>UBYA01000041.1 GCA_900469615.1 Hyphomicrobiales bacterium | reverse complement strand
CTTTTCCTTGTCCGTGGGCCGGCTCGCGGCAAGGCCTCAGACCTGCGCCGCGAGCGAATGAACGTGGCGCGCCGCCGCCTGCGCCGCCGCCTCGACAATGGCGGCGCGGTCGAGTTTGGAGTTCTTGTTGAGCGTCACCGGGAAATCGGCGTACCAGAACCGCGGAACGAGATAGTGAGGCAGCTGCTTTGACAATTGCGTCGCAATCAGGCGTAGCTCGTCACCCGTTTGCGGTCCCAGAACATAGGCGTTGAGCGCGCGCGGCTGATCGTCCAGCGAAAAGACGCTGACGACCACCTCTTCCACACCCGTTTGGGCGCGAATATGGGCCTCGACATCGTCAAGGGCGATACGCACGCCCTGGATCTTGACTTCTCTGTCGATGCGGCCCTTGAAATACCAGAGCCCGTCGGCTGCTTTCCAGCCCCAGTCGCCGGTACGATAAAGGTCGCCTTCGGGAAAGGCATATGCCTGGCGTTCGGGAAGGCCGATATAGCCGCGGCCGACGCTTGCGCCGCGAATATAGATTTCCTGCGCCGCGTCATTGCCGCTATTGTTGCCCTGGGTGCCTGGAGAATGGTCCAGGGTCGTTGCGGCCCGGGCATAGCCGATCGGAAGTTCATGGTCTGCAAGCAGGTGGGCGCGGGTGATATCGACGCTCGTTACCGCGACGGTGCATTCCGTCGGGCCATAGGTGTTGACGACGCGGCAACCCGGGAAGCGGTCAAAAAGGTCGCTGACGATGGCCTTCGTCAAGGGTTCGCCGCAGAAGACGAAAGTCCTACAATCCGGCAGGGTGTCGGCGCCAAACCGCCGGTTCTTGAGGAAGAGCCGCACGATCGATGGCGTCGAAACCCACAAGGAGACCTTATCGGCGGCAAGGCGCCGGATAAAGCCGGTCGAGTTGGCGACGTCGGCGTGATCCAGCGCCGTTATCGGCAGGCGATGCAGCCACGACGTCCATATCTCGAAGAGCGAGACGTCGAAGCAATAGCGAATATTGCCCGACACCGCTGAAAAGCCGGCAGCTTCGGGCAACAGGACGTCAAGCCAGTCGATGAAGTCGACGAGATTGGCGTAAGTGACTTGGATGCCCTTCGGCTGGCCGAGCGTACCGGACGAAAACATGATGTAGGCAACGTCATCATCGGCGATGGCGTCTGTCGCCGGCGCAGGACGGCGCGCTGCGTGATTGGTAAGCCGGTTTTCGCTCCCCAGCTCGATCGCCATGGCCGAAATTGACGGGTCGATGCTCCAAAGCTCCGGCGGCGCGTTGTCGTTGGGGGCGGCGACGAGGATGGCCGAGGCGTTACAGGCAAGGGCGATCTGGCGAACGCGGTCGAGCGGCGTCTCGGGCTCCACCGGAACCAGCGCCCGGCCGCCAATCAGGCATGCCCAATAGGCGACCAGATAGCGCCGATCCTTGTGTCCCCAGATCAGAACCGGGTTTCGGGCCGTGCTCACACTGAAAAGCCGTTCAAGAAGCGCGACAGCCTGTTGGTAAAGGTCGCTGAAGCGCAGATCGCCGGCCGGATGCCGGTAGCAGACGCTTGTGCAGGCTTCGAACGCGGCAAAGATTGCCCGCAGACGCGCCGCTGCCGGCTCTTGCCGCTCGCCCTCGATCGCAAGAGCCGGCCTCATGCGACTTCCCCCTCTAGGAGGCTTTGGCTGACAAATGCCGTGAGGCTTTCGACGGTCGAGAAATGCTCGGGACGCAGCGAGGCCGGATCTATATCAAGGCTTGCGACATTGTCCTCGATCAGGAGGAACAATTCGAGCATGAGGCCGCTGTCGATACCGAGATCCTGCAGGCGCGTCTCCCGCCCGACGGAATGTGGTGTTTGAAGTTCCAACAATTCGACGATCGCATCGATAATGGTGTTCTCAATCGATGTCATGGCTTTTCCTCCTGGCTTCATGGAAAGAGATTGACGTTCAGACGGTTTCGAGGAGCCGCTCGCGAAGAACATGCTTGTCGATCTTGCCGTTATGGCTCCTGGCGAACTCATGCAGGATGACGATGCGTGCCGGTATGGCGTGAGGCTCAAGACGATCGCGGCACCACTCCAGAAGATTCTCGGCGCTCACAAGATCCGCGTTCGAAAGTGTGACGAAGGCGACCGGCCGTTGTCCGTGGACGGCGTGGTCCTCCCCGATCACCGATGCCTGCGAGACCGCGTCATGGGCAAGCAGCGCACTTTCGATTTCGCTTGGCGCCACCTTGTGGCCGGCGACCTTCAGGATATCGTCCGAGCGCGCCACGAAATAGAGGAAGCCTTCCTCGTCGAGCTTGCAGGTATCGCCCGTGTAAAGGACGATTTCCTGAAGGTCCGGGCACATGCGAAGCTTTTCGGCGGTCTTTGCCGGATTGTTCCAGTATCCTTTCATGATGGTGTTGCCGCGGATGACCAGCTCCCCGGTCGCGCTGTGGAAATGCTTGCGGCCCGCAGCATCGACGACCCATAATTGCGTGTTGGGGATCGCCTTGCCGATGCTGGATTTGCGCGTGGCGAGCTCAGCCGGATCGAGATAGGTGCAGCGATGGCACTCGGTCAGGCCATACATCGAGAAGATCGTAGCTTTGGCGAAGAGTTTCGCCAACGTGTCGATTTTGCCGGGGTGCAGCGCTGCGGCCGTGCTGGTAATGCAACGCACGCTCGAAAGGTCGAAACGATCGGCGAGCGGTTCGATGAGCGGAACCATCGTCGGCACGATCGGTAGCACCGTTGCCCCGTTCGCGACCATGCGGGCAAGGGCAAACAGCGGCTGTGCAAAATTCCTCTCCACATGCAAGGTCGCCCCGACCAGGGTCGCCATGGTCAGTTGATGCAGGCCATAGTCGAAGGTCAGGGGAATTGCGCAGGAGATAATGTCGCCCTCGACATATCCGAGATATTGCGACACGGACTGTGCCGCCGTCGTCATGTTGAGATGCGTGAGCATGACGCCCTTCGGGTCGCCGGTGGAACCCGAGGTATAGATGATGGCCGCCAGATCCCGGTCGATGACGGAGGCAAGATCGTCGCTGGACATCGACTCGTCGCTCGCCGGACCGGCATCGTCGAACCCCATCCATTTCGAGCCCATCAGGCCGCCATCGTGATGGGTCAGGAAATAGACATCCGATCTACTTGCCTGGACGGCTTCGACGGCAACCGAGAGGAGGGCATCGTCGACGATGAGGCTTTTCGGCCCGCAATCCCGGGCGATCCAGGCAAGCTTGTCGCGTTTTGTTTCGGGATTGAGCGGTACTGCGACGGCGCCCGCTAGGAGAACGCCCCAGAAGGCGATGCAGAATCCGACCGAATTGTGCATCAGGAGAATGACGCGCTCACCCTCGGTCACGCCGTTTCGTCGCAGGTCACGGGCCACCGTAAGCGCCAGCCGGTATGCCTGCCCATAGGTCAGCTTGCGCCGCTCGTCCTGTATCGCCGTCCGTTCGGCGCGTGTTTTTGCACTGTTGATCAGGAAACTCGTCAGCATGTTCGGGGAAGGTGTCATCGGCTTGCTCCATTGGAAGGGGACATATGCTTGTGGATCGTGCAGGCACCGACGAAGCCGCCCATGCCGACCGATACGAGGGTCGCGGCGTCTGCCCCGATTTCGGAACTGCGCAATAGTTCGCACAACAACAGGAAAGGATCGCTCGTATAGCAGTGGCCTACGTCCGGAAGCAGGCTGAGGTCGACCCGGCCATATTCCAGACCGTGTTCCCGGCACAGCTGCTGCCAGGCGAGCCTGTTGACATTGTGGGGAAGCAGCGGTGCCGGTCCAAGCCAGTCAAATCCCGCCTCGTCGAGCGCTTGCTTAACCATCGTGCTATGGCCGGAAAAAAAGGCGCTCATCTGCTGCGCCGTGCCGGCTCGCCCGAAATGGAACTCCGGCCTCATGTGAAGCACCATCGGTTCGAACTGCCAGCCGCCGCCCTCCTGATCGACGACGAGACCGCAATAGGCTTCGCCCATCAACGTACATCCCGGGACATATCTGTCGGCCAGCGGCACGTTGGTGTGGCTGTCGCCTGCGATGATGACGACCGAATGTACGATGCCGCCTTGCAGCAGATGCCTTGCCATCTCCAGCGCCCAAAACATGCCGCTGCAATTGTGCTGGTCGACCTCATATTTGAACTTGACGGCGGCAAGCATCGGATGGGAGCCGAGCACCGTGAGCGGCGAGCGGCCGCGCGGATATTGCAGGGGCAGGCCGTGCACATAGATCATGGCATCGGGGCGCGGTCCGCTGTGATCGTCAAGAAGCCGGTCGAGAATGGGTTCGAATTCTGCGGCAAGCGGGCGAGGGGCGGCGTCCGAAGCCGATACCTGTTCGATGCCGAACAGATGCTTGAACACGCGCGCCTCGGAAAGCGGCCGGCCGGCGGCGCGCACGATATCGTCTGCGTCGATTCGCCCGGCGGGTATATGCGTGGCGATGGCTGCAAGCCTCATGGCGCTTCTCCCCCTCTGGATGACAGGCAGACGCCGCTTGCGACGCCATCCTCCCAGTTCAACAGCAGATAATCGCCTCCCTCGGCTCCGTGGCTCGCAAGGGCCGCGAATGGAGCCGAGCAGAGCAGTCGTTGTTCCTGGGGCAGGACGGGTCCCGGCCAGTGGGTATCCGGCAGGATGTGCCGGTCTGCGACGAGCGTGCAGTTTGCGGGATCGACATCGAACTGTTGCGCAAGCCTTCGGGCCGCGCGGCCAACGGTTTCGCATTCCCGGTCGGATAGGCGGCGGTAGCCGCGATAGGTGAGCGGGCCGGTACCGCGCTCGCTCAACACGACCATGCTCGCGGCATTGAAGGGATTGATGGTCTCGATAACGGGGGAGCGGTAAAGAAGATGCCGCTGATCCATAGTGATCAGCAGAGCCTTTCTTCGCCCATTGGCAAGGTAGCGGCCAATGCAATGAAGTGCAAAGAACGGGGCCGATCGGCCGCGGTCGGAAACGGCGAAGCCGAGGCCGTCGTCGATGCCGAGGCTGTGAAGCGCCAGATTGGTAACGGATGTGCCGAGATGGATATCCGGAAGCCAGTGCGCGAGCAGGACGAGATCGAGGTCGTCAAGGTCGGCGCGCTCGCGCAGCAGCGGCAATAGGGCCAAAAGCATATTGGCAAAGGGAGCCCGGTCGCTTGCGCTCAGCCATCGGGCGACATTGCTGTCGTCCGGGGTGTAGTCCCTGCCGTTCGAGCGGAAGAACCGACCAGTATAGTCTTCCCAATAGCCGACCTGGTCCTGCCACCCGGCGACCGGAGGCTCAAGTCCGTCGAATGTGTTCCAGACGATCTGCTTCGGGTCGAGGGATATGGTCATTGCGGCATCCTCGCGACATAGGCGCGGAATGCGTTTTGGGCATGGATGTTGGACGCGCCTTCCATATACTCGAACGCCTTGGCATCGCGTGTCTTCTTGCGGAGTGTCGGGCTCATCATGAGCTCAGTCGACGACGGCAGCGAGAATGCCCGTTCGACGACCCGGTCAGCAAATTGCACCGCCTGCAGCTTCACCATGCTGATCTCGTGCGTCTTGGGGTGACCGGTATCGTAGGCGGCAAGAACGATCTCCAGCCGACGCAGTAACGCGGCATGCGTCAGCTCCAGATCCGAAATGTCGTGCGCGGCGACTTTCGAGCTTGCGCGCAGATGATCGAGAATGCCGCGACCCGTGCCGAGGGCTAGAGCCGCCACGATCGGCCGGTTCCGCTCGAACACTTCGTTGATCGCCAGGAATCCGTCTCGAAGGCTCTGGTCGTCGCCGCCGAGGATCATTGTGTCGTCGACCGGCAGGTCGTCGATTGCAATGCTGCACAGCATGGCGCCGCAAAGACCGAATGTCGGAAGATGTTCGATCTTCATAGCCGATGTGTTCCGGCCCGGCTCGATCAGCACGAGGATCGGACGGCCGGTATCGGCGTTTCTGGCAAACAGCAGCCCGATCGCGGCTCGCTTGGCGTTTCCGACCAGCATCTTGCGGGCGGTCAGGCGGCGATGTCCCGTTGCTCCGCAAACCGTCGAAACGCCGAGCGAGGGATCGGAGCCTGCGCCCGGTTCCGTAACTGCGAAAAACGTTCCCTGCGGGCCTGTCCTGTATCGGGAAAAGAAGCGTTCGATCTGCCCTTCGGTGCCCATCTTCAAGATAGCGCCACCGGACAGTGACGGGCCTTGGAGCGCGAGGATGCAAGATGCGTCGAAGCGCGCTAGGCGTTCGATCATGGCGATGTGCAGACTGTAGCTGCACGTTTCGACGCCAAGGCTCGTGTTACCGAGCGAAAACCCGTTATAGCGCTCGGGAACGCCAACCAGCGTGAAGGCACGCATGATGGGATCCGCCCAGAGGTCCTGCCACGCATCCGGGTCGTGCTCGAGCTTGTGCCCGGTGGCGATCAGGAGCTCCTTGACCTCGTCGAGGCGCTCAAGGCAGGGATGCTCGAACACCGAGGTGCCGCCGGCGGCGGCTGTCCCGGCTTGCGTCGGCCGGATAGGGCCGGAAATGCTTCGCGGGCGCTGCTCGGCAAGCAGGGCGTCGATCGATGCGCGCTCGCGGACGAGCGTGATCGCCTCGCCGTCGACCATGACCTCGGCCGGCTGTCCGAACCCCAGGAAATTGACGGGCGAGGCGGTCGCGCCGTAAGCGCCCGATTGATGGATGCAGATAAGATCGCCCGCTTCGGGCCGATCGAGCAGGACGTCCTTGCCCAATATGTCCATCGGTGTGCAGAGCGGACCCGTGATGGTCCATTGTCCGCGGGACGGTTCGCGATCCTTCCTCTTGATCAGGGAAACGGGAAAATTCTTGCGCAGCAGCGAGCCTTGTCCGGCGGCGGCGGAGTGAACATTGGATCCGCCGTCACAGATTGCGAAATTTTCCCCTTTCGTGACCTTCGTCTGGCGAACGCCGGTGACGAACCGCCCGGCGGTGGCGACCATGTAGCGGCCGAGCTCGATGCAGATCTTGGTCTCGTGATGCGATGTTTCGTAGCTTGCGATGACCGGGGCGAGCTCATCGGCAAGCGCGTCGATGTCGAGGGCGGTTTCCCCCTCGTGGTAAGGCACGCCGAAGCCGCCGCCGATGTCGACGAAGTCGAGTGGGTATCCGAGCTTGGTTTCCACTTCGTCCGCAAGCAACAGGATCTGTCTGGTGTTGTTGGCGATGGTCGCGGGCTCCAGAATGCGGGTTCCCATATAGACGTGGATCCCGACGATCCGCGTATTGCGATGGCGCCGGGCCTGCCTGAGGACGTCATGGATGGCGACGGCATCGATCCCGAACTGGGTCGCCCGCCCGCTCATCGAAAGTCTCGCGCCAGGGAAATGAAAGTCGGGGTTCAGCCGCAGTGCGACGGCCTGGATACTGTCAAGGCTGCGGGCGAACTGGTCGACCCTTTCAAGTTCCGTCAGGGATTCAACGACGATGGCCTTTATGCCTGTCGCCACGCTTCGCTCCAGCTCCCGGTCCGACTTGGCTGGCCCGACGAACAGGATCCTGTCGCTTCGAACGCCGGCGGCCGATGCCGTTTCAAACTCCAGGAAAGAGCAAACTTCGCAGCCCATGCCGGCTGCGACAAGCTCGGCGACCACGGAGAGATTGGGATTTGCCTTGAGCGAGTAGAAGAAATCTACCGACGGAAAGGCGGTCTTGAGCCTGAAATACTGCTCGCGAATGGCCGCGGCGTCGAACACGTAGAATGGTGTTCCGACCCTCTCGGCAATCGCCCACAAGCGTCTGTCTTCGTCCAACATATCCGATATCTCCGCTTCGGCTCAGGCGGCCTGCGTTACTTTGCCTTCGATGAAACGGGAGAGATCGTCGATGCTACGGAAGGCGGTCGACGAGGTGATGTCGAGGTCGCTCATGAACGTGAAGACGTCGAGGTTCAGTTCCTCGCTCAATCTGGCGACGAAATGAACAAGCTCCAGCGAGTTGAGGATGCCGGTCGGCCCGAATATCTGGGTGCCGCCAAGGACCTCGCCGATGCGCGTGGGGCCAAGGCCGCTCTGCTCAAGCGAAAAGCGAATGATGGATCTGATATCGAGCATGTCTGTTCTCCCAAATGATGATCACAATTTCCATGATCACAGGTTCAGTTCACTTTCACGAGTGCCGACGAGGCCGTGGCGCCAAGGCCGATGCTGAAGAGCAGGACGAGATCGGAGGTCCCGACCCGCCCCTCGCTGCGTGCCTGCATCAGGTTGATGAACGGATCCGCGCCGAAGCAATGGCCATAGGCGGCGATCGTCGACAGCAAGATGCGGTCCGCATCGAGGCCGATCTGCTGAGCGATCTGCAGCCATGAGGGAATGTTGACATTGTGCGGCATCACGCAGCGCAGCTCGCCAAGGCCGATGCCGAAGCGGGAAAGGGCCCTGTGGATCGCCTCGCACGCGAAGTCGAGATAGCGGTTCGAAAACTCGTCGCCGACGGCGTCGCCAGGGCGCCCGGTGATGAGCGCGAAACGGCCGTCGTGATGGACGCTGCTGCCGACGACGTCATAAGGTCCCGACCCATGTCCGACAAGAAGCGCGCATGCCGCCTCGCCCATGATCGTCGCGTTCTCGATGACGCGTACGACGCGATGAAATGCCCGCTCGCCGATGAGCACCAGCGCGACATCCCCGTCCTCAAGCAGCTGGCCGAGCACGTCGAGTACCGTCAGACCCGAGGCGCAATGGTTCATCGTGAGGCTGAAGACTTCAAGGCCGCGAGACGAAAAGGGCTGCAGCACGGATTGCATGTCGGATCGCATGAGGCTTGTCGTCGGCAATGTGTGGCAATGCACGACATGGGTCAGGCGGGCAGCATGCGCTTCGTTGCGTTCAAGGATCTTGCCGGCGGCATCGTGCAGGAATGGCGCGAGCGCTCTCTTCGGCTCGCATCGAAAGCTCTCGAAACCGAAGAACCGCTGAAACATCCGTCTCTGATCATGGGACAGCTGCAATTGCGCCGCCGCCTCGTCCATTCTCTCGACCGTATCGGGAAAATTGAGTTGGACATCAAACAGCGTCAGCATCGGTCCACCTCGAAGGTTCGGCGCCGCCGCCAAGGAAGGCGGTGATGCCGGCGATAAGGCCGGGATGATCGAGAACCGAGCGATGGTTGCAGTCGTCGAGGAAAATCGCCTTCGCCCGGGGAGCGGCCTGGACGATCGAGCGCGCCTCCTCGACGAGGACCTGCCAGTCCGAATTCGCATGGACGACTAGCAATTTATCCTGGAGCCGCGCAAAGGTCGCAGGGCCCGCATCGCAGGGCGAACGCCGCCGCAATTTCCAATAAGCATGTTGCACCTCATGGCGCAGACACTCGGGCGCTCCGGTCTGAACGAGGTAGGCCTGCAGCAGCGACGTCAGCGATTGCGGCGCGCAGATTGTGACGAACCGATGCGCCGGCAACCCTTCCTCCAGCGCGATTGCGGCGATCAGGCCGCCAGCGGAATGACCGATGACGCAGTGAAAGGGTCCATACTGAGCGCAGTAGCGGGCAATCTGCCGCCCCTTCTCGTGAAAGGACATCGGACTCGATGTCGACGCCCCGTCGCCGGGGAGATCGGGATAGACGACCCGGAACCCGCTCCGGGTCAGCGCTGCGGCCAGCGGCAGGATCATCGAGCTGTCGGCGTTCCATCCGTGAATGAGGAGTACCCGTGGCGCCTGCTCGTCGCCGGAAAAACGGATGGCAAGGCGGCCCTTCTCGGTTTGGAGGATCCGGTCAACTGGCTGCGCTCCCGCACGCCGGAGCGGGACCGACGTCCGTTCGAACCGGTGCAATGCGAGCCATGCGCCGGCGAATGGCGAAATCGCTGTCAGGACATGGACGTCCAGTCGACGCAGTCTGGACTTCAGGGCCCTGAATTGTGCGCCCCGCGGCTCCAGTCGCGTCCCTCGAATGCGCGTGAGTGAGCCTAGATATAGTGCCGGGTATAAAATCTCATAGAGCATGATTTTTTTCCCAGCGATGCAGAACGTGGACAAGTCGCGCAACGTATGCCGCAAATAGAAGTGCCGAAGACACCGTCAGAACATGAGATATCGACTCGATCGACTTGCTGTTTTCTGCGGAGAAGATGATCGCGCCTATGGTCGCGGCTTCGGCGACAATGGTGAATACCAGGACCTTCGGCCCGTCTCCGATCTGTTCGAGGATGATCTGAATGCAGACCACACAGGGCATGAGGAAGAATGTCGGCAACAGCAGCCACAGGAGATTGTTCGACCACATGTTCAAGGTGGTGGCGTTTTCCGGAACGATCAGCCCTATCGCCATCGTCTTTGCGAAGAGGATGGCGACGGTGGCGACACCATAGACAGCAAAGACGAGCGGAATGCCCGCAGCGAGATATCGATCGCCTGAAAGGCCGGATCGCGTGTTCAGGGACTGGTTGACGAGAATTGCGATCGCGGATCCTGCCGCGACGGCGGGGATCGTGAAGGCCACTCGCAGGCGAAGCACGACCAGAAAGGCCGAAACCTCATCCGCGCCGAAACGATCGATGACCGGAAAGACGAATGCGGCACTGGCACTTGCGACGAGAATGGAAAAGAAGACCGGAAATCCAACCGTCGACAGCAATGGCCATATGCGTCTCGCCTCAGGCATGGCTTCCGTGATGTCCGCGTCTTTCATGGCAATCCTTCGAACCAGCATGACGACGATCGGAAGCAGGATCAGCGGGCCGGCGAAGTTGCCGATCAGCACCGCCGTGAACCCGATCTGATATCGATCCAGCAACACATAGGTGACGAGCAGGCTGAGGATTGCGGCAAGCGCGAATGGTCCGATCGCCAGAAGCGCATGGCCGCTGCCACGAAGAGCGCTGTGATGGATCTCGAAGACCAGGAACGCAGCCATCGATAGCGCGGCCATCGGAAGATAGGACAGGATAAGTGTCAGGGATTGCGACTGCAGCGGCAGCATCTGAGATGCGCAATAGGCGATCAGCGCGATGGCGCCGATCAGCAGGAGGCCGACGAGGCAAAGCGTGCGGGAGGATTTGAGGACCGCGCCGGCCGACGGCATATTCTTGCAACGCGCGCTGAAGACCTGATTGCTGATGGCAAGGCCCTCCATCATCGCGATGATGATGAAGAAGGCGGGCTGCATCAGCGACATCAGATAGATTGCCTCGGTATCGCCATGGCGGGCAAGGATCGTCACCATTCCAAGGTTGAGACCGGACAAGATGCAGGCCGAGATCGCCAAGGGCGCGGCAAGCGCGATGATTTGCCCCATCATGGAGGCGAGTGAGACCCGTTGAGCATCGCTGACCTGAACGAGCACGGCGTCGGCTGTCAAAGGCTCATCTCCCGCACATGATTTTGGGTCGAGCGGGCCGGATCCCGTCGAGTCGCCGTCGCATCGCGGCGCTCTTTTTCCAGGACGACATAGCTAACCTCATTGGCCAGCCGGCCGCGCTCGGCGATCCGCTCGACCTCGTCGTTGAGAATGAGAACCTTGGCATGGGCTCCAAGGAGGGCCCTGGCCATGGAGAAGGCGTCTTCGAGTGCCTGCTCGTGTTCGACGCGGATCGCAAACACGTTGCGGTTGATGTCCAGAAGATGGAGCAGCCACTGAAGGATCGGGGAGCGTGTATCGAGTTGATGGCCGCGATGCAGATAAAGGACGGCAAGATCGCGCCCGCCGTGATCCACTCTCAGGCGCTCGACGACGTCTCGCAGGCTCGTGTCATGCGGCAGGTTTTCGTCAAACGCTGCCGTTTGCAGCCCTGCGGCCTCCTCCGCGCCGTGGCAGGCACGCCAGCCATGTAGCTGGTTCCACTCCGATTGCGTTAAATCTCGCCAGCGCGGGGAGACCTGAAGCGTTCCGCGCGCGACGACGAGTTTCTCCGTTGAGAGGGAGGCGACGATCATGGCGCATCTCCAGGCTCAACGGAGTGAACCGTGCGATCACGATACGTCAACACGGCGGATGCGCCATGGCGGCAATAGATCGACGCCATCAGTGATGACAGATACTCCAGCGTGTTGATGCCGGAGATCAGATATCCATGCCCGCCCATGAGTTTCGAGACCTCAGAGAACTCCTCGCTGATCGCAGATTGCATCCTTTCGAGGCCCTGCGGCTCGCCACATTCCTCAACGAGGCCGATTTCTTCGATCAGCCGAACAATCAGAGCGTTCGCATGGGCGAACCTCGTCTTGACCAGCTGATGGTGCATGGTCTTCTGGCCGAAGCTCTGCCGGCCTTCCAGGTGGTGAAAGGCCATATCCAGCGCTTGCGCCAGCAGTCCCAGTCTTGCTGCAACGGCCGCGATCGCGCAGCGTGACACATTCGGCCGCGCCTGGACCTCCGGTTCCGCACGAACCATGGCAAGGCCGATGCGGGCAAGCACAATGTCGCTCTGCTCGTCGACCTGGCGCGCGACGCCGTTTGCCGTCGAGGGACCGACGAGGGGAAAATCGTCATCTACACCGCGCAAGGCATATCCGTTCGCCACCAGGTAACCTTCCCTGGATGTCGCAAAGAGGCAGATTGCGCGAAGGATCGTGCTGGCATCGCCGGTGCGGGCGAGCGCAAACAGGCCTTCCAGGGAGATGCGGGCCGGTACGTGCAACATTATTGTGCCTCGGCGCAGACTTGAGCCGAGATGTAGGAGGCAAGGCTTCCGACCGAATTGAAATCGGTTTGGCCAAGGGCCGTCGGATCGAAGCGGAGACCTTGAACCTTGTCCTCAAGCGAGAGCAGGAACTGCACGAACATGAAGGAATCGAGATCGAAATCCCGGTCAAGCTTCATGTCGCTCCTTATGCCTGCGACGGGCCGCTCCACGACGTCCGAAAGCGCTGCTTCAATCGCCGAAACTATAGTATCGTCCATGTCTATCTCCTCTGTACTTCGCAAAGTTGGACCATCCTTCACAGCCTGAGCCATGCGAATAGTGATGACCGGTGGTCTCCCGTCGGGGAGAAGTAATTCCAGTTAATATTTAGCGTTTGCGGTCAGATGTTGCTTTGGATGCAATGGCTATGCTTTGATGGGGTCGAGCATGCGGACCGAAAATCGCTTCGATGAGTATTCGATAGGCCGAAAAGTGACGCGGCTGCGTCCTATTTCGCGATTCTGGACACACAAAATCGCGAAATAGGACGGAGAAGCTGCAAACGGTCCAAGCTTATGAAATGGCTTTGACGTATATTTTGCGCCGATGCTGCCGTGAACTCTTGGTCGAAAGGCAAATATTTCGTTGTTGTTCAGGCCGGTATTTGCAGCAAGGACCGTTCGTGGCGATCAGGACAGGGGAAGAAATCCATCCGCCAATAACAATGCAGCCCGAATCGGGGACTGTCGGCGACGCCAGGCAGCCCGGGCAGGACTGACATTCGCGAACAGCCCGCAAGCTGTCTGGAGTGCCAATTTCCGCGACCTGTCGGCTTCCGGTGACACGCATGGCGACACTCGTGCCGCATGGGCGTATCACGACGGAGGTCGTCGACGGCGAAATCAAGCGCCTGAACCGTTATGGCGCCGCTCGATCGATGATGATGGAGCCGATATGGATGCGTTGGGCGCAGAGGCTACTGCTCGCCTCGATCGTTTTGACGCGGTGCAGCTTGCAATGGTGCTTCATACCTGCCGTGAGCATGCGACGACGATCTGCCGGCAGATCCTTGTTTGCAATCTCGCGATTGAGAAAGAAAAGCGGCAATGACGCAGATCGCCTGACGAAATATCTCGCTCGCTTCGACCTCTGCTTTGAGGATGTTAAGCTACGGTGAGTGCCCGCAGATCTCGGAGTGCTATTCAAAACGCCGAAGCGAGTTCCATCACCCAGCCTGATCTAAAGCGTAATATACTCGAAGGCTTAGCGAGCTTACGGGTCGTTTGAATTACGGGGCCGACGGTTCGCATCCCATCAAGAGCTTCGAAATTGATATGGCCGATGGGATAATTGTTGGGGATTCAGGGCTTTCATTCGCCGCCCCCGAGCGCATAGCCTTGTGTTGGGATTGCTGCATCGTGGTCCGACGTTTATGCTGAAAGCTGTTATCAGTCTTCCGACGGTACGAACAGGAACGCATGCCTTCTCAGCTTGATTTCTTTGCTTCGGCTCCGGCGAGGATGCCTGACACGACAGCACGACACCCGCTCGGACGGAAGAGGGACAACGAGCCTTTCATCGATCATGAGACGATGGCCGCTCGTCTGGAGGCAACGGGCAGCTATCGCATCCTGCGCAAGCTGCAGCCCCGTCCGGTGATTGAACAGCCGCGCCCGACATTCGCGCGCAAGGGTATCATCCTCGATACCGAAACGACTGGGCTCAACCATCGTTGCGACGAAATCATCGAGATCGGCGTCATCTCCTTCACCTTCGATGATAACGGCAGGATCGGTGATGTTACCGGCGTTTACGGTGGGCTGCAGCAACCAGCCGTTTCCATTCCGCCCGCGGTCACCCGGCTGACCGGCATCACTGATGCGATGGTGGCCGGCGAGACGATCGATATCGCTCGCCTCAAATCCCTCATCGAGCCGTCCGAGCTCATCATTGCTCATAATGCCGGCTTCGATCGCCCCTTCTGCGAGGCTTTCTCGCCGATCTTCGCGAATAAGGCCTGGGCCTGTTCGGTATCCGAAATCGACTGGTCAGGCCGCGGCTTTGAGGGAAGCAAGCTGGGTTATTTGATCGGTCAGTCCGGCTATTTCCATGAAGGCCATCGAGCCGTCGATGATTGTTTCGCCTTGCTTGAGGTGCTCGGGCGGACACCATCTGGCTCGGCCGAAACGCCGTTTGCGGAACTCTACCGGGCGAGCCAGAAGTCACGGGTGCGCGTCTATGCCGAGAATTCCGCCTTCGACATGAAGGATCAGCTGAAAGCCCGCGGCTATCGCTGGTCCGACGGTTCCGATGGGCGGCCGAGATCCTGGTGGGTCGAATTGGCGCCGGACGATCTCGATGACGAACTGCATTTCCTGCGCACCGAGATCTATCGGTGGGATGCCGACCCGCCGGTCAAGCACCTGACGGCGTTTGATCGGTTCAGAGCAGGTTGAGGAGGCGCAGGTATTGCTTCAATGCTTGGAATGCCTGACTTGCCGCTTCTTCACCTGTTGCCATAACCCGCCATCGAATGACCCCACCTATCCTCAAAATATCAACGACTTGTAATGCCGTCCTGCGGCTTGCCGTCACGCCGATTCACATGCGGGATTGCCAACCATACCAAAGGACCAAATATGTCCGTAATATTGTCCCGCCTGGTCACGAATGGGATGTGCCGAGCGGCGTAGCGGGGCTCCATCGGCCATCTTGATGATACCATAGCGCACGGAGTCGGGGCAGGCTAACACGCAGGTAAATTCTGCTGCAAATTTGGCAGGCTCAGCGAGACGGCTACTTATGAAATCGAATTGCAGCTTCCCATTGTGACTTGTGGCTACTGCTTCCGGCATCCGGAAAAGATCCCTCAGCCGAGCGTTTTGGATCAGGGTTTCGCCTTGCGGATTTACGACAAGGATGCCGATGTCGGAGGAGTTCAGAACGGCATCGAGCAAGGTCGTGCGTTCTCTCAAGTCCCGCTCCGCCTGCTGGTGTTTGGAAATATCGATGCCCACGCCGACAAAGCCTCCTCCGGTATCCGGATCCAGCTTGACGCCGGTGAAGAGATAGGGAGTCGATGACCCGTCTTGACCGTGGAAATCGGCCTCGAATTGACCTTGCCCTTCGGATAATATCTGCTGCACCATTCCTGCTACCAAATCTTTGTCATCATCCGCGAAACATTGGAGTGGCTCTTTGATCCGGAGTTGATCGTTGGTGTAGCCCGTCAAGGTCACGTAGTTTCTGTTCCATCTGCGGAGCCGCAAGTCGGCGTCATAATAGTAGAAAATGCCGGGTAGGCTGTTGACGATCGCTTCGGCAAAGTCGAGTTCCTGACGCAGGTGCCGCTCGGATGCAAGCAACGTCGCTTTCAATCGGTTTTCCTCCGTCACATCGAGCGATACGATCGAAAAGCCGATGATTTCGCCGGCAAGATCTAAAACTCTCGCGCAGATAATTCGGAATTCCTGGCCTTGAAAGGCATAGTCCATGGTTTGAACTGCATCAGTTGAGGCAGTTTTCGTCAGAATGGCTTCTGCGAGGTGAAGTACTTCGCCGCTAAGGATCTCATAGATAGATTTGCCCTCGAGTTCGCAAGGCGTCATACCGTGAATGCTCGCGAATTGGGCGCTGCAGCGAACATGCCGGTAATTCATATCCAAGAAACACAAGCCAGCCGGCGCCTTGTCATAGAGAGTGGCAAGTTGATGAAGTTGCTGGAATGGCGACGCGTCGAGGGGATGGCTATAGCGGGCGGCACAACCTCGTTCTTCCAAATTAAGCAGCGCTTGCCTGCCGGGCTGGGCCTTGGCATACAGCCAACCCTGTCCCAGATCACAGCCGAAATCCCGGAGGATTGATTCTTCCGCAGCCGTCTCGATCCCTTCCGCTACGACGGTAATCCCCAAACTTTGGCCGAGGCCGATGACTGAACCCACAATACGGCGTTTCGCCGTATTTTCGTGGAGATCGCGTATGAAGCGTGCATCAATTTTGAGCTTGTCGAACGGGAAGGATTCCAGTCGCGCAAGATTAGAGTAGCCGGTTCCAAAATCATCGATCCCAATTCGCACACCGAGATCGTTAACTTCCCTAAGAATCTTGAAGGCCTGTTCTTCATTGGCCACGAGCGTTGCCTCGGTCACTTCCAGCTCGACGCGGTTCAATGGAAAGCCGGTATCAGCCACTATCTTCGCAAGTCGCTGGGGGAAATCATCATGAGCGAGCTGAACAGGCGAAATATTAAAGGCGAGCGAGAATTGCCCTGGCCATGCCGCAGCCTCTCGGCAGGCGCGGCTTACCAGCGCATCCGAAAGCAGATCGATCAGACCGTGTCGTTCAAGGTGGGAGATAAAAGTTGCTGGGCTGATTTCTCCGACACTCGAGTCACGCCAACGCGCAAGTATCTCAAAGCTGGCGATTTTTCCGGATCGAATGTCTACTACTGGTTGAAAGGCAGGCCAGATTTGCTCTTGAGCAATGGCAAATTTCAATAGCTTCCGTAAGGTGCGTTTGCCGCCTCGATGGAAAGTATGCAAAGTCCCATATTGGTCTACCAAGGGCTATCCCTTTTTGAAGTCGATTTGCAAATATTCATGAATACCATCGCGGCCTTTTCCAAGTCCGCCCGTTGCCAGAGTGACTATGCGCGTCCATCGTCGGAAAAAAATATTCCTCGACCAAGGAGTGCTCTCCTTCTGGTGTCGGAGGGCGATTCTCCGAATGCTTTCTGATAAACGCCTGCGAAGCGGCCCAGATGGAAGAAACCCCATTTTAAGCAAGCCTCTTTGATCGTGAGAGATAAATCTCGATCGAGAAGGTCCCTGCGGACAGCTTCAAGCCGAATTCGTCTCAGATATGACGCCGGCGTCAAACCGAGAGATGCCTGGAACCGCTTGTCGAGAGAGCGACTTGAAACGCCAATCGCATGGGCGATTACTTGGCTGGTAATAGGCTGATCAATGTTCGCATGCATGAAATCGATTGCTGCCTGCACCTGCCAATGGGCCGCTTCTCCCGGCCCAGAGGTCGACGAGATGTGATGAGGGAGCGTTTTGATGACCAGATCTACGAGACCATCGGTCAGATGAGACAACGCCAGGGGGGAATGCAACAGAGGTCCATTGTTCCGCATCCCGCTGATGATGAGATCGACAGTATTGGCGATCACTTGTCCGGTGGGATTCGACAGATCCAGTTTTGGCGGCAGCCCGAGTGATTTCGGCACGGGCCGCTCGTAGGCCGCAGTCACGGCTTGGACTACGGTTTTCCAATCGACAAACAGAACGTCCGAAAGATTGTGATCACCGCGGAGAAAGAATTTATCGGCTTCATTGTTGTTGATCAGGAGCATGGCTCCTGCCGCACCTTCGATAGTCTCGCCTCCAAGCGAGGCATGAAGGCAACCGTGGCGAGCGCGAATCAGCGAAAGCATCTCCGGCGTACTATCCAGAGAACGCAATTCCCATTCGCCGGTATAATAACCCGAAACCAACGAGACAGGGCCACATGAGCTAAGCTCCGTTGACCAATGAAATTGTGCATTTGCCTTTGAAATCTTGGCGTCGAAAGTGCCGAACTCCCGACTGATCTGCTCGATCGCCGCCTCGAATGTCTTACCCCGCAGGCGAACGCTTTGCCCCAGCGTCAGAATATGTCCCCCCAGCTGCTCACGGAGATGGCGTCCTTAATGGACGCCATCGCTCATGATAACATTAGCCCTACCTTCAAGTATACTATGGATCAGGTACGCAAAAAAACATGTCCAATTTTCGCATTCATATCCTATTTTAGAACGAAGGCATTCTTTTATCGAGATGTTCATTGGCTCTTTACCAAAGCAACATGAAAATTGAGCGGCAAGAATGCTTAAGTGTGCCTTGAGCACCCTTGTTGTTATTGAGCTTTCGTCGATGGTGTTGATCCGTAGTGTACGCGGAATCGTTCGATATTAGCTTCCCTGCCCATGATGGGCGTTCTCCGAAACGAGAAATGACGTGCGATCTTACCGTAAGCGATCTGCCACACACTGGCGCGGGTGAAAGCAGATCAAACTTAATTCATGGGGTATCATTTTGAAGAACCTTTCCATTAAATTATCGCTTGTCGGGTTGATGACGGCGATTGTCGCGACCGTAATGATCTTTTCTTTTGTGGCGCTGGAGAGCATTCAGTCGATCAATGGGTCGGCAGAAAAGATAGGCAGCTTCTGGATCGAACGGCTGCTGAGCTCGCGTGAGGTGAAGTCGAATTTCGCTGACATGCGCTTGAGCCTGGCTCGCTTGGCCCTGGCATCGGACGATCGGGAGCTCCAGAACGAAATTCAGGATGTCGCGGCAGCACAAGCCAAGCTGGAGCAGTCCATCGTAAAATATGAAGCGGGCCTTTTTTCCGACAGGGGACGCCAACTGATTGCCGATATCAGGCAGTCTACCGCAGCCTATTTGACTCATAGCGTTCCGTACATAGCTTCTCTGAAGAAACACCAGCTTGCGGATGCAAAAGCAACCTTCGATATCGATATGAAGCCGATTGCCGACCAAGCGAACGACAGGATCGCCGATCTCATAACCTTCATCATGAATGAAACCAGAAATGAAGTTCAGGACGCCGATCGGGGCGCAAGCAACGCTTTCTGGATTTCCCTTGGCACCGCTATCGCCGCCATCGTGATTTGCGCGTTCGGTATTTATATGGTGGTTGCGCGCGTCGCCAATCCAATCCAGCGCATTACCGGTGTGATGCAAAAGCTTGCGAATGGCGATGTCAACAATGATGTGCCCTTCCTCGACCGTGGCGACGAAATCGGTGCGATGGCTGCCGCCGTCGAGGTCTTTCGTGAAAATGCCGTTCAGCGCATGCGCCTGGAAAATGAAGCGGAAGCCAACCGTAGTCTCTCCGAACAGGAGCGTATCGCGCGGGAAGCACAAAAGGCAAAAGAAGCCGCTCAAATCAAGCATGCCGTCGATAATCTGGCGCAAGGTCTTTCCAGGCTGTCAACTGGCGATGTGACTTTCCGT
Organism: Hyphomicrobiales bacterium; assembly: GCA_900469615.1. Lineage (GTDB taxonomy): Bacteria > Pseudomonadota > Alphaproteobacteria > Rhizobiales > Rhizobiaceae > Rhizobium. Next base: position 12,352 of record UBYA01000041.1, on the reverse strand, counting down.
ATCAGTGAACCGTTTACGGAGACGTTGGACGCCGTGCGTCATGATTTCAACAATTCGGCAGAGAAGCTGCAGTCTGCATTGGGTCGCGTCGCCGAGAATGCCTGTGGCATCGATGCAGGTGCTAACGAGATCAAGGCGGCTGCTGATGATCTTGCCAAACGAACGGAGCAGCAAGCCGCTGCCGTCGAGGAAACAGCGGCCGCGCTGGAGCAGATTACGACGGTTGTGAAAGACTCCGCACAAAGAGCAAAGGAAGCAGGCCAGCTTGTTGCCGGGGCTCGCCACCATGCGGAAGAATCAGGCGCCGTCGTTCGGCGCGCTGTCGGCGCTATGGAATTGATCGAACAATCTTCCAACGAGATCAGCAACATCATTGGCGTGATTGATGAAATTGCCTTTCAGACCAACCTCCTGGCACTCAATGCCGGTGTTGAGGCGGCTCGCGCAGGCGATGCGGGCAAGGGTTTTGCCGTGGTCGCGCAGGAGGTTCGCGAGCTTGCTCAACGCTCCGCCCAGGCTGCAAAGGAGATTAAGGCATTGATCACGACGTCGAAAGGGCAGGTCAAGGAAGGTGTTCAGCTCGTCGGCGATACTGGGCGGGCATTGGAGACGATCGTATCGGAAGTCCAGGAAATCAATCGTCATGTCGGCGCGATCGTCGAGGCGGCGCAGGAACAATCTTCCGGGCTGCAGCAGATCAATACCGCGGTCAACCAGATGGATCAGGATACCCAGAAGAATGCTGCGATGGTCGAACAGACGACGGCGGCAAGTCACAATCTGGCGCGGGAAGTGAATTCGCTCAATCAGTTGCTTGCCCAGTTCAAGCTCGCGGACAGTGGCCGCGTGGCATCAGTGCGGCCGATAACCGGAAGCGAGCAATTCGTGGCTCCTCAGGTCCGGTCGCTTCGCCACAAGATTGCCTCCGCTTTCTCAGGATCCTCTGCCCTGGCGGCTTCCCCGGCCAATTGGGAAGAGTTCTGAGATCGCCTGACAGCTCAAGGGGACGGAGGGGGCGACCTGCCGCCCCCTCGGCGGAGTGGCGAACAGTCAAACACGCCGCAGCAGCTGTTGGTATGCCATGTATGCAAACTTTGATATCGATAATAACGACCGTGAACGGCTCCTCTGTCACGCCGAGCTTCTCCGACTCCCGTCCCATCGAAACGTGTCGAGAGCTGCCGCCTTCGTTTGTCTTCTCCGCCGTATAATGCGGTTCGCCAAGCATGATATCTGAAATGCAAAGCTACTGGTCCGGGTGCCTCTCGCTGATCCTATCTCATACTAGGTGGAGACCCGATTTTCACCAATGAGCCCGGCCGCAAGGCGGACCTCATCATGTTTCATGCCACAGACTTCCGCCGCCAGGCACGGTGGAAGCAAGCGAGGGGCGTCAGTTCGTCTGCGCAGCCAATGCCGCCTCGTGCAGATTGATGCGCTGCCAGAAGCCGAAGTGCCGGTCCCTGGAGTCAAGCGGATAGCCGGAATCGAGGGCTGTGCGCTTGAGGATCTCCTGGCGTTCCGCCGCCGATTTCTCAGGGAACAAGGTCGCCAGAAGAATCTCGGCCCCTTCTGGCACCACCATCTCGATGTCCTTTTCGCCGCTCCGCGGCAGAGCATAGGTCATGGTGAAATCGTAGAAATCACGCAGTGCCGGAGCGGCCCACGGATCGGAGGCGGCATCGGCCGGCTCGGCGCATTCAGCGATCGAGGCGCCGCATTCCTTCTCCAGCGCCGTGCGCAGCTGTTCCCGGGCTTCGTCGAACAGCTTCTTGTAGGCCGGGTCACTGAGGAAATGTGCGACGTTGCGTTCCACGATCATTCGGCTACCGATCACGTCCAGCGGATAGTGAACGCCGAGCACGACGCGCGAATAGCCGTAGCCGGCCGAACGATCGATCAGTGCAGTGAAGCGCTCAGGCAGCATTTCGGCGAGTAGCAACCCGTCGGTATAGCCGGTGTTGGTGTGACCGCTCGGGAAGGCGCCGCCTGACGCCGCATAGGGAGTGCCGTCGCCCGAGACGGAATTATCCGGTACCGGCTGGATGGTGCTATTGTCGATCAGGAACGGGCGCGGATAGTTGAAATAGGCCTTGGCAGCGCCGGTGCTGATCTCGCTCGCCTTGATCAGCGCCGCAGCCTTGCCGGTTTCGCCGGCCTCATAGGCCTTGAGGAAGGCCGGGCCGAGCTTCGGGCCGAGCGCCTCGGGGATGAAATAGAGATAGGCGATCGACTGGGCGTCAACGATCGCGTGCTGCTGCTGCTCGGTCGAGGCGAGGTGATTGATCTCGGTCACCGTCATCTGGCTGCGCTCAAGCTCCCACCGCGGCAGGGTTAGGAAGGGCGACAGCACCTTGATGCCGGCCTCCTGATTGTCCTTGACGGCGAAATCATAGCCCGAAGCCTTCAGCCAGTCATTGTCGGCGAGCGGAACAGTCTGCTTCGATTTGTCGATCGCGTCCTGATCGATCTTGCCGCCGCTGTCGCTCTTGATGCTGCTCACCAGCCCTTCACGACGATTCTCCAGCAACGTCTTGTAATTGGCATCGGGGTTAGCCGTCGTCACCGTGTCGGCGATAGCCGCGGCTTGGGCGGGTGCGAGTGCCTCGAAAGCGAAGGCGTGGGGCGTGGAGAGAAAAGTCACGAACAGAACGGCGGTCAAAATCTTACCGGGTTGCATAAGAGGCTCCATCGATTTGAATAGTCCATCACGACGCCATACGGCGGTATGAATGCATCCCATTGTAAGAAACGATTTTGATAGTTTGATTTCAGAACGGCAGGGAACGCTGTGGCCGCGCGATTATGCCCAACACCTGCTCAGCTTCTTTTCCCTGACCGAGCGCTTGGCCTCATCTCTCCCGCCTTCGATGCACAACTGGAAGCAACGCTTCGCCATGGGAGGAGCGCGTCGCGTGACCGTTCCATGGGCAAGTCGCGGCAAGAGCCGGCCGTGCGCTGATTAATCTTGCCGCCGCAATCAAATCCTCCATCATGAAACTAATTTATCTTAAATCGCATGGGCGCCGGCGAAAGGCTGCCCATTCTGGCACAAGCATTTGTAGAGCGAGCTATACCACCCGTGGGCCTGTTCATCACATCCCGGTGTCTTCGCCTGGCGTCAAAAATGTATTCCGCAACAATGCCATCGACCCCGCGGGGAGAGGCCAGCCCTATTGTTTTGTAAGCTATTTTTATGAGGCGGTCATGAGTTCGAACCCCAATCAAGGCGTGGAAGTCGTTTCGTATGCGGCGTTTCACTCCACCGTTACTCATTGATGTGGGTCAGGCTAAGAAACGTGATAGGCGCGAACGAAGCCATAACAGGAGTATGAGAATGACCGAACCGACCGTAGCAGATGCAATCAACCGCGTTTATGGGTCGCTTCAAGCGGAAAATGCCGACATCGACTTGCGTATCGTGACCCTCAAAACAGCCTTGGCGCGGGCGGGTTTGAAGGAAACCGTATTCGATCCGACCAAGCTCGCGCATAACAATCGTTCTGGCAGGAAACTTATGCAGGCCTACTTTCGGCAACGCGGGGTAAAGGTGAAATTCGCTACCTCCTAATGCGGGGCCGATCTCGGCGACCACTGGTCTGATGGTCGATTTCGTTTGCAGCCGTCGAGAGGTTCGCCTGCTTTGAACGCAACCACGCTATCGCCGTGTATCAACGCCACAGCGTAAACGGTTTCATGCTCGTCAGGCTTACGATATATGTTGAGTCCGCTAAGATCATGTCGTGTGACGCGGAATGTACATCGTTATTCCTGAGCCCCGCATGGGATCAAAAGAGACAGGGTCAAGCAGGCGTGCAGCATAGCTTGCCTCGAATCTTCGGGCCACCGGTCCGCCGCAAAGTTCGAGGACCGCACACTGAAGGCTCGATCCCATCAGCGAGAGGGACTCGGCCAAGGAACGGCTTCGCATACCTATGCTAATCTGTTTGATCTGCGCACTTGTCCTATTGAACGCGACGACGGCGCGTAAGCGATCGCTGGCGTCACGGCGAACGGTCACTCGAAGCCGCAGAGGGCGACGAGCATCGAAATCCTGGTCAATTTTGGCAAGGATTTCGTCGATTGCCTCCGGCGGCATCAATTGACTGTTTGTGACGATGGGAATGTGGTTGAGCCGCTCCGGAAACTGCCATCGTGCGACCGCTTCGGCCTCCTCGCTGACGATGTGGAACGCTGACGGAATGTCCGAAAGCCATTCCTGCCGTTTCCTGATGGCGAAAGTTTTTGCCATTTCGTCGCCATATCTCGAAACCGAGTAGCCCTTTGCCCTCACTCCATCGGGGGAGGAGAGGTAGGCGACCCATCGAGGTTGAGGATCGTGTGCCTTGTACACACCGGATATGCCGCTAACGTTGTCGCTTCTCAGGCAGTTCGCCTTCTCCCTCAAAGTTACTGGTGGCAAAGCGTGCATGATTGCGTCGCGATAGTCGCGTGCCTGCGTGAAGGCAGCTTCAGCAGATCCGTAAGCGGTATCCTTGAAGGTGCGACTGACATACCGCCCCTGTCGACGCAGCATCACTCGCCATGCGCCTGCGACGCTACCCCGAGGTGGCAGGCGCTTGAGAGCATAGATGTGAGTGCTATCTCTAGTATTCGAATTCGCGCCCGCATTGCAATCAGGCTGAGCTGTAGAGCCACAAAATCTTCGTTCATCGCGGCCTTGATTTTCCAATATGCCACCTATCTTTGATTGCGTCGTACACTTGTGGCACTCGCATCGCAAATCAAGTTTTGCTGATCCTACGCTGTGAAATTCAAGAAAGGCACGCTGGCAATGGCGCTTGACGAATTTGTCGACACGCTCACGAGCGAAGGCTTTTCGCAAGTCGATCGCATCATCCGGATTGAAACCGTTTTAGGAGTCGACGTTCTTCTTGCAGAGCGTCTCTATTATCGAGCGGGCATCAACGAACTGTTCGAATTGCGTGTGGATGTACGTGCCAAAAACGGCGAGATCGATCCCAAACGCCTGATCGCCAGCCTTGCCGACGTGTCGCTGGAAATCGGTGAGGGACAACGGAAGACCTGGAACGGACTCATACAGGGTGTGACCGCCGGGCCGCCACTGACACGAGGCGGGCGTGCCTATACGCTGGTGATCAGGCCGCAACTGTTCCTGCTCAGCCAGAAATCGGACTGGCGCACGTGGCAGCATCTGTCGAGTGTCGATGTTGCGCAGACGCTGCTCTCCGAACATGGCCTGCCAGCACCGGACGTGTCAGGCGTGATCCATCAGCCCAAGCCCATGGTCTATGCCGTTCAGGCTGGCGAAACCGATCTCGATTATCTTACTCGCCGCCTAGAGGCTGACGGGATCTTCTACTACTTCCGACATGAGGGTGGTCAGAAAGGTTCGGTCTCGGCCAGGCATGTTCTTGTGCTCGCCGACCATCAATCCGGTTACGACAAACCGAAGGACGAGGCGGACGGGAAGATCCGGTATGCTCTCGGCAGTTCCGACCGCAATCACATCAACAATTGGCTTCAGCGCTTCGAATATTCCCCCGGCCGCCGAACGGGTGCCGACTATAACTTCCTGTATGTCGACATCCCGACAGCCAATGCCCCCTCGCTGATCGAACTGAATGGCAACCAGAAATACGAGCTGTTTGAGTTCGGTTCAGTCGTGGGCGGCTATGGTGTCGGTTCCGCGTCGGAAGGCATCGACAACGCTGAAGTTGAAAAGCAATCAAGGTGGCGTATGCAGGCCACCGAAGTCGATCACAATCTCACCGAAGGCTCTTCAACCGTCCGCACCTTGGAGGTCGGCCAGAAGTTCCAGCCGTATGATGTTGCCAATCCCGCCAACAAGTTCGAGGAGATGGTGATCCACAAGCTGGAGGTAATTGCGCGCGACCATTCCTATGAGGCAGCCGATCAGGACGCGCCGGAATATTCCAACCGTTTCGTTGCACTGCCCGCCCGGGTGCCGGCGACACCGCATCGCACCACATCGAAACCGCGCATCGACGGCGTGCATGTCGGCTTCATCGCGGGGCCTGACGGAGAGGAAATCCACACGGACACGTATGGTCGGGTAAAACTGTGGATGCCATGGGACCGTAAGGCGAAGAAGGACGGAAGCGATAGTCCCTGGATTCGAGTCTCGCAGGCATGGGCGGGGTCGACCTGGGGTGGCCAGATCATCCCGCGCATCGGGCAGGAGGCGATGGTCGCCTTTATTGGTGGTGACCCTGATCGTCCTGTCGTCCTCGGGCTTGCACCCAATGCAAAACAAACTGTTCCTTACGATCTGCCCGCGAACAAGACGCGTTCGACCTTTCGCTCCAACTCCCACAAGAGCGTAGGGTTCAACGAGTTTTCGCTGGAGGACAAAACGGGTGGGGAGAATATGTTCTTTCACGCCCAGAAGGACCACACGACCCGCGTCCTCAACGATCGAACGGCGCGCATCGACAGCCATGATGTCCACTCGGTTGGAGGCAATCGTTCGGTCGAAGTCGCCAACAACCAGAAGCATGAAATCGGAGGCTCATATCACCTCACCGTGGGAGGGACCGGTGCTGGCGCTCTCGGAGCGCTTGCCGGTGTCGCCGGGCTCGCCGGACAAACCGCCAGCCTCTTGCAGCAGGCGGGCCAGATCGCTGGTGGCGGTGGCGCCGAACTTGGTGGCTTCGCTATGTCGATTGCCTCCTCGGCACTGGGCTTCCTATCAGGCGTGGGATTGAGCGCGCGAGAGGGCGTGGTGTCGGGTCCCAGCCCCCGCGCAGATGCTGGCACGGCTCTTGCCGGAGCCGGGACCGGCATGGGCCAGGATGTCGGCGGTCTCTTCTCGCTGCCGGGTATGATGTACACCGTTGCCGGTACCTTCAAGCATGACAGCATCGGTATTGCCCGTGTCGAGCAGATCGGCATGAGTAAGGTCACGCATGTTGGGCAAACCTATATCGAGAAGGTGGGCAAAGAACAGCACACCAACGTCGGCAAAAAGATCAATGTCCAGGTCGGCGAACTCTACAACATCGCCTCAGGGGAGAAATTTCACGGTGAGTCCAAGGTGTGGGAGATCTACGCCGGCACCGAGATTCGTCTATCCGCTCCGGGCGGCTACATCTCCATCAACAGACAGGGCATCAAGCTCCACGCTCTTAAGATCGATATCGAAGGCAATCAAATTGATTTTAGGAAAGGCGGGCCGGGCCAAGGCCTTTCTTGTCCCAGGTTGATGGCGAAGTCCTCAACGCCTTTTGTGAGGACATGAACAGATGACAGCCATGCAAACCGCAATGCCAGCCGGAGAGAACGCGCTCTCAACGCGTTTTCGTGCTGGACTCGCCGACATGATGGCGTCGGGACCGATGTTTGCCGTCCTTGACGGTGCACATTTCGATGATTTGCAGCAGGAGTTGCTTAGTCTAGACATTCCCGCCCGGTCATTGTTCCTATCGGGAGGCGATCCGAAGTGGCGGCGCGACGGGCCTTGGCTGGTTGCGCTCGTCAACAGACATATTTGCGATCAGGTCGGAAACTTTGCGTTGGAAAAGCCTTGTGCCGTGTTCTGGTCATGTCCGGCCGGAGAGGCGGCGCTCTACAAGCACCTGCGAACCATCAACCGGATTCTGGTCCCGGACGACCGCATTGCGGGCAACGACGGCCGATCAGGCAAGAAGGTGGTCTATGAGCGGGTATTGTTCCGCCATTGGGACCCTAACGTAATGGGATCATTGCTGCATTCATTCACGAAGTCGCAGTTCGCGAGAATTCTCGGCCCGGCGACAACCATCTTCATGAACGCCACTGACTATGGCGGCCTGAAGCGCGTGACAAAGTCCAACAACCTTCCGCCCATGCCGAAGGGCCTGCTTACGATTACGCCCAGTGAGATATCGGCCACGAACGAATTGATGGCACAGGCTTCGAAGCGGCGGATTTGCAATTACCTGCGCAATGTTGCCCCATCGCAAACCGCCACCATGAGCGACGCAGAACTCTCTGCGATAACACAAGGCTACATGGACGAGGGGCGCACGTACGGCGTTCAAAGCGAGGCCGCACTTGCACGATGGAGTTATATGCAGGTCGTGACATCCGGCAAGCTTACGACAAATCCCGACGTCATCAAAGTCATGACGACACATGATCCCGCCGTTACTCCCGACAGGCGTGTGCAGCTATTGCTTCAGGCCAGTATCAATTATGCAACGGAGAACCGCTGATGCCTCCCGCAGTGGCTGCAGGTTATTTCGTTGCAGAAACTGCACCGGTTTGGGGGCCCGCGCTCGTCAACGCGGCAACATGGATCGGCGGCGGTATCCTTCTAGCGGTTGGCTTGAGTTCGGATACCCCAAATGCGGACACACAGGCTGACGCGCAAACCAAAGCTAACACCGCCACCTGCGCAACAGGCAATTGCCCGCCGCCGCCTGAATGTGAGGGCATCCTCGCGGAGATGCGCAAAAAGATTCAGCTCCTCAAAAAGGAACTGGCAAAATACGATCCCATTCTCGATGCGCAGGGCGGCTTTCCCATGGGAGGTGGAAAGCTGACTTCCCCTGGAGGACACTATAAGGAAATCCGCGACCTTCAGCGGGGGTTAAAAAATGAGGGGCAAGCCTTCAACAAGAATAAATGTTACGACAAGGTATCGAAGGCGGATAAAGTAACCAGGGATCACGCGGATTCCTTGACCAACCAAAATATAGAAATACCTCCCGGACAAGATTTCATACCCCTTAGGTAAGCACCGCTATGTCTTTGAATGCTGAACAGCAATATATCTTGAGAAACTGGGAGGAGAAATTCCTCGCTGGAGATCATTCGCATGACGCATTTTGCGTGAAAATTTTCCGCGATGAGATGCTTGAGGACGATACGCCGATATTATTTCAATGTGTCTCGAATCTTTCTGCGCTTAAATTCCTAGACGATAACGGTGTCAATCTTTTGCAGCGGTCGTCGGATGGCAGTACGCTGCTGATGGAGAAAAATCCGGAATTTGAGACGGACGCATACCGATGGCTTGCTGAGCACTTTAGGTTGAGGAAGGCGGTCGATCTTGCAGATGACGAAGGTGTCACGCCTTTGTCATCCATGATCAAATTCGGCCATATCGAAAAGGCGCGAATTTTGCTGGAGAACGGGGCCTCCGTTAATACATATGCGGAGATTAAGCGTTACGGCGGCGCAAAGTTGGACATTCCCACTCAAGCGGTGAATTGTATTACGTTCGGACAATCCGATCAGCAGCAGACGGCGATAGCGGCGTTAAAACTCCTAAAGGACTTTGGATACAAGGCGACACCGGCGCAAAAGCAAGTTTTTCTAGATCGAACGATGGCGGAAAAGCCTGATGTCTACGAGTGGATCAAATCAAACTTATAGATACTTAATACCGCGTCCAAGGCGAGGCCGCACTTGCAGGATGGAGCTATATGCAGGTCATGACATCAGGAAAACTTACAGAAAATCCTGACGTAAGCAAAGTTATGACGGCCCAGGATACCGCCGTTTCTCGCGACAGGCGTGTACAGTTGTTGCTTCAGGCCAGTATCAATTATGCAAGGGAGAATCGCTAATGCCTCCCGCAGTGGCCGCAGGTTACGTAGTTGTAGAAACCGCACCGGTTTGGGGTCCCGCGCTCGTCAACGCCGCAACATGGATCGGCGGCGGTATCCTTCTAGCGGTTGGGTTGAGTTCGGATACCCCAAACGCAGATACACAGGCTAGCGCCCAGACCAAGGCCGACACCGCCACCTGTGCAACAGGGAATTGCCCGCCAGAAGACAAATGCAAATTTGACAAATACAACAAACTCAAATGCGGCGAGAACCAGCAGAAACACCACATCATTGCCGATTATGTGATTCGAGCCGGAAAACGACTGGATGACAGCCTGCGGCTGCCGAACGCGCCCTCGCTGGATGACGGGCCAAGCATCTGCCTTGATGATACCGAGCACAACAGTGTACACAGGCAGATGGATGCAGCCGTCAAAAACCTTGGGTCGGACGCCACGCTTGGCCAAGTCAAGGACATTGCGATGGCTGCGATCAAGAAGGTGAAGCCCGAATGCGGAGAAAAGATGGACGACCTGAAGTCTCAGGTCGATAAAGCGTTCGAGAAGATGGGGGACGACGCTCCGGTTAGGCATCAAAAGAGCCCGCTTCCCAACCAAAATCAAATAGACAGATTGTTTGGACGTGGCATCGGCGACGGACTGGAATAAGGCGAGGTGAAAATTGGACTATCTGCGCTTTCGAAACGGATTTGCCAAATATCCCCATCTGGCGATGTTCCTGGCCTATGTTGGCGACAGCGATCCATTCGAGCCGCCAACCAAGGTCATCGTGCTTAAAGACATCGGCACACCCGATGGCCAATGGGGGCTGGAGAATCTTCAGGACGTCTTCATAGATATCAGCACGTTCAAGTCGGATGACATGGACCGTCCGGCATTTGTCTGCGTTTCGGAAGAGGGGAAGGTCTGGTTCCATCTTTCGACGCGTATCGAGGAAGACATCGCCGATGCCGGTCTGCACAAGCCTGGCTCGCTGGGTCTTGGCTATCTCGGCGGAATCAAGCAGCTCAACGGCGACCTTTTCGCATTTGGCTTCGCCGGCCAAGTCTACCGACGTGCTGCTCCCGGGAAATGGAAGCATTTCGACGAAGGGCTGCTCGGCTCGATTGGTGACGAGTTCGACATAACCGATATGTGCGTGTCAGGCGGGTCGTTCTACGCCGTAACCCGGATGGGCGGCAGAGGTCGGATTTGCTCCAGAAGCAAGGGCATCTGGGTGGACGAATTCAACCCGTCGGGCGATTGGCTCAACGCGGTCGCGGCCGATCCCGCCTCCGGGACGGTGTGGGCCTGCGGCCGAAATGGCGCCCTTCTTCACGGCGACGCCAAAAGCGGATTTACCAGTGCTGGCAACCTAGGTTGCTATGAGGAATTCCTCTCCATCGCCTTTTTCAAGGGGCAAGTCTGGCTGAACTCGGCAAACGCGATTTACACCTATGCTTCGGGGGCGTTGTCCAAGATCGACACCGGGCTCGTTCCGAAATTGCAGAATGCGCATCGTTTGCAGGTTGTTGGCGATGTGCTGTGGTCCTTTGGCTATGATGACGTCGCCCGTTTTGACGGTGAGAAATGGACGCGCTTCGTGTGCCCAGGCACGAAGCTGTTCACGCCTAAAGCATAATCCCGAAAAGTTGCGACTTTTTGGGATTATGTAGAAATGCGCCGCTTAGAGCGAGATGACGTTCATCCCGGTCACATCTGGCTCAGGGAATAGCGTTTCTGATGCGGTGACCGCTGAACGTGAAGTGGGGCGAACCAGCATATGACTTTGTGAGGGATACGAATGGGAAGCCCGGGAACATTGAAGGGTCAAATGCATGTCTGCCCGATGTGCGATCCAGGCCCAAAGCCACATGTAGGTGGGTCGGTGCAATCGTGCCAGCAAGACTTCGTCAAGGTGAATGGTATTCCCCTCGCGACTGTCGGCGATAAATGCGTGTGTACGGGTGTTCCGACGACGGCAGCGATTATAAGCGGCTCGTCCGTAGCCAACATCAATGGCAAGAAGGTTGCGCGCATGGGCGACGCCTGCGAGCATGGCGGTTGGCTTGTAGAAGGCGAAACGTGGCTCAGGTTCGAATAGGCTGTTGTCTTCGGGAAAGATGGCTTCTCCTAAACTTGGCGTCAGTCGTTCGAAACAATTTGCTCCAGCATCAGGAAAATTTCCTCGTTTCTTTTGATATCGTTATAATCCGGAACGAATTTCACAAATCCGGAGTTTAGGTAGAGTTCAATATTCTCAAAATTATATTTCGAGTACAGGATTCCCATCCTACGTTCGCGATTGTTTTTAACCTGTTCTATCATCGCCCTACCTATGCCGCGCCGCCTAAAGCTTTCGCAGACATAGATCGAATTGATAATCGAAAGAGGGTTCTTGAAGTTTAATACTTCCCCATTCACATCGTATAACCCAAGTGCCTTATAGAAACGGAAGTGCTCTTGGAGTAATTTAAAATCAAGTATCTGAATGAATCCAACTCGATGAGAATTAATTTTCGCAATAGAAAATTGCCTCAACTGATATAGCGGATCAATTCTTAATTCCAATCTGGATGCTATCCATTCAGGGTCTGCATAGGCTGGACCTCCTTTTACGGTAGGGAGCGCCTTGATCTCAGAAAAGCCCCTTGAAATAAAATCTATGTCTGAATTTCTTGCGGCCGTGAATTCCATGCAACTCCCGCCTATTTATTCAATCTCGCCGGCCTGGTTCAGGTCCAGGGCACGAATCTTACGACTAAATGCAAAACGACACCATCGGTCATCGAGAGTAACCGCCCGATTGGCACC
>UBYA01000036.1 GCA_900469615.1 Hyphomicrobiales bacterium | reverse complement strand
ATGAACATCAGCTTGTAGGGTTCCAGTTCCTTGGCGAGCACCTTGGCCATTGGCCGGTGGACGCGGCCATGGAAATCAGCGCCAATTCCCACATGAGGTCCGACGGCTTCCCGCACGGCCGCGACATTCGCGATGATGGCCTCGATCTTTTCATGCGTATCAACGATCTGAAGCTCTTCGGCCCCGTTCATCTTGATCGCCTTGAAGCCACGCTCGACAACCTCCCTGGCGTTGTCGGCGACGTCGGAGGGGCGGTCGCCGCCGATCCAGGAATAGACCTTGATCCGGTCGCGCACCTGGCCGCCGAGCAGCGAGTGGATCGGCTGGCCGAGCGCNNCCGCGATAGAAGCCGGCGCGATACATGACCGTCCAGTGATCCTCGATCAGGAACGGATCCTTGCCGATCAGGTAGTCTTCCAGCTCATGCACCGCCGCCTGCACGGTCAGCGCCCGGCCCTCGACCACGGGCTCGCCCCAGCCGGTGATGCCTTCGTCGGTTTCGATCTTCAGGAACATCCAGCGCGGAGGAACGATGTAGGTCGTCAGTTTGGTGATCTTCATGAGATATCGCGTCCAGTATCATGCAAGAATAAGGTCGGCGGCTTTTCCCGCGGCAGCAAGGACGGCGGCGTTGGTGTTTCCGCTTACGATCGTCGGCATCAGAGACGCATCGACGACGCGCAGACCGCGCGTGCCTCTGACCTTCAGGTCAAGGTCGAGAACCGCTTCCGGATCATTGTCCCGCCCCATCTTGCAGGTCCCGACCGGATGGTAGCCGGTCTTGACCGTCCGCCTGCAATGGGCGGCAATCGCCTCGTCGCTGACGATGTCCGCACCGGGAAAGATTTCCTTCTCGATAAGATCTCGCATTGGCGTCGCGGCCAATACCGTGCGCGCGAAGCGAAATCCGGCCATTGTCAGCCGCAGGTCGTCGGGGTGGCCAAAAATCTGGGTATCCACGATCGGGGCGGCGAGCGGATCGGCAGATGCCAGGGTGACGGAGCCTCTGGCCTTCGGCCGGAGAAGAAGCGAATTGATCGTGACACCGTCGCCGGGCTCCGTCCCCATGACGTCGCGATCGAGATAGACCGTCGGGACGCAGAACATCTGGATGGTCGGCTGGTCGTTGTTGCCGTCCGGATCATAGAAGGCGCAGGTCTCGACGCCCGTCGTCGAAACCGGCCCTGACTTGAACAAGAGATATTGCAATCCCGCCTTGATCATCGGCCAACCGCGATCCTGCCCATAATAGCCGAACGATCCTCTGGTCGTCGCAACGACCGGGCATTCGTAGTGGTCCTGCAGATTTTTACCGACCCCCGGCAGCGCGACCTTGGTTCTGATGCCGTGCTTGCCCAGCTCCTCCTCGGGTCCGATGCCCGATACCATCATAAGCTTCGGCGTCTGATAGGCGCCGGCAGCGAGAATGACGTCGATTCCCGCCGATGCGGAGCGCGATCGACCATTCTTCAGGTAGTCGACGCCGGTCACCCGATCGCCGTCCATCTTCAAGCCGGTCACGGTGGCGTCGGTTTCTATCGTCAACAGCGGATCGTTCATGACAGGCGCCAGAAACGCGTCCACGGCGCTGGAGCGCCTGTGCGTCCGCCAATCGATGGTATGCTGCATGAAGCCGACGCCGAATTGGCGCGCGCCATTGAAGTCGGGATTATAGGGGATGCCCATGCCCTGCAGCGTCTTTACATAGGTGCGTGTCATCGGACTGGTATGTCCGAGATGGGACACTTTCAGCGGCCCGCCGACACCGTGAAACTCGCCGGCCAGATGATCATTGTCTTCCTGCGCCTTGAAGTAGGGAAGCATATCCCGATAAGACCAGGCGCCATCATTTGCGCCGGGCGGCGAGATCAATTCGTTCCATCGATCAAAATCCGCCGCCTGTCCGCGCATGTAGACCATGGCATTGACCGTGCTTCCACCACCGAGCACCTTGCCCTGGGGAACGATTGGCCCGCGACCGTCGAGCTGAGGCTGGGGCTTGGTCTTATGCATCGCGAGATAGGTGTCTTTTGCCAGGAACTTCATGTAGCCCGCTGGAAAATGCATGATCGGACTTGCCTTTGCCGGGCCGCGCTCGATCAGCAACACGCGGGCCCTGCCTTCGGTGACGAGCCGTGCCGCGACGACGCATGCCGAGCTGCCGCCTCCAACGATGATAAAGTCGAACCGACCGCTATCGGACATAGAAAGTCTCCGTGGTAGTAGAAGTCAGATTGCCTGCGGACGAAGGCGGATACGGCCCGAGAGCCGGTCCCCCGGCTTCAGGACCTTGAGATCGCCAAGATCCGGCAGGTTATGGCCGTTTGCCAGATGCGACATCGGTTCGAAGCAGAAGTAATCGCGTTTGAAACCCGGATCGAAATCGGTGTCCGACACGAATATGAAGGCATGCCTGAACACCGGGTCCGCGACCAGCCGAAGCGCCGTCCCGCGCTCGGGCCAGCAGATCAAGGCTTCTCCGTCCCAGCCTTCAAAGCCGTTGTTCACCCAGCGGTGGGGAAGGGGCGACGGTTCCCTGAAATTCAGGTCGTCGGGAATAGTCTCGGCCTTGCCGGGAAGCCAGCCGTCGACCTCGGTCCAGAACCTGCGTGCCGGAGCGGTAAGGGTGGTTTGCGGCGTCATCGGAAAGTAGGGATGCCAGCCGAGGCCGAAAGGCAGCGAATGTTCTCCCAGGTTCTCGACGCCAAGCTCCATCTCAAGTTCGTTCTCACGAAGCAGAAACCGCTGATAGGTCCGATACTCGTAAGGCGTATGGCCGCCGCGATGCACGAGGCCGAGTTCGAGTTCGTTGCCGCTTTGCCTTTCCACGGACCATTCGGAATTCCACCCTTCGCCATGAAGATAATGCGGATCCCACTGCGTGTTTGCACTGAAGCCGTATGAACGTCCGTCGAAGGTGAACCTGTTGTTCTTTACGCGATTGCCGAACGGGACCAGCGGATAGCAGCCGGACGAGAGCGCATCGGCCTCGTCGTTCGGCGCGGGTCGAAGCAGCGGCACCGTCTCGGCACCTTTGTTCCACCAGTAGCCCAGGATCAGACCGCCAGCCGTCGATACGCGGAGCGTCAAAGCGCCATTCTTGAGTTCAATCACCGACATCGACCGGTCAACCCTTGTTGCGCGACGCGCTGCGCTTGATGGCCTGGATGTTGGCCAGGACCGCAACGACGATGATCAGACCTCGCACGACCTGTTGGAAGAACGGATTGATGCCGAGCAGCACCAGACCGTTGCCGATAAGAGTAATGACCAGCACGCCAAGCAGGGTGCCAAGCATAGAGCCGCGACCGCCTGACAGCGACGTCCCGCCGACGACCACGGCCGCAATCACGTCGAACTCGAGGCCATTTGCCGCGGTTGCATTTCCGGATCCCAGCCGCGACACCAGAAGGATGCCCGAAATCGCCGCCATCGCGCCGGCGATCGCAAAGAGCGCAACGCGAATCCGCGATACGTCGATGCCGCTCAGGAACGCCGCTTGCGCATTGCCGCCGATCGCAAAGACGGACCGGCCAAAAGCTGTCTTTCTGCTGACGAAGGCAAATACCGCAAACAGGACGAGCATGATGATCGCGGCCGGTGGAACGCCGAAAATCGACTGATCGAGCGCATCAAGCAGATCGTTGCGGCCGATCGATACCGGAAGCGCATCGGTCACGAAGAGGGCAATGCCGCGAAGGGCACTCCAGAGTCCGAGCGTACCGACAAAAGACGGCACGTCGAAATAGGCCCTCAAAATCCCCGGAATCGAGCCGAGCAACGCTCCGACCACCACGGCCAGCGCGAAAGCCAGGGGCGTTGGAATACCCCAGTGCAGGAGATCGGCAAGCACCACGGAAATGAAGGCGACCATCGGGCCGACACTGACGTCGATTTCGCCGGCAATGATGATCAGGGTCGCCGCCCAGGCAGCTATCCCGATCGTTGCCGCGTCGCGCAGGATGTTGATCTGGTTGTTGAACGACATGAAGCCGCTCGCCGTCGAGGTGAACACGATATAAAGCACGACGATCGCCACGAACAGGCTCAGCTCGTTCATGTGCTGGAAGAAGCTGATGCCGCCCTTGTCCACCTTGGCCGCTGCGGGCTTTGCAGCTTGGTCGATTGCCATCGGAACCTCCGTCAATGTCCGGTAATACAGGCGGCCATTACAGCGTCCTGATCGATATTGGGGGAATGGAATTCCTCCTGCAGCGTGCCGTCCCTCAAGACAAGGACCCGGTCGCATACGAGGGGTAACTCCTCTATTTCGCTTGAAACGAAAATGATGCTGCGGCCCTCGGCCGCCAGCTGCCGGATAATCGCATAGATCTGCGCCTTCGCCTCGACGTCGACACCGCGCGTCGGCTCGTCGAGCAAGAGAACGCGACTGCCGGCATGCACCCAGCGGCCGATGACGACCTTCTGCTGGTTGCCGCCGGAAAGCGTTCCGATCGGCGTATCCGTGCGCGCCGTCTTCACATGCAATCGATCGATCACACGTCGCGCCGCCTCCGACATGAGCCGGGCAGACAGCACGCCGTTGCGACTGACGGAGGCGAAATTCGTCGCCAGGGCATT
This sequence comes from Hyphomicrobiales bacterium, assembly GCA_900469615.1. Classification (GTDB taxonomy): domain Bacteria; phylum Pseudomonadota; class Alphaproteobacteria; order Rhizobiales; family Rhizobiaceae; genus Rhizobium. The sequence goes on along the minus strand of UBYA01000036.1, from coordinate 33,459 downwards.
TTCGTCGACCCCGAGAAGCGGAACGATGCCCTCTTCCTTGCGGCTTTCAGGTGTGTAGCCGAAACCTCGGCTGACCATCTCCCTGTATCGCGGGGTCTTCACCTTCGCCCCGTCGACATGGATTTCTCCATGCGGAAAGGAACGAATGCCCATGATGGCTTGAAGCAGTTCCGTTCGGCCCGATCCCAGCAAGCCGGCGATCCCGAGCACCTCTCCTTCGCGCAGCTTGAAGGATATTGATCGAAGCTTGGGCGGAACGGCCAGATCTCTTACTTCCAGCACCGTCTTTTCGCGGAGGCCGGTCTCAAGCAAAGCGGCCTGCGAAGCCTCGGAACCCAGCATCAGACGAACAATCTCGCGCGTTTCCGCGCCCTTGACGTCCACCGTATCGATGATGCGGCCGTCACGCATGATAGTGGCCGAATGCGCGATCTGCCGGATCTCGTTCATGCGGTGACTGACATAGATAACGGCAATGCCTTCAGAGGCGATGCGCGTCACCGCATTCATGACTTTCTCGGCCTCGGCCGCGGCAAGGGAGCTCGTCGGCTCGTCGAGAATGACGAGCTTGGGTTTGCCGATCAGGACACGCGCGATCTCGAGAAGTTGCCGCTCGGCCGGGCTCAGGCTCATGACCAGCCTGCTGGCGGGAAGGTTAAGCCCGAGCCGGCCCATGGCCTCCGCGGCTGCCGCTTCCATCCTGTCATATTGGATTACGCCGCCCTGACGCGGCCACCGGCCAAGAAACAGGTTCTCGGCAAGGGTCATTCCCGGCACCAGGCTCAGTTCCTGATAGACGACGCGGACACCCTTTTCGAAGGCTTCCTGGGCACGTCCCGATCCTGTTTGCCTGAGCTCGATCCCATCGATGGCGACGGTTCCGCTGTCCGGAATTTCGGCTCCGGTCAAAAGGCGGATCATCGTAGACTTGCCGGCGCCGTTCTTGCCGAGAAGCGCTCTTACCTCACCCGCCGCGACTTCGAAGGTCGCGTTGTCGAGCGCAAGGACGCCCGGATACTGACGGGTGCAATCCCTGACGGAGGCGACAATCCTGGTGGATGCCGCGGGAGCGGGGTGGTTGGCAGACATCATTGGCACGTTCCACATTGAACATTGCCGCCGGGTATCCGGCGGCATTCTTTCGCGAAAGTCAGGACGACGTCACGTCACGGCAGTCCGTCGGCATGCGCCTTCAGCCAGGCCTTGGCATCGTCCGAGGATTTGTACAGATCGATATCGTAGGGGACCTTGATGTCGGCCGGCGCCTGACCGTTGATCGACTTGACTGCCTGCGCCAAAGCCAGCTTGCCAAGGCCCTGACCGGAAATATCCACGACCGCCTTGATAATGCTGAAATCCGCCAGCTCCTGAGCGATTTCCGTGGTCATGTCGCCGCCGAATACCACGACCTTGCCGGTCTTGCCTTGGCTCTTGACCGCGCGCGCCGCGCCCAGGGTCGCCCCACCGGCTTCGCCGAAGAAGGCATCGATATCCGGATTGGAAGAGAGGAGGGTGCTGGCAACCGACACGGCCTTGTCGAGAATGGCGCCCTCCTGATTGGCAACGATCGTCGCGCCGGGAACCTTTGCCTTCAGGGCATCCTCGAAACCCTTGCGTCGCGTCACGCAGACCTCAACGAATTCGCAGTTCAGGATGGCAATCTTGGGAGCGCTTTTCTTTTCGGCCAGGAAATAATCCCCGGCGGCATCGCCGAGCTTATGCCCAAACTCATAAGGGTCTCCGACCGCATAGGCGGAGACGTAGGATTTCATATCGGCATCATTCAGGCAGGTGTTGTAGCAAACCACGGGGATGCCGGCGTCATGCGCGCGGCGAATAGCGCGGTAAGATCCATCTGCCGATACCGGCGAGACGATGATAGCCTTCACACCTGCGGAAATCAGCGAGTCGATGAAGGACGATTCCTTGCTGACATCGCCTTGGGCGTTGGTTTCGATCAGATCGAGCTTCTCACCCGCATCCTTGGCGCCTGTCTCGATACCCTTTCGAACGCCGGCATAAAACCCCTGGGCATCCATATAGATGGCGCCAACCTTCAGAACCTTGTCCTGAGCAAAGCCGCTCGATGCATGCGATGCGACAACCGTCGACATTGCCAGCATGGCGGCAACCTTCATGAGCTTCATGCGCTCCTCCCTCCTGATTGAATAATCGAAATAGCAGTGAAGGGCTCAAGGGCCGACCTCGTCTACTGCGGCATCACCATATTCTTGATCATATTAATGTCAATATAAATAGGATTTATTTTTTGATAAATATGGAAAAGAGCCGGCGATTGTGATAGTGAGCAATGGAAAGCAAGCGATATCACGATATAAATATGATTTATCTCAGGCGCCTGCCTGCTCCCGAAAGCCTTGACTGCGAGGCACGCAGACTAAAAAAGCTGTAAGGCAGTGATCTTGGAGAAGGAAAAGGGATGACGAAAGCTAGGGCAGGTCGCGTTTTGACGCTGGACGGCGATCCGATTGCCGAACACGGCAAGCGGAGTGTTCGCGAGGGGCTTCTCCAGCGATTTATCCACCGGATCGTTTCCGGTGAGCTGGCCGAAGGTTCGACACTGCCGAACGAAGCGGAGCTGACGGCTCAGTTCGACGTCAGCCGCACAAGTCTGCGCGAGGCGATGCAGTACATATCCGCGCTCGGCATGGTACGATCGAGAACCCGAGCGGGAACAACGGTGCTTCCGCGGGAAAACTGGAACTATCTGGATCCGCTCGTGCTCGACGCGATGCTGACGCTTTGCGCAGACGAGGATTTCTACGCGTCGCTGATCGACGCCCGCCAGTTGCTTGAACCCGCAGCGGCGGCGCAGGCCGCGGCGAAGGCGACCGCGCGCCAGCTTTATCAGATCTCCAAGGCGTTCGAGGATATGGTCGAAGCCAATTCACGCGACAACGAGGCCTGGAGCCGGGCTGACCTCGAGTTTCACACAGCAATCATCGATGCCAGCGGGAATTGGGTGTATCGCCAATTCGCAACGGCGATCAGAGCGGCTCTTCTGGCCAGCTTTCGATTGACCAACCGTGCCAGCCAATCGCACGAACAAGCCATCATGAAGCATCAGGACGTCCTCGATGCCATAAGGATGCGGCGTCCGGAGGCTGCCAAACATGCCATGGAGCAGCTTATCGGTGTCGCACGCAGCGAGATCAACGAGGCGCTCAGAAAGTCGAGAACCGCGGCCAGCTGACTAGGCTGAGCGATTCCAGAAAAAGTGCATAGCGGTTTTCCGGTATCGGCCGATTTTGTTTCGCTAAGCCCCGGCATGGCGGTGCCAGATCAACCCGTCGTCGGCTTGACCTGGCCGGTTTCAAGTCGTTGTCCGACCGCTTATGCGAGCGAAGCCTTGGCGAGGCCGCTGAGCGCCTGCACAAGAGCCGTCCGGGCCTGTGCCCATACGGCGCCTTTCCAGGCGTCGTTGTCGCAGTAATAGGCGTCAAGAAGCCGTCTGCGGATATCCCTCTGCACGGACGCCGGAAGTTCCGGATGCCGCACGAGCCATTGGGACGCCCTCAGGTGAAAAAGTATCTCCTGAAACGGCAAGGTCCCGATTTCCAGAGCGATAAGGCCGACAGCCGCCTGCGGGCATTCGTCGTAGACGGTCGACACAACGGGGCCGGACACTTCGGGCGACTCGGACTGCCCTTCGAACGGCGCAAAGACGTCAGCGCCCCACCAGCTGCGTGCAATCGCGAGATCGGCTGTACTGACACGGCCGGCATATATTTTCTCACCATGGCCGTTTGGTCCCAGGCCGGTGTGAACATCTATCCAGCCGATGTGCTGGGCTCCGGTACAATACCGGCGCAGAATCGTCCGCACTGTGCGATTGTTCCATGTCGGTTCCCGGCCACCATAGAACATGCCGTCGGGCTGATGGTACTGACCCGATGCGAGGGCCGCATGGTAGGCTGACACACCGTATTGCTCCAGGTAGGCAGCCATCGCCCGATCGTCGTCTTGGGTCGGTGGCCACGTTGCCGGCAGCGCCAGAGGATCGACAACTGCATATGCCGGATTAGCGGGAAGCGGCTTGGCAAAATCGATGTGATTGCGGTTGAGATCGACATTGTCCTGGTTGTTGCGCTGGATATGCGAAAACCCGTAGGGGTTGATCCCGTGGATCATCACGAGCCGAATACCCGAGCGCTCCAAAAAACCGAGCAAATCATCGTCGTGAAGCGCGGCAACCTGGCAACCGGAACCACAGAAACCTTCAGGGCCATGTGTTCCCGAACTCAGGATCAGCAATTGGCTGGCGTCCCGCGCACCGAGACAGGCGACATCGATCGCCAATTCCTCATCCAGGGCGCCGCGATAACCGGGCAGGGGGAAGCTTTCGATGGTCGCACCGCGATCCGAAGCGGCGGTGAGGAACTTGTTACGCGCCTCGACATAGGTTCCGGAAAAATGGTGGGAAACAATAGCGGATATCATGCGATTACCTTTGCCTTGGAGGACGAGTTGCTGACGGCGTCGCCGCTCAGGTCGATATCGTCCCCGGTGCGATCCTTCAAATAAGGGAGTGCGAAGAGCGAGAGGAGCGCCACGGATATCAGATACCAGGTGGGCGCCAATTTATCGCCGCTCGTCTGGACGAGCCAGGCGCTGACGAATGGTGCAAAGCCTCCGAAAACCGCCACGCCGATGCTGTAGACCAGCGACATGCCGCTGGCACGCACCCGTTTTGGAAACAGCTCTGGAAGGATGACGATGCTTGGCACGGCCTGGACTGCCAGGACGGCGGTAAGCAGGCTGACGACGGTAAAGAGGGTTAGCGGCGTGGGCGAGGCCTTGAGCCATGCGAAAGCCGGATAGATCAGCAGGATGAGTGCCATGCGCCCTCCGGCGATCAATGGCTTTCTTCCGATACGATCGGACCATCGGCCGATCAGGGGAGAAAGCACGAAGGTCAGCCCACCGGTCACGCACGCACCGAAGAGCGCTGCAACCGACGACATGCCAAGCTCGCGAGATGCGTAAGTCGGCATGTAAAAGCCGATGACATAGGAGGCGCCCGTCCCACCCATGGTGATGACGATCGCGACGATAACGGCACGGCGATGGTCCCTCCACAGGTCTGCAAGGCCGCCTCGTATCGTCGGCTGTCGCTCGCTTGCGGATACGATACCCGCGGCCATGGATGGTTCTTCGACGTGCTGGCGAAGATATGCGCCGATCGGTGCAATCACGAGTCCCAGTATGAAGGGGATGCGCCAGCCGTAGCTTTCCATCGCGGTAGCCGGCAGAGCGAACGACAGTCCGGCGACGATCAACGCGGCGATCAGAACGCCGAGTCCCTGGCTTGCGAACTGCCAGCTCGCCATGAAGCCTCTTTCCGCGGGTGCAGTCCGCTCCACCAATAGGGCGGTGGAGGCCCCGAATTCGCCGCCCGCGGAGAAACCTTGCAGCGAGCGCGCAATGACGATGACAATCGGTGCCGCGATCCCGACCTGTGCATAGGTCGGTGAAATGGCAATCATGGCGCATCCGAGCGCCATCAGAAATATGGTCAGAACCATGGCCTTCCTGCGGCCCGCGCGGTCGGCATAGGCACCTATGACGATGCCTCCGAGGGGGCGCATGACGAAGCCGACACCGAAGGTGGCAATGGTAAGGAGAAACTGACTGGCCGGGTCGAAGGCGGAAAAGAACAGCTTGCCGATGACCAGTGTCAGAAAGCCGTAAACGGTGAAATCGTAATATTCGAGGGCATTGCCAATCGTCGTGGCGAGGATGGTTCGACGACGGTTGCTCTTCTCAAAGGAGTGGGGTCGCATGCTCATGTGCCATCTCCTGAACGTTCCCTCGCAAGGCCGGGAAACCGATGTCCGGAAGTCTGCCCATTTGCCTGCTAATCGAAAAGACAAAATTTTTGACCGAACGTTTCCATTTGGTTTACACTCCCGGCAGGAGGATCCGATGAAGCCGACCCAGCTCAATGCTTTCGTGGCGGTCTCCGCACATTCCAGTATTCGCGGGGCGGCGCGCGTACTCGGCGTAACGCCTCCCGCGATCACTAAGATCATCCGCGAATTGGAAAGCGAGCTTGGCGTTCCGTTGATCGAACGCAGTGTCAAGGGCGTTGAGCTGACCGAATATGGCGCCGCATTCGCACCAAGGGCCCGTTTGCTTCTCGACGACATGCGGCGCGCGCGCAATGAGCTTGCTGAACTGCGCGACGGCCTCAGGGGCCAGGTTCGTGTCGCGGTCAGCACGACATTTGCGCAGACTTTGCTGGTCCCTACATTCAGGGAGCTGCGCTCCCGTCGCCCGGGCGTTGCTCTCCACCTGAGCGAAACCGGCTTGCCCAGCATGCTGGCTCATCTTCGCGAGGCACAGATAGACCTTGCCATCACCCATCTCGATCCCGCCGTGCTCGATGCCGAGTTCGACAGCATCCCGCTTTTCCCTGTCCCGCTGGTGATTGCCATGGCGAACCGCCATCCATTGAGACGCTGCCGCCATGTTCACCAGCTGATGGAAGCCGAATGGGCTTTGCCGGGCGATGCGGATGGAGTATGGCCGGCGACAAAAAGCCTGTTTGCAAGCCTCGGCCTGCCTGTACCGCAGCGAATAATGCAGGGTGATTCCATCACGGCCGGGCTCATGATGGTGGCGCAGATGAATTGTATCGGTATCTTCGCAGAGCCACTTGCAGACAAGATATTCAGACAATACGAGATTCGACGCTTCCAAACCGAGGACCGGCTGCCGGTGCTCCAGATGTGCGCTATCTATCGCCGCGGCAGCCGCCTCACGCCCGCAGCTCTCCAGCTCATCGACTGTATCCGGCACACGATTTCAGCAGGGTAATTCATGTTCGAAGACCAGGGCGCGTGCGAGCCGACGACGGCGCCGGGTATTCGGGGGGGAATATGCTCTAAGGCGTTGACGTGTCGATCGGATCGCGTAGCGCACGGAAATGACCCCGCGTCTTTTGAGACCCTCGCAGCAGATGATTGACCAATCGGGCTAGGCAGTCGAAACGAACGATGACAAGAACGTCGCCGGGCGAAGTCCTGCGGCAACTTGGTGAGCACTGGCCTTGCCCGATGCCAGATCCACGCTCTTGATGAATGCGGTGGCAGCCGGCAGCTCGTGGCCTTGGCGTCATCAAGGTGATCTACGATCAAAACCCGGTGTATCCCACAAATAGTCGCGGTGGGGAGAGGAGAGCTGGTGGCTAAAACCTGCTGTGCCCGATTTGATTCGCTTTTGACGGCATTTGTACAAATAATAAACTCATGAGCAAAGGAAGGTTTGCAAGCGTGTTTTATGGCTCAAATAGAGCGTCGTTCAACGCGTTTTCTTGGCTGAGCTCAACCCACGCTCATCGCGACCCCTTAACGCGCGCCAGCGGGCTTCCTTGGCGAAAATGGCGTAAAATCGGCCGTTTCGGAGCGGAGCTAGGCTGGGCTTATCATTTTAGGCAGGCTTTGGTGCCAGGAGACGATAGGGGAGGGGAGGAGCTCGACCGGCCCGGCGCGCGTTATTTCCGCTTAATCGGGCAGAATTTCCACCGATCCAAAGTGAAAAAGCCGCAAAACGCCCGGATTTGCGGGCTTTTCGCCGATCCACAAGGAGTGACAAGTCGGATTTGCGGGCTTTGTCGATCTACCAACGATAAACGATGCTTATCGATGGCTAGGCGTGGCCTACCACATCATATGGAGTGAGGAATTTTAACTTGGAGATAGAATTCCTTTAGCAATTCGTTTACCATAAAATCAATGACTTACGATCTCACGAAAATCAGCATGAATGCCCTGATGCGGCCGGCGTTCGACGCCGGTGTAGCTCTGACGCGTCTTGACGAACGTATAGCTCGCTCACCGGTCGGCGCGGGCTTCCTCGAACGTTCACAGTTCACCGATGCATGCGCTTCCCTCTGGATCGACGGCGAGCTCGTGCATCTCGAGGACCTCGTTCTCCACGACGGTTCTCGCGACGTCCGCACACCGACCCACGAACTCACCATCGCCCGCGACGTATTGAGGACCCGCCGGCGCATCGCCGCTCAGTCACCGGACTGGGCGCTGTCGGCAGACGGTGTCCGGACGTTGCGGAAAACCGCGGAGATCACGCCATCCGACACGGCCGAACCGACGACGGTCAGCGCCGCCCGACGCGCATTCGCAACCGATCCCGAAGGGGAGGGGGACGACGCCGACGACATCGAAAATCTCCCTGGCGTCGATCTCGCGGACATCGATGCGGTGCTCGCCCGGTCGAATGCCGCGATCGACAATGCAACACGGCCCGCCAGCGTCGGCAGCCGTGCGACTGAAAAGGATCCGTTGCTCTACGATCTCGACTGGGACGAGGATGCCCGGCTCGACGAATGGCGCAGTGTCGCGCGGCAGGGGCAAGACTTGCCGGCGGTGCTGCAGGCGATTATCGCCCTCGATGCTTGGAATGAATTGTCGGTGCTGCAGCACGCGCCCTGGCTCGGCCGGCTGCTGGCCGCCGCGATCCTGCGCCAGGCCGGCATCACGTCAGGCGCGCATCTGGCCGCTATCAATCTTGGCCTGAAAACCATTCCGGTCGATCGGCGCCGGCATCGCGATCGAGAGACGCGGCTGCTGGCCATCGCCCACGGACTATTTGCGGCCGCCGAGATCGGCATGAAAGAACATGATCGGCTGACGCTGGCAAAAACGATGATGGACCGAAAACTCGAAGGACGGCGAACGTCTTCAAAACTGCCGGAGCTGGTCGAGCTCGTCATGGCAAAACCGTTGGTGTCGGCCGGGATGGTGGCGAAGGCACTCGGCATGACGCCGCAGGCGGCGCGGCGGATCGTTTTGGAGCTGGGGCTCAGAGAGATGACGGGGAGGGGGAGGTTTCGGGCATGGGGTGTGATCTAGCCCTGGAAGCGGGGTAAGTCGGACCGCATTTTAGCCGATCCCCAGCTTGCGACCAACATGACCAACGAGTGCGTGTCTTTGGGGCTCACTTAAGAGGATGAAGTGAATCCGGCCTTCGTCTGGAGTAAACTTGGCATGGTCCTCGAAATAGCGGATCGTTCCGGAATTATCCTGGAACGCAGTCAGTCCTCTCCTCGTGCGGCTTTCGCCGTTCACACCAAAAGGATAGATCGGATGGTTTGTCTCTTGCCGGTGCCAGGCAGCGACCGCAGATTCCAAACCGAGCAATTTTTCAAAGACGGGCGCCAGACACGGGTGCCCTTGAGGCATGCCTTCGATCTGAGCCCTTGTTCGCGGAATGAATTCCAGGTGTGGAAAGAGAGCGGTACGCTCCTGCCAAAGCTGAACACCGCTTTCGATAAAAGGCGCTGAAACTATGACGTCGACATGATGCGAGATGCCGTCTTCTGTTGCCGCGTTCTTGGCCACCACCGATTGTTCTTCGACTTCTCCTTCAGAATTGAGAGCGGATTTTGTCAGAGCGATCAAACGGGCATGCCAGAAGTCGTGCGACGTCAAGCTAAGCGCGAGACAGTCGAAGTAATGGGCAAGGCCAAGTCCGATCGCTTCGGTGCCGGCACCGCAGGCAGCGTTGAGTGGAATTCGATATTCTAGGTTTTGGAAGGCCTGACCCTTTAATTCGGTGAGAGCCTGGCCGAACGGAAACCTGTCCTGAACGGTCTTGAGATAGATGCTCTCATCGGCACAATCGTAATCATTGCGGATGGCCGCAAGACTCCAGTTGCCTGAAAGATTTATTTCCGCAAGCGAACACGATCCGTTCAGAACAAATTGCGGCGATCTGGCCGAGATGGCCCTTATCGCACCGGTAAGGGCCTTCAGGCGATTCTTCGCGACGTTGCGGTCACAAACAGCGTCCTCAAAAGAGCGTTCATTTAGGAAGATCTGAAGCATTGAACCTACCTACGACAAAAGTTGATCCAGGCTCCGTTCCCATTGGTCAAAAAAGTCGCGGGGCCAAAAAGACAATCTTCCGTCATCGTTCAGGATAGGGCTTTCATAACCAGTCGCATTGCCGGGGGTCCGCGTGAAGAAGTGCAATTTCGTGTTCTTCGCTTCAAGCTGCCCAGTTTTAACCGCCAATCGGATACCGTTGACGACATGGTCACTGTGGGTCTCGATGATGACTTGCACGCCCGCCTGTGCTGTCAGGGCAATCAGCCGACCCAGGGCAACCTGGCCACGCGGATGAAGTTGCGCCTCGGGATTTTCCACGATTAGCATCGATCCTGGTGCTGCTGCCAGGCAAGCGGTGACGACTGGCAAGACATGGGTGAGACCGAAGCCGACATTTGTCGGCCGCAGCGGATCACCATAGGATGTACGAGCGCCCCGATAGCTGTAGGCCAGACGCACCAAGTCGGTCATCGGGATGCTTTCCGGTTCCACCCGGACGCCCGGACTGAATTCTTGCATCCACGCGTTCAACTGCGCCAATAGCATTGCTGCCTGTTTTTCATCGGCATGCAGGCGTGATGGAGATACGACGACCTCGTGACCAAACTTCAGGAGGTAATTCGCGGTATACTCGCCGCGAGCGCCCAGGAACCTTTCTTGCGCCACAACGAACTGCGACTTGGGAAACGTCACAGAAGGTGTGATGCGGTCGGCGCGAAGAAATTGAAAACCCTTGGTAAAAATCACAAGTTCGTCTTGATCGGCGATTTCAGGAAATTCCTCGCACCAAAGAACATCCGCATCGGATTGAGCGTTGGTCATCCAGTCGTAGTAAGCCAAATCACCGTCCCGCCTAGCGCCAAATACGTCGCGTTCCGTTCGGTAATGACATCATCGGGAAGGCCGAAGCTATCGAACAGCGACTTTGGAAGCTTCAGGTCGATCAGGGGTGCCAAAAAGGGATCGCTCAGGATTGCCTTTGCGATCGCGACGGTCTGGCTGATACTTAGCCCGTCCAGCACGAAACGCGCCGTACCACTGTCCACGTCGTGCCTGAGTTCTTCGCGTAGAAAGGATGTGGCGACCTTGCCGATAACGTATTGCGCGTCAAACACGATCGCCGACTTTCGATGAGAGGGGATTTTCAACATAGGCACAGGCGTCGGACAGCCGGCGCAGCATTCCAAGCGTCCTCAGGCGACGCTCCAGCCTTGCCGCATTATTCTGAAACGCCTTGCGATCATATTCATCTTCCGAGAGGACTTGGGCTGCTTCCTTGTCGCCGATGACCAGGCCATATCGCTGGAACAACAGGTCGAGAAACTCCGCGAAATCCATTCGAACATCGACATTGGCGAGAATCACGCTTTTCAAAAGTGCGTCGTTGGGGGCGTATCGCAACTGTGTCGTGCCGCGACGGGAAACGAGGCCCGCGCCGCCCCCATAGGATCGGTGCACATGGGCAACGTGCTGGCGGTGGCGCGCTTGCGCAGCCCTCTTGACGGCACCCGCCAGTTCGGCGGGGTCGTGTGGTCCGCTATAATCGTCGCCATCACCCCATCGAACAGTTTGACGAAGCACACGCCGGCATTCCTGGAACGGCGTGTCTGTCTTCAGAGCTCTTTCCCACTCGGCAGATGTGGTGATGCTATCCAAGTAGCTATCGATTGCGCGAGCAGGAATTGAATCGTTTCGCTGGAAACTCCCAATCGAAAGATCACGTACGGGCGTTCGGCGCGAACCCACGATCTCGCAGACAAATGTGGGCTGCTCGGTCCCACTGATTTCTGCACCGACCGATAGTTGGTAGCGCATAAGGTGAAAAGCGCCCAAGATGGCCAAATGAGGATAGATGTCAAAGCGCGGCTGATCGCTGCGAAGAAGCGTCACCCAGTCGCCGGCTAGGTCGTCAAAGCACTGGTGGCGTTGGTAGGGAAGATAGCTGTTGCCTCGCCAGTGTCGGTCTTCCGGCTGATCGGGCTCCAGAAGCGATAGCAACCGATCGCAGCGATCGCCATCAAAGCCTTTGGCAAGTTCCTCGGCCAAAGCAGGTGCCGCGCTCGATCGGGACAGCATCTGGTAGACTAGCTCGCCAGGCAGACCAAAGTTGATGTACTCACGCGACGGCGAGTTGCTCTTGACATTCAGATCCTCGTACAGCGCATGCCGACCAAATGGAAAGACGAAGCGCGATGACCAGCGCTTGTTGGTTCCGTTCTCGATGGTGGTTCCGCGGAGCATCGAAATAAGAGCTGCGAAGTCTCTGAAAGAGCCAAAGCGACGCTTGAGATAACTGAAATCGCGCAAAGGGACGCCTTGTGCATTTTCTTCGATCCAAGACAGCCATTCGGTCCAGGCGGCGCTGTCTGCCAATCCTTTCGCCTCAATACGGGTCAACCGCTCATTGTTATAGAGAATGTTGCGAAGGTACATTCTCTGCGCGGGTCGAAACCGCAACGGGTAGTGCGAGCTGGCAGCGTCGAATAACTGGCCGTCGCGGTCCTTAGATTCCGCAACCCCCATGAACTCCAAAAAAATGAGCCAGGGACTCGTCGCGTCCCAAAGCCGATGGCCCCATATTTGCTCGTCGACCCACATGTCATTGGATCTGTGATCAGAAACCGGCGGTGGCGGCAGCATTTCAAGCATAACGGACCTCAATAGCCTCATCGGCCGGCTCGCCTTCGGCATTCAACGTCAACAGGCGGAAGACGAGGTCACCCGTATCCTCCTGAGGGCGCGAGCGCGCCAAAGCTGCCAAAAGCGAACTTTTGAAAGCGAGGATGTCTTCATGGCATTCGCGCGAAAAGCTGCCTGGCAGTGCGCCCTCGGCCACGCGGGTCAGAAACTCGTATCGAACGAGATTGAGAGGCAGACGGCTCCGTGTATGATCGTCCAGATGGACGACCAGCGTGGGCAGGCCATCCCAAATGATTTCAATCTTTTCACCCTTTCGCGGGGCGACGCTCACGCGCTCCTGGAGAATTTGGCTTACCGCAGTTGTGGACCCCGACAGGCCAGACGCGATCAGAAGCTCGCGGTCGGTAGAAACCAGCATGCCCGTAAACACCCGGTTCAGACCCTTGACGATCTGCGCCACGTTGGCACGGACGACGCGCTCCCCGCGTTGCAGCGGTTCCACGACAGCAGATAGGAATTCGCCTGCATGTCTAAAAACGGTCAGATCCCAGAGGCGGAGCTCGGCCGCCTGCTCATCCGGGATCGTAAAAAACATTTTGCGCCGCTGCGCCGCCAGCGACGCTAGAAACTCATGATCATTGTCCTGCGCGGTTTCTGGATGTTCAAGATACTGATTGCGTTGGGACCGAAGTCTTTCCAAACTATCCTTGGATAAGCCATCTTCGATCAGCTCCTGATAATAAACGCGCAAATTCTCGTCATTTGGTCCGAAGACGAGAATATTGTCTACCCGGTTGGTGGTCTCCTCTCCAATGCCAAAGCGGTTGAGGAATTCGATGATCTCCAACCCATCCCGACGCGCCGGCGTCAGGTTGGCCCCAAAGACATTCTGGTAGATGTCGCCCTTGAACGCCGTGCGATCATGGATGTAGCCCCTGATGTCTGCAGGCTGCATCAGACGGTCTGTCGCCGCAGGATGGCCGAGCAACATGTTGGACAAGAGTAGAAGAACGCGGCGGATCGGTGTATGCAGCTCGTTGAGCTCCATCAGCTTGAAGAGGGCGATCAACCTGCTCTGGAAAGGCGCAGAGGAAAGGATTTCATAGTTCCGGCGGATCGGACAGTCCGGTCCGAAAAAGCCATCAGGCTCGCTTTCCTGATAGGCTTCGTTCCAGCCCGGATGCGACAGCAGCGCGGAAAGAGCCAGCTCCAATATCTCCGTGCACGGAACGGTGCTGAGATTGAAGAAGGCCACGTTCTCGGCTTCTCTGCCATCGATGAGGCACTGTTCCAGCAGGGCGCGGGTTTCGGCTGCGGATCCGCCATTGTCCAGGCGACGCCAAGTGTCCATCAACTGCCCATCATTGGCGGCGACGACGTAGATCGTGTCAGGATCTGGGTCCAGGAATGCGCTACTGACGGCGAGAAGCAACGATGCCTTGTCGGCAAAAGCGCCATAAGGGCCCTGTTCGGGTAGAGCGGTAAGGTCGCGGATTATTCCGACGACCCGTTCTCTACCGGCGATCTGGGCTTTAGTCTCATGATAAATGTCATCAAGTCCCCAGGTCCGTTCATCGCCACCAAGAGCCTTCCAGACACGACCACACAAGCGGCTCTTGCCGTCGCCGGCGGTGCCTGTCAGGACCACGGACATCGCTTTTGGAGCATTCGACGAAATCGCTGCAAGCAGTCGCGCTTCGTAAGGGTGAGGAAAATTGATCGCATCGACGCCATAGCGCCTGGCTGACTTCTGGATGCGCTCATCGTACATATTGTCGTTACGCGCGATCGGGCCGTACTGCCGTACGAACCGCACCCATTTTTTCCCCAGTCCCGCCATAATATTCCGGCCCCCCGCCGCTTACCTCAAATCGAGCAAACCAGACATCCGTCCCGAAGATGGGCGTCGTCTTCGACCTCCAGGCCTCCTAGGGTCTCGATGAGCGAGCGGTTAGTCCGCTTCGCGCGTTTGCGGGCCTGAGCCTTCTCCCAGTCGGATTTGATCTTTTCCACGCGGTCAGGCTCTCTAAGCTGACGCAGCGACTCGCTCTGGCACCAGTAGAATTGTTCGCCGAACTGGACGGAGCGTTCCTCGTATTCCATCGCCAGTTCGTACAGATCCGGATGGGTTTCCAGCAGGCGCACCCACTCGATCTTCTGCTGATAGAAGCAGAAGTAGCAGCCAGAGCGGGAGCGGCCCCAATCCATGTAGGGCGGGAGGCCAAGGCCTGAATCTTCAAGGATTCGGATGATATCGGAGCGCACAAGCCCGTCGTCCTGGAATGGGTATACGGCAAGAATGTTCGACTTCGTGCTGATATAACCGGTGCGATTTTCGTCTGCGCGCAGACCGACATAATTGATGACGGGTCCGTCGCCGACATAGGTCTCGAATGGCTTCAGCTTCAGCATGCGCGTGCACCATCTGCGGTGGTTGGATGGCAGCATGCCTCGATAGACGGCCAGCCAGTGATCGAAGCTATCGGCGGGCGTCGTGCGCACGATCGGCTTGCCTAGGATGGCCTCCAGCCGGGCAATATAATCGTAGGTCTCGGGAAGTTCCTTGTCCGTATCATGGAAGATGTATTCGATCGTTGGGACCCGATCACGCAAATAGATGGCCAGTGCCGCGCTATCTTTCCCGCCGCTCAGGCTAAGGATATGTCGTGGCTCAACGTCCCCAAAAATATCTTTTATGTCAGCGCTGTATGACTTCATGACTTGACCTGATTTCCAACCGTCTCCGGCTCTTTTGATGCCACATCGCTCTTGGCCTTCAGCTCTCTGAGCAACAGATTCGTGAGCATTTGCACACGCTTGTGTTCGCCTTGAGGGAGCATCGACGCCAGGTCTTCCATGATGCGCATCTCGGTTGGCGAAAGGGTGATATTGTCGACAACCTGAACGAAATCCTGCCCATCAGGCCGAGTCAAATTGACCCTTACAGCGTCCGGCGCTGCCTGGCCGTTGGAGCCGCTGAACGCCGCCGCTTCTACTTTCTTGAAAAGTTCGGCAAGTGCACCAATCTCCTCACCGAACCGGGCCTCATCGCCGGGCATCCATTTAGCCGGCGGTCGGGCGACAACGAAACTTGCTAACGCTTCGGCCCATGCATCGTTCGAAAGGCCTGGATCTCTCAGCCGGAGCGAAAAGGCGCGCAATCTCGGTTCACGCACAAGCAAGGAAACCCGCGCCGCCCTATTGGCCAATACAGTGCGGTCGAAACTTCCCGGTTCAAAACCTGAAGCTTCCGCCACACGATCAACGATACGTTCGAGAAGTTTGCCATAGGCCGTCTGCAGTTCGTTGACGGCTTCGCCCAAAAGCTTGACGAACTGCTCTGCAGCTTCGGGCGACGAAGGGGCATCCAAGGCGAAAGCCTCGAGCCCGCAGGCCTTTGGTAGATCATGAAACAAAAGCGTTGCTGGCTCTGTGGCGGTCGTCAGGACATCGCGGACGGCGCGCGTGACGGGTGACAGACCGCGGGATTTACGCGTTTGTTCCGGCAACCGGGCGGCGAACTGGCAAAGCTCCTGGACGACGTCCAAAAGTACGGGTTGTCTATCGGTCACGCTGTTTGCGAAAGCTTTGGCCAGCTGACCGAAAACGTCCGATCGAACGCCTTCAACGCTGCAATACTGGATCTCAAAAGCTGCGGTCGCGCGTGTCATCCTCTGGAATTCCAGCGCGCCAAAGCGCGCGAGGAAGGTGCCGTTCTCATAGACTGCCAGCTCGTGGCTGTGGATCTTGAGGACCAGAGCAAGTAGCAGGGGCGCAAGGCCATCGCGCACGCCATAGGGCGCCTGCTTGAGGTCGTCCAGCAATGCACTGACGCAGACACGATTGCCCAAAGCCTGGCGGATCATGAACATCAGCCGCGAAAGCGAAGGCCGCAGGTTCAGCGGGTCATTTTCCGATGTTGGTTTGGCCAGCTGGAAGTGGCCGTCGGCCTCGACATGAAGGCGGCCCGCCTTAAATATTGACAGATAGATCGACTTTTCCGGCGGCGCCTTGACCGCGTCCATTCCGAACAATGGTCGCTCTGCCGCATCGAACACACCCTCGATCAGGCGCATGCGCGCTGAGGCCGCAGCGCTGCTCAGGACGTTTTTATTGATCAGCTCGTTGGCAACGCGAGGAGCGCTTGTAAACAGCCTGTCGCAAAGAAGCGAGAGCGTGTTCGCCAGCGTTGTCTCGAGCGTGAGCTCTGCGCCCCGATGATACCATTCGACCATAGAGGCACTGGAACGGTCGAGACCCGAGACCATGGCGAACTGAGACGTTAGCGAGCGTATCGCAAAATGCAGCTGCCGCGATACTTCTTCTGCGGCGATGGTGTCGTCGAGGAGTTCCGGCGTGTTGTTCTGGACCCACTGCCAATACCGCACCGCCGATAATTCAGGGGCGAGGAAGGCGAGCGGGCGCAGGATGCCGACAACGACATTCTCCAGATTTGTCGTTGCGGCCTTTGCGACTTCCCGCGCTGCAGACTGTTCCTCTGCCGTATCAGGAAGAACGAGCGTTACAATGCCATCGCCGTTGCACGGTCCTGCGATTGTCTCGGCAAGGCGATCACCGATGGCGCAGCGGATCTCGAAATAGCGCATCGTGCCGGTTTCGAGATAGTGGCGGCGTGCGAGCAATGTATCGTTGGCCAGGAACGGCGCCAGATGCAGTCCAACCTTCTCGACTGGTCCCAGCGCGCGTTTGGCATTCTCGAATGCTGCGACCAGGTTGACGCTTGCATTGCGCCAAAGCCGAAAGCCGCTGCGCTCGCCACGGCTGAACAAGACGCCATCGAGTTCCAGTTGCTCGATGGCCTGATCGACGTCAGTCTCTGGAACGGTTGAGAGGCAAGCGTGGATTGCTCTCCTGGTCGGCAGCAGATCGTCGGCATCGAGAAGATTGAGTAGTCCCACCGTCTTGGCGATCTTTAGTTCAAGCGGGGCTCTATCGGCCAGGGCGTCGATGGTATTGGCGATCCGCAACCACTGACTCTGGTAGCTCTGCCCGGTCAGGCGATGACCGAAATTGGCGCGGACGTAGTCGTAGAACTCGCCAATAGTATACCAAGCGTCGCCCACATGGGCTCGTTCGCTAAAGGACTGAAGGGCGAAGGGTTCGCCCGACAGGAGAAATCCGAACAGCGATCTCTCGTTTTGTCCAAACCGAGCGAAAAATCGTGCCAGCGGCGGCAACAGGGTTGGGTGCAATGGATAGATGCGCGAGGCATCCATCGTCGTTGCGCTTGTTGTGGCGCCGCCCAACCACCCCATCGATCCGGTCGCGCGTGCTGCCTCGCGAGCTTCTTCGAGAGTTTCAGCCGGCAGGCTTTCAGTGGAGAGCCCCAGCGCGCCGGAAATCAAGGCCGCGGTATGGGCAAGAGGCTGATCAAAGACAATTTCGTCAAATCGGCCAGCGACCTTGTCCCATTCATGACGTGTTGCGACCGGCAGCCTCTCGGCATAGGCTTGAAAGCCCTGGTGCAAAAGCCCTAAGACGAGGAAGGGCTTCTCACCACTTCGTGCGGCAGTTTCGGCCAGGCGCTGCAGAACATAGACATCCTGCTCATCCGGGTTCTGCGCCGCATATTCGAGCAGCTTTCCAAGCTCATCGATGATCAGCGCGACACCGAGACCAGACGCGGCCGCCTGTTCGCGCAGGAGGGCAATCAAACGGTCGAATGGCCTGGTGGTTTTTGCCGTTTTGCAGGCGCTGATCGCGTGCTGCAAGCTTTCCAGGTCAATAGACGGCATACGGCGACCACCAACGGCCAGTGCTTCTTCCACTCCGCGAAGAATAGACTGGGCGATCCCCTCTCGCGCTCCGGTGATCAGGATTGGCCAATAGACGTCTTTCTCCAAATGCCGGTCCGACCACCCAATTGCGTCAGAGATATCGATACTTTCGGCTTTCTTGGAGCTGCTCAAAAGATGCGACAGAAGCAGTGCGAAGGAGGATTTACCAACCCCGTAATCGCCCGTGACCCGCCAAGCGCGGTGGGAAGACCCACTGCGCAGTCCATCTGCGACGCGACCCACGGCTTCCGCCATGGCGGGCGTCACGATATAATTTTCCAGAGCGTTAGGATCTGCGAAATCCTTCTCCAGATGGACCGATCGCAGAAAGCGGTTGGGCACATTGAACAGGTCGGAGATTGGCGCTTTGTTCAACTCAGACATGCTTCGGGCTCTCATTGTAGATTGACGCAAGGGTGGGTGAAACGCCTTGACGGGATATCATCGCCTGGACCGCAGATGGCTGATAACGGAACGCGGCGTTGGCGTTCGATATCCCTGTATCTTCCAGGCGCTGGCGTACATCGTCTTCCGTCAGCTTGAATACCTGTCCTGGTGATGACGGCATGGTCGCAAGCACGCGCAGGCTTAGAGTTCTGTCCTGAGGGGCATGCCGGTTCCAGAAATCCATGACGCAGTATTCGAAGAGCTGTGGCGTAATGTCTGGTTTGGGTTCGCGACGAAAGCTGAAGACATTTTCCCAGCGTCCGGACGGGCCGCGCTTCTCGCCGCTGAGCACCAGCAGGCCGAGCCCGACTAGTGGGCCGTCCAGCGAGTCCTCAATCGCAACCTTGCCTTTACGGGCAGCGTAATAGGTATGGATGAAGACATCCAGGTGTTGGCTCAGCGTCACCTCGGAATGCTTGAACCCGAGTTTTGCAGACTGACGCTTGAAGGCATCAAGAGCCTCCGATCGGGTGAACTCGGAGTAAGGCCATTCTCCCAACATGTAGCGCCAGGCAAACAGGCCGGGATTTTTGGAAGAGATATGCCAGTGCAGCAACCACAAAGTCCGTTCGTCCTCCAGGAACGGATCAAAGCCGTCGGGTCCAAGAACCTGGTGTGCAAATTCGGTCAGAACATGCGTCTTGTTGGCGCCAGCGCGGGCAACATCCATGGCGTCGATCCAGAAGCGCAGGGAACGCACCATGTTCTTGCCGATGCCCATCTCAACCATCGCTTCTTCCTCGTCGAAGAAAATCGAAGGGTTGCGCGATATAGCCCGGTAGGCCTTAGGCAACCAGGCATAACGGCAGGCAAAGGATTCATGGCCTGAGAAACGGAAGGCTGCAGGTGCCATTTCGATGGTTGGTGCATCAATCATCGGATGAACCTTTCAGTGCTGATTTAACGTCGATGATTGCCGCCTCAATTTCCGCTGCGGCAAGTGTGATATCGTCTTGCGTCGTGAACCGGCCGAGCCCGATCCTCAAAGCGCCGTCCTGTATTTCCTGGGACAGGCCCATCGCCTGCAGCACGTGAGATGCGCTCTGGGCTCCAGACATACATGCCGCTCCCGTGGAAACGGCGACGCGACCACGCAATCGCTGCACCACCAGATCGTTGGGAACGCCGGGGATTGATATGTGGAGGCTATGGGGAAGGCGATTTGCCTGCGAGCCGTTGACGACGAGCTCCGGTAGGTTTGCGATGAGCATCGACTGCAGCGTATCGCGTATCTCCGCAATGCGCCGATTGTCGGTCATGCCTTCTTCAGCCATCAGCCGGCAGGCCTCGCCCATACCCGCGATCCCGGGAACGTTAGGGGTCGCATCATGAGTTGCGGCAAGCCCGTGCACCTGTGACGCGTTATATGTCGAAGAAATAAGGGCGCCGACCCCCTTCGGCCCATAAATCTTGTGAGAACTCAGGATCAGATACTCAACGGGTGTTTCAGCGAGATCGATAGGGACGCGGCCTGCGGCCTGTGTGGCGTCGACAAGCATCAGGGCACCACCCGCTTCGGCAAGCCCGAAGATTTCGGATAAAGGATATATGGTCCCGACTTCATTGTTCGCTGCCATGATGCACAAGAGATCGATGCCATCATCGAGTGCACCCTGAAGTGAAACCATGTCGAGTTGCGCATCGGCGCCAACGTCGATCCATATCAGCCGGGCCAGCCCAAGTCGTTCTGCGCGAGCGGCAGTGTCAATAACCGCGGGATGCTCCACCCTGGACAAACCAATACGAAGCGAACGCCCGTCGGCAACTCCGACGGCATGGGCAATCGCAAGCCGGATTGCTTCCGTTGACCCTGACGTGAAATGGACGTCGCCGTCTTCGCAGTTGACCAGCTGCGCAACATGAAAAGACGCCCGTTCGATCAAGTGGCGGCCAGCTTCTCCATAGGTGTGATCGATGCTGTTGGCGTTGCCGAACTCTTCCACCATTGCCTGAATCACGACTTCGGCGACACGCTGGTCGACTGGCGTCGTGGAGTGGTGATCAAGATAAATGCCTGCTGTGTTCCGGAGAGATCGGGACGCAGATCGGACGATGGACACGCTATTCATCCAACATTACCCCAGGTCTGCCTACACCGGCCGACCGTTTGAGACGAATTTCGACATCCCAGCCCAAGGCCATCAGCCAGCACAGAAGCTTTTCTGAGCTGGCATTCTGTTTCCTGCCTGCAAGAATTTTTGAAAGTGTGGGTTGGTCGGTGTCGCACATCCGTGCGGCATCGACTTGACTAAGCTGCCTTTCGGCCAAAGCCTCCGCGATCATCGACGTCAACTGCGATCTCAGGGCTTGCCGTGCGTCAAACGGTACGTGGTGTGCCGCTTGTGGTGAGATAGATGTTGCGGACTGGATGGGCATTTGGGGACACCGTTGCGAATCGACCGTCTCATCCTATGGGAAAAAAACCATAATTGAAGTGGAGGCGGTCGATTTTCCCGTGTTGTCGACAAGTAAATTCATCGCTTGGTTGTTGTTTGGTGCCGCCGTGCCATTGACGATAAGTTCGTCCATGGTAGTGGTCCCAATCTGCGGAACAGGCTGCGCCCCACGCCGGATTTACGCATCGATACGCTGAAAGTGAAAGCATAGATGTTTCAACAGGGTAAGTCTCGCAGACAACAAGTCGCGGGTTCGAATCCGGTCAAGGCGAGGGAGTTACAATCGTGAACTTCTGTGAATCCGCGTTAGCTGCGGGATTTAACCCTGAGCTTTGCTCCATATTCAAAGACGGTGCGGCCCACTTTTGGGGTATGGGACGGTTGTCCACCGCTGTTGTGGCGCTCATCTCCGATGCGACGTCAGTCGCGACGTGAACTCTTTGTCATAGATTGACGCTAGGCTCCATTCGTGTCCTTTCCTTTCCCATCAAATTCCAGGGGGTCTATTCTAGGGGAAGAATGAGCGGCAGCAGGGTCGCTCAGACACAATTCACTAAGCTCTTGCCAATCGCATCGCGCAGTACTTCGCTCGCTCCTCCCCAGATCGACTGAACGCAACTGTCGATCATATCCTGGGTGGCTCGCTCGCCGGTTTCACCGCTGATACCCTGCGCTCCCCGAAACTGGATAGCGAGTAAAGCGATCGATTTCAGGACTTCGCTCGCACGCAGCTTTGCAATGCTGGACGAGCGGGGATCGTGCCGGCCTTGCATCTGCTCAACGATGCAGGTGTCGATGAAGGCCTGGTTCACGCAGCAGTCGCTATAGAGATCGGCAAGCCTGCTATAGGTCGTCTGATGGTCGAGGATCGTCCCCGTCGACGTCTTGCGCCCATGGCAGAAAAGGATGAGTTCGCGAAGTATGGCGATGGCCGACGCCTGCGCGTAAATGGCAAGCATCAGCCGTTCGAGCCCGAGGAAGGTGAACAGATAGAGCAACCCCTGTCCCTCGGCGCCGAGAAGCCTGGTTTTTGGCACCTCGCAGTCCTGGAAGATCAGTTCGCAGGTATCGAGAGCCTGCATCCCCGATTTAGCGATGGGGGAACGTTTGACGCCCTTCTGACCGGTCTCGACGATGAGCAGGCTCAGTCGGGCATCGCCATCCGGGGCTGTCGCGTCGGTGCGTCCGGCCACCAGGACGACATCGGCGGTAAAGCCGTTCGAAATATGGGTCTTGTGCCCGTTGAGAACGAATGTCCCATCCGCCTTCGAAATAGTCGTGCGCATCTGCGCGACTTCGCTTCCCGACCGAGGTTCGGTCATGGCTATGGCGCCGACCTTTTCTCCCGAGCACAGGCCCGGAAGAAAGGCCGCCTTCTGCTCGTCAGTTGCAAGCCGGACAAAATAGGGAGCGACGATGTCGCTCTGCAGGAATGTCAGAAAGCCCGAAAACCTCCGCTTTCCCAATTCCTCGGCGATTACGACTGACTCGAGAAAGGATGCCGCCCGCCCGCCGTGGCTGCGCGGAGCGGTGCGGCACAGCAGGCCCGCGTCGCCAGCCTTGCGCCAGGCCTCGCGCGGCACGCGGCCGGCCTCCACCCAGCTTGCGTAGCGAGGTGCTATCTCGCCATCGAGGAACGCTGCGACTTCCAGGCGAAACTGCTCGTCTCCCTGAGAGAAAATATTGCGTCTGATCATGCGAGAGCCTCACGAAGCTGAATTGCCGAATTATGCGCCCGAAGAGGGGATGCGCCTCCAACGGGCAGGACAGGCGGCCTGCCACCGTTCGTTCCGGAAAACTTGCGAGAAAACCGCGTATTGGGCGTCCTATATCGTGATTTCTTCCGTCCTTTATCGCGATATAGGAGGCGCCGGACGCGCCAATGCCGTGCCAGGCGCTTAGATCAAGGCGAAGCTGCGGCCTGCAATTGACCGATTGCGCCTGTCAATTTATGGGGATGGCACCGTACTGAAACACGATCGAGGTCGTGTGATGCGACAGTTGCTGACATGATCCTACTTTATCGCATTCAAGCCGCCACAGGTGACTGCCATGCTCTTCATTCCATTCCCTTTCGCCGTCGCTATCGTGCTTCTCGTGCTCTTTGCCGCAGTCTTCAAGCGTGATGACGACCGGCCGGCCAATCTGCCGTTCCTGACGCTCATTCTCGCAAGCGCTCTTCAGTCCGTGCTGTCGGGCCTCCGCTGGGGTTACGGCATTCAATCCGTCATGTATGTGACGCCATTGGTCGCCGCGATCATTCCGCCCCTCGTCTATGCCGGTGTGTCCCAGCTGATCAGAAGGAGCGCCCAGCCGCCGCTCGTGCGCATCGGTATTCACTGCCTGCCTGCCATCCTTGTCCTGATACTCATGATCTTGTGGCGCGATGCGATCGATGTCGTGCTGGTTCTCGTCTTCATCGGCTACGCGATCGCGATCCTCCGGCTCATGCGACCCGGCATGGATGCGCTTCGCCTTGCGGCGTTCGACGAGGCTCGGCCGACTTATTATGCGATCCTGCTGGCCGCAGCCACGCTGCTTCTTTCCGCCATCCTCGATACATTCGTCGCCTTCGATCTGATTTGGAGCCATGGCCGTCACGCCGCGACGCTGATTGCAGGAGGCAACCTCGCGGCACTCATCATATTGTCGGTCGCCGCCGCCGCCGCCAGTCGCGGTCGCGCGGCGAAGGACGTGCCGGAAACCGTCGAAGCTCCGAAGGCCGATGCCGGAGACAGCGAGACGATGGCTGCCATCCAGGCGCTCATGATCGACAGGCAGGTCTATCAGGACCAGGACCTCACCCTGAACAAGCTCGCCCGCAAGGCTGGCCTCTCGGCCCGTCAGATCTCCGAGGCGATCAACCGTGCGAGCGGGAAGAACGTCTCGCAATATGTCAACGAGTTTCGAATCGCGGCCGCTTGCCGGATGCTGACGGAGACGGAGAAATCCGTAATCGAGGTCATGTATGCCGTCGGCTTTCAGACGAAGTCCAATTTCAACCGTGAGTTCCGGCGCGTAACGGATATTACGCCTCTGGAGTGGCGCAAGAAGACGGTTTCGAGGCAATAAAGGGGTCAAAAAGTACCAGATCGCGATCGAGTACGAGCTAGAACGTGTTTGAGGTCGAGTTTTTGCCGGTCTCCTTCATGTTGGCGGCATGAACACGAACACCGAACAAAATCGCAAACTCGCCGAAACGCTCAGGTCATTGTCCCTTGAGCCTTCGTTCCAAACAGTGGAGCCGCCGGTCAGGAAAACCCGGCGTCTCGTCCTCTCAAGTGCCATGCTCGCCCTTGGCGTCAGCGCGATTGCGGTCGCTTTCTTCTGGCCGGATATCGCGCCTCGTCTCAAAACCGCCCTGCAGCCGCAGCCGGCCGTCACGACGCCGACCGACAGCAAACCGGGCGTTCCATCCACCCAGGCGGCGCCCGGTACTGGTTCGCCCATCCCTTTCGCCAATTCGCCGCGACCTGCATCCGCGTCGCAGATAACCGGATCCGGCTTCGTTGTCGCCCCGCGCATCGTGACAGTCTTTTCCAAATATGAGGGAGAGATCGCATCGGTCGGCGTATATGTCGGCGACCGCGTCGAAGCAGGGCAGGTCATTGTTGGAATCGATGACGTCAGCACCGACTTCGCGCTCGAGCAAGCCAAGGCCGACAGCGATGGCGCAAAGCTCGTCCTCGACGGCAAGATCCTGGCGCTCAAGCAGGCCGACAGTTCGCTGCAGCGCAATGCGGCGCTCTCTGCAAAGAGCGCTGTTTCCATCCAGACCGTCGAGGAGGCGCAGACCGCCAGAGACACGGCGTTGAACGCCGTCGACCAGGCGCGTCAAAGCTATGCCAAGGCGCAACTCGGCGTGAAGATCGCGCAGGAACATGTCGATGCATTGACCGTCAGAGCCCCGATCTCGGGTACGGTGACGCGGCTCGACGCCCATGTGGGTGGCCGGGTACTGGCCCGAGTGGACAGTATCAAGGAAAATGAAAGCCTGCTGACGATCACAGATACCAAGAGCCTAGTGATCGACGCCGACGTCGCCGAAACCAATATCGGCGAACTTCGGCCCGGCCTTCGCGGCCAAGCCGTTCTTGACGGCTTCCCCGACAAGCCCTTCGCGATCGAGATCCTGCAGCTATGGCCGGTCGCCTCGGCGGAAAAGGGTACCATCACGCTGCGTCTGGCGCTCCTCGACCCACCCGAAGGCATCATGCCGAACATGGCCGCCCGCATCCGTATTTCGACCATTCCAGCACAACAGCCAGGAGACACTCCTCAATGACCGCCTCAACAAGCAAAGAGCCGTATATCGTGCTCAACAATGTCAAGAAGGGATACAAGATAGGCACCGAGACCGTACCGATCTTTTCCAATCTCGACCTGCAGATCACCCGTGGCGAATTCGTCGCGATCATGGGGCCTTCCGGATCTGGAAAATCGACGCTGCTCAACATGCTGTCGGGCATAGACAAGCCGGATCAGGGCCGCCTGCGCATCGGTGTCAGCAATCTCGATCAGATGGGAGAGGCGGCCCGCTCCTCCTGGCGCGCCCACAATATGGGCATCGTCTTCCAGTTCTATAATCTCTTGCCGATGCTGAACGCGGCCGAGAATATCGAGCTGCCGCTTCTCTTGAAGCCGCTTTCGTCGAGGGAGCGCCGTGTTCGCGTCGACAAGGTCCTGGATCTGGTCGGGTTGTCGGGTCGCCAGAAGCAGTATCCGAAGCTCATGTCGGGCGGCCAACAGCAGCGCGTCGGCATCGCGCGGGCGATCGTCGCGGACCCGGCTCTGCTGCTCTGCGACGAGCCCACGGGCGACCTCGACCGCCGATCGGCGGACGAGGTGCTGGAAATGCTGCGTTTTCTGAACCGCGAGCTTGGAAAGACCATCATCATGGTGACCCATGACCCTCAGGCAGCAAGCTATGCCGGCCGAACGCTCCATCTCGATAAGGGCAGGTTCGTCGAAGAGCGGAGGATGGACGCATGACGTTCCTCGATCTCGTAAGAAAGAGTGCTTGGCGAAAGCCTATGCGCACAATATTGCTGATGATAAGCGTTGCCACCGCCTTTCTCATCTACGGCCTGACAACGAGCTTTATCGATGGCAGCCAGGGCGCGTCGGCGGCCAGCGAGGACATCCTTGGCGTCATGAGCGCGGCTGGCCGCGCCCAGCCGCTGCCGGTTTCCTACTTGAACCGGATCGGCGCGGACCCGGGCGTGGCCGCCGTCGGCTACATGTCGCGCCTGCGCGGTTTTGCGACGGTTGAAAAGAACATCATTCCGGTGAGTGCCGCCGATCCTGCGCGGCTCTACAGTTCGAACGGCAGGGAGCTCGGGTTGACGCCGGATCTCGTCAGCGCGCTCGCAAGGGACCGCAGCACCGTCCTCGTCGGCCAGGCGCTTGCCGAGGCGCAAGGCTGGACCGTCGGTCAGAAGATCGCCGTCACCAGCTTCGACACGGCAAAGCAGGATGGCAGCCGCGACTGGTCCTTCGAAATCGCCGGTATCTTCAACGGCGAGAACGCCTCGACCGACACCTATTTCGTCGTCGCCCAATACGACTATGTCAATGCGCTGAGAGCCCGCAACAAGGACACGGTCGACGCCTTCATCGTCAGGCCGCAGCCGGGTGTCCAGACAGGAGAGCTTGCCTCAAGGATAGATCAGCTGTTTGCCAATTCGGCGGCGCCGACCCAAACCAGATCGGAAAAGCAGTTCCTCGAGGCCTTCCTGCGCCAATATGCCGATGTCGGTTTGATCGTGAACATGGTGGTCGGGGCGGCATTCGTCACGCTGCTCATGATCGTCGGCAATACTATGGTCTTTGCCGTTCGCGAGCGCACCTTCGAGATCGGCGTTTTGAAAACCCTGGGCTTTTCCGGCTCCTGGATCATGGCGCTGATCCTTGGCGAAACATTCTTCATATTCGTGGTCGGCGGCACCATCGGCCTGATGCTTGCATTGCTTGCGACGGTCATCACGGGACCTGCGATCGGCCTCGTCTTTTCCAATGCGATTTTTGCAAGAGCCCTGGCGATGGTCACCCTGTTGGCGCTTGCAACCGGCGCCCTTCCGGCGCTCAACGCGCTCAGGATCCCGATAATCTCAGCATTTAGAACGAGGTAAATCCATGTCCTCCAATGCCAAACAAGCATTTGTCATGATCAGGGCAAACCTGTTCAGCTTGCCGCGACGTATCTCCATCTCCGCCTCCATGGTTCTTTCCGTAGCGCTCGTCGTCAGCGTTCTTACAGGCTTCCTGGCCATGGCAAGGGGTTTTGAGACGACTCTGCAAAGTGCCGGCTCCAATTCCGTTGCCGTCGTTCTGGGCGGCGGCACGAACCAGGAGGCTGGCTCGGACGTTCCGGCCTCCGTCATTCGCACCTTGAGCGCAATGACCGATGACATCGGCGCTACAAGGGGCACCAGCGGCATGCCGATCTTCTCGCGCGAAATCGTCGTTGCCGTCGACGCCAAACCGAACGGATCAGATGCGAGCCAGACCTTGGCTCTTCGCGGCATGGATCAATCCGGTCCTTCCATCCGCGACCATATAGCCTTGTCGGCCGGCCGCCTGTTCACACCCGGTTCGCGCGAGATCGTCGTCGGGGATCGCCTGGCGCAACAGTTCGGAATTTCTGTCGGCAGTACCTTGCGGCTCGGCACGGTCGGCTGGACGGTGGTTGGTCTGTTCTCGGCGCGCGGCAGCGCCTTCGAGTCCGAGATCTGGGCCGATCTCGACGCGGTTCGATCGGGCTTCGACCGGCAGGGGCAGGTCCAGAGCCTGCGTTTGAGGTTGTCCAATCCCGCCTCCTTGCCGCGGCTGCAGGCCAAGCTCGACACAATCAGGACGACACCGCTGCGCGCCATTGTCGAAGCCGACCTCTATGCGGCGCAATCCGGCCGCACCGCCAGCCTCATCCGGCTGTTCGGCTGGCCGCTCGCACTGTTGATGGCCGTCGGCGCGACCGCCGGCGCGCTCAACACAATGATGAACTCCGTGTCGGATCGTACCGTTGAGATCGCAACGGTCAGGGCACTCGGCTTCAGCAGGATATCCGCGTTTCTCGGCACATGGGTGGAGGCGATCGTGCTTGCCGCCCTTGGCGTGGCGTTCGGACTTCTGGCGTCGTGGCTGGCCTTCAATGGCTGGCAGGCTAGCACGGTTGGAGCGAATGGCGCGCGCATGGCGTTCCAGCTTTCCGTAACCGGCGATGTCATGGCGACGGCGGGTCTGCTCGGACTTGCAATCGGCATTCTGGGCGGCGCATTGCCGGCGACGGTTGCCAGCCGTCTTCCCTTGACCGCCGCCCTCCGGTCGAGCGGATGACCGCGCGGGCATGACGGCCAGCACCAGCAATACCCCAGCAGGGGCCCTGACCTGCCAGGCAGCCAGAGCCCTTATCATCGCCGGACGTAATCGACGCCCGATCGTAATCCCTGAGCGCACGAGATACCAGACAATGCCATCAGGCTCGGCATTCAAAATTCGCGCACACCGCCATTCTGTCCATGGAAAGCACAATCATGCCGCGATCCTTGCGCGATGCGCACTTGCGCGGAAGGGAGGATTGGCATTCTCTCCCGGATGGGATGCTTGGCGGAACCTATCGCGAAAAAAGCACCCTGATGTCGCTCGGCTGGATCTTTGCAAAGGCAATTGAAACGGAATCATTCGACCCCGGTCGGGCACGGTTTCAATTGTCATTTTGATGATCAAATTTCTGCGGGAGTTTCCAAAATGATCAGTCTTCCTTTGCCGATCTTGACAGCAATTTTCCTCGCCATCGTCCTGTTGCGACGATTGAACTCCAAGGATCGATGGGGATCGCCGCTGGTTTTCGTCACGATAGGTCTTTATGCTCTCCAGTCGTTGCTAATCGGAATCAAATGGACACTGGGCGGCTTTCCGTCCTTGATCCTCGTGAGCGTGTCGCTCGCCATTCCACCAATGACCTGGCTGGTGCTCAGTTCGTTGATCGGCAGATCGAAAGAAGCAAATAAACAGAGGGACATGATGGTTGCCCTAGGGTCTGCCGCAAGCTTCGTCATTGCGGTCAATATCGCCGCTCTCCTAGACTATTTTGTTTTCGCGGAGGCCATTAGCATCGGCGTATACATGGTTTATGGCGCCGCCTTTATCGTGGTTGCCTATCTGTCCGACCACGAGTCGATGGAAAGCCAGCCGCTTCATATGCTCTTTCCCGCGCGGCTCGCATCTCTGGTCGCCGGCTGTATGTTCTTGCTGTCGGCCATAATCGACCTGATCATCGCCTGCGATATTCAATGGAACAATAGCAGCATATCATCGGCACTTGTCGGCTATGGCAATCTCTTCATGCTCCTGGTCCTCATTTCCTTGTTCCTGGGCGTCGGATCGCGGCCAATCATCCCGAGTGCTGAAGCTGATGCCGAGGAAGATTCAAGGCGCGACGACAAGCTGAACCAGGAGATTGTCGATCGGCTTGACCGGCTCATGACGGACACCAAGCTTTTCCGTGATGAATCGTTATCGCTCGACCGGCTCGCCCGCAAACTCGGTCAGCCTTCGAGGCAGATATCGACAGCCGTCAACAGCCTGCGTGCGATGAACGTACCACAATATGTGAATACTTTCAGGATCGCGGACGCCTGCGATCTGCTTGAGACGACCAATGAGTCGATCACGGAGATCATCTACAAGACCGGATTTACGACCAAGTCCAATTTCCACCGCGAGTTTCAGCGCATTACCGGCTATAGCCCGGGAGCCTGGCGCAAGCGTTCGCTTGTGCCCGACCAAAAGGGGACAAGGGTGAAGATGGATCATCTGCGCATCGCGGACCAGCCAATTCCCATGAAGGGATGACTGCCTTTGTCGCGAGGATCGGGAGGAGCTTCCTCTTAAAGTCTGTGCCGGCGTCGCCGCCCTTTGAGTTGCGCCGGCAAGATATGGCGTTGCGTTGTCGCGGGCAATTCCGAAGCACTTGCACCGCACAGCGCGCGGCCGGCAAGCCGGCCTAGATCCCGTTCGGGCAATCCGGGTGCGCTCGGATTGCCTTTTGCTTTTGGCATCGCCGCCAAATTCACCTATCGCTCGGTTGGCAACGACAAGCCGCATGACGCCGGGGCCCTGAGACGTCTCTTGGTCTCGGCGAGCAGGGAAAGGCTCGCCAGCGCCTTTGCGTGATCCACGCCAAAATCCACCAGGCAAGCGATCTCGTCGACGCCGGCGCGTGCGAGACGCTCGACCGTTGCGATGACATCGTCCGGCGTGCCAAAGAGACCGCTTTCGTTCATGTAGCGCTCGCAGGCCTCCAGGAGCATCGCGTCGCGGAGTGCCGCCGCAGTCGCGGAATTTCGTCGCGGGGGCTTGAGCCGCTTGGTGGAGGCCTGCGTCAGGTCGAGGGAACTGCCGAGATAGGCCATCAGCGGCTGCTGAATGTCCTTGATCGCCCGCGCCCTGTCCTCATGCACATAGGTGTGCATCATCAAGGTCACCTGGCCACGGCCATCATGGCCGCTGTCCTTTCGACTGCGACGATAGAGCTCGATCTTCTCGGGCAGTTCGTTGAGCTCCTGCCCTCGAAGATGGGTCAGTACATTGGCCCCCATCTTGCCGGCGGCGATGAAACCCTCCTGCCGGCCGGTGGTCGTCAGCCAGACGGGTAGGCTTTCCTGCACGGGTCGGGGGAAGGTCTTTACGGGCAGGCCCGAGACGACGGCATCATCGCCCCGCCAGAGCTGGCGCACCACATCCATGTCGCAGGCCAGCCGCTCCCGGCGTTCCTCGAACGGGCTCGAAGACAATATGAAATCGTTGGCATTCCATCCAGCGGCAAACGAGATGCCGACCCTGCCATTCGACAGATTGTCGACGACAGCCCATTCTTCCGCAATGCGGATCGGGCTATGCAACGGCGACACGACGCTGCCGGCGCGCAGGCCGATTCTCGCGGTGACTGTTGCAAGTGCCGCCGCCAGCACGGATGGATTGGGGAATAGGCCGCCGAAAGCATGGAAATGGCGCTCGGGAAGCCAAACGGCTTCAAATCCGTTGCGGTCGGCATATCGGGTCGCGTCAAGCAGGAGCTTGTAGTTGTCGGCGCCCGGCTTGCCACGATCGTCGTTGGAAAAGAACGACAGGCTGAATTTCATGTTGCTTGCGGTCTGCCGCGGCGCGCCTTGCATGCCTGCATCCGGATGATGGAAGGGCGGCTCGGCAAGCGCTACATCCGCAAGGTCGAATTGATCGTCTGACATGAGCAACTCCTTTTGCTGCTTTGACAAGAATGACGTGGCCGCATTTTCCGGTGCGGCGACAGTTGAAAAGCGCAGGGTTTTCGTGCGCGGAGCCGGTGCCCAGCCGACAAGCGCTCATTTTCCGTCCGCCGCCAAACGCCTTGGCGCGACAGCAGGTCAAATCATTCCTCGTTCAGGCCTCGGCCTTCTTTCCAATTCGCTCGGTGGCTCGGCCGGATCACTCACGTCGCAAGGGCGCAGTCCAGCATGCGGCCGATATCGACCTTGCCGTTGATGTTGAGGATGAACTTGTCGACGATCCGGACGTCGCGCGGGACCATCACCGCCGGAAGCGCGAGCCTCATGTCGGCGACCAGGCGATCGCGGGTCGTTTGACGATCGGGATGCATCTGCGCGAACAGGACGATGTTCGTCACCCGGCCGTCGCTCAAAAGCGGAACGCAGGTGGCCTGGCGAATATAGGGCAGGTCGTTGGCGATACGCTCGATTTCGTTCAGTTCGATCCGGTTGCCGTTCCACTTGACTTGGCGGTCGACGCGTCCAAGCAGGGTCAGGCTTCCATCGAGGTCGACATAGCCAAGGTCGCCGGTCATATAGGTGGGCACTGCGGCGAAGGTGCCGAAGGCATGGTTGCGCGGATGGTCCGAGGGCAGATAGCCCTTTCCGACCTGTGGCCCGAGAAGCTGGACCTCGCCCGGTTCGCCCGCGCTTGCCTCGGAACCGTCCTCGCGCAGGATGCGCATGCTGGAAGGCTCGAGAGCCGGCCCGAGCGGCAGCAGGTCGCCGGTATCGAGATGGCCCCCATCAAGGATCTGGGCATGTGTGACGCAGGTGACCTCGGTCGGTCCATAGGCATGGCAGAGCTTTGCGTGCGGAAACCGCCGCCATAGATCGCGAATGAGAGACTTCTGCACGACCTCGCCGCCGACGAAGAAGCACCGCAGTTCGGGAAAGGTCGCGCCGTTGAAGCCCCTGTCCGTGCACATGATCTGCAGCAATGATGGTGTCGAAAACCAGGAGCCGGGTGTCATTGCGCCGTTTTCGGCGAGCAGGCGCACATTGTTTCGGGCAAGGACGTTGTTGCGATGATCCAGCATGATGACCGCGGAGCCGTTGGCGAGCGCCGGCCATAGATCAAGCATGCCCATGTCGAAGGCGAGGCTTGCGTGATTGACGTGGGCGCCGTTGCCTGCAAGACGACGCAGCATCGGGCCGTACCAGCTGTCGAAATGCTTGAAATTGTCTCTCGAAATGGCAACGCCCTTCGGCTGCCCCGTGCTTCCCGACGTGAAGACGATGTAAAACAGCGTTTCGCTGCCGATGTTGGAACTGCCGCCGTCGGCCGGCAATGCCGCCGCATCGATCGTGGAGACGTCGATTTGATGCAGGGACGCAAGCTCGAGGTAGTCGCCCTCGACGAAGGCATGGCTTGCTCCGGCAATGCGAGCGATCGTCTCGATGCGTTGAACCGGATTGGACCGGTCGACGAAAACAAAGGGCCTGCCGGAGATCGCGCAGGCCAGCATCATCGCGACGCAGTCATGCTCCTTGTGGCCGACGATGACCAGTGGTCCCGGTTCGATCCCCAGAAGATGGCGGCGCATGCCCTCGCAACGTGATCCGAGTTCGCCGAAGCGCATTACGCCGCCGTCGCTGATCAGAGCCGGCGCATCCGGAGTATGGAGGATGTGGCTGCGTATGCGCTGCAAAATACTGTCTACCATGAGTTTTCTCCGCAAAGGGCTGTTTGTGAACGGGCTTCGTCTTGCGCGCGGCTGCGCGCCTCTCCTCTCGGTCGCCACCACAGGCTGACCGCGCCGCGCGGGGCCAGTATCGAGCGGAATACGGGCCGCAGATCCCCCGGCCGGGTTGTCGCCGCCAGGCCGAACGAGCGGCTTGCGCAGATAGCGGTCAGCGCCGATGCGATCTGGGATGTGACCCTTTCGGTCTGCCTGCGGGCATTGGGTCCGATGCCGAAAGGCAGGAAATGGCCGGGGTGGCCGGCGAGGTTTGGGACGCGGCCCGGGTCGAAACGGCCAGGATCGAAACGGGTCGGCTC
>UBYA01000040.1 GCA_900469615.1 Hyphomicrobiales bacterium | reverse complement strand
GGGGAAGGGAGGGCCGGGCCTGCCAGTCACCGCCCGGTGAGCGCGCGCCTGCGGGCCTGCCGAGAGGCGACCCTTACCATCCGGCGTTCGGTCCTCCAACCGCCGGAGGCCCGGTTTTTTCCCCGCGCCGGCAGAGCCGGCGCTCCTCGCGCAGCAAAAAACCTGTCCCCGGCGACCCGGCGCTGCGCTGGGCCGCGGCGCGAGCGCCGCGGTTCCGGCCCGCCCGCCGGATGGAAAAGGATCGCCGTCAGGCCGCGAGAGGCGCGGCCGCAACCGACGGAGACCAACATGAACGTCCAGCTTCCCATCGATGCCGCCATCGAACTCCACGCATCGTCCCCGACCGACCGGATCATCTACGAGATGCAGGTCTACGGCTATCGTCCGTTCCAGGACGAGCCCGACCCGCGTCCGCTTCCCGAAGAGCCGGTCGTCCAGTCCGCGCTGACCGCGATGTTCGACGCCATGTTCGAAATGCTCGGCGACACGCGTTTGGAGCCCGATCTCGAAGACCTGCTCTGGTCGACGGTCAATCTCTTCCACCGTGCGGGCGAGCGCATCCAGCGCGAGCTTCAGCGCAACGAGGACGCCCAGCGAAACGGCCAGCGCGAGCAGGACGGCTCGGAGGTGAAGAGCGTCGAGCTCGAACGGCATATCATGGAGGGCATCTCTCTCCTCGAGCGCCGCAACGCCTTCGAGTTCATGCGCGACTATGCATCCGACCTCTTCGAAGCGCAGACCGGTTCGACGTGGAGGCCTCGCACCGGTTCCAAGGTCAATCATGCCAACATGACCGCGGCGATGATCGACAGCCGCGACTTCCTCTCGGCCCGCCGCCGTGCCGAGACTGAGGTGCTGATCCCTTCCGGCACCAAGATCGCCTTCGGCGGCGGCCTGGACTATAACGATCACGACCGGATCTGGGCGGCGCTCGACAAGGCCCTTGTCAAACACGCCGACATGGTGCTGCTGCATGGCGGTTCGCCGAAGGGTGCTGAACGCATCGCGGCGTGCTGGGCTGAAGCCCGCGGTGTGACTCAGGTCGCGTTCAAGCCGAACTGGAACCGGCACGCGAAAGCGGCTCCGTTCCGGCGCAACGACGAGATGCTCTCGGTCATGCCGGCCGGCGTCATCATCTTTCCGGGCTCCGGCATCACCGAAAACCTTCGCGACAAGGCCCGCCGTTTCGGCATCACCGTATGGGAACTTGCAGGCGGCGGCGCATAAGCGCCGTTTTCTTGCAAATCGGGAAAATATGGATATTATGGAGATCGACAAAGGAGCAAGGCCATGCGGCAGTTCACGACAGGCGATCTCAACAAACAGGTGGGCGACGTCACGGACGCCGCCGCCCGCGAGCCGGTTGTGCTCACCAAACACCGGAAGCCCCGCTTCGTACTGATGAGCTACGAGCACTACGAGCGGCTGCGCACCGGCGGTGATCCTCGCCAATCACACCACACAGCAGGCATGCCGGATGAGCATGCGGAACTGTTCGGTGCGGCGCTCGATCGGCTGGCGCGTGGCGAAGGATATGACGATGAGTCGTGAGTATCTACCGGGCGAGGTCATCATCTATCCTTATCTCTGGTCATGGCAGGACGAACGCGGAGAAACAGAAGGCCGCAAAGACCGGCCGACTTGCGTCGTCGTCGCCGTGCGCGGCGCAAGCGATGGCCTGACTCATCTCGCTCTTCTTGCCATCACCACACAACCGCCGCAGGCGGATCGCATCGCTCTGGAGGTTCCTGCCATCGAATGCAGGCGGGCGGGTCTTGGCGATCTCAAGCAATGCTGGGTCGTCGTTGACGAATACAACTATGATATCGCCGAGCGCTCCTGGTATATCGAACCCGGCGGTAAGACCCTCGGCCGGTTCAGTAAAGCCTTCTTAATGAAAATTGCCAGTGCCTTCGCAGGCGCGCGCACCTCCGGGCGGCGGGTTAGCCGCCTAGACTGAGCTGACGCCACGCCACCAACTCGCCGAAAGACCAAATATGACAATGCTTCGCGATGCGATAACGATGGCGATGCTTGCCCACGATGGGCAAACCGACAAAGCCGGCGCGCCATATATCTTCCATCCGATACGGGTCGCCTCGACCTTTTCAGACGAAATATTGCAGGTCATCGCCGTGTTGCACGACATTGTCGAGGACACCGAGATCACGCTTGCCGATCTTGATGCTCGTTTCCCACGAAGCGTCGTCAATGCGATTGAGGCGCTCACCCGGCGTGACGACGAGACCTACAAAGAGTTTATCGATCGCGTGGCGCGGAATCCGAACGCCCGATTGGTGAAAATCGCGGATGTTCGTGACACCTCCGACGTGGCGCTGAACATCTGCGTCCGCGTTATGAGGCGGCATTGAAAGTGCTGGAGCGAGACGCGGACGGCGCTTAGAGATTGGATCGCCGCAGCCTAAATGCGTGGGCGTATTTTCAAGGCTTCGGGCGAGGACGGCCCATGAGTGCTTCATATTCCCGATCGGTCAATCGCTCGACCGTGAGCAACTGCGCAGGTATGTCCATCCGCTCGTGCAGGACGGCGGCAATAACGAAGGTTGTCTCGTCCACGACGATATAGGCGGCGTAATGGTGCTCGATCTTGTGGAGCCGGAACAGCGACGAACCGACGCGCTCGTCTTTCCTGTTGCGGACGCGCGCATAGACCTCGGGAATCTCCTCGAAGCCTTGCCGGAGTCGGCGGCCATAGGCTTTTGCCTGTTGCGGCGACCATTTCCGTGCCGTTTCCCGCACCGCCAGACGGTAGTTCTCCATCGCTGTCGGCAGGATCAGGATGCGAGGAGTCACTTTCACAGTTCTTTATCGAGTTCCGCGTCGATTTCATCCAGCGCGGAGAGGGGAAGTATGTCCCCGCGCCGGAATTCCTGCTCGGCCCGCAGCAGGGAGCGAACCGCATAGAGCCGGTCCTCTTCGCGCGCCATGTCCTCGCGGATCAGCGCGCGCACATATTCGCTCGGCGTCGTGTACTGGTTCTTCCCGTTCGCGCGCCTATCGACGAAGGCGCGCATTTCATCGGGCAAACTCACATGCAGACTGCTGGTCATGGCCGCGCCCTCCTGGTTGGTTCAATTGCCCCGAATTCTCATGGATCGAAGGCCCAATGTCAATATTTGACATTGGGCCTGGCAGGAAATGACAGGAGACCCCGTCGTACAGGGGCGGTCGGCGCAGTTGTCCCCAGCCGATTTCTTCACATCCCGGAGCGGCCGCACGCCGGCCCGACGCAGCCGGAGGATAGGCCGCTCTCCGGCCGGCTGCGCCGGCCTGTTCACACACGCCGGTCAGGTCGTTCAGAGAGGAGAGGTGGGCCGGGAGAGGAGTAGGGCTGTTGGTAGAAAAAGGAGAGCGATCATGGCGATGATATTCGTAGGCGGATCACGCGACATATTCGAACTGCCGGAGCCGGCGATAGCGCGCATAGGTGCGATGATCGCCGCAGAGCACGGCGTGCTGGTCGGCGATGCGCCCGGCGCTGACGCGGAGGCGCAGAGCCTGCTCGCCGGCTATGGCTACGAGCATGTCGGCGTCTTCCATGCCGGAAGCGAGCCGCGCAACAATCTCGGCGACTGGGCGGCCTATCACCGGCCGGCACCAGGCGGCGCGCGGGGCCATGCCTTTCATGCCGAAAAAGATCGGGAGATGGCCCGGCGCGCCGATTACGGCTTGATGATCTGGGATGGCGTCTCGCCGGGCACATGCCTCAACATGCTGCGTCTTGCAGCCGCCGGCTCGCCCTGCGTCGTCTACGACACGATGCGCTGCTCGCAATTCACGCTCCGCAGCCTTCCCGACTGGCACGAGATGTTGCGCGGTGCTGGCCGAGACGTCCTGCGGCAGGTCGATGCCCGGATGACCGACGACGAACGCGTCCTCGCCAACGGATAGTTGACCGACGGTCTCTCGGGCTTCGTGCTTGGCCGCGACCGGCGGCCAAGGCGCGCGTGAGAGCCTGTCGCGATGATCGTTGCGGCATTCCGCCCCCGCGGGGAAGCCGGCCCCTTGCGGGCCCAGTCCGCCCGGACACGCCGATGTCGTACGGCAGAAGTATCGTCTTCTTGCCTGTCGCCGCCGCCCGGAGCGGGGAGCCAGGACCGATGGCGAAGATCACGTTGATCTCGAAGCCTCCATCCGGGACGCGGCATACCGGACCCGCCGCACAGCTCGACCCAGTCCCAACCCGCGCCGGCGAACGCCGGGGCGCTTGCGAAGACGGCGGCAGCCCGGAGCACCCTCGCGGGGTGGTCGTGCGGGAAGGGCGGCGAGGGCAATGGCGGGCGAACCGATAGGCGAAGGCGCATCCACGAGCACGTCTGAGCACTGGCGGAGAGGCAGCGAGTCGGGACGCCAGGGCACGCATCTCCTCCGGTTCCACCCGGCCCGTTCCCATTGATGCCGACTTTGTAGAGGACTGCCTGCTTTTGCGGCCAACCCCTGAAGGGGTAAGACTCGACAGAAATTTTTGCAAAATTCGATTTCGGTTTGTTCGCCTTTGGCGGAAAACCGAATTTTGCAAAATTTTCCGCCGAGCTGACCGCAGCAGGTCAGCCCTCTCCTTTGCCGCCATCGGGAACGGTCCCGATGGAACCGAAGGAGAACTACCATGGCATCCACGATCGCAAACCTCACCACCAAGGCCGACGGCTCGATGGAAGGCGTCTTCGCAACGCTCCGCGTCAATGC
This sequence comes from Hyphomicrobiales bacterium, assembly GCA_900469615.1. Lineage (GTDB taxonomy): Bacteria > Pseudomonadota > Alphaproteobacteria > Rhizobiales > Rhizobiaceae > Rhizobium. The sequence goes on along the minus strand of UBYA01000040.1, from coordinate 14,753 downwards.
CCCGATCGCCGTCCTCCCCAACGCCCACAAGTCCCGCGAGGACGCCCCGGACTACCGCGTCATCAACAAGCGCACCGGGTTCGAGATCGGCGCGGGCTGGAACCGGATCTCGCCGCGCAGCGGGGTAGAGTATGTCTCGATCCGGTTGGAAGCGCCTGAGATCGGCGTGATCTTCGGGAACCTGGCTCCCGCGCCGGGCGGCGAAGACGGCAAGAGGGTGCTCCTCTGGAACAACCCGGAGTAAGCCGAGCAGAACCGGCCCCGCAAGGGGCCGGCTTCTTCGCGTGCTTCCTGCCGCGATCGCGCGAAACGGCGCGCATGTTCGGGCGCCCCACGAGAGGAAAGTCTGTCTGCTCAGAAAGTCAAGTCTGCCATGACGGAACGGCGCGCATCAAAACCGCGTGGTACCCCCAATTTTTCCGCCGAACCGCTGAAGCGGCTCGACAAAAAAATCGGCTCCCCCACGCGCGAGCCGCTAGAGCGGGTTTTGACCCGCACCATTCCGTCACGGCCGACACCGTCATCTTTCACATCTAACCAAGGAGATGACGACGATGACGAACGCCCTCGAAAACCACATCGAAGAACTGCGCCGCGAGGCCAACCACTGCGATCCGGCCGAACGCGCCCAGATCGAAGCGGAACTCGAACAGGCCCTCGCGGAACTGGCGGCGATCATCGCCGCCAAAGATACCGAGCTCGCCGGCGAGCCTCCCCACTGAGGGAGGCTTTTGCCTTGCACGATGGGGCAGATGCGCCGGATCGACCGACGCCCCGGCCCGAGGCTGCGCCTCATGCCCCTGCGACCATTTTCATCGAACATCATCCGCGCAGTGACGCCTCGGTCGGCTTCGCCCTGTATCCATGAGCACGCCTCTCTCGCAGCAGTTCGAGAAACAGGGCGACGGCTTCCTCTTCCCGTTCGAAATGATGCACCATCGTCCGGCCGAGCGTGCCGATCCTTCCCCATCGTCGTAGCAGGCGCGGGGTGCCGAAGAGCGTGGGTTCAATGGCGAGCGTATAGAAGCGGGCCATGTTCTGGCCGGGGTCCACGCGCTCGACATAGAGGTAATAGGGTTGCGTAAGTATAAGCGAAGAATCGCCCGTCTCGCTTTCCACGTCCAACGACAATTTTGAATCGATCTCGACGGTCCGATTCATCTTCGTGATGATTGCCGTTTCGGGACGACGCGTGCCTTGGACGAGTCGACCTTCGGCCGACCGGGTGCTATTCGCTGCGCTCACGGAGCCCGCATGCGGTCTCCGCCCATGCGGGTGCCGCCCCCTCTCGCGGGATGAAGCCGGCCGGATCGACCTGCCGTTTCATCGCTAGGGGATGCCCCTCGATCTCCCCCCCGCTGGACGCCGGACACGGGCCGCGCCCCAAGGGCGCGGGGCTCTTCTTCTGAAGTCCTATAGTACGTCAGCCCTCGTGGCCTCAAGGACGGCGCGGATACGCAGATTTTCTGCCGCCACCCGGAGGGCGGCATCAGAAAATAAGCCCATCCGCTTGCAAGCCGCGTTCCGCGGTCCTTGACCCCCGTCGGGCAACAACGTGCACACCTTTCGTCAGAAAACGAAAAGAGACATATCATGAATAAGTTCAGCGCAACCGCACTCATCCCGACCATCGCAGCCTTTCGCGGCGACGTGCTAGCGAGCCGCAGCGAGAGCAGCCGCGACTTCGCTCGCGGCCTGCACGACGCACTTGTCGCGAAACTCGACAGCGCGACTGACGCTCTCCATGAGGCGGCCGAAACGGAAAAGCGGCTCGCAGCCGGCAAGGGAACAGAGGACGGAGATTTCCTCTACGAGATTTACCACACCTGCACCACCTTCGAGAATCGTTGGGTCGAAAGCGGGCCGATCTCGATACTCGATGAGATCCATGAAGACGTCGTCTTCGAGGGAGAATCCTGCCGGATCGGCCTAGAATACACAATCGTCCCGGACGCCGAACTGGAGGGTCTCGCGGAGATCCTCGACAGCATCCGACGTGAGACGGGCATAGAATTCGTCGGCGCGCGCGTCTGAACAATAAGAAGGGAGGCGCTCGCGCCTCCCTTGATTTCTGCATCGGCTGATGATTCCTCTTTTTCTCAGGCGTCGACCGGCCCCGTCCCACGAATGTCGCGCACTTTATCGATCTGTATCGATCTGTGCTTGCCGCGTCCCGCTGCCGCGACTAGACTCTCTAAAATTCGAGAGTATGCGCCGTCTGCCGGTCGACGGCGCATCCTTCCAGAACAAGGAATTGTCGCGGTGATCGAAGAACGACCCATTGTCGATATGAACGGAAGGCCCGAACATCGGAACCCATTTTTTCGGCTTCTGCGGTACGTCGCTCGGGCGCTTGTTGCCCTCGTGGTGGGAACCGTCCGTGCCGTTCTCCATTGCATTTGGCACCTCGCCTACTTCCTGCTCTGCCTGCTTCGCCCGGTCGTTGACGTGCTCATGCTCGGCGGTGTGATCATGCCGTTGGTCGCATTCGTCGCTTTCGTCAAACCAGAAGCAGCCAATGGGATACCCTTTTGGGTGTTCCTGCTGATGGCCGTCGGCTTCGTCGGCGTTTCCATGGGCTATTCGAAGTTCATCGACTGGATCGCGCCGCCGCCGGGCTAGACCGATCCATCTTCGCAGCCCGACGCGATCGCCGTGCGGCAATTGAAGTGAGCGATGCGGCGGTGGCGCAGAACGCACCGCCTTGTTATTACTCTTTCCGCCCGGACAGAATGCTGGCGACCGTTCCCACGACGATAAGGATCCCCGCCTGGATCAACACCCAAAGATCCGGTCCGTAGACGATGCACCAGAGCGCGGCAAGCAATACGACCAGCACGCTGAGGATCAGGCACTTCACGCGCCACGAAAGACGCTTTCCCCGCTGAGACATAAAAAGATAGAGCACGATCGCAATCGCAAGCAGACCGGCAAGCGTGAATAAGAGTTCCATGAAATTCCTTTCGATCTGAAATCATTCAAAGGTGCGTTTTGTCGTTGTCGTTTGAGCTGCCTCCTATCGTCAAGCCGCCGAGCAGCCTTATGCCGCAACATAGTCATTTTGGATCCTGTGACCTCCTGAGTTCTTGCGAATGATAAGTTTGATATTCCGGATCGCCCTTCTCCAATCCGATTTCGCCACGATCGCTCGACCTCTCAGGGCGCGCGCTTGACGAAGCGGTTGGTCCGCGCGGCTGCGTCCATCTCCTTGCGGCGAAAATAGATCGCGCGCCCGCAGCGGATCGGGCTATGTCCCTGCACGACGATGATCTGCTCATCCTTCCGCATCGACTGGGTGATCTCGTGCGGCATGATCAGCGGCCGCCGCTGGAAGTTGACGCTCTCCGATTTTCGCGAGGCGCTATTTTTCGTATCCCAGCCGATATTGCGCGAACTGCCTTTCACCTCGACGGTCATCTCCCCGCATTGCGCCGAGACATTGCGCGCCGTGTCGAGCGCCTTGATCGCGGCGTAGCTCGCGAAGGCGCAGCCGTCGATCCATGACACCGCGCCGTCTTTTCCAAAATGCCGCTCAAGCTGGCCGACGGACTGGTACATCAGCATCATGCTGATCCCGTATTTGCGGCCGCGATCGCGCGCCTCCTCCAGCACGCGCATATAGCCGAGCAGGTCTACCTCATCGAGCGTGAACAGAGCGCGGCGCTGGAACGCGCCGTCGGCTTCGATCATCGCATTGATCAACGAGCCGATGATCACGCGGCCGATGCCCGGATAAGAGCGCAAGATGGAAGCGGGGATGTTGAGGAACACATCCTTTCTGCCTTCGGCGATCTCGAAGGATTTGAAAGTATTCCCGCAGACGAGAGCGGCATAATTGTCGAGGGACAGCCATTGGGTATCCTTCGACGCGGTCGAGTAGACCCCGGAAAAGGTCTGCTCCGTCATGTTGACGAAGACGCCGAGGGTCTCGCGGATGAAGGTCGAGGCCGAGTGCTCCTGAACGTCGCGCAGCATGGCTAGCACCGAGGTCTCCGGCTCGGAAACGATCTGTCGAAGGCTGCGCAGTGTGCGCCGGCCATCGAATTCCGGCGACAGCATGACATGCGCCAACAGCCCGGTCAGGAGGTTGTGGGCTTGGTTCTGGAAGTAAGAGCCGGTCGAGCTTTCGAAGCGCACGCTTTCCGACAGCAGCATATGCGCGATGCCGACGATATCCTCCTCCTTCTTCGTCGAGGTCTCGATCCCGTCGAGCACATTGAAGCCCATGATCGGGTTTGTCGGATCAAGCACCATGACCTCGCGCCGCAGACTGTTACGGCGATGATCGACGACCATCGGCGCGACCTCGGTAGAGGGATCGAGGCAGATGATCGGGCCGGTGTAGCGCAGAGCCGTCGGCACGACGTTGCTGGTCGTCTTGTAGCCGCCTGACCCCGCGAAGAAGAGCATGTGAGTGGAATCGAAATCCTGCCTGTAGGTGAGCAATGGTGCTTTTCCGCCGCGTCCCCAAGTCGACGGATCGTTCGGATCGAACGGCAGCTCGTGGACGAGTTCCTTGTCGACGCGATAACGCTCGCCGACGACGATCTCGCCGTCTTCCGGAAACAGCCGGGCCGCCGCTGCCATCGACAGCCAATCGGCGTCACCGAAGGTTCCCCGCTTGGCGCGCTTGACCGGTTCGGGCACGACACTGGAAATCCGCGCCGAAACCGCCGCAGCGATGAAGCCAAGTGCCGCGCTGGCGACCGCGATCATATCGAGGAAGGACAGCGCCTGATCCCAGCGTAATGCGCCGCTCTCGACGAAGGGCGAAAGCCGCGAAACTTCGCGCAGGCCGTAGAAGCCCGCCATCAGCAGAAAGCAGACGAAGCTTGCCATCGCGATCGGCCGACGACGATGCAGCGGCAGGGCCCAGACTGTCAGCAGACCCGCGAGCGGTCCGAACAGAAGAACCGGCACCGGTGACAGCCGGAGGAACCAGTATTGCGTCTTCCCCGTCATGCCGGTCGCCAGTTCCGGCCAGCGCCAGTTGGCGACATAGAAGGCAAAACCGGAAACGACGATCGGCACAAGGATGAGCAACAGGCTCGGATGCGGTCTTCCCCGTGCCATCATTCCGCAGCCTCTAGTATCCGCCGGGCGTCGCCGAGGACGGGAGCCTTGAAGGCTTCCTCGCCTACATCGCGCAACCGCCTGTATTCCGCCGAACCGGAAGCGACGCGCGCCAGTTCGATAAGCCCACCGAGCAGAAACGCCCGGTCGACCTTCGACAGCCCGGCGCGCACGACGATCCCGCCGAGCAGGAATTTCTCGCGAGCTTCCTTCTTGCGATCAGCCGTCATGAGAAACCTCCGTCGCCGTTCCAGTCCCGCCAGTTGCTGATCCACGCGGCGAAGCAGCTGCGCCACCAGCCCCTTTCTTCTCCGCTTTGCGAAATCGCGCTGCGATCTCTTCGAAGATGCGATCGACCTCCTCGTCGGCAATCTCCATCTCCGCCAGCCCCGCCTTCGTCGCAGCGCGTGCAAAGCGCTTAGCCGATTTTACTATCAAACTTTTACGACGCTCACGCAGCTTCTCGATTTGCGCGTCTATATCCAGAATTGACGATTTCGCAGCCATTTACAGGGTTTCCTCTGATGAAGCGATTATTGCGATCCGCTGTTTATACTGACTAGAAAAAGATAGTAAAATAAGCTACCTTGTGCAAGTCCCCAAAACGTCGATGCCGGAATTCTTAGCTGGGCCGTCTTCCGGAAAAGCGGCATCGGGCCTGCGGCCCGATCGATTTGAGGGCGCAATATACGTCGCTGGCGCGACGTGCTTGGGAGGTTGGGAGACATCAGTGGCGATCATGTTCGTCAGAGCGCAGGTGATCAGCAGGGGAGCAGGGCGAAGCATCGTCTCTGCCGCCGCTTATCGTCACCGCGCCCGGATGATGGACGAACAGGCCGGAACCTCCTTCAGCTATCGCGGCGGCGCCGGCGAACTGAAGCATGAAGAGCTGGCGCTGCCGGATGAGATACCCGCCTGGCTCCGCACGGCCATCGAGGGCAAAAGCGTCGCCGCGGCAAGCGAGGCGCTCTGGAACGCAGTGGAAGCTTTCGAGACGCGGGCGGACGCGCAGCTTGCCCGCGAGCTGATCATCGCCCTGCCGGAGGAACTGACGCGGGCGGAGAACATCGCCCTGGTTCAGGAATTCGTCCGAGACAATCTGACGTCGAAGGGCATGGTTGCCGACTGGGTTTATCACGACAAGGACGGAAATCCGCACATCCACCTGATGACGGCGCTGAGGCCCCTGACGGAGGAGGGGTTCGGGCGTAAGAAGGTGCCGGTGATCGGCGAAGACGGCGAGCCGCTGCGTGTCGTCACGCCCGATCGGCCGAATGGCAAGATCGTTTACAAGCTCTGGGCTGGCGACAAGGAAACGATGAAGGCGTGGAAGATCGGTTGGGCGGAAACGGCCAACCGGCATCTGGCGCTTGCAGGCCACGACATCCGTCTTGACGGGCGTTCCTATGCCGAGCAGGGTCTCGACGGTATCGCGCAGAAGCACCTTGGGCCGGAGAAGGCCGCACTCGCTCGCAAGGGCGTCGAGATGTATTTTGCGCCGGTCGGTCTCGCCCGTCGTCAGGAGATGGCCGACCGGCTGCTTGCAGATCCCGAACTTCTCCTAAAGCAGCTCGGTAACGAGCGCTCGACCTTCGACGAGAAGGATATCGCCAAAGCGCTGCATCGCTATGTCGACGATCCCACGGATTTCGCGAACATTCGCGCACGGCTGATGGCCTCCGACGACCTCATTCTGTTGAAGCCGCAGCAGGTCGACGGGCAAACCGGCAAGGTGGCGGAGCCGGCGATCTTCACCACCCGCGAGATCCTGCGTGTCGAATATGACATGGCGCAGTCGGCGGAAGTCCTGTCGCAGCGCAAGGGCTTCGGGATTGCAGAAGCGAAGATCGCGGCGGCTGTTCGTAGCGTCGAAACGGCCGATCCCGAAAACCCCTTCAGGCTCGACCGGGAGCAGGTCGATGCCGTTCGTCACGTCACCGGCGACAACGGCATCGCCGCCGTCGTCGGGCTTGCCGGCGCAGGCAAGTCCACGCTGCTGGCCGCCGCCCGCGTGGCCTGGGAAGGCGAGCGTCATCGCGTTTTCGGTGCGGCGCTTGCCGGCAAGGCGGCCGAGGGGCTGGAGGACAGTTCTGGCATCAAATCGCGAACGCTCGCATCGTGGGAGCTCTCCTGGGAGAACGGCCGCGATCCTCTTGATCGTGGCGACATCTTCGTTGTCGATGAGGCCGGCATGGTGTCGTCGCAGCAGATGGCGCGCGTCCTGAAAGCGGCGGAGGACGCCGGCGCGAAAGTCGTCCTGGTCGGTGACGCGATGCAGCTGCAGCCGATCCAGGCCGGCGCGGCCTTCCGGGCAATAGCGGAGCGGATCGGTTCCGCCGAACTTGCTGGTGTCCGCCGCCAGCGGGAAGCATGGGCACGCGATGCCTCGCAGCTCTTCGCTCGCGGGAAGGTCGAGGATGGGCTGGATGCCTATGCGCAGCGCGGCCGTATCGTCGAGGCGGAGCAGCGCTCCGAAGTCGTCGAGCGTATCGTTGCGGATTGGAGCGCGGCGCGCGAAGATGCCATCGCGCGGTCACGGGCGGCAGGTCACGACGGCCGGCTACGGGGCGACGAGATGCTCGTGCTCGCCCATACCAACGAGGACGTGAAGCAGCTCAACGAATCCCTGCGCACGGTCATGAACCGGGAAGGCGCGCTGACGGACGCGCGCGAATTCCAGACGGAGCGCGGCGTTCGCGAATTCGCAGCCGGCGACCGGATCATCTTCCTCGAAAATGCCCGCTTCCTCGAACCACGGGCAAAGAAGCTCGGCCCACAATATGTCAAGAACGGCATGCTCGGCACGGTCGTTTCCACAGGCGACAAACGCGGCCGTCCGCTGCTGTCGGTCCGTCTCGACAATGGCCGCGACGTCGTCATCAGCGAGGACAGCTACCGCAACATTGATCACGGCTATGCCGCGACCATCCACAAGTCGCAAGGCGCGACGGTCGACCGGACCTTTGTGCTCGCCACCGGCATGATGGACCAGCATCTGACCTATGTGGCGATGACCCGCCATCGCGATGATGCCGTCCTCTATGCGGCGCGGGAGGATTTTGAGCCGAAGCCGGAATGGGGCCGCAAGCCGCGCGCCGATCACGCGGTCGGCGTCACCGGCGAGCTCGTGGAGACCGGCGAGGCCAAGTTCCGGCCTGATGATGAGGATGCCAAGGAAAGCCCTTATGCCGATGTCCGCGCGGACGACGGAACCGTCCAGCGTGTCTGGGGTGTGAGCCTGCCGAAGGCTCTGGCCAACGGCGGCGTTTTTGTCGGTGATAAGGTCACGCTTCGCAAGGATGGTACCGAAACGGTCAAGGTGGATGTTGTCGTCACCGACGAGGAGACAGGCGAAAAGCGGACAGAGAAACGCGAGGTCGAGCGGAATGTCTGGACGGCGGAGCTGAAGGAAGCAGCGGATGTCCGCCAGGAGCGGATCGATCGTGAGAGCCATCGGCCCGAACTGTTCAAGCAGGTGGTCGAGCGTCTCGGCCGTTCCGGTGCAAAGACGACGACGCTCGATTTCGAGAGCGAGGCTGGGTACCAGACGCACGCGCGCGACTTCGCCCGCCGGCGCGGTATCGACACGTTCGCCGAGGTTGCGGCGCGACAAGAGGAGGCGGCGTCCCGGGGTGTGGCATGGCTTGCGGAAAAGCGCGGGCAGGTGGCGAAGCTGTGGGAGCGGGCGAGCGTGGCGCTCGGCATTGCGATCGAACGCGAGAAGAGTGTTTCCTATAATGAGGAGCGCACAGAGAACCTTGCGGCACAGAGCCCAGACGATCGCAAGTACCTGATCCCGCCGACAACTCGGTTCGCGCGCAGCATCGACGAAGATGCCCGCCGGGCACAACTGGCCTCGGACCGCTGGAAGGAGCGGGAGGCCATTCTTCGCCCTGTGCTGGAGAAGATCTACCGCGATCCCGACGGTGCGCTGGCCAGGCTGAATGCGCTGGCGTCGGATGCCGGCATGGAGCCGCGCCGCCTTGCCGATGATCTCGCCGATTGGCCGCAGCGCCTTGGCCGCCTGCTTGGATCCGATCTTCTGGTCGACGGCCGTGCAGCCCGCAATGAACGCAAGGCGGCGCTGGGCGCATTTGCGGAACTTGTGCCGCTGGCGCGTGCCCATGCGACGGAGTTCCGCCGCCAGTCCGAACGCTTCGGTATCCGCGAGGAGCGGCGGCGCGGCCATATGCTCCTGTCCATCCCTGCTCTCTCGAAACCGGCGATGGCACGTCTTGTCGAGATCGAAGCGGTCCGCAAACGCGGCGGACCTGATGCCTACAAGACGGCCTTCGCCTATGCGGTCGAGGATCGCCTGCTGGTCCAGGAGGTGAAGGCGGTCAATGAGGCGCTGACGGCGCGGTTCGGCTGGTCCGCCTTCACGGAAAAGTCCGACGCCGTCGCCGAGCGCAACATGGTCGAACGGATGCCGGACGATCTCGCAACGGATCGGCGCGAGAAACTGGCGCGGCTGTTCGTCGTCGTGCGCCGGTTTGCCGAGGAACAGCACCTTGCCGAACGCAAGGATCGGTCGAAAGTGGTTGCCGGCGCCAGTGTCGAATCGGGGAAGGAGACCAGTGCCGTGTTGCCGATGCTCGCCGCCGTCACGGAGTTCAAGACCTCGGTCGAGGACGAGGCGCGGGGCCGGGCGCGCGACGTTGCCCACTATGGTCACAACCGGGCGGCCCTTGTCGAAACGGCGGCGCGCATCTGGCGTGATCCCGCCGGCGCCGTCGACAAGATCGAGGCGCTGATCCTGAAGGGCTTCGCGGGAGAGCGGATCGCGGCGGCCGTTGCCAATGAACCCTCAGCCTACGGTGCGCTCCGCGGCTCCGATCGCATCATGGACAGATTGCTGGCGGTGGGCCGCGAGCGCAAGGATGCCCTTCAGGCCGTTCCGGAAGCGGAAAGCCGCGTCCGCTCGTTGGGTGCATCCTATGCCATGGCCCTTGATAGCGAGACCAAGGCAATCGGCGAGGAGCGCCGGCGCATGGGTGTCGCCATTCCGGGCATGTCGCCGCCGGCCGAAGACGCCTTGCGCGAGCTCGCGGCGGCGATGAAGAAGAAGGGCGCCAAGCTCGACGTTGCCGCCGGTTCGATCGATAGCAGCATCTGGAATGAGTTTGCGCAGGTCAGCCGGGCGCTTGACCTGCGGTTCGGCCGCGACGCGATCCTGCGCGGTGAGAAGAACGTGGTCAACAGCGTGTCGCCCACGCAGCGCCGGGCCTTCGAGGTGATGCAGGATCGCCTGAAGATTCTGCAGCAGACCGTTCGCATGGGAAGCGCCCAGAAGATCGTGGCGGAGCGCCAGCGCCGGGCCATCGACCGCGGTCGTGGTGTCATCCGTTGAGCATTTTGAGGAAGCAGAAAGGAGCCGAGCATGGCTGAACAGGAAACCTCCTACGACGCGATCGTCCGCACGGAGATCGCGATCGAGATCATCAACCAGGCGCGCGCGATCGTGACGGCCCGCGTCTATGAGCTCGAAGGTAGCGATCCCGATGCCGCCGAAGCGCTACGCGCCCGCCGACGTGAACTGATCGCCCTGCAGCACAGCATCACCGCTGCCGATCCGGAGGCGGTCGAGAGCGTGATCACGCTCTGGGGGCCGAGGGTGAAGGACGAGGGCCGCTTCTGGGCGGAGTTCTGATCATGGCGGAGGACCAGGTATCCGGCCCGCTTTCGCCGGAAAGGAACGAGGGCATTTTCCGCAACGATATCCTGCCCGACTATCTGCCGGAGACGATGCGGCAGGCGGAGCGGCCGCGGATGATTCTGCTCGGCGGCCAACCGGGCGCTGGCAAGACCGCGGTCCTGATCGCAAGCCATGCGGAGCTCGATCAAACGGGACCGACGATCCGCATCGTTGGCGACGACCTTCGATCCTACCATCCGCAGTTTCGCGCGTTCCAGCAACAGGATCCTGAAACCGCATCGCAGTTTACGCAGCTCGATGCGGGGCGGTGGACCGAAAGACTGTTGGCGGCGGCTGTGGACCGCAAGGTCAATATCGTGTTCGAGACGACAATGCGCACGCCGGAGAACGTCGCTCGCGTCATCGGCATGGCGCGCGCCGGGGGCTACGATATCGAGGCGCGGGCGGTTGCCGTCAATCCGCGGCTCAGCTGGCAGGGAAACCATTATCGCTTCGAGGAGATGCTGCATGCCGGCGATGCGGCGCGCATCCCGCCGCAACATATCCACGATGCGGCCGTCACTGGCTTACGCATCAGTCTCGAGAAGGTCGAGACGGAAAACCTCGCCGACCGTGTCCAGCTGCGCACGCGCGGCCGGACCGTCCTCTATGATAACGAGTGGGGTCCGAATGGCTGGTCGCGGCCGCCGCAGGTGGGGGCCGCACTCGAGCGCGAGCAGATGCGGCCGATGACGCGCGGAGAGCTTCAGCGCTTCGCGGATGACTGGAGCCACGTTCTTGGCCGCATGGAAGACCGGAGCGCGCCCGAGGACCGAATCGCAGCCGTGAGAGCGCGAGCCGCCGAGGACATCAGCCATCTGCTTGCGCAACGTCGCGAGGCGGACGGCGATGATGGCTCACGGCGCGGGCGATCAATCTTCCAGACGCGGGCCGATGCGCTGGGCATGTTCGTCGAGCTCTACGACAATGCGCTGCGCGACGCCGAGCGCCGCCCGATTGGCGACATCGAGTCCCATGCGGCCGGACGGCTCGCGCAGAGTTACATGGTATTGAAGCTGGTCGAAACTGTTCGTGATCTTGGCCTCCTGCCCGACAACGGCACGATCGTCGCAACGCGAGCGATAGTTCAGGACAAGCGCGGGAGCGTGGAGTTTCCCGCCGCGCACCGCCTGCCGGCCGATCTTGCGGTCGAGACGCCGGACGGGGAGCGCCGACGTCTGTCCGAGCATCTGGATGTGCAGCTCAACCGGGTCGCTGTCGACCGTGATGTGTTCAGCCGGACGGACCGGCTATCCCGCATGGCGAATGTCGTTGACTCCTGGCTGGAGGCAGTGGGGATGCGAAAGACCTTGGCGCGGGCAGCAAACGCCGTCGCATCCGGACGCATGTCGGCGAGCGCGGCCATGTCGGATATCCTGGAACCGGGCTACGCGGCGGCGGTCGCCCATACCCGCCAACGGCTGGAACGGAACATGGCGCTCGCCGAGCGAACAGCAATCGCCGCCGCGATCGTCGATCAGCGTGGCGAGCCGTTTCGCGCGATGCCGGACGACCTGCGGCTGCGGACGGGCGATCTCGAAAATCGGGCGCGGGCGAAGGCCATGATGGAGGAGATCCTGACGGAGACCGCGCGGCATGAACGGCTCGACGCCGAGCGGCGGCGCGCGGCCGAGGAATTTGCGCGTGGCATAGCCGATAACGAGCGCAGCCTTGGTGCCGGCCGCGTTGCGGATCGAAGCACCAAACGGGTCGACGTCCTCGTACCGGCGCGGGATGTTCCGGACCTGACCGAGAAGGAAATTGCCGACAGGCTGCACGCTTCCACCCGGCTCGCCGACAAACGTGGCGAGATCGAAAACCTTTCGCGACTCGTCTTTGGAAATAGCCAGGCGGTCGCTTCGTCGGTGGCGAGTGTCCGCGATGCTCGGACCGGTGCAGCTGCCGGCGACGATGTTCGCGAGGGGCGGCTTGGCCAAATGGCCGGGGAGGGAAAAGGATGGTTGCGAGGGCCCAGTCCAGCGCGGCAGGCGGCCGAGGCCCATGCACCGCAGCTGGCGGCGGCGCTGGCCGACTACGGGCATGCAGTGGATTTCGAGCGGCATCAGATCGTGTCGAAGCATCGTGACGAGCAGGCGAGGCAGCGGGTAGAGATTCGCGCCCCGTCGGTGGAACTCGCCGGAGTCTTGAAAAGTGAAGGTCACGATCAGGTTCGTCGCTTGAGCAGTGAACCATCCCTTCGTCGCGAGTTTGGGACGATCACGCTGGCAATCAACAGGCGGCTGACGCCCGGTGACAAGGCCGATCTGAAGGACGGCAATGTCGCTCGGCTCGCTTCATCGCTTGGCGTTTCCCGCGACCAGGCCGCATCACTACGACAGGTCCATGAGCAGGCACGCGCTCTGCAGGAGAGAAACCTCCGCCAGAATCGCGAGCTCGCCCGTGGAAGCCAAATAGGGATTCGCCGTTGATGCCGAGATCGGCAGGACCCACCTGCCGTTCACGGAGCAGCTCGGGCGGACTTATGGCGTCGCTCCATCCGTCCTAAAGGGCTCGTGTCCGGCCGGTTCCCATTCGACCGCTTTGACCTGGACGGTGGCCACGGTCGAAAGCTGGCCCTGCAGGAGCGTTCGAACTCCGCAGAAAACGACGAGGTTCTGTCCTTCGACCCGCATCCGGAGGCCCGCGTCGACCGGTCGAAGGATCGCGCGGGCGTCCTCGAAGGTGAGGAGCTTGTCGGCGCCGGTGAGGTCGATCGATCGGCAAAAAACTTCGCTGCGCCGGCAGATGTCCTCGGCAATGCGATGTGCGTGCGCGAGCGAGACGAAGGCTTCAGCATTATATTGGTGCATTTGATTTCCTTCTCGGCCGGCTTCTGGCCATTCTGCAATTTGATTTGCACGAGGGGTACTGGTCAGACGGAGCCGGGCTCGAGCACGTCTGTGGCTGAGCGCGTTTGAAATCCCCGAACGATGCCAATCGCTACGATCGTCATTCAGACATCATCCGAATCTCATCCATGCTCGCACCAATCGCTGCGCAAAGAGATTTGATCTCGTCATCCGTGTGGCCGGCGCTCATGCAGACTCGCAATCCCGATCTGCCCTTCGCCACCGTCGGAAAGAAGATCGCTGAGGTATAGAAGCCCTGCCGGAAAAGGTTTCTCGCAGCGCCGATTGCAAGCAACTCGTCGCCGAGATGCACCGTGCGGATCGGAAGCTGCGTACCGTGTTGCTCTGTCGGCATCAGATCGTCGAACAAGGTGATCTTCCGCTGCAAAGCATCTTGCAGTCGAGGGAGTTCCGCTGATCGATGCAGTCTTGCGGAAGCCAAACCGGCGCCAACGGCGGCGGTATTGAGCGAAGCCGAAAATGCGTGAGCCAAGGCAAATCTGCGAAACAGAACTTCTTGATGGGCGGTGCCTAGCATCAGCATCCCACCGGAAGCCCCAAAGCCCTTGCCAAGCGAGGCCGCTATAATCGTTCTGTCACCCAATTCACCGATCTGGGATTTGGCAAAACCTTCACCGTGCTTGCCGAAAAGCGAGATGCCGTGAGCATCATCGATATAGAGAAAGAGATTGTATGTTTCTTGCAGACGGCGCAGTTCGCTGATCGGGGCACTACCGCCCATGGAATAGATGCCGTCGCAGATATAGGCGACGGCCTTGTTGTGGCGGCACAGGCGCTCGAGAGCCTCAAGGTCGTTGTGAGCGATTGTTTCGACCCGTGTTTCTTCCGCGATGGTTCCCTTGTGGTAAGCAAGGGTCGCGTGCGCCAGGCGATCAAACACCATGACGGGTTTTGGACCGCCGGTAAGATGCCCTGATGCAATAAGCGGCAACGCGCTCATGTTGGCGGCGAGCACCGTAGTGTAGGTAATCACTCGTGCGGCGAAGAGATTTGAAAGGGCCTCCTCCAAGTCGCCGAGATCGGCGCACGTTGGCTTTGACCAGTGCATCGAGAGGCAAGACTGTCGCATCTCTAACTGGCCCAACTGTCGCATTACTAAATAGCCGCTACAGAGG
>UBYA01000035.1 GCA_900469615.1 Hyphomicrobiales bacterium | reverse complement strand
TGGTGGAGGTCATGACTTTGTGGTGTCATATCTTGGCTGAGGCCGTCAGTGTTCGATACGTCATGATCGAGCAGAGGCGGTTGCATACAAGGCAAGTCGGCGGTGCATGTTCCTTCTCTCCAGCGGGGAGAAGGTGACTCGAAGGGTCGGATGAGGGGGACGACCGATTTGAATTCATGAATTTTCCCACTCTTGGCAGGCCCCCCTCATCCGCCTGTCGGCACCTTCTCCCCGCTGGGGAGAAGGGATAACGAACTCATACGCGATGCCCCTTTGACGTGATAAGCGGATTCCTCCCGAAGCTTCATCAACTCTGTTGCCCCTCCAGCAGAAACCGGTGCAACTGAGCTGCTTCCGGAGACAGCGAACGGAAGCGCGGCGCGCCGAGATAATATCCGAAGCCGCTTTCCACGCGGTCGGTGCCGACCGTGACGAGCGCGCCGGATTGCAGGTACTCTTCGATAAGGCCGAGGCTGCCGAGCGCGATGCCTTCGCCCCTCAAGGCCGCTTCCACCGCCATGATGTAGGTCGAAAAGGAAAGGCGTGGCCTCGGCGGCTTGCCTTTCAGGGGATCGCCGATGCGGCCGAACCATTGGCGGAAGCTGATCCAGTGGGCGTTGGCGCGCTCGTAGTCGATGAGGTCGAGACCGGCGATATCGACCGCCGTCAATACCCGCGGATCGAGGCCGCGGATCGCCAGGTAATCCGGCGATGCGATGGGCACCAATACCTCTTTCATCAGCGGTGTCAGGCTCCAGCGTGGATGCTCGCCGGTGGAATAGATGATGATGAGATCGTTGTTCTCCGAGGCGAGCTCGGAATGCGCGTCCGTTGTCAGCAGGCGCACGGAGATGCCGGGGCTCTCCTTGCCGAAATCCCGGAGCCGCTGGCCGAGCCAGAGATGTGAGATCGAGCCGCTTGCCGCAATCGAGATGATTTCACCCGTACCGGCGCGAAACGGTTCCAGGCTTTCCTCCAGATATTCGAGCGTAGCGCGCACGCGTTGGAACAGCCGCTCGCCATCCGGCGTCAGCGCGAGATTTCGGCCGCGCCGGGTAAAGAGCGTCGCGCCGAGGTGATCCTCCAGCCCCTTGATGCGGCGGCTGACGGCGGCCTGGGTGATGTTCAGCTCGCGGCCGGCACGCGAAAAATTCATGGCGCGTGCGGCCGCATCGAACACGCGGAAGGCCTCCAGCGGTATTTTCTCCAGCATCGGTTCTCCATGATTTCAGATCATCAATATTCCCGATAATTGCCCGGATTTGAAGAGTTGAAATTGTGATGCAGGATCGTGGGTGTCCTATCGCCGCTTTACAGGGGATCCCCTCGTGTCCTTTTCCATTTCCGCCATTCCTGACATCCGTTTCGGCGAGGGTGCGCTCTCCGGCCTTCCCGCCGCGGTCAAATCCTTCGATGGCGTCGGCGCCGTTCTGCTCGTGATCGACGCCTTCCTGGCGCAATCGGGCCTGGCTGCCAAGGTCAGTGCCGAGCTTGCCAAAGCGGGCGTCAAGACGCAGGTCTTTTCCGATTTTACCGGCGAGCCGAAGCTTGCGCATCTTCATGCCGCGATCGCGGCGGGGCAGGGCGCGGATATGGTGATCGGCATCGGCGGCGGCTCGGCGCTCGATATCGGCAAGATCGTCGCCTGCTGCATCGCGTCGGGCGAGGACCCGATGCACTATGCGCTGGCCGCCAACCCGCTGCCGAAGAATCCGCTGAAGAAGATCATGATCCCGACCACGGCCGGCACGGGATCGGAGACGTCGGCCACGAATATCTTTGCCGGCCCCGAGGGCAAGAAGCTCTGGATCTGGGGACCGGAGACGAAGGCCGATCTCGTCATTCTCGATCCGGCGCTGACGAAGACCCTGCCCGCCAATCTGACGGCGTGGTGCGGCCTCGATGCCTTCATCCATGCCTTCGAGGCGGCAACCAATCGCAACACCCATCGCGGCGCGCAGTTCTATGCGCATCAGGCGCTGCGGTTGATCACCGGCGCTCTGGAAACCGCCGTCAAGCAGCCCGACGATATGGCCGCGCGCGGCGACGTGCTGCTCGGCTCCTGCTTCGGCGGCATCGCCATCGACAATTGCGGCACGGCGATTGCGCATAATGTCAGCCATGCGATGGCAGGCCTTGGTCCCGTCCACCATGGGCTTGCGACGGCTCTCGGTTTTGAGGCGACGCTCCCATGGCTCGTCGAAGCGGATACCGCCGAGCTGAATGCAGCGGCCAAGGCATGCGGTGTCGGTAGCGCCGCTGAATTGCCAGCATTCGTGTCGGAGTGGATGGATCGCTGCGGCATCGTGCGGTCACTAACGGCAGCCTTCAAGCCGTTCGATGCGGCCGATCTCGCCCGCGAGATGCGTGCCACAGAAAACCAGCCCATGCGGCGCTCGACGATCCGCGACGTGACGGATGCCGATATCGACCGCTTTGCCGCCGCCGTCATGGCGCTGCCGAAAGGAATCTGAGATGACCAAGGAATACACGCGCGACTATTGGGAAGGCGTTCTCTCCAACCTCAAGCCTGAGGGGCGCCACTTCATAAACGGTGCCCATCGTGCCGCTTCCTCCGGCGAGAGCTTCACCCGCATCCGCCCGATGGATGGCAAGCCCGGCGCTGAGCTGGCGCGCGGCAATGCCGCCGATATCGATGCTGCCGTCGCCTCGGCCCGCGCCGCCTTCGAAAGCGGCGTGTGGCGCAAGAAGGAGCCGCTGGAAAAGAAGAGGATCATGCTGAAATGGGCCGAGCTCATTCGCGCCCACGGCGAGGAACTGGCCATGCTGGAGACGATCGACGTCGGCAAGCCGGTCATGGCGTCGCTCGGTGTCGATGTGCGCCTCTGCGCCGACGGCATCCAGTTCTACGGCGAGATGATCGACAAGATGTATGACGAGATTGCGCCGACCGGCCCGAATGCCCGCGCATTGGTCCGTAAAGTGCCGCTCGGCGTCGTCGGTGCGATCACGCCGTGGAACTATCCGATGATTATCGACGCGTGGAAGCTCGGACCGGCAATCGCCGCCGGCAATTCCGTGGTGCTGAAGCCGGCCGAGCAATCCTCGCTGTCGGCGATCCGCCTTGCCGAACTCGCCGCCGAGGCCGGTCTGCCGGCGGGCGTCCTCAATGTGGTCACGGGTTATGGCGAGGAAACCGGCAAGCCGCTGGCGTTGCACATGGATGTCGACATGATCGCCTTCACCGGCTCGACCGAAGTCGGCAAGCTGATCATGGGTTATGCGGCGCAATCGAACGTCAAGCGCGTGGCGCTGGAGCTTGGCGGCAAGTCGCCGCTGGTCGTGTTCGAAGACGCCGATCTCGATGCCGCCGCCGTCGCCGCAGCCTGGGGCTGCTTCTACAATTCCGGCGAGACCTGCCACGCCTCGACGCGGCTGATCGTGCAGCGATCGGTGCAGGACAAGCTGATCGAGAAGATCGAGGCAGTCACCCGCTCTGACATCGCGCTCAAGCATCCGCTCGATCCTTCGGCGCAGATTGGTGCGCTGATCGAGGAAGAACACATGAACAAGGTGCTGGCGATGATCGCCGCCGGCGAGAAGGAAGGTGCGCGCCGTGCCTTTGGCGCCGAGCGCGTCCTGAGCGAGACCGGCGGCTATTATGTCTCGCCGGGCGTCTTCATCGACATGACCAACGACATGAGCCTGGCACGGCAGGAAATCTTCGGGCCGGTGCTGGCCGCCATTCCCTTCGATACCGAGGAGGAGGCGCTGAGGATTGCCAACGACACGATCTACGGGCTTGCGGGCGCCGTCTTCACCAGGGACATGGATCGTGCGCACCGCTTTTCCGAAGAGATCCATGCGGGTACGGTGTGGATCAACACCTACGACATGTCGAACTTCGCCACGCCGTTCGGCGGCTTCAAGCAATCCGGCTTCGGCCGCGATCGCTCGGTGCACGCGATCGACAAATACTGCGATTACAAGACGATCTGGCAGCAGTTCGGCTGAGAAATCGGAATTGCATGATCCCGCTCCAGGCTGCGACGCTTATCGGGATCATGATCGGAGGATAAAGGGGAGCCACAATGAGCAAGATCGTTTCCATCGAAATCACCCATCACCGCCTGCCGCTCGACCCGGCGTTCAAGGCGAGCTGGGATGGCCGTCCGCGCCGGCATTTCGATGCGACCATCGTGCGTGTCCGAGATGACGA
Source organism: Hyphomicrobiales bacterium (assembly GCA_900469615.1). Taxonomy (GTDB): domain Bacteria; phylum Pseudomonadota; class Alphaproteobacteria; order Rhizobiales; family Rhizobiaceae; genus Rhizobium. Next base: position 34,830 of record UBYA01000035.1, on the reverse strand, counting down.
GGGCCGCGAAGGCATAGGCTCCGGCGACCTGATGAAGGGTTTCGAGGGGCACGAGGATCTGTTCATCGGGCAGGACCCGCGGCATGTCGAACGGCACTATGAGGTCCTGTCGCATATCAACTTCCACTATGGCCGCTGCTGGCCGATGGACCTGGCGCTGTGGGATCTTTCCGGCAAGATCACCGGCGAGCCGGTCTGGCGGATGCTCGGCGGTCGCGCCAGCCGCGTGCGGCTCTATGCCTCCTCCGGCGTGCTGCGCGAGCCGTCCGCCATGGCCGATCAGGCCGAGCGCTATATCGACGAAGGTTTTCCGGCCATGAAAGTGCGCTTTTCCTCGTCTTCGGGCGGTCGCGGCGGCTGGCGCGAGGATATCAAGGCGCTGGAAGCGATCCGCGCCCGCGTCGGCGATCGGCTGGAGTTGATGGTCGACTGCAATCAGGGTTGGCGCATGCCCTGGGACACGACCTTGCCCTGGACCTTCAAGGATGCGCTGGCCGTTGCCAAGGAGCTGGAACGGCTCGGCGTCTACTGGATGGAAGAACCGCTATACCGCTCCGACCGCAAGGGTATGAAGGAGTTGAGGCAGGCAACGTCGGTGCGGATCGCCGGCGGCGAGATGACGCGCGAACTCTACGAGTTCCGCGATATCATCGAGGAACGCGCCTTCGATGTCGTCCAGCCCGACGTCGCGCTGGTCGGCGGCATCACCGGCTGCCGGCGTCTGGTCTATCAGGCTCGCGAAGCCGGCGTGCAGTTCACGCCGCATTCCTGGACGAACGGCATCGGCGTGCTGGCCAACGCGCATCTGACCGCTGGGGTCGGCGATGCCGCCTGGCTCGAATATCCTTACGATAATCCGGAGTGGAGCGAGGCGCGCCGCGATTATCCGATGGCGTCGCCGCTCAAGCACGATGCCGGCTGGCTGGAACTCGGCGTCGCGCCGGGCCTCGGCATCGTTCTCGATGAAGAGCGCCTGAGGGCGACGCGTATTTAAGTGCCGCAAGTACCTTCTCCCCAGCGGGGAGAAGGGGATACGCAGCGCTGACGTACCACGTATGCGATGGGGCTATGTCACACAGTGAGAGGCCGTGTGGCCATGCTTTCCCGCGTCCGCGCCCACTGAATGACAGGCCGTTCCAGCAGGACATGGCTCAGCGTGCCGATGGCGAAGATGATGGCGGTCGCGACGAGGCTTGACGCGACCCAGCCGCCCAACACGTCATCCGAGCCGGTGCCGAAGGTCCACGGAAAGAGCTGCTGCATCAGTGTCAGCACGATATCCTGCCAGATATAGACGCCGAAGGAGACGGTGGCGACGTAGCGGCTGACGCGATTGTCCAGCAGCTTTGCCAGCAGCAGCGATTGCGGCAGCGTGCATAGCGCGATGGCGACTGCGAGGGGCAGCAGCGGGAATTGATAGGGAATGCCGAGCCAGGCATAGCCTTCTCCCGGGCCACCGATGGATTGCGGCAGCTGCCACGCGCCCATGACGATCGCGAGCGCGCCGATGATGTCATGGATTGCCGACCGGCGAGCGGGGATGACGGCCTGCATTCCGGCCGCCAGCGCGCCGATTGCGAAGATCGCGAAGAAGCCGATGGGGTTGTAGCGCGGCATCCATTCCTTGGCGCCGCCCTGGAAGCCATATTGCCATCCCCGCCCGACGCTGTCCGTGGGCAGGTAGGTGACGACGAGCCAATGGCCGACAAGCGCGACCGCGATGATGCCGATCCAGAGCAGGCGGCTGACGAGGGCGGAGCGCGACCTCAATGTCGGATGAAACAGCAGCAAAAAGCCGATCGGCAAAAGAACATAGCAGGTCGTCTCGAAAGGGATCGACCACAGCGGGCCGTCGCCCTGCACCGGGAAAAAGGTCCGCCAATGCCATTGGCTCGTCAGGAAGAAGCCTGCGATGTAGCGGCCGACCAGCTCGCCATCGAGCGGAAATCCATAGATCGTGAAGCTGATCAGGAAGCCGGCCGTCAGGGCAAACCAGAAGCCCGGCAGGATACGCGCGGCACGGCGCATGGCGTAGATCTTCAGCGACGGCAATGGCTGGTCTCTATCCAGCGCCAGCCAGAACGGGCGCGCAAGAAGAAAGCCGCTGAGCACGAAGAAAACCGAGACGCCGTGATTGCCGAAGCGCGCCAGTATGAAGGTTGGCTCAAGAGCTGGAGGGATCCTGTTGAAATTCATCCGGAGCACGAGATGGTGAACAAGCACCATCAGGCATGCGGCGGCGCGCATGAAATCCGCTCCTCCCAGACGTTTCTCGCTCTCCATTTCCGCACCGTCGAAACTGCTTCCCTATCGGGTTAGGTCATCGAAGCGGCTTCGGCAAGCGCGGCGATCCGGCAGGGCGGATTTAATGGGGGTGAAGCAAACGCCCGGACCCGGCATCACGGGTCCGGGCGTCAAGCCGGTCTTTCGCACCTGCCAGAAACGAAAGACCGGATTCGATTGTTGTCGGAGGCGAATCAGGCGGCGACGGAGCGATAGGGGCGCACGGCGCGCGCCGGCTTCAACGCATTGCTCCACCATTGCAGCCGCGCGATCATGCGGACCAGCGATTGGCGGGCATCGATCGGATTGTCGAGCGAGCCGTCCTCGGCAAACCGGCCCCAGGGATTGGCGAAGCTCACCGTGTCGCGCACGGTCACGGCATGCAGCTCCGCAAAGACGAGGCGCAATTGTTCGACGGCACGCAGGCCGCCGGAGATGCCGCCGTAGGAGACGAAGGCGACCGGCTTGCCGTGCCACGGCTCGTAGACCAGATCGAGCAGGAATTTCAGCGAGGCCGTGAAGCTGTGATTGTATTCCGGCGTGACGACGATGAAGGCGTCGGCGTTCGAAAGTCGCTCTGAAAGTGCGGCGACACCGGCGTGCTCTCGATCATGCTGAAACGGCAGGTCGAATTCGAGGGGGTCGATCGGATCGATGTCGATGAGGGGATAATACGCCAGTTCCCGGGCGACCCAGCTGACCACCTTGTCGCAGAGGCGGCCCGGGCGCGTGCTGCCATAGATGATTGCCAGCCGGGTTGAATCAGTCATGTCGTGCTCCTGCCTTTACGCGCTTCGGAGCTGAGGTTATAAAACCTCAAGCAAGGTTGAGGTCAATAGCGAATATGGGAAAAATCGGTCCTGCTCAAATTTCCCGGCTGCTGACGGTCGGCGAGGTGGCGGCTCGCAGCGGGGTAGCCGTATCGGCGCTGCATTTCTATGAGACGAAGGGCCTGATCGAGAGCCACCGCAGTCGCGGCAATCAGCGGCGTTATCCCCGCGAAGTGCTGCGGCGGGTTGCCGTCATCAAGGTCGCGCAGAGGGTCGGCATTCCGCTCGCCGAGGTTCAGGCGGCATTGGAAGCCTTGCCGCAAGGGCGCACGCCGACAGCGGCCGACTGGAAGGGGCTCTCGGAATTGTGGAAGAGCGATCTCGACGCCAGGATCGAGCGCCTGCAGGGCCTTCGCGATCAGCTGGACAGCTGCATCGGCTGCGGTTGCCTGTCGCTTGGCAATTGCCCCTTGAGAAATCCCTGGGACCGGCTTTCCGAGGAAGGCGCGGGGCCGCGATTGCTCGATCCCGAAGAATGAGCATGAGCCGAAGGCTCAGGCATGGACGCGGCTGTCGGCCATGTAATCTTGAAGGGCTGCGGCCTCTTCCTTCGAGAGGTAAAGGCCCTTCTTGGAGCGGCGCCACAGGATGTCGGCGGCATCGTAGGCCCATTCCTGCTCCATCAGATAGCGCACTTCCGCCTCGTAGAGATCGCTGCCGAAACAGCGGCCGAGATCGGCGATCGTCTTCGCATCGGCGAGAATCTTGGCGGCTCGCGTTCCATACCTGCGGATAAGGCGGCGGGCGTGCTGATCGGCCAGGAAAGGATAGCGCGATTTCAGCTTGGAAACCTCGGCGTCATAGCCGCGCACCGGAAAGTCGCCGCCGGGCAGCGAGCTCTTGGCCGTCCAAGGGGCACCCTTCACGCCGATGGCTTCGCCGATCTTTTCCAGCGCATGTTCGCCCAGGCGGCGATAGGTGGTGAGCTTGCCGCCGAAGACATTGAGCAGCGGCGCCTGGCCCTCTTCCCCTTCGACCTTCAGCACGTAGTCGCGCGTTGCTTCCTGAGCCTTGGAAGCCCCGTCGTCGTAGAGCGGGCGGACGGCGGAGTAGGTCCAGACGATATCCTCGGGCCGCACCGGCTCCTTGAAGTACTCGCTTGCGGCGTTGCACAGATACAGGGTTTCATCCTCGGTGATCTTCACGTCCTTCGGATCGTCCTTGTAGTCGCGATCCGTGGTGCCGATCAGCGTGAAATCCTGCTCGTAGGGAATGGCGAAGATGATGCGGTTGTCCGGGTTCTGGAAGAAATAGGCGCGCGGGTCGTCGAATTTCTTGCGGACGACGATGTGGCTGCCCTGGACGAGACGGACATTGTGGACCTGATGCTTGCCGAGGGCATCGGACAGCACATGGTCGACCCAGGGACCGGCGGCGTTGACCAGCATGCGCGCGAGGAATTGCCGCTTCTCGCCGCTCAGCGTATTTTCGGTTTCGATGACCCACAGGCCGCCCTCGCGGCGGGCGGAAATCACCTTTGTCCGCGGCATGATCGTCGCGCCGCGGTCGGCGGCGTCGCGCGCATTCAGCACGACCATGCGGGCATCGTCCACCCAGCCGTCGGAATATTCGAAAGCCTTGGTGAAGAGCGCCTTCAGCGGCTTGCCCGCGGGGTCCTTCTTCATGTCGAGCGTCGCCGTCGGCGGCAGCAGCTTCCGGCCGCCGAGATGATCGTAGAGGAAAAGGCCGAGGCGGATCAGCCAGGCCGGGCGGATGCCGCCCTTGTGATAGGGCAGGACGAAGCGCATCGGCCAGATGATGTGCGGGGCCATCGCCCAGAGCACTTCGCGCTCCATCAGCGATTCGCGCACCAGGCGGAATTCGTAATGTTCGAGATAGCGCAGGCCGCCATGGATGAGCTTGGTGGCGCCCGAGGAGGTGCCGGAGGCAAAGTCGTTCATCTCGGCGAGCGCGACCTTGTAACCGCGCCCGGTGGCATCGCGGGCAATGCCGCAACCGTTGATGCCGCCGCCGATAACGAAGATGTCATAGATCTGGTCGCTCACCCGCCCCTCGCAAAGGTTCGTCATCCCAAGAAGATGGAAAATCGAAACTAAATCATCTAAAATGAAACATATACGAATGTCAAACGAACGTTTCTCGACGGAGCGCGTGCCGCTCAGGTCTGACGGCGAGAGGTTTCGACGAGACGGACGTCATGTTCCGCGGCGATGGAGCGGACGGATTCGATCATGCATTCGTCGGTAACGAAGGTATGGACTTGCGACAGATGGCCGATGCGAACCGGGGCTGTTCGTTCGAACTTGGTGCTGTCGGCGACGAGAATGACGTGCCGGGCGTTGGCGATGATGGCCTGCGCCACTTTCACTTCGCGAAAATCGAAATCCAGAAGCGCACCATCGGCATCGATGGCGGAGGCGCCGATGACGGCGTAGTCGACCTTGAACTGCTTGATGAAATCGACGGCCGCCTCACCGACGATACCGCCATCCGAGCCGCGCACGACACCGCCGGAAATGACCACTTCGATGGATGGGAAAATGCGCAACTTGTTGGCAACGTTGATATTGTTGGTGATGACCATCAGCTCGTGATGGCCGAGAAGCGCCTCGCCGACCGCTTCCGTCGTCGTGCCGATATTGATGAAAAGCGAGCTGTTGTTGGGGATCATGCTGGCGGCGGCCCGGCCGATCGCCTGCTTTTCGGAGGCGGCGATCGACCGCCTGGCCTCGTATTTCACATTCTCGGTTCCGCCTGGAAAGATCGCGCCGCCATGGACGCGCGACAGAACGCGACCGTCGCAGAGGTCGTTGAGATCCTTGCGGATGGTTTGCGGTGTGACCGAAAAACGCGACGCCAGCTCCTCCACCAGCACACGTCCCTCCGCCTTGGCGATTTCGAGGATTTCGGTCTGGCGTCCGGACAGGAACATGGCTTTCGCTCCCTTTCTTTCGTTTTTTCGGTATCATATGATAAAGTGAAAATTCCGCAATTACCGGCGCGCGAATTGTGCGGTTGAGGAGGTCCTGGTGTTTCATCCGAAGCTATTCGAAAATCGCAATGTCGCCATCACCGGCGCCGGTCGCGGCATAGGTCTGGAGGTCGCGCGGCAGTTTCTCGATTGCGGCGCCCATGTCCTCGTCCATGTCGGGCGCGATGCCGACCGCGAACTGCCCGATTTCCTGATGGAAGCGGAAGCCGCCCGCCGCGCCTTTCTGATCGCCGGCGATTTCGCGGCCGGCAACGGCACGCGGGATTTCGTCAGCGCCGCGGGCGAACGCTTCGACCGTATCGACGTGCTGGTCAACAATGCCGGCACGATGGTCGGGCGATTTCCCGCGGGCGAGCTGACGGACGAGCAATATGAAAGAATCGTCCATCTCAACCAGACGTCCGTCATGGAAGTGACGAGAGGACTGTTGCCGCTGCTGCGGGCGGCGGGGCAGGCTGCGGTCGTCAACACGGTTTCGATTTCCGCGCTCACCGGCGGCAGCCCCGGCTCGGCGATCTATTCCGCCTCGAAAGCTTTCGTCTCGACCTACTCGAAGGCGTTGGCGCGGGAACTGGCGCCGGACGGCATCCGGGTGAACTGCGTTTCGCCGGGGACGATATCGACCGATTTCCATGAGCGTTATTCGTCCAGGGAGAAGCTGGAGCAGACGCGCAAATCGATTCCGCTTCAACGGCTCGGCACGCCGGAAGATTGCGCTCCCGCCTATCTCTTCCTCGCGGCGCCGACGCTCTCCGGCTACATTACCGGCCAGGTGGTCGAGATCAACGGCGGTCAGCTTATCTGCTGATAAAGCGGACCTTTTTTGGTTTCCTATGTCTTTTTTCAATCGGCTTGCGCTTTGATAATATTATAAGTCTACGTCCAGGTGAGTTCTCACTAGAGGCTGTGATATGTCGTCGTCTCCACCGCAGGGCGGTGCTGAAGAACCCGATATCGAGGAAATGACGGGAAGGGCGCGAAAGGCGAGCGCGCTGCTGAAGGCACTCTCCCATGAGACCCGCCTGGCGATCCTGTTCACGCTGGCCAGGCGCGAGAAGACGGTGATGGAGCTCGAGGCGCTTCTCAACCTGCCGCAAGCCGTCGTTTCGCAGCATCTGGCCCGTCTTCGCCTGGACAAGCTGGTCGACACGCGCCGCGAAGGCCGGCTCATCCACTATGCCGTCGCTCGCTCGGAGCTCTGCGCCGTCGTCGATTCGCTGCAAAAGGCCTTCTGCCAGGGCGAGCGTTGAGGTTTGAACCGGCCTTGCGTGTTGCGCTTGCGGGGCTGGCGGTCTAACTCTTCGTTGCGGGAGAGTGGGATGATCGAAAAGCTGGAGTTCTTCATCGCGCTGGCGAATCAGAAGCATTTCGGCCGCGCCGCCGAGGAATGCGGCGTGACGCAGCCGACCTTGTCTGCGGCTATCCGGCAGCTGGAGGATCAGCTCGGCGTGATGCTCGTCAGCCGTGGTTCGCGCTTTCAGGGCCTGACGCCCGAGGGGCAGCGCGTGCTGGAATGGGCGCGCCGCATCGTCGGAGACAGCCGCACGATGCGCGAGGAGATGCGCGCGGCACGCAAGGGTCTTGCCGGCCATATCCGGATCGCGGCCATTCCGACGGCGCTTGCCATGGTGCAGAAAATCACCACGCCTTTCCAGGAAAGGCACCCGGATGTCACCTTCTCGATTCTGTCGCGCAATTCGCTGCAGGTTCTGAGCCTGCTCGAAAATCTGGAGATCGATGCCGGCATCACCTATCTGGAAAACGAGCCGCTCGGCCGCGTTACCAGCGTGCCGCTCTATGCCGAGCGCTATCACCTGATCACCGCAGCCGGCAGTCCGTTCGCCGAGCGTGAAACCGTGACCTGGAAGGAAGTCGGCGATCTTCGGCTTTGTCTATTGACCGCCGACATGCAGAACCGCCGTATCATCAACCGGCATCTTGCCGAAGCTGGCGTCACGGCCAAGCCGACGCTCGAATCCAACTCGATGATCGTACTGTTCTCGCATGTGCAGACCGGTCGCTGGGCCAGCATCATGCCGAAGAATATTGCCGATTCCTTCGGTTTTCCGGCCGATATTCACAAGATCCCGATCACGCAGCCCCATGCAGAACATCTCGTCGGCCTGGTCGCTACGCATCGCGAACCTTTCACGCCGCTTGTCTCCGCCCTGTTGCATGAGGCAAGGTTGCTGGCGGAAGGCGCCAAAAGTTGATAGAAATTTTCTATCGAGCAACGAGACTGCCTTATTGATCCCCGGCCGTCTCCCTGCGACCTTTAATCAAGGCGTGTCGATCGCGCGCCGTGGAGGAAATGCCGCATAAGCCTTTTCCGAAGATTTGCCTTCGATGTTCGGAATTATGCGCGGGAGGCTATGGATGAATTTGAATCAGAGCGCGGGCGATATCGCTGGCCGTGCCGGCACCATCATCGACAGCATGAAATCGATGGAGGGGCCGCTTTTGCCGATCCTTCACGGGATTCAGGAGGAATTCGGCTATGTGCCGCAGGATGCGCTGCCGCTGATCGCCAAGGCCCTCAATCTTTCTCGCGCCGAAGTGCACGGCGTCATGACCTTCTATCACGACTATCGCGATCACCCCGCCGGCCGCCATGTTCTGAAGCTCTGTCGTGCCGAAGCCTGTCAGTCGATGGGCGGCGATGCGCTGGCGGAGCGCATCAAGCGGCTGCTCGGCATCGATTTCCATCAGACGACGCTCGATGGCAGCGTGACGCTGGAGCCGGTCTACTGCCTCGGGCTTTGTGCCTGCGCTCCGGCAGCGATGCTGGACGGCGAACTGCACGGCAGGCTCAATGACGAAAGCGCCGACGACCTGGTGAAGGAGGCGCGCCAATGACGGTAATCATCTATATCCCCCGCGATGCCGCCGCCCTTTCGCTCGGCGCGGAGAAGGTGGCGAAAGCCGTCGCGCAGGAAATTGCCAGGCGCGAACTGGACGCGCGTATCGTGCGCAACGGCTCGCGCGGCATGTTCTGGCTCGAGCCGCTGGTCGAAGTCGAGATCGACGGCAAGCGCATCGGTTACGGGCCGGTGAAGGCCAAGGATGTAGCGGCACTCTTCGATGCCGGGCTCGCCCAAGGCGGCGCGCATCCGCTCTGTCTTGGGGAGGTCGAAAGCCTCCCATTCCTCAAGGAACAGACCCGCCTGACCTTTGCCCGCTGCGGCATCACCGATCCGCTTTCATTGCAGGATTACGAAGCGCATGGCGGCCTCAAGGGGCTGCGCCGCGCCATCGGCATGGTATCGGGCGATATCGTCAAGGAAGTCACGGATTCGGGCCTGCGCGGCCGTGGTGGCGCCGGCTTTCCGACCGGCATCAAGTGGAAGACGGTGCTCGATGCGCCGGGGACACGCAAATATATCGTCTGCAACGCCGATGAAGGCGACAGCGGTACGTTCGCCGACCGGATGATCATGGAGGGCGACCCCTTCGTGCTGATCGAGGGCATGGCGATCGCGGGCCTTGCGACCGGCGCGACCAAGGGCTTCGTCTATACGCGCTCGGAATATCCGCATGCGATCGCCGCGATGACCGCAGCGGTCGAAATCGCGCGCAAGGCCGGCATTCTCGGCGCTTCGGTGCTCGGTTCCGGCAAGGCGTTCGACATGGAAATCCGCACCGGCGCCGGCGCCTATGTCTGCGGCGAGGAAACGGCGCTGCTCAACAGCCTCGAGGGCAAGCGCGGCATCGTGCGCGCCAAGCCGCCGCTGCCGGCGTACAAGGGCCTGTTCAACTGTCCGACCGTCATCAACAACGTGATTTCGCTCGCTTCCGTCCCCGTCATCATGGACAAGGGCGCATCGTTTTATCGCGATTTCGGCATGGGCCGGTCGCGCGGCACGATCCCGCTGCAGATTGCCGGCAACGTCAAGCATGGCGGTCTCTACGAGACGGCCTTCGGCCTTTCGCTCGGCGATATCGTCGACAGGATCGGCGGCGGAACGGCGACGGGGCGGCCGATCAAGGCGGTGCAGGTGGGTGGGCCGCTCGGGGCCTATTTCCCGCGCGCGCTGTTCGATACGCCATTTGATTATGAGGCCTTCGCGGCGAAGGACGGCCTGATCGGCCATGCCGGTATCGTCGTGTTCGACGATACTGCCGACATGCTGAAGCAGGCACGCTTCGCCATGGAGTTCTGCGCGGTCGAAAGCTGCGGCAAGTGCACGCCCTGCCGCATCGGCTCGACACGCGGCGTCGAGACGGCCGACAAGATCGCACAAGGGATCGAGCCCGAGAAGAACCGGGTTCTGCTCGCCGATCTCTGCAACACGATGAAGTTCGGTTCGCTCTGCGCGCTTGGCGGCTTCACGCCCTATCCCGTGATGAGCGCGATGACCCATTTCCCGGAGGACTTTTCTCCGGCTCCCTTGATTGAAGCGGCGGAGTAAGATCCATGTCCCTCGTTCCAGAAACCGATTACGGCACGCCGGCCTCCACCTCCGAAACCATGGTGACGCTGACCATCGACGGGCAGCAGATCACGGTGCCCGAGGGCACGTCGATCATGCGCGCTTCCATGGAAGCCGGCATTCAGGTGCCGAAGCTCTGCGCCACCGACATGGTCGATGCCTTCGGTTCCTGCCGCCTCTGTCTCGTCGAGATCGAAGGCCGCAACGGCACGCCGGCCTCGTGCACCACGCCCGTCGCGCCCGGCATCGTCGTCCACACGCAGACCGGCCGGCTGAAGGACATCCGCCGCGGCGTGATGGAGCTCTATATCTCCGACCACCCGCTCGACTGTCTGACCTGCGCCGCCAATGGCGATTGCGAGCTGCAGGATATGGCCGGCGCCGTCGGCCTGCGCGACGTGCGCTATGGCTACGAGGGCGACAACCACGTCAAGGCGCGCAACAACGGCGACATCAATCTGAAATGGATGCCGAAGGACGAGTCGAACCCCTATTTCACCTATGATCCTTCGAAGTGCATCGTCTGCTCGCGCTGCGTTCGCGCCTGCGAAGAGGTGCAGGGCACCTTCGCGCTAACCATCGAGGGTCGCGGCTTCGGCTCGCGCGTTTCACCCGGCATGCACGAGAACTTCATCGACAGCGAGTGCGTTTCCTGCGGCGCCTGCGTGCAGGCCTGCCCGACGGCGACGCTGACCGAGAAGTCGGTGATCTCGATCGGCCAGCCGGAACATTCCGTCGTCACCACCTGCGCCTATTGCGGCGTCGGCTGCTCATTCAAGGCGGAGATGCGTGGCGAAGAGCTGGTGCGCATGGTGCCCTGGAAGGACGGTCAGGCCAATCGCGGCCATTCCTGCGTCAAGGGTCGCTTCGCCTATGGCTATTCGACCCACAAGGACCGCATCCTCAACCCGATGGTGCGCGAGAAGGTGACAGATCCCTGGCGCGAAGTGACCTGGGACGAGGCCTTTGCGCATATCGCCACCGAGTTCAAGCGGCTGCAATATCAGTATGGCCGCGATTCCATCGGCGGCATCACGTCCTCGCGCTGCACCAATGAGGAGACCTTCCTGGTGCAGAAGCTGGTGCGCGCCGGCTTCGGCAACAACAATGTCGACACCTGCGCCCGCGTCTGCCATTCGCCGACCGGCTACGGCCTTGGCCAGGCTTTCGGCACGTCGGCCGGCACGCAGAACTTCGACAGCGTCGAGCAGTCGGATGTGGTCGTCGTCATCGGCGCCAACCCGACGGACGGCCATCCGGTGTTCGGCTCGCGCCTGAAGAAGCGGCTGCGCCAGGGCGCCAAGCTCATCGTCATCGATCCACGCCGCATCGATCTGGTGCGCACGCCGCATGTCGAGGCAAGCTACCATCTGCCGCTGAAGCCCGGCACCAATGTCGCCATGCTGACGGCGCTGGCCCATGTCATCGTCACCGAGGGCCTGTTCGACGAGACATTCATCCGCGAGCGCTGCGACTGGTCCGAGTTCGAGGATTGGGCAGCCTTCGTTTCCGAGCCGCAGCACAGCCCGGAGGAAACGGAAAAATATACCGGCGTTCCCGCCGATCTCGTGCGTGGCGCGGCCCGCCTCTATGCCAAGGGCGGCAATGGCGCCATCTATTACGGACTCGGTGTCACCGAGCACAGCCAGGGCTCCACCACCGTCATGGCGATCGCCAACCTCGCCATGGTGACGGGCAATATCGGCCGTCCTGGCGTCGGCGTGAACCCGCTGCGCGGCCAGAACAATGTGCAGGGCTCCTGCGACATGGGTTCCTTCCCGCACGAGCTGCCGGGCTATCGTCACATCTCCGACGATGCTACCCGGGATATCTTCGAAAAACTCTGGGGCGTGAAGCTCAACAACGAGCCCGGCCTGCGCATCACCAACATGCTCGATGCCGCCGTCAAAGGCTCGTTCAAGGGCATCTACATCCAGGGCGAGGATATTCTTCAGTCCGATCCGGATACCAAGCATGTCGCCGCCGGCCTTGCCGCGATGGAATGCGTCGTCGTCCACGATCTCTTCCTGAACGAAACGGCCAACTACGCGCATGTCTTCCTGCCCGGTTCGACCTTCCTCGAAAAGGACGGCACCTTCACCAATGCCGAGCGCCGCATCAACCGCGTGCGCAGGGTCATGACCCCGCGCAACGGCTATGCCGATTGGGAGGTGACGCAGAAGATGGCTCAGGCCATGGGGCTTGACTGGCACTACACGCATCCGTCCGAGATCATGGACGAGATCGCCGCGACGACGCCGAGCTTCGCCCTGGTGTCCTACGACTATCTGGAAAAGATGGGCTCGGTGCAGTGGCCCTGCAACGAAAAGACGCCGCTCGGCTCGCCGATCATGCATGTCGACGGCTTCGTACGCGGCAAGGGCAAGTTCATCCGCACGGAATATGTCCCGACCGACGAACGCACCGGCCCGCGCTTCCCGCTGCTGCTCACCACCGGGCGCATTCTCAGCCAGTACAATGTCGGCGCCCAGACGCGGCGGACGGAGAATGTCGTCTGGCATGCGGAGGATCGCCTGGAAATCCATCCGCACGACGCGGAGCAGCGCGGCATCCGTGAGGGCGATTGGGTCAGGCTCAGCAGCCGCTCCGGCGACACGACGCTCCGGGCGCTGATTACCGACCGCGTCGCTCCCGGCGTCGTCTACACGACCTTCCATCACCCGGACACACAGGCAAACGTCATCACGACGGACTATACCGACTGGGCGACGAACTGCCCGGAATACAAGGTGACGGCGGTACAGGTCTCCCCATCGAACGGCCCGTCGCAGTGGCAGGTCGACTACGATGAGCAGGCGCGGCAGTCTCGCCGGATACTCGGGAAGATGGAGGCCGCGGAGTGAAGCTGGGTGGATTTTCTCCTCCCCTCGGGGAGAAGGTGCCCGAAGGGCGGATGATGGGGTATTTTCCCGCAAAAGGTAATATTCTTCGCCTGCGCTCCGGACGCGCGGAACTGCCGCGCCTTGCCCCCCTCATCCGATGCTTCGCGCCACCTTCTCCCCGGCGGGGAGAAGGGGAGTTCGGACAATGACCAGGTTCACCCCCACGACCACCGTTGCCGAGACTGCGCGCCGTAACGGCCTGGTGCGCTCTGGTTCACGCATCGTCCCGGAAGAGGTGCCGATCGCCTTTTCCTATGGCGGCACGTCGCATGCGGTCATGATGGGAACTCCGGCCGACATCGAGGATTTTGCCGTCGGCTTCAGCCTGACCGAGGGCATCATCACCGATGCCGATCAGATCGCCGCGATCGAGCCGATGGAGGACGAGCAGGGGATCGATGTGCAGATCATTCTCGTCGACGATGCGGCCGACGCCCTGCGGCTGCGCCGCCGCCACATGGCGGGTCCGGTCGGCTGCGGGCTCTGCGGTATCGAATCCATCGAGCAAGCGGTGCGCAAGGTGCCTGACGTCTCTCAGGTCGCCTTGAAGCTGACGCAAAAGGATATCGTCGGCGCGATTGGCCTCCTGAACGACGCCCAGCCGTTGCATCGCGAGACGCGCGCCGTTCATGGCGCGGGATTCTATATTCCGTCCGAAGGGTTGCTTGTGGTGCGCGAGGATGTCGGCCGGCACAACGCGCTCGACAAGCTCTGCGGCGCCGTCATCGGCTCCGGTCGCAAGGGAGCCGAGGGCGTGGTCGCCGTCACCAGCCGCCTATCGGTCGAGATGGTGCAGAAGGCGGCGATATTGGGCAGCTCGGTGCTGGTCGCCATCTCCGCGCCGACGGCGCTTGCCATCCGCACGGCCGAAGAAGCCGGCATGACGCTGGTGGCGCTGGTGCGCGGCGACGACTTCGAGATTTTCACCCATCCGCATCGTATCATTCCGGGGAGCGTCGCCGATGTCGCCTGACGAAACACCGCACGGCAAGGCCGAAGCCAAGCTCGTCTATATGGCGAACCAGATCGCCACCTTCTTCAGGACGCAGCCGGCGGATGAAGCCGTGGAGGGCGTTGCGACGCATATCAACAAATTCTGGGAGCCGCGCATGCGGCGTCAGTTGTTTGCCATCATCGAGCACGGAGACAGCGGGTTGAGCCCGTTGGTGCTGGAGGCCGCCCCGCTCATTCACAAGCCGGCGCCCGCCGAGGAAATTAAGCCGGCTTAGGATCGAGGCCGGCAGGGCTTTTCGGTGCGTTGCCAATGTTCGTGCACAGTCATTCTCGTCCGGATTGGCTTACCCGAAAGTGCTTGTGCGTCCTGCGCCTATCGCGCTTGCGGAAAAGGTAGAAGCCGCCGCGGTTTCCGGACGGCTTCCTGTCGCATGGGGATGGACCTCTATGCCGCGCGGCGCATCACCATATCGCGGATCATCGAGTCCGCCAGGCGAAACTGTGCGAGCAGCGTATGCAGCGCATCCGCCTCGTTGGCAAGCCTGAGGCTTGCAGCGGTGCTCTCCTCGACCATGGCCGCGTTCTGCTGGGTGGTCTGGTCCAGCGAATTGATTGCGGCATTGATTTCCCTGAGGCCGATCGTCTGTTCCTTCGACGCCTTCACGATGGCGGCGACGTTGGTGTTGATATCGCCGACCTGGGTCACGATCTGCTCCAGCGCCTTGCCCGTCTGGCCGACTAGGCCGACGCCGTTCTTCACATGCTCGCTGGACGCCGTGATCAGCGCCTTGATTTCCTTGGCGGCGCTGGCCGAGCGCTGCGCAAGCTCCCGCACTTCCTGCGCCACCACGGCGAAGCCCTTGCCTGCTTCGCCGGCACGGGCCGCCTCGACGCCGGCGTTCAAGGCCAGAAGATTGGTTTGGAAGGCGATGTCGTCGATGACGCCGATGATGTTGGTGATCTCGCGCGAGGACTTCTCGATCTGGTCCATGGCGGCGACGGCGCTGCGAACCACCGTGCCGGATTGCTCGGCGCCGCGCTTGGTTTCGGCAACGAGACGTCCGGCCTCCTCGGCACGCTGGCTGGAATCGGCGACCGTCGTGGTGATCTCTTCCAGCGCGGCGGCGGTTTCTTCCACTGAAGCGGCCTGCTGCTCCGTGCGCCTTGAGAAGGATTCCGCCGAATCGCCGAGTTCGCGGGAGCCTGCGGCAATGGCGCTGGCATTTTCGCCGACGGTGGTCAGCGTCTCGGAGAGCTTGTGGATCGTTGCGTTGAAATCGTGGCGGAGCTGCTCCATGGACGGCACGAAGGACCGCTCGAGCGTCTTGGTCAGGTCGCCTTCCGACAGGTTGCGCAGCGCCCCGGCGAGTTCGCTGATGGCGCTCATGCGCGAGGTGACGTCGGTGGCGAACTTGACGACCTTGTAGACCTGGCCGTCGGTGCCGACGATGGGATTGTAGGCTGCCTGGATCCAGATTTCCTTGCCGCCCTTGCCGTATCGGACGAACTCGTTGGCGATGAATTCGCCCTGGGCCAGGCGCTGCCAGAAGCGCTTGTATTCCTCGGTGCGGGCATAGGCCGGGTCACAGAAGATGCTGTGGTGCTTGCCGACGATCTCGCCGAGCGCATACCCCATGGCGTGGCAGAAATTCTCGTTCGCCGTCAGGATTTCGCCGGTGGGCAGGAATTCGATGACGGCCTGTGAACGGGAAATCGCTTCAAGCTTGCCGGCATCGTCGATCGCCTTCTTTTTCGCTGCGGTGACGTCGACGGCGAATTTTACGATCTTCACCGGCTTTCCATTGCGGAAAACAGGGTTGTAGGATGCCTGTATCCAGATTTCGCGATTGCCCTTGGCAAGACGCTTGTAGGTGCCGGCATCATACTCGCCGCGGCCGAGGCGTGCCCAGAAGTCCTGATAGGCCGGTGTCGAGACATAGGCCGGCTCGCAGAACATGCGGTGATGATTGCCGACGATCTCCTTCAGCTCGTAGCCCATCGCACGGCAGAAATTTTCGTTGGCGGTCAGTACCTTACCCTGAAGGTCGAATTCGATGATGGCTTGCGATTTGGAAACGGCCGATAGAATGCGGCTTGTATCCGATGCGAGACTGAACATTCCTATTCCCTCTCAGAAGGTCCACGCTTGCCGGGCGTCGATTGATGGCATCGAAGCGGGCGGCCGTACTCGTCGGCACGCCGAAAGACGGCGCTCCGTGCGGGATGGTCGGAATGTGGAGATTGTGTTTTCTTCCCTCGCTTCGGAAATCGATGATGTGCAAGTCCGCTTAATTTTATGTAAAATTGAGCGTATTAGAAATTACAATTTAAATAAAATATAATCATCTAAAGTTTAGGCAAAGAAAAACCGCCGCTGACAAGGCGGCGGTTCTCAAAAGGCTGCTTCGCGAAATTACGCGGCCAGTTCTTCCGTTTCGTTTTCCTTGAACATCTTGGCGAGGTTCAGGAAGCAGATCATTCCATTCTCGGTCGCTATGATGCCTTCGCAATAGGCGCGATCGAAGGACGCCGTGACTTCCGGCACCGGCTGCACCTGGCTGGATGCGATGGTGAGGATATCGGAAACGCGGTCGACCAGCATGCCGATGACCATGCTGTGCACCTCGGCGACGACGATGGCGCTGCGCTCGTTGGCGACCGTGCTCTGCATGCCGAGCTTGTAGGCAAGGTCGATGATCGGGATGACCGAGCCGCGCAGGTTCATGACGCCGATGACATCGGCCGGCGCATGCGGGATCGGCGTGGATGGCGCCCAGCCGCGAATTTCGCGGATGGTGGTGGTCTTGACGCAGAATTCCTGATCATGCAGCCGGAAGGCAATGATCTCCAGAGTTTCGCCGCTGAAGCTGGTGGAATTGATCGTGGCCATGAACGTTCTTCCCACTGAACCCGTGACGCCAAATCCGGCGTGTTCGGGCTACGATAGAGCAAGAACATTGCTCAAACCTAAATCCATGCAAGGGATTTCGAGTAAGGGGGCTGGCCACCCGTCCTCGTGGTTCGAGGGCGCTTGCGCGCCACCTCACCATGAGGACTGATCTTCTCGTTCCGCGGCCCCGAAGAGGCAAGCCGTATCGGGGACCAAGCCGTCCCATCCTCACCCAGAGCTTGTCGAAGGGCGAGGATGGCCCGGCAAGAGGAAGGCCGCTCCTTCGGCCGGATTTCCTCTGCCGGCAGGGCGTGCCCTCAGGCGGCGCGGGTCGGACGGTCGAAGATGCGGCGGCCGAAGAGGCTTGCCGCCATTTCTACCAGAACGCGAGCGCTTTTGCCGCGGTCGTCGAGGAAAGGATTGAGCTCGACGAGGTCGAGCGAGGAGACGAGGCCGCTGTCGGAGAGCATTTCCATGATGAGATGCGCTTCGCGATAGGTCGCGCCGCCCGGCACTGTCGTTCCGACGCCGGGTGCGATATCCGGATCGAGGAAATCGACGTCGAAGCTCACATGCAGCAGGCCGTTGGCGGCGCTGACGGTATCGAGCACCTGGCGCATGATGGCCGCCACGCCCTGTTCGTCGAGCGAGCGCATGTCGAAGACGTTGACGCCATGCTCACGGATTTCCTCGCGCTCGCGCGGATCGACGGAGCGGATGCCGACCTGGAAAACCTTCGTCGGGTCGACCAGCGGCCGGCCGGCCGGCAGAACGCCTGCAATCTCGGCTTCGCCGCAGTAGTAGGCAACGGGCATGCCGTGAATATTGCCCGACGGCGACGTCTCGGGCGAATTGAAATCCGAGTGCGCGTCGAGCCAGAGCACGAAAAGCGGGCGGCCGACCTCGGCAGCATGGCGGGCCATGCCGGAAACGCTGCCCATGGACAGGCTGTGATCGCCGCCGAGGATCAGCGGGAAGCCACCGGAGGATGCGACGTCGTAGACCTTCGTTTCCAGCGCGCGCGTAAAGGCGCCGACGATTTTCAGGTTATGGGCCTGGGGATGCTCCGGGAGGTCCGCTGCCGGGACCGGATGCAGGTCGCCGCCGTCGGTAACGCGATGGCCAAGCTCCGTGAGGGTCGTCTCGATGCCGGCGATGCGCAGCGCGGTCGGGCCCATGCCGGCGCCGCGGCGGCCGGAGCCTTCCTCCAGGGGAACGCCGATCAAGGTAATGGTGGTGGATTGCGTATTCATCGGCATTGCTCCGAAAGTGTGGGCTGTCGAGTCGCATTATTGATTGTCTGCGTGACAGCAAAAAGATGGAAAAATGTCGAAAATCGATTAGGTTTCGACAGATTGATCAATTCGATTTAGCAGAATGACAAGCCATATGGACGACCTCGACCGCGATCTCCTCAGTGCGCTGCGCAACAATGCGCGCATCTCCGTATCCTCCCTGGCGGCAGCGACCGGCGCGTCGCGCGCAACTGTGGCCGCACGCATAGAGCGGCTGGTGGAGAACGGCACCATTGCCGCCTTCACCATCCGCACCGGCCACGAAACCCGCGCCGCCGGCGTCAGGGCCATCGTTTTGATAGAGGTGCTCGGCAAGCTGGCCGACAAGGTCGCCGATCAGCTTCGCGGCCTGCCGCAGGTCAGGGCCTTGCACAGCACCAACGGCAAATGGGATTTCATCGCCGAACTGGAAGATCGCGATCTCGCCTCCTTCGACGAAACGCTCAGGCGGATCAGGCTGATCAACGGCATCAACATCACCGAATCCAATATCCTGCTGAAGACCAGCAAGATGGGATTCTGAGCCCTAATATTCGTGCTCGTAGACGATGCCGGCTTCGCCGGCGCCATTCGAGCCTGCCGCGCCGCGCAGCTTCACGCCGCGCCCGACATTCAGGTTGATGATCGCCTTGGTGTTGTTGGAGGCGCCCTGCTGCAGTTCGATATAGGTGCGCTTGTTGATGTACTTGCCGGCGCCGACCTGCGCCTGGCCGTTCGCGTCCGTCGAGATGTCGAGGTCGTCGACGCCGAGATGGCTGCGCAGGCCCTCGAACAGCGAGGTCGAGCGGCCGCCCGCAAGCTGGCTTGCGGCATCGGCAAGCTGGGCGATCTGCATGGCGGAGAGTTTCGACATGGATTGGCCGAAGATCAACTGCGCCAGAACCTCGTCCTGCGGCAGGGCAGGCGAAGAGGAGAAGCCGATCTGCGGATCGGTCGCAAGACCGGTGACATCGACGGTGATCGTGGTGGACCCGGCCGACGATGTCGCTTCCATGGCGAGTGCCGGCGTCAGATCGCCGCCGAAGGTGATCTTGCTGGTGTCGGTGAAATCCAGCCGGCGGCTGAGAATGGTCAGGCGTCCGCGCCGCATGGTGAAGCCGCCGGATACGATCGGCTCGGCCGCCGTGCCGCGCACGGTGATGCTGCCGCCAAGTTCGGCGTCGATGCCGCGGCCGCGCACGAAGATCTGCGAGGGCGCCTGGAGCTGCAAATCGATGCCGAGCGTCGTCGATTTGCTCCTCGGCCCTTCCGGTTTCTGATCCTTGAACTGGGCGCTGACTTTGGCCGGGGCATTCTTGTGCTTGATATTGATCTCGGAGAGCGACGCCGGCAGCTTTTCAGGCACGGTGATCGATGCCTTGTTGATCTTCAGATTGCCCGTCAGCATCGGCGCGGTCATGAGCGGTCCCTTGACGCCGAGCGTGCCGTTGACGGTCGCGGCCACCAGTGTCCCGTCGACATAGGTCGCGTTGTTGAATTTCACCTGGATATCGGCGGGGAAGCCGCTCTCCGGTGCAATGCCGACCGTGCCGCTGCCCGATATGCTGCCGCCGCTGGTCAGATTGCCGCTAAGGCGCGAGATGACGGCCTGCTTGCCGTCGAGCGTCACGGTCGCGGCAAGGCCGCTGAGGGTCAGGTTGCGGCGGACATCGACCAATTTGGCGCCGTCGGTGGAAATGGAGCCGGTGATCGCGGGGGCGGCGGTGGAGCCGCCGATCTGCATATCGATCCTGGCCGTGCCCGTCATGACCAGGCCCTGGGCCGCAAGCTGGCCGGCTAGGGCATCGAAGGGCAGGTTGCCCGAGAACTTCAGGGCCATGGCCTTGCTGCCGGCAATGGCGACAGTGCCGCCGCCGTTCAGCGCCAGCCCGCTCTGGCCGGTCAGGTTGGTATTGATCGTGACGACGTTGTCGGCAAACTTGCCGTCCGCCTTGATGCCGAGCGGTGCGAGGCCGGCGGATTTCGTCTGGCTCGTTGCCGCTGCCGACCAATTGGTCTGGAACACGACGGCAGGTGCGGTCGCCTTGCCGGTGACGGCGACCGTTCCGGAGATGACGCCCTCGGCCGCGAGTGTCGGCGCAAAGACATTGGCGAGGCTTGCCGGCAGGTTGGCGATCCTGGCATTGATGTTCAGGACCTGGCCGGCGGTGCCGCTGACCGTTACGGAGCCGCCACCCGTCTGAAGGGTCAGGCCGTTCAGCGATGCGATACCGTCCTTGATGACGATCCTGGTCGGCGAGGCCAGTTTCACCGGGATCGTGAGCGGCGCACCCGCGAAGGAGTCGAGGCTGACGGTCGTCTGCCCGCCCGATGTCTCGACATTGCCGCGCGTCGTCAGCGGTGCGTTGTCATAGGTCGATTTCAGATCGAAATCGGTGCGGCTGCCCTGCTGGGTGAAGGTCAGGCCGAGATCGGCGATGCGATTGGCGCCGGAGGCGATGGCATCGGCACGGACGCTGCCGTTTGCCGAGAAAGCCTTGAGATCGTCGATGGCAAGGGCAACGGCCGGTCTGGTGATCACGAGATCGTCGCGGCGGATGCCGTTGCCGCCGGCGTTGACCTTCAGGCCGATCTTTCCGTTGGCGCTGGCGATATCGAGCGAGCCCTTGAGGTCGCCCTCGGCCTTCTGTCCGGCCAGCGCTGCGAGAAGGCCGAGATCCGGCAGATTGAAGGTGAGGGCGCCGTTCGGCTCGAAGCTCGGCGAAAGATCGAGCTTGCCTTGCAGCTTGTTCGTGCCGATCTCGGCCGATAGCGACGGAATGCTCGTGTGGCCATCCGTGGAAACCGCATCGGCGGCGATGCGGATCGGCTTCCCATCGATCGCGCCGGTTGCCTGGATGTTTGCCTGCGGCGCCTTGGGGTCGGCGGTGCCGGTCACGCCGATGTCGAGCGTGTCCAGCAGCCGCCCCGCCAGCTTGACGTTGACGGCCTTGACCGTGGCATCGATGCCGAGCGCGGCAAGCGGACCCTTGGCCTTGAGGCCGATATCGGCCTGGCCTTCGGCGTTCGGTATGAATTTGGAAAGATCGAGGACCTTGCCGGTAAGATCCGATGTCAGCGACTGGTCGTTGAGGGCGACGTTGCCGTTGATTTCGGCGACATTGGATTTCACCGCGAGATTGGACAGGGTCATCTTGGCCGGCACCGTGCCGGCGACCTGGCCCTCCAGCGATATCGTGCCTTCGAACTTGTTCGATACGCCGTCGGGCAGCACGCCGGGCAGCGCAAACAGCTTGAAATTGCCCGTGAGCGCTTTCGATGACAGCGTGTATTTGCCGTTGACGGTGCCGCCGATGCTGGCGCTTTCCAGCGTCGTATTGTTGAAGCCGATCGTGTCGGGCGAGAGTTGCAGCGGCGCGGTGAGCGCGATCGGCGCGCGGATCAGGCGATTGAGATCGGCGCTGACGAAGGCCGTCTGGCCGACGACGAGGCGAAGCTGCAGCGGACCGGACATGCCTGCAAGGTTGAAGGCATCGCTTCTGGCGCTGAGATTGATCTGTCCGATCTGTCCCTGCGGCGTGCTGGCGCTGTCGAGCGCGGCTTTGGCATCGATCTTCACCGATTGCGCCGCGCCGGTCAGCGCGATATCGACGCGCGAAATCATGGCGCGCACTTCGCCGTTCTCCATCGGCCAACGGAAGTCGACGGGGCCGGAGGTGCCGAGCAGATTGGCATTGAGGCTGTTGTTGCCGGCGGGATCGAGCGTGCCGGATGCAGCAAGAACGGCGCTGCCGGTGGCAAGATTGCCGGTCTGGATGTCGATCTTGCCCTTGCCGTCGAAGGTGGCCGAGACGTCGATGGTCGTCTGCCCGGCGAAGAGCGGCCGCATGGTCGGCGGCAGCAGCGAGTCGACGTCGCCGCCGCCCTTGACGTCTATATGATGCAGGCCATCGGCGGACAGGCTGTGGTGCCCGTCGATGGAAACCGTCGGCTGGCCGTCGAGTGCCGCCTGCAGTTTGCCGGTCCAGTTGGACAGCGGGCCGTCGCCGGAAAGGTCGATATTGACGGCCGGGCCGCCCGGCAGGTGCAGGAGACCCGCGAGCATGCCGTCGCGCGGCTCGGAGATCTGCGTCTTCAGCTTCAGCTGATTGTCGGCCGGGGCGAAAGCGATGTCTGCGGAGAGCTTGGCGTCCGGCACGTCATGGCGGCTGGCGTTGAGCGTCAGGCCCATGCTGCTGCTGTTGGCCTTGACGCTGCCGTCGGCGGCCAGAATGAAGTCCTGTCCGGCCACGGCCTGTCCGATGCGAAGATCGGGCAGGGCGATGGCGCCGATGTCGATGGCGACGGGCAGAGAAAAGCCGCCGCCACCCGATGTTTGCGGTTCCTGCGTGGTCGCGGCAGCCGTGGACACCGGCAGGCGCTGGAAGTCGATCACATCGGCCGCGACGCGGTCGGCATGGAAAGTGCCGTTCAGCAAGGACAAGGGAGACCAGTCGACGGCGAGATTCTGCACCTTGGCGTAGACGCCCTTCGTGTCCGCCACCGTAATGGCGCCGACGCGCAGATTGCCGTTCAACAGCCCGGAAGGCGCTGCGATGGTGATGGTGCGGTCCGGCGTCGAGGCGAGTCTCGCCACCTGATCGACCGCATAACCCGTCGCGGAAGGCACCATGCCGATGACGAGCACAGCCGCAATCACGAGCAAAAGGATCGCCACGACCGCATAGGCGATCCAGCGCACCAGTTTCCCGAGGATTCGAATCAATATGCTCATGAAAGCGACAGTAACCTCAATTTTGTAACCGTGTGCTGAACCGTCCGCGACAACTATACGGTTTGTCAGAAGGCCTGGCCGATGCCGGCATAGATGCCATAAGATGTGCCGTCGTCGTATTTCTTCAACGGGACGGCGACATCGAGCCTGATCGGGCCGAAGGGCGTAGCGTAGCGCAGGCCGACGCCGGCGCCAATGCGCAGATCGGAAATGTCCGGAAAGACAGTGTCGGTGACGCTGCCCATGTCGACGAAGGGCACGACGCCGATCGTATCGGTAATCTTCACGCGGGCCTCGAACGAGGCCGTCACATAGGAGCGTCCGCCGGTTTCGTCACCGTTGGAATTGTAGGGCGAGATTTCCTGATAGCTGTAGCCGCGCACCGAGCCGCCGCCGCCAGCGTAGAAGCGCCGTGTGGCGGGGATATCCTCGATGCTGTTCGCGCCCAGCAGCGAGCCCGCGGCAAGCTTGCCGGCGAAGACGACGTTGTTGTTGGCGCCGACACCCTTGTAGCCGGTGATCGAACCCTCGAAGGAACTGAAGATCGTGCCGCCCATCGCCTCATAGCTCGGCTTGGCGCTGATCGAGGCGCGATACCCTTCCGTCGGGTCCAGCTTGTTGTCGCGCGTGTCGCGAACATATTCGAGCGGGATCGCGACCGTCAGGTAATTATGCTTTCCGAAGGCGTCGGTGGTATCCGATTCATAGGATACTTCCCCGCCGGCGGAGACGGTGTCCTGGTCGTTGATTTCATAGGCAAGGCCGCCGCTCGCCGTCACGGTGTTGGCGTCGTAGGCATCCGGATGCAGGCTCTGCATCTTGAGGCCTGCGGTAAACGTTGCCGAAGGATAGAAAGTCGCGGGGCGGACATAGGTGATGCCGGCCGTATAATCGAGCTGACCGACATCGGTCGTCTCGCCGATGCGCGAGACCGATCCTTCGATGCGCAGCGAGTCCGCGCGGCCCGTCAGGTTGCGGTGTCCCCAATAGCCCTGAACGCCGAAGCCGTCGATGGTCGAATATTGCGCGCCGACGCCGAAGAAGCGCTGCTTGCCTTCCGAGACCTCGATGGTCGTCGGGATGCTGCCATCCGGCGCCAGCTTGTCGGCCTCGCGAATGGTGACGCTCGAAAAGACCCCGAGCTTCCGCAAGCGGTCGGACGCCTTTTTCAGTTCGTCCGGCGAGTAAGGCTTGCCTTCGTTGATGCGGGCATAGCGCTTGATGAAATCCGGGTCGACCGACTTCTGGCCGGTGACGCCGACATTGCCGAAAGGCGCGACGGGGCCGCTGTCGACCTTCAGCGAGACGTCGACCGTGTTGGTGGCATGGTCGGCGACGACGTCGCGCTTGTCGAGCTTGGCGAGCGGATGTCCCTCGTTCTTGAAATCGACGACCATCTTGTCGCCTGCCTTCAGGATGGTCAGGGAGCCGGCATCGCCGCCGCGCACGAGTCCGTAGCTTGCCGGGTCCAGCCTGGCGGCGTCGCCGAGCAGGCTGACCTTGCCGAGCTTGAAGACGGGGCCGGGATCGACGCTGATGGTGACGGCAACGGGCTTGGCGCGGCTGAAGGTCGGCGTCGGCGGCAAGGCATCGAGCGGGGTGCCGTTGACGGTGATGGTGACGACGCCGCCGTAACGCGCTTTTTCATAGAGGGAGGCGATCAGCCGGTCGCGATCGTCACGCGCCTTGACGACGACGCCGAGGTCGCCGGATACCGGCTTCTTTTCGTCGGATACCAGCATCGAGCTTTCGCTCAGGGCTTCCTTCAGGTCCTTGTCGAGATTGTCCGACTTGAAATCGACCGTGTAGTGAACGGGATCGGAAACCTGGTCGGCCGTTTCGTCCTCGCCCCAGAGCTTGATGCCGAAGAGCTTGAACGCGAAGGCATTTCCGGCGCATATCGGACCGAGCGCAAGCGCTGCCGCAACCGCTGCCACGGTTCCTGCCTGCCGATACGCAATACTCTTCTTCGGTACAGTTCTTTTATGCATACGCCGCTTTACGGTTACATGAGAACTTACTCAGCTTGACGTTTCCCCCAGGTTAACGCGGGGCCACCATAGAGGCAAAAGTTGCCGAGGTGTACCGTTTTGGAGTCAAAAACCTGGAAAATGTGACTGTCAAAGGGCAAAACGCCCTGATTTTGGCGAGAATTGGAGATGCTCGGGCGGTCTGTGTAGCGGCCTGTAAAGGTTGCCCCGGCGGGTCGTTACCTGGTGCCGCCGCGTCGATGACGGCGTGTTGCCCCGGCCGGAAATCAAAAAGTCCCGGACTTGCGGTCCGGGACTCTGGAAATCTCGATCGTGGATCGATCAGTAGCCGCGATAGCCGCCACGCGGGCAATCGTCGATGTAGCGGCGGCCATAGCGGTCGCGATAGTAGCACTGGCCGGGCTGCTCCTGGACGCTGCCGATGACGGCGCCGGAGACGCCGCCGATGGCCGCGCCGACTGCTGCGCCGCGGACATTGCCGGTGACTGCCCCGCCGATGATCGCGCCGGATGCCGCGCCGATGCCTGCGCCCTGTTCGGTCGGCGTGCAGCTTGCGATAGACAAGCCGACCAGTGCGAGCATAAGAACTTTCTTCATTTATCTCTCCAACGTTAGTTAAGCCGAACCCCGGCCAACGTCGTCCCAATTCTTCAGCTCCACCACGATGGGCTGTCTTTCAGTCCTGCAATGACAAAAAATATCGTGCAAAATATGATTGTCCATTGGGCGCCGACAGTTTTTTTGTTGCGGAACAAAGGCGGCTTTGTGACCGGATAGTAAAACGGCCGGCACAAGGCAGAAAATCCACCCGCTGTCTAAAGTAGAGGTTGATTGGACTGTAAAAAAGTCAAATGATGCCCCTTGCCTCTGGAGGAGAGGCGAGGAGGAAAATATGGCAAAAGTGACTTTGACGGTGAATGGCCGTTCGGTCAGCGGCGAGTGCGAGGATCGTACGCTGCTTGTCCATTTCATCAGGGAAAGGCTCGGCCTGACCGGGACTCATGTCGGCTGCGACACCAGCCAGTGCGGCGCCTGCGTCGTCCATATGGACGGCAAGTCGGTGAAGAGCTGTTCGATCCTGGCCGTCCAGGCTTCCGGCTCGCGGATTACAACCATCGAGGGTCTGGCCGCCAACGGCGAGCTGCATCCGGTCCAGGCTGCCTTCAAGGAACATCATGGCCTGCAATGCGGCTTCTGCACGCCGGGCATGGTGATGACGGCGGTCGACATGATCAACCGTCATGGCGGAAAGCTGGATGAGAAGACGGTGCGCAGCGAGCTTGAAGGCAATATCTGTCGATGCACCGGCTATCACAACATCGTCAAGGCGGTGCTTTCCGCCAATGCCGAGATGAACGCCGCCAGCCAGGCGGCCGAATAGAGTTTCACCGAGACCGTCTGGCGAAACGCCGATGATCGTCGTCTTGGCGTGGTGCCAGGCCCGCAACCCCGATGGGAGGATGTGATGGGCGTGGAAGGCATTGGCGCGCGCGTGGCACGCAAGGAAGACAAGCGATTTCTGACGGGCAAGGGGCGCTACACCGACGACATGGTGACGCCGGGAATGAAATACGCCTATTTCGTTCGCAGCCCGCATGCACATGCGAAGATCAACAGCGTCGATGTGTCGGCGGCACTCTCCATGCCGGGCGTGATCGGCGTGCTCGACGGCAAGCAAT
Source organism: Hyphomicrobiales bacterium (assembly GCA_900469615.1). Taxonomy (GTDB): domain Bacteria; phylum Pseudomonadota; class Alphaproteobacteria; order Rhizobiales; family Rhizobiaceae; genus Rhizobium. The sequence continues at coordinate 7,908 of UBYA01000035.1, read as the reverse complement.
TGCTCGATGATGGCATCGGCAACCTGATTTGCGGCTGGATGATTCATTCCCGCGACGGTTCCCCGATGAAGATGGGCGCCTGGCGCCCGCTGGCCGTCGATACGGTGCGCTATGTCGGCGATGCCGTTGCGATCGTCGTCGCGGACAGCCTCGGGGAGGCGCGCGACGCGGCGGAAGCCGTTGCCGTCGACTATGAGGAATTGCCCGCCGTCGTCGAGGCGGTGGATGCGCTGATGGCGGGAGCGCCGCAGATCCATCCCGAAGCGCCCGACAACCTGATCTTCGACTGGGAGCTGGGCGATGCGGCGGCGACCGACAAGGCGATCGCCGAGGCCGCGCATGTCACCGAGATCGAGATCCACAACAACCGGCTTTCGCCGAACGCCATGGAGCCGCGCGCGACGCTCGGCATCTACGACGCGGCGGAAGACCACTATACCTGCTACACGACGAGCCAGAACCCGCATGTGGCCCGGCTCGTCATGAGCGCCTTCTACAATGTCGCGCCGGAAAACAAGCTGCGCGTCATCGCGCCGGATGTCGGCGGCGGCTTCGGCTCGAAGATCTACATCTACCCGGAGGAAATCGTCTGTCTCTGGGCTTCGAAGAAGACCGGCGTGCCGGTCAAGTGGACGGCCGACCGCACCGAAGCCTTCCTGACCGATGCGCATGGCCGCGACCATCTCTCCAAGGTCAAGATGGCCTTCGATGCGCAGAACCGCATGACGGCGCTGAAGGTCGACACCATCGCCAATCTCGGCGCCTACATGTCGCTGTTTTCCTCGGCGGTGCCGACCTATCTCTATGCGACATTGTTGTCGGGCCAGTACGCCATTCCGGCGATCCACGCCAATGTCCGCACGGTCTACACCAACACCGTGCCGGTCGACGCCTATCGCGGGGCGGGACGTCCGGAGGCGACCTATCTTCTGGAGCGCACAGTGGAAACGGCCGCGCGCGAGCTCGGCGTTTCGCCGGCGGAACTCCGGCGGATCAACTTCGTCCGCTCCTTCCCCTACCAGACGCCCGTCATCATGAACTACGATGCCGGCGACTACGAAGCCTCGCTCAACGCCGCCATGCAGCAGGCGGATTGGGCCGGTTTCCCCGCCCGCAAGGCGGAGGCGGCCGCCCGCGGCATGAAACGCGGGATCGGCATGAGCTGCTATATCGAGGCATGCGGCATCGCGCCGTCGCAGGCGGTGGGTTCGCTCGGCGCCGGCGTCGGCCTGTGGGAATCGGCCGAGGTGCGGGTGAATGCGGTCGGAACGATCGAGGTGCTCACCGGCTCGCACAGCCACGGGCAGGGGCATGAGACCACCTTCGCGCAGCTCGTCGCGGATCGTCTCGGCGTGCCGATCGACAGCGTCTCCATCGTCCATGGCGATACCGACAAGGTGCAGATGGGCATGGGCACCTATGGCTCCCGTTCCGGAGCCGTCGGCATGTCCGCCGTCGTCAAGGCGCTCGACAAGGTCGAGGCGAAGGCGAAGAAGATCGCCGCGCATCTGATGGAGGCGGACGAAAGCGATATCGTCATCGAGAACGGCGAGCTGAAGGTGGCGGGCACCGACAAGGCGCTGCCCTGGTTCCAGGTGGCGCTGGCCTCCTACACGGCGCACAACCTGCCCGCCGGCATGGAGCCGGGCCTGAAGGAAACCGCCTTCTACGATCCGGCGAACTTCACCTTCCCGGCCGGCTGCTACATCTGCGAAGTCGAGGTGGACCCGGAGACGGGCAAGACCGAGATCGTGCAGTTCGTCGCGGCCGACGACTTCGGCAACATCATCAATCCGATGATCGTCGAGGGACAGGTGCATGGCGGCATCGCGCAAGGGATCGGCCAGGCGTTGCTGGAAGGCGTGCATTACGACGAGAACGGCCAGCTGCTGACGGCGAGCTTCATGGATTACACCATGCCGCGCGCCGACGATCTGCCGTCTTTCCAGCTTTCGCACCAGAACACGCCGTGCCCGAGCAATCCGCTTGGCATCAAGGGATGCGGCGAGGCGGGCGCCATCGGCTCGCCGCCGGCGCTGATGAACGCTATTACCGATGCGATCGGCAACAACACGCTGACCATGCCGGCGACCCCGCTCAAGGTGTGGGAAGCGGCGCGGGCCGGTGCCTGAGACGAGAGGAGGATAGGATAATGTACGCAACCAACTACCATCGCGCCTCCTCGGTCGACGAAGCCGTGAAGCTTCTGTCCGATACCGACGAAGGCAAGTACGTCGCCGGCGGCATGACGCTGATTGCCACCATGAAGCAACGCCTGGCATCGCCGAGCGATCTCGTCGATCTCCGGCATATTCCCGCGCTCAAGGGGATTCGCGTCGACGGCCGCAGAGTCACGATCGGGGCGGCGACCACCCATGCGGAGGTCGCCTCCTCGACGGCGATCCGTTCGGTCTGCCCGGCGCTGTGCGAACTGGCGGGCATGATCGGCGATCCGCATGTCCGGCACATGGGCACGATCGGCGGATCGATCGCCAACAACGATCCGGCGGCGGATTATCCCTCCGCCATGTTGGCGCTGAATGCCACCATCGTCACCGACCGGCGCCAGATCGTGGCCGACGACTTCTTCCGGGGTCTGTTCGAAACCGCGCTGCAAGGTGCCGAGCTGATCACCTCCATCGCCTTCGACGCACCGGAAAGGGCCGGCTATGCCAAGTTCCCCAATCCGGCCTCGCGCTATGCGATGACCGGGGTCTTCGTCGCCAAGGGGGCGGGTGGCGTGCGCGTTGCCGTCACCGGCGCGGGTGCGGACGGCGTGTTCCGGCAAGGCGATCTGGAGCAGGCGCTTGCGGCGAACTGGCTGCCGGAGGCGGTCGCAGGCGTGACCGTCGATCCCGGTTCGCTGCTCTCCGATCTGCATGCCACGGCGGAATATCGCGCCAATTTGATCAAGGTCATGGCGAAGCGCGCCGTGGCTGCGGCATAGATTCGCCACGCGCAAGCCCGGAACGGCGGGGTTTACCCGCCGTTCCGGAGAGAGTGTTTCCAGCATGGTTTCGATTGTCAATTTGGCCCGAATGCGTATTCTTGTCTGGAATTGTTCAAAATTAGGGGCCATTTGCCGCAGCCGGGCTTGAAAGCAATGCGGAGGGGTTGACGTGCGAACCGGCATTCTCGAAAACGGTCGCACGGTACTGGAGCAGATGATGGATTTCGAAGCATTTTTTAAGGGCGAGCTGGACGGACTTCACAATGAGGGTCGCTACCGGGTCTTCGCCGATCTCGAACGCCGCCGTGGCAACTTCCCCCGCGCAGTCAGGCATACGCCCAATGGCCCCCAGGATGTGACCGTCTGGTGTTCCAACGACTATCTCGGCATGGGCCAGCATCCGAAAGTGATCGAGGCGATGAAACAGGCCATCGACCACTGTGGCGCGGGTGCGGGAGGCACCCGGAATATTTCTGGCACCAATCACTACCATGTTCTGCTCGAGCAGGAACTCGCCGATCTGCACGGCAAGGAATCCGCGCTGATATTCACCTCGGGCTATATTTCCAACTGGGCGACGCTCGGCACGCTCGGCGCGCGCATTCCCGGCCTCATCATCTTCTCGGATGCGCTCAACCACGCCTCGATGATCGAAGGCATCCGCTATGCCAAGTGCGACAAGGTCATCTGGAAACATAACGACCTGCACGATCTCGAAGCCAAGCTGAAGGCCGCCGATCCGAAGGCGCCGAAGCTGATCGCCTTCGAGAGCGTCTATTCCATGGATGGCGATATCGCTCCCATCAAGGAAATCTGCGATCTGGCCGACAAGTATGGCGCGATGACCTATCTCGACGAAGTGCATGCCGTCGGCATGTACGGTCCGCGCGGCGGCGGCATTGCCGAGCGCGAAGGGCTGATGGATCGCTTGACCGTCATCGAAGGTACGCTCGGCAAGGCATTCGGCGTCATGGGCGGCTATATCGCCGCTTCGACGGCGCTCTGTGATTTCATCCGGTCGTTCGCATCGGGCTTCATCTTCACGACGTCGCTGCCGCCGGCTCTGGCTGCGGGTGCGGTTGCCTCGATCCAGCATCTGAAGGTCAGCCAGTTCGAACGCATGCGCCATCAGGATCGTGTGCGCAGGCTGCGCGCGCAGCTCGATGCCAACGGCATCCCGCATATGCCGAACCCGAGCCATGTCGTGCCTGTGATGGTCGGCGATGCGGCCAAGTGCAAGTGGATTTCCGACCTGCTGCTGGATGCGGGCGTCTATGTCCAGCCGATCAACTATCCCACGGTGCCGAAGAAGACCGAGCGCCTGCGCATCACGCCGACGCCGCTGCATTCGGATGGCGATATCGAGCAGCTGGTCGGCGCACTGCACGCCCTCTGGTCGCGCTGTGCGCTCGCAAGGGCCGTCGCCTGAAAGGCGGCTTTTTACCCGCCCGCCGGGCCGGTTGACCGGCACGGCGCTCGCCAAAAAATCGATACGCATTCGCTGCGGAAGCGTTGGCATCAGCCCGCTTCCGCAACGCGTTTATGGCATTACGTTAGTTTCGGCTTCCCAAGGCAAGGCGGCATGCGAGGCCGGCAAAGACCGTCGCCAGCAGATATTGCGGCAACTTCGGAATGCGCCTGATCGCCGATAGCCGGCCTCGAATGTGGCTGCCGAGCAGGATGACGGAACCGTTCACGAGAAAGCCGATGCCGTTCAGGATGGTGGCGAGCAGCGCCATCTGCAGGACCATCGATCCGCCGGGATCGACGAATTGCGGAAAGAGGGCGAGCACGAACAAGGCCATCTTCGGATTCAGCAAATTGGTCGCAAGACCCTCGGTGAAGATGCGTTGGCCCGTAAGCCGCTTGAGCCCCGCAGAAGGTGCGAAGGCGGCGCCTTGCGAGCGCAGGGTCTTGACGGCGAGATAGAGCAGATAGGCGCAGCCGGCCCAGCGCACGATTTCATAGGCGACCGGCACCGTCAGGAACAGCCGCGACAGCCCGAGCGCTGCGGCCATGGCATGGCAATAGGTTCCGAGCGCAATGCCAGCATAGGTAAGGAAACCGGCAGACCGGCCCTGGCTGACGCTGCGCGAGGCGATGAGAAGCATGTCGGGGCCGGGCGTGGCGGTGAGCACCAGCGCCGCGGCGGCGAAAAGAATGAGGGTGGAGAAGTCCGGCATCGTGATTCCCTTGAAAGTGAGGCCGGAATTCCTGCCTATCACGATCGCCGGAAATGGCAACCGCCCGGATATCCGGGCAAGCCGAACCTGCCGATAAACTGCGGCTTATCGTAGGTTTATCCTTACGCTGCCTTGTCGCGCTGGGCGACGAGCGCGGCCGCACGGCTGCGCGCTTCGGCATCGGCGGCAAAAACGGCATCCATGCTTTCGGCGCTGCCGGTCGCGATCATCTCATCCATGACGGCTTCGGCGATATCGGCCATTTCGAGAAAGCCGATGCGGCTCTCCACGAAGGCGTGGAAGGCGATCTCTTCGGCCGCATTCATGATCGCGCCTTGCAGGCCGCCGCGCTCCATTGCTGTGCGGGCGAGGCGCAATGCCGGGAAACGAACCTCGTCCGGGGCCTCGAAATCCAGCCGCGCGAGCTTGGCGAAATCCAGCCGGTCGACGCTGAGCCTTGTGCGGGCGGGATAGGCAAGCGCGTATCCGATGGCCGTGCGCATGTCGGGGCAGCCGAGCTGCGCCAGCACCGAGCCATCGGTGTAGCCGACCATGGAGTGAATGACCGATTGCGGGTGAACGACGACCTCGATCTGATCCGGCCGCACATTGAACAGGTGCTTGGCCTCGATCATCTCAAGCGCCTTGTTGAACATAGAGGCGCTGCCGATGGAGATCTTGAAACCCATCGACCAGTTGGGATGGGCGCGCGCGGTGGCGGGCGTGACATTGGCCATCTGCTCGCGCGTCCAGGTGCGGAAGGGACCGCCGGAGGCGGTGAGGATGATACGCTCCACCGCATGCTGCTGGTCGTCCTCCAGCGCCTGGAAGATGGCGCTGTGTTCGCTGTCGACCGGGATCAGCCGGCCGCCGCCTTCGGAAACGGCGCGCACGAAGAGATCGCCGGCGGAAACGAGGCATTCCTTGTTGGCAAGGGCGATATCGGCGCCACGCCGCGCGGCGGCCAGCGTCGGCGCGAGCCCGGCCGTGCCGACGATTGCCGCCATCACCCATTCCGAAGGCATGGAGGCGGCTTCGATCAAGGCATTCTTGCCCGCGCCGGCGGCGATGCCCGAACCGGCCAGGGCATCCTTCAGATCCTCATAGCGCTCCTCGTTGGCAGTGACCGCCAGAGCTGCGCCGCAGGCCCTGGCCTGCTCGGCCAGCAGCTCGATATTGTCGTGCCCGGTGATCGCGGCGATGTCGAAGGCATCACGTCCCCCAAGCTGGGCGATGACATCGATCGTATTCTGGCCGATGGAGCCGGTCGAACCCAATATCGTCAGGCGGCGACGCGCCTTGCTGCCGGTGTTCATTCAGGTATCCGCATTTGCTGCTGCTTTCCTCAAGGCTCTACAGGGGATTGTGTGGAGCGGCAAGTCCGCTGCTCGTGCAGCCCCCTTCGGCGCCCGTTCGCGCCAAAGACGAAAGCACTGATTTGACGATATTTTCGGTCTTTTTTGAACCAAATGCGCCGTACTGCGTTTTCCGACCACTCGAATGCGGAGGCGATGGATGGTTTTCAAGGCGGCGACGTTTCACGGCGCGGAACTTTATCTGGAGAGCGAACAAGCCAGGCGCTCGGCCCTGGAATCTGCGGTTGCCAATGCGCTTGCCGTCGCCGGCGGAATCGATGCTTCCGATGTCACGGTCACTGCGGCGGGCCAGGAAATCCGCCTCGACGGCTCGGTTGCGACTGATCAGGAAGTGATGCGGGCAACCGCGGTTGCCGAGTCGATCCGCGGTGTCAGGCTGGTGAGGAACAGGATCGCCGTGGGATAAGCCGGGGCATCAGCTATGTCCTCCTGCGGCCGATATCCGGTTGCAGCCCGTCGCCAATCCGGAGAAGGGGAATGCATGAAACAGATCGGGATTGCCGTCGCCATGGTCGCCGTTCTCCAGGCAGCGACCGCTGCAGCCGCACAGGACCATCCGGCCATATTCAGCGACATCGCCAAAGAGCCGGCGGCTGCCTCGGCTTTCAAGACGATGGCGGAAGGCCACAGGCTGCCGGACTGGATTCACGGCAAGACCGTCGAAGCCCCCGGTCATGAAGTCATGTTCGGTGGCGAGAAGGTCTACGTCATGAGCGCCTGCAAGCAGCATGATTGCGGCTCGGAACAGATCGCCGTCCTGTATGATCCCGGCAGGAAGATCATGTACGGCGTGCTGTTGATCGTCGATCCGAAGACCAGATCGGAAAGACTGACGTGGATGAACATCGGCGGCGGCAAGGAATCGATCGACGGCCGGACGATTCTCTACGCGGCGCTGACAGGCAGCCTGGAGAACCATCCGGATGCGTTCGATTATAAATAAGGCGGAGCGCCGGCTTGAATGTGGCTGATGGTGATCTCGACGCGATTCGAACGCGTGACCCTCAGATTAGGAATCTAAGCCTAGTTATTGGAATCATTTCCTAGCATTCCTCACCGGTCGCGTTCTTGCACTCACCTGTAGTAACGCGGCCGATCAAAGCTTCAGCCAGTGTCGAACGAGGGAAGAGGCGGTGTCGCTCGCCCAGGTAATGACGGCCCCAACCGATATGCCGAACATCAGCAGTAGGCCGCCGACGCCGGCCCCAAGAAGCTTGATGCGCCGCCACTCGGCAAGAGCCGGTTCGACTTCCTCGTGATTTTTCTGGACGGTTTCCTGAAGCGATTTCACTTCATCGCGGATCTGCGCATCCACATGTCCGGCAATAGCAATCGTTTCGTCTGTCTTCGCCATCTGCTTCGCGTGCTCATCAAGACGACGATGGATGACGGCACGGCT
>UBYA01000034.1 GCA_900469615.1 Hyphomicrobiales bacterium | reverse complement strand
GGTTCAAGCAGGAGGTCTCTCAACTACCGTGTAAAACTCGTCCAGTCCTCCACCGTAGGTGGAGGTTTATTCTTGATATAAAAAAGGCCGCCCCGGCTGAGTAGCCGGGGCGGCCTTGGCGTGCGGAATCATATTCCGAGGGAAACGCTTCAACTCCTTGAAACGACTGACAATCAGGCTGCGTCCTCGACCGCTGCTTCGCGTTTTGCCGGCACATAGTTGAGAACCGGGCCGAGCCAGCGCTCCACCTCGACCACAGGCATCGCCTTGCGGGTCGCATAGTCCTCGACCTGATCGCGCTCGACCTTGGCAACGCCGAAATAATACGCGGACGGATGGGCGATATAGATGCCCGAAACGGACGAGCCCGGCCACATGGCGTAGCTTTCCGTGAGCTTCACGCCCACCGCGGCTTCGGCGTCCAGCAGACGGAAAAGCGTGTCCTTCTCGGTGTGGTCAGGTTGCGCAGGATAACCGGGCGCCGGGCGGATACCGGCATAGGCTTCCAGCACAAGCTCCTCGCTCGAAAAATTCTCGTCCGCGGCGTAGCCCCAGAACTCCCGCCGCACCCGCTCGTGCATCCGTTCGGCAAAGGCTTCGGCAAAACGGTCGGCCAGAGCCTTGACGAGAATCGAGGAATAATCGTCGTTGGCTCGCTCGAAACGCTCCGCGATCGCGACCTCCTCTATACCCGCGGTAACGACGAAGCCACCGACATAATCGTCCACGCCGCTGGAAACCGGCGCGACAAAGTCGGAAAGAGCGACGTTCGGACGGCCGTCCCGCTTCGACAGCTGCTGACGCAGCGTATAGAAGGTAGCGAGCTCCTCGGTACGACCCTCATTCGCGAACAGCCTGATATCGTCACCGACCGCACCTGCCGGCCAGAAACCGATGACCGCCCGCGGACGGAACCAGTTTTCCGCGATGATCTTTTCCAGCATGGCCTGCGCATCGCTGTAAAGCTGCCGCGCCGCTTCGCCCTGCTTTTCGTCATCGAGGATAGCCGGGAAACGCCCCTTGAGCTCCCAGGTCTGGAAGAACGGCGTCCAATCGATGTATTTCGCCAACTCGGCAAGATCGTAATTCTCGAACACCTTGGTCCCGAAGAACTGCGGCTTGACCGGCGTGTAGCTCGACCAATCCACCTTCTCCGCATTTTCGCGCGCTTTACCGATCGATAGGCGAACCTTCTCGGCTTCGCTCCGGGCATGGGCGGCGGCAACCTTGGAATATTCGGCCCTGACGGTATCGATGTACCCTTGGCGCGCTTCGGGCGACAGCAATGCCGATACGACGCCGACGGCACGGCTGGCATCCGTGACGTAAACCGTCTGCCCGCGATGATAGCTCGGATGAATCTTCACGGCCGTATGCACGCGGCTGGTGGTGGCGCCGCCGATCAGCAAGGGGATATCAAAGCCCTGCCGTTCCATTTCGGAAGCGACATGCACCATTTCATCCAGGGAAGGCGTGATCAACCCGGACAGACCGATGATATCGACTTTCTCGGCGACAGCAGTCTCCAGGATCTTCGTTGCCGGCACCATGACGCCAAGATCGATGATTTCGTAGTTGTTGCAAGCGAGCACGACGCCGACGATATTCTTGCCGATATCGTGCACATCGCCTTTGACGGTCGCCATGAGGACCTTGCCGGCCGCCCGTCGCTCGCCGTCACCGCCATTGGCAAGCTTCTCGGCCTCCATATAAGGCAGCAGCACGGCAACGGCCTGCTTCATCACGCGGGCTGACTTCACCACCTGCGGCAGGAACATCTTGCCTGCGCCGAAAAGGTCTCCGACCACGTTCATGCCGGCCATCAGAGGGCCCTCGATGACATGCAGCGGCCGCTGTGCGGCCTGACGCCCCTCTTCGGTATCGGCCTCGATATATTCGGTGATGCCGTTAACCAATGCATGTTCGAGCCGCTTCTCGACCGGCCATTCCCGCCAGGAAAGATCCTGCGCCTTCGCTTCTCTGGCACCGGCACCGCGGAAGCGCTCGGCGATCTCGAGCAGGCGCTCTGTGCCGTCAGGCCGGCGATTGAGAACGACGTCTTCGCAGGCATCCCGCAATTCCGGATCGATATTGTCGTAAACGGCGAGCTGACCGGCGTTGACGATACCCATATCCATCCCCGCCTGAATCGCGTGGTAGAGGAATACGGCGTGCATGGCCTCGCGGACCGGTTCGTTGCCTCGGAACGAAAAAGAGAGGTTCGACACACCGCCGGAAATATGGACCAGCGGCATCGTCTGACGGATCGTTCTCGTCGCCTCGATGAAATCGACACCATAATTATTATGCTCTTCGATACCTGTCGCGACGGCGAAGATGTTCGGATCGAAGATGATATCTTCCGGCGGCAGGCCCGCTACCTCCGTCAGCAGCTTGTAGGCGCGCGAGCAGATCTCGACCTTGCGCTCATAGCTATCTGCCTGGCCCTTCTCATCGAAGGCCATGACGACGACGGCCGCGCCATACATGCGCATCAATCGAGCCTGCTTGAGGAAATTCTCCTCGCCTTCCTTCAGCGAGATGGAATTGACGATCGGCTTGCCCTGTACGCATTTCAGACCGGCCTCGATGATCGAAAACTTCGAACTGTCGATCATCACGGGAACGCGGGCGATATCCGGCTCGGCGGCGATGAGGTTCAGGAACTCCACCATTGCCTTTTCGGAATCGATCAGGCCTTCATCCATATTGATATCGATGACCTGCGCGCCGTTCTCGACCTGATCGCGGGCAACGGCAAGCGCGGCCGTATAGTCGGCATTGGTGATCAGCTTGCGGAATTTTGCCGAGCCGGTGACGTTGGTACGCTCGCCGACGTTGACGAATGGAATGTCCTTGGTCAATTCGAAAGGTTCGAGACCGGAGAGCGACATGAAAGGGCGGTGCTCGGCAAGTTTGCGCGGCGGATACTTCGCGACGGCCTCGGCGATCGCAGCAATATGCTCCGGCGTCGAGCCACAGCAGCCGCCGACGATGTTGACGAGTCCCTCGCGGGCGAATTCCTCCACCTGCGACGCCATCATCTCGGGCGTTTCGTCATACTGGCCGAATTCGTTCGGCAGACCGGCATTGGGATAGGCACAGATGAATGTGTCCGCCGCCGCCGACAGTTCCTGCAGGTGGGGCCGCATCGCGTTGGCGCCGAGCGCGCAATTGAGGCCGATGGTAAAGGGGCTGGCGTGACGAACGGAATTCCAGAACGCAGATGGTGTCTGGCCTGACAGGGTACGGCCGGAAAGATCCGTGATCGTGCCCGAGATCATGATCGGCAGGCGTATGCCCTTGGCCTCGAAACGCTCCTCGCAGGCAAAGATCGCCGCCTTGGCATTCAAGGTGTCGAAGATCGTTTCGATCAGGATGATATCGGCGCCGCCATCGATCAGACCGTCGATCTGTTCGCCGTAAGCCAGGCGCAGGTCATCGAACGTAACCGCACGATAGCCGGGATTGTTGACATCGGGAGAAATGGACGCGGTGCGGTTGGTCGGGCCGATGGCGCCGGCGACGAAACGGCGCTTGCCATCTTCGCGCTCGGCACGAATGGCCGCGCGGCGTACGATTTCCGCACCTTCCTTGTTGAGGTCATAGACCGCCCCTTCCATCTGATAGTCACCCTGCGCGATGCTGGTGGACGAGAAGGTATTGGTCTCCAGTATATCGGCGCCGGCTTTGGCGTAGCGATAATGAATCTCCTCGATCGCATCGGGCTGGGTCAGGATGAGGAGGTCGTTATTGCCCTTCTGATGGCAGGCGCAGCCTATGAAGCGATGACCGCGAAACTGATCTTCGTCAAAGCCAAGGCCTTGAATCTGCGTGCCCATCGCACCATCGAGCACAAGGATTCGCTCGCTTGCCGCCTTTCGCAAGGCGTCGAAGATTTCGCCGCCGTCACGTTTCGTCGTTTCCGAACCAAAAAGATTGTCAAACATAAGCGAATTCCTCTGGCCTGATTACGACTCCGCAATCAGATCACATAAAGATATCTTTATGTCAACATATCTATTCTTTGCCCTGCTGCAAGAGAGATGCTTCTACAGTTTGAACGTCCTTCGGAAAAATAATCGCAGCAGCCTTGGTTTCCGATCCGGCCATGGACAATGCGAGGCCGAACACACAGTTTCATTCGTAACGCCATGACAGCGCTTTCGAGCGGCGTTATAGGGCTTCAGGAACAGAATCCACGGAGGATGGCATGAACATACAGGTTGAACCCGCGACGCTTGGAAACTGGAGCACGCGTGCCTACCATCGGCATTGGCTGCTCGATCAGGCCGGCTCGCTTTTTGATTTCTTCCAGTACCGCGCCGTCAATCCGAGCGGCGGCTTCTACGACATGGACGACGTCGGCAAGCCGCTGGATGCGGCCAATCCGGTACGCGGCATTCACTCGACGGCCCGCATGGTGCATTGCTTCTCGATCGCATCGCTGCTCGGGCGTCCCGGCGCGAATGAGATCGTCGATCATGGCATGGACTATCTATGGAACCATCATCGCGACACGAAACACGGTGGTTATCTCTGGTCGCTGAACAATGACGGCCCGGTCGATTCCAGCAAGCAGGGCTATGGCCATGCCTTCGTGCTGCTTGCCGCCTCCTCCGCAAAGACGATCGGCCACCCGCTGGCTGATGGCATGCTCGCCGATGTTACGGAAATTCTGAATACCAAATTCTGGGAAGAAAAGCATGGAGCAATTGCCGAGGAGTTCAATCGGGACTGGTCGCCGATCGACGGTGGCACCTATCGCGGCCAGAACTCAAACATGCACCTGACGGAAGCGCTGATGGCGGCTTTCGAAGCAACCGGCGAAAAGGCCTATCTCGAAAAAGCGGAAAGCATTGCCGATCTCGTCATTCGCCGCTCGGCAGGCTCCGTTGGCTGGCGTGTCGCCGAACACTTCAATGCCGATTGGAAGCTGGACAAAAATTACCGCGGCAACGAGATGTTCCGCCCGTCTGGCACCACGCCGGGGCACTGGCTGGAGTGGGCGCGCCTGATCCTGCAGCTTTGGTCTCTTGGGGAAAGGCGTCACGATTGGATGCCGGACGCGGCCAAGGGCCTCTTCTCGCAATCCATGTCTCTGGGCTGGGACAGCGACAAAGGCGGCTTCTTCTACACGCTCGACTGGGAAGATATACCGGCAAAGCGCAACAAGCTCTGGTGGCCTGCGTGCGAAGGCGCCGGTGCGGCACATTATTTGAACGAACACGTCCCGAGCGATTTTCATGAAGAGAGTTATCGCAAGATCTGGAGTGTGATCGGCCGATCCTTCGTAGACCGTGCAAATGGCGGCTGGCACGAAGAGCTGACGGAGGGTCTTGTCCCCGCTCATACGCTGTTCCCAGGCAAGGGTGATATCTATCACGCCTTGCAGGCCTGCCTTATCCCCCTTTTCCCGGCAACCGGTAGCCTGACCAAGGTCATTGCCGAGGCAGGCGGAAAAATATGAGATTGGCGGCGGCGCCGGCTCAAAGCCCGGCGCCGCCCGGCCGTCTATGCGAGGCTGAGATTGTGAAGCTCGTGGCCCAGCGTCAGAGCCAGAGCCTCGACGACAAGCTTGTGGTCCTCACGCTGAGGGAGCCCCGAAACCGTGACTGCGCCAATGCAGCCCGTGCCGTTGACGAAGATAGGGAAGCTGCCGCCCGACGCGGCGTAATCCGCACTTGAAAGCCCGTTGTCCTCGATCGTCTTATTTTGCTGCTGCAGCCGCAAGGTGCTGGCGTAGCTGCTGCGGAAGTAGCGCAGGACCATGTTGCGCTTCCGGCGTATCCAATTGGCATTGTCGGGAGTCGAGCCGGGCAAGGCTATATAGAAAACCGGCATCGAATGCAGTGTAATATCGATGGCAACGCCCAAATTGCGCTCGCTGGCAAGGTCGTGCAGCAGCTTGCCCAGCACCCAGGCGGTCGAAAGGTCGAAGGCGTCGAAGCGCAGCGTTTCTTCCTGGAGCGCGATACGAATGAGGTCCTGGTCGATCGTCATGGAAAACCTTCCCTAGAAATGGATCGCCCTATCAAACGCGGAGGAAGTGATTTGTCCACCCATCTCTTGGGCACTTCGAAACCGAGCTGCCACGTCTGGCCGATCGCCCGGTCGTACACCTGGAAGCCTTCGCCTCGATAGAAGACCGTGGAATACTACAAGCCTTGAACGGTTCGCCGCCCGCCAGCTCCGAGTTCCCGTCTACCAAACGCAATCCGCGGCAGCCAACTATGCTTCTGGATCCTGACAGCAAGCGCCCAACGCGCATCTGTGATTGCAAAATCGACAATAACGCTATCAGGCTGCGATCGCTGGATCTGACTGGGATTGCCATGGGCATTCTCAAAGTGGCTAGTGCGATGCTGCTTCCGCTTGCTTGCTGGAGGCGAACAGGTCATTGATTAGGCTCGATGAATGACCCGCCACAGGAATAGTCCAGCATGAAAGCAAAATACGCACTGCCCGCCATCCTGGCCTGCACCTGCGCCGCAACGCCGGCTCTGGCGGACAATCCGGGTCAATTGGTGCTGCGTGACGGTTTCGACGGCACGGATTTTGCTCCATCCGGACATCTTTATTATCGCGACAACTTCGAGCAGAAGGCAGGAACGATCGAATTTCAATCGGAAGTGAAGCGCACCGGCTCCGGGGCGTTGAAGCTTAGCGTCAAACCTTTTTGCCCGCCGGATAAAGAAAATTGCAGCGAAAGGGCGGAAATCTGGGAACGTACCAAGTATCGCGTCCCCTACGATCAGGGGGTTTGGTATGGCTTTGCGGTGAAATTCGCAGATCCCATCCCTTCAGGCGATCACCGTTATCTCATCGCACAATGGAAACGGGAAATCGGGCCAAATGCCAAGGGCGACTTCAGTCCCTTCCTGGCGTTGCGGCTCAACAATGGCAAACTGTTTGCGACGGTTGAAACCAACTATGTCGCGCCTGTCGAGAAGCAAAAGTCCGCCAGCGACAGCAAGGCCTGTGGTGACGGCGAAACTCCGGTCTGGTTCCGCCAGGACACCAATCAAATGCGCGCGCTGGTGGCGACAGACGATAGCTGGAGCGAGAACGACGGCAAAGAATTCAGCGGCTGCACCAGCGCGATCAAGGTAATCAATCGCGGGAACACGCTGCCGACGCCAGCATCAGGCTGGATAGATTTCGCCATTTATAGCAAACCCGGCCCGGATGGCTCGGGACACATTGAAATATTCGCCAACAACAAATGGATTTCCACGGTAACCGGCCATATTGGACACGCAGACCACGGACTTGGAAAGAATCAATATTTCAAATTCGGCCCCTATCGCGCCGCTGATACTACGACATGGACACTATATTATGATGATTTTCGTCGCTCGCCATACTGCGTCGATGTATTATCGGACCCCAAACTTTGCCCGATGAAATGACAGATAGCCGAAAAAACGTCGGTCATAGAGAATTATAACAATGAGACAGTTCTAACGGGCTGCTTTTTTACCAATATGACTGAACTTTTTTTCGTCTCGGTCGTTATCCTCTTTCGTGAAGGAGGTGACCGAAATGCTTACTACCCATCGCGATTGCAAACAGCATGTGAAGAGGAATGCAATACCTTCCCTCGGTGAAATCGAGGGTCGGGTTGCAGTTCTGGAGATTGTTGCTCAATCGGCGTTGTCGCACGTCTTCGAAGACGGCGAAGTCGATATCGACGCCGTTCTACTGGCACAAATTCGCCGCGCCATGCATCACAAATGCAGAGAATTGAAGCTTGATGGAGAAGACACGGCATCGGCACTTTCATATGCCGAGGAATTGATAGAAGCCGCTGTCAGGGCATCGCAGCCACTTCACCAATGATGCCTTCCAGGCCCAGGCTCGTTCTATCCCTTTTGGTGGCGCTGGCAATTACGCTCGGCGCCCTTTTGCTTGTCGTGCCACGCGGCACGAGGGATGGGCTCACGCATCCAGCGGCCCAATCCGGCGCGCGGCAAAATCTGCAATGAGGTCTCGAAAAGAACCATTGTTGCATTAAGGGACACCTCAATGCTCTACAAGAGGCTGCCGTTAACGTCGCGCGACGAACGCAGTTGCAAATTTCTACAGCCCAAGCAGTGTTCGCATCACCCTACCCGGTATCAGCTCCAACAATGAATGGTGTAGCGAATGTCTATGATGGCCAACGCGCCGCTTTACCCTGACGATATTGATGTCCTTGCAGGCGCACTTTTCGCCTGGTGCGCCGAACGCAGCATAACACTGCAAAGCCAGGAAGGCCTGTCCGCAGCCAATCTAGCCATCGATCTTTACAATGCCGGCTATCAAACACAGGATCGGCTTCTGGGCGCCCTGCATGACCACGAGTTCCATTGACGATAGGACCAGCAGCCCGCCCGCACTTATGCCATTGCCAGACAAAGGCATAGCTTCAGTTTCGATTATAGAAAACTATGATCCGGCAGCGCCCCGTTTTTAAGGACAGCGGCGATACAGTCCCGTTCTTCAAGTATGCCGGACCATTCGTCCGCATGGTACGTGGAGTCATAGATCAGCGTAAAAGGACCTGTATAACCCGCGAAATTGGATAGCGTGACGCAACGAGCATAGTCCTCCACGTCGAGTCCGGCTCCCGAATAATGCCCTTTTGCGTGGCAAAGCTCGGCACGCCCCATGATTTTTGCAAGATCGTCGTATTTGCCGGCGCGCTCCCAGTTCCCGAAATCCCCGTTAAGACCGACTTTACCATCCAATGCATCGAGAACTCGGTTGACCTCCGCCGGCCCTGGCAGGAGATCGAACCAGTTTTCTATCACGAGACGCACTCCGGCCGCTGCAGCCAATTCAGCGAGCCGGCGCAAGTGAGTTTCCGCCCGTGTTAACGCCGCGTCCGTCGGCTGAGCCTTTCCGGCAATCACGCGCATATTTTCGGCTCCGAGAGCCACGGCAATATCGAGCCAGCCAGCCATCCAGTCGGCGTCGCGCTGGGCTGTTTCCGGATTACTGAGATCGCCGTCTTCGACCAGAAGCGTCTGAACTTTCACACCGGCCCTTTGGGCCGCCCCACGAAAATCGGCGAGAAAGCCCGGAAGGAGGCTCGGTAAATGAAAGGAGCAGACCTCAAGCCGAGACAGACCGCGATCCGCGCATTGTTGCGGTACGTCGATGAGTTCGATCATCCCCTCACCGTAAGTCGGCTGACGGGTCGGAGGTTCGCGATCCGCGGGCCTATAGGGATAAGTGAAGCCGAGTGCACGGTGCAAAGACCAAGTTGAAACCGTAAAACGCTCCGACAGATCAACCATAAGGCTTTCCCATTCTTGTTGGCCGCAAGTCGATCAACAAATAGGCTGCTCCATGGCGATATCAATCAAAAACATGCAACGGATTGATACCTCCGGCCATCTTCCATTTAGCAGAAGCAGATGGCAGGCTGTCACGGCGTTTCATGCCCGCCTTTGACCCATCTGGAAATAGCGTCAAAGACCAGATCGGCAATCCACATTGCACATACACCGACAACGAACGCCGTGGCGTTCATGGCTGCGATATCTTTTTGCGGCAAGGGCCAATTGACGGCACGCAGATAAAAGAGCGCCGGTTCGGTCAGATAGGTTGCCGCGAGCGCACCACAGATGGGCGACGCGACAATCTCCCGCATCGTATATCGGCGCCTGGATAGGCCACGCAGAATCCCACCGGACAAACCAGCGATGACGACGCCGACTTTGATGCCCAAGGCATCCAGAAATTCGTGTATCGTCATGGCTTCTCTCGATCAAATCCTGGCTACGGGAATATCGCAAATCAACTTGCGACGCCTTCAAAGGAGGGCGGTCTCATTTTTCGACGGGCGGCTGTGGCTTTATCAATCCGGCAATACCGTCACGCATAATATTGATCGTGATTTTTAGCGTGCTCAGGGCAGCAACGGCGATAGCGGCGAAACCTGGACTGATGGAAGATTGCGAACATTCCAACACGCCATCGCCAAGCTGCGTGCAGCCCGCCGCCAGAAGAATCGCAATCAGCAATGCCGATAACGCAATCAAAACGTTGAGGACATTATGCAATGTGTTCGTATTGAACATCCGGTTTCCTTTTGAACTGATAGGTATAGGTCAAGGGCGCGATGTCGCAATATTCGTGCGTTCTTGGAAATTCCCGTGAATGAATGGGACATCGCCGACGCCGCATATCGCCAGCGCCATGCTTTTTTTCGATCTCGGGAAAATCTATCGAGCCTGCTCAATCGCCGCGATGAACTTCTTGGCGATGCCGGCAATGTCGAGCGCCCGATCAGTGCCGTTTATGATTTTACGCGCGCCGATCCAGTCAGAAACGGTCGCATTGAAGTGGTCGGCAAGCCTCTTGCCGGTGAACCGGCCGTTGATCATGCCGTCAAAGAGGATTTCAGTGGCTTTGGATGGATCAAGAGCCATATCCGGATCATCGACGATACCGTACTTGTCGTAATTCTCCCGTCCGGTTATCTGCACGAGACCACGGCCGCGATAGCGCCAACCGTCATCGCTGCCTTCATCCCCGTTTCCCATTCGGTTTGCATAGGCGCGGTTGGCAATCCGTCGCGGCTGGCGGCAGAAAGCGCGCGCCTCTCCGATACTGAAATATTTCGGGAATACGTCACGCAACCCCGCCGCCGAGTAGTTCAGGTTTTCCGTGATGGCACACATGGTTTTCCCGGTTTCATGATAGACCGTGGCCAGCATGTAAGCCAGCCAACGAGGATCGAAGGGCGTCGCCGCCCATGCGATCAAGATCGCCTCCATGCCCTTGACCTGATTTGTCGACAGTCGACCGCCAAACAATGACGTGCGTACCGCCGAGAAGAACGTCTCGTGGTCCATAAGCTTCATCCAAATTTATAAGGTATAAGGTTGCCGGATACGGATGCAGCGTTTGCCGACAAACGCTATTCGGCGAGAACCGCCTTCATAGCCGGGGCCAAACTGGTTTCCCTATTCAAGCCATCTAAATCGAAAGCGGTTCCCGCACCCTTATCAGGCCGTATTGCCGGCTTCGTGTTCCGCTTCGCGGAATGAAGTCATTTCTGCCGTATCGTTCTCGACAGGCGCCATAGCAGCGCTTAGTTGAGCTTCTTTCTCGACGAGCTCGGCGGCCAGACGATCGACGGCATTGGCGTAGCGCTCGACTTCATCTTGCAACTGCTCGATTTGCTTCTTCAGGGAGTTGACGTGGCTGGACATCACGATTCTCCCTGAGCATTGGACGGCCAAGCGAAAGCATCGATTTCGGCCTTGGCGGTGATGGTGCCCGCGACGATCCGGTTGGTGACTTCGCCCTCTGCAGCAAAGCTTGCCTGGACATGTGCGCCAACCGCATTGGCGACTGCCGTCATTTGCTCGGCCGTCAGCTCGACAAAGCCGACCGCCGTTTTGAACTTCACGGTGACCGTCGGGTTGGCCTGCACATAGCTGTAGGCTCCGGTAATCATGGACTGGCTCGCCCGATCGGTGGTGATCGACATGCCGTTGATGACGATGCCGCCCGTTTCGATGGCGTAACGCTTGGAAGCGGCGTAGGCGTAAAGATCGACAGGGGCCGGCTCGGGAGACCAGCCGGCGACAACGGTCAGAAGGCTTTCCGGCGTTTCCGGCCAATCCTCGGCCGAGCTGACCAAAGCGGCTTCCTTGTTGCTGAGCTGGTCAAGGATCGCGTCCTTGTCGGCGGTGTCCAGTCCGGAGGTGATCTTGGCGGCAAGAGCGAGCCAGTAATCCGGCACATTGTAGATCTGCTGGCGGCCGAGCCAGAAGGCGGCGCACGCCATCCAGCGATCGGCCTTGTTCTCCGATCGAGCCGAAAGCAGCGCCTCGACCATCGGTTCATACATGCTGTCTATGCGATACATGGTAGTCCTTTCCTTTGTTAGGCTTGGGCATACGCGCGGACGGCCTGCCAATCGATGACCGTAGCGGCGCGGATTTCGGGAGCGGTTTTGGCGGCGGCGAGAGCGGCATTCGCCGATCGGCGGATCGCTTCGATCATCTGTGCGCCGACCTTCCAGTGCTGGTCGCGCGTTAGAATTTCGACGGCCTTATCGAAACGGCTAACGCCATCTTCGGCGGCCTCGGCCGCGATATGCGGCGTCTCGCCCTCGGGCACTTTATGCCAGTCGGCCGCGATCCGCTGCGCCTCGGCAAGCTTCACGGCATAGACGGCCTCCTGGCCGGGGGTGAGTGTGATGAAGAGTGCGCGGGCCTGACCAACCTGACGATCAATGTCGGCCTGCGCCTGGACGCGCTCCAAAACGGGATCTGCGGACACGCTAAACAGCATGGATGGTGACCTCGAAATCATAGAACGCCGCTGGGGCAATGAAGGAAAATCGGTGCTCGCCGAGAACATCGGTGACGAACTCGAACACGTTGTCCTCGATCGCGACGATCTCGCCGGCATGAACGACAGAGGTGCCGGCCGGGACGGCAAAGCGAAGCCGGTCCACGCCATCAGCCCGGATGGTGTATTCTGTGGCATCAAGCGCAGTTCTCTTGGGCATGATGACCCCGTCGAACACATAAGCCTTGGCATCGATATTGCGATCGAACTGATCTTCCGGCACTTCCATGGCGGTAAAGCCTTCGCCGAAATGGGCGGCGTGAACATCGAGCAGGCTCAAGGCACATACGGCGCTCTGCCTGATGCGACCACTGGCATCGAAGACGATGCAATGGACGATCGGATCGACGGGTATGGCTTTCTGTTTTGGCAACGGATCGTCTGCCATGTCTCACCTCTTGTAGGCCGTAGCTGTGATGTTGCTTTCAGCCCAGCCGATCGTATTGCGGGGGTTGTTGATCTGGACGGTGTAGGTGTGATTGCCGGGACCGGGCGCGTCGTAGAAGCCGGCGACGGCGATATGCCCAGCCGTCCATGCGGTTTGCGTCGTCGAACCGCCGCTGCCGCCCGTGGTTGATACGACGGTCTTGACGTTCGGCAGGTAGTAAACCTGCTGAAAGATGAGGTTTCCATCCCGGAGAATGTTGACGCCGACGTCCTGCGCATTCGCGCTATTGCCGTTCTGGTTCATCTGCGCGATCGACATAAAGTCGATTGTGACGCGGCTATCGCCGTCCACGGCAACCGTGCAACTCACCAGATTGACGACGGAGTTTGTCCCGACGTTCTGCACGCCGGTAACCTTGCCCGATCCAATGGCCGTACAAGCGCCGGAAGCAATCTTGTCGTAAGTGACACCGCCCAGAATCAGCTTGTCGGTAGTGACTGCGCCGGCCGCGATCTGCGCGGCCGTTATGGCATTCGCAGCGATCTTGTTCGCGGTGATGGCACCATCCACGATCAGCTCGGCCGAGACCGCGCGGCGCATAACGGGCTTAGACCAGTAGGAGGTGCCACCGGTCCCTGCCGTTTTGTCGACTTGGAGCAGCATCGAGGCTTTGGCGTAGCCACTTGGGATAGTGACGCGTCCCTGTAGGCGCACCCATGTATTTTTCACGGAGGTCGTAGCACCGGGAACGTTCAGCGGACTCCATACACCTGCTGGCGTCAAAAGCCCGGCGTAGACGTTCGCGTTACCGGGATCGGTGTTGTAAACCCAGACATCGAATGCGTAGGTTTCACCCGCGGATACCGCAACATAGTTGGATCGCGCAAGGTCTCGCCCATTTGACTGAAGAATCCAACCTGCGACATCGCCGGAAGACGTATCGTTATAGAAATTCTGTTGGTTCTGGATCACCCAGCCGTCGAGCGTGCCGGTCTGCCAGCCGTTGTCGGCCATATTGCTGAAATCGGTCAGGACAAGCTGCTTGGCCGTGATGGCATTGGCGGCGATCTGGTCTGCACCGATGGTATTGGCGGCAAGCTTGTCGCCTGTGATCGTCCCGCCTGCGATCGTCGTGGCGGTGACAGCGCCGGCCGCGATCGTGCCGGCCGTCACCGCATTGGCGGCAATCTTCCCGGCCGTGATAGCGTTGGCGGCGATATTGTCGGCAGTCACTGCATTGGCGACGATACCATTCGGCGTGATCAAGACGACGCCACCATCGCTCCAGGGCGTCGGCTCAGTCGCGCCGGCCGGGATGCGGCACAGCATCGGCTTGCTGACGAACATGTAGCTGGTCGTCTGCCCGGTGTTGGTATCTCGCTTGCGGATATGAATGCCGGCGCAGACAGCGTTGGCCGGAGCTACGCCAACGGTCCGCAGGCGGGGCCATGCATCAGGGTCCGTCGAACTCGATTGGACGGCATTGTTGGTATCAGCGGAGGAATAGCCGAGGACAGTTCCGGTCGCGTCTCTCCATTCGATGCGCAATTCGCAAACGCACCGATGAGCTGCAATATAAGCGGTAGCCTCGAACGACTCTCCCGCGGTGCAAGGAACCCCATATTTGAGGTTCGCGACGGTCAGGGATGCCGCATCCGGCCGTGTCCAGCGAACGTCGACATAAGTCGATCCGGTGTCCGGCCCGCTTTCCTTGTCCACCATCAGCGTGGGCTGTGCCGCACCGGACCAAGAAGCGGGAGGCTGGCGAAGTCCGAATGTAACCGCACCGGAACCGCCGCCAAGCACATAATTCCAGCAGTCCGTCCCTGCAGCGAAATTGGCGTTCTGAAGCAGGTTCTTGCCCGACCCTACTGCCAGAGCATTCGTCGTCACCGAATTGGAGGCAAGCTTGTCTGCTGTGATGGCACCGGCAGCGATCTGTGCTGCCGAAACCGCGCCGGCCGCGATCGTGCCGGCCGTGACGGCGTTCGCCGCGATCTTGCCAGCGGTCACAGCATTGGCCGCAAGCTCGTTGGCGGTGACAGCGCCGGCCGCGATCGTGACCGTCGTAATCGCTCCGGAAGCGATCTTCGCTGTCGTAACAGCGCCGGCCGCAAGCTGGGTTGCGGTAATGGCACTCGCAGCGATCTGGGCCGCCGTGAGCGTGCCGGCTGCGATG
Source organism: Hyphomicrobiales bacterium (assembly GCA_900469615.1). GTDB lineage: Bacteria > Pseudomonadota > Alphaproteobacteria > Rhizobiales > Rhizobiaceae > Rhizobium. Next base: position 13,157 of record UBYA01000034.1, on the reverse strand, counting down.
TTGGCCGCCGTGATCGTTGTAGCGGCGATCTTTGCGCCAGTGATGGTGCCATCAACGATCAGATTGGCCGTTGCTTTTCGGAGGAAGCTGATCCCGCCAATGGAGACATTGCCGTCTGTGTAATCGCGGTGGATATAGCCTCTGACGATCGCCCCATAAGCCGTAGCTGGCGGGGTGATTTCTGCGGAAAATGTCTGCATTCCAGCCGCAGTGCCGCCGCCCGCTGTCCCGTAGGAAACAACCGTGACATATGTATCGGGGTTTAGAAGGTTTCCGCTGGCATCGAGCCAATGGATGCGCAGCCAAAGGCCATACATCGTTCCTGACGTCCTGATGGCCTGGGCGGACGCAAGATAGGGTTGACCCGAAACAATCGCGAACGGCTGGCTTTGCAGGATCTGCAGATAGCCGGCTCCCGCGACATAAGTGTAGTCGATCGCTCCCTTGCTGGTGAAGGCTTATGTGGTCGATGGGTTGACGACTGAACTGTTTAACGACGACCACGACGCGGGCGATTGCAACTGATTGTCGGGAACGAGGTTTTCCCAATCCTGAAGGATCAGCTCACGCGCCGTGATCGCATTGGCCGCGACATTGCCGGCGACAACGGCATTAGCTGCGATCTTCCCGGCCGTGATGGCGTTAGCGGCAAGCTCGCTTGTCGTCACAGCGCCAGCGGCGATCTTTGCCGTCGTCACGGCATCGGAAGCGATCTGTGTCGCGCCGATCGCACCGGCAGCAATCTGGCCGGCCGTGATCGTGTTGGCAGCGATCTTGTCGGCGGTAATGGCACCGGAAGCGATCGTGGTTGCCGTCACCGCGCCGGCCGCAATCTTGGCAGTTGTGACGGCATTGGCCGCGATGGCGTCGGCGGTGATCGCGCCGGCAGCGATGGAAGCGGCGGTGACTGCGTTGGCGGCAATTTTCGCAGCCGTGATCGCGCCATCAACTATCAGATTGCCGGTATTGCGCCGCTGGCAGGAGACGAAACCGACCTGATAGCTGCCGGTCGAGATCGCGTAGGGCGAGATCGTAAAATCGACCCAGGCGTAGACAGCATTGGCAGGGACCGTAAAGGCGGCGCTGAACTCGGTGTAGGTCGCACCGACCGTAGTCGGGATGGCGATAGTGCCACTTGCAACGCCGGTGCTCTTGTCTGCCGCTTCATAACGGATACGGAACCCAAGAGAACGATCAGGAGTGCCGGTCGCCTTCACAAACGCCTGAAGGAAATATTGCTCACTCGAATTAACGGGAAAGACGTTGCTGTTGCGGGTGATGCCTGTGCCCGTGGCACCGCTGAAGTTCATATACCAGTTGCCAGTGTAGGCATTCGCTGGATCATTGACGATCGTCACGCCCGCCGTCTTGACCCAGCCGACATCGCCTTCGCCGAAGTTCGGGTTCTCGACGCGGTTAGTGAAATCCGCCAAAACCATCTTGTCGGCGGTGATAGCACCGGCCGCGATGTTCGTTGCAACGATGGCGTTTGCGGCAACTTTGCCGGCCGTGACGGCGTTAGCGGCCAGCTCGTTGGCCGTCACCGCGCCGGCTGCTATCTTCGCTGTCGTGACGGCATCTGCAGCAATCTGTGTCGCGCCGATCGCGCCGGCAGCGATCTGGCCGGCCGTGATCGTGTTGGCCGCGATCTGCGAAGCGGTGATAGCACCGGCCGCAATTTTGGCGGTGGTGACCGCATTGGCGGCGATAGCGTCGGCTGTTACAGCGCCAGTAGCGATCTGCGCGGCCGTGATTGAGTTGGCAGCGATCTGGGCCGCCGTGATCGTGCCGTCAACGATAAGGCTCGCGGCGTTGGCACGGCGAAGAATAAGCCGATCATACTGCAGCGTCAGAGCCGTTGTGCTGGTATTGTAAACCCGCACCATCCCGTAGACGGCACCTGTCGGAACCGTCACCTTGCCGGAATACGTCACCCAATCTGTTGTAATAGGCTTGCTGCCGGCGAGGTCGGTATAGGTCGTCGTCAGAGCAGCCTTGTTCGCATCATACCACATAATGCGGTAATAAGCGCCGTTGGTCGATGTATCGGTCGTGCCCGACTTGAAGGCGGTCTCAAAATAGAGAACCTCACCGGCAATAACCGCCAGAAGCGTCGAAAGGCGAAATTCGCCATTGCTGGTTGATGTCGATTTGGTGACCTGAAGAGCCTTCGGTCCCGTCGCGCCAGTGACATAGGTTGCAGTAACGGGGCTCGTGGCGATATTTGCGTCGGTCCAGTAATCGCTGACGTTCGCAGTATCTTCAAACCGACCGTTCGGGACCAAGTTTTCGAAGTCCTGCAAGAGCAGGTTTTTTGCGGTGATGGCACCAGCTGCGATATTCGTGGCAGTGACCGCGTTTGCGGCAATCTTGCCAGCCGTAACCGCGTTGGCGGCAAGCTCGCTGGTAGTGACAGCGCCGGCCGCGATCTTGGCTGTCGTGACAGCATCTGCAGCGATCTGCGTCGCACCGATCGCGCCGGCCGCGATCTGACCGGCCGTAATCGTATTGGCCGCGATCTGGGTTGCGGTGACGGCTCCGGCTGCGATGGCGTTCGTGGTGACAGCGCCGGCCGAGATTGCCGCCGCAACGATCGCGTTGGCTGCGATCTTGGCGGCGACGACGGAATTGGCGGCCAGCTCGTTGGCGGTAACGGCACCGGCAGCAAGCTTCGGCGTCGAGATCGCGCCATCCGTGATTTGCGTGCTGGTGATTTGGCCGGTGACCTTGGTGGCAGCGACCGCGGCGATCTGCGCGTCCGTCAGCTGACCGGTGATGTCGGCTGCCGGCGTGGCAGACGTCCAGGCGCTGCCGGTGTAGCGATAGAGCTTGTCGTCGGTCGTCAGATAGACCATCCGCCCTTCGATGTTGCCCGTCGTCGGCAGTGCAGCGACGATCTCGACCGGCCGGATGCCGTTGGCGAATTTCGTGGTCGTGACGGTGGCGTCGGCGATCTTCGCCGCCGTGACCGAGGCGTCGGCAAGCTTCGTCGCATCCACCGCTAACGCGGCAAGCTTCGAATTCGTGACGGCGGCGTCAGCGATCTGCGAGGAAACCAGCGTACCGGTGACCTTGGCGGCAGCGACGGCGGCGATCTGCGCATCCGTCAGCTGACCGGTGACCTTGGAGGCAGCCACAGCGGCAATCTGGGCGTCGGTCAGCGTGCCGTTGATATCGGCCGAGGCGACGGCAGTCGTCCATGCGTTGTTGTGGTAGCGATAAAGCTTGCCGTCCGTCGTTAGAAATACCTGCCGCCCTTCGACATTGCCAGTCATCGGCAGAGCCGAGACGACCTCGACGGCCTTGATGCCCGAAGCGAGCTTGGTCGCATCGACCACGCCTTGGGCGAGCTTGGCGGCCGTCACCGCACTATCCGCAAGCTTTGTGGAAATGACCGCACCGCTGGCCAGCACGTCGGCCGTAACCGCAGCCACCTGAAGCTTTGCAGTCGAAACCGCCTGATCGGCGAGCTTCAGATTGCTGACGGCCGCGTCCATGATCTTCGCGGCCGACACTGCGGCGTCGGCGATCTTGGACTGGATGATCGCGCCATCGAGAACGTCGGCCGCCTGAATGAGAACGTTCGGTGTTTTTACCGTCAGCCAGGCCGACCAGTCCGTAGCCCGGTTGGTTTCCGGGAGATAGCGACCACGCGCTTCGTAGTCCGTGTTGGGTAGCGTCCATTGACCGGAGATCAGCCACGAATAGGGAGATGCATAGGGATTGCTGTCGCTGTCGAAAAAAACGTCGCCAGTACCCTTGAGACGCACCTGCACCCAGACGCCTCTCACATCGTCGAGATCCGGCGCGCAGCTGACCTTGATCGCCGGACGACGATCGATGCCGCCGGAGTCCTTGATGGTTGACGGCTCCACGGTCCAGCCGATCATCGGCTGCGACGGGGGCGTTATCGGGCCGAGCCAGCCGATAGCAGTGGGCAATTGCAAGCCCGGATGCCAATCGTAGTCGGCGGGGTCCACTTCCTTCAGCGTGACGACGATGAGGAAATTGGGCTGCGGCTCCACTTTGACGACCAGAAATTTCTTCTCTTCATAGCCGTTGCGCACCGAAGACCAAGAGACGACGTCGTTCGGCTCCAGCGGATAGGCGTCCGGCGGCAGCGAGACCTGGTGTACCCGAAAGCGGCGATAATCCTGGATCATCGCCAGGCCGACGCGCTGTACCTGATTGGCGAAAGGCACGGCCAGCAACTGAATCTGCGCGGGCAGACGGCGATTGCCGTCCTGTGCCTAAAGGTCGGTGTTGTAGCGCCCGGGAGCATCCTTGGTCGCCCACTTTTCCGCCGGCTCGTGATAAGTGGCCTCGATGGCGTTGTAGGTTGCAGACAGCGAAGGAAACGGCTGGAAATCCTGCTCCTCGGTGACGATGATATCGTCATCCGAGAAGGAGTAGACCGCAGCGCCCGGCGTGCTTATGAGCATCTTGAAGATGCCGCCGACCTCGGCCATGCGGCCGTTGCAGCCCTTCAGCAGTTCGGAAACGGCATCGAGCGGCTCCTGATCGCACTGAACGTCATAGCCGGCGCGGAAGGCTGGCTCGCTGCTGCCGTCGTCGAGCTTGACGGATGCATCGCAGGCATTGGCCGCAGCCATCCAGTTCGTTGCCGGCAGGCAGAAAGCGCCGATGTTCTGGCCGCCATAGACCCACTCCGCCCCGTAATAGACGCCGCGGGCGAGATTGTAGATCATGACCGCCGGGTTGGTGCTGGGCTGCCAGGTGGACGGATCGCTCCAGCGCTGCACCCCATTGCCGCCGACCGAAGAATCCTTGCGGATGTCGTACAGCGGCAGCGGATGCGGCTCGAAGAGGCCGGAGGGCACGCCGGAGAAGAGATCGGTATTGTAGCGCGAGGTGAGGATGACGACCTGGCAGCCGCGGCCGATCATGGTCGGCTTCCACGGCCGTTCGGCGTGGCTGCCGAATTTGGCGGTCAGGAACGGATCCGGGCTCGTTTGCGTGCCGTCGAGAAACTTGATCCAGAGGTAGTCCTTGCCATTGGCGCGATATTGCAGCACCGGAAAACCGCGGCCGTCGGGATGCGGCTCTTCCCATAGCACGCCGACCTTCTGGTCGTCGATCCAGACGCTGGTCAGGCCGCGTTCACCGGCACGATTTGGCAGGCTGCCGATCTCGATGACGTCGGTGAAATAGGCATTCGGCGTCTTGCCGTCGTCTCCCCAGGTGCCGGCATATTTGCGCTTGCCGGCGGTCGCGTAACTGCCGATGATAAAGGACATGGGGTGATCGTCCCCCATGCTGATCTCGAGCTTGGTTCCGGCCGGCTGCGGCTGATCCTTCTTCGCCAGTGCCTTCTCCACCAGCGACAGGCCGATATTGATGGCAACGGTCAGCACCAGTTTGCCGATGGCGCCGATCGAGCTGAAGAAGCCCGCAATCGAGGTGATCGCCAGGCTGATCGGTTCGGCATGCGCCGCATCCGCCATCAGCCAGAAGCCAAGGACGTTCAGAAGCAGAATGAGATATTTCATGGATCGGACGACCTCGATTGGCGCATGGGAAAGGGTCGTCGCAGGCAAAGCTGCGCCGACTAGTCACCGGTCGGAGATAAATTTGATGTCGAGAGACTGGTCAGCCGACCTTGAAGGCCCGCTTGGCGTCGAGAAGGTCGACGGTGCCGAGCCCGGTCTCGCGCAGCACGAAGATGCGTTCGCCGTTGACGACGCCGAGCGCGTAGCCGAAGGGACCTTCATGCGGGACGGCGGCGATATCGCCGATGCCGGCCTCGCTCGGATGGATCTCGGGCAACATGCTTCCGACAAGATCGGCGAGATTGTCGAATCCCGCCGCCTTCATCGTCTTCAGCGCGCCGGCGGCGGTCGAATACTCCCCCCGAAACTGGGCGGCGCAATCGACGCCGGTGATCGCCAGCACCAGATTGCCGGCAAGACCCGGACCACAATCATGGCTGCCCCAGGCAAAGGGCGTGCGCTTCAGCCGATCGATTTCGGCGACGAAGCGGGCGCGCCAGTTCTTGACCCTGATGAGATCGCTGTTCATTTCTGCCCCCAGGGGATCTGCCAATTGGCGACGGTGCTGGAATAGAGGCCGAATTCATCGCCGCTGCGGCGCTTCTGGCCTTCATAGGAGGATTTGGCCGGGTTGGTGCGCTCCAGCATGGCGATGGCGGCGGAGATGGCGGATATTTCGATATCCCCATCCTGCCCAACCGCCGGCGTCTTCACCGGCGCGCCGTCGGCAATGCCGAGAAAGGCGATTTCCGGCGCCGCGCTCGGCAGGCGCGTGCCGGTATCGAACGACATGTCGTGGATTTCGATCGGCGCCAGCCGCAGGTCGTAGCCACGCACGAGCTGCTGCACGGCGGGCGCGATCTGGCCGATGGTGATGGTCACGGTCTGGATCGTGAGATCGGCCGTGCGCGGGATTGGGCTTACCTGCAGATTGAGGCCGCCATAATAGGTCCGCGCCTCCGGCAGACCGGTGACGCCGGAGGTGACGGTGATGTTGATGTCGTCATCGCCGGTCCAGAGGCCGATCGAGGCCGGCGCGCCGCTGGCGAGATCCTTGCCGGTGACCCAGACGAAACGACGGGGCACGAGCCCCTTGTCGCGCGCGCCGGTCAGCACCGCGAAGAAGGCGGAGGTGATGTTCTTCATCGTCTATTTCTTCTGGATGATCTTGAAGGTGGCGCCCGTGGTGATCGGGCCGCTCGCTGTTCCGGGATTGTGGCTGCCCGGCATGACCAGGCATTTGCAGGCCGGCAGCAGCAGCGTCACGCCGAGACCGGCGGCAAAGCCCGCCGGCAGATGCGGGAAGACGCCGAAGACAGGCGTGATCCCCTGCCCGCTGGCATCAACCGTTTCCGAGATTTCGAGAAAAGCATAGCGGCCGCCATAGCCGACCTGCATCTTGTCGCCGACGGTCAGCCGATAACCAGCCGGCAGGCCCTTGAGGCTGAGCGAGGCATTGTCGGCCCCGAGCGCTGCGAAACTGACCGCAGCACTTCCGAGCTTCGTCCCGTCGGGATCGGCCTGCGGATATTTCGACAGCGGATCATAAAGAAAAAGCGCCTCCTGGGCGCCGTGTAGCTTGCGGATGCGGGCGGCGATCTGTTTCGCCTCCGCATTGTACATGTCGGCCAGCGTCACCGTGCCGGTCCAGAGCGGCGGCGCCAGCTCCGCCTGCCAGACCCGGCCATCGCCGGAGCCGGAAAGCTCGTCATTGCGCTGAATATCCCAGACGATGCTGGAGATCTTCAGAAGGTCGGCAAAGGCCGGCAGGCTGTAGGGATAGGAAACGGCCATCAGCGCCTCCGGGGATTGCGGTTGATCTGCGCGACGCGATCGGGAAGCTGCTGATTGAAATCATTCAGCCCCTGCCGCGTCGAACTCTGCGCTTCCGATTGCGCGACATTCTTCACATAAGCCTTCAGATTGCCGTCCTCGTCGACGGAAACGCCGACCGTGACATGCACGCCGGAAGCGGAACCGGAGGCATCGTTCTGATTGTCGGCCCGGAGGCGACGGACGGGAACGGCGGCATCCGGCTGCGCCCGCAGCAATTGCGGCCCGCCCTCGCCGACCACGCCGCCATCGGCATAGCCGCGCCGACCAAGCCGCATCGCCTCGACGATACCGACGCCGCCCGCCCGGGCAATATCCTTCTGGCTCCAGACGACCTCGCCGGCATGAACGATGCCGGCTGGATCATTCTTGCCGCCGGGGCCGGTATAGCCGCCATCGGCCCAAAGGCCGGGAATACCGCTCGCGACGGCTGCCGCCGCCTGCGGCGATCGCGCGAGAATGCCGAGATCCAGCCCGCCGCCGCCGCCGAAGAGGCCGCCAAAGATTCCGCCTCCAGCACTGTTGACCTTGAACAGGCTGTTGAGCACATCGTTCAGCAACCTGTCGGAAATCTTGGTGAGCACGGAAATCGCCGCCTTCCCCAGGGATTTCCAAAGGCCCTCGCCATTGCGCAAGCCGCTGACCAGCGTCGAGGCAAAATCGCCGGCAAGCTCACGCGCATATTTCAGCTGTTCATTGTAGCGAATGATATTGGCCGAGGCCGAATTCATATCGACCGGAAGGCCATATTGCTTCTGTGTCGAGGCGACCGTCTGATCGATGGTCGAGCGGCCCATTTGATCCTGCTGGAACTGGATATCGCCCGCGAGCCTCTGCAGCGCCTGCGCATCGGCAACGCGCCGATAGGCATCAGCCTGCTCGTTGGCCGCCTTGGTCAATTGCGGCATTTGCGCCAATTGCACGGCACCGCTTTTCTGAAGCTCGTCCTGGCTTTGCTTCAACGTGACAACCTTCGAGTTCACATTGTCCGTCGCGGCAGCGGATTGAGTGGAAGCCTGTGTTCCGAGTTTGGTTTGTTCGCTGTTGTCCTTGGAGGATTTCGTAAGAGCGTCCGTGGCTTGTTGAACGCCCTGAAGCTCATTTTTTTGACTATTTCGAACACCAGTATTGTTGGCGATTGGCTGCTTCGATGTCATTTCAATCGCAAGTGGGCTGACACGAGAGAAAGCAGAGATATTTGGAAGGAGCATATTCGCGCTGGTGCCACCTTGGGCGAAAACGGCTTGTTTTGCTGGATCGACGGCGACGCTTTGAGGTCTATTAGACAGTTCATGTTGCGCTTTTAAACCATTCGCGACAGTCAAGTCCTGCGTAATAGATCCGAGAACGCCTTTGAAATTCTTGGAAAACTCAGCAAGTTCAGGATAGTCAGGCATTTGTGCCGCCGTCTTTGACAAAACTTTATCAAAGTTCAGCGCATCTGCTATTTGGGCAGTCCCCGCTTTAAGCTTATCTTTGAAGTCCACATAGCTGTTTCCCAGCTCAAAAAGCTGACTGTCAGCCCTGCCTGCAGAAACAGAAAGTGATGCATCGAACCCACTCGCAACACTTTCGAACTTGCCGAGAGTTTGACTAAATGTGCGTTCCGCGCCCTCGCGAAATCGAATAGTTTCTTTGAGGGAGTCCTCTCTTGCGATCCTCTCAGCCGCAAAATCCGCGACTGCCGGATTGCTTTTTTGCCCCGGCAAAGATTGCATATCCTTGGCAAGTTGAGCGTCAGCTCTGATCTGCGCCGCAGACTTGTCACGCATTACCGCCGGGCTGAAGGACTCTATCCAATTCCCTACCCACTCGCCAAGTTCACCTACATAAGGGATTTTCTCATTAGCTATACCTTTCACTGCGAAGCTCGTAGCGCTCAAAAGGATATCCGCTATGCCTTTACCTGTATCGTTGGCGAAATCAGCCCGATGTGCGAGAAAATAATCATAATCCTTGTCCCCCGTAGATTGTACGTTTGCCGAAGCGGCGACTGCGCCGTGGGTATCCGCCATAGAAGCATGCGACGAGAGCGCGCCATTATTGGGCTGCGCTTCAAGGACCACCAGCCCTCCCCTCAACTTATCCGCAGCGAGACCGTAACTGGTTCCAAACTTTAGTACATTTGCGGCCGCCTTATCGACGATTCCACCAGTCGTCTTCGCCTCGCCATTCATGGTCTTGAACGCGCGTGACGTTGCGCCAGAGCTATTTGTCACACGCCCCATCGCTGCAGCAAAACCATCTAAGTCACCAGTCGCCTTCCGCACATTCGAGCTATCAACAGAAATACCAAGAGTTGCAACATCAGCCACTAGCGTACCTTTCGAATAGATGGCAGAAATCACCCAGCGCATTCGGGGGATTTCATGAAGTTGTTTTCAAATGTTGTGATCACGTCGTTTCTGTTGGCGCTGCTGAGCAGTTGCGGCGCCTTCGACCCGCCGATCGTGACGGCTTGTGAGGAAAATCTGAAGCCGGCACTCGTGGTACCGTCAAGCTATGAGCGTAACAGGTTCATCCCCGGTGAGAGGCCCGCCACGAGAGCCGAACTCGACGAGAAATTACGGCATCCCGATCTGAAAAAATTCTACCTGAAGGAGTTTGATACGGGAGCGCTGAAGCCAGTAATTTATACCGGAATCCTGAACTTCAGCGCATTGAACAGGAATGCTGATCGCGTCACGACAACGGTTACTTGCCGATACTTCTCCACCGACGGCAGCACGTCCCAAATGGCGATTTGGTCGGTCGTCCCGTCGCCAGTGGATGAGTCCGCATTTTCCCAGATAATACGAGACATCGGCAACGATCCGCCGCCGACACCGGAAGAAGAGTTGAGATACTCAAAGCCAATCGCCCCTTATGCTGGTTGGATTCGCGATACGCTTAGACGGCTCTTAGGATGAACATCAATATCAGAGCCTGTTTTGATCAACCTATGGAGGCAATATGCATCGACTATTTTCGCAACTTTTGTATGTGTAGTGACATGACTATGGGGCTAAAACTACTTCTGACTGCATTCTTCGCGTGCACAATCATCACCCAAGCCTTGGCTAACGACGAGCACAAGCGTCTTCAGCTGGCCGGTAAAGTCATCGATGGTGTGAACGTGAGTTTCATGATTGCTTATCAATGCCGCGATGCGCTTGGCACGACATACTACAACGCAATTCGGACGTATGCCGAGAAGGCGCTCCAGCAGATCGGCGCGTCACCGGAAAAGGCGGCACAACAAGTAGACAGACTTGAAAAGTTTATCGAGAGTGAAAAGAAGCTCGGTCGGAAGGAGGATATCGAGACATGCGTGTGGAATATCTCAACCGTAAACCACGACCTGCAGACCGCACAAAAGAACTATATCGATTTTACGCACCCTGAAAATCCATAGATCTGCGGCTGAGCACATGAATTAAGGTGACAGAATTAAGGTGACAGTGCACTCTATAGATTCCAGATCTGATCAACACAACCAATGGCCCGTCTCGCTCGTATCGTCATCCCCGATACCCCACATCATGTTACCCAACGCGGCAACGGGCGGGCGCAAACCTTCTTTTGCGATGATGACTATGCGCTCTATCGCGATCTCCTAGCCCATCATTGTCGTGCCGCTGGCGTAGAGGTCTGGGGCGGGGTGTTGATGCCCAACCATGTTCACCTCATCCTCGTTCCGGCGGATGCTGACGGTATTCGCCGCGCACTATCTCGCGTTCATCGCACCTATGCCGGCCATATCCATGCAAGGCTGCGCCGGACCGGCCATTTCTGGCAAGGCCGCTTCGGTTGTGTCGCCATGGATGAAGAACATCTGGCGGCAGCGCTCCGCTAAGTCGCCCTTAATCCGGTTCGCGCTCGCCTTGTCGAACGGGCTGCCGATTGGCGATGGTCGAGTGTCGCGGCCCAACTTCGACTGATTGAGGATGACGGCGTCACGACCACAACACCGGTGCGCGCTCGCTTTCCCGATTTCGCCGCCCTCCTCACTGCCACAGAAGAAGAGACGGCGTTTGCCACGCTTCGCCGCGCCGAAAGCATCGGCCGCCCCATCGGCAATACCGACTTTTTCGACCGGCTCGAAGACCTCACCGACGCCACCCTTAAACCGGCTCGTCGCGGCCGCAAAGCCAAGGCCGTCATCGGGGAAAATTAGTGCACTGTCACCGTAATTCGAGAGAGCCCGCCGCGCCTCTCGCTTCGTTGCCCATCGCCCTTAGTGCGCGACCCGTCACGCCAGACACTTTTTCCGCCTGACCCACGGCAACAACATAATCTCTCACATCGTTACTTGCCGTTTTGATTTCGCTGCTATCAACTTTAATGCTTAGAGTTGCAACATCTGCCGCTGGACCACCTTTTGATTTCATGCGAGAGAATGCCGCGAAGCTACTCGTGGGAGTTTTAATGAAGCTGATTGTTAGCGTGATTGCAGTGCTTGCCGCGTTGCTGTTGCTCTACAGCTTTGGCATCTTTGATCCACCGATCGTGACCGCTTGCGAGGCCCGTCTCAAAGGGTATCTCGCGGCACCTTCCACCTATGAGCGCAACAGATTCTTTCTTAGTGAGAGGCCAGCCACCACAGCTGACTTGGAAGACAGGTTCAAAGGCTTCCCTGACGTACAGCGCGCTTATCAGAAGGAGTTTGACAAAGGCTCGGTGAAGCCCGTTCTCTATACCGCAACTATAAATTTTAATGTGCTAGACACACAAGCTGAGAAGGTTACTAGAGCTATTACCTGTCAATATTTTTCCACCGATGGCAGCATTTCTAAAATATCAGTGGGAAGAGTTTTCATCTTTGCAACCGATGCCGCAACGGATTCTCAGATTTTCCGGGATTTCAGCGATGACCCGCCTCTAACTACGGAAGAGTTGCGAAAAAAATTTAAGCCAATTGCTCCCTATACTGGATGGGTTCGCGACACATTCAGGCGGCTTTTGAATTGAGCACCGACCTCTTAAAGAAAAGATCAGAGGTTGCGTGTCGGTGCGAACGAAACGACACAAAGGTAATTTCCGACCGTCGTTGTAAGCTGGGGCTCAAAATGAGAAAGATTCTCAGTTTCGGAAGCGCGGTGTTGCTATCGTTGACAGTTGCAGGTCCCGCATTCGCGGAACCAACGCCCGTTGCTGTATGCGAAACGACCGTGAAAGATCGGTTGGGTGTAAATTCAGGTTATGTCCGGGTCGGTTTTAGTCAGTTAATCCAACAGCTTGGACGACCGGAATTTGAGAAGTATGTTGACAAGGCTACGTCATTTTCAAACAAGGACTTATCAAACAAGTACCATGCCATGCTCATCGAAGCTTTTGACACCGGAAGAATAATTCCGCAGCGGTATATTGTATTCCTCAACTACACGGTTCCAGACGTAAACGGGGTAGCTGCGGCTGCAACGGCAAAATGCGAATACGTCATAAACAAAGGCCGCGAGGACGAGCTAAAAGCCTCCTTCCTAGACGAACTTTCAATAGCGAAATTCCAGCCAATCGATTGATAGTAACCAACGCGGCAACGGGCGGGCGCAAATCTTCTTTTGCTATGATGACTATGCGCTCTATCGCGATCTCCTGGCTCATCATTGTCGCGCCGCTGGCGTAGAGGTCTGGGGCGGGGTGTTGATGCCCAACCATGTTCACCTCATCCTCGTTCCGGCGGATGCTAACGCTACCCCGCCTCCCGCGCCCTGATCGCCTCCGTCTCCTCCTCCACCGCCTGGCAATAGCGCCCGTCCATTGCCTTCAGCACGGCGATGTCCTCGCGGCGCAGCAGGTTGCCAGTCAGTTGCAGCGTAACCGCCCGGTTGTTAC
>UBYA01000033.1 GCA_900469615.1 Hyphomicrobiales bacterium | reverse complement strand
AAACTTACTCTTTGCCATTTGAATGCTTCCTGTGAACGTAATGAGTGACCCCGGCGAACCGGTTTAGTGCCGCCGTTTAAGGCTTTCGTCGCATTTGCGCAAGACTTAATTGCAGGCCCTATTCCCGGCAAAGCCCGGCCGATGGCGTGTGATCCGCGCCCTTCGACATTCCTTTGCCGCGCAAGGTTCGCCGGCCGATCCGGAATGATGTAAAAGCATATGCCGGTTCAAGCGCTTAGATAGGCACGCACCGAAAGAATTCCAGTGCGGAACGCAGCCGCCGGAGCGCTGAAACAAAACGCGCCCTCTTCCGGTGGAAAAGGGCGCGACGCTTGAGGCAACGGCAATTGCTCCCCTATGCGCGGCTTCAGCCGGTGCCGCAGCAAACGGCGACCGTCGAAGCCGGGCGTTCGTCAATCCAGAAGGTCGGCCGGCACCTTGCCGCCATTGTCCGCGAGCTTCTGCAGCAGTGCCTTGTGGAGGAACATATTCATCTTGGCGGAATCGCCGGCATCGCCCGTATAGCCGAGTTCCTGCGCCAGTTCCTTGCGCTCGGAAAGGCTCGCATCCATGCCGAGCGCCTTCATCAGATCGACGATCGAATGTTTCCAGTCCAGCTTCTGACCGCTCTTCTTGACGGCGGCGTCGAGGATCGAGGCGATATCCACCGGAGCGGACGGCGCGCTGGTGGCAGGCGAAGTTGCTGCCGTCGTCGCGGACGGAGCCGGCGTTGCCGCAGATTCCGGATTGGCGGTTGCCGTCGTGCTCTGTGTCGGTGCCGGCGCAGCCTCTGCAGCCTTCGCTTCACCCCAGATTGCACCCTTGATCTTGTCGAAAATACCCATTTGCGCTCTCCCGTTTCGGTTGACCGAGCAATATCTATCGCTCGCGCCGATATAAGCAACCCTTCGTGTCAAATATGCAAAGAGAGATGGCGCAAGCAGCCGGATACGACATGCGTCCCGATGGAAACTACGGGTCGACAAAGATGCAAATCGCCCTGCACGCAATACAGCGGCTAAAACCGGCCGGCAGGCTAACGAACGGAGGATCTTGGAGCGGGTAGCGGGAATCGAACCCGCGTATTCAGCTTGGAAGGCTGCTGCTCTACCATTGAGCTATACCCGCGGGTGGCCAAGATCCGGCGCGGAATGGTGGAGGGAGTTGGATTTGAACCAACGTAGGCTGAGCCAACGGATTTACAGTCCGTCCCCTTTAACCACTCGGGCATCCCTCCAGTTTTCCGACTGGATCTTGCGACCAAGCTTGCTAGACGTTGGCGTCGCCGCCGTCATCTGCGCCGCGTATATGACCGGACGATTTCCGTCTGTCAACACAAGGAATTGCCAAAAATGACGAAAAAATTTCAGCCCGTGAGAAAAGCCGTGGACAGAAAGAGGACTATGCGCCCAACGGCGCGCTGGTTATAAAGCCGCATGAGCAAAGACAGATCCTCCGGCCGCAAAGGCCCCGACAGCACCGACGGCGACAAGTCCGCCAAGGACACGCATTACGCCACCTTGCGGCGCGCGCATCGCGATGCCAAGCGCGAGCGCGGCGAAATTCCGATGCCGGCGCCGCAAAAACGCAAGCGCCAGGGAGCGGACGACTGGAAGCCGCCGGCGCTCGCTCCCGACCAGGTCTATCTTTATGGCCTGCACACGGTTCGCGCCGCCCTCGGCAACCCCGAGCGCAAGAACATCAAGCTTTCGACGACTCAGAATGCTTTGGTGCGGCTGGAGATCGGCCCCGCAGATGCGCTCGGCATCCCTGTCGAAATCGTTTCGCCGCAGGATATCGACAAGGTACTTGGCCCGGAAGCGATTCATCAGGGCGTCATGCTGGAAACGCGTCCCCTGCCCGTGCGCCGGCTGGAAGCGCTGAAGAACAGCCCGTTGCTGCTGGTTCTCGATCAGGTGACGGACCCGCACAATGTCGGCGCCATCATGCGCTCGGCCGTGGCCTTCGATGCAGGTGCGGTCATCACCACCCAGCGCCACAGCCCGACCGAATCAGGCGTGCTGGCGAAATCGGCGTCGGGCGCGCTCGAACTCATCCCTTATATACAGATCACCAATCTCGCGGATGCGCTCGGCGAGCTGCATCGTCTCGGCTTCACCACGATCGGACTTGATTCGGAAGGTCCGGCGCCGCTTGAAGGCACGTTCAGCGGCGACAAGATCGCCCTTGTGCTCGGCTCGGAAGGCAAGGGACTGCGCCAGAAGACGCGGGAAACGGTGAGCGCTCTGGCGCGCCTCGACATGCCGGGCGCCATCAAATCGCTCAATGTCTCGAACGCAGCCGCGATCGCGCTATATGCGACGCGATCCTACCTCAAATCGTAGCGGTGTCCTTGGCCGCGCGGCACGTCAGGAGAATTTGCTTTGATTCGTGTTCTCGGTCTAACGGCGGTCTCCGTCGCCCTTGCTCTCGCAGCGCACCAGCCGGCACGCGCGGCCGATGACGAACTCGTCCAGGCGCAGGCCGGCATCTGGCTGGTCGCGCCTGAAAACGGCGGCAAGGGATGCCGTCTCACCTTCGGGACGAATACGGTTTCCGGCGGCTACGAGATTACCGGTGCGGATTCCTGCGCAGCAGCCCTGCCCGCCCTCGCCAAGGCCAGCGTCTGGAATTTCACCGACGACGGCTCGCTTGCCATTGCCGATGCCCAGGGCAAGCCGCTCATGCGATTCCAGCAGGAAGAAGGTTCCCCCTGGGAGAGCGATGCCGGCGATCCCACATGGCTGCTGCCGGCGCTCGATGGCGTCGACCATGTGCCGACGGCTGCCAGCCTTGCCGGCGCCTGGCGCATCCAGCGGCCCGACGGCAAGCCTGTCTGCGATATCACCCTGACCACCGACAAGGATCAGGACGGCACCACGAAGATGTCACCGGGCGGAGACTGCGCCGGCGAAATCGCCGATCTCAAGCTTTCGCTCTGGGCCACCGAAGGATTCGGGCTGGTGATGCTGGGCAACGACGGCTCCTCGCTTTCCTTCGACATGAAGCCGGATGGCAGCTTTCAGAAGTCCGAAGAAGAGGAAGGCGAACCGCTCCTGCTGGTTCGCAAATAGGGCGGACGAGGCGCATCGAAGCACCATCAATCAGCGCCCGCTTCGATCTCTCGCGCATGACCATAGCCTCCCGTCCATCGACGGATGAAAGCATATGTCTGTTTCAGGCGTTGCGGATGCATTTCCGCGCATGAAAAATCGCGGCGCGAAAGCAGACTCAGTGAACTGCCGGATCCGCTTCATCGAAGAACGACCTGATCCCATCGCGCGCGACAGTCGCCAGGAACTCGTCAAAAGCTTCGCGGTCGGTCGCGAAGGGTTCCTCCCATTCGATCAGATCCTCCTCCGGCGTGATGACCTCCATCCGCCAATCGGCATTGGTGCCGGCTGGACGAAAGATATCGACCAGAACGGTCACGCCGTCATCGGTGAATTCACCAGAGAGTTCGGAGTGTTCTAGCTTAGGCTTTTTGGGTTTGCTGGGCATGTTTTTCCAAGCATACGATAGATACCGGTGATGGCACGAGCGTTCCGATCTCGCCCGCGACCACATATGATGACACTGCCGCCAGTTTTCCAGACCGGAGAAGAAATGATGGCCAATTTCCAAGGAAAATCTGGTGCCCCCGGCAGTCTTGCCACTATAGCGGCTTTTCAATGGGTTGCTCCCCCAAACATCAAAAAATTGCCCTTTGATTTTATTAACGTCCCGAGATGCTTCCCCCAAACTCTCACGCCGCCAATTGACATTTCCAGCCGCCAATATCACCTATGCAGCGTTGGCGTGGCGGCCGCTTTCACACAGGGAAAGTGAAACCCATGTGAGGCTACAACTATGCGCTTTCAAAAAATCCCCGATTGGCAGCCAGGCTATCTCAACGTCTGCCCTCGTCACGTTGATATCCGCGTTCTATGCAAGGCCTGCGGGATCGAGAAAGACTTAGACCGTGACGTTCTGCCATGGCAACTTCAACATGCGCTTATCGAGGATATCGAATGCCGGCTGAAATGTGCATGTGGGGAAAAGCAGGCCAAGCTTCTATTCGGGCATTTGTATCATGACGGGGAGTGAGAAGATGAATGCCCAATTTACGGACAATGGAGACAGGCATGTATCCGCGGGATCTGGGTGGCTTGATATTCCTGATCGTGATCCTGATGGCACCCGTCATCATCGGCGTGGCTGCACTGCTGCAGCATTTCGGATTGATCAAGTAGCATCCGTTCACGGCCGATCAGAGTTTCAGCCAGTGTCGAACGAGGGAAGAGGCTGTGTCGCTCGCCCAGGTGATGACGGCTCCAACCGATATTCCGAACATCAGCAGTAGGCCGCCGACGCCGGCCCCTAGGAGCTTGATGCGCCGCCACTCGGCAAGAGCCGGTTCGACTTCCTCGTGATTCTTTTGAACGGTTTGCTGAAGCGATTTCACTTCATCGCGGATCTGCGCATCAACATGTCCGGCAATGGCGATCGTTTCATCCGTCTTCGCCATCTGCTTCGCATGCTCATCAAGGCGGCGATGGATGACGGCACGGCT
>UBYA01000031.1 GCA_900469615.1 Hyphomicrobiales bacterium | reverse complement strand
GCCGGCTCGGATCCAGCCGCAGATCGTCGTTGAAGTCGCCGAGTTCCGGAGCGAGCACCAGCGGCAGGATCCCGCGGGACTGCGTGCGGCGGCTCAATCGCTGGATACCGTTCCGGCCAGCCGCGTCGGCGTCGGCGGCGATGTAGAGGCGCACGCAATCGGGCGGCAGATCGAAGGCTGTAACGTTGGTTATCGCCAGCGACAAACGATCTGGAGGCCAACGCGGATGCGCGCTATTTGGGTGCCATGGCGTAAGCCAGTTCCAAAGCAATAGCGCCGGGGCTTTGTCATGGTCGAAAGCGCGCCAGAAACTCCGCCGCCTGTACCGAAGGCATCATGCTGGCCGCTTCGCTGAAATATGGCTGTTCACGCCAAAGATCCCGGTCTCCAACCATAAAGATACGATGCCGCGCGCGCGTCACGGCAACATTCAGAAGGTTCGGTGCCGACGCGGCCCATTTGGCAGCGCCCCGTCGTGACGCGTCGGTCCCGAGGACCATGATCACCGCATTTTCCTCCTTCCCCTGAAACGTATGAACCGTCCCGACGCGGTTCTTGAGCCATGCGGTTAGTTTCCTGGGACGCGGCACAGGCAAACCGTCTGGCCCGGTCCACGCTACGTGCTCGAACGAACGCTTAAGGGCAGCCTTGGTTTCCTTGAATGGGGAGATCACATAAAGATCAGGTAAATCGCCATCACGCCGAAAGCTTTCGCCCACGACCTGAATGACGAATGCGACCTGTTCCGGAACGGTTTGCTTGCCTGACACCGCGCCCTTGATGTCGATCCAGGCACTGCCGCCGTAGAATGGCGGGCTGTCCTCCGAGGGAGATCGGTCGCCGGCAGCGAAGACCATTTTCTCATGATAGGCGATGCGGTTTGCGAGACTGAACATTGGATCGATACAACGACGATGCACCCGCAATGGGCTGCCGATCCAGAGCGGTACGTCTCCTTCTGTCGGAACGAGGGTGCCAAATGTGTTTGCGGCATCAGCCAGTATTTGCACCGACGTCTGCGTTGGAGAATAAAAGCCATCGGCGGTATGAATCGAGAGGTCGGCAAGCGCCTTGATCAAAGTGGTTGGCAAGGTAAACACGGGTTCGATCTGCAGTGGATCTCCTATGACCACGGCACGACGGGCCCTCGTTAAAGCGCCCACTGCGGCTTGCGGCACAGCCTGGCCGGCTTCGTCGATGAAAAGCCAACCGATCTCTCCAACCCCAACACCTTGGAATTGCCGGGCGAAGGAAGCGAATGTCGTCGACGCCACAGGAACGATCATGAAGAAACTCTGCCAGATCAACCAAACAGCATCAGGCTCGATTGGGATGTTTCCCGAGAGCATTTCCACGGCCGCGAAAATGTTTCCGCCAAACCCGCCCTTGTTCTGGCCGACTTCGGCGAGCCATGCCGCATGGAGCTGCAAGGCGGCAGCGAAGAGGTCGGATCGTTCGGATGCCAGTTTCTCACTATGCCAAAGGCCGGCGATCTGGAACTGGTCCGACTCCAGATCGTCAAGGGATTGCGGCACGACTGGGTGCCCGAGAGAGATACCGAACTTAGCGAAGTCTTCCGTCTTGCATACCCATGCATTTTGCCGCGCCTTCAAATCCACTTCGCACCTTTCCAGGCATGCGAGCGCAGCGTCCACATCAGAGCGTAAGCTCTTCACTGATCGTTTAAGTTCCTGCAACCGGGAATTTAGAGCAAGCTGGGCCCTGGCGTTTGTCTCCTTGGCTTGCCTGTGGCGATGACCTGTCGCGGTCGGCAGCAGCATATACCACCATGCGGGGGTGGAACGATCGAGGAGGCGCTCTTCTTCCTTGAGTTCGAATAACTGGACATTGACCGTTTGGGCGTTATTCAGACCCGTCTCGTGAGAAAGCTTCGCAGTTTCCCACACGCGCACTGCCTGTTCACGCTCTGAGAGCGCAGTACGGCAGTACTCCTCGCAGGAAGAAAGCCCCACTTCCGCGAAGAGGTCGGCATATCGCGCGTATTGGGTCAGAGTGGCTCCAACCGCAGCGTCCGCAATACGGAAGGTCTCAGCCGCTTGCGAGAACGAGGGACCCTGATAGTTGTTGAGCCATCCCCAAATATTCTGGAACAGATTCTCGCCACGCTGGACCGTACTCTTCTTCTCTTTCCCTATCGGCTTTGAGAAGCGCTTGGTAAAGGCCCATCGATTTTTGGCGTTTCCAAGCACCGACGCAATAAGTCCCCAGGGCTGATCCTCCTCCTTTAGTTGCGCGAACGAACCTTTTTCCGTTTGGGCAGCTACATTGTGGGCGACAGATTGCAGGTATTCGGCGGAAGAATGCCGCCACAAGGAACCCCGTTTCGGGAGGTCGCGGGAAATGTTCTCGACGGCGGTATTGTTCGATGACGCAATCACCATCTCGAAGCCTGTCAGCTCGGGCCTCAGCGGTGAAACAGATGCGGTCTTCCCGTCGGCAAAGGTTATTTTTCTGGAGCGCCCATCGAAAGCATCACGGGGAGAAAGCAAACCGGAGAGAGCACGCGCGCGTTTGACGAGATTGTCAGCAATGACATCGCGAAGAAGGGTTGTCTTCCCCGTGCCCGGCGGACCGTTAACCGAGAATAACTCGCCCTGATCCGATAGGCCGCCCACCATGTTGATTGCGAATTGTTGCATAAGGCTCATGGCATGCTGGGGGGCACTCGGCCATCGGCCACGGTTGAGGGTGCGCGGGTTCAGCGCTTGCAGGATGGCCCGCCGCCCGTCGCTGGAATAGAGATCCACACGAGCGTCGAGGCCGACCGATGTCAGATATTGCAGAAGCGGTTCCGGGATGGCGCTCTCACGGACAAGGGCGATGGCCCATTCGAGATCTTCAAGATAGAAGCTGTTGAGGATGCCGATCTCGCAGTCGACCGCAGCCTCGTAATCTTCGTCCTCTGGTTCATCATCACCCTCAGGCGTCAGATCAATGACCTTTGGCGCTTGCAGTTGCTTGATGACCGGCTGCTCGCGCTGTTCCTTAAAACGAATTTCGACCAACGCGATGGGCCGCTCTGGCTTCGTGCGGAACCCGGCCCAATCCTGAAGGATCGTATGAAGATCGAGGATGTCCGCGGCAGAGAGCGGTTGTGGCTCCTGTGGTTCCTGGCGTTCGTCAGGTTGGCTCAGGCGCCTCTGTTCCGCGAAATTCCACAACAGCTCCTTCAGCCGCAGCCTGCTTGTCTCGAAGGCTGTTGACGAGAGTCGAGAAAGACCACCGTTCTTGATGGACCCGAGCGCCCAAGGGAGTGTCGAAACGGAAAACCGGGTGAAGTTTGGAACACCGAAAGCGTCGAGATCCAGACTAGCGAAACATGTATCGCCTTCCAGGTCGGCGCGCTCGTCATCCTCATATACCGACGCTTCGTCTACGACCTGACAGAATCGGCGAACGGACTCGACGATTTCCGACTTGTCGAAAACCCCGAAATACATCCTAATCGACGCAATTTCCTTGTCCTTTGGAATGATTGGCCGGCGCGCCTGTGCCAGATCATCCTGAAGGCTGTCGGCATGTAGCCAGAACGACGCTCGATCTTCTTGCTCTTCGGCATGGGCAGACAGATCAAACGGGATGAAAAATTCTATTCTGTGCCAGAATTCCAGAATCGCCTGAAGCCGACTCGTTTGCTCACTCTTCATTCAAACCTATCTCGCAGCTTCGGCGCAAAAAATAATCTATCGTATTGCCTTTGCAGCGAACCGTATATGATTGAAGAACTGGAATACAGCCCGATACGGCCAGATTAGTGGTCGACTGACGCCTTCGACATTCGCAACTATGATAGAAATACGAGCGCATCTTCCGGGGCGAGCTGCGCCCTGAGACTGGTGATCAGCCGGCTCGGATCCAGCCGCAGATCGTCGTTGAAGTCGCCGAGTTCCGGAGCGAGCACCAGCGGCAGGATCCCGCGGGACTGCGCGCGGCGGCTCAATCGCTGGATACCGTTCCGGCCAGCCGCGTCGGCGTCGGCGGCGATGTAGAGGCGCACGCAATCGGGCGGCAGGTCGAAGGCGGCGAGGTGATTGGCCGTCAGCGCCGAGACCATCGGCATCGCGGGCATGACGTGCGAGAGCGACAGGATGCTTTCGAGGCCTTCGCCGGCTGCCATGACCGATACGGAGCCCCGGACGGGAAAGCCGAAGCGCACTGCATTGCCGAGCAGGCCGCCGAGCGCGCGGCGGGGATCGTCGACCTGCGCCTTGCCGCCGCCGGAGGGATCGAGCCAGGTGCGATGTACGCCGGTGATCGTGCCGCCAGGATCGGTCACGGCTGCGATGAGCGCGGGAAAGCTGCGAGTCGTGCCCGTCACCAGATCGCGATAGTAGCAGGACGGATGATAGCGAAGCGCCGGGTGCAGGGATGCGCGCAGGATGCCCCGCTGGCGCAGGTAGCTGTCCGCCAGGGTCCCGTCCAGCGGCTGCGTCATGCGAAAAAGGCGCTGCGCGCGCTCGTCTGCCGGTCTTTCGACCGGCGGGTCGGTTCGGGCGTCGCCCCTGCGGGACGCCCCCGGGTCGGGTTGCGGGAGGCTGAGGAACCGTCGCGCCTCGTCCGCAACGTCGCGGAAATCCACGAGCCCGCAGGTCTCCCGGACGAGATCGAGCAGGTCGCCATATTCGGCCGTTGCTCCGTCCGCCCAACGGCCCGCACGGGGGCCGGTGAGATGGACATAGAGCGATTTGCCCTTGTTGTTGGCGGTATCGCCAACGATCCAGTAATTACCGGCCCTGCGTCCGGCGGAGAGATAGTGGCGGCAAACCGCTTCCGCATCGCGCGCGAGGCGGTTCGCCAGTTCGGAGGCCGAAAGCATGGCGGTCCCCCTCAGTGCCGGCTCATGACATCGAGCAACCTATGGCGCTGCATCAGGCGCGAAAGGACCGCAGAGCCGTCATCGGTCACCGGAATGAAGAAGCGCAGCTTCCATGCGATCATCTCCGAGAACAGGCCGATGGAGCGCAGCCAGTCACGCATGCCGTCCGTGAAGCCGGCCAATTCGACGCGGTTGTCGTTCATGACCCGCACGCGGCGCAGCGTCATCCCACCGGCAAGGCTGATGATGGACGAGCCATCGACCACCGATCTCCATGCCTGATCCGGGTCGAGAACCTCGCTCCGGTCGATGCCGAAATTGGTGCACAGCCGTGAAAGACCGGCCGGCGCGATGACGCGGCCGACGATGCGCTCGCCATCCTCGGTTTGCAGGCGATAGACCCTGCAATAGTCCTGCGGCAACAGTTTCCAGATCGGCAGCAACAGACCCGAGACGACGTGCAAGGTCGAGGTCGAAAACTCTGGCACATTGGCAACCTCGCCCTTCCAGGCGGCGGCGAAGACCTGTTCGTCCGCCTCCTCCCAGTTCGTCTCTTCCAGATGGCGGATCTCGAAGCGCAATTCGTCCATCGGCCGGATCAGCGCGACGCGCGGCTGGACCGAGCCGTCTTCGAGCATGATGGAGCGCGTCGGAGCCATTACCGCCGCCCGTTCGGACTTGCCGTTGATCATCAGCTTCGCACGCGGATCCCGCGCCACCAGATGAAGGGCATCCTCAAGGGGCATCGGTCGATTGCGGTCCATGCGCTCAATGGTCAGCAGGTGCGACTGCGCGCCGGTGACCGGATGGGTATAGACCAGCTTGCGATCCTTGAGCGTCATGCGATCGGCCGTCAGCGTCTCCAGCCCCTTGTCGTAGACGCCGGCGGCGATGGCACCCTCGATCCGGGCGGCCAATAGCTCCTCGAAGGACGCGAACAGCAAGTTCTGCATGGTGATGGTCAGCGCCAACATGCGATTGAGGAAGGTGTGGATCGGGGGCAGCTCGTCCCTCAGCCCGCCGTCCTCGTCGGAAAGGGAAAGGCCGGTGATCGCCTCGAACGTTTGCAGCGAGCAGCCGGACACCTGGCCGCTATGGACGCGTTTGTAGAATTGCCGCAGCGCGTCGCGGGCGTACTGGGATTCGAGGTTGTCCTCGCTACGGAACATCCCCTGCCCGCCGGTCTGGCGCTGGCCACGGGTGATTGCGCCCAACGTGTCGAGCCGCCTGGCGATGGTCGACAAAAACCGCCGCTCGGCCTTGACGTCGGTCGCGACCATCCGGAAGCGCGGCGGCTGGGCCTGGTTGGTGCGATGGCTGCGCCCGAGACCCTGGATCGCCACGTCGGCGCGCCATCCGGCTTCGAGCAGATTGTGCAGGCGCTGGCGCTGGTTCCTCGCGGCAAGGTCTGCATGGTAGGATCGTCCTGTCCCGCCCGCTTCCGAGAAGACCAGGATCGGCTTCTGGTCATCCATGAAGGCGCGTGTCTCGTCGAGATTGGCGCTGCCCGGCCGGGTCTCGACAGCAAAGCGGGCGAATGCGCCGTCGCCGTCGCGGCGAACGATGCGGCGGGAGCGCCCGGTGATCTCGGCGACCTTGTCCGTCCCGAAATGCTGCACGATCTGATCGAGTGCGGTCGGGATCGCCGGCAGACTGCCGAGCCGTTCGAGCAATTCGTCGCGCCGTGCTACAGCCTCACGGCACAGGACAGCATTGCCGTCAGCATCATAGACCGGCCGTGAGAGCAGATTGCCCTCGTCGTCCGAATATTCCTCGAAGAGCTGGGTCGGGAAGGAGTTCATCAGATACTCCGCGACGATCTCGCGCGGGGTGACGTCCACCTGGATATCGGCCCATTCCTCGGTCGGGATTTCCGCGAGCCGGCGCTCGGTTATCGACTGCCCCGTTGAGATGAGCTGGACGATGGCGGCATGGCCGTCGGCCACGTCCTGGTTGATCGTACCGATCAGCGTCGGGGTTTTCATGCTGGTCAGCAGCAAGTTGAAAAACCGCTGCTTTGTGCCCTCGAAGGCGGAGCGCGCCGCTGCCTTGGCGTTTTTGTTGAGCGTCCCGGTCGCCGAGGTGATGCTGCAGGCTTCCAGCGCCTGGTCCAGCCGATTGTGGATGACCTGATAGGCTTCGGCATAGGAGTCGTAGATACGAACCTGCTCCTCGGTCAGCGTATGTTGGAGAAACTCATATTCAACGCCTTCGAACGACAGTGAGCGAGACGCATAGAGACCCATTGCCTTGAGGTCGCGCGCCAGCACTTCCATCGTCGCGACGCCGCCATCCTCGATCGCCGCGATGAATTCGCTGCGTGTCGCGAAGGGAAAATCGGCGCTGCCCCACAAGCCCAGCCGCTCTGCATAGGCGAGCGATTCGACCTCGGACGCGCCGGTTGCCGAGACATAGACGACACGGGCGTCGGGCAAGGCGCGCTGAAGACGAAGGCCGGCGCGACCCTGCTGCGAAGCCGCCTTGTCGCCGCGGTCGGACTTGCCGCCGGCCGCGTTTGCCATTGAATGCCCCTCGTCAAAGATCACGACACCATCGAAATCGCCGCCAAGCCAGTCGACGATCTGCTGGACGCGGGAGCGCTTTCCCTCGCGTTCGTCCGTGCGGAGCGTCGCGAAGGTGCAGAAGAGGATCCCCTCTTCCAACTTGATCGGCTTTCCTTGGCGGAAGCGTGACAGCGGCGTGACCAACAGCTTCTCCTGGCCGAGTGCGCTCCAGTCGCGCTGGGCATCTTCGATCAGGGTCTCCGATTTAGAGATCCACACATGCCGCCGGCGGCCCTTCAGCCAGTTGTCGAGGATGATGCCGGCCGCCTGCCGGCCCTTCCCGGCTCCCGTGCCGTCGCCTAGAAACCAGCCACGACGATATCGGACAGCGCCCTCGGTGTCGGGGGCCACCGCTGCCAGATTGTCGAAAGAGGCGTCGACCTTCCAATGACCGGCGAGATGGCCGGAATGGGCCTCACCGGCATAGATCACGCTTTCGAGCTGGGCGTCCGAGAGATCGCCGTTGGAAATCACGTTTTTTGGAAGATGGGGCCGATAGCTGGGTTTCGGCGGAGCAACCGACGCCATGGCGACCGACTCGACAAGCTTGTCAGGATGCGGCTGGGCGTTGGGGATGCGGATCGCCCGGACCTCATAGGGCTCGTAGATGCCATCAGCGGCATCCAGACGCGCCGATGGAGGCGCATCCCGCAGCTCGTAGGCGAGTTCGATGATCTCATCATAGGCTGGCGCGGTCGGTGGCGACACTCGGCGCGGCGTGCGGGAAGAGAGCGCCGAATGCGGCGGCAATCGGGAGACCGCAGCGGGACGCAGTGTTTCGGCCGCCTTACGCGCGGCCATTTTCGCGGCGCAGGCGCGAAGGATGCCGTTGGAAAGTGCGCCGATGGAGTTCGACGCGGCCGAGGGCGAGCGCGGCGGCAAGCCCGCGATCCAGGAGAGCAATGTCGTGAGATCGGGTGCGACACCCATGCTCGCGACAAGCTTTGTCGGATCGGCGGACGCAATCTTGTCGATGACCGTCAGCCGCGTTTCCATTGTCGTGCCGTGGCGGGAATAGACGTCGCCGGCGACCGCGGCGCTGAACACGACCGTGCCGCTCTCCTGCAAGCGAACGAAGGAGTCACGCCATTTCGGGTTGTCGGGAGAAAGGCTGGAGCCGGTGATGGCGACCAGGCGGCCGCCGGGCGCAAGTCGGGCGAAGGCCGAGGCGAGATGCCGCCAAGCTGCATTGGCCATGCGACCCTCGACATGCACCCCGGCCGAGAATGGCGGGTTCATCAATACGACGGTGGGACGAGCGGCGCGATCGAGATAGTCGTCGATATGGGCAGCGTCGTGGTGCGTGACCGATGATCCGGGAAACAGATGCTCAAGGAGGGAATGGCGGACCGGCGCATATTCGTTGAGCACGAGGCGCGCGCGGGCGATCTCGCCGAAGATCGCCATGAAGCCGGTTCCGGCGGAAGGTTCGAGAACGACGTCATCCGCCATGATGGCGGCGGCGCGGGCCGCGACATAGCCGAGCGGGATCGGCGTGGAAAACTGCTGGAGCCTCTGGCTTTCCTCGGATCGACGCGTGTGCGTCGGAATGCGCGCCACGAGCCTGGTCAGGATGGAAAGGGCTGCCGCGGGCGTATTCGTGCGGGCGGAAATGGCCGAGCCGAACTTGAGAAGGAAGAGAACCTGGGCCGCTTCGGTCACCTCGTAGGCGTCCTTCCACGACCAGTATCCTTCGGCATCCGAGCCGCCGAATTCAGTGGTGAGGATGGCGCGCAGGTGGCCCGATGTGATCGTATCGCCAGATTCGAGAAGCGGCAGAAGCACACGTCCGGCCGCAAAGATGCTGCTCGCACGGCTGCGTTCTTCGGGCGAGCGGGGCCCAATGGCGATCGCGTTCGCGCCGCGGGAGGATAAAGCGTTCATGGGAAACCTCATCGAGAGCGGGAAAGAGCCGGCCGCCGGGTGCTCTCCAACCCCGCCAGGCCACCCCTTTCCGGCCCCTCTCTCCCTCTCGGCGGCAGAGGCGGCGGCGCCCGGCCTTCAGCCGGGCGCGAGCTTGAGGTTTCCGAACGCAGCGACGCCGGCGACCGAGACTTCGTGCAGGACGGCGTTGCCGCCTGCAGCGATCCATGCGGCCGCCTGCTCGGCCGATAGCTCATGCACATGGACAAGGTTGCGCTCGGCGGCCGCGCGCTGGCGTTCGAACGCTTCCCCGTCCTCGAAGGCGTAGAGCGTGTCGCCCGGGCCGTCCCAGAAGACGATGGCGAAGCGAGTCGGCTCGACGACTTCCGAACGAAAGTTCAGGAAGACAGGCGTTGCGGCGTGGGGGCAGGCGAGAATAGACAGGCTCATGTTGCTCTCCTGAAAATACAGAAAGGCTCGGCGCTCCTTTCGGAGCACCGGGCCGGGATTGAGGAAACAAAGAGAAGATCGAGCGCGAAACGGGATCCGAATGTCGGATCGGCCGTCTAGCTATGCGTGTAGCCGTCGGCCTCTATACAAAGCCACATCCCGCACCAGGGCAACGCAACGGCTCCGTCTGCGGCGGCGATGGTCAGCTTCCGTAAGGGAATGCCGGCAATAGCCGGCGGTCGGGATGGATGGCGTTCCTAGCGGTGGTGGAGAAACTGCCTTCGGCCACCAGCAGCCGCGCTGCGCCCGGTCAATCGCTCCTCTGCGGCCGGCTTCTGTTGGCAGGAAGGTCGCGCAGCGCCAATCCCCTTGCCGGTCAAATCAGTCGGCCGGGCGGCGTTTTACTATTAATATTTTTTATAGTATAAAGCCGCCGCGTCGTGTAGGCTTTGGCCTGAGAAGGAGAGATCGATGGTGCGAACATTCACGATTGGCGATAAGGTGCTTTCGGAAACCTCCCAGGAGTTCCGGGAACTTCTTCCGCACGCCTATGAGGAGCGGCTTCGCCCGATGTGCATGTGCAGGCAGCCACCGGTCGCGATGTACATCGCCCGGCTTGACGACCAATATGTCGTCAAGCGCATGCCGTTGTCCGGGCGCGAGCACGATCCGGCCTGCCCTTCCTATGAACCGCCATACGAGCTTTCCGGCCTCGGGCCGCTCATCGGCAGCGCCATCCAGATCGACGCCAGCGGAAAAGCCGATCTGAAGCTCGACTTCTCCCTGACGAAACGGGGACCGCGCGCTGCGGCCGGCGCTCCGACGGAACAATCGGAGCCGGGGATTCGCAGCGAGCCGGGGAAGCTGTCGCTGAAGGCGATGCTCCACTATCTCTGGGAAGCCGGCGAGCTTACGGAATGGCGTTCGGTCTGGGCCGGGCGGCGCGGCTGGGGCCGGGTTCGCACCAGCCTGATCAACGCGGCGTCGCAAATGACGGCGAGAGGCGGCCCCCTCAGCGACATGCTCTATGTGCCCGAGGTCTATCAGCCAGAGGACAAGGACGGGATCGCCGCACGGCGCGCGACCGCACTAAAGGGCGTGCAGGCGACGGGTTCTGGGCCACGCAAGCTGATGATGATCGTCGCGGAGGTCAAGGAGTTTTCTCCAGCACGGGAGGGACAGAGGATCGTCGTGCGCCATATGCCTTTCCCCCTGATGATCGAGGACGGAGCCTGGCGGCGGCTGGCGGCCCGCTACGAAACCGAGCTGGAATTGTGGCGCTCGAGCGAGATGTTCCACCTGATCGTCATCGCCACCTTCGGCATCTCGACCGCAGGCATCGTATCGGTCGATGAGGTCGCATTGATGGTGGTGAACGAACACTGGCTGCCCTTCGAGGACATCAATGAACTGCGACTGCTGGAGAAACTCGGCCACCTGAAGCGCAAGAGCGTCAAGGGCCTGCGCTTCAATCTCCCGCGCGACGCGCCGATCGTGTCGGTGACGCTGCCGGAACAAAAGCCCGCGCCGGTGGCCATGTTCATCGTGCCGGCGAGCGCGAGCGAGGAATACGAGCACGCGCTTGCCGACATGATCGAGACCAGACCGGAGATCACACCTTGGGTCTGGTGTGTCGGCGACGGCGAGATTCCCCGACTTCCGTGATCATGGACTTCGTGCCAAGGGCCGTTGACAGGTTCAAGCGAATAAGAATAGCTGCTCGACGTCAGTCATCTGCCATAGTCAGCCGGAGCATCATGAAGCCTGAGAAAAAGCCCTTCGTCGTCGAGTTCAAGAATCGGCGACGTCTCCCCCGGAAAGAAACGTCGATCTGGGGACGCATCGACCTGAAGGGCGCTAGCGACGCGATCTCGGTTGAGGAGATGGTCTACCAGGCTGAAGCGATCACAAACGGGCCATCGCCGGAATCCGAAGCCACGCTTAGCCCGGGCCGCCATCAGCGCCTGATTGCGTCGAACACCAGTTTCGGAACCACCCAGCCGTTGATATAGAAGTACCGTTTTGCCTTGAGGCGAGCGATATAGGCATCCTGCTCCTTGAAGGAACCGAGCCGATTGAAGTGGGTGCGGGAGTAGTCGATCATCCCGTCGCCTTCGGTGAGATCCAGCGGGCCTGACGCGGCCAATTCCTCGATATGAGCGCGCAGCGTCTTGACGACACCATCGAAACGATACGGTCGGTCAAGCGCAACATTCAGGCGTCCCGATTGCATGGGTGTGAGAGATTCTGTCTGGAACATGGGGTCTCCTCGCGACCGCGTGCATCGACGGGCCAGAGACTTGGCCCCATCGACAGTTTCTTCGGTCGGGTTGGTTTGGGTGATCGATTAGGGTGATCGGGCTATTCGCTCGCCCGGCGCGCGTTTGCACGCTGGCGCGACTGTCGTGCCGCCTCCGGCAGCTTGCGGGTCGGAATATCGGCCATCCGCCGATCGCATTCCTCCGCAAGGGCCAGGTTCAGGTATTTGGCGAGGTTCGCCGCCAGCTTGGGATTCTTCCGCGAGCGGCGCAGGACGGCGACAGCGACCTCGTCGCCATCGTAATTCTCGAAGCAGCTATCGAATATCCGCCTGTTCGCGCCGCCGCGGGCAATCACTTGGGCGGCATAGGCAACGCGGCCTCGAAAGTTCTCAGGATCATTGATTTTCGACATGGCATCGCCTCCATGATCTGGCGTCAGGACTTCTCGGTGAACAGCTGATCGATAGCGAGCGCTGCGGTGGCGATGTCCCGTCGGCGGCCGGCGACCGACGCCATGACGGTTTCCAGAAATTCCTAGGGCTCGCCATCGCGATGTGGCCCGTATTCGGACCAGTCCAACGCTCCGACGACAGCGGGAACGAAATCGAAATCGAAGGTAAATCCGCCCTCCTCCAAAGCGTCCGAGAGAGCAGTGTACGCTTCCTCTACGAGGGGTACGATTGCCCGGACATGCGTTCGCATGGCCTGCCAACCGGCCGCATCCCACAATTCCGACATGTGGACAACACCATCGGGCACCGAACGGTGATCCTCATGAAGGCCACGGAAATAAAGCATGGCCTCCCAGATGCAGAGTGCCGTCTCCATCTCGCCGACGGTGAAAGAGCGCGATGCGGCGACCACCGGAGTAGCGTCCACCGGCGAAACCGGCGCGGCCGGCGGCACGAGCGCGCGATCCTGCGAACGGAACCGATTGAGCAACTCCTCGCTGGTCGCATGATGGATGCCTTTGCCGGTGATGAGCGAAACGCTGGCGCCATAGGTCTCCGGCCGCTGTGACGGATGGTTCATCCATTGGATCACCGTCATTTCCGTCAGGCTCGGCGACCGCGCGACAATGTCCTGCACGATGAACTGCCAAGGGAATTCGCTCAGATCGACCTCGACATAGATATCCAGATCCTCGCCGTCTGGCGACGTTGGCAACAACGCGAGAATGCGATTGCCGATGAAGGCATTGAGCGCGCTGTTTGCTTGCGACGTGGAGGCGCGAAAGGCGTCGAGAAGCGCCTGCCGTTTGACACTGATCGGATTGATCGGGCCGACGTCGGTGAACATGACAAGCCCGGCTTCGGTCTCGCTACATTCGAGCACATGACTCAGGACGAGCTTTTCGAGTGGCGTGACATCGGCAAGCGGGATTGGCGGATGGATATAGATCTGGGTTTCGAGATTGGTCATGGGAATACGTTTCCGAGAATGCGAGAAACCCGGCACGACGGCCAGGTTGACTAAGGGGAGAGGAATGCTCGTACGTCTCGGGCGAGCGCTAGGTCGCTGTCCGCGAAGCAGGGGATGGAGAAGCTCGTTCATCGCCTGCCGATGAAAAGCCCTCTACCGAGACCTTCCGATCGTCGATCCTGATCAGGAACGCTCCCTCGCGAGGCACGCGCCAAACCAAATCGCGCTCGACGACGCGCACGATCGCATTCAAATCGGCGGCATGTTCGGTTTCCAGCAAGGCGATGCTCAGATCCTCTGCCTCGTCGGAGAACCATTCCTGCTGCTGCTCGTAGGAGCCGGCATCTGCATCATCCGAAGGAGAAAAGAGCGCATCGATAAGGAAGGTCGTCAGCTCCGACGGCGTGATGGCCGACTGCTTCGTCACCAGAATCTCCATCTCATCCAGCGATCCATACTCCGGTCCCACGACGATCAGGTCTGTTTCGAGCGCCCGTTCCGGGTGCTCCGTTTCCGTAATTTCCAGAAGGATTGTGAGACGATCGGGCCGTCCCTTCCGGCAGAACAGGTCACAAGGGTGAGCTTCCTCGACCTCGCCATCGATCTCCATTCGGTACGATTTAACCAGCATGCGAGAAATCTCGTCGTACCAGGTATACCCAGTAAAAGGATGGTACGGCTCGAAAAGCAGGGGAGCGTGATCGAGCCTCGCCAATGCGCGAGCAACGGTCTGCTCTTCGGGCGGACCGGCTCCCTCGTAGACAAAAGCGGCCGCCGGCACTTTCTGGGGTGCGACGTAGACATTGCGGCCGGCGTCGGCGAAGGAAACAACGTGGGGTCGCAGAAATGGCGCTGCTTCCTTAAGATCGATGCCAAATATCCGACCACGCTGATAGTCCTGGAACGTCAGGCTATGCGCGCCGCTTGCCGCGACCATCCGAAAATACAGCCGATTGATCTCCTCGATAAGTGCGTCATACATCGCATCACGCACGATGTCCTTGCGTGCGGGAAGCACAAGCTTGAGGTGGGCACAATCGACCACATCGATCCTCGCAAAAAGGGTTCGATGCCAGGCTTGATGAAGTTCAGGCAGATTGATCTTCAGCGTTACGCCATGAAAGTTGGCGTTATCGACGTTGTGGCGGACCTGATCATGACCAAAGATCCCGATCCGAATCCCATTCCATTCCTCGACATGATCCGCCGTTTCGAGGAAGTCGGAGGAAGGCATTTCCTCGCCGTTGAAAATGACCGGAACAGGGAAGTGGCGGGAAGCGACGCGGACAGCACCGGCGAGATTTTCGCCCTTCCTCTCGGGAAAGATGACCATCACGCCTTGATGGCCATCTGGCCCGACGTCGACCGTGACGGGCTCCTTGCCGTGAAAGGCATCGGGCGTTGCCGCTATGGTCCAGGCGTGTTCGGTGCCTTTCTGCTGGGCGACTATCATCGCCCCGCGATTGGCGAGGGAGAAGAAGCCCATGCCGGCGGCGTCCTCCGACTGGGACAAGGCCGTCGACCATTCGCTCTGACCGAGCGAAAAGAGCGAGCGGGGGTCGGCGAGGCCCGCGCCATCATCGGCGACGCGGATTGCCGGACCGAACCGAGGATCGTCGATCTGGTCGATCAGGACCTTTGCGGCGCCAGCGCGCCGGGCATTCTGGAGCAGTTCGTTGAGAATATCGTCGATCGAGGCGTTGAAAAGTCGGCCGACCTTCTCGATAGCCTGCGCGGCGACCTGTGCGTGGAAGGAAAAGCTGGTCATTGCGAATTCTCCATATTGGTGTGCGCCCGGCGCGACGGCCGGGTGCCGATGAGAGCGAGGGTGACTGATTGTGGAGGCAGACCCGGATCAGGCTGCGCTTTCGAGCATCTTTCGGGCTTTGCCCTCCAGCTCCAACCGGGTATCCTGATGCGCTTTCCCGCGTGCCAGCGCGGTGATGCCCTGGACGAAGTCGAAGATGGATTCCGGCGGCCTGCCCTCCTCGGCAAGCACTGTGTCGATGATCTTGCCGGTTTCCGCCTTCGAGAATCCACGCTTGCGCAGGAAGCTGGACCGGTCCTCTTCATTGCGGGCGACAACGGTTTCGCGGGCAGCACGGATACCGGCGATGAAGGGCGCCGGCGACGAGTTCGCGAAGTTCGTCAAAGCCGGGGCCGCCTCATGCGCGAAGCGCTTTGCCGCGAATTTCGAGTGGCGAATGGTGATTTCCTCGAAATTTTCCGTGCCCCAGAGATTGCGATTGCAGCACACGGCCCGCAGGTAAAAGCTTGCGATCCCGAGGGTTTTCGAACCGACTTCCGAGTTCCACGCATAGAAACCTCGGAAATAAAGGTCCGGCTCGCCATTCGGGAGCCGCCCGGCTTCGATGGGATGCGTATCGTCGACAAGGAAGAGGAAAACGTCCCTGTCGCTGGCGTAAAGCGTTGTCGTGTCCTCGGTGATATCGACGAAGGGATTGTGGGTCATGGTCGACCAGTCGAGCACGCCCGGAACCTTCCACATCGTGTCGCCCACACCATCGCCGGCGATGCTCATCACGGCAGCGACAAGATCCTTGTCCCAGATGCGCCCATATTCGGGGCCGGTCACCGCGCGCAGCTCGACGCGCCCATCATCCATCTCCAGGGTCTTGACCAGCTCGGCGCTGTGGTTGAGCAAGCCGTGCTGGAGATTGATCGCGGCGAGCGGGGCGGGAAGCTGGCGCATGTAGCTCGCGGGCGCGCCGACAAGGCTGCACAATTGCCCGTAGCTCCAATGCGTCGGCGCCATCGGCACCCGGCTACCGGGAACGACAAGCGAAAGGCGCTCGGCATTATCGCGCGTTGCTTCCACACGGATGTCCGCGCTCTCGACGGTGCGAACGCGGGCGTGCTCCGTCCGCTCGCTGACGGCACGATGGAGGTCGGAGAGCGAGAGATAGCGCTCGTCATCCGGGCGAGAAAACCATTCGGACGATACGCGGCCGATACGCTCGCCGCGCGAGATATCGACCTTGAAGCCGGACGTTACCGCCGGCGAGCTGGAGATCATGGAATGCATGTCGAGTTCTCCTGAAATGAAAGAGCCCGGCCGGCGCTGTCGCGCCAACCGGGCTGGTAAGATGAACATGGACCGCTGAGGAACTATCCGACGCGGCGATGGACCAGCTGCGGACGCCCCCTCTCGGAGCACCCGGAGCCCGGCCCCGGACCGCCCTCCTCTCCCTCTCGCGGCGCAAATCGACCGCGTTGGAGCTGCCTTGCCATGCTACCAGTCGTAGAACGGCAGGCCGTCAACCTCGTCGGCGTCTTGATGGAACAGGATGTGGCTGCACCCGTTTTGCCCGGCCCATTTCATGACTGCGAACAGATCCTCGGGAATGCGCTGATCGCCTTCGCCGCAGTTCTCGTCATGGGCGTAAATGAACCAGCCGTAGTCGGAATAGCATCCCCCGGCACATGGCCACTCAGCACAAGGCTTGGTGTTGAGCATTGTTGCTGTCGACGCCGATACGTGTCCGGTCGAGATCTTGGCGACCCGTAGTTTTTCGAGATTCATCATAGCGATTGTCCTTTCGGAATGCCCGCCTGCCCTGGGCAATGGCAGGGGCTGGCGGCTGGGGAAGAGGGTCATCGGTCGATCACACCTCGGCATGATCGTCGTCTTCGGTGCGGGCGATGCCGGCGAGATGTTCGATCAGGCTGCGTGAAAGGTCCTTCTGCTCGGCCCAACGGCAGACCAGCAAAAGAAGGGTGAACCCATCCCATCCGGCCTGGCCGGCGATGCGCTCGAGCTCGTCGTAGGTGGCGTTGCGCATCAGGCTGCCCGCCCTTCGATGACATCCGCGCAGACTTCTTCGGCGGTCACTTCCTCAAGACGAATGTTGATGTGCCCGCTTTCTTTGACCCAGCGCTCCGCATCGGGCCTGTTTTTCGCGAGATAGAGGAGGATGCTGTGCGCACCGTATTCCTGAAGGACGCGGAACTCGCCGGCTTCCGGTCGTCGAACAACCGCAAACGCCAGATCGCTATCGAGCGGAAAGGCTTCACGAGCTGCAATCGCAGCATCGAGATCCATCGGAAATTCGCCCTGCAGCAGCGTGATCGCACCATGAGTAGACCAGATGATGCTGGAACGGGGCGGCGTGCATCGCACGAGCCAGCCTGCGCCGTTGCGCTTTTTCCACGCGTTGAAGGCTTCCACGTCAATTTCCGGCGGTCAGGGTGTGAGGTCGTGGTAGCGAACCAAAGCGCCGATCGGCGCCCGCTCGTATATGGTCATGACGAACATGGTCATCTCCGAACTTTGAGAAACAGAAAGGCCCGGCTGGACGGCCGGGCCTCGGATTGATCGTTGGTGCTGTGAGAATATTTCCTGCGGCTTCGAGATACCCGGCCGTGTCCTCGCCGGGATCGCCATGGGGTTCGTCGGTGACTCCGTCATAGCCGCCGGGCCGGAATAGGCGGCGTCGACCCCGTTTTCGGCGGACCAGTCATCGTCCTCGGTGGCCTGGCGGCAGGCGAGCACAACGGTTTCGGCGTGATAGGTGCGATGACGGTAGGCTGGCAGACGATAGCTCGTCTCAATGGTGTAGTCAGGCATCTTGGACTCCTGGAACGAAAGAGCCCGATCGGCGCTGTCGGGCCAAGCGGGCTGTTGAAATGAGAATGGATCGCTGGGTCGCCGGCCGGTTGGGATGACGGCTTGGAGAAGACGCGGGGACCCGTTAGTCCAGGCATCAATGCGCCGGTGGCCCATGTTCATAGGTCTCCAGATCGAGAAACAGAAAGGCCCGGCGCGACGGCCGGGCCTCCGATTGATCGTTGGCGCTTCGCGGATCTATTCAGCGGCTTCGAGATGACCGCCCTGATCCTCGTCGGGATCGACGGCCGCCTGCTCGTCGTCGACGCCCTCGGTGAGGAACGCCGGCAGCGCGACCTCGGCGGCCTCGGTATCGTCGTCACCAACGATCACCGTTTCATCCGTCTCCGAAATCCCGGTCTCATCCGCGATTTCATCGGCGGGATAGCGCAGCACCTCGGGGAGCCATCCGCTTCCGTCGAGCAGCCGGGCGGCTTCGCGCGCCATGTCCTGCTTCTTCAGGTGGTCGATGAGCTGCGCGGACTGATCGCCCCTGGCTTCGCGAACGGCCTGCAGGATGTGGGCCTTGGTCACGCGGCCGAGATAGTTGTCGACCGTCGGCGTCCAGCCCGCACCCACCATGCCGAACCCGATCGTCTGGGCCAGCTGCACGGCGTGCTGGTTTTCCTTGGTGCGCCGGTTCCATTGCTGGATCGTGGCGTTCAGCGACATCGACGCGCAATGCGCAAACAGCGCCAGCCGGCTGTCCTGATCGAGCGCGATCAGATAGGCCCACACCGCATCGGCTTCACCTGGAAGATCGTGTCCCCAGTTTTCCTGGCGCTGTTCGATCTCCTTCGCCCAGACGGTGTCGGCGAGGCCCTGCGTCTTGGTCGACACCGTATGCTGCACCGTGATTTCCAGGCAAGACGCCGTGCCGTAGTGGTAGAAGGTCTTCAGCACGAGAAGGTGCAGCACGGCGATGAAGGCCGTCATCGGCTCATTGGCGAGCGCATTCCTGATCGCAAGCGTGCGGGCCGCGGTCAGGTCCTCGATGAGGCGTTCCGAGAGCGGCCGGATCTTGCCGTCGTCGTCTTCCGGCTCCTCGAAACCGACGGGCTTGCCGTTGACCGTGACGCCACCTTCTGCCGACGCGATGACGTCGTCCCCGCCATCGCCATCCGGATCGGCGGCGTCGCCCTCCTCGGCCGCGATGACAGGCTCGTCCTCGGGCCGGACGAACCCGCGCTCGATCTTCAGTTCGCCATTGCCGGCGAGCGAGATGAAGGCACCGCCGCGAGCGACGTCGTCGGGATCGAGTACGTAGGGCCGTTCGTTCAGGGCAGTAAGCTGCGCATCAAGATCATCGAAGCGCGCTTCCGTCTCCTCGGAATAATCCTCGGCGGCCTCGTATTCCTCGCTGAGCTTGTCGAACTCCGCCTGCAGGCTATCGTGGCGAGCAAGCTCTTCCTCGGTGAATTCCGCCTGCTTCCCATAGAAGCGGCGAAGGCCGGATGCGTGGCCGAAATGGAAGTCGATGGCGGAATCGGCCCACCTCCAGCCTTCCTCCGTCTTTAGCGCTTCGGCGTCTGCCGTCAGCTTTTCCAGCACGAGCTGTTCAAGAAGCGCCGGATCCTGGAGCCACCCGCCGTTGTCCTGCTCGAAGAGGTCGCGCATGACGACGCCGCCGGCGGCTTCATAGGCTTCGATGCCGACGTAGACCGCACGGCGATCCGTTGCACGGACCGCCGTTTCGGTCAGCAGCCGGCGGATGTAGTACGGATCCGCGCTCTGCGTGCGCGAAACCGTCTCCCAGACCTGCTCCTGGCGCGCATGATCCTTGGTGAGCGAGAACGCCATCACCTGGCCGAGCTTCATCTGGTCGTCGCCATAGAGCTCGAGCAGACGTGGCGAGACGGACGCCAGCCGGAGGCGCTGCTTCACCGTCGCAACCGAGATGTGGAAGCGAGCGGCGATTTCCTCCTCGTCAAGCCCCTGCTCGCGCAAGACCATCATCGCGCGGAATTCATCCAGCGGATGAAGATCGGCGCGCTTGACGTTTTCGGCCAGCGAATCCTCGGCTTCGAGGGTTTCGCCTTCGCTGACGATGCAGGGAACGGCCGTGGTCTTCGTCAGCTGCTTCCGGTCGACCAGCAGTTTCAGCGCGCGGTAGCGGCGGCCGCCGGCAGGGATGCGATAGATACCGGTCTCCTTGCCTTCGGCATCGAGTTCCGCACGCACGTTGATGCTGGTCAGCAACCCGCGACGGGCAATGTCGTCGGCGAGCTCCTCGATCGAGGCGCCGGCCTTGGTCTTGCGCACGTTCTGCTGGCTGAGAACGAGCTTGTTGAAGGGAATATCGCGCCCGGCGTTGAGCGAGATTTTCTGAATGGCCTGTGCCATGTCATGTCTCCGCGGCGGACCGGCCGGAGCCTCTCTCCAGCCACCTCAATCCGCCACGAAAACCTCATCCCCCCTCTCCCTCTTTCCCGATCCGCCGCCCTCAGCGCCAGCCGCCAGCGCCCGCGTCGCCGTTGGCGGCACGCGGGGAACTGTTGAGCCAGATCGTCATCTGCCGCCGCATGATGCCGATCGGCGCGCAGATTTCCGTGATCGGCGCGCTCCCGGTCACAAAGCCATCCTCCTGAAACAGCTCGACGAAGTGCTGCATGACGTCGAGGTAGAGGCCACCGCCGACTAGGCAGACCTCGATGAACGGTATTCGGCCATGCTCTGTCATCGAGGCGATGTGCATGCCTGGATGTTCGCCCGGTGGCATCTCGCGCCGCTGGGTTTTCGGGCGAGGCCACCGCATGCCGAGGCCACCGGCCTTCATGGCGGCCACAAGCTCCGGTGTCATCCGTGCGTCATAGTTCTCGATGGTGCTTCCGGCTTCGCGAAAGCCATATTCGGCTGACAGCAAGGCGACCTGCGCCTTCTGCTCATCGGGATCCACATGACGCAGGGTGCGCCAGAGCGGTCCATCATAG
This sequence comes from Hyphomicrobiales bacterium, assembly GCA_900469615.1. Lineage (GTDB taxonomy): Bacteria > Pseudomonadota > Alphaproteobacteria > Rhizobiales > Rhizobiaceae > Rhizobium. The sequence goes on along the minus strand of UBYA01000031.1, from coordinate 54,779 downwards.
CGATCGCGCGCCGGCATGGTTTGCGGGCCGTCGCGCTTGGTCATCGAGCAGGAAAGGATCAGCAAGCGCCGGGAAGGCAATATCCTGGTCATGCTGCCCTCCCCCTGCTGTCGCGCATATCGAGCAGCTCGGCATAGCGCGCATGGATGGACGAGCGATCAAGGCAGCGAGCGCGAATTCCCACCATGGTGCTGACTTCCGAGCGCACCTCGGCGAGGAGGTCGGCCTCGCCGTCCGACAGCATCCGGGTTGGCCAGCCCTTCACATAGAGCATCGGCTTCGTCAGCCGGCGCTCTGCCTCACGACGACGGTCCGCTTTGTCCTTGGCCATGGCAAGACGATCACGCATCCTCGGCTCAAGCAGATGAGGAGCGATATCGCCCAGCCACCGGCTGCTCTCTTATGCTTCTTGACAAGACGTTAAGGCATGATTTTTCGTTCGCTCGCGCAGCGAACGTCAATGGGTACAAGACGGCCTTTGGAGGTGGCGTGCTTCGCGATGTTGACGACGGTTGATCATACTCTTATGCGCGGGTTCAGCTCGAAGCCTGCCGCAGGACCCTGGTTCGTCGCGGAGCTGCCTTTGTCTAAATACGGGCGTCGATACGTAGCGTTCTGCCCACTTCGGAGAGCAAGGGTTCTCCTACCGTTGGAAACACGCCACCACCGAAAGCCGTCTTAGCCACCTCGATCAGGGGCGTGCGATTTGAACGTGGCAGCCGATAGCCCATACGAAGCCAAGCATTTCACGCGCGACGGCTGTGGCAACAACGGTTGATTTTTTTCCGCGAGCTATCATCGAACGATATCGCTGGTGTAGACGGACCTGTCCCTTCCAGGCGATCTCCCGGACCTCCGGCGAAAGATGTTTCTGCTGTTCCATCATATTTTTGCTGATGCGGGCAGGCATTCGGTAATTCCACGCGCCCTCTACGAGCACTCGTCTCACGGCATTGTTGCCTGCCTTGGTTATTCCACCGGTGCGCCGTCTATTACCGCTGGAATCCTCACTCGGAACCAGGCCGACATATGCCATCAGTTGGCTCGGGCGGTCGAACCGGGAAAAGTCGCCTATTTCAGCGGCCAATACCGCGGCCGTGACGATCGATATCCCTCTCATCGCCTGAAGGCTTTCCACCAGCTCTGACAGCGACCAGGTGGGCAAGTGTTCCTGAATTCGGGCGGTTATCTCCTGGACTCTGACTTCTGCGCGCTCCATCGCCTGGAAATAGTCTTCCAATACCAGAGTCTGCGTTTCATGCTCGAAAACCTGATTGCGTATCCAGCGCTTATGAACAGTTCCCCATCTTTTCCCTGGTGGGTACACGCGTCCGTGCCGTAGCAGGAAGCCGCCAAGCTGTTGGCGGGATCGTCGGAGCGTAATAACAGCATCATCTCGCGTCCGAACCAGATCTCGCATTGCCTCGTGGGACTCGTCGGGAACCCAGACTGCTGTGAGCTCTCCAGCACGTAATAGCCGCGCAATCGTCAGAGCATCCCGACGATCATTCTTTATTCGCTCGCCACGTCGGACAGGGATCAGCCCCGGTGCGACCACATCGCATTGGTGACCAAGGTTTGATAAATGGCGATAGACCCCATACCCGCAGCAGCCGGCTTCGTAGGCAAAATGGAGTTCACCGCCATCCTTTCCGAGTTTAGCTGCCAACTTTGCTAACGCCGCCGGCGTGTTGGCGATCTGTCCGAAGAAGCGGGCCTCTTCGCGACCGGCGCCGGCGATCGCAACCGCGATCGTGTCTTTATGAACATCCAATCCGATAAAACGAGTAGCTGCCATCATGCCCTCCTGTTGTTGTGGCAGCGAACACTATAGGGTTGTTCGCAACCAAGCGCGGCAGGTACGCGGCCTGCCTAGGGAGCATAGGGTCTAAAAGCTTAGGGCCGTTTCACACGGTTTCCAACTCCCCGATCATGGGGTCAATGAGCATTGGAAGCCGACCGGGCTGCGAGATATCTTCTTTGCCGATCGTGAGGAGGCAAGACGTGCAGTGCTCGCCATGCGCGACGATATCACCGCGGATCCCGACATGGAGTGGACGACCACCAATATCGAAAAGGTGGTGACAGTACCAATCTCCCATTCCAACATCTTGTTATTGCTGAATAACAGTCCCGGCGCTTTTGTTGCGGAGTACGAGGTCCTTGAGACCATCGTTTGACGGATTTTCAGCCCGTAGCGACAGATTTTTCTCGCGTCGGCAATACAACGCCGAGTGTTCAGCACCCAGCTCGACTTTATCGGCTGGGCCAGCAGCGTTTGAGACCGAATTTATTCGCCAACCTGTCGGCTGGATCGTTGCTCGACAATCGATATTCGGGCTGGATAGGATATGAAAAGTTGGATATGATAATATCCTCGAAAGGATATGCTGTCATGCCGCTTTATATCAAAGACCCGGAGGTCGACCGGCTCACGGAAGAACTTATCAGCATCACGAAATCCAGCAAGGTGGATGCTGTCAAAGACGCACTGAAGCACGAGATCGCAACACGTCGGGCCGCGCTGCCCCTCCGTGAGCGGCTTACGAAGTCCCTCTCCATGGCTCGCGAAGCCGGCCCCTTTGCGCGCGGAAATCACAAACAGGAGACAGATGAGATGTGGGGCGAGAACTGATGCTCTTTATCGATGCCTCGGTTGTCGTTGCCATTCTCGCGGAAGAAGAAGACGCTTTCGCCCTGATTGATCGGCTTGAGCAGGAAGGCGGACCCTACTACGTTTCGGCTATCGTGCGAATGGAAGCGACGCTGTCGCTAACCCGGCGGCTGGCAGAGGCAACGGGTCGCGATAAGCCAGCCACTCCAGAAATGCTGGATACCGCGCGACGCCTTGTCGATCAGTTCATCTCCGACCTGGAGTGCAAGGAAGCGATGATTTCCGGCGACGTTGGCGCCAAGGCCCTCGATGCCGCGCAGCAATTCGGCAAGATCATGAATCATCCTGCCAAGCTGAACATGGGCGACTGCTTCACATACGCCTGCGCGCATGCGTACAGAACGCGGATTGCCTTTAAGGGTGACGACTTCACCTACACGGACCTCGGCTGGCATAGACATTAGAGGCATAGTAGTTCGACCATACGGGAGACGGTCTCCTATACATCAAGCTGTCGTATGCGTTGCCTAATGGAAATTACGGCAGCATCGCCACTTGCCATCATAAACGGTTTTGGCTTTCGGCCCTTGCCGGCGGCGATCTGTTCCATGGTCCGGCCCGATGCGACGGAGGTCAGGTTCTCATCGAGGATGGCCGCGCCGTTCTCCTCGACGGAATGGTCGTCATGATGCTTGATCAGCAGCCAGTTGGTGCGCTTGCCGCCGTCGCGGTTGTGACGCATCCGAACGAGCACGAAGCTTCCGTGCAGACGCTTGCCGTGCAACACGAATTTGAAGTCGCCCTTTTTGAGCGCCTCTTCCGGCGACTTGCTGCCCTCCGGCTCCCAATAGCCTCGGTCCCACAGCATCACCGTGCCGCCGCCATATTGGCCTTTCGGGATCGTACCTTCGAAATCGCCATAGTCGAGCGGATGATCCTCCACCTCAACGGCAAGCCGCTTGTCGCCCGGATCGAGTGAAGGGCCTTTTGTCACCGCCCAGCTTTTGAAAACTCCGTCGAGTTCGAGCCGGAGATCGTAATGCAGCCGCGTGGCATCGTGTTTCTGAATGATAAAGCGCAGCCGGTTCGACGGCTTGACCTCCGTCGATCCGCTCGGTTCCTGGGTCTGCTTGAAATCCCGCTTCTTCTTGTAGGTTGAGAGCTTGTCAGCCGTCATCATCGACCTCGATCCATCTCACGTTGACAACGCCGTCGAAATTCGGCGACGACGAGAAGAAAACCCCACGTGAACGATCCTTGTTCCCAAGCGCTCACCACGATGTCTGGTTGCGACAGCCGCACCTGGCAAGTATGCTCGCCGCTGGCGCAATGCCGCTCACTTACGAGGATCTTCATGGCAACGGGTACAGTCAAGTTTTTCAATCAGGACAAGGGTTTCGGGTTCATCACGCCCGACGACGGCGGGCAGGATGTCTTCGTCCATGTCTCGGGCGTCATCTCGGGCGGGCCGCTGCGCGATGGCTCGAAGGTCAGCTACGACCTCGGTCAGGACCGCAAGACCGGCAAGTCGAAGGCGGAAAACGTTCGCGCGATCTGATGGGCGCGGGTCAAGGGCGGCGGTTATCGATGCCGCCGCCCGAGCAATTCAAGGGTGCGTCGATCCGGTTCGCCGGCAAAGAAGCGCTGAAGGGCGAGCCGAAACTTTTCCTCCGCCGCGCCGGCAGCTTCATTGAACAGGGTCATGGACGAGCGGAATTTCAGATCGTCCGGCGACCCGAATATCTCGTGGGCGGTACGGTCGGATACCCCGAGCACCGCATCGACCGAGCAGGCCAATCGTTCAGCAAGCATGGGATGCTGGAGATAGGCCCGAGCCTCCTCAATGGAGCCGATACCGTAGAAGCTCGCAGTCGGAGATCTGCCGAGTGCACGCAACTGCGGAAAGACGAACCACATCCAATGGGTTTCCTTGCGTCCTGCCCTCAGCTCGGCAAGGACCGTAACGAATACAAAATCCTGCGCCCACACGAAGCGGGAAAGCTCAAATGGATCGTTCTCTGCCATCGCTCGTTGCCTTTGATGCCGATCTCAGTCGGGTGCGGCGGCCAGCAGAACTGCGACAGGCACCGTTAAGGCCAACGCGCTGATCGCCAACGCCGTTGCATACCTAATGATGCGGGCGCGCCGCGCGCGCCGGGGATCCCATTCATACGCCATATAAGCCCCTCCGACCGAAAAGAAAGCATGGGCAATACGCCGAGTCCATCCGTGCAGCATCGAAACGCCACCTCGCGAACGCTCGCCATTGCAAAGCGGCCGGCCGCTCCCATCTTCAGGCATGGGAGCCTGCGGAGAAACGCAATGCGACAGTTTTTCGAGAATATCGCGTCGGATGATGGGATCGAAATCATCACCCCGGAGAAAAGAGCAACCGGCTCGCGCTGCTCTGCCGTTTGCCTCTGCTGCGAGCGGACGGACCAACCGATGGATGACGACGGTTGCGGCATTTGCGATGCATGTCTCGGTTTGACTGTTCGGACAAGGGAGGATCAGAATGGTCTTGAACTTTCGGCCCCCTCCCATCTATCGCTCACCACCCGTATTCGATGACTGCCCGCAGCGATGGTGCTCTGTCGCGCGTTCGTAGTCGTCCGGGTCGGAAGGACGCTCCCCGAAAGGGTCGAGTGCCCTTCGTCATTCGGGAAAAGAAATGCCTCTCACCAGGAAGAACGGCGCATCGACGTCGAAAGAACTCGGGCTGTTCTGGCCAATGCAGACGCCCGAGGGAACGACAATCCACGTCTTCCTCTATGCCAACGCAATGCAATCGTTTCATCTCTAGTCAAATTTTCTCATGTATTCGCCTTGTTACGCCGACACACCTTCGATGAAAACGATTTGGCCGCCACCGTTCCGGATTGTTGCATAAAACGTCGATCGTCCGCTGAACCACACGGTTTACCGCGACATGGGAGCAGACCAGCTTTCTCGTCCAACTGTGAAGATCATCGCGAAAATGCAGATCTAGTGGTGTTGCTGTATACTTCCGAAATGGCATAACTCGTCCTCCTTGGTGTTGCAGGCGGAGAGCACAACCCTCAGTCGGCGCTGCTACAGGTTCTGTGGATAACGATCATTCACCTTACTCGTTAAAGAGGCAGCGTCCACAGGCATCATTGCACGCTAGCGTGCCAAGCCTCTAATGGGTATGGCGACGACGGCGGTGCGCTTCATAAGCCGCTATAAGTTTCGCCCGCTGACTGTTGGTCATATCGCGGTTGAAATCCGTCATTGCCCATACGACGGCGATGGTTTCAAGCTGCGCTGGATTTACAATGCCAGATCGAACCAGCTGAATCAGCCGAACCGCGAATGCATCCAGGCAATAGTCAGACGCATCGAACCAAGGCTCACCGGTCACCAGGTCGAATATCTGTTCAACGACCTCAAGGTCTTTCGGGCGTAGTGTCCTACCTGCGAGACGCCGCAAACGCTCCATGCCATTTCCCAACCGCATACCCTATAAAGTCACACAATCAGCCATAGGAAAACCGCAGGTTGATATAGCTCATCTTAATATGAGTTATCGCTTAAAAATATTGACCTGTGTCAAAAGGCTGAGCGCGTCCGTTTGCAAGCGCGATAAACGGCAAGCTGGCGGTCGACCTCACGCCGTCGTCTTCGGGCCAATTACTGGAGGCGTCATGGTTCTCTCCTTTGAAAGCACGCCACGGCTTCCGGGAAGGAGGGGCCGTGGCGCACCGGGGAACAGAGGACCTCGTGAGCAATCGTTCCCTACTGTTGAACTGAATGCACGGCCGAATGTTCCACAGGTTGTGGAACATCAACATCAAGCATCAGTTTTAGCACTTGAAAGGCAGTGTCGAGGTAACATGATGTATCCCCGCGATTTGAGCGAGTTGATATTTGCGATCGTGCTCCTGTTGACGCCGCTGATCATTGGCGGCGCGGCACTCATGAAATATCTTGGATGGCTGAATTAACACCAAGCATCGCATCAATGCCGAGCCACGCTAAACTCGCGGCCCGGTCGTTTTTTTGCTGTCGGGGTGCGGTCGTGGTCAGCTTCCATGCTGGCGGCCAAATCGTCTTCGTCGAAGGCAGGCGGGCATAACAGGGCAAATATCTCGCCGCCGACATTCGAGGCATCGAGTAGATGCGCACTGGCGCACAGGATACGGATGAGTCTCAGAACGGCGAGGTTGGAGGCAAAGCCTTTTTCAGCCAGCAGCGTGATAAGGTATCGAAGGTCATATTGTTCCATCGTGATTGTCCGTTTCTGGAAATGATCCAACCCACAGCTTTCTGAAAAAACCTATACGCCTCAGCGCATTGATCTGATATGGCGTTCGCTCCGGAAGACACACTCGTCATCCGTGTCCACCTTTGTTCCCGCGCTTCAATGTCAATGAGAGTAGCCATGAGACAAAGCCAAACGCCACAAACCGCCAATCGCATGCTTGGTCTCGATCCCGGTGTCGCGTTCGGGCTTATTGGCGCAATCGTGTTTTTCCTGATCAGCGGCGTCGTTGCGTACCTCAATCTTCAGGCTCTGGAGGCGGGCAACGAGAAGATCATCCAGACACACGTTGCCATCGTCGCGCTAGACGAATTGCTCTCGCATGTTCAGGACGCAGAAACGGGCCAACGCGGCTTCCTGCTGACGAACAACGAGCGCTATCTCGCGCCCTATAATTCAGCTCTTCGCGCCATCCCGCCGCAGTTGGACAGGATCGCCCAGTTGACCAATGGCAATCCGGGCCAAAGCCAAAGGTTGATGACGCTGCGGCAGCATGTCGACGCAAAGCTATCCGAGCTTGCGCAGACGATCGATCTTCGCCGCACCGAAGGTCCCGATGCGGCGCTCGGTGTTGTCAACTCCGATGCCGGAAAGATCGAGATGGACGCGATCCGCGCGCAAATCGCGGCAATGGCTGTCGGCGAAGGCGAAGTTCGCGTCCGACGGCTCGCGGACATGAAGGCGGCGCAGCAGCGAGCGCTACTCAGCACGCTTCTGTCCGGTCTCCTTGGCATCGTGCTGACTGCCGTGATCGGTTTCCTTGTTCGCCGGACCACTCTCGCCCGTCGTCGAGAGGAATGGCTGCAGTCTGGCGAAGTCGGATTGGCGTCCGCCATGATGGGCGACCAGCCCGTCGAGCAGCTCGGCAATAGCATCCTGGACTTCCTGGCGCGTTACGCAGGAGCGGTTGCCGGTGCCGTTTTCATCGCCGGTGGCGATAGCTACCAGCGCGCCTCTGTCTATGGTGTCCGCAACGATGCAAGCATTCCAACGCAATTCAAACCGAGAGAGGGCCTGATGGGCCAAGCGGCTGCAGAAGGCAGGGCCATGGTGGTTGATAACGTGCCCGACGGATACCTTTCCTTCGGTTCGGCGCTCGGCAAGGACAAGCCGCGTCATCTCATCATTCTGCCGGGGAAGACCGATGACACCGTCAACTCCGTCATCGAGCTCGGCTTCCTGCGTCCGATCAATGAGAAGATTGTCGCACTTCTCGACCGTGCGTCGGAAGCTATTGCAATCGCCATCCGCTCCGCGACCTACCGCGCAGAGCTGCAGAACCTTCTGGAAGAGACCCAACGGCAGTCTGAAGAACTTCAGACCCAGAGTGAGGAACTGCGCGTCTCGAACGAGGAGCTGGAGGAACAGAGCCGGGCGCTGAAGGAATCGCAGGCTCGCCTCGAGCAGCAGCAAGTCGAGCTCGAGCAGACCAATGCCCAACTCGAGGAGCAAGCGCAGCAGTTGGAGACGCAGCGCGACGATCTCGAACAGGCCAATGCCTCGATCCAGCTCAAAGCACGGGCACTTGAACAGGCAAGCCAGTATAAGTCCGACTTTCTCGCCAACATGTCGCACGAACTGCGCACACCGCTGAATTCGTCGCTCATTCTTGCCAAGCTTCTCGCCGATAATCCTGATGAAAACCTGACGGAGGAGCAGGTCAAATACGCCAAGACAATCCAGTCATCCGGCAACGACCTTTTGAACCTCATCAACGATATTCTCGATCTCTCCAAGATCGAGGCTGGCCATGTGGAGATCCGCTCCGAGACGGTCGCGCTCGAGCGCCTTGCCAATAATCTGCGCCAAGTCTTTCAACCTCTGGCGGCGGACAAAGGACTTGAATTCGCAGTGGAAATCGCCTCGGAAGCACCGGTGGAGATCGAAACCGATCCCCAGCGGCTTGAGCAAGTGCTTAAAAATCTCCTGTCCAACGCGATCAAATTTACCGAAGCTGGCAAGGTCAGCATGAAGGTCGCGCTCGGCAGGGATGGCCAGCTCTCTTTCTTTGTATCCGACACCGGCATTGGCATCGACAAGAAACAGCAACAGAGTGTCTTCGAAGCCTTCCATCAGGCCGATGGCACGATCAGCCGCAAATACGGCGGCACCGGCCTCGGTCTCTCGATCTCGCGGCAGCTTGTCCGTCTACTCGGCGGAACGATCGCCTTGGAGAGTCAGGCAGGTAAGGGCAGCACCTTCATCGTCACGATCCCCAAAACCTACGATCCGTCGCGAGTGGCGGCTCGGGATCAGATTCCGACCGAATCGCCTGCACCCGAGATACCAACACAGGAGCAGGCGCGCTCTGTCCGACCCAGACCGCTTCGCAAGATCGATGATGACCGCGATAAGCTAAACGACGCAAAGCGCGTCCTTCTGGTTATCGAAGACGACGACATTTTTGCCGCGATCGTTCGCGACCTGTCGCGCGAAATGGGATTTCGGTCCATCGTCGCTGGCACCGCTGAGGAAGCGTTGAGTCTGGCCCAGGAATTCAAGCCGAGCGCGATTGTGCTAGATGTCGGCCTGCCTGACCAGTCGGGACTTGCGGTTCTTGATCGGCTGAAGCATGACGTCCAGACCCGCCATATTCCCATCCACGTCGTATCTGGCAGCGATCACACAGAGACGGCCTATTCGCTTGGGGCGGCAGGATATGCCATCAAGCCCGTCAATCGAGAACAGTTGGTGGAAGTCCTGCAGAAACTCGAAGCCCGGCTTTCGCAGCGCGTGCACCGTGTTCTAATCGTCGAGGACGATGCGGTGCAACGTGAAGCAGTATCAAAACTACTGGGCTCGCAGGATGTCGAAACAGTGACCGCCGGGACCGCGGCCGAATGCCTGAGCCTTCTCAAGAATGAAACGTTCGACTGCATGGTGCTCGACTTGTCCCTTCCGGACGCCTCTGGCTATTCGCTTCTCGAAACCCTCAGCCAGGAGAGTGCCTACGCCTTTCCACCCGTCATCGTTTATACCGGCCGGGAACTCTCGCGGGACGAGGAGCACAAGCTACGGCGTTATTCAAAATCGATCATCATCAAGGGAGCGAAATCCCCCGAGCGCCTCCTGGATGAAGTCAGCCTTTTTCTGCACCAGGTAATCTCCGAACTGCCTGCTGAACAGCAGAAGATGATCCGGAAAGCGCGGAACCGGGATGCGCTTCTCGAAGGCCGGCGCATCCTGGTGGTCGAAGACGACGTTCGCAATGTCTATGCGCTCACAAATATTCTTGAGCCACGAGGCGCCGTCATCGAGATCGCCCGCAACGGACGCGAAGCGCTGGATGCTTTGCACAAGGCTTCGGCCGATGGTGGCTCAGCAATCGAGCTGGTGCTCATGGATGTGATGATGCCGGTGATGGATGGGCTGACCGCCACGCGCGAGATCCGCAAAAATCCCGCATGGAAGAAGCTTCCCATCATTACGCTGACGGCCAAGGCGATGCCCGATGACCAGCAGCGGTGCATAGGGGCCGGGGCCAACGACTATATGGCAAAGCCCCTTGACGTCGAAAAGCTATTGTCACTCGTGCGTGTCTGGATGCCCAAATGACGGATTCAGCTATGCCAGAGAAAATCGAAGACATTGAAATCCGACTTCTGCTGGAAGCCTTGTATTTCAAGTACCACTACGATTTCCGCAATTACGCGATGGCGTCTATCAAGCGCCGGCTGAAGCAAGCGCGTGAACAGCTGGGATTCGCCACCTTTTCGGCGTTGCAGGAAAATCTCCTGCGCGACCCGGACATGCTGCCACAGCTGCTGCGGTTCCTAACCGTGCAGGTGAGCGAGATGTTTCGCGACCCCAGCTACTTCAAGGCTATCCGGGAAAAGGTCGTACCCCATCTGCGGACCTATCCGTCGCTGAAGGTGTGGATCGCCGGCTGCAGCGCTGGTGAGGAATTGTATTCGCTCGTCATCCTCTTCCGCGAAGAGGGTTTAGAAGATCGCACAATCTTTTACGCGACTGACATCAATCAGGAAGCACTGTTGGCGGCCGAGGCAGGAATCTTCGCGCTGGACAGGCTACAACTCTTCACGGAGAATCATCGCAAATCGGGGGGTAAGTCATCCCTGTCCGACTATTATCAGGCTGCTTATGGCAGGGTGACTTTCGATAAGACCCTGCGTCGCAATGTGGTCTTCTCGGATCACAGCCTGGTCACGGACGCCGTCTTCGCAGAAATGCACCTGATTTCCTGCCGCAACGTGATGATCTACTTCGATCGCGGCCTGCAGGACCGTGCGCTTGAGCTCTTCAAGGATTCCTTGGCGCGGAAGGGATTCCTGGGCCTCGGCGCCAAGGAAAGCCTGCGGTTCTCACGACACGCTACAGCCTTCACCGACTTCGTCCGGGAGGAGAAGATCTATCAAAGGCGGCCCGAATAATGGCGGTCGCTCCCGAAGCCATCGTAATCGGCGCGTCGGCTGGCGCTGTCGAGGCTCTCTCTGTCATTCTTCCCGCCCTTCCCGCAGACTATCGACTGCCGATTGTCGTGGTGGTTCATGTGCCCGCTGACAAACGCAGCATCATGGCCGATCTCTTCCAAGCCAAGTGCGAACTCGCAGTATGCGAGGCGGAGGATAAACAGCCACTTTTCGGCGGTACCGTCTATTTCGCTCCTCCCGACTATCATCTGCTTATCGAAACCGGCAAGAGCCTGTCGCTTTCCAGTGACGAACCGGTTCTTTTCTCCCGCCCGTCGATCGACGTCCTCTTTGAAACTGCCGCTGACGCTTTTGGGGAAACCTTGATCGCAATCGTCCTTACCGGCGCCAATGGTGACGGCGCTAAAGGCTTGCAGGCGGTGGTGGAAGCAGGCGGAGTTGCACTTGTCCAAGATCCGATTAATGCGTTCGCATCGATAATGCCCGAAACCGCCATTCAGATGTCCCCCCGAGCTCGCGTCATGTCGCTCGGAGAGATCGCGCAATATTTAAAAGAGGTTTGAGACAATCCATGGAGCCTGTTCCGTTTCTTCTTGTTGACGACCTCGAGGAAAACCTTCTGTCGCTGGAGGCACTACTCCGACGCGACGATCTCCTCCTCTTGAAAGCCCGGTCTGGGGATCAGGCGCTTGAGATCATGCTCCAGCATGACATAGCTCTGGCCCTGGTGGACGTACAGATGCCCGGCCTCAACGGATTTGAACTGGCTGAGCTGATGCGCGGCAACGAGCGAACGCGACGCATTCCAATCATCTTCGTGACCGCCGGGACCGGTGATGGTCAACGCCGCTTTCGCGGGTACGAGGCTGGGGCCGTCGATTTTATCCAGAAACCGATCGAGCCAGACATTCTCCGCAGCAAGGTGGATGTCTTCTTCGAACTTTACCGCCAACGGCAGCAACTGGCTGCGCAGCGCGACGAGCTCGCGGCACAGGCGGAAGCTCTCAAGGAAGCGGCACGCTATAAAGACGTCCTCCTGCGCGAGATCAACCACCGGATCAAGAACCTGTTCAGTCTCACCGCCGGCTTGATCTCGTTGAGCGCCAAACCGGCCACAAGCGTTGCAGAACTGGAAGGCGATCTCCGCTCGCGTCTGCATGCGCTCGCACGCGCCCATGAACTCACGCTGCCTGATCTCATCAGAGACGATGATGCGAGCCCTGCCGCCACGACCGTTACCGCCTTGCTCAAGGCGATCGTCGCGCCTCACGAGCATGCTGACGGGCCACGTATCGATATCGCCGGTTCGGATGCTCCGCTTGCCGGTCGAGCGCTGACGTCGCTTGCGCTTCTGTTGCATGAACTGACGACCAATGCGGCTAAATACGGTGCGCTTTCGACGACATCCGGGCAACTTGCGATAACTGTCTCGGCAGTCGACGAACTTCTCGATTTGCAATGGAACGAGCACGGCTCGACACCCTGCCCGGAAGCGTCTGGACGCGAAGGGTTCGGAACAACATTGGAAAGGGCGGCGCTACAAGGCTTGAGCGGTACAATTGCGAGAGACTGGCGGCCTGATGGCCTTTCGCTGTCACTTAGAATTCCTCTCGCAAATCTGGTGAGTTGATCCCGATATGCGCTCTTGCGGCGTAGCAACCTTTGCGGATTGCCGCCATGACCGGATAACTTATGTCGTGCGAGGCGGAACAATGAGGCACGCAAATGTGTTTCCAAACAGCAAGAATGCTGCGAAGGGACCCTTGAGCTGTCGCCGAGCCAGGCACTGGCAGCGGCATTTTCGCTCGTGTCTCCCGTTTTTACCAGCATAAACCAGCCGGGAGTTTAACGCGTTCTCGCTGCCTTGGCTCTAAGACAACGGAAGCAGCGATGAGGTTGCAAATAGATGGCAAAGACAACCGGCCCGTCGGCAACCTTTTGCTTCCAGGATTTTCTGACTAGTTTCGTCGTCCTCGCTGAAAACGGCGTTATCGAATGGTATAACTCCGCCGCAGCAGGTACGCTGGTAGGCAAGAACGGGAGAGGCCGTCTTTTCTCTGAGATGCTTGCCGAAGCTGCAAAGTTCGGAACGATCTCCAAGACAGCCGTCGGCCGGATCATTGCCGGCATCGAAACCGGATCGACTACGTTTCGGTTGGAGGATGCCAGGACCTTCCTGCTGCACAGCCATGTCTCGAAGAGCAGTATCTATGTCGAATGGACGGATATATCGAGCGTGTTTTCCGACGCCGGCGGCCGTGATCCGACGACCGGCCTCTTCACGCGTCGTGAATTTCTCGTTGTGATCGACAATCTGCTTGCGCAAAACTCTGCTCGACATTTCATCTTCGATCTCCGTCTCGATAATTTCAAAGACGTCAACGAACTCTTTGGTCATGCCGTTGGCGACCATCTACTCCGGCGGGTTTCCGAGAGAATTTCCGGTCAGATCAGGATAGCAGAGGCTCGACTTGCACATGTCGGTGGAGGAGAATTCCTCTTCGTCGCGACGGAGGACGAAGCCCTACCATTGACCGAGGTTCTCCTTGACCTCCTTAGCCGCCCGCATCTCGTTGATGGCAAGATGGTCTATCCCACGGTGAGCATGGGTGTCGCAATTGCTGACGGTTCCAACGCAGAAACTGTTCTTCGCAACGCGAGCCTCGCACTGAAAAAAGCCCGAGCCGAAGGAGGCAATCAAGCTGTCACCTTCACAACTGAAATGCATGAGGCGATGCAGCGCAAGCGAATGCTGGAGACTGAACTTCGAAAGGCGCTAGCGATGCGGGAGCTTTCGCTCGTCTATCAGCCGCAATTCCGGGTCAAGGGCCGCCGTCTCGTCGGTTTCGAGGCGCTGCTGCGCTGGAACCATCCTGACCATGGCTCTGTCTCCCCAGCTGAATTCATACCGCTGGCCGAAGAGCTCGGCCTGATATTGCCGATAGGAGAATGGGTGCTACGGACGGCCTGCCGGAAGGCAGCATCATGGCCGCCGGGCATCTCAATCTCCGTCAATATATCGCCGCTGCAATTCCGCAGCACGACGATCGTCTCGTCCGTCAAGACAGCCCTGGAAAACTCCGGCCTTGATCCACGACGGCTCGATCTCGAGGTCACCGAGGGCGCGATCTTGATGAATAGCGCACCGATCATGGAAACCTTCCGGCAGTTGAAGGCGATTGGCGTCCGTTTCTCCATGGACGATTTCGGAACCGGTTATTCGTCGTTGAGCTATCTGCAGAAGTTTCCCTTCGATAAGATCAAGATTGACCAATCCTTCGTCAGGAGCCTCTCGGCTAATCGCGACAGTCTGGCGATCATTCGGTCGGTCTGCGCGCTGGGCAAGACGCTAGGCCTCACCACGATTGCCGAGGGCGTCGAAACGGAGGAGCAGATGTCGCAGATCGAGAAGAAGGGCTGCCAGCAGGTCCAGGGATACCTAACGGGTCGTCCCCTCGCCCCAGATGTCGCCGATCGACTTGTCGCTTCCAGCGCATAACAAAACGAGGATCACACCAATGACCGACTTCCGCCTCGTCTACTACAGCGAAAACCGCATCCCGCCGGAGAGGCTCGAGGCCGAAATCGAGGCGATCCTCGGAGCCAGCCGCCGGAACAACGGGCTCGTCGGGATTTCCGGCGCCCTGATGTTCAACGCCGGATTTTTCGCACAGGTGCTGGAAGGTACGCAACAGGCAATCGAGAGCACCTTCGAGCGCATCCAGCAGGACCGACGCCACGGCAATGTGCAGCTCCTCGACTTCACGTCTACCTCGACAAGGAGTTTTCTGACATGGTCGATGGCCTTCATCGGCTCGTCCGAAGGCGTCGCGGTCAGTCTCTCGTCTATCGCCTCTCGGAGCGGCTTCGATCCGCGAAACCTTGACGGTACTCAACTGTTCAGTCGCCTGCGCGATCTACTCAGCGAGCCTGGCTAAAATGGATCAGACCTTCTATTTGCAGCTGACTGGTGCCTTTCTTCGCTAAAGGACCCGGTACCAGCAGAGCCGGCAGTTCGTTTGCCAAAATCGCGCGCGAAAACGGAAATTTCTGAAGCGCTTCACAGCCATTCGAACAGTAGCTCCAAGCGGTCCATTGTGTGGACGCCTTTCGCGGTCTCCCTCTTGCCATTGCATGACCGAGGTTGAGCACCGATGTCACAATCGCATTGCTCTCTTGCCGCCCCAAACGTCTGTGTGAAAGACCGATCGATCTTGATCTTGTCAACCTTGAAACGGCACAAGTAACTCAACTCCAACTGCAACGCTTCTTCGACATCGCCGTCTCGTTCATTTTCTCACCGGTGTCACATGCTTCGTGCTGGCTCAGGAGCTTGCAGGCAGCGACGTCGGGCAACATCCTAATGCGGGAACAATAATAAACCTCGAGGGTTAGGCCGATAGATCGATATGACGAGATCTAGGCTAGAGAGGAAATCCCATGAAAAACCTAATTCTTGCCGCGGCGTTCGTTTCCGCGACAGCCGTTAGTGCCGTAGCGCAGACTGCGCCTTCCACCAACAGCAACGGCGATACACCCGCCATCGCAACCCCGGACTCAAAGAACGCGACCGCACCGGTCGAAGGGGCCAACAGTTTTACGGAGAGCCAAGCCAAGGAACGAATCGAGAAGGCCGGTTACAGCGAGGTCAACGACCTCAAGAAAGACGACAAGGGCATCTGGAACGCGTCCGGCATGAAGGATGGCAAGTCGGTATCAATTACCCTCGACTACCAAGGCAATGTGGTGGCGAAGTAACCTCAAGGAGTTTGAATGATGAGAACCGTAACCGGATTGTTTGACGATTATAGTGACGCGAGCACGGCGGTAAGCGCGCTTGAGTCGGCTGGCGTATCTTCGGGCGATATCAGTATCGTTTCTAACAACGTCGACAAGCGTCACGGCAACCAGTCGAATGCCGCAGCGGGCGCCGGAACCGGCGCTGGTATCGGGGCTGTCGTCGGCGGTGCCGGGGGTCTGTTGACCGGCCTGGGCCTCATGGCGATTCCGGGTGTCGGTCCGGTGGTCGCGGCCGGCTGGCTCGCCGCGACGGCGGCAGGCGCAGCGGCAGGCGCAGTGGCTGGCGGTGCTGCTGGTGGTATTATTGGCGCCCTGACGAGTTCCGGCGTTTCCGAAAGCGACGCACATGTCTACGCTGAAGGAATTCGGCGCGGCGGCACTCTGGTGACTGCCAAGGTCGATGATGCTCAGGCCCCTGAAGCCGAAGCCATCCTCAAGCGTTCTAATTGGGTCGATCCCGTCGAGCGCCGCCGGGCCTACGAAGAGCAGGGTTGGACACGCTTCGACGACACGCTGGACCCGTACGATGCCGAGCAGATCGAGCGCGAGCGCCTGCGTTATCACCGACCAGGCATTTGATTGAAATCCATTTTGCTTTGGAGGAGCGATCGGCTGGTCGCTCCTCATCCCTTTGTCATTAAAGATTTGGAAAGCCGATGGCTCAAGCGACGGCATCTGGGAATCTGGTCTCAGCGTCTCGTTGGTGGCATCGATCGACGATCTACCAGATCTATCCGCGCAGCTTCGCCGATAGTAATGGCGATGGGATAGGCGACATCGATGGCATTATTTCGAAGCTTGAGTATCTGAAGGCGCTCGGCATCGAGATCATTTGGCTTTCTCCGATCTACGCGTCCCCAATGGACGACAATGGCTACGACATTTCGAACTACCAGGAGATCGCACCGGAATTCGGCACGCTCGCCGATTTCAACCGGCTTATCGCCGAAGCGAAGAGCCGCGGCATCGGCATTGTCCTAGACCTCGTCGTCAATCATACATCGGACGAACATCCCTGGTTCATAGAAGCCCGCAAATCGATCGACAACCCCTACCGAGACTTCTACATCTGGCGGAAGCCTGCCGAAGACGGTGGTTCTCCGAACACTTTGACATCCTCTTTTGGCGGGCCGGCTTGGACGCTGGATCTTCGGACGGGAGAATACTATTTGCATCTCTTCTCCCGCCGACAGCCAGACTTGAATTGGGAGAACGCAAAAGTCAGGGCAAAAATCTACCAAATGATGAACTGGTGGCTGGAACGTGGCATTGCTGGATTTCGTATGGACGTCATCGACTACATCGGCAAGCAGGTCGACCAGTCGATCATCACGGACGGCCCCCATCTTCACGATTATCTGCAGGAGATGCACCGCGAGACCTTCGGCAGTCGGGACGTCCTGACGATCGGCGAGACCTGGAGCGCGACGCCCGGCTCTGCTCTCCTTTACTCGGGCGCGGATCGTCACGAACTCTCGATGGTGTTTCAGTTCGAGCATGTGACACAGCAATGGGACGAGATCTACGGCAAATGGCGGTCTCGGCCCTTTGACCTCATCAAGCTGAAATCGGTCTTGAGCAAGTGGCAATATGCTCTCGCCGAAGACGGCTGGAATTCGCTCTTCTGGGGCAACCACGACCTGCCGCGCGCAGTTTCAAAATACGGAGACGCGAGGGGCTACCCGGTCGAGTCCGCCAAGATGCTCGCAACCGTACTTCATCTTCTGAAGGGGACGCCATTCGTCTATCAAGGCGAGGAGATCGGTATGACCAACGCTCCCTTCGCCAAGATCGAGCAATACAGGGATATCGAAACTCTCAACATGCATCGCCTCCATCTCGATGCTGGCCTGTCGCCCGAGGATTTTATCAAAGGCGCAAACGAGAACGGCCGCGACAATGCCCGGACACCGATGCAATGGACGCCGGAGGCGAATGCAGGCTTTACGACCGGCATCCCCTGGATCGAGGTAAACGAGAACTACACGGTCATCAATGCGGAACGTGCCGTTTCGGACGAGCATTCGATCTGGAATCATTATCCCAAGCTGATCGCGCTCAGAAAGGAGCACGCGGTTATCGTCTATGGGCGGTACCAATCCTATCTGGATCAACATCCCGACGTCTTTACCTATACGCGAACGCTGGACCGAAAGCGGTTGGCCGTCGTTGCAAACTTCTCTGCAAAAACGATTTCACTGGATTTGCCGGGCGAACTGCAGATAGCCGGGCGTTGCCTGATCAGCAATTACAGACCTTGCGATCGACTACCGGACAAAGTCGATCTGCAACCATATGAAGCGTTTGCTATTTTAGCCGTTTTAGATTGACGGCGGAACAAAGTCTTAAAACGGAAGTTTTCGCATACACCCGTGCATGTTCCCAGATGCTCGTGGATCTCTCTGACACAAGGATCAACCATGAGCATCACGAGTCGTGAGATCGATACATCTACTTCATCAAATACGACGAGACGATATCCGATCGGTGCTGAAATCCTCGGCGATACGGTATCATTTCGTGTTTGGGTACCGTCTCGGGAGCACGTAGCAATTCGACTTGAGGACGGTAGCGAACATGCGATGAATCGAGAGGATGGAGGCTATTTTCGCCTTGATCTTGAAGGTCTTGGTGCTGGTACACTCTATCGGTTCCGGCTAGACAGCAGCTTGGCGCCTGCGGCGGATCCCGCCTCCCGCTTCCAGCCGGAAGGGCCGCTGGGCTATTCCGCCGTGATTGATCCGCACGACTTTGAATGGAGCGATGCCGACTGGACCGGCATAACGCCGAACGGTCAAGTTTTATATGAGATGCACATCGGGACGTTCACCGCTGAAGGCACATATGCGGCCGCCAGCGAAAAGCTCCCTTTCCTGAAGGAGATCGGTATCACCTGTCTGGAGATCATGCCGCTCAACGAATTCTGCGGGGAGTTTGGCTGGGGCTACGATGGCGTGCTTCCCTACGCGCCGACCCGGCTCTATGGCACACCTGACGATCTACGATCGTTCATTGACACTGCCCATCAGCTAGACATCGGCGTCATTCTCGACGTCGTCTACAATCACTTTGGCGTCGGGAACCGGTTCCGTGATTTCACGCCTGCCTACTTCACCGAACGCTACTGGAACGAGTGGGGCAGCTCGATCAATTTCGATGGCGAAAATATCCCTCGACATCGGCAGCGAGGATGGCCGCGAGTTTTCTTTGGAGAGGAGGCGTTTCCAAAATCTGATCCCAATCCACGGTTCGGCACAATCGCTTCTTTAGAAAGGGAGCGGATGACCAGGTTGTTCCACGCAATATGGATCGCGCAGCGCCCCATCGTCGAAAAATCGAAATTCGCGAGCAGCAGGCTGGAGAGGATAACGGATCGTCACGACCTATTTTGCCTCCCTGGATCCGAAACGAGGCTGTTAATCCAATACCCATTGTGGGACCGCTTTGCCATGCAGATATGCTACGGTTCAAAACGGGTCTTAACTTTACGGTCAATCCCCTTTACGGTGAGAACACTTCCAGATCCGCTTCCCTCCATTTTTTGCGCCTGTTACGAAAGCATTGCTCGTGAAACACGAAGATATTTTACCGGTGATCGCAATTGCGGCATCGGCTAAAAACGCCGATGTATTGCGAATTTTTCTCAACGCTTTGCCTGAAAACCTCAACGCCCATATCATAATGGCCGACGTCGCACCGGCAGGCGAAATTGAACTTGCGGAGATCATCTCCAGGTTCACCAGCCGGCCGGTGCAGCGGATCGAAAAAACAACCATGTTGGAGAAAGACGCCATTCATGTCCTGCCCCCAGGTCGGTGTCTCCAATGTGCGGAAGGCCGCATCGCAGCCCTTCCGATCAGTGAGCCGTCCGGGCGAGCGGAATCGGCTCAGCTTTTCCTTCAAGCGATTGCCGGACAATGCCAGAATCCTCTTGTCGTCATCCTCGCCAATGTCGGCCACGATGCGGCCGCAGCCATCGCCCCACTCAAGGAGGCAGGCGGGATTATACTTGCAACTTCGCCTGAATCCGCCACGGATGATATGCCAGGGGATGCCACCTTTCCGGTCGAGCTGGCGGATGTCTTGCTGCCGGCTGCCGAACTTGCACGCTGCGTGGCCGAATTTTCGTCTCAGCATGACCGGAACAGCTCATTTTCTGACAGCAACGACGAAGATTTTCTCAAACACATTCTCAGCCATGTGCGTCTGAAGACGGGACATGATTTCTCGCACTATAAGCGCGCCACACTGGTCCGCAGAATTGCCCGACGCACACAGGTCGCGAGAAAACATTCATTTGCGACCTATTTCGACTACCTCCGAGACGACCCGGAGGAGGCTCAGGCTCTGCTCAGCGATTTTCTCATCTCGGTAACGTCGTTCTTCCGCGATCCCAGATCTTTTGGATCCCTCGAACAATCCGTCATTCCACAGCTGTTTCAGGCGCCAGATGCAGCGATCCGCGTGTGGGTTCCCGGCTGCGCGACCGGAGAAGAGGCCTATTCGATCGGCATGCTTCTGCTGGAGGAAGCCAACCGTCGTAACATTTCTCCACAGATCCAGGTTTTTGGATCGGATCTCGACGCCGCAGCATTGGCCTTCGCACGCGAGGGGCGCTATCCTCCGTCGATCGAGGCGGACGTGTCGGAGGAGCGGCTTCGGCGCTTCTTTCAACGCGAGGAAGGTCAATATAGGGTTCGTAATGAATTACGCGACATTGTTCTTTTTGCTCACCACAGTCTTCTGAGCGATCCTCCGTTTTCGCGGCTGGACATGATCTCCTGCCGCAATGTCCTGATCTATCTCGACCGAAGCCTGCAGCAGCAAGTCTACGCCACGTTTCACTATGCACTCAATGCTGGCGGTTATCTGTTTCTCGGAGCTTCGGAAAGTGCAGACCAACCCGCAGGACTGTTCCAGGCCTTTGATCGGGATGCCAAGATCTATCGGTCGCTCGTAAGCCCGAAGCGAACGGAACTGCCTGTGTTGTTTGCGACCGCAGAGAGGACCGAGCGCCTTATCCGCGGCTCGAAGTCGTCCGTAGCGGTTACTAACGCGGTCGATGCGGCGTTTCACCAGAAAGCTCTTGAGCGTGTCGCCCCGCCGAGCATGATGGTGGATGAGGCCCATCGGGCGCTACATCTGTCTGACAGCGTTGGGCGCTATCTGCAGCCGTCGGGAGGACCTGTGACCACCGATTCGGTCGACATGGTACACCAGGAACTGCGCTTCGACCTTAGAAGCGCGCTCAATCGGGCGTTCGAGCGTGGCGAAGCTACGCTTACCATGCCACTTCTCGTCAGGTTTGGCGAAGGCCCCCGCCGGATTTATCTGCAGGTAAAGCCTCTCCTTGAGGATGATGGCACGGTACGATCCGCCGTCGTGATGTTCATCGAAGGCGAAGCTATGGTCGGAGCCTCCGGCCTGCTCGAAGTTCCGGCCGAACACGCGCCGGCCAACGAGATTATTCGGCAGCTCCGGGAAGAGCTTCAGATTGCCAACCTGCGGCTGCGCGAGACGCGGCAGGAGGCAGAGGCGACCAACGAGGAACTCCGGGCGGCAAACGAAGAACTGCAGTCGATCAACGAGGAATATCGCTCGACGTCCGAAGAACTTGAGACGAGCAAGGAAGAGCTTCAATCGATCAACGAGGAACTGCATACTGTCAATAACGAACTCAAGCTGAAGCTGGAGACTGTGTCGCGGGCAAACAGTGACATACAAAATCTGATGGCGGCCACCGACATCGGCACGCTGTTTCTCGATCCGGCATTGCGCATTAAGCGCTTTACGCCTCGGTTGCGCGATATTTTCAATATCACATCTGGAGATATCGATCGCCCGCTCACCGACTTTTCCCATCGGTTGGACCATGAGAGCCTGATCGACGATATTCGTCTGGTTCTTGAAACACTGACGCCTCTGGAACGCGAGGTGCAGAGCCGGACAGGTAGCTGGTATATGCTGCGAATCGGCCCTTATCGAACAATCGATGATCGACCGGATGGCGTGGTCGCCACGTTTGTGAACATTACCGAGCGACGCAAAATTGAGGCTGCGCTTCGCGAAAGTGAGGAGCATCTTCGCCAGGAAGCACGGTTGGTTGAACTTTCACGCTCGCCGATATTTGCCTGGGATTTCGACCACGGTATCGTGCAATGGAATCACGGCAGCGAGGTTCTTTACGGCTATACGCGTGACGAGGCAGCCGGCAAGCCCAAGGAAAAGCTCTTGAAGACGGTGGTTCCCGGATCGTCATTTGAGTGCCTTCGACAGGCGCTCCTTGACGATGGCAGCTGGAGTGGTGAGGTCCTTCATACGACCAAGGATGGACGTGTGCTGACGGTGGAAAGCCAGCTCGAATTGATGACATCGGGAGAACGCCGGATTGTGTTGGAAAGCACACGCGACATTACCGACCAAAAGCGATGGGCCAAGCGTCAAAGCTTCCTGCTCGATGAACTTGCTCATCGGGTCAAGAATTCGCTGACCGTGGTGCAGTCACTCGCACGCCAGACTTTGCGGACGAGTTCGTCGGGCGAGGACTTCGTCGAGCGGTTCGAAGGTCGCCTTCTGGCTCTCGCCAATGCACACAAGCTGCTGGTAGAGTCGCACTGGGAAGGCGCCGAACTGCAGGAGGTAGCCCAATCACAATTGCAGGCGCACCTCGGTGGAGAGACGAGCCGCTTGAAAGTCCACGGACCGGCGATCCGCCTGCCGGCCGAGCTCGCAACACCTTTCGGACTCGTATTACATGAACTTGCGACAAATGCCATCAAATATGGGTCGCTATCCGCGCCCGAAGGGCAAGTTGAACTTTCGTGGACCCGGGAAGGAAACAATCCGCGCAATGTGACAGTTATCTGGGCGGAGAGCGGAGGCCCGCCCGTCGAACCACCCACGAAACAGGGACTGGGTGGGATCTTGATCAGCAAGGGCCTTCCCGGTGCCAAGGTCCAACGGCAATTCTTGGCGCACGGTCTCCATTGCACAATAGAAATAGAAATTCCGGAGCAGGAAGAGCATGGACCCAATCATTGATCAGACAACCGCGCTGAAAGGGGCCAAGGTGTTGGTCGTCGACGATGAGCTTCTAATCGCCCTCGATGTCGAGGACAGCGTTATGAGAGCTGGTGGTGAGACCGTCGGGCCGTACGGCACTCTTTCGGCAACGCTTTCCGCAATCGAGAGCGAGAGCTTTTCCGTCGCTGTACTCGACGTCCGGCTTGGTCGTGAAACCTCTGAAGCAGCCGCACGACGGTTGAAGGAGAAAGGGATTCCTTTTTTATTTTACACGGGCCAGTCCCTGCCCGAGCGTATGCAGGACCTGGCGAGCAATACAGTTGTTCTCATGAAACCTTCGCCCAGCCGGGCGTTGGTTGCAGCTCTTAATAGCCTCGTAACGACGGAAAATTAGGTTTTCACCACATATCGATGTGTGTTTGAATCCTTGATTGCCCCCAATGTGCCGGCTCGCAAAACGAGCCACGCATCGCTGACGTGGGACGCTCCGGCGGCGGATATGTTGATACCGCGAGGCGCGTCTGCCAATTCCGCGAGTACAACTACAGACTCTGGGAGGAGAAAGGGCGATCCAAGGGGCTTCATCTCGACCACTGGCAACGAGCGGCCGATGACAGAGTTCCGGCGCCGATCAACCCGCTGCGGAACGTTCAGTTCGCAGTCGGATGTAATGGTTGTTGTAGGCAGATCTTGGAGGTTGACGTCAATACGGCTCGTAGTGTCGCAAAAGTCAGGCAAGACGTTGTTAGCAGGTTTTGGGCAGACTGTCGGAAAACTCGAAAGACGCAAGACATGTTGGAGTTCTATGCCGCCTAACACCCTGCAACTGCATTCATGTGCCGCCTGGGCAATGGCGTGCCCGACTTCATCGGACTTTGACGAAGCTCTTGTGGCACTCAGCGGCCACTCGCGGGTGTGGTCAGCGACGAGAACAGGCCGCATCCTCTCGCCGGCGTCGTCACCGCCATGATCGCCGGCGCTCTGATCCGGCCTGATTGACCTGGTGAGGTTGAGGCGACCACGACATTGGGCGCGGCCCGCTGCAACATATCGTACGTATGGAGCGCCTCAACGAACGTGGGGATCTTTCCGCCGGCGAGATGCGACGATGGTATCAATCTCCGGCGCCAGCAAATCGTGTTTCTCGGCGAACGCAGCGAACAAGCCGCGCGCAGTCTCCACTTCGATCTCGCCACGCAAAGCCGCGCCGCAAGCCTTCAGTGCGACCGAATGGGCACTGTCCCTAAACGATGCCGGCCACTCGCAGAGATGCCTGTACGCTTCGGTGACACTGCGAACCTCTGTCGGAAAGCCAAGGCCGACGAGAATGGATACAGGTTGTTTGAACATATCGGGTTTCATCGCTCTCTCCTTCCAACCCGGAATGTTGACGGGCGCCACCACGGCGGCGCCCTTTCCCAAACTTCTGATTAAGCCGCCTTCTGTGCTTCGATCTGCGCGGGAACAGCAGAGCGTTCCAGGTTCGATGCCTGAATGTCGATCTTCCGTGGCTTAAGGGCCTCCGGGATCTCACGGATGAGATCGATCGAGAGGAGACCGTTCTTCAGATCAGCACCGTTCACCCTGACATGGTCGGCGAGTTCGAACCGATGCTCGAACGGCCGGCCGGCGATACCGCGATGCAGGTAGCCTTCGGAAGGGGCTTCCTGCTTCTTGCCGGTGACGGTCAGAAGGTTGGACTGGAAGGTGATGTCGAGATCATCCTGCGCGAAGCCCGCTACGGCGATCGAAATCCGGTAGCTGTCATCGCCGGTCTTGACGATGTCATAGGGCGGCCAGTCGCTGATCGAGCGGGCGCGCTGGGCGTTTTCGAGAAGATTGAAGATCCTGTCGAAGCCGACGGTCGAACGGAAAAGCGGTGCATAGTCGTAAGATGTTGCCATAGCCATATCCTCCTTGAAGCAACATGGGTATGGAAGCGCCGAAAGCGACGCTCCCAGCAAAGCCAGCCCTGACTTTAGCGGCTGGCGGCATTCGATTTGGTTTTTGGAAATTTCGGATTCAAGAGCTGGTTGGAGAAAAATTGTTCATTTTCGCCGGTGAGGATTTTGATGGAATGCTGCACTGCAGCGGAACAACAAACGGCTCCGCCAATTCTCAAAGTCATCATCCCTCCCGTAGCCAGGAGGTGGCAATGGATCCCACGCTCGATCCCGTTTATATCGCCAGGAAACAGGATGATGGAACGTGGAGTATCGTCGACAGCCAGACCGGCCAGATCGCCGACATCGGCGGATGTGTTCTGGGACGGCTTGACGCCGCAATGGCAGCGGGATTGGTGCAGGACTTCAACGATACCCCTGCCCCGATAGATGATCAATCCGTCAGATTGGGAGCTTTTCCCGAAACACGTCTCCCCGTTTCCTCCCTGCGGTTCCGCAATATTTCTTCACCAAAGGAACTTTCAACTCGCATGTCGATTTGAGTGATTAATGAGGAGGAGCATTGGATATGAAAAAGCAACGGCCTTTCAAACTGCACGTCCGATCAGCGGCGAGTCCATTGCCAACGGATTTCGGAAAAATTGGTCTTCTCGGCGAGAGCCCGGCCGAGTTTCCTGATTGGTCACGCCCGTAAGTGTCAATCCCTGGCCTTCGATGAAACTGACGAAGAAATGACGTTGCGATTGGCAGCATTGAACGACGCTAACCCGTTACTGAAGACAAGAGGAAATTCAATGATCGACAATGAAGATGAGAACGACGGCAAGCGCCGTGAACGTGCCTACAGGATCTGGGAAGAGGAAGGAAGACCGGAGGGACGTCATCTCGACCACTGGCAACGAGCGGAAGAACAACACGAGCATACAGAACAAGAAGTGAACTCATCCAACGGACCGGAAAGCGACAACTCGCCAGCGCATGATCACCAGCAGAAGAAAGCTGCTCCTGCGAAGACGCCAAGACCTGTCCGGAAGTAACCAGTTCCAGACTTATAGGGAATTCCGTTGCCTATCATCAACCTTCTCATTCTCTTCGCGCGATGGGAGATGTTGAGTACGCTTATCAAAATGCTGGGCGCGGAATCGGTGTATCCCGCCGCCGCGATATATTAGGCCATACGCTCAGAGCGCAACGGCAATTCGACCGGAGTTCAATGGAGGAGATCGCATGGCGGTGACTTATCATGTCGGCAAGCACGAAGACGGATACGGCTATCGTCTTGAAAAGATTTGGTCCGAGACATTTCCGGATCACGATACCGCATTTGCCGCAGCCAGGGCGGCAGCCGAACGCCAGCATCTCGAGGGCCAGGATACAGAAATTTCCTATCAGCTTCCAGCCGGTAGCTGGCGCGTTGAACATGTCGACGGTGGGGATCGTCCGGATACCGAGGTTGTCGATGATGAAAGCGGAAGTGCATGATGGGTATAAAGCAAAAAGCGCAAATGCCATCTGATAGGAAGTAAGATTCTGCTTCTGGGTTTTCGGCGCTCTCTAAGATGTCACAGTCGCCGGGCGCGTCCACACGAAGCTCTATCAATCATTTTTATGAATGGCTGGGATACGCGCTCGCTATCCATTCCAGAAGACCCGGATATGGACCCGCCGTGATTTGTCACATCAGCAATCTAGCCGCCTTGGCGGATCCTGACAGAGAAGTCGCCATACAAATCAGGGACTTTGATCATACCGTCATCGGCAATCCCGCTCATGATCTCATTCGCTTGGGACTCGCATAAACCTCGCGGGATTTAGACCTTCCTGGTATCGCAACCGCAAGAAGGCAGCTCTCATCGCCGGATGAGAGGCAGCCTCCGCGGAAATCCAAATGAGCGCGCCGCAGTTGAGATCGTAGCTATCGTCTTCACATCCCACCGGCATCATTCTCCTCGGACTTCATCGATCTCATACTGTCAACGTCCCGTTCGCGATCGATCCAGCGCATGATCGGCCGCCCACCGGGGCGGGTGTTCTGCCTCGTGTTCCAGCACCATGCGGATGGCACGTTCTCGGACTTCAGGTGAAAACTTGTTCGTTGTCTTGCTCATATCGGCTCCACTTTCTCAGAAGTTGGAGCCTCCGGCAAACCCGGCGCGGTTCAGCCTCCATCGGCGAACTGCAACGACGTGCCCATCACGGTTTCGCTTGGGAAGTGCAGCTAAATACAACTCTTGGCGATTTTCCGAGATGGAGGGCCGTGCGCAATTCTCCAACCCAGCTTTGGCATCCATCGAAGAAGCGAGATATCGCATTCGGTATTGCGCGTTACAGTTGATGCGATAACATACATCTAGTGTTTTTCAGGGTGAGTACCGGTGTTTCTGCGTCAATCCGTTCTAGCCATTGTGGCATCCGCAACCTTGTTCGGCGCGGCGCGTGCAGACATGACGATACAAAGGATACCAATCGAAAACGCCGCTCCTATTCTTCTGCTGAAGGGTGAATTCAGCCAGGCGGATGATCCTCAGCAGCTCTCCCAGGAGGTCGCAGCAAGCGGCGCCAAGGCTATTACCTTTGACAGCAGCGGCGGCAACATCCTTGCAGCCATGGCCTACGGCAGGATGATCCGGTCGCTCGGGTTGGTGACCTTTCAGCTGCGTGCCAGCCAATGCGCATCCGCCTGCACGCTGGCATTCGTCGGCGGGGTGATCCGCCAAGCAGAGCCGGGCGCCATCGGTGTTCACCAATCGTCGTTTGCGCCAGGGGCCGGGCTCGACGGTCCCACTGCCGTAGCCGCGATACAGACGATGACCGCGCAGATTATATCGTATCTTACGGAAATGGGTGTCGATCCGAAGCTGCTTCAGGTCAGCCTCTCCGTATCCAGCGACGATATGCGATATCTGACCGCCAGCGAGATGCAAAGCTATGGTGTGACCTTCGGCAACCTCAACGATATAGCCGGTCGGCTTGCCGCAGCAGGAGCGGCCGTGCCGGCAGTTTCGTCTTCCGCGACGCAGGAACCTGCAGCACAGACAGACGAGCAGAAGGCCAGGGCCTTCATATCTGCCTACTATAACGCCTGGTCTCGCGGAAACGCCGACGCGGTCGCATTCATGGAAAAGGCGTATGGCGATACCGTGGATTTCTACGGAAAAGCGACGCCCAAAGTTGAGGTGGTCACTGCGAAGCGCGACTTTGCGACACGATGGCCGATCCGGGCATACAGCGAAAGACCGCAGTCTCTGAAGATCAACTGTTCCGATACCTGTAGGATCGAAGGAAATGTCGATTGGTACGCCAAGCGCGCCGGCGATCGTATATCATCGGGGACGGCGGAGTTCGCCTTTGTCTGGGATGTGAAGACCGGAACAATCGTATCGGAGAGCGGAACGGTCAGCGAGACGGATAAGGGAGCTTCCGCACCGATCCGCCTGATAGCGCAGTGGCAAGAGCAAAATGGAACATGCCGCGGTGGTAGTGGAGATTCGGCTGACACTCTGACAGCCTGTGACCGACGCGAGCGCATCGCAGCGAAGCTTCAGACCGTCGGCTGGTGCTTTGGTCGCGAAGGGCAGTACTGGCACGCATGTGACGTCCCGTCGTCTCAGCAAGTAGCCGCGGGCGCCAACGCATCAGGCGCATCGGGTACGGTGCGGAAAAACCCGGCCGACTTTCCGATCTCAGGCCGATTTGCCGGAAGGACGATGCTACCGGACTTCAAGGGGCGAGACCGCCAGTTCAATTCCTTCAGAACTCGCATCCGTGATGGCATGCGCCAAGGACCCAACTTTGCAGGACACTACACCCTTATTCAGATCGGCTGCGGAACGGGATGCTCCTTCGCGATCGTCGCCGACAACAAGACTGGCCGGCCGGCGAGCTTTCCACGCGGCGGCGAAGCTAACATGTATCTCGCGTTGGATTATCGTCTCGAAAGCCGCCTGCTTGCGGCTCAATGGTTCAGCTACGATGCAGGTCGCTGCTTTCTTGAGTATTTCGATTTTGATCGAGATGAGTGGAAACTGCTAACGAAGGCCGACATCGGAAATAGCGATACCTGCTACAAGACCATTGATGAAAATCTTCACTGATGCCGCGCTGTCGCCCAGAATCCGTCGTCCCGTACTTTTGGGTCCGTGTCGCTCCGCAAAAATCGTTAATGGACTATTTGAGAAAATCACCAAGATCGGCGAGGCAAGCGTTCGACGTATCTGTGGCGACTTCGCCAATACCCGTTCCAAGTGATGCTGGCCGAAGACGATGCTGACGAACTCGCCGGAAAGTTTCCAATCCCGCCTCCTTCATGGCGAGTGTGCCGATCCATAGCGACTCACATGAGGAACCACCGGTCAAGCTGCGCTTCGGAACCGCAATGTGACGGAATTTTCAGGCGCTACGCCTTCCTCGGAGGATAACCGCAAGATCGATCAAGACAACAGGCGCGTATTTCCCGATAATGGTTTGCATGAAGAATGGGCCTATAGATACCATCAAAGAGATCGTCGGCTGGATAGAAGATCACCTCGACGATGATCTGAACCTCGAAGCCGTTGCGGAGAGGGCGGGATATTCGCCGTATTACTTTTCGCAGATGTTCCTGGCCCATACGCGGCGGGCGGTCATGGAATATGTACGCGGCAGGAGGCTGGTGAGGAGCGCCAGACGCTTGCTCAGCGACTCCAGTCTCCGGCTCGTCGATCTCGCCTTCGACTGCGGATTCGATTCCCAGGAGGCCTTTACACGACCTTTCAAACGCATGTTTGGCACGACTCCCGCTCGTTTCCGCCAAGGCTTTGCAGTCGCACCCATGGAGGGACAATATCCCATGACTGCTGCGGCAGCGAAAAAAATGTCGTCCAACGCTTGCCCGGACTCATCACACGCGACCGTTTCCTCGTCGCCGGACCGGCAAGACGTTTCGACGAGACGAACAAGGACGAGATCCCGCAGCACTGGTCTCGCCTGATCTCGTTGCTTCTTCAAATGAACCGGCTAGTTGATTGGACGAGTGACAGATCAATCAAAGGCTTAAATGCTCTTCAAGGGAAGCGTTCGCGAAGACAAGGCCCGTACAAGCAAGCTACCGCGATCCTTATCAAACGGCGTAATCAAGTCCACGCCGATGCAAAGGCTTACCGATCTTGATGTGGGCACACCGGCTTAGGGATCACCAACGGTCCATTTCAAAATGGTTTCTACTGCCGTCCGCCCGGGATCGTCGGATTTGCGGATGATCGTCAGCAACTGGAACCACAGATCATCGTCAGCGTGATCCACGAACTCGCGAACCGCGCCGGCAGCAAATTCTGCGGCGCTCATTGAGAAAGCAGTCGCGCGTCTCTCGATAGCTGCCACGATATGAGGGTCAAGTGCGGCGAACAAGCTGGCAGTGACTTCAGGATGATCGAGTTTTTCTATAAGTTCTCCAAGCATATTCTCTGTCCTCGTAGGGGCATCAACGCGAGGCTACTGGACCAAAGGGACGTTCGTGGCGTCGAGATCGACCCCATGGATTTCCGCTTGTCCGGCAAGGATGCTAATGTATTGGCGAAGCGCCTTTTCTTCGACCTGTAAATGAAGCCTCTCGGCGATCGTCACCCGGACGTTATCGAAAGGAAGTTTGCGACCCGGTATATATCGATCGATGGCGACAATGTGAAAGCCGTACCGGGTCTTGACGAGCTCGCGAAGAATCCCTGACGCTCCGAACTTGAAGAGAGCCTTTTCGAACTCCTGGACCATATCGCCTCGGCTGATCTGGCCCAGATTGCCACCTCGTTCGCCTGAAGGACAATTGGAAAGCTCAGCGGCGAGTATCGTGAAACGACTGGGGTCGGCGAGCAGCTCGTTCAACACCTGCTCGGCCCGCGCCCGCATCTGCGGCACGTTCACTTGAGGCGTCACCTGAAACAAGATATGGCGCGCATTGACGAGGTCGCCGCTCTCAAACTCAGCAGGGTTCTGTTCGTAATATCGGCGACACTCGGCTTCGGTCGGCACCGGCGTCGCCACTTCTTTCCGCATCAACGTCTCGATCGCCATCTCGATCGTTTCCTCATCCTCAACCGCCGGACCGAGCAGGTCGATGGCGATCGCCCTCTGCCGTAGCAGTTCGCGTGCTGCTGCGAACTCGGCCGGATAGCCGGACTCCACCGTCACCGCCATGCCGTTGACCGAGATCGTCATGACCGCACCGGCTCTTTTGCCCGGGTCTTGGGGGTACGCACGATCTGGTAAGGCCGGAACAGGTAGGAAAGCACCCCTGCCCCGCTCCAGATGTGGATCATGCGCGTGAAGGGCGAAACGAGGAACAGTGTGAAGCCAAGCAGGATATGCAGCTTATAGGTGAGAGGCACGTCGATCATGAACGCCGCCGAGCCGGCGTCAAATGTGACGATTCCTTTGACGTAACTCGTCAGCGTCTCAAACAGGCCGCCGTCCATATGGTAGGCCGAGAGCGGCACCGTGAGCAGACCAAGGGCGAGCTGCAACCACAGCATTAACGTGATGGCGATGTCCCACTTGCGGCTGTTGAGGCGGATGCGGGGGTCCGCCAAGCGTCGATAGATGAGGATCGTTAGCCCGATGATGGCCGTGAAGCCGGCGATGCCGCCCACCACCATGGCCAGCAACTGGTGGGCGACCGCCGACAGCGCCCAGTCGACCGCCCAATGCGGTGCGAGAAACCCGGCAAAGTGGCCAAGGATCACGATGATAACGCCATAGTGGAACAGGTTCGATCCGAGTCGGAGCTGGCCCTTGCGCAGCATCTGCGAGGAATCGCTCTTCCATGTGTACGGCTCACGGTCGAAACGGATCAGACTGCCGATCAGGAGGACCACAAGGCAGATATAGGGATAGACTCCGAATAGCAGCGTATTCACATAGGGATTGGATAGCATTGGCAGATCCTCCTCTAGGTTGCCGCCGGGCCGGCCGGCGCCGGAGCACCGCCGAAGGCCGGTTGCTCGGCCCAATCGCGATCGATCGCTTCCATGCGCTCTTTGACCGGAGGGACCTTTTCGGCCTCGATCGGTCTTTCTCCACCCAGGACGATAAGTGCCTGCAGAACAGCGGCGTAGCCGCTTCGCCGAGCGATCAGCGAACGCCCGATTGTCGCCAGAATCTGCACGCAGTCGGCGAGCATCTCGCGTGTTTCGACAAGATCTCGACAGCTCAGATATTCGAGCACAACGGGAAGATAATCCGGCAGTTCACTCGTCGACAGCTCGAAGCCGGCCCGTTCATACACCTGTTTGAGGTCGACCATGGCTTCGCCACGGTCGCGGCTATCGCCATGGAGATGCTCGAACAAATGGAGCGATAGCGCGCGACCGCGATCGAAGAGATCGACATAGCGTTCCTCGACCGTCAGCAGATCGTCCTGGCCGAGTTCGTCGATGAGCGCGAGAAGGTCATCGCGTCGTGCCGCATCGAGGAGATGCGTTTCGCGGACCACCACCGCGATCTCCGGCAACGCCTGGCGCATCTCCTCGGAGGGGTAGGAAAGCAGCGCGCTGAAAGCTCTGAATATCAGCATCGGCGCCTCCTTACGTATCCAGCGGCCGGACAGGGGTTAACTTGCGCCGGCCCATCTTGCCGCCGAACAAGGTCGAGTGCGGCGGACCAAAATCGCAACCATTGCCGAAGGTGAAGCCGCAGGAGCCCTTCAATCCATAGGCGTCCTCAGCCTCCTCGCGATGACTGGCCGGTATGACAAAACGGTCCTCGTAGTTGGCGATGGCAAGGTAGCGATGCATCTCCTCGACCTGCGCCACCGAAATCCCGGCCTGGTCGAGCACAGCTCGTCCGTCATCTTCGCCGAGTTGGCGCCGACGAAAATAAATCCGCATCGCAAGCATCCGTTCGAGCGCGGTAACCACCGGCTCCTCGGCGCCCGCCGTCAGCAGGTTGGCGAGATAGCGCACGGGGATGCGTAGCGAGCGCACATCCGGGATCTCGCCATTCGCTTCGATCGCGCCGGCATTGGCATGTGACTGGATCGGTGAGAGCGGCGGCACGTACCAGACCATCGGCAGGGTGCGGTATTCCGGGTGAAGCGGGAAGGCGATCTTCCAATCGACCGCCATCTTGTAGGCCGGTGAACGTTTCGCAGCCGCAATCCAATTTTCGGCGATACCGTCGGCGCGCGCCTGCGCCTCGACCGCCGGGTCATTCGGGTCGAGGAAGAGCTTGAGCTGTGCCTCATAGAGATCCTGTTCGTTCGGCACCGAGGCCGCCTGCTCGATGCCATCCGCGTCGTAGAGCAGGACGCCGAGATAGCGGATGCGGCCGACGCAGGTTTCCGAACAAACCGTCGGCTGGCCGGCTTCGATGCGCGGATAGCAGAAGATGCACTTCTCCGCTTTGCCGGAGGTCCAGTTGTAATAGATCTTCTTGTAGGGACAGCCAGACACGCACATGCGCCAGCCGCGGCACTTGTCCTGGTCGATCAGAACGATGCCGTCCTCCTCGCGCTTGTAGATCGAGCCCGATGGACAGGAAGCGACGCAGCTAGGATTGAGGCAGTGCTCGCACAGTCGCGGCAGATACATCATGAAGGTGTTTTCGAACTGTCCGTATATGTCCTTCTGCACGGCCTCGAAATTGTAGTCCCGGCTACGTTTATCGAACTCGCCGCCCAGGATTTCCTCCCAGTTCGGACCCCACTCGATCTTATCCATGGGGCGACCGGTGACGAGCGACAAGGGACGTGCGACCGGCGCGGTCGGCAACTCCGGCGCCTTCTGCAGGTGTTCGTAGTCGAAAGTGAAAGGCTCGTAGTAATCGTCGATCTCGGGAAGGTTGGGATTGGCAAAGATCTTGGCGAGGATCGACAGGCGCCCGCCCTGCTTCGGCGCGATCTTGCCGCTTTTCTTACGCTCCCAGCCACCCTTCCAGCGCTTCTGGTTCTCCCAGTCCTTGGGATAGCCGATGCCGGGCTTGGTCTCGACATTGTTGAACCACGCATATTCCATGCCTTGGCGCGAGGTCCAGACCTGCTTGCAGGTGACGGAACAGGTGTGACAGCCGATGCACTTGTCGAGGTTGAGGACCATCGCGATCTGAGCTCGGATCTTCATGCCACGATCTCCTTCGCGACGGGATCAACTGGGTTGGAATGATCGAGCCAATCGATCTTGTTGAGCTTGCGGACGATGACGAACTCGTCGCGGTTCGAGCCGACCGTGCCGTAGTAATTGAAGCCATAGGAAAGCTGGGCGTAGCCGCCAACCATGTGAGTGGGCTTCAGCACCGTACGAGTGACGGAGTTGTGAATGCCGCCGCGCAGCCCTGTGATCTGCGAGCCCGGCACGTTCACGATCTTCTCCTGGGCATGATACATCATACACATACCCTCCTTGACCCGCTGGCTGACGACTGCGCGTGCTGCGATCGCGCCATTGACGTTGAAGAGTTCGATCCAGTCGTTGTCGACGATGCCGGCTGTCTTCGCATCCATCTCCGAAATCCAGACGATCGGTCCGCCGCGCGAGAGCGTCAGCATCAGCAGGTTGTCGGTATAGGTCGAGTGGATACCCCATTTCTGATGCGGCGTGATGAAGTTGAGGACGATCTCGGTCTCGCCATTGGAACGCTTGCCGATCATTTCGACAGCGGAGCGTGTGTCGATCGGCGGTCGGTAAACGGCGAAGCTCTCGCCGAAGTCGCGGAACCAGCGGTGATCCTGATAGAATTGCTGGCGGCCGGTGATCGTGCGCCAGGGGATGAGTTCGTTCACATTGGTATAACCGGCCGTGTAGCTGACATGCTCGCTCTCGATGCCGGACCAGGTCGGCGAGGAGATGATCTTGCGAGGCTGGGCCTGGATATCGCGGAAGCGGATTTTTTCGTCCTCCCGCATCGAGGCGAGGTGTTTGTGATCGCGGCCGGTGATCTTGCCGAGCGCTTCCCACGCCTTGACCGCGACCTCGCCGTTGGTCTCCGGCGCGAGGTAGAGGATCACCTCGGCTGCATCGATATCTGTCTCGATCCGCGGCCGTCCCTCGGTCGCGCCGCCGTCGTTCACGCGATAGTTCAACTCACCGAGGCCCTTCACCTCGTGCTCGGTATTCCAGGAAATGCCCTTGCCGCCGTTGCCGAGCTTGTCCGCGAGTGGGCCGAGCGCGGTAAAGCGGCGATGCGTATTGGGATAGTCGCGTTCGACGACAGCGATCTGCGGCGCCGTGACGCCAGGGATCAGGTCACACTCGCCCTTCTTCCAATCGGCGACCTCGAAGGGTTGAGCCAGTTCCCCAGGCGTGTCGTGCTGGATCGGAACGAGCACCACGTCGCGCTCGACACCGAGATGGCCCTCGGCGAGTTCGGAGAAACGCTTGGCGATCGCCTTGTAGGTCTCCCAGTCACTGCGTGACTCCCAGACCGGGTCCACCGCCGCCGAGAGCGGATGGATAAAGGGATGCATATCGGAGGTGTTGAGGTCGTTCTTCTCATACCAGGTCGCGGTCGGCAGCACGACGTCTGAATAAAGACAGCTCGTCGACATGCGAAAGTCGAGGGTGACGACGAGATCGAGCTTGCCCTCCGGCGCAGGGTCGCGCCATACGACCTCCTCCGGCTTTGTTCCGCCCATCTCTCCCAGGTCTTTCCCCTGCAAGCCGTGACGCGTACCGAGAAAGTGTTTCAGGAAATATTCGTGGCCCTTGCCGGACGAGCCGAACAAGTTCGAGCGCCAGATGAAAAGATTGCGCGGGAAGTTGGCGGGATTATCGGGATCCTCGCAGGCCATGGCGAGTACGCCGGATGTGAGACCGGCAGCCACATGATCCTTGATGTCGGCGCCCGCGTTCTCCGCTGCGGCTGCGAGCGTCAACGGGTTGACGTTGAGTTGCGGCGCGGACGGGAGCCAACCCATGCGCTCCGCCTTGACGTTGAGATCGATCATGCTGCCGCGATAGGGGGCGGGGTCCGCGAGGGGCGACAGCAGTTCGGCGACGTCGATCTTTTCATAACGCCATTGGTCGCTATGCGCGTAGAAGAACGACGTGCCATTCATGTGACGTGGCGGCCGTGCCCAATCAAGCGCGAAGGCCAGCATGGTCCACCCGGTCTGGGGGCGGAGCTTCTCCTGCCCGACATAATGCGCCCAGCCACCACCTGAGACACCGACCGTGCCGCACATCATCAGGACGTTGATGATCGAGCGGTAGCCCATGTCCTGATGATACCAGTGGTTCATGCCGGCGCCGATGATGACCATCGCGCGCCCTTTGGTCTTCTCCGCCGTCTCCGCGAAACCGCGAGCGACGGCGATGGCCTTATCGGCCGAGACGCCGGTGATGCTTTCCTGCCAGGCAGGCGTATAGGGCACGTTTTCGTCAAAGCCTTTGGCACAGGCGCCGCCGAGGCCACGATCAAGGCCGTAATTGGCGCAGAGCAAGTCGAAAACGGTTGCGACATGGGTCTCGCCGTCGGCGAGCTTGATTTTGCGCACGGGGACATTGAGCGTGAGGACGTCGCCGCCCTGGTCGTTTTCTTTGAAATATTCGTGAAGCTTGCCGCCAAAATAGGGGAAAGCAACCGCCACGACATCGTCGCGCCTTTCGATCAGGCTCAAGGCCAGCCGAATGCCATTGCCTGTCTCACCGTCCTTTGGCTCGAGATTCCAGCGTCCGACCGGCTCACCGTCCTTCGGCCAGCGGTAGCCGATCGAACCCTGTGGGACGACGATATCGCCCTCGGCCTCGGTCGTCGCAACCGTCTTCCACGCAGCATGCCCGGACCCCGGTGCACCGGGCAGGTCACTCTGGCGCAGGTAGCGATCCGGCACGAAACGGTCGCCATCGTGCCGCAGCCGCACCAGCATCGGCATGTCGGTGTAGCGACGGGTATAGTCCTCGAAATACGGCACCTGCCGGTCGAGGAAAAATTCCTTCAAGATGACATGGCCCATCGCCATGGCGAGCGCCGCGTCGGTGCCCTGTTTGGGATGAAGCCAGAGATCGGAGAGCTTCGCCACCTCGGCATAATCGGGCGTGACAGCCACGACCTTCGTGCCGTTGTAGCGCGCCTCGACGAAGAAGTGCGCATCGGGCGTGCGCGTCTGGGGGATGTTCGAACCCCAGGCGATGATATAGGCGGAATTATACCAATCGGCCGATTCCGGAACGTCGGTCTGTTCACCCCAGGTTTGAGGGCTGGACGGCGGCAGGTCGCAGTACCAGTCATAGAAGGAAAGCAGCGTGCCGCCGATCAGGCTGAGATAGCGCGCTCCCGCCGCATAGGAGACCATGGACATGGCCGGTATCGGCGAAAAGCCGACGACGCGGTCCGGACCGAAGGTTTTGATCGTATGTACGTTCGCCGCCGCGATGATGTCCACCGCTTCGTCCCAGGAGACGCGAACGAAACCACCTCTGCCCCGGACGGATTTATAGGACTTTGTTGTCTCGGGGCTGCCAGTGATGGCGGCCCACGCCTCGACGGGACCGAGCATCTTGCGGGCCTCGCGCCACGCTTTGACGAGGCGGCCACGCACCAGCGGGTACTTGATACGGCTGGCGCTGTAGAGATACCAGCTATAAGAGGCTCCGCGCGAGCAGCCGCGCGGCTCATGGTTGGGCATGCCCGGCCGCGTGCGCGGATAGTCGGTCTGCTGCGTCTCCCAGGTGACGACACCGCTCTTGACGTAGATCTTCCAGGAACAGGATCCGGTGCAGTTCACGCCGTGGGTGGAGCGGACGATCTTGTCGTGCTGCCAGCGCTGCCGGTAGCCCTCCTCCCACATGCGATCTTCGTCGCGGAGCTCGCCGTGACCACCGGCAAAAGATTCCCGTCGGCGAGAAAGATAGGTCAGGCGTTCCAAAAAATGGCTCATATAGCCACTCCTTTCCCGGTTTTATGGCGATGGCGTTTTCGCATGCTGCGCTCCCTCGCCCATGACGGGCGCCCGCCGGACTTCGGTGAGGTAATTGAGGACCAGTGAGACCCAGACGATGCCGTAAAGCAGCATGAAGCAGCTCGAATTGACGCCAATCCGGTCCAGAAGCGCGCCGAACATGATCGGCAGCAGGAAGCCACCGAGGCCGCCGGCCATGCCGACGATGCCGGAGACAGCGCCCATATTGTCGGGAAAATCATCGGCGATGTATTTGAAGGTCGATGCCATGCCGCAGGCAAAGGCGACGCCGAGCACCATCAAAAGTGCGGTGAAGAGCCATGGCGACAATGCGATGCCGAAACTGACCGATCCGCCATTTGTGTGAACGACCAGATCGGTGCGCGGATAGGACAAGAGGAACAGGGCGACCCAGGCCGCCCATAGCACCCACCAGGTGACGTTGTGCGCCCCGAAACGATCGGACAGCCAACCGCCGATGGCACGAAATGCACCTCCCGGCAGAGAGAAGCAGGCAGCCAGAAGAGATGCCTGCGCGATCGAGAACCCATATTCGTTTTTGAAATATTGTGGCACCCAGACCGACAGCGCGGTGAACCCGCCGAAAACAATCGAGTAATATTGGCAATATTTCCAGACCCTCGGGTTCCGAAGGACGGAAAGCTGCTTCATCATCGAAGGCGAAGACCCGGCACCCGCGCCCGGATCGGGAGCCGAGAAAAGCCAGAACAGGACGGCCGTAACAAGAAGTGCGACTGCATAGACCTTCGGGACGGCCTCCCAGCCAAAGCTGCCGACCAACAGCGGGGCGACAAACATGTTCAAGGCGGCTCCAATGGTGCCAGCGCCGAAGAAGCCCATGGCAAAGCCGCGGCTCTCCTTGGGGAAGAAGCGGGCGACATAGGGCGTCCCCACGGAGAAGGAGGCGCCAACTAGACCGAGTGCAAGACCAAGAAGGAGAAGTTGCCAGAGCGCCGTCGCATAGGAGGAGAGCCACAGGGGAATCGCGCAGCCGATCAGCAGGAGCAGCATGATGATCCGGCCACCAAAACGGTCG
Source organism: Hyphomicrobiales bacterium (assembly GCA_900469615.1). Taxonomy (GTDB): domain Bacteria; phylum Pseudomonadota; class Alphaproteobacteria; order Rhizobiales; family Rhizobiaceae; genus Rhizobium. The sequence goes on along the minus strand of UBYA01000031.1, from coordinate 15,846 downwards.
GTCCAGATACCCAGCGGTAGCCGAAACAGGGCGCCTGTCAGGATCGGCGTGGCTGTCAGAAGCCCGAATTGAGTGGAGTCGAGATTGAGCTGCGTGCGGATTGGCATTCCGATCACGCCGAACATCGTCCAGACCGCGAAACAGGCCGTGAAGGCCCATGTCGACGCAAAAAGTACGGAAAGATTTCCAATCTTGGACATTCGTGCCTCTGGCTCATCGACGAACTACAGCGGCATCTGGTTCGTCTCTCCGACTACCAAGTTATCGCAGTTTAGAATGGCCCGATTTGATGCAGCGCAAATCACATGTTGATTAAAGTCACATAATGTTCGATCGGATGCTCCGGAGCAAATATGCAACCTCTATCGCCCCTCTCAGACGTGATTGCCGCCTTGCCGATGTTTGCCGGACTTTCGAGCGAAGGACGGCGCATCCTGTGTGACGCATCTGTGATCCAGCAGGCCGCGCGCGGCCTTGTCCTGTTCGAACAGGGCGCAGACCCGAACTTCCAGACAGTTGTTCTCAAGGGCGCCGTGCATCTTCTTGGGCGTTCCGTACAGGGTCAGGAGATGGTGATCGAGGTCGTCGAGGCGCCCGACCTGCTGCTACCAGCGGCTGTCGTGTCCGATTCCCCGTATCTCATGCGCGCGCGCTGCATCGAAGACGTCAGCGTTCTGATGATCAAAGCAGATGTTTTTCGAGGGCTTCTGGCCAGCGAACCGTTTCTCGCGCATACCGTCATCGGCTGCCTATCTGGTCAGTTCCGCGCTATGGTCCGTCAGATCATGACACTTAAACTGCGCCCTGGCCCGCAAAGGGTGGCTGGATATCTGCTGGCTCTCATGCGGCGTCAACGCAACGAAACTCATCTTACCCTTCCTTACGAGAAGGGACTGATCGCTTCGCAGCTTGGCATGACCCGCGAGAGTTTCTCGCGTATCCTCACATCCCTCCAATATGGCATCATCCATATGGACGGTCAGCAGATTCAGATCTGCGACCTTCGCGCTCTGAGGGAACTGAGTGCGCCGGACCCACTGATCGACGGGCCGGATCCCTGAGACACTCGTCAGTCGTGCGCAGCAGGGCTGACAGGTACACAAGGTCGCTCACGTAGAACGACGATAACGCTCTCCTTTGCGCAGCAGGACATCATTGGCGCCCGCAAGACCAAGTTCCAGACTTTCGGCGACCCGCCGCGCCCGATCGATGAAAAGCTCCGCGGCGGCCGGCGGGCAAAAATCGCGCACTGTGTCGTCGAACAAAGCAAGCCAGCGATCGAAATGCTCCGCATCGACCGGCAACGGCAGGTGCTTTGCCATCGGGTGGCCGTGATACCGGCCGCTCTGCAGCGTGAGCGACGACCAGAAAGCAAACATCTTTTGCAAGTGCGTCTCCCAGTCAGCGATCCGGCTTTCGAAGACTGGCCCGAGCAATCGATCCTGTCGGACGCGCGCGTAGAATCCGCGCACCAACCTCTCAATCAAAGCCTCATCGATCCCGGTTTCCGCTTGAACCGTGCCAACGATGGCCTGGCGGCGTTCCTGCGCATTCAAAGAAATATCGGTCAATGGTAATCTCCATAGGATGGCTTCGTCAAAACAGGGCCCATCCTTGACTCCCTGCGACAGCGCCGAAAACAGTAATCAGTGCCAGGACCAGCAGTACGCAATGCACCTTGTACAGCCATCCGAAGGCGAGTTCGGGCCGGCTTACCGCCCAGCGATGAAACCGGCCATGGAGAATGAATGGCTCGCCGATAAAGAGAACGAAGGCGAAAATGAACCAAACGGCCACCATGGCATGCATCCACCAGAAGTCGACCGAGCGGAAGCGATCCCACAGATCGAGCCGGGCTGTCATGTAAATCCCGCTGAGCCCGACGACCAGCACGGCAACTCTCGCCTGCCAGACGAAACGGCGTTCGATTGCCTGGAACGCCTTCAGGCGCTCTGGACCCAGATCACCCCGGCGCACCGCTGGCAGAATGACGGTCGTTGCCATAGCTACGCCGCCGATCCACACAACAACGGCCAGCACATGCAAGGCTCGGGCAAGAATGATGTCGTTCATAATAGATCCCATTCGCCGTTTCTGAGATCAGAATTAATTTTTAACAGGATACGCCTATCTAGCGATCGAGGTTTGCTCCGGCGCAAATCGCTCCTCATTTCGACTGCACTCCGTTACGTTGGCGCTATGACCGCTTCTCCGTCTTTATCGCTTCGAAAACTCGCCAACCTCGATCTGTTTCGCGGGCTGTCTGCGGCTGCGCTCCAGGAAGCGCATAACATGAGCCGTTGCCGGATGCTCGCCAGCGAAACCCGCATCTTCAATCAGGGCGATACGCCTGTACGGGCGCATGTTCTGCTTGAGGGCGCCGTCCGTATTGCCCAAACCGGCGGTGACGGCGGCCAGATTGTCGTGCGTTTCATTACGCCAGGCGAAATGTTTGGCACGATGGCCCTGTTTACCGACCACCGCTATCCGGCCGACGCCGATACGTTGACGTCCGCGATAGAAGTAAGTTGGAGCGAAGCGGACCTGCTCAAGCTGATGCGGCATCATCCCCAGATCGCAATCAACGCGCTCAAGATCGTCGGAGCGCGTATCCAGGAGGCACAGAACCGCCTCCGCGAATTGTCCACCCAACCTGTCGAGCGTCGTGTCGCCAATGCGCTTCTACGGCTGGGTAATCAGGCCGCCGGGCAGACGTCGAAAGGCTTGAAGATAGAATTTCCTCTCCGCCGTAAAGAGATCGCCGATATCTGCGGCACCACGCTCCATTCCGTCAGCCGCATCCTAACGGTGTGGGAAAGGCGCGGCCTTCTCCTCACACAAAAGCAATATCTGACCATCGTTGATCTCGCCGGCATCCGACACATCGCTGGAGACTAAAGGATCCGACGGGCATCTTATCGTCAAAGCGTGAGTATTACTTACACTCATCGCAAATATCGAAGCGAAGCCGGACGACAGAATTTCTGCCGCTTGCAATTCGAAGCTGTCCGGCAAGGGAAATCAGTGGCAATCAGCTGGGTCTGGTAGACATGGAGCAGATCCGTGAATGGTCTTGAAGGGATACGAACCGACGACCCGTCAGGCTAGAGTGTCGTGGAAGCAGACACAATATCATTAATAATTGCATTTGCCGCCCTTTCTATCCTACGAGAAAGCGATCCACTCATCGACTAGGATTCGAGATGCTGCCTGCGGAAGTGACACGCGACCTGTTTGTCGTTGCAGAATTGGTCAACGCCGCGCACTCCGGTGGAGACGGCATTGACCTGCGTCTGATCGACGATATCCGCCGCCGCTACGGCATGACATATCGTCGGCCCGTCACCGCGCACGACCGCGATCAGATTGCGGCACTCGCTCTCCGCTTTCGCTCTATCTTCGGCGCGTCCGTCGATGAGCTGGCACGGATCGCCAATGCGGAACTGGCCGATCTCAGTTTCTCGCCGCGTATCTTCAATCACGAAGAAGGCTATGGCTGGCACATCCACTTCTTTGGTGACGATTTCGACCTTGCCGAGCGCTTGCGCTCGACCAGCGCCATGTCGGTGATGTCGTTGATCATCCATGGAGAAACCCAACGCCTGAAATGCTGTTCGGCGGAGGACTGTCACAACGTCTTCATCGATACGACCAAGAACCTGTCGAAGATCTACTGTGATCCGAAGACCTGCGGAAACCGCACCCATGTTGCGGCTTTTCGCGCCCGAGCCTGACCAGAAGGCCTGGCCTGCTCCACCCTTCTAGCCGATTTTGCTCGCGGCGAATTTTCCTCTTGAATCCCATTTTCTATATCGTAATGTGCTAACTGTAATTAGCACATTACGGCGAAGCCCGGCTTACGCCGGTACCAACAAGAAAGACTGGGAACGATGAAACTGATCAAAACTGGGGCCGCTGCGGCGGCATTGTGCATGCTTTCCTTCGCTGCCGCGCAGGCGCAGGACGTCGAAACGAATGAGCCGGGAAAGCTTTCCGTTTGCGTGGTCGATGCAAATGCTCCCATGTCGTCGGTGATCGACGGCGAGATGAAGGGCTATGAAATCTCCTTCACGCAAGGGATTGCGAAGGAACTCGGCCTAAAGCCCGAATACCGCACGACCGTGTTCGAAGGCATCTTCGCCGCCGTCGCCAACCATATCTGCGACATCTCGGCCGGCTCGCACTCGATCACCCTTCCGCGCCTGCAGATCATTAATTTTAGCCGCCCGCACTTCGTCGGGTCCTACACCGTCCTGACAGCGGCCGATTCTGGCATCGCCGATGAAAAGGGCTTGGCCGGCAAACGTCTCGGCGTCGTGGCCGCCAGCATCCAGGAAACCTACGCCAACGACACCTACAAGGACGCCTCGGTGGTACCATTCCCGGATTCGGCCGCGATCCAGATCGCGCTGCAGTCCGGTCAGATCGATGCAGCCTTCTTCGATGGCGGCCTGGCAGCGATCTATGTCAAGGAATCGCCGAAGCCCCTCAAGGTGGTCGTCTCCATCCCGAACACCGACCAGCCTGCCGGTATCGGAATTGCCAAGGACAGGCCGAATCTGCTTGCCGCCGTCGACAAGGCGATCGGCAAGATGATCGATGACGGCGAATATGCGGAGATCTACAAGAAGTGGATCGGAGCCAACGTTCCCACGCTGCCGGGCGCAGACTTCAAGCCCGCCAAGTAAGCCATCGGAGCCGGTTGCCGCGCGTGCCCCACGCGGTGTCCGGCCCGTCTCTTCGCGGGCGCACACGGCACGATGCAAGGTTTCTGGAATACATTCTTCAACCTCGACTACATGGCGATGGTGATCCCCGAGATCCTGCGCACCGGCTATCTCAACACGCTGAGAGTGGCCCTGTTTTCGAGCATACTCGGCGCCCTGATCGGCGCACCGCTGGCGCTTCTGGCAATCTCCCGCATCTGGGTGCTGCGCTATGCCGCCCGCATTTACATCGACATCTTTCGCGGACTGCCTGCGATCGTGACCATCTTCCTCGTCGGCCAGGGCCTTCCATTTGCCGGCTTCCGGCCCTTCGGGCAGAACCCGTATCCCTACGGCATCATCGCGATCTCTATCGTCGCGAGCGCCTATATCGCCGAAATCCTGCGCTCGGGCATTCAGAGCGTCGATCGCGGCCAAGCGGAAGCGGCCCGCTCTCTCGGCCTCGGCAAGCATCGCACAATGCTGCAGATCGTCTTTCCGCAGGGCGTCCGGCGGGTAATCCCGGCGCTGACGAACCAATTCATCAACATCGTCAAGGATTCGAGCCTGATCTTCGTCCTCGGCCTGATGGTGTCGGAGCGAGAGCTCTATCGCATCGGCCAGGACATCGCCCAGCGCACCGGCAACCTCTCGCCGCTCACGGCAGTCGGCATCGCCTACCTGATCATCACCGTGCCGCTGACCCACCTCGTCAATTTGATGGACCGCCGCTTGCGGGAAGGTCGCGCCTTGCTGCCATCCCGACTGACGAACCTCTGGCTGCACAAGCCGGAACGGCTCGCTCCAGTGGTTGCCATCGAGACCGCGCTCCCGGCGAAGCGGAAGAAGAAGACCTTGGGCGCGCCCGTGATCCAGGTCAGCGACCTATCGTTGAGCTTCGGAGACTTCATGGCGCTGAAAGGCATCGACCTGACCGTGCACAGTGGCGAGGTCGTCTGCATCATCGGTCCGTCCGGATCGGGTAAATCTACCCTGCTGCGAACATTGAACGGGCTGCAGACACCGGACAAGGGCCGCGTCGAAGTGCTCGGCCGCGATTTTCCGGAGTCGGAACGCCAGCTTAACGAGCTTCGTGCCAAGGTCGGAATGTTGTTCCAAAACTTCAACCTGTTCCCGCATATGAGCGTGATCGAAAACGTCGCCTTTGCGCTGCGCAAGGTAAAGGGGATGAGCGGGACCGCCGCCCATGCGCTCGCCGCGGCAAAGCTTGCCGGCGTCGGCCTGTCGGACAAGCTGCATTCGCGCACCTTTCGGCTCTCCGGCGGGCAGCAGCAGCGTGTCGCGATTGCCCGCGCGCTGGCGATGGAGCCGCAGATCATGTTGTTCGACGAGGCGACTTCGGCCCTCGACCCGGAGCTCGTGAAAGGCGTTCTCGAAATCATGGAAGCGCTCGCTCATGGTGACGGCGCGGCCGGCCCAATGACGATGGTTGTCGTGACGCATGAAATGGGTTTTGCCCGCCATGTCGCCGATCGTGTGGTCTTCATGGATCAGGGTCAAGTCATCGAGACGGGCACGCCTGCGCAGATCTTCGATACCCCGCAATCCGACCGGTTGCGGACCTTCCTCAAACAAGTTCTCTGAATTCACGCCGGAATGGCGAGAAAGGCATGTCATGACGTTCGATGCGGATGTCGGAGTAGTCGGTCTGGGCGCAATGGGCTCAATGACCGCGTGGCGGCTCGCCAAGCGCGGGGTTAGCGTTTTGGGCTGGGATCGCCTGGCTCCCGGCCATGACCAGAGCGCTTCGGGCGGCGAGAGCCGGATTTTCCGGACCGCCTACAAGGAAGGGCCGGCCTATGTCCCGCTTCTGATCAAGTCGCGACATCTCTGGAACGAACTAGAAGCCGATACCGGCACCTTGCTGCTGAACCTGATCGGCGCGATCTCCATGGCGCAGGAAGATTCCGACTACATGCGCAACGTCATCGCCTCCTGCCGGAATTTCGATCTCGACCACGAGATCCTGTCGGCGAGCCAAGTGCGTGAACGCTATCCGGTCCACACGCTTGATCCCGGCGAAGTCGCAGTTCTGGATCGTTGGGCTGGTTATGTCAGGCCCGATCGAGCCAACATGGTGGCTGCCCGCCAAGCGGAATCACTTGGCGCAACGCTACATCGCTACACCCCGATCCGCGACATCGAATTCAGCCAGCATGGCGCGACGGTCTATTCGGACACGCAGGAATGGCGGGTCCGCAAGCTTGTGCTGACCGCCGGACCCTGGACGCGGCGGCTCCTTCCGGGCTCGGAGCTCAACCACAAGCTCGTCCGCATCGTGCTCGCCTGGTATCGCACGGAAAACGACACGCTGTTCCAGCCGGACGTCTTCCCCATCTTCATGCGGCTTTCCGGCGGGCTCGATTTCTGTGGCTGGCCGATGATCAACGGCGACAGCGTCAAGCTCGGCCGCAACGGCTCGCATGGAGTTTTCGAGGATCCGGACAAGCTCAACAGGAATGTCGAGTCCGCCTGGTTCATTCGCTGGCGCCGTATGATCCGCGACTACCTACCGGGGATCATTCCCGACCCTGTCCGCGTCGGCGCCTACATGGACAGTTGGACGCCTTCGGGCAACGCGGTGGTGGACTTGCATCCAGATTGTTCGAACCTCGTGACGCTTTACGGCTTTTCCGGACACGGCTACAAGCTTTCGCCTATTTTCGGCGAGATCGCCGCGCGGCTGGCGCTCGAAGAAAAGGTCGAGCAGGACATCTCCATCTTCCGCTCGCCGGCACTCGGCCCGTTCGACGCGATTCCCAACGAAACCATGGTGCCGTAATGAGCGTGCGACTGGACCATTTCGCCGTGTCCTCACCTGATCTCGACGATGAGATGGCACGTTTCGAGGCCCGCACCGGCGTTCGCCCGCAGCCAGGTGGTTCGCATCCCGGCCAGGGCACGCGCAACGCGCTCGTGAGCCTCGGTCCGGGTGTCTATCTCGCGCTGGACGGCCCCGATCCGGAGCAGTCCCAAGTCGGCAATAACGGCGAGTGGATGGCTGCGCAGACTGGGAGCGACCTGTTTCTCTTCGCCGTCGCGACCGACGATCTCGACGCGGCCGAGAAAGCCCTGGCGGATTTCGGTATTGCGACCCGTCGTGTAGCCGGCTCGCGCCGCACCAAGGCGGGCGAAACTCTGGCCTGGGAATTTCTGGAAACCGGCTCGACCGAATTCGGCCGAGCCATGCCGCATATCATGACCTGGAAGACCGCCAATCACCCATCCCTGGAAGCACCTGACGGAGGTCGGATAACAGAGTTTCGGGTCGGACATCCAGAGGCGGTAAAGCTCCAAAGCCTTTACGAAAGGCTTGGGCTGGACGTCACGATCGTCGAGCAGCCGGAGCCCGGCTTGACGCTGACGGTTGCCGGAAATCAGGGACCGTTCAACATCCCCTGAGCCGACGCCTATTAAAGCCGCCGGCGATCGCCCAGCGGTCTGCCCATCACCGTTGTGAGCAGATCACCGAGCCATCAGGTTCGTACCGGCGGCGCGCTGACGCTATTCGGTATTACCCGGCTCGGCATTCCGGTCTCAGGAGTCTCATGCGCGGGCCGGCCGTCGCCGACTATTACTCCCGCGAATGGCCGGCTTTTACTCCGGCGTTGACACCGCTTCCAGGCACGTGCAGGAGCGCGTTTGATGTCTGATGGAAGCGCAAAGCAGCCGGCACCTGCACTTCGCTCCGATGCTTCTTTGAACCGCAGACCACATTCTAAGAAATCAGATCAGTTGATGTGAAAGGATACGAACCGGGCAATATCTCCTTGAAAACACGGATTAATGCCAAATGGCCTGCGTCAAAGACGCCCCGCGCCGCAAATTTTCGCTGGCGGCTTCATATGGAATCTTGGGTTGCGGATTACGAAGATATACGCATATCTGGACTTGTTTCATCCAAGAGCTACTTTGGTGCCATGTCTAAACATCCTATCGTGCCGGGTACGGACCTCACAACCATCCGCAGTCTCCTTTTAAAGCACGAAACTAGACAGGCCCGCTCCCTTCTGGCCACAGCCATCGAACATCTTAAGATCCCTGCAGAGGAGGCAGATGTTTTCCTTCGCCGGCTGGCTGTCGCCGGATATCTTAAATGGCATAGCCAATATGGGGGGAGTCTAGATTGGGATCTGTCGGAGCACGGACTTCGCCTTGTCGCTGATGACCTTGGTCCACGTCTATCTCGACAAAAAGCGGAAGTCATTATCGAAGAAGTAATCAATCGAGCACGGAGAATTAACAGCGATCCCGATCGCATTGCACGTGTGAAGGAGCTTAGACTGTTCGGTAGCGTTCTCGAACTCGATCGCGAAGATTTCGGTGACGTCGATATCGAGGCAGAGATCGAAATCCGCAAGGTGCCGAAGGACGAGGTTGCTCGAGCACGCGCCAAGATCGCGACTAAAGTTCCACCTTCCTGGCGCCAGCACCTCATCCGCAGGGTATTTGCAGAAGAGGGTTACGACAGTCGCAACGTGTTCGGTGCACTGAAGAAGGGGATCAGAGGCCTTTCTCTCTCTCAAGATGCGACAAAGTCACTGGGCTGCGAGTTTCGGCGGATCTACTCTTTCGATGTCCAGTCGGGCAATGAATTGGAACCGGATCGGGCTATAGTCCCGCGAACAGCACCACCTCCCAAAACAGCTACTGAAATAACGCCCGTCCCCATTCCCAATCATACGGTGATCCGTCCAAACGGTCTTGCTGGCGCCGACGAGAAGATTCGGACGGAGAAGGTCAGAGTGTCAATGGAGGACCTCGCGTTAACTGAAGCCGTCGTCTGGTTGGGGGAAGAGGGCCCGAACGGAAGTCGTGTTGCGACAGATACCCGCCGGAATCCTCCTCAGCGTTTTGCGGGTGCCCAATTCCTCTTCGATGATTGGCGCGACCCGAACCTGACTGGGCTAGAACTCTTTCAGAGATCGCTAGACTGGGCTTCATTATATGATCTACCCATCTCAAGGATTGGAAGGAAATTCACGCTCCGGACCTATCAAGCTACCCGTATCGCAAATTTCCACGCGCTCATCGTTAAACGTGTCGCAGATCGAATAGAAGCGCCCTTGGCTATCAACAAGCACGAGGGGCACAAAGCGGAGTGGTATCAGTTAGGCGGCTCAACATTTACCACCCCCAGAATGATAGCGGCCCACCACTCCATCGCTGCTGCACTGGCTCGGATGCTTGATGAAACGCAGCTGACCGGACAGGTCAATTTCACGGCCGAATTTGATCTGAGCGGTGAGCGGCGGAATTTCTACCCTGCACTACCGGACCTCTCTGATACTTCCAGACGGTTGCGTACTTCCTTGTCAAAGGTGGCATTTACCGAAGAGGTCTTAGAGGAAACTCGCAGACGCAAGCACGAATATGATTCCAACCTTCCGCTTCATCGTGAAATGCGAGTAGCGGCATTCTATCACCGCCAGAAAACACCGGAGGTGGTTGCCCTGGCCCACGCAAGATTCATTGAAGAGTGGAAAGTGGACGATGACGCCGAATCCGAGAGCCCTGGCGAATTTCTTTCGGGCGAAGAAAGCGCCTGGGACACAGCGGACATTGTCAAAGAGCGTCTTAAAGGCAGCGTAGGCGAACTTCCAGGCTGCCTTTCATTGTCTATCAGTCACAGGGCGCCTGTGCGAGCATAATTTGTTTCGCCTTATTCTTGATTAGGGATCGATCCTGCGACCCGGCGTTTTAAACAACTCATAAGCCTGCTATGCCTTTGAGAATATGTTATTTAAATCAGGCTGAACTATGAAGCTCACCTTTCGGCGTTTTGGAGAGAAGCACTGCCGAGCCTGCCGTCGTTACCACTGTTTGGCGTCCTCAAATCTGATGCCGAAGCGCGCGAGGTATTTCGTTAGGCGATCTGCGTCATTGCTGCTTTTCTTTTCTAATCGCGAGACCGCGAATAAAGCTCTGCCGGCAGAGCTTGCCGTTACGTGCTCACGGCAGGTCCGAAGAACGGTTGCAAGCTGCACCGCGTCGAAACGATCGAGGCGGGCGGCAGCTTCTGCGCCCAGCACATCTTCAATGATCGCATCCGTCCCATCGTCATCGGTCGCGCGTCGCCAAAACGCATTGAGGCGCTTGATTTCGTCGTCCACCACCTCCGTCGTAATACGCCCATGTGGCGCGAGTGTTGCCATGCGCGTCACCGAAGCCGACAGGTCGCGGAAATTGGCGCTCCAGACGGTTTGCGGGCTGGTCGCGAACGTCAGATAGCGTTCCCGCGCCTCCTTGTTGAAGGTCACGTTCTCGCCTTCCCGCTCCAGATAACGCCTGAGTTCGAATTCGAGATTGGGTTCGATATCCTCCTTGCGCTCGCGCAATGCCGGCAGCTGGAAAGTCCAGAGATTGAGCCGGGCGTAGAGGTCCTCGCGGAACCGTCCCTTCCGAACATCCTCGCCGAGATCGCGATTGGTCCCAGCCAGCAGCTGAAAATCCGCTGACATCTCGCGATCGGCGCCGACCGGCAAAAATCTCTTCTCCTCGATCGCACGCAGACACATGGCCTGCTCGTCGAGGCCGAGTTCGCCAATCTCATCGAGGAACAAGACGCCTTTGTCGGCAGATTTGAGCAGACCAGCGCGCTCGCTGGCAGCACCGGTAAAAGCGCCCTTCACATGGCCGAACAGCGCAGACATGGCCTGGTCGCCACGCAAAGTTGCGCAGTTGACTTCGACGAAAGGCCCGCTGATCTTCCGTTGGCTCTTCTTCAATTCGTAAATCCGGCGGGCAAGCTGTGACTTGCCGGCACCGGTTGGTCCGGTCAGGAGGACCGGTGCAGTCGATCGGATCACCACTCTCTCGATCTCGTCAATCATACGGTTAAAGGCAGCATTGCGGGTCGATATGCCGGACTTGAGGAAGGAGGCAGCATCCTCCCGTTCCGACGCGAAACGCTTGGCGATCTCGTCGTAACGGGAAAGATCCAGGTCGATAACCCGGTGCGTACCGACGACATCCTGTTCCCCCTCCCGATCGCGTGGCGGGGAGAGCTGCAACAGCCGGCCGGGAATGATGCGCGCCTCGGTCAGCAGGAACCAGCAGATCTGGGCCACATGTGTGCCGGTGGTTATGTTGACGAGATAATCTTCGGTATCAGGGTCGAAGCTGTAGTCGCGGGCAAAGTCCCTGAGGTTTGTGTAGACCTCGGAGAAATCCCATGGATCGCGGAAGCTGATGACATTGCTGCGCACCTCAGTTGCCGGCGAAACTGTTCCTATGTCGCTGATGATGCGATGGCTGAGGGGCTGTGCATGATTGTCGTGGATCAGTTCCAGCCGGTCGATGAAGAGCCCTGGCTGCTGACAAAGAGCGACGGTCGGGCGCCAGCGGCTCCAACGGTTATCCCATTTCCCCGCATCAAGGGTCGTTCCCAATATGCTGATGGCAACACGCCGCTTCATGACTTATCCAAAATTATAGTCCGCTAGACAGCTGGATAATATCTCCCAGGCATCCGATTTCGCAACTGCAGACTTCTCTAGCGGCATGATAAGAATTTATCCTGCTAAAACAAATAGATATGAGAAACATTCTCGCCACCCCCGTCCATCTCCCCAAACTGGCACGCCTCTTGAACTGTATCTGGTACGAACGAAACAAAATGGTGCCGTTATGGCCTCTGCAGCGTTCGTCAACCAAGCGGTGTGTGAAACGAAGCGATCTAATAGAAGGACTGCAAACGCAGAAAAGACGATGACAACGGTAATGAGCGGACAGGATTTGATCGACGCCGGCATGAGCCAGGGAAAGTGGTTTCGCCCAGCCCTCGAAGCCGCCAACTCGGTTTTGAGCAACGGCGGCTCGATGGCGGATGCGCTGGAGACAGCAAAGGCTTTCCAGCCTGGGCCAACACTCGCCTTGCGGGCCGAAAACGATATCGAGATCTATTCGAACATCCGCGCCGAAAACGCTTTCGAGCAGGACAATGTCGAAAAGGTCCACGCGACGATGCGCGCATTGGTTCGTACGCCTGTTGTCCGTTCCGCAGCAATCATGCCGGACGCGTGCCCCGCAGGTCCGATCGGTACGATTCCTGTCGGCGGTGTCGTCGCTTCCGAAGCGATCCATCCTGGCATGCATTCGGCTGATATCTGCTGCTCGATGGCGATCTCGATCTTTCCAGGCGTCGATCCGAAATCGCTGCTGGAGGCCGTGCATGCCGTGACGCATTTCGGCCCGGGCGGCCGTCCGCGCGGCGCACAGTTCAAGCCTTCCGAAGCGACGCTGTCGGGTTTCGAGCAGAATCCCTATCTGCGCGACGGAGCGCTGAGCGTCGGCATCGAACACTTCGCGACCCAGGGCGACGGCAATCATTTCGCCTATGTCGGAACCATGAAGTCGACCGGCGAAACGGCGCTCGTCACCCATCATGGATCGCGAGCTCCCGGTGCACGGCTCTACGACAAGGGCATGAAGGTCGCCAATCGGTTCCGCGAGCAGATGTCACCCGAGACCCATCGCGAGAATGCCTGGATTCCGGCGGATACCGAGGAAGGTGACCTCTACTGGTCGGCCTTGCAGACGATCCGCCAATGGACGAAGGAAAACCACTATGTCCTTCACGACATGGCGGCGGAAAAGCTCTCGGCCAAGATCGCCGATCGCTTCTGGAACGAACACAACTTCGTTTTCCGGAAATCGGACGGGCTGTTCTATCACGGAAAAGGCGCGACGCCCGCCTTTGACAATTGGGCACACGATGCGACCGATCTGACCATCATCCCGCTGAATATGGTGGAACCGGTGCTGATCGTTCGCGGGACGAATGCCGCTCATGGTCTCGGCTTCTCGCCGCATGGCGCGGGCCGCAACATCTCACGCAGCGCGCATGTGCGGCAGCTGTCGGCGGAGTACGGAGCGGATTCGCGTGGGCTCAGCCCGAACAACATCGCGGCAATCCTGGAGAAGGAGACCAGCGGTCTCGACGTGCGCTTCTTCTCGGGCTTTGCCGACGTGTCGGAACTGCCGAGCGCCTACAAGAGCGCCGCCAACGTGCGGGCACAGATCGAGCATTACGGCCTTGCCGAAGTGGTCGACGAAGTGATCCCGTTCGGGAGCATCATGGCCGGCGACTGGCAGAAGAATGCACCTTGGCGGAAGAAGCGCCAGTAAACATCGGGGAAGGCGGCATAGTCCGCCTTCCTTTCCTTGAACGCATCATGCTTGAAAAGCGGCCGATTTAAAACAACTGGCCATAGCGCCATTCAAAGGCCCTCCTCCAATTGCGAGCAATTGCGCGTTGCTTTCACAAGCTGATATTCAAGAAAATACGAAACTTTCGACTACCGACTTCGCTCCTTTATCCTGTGTTTCCCGGCTCAAGACACTGCGAGAATTCGACGGCTCGAACTAAGAAGTACTTCATGAAAACAAATCGCGAATTCCTCTCACCCGAAACCCGTAATACGCCAACTCGCTGACGTCGACTCTTTGGCCTTCCCAAAACGCGGTCAATCTGAATCTCTGGGACAAACTGGAGGTTTACGATGCGACCGGGGATTTCGTTACGTGAAGATTTTGATCCCGAATGTCTCCTTCGGCTGTCGCGGCAGTCGAAGGACGCAGCCCAGGTACGACGCTTGTTGGCGCTCGCATTGATCTACGACGGCGGCTCACGGTCGGATGCCGCCCGGCTCGGTAATGTCACGCTCCAGATCATTCGGGACTGGGTCATGCGCTTCAACGAACGGGGTCCCCAAGGCCTGATCGACGGCAAGGCCCCCGGTCAGCAGTCGCGGTTGAACAATCAGCAGCGTGCGGCCTTGGTGCAGGCCATCGAACGTGGGCCGACACCCTATCTTGACGGCGTTGTTCGCTGGCGTTTGTGCGATTTGGTTCAATGACTTTGGGAAGAGTTCCGCGTTTCTGTGAGCGAGCTAACGCTGAGCCGCGAGGTCCGAGCCATGGGTTATCGCAAGCTTGCAGCTCGGCCCAAACATCACGCGCAAGACCCTCACGCCATTGGGGATTTTAAAAAAGCTTCCCAACCGCAGTGGCGGAAATCGCCGCCGGAGCAGCACAGGGAAAACGAATAGAGATCTGGTTCGAGGACGAGGCCCGTATCGGGCAGAAGAACAAGATCACGCGCCGCTGGGCCAGGCGCGGAACGCGGCCTTCGGCGCCGCACGATCAACGCACGAGATCAGCCTATATCATCGGTGCCATCTGCCCGAAGCTTGACAAGGCGGCAGCTTTGGTCATGCCGTGGTGCGACACCCACGCGATGACGCAGCACCTGGCGGAAATCGCCCGCCACGTTGACGAGGATGCGCACGCCATTCTCATCATGGATCAGGCAGGCTGGCATATGTCCAACAATCTCGTCGTGCCTGAAAACATCACCATCCTACCACTCCCGCCGAAATCGCCGGAGCTAAACCCGGTCGAAAACCTCTGGCTCTTCATGCGCGAAAACTGGCTCTCGAACCGAGTCTTCAAATCGTACGACGACATTGTCGATCACTGCTGTCATGCCTGGCGAAAGCTCGAAAGCCAGCCATGGCGGATCATGGCCATCGGTCGCAGAAAATGGGCGAATGCGTTTTGCATCAGTGACGGTCCGTATGAGGCTAATTATCGGCTACAGCAGAAGCTTAGAAAATTTCTTCGCTCGAAGTTGGTCCATCGCCTTCTCGGACGATTTCCGTGGCTCACCTTTGAGCAGGCGCAGGACGTCGTTCAAATCACGCCCAATGCATGAAGGGCATCGTCGTTCGTGAACTCCACTCCCGGAGGAACCAACGGCGCGATGTCCTCCTTCAGGCTCTTCGTCAGCTTTTCGAGCATTCGCAGCTCGGCGTTCGCGCGCGTGATTACTTTTTCCTTGAGCGAAATATAGTGCTCGAAAGCGGCCATGAGTCGTTTAACGTCAAGAGAAAGCTAGCGCCGGCCTTCATGTAGATCAAAGAGATCGCGATTCTTTCGCCGCGGCAGGAGGGCCCTGAGCTTTGTTCCAAACACTCCCCCCTTTGTCATAGGATACGACGTCCGCAGTACCGATGAATCACTCATTCTCTACCTTGGACGGGTATCGGAGCACCGCTGCAGATGAACATTTGAGACATAGCAGTGGATGAGCTTCTCGTAACCGCCCGGTTGTTAC
>UBYA01000032.1 GCA_900469615.1 Hyphomicrobiales bacterium | reverse complement strand
AAACTTACTCTTTGCCATTTTCGGCTCTCCGTTTTCCTGTCCCCGAAGGGATCAATTCTTGTTATCGGTCAATTGGTATTCCGGTCACTTCTGACCGGAATACTTTGCCTGGATTTCCTGTGCGACGTTCGACGGAACCGGCGCGTAATGATCGAAGGTCATCGTGTACTGCGCACGGCCCTGAGACATCGAACGCAGGTTGTCGACGTACTTGAACATGTTCGCCAGCGGGACGTTCGCGTTGATGACAACGGCGATACCGCGGCTTTCCTGGCCCTGGATCTGGCCACGACGCGAGTTCAGGTCGCCGATGACGTCGCCGACATAATCTTCCGGCGTGACGACTTCGACCTTCATCATCGGCTCAAGGAGCTGGGCACCGGCTTCGCGGGCTGCTTCACGGAAGCAGGCACGAGAAGCGATTTCGAAGGCCAGAACCGACGAGTCGACGTCGTGGAAGGCGCCGTCGATGAGCGTCGCCTTGACGCCGAGCATCGGGAAGCCAGCCAGCGGACCCGAAGACAGAACGCTTTCGATGCCCTTCTGAACGCCCGGGATGTATTCTTTCGGAACGGAACCGCCGACGATCTTGGACTCGAACTTGAAGTCGTCGCCGTCCGGGTTCGGTTCGAACACGATCTTGACGCGAGCGAACTGACCGGTACCACCCGACTGCTTCTTGTGGGTGTAGTCCTTTTCCGTCTGACGCGTGATGGTTTCGCGGTAAGCAACCTGCGGCGCGCCGACGGTAGCTTCAACCTTGAATTCACGACGCATGCGGTCGACGATGATGTCGAGGTGAAGCTCACCCATGCCGGCGATGATCGTCTGGCCCGATTCCTGGTCCGTCTTCACGCGGAAGGACGGATCTTCTGCAGCCAGGCGGTTGAGCGCGAGGCCCATCTTTTCCTGGTCGCCCTTGGTCTTCGGCTCGATCGCGATCTGGATGACCGGCTCGGGGAATTCCATGCGCTCGAGGATAACCGGCTTCAGCGGATCGCAGAGCGTATCGCCGGTGGTGGTCTCCTTGAGACCGGCCAGGGCAACGATGTCGCCAGCGAAGGCTTCTTCGATGTCTTCACGCGAGTTCGAGTGCATCTGCAGCATACGGCCGACGCGCTCGCGCTTGTCCTTGACCGTGTTCATGACAGACGCGCCCTTTTCGAGCTTGCCGGAATAGATGCGGGCGAAGGTCAGCGAACCGACGAAGGGGTCGTTCATGATCTTGAATGCCAGCATGGACAACGGCTCGCTGTCGTCGGCATGGCGTTCGATTTCGGCGTCGGTCTTGAAATCGATGCCCTTGATCGCCGGAATGTCGAGCGGCGACGGCAGGTAATCGACAACGGCGTCGAGCAACGGCTGAACACCCTTGTTCTTGAAGGCGGTGCCGCAGAACATCGGATGGAACTTCACGTCGATCGTGCCGCGACGGACGAGTGCACGGATCTGATCGTTATCGGGCAGGTTGCCTTCGAGATAGGCTTCGGTCGCGGCTTCGTCGATCTCGACAACGGTCTCGATCAGCTTTTCGCGGTATTCCGCAGCCTTGGCCTTCATGTCTTCCGGAATTTCGACGACGTCCCACTGGGCGCCAAGCGATTCGTCGCGCCAGATGAGAGCATTCATCTCGATCAGGTCGATGACACCCTTGAAGTCGGACTCAGCACCGATCGGCAGCTGCATGACGACAGCGGTGGCGCCGAGGCGGGTCTTGATCATCTCGACCGAGCGATAGAAATCGGCGCCGGTCTTGTCCATCTTGTTGCAGAAGATCATGCGCGGAACATGATACTTCTCAGCCTGACGCCATACGGTTTCCGTCTGCGGCTCAACGCCGGCATTGGCGTCGAGCAGCGCGATCGCACCGTCGAGAACGCGCAGCGAACGCTCGACTTCGATGGTGAAGTCGACGTGGCCGGGGGTGTCGATGATGTTGAAGCGGCGGGTCTTGCCGTCGCGGCCCTTCCAGAAGGTGGTCGTAGCGGCGGAGGTGATCGTGATGCCACGCTCCTGCTCCTGCTCCATCCAGTCCATGGTGGCTGCGCCGTCGTGCACTTCGCCGATCTTGTGCGACTTGCCGGTGTAGTAAAGAATACGCTCGGTGGTCGTGGTCTTGCCGGCGTCGATATGCGCCATGATACCGAAATTGCGGTAGTCTTCGATTTTATATTCGCGAGCCATAATGGACTGCCTTTCCGAAACCGTTCGGGATTACCAGCGATAATGCGAGAACGCACGGTTGGCATCAGCCATCTTGTGCGTGTCTTCGCGCTTCTTGACGGCGGCGCCGCGGTTGTTGGAGGCATCGAGAAGTTCGCCGCTGAGGCGATCGACCATCGTCGTTTCGTTACGCTTGCGAGCAGCAGCGATCAGCCAGCGAATGGCAAGAGCCTGACGACGCTCCGGACGAACATCGACCGGAACCTGGTACGTGGCACCACCAACGCGACGCGAACGAACTTCAACGTGCGGAGCGATGTTATCCAAAGCCTGATGGAACACGCCGAGCGGCTCCTGCTTTGCCTTGCCCTGCACGGCGTCGAATGCGCCGTATACGATGCTTTCAGCTACGGACTTCTTGCCGTCGAGCATGATGGCATTCATGAACTTGGTGACGACCAGATCGCCGAACTTCGGGTCCGGGTTGATCTCGCGCTTTTCTGCTCTGTGACGTCTGGACATATACTTCTCGTCTCTCAACTGTTAGCGGCGCTTTACCACGCGGAGAACCTCGCGCAGCGCCGGATTATCTAAAACCGAATTACTTCGGACGCTTCGCGCCGTACTTGGAGCGGCGCTGCTTGCGGTTCTTGACACCCTGGGTATCGAGAACGCCGCGGATGATGTGGTAACGGACACCCGGAAGGTCCTTGACGCGGCCGCCACGGATCATGACGACAGAGTGTTCCTGAAGGTTGTGACCTTCACCGGGAATATAACCAATGACTTCGAAGCCGTTGGTGAGGCGGATCTTTGCGACCTTACGCAGAGCCGAGTTCGGCTTCTTCGGCGTCGTCGTGTAGACGCGGGTGCAAACGCCGCGCTTCTGCGGGTTCTCCTGGAGAGCGGGAACCTTGTTACGCTTTACCTGCGCCTGGCGAGGCTTGCGGATCAGCTGGTTTACGGTAGGCATTCAACCATCCCTTGTAAATCTATCTCGACACCCTTGCGGGCTTGACTCTCGCCGTCACCGGCAACGACACACGATCGTCTCAATGCGCAAAACGTGGCCCGATCCGCTTTCGCAGATGGACCACAAAAAAGCAGAGGACGCCGTTATGGCGTCTTGCGTGCAGCATTCGTGTCTTCAACGTGCGTTTAGAACCTTGTTTGAGGTGAACTCCAGAGCGCGTCGCTCCGAACAGCCATGCCTCACATGGGTCCCGATGGGCGCGGTACTACTGGTTTCCCGCCGTTTCGTCAAGGCGGTTAAGAAATTATCTTTGTCATAAAGCCCGAAAAGGCCGTGCAAACCAGTCATTTGCGGCACTGGATACGGAAATGGCGCCTCTTCGGCAAGATGGACTTTGGTATTTCGGCAAAATCCCTATAAGGAATCACGGACGGACATTTCCATCCGGCAAACCCGAGCGGCCAAATGGAATCGCCGGGTCGATTCGACACTCCCGAAGGAAGACTCATGATTACTGCGCCAGACAACGACAATAATTCCGATGGCCCCATGGTCTTCATCATCATCGGCAAGGGATACGAGTCCGATGGCGGCGAAGGCGTGGACCTGCATGTCATGCTGAAGGCACCGGATGACGATACCGCCGTGCGCGAAGCACTGAACGCGCTCGCCGAAGAAGGTTTCATCGAGGCCGACCTCGACCAGATCGGGCTGCTCACGGATATACCGGACGAAGAACCCCATGCGTCGGCCTATCAGGGCGCCCTCGAAGGCGAAGTCGCGATCATTCGCTTCCGCTGACGGAACCGCCTCGCCGGCGGCGACCCGCCCTCCCCCATTCGATTTCTTCATGGCACAAAAAGAAACCGCCCGGATCGCTCCGGGCGGTTTTGATTTTCCGCTTTCCGCGCAGCTTACTCGGCCGGCGTGTTCTCGCTGGCGAGATCCTGCAGCATCGGCGTTGCGACGCTGGCGCCCGTGCCCTTGCGACGCTCTTCGAGGATGAGCTCGTCGCGGGCCGTAGCGATACGGCGGATCTGCGTCATGGTACCGCCGGTACCGGCCGGGATGAGGCGACCGACGATGACGTTTTCCTTCAGGCCCTGCAGACCGTCGGTCTTGCCGGCGATTGCAGCTTCGGTCAGCACCTTCGTCGTTTCCTGGAAGGATGCGGCCGAGATGAAGGACGGCGTCTGCAGCGATGCCTTGGTGATGCCGAGCAGAACCGGATCGCCATAAGCAGGCTTCTTGCCTTCCTCAACCAGACGGTCGTTGGCATCGTCCAGCTCGATACGGTCGACATTGTCGCCGACGATGTACTGGCTGTCGCCCGCATCGGTGATTTCCACCTTCTGCAGCATCTGACGGACAATCACCTCGATGTGCTTGTCGTTGATGACAACACCCTGCAAGCGGTAGACTTCCTGGATTTCGTTGACCAGGTAGGAAGCCAGAGCCTCCACGCCCTTGATCGCCAGGATGTCGTGCGGAGCCGGATTACCGTCGAGGATGTAGTCACCCTTTTCGATATAGTCGCCTTCCTGAAGGTGGAAGGGCTTGCCCTTCGGGATCAGGTATTCGACAGGCTCGACACCGTCTTCCGCCGGCTCGATGATGACGCGACGCTTGTTCTTGTAGTCGCGGCCGAGGCGGATCGTACCATCGATCTCAGCGATGATGGCATGGTCCTTCGGACGACGGGCTTCGAACAGTTCGGCAACGCGCGGCAGACCACCGGTGATGTCCTTGGTCTTGGCGCTTTCCAGCGGCGAACGGGCGAGAACGTCACCCTGCGACACCTTCGTACCCGGCTCGACCGACAGGATCGCGTCGACCGAGAGCAGGAAGCGGGCTTCGCCGCCACGCGACAGCTTGGCGACATTGCCGCTGGCGTCCTTGATGACGATCGCCGGCTTCAGATCGGAGCCGCGCGGCGTCGAGCGCCAGTCGATAACCTGACGCTTGGTGATGCCGGTGGATTCGTCGGTCGCTTCGAGAACGGAGAGACCGTCGACCACGTCTTCGAAGTGAACCGTACCGGCCACTTCCGTCATCATCGGACGGGTATAGGGGTCCCACTCTGCCAGACGCTGACCGCGCTTCACCTTATCGCCGTCGTCGACATACAGCTTCGAACCGTAAGCGACGCGCTGCGAGGAGCGTTCGACACCACGTTCGTCCAGGATCTGGACCGTCATGTTGCGGCCCATGGCAACCAGGTTGCCATCGGAGTTGCGCAGCATGTTGCGGTTCTTGATCTGAACCGTGCCTTCGTACGAAGCTTCCAGGAACGACTGGTCGACCACGGTTGCCGTGCCACCCAGGTGGAAGGTACGCATGGTCAGCTGCGTGCCCGGCTCACCGATCGACTGCGCGGCGATGACGCCGACAGCTTCGCCGATGTTGACGGGCGTACCGCGAGCAAGGTCACGGCCGTAGCAGACCGAGCACACGCCCGTCTGGATTTCGCAGGTCAGCGCCGAACGGATACGGATCGACTGGATACCGGCCTTCTCGATCTCGATGACATCGGGCTCAAGGATCATCTTGCCGGCATCGACGATGCGCTCACCCGTGACCGGATGATCGATGTCGTCCAGGGCCGTACGGCCGAGGATGCGGGCGCCGAGCGAGGCGACGACCTGACCGGCATCGACGATAGCGGTCATGGTGAGGCCGTTTTCGGTACCGCAATCGACGTGCGTGACGATGCAATCCTGCGCGACGTCGACGAGACGGCGGGTCAGGTAGCCCGAGTTCGCGGTCTTCAAGGCGGTGTCGGCCAGACCCTTACGGGCACCGTGCGTCGAGTTGAAGTACTCGTTAACGGTGAGACCTTCCTTGAAGTTCGAGATGATCGGCGTCTCGATGATTTCGCCCGACGGCTTGGCCATGAGGCCACGCATGCCGCCCAGCTGGCGCATCTGGTTCGGAGAACCACGGGCGCCAGAGTGGCTCATCATGTAGATCGAGTTCATCGGCTTCTGGCGACCGGTCTTCTCGTCGAATTCGACGGCCTTGATGCGGGCCATCATTTCTTCGGCGACCTTTTCCGTGGCCTTGCCCCAGGCGTCGACGACCTTGTTGTACTTCTCGCCCTGGGTGATCAGGCCGTCGTTATACTGCTGCTCGTATTCCTTCACGAGCGCTTCGGTATCGCCGACGATCTTAACCTTCGTGTCCGGAATGACCATGTCGTCCTTGCCGAACGAAATGCCGGCGCGGCAGGCATGGGCGAAGCCGAGCTGCATGATGCGGTCGCAGAAAATGACCGTGTCCTTCTGGCCGCAATGGCGGTAGACCGTGTCGATCATCTTGGAGATGTTCTTCTTGGTCATTTCCTGGTTGCAGATGTCGAAGGTCACCTTGCCGTGCTTCGGCAGCAGTTCGCCGATCAGCAGGCGGCCCGGCGTCGTTTCGTAGATCTTCGAATAGGGCTTGCCCTCTTCGTCGACCGACTTGAAGCGGCCGCGAATCTTCGAGTGCAGCGTCACGACCTTGTTTTCAAGCGCGTGATGCAGCTCGCCGAGATCGGAGAAGGCCATGCCTTCGCCCGGCTCGTTCTGGTTCAGGATCGACAGGTAGTACAGGCCGAGAACCATGTCCTGCGAGGGAACGATGATCGGCGCGCCGTTTGCCGGGTGCAGGATGTTGTTGGTCGACATCATCAGCACGCGGGCTTCAAGCTGGGCTTCCAGCGAGAGCGGTACGTGAACAGCCATCTGGTCGCCGTCGAAGTCGGCGTTGAAGGCCGTGCAGACGAGCGGATGCAGCTGGATTGCCTTGCCTTCGACCAGCGTGGGTTCGAAGGCCTGGATGCCCAGGCGGTGCAGCGTCGGTGCGCGGTTCAGCAGAACCGGATGCTCGCGGATGACCTCGTCGAGGATATCCCAGACTTCCGGCTTTTCCTTTTCGACCAGCTTCTTGGCCTGCTTGACGGTCGAGGAGTAACCCTTGGCGTCGAGGCGGGCGTAGATGAACGGCTTGAACAGCTCGAGCGCCATCTTCTTCGGCAGGCCGCACTGGTGCAGCTTGAGTTCCGGACCGGTCACGATGACCGAACGGCCGGAATAGTCGACGCGCTTGCCGAGCAGGTTCTGACGGAAGCGGCCCTGCTTGCCCTTGAGCATGTCGGACAGCGACTTCAGCGGACGCTTGTTGGCGCCGGTGATGACGCGGCCGCGGCGGCCGTTGTCGAACAGCGCATCGACAGATTCCTGCAGCATGCGCTTTTCGTTGCGGATGATGATGCCCGGAGCGCGCAGTTCGATGAGGCGCTTCAGGCGGTTGTTACGGTTGATGACGCGGCGGTAGAGATCGTTCAGATCCGACGTCGCGAAACGGCCGCCATCGAGCGGAACCAGCGGGCGCAGGTCCGGCGGGATGACCGGGACGACCTTCATGATCATCCATTCCGGACGGTTGCCGGATTCCATGAAGTTCTCGACGATCTTCAGGCGCTTCATCAGCTTCTTCTGCTTGAGATCCGACGTCGTGTCGGCAAGCTCGGAACGCAGATCGCCTGCGATCTTCTCGAGATTCATGCTGGCCAGCATCTCGTAGATCGCTTCAGCGCCGATCATGGCGGTGAACTGGTCTTCGCCATATTCGTCGACGGCGAGCATATACTCTTCTTCCGAGAGGAGCTGGTGCTCCTTGAGGGCGGTGAGGCCCGGCTCGGTGACGATGTAGTTTTCGAAGTAGAGAACGCGCTCCACATCCTTCAGCGTCATGTCGAGCAGCGTCGAAATACGCGACGGCAGCGACTTCAGGAACCAGATGTGGGCAACGGGAGCGGCGAGCTCGATATGACCCATGCGTTCACGGCGAACGCGCGACAGCGTGACTTCGACGCCGCACTTTTCGCAGATGATGCCCTTGTACTTCATGCGCTTGTACTTGCCGCACAGGCACTCGTAGTCCTTGATCGGTCCGAAGATTCGCGCGCAGAAAAGACCATCGCGTTCCGGCTTGAACGTGCGATAGTTGATCGTTTCCGGCTTCTTGATCTCGCCATAAGACCAGGAAAGAATCTTCTCCGGCGACGCAATCGAAATCCGGATGGAATCGAAATTCTGCGCAGGCACCTGCGGATTGAAAAGATTCATGACCTCTTGGTTCATGCCTATCTCCTTTAGGGGCGAAACGCCCTCGAATTGCAATCAGGGCCGGTAAATCCCGGGAACCGGCCTGACGCCTTAAAACCGCCTTGCGGCGCCATGCATCCCGAAGGACGCCGACGGCGCTGCAATATTCCAAAAGATGCGCGCTGACCGGCAGCGCGCATCCGACAGGCTATTACTCGGCTGCGTCCGGAAGCTGGCTCGTCGTCTGCAGATCGTCGACCTTGGAATTCTCCAGCTCGACGCTGAGACCCAGCGAGCGCATTTCCTTGACGAGAACGTTGAAGCTTTCCGGAATGCCCGCTTCGAAGGTGTCGTCGCCACGAACGATGGCTTCGTAGACCTTGGTACGGCCGGCCACGTCGTCCGACTTGACCGTGAGCATTTCCTGCAGCGTGTAGGCTGCACCGTAAGCTTCGAGCGCCCAGACTTCCATTTCGCCGAAGCGCTGTCCGCCGAACTGCGCCTTACCGCCCAGCGGCTGCTGGGTGACGAGCGAGTACGGACCGATCGAACGGGCGTGGATCTTGTCGTCGACAAGGTGGTTCAGCTTCAGCATGTAGATGTAGCCAACCGTGACCTGGCGGTCGAACTGCTCGCCGGTACGACCGTCGTACAGCGTCGACTGACCGGTTTGCTTGAGACCTGCCATTGCCAGCATGTGGTTGACATCCGCCTCGCCGGCGCCGTCGAAGACCGGGGTCGCGATGGACACGCCACGCTTCCACTGATCGGCCAGACGCAGCACCGATGCATCGTCATACTCGTGAACGTCGTCGCTCTTCGGGCCATCGCCGACGACCAGATCGATCGTCTTGCGCAGCGGCTCGATGTTGCCGCTTGCCTTGTAGGCTTCGATCAGTTCGCCGATCTGACGACCCATGCCGGCGCAAGCCCAGCCCAGGTGCGTTTCGAGAATCTGACCGACGTTCATGCGCGAGGGCACGCCGAGCGGGTTCAGCACGATATCGACATGCGTACCGTCTTCCAGGAACGGCATGTCTTCTACCGGAACAATGCGCGAGACCACGCCCTTGTTCCCGTGACGGCCTGCCATCTTGTCGCCCGGCTGGATCTTGCGCTTCACAGCGACGAAGACCTTGACCATCTTCATGACGCCCGGAGGCATTTCGTCGCCGCGCTGGACCTTCTCGACCTTGTCCATGAAGCGCTGTTCGAGGCGCGACTTGGATTCGTCGTACTGGCCACGCAGGGCTTCGAGCTCGCTCTGGACCTTCTCGTCCTCGACGGCGAACATCCACCACTGCGAACGCGGATACTCCGAAACGACGGCGTTCGACAGTTCCGTGCCCTTCTTGAAGCCCTTCGGACCAGCAAGAGCAACCTGACCGCGCAGCATCTCGACCAGACGGCCGTAGACGTTACGGTCGAGGATCGCCTGCTCGTCGTCACGGTCCTTGGCAAGGCGTTCGATCTCTTCGCGCTCGATCGCCATTGCACGCTCGTCCTTTTCGACGCCGTGACGGTTGAAGACGCGAACTTCGACGACCGTACCGTAGGTGCCGGGCGGCATGCGCATGGAGGTATCGCGAACGTCGGATGCCTTTTCACCGAAGATGGCGCGCAGAAGCTTTTCTTCCGGCGTCATCGGGCTTTCGCCCTTCGGCGTGATCTTGCCGACGAGGATATCGCCCGGCTGAACTTCGGCGCCGATGTAAACGATGCCGGCTTCGTCCAGGTTCTTCAGCGCTTCTTCCGAAACGTTCGGAATGTCGCGGGTGATTTCTTCCGGACCGAGCTTGGTGTCGCGCGCCATCACTTCGAATTCTTCGATGTGGATGGAGGTGAACACGTCGTCGGCAACGATACGCTCGGAGAGCAGGATCGAGTCTTCGTAGTTGTAGCCGTTCCACGGCATGAACGCGACGAGCACGTTGCGGCCGAGAGCCAGATCGCCGAGGTCGGTCGACGGACCGTCCGCCAGGATGTCGCCCTTGTTGACCACGTCACCGACGGTGACCAGCGGACGCTGGTTGACGCAGGTGTTCTGGTTCGAACGCTGGAACTTCATCAGGCGGTAGATATCGACGCCGGACTTCGACGGATCGAGGTCTTCGGTGGCGCGGATAACGATACGCGTCGCGTCGACCTGGTCGACCACGCCGCCGCGGCGGGCGCCGATGGCAGCGCCGGAGTCACGCGCGACGACCGGCTCCATGCCGGTGCCGACGAACGGGGCTTCGGCACGCAGAAGCGGCACGGCCTGACGCTGCATGTTCGAGCCCATGAGAGCGCGGTTGGCGTCGTCGTTTTCCAGGAACGGGATCAGAGCGGCAGCGACCGAAACCAGCTGCTTCGGCGAGACGTCCATCAGGTTGATGTTGTCGCGCGGAGCAAGCATGACTTCGCCGGCATGACGGCAGACGACGAATTCCTCGATGAAGGAGCCGTCGGCGTCGAGCTCGGCGTTGGCCTGGGCAACGTAGTACTTCGCCTCTTCCATGGCGGAGAGGTAAAGCACGTCGTTGGTCACCTTACCGTCGATGATGCGGCGATAGGGGCTTTCGATGAAGCCGTACTTGTTGACGCGGGCGAAGGTCGCCAGCGAATTGATGAGGCCGATGTTCGGACCTTCCGGCGTTTCGATCGGGCAAATACGACCGTAGTGCGTCGGATGAACGTCGCGGACTTCGAAGCCGGCGCGCTCGCGGGTCAGACCACCCGGGCCGAGAGCCGAAAGACGGCGCTTGTGGGTGATTTCCGAAAGCGGGTTCACCTGGTCCATGAACTGCGACAGCTGCGAGGAGCCGAAGAATTCGCGGACGGCGGCGGCGGCCGGCTTGGCGTTGATCAGATCCTGCGGCATGACCGTGTCGATTTCGATCGAGGACATGCGTTCCTTGATCGCACGCTCCATGCGCAGCAGACCCAGACGATACTGGTTTTCCATCAGCTCGCCGACCGAACGGACGCGGCGGTTGCCGAGGTTGTCGATGTCGTCGATCTCGCCCTTGCCGTCGCGCAGTTCGACAAGCATCTTGACCACGGCCAGGATGTCGTCCTTGCGCAGGATGCGGACGGTGTCTTCGACGTCGAGGTCGAGGCGCATGTTCATCTTCACGCGGCCGACGGCGGAGAGATCGTAGCGCTCCGCATCGAAGAACAGCGAGTTGAACATGGCTTCGGCCGATTCCATGGTCGGCGGCTCGCCCGGACGCATGACGCGGTAGATATCGAACAGAGCGTCCTGACGGTTCTCGTTCTTGTCCGCAGACAGGGTGTTGCGGATATAGGCGCCGACGTTGATGTGGTCGATGCCGAGAACCGGGATCTCGTCGAAGCCGGCGTTCATGATGACAGGCAGGGTCTTCTCGTCGATTTCGTCGCCGGCTTCGAGATAGATCTCACCGGTCTGGAAATTGACGATGTCTTCCGCGAGGAAGAGGCCGTAAAGCTCTTCGTCGGTCGCCTTCAGCGCCTTGAGGCCCTTTTCCTGCAGCTGACGCAGCAGGCGCGGGGTAAGCTTCTTGCCGCCTTCGACAACGACTTCGCCGGTGTCGGCGTCGATCATGTCGGTAACGGTCTTGGCGCCCTTCAGCGTCTCCGGCTTGAAGGGAATGCGCCAGCCATCGCCGTCGCGCTGGTAGAGCGACTTCGTGTAGAAGGTCGACAGGATTTCTTCGCCGTCCATGCCGAGCGCCATCAGCAGCGACGTCACCGGAATCTTGCGGCGGCGGTCGATACGGGCGTAGACGATGTCCTTGGCGTCGAACTCGATATCGAGCCAGGAGCCGCGATACGGGATGACGCGGGCAGCAAAGAGCAGCTTGCCGGAAGAATGGCTCTTGCCCTTGTCGTGATCGAAGAAGACGCCCGGCGAACGGTGCATCTGGGATACGATCACGCGTTCGGTGCCGTTCACGATGAACGTACCGTTGTTCGTCATGAGCGGCATGTCGCCCATGTAAACGCTCTGTTCCTTGATGTCCTTGATGGACTTCGCGCCCGTATCCTCGTCGATATCGAACACGATCAGACGCAGCGTCACCTTCAGCGGCGCGGCATAGGTCAGGTCGCGCTGGCGGCACTCGTCGACGTCGAACTTCGGCGGTTCGAACTCATAGGATACGAACTCCAGCATGGAAGCGCCAGAGAAATCGGTGATCGGGAAAACCGACTTGAAGACAGCCTGAAGACCTTCGTCAGGGCGGCCGCCCTTGGGTTCTTCGACCATGAGAAACTGATCGTAGGACGCCTTTTGAACCTCGATGAGGTTCGGCATCTCTGCGACTTCGGGAATCTTACCAAAAAACTTGCGTACGCGCCTGCGACCATTGAACGAAAGGGTCTGAGCCATCGTCGCTCCTTTAAAATCCTGCACCCGGGCCTGCAACGGATGGGAAACGCTGGCCAGGCGGCCCCATCAATCAATGAGTAGTTCAATCTCGTCTATCTAACCGAAAACCGCTCGGCCGGATTGCGTCGCGGTTCGGTTTGAGACCATCCTCTTGAAGAACCCATTACCCAAAAGCCGTTTTTCCCGCGGCTTTTGGGTAATTCGTTCAGAAAAACGGCGAATGGGAGGCAGCAAAAAGCCACCTCCCACAGCAGTTTCAAGCTTACTTAACGTCGACCTTGGCGCCGGCGTCTTCGAGCTTCTTCTTGATGTCAGCGGCTTCAGCCTTGGAAACAGCTTCCTTGACAGCCTTCGGAGCGGCTTCAACGAGGTCCTTGGCTTCCTTGAGGCCGAGGCCCGTGATGGCGCGGACTTCCTTGATGACGTTGATCTTGTTCGCGCCGGCATCCGTGAGGATGACGTCGAACTCGGTCTTTTCTTCTTCAACGGCAGCAGCAGCGCCAGCACCGCCGGCAACGGCAGCAACAGCTACCGGAGCAGCAGCGGAAACGCCCCACTTTTCTTCGAGAAGCTTGGACAGTTCAGCGGCTTCGAGAACGGTCAGCGAGGAGAGGTCGTCTACGATCTTTGCGAGATCAGCCATTTTTGTAGTTCCTTTTGTTCGGTTCGAACTGGTTGATTATGAACAGCGAAAAACCGCCTTACGCGGCTTCGTCCTTCTTGGCGTAGGCCGAGAACACGCGAGCAAGCTGACTTGCCGGCGCTGCAACAACACCTGCGATGCGGGTAGCCGGAGTCTGGATCATGCCCAGCAGCTTCGCGCGCAGCTCGTCCAGCGAAGGCAGGGTCGCGAGCGACTTCACACCTTCGGCGTTGAGCGTTGTTGTTCCCATGGCGCCGCCCAGAACAACGATCTTATCGTTGGTCTTGGCGAAATCCACGACGACCTTCGGAGCGGTAATCGGATCAGTGCTGTATGCGATCAGCGTCTGACCGGTGAAGAGATCGGAAATCCCTTCCGCATCCGTGCCCTGAAGAGCAATTTTGGCCAGGCGGTTCTTCGCGACTTTGACGGTGCCGCCAGCAGCGCGCATCTTGGAACGAAAATCGTTCATCTGAGCGACTGTAGCACCAGCATAGTGGGCCACGACAACCGAACCCGAAGCCTTGAAGACTTCGTTCAGTTCCGTGACGAATTCGCGTTTTTCCGCTCTTTCCACTGCTTTTCTCCAGTTGACAGGACCGGGTTAGCGGGCCTGCCGGGTTGCCTTCTGCCTCCCGGGATCCAAGAGATCCCAAGCGACGCTTGAGGATCCTGTCCCCTCGCGCTCGAGCCGAACGGCTCCAAGGCACAAGGCTTCCAAGGCTCGAACCGATTTCATCGAAGCATAGCTTCTGCCAAATTCGGATCTCACCCGTCTCATGCAGGCAAAGTGATTAAGGTCTCAACCACCCGCAATCTCGGACAGGAATTCCGGATTTCTCCGGAAATCCCGGCCCCGAAAGGCCGGGAATTCTTGCTTACCGGGCCAGAGCCCGGCAGAACTTATCAGGCGCCAGGCGCCGTGACCGTCGACGGCTCGATCTTGACGCCCGGACCCATGGTCGAGGAGATCGCGACACGCTTCAGGTAGTTGCCCTTGGCGCCAGCCGGCTTCGCCTTGATGACGGCATCGGCAAAGGCGCGGATGTTTTCTTCCAGAGCCTTGGCGTCGAAGGAAGCCTTGCCGATACCGGCGTGGATGATACCAGCCTTCTCGACGCGGAACTCGACAGCGCCGCCCTTGGAGGCTTCGACAGCACCCTTGACGTCCATGGTGACGGTGCCGACCTTCGGGTTCGGCATCATGCCGCGCGGGCCGAGAACCTTACCGAGACGGCCGACGAGCGGCATCATGTCCGGGGTGGCGATGCAGCGATCGAACTCGATCTTGCCGCCCTGAACGATTTCGACCAGGTCTTCCGCGCCGACGATGTCAGCACCGGCAGCCTTGGCTTCGTCAGCCTTGGCGCCGCGAGCGAAGACGGCAACGCGAACCGTACGGCCGGTGCCGTTCGGCAGGTTGACGACGCCGCGAACCATCTGGTCGGCATGACGGGGGTCGACGCCGAGGTTCATCGCGATTTCGACGGTTTCGTCGAACTTGGCGACGGCACGCTCCTTGACCATGTTGATGGCCAGATCCAGAGCATAGAGCTTGGTCGGATCGACGCCTTCACGAATCTTCTGAATACGCTTTGCTACCATGGTCTTAACCTACCACTTCCAGGCCCATGGCGCGGGCAGAGCCCTCGATCATGGCCATTGCGCCTTCGATATCGGCGGCGTTCAGATCCTTCATCTTGGCTTCGGCGATTGCCTTGACCTGAGCCTTGGTCAGGGTGCCGGCCTTGGAGCCCTTGCCAGGAGTCTTGGAGCCGGACTGAATCTTCGCTTCCTTCTTCAGGAAGTAGCTGACCGGCGGCTGCTTCATTACGAAGGTGAAGGACTTGTCCTGGTAGTAGGTGATGACGACCGGGATCGGCATACCCTTTTCCATTTCCTGCGTGGCGGCATTGAACGCCTTGCAGAATTCCATGATGTTAATGCCACGCTGACCAAGCGCAGGACCGATCGGCGGCGAAGGATTCGCCGAGCCGGCCTTTACCTGCAGCTTGAGCTGGCCTGCAACTTTCTTAGCCATTTCTCTCTGCCTTTCTACATGACCGGTTGCCCGGCCCATTATGCCGGATCGCTCCGGCGGCTGCGGTTGCGTGGTGCGGATCACCAGGTCCGGCTAAGACCCTACCCTTCCACGCGTATTGCGGCTTCGCCGCGAGACACAAGCAAGCAATTGCCCATGCCCAAACCTGAACGAGAGGCCGACCGCCAGGCCAACCCCTCCAATAGAGCACATCAGACCTTTTCGACCTGGCTGTATTCCAGCTCGACCGGCGTAGCGCGGCCGAAAATCGACACTTCCACCTTCAGGCGCGAACGCTCTTCGTCCACATCCTGAACCGTGCCGTTGAACGAAGCGAACGGACCATCGGAAACGCGGACCTGCTCGCCGATCTCGAACGATACGGAAGCCTTCGGCCGCTCGACACCCTCCTGGACCTGACCGAGAATGCGCTCGGCCTCATAATCCGGAATCGGAACGGGCTTGTTGTCGGAGCCGAGGAAACCAGTGACCTTCGGCGTATTCTTGATCAGATGGTAGGCCTCGTCCGTCAGGTTGGCGCGAACGAGCACGTAGCCCGGGAAGAACTTGCGCTCGCTATCGACCTTGCGACCGCGACGCACTTCCACGACCTTTTCGGTCGGCACGAGGATCTTCTCGAACAGATGCTCGAGACCCTTCTGCCTGGCCTTCTCCTCGATGGATTCAGCCACCTTCTTTTCGAAATTGGAATAAGCGTGGACGATGTACCAACGTGCCGCCATGTTCATCTCCACTCAATATCAATTGCCGGTATTCAGCACGTAGCTGAGAATCCAGCCGATGAGCTGGTCGGCAGCAAAGAAAAACAGCGAAGCGAAAATGACCATGACGAGAACCATCACCGTCGAGATCATGGTCTCGCGGCGTGAAGGCCAAGTAATTTTCGACGTCTCGGAGCGTACCTGCTGCAGAAACGCTAGTGGATTCGTTTTGGATGCCATTGACCGCCCACGCAATTACGGCGCGTAAAGCTGAACATATCAGCCCCACGCACCGCGTGTCTGTTAAACCCTACATAAACACCGATTCCCGATTTAACAAGAGGCAACACGGTGTTTTCTAAAATTTGCCGCCAATCCGGCATGCCCTCGACCGGAGAAGCAGCGAAAACCACGCGCCAGTCAAACCGAGGAAAATGGCAGGGGCAGCAGGGCTCGAACCTACGACCTGCGGTTTTGGAGACCGCCGCTCTACCAACTGAGCTATACCCCTTCTTCCTTCGACCGTTCGCTCCAGGCGGTGGACCGCCCCAAGCAGTTCGAAGACATGGCGCTCCCTTTAAGGCGGGACGAAACGATTGGCAAGAGCGTTTTTTGCTTTTTCCCAATCGGACCTTCGACGTCGCATGGCACACCCGTAAACAGCCGGCCCCGCCGCCGAACGACAGATGCCGGAAAAAGGACGTTTGCGGGCTTGCTACTCTCCTGGAGAGCCTTTCGGCTTTCGCTTGAGAAATTTCGGCCGAAGGCGGCGGAAGAAATTGTCCGTGGAGCGAATCACATTCGTCAGCGAGATCAGCTTGTCCACCTCGGCATCCGTGTTGCCGAGTCGCTCCGACAGCACTTCGGCCGCAGCCAGGGAAATCTCCGCCGGCGGCACCTCTGAAAAGCGTTCTGCGAGCCTGATATAGGGATTCAGCGAAACGCCGCCATGTATGACGATCTTCCCAAGACGCGCAAAGAGGCGCAGGAACGTCTGCTCGAAACTCCAGTCGTGGGCGGAAACCACCCTCCACTTCTGACTGCGCCTTGCCGAAAAGCCGGCAAGCACGATCACGCCCGGCAGCTTGAGATCGCTGAGCCAGAGCGCCATGGCGAACCCGCTCGTCGGCGTCTTGCCTTCCGCATAGAAATCGGAGCAGAAGCCGACCAGATCGAGATGGCCGGTCGGCGCGCCTTGAAAATCGGCGGCGGGATTGAGTTTTTCCTCGGGACCGAGGCGGATATTCATGATGCCGAGGAAGTGTTCCTTCGGAAAGAACTTCACGACCTCGCCCACTTCGCCTCGATAAACGATGTTGGCCCCACGCGGCTGACCGCGCGAAATCAACAAAGAGTGTCCATGAAACGGGCGATCAAGGACCTTGTAGACCTTGTTGAAGAACACGAAGAGCGCAGTTTGCGGAAACTGCGCCTGGAGGCTGGCGATATCGACCGCATCGCTGTTGGCAACCAGCACGATATGGGAGAAAGCCGCCAGTACCTCCCGCCATTCGCCGGCATCGGCCAGGCCGGCGGCGGAACCCGCAGCCGGAAAGCCGATGTCGGCCTGACCTGTATTTCCCTGATCCAATGGGCTCACTTCTGTTGAACGTGCAGCATGCGGTCACGCATGGCGAACCACTCATCGGCGTAATCGTCGTTGCGATATTCGTCGAAATACGGACCGCCGTCGGTGAAATGCACCAGCTTGGCATCATCGCGATAGTCGTATTCGTTGACGAGATAATTCCACGTCACCGGCACTTCGCCGATCTGGTCGTCGCTCTCCAGCCACTTGAACTGATGAAGCTGGAGCCCGGTTGCCGTGTTGACGAAATCCTTCGACAAGGCCGTGCACTTGGCATTGTTGAACAGGATCATGCTCGACCAGTTCTTCTTTTCGTATTTGGTCTGCGTCTGGCCGAGGAACTTGGTCTCGATCTTCGGCTGATAGTCATGCTTGACGCACATGGCGGCATAGCGATCGTCGCGCAGCGCCCAAAGCTCGGCGATGTCGGCGCGGGCAAGCATGTCGCAATCCATGAAGATGCTCCAGCCCTGGAAATCGCTGAGATAGGGAACGAGGAAGCGCGAGAAGGAAAATTCGGTCGACTGCAGCGGATTGCGCTCGCGCGTGAAGATGCCGCCGAGATTGTTGAGCACGATCGGCGAGAAGACCACGGGGATCGACGAGCGCTCGATGATGCTCTGGGTCAGGACGTGATAGGCCACGACTTCCTTGGAATCGAAACCGACAAAAATACGTGCAACATTATCCTTCATGATACCTCCGAAGCGGCGGACCCTTTTTGATCAGCCGGCAAACTAACTTCCGACGCGACATAGATCGCGCTCAGCTCATCCTCAAGGCGCACTGGCCGCGGGATGCCGGTTCGAAACGAGGGCGCGGATATACCGTACCATGCGTTGCAATCTCAAGGAGACGCCCCGCAAACGCAACCCTACTTAAATAAACGGCGATATTTGTCGAGTGTTTGCGGAAGCATTTTTGGTTATCCTGCGTAACAAATGGAGAGGCGGCCGCTTTGCCCCCTCTCCCCGCCAGGCGTCGCGGAAGCGCAAGCAGGTCCCACGCAGCGGGTGCGGCTCCTAGACTTTCACGTAGCGCCGCCAATCGTGTTCTTCCTTGAACCCCAGAACCTCGCGAATCTTACGATTGGACAAAAGGCCCTCATATTCGCCGATCTCGCGCACGAAAGGGACGTTCGGATAGTGTCTGGCGGCAAGCTCCCGCGATGGCGTGTTGGCAGATACAGTATCGTTCGCGGCGTTGAAGACCTGGAAGCCGAGACCGTCCTTCTCGATG
Source organism: Hyphomicrobiales bacterium (assembly GCA_900469615.1). GTDB lineage: Bacteria > Pseudomonadota > Alphaproteobacteria > Rhizobiales > Rhizobiaceae > Rhizobium. The sequence goes on along the minus strand of UBYA01000032.1, from coordinate 1,426 downwards.
CAAAGGTGGACGATCTGACCAAGATCGCGAGCATCGATATAACTCCAGGCGATTCGCTTTCGGATTTCGCTGTCGGCGAAATAGTCCGGAAAACGCTCGTATTCATGCGGCTCGATAACATTGCCGATACGCAGGGCATAGATGTCGATGCCGAAGCGCTCGGCAAAGGCGCGTGCGGTCTTTTCATTCACGACCTTGGACAAGCCGTAGGAATCCATCGGATTGACGTCGTAGTCTTCTTCGAGCGGGAACTGATGGAAATCGCGATGGCCTTCGGCGAAGCAGACACCATAGGTCGTTTCGCTGGAGGCGATGATGATCTTCTTCACGCCGAGTTTCGCGGCCGCCTCGATGACATTGTAGGTGCTCATCGTGTTGATGCGGAACGTCTCGTTGTCGGGCTTGATCAGAATGCGCGGAATGGCGGCGAAATGCACGACGGCGTCGAAAGGCTGCACGCCCCTGCCGTGATCGAGATCGGGAAAATCGCGGTGCATCGTCAAAACGTTATAGACTTGTCCCGAATCGGTGACATCGGCCTGCAGATTGGTGACGCCGGGGCTGTCGAGCGGCACGAGATCGACGTTGTGAACCTCATAGCCGGCATTGACCAACCAGGGAACGGTGTGACGTCCAGCCTTGCCGCTTCCGCCCGTGAACAAAATACGTTTCTTCATGAAATTTCCTCCGGATAAAATCGAGCGATAGATAGGCCCTTGCGCTCATTTCGCAAGACAAGCTTTGAAGACACCAAGCTTCACCGGCAAAAATCGGATCGCGGCGTGGAGACAGCGGAAACATCACCGATCAGTGATATATCTGTCGGCATCACCCGCCCATATGCCTGAGAACGCAATTCGCGCTCTGCTCAATCGAAAGTTGGCTGGTATCGAGGATCTCGAACCCATATGCCTTGGCTTCGCGACGCAGATAGGCGGCCCAGTTCATCATGTTCGTATCGGCAAGCTCGGGCTGGTTGCGCCCGACGGTTAGCCGCCATGTCCTCGTCTCATCGTCGCAGTCGATCAACAACAGGCGATACGCGTCTATCTTTGCCGCGATGGCCGCCTCCACGATGTAGGATGGGCGCATCTGCCCCTCCAACAGAACCGGCTCGCCTTTTTGCGCCTGCTGCGCCAGCCGCATCAGCCACTCGACGCTTTTGTCGCGTTGCCAGGCTTCGGGCGAACCATGATCGCGGATCATGACCTCACGCGACGGCACGCCAATGCTGTCGAAATGATGAACGGAGAACCTCCGCGCATGGTCTCTGGCGACCGCCTCCGCAATCGCCGTCTTTCCCGAACCGGAAGCGCCGGTCAGAATGATCAGGCTCATGTATCCTCCGAACGAAAAAGGCCCCGCTGTTTCCAGCGGGGCCTTCGTAATCAAGGAATAATCCGAGGATTACTCGACGATGGAAGCG
>UBYA01000044.1 GCA_900469615.1 Hyphomicrobiales bacterium | reverse complement strand
GCAATCCGAGATAGCGGTTACGCGCCGCTGAACTCTGGCTCGAAGGCCGCACCGAACCGGGCGCCGACGCTCTCGTGAACCTGCTGCGCTCTGACGCCGGGTTCGAGCTGCTTCAATCGATCATGGAAGGTTCCGGCACTCGCTGGTGGAAGGAATTCGAGCGCGGCGTGCATATCGCCGAACTCGAAGCCAAACAGTCTTTTCTCCTTCGCGAGCTGGAAGCGCTCAAAGGGAGGATGAAGTGATGCGCGATTTCGTTGCTGACCGGCTGCTGCAGCTGTCGAGCTGGTTCTATCGGTTTTCCGTCGCCTGCAAGGATGCTGGCGTCTGGGTTCTGATCGCTGGCCGCCGCAAGCGCCGCGAACCTCTGCGGGGCAATTACGGCGCCCCGATCTTCCACAAGCACGAACAGATTTCCGGCGACGAATAAGCCGGCCTAGCGCGCGTCCATCCCCACGCGCGCGATTCTTTATCTCGGGGATCAATCGGAGCGATGGCAATGGCTGACAAGAGCCTTGATGAAATGACCGCGGAGACGCTCTCTGGCGATCTTCGCGATGTGATGCTGACACACATCCGCAGCATGGAGACGCCCTGGTCGAAACTGAGCGAGAAGGCTCAGGCCGACAAGATCTATGCAATCACGAATGCGACGGAAACGATCGTGCGCCGCGCGGTCGCTCTCATTGCCTCGCATGGCAACGAGCCGGTGTTCGGACGGATCGCGAAGTTCACGGTCAAAGACGAGATCAAGGCGGAACTCGTCGCTTCCTCGTCGGTAGCCAATATCGAGAAGGTTGCCGAGAACATCGGGCAGCCGGCAATCATCATCTTTGCCAATCCCGAACAGTTCATCGGCCAAAAGTCGGAAGCCAAGCCCGACAAGGATCAGCCGGATTTGCCGATTGACGATGAAGACGGCGAAGATGACGAAAGCCAGCGAGGCGGCGGCGCAGATCTGAAACCGATGGAACCAGCGCCCGATGACAGTGCCTTGACGCCCTTCGAGCAAGGCGAAGGCGCGGCTAAGCATGGCCTCGACCTTTCCCACAATCCCTTCGAGGAAGGATCTGAAGCGTGGTCGGCATGGCGTGACGGCTTCAATTTTGCCGTTGGTGCCGACGTGCCGCCGGCTGACAAGGCCGATGAGGATGAAGAGCAGCCCGACGAGACGGAAGACGCCTGATCATGGGTTTCCCGATCTCTCGCAATAAGGTGCAGGGCAAGGCGGCGCGTGGTCGCCTTGCTCTCGGCCGTCTGAAAACTGGCGAGCGGAACAAGACCGAAGCCGAATACGAAAAGACGCTGGAAAGCCGCAGGACGGCCGGGAACGTCCTTTGGTATCGCTTCGAGGGCGTCAAGCTACGCCTCGCCGACAACACTTTCTATACCCCCGATTTCGCGGTGATGCTCACCAGCGGCGTCATGGAAATGCACGAGGTCAAAGGCTTCTGGCAAGACGACGCCCGCGTGAAGATCAAGGTCGCCGCCGAACTCTATCCCTTCCGATTTATCGCAGCGATGCCCCGCAAGAAGAAAGATGGCGGCGGCTGGAACATTGAGGTGTTCGAATGAATCCGTGGACAGTTGAGAAGATCGAAACATTGCGCCGGCTTGTGGCTGACGGTTTCAGCGCCAGTCATATCGCCAAGGAACTCGGCGGCGTCAGCCGTAACGCCGTGATCGGCAAGTGCACGCGTCTTGGGCTGAAGCTTCACGGTGCGGATACACCGACCCCATCACAGAAGGCGCCAGTGCCGAAGAGAGCGATCGTTCGCACGCCTCGGATGCCGAAGTCGAAGGCTGATCCTGTCGCGCTCGCCGGTCTGCAAGAACTGCTTGATCGTGCGCCCCCGCCGGTTGTGGATGCGTTGCCTGCGCCGAAGTCTCTCGGCCTGACGCTGACGGAACTCGAAGCCGGTGATTGCCGCTGGCCCGAAGGTGAGCGCGCCGACATCACGTTCTGCGGCCGTAATGTCGAACAGGGCCGTTCGTACTGCCCGTATCACGTTCGTCTTTCTCGCGGCAAAGGCACCGAGAGCGAGCGCCGTGCCGGCCGTGAACTGATGAGGGCGGCGTGATGGAGAGCATCAAATTCTGGATGGTCTATGGTCTTGGACAAGGGCGTCCCACACATCGACATAAGAGCGAGGAAAGTGCGATCGCAGAAGCGAAGCGCTTGGCACGCCTTGCGCCGGAGGTCGAATTCTTCGTTCTCGAATCCACTCACCATGTCGTCAAGCGCGATGTGGACGTGACCTCGATCGGTTCAATCCGTGGCCGCGTTCGCGACTTCGACGATGACATTCCATTCTGAGGGCGCTCCGATGAATTTACCTGAAGGCAAGTTCGGCTGCATCCTCGCCGATCCTCCGTGGCGGTTCACCACATACAGCGCGAAAGGGCGCGGGCGGTCGCCTGACGGCCTTCTGACGCCTGAACAGATGCGCAATCTCTCGCGCACCAATAGTCCGGAACGCCATTATGCGACGATGACGCTTGACGAGATCAAGTCGCTGCCTGTCGGCGACGTGGCGGCGAAAGATTGCGTCTTGCTCCTCTGGATCGTTGATCCGTTGCTTCCAGAAGCTTTGGAAGTCGGGAAGGCGTGGGGTTTCAAATACAAGACCACCGGCTTTGTTTGGGCCAAGGAACGCCGGGTGACGAGTAAGCGCGCCCGCGACATGGAACTTGACCACCACAAGCAGTTTCCGATGGGAACTGGCTATTGGACGCGTGCCAATCCCGAGCTTTGCCTGCTCTTCACCCGTGGAAAGCCTAAGAGGCTGTCGGCGGCGGTGCGCAAGCTGCTCATTGCCCCTCGGCGCGAACATTCTCGTAAGCCTGACCAGCAGTATCGTGACATCGAGCAGCTTGTCGCTGGGCCATATTTGGAGCTTTTCGCCCGTACCGAACGCGAGGGTTGGACCTCATGGGGAAATCAAACGGATCGGTTCGGAGGGCTTGCAGCATGAACACCTGGGCGGCTCCCGGCGTGCAGTGCGTCTGCATCAATGACGACTTCGGCTGTGCGCAGGTCGGTTCTTGCAGCATCCCAACGCGCGTCCCGATGATCAACGAGATATTGACCGTCAAGACGGTGGAGGCTCGGGACGAGATGATCTGCCTCACGTTTGAGGAGATCGACGAATACCAGATGGATATTCAGCCGGACGGTTTTCTCGGCGGTTGGGTGCTGTTTGATTCCGTCTGCTTCCGCCCGCTCGAAAAGCGCAAGACGGACATTGAAATATTCCGCAAGATGCTGACGCCGGCAGGGAGGATTCCCGTCGATGCTTGAGCGGGTCACCTATCACGCCATCCTCCGATATCTCGAACGCGTGCTTGGCCTGCCGGTGAATGAATGGCTGGTTGGCACTGAGCTGTTGCCGGACCGAGAACGGGTCGCCATGGCCTGCGAGCGTGCTGGGCTGCCGGTGGATGCCGTTCGCGAGTTGATCCTCTCCAAGCCTGTCCTGCGCGTTGTCGAGGCCGGCTTCAAGGATTGCGTCGTGCGCCTCGACGGGTTCGCCTACGTCATCCGCAATGGCCGTGTTGCCACCGTCATGATGGCCTGGATGCGTGACAGCCAGATCGGGCAGCATTGCCGGATGAAAGAGCAGTCGCGATCTCAGCTCAAGCGAGAACACCAGAAGGCCAATCGGCGGTTCAAGGACAAGCGCAAGAGCATCCAGCGCCAGATGCAAGAGGTAGATTCGTGAATGTGGCTTTACATCCCCAACCCCTCAACATCCTCTCCATCTGCACCGGAGGAGCCGGCCTCGATCTCGGCGTCGAGCTGGCAATTCCGAGCGCTCGAACAGTCTGTATGGTCGAGAGGGAAGGTTTTGCGGTCGCAACATTGGCATCGGCAATGGAAGCGGGCCTCTTGGCTCCAGCGCCTATTTGGTCTGATGCCAGAACCTTCGAGGGCCGCGCATGGCGTGGCGCAGTGGACGGCCTCATTGGTGGCATCGGTTTCTCGGTTGAGGCTGGACTCTTCACTGCGTCAGAGGTCGGCGCGCCGCATCAACGGGAAAGAATCTTCATCTTTGCAGTGGCCAACAGCGACGAGCAGGGATTGGAAAGACACCGGCTCTCTGGAGAACGTTCCGGAGAACTGTTTGCTGGGTCGCGTTGCCGCGAACTGGCCGACGCCTCGGGTGACCACCAATGGCGGGACCGGCAACTCGGACAGGTTAAAGCAGGCGAGACTGGAGGATACGGCATCGGCCTTTTCCCGCCAGAAAGGGACAGGTTCCCAGAGTGGGGACGCGTCCTTGCCGTCGCGCCGGATCTTGAACCCGCATTTTGTCGAGTGGTTGATGGGGTGGCCTCCCGGTTGGACGTTGATCGCGTCGAGCGCCTCCGCATGCTCGGGAACGGCGTTGTCTCATTGGAAGCAGCGTATGCGGTCCGCACTCTTGCGACTCGGCTTGCCGCAAGAGGCTCCGCCGGCGCAGCTCGCCTTGTTCGGATGATGGAGATTGATTGATGGGCGTGATCTCCACAGCAGTAAAGCATCTGATCGCCGCCGGGCTGACCGGTGACGCGTTGGTGCATGCAATCGAGGAAATGGAATCGCAGCAGGATCATAGTGGGTCAGAGCCGGTGCTGACCAAGCGTCAGGCTCGCAATAAGCGTCACTATGAGCGTCTTAAAACGTCTGAAAAGCATCTTAATAAGACGATTAAGACGGTTTCAGACGGTGGTGCTGACCTTTCTTCCCCCTCAGGTTCTTCCCCCAAACCCCTATCTCCTAACCCCCATCAATCCATACCCCCTTCGCCCCCTAAAGGGGGCTCTTCCCCCGCCGTTCAGGTCGAGTTTGATCGCGATATCTGGCCGATCTATCCCCACAAGGTCGGCAAGCCGGTAGCGCTCGCGGCGTTCGTCAAGGCTCGCCAGCGTGCCAGCCTCGAAACCGTCCTGTCCGGCCTGCGGGTCTACGTCGCCAAAACCGATGATCGGCCTTGGTGCAACCTCTCGACCTGGCTCAATCAGGACCGGTGGAACGATCAGCCGGCGCAAGTCGCTAGGGGTCAACCTCCCCCGCAACGAGGATCCGGGAATGCGATGGTCGATCGCCTCGACCAACTGATGTTTGGCATGGAGCATGAAAATGGCAACTTCGACGGACCCGCGATTGAGAGCCGCTACGAGCATCGAAATGACGTTCGCGCTTCGCAAGCTCTTCTCGGTTCTGCCTCCTCGGGGCGCGACCGCCAGGAGCGATAACGATGAAGCCGTGAAAGCCGCGATGGATGGTCAGCTTGAGGGCTATCTGATCGCCTTGTATGGCGCATCGCATTACGCTCTCGATATCACGGTGAACCGCGTAATTCGTGGGGAGATTGAGGGCTTAAGCCGCAAATACTGCCCGACTGCGCCGGAGTTATCAGCCGCGATCCGCTCGGAAATGCAGTTTGTGGAAAGGCAAATCGCTCTTGCCCACGAGCGGCTGCAGATCGCTGACAACCGCGTTGTCGCTCGCCGGCCGGTGCTGATTGAAGAGCGAATCCAGATCGCCCGGCAGAAGATGGCCGACGAGGGGCGCGCGCTGCTGCTCGAAGTGCAGAGCCATGCTGCATCGCTGTCACCGGGCCGCAAGATGCCGCCGGGGAGCGTCTACAGCGGCATACTCTGCGCATGGTATGGGCCACCCGGCTCTCTGCGGCAGGAGGTGACGCAGGAAATGCTCAAGGCCGATATGTTCGAGCCGGAACCGGCGTCTGTCGAGGCTCCAGATATACCGCCAGCGCCGCCCGTCGACGCTTATGCCGATGTTGAATTCTGACGCGCTTTTTCACTCTCTTTCTCGGGTTTTCACATGAGCATTCGCCAGAAAAACGAAAAATATCTGTCCATCGGCGATGTCGGCGTGCGTTATGGCGTCTCGCGCCGCACGGTTCACAACTGGATCAAGAAAGATCGGGATTTCCCCAAGGCTATCCTGATCAGCAGCCGCAAGTATTTCAGCGCCTACGATCTGGAAAAGTGGGAAGCCTCGCGCGGCGGCCGTGATCCTGACGTTGAAGGCCGTTTCGTTGGCCTGAAGCCGGTTTCTGGCGTGATTACCGACTATCAGGCGTTCGTCGATGCGATGATCAAGCGGCGGGAAGGTCTCAGCATCTCGTCGATCGAGCTGGACGCCTTATCAGGCATGCAAGAAGGCTATGCCAGCAAGCTAGAAAACTTCGGCCGCCCACAAGGTCGCGGGCTGGGGCCTGAAATCTTTCCGCTCTGGCTTGGCGCGCTGCGGGTTGGGATTGTGCTTGTCGATCTGCCGCGCCGGCCGCGCAAGCCAAAGATCACCGATCCGGCTTAATCCGGCATCAGGTGGCCGAACAGCAGCTTGGCCCGCTTCTCCCCGCACTCGCATTTGAGCCGCTGCTCGATATCCTCGATGATCGCATGATGAAGCTGCCAAGGCAGTGCGTCTCTGTCGAAATCCTTCTCGATGCCGCAGGATAGACAAGTCACGCGAATATCGACGTGACGCGGGCAGGCATTGAGATAGCCTGGCTGCCAATCGGGGATTTTCTGGAATCGCATGGTTATGGCCTCACATAGGTTTCATCGTTCCCTGTGTGAAATCGGCCGCCACGCCAACGCGGCATTCATGCGACCGGCGGCGCGAAATGTCAATGATCTGGGTCAGTCGGGACGTGTTCGAGCAGTTCGGTGCTCAAGGTGATCTGCCGCGCGTTGAAATGGGCGTCGAACCAAAGCAGCTCCGCAAGTTCGGTATCGTCCAGTTGCAGATGGAGCTTCACGACGAGCATTGCCGGCGATCTCAGGCCCTTGGTGCGCACGATGTCGCCGGTGCGGATGGTATCGGTCATGCGTGTTCCTTCAGTGCGGCGTCGATCATGAGCTGCCACGCCTCTTTGGCGCCGTCTCCACCAAGATTGCGATCCTCGCCGTTGTTCGCACACCAGCCAGCCTGCACCATATCTTCCGTGGGCTCGCGCATCGCCTCAATCGCAAAACGGGCAGCATGTTCATGCTCTTTCCAATGCTTGTCGACATATTGGCGCATGTAATCGTGACTTGCGTCCCAGGCGAATTCATCGGAGGCCCGGTGGCGACCCGGGCCTGTTATTTTTGAGCCGTGACTGTGCGCTATCGCTCTGGCGACCTTCTCGACCATGTTCATTTCCGCATTCTCCCCGCTGATATCGTGATCGGCACCACAGGTCTGAACCTGACTTCATCCCAATCGAATTCAAGCCCGAACGTAACCGCAGCCACCGCCAATCGGTAGCGCTTTCTGGCCTTCTCATCGATCTTCTTGTCTCCGCGCTCGTAATCCTTGATCACATCAGCGGAGAAGCCCGTCAGCGCTGCCAATTGCGCCCGTGATAGCTCAAGCACTTCTTCACGCCAGCGCCTGCACTGCACGTACTCCGGCTCGTCCATTCCACCATCCATCGCAAATCCGTCATTTGGTGCAGGTGATATACACCCATTATCGCCATATAAACAGGTGTTATACACCACGGCAAAGCACCGTCCTAAACGGTCAAAGGGGTGTTATACACCCTACGAAATGTTTAAGAGAAATCATGCGAAATTTAAGCCATTGATATGTCAGCAATAAAAACCTGTGCTTTGCGTTCCATTTCCGTCCCCTGCTATCGCTTCGCGCGCACACCCTTTCTTCAATTCGCCCTCCGCCGTGACGAGGGTCATCAAAGAGGCACAGGACAGGCGATGGTCATGCCCTCGAAGCAAAGCGTCACAAACTACAGCGCTGACGCACAGAAAGCCGCTGCTCTCATCAAGAAAGAAAAAAAAGCGCCTCGACCAACGGCACGACAACGCCGTGCAATCGAGGCTATGGTCTATGACGGCGCTAAACGAGCCGATGCAGCAAAACTCGCTGGCCTGTCGGATCACGCGCTTCGTCAAGCCCTCACCAAGCCGCATACTCTTGCCTTCTTGAATGAGTGTCAGGAGATGTTGCGGACAAGCCTGCGGCCTCGGGCGCTGAACCGCATAGGCGATTTGATCGATAAAGCCGACAGCGACAGGGTTCGGCTCGATGCTGCGAAGTACATCGACGGCATGGATCGCGGAACGCATCAGGTCGGCGCAACACAGGTCAACGTCCAGACGAATGTGAACGTCACAACGACACCTGGCTACGTGATCGACCTGACCGCAGACAGCCATGAGAGCAGCCGCAAGATTGCTCATCTGGACGCAGACGACGCTATCCCATTGAGTTCGTTGGATGATGTTCCTAATGACGAGTAAGGAACGCGACCCCGTACCCCCTTTGTTCACCAGAAATGGCCTGCGGAGGGGGTGGGGGAAAAATCGGGCCGCCAAGTTTCCGTTCCTCCCTTACACACGACAGGCACCATTCAGGAAGTCCGGATCAGATTTTTTTAAACCCTTTGGAGATTGAGCGATGGATGATCTTTTGAAGGATGCCAGAACGCACCGGGAGCCGAAATTTCCATTCTTTGGGTTTGCTCCTGGCGGGTATCTGATCCGCTGCAAGGATTGTGGTGAACAAGTGCACGGAACTGACAAGCGAGCCTATCGCTGCCTGCCCTGCGCAATGGACTTCGCATCGACGATGGTTTGCGAGCAGCCGACTGCACCGGCAAAGATTGGCTTCAAGGATTGGTATAGGGCGCGCTACGGAGATTATCCGGGCTACCGTGGCGAGGACAGCATTCGCGTGACTATGCGTGTTCTCGATGCTGTCGATGAGGTTGTCAGCAAATGACCATCATCGACCTTGCCGCCGAACGAGAGAAGCGCGACTGCCCTGATCCGGAGTTTGTGACGACGGATGAGGCCGGCCGGAAGATGTTTGCGTTTCGGGCTGAATATCGGATCGACGGCTCGACCTTCGGCATTCACTTCTTCGCGTACGATTTCGGCGATGCGGCGCGGCGGATTTCGGCGATGCGGGAGACGCTCAGTCTCAGCGGCCAGATTTATTGCGAGGTATGACGGTGCTTGAAGTCGTCGAGCCGGAACGTCCTGTTGACCTGCCCACGATTGATCTCGATCCTCAGGGCCGGAAGATCTATCGGCCGGATGGGGCGGTGCTGCGGGATTTCCTACGCTGCCGGAAGCACGTTTCGATTATTCGCGGCTCGATCGGGTCTGGTACGTCAACGGCCTGCATCATGAAGATGTGGGCGATCTCATGTGAGCAGCGGCCGAATGCGGATGGCGTCAGGAAGACGCGATGGGCCGTGGTGCGCAACACCTTCCCCGATCTGAAGAACACGACGGTCAAGTCCTGGCTCGATTGGTTTCCAGAGAACATGTACGGCCGGTTCTATTGGGATCGTCCTTTCCGGCACATGATCCGGATCGGCGATGTCGAGATGGAAGTGATCTTCCTGGCGCTCGATAGCGAAGAGGATATCCGAAAGCTTCGATCGTTCGAGTTCACCGGGATCTGGTTTAACGAGCTCGAGTTCATCGAAAAGGCGATCCTTGACGAGGCCGAGTCTCGAACCGGCCGTTATCCGGCGGTGAAGGATGGCGGAGCTACGTGGGACGGCGTGATCGCCGACATGAACGCGCCGCGCGAGGATCATTTCATTCCGCTGATGATGGGCGAGGTTCCGTTGCCGGATGACTGGACGGAAGAGGAGCGGCTCTCGTATCAGCGGCCCGACAATTGGGGCTATCACGTTCAGCCACCCGCCATGATCGAAATCAAGGATGCCGGTGGCGCGCTGACGGGCTACCGCATGAACCCGCTCGCTGAAAACACGAAGTGGCTGAAGCCGGGCTATTACGCGGAAAAGATCAAGGGCAAGACGAAGCAATGGATCGACAGCCGCGTCTTGAACAAGATCACCGTGTTCGTCGACGGCAAGCCGGTCTGGGAACAGTTCAACGACGACAGCCACGTTTCGAAGACGGCACTCGAGCCTATTCCCGGCTGGCCGGTTTATGTCGGATTGGATTTTGGGCGCAACCCGGCGATGGTGGCCGGGCAGATCGTCAACGGGCGCTGGCGGATTTTTGCGGAGGCCACGGCGCGCGGTGCCGGCGCCTCGCTCTTCGCGCCCGTCGTTCAGGGCGTTCTCACGCGGCGGCTCGGGCAATGGTATCCGGCCGGCGGAGAGCGCATCAGCGGCGGGTATGAGGTCTATTTCTTCGGCGATCCGAAGGGCGATGACGGGACGCAGGCTGACGAGACGACGGCCTATGATGTGTTCCGCAACCACGGCATGCCCGTCAGGGCTGCTCCGGTGAAGAACAATCATATCCAGACCCGTATCGAGGCGGTCGAGTATGCCATGATCACGATGGTCAATGGCCTGCCGCGCTTCCTCGTCTGCGGCGTGAACTGCCGCACGCTCAAGGTTGCCTGTGCCGGCGGCTATCACTTCCGCCGCATTAAGGGCACGTCTCGGCACGAGGACAAGCCGTTCAAGGATCGGTACTCCGATATCGCCGACGCCTGCCAGTACATGGTTCTCGGGGCCGGCGAAGGCCGGGCGGCGGTCGGCCGGGATCGCGGCAATGCCGGATCTGGCAAGGCGGCCAACGTCAACTTCAAACCGAAATCGAGGCGGCGCGGTGGATTCTAGCGAGCGATCGGAATGGGATTACGATCTGGCCGATTGCGAGCCTGACGAATGGTTCATCGTCTTTCATCGTGACAGCGATCGTTGGTGGGTGCGCTGGCTGGCCGCCGGGCGATACAAGCACGTCTCGGCTTTCGGCTTCAACACCAACACCCAGACATGGACATTCGTCAGTTTTCTCACAGGCCGCCTGCGAGTGCTGACGGTCAGTGATCGGCAGGCGAACCGATTGCTTGCGTTCTATAGCCGAGAGGGCACTGTGGTACAGATGCCCGCGCCCGCGAAAGACGATCAGGCTTTCCGGCCGAAACTCGTCTTCACCTGTGTTTCGGCAATGGCTCATCTCGTCGGCCTGCCCGGCTGTGCTTTGCGGCCTTATGCCTTTTTTCGGCAATGTCTGCGCAACGGTGGATCGATCGTGGTGGATGACAAGCATGAAAGCCCAAGAGAGCGACGAGATGAAGCGCCAGGAGCGCCAGTCTCAACTTGAGAATATCGACACGATTCGTCAGCAGTTGACGGACAAGACGAACCAGTCTGTCCGCATTTTCGGCGCCAGGCAGTCGCTTGCCGGCATGACCTCGTGAGGTGATCTTTGGCTGACCTCAAGCCCGAAGCCGATCCCGAAGCAACCGACTATTCCAAGGAAGCTTGCCAGCGCCTCGGCGATGCCAGGGCGCAAAAGTCCGTTGTCGAAAAGGATCTGCAGGAAGCCTATTTCTTCACTCGGCCGCGCCTGTCGCATCAGGTTTCATCGTCCGCGAAACCCACGACGACGTTGACGGACGATGCCGATCTGCTGGCAACCGGGCTTGGTTCCGAGGTCTCGGAAGATTTCGCAACCGAAGTGATCGCCGCCTTTTTCCCGCTCGGGCAGCAGTGGGCCGTGTCGGACCCGGAAGCAGCCCGCGCGATCGGCGCAGATGACGACGACATCGTCAATCTTCGCGACGATGTTTCGGACTATGACAAGAAGGTCTTTGCGGCGATCAACCGGTCCAACTTCAATTCCGAGATCGGCGAGGCCCTTGATCCGAACGCTGCCGTCGGCACGATCGGACTGTGGATCGACAATCCCGGCGCCGGCCGTCCCTACAAGGTCGACCATGTGCCGACACAGGAAATCGAGATCAACGTCGATCCCGATGGCTCGGTCGGTGACAGGTTCCGCGTTCGGTATGTGAAATATCGGAATCTTCGGTCGCTGGTCGGCTATGATATCGGATTGCCGCCATCCGTCGAAAACAAGATCAAGCGCAATCCGAACGATCAGTGCGAAGTTGTGTGGTGCTTCTGGCGCGACTGGTCACAGCCACATGATGACCGCTACGTCCATGTTCTTCTCGTCGACAAGAAGCAGGTCTACAGTTCCGATCTTTTCGGCGAAGGCAGCCTTCCCTTCATCGTCTTCCGCTTCTCGCCCGACAAGCTCCACGCCTGGGGCAACGGGCCGGCGATCAAGGCATTGCAGGAACTGCGCGTGCTGGACACGATCACGGCGACGACGCAGGATGCCTGCGAGGTCGCGCTCAACCCGCCGATCCATTACCCTGACGATGGCGTCGTCAATTTCGACGGTGGTATCGAGCCGGGCAAGGCATATCCGGCCCGGCCGGGCAGCAGCAAGGATTTCGGATCGCTCGCCTTCATGGGTGACGCGAATATCGGATTCTATACTGCGACCGATCTTGAACGCCGGGTGCGCCGCAAGTTCTTCGCAGACTATCCGGAGCAGAAGGGCGATACGCCGCCCACTGCAACGCAATGGACCGATGAGATGGTTCGAGCGCAGCGCCGTATCGGGACGCCGGGAGCGAAGTTCTGGCGCGAAGGCCCGTATGAAATCTATCGCCGATTCGAATATCTGCTGAAGAAGGACAGCAATCTTGAGGCCGTCACCTTCGAAGGCAAAGCCCTGACGCTGCAGCCGAACAACCCGGCGACACAGGCGCAGGATAACCAGAAACTGCAGGTCGCAACGCAGGTTCTCAGCCTGTTCAAGAATTTCTTTCCGCAGACATCGCAGGCCGCGATCGACGAACGCGAAACGATGGACAACATGAAGAAGCTGGTGAAGGACGATATCGTCGTGCTTCGCGACAAGCAGCAGGCACAGCAGCTCGTGCAGCAGGTTCTTGGCGCTGCCCAATCTTTGACAGGAGGCGGCAATGGGCCAGCGACACCGGCTCAATGACGAGGACGTGAAGGCAGCCGTACGCTGGATTTTTCGCCAGCGTGAGTCCCTTCCTTTGCTCTTTGCGCTTCAGGATATCGTCGCCGAAATCGGCCCTTCAGACACCTGTGCTTTGCACGCTCATAACGAGCGCCGCAAATTCGCGTCGGATTTACTTTTGATGCGAGCAGAGGAAGCGGATAGCGATGGATCCGACAAAGCTGACAATGGACGAACTGGCACGACGCCATCAGGAACACCCCGCAAGCGCAAGCGCCACGGCCCGGCCGGCCGGTAGCGTTGCGTGGCTGATGTCGGGTATTGGCCCGCGCCCGGTTCTGGCACCGGAAGGTGCTGCCGGCGGTCTGGCCGGCGTTTCGGGTGCTGCTGCAAATGATGGTGCCGGGGAATCCGGTGCTGGCGGCGAAAATGGTTCTCAGAGCAATGGCGCCGGCGGATCGGAAGGTGCTGGCGGCGAAGGTGGCACGGAAAAGCCGCAGCGCCCCGAATGGCTGCCGGAATCCCTTTGGGATGGTGATAAAGGTTTTAAACAACAGGATTTCGACGATCTCGTCGCCTTCCGTGCTGAACGCCTTTCCGCAGAAGCCGCGCGCCCCGAGACCGAAGATGGTTATGAGGTCGCGCTGCCCGAGTCCTTCAAGTTGCCCGACCACATCAAGCTCGAAGATGGTCAGCAGATCGTCGACCCGGCAGACCCGCGAGTCGCCGGACTTCGCAAGCTGGCTCATGAAAAGGGCTGGTCGCAGCAGGATTTCCAAGACGTTCTCGCGTTCGGCGTGAGCATGGATATCGCCGGAACCGATCGTCATCAGGAAAACCTTCAGGCCGAATTCAGCAAGCTCGGCGGCCGGGCACAGCAGCGCATCGACGCCGTTACCGACTGGCTCGGCGCCAAGCTCGGAAAGCGTGCCGGCGGTCTGATCGACAAGTTGCAGACCGCCGAAGACATTGCAGCGTTTGAGACGATCATCTCGCTCAATAGGGGAAGCGTCCCGGGTACGCCCGGCGCCGGTCGCGATACCGGAAAATCCGAAATCAGCGATGAGGAATGGGAAAAAATGTCTCCCTCCGCACGCATCAACTATGCCCGTCAGCATTCGTCGAAGTGACGGCACGAAGGAGAGATTTAGATGCCTGACATGATTACGCTCCCCGAATATGCAAAGGGCCTCGAAAAGTCGAGCATCGAGCGTCCGCTGATCGAAAGCTTCGCGGCCAAGTCCGACATTCTGCAGGTCCTGCCGTTTGAAGGCTTCTCCGGTGCTGCCTTCGAAGGCTATCGCGAAACCTCGATCGGCACCGCCGCGTTCCGTGGCATCAACGAAGGCCCCGGCACGTCTCAGGGCCGCATCGCGCCGTTTCAGGAAACGAGCTTCCCGATCGACATTAATCTGAAGGTCGATAAGGCGATCCTCGCCCGCCACGGCATGGAACGCCGGGGTCGCGAAGAATCGCTTCAGATGAAGGCTCAGGCCACGCTCTTCACGAACACCTTCATTTCGGGCGACAACTCGTCCAATCCGAAGGAGTTCAATGGCATCAAGAAGCGCTGCACGACGGCGAACGGCCGCCTTCTTCACAATTCCACGGCCTCCGGCGGCGCTGCGCTCTCGCTGTACAATCTGGACAAGGCGATCCAGAACACGGCGAACGCGAACTACATCATCGCCGGCTTCGATCTGATGCCGCGATTCATCCAGGCTGCTCGCGATACTACCATCTCCGGTTTCGTCATCCAGACCTGGGATCAGGTTGGTACGCCGAAGATGACCTACGCCGGAAAGCCGATCCTGTTCGGCTATCCGAAGGATCGGCACGGCAATATCCTGCCCTTCACCGAAGTCGCTTCGGGCGGCGGCGGTGCGGTCACCACGTCGCTCTTTGTCGCCCATTTCGGCGAAGGTGGCCTGCATGGCATCCAGCTCAAGAACATCGAGGTCACGGATATGGGCCTCTCGAAGGAAGACGGCGTGTTCTACAACACGAATGTCTCCTGGGATGTCGGTATCGTCGACGACGGTGATTTCTGCATCACGCGTCTCGACTCCATCACCGACGCCGCATTCGTGAAGTGATCCGTTTGGCCCGCTTCGGCGGGCCTTTCGCCTTTTATCTTGCAAAGGAGAATGACCAATGGGTCAGAGGAATTACAATCTCGATGTCGAACTGCTGCTTGCCGATGGTGCTGCCGCAGTTACGGCAGACGGTGTTTCGCAGGTCGGCGGCGCTGCCGTTACCCTTCAGCTCGGCCCCGGCCGTTTCGAGGGCGTTCTGATCATCGATGTTTCGGCGATCGACATTTCCTCGGCGGATGAGGTTGTGAACCTTATCCTGCAGGGTTCGAGCGCACAGGCGTTTTCGAGCAACGAGATCCTGGCGCAGTACACGCTTGGAGCGACAGCAGCTCGCCCGGGGGGTGCGGTCAGCTCCGTCATCGGCCGCTACGAAATCCCGTTCATCACCGAACAGCATGACACGGTGTATGATTGGGTTCGTCTCTACGCCGATGTCGGCGGCACGACGCCCTCGATCACCTTCAAAGCCTGGATCGCCGAGCGCTACTAAGCGCCCGGCCGAACTATCGGAGAATCGCAATGCCCGACAAGATGAAGATTTACAACAAGGATGGTTCCGAGGCCGAAGTCGATGCCGTCGACGGCAACCGCTATCTGGCCGATCCTGTCATTTCGCAGGAGTGGGCCGCCAAGCCGTGGCCCAAGTCTGACGCAGCTGCGGCCAAGAAGAAGGCCGATGACGACGCAGCAGCAAAGGCCAAGGCGGAAGCTGATGCAGCTGCGGCCGGCTCCGATCAAAAGCAGAGCTGACGTAGCCCCTCACCATCGCGACCGGGTTACTGATGAGAGAGCCGGGGGCTGCCGCCCTCGGCTTTTTCGTTGTGCTTTGCTGGCCTTCTTCGGTTCGGCGACATTCGGCGCATGGACAAGTTGACCGTCATCAATAATGCGCTGACCGCCACCGGCAACAACCGTGTGAACATCCTGCATGACCCATCGGATGAATATCAGGTTGCCGACACGGCCTTTGACCGGGCGATCAAGGTTTTGACCTCGCGCCATGCGTGGCCTTTCTCGACGACGGTCGAAAATCTCGTGCGCGTTCCTGACAGCGATAACCTTTCCCGGCGCTATCCGCAGAATGGATTCCTCATCCCGCAGCCGCCGCAAGTGCTGCATGTCAAGGAAATCTATCACTGCAACCGTATCCTGACGGACTTCGAGATCATCGGTTTCACCCTGAGTTGCCGCCATTCCAGCGACATTTCGGCCAAGGTTGTTCGAGAGGCTGATGGCGCCATCTGGCACCCGATGGCCGAGGAAGTTCTTACGCTGATGGTCGAAGCGGGCTGCTTGCGCGGTCTCAACGAAGACATGGTGGAAGCCAGGATCAAGGATCAAGCGGCTGAAGCCTTGATCGCAGAAACACGCTCACACCTCGATCAGCAGAACCCGGCCCGCAACACCTATGTCTCCAAGATCGCACGCGCGCGGCGCACGAGGCGCGTATGAGCCTGAACACGATGGTCATACGCCAGCGGGATTTCTCGGCCGGCGAGATCGACCTGGATTCAATCCGCCGGGACGATCTGGACATCTTCAAGTACGGCGTCCGCTACGCGCGAAACCTGCAAACCGCGCCATCCGGTGCAATCCAGCGCCGGTTTGGCCGGTCGATGCGCTTTGCCGAGTCCGGACGCACGGATCAGTTTCAGCCCTTCCATGATGGCCTGAAATATTTCCTGAGCTTCGGGAGCGGATATCTCACCATACGAGACGAGAGCTACACCATCCTTCAGGTTGTCTCCGCTCCATGGACGGAGGCTATCGTTCCGCAACTCGTTTGGGACTTCTACGAGAACCGCATTTTCGTGTGCGGTCCCGGCATGCGGACGCAGGTCGTTACGGTCGATGAAAATAGCCGCGTGTGGTCGATTGCCGATTTCCAGTTCGACCGCAAGCTTTCCGGTACTTATCAGGCTCCGTTCTATCGTTTCGGCAATAAGGGCGCGACGATGCAGGTCAGCGCTACCAGCGGTTCCGGCATTACCGTCACCTTCTCGGCGAACGTCCTCAATGCCGCCCATGTTGGGACGATCTTTGAATATGCCGGCCGCCAGGTGCAGATAGACAGCGTGTCATCGCCCACGACAGCGACCGCCACAGCTCTCGAACGCCTCGCCCCTACGATCCAATATGGATTGCTGGATTCGACGGAGATCGAAGGCTTCACGATTGGGGAGATCGCGGAAACCAGCGTCTCCGGGGTTCAGATTGAGATCATCGACATCGACATTCCCGGCAAGACGATTACCGGCGTCGTGCTGAACCAGTATCGCCAGCGTGATCCAGATGACCGCCTCGTCGGGCCGAACGCCGATGCAAACACCGAGTCCATGTCGATCGTGACGCCGGGTGCGACCACGCAATGGACAGAGATTTTCATGTCGGACTATCGTGGCTGGCCGCAGTCCGTCTCCGTCGACGACAACCGGATTATCTTCTGCGATTTTCCGCAGTTCAAGGCCGCCATCATTTGGTCGGCGATCGACGATCCGATGAACTATCTGATCGAGGCATCGAGCGCGACAAGCGCTATATTCGAGTATCTGCAGGCAGATTGCCGCGTGTTTCATGTGGTCGGTGGCTATGACGAATTCGCCATCACCGATCGCGGCGTCTTCTATATCCCGGTATCCGGCGACAATCCACTGAAGCCTGGATCTGTCGAATTCAATCTGCTCTATACCGGCCGTGTTTCCCCGGTTCGGCCCGTGCAGGTCACGGAGGGCGCTTTGTTCGTCGACGAAACTGGCACCGGGATTTATGCGATCAATGCGACCGGCGCGCAGGCTCGCCCGTATCAGGTCACGGAGTTGACGGAAGGATACCGTCATCTCTTCAATGGCATCGTCGCCATGGGTTCGAATGCCGGCACGCCACAGAATGCAAATCGTCAGGTCTATGTCGTCAATGCTGACGGAACGCTTGTGCTCGGACAGTATAATGTGCAGCGGCAATATATCGGCTGGCTGAAGCATACCGGCGCCGGAGCGGTGAAGGATGTCAGCACCCGCTTTGATGAAGCGAAGTTCCTGACGAACTATGGGGGCGTTGTCGTCATCGAGGAAAACGATTCCTCGGTGAAAAGCGATTGTGCCCAGTCTGTCATTGGCGGCGTGATCGATGACATTTTCGCCGGGAAAACAATGCAGGTTTGGGCCGATGGCTTCTATCTCGGAGATGCTGTCATCGGTGCCGGCGGCTCTGTACCGGGCATTTCCGGCTTTGCAAGTGTCGTGGTCGGGTTCCTTTATTCGTGGTCGCTTTCGCCGCTCTTCCTTCAGACGGATGGCGGCAACGACCTGAAACAGAACCTTCGGCGCCGGCGGATCGTGCGGGTTGCGGCGCGTGTCCAGAACACACAGGAATTCCAGATGGGTACGCGGCTCTTCGCTGGCTACGTCGGCGGGGATGACTTCGCCGCGCCCATGCCGCTGCGATCGGAGACCTTCACGCATCGTGTTCTCGGCCGGGACTTCGACCCGCAGCTTCCTTTGCTGCAAACCTTTCCGGGGGAGTTCAAGCTCCTCGAATTGACAACGGAGATCACAGTCTAATGGGCGCGGGATTGGAAGCGGCCGCAGGAGTGGCAACCGGTATCGCCGGCCTCGTCGGCAACAATCAGTCGGCACAGACGGCCAAGGATCAGGCCGGGCTTGCGCGCGTGCAGGCGAACCAGACCGATACGGCCTATCGCGAGGATCTGATGTCGACCATCTCGAACATCAGGGCGATCCGCGCATCTGTCGGTGTCGGCGCCAATAGCCCAACTGGGCAGGCAATCGAGGCGCGGCAAGAGCAATTGAGCGACCGAAACCGTGTGACCGATGTCACCGGCAAGCGTCTGACAGCAGCATCGCAAGACAGGGCGGCAGGAGCATACCAGACGGCGGGAGCCTTCTCGCTCGTCGGCGGTGCGGCCAAGGGTCTTGCAAGTTTGAATTGGTCATAAGCGATGGCACGTCTTCCTTCCGTCAATCAGAATCGCGGTATCCTTCAGGCTGACCTTCGAGGCGTCCCGGCCGATGTCGCCGCCAATCCCTATATGCAGATCGCCAGCTTGCTCGGGGATGTGGGGCAGCGCGTGCACCGGTCGGAACTGGATACAGCGGAGCAACAGGGGCAGAACGCCGTTTATCGTGATCAGGACGGAAATCTTCAGGTCACGCTCAAAGACAACACCACGGATACGGCCCGCGCCTATAACCATGCGGCGCAGATCGGCATGCTGTCCCGCCTTCAGAGCGACATTCGAACGCAGGGGCAAATCCAGGCCGATGCTGCAAAGGGCGATCCGTCTGTCTTCGCCACCGGCTGGAATACCTACCAGAAAGGTATTCTCAAGAATGCGCCTCCGGAGCTGAGAGGGCAAATTCAGGCACAGCTCGATCAGTATGGGTCGCAGTACAGCCTCGGCGTCTCGG
The DNA here is from genome assembly GCA_900469615.1 of Hyphomicrobiales bacterium. GTDB lineage: Bacteria > Pseudomonadota > Alphaproteobacteria > Rhizobiales > Rhizobiaceae > Rhizobium. The sequence continues at coordinate 12,467 of UBYA01000044.1, read as the reverse complement.
AGGTAAAGCGCAAGCGCGATATCGCCGTCTTTGAGGCTGATACCAAGACCGAAGCGCAAAACCTCATGGACGAGATGGCGACGATCGCCCGGGGAGGCGGCACGAACACGCCCGACTATCAGGCAAAGCGCGGTCAGCTCGTCTCGCTCTACCAGAACATGGTGGCGAACCCCGATTTCACGATGTCGCAGAAGCAGGCCGATATCGATCTGAAGCACGCGGAATCGCGCAATATGGCTGAAGCCATGGTGGGCGCGGTCTCTGGCACGTTGCAGAAGGACGGCATCGTCGCCGCACGCAAACAGTCCGACAGCATCCTGACCGATACCAGTCTCAACCTCTCGCCGGCCGAACGCCGCCAGTACAACGGCATCATGAACGAGACGATCAATGGTTTCGTTGCGCAGCAGAAGGTTGCCGTGAAGCCGTTTCAGGAGCAGGCAGAGCAAGCGAAGAAGCTTCTCGATCAGCAAGTGGGGATCGATAACCCAGCGATTGACGACATCATTGGCAACCTCGCGCGCGGCGGCGATCCGCAGGGCGCCCTTGCCCTTAGCCAGGCGCGGAACTCGGCGCGCGTCATTCGCGACTTCAAGGCTGCCACGCCAGAGCAGCGGGTGCAGATTGCGACGGCTGGCTTCTCTGCCGCGAACGGGAATGTCCTTTCGTCCATGCGCAATGTCGAGAGCGGCGGCGATGGATCGCAGGTCTCGAAGGCCGGCGCGCTGGGCGTCATGCAGGTTCTTCCCTCGACGGGTGAAGAAGTTGCTCGATCGCTTGGCGACAAGAACTTTCCCTTCAACGGGTCGGATGCTGAAAAGAAGGCATATTTGCAGCGGGACGATGTGAGCGAGCGGTATGGCGAGGCTTACTATACGCAGATGCTTCAGCGTTATGGTGGCGATCAGCAGGCGGCGCTCATCGCCTATAATGGCGGCCCGGCCCGCGCCGATTCCTGGCTTGCCAATGGCCGTGACGATTCGGTGATCCCGAAGGAAACCGCCGACTATTACAAGAAGGTGCTGGGACAGGCGGGGGCGTCGACTGGCCGCACCATGGGACAGGCCGGCCCGTCAGCCGCGCGCGCGTTCCTTCTGAGCGTCACGAACAAGGGCGAGGATTCCATTGACGGCATGCAGGAAGGCTTTGGCAACAAGGTTGCTGCTCTTCTGCAGGCCGCACCTTCAGGCATCCGCGAAAAGCTCGGCATCTATTCCGGCGCCCGCTCCAATGAGCGTCAGGCAGAGCTTTTCAATGCAGCGGTCGCAAAATATGGCTCGGTTGCCGAAGCGCGGAAGTGGGTCGCACCTCCCGGCAATTCCCAGCACAACAAGGGTCTTGCTGCTGATCTTTCCTATAATGGGCACAGCCTGAAGGACGCGCCGCCCGAAGTCGTTAACTGGTTGCATCAGAACGCCGCCAGCTTCGGTCTCAAGTTCCCGCTGGGGAATGAGAACTGGCACATCGAAGATGCTGACACGCGCGGCGGCGGCGCCGTGGGCGCAACGCCCGTTCAAGGCAATGGCCTCGGTGTATCGCCAGATGCGATCAAAGCCTACCGCGAAGGCATTACCGCCGACGCGAAGTCCTATTGGGGCGACATTCAGGACGGAATCAAGAAGGGGTACGCGCCAGACCCGCAGGAGTTCTCGCTCTTCGCGCGTCAACTTGCCCTTGTCGATGATCCGAATTTCAAATCGGAGGTCGGCCGCTTCATGGATAGTGAGGCCGCCGGGCAGATGATCGCGCAGTTGCCGCCACAGCAGCGCGCCGCCCTTATGTCGTCGTTGCAGTCTAATGCGGCTGATGGTGCCACGCTTGCGCAACAAGACCTTATCGATGCCGCCGGCCGATTTACGCAGCAGAGCCAGGAGGCGTTGAGCAAAGACCCGATCGGATACGCGGCCTCGCGGAATATCGCGCCTCCGGTTCCGGACCTCGATTTCAGCGCCGGGACGGATGCGATCGGTGCGGCGATGGCGGCTCGTCAGAAATCTGTCGATCTTCTCCGCGCGCGCGGCGAGGTCGGCAACATCTCGGCGTTGCGGCCGGATGACACGACAATGCTCTCGAACTTCATCCAGACCGCGAAGCCCTCGGATCAGGCCGCATTGCTCGGCACGCTGTCGCGGTCTCTATCGCCAGACACCTACAAGGCGACGATGGCCGATCTAGCGGCGAAAGCGGACACGAACGCTTTGGCGACGGCCGGCGCACTCTATGCTGAAAATCCCGAAGTGGCGCAAAGCGTCATTCGCGGCCGGGCGCTGTTGCAGGCGAATCCGAACTTCGGCCCGAAGAAGAGCGACACCAACAACGAGAGCATTGATGCGATCCTGCCGCCGACTTCCTTCGGCGCCGGGCTTGAGGGCGGACGGCAACAGCTGCTCGAAGCGGCCAAGGCGCGCTATGCCGATCTTTCCAACTTTGCCGGCGACACATCCGGCGAACTGAACAGCACGCGCATGACGCAGGCCATCAACGACGTAACCGGCGGTGCACTGACCTTGAACGGCGACACGGTGATCGCGCCTCAGTATGGCATGACACAGGATCAATTCGATCAGACCATGAAGAACCTGCCGCCGGAAGCGGTTTCCGGGGCGATCACCGCTGACGGCACGCCGATCACGGCGCGGGATATCTGGCGTCAGGGGCGGCTCAAGGCTGTCGGCGATGGTCAATACCTGATCGACTTCGCCATTTCCGGCAACACGCCGTCCTATGCCATGTCCGCGCCGGTCCAAGGCGACTCCCGCTTGAGCCGTGTCTCTGGCGGCCCGTTCATCCTCGATCTCAGGAAGAAGTGATGGCGCTCCTCATCGACGACGCACAGCGCAATGCGGCACTCGACTATGCCGCACAGCATCCGGTGCAGGGCATGGACCCCGGCTTTACGGCCCGGTTTTCTGCCGACTATGACGCGATGGTCAACGCGAACAATGTCAACGCCCGCGACCTTCAGCGCGCCAATATCCAGAGCGAGTTCATCAACCAATTCTATAAGGAGTCCGGTGTCCGCGTCCGCAACTGGCTCGGTGGCCCGCAGCTTTCCGTCTTCCCTGATCGCGAGGCGGCGGCCAAGGGCCAGTTTGACGCTTGGAAGAAGGATAACCCGGACAGCGATCTTTTCTTTCCCGAGGCCAGCTACATCGACAACGAGTCGCTGAAGCGGTCCCAGGCGGCAACGCAATCATCGCAACGACTGCAACAGAACTCGACGACGTGGGCCTCGGCGCTCGGCGGCTTTGCCGGGACCGCCGTTGGTGCTCTGCGCGACCCGCTCAATGCTATGACGGCCCCGCTCGCCGGTAGTGCGGGCGGCGTGGTGAGAACCGCGTTGACGGAAGGCGCTCTTGCCAGCGGCACGCAAGCCCTTGGAACCGGCGTCTCTTACAATTACCGGACACAGGTCGATCCCAATTTCGGGCTTGGGGCGGCGGCATACGAGGTTGCCGCTGCCGGCGTCGGCGGTGCTGCGCTGGGCGGCGGACTAAAGGGTCTCGCCGGTCTTTGGGACCGCATGAGAACCGGAGAATGGCCCAGCCACATCGCCGACGCCGCAAACGTTGTCCAGCGTGAGGCAGCAATCCCGGCCAACCGGCAGGAGTGGACGCCGCAGGCAAAGGCTGTCTATCGGACGGCGGTCGACAAGGCTTCCGATGATCTCTTCGCTGGCCGGCCGGTCGAACTGCCGCCGGAAACGTTCTTGCAGGGACAGGCGCGGCCCGGGCGCGTCTATGATGCTGATGGTCGCTCTGTCGGCGTCAACTATGAGGTGGTCGAGGCAGATAGTCTCACCACGTCCAATCTCGACGATCTCACCGTCAACCCGGCCTTTCCGCAGGAATTGCAGCCGCGCGACCGCACGCGGGCGATCTCGCAGGATCAAATCCAATCCATCGCCGGGAACCTGCAGCCGGAACGCCTCGGTCCGTCGCCTGACGCCGCGACCGGCGCGCCAATCATTGGGCCTGATGATCTTGTGGAATCCGGCAATGGTCGCGTGATGGCGATCCGCCGCGCCTATGATCAGGCCGGCCCGAGCGCGGACAGCTACCGCAACTATCTCATCTCGCAGGGCTACGATATCGGCGATATGGCAAAGCCGGTGCTGATCGGCCGGCGCGTCACCGATCTTTCGGATGCTGATCGCCTCAATTTCGTGACGGCGGCAAACCGCTCCACTGCCATGCGTCTCGGGGCTGCTGAACAGGCGCTCTCCGATGGCCGCATGATCGATGATGCCTTGCTCGATAAGTTGCAGGGCGCCGATGTCGACGCCACGGCCAATCGCGATTTCGTGCGCGGTTTCATGCAGAAGCTTCCCCGCGCCGAACAGAGCGAGCTTGTCGATCGCAATGGCATTCTATCGCAGCAGGGCGAGCGACGTGTCATGGCCGCGCTGATGGGCCGGGCCTATGGCGACTCCAATCTCCTCGGCCGCGCGCTCGAAGACGCGGACAGCAACATCAAGGCGATCTCCGGTGCGCTCGGCGACAGTGCCGCGCCCTGGGCGAAGATGCGCGATGCCGTCGCTCGCGGTGAAATCCCGAAGGGCATGGACATAACCGAAGATCTGCTTGATGCCATCCGCACCGTCATGCGTGCCCGCGACGAGGGGCAGAAGGTGATTGATCTGGTCAATCAAGCTGAAATGTTCGGCGGCCCGAGTGAGACGGCAAAGATCATCGCGCGCGCCATGTATGGCGACGAGAACCTTTCCCGCCCGATCAGCCGCAAGCGCCTTGCCGCCTTCCTTGACGACTTCGCCACGGAGGCAATGAAGAATGAGGCCGCGCCGCGCCTGTTTGGCGAACCGCTGGAAGCGGGGGACGTTCTCCGCACCTCCCTTGCCAAGGCTGGCAGAGAAGATCTGGAAGCTGTGGCGGCGGAACGCCTGACGCCCGAAGCGGTCGAGAAGATCGCCACATCACCGGAGACGGAAGACGCGGTGATCCAGAGCGCTCGCAAGCTTATTGCCGACAATGAGGAGCGACAGCTTGGAGCGCCCGAGACAGCACCGGCTACCGGCGCGCGCCGTGAGGTCGAACCAATCATGATCGATCTCGGCGACGGCCGGGGCGAACGCTCGCTTGACGACATCATGCGTGAGGCGGATGAAGAGATCGCCGCCGCCAAGGAAATTGAGTCCTGCGCCATCGGTGCACCTGTAGGAGAAGGCTGATGGCAAACTCATTGATCGCGAACTGCCTTGGCCGTCTCGTCGCCTCGAAGCGGATTTCGCAGAAGCAGGCAGATGACGCTCTGGCGCTGCACGAGGGCATGCAGGGCCGGCTCTATCCCGCCATGCCGCCGGCGTCTGCCGAAGCGGCTGGGGCGCTGGAAACCGCGCGCATCATGGCGCAGGCGGCCCGAGAACGGCAGCTTGAAGCCGCGCATCAGGCGATTGCCTTGAGTGAGGGCCTGAACCGCATGGAACTGCACCCGCAAGGCAAGACCGCCGGGCTGCACGCCATTCTCGCGCGCGACAACTACGAGGGGGCTGGCAAGGTCGGCTCTGCTCTCAACATCGACTCCCAGGTCGAGAACGTCACCAAGCGCCTGCTCGGGTTCATGGATGGCACCATGGAGCCATATGCCTCGAAGCTTGCCGGCCTGTCGCAAGATACGGAGTCCGTTTGGAATATCGTTCGCGAGCTGTTCGGCAAGGATACCGGCGATGACGCAGCCAAGGCGGCGGCGCGCGGCTGGCAGGACGCGACGAACTATGCCGTCAACCGTGTGAAGGCCAGCGGTAAGCGGCTCTCCGTCCTCGAAGACTGGCGGCTACCGCAATATTGGGAGGCCAGCCGTCTCCGCACCTTTAGCCAGCAGGAATTCGTCAACGACCTGATGAACGAGGTGGAAGCCGGCAATCTGCGCGTCATGGACAAGGCCGGATATGCTGAAGCGCCAAAGGCAGCCGTGCCGGGCATCATCGCGAACGCCTATGACGATATCCGCCTCGAACGCGGCCTCGGCAATGGCAGCGGCGCGATGTCGAACCAGATGCGTACATTCCGCTTCGATGATCCAGAATCCTATATCCGCATGATGCAAAAATACGGCATGGGCAACGGTGGTCTCTATAATACGATGATGGGCCATCTCGGCGCGATGTCGCGCGAAATCTCGCTGGTCGAGATGTTGGGGCCGCAATATGAGTCCAACTTCAAGAAAATGCTCGATGTCGCCAAGGTCGACGACAGGCAGCGCAACGCGACAATCGGCAAAAAGCTGAAGCGCTCGCTATCGCTGAACAGCCCGGCCGCCGTGCAGAATACCTATGACGCCATCACCGGCAAGCTCGGCGTGCCGCAGAGCGAGTTGATCGCCGGTATGGCCGGTGGCCTGCGCAACATCAAGACGGCGGCAAGCCTCGGCTCGGCCACCATTGCGGCGCTTCCCGGCGACAGCTCAACAGCGATCCTCGCGGCGAATTACAATGGCATACCGGCGACGGCGGTTCTCGCGCGCCTCGTCAACGATCTGACGGTGAACCGCAAGGGCGCTGAAGAGATTGCGCGACAGGTCAACCTCACGGCGCACTCGATCATCGATCATGCTCTTGGGTCGAAGCGCTTCGCCGATCAGGTTGTCGGTGAAGGACTGACGGCCCGTATCGCCGATACCACCATGCGCGTGACAGGCATCAACGTCTGGACGGAAGGGTTGAAGCGCGCCTTCTCGATGGAGTTCAATGGCCTCGTCGCCCGGCAGGCTGATAATGCGTTCGAGAAGCTCGATCCGGCATTCAAGGGATTCCTGACGCGCTACGGCTTCACGTCGGCGGATTGGGACGTGTTGCGCGCGACACCACCGCTCGAAGCGAATGGCGCCCGCTTCTTCAACGTCAACGCGGTCTCCGATCAGAAGCTTGCGGATCGCCTGATGTCGGCCATCATCGACGAACGGCATTTCGCCGTTATCGAACCGGATGCCCGCGTTCGTGGGGCCATGACGCTCGGCACGAAGCGCGGAACGATCGTCGGGGAGTTCGTCCGGTCGACGGCGCAGTTCAAAAGCTTCCCGATGACATTCATGATGACGCACATGATGCGGACGGTTATGCAGGACGGCAATTTCGGCAAGGTAATGTCAGGCGTGAAGCTGCTCGCCATGACGACGATTGCCGGTGCCTTCGTTGCCCAGATGCAATCGCTCATCTCGGGGCAAGACCCTCTCGACATGAAGAACCCGCGCTTCTGGCTGACTGCTTTCCTGCGCGGCGGCGGCGGCGGCATGATGGGCGATCTTGCCTATTCCGCGACGACGCGCGGCGGCGACGGCCTCTACCAGTATGGAGCCGGCCCTGTTCTCGGGGAAATCATTTCAGCCTCCGGCGATCTGGCGCAAACCCTCGCCAATCCTGATGTCTACAGCGGCGACAAGCAACTGACCGGTAAGATGCTGGCCCAGCACGTCAAGGCGTGGGTGCCTGGTTCGTCGCTCTGGTACACCAAGATTGCGACGGATCGCCTTGTCTTCGATTTCCTGCAAACGATGATCGACCCGCACTATCGCGAATCCTTCCGTCGCTATCAGCGGCGCATTGAAAAGGACTATGGGCAGAAGTTTTGGTGGCATCCGGGCGAGCCTCTGCCGCAGCGCGCGCCGAACCTGAATGCGGCGATCGGCGGCAAATAGCCTGTGCTTTGCGAAGTTTTTCTGACAGCGCCATCCTGAAAAGGTGAAGGCCGGTCTGTGGCAACAGTCCCGGCCCTCCGATCCGAATGCGGTGCCTCGCATCATGATCGTTGGTGTTATAGATACATCACGATCCATGATCCTTCAAGATCACCCCATCCAGATCCTCGATGTGTTGCCCACGGTTTACCGGTCTCCCGTGCCAAGACCGGGCTGCGGGTGGGTGTCTTTGCCAGTCATGGATTTCCGCACCTCCGAATGGCTTGCAAGGGCCTGAGGAATATCTGATCGACGAACCCCTCTTTTGCTGGCCCGGCGTAATGGGTGGGAGAGCGGCCGGCCACCGTCAAAAGGCAGATCAGGTAAACATCCGCTTGATTCTTGTCCTCGATGATCCCCGGTGCGCCGAGAGCCGGGAGGGAGAGGAAACGGAAAGCGGACCTGTGCTTTGCAGCAACTTCATGGCCCGCTGATTATCCGGCCATGGCACCGATCACACCATCTACTCGCAAGACGAGCTACGCGCCGGTAACGCCCACCACGGCGTTTCCAGTCAATTTTCCATTGGCTGACAACACCGATCTGAAGGTGATGGTCAATGGTGTGGAGAGGACGGATTTCACCGTCGCCGCGACCTATCCTGATGGGTTGTCTTACGATGCCGTCGTGAACATGAACACGGCTGTCACCGGGGCCGTTGTCATTTATGGTCAACGTATCCCGCGCCGGCAGAACCAGTTTCAGACCGGCCGCCCGCTCACGATGCCGGATCTCAATGCCGCGCTGAACACGCTGGAAGTCGAGAGCCAGGAAGCACGCCGCGACATTGATCAGAATGCGGCGGACATCGCACAGGAGATCGTTGACCGAGGTGATGCTGTCGCTCAGGTTCAAGCAAATCTTGACGCGGAAACTGCGGCACGAATGGTCGCGGATAACGACTTGCAGGGCAACATAAACACAGAAGCGGCCATCCGATCCGCTGCGGATAATATGCTGCAGCACAATATCGATGTTGAGACCAACCAGCGGATTATAAGCGATCAGGCAATCGCAAGCCTTATTGGGCAGGGAGGGCCCATCGAAACAGCTATCTTTGATACCGCTCTCGCTGCATCCTTTGCCAGTATCAAGCCTACTGTCTTGGTCATCTCTACCGGTGGGCGAACCGTTTCCGGCATCGGCGGGGCGCGATGGGTGCGGCGAAACGCCGAGCCGAGCCATGATCTGAAATTTGTCGACTTCGCGGGCAACGGCTGGTGGGAGATCGCAGAACCCCGGCTCAATGTCCAGATGGCCGGCGCCGGGATCGGCGGTGATGACACACTCGCCTTCGGATCTGTGGCGCGGGCTGTTCCCGCCTTCGACAATGTGGGCTCCCCCTGGAATGCCGTTCCTCATCCGCAGGTCGCGGAAATCTACATTCCCGGCGGCACGTACACGCTCACCAGCCTGGTCGACACCGGCAACCGCGAAATTACATGGGTAGCCGATCAGGCGGCCAACATCACCGGAGCCGAATATCTCAACGGCATCCTGAGGCGGGAGGGGCAGCGCACGACAAAGCCGGTCCCTCGCGGCACATACGACCAGGCATGCGGGTGGTGCGTCACCATCGGCGATAACTTTGCAGACAAGCCGGCTCCGGTTCTGGGGGTCGGCAGCACCCAGGCCCTTGCCGATTATTCGCAACGAGACGCCGTGGCATTCCTTGCCGCGAACTATGCGGGGCCCGCCATCCTCGATGTCGCCACGGCGACCTATACGGCCAATACCGTGACGTCGGATGCGCTGACGTCGGAACAGCTCAAGGCCATGCGCGTCGGCGATTGCATCTATACCAAGCATGCGACCCGCTGCGCCGGTATCGTAACGGGGTGGAATGCGGACGGTTCCACCATCACGGTTCTCGAATGGCGGGCCAAAGGCGGCTCCGCGGCCGTCACTCCGGGGGACGGATACGGCTTTTCGATCGGCGTCGACAAGATCTGGGCGATCAACGGCGTCACCAATCTTGAGAGTGCCGGCTTTGCTACGCAGGCCATCGGCATGGAACTCACCATGCGCAACCTCAAGGGCGCCGCGCCGTCCACCGACATTGACGATACCATGTATCGCGTGTGGGCCTACCTGGCCGCAACGACAACTGCTGGCACCGCTGGTTATTACCAGTGCCAGACGGGTTTCATAGCCCGTGGCGACTTCTTTCGTGGCTTCACGGCCCATGATCAGCAGGTGGGCTACTACGCCCGGATGACTTCGGCGAAGATAGGCTTCATGTATCATGGCATCGGCGATGCCCTTCAGGTCGAGAACCGAACGAATACCACCATCTCGTACCGCCTCACCTATGCGGGTGACGTGTTCATGGGGCAGACGACGGCGGCGGCCGGTTCCGGGCGCCTCATCACCTTCTTCACGTCTGGCCTCAACTCGTCTTATGACGCCCGTATCCAGGCCACCGGCGGCTCTGCTGCGGCGGGGAACGGCACGCTCACCTATCTTGCTATCGACCATGCGTTCGGCGGCAACATTCGGCCAACCAATGACAACGTCCGCAGCTGCGGCACGGCGTCTTTCCGCTGGTCGCAGATTTACGCCGCCAACGCCACGATCAGCACCTCGGACGAGACCCAGAAGACGGCCTTCCGCTCGCTTACCGACATCGAGAAAGAGGCGCTTCTGGCGTGCCGCCAGCATATCGGCCTGTTTCAGTGGCTCGACGCCGTTGCGGAAAAGGGCGCCGACGTCGCCCGTATCCATGCCGGCGTTCCTGCGCAGACATGCATTGCCGAGTTCACGAGCCGTGGGCTTGACCCTTGGCGGTATGCGTGGTTCTGCCGCGACAAGAAGACAATTGCTGTCACTGTGACGAAAACGGAGCAGCAGCCCGTCATGGAGGATGTCGAGGTGGGCGGGCTCGAGGTCTATCTTGATGGGGGCGTTGCGCGGCAGAGACGCGTCACCCGCATAGAGCGTCGTCCCAAGGTGACCCGCGTGCCGCTGCTGGACGAGGCCGGCAATCCTGTCGTCGACAGCACGGAAGATGGCGGGCAATTCGAGCGGTTCTATGAAATTCAGGTGACCGAAGAGGTCGAGGTTGAAACCGTCGAGCTGCAGGAGACCGATGAATACGTCTATTCGATCCGCTATACCGAACTGACCATGGCGCTGCTGGCTGCCGTCGCTGATGGATAGCGACCGTTAGGCGACACCTCTCTTTGTGGTCGAAAATATTGTTGACTTTTCCGGTCTTGCCGTTGCACGTTGCAACCATTGTCAAGTGGGGAAGCAACTATGGATTTTGTCGATTTCTTCGATGAAAAAGAATATTTCGCGGCGCATGCTGATTTGGAGAAGGCCCGTAAAGAAGGAATAGTCGGGAGTGCATCTCGTCACTATATCCTGCATGGAGCGGCTGAAGGTAGAAGGGCTCCAAAAGACACACGTCTTGAGGCATTTCTGAAGTCTAGGACATTGGATGCGATTCCTCCAAGTCAACTTATTGCGCGTGTCCATGGTCGCGGCGATGCTGCTTCATTCATAAGCGCTGGGAAAATTATCGCATTTGATCTTGATAACGCCATGCAGATGGCAGGAATTACCCTAAATAGCGGAGCATCCGTTCTTGATTTTGGGTGCGGTCCTGGGCGCGTTGCACAATGGTTTCAGAAGATCCATCCTACAGCGCGCCTACATGGCTGCGATATTGATCCAGATCCTATTGAATGGGCATCTGAAAATATCAAGGGGTCATTTTCTACGAATGGTTTCGAGCCGCCGCTTCCTTACGGTGATGCGAGCTTTGATCTCGTATACTCCGTTTCCGTATTCACACATCTGCCTGAAGACATGCAGTTTCAATGGTTGGAAGAGCTTCGTCGAGTGACGAAGCCAGGTGGTTCGCTCCTGTTGAGTATTCATGGGGCAAATCTTGCCGCCAGATCTAAACCACTTTCAGAAAATGAAAAATCGCTGGAAACGACAGGGTTTCTCTATCGCACAGGTGGGGGCGTCTCAGGGCTTCCGGATTTTTACCAGAATACTTTCCATACAGTCGGTTACATTTACAAATATTGGTCGCGATATTTTGATGTCAGATTTGTATTCAAGCGCGGTATTAATGCGCACCAAGACCTTGTGATTTGTAGGGTGCGCTAAATTTCTCTGATACACATCTGAATTTTTCAGGCCACCTTGTGCTTTGCAGTGCTTGTTGGCAGCCATGATTATCCAGCCATCTTTCCTCTGGAGCGATGGCTATGAACCGCACGACTTTCTTTGCATTCGTCCGCAAGGCGCCATTCGGTGGCAGCCTCTGGCAGTCTCAGGTCGACGGACTGAACAAGATCCTTGATGAGTGGGAGCGGCGAGGCCTCACCGAAGTCCGCTGGCTTGCCTACATGCTGGCAACCACGTTCCATGAGACCGGCGGTAAGATGCAGCCGATACGTGAGGGCGGCGGCGAAAAATACCTCAAGAGCAAGCCCTATTATCCGTGGGTCGGCGAAGGCCTCGTACAGGTCACTTGGGAGAAGAACGCGCGCAAGTTCGGCGCCACGGCTCCCGGCCAGCTCATGACATGGCCCATCGCCCTCAAGGCCCTGTTCGACGGCATGATCAACGGCATGTTCACCGGCAAGAAGCTGGCTGATTACTTCAACGGCTCGATCGATGATCCTGTCGGAGCCCGTCGCATCGTCAATGGTACGGACAAGGCCCAGCTCATCGCCGGCTATCACAAGAACTTCCTTGATGCGATCATCGCGTCTCAGGACGCCGTGAAGGCTGCCGAGGTCGAACCCGAAGATGCCAAG
>UBYA01000030.1 GCA_900469615.1 Hyphomicrobiales bacterium | reverse complement strand
TACGAAAATCAGAGCATAATTTCTTAAGAGTAGGCCGTTCCGAGGATTCGTTTTGTGCCTGTCTTCGGAATCGGGCATGCAACTGCGTGGAAATCGGCCCCTGCGCTTCCGTCAGCACCTCCCGTCCGGCTCTCATTGCCAGGCGAGCGCCCAGGACCTAATAGAAATCGAGCAATCAGATGGAGTGAAGCATGTTGCTTCTCAGTGAAGGGCAGAGACGAGCCGGGCTGTCCCGGCCGGCGCTGCCCGCAGCCCTCAAACATCCGGCCGCCGCCATTCTTGCCGACCGATATATGCGGGACCGCCAAGTGTGAGCAACAGGATGCCTTCCCTGCCGGAACTTCCGGTCTCGCATGTGCTTGCCGATATCGGCAGCGCGCTCGCCCGAGAGCGGCGTGCGGTGCTTTCCGCACCGCCCGGCGCCGGCAAGACGACGCTGGTGCCGCTTTATCTATTGGGCCAGGAATGGCGCGGCGACGGCCGGATCATTCTGCTGGAGCCACGGCGGCTGGCCGCAAGGGCAGCCGCCGCCCGCATGGCCTCGCTGCTTGGCGAGCAGGTCGGCGATACCGTGGGCTACCGCATGCGCCTCGACAACCGCATCTCGTCCAAAACCCGGATCGAGGTGGTGACGGAAGGCGTGTTCGCGCGGATGATCCTCGAGGACCCCGAACTTTCCGATATTTCCACCGTCATCTTCGACGAATTCCACGAGCGCTCGCTGGACGCTGATTTCGGCCTGGCGCTGGCGCTCGACGTGCAATCGGCGCTGCGGGAGGACCTGCGCATCCTCGTCATGTCGGCGACGCTGGATGTGGAACGGGTCGCCAGCCTGCTCGGCCATCCGCCCGTCATCGAAAGCATGGGCCGCAGCTTTACGATCGACATCCGCCATCAGGATCGGCCGGCGGGCGAACGCATTGAGGACACGGTGACGCGGGCGATCCGCGATGCACATGCGAACGAGCAGGGCTCGATCCTCGCCTTCCTGCCGGGACAGGCGGAGATCACTAGGACAGCGGAACGGCTCGACGGCCGGTTCGGAGCGGAAACGGCAATCGCGCCGCTTTACGGCAATCTCGGCCAGAAGGAACAGGACGCGGCGATAAGGCCCGCGCCAAAGGGCACGCGCAAGATCGTGCTGGCCACTTCGATCGCCGAAACCTCCATTACCATCGACGGCGTGCGGATCGTCATCGATAGCGGCCTGCAGCGGCTGCCAGTCTTCGAGGCCTCGACCGGCATCACGCGGCTCGAAACGGTGCGCGTATCGCGCGCCTCTGCGGACCAGCGCGCCGGCCGTGCCGGGCGAACCGAGCCGGGCGTCGCCATTCGCCTTTGGCATCCGGGGCAGACGGCCGCACTTCCGGCCTTTACGCCGCCGCAGATCCTTTCGAGCGATCTTTCCGGGCTGGCGCTCGATCTGGCGCATTGGGGCGTGCAGGACCCGGCAACGCTTGCCTTCGTCGACCAGCCACCGGCGACGACGCTTGCCGAGGCGCGAGCCTTGCTGCGTCAGCTGGGAGCGCTCGACGCGGAGAACGGGCTGACGGCGCGCGGCCGGCTGATGCGCGAGCTCGCCCTGCCACCGCGGCTGGCGGCGATGGTGATATCGGCGGCCGAATTCGGCCAGGCGCGCGAGGCGGCGCTGCTGGCCGTGCTGCTGACGGAACAGGGGCTTGGCGGCCAGAGCATCGATCTGGAGGACCGGCTGCGCCGCTTCAAGACGGAAAAGGGCGAACGTGCCGAGGCTGCGCGCCGGCTGGCCGCACGCCTCGCCCAGGCATCGGGCGGCAATCCCGGCCCAGCCTCTCCCACCCCTCCGCTCGCGGGCGTGCTGCTGCTGCATGCTTTTCCCGACCGGATCGCCCTGCAGCGCGGCGGCCGCGGCCGCTTCGTCATGGCCAACGGGCGCGGCGCGGAACTGCCCGAGACCGAGCGGCTTGCCGGCGCACAGATGCTTGTCATTGCCGATCTGACCGGCCGTGCGGCGCAGGCGCGCATTCTGGCCGCGGCGGAGATTTCGCGCGCCGATATAGAAGAGCATCTGCCTGGCGAGATTCGCACCGAAGACCAGAGCTTTTTCGACAAGGCGAGCCGTCAGGTGCGGGCGCGGCGGGCAACGCGGCTGGGCGCCATCATCTTCGAGGAAACGCCCCTGCCGCGCCCCTCCGGCGAGCAGGCGGCAAAGGCGCTGGCCGACGGCATTCGCGAAATCGGCATCGGCGTCCTGCCGTTCTCGAAGGACGCCGCGCAGTTGCGCGAAAGGATCGGCTTCTTATACAGGACGATCGGCGAGCCCTGGCCCGACATGAGCGACGAGGCCCTGCTTGCGCGGCTCGACGACTGGTTCACGCCGTTTCAGGCGGACGCGCGCGGTCTCTCGGATATCACCGCCGGAGGGCTTTCCAATGGGCTGCTGTCGCTGGTGCCGCATGAGCTGCAGCGCGATCTCGCCCGCATGGCGCCGACGCATTTCGAGGCGCCGACCGGCCAGCGCCATCCCATACAATATGACGGCGAGGAGCCGCTGCTGACCATTCGCGTGCAGGAGCTGTTCGGGCTGAAACAGCATCCGGCCATCGGCGGCGGCAGGCTGCCGCTGCTGCTGGAGTTGACATCGCCGGCGCACCGCCCGATCCAGACGACGCGCGACCTGCCCGGCTTCTGGGCGGGTTCCTGGAAGGACGTGCGCGCCGACATGCGCGGGCGCTATCCGAGACATCCCTGGCCGGAGGACCCGGCCGGGGCATTGCCCACGACACGCGCCAAGCCGAGGGGAACCTGACAATGGCACGCTTCTTCCGCGGACTGGAAAAACTGTCCGAGGCCGAAATGAAGGCACAGGAGGGCCATCACACCAGCCGGCGGCTGCGGCTGCAAACGCTGGTGCGCCTGCGCTGGCTTGCGGTCGGCGGCCAGATGGTGACAGTGATGATCGTCGCCTTCTGGCTGAAATTTCCCATGCCGCTGCTGCCCTGCTGCGTGCTGATCGCCTGCCTTGCCTGGATCAACTTCTTCCTGACGCTGCGCTATCCGCCGACGCACCGGCTGGAGCCGCCGGCGGCCTTCGCCCTGCTCAGCCTCGACCTTCTGCAGCTTTGCGGGCTGCTGCTGATCACCGGCGGCCTTGCCAACCCCTTTTCGGCGCTGGTCTGCGTGCCCGTCATCATTTCCTTCGCCTCGCAGCCGATCCGCTACAGCATGCCGCTGATCCTGCTGGCGATGATCTGCATCACCGGTCTGGCCTTCTCACCCTTTCCACTGCCCTGGTACCAGGGCGTCGCCGTCAACGTCCACAGCGTCATGCAGCTCGGGGTCTGGTGCTCCATCGCCTCCACCATGGCTTTTGCCGCCTTCTACGCCTACCGCGTCTCCATGGAAGCCTCGCAGCTTGCCGATGCGCTGTCGGCGACCGAACTCGTGCTGCAGCGGGAAAAGCACCTGTCGCAACTCGACGGGCTGGCCGCCGCGGCCGCACACGAACTCGGCACGCCGCTTGCGACCATCAGCGTCGTTGCCAAGGAGATGGAACGGGAACTGCGCGAGGACGATCGTTTCCGTGAGGACGTGGCGCTGCTGCGCAGCCAGAGTGAGCGTTGCCGCGACATCCTCAGGCGGCTGACGACCCTTTCCTCCGAGGACGAGGCCCATATGCGGCGGCTGACGCTCTCTTCCATGATGGAAGAGATCATCGCGCCGCATCGCGAGTTCGGGATCGCGCTGGAGCTGATCGAAAAGAGCCCGCGTGCCGGCGAGCCGGTTCTCGGCCGCAATGCCGGCATCATGTACGGGCTGGGCAATCTCATCGAAAATGCGGTCGATTACGCCCGCAAGACGGTGACGATCACGGTGGAATATACCGCCGATACCCTGGCGATTACCATCGAAGACGACGGCAGCGGCTATTCGCCGGAAATCCTGGCGCGGATCGGCGAACCCTATGTCACCTCGCGCCAGCGTGACGACACCGCCGGCGGCCTCGGGCTCGGCCTCTTCATCGCCAAGACGCTGCTGGAGCGCTCGGGGGCTGCGCTTTCCTTCGGCAATCGCGATCCGGAGACGCCGGGCGCGCGCGTCCGCGTCGAATGGCCGCGCGTGTTGATCGACAGTAATTCGACAAAATGATTTTCACGGCTTAAAACAGCGATCGTCAAAAATCGGTAGAATATGCAGGCGGATGATCGCCGGGATAGAAGATAAAATGACGGATAAAGAAAGCGTTGCCCCGCAGGTCGGGGCCAAGGAAGACGCGGCCCATATCGGCCCGGACGCAACCTTGCTGATCGTCGATGACGACGGCCCCTTTCTGCGCCGGCTGGCGCGCGCGATGGAAACGCGCGGCTTTGACGTCGAGACGGCGGAATCGGTGGCGGAAGGCGTTGCCAAATCCAAGGCGACGCCGCCGAAATATGCCGTGGTCGATCTTCGCCTTGGCGACGGTAACGGGCTGGACGTGATCGAGGCGATCCGCCAGCGGCGCGACGACACGCATATCGTCGTTCTGACGGGTTACGGAAACATCGCGACGGCGGTCACTGCGGTCAAACTCGGCGCGCTCGACTATCTCGCCAAGCCCGCCGATGCCGACGATGTCTATGCCGCGCTGACGCAGCGGCCCGGCGAAAAGGCGGAAGTGCCCGAGAACCCGATGTCGGCGGATCGCGTGCGCTGGGAGCACATCCAGCGCGTCTACGAGATGTGCGAGCGCAACGTTTCCGAAACGGCCCGCCGGCTCAACATGCATCGCCGCACGCTGCAGCGCATCCTGGCCAAGCGCGCGCCGAAATAGAGCAATTCCAGGAAAAGTGTGCAGCGGTTTTCCGTCCGGAATTGTGCCGGAGACTCACTGATCTATTCGGAAGCAAAGGACTTGCCCGTCGCCCATTCTGCCAGAAGCAGGCGCTGCGCGGCGGCACGCGAGAAATTGAGCGTCACCGACTTGCGCGTCGCGGGCGGCAGGCGATGCTCAGGCGCCTCGCGGATCATGTGGGCGCCGTAACCGTCGGACAGAAACAGCCCGCACTCCTCCGGAAATATATCGAGCGGCACGTCCTTGTGCGTCGCGAAGAACAGCCTGTCGCAATGCAGGCGATAGTCCGGCCATTTGCGGTCGACGCGGAAATCCTCGATCGACGTCTTGATCTCGATGATCCAGATTTCGCCCTTTTCCGAAAGAGTGACGAGATCGGCCCGACGACCGCTGGCAAGCGGCAGCTCCGGCAGCACGGCATGGCGCATCTCATGCAGCAACAACTGCATGCCCTTGCGCACGAGCATGGCTCTTTCCGACTGCCTGCCGTCTATTAACGGATTGTTATTGTAAACGTTCAAAATCGTCATGAATTGTCCCGGGGACAGGCCAAGCGTTGTTGCAAAAAAACCATGTCCTTCTAATTTGCGCGCTGACGCTATTTTTGTAGTGCCACAGCAGCTTGCAAAGCCAAGTTTAATGGAAAATAAACCGTAGACAAAGATGGTTGATAGCCATCCAGTTCCCCGCCACGAAATTCAAGAGACTACCATGCGCATCCGTAATGCTATGACCGCACTCGGCCTTGTCGCAATGCTCGCATCGGCTGGCTATGCCACCACCGCCGCAG
This sequence comes from Hyphomicrobiales bacterium, assembly GCA_900469615.1. Classification (GTDB taxonomy): domain Bacteria; phylum Pseudomonadota; class Alphaproteobacteria; order Rhizobiales; family Rhizobiaceae; genus Rhizobium. The sequence goes on along the minus strand of UBYA01000030.1, from coordinate 15,521 downwards.
CAGCGCCGGCCGCAACCGCAAATTCGGCCACCGAGACCATCAAGACTTTCGATGGCGACTACGGTGTGACCAGCGACAACGGCTTTCAGCTGCCGGCGATCCCGATCCAGAAGGTGAAGCCGCAGTTCCGCCGTCAGATCGTCGAATACAAGACGGACGAGGCCGAAGGCACGATCATCGTCAACACGCGCGAGCGTCATCTTTATTACATCCTCGGCAATGGCGAAGCGATGCGCTACGGCATCGGCGTCGGCAAGCAGGGCTTCTCCTGGTCCGGCACCGCCTATGTCGCCTGGAAGCAGGAATGGCCGAATTGGCATCCCCCGAAGGAAATGGCTGTCCGCCGTCCGGAAATCGCCAAGTATGTCGATGGCGGCATGAACCCGGGCCTTTCCAACCCGCTCGGCGCGCGCGCCATGTATCTCTACAACGAAAAGGGCCAGGACACGCTGTTCCGCCTGCACGGCACGCCGGAATGGGCTTCGATCGGCACCGCTGCCTCCTCGGGCTGCATCCGCCTGATCAATCAGGACGTGATCGATCTCTACAGCCGCGTTCTTCCGGGCCGCAGCACCAAGGTCATCGTGATCCAGTAATCGCTGGCTACTTGAATTGAACAAAAAGGCCGCCGGATATCGATCCGGCGGCCTTTTTGTTCTTGAGGCTGGACACTGTCCCCCTTCTCCCCTCGGGGAGAAGATGCCCGAAGGGCGGATGAGGGGGAGGCGCAGCAAAGAGATAATACTTAACTGGAATATTGCGTGCTGGCGGTGGCTCCCCTCACCCTGCCCTCTCCCCTCGGGGAGAGGGAGCTTTGCCAAGCATCGCCTCTTCGGCGCAAAATGCCGCAAGCGAAGATTTACCCCGCCTGCCTTGCCTTCAGCTCGATGCGGCGGCGATGCAGGACCGGTTCGGTATAGCCGTTCGGCTGCTCACGCCCCTTGAGGACGAGATCGAGGGCGGCCTGGAAGGCGATCGAACCGTCGAAATTGCCTGACATGGCGATGTAGTTGGGATCATCGGCATTCTGCCGATCGACCACGGCCGCCATACGCTTCATCGTCTCGATAATCTGCGCTTCGGTGATGACCTTGTGGTGCAGCCAGTTCGCCATATGCTGCGCGGAGATGCGCAGGGTGGCGCGATCTTCCATGAGGCCGACATTGTTGATATCCGGCACCTTGGAGCAGCCGACGCCCTGATCCACCCAGCGCACGACATAGCCGAGAATGCCCTGGCTGTTGTTGTCGATCTCGCGCTGGATTTCCTCAGGCGTCCAGTTCGGCCGGGAGGCGACCGGCACGGAGAGGATATCGGAGAGCCTGGCACGGCCACGGCTCTTCAGGCTCTTCTGCACGTCGGCAACGTTGACGCGGTGATAATGGGTGGCATGCAGCGTCGCGGCCGTCGGAGACGGCACCCAGGCGGTATTGGCGCCGGCCTTCGGGTGGGCGATCTTCTGTTCGAGCATGGCCGCCATCAGGTCCGGCATGGCCCACATGCCCTTGCCGATCTGGGCATGGCCGGAGAGACCGCATTCAAGGCCGATATCGACGTTCCAGTTCTCGTAGGCGCCGATCCAGGCCGCCTGCTTCATGTCGCCCTTGCGGATCATCGGGCCGGCTTCCATCGAGGTATGGATCTCGTCGCCGGTGCGATCGAGGAAGCCGGTATTGATGAAAACGACGCGCTCGCGGGCGGCGCGGATGGCTTCCTTGAGGTTGACGGTGGTGCGGCGCTCCTCGTCCATGATGCCCATCTTCATGGTGTTGCGCGCCATCCCGAGAAGGTCTTCGACGCGCGCGAAGATATCGACCGCGAAGGCGACTTCCTCGGGACCATGCATCTTCGGCTTGACGACATACATGGAGCCGGTGCGCGAGTTCTTGCGGCGGCCGTTCGGACCGATATCGTAGAGCGCGATCAGGCCGGTGATGGCGGCATCCATGATGCCCTCCGGCACCTCGTTGCCGTCCCGATCTAGAATGGCTGGATTGGTCATGAGGTGGCCGACATTGCGCACCAGCATCAGCGAGCGGCAGTGCAGGTCGAAGGTGCCGCCATCCGGCGCGGTATAGGCGACATCCGGATTGAGCCGGCGCGTGAAGGTCTTGCCGCCCTTGGCGACTTCCTCCGTCAGATCGCCCTTCATCAGGCCGAGCCAGTTGCGGTAGACTTCCGCCTTGTCCTCGGCATCGACGGCCGCGATCGAATCCTCGCAATCCATGATCGTCGTGATCGCCGATTCCAGGCGGACGTCGGAAATACCGGCCGGGTCGGTCTTGCCGATGGCGGTGGTGGCGTCGATGACGATTTCGATATGGATGCCGTTCTGCTTCAGCAGGATATGCGCCGGCGCTGCCGCATCGCCGAGATAACCGGCGAAATGGCTGCCATCCGCCAGTTTCGCAGCACCGCCCCTGATGGCAATCGCCAGAGCGCCATCCTTCACCGCAAGGCCGGTAACATCCTTCCAGCTCGCACCATTGAGCGGCACCGTGGAATCGAGAAAGTCGCGGACCCAGGCAATGACCTTTTCGCCGCGCTTGGGGTTATATCCCTTGCCCTTTTCGGCACCGTCGGTCTCGGGAATGGCATCGGTGCCGTAAAGGGCGTCATAAAGCGATCCCCAGCGGGCATTGGCCGCGTTCAGGGCATAGCGGGCATTCATGACGGGAACGACGAGCTGCGGGCCGGCAATCTCCGATATTTCGGGATCGACATTGGCCGTCGAAATCGTAAAGGCCGGGCCTTCGGGCACGATATAGCCGATATCGCGGAGGAAAGCCTCATAGGCGGCGAGATCGACGGGGGCGCCGTTCTTGCGATACCAGTCGTCGAGCGATGCCTGCATGCGGTCGCGCTTGGCGAGCAGCTCGCGATTCCGGGGCGCAAGATCGTGAACGATTTCGGAGAGGCCGGCAAAGAAGGCATCCGGATCCACGCCCGAACCCGGAAGGGCCTCCTTGACGAGGAAATCATACAGTACCGGTTCGATCTGAAGCCCGTTTTTCTCAATGCGGCTCATGCCAAATACTCCTCAAGGCCGTGTTACGGCTCAATTTTCATATGCTGCCACTTTGTTGATTGTTTCGCCTTCCGTCAATTTGGAAATAATTCGAAAGATTTATGCCTCTCTGGAAACAGTCAATCCGCCGCGATGCGCGGACGGCCGCTGGCGGTGGCTATGAACCGCGCCTCGATCAGCTTGCGATTGCCCTCGACCTCCGGCGCATCCACCTGTTCGTCCATCGCCACGACGAGGTCGACCGCGCCATTCAACCGTGCCTGCGCCATCGCGGCCTCGACGGCGCGCGAACGGGCATCGGCAAAGCTCCGGTTCTCGTCGGTAAAGCGCAGGCTCTCGCCGGCGCCGTTCAGGACGTAGATGCCATCCTCCGGCATGGTGACGAAGACAACGGCACTGGCCCGCACCTGCCCGACCACGGCGCCGACGGCATTGGCGACATCAGAATCGGCGGGAATGGCGCTTTCGATCGCCAGCATCTCCGCAATCGCGGGATAGTAGACCGGGGCGGAAGCGCCGAGCCCGACAAGCGGGCGATCGAGCGAAACGGCGAAACGGGCGATCCCCGGCGCACGGCGTAGCGCACGGTCGATGGAGATCGATCTGGCCGGATCGAGATCGGCAACGCCATCCTCGGCGAGGCAGGCGGCAAGAATGACGTCGGCCGACTGTCGGGTCAGGCGATCGACGATTTTTTGCGCGAGCTCCTCGACGGATGCGGCGATGGCGCGGCCGGAGCCATCCTTCAGCCGCATCGCCAGGGCCAGTCCGAGGCGGGCCGCCGGCTCGTTCCACTGACTCTGCCGGCTGAGCACATGCATGGCATCCGAAGGCGTCAGGCCGCTCAGATGCACGAGGCCCCGCGCGACAAGCCGGTCCAGCGTCGCCTTCTGCGACGTCATCGTCAGAAGCTTGTCGAGCGCCGCAGGAACGGTGCCAATCCTGTCGAACAGCGCCTGCTCCGGCGCGGTGAGACCGCTCGCCAGATGATCCGGCACACCGGTACGCAGCGCAAAGCGGCCGGCATTGCGGCCCAGATGCGGCGCCCGCAACTGCTGTTCCAAGACATCGAGTACCGCTTCGCCATGCATGTGGGCGGCGAGGCTCAGCGGGAGCAGACGGCGCGGGCCGAGTTCGAAGGCGGCGATGAGGCCGCGATCGTTGATCTTCACCTCGGAATCGCCGCCGAGGCCATAGGTGCGCATGGCGACGGCCTCGACCATGGTGCGATAGCCCCCGACCACCGCGCCATCGGCATCGAGCCGCGGCCGGCCATCCTCCATGACGGCAACGTCGGTGGTGGTGCCGCCGATATCGGAAACCACGGCTGCGTCGAGACCGGTAAGATAGCGCGCGCCGACAAGACTTGCGGCGGGACCCGACAGAATGGTCTCGATCGGCCGAAGCCTGGCCTCGGCGGCGGAAATGAGCGCGCCGTCGCCGCGCACCACCATCATCGGCGCCGAGATGCCGCGCGTCGTCAAAAATCCTTCGCAGGCGCCGACGAGACGGTCGATCATCGAGACGAGGCGGGCATTGAGCAGTGTCGTCAAGGCGCGGCGCGGGCCGCCGAGCTTGGAGGAGAGTTCGTGGCTGCAGGTGACGGGCAGATGCGAGAGCTCGCGAATACAATCGCGCACCCGGATTTCATGAGCGGGATTCCGCACGGCAAAATAGCCGGCAACGGCAAAAGAGGAGACCGATTTCGCCAGATCCGGCAACGCGTCGCGCAATGCCGTCAGATCGAGCGGATTTTCGGTGCCGTGAACATTGTGGCCGCCGGGGAGATAGAGCACGGGATCGGATCCGAGCGCTTCGGCAAGGCCGTCGCGCTTGAGATCGTCCGGGCCGAAGCCGATCATGATCAACCCGGCGCGGCCGCCCTGCCCTTCCACCAGCGCGTTGGTTGCGAGCGTGGTCGACAGCGATACCAGACCGATCGCCGAGACGGGAATTTTGGTCTTGGCGATGACGGCATCGACGGCGCCGGCAATGCCGACGGCGAGATCATGCCGCGTGGTCAGCGATTTCGCCTTGGCGATCACGCCATCGGTTTCATGGAAGAGAACGGCATCGGTATAGGTTCCACCCGTATCGATGCCGAGCAGGAAATGAGAGGTCACGACAATATCCAGCCCTTGAATGCACTGCGATGCCGTTATTGCACCCTTCCGGGCCGGGCCGCTAGCTGGCAAGCGGCAAAAACAGTCTTACCGTCGTGTCACCCGCATCGGCAATCCGCCGCGCGGCTGGGTCGTCAGCTTCTGCACCGGCCAGGGATCGGTCTCTTCGGTCGGGTCGAAGCGGAAGCGGCGCATCATCACGGCAAGGGCGATGACCGCTTCCTGAAGCGCGAAAGTGGCGCCGATGCAGACGCGCGGGCCGGCGCCGAAGGGCAGGTACTGGAAGCGATTGATCTTGCCGCGGTTCTCCGGAAGAAAGCGTTCCGGCATGAAGGCGCGCGGCTTTTCCCAGTAGAGCTCGTGGCGGTGCAGCGTCCACGGCATGATGAGGACGGTAATGTCCTTCGGGATGGTCACGCGCTCGCCCTTGGCGCTCGTCCATTCGTCGTCGGCGATCGCGGCGCGATTGATCGACGGCGCCGGCGGGTAGAGGCGCATAGCCTCCTCGAAGGCGGCACGGACATGCGGCATCAGGTCGAGCCAGGCGACCGGTTCGGCATCGGTCGCAAGCACCCTGTCTATTTCCTCTTCCATGGCCTGACGGATGTGCGGGCTGTTGGCCACGCAATAGAGCGTCCAGGCCAGTGCGCGGGCGGTCGTCTCATGGCCGGCGCCGATGAAGGTGAGGATATTGTCCTCGATCTCCTCCATCGTCAGGCCGTCGGGGCCGGCCTTTTCCAGAAGCAGCGTCAGGAAGTCGTCCGGCGCGCTGGCGCGGTCGCTGCGCATCTTTTCCAGACGCAGGTCCATGGTGTTGCGGACGATGCCGCGGAACTTGTCGAGCATGCGCCGGCCGCCGATGCGGGTGATGCGCGGCACCCATCCAGGCGCGCGCAGGAGATCCATCGGGTCGACCCGGCCCATGCGATGCAGCAGCTCGTTGACATCGTCGGCGAAATGCTCGCCTTCCGTGACGATTTCGCCTGAAAACAACGTTTCCGCCAGAATGGCGAAGGTCATTTCGGTCATGTCCACGGCGAGATCGAACACCGCGCCTTCGCTGCCGATATCCTCGTATTTCTGCAGGTATTCAAGGCTCTGGCTCAGCATCTGGCCGGCAAAGCCCTGGGCATGGCGCGGCGTGAATACCGGTGCCACCGCCTTGCGCGAACGCTTCCAGACCGGCCCCTCCGCCGTCAGCAGACCGTCACGCAGAATCGGCCGCAGCACGAGCTGGCGGATATCGGCCATGCGGTAATTGGCGGCATTATCGACCAGAACATGCTTGATCAGACCGGGATCGTTGACGATCAGCGTCTGCTCGCTGAAGAACTTCGCCTTGATCCAGGGCAGCGTATAGGAAGGCTCGCCCCAGAGTTCGAGCGGATTGCGCAGGATGGTCTTGATGATCGTCCAGCGCGACGGGGGGATGGTGCGCGGGATCGGCGCCGGCGGGGAGAAGGCTTCCGGTAGCATGTCCATCGGATCAATTCTCCTCGAAGACCGGGCTTTGCTCCATTCATGCGGCCGAAGCGGCGCACCCATCCGATATGGTGAACGCCACCGGCAAAATCCAGGCGATAAAACGTCGCGTCCGATGCCTAAAGCAGCGACTTGAGGTCGCTCAGCTTATCGTTGATGAGCCAGCCGTAGTAATTCTCTTCGGGCCAGACCGGCTGCGAGGAGCCGCGGTTCCTGGCGGCCAAGGCGGCGGCGCGCTTGCGGGAGTTGCCGAGATTGTAGAGCGTCGCGGTGATGCCGGGATTGCCCGAAATATCCATGCCGGCAATCGAGCGATAGTCGTCGATCGACTTGCGGATCGAGGCCGCCACAAAAGCCAGCGACAGGTCGGGATCCATGATCGCCTTGTAGACGCCGCCGGCATCCTTCTCATCCAGCTTCGCAATGCCCGAGGTGCGGCTGACGAGATCGGAGAGTTCCAGCGCCGTCAGCGGATTGACCTGCCCGAGACCGAAGGTCTGGCCGGCATAGAAGGGCTGGAAGAAGACCGCGCTGAAACGATTGTCCGGATAGGATTTGCCGCCGACCGTCTTGCCGCGAAAATCGTCTTCCCAGACATCCTCGCGGCAGATCCAGAGACTGTAGGAATCCTTCTTGCTCTTGCACGCGTCGAATTGCGGCCGGGCGACGAAATCGTCGACGTTTTCGCCGTCATAGGCAAAACGGAAGTTCTGGCCGGCATAGGATGCGGCCTTGACGTAGTAGGATTGCAGGCCGTCATAGGCATCGACGTTGTAGGTATGCTCGCCGACGAGCGCGCCGATGATGTGAATGGGGTCGATACCGTAGGCCCGCGCCGTCGATTTGATCTTCGACATCAGCCTGGTATCCGTCGCCAGCAACTCGCGGACCTTCTGGTATTTGCGCTCGAAGGTGGAGTTGGTGCCGCGCGTGCGGCGAACGGAGGCGCCGGGAACCGGCGGCTGCTCGGCATTGCGGTTGCCCGGAGGCACCGTCGTTGCAGCATCCGCATGGGCGGGGATCCAGGAAAGGCTGGCAACGGCCAGAAGAGCAATGATCAGCATACGTCGCAAGATGGCTGTCCTGTCGAAGTTTCAACCGATGTTTCCGTGCGGCTGCCTGACGGATAATCTTGGCCGAATAAAGCCATCCGACACAAAGAAACGGGCCCCTAACTAAAAAGTTAACGGCCCGCTGTCGAGTGTTTACTGTTTTGAACCGTCTTTGCCGGTCCGCTACAGGATGAAGCGGGACAGGTCGGTATTGCTTGCGAGGTCGCCGACATGCTCTCGGACATAGGCGGCATCGATGGTCACCGATACGCCGGCACGATCCGACGCGTTGTAGGAAATCTCGTCGAGCACCCGCTCCATGACCGTCTGCAAGCGGCGGGCGCCGATATTCTCGACGGTGGAGTTCAGATGCACGGCGACATCGGCAAGAGCGTCGATGGCGTCGTCGGTGAAGTCGAGCTTCAGGTCTTCCGTTTCCATCAGCGCCTTGTACTGGCGGATGAGGCTTGCCTGCGGCTCGGTGAGGATGCGGCGGAAATCTTCCTTGGTCAGCGGACGGAGCTCGACGCGGATCGGCAGGCGGCCCTGCAGTTCCGGCAGCAGATCCGAAGGCTTGGCGACATGGAAGGCGCCGGAGGCGATGAAGAGGATATGGTCGGTCTTGACCGGGCCATACTTCGTCGAAACCGTCGTGCCTTCGACAAGCGGCAGTAGGTCGCGCTGGACGCCTTCACGGGAAACACCGGCGCCGACGCCGCCATCGCGGGCCGCGATCTTGTCGATCTCGTCGAGGAAGACGATGCCGTCATTTTCAGCCGAGCGCACGGCTTCGCGCTGGATCGCCTCATTGTCGATCAGCTTGTCGGATTCGTCGCGGATCAGCTCCTTGTAGGAATCCTTGACCGTCGTGCGCACCTTCTTCGTACGGCCGCCCATGGCCTTGCCGAACATTTCGGAGAGGTTGAGCACGCCGATATTGGCGCCGGGCATACCGGGGATTTCGAAACCGCCGGGCATGCCGGAGCCGGTATCGGCCACTTCGATGTCGATTTCCTTGTCGTCGAGCTGGCCGTCGCGCAGCTTCTTGCGGAAGCTGTCGCGCGTTGCCGGCGACGCCGTGGCGCCGACCAGCGCATCGAGCACACGCTCTTCGGCGCTCATATGCGCCTTGGCCTGCACCTCGGCGCGCTTCTTTTCGCGCACCAGGCCGATGCCGACTTCGACGAGATCGCGGATGATCTGCTCGACGTCGCGGCCGACATAGCCGACTTCGGTGAACTTCGTGGCTTCGACCTTGATGAAGGGCGCACCGGCAAGCTTGGCGAGGCGGCGGGAGATTTCCGTCTTGCCGACGCCGGTCGGCCCGATCATCAGGATATTCTTGGGCATGACTTCGTCGCGCAGCTCGGGTTCGAGCTGCTGCCGGCGCCAGCGGTTGCGCAACGCAATCGCCACGGCGCGCTTGGCCTCATGCTGGCCGACAATATAGCGGTCGAGTTCGGAAACGATCTCGCGGGGGGAAAAAGTGGTCATTTCGCGTGTTCCCTGTCAGGGCTAGAAACTATCAAGAGAGGAACCGTCTCAGGCTTCGGCATCCAGCGTTTCGACGATCACGTTATGATTGGTGTAAACGCAGATGTCGGCAGCGATATCGAGGGCGCGGCGGGCGACATCCTCGGCGGATTTGTCGCTGTCCATCAGCGCACGCGCGGCGGCGAGCGCGAAATTGCCGCCGGAGCCGATCGCCATGGCGCCATGTTCGGGCTCGAGCACATCGCCGTTGCCGGTGATCGCGAGCGTTACGTTTTTGTCGGCAACCAGCATCATGGCTTCGAGGTTGCGCAGATATTTGTCGGTGCGCCAATCCTTGGCGAGCTCGACGGCGGCGCGCATCAACTGGCCGGGATATTGTTCGAGCTTCTTTTCAAGGCGCTCGAGCAGGGTGAAGGCATCGGCGGTCGCGCCGGCGAAACCGGCGATGACATCGCCCTTGCCGATGCGGCGAACCTTGCGCGCATTGCCCTTCATTACCGTCTGGCCAAGGCTCACCTGGCCATCACCAGCCATCACGACCTTGCCGTTTTTGCGAATAGTCACGATTGTCGTCATTTAACACCTGTTTGCCCCCGTTCCGGCGGGCGTTCTGCCGGGCCGCGCATCGGCCCCGTCAGCACCCTATGTAAGAGGGGTTTGCGCGATTGCAAATGGCAGTCACGGCCGAATGATGGCGGCAAGCCGGCTAAACGCGCCAGGCCCGCGCGTAACTTCTGGATATTTCCCGATGCGCCTGATAAGGAACGGCCGTCATTCCGATGGAGCAGCCCATGGCAGAGACCGCAGCGAGCCGCACGGCAAGCGTTTCCCGCAAGACCAACGAGACCTCGGTCTCCGTTTCCGTCAATATCGACGGCAGCGGCAAATCGACGATTTCGACGGGGGTCGGCTTCTTCGACCATATGCTGGAACAACTGTCGCGACATTCGCTGATCGACATGGAGATCGACACCAAGGGCGACCTGCATGTCGACGATCATCATGCCGTCGAGGATACCGGAATCGCGATCGGCCAGGCGATTGCCAAGGCGCTGGGCGACCGGCGCGGCATCACCCGCTACGCCTCCATCGACCTTGCCATGGACGAGACGATGACCAAGGCGGCCGTCGATCTTTCCGGCCGGCCGTTCCTCGTCTGGAACGTTTCGTTCAGCGCCCCGAAGATCGGCACCTTCGATACCGAACTGGTGCGCGAATTCTTCCAGGCGCTGGCGCAAAACGCCGGCATCACGCTGCATATCCTCAACCATTATGGCGCCAACAATCACCATATAGCCGAGACATGCTTCAAGGCCGTTGCGCGTGCGCTGCGCACCGCAACCGAGATCGATCCGCGGCAGGCAGGACGGGTGCCCTCGACCAAAGGCACGCTCGCCTAAAGCCGGATGACTTTCGGNNCCGAAAGTCATCCGGCTTTAAAATCAAAGAAATAGAGCATGATGCTGTCCGAAAACCGCGTACACTTTTCGGCATCATGCTCTAAGCCCCAACCTGGGGAAGTGAAGAATGGCAAGCTATCTGATTTTGACTCCGCCCGGAGCGCCGAACCGATCCGAAACATCGGATCGGTATCGCGACGGGACGCGGTTCATCCGTGACGGTTTTTCATGGAAGGCGTTCCTGTTTCCGACGGTCTGGATGCTTTTCCATCGGCTTTGGCTGCATGCGATTGCTGCCTTTCTGCTGCAGGGCATTGCGCTGGAGCTGATGCGCCAGCCGGGCTTCCTTGCCGCCGGCGCGGCACTGCTGCTCGGGGTGCATGTTCTCGCCGCCCTCGAAGGCCCGCATACGCTCGGCGATCGCCTTGTCGGGCGCGGCTGGAACGTACGCAATCTCGTCTCGGCGCACGATCTGGCGACGGCGGAGGAAATCCACTTTTCCCAGCTGGAGCAGGAACCAAATCCGGATATCCATCCGAAAAATTGGGATATCTCTGCCACCAGTAAGAATACCGGCCGCCCAGGCCCGAGCTTCGGCCTTCCCGGCTATGATGGAGGACGCTGACCATGCGCGTCGCGATTATCGACTATGGTTCAGGCAATCTGCGCTCGGCCACCAAGGCTTTCGAGCGCGCCGCTCGCGAAGCCGGCATCGACGCGGAGATCGACCTGACCGATGATGCCGAGCGCGTGGCCAGCGCGGACCGCATCGTGCTTCCCGGCGTCGGCGCCTATGCGGACTGCCGTCGCGGCCTCGATGCCGTGCCCGGCATGTCGGAAGCAATCGTCGATGTCGTGGAACACAAGGGCCGCCCTTTCCTCGGCATCTGCGTCGGCATGCAGCTGATGTCGTCGCGCGGTCTGGAAAAGACGATCACGCAGGGCTTCGGCTGGATCAAGGGCGACGTCAAGGAAATGACGCCGAGCGACCCCAGCCTGAAAATCCCGCAGATCGGCTGGAATACGCTGGATCTGCGCCACCCGCATGCCCTGTTCGACGGGATCGCGACCGGGCCGGACGGCCTGCACGCCTATTTCGTCCATTCCTATCATCTGGCGGCCGACCACAGCGATGATGTCATCGCGACGACGAACTATGGTGGGCCGATGACCGCCTTCGTCGGCCGCGACAATATCGCCGGCGCGCAGTTCCACCCGGAAAAGAGCCAGAAGCTCGGTCTCGCCCTGATCGCCAATTTCCTGCGCTGGAAGCCGTAAGGCTCGCGCTCCAAGGACAGAAATCATGATTCTCTTCCCCGCTATCGACCTGAAAGACGGCCAATGCGTGCGCCTCAAGCTCGGCGACATGGAGCAGGCGACCGTTTACAACCCCGACCCCGCCGCACAGGCGAAGGCCTTTGAAGACCAGGGCTTCGAGTGGCTGCATGTGGTCGATCTCAACGGCGCCTTTGCCGGCGAGACCGTCAACGGCGCCGCCGTCGACGCCATTCTCAAGGCGACGAAAAATCCGGTACAGCTCGGCGGTGGCATCCGCACGCTCGATCATATCGAAAACTGGCTGTCGCGCGGGCTTGCGCGCGTCATCCTCGGCACGGTGGCCGTGCGCGATCCGGCACTCGTCGTCGAAGCCTGCAGGAAGTTTCCGGGCCATATCGCCGTCGGCATCGATGCCAAGGGCGGCAAGGTCGCGGTCGAGGGCTGGGCCGAGGCTTCCGAACTCGGCGTCATCGAACTCGCCCAGAAATTCGAGGGCGCCGGCGTCGCCGCCATCATCTATACCGATATCGACCGGGACGGCATTCTCACAGGCATCAACTGGGACTCGACGCTGGAACTGGCCGATGCCGTTTCCATTCCGGTCATCGCTTCCGGCGGCCTTGCCTCGCTCGACGATATCCGCCGCATGGTCCAGCCGGATGCCCGCAAACTGGAAGGTGCGATCTCCGGCCGCGCGCTTTATGATGGCCGGATCGACCCGAAGGAAGCTCTGGCCCTGATCAAGCAGGCCAAGGAGGCAGCGCAATGACCCTGAAAGCCCGCGTCATCCCCTGCCTCGACGTCAAGGACGGCCGCGTCGTCAAGGGCGTCAACTTCGTCAATCTCGTCGATGCCGGCGATCCGGTCGAAGCCGCCAAGGCCTATGACGCCGCTGGTGCCGACGAACTCTGCTTCCTCGACATTACCGCCTCCTCGGACAATCGCGATACCATCTTCGACGTAGTGGCGCGCACCGCCGAGCAGTGCTTCATGCCTGTCACCGTCGGCGGCGGCGTACGTACCATCGCCGATATCCGCAAGCTGCTGCTCTGCGGGGCAGACAAGGTTTCGATCAACTCGGCGGCAGTCAACAATCCCGATTTCGTGGCCGAGGCAGCCGACAAGTTCGGCAACCAGTGCATCGTCGTTTCCATCGACGCCAAGCGGCGGCGCACGGAAGCGCTCGGCGGCGACAATATGAGCGCCTGGGAAATCTACACCCATGGCGGCCGCAACGCGACCGGCATCGACGCCGTCGATTTTGCCCGCAAGATGGTCAAGCGCGGCGCCGGCGAACTGCTCGTCACCTCCATGGACCGCGACGGCACCAAGGTCGGCTACGATCTGGAGCTGACGCGGGCGATTGCCGATGCGGTGCGCGTTCCGGTCATCGCCTCCGGCGGCGTCGGCGATCTCGACGACCTCGTTGCCGGCGTCAAGGACGGTCATGCGACCGCCGTGCTTGCGGCCTCGATCTTCCACTTCGGCACCTATTCGGTGGGCGAAGCGAAGCGCTACATGGCAGAGCGCGGCATTCCGATGCGGCTGGATTAGGAGGCAGCATACCGATGAGCGGATTTACCCTTTCCGACCTCGAACGAATCGTCGAGGAGCGCTCCAAGGCTTCGCCGGAGGAATCCTGGACCGCCAAGCTTTTTGCCGCCGGCCAGCCGAAAGCGGCCAAGAAACTGGGCGAGGAAGCGATCGAGGCCGTCATGGCCGCGGTTGCAAACGATCGCGACAACCTCACCTATGAGGCCGCCGATCTGCTATATCATCTTTTGGTCGTATTGAAGATTGCCGGCATTCCGTTGCAGAATGTCATGGGTGAGCTCGAAAGGCGCACCGCCCAATCCGGCCTTCAAGAGAAGGCCAGCCGGTAAGAACGCGATGACGATAGCGACCAAGACCCCGCCCGCGCCTGAAACACTCGATATTTTTGAGGCGAAAGCCTATTCGCCCTATTATTTCTTCTCCTCGGAAGAATGGGCGAAATTCCGCGCCGACACGCCGTTGACGCTGACATCAGACGAAGTGACGCGGTTGCGCTCGATGGGCGACCCGATCGATCTGAACGAGGTCCGGCGCATCTATCTGTCGCTGTCGCGTCTTCTGTCCTCGCATGTGGAATCCTCGCAGATCCTGTTCGAGCAGCGCAACCGCTTCCTGAGCCTTTCCAACGTCGCCAAGACGCCCTTCGTCATCGGCATTGCCGGCTCGGTGGCCGTCGGCAAATCCACCACGGCCCGCATCCTGAAGGAATTGCTGCGCCGCTGGCCGTCGAGCCCGAAGGTCGACCTCGTCACCACGGACGGCTTTCTCTACCCGAACGCCGAATTGCAGCGCCGAAACCTGATGCAGCGCAAGGGCTTTCCGGAAAGCTACGATACGGCGGCGTTACTGCGCTTTCTCTCGGCGATCAAGGCCGGGCAGCCGAACGTGCAGGCGCCTTCCTATTCGCACCTCGTCTATGACGTGCTGCCGAACGAGTTCAAGACGGTCGACCGGCCGGACATCCTGATCTTCGAAGGCATCAACGTGCTGCAGTCGCGGCATCTGCCGGCCGACGGCAAGATCGTGCCGATGGTCTCGGATTTCTTCGATTTCTCGATCTATATCGATGCGGACGAACCGCTCATCCATAACTGGTATGTCGCCCGCTTCATGCGGCTGCGCGAGACCGCCTTCCGCGACCCCAACTCCTTCTTCCACCGCTATGCCTCGATCAGCGAGGAAGAGGCGCTGGCGATCGCCGAGGGGCTCTGGAAGAACATCAACCTGAAGAACCTGCGCCAGAACATCCTGCCGACGCGGCCGCGCGCCGACCTCATCCTGCAAAAGGGCAAGAACCACCTGATCGAACAGGTGGCGCTGAGGAAGCTCTGAGAATCAGGGCTGCACGCGCCGAAGGGTGAGGTTGATCCGCCCGCCGCTCTTCAGCAAGGTCGATGTGGCCGGATAGATCCGGTCGACGCCGTGGAAGCACAGCCTCCCCTCGCCGCCGAGAACGACGATATCGCCGCTCGCAAGCTTGAAGGACAGCGTGCGGTCCTTTCGGCTGAGACCGCCGACCCGAAAGAGGCAGGTATTGCCGAGCGAGACCGACAGCACGGGCGCCTTGAGATCCTGCTCATCGCGATCCTGATGCAGGCCCATGCGCGCGTCGTCGCTGTAGAAATTGACGAGGCAGGCTTCGGGCGGCTTTTCATAGCCAGCCACGTCCCGCCAGAAATCCAGCAGCTGCGACGGTATGGCCGGCCAGGGGCGGCCGGTGACAGGATGCGTCGGCTGGTAGCGATAGCCGCGCTGCTTGTCCGTCACCCAACCGAGCGAACCGCAATTGGTCATGCGCACCGACATTTCCTTGCCGGTGCCCGGCATGACCGGCGTGAAGAGCGGCGCGTCGGCCACGACGGCGCGGATCGCCTCGACCAGCGCTTCCTGGGCGGGGCGATCAAGGTAGCCGGGCAGATGGCGAATTCCGTTTGGGAGCTGCATTGATCTTTCCTTTGGGCACTGCTGGCTAAGTGAGCGCGGCATCGCTGTGCATGGCCCCTCACCCCAACCCTCTCCCCGCTTGCGGGGAGGCGGAGTCTCCCTGCCTCAAATTAACCGTCCACCCACCGTATCACGCTGTCGTCCCTTCTCCCCGCCTGCGGGGAGA
>UBYA01000015.1 GCA_900469615.1 Hyphomicrobiales bacterium | reverse complement strand
GTGCCAATCGGGCGGTTACGCTTTTCCGATGCAACATCACCCCGAGACCTGAGCGCTACTGCAGTATGAACATTCTCGCGCCATGGAGGCATACTTGAGTTGGTCAACACGCAAATATTTCCTCATCCCTGCGGGCCTTCTCCTATTGGCCGCGCTACCCTTCCCTTATGGCTACTATCCGTTCCTACGGTGGGTTGTGAGCATTTCGGCTCTCGTTGCGGCATTCGCTGGCTACCGCATAAACAATGTTGTCAATTGGCATGTGATAGCGATGGGCTTGACTGAATGTACTCGAATATACCCTGTGTTTAAAAGCCAACCCGAGAAACGGAACGCTATAACATTACTAAAACTTAAATCTTCTGAAATAAGATTACCAAAAATGATATATTGATGCAATTACGCAATTATACCAACTTCTTTTGTGATCACCCACCTATTACTATCACCAACTCGACCATCCCATAGTCATAACCATCATCACTTCATATCCTTCTTTGACTTTAACAAGAATTTCTAGCAATGGGAATCAAGGAAATGAGAGGGTGCCTATTATTAGTGTTTTTTATTTTAGGCGTTGCGAGCGCCTCCGCTAGTGATTGCTCGGTACTCCTGACCCCGAACAACGTCTCGTGGGAGTCGAATGAGCAGTTAAAGCTTTCCTACCTACAATTGATAACAAAAGAAAACTTCGATGAAGCTAAACGGTCCTTTGACTCCGGCGGCAGCGTTATTATTGATGGGGTCCCATTAAATGGTTATGGAAATTATGCTGATTTCTCCCAGCACCGCCAGAAAGAGTTCGAGAAGTATTCATTCAATTATTCGCAAGATAGCTCGGAAAAATATGTCGCCTCCACTGTCAGCGACGGCGCACGAAACGCGTATATTCAATGCAAGAAGATTGAGCAGCAGGGGGTCATCGGACTTACGGCATATGTCGAGCGTCAATCAGACCAACATATTTCACTCAGCTTACATTGGGCACCGCCGCCCAGCATGGGTGGCACCTCCCTTGTGTTTACGCCTGTTTCTGGCATCAACAGAACGAGCACCCAGTTTCCCCACTACATAGCAGCAAACGCGACAATACCGATTGAGGTTGATAGAGTAGCAGGCAAAGAATTTTCGCTGACCATTTCGGCAAAGAACTATCAGCCTATATACGTAGATATACCGCTCCCACCCACGGTGATAGATGTACCCGCCTGGAACAGCTCGGGATTCAAGCCCAGATTTCATGTCTTAGTTCATGTGCAAAATATTGGTGACATGACAGGAGTCGATGGAAGTTGGGTAGGAACAAAGGGACGGGGCTTGCGCATGGAAGGCATGCAGATCGATAGCCTCACCGACGTTCCCAATCTCTCCCTTCAATATATGTGCCATCTTCAAAACATTGGAGATACAAACTGGTATTCGGCGGGCCAGTTCTGCGGAACCAGAGGGCAATCAAGACGGCTGGAAGGTTTTGCAGTCCGCCTAACAGGAGCCCCAGCCGACGATTTTACAGTCAGCTATCAGTGCCACATATCAAATCTAGGAGACTCGCAAGTTTTCTATGATGGGCAATTTTGCGGGACTAGAGGGCAATCCCTCGCAGTAGAGAGCATTTATGTCGTCATATCCCACAAATAGCTGTCTTTAGCGCCTCCCAAACATGGTTTTCACTTAATTCTACAGGCGCACTTGCCAATCACCCTCCTCTCCTTCACATTGCGCCACATCGCTTTGCTTAGGTCAGGGCGAGATGGGTTTGTTTTCAAGCCTTTAGGAGGCCTCTTGTTAGGCTGTGGGGCGTCTCCTGTCGGGTGCGCCACTTAGATCCTCGAAAACCGTTGTTTATGAGTCGGCTTGCGAGCGTGGCAAACTATTTCGCCGGGCCGGTGATCGCAGGCCGGTCGTCCCGGTAGGGCGCTGCTTTAGCGCCGTGCCTTTTGCCCATCGAGATAGCCGTGCTCAAAGGCTTTGGCGAGTATGCTTCCTTCGGGATAAGGGTTTTCGCCGTCTTCCGTTTCACGCATGCCGGCATCGCCTCCGCGTTCGTAGGCTTCTCTGGCCGCCCCATCGGAAGTTTCCGGATCCGGAGCTGCGAGCGCCCCTGCCTTTATCGGATCGGGCAGTTCCGATCCCGAGCCGGACGAGACGGCGGAATTTTGGACGCGCATAACGGTTTCCTCCTTATTGCCGGAAGCGGCATGCAGGGATGCTTCAGGCTGAATTGACCTGTTCTCCGAAGCGCCTGCGCTTGTAGGGGCTGTGCCGCGAGAGAGCGCCGGCCGCGCTTCTCACCGAAGTACGGATGCACCGGCGCCGACAGGAGTATTATCGCTCTTCATTTACGGCTATTTCATGCGCCGGGCTCGCGCGATCTGTCGTTCCTGGTGGATGAGGTTTCCACGGGTATGGAGACGGCAAAGGCAGGCTCCGGTGGCGCGAAACCATCCGTCGCCGCCATGAACGATAAAGACAGGCGGGCTACGCTGGCTTTGGAGCAATTTCAGGAAAGGCGCGCAGCGGCTTTTCGTCCGGCATCGCGCACAGACAATAAGATGAAGCGGTGAGCGATTCCGTGAAACGCGGAACCGCTCTACCGCTTCTTTTTGGTTTTCCCGGTCGTTTCTGCGATCGGCTGCGCCAATCGCAGAGCACGCAGCTTTTCCGTCTTCACCTTACGTGCAGCCGTTTCAGCCGCGAGAATATCCCGCGCCACAGAGTCCGTGAGGTCGGCCTTCGCCTGAGCAGAGACCTTTGCGGGTTTGAAGAAACCATCTTTGGTCGCGGTCATGCTTCCTCTTTCTCATAAGAGCCTGGATATCGAGACGTGAAGCGGCTACCGAGCGGCAGCAGGAGCTTTCCGTTTGGGGGAAGGAAGCAGTCCTTCTCGCTGTGCCTGCTTGCGCGCGTTCTTGCGAGCCCGGCGGATCGCATCGGACTTCTCGCGGACCCGCTTCTCAGAAGGCTTCTCGTATGACTGACGCGCTTTCATTTCCCGAAACAAGCCTTCGCGCTGCATCTTCTTCTTCAGGGCGCGCAGAGCTTGGTCGACGTTGTTATCCCTCACGAATACCTGCAAAACGGCTCCTTCCTGGCTTCCTTGCCTATTTCTTCGTTCTGATTGAATTCAAATTGACCCATCGCGATCCGTCTGCCTTCGGCGTGCCGGGTGCATCATCGAAGGAAGCTTGAGAGGTTGCAGGGTCGATGTCGTCCTGGCGAATGCTGCGTTCGAAACTCTCGTTTTCGAATCGCACGCGATAATGCGCCAGCCCGCCGGCCTCAGGCAGGCAGGATAGAACCCGCCCCTCGCCCTTCGGATGGGCATTCCCGAGAACACCGGCCTTCAGCACAATCATGTCGCCGGCCTGGTAGCGTCCGTGTCGCATATCGTTCTCCGGGAGAATAAAAACAAAAGGCCGGGCATTGAACCCGACCTCTCACAGTCACACCGCCACACTGCCAGTACATCCGTGGTCAGCGGGAGCGAGTGACAAATTCAAGCTGCCTGAAGATTGTCAGCCGAGCTCTTGCCGGACCTGCGGTCCTGCACGATATCGTAACGGATCTTCTGGCCGTCGTTGAGCGAACGCATGCCGGCGCGCTCTACAGCCGAGATATGGACGAAAACGTCCGTGCTGCCATTGTCAGGCTGAATGAAGCCGAAGCCCTTGGTGGCGTTGAACCACTTTACAGTACCAGTGTTCATAACGATTTCCTTTCATAGCAATCGTTGTTGATTCCCGCGCTACCTTGCGGGATTGGATCGATTATTTGAGAGGAAATCCGACGAGGAGCCTAAAGCTCTTAAGCGACGTCACAAGCAATGGTCGATGTACTTAACATAGGCTCTATTTCTGATTTGACAATAAGCATGCTCAAAATAAAGCCAGAGAATGCATCCGCCGCCGCCTGCGATGAGATCCAAGGAAATCGAATCCGCATCGCAGCAGCGTCCTTGCTTCGGGTCGACAGGCGTCCTTGAGCCAGGCCGGCGAGCCTTGGGCCCGTCGCTCGATCAATGGTTCTTGTTCGGCCCTTTGCCGGTGGTAAAGCTGCAGGTTTTGATCTTGCAGTTCGGGTCATCGCTCGTCGGGACACTGGCGCTGGCCATTACCCCCTGGCCAAGACACGACATCGAATTCGAGACGGTTCGATTGTACATCATCATGCCGGGATGATGCGACGGATAACGCAGCACGACCGAGCCTTCCTGCGCCATCTTTTCATGCACGGCTGCGCAGGTCATCGACTTGGAATTGTAGGCCGACATGGCCATCGCATTCGTGGACATCATCCCGATTGCTGCAAGTATGAGGATCGTCTTCATGGGGCTTCCTTTAGTCGGCACCTAATGGCGCTGAAAATGACTTATTCCTTCATTAGCTTCAGATTTATGACAGCGAGCCGGCTTCCCTCTGCCAGCTATTCACATCACTGTCAGCAGGCCGCCCCGCACCGCGCATCGTCCGGATGCGATCGAGCGGAGAGCTGTCTTCAGGCCGCATATGCTCCTGGCGGGATGCGGGCCGAGCGGAGATCTTCAAATCATCCGGCAAGACAAACGAGGCCCGATGTGAATATCGGCCCCCATTTGCAACGCGATCGGGCGAACCCCAGACGTTGGAACGTTTCCGCTTTTCCTCGAATCGCGAAAACGCTCTGTCCTGCTGGGTTGACGCAATTCCGGACGGAAAACCGCTATCCACGTTTCCCGGAATTGACCTAGAAGGTGCGCTCGAAACGAAGGATGCCCGAGAAGGTATCGTCACCCGGCAGATCGTAGTGAACGTAAGTCACTTCCGGCTCGACCAGAAGGTTCTTGACCGGATTGAACTTCAGGTTCGTCGTTGCCTCGAAGATCTTCGAATCGGTGTAGGCGAGCTGAACGTTCCACTTCAGCTTGTCGTTGAACGGAACGCCGACGCCACCCCAGACAGCCCAGTCGCCCCAGCCGCAATCTGCGCCGTGCACGACGCCGGAAGACGTCGTGCAGGCCGAGACGTTCTGGTTCGAGCCGGCATATTGATTGAGCTTGTCGCCGTCCGTGTTCCAGCCGCCCATCAGGAAGGCGGAGAAGACGCCGAAATCGGCATCGACACGAGCCTTGATGGCGCCTTCCTCGACAATCGAGTCGTAACCGCCGACGACACGAAACTGCCATGCACCGGCCTTGTAGCCGAGACCGGCAACGACGTTCGGCGCGTAGTGATCGGATTCGGACAGTTGCCAGCTCCCGCCGTAGGCGCTGGTGGTCGATCCGGAATTGCTGTCTTCGAGCGAGATGACGCCTGTGAAGCCGGTGCCGCTGTCATAATTGTAGGTGATCTGGTTCAATTCGTACGGACCGTCATAGATCACGTCGTCGTTGATGACGTCGCCGGCATAACCGGTGAACTGGTTATATTGCGAGTCGGTCTTGCCCACCGTGAAGCCGCCGAGGGTGATATAGGCCCACAACAGGTTGGTGGTAGTCGCATTGCCGTCGTTCCAGTCCCAGCGAACGATGGTCTCGGTCTTCAGCGGGCCGTATTCGGTGTCGGTTGCGGTATTGACGTTCAGCTCGGCGCGGGTGTGCCACTTCGTACCGAAGCTGCTGTCGCGATTGTAGGGGTCCTTCCACTGGCCTTCCGTGCGGACCTTGCCGCCAACGCGCAGGCAGGTCTCCGTGCCGGGGATGAAGAAATAGCCGGCACCGTATGCATCGCAGATGCGAACATATTCCAGCGGCTCCGGTTCCGCGGCGACGATCGCGTCGGCCGCGTGCGCACCCGATACCGCGCAGAGGGCCGCAGCGGAACCGATCAGCAAGCTCTTGATGTTCATGATCACTCTATCCGTCAAATGAACTTGCGTGACGGACGAGCCTGGGGGCCGCTCGACATCAAGTTCCAGTGCCTAACTCGAAGCAAAACGCTTCGCTTCCGGACAGGAAATTGCTGTCGCGCGCCATCTTTCACAAGAGCTAAAATATATGTGACAGCAGGTACATAGGCCCTGTTGCCCAAACGACGCATATGTGTAGGAAAGATGACAGTCGTGTGACGGAAACAACAGATCAGGGTTGCCGCAACCGCCACCGACGCACGCCTGAGGCGATGCCGCAAGAACAGGTCCGCCGGATCGGCGACGGCAACTTGACGCGAATTCGATCGGGATACGGCGCTGGACCGGCAGGGGCGAGTCTTGATAGACTTGCCGGAGCGCAGGATAGCATATCCATCCATGTCAAATCCCGGGCAGGATCGTCATGCCGAAGATCGATATTGCAACCGTAGCGAAAGTCAAAGGCACCCGTTATCCCGCCCCGTTCAACGACCCCTGCGCCGAGCGCATACGCCAGCGGCTGGGCGATGCCGGCGGCCTCACGGATTTTGGCGTCAACCTGATGCGGTTGCCGCCGGGCAACTGGTCGAGCCAGCGGCACTGGCACTCCGAAGAGGATGAATTCGTCTACGTGCTGGAAGGCGAGTTGACGCTGATCGAGGACGATAGCGAGACGGTGCTGCGCGCCGGCGACTGCGCCGCCTTTCCGAAGGGCTCCGGCAACGGCCACCACCTGATCAACAAATCGAACGCCATGGCGATCTATCTCGAGGCCGGTACGCGTTCGCCGACCGACCTGATTACCTGCTCCGATATCGACATGATGAGTTCCAGCACGGACGGACGCTTCGTGCACAAGGACGGCATGCCCTATCCGGACGGTTAGAACCGCCGTAAAGTCGGCTCGGGCGAGCGGCATGAGAAGAGATGCGTCGGTGCGCCATGCAGCATCACTTCACGCTCGAAACCGAAGCCGCATTTCTCCAGCACGCGCCGGGAGGCGACATTGACGGGGCGAACAAGCCCGAGAACGCGTTGCGCCTGCAGATCGCCAAAGGCGAAAGCCAGAGCCTCCATCACCAGTTCGGTCGCATAGCCGTTTCCCCAATGATCGGGATGCAGGTGATAGGAGAGATTAAGTCCTTCGAATTCCGTCGAGACGGTAACGCCGCCGAATCCGATCAGCCGCCCCTCGGCTTCGACCGCCCAGCGCCCGAACCCATGCAAGCGCCAATGTGCCCGGTCGCGGGCCAGACGCCGCCTGCTTTCGGCGGGAGAATCCGGCACCGGCTCCGGCCTGTGGGCGACGATCTCCGGCCTGGCAAAAAGCGCCGTAACGAAATCAAGGTCCCGATCTTCCGGCATGCGCAGGGATAAACGCGGTGTATGCCGGATCATGGCCCCCCCCCTTTCGAAGGATCATACCGCTTCGGCCAAGGGTGGGGAATCGTAGCAGCAGGCATCCGTTGAAACGCCTATGCGGCATCCGCTCGCCTCCAGCGCATCCCTGACCACGTCCACGAACAGGCGGCGCAGCCAAACGGAGCGACTGTCGGCCTGATCGACGCGGCGATAGAGCATCGTCACCGAATCCGCGGGCAGTTCGAATGGCGGCGGCGAGATGGTCAGATCGTGCAGTTTCGCCATGCAGCGGGCAATGGATTCCGGCACGGTCGCGATTGCCGGGATGGCCTGCAACGTCATCGGCAGGGCGGAAAAACGCGGCGCGGTCGCCACCACCTGACGACGGTAGCCGAGACGCGCCAGAGCGGCATCCACGTTTGTCGATATGGTGCCCTCGATAGACACGGTTACATGCGGTGCGCCGGCGAAATGCTTCAGGCTCAGCGGCGTGGCGCATTTCAGATGCCGCGCATCGTAGATGCACAACGATGTCTGTTCGAACAGGGGCGCGCGAATATGCCAGGAGGCCGGTTCGTCATGCACCGAGATGCTGAACTCGTAGGCGCCCTCGTCCAGCAGGCGCGCGGCGTCGCGCCTGTCGAACGCGACGCTGACCAGCCGGACGCCGGGAGCCAGTTGGCGCAGCCGCGCCGCCAGCGGCCCGAAGAAAGACGATTCGAGATTGTCGCACAGCCCGATGCGAAACTCGCCCTGCCAGTTTCCGGGATCGAACGCCGCCGGCGGGCGGATGGCCCGCTCGATGCCGGAAAGCGCCTCCTCGATCGCCGGCGCGATGGAAAGCGCCCGCGGCGTCGGCTGCAAGCCGCGCCCGACGCGCACGAACAACTCGTCATCCAGCGTTTCGCGCAGGCGGCGAAGCGCGGCGGAAAGGCCGGGTTGCCCCAGCAGCAGGCGCTCGGCCGCACGGCTCACGTTCCGCTCCTGCATCAGCACGGAGAAGGCAAGAAGCAGATTGAGATCGATTTTTCGGAGCGTCGCATCATTCATCATCGCCAATAATACCTGGCATGGTTACTATCAATTTGCAATAGGGTTTGAAGATGTACATTTTCTCGTTCCCTGCCGCTCTCAGCCTCCCAAAAGACGGCAGCACAGAAAGGAACGATCCCGATGACTTCTTCCCAAACCCGAAGCGGGGCCGGATTGGCGTTGCTGCTGCTATGCGCCGCCAACTTCCTCGACGCCATGGACGTCTCCACCATTGGGGTGGCCCTGCCCGCAATCCAGAAAGAGCTCGGCATGCAGGCGACGTCGCTGCAGTGGGCCGTCAGCGCTTATGTGCTCGGCTATGGCGGCTTCCTGCTGCTCGGCGGCCGCGTTGCCGACCTCTTCGGCCACCGCCGCGTGTTCCTCTGGTCGCTTGCCGTCTTTGCCGCCGCCAGCATCGCCGGCGGTTTCGTCGACAGCGCCCCGACCCTGATCGCCGCACGCCTGATCAAGGGCATCGCCGCCGCCTTCACGGCACCGGCCGCCCTCGCCCTGCTCCTCTCCGTCTTCGGGGAAGGCAACGCCCGCGCCAAGGCGCTCGGCGTATTCTCCTCCACCGGCGCCGCCGGTTTCGTGCTCGGCATGGTGCTGGGCGGCGCGGCAACCATCATCAGCTGGCGCGCCACGCTGGTCATGGGGGCTCCGGTCGCCATCCTCGCACTGATCGTCGCCCCCTTCGTTCTGCCCGCCGATCATCAGCGGAGCGGCCCGAACGCCCGCTTCGACTGGGCCGGCGCCATCACGATCACCCCCGGCCTGCTGCTCTTCGTCTTCGGCGTCACCAACGCCGCGGCCGACGGCTGGCAGGCATTCGCGACCTGGGGATCGCTGCTGGCGGCTCTGGTGTTGATCCTGCTCTTCCTGCTGGTCGAGTCGCGCCATGCCGACCCGATGGTGCCGCTTGCCATGTTCCGGCGCGCCAAGCTCAGCCACGCCAATGCCATCGCCGCACTGTTCCAGGGAGCCTATGTCGGTTTTCAGTTCATCGCGACGCTCTATTATCAGACCGTCGTCGGCTGGTCGGCTTTCGCGACCGGATTCGCCTTCGCGGTCGGTGGCGTCTGCGTGATGTTCCTCGCACCGCGCTTCGCCACGATCGGACAGGCCCGCGGCACCACCCTGCTGATGACGTTCGGCGTCGGATTGCAGGCCATCAGCTATCTCTTCTGGGTATTGTCCGCCGGCCAGATCGATACGATCGTGCTGGTCGCCATCTCACAGCTGTTGCTTGGCGTCGGCTATGCCATGACCTATCCGTCCATTCAGGTCGCGGCATTGTCCGATATCGAGGAGGATAAGTCCGGCCTGGCTTCGGGCATGCTCTTTGCCTCCTTCCAGATCGGCGGCGGCATCATTCTGGCGGCAGCCTCGGCGGTCTTCAGCGCGGCGCCCGGCTACGGTTGGAACCCTTATATCGCCGGCATCGGTTTCGTGACGATCCTTGCTGCCGCCATAACGCTGCTCGCTGCCGTCGGCCCGCGATCATCCGCGGCAAGAGCCGCGAATTATCAGGCGGCCGAATAGCGCAAGACAGGTTGATCCGATGGGTGCCGGCGGTCGTCACGGCCGCCGGCACCCATCAAAGCCCGAAAACATCAGGCCCTTGCTTCGGCGAGCGGGGACCATACGGCCGACCTTGATTTCACGAACGTCGTCGCCCAGGCGACTTCGACACAGGTGCAAGGTCCTGTTCGAACGATCCTCCACCCCGTTGCATGCCTTTGTTGACTTCCCACAATCCTTGCAAGATGGTGGGGCGTAAATGGACCTGCGGACTTTCGATGGCGCGGCGTTTCTTCCTTGGGCACGGCCTTCCGCAAAACTCCGCAAAACCTGGCGGGAGCCTGTTTTCATGTTCGACCATATCTCGATCGGCGTCAAAGACCTGGCGACGGCGCAGAAGTTTTACGATGCTGCTTTGGCACCGCTCGGCTATGAGCGCCTGAGCAATTTCGACGGCACGATCGGATATGGCGCGGACCGCGCCCAGTTCTGGGTCAACGAAGTGGAACGCCCCGTGCCTGCCGATCGCGGCTCCGGCCTGCATTTCTGTTTCGTGGCACCGAGCCAGGCGGCGGTCGATGGCTTCCATGCCGCCGGCATCGCCAATGGCGGAGAAGACAACGGCCAGCCGGGCATTCGGCCGGACTACAGCCAGTTCTACTATGCCGCCTTCGTTATCGATCCGGACGGCTACCGGCTGGAAGCCTATTTCCAGACCGGCGAATAGGGCACGGCCGGCGGCGACATCGGGAACCGCCTGCCCCGTCGGAACCGGCCGAAGGGGCATCAGCTTCGTGCAACCAACGTCCTAAGCATTTGAACTTTCAGGCTGCTGTCAGGCTTCTGTCGTAGTGGACGCCCGTCAGTGGCCGTCGTGGCGTTTTGTAAACGCTGGCGGAGGCTCGTTTCGAACTCGTTCAGACAGTGGCCAGCGTTCCCGATGTACGACAATTCCATCGCTTATACCAAACGGACCGCATCGGTAAGCAGACCCTTCCTGGCCTTTCTCGCACTGTTTGCGCTTTGGTGGCTGCTGCTGCTTGTCTTCTATCGGTTTCCAGGCATCGATCTCGCCGTTGCCCGAAGCGTCTTCACCGCCTCACCCTGCGCATCATCCGCTCCCTTGGGAAAAATCTGCGGCACCTTTGCTCTCGCCAGGAATCCCCTCCTTGAAATCGTGCGGGGATTAACGCTGGCGCTGCCCTACATCGCCATCGCCGTCCTGCTGACAAACCTGATCGCCTCCTGGCGCCGACACGGCATCCGGCGGAGAACATCGAAAACGGATCGGTCCATCGCCGCCCTGCTGTCGCTGGCGATCGGCTGCGGGCTCATCGTGAATACGCTGCTTAAGGGCTATGCCGGACGCCCGCGTCCGCGCAGTACGGATCTTTTCGGCGGCTCTCTCGATTTCGTCCAGGCGGGTTCGTTTGCCGGCCGGTGCCTCGGAAACTGCTCCTTCGTTTCCGGAGAGGCGTCGTCCGGCGGCTGGCTGCTTTGCCTTGTGCTGCTGTTGCCGCCGCGCCTTCGCCTCCCGCTCGGCATCCCCCTCGCCGCCGCCGCGATCATTATGCCGTTCATGCGCGTGCTGACCGGCGCGCACTATCTGTCGGACGCCATCCTGGGTTGGCTCTTGTCGCTGGTGGTGTTTGCCGCGGCCATGACGGTCGTCGACTTCATGCGGCCGGAAACGCCGGTCAGATCCTGAAACCAGCCCATTTAGCCTGCATCGCGCATGCGGTGCAGGCGGCCATGCCCGGCGGCCTTCCGCACACGAGCCGTCATTTCGGCCAGCGTGAAAGGCTTCACCAGATAATCCGAGGCCCCGCTTCTCATCGCCGCCATCTGATCCGACAGCTGATCGTAGGCGGACATGACCACCACCGGCGTCGGATCCCCGTGCGCTTCCATGAGCCTGAGCACGTCGAGGCCGCTCCCGTCCGGCAATCGGAGGTCGAGGAGAACCACGTCGCGCATCTCAGCCGCGACGGCGCCGGTTGCGGATTCCAGATTCATCGACCAGTCGACCGACCAGCCGTCGGCATGCAGGTGATCCCGTACGGCATTGCCGATAATCGGATTATCTTCGACCAATAAAAGCCGCACGATTGCTCCCCCATTGCAATCCGGCAGCTATGATCCCTATCTCTGACGCGAACCTGAACTCCAGTGCGGAGACCACAAAAAGCAAAGACAAGCCAAATTAGGGCCAAAACAGCCTCGCATAAGAATGCCTCGTTCAGGTAAATGTCAGGATTGGTCGCCATGGTGGCAGGCTTTAGCAGCCAAAGCACCTTGCGCTAGAGGGGTTCCCCGCCCAGCCGGCAGCAACAGGTTTCGGAGAAAAACCATTGACTCATGAAAAAGCGCCTACCGGGTGGCTAAATATCAGGCCAGCCGTCGGTAGCGTCACGCTGTGTTTTATAGCAGCCCTCTATGTACTTCTTGTGACGAACCGCATGTTCTGGACCAAGGCCTACAGTTATTTCACGGCCGAGCCGGCTGCCTTCGCCGCATTCGTCATCGGCATTTCCGCAGGCATCATGGCGCTCTTCACATTCTTTTCCGCAAAGTACGTGACGAAACCGATGCTGATCTTCTTCGTGCTGGTGGCATCGGTATCGTCCTGGTTCAACGACCAGTTCGGCGTCATCATCGACAAGGACATGATCCGCAACGCGGCGGTCTCGACGGGCGCGGAAAGCGGGCATCTGATTACGACGCGCTTCGTGACATATGTTCTGCTGACGGGCGTCCTGCCCTCGCTCGTCATCGCATGGGTGCGGATCGTCCATCGCCCGATCCTCAAGAAGCTTGCCTATAACACGGCCGTCATCCTCGCCTGCGCGGCGATCTTCGTCGTGGCCGGCACCAGCTTCTACAAGACCTATGCCGGCGTCGGCCGGGCTCATCGCGATCTGATGGATACGCTTAATCCGGTGATTCCGATCGCAAGCGTGGTGCGTTACGCCATCGATACGCAGAAGAACGCCAACGTGGTCGCCCAGCCGCTGGGCACGGACGCCCGCAGGGTCGGCGTGGCCGACAACGGCAAGCCCCGCGTCACGATCATCGTTGCCGGCGAAACCGCGCGCGCGCAGAACTTCTCGCTTGGCGGCTATGGCAAGCTGACCAATCCGGAACTGGCAAAGCGCAACGTCGTCTACTTCCCCAACACCAGCAGCTGCGGGACGGCGACGGCGACCTCCATACCCTGCCTGTTCTCGATCTATCCGCGGGCACAATATACGCATCGCAAGGGACTGGAGTCCGAGAACCTTCTCGACGTGCTGACCCACGCCAAGGTCGATGTGACCTGGCTCGACAACGACACGGGCAGCTACGATGTGACGAACCGCGTCTCCTATACCTATCTGCCGCCCTCGGCCGATCCGCGCTTCTGCAAGGATGGCGAATGCAAGGACGAGATTCTCGTCGACAAGGTCGACGGCTGGCTGGACAAGGTGAAGGGCGACAGCGTGCTCGTGCTCCATCAGCTCGGCAGCCACGGCCCGGCCTATTATCAGCGCTATCCCGAGGAATTCCGCCGCTTCCGTCCGGACTGCCGTTCCAACGACTTCAGCTCCTGCTCGCAGGAGGAAATCACCAATGCCTACGACAATACGATCCTCTACACGGATCACATCGTCGCGATGGTCATCGACAAGCTGAAGCAGCGTTCGAACTCGCTGTCCGGCGCGGTGCTCTATTTCTCCGACCATGGCGAATCGCTCGGCGAGAACGGCATCTATCTGCACGGCACGCCCTATATCATCGCCCCGTCGCAGCAGACGCATGTGCCCATGCTGGTGTGGATGGCCGACGATCTCGCCAAGGCCGCCGGTTTCGACATGGCATGCCTGTCGAAACGTGCCGGCGAAGGCGCCTATTCGCACGACAATATCTTTCACAGCGTTCTCGGCATGATGGATGTCTCGACGAAGGTCTACGATCCCAAGCTGGACGTATTTGCTGCATGCCGCACGCCGTCGAACAAGCTGGCGTTGAACTGACGAGCCGCACGATACCCGGCGGCCCATGTTTCAACAGGGTCGCCGGTCATCAGGGGGCGCTCAAAGACGCCTGGCTCGCGGATCGTCCGCTCGTTTTCCACATTGCCGGTATTGAGCGTGGTATTCCGTTCGAACAGTACGACCTCGCAGGTCGGCTCGGCGACCGGGCAATGTTCCACCCCATGCGGAACGACGATGTATTCGCCGGGTCCAAGCACGATATCGCCGCCGTTTTCGTCGCGCAGCTTCATGCGCAGCGTGCCCCGGACCACGAGGAACAACTCGTCCTCCTCTTCATGATGATGCCAGTGGAATGCGCCATCCAGCTTGACGAGCTTGAGCTGGAAATCGTTGATGTCGCCGCCGATGCGCGGACTCCAGGCTTCATCCAGCGCCGCAAAAGCCTTGGCAAGATTGATCTTTTTCAGCACGGCCATGGACGTCCTCCCGCAATCCCGAAAGAATTGATGTCGCTGAGGCTAATATTGGCCGGCGCGCGGAAGAAGACAACGCCGCTCGCCGCCCCGGCATATCGAATTCCTCGAAGATTTCAGCCGAAACTTTCCGGGTAGTTGATGACCTCCAACGACACTACATGCTGTCTCAACATCATTTCGACACACGACAGGAAAAACCATGACGATAAACAATGTCGAATTCGGGCTGGATACGTTCGGGGATGTGACCTTTGACGATAAGGGCACGCCGCTGCCGCACGCGCAGGTCATCCGCAATGTCGTCGAGGAAGGCGTCCTTGCGGATCGACTCGGGATCGATTTTTTTGGTATCGGCGAGCACCACCGCGAGGATTTCGCGGTCTCCTCGCCCGAGACGATCCTCGCCGCCATCGCCAGCCGCACCTCCAAGATCCATCTGGGATCGGCGGTGACGGTGCTGAGTTCGGACGACCCGATCCGCGTGTTCCAGCGCTTCTCCAGCCTCAATGCCATTTCCAACGGTCGTGCCGAGGTCATTCTCGGTCGCGGCTCCTTCACCGAATCCTTTCCGTTGTTCGGCTTCGAGCTGTCGCAGTACGAACAGCTCTTCGAGGAAAAGCTCGACCTGTTCGCAGCCCTGCTCACCAACGAGCCGGTGAACTGGCAGGGCAGCATCCGCCCGCCGCTGCAAAACCAGAAGGTCTTCCCGTCCATCGAGAGCGGTCATCTGAAAACATGGATAGGCGTCGGCGGCAGCCCGGAATCGGTTGTTCGCGCGGCCCATTACGACCTGCCGCTCATGCTGGCGATCATCGGCGGCAGCCCGTACCGATTCCAGCCCTATGTCGACCTCCATCATCGTGCCTACGAGCAGCTGGGCAAGCCCGCCAAGCCGATCGGCATCCATTCGCCCGGCTACATCGCCGAAACGGATGAACAGGCGCGCGAGGAATTGTGGCCCTGCTTCAAGGCGATGCGCGACCGCATCGGCCGCGAGCGCGGCTGGCCCCCCATGACGCGCGCCGAATTCGACAACGAGATCGAAAAAGGCTCACTCTACGCCGGCTCGCCGGAAACGGTCGCCGCCAAGCTCGCTCCGGTCATCAAGACGCTCGGAATCGGCCGCTTCCAGCTGAAGTACAGCGCAGGCGCGCTCGGCCATGACAAGATGATGCGCTGCATCGAGCTCTACGGCCAGAAGGTGATCCCGGCCGTGCGTGCCGCGTTGGCGGCATAATACAAGGCAGATAGTCTCCCGACTTCTGCGGGCGCTTCGCTGCATGGCGGAGCGCCCGTTGTTTTTTCCGTTGTCATTTTCATGTAGTAAATGCTACTTACGTTTATATCGGTAATATTTGCTACATAACGGCGACTTCGGAATGACCCAGGAGTTTCAAAGCTTCGACGATCGCGTTCTCGGGATGCTCGCCACGCTGGCGCCCGCGGAACAGCGCATCGCCCGCTTCTTCATCGATCAGAAGCAGGCCGCCTTACTAAATTCGGCAGCCCAGATCGCGCAGACCGCCGGCACCAGCGACGCAACGGTCGTGCGCACGGCACGCGCCCTCGGCTTCGAAAGCCTTGCGACGCTGCGCGCGGCCCTGCTTGCGGAATTGACCGGAACGCCCTCACCCGGCGCACGGCTGGAACGGACGCTGGCTGAAACGGGCAGTCATGCCCGCGATGCGCTTCGCCACGTCGTTGCCATGCATGAACGGGCTCTGGACGTGCTGCAGCGAGAGGAATTCGCCGCGAGCTTCGAACGCTGCGTCGATATGCTGGCAGGCGCGGCCCGCCGCCACGTCTTCGGCATCGGACCATCCGGCGCCATGGCGGATTATGCCAGCCTGCAATTCAACCGCATCGGCCTGCCGACCAACGCCATTTCCACCTCCGGCGTCGCCCTTGCGGATCGCCTGCTCTGGATAGGCAAAGGCGATGCGGTGCTCGTCATGGCCTATGCGCCGCTCTATCGCGAGGTCGACATATTGCTCGAACATGCAAACAGGCATGGCGTGCCGGTTATCCTGATCAGCGACGATCTCGGCCCGCTGGTTGCCGACAAGGTGGCTGAAGTCCTGCCCGTCCCACGCGGCAATGCCGGCCATCTCGCCATGCACGGCGGTACGCTGGTGCTAATCGAAGCCTTGATCGTCGCACTGGCGGCAAAGGACAGGACGGCCGCCATCGACAGCCTCGACCAGCTCAGCCAGCTGCGGGGCGCCATCGACAAGGCATGGAGCAAACGCGGCACGAGGAAACGCAAATGAACAGGCCGCGCCGGCAGCGGAAACACGCGGCCACGGACGGGCATCCACCCTCGGCACGCCAACAAAGGCGCCTGGGAAAAGAACGCGAATTCAAGCCTTTAACCATTCACTTGAGAATCAGTTCATGAACAGCCTCACACCCATTCTCTCCACAGTGACGGCCTCTTTTCTCGGCTCGTTCGTCGAGGTCGTGGAGGCCTTCACCATCGTATTGGCCGTCGGCGTCACCCGCAGCTGGCGCCCGGCCCTGACAGGTGCCGCCCTTGCCCTTGCCGTGCTGGCCGCCCTCGTGCTGATCTTCGGGCCGCTGCTGGCACTGATACCGATCGAGACGCTGCAATTCGTCGTCGGCATTCTCCTGATCCTGTTCGGCATGCGCTGGCTTCGCAAGGCCATTCTGCGATCATTGGGCGTCATCGCCCTGCATGACGAGGCGGCGGCCTTCTCGAAGGAGACGGCCTCGCTGCAAGCGCAATCCACGGATCGCCGCGCCGATTACCTCGCCGGCCTCGCCGCCTTCAAGGCGGTGCTGCTGGAAGGCGTGGAAGTGGTGTTCATCGTCATCGCCGTCGGCGGGGCGCATGGGCTGACGCTCTATGCCGGCCTCGGCGCGCTGGCCGCCTTCGTGCTCGTCATGCTGACCGGGCTGTTGGTCCATCGCCCGCTCGCCAGTGTGCCGGAAAATACGCTTAAATTCGTCGTTGGCCTCATGCTCACAAGCTTCGGCATCTTCTGGACGGGGGAAGGCATCGGCGCGCACTGGCCGGGAGCAGATCTCGCCTTGATCGCCATCTTCGCGGTCGTGTCGCTCGCCTCCTATGCCATCATCCGCAGCATGCGCGGCACCCAAACAGCAAAGGCAGCCCAATGACCGTTTTGCGCATCGCCCTGTCCGAGCTCATCGGCATGTTCATCGATGACGGCAGCCTTGCCACGCTCTGCCTCATCCTCATTCTCTCGATTGCCGGAGCGGTGGAGTTTCTCGCCATGCCGCCGCTGGCAGGAGCGCTCCTCCTGCTGCTCGGCTGCCTCGCCATCCTGCTCTACAGCGTTCGCCGCGCCGTGAAACGATGAGATTCACAACAGCCAGTAAGCTCTTGGATTTGCAGGCTGTTATCGTCCCGCCTTCCATCCAGCTTTAACTCTCGACAGAACTCTTCGCAGATGCGAAGAATTCCGCATCCGCCGCGAAAAGGAGAACCGGCATGAGCAGCGCCTATCCCGAAGTCTATCTCGTACGGCACGGACAGACGGAGTGGAGCCTTTCCGGCAGGCATACCGGCCGGACCGATATCCCCCTGACCGCTGCCGGCGAGGAAGCTGCGCGCAATCTTCCCAACCGCCTGCCCTCGATCGATTTCGCCGCCGTCTGGTCCAGTCCGTCGCAGCGCGCGCAAAACACCTGCGCGCTGGCCGGCTTCGGAGACCGGCGCATCGTCAAGGACGATCTGGCGGAATGGGATTACGGCGCCTATGAAGGCATCACCACCAAGGCGATCCTTGCCGAGCGCCCCGGCTGGCAGGTCTTTCGCGATGGCTGCCCGAACGGTGAAACGGCCACCGACGTCGGCGCACGCGCCGACCGGATCATCGGCGAACTGCGCGCCATCGACGGGCCCGTCCTGATCTTCTCCAGTGCCCATTTCCTGCGCGTCTTTGCCGCCCGCTGGGTCGGCCTGCCGCCGGAAGGCGGCGAGCATCTGGTCCTCGATACCACAAGCATCAGCGTGCTCGGCTACGAGCACGATCTGACCGAGCCGGTCATCCGCCGCTGGAACCAGACCTGACGGGCGCGCCGCACTTCGGACATCTCGACAAAACGTTTCGAGCGGCCCAGAGCCGCTCGATGTCTTTCAGGAAGTCGATCTCCAGCCGCTTACCAGCGCTTGAGGCCCAGCAGCTTCTCGCCGAGCGGCGTCAGCTCGGCCGTGGTCGCATTGTGCTTTTCCCAGTCGCGGGGGTCGCCCGGAAAGGCATCGCGCTTCGGGGAGTCCAGCTCCCGCCACAGGCGGATACGTTCCTCGCGTTCGGCGACATTGTCGTATTCCGCCGGATGCATGGAGATATACTGCGCCATGCGAACGCGGTTGTCCGAGTGGTTCGGGCGCACGCCATGCGCCAGCAACGAATTGAAGATCATCAGGTCGCCGGGCTCCATGTCGATATTGACGACCGAAAGACCCGTCATGTCGGGATGCATCGGATCGCGATCCGCCGGCTGCGTCTTTTCCCACTCTTCGAAATGCTCGAAGAGTTGCGGCACGCACTGAAAGCCGCCGACATCGCCATCCTGCTTCTTCAGGCTGAGAACGCCCTGCACGCCGATCGGCAACGGGCGGATCGAGGTGTCGACATCCCAGTGGATGAAGCCGTTCGGATTGCCCTTCACCTTCTTCGGCGGATTGAGATTGGCGCGATCGATCGTGACCCAGAGATCCTCCCGATCCCAGATGTCGACGAAGACATCGTAGATGCGCTTTTCCATCCGGTTGTCCCAGAGATACTGATGATTGTAGATCTCCAGCATGCCGGTGTTGTTGAGCTCCTTCATCTTGTGCTCGCGCCGCTGCGGTACATACCAGGTGGAAGGATCGTTGGGGTCCTTCTCGTCAAAACGCCACAAAACGTCGGCAAGCCGCTCGACATTCGCCGCCGGCACCGCCTGACGCACGATCACATAGCCCTTCGTGATCCAATGCTGCCAATCGTCCTTCGACAACACCCTGAGCGGCAGCGTCTTCCGGATATCCTTCAGTTGCGTCGTGACCGTGGATGCGGTCGGGTGAGCGTCTCGTTTCAAGGCAGGCTGCATCGGTTTCCTCCATCTTGGCTACCCCTTTGGTTTCGGGTGACGGAAAACTTGTAGCTGCAAGCGGCGCTTCGATGTTGCCCGGCTCTGGCCAGTTCTGATACTATTCTGGCTTCCTTATCATTGCGGACGCCCCATGAGGCCCTATCTCGAAGTCCTGCCCCGTTCGCCGGAAGCATCCTGGAGCATGCTGAACCGCCGGCTCGACGACTGCATTCCCTTCCAGTGGCATCACCATCCGGAGTTCGAGCTGACGCTCACCCTGAATTCCATCGGGCAGCGCTTCATCGGCGACCATAGCGGGGACTATGGCGACGGCGATCTCGTGCTGGTCGGCCCCAACCTGCCGCATAGCTGGGTGTCGCGCGCCAAGATCGAAGAGGAGACGCCGCATATCGCCCTGGTGCTCTGGTTCAATCGTGAGTGGCTGCAGCAGATGACGGGCGGCGCCGTCGAATTCCGAGCGATCGAGGCGATGCTGCGGCATGGAGACAACGGCCTGCGCTTCTCGGCAGCGACCTCCGCGGCCGTCCGCCCCGCCTTCGAAACCATTTTCGAAAAGCCGCCCGTGGAGCGCCTTCTGGCCTTGCTCGGCATTCTGGTGCGGGTCGCGGAAGACCGGCAGGCGATACCGCTCGCCAGCGCGCCGGCTCAGGCGCCGGACAGCAAGGAAAGCCGCGAGCGCATAGACCGTGTCCTGACGCATATGCACCTTCACTATGCCCGCGCGATCGGCCTCGACGAGCTTTCCGATATCGCGGCGCTCAGCGTCTCCGGCCTGCACCGCATGTTCCGCCGCCATACCGGCGGGACGATATCGGATTATCTCATGCGCATGCGCATCGGCGATGCCTGCGCCCGCCTTTCCTCCACGGATCAGGCTATCCATCACATCGGCGATGCGGTCGGTTATGCCTCGCTCGCCAATTTCAACAGGCAGTTCAAGGCGCTGAAGGGAGTGACGCCACGGGAATACCGGGCAATGTTCCTCAGGCGTTGACCGGCGGCGCCGCAAGCAGCTTTGCGATCTTCGCCGCCGCCGCGTCCGCCGCATGCGCCTCCATGCGGGCAATGCCGAGCAGCAGCCCCGGCCGCGCAGGGCCGAGATACAGCGCCGATATCGGCCGCACCGCGAAACCCTGGGCATTGATGATGCGCGCTGCGGCGAGATCGTCGGTCTCGACTTCCCGGAACCAGCTTGCCAGCTGCAGCCCGCCGCCACCCGCTCCGACCTCGAGCCGGGCGCCGCAATGGCGATCGAGTGCGGAGACCGTTGCTGCCATGCGCTCCGCATAAATTCCGTTCATGCGTCTCAGATGCGCGCGGAACCGTCCCTCCCGCATGAAATCGGCAAGCGCCGCCTGGATATGGATCGGCACCACAGCTCCTCTAAGTCGCTGCGCCGCCTCGACGGCGATCACGAGCCTGGAGGGAACGACGGCATAGGCGACGCGCAGGCCGGGCGCGAGAGTCTTCGAGAAGGTGCCGATATAGGCGACCACCTCGTCGCGATCGATGCCCTGCAAGGCCGCGATGGGGCGCGATGCATACTGGAACTCGCTGTCATAATCGTCTTCCAGCACGATCGCGCCGCTCGCGCGAGCATATTCGAGCAGGGCGAGCCGACGCGGCAGGCTCATGGTGACGCCGGTCGGATATTGATGCGAGGGCGTGACATAGATCAGCCGTGGCGGCGGGCCGGCGCCGCGGGCAATATCGATGCCCTCGGCATCGCAAGGCACCGGCACGAGGCTGGCCCCGGCCATGCGCAGAATCGCCTGTGCGCTGGCATAACCCGGCTCCTCCATCCAGACCACCTCATTGGCCGGATCGCCTGGACGAATCAGAACGCTCGCGAGAAGCCCGATTGCAGCCCCGGTCGATGGAACGATGACGATCTGTTCGGGACGGGCAATCACGCCGCGCGTCGCCACGATATGTTCGAGGATGGCTTCGCGCAGTTCGCGCACGCCGCCATGGTCGCTGTAGCCGAGATCGTGCACCCGCAGAGAGCGGCCGCGAGCGCCGAGACAACGCGCCCAGGCGGCATGGGGAAAGGCCGAAACATCCGGCACGCCGGGCTCGAACAATCCCCCGGTCTTGAATTCAGTAATGCGGGGCTGGTTCGGCAGCGGCGCGGCGGCACGCCCGGACAAGGGTGCCGACGGGAAGGCTGCGACGCGCGTTGCCGCACCGGTCGCAGACTGCAGATAGCCCTCCGCCTTCAGGCGATCATAGGCATTGACGACGGTCGAGCGCGCAACGCCGAGCGAGAGCGCCATCGTCCGTGTCGATGGCACCCGCTGACCTGCCGGCATTTGTCCGTGCAGGATCCTGTCGCGCATCACGCGATAGACTTGCCCCTCCAGATCGCCCGAAGTCCGGTCGAGTGCCGGCCACTGCGCCACCGCTGTCATGAAACCTCAACTGGTCTGCTGAAAATCAAGAAACTGGCTATTTATAGCCTACCTCTTTGCTGGCAGAGATCAACGCTCAATCGATGAGGAAGACATGACCGATCTCCGCCCGCCCGACACCGAGACATATCCGACCACGGAGCGTACCCGCGTGCGGCGCAGCCCGAAGCGCGGCAGCCACGCGCATGCCGACGTCCATGCCATTCTGGATGCCGCCCCGCTCTGTCATGTCGGCTATGTCATCAATGGCGCGCCCTATGTGACGCCGACCCTGCATTGGCGCGAGGACGATCATGTCTATTGGCACGGTTCGTCTGCCAGCCGCTTCCTGCGCGCCGCTGAGGACATGCCGGTCTGCCTGACCTGCAGCATCATGGACGGCTATGTGCTTGCCCGCTCGGCCTTCAATCATTCGGTCAACTATCGCTCGGCCATGGTCTTCGGCACGGCACGCCTCATCGATGACATCGAGGAAAAGACCGATGCGCTGCGCCGCCTGGTCGAAGACCTGTTTCCCGGCCGCTGGGACAGCCTGCGGCCGATGACCCGGCAGGAGGTCAAGGCGACGTCGATATTGCGGATGAAGATCGAGGAAGCCAGCGCCAAGATCCGCAACGGTCCGCCGGGGGACATCGACGAGGCCGGCCATCCGGTCTGGGCCGGCGTCCTGCCCATCGAAAGTCGTCTGGTGCCGCCGCAGCCGGCGCCCGGCTTGCCCGAGGGGATAGAGCTGCCGCAATCCCTGGCAGAGCTGCTGCGATCCGGCCGGCTTCGCTAAAGCGGTTCCGCGTTTCACGGAATCGCTGAACCGACCTATCTCTTTGTTTTCATGCAATTCCGAACGGAAAATCGCTGCATACTTTTCCTGGAATTGCTTTAGACTGCATCTGATGACCAAAGGAC
Organism: Hyphomicrobiales bacterium; assembly: GCA_900469615.1. GTDB lineage: Bacteria > Pseudomonadota > Alphaproteobacteria > Rhizobiales > Rhizobiaceae > Rhizobium. The sequence continues at coordinate 104,139 of UBYA01000015.1, read as the reverse complement.
TGTGACATGGATCTCACGAACTGGAAGGGGGTGGCCCGCCCCGAACGCATTACCCTCGACGGCCGCTATGCCAGGATCGAACCGCTCGATCCGGCCCGCCATGGCGACGAGCTGTTTGCCTCAGCCCGGGCGCCCGGCGCGGAAGAGCGCTTCCGCTATCTTTTCGAGGATGTACCGGCCGACCGTGCCGCTTTCACTCAATGGCTCGATAAAGCGGCATCCGGTGCCGATCCGCTTTTCTTCGCGACGATCGACAAGCGAACGGGCCGCGCCGAAGGACGGCAGGCTTTGATGCGGATCGACAGCGCGCACGGCGTCATCGAGATCGGCAGTATCCTGTGGGGGCCTGCCATCGCCCGTAGCCGCGTGACGACCGAAACCCTCTATCTGTTCGCATCCTACGTCTTCGATACGCTCGGCTATCGCCGTTTCGAATGGAAGTGCAACGATCTCAACGAGCCGTCGAAGCGGGCGGCCGAACGCTTCGGCTTCGTCTTCGAGGGTATCTTCCGCCAGCATATGGTTGCGAAAGGCCAGAACCGCGACACCGCATGGTTCGCCATGATCGACACCGACTGGCCGCGGCTGAAGGCCGGCTACGAGCGCTGGCTCGCTCCCGGGAATTTCGACGAGGCCGGGCATCAGAAAACCAAGCTGACATTCTGACTCCGCCCCACACTGACTCCGCCCCGCAGTTCCGGCCTACAGGGGCTTGCGAAAATAAACCACGCGCTCGGTTTCGATAAAGCCGAGTGCGGCATGGAAGGCATGGCTCGCAAGATTGTCGATCAGCGCGTCCGAGGCGAACTCCCGGCAACCGGCAGCCCGCCCCCATGCGGCGACGGCTTGGCAAAGCGCCCGTGCAACGCCCTCCTGCCGGTGTTCACCGCGCACATAAATGCCCTCGAGGAAGAGAACCGGAGACGTCTCGCAGCCATTGACGTAATCGTGCCGCAATGTCGCTTCAGCAAAGCCGACGTCATGACCGGCAGAATCGATCGCCAGAAAAGCAACCCCGTTTTTAGCCAAGCGAAACCGCGCCAGCTCCGCGCGGTGACGTTCGAGCGAACCATCGGGCCAAAGTTCTGCGCGCAAGCGCGTCCAGCCCTCCAGATGCGCGTCTTCCGCTTCCACTATCCGCATGTCCTGACCTCCAACCCGGTCGCCCGTAATCGGCCAACGGAAAAATTTCGCTTTCGACTCCACAATCATCGCGCTACATATCGCGCATACTCACGCGTCAATTTTTCGCCTATCAGAATCTGAGGACGATGGAATGAGATTTCAAAGCAGTTCGCGTCTTTACGCTGCTGTTTCATCCCTGTTGTGGCCCGCGATTCTCTGCGCCGGATTGACCGGCGCCTATTTCGCCTTCAACTCGGACATGCACCTGCTCTGGTTCAACGTCGTCTATCTTTCGACGGTGGCGGTGATTGCCTTCTTCGAGAGGCTCATGCCCTATGAGAAGACCTGGCTGAAACGGGATGACGAGACGTTCAACGACGTCGCTCACACGCTGCTGAACAAGGGCGGCGTGCAGATTGCCGCCGCGATCGGCACGTCCTTTCCCATGGCCGTCGCGACCGTCGCGCAGCCGGCGTTGAGCTATCATTCGCATTTCTGGCCCGATCAGTGGCCGATGATATTCCAGGTGGCGCTCGGCCTCGTGATTGCCGAGTTCGGCCTCTACATGGCGCATCGCCTGGCTCATGAGCATCTCTCGCTATGGCGCTTCCACGCCCTTCATCACAGCGTCGAGCGCCTTTGGGTCATCAACACGGGCCGCTTCCATGTCATCGACACGCTGTTCAAGATCGCGCTCGGCCAGATTCCTCTCTATCTGCTCGGCGCACCGTTGCCGGTATTTCTCTGGATCGGCGCGGTCACGGCCTTTATCGGCCTGCTCACGCATTGCAACGTCGATATGCGCACCGGCCCGTTCGACCTGATATTCTCCACGCCGCGCCTGCATCGCTGGCATCATTCCAAGGTGCTCGCCGAAGGCAACACGAATTATGGGGAAAACCTCGTGATCTGGGACCAGCTTCTCGGCACTTTCTACAATCCGCCGCGTCCCTCCTCGACGGACATCGGCATTACCGGCAAAGTCGCCAAGGGCTTCCTCGCCCAGCTCGCGCAACCTTTCTCCAGGAAAGGCCGCAGGGAAATCATCGGCAAGAAGCCCAAGGAACTGATCTTACAGGAAGAACAGGCGGCAAACGCCGCAGCGGCAAGGCAGCGCGCCGACGCCTCGATCCGCAGATCCGGCTAAAGCACTTACAGGAAAAGTGCATGGCGGTTTTCCGTCCGGAATTGCGTGAAAACAAAAGGATAGAGGTTTTCGCGATTCGAAGAAAAGCAAGAGCGCTCTAGCCGCCTTTCGATGGAGCATGTTATGAGGCACCGGCGGCGCCTTGCCGACCATGCCTTGTGGACAGAAACATCAGGAAAAATTTCCGCCCGGCAATATGCGTATTTCGATTTCAAACCGAAAAGATATTGTCATTTAACGTGTATTGAAAAAGGCTGCCTAGGGGTCTACCTAGGTCCAAGCAATTGAATTAGACGAAAGATTAGGAAAATCATTGAGATGGAAGGGAGGTTTACCAAAGAATACCTCAAGCAGCTTCATAGGTTATTTTTCATTTCCCGAGAAATAGACCGCCTTGAGCGAGAATTCATCAAGCAAGGCATAGCACACTTTCATGTTTCCGGCGCCGGACATGAGTCGACGGCGCTGCTCAACGAATTTCTTCAGGACGACGACTGGCTGCACCTGCATTATCGCGACAAGGCCCTGATGCTGGCGCGCGGCATGCCCATCCGGGAATTCTTCTCCAGCCTCCTCGCCACCGCCAATTCTCACTCCGCCGGCCGGCAGATGAGCGCGCATCTTTCCTCCCGCGCTCTCAACATCACGTCCATCGTCGGCCCCGTCGGCAACAATGCGCTTCATGCCGTCGGCGTCGGCGCTTCCCTGAAGCACAAGCCCGGCATGCCGATTGCCATCTGTTGCGCTGGCGACGGCACCACACAGCAGGGCGAATTCCTCGAAGCGATCGCCGAGGCCGTGCGCAGCCAATACCCCGTCGTCTTCGTCATCGAGGACAACAGCTTCTCCATCTCGACGCGTACCAGCAGGCAGACCTTCTTCGACCTTCCCGCCGGGCCTGCGTCTTCCTTCTATGGCATCGATATCATTCGCACCGACGGCGACGATCTGGCGGCATCGCGCGAAGCGTTCCGCAAGGCCGTCCGCCACAGCCGCAACAACCGCACGCCGAGCATCGTGCTTCTGAACGTCGAGCGACTTTCGGATCACACCAACGCCGACGATCAGAAGACCTATCGCACCCTGCTCGAAATCGAGGCGGGCTCCTCGCGTGACCCGCTGCCGAGCTTGCGGGCCATGCTGCACGAGGCAGGTGTCGACGCCGACGCGCTTCAGAAGATCGAGCAGGATCTGATTGCGGAAGTGCAGGCGGAGGCCGCTCTTGCCCGCAAGGAAGACGCTCCCAAGGTCGAGCCGGATGCAAAGGCTCCCTACCCCGCTTCCTTCGACGGCAAGGTGGAATATCGCGGCAATGACAGCGCGTCGACGCTGACGATGCGCGAGGCGCTGAACGCCGTTCTCGACCGGCAGCTTGCCGCCAATAGCGAGGTGGTGCTGTTCGGCCAGGATATCGAGGACCCGAAGGGCGATGTCTTCGGCGTCACCCGCGGCCTCAGCAACAAATATCCCGGCCGCGTACGCAACGCCGCCCTCACCGAATCCACCATCGTCGGCACCGCCGTCGGCCGCGCGCTGGCCGGCCAGCGCCCCGTCGCCTTCCTGCAATTCGCCGATTTCCTGCCGCTCGCCTACAACCAGATCGTTTCGGAAATGGGCAGCATGTTCTGGCGCACCAATGGTGCCTGGGAAGCCCCCGTGATCCTGATGGTAAGCTGCGGCGGCTACAAGCCCGGCCTCGGCCCGTTCCATGCGCAGAGCTTCGAGGGGATGCTGGCGCATACGCCGGGCATAGACGTCGTCATGCCCTCCAGCGCCGGCGATGCCGCCGGCCTGCTCAACGCCGCCTTCGAGTCGCGGCGCCCGACGGTCTTCCTCTATCCGAAGGCCGTGCTCAACAATTCCGACGGCCGCACGTCCGAGGATCTCGACAGGCATTTCGTCCATCCCGGTCTGTCGCGCCATGTCGCCCGCGGCCGCGATATCACCCTGGTCAGCTACGGCAACACCGTTTCGCTCTGCGCCAACGCGGCAAGCGCGTTCGAAGCCCAGGGCTTTTCCGTCGAGGTGATCGATCTTCGCTCGATCTCGCCATGGGACGAGAAGGAAGTGCTGGCGAGCGCAAGGCGCACCCGCCGCCTGATCGTCGTTCATGAGGACAACCGCACCGTCGGCATGGGGGCGGAAATCATCGCCACCGTCACCGAAAAGACCGATGTACCGGTTGTCGTGCGCAGGCTTGCGCGCTCGGATGCCCACATCCCCTTCAATTTCCGCAATCAGCTCGAAACCCTGCCTTCCTATCGCAAGCTGGTCGACCTGATGGCCGAAGTGCTCGAATGTGAAGTGACCTGGCATGAAGAGGACGACAGCGGCCCGACGGCTGCCATCAAGGCGATCGGCTCCGGCCCGGCCGACGAAAACGTGCTGGTGACGGATCTGCTCGTCAAGCCCGGCGACAAGATCGAGGTCGGCCAGCTGGTTGCCGTCGTCGAGGCGACGAAAGCCTCCGTCGAAATCTGCGCCAATATCGGCGGCGTGGTGCAGGAAGTCTTCGCCAGGATCGGCGACCAGATCGCCACCGACAGCCCGCTTCTGACCGTCGACGCCAACCGCGATCTGAGCGAGCAGAATTTCGCGCTTGCTTCCGAGACGCAGAACAAATTCGTGCTTCGCCGGCTGAAGTCGCATGTCATCCCGACATTGCGACGTCATTCGGGCAACTTCTCGGAAATCGCCATCAACGGCATCGGTTTCGCGACGGGCGCCCGTCGCGTCACCAACGAAGAAATCATTCACAACTGGCCGAACCGGCGGGCCGAGGAAATCTTCGCACTGACCGGCATCAAAAGCCGTTTCTGGGTCGGCCCCGAGGAAGGCACGCTCAGTCTTGCCGCGAAGGCCGCGCGCGACCTGCTGCGGCAGAACCAGATCTCCATCCACGATATCGATCTGGTGATTGCGGCAACCGGAACGCCCGATATCGCCACGCCATCGCTCGCAAGCCGCGTCGCGGTTGCCGTCGCGGAAGATGGCGTGCGGCCCTCGCTTGCCGCCTACGACATGGGTGCCGCCTGCTCCGGCTATCTTTACGCGCTTCAGCAGGCCCACGATTTCATCGCGCAGCAAAACGACGCCAAGGTGCTCATCATCACCTCGGAAGTCCTGTCGCCGCTGCTCGACATGAACGACTTCTCCACCGCGATCCTCTTTGGCGATGCCGCCACGGCCAGCCTCGTGACGAGCCGCGACATGGCGCGCAATCCGCTCTTTACGGCGAGCCGCCCGATCGTCAGCGGCCGGCCGGAGCCGGGAGACCTGCTCTACGTGCCGCTGCCGGACGACGGCGTCATCGCCATGAACGGCCGCTCGGTCTTCACCGAAGCCGTACATTCCATGACCCGCTCGATCGAGAATGCCTGCGTCGACGCGGGTATCGAGCTTGCCAATCTCGATCTGCTCGTACCGCATCAGGCCAACCAGCGCATCATCGACACCATCGCCAAGCGCAGCGGCCGCCCGGCACTGAGCGTCATCGAGACCTATGGCAATACCAGCTCGTCCAGCATTCCGCTTGCCATGCTGCATGTCGCCAACGAACGCTCCGAACCCCTCAATCTCGGCCTCGTCGCTTTCGGCGGCGGCATGACGGCGGGTGCGGCTATCGTGCGGACCGTGAAGTAGCCGCATCGGCGGCCGGCCCTCTGTCCGGAACGGGATTCATATCGCGATAGATCCGCCATGGCTCTCGATCGGCAATGGCTTTGCCCAATCATGCTCACCACATATGCGCGAGGCTTCGAAAGAAGCCATCGCCCATAGGAAGCGTGAAGCATCAAGTTTTTGCAACCTATGCGGCCTATCGTTCATTACAATTCATTCATGTTTGACGTCGCCATCCCTTGAAAAGCACCTGAGCGGTGCTTTACTTGAAGGGCATGGCCAAGGTAAACGCAACAGCCCACCGTTCTCATCTGCGATATGATCTCGCACCCGATGAGGTGGCACGGCAGGCGCTGGACGACACCTTTGTCGCATACGGGCAGATGATGAAACTGCTGGCGGAAATCGTTCCGGACAAAGCCGGTGCGAACCTCGTCACGCTTCACGATCTTGCCTATGAGACCATCCGCGAACGCACCGCCTTGCCCGCGCGCCTGGTAACGCTCGGGTTGCGTGATTTCGCGGCCAGTCGAGGCGAGCCCACCGGATCGAACCGGCTGCCGCTCGATGAGAAGCTCTTTGCCATCAAGGGTCCGTCAGACCTGACGATCTCGACGGTGCGCGGCCGCGTTGCCGTGCCCTTCGACGTGGCCGGCTATTTCAAAGGCTGGGACAGCAATATCCCCGCCTATCTGATCGCCGATGGCGGCCACTATGCGATTCACATCGGGGTAACACCAAACTCCCCCCGAACGGAGGATAACATGACGATGCATGAAGGCATTCTTTCCCGCATGGGACGACTGATCGCAGGCCTCGCCAATGCCGCAGTCGACACCGTAGAAGGCGCCAACAAGGTCGCCGTCATCGAGCAGGCGCTGCGCGAGATCGATGCGGCCGCTGACGAAGCGCGCGCCGATCTCGGCAAGGCGCGCGCCGAGGAATACCGCATCCAGAGCCGCCGCAACGAAATCGTCGAGGATCTTGCGGCTCTGGAGGCAAAAATCCGGCTCGCGATCTCCACCGACCGCGAAGATCTCGCCAAGGCCGGCGTCGCGCGCCAGATCGATCTCGAAGCCCAGACCGCCGCGCTCGACAAGGCTCTCGCGGATGCGAATGCGCAGATCGACGAGGGCCAGAAGGCGCTTCAGGCCGTGCTTGCAACCCGCCGCGAGGCGGAAGCGCGGCTGGTCGATTTCAAGCGCAGCATTGCCCGACATGCGCCCGAGGAAGCAGCGGGCGGAAATCCGCGCGCAACGCCGACAGCCGGGGCAGCCCGCGCAGCCGCCGCCGTTTCGCGCCTGACCGGCGTCCCGTCGGGCGAACCCGCCACCAGTGCCGAGCTCGATGAGCTCGACCGCCTGCACCGGGAGCAAGCCATCGAAGCACGCCTTGCCCGCTTCAAGGCCAACGGCCAGTAACCGATGCACCTCTTCCTCGCACCCGAATGTGCGCCCTTTGCCATCGCGGCAATGATCCTGATTGGACTGACCGTCATCGAAATCCTGTCGATGCTGCTCGGCTTCTCGCTGAGCGAACTCATCGGCAAACCGCATTTCGAAGGTCATGACGGTGTGCTCGCCGGCCTGTTGTCCTGGATCAATATCGGCGGCGTTCCGCTGCTCATCCTGATCATGCTGGTGCTCGGCATCTTCGCCGTGACAGGCTTCGCCATCCAGACCGTGGCCGACATCGCCTGGACTCCGCTGCCAGCTATGATCGCCGCGGCTCCGGCGCTCCTCGTCACGATTCCCCTCGTCCGGGGCTCGACCCGCACGATCGCCAGGATCGTGCCGCGCGATGAAACCTATGCCGTCGACGCCGCCGATTTCGTCGGCCGCACCGGCACGGTTTCCATCGGCCCTCTGGATCAGGGCCTGCCCGGCCGCGTCAGCGTCAAGGATGCGCATGGCAACTGGCATCAGCTGCGCGCCTGCGCCGCCAAGGGCGGAAGCCCTTTGCCGATCGGCGCCAAAGTTCTGCTTGTCGACCGCAAGGCCGACATCTTCATCGCAGTTTCCGCCCCATCCGACCTGGTCAGGTCCGATGACAAATCCTCTACGGAGCAACATTCATGAACGGCCTTTACGACCTTATTCTTCCCGCTGGCATCGGCCTCGTCCTGATCCTCGGGATCGGCTTTGTCCTTGCCTCGCTATACGTCCGCTCGAGCCGGGATGAAGCCTATGTGCGAACCGGCCTCGGCGGTCAGAAAGTCGTGCTCGACGGTGGTTCCGTCGTGCTGCCGATCTTCCACTCGATCGCTCGCGTCAACCTCAAGACCCTGCGCCTGGAAGTGCAGCGCGGCGAGAACGACGCGCTGATCACCAAGGACCGCATGCGTGTCGATATCGGCGCCGAGTTCTATGTCCGCGTCAAGCCGGACAGCTCCTCCATCGCGCTCGCCGCCCAGACGCTCGGCAACCGCACCAACGACAGCGAGCAGCTGCGCCAGCTGATCGAGGCGAAGTTCGTCGACAGCTTGCGCTCCGTCGCCGCCACGATGAGCCTCGATGCCCTGCAGGAGCAGCGCATGGATTTCGTCAAGGCCGTGCAGGATGCGGTCGGCTCCGACCTGCAGTCCAACGGTCTCGAACTGGAATCCGTGTCGCTGACGCGCCTCGACCAGACCGACATTAAGCACTTCAACGCCAACAACTTCTTCGACGCGCATGGTCTTGCCGCACTGACCCGCGTCACCGAGGCGCGCAAGAAGGAGCGAAACGAAGTCGTGCGCGATACCGAAGTCGCCATCGCCCAGAAAGACCTCGAGGCCCGGCAGCAATCGCTGACCATCGAGCGGACGAAGCGCGAGGCCGAGCTGAACCAGCAGCGCGACATCGCCAACAAGTCGGCAGCGACCCGCGCGGAAACCGCGCAGCAGGAGCAGGCCGCCAAGCGCGCCGAAGAGGAAGCCCGCATCGCTTCCGAGCAAGCCATCGCCGAGCGCGAGGCCGCTGCGAAGCAGGCCCGCGAATCCGCCAACATCGACTCCACCCGCGCCGTGCAGCAGCGTGAGACGGAAGCTCGCCGCGACAACCAGATCGTCGCGCAGGAAAGCGCCATCGCGGTTGCCAACAAGAGCCGCGAGGAGTCGGAGGCCAAGGCAAAGGCTGAAGCGGCCCGCGCGCTCGCCATCGCTGCTGAGGAAAAAGTCGGCACCGCCAAGGCCGTCGAAATCGCCGAGCGCGAAAAGCAGATCGCCGTGATCGACGCTCAGAAGCGCGCCCAGACCCAGGCAACCGCAGTCACGATTGCGGCGGAAGCCGAAAAGCAGGCCGCCACCGACCAGGCGGACGCCATCAAGACATTGGCGACCGCCGAGGCCGATGCTGCGATCATCAAGGCCAAAGGTATTCTCGAAACCGGTAAGGCGACGGCCGAAAGCGAGGCGTTGCTCAACGAAGCGCGCAACAAGCTCAGCCCCGCCATCATCGAGTTCGAAATCACCCGCGAGCGCATCCGCATCGTGCCCGCAGCCCTTGCGGAAGCGGTGAAACCAATCGAGAAGATCTCGGACATCCGGATTTTCGACACCGGCGGCATGCTTGGCCGCACCGGCACCGGAGCGAGCAGCGGCAATGGCGTCGGCCTCGGCGAAGGTCTTGCCGGCCAGCTGCTTTCCTACCAGGCCAACAAGCCTATCCTCGACCGTCTGCTGAAGGAGGCCGGCTTCGACGGCGACAATGCCATCTCCGCGCTGCTCGGCAATCTGGACGGCAAGGCCAATGCCCGGCAGCCGGCCGAAGAATATTACGACGACGATAGCGAGGGGACGGACAAGCCGGCCTGACGGACAAGCTCGGACGTCCTGAAAATAAACCCCGGAATCCGCAGGGATTCCGGGGTTTTTATTATATTACCAACCGGCCTGATTAAGCCTTCGGGCGATTTCTCAACGCTTCGGCCTGGGCGTAGAACTTCTTTTCCCATTCCTTGTGGTTATCGAGGCCCTCCTTGATGAAGGGCGTGAAGATCGCCAGGTTCATCAAGGCCCAGTTGACGAAGCGGGCCGGGAACTTCAACGGCTTGACGAAATCGACGAACAGCACGACGCGGGTCTTGTCGGAATGGTTCCAGGCTTCATGCTCATAGGCGTCGTCGAAGATCAGCGCCTTGCCTTCCTGCCAATGGCAAACCTGCTTGTCGACGCGGATGGCGAGCTTCTCGTTCGGCTCCGGCACGATGAGGCCGAGATGCAGGCGCAGCACGCCGTTATAGGGGCCGCGATGGGCGGGAAGATGCTTGCCCGGCTCGAAGATGGAGAACATCGCTGTCGTCAGACCCGGGATTTTCTGAACGGCCGCCCACGTATTCGGGCACGCCTTGATGTTCTGCTCCGACTTCACGCCGAAGCCGAGAAGGAAGAAGGTCTTCCAGCGCGTATCGGTGGAAATGGTCTTAACGTCGGTGGAGATGTCCTGGAAGGTCGGCAGCTCGCTCTGGCGCAGCAGTACCTTTTCGAGTTCCGCGCGGATGGCGGGATAGTCCTTCTCGATCTCGGCCGCCCAAGGAAAGGTCGCATTGTCGTAGACCGGCGGATTGCCGAGTTTGGCATATTTCAGATTGAGCCGCTCGGCCCATGAGACGATGCCCATGAAAAAGCGCGTCGTGGCGCTCGGACGATCCATCGGCGCGATGCCGGCAGTGCCGAAGGTCTGTTCCGGACTGGGAGATTGATTGGAAGTGGGAGCAGGTGCGCTCAAGGGGCTCTCCGTCATGTCTGTCTCTAAGGGCTGTCCAGGGAAGAAGTCTTGGCCCGGGGGATCCGCATGCGAATCCCGAAGAGGCGACAGGCTCGAAGCTTGGGATATTCGTCTGTCCCTTCCCGATTGACACCCGACTCCTTATGTTATGCGGTGATCACAATAGCCGATTATATGAGTTGATTAGTCGAATTTCGCAAGAGAGTCCGTCCACAACGAGCGGTGGTTTGTCATGAAACGAACTGTCGCGATTCCCGAAAGGGATTCACCTCGGAATCGGCAGAAATACGGCGAAATCGGCCGACCCCCAATCACCATGCGGACAAGCCTGAATGATTAGCCGGACAATTGCAAGTCCCGCTATCGGAACGCCGTTCGGCAGGAAAACGGATGGCGCGATAGGAGCGTTGACCAACATCCATCGGCCGCCCGTCCAGAGCGCTCCGGTGCAAAGCCGTCAGAACCGCCTGTTGTCCGCTACGGCCGGACATGCTGCGACACACCGCCGCGGAAGATAAACACCCGGCTGGCTCATGATGAATATTGCGGGGAGATCGATGATCCGGCTGCCGAACGGAAGATCGAGGCCCGAGGAAAGCGCCGGGATCGCGATGCGGGGCATCCGGGCCGTTACACCGCCCGGGCGATCATCTCGATCGGCGCCAGCAGGCCGGCTTCCACAGATGTGTTGACATTTCCGCTCCGTTCCGATGCCCGTGGCCCCATCAGCGTGCGAATTCCGGGGTTTCCCCCTTCGCCTGCCGACGCTGCCTTGGCCCGCGCCTCATGCGCCAGTCGAATTGCCAGGGCGCTGCGATCCTGCTCCAGCTCAACCACGAAGCCTGCTTCCTCCAGCAGCTGGCGATAGATCGCCGGGCTGCGGACAAAACTTGTCTCCGGCGTCATTGCCCACGGCATCGGATAGGGTAGCGTGCCTTCGCGCATCTGCATGATTTCGTAAAGCCCGAAGCGACCGCCCGGCTTGAGGATGCGCCTGATTTCGCCAAACAGCGTGGCCTTGTCCTCGATGTTCATGCCGACGTGAATGAGCGTCGTGCGGTCGAAGCCGCCGCTCTCGAAGGGTAGCGACAATGCGCTCCCCTGCCGGAAGGACACCCGATCCGCCAAACCGCATCGGGCCGTCAGCGAATTGGCGACCTGAACGAATTCGTCGGTGAGATCGATGCCCGATACGGTGCACCCATAGGCATCGGCAAAATGGCGGGCGGGTCCGCCCAGCCCGGAGCCGATATCGGCAAGCAGCAGACCGGCGGCAAGATCGAGATCGCGCGCGAACTCCACCGTGGCCGCATGACGCCCCAGATGAAACTCATCGACGCCTGCGAGATCGCGAAGGCGCAGATTGTCGATATCCTTGCCGTTCTCGGCAAGCGTTTGCAGGATCGCCGTTTCCAGCGATCCGTGCGTATAGTGGCTTGCAACTTTTTCCTCGGTCGACATTCGAACCTCTCCCAAGGCGTTGCCCGAAGGCCGATGATGACATCAAACCTTCAGTTCGCGCCGTTCCGTTTCCGTCACCATGGCAAGATCCAGCACGCGCTGCAAGTTGGCGGCGTGACGGAAGCTCGGGTCCTGACTGCTGCCGGTCATGACGGCCTCGGCGAAGCGTTGATAGTTCGTCGGGACCGGCGGCACCTCAAGAACCCGCCATGTCGCCGTTTCCGTATCGTCGCCAAGGCAGCCGCGCAGTTCGGAACCGTTCGGGCTGTGGGATACTTCCAGGCCGCCGCGCTCGCCGTAGATACGCAGCTTCAGCTCGTTCAGATGCCCCGTCGCCCAGCGGCTCGCATGCACGACGCCGAGCGCGCCGTTGGCGAAATCGACCGACATCGAGAAGCTGTCGTTCGCATCGAGCGTATATTCGCCGATGCGCTCGCCGGGTGCTTTCGCAAAGGTCTTCAGCCGGGCGAAGACGTGATCGATATCGGTCGCGGCGCCATAGGCGGCAAAGTCGAGGATGTGAATGCCGATATCCCCGAGAACGCCGTTGGAGCCGTGCCCGGTCGACAGGCGCCACAGCCATTTGGATTCGCTGCGCCAGTCGCCCCACGCCTTGGAGACGAGCCAGCTTTGCAGATAGGAGGCCTCCACATGCTTGACCGTGCCGATCTCGCCCGAAATCACCATCTCGCGCGCCTTCTGCAGCTGCGCGACATTGCGATAGGTCAGGTTGACCATGTTGACGACCCCTGCCCTTTCGGCAGCTTCCGTCATCTCCAGTGCCTTTTCATAGTTCTCCGCGAGCGGCTTCTCGCAGAGAACGTGCTTGCCGGCGGCAAGCAGCGGCAGGGTCGTCGGATTGTGAGCCTTGTCCGGCGTGACGTTCGTCACCGAATCGAACTCACCCCAGGCCAGCGCCTCGTCCAAAGACAGGAAGCGCTTCTTGATATCGAACGTATCGCAAAAGGCGGTGAGCCTCGTCGCATCCGTGTCGACGGCGCCGACAATCTCGACGCCGGGAATGCGGGCAAAATGCTCCACATGGTTCTTCGCCATGCCGCCCGTGCCAACTACAATGAGACGCATCTGATACCTCAGCGATAACCGGCTTCGCCGGCCTGATGGAGTTTCGGGCCGCGCTCGACGATCGGCTCCAATGCCTTCTCGACCGGCACGTTCGGCGCGTCGTGGATGCTGGCCTGCGTGCCGAGCGGGTTGTGCGCCCACTTCACGGAGTTGATCAGAACCTTTTGCACCGTGTCGTTGTGATAGGTCGGATAAGTCTCGTGACCCGGGCGGAAATAGAAGATGTTGCCCGCGCCGCGGCGCCAGGTCATGCCCGAACGGAAGACTTCGCCGCCCTGAAACCAGGAAATGAACACGGTTTCCAGCGGCTCCGGAACGGAAAACTGCTCGCCATACATTTCCTCGTTCTCAAGCTCGAAATGCTCGCCGAGACCCGCTGCGATCGGATGGCGGGGATTGATGACCCACAAACGCTCGCGCTCGCCGGCTTCGCGCCACTTCAGCGCGCAGGGCGTTCCCATCAGGCGCTTGAAGATCTTGGAGAAATGGCCGGAATGCAGGACGATGAGCCCCATGCCTTCCCACACGCGCCTGGCGACGCGCTCGACCACCTCATCCTTGACGGCGCCATGATCCTTGTGGCCCCACCACAAAAGGACATCGGTATCCTTCAACCGGGCTTCGGTAAGACCATGCTCCGGCTCCTGCAACGTTGCAGTGGTTGCCTGAATACCGGCATCGGCGTTCAGCGCCTTGGCGATGGTGTTGTGCATGCCTTCCGGATAGATCTCGGCGACGACCTTGTTGGTCTGCTCATGAATGTTCTCGCCCCAAACGACGGCACGAATAGTCATTACGGCACTCCTCTGATACCATTGAGATTGAATAGGTTATGCGGTCCAAAGCGCTTTGGGAAAGCGCCGCATTTCAAGCCTCCGGCAGCCTATCTGCGCAAGACATAATGCCTCCACAGCGATTTGACAAAGGCAAAAGCAACCATGAACAACACCTGTGTTTTCAGTGCGACACGGATTTTGAAAACAGGTTCACGACCAGCACGCCGGCGATGATCAGCGCGAGCCCGACGATGGCGGCGAGATCGAGTTTCTGGCGGAAAAGCACCACCCCCACCATCGAAATCAGCACGATGCCGAGCGCGCTCCAGATGGCATAGGCGATGCCCACCGGGATGACCCGCAACGTTACCGAAAGGCAATAGAATGCCGCCGTGTAGCAGATCACCAGGACGATCGTCGGTCCGAGACGGGTGAACTGCTGCGACAGCTGCAACGCCGTCGTGCCGATCACCTCCAGCACGATCGCAACCAGCAGCATTGCATAGACCGATGCGTTCGCCATTCCATAGTCTCCGATAATGTTAGAGCTGCGTCAGTTCGACCAGCCGGTCGACCAGCCGTTGACGGGCGCTTTGGTCCATGTCGTGGCTGCCGAGCAGATCCGCGAGCCAGATCCCGTCGGTCGCCAGCCTGACGATCGCCGCATCCACCGAGGAGTCGGTGCCGACATATTCCTCGCTGCGCTCGCGCACCCATTCGCGCCAGCGCTGCCGCAGGTGCGGCTCGCTGAGCAGCACCATCGTTACCTGCGCCCAGTCCTTGTTGCCCTGCGGCTGATCGCGCAGAGCCAGGCAGGCATGCAGATAGCCGCGGGTAAAGCGGCCATGCGGCAGCGGATCGGCGCGCATCGCTTCTTCGATCGCAGCGTCCAGCCGCTCCAGTAGACTGTCGAACAACGCTTCCAGAAGCATGTTCTTGCTGGGGAAATGATGCAGCAAACCACCCTTGCTGACGCCGGACGCGCCTGAAACGGCATCCAGCGTCACCGCCGTCATCCCCTTTTCGGAAGCAAGCCGCGCCGCCACCTCCAGCAATTGCTGGCGGACGAACACGGGTTGCTTCTTTCTATGGTGCGCGGTGGACATGGCGGCATAACATACCAGTTGGACGGTTTCGTCAATGATCTAATCGGCGACCTTCGAAGGTCCTTGAATATGGCTGGTCTTTCTGTTGTTTCCTCCTCAGTTTACGGAATGATGGGCCGCATCCGCTTCATCGAAGATACTGACCTTTGTGGCATCGACGGCAAAGGCGATTGGCGAACCGGTGGTAATCGTCGTCATGCCGGGATCGGTGCCGATGATCTTCGAACCGTCCTTGAGCCGGACGTGAACGAGCGAACGGTCGCCCAGACGCTCGATGGTCTCGACCTGACCGCCAATATCGCCCTTGTCGGCCGTCGTGACGACCAGATGCTCCGGGCGTATGCCAAGCGTCAGCCCGGAATTCGACAAGCCTTCGAGAGCAATCGCCGTCTTGATCACCGATCCGTCCGGCAACGTGGCCGTCGCCAGCCCGCCCGCCTCGCTGACGCCGGCGATATTGATGAAGTTCATGCCCGGCGAACCGACGAACTGTGCGACATAGCGCGTGGCGGGTCGTGTATAGATCTCGACGGGTGTCGCCACCTGCTCGATCTTCTTGTTGTTCAGAAGCACGATGCGGTCGGCAAGCGTCATCGCCTCCACCTGGTCGTGGGTAACGAACACCATCGTCGCGCCTAGCCGCTCGTGCAGCTGCGCCAGCTCGACGCGCGTGCGCGTGCGCAGGCCGGCATCGAGGTTGGAAAGCGGCTCGTCGAAGAGGAAGACATCGGGTTCGCGCACGATGGCGCGGCCGATGGCGACACGCTGGCGCTGGCCGCCGGAAAGCGCCGAGGGCTTGCGATCCAGCAGATGCGGCATTTCCAGGATCTTCGCAGCCTCTTCGATGCGCCGGTCGATCTCGGCCTTCGGCGTTTTGATATTCCGCAAGCCGAAGGACATGTTGTCGCGAACGGTCATATGCGGATAAAGCGCGTAGGATTGGAAGACCATCGAGACGCCGCGCTCGCCGGGCGGCAGCTGGTCGACGCGCTTGCCGCCGATCCAGATTTCGCCGCTGGTGATCGATTCCAGACCCGCGATCATGCGCAGCAATGTCGACTTGCCGCAGCCCGATCCGCCGAGGAAAACGACGAACTCGCCGCGCTCGATCGTCAGATCGATGTCGTTCAGGACCTGCACGGCACCGAAATGCTTGGTGAGGGATTTGATATTGATACCTGCCACTTTACGCCTCCTGCGGAAAATCGAATGTCGTCGGACTTGCCATTCTTCGCGCCCCGTCCGACCGGCAAGGCCGGAACGGGACTTCCGCATTGTTCATTTGACGGCACCCACGGCGACGCCGCGCGTCAGGGTCCGCTGGAAGATCAGGAAGAAGATGATCGTCGGGGTAATGCCCAGCAGCGATGCCGCTGCGATCGCGGTCGGCTCCTGCGTGTTGGAACCTGATAGAACGCCCATGGCGACAGAGACCGTCTGGTTGTTGTTGGAGACAAGAAAAACCAGGGGAATCAGAAACTCGTTCCACGTCCAGATGAAGAAGAAGGTCGCCAGCACTGCCAGCGTCGGCCTGAGCACCGGGACGATCACCAACCACAGGATCTGCCAGCGGGAGGCATTGTCGATCTGTGCCGCTTCGATGATCTCTCGCGGAAATGTGGCCATGACTGACGACAGCAGATAGGTGCCGAAAGCCGTGTGCAGGACGCCGAAGATCAGTATCACGGCGAACATCGAGTCGAACAGGCCGACCTGCTTGGACATGTAGTAAAGTGGATAGACCAGCGCCTCCTGCGGGGCCATGATCGAAATCAACAGAATGACGAGCATCACCTGTCCGCCGCGCACGCGGCCAATACCGATGGCATAGGCATTGAGCAGACTTAAAACGACGGCCAGGATAGCCGTGCAAACGCTGATGAGGATGCTATTGAAGAGCTTGCGCGGAAAATCGACGGTGGCCCAGAAGTTCTTCAGCGCCGTCAGATCAAAGCTGTGAGGCAAGGCGAGCGGTCCGTTGGCGGCATAGTCTGACGGCGTCTTGATCGCGTTGAGCGCCGCCAAAAGAAATGGAAACAGCGTGCTTGCCAGGAACACAAGCAGGATGGCCAGGACGACCCAACGCCCGAAGCCCTTTTTCTGAGGATTGTCAGACGAAACCGCCTGCGCTGAAATCGAGGATGTGGCCGTCATATCAGTGCCCTCCTTCGGATTGCTTCGACTGCATGCGCAGGAATACCACCCCGAGCACGATGGTCATGACCGTCTGCAGGGTTGCGATGGCGGCGGCATAGCCGACGCGATTCGTCGTGAAGAAATGATAATAGGACAGATAGGATGGCACCGTCGTCGCATTGTCGGGACCGCCCGAGGTGAGCACGTAGATCGGCGCGAAAACCTTGAGCGCGGCGATCAGCGTCGTCAGCGCAACGACGAAGATTTCCGGCATCAGCATCGGGATCGTGATGGAGCGGAAGCGCCCGAACCAGCTCGCATTGTCGAGCTCGGCAGCCTCGTAAAGCGAAGGATCGACACGCGCCAGACCCGACATGAAGACGACGAGGCAATAGCCGACCTGCACCCACACGATAACGGCCGAAACCGCCCAGAGCGCGTAGTTGGCGTCGCCCAGCCAGTTTTTGGCAAGGAAATCGAGCCCGATCGCCTTCAACACCGCATTGATGATGCCGATCGGATTGAGAATCCAACCCCATAGGACGCCGGCAGCGGTCAGAGGCAGGATCTGCGGCAGATAGAAGCCTGCGCGGAAGAAGCTCGACCACG
This sequence comes from Hyphomicrobiales bacterium, assembly GCA_900469615.1. GTDB lineage: Bacteria > Pseudomonadota > Alphaproteobacteria > Rhizobiales > Rhizobiaceae > Rhizobium. Next base: position 86,366 of record UBYA01000015.1, on the reverse strand, counting down.
TCTCGTTGAATTTGGCGCTGATATAATCGAATAGCACCGCCGCGAGCACCAGCCCGAGAAGGATCGGCACGATGGTCATCGAAATGATGAAAAGGACCGTATGCTGGATCGAGCTCCAGAAGACGGTGTCCTGCAGCAGCCTCTGATAATTCTCCAGACCGACATAGCGGGGCAGGAAATTGCCGCCCTTCCATGTCGTGAAGCTGATTGCGAAATTGGCAATCAGGGGAATGAGCACGATAAGAACAAACCCCAGCACGCCAGGGATCATATAAAGATAGTACCCCGCCCTGCCGGCGCTCTTCGACTTATCCATCGAAATCCTCCAGTCCGATACGGCGAGGCGGCATGAAAGCCGTCCCGCCGTTGTGATTGTAGCCGATGGTGTTTACTGCGCTGCCTGCGCGTCGTCGTAAGCCTTCTTCAGACGCTCCACGAACTGGTCAGGCGTGGTCGAGCCGTTCACCAGGCCGGTGGTTGCCTGGATCAGCAGCTCGTAATAGCCGGGAACCGGCCAGTCCGGATAGAAACCCAAGCCGCCCTTGCCGGAAATCTGATTGAAGAGTTCGACGTTGCGCTTGCCGACTTCGTCGGTGATGGCAGCCGGATCGGCAGCGATGGCGACACCGCCGAGGTTTGCCTGCAGATTTTGGTTATCCTTGCTGAGAACCAGATCGATGAACTCGTAGGAGAGGTCCTTGTTCTTGGCGCTCTTCGGCACCATGAACATGCTGCCCGTCGAACCCGTGCTGTACTTCGGCGTCGGGAAAATGAACTGGCTCCACTTGAAGTTCTTGATCGTGCCGGCGAAGTTGCCGTTGTTCCAGGTGCCGCTGACGAACATCGGCGCCTTGCCGGACGAGAAGAGGTTATCGGCACCGCCGGTACCCTTCAGACCCGTCGAATCCTTGGAGATGTACCCCTTGCTCACCCAGTCGGCGATCTTCTGTGCGGCGAACAGGAAAGGCTTGGTGTCGAGCGGAGCCTTGAGGCCCTGATAGTTCTTCACCCAGGTATCGTCGGCCTGCGTGAGCGCCAGCGTATAGAGCAGGTGCTGCGCATTCGAATCCACCGTGCCATAGGCGAGCGGCGTGATGCCCTTCTCTTTGAAAGTAGCGAGCGCCGCTTCGAATTCTTCGAGCGTCGTCGGCACCTTCACGTTGTTGGCCTTGAACATGTCCTCATTATAGAAGACCGAGACGAATTCGGCGTAGGCCGGAATGCCGATCATCGGACCGGAGCCATAGACGCCGTTCTCGTCGTATTTGCTGAGCTGCGTGTTGGTTTCATTGAGGATCTTGTCCCAGCCGCGCGATTTGAATTCGTCGTCGAGCGGCGTCAGCAGGCCCTGCGAAGCGACGAGACCGGCCGTGGCGTTGCCCTTGTTATATTCAAGAACATCCGGGGCCTGGTCCGAATTGAGGATGAGGCTCCCTGCCTTCTGCAATTGTTCGAAGGTCTTCTGTTCGAAATTGATATTGATATCGGGGTGCTTGGCTTTCAGCGCTTCCAGAGCCTTCGTCCATGCCTTGGCCTGCGGGGTATCCGGCAGCTCGTACCACCAGACGTTAAAGGTCTTGCTCTGGGCTTGCGCCACGCCGGCAGCCAACAGTAGCGACATGCCAGCCGAGATCGCCAGCTTCGAAAAAATATTCATATATTCTCCTCCACCATGCGAACCGTGACGGTGTTAGTCCGACGACATGGCTCGCGCTGCCGTCGGCGTTTTTCTCTTCTTTTGCCGGGCGCCCGCCTCTCCCGCGGGACGACGAACAGACGCTCGGCAATTCCTCCGTTTGGATGCCCGTCTTGCGCCGGGGCGTCAGCCTCCGGGCAGTTGATTAACGCACAACTCGTCTTCTAAATCGATGCAGATTCGCAAATATGTGCGCTATTCGACGAATTCCCCACCCCGGCAGCTCTTCAAATAGTTCAAGCCGTGGACCTGGCCAGTCATCTCCAGCGCATCGCGATAGACCGGATCGTGCCAGCCCTCGATGTCGATGGAGCCGGACCAGCCGGCAAGGCGCAGTTCGGAAATGATGTCGGTCCAGTTGCTGTCGCCGAAACCGGGGGTACGCATGAAGACGAACTTCTCCTTGCCGAAGATGCCGTGCTCCTTGATGACATCCCAGCGGATCGTCGCATCCTTGCCATGGACGTGGAAAATCTTTTTCGCCCATTTGCGGATCTGCGGCAGCGGCTCGATCAGATAGACCATCTGATGGCATGGCTCCCATTCCAGCCCGAGATTGTCGTCCGGCGTCTCGTTGAACATCAGCTCCCAGGCATCCGGATTGTGCGCGATGTTCCAGTCGCCGGTCGCCCAGTTGCCGTCCATGGCACAATTTTCGAAGGCGATCCTGATGCCCTTGTCGGCAGCGCGCTTGGCAAGCTCGCTCCAGACCTGCTTGTAGCGCGGCAGGCTGTCGGTGAGCGGCTTGTTGCGGACACGGCCGGTAAAGCCGGCGACGCAGGTGGCGCCGAAGTGATGGGCGTTGTCGATGCAGTCCTTCCAGCCCTGCAGCGTCTGCAGGTCCAGCTCGTGCTCTTCCAGCGGATTGCCGAACATGCCGAGCGTCGAAATCGTGATGTCGCGATCGCCGATGGCATCGCGGCAGCGCTTGCCGAGCTCAGCAAGGTTCTGGCCGTTGGTGGTCTGCCAGAAGAAGGGCTCGAAGCTCTCGAAGCCCAGATCGGCGATCTTGGCGATGCCCTTGGCGGCATCCTCGTTCGTCGCCCTGATCATCGTTCCGATGCGGATGGCCTTTGCCGGATTAGTCATGATGTCACTGTCCTTGTGCTGAGATATCGACGCGCCGGCCGGTCCTGGCGCTCTCGATCGCACCGAGAACCATGGCGAGGCTGCGAATGTTGTCACCGCTGGCCGTTTCGGGCGGCTTGCCGGTCCTGATCGCTTCGATGAAGGAGGCAATGACGCTGGCATGGCCATGCGTCTCTTCCTCGTGACTGGGCCCGGGAACCTCGATCGGCGTGAAGCCGTGCAGCAGCCCCGGCTCGTTGCCGGCGACGGCGGCCTCGAAATTCTCCTCGCCGTCCCAGGTCAGCATGCCCTTGCTGCCGGTCAGCCGCCATTGGCTTTCCCAGCTCGTGCGCCGCCCCTCGGCGCACCAGGAGCCGCGATAGCTGAAGACGACGTCGTCGGAAAAATCGAAGAGCGCATGAGCCGATGCGCCATGCTTGTACCAGGAACCCACCGGGTTCTTTTCGACGCAATAGACCGAGAGCGGCACCTTGCCGGAAACGAAGCGGGCGGCATCGAAGGTATGGATGGCCATGTCGAGCAGCAGCACATTGTCCATCTCTTCGCGGAAGCCGCCGAAATGCGGTCCGAGGAAGAAATCGCAATGAATGCCCGTCAATGCGCCGATCGCCCCCTCTTCCACCAGGCGCCGCATGCGACGGATGCCGGAGATGAAGCGACGGTTCTGGATGATGGCGTGAACCCTGCCGGCCTCGGCTGCGAGGTGGATCAGCTCGGCGCCCTCGGCCAGTGACGTCGCCATCGGCTTTTCGCTCAGCACATGGCAGCCGGCCTTCAGCGCCGTCGAGACCACGCCGAAGCGAGCCGCCGGGATGACGATGTCGAAGACCAGATCGGCCTTGGTCGCGGCGATGACCGCGGCCAGATCCGAGCCGATGACGACATTTTCGAGGGAAAACTCTTTCGCAAGGTTTTCTGCGGTCGCTCGATTGAGATCGACCAGACCGACGATGCGAATGGATTCGGCGAGCGCCGGCGTCGAGGCGATGGCCCTGAGCCAGCCCTTGGACATAGCTCCGCACCCGCACAAAATGGCATTAAATTTCACGATGTCCTCCAGCGGGCGGCGCGCAACCCCTCATGACATGCGCTCCGTAAACGTTTACGATACTATGCGAAAAGATTTTCCTGTGTCAATAGAGGAGGACTACGGAAAATGGTTCAGGGAGGAAAACCGCGGCCGATGAAGGGAATTCGTCAGCTTGCCGAACATCTCGATATTTCGATCGGCACAGTATCACGAGCATTGAACGGCAAGCCTGATGTCAACGAGGAGACCCGCAAGCGCGTTCTCGCCGCCGCCGAGCAGTTGGGCTATGTCGCCAACCAATCCGGGCGCAGTCTGCGACAGGGCACGACGAATGTCATCGGCCTGATGATCCAGTCCAGCCGGGAAACGGTCGAAAACAGCGACAATTTCTTCCTGACCGTGACGGGCGGATTGCAGAGCGTCTTCTCGCGCCACAAGCTCGATCTGATCATGCTGCCCTGCCCGCATGACGAAGACCCTTATGAATATCTGAAGCGCATGGTGGCGCGGCGCATCGTCGATGCCCTGATTATTTCGGAGACGCAGCGTGTCGACAAGCGCTTCGATCTGCTCGCCAAGGCGAAGATTCCCTTCGCAGCGCTCGGACGCAGTCTTTCGGGCACGCAACATCCCTGGGTCGACCTCGATTTCGGCGGCGTGATCAATTGCGCCATCGACCGGCTCGTGGCGCATGGGCATCGCCGCATTGCCATCAGCGCGCCGTCGAGCGACATCAATCTCGGCTTCGTTTTTGTGGAGGGATATCGCCGGGCGCTGGAGCGGCATGGCATCCTCTATGACCCCGCCCTGGTCATTCGCGCCAAATCGAGCGAACAGGGCGGCTATCAGGTCGCAGACGAGCTGCTTCGTCTCGAGGACAGGCCGACGGCCGTGATCCTGATCTATGAGCTGATGGCGATCGGCCTTTATCGGCGCGTCATGGAATCCGGCATCATTCCGGGCCGCGACATTGCCGTGGTGAGTTTCCGCGAGGCACCGCGCGCCAAATTCCTGCAACCGGCGCTGACCTGCTTTCGCACGTCGCTGCACGACCTCGGCGTCGAACTGGCGGAAATCCTGCTGTCCAGCATGCCTGCCTACAGCCACGAATATTCCAGAAAGTCGCGCCAGACGGTCTGGCCGCTGGAGCTCATCCCCGGCGAAAGCGATGCTTTCCGGCTGACAACAACGAAATAAAGCAGCGCCGAAACGCCGCACCGGCCGCATCGACGGTTGCGGCGCCGTCCGTCAGTTGTCATGTAGGACATCGCAAACAGGGGCCGAGGCTTGAGCGAAGAAACCATCACACTTTACGAAGCGATCGGCGGCGAGCGGACAGTGCGGGCGCTGACGTCGCGTTTCTACGAACTGATGGATACCTTGCCGGAGGCAGCCAATTGCCGGGCGGTGCATCCGCCGAGCCTCGAAGGCTCGCAGGAGAAATTCTACGAATATCTGACCGGTTATCTGGGCGGACCGCAGCTTTATATCGAGAAGCGCGGCCACCCGCGCCTGCGCAGCCGGCATTTCGTCGCTGCCATCGGCCCGCGGGAGCGCGATGAATGGCTGCTGTGCTTTCGCCGCGCCATGGACGAAACCATCGCGAACGAAAAACTAAGGGCGATCATCTGGGAGCCGGTCGAGCGTCTGGCCTTCCATATGCAGAACAGGGAATGAGAAAGTCATGAGCATTGGCGCCAAGATCCGACCAGTCACCCTGTTTGTCGCCGGCATTCTCGGTGGCGGCGGCGTCGCGCTCGCCGCAGCCGCAACTCATGGCGGCGATGCCCATTTCCTCGGCGCGGCCTCTGCCATGAGCCTCGCCCACGCCCCTGCCCTGCTGGCGCTTTATGCCGGCTATGACCGCATCCGCACGGCGCCGCTTGCCGCTGTTTTGCTGGGACTGGGAACGCTGATTTTCGCCGGCGACCTCATCAACAGGCATTTCGGCGGGGGCTCGCTCTTTCCGATGGCGGCCCCGGCGGGCGGAATGAGCATGATCGCCGGTTGGGTTGCGATAGCGCTCGGCGCGTTCTTCAGGGCCGGCACCGCAAAAGCGTGACGCAGGCATCATTGCGACCGGTGCTCTGCCTAACCCGGCTGCCCGGAGCGGTTCCGCGTTTCACGAAATCGCTCTATCTCTCTGCATTTTACGTAATTTCGGACGGAAAACCGCTGCGCACTTTTCCGGGGGGTGCTCTAATTCGGTTTAGATCCCCGGCACCACGCTGAAACCTTCGAATTGCGGCGGCCCCCAGTAGAGGCGCTTGTTTTCTCCCGCATTGCGATGGGCCATGCGGAAATGCTCGGATTTCGTCCAGTTGATGAAATCCTCTTCGCTGTGCCAGGTGGTGTGCGAGGAGAACAGCGTATAGCCTTCCTCGATATCCGGCTTGCCGCGCAGAAGCCGGAACTCCAAGAAACCGGGCACCTCGGAGAGCCGGGAATCCCGCCCTCGCCAGACCTCTTCGAATTCGCCCTCCAAACCGATGACGACCTTGAAGCGGTTCATGGCGATGTACATGGCAACCTCTTTCGACGATCAGACCTTCTTGCGGCGTGGGACAGTTTTATCCACCCTCGGCGCAAAGGCAACGACATTCGCGCCATCGCGGCTGGCTTCATCCAATGGCTGGTCCGGCGCCTCCCCCGGCTGCCGTGTCTTCCAGGCCGGAAAAGCCGCCACATTCGCGGCACGCTGCCGGTCTTCGGCACGGCGCATCAACAGCTCGTAAAGCTCAGGCACCAGCCCGTCACCATTCTGCGCGGCCAGCTTATGCAGGCCGATCAGCATAAACCCGTCAGGGCCATTCTCGATCATTGGGAAACGTCTCGTTCTTTCATGGTCTGCAGCGCACGCTCGAGGCTGGACTTACTGCCGTTGCGCAGGGGAATGAAGGCCTTGCCGAATTTCTTGCAGCCGGTCTTCACCCGCAGGCAGGCATCGTGGCTGATACAGTCGATGGGGCAGAAGACGCAGTCGACCGAAGGCAGAACGGTATCGATGCGCGACACCGCCTCACGCAGGCCGCCATCGTGATGGATCAGCTCGGCGCCGAAGTTGCTGGCGATCTGGCGCAAATGCGCCACCTGGCAATCGCGGCCGCCGACATAGAGGAAACTGCGGCCGTCGAGACCGGATCTTCCGGACACCGGCTCCGGCGCCGACGTTTGCGCCTGCCGGCCATCGCGGCCAAAATCCCTCTTCCCCTTACGCGCCATGTATCACCCGTTTGTTGGTTGCTCTCGCGCTCGATTCCATCGAGCACGAGGCGACCATATTAAACATGAGTTTTGGAGTAAAGTATAAAGTTGAGAGTTTTCATCATATTTTAATGCGGCGCGTCAGCGCACCATGACCGGTATGACGTACGGCAAACTTGAGACACCCAATTCGCTTGGGATTGATGGGCATGATCCGACTTTGCGCAATGCACCAAGGACAGCCTGATCAAATTCGGCATCGCCCGAACTGCCGGCAATCCCGGGCGACAGGATCTGGCCAGATGCGTCGACCCTAAAGCGAACTACGATGTTCAATTTTCTCTCACCGGCGGAAACGCGCCGTATGTAGCGCTCGATACATGTCCGTATTTTGCCGTCATAATTTGATTTATCAGCGCTTCCGGCTCCGGTTCGACGCGCGTTAGCCTGTGCAGTCTTATCGGAACGTGCCGCTTCGGTGCCTTCCGAAGAGCCCTTTGACGAATCTTGTTTGTCCTTGCCTTCGGAGCCTGATTTTTTCTTCACAATCTTCGGCGGCTGTTTCTTGACGATCTGCTTCGGCTTATCAATCGGCTTGGCCTGAACTGGTTTATCGACGGGGGTAACGACTTCAGCAGGCGGCTCTGCGGCCTGTGCGGTTTCTGTAGGCTGTACTTCTACCGGCTCCGCAGCTTCGGGCTGAACCACGGTAGTCTCGGCTGGCGCTTGCGTTGCCAATATCTGCGGTTCCGTAGTGGCGACCGTCTCAGGGGATGTTGGTTGCACGGTTTCCGCGGTCGGCTGCGCGGTCTCATTCGTTTCGACGGGCTGGACAGCCTCGGTCATGTCGGAAGGTTGGGAAGGCTGCGCCTCCACCGGCTCAGCATCGGTGGGCTGCACGGTATCCGGCTGCACCGCCTCAGCCTCGACCTGCTCTGGTTCGGGCGGTTGCTTGCTTTTTTCTCCGGCCGCTACCTCATCAGCGGCAGCGCCAAGCATCACCACGTTGAGCGTATCGCCCTCTTCCTCCTGGACCTCGTCCACCGGCGGAATAGCAAACCACAGTACTGCGGCAACCAGCGCTATGTGAAAAAAGCAGGAGCCGAGGTAAGCAAGAGTAATACTCTTTCGTTTGAGGGAAAAAGTACCGCCCTGCTTCTCAACCGACACGTCCATGGCGGGCGGTTCGGATGCATCCGGCGCGGGCTCGCTCGGGTTATCCGGAAAGGAATCGATCTGCGTAAAGCGGATGTAGTGCGCCACGGCTTCGCCGGCCGGCGGCCGCGGTCCGTCGAGGCCGGTCAATTCGTGGCCCGGCAGCACGCTCGGATAATTGTCATTCATGCCGCCGCCGGTGCGGTGGCGCTCCATGGGAACCTTCACCGAGCGCGGCGCCATGGCGTCAGCCCTCGAAAGGAACTGATGTCTGGGAGCGGGTCGTCAGCGCCGCCTTGCATTCGCCGGCGGCCGGGCCATCGCAGACCGGCGTGTCGTTGATGATGATGCGCGTCACGGTTTCGCACTTCACGCCGGGCATGTCGAATTGCCGCACCCGCTTCTTGCCGAGCGGCAGATCGCGGAAATCGAGAACGGTGACGCGATCGACGGCATTCTTGTCGTTGAAGAAGGCAAGCTCGAACGAAATCTTGTTGATGGGCGTCGCCATGTCGTTTTCTGCGACGAACGTCATCATGCATCCCTTCTGCGAAGGAGCCAGGGCATTGAGCTCGACGTTGAGCTTGTGCGCAGACGACGGAGCGGCCGATGCAGGCGCTGCCGCGTTCGCGTCCTGGGCAAAGGCGGAAACACAGGAAGTTGCCGCAAACAGCCCCGAAGCAGCGAGCGCCAAGATCGTTTTCGTCAGCATCGACATGTCTCCTGAATATCCTTGACGCGTGCTTGCCCGGCCAACGGCCCTGGCGTGTACCGTCGAAATTTTTAAACTTGACTTTAGTGGTCTTCTATTGCGTCTTTATGGAACCATGAGTATGAGAGTCAAGATAAATTTGGCCGGACAACGGTTCGGCCACCGATGAATTTTCAGGCAAAACTAAACAGGATGATTGCTGAGAAGACCCCACCGCAGCCGGCGCAATGCACGGCGGCACCACAGATAAGAATGGTCGAGAGCACGGATATTTTCCGGGGCCAGACCGAAATCATGATCAAGCATGAAGGCGTCATCTACCGCATGAGGATTACGCGCCAAGGCAAGCTCATACTCAACAAATAGGCATGACAGATGACTGAGACCCGACCCACTCCCGCCGAAATCCGCGCCTTCCGCGCCGAGAACCCGAAGATGCGCGAGCGCGACATCGCGGCCCGCCTCAATATCTCCGAGGCCGCCCTTGTGGCGGCCGAAGTCGGCATCTCGGCCATCCGCATCGATGCCAGCGTCGATCGCTTCCTGGAGCGGATCGCCTCGCTCGGCGAGATCATGGCCCTGTCGCGCAACGAAAGCGCCGTTCACGAAAAGATCGGCGTCTACGAAAACATGAAGTCCGGCGTGCAGGCGGCTATCGTACTGGGCGAGAATATCGACCTGCGTATTTTCCCGAAGCGCTGGGTCCATGGTTTCGCCGTCACCAAGAGCGACGGCGATCAGAAGAAGCTCAGCCTGCAGTTCTTCGACAAGGCGGGCGATGCCGTCCACAAGATACATCTGCGTCCCGCCTCGAACGTCGATGCCTATCACGCCATGGTCGCCGAACTGCGGATCGAGGACCAGTCGCAGGAATTCGTCGAGGATCGCTCGGGTTATGACAACGGCGCGACGGATGGCGACGTCAGCCGCGACGAATTGCGCGACCACTGGAGCCGCATGACCGATACGCATGAATTCTTCGGCATGCTGAAGAAGCTGAAGATCGGCCGCCAGGACGCGATCCGCACCGTCGGCGACGATTACGCATGGAAGCTGGATTCCGGCGCTGTGGCCGAGATGATGCACGCCTCCGTGCGCGAGGGCCTGCCGATCATGTGCTTCGTCGCCAACGAAGGCACCGTGCAGATCCATTCCGGCCCCATCTTCAACGTGCAGACCATGGGCCCGTGGATCAACATCATGGACCCGACCTTCCACCTGCATCTGCGGCAGGACCACATCGCCGAAGCCTGGGCCGTGCGCAAGCCGACCAAGGACGGCCATGTGACCTCGCTGGAAGCCTATAACGCCAAGGGCGAGATGATCATCCAGTTCTTCGGCAAGCGGAAGGAAGGCTTCGATGAGCGCCCGGATTGGCGCGTCATCATGGAAAACCTGACGAAAGCCGGCACCAGCGTCGCCGCATGAGAGATGGCCGATGACGATGTTTAGCAACCTCAAGCGCATCCGGCCGTGGGAAATCGCCCTGACCGTGGTGGTGATGGCCCTCCCCCTCGTGCCGGCGAATCCCATTGCCGGCTTCGGCAGCCTCGTGCGCCATGCGCATGCTGCCGAATCACCCAAGCTGGATACTTCGCGCCTCGTCTCCATCGGCGGCGATGTCACAGAGATCATCTATGCGCTCGGTGAGGAAAAGCGGCTTATCGCTCGCGATTCGACCAGCCTCTACCCCAAGGAGGCGACCCAGCTTCCGGATGTCGGCTATATGCGCGCGCTGTCGCCGGAAGGCATCCTGGCCGTCAATCCGACGGCCATCATCGCCGTCGAAGGGTCCGGCCCGCCGGAAGCATTGGCTGTGCTGCGCAATGCCAGCCTGCCATTCGAGACCGTGCCGCAGCATTACGATCGCGACGGCATTCTGAAAAAGATCGAGGTCGTCGGCGCGCTGCTCGGCGTACCGGACAAGGCCAAGGCGCTGGAAGACAAGGTCGCGGCCGATCTCGACGCGGCGATCAACGATTCCGCCAGGCGGCCGGAAGCCGAGCGCAAGCGCGTGCTCTTCATCCTGAGCAACCAGAACGGCAAGATCCTTGCCTCCGGCAGCGATACGGCCGCCGATGGCATCATCAAGCTCACCGGCGCCATCAATGCGATCAGCGGCTTCTCCGGCTACAAGTCGGTAACGGATGAAGCGATCATCGAAGCCAAGCCCGACGTCATCCTCATCATGGATCGCGAAGGCCCGCTGTCGATGTCGAACGAGGATCTGCTCAAGCAGCCGGCCATTTCGCTGACGCCCGCCGCCAGCCACAAGGCTGTCGTGCGCATGGACGGCCTGCATCTGCTCGGCTTCGGACCACGCACCGCCAGCGCCATCCGCGAGCTGAACGCCGCGATCTACGGAGGCTGACGTGGCATTCAACGATGCCATGGCAGGGCTGAAGCAGATGTCGCAATCCACGGCACGCCGTCGCGAAGGGGATCGCACCGCACTTGCGGTCCTCGTCATCGCCGGTCTCGTGCTGGTTTCGGCGGCTGCATTTCTCTTCTCGATCACGACCGGCGCCTCGAATGCTTCCGTCATCGACGTGATTGCCGGCATGCTGGGCGGCAGCGCCGAAAGCACGCTCAGCATGCGCGACCGCATCGTCATTTTCGACATTCGCCTGCCGCGCGCCGTGCTGGGCTTCCTGATCGGAGGCGGCCTGGCTGTTTCGGGCGCGGTCATGCAAGGCCTCTTCCGCAATCCGCTGGCCGATCCGGGCCTGATCGGCGTATCCGCCGGCTCGAGCCTCGGCGCAGTCGCCATGATCGTCCTCGGCGGCGGCGTGCTGGCTCCGGTGGTGCATCTCTTCGGCATTTTCGCCCTGCCTGTCGCGGCCTTCATCGGCGGCTTGGCAACGACGATACTGCTCTACAAGATCGCGACGAGGCATGGACAGACATCCATCGCAACCATGCTGCTCGCCGGCATCGCGCTCGGTTCGCTCGCTCTCGCGGCGACCGGAATCCTCATCTACATGGCCGATGACAGGCAATTGCGCGACCTCACCTTCTGGAGCATGGGCTCGCTGGCCGGCTCGACCTGGGGCAAGGTTGCCGGCGCCGGCCCGATCATCGCCCTTTCCCTCCTCCCGCTTCCCTTCATGGCGCGCGGGCTGAACGCACTGACGCTCGGCGAGGCGGCGGCCTTCCACATGGGAATCGCCGTGCAGCGGCTTAAGAATATCGCCATCGTCAGCGTGGCCGCGGCTGTGGGCGCCTCCGTCGCGGTCAGCGGCGGCATCGGCTTCGTCGGCATCGTCGTGCCGCATATCCTGCGCATGGTGATCGGTCCCGACCATCGTTTCCTGCTGCCCGCCTCGGCGCTGCTGGGCGGCTCGCTGCTCGTCACCGCCGATGTGGTGGCCCGTACCATCGTCTCGCCGGCGGAATTGCCCATCGGCATTCTGACGGCCGGCGTCGGCGGCCCGTTCTTCCTGTGGATGCTGCTGCGGCAGCGCTCTCGCCTCAGCCTGTGAGCCTGCGATGATCGAAGTCTCCAATCTGAGCGTCCGGCTTGCCGGCAAGACCGTCGTGCAGGACATATCCTTCACGGCCGAGGCCGGAACGTTGACGGCGATCTGCGGACCGAACGGCTCGGGCAAGACCACCACGATGAAAGCCGTCTCCGGCGAGCTGGCCCATGGCGGCGCCGTGCACATGAACGGTGCGGAGATCGGCGGCCTGGCAGCCTGGCAGCTTGCCGAAATGCGCGGTGTCCTGCCGCAGGCAAGCTCGATATCCTTTCCCTTCACCGTCCGCGAAATCGTCCGCATGGGCCTTACCAGCGGGCGCAACCGCCATCCGGAACAGGCCGACCGCACGGCGGCGGAAGCCCTTGCCGCCGTCGATCTCGCCGGCTTCGAAGGCCGCTTCTATCAGGAGCTGTCCGGTGGCGAACAGCAACGCGTGCAGCTTGCCCGCGTGCTGTGCCAGATCTCCGAGCCGGTCATCGACGGCAGGCCCTGCTGGCTGCTCCTCGACGAGCCGGTGTCCAGCCTCGATATCAGCCACCAGCTCACCATCATGACGCTTGCCCGGCAGTTCTGCCGGCGTGGCGGCGGCGTCATCGCCGTGATGCACGACCTAAACCTGACCGCCCTCTTCGCCGACCGGATGGTGCTGCTGAAGAACGGCCGGCTGCATGCCAAGGGCTCGGTCAAGGACGTCCTGACGGACCAGCACCTGCAGGACGTGTTCGGCTGCAACCTGCGCGTCAACCGTGTTCCCGCCGATGGCGCTCCCTTCGTCCTTGCGCATAGCGCGCTGATCGGCTGAGTCATCGGTTCGTTCTGGAACTTTTGTTGCAGCCGCGCGTTGAGACCCGGTGATCGGAATTGAGGTTCCGAGCGCAAGGTAAGGAGTGTGTCGGATAGCCTCCGACCGCGTGGATAAAAGGCGCCCGAGGGCGCCCGGACAAAGCGAAAGGGAGCTGAACATGGCCACATCCATTCTCCATTCGGCACGAGGCAAGCGCAACGGCAGCAGCCTGCATGATGTCGAGGCAAGCATCGAAGACCAGATCGAATCGCTGCGCGAAGAAGTTGCAGCCTTCGCCAAGCTGATTGGCGAAAACAGCGCCAAGCATGGCAAGAAATTGCGGGCGACTGCCGAGTCCAGTTACGACGACCTGGCGGTGCGCGGCGAGGAACTGCTGCGCGATCTCCAGCGCGGCTATGCGAGAAGCTCGCGCGAAGTGCGCAGAACCGTACGCCAGCATCCGGTCGCCACCGTCGGCGCGGCTGCGGCGTTCGGCCTCGCTGTTGCGCTGCTGCTGTCTCGCCGCTAGGGTGGCGGGATGCTCGCTCCGATCCTCGGCCTGTTTCTGTCAGGCACATTCAACCGCACCGTTGCGCGAACCAAGCGCAACGGTATTTTCATCGCCGTCGCGGCCCTTCTCCTGCTCACCGCCTATGCCTTCGCCCTGGTGGCGGCAGCCATCTGGCTTGCAACGATATACGGTGCCGCGGTGTCGGCGCTGCTGATTGCGGCGGGCGCTCTACTGCTGGGGCTGATCGTCCTCGTCGTCATGGCCATCATCAACCAGCAGGAGAAGCGCCGGGTTCGCGAACGTCGGCTGGCGATGGAATCGATGGCGGCGGCGGCTCTTGGCCTAGTGCGCAAACAGCCGCTCATGACTGCGGCCATTGCCGCAGCTCTCGTATTCGGCAATCTGTTCGGCACGAGGGATGACGACGGCGATTGATCCGGCTGCTCCCGGCGCCTGAGGCGACCGGCAAATACCTCGCATCGTGATGCGGCAAAAAACCAGGTAAATGATCAGAATAAAGAAAGCCCGGTCGGACGACCGGGCTTTTTGTGTCAGAAAGCGAAGGCTTTGGAGGTCAGCGGCGCCGAGGTGGCATCCGGACCGAAATCCGCCTCGCCCGAAATGCCGAGCAATTCCTGCAGGCGCTGACGCGCGCGGTTGACTCGGCTTTTGATGGTGCCGACCGCGCAGCCGCAAATCTCGGCGGCTTCCTCATAGGAAAATCCGGATGCGCCCACCAGGACGATGGCTTCACGCTGATCCGACGGCAGCCGATCCAGTGCCTTGCGGAAATCCTGCAGGTCGACAGCGCCGTATTGCGAGGGATGCGTTGCCATGGATTCGGTAAAGACACCGTCGCTGTCCTGAACCTCACGGCCGCTCTTGCGCATCTGGCTGTAAAGTTCGTTGCGCAGGATCGTGAAGAGCCAGGCTTTCATATTGGTGCCCATCTCGAAATGATCCTGCTTGGCCCAGGCCTTCATGATCGTGTCCTGGACGAGATCGTCGGCGCGGTCGTGACGACCGGTCAACGAAATGGCGAAGGCCCGAAGGCTCGGCAGAGCCGCGAGAAGTTCGCGCTTGAAGCTCGATTGCGTTTCCATCCCGCCTCCTCCTATTCGGAGACCTTTGCAGAGGCCAAGCGCTCGGCCTGATCGAGCTTCTCGAGAAGATCGAGAAAACGATCGGGGATGGCTTCGTCCTGCATGGCGGCATAAAACGAACGCAGCCGGTTGCCGATCTGATTATTGGGATCGAGGATATCTATCGCACGGAGGTCCGATACCTTCTTGTCTGCGTCCTCGTGGTTTTGGATAGTCATGTAACCCGCTCGCTTCTTACTTGTCCCGCGTTCCTGGATAAGGCGCACTCTTGCCTCCCCGTCCGGGAGACCGGCCAACCCCTCCAAAACTATTACCTAACGAATCGTAAAGGATGAGGTTTGCCGATTGTAAGCATTGTAATGCGACTGCCTAAAAAAAGTTCCGACAAAGAGGAACTTTTTTACTGAACTGACGTTTGTTAGTCATTGCAGTCTCTCCGGCTGTATTTAATTAGAATTTGATAAAAGGCGGGAGCCCTTGATGACACTTTCCACACGTATTGCGCCGCATCTTCCATATTTGCGTCGCTATTCCCGCGCCTTGACCGGAACACAGACGTCCGGGGACGCCTACGTTGCTGCGGTTTTGGAAGCTATCATCGCCGACATTTCCATCTTTCCCGACACGGACAGCGACCGTGTCGCACTTTATAAACTGTTCACGAAGCTGTTCGGTTCCGTAACACTGCAGATTCCTGAGCCAGCCTCTCCATTTGCCTGGGAGCAGCGCGCCTCGGTGAACCTTTCCAAGGTCTCCCCGCTGGCCCGCCAGGCATTCCTGCTCGCGTCCGTCGAAAGCTTCCGTCTCGGGGAGATCGCCGATATTCTCGACGTTTCGGAAAGCGAAACCATGCACCTGCTCGACACGGCCTCCCAGGAAATCTCTCGCCAGGTGGCGACGGATATCATGATCATCGAGGACGAGCCGCTGATCGCCATGGACATCGAACAGATGGTGGAAAGCCTCGGCCATCGCGTCACCGGCATTGCCCGTACGCATGCCGAAGCCGTCGCGCTCTATAATGCGACGAAGCCGAGCATGGTGCTTGCCGACATCCAGCTTGCGGATGGCAGCTCGGGAATCGATGCCGTCAACGACATCCTGAAGTCCGCCACTATCCCGGTGATCTTCATCACCGCCTTCCCGGAGCGGCTGCTGACGGGCGAGCGGCCCGAACCCACCTTCCTCGTGACCAAGCCCTTCAATCCCGACATGGTTAAGGCTCTGATCAGCCAGGCGCTTTTCTTTAATGAAACCACAAAGGTGGCTGCCTGATCGAAGTGAAAACCCTGAATTGGAACAAAGATTTTAACCGGGCGTTTGTGTCGGGAACGGCCGGTTTACCGACTGTTATACGGCGTTATCTTATAGGTCGGTTCAAATTGTTACGGGTGAGAATATCCTATCGGCGGGGTTCTCGGAATTCGAGTGAAAGGCAAGCCGGTGAATACGTCTGAACCATTACCCGGCGCGCCTTTGAGTTTGGAAGGCAAAGCCGCTCTGATGGAGCGGGCGCTTACGAGCGCCAACGTGTCGATTCTGTTTCAGGATATGACCCTTGCAATCCGCCATGCGGATAACCTGCCCGATCATCTGCAGCCCCTTCTCGTCATCGGCGGCAATGACACCAATCTGTTCGGTGAAAAGGATGGCGAGCATCTTTCACGTCTGAAGAAAGGCGTGCTTGAGAGTGGCAAGCCCGCGACCGCCGAGGTCGAAATCGCCAGTGGCGACGGCATCCGCATCTACGAGCTGAAAATGGAGCGCGTCGGCGCGCGCAAGCCGCAGGGCGTGCTCTCGGTCATCTCCGAAATCACCGAAAGCCGTCACCGCGAGAAAGTCCTGAAATCGCTGCTTCGCGAGTTGTCGCATCGCTCGAAGAACCTTCTGGCGATCATTCAGGGCATCGCCACGCAGACCGCCCGCCACACGCTGTCCGTCGACAATTTCCTGATCAAGTTCCGCGGGCGCCTGCAATCCCTGTCGAATTCGCAGGATCTCATCACGGATTCGAGCTGGCGCGGCGCCTACCTGTTCGAGCTTGCGGAAAAGCAATTCGCCCCCTATTGGCCCGATGCCGGCGTGCCGATGCCGATCTACGGCATCAACGCGCATCTGACGCCCAATGCCGCTGTGCATCTGGGGCTTGCCCTGCACGAGCTGATCGTCAATTCCGCATCGCACGGCGCCATCTCGACGGGCGCCACCAGCATTACGCTCAACTGCAGGGAAGCGGAACTCGACGGCAAGAAAGCCATAGAGGTCGCCTGGTCGGAACGCTTCTACGTGCCTTCGGATCACGAGTTCGAAGACAACAGCTTCAGCCGCACGGTGCTCGAGCGCGTCGTTCCGACCTCGATGAACGGCCGCGCCGATTTCGCCATCACCGACGGCGGCATCGGCTATCGCCTGACCATTCCCGAAACCGAATATGAAATCCTGAGACGCCGCTAGGAGCAATTCCGAGAAAAGTGCGCAGCGGTTTTGCGCCCGAAATTGCGTAAAGACAAAGGGATAGAGCGTTTTCGCAGTTCGAAGAAAAGCGGAAAGGCTCTGAGGCGTGCGACGATGCGATGAAGGGCAAGAGAAAACAGCCAGTGCGAGGGCGGCGCACTGGCTGCTTTGCACTCATCGGGAGGGGACCGTGAGTAGAAGTCCTGAGATATTGGGCGTGCATCAGGAGATGCGATCATCGTCAGGACATCTTCATAACGAGGCTGCGGGACCTTGGTTCCATGAAGTCATGAAAAAATTCGTCTTTTCTTCATATCCCTGCGGCAGCGGCAATGGCACCAGCCGCATGCACCGGCTCCAGCGCCCGCGTGGCCGGGCCAGGCGGGCTGCAAATTCCGTCATCCGCGCTCCATAGAAATACCCTTCAAAAACAATAGCATGGGCGAAATCCTCCAAGCCGCGCCGACCATGACCGGAAAGTCGGCCGGGGCGCATCCAGCCGCCAAAATTTTACCGTTTGATAAATTTTTTATCCTGAGTTACCGTTCCCGTACTAGCCGTTTACTATAAGAGGGAACTTCAATGGGACGACTGGAAACTGGGATTCATAAAGGCAGGCTCACGCCCGCCGAATATGATACGAATTTTTCCGATCTTCACCCGCGCCTCAACAAGCATGAGGCGCTGGTCGCATCCGACCGCTGTTATTTCTGCTACGACGCGCCGTGCATGACGGCCTGTCCCACCTCCATCGACATTCCGATGTTCATCCGCCAGATCTCGACGGGCAATCCGCTCGGTTCTGCCAAGACGATCTTCGACCAGAATATCCTCGGCGGCATGTGCGCCCGCGTCTGTCCCACCGAACAGCTCTGCGAGCAGGCGTGCGTGCGCAACACCGCCGAAGAGCGCCCGGTCGAAATCGGCCGCCTGCAGCGCTATGCGACGGATGCGGCGATGGCGGAGAACAAGCAGTTCTATTCCCGCGCCGAACCCACCGGCAAGAAGATTGCCGTCATCGGCGCCGGCCCGGCCGGCCTTGCCTGCGCCCACCGTCTCGCCGTCAAGGGCCATGACGTCACCATCTTCGACGCCCGCGAAAAGGCCGGCGGCCTGAACGAATACGGCATCGCCACCTACAAGGCGGTCGACGACTTCGCGCAGAAGGAGGTCGATTATGTGCTCGCCATCGGCGGTATCGAGGTGAAGAACGGCCAGGCGCTCGGCCGCGATTTCAGCCTTTCCGACCTCTCGCAGCAATATGACGCCGTTTTCCTCGGCCTCGGCCTTGCCGGCGTCAACGCGCTGCGCGCCGAAGGCGAGGAGCTCGATGGCGTCGCCGACGCCGTCGCCTACATTGCCGAGCTTCGCCAGGCCGGCAGCAAGGCCGATATCGCCATCGGCCGCCGCGTCGTCGTTCTCGGCGGCGGCATGACCGCCATCGACGCGGCCGTGCAGGCCAAGCTGCTCGGCGCCGAAGAGGTGACGATCTGCTATCGCCGCGGCAAGGAGCATATGAACGCCTCGGAATTCGAGCAGGATCTGGCCGCCTCCAAGGGCGTCATCATCCGCCATTGGCTCGCCCCGAAGCGCATCCTCGACAAGGACGGCAAGGTTGCCGGTATCGAGGTGGAATATACCGAGCTGCGCGACGGCAAGCTTACCGGCACCGGCGATGTCGGCGTCATTGCCGCCGACCAGATCTTCAAGGCGATCGGCCAGACGTTCGAGGCCTCGGGCCTCGGCGCGCTGCGCATGGAAGCTGGCCGCATCGCCATCGATGGCGAAGGCCGCACCTCGATCGAAGGCGTATGGGCCGGCGGCGACTGCGTGCTCGGCGGCGATGACCTGACGGTCTCGGCCGTGGCACAGGGCCGTGATGCGGCCGAATCCATCAACCGTGCGCTCGCTGCCGCCAAGCCGGCCGCGGCAGTCGCCTGAAAGGAGAACCGACATGGCTGATCTCCGCAATAATTTCGTTGGCATCAAGTCCCCCAATCCGTTCTGGCTGGCCTCCGCGCCGCCGACCGACAAGGCCTACAATGTCGAGCGCGCCTTCAAGGCAGGCTGGGGCGGCGTGGTCTGGAAGACACTCGGCGAGGAAGGCCCGCCGGTCGTCAACGTCAACGGCCCGCGCTATGGCGCCATCTGGGGTGCGGACCGCCGTCTGCTCGGCCTCAACAATATCGAGCTGATCACCGACCGCGACCTTTACACCAACCTGCGCGAAATGAAGCAGGTGAAGAAGAACTGGCCGGATCGCGCCCTTATCGCCTCGATCATGGTTCCCTGCGTCGAGGATGCCTGGAAGGCGATCCTGCCGCTTGTCGAGGAAACGGAAGCCGATGGCATCGAGCTCAACTTCGGCTGTCCGCACGGCATGTCCGAGCGCGGCATGGGCGCCGCTGTCGGACAGGTGCCGGAATATATCGAGATGGTGGTTCGCTGGTGCAAGCAGTACACGCGCATGCCCGTCATCACCAAGCTGACGCCCAACATCACCGATATCCGCAAGCCCGCCCGCGCCGCCAAGGCCGGCGGCACGGACGCCGTGTCGCTGATCAACACCATCAACTCGATCGTGTCGGTCGATCTCGACAGTTTCGCGCCGAACCCGACCGTCGGCGGCAAGGGCAGCCATGGCGGCTATTGCGGTCCGGCGGTGAAGCCGATCGCGCTCAATATGGTGGCCGAAATCGCCCGCGATCCCGAAACCTACGGCCTGCCGATCTCCGGCATCGGCGGCGTCACCACCTGGCGCGACGCGGCGGAATTCCTGGCGCTCGGCGCAGGCAATGTGCAGGTCTGCACGGCTGCGATGACCTACGGCTTCAAGATCGTCGAGGAAATGATATCGGGTCTTTCCGACTGGATGGACGAAAAGGGCCATCGCAGCCTGGACGACATCATCGCCCGCGCCGTGCCGAATGTCTCCGACTGGCAGTATCTCAACCTCAACTACATCGCCAAGGCCAGGATCGACCAGGACGCCTGCATCAAATGCGGCCGCTGTTACATTGCCTGCGAGGACACCTCGCATCAGGCAATCACCAACATGGTCGATGGTGTCAGGCATTTCGAGGTCATGGACGACGAATGCGTCGGCTGCAATCTCTGCGTCAGTGTCTGTCCGGTCGAAAACTGCATCACCATGGAAGCCCTGCCGGCCGGCGCCCTCGACAAGCGCACCGGCAAGGTCGTCGACCCGAACTACGCCAACTGGACGACCCATCCGAATAATCCGATGGCGCGTCAGGCGGCTGAGTAAAACGACAAAATCCGCAATCATTCAAAAGGCGGTCGCAGCTTGCTGCGGCCGTTTTCTTCTTAGAGCGGTTCAGCTTTTCACGGGATCTCTGAACCGCTCTATCAATTTGCTTTCACGCAATTCCGGACGGAAAACCGCTGTGCACTTTTCCTGGAATTGCTTCAGTCAATACGCCTCGCAAAAGCATGGAAATAACGCTATAGAGGGCGCGCACTGCAAACCATCGCAGGAACAGCAACCCAGAGGAGGCGACCGTGTCACGCAAGTACAAACCCCTCCACGACGTGAGCTTTTGAGGTCACGTCAAAACGACGCAAGTCTTTCCCATCGGAAACTCGGGTCAAAACCGGTTCGCAATTCGTCCACGGCGATGTCGAGCTGATCGAAAAACTCGGCCGTAACGATCCCTGCCCCTGCGGTTCCCGGAGGCGGTTTCAAGAATTGCTGCGTGACGTCGGGCCGCTATGATGGCATTGAACGGGACTACTACTTTTAGGGAGAAGGGCTGACGTCATCACCTCCAAGCGCAGCGCAATTTTTGAATTGCGTTGCCGTTCAGCCCTGACGAATCCGAAGCCCATCGACGAAAAGCTGCTCCAGATAGCGCGCGGCATCCTCGAAGCGCCCCTCGCCCGAATGTTCGTCTCCGAGCACCGCGCGCACCTGCACGTCGAAATCCGCATAGTGCTGGGTGGTCGACCAGATCGAGAAGATCAGGTGATAGGGGTCGCATTTGGCTATCTTCCCGGCCTGGGCCCAGGCACGGATGACCTGGGCCTTCTCGTCGACAAGGCTCTTCAGCGGCCCGCGCAGCTCGTCCTCCACATGCGGCGCCCCCTGCAGCATCTCATTGGCGAACAGCCGGCTTTCGCGCGGAAAGTCGCGGGCCATCTCCAGCTTGCGGCGGATGTAGGAGCGAATCTCGCTCTCGGGATCGCCATTGGAATCGAACGCACGCAACGGTTCCAGCCAGGTGAACAGCACCCGGTCGATCAAGGCCCGGTGCATCGCCTCCTTGGTCCGGAAATAATAGAGCAGATTGGGCTTCGACATGCCGGCCACTTCGGCGATCTGATCGATGGTCGAGCCACGGAAACCGCTGACGGAAAACACGTCCAGCGCGGCCTCCAGTATGATCTCCTCTTTCTCTTCCTGGATTCGGGTGCGGCGCTGTGTCCTCGCAGCTCTGGGGATGGCCATGTGGCTCTGTTTCTCCTTGAAATGCAAGCCTTTCGGCCGAGCTGTCGTTCACCTTGCGGATGCATCGAATTTAGGCAATCGCCTGAAATTTTATCGGAAATTTTCGTGCTTTACGTCTTGAGCCGCGCCACGGAAGTTGTAATGTTTACCAATCGGTCAAATTATCCGTCAGATGTTTCTCAAAGGCAACTGGCGATTTTCCAGGCGAAAAAAACAAGACGGCGCCAGGGAATTTGGAATAAGACCAACGGGAACAATTTTGGGCATGCACCTTGCATGCCCCAGGACAAACAGGTGAGGATTGCATCATGGTGGCAGCGCCAGGAGAAAACATGCGTATCAATGGCGATCGCCTTTGGGATACGCTGATGGACATGGCGAAGATCGGCCCCGGCATTGCCGGCGGCAACAATCGTCAAACGCTGACCGATGCCGACGCCGAGGGACGCAGCCTTTTCAAGACCTGGTGCGACAAGGCAGGCATGACCGTCGGCGTCGACAAGATGGGTACGATGTTTGCGACCCGCGCCGGCACCGATCCGGATGCCCTGCCGGTCTATGTCGGCTCGCATCTCGACACCCAGCCGACCGGCGGCAAATATGACGGCGTGCTCGGCGTGCTTGCCGCGCTCGAAGTCGTTCGCACCATGAACGACCTTGGCATCAAGACGAAGCACCCGATCGTCGTCACCAACTGGGCCAACGAGGAAGGCGCGCGCTTTGCGCCCGCCATGCTGGCCTCGGGCGTCTTTGCCGGCGTGCACACGCTTGATTATGCCTATGGCCGCAAGGATCCGGACGGCAAGACCTATGGCGATGAGCTGAAGCGCATCGGCTGGCTCGGGGACGAAGAGGTCGGCGCCCGCAAGATGCACGCCTATTTCGAATATCATATCGAGCAGGGCCCCATCCTCGAGGCCGCGGACAAGACCATCGGCGTCGTCACGCACTGTCAGGGCCTGTGGTGGCTGGAGTTCACGCTAACCGGCAAGGAGGCGCATACCGGCTCGACGCCGATGGCCATGCGCGTCAATGCCGGCCTTGCCATGTCGCGGATCGTCGAGATGGTGCAGAGCGTCGCGATGGAAAACCAGCCGGGCGCGGTTGCCGGCGTCGGCCAGGTCTTCTTCTCGCCCAACTCTCGCAACGTCCTGCCCGGCAAGGTGGTCTTTACCGTCGACCTGCGCACGCCCGACAAGGAAAAGCTCGATCGCATGCGTGCCAAGATCGAGGCGGAAACGAAAAAGATCAGCGACGGCCTCGGCGTCGGCTGCGCCGTGGAAGCCATCGGTCATTTCGAGCCGGTGACGTTCGATCCGAAGCTCGTGGCTTCCGTGCGTAATGCGGCAGAGAAGCTCGGCTACAGCCATATGGACATCATCTCCGGCGCAGGCCACGACGCCTGCTGGGCCGCCAAGGTCGCACCCGCCACGATGGTCATGTGCCCCTGCGTCGGCGGTCTCTCGCACAACGAGGCCGAAGAAATCTCCAAGGAATGGGCAGCCGCCGGCGCGGATGTGCTGTTCCACGCAGTCGTCGAGACGGCGGAGATCGTGGCCTGAACATGGCTCGCACCCAGCCATCCCCCTCATCCGCCCTTCGGGCACCTTCTCCCCTCGGGGAGAAGGGGGTACTAGGTGCGGTCTTCAACCTCAAATTCGCAAGCTTTGCTGAAAAACTATTGTTTGCCTGGCAAGGCGCAACGGAAATCCCCTTCTCCCCTCGGGGAGAAGGTGCCCGAAGGGCGGATGAGGGGATGTTCCGGATGCAAGACGATACCGACATCACCAAACGCCGCCCCGGCAAAACCCAACAAGCCCGTCATCTTCGCAAGAACGATACCGAGGAAGAGTATCGCCTCTGGAGCGATCTGCGTGGCCGCCGCTTGAACGGATACAAATTCGCCAGGCAAATTCCGCTCGGCCCCTACGTGATCGATTTTCTCTGTCGCGATAGGTTGCTGATCGTTGAAATCGAGGGTTTACAGCATGCGGCATCCCAATCGGATATCATCCGAACCCGCTGGCTCAATGAGCATGGCTATTCGGTGCTGAGATTCTGGAATCATGAGATCACGAGGGAGCGTCGAGCGGTCCTGGAAACGATTCTCGCCGCACTCGAGGGACGGATATTCGCAAGGGATGACATTCTGCGCTTTTATCCTGCGATTCAGCTGACGGAGGGCGGCGGTAAATGATCTACTCGAACCATACCCCCTCATCCGCCCTTCGGGCACCTTCTCCCCGAGGGGAGAAGGAGGGAGCGATGCGGACATATGCGTGTCCTAATCGCCTGAACACCAAAAACAGGGAACAAACACCATGAGCACAGTCATCAAGGGTGGAACCATCGTCACGGCCGATCTGACCTACAAGGCGGACGTCAAGGTCGAAGGCGGGAAGATCGTCGAAATCGGGCAGAATCTCTCGGGCAGCGAGGTGCTTGACGCTTCCGGCTGTTACGTCATGCCTGGCGGCATCGACCCGCACACGCATCTCGAAATGCCGTTCATGGGCACCTACTCCTCCGACGATTTCGAGAGCGGCACGCGCGCGGCCCTCGCCGGCGGCACGACGATGGTGGTGGATTTCGCGCTTCCCTCGCCCGGCCAGTCGCTGCTCGAGGCGCTGACCATGTGGGATAACAAGTCCACCCGCGCGAATTGCGACTATTCCTTCCACATGGCGATCACCTGGTGGGGCGAACAGGTTTTCAACGAGATGGAAACCATCGTCCGCGACAAGGGCATCAATACCTTCAAGCACTTCATGGCCTATAAGGGCGCGCTGATGGTGGATGACGACGAAATGTTCTCATCCTTCCAGCGCTGCGCCGAACTCGGTGCCTTGCCGCTCGTCCACGCCGAAAACGGCGATGTCGTCGCGCAGATGCAGGCAAAGCTGCTGGCCGAAGGCAATAACGGACCGGAGGCGCACGCCTATTCCCGCCCGGCCGAGGTCGAGGGCGAGGCGACGAACCGCGCCATCATGATCGCCGACATGGCCGGCTCGCCGGTCTATATCGTCCATACCTCGTGCGAACAAGCACATGAAGCCATCCGCCGCGCCCGCCAGAAGGGCATGCGCGTTTACGGCGAGCCGCTGATCCAGCACCTGACGCTCGACGAGAGCGAATATGCCAATGCCGATTGGGATCATGCCGCCCGCCGGGTCATGTCGCCGCCCTTCCGCAACAAGCAGCATCAGGACAGCCTCTGGGCAGGCCTTGCCTCCGGCTCGCTGCAGGTGGTCGCGACCGACCATTGCGCCTTCACCACCGAGCAGAAGCGATACGGCATCGATGACTTCACCAAGATCCCGAACGGCACCGGCGGCCTGGAAGACCGCATGCCGATGCTCTGGACCTATGGCGTCAACACCGGACGCCTGACGATGAACGAATTCGTCGCCGTCACCTCCACCAATATCGCCAAGATCCTCAACGTCTATCCGCGAAAGGGCGCGATTCTGGTCGGCGCCGACGCCGATATCGTCGTCTGGGATCCGAAGCGCTCGAAGACCATCGCCGCCAAGACGCAGCAGTCGGCGATCGACTATAACGTCTTCGAAGGCAAGGAAGTGACGGGCCTGCCGCGCTATACGCTGACGCGCGGCGCCGTCGCCATCGAGGAAGGCGCGGTGAAAACCAGGGAAGGCCATGGCGAATTCGTCAAGCGCGATCCCTTCACCGCCGTCAACCGCGCGCTTTCCACCTGGAAAGACGTCACCGCGCCACGCAAGGTGCAGCGCAGCGGCATTCCCGCAAGCGGGGTGTGACGCTTGGCTCCAGCGCTTCGGCTCATCGGCCGCCTAGCGCGGCACATACCGCTCCAGATCCGGCAGCAGGACTACGCTCTCCTGCTCGTTCGGGTCGGTGCGGGCGATGACCGCTGTCGCCGGCCGGTCGCCGAGATTGGCGGGAAGATGCGGAACGCCGGCCGGAATATAGAACATCTCGCCTTCGCGCACGATGACGTGCTCCTCCAGCCGGTCGCCGAACCAGCAATGCGTCTCGCCGGAAATCGCGTAGATCGCCGTCTCATGCGAGGCGTGAAGATGGGCCTTCGCGCGGGCACCCGGCGGAATGGTCAGAAGATGCATGCAGATCCCCGTCGAGCCCACTGTCTCGGCGGCAATCCCTTCGAAATAGCTGAGGCCCTGTTTTCCGGCATAGGTGCTGCCGGGCCGCACGATACGGCAGGTGGGCTTCGATGAAACACTCATGGCATTGCTCCCCTGGATCCCGCAGCCGCAAGGCACCCTCGCCAATCCAGGCCGCAATGCCAAGCAGGATAACACGCAATCCGCCCCGATCGCGCGGCGAAAACAGGACTGGTAGGTGTTAATGACGTCATCCGCTTCCTCCGTCGTCTCCGCGCGGAATCTCTGTCTCACCTACAATACAAACGACGGGCCGGTGCATGCGCTAAGCAATGTCGACCTCGATGTTCGCAAGGGTGATTTCATCTCCTTCATCGGTCCGTCCGGCTGCGGCAAGACCACCTTCCTGCGCGTCATCGCCGATCTCGAGCGCAAGACATCGGGCGACATCACCGTCAACGGCATGTCCCCGGAGGATGCCCGCAAGGCCAGGGCCTACGGCTATGTCTTCCAGGCGGCAGCGCTTTACCCCTGGCGCACGATCGAAAAGAACATCGCCCTGCCGCTGGAAATCATGGGCTATGCCAAGGAGGAGCAGGCCAAACGCATCGCCCAGACGCTCGAACTCGTCAATCTCAGCGGCTTCGAGCATAAATTTCCATGGCAGCTTTCGGGCGGCATGCAGCAGCGCGCCTCGATCGCCCGCGCGCTGGCCTTCGATGCCGATCTGCTGCTGATGGACGAGCCCTTCGGCGCGCTCGACGAAATCGTTCGCGACCACCTCAACGAACAGCTCCTGAAGCTGTGGAAGCGGACGAACAAGACCATATGCTTCGTCACCCACTCGATTCCCGAGGCAGTCTACCTCTCGACCAAGATCGTGGTCATGTCGCCTCGCCCGGGACGCGTTACCGACGTCATCGAATCGACGCTCCCGGCGGAGCGGCCGCTCGGCATTCGCGAAACGCCGGAATTCCTCGAAATCGCCCACCGCGTCCGCGAAGGGCTGAGAGCGGGACATAGCTATGAAGAATAGGATGATGGATAGTTCCGTCGCGTGGCCGCCCCTCACCCTGGCCTTATCCCCGTATGCAGGAAGGGGGAATGATCCTGACAAGGCAGCCAAGCTCCTTCGACGGCGGGAAGGCTGTGGTCGCTGTCCTCATCTCCTCGTCAGAACGGGGAGAAGGTGGCCGGCACGCCGGATGAAGGGCCAAGCCATGACGAGAGGTGCGCTATGAACCCGCAGTTTCTGCTTTGGCTCACCGGCGCAATGGCGATCTTCATCAGCGGAGCCACAGCCTCGCGCGCCTATATCGCCAACAACAACATATTTATCCTCATCCTGGCCCTTCTTCTCTATTGCCTCGGCAATCTCATGATGGTGCGGCTGATGCGCGAAGGCGGGCTCGGCCTGGCGATATCGGCGTCCTCCATCGCCCAGCTCGTCGTCGTCAACGTCATCGCCTTCATCGTCTTCGGGGAACGGCTGAGCCCGCAGCAGCTCGCCGGCGTCGGCCTCGGTGTCGTCGCCATGGCGCTCATGCTGTTTCCCGCGCAAGGAAAGGCGTGAGCATGGAGAAGGAACAGTTCTTCAAGCACAAGTTCCTGCCGGTCACGACCATCGTGCTGGCGATCCTTCTCCTTTGGTACGTTTTCGCCGTCATCCTCAACGCGCCGTTCCAGCGCGATCTGGACCGGCGTGGCAATGTCACCCCAACGACGATGGAATTCATCGGCAAGACGCTGGCACAACCGAAGCCGACCCTTCCGGCGCCGCATCAGGTGGCGCAAAACGTATTCGAGAATACCTTCCTTCGCGCTCCCACGAGCAATCGCAGCCTCGTCTACAATGCCTGGGTGACTTTGTCGTCGACGGCGGTCGGCTTTGCCTTCGGCACGGTTCTCGGCATCCTGATCGCGGTCGGCATCGTGCATGTCGTGGCGCTGGACCGCAGCCTCATGCCATGGATCATCGCCTCGCAGACCGTGCCGATCCTCGCCATCGCGCCGATGGTCATCGTCGTGCTGGCGGCGGTCGATATCACCGGCCTCATTCCGAAGGCGCTGATCTCGACCTACCTCTCCTTCTTCCCGGTCGCCGTCGGCATGGTGAAGGGGCTGCGCTCGCCCGAGGTCATGCATCTCGACCTGATGCGCACCTACAATGCCAGCGCCGCGCAGACTTTCTGGAAGCTGCGCGTGCCGGCTTCCATCCCGTTTCTCTTTACCTCGATGAAGGTGGCGATCGCCGCAAGCCTCGTCGGCGCCATCGTCGGCGAATTGCCGACGGGAGCCGTCGCCGGCATCGGCGCAAAGCTGCTGGCCGGCTCCTATTACAGCCAGACCATCGACATGTGGGCAGCACTCGTCGCCGGGTCGGTTCTGGCGGCAATCCTCGTGGCCATCGTCAGCGTCGTCGCGCGCATCGTCGATCGCGCGATGGGAGGGAGAACGGCATGAGCTATTTTCGTTTCTCCTGGCAGGGCGTGCTCTCGCTCCTCCTCTGTCTCGCGGCGGTTCCGGCGCTGCCGCTGCTGGCGGCAGATGCCGCCACGCCGGTCAGCAGCGGCACGACTTTCGTCATTTTCATCCTCATTGCCGCGGCGGCGGCGCTTTCCTTCATGAAGCTGTCCGACGGGCTCTGCGCGGGGATTCTCTTCTTTGCCGCGCACGCGGCCGCGTGGCTGCTGCTGGCCGGAATATCGGGCAACGAAGGACAGGCGCTCGCCTCGTTCTTCATTCTGATCGCCGCGGCCTGGCTGCTTGCCTGGCGCTGCGTCTCCATCCTGTCCGCCGTCCGGGCGCAATCGACTGCCGGCAGCTACACGCTGCGCCTGCTGATCCCGGCGATCTTCGGTGCCTGGATTCTCATCATCTGGGAGGCCGTGACGCGTGGCGCCGGCATTCCCTTCATCCTGCTGCCGCCGCCAAGTGCGATCGGCATCCGCATCGCCGGCTCCCTTTCGACGCTCTGGACGGATGTGCAGCAGACGATCTTCAAGTCGGTTCTGATCGGCTACATCATCGGCTGCGGCAGCGGCTTCGTCGTCGCCATCCTCGCCGATCGCGTCGCCTTCCTGCGCCGCGGCCTGCTGCCGATCGGCAATCTCGTTTCGGCCTTGCCGATCATCGGCGTCGCGCCGATCATGGTCATGTGGTTCGGCTTCGACTGGCAATCCAAGGCCGCCGTCGTCGTCATCATGACCTTCTTCCCGATGCTGGTGAACACGGTCGCAGGCCTTACCGCCGCAGGCAGCATGGAACGCGACCTGATGCGCACCTACGCATCCAATTACTGGCAGACGCTGTGCAAGCTGCGCCTGCCGGCCGCCGCTCCCTTTATTTTCAATGCGCTGAAGATCAACTCGACCTTGGCTCTCATCGGTGCCATCGTGGCGGAGTTCTTCGGCACACCCATGTCGGGCATGGGCTTTCGCATCTCGACCGAAATCGGCCGGATGAATGTCGACATGGTCTGGGCCGAAATCGCGGTTGCCGCGGTCGCAGGCTCCGTCTTCTACGGTATCGTCGCCATTATCGAAAGAATGACGACGTTCTGGCATCCGTCTATCCGCGGTGGGCAGACGTAATCCGGGGTCTCATCGAGGGATCAAGGCATAACTTCAGAGGGAAAAAGGGTGAAGACATGAAAAAGCTGATATTCGCATTGATGGCAGGCACAGTGACACTGGCCGCCGCGCAGGCCGCAATGGCTGCGGATAAAGTGACGCTCCAGTTGAAATGGGTCGCTCAAGGCCAGTTCGGCGGCTACTTCGTCGCCAAGGACAAGGGTTTCTACAAGGAAGAAGGTCTTGACGTCGACATCAAGCCGGGCGGCCCTGATATCGCCCCGGAACAGGTGATCGCCGGCGGCGGCGCCGATGTCATCGTCGACTGGATGGGCGGCGCCCTCGTTGCCCGCGAAAAAGGCGTGCCGCTGGTCAACATCGCCCAGCCCTTCGACAAATCCGGCCTGGAATTGATCTGCCCCAAGGATGGCCCGATCAAGACGGAGAAGGATTTCAAGGGACACACGCTCGGTGTCTGGTTCTACGGCAACGAATATCCGTTCTTCGCCTGGATGCACAAGCTCGGCCTCAAGACCGATGGCGGCAAGGATGGCGTCAACGTGCTGAAACAGAGCTTCGACGTGCAGCCGCTCGTCCAGAAGCAGGCCGACTGCATCTCCGTCATGACCTATAACGAATACTGGCAGGCGATCGATGCCGGCTTCAAGCCGGAAGACCTGACCGTCTTCAACTACACCAAGCTCGGCAACGACCTTCTGGAGGACGGCCTCTACGTCAAGGAAGACAAGCTGAAGGACCCGAAGTTCAAGGCCGACATGGTGAAATTCGTCCGCGCGTCGATGAAGGGCTGGAAATATGCCGTCGAACATCCGGACGAAGCTGCCGAAATCGTCATGGACAATGGCGGTCAGGACGAAAACCACCAGAAGCGCATGGCAGCCGAAGTCGCCAAGCTGATCGGCAGCGGCAAGCTCGACATGAAGACATATGACCGCACGGTCGAAGCCCTGCTCGATCAGAAGATCATCAACAAGAAGCCATCCGGCGCCTATACGCATGAGATCACGGACGCTGCCCTGAAATAGGCAGAGGCCACCCAAATCTGTCGAGACGCGCGAGGCTCCTGGCCCCGCGCGTTTTTTTCATTTTGTAACAGCAGCAAGAAAAGGCTGGCTTTGTCAGGGCATTTGGCTGAAAAGCCCTCGGCCATCAACTATTCGAATGCCGACATCACAATGCCGTGATTGCTTCGCAAAGTTGCAGGCGTTAACGCAATTCCAGCAAAAGTGCATAGCAGTTTTCGATCCGGAAGTGCGTAAAAACAAAGAGATAGAGCGGTTCAGCGATGCCGTGAAAAAAAGAGCGGCTCCAGATATACCCGCGAAATCACTTTCGCGTGATCTTGCGAGAAGGGAAAACCGCTCCCATCTACAGGAACAATGTCAGGATGAGGGACCCGCAGCACATGACAGACGGATGTTGATCCGCCGGATAAGCCGGCTTGCATGATTGATCCCCCCGTGTTCGCAACGGATACCAGCGAAACCCATTTACCGAACGCCGAACTGGAACCCGACGCATGGCCCTGACGCCGTTTAGACTTCTGAGCACGACTGCAATCCTGCTTTCCCTGCTGGCGGCGCCCGCCGCCCTGGCTGAACAGCCTGCCGTCACGACGCCGAAGCAAAACCTGCCCGCGATCGTCATCACGGCAGCCGCGATCCGCCACCTGACCGATAAGGTCGTTGCGACCGGCACGGTGAAGGCCGTCGAGGAGGTTTATATCCAGCCGCAGGTGGACGGCCTCTCGATCCGCTCGCTCAATGCCGATGTCGGCGACAAGGTCGATGCGAACAGCACGCTTGCGACCTTGAACGACGACGCACTGATCCTGCAGAAGAGTCAGATGCTGGCGACGCGCGCCAAGGGCGAGGCAAGCCTTGCACAGCTGCGCGCGCAGCTCACCGAGGCACGCGCCAATGCGGAAGAGGCAGAATTGCAGCGTGTCCGCGCCGTCGCTATGGGCGCCAAAGGTACGGTCTCGACCTCTTCGGTCGAACAGGCGAATGCGGCAGCCGCTGCCAACAAGGCGCGCGTGGTCTCCGCCGAACAGGCGATTGCGGTTGCCGAAGCCGATCTCAAAGTCACCGACAGCCAGATCGCCGACACCGACCTCAAGCTTGCCCGGACCGGCATCAAGACCCCGGTCGCGGGCACCGTCGCCTCGCGCAACGCCCGCGTCGGCGCCATCGCCAATGGTAACGGCGACCCGCTTTTCACCATCATCCGCGAAAGCCGGCTTGAGCTCGTGGTCGACGTCTCCGAAAGCGACATCACCAAGATCGCCGTCGGGCAGAAGGCGTCCATCGCCCTTTCCGGCAGTCGCGAAAAACTTGCGGGCACCGTCCGTCTCGTCGCCCCGATCGTGGATCCCGTCACCCGCCTCGGCGCGGTGCATATCTCCATCGACGACGGCGAGAAGGCGCGCGCCGGCATGTATGGCAGCGCCGAAATCGTCATTCGCCAGGAAGACGGCATCGCCTTGCCCCTGACGGCCGTCAACAGCGATGAAAACGGTTCCTCCGCCCGCAAGGTCGACAACGGCGTGGTCAAGTTCGTGAATGTCGAAACCGGCATCCAGGATGGCGGCTATGTCGAGATCCTCAAGGGCCTGAAGGCGGGTGACGAGGTCGTGGCCAAGGCCGGCGCCTACGTTCGCGACGGAGATCACATCACGCCCGTCCGCGACGCGTCGCAAGCCTCCAACTGAGCGGGAACGGCAAGATGAACTTCTCCGCCTGGTCTATCCGAAATCCGGTCGCCCCGCTCCTCGGCTTTTTCCTGCTGCTGGTGGTCGGCGCCCATGCCTTCTTCAACCTGCCCATCACCCGCTTTCCGAACATAGACGTGCCCGTCGTCAACGTTACCGTGACGCAGAGCGGCGCCTCGCCGGCCGAGCTCGAAATGCAGGTGACGAAGGAGATCGAAGATGCCGTCGCCAGCATCAACGGCATCGACGAGATCCAATCGACCATCACCGACGGCCAGTCGCAGACCGTCGTCATCTTCCGTCTGGAAGTCCCGACGGAACAGGCCGTTCAGGACACCAAGGACGCCATCGACCGCATCCGCGGCAACCTGCCCTCCACGATCGACGAACCGATCGTCTCGAAAGTCGACGTCGAGGGCCAGGCGATCCAGAGCTTTGCCGTCTCCTCGCCGAACATGACGCTGGAAGAGCTGTCCTGGTTCGTGGACGACACGGTCAAGCGCGCGCTGCAGGGCCAGGCGGGGATAGGCCGCGTCGACCGCTATGGCGGCGCCGACCGCGAAGTGCGCATCGAGCTCGACCCGAACAAACTGAACGCCTACGGCATCACCGCCCTTTCGGTGAGCCAGCAGCTGCGCGGCACCAATATCGACCTCGGCTCCGGCCGTGGCCAGGTTGCCGGCAGCGAGCAGGCGATCCGCGTGCTCGGCGACGCCCGCAATGTCGCCCAGCTCGCCGATACGACGATCGCGCTCACCAACGGCCGCTTCGTCAAGCTCTCCGATCTCGGCGTGATCAAGGATACCTATCAGGAACCGAAATCCTTTTCGCGCTTCAACAGCGCGCCCGTCGTCACCTTCGGCGTGTTCCGCGCCAAGGGTGCCAGCGAAGTGACGGTCGCAAAGACGGTCGCCGATACGCTCGACAAGGTACGTGCCGAAAACCCGAACGTCTCGATCGAGATGATCGACGACTCCGTCTACTATACCTATGGCAACTACGAATCGGCGATGCATACGCTGCTCGAAGGCGCCTTGCTGGCCGTCATCGTGGTGTTCCTGTTCCTGCGGAACTGGCGCGCGACGCTGATATCCGCAGTCGCGCTGCCGCTATCGGCGATCCCGACCTTCTGGATCATGCATCAGATCGGCTTCTCGCTGAACCTCGTGAGCTTCCTGGCACTGACGCTCGCGACCGGCATCCTCGTCGACGACGCCATCGTCGAAATCGAGAATATCGCCCGCCACATCAAGATGGGTAAAACGCCCTACCGCGCCGCCATCGAGGCCGCCGACGAAATCGGTCTCGCCGTCATCGCGACGACCTTCACCATCATTGCGGTCTTCGTGCCGGTCTCCTTCATGCCGGGCATACCGGGCCAGTATTTCATACAGTTCGGCCTGACCGTCGCCTTCTCGGTGTTCTTCTCGCTGCTGGTGGCGCGTCTGATCACGCCGATGATGGCCGCCTATCTGATGCGCGCCGAAGACGGCGCCGACGATCATCACGACAAGGACGGCCGCTTCATGCGCGGCTATAGCTGGCTGGTGCGGCAGACGACAAAACGCTGGTATACGCGCTATCCGACGCTGCTTGCCGCCTTCGCCTTCTCGATCGCTTCCGTCGTCGCGCTCGTGATGTTCGTTCCCGGCAGCTTCATACCGCCGGACGATTCCTCGCGTATCGTATTGTCGGCCGAACTGCCGCCGAACGCGCGGCTCGACGATACCGAGCTCGCCACCAACGAAATCTATCGGCGCGTGAAGGATATCGATGGCGTCGAGAGCGTCTTCGTTCTCGGCGGCGCCTCGCCGAAGGGCGATCTGGAGCTGCGCCGCGCCACCGTGACGCTGGCGCTCGGCAAGCTCGACCAGTCGCTGACGAAGAAGCTGGTGAACGACGTGCTGGGCTCGATCCCCGGCATCGGACCCTATCTGCCGAAGGTCACAGTCCATGGCCGCGTACGCCCGCAATGGGAGGTGGAGAAGGAAGTCTTCGCCAAGCTGCGCTCGATCCCCGATGTCCGCATCACCAAGCTGAACGATCGTGGCGACCGTGACCTGACCTATAACTTCCTCTCGCGCAGCGAGAAGGATCTGAACCAGGCCGTCGGCATTCTGGAAGCCAAGCTGCGCACCGATCCGGCGCTCGCCAATGTCAGCGCCGACGGCGCCCTGCCCCGTCCGGAACTACAGATCTATCCGCGCAAGGACGAGGCCGCGCGGCTCGGCATCACCCCGCAGATGATTTCCGATACGATCCGTGTAGCCACCATCGGCGATATCGACGCCTCGCTGGCGAAGATCTCGCTCGACGACCGCCAGATCCCGATCCGCGTTCAGGCCTCGCTCGGCATGCGCCGCGATCTGGCGGCGATTCGCGCCTTGCGCATCAAGACCGCCACCGGCAACACCGTGCCGCTGTCGAGCGTCGCCGATATCGATTATTCCGAGGGCCTGTCCTCCATCAAGCGCAACAACCGCTACCGCGTCGTCGCCCTTGGCGCCGACCTGCCGCAGGGCGTGGCGCTGGATACGGCATCGGAGCATTTCCTCGATATCGTCAACAGCGCCAAGATCCCGGCAACGGTGCATCTGGCCGAAAGCGGCGACACCAAGGTCCAGAAGGAAATGCAGCAGAGCTTCGGCAACGCCATGCTGCTCGGCCTCCTGCTCGTCCTGACCGTGCTGATCCTGCTGTTCAAGGACGTGATCCAGCCCTTCACCATTCTGCTGTCGTTGCCGCTGGCGATCGGCGGCGTGGCGCTGGCCCTGATCCTGACCGGCAATGCGCTCTCCATGCCCGTCATGATCGGCATCCTCATGCTGATGGGCATCGTGACGAAGAACGCCATCCTCCTGGTCGATTTCGCCATCGAAATGATGCATCAGGGCATGCCGCGGCTTGAGGCTGTCATAGAGGCCGGCCGCAAGCGCGCCCGCCCGATCATCATGACCTCCATCGCCATGTCGGCCGGCATGCTGCCGTCCGCTCTCGGCGTTGGCGAAGGCGGCTCGTTCCGCGCGCCGATGGCCATCGCCGTGATCGGCGGCATCATCGTTTCCACCGTGCTCAGCCTGGTGGTCGTGCCGTCCTTCTTCCTGATCATGGACGACCTGTCGCGCCTGCTCGGCTTCCTCTTCGGCAAGCTCGTCGGCAAGAAGGATGCGGATGACGAGGTCGTGACCAAGGAAGGTCTGGCAGCCGCCGTCGATGAAAACCGCAAATCGCTCACCAACCTGGAAGAGCGGCTTGAAGCCATCGAGAGCAAGGATGAAAGAAGCGCGAGGTCCGTGCGCAGGAATGTGCTGAAACTGCCGCCCTTCGCGGCTGAATAGGCGGGCGCGGCTGAATAGGCGGGATAGTTACGGGGCGGCTCAGAGGCCGCCCTGTTCCTTCAGGAAATCGACGATCCTGCTGACGCCCTCGCCCCGCTTCATGTCGGAAAACACGAACGGACGCGCCTGACGCATCCGGTTGGCATCGCGATCCATCACCTCGAGGTCGACGTCGACGAAGGGCGCCAGATCCTTCTTGTTGATGACGAGAAGGTCCGACTTGGTGATGCCCGGGCCGCCCTTGCGGGGAATCTCTTCGCCCTGGCACACCGAAATCACGTAGATGGTGATATCGGCGAGATCGGGCGAAAAGGTCGCCGCCAGATTGTCGCCGCCGGATTCGATGAAGACCACGTCGAGATCGGGCAGCCGTTCGTTCAGGCCGGCAATGGCCTGCAGATTGATTGTCGCATCCTCACGGATGGCGGTGTGCGGGCAACCGCCCGTTTCGACGCCGACGATGCGATCCGAGGTCAGCGCCTGCATCCGTACCAGTGCTTCCGCGTCCTCGGTCGTGTAGATATCGTTGGTGACGACGGCGACGGAATAGTCGTCCCGCATCGCCTTGCACAGCTTCTCCGTCAGCGCCGTCTTGCCCGAACCGACCGGGCCGCCGATGCCGACACGCAAGGGTCCATTTCTCGATTTCA
Organism: Hyphomicrobiales bacterium; assembly: GCA_900469615.1. Taxonomy (GTDB): domain Bacteria; phylum Pseudomonadota; class Alphaproteobacteria; order Rhizobiales; family Rhizobiaceae; genus Rhizobium. The sequence continues at coordinate 50,290 of UBYA01000015.1, read as the reverse complement.
TGCTCGCAACTCCGATAAAGCGACAGCATAGCGAAGCGTCCGGCTGCCGCACAGCGGCGAATGACGTAGGCCGTGCCTCGATTTCAGTATTTTCCCGATACTCCCCATCACGAACGAAAGAGCCGCGTGCCCTGGGTTTCATGCCGCAGGCTTGCCATATCCGCCTGCATGCTCGCCGAGCCGAGATCATCGAAGGTGGATTGCGCCGCCCGCCGTGCGGTATCGGCCAGCAGAACCTCCAGCCGCGCAAGGATGGAGACGCCGTCCTTCTGTCCGCTGACGCCGAGGCGGATACCGGCCGACACCATCTGCGAGGTCAGCGCATGCAGAAAGGCGGCAGCCGCCTTCTCGGCCGAGATGCCATGAGCGCCTGCGACGGCGCCGACCGCGACCGGATAAGCCATTCTTGCCGGGAGGGCGGAAAAGATCCCGTGCGCCCAGGCGGCAGCGGCCGAAAGGAAGGCATCGCCAAGCAGCATGGTCTCGCCATGCCGCTCTTTCGAGCCCGCCAGCGCCTCGGCAAGTTCCGCAACGGCCGCAAGCCGCGCCATGTCGCCACCTGCCCGATGCGCCTCGACCAGCAACACCGCGTCGTTCCACACGGAGCCATGCCGGACAAGTGCCGCGATCCAGTCCTCCAGCCCGGTACTGTCATCCACCAGGCCGTCGTGGACAGCGCGCTCCAGTCCGCCGGAATAGGCGAACGAGCCCACCGGAAATGCCGGCGACAGCCATGCCATCAGCCGTAGCAGCGCCTGGAGATCGCCATCGTCCGTAACCGTCTTGCCGGTCATCGGCGCTCAATCATGCGAGTGGTTGTGATGATCGTGCCCGTGGTCATGATGATGGCCATGGCCATGCGAATGGCCGCCGTGGGAATGATAGGCGCCGCGCGCCGGCTGGAAAGGCTCGCTGACTTCGGTAACGAAAGCTCCCAGCCCTTCGAGCATGGAGCGGATCACATGATCGCGCAGGATCAGGATGCGCTCTTCCTCGATCTGCGCCGGCAGATGCCTGTTGCCGAGATGCCAGGCAAGCTCGACCAGATGCCTGCGATCGCGCGGGCGAATCTCGAAGAGCTTTTCGTCCGAAGCCACGATCTCGATCAGCTCGCCGTCCTCGCGCACCAGCAGATCGCCGCTGGCGAACAGCACCGGCTCCTTCAGGTCGAGCATGACCATGTCGCCGTTTTCGAGATGCAGCAGCTTGCGGCGCAGATGCCTGAGATCGTGCGGCAGGACGACACGATCGATCGGATTGGAGGAAGGGGTGCCGGCCGGCAGATAGGAGGTAACGCGTTGCATGGCGGTTCCAAACGAGAGCTTTGCCAGACCATGCAGAATAGTCGCCTTCGACGCAAGCGCCCATGAGGCTTATCGGCTCTACATCTGCTGCACGTACCGCTGCAGATCCCTGACGTCGGTCGTCGCTTCCTGTTCGTGCTCGGTGGCGCAGCGATGCCAGACCTGAGACAAGCGCTCACGCTCGTGCATGACGCGGTTCCGCCCGAGCGTCTTGGCAAGATAGAGGGCCTTGTCGGCCGCGGCATAGACGGTCTCCGCCTTGCGATCCCTGCCGATCTCGGCAATCCCGGCGGAGATGGTGATCTTTACCGAACCGCCCTCGATGGAGATCGGATGCTCGGCGATCTGTTCCTTGATCGCCTCGACGCGCGCGATGCGCTGGGCCGTATCGCTGCCGTGGATGATGGCGCCGAATTCCTCGCCGCCGAGCCGGGCAATCACGTCATCTCCGGTAAAGACAGCGGAGAATATCTGCGACACCGCAACGATCACGGCATCGCCGGATGCATGGCCGAACCGATCATTGATCGCCTTGAACCGGTCGACGTCGAAAATTGCCAATGAGGCGCCATCCCCGGCCATATTCAGGGCCTCGGTGAAGGCCCGCCGGTTGAGCAGGCCGGACAGCATGTCCGTGCGGCTCAATCGCTCGAACTCGGCGCGAGAAACGGCGAGCTTGTGGATCGAAAAGCCAGCCAGCACCGCCAGCGCGCCGGAAACGGTGCCGCCGATGATCCAGGCCAGGAGAACGCCGAGCCGCATCGCCTCCAGAATCGGCAATGGCAGCAGATCGAGCGCTTGCAGCGCGAATAACAGCGCCAGAAGGATCGCAAGCGACATGATGACGGCGATAAAACTCATCTTAAGCGCGAAAATAAAAATTTCACGCCGCTGCTGAAAGTTAGCGAGCTCGGCCTGCAGCGAAATCCATCGTTTCATGCGATTCACCTTCCTCAGCCCAGCGTTTCGATCATGTGAGATAGGGGCCAAGGCGCTTCCAGGTCTTTAATGTAATGATTAAAATGCGCTGCATTTCCCAACTTGTGAACAGCACGAAACATCCACCCGCAAAATCGGTTGCCGATAAAAATGCAGGTGCCGCCGCGCCGCCATCTCATGCCTTTGATAATGCTGTGTTCCACGCGCAAGATGGCAAAAACCCCGGAGAACCGGGGTTTCCACACGCGTCAGGACAATTCTGGAAAAATGCGCGGCGGTTTCCTGCCCGGAATTGCGTAAAACAGAAAAATGGAGCGGTTCGGGGGTTCTGAACCGCTCCGACGATCGGCCGTCGGAAAATCTCAGAAGAGGAAATAGCGTTGCGCCATGGGCAGCGCCGTCGCGGGCTCGCAGGTCAGAAGCTCGCCATCGGCGCGCACTTCGTAGGTTTCCGGGTCCACCTCGATATGCGGCGTCAGACTGTTATGGATCATCGACGCCTTGGAGATGCCGCCGCGCGTATTCCTGACAGGCAGCAACGCCTTGGCGACGCCGAGCCTGCCGGCAAGCCCGGCATCGAATGCCGCCTGGGAAACGAAGGTGACGGAGGAATTCGTCCGGTTTTTGCCGTAAGCGCCGAACATCGGCCGATAGTGCATCGGCTGCGGCGTCGGAATGGAGGCGTTCGGGTCGCCCATCGGCGCTGCGGCGATGGAGCCGCCGATCAGCACCATCTCCGGCTTTACGCCGAAGAAGGCCGGATTCCACAGAACCAGGTCGGCGCGCTTGCCGACCTCGATCGAGCCGACTTCGTGGCTGACGCCATGGGCGATTGCCGGATTGATCGTATATTTGGCAATATAGCGCTTGGCGCGGAAGTTGTCGTTGTCGCCGATCTCCTGCGCCAGACGGCCGCGCTGGCGCTTCATCTTGTCGGCGGTCTGCCATGTACGAATCGCCACTTCGCCGACGCGGCCCATGGCCTGGCTGTCGGATGAAATGATCGAGAAGGCGCCGATATCGTGGAGAATATCCTCTGCCGCGATCGTCTCCTTGCGGATGCGGCTTTCGGCAAAGGCGATATCCTCCGGGATCGACGGCGACAGGTGATGGCACACCATCAGCATGTCCAGATGCTCGGCGATGGTATTAACCGTATAGGGCCGCGTCGGATTGGTCGAAGAGGGAATGACGTTCGACTGGCCGCAGATCTTGATGATATCGGGCGCATGGCCGCCGCCGGCGCCTTCCGTGTGAAAGGCATGGATCGTGCGGCCCTTGATGGCGCCGATCGTATCTTCCACGAAGCCGCTTTCGTTCAACGTGTCCGTGTGAATCATCACCTGCACGTCATATTCGTCTGCAACGCTGAGGCAGCAGTCGATCGCCGCCGGCGTCGTGCCCCAATCCTCATGCAATTTCAGGGCACATGCGCCACCGAGCACCATTTCTTCCAGCGCGGCAGGCAGGGACGCGTTGCCCTTGCCGGAAAGGCCGATATTCGTGGGAAAGGCATCGAAGGATTCGATCATGCGCGCCAGATGCCAGGGGCCAGGCGTACAGGTCGTCGCCAGCGTTCCATGTGCCGGCCCGGTGCCGCCGCCAAGCATGGTGGTGATGCCCGACATCAGCGCTTCCTCGATCTGCTGCGGGCAGATGAAATGAATATGGCTGTCCATGCCGCCGGCGGTGACGATCTTACCCTCGCCCGCGATCGCCTCCGTGCCCGGCCCGACGACGATGTTGACGTCAGGCTGCATATCCGGATTGCCGGCTTTGCCGATTGCGACGATACGGCCGTCCTTCAACCCGATATCCGCCTTGACGATCCCCCAATGGTCGAGGATCAGCGCGTTGGTAATGACAGTGTCGACCGCGCCATTTGCCCGCGTCACCTGGCTCTGCCCCATGCCGTCGCGGATGACCTTGCCGCCGCCGAACTTCACTTCCTCGCCATAGGTGGTGAAATCCTTCTCCACTTCGATGAACAGTTCCGTATCGGCCAGACGAACCCTGTCGCCGACGGTCGGCCCGAACATGTTGGCATAGGCGGCGCGGGAAATCTTGTAAGGCATGGATCAGTCTCCTTGGGAGGCAGAGATGAGGTTCGTGTCGGCAAGGCGTGTCAGGCGGCCGAGGGAGACGTAAGCATCCACCAGCCGCTTCTCGGCAGCGAAAGGATGCTCCTCCCAGCCGGTATGGCCGAAGCCGGTAATGGCGACATCGTCGTCCGGATAGCGCAGCAGCACATCGGCAATCACGATCATGCCGCTGCTCGGCACCACATAGGAGCCGGGATGATGGCTCGCGAGCGCGGCATCGACGGCCTCGTGAACGGATTGATCGATCACCACATGGCGTTTGCCGGTCGCCTGACAGAAGGCGGCAAACTGGTCTGTATAATCGTCGCAGAAATCGTCGAGTTCCGGATGCGAAACCGCGAGCGGCGCACGCAGCGCGGCAAACTTGCGGGGATCGCGCACGCTCCAGATTTCCGACGCGGAGGCGACGGCCGGGCTCCTGCGCCACTCGGCCGAGCCGAGCATGGCGCGCGCCGGGCGGCCGGTGTTGCAGACGGCGACGACATCGGCCCGGCTGCCGCCGGCGCCCATCGAGCGGCAATCGTTGAACCGGATCACGAGATCGGCGGCATCGACCGCGGCGGCTGCGCCTGCCGCGATATCACCATTGCCGACGATCATCACGGTTCGCCTGGGGCTCACTGACTGCCCTCCGGCCCATCGGCGAGATCCTTCAATTCCCTGGTCCGCTTTTTCGTCAAATCCGCCTTGCAGCCGGAAACCAGCATGGGCTCCATGGAGCCGCCGCGTGCCTGGAATCCTTGTGTCTCGCATTCGCCGTCACGATAATCCACCCAGGCGCGCTGCGCCTTTATGAGCGCCTTCTCGGCACCCTTCATGTCGCTGTCGAGATCGGCATCGATCGCAACCATCGCGGCGCGCGTCTTCTTGTACTGCGCATTCAACGCCTTGTCGGCCGTGTCGAAATCGCGCGCGGCGCAAATATTCAGATCCGTCTGGGCTTCCGCCTTGGCGCAATCGATCTTCGGCTCGTCCGCATTCTGCGCAAAGGCGGGTCCGCAGATCAGCACAGCGGCCAGAACCGCCACGGGCGCAAGCAATTTCATCGACATCAATTCCCCCAACTTAAAGCTTGCCCATGACCTGCTGACGGAAGCCGTAGACTTCGCGCTTGCCCGATAGCGGGATCAACGTCACCGAACGCGTCTGCCCCGGCTCGAAACGCACGGCGGTCCCGGCCGGAATATCGAGCCGCATACCCCGCGCCTTGTCGCGATCGAAGGAAAGCCCGGCATTGGTTTCGGCAAAGTGATAGTGGCTGCCGACCTGTACCGGCCGGTCGCCGGTATTGGACACCTCCAGCGTCACGGTCGGTGCTCCGGCATTCAATTCGATGTCGCCGCTCGCAGCGATGATTTCACCTGGGATCATGATTTTCTCCTCATGCGGCCCGGACGGGCGCACATCCCTCTGCTTTCAGAATACGCCTGGTCGAAGCGGGATATCTGGCAAGCATCGCTACCGGACGGATAGGACGACGGGTGAATGCGCCGCCGCAATTCGGGCAACTGCCACCCAATACCGTTTCGGCGCAATCGGCGCAGAACGTGCATTCGAAGGTGCAGATCATCGCCTGCCCGCTTTCCGGCGGCAAATCCCTGTCGCAGCATTCGCAATTGGGTCTCAGCTCCAGCATTTCGGCCTCACCGGATCGGCTCGTGGACGGTCACGAGCTTGGTCCCGTCGGGAAATGTCGCCTCGACCTGAACGTCGTGGATCATTTCGGCAATGCCTTCCATCACCTGATCCCGGGTAATGACGTGGGCGCCGGCCTCCATCAGTTCGGCGACCGGCCGGCCGTCGCGTGCGCCTTCGACCACGAAATCGGTGATCAGCGCGATGGCTTCGGGATGATTGAGCTTCACGCCGCGCTCCAGCCGCCGCCGCGCCACCATCGCCGCCATGGAAATCAGCAGCTTGTCTTTTTCTCTCGGAGTGAGGTTCATCGCCTACCTATGTGATTGCTGTTTTTCACAGCATGATGCCGAAAAGTGTGAGCGGTCCTTAGACGGCGTCATGCACTGCTTCCTTGAGTTTGAAGCCGGATGATTTCAGGTCAAGCAGGTCTGAGATCATCCGGCTCCGGGGACTACAGGTTCCAGACTTTCGGCACAGGCGCTCCGTTGCGCAAGGCGGAAATGATCGGAATCAGGATTTTTCTGAGCGCGAAACCATCGGCGGCGGCAAGCCTCACGACAAGCTTTTCGCCCCATTGACTGGCGCCTCCCATATGCGTTTCGAGGAGCGGCCTGACCCGGCCGAGATAGGTCTCGGCCAGCGGTCCGGCATAGAGCAAGGTCGCGAAGGCAACCTGACCGCTCAAGACGGCTGCCCTGGCCGTCAATGCGGCCACATCGCCATCCAGCCGCAATTCCTCGGCATGAACAAGCCGCCCGGCGCGACGGATGCGCCAGCGGTCGCGGAACAGCCCCTGCTCCATCGCTTCGCCCATGGCTTTCCGCCCGAGCAGGATCGCCTCGACGGCCAGGAATTCCGCCGTGTCGGCGAGCTCGACGTTCAACGCACGCGAAAGCGAGGCTCGGTCGAACAAAATGGTCTCCTGCGGCAGCCAATCGACCCGCGCGCCGCTGCCGACCTTGATGGAAGTCTCAACCTCGGCCGTGCCGGCCGAAGCCTTGTAGATCTTCTCGCAGGCCTGCGTCGTCACATCGATGCGCGTGCCCGGCGCGGCAACGACGCTCCAGTCCATCCGGTCGCCGCCGGTCAGGCCGCCGGCCGTGTTGATGATGACTGCTTCCATGGAGTGGTCGAAGGTCTCGGGCAATCGGATCTTGGCCGCTCCCTCCTGATAGAGCTCGGCAAGGCGCGTGCGGCCGCCCAGCCACTTGGCCGCAAGATGGCCGCAGCCACGCGCGCGCTGCGGTCTTGTGCCTGTCGCCGTCATTGCCATCCGCCTCTCCACACATCACACCGCGCCGATGCCCGGTCATTGAAACCCGGCAAGGAATAAACGCAAGCAATTTCTGTGCCTTATGCGATCCGCCACGATGACGGCCCATCGCCCGCCGGCCCAGCCGCATTTTTAGTCAAACGCCGAAAAGAAAGGCAGACGCTCAGACGGTCAGATGCCTGCGGGCCTCCGGCGTATCCAATGTCTCCGCCAGCCCCTCATGCACGATCTCGCCGCGATCCATGATGTAGACATAGTCGGCAAGCTCGCGGCAAAAATCGAGATACTGCTCAACCAGCAGGATCGCCATGCCGGTGGAATCCCTGAGATAGCGGATCGCCCGGCCGATATCCTTGATGATCGACGGCTGGATGCCTTCGGTCGGCTCGTCCAGCACCAGGATTTTCGGCCGCGTCACCATCGCCCGGCCGATCGCCAGCTGCTGCTGCTGGCCACCCGAAAGATCGCCGCCACGGCGCGACAGCATGGATTTCAGCACAGGGAACAGGCTGTAAATATCATCCGGAATGTTGCGGTCGCGGCGGGCAAGCGGCGCGTAGCCGGTCTCGAGATTTTCCTTCACGCTCAGCAGCGGAAAGATCTCGCGTCCCTGCGGCACGTAGCCGATCCCCTGCCTGGCGCGGGCAAACGGAGCCATGCCGTTCAGCGCGACGCCGTTGAAGGCGACCGTACCGGCCGACAACGCATGCTGGCCGGTGACGGCGCGCAAGAGCGAGCTCTTGCCGACGCCGTTGCGCCCGAGGACGCAGGTAATCTTGCCCATCTCCGCCTTGATGGAGATGCCGCGCAGCGCCTGGGCGGCGCCGTAGTGCAGGTTTGCGTTTTCGACTGTCAGCATCTCGACTTCTTCCTTTTCCCTCACGCCCCCTCACCCTGCCCCTCTCCCCGAGGGGAGAGGAGATGCCCCCTCCATCCTCGCCCATATCGATGGCCGAGTGGCGAGGCCGCTTTTGCCTTCTCCCCTCGGGAAGAAGGTGCCCGACAGGTCGAATGAGGGGGTCTCCACCCGCCACTTGGACGACCTACCGCCCCAGATAGTTCTCGATCACCTTCGGATCGCTGCTGACGAAATCGATCGACCCTTCCGCCAATACCGATCCTTCCGCCAGACACGTCACCTTGACACCCAGATCGCGGATAAAACCCATGTCGTGTTCGACCACCACCACGGAACGTGTCCTGGCGATTTCCTTCAGGAGCACGGCCGTCTCCGCCGTTTCCGCATCCGTCATGCCCGCAACCGGCTCGTCGACCAGAAGCAGCTTCGGCTCCTGCGCCAGCAGCATGCCGATCTCCAGCCATTGCTTCTGGCCGTGGGAAAGATTGGCGGCCAGTTCGTTTCGCCGATGCGAGAGGCGCACGGTCTCGAGGATCTCCTCGATGCGGCTGCGATCGGCAGGCGTCAGGCGGTAGAAGAGCGTCGCGAAAACACCGCGATTGCGGTTGAGCGCCAGTTCGAGATTGTCCCAGACGGTGTGGCTTTCGAAGACGGTCGGCTTCTGGAATTTCCGGCCGATGCCGAGCTGGGCGATATCGGCCTCGTCCTTCTTCGTCAGGTCGACCTGGCCGTTGAAAAACACCTCGCCGTCGTCGGGCCGCGTCTTGCCGGTGATGATGTCCATCATCGTCGTCTTGCCGGCGCCGTTCGGGCCGATGACGGCACGCAGCTCCCCCGGCTCGATGACGATCGACAGCGCATTCAATGCCTTGAAACCGTCGAACGAGACCGAGACGTTGTTGAGATAGAGCATGCTGTTGGGCTTGATATCCGGGATCATGGTCCTACTCCGCAGCCTGCACGGATTGTTGAGTGTCATCCTTCGCAGCCTTCGGCGGCGGGCTTGCCGGCTTATGTTTCCTGCCGAGATATTGCGCGACGGTGCCGACGATGCCCTTGGGCAGGAACAGCGTCACCGCGACGAACAGGCCACCGAGCGCAAACAGCCAGAAATCGGGAAACAGGCCGGTGAAGACTGTCTTGCCGCCATTGACGAGAACGGCACCGATAATCGGCCCGATCAGCGTCGCCCGCCCGCCGACAGCCGTCCAGATGACCACTTCGATGGAATTGGCTGGCGCGAATTCGCCGGGATTGATGATGCCGATCTGCGGCACGTAGAGCGCGCCGGCGATACCGGCCATCATCGCCGATACGACGAAGACGAAAAGCTTGATGTGCTCGACACGGTAGCCGAGGAAGCGCGTCCGGCTTTCCGCGTCGCGCACGCCCACCAGCACCTTGCCGAACTTCGAGCGCACGATGGCCGAGGACAGCATCAGGGACAGCGCCAGGAATACCGCCGTCACACCGAACAGCACGGCGCGCGTGCCGTCGGCCTGAATGTTGAAACCGAGGATATCCTTGAAGTCGGTCAGGCCGTTGTTGCCGCCGAAACCCATGTCGTTGCGGAAGAAGGCAAGCAGCAAAGCATAGGTCATCGCCTGCGTGATGATCGACAGATAGACGCCGTTGACGCGCGAGCGGAAGGCGAACCAGCCGAAGACGAAGGCGAGCAGGCCGGGCGCGGCAAGGACCATGAGCATGGCAAACCAGAAATGGTCGAAGCCGTACCAGAACCAGGGCAGCTCCTTCCAGTTCAGGAAGACCATGAAGTCGGGCAGGATCGGATTGCCATAAGTGCCGCGCGAGCCGATCTGCCGCATCAGATACATGCCCATCGCATAGCCGCCGAGCGCGAAGAAGGCGCCGTGGCCGAGCGAGAGGATGCCACAATAACCCCACACGAGATCGAGCGCCAAGGCCAGAAGCGCATAGGTCAGATATTTGCCGAACAGCGACATCACATAGGTCGGCACATGCAGCGCGCTGCTTTCCGGCAACAGCAGGTTCGACAGCGGCACCAGAACCGCCACGGCAAGCAATATCGCGATGGCGATGCTGATGCGGCGGTCGAGTGAACGCAGAATGAAGGCGGTCATCATGCTTCCACCGCCCTTCCCTTGAGCGCGAAGAGGCCGCGCGGACGTTTCTGGATGAAGAGGATGATGAGGGCGAGGACGAGGATCTTCCCAAGCACCGCCCCCGCATAGGGTTCGAGGAACTTGTTGAGAATGCCGAGCGAGAAGGCGCCGACGAGCGTGCCCCACAGATTGCCGACCCCGCCGAACACCACCACCATGAAACTGTCGATGATGTAGCTCTGGCCGAGGTTCGGCGAGACATTGTCGATCTGCGACAGCGCGACCCCCGCCATGCCGGCGATGCCCGATCCGAGAGCAAAGGTGAAGGCATCGACCCAGGACGTGCGTATCCCCATGGAGGAGGCCATGCGCCGGTTCTGTGTCACCGCCCGCATCTGCAACCCGAAGGCCGAGCGCTTGAGGAGCATCAGCAGCGCCACGAAGACGCCGAGCGAGAAGACGATGATCCAGAGCCTGTTCCAGGTGATCGAGAGATAGCCGAGGTCGAACGAGCCCGACATCCACGAGGGATTGCCGACTTCCTGATTGGTCGGCCCGAAGATCGAGCGCACTGCTTGCTGCAGGATCAGCGAAATGCCCCAGGTGGCGAGCAGCGTTTCCAGCGGCCGGCCGTAGAGGAAACGGATAACGGCGCGTTCGATGACGAGGCCGACGGCGCCGGTGACGATGAAGGCGACCGGCAGGGCAATCGCCAGCGACCAGTCGAACAGCGCAGGATAGGAGCTGCGAATGATGTTTTGGACGACGAACGTGGAATAGGCCCCCAGCATCACCATCTCGCCATGCGCCATGTTGATGATGCCCATGACGCCGAAGGTGATGGCAAGGCCGATGGCGGCCAGCAGCAGCACCGAGCCGAGCGACAGGCCGTACCACACGTTCTGAACCGCATCCCAGAACTTCAGCTGCTCCCGAATGCCGGCAATGGCGGCGGCGACGTCCGGCTTGAGACTGTCGTCGACGGAAACGGACGAGAGAATGCCGATGGCATCGCGGCCGCCTTCGTTCTTGATGGTCTCGATCGCCGCCTTCTTGTCTTCCGCAGGCCGATCGGAACCGAGCACGGCAACGGCCCGCGCCCGTTCGAGCACGCTGCGAATTTCTCCATCCTTCTCGGTCTGCAACGCAGCCTCGACCGCCTCCAGCGAATCCGCGCCCGGCGCCTTCAAGATGGATTGCGCCGCCTCCAGCCTCGTCTCGCGATCCGGGCTCATCAGCGTCAGGCTGCCGAGAGCCGCGCGAACCGCACGGCGCAGATTGTTGTTGATCTTGATCTTGCCGAGATCGTCCTTGGCTTCCTGTCCGGCGGCCTGCCCCGTCAGAGGGTCCAGCAGATCCATCGTCTCGCCGGAGGATTTGGCGATGAACACCTGATTGTCGGATTTGCGGACGTAGAGATTGCCGTCGGAAAATGCCTGCAAGGCCGGGACGACCTTTGGATCGCCTGTCTTGGCAAGGGCTTGAACGATCTCCCCGGCCTTCTGGAAATTCGCTTGGCCGAGCGAGTTGATCAGGCCCCGGGCATCTTCCTCGGCGCGCAGGCCTGTGGCCGTCAACGCCAGCACCAGGCAGAAGCCGGCGACCAGCGCCAGGGCTATGCGGTAAACGAATTTGTCGAACATTGCGCTCGTCCCCTCAAGCTGCCGCGGGCAGAGAAGCCTGTCCGCGGCGGTCTCGCATCGATGGCGGAACTCAGGAGCCCTTGCCGCCGCACTTGCCGGTGGAAACGTTGAAGTTGCCGCAGTTCAGCGGCATGCGCCAATCCGAGATCAGATCCTTGCTGTCTGGCAGATAATCGGACCATTCCTTGCCCACGACTTCGGGCGTCTGCGAGACGATGTCGAACTGGCCGTTTTCCTGCACTTCGCCGATCAGCACGGGCTTGGTGATGTAATGGTTCGGCATCATGGTGGCATAGCCGCCCGAAAGGTTCGGGACGGAGACGCCGACGAGTGCGTCGATGACCTTGTCCGGATCGGTCGTGCCGGCCTTCTCGACGGCCTTCACCCACATGTTGAAGCCGATATAGGCGGCTTCCATCGGGTCGTTGGTCACGCGCTTGTCGTTCTTGGTGTAGGCGTGCCACTCCTTGATGAAGGCGGCGTTGGCGGGCGTGTCGACGGACTGGAAGTAGTTCCAGGCGGCCAGATGTCCCACAAGCGGCTTGGTGTCGACACCGGCAAGCTCTTCCTCGCCGACCGAGAAGGCGACGACCGGGATATCCTCGGCCTTGACGCCCTGGTTGCCCAGTTCCTTGTAGAAGGGAACGTTGGCGTCGCCGTTGATGGTGGAGACAACGGCGGTCTTCTTGCCGGCGGAGCCGAAGGCCTTGATCTTGGAGACTTCCGTCTGCCAGTCGGAAAAGCCGAACGGCGTGTAGTTGACGATGATGTCTTCGTCCTTGACGCCCTTGGATTTCAGATAGGCTTCGAGGATCTTGTTGGTCGTGCGCGGATAGACATAGTCGGTGCCTTCAAGCACCCAGCGCTGCACGCCCTCGTTCTTCATCAGGTAATCGACGGCCGGGATCGCCTGCTGGTTCGGAGCGGCACCCGTATAGAAGACGTTGCGCTCGGATTCCTCGCCCTCGAACTGCACCGGATAGAACAGGATCGAATCCAGCTCCTTGAACACAGGCAGCACGGATTTGCGCGACACCGAGGTCCAGCAGCCGAACACGGCTGCGACCTTGTCCTTCTGGATCAGCTCGCGGGCCTTTTCGGCAAAGAGCGGCCAGTCGGAGGCCGGGTCTACGACGACCGGTTCGAGCTTCTTGCCGAGAACGCCGCCCTTCTTGTTCTGCTCGTCGATGAGCATCAGCATGGCGTCCTTCAGCGTCGTTTCCGAGATCGCCATGGTGCCGGACAGCGAATGCAGCACGCCGACCTTGATGGTGTCGTCAGCGGCGAAAGCGCCGTGGAATGCGGTGGTGGACATGATGGCGCCGAGCAGCGCGCCGGAGACGAGAGTCTTGAATTTCATCGTGGTTCCCCTCTTTTTGTCTGCCGCAACGGCCGGTAGACGAAGATTGACCGTTGCCTTTCGCGACTATCCGGCAGCCATCGGGGAAACCACATACGTAATATGACGTAGGCGTCGGGGCGAAATGTGCAGCTTTGCGCGCCCTCGTGCCCTTAAGCACCGTATGGATCCATGTTACGACATCTCTGGACTGCCGGAATTACGATGGCGGGAGTGCTGAAGGGTAAGCATGGCTGCGCGGCAACGCATCATTCCTGTGAGACGCGAGTACAACCGCTGGGTCGCGAACCAGACGCTGGAAGACTACGCCCTGCGTTTCACCGCCAAGAGCGCGCGGCAATTCTCCTCGCAGCGCATCTCGCAGACGGCGATCGGCGCCATTTCTTTCCTGGCGCTTGAGGCGATCGGCGGCACGATCACGCTGTCCTACGGCACCACCAACGCCTTCTACGCCATTGTGGTCGCCAGCCTCGTCATGCTGGCCGTCGGCCTGCCCATCAGCCGCTATGCCATCCGTCACGGCGTCGATATCGATCTTTTGACGCGCGGCGCGAGCTTCGGCTATATCGGTTCGACAATCACCTCGCTGATCTATGCCAGCTTCACCTTCATGCTGTTTGCGATCGAAGCCTCGATCATGTCCGGCGCGCTGGAGCTGACGCTCGGCATACCCGTGTGGATCGGCTACATCGTCAGCGCCGTCATGGTGATCCCGCTCGTCACGCACGGCGTTCGCCTCATCAGCCGGTTCCAGTTGCTGACGCAACCTTTCTGGATCGTTCTCAACATCCTGCCCTTCGTCTTCATCGCCTTTGCCGACTGGGGCAAGTTCGATCTCTGGCGGGCCTTTGCCGGCATCCATCATCCCGCAAGCACCCCGGGCAGCGCCGCCCCCTTCGATCTGGTGGAATTCGGTGCCGCCTCCGCCGTCATCCTCGCGCTGATGTCGCAGATCGGCGAACAGGCCGATTTCCTGCGCTTCCTGCCGCCGGACGGCCATCGCAAATGGCGCCACCGGCTGGCAGTGTTCCTTGCCGGACCGGGATGGGTCATCATCGGTGCGCCGAAGCTTTTGGCCGGCTCCTTTCTCGTCGTGCTGACGCTGACCTCGGGCGTGCCGGCCGATCGCGCCGCCGATCCCGCGCAGATGTATCTGACCGCCTTCGGCTACATGATCCCCTGGCACAACGCCGCGCTGCTGCTGATGGCCGCCTTCGTGATGATCTCACAGCTGAAGATCAACGTCATGAACGCCTATGCCGGCTCGCTCGCGTGGTCGAACTTCTTTTCGCGGCTGACGCACAGCCATCCGGGCCGAGTCATCTGGCTCGTCTTCAACGTCGCCATCGCGCTACTGCTGATGGAGCTCGGCATCTACCGGCTGCTGGAGGAAACGCTCGGCATCTTCTCGATCATCGCCATGGCCTGGCTCTGCACCATCTCCGCCGATCTCTTCATCAACAAGCCGCTGGGACTGGCGCCGCCTGGCATCGAATTCAAGCGCGCGCATCTCTACGACATCAATCCGGTCGGTCTGGGCGCCATGGCGCTTTCCGCAACCATCGCCCTGATCGCGCATTTCGGCGCCTTCGGCACGGTCGCCGCTTCGCTCGCCCCCTATATCACCCTGATCGTGGCGCTCGTCACCTCGCCCGCCATCGCCTGGGCCACCAGGGGCAAATACTATCTCGCCCGCAAGCCGCGACAAAGCTGGAAGAACCTCACCACCATCACCTGCTCCGTCTGCGAGCACCCGTTCGAGCCGGAGGACATGGCGTGGTGCCCCGCCTATGCCGCGCCGATCTGCTCGCTCTGCTGTTCGCTCGACAGCCGCTGCCACGACATGTGCAAGCCGAAAGCCCGGCTCAACACGCAGGTCGCCACCGTTGCAAGGACCCTGCTGCCGGAAAGCATCGTCGCCAAGCTCGCCACACGCCTCGGCCGCTACGGCATCGCCGTCGCCCTGGCGCTGACCGCCATGGGCGCGATCCTGGCGATGATCGCGCATCAGGTCGGCGCCGCCTCTCCCGAAACGGCCTCGGTGGTCGACCGCACCATTCTGATCGTCTTCTTCGTCTTCGCCGTCATCGCAGGCGTCGTTTGCTGGTTCTACGTGCTTGCACATGACAGCCGCGTGGTCGCTGAGGAAGAATCCTCGCGCCAGAATACGCTGCTGCTGAAAGAGATTGCCGCCCACAAGAAGACGGATGCGGCTTTGCAGAGCGCCAAGGAGGCCGCCGAGGCGGCGAACCGCGCCAAGAGCCGCTATGTCGTGGGCCTGAGCCACGAATTGCGCACACCGCTCAATGCCGTGCTCGGCTATGCGCAGATCCTGGAGCGCGACGAGACCATTCCCGCTCCCCGCCAATCCTCCCTGAAAGTCATCCGCCGCAGCGCCGAGCATCTTTCCGGCCTGATCGACGGGCTGCTGGACATTTCGAAGATCGAGGCGGGCCGCCTTCAGGTCTATTCCAACGAGATCAACATTCAGGATTTCCTCGACCAGATCGTCGACATGTTCCGGCCGCAGGCACAGGCGAAAGGACTGGCCTTCGTCCACGAGCGCTCCACCGCCCTGCCCGATTATGTCCGCACCGACGAGAAGCGGCTACGACAGATCCTCGTCAACCTGCTCTCCAACGCCATCAAGTTCACCGATACCGGCAGCGTTCGCTTCGAAGTCGGCTACCGCAATCAGGTCGCCACCTTCACCGTCGCGGACACAGGCCGGGGAATCGCCGAAAAGGATATCACCCGCATCTATGAGCCCTTTCAGCGCGGCGAAGCCGATAGCGTGAGGCCGATGCCGGGCCTCGGCCTGGGGCTGACCATCACGCGGTTGCTGACGAACACGCTCGGCGGCGAAATCGCGGCCGTCAGCGAAAAGGACAAGGGCTCGACATTCCGCGTGCGCCTGATGCTGTCGGCGGTGCTCCGCCCGATGAAGCCGCCGGCTCAGGAGCAACGGATCGCCGGCTACGAGGGGCCGCGTCGCACACTCGTCGTCGTCGACGACAACGAGGATCATCGCGAGCTGATGCGCGAAATCCTGTCGCCGCTCGACTTCATCGTACTGACCGCCGCCGGCGGCCCCGATTGCCTGACATTGATCGAAGGCATCAAGCCGGATCTGTTTCTGGTCGATATCTCCATGCCCGGCATGAACGGCTGGCAGCTTGTCTCGCGGCTCCGGGAAAACGGCCAGACGGCGCCGATCCTGATGCTGTCGGCCAATATCGGCGATGCCGCCGCCGCAACCGACAGTGACGACAGCCATAACGACGCCATCTCCAAGCCGGTCGACATCCGCCAGCTGCGCGACAAGCTTGCGCTGCATCTCGGCTTGCAATGGATTTATGCCGATGCCGCCGCCCCGATCGTGCCGAAGCCACCGCCACCGCTGAAGAGTCCGGGGACAGAGCATGTGCGCGAGCTGATGCGGCTTGGCGAGATCGGCTATATCAGGGGCATCGAGGCGAAGCTTGCGGACCTCGCCAAGCTCGATGACAACAGACCGTTCACAGATGCTTTGCGCGGCTATGTTCAGGCCTTCGATCTCGACGGCTTCCTGACCGTGCTGCGCACCTTCGACACCGAAAAGGTAGAATAGATTGGCCGAGCCCACCCTTCCCCGCGACATAGTCTTGCTGGTGGACGATTCGCCGGAGGCTTTAGGCTTCCTGACCGACGCGCTCGAACAGTCCGGTTTTTCCGTGCTGATCGCGACATCCGGATCGGCCGCGCTGAACATCGTCGAACGCATCACGCCGGATATCATCCTGCTCGATGCCGTCATGCCGTCGATGGATGGTTTCGAAACCTGCCGCCGGCTGAAAGCCAATGCCGGCATCGCCCAGATTCCCGTCGTCTTCATGACGGGACTTACCGAAACCGAGTATGTGGTGCATGCGCTGGAATCGGGCGGTGTCGACTATCTCACCAAGCCGATCAATGTGGATGAGCTGCGCGCCCGCATCCGCGTCCACCTGCGCAACGCCCGTTCCGCCCAGAGCGCCAGGGTGGCGCTCGATGCCGCGGGCCGCCATCTGCTCGCCGTCAAGGGCAACGGCGCCATCCATTGGTCGACGCCACAGGCGACCCGTCTCATCAATGCCGCCACCGGCAGCGACGACGGCCTCGACCTCGCCTCCAAACACATCGCCGCCTTCATGCTGGAACGGGAGCGGCTCGGGCCGGGGCGCGACAATCTTCTGTCGATCAGCAATGGCGGCCAGTCCGCCCTGCAATTCACCTTCCTCGGTGCCATCGGCGCCGACGAATATCTCTTTCGCCTGACAGCCACCAACCAGCGCGCCGATGACGATATCCTGCGCCAGCATTTTTCGCTGACGCAGCGTGAATCCGAAGTCCTTCTCTGGCTCGCCAAAGGCAAGTCCAACCGCGACATCGGCGAAATCCTTGGCCTATCCGCCCGCACGGTGAACAAGCATCTGGAGCAGATTTACGTAAAGCTCGGCGTCGAGAACCGCGCATCCGCCGCCGTAAAGGCCGCGCATGTGCTGCATGAAGTATAGAGAATTCACTCCCACTCTCCGCAAGCGGAGGAAAAGCGATCAGACCACGCGGTCCGGCGGCTCCTGCCCGGCAAAGAAAGCGGTGATATTGTCCACCACCTTCATGCCCATGGCGGTGCGCGTCTCCTCCGTAGCGCTGCCGAGATGCGGAAGGAGCACGACATTGTCCATGGCCCGCAGCCGCTCGGGAACATGCGGCTCCGCTTCATAGACATCGAGGCCGGCACCACGGATCGTTCCTTGCTCCAAGGCCGCAATCAGCGCCACCTCGTCGACGACGTCGCCCCTTGCCGTATTGATCAGGAAAGCACCGGGCTTCATCGCCGCGAAGCGTGCCGCGTTCATCAAGTGGCGATTCTCCGCACCTCCGGGGCAATGCAGCGAGACGAAATCCGAAACGTCGAGAACGTCCTCCACCGTCTGCAACTGCATGGCGCCATAACGCGACGCCTCCATCGGATCGATGGCGGAGCGATTGTAGAAGACGACATCCATGCCGAAGCCGAAATGACAGCGCTGCGCAAAGGCGCGGCCGATACGGCCGAAACCGATGATGCCGACGGTCTTTCCCGTAACCTTGGTGCCGACCAGATGGGTAGGCCGCCAGCCGGTCCATGCACCGGCCCTGACCTCGCGCTCGCCTTCGCCGCCGCGCCGGGCAACGGAGAGAAGAAGCAGCATGGCGATATCGGCCGTACAGTCGGTCAGGACGCCGGGCGTATTGGTGACGACGATACCTTTCTGTCTGGCAGCGGCGATATCGATGTGGTTGAAGCCGACGCCGAAATTACCGAGAATTTTCGTCCTGATCGTCTGACCTTCGAAGAGAGCGGCCGGAAGCTTGTCGGAGACCGTCGGCAGCACGGCGTCATAGGCATGCAGCGCTTCGCGCAACTGCCCGGAATCGAGGGCGACGTCGTCCTTGTTCAACGTGGCGTCGAAGCGCTCCGAAAGCACCGCCCCGACCGAGGCCGGCCAGCGCCGGGTAACGAGAATACGGGGTTTGCTCATGCTGCCATCCTCCTGCCGATAGGAAGGAAGAC
The DNA here is from genome assembly GCA_900469615.1 of Hyphomicrobiales bacterium. Classification (GTDB taxonomy): domain Bacteria; phylum Pseudomonadota; class Alphaproteobacteria; order Rhizobiales; family Rhizobiaceae; genus Rhizobium. The sequence goes on along the minus strand of UBYA01000015.1, from coordinate 31,510 downwards.
TTAAAGCAGGTCTGCCGCGAAGGAAATGGCGAACGCGGTGATGGGTTGGGGCCCGAAGCGAAAAAGCCCGGCCATTGGCCGGGCTCCTTCATATATAGAGCGTGCCGTAAACCGGCGCCGCGAGGCTTACTTCCCGATCTCGGCGTAGTTGTACTTGCCGTCGGACCCCTTGGACCACTTGTACATGACGTAGTCCGGGCGGGTGATGTCGCCCTTTGAGTTGAAACTAAGGTCACCGATCGCGGTCTTGAACGGACCCTTTGCCTTGATTGCGTCGGCAACGGCCATCGGGTCGTTCGAGCCGGCAGCCTTGGCGGCAGCGGCAATGACCTGCATCGCCGCATAGCTGTAGAAGGTGTAACCTTCCGGTTCGTAACCGGCAGCGCGGAACTTGGTCACGAGATCGGCAGCAGCCGGATTCTTGCGTGCATCCGGCGCGAACGTCATCAGCGTGCCGTCGACGGCATCGCCGGCGATGGAAGCAAGCTCGTTGGTGACAATACCGTCACCCGACATGAAGTGAGCCTTCACGCCCTGGTCGGCCATCTGGCGCAGGATCAGGCCGGCTTCGGTGTGGAGACCACCGTAGTAGACGAAATCGATGCCTGCCTGCTTCATCTTGGCGATGAGGGCCGAGTAGTCCTTGTCGCCGGGAGTAATGCCTTCATAAAGAACTTCCGTAACGCCAGCGGCATTTAGGTTCTTCTTGGTTTCATCGGCAAGGCCTTGGCCGTATGGGGTTTTGTCGTGAACGACGGCAATCTTCGCGCCCTTGAAATTGTCGACGATGTACTTGGCGGCAACGATACCCTGCTGGTCGTCACGGCCGCAGGTACGGAAGGTGTTCCAAAGGCCACGCTCGGTGTAGGTCGGGTTGGTGGCAGCCGGCGAAATCTCCAGAATGCCGTTTTCGGCGTAGACTTCCGAAGCCGGGATGGAAACGCCCGAGTTGAAGTGACCGACAACGAACTTGACACCATCGGCGACGAACTTGTTGGCAACCGAAACGCCCTGCTTGGCGTCGGATACGTCATCGCCGAGTTCGATCTTGATCTTTTCCCCATTGATGCCACCAGCCGCATTGATATCGGCGGCAGCCTGCTCGGCGCCCTTCTGAAGCTGCGCGCCAAACGCGGCATTCGGGCCCGTGAGGGGCGCGCCGACGGCAATGATGACATCGGCCTTCGCAACGCCGCCGAATGCGATCATCGCCGACAATGCCACTGCCGACAGAAGATACTTCTTCATATTATTACTCCCAATTTTTGAGCGGGTTCCGTTTGATCTGCCCTGCGCGATACCCACCAATCATCACGCCGGTAACGCTTGCATTCCGAACTCTGGAAGCATGATCCTGCCCCGTATCATTTGTTGTTATGGGCAGGATGACGCTCACTCTGCGTGCAGACTGTGCCTAGTTTAGGCACACTGTCAATTCTTCTTCTTCCAAGAAAAGGCCGAGGTCTTTTCATAGAGCCAGTAATAATTATTCACCATCTGATCGGTACGGCGATACCTGTAACCTGCCGTCGCAAAGACCAGCAGAAGAACGACATCGATGATGTAGATGACGATGTCGAATACCGGGCCGTTGAACAGCGCATGGTGCAGGAATTGCAATCCGAGGCCGATCAAAAAGCTGTAGATGACGACAAGCGGATAGGATTCCCAATTGGAAGCCACAGCGCGGCCGGCGCGCCATGCGGTCCAGAACCCAAGGATGACGATGATCGCGCGAATGACGACGCGGCCACCGGTATCGCTGTCGAAGAAAAGTCCCTGCATGTCAGATTCTCCGCGGAACGAAACTCAATGATGGCCGCCTTCGAGATAGGCGGCGCGCACTTCCGGATTGGCGAGCAGTTCCTGGCCGGAGCCGCTCATCGTCACCCGGCCGTTGACCATCACATAGGCCCGGTCGGAAAGCTTCAGCGCCGCAAAGGCATTCTGCTCGACGAGGAACACCGTCAGCCCCTGAGTCTGGTTCAGGACCTTGATGGCCTCGAAGATGCCCTTGACGATCAGCGGCGCAAGACCGAGCGACGGCTCGTCCAGCAGCAGGAGCTTTGGGCGCGCCATGAGGGCGCGGCCGATCGACAGCATCTGCTGCTCGCCGCCCGAAAGCGTGCCGCCGCGTTGCGACTGACGCTCCTTCAGGCGCGGGAAGAGCGTGAAGATCTTCTCGACGTCCTCGTTGAAATATTTGAGCTTGTCGAGGCTCGCGCCCATCTGCAGGTTTTCATAGACCGTCATGCGCGGAAAGATGCGCCGCCCTTCGGGCGACTGGGCGATGCGCAGCCGTGCGATCTCGTGCGTCGGCATGCGCGTGATATCGCGGCCATCGAAAGTGACCGACCCGGTACGCGCCTGCGGGCTGCCGCAGATCGTCATCATCAGCGTCGATTTACCCGCGCCGTTGGCGCCGATCAGACTAACGATCTCGCCGCTGTTGACTTCGATATCGACGCCGGCCAGAGCCCGGATATTGCCGTAATAGGTTTCGACACCCGCGACTTTCAGAAGTGGTTGCCCCGCCATCAGTTTTCACCCTCTTGGAGGTGTTCGACTTCGGCAATCACCTCTTCCACTTCCTCATCCTCGACACCCAGATAGGCGGCGATCACCCTCGGATCGTTCTTGACCTCCTCCGGCGTGCCGTCGGCGATCTTCTGCCCGTATTCGAGCACGATGACATGGTCGGAGATTTCCATGACCACGGACATGTCGTGCTCGATCAGCAGGATCGATGTGCCTGTGTCCTTGCGGATGCTGCGCAGGAACTCGTTGAGCACCAGGGATTCACGAGGATTGAGGCCGGCTGCCGGCTCATCCAGGCAAAGCAGTTCCGGACCCGTGCACATGGCGCGGGCGATTTCCAGGCGGCGTTGCGCACCATAGGAGAGATCGCCGGCAGGATCGTCGGCACGATCGACGAGATCGGCCTTTTCGAGCCAGAAGCGCGCAAGCTCGATCGCGTTCTTCGCCTCGGCCCGATAGGGACCGATGCCGAGCAGGCCGAGGATCGTGTAGCCGGAGGCGCGCATCAGCTTGTTATGCTGCGCCACCAGCAGGTTCTCGAGCACGGTGAGGCCCGAGAACAGGCGGATATTCTGGAAGGTACGCGCCACCTTGGCTTCGCGCGTGATCCGGAAATCCGGAAGCCGCTCCAGCAGATAGTCCTTGCCGCTCTTCTGGTTGAGCGTGATCATGCCCATCGTCGGCTTGTAGAAACCGGTGATGCAGTTGAACACCGTGGTCTTGCCGGCGCCGTTCGGCCCGATCAGCGCCGTGATGTCGCCGCGCTTCGCCTCGAAGGAGAAGTCGTTGATCGCCATCAGGCCGCCGAACTTCATCGACAGGTGGTCGACCTTCAGCAGGATGTCGTCGGGGGTTCTGGTCACAGCGTTCATCAGCCGTGGCCCTCCTTGGTAAAGCTGCCGGAGACTGCTTTTCGCTCCTTGAGGAACGCCGTCGGCTCACGCGTGCCGACAAAGCCGCGCGGTTTGACGATCATCACGATCACCATGGCAAGGCCGAAGATCAACATGCGGTAGAGTTCCGGCGTGAAGTCGTCACCGAAGACCAGCTTCAGGAAATCCATGTCGCGCAGCAGCTCGGTGCCGCCGACCATGGCGATCGCGGCAATCGCGATGCCCTTGAGCGACCCCATGCCGCCGAGAACCACGATCGCCAGGATCACGGCGGATTCGAGGAATACGAAGGACTCCGGCGAGACGAAACCTTGGCGCGCCGCAAAGAAAGACCCTGCGAAACCGCCGAACATCGCGCCTGTGGCGAAAGCGGTCAGCTTCGTCGTCACCGTGTTGATGCCGAGCGAACGGCAGGCGATTTCATCCTCGCGCAATGCTTCCCAGGCACGTCCGATCGGCATGCGCCGCAGGCGGATCGTCACATAGGCGGTCAGCATGCAGAGTCCCAGGATGACGTAGAACAGGAAGATCTTGTACCAGGCCGACGAAATCGGCAGCCCGAAGGACCGGATGAAGTTGTGCGGGTCCTTGAGGTCGAAGGTATAGAGGCCGAACAGCGATGCCTTGGTGATGTTGGAGATGCCGAAGCTGCCCTGCGTCACATCGGTCCAGTTGGTCAGCACGATACGGATGATTTCACCGAAGGCCAATGTGACGATCGCCAGATAGTCACCGCGCAGGCGCAGGACCGGAAAGCCCAGGATCATGCCCCAAAGCGCGGCGAGGATGCCCGATATCGGCAGGAGCAGCCAGAAGGACAGGCCGAAATGCATCGAAAGCAGAGCATAGGAATAGGCGCCGACGGCATAGAAGGCGACATAACCCAGATCGAGCAGGCCGGCGAGACCGACAACGATATTCAGGCCCCATGCGAGCATCACATAGATCAGGATCTGGATGCCGAAATTGTCGACGTAGGTGAGCGATCCCTGCGGGCCCAACATGACCACCGCCGCAATCGGATAGATGAGCAGCAGCACGAGCGCGATCTTGTTGAAGTGCCTGGCGACGAAGCCGGGCTCGCCTTCCACCTGCACGACCTTGGCCTTGGCTGCCTTGCGCGCGGCCAGATAGGGCTGAACGGCGACCGTCATGACAAAGCGGCCAACGGCGGCAATGGCAACGATGATCGCCAGAAGGCCCCAGCGCTGCACGATGATCAGCTTGTTGTCCATGTTCTGATCGGTCTTGAGACCGATATAGAGGACGAACATGCCGAAGGCTATGACCGCGGCCCAGAGGGCATCCGTAATCCCTTTCCGGACAAGGCCGGGCGCGGTCTTGCCTGCAACGAAATTTGAATTTGCCATGGCGTTATACCTTTTCGACTTCCGGCCGGCCGAGAATACCCGTCGGCTTGAAGATCAGCACGTAGGCGAGGATGGCGTAGGTCGCGACATCCTTATACGCGATGGGAAAGTTGCCAGACCAGAAGGATTCGATGAAGCCGATCATCAGGCCGCCGAGAACCGCGCCCGGCAGCGAACCGATGCCGCCGAGAACAGCCGCGGTGAAAGCCTTGACGCCCGGCACGAAACCGTCCGTGAAGTTGGCGACGCCATAATACATCAGATACATCGTGCCGGCCACGGCAGCGAGCGCGGCACCCATGATGAAGGTGACGGAAATGGTGCGGTCGACATTGATGCCGAGCAGCGCCGCCATCTTGCGGTCCTGCTCGGTGGCGCGCTGGGCGCGGCCGAGCGCTGTTTTGTTGACCAGATACCAGAAGGCGGCAAGCAGCACGATCGTCACGACGAAGATGATGATCTGCTTCAGCGATATCGACACGCCGCCGATGTTGTAGACGTCGCCTATCAATGTCGGGATCGGCTTGTTGCGCGGGCCCTGGGCGACCTGGATGAAGTTCGACAGCACGATCGACATGCCGATTGCCGTGATCAGCGGCGCAAGCCGGAAGGAGCCGCGCAACGGCCGATAGGCGACCCGCTCGATCACCCAGTTCCAAAGGCTCGTCATCAGCATGGCGACGATGAGCATGACCAGCAGCATGACCGCTACCGGCAGGCCGGCAAAAAGCGAGACGAGGACCAGATAGGTGATGAGAGCGGCAAAACCGCCGAGCATGAAGACATCACCATGGGCAAAGTTGATCATGCCGATGATGCCGTAAACCATGGTATAGCCAATGGCGATCAGGCCGTAGATCGACCCGAGAGTCAGCCCGTTTAAGAGCTGCTGGATAAAATAATCCATATGTCATTTCCCCTGGATGCGGCGTCAAACGACCGCATCTCTTATTACTTTTTAGGGTTCCTTCGAGAGGCCCATGGCCCCGATTCCATACCGCTTTCGAAGGAAATGTGAAGCCAAAAAGGCGAGAAATTGACAAATTCTTTTCAAATCGCCGCGCGCTGATGCGAAACCGACCAAAAATAACACAAAAGCGGCAGTGCCTGGCTCGAAATTAGTCAGAATCGTTGGACAATGCGTGCTTTTTGAAAAGCTTTCGTCAGCGGCGGGCCTTGCCGGGCCTGCCGCCGTCGTCTCCGACATCGCGTGTCACGCGCGCATCCTTGCACCGTCAGCATCGAATAGCGGCTCGGCCTGCAGGCTTGCCGGCAGAAGCTCGCCGAGCAGTTCCACCGACCACCCTTGCGGCTCGTCGGCGATTTCCTTCGGCACGTAGCCGACGGCAACGGAAAGGCCGGACGCATGGGCATATCCGCCCGATGTCACCCAGCCACAGACGGCGCCGTTGTGATAGATCGGCTCGTCGCCGATGACATCGGCATCCTTTGCGCTCAGGATGAACGTGCGCAGCCGCAGCGCCCCGCCCTCGGCCTTCTCCCTGGCGGCTGCCGCCTTGCCGATGAAATCGGCTTCCTTGGAGAGCGCCACGAATCGGTTGAGGCCGGCTTCCAGAGGCCCGTAGAGCGGCCGGTATTCTCGCGCCCAGCTGCCGTAGGACTTGTCGAGGCGCAACGCGTTCAGCGCCCGCAGGCCAAAGAGGCGGATATCGAACTCGGCGCCTTCCTGCATCAGAAGGTCGAAGACGTAGCGCTGATATTCCGGCTTCATCCAGATCTCGTATCCGAGGTCGCCCGTATAGGAGACGCGGCCGACGAAGGCCGGCGCCATGCCGACATCCATGCGCCGGATCGACATGAAAGGGAAGGCTGCGGTGGAAAGATCCTGATGCGTCAGCTTCTGCAGCAGCTTGCGGGAATTCGGGCCGGCGATCGAAAGGCCGAGCAGCGACAGGCCGAGGGCCTTCAGCTCGACCGAGCCGTCCTTCGGCAGCAGGTTTTCGAACCAGCGCATGTGATAGGCTTCGGCAATGCCGGAGCCGATGAGAAGGAAATCCTCTTCTGCGAGCTTCGCCAGCGTGAAATCGCCGATCAGCTTGCCGTCATGCTTCAGCATCGGCGCCAGCGTCATGCGGCCGACGGCCGGGATGCGGCAGGTCAGCAGCGTATCGAGGAATGCTTCCGCGCCCGGTCCCTTGACCGAATATTTGGCGAAGCCCGACGTCTCCATCAGGCCGACGCTGTCGCGCACCGCCCTGGCTTCAGCGCCAACGACATCGAAATCGTTGGAACGGCGCCAGGAGAATTGATCGACCTCGCCTTGCGGAGCGAACCACAGCGCCTGCTCGAGGCCGTAATAGGCGCCGAAGACGCCGCCGGCCTCCTTCAGCTTGTCGTAGATCGGCGTGGTCAGCAGCGGACGTCCGGCCGGCAGCTCTTCATTGGGATAGCGGATGGAGAATCGGCGCGCATAATTCTCGCGCACCTTGGCATTGGTATAGGCGAGCGTCGCATAATCGCCGTAGCGGGAAACGTCCATGGCGAAGACGTCGAAGCCCGGATCGCCGTAGATCATCCAGTTGGCGAGCGCCAAGCCGACGCCGCCGCCCTGGCTGAAGCCGGCCATGACGGCGCAGGCCGACCAGTAATTGCGCAGGCCCCGCACCGGCCCGACCAGCGGGTTGCCGTCCGGCGAGAAGGTGAAAGGCCCGTTGATGATCTTCTTGATACCGGCATTGTTGAAGGCCGGGAAATGGCGGAAACCGACTTCCAGCTCCGGCGTGATGCGCTCGATATCCTCGGCCAGCAACTCGTGGCCGAAATCCCAGGGCGTCGTCACCGGCGACCATGGGCGACACGCCTTCTCGTAGGTGCCCATCAGCATGCCCTGCCGCTCCTGGCGCAGATAGATCTCGCCGTCGAAGTCGACGCAGTGCATCAGCTCCTTGCCCGTCGTCTTGTTGAAGTCGATGACCTCGGGCATGTCCTCGGTGATGAGGTACATGTGCTCCATGGCGAGCACCGGCAGCTCCAGCCCTACCATGCGGCCGACTTCGCGCGCCCAGAGGCCCGCGGCGTTGACGACGTGCTCGGCGATGATCTCGCCCTGGTTGGTGACGACGCGCCAGCAGCCATCCTCGCGCTGCACCAGCTCTTCCACCTTGGTGTGAAGGTAGATTTCCGCACCGTTCTTCTTGGCGGAGCGGGCATAGGCATGCGTCGTGCCATAGGGGTCGAGATGGCCTTCGACGGGATCGTAGAGCGCGCCGACAAACTGATCGGGGTCGAGAAGCGGCATCATCTCATGCGCTTCCTTCGGCGTCAGCAGCGTCGCCTCCAGACCGTTATAGCGACCCTTGGCGAGAATGGATTTCAGCCAGTCGAAGCGCTGCGGCGTGGCGGCCAGCATCAGGCCGGAGGTCAGATGCAGGCCGATGTCCTGACCGGAATACTCCTCGATCTCCTTGTAGAGCTCGACGGTATATTTCTGCAGCTTGGCGACGTTCGGATCGCCGTTGATCGTGTGCATGCCACCGGCGGCGTGCCAGGTCGAGCCTGATGTCAGCTCGGAGCGCTCGAGCAGCACCACATCCTTCCAGCCGAATTTCGTCAGGTGATAGAGCACCGAACATCCGACGACACCGCCACCGATGACGACGACCTTGGCATGGCTTTTCATCTGGGAATCCCCTGTTTCCGGCACGAAGCCGCCGGGTGTCTTCCCGCGCGACCGACCGTGTTTGAGAGGAAACCTAGAGACTATCCGATAGGCCAAATAGCCCGAACTGCGAAACCGATATGTCTGTTTGCGCCATCGCAATTGTTCGGATCGCGCCATTGGCGCGCGTAGGCGCAAGCCGGCCGGCAAGGCATCCGAACTGCGCTAACATTAGGCTTTTCAGTCGGCAAAACCGGCCGTCAGCGCGAACTCGCGGCCCATCTCCATGATCTCATCGAATACGCTGCCGGCATAGGAGCGCGGCACGATGATTTCGAAACGATCGGGGCCCGTGCGCGCGATGTTGGTACTGACATGGCAGCACAGCATGTTGGCCGAGTGCCCTTCGGCGAAGACCTGCGGATGCAGATCGACGGCCACGCATTTGGCGAGGATGCGCCGGACGCTGGGGCCGGAGATGCGAAGCATGACGCGACCATCGCTCTGCTCGAAAAAGGAGACCTTGGCCGGGTCGAGCGTGAAGAGATCCCGCGCCACGCTATCGGCGCCCAGTGTCTCCGACACGACGAACCACTCCCGCGGCCCGATTTCGCGAACCGACACGTCCTTCATCGCCTTCAGGCTTGCCAGAACGCCGTCCTGGTCTCCTGCCCTGCCGAGCACGGAGAAGATGGCGGGACGACGCACGACGGCGAGATGGTTCGGATTGGCGGCAGCCTCGAAACCGGAAATATGATCTTCCAGCACATGCCTGTTCTGAAACGCGACGCTCATCGGCCCATCACCCCAAAAGCTTTTTGTTGTCCGGATCGACAAAGACCGGGCTGCAGACCTCGGCGGCCACTTCCTCGCCCCGCAATCCGTCCCAGACGATCACACGCTCGCCGATACGCTCCCGGCCCGATTTCAGGAAGGCCAAGGCGATGAAATGCCCGAGCGTGGGCGAGAAGCACACCGACGAAACATGGCCCTGATCGTTCACGGTCGAGGGCCTGGCGCCCTCCTTCAAGATATGCGCGCCGGCATGGATTTCCTTGGCAGTGTCGATCGGCTTCAGGCCAACGAGTTGCACGCGGTCGGCGGCGGTCAGGCCGAAGCGAGTCGACAGCCTCTTGCCGATGAAATCCGGCTTCTGTGTCGACAGCATGCGGCCAAGCCCGACATCGTCGGGAGTGGTGCGGCCATCGAGCTCGCTATGGGTGATATGCCCCTTTTCGATTCGCAGCACGTTGAGCGCTTCGACGCCATAGGCACAAATGCCTTGCGCCTTGCCGGCTTCCATGATCGCATCCGCCACCGCCTCGCCATAACCGGCCGGAACCGCAAGCTCGTAGGCGAGCTCGCCCGAGAAGGAGATGCGGAACAGACGCGCCCTCAGGCCGCCCTTCAGTATCACCTCGGCGGCGGCGAGGAACGGGAAGAACGCATCGGAAAGATCGTCCTCGACAACCTGCTCCAGCACCAGCCGCGCCTTCGGACCGGCAATCGCCATCTGCGCCCATTGATCGGACGAGGAGACGAACCGAACGTCGAGCTGCGGCCAGAGCGTCTGCGCCGAGAATTCCATGTGGCTCATCACCTCGCCGGCCATCGCCGTCGTGGTCGTCATGAAGAAATGGTCGGGCGTCAGCCGGCTCGTCGTACCGTCGTCGAAGACCATGCCGTCCTCGCGCAGCATCAGGCCATAGCGCGCCTTGCCGATCGGCAGCTTCAGGAAGGCGTTGGAATAGAGGCGGTTGAGGAACTCCGCCGCATCCTTGCCGAAGATCTCGATCTTGCCGAGCGTCGACACGTCGCACAGGCCGACATTGTTGCGCACGTTCAGCACTTCGCGGTCGACGCTGTCGCGCCAGCCCTTCTCGCCCGGCCGGGCAAACCAGGCCGAGCGATACCAGAGACCGGACTCGACGAAGGTCGCGCCGTTCTTCTTGGCCCAGCCATGCAGCGGCGATTCCCTGACCGGCTGCGCGTGCTTGTCGCGCGCCGTGCCCGCCAGTGCGCCGAACGAAACGGGCGTGTAGAACGGCCTGAACGTGGTCGTGCCGACAGCGGCAGGGCTGACGCCGCGCATGCCGGCGATGATCCCGGCGGCATTGACGTTGCCGAGCTTGCCCTGATCCGTCGCCATGCCGCTCGTCGTATAGCGCTTGGCGTGCTCCACATGGCCGAAGCCTTCGCGCAGCGCGAGACCGAGATCCTTGGCGTGGACATCGTTCTGGAAATCCACGAATGCCTTGTCCTTCGCGCCCGGCACATGCCAGATCGCTGCGAAGGATGCATCATACTCTCCTTCGACGTCGGGCAGGTCGGCCGCATGAGCGGTGCGGCCTAGGCTTTGAACGATCCGCCGTGCCTTTTCCACGCCATCGGCAAGGCAGCCGGCAACGCTCTCGACACCGGCAGCCGAGCCGGCAATCTCCAGCTCGCCACCGACGAGCGGCGCCATGAAGGCCTGCTTTTCGTCCGACCACACCGGCTTCGCGCCGCGCTGGCAGGCGAGATGAATGATCGGCGACCAGCCGCCCGACATGGCAAGCGCATCGCAGGCAATCAATTCATCCAGACCGCCGCGATCGGCGATGACGCCGCTGAGGCGATACCTGCCCTTGGTCGCATGGACGCTCGCGCCATGCACGACGCGGACACCTTGAGGAGCAGCGTCGGCCGATGCGCCCCGCGCATCGAGGATCGCCGAAATCTCGACACCTGCGGCAGCCAGATCGGCCGCCGTGCGGTAGCCGGAGCCGCCATTGGTGAAAATCGCCACCTTCTGCCCGGCAACGACGCCGTAGCGGTTGAGATAGCTGCGCATCGCGCCGGCCATCATGACGCCCGGCCGATCGTTGCCGCCGAACACCAGCGGCCGCTCCTCGGCGCCGGAGGCGAGGATGGCGCGCTTGGCGGCGATGCGCCAAAGACGCTCGACCGGCAGGTCGGGCGACGGCACCGCCACATGCTTCTGCACCTTCTCGACCGCGCCGAAGACATTGTCGTCGTACCAGCCGAACACGGTCGTTCGCGGCATCAAGGTCACGTTCTCGAAGCTCTGCAACTCCTCCAGCGTCGCCTGTACGAAGACATCGGAGGAAGCGCCGCCGACAATCAATCTTTCCGAAAGCAGCGAACCGCCAAGGCGAAAGCCCTCGTCGGCCAGGACGACGCGCAGGCCCGCGCGAGCGGCGGTCAGAGCCGCCATCAGTCCCGCCGGGCCGGAGCCGATGACAAGCAGGTCGCAATGCGCCCAGGCCTTCTCGTACCGGTCCGGATCGGCTTGCATGACCGCCTTGCCGAGGCCGGCGGCGCGCCGGATGATCGGTTCGTAGACCTTCTCCCAGAAGGCGGCGGGCCACATGAAGGTCTTGTAGTAGAAGCCGGCACCCAGGAAGGGCGATAGCAAGCCATTGATAGAGCCGATGTCGTGCTTCAGGGAAGGCCAGCGGTTCTGGCTCTCGGCCGTCATGCCCTGATAGAGTTCGGCAACGGTCGCCCGCGTATTCGGTTCGGTGCGTCCGCCCTTGCCGATGGTAACGAGCGCGTTGGGCTCGGCCGAGCCGGCGGTGAGGATGCCGCGCGGCCGGTGATATTTGAAGCTGCGCCCGACCAGCAGCTGGTCATTGGCAAGAAGTGCGGCGGCGAGCGTATCGCCCTCCAGCCCCTTCATCTCCTTGCCGTCGAACTGGAAGGACAGCGGGCGGCTGCGGTTGACGAGGCCGCCGCTGGACAGACGATAGGCCGTCATCGCGCCGCCTCCTTCGCCTTTTCTTCGGCGTCGGTAACGGAAAAGACCTCGTGGGTGACGTTGCTGCGATCGACGACCAGCCAGCGGCGGCACCCGGCGCTGTGATGCCAGTATTCCTGAATGCGGCCGCGCTCGTTGTCGCGGACAAAGACATAGCGATTCCAGTCCTCGTCCGGTGCCGCGGGTGCCGGGCGAACGACGGACGCCGAGCCGCGAATGGAGAATTCTTCCTTGGGTCGCACGCCGCAATGCGGGCAGTTGATCAAGCTTGCCATTGGTATTGTGCCCTCAATGCAGGTTCGGCTGCGGACCCTTGCCGCCTTCGTCGATCGCGAATCCGCGCTCGAAGCGGTCAAGACGCAGAAGGCGGCTGACATCGTGGCTTTCGCCCCTGGCGATCAGATGCGCGAAGCAGAAGCCCGAGGCCGGCGTCGCTTTGAAGCCGCCATAGTTCCAGCCGCAGTTCAGATAGAGATTGTCGATGGGAGTGCGGTCGATGATCGGCGAGCCGTCCATGCTCATGTCCATGACGCCGCCCCAGGCGCGCAGCACCCGCACGCGCGACAGGCCGGGGATGAGCGACACTCCCTCCTCCATCGTATGCTCGACGGTGGCGAGATTGCCGCGCTGCGCATAGGAGCTGTAATAATCGATATCGGCGCCGAAGACCAAGCCGCCCTTGTCGGACTGCGAGATGTAAAAGTGTCCCGCGCCGTAGGTGATGACATTGTCGATGACGGGCTTCAACCCTTCGGACACGAAAGCCTGGAGGACGTGTGTTTCGATCGGCAGTTCCAGATCGGCCATGTTGCCGAGGATCGAGGTATGGCCGGCGGCTGCGAGCGCCAGCTTGTTGCAGCCGATGAAGCCGCGATTGGTCTCGACGCCGGTGACGATGCCGTTTTCGCGGCGAATGCCGATCACCTCGCATTGCTGGATGAGATCGACGCCGCGGCTATCGGCACCGCGCGCATAGCCCCAGGCAACCGCATCGTGCCGCGCCGTGCCGCCGCGCCGCTGCAACAGGCCGCCGAGGATCGGAAAGCGCGCATGGTCGAAATTGAGATAGGGCATCATCCGCCGAACCTGCTCGCGATTGAGCAGCTCCGCGTCGACCCCGTGCATGCGCATGGCATTGCCGCGCCGGGCGTATTCGTCGCGCTGGCCATCGGAATGGAACAGGTTGACGATGCCGCGCTGGGAGACCATGGCATTGTAATTGAAGTCCTGCTCCAGCCCTTCCCAGAGCTTCATCGAGAACTCGTAGAAAGGCTCGTTGCCCGGCAGCAGATAATTCGAGCGGATGATCGTCGTGTTGCGGCCGACATTGCCGGAGCCGATATAGCTCTTTTCCAATACCGCGACATTGGTGATGCCGAATTCCTTGGCGAGATAATAGGCTGTTGCCAGCCCATGCCCGCCGCCGCCGACGATGATCACGTCATAATGCGGTTTCGGCTCCGGCGTCCGCCACACCGGCTGCCAGTGACGATTGCCCGAAAACGCCTGTTTCAGAAGCTGATATGCCGAATATCGCATGCATTCATCCCGATACTACCCGGCCGCACATTCGCATATGCAACAAAAACGACAAGTCCCGAAAGAACGAAAAAGCTTCGCAAACAGAACATGTTCTTTCCTGAATGCGCAGGCACGGCCACGCATGGCTTTCCGATGGAATACGCCATCGCCGGTCGGCAATTCCGGCAGCAGCGGGAGTGACGACAAGCTCTGTTGCTAAACCCGCGGACACGCGGTAAGGCGAAGGAAGCCGGGGCATCGGAAGTCTAAACTTCGCAATCGGAACTTCCTATCTATAATGTCCGGAGACTTGAAGCGCGGAGCGGACAAGGCGCGGAAGACGAAGAAGCACATGCTTGCAACTTTTGAAAAGGCGGCGCTCGAAGCAGGAAAGGCCATATTGGAGGTCTATCGTGCCGGCTACGCGGTTGCCCTGAAGCAGGATATGAGCCCCGTCACCCTCGCCGACGAGCGCGCCGAACATATCATCCTCAGGCACCTCGAACGGGATTTCCCCCATATACCGGCCGTCGCCGAAGAGCAGGCTTCCGCCGGCAAAATCCCGAATGTCCGGGGCCGCTCTTTCTTTCTCGTCGATCCGCTCGACGGGACCCGCGAATTCATCGAGCACCGTGACGAATTCACCGTCAACATCGCCTACATCGAAAACGGCATTCCCATCGTCGGTATCGTCTACGCGCCGGCCCTCGGAATAGCCTTTACCGGCGAGTCCGGAGGAGCGTGCAAGCTGTTCGTCGACGAGCATTTCGGCATCTCCGACCGCGTGGCCATCGCCGTGCGCGAGCGCCCTGCCAGGCTGACGGCGCTTGCAAGCCGCTGCAACAGCAACGCGAAAACCGAAGACTTCCTGACCGATCATTCGGTTTCCGCCTGCACGTCGATCGGCTCATCCTTGAAATTCTGCCTGCTCGCAGAAGGCAAGGCCGATGTCTATCCGCGCTTCGGCCGCACCATGGAATGGGATACCGCCGCCGGCGACGCCGTGCTGCGTGCCGCAGGCGGCTCGACCCTGACGACCGACGGCCGCCTTCTCGCCTACGGCAAGATCGGCCAGAGCGAGGATTGCGACTTCGCCAACCCGCATTTCATCTGTTGGGGCGGCAAGAAAAGCGAGGCGCGCGCTTAGAGCTTTTCCGCTTTTCTTCGAATCGCGAAAACGCTCAATCCTGCTGCCTTCGCGCAGTTCCGGACGGAAAACCGCTGCGCGCTCTTCCTGGAAATGCTCTGGGATTATACTTGCCGGAAAGGGAAATTGCTTTCATCCAGCCAAACGGGTCGCCGCCGGAAGCGTAAGTTCTTACTGACAAAAAATCATAGGATGAACGGCATTTCCCCCGCAATATCAGGGGACTAACGGGAATTTCATCCCGTCGCCCGCAAGGGCAAATCAACTGCCCGCCACATTCATTAAAGTTATTATCAAAGTCTTACCATGGGCTTAGGCAATTTTTAAATGTGGCAAGATAGAGTGCCACTCGTGGTCTTGAGTGTGTGTAGAGAGTCCAATGACCGAAATGATACGTCCCCGAGTGAAGTATGTCATCGGCCCCGATGGCAGCCCGCTGACGATAGCAGACCTCCCGCCGCCGAATACGCGCCGTTGGGTCATTCGTCGTAAGGCAGAGGTTGTCGCCGCCGTGCGTGGTGGTTTGCTCAGCTTGGAAGAAGCCTGCGAACGTTATACGTTGACCGTCGAAGAGTTCCTCTCCTGGCAGTCGTCCATCAATACCCACGGCCTTGCTGGCCTCCGGACGACCCGCATACAGCAGTATCGCCACTGACAGCAGCGACAGCACCACCTTAATCCGATCTTGCGTTCGGGCCTCTTTTCCTCAAACGGGATAAAAGAGGCCCGAATTGTTTGATGGTCGCCCTGAGACCCGCCGCCATGCCGCTCGCGCAAAACCGTCGCGCACTTCGGTGCGATATGTCGTAACTCCCTCTCAATTCGCCTGAAAGCTGGGCTGCCATATATCATTCGGCAGTTGGCAGCGCAGCGAGCGCGTGCAATCCTCGCCATCTGCAACACGGATCAGGGAGACAATCATGGATATCCGCAACGAAAACAATGCATCCGGCGGCCGTTATGTCGCGACCGCCGAAGGCTACGAGGCGGAGATGACGTTTTCCCGCACCTCTCCCAAGCTGATCATCGTCGATCATACCGGCGTGCCGGATGCCCTGCGCGGCAAGGGCGTCGGTCAGGCGCTGGCTCTTCATGCCGTCGAGGAAGCCCGCCGCGGCGGCTGGAAGATCATCCCGCTCTGCCCATTCTTCAAGGCACAGGCCCTGCGTCATGACGACTGGCGCGACGTCGTCAATCTCTAGATTCGACGGCCACATGAGACGGCCAGACCTTAATCCGTCCATCCAGCCGGATTGATCCTGAAAAATGCAAAAGCTGCGCATGGCCGGCCCCGTCACGGCCAGTCATGCGCAGCTTTCATCTGCCTTCCGTCATGCCTCTCGCCGCCCGAAAGAGATCCGTCTTACGACGCACCAACGCTCGATCCGAAAGCCGACGGATTGCGATCTCAGGCGCGTGCCCGCGCCGGACCATCGCGCTCCTCGAGCGCGGCAGCCTTGGCATATTCCGCCTGCATTTCCTCAAGCGAAGTTTCCAGCGCCTCTTCCTGAACCTGCAGCTCGCGAATCGACACCTGCAGGTTGTCCGCGCGCTGGCGGGCGGCCTTGGCAAAGGTCGGATAAGCAAAATGACCCGGATCGGAAATGCCTGATTTCTTCTCTTCGAGCACGATCTGGCTTTCCAGCTCCTTCGTCATGCGGTCGAATTCCGCCATCATCATCTGCAACTGCTGCAGCTGGCGGCGTTTTTCGTTCACCTGAAACTCTTTCAGGCGAACAAGGCTCTCACGTGACTTCATACGCATTACTCCCGTGATGCGAGACCCCGGCTCTCGTTATTTCCGCCCGCCATGCCGCTTTGAGGCGGCATGGTTAAAAAAAATTCCAGCGATCTTAATAAAAGCCTACCGCTGGTAACCTTTCGTTTACGGGCATCGTTAATGATAGGCGCAATGATTTAAGGCTCAGTAAATGTTGCAGTCGGAATTCGATATGTCGGCATTGGTGAGTCAAGTGAATCACTTGGCGTTGGTTCTTAATGTGATACTTTAGGAGATGATTTTACTGATTGTTGTTGGAAAACAGTGCAATGGAAAAATTATTTAATAAATTCGATACGACTTGCCAGAGTGAATCAGAATTTGTTAACCATTGCGTGGCAGCTTCCAAATCAAGCAGTGATTTGATCGGTATCGCGTAAAGGGGGCTGACGACCTTTCGGCGGCGGTAAAGGGGACAATTATGCGGGTTCTACTCATTGAAGACGACAGCGCGACAGCGCAGAGCATCGAGCTGATGCTCAAATCCGAAAGTTTCAACGTCTATACCACCGATCTCGGTGAGGAAGGCGTCGATCTCGGAAAGCTCTACGACTACGACATCATTCTTCTCGATCTCAACCTTCCCGACATGTCCGGCTACGAAGTGCTGCGCACGCTGCGCCTTTCGAAGGTCAAGACGCCCATCCTCATCCTCTCCGGCATGGCCGGCATCGAGGACAAGGTTCGCGGCCTCGGCTTCGGCGCCGACGACTATATGACCAAGCCTTTCCATAAGGATGAGCTGGTCGCCCGCATCCACGCCATCGTTCGCCGCTCCAAGGGCCATGCCCAGTCGGTGATTATGACCGGCGAGCTCATCGTCAACCTCGACGCCAAGACCGTCGAAGTCGGCGGCCAGCGCGTGCATCTGACCGGCAAGGAATACCAGATGCTGGAGCTGCTCTCGCTGCGCAAGGGCACGACGCTCACCAAGGAAATGTTCCTCAACCACCTTTATGGCGGCATGGACGAGCCGGAGCTGAAGATCATCGACGTCTTCATCTGCAAGCTCCGCAAGAAGCTCGCCAACGCCGCCGGCGGCGCCAACTACATCGAAACCGTCTGGGGCCGCGGCTATGTGCTGCGCGAACCCGATAGCAGCGATTTCGCCGAAAGCGCCTGATCCGCCTCCCCGCCATACCCGCCGAAATAAACAGGAATCCCGCCCCTTCAGGCGGGATTTTTTGTGGGCCGCGCCCGACGCATTTATGGCCGCCCGGCGAAGGAATACCTAAAATAATAGCCGCCCCTAAAGGGCGGCCGCGATTGTTTCGATATGTCTCGCCAAATCAGGCGGCTGCGGCGCGATTGCCGAATATCGCCGTCAGGATCTTGCGATCGAACGGCTTCAGCAGAAAATCCGTGGCGCCGGCGCGCTTTCCGGCCATCAGCTTGCGCAGATCGGCCTCGACCACGCAATAATAAATCTTCACGTCCTTGCCTTTCGGCATGGCACGGATACTGGCGATGAGTTCGAGCGCCCCTTCCATGCCGGCATCGACGATCAGATAATCCGGGATTTCGGCCTCGCAGCGCGTCAGCGCCTCGCGGGCATCGCCGGCTTCGCTCACGAGAAAGTCCAGCTCGGACAGGATTCGCTTGCCGACCTTTCGTACGACATCCGAACTATCCGTTATCATGAACCGCTGCATGTATGAGCTCCCTGGCATCAGCCGTCATTGCCCGAACGACGGCTTCAAATCGAGACGATAGGGGGAGCAGGCTAAGGATTCGTTACCGTTACATTATCAATTGCACGGACAACCCGGAGATTGCACGGAATCGTCAATACACGAAAAAATAAACCCGCGACCGGGCTTCGGTCGCGGGCGATGGATGCATCCGCATCCTTCGGTTCATTGGGCCGCCATGGCCGCCACGAAGGTCAATTCTTCCGGTGTCGCATTGTAGGAAAGCTCCATGCCGCTCTCTTCGGCCAGCAGAACCGTGTAGTACGGCTGGATCGAATGAGCATCGACAGACTCCTCCGGCGTGCCTGAGCAGATTTCGGCAAACTTCGGCGGAATGCGCATCAGCCGCCCCTTGGCGGTGATCGTGAACCTGGCGTCGAACTCCGGATTTTCCAGCGTCACCTCGATATTGCCGCCGCGCGGAATGGCGCCGTAGGCAACGAGGAAGAGATTGAGCAGCAACTTGACGCGGTTCTTCGCGATGATGGCGCGCGGGCCGATCCAGCTGACCTCGGTCTTTTTCTCGGCGGCGGCGAAATCCTTGGCGGCCCGCTCCGCTTCGCCGGTATCGATCGAGGCACCTACAGAGCCGGAGGCGCCGAAAGCCAGGCGCGCGAATTTCAGGCGGACGGAAGCATTGAGCGCGCTCGTGCGGATCAGGTCCATCGCATCGGCATCCGCACCACCCTCGTCGAGCAGCTCCAGGCCATTGTTGATCGCCCCGACCGGCGAGATCACATCATGGCAGACGCGGCTGCACAGCAGCGCGGCCAGATCCGGTCCGGTCAGAGTGAGATTCGGGTTCTTCGACATTCATTGTCTCCTGAATGCTGGCAAGGCAAAACGCAGTAGAGTCCACGTTGCCACGGTAAGGTTGCCCGAGGGTTGTCGCAGCCAGTGTACCGCGCGCCATAATGACACCATATTTGGTAAACCGATTATTAAGACCATCCACGCAAAATGCATTCATCACCATCAGACTCGTTCGCGCGCGAATCGTCCTGCGATAGGTGGGCGGAAAGTCTGAGAAAAGGGGGCGTGCCATACCGGCGCGTACAGCCGAATGCGCCGTGTGTTCGTTCCCGAAGCACCGACCATGATGAACGGAAGACTTTCATGCGCTATGAATTCCTCAAGAGAATGCCAAGCCCCGGCACCAGGACGCTCGGCCTCGGCCTGATCCTGGCCATTGTCGCATTCGTCAGCTTCGTATTGCCGGTCCATCAGGCTGCTGCGTCGCCGAACAATCAGTACTCGGCGCAGGAAATCGTCGATGCAGGCCATTCCTTCTTCGGCTCCACCAGCGGCGGCCTTGCCAAGGTGGTCGAACGCGCCTTCCAGCAATATGGCCTGCCGAACGGCTACATCCTCGGACAGGAAGGCTCCGGCGCTTTCGTGGCCGGCCTGACCTATGGCGAAGGCCAGCTCAACACCAAGAATGCCGGCGAGCATCCGCTTTACTGGCAAGGTCCGTCGCTCGGCCTGGACTACGGCGGTCAGGGGACGCGCGTAATGATGCTGGTCTACGATCTCCCCAGCATCGACAGCGTCTATACCCGCTTCGGCGGCGTGAGTGGTCAGGCCTTCGTGGTTGCCGGCTTCGGCATGACCGTCCTGAAGAACAACAATATCGTGCTCGTCCCGATCCGCACCGGCATTGGCGCCCGTCTCGGTGTCAATCTGGGCTATCTGAAGGTTACGCCCAATCCGACCTGGAACCCTTTCTGAGCCAACTGCTATAATATCTCCCAGGCAGCAAACGCCTCGGCCCGCCTGGATCGCGGGCCTTTTCTTTCGAAAAATCCCCTCTCGCACCGATAAACCATATCCGTGTTAAACGCTTGCTTGCATGGCTATCCCATGATTAATCATTTTATCGAGATCGAACATAACCCCAGGATACTGGCCGCGTCGTGATTCAATATGCTCTCTTGTTCGGATTGGGCTTTCTGACGGCCGCTCTTCTGGTCTTTCTCATCGCGCCGGCAATCCATCGCCGCATCGTCTGGTTCACCGAGAAGCGCATGAAGGCAACGATGCCGCTGAGCCCGCAGGAAGTGCGCGCGCAGAAGGACATGGCGCGCGCCCTGTTTGCAGCCGAAAACGCCCGGACCGAACATGCCCTGACGCAGGAACGCGACAAGACGGTGGCGCTGCAGATCCATAGCGGCAAGCTCCAGCAGGAGGCGAGCCGCCTCTCCGCCGGCAACACCGAGCTGCAGACACGCATCGACGATCTGGAAGTCGAGGCAGGCGAACTGCGCTCGCGCCTGCGCCAGGAGGAAAGCTATATCAGCCAGCTCAAGTCGAGCATCCACGCAGCCGAGCAGGCCAGTGCCGAGAAGGAAGCCGATATCGACGGGCTGCGCAAGCGAATGACCAAGATGGGCGCCGACGCGGACAACCTCAAGATCGACCTCGCGACCCGCGAAACCGAAATCGAGAGCCTGAAGCTGCGTATCAAGACGTTGCGGGACGAACGTGATACGTTGCGCCAGCATCTGAATGCGGCAAGCCTGCGTGCGGCGGACGCCGAACAGGCGCTGCGCCAGGAAAGCGACAAGAACAAGCGGCTCGAGGAACGCCTCAACCGCGAGATCGCCGGCAGCGCCGACAAGGAAACCGCGATCGAGCGACACGCACAGGACGTCGTCCGCCTGCGGGAACGGCTGGAGGCTGCGGTCAATGAATCGCGGGAGGCGAGCAAGGCGCTGCGTGCCGCCGGTATCATGCCACCGAAAAAGCCGACGAGAACGCCGAAGCTCGCCGCCGCATCCATGATGGCGGGTGCGACTGATGACCGGCCGAATGCAACCGAGCCGCCACGGGTGGCCGAACCGGAACGAACAGTGGAAGACGAGATCGCTCACATGACGGATGAGGTCCGCAATCGGGCCGCCGCCCTATCGGATCGCCTGGTAAAGGCCCGCACGCCGGCCCATGACGACGCCATGCGCGAGGAAATTGCCAGGATCGCCGCCAATATGGTGGCACTGACCGCGCTCAAGGAAGGCGACGGCTCACCGATCTTCGATCTTCTGCCGAAAGATCGGGAACCCGCCGAACCGGGCGCTCGCGTCAGCCTCGCCGATCGGGTAGCCGCCATCCTGCCGAAACATCCTTAGAGCGATTGCCGGAAAAGCGCGCGACGGTTTTCCGTTCGCCATTGCGTAGAGATAAAGGAGCGGAACCGTTCGAGGATTCCGTGAAGAGCAGAGCCGCCTTCTACGGATCTGCCCGCCTCAAACGTCGGATCCTTGATTTTTCGCATACCGCTGTCGCAAACAGCGCCACTCTTTAGATGCGCCTGCTCCTTGCGGCCATCTCGAAAAGAGCGATGCCGCTCGCCGTCGCCACGTTGAGGCTGTCCAATCCCGGCGCTTGCGGAATCCGCACGCTGCCGAAGGCGGAAAGGATGCTCTGCGGCAGGCCATCGCCCTCCGTACCGACCACAAGCGCCATGCGCTCCGAAGCCGGGACATCGCGAATATCGACGGTTCCGCGTGGCGACAGGCTCCAGATCGCAAAGCCGCGCGCGGCGAGCGCCGCAAGCAACTCGACGCCGCTCCCCTGGCGGCAATACGGCAGGGTCAGGATCGAGCCGACAGAAACCCGCAACGCCTTCCGATAGAGCGGATCGCAGCAGCTTTCATCAAGCAGTACCGCATCCGCGCCGAAGGCAGCGGCATTGCGGAACATGGAGCCAATATTGTCGTGATTGGAAATGCCGCAGCCGACAAGCACAAGCGCCTGTTTCGGGATGCGATCGAGAAAGGCGTTCATCCCGCCATCCCTCGTCCTGCGCCCGAGGGCGAGAACGCCACGGTGCAGATGAAAGCCGACAATGCCGTCCAGCACCTCTGACGCTGCGACATAGATCGGGACATCGGCTGGAAAAGTCTCGATGATGTCGCCAAGCCCGGAGACGCGGTTTTCAAGCAGCAACACTTTTTCAGCCACAAAGTCGCCGCCCGCCGCATGCGCTCCGGCCAGAAGCCGCAGCACCACCGTTCCTTCCGCAATAAAGCGGCTGTCGCGACCGGTGAGATCGCGTTCCCGAATGTTGCGGAACTCGGCGATGCGCGGATCGTCGGGATGGGTAATCTCGATGAGCCGATCGCTCGTCATCGCCAGACCGTCAGTTGGACAGCGATATGGTCGCCACGATGCGGCCGATGCCGTAATCGAAGACGATGGCTTGACGCTGACCGCCGGCGAGCGTGCCGTAGAACAGCACCTGATTGCCCGACAGCGCCGTGGACTGGACGACAAAGCCCGCCGGCAGCAATGCCGTCACGGCGACGGGGGCATCGGACGGGATGCCGGACGCTGCTTGCCCGGCCGGCTTGGCCGATGGCTTCATCGTCTTGTAGACAACGGCGCCGAAGACGGCCATAAGGCTCACCACCATGACGGCCGCAGAGACGATCTGCAGGCGGATCATCTTGCGTCGGACTTTCTCCAGGGCCGGATCGAGGGGCTTTTCCTCTTGATCGTCTGGCTCGAGATTCGTCATCGATGCGTCCTTGCTTCCAGTAGAGCGCTTTGTGCGCCGGAGAAATACGTTTGAGCGACCCCTTTAAAGAAGCCGCGAGCAATAGAAAAGTCCTTACCGCCGATGAAAGTGCCGAAGGACGGCTCGATTCATGGTTGACGGCCGAGATCGGCGAGGAATTCTCCCGCAGTCGCGTGCAGGCGCTGATCAAGGAGGGCTCAGTTTCGCTCAAAGGCGCGCCGGTAACGGATGCAAAACGCAAGGTGCGCCCCGGCGACGTCTACGAGATCACGATGCCCGAACCGGAGGACCCGACGCCGCAGGGCGAGGATATCCCGCTCGACGTGCTCTATGAGGACGATGACGTCATCGTCATCTCCAAGCCGGCCGGGCTGGTCGTCCACCCTGCCGCGGGCAACTGGACGGGAACATTGGTCAATGCACTGATCCACCATTGCGGCGCCAGCCTTTCCGGCATCGGCGGCGTCCGCCGCCCTGGCATCGTGCACCGCCTGGACAAGGATACGACCGGCGTGATGGTCGTCGCCAAGAACGACGTCGCGCACCGGCATCTATCCCTGCAATTTGCCGATCACGGCAGGACAACGGCGCTTGAGCGCGCCTATCAGGCGATCGTCTGGGGACGGCCGCGCCAGCTCGTCGGCACCATCGACGCGCCCCTTGGCCGTTCGAGCAGCGACCGTACGCGCCGCGCCGTCAAACGCGCGGATTCGCAGGATGCGGACGAAGCCATCACGCATTACGAGGTGCTGGAACGATTTCACGAGACACCGGATGCGGCCGCCCTCGCCGCGCTGATCGATTGCCATCTGGAAACCGGCCGCACCCACCAGATCCGCGTGCATATGGCCCATATCGGCCACCCGCTGCTCGGCGACGCCGTCTATGGCGGCGGCTTCAAGACCAAGGCCAATCTCCTGCCGGAAGCCGCAAAGGCAGTGGTCGGCCGCTTCACGCGCCAGGCCCTGCATGCCTACATGCTGCAGTTCGAGCATCCGCGCACCGGCGAAATCATGCATTTCGAGGCGCCCCTGCCCGACGATATGGAAGAGCTTGTAGAGGCCCTGCGAGGATAAGCCATAGTCTTTCGCAGCGCCGCCGCTGGACGCCTGCGGCCAGCCGCCCTATAATGCAATGTATGAAGGACCGAAGTCCGAGCGCCTGTGCTTGCCGAAAACGCGATCGCGTTTTGGAGGCCGATGTGGCGAAGTCATATGGCGCCGGAATATTCGGGAGGATAATCCCAAGGGCGATGTCACGACGGGACCAGTGGTCACGCCGCTATAACAGTTGCGTGACCAGATCCTTGAATCGCCGTTTCGCCATACTTATCTTTACATTGGTTCAGTGCGGGGTCCTCGGACCCGTACGCCTTGGTCCGCTTCGCAGAAGGCGCGCAAAATACGCCCCCAGAAGGAACCAAATCTCGAATAGGAGGGTGCACAATCATGGCCCGTAATACCTTACCGTCCATCGCTGCCGGAGAAGCCGGCCTCAATCGTTATCTCGACGAAATCCGCAAGTTCCCGATGCTGGAACCGCAGGAAGAGTACATGCTCGCCAAGCGCTATGCGGAACATGCCGACCGTCAGGCCGCGCACAAGCTCGTCACCAGCCATCTGCGCCTCGTGGCGAAGATCGCCATGGGCTATCGCGGCTATGGCCTGCCGATCGGCGAAGTCGTATCGGAAGGCAATGTCGGCCTGATGCAGGCCGTCAAGAAATTCGATCCGGAACGCGGCTTCCGCCTGGCGACCTACGCCATGTGGTGGATCAAGGCTTCCATCCAGGAATATATCCTGCGCTCGTGGTCGCTGGTGAAGATGGGCACGACGGCCAACCAGAAGCGCCTGTTCTTCAACCTGCGCCGGCTGAAAGGCCGCATCCAGGCAATCGATGACGGCGACCTGAAGCCGGAGCACGTCACCGAGATCGCCACCAAGCTGAACGTCTCTGAGGAGGAAGTCGTTTCGATGAACCGCCGCCTCTCCGGCGACGCTTCGCTGAACGCTCCGATCAAGGCCGCCGAAGGCGATTCCGGCCAGTGGCAGGATTGGCTGGTGGATGATCACGACAGCCAGGAAGACGTGCTGATCGAGCAGGACGAACTCGATACGCGCCGCCGCATGCTAGCACGTGCGATGGGTGTTCTGAACGATCGTGAGCGCCGCATCTTCGAAGCCCGCCGCCTCGCCGACGATCCGGTGACACTGGAGGATCTCTCGACCGAGTTCGACATCAGCCGCGAACGCGTGCGCCAGATCGAGGTTCGCGCCTTCGAGAAGGTTCAGGAAGCCGTGCAGAAGGATGCGCTGGAACGCGCCAAGGCCCTGCGCGTCGTCGAAGCGACAGCCTGAAGATCACCTTCGGGAGGTCCTGGAGCAGTTCCAGAAAAAGTGCGCAGCGGTTTTCCATCCGGAATTGCGTAGAAACAAAAGGATAGAGCGGTTCCATGAAACGTGGAACCGCTCTGAAGGGTAGAAATGAAAAGGCGGGCCGCAAAGCCCGCCTTTTCCATATCCATCGATTTCGCGAGATCTTATTGACCGCTCGAGGCGACACCGCCAAGCGCCTGCCACTCCGCGATCGCCTTGTTGAAGGCGTCTGTGCCGGTCGGGCCCTTTTCCATCGTCAGCAGCGCACGCCGGCCGTTGCGATAGACGACGGGAATATCGATCCAGTTGCGGTTCTTCAAAAGATCGAGGTTGGTCTTGCGCGCATCCGGGAAATCGTTGAGCGCGACCATGTAGACATCGTCGGTGACTTTGGCCGGCACCGCGATCAGGGCATCGCCGCGATCCTGCTCGGTTGCCTTCAAGGCGACGCGCTGGACATTATCGATCGCCCCGCCCTCGAAATTCGGCGGCACCTGGAAGGCGAGTTCGATCAGATGGCTGGCCGGTAGCGAGGAATCCGAATTCCGCGAAACCGTGATCGTCGCGGTCAGGCCGCGATCCGGAACATTGATGAGACCCTGCACCGAAGGCTCAGACCGGCCATCGGCCCCCTTGCCTTCCTGAACGGACCAAGTGACCGTGCCCTGGAAGGCGGCGGGCGATGTCTGGCCGAGGCGCTCCTCATAAAGGAAAACCTTCTGCCCGTCCGTGGCTGAAGCGGTCTGTTGCGTCACCGGCGGCGGCTGATTGGCCGGCGCCTGCTGTTGCTGGTTGGCCGCAGGAGCCTGCTGGTCCGCAGAAGCGGCAGGTGTGGGCGGCGCGGCGGTCGCAGCAGTCGCGGGCGACTGTGTCTGCGCAGCACCGGCATCGCTGGCGGGCGGCGGCGTTGTCGCGGCCGGAGCAGCGGAAGCGACATTCTGCTCCGCCACGGATTTGCCCTCCACGACGCCCGGCTGGCTGCTCGGAGCCGGCCCGTCGTCTTCTTCCGTGCCATTGGGAAGAAGGCGCTGCGTGAACTTGGTATTGACGGTATTCGGGTCGCTCAACGCGGCGACATCCGTATTGGTGGAGCCCGCCGGCTGCTGGGCCGCAGTCGTATTATTGCTCTGCGGCGGCGTGGCAGCTGCCTGCTGCTGCGCAGGTGGCGCGGCATCGCCGCTATTCGAGGCATTGTTGTCTGCCGTATCCGACGTCGCGGGGGCGGCCGCATTTTTCGGCGCCGAGCTGACAAGTTTCGTCACCATGTTGTTGAGCGCATCACGGTTCAGCCAGGCTGCGTAGCCGCCACCGCCGACGACGGCAAGACCGACAAGCGTGACGATGATGCCGGTAACGTTGATGCGACGGCGCTTCGGCTCCATGCGATAGCTTCGGCCCTGAAGCTTTGCAGCCATGCCCTGATCGAGATCGGGCGGGATGGAGGAACCGCCGCCCCGTTCGTCTTCCGCGCGCTTGTCGAAGCCGGCAAGCTCCTTGAGCTCGCGCCAGCCGTCATTGGCAGCATCGGCATCGGATGCCGGCTTGCGGGAGGAATGCACGTCCGCAAAGAGATCGACGTCGTCAAAAGCGTTTTCGGGCGCCTGCTGCTGGGCCGGCTTGGAGGCCGCAGGGACCGGCTCCAACTCCTCGAAGACATCGGCGTCCCAGACGAAGCCCTTGTTGCCGGCAGGCGCCTTTCCAGGCTCCGGCGGCTCTATCGGCTGCCCGAAAGGCGTTTCCGCGAAAGCCGCAGCCGGCATGACCGGTTCGCTCTGATCGGCAGCCGCCACTTCAGGCGCGGGCTGATGAGAAGGCGCATCGACCTCGGCCCAGATCTGATCGACCTGACTTATGACATCGTCGACCGAGGGTGTCGGCGCGGGCGCTGCTGGCGCGGCCTGAACGGGCTCGGCGACAACCTCCGGCGCCTCTTCCACCGGATGATGCGGCTCGTCGTGAGAAACCGGCTCGGGAATCGGTTCCTCGTGAACCTCCGCTTGATGCTCGGTGCCGGCGTGCTCGGCAGCGGGAACATGAGGCTCTTCCTCGCGGTGCGGCTCGCTCTGCTCCTCTACCGGCTGCGGCGCCTGCTCGTGGCTTTGCTCAGCCTGCACCGCCGGCTCGTCGTAAGCGGACTCCTCGTGAGCGGGCTGGGCAACGCTCGGCTCCTCATGCGCATGGATTTCGGCTGGAGCGGGTGCGGGCTCCTCTACATGCGGCTCGGCGTGAGCTTCCTCCGCCGCATGATGCTCCTGCACTGGCTCGGGAGCGACCTCCTCATGCACGACAGGCGCTTCGGCGGCCGGCTCTTCGGCTCCCGGCAAGGCTTCGGCATGCTCGGCCTCGACCTCGACGATCGCGGCCTCAAGCTTGTCGAGCTGACGGCGCAGCATTTCCTCCGGCGGGCGCGGCTTCATGCTCTCGAGCTGCCGCTGCACGGCACCACGAGCTCGATCGTAAACCTTGACCCGCATCTCGGGAGTATTGTCCGTCAGGCCGTCAACGGCCCGTCGAATAACTGCTACAAAATCCGCCATCAGCACTTTCTCATGATGCCCGGCGCGCAGCCGGGCCGGGATTCGTCATAGGTTCGCGACTTTAGCCCTCAAAAGGGTCAGTCACAAGTATGGTGTCCTCGCGCTCCGGGCTGGTCGAAAGCAGCGCCACGGGCGCGCCGATCAGCTCTTCCACCTGCCGGACATATTTGATCGCCTGCGCGGGCAGATCGGCCCATTTGCGGGCACCGACAGTGGACTGCTTCCAGCCTTCGAGCGTGATGTAGACCGGCTCGACGCGCGCCTGTGTCGCCTGGCTTGCCGGCAGATAGTCGATCTCCTTGCCGTCGAGCTTGTAGCCGACGCAGATCTTCAGCTCCTCGAGACCATCGAGCACGTCGAGCTTGGTGAGAGCGATGCCCGTAATGCCCGAGGTCTTGACCGTCTGGCGCACCAGCACGGCATCGAACCAGCCGCAACGCCGCGGACGGCCGGTATTGACGCCGACCTCGCGCCCGACGGTCGCCAGATGCTTGCCGATCTCGTCATGCAATTCGCAGGGAAACGGTCCTTCGCCGACGCGCGTCGTGTAAGCCTTGGTGATGCCGAGCACATAGCCGAGCGCCGTCGGGCCGAGACCCGAACCGGCGGCCGCCTGGCCGGCGACCGTGTTGGATGAGGTTACATACGGATAGGTGCCATGGTCGTTGTCCAGCAGCGCGCCCTGCGCGCCTTCGAACAGGATGCGCGCACCGATCTTGCGCTGCTCGTCGAGCAGCCGCCAGACCTGGTCGACATAGGGCAGGATGTGTTCGGCAACGGAGGTCAGCTCCTGATGCAGCGCATCGAAGGAAATTTCGTCAAGGCCCATGCCGCGGCGCAGCGCATTGTGATGCGTCAGAAGGCGGTCGATCTTGGCCGGCAGCGTCTCCGGCTCGGCAAGGTCGATGACGCGGATGGCGCGGCGGCCGACCTTGTCTTCATAGGCCGGGCCGATGCCGCGGCGGGTCGTGCCGATTTTCGTGCCGCTGTTGGAAGCGGCATCTTCGCGCAGCCCGTCCAGGTCGCGGTGCAGCGACAGGATCAGCGGCGCGTTCTCGGCGATGCGCAGAACATCGGGGGTCACCGCGACGCCCTGGGCGCGCAGCTTCTCCACTTCGGCGACGAAATGGTGGGGATCGACGACGACGCCGTTGCCGATGACGCTGAGCTTGCCGCGCACGAGCCCGGAGGGCAGCAGCGCGAGCTTGTAGCTGACACCGTCGACGACAAGCGTGTGACCGGCATTATGGCCGCCCTGAAAGCGTACAATCACGTCGGCGCGTTCCGAAAGCCAGTCGACAATCTTGCCCTTGCCTTCGTCACCCCATTGCGAGCCGATCACTACAACATTCGTCATTTATCCATTCCCGCTTCCTGCGCGCGGAGGCGCGCCTTGCTCAAACCCGCGCATCTATAAAGCTTTGTTTTTGGGAAAGCGACCCTGTTGTCTCAGGAGATTCGGCTTTTTGCATGACGAATCAGCGCCTCCAACAGGATTTTTCCGGCTGCGGCTGGACAGGGGCTGCGGACCAGGCCCCGTCCGGCCTGCGACCTTGCCTCATCGAACGCCCGGTTTGTGTGCGACGACGTGGAAATATTCCTGCTCGGGCGAAGCCACGGCGCCGATCGGCTTTCCATCCAGATCGAGCACCAGCGCCGGCATGGCAAAGCCGGCACCGGCCAGTTGCGACTGAACCTGCGCCGGCGTCGTGGCATAGACCATGACACCGAAATCATGCGCGCCGTGCAGCAGGATCGCATGCTCGCCCTCGCGCTCCTCCAGCGGCCTCAGGCGACGCTGGCGCAACGTGCCGGAAATGCGGCCTTCGACATAACGCAGGGTCCGCAAGCCGAGCCGCACCGGATTGGGCGTCCATTCCAGCCGGCGATAATCGACGCGGCGATCGAAGCCGCGCCAGCCGCGATGGAAGGTCGAAAAGACGAAGGCTCCGCCGGAAGCCAGCACGCGCGCCGCCTCGTGCAGGATCGCAAGCCTCCCCGCCGCATCGACGGAATCGATGCCGTTATAGCTGAAGACGACCAGATCGAAACTGGCGTCGCCGAACGCCGAAAGGTCGCGCGCATCCATGTGCTCGAACCGCAGGTCCGGATGGTTCTTTCGGCACAGTTCGACCATTTGCGGCGTATAGTCGACACCGATGTAGTCGCTTGCCGCATCGCGCAGCAGCCGCGCCGTGCGCCCCCCGCCGACACCGATATCGAGGACGCGCCCCCTGCCCGTCTGCGGAATGCCGATGGCAAAGGCGGCACGCTCGCCTTCGTTGAGATAGCCGTTACTGCGGCGGTAGTCGCGCAAAGCCCAAGGATTACGCCAGGTCTGCCGGTTAATACTTTCCATGACATGCATTGCCGACTCCAATACAGAAAATGAACAATCATTGTTCAATTCCCCTTGGCGCCCCCAGGCAATCTATATAGCGGCCATGCGGAATATGCAGCCGTTAAGGTTGTTTAAGCTCCCCATGCGGCGAGTAATCGTTTGTTAAGGTTAATATCGGCGTTTCCGTTCCCGCGCGAAACAAGAGGAATGGCGTTAGCCGAGCTCGAGCGTGGTGATGCCGAAAACGCGATCGAGAGACGTTTCCGGCGGCTTGCCGCGATACATGCGTGCCGTTCCGAAGACGGGAGAAAGACCGCAATCTTCGGCAATGCGGATGGCTTGCCCGTTGTCCACCGGCACATCCAGATAGACCGGCGCACCCCTGGTCTCGGCAAGCAACCTGCTCAACAGGGCCTGAGCCACTTCCGGCTTGCTGGCAAACAGCGGGCCGATCTTGTAGCCCTCGAAACAGCGCCGGATCGTCCCGAAGCCGCGAACTCTGCTGCCGCCGCCGACGATGAAGGACTTTCGCCTCTCGGGAGCGCCGCACCATGCCCTGATGAAGGAATAGCGCAAGCCGGGAAAAATCTCGGCATCGTAGCGCACCAGTCCGTCAAGCTTGCCGTCCGTCACCGGCACCACCTGCCTGGCCTGCTGCTCGTCGACGTCGAACGTCTTGGGGATGCCGCCATAGCGCATGGTTCGATATGCGACCTCGAAACCGTGCCGGCGGTAGTTTTCCTGCTGCGCGACTACTGCGTCCAGCCCGATAGTGCGATTTCCGGCCAGCGCCATGCCCTTGTTCCAGAGCTGCCTGCCGTATCCCTTGCCGCGAAACTCCGGGTGGAGCATGTAGAGGCCGAGAAACGCAAAAGCTTCGCCATAGCGGACGACGGAGATGCAGCCGACCGGCACCTCGCCGATCGCGCCGACGAGAAAACCGGACGGATCCGCCTCCCAGAATGCCGGGGCATCGTCCACGCCGGGATTCCAGCCCTCTTGGCGGGCCCATTCCAGAGCGAGTTCCAACTCGCCGGCCCGCATCGTACGCACGGCAAAAATCGCTTTCATGCAAAAGTCCCGAACCGCCAACTCGATACCCGTTCCCCGCGGAACGATCATGCCACGTCCATCATGCGGTAACATGATGCCAATCACAAGCAACGGGCGATGATAAGCTTAAAGTACAAAGGCTTCGTTTCATCCGCGGCATGGGGAGCGGCATCGGTACACTTGCCGCAAATACGATCTGCTCTTTATGACACTTCCGTCGCAAAACCCCATCGCGGAGCATCGTATATAGGCGTCACCGGCGATCCTGTGTATAAGCGCATACGATCGCAATGCCGGTTTTGCTTCGAAGGCCTGGTCCGGCGCCGGCAAAGGGCCAGCAAGAGGCCAATAAGAGGATTGAAGTTTCAT
>UBYA01000029.1 GCA_900469615.1 Hyphomicrobiales bacterium | reverse complement strand
GGTAACAACCGGGCGGTTACCATGAGGACCGCAGAAGCGTTGGCGCGCCGTGCCCATTTGACGGGGTCGAGCGCCCAGCCGCTGTTAGTCTTCAGAACATGATTGTGCGCTTTCACGGCGCTGGCGGACACGGTCGCAGCGCCGGAAACGCCAGCTAACGCGCGCTCTGCAATCCCGCCCGGCTTGCAGCCTTCGATCTGCACAACCACATTATCAACAATTGGATTTTCAAAAGAAGGGCTTGCGAGGTCATCCGGAGCGAGTATTTCGCTCCCGGGACTCAAACAGCCGTCAACGGCGGCTTTACAATGTCAGAATGATTGTTCATCATTATTGAACATTCTCCATGAAAAACCGCCGGAGGGGGCCAACCCGTTGATGGCGGTTTTTCTATGCTCTGTCATCGGCGCACGCGCGTCAATGTTGCGACGAGACTTCTGGTCTCGTTAGGTGGCAAGGTCGAAGAAGTTCTCCACATCGGCCAACCACCCATCAACAAGACGAACCCCAGAGCCTGGCCGCCCTCTTAGAAGCAAGGTTTCCGGTATATCGAAACCCGCCACTCCCAAATTGCTCGCAAGCACCTTGACCGCATCAAAGGTGTTTTTTGCCCGATGAGCGAAAAAATGCCGGAATACCTTCGCTTCATCAAAAACCAATGCATTCAATGACAGCGCGACAACAAGATTCGGTAGGTTTGAAGCCGAATAGTCGATGAACACCTTCTCAGCCTTTTTGGGATCACGGAATGTGATCTCGTCTCTCTCGTCAATGACGACAGGGTTGTGCTTCTTTGCATAACCAGCCGGATTGAGTGATCGATATATAAGCGCCGCCGCTTCTTCGGTTGAACCAGGTGTCACCGTTGCTGTTATTCGTGCGCCCGCAGCAGTTCTACTGCGAAGCAAAGAGCTTTTTGTATAGTGTTTCAGCCCGACAACGACCAGATTGTCGAGCTCTATAATCGCGAACGCCAGTGCGCGTCTATCTTCGGACCCGAGGGGAGTGGTTATCGGCGAGACGATTTGCTCGATACGTCTCACTCGCGAGATCGTTGAGTCTCGCAATTTTCCCAAATCGCTAACGCTCTGCATTCAGATCGCTGCATCCAAATAGAGGTAGCGCACGGCCTTGGCGCGACCGACGTTTGTTCCTTTGGTGGCGTCAACGAATCCCGAGAGCAATGGATGGCTTTCCGGGTCTCTCAAACTGTCGATGAGAAGTGCGAGATCTATCGCGCCATTCTGAAGTGCGTCGGCAACCTCTGGAGCGGCCTCGGCAGCCTTTTGTCTCAGCCCTAGATTGAACTGCCTATCAATGTAAATCAGCGCAATGATTTGAAACATATACCCGCGCAGCAACTCTTTCTCACCGTTGGAAACTTCCTGAATTGCGTTGCCGAGCCCCGTCTCCAGATAGCTGAAATAAAGATCTTCATTCTCGAAAGAGCTATTAAATTGCTTATAAAGACCGTCTATCTGCGGCCCTTTAGTCGTTACGAAACCGTTTAGGATGGTATGGATGATCTCAGAGTAAAGTCGGCTATCACCCATTCTGATGATATCTCGGCGGTTGAAAACCCCTGCGGCGCGTAGCTGCTCCGAGAACCGTTGTCCCACTCGCTGAATGAACCATTTGAACGGCCCCTGAAATCTTGCGTTCCGCTGTTCTTCATCGTTCAACGGAACATTGCTCGCATTCATTCGTCTAAAAGATTCTTGTATTTGAGAAGGCTGCACACCCCGAAATTCGTCAATCGGCAAGCTATATGAGATAAATTTGGATTGATAATCTTCGGAAAGCTGATTGTAGTTCTTTCCTCTAAGCTCTTCTGTTTCGATGTTAATTGATAGTTTGAATTTTTTATTATAGAAGCTTTGCAGCGTGTGGCTTCGCTGCTGCCCGTCCACGATTTCCTTGATCGTCGTGCGGGTCCGAAGATCAACCTTCGAATAAAGGAATATCTTTGGAATCGGATACTCTAGCAGTATCGATTCAATGAAAAATGACCGGGCATAAGACGCCCAGATGCCCGCGTTTCGTTGGTAATCATCGTTTACTGTGATCAGGTCTTCATTGAGCGCCTTGCAATAGTCACCCACAGACATTGGCGAGTAGACAGCGAGCATCTTATGCCTTTCTAAAAAATATCGCACATTCGCTCTTCGGCTTACGTGCATTTTCGTGTGCTCGTGTGTTCACAAGCGAGATTGAACGGCGTGAGCCGAATTCGACGGTGGATTGGTGTTGCAGACCAAATTCTTCGCCTAAAACGACGACGGCTTCCGCAAGATCAATCATGATCTCTTTGTAGCTACTTGATTGTACGACAATACATCCAGACGCCCCCCCCTTGAGCACCTTCGCAATGTTTCGCATCGACGCTTGAAGGTCAACGAAGTAGGTTGAAAAAAAACGATAGTAATACGATGCAGACGCCTTAGACGTGTGGCCCGCGATCCGGCTGAGAAGCGTTCTTATGCTTGTCGGGAGGCGCTCGACACTCCGCTCGGGCCTCTCGCTTGTGAGAGGAGAGCCCAGCATAGAACGCCTAAGACGTTGCATGTCAGGAACCGCATCCAATTCCTTAAGGATAAGAAATTCCGGAAGTGTTGCTTGCACGTAGTCCAAGCGCGTCAAGTATGGTGGTGACGTTAGAATCCCGTCAAAAGCGTCCCTTCGACCCAAAGATTTCCTTGAGTCGCCGCGCTCGATTGAGATTGCAACGCCGTCAGGATCTTCTAGCGTACTCCGCCATTGCGAAATATCTTGAAGAAGCCTCAGCCATGATGCAAGGAACTCGCAGCGGCTCAGGGACATCCCATCGAAGGTCGCTCCCTTCTTGAACCAAGACGGGTTTTTTGTCCTGCTCACTTTCAGCAGGGTTCGCGCATAGGGGAATAAAGCAGCAATGGCGACGCTATGAGCGGACTCATTGCCAACGGGCAGTTCCCGAAATGCTTCTCCTATAGTCGCCAAGCTTATGTTACGCTCATTGCCGATAATTTCGGCAACTGTGCCGATCAGTTCTTCCGCTTCCGCAAAATCTACGCTTGATGCTACACGAGCCCGGCCAAGATGGACCATAACCGGATTGATATCGTAGCCTTGGCAGGAAATCCCGAGCCTCGCACATGCTGCTGCAGTTGTTCCAGATCCATTCCAAGGATCTATGACCAACGCTTTCGAGGGAAGGTCAAGCCTTTCTAGTGCCCACTCGGCGAAGTCCAACGGATACCCCGCGTAGTATCGGTAGAACTCGTTTTTCGAGCGTCGTGATGGAAACTTTGATGAGATTGGAGGCGAGACTATGACGGCTACCCCCTCGGCATCCGCAGTACGTTAAATACCTCAACCTGGACCCACAACTTGCTGCACTCCTCATTATCATTGGCGGCGGCTTCGGAACGCTGACTGCGTCAAAGCATGTGCCTTCTACCACGACCACGAACTTATTCATGGCGCGTTTGCAAGTTCGCACAGACTATTACGCAGGCGATCTTATCGAACCATGCCATGATTGACGAACGGGCTAAAATCCACGCCCTCCGAGGCAGGCATTTCCATGATCTGGCGAACTTCCTTCGGCTTCAGGAGCTTCGCGCCGTAATTGGCGCTGACACCTGAAAAGGCATGACCGCACTGCTTGTCGGCAAGACGTTCGCCGACATTGTCTCGGAACCAGTCCTTGGCGCTGTGCCGGAGGCTGTGAAACACCTGCCGCTGTGTCTCGCGGATACCGAGCGTGGTCATCCAGTTGGACATCTGTTTCTGGGCCGCATCCGGCGGATCGTCGGTCTTGTGGAAATGGCTGAATACAAATCCGTCGGCAGACTTCACACCCTTGGCATACTCGATGAAACCGCACTCGTGGAGCAGCGGATGGATTGCGACGTACCGCTTCGAAGTCTTTGTCTTCGTCGGACGGTCGATCTGTTGACCGCCGATGATCAGCGGACGCGTCAGGTCGATGACTTCGTTGCCCTCGACATCGACGATGTCGGTTCGCTGGAGATAGATAAGCTCGGCCAGCCGCATGCCCGTCAGCAGCCCGGTCAGTGGCAGCCAAGCCTTGTGAGGCTTCTTCAAAAGCTTCGGCGTGGCCGCATCCCGCAGCCAGATATTCAGCGAAGGCACCGCAAGCGGCTCGCGGTCGATGGATGCTTCCGCATCCTTCGGCATGGTCACGCGATACGCGCCCATATCGCGAAGTCCGGGCACACCAGCGGACACTCGGCTCCAAATGTTCTTCACCTCCGAGAGGTAGCTCGCGACCGTCGTCTCCGACAGACACTGCTTGCGCTGTTCAGGCGGGAGCTTCGCGTTCTTTTCGACTGTCTGCTTCAACGTCAGTCCCGTGAAAATCGCGATTTTCGAGCGGTTCTTCGGGACGCGGGCAAGAAATGTCGCGAAGTCCTGCATATGGATCGGGAGATAGTAGGTCAGGGGCTTGTCGCCGACCACCTCCAGAAACGCCGCGAACGCGGTTTCCAGCCGTTCCTCATATCGGGACGCATCCGTATCGTCAGGATTCAACGCCGCCTTCCGGGCATCCAGAATCGCCCGCCCGGCCACGCTCAATAACGTGGACGGCTTGAAAGCCCGCGCATCGACTTCGATCTCCGTCTCGGGCTCCACAGGTGCAGCCGGAACCGCTTCGACGGCAGGTGCTGCGGAACGCTCGATCGATCCGAGAACCCTGACCACGGATTCATACGTCCCGCGTTCGGCCTGCCATGCGATCTTATCCTCGGCCAGCGCGGTTCCGATTTTCTCCAGACGCGCCCTCAGCCCCTTCAGGTTCCGCCGCCTGCGGACGACTATTGACCGTTCCATGCGCAAGTTATCAGCGAGGCGCTGCTCAGCATCTGTCGCCCCTTCATCGACCAAGCGGTCGATATCGGACTCATAGCCGCCTGCCGCGAAGCTGAGCTGTCTGTCTTCCTTTGCGATACCACTGATCTCCGCAGCTAGCGCGGTCAAGCTCGCAGAAAGAATCTCACGTGTCATGGTCGGCTCCTCGATTTTCGAGGTCATCAATCCGGCCAGGATTCGAGCACGACGATGAGCTTCGTCAGCCCGAATCAGACCGAGATTTACCCGGATTGGTGATTTCCCCAGTTTCGCGTGCAACCTACTCGGGATGCCTTGCTGAAACATGAATCCGGACGGACGGCGCCAGAGGTACATCGAGAACCCTTTCGAATGGGCTCGCGATGTGTAAAGTCAAGTGTATTCCGGTGTGTAGGCCGGAAAAATAAGCGAGAAATTCATCAACAATTTCAATGGCTTGCAGGAATGGTGGGCCCGGAGGGACTCGAACCCCCAACCAAGCGGTTATGAGCCGCCGGCTCTAACCATTGAGCTACAGGCCCGGCGCGAGAAAAGACGTCGCGCTTGCGACTCCGGAGCAATGGTTCTCCGAAGTCGATTTGGCTCTAACCCAATTTCTCTTTTCCGACAAGGGACTGCCGTAATACCTTCACAATCAATCCGCAAAAGCGAATCCCGAGGGAATATCAACCAAGGAACGAACCATGCTACTGACGAAAACCAGAGATTTTACTCTTGCCGCTCTTGTCAGCGCCACTTTCTTCGTGCCCGCGGCTGCGGCATTTGCCGAAGATGCCAAGCCCCGCGAGGCTGTCATCACCGTCACCGGCGAAGGACATGCCGCCGTTGCGCCGGATATGGCTGTGGTGAAGCTGTCGGTCGTGCAGCAGGCGAAAGCCGCGCAGGATGCGCTCGATCAGAACAACAAGGCCATGGGTGCGGTGCTGGCGACGCTGAAAGAAAGCGGGATTGCCGAGCGCGACCTGCAGACCTCGGGCTTCTCGATCCAGCCGCAATATACCTATCCGAACGACAAGGACGGCCACGCCCAGCCACCGGTCCTGAACGGCTATCAGGTGACGAACGGCCTCACCGTTCGCGTGCGGGATCTCTCCAAGCTTGGCGGGCTGCTCGACCAGGCAGTCAAGCTCGGCATCAACCAGGGTGGCGATATTCAGTTCACCAATGACAAGCCGGATGCGGTTCTCGAAGAAGCCCGCAAGAATGCGGTCGCCGATGCCGCCGCAAAGGCCAAGACCTTGACGGACGCGGCCGGCGTCAAGCTCGGCCGCCTCATTGCGATCCATGAGGGTCGCGTCGCAGCCCCGCCGCAACCCTACATGCGTGCCATGGCCGCTGCGGCGCCAATGGACAAGGCCGTCCCCGTCGCCACCGGCGAGAACGAGTACAACGCATCGGTCAGCATCACCTACGCAATCCAGCAGTAGCCAAAACAAAACCGCCCTTCGCTCAGAGCCATCAAGGTCGAGCAAAGGGCGGTTTCGCGGCCCCCGCCAAAAAAGGCGAAAAGGTCGGAGAATGAAAGCGGACGCTACATGCGCCCGCAATGCTTGTCAGCGGCCAAGCAGCGGGCAACCGCGAACATTGGCAAACATCATCGTATCCGGACCGCGACGGCCGAAACCATCGACGATGACACGCCGCGGCGTCACATCCACGACACGGGCACGGCGCAAGCCATAGCTGCGAGCGACATCGACGGCCTGACGCGGATCGCAGCCACGGCGATCAAAGCGCGGCGGCGGCCGATCGTAATCCGGCGGTGGCGGCCGATGCCGGCCCGGACCGACATAAATATCCATACCCTGCGCAAAGGCAAAATCCGCGGCACCCGACAACGCGGTCACGGCAACGCAAGCGGCGACCCCCAACCTTGCCAGCATTTGTTTCATCGTGTTCTCCATGAAGCGAAGAGGCTTCCCCATATCCGCAAATTTACCGAGCGAACGCCCAAGCAATAGCGCCGCGATACTGAACGAGCTCAGAATCAGCCATTCATTCACTATTCAGCTACAATGAACGCGAAAATCACACCAGATGGCCGATAATAGCACAGATAAAAAATAAAGCCGCCTCGCTTTCGGAGGCGGCTTCGAATCCATCGAATAAATGTGGAAAACCCGATCGGTGCGATTAGCGGCGAATCAGCGGGCAACCCGGCACATTGGCGAAGAATACCCGGTCCGGACCGCGGCGGCCGAAGCCTTCGACCACGACGCGACGCGGCGTGATGTTGTCGACGCGAGCGCGGCGCAAGCCCATGCCGCGTGCCTTCTGAACGGCGAGGCCCGGCGAGCAAGTGCGACCGCGCGCGTGGTCGTAGCGAACCTGGTGAATGCCCGGATGAAAATCATTGGCCGATGCAGTAACGGCCGTTGCAGAAATGGCACCGAGCGCGATGATAGCTGCAATGCCTGCCTTGGCGAAAAGATTGGTCATGGTGTTTCTCCTTCAAATCCTTGCTGTGGATCGTTGCAATCCCGTTATCGGGCGATGCCTTGCCTTTGGGATTGGGGCCACGTTAGGTCAGCCAAGCTGAACCGAACGCGAATTGTCCGTTCAGATTGTATTCATGAGGGTTAACAACCAGTTGACGCAGGACTAACTCTTCGTTCAGGCGGAAAAATGCAGCACGATTTCGCGCCGATGCGGCCGGTCGCGATGCTCGAAAAGATAGATTCCCTGCCAGGTGCCCAGCGCCAGCCGGCCACGCATCACGGGAATACCGATCGAAACCTGCGTCAGCGCGGATTTTATATGCGCCGGCATATCGTCCGGCCCCTCCATCGTGTGTACGATCCATCCCATCGACGGGTCGGAAGATGGCGGCACAAGACGGCTGAAGAAAGCTTTGAGATCGGTCTTCACATCGGGATCGGCATTTTCCTGAATCAGGAGGGAACAGGAGGTATGGCGGACAAATACCGTCAGGAGGCCGTCATCGCCGCCCGCCACCTTCCGGACGAATTCCGCAGCCTCATCGGTGAATTCATAAAGCCCCTGGCCGTGAGTGGACAGAGTGACAACGGTTTGCGGCATGGCATCCCCCGATATGGCGACAGCGATCCGCATCAGGTCGGGCGCGGCGGCCGGAATGTCAAGCCCGACCGCCGCCGCAGCCTATACCTCGACGGCAATGTTGAAACCGCCGTAGATCATGCGCTTGCCATCGAAGGGCATATTTTCCATCTGGTCCTTCAAGCGCGGATCGGCCATGACCTTCGCCAGGATCACATCGCGGCTCTGCTTCGATTCATAGGTGATCCACGAAAATATCACGACCTCGTTTTCCGTCGCCTGCACTGCGCGCGGGAAAGATGTGCGTTCGCCGTAAGGCACATCGTCGCCGATGGCTTCCACATAGGTCAGCGCACCATGCTCCCGCCAGACCGCTCCGGCCATGCGCGCCAAATCCTTGTAAGCTTCGATCTTGTCTTTCGGCACGGCGACAATGAAACCGTCGACATAGGACATTTTTTCCTCCTTTGTTCTATGCTCGCCTTCAAAGGACGGCCGACGACGGCGCGATCCGACATGGGCCGCGTATATTTTTCCGCTTTCCGGCCGCCGGGCTGCAAGTATGAAGGGTCCGTCAAGCGATCCATCCAGAGGAATGCGCAATGGACATAGAATACAGGCACGATCCGGACCTTGAAAACGAGGCCCTCGATGCCCTCTGGACGACGGCATGGGGTCGCTCCAGGCCGCGTGATTTCCAGCCGATCCTCTCCAGAAATCTCGCCCATGTCGGCGCATTTTCGGGCTCTGCGTTGATTGGCTTCGTCAATGTCGCCTGGGATGGCGGCATTCACGCCTTCATTCTCGATACATGCGTCGATCCGGCCTTTCGTGGCAGAGGCATCGCGAGCAACCTGATCGAACGGGCGAAAATGCTGGCTCACGACCGCGGCGCGGAATGGCTGCATGTCGATTTCGAACCGCACCTGACCGGTTTCTATCGAAAGCTCGGCTTCGCACCGACCGAGGCCGGCCTGATCCGGCTGCGCGATTGATACGCGGCTACGCCCGGGCCGTCGACCGGATTTGCGAGAGCAGCCAGTTGCGAAACAGGGCTGCGGCCGGATTTTGCAAAGCATTTGGCGGATAGAGAAGATTGTAGCCGACGGCAGCCGGCTGCACCTCTACAAAGCATCGCACCAGCGTTTTCTCGGCAAGGTCGCGCGCAACCAGCGAACTGCGAACGAGAGCGAACCCGCGCCCTTGCCGGCAGGCGTCAAGCATGTCGGTGAAGGACTCGAATAAAGGAGCCTCCTCCACCGCTCGCGCGATATCGAAGACTGCATCTGCCGCTGCGTCGTTACTGCCGACAATCTGCTCGTACCAGCGTTGCCAATCCAATATGGTGTGCCGCATGCCGGCATATCGCAGGAGCGGAGCGGCTCTTATCGCCTCGCGGGGCGGCAATTGCCTGGATAGTGCCGGCGAACTGACGACAAACTCCTCGTCCGTCAGCAACTCCTCATGGGTAAGCCCTGCATCGGCACGGCCGAGCCAGATGGCGAGATCGACGCCACCGGGCTGAAAATCCGGGCGCTGATAGCCAACGGCCACCTTCACCTCGATCTCCGGATGCCGCCTGCAGAAATCCGGCAGCTGCGCTGCCAGCCATTGGCTGGAAAACTCCGGCGACATGGAAACCGTCACGCTGCGGATCGAAACATTTGCACGCGCCTGATAGAGCGCCGCCTCCAGATCGGAGATCGTGCCGGCGATTGCGGAATGCAGGCGGGCACCCAACGGCGTTAGCCTAGCGCCATTTCGGCCCCGATCGAACAATCGTCCGCCGATCCATCCTTCCAGTTGCGCAAGCTGATGACTGACAGCCGTCTGCGTCTGCCCGATCTGCTCCGCAGCGCGACCGAAACCGCCAGTCTGCGCAATGGCGCAGAATGTCTGCAGCACAGACAACGGTGGAAGGGGCCTTTTTCCCATGAAAATACTGCATGTTTCCGCGTAAGAGGCTTCATTATACAACATCACGATTGAGGCGCATTCCTTCATTTGTCGAAAAATTTCGAAAGCCGCGACAGATGAAGATCTTTCATGGTCTCCGCGTAAAGCGCTGGATCGCGCGCCTGGTTCCGAAAAACGATGCAGAACGGCAGGCGCAAAATAGCCGTAAACGGGATATCTTGCCCGTGACAAACAAACATCTGCTCCAGGACGTTGGCCTAAGCGGGATCGAAGAAACGAGCCGGCAGGATGGAAGGCGCTAGCCTTTGAGCGTCTTGACCTTGGTCAGGTCCGGAAAGAGCCGCATCCAGAGCAGCACCACGACGATGGTGCCGACGCCGCCGACGATGCCGGTCAGGACCGGCCCAAGCGCACTGGCAAGCATGCCCGACTCGAACTCGCCAAGCTGATTGGATGTGCCGATGAACAGCGAATTCACCGCATTGACGCGACCGCGCATGGCATCCGGCGTCAGGAGTTGCACGAGCGAGCTACGCACGACGACGCTCACCGTATCGGAAGCACCGACGACGAAGAGCGCGGCAACCGAAAGAATTATGTTGCTCGACACTGCAAACACGATCGTGGCAACGCCGAAAACGAGCACTGCAAACAGCATCTTCTTGCCGACATCGGTCTGCAGCGGCCGTCGCGCCAGCCAGATCGACATGATCAGCGCCCCGACCGCCGGCGCGCCGCGCAGCAGGCCGAGCCCCCAGGGACCCGCATGCAGGATATCGCGCGCAAACATCGGCAGCAGCGCCGTCGCGCCGCCAAGCAAGACGGCAAAGAGATCGAGAGAGATCGTACCCAGCATGACAGGCCGGCTCCGGATGAAGGAAACCCCGGCAAAGACGGAGCTCAGGGTCATCGGCTCGCGCGATGGCGACTGCAGCCGCTCGAGCCGGATCGAAATGACGTTGAAGCTCGCGATGACGTAAAGCACGGCGGAAGCCGCAAACGGCACGACCGGGCTGACGCCGTAAAGCAGGCCCCCGAGCGATGGACCGATGATGAAGGCGGTCTGCATCATGGAAGTCGAGGTGGCGATGGCAACCTGCAGCAGTGACGACGGCACGATATTGGGCAGCAGCGCCGCCATTGTCGGACGCTCGAAGGCCGTCGCGGCCCCCATGACGGCAACAGCGGCCAGAATGCCCGCCGGCCCTATCCAATGCTGCCAGACGGCCACAGCCAACACCACGGCGGTCAGCGCCTCGATCAATTGGCAGGCAAGGCCGATGCGGCGCCGATCGAACCGATCGGCGACATGACCGACGACGAAAGTCAGGATGACCATGGGAAGAAACTGGCAGAA
The DNA here is from genome assembly GCA_900469615.1 of Hyphomicrobiales bacterium. GTDB lineage: Bacteria > Pseudomonadota > Alphaproteobacteria > Rhizobiales > Rhizobiaceae > Rhizobium. The sequence goes on along the minus strand of UBYA01000029.1, from coordinate 225,357 downwards.
GCCGACGAGGCCGAGGTAGAAGGCGCTGTGGGTCTGGTCGTAGATCATCCAGCCCATGGCGACCGTCACCGCCTGAAAACCTATCGAGGAAAAGACACGCGACGCAACGAACGAACGATAGCCGGGGTGACCGAGCACGCCGGGCCGGTCAAGGTTCTGCAGGGTATCCATGAGCCTTCTTCGTCCGCCGGCATGGACGCTGGCAGACATGTTTTCTCAACCGTCGGAAATTCTACTGCCCCCTGCTCTGCCTGAACGCACGTCTTGTCAATCTCGTTTCTGCTGCGGTTGCAAATTCATCGCAGGTGACAGATCAAATCGCGGTGAAGAAACATCGAGGAGACCTCGTCTGGCCTCGATCGACCAGATGGCCGCCAGATCGGCGGCAATCGCACCGATCAGCCGCGGAACGTCGTCGCCAGCCGAGTCATGCATCGCCTCCGCAACGATCAGTACCGAGCGCGTATCGTCGCGCACGGCGGAAAGGCCGCTCTGCCGGTTGGTCCAGCGCCGGGCATGTGCTTGCCCGGCCGTATCGGCGAAGATCACTTCTCCCGCCTCAGGGTGCTCCATCTCCCCGGCGAAGGTCAGGTAGGATTCGCTGCCATCGGCATGCCGCACCTCGAGATCGCCCGACACTTTCGATAGATCGAAAACGGCGACGGGAATGGCGAAGGCGATCGAGGCCGCATTGCAGAGGTCGACGAGCGGATGCAGCCGCGGCAGCGTCCCTTCCTGACGAAAGCGGCGAAGCAGCGCTTCGGACGCACAGCGATATTGCGTCGGCTTCAATCCCATCCTGGAGAAGCCGCGCCGCCATGCCTGGATTTCCGGCATCTCGCTTTCGGGACCTTGCGCCAGCCGTTCCGCAGCGGCCGCATGATATCTGGCGATGGGATTGATGGCATCGGCGGTCGCGGTGATCCCTTCGGCCAACAGCGTGCCGGCGACCAGTTCGGGGAACCCGGCCCACATCTCGTTCGAATGGCGGAAAAACATGATGCCTCCTTCTGCTGCTCCTGCTTCCCCAGCAGAAAACCGCATCCTCACCTCCCGGTCTTGAACAAAATTGCAGACGCCTCACCCCATGGCCGCTGCATAGGCACCGGGCGAGATGCCGAAATTGCGCACGAAGAGGCGAGTCATGTGGCTTTGATCGGCAAAGCCGCTGGCAAAGGCAGCCTCGGCCAAGGATGTACCAGCCGCGATCAGCCGCCGGGCCTCGTGAATACGGCGCTGCATGAGGTAAGCATGGGGCGTCAGTCCCGTTGCCTTGGCGAAGGCACGCAGAAAGCGGTAGTGGCTCAACCCGCAGATCTCGGCAAGTTCTGCAAGGGTCAAGGGAGCGGCGGGATCGTCATCGATCCGATCCCGCGCCCGGCTGACGACCGCGGGACTGGCATTGTCACTCGATCTGCCTCCGCCCTGGCGCATCACGCCGGCAACGAGCGACAAGAGCAGTCCGTCCCGCAAAAGAACATTCTGGGCAGCCGCCTCGATCAGAAGCGGGAACAGGGTTTTAAAACGCGTGGCCATCTCGCTGTTGCGGATGACGGGCGATGGAAACTCCATGGCTCCACACCGGCCTTCCCCGATGTCGCGCAACAACTCGCCGATGAGACGTGGATCGAAATAAAGCATGGACCATGCCCGGCTCTCGCCGACAGGCATGCCGTCATGCACCTCGTTCGGGTTGACGCTGATGATATCGCCCGCTTCGGCCCGCACCATCCCGCGCCCGCTAAGCGATGCCTGTGCGCCGGCTTCGATGATGCCGATGCCGAATTGATCATGCGTGTGCTTGGGAAAGCTGTGGCGCGTCTCGGCCCTTACCACCTCGATGCCGGCGGCGTTAGAGCGAAGTATCGTGAATTGGCCGGACCTCATCCGCACCGCCCTCCCCATGCGGCCAACTCTGCTATCCCAAACGACGCGATGACAACCGATCATCGCCTGTGACAGGCAGTTTTGCGCATCTCCGATCGGGACACAAGCTCAGACGTCGGCCGGCGTCTTTATGTCCGCCGCCGTCGCCAGCGGCGCCTGCGCATTGCCGGCGACAGCAGCCGGAAGCGGTGTTCCACGCCTGCGCTCCCGCGCCAGCGTCAACAGGCCGGAAAAGATGATAAGCACGATGCCGAGGGCCATCGGCATGTCGATACTGTCGTTGAAAAGCAGATAACCGAAAGCAATCGCCCAGAGCATCTGGCTGTATTGCGGCGGCGCAACGAGATTGGCCGGCGCCATATGAGCGGCATTCAACAGCAGGACGTTGCCGAAAGCGCCAAGCAGGCCATAGCTCGCCAGGAAAATCCATTGCGTCGGCGTGGGCATGGTGACTTCGGAGAGCATGAGGAAGCCGCTGACGATCATCGTCCCGAAGAGGCCTGCCCCATAGAGCGAGATGCGTTTTTCCTTCGAGCCGAGCGCGCGATTGATGACGATGGAAATCGCGCCCGCAAGACCGCCGATAGCTGCGCAGAGATGCCCGATAGACAGCTCGCGAAAGCCGGGGCGCAGGACGATCAACACACCGACGAAACCGAGGATGACGGCCGTCCAGCGCTGCCAGCGCACGTCCTCCTTGAGGAAAATGACGGAAAGAATCGTCACGAAGGACGGCAACAGGAAGAGCAGCGCGAAAGCCTCCGCCATCGGCAGCTTGGTAAAGGCGATGACCGAGCAGATGGCGCCGGTCGCACCGCAGATGAAGCGCAACAGCCAGAAGGGACGGCTCGACGTCCTCACCATATCGAGCCAGCCGTCCTCCCGCCGCTTCAGGAAAGGCACGGCGGCAAAACCGAACAGCGCGCCGATAAAGGCCACCTGATAGGACGGAACGACGCCATGCAGGATCTTGATCGAGGCATCGCTGAAGGCGAAAACGACATAGGCCGCGAATGCCACAAGGACACCGCGCAAGGTGGAGCGGCTCGCGGCCACGGAGCTGGAATCGGCTGTAATCGAGGACATAGGAAGCGTCACGAAGCGATGGGAGGACACTGAATCAGGTAGATGCAGCCAATTGTATGATGAAATGAGCCGGATTTCGATTGGGGTCTGTAATAAACTATTGTTTCAGGTGGACGCGCCAAAGGAGCCGCATCAATTTCCAACAAAACCCAGCTTATCGAGTTGATCTGGCGAAAGGAGCCCCCTGTCCGTGTAAGAAAAAGCTATAACCTTGAGGGCATCGCTATCCACCTCGCAAGTGAATGCCACCCTCCGCCAACCATTGGGAGTTTGCACTATAGCACCGTCACCGAATAGGCTGATATCAGAAAGCATCGCCTGCGACAGAGCTGAATTGGCGTAAACGTATCCAACTGCGCGAAAATCGCGACCAAACTGCATTTTCTCTTCAGAATTGCAGAGGTATTTTACTCGCTGGCGCCGTGGCAGCTTCTTCCAGGCGTCGTAGTCACTCTTCGAGAGACGAGTCATCTCAGCACCCGAATAAAGCTTCTTGGCCTGAACGGCCCGTTTAGGCACAATTGATTTAAGCGACTGCGGTTCAGTGACCAATGCCGTGCCACTTGCCGGATCTCCTTGACTACTCGAAGCGGACTGGCTCTGAGAGCTTTGCTGCGCCGGAGATGGCTTTACCGCCGGAACGACGATCTGCGGCGGATCCTTTGCCTTCTGGGCAGGAGATTGCTGCTGCGGATCGGTTGAGGGCGCCTGTGCGGCCTGTTGCGCCTGCGGATCATTCTGATCGGTCGATGGGGCCTGTGGCTGCTGCACCTGCGAGTCCGAAGGCTCGTTGGTCGCCAGCACATCGGGGGCCGTGGAAGAAGCTTTCTCGGCCGAATCGCTAGCCGGCGGCTGAACCGCATTGGCTTGCTGGTCCTTGGCGTCCGCTTGCTGTTGGGCCTCCTGCGCCTGTTGCACCGCCTCTGCTTGGGCCTGAGCCTGGGCTTGCGCAGCAGCCGCTGCGGCCTGAGCCTCCTGCTCAGCCGTCGCATCGCTCGGCGGCGTCGGAGGGGTATCGCTCGGCTGCTCAGCGGCTTCGGGCTGCTGCGTGGTGTTCGGGTCCTTCTGATCGCCCTTCATATCCGGAAGGGGCGTCTCCGTCGCGGAAGGTTGCTGTTCGGCCTTCTCGACAGGCTTATCGGCGTTGGGATCGTCAGGTTTTTCGGGCTTGTCTGCCTTTGCCGCATCGGGTTTGGCCGGGGGCTTTTCCGAGGGTTGCTTGCCCTGAGGGTCGGATTGCTTCGGCGGCTGCTCGTCCGATTTCTTTCCCTGAGGCTGCTGCGGTCGCTCCTGTTTGGCGTCCGCCGTCTGCTGCGGCTGTTCGTCAGGCTTCGGCGTGGGCTTGGGGGGCTGGTCTGGCTTCTCGTTCGCCTTGGTCGCAAGTTCCTGTTTTTCCTCCTGCTGCGGCACCAGCTCGACGTTGACGCTCTGCTCCGGCTTTGCCTGCGGCGGCGCTGGCAGCAGCGGCAGCAGGAAAATGGCGACAAACAGGACGTGCAGGAGGATCGACAGGACAAAGCCCGGCCGCATCTCCTTATCCCGTTTTGCCTCGGCCTGGTTCATCGTTCAGCGGATGGCTCGTGCGGAGAAAGCGATCAAGAGGAAATTGCGCATCGATTCATTCGATCCTTACCGGCAAATAGACAAGAAGACTCTCAGGTCCGCAGACATATGGTATCCGACAGCACTCCCCGAAAGAGGCATTGGTCGAAATCGAACTTGTCAGGCATCCGTGCGATCCGCAATGGCGCAAAAACAAACCTGCGTGATCGCACGGCGCGGGAACCTGCAAATCCACCGCTAGAAGAACTCGTCCAGCAGCCGATAATAAGCCATTTTTTTCGCCTGTGGCTCAAAATCTCCATAGGCCTCCAGAAACACGTCACCGAAGCCGCCCCCAAAGTTGCGTTCGATGCTGCCGCAGGCAAGCGCGATATCCTGATGGCGATCGGCAACGCCGAGGCGGCCGCAATCGATGTAGCCGCTGAAACTTGCACCGTCGGCCATGAAATTGGGAAGGCAGGCATCGCCATGAGTGACGACAAGATCTTCCGTCTTTGGTCTTGTCTCCTCTAGCTCCCGGAAAATATCCTGCGCCGACCGTCCCAACCGGGTTTCATCGAAATCATCCTCATCGACGCGGCCGCCAAGCATGCGCGCCTTGGCCTCGCCAATTCTGGCCTCCAACCGATGATCGAAGGGGCATGTCGCAATCTCGATGGTGTGCAAGCGCCGCAAGGCATGGGCCAGCAGGCGCACCCGCTCGATCGGCGGCACTTGGTCTGCGCTAACGAAATCAGCACCGGCAAGCGCACTCATCAGCAGCCATTCCCGCTCGCCATCCGTCTCGTGAGCGATGACTTGCGGGCAGGCAAACCCTTGTGACGCCAGCCATCGCAGCCGGGCGACTTCGCCGGCCAGTTCACCCAAGGGATCGGCAGGCTCGGTCTTGAGATAGACCGGAGCCCGTCCCTCCGCTTCCAGCCGGAAGACATGCGCCGAGGAACGGCCGAGCGCATCCTGCCGCCACGCGTATCCCGCGAGGAGGTCGCGCAGTCGTTCCGGCAGGGATATTTCCCAAAACTCCGCCTTGCTTGCCATGACGCGAACCTTGAGCCGATACTCTCAATGAAAAGCCCGGCTCGCTTTCGCGAACCGGGCTCGATGTCGTAACAGCACCAACAGCAGCTTAGCTGTCGAGGAAGCTGCGGAGCTTGCGGCTGCGGCTCGGGTGCTTAAGCTTGCGCAGCGCCTTGGCTTCGATCTGGCGGATACGTTCGCGCGTAACCGAGAACTGCTGGCCCACTTCTTCGAGCGTGTGGTCGGTGTTCATGCCGATACCGAAGCGCATGCGCAGCACGCGTTCTTCGCGCGGCGTCAGCGAGGCCAGAACGCGGGTCGTCGTTTCGCGCAGGTTCGCCTGGATGGCGGCGTCGATAGGCAGAAGCGCGTTCTTGTCCTCGATGAAATCGCCGAGGTGCGAATCCTCTTCGTCACCGACAGGCGTTTCGAGCGAGATCGGCTCCTTGGCGATCTTCAGCACCTTGCGCACCTTCTCGAGCGGCATGGCCAGCTTTTCGGCCAGTTCTTCCGGCGTCGGCTCGCGGCCGATTTCGTGCAGCATCTGGCGCGAGGTACGAACGATCTTGTTGATCGTTTCGATCATGTGCACCGGGATACGGATCGTGCGCGCCTGGTCGGCGATCGAGCGGGTGATCGCCTGGCGAATCCACCAGGTAGCATAGGTCGAGAACTTGTAGCCACGGCGATATTCGAACTTGTCGACCGCCTTCATCAGGCCGATATTACCTTCCTGAATGAGGTCGAGGAACTGCAGGCCGCGGTTGGTGTACTTCTTAGCGATGGAAATGACGAGGCGCAGGTTGGCTTCGACCATTTCCTTCTTGGCGATGCGCGCTTCGCGCTCGCCCTTCTGCACCATATGAACGATGCGACGGAATTCCGAGATGGAAATGCCGGTTTCGGTCGCAAGGTTCTGGATTTCCTGGCGGATGTCGCGGATCGTCGTGTTTTCGCTCTTGGCGAATTCCTTCCAGCCGCGGGCGGCCAGATTGCCGATCGACTTCATCCAGTTCGGATCGAGCTCGGCGCCCTGATACTGTTCGAGAAAACTGTCGCGCTTGACGCCATAGGATTCGGCAAGGCGCAGCAGGCGGCCTTCGTTCTGAACGAGGCGCTTGTTGATGTCGTAGAGCTGCTCGACCAGAGCGTCGATGCGGTTCTGGTTCAGCGACAGAGACTTGACCGACTTGACCAGTTCATCCTTGAGTTCCTTGTAGCGGCGCTCCTGCGCCGAAGACAGCGTACCGGAAGCAGACAGGCGCTGCTCGACCTGCTGGTCCTGCAGCTTGCGCAGCTTCTTGTAGGTTTCGGCAATATTGTCGAGCGTCAGCATGACCTGCGGACGAAGCTCGGCTTCCATCGCGGCGAGAGAGAGGTTGGATTCGTCCTCGTCCTCTTCCTCCTCCTCGATCGGCAAGCCCTCGCCGCCGACATTGGTGATGTCGTCGTCGCCGGAAGGAGCGCGGCCACGGCGGGCCTTTTCCTTCTCTTCGGCAGCCTTGCGGTCGGCCTCGATCTTCTCGGGGCTCTGGAACTGCGGCGCAGCCTTGGCCTCGGGGCCGGAATAGGTGGTTTCGAGATCGATGATCTCGCGCAGCAGCGTGGTGCCCTCGTTGAGTTCGTCGCGCCAGATAATGAGCGCCTGGAACGTCAACGGGCTCTCACAGAGGCCGCCGATCATGGTTTCGCGGCCAGCCTCGATGCGCTTGGCAATCGCGATTTCGCCTTCGCGCGACAGGAGTTCGACGGAACCCATCTCGCGCAGATACATGCGTACCGGGTCGTCCGTGCGGTCTGTCGGCTCTTTCTTCTTCGCGGTGGCAAGCGCGGAGCCGCTGGTCGGGGCCAGTTCGCCGCCTTCGCTCTCTTCGTCGCCGCCGGCATCGTCGTCGTCGCTGGCCGCAGCGCCGGCCTCTTCGACATCCTCGTCCTCGATGACGTTGATGCCCATGTCCGAAAGCATGGCCATCGTGTCTTCGATCTGCTCGGAGGTCACTTCTTCGGACGGAAGCACAGCGTTAAGCTCGTCCATCGTCACATAGCCGCGCTTCTTCGCGGCCTTGATCATCTTCTTGACCGCGTCATCGGAAAGATCGAGAAGCGGGCCATCCGAGGTGCCGTCGCGTTCGACTTCAGCTTCTTCGTTCTCTTTGACCTTGGTTGCCATCTCTATATCGTCGCTTTCCCTGACGCTGCAAACTTATACGCGGTGAAACATTCACTCTGGCTGGCGCGCCCTGCACCAGCCGCGACTCACCGACGAACACCTAACGGAATGACCTTTAATGCCCGATTAACCACGATCACCGCTACCGGATTGCAAAGCTGGATTGCGTTTGGATTTCCGGCCATGGTATTAGGTGATCCGCTCGATCCAGTTTACCGTTCTTTCCGAAGTCAAACGGTGATTCCCAGAATTTTGGTTCTCGTCAAGCTTTTCCAGCAAAAAAGCCCGTTAAATACGCGAAAAAGCCTTATCCACAGGCTCCGCGCGCCGCAATCAATTGCTTCCCGTATTTAGGAAGTCCCCGCGCGATGACAAGAGCATCCTAAATAAAGCCTCACATTTCCGGCACCGGCAGGTATTGCCGGCACCGCAAGTGTGTCCAAACGGCATCAATTCCAGTCCATTACGACCTTGCCGGAATTGCCGGAACGCATGGCTTCGAAGCCATCGCGGAAATCATCTATGCCGATGCGATGGGTAATGACGGACGATACATCGAGACCGCCCTGCACAAAGGCAATCATCTTGTACCAAGTCTCGAACATCTCGCGGCCATAGATGCCTTTCAGGTTCAGCATCTTGAAGATGACCTTGTTCCAGTCGATCTCGAAACCGGCCGGCGCAATGCCGAGAATGGCGATCTTGCCGCCATTGTTCATCTTGTCGATCATGTCGCGGAAGGCCGGTGCCGCACCCGACATTTCCAGCCCGACGTCGAAACCCTCGGTCATGCCGATGGATTTCATCACGTCGGCGAGGTTCTCCTTGGAAGCGTCGACGACATGATCGATGCCGACCTTACGGGCAAGCGCCAGCCGGGTCGGATTGATATCGGTGATGACGACCTTGCGCGCGCCGGAGCGCTTGGCGACCATCGCCCCCATGATGCCGATCGGCCCTGCGCCGGTAACGAGCACATCCTCGCCGACCAGATCGAAAGAGAGAGCGGTATGGACCGCATTGCCGAACGGGTCGAAGATCGCGGCGACCTCATCGGGAATATCGTCGGGAATCGGCACCACGTTGGATTCGGGGATGCAGACGAATTCCCCGAAGGAGCCGGGGCGGTTGACGCCGACGCCGAGCGTGTTGCGGCAGAGATGGCCCCTGCCCGCCCGGCAGTTGCGACATTTGCCGCAAACGATATGCCCCTCGCCGGAGACGCGCTCGCCGACGTGATACTTCGTTACCGCCGAGCCGATTTCGGCGATCTCGCCGCAGAATTCATGACCGACGACCATCGGCACGGGAATTGTCTTCTGCGCCCATTGGTCCCAGTTCCATATATGGACATCGGTGCCGCAGATCGCCGACTTCCTGACCCGTATCAGAACATCGTTCGGCCCGATCTCGGGAACCGGGACATGCTCCATCCACAACCCGACTTCGGGCTTGGATTTGACTAGCGCTTTCATCATGTTCGACATGATCGGCTCTCTCCAACCAATTCAAATGATTCCGAGTTCTCTTCCGGCTTCCGCGAAGGCTGCGATCGCTTTTTCGACGTCGGCCTTCGAATGGGCGGCCGACATCTGCGTGCGGATGCGTGCCTGCCCCTTGGGAACGACCGGGAAGGAAAAGCCGATGACGTAGACGCCCTTCTTCAGCATCAGCGCCGCCATGTCCTGCGCCAGCTTCGCATCGCCGAGCATGACCGGAATGATCGGGTGATCGGCGCCGGCCAGCGTGAAGCCGAGCTTCGTCATCTCGCTGCGGAAAAGCTCGGCATTGCCCTTGAGCCTGGCCCGCAGGTCTGCACCGTTCTCGATCAGATCGAAGACCTTCAGCGATGCGGCGGCGATGACGGGCGCCAGCGTATTGGAAAAGAGATAGGGGCGCGAACGCTGCCGCAGCCACTCGACGATCTCGCCTTTGGCTGACGTATACCCCCCCGAAGCCCCGCCGAGCGCCTTGCCGAGCGTACCGGTGATGATGTCGATCCGGCCTTCGACGCCGCAATGCTCCGGCGAGCCCCGGCCATGCTCGCCGACGAAGCCGACCGCGTGGCTGTCGTCGACCATGACCATGGCACCGTATTTTTCCGCCAGATCGCAGACGCCGCCGAGATTGGCGATGATGCCGTCCATGGAGAACACGCCGTCGGTCGCGATCAGCTTGAAGCGGCTGCCTTCGGCCTTTTTCAGCTCTTCCTCAAGTGCTGCCATGTCGTTGTTGGCATAGCGGAAGCGCTTCGCCTTGGAGAGCCGCACGCCATCGATGATCGAGGCATGATTGAGCGCGTCCGAGATGATGGCGTCCTCTTCCGACAGCAGCGTCTCGAACAGACCGCCATTGGCATCGAAGCAAGAGGAATAGAGGATCGTATCCTGCATGCCGAGAAAGGCGGAAATCCGCGCCTCCAGCTGCTTGTGCTCCTCCTGCGTGCCGCAAATGAAGCGAACCGAGGCCATGCCGTAGCCATAGCGATCGAGCGCTCTCTTTCCCGCCTCGGCAAGCTCCTCGTTGTCGGCGAGCCCCAGATAATTGTTGGCGCAGAAGTTGAGGACGCGCGCACCGCCGGCAACGGCGATTTCGCCGGCCTGCTTCGAGGTGATGATGCGCTCGGACTTGTAAAGGCCGGCTTCTTTCAGGCCGGCGAGCTCGTTGCGCAGGTGCGATAGGAATTCAGAGGTCATTGTCGCATTCCGTTACTGGTCATGGCGGAAACAGGCCGAGTGATAACATAGCATTAGCACAGCTGCCGCATTCGCCAGCGGCAAAAATACATGGGGCTATGACGCGGGCGCGATATGCCCTCCCATAACGAAAAATCCGTCCTCGTGATGGGGATGAAGAGCCCACCATAATGATCCGCACCCGTCCCTATTGCAAAAATTACTTGACTGAGTCCATTATTCCTCTGAAGAGGCAACCGCGACCCTGAGTGAAGGAAGGGATATCATGAGCATATTCGATAGATTTTCGCTGAAAGGACGCGTGGCTCTCGTGACCGGCGGCGGACGCGGACTTGGGTTCGAGATAGCCCAAGCCCTTGCCGATGCTGGCGCTCATGTCATCGTCAACGGACGAACGGCCGCCACTTTGGAAGCGGCCGTCGAGGCGATCCAAAAGCGAAACGGCTCGGCCGAAGCCGCCGCCTTCGACGTTACCGACCGCGCGGCGCAGCGCGTGACGATGGCCGATATCGAAGCGAAACACGGTCGGCTCGACATATTGATCAACAATGTCGGCGCACGCGACAGGCGCGCCCTCGCCGACTTTGACGACCAAGCGATTCTCGCTTTGCTGAACACGGATCTGGCCGCCTCGATCATGCTCTCCCGCGATGCCGCCCGATTGATGAAGCGCCATAATCACGGGCGGCTGATCTCCATTACGTCGATCAGCGGCCATGTCGTCATGCCCGGAGACTGTGTCTATCCCGCCGCCAAGCAGGGGTTGACGGGCCTGATGCGCGGCATGGCCGTGGAGTTCGGCCCTTACGGCATTACCAGCAACGCAATCGCTCCCGGCTGGTTCGCAACGGAAACGAATGCCGCCATGGCCGCGAATGAAGAGCTTCTCCCCTTCGTACGCCAGCGCATTCCGGTCCAGCGCTGGGGACGGCCGGACGAGATCGCCGGTGCCGCGCTGTTTCTCGCCAGCGACGCGGCCTCCTTCGTCAACGGTCATGTGCTGACCGTCGACGGCGGCATGACCGTACGCATGTAGGATTGCGGTCGCCGCGCGCGGCAGCGATCGCAGCCTGTCACCGCCCGGAGAATTCCGCGATGACGGCCAGGAACGCCTCGCCGTAGCGCTCGAGCTTCGATTGCCCAACGCCGGATATCCCAAGAAGATCCTTGCGGCTCTTCGGCCGTTCCGTCGCGAAGGCGATAAGCGTCGTATCCGGAAAGACGACATAGGGCGGCACGCCCAACTCCCGGGCAATCCGCGTCCGCTCCGACCGCAGTGCATCGAACAGAGCCTGCGCCTCGCCGGCAAGGCCATGGGCCTGCTTCTCCGGTCGCCCCGCCTTCTTGCCGCGGCGACCCGTCTCGGGCCGATCCTTGCGGAAGAAGACCTGCCGCTCGCGCTTGAAGACCGGCCGCGCCTGCTCCTCAAGCTTCATGGCGCCGAAAGCGGTATGATCGACGCTCAAGAAGCCGTTCGCCAGCAATTGCCGGAAGATCGATTGCCATGTGCGGGCGGGAATATCCTTGCCCGCGCCGAAGACGGGCATGTCGACATGTCCGAAGCGCTCGGTCTTCTCGTTGACTGTCCCCATCAGCACATCGATGACATGGCCGGTGCCGAAGCGTTCGCCGGTGCGATAGACCGCGGCGAGCGCCTTGATCGCCGCTTCCGTGCCGTCCCACGTCTCGACAGGCTTGAGGCAGGTGTCGCAGTTGCCGCAGGCGCCGCCATGGGCCTCGCCGAAGTGCGCCAGAATGGACTGGCGCCGGCATCCCGCCGTCTCGCAGATCGCGAGCAACGAATTGAGTTTCGCCCGTTCGACGCGCTTGATTTCCTCGGACGCACCGCCTTCGTCGATCATTCGCCGCCGCTGGATGACGTCGGCCATGCCGTAGGCCATCCAGACGTTCGACGGCAGGCCATCGCGCCCGGCGCGGCCCGTCTCCTGGTAATAGGCCTCCACCGACCCAGGCAGGTCGAGATGGGCGACATAGCGCACATTCGGCTTGTCGATCCCCATGCCGAAAGCGACGGTCGCGACGAGACACAGGTCCTCCTCCTTGAGGAACGCATCCTGATTGGCGTCGCGAAGCGCCCGATCCATGCCGGCATGATAGGGAAGCGCACGAATGCCCTGCCCGTTCAGCCACTCGGCTGTGTCTTCGACTTTGGCGCGGGAAAGGCAGTAGACGATGCCGCTGTCGCCGCGATGGCCATCAAGAAAGCGCAGCAATTGCTGGCGCGGCTGGTCGCGCTCGACGATCTCGTAGGCGATGTTCGGCCGGTCGAAGCTGGTGGTGAAGACCGCGGCATCGTCCAGAGCCAGCCGCTCGATGATGTCGTCACGAGTATGCGGGTCGGCCGTCGCCGTCAGCGCGATGCGCGGCACGCCGGGAAAAAGCTCGGCAAGCTTGCCCAGATCGCGATATTCCGGCCGGAAGTCATGACCCCATTGAGAAACGCAATGCGCCTCATCGATCGCGAAAAGCGCGATCCTTGCCCGACCGAGCATCTGGCAGAAGCCCTCCGTCGCGATGCGTTCGGGCGTGACGTAGAGCAGATCGAGCGTGCCTGCGGAAATGGCGCGATAGACATCGCTCGCCTCCTCGCGCGACAAGGACGAATTCAACGCAGCCGCCCGAATGCCGAGCTGCTTCATCGCCTCCACCTGATCCCGCATCAAGGCGATGAGCGGCGAGACGACGATGCCGACACCGTCTCGGCAAAGGGCGGGGATCTGGAAGCACAACGATTTTCCGGCACCCGTCGGAAACAGCACCACGGCATCGCCGCCGGCGACGACATGCTCGACCACCTGCTGCTGCTTGCCGCGAAAGGCGGAATAGCCATAGACACGCTTCAGGACATCCAGCGGCGCCGGCGCACTGCTACGCTCGCCGAACAATGCGTCGTCTGCGGAAAACCGCGGCTCTTGTCTTTCAGGCTGAGGCATTTATTCCCTATTTTCCAGCGGCACCTTTGACGCGACCCGACAGGACGCCGAAGCCATCGATGATCGCCTCCTGATTTTCCAGTCGCAACGCCTCGAGCTGCACTTCCTGCAAAGCCCGAATCAACGGCTCGATCGCTTCACCGTCACCCTCTTCGGTCGCTTCGGCAATAGCGCCTTCCAGTTCGATCTTGTGCCAGCGCAGCGCTTTCGAGCGCTTATGAAGCGCAAGCGCCTGACGATAGCCCTCGCGCGCATCCTCCATGGCGGCAGCCTCGGTCGCCGTCCAAAGGCGGGCATTGCGAACCTGCTGCTCGAGACTCTTCAGCAGGCTGCCGAAACCTTGCTCTTCCAATTGCTCCATCAAACGCTCGCGAACGAGCTGGGGACCGACCAGAGTCGCGGCAATCCCGAGAACGGCCGACCAGAGGCGCTGCAATTCGCGGCTGTCGTAGTCGATCGCGGCGATCTCGTCATATTCGTCCTGCAACAGCGCCGGATGGTTGACGATGGTCAACGCGAGCACGCTTTCGCGCAGGCTCGGAATATCCTGATGCCCGACGATCATGGCCGAACGCGCCAGACGCTCGGATGCCGTCGTCGGCATGGGAGGAGCGCCCCGCGCCTGTCCGCCGCGACCGGGAAAGGAACGGCCGTTGCCGTCACGGGAAAAGCCGCGTGACTTCTGACCGCCGCCCCGCTGGAATTGCGGCTGGAAGAGCCCGTTCAGCCGCTCGCGCATGTTCTGCTGATAGTGACGACGCACGTCCTCGTCACCGATGACGGAGACGATCCGTCTGAGGCGCGCCTCCAGCTCCGCCCGCGCCTCCGGTGTTTCGAACGTGCCGCTGCCGGCCTCCCTTGCCCAGATCAGGTCGGCGAGAGGCTTTGCCTGCGCCAGCACCTTGTCGAACGGCGCGCGCCCGTCCTGCCGGACAAGATCGTCCGGGTCCTTGCCATCGGGCAGCAGCGCGAAGCGTACCGTGCGGTTCGGCTTGATATGCGGCAGGGCGAGGTCGGCGGCACGATTGGCGGCGCGGATGCCGGCTCCATCGCCGTCGAAGCACAGGACAGGCTCCGGCGTCATCTTCCAGAGAAGATCGAGCTGGTTCTCGGTCAGGGCCGTACCCAGCGGTGCAACCGCATTCTCGACGCCGGCCTGATGCAGGGCGATGACATCCATATAGCCTTCGACCGCAATGATGGTGCCGGCGCCATCGGCTCCCTGGGCGGCACGCCGCGCGCGGGTGAAATTGTAGAGCACGTTGCCCTTGTGGAAGAGCTCGGTCTCATTGGAGTTCAGATATTTCGCCGGCGCGTCGGGCGACATGGCACGTCCGCCGAAGGCGATCACCTTTTCCCGGGAAGACAGAATCGGAAACATGATGCGGTCGCGAAAGCGGTCGTAGGAGACCGGCACGTTCTCATGCACCACGAGGCCGCACGCCTCGATCTGCTCCTTCAGTACGCCCTTGCCGGCGAGATGCTCTTTCAGGGCATTGCGGCTGTCGGGCGAATATCCCAGGCGGAAGGTCTCGATGGTGCGACCGCTGAGACCGCGATCGCGCAGGTAAGCCCGCGCCCTCGCACCGTTGGCGGTCTGCAACTGATCCTGAAAGAATTGTGTCGCCATTTCCATGACATCGAGCAGCGACGTGCGCTCTTTCTCGCGTCTGGCCTCCATCGGGTCGGCAACGGGCATCGGAACGCCGGCCATATCGGCGATCTGCTGCACCGCCTCCGGAAAGCTCAGCCCCTCCAGCTCGGTGAGGAAGCGGAAATGGTCGCCGGTGACGCCGCAGCCGAAGCAGTGGTAGCGGCCCTTGCGATCCTCGCAGTGAAAGCTCGGCGACTTCTCCCCATGGAACGGGCAGCAGGCCCAGTAATCCCCGCGCGGCACATTGGTCTTGCGCCTGTCCCAGGTCACACGGCGGCCGATCACGTCCGAAATCAAAACGCGGTCGCGAATCTCGTCGAGAAACGTATTGGAAAATCGCATGGCTACCTCTGGCTCATCCCATATAAACAGGAATGTAAGGCTTTGCCACGACGCGCTGCCCACGTCCCCCGGTATTCACAGCCCTCCGCAGGAGGCTGCTTCCGCACCCCTTTGATCACAACTCCGTGAACTTTTATCCGGATTTGCTCCCGTCCACGCCCCGCTCAAATACTGCATTCAACTTGCCAGGGATCGCCCGAATGCTCTTCCCGCTTAAGGAAAACAAGACCGGCGGCACCCATGGAGTAACTGTTTGGTGTAAGAAAATCCGCGAGAAAGCAATGACTTGCACAGCCTGCGGTCGATAGCGGCAACTCAAAACCGCGCCTCCCGCAATCAAAAGCTGCAAAGCGGTTGTCCCGTGGCGACACTCTCCGGCGGCGTATTTGCGGCATGGTTCGTAAGCCAAACATTATTTTTTTGTAATTTGATTGTTGATGTGCGCCGCAATAGCGTTCTTCTCACAGGGCGAGACAAGCCGGCGAAGAAACTGCTTCGCGACGCGACATGCCGAGACGCCCCGGACGAACGGGAAGCCATCAGGTACAGGGCTTTCAGTTTAGGAGAGGAAATGCGTATTCTTATCGTACCGCTAGCCGCCGCGGCCATATTTGCTACAGCTACTTACAGCTCGGCCACGACGACCAGCAGTGTTGACGACAAGAATGTGCTCTATGCCGGCGCCGGATATCAGCTGCCGGTAAATATGAAAATCCCTGCTCTCACGGCAGGCGTAAAGGTTCAAATGTCGAGACTGCCGTTGCAGGCATTGGCGCTGCCGCGGGAAGTCAAGGTTTTTAGATAGGTTCACCAGATACTCAGGTGGGGCACCATCCCTACCCCCGGCGCCGCCCCACCTGAGTGCCTTTGCAATAGACGTTTGATTTTTGGGCCCCACCCTGCGTCATCAAACGCCTGCAAAGCGCAAGAAGGCAGGAGCTCCCCCAGCTCCTGCCTTCTCTAATTTCAGCGCCATCTTCCGTTTCATGGCAGCACGGCAACGCATATGGGCTGCGGATCATTCTGGGCCGGCATCGCGAGTATCTTGACGCCGCGACCGCGATGGATATCCTTTATTATCTACCTATATGCGGTCCTGATAATTATTCTCTTCAGACAATTTGACACTTTGCTCGGTTCATCGGAGACGGCTGCATGTCTTTATCCGCGAAGGAACTTGCTCAAGACCCGGAATTTTTCAAAGAAATCCTAAGCTATACTAGAGAAATAATATCCACTTATGATGAAAATCAGGGTGTGTGTTCCATTTTTGCTTCGCATCAGCGCTGGCTGATGGCGCTCGCCGGTTTCGCCTTGTATTGCGGCGGCATCGATGGAGAGCCGCCCGGCATTCATGCCAATCGCTTTGCCAACTATATCGTCGACCGGGGCATTGCCAGCCACAACACCGCCCTCAGCTTCCTTCAGGACATGCAGACGCTTGGCTTGCTGCGCTACGTGCCGGTTGGCGCAGATCGACGGGCGCGGCCGATGGAGCCGACCGAAGAAGCCGTCAAGCAGCTGGCGAAATGGCTGAGCATCCATCTCTGCATGCTCGACCGCCTCGACGGCGGAAAACGCAACGCTCTTTTTGCCAGACGGCCGGAGCTCATCAGCGTCCTGCAGCCGGCGATTTCCGTCGGCATCATCCAGAGCGACGCCCTGCGCCATCCGGGGGAGACATTCGATCTCTTCACCTGGGCAAATTCCGGCGGCGTCATTATGGACTATCTGATCTCCCGCGCCGGCACGATCGACCCGGCAACGCAACAGGCAATCGTCGGGCGCATCGCGTTCACCGATATCTGCCGCCGCTTCCTCATTTCCAGAACGCACGCAAAACGGCTCATGAACCGGGCAGTAAAAATGGAAAGCGTCGGATGGACCGGCTCTTCGGGACGAAGTCAGCTCTGGCTTTCCAGCGGCTTCATCCAGGAGTATCGCAACTATCAGGCGGAAAAATTCGCCATCATCGACGCCGCCTGGGAAAACACCCGCGGCCTACGGCACACCCGCAGGCCGCGGGCAAAGCAAGCCTTTACTTCAGCAGTTCCTTCAAGATAGCCGAAGCCTTGGCGAAATCCATCTGACCGGCATAGCGCTCACGCAGGGCAGCCACGCATTTGCCCATGTCCTTCAGCCCCTGCGCGCCGAGCTCGGCAACGACCGCACCGCAGATCTCGCGCACCTTTTCTTCGGAAAGCTGCTCAGGCATGAAACCCTGGATGACGGCGATTTCCTCGCGCTCCTTGTCCGCCAGCTCGGGACGACCGCCGTCGATATAGATCTTCACCGATTCCTCGCGCTGCTTGATCATCTTGGCGAGCAGTTGCAGGATTTCATCCTCGCTCGCTTGCTCCTTGCCGAGACCGCGATTGGCGATGTCCTTGTCCTTGATGCCGGCAAGGATGAGACGGACGGTCGAAAGCCTCGCCGTATCCTTGGCCTTCATGGCGTCCTTCTGGGCGTTGGAAAGGGTTTCGCGGATCATGTCTTAAACTCCTTGAAGCAGGCCGGAGGCGATCGCCCGGCCACCTATGTCATGTTGCTGTCTCTTAGACCAACTGTGACGATCAATGCAATTGCACCCGGAAGCCCGAATTCCTTGGCTGGAAAGCAAAAGCGCGCATTGACCGGCTCGCCTTGTTTAGCTATGTCCATCACCTGCACATAAGATCGATAGGAAGATCTCAAGCCGCGACAAGCGTCGCTGGCTGTACCTTGCTACAAACATGGCGAAAGCCGACGGTCTCTTCAAGGCCGCGCTCGACGCCGGAAACGGGATGACTATGACCGCGACAGCCCCATGGACCACTGAAAAGCCGACCGCCCTCCTCGTTCTCGCCGATGGCACCGTGATCGAAGGCAAGGGCATCGGCGCAACCGGCAAGGTCCAGGCCGAAGTCTGCTTCAACACGGCGCTGACGGGTTATGAGGAGATCCTGACCGACCCCTCCTATCTCGGCCAGATCGTCACCTTCACCTTCCCCCACATCGGCAACGTCGGCACCAACGACGAAGATATCGAAGACCTGACGCCCGCCGCCCGCCACGGCGCAGTCGGCGTCATCTTCAAGGCCGACATCACCGATCCGTCGAACTACCGCGCCGCCCGGCATCTCGACCAGTGGCTGAAGGCACGCGGCATCATCGGCCTCTGCGGCATCGACACCCGCGCCCTGACTGCCTGGATCCGCGAGAACGGCATGCCCAACGGCGTGATCGCGCACGATCCGAGCGGCGTCTTCGACGTCGCGCAGCTGAAGGCCGACGCCAAGGCCTGGAGCGGCCTCGAAGGTCTCGACCTCGCCAAGGTCGCCTCCTCCGGCCAGTCCTCGCAATGGTCGCAGACGCCGTGGGTCTGGAATGAAGGCTATGGCGAACTGAGCGCCGCGGACGCCAAATATCACATCGTCTGCCTGGACTACGGCGTCAAGCGCAACATCCTGCGCCTGTTTGCCGGCCTCGATTGCAAGGTTACGGTTCTTCCGGCAACGGCTTCGACGGACGAAGTCCTCGGCCTCAACCCGGACGGCATTTTCCTCTCCAACGGCCCCGGCGATCCCGCCGCGACGGGTGAATATGCCGTTCCCGTCATCAAGGACCTGCTGAAGACGGAAATCCCGCTCTTCGGCATCTGCCTTGGTCACCAGATGCTCGGCCTGGCCGTAGGCGCCAGGACCGCGAAAATGCATCAGGGCCATCACGGCGCCAACCATCCGGTCAAGGACCACACGACGGGCAAGGTCGAGATCGTCTCGATGAACCATGGCTTCGCGGTCGACTCGAGCTCGCTGCCGGAAGGCATTGAAGAGACTCACGTTTCGCTGTTCGACGGCAGCAATTGCGGCCTGCGCGTCGCCGGCAAGCCCGTCTTTTCGGTGCAGCATCATCCGGAAGCCTCGCCCGGCCCGCAGGACAGCCACTACCTGTTCCGCCGCTTCATCAATCTGGTGCGGGAAAAGAAAGGCGAGCCGGCTCTTGCGGAGCGCGCCTGATCGCACCGGCTGCCGAATGACATGAAAAAGGCCACGGATTGACGAGCAATCCGTGGCCTTTTTCTTGCGCTTCGACTTGGGAGGTCTCTTTCGTCACATCGGCTTGCGCTTGCGCGGTCTCACGCTTGCAAGCGGCGCTGCTTCACCACGTCCAGCTCGCTCGTCATGATCTCCTGCAGGAACTCGAAATCGGACTGCCCGAAGGCGACGAGTCCGAATCTCAGCCTGTACCCCCAATTCTTGTCCTGGGTGAAATCCAGCCAGCCCAGCAGCGGGCGCAACGGTTGCTCGGGCGTATCCAGCCAATCGACATCGCGGCGATAGGCGTTCCCGCACTCCATCCGCGCCTGATAAAGCTCACCCTCGCGCACATGGCCGATCGCCGTGAAGCTCTGGAAACCGTCCTTGCCGCCCATCGTTACGGATGGGGAATAATAGACGATGCCATCACCCGGCTTGATACGCTTCAGCGGCCCCGGCTTGCCGTGGCAAACCTGCATGAAACCATGCTTGCGCCCGAGGCGAACATGTTCCGCGGAAGCAACTGCGAGCCAGTAGGATTTCTCAACGCGACCTGATTGCCTGCGAGACGCGTTGGCATGCGGCAGGAGGCGTACCGCCGCACCCTGGCTGCCATGCTCTTCCCGCGGGAAAAGCGCGGCATCGTTCGGATTGCTTGCCTTGAATATCATGGTCGTCTCCCGTCTTTGGTATGCCACCAAATATAGACGACCATACTGTCAATTTTTGTCAGCAGTCTCGCGCCGCGCAGCTGATGGCCGCCATCAGGCCGCCGCTATTTCAGAGCGCACCAGAATATAGAACCGCGCGCAAAGCATCGCCGCCGCGGAAGCAAGGCCGAGCAGGAAGCCGAACCATATTCCGATCCCGCCGAAGCCGAGCGGGAATGCCAGCAGCCACGCCAGAAAGAAACCGATCGGCCAATAGGCGACGAGCGCCAGAATCATCGGCACGCGCGCATCCTTCAGCCCGCGCAGCAGGCCGCTGGCAATCGACTGCAGCCCGTCGACCAGCTGGAACAGACCGGCGACGACGATCAGCGGCGCCGCATAGGCAAGTACCTTCGACGCATCGGCGGACGTGACGTCGAGGAACCAGCTTCCCAGCCAGGTCGGCATGGTCGCGAACAGGATGCTGCCGAAAAGCGAGATGCAGCTCGAAACCACGAGCACCACGATCGACGCCCGCCGCAGGCCGAGATGGTCGCCCTGCCCATGCGCGACGCCCACCCGAACGGTCGCCGCCTGGCTGAGACCGAGCGGGATCATGAAGGCGATCGATGCCCACTGCAGGGCGATACCATGAGCTGCGAGCTCGATCGTGCCGATCTGCCCCATCAGCAGCGACGCCGCCGTGAACAGGCTGACTTCGGCAAGAACCGTGACGCTGATCGGCAGGCCAAGCCGGATGACGTCCCACAGGGCATGCCAGTCGGGGCGCCAGAACCGGATGAAAATCTCGTAGCGGCGCGTTTCCTCATGGGCCTGGACATAACCGACGATGAAAAGGAATCCGGCCGTCTGCACGGCAACCGAAACGATAGCCGCACCATGCAGGCCCATGGCCGGCATGCCCAGATGGCCGAGCACCAGGATGTAGGCAAGCACGGCATTCATCGCCAGCATGGCGATCGTCACCTTGAGGATGATGCCGGCACGGCCGATGGCACTCACCAGTGCGCGGATGACATTATAGAGCAACCCCGGCAGCACGGCGAAGTGGCCGATGTCGATATAGCCGCTGGCAAGCCTGGCAACCTCGGGCTTTTGCCCGGCCGCAAGCAGGATCTGCTCGGAATAGAAGAAGGCCGGTTGCGCCACCAGCCAATAGGCGGTGACGACCCAAAGCCCCATGCGCAAGGCGCGGCGCACGGAGGTCACGTCGCCTTTGCCGTAGGCCTGCGCCACCAGCGGCACGACGGCAATGGAGAAGCCCGAACCGAAAATCAGGATCGTGAACAGAAACTGCGCGGAAAGAACCATCGCCGCCAGCTGCTCTGCGCCAAGCCGGCCGACGATCATTACGTCCGTGGTGTTGATCCCGAGCTGCGCCAATTGCGCGCCGATCAGCGGGATGCCCAGCGCAAGAGTCGCGCGGACATGAGCAGACCACGAATTATCATTGTCGTGCGCGGACGGGCGCGCAGTTACCGGCATATCCATGACGAAGACTCGATCTTTAGAAACGCGCGAACCACTCTACCCAAGGGAGCGCGAGCCTGCCGCATTAACGCAACTTAGCTCAAAAAGCCAGCAGACAAGCCCATAGTGCTAAAGAATTCATCAGAACTTCAAAATATCTGATGAATTTTTAGGCCGCTTCGCCGGCTTGCGACCCGCCGACCACGTTCGGCTCGCTCTTGCGGACCTTTGTCAGAAGCACCACAAGCCCGACCGCCACCAGAATTGCGCCCATGATGAACGGTGCGCCGGCAAAAACCACGGGCGCGGTCGGCGCGGTATAATATTGGAACAGATACGGGAACAGCACCGGCCCGATGATGGCGGTAATGCTCGTCAGGCTGCCGAGCGCCCCCTGCAGCTCGCCCTGCGCTGAAGGCGGCACCTTGCTCGCGGCGATCGAACGCAAGGGCGCATCCGCGACGTTTTCGATGACAGTCAGAACGACGACGACATAGACCATCCATCCCTGCCATGCGAATGCATAGCCCATGAGGCCGAGGCAGGAAAACAACATTCCGAGCAGCGCGGTTTTCCATTCGCCGAGCACCGGCACCAGCCGCGGCAGGACCAGCCCCATGACGATGGCGGCTCCGATGCCGTAGGCGCCAAGGGAGAAACCGATCTGCCCCTCGCTCCAGTCGTAACGATAGGAGGTTACGAAGGACCAGACGGCCGGATAGACGCCATGCGCCAGCCAGTTCAGGAACATGACCACACAGATCCAGCCGATACCCTGATAGCGCCGCATCTGCCTCAAAGCTCCGAACGGATTGGCACGCGCGATCTCGAAGGGACGGCGATGCTTCGCATCCAGCGTTTCCGGCAACAGGAAATAGGCGCCGACGAAATTCAGGAATGCCAGGGCTGCCGCGCCATAGAAGGGCACGCGCGGCCCGAATTCGCCGAGAAAACCGCCGATGACGGGGCCAAGCACGAAGCCGACGCCGAAGGCCATGCCGATCAGGCCGAAATTCTTCGCGCGGTTCTCGTCGTTGCTGATGTCGGCAATATAGGCCGAACAGGTCGAGAAACTCGCACCGCTGATACCGGCGAGGATACGCCCGACGAACAGCATCCAATAGGAACCGGCAATCGCACAGATGAAATTGTCGATCGCAAATGTCAGCACCGAAGCGAGCAGGAGCGGACGACGGCCGAAACGGTCGCTCAGATTGCCGATAAATGGCGAAAACAGGAACTGCATGGCGGCATAGGCGAGCAGCAGCCAGCCGCCTTCCGTCGCCGCCGCGCTGACCGAGGCGCCCGTCAGCTCTTCCAGATATTTCGGCATGACCGGCATGATGATCGCGATGCCGATGACGTCGAGAAAGAGGATGAGGAAGACGAGGAGCAGGCCTCGGCGGGCGAATTTCTGATCGATCATGGAGATGCCTTCTGGCGGCCCCGCCTCCATGAAAGAGACAGAACGTGAACGAAAAACCGGAGCGTTCCCCATACATAAAGATTTTGGCGGAAACAATCCGTGAACGCTTCAATCTTATTGATTCATTGAGCGGTTTCTTTGATCCTCGACGCGAAAGCGACTATCTGCCGCGACCGCGTCTCTGCTCGCGATTGAGAAAGTCCACGAAGGCCCGAAGCGGCGTCGGCATGTGCCTGCGGCTGGCATAATAGAGAAAGGGGCCTGAAAAGGCCGTGTCCCATTCCTCGAGAATCGGCACCAATTCTCCGCTGGCAAGGTGAGGTGCGAGAAACTCCCGAAAAGTTCGGATAATACCGAAGCCGGCGACCGCGGCGGCACGCTCGATCTCGATCGAATTCGTGGCGATGACCATCGGCGGTGCGATGACGACGGTCTCCCCCTCCCGTTCGAACTCCCAGGGCATCACCGAGCCGCCGAGGAAGCGATGGCGGATGCAGCGATGATCGAGGATGTCGCGGGGGTGGCGCGGCACCCCGCTTGCCGCCAGATAGCCGGGCGCGGCAGCCGTCACGTAACATTGTTGCCGCGGCCCGATCGGTATGGCGATCATGTCCTTTTCCAGCCGCTCGTCATAGCGGATACCGGCATCGTAGCCGGCCGCCACCACATCGATGAAACTGTCTTCGGCAACGATTTCGACTGAAATTGCCGGATGCTCCTTCAAGAATCGATTGATGATATCGGGCATGACGACCATGGCGGCGATGATCGGCACGTTCAGACGCAAGGTTCCGCTGACACTGTCGCGAAAGCTGTTGATATCGTCGAGCGCCAGCGTAATCTCGCTCATTGCCGGTGCCAGGCGTTCCATCAGTCGCTCGCCCGCTTCGGTCGGCGTCACGCTGCGGGTCGTGCGGTTGAGAAGCCGCACGCCAAGCCGCTCCTCCAGCCGCCGCACCGCTTCGCTCAATGACGAGGCGGAAACTCTGCGCTTGCGCGCCGCCTCGCGAAAACTGCGCTCACGGGCAACGGCGGTGAAGGCAACGAGATCTGCCAGCGGCAAGTCATCCATTGTACGAAATTCCAAACAACCCGTTTCGATTTATGTCGATTATCGCACAGAGCTTCGTGGAGTAAAACATCATTCGAAGAAGCGTCCGGAGGCCCGCCTCCGGCCAGGGAGAACGACGATGGAAAAACATCAATTGGGAAAGACGGGGCCGCAGGTGTCGGCTCTCGGCCTCGGCTGCATGGGAATGTCGGGCATGTATGGCCCATCGGATCGCGCCGAGAGCATCGCCACCATCCATGCCGCGTTCGATGCGGGCATCAACCTGCTCGATACGGGCGATTTTTACGGCATGGGCCACAACGAGATGCTGATCGGCGAGGCCATCAAAGGCTTGAAGCGGGACGACTTCCTGCTCAGCGTCAAGTTTGGCGCACTGCGCGATCCCGCCGGCGCGTGGCTCGGCTACGATGCCCGGCCCGCGGCGATCAGGAATTTCGTCGCTTATTCCCTGCAGCGTCTCGGCGTCGATCATATCGATATCTACCGCCCTGCCCGGCTCGACCCGAATGTGCCGATCGAAGACCAGATCGGCGCGATGTCGGATCTCGTCAAGGCGGGCTACATCGGGCACATCGGCCTGTCCGAGGTCGGCGCGGACACCATCCGCCGCGCGGCCGCCGTTCATCCGATCGTCGACTTGCAGATCGAATACTCGCTGATCTCGCGCGGTATCGAGGAGAAGATCCTGCCGACCTGCCGCGAACTCGGCATCGGCATCACGGCCTATGGCGTTCTCTCGCGCGGCCTCATCAGCGGCCATTGGCAGAAGGATAGCGGCCAGAAAGGCGATTTCCGCACCGTCAGCCCGCGCTTTCAGGCAGGAAACGTCGAAAAAAATCTGGAGCTGGTGGAAGCCTTGCGCCAGATCGCCGAGGCAAAGGGCGCAAGCATCGCCCAGATCGCCATCGCCTGGGTCGCCGCCCAGGGCAAGGAGATCGTCCCGGTGATCGGCGCCCGCCGCCGCGACCGCCTCGCGGAAGCCTTGGGCGCGCTCTCCGTCGACCTGTCGCAAGCCGATATGGCCGCGATCGAACGTGCGATCCCGAAGGACGCCGCTGCCGGCGGTCGCTATCCGGAATCGCAGCTGGCGCATCTGGACAGCGAAAAGTAACGAAGCAGAAAGTTTACCCGCCCGACGGTACACCGAGGGCGGGCAAACGGAATCAAACCGGATTGTTCAGCGTATCGCAATCGCTGAGCTTGCCGGAATCGAAGCCCTGCTTGAACCACTTCACGCGCTGTGCCGAGGTGCCGTGGTTGAAGCTGTCGGGAACGACATAGCCCTGGGTGCGCTTCTGCAGCGTATCGTCGCCGATCTGCTGAGCGGCATTCAACGCTTCCTCCAGATCGCCGGACTGCAATATGCCCTTCTGCTGCGTGAACTTGCCCCAGATGCCGGCAAAGCAATCGGCTTGCAGCTCTATGCGTACCGACATCTTGTTGGCATCCACTTCGCTCATGTTGCGACGGGCCTGATTGAACTTCGGCAGGATGCCGAGGAGATCCTGAACATGGTGGCCGACTTCATGCGCGATGACATAGGCCTGCGCAAAATCGCCGGCCGCGCCGAACTGATCCTTCATCTGCTGGAAGAAGGCCATGTCGAGATAGATCTTCTGGTCGCTCGGGCAATAGAAGGGTCCGGTCGCCGCAGAAGCCTGGCCGCAAGCAGATGGGAAGCTGCCCGAGAACAGCACCAGCTTCGGATCCGTATAGGTTTGCCCCATCGACTTGAAGATGCCCGTCCAGGTGTCTTCCGTATCGGCAAGAACGGTCGCGACGAACTGCTTCATCTCGTCATTGGCCGGCTGGCCGCCGCCACTGCCGGCAGACGTGCTCTGCTGATATCCGGAACCGCCGTCGCCCAGCATGCCGGTCTGCTGCAAGAGGCCGATGACGTCGACGCCCATGGCTCTCAGGATCAGAAAGATCACGATGAGCACGATAATCGTGCGGAAGCTCAAACCGCCGCCGCCGATCCCGCCGCCGGGGAATCGGAAGCCGCCGCCGCCCCCGCCGCCCATGGGCGATGAGCCGCGTTCGTCCTCGATATTGTCGGATTGCCGACGCCCCTTCCAATCCATGGCGCACCTCCTGACGATGCCTAAAAATCAAAGTCCCTTGAGGCATTTATATATCCAGGAAGAAGCACAAAGCCAGTTCGCTATCGACAGAAGATCAAGTTAAACGGCGATGGCGCCATATTTTTTTGGACATAGGCCATAACAGCGCGATGGCTATGCCTGCCGCAACCAGAAGCGGAGCGGTCTCATCGCCATCGAAAGCCACCTCGTTCATGATGCGGCCCGGAAGGAACGTAAATACCCCAGCGCCGACGATACCGCCGAAGTAGAGGCTCCTGACGATGCGCTTGTGCGCTTCGATGTTATGTCTGCGGGCATTCGCCACCGCTCCCCAGCAACCGGAAAGAACGAATATCGAAAGCAGGTGGATCGGGCTGAAACCGTAGAACATTTTGATCTGGTGAATGAAGAAGCTCGACAGCGCCGTGATCGCCATCAGCACCAGCCACACCTTGCCCAGCAGGCGGTGCCTGGGTGTGCCCTTGGGATTTACAAGAAGGCAGGCCCCGAGCACGGCGGCGGGAATGACCGCCGCGACGTGAATCTGGATCGCGATCGGGGCGTGAAGAAGCGGCTCGAAAGTCATGACCTGTATCCGGTTGAGTTTATCGAGCCTTTCCGTGATACTATTGTTCTCTCAATCGAAATTGCACGAAAGAGCGGGAATTTTCGTGGATCACACATTTCTGCAATCCACGCTTCGCGAGTTGCAAGTCTTTCGGCGATCGCCGCGCTTTTGGGCGACCTTTGCTACGGTTGTGCTGATCTTTGCCGTAACCGGTCCCTATGGCACCCTTACACGATTGATGCCCGGTGAGCGGCTGGGCTACTGGCTCGTCCTTCATGCCGTGGCATGGTCCATAGCGATCGTCTTTTCCGTGGCCGCCGAAATCCTTCTGCGGCATGCGCTGCCGAACATGTTTGCCAGGATGATGACGGGCTCGATCGTCGCCGCGCTGCCCATGGGCTTCGGCATAGCGCTCGTCGACCTCATCTTCTTCGGCACGATCCCCACCCTGACGGGCAGCCTGCTGCAATCGCTTTCCTCGGTGCCGCTCTGCATTCTCTTTTGCATCCTGACCTATCTGACCATGCACCGGCAGATCGCAACGGCGGCCGAAGGCTCTGGCAGCGCAAACATGGCACCGCCCACGCCAGGCATGTCCGAAATCAGCGCCGCTCCTCCGCAAGCGCCGATCTTGTCGCGCCTGAAGCCGGAGAACCGCGGAAAGCTGATGAGACTGACCGTCCGCGACCACTATACCGAGGTCGTGACCAGCCGCGGGCGCGAGCTCATTCTGCTGCGCTTCGGCGATGCGCTGACGGAAATCGGCAATACCGAAGGCATCCGCCTGCATCGATCCCATTGGGTCGCGGCGGATCACGTCGCCGGCCTGAAACGCGACAACGGCAAGCTTTTCGTCATCGCGCGTGACGGCGCGCAAATGCCCGTCAGCCGCTCCTATGCCGAGGCTGTCCGGCGTCGTTTCGGCTAATGGCGGCAAAGCCTGCAGAATTCATGTCGATTCCACCATTTATGGGGTTCCGTTTGCAAATACATTTGCCTATAAGCCGCTTCTAGCCTGAAAATATTGCCCATAGCGCCCCGGCCGGTGACCTCCCACCCTGGCCGGTTTTTCGCGCAACGAAAAAAACGGATGAGAGCCCATGCCGAAGCGCCAAGATATCAAATCGATCCTCATTATCGGTGCAGGACCGATTGTTATCGGACAGGCTTGCGAATTCGACTATTCGGGCACGCAGGCCTGCAAGGCACTGAAGGAGGAAGGCTACCGCGTCATCCTCGTCAACTCCAATCCGGCAACGATCATGACCGATCCGGGTCTGGCGGATGCGACCTATGTCGAGCCGATCACGCCTGAGGTGGTCGCCAAGATCATCGCCAAGGAGCGCCCGGATGCGCTGCTGCCGACCATGGGTGGCCAGACCGCGCTCAACACCGCCCTCTCGCTGAAACGCATGGGCGTGCTCGACCGCTACAATGTCGAAATGATCGGCGCCAAGCCCGCCGCCATCGACATGGCCGAAGACCGCGCCCTCTTCCGCGAAGCCATGGCACGCATCGGCCTCGAAACGCCGCGCTCCATGCTGGCAAACGCTACCGACATCAAGGATGCCGACCGCAAGACGCATGAGGCCGAGCGCAGCAAGCTCAAGGCGCAGCTGACCGGCGCGGAGCTCGACAAGGCGCTCGACGAGCTTGAAAACCAGTGGAACCTCGGCGAGAGCGACCGCAAGCAGCGTTACATGAGCCATGCGATGGCGATTGCCGCCCAGGCGATCGATCATGTCGGCCTGCCCGCCATCATTCGCCCGTCCTTTACCCTCGGCGGCACCGGCGGCGGCATCGCCTACAACCGCTCGGAATTCTTCGAAATCGTCGGCGGCGGCCTCGATGCCTCGCCGACGACCGAAGTGCTGGTCGAAGAATCGGTGCTCGGCTGGAAGGAATTCGAGATGGAGGTCGTCCGCGACAAGGCGGACAACTGCATCATCATCTGCTCCATCGAAAACATCGATCCGATGGGCGTTCATACGGGTGACTCGATCACCGTCGCTCCGGCGCTGACGCTGACGGACAAAGAATACCAGATCATGCGCAACGCCTCGATCGCCGTCCTGCGCGAGATCGGCGTCGAAACCGGCGGCTCGAACGTACAGTTCGCGGTCAACCCGAAGGATGGCCGTCTCGTCGTCATCGAAATGAATCCGCGCGTGTCGCGGTCCTCGGCGCTGGCCTCGAAGGCCACCGGCTTCCCGATCGCCAAGATCGCGGCCAAGCTGGCCGTCGGCTATACGCTGGACGAGCTCGAAAACGACATCACCGGCGGCGCGACGCCTGCCTCCTTCGAACCGTCGATCGACTATGTCGTCACCAAGATCCCGCGCTTCGCCTTCGAGAAATTCCCCGGTGCCTCCCCGGTTCTGACCACGGCCATGAAGTCGGTCGGCGAGGTCATGGCGATCGGCCGCACCTTTGCCGAGTCGCTGCAGAAGGCACTGCGCGGTCTTGAAACCGGCCTGACGGGCCTCGACGAGATCGAGATTCCCGGCACGGAGGAAGGCGAAGGCAGCCGCAACGCCATTCGCGCCGCCATCGGCACGCCGACGCCGGACCGTCTGCGCATGGTCGCCCAGGCTTTGCGCTCGGGGCTCAGCATCGAAGAGGTGCACGAAGGCTGCAAGATCGATCCCTGGTTCCTCGAGCAGCTCAAGAATATCGTCGATATGGAAGCCCGCATCCGCGAGCACGGCCTGCCCGGCGACGCCGCCAATCTGCGCATGCTCAAGGCCATGGGCTTCTCCGACGCACGTCTTGCAACCCTCGCCGGCAAGCGCCCGAAGGAAGTGGCCGAGCTCCGCAATTCGCTGAATGTCCGCCCGGTCTTCAAGCGCATCGACACCTGCGCGGCCGAATTCGCCTCGCCGACCGCCTATATGTATTCGACCTACGAGATGCCGTTCGTGGGTGCCGCCCGGTCCGAAGCCCAGGTTTCCGACCGCAAGAAGGTCGTCATTCTCGGTGGCGGCCCGAACCGCATCGGCCAGGGCATCGAATTCGATTATTGCTGCTGCCATGCCGCCTTCGCACTGAAGGACGCGGGCTACGAAGCGATCATGATCAACTGCAACCCCGAGACGGTTTCGACTGACTACGACACCTCGGACCGCCTCTATTTCGAGCCGCTGACGGCGGAAGATGTCATCGAAATCCTGCGCGCAGAGCAGGAAAAGGGCGAGGTCGTCGGCGTCATCGTGCAGTTCGGCGGCCAGACACCGCTGAAGCTCGCGGAAGCCCTCGAAAAGAACGGCATCCCGATCCTCGGCACGGCCCCGGATGCCATCGACCTTGCCGAAGACCGCGATCGTTTCCAGAAGCTTTTGATGAAGCTCGACCTCAACCAGCCGAACAACGGCATCGCCTACTCGGTCGAGCAGGCGCGTCTCGTTGCCGGCGAGATCGGCTTCCCGCTGGTTGTGCGCCCGTCCTACGTTCTCGGCGGCCGCGCCATGCAGATCATCCATTCGGAAGGCCAGCTTCAGGGCTACCTGCTCGATACCGTGCCCGAACTGGTGCCGGAAGACATCAAGCAGCGCTATCCGAACGACAAGACCGGCCAGATCAACACGCTGCTCGGCAAGAACCCGCTTCTGTTCGACAGCTATCTTACCAATGCCATCGAAGTCGACGTGGATTGCCTGTCCGACGGCACCGACGTCTATGTCGCCGGCATCATGGAGCATATCGAGGAAGCCGGCATCCATTCCGGCGACTCGGCCTGCTCGCTGCCGCCGCGCACCCTCTCCCCGGCCATGATCGATGAGCTGGAGCGTCAGGCAAAGGCGATGGCCAAGGCGTTGAACGTCGGCGGCCTGATGAACGTTCAGTTCGCCATCCAGGACGGCAATGTCTACGTGCTCGAAGTCAATCCGCGCGCTTCGCGCACGGTGCCTTTCGTCGCCAAGACCATCGGCGCGCCGATCGCCAAGATCGCTGCCCGCGTCATGGCTGGCGAGAAGCTGGATGCCACCTTCGCCGCCTATGGCGAAAAGCCCGATCCGCGCAGATTGAAGCACATCGCGGTCAAGGAAGCCGTCTTCCCCTTCGCGCGCTTCCCCGGCGTCGACATCCTGCTCGGGCCGGAAATGCGCTCGACCGGCGAAGTCATCGGCCTGGATACGGATTTCGCGCTGGCCTTCGCCAAGTCGCAGCTCGGCGCCGGCGTCGAATTGCCGCGCGACGGAACGGTCTTCGTTTCGGTCCGCGACGACGACAAGCCACGCGTCCTGCCGGCCATCCGCATGCTGACGGAACAGGGCTTCAAGGTGCTCGCGACCGGCGGGACCCAGCGCTTCCTCGCCGAAAACGGCATCGAGGCGACGAAGATCAACAAGGTACTGGAAGGCCGTCCGCATATCGAGGACGCCATCCGCAACCGTCAGGTCCAGCTCGTCATCAACACGACCGACAGCAACAAGGCGATCTCGGATTCGAAGTCGCTGCGCCGCGCGACGCTGATGCAGAAGGTGCCCTATTACACCACCATGGCCGGCGCCGAAGCCGCCGCCATGGCGATCAAGGCGCTGAAGGCCGGAAACCTCGAGGTCCAGCCGTTGCAGAGCTATTTCTGACGAACGGAACGAGCCGGGACGAATGTGAGAAACGGTAGTCGCCTCACATTTATCCCGGCGCCGCAAGAGCGATGCAACGCTTGCGAAAGATGCCTCTTCGCTTGTCACGGCGAACAGTGGCGGGCATGCGCGAACTGGCAGCGGCATTCCTTAAAGCATCGAATTTTCTGGAAATCGGCTGTCGCAATCTGCTATAGATGAAAAAGTTACGGCTCTACTGGTTCCGAAGCACCGCTTCGGAACCTGTTTTCTTTTGTGTGTGCGGAAGAGCAGCGCAGGGAGTGAAGGACAAGGCAAATGGTTGAAAAGGTACCGATGACACAGAACGGGTTCGTCAAGCTGCAGGAAGAACTGCGCTGGCGTCAGCAGGAAGAGCGCCCGCGAATCATCGAGGCAATTGCGGAAGCACGCGCCCATGGCGATCTTTCCGAAAATGCCGAGTACCACGCCGCCAAGGAAGCACAGAGCCACAATGAAGGCCGCATCAGCGAGCTTGAAGATCTGACAGCGCGTGCGGAAGTCATCGACCTCACCAAGATGTCCGGTTCGAAGATCAAGTTCGGCGCGAAGGTGAAGCTCGTCGATGAAGACACCGAGGAAGAGAAGGTCTATCAGATCGTCGGGGATCAGGAAGCCGATGTGAAGGCAGGCCGCATCTCCATCTCCTCCCCGATCGCGCGTGCGCTGATCGGCAAGGAAGTCGGCGATTCCATCGAGGTCAATGCTCCCGGCGGCGCCAAGGCCTACGAAATCCTCTCCGTCTCCTGGGGCTGATCGCCCGTGCGCGATCGTGATTCAGCGCATGCAAGCGATCTCAGCGAGATCGAAATCATAGCAACGAATTTCAAACGCCGGCTTTCCGGCGTCACATCGACGATCGTGCAATTGATCCCCAAGCAGGTCGAGCTCGGCTATCATATCGCCACGCTCGGCCCCGGCCTGCCGGAAGACCTTCCCAAACTCGGCTGGCTGAGACTGTTCGGCCTCTGGGCAAGGCCGCGCCGCTACCGCGTACGCGTCTGGCATGCCCGCCGCAATAACGAAATGCTTGTGGGCCTGCTGCTGCGTTCGGTTCTGCGCATGCCCCTCAAGCTGGTCTTCACCTCGGCGGCCCAGCGCCGCCACACCGGCTACACGCGCTGGCTCATCCGCCGGATGGACGCCGTGATTGCCACGAGCACTCGCTCCGGCAGCTTTCTCGAGGTGCCGCACACCGTCATCCAGCATGGCGTCGATCTCAACCGCTTTCATCCGCCGGAAAGGCCCGACGACCGCATGGCCGCAACCGGCCTGCCCGGCTCCTATCTGGTCGGCTGCTTCGGCCGCGTCCGGCATCAGAAAGGCACCGATCTATTCGTCAAGGCGATGATCGAGCTTCTGCCGCAGCACCCGGACTGGACGGCCGTGGTCTGCGGCCGTGTCACCGCCGAGCATCGCAGCTTCGGCGATGAGCTGGAGAAGATGGTGGCCGCCGCCGGCCTTGCCGACCGCATCCGGTTCATGGGCGAGGTCGAAGACATCAAGCCCTGGTATCGCCGCGCCACCCTTTACGTCGCCCCTTCCCGCAACGAAGGCTTCGGCCTGACGCCGCTGGAGGCCATGGCCTCCCGCACGGCAGTCGTCGCCTCGGATGCCGGCGCCTATGCCGAGATGATCGTTCCGGGCGAAACCGGAGCCGTGGTGCCCGCCGGCGACGGCGAAGCCCTGACCAAGGCGATCGCCCGCTATCTGGCCGATCCCGAGGAAACGCTGCGCCAGGGTGAGAATGCCGTGCGTCATGTTCGCAGCGAATTCGCCCTGGAAAAGGAGGCGACCGCCATCGGCGACGTTTACAAGCGCTTACTCGTCGCCAATAAATAAGCGACCGATCAGCCGCCGAGATCGATGCGGTTACGCTCGATGAAGTCGATCATCGAGCGGTCGTCCACCATGTCTTCCTCGATGCTTTTGACGACCGACAGAACCTTGTCCCGATATTTCGTCGCGCTGCTATCGTAGGCCCATCCCCGCGCGAGCTTTTCCATCAGCTCCTGCCGGGATTTCGTATAGTAGTGGTTGAGCTGCAGGAAGCGGTTCGAATAGAAGTCGGGGGATTTCCGCGCACGCCGCGTAAACCGCTTGCCGGCATCGTTCGCCGTCAGATCGCCGTGAGCCCGCGTCTGGAACTGATGCACGCTGACCTCGGTGACTTCGCAAGGATCGACGATACATTTGAAATTGCTGACATTTTCCTTTGTCGTCATCGGATCGGCGCCACGCATCGTATAGTTCAGCGTCAAAGGCCCATCCGGCGGCGTCTCATGGCCGCTGGTCGCAAACATATGCCACGGCAATGAGACATTCGGAAAATCCCCGACGGCTTCAAGCGCCTGCTCGACGGTCGCCGCCTCCTTCGGCAGCAGGAATTCGTCGACGTCGATGAACGCCATCCAGCGGTAATCGCCGCCGAAATTCAGGATGGCATGCGCGAAAGTGATGACCTGCCCGTTCAGCATCGCCGATGTCGCCGCATCGCGCATGCGCCCGGCCCAGGGAATGATCGTCAGCGCTTCCTCGTTGAGCAGGCTTCGAAGAAATGAGCAGGTCTCGTCCGTGGAACCGTTATCATAGATATAGAAGTGGCGAATGCCGACCGCCCGATGGAAACGCACCCACTCCTCGATGTAGCGAGCCTCGTTTTTGACGCAGGCGGCAATGGCGATGCCATGGCGCCCTGGCCGCGGCTCGGGCGGATCGATGGCCAGTTTCTTGGCGTCGGACGCTTTCGGCTTCAGCCAGCGCATGAGCTTCATTCCTGCAACCTTATTTCCAATCTGTGCGCGAGCCTTGCTGCCGTCCGGCCGTCACGCCTTCGCCTTCACCGCGAACCTGTCGTCATAACCGAAATCATATTTCAATAGTGCCGAGACCGGGGAGTAATTGACGAAGGAGATGCCGCGCTCGGCGGCGATCTCACGCGCGAGCACAAGATGCTCGATGATGCGGCCTTCGGCCCGCGCAATGCCGGAAAAAGCAGTGTCGCTGCCTGTCTCGTAGAAACGCGGCTCGTCCGCATTGGAAATATCGATTCCCAGGAAGCCGACTTCATGCCGCGCGCAATAGAAGGCAAATTGCAGGGCCGATACGGCAACCGATCCCCCCAGGAAAACGCCGCGATCCGGCGAGAGCGAAAAACCGGCCGATCCCTCGGCATCCAGCCGCACATATTGCAGCTTCCTGAGGTCGTCGGGAGAACGGCGGCGGGCGCCGTAGGGCTTGCGGATGTCGTCGATCAGAATGATCGTCTTGTCGGCCAGCCAGTTCTTGTCGATCTCGCAAAGCGCACGCAGCACCGAGACGGAAAACAGGCAGAGCGAGCCGGGCATGATCTTGCTGCGTATCATGTCGATATGCCGCCAGACGAAGCGCTCGTCCTCAATGGCGATGGCCAGCGGCTCGTCGATCTGGCTGCCGATCAGTCCGATGGCGCCGTTCAGGAGAATGGCGCTTCCAGGTTCCAGGCCACTCAGGCCGCAATCGCGAATCGATGGCCCCGAGCCGACGATGTAGATCCGGTCGCCGGTGCGCTCCCGCAGCCGGTCCATCCCCGCCAGGGTTGAGACCTTGGCCCCGCGATAATGCACCTCGCTGATATTCTGGCTGCGAACGATGCTGAGCCCGGGAAACCAGTCCTGTACATGAGCCAGCGAACCGCCGAGGAAAAGGCGCACGCCGGATTTGATCAGCGACCTGTGCCAGGGGCGATCCGCCATCCGTCTAGAGCTCCACCAGCCCGAGCTTCTTGACCTGCCGGATGGTCAGCATCGTGCGCACGGTATCGACATGCTCGTTCGCGGTTAGAACTTCGATAACGAAATCCTGGAAGCGGGTGAGATTTTCCGCAACGCAATGCAGCAGGAAATCGCTGTCGCCCGAGACCATCCAGGCCTGCCGCACCAAGGGCCACGCCGAGGTCGCGCTGGCGAAAGCCTTGAGATTGGCCTCCGACTGATGCTTGAGGCCGACCATGCAGAACGCCACGAGATCGAAGCCCAGCTTGGGGCTGTTCAGCATGGCGTGATAACCTTCGATGACGCCGGCCTCCTCCAGCTTGCGCACGCGGCGCAGACATGGCGGCGCCGAGATGCCCACCCGGTCCGCAAGTTCGACGTTGGTCATGCGTCCGTCTCGCTGGAGTTCCCGCAGAATCTTGATATCGATGGCATCGAGCTCAGCGCGAAGCACTTTTATTGCCTTTCTTTAATTCCCCCTCGCCAGCTTCTATATAAGGCACGAAAATACGCAAGAAAGTTTCTCGGGCGTAATCGATTCTTACACAAAGCAGATTTGCTCTGTTGGTAATGCAAGGCTGCCCTTGAATAAATGCATAAGGCAATCATAAATGAAGCGGCAGATCGCGAAATCGCCTGCTTTACGCGTTTGAAGCCGCGGTTTCCCAATCGCCGAAATTGAAAGGACTGACTATGCCTGCCCGCCACACGAAGGTGCTCATCATCGGCTCCGGCCCAGCCGGCTATACCGCCGCGGTCTATGCTGCCCGCGCGATGCTGCAGCCGGTTCTGATCGCCGGTCTGGAACAGGGCGGCCAGCTGATGATCACGACGGATGTCGAGAACTATCCGGGCTTTGCCGATCCGATCCAGGGCCCCTGGCTGATGGAGCAGATGCTGCTGCAGGCCCAGCATGTCGGTGCCGAAATCGTCAACGATCTCGTAACCGAGGTCGACACCAGCCAGCGTCCCTTCGTTGCCCGCACGGATAGCGGCCAGGTCTGGACCGCCGATACCCTCATCATCGCCACCGGCGCCAAGGCGAAGTGGCTCGGCATCGAGAGCGAGCAGCATTTCCAGGGCTTCGGCGTCTCCGCCTGCGCCACCTGCGACGGCTTCTTCTATCGCAACAAGGACGTGATCGTGGTCGGCGGCGGCAACAGCGCCGTCGAGGAAGCGCTCTATCTTTCCAACATCGCCAAGTCGGTGACGGTCGTGCATCGCCGTGATTCCTTCCGCGCCGAAAAGATCCTGCAGGAACGCCTGTTCGCCAAGGCAAACGTCAAGGTGCTCTGGAATTCCGAAGTCGCCGAGATCACCGGCACGCCGGCCAAGCCGCCGATGCCGCCGTCCGTGACGGGGGCTCGCCTGCGCGACGTGCGCACCGGCGCAGTCACCGAAACGGCGATCGACGGCGTATTCGTCGCGATCGGCCATGCGCCGGCGACCGAACTCTTCAAGGGCAAGCTGAAACTCAAGGACAATGGTTATCTCTGGACCGCTCCCGATTCGACCGCGACCAGCGTCG
Organism: Hyphomicrobiales bacterium; assembly: GCA_900469615.1. Lineage (GTDB taxonomy): Bacteria > Pseudomonadota > Alphaproteobacteria > Rhizobiales > Rhizobiaceae > Rhizobium. The sequence goes on along the minus strand of UBYA01000029.1, from coordinate 188,794 downwards.
ATGGCATCTATGCCGCCGGCGACGTGACCGACGATACGTTCCGGCAGGCGATCACGGCAGCGGGGATGGGCTGCATGGCGGCGCTTGAGGCGGAACGCTACTTGACCGGGCACATGCCCGTCGCCGTGGCTGCGGAGTGATGCAGCCGATGAGGGGAAACGGCATGCCATTGGATTGGGACAAGCTGCGTATTTTTCACGCAGCTGCCGAAGCGGGTTCGTTTACGCATGCGGCCGACAAGCTGCATCTGTCCCAATCCGCCATCAGCCGACAGGTCAGCGCACTTGAGCAGGATGTCGGCATCAAACTTTTTCACCGCCATGCGCGCGGTCTCATCCTGACGGAACAGGGAGAGTTGCTCTACCGCACCGCCCATGACGTTCTGCTGAAGCTCGAAACGGTCAAGATGCAATTGACCGAGACGACCGACAAGCCGAGCGGCAAGCTGCGGGTGACGACGACGGTCGGCCTCGGCCAGGGCTGGCTGACCGACAAGATCCAGGAGTTCCTGCAGCTTTATCCCGATATGCAGATTCAGCTCATCCTCGACAACGAGGAGCTGGACGTGAACATGCGTCATGCGGACTGCGCCATCCGTCTGCGCCAGCCGCAGCAGTCGGATCTCATTCAGCGCAAGCTCTTCACGGTGCATATGCACGTCTATGCAGCCCCCTCCTACATCAACCGCTATGGCGAGCCGCAGTCGGTGGAGGATCTGGACAATCACCGCATCATCAGCTTCGGCGAACCGGCACCGAACTACCTGCTCGATGTGAACTGGCTGGAGATCGCCGGCCGGTCATCCGACAACAAGCGCATCCCGCACCTGCAGATCAACAGCCAGACATCGATCAAGCGCGCGTGCCTGCTCGGCATCGGCATAGCCGTGCTGCCGGACTATATCGTCGGGCGCGACCCCGGCCTCATTCAGCTCGCGATCAATGCCGACGTTCCATCCTTCGACACTTATTTCTGCTATCCAGACGAGATGAAAAACGCAGCCAAGCTGAAAGTTTTTCGCGATTTTATCGTAACGAAGGCTCGCAACTGGAATTTCTAGCAAAGGTAAGTCACTGATAACGAACATTTTTTCGGACTAATATATCAGCTGCGCGTATGATGCATAGCTGATATGCGCAAAACAGAGTTGAAGCCTGCACATTTAACTACCATATCGCACATAGCTGATGCACACGGTGGCTTTTCCTCCCAGTTCCACCGCATTGGCTGTTCCCCTCTGGAGGTTTTTGACCTTCATACCTATAGGGCCCTGGTTTACTCCGGAGGCCCTTTTTTTTGCCTTTTCGATCCCGGCGTCGCGAACGCATAACTGCCATGCACAAAAAAGCATTGCGCACTGCACAAATTAGCAGCATAACGCACACAGCTGATGCACATGGTGGCTTTTCCTCCCAGTTCCACCGCATTGGCTGTTCCCCTCTGGAGGTTTTGACCTTCACACCTATAAGGGCCCTGGTTTATTCCGGTGGCCCTCTTTTTTTGCCCAATTTCTAAGCACTCACCTTGGCCGTCTTGCGAAAATAATCTTTTGCCTCGCCCTTGATATATCGAAATCCGTCGATACATGAATCGGGATTACTCGATATTGATGTGAACGCCATGGACAAGAACGAGATACTGAAGGCTCTGGCCCATCCGGCCAGGCTGGAAATCCTCAACCACCTGAAGGATCCCCAGGCCCATTTTCCGACACAGGAGCACCCGCTCGAACTCGGCGTCTGCGCCAGCCAGTTCGAACGCTGCGGCCTGTCGCAATCGACCGTCTCGGCCCATCTCGGCACGCTGCACCGTGCCGGCCTGGTGACGACGCGGCGGCTCGGCCAATGGATTTTCTACAAGCGCAACGAGGAAACGATCGCTGAATTCCTCGCAGCCATGCAAAAGGAACTCTGAACATGCCGCTCGCGCTTCTCGTCCTCGCGCTCAGCTCCTTCGCCATCGGCACGACCGAATTCGTCATCATGGGGCTGCTGCCTGAAGTCGCCGCCGATCTCGGCGTCACCATTCCCCAAGCGGGTTGGCTGGTGACGGGCTATGCGCTGGCCGTTGCGATCGGCGCACCGATCATGGCTGTCTCGACCGCCCATTTGCGCCGCCGCTCGGCATTGATCATGCTAATGGGCTTCTTCATTCTCGGCAATCTTCTCTGTGCCGTCGCTCCAAACTATTGGGTGTTGATGATCGCCCGCATCGTTACCGCGCTCTGCCATGGCGCCTTCTTCGGCATCGGCTCTGTCGTCGCGGCAAGCCTGGTGCCGGAGGATCGCAGGGCGCGCGCCGTCGCCCTGATGTTCACCGGCCTGACGCTCGCCAATGTGCTCGGCGTTCCCCTGGGCACGGCATTCGGCCAGGCTTTCGGCTGGCGCGCGCCATTCTGGATCGTCACGCTTCTCGGCGCCGCCTCTATCGCCGGTCTCGCCGCGGTGCTGCCCAAGAGCGAAGAGACGCGCCAGGGCAGTCTTGGCCGCGAGATTGCGGCCTTGCGTGGCCTCAGCCTGTGGCTGGCCCTGCTGACGACCGTCTTCTTCTCCGCCGCCATGTTTGCGCTTTTCACCTATATCGCCCCCATGCTGCGCGACGTAACCGGTGTCTCGCCTGCAACCGTGACCTGGACTCTGCTGTCGATCGGGGTCGGTCTGACGATCGGCAATCTGATCGGCGGCAAGCTGGCGGACTGGCGCCTCGGCACGACGCTTGCCGGTGTCTTCCTGGCGATCGCGGCGACATCGGCGATCTTCAGCGTCACCATTCACTCCTTTATCGGTGCAGAAATCACGCTCTTCCTCTGGGCGACCGCGGCTTTCGCGGCCGTGCCTGCCCTGCAAATCAACGTCGTTGCCTTCGGCAAGGACGCCCCCAACCTCGTCTCGACCATCAACATCGGCGCCTTCAACACCGGCAATGCGCTCGGCGCCTGGGTCGGCGGCGTGGTCATCGACGAGGGCTTCTCCCTGGCTCAGGTGCCGCTCGCCGGCGCGGCCATGGCGATCCTGGGCTTCCTGACCGTCTTGCTGACCTTCTCCACCATGCGCCCGAAGGGCGAGGCACTCGCCTCGTCCTGACCCTCCCCCTTTTCTCCACCTTCTCCCCAACGAAAGGACGATCCATGACCAAATTGTTCGAACCGACGAAGCTTGGCGACATCTCGATTGCCAACCGCATCGTCATGGCCCCGCTGACGCGTAACCGCTCGCCCAATGCCGTGCCGAACGATCTGAACGTCAAATATTACGCCCAGCGCGCAACCGCCGGCCTGATCATCACCGAAGCCACCGCCATCACCCACCAGGGTCAGGGCTATGCCGACGTGCCCGGTCTTTACACCAGGGAAGCGCTCGACGGCTGGAAGAAGGTAACGGATGCCGTCCACGCCAATGGCGGCAAGATCGTCGTCCAGATGTGGCATGTGGGCCGTATCTCGCACACAAGCCTGCAGCCGAACGGCGGCAAGCCGGTGTCCTCGACCTCCCGCCGCGCTGAAAATTCCAAGACCTATCTCGTCAACAGCGATGGCAGCGGCAGCTTTGCCGACGTCTCCGAACCGCGTGCGCTCGAAACCTCGGAAATCCCGGGCATCATCGAGGACTATCGCAAGGCTGCCCGCGCCGCGATCGATGCCGGTTTCGATGGCGTCGAGATCCATGCCGCCAACGGCTATCTGATCGACCAGTTCCTGCGCGGCAACGTCAACGACCGCACCGACCAATACGGCGGCTCGATCGAAAATCGCGCCCGCTTTCTGTTCGAAGTGGTCGATGCAGTCACCAGCGAAGTCGGCGCCGGCCGCACGGCAATCCGCATTTCGCCGGTAACGCCATCGGGCGATGCCAGCGACCCGGCTCCGCAGCCGCTCTTCACCTATGTCGTCGAAGGTCTGGCGAAATACGGCCTCGCCTATATCCACGTCATCGAAGGCCAGACCGGCGGCAAGCGCGATTTCCTGCCCTTCGATTATGACGCCCTGCACGCAGCCTATAAGGCCGCGGGCGGCAAGGCCGGCTGGATGGTCAACAACGCCTATACCCGCGAGATGGCGATCGAAGCCGTCGAGAACGGCAAGGCGGACGTCGTTGCCTTCGGCAAGCCGTTCATCTCCAACCCGGATCTGGTCCGCCGCCTGAAGGAGAACGCACCGCTTGCTCCGTTCGATCAGGCAACGCTCTATGGCGGCGGCCCCAAGGGTTACGCCGACTACCCGACGCTCGACGAAGCCGCCTGAGCCGGTCTTCCCCACCCGATTTTGATATCGGCAAGACACCCTCGCAACCTGAGTTGCGAGGGTTTTCCATATCGGCGCTCGATTGGCAACGTCGCGTAGCAAAGGCGGCGTCAAGCGGCCTGCATGCAGCCGATCGACATGAGGCTTGCCCGGATGGCCTCATCGATCGGCGTATGCGGCTCTTCGCCGAGCACGGCCAGCAGCCTGTCGTTTCGCATCTGCAGCGGCACGTCCCAGAGATAGCTCATTTCGCGCAGCTCCCGCATGAAGGGAACGAAGGGAGCCGCCAGCGGCACGATCCACCAGGGAAAAGCCTTTACTTTTACCTTGTGCCCAAGCACGCGCTGCATGGCATCGACCATCTGCCTGCCATCGCCATCCCAATGGCCGCGCATATGATAGACGGCGAAGGTGGGCAGCTCGTCGCCTTTCTCTATCAGCCGGATCATCGTCTCTGCAACGTCGGGCAGGTAAGCCCATTGATGACCGATGCCGCGCTTGCCCGGATAGGTCATCGTGCCGATCGGCTTGCCCGGCGTCACCATGGCCTGCGAGAACCAGCTGTTGGCGCGGGCTCCGCCGAAGAAGTCGCCGGCGCGAACGATGATGACGGGCGCATCCCCCTGCTCTGCGGCCGCCCTCAGGCGCCGCTCCATCTGCACGCGGATCGCCCCCTTGCGGGTTTTCGGCCGCTGCGCACTGTCCTCCGTGACATTCGGGAAGACATCGGGGCCGAAATTGTAGACCGTACCCGGCAGCACGATCCTTGCGCCGACCGCCTTGGCCGCGGCAATGGTATTGTCCAGCATCGGCAGCACGACCTGCCCCCAATTGCGGTAGCCGGGCGGATTGACGGCGTGCACGATGACATTGGCCCCCTCCGCGGCCTTGAGGACGTCCGCAGCCTGCATGGCATCGCCCTGAATCCAGTCGAACTCCGGCAGGCGGCGGGCAGCCTCCGCCGCATTGCGGTTCAGCGCGCGAATGCGCCAGCCACGAAGCGCAAGCCCGTCGGCGACTGCACCGCCAATACCGCCGGTCGCGCCGAGTATCAGGGCGGTCTTCACATGATCTGTCTCGTTGCTCATGGTCATCTCCATCGGTTTCGATGGGGGTGACTATGCTCCGCGCAGACAATAAACGAAATTGCGGAAAAATCTGCAGATGGTATACATAAATGTATGGCATCAACCGAACCGAGCTGGGATTTCTATCGTACCTTTCTTACCGTGCTAGAGCACGGCTCGCTCTCGGCCGCCGCCCGGGAGCTGGGCCTGACGCAGCCGACGGTCGGCCGTCATATCGACGCCTTGGAACAGTCCGTCGGTGCCGAACTGTTTACGCGGTCGCAACAGGGCCTGTTGCCGACCGATGCCGCACTCGTCCTGAAACCCTATGCGGAAACGCTGGCCAGCACGACGGCCGCCCTGTTGCGCGCGGCCTCCGGCTCTCGCGACAAAGTCAGCGGCACGGTCCGCATCAGCGCCAGCGAGGTGATCGGAACGGAAGTGCTGCCGTCGATCCTCGCGACGCTGCAGGCACGATATCCCGACCTCGTCGTGGAGCTTTCTCCCTCCGACACTGTGGAAGACCTGCTGCAGCGGGAGGCCGATATCGCCGTACGCATGGTCGCGCCTGCGCAGGAAGCTCTGCTCGCCCGGCATATCGCGACCATCAACCTTGGCCTCTACGCGCACCGCAGCTATGTCGAGCGGCACGGCAAACCCGAAACGATCGAAGACCTGCGCCGCCGGCACAAGATGATCGGCTTCGATCGCCAGACGGCCTACATACGCACGATGCTGAAGCGCTATCCGATGCTCGACGGCGTCTCTTTCAGCTTTCGATCCGACCACAGCACGGCGCTGCACAACGCGCTGCGAGCCGGCATCGGCATAGGCTTCTATCAGACGCCGCTCGCAAGACGGGATGCAAGTCTCGTGCGCGTGCTGCCGGAGATCGAATTGTCGATAGAGACCTGGATCGTGATGCACGAGAACCTGAAGACATCCCCGCGTTGCCGCGTGACCTTCGATGCGCTCGTCGCCGGATTGCTGGACTATATCAAGGGGAACGACACGGAGGAGCGATCATGACCCCAGCAACGGCGGTGGAACTGGTGCCATACGACCCGGCCTGGCCAGAGGATTTCAAACGCATCCGCGAGAAACTGGAACGATTGCTGGCACCCTGTGTCGTGACGATCGAGCATATCGGCAGCACGTCCATTCCCGGTCTTGCCGCAAAGCCGCTCGTCGATATCGATATTATCCTGCGCAGTTCCACCGATATTCCGCGCGCAACGCGGATTCTTCTGGAGCAAGGCTACGAGCCGCGCGGCAACCGCTACGACGACGAGGTCTGGGCATTCATGCGGCGCGACGGCAAACCGCCGGAACGCGTCTATCTTTGCCCACCAGGCAACCAGACACACGAGCGCCGATTGATCTTTCGCGATCATCTTCGAGCGCACCCAGCCGATGCCGCAGCCTACGCGAGGCTGAAGCTGGAACTCGCTGAAATCCATCGGCATGACGGCGACCGATATACCGCCGAGAAACGTCACTTCATCGACGCGATAATCCGGAAGGCGATCAGCCTGCGGTCGGCTTAGGCGCCGGGAGCCGTGTCCACCGGCGGGAAATGCACCTGGCCGTCGATAACTTCCGTTTCCGGCCGGTCGCCGCCATCGGCATATTCCTCATGCCATTTGCCGCTCTCGTCCTGCCAGCTGATTTCGGCCGAGTCGCCCCCGACCTGCTGCTCGGCCGCCACGATCCTGGCGGCTTCCACCGCCTCGGAATGCGTTGGAAACGCTTCCGAATAAACGTCATGGAAACGATAAGCCCATCCACCGTCATGCGGCACGATTTCGTAAACGACCTTGACCATTCATACCCTCCTTCTCATCTGCCAAGACCTTCGGATCCGGACGTTACCGGCAGGGCCGCGTGCATCTGAGACGGTTTCGAGTATGCCGCGACGTTTGTGGGTTGGGCAGACACCTGTTCATACAGTATTCCATTATTCGACACAGACTGCAAATCGCACTCTCCTGCTGCGAGCTTGATGTGCGAAATCATTGATTTAGAGTGCAACCGTGAATCGGCGCAAAGGTGGGGATGTGATTACAGCAAACTGGCTCAGACAGGAAAAAGCCCTCCTGGTGGCATTGGCGATTGCCGTCATCGCCTATGTTGGCGAGCATTCAGTGCTGGCGATGGGACAGACGGCATCGATGCTGGCGGCAGCGGCATTGATCGCAACGATTGTGCTGGCGTCTATGCGGGTCGCCCACCACGCCGAAACTCTGGCCGTTAAAGTCGGCGATCCCTACGGCACGATGATCCTGACGCTGTCGGCCGTCGCCGTCGAAGTCATCATCCTTGCCATCATGATGAGCGGCGAAAGCTCGCCGACGCTGGTGCGCGACACGATCTATGCCGCCGTCATGCTCGATATCAACGGCATCCTCGGGCTTGCCGCCCTTCTGGGCGGCCTGAAGCATGGCGAGCAGCCCTATAACGACGATTCCAGCAAGACTTACGGCGTGATGATCCTCACGGCCATGGGCATTTCGATGATCGTGCCCGAGTTCATTCCCGATGTGAAATGGCATTATTATTCCGCCTTCACCATCGTCGCGATGATCGCGCTCTATGCGCTGTTCCTGCGCATGCAGGTGGGCAAGCACAGCTATTTTTTCAGCTACAGCTATCCGCGCAACGAAAAGAAAGCCGCCGCCGAAGAGCACCATGACGAAGAATCCACCACCGCCTCCATCGTCACCATCCTGATCGGCGTCGTGCTGATCGGGGCGCTGGCGGAGTTCATGTCGGCCTTCATGGATACGGGCCTCAAAGGCACGGGCGCTCCGCCCGCCATCGCCGCAATCGTCGTCGCCGCCATCTCGGCGGCGCCGGAAATCCTGACCGCGTTGCGCGCAGCGCTCAGGAACCGCATGCAGGCGACGGTCAATATCGCCATGGGTGCGTCGCTGTCGACCGTCATCCTGACGGTGCCGGTCATGGAGGGTATCGCGCTCTACACCGGCCAGCCCTTCATCATGGCCATGTCGCCGGTGCAGACAGTCATGGTGATGATCACGCTGATCGCCGCCGCCATCAACCTCAACGACGGCGAAACCAATGCGATCGAGGGCATGACCCATTTCATTCTTTTCGCCACCTTCATCATGCTGACCGCGCTCGGACTTTGATTCCAATTTCAATGATTTAGGCCGGCAGGCGGATTCGAGTTGCGAAGCGCTTGAATCAGTTCATGAACTCAAGGCGATAGTCCAAATGCAAAAAGCCCGCCATCGCTGGCGGGCTTTCGTTTGATCCATTCGCGAACGCTTACTTGCAGGCTGCGCAAAAGCGCTGGATGCGGCGGCAAGCTTCCTCGAGCAGTTCTTCCGAAGTCGCGTAGGAGATGCGGAAGTTCGGGCCGAGGCCGAAGGCCGAACCGTGAACGACCGCCACACCTTCCGATTCCAGCAGCTCGGATACGAAATCCTCGTCCGTCTCGATGACCTTGCCGGTCGGTGCCGTCTTGCCGATCAGACCGGCGCAGGACGGGTAGACGTAGAATGCGCCTTCCGGAACCGGGCACGAAATGCCCTTGGCCTGGTTCAGCATCGACACGACGAGATCGCGGCGGCCTTCGAAGATCTTCTTGTTGCGCGGAATGAAATCCTGCGGACCGTTCAGCGCTTCGACGGCGGCCCACTGGGCAATCGAGGTCGCACCCGAGGTCTGCTGGCCCTGGATCATATCCATCGCCTTGATGAGCTGCAGCGGGCCGGCGGCATAGCCGATACGCCAGCCGGTCATGGCATAGGCCTTCGACACGCCGTTCATCGTCAGCGTGCGGTCATAGAGGCTCGGCTCCACTTCGACCGGCGTGGCGAATTTGAACTCGCCATAGGTCAGGTGTTCGTACATGTCGTCCGTCAGGATCCAGACATGCGGATGCTTGACCAGCACATCCGTCAGCGCCTTCAGCTCGTCATGCGAATAGGCAGCGCCCGACGGATTGGACGGCGAGTTGAACATGAACCACTTGGTCTTCGGCGTGATCGCCTTTTCGAGGTCGGCAGGCTGAAGCTTGAAGTTGTTGGCCTGCGTCGTCGCGACGAAAACCGGAGTGCCGCCGCACAGCGCCACCATTTCCGGGTAGGAAACCCAGTAAGGCGTCGGGATGATGACTTCGTCGCCAGGGTTCAGCGTCGCCATGAAGGCGTTGAACAGGATCTGCTTGCCGCCCGTGCCGACGATGGTCTGCTCGGGAGCGTATTCCAGATTGTTCTCGCGCTTGAACTTGGCGGCGATCGCCTTGCGCAGTTCCGGAATACCGGAAACCGGCGTGTACTTCGTCTCGCCGCGATTGATCGCGTCGATGGCGGCCGTCTTGATATTATCCGGCGTGTCGAAATCCGGTTCACCGGCGCCGAGGCCGATCACGTCGCGTCCTTTTGCTTTCAGCTCGCGCGCTTTCTGGGAAACGGCGATGGTGGCAGAAGGCTTTACACGGGAAAGAGCGTCGGCAAGAAAGGCCATGGTGATCGGTCCTGTTCGGTTGAAATTGGCAGAAAGCCTGCGGACCAGTTTTCTGCGCTAAGCTCTATGTCGAATATGGGCCGACGTTTCAAGCACAAAGGCGTCACAGTGGCTTTATTTCATGGCTTTCCGGGCCGTCCATCTGCGCCCCGCTCACGCGGCAGGAGAGCTGCAAAGGCGCTCCCCCGAACCCGCCAGGATCGGTCACAATGCGATACAGCCAACCCGCCCGGACTTGAATCGATACGTGAGGCAGTTGATTCAAATTCTGAACGGAACCGAAATTTCCGATTGGAAACAAAGACTTCCCGATCATCCAATCGCCAACGAAGCAACTCCGAAGCCGGACTGTAGAAGAAAGCCTGCCCTGCGGCCGACTCAAGGGCGCCGAATGGAGGCCTGCACCGCACGGACGAGAACACAAAGGCGTTATCGGCACCTTGAATGCCAGCTCGCCGGCCCCACCTTGCGGGAGGCGAGGGACGGCAAGGAGTTCGCACGGATGCGTCGTGACAGAACGGCATTTTCGATCGCCTTGACGGCCTGCGTCCTGCTGTCGGCGACAATTGCGCCTGCCGCCGAGCCGGCGCAGACCATCAAGACGCAAAAGGTGGCCGTCAAGGTCGAGACGCTCGCCACGGGGCTCGATCATCCCTGGGCTGTGAAGGTGCTGCCGGACGGCGCCTATCTCGTTACCGAACGCCCGGGTCGCATGCGGCTCGTCCGCGATGGCAAGGTCTCCGCGCCAATCGCCGGCGTGCCGAAGGTCTATGCGCGCGGCCAGGGCGGCCTGCTGGATGTGGCACTCGATCCGAACTTCTCCGGCAATCGAACCCTCTATTTCACCGCTTCCATGGCAGGCGACGGAGGAAGCGGCACAGCCGTCTTCCGCGCCAAATTGTCTGCGGACGAAAAGCAGCTGACCGGGGTGAAGCGCATTTTCCTCATGAACACGCTGTCTCGCGGCAATATCCAGTATGGCTCGCGCATTGCCATCGCGCGGGACGGCAGCCTGTTCGTCAGTCTCGGCGACCGCGGCCAGCAGGATCGCGCCCAGAATTTCCATGACGATGCCGGCTCCATCATCCATATCGACGCCAATGGCAGCATTCCTGCCAACAATCCCTTCAAGGACGGCAAGCGCGCCCTGCCCGAAATCTGGTCGAAGGGTCATCGCAATCCGCAAGGCATCACCTTCGATAGCGCCACGAACAAGCTCTATACCGCCGAGCACGGCGCCCGGGGCGGCGACGAAATCAACGCACCCGAGGCCGGCAGGAATTACGGCTGGCCGGTCATCTCCTACGGCGTCAATTATTCCGGCACGAAGATCGGCATCGGCACGGCGAAGGCCGGCATGGAGCAACCCCTTTTCTATTGGGACCCTTCCATCGCGCCCGGCGCCATCGCCGTCTATCGCGGCCGGATGTTCCCCGAATGGAACGGCGACCTGCTGGTCACTGCGCTGAAATTTCAGTTGCTGTCCCGGCTGGATCGTGACGAGAACGGCAGGATCGTCGAGCGCGAGCGCATGTTTGCGGATAAATTCGGCCGTCTGCGTGACATCACGGTGGCGCCAGACGGCGCGCTGCTGATTACGACCGACGAAGCCGACGGGGCGCTGTTGCGGATTTCGCGCGCGGCAAACTAGGCCGCAAACGGACCGAATGCCGCGCCTTTCGCCCTTGCCCGACGCAAAAGCAGCTGCTAACCGTCGCCCCGTTCCTCCTCCTCCCGCAGGATGCAGATGTCTCGCATACAGGCGAATTTGTTGTTGCTGGTTGCCGCCGCGATCTGGGGTGGCGGCTTCGTCGCGCAGTCAACTGCCATGAAGGCGATCGGGCCCTTCTGGTTCATCGGCCTGCGATTTGCCGTAGCCACCATAGTCGTGCTGCCCTTCGTGTGGATGGAAAGCAGGAAGGCCGCGAAGCCGCTGACGCGCAGCGACCGGTTCTCCTTTCTGCTGATCGGCATCGCTCTTTTCGGAGGAGCGGCAACCCAGCAGCTCGGGCTCCTGACGACGACGGTGACGAATTCCAGCTTCATAACCGGCCTCTACGTGGTGTTCGTTCCGCTGATTGGCGTCATTTTCCTGCGCCGCTCGCCGCACTGGATCATCTGGCCTGCCGCGCTGATGGCGCTGTGCGGCATCTACCTGCTATCGGGCGGTTCCTTCCTGCGTCTGACGGTCGGCGATTTCCTGACCGTGGTCTGCGCATTGTTCTGGGCGGCGCAAATTGTCCTTGCCGGTTCCGCCGTCAAGGAAACCGGCCGGCCCCTCGGCATTTCCGTAACGCAATTCGCCGTCTGCGCCGTGCTTGCTCTGGCGATCGCCGCCGCCATCGAGCCGATCAGCATCGCAGCCATTCGTGCCGTGCTCGGCGAAATCCTCTATGTCGGGATCTTTTCGTCCGGCCTGGCCTTCGCGTTGCAGATCATCGGCCAGCGTTATACTACCGCCCCGCAAGCCGCGATCTTCCTTGCTTCGGAAGCATTGTTCGGCGCTTCGCTCGGCGCTTTGTTGCTCGGCGAGACCATGAGCCAGCTCGGCTACATTGGTTGCGCGCTGATGTTTGCCGCGATGCTCGCCGTCGAACTGGTTCCGCAATTGGCTCGCCGCCGCAGCGCAGCCGCGTGAAAAAGCCTGCAAATGCGCGTTTTTAGCGGCGCGACGCACGATATGCTGAAATTTTTCCGAACAAGCGAAAACGGGTGTCCGAGCCATCCGATTTGGGAAAATTTCGCCGAAACTATATCGCGAGCGATGCAAAAACCTTAAAAACATGTTTCGAAGTGGGAAAATTTGCGAATCGCCATAACACAGCCGCGTTACGGTATTGTGCCCCATCCGACACGTTAAAAAACTTTTGCTTGCCAATTTCCCATAAACACAGCACTCTCAATGGTGTTCGGGCATTTTTAGAGCATGGGAAGTCCTAATAGAATTGCGAGCCGGAAACGCTAATATTCCGGTCAGCCTGGTCGAGAAGCGGGTGGCAAACATCGCATTGAGACCATGCCGAGTTACGGGGACCTTTTCCTTCAAATTTCGAGAACTGCCTGCAAGCGCCCGCAAGGGCAACACAAGTAATGCTGCCCGTGTGGATGGTGGGCAGAGAGAAAAGGACCTGAGGCATGGCCGAGACTGGCACTGTAAAGTTTTTCAATACCGATAAGGGCTTCGGTTTCATCAAACCGGATAAGGGTGGAGCTGACATCTTCGTACATATTTCCGCGGTTCAGGCTTCTGGCCTGGCAGGACTGTCGGAAAACCAGAAAGTAAGCTTCGACACGGAACCGGATCGCCGCGGCAAGGGACCGAAGGCCGTCAATCTGCAGATTGCCGGCTGAGACGCCTGACGGCTATCAAATTCGAGTTGAGGCCCGGCAGCGATGCCGGGTTTTGTCATTCAGTCTGCATTCACTTTGCCGCGCCTAATCTGCATTTCATGAAAGAGCGGGAAGGACCGTTGTCCCGCTTCCGTTAGAGGATAGGCTAATGACCATACTCGGCAAAACGCTCGTCATGTCCGCCATGGCCGCGGCATTGACGCTGACTTCCATGAGCGCCGCTTCCGCAGACGAATACTGGCGCCATCGCAACCGCGATGGCTGGGCGCTGGGCGCTGCCGGTCTCGCAACCGGCCTGATCGTCGGTTCGGCCGTTGCCAGCCAGCCCCGTTATTACGAGCCGGCGCCTGTCTATGTCGATCCCGGCTACGACGCGCCTCCCCCGCCCTATTACTACCGTCCGCCGCCGCGCCGCGTCTATGTCGAGCGGGATGTCAGCTATTATGCGCCGCCGCCGGTATCCGGCCTGCGCCCCTGGTCATCCGCCTGGATGCGCTATTGCTACGACCGCTACAGAAGCTTTGACGGCCGCTCCGGCACCTTTGTCGGCTATGACGGCATGCGCCATTTCTGCACGGCCGACTGATTTCCAGAGCGGTTCCGCGTTTCACGGAATCGTCGAACGGCTCTATCTCTTTGTTTGCGCGCGATTCCCGGCGGAAAACCGCTGTGCACTTTCCCGGAATTACTCCAGGACACGAGGAACCGAAGCGCCGCTTTCGAGCGGCGCTTTCTTTGTAATCATAATCCGCGCAGGAAAGGGTTTGTGCGACGCTCGTCGCCGATCCGGCTGCCCGGTCCATGACCGCAGATGAAGCCGACCTCGTCACCGAGCGGAAAAACCTTGTCGCGGATCGAGTCCAGCAGTTGCTGATGATTGCCGCCGGGCAGATCCGTTCTCCCGATGGAGCCGTTGAACAGCACGTCGCCGAGATGGGCGAAACCCTGCTTGCGGTTGAAATAAATGACATGGCCCGGCGCATGTCCGGGGCAATGGAAAACCTCGAACTCGTGCTCGCCGAAGGAGACCTTGTCGCCCTCCTTCAGGAACCGATCCGGCACGACATTGCGCACGCCGCTGATGTTGAACATCTTGGCCTTGGCTTCGATATCCTCGAGCAGGAAGCGATCGTCCTCATGCGGGCCGATCACCTCTATGCCGAGCGCTTCGCGAACCTCGTCGGCACCGCCGGCATGATCGATATGGCCATGGGTCAGCCAGACGGCCTTCAGGGTGATGCCGTTCTCGCGCACGGTCTGCAGGATCACATCGACATCGCCGCCCGGATCGACCACGACACCCTCCTTCGTCTCCGGATCGAACAGGATGGTGCAATTCTGTTCGAAAGGGGTCACCGGAATGATACCGGCCTGCAGCATGCCCATGGAGCGCCTCGTCTGTTTGATATTCGTGCTGCCGGTATAGCCGCAAACGATGGGCAAAACAGCCCCCGCCGGCTTCAAACCAGCGCGCGTGCCAATGGCAAGCTCTGCCGGCACCTCTAAAAACGCAGACGGTTCAGAAGCTTACCCTCCGCGCAGCCGAAACGGCAATGTCATGCGGCGATGTCCGCCGGAACACTGAAGCACCCGAAACGTTGAGGTTACGTCTTTAAAGGCCAGAAGGAGAGAACCAATGTCCTTGAAAAGAAACTTGCTGCTGGCTGGCGTCATCCTCGCCGGCAGCGCGGGCCTGGCCCAGGCTGAGCAGATTGAAATGTCCGCGACCACCGCCACCGACATCGAGGTTCGCTCGGGCCCCGGCGCGGAATTTCCGACGGTCGGCGTCGCGACGCGGGGCTCGCAGGCAACGCTGGATGGCTGCATAGAAGGCAGCCGCTGGTGTCGTGTCGACGTCAACGGCATGCGGGGCTGGGTCTACGCGCAATATCTCAGCGTCGAGCAGAACGGCGCGCCGGTCGTGGTTCAGGACCATCGCGACGACCTTGGCGTCCCCACGATCACCTACCAGCAAACCGATCCCGTTGAGACAGGCAGCGTCCAGCCCGGCCCGGACGATCAGTTGCTCGGCCCTGTCGCTCAGGACGGCGGCAACGTAGTCGCAGTTACGCCACCGGAAGAAATCCGAACCTATATCGACGACAATCCGGTCGATGCGGTGCAGCTGAATGGCGATGTGGTGGTCGGCGCCCAGGTTCCGCAAAGCGTCGAAGTGCACCGCATTCCGAACTATCAATACAGCTACGTCGAAGTGAACCAGCAGCCGGTGCTGATCGATCCGGGGACGCGCCGTATCGTCTACGTCTACCGCTGATTCGCCAAGGCAGGCTGAATAAAATGGCGGAATTGGCATGCGGCCTGCCGGCCGCATGCCCGCATGGCGGATTTCCCCCGGAATTATCGCTGAATCCTCCCGTCGTGGTTGCCCTTCTATTTTCAGCGATCCATGCATGATGTAATCCTGAGACCACAGAGGATTATCGCCGCTCCCAGGCAGCAATCCGGGGCGCGACGAGAGGGGATCCGGAGGCGTCTTCCGGAGCAATGGGAGAAGGGTGGTCATGGAAAGTTTAGGGCCTATCATCACGCAACTGATAGCCGGTGCGATCGGCGGAAATGCCGCCAGCGCCGTTTTGAAGCAGGAGGGGATAAACCTCGTCGCAAGAACGATCGCCGGTGCGATCGGCGGTCTCGGCGGCGGCTTCATCCTCAATCTGATCGGCAGCGAGGCTCTCACCGGCCTCGTCGCGCAAGGCATATCCTCGCTGATCGCGGGCGGCGTGCTGTCCGCAATCGTCGGCGCAGTTCTCGGCCGCAAGTCGTAAGTTTTTGGTCCCCGCAAGCTGGGCGCGGCAACACGCTCAGCTTGCGGGGCTTCGATGTGTTATCTTGCCTGGCAAACGCGATCATCGGGTCGATCTGCCGTGTTGTCGCATATCGCCCTCCTTCAAATGAGAGAGGATGAGGGTGGTGATGTCTTGCCGTTCGCGCGGCCGTTAAGCCAACGCTACCAAGGCACATTCCTCCTTCCGGAGGGCTTCCCGATGCGCACCCACCTTGCCCGGCGGATTGATGATTGTTCCTGTCACGTCCCATCCATGAGGTGCAGCAGAGGAGAATGCAGGATATGCTGGCGTTTTGCAGGGCTGCACTTAAATCCTGCAATGCCATTGGAGCGGTTCGCCATTGTGCGAACGTGATCGGCAGCGTAAAAATGCGTCAATAAAGCTGACGTATTTTTGCATAAGTTTCCCGGATGCTCCAAAACAGGAAAGGAAATGCCAGGGTGCCACGACAGACGAGCCAGAATGCGGCGAAGACGGAGCTGCTGGAAACGCCGCTGCAGAACGCGGGGAGCATTGATTTCGAGGTCATCGAGCTGCTTTTCTTCGCCTACCGCGATTTCGTTTCGGACCCGGACCAGATTCTCGTCAAGAGCGGCTTCGGACGCGCTCATCATCGCGTCGTCCACTTCGTTAACCGCGAACCCGGCATGACGGTTGCGAACCTTCTGGAAACATTGCAGATCACCAAACAGAGTTTGGCGCGAGTTCTCAAACAATTGATCGATTCGGGTTATATTCGGCAGGTCGCAGGTCCGGAGGACCGGCGGCAGCGCAAGCTTTACCCCACGCGGGCCGGACGCGATCTGGCGCTGGCACTGGCGGAGCCGCAATCGCGCCGCATTGAACGGGCATTCGAAGGCGCTTCGGAAGCGACGCGCGAAAGCGTGAAACGCTTCCTGAGGGGAATGCAGACCGAGAAGTGACGGCAGCTCAGGCCGAGGCACCGGTGCGGAATGCGTCATCGCAATCTATGGGCAGGACAGGATCGAGACGGACCGAATGACGACAAAAACAGCAATCTCGGACGATGCAGCACATCTTCTGGTCGTGGATGACGATACGCGTATCCGCGCCCTCCTCAACCGCTACCTGATGGAAAAGGGATTCCGGGTGACTGCGGCCGCAGACGGCGCCGAGGCCCGCCGCAAGCTGGAAGGGCTCGACTTCGACCTCATCATCATGGACGTGATGATGCCGGGCGAATCCGGCATCTCGCTGACGGCGAGCCTGCGCGCCATCAAGAATATTCCGGTCATCATGCTGACGGCGCTTGCCGAAGCCGATTCCCGCATTGCCGGCCTCGAGGCCGGCGCCGACGACTATCTGCCGAAGCCCTTCGACCCGCGCGAGCTGGTGCTGCGCATCAACAACATCCTGCGGCGCAACGCGCCCGCCGATTCCCCGAAGATCGAACTCGTCATGTTCGGACCCTACACGTTTTCGCTCACCCGCAAGGAGCTGAAGAAGGCGGCGGAACTCATTCGCCTCACGGATCGCGAACAGGAAATCATGCTGCTCTTCGCCAAGCGCGCCGGCGAGACGATCCCGCGTCACGAGCTCATCGGCAACGATGCCGAAGTGGGCGAGCGCACGATCGACGTGCAGATCAACCGGCTGCGCCGCAAGATTGAAGACGATCCGGCAAACCCTATCTGGCTACAGACGGTGCGCGGCATCGGCTACCGCCTTAGCATAGACTGAGATCGGCTCCGCGGGATCAGGTGATGGTGACATTCGATTCGATCAGGCGCGATCAGGACCACACGCCCTCCAACGGGCTGCGATGGCTGACGCGCTGGCTGCGCCGCTATGTTCTGCCGACCGGCCTCTATGCCCGCTCGCTGCTGATCTTCATCCTGCCGATGATCATCCTGCAGGCGGTCGTCACCATCGTTTTCATGGAGCGTCATTGGCAGATGGTGACGCAGCGGCTGTCGATGGCGACCACGCGCGACATCGCCGCCATCATCACCATCATCCAGACCTATCCACAGGACGCCGATTATTCCGCGATCACCCAGATCGCGCGGCAGAAGCTCGACCTCGCCATTTCGATCGAGCCCGGCGGAGAGCTGCCGCCGCCGCGCGAAAAGCCGTTCTTTTCGATCCTCGACGGCATTCTGAGCGATGAGATCCGCGATCAGATCAACCTGCCGTTCTGGATCGATACCGTCGGCAATTCCAGTCTGGTGGAAATCCGCGTCAAGCTGCCCGACAAGGTCCTGCGCGTCTTTGCCAAACGCAGCCAGACCTATGCCTCCAATACCCATATCTTCATTCTGTGGATGGTCGGCACCTCTCTGGTGCTGATCGGCATTGCCGTGCTGTTCCTGCGCGGCCAGATCCGCCCCATCCTCGCTCTGGCCCAGGCCGCGGAAAGTTTCGGCAAGGGACAGAGGCTGGAGAATTACTCTCCGCGCGGGGCCGACGAAGTGCGCCGCGCCGGCCTGGCTTTCATCCTCATGCGGGAGCGTATCGAACGGCAGATCGAGCAGCGCACGGCGATGCTGTCCGGCGTCAGCCACGACCTGCGCACCGTCCTCACCCGCTTCAAGCTCCAACTCGCCCTTGTCGGCGACAATCCCGATCTTGCCGGCCTCAGCGAAGACGTCGAGGACATGCAGAGCATGCTCGAAGGCTACATGGCCTTTGCGCGCGGCGAGGCCGAGGAAGATGTCGGCCCGTTCAAGCTCAGCGATATCTTCGAGAAGATCCAGCAGGACTTTGCCCTGCATGGCAAATCCATGAGCTTCTCGATCGAGGGCGACGACGAAATCTCGGTGCGCCCGAATGCCTTTACCCGCCTTGTGACCAACCTCGCCACCAATGCCCGCCGCTATGCCAGCACCCTGCGCATCGAAGCCAGGCACAGCGCCAAATGGTTGACCATCGTCTTCGACGACGATGGACCGGGCATTCCCGTCGGCGCGCGCGAGGACGTCTTCAAACCGTTCTTCCGTCTGGACGAGGCCCGCAACCTAGACAAATCAGGCACCGGTCTCGGCCTTGCCATTGCCCGCGACATCGCCCGCAGCCATGGCGGCAACGTCACGCTCGGCGACAGCCCGCAGGGCGGCCTGCGGGCCACTATCCGCATTCCTGCCTGAGGGAGGTCCATATGCCGATCGGCATCGATGGCATGCACTGGCTGAACACGCCGCCGATGTGGGAGGTCAACCAGGGTCGGCTGTTCGTGCGGTCCGGCGACAAGACCGATTTCTGGCAGCAAACCTACTACGGCTTCCACCGCGATAACGGCCATTTTCTCGGGGCGCCCCGTCGTGGCGACTTCACCGCCGAAGTGACCTTCGCCGGGAAATATAGCGACCTTTACGATCAGGCCGGCCTGATGGTTCGGCATGACAGCAGGCACTGGATGAAATGCGGGATTGAATATACCGACGGCGCCAGGCATTTCAGCATCGTCGTCACAAATGGCAATTCCGACTGGTCGGCTTTCCGGCTGGAGCAGGAATTCGACACTATGTCCGCGCGCGTCACACGCAATGGGGATGCGCTCTTCATCCAGTATCGCACCGACCGTGTGGACAAATGGCGCATGGCACGACTCGCCTGGTTCGATCCTGCGCTGGGGGAAGTGTCTGTCGGCCCCGCCTTCTGCTCGCCGCAACGCGAAGGCTTCGAAGCGGAGTTCCTCGACTTCAGCCTCACCGACGCGGTCTCAAGAGACATTCACTGAGCCCGCACCCTTGCGACTGCGAAAGGGATATCACATCATCTTCTTGCCGTTCGGCACCGGCTGGCTCACCGCGGCAAGAACGATCGCACCCGCCTCATCCTCGAAACCGAGGGTCAGCACTTCGGAACGGACCGGCCCGATCTGTCTCGGCGGAAAATTGACGACGGCAAGCACCTGTCGGCCGACGAGGGTTTCCGGCGTATAATGTACGGTAATCTGTGCGGAGGAACGCTTGATGCCGATCTCCGGCCCGAAATCGATCCGCAGCTTGTAGGCAGGCTTGCGCGCCTCCGGAAAGGTTTCCGCCTCAATGATCGTTCCGACGCGGATATCCACCCGCTCGAAATCGCCATAGGTGATTTCTTCGGTCATTTCCTGCCCTTATCGGCCCTCAACCGGCCAGTTCCTGCGCCCGTTTGCGCGCCGCTTCGAGAGCGGCATCGAACAGAGGCTGCATGCCGTCCTCCGCCATCAGGACGCCCAGCGCCGCAGCAGTCGTGCCGCCAGGAGACGTCACATTCTGACGCAGACGCGAAGCGTCGTCGGGAGACTGATGCAACAATTCACCAGCCCCCGCGACGGTTTCCCGTGCGAGCCGCATGGCGAGGTCCGCCTGCAGGCCGAGCTTACGGCCCGCCTCCGCCATGCATTCGACGAGATAGAAAACATAGGCGGGTCCGCTGCCCGAAACCGCAGTCACCGCATCGATGTCGGCTTCACCGGGCACCCATTCGACCGGGCCGGACACCTTCAACAGGTTCTGAACCAGCTGCCGCTGACGTTCGCTCGTTCTCGCATTTGCAAAAGCGCCCGTCACGCCGCGTCCGACCATGGCGGGCGTATTGGGCATGGCGCGCACCATCGCCAAATCTCCCAGATGCTTTTCAAGCGAGGAGAGCGTCTTGCCGGCAGCGATGGAGACGACGACCGTCCCCTCGCCGACCACCGACTTGAACGCCGGCAGAACCGCGTCGAGGACCTGCGGCTTGACGGCGATGAAAAGCACGCCGGCCTTCACCCCGGCCGGGGCTTCGGTGACATGGCTTGCGCCCGCATCCGCGATCATCTTCCGCATGGGCTCGGCCGGATTGGGGTCGGCGACAATGACCGACGATCCCGGCACGCCGTTTTTCAGCCATCCCGTCAGCAATGCCCCACCCATATTGCCCGCGCCGATCAACACGATAGGCCCGGAGGATGCGAATGCATTTGCGGATTGCTCACCGGTCATCTTACGCTTCGCCTACTGTTTCGAAAAGCACCGCTTCCATGGCCCGGTTTGCGTCAAGCCCCGACCACACGACGAACTGGAAGGCCTGATAATAGGCTTCGCAGGTATCGAGCGCGTTGGAAAGCAGCACCTCCACCTGACGGTTGGTAGGTTCGGCCCCGCCGGACAACAGCAGGGATTGCCGGAAAATGACGACATCTTCCTGGCGCCACAGATCGAAATGGCCCATCAGCACCTGCCCGTTGATACAGGACAGCAGCTTGATCACTTCGTTGGCGCGCGGATCCGGAACCTTGACATCGAAGGCGCAGGCTATGTGCAGCGCCTCGAACTCTTCCATCCAGGAGAAGGAGACGTGGTAGTCGGTCCATCGCCCTTCGACGGTCATGGCGATTTCATCCTCGCCGGACCGTTCGAACGACCAGTCGTTATTGGCGGCGACGAATTCGATCATATCGACCGGATTCGATTGTCGTTCGACTTCCATTTCCATAAGGCTCATGCAGCACCTTCTTGACCGGATCGGTTGCAGTTTTCCCGTGGTTCGACACTGAAAGAACGCAAACAAGTTTACTCCGGAAACATCCTCGGGATGATGTTGAACGGCTGCCAGACTAACGCTTCCACCATGCCCGGGGCTTACCAAGTCCGTTTCGAATCATCATTTAAAATCAGTGTATAATGGCATGCCCGGCATGCCAGCCCCTGAGCGGCGATTTTGGAGACGGCGCTGTGGAAAGCTCTTCTGACGCCTATTCAGGAGGGAGTCATAACCGACTCTGGCGATTGGCTTTTTTGCCTATGTCCACAGGTGGAAAAGCAGGCGGAAATTTTCAGAGGAAAAAGGTGCGGCAAGCGGGCGCCGCACCGGTTCGCAGGCAAAGGCCGCGCCTATTCGCCTTTGGCGGCGAGCTTGGCTTCGAGCGCCTCGATTCTCGCAAGCAGCGCGTCGTTTTCGTCGCGCGCCTTGATCGCCATCTCGCGAACGGCCTCGAATTCCTCGCGCTTGACGATATCCATGCTGTTCAGCCAACGCTCGGCATGGGCATTGAAAGCAGTCTCTATCTCGCGACGCACACCCTGAGCGGCACCGGCGGCATCGGTCATCAGCTTGGCGAATTCATCCAAGATTCGGTTCGGTCCAGTGCTCATAGCAATCTCCTTGCGGCCGTCGGCCCTCAACGGTCAGGCAGCGATATGGGCCAGATAGTGCTGAGGTAGGATTTCCGAGGGGCCGATGCAAGCAAATTGAGATAGGGCGGGACAACGCGACCCGGGAGAAGACAGGCGGCAACAAACGACTTGACCGTTTCGATGGCGAACGCCATGTTCCGCGCACATTTGGATATAGCATGCTCCCATCCCGAAAATGCGCGACACGTTCGGGACTCATGCTGCAACGGGCCTGACGATCTTGCTGACATCCGCCAATCTAGCCTCCATCCTGCCGTTTCCGGATATCGATCCGATCGCCGTTTCCCTGGGGCCGCTTTCGATCCATTGGTACGGGCTTGCCTATGTGGCGGGCATTCTGCTCGGCTGGTTCTATGCCAGGCGGCTGGTCGACAACGGCAGGCTCTGGCTGAACGACACCGCTCCGATGACGCGCCAACATCTGGACGACTTCATCCTCTGGGTCGCCTTCGGCATCGTTCTGGGCGGCCGCATCGGCTACATCCTGTTCTACGATCTCGATCCGGTGCTCGCCAATCCGATCCGCGCCATCCAGGTCTGGAATGGCGGCATGTCTTTCCATGGCGGATTAATAGGCACGACCATCGCCATGTTTTTGTTCGCACGGCGCAACCGGATCCCTGTCTGGAGCCTGTTCGACATCGTCGCCGCCGTCGCTCCGATCGGCCTCTTCTTCGGCCGCATCGCCAACTTCATCAACGGCGAGCTCTGGGGCCGGGTGAGCGACGTTCCCTGGGCGATGGTCTTCTGCAGCCCGCATGTGATTGCCGCCCATAACGGCGTATGCCCCGCGGGTCCCGATCCCCGGCATCCAAGCCAGCTTTATGAGGCCGGCATCGAAGGCATCATTCTCTTCCTCGTTCTCTTTGCCCTCACCCGCTGGGCGCTGGCGCTGAAGAAACCAGGCACCGTCAGCGGTATTTTTGTCATCGGCTATGCTTTCTCGCGTATTTTTGTCGAATTCTTCCGGCAGCCTGATGAACAGCTGGGCTATCTCCTTGGCACGAACTGGCTGACGATGGGCATGGTGCTGTCGCTTCCGATGGTTGCCATCGGCCTTTGGGCGGTTATTCGCGCCCGTCAGGCGGCGGCCAGACAGACGGCTTGAGGTGGGGTTCAATATCGCGCGGCCTTTCCAACAGAGGCTCCCAGTTTGTCTGGACCGCGCATTAGCGAAAGCAACGAATGACGACGGCGCTCGGGGAAAAAATCAAGGCCATCATCCGCACAAACGGGCCGTTGAGCATCACGGATTATTTTTCGCTATGTCTCGCCGATCCGGTGCACGGTTATTACAAGACGCGTGAGCCCTTCGGCCAGTCCGGCGATTTCGTCACGGCGCCCGAAGTCAGCCAGCTTTTCGGCGAGATGATCGGCGTCTTCATGGTGCACGCCTGGCAGCGGCATGAAACGCCGGCCGATGTGCGCCTCGTCGAAATCGGCCCCGGCCGCGGCACGATGATGTCGGACATGCTGCGCGTCATCGGCAGGCTGGCCCCGCCGCTCTATGATGCCATGACGGTGCATCTGGTCGAAACCAGTGAGCGCCTGCAGGGTTTCCAGCGCCACACCCTCGAAGCGCATGGTGCGAAAATCTCCTGGCATACGGATTTCGGCGAGGTGCCGGCCGGCTTCACCCTGCTTGCCGCCAACGAACTCTTCGACGCCATTCCCATCCGCCAGTTCGTTCGCACAGCCAATGGCTTCCGCGAGCGTGCGGTCGGCCTCGACGTCGATGACGAGCTGACCTTTACGACAGGCGTCGCCACCCTTGATCCCACATTTCTGCCGGAGGGCGGACTTCCACCCATAGGCACGATTTTCGAGATCGCCCCCGCCCGCCAGGCCGTCATGACGACGATCTGCGACAGGCTGGCAGCCTATGGCGGCACGGCGCTTGCGATCGATTACGGCCACATGGCGACCAGCTTCGGCGACACGCTGCAGGCCGTGCGCATGCACGAATACGATCCGCCGCTGCAACATCCCGGCGAGGCGGACCTTACCAGCCACGTCGATTTCCAGGATCTGGCGCAAACCGCGCTGGCCTCCGGCACGCATATCAACGGCTGCTGTCATCAGGGCGACTTCCTGATCGGGCTCGGCCTGCTGGAGCGCGCGGCGGCGCTCGGCCGGGATCAGGACGCGGCGACCCAGGAGAATATTCGCGTTGCCGCGGAACGGCTTGCGGGCGCCGGCGAAGGCAAGATGGGAGAGCTCTTCAAGGTGCTGGCCGTATCGAGCCCGGCGATCGACCTCCTGCCCTTTCGTCCTGTCGGCTGAAGCCTGACCGCCGGTCCTGCGGATTGACAGCGCGCGTCGGGCTGGGCCAACATCCCGGCAGGATCGAACTGCTTCGCCGCGGCTGCGTTATGTCAAGCACGACAGAGCAGCCAGGAAATCAAGGGACACTCTCGTTGCCGACACCACTTGCAAGCACGCTGCTGAGCGCCGCCGAGACCGCCGGCATTCGCCATGGCTATTTCACCCGCGCCGGCGGCGTTTCGGAGGGCCTTTATCGCGGACTGAACGTCGGCCTCGGCTCGAACGACGATCGTGAACATGTGCAGGAAAACCGCCGTCGCGTCGCCGGTTGGTTCGGCTTGCCCCTCGAACAGCTCGCGACCGTGCATCAGATACACTCGCCCGATGTCGTGACCGTCGGCGCCGATTACGACGGCAGCCGGCCCCAGGCGGACGCGATGGTAACGGCGACGCCGGGCCTCGCGCTTGGCGTGCTCGCCGCCGATTGCGGCCCCATCCTCTTCGCCGATCCGGAAAACCGCGTCATCGGCGCCGCCCACGCCGGCTGGAAAGGTGCGCTGACCGGCGTGCTGGAAAACACGATCGAAGCGATGGTGGCACTCGGCGCCAGACGGGAGGCCATCATCGCCTGCCTCGGCCCCTCGATCAGTCAGGCGAGCTATGAAGTCGGCCCCGAGTTCGTCGAGCGCTTTCTCGCTCACGATCCGGATTATGCAAGATATTTCGCCCCGTCGGCGCAAGCCGGCCACGCCATGTTCGATCTGCCGGCCTTGACGGTCGATCGCCTGCGCAAAGCGGGCGTGACGGCCGAAAGCCTGAACCTCTGCACCTATCCCGATCCGGAGCGTTTCTTCTCCTACCGCCGCACGACGCATGCGAAGGAGCCGGATTACGGACGGCAGATTTCCGCCATCGCCATCGGGGAGGCAGCTTGATATGGCCCTGCATTTCGAACGCAGCGAATTCGATGCCCGGCTGGCCCGACTGCTGGCACGGATGCAGGAGGAAAAGCTCGATGCCATGCTGCTCTTCGCGCAGGAGAGCATGTACTGGCTGACCGGCTACGATACGTTCGGCTATTGCTTCTTCCAGACGCTGGTCGTCAAGGCCGACGGTTCCCTGACGCTTCTGACGCGCTCGGCCGACCTTCGCCAGGCGCAGCTTACTTCGGTCATCACCGACATCCGTATCTGGGTCGATCGCGTCAACGCCGATCCGACTCTCGATCTCAAGGATCTCTTGTCCGATCTCGACCTTCTCGGCACCCGTATCGGCGTCGAATACGACACGCATGGCATGACGGGCCGCGTCGCCCGGTTGCTCGATCGTCAGCTTGCGAGCTTCGGCCAGATCGTCGATGCCTCCTACGTCATAAGCCGCCTGCGGCTGACCAAGAGCGCCGCCGAAATCGTCCATATCGAGCGCGCCGCCGCCCTTGCCGACGATGCCCTGGATGCCGCGCTGTCTCTGGTCAAGCCCGGCGCGGACGAGGCCGATATCCTCGCGGCCATGCAGGGCGCCGTCTTTTCCGGCGGCGGCGACTATCCCGCCAACGAGTTCATTCTCGGCTCCGGGGCCGAAGCGCTGCTTTGCCGCTACAAATCCGGCCGCCGCAAACTCGATGCCAGCGATCAGCTGACGCTCGAATGGGCCGGCGTCGACGCTCACTATCACGCCGCCACGATGCGCACGGTCGTCATCGGCAGCCCCAGCCATCGCCACCGCGAACTCTACAGCGCCTGCCTGGAAACCCTGCAGGCGGTCGAGACGATTTTGATGCCCGGGCACACTTTCGGCGACGTCTTCGACATGCACGCCAGGATCATGGACGAGCGCGGCCTTGCCCGGCACCGGCTGAATGCCTGCGGCTACTCGCTCGGCGCCCGCTTCTCGCCCTCCTGGATGGAGCACGAGATGTTCCATATGGGCAATCCGCAGGAGATTCAGGAGAACATGTCGCTCTTCGTGCACATGATCATCATGGATTCCGACAGCGGCACCGCCATGACCCTCGGGCAAACCTATCTGACGACCTCGCAGGCACCGAAGGCCCTCTCCCGCCATCCTCTCGAATTTCTTAACCGTTAGGAGCGTAAGATAGCGATCCTGGATGGTGAGACCGTCGGGAGAAAGGATCGCGTCGATGGGACTGGTCAGGATAACGTTGATTGTCGCAGGCTTTTGCCTCGCGCTCTCCGCCTGCAATACCACGGACGCCCTGACTCCGCCCGAGGCCATCGGCGATGCCGGTTCGAGCCCCGTTACCCAAGGCGATGTCGAACGCATGGCAGCCGCTCCCCAGCGCCGCCAGGTCTATCAGGACACGCAGGAAAGCTACGGCTATCGGCAGCAAACCTCCCAGCAGGCATATCAGCCGCAAAGCTATGGCGGCGGCGGCACGCTCGAAGAGCAGGCATCGGCGCTGAGGTCGAACGGCACCAACCCCTACGCTTCCCGCCCGCTCGACGGAGCGCGCACCGCCTCCATCGCTCCGACCGACAGCCAGTTTTCAGAAGCAGACGAGCAGCGCGAGGCCGACCGGCGCCTGTCGGACGATCCGCAACCGCAGCAACAGCAAGCCGGCGATGAGCAGCAACCGGAACAGCAGCAGGCCTCGCTGCCGCCCCCGGCCGCAGCCGGCGGCAACAGCATCCGCTTCCTGCCGATCATCGGCGCTCCCGTCGACGCCGTGACGCCGCTGTCGCGCCAGCTCGGCGCCGACGCCCGCTCGCTCGGCCTGACCATCAAGAGTTCGAGCGATTCCAGTGCCGCCTATATCCTCAAGGGCTATCTTTCCGCTTTCGAGGACGGTCCGCAGATCTCCGTGACCTATGTCTGGGACGTGCTTGACGGGGCCGGCAACCGCGTGCATCGCATCCAGGGCTCGGAAAGCGCGCCGCTGAAGCGCGGCGATCCGTGGTCGGCCGTTCCGCCTTCCGTCATGCAGAAAATTGCCACCAAAACCATGTCGGAATTCAATTCCTGGCGCGAAACCAACGGTGGATAGCCACAAGCTTTTCAGAAATATGAAAGCGAACGTGCGTCTACCCCTTGCATTCGAGAGCGAGGCGGTTAAAAGCGCGGCTATCAGGTTGGTAACAGGCGGGCCACAATGAAGGTTTTCGCAGGCAATTCGAACCGGCATCTCGCCGAAGCGATCTGCAATTATCTCAACGTTCCCTTGGGCAAGGCCAGTGTCAGGCGCTTCGCGGACCAGGAAATCTTCGTTGAAATCCAGGAAAACGTGCGCGGCGAGGACGTCTTCGTCGTCCAGCCGACTGCGTTCCCGGCCAATGATCATCTCATGGAACTGTTGATCATGATCGATGCCATGCGGCGCTCTTCGGCGCGGCGCATCACGGCGGTCCTTCCATATTTCGGCTACGCCCGCCAAGATCGCCGCGCCTCTGGGCGCACGCCGATCTCGGCGAAGCTGGTGGCCAACCTCATCACCGAGGCTGGCGCCGACCGCGTTTTGACGCTCGATCTCCATGCCGGCCAGATCCAAGGCTTCTTCGATATCCCCACTGACAATCTCTATGCGCTGCCGATCCTGACGCGCGATATCAAGGCGAATTACGATATCGGCAATGTCATGGTCGTCTCCCCCGATGTCGGCGGCGTCGTGCGCGCCCGCGCGCTCGCCAAACGCCTCGACTGTCTGCTGGCGATCGTGGACAAACGCCGTGATCGCCCGGGCGAGTCCGAAGTGATGAACATCATCGGCGAAGTGGCCGGCAAGGATTGCATCCTCATCGACGATATCGTCGATTCCGGCGGCACGCTCTGCAATGCCGCGGATGCCCTCCTCGCACGAGGCGCAGCAAGCGTTACCGCCTATATCACACATGGCGTGCTTTCCGGCGGTGCCGTGACCCGCGTTGCGAATTCGAAGCTGAAGGAACTGGTGATTACCGATTCCATCCAGCCGACGACGGCGGTGCAATCCGCACCCAATATCCGCGTCATCACGACGGCAAGCCTTATCGGCGAAGCCATCAACCGCACCAGCCAGGAAGAATCGGTCTCCAGCCTGTTCGACTAAGGCCGAACGGCAGTCAGGCGACCTTTGCTCCGGCAGGATGCGCGCGCTTCCATGCCAGCAAACCGATTCCGATCAATCCCGAGATGACGACGGCGACGCCCGCTCCCATGATCGAAGGGCCTATGCCGAACCATGCAAACAGGCTTGGCGACATCAGGTAGGCAACGAGCAGGCCGGTGAAGATCGCACACATCAGCAGACGGTAGACCTGCGCCAGACGATGCGGCTCGCTGCGCGTCTGCATCAGATGCAGCATTGCGAGATTTTCGAAGGGACCGTTGATTGCCGCAAAGCATGCCACGATCATCAGCCATATCCGGTCATGCATCAGCGGCAGCAGGAAAACCCCCGATCCGAAAATAAGTTTCGCCGCGATGATCCACACGACCGGCCGGCGCGGCTTGACACTGCTGAGGATCAGATTGGTCGTCAGGTTGCCGACGCCATAGGCCGTCATCATCAGGCTGTAGTCGGTCAGCGGATCGGCACTGGTTTCGCGCAGGTGCAGGATCATCCCGAGCAGGATTCCCATCGCCCAGGCGATGTTTCCCATCAGATTGGTAAACATGCCGTAGAGGATCGCCGCGTGCCCCCGCGCCGCGCGCCAGCCACCAAGAACGCCATCCAGGACGGCGGCCATTCCTGAAAAATCACGCCGTCGCGGCACTGCGGGAAGCTTTGCCACCGCCAGCCAGACGGCGAGCGCCGAAAGCAGGAAAGTCGCCGCCGTCACGGTAAAGAATTGCGACTTCGGCAGAAACCCGTTCACAAGCGCGATCAGGCTCGGTCCGAGAATGCGCGCCATGCGGCGGGTTGCATCGAACAGGCCGTTGGTGGCGTGCCGGACCTCGGGGTCGACGGCGATCGCCGGCAGCGTTGCCTGCAGCGATGGGTCGAATGCGGATGTGAGCAATGCGATGCATCCGGCAAGCGTCATCAGCAGGGGCAGGCTCATCAGATGCAGGAGGCCGGCAAACGACAGCATCAGCAGCAGCGCCGCGCGTACGAGATCGGCCGCGATCATGGTGACGCTATGCCGCCAGCGATCGGTGACGATGCCGCCGAAAAGGCTGCCGAACAGCAACGCCCCGGATTGCAGCGCGGAGACATATCCCGCATCGCTGCCGATGAAATCCGCCGCAATCCAGACGACTGCGACCATGTAGAATTCGGAGCCTGTAGCCGCCAGCACCTGGCCGGCCCATAGCAGAGAGATCGAGCGCTGGCCCAGCGGCTTCAGGACAAACATGGTCGCATTCTGGCTTCGGAGCCGCTTACTTCATGACCTGGCCGTTGACCGAAACATGACCGTCGTCGGAAAGATCGATATCCCAGCGCGAACGTCCATCGGCATCCGTCTTGGCAAAGCCCTTGGCCATCATGAGGCCGAAGGAGAGCTGCGAAAGATCGGTCTTCGTCTTCGCCGCCTCCTGGATGGCTGCAATCGTCTTGTCCAGATCGCGGGCGAGAACCGTCATCTTCATGGAGACACGATCCTTTTCGTTCAGCCAGCCGCGCATGCTGCCGGACGCTTCGACATCGTAGAGCCCCGAGGCGGCGCTGATCCTGGGGAAATTGATGGTCACAGTGCCGTCGGGGAACATGGCCTGCTGCAGTTTCGCGTCTACGGCCGTGTTGCTGTCCGGCTTCTTGAAGTCGGTCTCCTTCAGGACATCCATCATGGCGGAGAAGTTCAGGTTCGGCACCTGCACCTGCACATCCGCCGTATCGGGAATGAAGGCGATATAGTCTTCGGGAACCAGGCCCGTGGCCAGGGTGAGCTTCTCGGCATTCAAACCGAAATCGGCATTCATGGCGCTGGCCGGACCCGCCATCTTGAAGAAGTAGCCCAACGACTGCAGCCCGCCATTGCCGAAAGGCGTCGTGACCGCGAGATCCTTTATGGCAACCGATTCATCGAAGGAGCCGACGATCGGCATGGCATCCACCAGCATCGTCTTTAGCGCCTGGCTGTCGGCATCCGAAAGCGTCTTTTCATCCTTGTGCTCGGAGACGAACTGCAGCAGCGAATTCACCGCCTTCAAAGGCAACTTCGTCGCGCCCAAATTGAAATCGATTGCCGCGACCTTGATTTCGCCGAGCGTCGCGTCGCCGGACGAAATCTTGTCGTAGAGCGATTGCAGACTGCCGTTCATCTTGATGTCGAGCCTGCCAGGCTCGCCGCTATCGGCGGAAGTCAGGGTGTAGCCGATGCTTTCGGCTGTCGCGTCGTTCTTCTGGACGCCACCGTTCTCATCCGTGGCCTTGGTCGCGAAGGCGATGCCCTGCCCCTTCATATCCATCGAGCGCAGATAGTGCAGCGCCGGATCGAAAACGCCCTTGAAGGTCGAAGACGACAGCGCATAGCGGAATTCGGTGTCGGGACCGCTGCCCGGCTTGGAGCGTGCCGTCACATCGAGGGCATTGCTGCCTTCGATATTCCAAAGGCCGCCATCCACCGGCGTCGCCAGCATCATCACTGGCTTGAGGCCGCTGATGTCGAAGCCGCTCGCATTCAGCTTGTCCAGCAGCTTCTGCAGATCGTAGGTAATCTCGTAATGCGTGCTGACCGGCTTGACCGAGATTGCACCGCTCTTGGCGATATCGTCAGGCAGAAAATAGGTCAGGTTGCCGTACAGATCCTTGGCACCCTGCTCGCTGACGTCTGCCGCCTGCGCACTGCCGACCACGCCGGCAGCAACGACAGCTGCTGCAGCAACCGCTTTGAAACGCATAATTCACCCCCAAATATGATGGAAAAGAAATGTGGAAATTCGGAAAAGCCGAACCGGCCTCTCGAATGGAACTTTATCCTCGCCCTGATACATGGGCTTGCCCCCGAAACTCAAGGCTTCTTCATCACTTGTCCGTTGACCGTCACCGTCCGGTCTTCATCCATCGTGATGTCCCAGCGCAGGCGACCGTCGGGATCGGTCTTGGCAAAACCCTTGGCAGCCAGCAGGCCAAAGGAAACGTTGTTCAATCGCGGCTCCGACTTGGCGGCCTCCTGAATGGCGGCGACCGTCTTGTCGAAATCGCGCGCCAGGATCGTTGCCTGCAGCGAAAGGCCGGAATGCGGCTTCGTCGAGCCCTTCAGCTCGCCGGAAATCTCCACATCGTAAACGCCCGAGACGGCGCTGATCTTCGGGAATTCCAGCGTTCCGTAACCGCTCGGAAACATCGTCCGCTTCAAAGCCTCGCCGGAAACCGGCGTTGCCCGCGCGGCAATCGAATCGAGCGCGGTGTCGATGAGGCCGGCGAAATTGATGTTGGGCACGCCAAGCTGCACGTCCAGCGCCGACGGCAGGAAGGCCGAATAGGCAGCCGGAACGAGATCGGCATCGGGCGTGAACTGCTCCGCCCGCAGCTCCAGATTGACGTTGGACGCCTTGGTCAGCCCATCCATCTTGAAGCTGTAATCGATGCGCTTGATACCGACCTTCCCCTTGTCCGTGCCCAAAGAGGCATTGTTCAGGGTCACTGTCTTGCCGAGCGACCCGAAAACCGGCAGCGCACGATGCACCAGCTGCTCG
Organism: Hyphomicrobiales bacterium; assembly: GCA_900469615.1. Lineage (GTDB taxonomy): Bacteria > Pseudomonadota > Alphaproteobacteria > Rhizobiales > Rhizobiaceae > Rhizobium. The sequence continues at coordinate 156,867 of UBYA01000029.1, read as the reverse complement.
AACTTCTCGCTGCCGCTTTGCGAAAGCTGCTTGGCCTTGACGTGCTGAACGAAGAAACGAATGAGCTCCCGCAGTTCCTTCACCGGCAAGCTGGTCGCCGTCACATTCGTATCGACGCTGTCGGCGCGGAAGGTGATGGGCGAAGCATCCGGCCGCACGGTAACTTGCTCGCTCAGGCCTTGCAGCGTACCCTGCAACTGCAGATCGACCTTGCCCGCCTCGCTGCTGTCGGTGATCCTATGGGCAAAAGAGGCGCTGTCGATCGTTGCATCGATCTTCCGCCCGCTCTTCGGGCCGCTGCCGGCGCTGGAGAATTTCACGCCGCTGCTCTTGATGCCCATCGACCGCATCATTTCGATAGCCGGATCGAAAATGCCGTCGAAAGAACTGGAGGCGATCGAATAGCCAATATCGGAGGTGGGCGAATGCACGGCGATATCGAGGCTGTTGTCGCCCGTCAGATGCCACTTTTCCTGCTCCACCGGCTGCGCGAAGAGAGTGAGCGGCTTGAAGCCCGTCACCGAAAACCCGCTGGAATTGATCTTGTCGAAAAACTTGGCGAGATCGTAGGTGATCTCATACTGGTCGCCCGTCGGCTTGACGGTCACGAAATCGCTGTGGGCTAGATCGTGCGAAAGCGAATGGGTCAGAATATCGTGGAGTTCCCTGGCGCCTTGCTCAGTGATGTCAGCTGCCTGCGACGCGCCGGCAAGACCCATGGAAAAAACCGCGGCGGCGATAATCCTGGAGCGCATGCCCGATCTCTCCTTCTGACGCTGATCGATTGGAGTCGACTGTTGATGGGCCGAGGATATATGTCAAGCTGTTGATAGACATGGCATCGCAGGCTTGTTCGCTGTAGTTGCATTGTCATCACAACGCGTCTGATTCCGTGGGTGCTTGCACCTTGGGCCGCTTTGTACTATACGCCACGCGTCCGCGTAGACACCCTTGGAGGCAACGCGGATGAGGCAGGGCACGCCCTCCTCCAGTTCAGCCGTCGCGACGGATGGTCGACCGGATGAACTCTCCAAATAACCTCGAAAGGAATAGCCATGAGCCACGAAAGCTACGAGCTCAAGGCCGAGGCGCGCGAACGGGTTGGTAAGGGGTCCGCCCGTGAACTTCGCCGCAACGGTTTGATCCCCGCTGTCATCTATGGTGACAAGCAGGCCCCCATTTCCATCGCTATCAACACCAATGAGGTGACGAAGCGCATCCACGCCGGCGGCTTCCTCACGACGATCGCAACGATCGACGTCGGCGGCAAGAAGATCAAGGTTCTGCCGAAGGACTACCAGCTCGACCCGGTCCGTGACTTCACGGTCCACGTCGACTTCCTGCGCGTTTCCGGCAACACCGCAGTCACCGTCGAAATTCCGGTGCACTTCGAGAACCATGAAAAGTCCCCGGGCCTCAAGGCTGGCGGCGTGCTGAACATCGTTCGTCACGAAGTCGAAGTTCATTGCCCGGCCGATGCCATCCCGGAATTCTTCACCGTCGACCTGACCGGCCTGAAGAGCGGCGACAGCGTTCACATCTCGGCCGTCAAGCTGCCGAAGAACGTCACTCCGGTCATCGCCGACCGTGACTTCACGATCGCAACGATCGTTGCTCCGGCAGCCGGCCTTTCAGAAGAAGCAGAAGGCGGCGAAGAAGCCAGCGCCTGATCGGTTTCTTCCGCATGAAGCATTCGAACCCGCCTCCCTTCGGGGACGGCGGGTTTTTTCACGTCATGCGAGAAATATTAGAGAAAGTAAAAATAAAAACCACTTCGAATCTATACTTTGATTGATTTCCATTAACCCCAGAATTTCAGCAACATTTAACAGATTCATGAAAACCTGCGCGAAAGAGTTGTAGGAAACGGCGCCCCCATATCCGTTAGCCTGTGACTGGGGAGCTGACAGGATAATGAGCCATTCGGTCGAAAACAGGTTTTTCGCGATCGTCTGCGGTGCGCTGCTGGTTTTCGTAGCGCCGCTCTTCATCCTTTTCCTTTTCCTGTCGTCCGAACGCGCCGAAAAGGAAATCAAGGATCACATAACCGTTCTGCTCGTCGCCAATGCACAGGCACTGGCGAAACCCTTATGGGATCTGGACGAGGACAGCGTCACCCAGATCAGCGCGACGACGGTTGCCGAGGGCGCGGTCGTCAGGGTCAACGTCCGTGACCTTTCCGGTCAGCTGGACGTCACGCAATCGACCATCCCGAGATCCTACAAGGGCAGTCTGGAGTCCATTTCCCGGCCGATCGTCTACAATGGCGTGGACGGAGCAAAAACGCTCGGCAACATTACGGTCTACTATCCCCAGCTCGGTCTCTTCGACGGCCTGAAGAACGAGGAGATCGTCTTCATCTCCATCTTCATCTTTGCCGTGCTGACGGTCTTCGGCGCGGCGTTGATCGGCAACCGCATCTTCGTGATCCAGCCGTTGATGCGGCTGACGCATGCCATCGAAGCCACGCGGCGGCTGGGCTCGCGCCACCATGTCGACTGGCAGTCGAACGACGAAATGGGACGGCTTGCCAGCAGCTTCAACGATATGCAGAGCAAGCTCCAGCGCGAGGAAAACGAACTGAAGCTTGCACATCGCCGGGCGACCGATACCTACAATCTGACGCCCGCCATGCTTTTTTCCCTCGATAAGGACGATTGCATCGCCGCCGTCAGCGATTATTGGCTTGCCGCCACGGGCTATGATCGCTCCGAGGTGATCGGTCGGGAGTTCGCAAGCCTCGTCCTGCCGGAGTCGCGAGCCTGCTATGTCGAGCGCAAGACCGGCAATCGCGGCAGCGCCGCGCGTCTCGCCGTGACCGTGAAATTCCTTTGCAAGGACGGACGCGTCATGGATATCCTGATCCTCGAGACGACCGCGATCCAGGACGGTCCTTCGCTTTCGGTAATGACCGACGTCACCGAACTCAAGCAGTCCGAAGACCGCAACCTGCGCCAGGCAATCACCGATCACCTGACCGGGCTCCTCAACCGCCAGGGCTTCGAGACGGCACTGGACGCCAAGATCAACGAAGCCGATCTGCGCAGACGCGAGCTTGCCTGCCTCTTCATCGATCTCGACCGCTTCAAGTGGATCAACGACAATATGGGACATGCCGCCGGCGACGCCGCCCTGCGCGAGCTGGTATCCCGGCTGCAGAAGTGCCTGAAGTCGGGCGACATCGCTGCGCGCCTCGGCGGCGACGAATTCGCGATCCTGCTGTTGGCGGAAGACGCAGAGGCGAGGGCCATGGACATGGCTGCCCGTATCGCCGAGCTCTTCGAAACGCCGTTCGAGGGCGATGCCCGTCTCAGCGCCAGCATCGGCATCGCCGTCTATCCTCGGCATGCCGCCAACGCGGCTGAACTGCTGCTGAAATCCGATATCGCCATGTATGCCAGGAAGCGCGATGGCAAGAACGGCGCCCGGATCTTTGATAACGGCATGCTGGACGACTCCCGCCGCCGTGCCGAATTGGAGAACCACATCGAAGCGGGCCTCAGCGAGGACTGGTTCGAGGCCCATCTGCAACCCGTCGTGAATATGGATGACCGCTCGATCGCCGGCTTCGAGGCGCTCATGCGCCTGCATCATCCGCAGAAGGGCGTCCTTCCCCCCGCCCGCATCATCGACGTCGCGGAAGAGACGGGCTCCATCGTGCGCATCGGCAACCGTATCATGGAAAAGGCGATCGCCAGCTTCGCGCGCATGTCGCGTCTCGACGGCATGCAGGACACGTATCTCGCCATCAATTTCTCGCCGCTGCAATTCGAGCCGGATCTGCCGATGCGCATCGCGGCCGTGCTTTCGCACCACGATATTTCTCCACGGCGCATCGTGGTCGAAATCACCGAAGCCGTGCTGATGGACGACAATCCGGAAACGCGCATGGTCATCAACGAGATCTGCCGCTATGGCTGCCGCATCGCGCTCGACGATTTCGGCACCGGCTATTCGTCGCTGAGCTACATCAACCGCTTCCCGGTCGACATCATCAAGATCGATCAGTCCTTCATCCGCGCGATCAACGATACAGCCTCCGACGTCAGTGCCAAGAGCCGCATGCTGGTCGAAAGCATCACCACCTTGTCGCACAAGATGAGCTGCACGGTCATAGCGGAAGGCGTGGAGACCGAAGAGGAATGCGCCACCCTGCGCACCATGGGCATCGACTATGGCCAAGGCTACCTGTTCTATCGACCGCTGCATCCGGACAATCTGCTGCAGACGCTGACCGGCCTGCAGCAGGACCACCCCTCCCCCATAGCGCAGGCGTCATAGCGAATGAGGACCCGCATGCGAAAGCCGTTGCTCGCAATCGCAACCAGCCTGTTTTCGCTCTTTCTTCTCTCTCCGGCCCTTGCCGATACCGTCCACTTCACCACCGAGGAATATCCGCCCTTCAATTATCGCGACGGCAAGACGGCCGTCGGAGCAACCACCGACCAGATACGCAAGGTGATGGCCGACATCGGGGTCGACTATACGATCACCATCATGCCCTGGGCCCGGGCCTACACCCAGGCGTTGACCGAACCCATGACCTGCGTCTTCGCCACGGCACATGACGAGCGACGCGACGCGCTGTTCAAATGGGTGCAGCCGCTGCTCATCGATCGCAGCATTCTCATCAAACATAGCGACTCGATGGTTGCCGCCACGACCATCGACGACGCCAGGAAATACCTCGTCGGCACCTGGCGGGAGGATTATACCGAAACGATATTGCGCCGGAACGATTTCCCCCGCATCGATGTGGGCAGCGACTTCAGGGCGACACTCAAAAAGCTGATGAGCGATCGCATCGATTTGATGCCGATCTCGGAATTCTATTTCGACAGGCTGAGGAAGGACGGTAATCCCGTGGAGAAAGTGACCGTGCTTTCCCAGCAACCCATGGGCATCGCCTGCCAGAAAGATTTCCCCGCCGGCCTTCTGAACAAGATGCAGACGGCGCTCGATGCGCTCATCGCCGACGGAACGCAAAAGCAGATTTTCCTGAAGTACGGCCTGCACCTTGGCGACTGAGCGCCTCCCGCCTTGACTTTGCCGCCAAATCCCTGTCGTGAAGGGCATCGGTATTTTCCAAGGGGTGAAGCGCATGCTTCTCATCGCGGGCCTCGGCAATCCGGGCGCCAAATATCAGGGCAACCGCCACAATATCGGCTTCATGGCCGTGGACGCGATCCATCGCCGCCACAACTTTTCGCCATGGGCGAAGAAGTTCAAGGCGGAGATTGCCGAAGGCGAGCTCGGCGGCCGGAAGGTGCTGCTCATCAAGCCGCAGACTTTCATGAATCTCTCGGGCGAAGCCGTCGGCGAGGCCATGCGCTTCTATAAGCTCCAGCCGTCCGACCTCGTGGTGATCTACGACGAACTCGACCTGCCGGCCGGCAAGGCGCGGCTGAAGACCGGCGGCGGTCACGGCGGCCATAACGGCATCAAGTCTATCGACGCCCATTGCGGCAAGGAATATCGCCGCCTGCGCCTCGGCATCGGTCATCCCGGCGCCAAGGAGCTCGTGCACAATCACGTTCTCGGCGATTTCGCCAAGGTGGACCGGAGCTGGCTCGAACCATTGTTCGACGCGCTCGCCGACAACGCCGACATGCTGGTGCGCGGCGAGGATTCGCAATTGATGAACAAGATCGCGCTCGCGCTGGGCGGCAAGGCGGAAGAAGACGCACCGAAGCCTGAAAAAAAGGCGCCGGCCAAATCGCATATCCATCAGGCGCGCAATCACAGCCAGCCGAAGATCCCGGAAACCGGGCCAATGGCGGAGATGCTGAAGAGGATGTTCGGCAAGAAGGACAATTGACATGACGCAAGCAGCAGCCGGAAGCACCGCCGACATGGTACTCCGTCCGGTCGAAAATGCGGATCTGGCGACGCTGCTTGCTCTTTACCGTCATCTGAATGCCGAAGACCCCTTGCTGGAACCGCAGCTTGCGGAAAGCCGCTTTGCGGAAATCCTCGCCCATCCCGGCATGACGATCTTTGCCGCCTTCGCCGGCCCGCAGGCCATTTCTTCCGCCACCCTGGTCGTCATTCCCAACCTCACGCGCGGCGGCGCGCCCTACGCCTTGATCGAGAATGTCGTGACACATGCCGATTACCGCCTACGCGGCCTTGCCGGCACGGTCATGCGAAAGGCTGTCGCGGCCGCCTGGGAAAAGAACTGCTACAAGGTCATGCTGCTGACCAGCTCGAAGGACCCGGCAACGCTGCGCTTCTATGCCGATTGCGGGTTCACGCAGGACAAGACAGGCTTCCAGATCCGCCGCCCCGCGACAGCCAGACCGATGGCGACCGTTCCTATTCTTCCGGCTCGGTCGTGAACATCAGCGGGAAGCCGGCGCTCTTGGCAAGATCGACGGCCTCCTGGGCCTTCGTCTCGGCGATATCCCGCGCGCAAACCATCACCACGCAGGTTCCGAGCTTGTGCGCGGTCATCATGACACGGTAGCCGGCCTCCTCGCTCATGCGGAAGACGGCCTTCAGCACCATGATGACGAATTCCCGTGGCGTATAATCGTCGTTCACGAGAATGATTTTGTAGAGCTTCGGTCTTTCGACCTTCGGCTTCGTTTTAGGCTTTGGTTTCAGGACAACATCATTGTCACTCATCGGCATCACCGTTGACGACAGGAAAAGGGCTTTTGGCTGATGACAAGATTATAGTGCAGCGCACCACATCCTTCAAGGATGGCGATGTCGGGCGAATAACGCGGCGCGGCCCTCTCCCGGCCGTTCGTTTCGGCAGAAAAGCGGCTCTTTGCTTGCGCAACACTTGACCCGCAACGGCCCTTCCCCCATAGGCACAGCAAAGATTTTCAAGATATGGACAAGGTGCCATGGGTTTCAAATGCGGTATCGTCGGACTGCCGAATGTCGGCAAGTCCACTCTGTTCAATGCGCTGACGAAGACGGCGGCGGCGCAGGCGGCGAACTATCCTTTCTGCACGATCGAGCCGAACACGGGCGAAGTCGCGGTTCCCGATCCGCGCATGCGCAAGCTTGCCGACATCGCCAAGTCGAAGGAACTGATCCCGACGCGCATCTCCTTCGTCGATATCGCCGGTCTCGTGCGCGGCGCGTCGAAGGGTGAAGGCCTGGGCAACCAGTTCCTTGCCAATATTCGCGAGGTCGATGCCATCGTGCATGTGCTGCGCTGCTTCGAAGACAGCGACATCACCCATGTCGAGGGCCGCATCAACCCGGCCGCCGATGCCGAGACGATCGAGACCGAGCTGATGCTCGCCGATCTTGAAAGCCTCGAGCGGCGCACGGAGCAGACGCGCAAGCGCGCCACCGGCAAGGAAAAGGAATCCATGGCGATACTGCCGATCATGGAAGCCTCGCTGAAGCTGCTTCAGGATGGCAAGCCGGTCCGCACGCTGCTGTCGAAGCTGGATGCCGAGGAAGTTCGCATCCTCAAGAGCCTGAACCTTTTGACCTCGCACCCCGTGCTCTATGTCTGCAATGTCGCCGAGGGCGATGCCGCCACCGGCAACGAGCACACGGCAGCCGTCGCCGCCATGGCCAAGGAGCAGAATTCGGAGGTCGTCATCATCTCCGCCGCCATCGAGGCGGAAGTGGCGCAGCTGCCCGATGAGGAGGCAAAGGAATTCCTCTCCGCGCTCGGCCTCGACGAAGCCGGCCTCGACCGTCTGATCCGCGCCGGCTACAAGCTCCTGCACCTCATCACCTACTTCACCGTAGGTCCGAAGGAAACGCGCGCCTGGACGATCGAACAGGGCACGAAGGCGCCGCAGGCCGCCGGCGTCATCCATTCGGATTTCGAGCGTGGCTTCATCCGCGCCAATACCATCGCCTATGACGACTACATCGCCTACAACGGCGAGACCGGTGCCAAGGAAGCCGGCAAGGCCCGCGACGAAGGCAAGGAATATGTCGTCCAGGACGGCGACGTCATCCATTTCCGCTTCAACACCTGATCGCCTTTCGGCTGCCGGCGCGTAGTGCAGTTCCAGGAAAAGTGCATGGCGGTTTTCCATCCGGAATTGCGTAAAACAAAGGGATAGAGCGTTTTTCGCCGTTCGGGGAAAAGCGGAAAAGCTCTATCTGAGCGCCGGCAATCTCGCCTGCATCCCGGCAGGCAACCGCCGCACGATGATGCGGCGCAGATCGGCCCAGCCGATGCCGATGACAAGCACCACCAGCCCGACAATCATCAAAACAAGGAAGCCGACCTTGTCGAGCCCGGCATTGTTGTGCCGAAGAATGGCCGCGGTCGCGAGGCCGAGCGACACGAGCCCGGCGGTCACGAAAGCGCGGCGATCGATCACAAGCCCGATCAGCATCATGACCAGCACCGCCGCCAAAACCGTCACCGCCTGCATATAACCGCCGAAAAGGGCGTCGGTGAGGTTGGTGAAGACGGTGCCGCCGCTGGCAAGCTCCAGGCGCAGGGCCAGCAGGACGGTCGAATACAGCAGCGCCGGCGCAGTTGCCAGATGCAGCCAGAATGCCACGTCGGAACGGCGCGTGACCCTGCTCGGGTCGCTGAGGTCGAAGCGCATCGCCAGTGCGAAACTGCCGAGCGCAGTCACCAGCAAAATCATGAGCGTCTGGATCGGATAGTCCACCGGCACATTCGAAGACCCCGTCACCGTGCCTGCGACATAGAAGACCGCGGCAAGGAACAGCCCGAACAGGGAAAACAGAAAAAGCGCCAGCGCCAACGGCACGCGATAGCGCCAATAGAACAAGGCCAGCAACGGCGGGAACGGGACCGCGACCACAATCGCGGCGATGGTGAAATTATCGACCAGTGCCGGCGTCGAGCCGACATAACTTATCGCCGTATGGAAAAGCCAGAACACGAGCGCAACGGTCAAAACGACGGCCGGAAGCGCCAGCCTTTGGCGGCGCACCAGAATTTCGGCCAGGACGACGATTGCCAGCAGCGATACGTAGCGGTTCGCCAGCCCCCATAACCCGATGAGCAGAACGACGATGCCGATGGTGATGAGTACGTCGTGGAAGCCGCGTACGAAACGTGGCGCCTCCGTATCTTCCAGCGGGTTGGAGTCATCAGGCGAGGGAGGCTCTGAGAAACCCTGCCCCGCCGATAGCGCACCGATGTTCTTCCCTGTCAGGTAGGGCAGCAACCGCTCGGCCTGTCCGGAGGAGATGATCCCCTCGCCGACCGCTTCTTCCAGTGCGACTTTGAGTCCGCTCATTCCCGCCCTCGTTTCATCTCGCCACTGCCTAGCCTCATCATATTGCCGCGCCACAATCAAGGGCTGCCGGACCTCGCCATGCAATCGCCTCCCGCCGCGATCCGCGCCGATGAAAATACTTGCACCACCACCACGGCCCATGCGATTGCCCATGGGCAAGATGTGGAGGACGACAGAGGATATGACGAAACTCGTCTATGAAGACTTCCAACCGGGGCGCGAATTTCCGCTCGGCCCCAAACATGTGACGGCGGCGGAAATCATCGAGTTTGCCAGCGAATTCGATCCGCAGCCGATGCATCTGGACGAGGAAGCGGGCCACGCCAGCATCCTCGGCGGCCTCGCCGCTTCCGGCTGGCACACCTCGTCTATGTTCATGCGCATGATGTGCGATTCCTACCTCCTTGCCACCGATGCGCAAGGCGCTCCCGGCATCGACTTCATGGAGTGGAAGAGGCCCGTTCTGGCCGGGGATACCCTGTCCGGCCGATCCATCGTGATCGAGGCCCGCCCCATGCGCTCCCGTCCGGGCATCGGCATCGTCAAGTTCCGCCATGAAATCGAGAACCAGCGCGGCGAGCTCGTTTGCCTCGGGGAAAACGCCACGATGATCCGGTTGCGCGCTGGCGCGGAGGTATCGGCATGAAGATGAGCGAACTCTATGCCATCGGCGAGCGCGTCGAGATCGGCAGCCACACGTTCACACCGGAAAACATCATCCATTTCGCATCGCGCTTCGATCCTCAGGTCTTCCACATGGATGCGGAAGCGGCCAAGCAATCGCTGTTCGGCGGGCTCTGCGCCTCGGGCTGGCACAGCTGCTCGATGTGGATGCGCAGTTTCGTGGACTACTGGAAGTCCGAGACGGCGCGGCTGATCGCCGAGGGCAAGACACCGCCCAACCTCGGCCCCTCGCCGGGTTTCAGGAACCTGCAATGGCTGCGGCCGGTCTTTGCCGGCGACACCATCACCTATGGCGTCGCCATTCTCGGCAGCCGTCCGCTGGCCTCGCGCCCCGGCCGGACGCTCTATACGCTCGCCTGCGACGGAACGAACCAGCACGGCACGCCGGCCTTGCGCTTCGAAAGCACCGTGCTGGCCTTTGAATAGCGACCCGGGGAGCCGTCCCCGACGGCTCCGCCGACCTTCTGAAATCGATCAGTGACCGGCAAATTCCACGAGCGTATGAACCGGTACGTCAAGCTCTTCGAGCTTCTTGCGGCCGCCGAGGTCCGGCAGGTCGATGACGAAGCATGCCGCCACGACTTCGGCGCCGATCTGGCGCAGAAGCTTCGTCGCACCGACGGCGGTGCCGCCTGTTGCGATCAGATCGTCCACAAGGATAACCCTTTCGCCGGGATTGACGGCATCGCGATGCATTTCCATCTCGTCGACGCCGTATTCCAGGCTATAGGCGATGCGAACGATATCGTGCGGGAGTTTGCCCTTCTTGCGGATCGGCACGAAACCTGACGATAGTTGGTGCGCCACCGCACCCCCCAGAATGAAGCCGCGCGCTTCCATTCCCGCGACCTTGTCGATCTTGGTGCCGGCATAAGGCTGTACCAGCGCATCGATGGCGCGACGAAACGCCCTGGCGTCGCCGAGCATCGTCGTGATGTCGCGGAAGATGATCCCGGGCTTGGGATAGTCCGGAATGGAACGGATGCTGGCGGCGAGCTCCGAAGCGATAGTGTTCATGAAATCTGTACTCTCAGGCTATGATGGGGCCGGCCGCACCCTACCAAGACCGGGGCGCTATACCAACAAAAAAGGCGGCCTCGAAGGGCCGCCTTTTCGCTTAATCGTTGCACTGCTCAGTGAGCGCCGGCCTTGGCATAAACGGAACGCTTGGTGAGATAGATCAGGATAGAGAAGATCAGCAGGAACACCATGACCATGAAGCCGAGGTGCTTGCGATCCTCCAGATGCGGTTCGGAGGTCCACATCAGGAACGCGGCCACGTCGCGCGCATATTGATCGACAGTCTGCGGCGAGCCGTCGTCATAGGTCACCTGGCCGTCGGAGAGCGGTTTCGGCATCGCAAAGGTCGCAGCCGCATCAAAATAAGGATTGTAATGCGAGTTCTGCGGCACCGTGAAGCCGGCCGGCGGGTCTTCGTAGCCGGTCAGCAGCGAGTAGATGTAATCCGGACCGCCTTCCTGATACTGCGTGAAGATATCGAAGATGAACTGCGGGAAGCCGCGCTCGATTTCGCGCGCCTTGGCAAGCAGCGACATGTCCGGCGGCACCGCCCCGTTATTCGAGGCTGCCGCGGCTTCGTCGTTCGGGAACGGCGAGTTGAAATGATCCGACGGAAGCGCCTTGCGGGTGAACATCTCACCCTGGGGGTTCGGTCCGTCCTGCACTTCGTAATTGGCGGCAAAGGCCTTTACCTGGGCTTCCGTATAGCCGAGGTCTTCCAGCGTGCGATACGCCACCAGCTTCATCGAGTGGCAGGCGGAACAGACTTCCGTATAGACCTTGAGGCCACGCTGCAGCTGAGCCTTGTCATAATAGCCGAACGGGCCGGAGAAGGACCAATGCTGCTCGCGCGGCTCCTTCAGCGGATAGTGCGGCGTTTCGCTCTCTGCGGCAGGCTTCGTTTCCGCCGCAATGACGGCGGCAGTCGAGAGCCCGCCGATGAGCGCAAGCGACAGAAGGCCGACAACAAGTTTTTTCATCGTTTTCTTCCTCTATCGCCGGTTATGCTTGAACCGGAGCGGCAGCTTTACCGCCCTGTTTTTCAAGAACCGCTTCCGTAATCGAATTTGGAATGCGCCTCGGTGTCTCGACGATGCCGAGCACCGGCATGATGACGAGGAAGAACAGGAAGTAGAACAGCGTCGCGAACTGCGCAGCCGTGGTGTAGATGCCTTCCGCGGGCTGCGAGCCCAGCCAGCCGAGCAGGACGGCGTCGGCAACGAACAGCCAGAAGAACAGCTTGTACCACGGGCGATAGACCGCCGAACGAACCTTCGACGTATCGAGCCACGGCAGGAAGAACAGCACGATGATCGCGCCGAACATCGTCAGAACGCCGCCAAGCTTGGAATCGATCGGCCCGATGTTGAAGGTGATCGAGCGCAGCATCGCGTAGAACGGCAGGAAGTACCATTCCGGAACGATGTGGGCCGGCGTCTTCAGCGGATTGGCCGCGATGTAGTTGTCGGCGTGGCCGAGGAAGTTCGGCAGGTAGAAGACGAAATAGGCGAATACCAGCAAGAAAATGGAAACGCCGAGCGCATCCTTCAGCGTCGCATAGGGCGTGAAGGCCACGGTATCCGTCTTCAGCTTGACCTCGACGCCCGTCGGGTTCGTCTGGCCGGTCACATGCAGCGCCCAGATGTGCAGGATAACGACACCCGCGATCATGAACGGCAGCAGGTAGTGCAGCGAGAAGAAACGGTTGAGCGTCGGATCGTCGACGGCGAAGCCGCCGAGCAGGAAGGTCTGGATCCAGTCGCCGACCCATGGGAAGGCCGAGAAGAAGCCGGTGATGACGGTCGCACCCCAGAAGGACATCTGGCCCCAGGGCAGAACGTAGCCCATGAAGGCGGTCGCCATCATCAGGAGGTAGATGATCACGCCGAGGATCCAGAGGATTTCGCGCGGTGCCTTGTACGAGCCGTAATAAAGCCCGCGGGCGATATGCAGATAAACGGCGACGAAGAAGAAAGACGCGCCGTTGGCATGCATGTAGCGCAGCAGCCAGCCGTGATTGACGTCGCGAACGATCTTTTCGACCGAATTGAAGGCGATCGCCGTATTGGCCGCATAATGCATGGCCAGCACGACACCGGTCAGGATCTGCAGAACCAGCATGACCGCCAGCATGGCGCCGAACGTATAGGCATAGTTCAGGTTGCGAGGAACCGGATATGCAATGAAACTATCATAGACCATACGCGGCAGCGGAAGCCGCGCGTCGACCCATTTTTCGAGCCCCGTCGATGGCTCGTAAGACGAATGACCACTCATGATTCAGCTCCCCCTCAACCGACCTTGATCTTCTTTTCCGACGTGAACGCATATTGCGGTATGAAGAGGTTCTGCGGCGCAGGCCCATGGCGGATGCGACCGGCAGTGTCATAGACCGAACCGTGGCAGGGACAGAACCACCCGCCATATTCCCCCGCCTGACCGAGCGGTATGCAGCCCAGATGCGTGCAGACGCCGATCATCACGAGCCAGTTTTCCTTCCCGTCGCCTGCGGAGCGGGCGAGATCGGTTGCCTGCGTATCAGCCGGAAGATTGGCATTGCGGGCGATCGGATCCTTCAGATCCGAGAGCTGCGTGCCCTTGGCATCGTCGATTTCCTTTTGCGTGCGATTCCGGATGAAGACCGGCTTGCCGCGCCATTTCACCGTTAGCGACATGCCAGGTTCAAGGCTGGAGATATCGACCTCGATGGAAGCAAGGGCAAGCGTCGATGCATCGGGCCGCATCTGGTCGATAAAAGGCCACGCGACAGCAACTGCGCCCACCGCGCCGGCCATACCTGTCGTCAAATAAAGGAAATCGCGACGAGTCGGCTCGCCGGTGGACTCACTTGTCGTACTATGCTCGCTCAAGGCTGCACATCCTCTTCCGCAAAACCACGGCAGAAACCGCGGCACCCCCTCACTAACGGCGAATCATCGCGATCATAATTCCGCCATAGATTCCTCCGTAACCCGCTGCGTTCTAAGCTTGATCGCAAATTATGTCCAGTCTTGGCAAGGGGACAGGGCACAATGTCGCGGCAAAACTGCGCTATTCCGTCGCAAGGCCGGAGCTTCGGCTCCCTCGCTGCGGGTGCGAAAAGTTAAACGCATGAAAAAGCACGGGATTCGCATAGTATTTTTTTGTGCCGCAAAGCAAAATAAACAGTGATTTCAATGCTGCATTGCAGAAAATATTGCAATTGCCGCAATTTCACCGTGTCGCAGGCGCGAACCTTTACCTCTTAAAACCGAATGGATTTTCTTTGGGATTTATGGACGATTGCGGTCATTGCCTTGCGCGGCAGAAACACCGAAAAAGGAAGCACGAGAACTTCTCATGAGACACACCGTTTATTGCGTTCTATGCGTTCTCGCCACGCTGGCGCTGGGTATCCTTGCGGCGCGCTACGTTGCCGATTCCTGGCTGCTGGCCTTTTTCGAAAGCCTGCAAACCCACATAAGCCTGTTTGCGATCATCCTTGCGGTGGCCGCGTTCGTCTTCAAACGCCACTGGTATGCGCTGTTCCTGACAGCTGCCGGGATCGTGCTCCTCGTTCACTCGATCCTCATGCTTCAGGAATATGCCTCGACCTCTCTCGTCGCCTCGGCCGAGGCGAGCGGCGGCCATATCAAGCTCCTGTCCTTCAACATCGAAGACAGCAATTTCGAAAACGGGGCGCGTATCGCCGATCTCATCGTCGCTTCGAAAGCCGATGTCGTCGAAATTTTCGAGGCAGGGCCGATTTTCTCCGAGATGGATCGCATTGCCAAGGTCTATCCCTATCGCATCGGATGCGGCGTGATGACCACCGATTGCGATTCGCTGCTGCTGTCGAAAAGGCCGTTTCAGACGCAGGTCATGCGCAGCCTCGGCAGCCTATGGGACAATCGCTTCATTCTTGCCACCATCGACATCGATGGCCAGCCCGTCAGCTTCGCCTCCGCCCATTTGAGCAAGCCTTATTTCGATGCGTTTCACCAGATCGAACTCGGCCTTCTCGCCCCCATTCTCAACGACGTCAAGGAGCCGCTGATCCTTGCCGGGGACTTCAACGCCTCGGTCATCGCTCCGGACATGCGCGACTTTCTGGCCGCAACCGGCCTGCGCCATGCCTTTCCGGAACCGGCGACCTGGCCGATCGCGGCAGGAGCCTACGGCATCAGCATCGATCACGTCTTCGCCCGGGCACCGGTCCGGCTGATATCCGTGAAGCAGATCCGCGATGCGATGGGCTCGAACCATTTCGGCTTGATGACGGAGTTCAGCGTGCCGCGGCCCTCATGATCCCGCGGGTTTTCTGCTTGCCCGGAAGCAAGGTCAGTCGGCATCCGCCGCGATGAAGCCGCCGGACTGGCGTGCCCAGAGTTCGGAGTAAAGGCCGCCACGCGCGATCAACGCGTCATGCGTCCCCTCCTCGATGATCCTGCCCTTGTCGATGACGATCAGCCGGTCGAGCTTGGCGATTGTCGAGAGCCGGTGCGCGATCGCCAGAACGGTCTTGCCCCTCATCAGCGTATCGAGGTTGGACTGCAGCGCCGCCTCGGCCTCCGAGTCCAGCGCCGAGGTCGCCTCGTCCAGGACGAGAATCGGCGCATCCTTCAACATCACGCGCGCGATCGCGATGCGCTGCCGCTGGCCGCCCGAAAGCTTGACGCCGCGCTCGCCGACATGGGCCGCATAGGCGGTGCGCCCCTTCTGATCCTCCAGGGTCGCGATGAAACCGTCGGCTTCCGCCTGCCTTGCGGCCTCCACCATCTGCTCGTCGCTCGCTTCGGGGCGACCGAAGAGAATGTTGTCGCGGATGGATCGATTGAGAAGCGCGGTGTCCTGCGTCACCATGCCGATGGCGCCGCGCAGCGACTCTTGCCGCACGGCGGCGATATCCTGTCCGTCGATCAGGATGCGGCCACCCTCGACATCGAAGAAGCGCAGCAGCAGGTTGACGAGCGTCGTCTTGCCCGCACCGGACCGCCCGACGATGCCGACCTTCTCGCCGGCAGCTACCCGAAGGGAGAAATCGTCGATGATGCCGCCGCCGCGCCCATAGTGAAACGTCACGTTCTCGAAACGAACTTCCGGGCCGCTGATCACCAAATTCCCGGCATCGGGCCGGTCGACCAGGCTGACCGGCTCGGAGATCATCTCCGCCGAATTCTGGATGGTGCCGAGATTGCGCATGATGGCGTTGAACTGCGCCATCATGCGGCCGAACAGCATGTTCAGCCGAAGTACCATGCTGAGCGTGAAGGCGACGCCGCCGGTCGAAATCTCGCCGGACAGCCAGAGATGCACGGCCAGCGCCCCGATGCTTGTGATCATGACGCCCGACAGCAGCGCCAGCGACGAGCGTACGCCGGTCAGCAGCCGCGTAAACGGCATGACGGCCGCCTGGAAGCGGTCGAAGCCGCTGCGGATATAATGATCGTTCTGCTCTTCGCGGCCGAAGAGCTTCAACGTCTGGATATTGGCATAGGCATCGACCATGCGTCCGTTCAGCATCGAGGATGCTTCCGCCGCATTGCGCGCGTGCCGCCGGATACGCGGCACGAAGTAGCGGGCGAGCATCGCAAAGACGCAGATCCAGACCGCGATCACCGCCGCCAATCGCCAATCCAGACCGCCCACCAGCGTGATGGTCGAGGCCGCGTAGATGATAATGAACCAGACCACCTGCAGCAGCGACACGACGAGGTCGCCCGTTGCCTGCCCGGCCGACCAGACCTTGGTCACGACGCGCCCGGAAAAATCGTTCTGGAAGAACTCGACGGACTGTCTTGCCACATGCCGGTATGCCTGCCAGCGCACGAGGTTGAGGAAGCCGGGGACGACCACCTGCTCCTCGACCAGCGCGCCCAGACTGACGACGACGAAGCGTACGACAAGCACGACGAAGACCATGCCGAGAAGCGTCCCGCCATGGCCGGCGAGCAGCCCGCTCCACCCCTCGCCGGGCTTCACCTTGTCGAGGATATCCACCAGATGGCCGACGAACCAGAACAGGGCGGCCTCGAGCATCGCCACGGCGCCGCCGAGCGCGGCCATCGCCAGGAAGGGTCCCTTGGCCTGGCCGACATAATACCAGATGAAGGCGCCGAGGGACCTCGGCGGCCGCAGATCGCCGTTGCGGTAATAGGGATCGATCCAGGTCTCGAACAGACGGAATACGGAACGGATGAACATGCCAGCGATATAGGCAATTTCGCAGGCCGCGCAAAGGAAATGGCCGCACTGAAAAGGTTATATTTTTGTTAGATTCAACCCCGAGCCCCCGGCTTGCCGGCGGCACAGACGAAAGGAGCGGCTTTCGCCGCCCCTTCCTTCATTTTCATTCCGCTGCCGCCTCGGCCTCTTCATGGTCGGCGAGGAAGCCGCCGGACTGGCGGCTCCAGAGCTCGGCATAAATGCCGCCGTTCTGGGCCAGTTCCTGATGCGTGCCCATTTCGACGATCCGGCCCTTGTCGAGAACGACGAGGCGGTCCATCTCGGTCAGCGTCGACAGGCGGTGCGCGATGGCGATCACCGTCTTGCCGTGCATCAGCGCGAAGAGGTTTTCCTGGATCGCCGCTTCCACTTCGGAATCGAGCGCCGAAGTCGCCTCGTCGAGCACCAGGATCGGCGCGTCCTTCAGGAAGACGCGGGCGATCGCGATGCGCTGCCGCTGACCGCCTGACAGCTTGACGCCCCGCTCGCCGACCTGTGCGTCCAGTCCCGCGCGGCCCTGCATGTCGACCAGCCCTTCGATGAACTCCCAGGCATTGGCACGCTTGGCCGCCTGGATCACATCTTCGTCGGTGGCGTCCGGACGGCCGTAGGCGATATTGTCGCGGATCGAGCGATGCAGCAGCGACGTGTCCTGCGTCACCACGCCGATCATCGAGCGAAGGCTGTCCTGCGTCACGCCTGCGATATCATGGCCATCGATGGTGATGCGGCCGCCCTCCAGGTCGTAGAAGCGCAGCAGCAGGTTCATCAGCGTCGTCTTGCCGGCGCCCGAGCGGCCGACCAGGCCGACCTTTTCGCCCGCCCGGATATCGAGGGTCAGGTCCTCCATCACGCCCTTGGCCTTGCCATAGTGGAAGCGAATATGGTCGAACCGGATCGCCCCCTGCCTGGCGACGATCGGGGGCGCCGCCGGCTTGTCGACGATGTCATGCGGCTTCGTCATCATTTCCATGCCGTCATAGACGGTGCCGATGTTTTCGAAGAGCGCCGAAACCTCCCACATCACCCACTGCGACATGCCGTTGACCCGCATGGCAAGGCCGATGGCAATGGCGATGGAACCGACCGAGATCGAACCGTTGAGCCAGAACCAGATCGACAGAGCCGAGACGATGAACAACGCCGCGCAGTTGTTGAAATAGACCGAGGCGTGAAACAGCGTCACCTTGCGCATTTGCTTGTGCACGGTGTCGAGAAAGTCCTCCATGCCGGCCCTGGCATAGGTTTCCTCACGGCCCGCATGCGAGAACAGCTTCACCGTGGCGATGTTGGTGTAGCTGTCGACCACGCGGCCCGTCATCATCGAGCGTGCATCGGCCTGCTGCGCGGCGATCTTGCGCAGCACCGGCACGAAATAGGCCACGATGCCGACATAGACGCCGAGCCACAGCAGGATCGGCAGCAGCAGCCGCCAGTCGGCCGCCCCGATGACGAAGATCATCGAGAGGAAATAGGTCAGAACGTAGACGAAGACGTCGAGGATCTTCATCACGGTTTCGCGCACGGCAAGCGAGGTCTGCATTACCTTCGTGGCGACGCGGCCCGCGAACTCGTTGGCGAAGAAGGTCATGCTGTGGCGCAGCAGGAAGCGGTGCATCTGCCAGCGCGCGATCATCGGATAGTTGCCGAGCAGCACCTGATGCATGATGAAACTGTCGAGGATTGCCGCAAGCGGCAGGCCGACGAGCACCATCGCGCCCATCCAGAACAACTTGTGCCATTCCGTCTGCAGGAAGGTCGCCTTGTCCGCCTTGGTCAGCCAGTCGACGATATCGCCGAGAAACTGGAAGAGCGCCACCTCGCCGATCGCGATCAGCATGGTAAGAATGCTCATGGCGACCAGCCACGGCGCGGCCGGCCTGGAATAGTGCCAGCAGAAGGCAAAGAGCCCCCGCGGCGGAACGTCCGGCGCCTCGCTCGGAAATGGATTCAGTCGGCGTTCAAACCAGCCAAACATCGAAATGCTCCAAATGCTCGACCCTTTGCCACCCGCTGCGCCTGAAGGTCGCAGACTCATATGGTGGCCGGGCGATAAAACAACGAGGCCATGCCGGCCGCGTAATGACTTAAAGAAGGGGGGTATTTGCGAATACGCGCCTGAGAGCGCTCGTCACATCCGTGGGTTCACGGCTTGGAGGCGCATCATTACAAACAAGATATCCATGTGAGCCTCCTTCTTTCGCAAGTTGTAGAGCGCTTGCCTTTTAGCGTGCCTTTTGTCGTTTGAAAAGCAAAATATGCCGCAAAACGAAGCTGAATCCTTCAATTCTGCTGATGAAGACATCACAGAAACCGTGGATCTGTGAAAACCCGGAGACAAATCAGGGCGATTTCGCTAGGTGCAATGCATGACCACGCTTCGCATCGCACTTTACCAGCCCGACATTCCCGGCAACACCGGCACGATCCTGCGGCTGGCCGCCTGCCTCGGCCTTGGCGTCGATATTATCGAGCCCGCCGGCTTCGACATTTCCGACCGCAACCTGAAGCGCGCCGGCATGGACTATCTTGCCGCCGTTACCCTGACAAGGCATGTCAACTGGGAGCGCTTCGAGGCGTGGCGGCAGGAAAGCGGGCGGCGACTGGTGCTGGCTTCGACGAAAGCGGCGCAGCGCTACACGGACTTCGATTTCCGCAGCGACGACATCCTTCTTTTCGGCCGCGAGAGTGCCGGCGTGCCCGAGCATGTGCATGAGAGGGCCGAAGGCCGCATTCTGATCCCCATGGTGGAGGGCCAGCGCTCCATCAATGTCGCCATGTCGGCAGCCATGATATGCGGAGAAGCGCTGCGGCGGACGCAATGGTCGCTTCCGCCGGCGCAAGGCCCGAATGTCGCACCCGGATAGGCGTTGGCACGCCGGAAAAAGTGTGAGAAACTTTGCCTCGGAATGAATGCTCTAACGCAGGCAACCTTGGCGAGGTGACCCATGTTCCAGACGGCATTCACGCTTTCCCTTACGCAGTTCGCGCGCGCTTTGAGCCTTCCCGAGCGGCTCCAGCGTTCCCCTGCCCGCAATCTCGCTCTCGAAGGTCTTCGCCAACGGAACCTCGCCCTCGATGCGCTGTTCTACGACGTCAAGGCGATCACGCCCGAGGAGGCTTTCTACATCAGTGACTCGCTGGCGGCGGAAGGCGCGATCCTGCTCGTTCCGCCCAGCGGGCGCGGCTCGCTGACCCTTTGCGAGACGATCGATGAATTCTTGCTGCGGGGCGGCGGCGATGCCCGCGCCCTTGCCGTCGCCGGCATCGGCGGTTCCGCGCTCGGCGCCGCCGCCTTCGCCCGAAATGTCGCCGATGCGGTCGATGCGCCCGCTGCGGTCGTCGTCTCAGGATACGGTATCGCCGATGCCATCACCGAAGCCTTCGGCGGATTGTTTCTCTTCGGCCATCTGAAGGGCCTGCGGCCGATGCTGGAAACGCTGGACGATCTCGCCGGCCGCCCCAAGGTCGGGGCGCATCGCGAGGAAACCGCCGCCCGCACCAGTCTCGACACCAGAACCGTGCAGGCGCTTCTTGCCGATCCTCGTTTCTCCTTCCGCCTGCTGACGGGGCATTCCAAGGGCAACCTCGTGCTTTCGGCCGCATTGCATAACCTGTGGAGGCAGAACGAAGAGCGGGGTGCGGAACTGGCGCGAAAAACCAGGATCGTGACGATCGGCACGCGGATCGCCATGCCGCCCGCATTCACCGATGTCGTCGATGTCATGGGAGAATGGGACTGGTTCGGCGAGATCAATTCGCGACCGTTCATTCACGCCGATCGCCGCATTCCGCACGCATGGCATCACACCAACACCGATTTGCGCGGCCATCTGCCGGTGACGGCCACGCTCAGGGAAATCCTCAAGGCTTCACCAGTCATCGAGGAGGTGGCGGGCGAGCGTCGGGCCGGGAAGCGCAATGCCGCCTCCGGGCCGACGATGCCGGAAACGGAGGTTTCACCGCCTGCGATTCCAGGTGGAAGGCAAACGGCGACGATCGAGACGGTCAGAAAGGCATTCTCCGCCGATGGCCTGCCTGGCGTTCAGCCGCCAGCCTCCGGCCCGCCGAATGATCCGCGATTACCCAAACCGCATTGAACCGGCGTTCGATAAAACGTCGTTTGCAGGCTTCATCGGTGCAGGCCGCGGCGTCGATCGGTTCAATCCGCCGACGGCAAGCGTCGCATGGTGAATTCGATGCGATCGCCATCGACCTGACGCCAGCTTTCGACTTCGGTCCAGTATGCGGCTTTCGGGAATTCATCGAACCACTCACGCGCCTTTGCACGCGCTTCGGGGCGGCTGAGACAAAAGGTCTCGCGAACGAATTCGCTTTTTCCGCCGGCGGGATGTTCCTGCCGGTAGCGGATTATTCTGTTTCTCAACCCATCCAGGGGCGGCGGTCCGGGTATCTTCATGATAAAACCTCGCCTTCGGGAGGGAACATAATACCGCATCGGCAAATTTGCGAGTCGATTTTCCTGTGCCGCCGCCGCACTGGCTGCGCCGCAATGTTGCTGATATTCAAAATCACGATACATAGGGTGCGAATCGCGAGCCGTCGGCTGCTCGCACCGTCGGAGAGCATGCATGGAACGACCCAATCTTCCCAAGGGATTACCCGAGGATATTGAAGCGAAAAAAGAAGCGGCGCGCAGCTGGTTCGAGGGCCTGCGCGACACGATCTGCGCCGAGTTCGAGCAGTTGGAGACCGAGCTGACCGGCCCGCTTTCCGATCAGGAGCCCGGCCGCTTCGTCGCCAAGGACTGGCAGCGGGACAAAGGTCAGGGCGGCGGCGGCCGCATGTCCATGATGGAAGGCCGCGTCTTCGAAAAGGTCGGCGTCCATACATCGACGGTCCATGGTGAGTTTTCCCCCGACTTCCGCAGCCAGATTCCCGGCGCCGAGGAAGATCCGCGTTTCTGGGCTTCCGGTCTGTCGCTGATTGCTCATCCCGTCAATCCGAACGTGCCGGCCGTGCATATGAATACACGCATGGTCGTCACCACCAGCCACTGGTTCGGCGGCGGCGCCGACCTGACACCGATGCTCGACCGACGCCGCAACCAGGAAGATCCCGACAGCGTACTCTTCCACCGCGCCATGCAGATCGTCTGCGATCGCCATACCGTCGGCGACTATCCGCGATACAAGAACTGGTGCGACGAATATTTCTTTCTGAAGCACCGCAACGAGCCGCGCGGCATCGGCGGCATCTTTTTCGATTGGCTGCATTCGACGGAAGAAGCCGGCGGCTGGAGCGCGGATTTCGCCTTCACCCGCGACGTCGGCCGGGCCTTTGCGATGGTCTACCCGCGGCTCGTGCGCTCCAATTTCAACGAAACATGGACGGAAGAGGATCGCGACGAGCAATTAATTCGTCGCGGACGCTATGTGGAGTTCAATTTGCTGTACGATAGAGGTACAATATTCGGGCTGAAGACTGGCGGCAATGTCGAGTCGATCCTGTCGTCCCTGCCGCCGGTAGTGCGTTGGCCCTGAAGCGGGGCTCAGCGGCGGCCCTGCGATAACGGCATGCGAAAAACCAGCGACCTGAAGCGCGGCAAGCGACCTTAAAGATCGCGATACGCTTCGGGCGTTCACCACAAAATGATCGGCCAGGGCCCTGAAATCGGCGGGAGGAGTGCCTAAGTGACCTAATGCTCGTTCCAATCGGAGGAGGTTGTAATGGCAGCAGAGAAACAAGTCACGGAAGCTTCGAAAGAACAGAAACTTTCGCGCACAGTCGATAGTCCCGAGTTCATTACCCGACTGGCCGAGGATATGCGGATTCGCAGTGGGTCCGATCTGCCGCTTTCCTGCTTTATCGAGCAGGTCAGAATGCAATTGGCAGGCAAATCGCCGAACGATATCGCCCGCTTCGAGGCCGATCGCTCGGCCCGGCAGACCCCCATTACCCGATATCAGTCATCGGACTGCTTCAAATCCTGGGCTATGCCGGATTGAGGTCCGGAAGATCGCCGCCGGCAAGCGAGAGACTTGCCGGACGGCAGAAACCTTTTTTCGTGCGCCGCGTTTAGCCTTCGCACCCTTCGGCATGAAGGGAGGCGAACCTATGCAGAGATGAGGAGGAAGATATGCGACTGTTCGAATGTGGTACGCTCGTGCCCGGCTGCGCCTGGCATACCCGCGCCAAGGACGATGCCGAAGTGGTCCGTCGCGCCGTCGAGCATATGCGTGAAGCGCATGGCGAAACGATCATCCGGGAAAACATGGTCGACAATATCAAGGCCCGAATCCGCGACGAGGCTCACGCCGCCTGATTGGAGCGGATCGGTCAATCGGACCTTGAGGTCAAGCCCGCATATCAGACATCGGCCAACTCCTTCAGTCGGGCGAGAAGGCTCGCCCGGTTCAGCGAAAAATTCCCGTCGAGCCATTCCTGTTCCAGCCTGGCCATAAGCTCGCCGACGCGCGGCCCGGCGCTGATACCCGCCGCGAGCGCATCCGCGCCGCTGATCGGGAAAGCCGGTTTTTTCCACTTTGCCACGCGCTCCAGCAGCTTTCCCAGCCGCGCAACGCGCGCCATTTCCTCGAAATCGCTTTCCGCCTTGGTTCGGGCAGTCACCAGCGCCAGCTTCAGACGGACGGAAACGCCCGATGGATCGTGGCGGTAAAGGAGCCGGTCGAAGGCCGCTTCCGAGATATCGTCCCTGACGACGGGCGTATTGGCCCAGGCCAGAAGATAGGCGCCCTCGGCTTTCGAAAGGCGCAGCCGCTGCGCGAGCTTGGCAAGCCTTGCCGCATCCGGCGGGACGATGGCGGCGAGCCGCAGCAGGGGCTCAGGTGGCCAGCCAAGCACGTTCTCGGTTGCGACAAGCCCTGGAATGGCGTCGATACCCCACTTCTCGGTTTCCGGCAGTACCTCGGTCAATATGCCGATCTGGCGCATCCACAGCAGCGCCCTGCCCGGATCGGGCGCCGCCAGCAGCTTCTTCATTTCCGACCAGACGCGCTCGGCCGAAAGGGTGGCGATCTTCGATTTTGCGGCGGCGCAGGCGCGCAGCCCGTCCGCATCGGGCCGGCCGCTGCCGTAATAGGCAAAGAAGCGGAAAAAACGCAGGATCCGCAGGTGATCTTCGGCAATCCGAACCGCCGCATCGCCGATGAACCGAATGTTGCGGCGCTCCAGATCGGCAAGCCCGCCGACAAGATCCACGACCTTGCCGTCGGCGGAGGCATAAAGCGCATTGATCGTCAGGTCGCGCCGTTCGGCATCCGCGTGCCAGTCCTGGCTGAAGGCGACACGGGCGCGGCGTCCGTCCGTCTCAACGTCGCGCCGCAAGGTGGTGATTTCGAACGGCTTTCCGTCGACGACCAGGGTGACGGTGCCATGCGCGATGCCTGTCGGCACTGCCTTGATCCCCGCCGCCGCCGCTCTTTCGACGACAGCCTCCGGCAAAAGCGTGGTGGCTATGTCGATATCGGCGACCTGCAGGCCCATCAGGCTGTTGCGCACCGCCCCGCCGACCACACGCCCCTCGCCGCCATCGGCATCGAGCAATGACAGCACCCGCCGCAGCGCCTTGTCGCGAAACCACGCCTCATCGGCAACGGACGTCATGTATAGAGCCTTTCGTAATGCGTGCGGACGATGCCCGCCGTGATGCCCCAGATCATGCGCTGGCCATAGGGCATGCGGTAGAAATGACGCTCTGTCCCCTGCCAGAGCATCGTATCCGTGACATGGTGGCTTGGGTCCATCAGAAACGAGAGCGGCACCTCGAAGGCGTCCTCCACCTCGGTCGGATTGAGGTCGAGATGAAAGCCCGGCTTCACCACGGCGAGTATGGGCGTGATGCGAAATCCGGTGGCCGCCAGATAATGCGGCAGCCGGGCTACGGGCTCGATGAAGATATCCGCCAGCCCGATCTCCTCGCCCGCCTCGCGCACGGCCGCCATCTCCGGCGACGCGTCTTCCGGATCGATTGCGCCGCCCGGAAAGGCGATCTGGCCGGAATGCTTGCGCAGGGTCGAGGTTCTGAGCGTGAAGATGACCTTGGCATCGTCTCCGTTTTCGACGACGGGCACGAGGACAGCGGCATCCTTCAGCTTCAGGTCCGCGACCTGCGATATGGTATCGGGGTTGAGACGGTGATCGCCGTGATCGCGCCAGGCGAGATCGATCGGGCCGCCGCTCTGATGGAGCGCGCGGCGCCGGAACTCGTCCGCGGAGTAAAGGGGGAATTCGCTCATCGAGTCAGGGCATCCAGTTCTGCTACCGGCATGATCGGAAAGATCGAGCCGCCGGAGCGCACGCAGAACATGTCACGGCCGGCAATTTCAATCGGCTCGCCAAGTTCGACGAGATCGTACATGACGGCGCGCGTCACCAATGCTTCCAGCCGGCCGCGGACATGTAGATAGGGCTTCAGCTCGTCGTTCTCGCCTCGGATGACGAAACGGATCGGATGCTCCCTGCCCGCCTCCACGACATCGCCGACATTCGTGCGGAAGGTCAGCAACCGCTTGCCGTCACGCTCCGTCACACTCATCTCGACGGCCACGAACGGCGCATCGGCAACGCGGATTCCCACCTTCTCCGCAGGCGTGACGAGATAGGTCTTTCCGTCCTCATCCTTGCGCAGAACTGTGGAAAACAGCCGCACCAGCGGCGCGCGGCCGATCGGCGTGCCGAGATAGAACCAAGTGCCGTCGGCACGGATTTCCATGTCGATATCGCCGCAGAACGGCGGATTCCAACGGTCGACGGGCGGCAAACCCTTCTTTCGGCCGCCGCTATCGCCGGCTGCGCGCGAAATCAGCGCCGCAAGGCTCGCTGCATCGCCAGTTGCCTTGATTTCCTCGGTTGCCATTCTTCTGTCCCGGTTGGCCGTTAGTGACGAATACGACAGTTTCTCACGAGATAGTCATTTGAAACGCGCTTGTCAGCCGTCTTCGTGGCGATAAGTTGTATTGATTATGAGGCAAATGTGTAACGTCTGCGAATCGCGCGTACCGTTTTTCTGCCATTGGAGACGCAAATGGGCATGATCAAATCGACCGAAACGACCCTCGACGAGCAGGCCATCATCGCATCCGCCGAAAAGGCGCTGGGCGATATCGCCGCCGTTCGCCAGGAGGTGTCGAAGGTCATTTTCGGCCAGGAAAGCGTCGTGGAGAACACGTTGCTCGCCGTGCTCGCCGGCGGTCATGCGCTGCTGGTCGGCGTGCCGGGCCTTGCCAAGACCAAGCTTGTGACGACGCTCGGCGCCGTCCTCGGCCTCGCTTCCAGCCGCGTGCAGTTCACGCCCGACCTGATGCCTTCGGATATTCTCGGCTCCGAAGTGATGGACCAGGATGAAGGCGGCCGCCGTTCCTTCCGTTTCGTCAAGGGGCCGGTCTTCGCGCAATTGCTGATGGCCGATGAAATCAATCGCGCCTCGCCGCGCACGCAGTCGGCGCTGCTGCAGTCGATGCAGGAATATCACGTCACCATCGCCGGCCAGCGTTACGATCTGCCCGCTCCGTTCCACGTTCTCGCCACGCAGAACCCGCTGGAGCAGGAAGGCACCTATCCGCTGCCGGAAGCCCAGCTCGACCGCTTCCTGCTGCAGGTCGATGTCGACTATCCCGAGCTTGCCGACGAGCGCCGCATCCTGCTCGAAACGACGGGTCTCGGCGAAGCCACGCCGCAGGCCGTCATCAACGCCGATCGATTGCTGGAAATCCAGCAGCTGATCCGCCAGATGCCCGTCGGCGACGGCGTGGTCGACGCCATCCTGTCGCTGGTGCGCTCCGCCCGCCCGGGCCAGGGCAATGCCGCCACCGACAAGCACGTCGCCTGGGGCCCCGGCCCGCGCGCCGGTCAGGCCATGATGCTGTGCGCCCGCGCCCGCGCACTCTATGAAGGCCGCCTTGCGCCGTCGATCGACGACGTGCTCGCTCTTGCCGAGCCCGTGCTCGAGCACCGCATGGCGCTGACCTTTGCAGCCCGCGCCGAGGGCATGTCCGTGCGCGATGTCATTGCAGGTCTGGTCAAGCAGTCAAGATCGTGACCCGGATGTCTAGGAGAGTATAACGCGTGGCATCCATCGGACAGACCGTCAGACCGACTTCAGGCAACGATGCCCTCTCCCGAGCCCGCAGTCGTGCCGCACTCGTGCCGGATTGCCTTGTCGAAGCCAAGCGCATCGCCAACACCGTCATCGCCGGCTGGCACGGCCGGCGCAAACGCGGCATCGGCGAGAATTTCTGGCAGTTCCGCCCCTATACCGAAGGCGAAAGCCTGTCGCGCATCGACTGGCGACGCTCCGCCCGCGACGATCACACCTATATCCGCGATCACGAATGGGAAGCCGCCCACACGATCTGGCTCT
The DNA here is from genome assembly GCA_900469615.1 of Hyphomicrobiales bacterium. Classification (GTDB taxonomy): domain Bacteria; phylum Pseudomonadota; class Alphaproteobacteria; order Rhizobiales; family Rhizobiaceae; genus Rhizobium. The sequence goes on along the minus strand of UBYA01000029.1, from coordinate 129,411 downwards.
GGGCCGACCTGTCGCCCTCGATGATGTACAAGTCGACCTATGGTCATGCTTCCAAGGAAGGCCGCGCGCTCGTGCTCATGCTGGCGCTTGCCGAAATTCTCTCCCGCTCCGGCGAGCGCATCGGCTGCCCCGGCATCATGGAGCCGGTCTCAACCCGCAATGCCGCAGAGCGTCTGGCCGCGGCCCTGATGCACACGCCGCTCGAAGGCGGCCTGCCGCAGACGGCGATGATCCGCGGCTGGAGCGATATCGTTCTGATCGGCGATTTTCTCGACGATGCCGACAGCGTCATGGGCCGGATCGGGCCGCTGGCGCGCCGGGGCTTGCGCGGTCATGTGATCGAGGTCGCCGACCCCGCCGAGGAGCTCTTTCCCTATAGCGGGCGTACCGAATTCAGCGATCCCGAAACGGGCTCGAAGCTGATTGCCGGCCGCGCGGAAAACCTGCGCGAGGACTATCAGCGCGCCTATCTCGCCCGCCGCGAGAACCTCGGCCAGTCGCTGCGCCATCTCGGCTGGACCTTCGTCAGTCATCGCACTGACCGGCTGGCCTCCGAGGCGCTGGTCGCTGTGCATATGTACCTTTCCGGGATGCCCGCCAGGGTCGCCTCCGGAGGGCAGCCATGAGCGGTCTCTCCTTCGCATTCGCTTCGCCGGCCATCCTCACAGCCCTGATCCTGCTCCCCGCGATCTGGTGGCTGCTGCGCCTCACGCCGCCGCAGCCGCGGGCGGAAGTCTTTCCGCCGCTGCGCATTCTGGCGACCATCCTCAAGCGTGAGGAAACGCCGGCGCGCAGCCCGTGGTGGCTGACGTTGCTGCGTATGCTGCTCGCCGCTCTGGTCATTCTCGCCATCGCCAATCCCATGTTCAATCCGCGCAGCAATACGCTGTCGAGCAGCGGCCCGCTGGTGCTGATGATCGACAATGGCTGGGCAACCGTGTCGGACTGGGAACGCCGCGTGCGCACCGCCGACGCGCTGATCGACGATGCCGACGCGAAAGGCATTCCTGTTTCGATCGCCTTCACCGCCGAGCAGGGTAACGATGCGACGCCGGGCGCTGCCGCATCGGCGCGCGACAAGCTGCATGCGATGAATCCTCGGTCGCTGGTACCGGATCGCCAGCGCGCCGCCGACGCCGTGAAAGCGGCGCTCAATGGCCGCAAGCCCGGCACCGTCGCCTTCCTCTCCGACGGCATCGAAAGCAAGGAGAAGGACGATATCGTCAGCCGGCTCGCCGCCCTGCAGCCGAGCGAACTGCGGCTGATCGAAGGCGATGGCCAGAATATCGTGGCCATTACCGGCGCGGCCAATACCGCCAACAACATGACCGTCACCGCCACACGGCTGAACGGCACCGGCCCGATGCGCCTCGGGTTGACCGCGCAGGACAATCAGGGCCGCCCCATCGCCGCCGGTTCGCTTGATTTCACCGGCGGCCAGACCGTCGCCACCGGCTCCATCGTCGCGCCGTTCGAAATGCGCAACGATTTCGCCCGCGTCAGCATCGACCGCCAGGCGAGCGCGGGCTCCGTCTATCTGCTGGACGATGGGTTTCGCCGCCGCCGCGTGGCGCTCCTCTCCGGTCAGGCCGCCGACGAATTCCAGCCGATCCTGTCACCGCTTTATTATATCCAGCGCGCGCTCCAGCCCTATGCCGACCTGACCCAGCCCAACAGCGCCGATCTGGCCAAATCGATCCCCGAACTGCTCGCGGGCAACCCCTCGGTCATCATCATGGCCGATGTCGGCCGTCTGCCGCAGGAAGCCTATGCGCCGCTGCAGCAATGGATCCAGAACGGGGGCACCCTCGTCCGCTTCGCCGGCCCGCGCCTTGCCGCAGCCCCTGCCGACGATCCCCTCGCTCCCGTGACGCTGCGGCAGGGAGAGCGCACCTTTGGCGGCGCGCTTTCCTGGGCCGAGCCGCAGCCGCTTGCCGATTTCCCGTCGTTCGGCCCGTTTGCCGGCATGCCGAAACCGAAGGACGTGCTGATCAAGCGGCAGGTCCTGGCCGAACCGACACCGGATCTGGCCGAGCGCACCTGGGCAAGCCTTGCCGACGGCACGCCGCTCGTCACCGAGAAGCAGATGCAGGCCGGACGCATCGTCCTCTTCCATGTCAGCGCCGAACCGCAATGGTCAAACCTGCCGATTTCAGGCGATTTCGTCGAAATGCTGCGTCGCATCGTCCAGCTGTCGCGCGCCGCCGGTGTCGCCTCGGCGGAAGGCGCAGCCGCCAAGGCCGGCGAGGCGATGCCTCCCTACCGGCTTCTGAGCGCCAGGGGCGTCCTGACCAGCGAGATCGGCAGCGCCCGCCCGCTGGAGCCGAACAACAAGGCCGCTCCGGTCGCAAACTTCGACAACCCACCCGGCCTCTATGGTTCCGAGGAAGGCTTTACCGCGCTCAATACCCTGCCGCAGGGAACCAAACTCAATCCGCTTGATACATCGGGCGCGGGCTCCGTCACGCGGGAAGGCCTCATCGGCGGGGAAGCATGGTCGGCAAAGCCGATCCTCTTCACGCTCGCCTTCCTCGTTCTGCTGGCTGACAGCCTGATCGTGCTCTTTATGAACGGTGCCTTCCCCCGGCTGGGCAGATCGGCAAAAACCATGGCGGGCGGCGCAGCGGTGCTGTTGCTGGCCTTGTCGGTTGCGGTCTTCCTGCATCCCGCAAGCGCGCTGGCCGACGATTCGAAGCCCGGCGACGACACCATCTTTTCACGGCTGGACAAGACGCATCTGGCCTATGTCGTGACAGGCGAGTCGGACGTCGATCGCATTTCCGAGCGCGGGCTTGCCGGCCTTTCCGATTACCTCACCTATCGCACCACGCTGGAACCGGGCGCACCGGTAGGCCTTGATCCCGCCAAGGACGAGCTGGCCTTTTATCCGCTTATCTACTGGCCGGTCTCGGCGACGGCGCCGATGCCGTCCAACGACGCCATCAACCGCATCGATGCCTATATGCGCAATGGCGGCACGGTGCTCTTCGATACCCGCGACGCCATAGACACGATGGGCGACACCTCGACGCCGAGCCCGAACGGCCAGCGGCTACAGCAGATCCTCGCCAATCTCGACATCCCCCCACTGGAGCCGGTGCCGGCCGGGCATGTGATGACCAAATCCTTCTACCTGCTGTCGAGCTTCCCCGGCCGCTATGCCGACAGCCCGCTCTGGGTGGAGGCACGGCAGGATACGCGCCGCGACGCAAATGCCGTCGCCACCTCCGACGGCGTGACGCCGATCATGATCACGGGCAACGATTTCGCCGGTGCCTGGGCCGTCGATGACAACGGCTCCCCGTTGCTGCCGACCGTGCCCCCGGATGAGACCCAGCGGGAATATGCCTACCGAACGGGCGTCAACATCATGATGTACATGCTGACCGGAAACTATAAATCCGACCAGGTCCACGTTCCGGATATCCTGCAGCGCCTGGGGCAATAATATGAATATCGGTTTTGCCCCTTTCCTCCCCTGGCCCATTCTTGCCGCTCTGGTGGTGCTGACGCTCGCCATCGCGGCGCTTGCGATCTACAGACGCCTGCGCGGCGGCTGGATCCGGGCGCTGGCAGGCGTCGCACTGCTGGCCGCGCTTGCCAATCCGGTGCTGATGCAGGAGGACCGCGACCAGCTGACGACCATCGTTCCCGTCATCGTAGACCGCAGCCTCAGCCAGCAGACGCCGGAACGGGCGAAGATGACGGATGACGCGCTGGCGATGCTGAAGGATCGGCTGGCGCAGTTCCCGCGCATAGAACCCCGCATCGTCGAGGTGCGCGATCCGGCGGAATCGGCGTCGCCGTCGACGCGGCTTTTCTCCGCCCTCTCCTCCGCGGTCGCGGACGTGCCGCCAGCCCGCATCGGCGCCGCGATCCTCCTGACGGACGGTCAGATTCACGATATCCCCGGCGTCAACCAGCAACTTGGCTTCGATGCGCCCATTCACGGGCTGATCACCGGCAAGCCGGACGAGTTCGACCGCCGCATCGAAATCGTGCGCGCCCCTCGCTTCGGTATCGTCAATGACGAACAGCAGCTGGTGTTTCGTGTCGTCGATGATGGCAAGAGCCCGGGCGGCACCGCCGCCGTGACGATCAGGATGAACGGCGACGAGATCGCCACGCTGCAGGCAACGCCCGGCCAGGACACGCCCTTCAGCTTCAAGGTGCCGCGCGCCGGCAACAACGTGCTCGAATTCGCCGTGGCCACGGTGCCCGGCGAAGTCACCGACATCAACAACCGCACGGTCCAGCTGATCGAAGGCATCCGCCAGAACATGCGCGTTCTACTCGTCTCCGGCGAGCCGCATGCCGGCGAGCGCGCATGGCGCAATCTCCTGAAGTCGGACGCATCCGTCGATCTCGTGCACTTCACCATTCTGCGCCCGCCGGACAAGCAGGACGGAACGCCGATCAACGAGCTTTCGCTGATCGCCTTCCCGACGCGCGAGCTTTTCGTCGACAAGATCAGCTCTTTCGACCTGATTATTTTCGATCGCTACCAGGACCGTCAGAATGTCCTGCCGACGATCTATTATGATTACATGGCGCAATATGTCGAAAACGGCGGCGCGCTGCTCGTGGCGGCCGGTCCCGAGCATGCGGGCGGCAGCTCGATCGCGCTGACGCCGCTCGCCTCGGTGCTGCCGGCCGAGCCGACGGGCCAGATGATCGAGAAAGCCTTCTATCCGCGCCTGTCGGATCAGGGCCGGAAGCATCCCGTGACGCGCGGCCTGGATGGTTCGGACACCGAGCCGCCGCATTGGGGCCGCTGGTTCCGCAGCGTCGATGTCGAGAAGCCGCAGGGCCAGACGGTGATGGTCGGCGCCGACAACAGCCCGCTTCTGGTGCTGAACCGCGTCGGCCAGGGCCGCGTCGCCATGCTGCTCTCCGATGAGGGCTGGCTCTGGGCGCGCGGCTTCGAAGGCGGTGGCCCGCATGTGTCGCTCTATCGCCGCATCGCCCACTGGCTGCTGAAGGAACCGGCGCTGGAAGAAGAAGCGCTGACGGCAAACGCCGCCGGGCGCACGCTGCAGGTGACGCGCCAGACCATCGGCGACGATCCCGGCCCGGCAACGATCAAGCTGCCGTCCGGCAAGACGGAGACGTTGCCGCTGAAGCAGACGCAGCCGGGTCTCTATCAGGCCGAAAAGCATATGGACGAGATCGGGCTTTATCAGATCGCCAACGGCAATCTGTCGACCCTGGTCCATATCGGCGCCATCGACGCCCCGGAGTTCAAGGCGATGATCTCGACCACCGAGACGCTGAAGCCGCTGGCGCAGAAGACCAAGGGTCTCGTCACCCGCGTTGCCGCTGCAAATGGCGGCGTCACGGTTCCGCAGGTCCTGCCGGTGCGCGGCGCCGTGCGCGTCGCAGACGGCCAGCGCCTGACAGTCCGCATGACCGACGAAACCGTCTTGAAGGGGATCAACACTCTGCCCCTGTTTGCGGGTTTCGCCGGTCTCGCTGTCCTCCTCTTTGCCTTCTCCGCCACATGGTGGCGTGAAGGACGGTAGTTATCATGACGCAACTCCATGTGACCGGAAGTCCCTCGGAAAGCGAACTCGCGGCCATCAGCGAGGGATTGACGGCCTTCAACGCCAACGATGTCGGCCCCTCCGGCCGCCAGCCCCTGGCGGTTCTGATCCGCGACGATACCGGCAAGATCATTGGCGGCATGTCCGGCTATACGGCCTGGGGGTGGCTGTTCACGCAGTGGCTCTTCGTGCCCGAGACCCTCCGGGGACAGGGCATGGCCGGAAAGCTGCTGGAAGCAGCCGAGGCGGAGGCAAGTGCGCGCGGCTGCCTCGGGGCGTGGATCGATACCTTCAATCCGCAGGCGCTGAAGGCTTATCAACGGCAGGGCTATGCCATCTTCGGCGAACTGCCCGACTTTCCCGCCGGCCGCAGCCGCTTCTTCCTGCAGAAGAAGCTATCGCCCCGCTGATATCAGGCAGGGCGATTCCTTCGCGGGAACAAAAAACTCAGACGGCAATCCTGGTGAGTTGCACGGCATCGACCGGATCGTCGTCTTCAGCGTCTTCGACGGCCGAAACGGAATCGTCGCGCCAGGCGATAGGGCCATGCAGCCGCGCATGCGTGTCGGCTGCAATCGGCACGACCAGCACCCGGTTGGCATCGACGGGACCCGGAAACGTCAGCGCGTTATAGGCGACCTTTTCGAACCCGAGCGGACCGTAATAGGGCGGATCGCCGACAAGGATCACGGCTTCCGATCCCTTGCGCTTGGCCGCCTCGACGGCAATCCGCACAAGCTCGCGGCCAATGCCCTTGCTCTTGTGCGAGGGGCGCACGGCAAGCGGGCCGAGCAGATGTCCCTTGACCGATCCGGCCATTACGGGGGTCATGCGCACGGAGGCGATGGTCTCGCCGTCGTCGGCGCAGACGAAGGACAGCGCCCGATCATGCGGCCCCTGCTCGCGAATGCGGGCAGCGGCGCGCGTAAACCGGCCCGGGCCGAACGCTTCTTCGTTGATGAGTTCGATGACAGCGTCGTGCGACGCATCCTCAGTGAGGTAGACCAGATCGTGCTTGTACATTAGACCAAGGAAACCAGATAGACGGACGATAGTGTTCTCGAAAGCGCTCGTGGAGCGTTCAAGGTCATCGGCGTCGTCGCAGGCTTCTGGTGACTTTCATGACAAGGGGTCCTTAAAGTGTGAAAAGCCGGATAGCAGGAAATATTCGGCGCGTCCAATGCAAAATGCATGCTGACGTTCCTCCATGGAAGATCGGTCCCGCATCGCGGCTTTTCCGCTGCATGGCATGGATGCGGCGAGCCGCCTCCCGGACCTGCGACACACTGTTCATCATTTGCCGTCTCGAAATCCGGCGCGCATGCCGTATGTTCCTTGCAAGTTTTCGGCAATTTCCCGAAAGGATTGAACGATGGGCATGCTGGTGGACGGCGTCTGGCACGACGTCTGGTACGATACCAAGGAGACGAAGGGCCATTTCAAGCGCGCCGCGTCGCAGTTCCGCAACTGGGTGACGGCAGATGGCAGTCCCGGCCCAACGGGCACGGGCGGCTTCAAGGCCGAGACAGGACGCTATCACCTCTATGTCTCCCTCGCCTGCCCCTGGGCGCACAGAACCCTTATCTTCCGCAAGCTGAAGAAGCTCGAAGATTTGATTTCGGTCTCGATCGTCGATCCGCTGATGCTGGAAAACGGCTGGGAATTCAAAGGGATAGACGGCGGAACGGTCGATCATCTCTTTGGCGCGGGCAAGCTGTGGGAGGTCTATCTCAAGGCCGACCCGCACTATTCCGGCCGAGTGACCGTTCCCGTTCTCTGGGACAAGCAGACGGGCACGATCGTCAACAACGAATCAGCCGAGATCATCCGCATGTTCAACAGCGCCTTCGATGGCCTGACCGGCTCCACGGCGGATTTCTATCCGGCCAACCTGCGCGCCGATATCGATGCCCTGAACGAGCGCATCTACGACACGGTCAACAACGGCGTCTACAAGGCCGGCTTCGCGACAACGCAGGAAGCCTATCAGGAAAATGCGGTCCGCCTGTTCGAAACCCTCGACATGCTCGACCAGCGGCTGGCAACGAAGCGCTACCTGTTCGGCGACCGGCTGACGGAGGCGGACTGGCGGCTGTTCACGACGCTTGTCCGCTTCGACGCCGTCTATGTCGGCCATTTCAAATGCAATATTCGCCGTATTGCCGATTATGCCAACCTTTCGGCCTATCTGCGTGATCTCTACCAGGTGCCCGGAGTTGCCGAGACGGTCAACATCGCGCACATCAAGAACCACTATTATCGCAGCCACAAGACGATCAACCCGACCGGTATCGTGCCGATCGGGCCGGCGCTGGACTTCGACCGCCCGCATGGCCGCGGGCAACTGGCGAAAGCCGCCTGACGTGAAGGCCGCCGTCTACCAGTAACTGGAGGGAGCTTCCGCCCCTTCCAGTTCCCTGAGCCTGCGATAGGTGGCCTTTGTCGTGCCCGGCGGCAGCGCATCGAGTGCAAAGAAGCCGCTTTCGACGATTTCGCGATCCGGCTTGCGCGGCGCGGTCTGCGTGACGTCGACCCGGTAGAAAACGACGTGGTCGCGTTTGCTGGTGTGGTTGTTGAAATAGACGTGGAAGAGCTGCGGCCTGCCCGAGATTACAAGATTGCCCTCCTCGCGCAATTCCTTGGCCAGCGCCTGCTCCACCGTCTCGTGGCGCTCGACGCCGCCGCCGGGCATGTGCCATCCGGCGATATAGGAATGCCGGACCAGGAAAATCCGCCCGTCGCCATCGAAGCAGGCGGCGCGCACGCCGAGCGTCATGCTGCGGGTCAGCACAAAATAGATATGCAGCGCGCGACCGAACAGCCGTACCGCTAAGCCCTGCCCCTCGTCCCGTCTATTCTCGCCGCTCATGCCCGAACCCCGGCGCATCGATCGGCAATCGGATCAGGGATGTATTTGTTTTGGCAATGGAGTGGGCTATGTCTCATTCCATGTTCAAGCTCGCGCATATTTCCGATGTTCATCTTGGTCCGCTGCCACGCCTTTCGGTCAGAGAACTCGCCTCCAAACGCATTACCGGATTTGTGAACTGGCACCGGAACCGGCGCAAGCATCTTTTTGGCGACACGCTCGATCTCCTTCTTGACGACATCAAAGCGAAACAGGCCGACCATCTGGCCATAACCGGGGATCTCGTCAATCTTGCGAGCGGCATGGAGATTCAGACGGCGGCCGCATGGCTGAAAACCGTCGGCGATCCTCTCGATACCTCCGTCGTTCCCGGCAACCACGATGCCTATGTGCCCGGCGCATACGAAAAGGCCATGCGTGCCTGGTATCCTTACGTCAAAGGCGATCGCGCCTCTGCCGAATGGGAGGACGACAAGCATATCTTCCCTTACCTGCGTATCCGCGGACAGGTCGCGTTGATCGGCTGTTCGACAGCCGTCGCCACGCCGCCCTTTGCCGCCAGCGGCTTCTATTCCGCCCGTCAGGCGCGTGAGACGGTGAACATGCTGCGCGCCGCCGAGGATGCCGGGCTCTTTCGCGTGGTCATGATCCATCATCCGCCGATCCGCGGCGCGACCAGCTTCTACAAACGCATGATCGGCATTCGCCGCTTTGCGGCCGTCATTTCGACGGGTGGCGCCGAACTCGTGCTGCATGGCCATACGCATCTCAACACCCTGCACTGGCTGCGCGGCCAGATGGGGCCGGTGCCCGTCGTCGGAATAGCCTCCGCATCGCAGGGGGTCGGAGGACTGAAGCCGCGCGCCGCCTACAACCTCTTCAGCATTGCCGGCCGGCCGGGCGCATGGGAGCTGAAAGCGGAGCGCTACAGTCTCGATGACAAGGGTAGCGGCGTGGATCCGGAAGGCTTCGATATTCTGGCGACGTGACCGGCGTTTTCAGGCACCGGGCCGCATCGTTTCCATAGCGTTTTCCCAGATACGGAGCTACAATCGAACCATCGATATCCTGATGGTCAGGCTGGAATTTGGCGGCGCGATGAAGGGCACAACAAATGGCGGCCTGCGCTCCCGGGCCGCTGTCCGAACCCATCGCGCGTGGCGGCGGCAGCGGCTTTGCCTGTCGCGCGCAGGCGCCATCGCCAGGCGCCGATATCGCCTTTTGAAATGTCCGGGCCGGCTCTTGGCGGATCGCCGCCCGAATGGATAGGGTTCAGTCCGCGCGTGTTTTTTGAAGACTTGCGAAACGGCACAGAAATGGTTCATACCAATACAGGACGATCATTCTGCTCTCATCGTCTTTCCTGCGGGAAAGACCGTCATTTGCAGCGGAACATCGACTGTGTGACAACCTCCAACGCATTCCTGGAACGATCATGCCCACGCCGGTAGCTGCCATGGATATCAGACGCGATCTGGTTGGCCTTCTTCCGAAGCTGCGCCGCTTCGCGGTGACGCTGACCGGCGATCTGGCGGAGGCCGACGAGCTGGTACAAAGCGTCTGCCAGAAAGGCATCGCCAAATACCATCTGTGGAACAGCGGCGGCAAGCTGGAGAGCTGGCTCTACACCATGGCCCGGCACCAATGGGTCGATGAGGCGCGGCGCCACAAGCTGCGCCCCGCCACGAAGGGCAGCGCTCTGGAACAGGGCGAGCCGGCATCCGGCATCCATTTAAATCCGGTAGAAGCGGGCGAAGCGCATCGCCTCGTCACATCTTTGCCCGAAGGTCTTGCCAGTGTCTTCGTGCTGGTCGATGTCGAAGGGCACAGCTACAAGCAGACGGCCGATATTCTCGGCATCCCGCTATCGGCAGTGATGTCGCGGCTCTCCAGCGCACGTCTTTACCTTGCCTCTCAGGGTCACAGTCGCTCGCCTCGAAGGTTTTAAGAATTGCAGGACATGAAGAAGATGCCGCTCGAAGTCCGCTTGTCCGCCTTCATGGATGGCGAGATGAGCCGCGAGGAAAAGGAAGAGCTGGAAAGGCTCATTGCTTCCGATCCGGATGCACGGCGCATTTTTGACGAATTGAAACATGGCTCCGATGTCGGCCGCAAGGCTTTCGACGAGGTTCTGAAGGAGCCGGTGCCGCTGGCGCTGGTTCGCTCCATCAAAAGCGCCCAGCCTCCGAAGACGCGCGATCCCTCCCCCCGCCCCGCCCGGCAATCTCTGAAACTGGCGCCGACGGGCAGGCAATCTCTGGCCGCAGCCCTCATCCTGTTCGCGCTCGGTGGCGGGATCGGCTACTTCGTCGGCATGCAGCCATCGGCCGTACCTGCCGCCGCACCCGTCAGCCCGGCGCAGGCCGCGGCACGCAACTGGCTGGATGACATAGCCTCCTACCATCGCATCTATTCGCGTCAGCCGCGCCATATGGTCGAACTGCAGGCGAGCGAATTGGACGAGATTGCCAAATGGCTGACCAGCACTGTCGGCGTCAAATTCAATTTTCCGGATCTTGCCGCCGATGGCCTTGTCTTTCAGGGTGCCCGCATGTTCATCGCCGGCGGCAAGCCCGTCGGACAGCTGATCTACAAGAACCTCGACGGCGATGTCGTCGCCATCTGTTTCACCAAATCCGACGGCACCGGCGACGAAGACGGCGATTTCAATGAAACCATCAAGGACGATATCAGCATCGTCTCCTGGCATCGCAACGACGCGACCTACGCCGTCGTCGGCCCCTCCTCGGATGCAATGCTCGACCAGATCGCCAACAGGGTATCCTCGGAAATCTGACGACGCGTCTGCGCGTTTTGCAGCTTGCAGCTGCGAGCCCGTCGAGGGATAATGGTCCGCGACAACTGCATAAGTACGCTATTTTTGCTGGAGTTCCGACATGTCCGACGTTCTGCTGACCCTTCCCGAAATCGACAGGCGCATTGCGGTGATAAGAGAAAATCTTCGTGAGCTGATCGAACAGGCCGCAGCCTTCTCGGGCGCAGCCGACGAAGAGCGGAATTCGGAGCGTATCGCCGAACAGGAAGAAGAACTCGAGCGCCTGACGAAACAACGCGACGCGCTTTCCCGGCAGAAATCGTGAACGAAGAGACGACGGGAGCCGTCTGGATGATGCCTGCCCGATTGCCGGTCGCTGGGCTTCTTCCCATGGATCACGGAAATGGCTGACGACGCCCTGATCCGATTTGTGACCCGGCAAGACTACGAGCAGTGGCTGATCCTGTGGGAGGGTTACAACAGATTTTATGGGCGCTCGGACGCGACGGCTCTTCCCGCCGCCATTACGCAAATGACGTGGCAGCGTTTTTTCGATGCCTATGAACCCGTGCACGCGCTCGTTGCCGAAAGGGATGGCTGCCTGATCGGGCTGGCGCACTATCTCTTTCATCGCAGCACGACGGCTATCGAGCCGAACTGCTATCTGCAAGATCTGTTTACCGGCGAGGCCGCGCGCGGAACGGGCGTTGGCTCCGCATTGATCGAAGGTGTTTACGCGCAGGCCCGGCAAGCAGGTTCGCATCGAGTCTACTGGCAGACACATGAAACGAACGCAAGGGCGATGCGCGTTTACGACAAGATGGCAGAGCGCTCCGGATTCGTCGTGTATCGCAAGTCGCTCTGAGGTGACGCCCACTCCCCGCAATCCGCCACCGGCCGAACAAAAAATTCCCCCGGCATAACCGGGGGATCTCAGTCAAAGCTACGGATGGCTTCAGACCTGCTTCGCCCTGATATCGAGCACGCGGTTTGCAGCCGATACGATTGCCTCAAGAGACGCGGCAACGATGTTGGTGTTGATGCCGGCGCCGAAGAGCTTGCCGTCCGGATAGGAAATCTCGACATAGGAGATGGCCGAGGCATTCGAGCCATGCTGGAGCGAGTGCTCGGAATAATCCTCGACCGACATCGGAATGCCCACATAGATCGAGAGCGCATTGATGAAGCCGTCGATCGGGCCGTTGCCGCGCCCCTCAATGCGCTTCACCTCGCCGTTGTCGGTGATCTCTGCGGCGACGATGCGCTGTCCCTTATGCTCGGGATCGGCAAACGTGTGATGGTCGACGAAACGAATCCGAGCATCCGGCTGCGTCACGTAGCGCTCGATGAAATGCTCGTAGATACGCCTGGACGGCAATTCCTTGCCTTCCTCGTCGGTGATACGCTGGATCTCCTCGCGATATTCCACCTGGAGGTTGCGCGGCAGGTTCAGCCCATAGTCCTGCTGCATGATGTAGGCGATGCCGCCCTTGCCGGACTGCGAGTTGATACGGATGATCGCCTCATAGGTGCGGCCGACATCCTGCGGGTCGATCGGCAGATAGGGCACTTCCCAGACCGGATCGTTGGCGACCTTGGACGCCTTCATGCCCTTGTTGATCGCATCCTGATGCGAGCCGGAGAAGGCCGTGTAGACCAGTTCGCCGACGTAAGGGTGACGCTCGCCGATCGCCATCTGGTTGGAATATTCGAAGACTTCCTTCATGCGTTCGATGTTCGAGCAATCCAGCTCCGGATCGACGCCCTGCGTGAACATGTTCAGCGCCATGGTGACGACGTCGACGTTGCCGGTGCGCTCGCCATTGCCGAACAGCGTGCCCTCGACGCGGTCCGCGCCCGCCATCAGGGCCAGTTCGGCGGCGGCGATGCCGGTGCCGCGGTCATTGTGCGGGTGCAACGAGATGATCAGGTTTTCACGATTGTCGAGGTTGCGGCACATCCATTCGATCTGGTCGGCATAGATGTTCGGCGTCGCCATTTCGACCGTCGAGGGCAGGTTGATGATCAGCTTGTTGTCCGGCGTCGGCTTCACGACGTCGATGACGGCGTTGCAGATCTCCAAAGCCACATCCAGCTCGGTGCCGGTGAAGCTTTCCGGCGAATATTCGAAGCGATAACCGCCGCCGGCCTTGGCCGCCATGTCGGTGATCATCTTGGCCGCATCGACGGCAATCTGCTTGATGCCCTGCACGTCCTTGGCAAACACCACGCGGCGCTGCAATTCGCTGGTGGAATTGTAGAAGTGCACGATCGGCTTGTTGGCGCCTTCCAGCGCCTCGAAGGTGCGGGTGATCAATTCCGGGCGGCACTGCACGAGAACCTGCAGCGACACGTCGTCAGGCACGTTGCCGTGCTCGATGCACCAGCGGGCAAAGTCGAAGTCGGTCTGCGAAGCGGAGGGAAAGCCGATCTCGATTTCCTTGAAACCCATATCCAGCAGCAGCTGGAACATGCGCGCCTTGCGGTCATGGCCCATCGGGTCGACGAGCGCCTGATTGCCGTCACGCAAGTCGACCGAACACCAGATCGGCGCCTTGGTGATGACCTTGGACGGCCAGGTCCGGTCGGGAATGTTGATTTGCGGATAGGCGCGGTATTTTACCGTCGCTTCGGGCATGCCTTTGGGGGAATGGCTGTTCGCGTCCATGATCTCGTCTCTTCCTTTCCCGTCATTTCGTCCCGCGTCTTAACCGATCGGATGCGGCTTGGCGATGAGAAATGCGGACCCTTTAAGGGTATGCTGTCGATTTTAGGGTAAGTCGCGAGGAGCGATGGCCAGCGGGCTTTTCGGCCGCCGGGCGCTCCTCAACGGACCCGGCAACCGCGCGTAAGGCCGAGAAGGAGAAGCGAAGTGAGGGCGCGCGTATTGTCACGCAAGGCAACGCGCCCGCGAGCAATCTGTTCGGAAATCTTTGCGCCAGTCAACTTCATGGCCGCGCTTATAGCCGCCGGATCGAAAAGAAGCAACCCCCTGCTCACGTCTTCAGCATCCGCACGCCACGCGACAGCGCCAGCATCAATCCGCCGGCGATCAGGCCCCAGAAGGCGCCGGAAATGCCGCCGAAGGAAACACCCGATGCCGTCACGAGAAAAGTGATGGCGGCAGCCTCGCGCGATTCCGGTTGCTGGAAGGCGTTCAGAGCGGAGTTCGACAGCGCGCCGACCAGCGCCAGACCGGCAACCGCCTCGATGAGAATCGGCGGCGCGAGCGCCACGAAAGCCGTCACGGCGCTGGCGAGCAATCCGAAGATCACGTAACCGATGCCGGCGATGATCGCCGCCCAATAGCGCCGCCCGGGATCGGCATGCGCATCGTGCCCGGCGCACATGGCGGCAGTGATGGCCGCGAGATTGACGGCATGACCGCCGAAGGGAACGGCAAGCAGCGAAAACACGCCGGTCACGGCAAACAGCGGACCCGGCTTCGGATCGTAGTCATGCACCTTCAGCACCGCGATGCCGGGAATGTTCTGCGACGCCATCGTCACGATGAACAGCGGCAGCGCGATGGAAACGATGCCGGCCAGCGTGAAGACCGGCTTCACGAATTCGACCGTCGGCAACAGCGAGTGCTCGAGCGAGGCAAGCGCGCCGTCCGGTATCTTCACTCCGAATGCGAGGACCAGGGCAAAGGCCGCAAGTGCCGCCGGCACCGCCCAGAGCCGCTTGAAGGCACCGACGACGATCCAGGCGAGGATGATCGACAAGCCGAAAGCCGGATTGAAGCCGATGGCCTTCACCGGCGCGAAGCAAAGGCCGAGCAGGACGCCTGCCAGCATGGCATTGGCAAGCGCCGCCGGTATGGCGGCAACGGCCCGGCCGAACGGCCGGAACAGCCCGGCAACGACGATCAATACGCCACAGATGAGGAATGCGCCGACCGCCGCCGGAAAGCCACCCTCGATCGCCCCTGCACTCGCGAGCAGCGCCGCTCCCGGCGTCGACCAGGCGATGCTGATGGGCAGCCTCGTCACAACGCTGAGGATGATGGCGCATAGCCCCATGGCGACGGAGAGCGCCATCAGGCCGGATGCCGCTTGCGCATCCGTCGCACCCACGGCCTGCAGGCCATGGAAGACGACGGCAAACGAGCTGGCAAAACCCACGAACGCCGTGAGACATCCCATGAACAGGCTTTGAACGGAAAAATCTTTGAGCATGGCGATGGAAACTCGAACGAAGGATGATTGAACGCGCATGGAGCATTACAAGCGCCGGGCGTGCAAGTGCACTTTCGGGGCAAAGTGTCGGCAACGATCGCCAAGTTGAATCGCCGCGAATATCGGAAGCGACGCAAATCGCGCACAAACATGCATATTGATTTTCTTGTTTGTACACGATAATGCAAGTTTATGAGTACTTCACTTCCATTATCGCGCCGCGATGTCATCGAGGAACGGCTTGCAGAGGGGCGGCAGATCGTTGCCGCGTCGCTTGCGGCGGAGTTCAACGTTTCAGAAGATGCCGTGCGCCGGGATCTGCGCGCCCTTGCCGCCGAAGGCAAATGCCGGCGCGTCTATGGCGGCGCGCTGCCCCTTCTCACGCCGTCGCAACCCATATCCGCGCGGATCGGGCGGGACTCCGGCCGCAAGAGGGTATTGGCACAGGCAGCCGTCGCGACGATCGAGGCGGGCGAATTCCTCTTTCTCGACGCCGGCAGCACGAACCTCGAAATGGTCGAGTTGTTGCCGAAAAACCTGGGCGTGACGATCGCGACGAACTCCATCGACATAGCAGGCGCGGTCATGAAGCGCGGCGATATCCCGCTCGTCCTGATCGGCGGTGCGGTCAATCCCGTCGTCGGCGGCAGCGTCGATGCTTCCGCGGTCGCAGCCATCGAAGCCATGAACATCGACCGCTGTTTCCTGGGTGTCTGCGCCATTTCGGCAAGAAGCGGCATCAGCGTGTACGAACATGCGGATGCGATCTTCAAGCGGATGCTCCTCAAAAGAAGCGCGGCGCGCATCGGATTGATCACGTCGGAGAAGTTTCACGAACGCGCGCCGCACCGCATCGGCGGCGCGGCCGATATCGATTGGCTTATCGTCGAGGACGACCTGCCAGCCGATGACCGGAAAGCCGCCGTCGATGCCGGCTTCTCGCTCATGACGGCAGGCGACGTGGCCTCTTCCTCCTGATCTCGAAGACAAGGAATGACCATGCAATCCACCGATCGGCCGGAAACCCGGCTGGCAACCCGACTTGCGTTTCTGGTTGCGGGTTTTGCGCTTGCCTGCTGGGCGCCGCTCGTCCCCTTCGCCAAAGCCCGGCTCGGGGTGGATGACGGCGTCCTCGGCATGTTGCTGCTCTGCCTTGGCTCGGGCTCGGTGGCGGCGATGATTGCGACCGGCATGCTGAGCGCGCGATACGGCAGCAAACCGATCATCATCGCGGGCGGCTTTGGGCTCGCGCTCATTCTGCCGACGCTGGCCGTGGCCAGCGCTCCCCTCACCCTCGGCGTCGCGCTGGCAGCCTTCGGCGCCTGCCTGGGATCGCTCGACGTGGCCATGAACATTCACGCCGTCGAAGTCGAGAAAGGCGCGGACAAACCTCTGATGTCCGGCTTCCACGCGCTGTTCAGCATAGGCGGCTTCATCGGTTCTCTGGTGGTCACGCTTCTTCTCTCCGTCAAGGCCGGTCCCCTCGCCGCCACGCTCTTGTGTTCAGCGCTGATGGTCGTCGCAACGCTGGTTGCATGGCCACGCCTGCTTCGCACCGTCCCATCGGCGGATGCGCCGCTCTTCGTCATGCCGCGCGGCTTCGTCATGCTGCTTGCGGCTCTTGCGGCGATCACCTTCCTCGTCGAAGGCGCAATCCTCGATTGGAGCGCCTTGCTGCTCACGACAGAGGGACGGCTCGACGCAAGCCACGGCGGGCTCGGCTACATGCTGTTCGCAATCGCGATGACGGCGGGTCGTCTGGGTGGCGATGCCGTCACCGCAAGATTCGGAGACAGGGCCATCCTGCTATGGGGCGGCATGGTCGCAGTGGCGGGCTTTGCCGTTCTTCTGCTCAGCCCCTTCGCAATCCTTGCCATGGCAGGTTTCCTGCTCATCGGGTTCGGCGCCTCGAACATCGTCCCGGTGCTGTTCCGCAAGGGCGGCGCACAGAAAGACATGCCGGCCGGCCTGGCCGTCGCGGCGATCACCATGACAGGATATGCCGGCGTCCTGGCCGGACCCGCAGGCGTCGGTTTCGCCGCGGATCGTCTTGGCCTGCCCGGCGCCTTCTGGCTGCTCGCCCTATTGCTCTGCGTCGCACCGCTTTGCGCCGGCATCGTTACCCGCAACCAGGAACAGGGAGAGGCCGATGCGGATCGCTCATACAGCTCTGTGGACGTCTGATATCGATGCCGCCGCGCATTTCTGGAAGCGCTATTTCGGCGCAACCGTTGGTGAAGAGTATCGAAGCCGCCGCCGCCCGGGCTTCGTCTCCCGCTTCATCCACCTGCCCGAGAGCGGCGACCAGATCGAGCTGATGACCGGCCCCTGGCTTCCGCCCGAAACACCCGACGAGCGCATCGGCTGGGATCATATAGCGATATCGCTCGGTAGCCGGGAGGCCGTCGCTGCCCTGGCCGAGCGATGCAAGGCGGATGGCTGCCTGAAGTCTGCTCCCCGCATCACAGGCGACGGCTTCTACGAGGCTGTCATCGTCATGCCGGACGGGACGCCGGTCGAAATCACCACATAGGCCGCCGTCCGAACCGAAGGCGACCCGTCGCTGCATGTCTTCCAACTTCGCTGCTTCCGGAAACGTTGCAAACTCCCGAGCGGCGAACGCCGGCGGCGGATCCTTCCGTCGCCGGCACATTTCCTCCGGAGAGAAACGATCCGTATTCCCCAAACAGCAAAGCGCCCCGACTGCCTTCCGGCAAGCGAGGCGCTCAAATCAATCAGGCAAATCCGCCAGCTCAGATGTCCGCCTGCGAGGTCACGATGCGCGAAACCAGGCCATAGGCCTTGGCCTCCTCGGCGGAAAGCCAGTAATCGCGGTCTGTGTCCTTGGCGATCTTTTCGATCGGCTGGCCGGTGGCTTCCGAGAAGATCCTGTTCAGGCGCTCGTTCATCTTGATGATCTCGCGTGCCTGGATTTCGATGTCGGAGGCCATGCCGCGCGTGCCGCCGGACGGTTGGTGCAGCAGGAAGCGCGTGTTCGGCAGGCAAATGCGGCGCTCCTTCGGAGCGGCAACATAGATCAGCGCACCGGCGGAAGCGACCCAGCCCGTGCCGATCACCCAGACCTTCGGCTTGATGAACTTGATCATGTCGTGAATGGAGTCGCCGGACTCAACGTGACCGCCGGGCGAGTTCACGTAGATGCGGATATCGTCATCGCTGGCGGCGGCGAGCGCCACGAGCTGCGAGCACACCTTCTGCGCCAGCTCCTGCGTGATGCCGCCATAGATGAAGATCGAACGCGACTTGAAAAGATTCGCCTCCGCGTCCTTGCCCAAGGGCTGCTCGGTCTTCTTGTCTTCCTGTTCGTCTTCGTCGTTCATTCAACTCTCCAGCATGATGCGTCGTTCACCGCACATAGTGCGACTCAATGCGTAAAACAATGCCGGAAAAAGACAAGGCGGGAATAGCGCCGGGGAACATGGTGTTATGGTTGCGGATTACCGAAATGTAACTTGAATGGCTTTGAAAAGCCGAGATTGCATCCTACGTCAGATCAGCGCGGCACGGCTCGCGCCCCGAATTTACAGCAACAGATAGCCAAGGAGGCCATCATGTCGCCTGAAGAACGTCAATTGCTCGCCTCTCTCTTCGATCGCGTCCGCGGTGCGTCCAGCACCCAGCGCGACACCGATGCGGAGAACTTCATCAATCAGGCAGTCCGCGACCAGCCCTACGCGCCTTATTTCCTGGCGCAGGCCGTCATCATGCAGGAACAGGGCATGAAGGCCGCGGCCGATCGCATCCAGCAGCTGGAAGCGCGCGTCCATGAACTGGAGCAGCAGGGCGCCGACAATCATCAGCAGGGCCAGAGCGGCGGCTTCCTCGGTGGCATCGGCTCGCTCTTCGGCGGCGGTCAGCAACAGCAGCGCGCAGCCGCCCCGCAGGGCGGCTATCCGCAGCAGCAGGGGCGCCTGTATGACGATTATGCCCGCAATGCGCCGCAGTCCGGCCCCTGGTCCGGCCAACCGCAGCCGTCAGGTCCGTGGAGCCAGCAGGCAGCCGCCCCTTCGGCCGGCGGCAGCTTCCTGCGCGGCGCGCTTGGAACCGCAGCCGGCGTCGCCGGTGGCGTGATGCTGGCGGAATCGCTTTCCAGCCTCTTCAGTCCCCATCTCGGCGGCACGGGCGGCGGCCTCTTCGGCGGTACGGGCAGCGGCCTTTTCGGCGGAGCGGCGAATGCGGCCGAACAGCCGGTGCAGGAGACGGTCATCAACAACAACTATTTCGGCAATGACGACAATAGCGATCAGAACGATCAGAGCGCGGCCGATTATGCCCAGGACGCCGCTCAAGACGCTCAGGATGATGATTATGACGACTCATCCTATGACAATGGCGACGACAGCTCCTTCGTCTAGGCCTGAACCGCAGCCCATTCGATAGAAAAGCCGCCATCCGAGGATGGCGGCTTTTTTCATTCAGCCTCGACCGCGATAGGTCTGGACACCCTGATCCGGCAGCCACACGCCCTCCGGCGGCTTGCCGGTCTGCCAGAAGACATCGATCGGAATGCCGCCGCGCGGATACCAGTAGGCGCCGATGCGCAGCCATTTCGGCTGCAGCAGATCCACGAGGCGCTTGGCGATATAGATCGAGCAATCCTCGTGGAATGCGCCGTGGCTGCGGAAGGAGTGTAGGAAAAGCTTCAGCGACTTCGATTCCACCAGCCATTCGTTCGGTATGTAGTCGATGACGATATGGGCGAAATCCGGCTGCCCCGTCATCGGGCACAGCGAGGTGAATTCCGGCGCCGTGAAGCGAACCACGTAATCAGTGCCGGCATGGCCGGACGGCACTTTTTCCAGAACGGCCGCTTCGGGATTTGCAGCCGTTTCCGTGTGGCTGCCGAGCATCGACAGGCCGGACACATCGGTTTGAGGCATCTCAGGTCTCCTTGATCACTTTGACGCGGATGCCATGGGCCTTCTCGCCCTCCGGCTCCACATGAATGGTTATTTCCGAGCCCGCATGGATCGCCCGTATGGCGTCTTCAAGGCGGTCGCAGATCCGATGCGCTTCCCGCACCGGCATGGCGGCCGGCACCACCATATGAAAATCGACGAAGGTCACGGCTCCGGCCCTGCGCGTCTTCAGATCGTGAACGCCGAGAGACCCTTCGGCATTCTTGGCGATCGCATCCTTGATGACGGCCTCCTCCTCGGGCAGCACGGCCTTGTCCATCAGTCCGTCGATGGAGGCGGAGATGACCTTCCAGCCCTGATAGAGAATGTTGATGGCGACGAGAATGGCAAGCAGGGGATCGAAGATCGGATAGCCGGTGCCAAGCGCCAGCAGCAGGCCGATGAGCACGCCGATCGACGTATAGACATCGGACATGATGTGCTGACCGTCCGCCATCAATGCCGGCGAGCGGTACGTCCGGCCGGCGCGGATCAGGGTCAGCGCCCATATGCCGTTGATGACGCCGGCGACGAAATTGATCGCCAGGCCGATCACCGGCGCCTGCATCGGCTGAGGATTGCCAAGATGCCCTACGGCCTCCTGCACGATCATCAGCGCCGCGACGACGATCATCACGCCCTCGGTGACGGCGGACAGATATTCCGCCTTGTGGTGGCCGAAGGGATGATCGTGGTCGGCCGGTTTCTGTGCGTATCGGATGACGAAAAAAGCTATGAAGGCGGCAACGACGTTGACGAAGGATTCAAGCCCGTCGGACAGGAGCGCCACGGAGCCCGTCAGCCACCAGGCCAGCATCTTCAATCCCATGACGACGAGCGACAGCGGAATGCCCCAAAGGGCGAGCCGCGTGATCGTATCGTTTCCCTGAGCGCTCATGCTCTTCCCCACTGTCCCTGCGTCTGCTCATGCGAATGAATTGCAAAAAAGACGCCGTTGAAATGCAAAACCGCCCGCGCGAAATTCGCGCAGGCGGTTCATTGGCTTCCATATGGAACACCATGACTCCTTTGTCAAAGGAAGGAGCCGGTCGATGCACCACAATTCGCCCTCGTGCGGTGAAATGAAAAAGCAACCGCCCATCCCGGCACGCAACGAAGGTTATTCCACGCGCCGGCGCTCCGCGACAATTGGAAGCCGGCGATGGACTGGCCTGTGCAAAAACCTGCTGGTAATTTCCTCGACGATCCGCCACTAAGCTGCGCTTCAGTCCGATATGCGAGAGTGGGCCGCGTCGACCCGCCGCTTCATAAAGCCATGATTGACCATGTCCATTCTTGACGATCCCATCGCTGCCAACGCTACGCCCTCGCTCACCGAAGCCCCGTCCGGTGCGCCGGATCATCTCGTTGCCGCAGGCGCGTTCTCCGAAGAGGAGCGCAACGCGGTCTACCGTGCCATCGAGACCCGCCGCGACGTACGCGACCAATTCCGGCCCGATCCCCTGCCCGACGCCCTCGTCAGGCGACTGCTCGAGGCAGCTCATGCCGCGCCGTCGGTCGGGTTCATGCAGCCGTGGAATTTCCTCCTGATCCGCCAGCAGGAAACGCGCGAACGTGTGTGGCAGGCATTTCATCAGGCCAACGAGGAAGCCTGCCGCATGTTCGAGGGCGATCGTCGCGCGCATTATCAGCGGCTGAAGCTCGAGGGCATCCGCAAGGCGCCGCTCAGCATCTGCATCACCTGTGATACCACGCGCGGCGGCCCGGTGGTGCTCGGCCGCACGCATAACCCGGCCACGGATGTCTATTCGACCGTCTGCGCCGTTCAGAACCTCTGGCTCGCCGCAAGAGCCGAGGGCGTCGGCGTCGGCTGGGTCAGCATTTTCCACGAAGAGGCCATCAAGGCGATCCTCGGCATCCCCGAGCACGTCAAGATCGTTGCCTGGCTTTGCGTCGGCTATGTCGACGAACTCTACGACATGCCGGAGCTTGCCGTGAAGGGATGGCGCGAGCGCCTGCCGCTCGACAAGCTTGTTTTCGAGGAAGGCTGGCAGGACTGCGAGGACATGTAGGAGCTGCGCTCCTGGCCCTCACCTCATCGAGCAATCCCCGGGACATTGGAATCTCGATCGAGGCCCCGCCGACGGTCATGGACTTCAGCGGCTTGCTGGCTCTTTCAGAACACAAAACACCCCCATACACCCTGTCGAGTGTATGGGGGTGTCACAAATATCAAGACTATGATCGCTCGTCTCAGGCGGCCTTCGTCTTCACCCGCCGCGCCAGATGCGCCACGACATTCTCGATCATCCGCATGCCGGCATCGCCGCCGAGCGTCATGATCGATTCCGGGTGGAACTGCACCGCCGCGATCGGCTCCTTCACATGCTCGATGCCCATGATCGTGCCGTCTTCGCTTTCGGCGGTAATCATGAATTCACGCGGCAGGCTCGACGGATCGGCAAAGATCGAATGATAGCGGCCAACCGTGACCTCGCGGCCAAGGCCTGAGAAGACCAGACCAGGCTCCAGCACGCGGATGCGCGAGGGCTTGCCATGCATCGGGATCGCCAGATGGCGTAGCTCGCCGCCATAGGCCTCGGCAAGCGCCTGGAGACCCAGGCAGACACCGAAGATCGGCAGGTTGCGCGCCCTTGCCTTCCTGATCGTCGCCTTGCAATCGAAGTCCTTCGGATTGCCGGGACCGGGCGAAAGCACGACCAGATCCGGATCGAGCCGGTCGAAGACCTCTTCCGGCACCGGCGTACGCACGGTCGAAACGGACGCGCCCGTCTGGCGGAAATAGTTGGCAAGCGTGTGGACGAAGCTATCCTCGTGGTCGACGAGCAGGATCTTCACGCCCTTGCCGACGGAAGCGACGTCGCGTTGCTGTTTGCCGGAATTGCCGGTCTTGGCATCACGGATGGCGGAAAGCATGGCGGAGGCCTTCAATTCGGTTTCGGCTTCTTCTTCCTCGGGAATGGAATCGTTGAGCAGCGTCGCGCCGGCACGCACCTCGGCAATGCCGTCCTTGATGCGAACCGTGCGCAGCGTCAGGCCGGTGTTCATGTCGCCGTTGAAGCCGACCATGCCGATCGCACCACCATACCATGCACGCGGGCTCTTTTCGTGGCTCTCGATGAAGCGCATGGCCCAGAGCTTCGGCGCGCCGGTGACGGTAACGGCCCAGGCGTGGCTGAGGAAGCCGTCGAAGGCATCCATGTCGTCGCGCAGGCGGCCCTCGATATGGTCGACCGTGTGGATCAGGCGCGAATACATCTCGATTTGCCGGCGGCCGATAACCTTGACCGAACCGGGCTCGCAGACGCGACTCTTGTCGTTGCGGTCGACGTCGGAGCACATGGTCAGCTCGGATTCGTCCTTCTTGGAGTTCAGGAGCTTCAGGATCTGCTCGCTGTCGGCAATCGGGTCGTCGCCGCGCTTGATCGTGCCGGAGATCGGGCAGGTTTCGATGCGGCGGCCGGATACGCGCACGAACATTTCCGGCGATGCGCCGATCAGATATTCCTGATTTCCGAGATTGATGAAGAAGGAATAGGGCGACGGATTGATCGCCTTCAGGCGCTTGGAAATGTCTGACGGTTTGCTGTCGCAGCGTTCCATGAACTTCTGGCCGGGCACGACTTCGAAGAGATCGCCCTTGCGGAAGCTCTCCTTCGCCTTGACCACCAGCTCGGCATATTCGCCGGGGCGATGATCGCTCTTCGGCGGAATGGCATCGGTGTGGCGGAAGGGCTCGGGCGCAATCTCGCCGGACCTGCCTTCCGTCGATACGCCATCCCTTGAGAAGTCGTAACGATCGATCCAGGCCTTGGCTGAATAGTTATCCACCACCAGAATCTCGTCCGGCAGGTAAAGCACCATGTCGCGCTGGTCGCCGGGACGTTCGAGCTTCAGGTTGATGGCGTCGAACTGGAAGGCGAGATCGTAACCGAAGGCGCCGTAAAAGCCGATGCTGGCATCGGCCTGCGAATAGAAGAGCTCGGTGACGGCGCGCAGCACGGTGAAGACCGTCGGCATTTTTGAGCGCTCTTCCTCGGTAAAGACACGATCTGGCGTCTTCACCGTCAGATCGAGCCGGCGCGGCGTCGAAGCGCCGAGCACGACCTCGGAAACAGTCTTCAGCTTTTCAACGATAAAGCCGAGAATGACTTCGCCGCGCTCGTTATAGGCCTCGATCCAGACATTGCGTCCGTTGCAGGACAGGCCGAGCGGCGGGTCGACAATGGCGGTATCCCAGCGCGTATAGCGGCCGGGATATTCGTAGTTGGAGGAGAAGACGGCACCACGGCGCTCGTCGAGCTTGTCGATGTAGGACGACACGGCGTCCGCATAGGGCGTCGGCCGGCGCTGTCGGGTGACGGTGATGCCGCCCTTGGTCTCGTAGATTTCCGCACCATCGTCCCGAAGGATCGTTACCATTGTTCCTCACTCCGTTGTCGGGCCCGGATGACAGGCGGCCAATATAACAAAAAAGCCGCCTCGAAATCTCGGGCGGCTCACTCGTCGTCTTTGAACACGATTGGTCGAGGCCGCCTCAGCGTGCCCACCACCAAACTGCAATGTTGTTCAAAGCCATGTTCATGGCGGAATTGTTAGCGTGAGATGCTGCGATGCGCAAGCCGCAATCTCGGCAATGGGCAGAAACGATTTTTCGCCCCTGCCCGTTGCCCTCGCCTACTCCTGCACTCTGGCTGCCTCGAAAAACTCCTCCGGCCCATCCACTTCGACCAGTCGCTTCCGGTCGATCAGCCAGAAGCGATTGCCGACCGAGCGGACAAAGCTGCGGTCGTGCGAGACCAGCAGGCAGCTTGCCTCGTTCGCCATCAGTTCGCCCTCCAATGCCTCCTGGCCATCGATATCCAGATGGTTGGTCGGTTCGTCCAGCAGGTAGAAGTTGGGATTGACGAGCCGCAGCACGAGCATGGCAAGCCGCGCCTTCTGCCCGCCGGACAAGCGGCCGATCTCCTTCCCCTGCATGTCGATGCCGATCCCGACACCGACCAGCAGCGTACGCGCACGCTGCTCGCCCAGCTCGAACAGGCGCGTGACCATCTCCATCGGCGTGTCGTTCTCAGCAAGATTGGACAGGCCCTGATCGCTGTGGCCGAGCACGAGAGACGGCGTCGGCCTGATCGCACCGCCGACCGCCTGATCGGCGATGGCCTTGCGGATCATCTCGACGAAGCGCGTCTTGCCCGCCCCATTCTGACCGAGCAGCACGATACGATCCCCCTGGCAAATCCATTGCTGGCCCGTCTTGAACAGCAATGTACCGTCAGGCGTCGTCACCGATGCATCCTCCAGCGTCAGAAGCACCTTGGCGTGGATGCCGCGATTGGCGAGCTTGATCGAGCCGGAGGAACGCCCGCGGTAGCCCGGCCTTGCGCTGTCCTCCAGCTTCTCGGCCCGAGCCTTCAGCTGCTTCGTCTTCACGGTCAGGAGGTCGCTGCCGGAGTTGACGCCGAGATTGTAGAGCTTGGCCGCCTGCTTGCGCAGCTGCTGCGCCGTCTTCATCTCCTTCTGGTAACGCCGCTCGTCGGAGGCATCGATCTCATCCACCGCCGCCCTCGCCCGGCTATATGGCAAGCCATAGGTTTGCGACTGGTCCTGACGCAGGAACAGGGTCCGGTTGCAGACCGCATCGAGGAAGGCGCGGTCGTGGCTGGCGATGATGACGGACACGTCGCGGGGCAAGGCGTTGAGCCAATCCTCCAGCAGCGCGATCTTGGCGAGATCGAGATGGTTGGTCGGCTCGTCGAGCAGCAGCACGTCGGGCTCCGTCACCCAGACGCGGGCGAGCATGGCAAGCCGCTGCCAGCCGCCGCTGAGCCGGGCAAGCGCCCTCTCCCGCATCGCGGCAGGTACATCGAGCGAATCGAGAGTGACATCGACGCGCCAGCCTTCGCTCTCGGCCTGTTCGTTCGACAAAGCGTGCAGCACGGCATCATGGAAAGAAACATCGAGCAGCTTCGCCGGCACGTCCTGCTCGACATAGCCGACGCGCAAGCCCCGGGCGCGGGTGATATCGCCCGTCGTCGGCTCCTGCCCGCCGGCGATGCAGTTGAGCAGCGTGGTCTTTCCGCGGCCGTTCGCGGCCACGATGCCGAGGCGATCACCGGCATCGAGGGTGAAATTGAGATTGGAAAACAGCGGCGCACTCATGGTGACGCCCAGGTTGCGGAGGTTGATCAGAGTCATGGTCTCTTCCGGTCTCGACCGAGCATTCCTGAAGCATCGCCGGCGGTTGCATTGCCGCGCTACGCCGATGTCGATGGCCACAATCGGGCCAATGCTCGAAAACATGTCATGACGCGGCCGCGAAAAAGCGCGAGCTACGTCTCCCAAAAGGGCAGACCAGAAGAAGTGAGTGAGTAGGCAGCCTCTGATCAGCCCTGCAAACGCATCTGCAGGGCACGAGTCGGACCGAACTGGCGAATATGCCAGACTATCTTGGTCATGCGGTCCTCCTCTCTTTTCTCTCTCACGGGTTTAAAGACTGCCTCCGTCGAATACCATCGAACCTTGCGATTCACAATTGCATGAACGATCCGACGCCACGCAGGAGGGCAAAAAAAGGGCGATGCCGAAGCACCGCCCAAGTTTGCTGCGTCGATGTAACGGCTCAGAACCTTTGCGTCAGGGTCAGCTTGAAGGTCCTGCCCGGCTCGGAATAGTAGGCCGAAGGCTGGCTGAGGCTCGTGGACGCGACGTTGAGCGAGTCGTAATAGGTCTTGTTGAAGATGTTGTAGACACCGGCTCGGAGCGTCAGACCCTTCACCTGTTCCGGCTCCCACCAGCCCGTCAGGTCGAAGATGCCGTAGCCGGGGGTGCGGAAACTGTCGCCTTCCTTCTTCGGCTCGCTGGTGGCGGTGATGAAGGTCAGGTCCGTACCCCAGACTTCGGTCGCATAGCCGACGGTGAAGGCGGCCTTGGCCGGAGCTACGGAATCGATCCATTCGCCGGTATCGGAGTCCTTGCCGTTGACGTAGGCAAGCGAGCCCTTGACGTGGATGCCGTTGTCGAACTTCTTGTGCGCGTTCACTTCGACGCCGAACATGCGAACATTGGCGCGGTTGAAGTATTCGGTGATGCCGAGCGGATAAGTGCCGGTCGGATCGTTATATGACTCGGAGTCGATGAAGTTCTTGTACTTGTTGTAGAACGCGCCGACATGGCCGCCGAAATCGTCATCGCCGAGGTTGGTGCCGATTTCGATGCCGTTGCTGGTTTCCGGTTTCAGGTCCGGGTTACCGTAGCTGACATAGCCGCCGGGTACGCCGTAGTTCACGTAAAGCTCGCTGACGTTGGGCGCACGGAAGGCCATCGCCCACTGGGCATAGAGCTCGACATTGTCCTGCGGCTGGTAAGACGCGCGCAGCTTCGGCGAGAAGCGGCTGTCGGACTGGCCGGAGGGCAGACCTTCATAATTGGCGCTGTCGCGATAGGCTGTCGTGTTCTTCGGCGAATAGTCATACCAGTCGAAGCGCAGGCCGGGCGTCAGAGAGAAGTTGCTGGAACCGAACTCGATCTTGTCGTCGATGAAGGCACCGACGCGCTTGCTGTCGACGTCGGGCATATCGGACTGGTTGGTGTGCAGGAACGAGCACGAGAAAGCCCAGCGCGGATTATCGCAGCTATCCCTGCCGGCCGAATATTGATGGACCTTGCCGAAGGCGACATCGAGACCGAATGTAACCTTGTGATGCAGGTTTCCGGTATCGAAGGACTTCGCCGCATTGCCGTTGAAGCCGATGCTGCGGTCTTCCATCTCGTTGCGGCGTGACCAATCACCGATGACAGAGGTGTAGCGATAGCCCTCGGCTCCGTTTTCACGCAGCAGGTTCTGCCAATAGAAGACGGCATTGGCCGTATCGACCAGAGAGTCGGCGCTTTCGGCATCGTACTTGTAGTCGAGCGAGAGACGGTTACGTTCGATATCGTCGGTCGTATCGTAGTTTCCGGGCCGGAAGTTTCCGGTCGGGCTCTGCGAGTGCATCGCATCAATGGTCTTGTCTTTGTTGAAGTGCTCCGCCGTAATGCCGAAGGTGCCGATGTCGGTATATTGGCGAATCTTGAAGAGGCCGCTTCTCTGATTGTAGTCGGCCGGGTCCGCCTTGGTGCGCTTGGTCGAATAGCCGCCGACGTCGCCGTTGTTCTCAAGCTCATGGCCATGCGTATAGCCGCCCTGGAAGAGAACGGCCGTGTTGTCGATGCGCTTGGCGACGGCGGCCGCGCCGCCGATGCTGCGGTCATCGCCATTATAGCCGAACTTGAAGACACCACCCCAAGTGGAGCCGGGCTGGATCAAATCTTCCGGCTCCAGCGTGCGCAGCACGAAGGCGCCGCCGAGGGCGCCCGATCCTGCACGGCTGGAATCGGCGCCGCGAACGACATCGACGCTGGAAAGCGCGTTGAAATCGAAGCTGTTGATACCGCCATCGGCGTCGCGCGAAGCATCGAGAAGATAGGGAATTTCGATACCGTCGACCGTGGTCAGCACGCGGTCATCGCCGAGGCCGCGAATGTTGACGCCGCCGCTGGCGCGGTTGAAGCCGACGCCGACTTCGGTGCTGCGGCCGAGATCCTCGATGCGCGTGATCTGGTTGTCGTCGATCTGCTTTGCCGTCGTCTCGCTGGCGGTCGGGGAATCGGCAAGGACGTCCTTGTTCGCCTTGCTCTTGCCCTTCACCACGATCGGCTTGAGGTTGGTGGCGCGATCGCCCTTGGCAGCCTCGCCAGCCACGTCTTCGTTTTGAGTTGCTGTTTGTGCAAGAGATGTCGTCGCCAGCCCGAGGGCCAGAAACGCAGTGCATGCCAAAAGAGCCGAGCGTGAGCGCCGGACAACCATAACCATTCCTTTCGAACTGCTTCACCGGGCTGGCTGGTTGCTGCGTCGAATGCAGGCAAGGGGCTGGCTAGGTTAGTTTTGTTAACGGGGCGGAAATATTCCGCCTTCTTTCTGCCGCATAAAAAACATGACTATTATTGTCAATATATCTCGCTCCGGAAATCATGAATAAAATTATCATCTTTTAAGACAAGGCGCGAACGTTGCTGAATTGCAACGAAATGACGGCCTCGAGCGTTCTATCCACATCATCATTAGAATTGGCTGAATTACTTGATGCTGTTTAGAATCGTTTCACTTGCCTCTACCGCCCTCGTGCTTATGGCTGCCTCTCTTCCGCAGACCGGCCCTATACCGGAGCAAAAGCCGGACCAGGAACAGGCTCGGCCAAACGACGAACCACCGATCCCGGCGGAGAAGCCCGCATCGTCCTCGCAAAAGCCAGCCGTTCCCACGGAGAAGCCGGAAGTCCAGCCGGAGGAACAGACGACCGGCCAGACGCCGGGTCCCCCTCCCCCGACGCTGAGCATCGCCCCCGAGTCGGATGAGGATCACCAGACCTGCCTGAAGGAACTGACAGCAATGGGAGCGACCTTCAAGGAGATTCCCCGCATCGACGACGGCCACGGCTGCGGCATCGACAAGCCGATTGCGCTAGCCTCGCCGCTGCCGAACATAGATCTCAAGCCTGAAGGGAAAATGCGTTGCGAGGCCGCGCTTGCCCTGGCTCACTGGATGAAGGAAAGCGTGATTCCATCCGCCGCAGCGTTGGACAACGGCAAGATCGTCGCGATCAACCAGGCATCGACCTATGTCTGCCGCCTGCGCAACAACGCCACCACCGGCAAGATCTCCGAGCACGCCCGAGGCAACGCCATCGATGTGGCGAGCTTCACGTTCGAAAACGGCAAGACCATCGCCATCGAGCCGCGGCGCGAAGATCCGACGCTGACGGGAGCGTTCCAGCGCGCCGCCAGCGCTTCCGCATGCCTCTACTTTACGACCGTTCTGGACCCGGAAAGCGACGCCGCGCACGAAACGCATTTCCACCTCGACGTCATCGAAAGGAATGGCGGCTTTCGCTATTGCCATTAGAGTGTTTGCCTTCGCGCACTCCCAAAGGGAGGTCATCCTCGAGTGCCCGAGGGCGATGCGATCAGGCTCCGATGCCCGCATTCGAGAACCACAGATCCCGATAGATCGCCACGGTCGTCTCGTCAGGGTCGCGGTCGCGCGTGAGCCAGACCGAGCGGATGGAGCGTGCAGCGCCTACGGTCGGAATCCGGCTGCACTGTATCGGATCGGAGGCGCCGATGCAGGGGATGAAAAACGCAGGCATCAGGGCGCGCGCATCGAACCCCTGATCTGTACGCGTTATCAGGACGGCAAGCCCGATCTTGTCATTCGCCTGCCAGGGCACGATGATCCGGCCTCCCGGCTTCAACGCTTGCAGCCATGATATCGGCGGCGCCACGACGCCGGCACTCACATAGAGCAGATCGGCCTGCGGAAGTTCCAGCGAAGTCGCATCCCCGCAGATAACGGAAATGCCGTCAAACGCGGCCAGATTGTCGCGCGTACGGCTGGCCAATGCTTCATCGATCTCGATGGCATGGACATGACCGCCCGGCGTCACCAGCGTCGACAGGATGGCGGTATAGTAACCCGTTCCAGTTCCGATCTGGACGACCGTTTCGCCGGGCCGGGGAGCGACGGCTCCCAGAAAGGCGGCATGGAGAAACGGCTCGCCGTTGTTGATGCCCTTTGATTTGTCCAGCGAGACGAGCACGTTCTGATAGAGAAAGGCCGGGTCGGCAGCCGGGGTTTCGAGGTAGCGCCCGTTAACGACGATCTGCCAGGGACCCGGCCCCATGAACGCTTCGCGCCTTACGAGCCTGAACGCCCGTTCCAGCCTTTCATCCGCCGAATTGCTGGCAGCCGCCATCATTCTCGCATGGAAGGCGCGTATGGCATCCAGACTGGCGCGGCTATGCGTCATCCCCGATCTACCTCCATCCCGGCATATGCCGATGACCACTCCCCGCAGATTGTGTTTCGGATTTCCGCAGCGTCAATAGCCAAGTGTCGCATCCGCGTCAGGCAATGACACTTGGCGGCCATGCGCCCGGTCCGGCGGAGGCGTCCGCCTGACGACGGACGACGGAGCTGGTTGAATCGGATTCTGAACTTAAAACAGTCCCTCGATGTAGCCCTGATCATTGAGGAAAATCCTCTCGGCCGCCGGCGATTTCGGCAGGCCGGGCATGGTCATGATCTCGCCGGTGATGACGACGACGAAGCCGGCGCCGGCCGAAAGCCGCACCTCGCGAACCGGCACGACATGCCCTTCCGGCGCGCCGCGAACGTTCGGATCGGTCGAAAAGGAATATTGGGTCTTCGCCATGCAGACAGGCAAATGTCCGTATCCCTGATCTTCCCAGGACCGCAGCTGATCGCGCACGGCCTTGTCGGCCGTGACCTCGCCGGCATGGTAGATTTTCGATGCGACGATTTCGATCTTTTCCAGCAGCGGAAGATTATCGGGATAGAGCGGCTGGAATTTCGCCTGGCCGGATTCGGCAAGCTCGACCACCTTATGCGCGAGATCGACGATACCAGCCGAGCCCTCGGCCCAATGCCGGCAGAGGATGGCCTCGGCGCCGAGGCGCGCGACGTAATCCTTCAGCGCCGCGATCTCCGCTTCCGTATCCGAGACGAAATGATTGATGGCGACCACCACGGGCACGCCGAACTTGCGGACATTGGCCACATGCCGGCCGAGATTGGCGCAGCCCTTGACGAGCGCCTCGACGTTCTCCCTGCCGAGATCGTCCTTCTTGACGCCGCCATTCATTTTCAATGCGCGCACGGTCGCGACGATGACGGCGGCATCCGGCGACAGCCCTGCCTTTCGGCATTTGATATCGAAGAATTTCTCCGCACCGAGATCGGCGCCAAAGCCGGCTTCCGTCACCACGTAGTCGGCAAGCTTCAGCGCCGTGCGCGTGGCGATCACCGAATTGCAGCCATGGGCGATGTTGGCAAAGGGACCGCCATGCACCAGTGCCGGATTGTTTTCCAGCGTCTGCACCAGATTCGGCTGCATCGCGTCCTTCAGCAGCACCGTCATGGCGCCATCCGCCTTCAGATCGCGGGCATAGACGGGCGTACGATCGCGGCGATAGCCGACGATGATGTTGCCGAGACGCTTTTCCAGATCCTTGAGATCCGATGCGAGACAAAGGATCGCCATGACCTCCGAGGCGACGGTGATATCGAAGCCGCTTTCGCGCGGAAAGCCGTTCGCCACCCCGCCGAGCGAGCCGACGATATCGCGCAATGCCCGGTCGTTCATGTCCATCGCCCGGCGCCAGGTGATGCGGCGGATGTCGATATTCTGCTCGTTGCCCCAATAGATGTGGTTGTCGATCAGTGCGGCGAGCAGATTGTGGGCGGAGGTGATCGCGTGAAAATCGCCGGTGAAATGCAGGTTGATGTCTTCCATCGGGATGACCTGCGCATAGCCGCCGCCGGCCGCCCCGCCCTTCACGCCGAAACACGGGCCGAGCGATGCCTCGCGCACGCAGACCACCGCTTTCTTGCCGATACGGTTCAGGCCGTCGCCGAGGCCGACCGTCGTGGTCGTCTTGCCCTCGCCTGCCGGCGTCGGATTGATCGCCGTGACGAGAATCAGCCTGCCGTCCTTCTTGCCGGCCTGCGCCGCAATGAATCCGGCGCTGATCTTCGCCTTGTCGTAACCGTAGGGTGCCAGGTCTTCCGCCGGAATGCCGAGCTTGGCGCCGATCTCGATGATCGGCAGTTTCCTTGCCGCGCGAGCGATTTCGATATCGGATGCCACCGTCGCCATAAGACTTGCCCCCAAATCACGGTCATTTGCCTGCCGGGATAAACCAATATGTTTCCAGTGTGAATAGCGGCCGCACCCAGCCTGTCCCGAAACACCCAGCCTTGTCGCCGGACACGGCCATGCCTATCTTCAGGAACCAAATCCAAAGCCGGAAAGAAGGAAGCGACATGAAGTCCCTGGAACTGCTGGTCGAGCGCATCATCCTCTCCAGTCGCTGGCTTCTGGTTATCTTCTATCTCGGTCTTGCCGCGTCTCTCGCCGTCTATGCCGTTTCATTCGTCTACAAGTTCTACAAGGTGACGATCAACGTCTTCCAGTATGACGAAGCCGACATGATCCTCGCCATTCTCGGCCTCATCGACGCTGCCCTGGTGGCAAGCCTGATCGTCATGGTGATGATTTCGGGCTACGAGAATTTCGTCAGCCGCTTCGACGAGGCCGAAGGCGAGGTTTCCTTCCTCGGCAAGCTCGATTCAGGCAGCCTCAAGATCAAGGTCGCCTCGTCTATCGTCGCCATCTCCTCGATCCACCTGCTGCAGATCTTCCTGAACGCCACGCAATACGACAACGCCAAGCTGATGTGGTTTACGATCATCCACCTGGCCTTCGTCGTTTCGGCGCTGCTGCTCGGCTTCCTGGAAAAGATCATGGCGAAAGCCAAGGCCAAGAGCGGCTGACGCTAAACGAGCGCCTACTTGCCGGCCATGGCCGACGCGCTGCTCATCGGCGACGGTGCCGGCGGCGGCGGCGAGACGCAACCGGAGATCGATTGCCCGTCCGTGCAATTGCGTGCGGAGACGAGCGCATCGGCATCGGAGAGTTCCGTCGTCAGCTTCAGATTCAGCGCATCCATCTGTGAAATCAGGTGAATCCCGCTCGGCTCGGTTCCGAGCATCATATCGACGAGCCCCCTGTCGATTCCCATCTTGTCGAGGAAGCCGGTCAGCCGCGCCTTCTGCGCCTTGTCCAGCTTGGTCGTGTCGTATTTGCCGACGAACTTCCGCCCGATCTCCTTCCGCGACAGAACCTTGCGCCTGCCGTTCACCATTTCATATTCGGTGCGGTACTGGACACGCACCTCGCTGTAGGTGGTGGTGATCTGGTGAACGCCCATCAATGCGAACGGGCTTGAAACACGCTGAATGCCGCCCGCGAAAAACAGCGGGCAGGCCGAGAAGCAGATGGCCCCGGAAGAATAGGCCTGTCCCTTGATCGAGCCATCCTCGGCGAGCGCCGCCTGGCAGATCGGCTCGGAATAGGAGCATGCCCGCGAGCGCGTGCGGCCAACGGCAATCGAGAGCTTCTGCTTGCGGATGGTGCGGGCCATTTCCATCGCCGCCTTGACGTCTCCCCCCGGGGAGCTGACGACGATCGGCAGTTGCCGGTTGCCGAGCCGCTTCAAAAATCTCTGCAGCTTCTTCGGCGTGTCGGCCATGATCTGCCCTTCGGCGGAAATCCAGTCCGGACAAGCGTTGTCGGCGCGGCACTGGCCCATGTCGCCGTGAACGAGCAGGAAGCGCATCGGCGTGCCGCCGGCGACGGCAGACGCCTCGGCAATGGCGGGCGCGACAAACAGAAGCGGAACGGCCGTCATGAACCACGACACCGTTTGACACCACCGCATCGCGCGCTGCGGGAAAAAGCGAAAATTCATGAGGTATACGCCTGGAAGCGATTGCTTTGGCAAGACCGATAGCAACCGCTTTGGGCCTTCGCAAGGCATGCCTTCGCGGTGACGCATCATTTGCGGAAACTGTTGGGCGCCATATCGGAAATCATACGCCGGAGAGCGCCCCGGATAATTGCCAAGTAGAAGACGCGCCGATAGCAATGCCTCCCCTTGCCGCGACGGCGCATGACATGCAGAAAGACCACATCGAGGCGATATATATAACAAAACATACCACAAATATCTCCTGCATCCGCATATTTCCGCCAAGACCAGCAGTGCCAACTCCATGGTTTCGCAAGAACAGAAGCGAGGAAAAGACGGTTTTTACGCCTAATGCCCATTTTAGGCGGGGATTTATTAGGTCCACAATTATAAATATTAAAATATATGAAAATGAAATTATTTCTGGTCCTGTGTTATTTTTGCGTCTAGCATTCACTCATAAATCGGGTATTTGATAACAATAACACGCTGTGGGCGCTTCACTCATATGTCCTATATCATCACTGCCGAGAGACAATTGTTGCTGTCTGCCGAGTTAGCTGCTGCTCGGACACACGCGGCGTTCGTCCAGGCGCTGGAGCGGACTGGAACGGCATTTGGCTTCAGCCACATGGCTTGCATGAACGTCCCGGTTCCGGATGACACGATGATGACGCCGCTGCTGATCGAAGGCACGCTGCCGTCGCAGTTCGTGCGTGAATTCGATCGACATCAGCTGGTGCGCCGCTGTCCGATGCTGCTGCGCGCGCGCGATTCGGTAATGCCACGCTGCTGGCACTTGCTGGAGAACGACGCCGGGCAGGACGCCGATCTCCCCCACGAGCTTCATACGCTGCTGATCAACTACAATTGCCCGATGAGCGTCATCATCCCGGCGAACTCTCCCGATGGTCAGCGCCTGCTCTTCTGGTTCATGGGCAATCGCAACAGCCTCAGCCAGAGCGAGCTCAACGAGCTCACCCTCATCATGCTGCAGGCGCTCGATTCCTATAATTGCCTCAAGCGCAGCGATGGCGCGGCGCCGCATTCGCTTTCAGCCCGCGAGCTCGAAGTGGTTCGCTGGACCGCCCAGGGCAAGACCTCGGTCGAAATCGGCCAGATTCTCTCCCTCTCCGACCATACGGTCAACGCCTACATGATGAATGCGATCAAGAAGCTCGATTGCGTCAACCGCACGCAGCTCGTCGCAAAGGCCATCCGCCTCAAGCTGATCAGCTGATCCTTTCAAGCCTCCGGCCGCAACGATCCCCG
The DNA here is from genome assembly GCA_900469615.1 of Hyphomicrobiales bacterium. Classification (GTDB taxonomy): domain Bacteria; phylum Pseudomonadota; class Alphaproteobacteria; order Rhizobiales; family Rhizobiaceae; genus Rhizobium. Next base: position 93,496 of record UBYA01000029.1, on the reverse strand, counting down.
CACGAACCGCTCTCGGGCAAAAAGCACGCGTTGCGCTCGCCTAACGCCGGGTCGCGGCCGGTTTCGTAATCAGCGGCCGCCGAGAACCGTGCGGATTTCGACGAGATTGGAACGAACGCGCAGCAGATGGAAGCCCATCGTCGCCAGATGGCTCGGCATGAAGGAGCTGTCCTCCGGCCCATTGGAAATGATGGTCGGCTGGATGCGCAACGCCGCCTGCAACATTCCGAGCGTATCGTTCCAGAGCCTGCCGACATTGCGCTCGGCGATGACCTGCTGGAAGTCCGCGCCGGCCGCACTCATGATGCCGTAATTGGCATAGAGCTGGCCATAAGCGAACCAGAAGCGATCGTCCGCGCGCATGTCGAACCATCCGTAGCTGTATTTCTGAGACCGGTCCGCCAATATATTGGCCGTGTTGCCAAGGTCGCTGGCCACATGGTCGACGAATTGCAGCAGATTATCGGCACGCCCGTCGAAAACCGCCTTGCAGCTGCCGAGATCGGTATTGAAATTGCGCAGATTGGTGATCGCCGAGCGATAGTAGCTCGGCGTCGGCGTCTTCGGCCCGAAAGGATGCAGCCCGAAATACCAGCTGGACTCGTCGAACTGCAGGTTTCCGCGCGCCTTCTGCAGGTCGCCGTTGATGCCGGACGTGCCGCGCACGCGGCCGATCGTATCGACCAATTCCGCCGAAGTGCGGCGAACCACCAGGTTTATGCCTCGCTGGAAGGAAGCCTTGTTGTCGAGAAACGGCGTGTCGTCCCATGAAATGCCGAAGAACCCGAGCTTGTAGAGCAGCATCGAGGAAATCCAGGCATTCTGGTTGACGTTGAAATCGGTCAGATCGGCAGCGACGTCGACGATGGCCGAAGTCTGGCAGCTATTCGGCGCCGCAGCGGCCTGCTGCCCGCTCGACGCCGCCGGCAATTCCTGTCCGGCGGAAAACTTGCGCTCGGAAAACTTGTAGACATCCGGATATGCCGGATTGAAGCCGGTCCAGATCTGCGTCTGCCAGATAAAATAGATATAAAGCAGCGCCAGCAGCGTGACGAAGGCGACGATCGGCAGCTTGAACAGCCAGTTGCCCTGGCGATACCAGCCGCGCGCCGCGAGAAACGGCCAGCTGATCCCGACGAAAACCAGGCCCAGCCATCGCGCGATGGCGGCCCAGATCCGCTTCAAGAATGCCGTGATCGAGTCAAGCATGGACACGTCTCCTAAACCGCACCGCGCATCCTGCCACACGCAAAGGACGCACCACATCGAACCTGCGCGACGACCCTGCGGAAAATCCAGACGGACTCTCGTGCCATAAGGCCTTATCGCCATTCGCGTTCCAGCAAATATGTGTTCTTGAGAAAAACAACAACCATCCGGCTCGAATTTTCGACGCCGAAGGGCGATCAACCCTCTGGTTGTGCTTCATCCGCAGCCTCTTCCGGGCCGACGGATACCGGCAGCAGATGCGGCTCCAGCCGCCTCGTGAAGACGGCATCGACATGGGCCTTGCGTACCGCCAGATCGTGGCCGGCCAGCACGTTTGCGTCGAATGCCTCGATCAAACTTTCGACCGTTGCCGTTCGCCCGGCCGTGCCCGACGCGGGATCGGCTTCCGTGCCCAGCGCCTTGAGCAGGGCGATCCGCTGTTCGATATCGACGGTCAGCTTGGCCGCCATGGCGCTGACGGCGGCAATCTGGCCGTTCAGGACAGCCGCCAACCTCTCGTAGATGTCGATGAGACGCTGCCGCACCATTCGCGCCGATTGCAGATCCTTCTCCTGTCGCCGGATGGTGTCCAGCTCGGCGAGAAGATCGCGATAGCCCGCCTCAGCCTCGGACTGCAGATCGGCATGACGGGAGGATGGGCGGTTGCGCCGATGATATGTCAGCTTCTCTGCCTGGTCCTCGGCCCGGCGCTGCACCTGCTCGATATCGAAATCGAGCTTCCGCCGACGCTCGATCACGCCTTCGAGATGGAGTTCACAATCGCGAAAGCACCGTACGAATTCGGGCCTCGCCTGCTTGAAAAGGAGATCGAGCTCGGCCGAGACATGCAGGATCGCGTCGAGATCCGCGATGATCGTCTCCGGTCTCATCGGACCGCGCGCCAGCTTGCGGCTCAACAGGCCCGCATTTTCCAGGCCTGCCTTCTCATCGAACAGCCGCCGATGCTGCAAATCCGCCTGCTCCGTCGCGTGATCCAGCGCCTTGACCAGCGACAGGGCAAGCGATTTCCAGCGGTCCAGCAGCTCGACCGCCTCGCGGACCAATGTTTCCTCGACAGGGAAATTGATGGCTGCGATACGCTCGCCCCTGTCGTGGCCGGCCAGCGTCGCCACGGCCGAGTTCGCGCCGCTGATGGCGTCATCCAGCGTCGTACGCGCCTTGTCGAGCATGCCATCGAAGGTATAAGGCCTGACCATCAAAGCATTCCTTCCCTACCCCTGCGGCGAGACTAGCCGCTTCCGCCGGCGAAGGAAATGCTCGAAACGCCTATCGGCCGGCCGCGGGGTTCTTCAGGTAGGCGATCAGATTGTCGAGATCTTTATCGCTCTTCAGGCCGGGAAACGTCATCCTGATGCCCTTGACCAGAAATTGCGGCGCCGGCAGATATTTTCGCAGCAGCGTTTCATCCCAGACTTTGCCATCCGCCCCGAACGCCTTCGTCGCCGGAGAGTAAGCGTAATCCGGCTTGCTTGCGACCGGCCGCCCGACAATCCCCATCAAAGAGGGGCCGACGCGGTTGTCGGGCGCGGTTGCCGTGTGGCAGGCGCCGCATTTTCTGAAAACGACCGCACCGGCGACCGGGTCGCCATCCGCAAGCGCGGCGGACGCCGAAACGAGCACGATGCTCGCCGATGCCAGACAAAGCAGTTTCATCGTTCCTCCCGATCGAATTCAGCCTGTGTTGCGGCATCCATATGCCGAAAGCAGCCGGCACCGCTCATCGGACGGCAAACGGCCGCGCCTCACTCGCAGCTGATCGCCTCTTCCCAATGGCGGCGGCACAGCGAGACATATTTGTCGCTGCCGCCAATCTCGATCTGCGCTCCCTCGCGCACCACGTCGCCGGCAGCATCCAGCCGAACGACCATCGTCGCCTTGCGCCCGCAATGGCAGATCGTCCGCACCTCGCGCAATTCGTCCGCAATGGTCAGCAGCTCCTGCGATCCCGGAAACAGACGCCCGTGGAAATCCGTGCGCAGCCCGTAGGTCATGACGGGCAGGCCAAGGCGATCGACAATATGGGCAAGCTGCCAGACCTGCTCGCGCGTCAGAAATTGCGCCTCGTCGACGAAGACGCATGCCAGCGGCTCGTCCGCATGCATTTCATCGACCATCGCATAGAGATCGTCGCTGGTTTCGAAGGGTATGGCATCCATCGTCAGGCCGATGCGGGAGGCGATCATGCCGCGCCCGGCGCGATCGTCGAGAGCCGCGATGAAGGCTGCGGTGCGCATGCCGCGTTCCTGATAGTTGTAGGCAGCCTGCAACAGCATGGTCGACTTGCCGGCATTCATCGTCGAATAATGGAAGTAAAGCTTGGCCATGACATTCTCCTTGAATGTTTCATGGGAGCTGCGCGACGATAAGAAAAGATATTCCGAGCGAAAACCACAGGATTCAGGTGCGCCCGGCTTGGCCGCGAAAGCCCTGGCAATGTTCGGATGGAAAGTGGCGGGCGTCGCAATCAGCCCCCTCAAACCGCCGCAAATACACTGTGGTCGCTTGAAAATGTCAGATATTGATGGTTGCTTGGGAACGCTAGATTGGGAGTCACGCAATGATAAAAAAGACCCTTACCGCATTCGCTTTCGCCTCAACTCTCTCTGCATTGACACTGGGCGCCGCCACGGCATCCGCCGCGGAGCCGGCAAGCTGTAGTACCGTGCATTTCGCCGATGTCGGCTGGACCGACATCACCTCCACGACGGCAACCGCCTCCGTCCTCCTGAAGGCGCTCGGTTACGACACCGACATCAAGGTGCTGGCCGTGCCGGTGACCTATCAATCCCTCAAGAACAAGGACATCGACGTCTTCCTCGGCAACTGGATGCCCTCGATGGCCGAGAACATCAAGCCGTTCGCCGCGGACAAGTCTGTCGAAACCGTACGTCCCAACCTCGAAGGCGCCAAGTACACGCTGGCGACCAACGAAAAGGGCGCCGAACTCGGCATCAAGGACTTCAAGGACATCGCCGCCCACAAGGACGATCTCGACGGCAAGATCTACGGCATCGAGCCGGGCAACGACGGCAACCGCCTGATCATCGACATGGTCGACAAGAACACCTTCGACCTCAAGGGCTTCGAGGTGGTCGAATCCTCCGAGCAGGGCATGCTCGCGCAGGTTTCGCGTGCCGACAAGGAAGGCAAGCCGATCATCTTCCTCGGCTGGGCGCCGCATCCGATGAACAGCACCTACAAGATGACCTATCTTTCCGGCGGCGACGACGTCTTCGGACCGAACTACGGCGGCGCGACCGTCTACACCAATGTCCGCGCGGGCTACCTGCAGGAATGCCCGAACGTCGGCGCCTTCATCAAGAATCTCGTCTTCACCCTGCCGATGGAAAATGAAATCATGGGCAAGATCCTGAATGACGGCAAGGACCCGGAAGTGGCCGCCACGGAATGGCTGAAGGCCAACCCGGCGGCCGTGACGCCTTGGCTGGCCGGTGTCACCACCAAGGATGGCGGCGACGCCATGGCAGCGGTCAAGGCCAAACTCGGCTTGTAACATGGTGGATGAGGGGCGGCTGAACCGCCCCTTTTTCTTCCCTGGATAGACTGCTTCCCTTCGCGTCCCGTCACCGCCCGGACAACGGCTTGCGTGGCGTGACAGACCGTTATTCTTCGGCGGCACCTCCGGAACCATAAGACACCATCGGAACAGCCGCCCCCAATCGTGGGCAAAGACGTGAACTGGTTAACCGATTATCGCATCCCCATCGGGCCGTGGGCCAAAGCCGTCGTCGATTGGCTGACGACCAATGTCACGTGGTTTTTCGACGGCCTCTCCTTCGTGGTCGCGCATGTGATCAACGCGTTGCTGTTCCTTCTGCAGGCTCCGCATCCACTGATCGTCGTCGTCGTGTTCACCGCCATCGCCTACTGGATGCGCCGGAGCGTCGGGGTGACGGCCCTCACCTTCATCGGGCTGCTCATCACCATCAACCAGGGCTACTGGAAGGAAACGACCGAAACGCTGGCACTGGTGCTGGCCTCCACCTTCGTCAGCATGCTCGTTGGCGTGCCGCTCGGCATCGCCTCCGCCCGACGTCCCTGGCTCTTCGCCTTCCTGCGGCCGATCCTCGACCTGATGCAGACCATTCCGACTTTCGTCTACCTGGTGCCGGCCATGATCCTGCTCGGTCTCGGCATGGTGCCGGGCCTGGTCGCGACCGTCGTCTTCGCCATCCCCGCGCCGATCCGCATGACGCGTCTCGGCATCATTTCGACCCCGCCCGCGCTTGTCGAAGCGGCTGAATCCTTCGGTGCGACGCCGCGCCAGGTTCTGCGCAAGGTCGAGCTGCCCTTCGCCATGCCGCAGATCATGGCCGGCCTCACGCAGACCATCATGCTGTCGCTCTCCATGGTGTCCATCGCCGCCCTCGTCGGCGCTCCCGGTCTCGGCGTTCCGGTTCTACGTGCGCTGAACAGCGTCAACGTTGCCAAGAGCTTCGATTCCGGTGCCTGCATCGTCATCCTGGCGATCATTCTCGACCGTATGTTCCGTGCCCCCGGCGAAGGAGACCGCTCATGACCGTCGCTGTCGGCTTCAAGAATGTCAGCATCATCTTCGGCGATCGCCCCGATGCCGCGCTGAAACTTATCGACTCGGGCAAGTCTCGCGACGACATCGGCAAGGAAACGGGCATGGTGCTCGGCGTCGCCAATGCCTCGCTGGAAATCGAGGAAGGCGAGATCCTCGTGCTGATGGGGCTTTCCGGATCGGGAAAATCGACGCTGCTGCGCGCCGTCAACGGCCTAGCACCGGTCGTGCGCGGCGATGTGGTCGTCAACAGCAAGAACGGCCCCGTCAACCCCTACTCCTGCAGTCCGAAGGCTTTGCGCGACCTGCGCATGCACACCGTCTCCATGGTGTTCCAGCAGTTCGCATTGCTGCCCTGGCGAACCGTGGCCGACAATGTGGGCTTCGGGCTCGAGCTTGCCGGCATTCCGGAAGCCGAGCGCAAGAAGCGCGTCGATGAGCAGCTTCAGCTCGTCAATCTCACGCAGTGGGCCAATCGCAAGGTCAACGAGCTGTCGGGCGGCATGCAGCAGCGCGTCGGTCTGGCGCGCGCCTTTGCGACCGGCGCGCCGATCCTGCTCATGGACGAGCCGTTCTCCGCGCTCGATCCATTGATCCGCACGCGCCTGCAGGACGAACTCCTCGAATTCCAGCGCCGCCTGAAGCGCACCATCCTGTTCGTCAGCCATGACCTGGACGAGGCATTCCGCATCGGAAACCGCATCGCCATCATGGAGAGCGGCCACATCATCCAGTGCGGGACACCGCAGGAAATCGTCAAGAATCCAGCCGACCAGTACGTGGCCGATTTCGTGCAGCACATGAACCCGATCAGCATGCTGACGGCGCGCGATGTCATGCAACAGGGCGTCGGGCATTCGGCCAATGCCGGTTCCGGTTCCGGTTCCGTCACCGCCACTGCAACGGCGACAACGCCGCTTGTCGATATCCTCGACGCCCTCACCCGCCAGCCGGGCAACATCGGCGTTGTTGACAACGGCACAATTATCGGAACCATCTCGGCGCAAGACGTGGTGGCCGGCCTGACCAGTCACCGGCGAAAGGAGTAGCCGTCCCTGGCTGCTCCTCAATTCATGGAGCAGTTAATGAACGATAAACCATCGGTGATCAGGGAAACGGACGAGGATGCGCGCAAGCAGGCGCGCGGCCTCATGCACGATGCCGCCCACGCGGCGCTGGCCGTCATCGATCCCGAAACCGGCTTTCCCTCCGTCAGTCGCGTCCTGATCGCCATCGATGCCGACGGTGCTCCCGTCATTCTCGTCTCCGGCCTTTCATCGCATACCAAGTCCCTGATTAAGGATCCCCGCGCGTCGGCGCTCTTCGGCGAACCCGGCAAGGGCGATCCCCTGGCCCATCCCCGCCTGACCGTGCGTTGCAGCGCGGAGCGCATCGACCGGCAAGGCCAAGCGCACGAGCGGATTCGCGGGCTTTTCCTCGATCGCCACCCGAAATCCAAGCTCTATATCGACTTTCCGGATTTCTGTTTCTTTCGCCTCGTTCCGCTCGATGCCAGCCTGAACGGCGGCTTCGGAAGGGCTTACATCCTGTCCGCCGCGGACCTGATGATTCTTTAGGTCGAAAATAAATTGGGGTGCCGCAGGGCGCGCAACAGTGCGAGAATTAGTAGCCTTGCAGTCTGATGGGTAGCGACCATTATTGGTAAGTTGTAATCGGCTTTTGACCGAAATTGGGATATACAGGAGCCGGAAACGACGATAATCGACCTATTTTGGGCTAATCGAGGGTCTCCGGGCGGTGATGGGCGCCTCTCATATCATTGCGCGCCCATCATACATACATACCTAAAATAGCATACTCGATACCTTAAATTTAGGTATATACAATCTTCGGCGCGTGTTGGTATTGTTGGAAATCGGTTTGGTGCCGGTTTAGAAATAGCACAATTTCTGATGTACGCTCCGCATTGGGAAGTTTAAAAAATGAAGACAAGAAATTTGGCCGAACACTCTAATGTTGCGGCAGCATTACTATCAGCAATGGCAAACCCTAAGCGTCTTTTGATCCTTTGCAGTCTCGTTAAGGGCGAAGTTCCGGTCGGCGTTCTTGCCAATCAGGTGGGATTGAGCCAGTCGGCACTTTCGCAGCATCTTTCGAAGCTTCGCGCTCAGAAGCTGGTCAAGACACGTCGCGATGCTCAAACGATTTACTACTCCAGCACATCGGAATCCGTTATCCGGGTTCTCGAGACGCTGGAAGACATTTATTGTGAGCCGGAAAAAAGTAGATCGGCTGCTTAAGAGCCTTCAATAGCTCTGGGTCAGCGGACGAACGATCCGTGGGGGACACCCTGAAGATCGCCTTACTTTCATGACCAGGTGTTTTAGCATTTTTAGCTGGCAAGCCCCGTCGGGCTTGTCAGCTTTTTCGTATCCGGACGAGTGTAGGCCAGCCTCCGGGCAGCCTGCCGCCATCGAAGCGGGCGCGCGGGTGCACCGCAGATTTCACCCGTCATCCAAAGCCCCGCCCCGCTCCCGGCCCTCTATCTTTGCCTTGACGCGAAAGGGCCTGCTGATAATTTGACCAGGCAGTAAAATATAATCGCGCCGCGATCGGGAAATGGCCCCCGAATGGCCATTGGAGAACAGCATGTCTGACCGTTTGAATGCCACCCCCAACGATTTGCGCGCCTTCTGGATGCCGTTTACGGCCAACCGCCAGTTCAAGAAGGAACCGCGCCTCTTCGTCGGCGCCAAGGATATGTACTACACCACCCATGACGGTCGGCAGGTGCTGGACGGAACCGCCGGCCTGTGGTGTGTAAACGCCGGACACTGCCGGCCAAAGATCACCGAGGCCATTGCCCAGCAGGCTGGCGAGCTCGACTATGCTCCGGCCTTCCAGCTCGGCCATCCCAAGGCTTTCGAACTGGCGAACCGCCTGGTGGACATCGCCCCGGATGGCCTGGATCATGTCCTCTATACCAACTCCGGTTCGGAATCGGTCGAGACGGCCCTGAAGATCGCGCTCGCCTATCACCGCGTGAAGGGCAACGGTTCGCGCTTCCGCCTCATCGGCCGCGAACGCGGCTATCACGGCGTCAATTTCGGCGGCATCTCCGTCGGCGGCATCGTCACCAACCGCAAAATGTTCGGCACGCTGCTGACCGGCGTCGACCATATGCCGCACACGCATGTTCCCGGCAAGAACGCCTTCACGCGCGGCGAGCCCGAGCATGGCGGCGATATCGCCAGCGAGCTGGAGCGCATCGTCACGCTGCATGACGCCTCGACCATCGCAGCCGTCATCGTCGAGCCGGTTGCCGGCTCCACCGGCGTCCTCATTCCGCCGAAGGGCTATCTGCAGAAGCTGCGCGAAATCTGCACCAAGCACGGCATCCTGCTGATTTTCGACGAAGTCATCACTGGCTTCGGTCGCCTCGGCACCCCGTTTGCGGCTCAGTATTACGACGTGAAGCCCGACATGATCACCACCGCCAAGGGCCTGACCAACGGCGTCATCCCGATGGGCGCCGTCTTCGTGACCTCGGAGATCCATGACGCCTTCATGCAGGGACCCGAGCACATGATCGAGTTCTTCCACGGCTACACCTATTCCGGCAACCCGATCGCCTCCGCGGCCGCGCTTGCGACGCTCGACACCTACAAGGAAGAGGGCCTGCTCACCCGCGCGGCCGAGCTTTCCGACTACTGGGCCGATGCCCTGCATTCCCTCAAGGACTGCCCGAACGTCATCGACATCAGAAACACCGGCCTGATCGGCGCCATCGAGCTCGATCCCATCGCCGGCGAACCCACCAAGCGCGCCTTCACCGCCTTCCTGAAGGCCTACGAAAAGGGCCTGCTGATCCGCACCACCGGCGACATCATCGCCCTTTCGCCGCCGCTGATCATCGAGAAGCATCACATCGACGAACTGTTCGGCAAGCTTCGCGAAATCTTGCAGAACAACATTTGAGACGAATATCGCGGCACGCCGCCTCAATGAGGCACAGTGCAGTGCTATCGGCGAATTCGAGAACGTCCCCTCTCCCCGCCTGCGGGGAGAGGGTTAGGGTGAGGGGCTTTTCCCAACGGACCATGAGATGCGTGGCCCAGAACCTGAAACAACAAATCGCGCACGCAGCCTTCGGCAAGCGGATAATGATGCCGAAGCAAAACTTTGGACGGAACTTCGTAACCGGCGACTGAATGGCTTCAAATTCGTTCGGCAGTTTCCGATCAGTCCCTATTTTGCCGATTTTGCCTGCCGCGAGCGAAGCTTGGTTATCGAGATCGATGGCAGCCAACATGCAAATAGTAGGCGTGACGCCATTCGCGATGCTTTCATGATCGGTGAAGGCTGGTCCGTCGTGCGCTTTGGGAATGTTGACGTGCTCTCAGCCATGCCATCTGTTCTCGAAACCATCGTAACCATCTGTGAAGGCAGGTTGACCGACGCTGTAACGGCTCGTGATTTCAGGTTTATTCCGGCAGCACCTCCGAAATAACCCCTCACCCCAGCCCTCTCCCCGCAAGCAGGGAGAGGGAGTCCCTCGCTCTCGCCAGACACCCAGCTATCAACAAATTCGACCAGATCCCCTCTCCCGGTAAAACCGGGAGAGGGCTAGTGTGAGCGGCTATATAGAATCACAGCGAATGCAGGAAAAAGCCATGACCACCAAACTCGAACGCTATATCGACCAGGGCGTCGGCCGGGAGCCTGCGGATATCGTGCTCAAGAACGGTCGTTTCTTCGATCTGGTGACGGGAGAGCTGGTCGCCTCGGATATCGCGATTTGCGGCGACCGCATCGTCGGCACCTATGGCACCTATCGGGGACGCCAGGAGATCGATATTGCCGGCCGCATCGTCGTGCCGGGCTTCATCGACACGCACCTCCACATCGAATCCTCGCTGGTGACGCCGCTCGAATTCGACCGTTGCGTCCTGCCCTACGGCGTCACAACGGTCATCTGCGATCCGCACGAGATCGCCAACGTGCTCGGCACCGAGGGCATCCGCTATTTCCTGGATTGCTCGCTGGAAACCATCATGGATATCCGCGTTCAGCTCTCCTCCTGCGTGCCGGCCACGCATCTGGAGACCTCCGGCGCCGATCTGCCGGTCGAAACGCTGCTGCCCTTCCGCAATCATCCGCAGGTGATCGGCCTTGCCGAATTCATGAATTTCCCCGGCGTGGTCCACAAGGACCCCGTCTGCATGGCAAAGCTCGAAGCCTTTCAGGGCGGCCATATCGACGGCCACGCCCCTCTGCTGCGCGGCAACGATCTCAACGGATATCTCGCCGCCGGCATCCGCACCGAGCATGAATCGACAACGGCCGAAGAAGCGCTGGAAAAGATCCGCAAAGGCATGCACGTGCTGGTGCGGGAGGGCTCCGTCTCCAAGGATCTGCACGCCCTCATGCCAATCATCACAGAGCGCCTGTCGCCCTATCTCGCACTCTGCACCGACGACCGCAACCCGCTCGACATCGCCGAGCAGGGCCATCTCGATTACATGATCCGCACGGCAATCGCCCATGGCGTCGAGCCGCTGGCGATCTATCGGGCGGCCTCCATTTCGGCCGCCCGCGCCTTCGGCCTGCGCGACCGCGGTCTGGTGGCACCCGGCTGGCGCGCCGATCTCGTCGTCATCGACAGTCTTGAGAATTGCAAGGCAGAAATCGTCTTCTCCGCAGGCAGAAAGGTGACGGCCGAGCTCTTCGCGACCCGCAATTCCGTCGCCCCCGTCGGTCTCGACAGCATCAAAGCCCGCCCGATCAACGCTGCCGATTTCGGCGTGCCGGTCAGCGAAGGCGAAAGCTCCGTCATCGGCGTGATGCCGGGCAAGATCATCACCGAACATCGCCGTCACCGCCTGCCGGCCAAGGGGAACCAGACCGATATCGACCTCGGCAACGATGTCATCAAGGTCGCCGTCATCGAGCGGCACGGCAAGAACGGCAACCACGCCAACGGCTTCGTGCAGGGTTTCGGACTGAAGAAGGGCGCCATCGCCTCGACCGTCGGCCATGATAGCCACAATATCTGCGTCGTCGGCGTCAATGAGGACGACATGGCGCTCGCCGCCAACCGCCTCAGTGACATCAACGGCGGCTTCGTCGTCGTCGAGGATGGCGTCGTGACCGGCGAAATCGCCCTGCCCGTCGCCGGCCTGATGAGCCTGGAACCATACGAAAGCGTGCGCGATACGCTGCACCATCTGCGTCAGGCGGCCTATGCGCTCGGCGCGACGCTGGAAGAACCCTTTCTGCAGCTGGCATTCCTGCCCCTGCCTGTCATCCCGCATCTGAAGATATCGGACAGAGGCCTTGTCGATGTCGACAAGTTCATGCTGATCGGCTGATCAGGCGAGCGCGCCGCAATAGACATCGAGTGCCGAGAGCGCCACCGTCGATCCGGCATCGGCGGTGGTGAAGCCCGGCATGGCGATCGTCTTGCCCAGCCTGATCCCCTTCGGCAATGCGACCTTCACCGGCTTGCGGGAGAGATTGAACACGAACAGAAGCGTCTCATCGCCCTTGGAGCGCGTGAAGGCCAGAACCTCCTCCTCGGTATCGAGGAAGGTCATGTCGCCGTCGCGCAAGGCGGCATGCTCTGCTCGGAAGGCCAGCGTCTGCCGATAGTGGTGCAGCACGGAATGCTGGTCCGCCTCCTGCTTGTCGACCGCCAGCGCCGCATGCTGATAGGGAACCGGCAGCCAGGATTTCTCGGCGGTGGTAAAGCCCGCATGAGCGCGGTTGGCCTCCCATGGCATCGGCGTGCGGCATCCGTCACGCCCCTTGAATGCCGGCCAGAAGCGAATGCCGTAGGGATCGCGCAGATCCTCGAAGGCCAGCTCCGCCTCGGGAAGGCCGAGCTCTTCCCCCTGATACAGGCAGATCGAGCCGCGCAGGACGGACAGCAGCGAAATCGCCAGCTTTGCGACGCGCGGCTGCTCTTCCTCCGTCTCTGCAAAGCGGCTGACATGGCGCTGGACGTCATGGTTGGAGAAGGCCCAGCAGACCCAGCCATCGACGACATTGTCCTGGAAATCGCTGACGCAGCGGCGGAAATGCGCCGGCGTGAAATCCGGCCCCAGCAGGTCGAACGTATAGCACATATGCAGCTTGTCGCCGCCGCTGGTATAGGCCGCGACGGTTTGCAACGAGCGCGCGCCATCGCCCACTTCGCCGACGGTCGTGCGATCCTCATATTGATCGAGCAGCGCCCGGAACCGCTTCAGGAAGCCGATATTCTCCGGCTGTGTCTTGTCGTAGAGATGGTTCTGCATCCCGTAGGGGTTGCTCTCGGGTGCATCGAGCCCGCCCGTTGCCACGAGTGCCGGCGGATTGTCGCGCAATTCCCTGTCGCAGAAGTAGTAATTTACCGTATCCAGGCGGAAACCGTCCACACCGCGGTCGAGCCAGAACTTGACGGCAGCCAGCACTGCGTCCTGCACCTCCGGATTGTGGAAGTTCAGGTCCGGCTGCGAGGTCAGGAAGTTGTGCTGGTAATATTGCCGGCGCACGCCGTCCCATTCCCAGCCCGGTCCGCCGAAGATCGACAGCCAGTTGTTCGGCGCCGTTCCATCCGGCTTCGGGTCGGCCCAGACGTACCAGTCCGCCTTGGGATTGTCGCGGCTCGTGCGGCTCTCCACGAACCAGGGATGCCGGTCGGACGTGTGCGAGATGACCTGGTCGATGATGACCTTGAGTCCCAGCTCGTGTGCCGCCGCCATCATCTCGTCGAAATCGGCCAGCGTGCCGAAAATCGGATCGACATCGCAGTAATCGGCGACGTCGTAGCCCATGTCGGCCATCGGCGAGGTGAAGAACGGCGCCAGCCAGATCGCGTCGACCCCGAGTGCGGCAATGTGAGGCAGGCGCCGGGTAATGCCCTTGATGTCGCCGAGCCCGTTGGCATCCGTATCCTGAAACGACCGCGGATAGACCTGATAGATCACTGCCCCGCGCCACCAATCGGCTCCCGCCGCCTTATTCGTCGATTTCATCAAACCGCCTCGATACCGCATACGCCCCTCAGTTTGCACACTCGGACGCAGGCGGCAAGCCGCAATCGGCAGAAGCAAGAACGCTACTATCAGGACGCGTAAATTCGCAGTATCAATTTTAGAGAATACCAATGTGAAAACTCACGCACGAAGCACGGCCTTGCTCTTTTAGGCTTGAAAGCGACGTCGCTTTGGATAGTTTCCGGCATTGACCTGCACGTACAGGTCACCTGCGGGAATAAAAATACCCCTGTAAATTCAGGGACAATAACTCCAGAAAGGTGGGAAAAGGCATGACTCGTTTCACCAGAAAATTTCTTGCGACGGCTCTCGTCAGCACGGTATTGAGCTTCTCGGCGCACGCCGCGACCCTCAATATCCACAACGGCGGCGACCCGACGTCGCTCGACCCACAAAAAATTTCCGGCGATTGGGAAAACCGAATCGACGGCGATATTTTCGAAGGGCTGGTGACTGAGGACCCCAAGGACAATCCCATCCCCGGCCAGGCTGCGAGCTGGACCGTTTCTCCCGACCAGAAGGTGTACACCTTCAAGCTGCGCGACGGCATCAAGTGGTCCGACGGGCAGCCGGTAACGGCTGAAGACTTCGTCTTCGCCTTCCAGCGCCTGATGGACCCGAAGACGGCCGCCCAGTACGCCTACCTGCAATACACGATCAAGAACGCGGAAAAGATCAACAAGGGCGAAATCAAGGATCTGAGCCAGCTCGGCGTCAAGGCTATCGACGACAAGACGCTGGAAATCACGCTTGAGAATCCGACGCCCTATTTCCTCAACGCCTTGATGCATTATACGGCCTATCCGCTGCCGAAGCATGTCGTGGAGGCCAAGGGCGACCAGTGGGTCAAGATCGGCAACATCGTTAGCAACGGCCCTTACAAGCCCGTCGAATGGGTGCCCGGCTCGCATGTCTCCAACGTCAAGAACGATCAGTACTACGACGCCAAGGACGTGAAGATCGACAAGGTGAACTTCTACACGCTCGAAGATCAGGCCGCTGCATTGAAGCGCTACCGCGCCGGCGAGTTCGATATTCTCACCTCGTTTCCGGCCGACCAGTATGACTGGATCCAGAAGAACCTCCCCGGACAGGCGCATGTGGTGCCCTTCCTTGGCACCTACTATTACGTGCTGAACGCCACCAAGCCACCCTTCAACGACAAGCGCGTCCGCCAGGCTCTGTCCATGGCCGTCAACCGCGAGGTGATCGGCCCGAAGATCCTCGGAACCGGCGAACTGCCGATGTATTCCTGGGTGCCGCCGGGCACGGCCAACTATGGCGAGCCCGCCTACGTCAGCTGGAAGGACGAGCCCTACAAGCAGAAGGTGGAAGAAGCCAAGAAGCTGCTGAAGGAAGCAGGCTTCGGCCCAGACCATCCGCTCAAGGCGCAGCTCCGCTACAACACCAACGACAACCACAAGCGCATCGCCGTCGCGATCGCCGCCATGTGGAAGCCGCTCGGCGTCGATATCGAGCTCTACAACACCGAAACCAAGGTGCATTACGATGAAATGCAGCGCGGCGAGGTGCAGATCGGCCGCGCCGGTTGGCTTGCCGACTACAACGACCCGATCAACTTCCTGAACCTGCTGTCCACCGGCGTCGAGATGAACTACGGCCGCTGGAGCAACCCGGATTATGACGCGCTTATCAAGCAGGGCAACGAGGAAACCGACCTCAAGAAGCGCGCCGAGATCTACAAGAAGGCCGAGCAGCTGGCTCTCGACGACAGCGCGGCGATCCCGATCTACTACTACGTTTCCCAGAACATCGTCGCCCCGAAGGTCCAGGGCTTCGTGGATAATATCCAGGACATCCACCGCACTCGCTGGCTGTCGATCAAAGAATAATTGGGAACAGGCTCTCTCCCGGACACAACCGGGAGAGAGCCGTCAAAAACCATGTTTGGCTATGCTCTCCGTCGTTTGCTGTCGACAATCCCCGTCCTGTGGATTGCCGTGACAGTGTGTTTTTTCATTCTGCGCCTCGCTCCCGGCGGCCCCTTCGATGGCGAAAGGCCATTGCCGCCGGAAGTCAAAGCCAACCTCGCGGCCCATTACAACCTGGACAAGCCTCTGGTTGAGCAATACCTGATCTATGTCGGCGACGTCATGAAGGGCGATCTTGGCCCCTCCTTCGCCAATCAGGATTTCACCGTCACCCAGCAGATCATGTCGGGCTTTCCCTATACGCTCACCATCGGCGGCGCCGCCTTCGTGCTCGCAACCGTGGTTGGCGTGCTGATAGGCTGTCTTGGGGCACTCTATCAGAACCGCGCGGCCGATTACTGGCTGGGCGGCGGGCTTCTCGTCGGCCTCGTCATGCCGAGCTTCCTGATCGCGCCCATCCTTCAGCTCGTCTTCGGCAACACGCTCGGCTGGCTGCCCGTCGGCGGCTGGGGCGACGGCTCGGTACGGTTCCTGATCCTGCCCATCGTCGTTCTGACGCTGCCGCATGCGGCACGCATCTCCCGCCTCATGCGCGGCTCGATGATCGAGGTGATGAGCCAGAACTTCATTCGCACCGCCAAGGCCAAGGGCATCGGCCCGCGGCTCACCGTGATGCGGCATGCGCTGAAGCCGGCCATGATGCCTGTCGTCTCCTATCTCGGACCGGCGGCCAGCTACCTCCTCACCGGTTCGCTCGTCGTGGAAAGCATCTTCGGCCTGCCCGGCGTCGGCCGTTACTTCGTCGGAGCGGCGCTGAACCGCGATTACGGCATGGTCCTCGGCACGGTCATTTTCTACATGGTCCTGATCGTGGTCCTCAATCTCCTGGTCGATATCGCCTATGCGTGGCTCGACCCGAAAGTGAGAATGCGATGATCCTCAATTCCGCCAAGAGAGAATTGCTGGAAGCTGAATTGCTTTCGGCAGAGGGGCTTGCGCCCAAGGGGCGCTCCCTCACAGGCGATGCGATGCGTCGTCTCCTGCGCAACAAGGCGGCGGCACTGTCGCTGATCGTGCTGGCAGCGCTGGTTCTGGTCGCCATTTTCGGCCCGTATTTCCTGCCTTTCAACTATGAAGATCCGGACTGGAACTCGTTCCGAGGCGCTCCGGACTTCGCCGCCGGCCACTATTTCGGCACAGACGGCAACGGCCGCGACCTGCTGGCACGCACGCTCTACGGCACGCGCGTTTCGCTGACCGTCGCGCTGGTGGCAACCCTCGTTTCGGTCGTCATCGGCGTGCTTTACGGCGCCGTGTCAGGCTATTTCGGCGGTCGCGTCGATGCGATCATGATGCGCTTCGTCGATATCATGTACGCCCTGCCCTACGTGCTCTTCGTCATCCTGCTGATGGTGATCTTCGGCCGCAACGTCTACCTGCTGTTTGCGGCGATCGGCGCACTCGAATGGCTGACCATGGCCCGTATCGTGCGCGGCCAGACCCTGTCGATCAAGCAGCGGGAATTCATCGAAGCCGCCCGCGCCTCCGGGCAACGGTCGTTCAAGATCATCCTCAAGCACATCGTGCCGAACCTCGTCGGTCCGGTAGTCATCTACGCCACGCTCACCATCCCGGAAATCATCGCGACCGAAAGCTTCCTCTCCTATCTCGGCTTCGGCGTTCAGGAGCCGCTGACATCGCTCGGCACGCTGATCGCAGAAGGCTCGGCGGGCATGGAGACGACGCCCTGGCTGCTGTTCTTCCCCGCCGGGTTCCTGATCGCGCTGCTGATGAGCCTGCTCTTCATCGGCGACGGTCTGCGCGACGCTTTCGATCCGAAGGATCGCTGACATGACAGACACGCTTCTCGAACTCAAAGACTACTCCATCACCTTCCGCACGCCGGAAGGCGAAGTGGCGGCGGTCTCGAAGATGAACCTCAAGATCGGCCGCGGCGAACGCGTCGCCATCGTCGGCGAATCCGGTTCCGGCAAGAGCCAGACCTTCCTCGGCCTGATGGGCCTTCTCGCCAAGAACGGCCGCACCAGCGGCCAGGCGCTGCTCGACGGCAAGGATCTGCTGACGCTGAAACCGCGCGAGCTCGACCATGTGCGCGGCAAGGACATGGCCATGGTCTTTCAGGACCCGATGACCGCGCTCAATCCGTCGTTGCGCATCTCGCGGCAATTGACCGAGCAGCTGGAGGTCCATGGCGGGTTGACGGCGCGTGCGGCGTCGGCCGCGGCGCTGGATATGCTGAAGCGGGTCGGCATTCCCGACCCGACGCGCCGCTTCAACCTTTATCCGCACGAGCTTTCGGGCGGCATGCGCCAGCGCATCGTCATCGCCATGGCGCTGCTCACCAAACCGAAGCTCCTGATTGCCGACGAGCCGACGACGGCGCTCGACGTGACGATCCAGGCGCAGATCCTCGATCTGTTCAACGAACTGACGGCGGAAATGCACACGGCGCTTGTGATGATTACCCATGACCTCGGCGTCGTTGCCGGTCTCGCCGACCGCGTCGCCGTCATGTATGCGGGCCGTATCGTCGAGGAGGCGCCGGTCGAGGAGCTGTACGAAAATCCGGCTCACCCTTACACGGCAGCGCTTCACGCCTCGATCCCTCGGCCTGATCAGGATGTTGACGATCTCACCGTCATCCCCGGGCGGCCGCCGAACCTGATGCATCTGCCGCGCGGCTGTGCCTTCTCGCCGCGTTGCGCCCATGTGCAGGACGACTGTCTGGATGCGGCGCCGCCGCTCGCCCAGCTTGCGCCACGCCGTTGCGCGGCCTGCTTCCATCCCCTTTCGGCTGATCAGGAACGGAGCCTCGTCCATGGCTGAACAAACGCTTCTGAAAGTCGAGCATCTGACGACCGAATTCGAAATACCGTCGAAATCCCTCTTCAGGCCGCCGATGGTGCTGACGGCGGTCAACGACGTCAGCTTCGAGCTGAAGACCGGCCGCACGCTCGGCATCGTCGGCGAATCCGGTTGCGGCAAGTCCACGCTCGGCCGCTCGATCCTGCGGCTGATCAAGGCGCAGAAAGGCCGCATCCTCTGGCAGGGCGGCAACCTGCTCGACCTCACCGAAGAGGAAATGCGCGCCGCCCGCCGCGACATGCAGATCATCTTCCAGGACCCGATCGCCTCGCTCGATCCGCGCATGACCGTCGGCGACATCATCGCCGAGCCGCTCACCGTCTTCGAGCCGAAACTGAGCCGCGCTCAACGGCAGGATCGGGTGCGTGAGATCATGGCGGCGGTAGGCCTTGTCCCCGAGATGATCAATCGCTATCCGCACGAGTTTTCGGGCGGTCAGGCACAGCGCATCGGCATCGCCCGCGCCGTCATCACCCGGCCGAAGCTGATTATCTGCGACGAGCCGGTCTCGGCCCTCGACGTCTCGATCCAGGGCCAGGTCATCACGCTCCTGCGCCGCCTGCGCAAGGAGTTCGGCCTCACCCTGATCTTCATCAGCCACGATCTCTCGGTCGTGCGCCTGATATCGGACGACGTGCTGGTGCTCTATCTCGGCAAGGTGGTGGAGGCGGGCGAAGCCGCAACGGTCTTCGACCATCCGGCCCATCCCTATACGCAGGCGCTGTTCTCCGCCGCGCCCATTCCCGACCCGAAACTGGCACGCGGGCGCGAGCGCATCCGCCTGCAGGGCGACCCGCCCTCGCCGCTCAACCCGCCACCGGGCTGCGTCTTCTCGCCCCGCTGCTGGAAGGCGACGGATGTCTGCCGCACCAAGATGCCGCCGACCGAGCATGTGCGTCCCGGCCAGACGGCGGCCTGCTATCATATGGACCGGCCGTAAGGCTTTAAAGTGGACGGCGGCCGCCGCCGTCCGCCTTGCCCCCGCCACCGCTTGCGCGTATGCAGCACCAGGGCAAAATGCAGGAGGCAATCTTGAGCGGGCGTTTTCTTTCGATCGGCGAATGCATGGTGGAATTGTCGCAAGCCGATGACGGGCACCTGCGCAAGGGCTTTGCCGGCGATACCTTCAACACCGCCTGGTATGCCCGCGCCTGCCTGCCCGCGGACTGGTCTATCGACTATTTCACCGCTCTCGGCGATGACGCCATGTCCGATGAAATGAGCGCCTTCATGGACGCTGCCGGCATCGGTACGGCCAGCATACGCCGGCTTCGCGGCAAGACGCCCGGCCTCTACATGATCAACCTGAAGGACGGCGAGCGTTCCTTCAGCTATTGGCGCGACAGTTCCGCAGCCCGCCTGCTCGCGGCCGACGGCGACGCCTTGCGCACGGCGATCGAGGCGTCGGACGTGCTCTACTTCTCAGGCATCACGCTGGCGATCCTGCCGCGCGAAGACGCCTTCACCCTGCTGGCAGAGCTGCGCCGCGCCAAGGCGATAGGCAAGCTGGTCGCCTTCGACCCCAATCTGCGTCCCCGCCTCTGGTCCAGCCTGGACGCCATGCACACCATGATCGCGGAAGGCGCTCGCGCTGCAACGCTCGTCATGCCGAGCTTCGACGACGAGGCCATGCATTTCGGCGACGACTCGATTGCCGCCACCATACGCCGCTACCGGCAGTACGGGGCCAGTATGGTCGTCGTGAAGAACGGCGCCGATGGCGCGACCATCGGCGACGGCGCGCACGAGACGCTCGTTCCGGCGATCAAGGTCGGCAAGGTCATCGATACCACCAGTGCCGGCGACAGCTTCAACGGCGCATTTCTGGCATATTACCTCCAGCATCAGGACGCGGTTGCAGCCGCCGGCTTCGCCGCCAAGATCGCGGCGAAAGTCATTCAGGAATACGGCGCGCTCGTCTCTCCCGAGAAGCTGAAATCGATCAGGTAAACGCTGTAATATTTCCATCATCGACACCCCCCACAATAGAGTGGGCGCGGGAATCATGTTTGAAACACCGCAATCGCTGGCACCGTCATCATGAGGATGCGGTGCGGATGGACTGTTTTGGGCATGTTGCAACGCTTGTCAGACATCGATCACACCACCTGGGCGCAGGCGGCGACACCAGTCGCGATACCTGAGCGGCTGCTTATCGTCAGCGATGCATGGCATCCGCAGGTCAATGGCGTCGTCCGCTCGATCGAGAACACCAATCGCGAGCTGGCGCGCATGGGCGTCGAGGTGTCGATGATCACGCCGGACGGCTTTCGCAACATTCCCTGCCCGACCTATCCGGAGATCCGGCTTTCGATCGCCAGCTATCGCAAGGTCGCCTCCCGAATAGAGGCGATCCGGCCGACCTATGTGCATATTGCCACGGAAGGTCCCCTCGGGCTGACGGCGCGGCGCTGGTGCCTGCGAAACGCCATGCCCTTTTCCACGAGCTACCACACGCGCTTTCCCGAATATGTCGCCGCCCGCCTGCCGATACCGGAGAGCTGGCTCTACGCCTTCGTCAAATGGTTTCACAATGCCGGCTACGGCTGCATGGTGGCGACGCCGAGCCTCGCCAGCGAACTCAAGCTGCGCGGCATGCGAAATCTTCTGCCCTGGAGCCGTGGGATCGATTCCCGCCTCTTCCGTCCTCAGCCGCAGGAAGACAATCCTTTCGGCCTGCCTCGGCCGATCTTCATGACTGTCGGCCGCGTGGCGCTGGAGAAAAACCTGCCCGCCTTTCTCGGTCTCGACCTGCCGGGATCGAAGGTGGTGGTCGGCGACGGTCCCGCCCGGGCGGAACTGGAAAAGCTTTATCCGGATGTGCATTTTCTGGGAGCGAAATTCGGCGAAGAGCTGGCGCATGCCTATTCTCAGGCGG
Source organism: Hyphomicrobiales bacterium (assembly GCA_900469615.1). Classification (GTDB taxonomy): domain Bacteria; phylum Pseudomonadota; class Alphaproteobacteria; order Rhizobiales; family Rhizobiaceae; genus Rhizobium. Next base: position 72,061 of record UBYA01000029.1, on the reverse strand, counting down.
ATGTTTTCGTCTTTCCTTCGAAAACCGATACCTTCGGCAACGCCATCCTCGAAGCGCTGGCGAGCGGCGTGCCGGTCGCCGCCTACCCCGTAACCGGCCCTGCGGATATTCTAGGCGGAGACAGGGCGGCCGGCGTGGTGAACGCGGATCTCGCAACGGCCTGCCTCGCCGCGCTCTCCTGTTCGCGAGAGGCGGCCCGCTCGCTGGCGCTGGACTACTCCTGGGAAGCAGCGACGTCGCAGTTCATCGGCAATGTCCGCATCGCCAACCGCCGAGGCCGGGCGACCAAGGACTGAATCTCCGTTGCGCATCGCCTCGATATTGAATTCCCCGACATCCTGCGCCGGATAGGGAATAGCGCCCTGCGCGTGGCCGTCGGCGCGATTGTCCGGCCCCGGGCGCCTTGAGCAACTCCGGGAAAGTGCGCGGCGGTTTTCCGTCGAGAATTGCGTGAAGACGAAGGGATAGAGCGCTTTCGCGGTTCGGAGAAAAGCCGAAGCGCTCCAGGCTGCGCGCCCGGCATCGCAGGCATACCAGCGGCATGAGAGCCCAAGAGTACGCCCTCAGGGCAGCCTCTGCGAAAAGCGAAGAAAGCCATAGCTCCCTCGCCATTTTGGCTGTACAATTATTTATCGCACGATTTACATAAGGCCCTCAAGGAGTGCTTGAGATGACGGACGACCCGTTAAAGCTGGATAATTTCATCTGCTTCGCCCTCTACTCGGCGAACCACGCGATGAACCGGCTGTACAAACCCATGCTGGATGCGCTCCACCTCACCTATCCGCAATATCTCGTCATGGTGACGCTCTGGGAAGAGGACGGCCAGACCGTCGGCGGCATCGGTGAAAAGCTGTTCCTGGAATCGAGCACGCTGACGCCGCTTTTGAAGCGGCTGGAAGCGGCCGGCTTCATTCATCGCATCCGCAGCAAGGAAGACGAGCGCCAGGTGCTGATCCAGCTGACCGGCGAAGGCAAGGCGCTGAAAAAGAAGGCAGCCGCCATTCCCCCTTGCGTTCTCGATGCAACGGAGCGCTCTGCCGAGGAGCTTACGAGGCTGAAAGCGGAAATTACGACGCTGCGCGAAGCGCTGGGCAAGAATGCGGCCTGACTGCCAGCGCCCTCGCCTGACGATGAGGGCGCTTAAACGGATTATCGCTTCTTCTTGTTTTCGTAAGGATTTTCCGACGAGCGGAAATGGATGCGGATCGGCACGCCGGGCATGGCGAAATCCTCCCGCAGGCCGTTGATCAAATAGCGCACATAGGACTCCGGCAGCGCGTCCGAGCGCGTGCAGGAGATCATGAACGCCGGCGGGCGAGCCTTGACCTGCGTCATGTATTTCAGCTTGATGCGACGGCCCGACACCGCCGGCGGCGGATGCTGGACCTGCTGCGTTTCAAGCCAGCGATTGAGCCGCGCAGTGGAGACACGCTTGTTCCAGACCTTGTCGGTATCGACGATTGCCTGCATCAGGCGGTCGAGCCCCTCGCCGGTCTGGCCGGCAATCGGTATAGCGCGAATACCGCGCGCCTGCGGCAGCAGCCGGTCGGTCTTTTCCCGCAGATCGGCAAGTACGGCCTGACGATCCTCGATCATGTCCCACTTGTTGAAAGCAAGCACGGCGCCGCGGCCTTCGCGGATGACGAGATCGACGATCTGAAGGTCCTGCTTCTCGAAAGGAATGGTCGCATCGAAGACGATGACCACGATTTCGGCAAAACGGATGGCGCGCAGCGCATCGGCGACGGAGAGCTTCTCCAGCTTCTCGGTCACTCTGGCCTTGCGGCGCATGCCGGCGGTGTCGAACATCTTCACGGTACGGCCGCGCCAGCTCCAGTCGACGGAGATGGAGTCGCGCGTGATCCCGGCCTCGGGGCCGGTCAGCAGCCGGTCCTCACCGAGGAAACGATTGATCAGCGTGGATTTGCCGGCATTCGGGCGGCCGACGATGGCGACGCGCAGCGGCTTGGTGTCGTCATAGGCAGGCTCTTCGTCGATCTCCTCGCCATCCTCGCCGACGCCGGGGCGCGGAATGCGGACATTCGTCTCAGCCTCGTCGTCCGTCTCCGGAAAGGCGCGCTCATGGCCGATGGCCTCGACGATGGCATCGCGCAGATCCATCATGCCCTGACCATGCTCGGCCGAGATCGGGCAAGGTTCGCCAAGACCCAGCGTATAGGCATCGTAGAAACCGCTGTCGGAGCCCCGCGCCTCCGACTTATTGGCGACGAGCACGACAGGCCGGCCATGCTTGCGCAGCATTTCGGCCAGGGTTTTGTCGACGTGGGTCAGCCCCATCTTGGCATCGACGACGAACAGCGTCAGATCGGCCTCGTCGATCGCCGCTTCCGTCTGGGCGCGCATGCGGCCCTGAAGCGATTCATCCTGGGCCTCCTCAAGGCCGGCCGTATCGACGATGCGGAAACGCAGGTCGATCAGCTTGGCATCGCCGGGACGACGGTCACGCGTGACGCCCGGCGTATCGTCGACCAACGCCAGCTTCTTGCCAACCAGACGGTTGAAAAGCGTGGACTTGCCGACATTCGGGCGACCGACGATCGCGACCGTGAAACTCATCGAGCGATCCTTCAGCCTTTTGCAACCGGAGCTTTGCCGGAAGCTGTAATGAGATCGAGCAGCATCTGCGCGCGGTTGGCGACATTGCGCGGGCTTTGCGGATCGTCGACGATCGCCTGGAACCATTGCCGGGCCTTGGCGAAATCGCCGGCCTTGTAGGCGGCAAGGCCAAGAACGTCACGCGCGGAATGGCGGAAGCCGTCGGCAGGCACGGCGAGTTCCTGCGCCTCGGCGGCAACCTGATCGTAGGTGCCGGTATCGACAAGCAGGTAGGCGGCCCGCAAACGAGCCGCATCGCGCACGACGACCGGAATATCCGTCTGTTTGCCGATTGCGGAGAAAGTGGCGATGGCGCCGGCCTTGTCGCCCTTCTGCGCCTGCAGCGTGGCGGCACGCAGGCGCGCCAGCAGCGGATAGGAACCGGGGCCGTTCTTCTCGATGGCGGCGAATGCGGCAAGCGCCTCGTCCGTCTTGTTCTGATCGGCCAGCGTCAGGGCGGCAATGAACTGGTCACCACCGCTGCCGGCCTGATTGCCGGCCCAATAGCGGTAGCCGCTATAGGCCGCGGTGCCGAGAACGATGAGCACAGCCCCGCCGATGATGAGCCTGCCGAAACGGCGCCACACGAACCGCAACTGGTCCGAACGCAGTTCCTCGTTCACCTCGCGGATGAAGCTATCGTCATTGAATGCCATTCTCGTCTCCGGCCCAGGCCAAATTGTAAACAGAAAGCGTAGGGGTTAGTGGGGCCTTCTACTCCATTTTGCGGCCGTTGTAAGGGGGAACGGCAGAAATCGTCACATAACGAGCGGCGAAACCCCGATAATCCACGCATGAAGCTTCCAAATGATCAAAGCCCAGACGACGATGCCGATGATGACCGCATAGAGATCGTACTTCGCCGAGACGAACGGGCGACGGGTGATTTCGCCGGCACGATCGCGCCGCTTCAGCGAAATGCGCACAATCACACCCCAGGCGAGGAAGGCGGCAAAAAGCAGGATGGCGGCGCCGTCGCCATTGGACAGAAGATGCGCCAAAGCCCAGATCTTCACCGACAGCACCATCGGATGCTTCGTCCTGACCGCAATATGCCCCGCCGGCAGCAGCGAGGCGACGAGACAGATCATCGCAAACAGCATCAGCAGGATGGTGATATGGCTCATCCAGAACGGCGGCGTCCAGATCGGCGTCATGTCCCGCGCCTGGCCGAACCCGTAGATCAGCACGACCAGCGCGACGATGCTGGCGATGGAATAGCCGATCCTCCAGCCATTCTCGCCGAGGCTTGCGATCAACGAGGCGCGCAAACCGGGCGCGAAGACGCGGATCAGATGGATGCCGAGAAAAAGAACAATGCCGAGAATGAGCAATGCCATGGATGAAATCCTCTATGGTCTTGGAGTCACATCCTTATCGACTGCGATAAAAAATTGCCAGCTTCACCGCAGCTTCGCCGCATTTGCACGGAAAGGAAGAAACCATCCGGAGCATGCCGCCCATATCGCCGGTCGATTTTGGCAAGCCGTGCTCGATCCAATCAATCTCGGTGCCCATGTTTCGTTTTGTCTCCTGCCTCTCCGCCGCGCTTTCCCTTGCCCTGCCCGCCATCGCTCAGGCCGATGAAAAACCGAAGCAGCTGGTCATGATTTCCTTCGACGGCGCACATGACAACGCGCTCTGGACCAGGAGCCGCGAGATCGCCTCGCGCAACGGCGCGCATTTCACCTATTTTCTCTCCTGCACCTTCCTGATGAACAAGGCGCAGGCCAAGGCCTATCAGGGCCCGAAACAGCGCGTCGGCAAATCGAATGTCGGCTTTGCCAAGAGCGAGGACGACGTCCGCACCCGCATCGCCAACATCTGGGGCGCCCATCTGGAAGGTCACGATATTTCCAGCCATGCCTGCGGCCATTTCGACGGCAAGGGCTGGAGCGCTGGCGATTGGAAGCAGGAATTCACGAATGCGCGCGTCGCCCTTCGCGACGCCTGGAAAAATGTCGGCCTTGCAGACAAGGAGCCGCAGGGCTGGGAAGATTTCGCTACGCATGACGTCAAGGGTTTCCGCGCGCCTTACCTCTCCACCAGCGACGGCCTCCTGCCTGCGGAAAAGGAGATGGGCTTCCAGTACGATGCAAGCCTCGTCACCAAAGGCCCCGCCCTGCCGCAGGTGGTCGACGGCATCTATCGTTTCGGCCTGCCGCTGATCCCCGAAGGGCCGGAGCATCGCCCCGTCATCGGCATGGACTACAATCTCTACGTCCGCCACTCCAAGGGGGTCGAAGACAAGGCGAACGCCAAGACTTACGAAGACCGTGCCTTCGAAGCCTTCGAGGCCGCCTTCGACAAGCAATATGACGGTGAGCGCATCCCGCTTCAGCTCGGCTTCCATTTCGTCGAAATGAACGACGGCGCTTACTGGCGCGCCCTTTACCGCTTCGTCAGCGACGTCTGCCACAAGCAGGATGTCGCCTGCGTCAGCTATTCCGAAGCCATTCCCATGATCTCATCCCGCGGCAAGCCCCAGCAGGGGTAAGGAGCGGCCGCGCAAAGCCCTGGCCGGTCGGGTCCGGCGGAGATCGATCGCGGCGACCAACGCCCTGAGCCAGAGTGAGGGGCCGGCGGTGCGGCTGGGCGCCTCTCCCTCTTGCCAGCCCATTGAAAAAGGCCCCGTTTCCGGGGCCTCGCTTCATCAGCCGTCGACATGAACGATGGAAGTATCCCGCTCGAGATAATGCTGATCGATCTTCGGCAGCGGCTCGTCGTCGATAGCCGCCTCGAAGGCTTTCAGGCGCTTGTGGATCGACAGGAGCTCGATGATCGTCGTCCAGGAGCTGACGAGATACTGGAAGGAGTTGCTGACCTGACCGAACGCCGTGGCGATCTGCTGCCAGATGCCGAGCGTGATCTTGTGAGCGACGAAGGTCGGCACCAGCACGAAGTAAAGGAAGATCGCATCGAGCTGGCCGTATGAATAGCGCGCGACGTTGAAATACGCATAGTGGAAATACATGCGGAAATAGTTGCGCCGCACGTTGGAAAAGAGCTCCTTGACGGTGGGCGGTTGCGCGCGATCGTCGCGATCCTCGCCGTAGACAAGCTCCTTGCGGTAGGCCGCCTCGACACGCTGGTTGCGGAAATTCAATCCCGGCAGCTTGATCCCGAAGAGCGCCAGCAGGAAGGTGCCGAACACCGACCAGATCAGGGCCAGCCAAACAAGCGAATACGGGATTGCGCCGATGATCGGCAGATCGGTCACATATTTCGACAGTTCCAACAGGATCGGCAGGAAGACGATGAGCGTCATGACGGAGCCGATGAGGCTGACGCCGAGTCCTTCGAGGTTGGTGGCGAAGCGCATGGTGTCTTCCTGAACACGCTGCGATGCACCCTCGATGTGGCGAAGCTTTTCCCATTTCGACATGTAGAAATTGTTCATCGCCCAGCGCCAGCGGAAGAGATAATGACTCAGGAAAAACGATGAGACGACGCTCACCGCCACACCCACCATGCCGAGTTGCGTGAACGCCCACAGCAATGCATAGAAATCGCCATCCGCGACACCGGGCTTTCCGCCAAGCGCATTTTGCAGAAGGTCGAAGAAAGGCCGGCGCCATACGTTTACCGCCACATCGATCTGAACGCCGAAGTAGGTGATGAAGACGATGAAAGCAGACCCCCACACCGACCAGACGACCCATGGGTTGCTCTTCGAAACCACATGCCAAAAGCCGCAAAAGACGGCCGCGCAGAGGATGAAGTAAATATAAAACAGGAAATTACTGGGAGCAGCAAAAAACGCCGCCCCGACCGGTTGCTGCTCTTCCGGCAGCGGCGGAAAGCCCATGGACGCGACGGCATGTGCACCGACAAAATACCACAAAAAGACGCAGAAGAGCGCCCAGACGACCGCTGAGGAAAAAAACGATCTCGGATTCGGGAAAAAAGAATGGAACACGACGGTTAGGCTTCCTGTTGGTTCGAACGACCACAAATGACGTCGATTTGCGGCGAACCTAGGACAGTTCGCCTGTAGCGGCAACCGGCAGTGACCTATTCTTACGTAGATGTAATCGCTTATCCCAAGATCGTGATGCAGTTGTTCAGCGGCGGATTTTCATCCAATGGATGAACTCCTCCCCCATATGGACGCATCTCCCTCCCATTTTCGAATCTCTCAAACGCCCTCTTGCAGAAAACTATCTTACGATATATATCTTACGACATTACGAACGATATAAACCCTCACACTTCACAAGGAGAAACGATATGAGAGGTTTCAAAGATCGCATGTTCGATGATGGCTTTGACATGGTCGAGGCATATATCCTACGACAGGGTCGGGGCCGTGAATCGCGCGGCGAGCACAGGAGAGACTTCATGAGAGGCTTCAAGGGCGGCATGTTCGGCGGCGGGTTTCGCACCGGCCGCAAGTTCGATGCGGCCGACCTGCAGCTCATCATCCTCGCCCTGCTCTCCGAGCAGCCGCGCCACGGCTACGAACTGATCAAGACTTTCGAGGAGCGCTCCGGCGGCTTCTATGTGCCGAGCCCGGGCGTCATCTATCCCGCGCTGACCTATCTCGAAGAGACCGGCCAGGCCGAAGTCGAGGTCAGCGGCACGAAGAAGCTCTACCGCATCACCGAAAGCGGCCAGAAGCGCGTCGATGACAATAGCGAACTGGTGGAAGCGACCTTTGCCAAGCTGGCCGCAATCGGCGAAAAAATGGCGCGTGTCCGCGAAGTCTTCGACGGCGGCGAGGATGATGGCCGCGACAGCCCGTTCGATCGCCATGGCGCTGGCGACGTCCATCGCGCACGCCATCTCCTGCGTTCCGCGCTTCGCTCGAAATTCCCGTGGAGCAAAGCCGAAGGCGCGCGCATCGCGGCAATCCTCGAGCGCGCCGCTGCCGATATCATTCGCGGCGAAGCGAAGGCCGGGGACGAGACGAAGACGGACGGCTGAGCCGCGCTCAGGCGTCCGGCAAGGTCAGGATGACCGGCCCGTTACGGGTGGCGATGATGGTGTGTTCGTACTGGACCGTAGGCGCCTGCGGATCGGCATAGAGCGTCCATGCATCGTCGCCGCCCTCCGCCCAGGTTGCACCGAGCGAGAGAAACGGCTCGACGGTAAAAACCAGGCCATCCTCCATGATCCGGTTTTCGGAAGGGTCTGCCCAGGTGGAAACCTCGGCGGGCTCTTCGTGCAGCGAGCGGCCGATGCCGTGGCTCGCCAGATTGGCGATCAGCGTATAGCGGTTCTTCTGCGCAAAGGCGCCGACGGCCTGCCCGATCTTCGCAAGCGGCGCGCCGCTGCGGACCTGATTGAGGCCGACCCAGAGCGCCCGCTTGCCGTCCCGGCACAGGCGCTCGATCTTCGGCTTGACCGGCGGCACGGTAAAGGACGCGCCGGTATCGGAAAAGAAGCCGTCCTTCTCCGCCGAAACGTCGAGATTGACGAGGTCTCCCGCCTTGATGACGCGTGGCCCGGGAATGCCATGGGCCACTTCCTCGTTGACGCTGATGCAGGTTGCGCCGGGAAACTTGTAGACCAGCTCCGGCGCCGATTGCGCGCCGGCATCTTCCAGCACCTTGCGGCCGATCGCGTCCAGCTCCAGCGTGGTGATGCCGGGCTCAAGCGCGGCCGCCATGGCCTGCAATGCATTGGCGCAGATACGGCCAATGTCTTTCAGCTTTGTCAGTTCTTCTTCGGTCGAGACGATCATTTACGGTTCCGGCACAATCGCGCTCCGCACAACGGTTCTGCGAGAGGCGTAAGCTCGCTTTCGCCTCTTCGCCCGGCCCAGTCAATGGCCTTTCTGGCGCTTTTTGTCAGATAGCGCGACTTTCGAGCTCCGAAAGGGCTCAGGAGCGCGGATCGTCCGATAGCAGCGCCCAGCGCTCGTGATCGCACCAGACGCCGCCGATCTTCAGGTATTTTGGCGAGAATCCTTCCTTGCGGAAACCCAGCCTTCTCACGAGCGCGATCGATGGGAGGTTGCCCGGCTGGATATTCGCCTCCAGCCGATGCAGCCCGACGGCATCGAAGGCATGCGCCACGGCCAGGCGAACCGCCTCCGTCATGAAGCCCTGGCCGGCAAAACCCGCCATGCCGTGATAGCCGAGAAAAGCGCTGCGGAAGCCGCCCCACACCATCTGGCTGATATTGACGACACCCACAACGCCGCCGGAGCCGGGATCGCGCGCCACCAGGCCGATGTTCGGCCCCGTGACGGTCTGGCCGAACCATGCGTCGAAGCCATCCCGGTCGAGGAAGGGATAGGCCCAGGGTGCATGATGGGCGCGGCTGGCGACATTGGCGGCGATCAGCTCTTCCGCATCCCCCTGCCCGACCGGCGAGATGATCACTTGCGGCATGGCTCGCTCCTCCTTTTCACGCAGCGAGCCTTAGCAAATCGAATCCGAAATCAAAAGCTTCGCTGAAAGAACGGAAGCATTCCGCGAACCTCGGATCTTTCGTTTATCTTGCCGCGGCGACGGCGTCTGCGTTCAGGCGATCGAGCTGATGGCGGATGTGCGCCGCTTCGGCGGGAGAGCGGGCAAGTGCAATTGCCCTGTCGAAGGCGACGCGCGCCTCCTGCGGACGATCCAGTTGCATCAGCAGGCCACCCTTTACGCCGTGAAAGTAGAAATAACCGTCGAGCTGCTGCAGCAGCGGCTCAATCAGCGCCAGCGCCGCCTCCGGCCCCTGCCGCTTGGACACGGCGACGGCGCGATTGAGCGTGACGACCGGAGACGGCGTCAACCTCTCCAGCATCTGGTAGAGCAGATCGATTTCTTCCCAGTCCGTATCGGCGGCGCGTTTCGCCCTGGAATGCAGCGCCGCGATCGCCGCCTGCACCTGATAGGGGCCGGGCCGGCGATGGCGGATGGCCTTGTCGAGCAATGCCAGCGCCTCATCGATCAATGTCCGGTCCCAGAGCGAGCGATCCTGCTCCTCCAGCAGAATGATCTGCCCATCCGCATCGAAACGCGCCGCTTTGCGCGATTGCTGCAAGAGCATCAGCGCCAGCAGCGCCATGGTCTCCGGCTCGGAGGGAAATATCCGCAACAGCAGCCGGCCGAGCCGGATCGCCTCGTCTGCGAAGGCAGCGGCCTCGTGATGCGCTCCGCCGGCCGAATAGCCTTCATTGTAGATCAGGTAGACCATGGCGCTGACAAGCGCCAGCCGCTCGGCGCGCTCGACGGCGCCCGGCGTCTCGAAAGGCACGCCGGCGGCGGCCACGCGCGCTTTTGCCCGGGTAATGCGCTGCTCCATCGCGCTGTCGCTGACCAGGAACGCACGGGCGATCTGCTGCACCGAAAGGCCGGAAACGATGCGCAACGCGAGCGCGATCTGCTGCGTCGCCGGCAGATCGGGATGGCAGCAGATGAACAACAGCCTCAGAATATCGTCGCGATAGCCGGAACCGTCGAGCCGCTCGGCGAGATCGCTCTCGGCATCGCCGGTATCGGAGATCGTCTCCTCGTCGGGCAGGCTCTGCAATCTCGCCTGCTTGCGTGCCGTATCGATGCCGCTGTTGCGGCCGACGAAGATCAGCCAGGCGATGGCATCGCGCGGCGGCCCCTTGTCGGGCCAGGTCTTCAACGCCCTGAGGCAAGCCTCCTGAAAGGCCTCCTCGGCGGTATCCAGATTGCGGAAATAGCGCAGCAGCGCACCCAGCACCTGCGGCCGGGCATTGGTAAGCGCGATATCGATCCAGGCAAGGTCCGTCATGTCGCCACCGTCCCCGGCCGGAAGACGTAAAGCGGACGGATCTCGTAGGAGCCGACGCCGGGATTGGCCTCGGCAAGCTCTTTCGAAAAACCGATGGCCTCGTCCAGGGTCTCGAAATCGACGACATAGAAGCCCAGCAACTGCTCCTTTGTTTCGGCAAAGGGACCGTCGATGACCAGCGGCTCGTTCTTTCCCTTGCGCAGGGTCGTTGCCGCCGTCGTCGGCATCAGACGCGCGACAGGCCCGAGCTTGCCGGCCTCCCTCAACGGCTCCTGCACGGCAATCAGCCGCGCCATGGTTGCCTCCTCCTGCTCCTTGGACCAGGCGAATACCGTATCTTCGTCGTTGTAGCATAGGATCGCATAGAGCATGAGGACCTCCTTCTCCTGTAAAGACGAAGGAATATCACCTGCTCCGACAGGCTACGTCAAAAATATCGCAACAGGCGATGCAGCCACCAAAGCCAAGCGGCGCTGTCCGCGCGAAAATCGCAAAGGTTGTCCGGTCAGCCGGGCAAGGATCCCAATCGGGCCGCTTCCCTGCCGACAGGCTTTGCAGAGGCATCAGATATCCCGGCAGCCTTCGCCCTGCCCTTCCATAGCGGCAGCCCGACGGACTGCGACACGACGGGATCGGCGGTGAACACCGGATATCCGCGTTCGATCAGCCGTTCGAGAACCTCGCGGTCCTTGCGGACATGCAGCCGGGCGAGGTTTTCCGTATTGTAGACATGCCCGCCGGAGTCGGGGTTGATGCCGGTGATGATCACCTCGGTCGCACCGTTGTAAAGCGCGAGGAGAACGGCGTTGATGCCGTTGGAGCATTTATCGTCTGCGCCGAGTTCGCTGCATTTTACGCCGCCGACCCGGTCCAGCAGCGCCATGCGCCTGTAGCGATCGACGATCTCAAGCTTGTCGTAGCCATAATCGAAGGCCTTCAACCCGTCTTCCAGCCGTTGCAGCTCTTTCCGCCACAGCAAGACGTAAAGCATCTTCGTGCGCTCACCGTTGAGAACGCGACGCACCTCGACGGCGTTTGTATTCGTCCCCTCGATCTGATTGAACTGCAGGAGCGTCACGTCGGGCGCCTCTATTCCCCAGCCCTTCGTCACCATCTGCGAACCGTTAATGGTGATGACGCGGAAGCTATCATCGAAATCCGCCGGCTTGTTCGATACAGGCGCCGAGCCGACAACGAGGACAGGCCCGTGAAACCGCTCGGCCAGGATCGGCGGTTTCGGTCTGGTCAGATGATATTTGATCTGCCGATAGTAATGTTTCTTCAGTTCAGAAAATTGAGCAGCCATTATTCGCTTTATCGTCTCTTGGAAGGCGTTCGTCCCTTCAGGGACTGATCCTGCGAAGCGAGGTGGAACATCCTCTCCCGAACCAGGAATGACGCAAGTATCGCCGCCCTCCCTTATATGAGCAAAATAAAGAAATCTTACACGACATAACCTGTGGTGAGCTTAGCTTCCCGACGATCACCCTTGCCGTGTGCTCAAGGTGCGCGCCACCGCGTTCTTCCATCCCTTCAGTTTCGCGCTTCGCACCTTGGCGTCCATATCGGGTTCGAATCGCCGGTCGCGAGCCCAGGCCTTGGCAAAACCGGCCTGATCCGGCCAGACGCCGGCCCGGCTGCCGGCGAGCCATGCGGCGCCAAGGGCTGTCGTCTCCAGGATCGTCGGCCGGTCGACGGGCGCATCCAGCAGATCGGCAAGCCGCTGCATCGTCCAGTCGGAGGCGACCATGCCGCCGTCGACGCGCAGCACCGTGTCCTGGCCACTGCTGTTGCGCCAATCCTTGTGCATGGCATCCAGCAGGTCGCGCGACTGGTAGCAGACGGCCTCCAGCGCCGCCCGGACGATTTCCTCAGGCCCTGTATTGCGTGTGAGGCCAAAGATCGCGCCGCGGGCATCCGGGTCCCAATAGGGCGCGCCGAGGCCGGTGAAGGCCGGTACAAGATAAACCTCCTGCAGCGGATCCGCCCTGACGGCCAGTTCTCCGGAATCGGAGGCGCGTTTGATCGCCTTCAGCCCGTCGCGCAGCCATTGCACCGCCGCCCCCGCGATAAAGATCGAGCCTTCGAGCGCATAGGTCGTCTTGCCGTCCAGCCGGTAGGCAATGGTCGTCAGCAGGCGGTTCTTCGAGCGCACCATGTCCGCGCCGGTGTTGAGCAGCGCAAAGCAGCCGGTGCCATAGGTGGATTTCATCATGCCGCGCTCGAAGCAGGCCTGGCCGATCGTCGCCGCCTGCTGGTCGCCGGCAACGCCGAGGATCGGGATTTCCGCGCCGAAGAGCGAAGCGTCCGTCAGGCCGAAATCGGCGGCGCAATCCTTCACCTCGGGCAGCATCGCCGCCGGAACGCGCAGAATATCCAGCAGCTGTTCGTCCCATTCGTTGGCACCGATATTGTACATCAGCGTCCGCGACGCGTTGGTGGCGTCGGTAGCGAAGTTCTTGCCCCCCGTCAGCCGCCAGATCAGGAAGGTATCGATGGTGCCGAAGCAGAGCTCGCCCTTGGCGGCGCGAGAGCGTGCGCCCTTCACATTGGTCAGCAGCCAGGACAGCTTGGTGCCGGAGAAATAAGGATCGAGCAGCAGCCCTGTACGGCTGGTGAACTGCTTCTCCAGACCCTGGCGCTTCAGCTTCTCGCAATAGCCTGCCGTGCGGCGATCCTGCCAGACGATGGCGTTGTGGATCGGCTTGCCGGTCTTGCGATCCCAGACAACCACGGTTTCACGCTGGTTGGTGATGCCGAACGCGGCAATATCCCTGGCGGTGATGCCGGCAGCCTCGATGGCCTTGCGGACGGTCGAGAGGACGGACGACCAGATTTCTTCCGGATCGTGCTCCACCCAGCCCGGTTTGGGATAGTGCTGGGTGAATTCCGTTTGCCCGACGCCGGCAACCTTCATCCTGCCGTCGAAAACGATAGCCCGCGTCGACGTCGTCCCCTGATCGATCGCCAAGACATAGCCGCTCATGCATTCCTCCCACCTGCTGCATTCCGAAACAACAGATACGCGAGCAAAACGAATGTGAAAAGAAAGCAAAACGAAATTTTTCGCGGGAAGACACGCTTTCCTGTTTACGGCGCCGCGGGGGTCAGGCTGCCACGAAAGGAACCGGCGGCAATGCGATTGCCATATCCGCAGGTTTGGGACTAGGCTCGGACCGCTTTTGCATTGCAGCAGGAAGCTTCGCTGTCCAGGGAGAAGAGAAGATCATGGCAAGAACAGTTGTCGTCACCGGTTCCACGAGCGGTATCGGCCTCGCCATCGCGGCCGCCTTTGCCGCCAAGGGTGACAATATCGTCATCAACGGCTTCGGAAAGCCGGAGGAAATCGACGCGATCAGAAACAAGCTCGAAGCTTCCGGCGGCGGCAAGGTCATCTATCATCCGGCCGACATGACGAAACCCGCCGAGATCGCCGACCTGATCGCGACCGCCAACTCCACCTTCGGCAGCGTCGATGTCCTCGTCAACAATGCCGGCATCCAGCATGTCGAGAAGATCGAGGATTTCCCGATCGAGAAGTGGGACCAGATCATCGCGATCAACCTTTCCAGCTCCTTTCACACGATCCGCGCCGCCATCCCGCTGATGAAGGCAAAGAAGCATGGGCGCATCATCAACATCGCCTCGGCGCACGGCCTGGTCGCCTCCCCCTTCAAATCTGCCTATGTCGCTGCAAAACATGGTATACTGGGTCTGACAAAGACGGCAGCGCTCGAGCTTGCCGAATTCGGCGTGACGGTGAACGCCATTTGCCCCGGCTACGTCCTGACCCCGCTTGTCGAAAAGCAGATCCCGGACACGGCCAAGGCACGCGGCATGACCGAGGAGCAGGTCAAGAACGAGGTCATCCTCAAGGCCCAGCCCACGCATGAATTCGTCAAGGCCGAGGAGATCGGAGCCCTGTCGCTCTACCTCGCCAGCGACGAGGCGCGTCAGGTAACGGGCACACACGTCTCGATTGACGGTGGCTGGACCGCAGCATAACCATAGACGGTTAGGGCCGGATTCGTATACCGGCCCCGACCAACGGAGAATAAACGGGAACGACATGAGCGACAGCATCCGCTTCATCCTCAACGGCGAGGATATCACGCTATCGAGCCTGCGCCCCACCGAGACGCTGCTGGACTTCCTGCGCCTCAGGCGACGGCTGACGGGCACAAAGGAAGGATGCGCGGAAGGCGATTGCGGCGCCTGCACCGTCCTGGTGGGCCGCCTGATCGATGGCGGGCTTCACTACGAGTCCGTCAATGCCTGCATCCGATTCGTCGGCTCGCTGCACGCAACCCACGTCGTCACCGTCGAGCATCTCGCCGCCCAGAACGGCACTCTCCATCCGGTGCAGCAGGCCATGGTCGATTGTCATGGTTCGCAATGCGGTTTCTGCACGCCGGGCTTCATCATGTCGCTCTATGGCCTCTGGCTCTCGACGGAAAAGCCGAGCCGCGCCCAGATCGAAAAATCCCTGCAGGGCAATCTCTGTCGATGTACGGGCTACGAGCCGATCGTCAAGGCCGCCGAGCAGGTGAGCCAGAAGCGGCCGAGCGCCCTCTTCGATCCGCTCGAAAGGACGAGAGCGGATATCATTGCGCGGCTCTGGGCGATGCAGGGCGGCGACACCATCACCATAACCGAAGGCGAGGATCGCCTGATCGTGCCGGGTTCCGTCTCCGCCTTGGCGCAGGTGCTCGCTGAAGAGCCGAAGGCGACCGTCGTCGCCGGCTCGACCGATGTCGGCCTGTGGGTCACGAAGCAGATGCGCGGGCTCAATCCGGTCGTCTTCATCAACCATCTGACCGATCTGCAGAAGATATCGGCGGAAGACACCGGGCTGAGCATCGGCGCCGGCGTCACCTACAGCCGCGCCTTTGCCGTGATCGCCGAAAAGATCCCGGCATTTGCCAACCTCATCAACCGCATCGGCGGCGAGCAGGTGCGCAACATGGGCACGATCGGCGGCAACATCGCCAACGGCTCGCCGATCGGCGATAGCCCGCCGCCTTTGATTGCGCTCGGCGCCAAGGTCAGGCTTCGCTCGACGGCAGGCACGCGCAGCCTGCCGCTGGAAGATTTCTTCATCGATTACGGCAAGCAGGATCGTCATCCCGGCGAGTTCGTGGAAGGAATATTCGTCCCCTATCCGGCCGACGATGCCCATTTCGCCGTCTACAAGATCTCCAAGCGCCGCGACGAGGATATCTCGGCGGCCTGCGGCGCTTTCCATCTGTCGCTGGATTCAGCCGGCAATGTTCAGGATATCCGCATCGCCTTCGGCGGCATGGCCGGTACGCCGAAGCGTGCCCGCGCCGTGGAGGCCAAGCTGATCGGCAAGCCCTGGACGGAGGCAGCCGTCACCGCCGCGCGCGATGCCTTCGATAGCGACTACGCACCGCTGACCGACTGGCGCGCCACGGCCGAATACCGCCAGCTGACCGCCAAGAACCTGCTGATCCGCTTCTATCTGGAAACGGCCGGAGCGCCGCAGGAACTGAAGCGCTTCGAGGTGCTGGCATGACGATAAATTTCACCTTCGTTCAGCCGCACTCCTTGAGCAACGCTCGTATCCTTTCGACGTCATGGGGCCTGTCCCCTTCTCCCCGGCGGGGAGAAGGTGCCCAAAGGGCGGATGAGGGGGTGGCGCGACAAACACCAGGCTATCCCTCATTAAGAGCAAGCATGGCATCGCTTTGCGATGCCTCCCCCTCATCCGGCCTGACGGCCACCTTCTCCCCGTTGGGGAGAAGGAAAACCGTGGAGGCCTGAGCCATGGACAAATCCACCTTCGAAGAGCGCAAGGTCGTCATCAATGGCTCGATGCATGGCTCGCTGCGCCATGATTCAGCGCATAAGCATGTGACCGGAGCCGCCGATTACATCGATGATATTCCCGAACCCGCCGGCCTGCTGCACGGCGCGCTCGGCCTTTCCGACCGTGCCCATGCCGAGATCGCCGGCATCGACCTTTCTGCCGTCCGGGCCTATCCGGGCGTCGTCTGGGTGTTCACCGGCGCCGATGTTCCCGGCGTCAACGATACCAGCTCCAACGGCATGCATGACGAACCGCTGCTGGCCGAGACCAGGGTCGAGTTTCACGGCCAGCCGATCTTTGCCGTGATCGCCGAAACCCGCGATGCCGCCCGCCGCGCCGCGCGCCTTGCCAAGATCGACTACCGCGACCTGCCACATTGGAGCGATATCGACGGCGCGCTCGCCAATGGTGCGCCGCTCGTCTACGAGCCGATGACTTTGAAGCGCGGCGAACCCGAGACCGAGATGGCGAACGCCAAGCATCGTATCAAAGCGCAGATGCGCATCGGCGGCCAGGAGCATTTCTACCTCGAGAGCCATATCGCCATGGCCATCCCCGGCGAGGACGATGAAGTCGCGGTCTGGTCGTCGACGCAGCATCCGAGCGAAATCCAGCACATCGTCGGCCACGTTCTCGGCATTCCGTCCAACGCCGTGACAGTCAATGTGCGTCGCATGGGCGGCGGCTTCGGCGGCAAGGAAACACAGGGCAACCAGTTTGCCGCACTGGCCGCCGTTGCGGCCAAGAAGCTCGGCCGCGCCGTGAAATTCCGGCCCGACCGCGACGAGGACATGAGCGCCACGGGCAAGCGCCACGACTTCCTGGTGGATTACGAGGTCGGTTTCGACGATGAAGGCCGCATCCACGCCGTCGACGCCACCTATGCCGCCCGCTGCGGCTTCTCCTCCGATCTGTCCGGCCCTGTCACCGACCGCGCGCTGTTCCACGCGGATTCCAGCTATTTCTACCCGCATGTTCATCTGGTTTCGAAGCCTCTGAAGACGCATACCGTCTCCAACACCGCCTTCCGCGGCTTCGGCGGCCCGCAAGGGATGGTCGGCGGCGAACGCATGATCGAGGAAATCGCCTATGCGCTCGGCAAGGACCCGCTCGAAATCCGTCGCGCCAATTTCTACGGCCAGCTGGGCTCCGGCCGGACGCTGACGCCCTATCACCAGGAAGTCACCGACAACATCATCAACCGCATCGTCGACGAGCTGGAACAAACCTCCGACTATCAGGCGCGGCGCAAGGCCATTATCGAGTTCAACCGCTCCAGCCGCTTCATCCGCAAGGGGATCGCGCTGACGCCGGTGAAGTTCGGCATTTCCTTCACCATGACCGCCTTCAACCAGGCGGGCGCGCTGGTGCATGTCTATCAGGACGGCTCGATCCACCTCAATCATGGCGGCACCGAAATGGGCCAGGGCCTCTATACGAAGGTGGCGCAGGTTCTGGCCGACAGTTTCCAGGTCGATATCGACCGCGTGAAGATCACCGCCACGACGACCGGCAAGGTGCCGAACACATCGGCGACGGCGGCCTCCTCCGGCTCAGACCTGAACGGTATGGCCGCTTTCGATGCCGGCCGGCAGATCAAGGAGCGGCTTGTCGCCTTCGCGGTCGAGAAATGGGGTGTCGGCGCCGAGGAAGTGCAGTTCCTGCCCAACCGCGTGCGCGTGGGCGACGCCGAAATCCCCTTCTCGGATTTCATCAAACAGGCCTATTTCGCCCGCGTCCAGCTTTCCGCCGCCGGCTTCTACAAGACGCCGAAGATCCACTGGGATCGCAAGGCAGGCCGCGGCACGCCTTTCTATTACTTCTCCTATGGCGCCGCCTGTTCGGAAGTGTCTATCGATACGCTGACGGGCGAATATCTGATCGACCGCGCCGACATTCTCCACGATGTCGGCCGCTCCCTCAATCCGGCGATCGATATCGGCCAGGTCGAGGGCGCCTTCGTGCAAGGCATGGGCTGGCTGACGACCGAAGAATTGTGGTGGGATGCCAAGGGGCGGCTGCGCACGCATGCGCCGTCCACCTACAAGATCCCCCTCGCCTCCGACCGGCCGAAGATCTTCAACGTGCGGCTGGCGGAATGGTCCGAAAACACCGAGGCAACCATCGGCCGCTCGAAGGCTGTCGGCGAGCCGCCTTTCATGCTGCCGATCTCGGTGCTCGAAGCATTGTCGATGGCCGTCGCCAGCATCGCAGACTATCGCGTCTGCCCACGCCTCGATGCTCCGGCGACACCAGAGCGGGTGCTGATGGCGGTCGAGCGGCTGAAAGGGATGTGATGTCCTTTGGGACGCGAAGTTTGCCGTGATGGGGCAAGAAGGTATTTGAGGCCAAATCGGAGATTTGAGTATGCGGCAGCATACCCCCCTCTGTCACTTACGTGACATCTCCCCCACAAGGGGGGAGATTGGTAGCCTGTAGCCTTCCCCACGCGTATCAAGCGCATCAGGCATCTGTGGAAACAATGTCGCGATATTCCGCAAGGCGGGCGCGGCAAACTCCTAACGATCTCCCCCCTTGTGGGGGAGATGTCACGAAGTGACAGAGGGGGGTGCACACTCTCCGCTCACAACCATCGAGCCTTCGACGCTCCCCGCCGCCTATAGCAGCCGGTTGTCGTCATAATGCGGCTCACGCCCATCCAGAAATCCGAGATCACGCTTCAGGCGGTCCGGCATCTCGTCGAGATCCAGATGCGGCGATGGTTCCGCATGCTTGACGAAGACCTGCGCCAGCGATTCCAGAAGACGGGCCAAAAGCGTGGGCCTGGCTGCATCCACCGGTTCCATGACATAACAATCCATGACAACACCTCAATCAAATCCGTGATATGGATTGCAGTTTGTCGCGGAAAATGCTGGAATTCCAATCGAACTATCGTCTACATGCATAAAGAGAACTTATTCATGAAGCTGTCGAAACGCTTTCCGCTGAATGCGCTGCGCGTCTTCGAAGCCGCGGCACGACTCGGCAGCTTCACGCGCGCCGGCGAAGAGCTGGGCATGACGCAGACTGCGGTCAGCTATCAGATCAAGCTGCTGGAGGAGACGACCGGGGAGCCGCTTTTCCTGCGCCGCCCGCGTCAGATCCTGCTGACCGAGGCCGGCGAGCAGCTGGCCCCGAAAGTCTCGGAAGCCTTTGCCATGCTGCAGGAGGCTATGGCGTCCCTCAGCGGCGACGCCGAGACGACGCTCCACATTCACTCCACCCCGACCTTCGCATCGCAGTGGCTGGCGCGTCATATCGGCACGTTTCAGCTCAAGCATCCGAAAATCGCCGTTCGCCTCGCCACCTCGGGCTCGATCATCGACTTTGCCCGCGAACCGTCCGACATTGCCATCCGCGCCGGACGCGGAGAATGGCCCGGATTGCGCGCCCACCTGCTGATGAAGATGCATTTCACCCCCATGCTGAGCCCGGCTCTCGCCGCGACCATCGGCGGCGTGCACGAGCCGGCCGACCTCCTCAAGCTGCGCATCATCGATGCGGGCGATCCATGGTGGGTCCAGTGGTTCCATGAGGCAGGCGTGCCCGATCCCGGTCTTCAGGGCAGACCGCGCAGCCGGCTCGGCGCGCAGTCCTTCGAGGCAAGCGCCGCCATAGCAGGCCAGGGCGTTGCCGTTCTCACTCCCGAATTCTATGCCGACGACCTGGCCTCCGGCCGGCTCATTCAACCCTTCGATCTTCTTTCGACCGACGGCGCCGACTATTGGATCGCCTATCCGGAAAACAGGCGTCACACGCCGCGAATCCGCGCCTTCAGGGACTGGATCCTCAACGAATTCGGCATGCCCCTCGACTAAACGCTGGCTCCGGGAAAAGCGCGATGCGGTTTCCATCCAGAACCGCTTGGAACAAGGCAATAGGGCGACCCGAGACGAGATGAATCACCATAGCGCTCAATCGGACATGTCGGGTGCATAGAAACAGCGCGGCGTATTCTCGTCCGGAAACAGGCAGAGGTGATAGGCTCCGTCAGGCGAACGCATCGCCTTGCCCTGCGGCAGGGTGAAGATATGCGCGTGCGTTATATAGCGATGATCGCCGGGATTGAGCGTCACCCGATAGCCGCCCGGTATGATGGTGACGGTGCGCGAGGGGATCATCTCGCAATCGCCGGTCTTGCTGTCGCCATTGCAGCAATAGGGATCGTAGGACCAGCCGGAGGGCGCGTCATGCGCCAGGGCAGCGCTTGCAAAGAGAAGACATACGAACGCCGGAACACCACGCATGGGCAATTCTCCGTCGAAAGATGACGGCTGCCGCGGGCACGGCCCGCTCCAAGCAGCCGAGGGCGTTTTATTAAAAATCGCCATAATCTGATTTAATGCGCCCCGGACACTCGACAAGACCGTCGCTTTTTGCCGGCACATCAAACTCTCCGCTTCCATCCGTCTTCAACATTTTGCAAGGTGCGGAGTCGGAAGAAGAAAAGGGGAACTGAATGTACGAATACGCCATAGCGTGGGAGTGGCTTGCCTTCGCAGCACGCTGGTTCCACGTCATAACCGCCATTGCCTGGATCGGTTCGTCATTTTACTTCATCGCGCTCGATCTGGGGCTGGTGAAGCGACCCCATCTTCCGCCCGGCGCCTACGGCGAGGAATGGCAGGTTCACGGCGGCGGCTTCTACCATATCCAGAAATATCTCGTCGCCCCCGCGCAGATGCCGGAACATCTGACCTGGTTCAAATACGAGAGCTATTTCACCTGGCTTTCCGGCTTCCTGATGATGTGCATCGTCTATTACGGCGGCGCCAATCTCTTCCTCATCGACCGGCATGTGCTCGATGTCAGCGTCCCCGTCGCGATCCTGATTTCGCTCGCCTCGCTCGCCGGCGGCTGGATCGTCTACGACCTGCTATGCAAATCGCCGCTCGGCAACAATACATGGGGGTTGATGATCGTGCTTTATGCCGTGCTGGTCTTCATGGCCTGGGGCTATACGCATCTCTTCACCGGCCGCGCCGCCTTCCTGCATCTCGGCGCCTTTACCGCGACGATCATGTCGGCCAACGTCTTCATGATCATCATTCCCAACCAGAAGGTGGTCGTCGCCGACCTCATCGCCGGCCGCACGCCCGACCCGAAATACGGCCGCATCGCCAAGCAGCGCTCGCTGCACAATAACTACCTGACGCTGCCCGTCATCTTCTTCATGCTGTCGAACCATTATCCGCTCGCCTTCGGCACGGCCTACAACTGGGTGATTGCGGCACTGGTGTTCCTGATGGGCGTCACCATCCGCCACTGGTTCAATACCACCCATGCCCGCAAGGGCCGCCCGACCTGGACCTGGATCGTCACGCTCGTCCTCTTCATCGTCATCATGTGGCTCTCCACCGTACCGAAGGTGCTGACCGGCGAGAAGGATGCCAATGCGGTCGCGCCCGCCTTCCAGCAATTCGCCTCCGACGCGCATTTCCCGGCCGTCAAGCAGATGGTCTCGACGCGCTGTTCCATGTGCCATGCGGCCGAACCCGTCTATGAGGGGATTGTCCGGCCGCCGAAGGACGTGATGCTGGAAAACGACGCGGAAATCGCTATGCATGCCCGGGAGATCTATATCCAGGCCGGCCGCAGCCATGCCATGCCGCCCGGCAACGTCACCGACGTCACGCCGGAGGAGCGCAAGCTGCTGGTCGCCTGGTTCGAAAGCTCCATCGGAGAAAAGAGCCAATGACCACCCTTCTGCGCGGCCGCCTGCTTTCCTTCAAGCGCCTGCCGCAAAGCCTCGATGACACCGCCAGCTACGCCTACGAAAGCGACGGCGGCCTGTTGATCGAAAACGGCACGATCGTCGCGACCGGCCCCTATGCGGATATCAAGGCGCAGGCGCCGGAGGACGCGACAGAGGTCGATCATCGCCCGCATCTGATCCTGCCGGGCTTCATCGACATGCATCTGCATTTCCCGCAGATGCAGGTCATCGCCTCCTATGCCGCCAACCTGCTGGAATGGCTGAACACCTATACATTTCCCGAGGAATGCCGTTTCGTCGAAAGCGCGCATGCGGAACGCATCGCCACCCATTTCTATGACGAGCTGATCCGCCACGGCACGACGACGGCCGTCGCCTACTGCTCGGTGCACAAGACCTCCGCCGACGCCTATTTCGCCGAAGCCATGCGGCGCAACATGCGCATGGTCGGCGGCAAGGTGATGATGGACCGCAATGCTCCGCAAGGCCTGCTCGATACGCCCGAGATGGGCTATGACGAGACCCGCCAGGTGATATCAGACTGGCACGGCAAGGGCCGCAACCATGTCGCCATCACGCCGCGTTTCGCCATCACCTCGACACCGGCGCAAATGGAGGCGACCGCAACCCTCGCCCGCGAGTTTCCGGACCTGCACATCCAGACGCATCTGTCCGAGAACCACGACGAGATCGCATTCACCCGCGAGCTCTATCCGGACGCGATCGACTACACCGATATCTATGCGCGCTACGGGCTTCTCGGCCCGAAAAGCCTGTTCGGCCATGCGATCCACCTTTCCGAGCGCGAGGCCGACGCCATGAGCGAGGCGGGTGCGGTCGCGGTACATTGCCCGACTTCGAACCTGTTCCTCGGCTCCGGCCTCTTCCCGCTGAAGGCGCTGGCACGCCGCGAGAAGCCCGTCCGCATCGGCGTGGCCACCGATATCGGCGGCGGCTCCAGCTATTCCATGCTGCGCACCATGGATGAAGCCTACAAGATCCAGCAACTGCTCGGCGAGCGCCTGAATCCGCTGGAAAGCTATTATTACATGACGCGCGGCAATGCCGAATCCCTCTCCCTCGTCGACAGGATCGGCACGCTCGACGCCGGCACCGAAGCCGACCTCATCGTCCTCAACGCCGCCGCCACCCCCGCCATGGCGCTGAAGATGGAGGTGATGAAGAGCCTCACCGAAGAACTGTTCCTGTTGCAGACCATGGGTGACGACCGCGCCGTCGTCGAAACCTATGTCGCCGGAAAACCGATGAAATCCATCCTGCAATAAGGCAATCCGAACCCGCCATACGATAACCTTCCAGAGGGCAGACAGCCATGACAGCGCCGCTTACCATCGCCGAACTGAAGACGCTCGCTCAGCGGCGCGTGCCGAAAATGTTCTTCCAATATGCCGATTCCGGCTCATGGACGGAATCGACCTATCAGGCGAACGAGGCGGATTTCGCCGCGATCAAGCTGCGCCAGCGCGTCCTCGTCGACATGTCCGACCGGTCGCTGGCAACCACGATGGTCGGCCAGAAGGCATCCATGCCGGTGGCGCTGGCGCCGACCGGCCTCACCGGCATGCAGCACGCCGATGGCGAGATGCTGGCGGCCCGGGCTGCGGAGGAGTTCGGCATTCCCTTCACGCTTTCGACAATGAGCATCTGCTCGATCGAGGACATCGCCTCCGTGACGAAGCAGCCCTTCTGGTTCCAGCTCTACGTCATGAAGGATCGCGATTTCGTCCTGAACCTCATCCATCGCGCCAAGGCGGCGAAATGCTCGGCTCTCGTGCTGACGGCCGACCTGCAGATCCTCGGCCAGCGCCATAACGACATCCGCAACGGTCTTTCGGCGCCGCCGAAAATGACGGTGAAGAATCTCTGGCAGATGGCGACCCGGCCTGGCTGGTGCATGGGCATGCTGAAGACCAGGCGTCACTCCTTCGGCAACATCGTCGGTCATGCCAAGGATATCTCCGACATGACGACGCTGTCGCACTGGACGCATTCGCAGTTCGACACCAAGCTTTCGTGGAACGATGTCAGCTGGATCAAGGAGCAATGGGGCGGCCCGCTCATCATCAAGGGCATTCTCGATGTCGAGGATGCGAAGGCAGCCGTCGATACCGGTGCCGACGCCATCATCGTTTCCAATCATGGCGGCCGGCAGCTCGACGGCGCCCACTCCTCCATCAGCATGCTGCCGAGGATCGTCGATGCCGTCGGCGACAGGATCGAGGTACATATGGATGGCGGCATCCGCTCCGGTCAGGACGTGCTCAAGGCTGTGGCGCTCGGCGCCAAGGGCACCTTCATCGGCCGCCCCTTCCTCTACGGCTTGGGAGCCATGGGCAAGGAAGGCGTAACCCTCGCACTCGAGATCATCCGCAAGGAGCTGGATATTTCCATGGCGCTCTGCGGCAAGCGCGATATCAAGGACGTGGATCGATCGATACTGGCCGATCTTTAAGACGCAGGTCGTTGCCGCAAAGCCGCCGCGCTCTTTTGCGCGCCAGACTCCAGAGCGATTCGAGGAAAAGTGCGCAGCGGTTTTCCGCCCGGAAATGCGTAAAAACAAAGGGATAGAGCGGCTCATCGATTCCGTGAAACGATGAGCGGTCTAACGCAACCAGCCCGTCGCCAGACCGCTTGCCCACTCCATGCGGCCGTTCTGCGCCGCCAGCTTCGCCATCGCCATATGGTCGTAAGCCACCTGGCGGAAGACCGGCAGCCAGTCGTCGCCGGTCTTTTCGAGAATGGCGTAGGAGGCAAAGGGATGGCCGGCCTCCACCTTGTGGTAATGAGGCAGATCGTCGTCATAAGCAGGGCAGCCGACGCTGCCGGGATTGACGATCAGGCGGCCATCGGAAAGCCTGACAAGGCGCGGAATATGGGTATGTCCGCACAGGATCAACGGAAAGTCGATGCCGGCGGCCAGCGCTTCGATGTCCTCGATAGGCTTCTGATGGACGTGGCCGTCCGCCGAGACGGACTCCAGCCAATAGACATTATCGGCCCCCGGCGTGGCATGGCAGAGATAGGCCGTGTTCCGATAGACGGCGCTGAAGGGCAAATTGCGCAGCCAGTCGAGATGGCGCTCGGCAAGCTCGGAATAGGCCGCCTTGTCGGACAGATGCATGGCTTCCGGCGCCTGCTCGATCAGATACCGGTCGTGATTGCCGCGCACCGTCAACGCATTCAGCGCCAGCAGCGCATCGGCCGTCCTGCCTGCCGTCAGCGGCCCGCTGAAACAATCGCCGAGATTGACGATATCGGCGATGCCCTGCTTGCGGATATCCGCAAGTACCGCCTCAAGCGCCAGATGATTGCCATGAATGTCCGCAATGGCGGCAAACCGCACAGCTCAACTCCCGCGATAAGTGGAATAGCCGTAGGGTGAGATCAGCAGGGGCACATGATAGTGCGCCGTCGTGTCGGCAATGCCGAAACGGATCGGCACGAAGTCGAGAAAGGCCGGTTCCGGCAGCTTGGCGCCGCTCGCCCGCAAATAGTCTCCAGCCCGGAACAGCAATTCGTAGGTGCCGGCGACGAAACCGTCTCCGATCAGAAGGGGACCGCCGTCCACGCGTCCGTCGGCATTGGTCCTGACCGTCTTCAGATGCGTGCGGCGATCACCCTCGATCCTGAAAAGATCGATCGTCAGGCCCTCGGCCGGCTTGCCGAGCGCGGTATCGAGCACATGGGTCGTCAGTCCGGTCATGGCGTCGGCGCTCCGATGATGAAGGGCGCCTCGAAGAAATACTCTTCCAGATTGTTTCCCGGCCCGTCGCGATCGACGATCAGGAAATCGCTCTGTTCATCGAGCGCCATCAGGGGATAATGCCAGACGTTGATCCGATAGTTCACCCCCTGATCGCCCCGGGCCAGGAAGACCTGCGGCCGGCCGGGCTTGCCGCCATCGTCTTGCGCGACGACCACGAGAAACGGCCGGCCGTTCAGCGGTATGAAACACTGGCTGCCGAAAGGATGACGCTCCATCATGTCGATGGAGAAGGGAAAGGCACGCGGCTGGCCACGAAAAAGGTTCAGAATAACCCGCGCGCCATCGCCGACCGCCTCGGCATTGGACAGCGCATGGAAACGCTCCGTCGTGCCGCCGTTGATGAACCGCATCGTTGCCGGATCGGCCTCGATCACATCGCCGAACGGCGCGAACGCCGATTTTGTCAAAGGATGAATGTCTAGATACTGCTGTGCCATTGAATGATCATTCGCCTTCCGCCCGCCAGTGGCGAACGGAGTCCAGTTGCAGGAGCAACTCCGGAACCGATTTTTGCGCGATGTCCCACAGGGCCGTCAACTCGATGTCGAAATACCCTTGCGTAATCCGATTCCGGAAGTCTTGCATCACATGCCAAGGCAATTCCGGATGGTCAACGACAAACTCCGGATATTCGTCCGCAATACGCGCGGCCGCCTCGCCGATCAGCGTCAGATTCATGCCGACGGCGCGCTGTTTCTCGACGGCGCCGAAAAACGCGCCCTGGTCGACTCCCCGAAGGAACCGACCGATTTCGGATGCTGCCTGCTGCATGCGCCCAAGATGAGCAAGAAGCCGGTCCAAGCTCATGCCGGCTTCACTTCCTGGACAATGCGCTGCCCCGCCGGGATAAATCGCCTTTCGACGCCGCCGGTCTTCCGTCCGCTTCTATCTCTGTCCACTGCTTTCCATGGCCTCGTCACAGCATCCCACGGGCGGATACTAAGCCATGAACGAACTTAAGGACAGCGGGCACATCATTGGGAAAAAACGCACACAAATGCACGCACAGAGCGATGGCGGCCCGAAAGCCGCGCATGGCATCAGGCTTCCGGAAGCATTGATTGCAGACGCAGCAGCGCGATCTTTTCGACCTGGGCGGCCGCGGTCGCAAACTCCGCATCCCGGCTGTTGTCGATCCGGGTTTCGAAGGCGGCCAGAATATCGTTCTTGTTCAGCCCCTTGACCGCGATGATGAAGGGAAAACCGAACTTCGCCACATAGGCGGAATTGAGTTCGGTAAACCGGGCATGTTCTTCGGGGCTCAGCCGGTCGAGCCCGGCGCCGGCCTGCTCCTTGCGGCTGTCTTCCGTCAATTCGCCGGCAATCGCCAGCCGGCCGGCCAGATCGGGGTGCGCCTGCAGCACTCCAAGCCGCTCCGTCTCGCTGGCCGCGCGGAAAATCCGCACCAGCGCGCCATGCACACCGCCGGAAGTCAGCGGCTCGGCGATGGCGCCCGCATCGTAGGCACGCTCGGCGATAAAAGGCGAATGCTCGAATACGCCGCCGAAGCGGCCGACAAAATCATCCCGCGATATCATCTCAGCGCTCGCTCCCCGGCAGGTGATTCTCATACCAGTGGTTGGCGATCTCGATGCGCTTCGGAATCCAGACCTTGTCGTGCTTCTGCACATATTCGATGAACCGCCGCAAGGCGGCTGCGCGACCGGGACGGCCGACGAGGCGGCAATGCAGCCCGACAGACATCATCTTCGGGCTGCCCTGCTTGCCCTCTTCATAGAGCGTGTCGAAGGCATCCTTCAGGTAAGTGAAGAACTGGTCGCCGGAATTGAAGCCCTGCGGCGTCGCGAAACGCATATCGTTGGTTTCGAGCGTATAGGGAATGATCAGGAATGGCTTGCCGTTCAGGCCGTCGATCCAGAAGGGCAGATCGTCGGCATAGGAATCGGAGGAATAGAGGAAACCGCCCTCCTCCATGACCAGCCGCAGCGTGTTGTCGGATGGCTTGCCCTGATACATGCCGTAGGGCCGTTCGCCGGTCAGCTCGGTATGCAGCCGCACGGCCTCGAGGATGTGCTTGCGCTCCAGATCCTCGGAAAAATCCTTGTATTCCAGCCAGCGATAGCCGTGGCTCGCAATTTCCCAGCCAGCTTCCTTCATGGCGGCAACCGCTTCCGGGTTGCGTGCCATGGCGAGCGTCACACCATAGACGGTCGCCTGAACCTTGAGTTCGGTGAACATGCGCCACAGCCGCCAGAAACCGGCGCGCGATCCGTATTCGTAGATCGACTCCATGTTGAGATTGCGCTGATTCGGCCAGGGAGCCGCGCCGACGATCTCGGAGAGCAGGTTCTCGGAAGCCAGATCGCCGTCGAGAATGCAGCTTTCCCCGCCCTCTTCATAGTTGATCACGAACTGCACCGCGACGCGGGCATCGCCGGGCCATTTCGGATCCGGCGTGTTGCGGCCATAGCCGATGAGATTGCGGGGGTAGATTTCCGTCATTGAAGCACCTTCTCTAATGGCGGAACGGTAACATTCACGCGGGGAAAGTCGAGACGGAAAGTGGGAAAATCACTTTCGCTTCAAAGCGAGGTATTGGCGCAACCGCCAACCGATATTCTAGGCGATCTTCCGTGCGCTCACCTTGCCCATCGGATGCAGCGAATGCACCCGGAAGGGACCGCCGGACCCCTCCTCCACCATCAGGGCGATGTTGGACACGGGCACCGGTACGGCCAGGGCCGGCTCGAAGACATCGCGCAGGACGCCCTCGATGCGCGGCATGTCGCAGAGACTGACCGTGCCCGTCAACATCATCTGGAAACGGAACTCCTCCATGACATGCGGATGGCCCCAGCGATGGAGATTGGCAAATTGCGCCGCCGAAAGACCATCCGGGTCGATGCGTTCGATCTCCGCTTCGCTCAACGGCGCCCTGTAATGGTCGAAAGCCTGCACCAGCGATGCCGCCAAGAAGTTTATTTGCTGGCTCGGCACGGAAGGAACCAGCCCCAGGGCGCCGCCGAGCCGCGCAACTTCCAGCCTGGGGATTTCGAAGGGCGTGATGGTTCCGGAAAACCGCATCAACTCGCGCAGCAGCCCCGCCTCGGACATATTCTCCGCCAGCCGGAACGGTGCCTTCAGCAGGCCCATGAAGCCATAACGGCGGGGAACCGCGGTGTAAAAGGCGATCTCATGGATACCAAGCCCGCGGATCGCGGGTGGATCGACCATCTCGCCGGAATAGACGTTGCGACCGAGCCACGTCGCCGCCACAAGCGTCAGCGGGTCGCTCGCGGACGGCGTGAAGCAAATGGCGTAGCGCATAAAAATCTCCTCCAGAGCGCGACAAGCCGGCTGAGCGGACCGGCACCGACGGCCAAGGAGATAGGTGATTTGCGTGACAGATTGACGAACCGAAAGGGGCGTGAACTCACGTTTTATGTGACACGGCTGAAATATGACTTGCTAAAGTGAAAGTCTGCGGCAACTGGAAGCGAAAAGGCATATCCGCCGCCTCCCGCACCGCCGCCGTGGCCAGCCGATGCGCCAGGCCGAAACTTACCTTGAAGCCCCCGGTCAAGGCAATGACGGCCGGATGATCCGGGTGCGCGCCGACCATCGGGTCCCGATCCACCGCTTTCGGGCGCAGGCCCGCCCAGCGTTCGAGCACCTCCGCGCCGGCCAGCACCGGCGCCATGGCGCGCGCGGCAGCGAGCAGATCGTCCAGCTGCCCGTCCGTCGACAACGGGTCCGCGAAGCGGTTCTCGCTCGTACTGCCGACGGCGACCAATCCCCCCTCATGCGGAACGATGTAGAGCCCATCCCGGAAAATAACCGGGAGGGCGCCGTCGATATCGGCTTTCAGCATGGCCGCCTGCCCCTTGACCGGCTGGCCGAGCGAGGATTTGCGACCTTCCGTCAGCCCATCGAGGATTGGAAACGACCGATGCCCGGCGGCAAGTATGCAGCGTCCGAACCGGATGTCGCCCTCATTCGTGCGGGCCAGCCCTCTGCCGGGATCAATATTCTCGACGGCAATGCCCTCGGCAAACCGGACATGTCGCGCCGCGGTCAGAAATTTGCGCAGCATCGCCAGCAAGGCGCGGGGCGCGACGCGCGCTGCCAAGGTATCGAAGACGAACCCGCTTTCCGCAGCGGAAGGCTCGATCCAGCCTTCGACGGGAGGCGCATCGAGCACATGCCAGTGAAACCGACGGTCTTTATGCCGCCAATGCACTTCCGCATCCTGGGAGTGACCGAGCGCGATCTGTCTCAGATGCGGTTTCGGCAGCGGGATCAGGCGGCCGGAGCGGCGGTAGCCCGCCGAAAGCCCGGTCTCCGCCTCCAGCGCCGCGATCTCCTCTTCCAGCGAAATGAGCGCGTCGAACTGAAACTGCTTCTTGCCGGACCATTTGTCCGGCATGTGCGGCATCAGCGCGCCCAGCAGGCCGCCGCTCGCCCCCTGCCCGAATCGGCCCGCATCGACAAGCAATGCCTGAATGCCGAAACGCTCGGCATGAACGGCCGCCCACAGGCCCATGATGCCGCCGCCGACGATCAGCAGATCGACGGACGATTGACCGGCAGGTCGCGGAGGATTATCGGCTCTTTCCATGACAGATCCAGTTTCCGATCGGACA
The DNA here is from genome assembly GCA_900469615.1 of Hyphomicrobiales bacterium. Classification (GTDB taxonomy): domain Bacteria; phylum Pseudomonadota; class Alphaproteobacteria; order Rhizobiales; family Rhizobiaceae; genus Rhizobium. Next base: position 41,804 of record UBYA01000029.1, on the reverse strand, counting down.
GAAGCGTCCGAAACCAATGCGGCAAGCCCGGAGCTCGAATGGCGCGACGGCGATATGCCCTATTCGACGGCATTTGGCGACCATTTTTATTGCCAGACGGACGGCCGGCTGGAATGCGGCCATGTCTTCCTGGCGGGCAACGGCCTGCCCGCCCGCTGGCAGGGACGGCAAAACTTCCTCATCGGCGAACTCGGCTTCGGCACGGGGCTGAATTTCTGCGAAACATGGCGCCAATGGCGGCAGTTGTCCGCTCCCGGCGCGAAACTGCACTTCATGTCCTTCGAACTCTACCCCATGCGCGCCGAGGAGATCGGCCGCGCGCTGTCGCACTGGCCTGAAATCGATGGGGAGCGTCAGGCTCTCACCGATGCCTGGCCGGTCGATCTGCAGGGTATGGTGTCACTGACGCTCGATGCGCATACGCACCTCAGCGTCGTCTGCGGTCCGGCCCTTGAAGGCGTGAGCCGCGCAGCGCCGGGCTTCGATGCCTGGTATCTCGATGGCTTCGCACCCTCGCGCAATGCCGACATGTGGTCGCCGGAGCTCATGCGCGCGCTCTACGACAGGACGTCTCCCGACGGCACTTTCGCCACCTATGCCGCCGCCGGCTTCGTTCGGCGAAACCTGCAGGCGGCGGGATTTACCGTGGAACGGCGCAAAGGCTTCGCCGGCAAGCGGGAAATGCTTTGCGGCGTCAAGCCTGCCTAGAGCATTCCTGCTTTTCATCGAACACGAAAACGCCCTATCCTTTTGTCTTCCCGCAATTCCAAACGGAAAGCCGCCGTTCACTTTTCCTGGAATTGCTTTCTAGCTCCTAGAACGATCGGCCTGAAAAACCGCGTCGCCGAGATAGCGCTGGATCTTGGCCTCGAGAATTTCGGGGCTGATCGGTTTTGACAGGCAGTCGTCCATGCCGGATTGCATGCAGTTGATACGATCGACATCCAGCGCCTGCGCCGTTACGCCGACGATAGGGACATGCCGTTCCTGCCCGAGCTGCGCCTCGAATTGCCGGATCATGCGCGTCGCCTGATGGCCGTTCATGACGGGCATGGAAACGTCCATGAGGATCAGCGAGGGCCGCAGCTGACGCCATGCATCAACAGCCGCCTGACCGTTCTCCACCACGAGGAAGCGCAGGCCGGTCGCCTGCAGGATCTGCGTGAAGACGATCTGGTTCACCTCGTTATCCTCGGCGACGAGAACGTCGAGCGCGCTGCCGGATCTGGCCGGCGTCATCTGATCGGTGGCGTCCGGCGCGGAGGCAACCTCCGTCTCCATCGCCAAGTGCTGCGCAGCAAGGCCCGATTGCTCGTCCGCCTGCTTCCGCCGCGCCGTCCGCACGACATCGATGATCGTGTTGCGCAGCACGTTCGAGCGTACCGGTTTCATCAGATGCGCCTGCCCGTCGACAGCGCCAAACTCCTTGTCGAAGCCGGCGACGCCCATCGATGTGAGAAACACGATCGGCAGCATGTCGAAGCGTGGATCTGCGCGAACTGCGCTCGCCACCTGATAACCGCTCATATCGCGAATACCGTCGTCGATGATGATCGCATCGACCGATACGCCCATATCGAAAGCGGCATTCAGGATAGCAAGCGCAATCTCGCCATTCTCCGCGGCGTGCCCGTCGAAACCCCATTGCGCCAGCTGTTCGGTCAAAATGCGCCGATGGGTTTCATCGTCTTCCACGATCAATATTCCGGCTTGCTTCACATTGGCCGGCAATTCCGGAGCGTCGCCGCGCGCGGCGACCAGCGGCATCGGCAGATGAACCGTGAAGACCGACCCCTTGCCCCACTCGCTTTCGACGGACAGCGATCCGCCGAAAAGATCGACGAGGCCGGCCGTGATGGCGAGGCCGAGACCCGATCCTTCGAGACGCCGTGCAAAGGAGGAATCCGCCAGCGAGAACTTGTCGAAGATCGTATCGAGCTTGTCGTCGGGAATACCGATCCCCGTGTCTTCGATACGAAGCACGAGCAATATATCGTCGTCCGGCGCCGGTTGGCTATCCAGCTCCACCAGCACATGACCGCGCTCGGTGAACTTGATCGCGTTGCCGACGAGGTTGGTCACGATCTGCCGGAAGCGGCCGGCATCGCCGAGCATTGCCGCCGGCACGCCGGGGGCAATGCGGACCATCAACTCGATATTCTTTTCCGATGCGGCCGCGGCCAGCAAGGTCGCGATATCTTCGACGGCCTCGGCGGGATCGAACGTCATCTTGCGCAGATGCATCTCGCCGGTGTCGATGCGGGAAAAATCGAGAATGTCGTTAATGATGGTCATCAACGCATTGCCGGATTTGACGATGATGTCGACGAAGGTCTTTTGCCGGGCATCGAGATCCGTCTTGCCGAGCAATTCCGCCATGCCGAGAACGCCGTTCATCGGCGTGCGGATTTCATGGCTCATATGGGTGAGGAATTCGGATTTCGCCCGGTCCGCCGCGTTGCTGCGCGCCAGCAGCATTTGCAGGTCCGCCTCGCGTTCCTTCATGTCGGTGACGTCCGTCAGCACCACCGTCCAGCGGCGGTGCTCGCCGATCGCAGCGTCGAGCTGCATCCAGCGATCGCCGACGACCTGGAACACGCAGGAGATCGGCTTGCCCGACGCAACGTTCTCACCCCACGATTTCCGCAGGGTTTCGGACTCGTCGCCGAAATCGCCGCGTTGCGCACAATAGTCGAAGGCCGCAGACCAGTTCCTGCCGACATCGAGGAGCTCCGCCGGCAACCTCAACATGTCCTTCAGCCTGTCGTTTGCCAGCATGATGGTGCCGTCCTGCACGATCAGCAGTCCCTGCGACATGGCCTGCATGGCATCGGCCATGAGTTCGCCGAGACGTTCCAGCGCCAGGCGGGTCTCGGTGATTTCCTGTGATTGCTGCCTGACGGAGGAAATATCCGTGTAGGTCATCAGCGTCCGGCCGTTCGAGATCCGGCGGGCATCGATGATGACGGATTTGTCGTCGGCAAAGTTCACTTCCGTCTGCAGATGCTCTCCTGCCTTGCGCAGCGCTGCCAGACGCGCCTGATAAATGTCGTCGATGCTGCCGCTATCGGCGCCGAAGCGTGCCAGCTCGTAGTGTTTGGCGATCAGATCGCGATAGGGGCGGCCTTCGAAGCGATCCTGCCTCGAAAACTCCCAGATGTCGTAGAAGGCGTCGTTGACGTATTCCACGATATAGTCGCTGTTGTGGATCAGAACGCCGATCGGCATCGAACGGAGAATATTGTCGAGATCCTGGTGCAGCGCCTCGGCGCGGGCCTGCGCCTCGATCAGCTGCGTCTCCCGCTGCTTCAGCGCCGAGGTATCGGTCACGGAACCGATGGCATAGTGCCTGCCGTTCGTCGTCGCACGATTGAGGCGAATCCTCACCGGGCGCTTCACCTGCTGCCGGTTGACGATCTCGCTTTCGAATTCATGCCCTCGCCCTTCGCGCAGCACGGCCTCGTTTTCCGCGAAGAAGTCGTCGGCGCCGACGTCGAACATCTCGCGCTCGGTCTTCCCCAGCATTTCCTCAAGGTCGAGCCCGATGATGTCGGCATGCGCGGCATTGGCATAGATCAGCCGATGGTCCTCGTCACGCACGAAGGTGGCGACCGGCAGGTCTTCCAGAACGCTGCGAAAAAAACCGGCTTCCTCGACATCCTTGCGCACTGCCCCGGCAGCGGAAACATCGTGCTCTGCCGCCGAAGCGGCGAGAAATATGCCAAATATGTAGACGCGCTCTTCCGAAGGAGAGAAGCTTTCGATCTGGACGCGCGAACGTCGGCGGCCCGACGCATCGAAGCACAGCGCCACCTCTTCCGAGCCGAAGACGAGCGCGCGGCGCTCCCTGTCCTCCCTGTCGGCGCTTTCGGCTGCATCGAGAAGTTCATGGCTGCGATTGCCGATGAAATCGGAAATCTCACGTCCGAAAAAACGCGCATAGGCTTCGTTGACGGCGACGTAGCGCAGTTCGCTGTTCTTGATGTAGGCGGGCCTGTCCAGATAGGCGATCCGGTGGCACGCTATGTCAAGCAGTTCACCGTCCAGGGTCAAATGGAGCCTCTCTTCTCACCACGCATGACAGTTCATGAGACCACGCTCTAGCACATGTCGCTTTAACAAGCCGTTAACCATGTTTAACCATCGCGGCCACGTCGCGTTCTGACCATGCACTATCCTATAACGGTCATGCCGTGGTCGCAAACAACGACAGCACGCGGCCGTAAACTCTGCCAAGAATCCCATGAAGCAATCCCCGAAGCGTCTGCCGCGGCCGTCGCTCCGGAACTGCGTAAAAACAAGGACATGGAGCGGCAGCGCGGCTCTCGCCGAGCGTTTGTCGCCCCGACCGATCACTGGGAGCGAGTGTCATGAGCGACGAAGCAAGCCTGACCCTGAACGAAGCGCAGAATGCGGCGGCGACAGGGGAGCGGCGGCGGCGTGCCGGCGGGCGCGGGGCCGAGCGCAGCCGCAAGCCGAGCGGCGCGAAATACCTCAATCTCGTCAACAATCTCGCTCACACGGAACTCCTGTCTCCCGAGGCGCTGGACGACATTCACAACGCCTCCCTAACCATTCTCGAAGAGATCGGCATGGACATCATCCTGCCGGAAGCGCGCGAACGGATGAAGGCCGCCGGCGCCGATGTCACGCCGGGCAAGGAGCGCGTGCGCTTCGACCGCGGCATGATCATGGAGCTGATCGCCTCCGTGCCCTCGACCTTCACCCTGCATGCCCGCAACCCGCTCAGGAACGTCCAGATCGGCGGCCGCAACCTCGTCTTCGCCCAGGTTGCCTCCGCGCCCTTCGTCGCAGACCGCGAAGGCGGCAGGAGAGCCGGCAATCAGGAGGATTTCCGCAAGCTCATCAAGCTCGCCCAGTCCTTCGACGTCATCCACATGACCGGCGGCTATCCCGTCGAACCCGTCGATATCCACGCCTCGGTGCGCCATCTCGATTGCCTGTCCGACATCGTGAAGCTCACCGACAAGGCTTTTCACTGCTATTCGCTCGGCAAGCAGCGCAATCTCGACGCCATCGAGATCGCCCGCATCGGCCGCGGCATCAGCATGGAGCAGATGGAGCGAGAACCCTCGCTCTTCACCATCATCAACTCCTCCTCACCGCTGCGTCTCGACGGGCCGATGCTGCAAGGCATCATCGAAATGTCGTCGCGCGGCCAGGTCGTGGTGGTCACGCCGTTCACGCTGGCAGGCGCCATGGCACCCGTCACGATCGCCGGCGCGCTGGTGCAGCAGAATGCCGAGGCGCTCTGCGGCATCGCCTTCACGCAGATGGTGCGCAGGGGCGCGCCGGTCATGTATGGCGGCTTTACCTCCAACGTCGACATGAAGACGGGAGCGCCCGCCTTCGGCACGCCGGAATATATGAAGGCCGTGATTGCCGGCGGCCAGCTCGCCCGCCGCTACGGCATTCCCTACCGCACCTCGAACACCAATGCTTCCAACACGCTCGATGCCCAGGCGGCCTACGAATCGGCCCTCTCCCTGTGGGCTTTGACCCAGGGCGGCGGCAATTTCGTTCTGCACGCCGCCGGCTGGAGCGAGGGCGGCCTGACGGCCTCCTTCGAGAAATTCATCCTCGACGTCGACATGCTGCAGATGGTCGCAGAATTCCTGGCGCCGCTCGATGTCAGCCCCGACGCCCTGGCGCTGGAGGCCGTGCGCGATGTCGGTCCCGGCGGCCATTATTTCGGCACGGCACACACGCTCGCCCGCTACGAAACCGCCTTCTACTCGCCGATCCTCTCGGACTGGCGAAACCACGAGACCTGGACGGAAGCCGGCAGGCCCACAACCTACGATCATGCCAACCGCATCTTCAAGGAAACGCTCGCCCGCTATGAGCAGCCGCCGCTCGATCCGGCCATCGAGGAAGAGCTCGACGCCTTCGTCGCCAAGCGCAAGGAAGAAGGTGGCGTTCCCACCGATTTCTAGCTGAAAATCAACGAGTTTCGTCCGCTCCATCATGAACGAAATTTAATGTCGCGGTCCATGTTTTAGCCGCGACTTCGCCCCCTTTGCCCTGCACCTTCAAATCCGGCTTCGGCTGGGAGGCCTCTGTTTTGGGAAAGGGATCTCAATGTCTGTGCTTCGCACTTTAACGACGGCCGGTTTGATCGCGCTGACACTTGGCAGCGCTGCCACCGTAACCACCACCTCTGCCGGCGCCTCCGAGCGCGGCGCCATCTTCGGCGGTCTTGCCGCCGGTGTCGTCGGCGGCGCTCTGGTGGCGGGAGCCATGCGACCGGCCTACCCGGCCTATTATCCTGCCTACCCCGCCTATCCGGCCTATTACGCCGGCCCGGTCTATGAGCGCGTTTACGTGCGCCCCTACCCCAGATGCTATTGGGCCTGGCGCCACGATGGCTGGGGACGGCCCTATCGTGTCGAGGTCTGCCGCTGAAGCCTGACGCCCCGCACGGCGCCGGCGGCGTTCCCTGTCAGTCCATCTCCGATCTCGAATGCCGTCGGTTTTCCGGCGGCATTTTCGTCTGTCTGTTGAAAAGCTTTTGCTCACACCCCTTGACTTTGGCGGCAATTAGGACCAAATGCGCCTCAGCTTTCACCTTCCGGCCGCCGCGTGAGCGTGCCCTGCGGGACTAGATGTACGCAAGAGAAGGACAAAAGCGCTTGATATGAAGAGACCGTACCCCAAGACGGTCGGATGCGCTGGAAAGCTTTTTCCAACTTACAAGTTCCCACTTCACGCGGGGTTCTTGACGCCAGAGACAGACCGGACCGCATGGTGCGACCCGGCCTATTTGCTTTGGCGCCCCCGAAAGGTATTGAATTGACCGATTTTCACTCGCTTGGCCTCTCCAAGCAGATCGTCGACACGCTGTCGCAGAACAACTTCGCGACGCCGACGCCCATCCAGGCACAGGCGATTCCGCTCGTTCTCCAGGGCCGCGATCTCATCGGCCTCGCCCAGACCGGCACCGGCAAGACGGCCGCATTCGGCCTCCCGATCATCGAAATGCTGCTGAAGGACGCCAAGCGCCCCGACAACCGTACCGTCCGCACGCTGATCCTCGCCCCGACCCGCGAACTGGTGAACCAGATCGCCGACAACCTCAAGCTCTTCGTCCGCAAGTCGCCGCTGCGCATTAACCTCGTAGTCGGCGGCGCGTCGATCAACAAGCAGCAGCTGCAGCTCGAGCGCGGCACCGATATCCTCGTCGCAACCCCCGGCCGCCTTCTTGACCTCATCAACCGCCGCGCCTTGTCGCTCGGCCATGTCACCCACCTCGTCCTCGACGAGGCCGACCAGATGCTCGATCTCGGCTTCATCCACGACCTGCGCAAGATCGCCAAGCTCGTGCCTGCCAAGCGCCAGACGCTGCTGTTCTCGGCCACCATGCCGAAGGCGATCGCGGATCTCGCTTCCGATTATCTGAACAACCCGGTCAAGGTCGAAGTCTCGCCTCCGGGCAAGGCAGCCGACAAGGTGGAGCAGTATGTCCACTTCGTTGCCGGCCAGAACCACAAGACCGAAATCCTCAAGGAAACGATCTCCGCCAATCCGGATGGCCGCGCCATCGTCTTCCTGCGCACCAAGCATGGCGCCGAGAAGCTGATGAAGCACCTCGATCACGTCGGTTTTGCCGCCGCCTCCATCCACGGCAACAAGAGCCAGGGCCAGCGCGAGCGCGCGCTCAAGGGCTTCCGTGATGGTGAGGTCCGCGTTCTCGTCGCAACCGACGTCGCCGCCCGCGGCATCGATATCCCCGGCGTTTCGCATGTCTACAACTTCGACCTGCCAGAAGTTCCAGACGCCTATGTCCATCGCATCGGCCGCACCGCGCGCGCCGGCCGCGACGGCATCGCCATCGCCTTCTGCGCGCCGGATGAAATCCGCCTGCTGCGCGACATCGAGCGCCTGATGGGCATCGAGATTGCCGTCGCCAGCGGTGAGGCTCCGGCCGATCGCGGCCGTCCCGTTCGCGGCAAGGGTCGCGGCGGCAATGGTGGCCAGGGCCAGAAACAAGGCCGCGGCGCGGGCCAGGGTCGTGCCGAAGGCCGTCCCGCTCGCCCGGCTCGCCGCCCCTTCTTCGACAAGGAAAACGGCGAAGCCCGCGGCCAGAACGGCGAGCGTCAGGAACGTCGCCCGCGCGAAGACCGCCCGCAACGGGAAAACAACCGCAACGCCGATTTCCGCGGCCAGCGCCGCAACGAGCAGGCGCCGCGCCCGGAAGTGGACAACGATCTCGCATCGACGTCCGATTTCCGTCCGGCGCGCAAGCAGCATCACGGCAATGCCGCGAATGGCAATGGCGCAGCTCATGAGGGCGGTGCCCATCGCGGACAACGCCACGCGCATGGCCGTCCGGCAGGCCGTCATGGCGAGGAGCGTGGCCAGGGCGAACAGCGCAACGCCGGCAATGGCCGCATGCGCCGTCGCGGCCCGGGCAATGGCGGCCAACGCCGCGAACGCGCCTGATACGATAGACCCATAGATGACAGACAAGGGGGCCGATTGGCCCCCTTGTTTTTTGGATCAGCGCAACGATTTTCCGTCCGGAATCGCGTAAAAACAAGGATAGAGCGATTCCGTGAAATGCGGAACCGCTCCGGGCCAGCCTATTCCGGCACCACATCCGCCGCGCGCCGGTTGGTGAGATAGACGCCGATCACCACGATGACCGTGCCGATGACGATCGGCAGCGTCAGCGGCTCGCCAAAGGCGATCGCCGCTTCGATGGCGACGGCCGGCGGCATGAGGTAGATCAGCGATGCCGCACGCGAAACCTGGCCGCGCCGGATGAGATAGAGCAGCAGGCCGACCGCACCCATGGAGAGACCGAAGACAGACCAGAGCAAGGCGACGATAGCCTCCTGCGTCCCGTCGAAATGGAGGTCCTCGAATATGAAGGCCAGCGGCACGGTCACGATCAGCGCCCCGACATATTGCAATGTCGCGATGGTGCGCAGGTCTCCGGTCTGCAGGTGCCGCTTCTGGTAGAGCGTGCCGTAAGTCACCGACACCATCGCCAGCAGATTGACGGCCAGGGGAACCGCGGCCTGCCAGAGGTTGGCCGCGTCGGTCGTCAGGAGCTTCGGCGAGATCGCGATGGCAATGCCGAGAAAACCGAGCAGCAGGCCGACGCGCTGGATCGGCTGCAGCCGTTCGCCGACGAGAAACGGCGCGGCCATCGCGGTCATCAGAGGCTGCAGCGCCGCGATGATGCCGGAAATGCCGGCCGGCACGCCTTCGGCAATCGCCCACCACAGGCCGGCCAGATAGAGGCCATGCAGGAACATGCCGGAATAGATGGCGCGGAACACGCTCGACCAGTCGCGCGGCCACCTGGCGCCGACGATCGAACAGAGCAGCACGAAAGCGAGCGCCGACAGCGCATAGCGCATCATCAGGAACGTGAACGGACCCGAATGCAGCGAGGCATACTTGGCGACGATCCAGCCGGTGGACCATAGAAAGACGAAAATCGCCGGCGCGAACTTATCGAGGGACATGAAAATGGACCGCTATGCGTGTGATGCGCGGGAACCGGAACGGGGGCGAACTCGGAATGCCGCGCGAGGGGCTGCAGGCTGATAGCCGATGGCAGCAACGCGGTCAAAATCGATCTGCTGAAAACAGCAATCAATTTTTCTTCACCGCATACGTGCCGTCGCACAGCTTCAGGAAAGCAGAGCCGCCATCTCGAAGTGCAGTCTGCAAAAGAAGCAGATGCTTAAATTTTGATCCCTGCGCAAGGACGAGACGCGGCAAATAGAGAAAGCGCCATCGCTAAATACGGGCAAATCCTCCATTTTTCGGTTTGGCGAAATTCGTGCGGCCAACTGCGCATAGTTCTTGCATTGTCGAAATTGTTGTATTCAAATGGAAAAAAATACGGGGACCGCACCTTTGGCATTTGATGAAATGATGACTGCGGATGAAAATCCGCGCGCGCCTTACGAGAAATACTTCGAGTGGTACTCAGGCCAGGATAGAGGCCATCTCATTGCCAAATCCCGCGATGCGGAAAACATCTTCCGGAAGACGGGGATTACCTTCGCGGTTTACGGACACGCAGACTCCTCCGAAAAGCTCATTCCTTTCGATATTATCCCCCGCATCATATCGGGCCGGGAATGGCGCAAGCTCGCCCAGGGCATCGAACAGCGGGTCGTCGCACTCAATGCTTTCCTTCACGATATCTATCACAAGCAGGAAATCATCCGCGCCGGCCGCATCCCGCGCGAGCTGATCGAGAAAAACGACGCCTTCCTGCCCGAGATGATCGGCTTCCGGCCGCCGGGTGGTGTCTATACCCACATCGTCGGCACCGACATCGTCCGCACCGGCGAAGACCAGTTCTATGTGCTGGAGGACAATGCCCGCACGCCTTCCGGCGTCAGCTACATGCTGGAAAACCGCGAAACGATGATGCAGATGTTTCCGGAGCTGTTTCATCAGAACAAGGTGCAACGCGTCGAAGACTATCCGCTGCTGCTGCGCCAGAGCCTGGCGTCGCTCGCCCCTTCCGGCTGTAGCGGCAAGCCGCGCGTCGCCGTGCTGACGCCCGGCATCTACAACTCCGCCTATTACGAGCATTCCTTCCTTGCCGACATGATGGGCGTGGAACTGGTGGAAGGCTCGGACCTGCGCGTCATCGACGGCAAGGTGAAGATGCGCACGACGCGCGGCTACGAGGCCATCGACGTGCTCTATCGCCGCGTCGATGACGATTTCCTCGACCCCCTCACCTTCCGCCCGGATTCCGCGCTCGGCATTCCCGGCATCATGGATGTCTATCGCGCCGGCCACATCACGATCGCCAATGCGCCCGGCACCGGCATTTCCGACGACAAGGCCATCTACTCCTATATGCCGGAGATCGTCGAATTCTACACCGGCCGCAAGCCGATCCTCGAGAACGTGCCGACCTGGCGCTGTTCGGAGCCCGACAGCCTGAAATATGTGCTGGATAATCTCGCCGATCTCGTCGTCAAGGAGGTCCACGGCTCCGGCGGCTACGGCATGCTCGTCGGCCCGACGGCCACGAAGAAGGAGCGGACGACCTTTGCAGAAAAGCTCAGGAGCAAGCCGAACAACTACATCGCGCAGCCGACCCTTTCGCTGTCGACCGTGCCGATCCTGGTCAACAAGGGCATTGCGCCGCGACATGTCGACCTGCGGCCCTATGTTCTCGTGTCCGACAAGGTACGGATCATCCCCGGCGGGCTGACCCGCGTGGCGCTGAAGGAAGGCTCGCTGGTGGTCAATTCCAGCCAGGGTGGCGGCACCAAAGACACCTGGGTTCTGGAGGACTGAAACGGACATGCTTGGAAGAACCGCGAATGGCCTCTACTGGATGTTCCGCTATATCGAGCGTGCGGAAAACATAGCGCGCCTGGTCGATGCCGGGCAACGCATGTCGCTGACGCGCAGCGGCGCCGTCGATGACGACTGGGACGGCGTCCTGCAAAGCGCCGGCGTGCGCGAAGCCTACAATGAAGTGCACGGCAAGCTGACCGGCACCGACGCGATCGATTATCTGATGCGTGATCGCACCAATCCGTCGAGCGTGATGTCCTGCATCGAATACGGCCGCAACAATGCCCGCATGGTACGCACGGCCCTGACCCGCGACACCTGGGAGGCCACCAACGAATGCTGGATCGAACTGAAGTCGCTGCTCGGCAAGAAGCTGAAAACGGCCGAGCTGCCGGAGACGATCGACGTCATCAAGCAGCGCGCCGGGCTGATCCGCGGCGCCTTCCACGGCTCGATGCTACGCAACGAACTCTATAACTTCGCCCGCATCGGCACCTTCATCGAACGCGCCGACAATACGGCCCGCATCCTCGACGTGAAATATTACGTCCTGCTGCCGTCCGTCTCGCATGTCGGCTCCTCGCTCGACAATGCGCAATGGGAATCGATCCTGCGGTCCGTCTCGGCGCATCGGGCCTACAAATGGGCCTACGATCCCGAGTACAAGCCTGCCAACATTGCCGATTTCCTGATCCTGAACGGGCAGATGCCGCGCTCGCTTGCCTATTGCTACGACAAGATCGTCAGCAACATGGGTTATCTCAGCGCCGAATACGAAACACGGCTGCCGGCCCACGATACGGCCGAAGCGATCCGCCAGTCGCTGCAGCGGCTGACGATCAAGCGCATCATGGACCAGGGCCTGCACGAATTCCTCGAGGATTTCGTCGCCCACAACAACAAGCTTGGCGCGGAGATTTCCGATGGCTACCGGTTCTATGAGTAGGTGGGCGATATCATGAGACTGACGATCAGCCACATCACCGAATATCGCTACCACGAGCCGGCGCAATTCTCCCTGCAACGCTTGCGCCTCACCCCGCTGACGGATGTCGGGCAAACGGTCCTGAACTGGAAACTGTCCGTTGAGGGCGCCAGTCCGGAAGTCGAGTATGACGACCAGTTCGGCAATCGCATTACCCTCGTCTCGCTCGACGGCCAGCAGGAGGCAACGAGGATCAGCGCGACGGGCGAAGTCGAAACGCAGGATCTCAACGGAGTCATGGGAGAGCATCTCGGCTTCGCTCCGCTTTGGCTCTACCTGCGGGAATCGCCACGCACCAAGGCCGGCAAACTGACGAAAGATCTGCTGCGCAATATTTCCGGCGACAACGAACTCGGCAAGATGCATGCCCTGATGTCCGCGATCCATCAAACGGTGGAATACAAACCGGGCACCAGCGACACCGAGACAACGGCGGAACAGGCACTGGAGGCCAAAAGCGGTGTCTGCCAGGATCATGCCCATATCTTCATCGCCGGCGCCCGCGCATTGCGCATCCCGGCGCGCTATGTCTCCGGCTATCTCATGATGGACGGCAAGAACGAGCAGGCCGCAACGCACGCCTGGGCCGAAGCGCATATTCCCGGCCTTGGCTGGGTCGGCTTCGACCCGGCCAACGACGTCTGCCCCGATGCCCGTTATGTTCGCATCGCGACGGGCCTCTGCTACCGCGACGCGGCCCCCGTCTCCGGCATGCGGGTCGGCACGCCGGGCGAGACCCTCACGGTGAAGGTGACGGTCGCGAGCCAGGGGCAAAGTCAAAATCAAAGCCAGAGTTAAGAGCGGCACTGCGTTCGACGGGAATGGCTGGGCCGCTCCATATCATCGTTGTTGTGCGATTCCGCGCGGAAAATCGCCGCGCACTTTCCTGGCATTTCTATAACGACTTATAAAAAGGGGCGGAGCTTCCGCCCCGCCCCCTTTTTCAATTCAGGCATTCGTTTCAGTGGCTGTCGCGGTTGTTCGGGATTTCCGAGCCGCGTGGGCCGACGAGGAAGTCGAGGTCGGCGCCGGTATCGGCCTGCATGACCGACTTCACATACAGACCGCCGTAGCCGCCGTTGAGCGGCTTGACCGGCGAAACCCAGGCGGCGCGGCGCTTCGCCAGTTCCTCATCCGAAACCTCGAGCTGGATCGTGCGGGCCGGGACGTCGACGGCGATGATGTCGCCGTTCTGGACCAGCGCCAGCGGGCCGCCATCGGCTGCTTCCGGCGCGGTATGCAGGATGACGGTGCCGTAGGCCGTGCCGGACATGCGCGCGTCGGAAATGCGGATCATGTCGGTGATGCCCTTCTTCAGCACCTTGGGCGGCAGGCCCATGTTGCCGACCTCGGCCATGCCCGGATAACCCTTCGGGCCGCAATATTTCAGCACCATGATGCAGGTCTCGTCGATGTCGAGATCGTCGCGGTTGATGCGGGCGTGATAGTCCTCGATGCTTTCGAAGACCACGGCGCGGCCCTTGTGCTGCATCAGATGCGGCGAAGCGGCCGACGGCTTCAAGACCGCACCCTTCGGCGCAAGATTGCCGCGCAGAACCGCGATGCCGCCCGACTGCGTCAGCGCCTTCTCGCGTGGGACGATGACGTCGTCATTGTAGTTGACCACATCCTTGACGCCGGCCCAGATCGTGTCGCCGGTGACGGTGATGGCATCCTTGTGCAGCAGGCCCATTTCGCCGACTGCCTTGATGACGACAGGCAGGCCGCCGGCATAATAGAACTCTTCCATCAGGTGCTTGCCCGACGGCTGCAGGTTGACGATCGTCGGCACTTCGCGGCCCAGACGATCCCAATCGTCGAGCGACAGATCGACGCCGACGCGGCCGGCCAGCGCCAGCAGGTGCAAGACGGCGTTGGTCGAACCGCCGACGGCACCGTTGACGCGGATCGCGTTTTCAAAAGCTTCCTTCGTCAGGATGTCGGAAGGCTTCAGATCCTCCTTCACCATGTCGACGATACGCCGGCCGGAAAGCTGCGAGATGACACGGCGGCGGGCATCGACGGCCGGAATGGCGGCGTTGCCGGGCAGCGTCATCCCGAGCGCTTCGGCCATCGACGCCATGGTCGAGGCCGTACCCATGGTCATACAGCTGCCGGCCGAGCGGGCCATGCCCTGTTCCGCATCCATGAATTCGTCGAGTGACATCTCGCCGGACTTGACCATTTCCGAGAACTGCCAGATCGCCGTGCCGGAGCCGACATCCTTGCCGCGCCACTTGCCGTTCAGCATCGGGCCGCCGGACACGAGGATGACCGGGATGTCGACGGAAGCAGCACCCATCAGCAGGCTCGGCGTGGTCTTGTCGCAGCCGCCGAGCAGCACGACGCCATCGACCGGATTGCCGCGGATCGCCTCTTCGACGTCCATGGCCGCGAGGTTGCGGAACATCATAGCCGTCGGGCGCAGCGTGCTTTCGCCAACGGAGAAGACAGGAAATTCGACGGGGAAGCCGCCCGCCTCGTAGACCCCGCGCTTCACGCGCTCTGCAAGATCGCGCAGATGCGCGTTGCAGGGGGTCAGCTCCGACCAGGTATTACAGATGCCGATGATCGGGCGACCATCGAACGTATCGGCCGGCAGGCCCTGGTTCTTCATCCAGGAGCGATGCATGATCGCGTTCTTGCCGGTGCCGCCGAACCAGTCGTAGGAGCGCAGTCTGCGCGGCCATTCAGCTTTCTTCTTCATAGTCTCAGTACCTTTTGCGTCGCCCGGGCCGCCTCGTTCGCACCCGGGCCGTGAAGTCGGCGGTCAGGCCAGCGTGTAGGCGGTCTTGACCGTGGTGAAGAACTCGGCGGCGTACTTGCCCTGTTCGCGCGGACCGAAGGACGAGCCCTTGCGGCCGCCGAACGGCACATGGAAATCGACGCCCGCCGTCGGCAGGTTGACCATCACCATGCCCGCTTCCGCATTGCGCTTGAAATGCGTTGCGTATTTCAGGCTCGTGGTGGCGATGCCGGAGGAGAGACCGAACGGCGTGTCGTTGGCGGTTGCCAGCGCCTCTTCATAGTCCTTCACCCGAATGACGGAAGCGACCGGCCCGAAGATCTCCTCGCGGCTGATGCGCATCTGGTTCGTCGCCTCGGTGAACAGCGTCGGCTGCAGGTAGAAGCCGGGCGTGTCGCGGCTGACGAGCTCGCCGCCGAAGGCGAGCTTTGCACCTTCTTGGCGGCCGATCTCGATATAGTCAGTGTCGGTCTTCAGCTGCTTGGCGTCGACGACCGGGCCGATATGGGTTCCGGCCTTGATCGCATTGTCGACGGTGAGCGTCTTCAGCTTCTCCGTCAGCGCCGCCACGAACTTGTCGTGAATGCCTTCGGTAACGATGAGACGCGACGAGGCCGTGCAGCGCTGGCCGGTCGAGAAGAAGGCGGAATTGGCGGCCGCCTCGACCGCGACAGTCAGATCGGCATCGTCAAGCACGACCATCGGGTTCTTGCCGCCCATTTCGAGCTGGTACTTGCGGCCATGCTCGACGGAGGAGAGCGCCACGCGCTTGCCGGTGCCGACCGAGCCGGTGAAGGTGATGCCGGACAGAACCGGGCTGTCGAGCATCGCCTGGCCGACGACCGAGCCCTTGCCCATGACGAGGTTCAGCACGCCCTTCGGCAGGCCGGCGCGATGGAGGATATCGACGATCGCCCAGGAGCAGCCAGGCACGAGATCGGCCGGCTTGAAGACGATGGTGTTGCCGTAGCAGAGCGCCGGCGCGATCTTCCAGGCGGGAATGGCGATCGGGAAATTCCAGGGCGTGATGATGCCGATGACGCCGAGCGGCTCGCGGGTGATTTCGACGCCGATATTCGGACGCACGGAGGGAAGCACCTCGCCCGCAAGACGCAGCGCCTCGCCGGCAAAGAATTCGAAGATCTGCGCGGCGCGGATCGTCTCGCCGATCGCCTCGGGCAAGGTCTTGCCCTCCTCGCGGGCAAGCAATGCGCCAAGTTCGTCCTTGCGCGCCAAAATCTCGTCGCCAGCCTTCTTCAGGATCGTGTGACGCTCCAGAATGCCGGAACGGGACCATGCGGGGAAGGCCGCCTTGGCAGCAGCGATCGCATCGGCGACATCCTGAACGCCGGCGCTGGCATAAAGGCCGACGACCTCGTTCGTGTCAGACGGGTTGATATTTTCGCTACCGTTCGTTCCGGTCCACTCGCCGGCGATCAGGTTCTGATGAATGGTCATGGCGTCATGCCTTTCTGGATCGTATGGAAAACCCCCGGCCGATCCCTTGCGGCCGGGCTCGACGAATTAGAGTTGGCGAACAGCCACATTTTCCTCGGCCGCGACAGCCAGCGGATTGCGCAGCGGCAAGCCGAATTCACCCACTTCGATCTCGAATACGTCGCCCGCCTCCGGCTTGATGCCCTCGGCAAACGAGAGCGTCGCCGTGCCGAACATGTGCACATGCACGTCGCCGGGAACGCGGAAAAGACCATACTTGAAGTGATGATATTCAAGGTTTGCGAAGGTGTGGGACATATTCGCCTCCCCCGACAGGAACGGCTTTTCGAAGATCACCCTGTCGCCGCGCCTGATGCGGGATGTGCCGCGAATATCGTCCGGGGCAGCGCCGATGCGGATTTCCGGCCCGAAGCTCGCCGGACGCAGCTTGGAATGGGCAAGGTAGAGATAGTTGATCCGCTCGGTGACGTGATCGGAAAATTCGTTCGACAGCGCAAAGCCGATGCGGAACGGCGTGCCGTCCTTCGCGATGACGTAGATGCCGGCCATCTCAGGCTCTTCGCCGCCGTCGAGCGCGAAGGAAGGCGACACCAGCGCATCACCTGGAGCCGCGGCGCCATAGCCATTGCCCTTGTAGAACCATTCCGGCTGCACGCCCTTCTCGCCGTCCTTGGGCTTGCCGCCCTCGATGCCCATCCTGAACATCTTCATGGAATCGGTCAGCGTCTCTTCCGCCGCCTCGGTCGTCTTCTTGTGCATGGAATCGCGGGTGGCGGCCGAGCCCAGATGCGTCAGGCCGGTGCCGGTCAGATGCATGTGCGCGGCGTCAGGATGCGTGATCGGCGGCAGGAAACGGCCTTCGGCATAGGCTTTTTCGAGATCGACGGCATCGCCGAGACCATGGGCCTCGATAACGGCGGCGAGCGACTTTCCACCGTCGGCCGCTTCCATCGCGAGCTTGTAGACACTGCCGCCATTGACGACGGCCTTGGCAACTTCGCCCGGGCCGTTCCGCACGGCAACGACGATTTCGCCGTTCGAGCCCTTGATCTGAGAGATGAGCATATGTTTCATCCTTTCCTAACGGACAGAGATCGGATGCAATCCGCCGTTCCGGCTCTCAGCGAGAGCCGGGCTCTGTCATGGATTTGATTTTAAAGCCTCGGCCGGTCGCGCGGCGATCAGCCCTTGTTCTTATTGTAAACGTCGATGAATACGGCAGCGAGCAGAACCGCACCCTTGATCATCTTCTGGGAGTCCGTCTGGTAACCCAGGATCGACATGCCCTGGTTCAGCACGCCCATGATCAAGGCACCGATGACGGCGCCCGTCACCTTGCCCACGCCGCCGGAGGCCGAAGCGCCGCCGATGAAGCAGGCCGCGATCACGTCGAGCTCGAGACCGTCGCCGCCCTTGGCGGTTGCCGAATTCAGGCGCGTGGCGATGATGATGCCGGCGATGCTGGCAAGAATGCCCATGTTGATGAAGGTGTAGAACGTCAGGCGGCGGGTATCGATACCCGAAAGCTTCGTCGCCTTCTCGTTGCCGCCCATGGCATAGATGCGGCGGCCGATCGTGGTGCGCTGCGTGGCGAAGGCGTAGAGAGCGATCAGCAGCAGCATGAGGATGAGAACGTTCGGCAGTCCTCTGTAGGAGGAAATCTGGTAGCCGATGAAGATGGTCGCAGCAGCAACGACCAAATTCTGGCCGATGAAGAAGCTGAACGGCTCGACATCGATACCATGCTTCTCGTTCACGCTGCGGCGGCGCCACGACAGCAGGAACATGATGATCGGGATGGCGATCGTCAGGAAGATCGACGTCGAATGGATCGTGCCCATATCGACGAAATCGGGAATGAAGCCCGTCGCGACGATCTGGAACGCCGGCGGGAA
The DNA here is from genome assembly GCA_900469615.1 of Hyphomicrobiales bacterium. GTDB lineage: Bacteria > Pseudomonadota > Alphaproteobacteria > Rhizobiales > Rhizobiaceae > Rhizobium. The sequence goes on along the minus strand of UBYA01000029.1, from coordinate 23,413 downwards.
CGGACCGATGCTGCTGCCGTTGCCGGTCGTATTGATGATCGCATAGGTCAGGCCGCGGAAAACGAGCATGCCCGACAGCGTGACGATGAACGACGGTATGCGGTGATAGGCGATGAAATATCCGTGCCAGGCACCGACCGCAGCGCCCATGAGAAGACAAATGACCGTCGCGAGCGCGAGATTCATATGCATCTGCACGACCAGCACGCCGGCAACGGCCCCCACGAAGCCGACGACGGAGCCGACGGAGAGGTCGATATGTCCGGCCACGATGACGAGCAGCATGCCCAGCGCCATGATGACGATGAACGAATTCTGCAGCACGATGTTGGTCAGGTTCTGTGGCCTGAACAGAACGCCGTTGGTGAGATACTGGAACAGCAGCATGATGACCACGAGCGCGATCAACATGCCGTATTCGCGAATATTGTTGCGGATATGGTCGCCGATGGAAACGACGTGGCTGCTTTCCGTGGCAGGGCTGGCCGAACTCATTGATGCTTCTCCCCTGAGCGCATGATAGCGCGCATGATGCTTTCCTGGCTCGCTTCTGCCTTCGACAATTCGGCGACGATGCGACCCTCGTTCATGACGTAGATGCGGTCGCAGGTGCCGAGAAGCTCGGGCATTTCCGATGAGATCATCAGAACGCCCTTTCCGTCGGCGGCAAGCTGGTTGATGATGGAATAGATTTCGTATTTGGCGCCGACATCGATGCCGCGCGTCGGCTCATCCAGGATCAGGACGTCCGGATCGGAAAACAGCCATTTCGACAGCACCACCTTCTGCTGGTTGCCGCCGGACAGGTTGCCCGCCTCCTGGAAGACGCCGGCCGAGCGGATGCGCAGCTTGGCGCGATAGTTCGTCGCCACCTGCAGCTCCCGCACGTCGTCGATGACGGTGCCCTTGGAAACGCCGAGCAGATTGGCGAGCGTCGTATTGTGCAGGATGCTGTTCGACAGGACGAGGCCGAGCTGCTTGCGGTCTTCCGTCACATAGGCAAGACCGGCATCGATCGCCTTGCGCACGGTGCTGGTATCCACCGGCTTGCCTTCGAGGAAGACTTCTCCGCTGACCTTGTGGCCATAGGACTTGCCGAACACGCTCATGGCGAATTCCGTGCGTCCCGCACCCATCAGGCCGGCAATGCCGACCACTTCGCCCTTGCGGACGTTGATGTTGATGTCGTGCAGGATCTGCCGGTCGCGATGCTGCTGGTGAAAGGCGTTCCAGTTCTTCACTTCGAAGATCGTCTCGCCGATCGGAACCGAGCGCGGCGGATAACGGTCGGCCAGCTCGCGGCCCACCATGTTGCGGATGATAATGTCCTCGCTGATCTCTTCCTCATGACAGTCCAGCGTCTTCACCGTCATGCCGTCGCGCAGCACGGTAATCTCGTCGGCCACCTTGCGCACTTCGTTCAGCTTGTGGGTGATGATGATCGAGGTGATGCCCTGATTGCGGAACTCGATGAGGAGATTGAGGAGCGCGTCGGAGTCGCTTTCGTTCAGCGATGCCGTCGGCTCGTCGAGAATGAGCAGCTTGACGCTCTTCGACAGGGCCTTGGCGATCTCGACGAGCTGCTGCTTGCCGACGCCGATGTCGGTGACGAGCGTGTTCGGAGATTCTCTGAGGCCCACCTTGGCGAGCAGCTGCTTGGTGCGGGTAAAGGTTTCCTGCCAATTGATCATACCATTGGCGACGACCTCATTGCCCAGGAAGATATTTTCGGCAATCGACAGCAGCGGCACGAGCGCCAGCTCCTGATGGATGATGATGATGCCGATGTCTTCGGAATCCCTGATCGTCTTGAACTGGCGGACCGCGCCATCGTAATAGATATCGCCGTCATAGGTGCCGGCCGGATAGACGCCTGAAAGCACCTTCATCAGGGTAGACTTTCCGGCTCCGTTTTCACCGACCAAGGCATGAATCTCGCCCTGACGGACCTTCAGATTGACATTTTCCAAGGCGTTCACACCGGGGAACGACTTGGTGATGTTCCGCATTTCGAGAATGGTATCGTCCATTGTCCAAATCCAACGCCGCGATCGAACATAGCAGACCGCGCGATCGTCTTAAATATCAAAGCCAGGACTCGCATTTCGGCGAGCCCTGACCGGGTATGCGGAAAAATTACTTCAGCTGGTCAGCCTTGTAGTAACCGCCATCGACGAGGATCTTCTCGTAGTTGCTCTTGTCCACTGCGACCGGGGTCAGCAGGTAGGACGGAACGACCTTGACGCCGTTGTCGTAGGTCTTGGTGTCGTTGACTTCAGGCGTCTTGCCTTCCATCAGGGCGTTGACCATGTCGACGGTGACCTTTGCGAGGTCGCGGGTGTCCTTGAAGATCGTGGAGTGCTGTTCGCCGGCGATGATGGACTTGACCGACGGAATTTCGGAGTCCTGACCGGTCACGACCGGCAGTTTCACGCCGCCGGAGCCGTAGCCGACGCCCTTGAGCGATGACAGGATACCGATCGACAGGCCGTCATACGGAGACAGGACCGCATCGACGTGGGCGTCGGTGTAGTAGGCCGACAGCAGGTTATCCATACGGGCCTGGGCCGTTGCCGGATCCCAGCGCAGGGTGCCGACCTTGTCCATGCCCATCTGGCCGGACTTCACGACGAGCTTGCCGCTGTCGATGTAGGGCTTCAGGACCGACATCGCGCCGTCATAGAAGAAGAAGGCGTTGTTGTCGTCCGGAGAGCCGCCGAACAGCTCGATGTTGAACGGGCCCTTGCCATCCTTGAGGCCGAGGGCGTCGACGATCGAGTTCGCCTGCAGGACGCCGACCTTGAAGTTGTCGAACGTTGCATAGTAGTCGACGTTCGGACTGTTGCGGATCAGACGGTCATAAGCGATGACCTTGATGCCGGCGTCATGAGCCTTCTGCAGAACGTCGGACAGCGTGGTGCCGTCGATCGAGGCGATAACGAGAACCTTGTCGCCCTTCGTGACCATGTTTTCGATCTGCGAGAGCTGGTTCGGAATGTCGTCGTCGCCATACTGCAGGTCGGTGCCGTAACCGGCGGCCTGGAGCTGCTTGACGATGTTGTTGCCGTCGTCGATCCAGCGAGCCGAAGCCTTGGTCGGCATGGCGATGCCTACCGTGCCCTTGTCCGCCGCGAAGGCAGGTACCACCAGCGTAGCGACGCCGAACGCAGCGCCGGCCATCAATGAGATAATGGATTTCATTACTCTCTCCCTTGTTAATAATATGACGGACAAAAAATGCCCGCCCGAAACTGCGGCAGGTTCCATAGAAGGAATAGTTTACTTCTAATTGTGAGACACGAAGCAGGTCTCCTCCACGCTCTCACGGTTTATGAGCTGCACCCAGCGCACGATCGGCAAACTCGTACGATTTCGTATAACTGTCAAATAGAATAACTGGCTAAACGCATACCAAGTTTGGTATGATGTCAAAAAATAGTACTTTTTTGCCGACGAACGGGAAATTTGGCCGCCATGGAGAAAATATATAACGATTATTTCAGCGAAGGCATTGAGATTCATTCCGACAGTTTTCGCGACGATACGCTGCTGAAAGCCGGTTTGAAGCTCAATCATCTGCGCATGATCGTCACGATCGAGGATTATGGGCAGATATCGGCTGCCGCTGAGTCCATGAACATGTCACAACCTGCGGCTTCTCGGATGCTCTCGGAAATGGAGTCGATCGTCAAAAGTCCGCTATATGAGCGGGTCGCCAGAGGCGTCGTTCTCACCCCTTTCGGCCTTGCGCTGGCCAAGCGGGCGCGCAAGATCCTGCTCGAGCTGCGTGAAGCGGGCCGCGAACTCGGCGCGCTGCGCACCGGCAAGGGCGGCTCCGTGTTTCTGGGTGCGGTAACGGCCCCGGCGATCAGCCTCGTGGTGCCGGCGATCCAGCGCGTGACGCGCACCTATCCCGGCATCGAGATCAATATCGAGGTCGAGAACAGCAATGTGCTGGCGCGCGAGCTTCTGGCCGCCCGTCACGACTTCATCATCAGCCGCATTCCCGACGATCTCGATCCGCGCCTGTTCACGACCCATGAGATCGGCGTCGAAAAGGCCTGCCTTGTCGTCCGCAACGGCCACCCCCTGCTTGAGAAAGGGGTAGCCGGCCTGCACGACCTTGGCGGTTACGATTGGGTCTTCCAGCCGCCGGGCACATTGCTGAGACGCAAGGTGGAAGATATTTTTCTCGCGGCCGGCGTGCCGCTGCCGGAAAATGTCGTCAACACCTCCTCCCTGCTGCTGACGCTTGCCGTGGTCTGCAAGACGGATGCGATCGCCCCCGTCGCCCTCGACATGGCGCAATTCATTTGCGGGCAATCCTCCCATGCCGGCGAATCCTGCATCCTGCCGATCGACTTCGATATCGACGTCAGGCCCTATAGCCTCATCACGGCGCGCGAGCGCGCCATGCCGCCAAGCGCCCGTCTTCTGCACGACATGATCCTGGAAGAGAGCAGAAATCTCTCCATGCGGTAGCTATCGCCTCGGCCACGGCCATGTTCCCATAAGCTCCGCGCCAACTTCCGCCCCTATGAAGCTTGGCGTGGAGGCTCGCATGCTGTTCAGGCAATCATTGTTCCAATCCGTGCTCGATCGTCTCGATACGGAAGAAGACGTTCCGGAAGCAGAGGAAGCGGCGCATCGTATTCGCGGCCTGAACGTCAGCTTTGCCGCGACGGTCCCCGGCGGCGAGACGCCCGAAACGTACCGCCCTGACGAAGCCTATCGCGACAATCTCGGCGATCCGATCATACCGGCCGAACCGGAGCCGGCGCCAATGCCGCGGGAACCGGAGCCGCCGGTCATGCCGGAGCATCTGGCACGGACGTCACGGGAAGAGGTCGCCGCGGAACTGGCGATCACCTCCGACCACGCGCGCGAAGCCCTGCAGGAAAAGCGCCGCCGCTTCGCCAGGGCCAATCATCCCGACAGCGTCGATGCCCTGTTTCGCGAGCAGGCAACGACCCGCATGACGCTCGCCAACCAGCTGATCGACGAAGCCATACGCCGCCTGAAACGATGATTATTTCTTGTCGTCCGTCGGCATATCGTCCTCCTCCTCCGCATCATCCTGCGACGGAGCTTCGACATTGGCCGCGGGCGGCTGCGGCTTGAAATTCAACAGCAGCATCCATGCCGAATAGGCACCCAGCGCACCCGAAAGCATGGCCCAGAACGGCTGCGCGCCGAGCGTCTCGACCGCTGCCCAGCCGAAGCAGACGGCCACGATGAGGATACGCACCCAAAGCGGCTTGTAGAGGGGATGGCTGGGATCGATCAGTTGCATGAGTCTTCTTTGCCTGTTCAAGGAGACTTGTCTTAGCGCATCATCGGGAAAATTGGGAAGCCATCGGCATAAAATAAGGTTTCGCGGGCGGATTTCGGATAAGCCGATATCGAACTGCGATTTTAAGAAATGTGAAGGCGGGGCGGCTTGACGTCGCCTTTGGAAAATGGAATGAAAATTCCATATAGGTTGACATTCGGTTCATTTGTTCCGAATCCAGGGAGGTAAAAATGACTGTCAGATTTGGTCTGCTCGGTGCCGGACGCATCGGCAAGGTGCATGCGAAGGCCGTCAGTGGCGATGCCAATGCCAAGCTCGTCGCCGTTGCGGATGCGTTCCCGGCCGCAGCGGAGGCCATTTCCGCCGCCTATGGCTGCGAGGTCCGCACCATCGAGGCAATCGAAGCCGCCAAGGATATCGATGCCGTCGTGATCTGCACGCCGACCGATACCCATGCCGACCTTATCGAGCGCTTTTCCCGCGCCGGCAAGGCGGTCTTCTGCGAAAAGCCGATCGATCTCGACGCTGCCCGCGTCAAGGCGTGCATCAAGGTCGTGGAAGAAACCAAGGGCAAGCTGATGGTCGGCTTCAACCGCCGCTTCGACCCTCATTTCATGGCCGTCAAGAAGGCCATCGACGAGGGCCGCATCGGCACCGTCGAAATGGTGACGATCACCTCGCGCGATCCGGGCGCCCCGCCCGTCGACTATATCAAGCGGTCCGGCGGCATTTTCCGGGACATGACCATCCATGACTTCGACATGGCCCGCTTCCTGCTCGGCGAAGAGCCGGTGGCGGTGACGGCAACCGCCGCCGTGCTGGTCGACAAGGCGATCGGCGAAGCCGGCGACTACGACAGCGTTTCCGTGATCCTTCAGACGGCATCGGGCAAGCAGGCCATTATCTCCAACTCGCGCCGCGCCACCTACGGCTACGACCAGCGCATCGAAATCCATGGCTCGAAGGGACTGGTTTCGGCCGAAAACCAGCGCCCCTTCTCCATCGAACTCGCCAATGGCGAGGGCTACACCCGGCCGCCCCTGCATGATTTCTTCATGACCCGCTATACAGAAGCCTATGCCAACGAGATCGCAAGCTTCATCGCAGCCGTCGAAAAGGGCGCTCCCATCACGCCATCCGGCGCCGATGGCCTGGCCGCGCTGAAGCTGGCGGATGCCGCCTTGCAGTCCGTCAAGGAAGGCCGGCTGGTCAAGATCGACTAGGCAGCCACCCGATCCTTCCAAAGGATACGATCCTCCCGTCAAGTCCGCCGCGAATCGCTTCGCGGCGGACTTTTTCTTTGCCTCCACGCATGGTCGCGATTTGCCAAAGGCACTCAGGGCACCGGCCTCGCAAGCCATCGATCACAGGCCGGAATGGAAAGCTCTTGCGAATCACATAAGTACATGCTTATCTGTTTCCATGATAGAGAACGAGATATTCCGTGCTTTGGCAGACCCGACCCGCCGCGCCATCTTTGAAAAGCTGGCGGCAGGCGCCATGAATGCCAGTGCCCTGCGCGAGGGCATGGATATCAGCCAGCCGGCAATGTCCCAGCATCTCGGCGTCCTGCGCGGCGCCGGACTGGTCAGGGAGGAACGACAGGGGCGGTTCGTGAACTACGAGGTCGATCCGCAGGGGCTTGCCCTCATCGCTCAATGGTTGGCGAAATACCGCGCCTATTGGCCGGCCCGCATCGAAGCTCTCAAGGTCTTGCTGAAGGATATGGATCAATGAACCGACTGACGATCCCGGAGCGGAAGAACAGTATCGAGCTGCAATACGATCTCAGCGAACCGCCGCAAAAGGTCTGGCGCGCGGTCAGCACTCCTGAGCTTCGGGAGAACTGGCTGCCGAAGGAAGCCCTGGCCGACCCCGAGGCGATCTCCGTCACACCGGGCAAAGAGGTCTGCTACAGGCTGCGGGATGACGCGCCACCGTTTCTCGAAAGCATCGTGACGTTCCAGCTCGCCCCCAATGCGGACGGCGGCACGAGCCTGCGGATCATCCACGAGCTGGACGATGCAAGGCTCCGCAAGGCTGCGAAGGCCGCGGCGAACGATAACGGCGTCTCCGTCATGCGCGCCGCCTGACGCACCACCCTCACCAACAATCTCATCAACATTGGAGTTCGCCGATGCGCGAAGCGATGCAACTCGTCCCCATGGTCGTCGAGCAATCCAGCAAGGGAGAGCGGTCTTTCGACATCTATTCCCGGCTGCTGCGCGAGAGAATCATCTTCCTGAACGGCGAGGTGAACGATGCCGTCTCGGCCCTCGTCTGCGCGCAATTGCTGTTCCTCGAAGCCGAGAGCCCGAAGAAGCCGATCAGCCTTTATGTCAATTCGCCCGGCGGCCTCGTCACCAGCGGCTTTGCCATGTACGATACCATGCGCTATATCCGCGCGCCCGTGCACACGCTCTGCATGGGGACTGCCCGCTCTATGGGATCGTTCCTGCTGATGGCGGGCGAGCCCGGCCAGCGGGCCGCCCTGCCCAACGCCAGCATCCTGATCCATCAACCCCTGGGAGGCTTCCAGGGTCAGGCCTCGGACATGCTCATCCACGCCGAGGAAATCAAGCGCACCAAGTACCGCATGACGCGGCTTTATGCGGAGCATTGCGGGCGCAGCTACGAGGAATTCGACCGCGCCATGGATCGCGACCACTTCATGACGGCGGAAGAGGCGCTGGAATGGGGATTGATCGACCGCATCCTGTACGTCCGCGACGAAGATCAAAACCCGGGTCCGGCGGATTGATGCGGCGGCCCATCATGGGGGCGGCTTGTGCGTCTGATCTGAAACTCCGGAGGATTGGGCAGCTTGCGCCGGGCGCAGTGGTTTAGCCCGTCGTCGCTCTCCTCAAACGGCCTCGCCGCGCAGCTCCACGACCGTAGCTCCCCTCTTCACGATGCCGTTGTCGATGATCGACAGCGCGCGGTTCAGATGCCCTTCGAAGACAAGCGTCGGCTCGTCGATGACGACGCGCAGCTCCGGCATGCCTTCCATGCGCACGACATGCGATTCCGCCAGCCCTTCCGTGATACCCTCGATCAGGAGATCGTAGTAACGCACCCCCGGACCGGTGATGACGATCGGCATCCGCTCATGCAGGCTCAAAACGCGCGAGAGACCGTTGCCGAGCGCCAGCCCCGCCTGCCGGAAGGCGAGCACATTGCGCCGCCCGCCATGGCGTGCGCTCGCCGCGATCTTGTCGAGCTCGGCGATCGGAACGAATTTCGCGGGAATCGTGTCGAGCGGCACGTCGAAGGCCGTGCGAAGCATGGCGTAAAAGCCGGCATAGGCCTCGATGCATCCGCGCGCGCCGCAACGGCAAAGGCCGCCGCCCGGCACATGCATCATATGACCGAAATTCGGCGCCGATATCTGATGACTGCCCTCATGGTCCCGCCGTACGATGCCAAGTCCGATGCTGTGGCCAAGCGACAGGGCCGCCATTGCGCGGAAATCGCCGCCCTTGCTGATTTCCTCCTGCCGCCCGAGAGCCGCGGCGACCAACAGCGTCTCGTTGCCGAGAATGATCTGTGCCAGCCATTCGTCGCGAAACACGGCCGCGAAATCGATCTCGTCCCGCCCGAAGATCGGCGACCATCGCAGCACCGGCTCCGAGACATCGACAAGCCCCTTGCTGCTGATCGAGATCATCAGCACCTTGTCGCGCGACAATTGCGAGCGGGCAACGATCCGGTTCAGCGCGTCGCGCATTCCCGCCACGAAATGGTCGACGCCTGCGACGTTCTGCTGCCTGTCCTCGGTAAACCGGTCGATGAGACGCCCGGTATAATCCACGAGAGAGTATTGCACGGCATCCGAAGAGATGACGACGACGATCAGATAGCCGCAATCGCGCCGCTGCGAAAACAGCACGCGCGGCCGCCCGCGGCCGCTGGCAGCCTGCTGCTCCGCCTTTTCGATGATCTGCGCCCGCTCCAGGTCGGCGGTGATGACCGAGACGGTCGCAGACGAAAGCTTGGTGAAGTCAGAAAGCTCGGTATGGGCAAGCGGGCCGTGCCGGCGCAATGCCGACAAAACCAAGGCGCTGTTCTTTTGACGGACCAATTCGGTGCTCGATTTGGCCAGCATAGGCAAGCTCCCCGCTCATTCAACCCTCCCTCTCCGCAGCTCCTAATAGCTCTTTTCGGGTGACCAATGAAAGCTGTTAGTACGGGTGTTGACAGTTGAAAAAATCTCTGACACTAAATTTCTCGACTGTCGAGAAAAAAATCCAAGGTGTTTTTCGTCAGCATTATCGCCGCGACCGACGGGAGTTCAGGATACGTGCGGTCGCATTCACTCGGGAGGATAATATGAAAGCTTTCATCAAGCTGGCTGCGGGCGCGGCCATCGTTTTGACCATGCAGACGGCAGCCTTCGCCAAGGATCTCGTCGTCGGCGTTTCATGGTCGAACTTCCAGGAAGAGCGCTGGAAGACCGACGAAGCCGCCATCAAGAAGGCGCTCGCATCGGTCGGCGCCAAGTACATTTCCGCCGACGCCCAGTCTTCCGCTTCCAAGCAGCTGACCGACGTTGAATCCCTGATTTCCCAGGGCGCCAACGCTCTCATCATTCTCGCTCAGGACTCGGACGCCATCGGCCCGGCCGTTGAAAAGGCCGCCGACGAAGGCATTCCGGTTGTCGGCTACGACCGCCTGATCGAAAATCCGGCCGCCTTCTACATCACCTTCGACAACAAGGAAGTGGGCCGCATGCAGGCTCGCGAAGTGCTGAAGGCCAAGCCGGAAGGCAACTACGTCTTTATCAAGGGCTCCTCGTCCGACCCGAACGCCGACTTTCTCTTCTCCGGCCAGATGGAAGTGCTGAAGCCCTCCATCGACGCCGGCAAGATCAAGAACGTCGGCGAAGCCTACACGGACGGCTGGCTGCCGCAGAACGCGCAGCGCAACATGGAACAGTTCCTGACCGCCAACAACAACAAGGTTGATGCGGTCGTCGCCTCCAACGACGGCACCGCCGGCGGCGCCGTTGCCGCTCTCGACGCCCAGGGCCTGGCCGGTTCCGTGCCGGTTTCCGGCCAGGACGCCGACAAGGCCGCGCTGAACCGCATCGCGCTCGGCACGCAGACCGTTTCCGTCTGGAAGGACTCGCGCGAACTCGGCAAGCGCGCCGCTGAAATCGCCATCGACCTCGCCAAGGGCAAGACGATGGACCAGATTTCCGGCGTCCAGACCTTCACCGGCGGTCCGAAGCATGTTCCGATGAAGTCCGTGTTCCTGACCCCGATCGCCATCACCAAGGACAACCTGAACGTCGTCATCGACGCCGGCTGGATCTCCAAGGCTGAAGCCTGCCAGGGTGTCAAGGCCGGCAGCGTTGCTGCCTGCAAGTAAGCACGAAAGCTTGACGGGTTGACCCGACGATAATGCCGACGCCGCAAAGGGCTTCCATTGCGGCGTCGAACGCGGATAGGAAACAGACAACAACCCCGCCTGGAACGGGGCGTCGATTTCCCGTATTGAGTTGCGTCATCGCATATACGCCCGGCCCGCCGGATGGCGGCCATGGAACCGGACGAAGACCGGATGGGCGAGCGATGACGTCTATTGAGACCAGCGCGGATACTGCCGGCGGATAGCCTCTGTGCTTTCGCGGGCCTGCGCCCAACAGTGGGAGAACGGCAAAGCGATGGCCGACATGACACACTCCACAACATCGAGCGGCCCGCGCAATGCAGAAGAAGGCGTGATCACGCGCTTCCTGCGCGCCACCGAAATCGATACCCGCCTGCTCGGCATGGTCGGCGCGCTGCTGATCATCTGGATCGGCTTCGACCTCTATACCGGCGGCCTCTTCCTGACGCCGCGAAACCTCTGGAACCTCTCCGTCCAGACCTGCGAGATCGCCGTGCTCGCCACCGGCATGGTGCTCGTCATCGTCACCCGCAACATCGACCTTTCCGTCGGCTCGCTGCTGGGCTTCGTGGCTATGGTCATGGGCGTCATCCAGGCCAAGTTCCTGCCGACCTATCTCGGCTTCGACAGTGCGTGGACCTGGGTCATCACGCTCGCCTGCGGCCTGGTCGTCGGCACCTTGCTCGGTACTTTCCAGGGCGTGATCATCGCTTTCTTCAAGGTTCCCTCCTTCATCGTCACCCTCGGCGGCTTTCTCGCCTGGCGTGGCCTTGCCTGGTACGTCACCAGCGGCCAGACGGTCGCTCCGCTCGACGTCACGTTCCGCATCATGGGCGGCGGTGCCGAAGGCTCGATCGGCGCCACCTGGAGCTGGATTCTCGGCGTCCTTGCCTGCGTGATGATCGTTCTGGGCATTGTCGGCGAGCGTCACCAGCGCAAGCGCTTCAACTTCCCGCGCCGTCCGCTCTGGGCCGAATATTTCCTCGCCATCCTCGGCTCGGCGCTGGTGCTCGGCACGATCTACGTCTTCAATATCTATTACTGGCCCGTCGGCATCGCGAAAAAATACGCGACGGAACACAATATCCCCTGGCCGGAAACCGGGCTCGATATTCCCTATGGCATCGCCGTCCCCGTGCTCATCGCAGTCGGCATCGGCATCGTCATGACCTTCATCGCCACGCGCCTGCGCTTCGGCCGCTATGTCTTCGCGATCGGCGGCAATCCGGAAGCGGCCGAACTCGCCGGCATCAAGACCCGCTGGGTGACGGTGCGCATCTTCGCGCTGATGGGCTTGCTTGCAGCCGTCGCCGCGGCCATCTCCACGGCCCGCCTGAACGCCGCCGCCAATTCGCAGGGCACGACCTACGAGCTCTTCACCATCGCTGCGGCCGTCATCGGCGGCACGTCGCTCGCGGGCGGCAGCGGCACCATCGCCGGCGCCATGATCGGCGCCCTGGTCATGCAGTCGCTGCAGTCGGGCATGGGGCTCGCCAACGTCGATACGCCGATCCAGAACGTCGTCGTCGGCGTCGTGCTCGTCATCGCCGTCTGGCTCGACATCGTCTATCGCTCGCGCGCCAAGTAAAAGGAATTCTGAACCATGACGGATCAAACCACTCCGCTTGTGGAAATGAAGAACATTTCCATCTCCTTCGGCGGCATCCACGCAGTGGACAACGCCTCGGTAGAGCTCTACCCCGGTGAAGTCGTCGCGCTGCTCGGCCATAACGGAGCCGGCAAGTCGACGCTGATCAAGATCCTCTCCGGCGCCTACAAGCGCGATAGCGGCGATATTCTGATCAACGGCGAGCCCGCCGACATCCGCAGCCCGCGCGACGCCAAGAAATACGGCATCGAGACGATCTACCAGACGCTCGCCGTCGCCGACAATGTCGACGCCGCCGCCAACCTCTACCTCGGCCGCGAGCTGCAAACCCGCTGGGGCACGCTCGACGATGTCGCCATGGAAGCCAAGGCCCGCGAGGTGATGGGGCGCCTCAACCCCAACTTCAAGCGCTTCAAGGAGCCGGTGAAGGCCCTTTCCGGCGGCCAGCGCCAGTCGGTCGCGATCGCCCGCGCCATCCTGTTCGATGCCCGCATCCTGATCATGGACGAGCCGACCGCGGCCCTCGGCCCCCAGGAGACGGCGCAGGTCGGCGAGCTGATCAAGCAGCTGAAGAAGGAAGGCATCGGCATCTTCCTCATCAGCCACGACATCCACGACGTCTTCGATCTCGCCGACCGCGTGTCGGTCATGAAGAACGGCCAGGTCGTCGGCCATGCCCGCACCGAAGACGTCACCAAGGACGAGGTCCTCGGCATGATCATCCTCGGCAAGGTGCCCCCAAAGGCCACCCCCGGCCCCGGCGCGATGCGGGAATGAGCCGGCACCGCCGATAAAAAACGAGGCCGCGCGCCAAAACCCGCGGCCTCATCCCGCTAAAACGTCCGATCTGAATTTTCCTCATTGAAGCCAAACGTTTCCTGAGCTAAGAACCAGCCATCGGACAGGCGATTCAAATCGCCACGGCATGCACCCGTAGCTCAGCTGGATAGAGTGTTGGATTCCGATTCCAAAGGTCACAGGTTCGAATCCTGTCGGGTGCGCCAACTAACCTCTTAAAATCATTGATTTATCAGCCTTCTCTTGCCCTCCCTTGGAATGGCAATATTGGTAGCACAGCGTTAGCACAACGCTTACCCTGCCGAGAAAAACTCTTTGTTTTCAATGTCGAAGTTTTTCGGTCGCGGCCCGCGTTAGCACAGTGTTAGCGCGGACTGCCTACCGTAGTAACACCATTGGAGACCCGGTTCCCGTGCTGCAGCGCTTCAAACAATCCAACGACCCCTTTGTGCTTTTCCAGCGAGACGGCACGAATTGGTCGATGCGCTACACGATGGACAGCCGCCAGATCAGAAAATCTCTCGGCACATCCGACGAGGCTGAAGCCCGTCGCCGGGCAAATGAGATCTGGCACGAGCAGAATTATCGCCTGAAACTCGGCCTTAGTCTTGTTGAGCATGCCTTCAGCGCGGTGGCCGAAGAATTTATCAAGACAATTGAAGCGGAAGTCGAGCGCAAAGAACGTAGCACCGATCACGCATATTTTTGGCCACCTAAGATTAGGCGGTTTCTGATCGGCTATTTCGGCGACAAGCCGATCGACAAAATCACCCCGCCTGACATCGAACGCTATCTGGAGTGGCGCAAGGGCTACTGGACGTCAGGCCCCGGCGGCGAGATCGAAAAGATTCGCGTCGAGCGAGAAGACGGCCGCGTGTTCAGCCGTCCCGCTCCGCGCAAGATCGCATCGCTCAGCACGATTAAGGGAGAGATGGTCATCGTCCGTAGCCTGTTTCAGCAGGCTGTGCGTTGGGGGTATTGTCAGCAGATCGTCATTCCCAATCCGGTGGTGCGTAAACGCACCGAAAATCGCCGCCCCGGCTTCACGCCGGAGGAATACGAAAAGTTGTTCAACATGGCGCTTGCACGCATATCCGAACTCCAGCCGAAGACTAAGGATATAAAGGCCAAGGGTGGGCGCGAATGGACGATAAAATTGACGCCGAAAAACATCAAGACGGATCGCATTCGCCTCTACTGTTATATCGAGATCATGGCGCATTCAGGCATGAGGCCAACGGAAGCTAAAAACCTTACCTGGGCCAATATTATTGGTTTCCGCGAGTGCAGGCAGAGGCCGATCGGAGAGCAGGATGTTCGCTTGCAAGTACGCGGCAAGGGTAAACATGGCACTTCAATCCCGCTTCTCGACGTTATCCCGGCACTCTCCATGCTTTGGGATGTGTTCGAAAAAGAGTTAGGACGGGAGCCTGAAGACGGCGATCCTGTATTCGCAGATGCAGACGGAAAGCAAATCCTATCCTTCAAACGTAGCTTCAACGAGCTACTGAAGGCCGCCGGCCTTGAATACGACTACAGAGGTGTCCGTCGAACTCCATATTCGTTACGCCATTATTATATCTCTGCAATGCTTATTAAAGGCGCATCAATATATGACGTGGCGCTGAACACGCGCACCTCATTACAGATGATCGAGAAGCATTACGCCCACGTTGCTACCGAACATATCAAGGATCGTTTGAGGCCGGGTCAGACCGGTTGGTGAGAGGGCCGATCAATGACTGTAAATAGGCAGTTGGAAATGCTTCAAGCGAGAGCTGCCAACACATCAGACCTGAGATCTATACAAATAGGCTGCCCTTGTGTCGGCTTCGTTAAACCAGAACGGCGCCCCATCCTCTGAGCTAGGCCGTGGTTGGGAAGCACGGTTATGCAAGCATTTGCAATCAAGCCTAAGAGCTTCTTCCCCTTAATGGTTGATGCATTATAGGCGCCCATCGCTGCCCACCTGGCAATCGGATTACGATCACCATTTGTAGGCAGTTTATTCACTGCATCCGAATAGGCGTTCGAAAATAGCTGCATCCACTCGCCTTGGTCGTACGACGCGATGGCAGTGTCTACTATCTCCTGTGCTACATGTTCAGGAACGTCCATGACCCCCGCGACATGCGCTGCATTACAAAAAGAACTTTCTATATCAGACCCTGCTGTGAGCCAAACAGGGATACTCTGCGCTGGGTATCCCTTCAAATCCTTCCAAGCCTGCACATCCCCGTCGGACATGAAATCTCGATCCCGGTGAATCAAGATCTTTATTTGCATTTTCGCCATCAAAGCCTTAGCTTTTTGGCCATTAGGCAAGCTGTCTTTCCCAAAGGTGGGCCAAATCGCGCATTTTTGCGCGATCGTCGGCCATTGATTTAGCAAGTGTTGAAGCTTGTCTGTGTTACCGTCTTCGGTGAAGATCAAAAGCTCTTTGTCTAATATACTCCATCCCATCCGTTCGCGCACAACGTCGCCGTCGGCTTTTGCCGCTCCGTCTTCCAACCAGTGGATCAGTGCATGATCCGAAAGGGCCCTGACCAAGTGCGGTGAGTGCGTTGAAATAACAATCTGTGTTTCCGGATATTCTAACGAGGCTTTTTCAAGCGCTTGAATAAGAAGCTGCTGCCGTCCCGGATGGAGGTGAGCGTCCGGCTCGTCAACCAATAGCAGCTTAGGCCTGAAATATAATAGGTATGCGAATATCTGTACTACTTGTAGAAACCCCGTGCCGGCCATGTCGATCGATTTCCACGCGACCGTGTGGCTTTGCCCGTGCACTTTCATTTCATTAGTAAGGAATTTCACGTCGATATTGCGATCGCGCAGCCTGTCGAATTTCACCCAGAAGGTTGTGCCGGGCAGGATCATCGACACCCATTTAGACAACTCTTCTAGCTGTCGATATTGCTGGCCAGTTCCGTCAGGCCCAACTGCATGAGCTAGAATTATTTGTCTCAGAACGGAGCCTCCTTCCCCAGACGCCGCCTTCCGATGCATGATCGGCACCGCTAAAATCGTCTCCTCTTCGGCAGCGCCCGCGATACCCGGAATGTAGGCAGTACTGGGCTTATCATTCGCGGTTAACTCTCCCGCAAGCGGGCCTTGGATATTCGTCAGAACGCCTGCGTTGTTGCGAGCGGCACTAATAGCTATCGACGTTTCCGTATCGTCGGCATCAAGCAGGCTAACGGATATCTTTCTACCGCCTGCACTGTTCTGAAGCTTGAGCTTATGGGCCAAATCCAAGAAATCTTTACTTGGAACAAAGTCCATTTGGTCGAGGGTCACTTTTCCACCCTCAGCGAGGGTTGCACACCTGACGGCCCAATGAACTCCTTTCAAAAATGATGATTTTCCGCAGCCATTTTCTCCCACTAAGACCGTGACAGGCCCAAGTGATATGGATAGCGGCTGGTCTATTCGTTGAAAATTTTGGATCTTAATAGACTTGATCATCTGTAAATGGAAGGCTCGAGTGTCGGACGGTTCCACCACCTAAAGACGATTCTCTGCAGATGTCTACAGCCAACAAACCACTCGCCCTTTTAGCGGCTGGCTGTATCCGGGAAACACGTTCAACGGTTTCGGGAAGGATCACAGCATGTCTCACCTCAAGGCTCTCAAGCTCACCTCCGCAGTTCCAGCTCGCGCAACCGTCGATCCGGTGCAGCGTGCGCGGGAAAAGATGATTGCCGCATTGGCCGAGCAGAAGCAGATGGCGGAAGCGAAGATCGCTGGTCAGGTTTTCACGCCGACCCATATCGTGCGCAAGAAGAATGCCGAAGGCATCCGCGTCGATGTCGAAGCCCCCAAGCGCGTGCGTCAAGGCTGGTTCACCGATGGCAACAGCAAGGTGTTTTTCGCGATCCGTTATGCGGGCAAGCCCATCGAGTTCGCCAAGGACAAGAATGCCATTGAGGTCGGGGAACTGGCCGCACTGCCAAAGATCATCGATACGCTAATCGAGGCGGTTCGCTCTGGCGAGCTTGACACGCAGCTGACCGCTGCTGCCGTCGAGCGCGGCAAGATGCTGCGCAAGTCCGCATAGACCGTGCAATTTTGCGCGGCAAGCATCCGAAGGGCATGGGATCATACTTGATCCCATGCCCTTCGTGCGTTCCGGCGAGACCGCGACGCTGTAAAAGAGCGCCACGGACGCGCGTTCGGCGCGGGGCGCTACGCGGCAAAATTTAAGGGCTAGACCGCGCTCCTTGACGCTTCTGTGCTTCTGCGTGATGTGCGTCGCCTGACACGCTTGGCCACGGAAAGACGCGCAGCGTCGCCGCTCCGGGCCGACTCTCTGAACTCGCCCTTTGCGCCATGTGGAATTTTGCTTTCGCTGAAATCTTGCGGAGACAAAATGCAAAACCATTCAAGCAACGATCACGGCGACCAGCCCACGCAGGCGCAAATCGACTTGGCCTGGCTGTCGCGCCACTGCGCGGCACTGCGGTGACCATTGACTCGCGCTGTTTCGCGACAACTCGGCTACAGCAGATCGACCGCCGCTTTCATCATCTCGTCGCGAACATCGATATAGCGTTGCGTGGTCGTCAGGTTCCGGTGGCCGGCCAGCGTCATAATGACTTTCGGGCTGACACCGGAATGGGCAAGCCGGGTGATGAACCAGCGACGACCGCTATGCGAGGTCGCCCCGTCGAGACCGGCACTTCTATATAATTGGCCCATCAACTGGCAAAGGATGTTTGCGGAGAATGCCGTGCGCTTTTGCGTCAGCAGCAATGGCGCATCGGTGTTCATGCGTTCAAGCCAGTCCGTCTGGTGGCGGTCGATCTCGCGGCGTAGCTTCTCATTCAAGAAGACAACGCGGGCATGACCGCCCTTGGTGATCTCGGCTCGCAGGCGCAATTGCTCGCGCACCTTGCCATCGCCGTCGAAAACATCGCGCTGGGTCAGGGCCGCGATTTCCCCGACGCGCAAACCGGCGAGATGCGACAGCATCAGTGCCAGCCGGTTTCGGCCTGCGTACTTTGTCTGCGCCACCACGGCGAGTAACCGCTTGAATTCAGTCTCGGTCAAGACACGTGCCTGCTTCATCGAACCTCACAAAAAGCCGGGTTTTCGTGTCGCAAGTTATGTTGCCGATGAGTGGCAAGGGCGATAGCCGGTTGCGCAACCCAAATTGCTCTATGGGTTCAATGGGTAAGGGCCGTTTCAGGCCGAAACGTCATAAAATGTGTGTTTTCTGATGTTTCAGCCACCTAGGAACGTTCGGACAGCGAAGGCGGTTGGTCAGCACCTTGGCCTGCTGCCTTGATTTTCATGCTTTTTGGAAATTGGTGGATCGTTTTCCGAGGAATGATCCAATGTCTGAAAAAATGGCCTATGACGTATCCTGCCCCGAGCTGGACCGATTCGTCGGCGACGAGGTGATATGGCCATTTTACAAGACGTCGGAACCAATGAGCAAGTTCGCAGAATTTAAAAGCCAGTTTGACAGCAGCTTTGCGGCTGCCTCGCACCTACCCCGAAGCTTGGTTCCGGTGAACGGAAAGTATGTCGACAACATTAGCATAAAGAACAAAGACGGCCAAGCGATCGAAGAATATTACAAATGGCAGTTTGTCTATGCGCTTCTACATAGCGGCCTATATCCAAAGGATTATGTAGGCGTCGAAGTGTTTTTCCCCAAGGGAAACGCCAACGCGGCAGCCTTGAAGCTGGATTTAGCTATTTTTGATAGCGCCGAATGGATCGACTACTACCGCCGGTATTGGTCGACAAGGAACGTTGAAGATATCCAGTGGCTTAAAGAGCATCTTATCGCAGCTGGAGAGTTCAAGATCAAAGAAAAGACTGTCGAAAAGATTTTTCAATCTCAACTCAAACCGGCAATGAATGAAAAGGCGCCTTCAGACAAATTTGTGATGGGGCTTTACTACGATAGCGGAAGGCTGTTCCTGTTCCAACGGAAAGCCGGCAATTTCATCCGGCTTGACGCAACCAAGAATAGCAAAGGCGACAAGAGTGCCATTGGCGACTTGTCTCTTCAACTTCCCGACCCATACATTCTTATCCCTGATATGGCTCACGTGTTGGCATTGTCGGGGAAAGTTTATGTTACCGACCGAGCAAAAAGGTCGATCGAAGATTTGGAGCTGGTGACTTCAATCTCCAGCGTGCAAATCCAGAATGCATTAAGCCACATTCTCAGGACGCTGGACAAAGTGGGATTGGTAAACCAGCGTGGATACGCTCTGATAATGAGCGCACTAGCAATGAAAATTCACGATGAACAAGAAAACAGGAGGAATCCCGACCGGAAACTTCGCTTCTATATTGAGGAAGATGAGAAGAAATTAGCAAATATCTCAGACGCGTCCGTACAAACATTTATCACACGAATGTCGGATCTCCAAGGAAGTGCGGCAGGGCATTACATTCGCATCTTCTCGCAAGGGGCAATTTCTTGGACAAACATCAACGTAGTAAGGGCGCTAGCGGCTGTTTGTGAAGCGTTTCAGGACTTCTCGTTCGTTCGTTCCCAAGCCAGCGATCTTTATCAGCTAGTATTTTACAACTTTGCCAACCAGTTTAAGCGCGATGAAGCTGCGCAATTCCTGACCCCATTGCCAGTGATCAAATTTGTTGTCTCCTTGGTAAACCCGCGCGAGAATCAGACCGTCTTCGATCCTTGCTGTGGGATCGGTGACTTCCTGTCGCTGTCTTATGTCAACTCTCAGATCCCTGACCCCAAGAAGAAGCTAAACGATCACAATCTGTTCGGCGTCGATCTCGACGAGAGCATGATCACCCTCGCCACACTAAACATGCTCCTAAATGGCGACGGGGAAGCGCGGCTATTTCATAAGCCTGGTACGGGTTCGATTGACTGGAAAGTTGCGGAGCCTAATGCGGAAACTGGAATTGAGAAACATCACCTGGTGCAGCTTGACCCGGCGAAACACTCTAGGGGGCAATGGGATTCAAAGTGGCATGATGGTACCGCGCTAAAGAAATTTGATGTGATCCTCACCAATCCACCTTTCGGTGAGGATCGAGCCTTCCGCCCGCGCACCGAGCACGAAAGAGACATTGCCAACTTGTACGAAACCTGGGGCCTTCCGGGGACCCGTGAAGGCCTCGATCTCGGCATTTTATTCCTTGAAAATGCTTATAGATGCCTGAAGGAAAACGGGCGGCTAGGCATCGTTTTATCGAACTCGATTGCGTCTGTGGCGAAATGGCAAGAAATACGGGCGTGGTTCGCCCAAAGGATGCGGCTCGTCGCGATCTTTGACCTTCCCTCCAACGTATTCGCAGAGACCGGCGTTAACACAAGCATTCTGATCGCGTATAAACCGGGAGATAAAGCTTTGGCTGATCTGCAAAGTGACGGATACTCCGTTTTCTGCAGAGATATCAAAAAGGTCGGGTACGAGAAACGGACCCGGCAGAGGAACGTTTATTTCAATCGCATATTGAAGCTTGACCCCGAGACATTCGAGACTCTCGTCGATGAAAATGGATACGCCGTCGAGGACGAGGAGTTCAGCCAGATCTACCAGGACTTTAGAAGCTGGTGCGCCGGCCAAGAAGAAACACTAAACAAAATCTTCTGGGGGTGATGATGCGCCGTGAAATCCAGTACGAAGAGATTCTTAATCAAGGCGTCTGGTCTCCGGCGCTTTATCAGAACGAACTTGTATCGACTAAAACGTGGCTACCCCTCCGGGACTTCCTAGACGAAGCCGAGGCCAGAACGAAGGGATTTGAGCCGGGCAGTGAAGTCTATGTCACTCAGTCGCCAATACAGTTTCTGAGGACCAAAGCGTTCAATCGCGAGTTTGCGCTTCTATACCCCAAAGGCGACGCGATTGTCGGTATTTCGCCTCATGCTTGGAACGGCAAGGGCTTAAAGTCTGGCGATGTTTTGGTGGTAAAAGACTCCAACGTTGGAGAAGTTGCCGTGGTTCCTGATGGAGACTGGTCGAAGACTGGATGGAGCAACGGCATTGCCAAGGCAAACATCAGTAAGAACCGAGATTTCATAATCGGCTTTCTGAAGTTCGGAAACTTTCAGAAGCAAGTCGAGGCGATGACGCCTCGCGGAGCGACGATCAAGCATGCTGGCGATAAGTGGCTTAACACCAAGGTGCCGCTTCCCGCTCATCACCCACGCGAACGAGTAATGCGGTTGATCGAGGTCCTTACGAGAGCCTCTCTTGCGTTAGAAAACAAGCTGGTAACCTTATCTGGAAAGATACAAAGATTGGTTTCCGACGAAATACTAGGCAATCAAAAGGAAAATACTTTCCTCTATATGGAGCCGCGTGTATCCGATCTCACGGCTACGGGAAGATTTGACGCCGCCTTTCATAGCGAGGCTTGCAAAAAACTTTTGTTCCTTGCCCAGAACTACATTCACGGCTCTGAAAGCGTGGAGGAGGCGGGATTCAATGTCATCCCTGGGCCTTCGCTTGAAATCAAGATCATAAAAAAGCGCGTCGATTCCAACGATGACGTTCCTGGATACTATCGAATGTTCATACCAAAGAACATTTCAGAGTATGGCACTATGATAACGGTTCCTTTCATGGGGACTCCGGCTAAGCTGCCTCTCTTGGAACAAGGAGACGTGCTCGTAGGAGAAGCCGGATTCCGAAAGGGACGGTCCTACATCTTCATAGATCCACCCGGGAAAGCAACGACCAATGCTCATGGCTTGATCGTGAGGCGGATCGACAAAGACCTCAGAAAATCCGTAGCCTTTCGATGCATTTTTGACTGGTACAGATCAACCGGCCTCATCGATTTATTGGCCGTCGGTGGCTCGGGAGGCCATTTCTCCCCAAGCTACTTCAAGCTCCTTGCACTTCCAAAACTTCCGGAGGAGATCCAGGACAAGCTACTTCAACTGTATGTGGGCGGAAAGCTTCCTTTAATTAAATTCCCGACGTGCCACATGGAGAAAGAGTTCGATGAAAGTCGGTATATGAGGTGGCTATCAGTTAAGTCTGACTCTCTAGGTGTTCTCGGCCTTAGCCGCGTCACTCATGCGATCAATGAAAAGCTGCGGATGTTGTTCGTGAAGCTGGCAGACGGAGAGGAGATCGAGTTTGGAGCAGAGGTTACTGACCTGCTCTCGTCCCTGCACGCCGCTACGATGACGGGTCATGGAAAGGAATTTTAACTTGAAGGTTTACCCCTCATGATCAGTTTAGGCACCAGAACATCGGGCCAACATCGCACTTGATTGGGGCTCACCTCCGCGTCAGGTTGCGCCGCGCGCGCGAACGGAATTCGGTACTGTCCACCCGACCGAGGGGGAGATGAAACCCGATCTCTTTAGTGAGTTGAATAATGGCGAAGTCGAGTTCGAAGAAGCTTTACTCTGAGCGAAGTGACATCGAAAAGCTAGAAAGCAATTGGCGGAAAGTCAGTGGCTTTATGGTTCGAGAAGAATGGTCTGCCGCCATAGTTCGCGCAGCGACGGCTGCGGAAATAGCGGCGAACATTGCAGTACGGCATGAGCTTCAACACCATCGCAACCTCGAAGCAGCCTTTGTCGATCACCTTCTGATTTGGGCGAATGGGCTCTCAGGAAAGCTAGATAAATTGTTGCGGCCACTACAATCAGATAAGCAAAAACGAAAGATCTTTAATGCCCTTAAGACGAAGGCCCAAAGAATTAATTCTCAACGGAACTTAGTGGCCCATTCTGGGCATTTCATGAACAAAACAGAGGCGACCGAGATAGTGGCACTCACTAAGGATTTTATAGAAGGGATTGTTGAGGCGTACCACGCTGATTACAAGCTGCCAGAGTAAGGAAGGCAACGAACGAAGCCCCGGCGCTAATCAAGGGTTTGAACCCCTATCTCCCACTACCGTTGACACTCCTCAACACTGTCAGAAAACATGAATGAGCTCACCCTTGATCTAAGGCTCCGTGTAAATCTAGCGCAGCTCCAGCGCGGCCCAAGCTTCGTGATATAAAAATCATATAGTTACAACCCTTATCTTCCAGTTCCGATTCCAAAGGTCACAGGTTCGAATCCTGTCGGGTGCGCCACCGTTTCCTAATGCATTGAAAGCTCAAAACATCTATGATTTGAGCAGGCGACAATAGGTGATCAATAAGGCGTCCAAAATCCGCCTCAGGCTGTGTTATAACTGGCCGCAAGTTTAAAATTTCCTGCTTCATCCCGTTATCCTATCCGCAACCTAAAAATGGAGCTGCTTGCGGCCAAACGCAATTGTAGATTGCAGGACTTGACAACAAAAAATATTGAAGGTTGCGATCACTAGCGGAGGGCGGATACAGCTTTTCCGTAACCGCCCGGTTGTTA
>UBYA01000028.1 GCA_900469615.1 Hyphomicrobiales bacterium | reverse complement strand
ATCTCTAACTGGCCCAACTGTCGCATTACTAAATAGCCGCTACAGAGGCTGTTAAAGCTGAATAGGGCTGCGACATGTTCAGCCAGTTAGAAACGCGCCACCGGCTTCTGACGATCAGCCCCCGATCCGACCGGCTGGGCCGGGTTGAAAGGGCGGAGCGGGGGCGGGTGAGAGGCACCCCTTCGGCTTTAGCTTTCTCAATTGAAAGGCAAGTCATCGTCAACGCGATGCCGGTTGACATGTCGATAGTGTAGGCTTTTTATGCGCATGGTGACGAAGCGTATGGGAGAGCGGGAAATCCCATGGGGCAGGCGCCGCGATGTGGCCCGTTCCAATGTCAAGCGGAAGCGTCGGCTAGGTTCAAATCCTACATCGTCACCACAATTGTCATGAAAGACAATTAATCACTCCGCAGCCTCCATCTTCGCCAGCGCTTTCTGCCTTCTGGCAATGACTTCCGGATCGTTCATGAAATCCGTTCTCGGACCTGGCTTGCGGCCACGCTTCTGGTAACCGTTGCTCTGGCTGCCATCCGGTATCCCAAACATATGGTCCGTCTGCCCCGTGCGGCGAGGGCCGCTCTTGCTCCGTTGCTGTTCTCGTCCAGCCTGCATCTCGGCCACGATCGACAGCACGTCGTCCAGACGCTTGTTCTCGACGACTCCCGGCCGATGGACCGACCGCAACTTGTCGAAGGTTCTGTAGGGCAGGGCAAAGCTCTCGTGCATGATCTCGAGGCGACCGTCCGGATAATCGCAGACGATAACCTTCTTACCTGCCAGGGGTCTGGAAACGTCGGTCGGATCGAGGATGAACAGCACCTTGTCGTAACGCAGCGTCAGAGATTGCGACAACGTGCGAACTTCCTTGCGGCACATGGCGCCATCGAGGTTCTCATGGTCGGCCAACGGCCGGTGCATGTCCTTCGGGTTACGCGGCGGCTTGCCGAAACGCGCGTTGAAATCTGCAATGAACTCAGGCGCATAGACATTGGCAGCTTCGATCGTATCGATGCCGCGAAGTCGCATCTCCTTGACAAGCCGATCCTGCAATGTCTGGTTGGCGCGCTCCACGCGACCCTTTGCCTGCGGGGTGTTGGCACAGATGATGTCGATATTGAGTTCATAGAGAGCCCGTCCGAACTGCGTCAGGCCGCTTGTCCGGTCTGTCTCCGACGCATGGAGCGAGCGGAAAACGCCGTGCTTGTCGCTGTAGAAGGCCAGCGGCTTGCCCCATTGCTGCAGATAGGCCTTCGTCGCGTGCAGATAGTCGAATGTATTCTCCGATCCGGCAAAGCGTAGATGTAAAAGCTTGCCGGTGGCGTCGTCGATATAGACGAGCAGAGCGCATTTGGGGCCGCGGTTCTCGAACCACCAGTGATGCGACCCATCGATCTGCACCAGTTCGCCAAGGCAGTCGCGCCGGCCGCGTGGCTGGAAAACCCGTTTCCTGCGTTCCCGACGCGAGAGCCAGATGCCAGCCTCGGTCATCCATTGCCGTAGCGTCTCCTTGGCAACAGAAATCCGGTGCAGCTCGATCAGCTTCTCGCGCGCCAACGTCGGACCGAAATCCAGATAGCGCTCCCGGATCAGATCCAGCGCCGCATTGCGGAAATCCTCGCTATGGCGCCGATTGCTCGGCCGCGATCGCTTCTTCGAAACAAGACCCGCCGGACCATCTTGATCATAGGCCTGCAGCAGTCTGTGGACCTGACTTCGACTGAGGTTGAGCCGTTCGGCAGCCTGGACAACGCTCAGGCGCTCGTCACGGATCTTCTGGATGACTTCGAGGCGATGCAACTCTTTCGGCGACATGGTGATCAAACAGGACATGACGACTCCGACCGCTCATGGTCTCAACCAGGCTGAAGGTCGTCATCCTTGCTCCCAACGTTGGCTTTGACCAGTGCATCGAGAGGCAAGACTGTCGCATCTCTAACTGGCCCAACTGTCGCATTACTAAATAGCCGCTACAGAGGCCGATCAGATAA
>UBYA01000039.1 GCA_900469615.1 Hyphomicrobiales bacterium | reverse complement strand
CCCCTCGGGGAGAAGGTGGCCCGAAGGGTCGGATGAGGGTGCTGATCGATTTGCCCCGTCCACCTGGGGTAACGATCTCATCTCGCATGCGAGGGCCCTGCCCTTAACGGGAGGCGGTCAATACCGCTGTCCATTGGCCGCGTCTTTCGGCGATACACAATCCTGACGCCTCAGCGGCAGTCTCACCCTTGCAATGCCAAAAACTCGCGATCCAGCAGGCCCATCATGATGTCGTCGTGCCAGCTGCCATTGACGTAAGCCGTCTCCCGCTCCCTGCCTTCGATGACAAATCCGCATTTTTCATAGGCACGGATGGCGCGCCTGTTATAGGCGAGCACGCGTATTCCGATGCGATGCAGGCCGATGTCTTCGAAGGCGTGGCGCAGCAGAAGATCGATCGCCTCCGTGCCGAAGCCCTTACCAAGCAAGGCAGGATTGCCGATGCCGATCGCCATCGTCGCGCGCCTGTCCTGCGCGTTGACGTTGTCCAATCTGATTTCGCTGGCAAAGGCACCGTTGATCTCGATGACCCAGGCGTGCGGACGCTCGGCAAGCCATTGCACCCATCGGACCGCGCCCTCGCGGGTCATGGGCTTGATGTCGTCCTTGTCGAGGCCATACATCTCCGCGATCTCGGCATTCGTGCCCAGGGAGAACCGCACATCGGCATCGTCTTCAAATGGCGGACGGAGCCTGACATTGCGGCCCTCGATAACTGGCACCGACAATGGACCCTCCCCTTTCCCAATGCGCTCTCATAAGTCAATGAAGCCGACACATTAAGTGCCGCGCCAACCGTCGAGAAACACCACCTTTTCAACACCCGTGAAACGGGCGACGCGTTCCAGCTCCGCTTCCAGCTTCTCCAATCGGCCGGCCGATGCCTTGACGCCGGGCTCCAGCCACAGGCGCTTGACATCAAGCGTGCCCGCCTTGCGGTCGGCCTTCATGTCGATGCGGCCGATCAAGCGGTCGCCTTCCAGCAGCGGGAAGACATAGTAGCCGTATTCGCGCTTCGGCTCGGGCACGAAAATCTCGATGCGGTAGAAGAAGCCGAAGAGACGTTCGGTGCGGTTGCGGTCCCGCAAGGTCGGATCGAAGGGGCTGAGGACACGGATGCGCGCCGGCGCTTCGGCATGATCGTCGAGCCTTGCGTGGAAATCGAGGAAGGCGAAGGACGGCCGCGGCTTGCCGCCGCCGGCAGGCTCGATCAGCACATCGGTCAGTTCGTCGCGATGCGTCTCGACCCATGTCCTGGCCTCCTGCGGCGTCACGAGATCCCAGAAGGCGGCGATTTCGCCCGAGGTCGCAAAGCCCAGGCGCTGCAGCGCGCTGCGGCAGGCCCAGTCGACGAATTCGTCGTGGTCGACTTCCGGCTCATGGAAATGGCTCGGCAGCACGCGCTCCACGAGATCGTAGACCTTCTGGAAATTGGTGCGGCCGGCGATGGCGAACTTGCCGGTGCGCCAGAAATATTCGAGCGCCGTTTTGTTCGGGTGCCAGTTCCACCAGCCGCCGGAAACATGATCCTCGGCCTTGACCTCGCGGGCGGTGATCGCGCCATTCTTCAGCACGCGCTCGTAAGTCTCCTCGAATACCGCCTCGAACCCCTCCCCGCGCCACTTGCGCCAGCGCGCAATGATCGCCTCGTCCTCGCGGCGGAAGCGGTGCTTCCAATAGACGAAGAAGGCGCTCGGCAGGATGGAGGCATCATGCGTCCAGTTCTCGAAGAGCGCGCCATCCTTTTCCAGAAGCTCGGTCAGATGCTCGCGCCGATAGGTCTGGTTGCGGGAAAAAAGGATCTGGTGATGAGCGCGCTCGACGGTGGCGATGCTGTCCACCTGCACGAAGCCGATGTCCTGGATGAGCCGCAGCAGGCCCGCCTTGCTCAAGGCGCGGTTCGGCGGATTGGCGAGCCCCTGCTTGGCAAGGAACACGCGGCGGGCATCGCGATTCGAGAGCAGATTCGTCATACATGGATCATAGGCATAAATTCCCATGCTTTCAAAGAGGCATCGATTTGATAAATCGGCGCGATGCGCTATAGCTCCGCGATAGCATTAAAATACAGGGAAGCCGCTTGAATATCCGCTTCGACAATGCCGGCGTCGATTATGGTAAGCGCACCGCGCTATATCCCTTGAGCCTGACGCTTCAGGAGCGCCGCATCGGGATCATCGGCCTCAACGGCTCCGGCAAGACGACTTTTGCGCGGCTGATCAACGGGCTCGTCAAGCCGACGACGGGAAGCGTCACCGTCAACGGCGTCGATACCGTCACCGATGCCGCCAAGGTCCTTGGAACGGTCGGCTATATCTTCCAGTCGCCGCAGAACCAGATCATCCTGCCCATCGTGCGCGACGACATCGCCTTCGGGCTCAAGGCGCGCGGATATGACAAGGCGCAGATCGAGGCGGCAGTCGAGAGCGTCCTCGGCCGATTCGGCGTGAGCCACCTCGCCGCGCGGCGTGCACATGAGCTTTCCGGCGGGGAATTGCAGATGGCCGCCCTCTGCTCGGTGCTGGTGACGGGTCCAGACATCCTCATTCTGGACGAGCCGACCAACCAGCTCGATCTCAAGAACCGGGCGCTGGTGCAAAAGACCATCGCGGGGCTGCCGGAAAGCGTCATCGTCATCAGCCACGATCTGCCGCTGCTTGAGGATTTCGAGCGGGTACTGCTGTTCGACCAGGGCCGGCTCGTCGCCGATGCTGCGGCAGCGGAAGCGATTGCGCGCTACAGGGAGCTGGCCGCCTGATGCAGACGCTGCATGTCGATGTCGATACCTGGCTGCACCGGCTGTCGCCGCGCCTGAAGCTTCTCGCGCTGACCGCCTTCGGCGTGGTGCTTTTCCTCACCCAATCCATCGCCGCCCTTGCCTGCGCAAACCTTGTCGGCGCCGCTCTTTATTTTCGCAGCGGCCTGCCGGTCGGAGAAGCATTGAAGCGGCTGCGGCCCATCCTGATCTCGATCGCAGTCCTTTCGGTCTTCGCAGCACTCGTCGGCCCGTTCCACGCCGCAATCGTCACGGCGCTGCGTCTGACGGCGCTTGCGCTGTTTGCCGCGACGGTGACGGCGACGACGTCGATGGCCGCTTTCATCGACGAGATCACGGCGCTCGCCATGCCGCTCGAAAAGATAGGCCTGCTCAAAGCCGCCGATATCGGGCTTGCAATCGGCCTCGTGATCCGTTTCGTGCCCGAGATTCTCGACCGCTACAGGGCCATTCGCGAAGCGCATCAGGCGCGGGGGATCAAGATACGCCTGGCGACCACGCTCGCGCCGCTGATCATCCTCACGCTGCGCGACGCCGATAATATCGCGGCTGCGATTGACGCGCGCGGCATTCGGCGTCAATGAACACAGGTCTTTTTCGCAAGGAGCCGCCATGAACACCCGCGATCTCGTCCTCTCGGCGCTTTTTGCCGCCATCATCGTGGCGCTCGGCCTGCTGCCGCCGATCCCCATCGGCATCATCCCGGTTCCGATCACCGCCCAATCGCTCGGTGTCATGCTTGCCGGCGTCGTGCTCGGCGCCAAGCGCGGCACGATTGCCGTGTTGTTGGTGGTGGTGCTTGTCACCATCGGCCTGCCGGTGCTGTCGGGCGGCCGTGGCGGCCTTGCGGTATTCGTCGGTCCGACGGCCGGCTTCTTCGTCGGCTGGATTTTCGCGGCCCTCGTCACCGGCTATCTCTCGGAGCAACTGGTGAAGCCCGAACAGAGCGGCCTCGTGCAGGGCGTCGGCTTTTTCATTGCCGCCGTGGCCGGCGGCGTGGTGGTGCTCTATGCATTCGGCATCGCCTGGCTGGCCGCCAATATCGGCTTCAGCAAGGCGTTTCTCGGATCGATGGGCTTCGTGCCGGGCGATGTCGTCAAGGCGGTGGTCGCAGCGCTCGTCGGCCGTGCCGTCATGGCCGGCTACCCGCTTCTGCCGCAGCGGAGCTAGACCGGCTCAGCTTTTCCTGGAATTGCTCCAGATCCGCTCAAGCCAGATATTTGTAGAGCCAGTCGCGCGTGTCCTCCGGCAAAGGCGCCGGATCGTGCTCATCGCCACGAACCGCAAGCCAGAGGATTTCCACTTCCGCCGCCAGTTCATTGCCGGTCTCGACCGCAACGACGAAACCAATCGATTTGCCGCCGATCTTGTTGACACTGATGGAGAGGCGGGCAAGCTCGTCATAGTGCAAGGCGCGGTGCAGCGAACAGGAGGCTTTCCTGGCAATATAGATAGGTTCATCGTCGACCAGCGGCCGCGTGCGCCAGAAATGCGACAGGGCCGTTTCCGCCTGCGAGATATAGGAAGCGATGAACATCTGGCCGTGCCGGTCGACATCGCGCGGCGGCACCCTTACCTCGATGACATCGGATCGTTCTGCTCTCGCCATCACGCAATAACCTCGGCCGACGCCATGCTGACCTTAATGAAAGCTTAACACCCGGCCCCGATAAGTAAACGGGGGCCATCTGAAAGTGGTTAAGATGGGTTGTTGACATTGTAGTGACATTGTCCATGTCCTGTAATAGGCGTCACACCTCATCTATAGATTGGCCCCATGAGCACACGTCTTTACGAACATCCGATCTTTCTCGAACATATTGTTCCGCCCGGCCATCCTGAGCGGCCGGATCGGCTGCGATCGCTCAACATCGCGCTGGAGCACCCGAATTTCGAACGGCTGGACCGGCGAAAGGCGCCTCCCGCCCACGAGGATGCGATCCTGCTCGTCCACCCCGAGGAGCATCTGGAGTTCGTGCTGCGCTCGATGCCGGACAGAGGCGACGAGGGCGAGATCAACCAGCTCGAAGCCGATACCTATGCCAGCCCGAAGACGCTGCAGGCGATCATGCACGGCGTCGGCGGCGCCATGGCGGCGGTCGACGACGTCTTCTCCGGTGCTGCCGACAACGTCTTCGTCGCGGCCCGCCCGCCGGGACATCACGCGGAGAAGAGCAAGGCCATGGGCTTCTGCTTTTTCAACAATGCCGCAATCGCCGCCCGCCACGCTCAAAAGGTCCATGGCGCCGAGCGCGTCGCCATCGTCGACTGGGACGTGCATCACGGCAACGGCACGCAGGACATCTTCTGGGATGATCCGTCCGTGCTTTTCTGTTCCACCCACCAGATGCCGCTCTATCCGGGCACCGGCAAGAAGGACGAGCGCGGCGCGCACGACACCATCGTCAATGCGCCGCTTTCTCCCAATACCGGCGGCGATCATTTCCGCGAGGCCTTCAAGTCGCGCGTGCTGCCGGCACTGCATGACTTCCGCCCCGACCTTATCATCATCTCGGCAGGGTTCGACGCCCATCACCGCGATCCGCTGGCACAACTCAACCTGACCGGCGAGGATTTCGACTGGGCGACGGGACGGCTGCTCGAAGTCGCCGACCGAAGCGCAAAGAACCGGGTCGTCAGCCTGCTCGAAGGCGGCTATGATCTGGAAGGCCTCGCCGAGTCGGCGGGGATGCATATTCTACGCATGATGAGAGGTTGACGATGAGCGAGAGCGCCAAGGCGGATGTATCGGGCTATTCCTTCGAGAAGGCCGTGGCGGAGCTTGAAAGCATCGTGGCAAGGCTCGAGCGCGGCGATGTGGCGCTGGATGAATCCATCGCCATCTACGAGCGCGGCGAAGCGCTGAAGAAGCATTGCGAGACGCTGCTGTCGGCCGCGGAAAACCGCATCGAGAAGATCAGGCTCGACCGCGCCGGCAAGCCGCAGGGCACGGAGCCGCTGGACGGGCAGTGAGGCCGCACGGGAAAGTTTGAGTTTGCCGGACATTCCCGGTAGGGTGGACCCGGTAGGTTGGTCCCAGCCGAAAGGAGAGCCGACATGTCTTTCTTCCCAGGAAACGATCCGCAGGCCGGTGACGCCTTCGCTTGCGACGCGATCGAGAACCTCATCATTCCGCGCACCAGCGACCTCGGCGGCTTCTCCGTGCGGCGCGCACTTCCGAGCAGCCGGCGCCGGCTGGTAGGACCGTTCATCTTCTTCGACCGGATGGGACCGGCCATCCTTCGGCCGGGCGAGGCGCTCGACGTCCGTCCGCACCCGCATATCGGCCTTTCAACCGTCACCTACCTTTTCGACGGCGAGATCCGCCACCTCGACAGCCTCGGTACGGCGAAGGTGATCCGCCCCGGCGACGTCAACCTGATGACCGCGGGCCGCGGCATCGTCCATTCCGAGCGCACGCCGGAAAACCTGCGCGACCATCCGTTTGCCATGTCCGGCCTGCAGACATGGCTGGCGCTTCCCGACGAAAAGGAGGAGATCGACCCCTCCTTCGCCCATACCGAGAAAGACGAATTGCCTGCCATCGCCGACGGCGGCGTGACGGGGCGAGTGGTGATCGGCGAGTTCGAAGGCCTCAAGTCGCCGGTAAAATCCTTCTCCGATACGCTTTATGTCGATCTGCAGCTGCAGCCGGGCGCAACGTTTCCCTTCGGGGCCGCCCACGAGGAGCGCGCAGTCTACATTCTCTCCGGCTCGCTCGTCGTCGCCGGCGATCGTTTCGAACAGGATCAGCTTCTCGTTTTCCGGCCCGGCGATGCGATTACGCTGGAAGCCGCCGAAAAAGGCTGTCATCTCATGCTTTTTGGCGGTGCAGCGCTCAATTCGAAGCGCTATATCTGGTGGAATTTCGTTTCGTCCTCAAAGGAACGCATCGAAAAGGCCAAGGAAGAATGGCGCACCGGCCGCTTCGATATCGTGCCGGGCGACGAGGAAGAGTTCATTCCCTTGCCGGAAGGCTAACGGGTTCATGACAATCCCACATGTTTCTTGTTCGGGAGCACCTTGAATTCGGCGTCTTTTGTCGCAATCTGTTTTGACGTAAAGGCGGGCAACCGCCCAAGAATAGCAAGAAAGAGGCATCAGCCTTGACACAAATGCCACAGACGCCCCTGCTGGACCGGGTCCAATATCCTTCCGACCTGCGAAAGCTGGAGGACCGGGAATTGCCGCAACTCGCCCGCGAAGTCCGCGACGAGATGATCGATGCGGTATCGCGCACCGGCGGGCACCTCGGCGCCGGTCTCGGCGTCGTCGAACTGACCATTGCCATCCACAGCGTTTTCGATACGCCGAACGACCGCCTGATCTTCGATGTCGGGCATCAGTGTTATCCGCACAAGATCCTGACCGGACGTCGCGACCGCATTCGCACGCTGCGCCAGGAAGACGGCCTTTCCGGCTTCACGCGCCGGGCCGAAAGCGAATACGATCCCTTCGGCGCGGCGCATTCGTCGACCTCCATTTCCGCCGGCCTCGGCATGGCGGTGGCCGCCGAGCTGGATAAGACCGACCGCCGCGTGATCGCCGTCATCGGCGACGGCGCGATGTCGGCCGGCATGGCCTACGAGGCCTTGAACAATGCCGGCGCGCTCGACGCGCGGCTGATCGTCATTCTCAACGACAACGACATGTCGATTGCCCCGCCGACCGGGGCGATGAGCGCCTATCTCGCCCGGCTCGCTTCCGGCCGTACCTACATAGGCTTCCGCGACTTCGGCAAGAAGCTCACGGCCTATCTCGGCAAGAAGGTCGACCGCGCCATCACGCGGGCCGTCGAGCACGCACGGGGCTATGTGACCGGCGGCACCATGTTCGAGGAAATGGGCTTCTACCATATCGGCCCGATCGACGGTCATTCCTTCGAGCACCTGCTGCCGGTGCTGCGCAATGTCCGCGACAATGCGCAGGGGCCGGTGCTGATCCATGTCGTCACGCAGAAGGGCAAGGGCTATCCCCCCGCCGAAGCGGCCGCCGACAAATATCACGGCGTCAACAAGTTCGACGTCATCACCGGCGCGCAGACCAAGGTGAAGCCGAATGCGCCGAGCTATACCAGCGTCTTCGCCGATGCATTGGTGCAGGAAGCGACGCTCGACGAGAAGATCGTCGGCATTACCGCCGCCATGCCGAACGGCACCGGCCTGGACAAGCTGCAGGAATTCTTCCCCAAGCGCTGTTTCGACGTCGGTATTGCCGAGCAGCATGCCGTGACCTTCGCCGCCGGGCTTGCCGCCGAAGGCTACAAGCCGTTTGCCGCCCTTTATTCCACTTTCCTGCAGCGCGCCTACGACCAGGTCGTGCATGACGTGGCGATCCAGGGCCTGCCGGTGCGCTTCCCGATCGACCGCGCCGGCTTCGTCGGTGCCGACGGCCCGACCCATGCGGGCTCCTTCGACACGGCTTTCCTTGCGACGCTGCCCGGCTTCGTCGTCATGGCCGCCGCCGACGAAGCGGAACTCAAGCATATGGTACGCACCGCCGCCGCTTACGACCTCGGCCCGATCTCCTTCCGCTATCCGCGCGGTGAAGGCGTCGGCGTCGATCTGCCGGAACGCGGCCAGATCCTCGAAATCGGCAAGGGTCGCGTGATGAAGCAGGGCTCGAAAGTCGCGTTGCTGTCCTTCGGCACGCGGCTGGCCGACAGCCTTGCCGCGGCCGAGGATCTCGATGCCGCCGGCTTGTCGACGACCGTCGCGGATGCACGTTTCGCCAAGCCGCTCGATCACGATCTCATCCGCCAGCTGGCCGCCCACCACGAGATTCTGATCACCATCGAGGAAGGCTCGGTCGGCGGCTTCGGCAGCCAGGTCATGCAGTTCCTCGCCAACGAGGGCCTGCTCGACAGCGGCCTGAAGATCCGCTCGCTCGTGATGCCCGATATCTGGATGGAACAGGCAAAGCCCGAGGCGATGAACGCCAGGGCCGGCCTCGACCGGGCCGGCATCGTGCAAACGGTCTTCCGGGCGCTCGGCCATGGCCGGATCGTCGAAGCGGCAGGGTGAGGCTTTTCCGCCTCCCCCGAAAGAGCCTTTCCGCTTTTCGTGGAAGCGCACCTGGAAAGGTGGTGCCCGAAGGGCGGATGAGAGGGCTGCGCGCGCGCTCGAAGCCGCCTTTCGCTCGCCGCTGAAGGCACTCGTCGCCTACGCTCCGAGTCCCCTCAACCAGTCTTTCACGATGACCTTTTCACTCAATCGTTTGCGTCCACCTTCTCTCCGGCGGAGAGAAGGTGTCTGTCGTTAGAGCGGTTCCTCGTTTCACGGAATCGATGAACCGCTCTATCCCTTTGTTTTTACGCGATTCCGGACGGAAAACCGCTGCGCACTTTTCCTGGAATTGCTCTAGAACTCTTCCCACTCGTCCTGCGCAGCGACGGCGGCGGTTGCCGCCCTGCCGCCAAAGGCCTTGGCGACGGTACGACCCAGAGCGCGGGCCGGAGATGCGGCCGGCTTCGACCTTGCCGTGGCCGCGGCCGGACGGGCAGGTGCGGCCTGCGCGGCATTGCCGAGCCGGAATTGCTGCAACAGCTCGTTAAGGCTCGCGGCTTCGCGGGCAAGCGCATGGCTCGCAGCCGTCTGCTCCTCGACCATGGCGGCATTCTTCTGCGTGCCCTGATCCATGTTGTTGACGGCGGTGTTGATCTCCTGCAGGCCGGTCGACTGTTCGCGGGTCGCGGTGACGATCGCGCCGACATGACGGTTGATCTCCTGCACTTCGGAAACGATCAATTCCAGGGCCTTGCCGGTTTCGCCGACCAGCGAAACGCCGGTGTGAACCTGATCGCTCGAGGTGGTGATCAGCGCCTTGATCTCCTTGGCGGCATTGGCGGAGCGCTGTGCAAGCTCGCGCACTTCCTGGGCAACGACGGCAAAGCCCTTGCCGGCGTCGCCGGCGCGGGCCGCTTCGACACCCGCATTAAGCGCCAGAAGGTTGGTCTGGAAGGCGATGTCGTCGATCACACTGATGATATTGCTGATCTCGCCTGAGGATTTTTCGATCTGCTGCATGGCGGAGACGGCTTTGCGAACCACGTCGCCCGAGCGCTCCGCGCCGAGACGGGCACGCTCGACCAGATGGCCGACATCCTCGGCACGCTTGGCGGAGTCGCGAACGGTCGTCGTTACCTGCTCCAGCGCCGCGGCAGTCTCTTCGACGGCGGCGGCCTGCTGCTCGGTCCGGTGTGCAAGGTCGTCGGCGGCCGAACGTATTTCGTCGGCACCGGCATTGATGGCGCGAGCGTTGAAGCCGACGGACTGCAAGGCCGCTTCCAGCTTTTCAACGGCATGGTTGAAGTCTGTGCGAACGCTGTCGAGCTGCGGAGCAAAGCTGTTGTGCAGGCGGGTTGCGACATTGCCTGCCGAGAGAGCCGAGAGGCCGCCTGCGAGCGCTTCCATGGCAAAGCGGATTTCGTCTTCCTCGCGCGCCTTCCGTTCGTCGTTCATCCGGCGCTGGCGTTCGGCGTCGTCACGCATGCGGTCGGTCTCGCCGGCAAGGCGCAACTTCTCGATTCCCGCCTGCTTGAAGACCAGCACGGCATCGGCCATGCGGCCGACTTCATCGCCGCGACCAACTGCCGGAACCTCGATATCATGCTCGCCATTGGCCAGGCGCCCCATGGCCGCGGTCATGCCGACGATCGGGCGCACGATGAGGCGCGACAGCAGCCAAGCCAAGACGGCGGCTGCGAGCGACGCGAAGATACCGCCGATGATGAGGGTCAGGCGCAGATCGCCATTGGCATCATCCTGAAGGGCAGCCAGATCGTTGGCCCTGGCGCGGGCGGCCTGCTTGATCTTGGCGGCCGCTTCACGGAAGCCGTCGAGCTGTCCCTTGGTCTCGTTCTGGCCGATCTTGACGATCTGATCGAGCGGCATTTCGGTTTCCTTGCGGGCCTTGACCTGCGGCTCCGCCAGCTGGTGAAAATAGAGATCGGCGGCCTTCTGCATGTTGTCGATGGCCTGCAGCAGATCCGGAGAATCGGCTGCGGCCTGCTTGGCGGCGGCGATGCTCTTCAGCATCCGCTCGCGATTGTTGAAGATATCGCCATAGGTGCTATCGCTGCGCAGAAGCAAAAAGCCGCGCAGATTGACGGCCTGCTCCAGCATAGCTTGCAGCGAGTCGTCGATCATGCTGACGAGCTGCTGCGACCTGGCCTGCTCCATCGCCGCGCCGGCGGAGACTTCTTCCTTGGAATAGACGAATGCGGAAACACAGGCGAAAATGGCGATCAGCGCCGTAAACGTGATGGCAAGCTTGCCATTCAACGAGAGTTTTTTCGCAAACATGAGCGAGCGCCTCCTGAGCGCCGGTCCTGGCGAGCATCGTCGGGCCGCAGCTGGGAGGAAATACGGCCCGGTGCTCGGAGAATTCACGGAGGGGGCATGATTGGGACGCGGAAGCGCAAAGCCTTCATGGCAGGCGACGTTCTCGAAACGGACCGTCGCAATCCCTGCCACCAGTAGAGGCTGCGGCTTTAAAATTATTTAATTTTGCGCAACCGGCTTTAAACGCTTCCTAATTCACCGGCGCCGCGGCGAGAATGAGGATGTCCAGATCATGTTCGGGATAGAAATCCCGGGCCGTCATCTGAAAAGTGGTCGGCCCCGTCTTCTTCACGTCGCTGCCGCAAAAGCTGATGTAGTTCTCGGGGCTGCCCTTATCGACCGTCAGCTCGAAATGCTTGATCGGACCGGACCAGTTGGCGCCCGTCGTCAGCACGTAGGAGATCCAGCTTTCGGTATAGCTGCGGCCGCCCTTGTCGGCCACGGCCGCAAGCTTAACCGCCGTCTTCAGGAAGGCGTCATCGAGGCAATATTTGCTGCGATAGGCCTGCAGCTGCTGCTTCTGGTAATCTTCCTCGCCGGCAAAGGTAATGGCCACGGTGCCACCGACGCTCGGCTTGTAACGGTGCTCCACGGCGATCCTGGCCTTGGCCGGAAACTTCGTCCGCCACCAGTAGGTCGTATGCAGCGTCCACATCGGCGTCGGGTGATGCTTCATGCCCTGACCGTCGCCGTCATACTCGTCGTCGGCAATCAGGCCGCGAGCCGTCCAGTCCTCCAGCACGTCGACGGGCAGCGTGGCGACGGCATCCATCGCCGCCTTGCTCAGCGGCAGCAAGGGAATGCCATGCGCTTTCAGCTCATCCGTCATGTCGACACCGGCCACCGTCACGCGCTGCTGGAGCGTCGGGGTGATGGCCTTTCCGTCCTGCGTCACTGTGAAACCGAGGAAATTGTCGGAGTCGACGTTTCCGGCATCGACCATGCTATCGATGTCGCCCTTGATATCAGGCATCGGGAAGGCAACGACGCTTTCGACATCCTTGTCGGAGGTATTTTCGAAGATGTAGTCGACGCGCACTTCGGCCTGCGAAACGAAAAGCTTTTCCTCGGCCATGCTGATATCGCCAGTGCGGACATAGGCGAGGCCGCCCGTTCTCAGCTCGGCCATGGTGTCGTTCGCAAGGGCCGGAGCAGCGAACATCGCCATTAACGCCGCATAGCCGCCGATCTTCCGCATGATACCCCCGCCCGTTGATTTCAGCGATTATGGCCGGCTGCAACCGGCCGTCAACGCCGATATCAGCATAAAAGGCTTGCAACATATTCCAATGCCCGGCATGGACAGCCGATGTCAGAACCGCAACGCCTCGACCAGCTCCTCGTCAGCCTCTCGCTCTTCGCCAGCCGATCGCGCGCGCGCGATGCGATCCAGCGCGGCACGGTGACGGTGGACGGCAAGGTTGTGACCAAGCCGGGCGCGCTGTTTGCCGAAGATGCAAAGATCGGCATCGACGACCCGGCGCAGGATTACGTTTCGCGCGCGGCGTTGAAACTGGTGGCGGCGCTCGACCATTTCGGCCTCGATCCGCAGGGGCGGCGCTGTCTCGATGTCGGCGCATCGACAGGCGGTTTTACCGAGGTGCTGCTTGAGCGGGGCGCGGCCCATGTCACGGCGATCGACGTCGGCCACGGCCAGATGCATCCACGCATATCGGCCGATCCGCGCGTGACCAACATCGAGGGCCTGAACGCGCGTAACCTGACGGCTGAGGATATCGGCGGATCTTTTTCCTTCGTCGTTTCCGATGTCTCCTTCATTTCGCTGAAGCTTGCCCTGGCGCCCGCCCTTGCGCTTGCCGAGCCCGGCGCGCGGGCTGCCTTGCTGGTGAAGCCTCAATTCGAGGCCGGGCGCGATGCGATCGGCAAGGCCGGCCTTTTGAAGGACCCCTCCTCCGCTCCGGCGGTTGCGGCCCAGCTCGAGCGCTGGTTTACCGAAGACATGGGCTGGCAGAGCCTCGGCCTCATCGCCTCGCCGATAACAGGCGGCGACGGCAACCAGGAATTTCTTCTCGCAGGGATCAAGCCATGAGCACCGAAAACGTCATTATCCAGAAGCTCGGCGCCCAGGGCGACGGCATTGCGCAGGGCGCGGACGGGCCGATCTACGTGCCCTTCACGCTGCCGGGCGAAAACGTCGCCATCGCGCGGGTCAAGAACCAGGGCACGCTGATGTCGATCGCATCGGCCTCGCCGGATCGCCAGGAACCGCACTGTCGGCACTTCGGGCCACACGGCGTCAACGGCACCTGCGGCGGCTGCACGCTGCAGCATTATGCCGACGCTCCCTATCGTGCCTTCAAGCGCCAGCTCGTCGTCGATGCGCTGCGCTCCAAGGGTTTGACGCCCGAAGTGGACGATATCGTCGCAGCTCATCCGGGCGAGCGACGCAGGGTGGTCTTCGCCGCGCGGAAAACCGAAAAAGAGATGCTCATCGGTTTCAACCAGGCCGAAAGCCACCACATCGTCGCCATCGAGGAATGTCCCATCGCCTCGTCCGGCATCATGGCCCGCTTGCCGGCGATCAAGACCATTGCGGCGGCTCTCGCCGTCAATGCCGAGGCTTTCCGCATCTCGGTGCTGGAAACGCCGACCGGTCTCGACCTCGCCGCCGACGGCATCAAGTCGCTTTCGGACAAGCAGCGCCGCAGCACGATCGAAACCGTGCTGTCGCTTCGCGGAATCGCCCGCCTGTCGCTGAACGGTGAAATCCTGGTCGAACCGGTGAAGCCAATCGTCGATTTCGGCGGCGTGCAGGTCTCGCCGCCGCCGGGCGCCTTCACGCAGGCGACCAAGCAGGCAGAGGATGCCATGGCCGAGCTGGTCGCAACCCACGTCGGCAAGGCGAAGCGCATCGCCGATCTTTTTGCCGGCAGCGGCACCTTCTCGCTTCGTCTGGCGCGGATCGGACGGGTGCATGCGGTAGAAGGGGAAGCCAAGCCGCTGGCGGCGCTCGACCAGGCTGCCCGCAACACCCAAGGGCTGAAGCCCGTCACCGTCGAACGCCGCGACCTCTTTCGCCGGCCGTTGATGGCGCAGGAACTGAAAGCCTACGACGCCGTCGTCTTCGATCCGCCACGCGCCGGCGCCGAATTTCAATGCAAGGAGCTTGCCCGCTCCCAGGTCAAGAAGATCGTCGCCGTTTCCTGCAATCCGCTGACGCTCGCCCGCGATCTGGCATTGCTGGTCGAAGGCGGCTATCGCATTACCCGAGTGACGCCGATCGACCAGTTCCTGTGGACCTCGCATGTCGAGGTGGTCGCGGCCCTGGAGAAGTAAGGCCGACCCTCGCGGTTCGAGGCTACGCCCTTCGGGCTTCGCACCTCACGATGAGGGCGGACTGGCTCCCGGCCGAGGTCGCGATATGCGAGAGATCAGCCCTCATGGTGAGGAGGCCAAAGGCCGTCTCGAACCACGAGGGCGGATTGGTGTTCATCGTTTCAGGAAGGCTTCGAAGGCCGCGCGGGCTTCGGCGCTTTGCAGCCGTGCGGCGAACTGCTCGGCCTCTTCCTTGATCCGGCTGAGCACGGCATCCGGCGCGCCGCGCATGAGGTTGCGCGCAATCGCAAGGGCCTCGGGCGGCTTGGCGGCGAGCTTGGCGGCCAGAGACAGCGTTTCGGCTTCGACGGCATCCGGTGCAGTCACCTTCCAGACGAGGCCGGCCTCCCTGGCTTGCGCAGCGGAAAAGCCTTCGCCGAGGGCCAGCAGGGCGAAGGCGCGCTGGTGCCCCATCACGCGCGGGGCGAGCAGGCTCGATCCTGCCTCGGGGACAAGGGCTAGATCGACGAAAGGCGTCTTGAACAGGCTGCGATCGGAGGCGACCGTCAGGTCGCAATGCAGGTGAAGCGTAGTACCGATGCCGATCGCCAGACCATCCACACCCGAAACCACCGGCTTTCGTGCACTCGCCAGTGCGACCAGAAAATCGACGATCTCGCGTCCCATACCGCCGCTCCGGGAGAGGGCGAGGAAATCGGCCAGATCGTTGCCGGCCGAGAAGCAGCCTTCGGTCCCCAGGAAGACATTGACACGGATATCCGGCGTATCGTCGGCGTCCTTCAGCGCATCGGTCATCGACCGGTACATGGCGCGGGTGATGGCATTCTTCTTGTCCGGGCGATTGAACCGGATGATCTGGATATGCGGGGCGCTTTCGGAACGTTCGACAAGGATATGATCGGTCATGGCTTCTCCTCAATCAAGTGCGACGCGTGCGGCTTCAAGACTGGACGCCCCTGCGACGACACGATCGGAAAGGGCGGCGGCTTCGGCCAGAAGGTTCTCCGCAGCAAAGCGGCATAGCGCGATGCGCCTGCCCCCTTCGCCGTCGCCGGTATCGGCAAGGCTGCCCTTGGCCAGATAGGATCCCGTCAGCACAAGGCCGAAGAGCCGCTGATAAGGCGTCGCACCCGCCAGCGCCTCGGCGACGGCGCCTTCCGCCTGTTTCGACAGAAGCCACTCGCTTGCCTTTTCCAGATCGGCAATGGCCGCCTCCAGCCGTGGCGCCGTCTCTCCGAAGCCATCGAGATTGGACTTGGCGACGGCTTCGGCGATCTCGCGAAGCTCGGCAATGAAGCCGCGCAGATGGTCGCCGTTGGCGATCGTCACCTTGCGTGTCACCAGATCGATGGCCTGGATGCCATTGGTGCCTTCGTAGATCGGCGCGATGCGCGCGTCCCTCAGCAGGCGTGCAGCACCCGTCTCCTCGATGAAGCCCATGCCGCCATGGACCTGAATTCCGAGCGAGGCGACATCGACGCCGGCATCGGTGGAAAAGGACTTGGCGATCGGCGTCAGCAATGCGGCGCGCTCCTGCCAGTAACGGCCCTTCTGCGGATCGCGATGCGACATATCGAGCGCCTCGGCGCAGGCATAGCAGATCGCGCGCGAGCCCTGTGTCAGCGCCTTCATGGTCAGCAGCATGCGCGCGACATCGGGATGTTCGATGATCGGGCTCATACCGGACGCCGTCGTGCCGGGCGCACGGCCCTGCGTGCGTTCCCTGGCGTAGGCGATGGCCTTTTGGGTCGCGGCCTCGGCAATCGCCACACCCTGGATACCGACGGCCAGACGGGCATTGTTCATCATCGTGAACATGCAGGCGAGGCCCTTGTTCTCCTCGCCGACAAGCCAGGCGACGGCGCCTTTGTCTGCTCCGTACTTGCCATCGCCATAGATCATCGTGCAGGTCGGCGAACCGTGGATACCGAGCTTGTGTTCGAGCGAATGGGCGAAATAGTCGTTGCGCGCACCGAGCGAGCCATCGTCGTTCACGAGGAATTTCGGCACGAGGAACAGCGAAATGCCACGGGTGCCGGCGGGCGCATCCGGCAGACGTGCGAGAACGAAATGAACGATGTTCTCGGCCGCTTCATGATCGCCCCAGGTGATGAAGATCTTCTGGCCGAAGAGGCGATAGGTGCCGTCGTCACGGCGTTCGGCGCGCGTCCGCAGCGCCCCGACATCCGAGCCGGCGTGCGGCTCCGTCAGGTTCATGGTGCCGGACCACTCGCCGGAAACGAGCTTTGCCAGATATTTCGTCTTGAGATCGTCGCTGCCATGCGCAATCAGCGCCTCGACCGCCCCCATGGTGAGCGTCGGGGCCAGGCCGAATGCCATGGAAGCGGAATTCCACATTTCCAGCGTCGCGATATTCAGCATATGCGGCAGGCCCTGTCCGCCGAATTCCTCCGGCGCGGTCAAGCCGTTCCAGCCGCCGGCGATCCAGTCGCGATAGAGCTTCTCCCAGCCATCGGGAAGAACCACCTTGCCGTCGACCAGCCTTGCACCCT
This sequence comes from Hyphomicrobiales bacterium, assembly GCA_900469615.1. Lineage (GTDB taxonomy): Bacteria > Pseudomonadota > Alphaproteobacteria > Rhizobiales > Rhizobiaceae > Rhizobium. The sequence goes on along the minus strand of UBYA01000039.1, from coordinate 32,210 downwards.
GCCTGTCGCCGACTTCGGCAAGCGGCTCCATTTCCTCGCCGGCAAAGCGCCCCGCCTCCGAGAGGATGGCGTCGACGACATCGGCGCTGAGATCGCCGAGAATGCCCTCCTCCATGGCGCGTCCCATGCCGGCGACGTGCTTCAGCGTGAATGCAATTTCTTCGACAGGCGCCTTGTACATACTGCTTCCTCCGCATTGGTGGTGCCGACGGCTCGCCTCACCCGGGCTGCCGGCGATGTATTGTTACAGTTATTTTTATTTTTACGTAAGCGTCAATTTTTTCAAAAGCCCCGGTAATCACACCCACCTTGGCGTGAGCCGGTGAGGCCATGCGTCCTGCGGGCGCGGCACGCTTGCCGGCGTTGCTTCCGGGCTCAACATTTATTCCGTCGGAGGGTGGCCTTGCATAAACAATCGTCATGAACGAAGACTAAGGCAACTGTTCAGACAATGCGAATGATGCCGCCATGAACACGCTCACCTCGGCCAATACGATACCCGGCTTCATCTGGGCCTATCGGCTCCGTCCCGGAACAGCCAAGCCGGAACGTCTGCCTGACGATACCGATCGTTCGGCGCTTTTCGCGGAAGAGGGCTTCCTCTGGCTGCACCTCAATCTGGTGGACGCCCGTATCCCGGCTTTCCTCGAGGATGCGCCCGGGCTGAACGAAGCCGCCCGTATCGCTTTGACGACACACGAGACGCATGCGACGATCACCGTCGACGAGCAGATGCTCTTCGGCACCCTGGTCGATTTCCAGCGGGACTTCGCGCAGGACACGCGCGATATCGGCTGGCTGCACTTTGCAGTGACCGACGGCATGCTCATCACCAGCCGCCTGCAGCCGCTTCGCGGACTGGATCGGGCACGCGGGCTGGTCGAGAAGAATGCGAGCAGATTTTCCCGCCCGCTCGATATTTTCGAGCTGCTGGTGGTCGAGTTCCAGCGCACATTGATCGCCGTCGTCATCGAGATCAGCGAAGAGTTGAACGTCATCGAGGATTTCGTCCACGGAAATACGTCGCGCGACGAGCGCACGCGGCTTCCGCCCATCCGGAGGACGATCGTACGGCTGCACCGCCACTTGCGGACGGTCCTGTCGCTGATGCGCCATGCCGCCGCCTCCGACGACGAGGAGATGCCGCTCGGCTTCGAGGATGTCGCCGGGCGTCTGACGGGCCGGCTGGAAGCGGTCGAGCACGATGTCTATGCGCTACAGGAGCGCGCCAGGCTGCTGCACGAAGAAATCGATTCGAAGCTTTCTTCCGAGATCAACCGGCACCTCTACATCCTGTCGATCATGACCGCATTCCTGCTTCCGCCAACGCTTGTGACCGGCTTCTTCGGCATGAATACATCGAGCCTGCCGCTGTCGGGCGGAACAAGCGGCACCGGATACGCCATCTGCTTCATCATCGTATCCATGCTGCTGGCATGGTGGCTCCTCAAGCGGGTCAACATCCTCTGATACCCCCGCACGGGATAAAAAAAGCCGCCCGGCGGAGGCCGGACGGCTTTTGCATCGATGATTCCTGCCGTGCCCTTAGAAATAGGGCGAGTAGCACTGACGGCGCGGACCCGAATTGGGCTGGAACGTGTTGTCATAGGAGCGATAGGAACGATAACGTGCCTCGCACCATTCGATATGACGCGGGTTGATGCCGGCGCCCGGAGCAGGTGCGGGAGCGTAATAACGCGGCTGGCTGGCAATCGCCCCGCCAATGAGGGCGCCGGCACCGAAGGCGGCCAGCGGGAACCAGTAGCCGTCGTGATAGCGATAGCCGTGGCGATAGCCCGGATAACCGCGATAGCCGCCATACCAGCCCCGGCGATAGTAACCGCCGTGATGGCGCCACTGAACCTGTTCGATGTTGGCGTCTGCGGCCTTGTCCGCGGATGCGACGGGGGCTGCGGGCATCTGCATGGCGAAAGACGGCGCAAAACTCGTCAGAGTGACGGCCGCCGTAACCGCGATGGTCGCAATTTTCGCACGGAAACCAAGCATTTTCATCTCCATTCCCTGGTTCGACTTGTGATCAAGCCTATAGCGTTTCATGTCGGGAATGCTTCCCGAGCAAGGTTTCGCTGCCTGCCTAGTCGCATATCCGAATAATCGACAAGAAACGCGGCAACACGTTATTTAGTTCCTCAAATCCCTACCAATTTAAGGAGTTATGCGGGGCTCCACGATGAATTTATAGTGATTGCATTCTTAACCCAAGATTAACCAGCAATCCTTACTATTATTTCATGAAAGGATACCGGCAGAGTACGCTCCTGATTTGCAGCATCCTGACGATCCTGGCTCTGATGGGGCCGGTCTCCAAGCTTTCGGCCGGAGAGAACCAACCCTGGACAGATCCGAAAAACGCCCTCATCGTCGATGCTTACGAGCTGAACACCATCGAGTGGAATGCGTTTCTGCAGGACAAGCGGATTGCCGGCTTCATCTCCAAGGCATCCGACGGCCTTCCTGAAAGCTTCAGTTGCACCGGCGATCATGCCGGCGACACGGTGGCCCATTGTAAGACGATGTGGCGCAAATATGCCGTCAGCCGCGAGCTGTTTCAAACCCGCCGCATGCTGGCAAAGACGAATGGCCTGTTATGGGGCGCCTATCATCTGGGACGGCCCGGCAATCCAATCGACCAGGCCAACCATTTTCTCGACTATGCCGATCCGCAACCGGACGAGCTGATGGTGCTCGACATAGACGGGATGGACACCACGCAATTCATGTCGCTCGACGATGCCCAGATTTTCGTCGCCCATATCAAGATCAGGACGGGGCGTTACCCGATCCTCTATACCAACCACAACACGGCGCAATATATCGCCGATCATCGCGGCACCTATCCGCTGCTGTCGCGGCTACCCCTCTGGTATGCCCGCTACAAGCCGGATGTGAAGGGCACGTTCCCGCTCGGCAACTGGGACAGCTATGCCATCTGGCAGTTCGTTTCATCGGACAATTGTTCCGAGAAGAGCTGCCCCTACCGGGTTCCGGGAACCTTGACCGATATCGACGTCAACGTCGTGCCCATGACGAAGATCCAGCTCGCCAAGATCTGGCCGCAGGGCGATCTCCTGCCGGCCAAGCCCCTGCCCGCGCCGGACCTGACGATCGCGCTCGCATCCATGTGCAGCGGGCCGCGGCAGCCGCTGATCTCGCTCATGATCGATACCGTCGTCACGGCGTCCACCCCGCCATCGACGAAGCCGGTCGAAATCAACGAGCTGAACTACGAGGATTTCTAGAGCAATTCCAGGAGAAGCGCGTCGCGGTTTTCCGTTCGCAATTGCGTGAAGGCAAAAGGATAGAGCGTTTCCGCGGTTCGAAGAAAAGCGGAAACGCGATAGCGACAGCCCGGACTTGCTTTAGGCCTCGATCTGGACATCCGTCTTCGGGCGCGAGCAGCAGGCGAGGATATAGCCCTCGTCGATCTCGTCATCGAGGATGCCGCCATTGTGGCTCATCTCGACCTCGCCCGAAAGCTTCATCACGCGGCAGGTGCCGCAGAGGCCGGATTCGCAGGCCGCGCCGATACGCACGCCGGCGCCCCGCGCCGCCTGGAGCACGGTCTGCCCCGCCGCGCAGACGACATCCTTGCCGGCCATGGTGAAGCGGATCATCGTCGCGGCTTCCGTCGAGGCGTCGTCCGTCACTTCCGCGAGCGGCGTGGCGGCATTGGCCGGCTGGAAGCTCTCCTGATGGTAGCGTTTCATGTCGAAGCCATGGGCTTCCAGCATGGAGCGGACGGCGTCCATGAAGACCTCGGGGCCGCAGCAGAAAATCGTGCGATCCATGAAATCGGGGGCCAGCAGGCCGATCTTGGCCTTGTCGATGCGGCCCTTCAGTCCCGACCAGAGATCAGTGCGGCCGCAGCCCTCGACGATGAGGCCGAGATTGAGGTTCGGCATGAAACGGGCGAGATATTCCAGCTCGGAGCGGAAGATGATGTCGGCCGGGCCGCGCGAGCAATTGATGAAGGTGATATCCGACAGCGGTGCCGTGTCGGACATATAGCGGGTCATCGACATCATCGGCGTGATGCCGGAGCCGGCGGAGACGAAGAGATATTTTTCGCCGGGATGACGGACATGGCTGAAATCGCCAAGAGGGCCGAAAGCCTTGATCCGCATGCCGGGCTTCAGGTTCTCGAACATCCAGCGCGTGCCGATGCTGTCCTTCTGCGCCTTCACCGTCACGGCCACCGAAAAGGGCCGCGACGGCGTCGACGACAGCGTATAGGTGCGCATGACCGGTTCCGGCGCCGTCGGCAGTTCCAGCGTCACGAACTGGCCCGGCAAATAGCGGAACCAGTTGTCCTTGTCGGACCCGAAGGTAAAGGTCATGACATCGGGCGCCTCCGGTGTGACCGAGAGGCATTCGAGCAGATGCTGCCTGTCGCTCCAGGGCTGCATCTGGTCGAGGTGGCGATGTGGAGGAAGGACGGTCATGTTCATGCTCAGGCAACCGCCGACAGCTTGGTCTGGTCGCCCTGCAGCCGGCTGATCATGAAATTCGTGTACCATTCGACGAACTGCATGACGCCGCCTTCGTGGATTTCCGAATAGGGACCGGGCTCATAGGCCGGCGAGCGGATGCCGAAGGCATTTTCCTCGACGATACGGCGGTCCTGGTCGTTGGTTTCGGTCCAGACGTGGGTCAGCTCTTCCAGATTATAGTCGACACCTTCGACGGCATCCTTGTGAACGAGCCACTTCGTGGTGACGGCGGTTTCCTCGGCGCTGATCGGCAGGACGCGGAAGGAAATCGCGTGGTCGCCGAGCAGGTGGTTCCATGTCGTCGGGTAATGGAACAACAGCATGGTGCCGATGCCGTTGATCGTCACGTCGGACGAGAGCGGCCGCCTGACGGCGTTCTGGCCGGACATGGTGTAGCTCTCGGCCCCTTCGATCAGCGGCATGCGCGCGGTGCGGAACTGCCCGTCGGGCGAGATCCTGAATTCGCTCGGCAGGCCGGCCGCTTCGCAGCGCTGCCAGTGCTCGGCGATGACCGGATCGTTCATCGCGCCCTGCACGCCGGTCACGGTCGGCGCTTCCGGGAAGGTGCGGCAAAGCTCGGGATGATTGGCCGCGCAATGATAGCATTCGCGGTTGTTTTCCCAGACGAGCTTCCAGTTGCCCTTCTCGATGATGGTGCTCTGGAAGGCAACCTTGGCTTCGCTGATGCGATGCGGCGCCATGTAGGGCTCGATCGTGGCGCGGACCGGGGCGAAATCCGGTGCGTTCTTTGCAAGGCAGATGAAGATATAGCCGGCGACGCTTTCGCAATGGACCGGCTTCAGCGAATACTGGCTCTTGTCGAAATCCTCGGCCATCTGGCGGGCGAACAGCAGCGAGCCGTCGAGTTCGTAGGTCCACTGGTGATAGGGGCAGACGAGCTTTGCCGAGGAGCCGCGCTCGGTCGTGCAGACGCGCGAGCCGCGATGGCGACAGCTATTGTGGAAGGCGCGGATGACCTGGTCGCGGCCGCGAACGATGACAACGGGATAATCGCCGATCTGGACGGTGAAGTAATTGCCTGCGCGCGGCACTTCGCAATCATGGCCGATGAACAGCCAGTCGCGATAGTAGATCGTCTCCATGTCGAGCTTGAAGTAGTCCGGGTCGGTGTAGAAGGGTTGCTCCAGGCTGAAACCCGGCCTGCGGTTCTTCAATTGCCGCAGAACATTGCTGTTGATATCCATTCGCCTATCCTCGCGCAGTACCGGAAGGCGAGCGGAGGACATGCGTGACCGCGTGAAGACGGCCGAAAGCAATGTCCCGACCGCCCGCCGCGGTCAGTCAATCATATGTGCCCAAGGCTGGTTTCCGGGCTCTGGAGCGGCCTTGTCGCCAAGACCACATGGCACCTTCCCAGGTCGATCCAGACCCAGTGGCTTTATTCGCCATGCCTCACTCCACCACCGTTGCGGGGGCAGCGCCGGGTTTTGACCGGCTTCCCAATTCTTCGTCTCCCTACGGACGACACCTTGAGATTGATCGCATCATAGCTCTCCGCCTGGTCGGCGGCTGCGCTGCAATGCGACATCGGCTTCGAAATTGGCGACAGGCGAAACGGGGCCACCGGACGGTTGCGAACAACGCCAATATAGAAAGATAATTCAGCCTCTTATGCGCTCGTGCGGGAAGAGGCACGCATGCGTTATCCGCACCGCATCGATGACGCTTTATTCTGATTGCGACAGTACCTTTCGACAGCCAGCGCTCAGGAGCGTGGCTGGGCGGCGGAAAGCGCCAGCAGAGCGGCCATCGCGCGGTCCGCATCGCCTGCCGGCACGAAGATATGATCGTGATAATAAGCGGCAACGACATTGGCGCTGATACCCTCGTTTCCAAGGGCCGCGGCGAAGGCCGCCGTCAGGCCGACCGCCTCCAGCGATGAGTGGACTTGGAGCGTGATCATTCGCATCGCGGGAGCGGCCGGAAGCCCCGCCTGCCGCGCCATCTCCACCGGAAGGATCAGCGTCACGCCCTCCTTCTCGCGGAAAAGCCCGATCGGCTCCAGAGACAGGTAGCCGCCCAACGCCGAAGCCGGCACGGTGCAATAGGCGAACTCACCCTCGGCAAGATGAGGCTTCATGCTCGAAAGCAGCTGCGTGAGATCGGTAATTCCCGGCATGTTCTTCCATCTCCTCGAGGGGTCGGCGGGCCGGCGCGGTTAAGCCCGGCTCAAGCTCTGTGATCTATCCTCTCGTCCAGAGAGTTTTATAGCGAGATCCGGCATGGCCAAACTCAGATATTTCGACGCTGGGAAGCCCGCCGACCCCGAACCGGCGCCGGCGGCACCGACGACGGGGCACAGCGAATTCCTGCGCACGGGCCGCATCAACCGCAACAGGGCGCATTGGCTGGCGGAAGAACGGGAATACCTCAGCCATGAACAGGTGGCCGAGCGCACGGCGCTGAAGCTCAGGGGCGCTGGAGAAAAGACCCATGACCGGCTCAACAGCTTCCACAAATCCATTCGCTTTCCCAAGCTCATCTTTCATCACACGCTGAAGGACACGCCGCATCTCGGCTATTGTCACGTCACTGCCGCGCGCACGCAGTTCGCGCAATATCAGGAAGTGAACTGGGCCTTCTATATCGCCAACTTCTTCGCCCGTATCGGCCAGGAAGAAAACTTCTTCGAGGACATCAGCCTGAAATATTCGCGGATGTATTTCGCCGTCGCCGTCCATCCGGACAAGGCGGCGGAAGACAAGAAGCTGACGATCAATCGCGACATTCGCGGCAACGGCGTGCTGTTCCACACCCACGATCCGCAGATCGCCATCCGCAACGTTCTCCTGCTCGGCGCCCGCAACGAGCAGCTTCGCGACATCATTCGCCAGCTTTGACGATTGATCCGAAAACTCGAAGGGCATAAGAACGGCCTGAACTGCAAGCAGGCAGGCCATGGCACGACACATAGATATTCTCGAACATCCGCAGACCGCGATAGACGTCGCAACGGCAACCCTTGCGGAGGGCCTGCCGATCGGCCTGCCGACGGAGACAGTCTACGGCCTTGCCGCCGACGCCACCAACCCCGCCGCCATTACCCGGATCTACGAAACGAAGGGGCGTCCACGCTTCAATCCGCTGATCTGCCATATGAGCGATCTTGCCATGGCCGAGCGCTACGCGGTCTTCGATCCCGTCTCCCGCAAGCTCGCGGAAGCCTTCTGGCCCGGCCCGCTGACGCTGGTGCTGCCGCTCAGACCCGATAGCGGCATCCATCCGCTGGCGACCGCGGGTCTCGACACGGTCGGCATCCGCGTGCCACAGGGCTTTGCCGGCGAACTGATCCGCGCCTTCGACCGTCCCCTTGCCGCACCGAGCGCCAATACGTCGGGCAAGATCAGCGCCACCAGCGCCGACCATGTCGATGACGATCTCGGGGAGCGGATTACCCTGATCCTCGATGCCGGCGCTTCGGTCGTCGGCGTGGAATCGACCATTGTCAAGGTCGAGGATGGCGAGCTGCGCCTCTTGCGGCCGGGCGGTCTCGCGGCAAGCGAGATCGAGCGCGTGGCCGGCAAGAAACTGAAGCGCAAAAAGAAGGCCTCGGCGGCCATCGAGGCGCCCGGCATGATGGCCTCGCATTATGCGCCGGGAGCGGCGGTGCGGCTCGACGCGACGGAGGTTTCCGCAAACGAGGCGCTAATCCGCTTCGGGACGCCCGACATCGCTGGCTTGGCAAATGCCGTTGCGGTTCTGGACTTAAGCCTCGCCGGCGATCTTTCCGAAGCCGCCGCAAACCTCTTCGATTTCATGAAACGCGCCGATGCCACCGGTGCAGCGACCATCGCCTTTTCGCATATTCCCGACGAGGGCCTCGGCGAGGCCATCAACGACCGGCTGCGTCGCGCGGCCGCGCCCAGAGAATAAATCAGCCCGACACCATCAGGCAAAGGACACGCCATGAGCAGCTCCGCCCCCTCTTCCGACCTTCTCGATCGCTTCGCCGCCATCGTCGGCGAAAAACATGCGGTGCGAGACCCCGCGGAGATCGCACCGCATCTTGTGGAAAATAGAGGCCTCTATCACGGCGCTTCGCCCATGCTGCTGAAGCCCGGCTCGGTGGAAGAGGTATCGGCAATCCTCAAGCTCGCCAGCGAGACAGGCGCGGCGATCGTTCCCCAAACCGGCAATACCGGCCTTGTCGGCGGCCAGACGCCGCGCGAGGGCGGTTCCGACATCATCCTCTCGCTGGAGCGCATGAACCGCATCCGCGATATCGATCCCATCGGCAATACGATTGTTGTCGACGGCGGCTGCATCCTGGCGGATGTTCACAAGGCGGCGGCCGAGCATGGACGCATGTTTCCGCTTTCGCTCGGCTCCGAAGGCTCCTGCCGCATTGCCGGCAATCTTTCCACCAATGCCGGCGGCACCGCCGTTCTCGCCTATGGCAACATGCGCCAGCTCTGCCTCGGCCTCGAAGTCGTGCTGCCGACGGGCGAGATCTGGAATGGCCTGCGCCGCCTGAAGAAGGACAATACCGGCTACGATCTGCGCGATCTCTTCATCGGCGCCGAAGGCACGCTCGGCGTCATCACCGGCGCGGTGCTGAAGCTTTTTCCGCAGCCGCTCGGCCATCAGGTGGCCTTTGCCGGGCTGCAATCGGTAGACGACGCGCTGACCCTGTTCAAGAACGCCTCGAGTCTCTGCGGCACGGCGCTGACCGGCTTCGAGCTGATGCCGCGCATCGGCGTCGAATTCACCACCCGGCATATTCCGGGCGTGCGCGACCCGCTGGAAACGGCGCATCCCTGGTATGTGCTGATCGACATCTCGACCTCCGATTCGGCCGAAACGGCCGAACGGATGATGTCGGCGCTGCTCGAACAGGGCTATGAGGCCGGACTGATCCAGGATGCGACCATCGCCAGCTCCGAAACGCAGCAGAAGGCCATCTGGCACATGCGCGAGAGCATGTCGGACGCGCAGAAACCGGAAGGCGGCTCGATCAAGCACGACGTTTCGGTGCCGGTGGCGCAGATTCCGCAATTCATGGCGGAGGCTGAAAAAGCCGTCGTCGCCGCCATGCCGGGCGCGCGCATCTGCGCCTTCGGCCATATGGGCGACGGCAATATCCACTACAACATCTCGCAGCCCGTCGGCGCCGACAAGGCCGAGTTCATCGGTCGCTGGCGCGAGATCAACGAGATCGTGCACGGGCTGGTGTTGCGGCATGGCGGCTCGATTTCCGCCGAGCACGGCATCGGCCAGCTGAAGCGTGACGAGCTGGCGTCCATCCGCCCGGACATCGAGATCGACCTGATGCGCCGGATCAAGACGGCCTTCGACCCGGCCGGGATCATGAATCCGGACAAGGTCTTGAAGGTCTGACCCTAGACCGTCACGACGACCCGCTCGGAAGCGAAGCAGCCGATCTGGCACGAAACGATCGTGCCATCGGCATCGATATCTTCGCCGGCATAGGCAAGGACAGGTGTGAGGCGCGATTGCTGCAGCAGGCGGGCCTCGACTTCCGTGGGCATACGCGCGGTGATGTCGGTTGAGCGGCGCCAATAGTCCATGATGCCATACTCTTTCAGCGCCGCCGTGAACGAACCCATTGCAGTAAATTTCTCCGCCAGACCGGCAAAACGTTTCGCCGAGCAACTGCGCATGACGACCGAGACCGGAAGTTCGTCGGCATGGGCGACCACGTACATTTCCAGCACCGCCGCGCCCGGCTGCAGTTTCAATCGCGCGGCAAGATCGGCGGTCGCGGGAATTTCTCTGGCGGAAAGAACCTTGCGTGTGAGGTTTGCATCCGTCGCGATCAGATCCTTGCTGAAGCGCACCTTGTCGCCCATCTGGAAACGGACGGGCATGTCGGCCCGGACATAGGCGCCGCTTCCCCGCGCCACGCGTAGCAAGCCCTCCCCCTCCAGTTCGGCAATCGCGCGCCGCATCGTTACTCTGGAGACACCGAACTGCTCGGACAGGGCGCGCTCGCTCGGCAGGCGACTGCCGGGGGCATGGCGGCCTTCACCGATGGCGCTCCGCAACTCGGCAGCCACCGCCGACCAGCCTCCACCGGTTTTTACACCTTCTCCCCGTCGATCCGTCTCGTCCATCATAATTCTGTCGCCGTGAAATTGGTATACACCAATTTATAGAGATCCAGACTGTTTATGGAAGGGTTCGGCATGGGCGACAAGCGCATATATGTGACGTCGGTCTGTAGCAGCGGCGTGCATGGTTTCAGCAAGCAGACCAAGGATCACATTCGACTGCTGACCGGCCTTGGCGTGGAAGGCGACGCCCATATGGGCGTCACGGTCAAGCACCGCTCACGCGTCGCGGCCGATCCGACGCAGCCCAATCTGCGCCAGGTGCATATCATCCACGAGGAACTGTTCGAGGAGCTGGCCGGAAAGGGATTTTCCGTCGCGCCGGGCGACATGGGCGAAAACATCTCGACCCGAGGCATCGATCTGCTTTCGCTGCCCCGAGGCACCCGCCTGCATATCGGCGTGGAAGCAATTGTCGAGGTGACGGGCCTACGCAATCCCTGCAAGCAGATCGACGATTTTCAAAAGGGCCTGCTGCATGCCGTGCTCGATCGCGATGCCGATGGCGGTCTGGTCCGCAAGGCCGGCATCATGGGCATCGTCCTGCAGGGCGGCCTCGTGCAGCCTGACGACGCCATCCAGGTCGAGTTGCCGCCGATGCCGCACATCAGGCTCGAGCGTGTCTGAAAATGGGATCGACCTGATACAACGAGAAGTCGGCTCTGAATATGCGGAGCCTCTGGCCCCCTCTGTCCCTTTCGGGACATCTCCCCCACAAGGGGGGAGATCGTTGGGAGTGCGCGGTACCGCCTCTCTAAATCACTGCGCTTTGGTTTCTGCGGGCGGAATATTCATTTGCGGCGATTAGATACTGCAAGTTACCAATCTCCCCTTGTGGGGAGGTGTCCCGAAAAGCCGGAGGGGGTGCGTGCTCTCCGCGATAACTGTAGCCCGCGTCATCCCCCTGCGCGATCACTCGAAGTCGTCATTACCCGAATTGCCGCCGCCATTGCGGTTGCCGGTGATGATTTCGCGCTTGCCGACATGGTTGGCGGGGCCGACCAGACCGTCCTTTTCCATGCGTTCGACGAGCGATGCGGCGCGGTTGTAGCCGATGCCGAGGCGGCGCTGGATGTAGGAGGTCGAGCACTTCTTGTCGCGCATGACCACCTTGATCGCCTGTTCGTAGAGATCGTCGCCATCTTCCGAGGCAATCGCGCCCTTGTCGAAGACAGCCGTATCTTCTTCCTCGTCTTCTTCGTCCTCGTCGGCGGTGACCGTATCGAGATATTCCGGACGGCCCTGCAGCTTCAGATGAGCGACGACCTTTTCGACTTCCTCGTCGGAAACGAAGGGGCCGTGAACGCGGGAAATGCGGCCGCCACCGGCCATGTGCAGCATGTCGCCCTGGCCGAGGAGCTGTTCGGCGCCCTGCTCGCCGAGGATGGTGCGGCTGTCGATCTTCGACGTCACCTGGAAGGAGATGCGCGTCGGGAAGTTCGCCTTGATCGTGCCGGTGATGACGTCGACCGAGGGGCGCTGCGTCGCCATGATGAGATGGATGCCGGCGGCGCGCGCCATCTGCGCCAGCCGCTGGATCGCGCCTTCGATCTCCTTGCCGGCGACCATCATCAGGTCGGCCATTTCGTCGACGATGACGACGATATAGGGCATCGGCGTCAGGTCCATTTCCTGGCTTTCCTCGATCGGGGCACCGGTGCCCTTGTCGAAGCCGGTCTGGACCATGACGTGGATCGTCTCGCCCTTTTCCTTGGCGGAGGCGACGCGGCTGTTGTAGCCGTCGATGTTGCGCACGCCGAGGCGCGACATCTTCTTGTAGCGATCCTCCATCTCGCGCACCGCCCACTTCAGCGCCATCACGGCCTTCTTGGGATCGGTGACGACGGGGGTCAGGAGGTGCGGAATACCGTCATAGACGGAGAGTTCCAGCATCTTCGGATCGACCATGATGAGGCGGCACTGTTCCGGCGTCATGCGATAGAGCAGCGACAGGATCATCGTGTTGATGGCGACGGACTTGCCCGAGCCGGTGGTGCCGGCGACGAGCAGATGCGGCATCTTGGCGAGTTCGGCGATAACCGGTTCGCCGCCGATGGTCTTGCCGAGGCCGAGCGCGAGCTTGTAGCCGCTCTTCTCGAAATCGGGCGAATCGATCATCTCGCGGAAGTAGACGGTCTCGCGATTGACGTTCGGCAGTTCGATGCCGATGACGTTGCGGCCGGGAACGACGGCGACGCGGGCCGACAGGGCCGACATCGAGCGGGCGATATCGTCGGCAAGGTTGATGACGCGCGAGGATTTGACGCCGGGCGCCGGCTCGAATTCATAAAGCGTGACGACCGGGCCGGGACGGACATGAATGATCTCGCCCTTGACGCCGAAGTCCTCCAGCACGCTTTCCAGCAGGCCGGCATTCTGCTCCAGCGTCTCCTGCGTCATGATCACGCCGGAACGGGCGACGGGCTCCTGCAGCAATTCGCGCGGCGGAAATTCGTATTCCCCATCAGCCGTGACGGCGATCGGGCGCCACTCGGGCGGCGTCAGGGAGGCGGGCCGGCGCGGCGAAATCCGCGAGGGCGGTGCATCGATCAGGCGCTGGGCCGCGGCTTCCACGGCGGGAATCGTCGGTGCTGCCTTGACGATCGGTTCGGCTGGAACCGGGGCAGCAACCTTCGTCGGCATCGGGGCGACGACCATGACCGGCGCGGGACGAGTTTCGGCAGCCGGCGCTGCTTCGGCTCCATAAACGGCGGTTACGAAAGCAGGCGGCACGAATGTCGCGGCCGGTTCCGTCAGCGGCTGCGGCTCGGCCGCAGGTGCTTCGATAAGCGCGGGCAGCGCCTCCACGACAGGAGCGAGAACGGCGGCCTCCAGTGCTGCAAGCTCGTCCATGGCCGGGGTGCTGATATCTGCCGCCGGCAGGCTGGAAACGGTTTCGGCAGGCGCGGCGATTTCGGCTGCCGGAGACGGCTCGACAACGGGCTGCGCCGCGAGGGCTGCAGCCGGACGGCGGCACTCGACGACACGAAACTTCGCAATGATCGCTTCGGGATCGACTTCAGGCACGGACGGCACCGCGATATGCTTCGGCTCCCCCTTGAGGGCGGAAACGAACTCGCCTTCGAACGGCATCGCATCCCAGAAGGCGAAATCGGAAAGATGGGCAAGACGCGACTCGACCACAGGCGCGGCTACGGACTGAGGAACACTTGACTGAACAGGGGAAGCATCCAGCGCGATCGCGGGAGCCTTCGAAAATGCGGTAGCGATAACGGTCATCTCCAATGCGTCCGGCGCGGTTGCCGGAGATTTCTGAATTACTGTCGGTATGTAGCTTTCCACCACCAGCGGCATGTCCTCGAGCGGCGGCAGATGGAACTCCTCCTGCCGCGCGGGCGCGGGCGGGACGGCGATGGCCTCAGCTGGCGCCGGGGCCGGCGTTGCGGCGGTGGCCGCGGATGCTTCGACCACAGGCGGCTCCATCACCCGCATTGCAGCGTGTGCGGCGGTCGCCGGCCGAATCTCGGGCTTCGGCTCGGCGGGTGGACGACGGCTGATGATCTCGTTTTCGCGCGTGCGGGTGAAGCGCACGTTCGGGCCCATCAGGAAGGCGTTCTGCCAGCCGGGCGATGCGAGATCTTCCGCGGAAATTCCCTGCGGCAGAACGGGCATTTCCTGCTCGCTTGCGGCAGCGGTCGCCTGCAGTGCCTCCACAACCGGCGGAGGTGCTGCGGCGGTGCGCTGCCTCAGCTCTTCGGCAGCTCGCCTTTCGTCTGCGCGACGCTGCTCTTCCGCCTTGCGCTTGGCTTCGCGGGCATTGCGAATCTTCTCTTCCAGAAACGCGCGGCGAGCAGCGATCTGCTCGGCCCGGCGGGCCTCTTCTGCCGCCTGTTCGGGGTCGAGATCACCCTCCGGCTGGACGCCTTGTTGGGCATTCGAAAGTGTCGTTCGGGAAAGACGCATGAGACCTGCAACCCAGTCATTGATATTGCCGATGGCTTCTCAAATCGAATAGGGCAAGGATGGTTAAGAAGTTCCTTCCTGCCGTTGTGGAAAGCAGCCGTTCCGCATGCGCCGAGCGCATCCCCCTGTTCCCGGAAACCCCGCAGAAACAAGCAGATGCAGGCATATCCGCCATGCGGAGGCCGGCAGGAGGACAGGTTAGATTTTTTGTAGAGTCCGCTACTTCGACGACGACAGCTGGGCGATGGAAAGCAGCGTGTCCGCACTGATGCCGACGCTGGAAGAAGAGCCGGTGAGAATCGAAAGCGCGGGCGATGTCGAGGAGGTCGTGTTGTTCTCCATATCGTACATCGCCGAGAATCGCTGCAGCAGCTTGTTGACCTTATCCGGGTCCTGCAGGTCGCTCACATTGACGAAATTGCCCAGCATCTTTGCCTGCGTATCGACATCCATATTGGAGATCGAGCTCGGCAGGCTATAGGTGGTGGTGATCACCTCGTAGAGCGCCGAATCGCCCATGATATCGTAGATCGAGTTGATATCGGGCGCCTTGCGCTGGAAATAGAGCGCCAACCGCACGCCGGGGTTGGTGTCTCCCTCCTGATCCTCCAGCGTCTGATGCAGATAGAGATCGTTGGTCGCTGAAAGCGCGCCCTGGTTTTGCGCCGTGCCGAGCTTGGTATCGGTCAGGTTTCCGTCGGTATCGAAATTGAACGCTTCGACAATGCTCTTGAACTTGGCGCCGTCTGTCGTGTTGATGAAGCTCTTCGAATCGGAGGGGTCCGATGCGAAGGCCTTCTTCAACGTCGCGGTATCGACGCTTTTCGGATCGATGCCGTTGGCCGTCAGGATGAAGTTCGTCAGCTTGCTATCGGCCAGCAGATCCGTAACGCTGGTTACGTTGACGATATTGGTCGCAAAGTAGGTGCCGGCATCCTTGGCGTCGCTGGTCGCCTTGGTCAGCTCGGCGCCCGTCAGCCCGACGGTGCTGCGGCTGGAATATTGCGAGATATAGCTGTTGATCTGCGTCTGCGACAGGGACTGGACCGGGGCCTTGAGATTGCCGTCGCTGTCGAAATTGAACGCTTTGGCAAGTTCGGTGAAGCGGGAGTCCTTGAGCGAGCTGACATAGCTCTTCGGATCGTAGGGATCGCTTTCGAGGATCTTGGTGAGCTGAGTTTTCGTGACCTCGTTCGTGCCGATGCCATAGGCGCGCAGCGCCATCTGGTAGAGCTCCGGCATGCTGTCGTTGCTGCTGTCGCTATCGGCCGTGTTGCTGGTGAAGAAATCCTTGATGGTCTTCACGTCGGCGAGGCGATTCTTGTAGTTGTTGACGGCATCGGTGGTCAACGTCGACTGCGACGACTGGTAATTGCTCATGTAGCTCGTGGAGGCCGTGGCGATCTCATCGTCGGACTGTGCCGTCTGGCCGGAGGCCAGAGTGCCGTCAGACTGGAAATTGAATTGCGAAACGACGTTCGTCAGGCCGAAGATGGCGGCGGTCGTTGAATCGGCGAAGGCGTTCTTGAAGACGACGGCGGGTGTCGTCGGGTCGATGCCATAGGCCGTCTTGATATAATCGAACAGGCGCGAGTCCGACGTCAGCTGGTCGACCGACGTGATGGAACCGATGTGGTTCTTGTAGTAGAGGTCGTTGTCCGTCGCGCCGACGCTCGTGGTGAACGAGGGAACGGTGGAGTTGTAGGCGCTCATCACATCTGCCTGCTGGCCGAGGGTCTGCGGCCCTCCGGGATAGTTCGCCGCATAGGCCGCCGTGGTCGCGCTCATCTGGTCCGAGGTCTGTGCCTGCGAGCCCGAGGCGACCGTGCCGTCGCTCTGGAAATTGAATTGCGCCATCACGGCCGTCAGCCCGTTCGAACTCGCCGTGCCGGCATCCATGGCGGAAGCGTTGAACTGGCTTGCGGTGATGTAGGACGGAATATTGAACGCCGTCTTGACGTACTGGAACAGCTGCGGATTGGATGTCAGCTGACCGACCGAGGTGATCTTGCCGATATTGGCCTCGTAATAGGCGGTATCGCTGTCCGGCGTCGACGTCTTGGCCGTGCCGTCGGCATTGAAATTGAACTCCGCCACCATGGCCTTGTCGGCGGCGCTGCCATTCTGATTGACGTAGCTGTCGGGGTCGTTCGGATCGCTCGTCAGCATCTGCTTCAGGGCCGAATTCGACACGTAGGTCGGATCGATGCCATAGGCCTGCAGCATATAATTACGCAGGCGCGTGTTGCCGAGGAGATCGTCGACCGTCTTCACGGAGCTTATATTCTGGCTGTAATAGCTCGTCTCGGTCGCGGCAGCCGTCTCCTCATTTGTAAAGGATTGCTGATAGAGCCCGATGAGATCGTCTTCCTGCGCGCTTGTTTGTGCCGTACTGGTCGTGCCCGTTCCGAAATTGAACGCCGCGGCGAACTCCTTGTAGCGCGAATCCGTGAGCTTATTGGCAAAACTGCTGGAGTCGCTGAGGTCGCTGGTCAAGACCTGTTTCATAAAGGCCTTGGCGTAGGTCATGTCCGAAAGCCCGTAGGCTTCCATGGCATAACTGTATAGCTGATAGTCATTCAGGAAGTCATCGACATTGGTTACTTTGCCTATATTGGCGTTGTAATAGTCGATCAAACGCTTGCTTTGCGCCTGTGACGCCACCTGGTTGAGCGAGGTCGCCATATCTCTGGTTGCGACGGTATAACCAAGATAGGTGGAAATCATCAGCAGAATCCCAATAGATCTCTAATAAAGGAGGCGAATCTGGCTTTCATTATTTCATACAAACCTTACCCGAGACTTACATACACTCGCCTTTTGCTTGCATCCCATTGGCACACCGCCCTGCCGTGTGTTCATCTTATGGAAACCCTGACACATTCGATTTTGCTAACCATTTGAGGACGCAAAGTTTTCTTAACCTCGATTTTTAAGCTGTCTGGAAGGGACGCCGCCTAATCTGCCTGACAACGAGAGGACAGAAGTTCTCCGAGAGAAGACCGGAACAACCGGCTCTCAGGTAAAGCAAGGGTAGAGAAATCGATGACTAATACCGTCCTGAAGCCCGATTGGGCTGGAACCACACTGCGGCTCGATCCGGCGCGCTTCCCGCAACAGGTCAGCTACGCCATGCGGGGTGCCGCGGGTGATGTCACCATTACGATCGACGAGCGCGGCGCCGTGCTGCGCAAGATCCTGCCGTCCAGCGGCCTGCCGCTGTCCGTCGCCTTGCCGAAACGAGCCTTCCAGGGCGTCGCCGCCCGCGCCATCGACCATGGCGACGGCGAAGTGACCGTCACTCTGGAGCTGCATCACTCCGATCCGGATCTCTGCATTCCCCTTCTCGTCGCTCACGACCTCAGCGACATCGCCGCCGACTGGCGCTCCTGGTCGGAAGCCTTCCGCATCCCCATGCTGATGATCGAGGCAGACGGCGTCGCCCGTCCGCTCGAAGAGCATCTCGGCGGCGTCCGCTCGCAGGACAGCCAGCCGCGCCGCCGCCACTCCTACTTCGCCGACCGCCGCCCGCGCTTCCTCGTGCGCCGCTCCACCGGCAAGCTGGGCGTCAAGATGAAGATCGCGGGCCGCGAAATCATCGCAAGGCGCTGAGCCGGGCTGGCTCGCAAGCGGCTACCCTGAACGATCGGCCGCGGGAGATGCAATCCTGCGGCCGATGTTTCATGTTTTCAGCCAACGCCGCATGATGATCGTTCGTTCGTCGCCGTGGAATCTGTCTCCGAGCTCGTCGAAGCCGAGCTTTTCATAGAAGCCCCGCGCCGTGATGGACGACGGCACGGTTAAGGCGGCGATGCCACCGGCCGCAGCCGCCCGCTCGACTGCCGCCATGAGGCCGGCGCCGATGCCGCGCCCTTGTGCCGTGGGAGCGACGAACACCGTACGCACGACGGCGCCGTCGAGGCTGGCCGTGCCGACGATGCGTCCGCCATCGACCGCGACGAAAACAATGCGTCTGCCCAGCAGCTCGCGTACCGCCGCGGGACAAAAATTTTCGGCAACGCGATCGATGATATGCGCAGGATAGTCGCTCGAATTGGTTTGACGGAGCGCTGAAATAATCACGTCGCTGATCGCGTCGGCGTCCGTTTCCGAAGCCGGACGAATGTCACAGGCCATGACGTCTCCTTGAGAACCGCAGACGGCCCTCCCCTCCCTTAGGGAACGAGGAACAGGAACGACAGGAAGAGGCCGGCAAAGATGATCAGCCCGACCCGGTTGTTCGATTTGAACAGCGCAAGGCACTGCTCGCCATCGTTGATGTCGAGCACGGCGATCTGGTAGGCGAACATGCCGCCGGCGACGATCAGGCCGATATAGGCGAGCCAGCTCGTTCCGGCGAGCGCAAACGACACCAGCATCAAAAGCAGCGCCGCCCCGTAAAGCCCGATCAGCCAGAGGCGCGTCTGATCGCCGAAAAGCCGGGCGGTCGAGCGCACGCCGATCAGCTCGTCGTCTTCCTTGTCCTGATGCGCGTAGATCGTATCGTAGCCGATCGTCCAGAGGATGGAGGCGACATAGAGCACGATCGGGGCAAGCGACAGGCTGCCGAAGAGCCCTGCCCAGCCCATCAGGGCGCCCCAGGAGAAGGCCAGCCCGAGGAAGAATTGCGGCCAGTCGGTAAAGCGCTTCGCAAAGGGATAGAGCGCGACGATGGCCAGCGACAGGACGCCGAGGACGACGGCAAACCAGTTGAATTGCAGCAGCACCAGAAGCCCGACCAGCGCCTGCAGCGCGATGAAGGTTTTGGCTTGCTTGCGCGTGACGCGGCCGGACGGCAGGGGGCGCGAGCGCGTGCGCGCCACGGACATATCGATCTCGTGATCGACCAGATCGTTATAGGTGCAGCCGGCGCCGCGCATGGCAACCGCGCCGACGAAGTAAAGGACGAGGTGGTAGATCACCACGAAACCCGGCGAGCCGTAACCCATGGCAACGGAGGCATTGGCCGCAAGCGCGACCGACCAGAAGCATGGCCACATCAGGAGCTGCCAGCCGATCGGCCTGTCCCAGCGCGCGAGCTGAGCATAAGGCCACAGCGTCGGGGGCAGGACGCGATAGACCCAGTTTCCGGACGGCGCGTCGACGACGCGCCCATTGATGTCGCCTGTCTTTTGCATAGGCGAGTAGTAGTGACATCCGGCGCCGAAGGTCAAGCGGCAGGGCAGAAGCCCTGCTCATTTCTCGATTCCCCGCTCGTTTCTCAGTTCGTCGTGAAATTGAACTTGTAGCTGGCGGAAACGCCGATCAGGAGCTGGTTGCGGTCGCCACGCTCGCGCACAAGGCTGCTGTCGGCGGCGGGACCGGTGAGCCGCGTGTATTCCAGAAAGGTGCTGGTGGTCCAGTTCTCCGAGGCCTTCCAGGTCAGGGCGCCGCCGACGCCGACGGATTTGATGCCGCCGCCCGGATTGTAGCGGCTGAGGCCGGAAGCCGCCGATTCGCGCGCGTTGACGCCATAATAGGTGTTGAAATAATCGTTGCTGGCCATGGTCATGCGCGGGCCGCCCGACAGGCGCAGTTCCGGCGTGATATCGGTAAAGGCATCGACCGCTGCATCCGCGACGATGCCGCTATGAGCGCGGATGCCCTGGCGCAGCTCGACGCGGGCGCGCAGCCAGTCCGTCGGATAGGCTTCGGCAAAACCGCCGGCTTCCGCACCCCACTTGACCTTCTTCAGGCCCTTCAGCTCGCGGCCGTCGCTGCTGTCCCGGCTCGGCACGAACTTGCCGACGATGCCGATGCGGAAGGCATCGCTCTCGATCAGGGCGAAGGACGGATTGTCGTTGCGCGAGGAAAAGCGCGGGCCGGGACCCTGCCGGCCGATGGACACCAGGGGCGACCATTGCAGCTTGTTGTGCTTGCCACCTTCGAATTTCGGCGCGGAGAAACCGGCCGCTCCGACGCTTAAGTACCAGTCACCCGACCAGAAATGCTGGCCGTCCCCTGCATGGGCAACGCCGGCATAGGCGACGGAAAGGCCGAAGATGGCGAAAAGACGCGACTTTGCAACCACAATGCAACTCCATGATACGCAATACAAAGGGCCATACACGCGACCCTAGAGTTGGCTCAAATTATGCGGATCACGTTACCGCTCCCTTAACCAAAGGGCACAGAATCCGGTAAGAACGCCAAATTCAGGTTGTGCTGCCAGACGTCGCCGGAGATGCGCCGATCTGTCGCGATGATTTCATAGCCGGTTAGGCTACTCAATCACAGGTAATGGTGCGGATCGACTTTCACCCGCCATTTTCGCAGCCACCATCTCGAAAAAGAGAACCGAATGAAGACCATGTCCCTGATATCCTTAGGTCTGCTCCTTGGCGCCGGCATGGCGCTTTCCGGCTGCGTCAGCGCCCCGATCGGCGGGGCCAGGCAGACGGAGACGAAAGGAAGCATCCGCGCAGGCAAGCGAACCGAGGTGATATCGGTTTTGTTCCTGAAACCCGACTGCACATTCTCGTCCTATCCCTATACCGCGGTCGTCAAGCCGAGCAGCCACGGCAAAGTGGAAATCACGCATGGCACGGTCAAGGCACATTTCCCGAACGACGAGCCCATGCACATGTGCAACGGCAAGCCGGCGCAAGGCACCGTCGTCTACTATACTCCCGATGCCGGCTTTACCGGCAATGATCAATTCACCCTGCGGATGACGGGATTGAATGCGGCAAACGGCGTGGCCGAGCACACGATGAAGATTCGCGTCGTCAAATAGGCCGAGATAGCGCGCCAACTGTTTGAGCCGCGAAGGAGAAACGCCGGCGCATGTTGCCATGCTGCCGGCGCTGCAATCCACTCGGGGTCTCAGCCCCTTTGCATAGAGCGCTTCCGCTTGTCTTCGAAGCGCTCTGTTCTTTCGTTTTCACACAATTCCAAACGGAAAACCGCAGCGCACATTTTCCGGAATCGCTCTTAGAACGTCACCTTCTCCAGCGGCGCGCGCCCTGCCTCGAATTCCCTGAGCTTGGCTTCGCGCTCCGCAATGTAATTGCGATTGTCCGGCACGGCGAACTGGTTCTTGGTGATCTGGAGCTGCATGATGAACAGCTCGTCCCAGCGGAAGCCCATTTCGGAGCCGGCCAGATAGAATTCCCACATGCGGAAGAACTTCTCGTCGTAGAGCGCGACGGCATCGGCCTTTCGCGCCACGAAACGATTGCGCCAATGCCGCAGCGTGTAGGCGTAGTGCATCGGCAGGGTTTCGACGTCCCGGGTCAGCAAGCCGGCCTTTTCCAGCGGTGGCGTGGTCTCGCCGATCGAGGGAATGTAGCCACCCGGGAAAATATACTTCTCGATGAAGGCGTTGGTGGCATAGCTCGGCTTCGGACGAGCGATGGAATGCAGCAGCATCACGCCGTTATCGTCCATCAGCTCCGAAACCTTGCGGAAGAACTTGCCGTAGTCGCCGATGCCGACATGCTCGAACATGCCGACCGAAACGATGCGGTCGAACTTCTTGCCGGTCATGTAGCGATAGTCCTGCAGCTCGAAGCGGACGCGATCGGACAGGCCGCGCTTGGCCGCTCGTTCGCGCGACACCTTGAGCTGTTCCTCGCTCAAGGTAATGCCGGTGACGTCGAGGCCGGGATAGGCTTCGGCAAGATACATGGCCATGCCGCCCCAGCCGGAGCCGATTTCCAGCACCTTCTGCCCGGGCTCGACCAGCAGCTTTGCGGCGATATGGCGCTTCTTTGCCACCTGCGCCTCATAAAGGCTGATGCCGGGCGGATTGAAATAGGCGCAGGAATATTGCCAGTCCTCGTCGAGGAAGAGATCGAAGAGCTTTGCCGACAGGTCGTAGTGATGCGCAACATTGTATTTGTTGCGGTTGACCGGCGAACGGCTCTTGATCTGCTGCCAGGCGACGCGGCCGATCAGCAGCGCCGCCATGCGGAAATCGAAAATCTCATTGGTGGTGTTCTGCTTCACCAGCGAGAGGAATTCGTAGATATCCCCCTGCTCCAGGATGAAGCGACCCTCCATGTACATTTCACCGAGCTTGAGCGTCGGATCCCGCGCGACGGCATCTTCCGCCTGCTGATCGGCAAAGCGGACAGCCACCGTCTCGCCGGTTCCGTCGCCGACCACATGGGTCTCGCCGGATGCGAGCGTAAGCTTGAGTGAACCTTTACGAATGATTTTCTTGACGAGAGGAAAAAGTGTCGACGCCATGGACGCCCCGAATGTTATGACATGACATTAAGGCAGACTTTAGCGCCTCAGAGCCTTGTGGCAAGCTCACCTTTCCTCAGTCATTGGCACTCTGGCAACAACTCTGCCAGAGTGTGACATTCTTGCATAAAGTTCCGCTAAGTCCTTATTTTCGTTTGAGTGCATCGGCCAGAGCGGCACCAAAGCTACCCCGCTGTTCAGCCTTCGGAGGGGCATTTCCCTTAACGCCAGCGTTGCGCGCACCACCCTGCTCGCGCGACTCGCGCCCGGATGCGGCCGCCACAGTGCTGCCATCTTTGCGCATCGAGAGACCGATTCGCTTGCGCTTCACATCCACTTCCACGACCTTGACCTTGACGACGTCGCCAGCCTTCACGACCTCGTGCGGATCCTTGACGAAGCGGTCCGCCAGTTGCGAGACATGCACCAAACCGTCCTGATGGACGCCTATGTCGACGAAGGCGCCAAAGGCGGCGACATTGGTCACGGTGCCTTCCAGCAGCATCCCGGGCTTGAGATCGCCGATCTCGTTGACGCCTTCCGCAAAGGTAGCCGTCTTGAAGCTGGGGCGCGGATCGCGACCCGGCTTTTCCAGTTCGGAGATAATGTCGCGCACGGTCGGCAGACCGAACTTGTCGTCGATGAACTGCCGGGGATCGACGGCCTTCAGCGCAGCCGTATCGCCCATCAGCGCACGCAGGTCGCGACCGCAGGCGGCGACGATCTTCTTGGCGACGCCATAAGCTTCGGGGTGCACGGAGGAAGCGTCGAGCGGCTCCTTGCCGTTGGGAATGCGCAGGAAGCCGGCGCATTGCTCGAAAGTGCGCTGGCCGAGGCGCGCGACCTTGAGCAGGTCGCGCCGCGTCGCGAACGGGCCTTCACCATCGCGATGCTTGACGATCGCGTCGGCAATCGACGGGCCAAGGCCGGAGACCCGGGCAAGCAGCGGCGCGGAGGCGGTATTGAGATCGACGCCGACGGCATTCACCGCATCCTCGACCACGGCATCCAGCGAGCGGGAGAGCTTCTGCTGGTCGACATCGTGCTGATACTGGCCGACGCCGATCGACTTCGGCTCGATCTTCACCAGCTCGGCCAGCGGGTCCTGCAGGCGGCGGGCGATGGAGACGGCGCCGCGCAGCGAGACGTCGAGACCGGGGAATTCCAGTGCCGCCGTTTCCGAGGCGGAATAGACGGAGGCGCCTGCTTCCGAGACGATCACCTTCGTCGGCTTCGGTGCCGGTAGCTCGGCCAGCATGTCGGCCACCAGCTTCTCGGTTTCGCGGCTGCCCGTGCCGTTGCCGATGGAGATCAGCTCGACCTTGTGCTTGCGGACCATTGCCGCCAGGGTCGCCTGCGTGCCGCGCACGTCGTTCCTGGGCGGGAAGGGATAGACCGTCGTCGTTTCCAGGAGCTTGCCGGTGCCATCGACGACAGCAACCTTGACGCCGGTGCGGATGCCCGGATCGAGGCCCATGGTGGCGCGCGACCCGGCGGGCGCTGCCAGCAGCAGGTCCTTCAGATTGCGGGCGAACACATGGATCGCTTCTTCTTCCGCCCTCTCCCGCAATTCGCGCATCAGGTCGAGCGACAGCGACATTGAGAGCTTTACGCGCCATGTCCAGCTCGCGACCTCCGTCAGCCAGCGGTCGCCGGGGCGGCTCGTGCCGATGTCGTAGGCCACAGCGATCATCCGCTCGACCGGCTTGTTGGGCGAGACGGCATCGGTATCGACCTCGATGTTCAGCGTCAGCACCTCTTCGTTCCAGCCGCGCAGCATGGCGAGCGCACGATGGCCCGGAGCCGTCGCCCAGCGCTCCTGATGAGCGAAATAATCCGAGAACTTGGCGCCCGCCTCCTGCTTGCCGTCGACGACGGCGGCTTTCAGCGTGGCGTTCGTCTTCATGTAGCCGCGCAGCTTGCCGAGCAGGTCGGCGTTTTCGGCAATGCCTTCGGCGATGATGTCGCGCGCACCTTCCAAAGCCGTCTTCACGTCCGGCACATCGGCGGTGATGAAACCTTCGGCGAGAGCGGAAGGCTCCCTGGAGCGATCGGCGAGGATGGTATCGGCCAGCGGAGCGAGGCCGCGCTCCCGGGCGATCTCGGCGCGGGTGCGGCGCTTGGGCTTGTAGGGCAGATACAGGTCTTCCAGCTCCGACTTGGTGGCAACCGTTGCGACCTTGGCCATCAGCTCGTCGGTCATCTTGCCCTGGCCGGAGATGGATTCGATGATGGCGGCGCGGCGCGCTTCCAGCTCGCGCAGATAGACAAGGCGTTCCGCCAGCGTCCGAAGCTGCGTATCGTCGAGGCCACCGGTGACTTCCTTACGGTAGCGGGCGATGAAGGGCACCGTCGCGCCCTCGTCCAAAAGCTCGATGGCGGCCTTGGCCTGATCCGGGCGGGAGTTGATCTCGGCGGCGATGGTTGCGGCAAGGGAACGGATATCGGCGGCCATGTGTCTCTCTAAACTGGTAATCGTGAGGGGACCATAAGCATGATCCAGGGGACATAAGAAGCGTTTTCGGCACGAAACACGCCAATCCGGGCGGGGAGATGGCATGACGGCAGAGCCGCTTCCGCTTTGGCGACATAAAAAGGCATGGCAATGTTGGAGGCCCTGCCTCCACAGGATTTGCCGCTTGACCTTTGGCTCAAGCCCCCTTAACCGCGCAAAGATGCAACGAAAGGGCAAGCCATGAGAGTTCTGTTGATCGGATCGGGCGGACGCGAGCATGCGCTGGCCTGGAAACTGGCACAATCGCCTGAGCTGACGGAACTCTTTGCGGCGCCGGGCAATCCCGGTATTGCCGGGCATGCGACGCTGGTCACGCTCGACATCGACAACCATGATGCCGTCGTCGCCTTCTGCAGGGAAAGGGCCATCGACTTCGTCGTGGTCGGCCCGGAAGCGCCGCTGGTTGCCGGGATTGCCGACACGCTGCGCGCCGCCAGCGTTGCCGTCTTCGGCCCTTCCGCAGCGGCCGCCCAGCTCGAGGGGTCCAAGGGCTTCACCAAGGACATCTGCGCCCGCTACGATATTCCGACCGGAGCGTACCAGCGCTTCAACAATGCTCCGAAGGCGAAAGCCTATGTCCGCGCTCAGGGCGCACCGATCGTCGTGAAGGCGGATGGCCTTGCGGCCGGCAAGGGCGTCACCGTTGCGATGACCGTCGACGAAGCGCTGGCGGCGATCGACGACTGCTTCGAGGGCGCATTCGGCGAGGCCGGCGCGGAAGTGGTGATCGAGGCTTATCTCGACGGCGAGGAGGCCAGCTTCTTCTGCCTTTGCGACGGCAAGCATGCGCTGGCACTCGCCACCGCACAGGACCACAAGCGCGTCGGCGACGGCGATACCGGCCCGAATACCGGTGGCATGGGCGCCTATTCCCCCGCCCCGGTCATGACACAGGAAATGGTCGAGCGCACCATGAAGGAGATCATCGAGCCGACGATGCGCGGCATGGCGGAAAGCGGCCATCCCTTCTCCGGCGTCTTCTTCGCCGGGCTGATGATCACCGCCAAAGGTCCGGAACTCATCGAATACAATGTCCGTTTCGGCGATCCCGAATGCCAGGTGCTGATGATGCGGCTGAAGAGCGATCTGTTGCCGCTGCTTTACGCCTGCGCCAACGGCACGCTGGACCAGGTGACGGCCGAATGGAGCGACGACCCGGCGCTGACCGTCGTCATGGCCTCGAAAGGCTATCCCGGCTCCTATGCCAAGAACACGCCGATCTCCGCATTGCCGGCGGACGGCGAAGGCGCCAAGGTGTTTCATGCCGGCACAGGCCTGAAGGACGGCGCGCTGGTCGCGACCGGCGGCCGCGTGCTGAACGTCACCGCGACAGGCAAGACGGTGCGGGAAGCAAAAGAGCGCGCCTATGCCCTTGCCGGCAAGGTAAAGTGGGAAAACGGCTTCTATCGCAACGACATCGGCTGGCGCGCGATCGAGCGCGAGAAGTAAACACCGCTGCGGATCTGCAATCGCAAGTCCATTAAATTTTTACCTAATCTCCTGACGGGATGGAAACAAAGGCCCGCTAATGTCTTCGTCACCATAGACGGAGTTGTTTGTTATGCGTTCCTTCTTCCTGACCTTGGCATGCGTACTGGCCGGCGGCTCTGCCATGGCCTCGTCGATCCAGCCTGTCGATGGCACGATGATCGGCGGCAAGGGGAGCATCGTCGACAAGTCATGCACCAACTGCCCGCCTCTCAAGCCCAAGCTGGCGGAAAAGGAATACACGGTGCCGACTTTGACGCCGGGCACGCAATCCATCGTCGTGCGCAGTATCGACGGTGAAAAGAAGGTCGTGCGGACTGAAGCCTGGATGGGCGGCTCCCCCGTCATGTTCGTCAGCAAGCCGACGCCGGAAGCCCTGTCGGCCGCCGGCGAGCCAACCGATGGCATAGACGTTGCGGCAAAGACCGCAGCCTTGTCGAACCTCTCCGCCGCACGCGAGCCCGCGCCGCTCGACATTTCCGGTTTCCAGCTCCGCCAATAGCGCCGCGTCTTTTCCGCATCGAGACAGTCTTTCGCCCGTCGTGCGAAGAGCATGGCTGAGCGCCGTGCTTTCAACCTAGATAAAACACATCTAAATTAGATTTCATGAATTTCCAGAAGTCCTCAAGCTTTCCATAGGCTTGAGAGAGTATTATTCACACCGATGTACCATATCTCCGGTTTCAAGCCTTGCGAGATACAACCAAACCCCTGCAATTAAAGCTTTTTTAGACATAAATGGTGATTTTACCCCCACCGGGCAGCAGCATGTCAATCGAGCAGCGGCAAGCGTATTGAGAATCTCTCAGGCGATCGCACAGGCGGTAGGATACCGCACCGGTATTCATTTACCTGTGGGAGGCATCATGAAGAATCTCAAGATTGCGCATCAACTATTTGCCCTGCTCGGCGTCCTGATGGCCGCCTTTGCGGTGGCCACCTATTTCCAGATCCGGTCGCAAGCCGATTCCATTTACGACGACCGTTTCGACATGCTGCGCACGCAGGTCGAATCCGGCATCTCCATTCTGGACCAGTATTATCAGCGCGAAAAATCCGGTGAAATGACGCATGAGGCCGCCCAGGCCGAGGCATTCAAGATCCTTTCGCATGTCAGCTTCGCGCCAGCAGGCTATATTTTCGGCTTCGATTACAACGTCGTGCAGCGCATTCACCCGAGCCCGGTCAATATCGGCAAGGACATGTCCTCGCAGGTCGACAAGAACGGCACCTATTTCAGCAAGGAAATGGTGGAAAAGGGCATCAAGGGCGGCGGCCGCACCATTTATTACTGGAGCAAGCCCGGCCACCCCGACAGCGACGCTTTCCTGAAGGGCAGCTATTCGGCCGCCTTCGAGCCCTGGCAGATCGTGCTCGGCTGCGGCGTCTACATGGACGACCTGCAGGAGCAGATCAACACGACGATGTGGCACGCGCTGCTGATCTGCGGCCTTGTCTTCGTTATCGGCATCGGTGCCGCTCTCTACTTCATCCGCGGCATCACGCGGCCGCTCGCTGACGTCCACGCCGCCCTCAAGGCCGTGGCCGACGAGGACGTGAAGATGACCATCCCGCATGCGGAAATGCGCAACGAAATCGGCCTGATGGCCAAGGCGACGCAGGCGCTGCAGGAAAAGGTCCGCGAACGACACATGCTGGCAGACCGTCAGGCGGCGCAGGAACTCGAAATCAGCAGCGAGCGCGAACAGAACCTGCGCCAGCAGCAGGACGAAGCGCGCGAACAGGCGCGTGTCGTCTCCGCCATCGGCCGGGCGCTCGAAGAGCTCGCTCGCGGCGACCTCACCGTACGTTGCGGCGACCTCGGCGCCAGCTATTCCGGCCTGCGCAACAACTTCAACGAGGCGCTGTCGCATCTCGAGGCAGCCATGGGCCGCGTCAATGCCAAGGGCAACGACATCGGCCTCAGCAAGGAAGAGATCCGTCGCGCCTCCAACGAGCTGTCGCAGCGCACCGAGCGCCAGGCGGCCAGCCTGGAAGAGACATCGGCTGCGCTCGACGAACTCACCGTCGCCGTTCGCCAGACGGCGGAAGGCGCCGGTGAAGCCAGCAAGCGCGTTCACGCCGTCAGCGCCGAAGCATCGCGCAGCGATGCGGTTGTGGCCCAGGCAATCGAAGCGATGAGCGGCATCGAGAAATCTTCCGCGGAAATCGGCAAGATCATCGGGGTCATCGACGAGATCGCGTTCCAGACGAACCTTCTGGCGCTCAATGCCGGCGTCGAGGCGGCGCGGGCGGGCGAATCCGGCAAGGGTTTTGCCGTCGTCGCCCAGGAAGTGCGCGAGCTCGCCCAGCGCTCGGCGGCCGCCGCCAAGGAGATCAAGGACCAGATCGCCCGTTCCTCCGGCCAGGTCGACCAGGGCGTCCGCCTCGTCGGCGAGGCAGGCGAAGCGCTGAAGCGCATCTCCGACCAGATCAAGGCCGCCAACGAAATCGTCTCGAAGATCGCCCACAGCGCCTCCGAACAGGATACGACGCTGCGCTCGATCTCGTCCTCGATGAACCAGCTCGACGCCGCCACGCAGCAGAATGCGGCCATGGCCGAAGAGACCACCGCATCGGCCGAGACGCTCGCCGCCGACACGGAAGATCTTCTCGCCCTCATCCGCGGCTTCCGCGTCAACGAGGGCCGCTCGGTCATGGACCACCGCCGCGCTGCCTGAGCGGGATAAGTCACAAATGAGAAACCGCCGGGCTTGCGTCCGGCGGTTTTCTTTTGAGCTGCGATTGGCTGCTTCAGTCTGCGGTTTTCAGCCGCTCGACCAGTTTCTCGATCTCACGATCTGAGTAAACCTCGATGCCGGCCTGCTGCAACAGCGCCGCCGTGACGCCATGGCCGGTGTTCCGAGTGCCGGAGAATGAGCCGTCATAGATAAAGCCCGAGCCGCAGGATGGGCTGCCGTCGATCAGCAAGGCATAACGACAGCCGGTTTCCTCTGCGAGCGCCAGTGCATTTTCCGCCGCCTGAAGAAATTCCGCCGTGACGTCGCCGCCAGCGCGCTCTATCACCCGCGCGATGCCGGCAAGCACGTCCTCGCCGGTGGCTCCGCCCTCAATTTCGGCTGGCGGCCTCGGCACAGCCATGCCCGCGGACATTTCCGGACAGATCGTCACCAGCCGCCCCTCCTCGCGCCAGCGATCGATCGCCGGATGGATGAGCGGCTTGGAACGGCCGTCATAACGGACGGCATGACCCATGAGGCAGGCGCTGACGAGGATCTTTCCGGTCATCGCCCCCCAAGCCTTATCCCGCGATCTTCGAGAAATCGGCGACGGTGCCGGTTGCCTCGCGGATCAGGCGCAGCAGTGCCAGGCGATTGGCGCGGATGGCGGCGTCTTCATCGTTGACGAGGACGTCCTCGAAGAAGCGGTCGACGGGCGCGCGCAGCTTGGAAAGGGCTGCCATGGCGGAACGGAAATCTTCCTTGGCGATCGCATCGGAGGCTTCGGCGGAGGCTGCCTTGACGGCGGCAAAGAGATCCTTTTCCGCGTCGAGCTTCAGCAGCGCTTCCGAAACGCTGTCGGCGACGACCGTGCCCTTCTTCTCTTCGGCGGCCAGAAGCTGGGTGGCGCGCTTGGTGCCGGCGAGCAGGTTCTTGCCGTCCTCGGAGGTGATGAAGGCGGTCAGCGCCTCGACGCGGCGGGCGATCATCAGCAGATCGTCGGTCTCCGGCGTCAGCACCGCGTCGATCAGGTCGTGGCGGGCGCCGAGATCGCGCAGGTAGACCTTGAGGCGATCATGGAAGAAGGCCAGCAGATCGGCATCCTTGGTCGTTGCCAGCAGCGGCAGGCGCACGCCCCGCTCCAGCAGGATACGGACGACGCCGAGGGCGGCGCGGCGCAGCGCGTAAGGGTCTTTCGAGCCTGTCGGCTTTTCGTCGATCTTCCAAAAGCCGACGAGCGTATCGAGTTTGTCAGCGAGCGCGACTGTGATCGCAACCTTGTCCTCGGGAACGCGGTCGGACGGGCCTTGCGGCTTGTAGTGATCTTCGATCGCGGTCGCGACGGAGGCGTTCTCGCCCTGCAGCGATGCGTATTTGCGGCCCATGACGCCCTGCAGCTCGGGGAATTCGCCGACAGCTTCGGTGCGCAGGTCGGCCTTGGCGAGCACGACGGCGCGGTCGACCAGAGCGGCATCGGCGCCGGTGATCCTGGCGAGGTCGGCGGCCAGCGCACGGATGCGGGCAACGCGTTCGCCCTGGCTGCCGAGCTTGGCATGAAAGGTGACGTTCAGCGCGTCGAGCTTCGCCATGCGCTGATCGAGCGGCTTCTTCAGATCGAGGCCGAACTTTTTCGCCGAAGCTTCCAGCGTTTCGAGATCGGGCAGATCGCCCTGGTCGCGCTTCCAGAAGTGCAGCGCGTCTGACAGGCGAGCGCGCACGACCTTGCCGTTGCCGTGGATGATTTCCTTGCCGCCATCGGTCGCCTGGATATTGGCGACGAGAATGAAGCGGTTGGACAGCGTCTCGCCCGCCTGCGGGCGGGTGACGAAACACTTCTGGTTGGTCTTGATCGTCAGACGAATGATCTCCGGCGGGATCGACAGATAGTCTTCCTCGAAGGAGCCCATCAGCACCTGCGGCCACTCGACGAGGCCGGAGACTTCCTCCAGCAGGCCCTCGTCTTCGACCAGTTCCAGGCCGTTGGCGAAAGCGACGTCGCGGGCATCATGCAGGATGATGTCCTTGCGGCGCTCGGCATCGAGGATGACCTTGGCCTTCTCCAGGCTGGAGACATAATCATCGAAACGCTTGACCGTGATCGCCTCGGGCGCATGGAAGCGATGGCCGTAGGTCACGTTCGAGGCGACGATGCCGTCGATCTCGAAGGGAATGACCGCGGTTTCTTCATGCTCGGTGCCGAAGGTGCAGACGATCGACTGCAGCGGGCGCACCCAGCGCAGCGAACCGGGCCTTGCCGATGCCTTGCCCCAGCGCATGGATTTCGGCCAGGGGAAGTTTTTTATAATGTCGGGCATCACGCCCGCGACGATTTCCTCTGCCGCACGGCCGGGCTTGGAAATGATCGCAACGTAGAAATCACCCTTCTTCGGGTCGCTCTGCACCTGCGCTTCGGAAATAGAGGAAAGGCCGGCGCCACGCAGGAAGCCCTCGATCGCCTTCTCGTTGGCATCGGTGCGAGGACCCTTGCGTTCCTCGCGCACATCGGCCGAACGCGCCGTCAGGCCGCGAATGTCGAGCGTCAGGCGCCGCGGCGTCCAATATTCCCTGGCCCCCTCATAGGAGAGACCCGCTTCGACCAGGGCATCGGTCACCAGCTTCTTCAGGTCGCCGGCAGCCTTGCGCTGCATACGGGCGGGAATTTCCTCGGAGCGGAGTTCGAGAAGGAGATCGGGCATGGGGAGCTGTCTTTACGTTGAGGCAGAAATGATCCGGGCGGACTTAGCAAGCTCGGCGGCAAAAGTCACCAAGGCAAACGGCGAATTTACCATCCGCCGCCGCCTCCACC
>UBYA01000026.1 GCA_900469615.1 Hyphomicrobiales bacterium | reverse complement strand
CGCTTCCATCGTCGAGTAATTCGAAGGCGGCCATTCCATCCGCTTGGCCGATTCGATGACAATAATATGAAGCAAGCGGCTGTTGCCGCTTGCTTATGACATGGAAATGTTGCAAATGGCGCGCGAGCGCGATTTGCACTCTGCTTCGGATTACGAAGCAGCTGATGAAATTAACAATAAGGTGGACCGGAAGGTCTGACAGAGTGGATGGGGATGCCGTAGCCGGCGTCCCTCTCGATCTTTGAAACCGGTGGTCCGCCTTAGGAAAAAGAACAATCCGTGCCCTTTTTTTGAAAGGCACGCGAGATAACAAAACACAAGGATAACGTCGAATGAACGGCCAAAATATCCGCATTCGCCTGAAGGCGTTCGATCACCGGATTCTCGATGCTTCCACGCGCGAGATCGTGTCGACGGCGAAGCGCACCGGTGCTAGCGTCCGGGGCCCCGTTCCGCTTCCGACCCGTATCGAGAAGTTCACGGTTAACCGGTCCCCGCACATCGACAAGAAGAGCCGCGAGCAGTTCGAGATGCGCACGCACAAGCGCCTCCTCGACATCGTTGACCCGACCCCGCAGACGGTAGACGCGCTGATGAAGCTCGATCTCGCCGCCGGTGTCGATGTTGAGATCAAGCTCTGAGACCTGGTTCTCGAGCTGAGTGAGAAGGATTGAACCGATGCGTTCAGGTGTGATTGCACAGAAGGTGGGAATGACCCGCGTCTATAACGACGCCGGCGAGCATGTCCCGGTAACCGTATTGCGTTTGGATGGCTGCCAGGTCGTGGCCCAGCGCACAGTTGAAAAGAATGGCTACACCGCAGTACAGCTCGGTGCCGGCCAGGCGAAAGTCAAGAACACGACGAAGGCCCTGCGCGGTCATTTCGCCGTTGCAAGCGTTGAGCCGAAGGCCAAGCTCGTCGAATTCCGCGTCACGGACGACAACCTGCTTGAAGTCGGCACCGAGCTCAAGGCCGCTCACTTCACGGCGGGCCAGCTCGTCGACGTGACCGGCACGACGATCGGTAAGGGCTTTGCCGGCGCTATCAAGCGTCACGGCTTCGGCGGTCTGCGCGCCACGCACGGCGTTTCCGTTTCGCACCGTTCGCACGGTTCGACCGGTTCTCGCCAGGACCCCGGCAAGGTGTTCAAGAACAAGAAGATGGCTGGTCACATGGGCCAGACGCGCGTAACGACGCAGAACCTCGAAGTGGTGTCGACCGATGAAGATCGCGGTCTGATCCTCGTCAAGGGTGCGGTTCCCGGCTCCAAGGGCGCCTGGATTATCGTGCGCGACGCCGTCAAGTCGGCAGCGAAGTAAGGGAGCCAAACCAATGGAATTGAACGTCAAGACCCTTGAGGGCAAAGACGCTGGGAAGGTTTCCCTTTCTGACGCGATTTTCGGCCTCGAGCCGCGCGAGGACATTCTCGCCCGCGTCATTCGCTGGCAGCTTGCCAAGAAGCAGCAGGGCACGCATCAGGCCAAGGGCCGCGCCGACGTGGCGCGCACCGGCGCCAAGATGTACAAGCAGAAGGGTACGGGCCGCGCTCGTCACCATTCGGCTCGCGCTCCGCAGTTCCGCGGCGGTGGTAAGGCTCACGGCCCTGTCGCCCGCAGCCATGAACATGATCTGCCGAAGAAGGTTCGCGCCCTCGGCCTGCGTCATGCTCTGTCGGCCAAGTTCAAGGCTGAAGACGTGATCGTCATCGACAATCTCGTCGCAACCGAAGCCAAGACCAAGGCACTCGCTGGCGCTTTCGAAACGCTCGGCCTGACGAACGCTCTGTTCATCGGCGGCGCTGAACTCGACAGCAACTTCAAGCTCGCAGCCAAGAACATCCCGAATATCGATGTTCTGCCGGTTCAGGGCATCAACGTTTACGACATCCTGCGCCGCGGCAAGCTCGTGCTGTCCAAGGCTGCAGTTGAAGCTCTAGAGGAGCGTTTCAAGTGACGGATCTTCGCCATTATGATGTGATCGTTTCTCCTGCGATCACCGAAAAGTCCACGCTGCTTTCGGACAATAACCAGGTTGTTTTCAACGTTGCCAAGAACGCGACGAAGCCTGAAATCAAGGCTGCCGTCGAAGCGCTCTTCGGCGTCAAGGTTACGGCCGTCAACACTCTGCTGCGCCTCGGCAAGACCAAGCGGTTCAAGGGTCTCGTCGGCAAGCAGAAGGACGTGAAGAAGGCTGTTGTGACGCTCGCCGAAGGCCAGTCGATCGACGTCTCCACCGGTCTCTGAGGAATAAGAAAATGGCATTGAAAACATTCAATCCGACGACCCCGAGCCAGCGTCAGCTGGTCATCGTCGATCGCTCCTCGCTCTACAAGGGCAAGCCGGTCAAGACGCTGACGGAAGGCCTGACCTCCAAGGGTGGCCGCAACAACACCGGCCGCATCACCGTGCGTTTCCAGGGTGGCGGTCACAAGCGCAGCTACCGCCTGGTTGACTTCAAGCGTCGCAAGTTCGACGTCGAGGCAACCGTCGAGCGCATCGAATACGATCCGAACCGTACCGCTTACATCGCCCTGGTGAAGTACACGGACGGCGAACTGGCCTACATCCTCGCTCCGCAGCGTCTCGCTTCCGGCGACAAGGTCATCGCTTCGGAAAAGGCCGTGGACGTGAAGCCGGGCAACACCATGCCGCTTCAGTTCATCCCGGTCGGCTCCATCATCCACAATGTGGAAATGAAGCCGGGCAAGGGCGGTCAGATCGCTCGCTCCGCCGGTTCCTACGCCCAGCTCGTCGGTCGTGACCAGGGCATGGCGATCCTTCGCCTGAACTCCGGCGAACAGCGCCTCGTGCACGGCACCTGCCTTGCAACGATCGGTGCCGTTTCCAACCCGGATCACGGCAACATCAACGATGGCAAGGCCGGTCGTTCGCGTTGGCGTGGCAAGAAGCCGCATAACCGCGGCGTCGTCATGAACCCGGTCGACCACCCGCACGGCGGTGGTGAAGGCCGCACCTCCGGTGGTCGCCATCCGGTGACCCCGTGGGGCAAGCCGACCAAGGGCAAGCGTACGCGGTCGAACAAGTCGACCGACAAGATGATCATGCGCTCGCGCCATCAGCGCAAGAAGTAAGAGAGGAAGTCTCAAGTGGCTCGTTCAGTATGGAAAGGTCCGTTTGTTGACGGCTATCTTCTCAAGAAAGCTGAGAAGGTGCGCGAAGGCGGACGCAGCGAAGTAATCAAGATGTGGAGCCGTCGCTCCACCATCATGCCGCAGTTCGTTGGTCTCACCTTTGGTGTTTACAACGGCAGCAAGCATATTCCGGTCAGCGTCAATGAAGACATGGTCGGGCACAAGTTCGGCGAGTTCGCCCCGACCCGTACCTACTATGGTCACGGTGCGGACAAGAAGGCGAAGAGGAAGTAACAATGGGCAAGGCAAAAACCGAACGCCGGCTGAAGGACAATGAGGCGCAGGCAGTTGCGCGCACGCTCCGCGTCAGCCCGCAGAAGCTCAACCTGGTCGCGGCTTCGATCCGCGGCAAGAAGGTTGATCGCGCGCTCGCAGAGCTGGAATTCTCCCGCAAGCGCATCGCAGGCGCCGTCAAGAAGACGCTCGAATCTGCAATCGCCAACGCCGAGAACAACCATGATCTCGACGTTGACTCGCTGGTCGTGGCCGAAGCCTACGTCGGCAAGTCGATCGTCATGAAGCGTTTCCACGCTCGTGGCCGTGGCCGCGCGTCTCGCATCGAGCGTCCGTTCGCCCACCTGACGATCGTCGTTCGCGAAGTGGAAGCTCAAGGGGAGGCCGCATAATGGGTCAGAAAATCAATCCGATCGGTTTCCGTCTTGGCATCAACCGTACCTGGGATAGCCGCTGGTTCGCGGACAATGCCGAGTATGGCCAGCTCCTCCACGAAGACCTGAAGATGCGCAAGTTCGTCATGAACGAACTGAAGCAGGCCGGTATCTCCAAGGTGGTCATCGAGCGTCCGCACAAGAAGTGCCGCGTCACGATCCACTCGGCTCGTCCGGGCCTGATCATCGGCAAGAAGGGCGCCGACATCGACAAGCTCCGCAAGAAGCTGTCGGACATGACGAATTCCGAAACGCACCTCAACATCGTTGAAGTCCGTAAGCCGGAAATCGACGCGACGCTGGTTGCCCAGTCGATCGCTCAGCAGCTTGAGCGCCGTGTTGCTTTCCGTCGCGCCATGAAGCGCGCCGTTCAGTCCGCGATGCGTCTTGGCGCCGAAGGCATCAAGATCACCTGCGCCGGCCGTCTCGGCGGTGCTGAAATCGCTCGTACGGAATGGTACCGCGAAGGCCGCGTGCCGCTGCATACGCTGCGCGCCGACATCGACTACGGTACGGCTGAAGCAGAAACCGCTTTCGGCATCTGCGGCATCAAGGTCTGGATCTTCAAGGGCGAAATCCTTGAGCACGATCCGATGGCCTCCGAACGCCGCGCGCTTGAAGGCGACGCCCAGGGTCCGGCTAGCCGCGATCGCGATAGAGACCGTCGCCGCGACAACGCTTGATAGCGTACGTGGCAGATAAGTTCGGAGAATAAGAAAATGTTGCAGCCAAAGCGTACGAAGTACCGCAAGCAATTCAAGGGCCGCATCAAGGGCGTTGCCAAGGGTGGTTCTGATCTGGCGTTCGGCGAATTCGGCCTGAAGTCGCAGGAGCCCAACCGCGTCAACGCTCGCGAGATCGAAGCGGCCCGCCGCGCGATCACCCGCTACATGAAGCGTGCCGGCCGTGTATGGATCCGCGTGTTCCCGGATGTTCCGGTAACCGCAAAGCCGACCGAAGTCCGCATGGGTAAGGGTAAGGGCTCTGTCGAATACTGGGCATGCAAGGTCAAGCCCGGTCGCATGATGTTCGAGATCGATGGTGTGAGCGAAGAAATCGCTCGTGAGGCTCTGCGCCTCGGCGCCGCCAAGCTCTCGGTCAAGACGCGCTTCGTTCAGCGCATTGCAGAGTAAGGAAGAAGCTCATGAAAGCCGCAGATGTTCGCGCCCTGAGCGCCGACCAACTCAAGGACGAGCTTGCCAAGCTGAAGAAGGAGCAGTTCAACCTGCGCTTTCAGAAGGCGACCGGCCAGCTTGAAAAGTCCTCGCGCATCAACGAAGTCCGCAAGGACATCGCGCGCATAAAAACCATTGCCCGCCAGAAGGCGGCAGAAGCAAAGGCCTAAAGGAAAAATAACATGCCGAAGCGCATTCTGCAGGGCGTCGTGGTCAGCGACAAGAACGAGAAGACGGTAGTGGTCCGCGTAGAGCGTCGTTTCGCTCACCCGCTGCTTCAGAAGACCGTTCGTCGTTCCAAGAAGTACAAGGCTCACGACGAGAACAATCAGTACAAAATCG
Source organism: Hyphomicrobiales bacterium (assembly GCA_900469615.1). Taxonomy (GTDB): domain Bacteria; phylum Pseudomonadota; class Alphaproteobacteria; order Rhizobiales; family Rhizobiaceae; genus Rhizobium. The sequence goes on along the minus strand of UBYA01000026.1, from coordinate 19,134 downwards.
GCGACGTCGTTTCCATCGAGGAATGCGCGCCGATCTCCAAGGACAAGACCTGGACGGTGGTTTCCGCCCAGTCCAAGTAACAGAATTTCGCTCAGGCCCTTGCGCTTGGGCGAAATATCTGTATGAAGCACGAGCTTGGAAGCAGGACGCTCGAGAACGGGCGTTCTTTTGCTTTATTGATGGCCGGCAGCGGCGCCACCCGATGGTCGCAAGAGCTGGCATAATCAGACAAGAGACTAGTCCATAAGCCGGGGTAGGGGGTCGTTTGGCCCAACCATTCCGGTAACAACAAGAAGGCGACCTGACATGATTCAGATGCAAACAAACCTCGACGTGGCGGATAATTCCGGCGCACGTCGTGTCATGTGCATCAAGGTGCTGGGCGGCTCGAAGCGCAAGTATGCCTCGATCGGCGACGTGATCGTCGTTTCGATCAAGGAAGCTATCCCGCGCGGCCGTGTGAAGAAGGGTGACGTGATGAAGGCGGTTGTCGTTCGCACCGCCAAGGACATCCGTCGTCCGGATGGCAGCGTCATCCGCTTCGATACCAACGCAGCAGTCCTCATCGACAACAAGAAAGAGCCGATCGGCACCCGTATCTTCGGACCGGTTCCGCGCGAACTTCGCGCCAAGAACCACATGAAGATCATCTCGCTGGCTCCAGAAGTACTGTAAGGAGCGGAGCGATGCAGAAGATCCGTAAAGGCGACAAGGTTGTCGTATTGACCGGTAAGGACAAGGGTCGTACCGGCGAAGTCATTCAAGTGCTGCCGAAGGAAGACCGTGCGGTCGTTCGTGGCGTCAACGTCATCAAGCGCCATCAGCGCCAGACGCAGAACCAGGAAGCCGGCATCATCAGCAAGGAAGCCCCGCTTCACCTGTCCAACATTGCGATCGTCGACAAGGACGGCAAGCCGACCCGCGTCGGTTTCAAGGTTGTGGATGGCAAGAAGGTCCGTGTGGCCAAGACCTCGGGAGAAGTGATCGATGGCTGAGGCAAAGTACGAGCCGCGGCTCAAGAAGGAATACGTCGCTCGCATCCGCGCAGCCATGCAGGAGAAGTTCTCCTACGCTAACGAGATGCAGATCCCGAAGCTGGACAAGATCGTGATCAACATGGGTGTTGGCGAGGCAACGGCTGATTCGAAGAAGCCGACCGTTGCTGCTGCCGACCTGGCGGCCATCGCTGGCCAGAAGCCGGTCATCACCCGTGCGCGCAACTCCATCGCCGGCTTCAAGGTCCGCGAAAATATGCCGATCGGCGCCAAGGTGACGCTGCGCGGCGCCCGCATGTATGAGTTCCTGGATCGTCTGGTCAACATCGCGCTTCCGCGCGTTCGCGACTTCCGCGGCCTGAACCCGAAGAGCTTTGACGGTCGTGGCAATTTTGCCATGGGCATCAAGGAGCACATTGTGTTCCCTGAGATCAACTACGACAAGGTTGATCAGATGTGGGGCATGGACATCATCGTTTGCACGACGGCGACGACCGACGACGAAGCACGAGCTCTCCTGACCGAGTTCAACTTCCCGTTCCGTCAATAACCGTAACGACGAGCGTAGAAAAGGAAACCTGATATGGCGAAGACAAGCGCAGTTGAAAAGAACAAGCGCCGCCGCAATACGGTTGCCAACCAGGCCGCGAAGCGGGCTGCTCTCAAGGCAACCATCATGAACCAGTCTCTCTCGATCGAAGAGCGGTTCAAGGCCACCCTCAAGCTGGCATCGCTCCCGCGCGATGGATCCAAGACCCGTATTCGCAACCGTTGCGAAGTTTCGGGGCGTCCGCGCGCCTACTACCGCAAACTGCGCATGTCGCGTATCGCGCTGCGTGAACTCGGCAACCTCGGCAAGGTGCCGGGTGTCGTCAAGTCGAGCTGGTAAGGAGCTGATCGGATGTCTATGACTGATCCTTTGGGCGATATGCTCACCCGCATCCGCAACGGCGCTTCCCGCCGCAAGTCGTCGGTTTCGACGCCTGCGTCCAAGCTCCGTGCACGCGTTCTCGATGTGCTCCAGGCTGAAGGCTACATTCGTGGCTATTCCGTCGTCGATTTCGGCAACGGCAAGTCTGAGCTCAACATCGAACTCAAGTACTACGAAGGCGCATCGGTGATCCGTGAGATCGGCCGTGTGTCCAAGCCGGGCCGCCGGGTTTATGTCTCGGTCAAGTCCATTCCGCAGGTCGCGAACGGCCTCGGCATCACCATCCTTTCGACTCCGAAGGGCGTGATGGCCGATCACCAGGCTCGTGAACAGAATGTTGGTGGCGAGGTTCTCTGCTCGGTCTTCTAAGATCGAACAGAGATCTCCCTCGAAACAGACAGGTTTGAAAAAATGTCTCGTATCGGTAAGAAGCCCGTTCAGGTACCTGCAGGGATCACGGCCACGGTTGATGGCCAGAAAGTGACCGCCAAGGGCCCCAAGGGCGAGCTGTTTTTCGTCGCTAACGACGAAATCGGTCTCAAGCTGGAAAACAATGCAATCGTCGTGACGCCGCTCAACGACTCCAAGGATGCTCGCGCAAAGTGGGGCATGTCCCGCACGATGATCGAGAACATCTTCAAGGGTGTTAAGGACGGCTACGAGCGCAAGCTCGAAATCAACGGCGTCGGCTACCGCGCCTCCATGCAGGGCAAGAACCTGCAGCTCGCGCTTGGCTTCAGCCACGACGTGGTTTACGAGCCGCCGCAGGGTATCTCGATCGCTGTGCCGAAGCCGACGGAAATCGTCGTCACCGGCATCAACAAGCAGCAGGTCGGCCAGGTTGCCGCTGAAATCCGCGAATACCGCGGTCCCGAGCCTTACAAGGGCAAGGGTGTTAAGTATGCCGAAGAGCGGATCGTCCGCAAAGAAGGCAAGAAGAAGTAAGGATCACGCGAAATGGCTAGCAGGAAAGAAGCACTTGCGCGTCGCGCCAACCGCGTGCGCCGTCAAATCAAGGCGGTGGCCAATGGCCGTCCGCGCCTGTCGGTTCATCGCTCGTCGAAGAACATCTACGCTCAGATCATCGATGACGTGGCTGGCAAGACCCTTGCGGCTGCCTCCACTCTCGACAAGGATCTGCGCGGTTCTCTGAAGACCGGTGCCGATACCGCAGCCGCAGCCCTCGTTGGCAAGCTCGTCGCCGAGCGCGCCTCCAAGGCCGGCGTGAAGGAAGTCGTGTTCGATCGCGGCGCCTTCATCTACCACGGCCGCATCAGGGCTCTGGCAGAAGCAGCCCGTGAAGGTGGTCTGACCTTCTAATCAGATTTCCGGCTGGCCATCTCAGGATGCCGGCCGGATTTTCACCGGACCGCAGGTTTCCCGTTAAGGGAGGGCATGCGGTCTTCGTTTTGTTTGCCGATTGCACCCGGAAAAGAAAAAGGAAGAGGACAATGGCACAGGAAAAGAGGGCTCCGCGGGAAGACCGTCAGAGCCGTGAAGAACGCGATAGCGAATTCGTCGACAAGCTGGTCGCGATCAACCGCGTCGCCAAGGTTGTCAAGGGTGGCCGTCGCTTCGGCTTCGCCGCTCTCGTCGTCGTCGGCGACCAGAAGGGCCGCGTAGGCTTCGGCCATGGCAAGGCACGCGAAGTGCCGGAAGCCATCCGCAAGGCAACCGAAAGCGCCAAGCGCGACATGATCTTCGTACCGCTGCGCGACGGCCGTACGCTGCATCACGACGTTCATGGCCGTCATGGCGCGGGTAAGGTTCTCCTGCGTTCGGCCAAGGTCGGTACCGGTATCATCGCCGGCGGCCCGATGCGCGCCGTTTTCGAAACGCTCGGCGTTCACGACGTCGTTGCCAAGTCGACCGGTTCGTCGAACCCGTACAACATGGTTCGCGCCACGTTCGACGCCCTGAAGCACCAGGTTCACCCGAAGGACATCGCAGCTCAGCGCGGCATCAAGTATGCCACCCTGCAGGCTCGCCGCGCCGCTTCGGGCAACGCGTCCGAAGAATAAGGGAGTTTGACCTATGGCCAAGACGACCAAGAAGGCTGAAGCTAAGGCGACCGTTACGGTCGAGCAGATTGGCAGCCCGATCCGCCGTCCGGATGTTCAGCAGAAGACGCTGATCGGTCTCGGACTGAACAAGATGCACCGTCGCCGCACGCTGGAAGATACCCCGGCTGTTCGCGGCATGATCCGTGCTGTCCAGCATCTCGTTCGCATCGTCGACGAGAAGTGAGCCGGAGGTAATTCGCTATGAAACTGAATGAAATCAAGGATAACGAAGGCTCGACCCATAGCCGCAAGCGCGTTGGCCGCGGCATTGGCTCCGGCTCCGGCAAGACCGGCGGCCGCGGCGTAAAGGGTCAGAAGTCCCGTTCGGGCGTTGCGATCAACGGCTTCGAAGGCGGTCAGATGCCCATCTACCGTCGTCTGCCGAAGCGCGGCTTCAACAACATCTTCGCTGCCGACTACGTCACCGTGTCGCTGGCGCGCATCCAGGCTGCCGTCGATGCCGGCAAGCTCGATGCCAAGAACACCGTCGATGCAGCTGCCCTCAAGGCCGCAGGCGTGATTCGCCGCGTCAAGGACGGCGTCCGCGTTCTCTCGGACGGCGAACTGAAGGCAAAGCTTGTTCTTGAAGTTGCAGGCGCTTCCAAGCCCGCAGTCGAAAAGATCGAAAAGGCTGGCGGTTCCGTCAAGCTGCTCGCTTCTGCCGCAGAATAATATTATTAATAATCGCCCGAAGTGGCTTCACTTCGGGCGATTTTGCTCCCATATGTGAGCCTCACGAACCAGATTGATGCGCCAGTGTCTTTCCGGTCCATAAAGGGAACTAAGGGTGAGGCGCCCGATTGCTGCGCAATCCGTCCGAAGCCCGGTTTTTGAACAATTTACATACTGGTTCCGGGCTCGGCCGATTATGCCGGAATTGGTAATGCGGAGATTTGCATGGCTTCTGCAGCGGAACAATTGGCGTCCAATCTCAATTTTTCGACCTTTGCCAAAGCCGAGGATCTCAAGAAGCGCCTGTGGTTTACGCTCGGCGCTCTCCTCGTTTATCGGCTCGGCACCCATATTCCGCTTCCTGGCCTCAATCCTGCCGCTTACGCCCAGGCTTTCCAGAATCAGTCGGGCGGCATTCTCGGCCTCTTCAACATGTTTTCGGGCGGCGCCGTGCAGCGCATGGCGATCTTCGCGCTCGGCATCATGCCGTATATTTCGGCCTCGATCATCGTCCAGCTCATGACGTCGGTCGTCCCGTCGCTCGAAAACCTGAAGAAGGAAGGCGAGCAGGGCCGGAAGATCATCAATCAGTATACCCGCTACGGCACGGTACTGCTCGGCGCATTGCAGGCCTACGGCATCGCGATCGGGCTTGAGCATGGCAACGGCGTCGTGGTGGATCCGGGCTGGTTCTTCCGCATCTCCACCGTCATAACGCTGCTCGGCGGTACGATGTTCCTGATGTGGCTCGGCGAGCAGGTCACGTCGCGCGGTATCGGCAACGGCATCTCGCTGATCATCTTCGCCGGCATTGCCGCCGGTCTTCCGACCGCCCTGGCCGGTACGCTCGAACTCGGCCGCACCGGCGCACTGTCGACGGGGCTGATTCTCGCCGTGCTGGTCGTGGCCATTCTGGTCATCGCGCTGATCGTTTTTGTCGAGCGCGCGCAGCGCCGTCTGTTGATCCAGTATCCGAAGCGCCAGGTCGGCACCCGCATGTTCCAGGGCGATACGTCGCATCTGCCGCTGAAGCTCAACACCTCGGGCGTCATTCCGGCGATCTTCGCATCCTCGCTGCTGCTGCTGCCGGCAACGGTCGCGGGCCTCGGCAACAACACGGCGCTTCCGACCTGGGTAACGTCGATCATTGCGGCGCTCGGTCACGGCCAGCCCGTCTACATGGTGCTGTACGGCGCGTTGATTGCTTTCTTCGCTTTCTTCTACACGGCCCTTGTCTTCAATCCGAAGGATACGGCCGACAATCTGAAGAAGCATGGCGGCTTCATTCCCGGCATTCGTCCGGGTGAGCGTACCGCGGAATACATCGACTACGTGCTGACCCGCATCACGGTCATCGGCGCGATCTACCTTGTCTTCGTCTGCATCCTGCCCGAAATTCTCGTGTCCCAGACAGGTATTCCCTTGTCTCTGGGTGGCACTTCGCTTCTGATCGTGGTTAGCGTAACGCTGGATACGGTGGCGCAGATTCAGGGTCACCTGATTGCACAGCAATATGAAGGCCTGATCAAGAAATCGAAGTTGCGTGGAGGAAAGAGGGGGCGATGAGACTCATACTTTTAGGGCCGCCGGGGGCAGGTAAGGGGACCCAGGCCCAGCGCATCGTGGAGAAGCATGGCATTCCGCAGCTCTCCACAGGCGATATGCTGCGCGCGGCCGTCCAGGCCGGCACGGAAGTCGGAAAGCGTGCCGATGCCCTGATGAAGGCCGGCAAGCTGGTTCCGGACGAGGTGGTCAATGCCATCGTTTCGGAGCGAATCGATCAGCCGGATTGCGCCGCGGGTTTCATTCTCGACGGTTTCCCGCGTACGCTGGTGCAGGCCGACGCGACCGAGCAGATGCTCAAGGCGAAAGGGCTGGAACTGTCCGTCGTCATCGAGTTGAAGGTCGACGATGCGGAACTGATTCGCCGTGTCTCCGGGCGCTATTCCTGCTCGAACTGTGGTAGCGTCTATCACGACACCGACAAGGTTCCGGCAACCGCGGGCGTTTGCGACAAGTGCGGCTCGACGCATTTCAAGCGCCGCCCGGACGACAATGCCGAAACCATGGCGACGCGCCTCCAGGTCTACTACAAGGAGACGTCGCCGCTGATCGGTTACTACTATGCGAAGGGCAAGTTGCAGAGCATCGACGGCATGGCCGATATCGAGCATGTGACCGACAGCATAGAGGCTATCCTGGCTAAGCTTTAGGTGGCCTAAAATAAACTTGCCGGAGCGGTTGCTTTTTTGCGCTGATTCCGCTAAACACCGCGCCAACTCGCGACATGGTATGCGATCGGCGCGGATTTCCAACGGGAAGTCCGGGCACGGTCGTTTTGACATGTGGCGGACACACATCGAACAAGCAGCTCCCGGGCTGCATAACAAGACCCTTTGCCCAGGCAAAAGGAATGCAAGGAGAACAGGCGTGGCTCGTATCGCTGGCGTCAACATCCCGACTGCAAAGCGCGTAGTTATTGCGCTTCGTTACATTCACGGGATCGGACCGAAGTTTGCACAGGAAATCTGCGAGAAGGTCGGTATTCCGGCCGAGCGTCGCGTCAACCAGTTGACGGATGCCGAAGTTCTGCAGATCCGCGAAACCATCGACCGCGATTACCAGGTTGAAGGTGATCTGCGTCGCGAAACCGCGATGAACATCAAGCGTCTGATGGACCTTGGTTCGTACCGTGGCCTGCGTCATCGTCGCGGCCTACCGGTTCGCGGCCAGCGCACGCACACCAATGCCCGCACCCGCAAGGGTCCGGCAAAGGCTATTGCTGGCAAGAAGAAGTAATCTCCGGGAAACCGGATGGAGGAGGCTGGCGGTCCGCCGGCCTCTTTTGAGTTTGAAGCGGTGCTCCATGGGTGCCGCTTCGGTGTAGCCGCTGGGATTACGGCGGTGCAGAGATCCAAGAAAGGACTAACATGGCCAAGGAAGCCGTCCGCGTTCGCCGTCGCGAGCGCAAGAATATCACGTCGGGCGTCGCACACGTCAACTCGACCTTCAACAACACGATGATCACCATCACCGACGCACAGGGCAACGCCATTGCCTGGTCGTCCGCTGGTGCCAAGGGCTTCAAGGGTTCGCGCAAGTCGACCCCGTTCGCTGCCCAGATCGCTGCCGAAGACTGCGCCAAGAAGGCTCAGGAACATGGCATGAAGTCGCTGGAAGTTGAAGTTTGCGGTCCGGGCTCCGGCCGTGAATCCGCTCTGCGCGCGCTCCAGGCTGCCGGTTTCATGATCACGTCCATCCGCGACGTGACGCCGATCCCGCACAATGGTTGCCGCCCGCGCAAGAAGCGTCGCGTCTGATCATCGCCACTCACGACGCCGGCCGGGGTAGATGCGCCCGGCCCGGTGTTACTCAAGCTCGGTTGCCACGATTGGATGGTGGCAACGAACGGAAGGCAAAAACATGATTCAGAAGAATTGGCAGGAACTGATCAAGCCGAACAAGGTCGAGTTCACCTCGAGCGGTCGTACGAAGGCTACTCTTGTAGCCGAGCCGCTGGAGCGTGGCTTCGGTCTTACCCTCGGCAACGCGCTTCGTCGCGTTCTTTTGTCCTCTCTGCGTGGCGCCGCTGTGACGGCCGTGCAGATCGATGGCGTGCTGCATGAGTTCTCCTCTATCCCGGGCGTGCGGGAAGACGTGACGGACATCGTGCTGAACATCAAGGAAATCGCCATCAAGATGGACGGCGATGACAGCAAGCGCATGGTGGTCCGCAAGCAGGGCCCGGGCGTGGTGACGGCTGGCGACATCCAGACGGTCGGCGATATCGAAATCCTCAACCCCGAGCATGTCATCTGCACGCTCGACGAGGGCGCCGAAATCCGCATGGAATTCACCGTCAACAACGGCAAGGGCTATGTACCGGCCGAGCGCAATCGTGCGGAAGACGCTCCGATCGGCCTCATCCCGGTCGACAGCCTCTATTCGCCGGTCAAGAAGGTGTCCTACAAGGTTGAAAATACCCGCGAAGGACAGGTTCTCGACTACGACAAGCTGAGCATGGCGATCGAGACCGACGGTTCGATCAGCGGTGAAGACGCCGTCGCTTTCGCGGCTCGCATCCTTCAGGATCAGCTTGGCGTGTTCGTCAACTTCGACGAGCCGCAGAAGGAAGCCGAAGAAGAAGCAGTTACCGAACTCGCTTTCAACCCGGCGCTCCTCAAGAAGGTAGACGAACTGGAACTGTCCGTTCGCTCGGCAAATTGCCTGAAGAACGACAACATCGTCTACATCGGCGACCTCATTCAGAAGACCGAAGCAGAAATGCTCCGCACGCCGAATTTTGGTCGCAAGTCGCTGAACGAAATCAAGGAAGTTCTCGCTTCCATGGGCCTGCATCTCGGCATGGAAGTGCCGGCATGGCCGCCCGAGAACATCGAAGATCTCGCCAAGCGCTACGAAGACCAATATTAACAGTTCAAACGGCAGGCGAATGCCTGCAAGTGAAGGAGAATAGCCATGCGCCACGGTAAAGCCGGCCGCAAGCTGAATAGAACCGCTAGCCACCGTAAGGCGATGTTCGCCAACATGGCGGCTTCGCTCATCACCCATGAGCAGATCGTCACCACGCTCCCGAAGGCGAAGGAAATTCGCCCGATCGTCGAGAAGCTGGTTACGCTCGGCAAGCGCGGCGATCTGCACGCTCGTCGTCAGGCCATCTCGCAGATCCGCGACGTCGCTGTCGTCGCCAAGCTGTTCGATGCGATTGCAACGCGCTACGCCACCCGCAACGGCGGCTACCTGCGTATCATGAAGGCTGGCTTCCGCCAGGGCGACAATGCCGCTCTCGCGGTCGTCGAGTTCGTTGATCGCGACACGGCCGCCAAGGGCGCAGCCGACAAGGCTCGCGTTGCAGCCGAAGAAGAAGCCGCAGCCGCTTAAGGCCAGCTTCGGGTAAAAGATCGAGGGCCGGATGAGCAATCATCCGGCCTTTTCTCGTTTCGGGCCTGTCTGAACAATTTTCTTATTTTCCACGATCGGCACGGGAGAGGGTATTTCCAGCTTTGCCGGCGGGCGACGTCCGCATCTATCCCTGAAAGGCATTTCCGGGCATGCAACTGCAATTGACACGCAGGCGAGCAGGTCTTCTGCTGGCGCTGCTGCTGACTATAGTCTGCGGCCTTGCGCTCAGACGGTTCGGTTATGCCGCGCATCTGCCTTTCGCTATCGTCAAATATGGCGGCTCGATCCTGTGGGGAGCCATGGTCTACTGGCTGCTTGCCGTTCTCTTCGGCAGCCCGCATCGGTTCAGGATCGCCTCGGCCGCCGTCACCATCGCCGTGCTGGTCGAGCTTTTCAGGCTCTGGCATACGCCCGCACTGGATGCATTTCGATTGACGGCGGCGGGAGCCCTGCTGCTGGGGCGGGTATTTTCGCCATGGAACATTCTGGCTTATGTCGTCGGTATCGTGGCGGCGTTGGCGATGGATCGGGCTTTATCCAGGTAAGGCGCTGGCCTGACACGTTGCATTTCATTCCGCGGCCGCTGCCAGCCGGCGTGACGGAGCGGCGCGGTGCAGATGAACCGCAAGCGTATCCCACGGCGGCGTGATCGAGAGTTGCGCCAGGAGCCGGCCAATCTCACCCCTGTGATAGCCTCCATGCGTCGCGACATGCAGCAACATCTCCTGCCGCGTCATGCAGCCCCTGTCTCCATCGGTGAAGGCAAATGGCAGAGCTTCGGACAGAAGGCCGGGACTGATGGTTTCAAGATACTCCAGATACCAATGATCCGAGGCGGTGAGCGCAGCATGAAGCTCCGGCAGGGAGGGCGTCTCGGCCGTATTGTCATCGATGTAGCCATGCTCACGGCCGGTCAGATGCGCGGCAAAGATCCGTGCGACGACCAGCGAATGGTTCATCAGGCGGATCGCGGTATGGCGTTCCTTGCCGTGGTGAGCGACATGAAGACGACCGATGCTGTCGAGCAGATCCCCGTTCGCCCAGGCCTGATAGCGGAACAGCGTTCGTAGCAATGATATCTCGCTCATGGTGATTGCCCTTTCTTCGGTCGCAGAAATGCGAGTAATCTGTTCACATTTTCGGAGAGGACGGAGCGCATGTCTACTCGCATTCAAAAGCCGCGCTCGCCAATGCGCAAAGAGCCGAGCCAGGCGCGTTCGCGGGCGACGGTGGATGCGATCGTCGAATCGGGTGCTCGCGTTTTGGGCGATCGCGGATGGGCTGGCTTCACGACGAATACGGTCGCTGCAGTCGCCGGCATCAGTATCGGTTCGCTCTATCAGTATTTCCCGGACAAGCTGTCCCTGGTCGAAGCTATCAGGCGCCGCCATTTCGATGAAGTACTTGCGGTCCTGCGCCGGGCGACGATTGGTGGTTTGACCTTGCGGCAAGGCGTCGAGGCCCTCGTGCAGGGGATGATCGATGCCCATAGCATCAATCCCGATCTGCACAGGGTCCTTCTGGACGAGGTGCCGGGGCTTGAAGGCTCCCGGTCGGCCCATGATGCATTTCTGGCAGATTATCGGCGCTGTTACAGGGATTTCGTCACCACGCACCGACACGCCGATCCCGGGCCCTCCGATGATCTTCTCGCCCAGCTTCTGTCCGGTGTCGTGGAGGGCGTCATCCACAATGGGGCGCGGAAAGGAACGCTGGCATCGGCGGAGTTGAGGCAGGAACTGGTGAAGATGATTTGTTTCTATCTCGGCGGCACGGATCCGGACCGGCTTGGCTAACGTATCTTTCCTGCGTGATTCTCTCTTTGCCGGCTCCGCCGACCAGCAATATTCGCATAGCAGCATTTCACTTTTCAGATGGCACTTTGGGTCATAATAATTTGAATCCTAATTAGTTTAGTGCTAATAAGTTCCTATGAAATCGTTAAACGCCTTGCAACGCCTCTTCACCGCCAATCTGCTAACGACCGGACGCCAATGGCGCCGGGTCGTCGATCTCGCGCTGAACTCCTATGGCATATCGGAAGCCGCGGCCGCGCCGCTGCTCTGGATCGGCCGTCTGGGGGGAGGCGTGCGGCAGGTGGTTCTCGCCACTTACGTCGGCATCGAAGGCCCGTCCCTGGTTCGCTTGCTCGACCAGCTCGAAAGCATGGATCTTGTCATCCGCAAGGATGATCCGACGGATCGGCGCGCGAAGGGTCTGTGGCTGACGGCCGAAGGCGAAGTGCTTGCCTCCCGCATGGAGGATGCCCTCGACGAGTTGCGCGGCAAGATTCTCGCCAACGTCGATCCCGCCGATATCGAAGCTGCCGTTCGCGTTCTGAAGGCTTTCGAGGAGTTCGAATCGCCGAAGACCGGCGGAGCCGAGCAGGAGCGGGAGAAGGTCCTATGAGCATTCCATCCTGGCGCGACTGGCTGTTTTCGGTCAAAGCCTTCATTGCGGCGATCATGGCGCTGTTCATCGCTCTGTCGCTGGATCTGCCGCGCCCTTATTGGGCGATGGCCGCCGTCTACGTGGTCGCCAATCCTCTTGCCGGGGCCACGAGCTCCAAGGGGCTTTATCGCGCACTGGGCACGCTCATCGGCGCCAGCGCCTCGGTCATCCTCATCCCGCTCTTCGTCAATGCTCCGGAATTGCTTTCCATTGTCGTCGCGTTGTGGACCGGGACCTTGCTGTTCATCTCGATGCTCGACCGCACTTCGCGCAGCTATGTGTTCATGCTCGCCGGCTATTCGCTGCCGCTGATCGCGCTTCCGACCGTCGGCTCGCCCGAAACCGTCTTCGATGTGGCGCTTGCCCGCTCCGAGGAAATCATCATCGGCATCGTCTGTGCGAGCATCGTCAGCGCCATCGTCTTTCCGAGCAGTGTCGGCACCGTGCTCGGCCAGCGCATCGGCTCCTGGCTGGATGACGCCGGCACCTGGGCGGACGAAATCCTGCGCGGCGAGGGTGCCTCTCCCGCGACGCCATTGAAGCGGCAGAAGCTTGCCGCCGACGTCTCCGGCCTCGATCTGGTCATCAGCCAGCTGCGCTACGATGCGGGCAGCCGCGATATCGTCAGGCATTCGCGCGAGCTGCGCGGCCGCCTGTTGATGCTGCTGCCGCTCTTCTCCTCTCTCGCCGACCGGCTGCACGGCCTGAAAGCCGGCGGAAAGCCGTTGCCGCAGGGGCTTGTCGCCGTCCTGAACGAAGTGGCCGACTGGCTCGGGCAGGGCGGTCGCGGCAAGGCGGACGAAACAGCCGATATCCTGTCGAAGAAGATCGAGGAATTGCAGCAGAACGATCCGGATCTCGGCTGGGACGATCTCGTCCTGTCGAGCGCCCTGGCTCGCCTGAAGGAAATCGTCGATCTCTGGCAGGATTGCCTGACGCTGCGCGATCAGATCGTCTCCGGGCAGCAGGTCGGCACATGGCGCCCGGCTTTCCGCCACCGCAACGTCGTCGGCCACATCAGGCATTATGACTATGCACTGCTTGCCTTCTCGGCCGGTGCGGTCGTCGTCGGAATTGCGGTTGCCTGCTTCTTCTGGATCTATTCCGGATGGGAGGACGGTGCCGGCTTCGTCACCATGGCCGCCGTTGCCTGTTCGTTTTTCGCCTCGTTCGATCGTCCTGCCCCTTTCATCACGTCGATGTTTGTCTGGAGCGCCGTGAGCGTGGTCATCGCTTGCGCCTATATCTTCGCCATATTGCCGTCGATATCCGGCTTCGAGATGCTGGTGCTGGTCTTTGCGCCGCCCTTCCTGGTGATGGGCTTGATGATACCGCGGCCGCAGATGAACATGCTGGCCATGCTGCTGGCGGTGAACAGCGCGTCTTTCATTGCGCTGCAGGATCGCTATACGGCCGATTTCGCAACCTTCGCCAACAGTTCGGTTTCGAGCCTGGCAGGCATGGGTTTCGCCCTGGTCTGGACGCTGCTTACCCGTCCGTTCGGCTCGGAGCTTGCCGCCTGGCGGCTGGTCAGGGCCGGCTGGACCGATCTTGCCGAAACCGCAGCCGGCATCCGCCGTGCCGACCATGAGCGTCTGTCCGGCCGCATTCTGGATCGTCTCGGCCAGCTCGTGCCCCGTCTCGCAGGCATCGAAGACCGCGAACTGAAGAAGGTCGACGGCTTTGCCGACGTCCGTCTCGGCTTCAACGTGCTGATGCTGCAGAAGGAGCGCAGCCAGTTGGGCTCCGCTTCCGCCGCATCCCTCAGCGAAGTCCTGATCGGCGTTTCGGATTTCTATCGCTCGCGTCTGAAGGCCAAGCGCGCCATCGATCCCTCCGATGATCTGCGCGTGTCGATCGATCGCAGCCTCGAGACGGTTGCGCAGGAAAAACGGCACTCCGGCCGAGCGAGCCTGGATGCGCTCGTCGGCCTGCGCCGGGCACTCTTCCCCCATGCCGAGCCGCCGGCGAGCTGGCGACCGCCCGTATCGGATACAAATCAACCTCTTCCCATTGCCGCCGAGTAATATCATGCCCGCAGAATTCGATCTTTATGGCGTCTATATCCCGCGCCTTCTCGTTCTCATGCTCGTGACGCTGTTTGCCGTCATCGTTCTTCGACGCCTCCTGGCATGGATCGGAGCCTACACTCTGGTCTGGCATCGCGGTCTTTTCGATCTCGCGCTTTACGTCCTGCTCCTCGGCGCCGTCTCCTCTGTCTCTCGTTGGTACTTCACATGAACGCGTTAAAACTCATCGGCCGTGTGGCCGTCACTCTCATCTTCGTCGTTGCCGCCATCTATGTCGGCCGCCAGCTCTGGGGCCATTATATGGACGAGCCCTGGACGCGCGATGCGCGCCTGCGGGCCGATGTCGTCGGTATCGCGCCTGACGTCTCCGGTCTCGTGAGCGAGGTTCTCGTCAACGACAACCAGACCGTCAAGAAAGGCGATGTCCTTTTCCGCGTCGATCGCGACCGCTTCGCCATCGCTCTGGAACAGGCGGATGCCGCGCTTGCGAGCAGCAAGGCCGCTCTCGATCAGGCCCGCCGCGAAAGCCAGCGGCAGGAGCGCCTTGGCGACGCCGCCTCTCTCCAGCAGAAGGAGCAGGCGCAGACGACCGAGCAGCAGGCTGAAGCCACGCTCCGTCAGGCGACCGCCAATCGCGAGCTTGCCCAGCTGAACCTCGACCGCTCCGAAGTCCGTGCCACCGTCAATGGCACGATTTCCAACCTCAGCCTGCGTCCGGGCGATTATGTTTCGGCCGGCACCGCCAAGGTGGCGCTGATCGATACCGATTCCCTGCGTGTCGAAGGCTATTTCGAGGAAACGAAGCTGCCGCGCATCCATGTCGGCGACCAGGTTTCCATTCACCTGATGGGTCAGGTCGAGAAGCTGACCGGTCATGTCGAAAGCATCGCCTACGGCATCGAGGACCGTGAACGGACCTCGGGCAGCCTGCTCGCCAACATTACGCCGACCTTCAGCTGGGTGCGCCTCGCCCAACGCGTGCCGGTGCGCATCGCGCTCGACAAGGTGCCCGACGGCACGAAGCTGATTGCGGGGCTGACGGCGACCGTCGAGGTGCAGGAGCGGGGCCAGGCGAAAATCGCCAGCGCCGCGGAATGATACTCGCTTGAAAAGGACAGGGCGGCCGTGTTCAGGCCGCTCTGGAACTTGAGGCCGGAGCGGGCCTGCGCGCCGCCCGACGCCTCTCCATCATGATCGGCCTGTAGGATCTGTAGAGGATCATGGCGATCAGCAGGCCGATATAGACGAACTGCTCCAGCGACAGGACCTTGGTCGACAGGGCGAAGTGCAGGGCGCCGCAGGCGGCGACGATATAGACGAGGCGGTGCAGCCAGATCCACTTTTTGCCGAGACGCTTGATCGAGACGTTGTTCGAGGTCACGGCAAGCGCCAGCAGCATGACGAGGCCCGCCATGCCGAACATGATGAAAGGCCGCTTCAGCACGTCGTCGATCACGGCCTGCACGTCCAGCGCCTGGTCGAGCACCATGTAGACGATCAGGTGCATCAGGGCGTAGTAGAAACAGAGCAGGCCGAGCGCACGGCGATAGCGCAGATAGTTCCAGCCGAAGAGATCCCGAAGCGGCGTCACCGCCAGCGTCAGCAGCAGGAAACGGATCGCCCACAGCCCCAGGAAAAGCTCGAAGGTCTTGACCGCGTCGGCGCCGAGCTGATCGGTCGCGCCGAGATAGAATTCCCAGACGGCCGGCAGAAGCCCGACAAGGTAGAGCGCCCAGACGGAAGCGGATTGCCAGCGCTTGGGCAGGGCAAAGGAGAGAGCCATCAGAAATTTACCCGCAGGTCCATGCCGCTATAGAGGCTGGCGACCTGATCCGCATAGCCGTTGAAGGGCAGGGTAGGATGGCGGTTGGAGCCGAAGAAACCGCCTTCGCCGATGCGCCGTTCGGTCGCCTGGCTCCAGCGCGGATGGTCGACGGCCGGATTGACGTTGGCGTAGAAGCCATATTCCTGGCTGTTGGTTGCTTGCCAGGTATTCAATGGCTGCTTGTCGGTGAGCGTGATGCGCACGATCGACTTGATACCCTTGAAGCCATATTTCCACGGCACGACGAGCCGGATCGGCGCGCCGTTCTGGTTGGGCAGGGTTTCGCCGTAAAGCCCGACGGCGAGCAGCGTGAGAGGATTGCGCGCCTCGTCCAGGCGCAAGCCTTCGACATAGGGCCAGTTCAGCGATTGGAAAATGCCCGATTGCCCCGGCATTTCCTCCGGCCTGACAACCGTCTCGAAGGCGACGAATTTGGCACTGCCCTGTGGCTCCACCTTGTCGAGCAGCGCCGACAGCGGAAAGCCATCCCATGGAATGACCATCGACCAGGCCTCGACGCAGCGCATGCGATACACGCGCTCTTCCGGAGGGAACTCCTTGATCAGCGCGTCGATATCGAACGTGCCGGGCCTGTTGACCATGCCGTCGACCTTGATCGTCCAGGGCCTGGGCTTGAATTTGCCCGAAAGGTTGGCCGGATCGGCCTTGTCGAGGCCGAATTCGTAGAAATTGTTGTAGGTGGTGACGTCCTTGATCGGCGTCAGCTTCTCGTCGACCGTGTAGCTGCTCCTGGTCGCCGTCAGCGCCTCGGCCATCGCCGCCTTGCCGCCGATGGCAGCCATGCCGATGCCGGCGGTCGCAGCCGTCAGGAATTCGCGGCGCTTGAGATAGGCCGAGCGTGGCGTGATCTCTGATGGCGCAATTCTGGGCGGGCGGAAGGCAGGCATGGAACGATTCCTCTATGCGGTTGCGGCGACAAAAATCAATACGCGGCGGGCACAGGTTTTGTTACACTCTTAGGCCGGCATTTCTTTCAAAGTGAAACCAACTTTTTGTGTGCGCTTGTGATCGGATCGCTTCGTTCCCAATTTCAAGCGTGCGGCCCGGCGGCGCGGATACGGCCCTTGCCCTTGCGGCGTACCGGATTCGCTTGAGTTGATAGTGACAGTATTGCACGATTGGATTAGGACAATCCCAAAAAGCGGAGTTGCCGGCGTCCCCTTCGGCCCAAGCCTTTGGCCTATGCCGACGCCGCGCAAATTCCAGGATGACGAGGAAGACACCATGCCAGCTTATCGTTCCAGAACCACCACCCACGGCCGCAACATGGCCGGTGCACGCGGCCTTTGGCGCGCGACGGGTATGAAGGACAGCGATTTCGGCAAGCCCATTATCGCGGTGGTCAATTCCTTCACCCAGTTCGTGCCCGGCCACGTTCACCTCAAGGATCTGGGCCAGCTTGTCGCCCGCGAGATCGAGGCGGCCGGCGGCGTGGCCAAGGAATTCAACACCATCGCCGTCGACGACGGCATCGCCATGGGCCATGACGGCATGCTTTATTCGCTGCCGTCGCGCGAACTGATCGCCGACAGCGTCGAATACATGGTCAACGCCCATTGCGCCGACGCAATGGTCTGCATCTCCAACTGCGACAAGATCACCCCCGGCATGCTCATGGCCTCGCTGCGCCTGAACATCCCGACGGTCTTCGTTTCCGGCGGCCCGATGGAAGCCGGCAAGGTCGTCCTGCACGGCAAGAAGGTCGCCCTCGACCTCGTCGATGCGATGGTTGCCGCTGCCGACGACAAGATCACCGACGAGGACGTTCAGGTCATCGAGCGCTCCGCCTGTCCGACCTGCGGTTCCTGTTCCGGCATGTTTACCGCCAATTCGATGAACTGCCTGACCGAAGCCCTCGGCCTGTCGCTGCCCGGCAACGGTTCGACGCTCGCCACCCACGCCGACCGCAAGCGCCTCTTCGTCGAAGCCGGCCATCTGATCGTCGATCTCGCCCGCCGTTATTACGAGCAGGACGATTCGACGATCCTGCCGCGCAACGTGGCCTCGAAGCAAGCATTCGAAAACGCCATGTCGCTCGATATCGCCATGGGCGGCTCGACCAACACCGTGCTGCACATTCTGGCGGCCGCGCATGAGGGCGAGATTGACTTTACCATGGCCGACATCGATGCGCTGTCGCGCCGCGTGCCTTGCCTTTCCAAGGTCGCGCCCGCCAAGAGCGACGTTCACATGGAAGACGTCCATCGCGCCGGCGGCATCATGTCGATCCTGGGAGAGCTCGACAAGGGCGGCCTGATCAACCGCGATTGCCCGACCGTGCATGCCGAGACGCTTGGCGACGCCATCGAACGCTGGGACATCACCCGTACCAACAGCGAAAGCGTGCGCGAATTCTTCCGCGCGGCTCCGGGCGGCGTTCCGACACAGGTTGCCTTCAGCCAGAGCTCCCGTTGGGACGAGCTGGACACGGACCGCGAGAAGGGCGTCATCCGCTCCGTCGAGCATCCTTTCTCCAAGGATGGCGGTCTTGCCGTCCTCAAGGGCAATCTGGCGCTGGACGGCTGCATCGTGAAGACGGCCGGCGTCGATGAATCGATCCTGAAATTCTCCGGCCCGGCCAAGGTCTTCGAAAGCCAGGATGCCGCCGTCAAGGGCATTCTCAGCAACGAGGTCAAGGCCGGCGACGTCGTCGTCATCCGCTACGAAGGTCCGAAGGGCGGCCCCGGCATGCAGGAAATGCTCTATCCGACGAGCTATCTGAAGTCGAAGGGCCTCGGCAAGGCTTGCGCGCTGATCACCGACGGCCGCTTTTCCGGCGGCACCTCCGGCCTGTCGATCGGCCACGTTTCGCCCGAGGCGGCGAATGGCGGCGTGATCGGCCTGGTGCGCGAAGGCGACATGATCGACATCGACATCCCGAACCGGATCATCAGCCTGCGCATCGACGATAAGGAGCTGGCCGCACGCCGCGAAGCCCAGAATGCCAAGGGCTGGCATCCGGCCGAAGTGCGCAAGCGCAACGTCACCACGGCGCTGAAGGCTTATGCCGCGTTTGCCACGAGCGCGGACCGCGGCGCGGTCAGGGATCTTGGTGGCAAATAACCAAGCTCCTTCGCCCCGCAGAGCGGGGAGAAGGTGGACTCGAACGGTCGAGCAGAGCTCGGCCGCGAGAGGACGGATGAGGGGCTTTCAGGAGATTTGCCGCGAAAGCATAGTCTGCCTGACGTGCGCTTGCCCCTCACCCTAGCCTTCTCCCCGCAGG
>UBYA01000024.1 GCA_900469615.1 Hyphomicrobiales bacterium | reverse complement strand
GAATGGCGTCAGATGCTCGGACGACAACTGCAGAACGCCATTGCCGATTGCGCCACGGCCCGAGTGGAAGCCCTCGAAGAGGCGGCGAAGGTGGTCGAGAACATTTCTCACGGTGGCCTTCACGGAAGCATGTGGGAACAGAAGTTTCGGGCCGCCGCGGATCGCATCTGCGCCCTCTCCGACTCCACCCCAACTCCATTGCAAGAACAAAATACCAACATGGGCAAGGAGGGGGAATGACAGCCGGTGACGCACTATTGATGGCAGCTTTTATGACGCCAATAGCTTGTATCATCATAGCTATCTTCTGGCTGATACAAAAAGAAAATACGAATCGGCTTCGCATACGCGCGGATCTGCTTAAGGCTGGCATTGATCCAGACCGCTTGGATAAGGGCGAAGACGAATGACGGCCTCTGCGCTCATCAAGGAATCTGATCTTCACCGCATGGCGAAGATTGCCAAGCGTGACGGCGTGCGCGTCGAAATCGAGGTTGACGGGAAAATCATCCGGGTTAGTCCCGATATCCCCATAATTCACAAGCCAAGCAAGGTTGAACTGCCAGATGACTTTGCCCTCTGATGAGGGGATGCCTAAGCCCCTTCCCAAGCATGTAACGAAGACGATCACCCGCTATGGGAAAGTGCTCCTCTATTTCCGCATCGACAAGGGACCACGCCGGCGGCTTCCTGATGATCCGAATAGTTATGAATTCGACATGGCCTATGCTGAGTGCTTGGCGTCCAAGCCAAGACCGAAGAACAAGGTGCCAGCGGCCGCAAAGACGATGGAATGGCTGATTGGCAGATACATGGAAAGTGCCGCATGGGTGACCCTCTCGGACGGGACACGGCGTCAACGATCCAACATCTTCAAGCACGTTGTCGAGAAAAACGGAAAGGTCGATTTTTCGGCCGTCGTAGCCAAGCACATTCGCAACCGGCTCGACCAGATGGCGAGCACGCCTGTCCAGGCTAACAATTACCTGAAGGCGATGAACGGTCTATTCCAATGGGCCGTGAAAAACGACCATCGGGAGAACAATCCGTGCCTTGGGGTGGAGCGCCTGACCGTAAAGTCGAACGGATTTCCAGCGTGGACGATAGACGATGCCAAGGCATTCCGAGCCGCTTGGGCGGAAGGCACGATGCAAAGGCTCGCGTTTGAGCTCTTGTTGCATGTGGGGAGTCGTAGGGGGGATTTGACCGATATGGGCCGCCAACATTTGCGCGGCAATGTCCTGTCATTCAGGACGAGCAAAACGGGATCGGTCGTAACCGTCGAGCTGCCAGATTATGTGGTCGATCTGATCGACGCCACAAAAACCGGCGATCTGCACTTCATCGTGACCTCTCATGGAAAGCCATTCAGCAAGGCAGGATTTGGGAATTGGTTTGGAGAGGCATCACGAAAGGCCGGCGTTGAGAAGAATGCTCACGGGCTGAGAAAATTGGCTGCAACAATCGCCGCGGACGAAGGAGCAACGGCTCACGAATTGATGGCTCAATTTGGCTGGGCAAGCCCGAAGCAGGCGGAAGTTTATACAAGGGGGGCGGATCGAGCGAAGCTCGGTATCAGATCTTCGAAGCGGGTTGCCGAACGGGTGAAGAACGAAACTCCCCCAACCAACGAACCCGGATCCCCCAAACAAGGGGATAAGCCATTGAAAAATAACACTGCATAAAAGTGAGTGGTGCCCCCGGCAGGGTTCGAACCCGCGACCCCCTGATTACAAATCAGGTGCTCTACCAACTGAGCTACAAGGGCACATGGGCATGCCAACTACCAGATTTTGAAATCCTGTAAAGGAAAAAACGGCCGCTCGGTGTGAAAGCTGGGGATCGGCGATTCACCAGTCCGGGTGAAACGTCTTGTCGCGAGAAGGGAATAACATTACCTAGAATTGCCATTCAAAGGACATTGCATGTCACGCAATCTGCAATCGGTTTGTTTTCTCGCATCCACGGCGCCGGAGGCTCAGGCGGCGCAACAGGAGCTGATTCGGCTCTATGGACAGACGCCGCAGCAGGATGCGGATATCGTCGTTGCGCTCGGCGGCGATGGTTTCATGCTGCAGACGCTGCACAATACGATGAACTCGGGCAAATGCGTCTATGGCATGAACCGCGGTTCCATCGGCTTCCTGATGAACGACTATCACATCGATGGCCTGTTCGAACGCATCGAGGCGGCTGTCGAGAATGCCTTTCATCCGCTGCAAATGAATACGGACAATGCCGACGGCAGCACGTCGAGCGCTCTTGCCATCAATGAAGTCTCGCTGTTCCGCCAGTCCTATCAGGCCGCGAAGCTGAAGGTCGAAATCGACGGCCACGTCCGGTTGCCCGAATTGATCTGCGACGGCCTGATGGTGACGACACCGGCCGGCTCCACCGCCTATAATCTGTCCGCGCACGGTCCCATTCTGCCGCTTGAGGCGCCGCTGCTGGCCATGACGCCCGTCAGCGCCTTCCGCCCCCGCCGCTGGCGCGGCGCGCTACTGCCCAACCGGGTATCGATCGACATCAGCGTGCTCGAGCCGGAAAAGCGGCCGGTCAACGCCGTCGCCGACAATGCCGAGGTCAAATCCGTGCTGCGGGTCAGGATTGCCCAGACCGAAGATACGACCGCGCGCATCCTGTCCGATCCGGACCGCTCCTGGTCGGAACGCATATTGGCCGAACAGTTCGCCGATTGAGGCAGCCGGATACATGGATATGAAAAAGCCCCGTCTCCGGGGCTTTTTCATGCTTCAATGGATGCGAGCTTATTCGACGTCATCGACGACGGCGTCGGCAGCGCCGCTGATGCGGTGCGCGAGAGCGGCTTCCATGAACTCGTTGAGATCGCCATCCAGAACATCACCGGGCGCGGTGCTGGAAACGCCGGTGCGCAGATCCTTGACCAGCTGATAAGGCTGCAGGACATAGGATCGGATCTGGTGCCCCCAGCCGATATCCGTCTTCGAGGCGGCTTCGGCATTGGCAGCCTCTTCCCGCTTCATCAGCTCCGCCTCGTACATGCGGGCACGCAGCATGTCCCAGGCCTTGGCACGGTTCTTGTGCTGCGAACGCTCCTGCTGGCACTGCACGACGATCCCGGTCGGAATATGCGTGATACGCACGGCCGAGTCGGTCGTGTTGACGTGCTGGCCGCCGGCGCCCGACGAGCGATAGGTATCGATGCGGCAATCGCTTTCGTTGATCTCGATCTGGATCGAGTCGTCGACGACCGGGTAAACCCAGATGGACGAGAAAGACGTGTGGCGGCGCGCGTTGCTGTCATAGGGCGAGATACGCACCAGGCGATGCACGCCCGATTCGGTCTTCAGCCAGCCATAGGCGTTGTGTCCCTTGACGAGCAGCGTCGCAGACTTGATACCCGCTTCTTCGCCGTCATGAACTTCCAGCAACTCCACCTTGAAGCGCTGGCGCTCGGCCCAGCGGGTGTACATGCGCAGCAGCATGTTCGCCCAGTCCTGGCTCTCGGTGCCACCGGCGCCGGAATGGACTTCGAGATAGGTATCGTTGCCGTCGGCCTCGCCCGAGAGCATGGCTTCCACCTGCCGGCGTGCCGCCTCCGCCTTCAAGGCTTTCAGGGCCTCTTCGGCATCGCGCACGACGTCGGCATCGCCCTCTTCCTCGCCGAGCTCGATCAGCTCGATATTATCGGCAAGCTGCTGCTCGAGGGCACGCACGCCGCTGATACCATCGTCGAGCTGCTGGCGCTCGCGCATCAGCTTCTGCGCTTCGGAGGCATCGTTCCAGAGGGTCGGATCCTCTGCCTTGTTATTCAACCAGTCCAGTCGCCTTAACGCCTGATCCCAGTCAAAGATGCCTCCTCAGCAGGCTTATGGCCTGCTTGGTTTCGTCGACTACATTTTCGATTTCGGCTCTCATAATCCTGCTTCTTCATTTCGCCGCTCGATGCAAGCGGCCATCCAATTCAAAGAGTGCTGGTGACATAGATATACATGCCGCTGGTGTAAAGCCCCGCGGCATGAGGATCGAATAAATAGGATGGGATCAGAAGAGGCCGCCGGATCCGGACGTGACCGCCTGGTTCGCCTGCGGCGAGGTGCGCAGGATTTCCTCCGGCGCGACCTGCGAGGCGGCTTCGCCGCCGCCGATGACCTGCAGGCTGGTCGCCGGACCCGTGCCGGGCTTGAAGGCTTCCATGATGGCGTTCGGCTCGCCGGGCTGCGCGGCCATGCCGGTGGCGCGATTGACCGCGACCATCGTCATGCCGGCCGGGACCTGGAATTTCTCCGGCGGCTCATCCTTGGTGGCGGCCTGCATGAATTCGTTGAAGATCGGCGCGGCAAGCGCGCCGCCGGTGCCGCCGCGACCGAGCGTGACCGGCGTGTCGTAACCGATGTACAGGCCGGCGACGAGGCTCGGCGTGAAGCCGACGAACCAAGCGTCCTTTTCGTCGTTGGTGGTGCCAGTCTTGCCGGCGACATCGGTGTTGAGCTTGACCTTGCCGGCAGCCGTGCCGCGGATGATGACGCCCTGCATCATCGACGTAACCTGATAGGCCGTCATCGGATCGAGCACCTGCTCGCGATTGTCGGCGATGACCGGCTCGTCCTGATTCTGCCAGGAGCTGACGTTGCAATTGTCGCAGACGCGCTCCTCATGCTTGAAGATGGTCTTGCCGTAGCGATCCTGAATGCGGTCGATCAGCGTCGGCTTGATCTGCTTGCCGCCATTGGCGATGACCGAATAAGCCGACACCATGCGCAAGACCGTCGTTTCGCCGGCGCCCAGCGACATGGCGAGAACGGGGTTCATATGGTCGTAGATGCCGAAACGCTCGGCATATTCGGCGACCAGCGGCATGCCCATGTCGGCGGCGAGACGAACCGTCATCAGGTTGCGCGAGTGCTCGATGGCGAAGCGCAAGGTGTGAACGCCGCCACCCTCGCCTTCGTAGTTCGTCGGCTTCCACACATCGCCGTTGCTGAGCGTGATCTGCAGCGGGTCGTCCAGAATGACGGAGGCCGGCGTATAGCCATTGTCCATCGCAGCCGCATAGACGAACGGCTTGAACGAAGAGCCCGGCTGACGCTTGGCCTGCGTCGCGCGGTTGAACTCGGACTGGGCATAGGAGAAGCCGCCGACCATGGCGAGCACGCGGCCGGTATGAGGGTCCATGGCAACGAGACCGCCCTGCACCTTCGGCGGCTGGCGCAGGCGATAGCTGCTCGAATCGGCATTGCCGGTCTTCTGCACATAGATCACGTCGCCCGGGCTCAGAACCCCGCTTGGCGATTTGGCCGACTTGCCGCCGGCGGAACGATAGGCCCAGCGCATGTCTGCCGGAGCGATCGTACCACGGCTCCGGTCGGTCGCCACCTTGCCCGCGGCATCGACGCGCGGCTGCAATCCGATGTCGACGCCCTGATCCGATACGGAGAGGACGACGGCGACCTGCCATTCCGGCACGTCGCTCAGCGAGGGAACCTTGGCGAGCTCGACGCCCCAGTCCTGCGACGTTGCGATCTGCTTGATCGGGCCGCGATAGCCGCGACGCTCGTCGTAGTCGATCAGACCGTCCTGCAGCGCCTTGCGCGCTTCGAGCTGCATCTGCGGGTCGAGCGACGTGCGAACGGACAGGCCGCCTTCGTAGAGAGTCTTCTCGCCATATTGGTCGATCAGCTGGCGGCGGACTTCCTCGGCGAAATAATCCGAAGCGAAGAGCGACGGCCCGCTCCTCGGCGGCACCACGCCGAGCGGCTGCTTCTTCGCCTCTTCGCCATCGCTCTGGCTGACGTAGCCGTTTTCGACCATGCGGTCGATCACCCAGTTGCGGCGGGTCAGCGCCGCCTCGGCGCGGCGGAAGGGATTGTAGTTCGACGGCCCCTTCGGCAGCGACGCAAGATAAGCCGATTCGGCGATGGTCAGCTCGTTGACGGACTTGTCGAAATAGGTCAGCGCCGCACCGGCGATACCGTAGGAATTGAGGCCGAAATAAATCTCGTTCAGATAAAGTTCGAGAATCTTGTCCTTGCTGTAGGCCTGCTCGATGCGGAAGGACAGAATCGCTTCCTTGATCTTGCGGTCGAAGGTCTGGTCGGCAGACAGCAGGAAGTTTTTGGCGACCTGCTGCGTGATGGTGGATGCACCGACGAAGCGGCGGCCGGAACCGATATTCTGCAGGTTCACCGCCACGGCGCGGATGAGACCGCCGACATCGACGCCGGGATGGTTGTAGAAATTCTTGTCTTCAGCCGAAAGGAACGCCGCCTTGACGCGATCGGGAATGGCCTGGATCGGCACGAAAAGCCGGTTCTCCCGCGAATATTCTTTCATCAGCGCGCCGTTGCCGGCATGAATGCGGGTCGTTACCGGCGGAGCGTATTTGGCCAGCACCTCGTAATCGGGAAGCTCCTTCGAGACCACGCTCAGATAGATGGCAGCCGCAGCCGCTACACCCAGAAACAGGAGGCAGCCCAGCCCAAAGAAATATCCAATCAGTCTGATCATATGATACTACCGGTGCTTGTTCTTCATGAGGCACGCGTGCGAGATCATCGCACAATCACGGGCGTTTTGCACGCTCACGGTATGAATGCAAGATGGCAATGGGACAAAGCCGTGCGTCATCCGCGAGCAAATGATACTTCGCTGTAAAGGCGGGAATGTGAGCAAAATAGGGCTCGTCTTCGGTATTCCCAATTTCATCCAGTTCTAATGTCGGGCGCTGTTACATGGAAACCACGGCCGCCCGGCGCGCCACAGCGCGCGTCAGCCGCCGTTTGCGACGATCGAGACGCGATACTGCTTCACCGCCTCGGTCAGCCGGTCGGCCACCTTCTGCCGCCAATCCTCGTTGAGCAGCAGCTTTTCGTCGTCCTTGTTGGAAAGGAAGCCGAGTTCAAGGAGGATTGAGGGTACGTCCGGCGCGGTCAAAACCTGAAAGCCGGCATGGCGGTGCGGGTTGTTGATCATCGAGATCTGGCCGTTGAACGAGGACAGCACGTCCTGCGCCAGCGAAATGGAAAAAGCCTGCGTCTCGCGCCGGGTCAGATCCATCAGAATATCGGTAACGGCGGCGGGCTGTGCCTGGGCCTCGGCTCCGGCCACCTGATCGGAATTGTTCTCGCGGTCGGCCACTTCACCTGCGAGCCGGTCCGAAGCCTTGTCTGAGATCGTATAGACGGTCGCGCCGCGAATATCCTTCTGCTTGAGCGTGTCGGCATGCAGCGAGATGAAAAGCGATGCGTGGTTCTGCCGGGCGATCGTCACGCGCTCGGACAGGGACAGATACTGATCCTTGTCGCGTGTCAGGAAGGCCTTGATGCCGGGCTGCGCATTCAGCTTGTCGGCGAAGATTTTCGCGAAGGCGAGCGTGATGTCCTTTTCCTGCGTGACGCCATCCGTACCGGTGGCGCCCGCATCGATGCCGCCGTGGCCGGCGTCGACGGCAACGAGGAACGTATTCGGATCGGCCTTCTGCGTCGGTTCGACCGGACCGACATCCTTGGCCGTATCCTCGCTCGTCCAGCTCTGCTTCTTTACCAGATCGGCGAATTGCCCGGCCGGCAGCATTTCGGCATCGAGCACGAGGCGCTGCCCCTTGCCGCTTTCATCCGCCTGCACCTTGGCCACGACCAGCTTCACCGGCTTTTTCGCGGTCAGCACGATACGGGCGCTGTCCGCATCCATGGTGCCGTAACGGATATCCTTGAAAAGACCGGTCGGCTTGAGATCGCCGGCCGGAAAACCGAAGGCCGTCGCCGGGAGATCGACGACGATGCGGACCGGATTGTCGAGATAGTGAATGGTAAAGGCGGGCTCCCGGTCCATGTCGATGACGATCCGGGTGCGGGCATCGTCGCCCGCTATGCGCGCCCCATAGGCCAGCAAAGGGTCGGCCGTTGCCGCCGCGGGCGCAAATGCCGCCATCCCCATAACCACCAGTGCAAGGGCCGCTGCCGCAAATCGCAAAGCCCTCACGCCAACCTCCGCCACATGCCGCAATCCCTTTACCAAGTGCCCGTCGCGCCCCATATTGGTTTCGACGTTGTTTTTGAAGTCCCGATAGCGGGAGCCAGGTTTGACGTGATGGCCGCACCCGATGATGCGCCGGGAGACGAATCGATGAGATACCCTCCCGCACCCTCATCATCCGACGAATCCATCAATATTATGGCATACTTGGCTTTTCCCTTGCTATTGTGACAGATAAAACATACAACGCATATTAGGGTAGAAGTGTTGACGGGATAGAGTCGTCGCAAAGGCAGCCGCCTTCGAGTACCAGGCGCCAATAAGCGGCAGTCATCCGCCGTCTGCAGGGCTTCTGCTCCAAACAGTGGATATCTGAATTTCCGGTTTTCAAACGGGAAATTCATCGGTGGAGAGCCACCAACCGCTCTTTAGAGAGCACATTCATCGGACCCCTTCGTGGGTCTAAGGCATAGTCGATCTCGCTTGGTTACGGATGCTACCGCAGCAGCTTTTTCAGAAAGTGAACAGACCCCAGGGAATTGATGCCCCGGCTGCCGTCTGGATGCTGTCATCTTCGAACCAATCGCGACTTTCATTATCCGGTGCAGCAACGGCGGACCACATCCGGCTTGTCCCAGCGACAGGCAGGCCCCCATCCGGTTGCCTGCGCCGAGGAGCACAGCTTTCATGGCAGACAAAATGCTTATCGATGCGTCTCACGAGGAAGAGACGCGCGTCGTTGTCGTTCGCGGGAACCGCATAGAAGAATTTGACTTCGAGTCCCAGCACAAGAAGCAGATCCGCGGCAACATCTATCTTGCGAAAGTAACGAGGGTCGAGCCTTCGCTTCAGGCCGCTTTTGTGGATTACGGCGGCAACCGGCACGGCTTCCTGGCCTTTGCCGAAATCCATCCAGACTATTATCAGATTCCCCTTGCCGACCGTCAGGCGTTGCTGAAAGCCGAGGCGGAAGAGCATCGTCGCGAAGATGATGTCGAACATGTCGAGACGGCGCTCGACCTTTCCCAGCAGGAACAGCCCGATATCGGCATCGTTCCCAAGGGCAGCGAAAAAACAGAAGCGGCTGCCGCCATCGCCGAAGAAGCCCCTGCCCCGGAGGCTGCCGCGCCCGCCGAAGAAGCGGCGCCCGCCAAGAAGGCCAAGCCGCGCCGCAGCCGCAAGAAGGCTGCTGCCGACGCCCCCGTCGAGGAAACGACCGCTCCGGAAGCAACGGCTGCCGTCGATGCGCCGAGCGAAGAAGAGGAAGGTCCTTCGGGCGAAATGGCCGCAATGGTCGAAACCGATTCGATCTCCGAGGATGTTGTGGCTTCCAAGCGCCGCCACGATGACGACGACGATGATGACCACGACCACGAGGAGGAAGTGATCGAATCCGTCGGCGCCGAAGACGCGATGGAAGAGGTTCCCGATCGCACCCAGCGCAAGCCGCGCAAGCAGTACCGCATCCAGGAAGTCATCAAGCGGCGCCAGATCCTGCTGGTGCAGGTGGCCAAGGAAGAGCGCGGCAACAAGGGTGCGGCACTCACCACCTATCTGTCGCTTGCCGGCCGCTACTCCGTCCTGATGCCGAATACGGCGCGCGGCGGCGGCATCTCCCGCAAGATCACCAATCCGCAGGACCGCAAGCGCCTGAAGGAAATCGCCAAGATGCTCGAAGTGCCTCAGGGCATGGGCGTCATCCTGCGCACCGCCGGCGCCAACCGGACCAAGGTCGAGGTCAAGCGCGATTTCGAATATCTGATGCGTCTGTGGGAAAACGTCCGCACGCTGACGCTGGCTTCGACCGCACCCTGCCTCGTTTATGAAGAAGGCAGCCTGATCAAGCGCTCGATCCGCGACCTCTATAACAAGGATATCGGCGAGATCATCGTTGCCGGCGAGGAAGGCTA
Source organism: Hyphomicrobiales bacterium (assembly GCA_900469615.1). Lineage (GTDB taxonomy): Bacteria > Pseudomonadota > Alphaproteobacteria > Rhizobiales > Rhizobiaceae > Rhizobium. The sequence goes on along the minus strand of UBYA01000024.1, from coordinate 86,148 downwards.
TCGTGAAGCGAAAGACTTCATGAAGATGCTGATGCCGAGCCACGCCAAGGTGGTTCAGCCCTACCGCGACATTCACCCGATCTTCTCGCGCTCCGGCATCGAGGCGCAGCTCGACCGCATGCTGCAGCCGCAGGTGACGCTGCGTTCGGGCGGCTACCTGATCATGAACCAGACGGAAGCGCTGGTTTCCATCGACGTCAACTCCGGCCGTTCGACCCGCGAGCATTCGATCGAGGACACCGCGCTCCAGACCAACCTGGAAGCAGCCGAGGAAATCGCGCGCCAGCTTCGTCTGCGCGACCTTGCAGGCCTGATCGTCATCGACTTCATCGACATGGAAGAGAAGCGCAACAACCGCGCTGTCGAGAAGAAGCTGAAGGAATGCCTGAAGAACGATCGCGCCCGTATCCAGGTCGGCCGCATCTCGCATTTCGGCCTCCTGGAAATGTCGCGCCAGCGCATTCGTGCTTCGGTTCTGGAAAGCACGACGCAGATCTGCTCGCATTGCGGCGGAACCGGCCATGTGCGCTCGCAGTCCTCGGTCGCGCTGCATGTCCTGCGCGGCATCGAGGAATACCTGCTCAAGAATACGACGCACGATATCACCGTGCGCACGACGCCGGACATTGCGCTCTATCTGCTCAATCACAAGCGCCAGACGATCATCGATTACGAAAACCGCTTCGGCGTCGCGATTGTCATCGATGCCGACAATGCCGTCGGCACGCAGCACTTCGCGATCGACCGTGGCGAACCGGTCGCCAATCCAGTGAAGATCGAAAGCCTCTTCAACTTCGCAGCGATCCCCGAAGACGACGATGACGATATCGTCATCGAGGCGGACGAAGATGAAGATGAGGAACTGGAAGAGAGGGCGGCCGGCGCTGAACAGCAGCCCGCGGCCCGCTCCGAAAGCGGTGAAAACGGCCGCAAGCGCAAGCGTCGGCGTCGGCGTCGCGGCCGCGGCAGCGATGCCCAGGCGGCATCGGCTTCCGACGATGCTTCCACGGCTGAAGACGCTGACGGAGAAGAAGGCGACGATGATGACCTCGATGCCGACGAAGCTTCCACCTCTGCCAATGGCGAAGATGGACAGCAGAAGCGCAAGCGTCGGCGTCGCGGCAAGCGTGGCGGTCGTCGCAATCGCGAGAACCAGGGCGAGGATCAGTCTGAAAACGGCGAATTCGAGTCCGGTGAAGCCTCCGAGGCCGATGGCGACGGCTCTGACGGCGAGGTAGAAGCAACCGTAACGGTAGCGGAGATTGCCGTCGCCGAAGGCGAAGCGGCTGTCGAAGGTCAGCCCGCCATGGCGGCTGTGGAAACGGCAGCCATCGTCACCGAGGACGTCAAGCCGGCCAAGGGCCGCGGCCGCCGGAAGGCAAAGGCCGTCGAGGCATCTCCGGTCGAAACGCCGGTTATCGAGGAAGCGCCCGCCGCTGACGCCGAATCCGAAGCAGTTGCCGAAATTGCGGAAGCTTTGGACAATACGACGGAACCGGCAGAGGCAGAGGCAGAGGCAGTGGACGATGCTGCCAAGCCGGCACGCGCCAACCGCGAATCCAACGTGTCCTCCTCTGCCCCGGTTGTAACCTCCACCCGCACCAATGAAGGTGGTGACGGCGATGGAGAACCGACCAAGCCGAAGAAGGCTGGCTGGTGGCAGCGCCGCGGCTTCTTTTGAGAAGACAGATTTGGAATGAATGCATCAAATCCGACCGTGGCGACGCGGCCGGATTTTTTGTTGTCGTCGCTGGCGGATTTGGCTGACGCGCAGGCGCGCGGCTTGAGAATACACATTCACAAGCCTGCACAAATGTTTGATTCTGGACTCTATTTCAGCCAGGCGGCCATGCGTTCGATCGCCTCTTCTATCTCGGCATTCGAACCGGCATAGGAAATGCGCAGCGCACGATGTCCTTCGACGGGATCGAAATCGAGGCCCGGCGTGGCAGCCACATCGATTTCCGCCAGCATCTTGCGGGCAAAGGCCATGCTGTCGTTGGTAAAACGGCTGACATCGACATAGGCGTAAAAGGCGCCATCCATGGGCGAGGCGATGCGCAAGCCGATTTCCGGCAGGCGGCGCATCAGGAAATCGCGGTTGCGGCCATAGCTTTCGCGATAGATATCGAGTTCGGCGCCGGCCCCCAGCGCCGCGCCCGCGGCAATCTGCGACAGCTCCGGCGCGGAAATGTACAGGCTCTGGGCCACGCGCTCGGTGGGGCGGACGAGCCGTTCCGGCAGAACCATCCAGCCGATGCGCCATCCTGTCATGCAATAATATTTCGAGAAGGAATTGATGACGATCGCCTCGTCGGTCAGCTCCAGCGCGCTCGTCTCCTCGCCGACGAAAGTCAGGCCGTGGTAGATCTCGTCGGAGATGAAGGCAATCGAACGATCGGCGCAATAGTCGGCGAGCGCCTTCAAAGCCGCCCTGCCCGTCACCGTACCTGTGGGGTTGGCGGGGCTTGCCAGCAACACGCCCTTCAGACGCTTGCCGCTTGCCGCCTGCGCCGCTTCGAGGCTTTCGGGAGTGAGCGTAAACTGCGTTTCATCCGTGACCGGCACCTCGACGACGTCGAGGCCGAGCGCGGCAAGAATATTGCGATAGGCCGGATAGCCCGGCCGGGCGATGGCGACGCTGTCGCCGGCATCGAACAGGGTCAGGAAAGCAAGGTTGAAGCCGGCCGACGACCCGGTCGTGATGGCGATGCGCTTCGGATCGATGCTCAAGCCATGACGCGCCTGATAGTGAGCGGAAAGCGCCTGGCGCAGGGCCAGAGTGCCGAGCGCATCCGTGTAACCGATGCGGCCGTGGCCGAGTGCGACGCGTGCGGCCTCCAGCGCCGCCTGCGGCGCGGGATGAGACGGCTGCCCCACGGCCATGGAAATGACCGGATGCCCGGCTTGGCGCCGTCGCGTCGCTTCCGCCAGCACGTCCATGGCATGGAAAGGTTCGACATCGCTACGCTTGGATAGGGAAAACAAGATCAATTCTCTTTCGGATGGGGTTGCCGTGCGACATTTGCCGCAATATCGGCCCGTTCACAATCCTGCGATTGCCGCTTTGCCGTGAAAATTCCTGTTTCTGGAAATAAGGACGCACCGTAAATTGTCTATCCATATTTGCGGATGTTAACCCTACGATGTTATGCCGCATCCGGAAACGACGTCTCCGCCCAGATCCAAACGAGGACCCAATGACCCTTTCTTTCAAAAGCCTGCTGACGGTTTCGGCGATTGCCCTGACAGCGTCCTTCGCCGCAATCCAGCCGGCGGCCGCCCTGGATGACCAGCAGAAGAAGGAGATCGGGGATTTCATCAAGGAATATCTGGTCGAGCATCCGGAAGTGCTGCTGGACGCGCAGGCCGCGCTCGAAAAGAAACAGGACGAGGCCCGCATCGCGCAGTCGTCCCAGGTGATCGACAAGAACAAGGACGCGATCTTCAACTCCAAGAACGATGTGGCCATCGGCAATCCGAAGGGCAACATCACCGTCGTGGAATTCTTCGACTATAACTGCACCTACTGCCGGCATGCGCTCGGCGATATGGACGCGCTGCTGAAGCAGGATAAGGACGTACGCTTCGTCCTCAAGGAATTCCCGATTCTCGGGCAGGATTCGGTTGCCGCATCCCGCGTCTCCAATGCGTTCCGCCAGCTCGCTCCGGAAAAATATGCGGAATTCCATCACAAGCTTCTGGGCAGCGACGGCCGCGCGTCCGAAGACACCGCCATCGAGGTCGCGACCTCGCTCGGTGTCAGCGAAACCGCCATCCGCGCGGAAATGGCAAAGAGCCCGAACACCGACACGATCAAGGCAACATACCAGCTTGCCTCCGATCTCAACGTTACCGGCACGCCGGCCTATGTCATCGGCAACGAAATGATTTCCGGTGCAATCGGCCTCGACGCCATCAAGGAGAAGATCGCCAACGTCCGCAGCTGCGGCAAGACCAGCTGCTGAGATACGGCAGCATTTCCGCATTCGGCTTACGCTTCGAAACGGCGGTGCGTCATCACGGGGCGCAAAAATGCCAAAATCGCGGCGTTTCCACATCTAGAGACATGCAACCTTCGCTCCGGGGCTTTCCTATAAGGCCCCGGGAGTCTATAGGTTGCGCTGCACTTTGACGGAACATCTGATGGCGCAAACGATTTTTGTCCTGAACGGACCCAATTTGAATGCCTTGGGCAAGCGCGAGCCGGGCATCTATGGCGGCAAGACGCTCAAGGATATCGAAGCCGACTGCAAGTCCGCAGGTGAGAGCCTGGGCTTCGTCATCGATTTCCGGCAGAGCAATCACGAAGGCGTGCTGGTCGACTGGATGCATGAAGCCGGCGACAAGGCTGCCGGAGTTGCGATCAATCCCGGTGCCTATGGTCATACGTCGATCGCGCTGCATGACGCCATTCGCGCCATCACCATTCCCGTTGTGGAAGTTCACATCTCCAACATCCACGCACGCGAAGAATTCCGGCACAAATCGATGATCGCGCCCGCCGCAAAGGGCATGATCTGCGGTTTCGGACCTTATAGCTACATCCTGGCGCTTCATGCGCTGAAATCCATCACCCAATAACAAAAATACAGGGCAAGAAATCCAATGGCTGAAAAGAAATCGGGTATCGACCAGGCGCTGATTCGCGATCTCGCCAACATTCTCAACGACACGGATCTGACCGAGATCGAAGTCGAGCAGGAAGATCTGCGCATCCGGGTATCTCGTGCCGGCACGCCGCAATACGTGCAGGCGCCGATCGCCGCTCCGGCCGCTTACGCCGCTCCGGCCGCTTACGCCGCTCCGGCCTCCGCCGCCGCAGCAGCACCGGCCGCCGCCGCTCCCGCAGGCAAGACCCGCAATCCCGATAACGTCGTCAGCGCGCCGATGGTCGGCACCGCCTATCTGGCGCCGGCGCCCGGTTCGGCCGCCTTCATTCAGGTCGGCTCGGTCGTCAAGGAAGGTCAGACGCTGCTGATTATCGAAGCAATGAAAACGATGAACCAGATCCCTGCGCCAAAATCCGGCACGGTGACCGAAATCCTCGTTCAGGATGGACGTCCGGTCGAATACGGCGAAGCTCTGGTCGTCGTCGAGTAAGGCTGGCCCATGCCCATCATTTCGAAGATTCTCATAGCCAATCGTGGAGAGATCGCCCTTCGTGTGCTGCGTGCCTGCAAGGAGCTCGGCATTGCGACCGTCGCGGTACATTCGACCGCCGACGGCGACGCGATGCATGTGCGCCTGGCGGATGAAAGCGTTTGCATCGGCCCGCCGCCGTCGCGCGACAGCTATCTCAACATCCACCAGATCGTAGCCGCCTGTGAGATTACCGGCGCGGACGCCGTGCATCCCGGCTATGGTTTCCTGTCGGAAAATGCCAAGTTCGCCGATATCCTCGAAGCGCATGGCATCACCTTCATCGGCCCGACGGCGGAACACATCCGCATCATGGGTGACAAGATCACCGCCAAGACCACGGCGCAGCAGCTTGGAATTCCGGTCGTTCCCGGTTCCGACGGCGAAGTGAAGACCGAGGCGGAGGCGCTGACGACGGCGCGCGAGATCGGCTATCCGGTGCTCATCAAGGCAACCGCCGGCGGCGGCGGCCGCGGCATGAAGGTCGCCCGCACCGAGGAAGACCTGATAGAAGCCTGGACGACGGCGCGCACGGAGGCCGCAGCAGCCTTCGGCAACGAATCCGTCTACATGGAAAAATATCTCGGCAAGCCGCGCCATATCGAGATCCAGGTATTCGGCGACGGCGAAGGCAACGCGATCCATCTCGGCGAACGGGACTGCTCGCTGCAGCGCCGCCACCAGAAGGTTTGGGAAGAAGCCAACTCTCCGGCGCTCAACGTCGAGCAGCGCATGAAGATCGGCAAGATCTGCGCCGACGCCATGAAGAAGCTGAAATACCGCGGCGCCGGCACCATCGAGTTCCTCTATGAAAACGGCGAGTTCTATTTCATCGAAATGAACACCCGCCTGCAGGTGGAGCATCCGGTGACGGAAGCCATCACCGGCATCGACCTCGTACACGAGCAGATCCGCGTCGCTTCCGGCGGCGGTCTTTCGGTGACGCAGGACGAAGTGCATTTCCATGGCCATGCCATCGAGTGCCGCATCAATGCTGAGGATCCGCGCACCTTCGTCCCCTCGCCCGGCACGATCACGCACTTCCATGCGCCTGGCGGCCTCGGCGTGCGCATCGACTCCGGTGCCTATCAGGGCTACAGAATCCCGCCCTACTACGACAGCCTGATCGGCAAGCTGATCGTGCACGGCCGCACCCGCGTCGAGTGCATGATGCGGCTGCGCCGCGCGCTCGACGAATTCGTGGTGGACGGCATCAAGACCACCCTGCCGCTCTTCCAGGATCTGGTTTCCAATCAGGATATCGCCAATGGCGACTACGATATCCATTGGCTGGAAAACTACCTGGCCAAGACATCGGCCTAGCCTGTGCCGGGAACGCGCGGCAAACATCCCGGCATAACCCCGGAGATTTTGCTGCGCGCCTATTCCATCGGGCTCTTCCCGATGGCGGAATCGGCTGACGACCCGGAGATATTCTGGGTCGAGCCGGAATTGCGGGGCATCATACCGCTCGACACGTTTCACGTTTCCAGAAGCCTCGCAAAGAGGATCCGTCAAAATCCCTTCGATATCCGCTTCGATACGGATTTCGAGGCTGTCATCGCAGCCTGCGCCGAACAGACGAGCGAGCGTCCGAGCACCTGGATCAACGATACGATCCGCTCGCTTTATTCCACCCTGCACCACATCGGCCACGCCCATTCCGTGGAAGCCTGGGAAGGCGACACGCTGGTCGGCGGCCTCTACGGCGTTTCTCTGGGCTCTGCCTTCTTCGGCGAAAGCATGTTTTCAAGACGCACGGACGCCTCGAAAATCTGCCTCGTCTATCTCGTCGAGCGTTTGCGCGAGCGCGGCTTCACCCTGCTCGACACCCAATTCACCACCGAGCATCTGAAGACATTCGGCGCCATCGACATGCCGAAAGATGCCTATGCCGCGATGCTGGAGAAAGCGATGGAATCACCCGACCTGAGCTTCTCTAACGGTTGAAATCCGTCTGGATGAATTGATTCAAATCAAGAATCCGCTAAGTTTCGGCACAACAGCCGAGGGTAGAGTCTTGAAGAATCGTCTTGCAATTGTCTTTCTGGCCGCGTTGGCGGTCGCTACGCAGGTCAGCGCCAAATCCTTCCACGATATGTTCGGCGCCGAGCCGCCTGCGGACGAAGAAGGCGCGGTGTTGAAAACACTGGATTTCCAGCAAGGCGCAATCAAGATTCCCGCGGCCAATGCCACGCTGAACGTTTCGGACCAGTTCTATTATCTCAATCCGGAGGATTCGAAGAAAGTACTGGTCCAGCTCTGGGGCAATCCGGAAAGTTCCGTGGGCAGCCCGCTCGGCATGATCTTTCCTGTTAAATATCCGCCGACGGACCCGCACTCCTGGGGCTCCGTCATCGATTATGACAGCAGCGGCCACGTCTCCGACGAAGATGCCGCATCAACGAATTACGACGATCTGCTGAAGCAGATCCAGGATGCGATCAAGGAGCAGAATCCCGAGCGCGAGCGACAGGGTTTCGACCCCATTACGCTGGTCGGCTGGGCAGAGCCGCCGCATTACGACAAGTCGACGCACGCCCTGCACTGGGCGCGCGATCTGATCTTCGGCAACGATCCGAAGGCGGGCCACACGCTGAACTATTCCGTGCGCGTGCTGGGACGCGAGGGGGTTACCCAGCTCGATTTCGTCGCCGGGCTGGACCAGCTTCAGGAGATCAATGCGGCCATTCCCACCGTCATCGACACTGTGCAATATGATAGCGGCAAGCGCTATGCCGACTTCGTCGATGGCGACAAGATCGCCGCCTACAGCATGGCGGGGATGATCGCTGCCGGGGCCGGCGTGAAAGTCGCCGCGAAACTCGGGCTGCTCGCCATCGTCCTCGGCTACTTCAAGAGTTTCGGCATCGCCCTGTTGGCGTTGAAAAAGGGGCTGATCGTCGTCCTTGCAGGCGTCGTTGCGGCTGGCCGCAAGGTCCTGGGCCTGTTTCGCCGCAAGGGCAATACCGACGCCTGAGACAATCCGCGCCTGCGATTTTTACGGTTTCAAATTCCGATTGCGGCCTGCTATCGCCGCGCGCGAAGAGCGCCGACGCGCAGAAGTTTCACTTTGCCGCCGTGATACCGGTCTTATTTTGTGCCGGCCGTGTCTGGCGGCGGCACGTCGGACTTCTGCTTGCACTCTTTCAGCCAGACGTCATAGATCGGATGCTCGACGGCATTGAGACCGGGACTATCGGCAAACATCCAGCCGGTGAAGATACGCCGGATACGGCGGTCGAGGGTGATTTCATCGACCTCGACGAAACCGTCCACCTTCTGCTGCTCGGTAGCGTCGCGCGAATAGCAGGCGCGCGGCGTCACCTGCAGCGCGCCGAACTGCACCGTTTCGTTGATATAGACATCGAAAGTCGTGATGCGGCCGGTGATCTTGTCCAGGCCGGAGAAGACAGCGACCGGGTTGGAAATACGGGCAGCCTCGGCGGTGGAAGCTGCCATCATGCCGGCGAAAAGAGCGATGCCTGCTCCCGCCATTGCACGCAAAGAAGCGCTCCGCGTGGAAAACGTCATATCCGCCAATCTCCGCTTGGTCTCGGTCAAGGCGCCGGGCAAAAGCCGGCATATGTCGCGCCTAACGGCCAATTGTGGCCAAAGGACGAGCCGGCCTTTCCGCTCAGTTACCCCGGCCGCTCAGTTGCCGGGGGTCCAGGCGTCGTAGTCGCCGGTCACACGCGGACGTTCGCCGGCAACGGCGAGAGAGCCCGGCGGACGATAAGCCTGAGGCGAGCCGGTGAGGTTGGCGCGATGTTGCTTCTGCCATTCCTTGGCGACGTAGTTTTCCTTGGACGGCGGAACATCGGTGCGGTGATGCATCCAGCCATGCCAACCCGGGGGAATGGCCGAAGCTTCGGCATAGCCCTTGTAGATCACCCAGCGCTTCGGAAGGCCATAGGAGGACATGCCGCCTTCGTAATAGACATTGCCGAATTCATCCTCGCCGACACGCTTGCCAAAACGCCAGGTCGCGAAGCGCGTCCCCATTGTCTGACTGTTCCACCAGGTGAAGGTCTGTACGATGAGATTCCACATGTCTTTTCCTCGATACCCGCTGAGGGGCGAGCGATACCAGAATTCGATAGTTTGCTTATGCCGCCACCGGACCGGCTTGTCCAGTGATTCCAGCAGGCAAACAGGCTCATTTCAATGTCATCTTGAAACCCAGATGCGTCGGCTTGAAACCCAATCTTTCATAGAAGCGATGGGCATCTTTGCGTACAGCATTCGAGGTCAATTGCACCATGCGCATGCCGCGGCCTTTTGCCTCGTCGACACAGAAATCGATCATTGCGGCGCCGATCCCCCGCCCTCGCATATCCGCCCGCGTCTGGACCGACTCGATGATCATCGCCGACGATCCCCGCCCGTGCAGCGAGGTAACGGCGATCGTCTGAAAAGTGCCGACGATCTCGCCGGCCAGCTCGGCGGCGTAGAGCGTCTGGTCGGAAGATGCCGCGATGGCGCGAAAGGCGCGCAGATAATCGTCATAGGCGGAGGGATCGGCCGTATCGCCGTGGCCACCCATGGCATCGGCGGCGAAGAGATCGATCAGGGAAGGAAGATCGGATTCCTTCGCTTCGCGGATAAGTAGTTCTTGTGAGGACAATGCATTCTACCTAAATCTTTGTCTGCGATCACTCGCAGATTGGAAATGCCAGATGGCGGCGACCAGAACATATACATTTGAATATTTTATGCCGGAGATTCATCTCAAGACCGCTCTCCTCACTTTTTCGACAGTCCTCTTTGGCTTTATTTCTCTAGTCGCAAAAGGTGGCGCGGGGCCACATCTCATCCTGTTCGTGGCTTTTTCCGCCAGCGTTCTCTTCGCCTTTTTAGGCTTTTACAGGATCACCCATTGGACGAAAAAAACCGTTCTAGTTGTCGGTCCACAAGGACTTACCGATAACCGATTTGGACAGGTAACGATCCCTTGGACAACAATCGAACGTATCGATCTGACGCCGCCGACAGCGAACAATAGCTTGCAAGCTGAGCAGAACCGCTTTCTATTTCGCGGTATGATCCGGCTGCTTATAGCATCCGGAATCTACGGGACAGTCTCGATTCCTGGTAATCCAACCTTGACCGAACACCGCGACAAGCGACGTATCAAGCTTTGGCTTCGGTCTGGATCGCGAATTGAGCAAACAACGCCTGTCGCAAGACTTCGCATCCGCGACAGGGCTGATGGAACTCAACGAGTTTACATCGCGACAGTAGATCTCAATGCGACGCGCGAAGAGCTTCTTGCCCTGATCGTCGACTTCCATGCGCTGTACGGAAGCATGGCCCAAAACCAGCCGGCAGCTACGTAGCCAGCGGCTTCTCGAATATCAGCGCCGGAATGCCCGATTGCCCGCTACCGCAATTTTCAGTGCGGCCGGCCTCGACAAAGCCGTGCGCCTTATAGAAGGCAATTGCCGCCTCGTTTTGCGGATCGACCTCCAGACGCATGATCTCCGCGTCCGGAAAGCAGGTTTCCAGCTCGGCGAAGATATCGCGGCCGATGCCCTCCCGCTGATGACGGGGGCTGACGTAGAGCATGTAAAGCATGACCGTCTTGGTCATCTCCGTCGACATGGCGGCATAGCCCATGCCGCCGATCGTCCTGCCGTCATCGGCCACCAGGAATTCGGAATTCTTGTTCGCCAGCCGGGCCTTCAGCGCTGCTGGCGAATGCCACGAGGCGTGCAGTTCGCTGACTTTTTCCGCCCCATAGATATGGTCGTAGGTCGCATGCCAGGTTTCACCGAGCAGAGCACGGACCTTTTCCAGGTCCTGCTCGCCGGCGGTGCGGACGAAGAACACCGCTTATTCCTCTTCGATGCCGAGCTTGGCCTTGACCAGCGCCTGCACGGCCTGCGGGTTTGCCTTGCCACCCGTCGACTTCATCACCTGGCCGACGAACCAGCCGGCAAGCGTCGGCTTGGCCTTGACCTTGGCGACCTGATCCGGATTGGCGGCGATGATCTCGTCGACGGCCTTTTCGATGGCGCCGGTATCGGTGACCTGCTTCATGCCGCGTGCCTCGACGATTTCGGCAGGATCTCCGCCTTCGTTGAGCACGATCTCGAACAGATCCTTGGCGATCTTGCCCGAGATGGTTTCGGCCTTGATGAGGTCGATGATCGCGCCGAGCTGAGCGGGCGAAACCGGAGTCTCTTCAATATCTTTGCCGGTTTTGTTCAGAGCGCCCAGCAAGTCGTTGATGACCCAGTTGGCAGCCATCTTGCCGTCGCGGCCGGCGGCAACCGCCTCGAAATAATCGGCGATCGCCTTTTCCGAGACGAGCACCGATGCGTCATAGATCGAGAGGCCGAGTTCGCGAACGAAACGCTCCTTCTTGTCGTCGGGCAGTTCCGGCAGATGCTCGGCAAGTTCCTTGACGAAGGCGTCGTCGAATTCGAGCGGCAGCAGATCCGGATCGGGGAAATAGCGGTAGTCATGCGCATCTTCCTTGGTGCGCAGCGACCGCGTCTCGCCCTTGTTCGGATCGAACAGGCGGGTTTCCTGGTCGATCGTGCCGCCGTCCTCCAGAATGCCGATCTGCCGGCGTGCTTCATACTCGATCGCCTGACCGATGAAGCGGATGGAGTTGACGTTCTTGATTTCGCAGCGCGTACCGAATTCGCCGCCCGGACGGCGGACCGAAACGTTGACGTCGGCGCGCATCGAGCCTTCGTCCATGTTTCCGTCGCAGGTTCCGAGATAGCGCACGATCGAGCGCAGCTTCGTCATGTAGGCCTTGGCCTCGTCGGACGAGCGGATGTCCGGCTTGGAGACAATTTCCATCAGCGCCACGCCGGAGCGGTTGAGGTCGACATAGGACATGGTGGCATGCTGGTCATGCAGCGACTTGCCGGCGTCCTGTTCCAGGTGCAGGCGCTCGATGCCGATTTCGATGTCCTCGAACTGGCCCTGACGATCCGGGCCAAGGGAAATAACGATCTTGCCTTCGCCGACGATCGGGTCCTTGAACTGCGAGATCTGATAGCCCTGCGGCAGGTCGGGATAGAAATAGTTCTTGCGGTCAAAGATCGAGCGCTTGTTGATCTGCGCCTTGAGGCCGAGACCGGTGCGCACGGCCTGCTTGACGCATTCCTCGTTGATGACTGGCAGCATGCCGGGCATGGCGGCATCGACCAGCGAGACGTTGGAATTCTGCGGCTTGCCGAACTCGGTCGAGGCTCCGGAGAAAAGCTTGGAATTGCTCAACACCTGGGCATGGACTTCCATGCCGATAACGATTTCCCAATCGCCGGTGGCACCGGGAATGAAGCGTTTTGGATCTGGCGTGCGGACGTCGACAAGGGTCATGGGAAGCTCTTGAAATGCTGTTCTTCTGAACTTTGTGAGGTAGAGCAATTGGCCGGGCGGCGCAAGGCTTTCGGCATGCGCCGATGCGCTATATGCCCGGTCCGTAAGCGCCGTCGCTTTCCTCGACCAGCGATTTCGAAAGCCCCACGGTCGGCACGTCGCTGTCGAGTTTCGGAGAGTAGACGACCGACAGCCAGTGGATCTGGTAGCCCCGCGCCTTGAAGAAGGCGATGGCATCCGTATTGCCGGCATGCGTATGCAGGGAGACCTTTTCCAGCCCCTGTTCCCGCACATCCTGCTCGATGCGCGCCAGCAGCGCCGAGCCCAGCCCTCGCCGCAGAAAATCCGGATCGATCCAGAAATCGGAGATCGCCTCGTCCAGTCCCTCGCGGGCTGCCCATCCGACCGCCTCTCCGTTCAACTCGATGACGGTAATCGTCAGCCACAGATTTCGAGTGAAACTCGAGAAGGCCTCGCTGGCGCTTTCCAGCAATTCACCCGTACCGCCGATCGCTCCCATGGCCTTCTGCCAGGAGCGCAGGCCGATGCTCGCCAGCACCTCGGTCTCGCCTTCATGGGCATTGCGAATATGGATCATCGTGCCCCCGCCATTTATCAGCAGTAAAGCATCGGCGAAAGGCTTTTGCCAGCGGCGAGATTCGCAATCGCGAGGGAGGGCGAGAGGCGTGAATCGGGTTGCGCTTGACCGCAAAGCGCAACCTGCTTTAGACAGAAAGCCTCAACGGAGTTTTGATGTCCAACTTTTGTCAGTCCCGGTAAAGGCCCCGCTCGCAAGTCTTCTTGCGTGCCGGGCCTGAAAAACGAAGCCCCGGCTTTCCCCAAGGGAAGGCTCGGATCGTTTTTGTGCGCCTCCTGGCGCTTGACGGATTCTGACAACAATGGACATTTCCCGCGCCGAACAGCGCATTCTTCACCTGCTCGCTCAAGGCGGGCGCATCGAAATCGAACGCAGCGACGGCAAGAAGATCGAGACCGTCTACTGCTACACGCGGGACGGCTGGGTCTATCCCGATTTCGGCCTGGATCTTTTCCGACGGCTGAAGCGCCTCAGGGCCATCAAATCCACCGACGGCCATCCCTATCGCATCAGCGAGAAGGGTTTGCGGCTGGTGCGATCGCAACTGAACAATCGATAGGCCAGACACGAGAGCCGCCTGGCAGGGCGGCTCTCACGGCTCGATGCTCCTGACGGGAGGATCAGAACGTGGCGATGATTTCCGCGACCCGGTCGCCGCGGCGATCGTATTCCTCCTGCACCACGGTGCGTCTTTCGTTCAACGCGGCGATTTGATCCTCGCTGTCTGCCAACGCCTTCAAATAGCGTTTTTTCAAATCGCTATTGTCGGGTACGGCGCCGAGATTTTGTCTTATCCGCTCTTGCTCGCCGGTGACCTTGCCGAGTTCGCTATCGAGATTTTCCAGATCGTTCTGGATGGCGACTTGCCTTTTGCGCGCATCTGCGAGATTTGCGAGCTTGTCCGTCAGCGCCTTGTCCTGCGTCGAGGCAGACCAGCCGAGCAGCGTGTCCGGCTCGGCATCGAGCAAAGCGTAACTGTTGCTCTGAAGCTGCTCGTCGACAGCGGTCAACGTCTTTTCGGCGCCTGCCGGCACCACCGCCTTGAGCCGCTGATGCGTGGCCGTCTTGCCGAAGCTGTCACTCGAAGAGAACGACCAGCCGTCCCTGATCGGATGCTCGATGATGACGGTCCGCTCGCCATCGAGCGCGCCCGAGACGGTGTATGTCGTCGTCTGGCGATATTTGACGACGGCGTTCATGATGCCGTCGGAAACCTTCAGAGAGGCGATTTCCTCCGTCGGTGTCTGCTGCTCGCTGATCGATACCTTTCGGTCGGTTGCAAAACTGGCGAGGCGCGTGTCATCCTTCGGCAAGGCCGAGAGCTGGGAATCGCCCACATAGCCGGTCTTGCTGTCGTATAGTGTGAGAATGCCCGGAGGCATGCTGACGCCGGTCGTGTTCTTGAGCATCACGGCGGCGATGGGATTGTGCAGGACGCTGCCCGCCCGATACATATCCACCATGTCGGCTTCCACATCCGCATCCATGATCGGCACCGACAAGGTGTCGCCATTGGCCAGATCGTAAGTTCCCGGAAGTTCGAAGGTGGCGGAGATATCGCTTTCGGTCGCCGCGGTGGGATTGGCTGCGGCCATTTGCATCGGTTCGGCCGGGCTTTCCAGCCCGTCGGCCGCTTCCGCCGACATCTTTCGCTCGGCCCCGCCCATCATTGGCTTCGCGAGCGCGGGCGCCGCCCGTTCCCCGAAATTTCCCGACAGACGTCGCCTGCCGGACAGATCGCCGCTATCGGGATCGGGAACGTTGTTCGACGCCGTATCGACCGGAACTTCCTGCCGCTCTCTCCAATAAAACTGGTGCAGAGCCTGCTTCAGCGTCACCGGTTCGGCCGAGGTCAGCGTCAGCTTGACACCCTTCCAATCCTCGCCACTGGCATTTTCCAGCACCGTCCATGCCTGCAGGCGGGCCTTGTCATTTCCCTCGACGACGACCTTGTAGGCCGTTTTCCAGATCGGCGACGGCACGACATAGGTCAGGCCGATATCGCCGCTGTTCTTGACGCCGTTCACCTTGATATCGATGGCGCGAGTGCGGTCATTCTTGCCGCGGGCAATGGCTGCCGCCGCCATGGCGAGCTTTGCGCGCATGTCGGGATCGTCAAGCCGGACGGATGCATCCTCGCCGAGCGCCAGCGTCTCCACCGCGCCATCCTTGTCGATAACGGTCAGCAACGGCACCGTTGTCTTCTCGTCGATCTTCCTCGTCTCGATGCCAAGGATATTCCCCTCGACCGTCTTGCCGCCGCTGCTGACCGTCACCTTACCGCCCTGCAGCGATGTCAGAAGCGATGGCACGGACGAGAGGGCTTCCAGACTGAACGGCAAGCCCTTGAAGGTTTCCTGTAAGGGCTGCGGCCCTGCCAGCGACATGCCCGCCACAGAACCCGCAGAGCCGTTGACCACAAGGCTCTTCAGGATATCGTCGACCTGATCGAGCGGCACCTCGATCCGGATCACGCCGTCGCCATTGAGATCGGCCGACCGGGAAACCTGGGCCAGGCCTCCCGAGGACAGGGTAATGGAACGAATGGCCCCATTATCGGCCGCCAGCGAAATCGCCGGCCATGATGCGCCGAGAAGCAGGATCGCCGTGACGTGCTTGAGCATGAAGAGACCTTCCGATTCGGTTGCAGAGGACGAGACCAAGCGGCTCGCTGCAATTTATGATCGTATTTCGGTCCAAAATGTGATGGCGACCGGGCGGAATATTGGCATGTAAAAAGGGCCGCCCGGATTTCCGGACGGCCCTTCTGATAAGTAATGTCAAACGTCACGAAGCTTCGCGAGATCTTTCATCAAGCCGCTCGTGCCGTTGTGGATCTTCGGCTTACCACCACTTCGCCGGCGTGAACTTGCCGGCGGCCTGTTCGATGACGTGGGCGGTCTTGAAGAGGGTTTCTTCTTCGAAGGGCTTGCCGATGAGCTGCAGGCCGAGCGGGAGGCCCTTCGAGTCGAGGCCGGCGGGGACGGCGATGCCTGGGAGACCGGCCATGTTGACCGTCACCGTGAAGATGTCGTTCAGGTACATCTTCACAGGATCCGAGGCGAGGTTCTCGTCGGCGATGCCGAAGGCCGAGGACGGCGTTGCGGGCGTCAGGATCGCGTCGACGCCGGCGTTGAAGGCCAGTTCGAAGTCGCGCTTGATCAGGGTGCGGACCTTCTGGGCGCGCAGGTAGTAGGCATCGTAATAGCCGGCCGACAGAACGTAGGTGCCGATCATGATGCGGCGCTTCACTTCCTGGCCGAAGCCGGCCGCGCGCGTCTTTTCATACATGTCGACGATATCCTTGCCTTCGACGCGCAGGCCGTAGCGGACGCCGTCGTAGCGCGCGAGGTTCGAGGACGCTTCGGCGGGGGCGACGATGTAATAGGCCGGCAGCGCATATTTCGTGTGCGGCAGGGAGATGTCGACGATCTCCGCACCGGCATCCTTCAGCCAGGCGATGCCCTGCTGCCAGAGCGTCTCGATCTCCTCCGGCATGCCGTCGACGCGGTATTCGTTGGGAATGCCGATCTTCATGCCCTTCAGCGACTGGCCGAGCGAGGCTTCGTAATCCGGCACCGGCAGGTCGACGGAGGTCGTGTCCTTCGCATCGACGCTTGCCATCGACTTCAGCAGAATGGCGGCATCGCGCACGTCGCGGGCGATCGGGCCGGCCTGGTCGAGCGACGAGGCGAAGGCGGCGATGCCCCAGCGCGAGCAGCGGCCATAGGTCGGCTTGATGCCGACGGTGCCGGTGAAGGCGGCCGGCTGGCGGATGGAGCCGCCCGTATCGGTCGCCGTGGCACCGGCGCAGAGATGCGCGGCAACGGCAGCGGCGGACCCGCCGGACGAGCCGCCCGGAACGAGCTGCTGGTTGGACCCTTCGGCACGCCAGGGGTTGATGACCGGGCCATAATAGGAGGTCTCGTTGGAGGAGCCCATGGCGAACTCGTCCATGTTGAGCTTGCCCAGCATGACCGCGCCGTCGTTCCAGAGGTTTTGCGTCACCGTCGATTCATAGCGCGGCTTGAAGCCGTCGAGGATGTGGCTACAGGCTTGGGTATGGATGCCTTCGGTGCCGAACAGGTCCTTGATGCCGAGCGGGATGCCTTCGAGCGCACCGGCCTTGCCGCTGGCGAGGCGCGCATCCGAGGCCTTGGCCATCTCGCGGGCTTTATCGGGTGTCACGGCGATGTAGGCATTGATCTGACCGTTGGCCGCGTCTATCGCCGAGATATAGGCCTCGGTCAGTTCGGTGGCGGTAATCTGCCTGGCGCGCAGCTTGTCGCGGGCTTCGGCAATGGTCAGGCTGGTCAGTTCGCTCATTTTGTTTCGCTTCAGATCTGGAATTGGGCAATGGGTCGGAAAAGGCTCGACAGGAACCGTTATTCGACGACTTTGGGCACCAGGAAGAAATTCTGATCGGTATTCGGCGCATTGGCGACGATGTCGGCAGCCTTGTTGCCGTCGGTCACTTCGTCGGTGCGCTTCTTCATTGCCATCGGCGTGACGGAGGTCATGGCCTCGACGCCATCGACATTCACTTCGGAAAGCTGCTCGACGAAGCCCAGAATGCCGTTCAGCTCGCCCATCATCCGCTGCGCCTCGTCTTCGTTGACGGCGATACGGGCAAGATGGGCGACGCGTTTGACAGTGGCGAGGTCGACGGACATGGCATTCTCCGAGGTAGGTTTTACCCACATTGCAAGTAGGTATTTTTCACACTCGCTATAAAGGCCATGCCCGCCATACGCAACGGGTATCGTCAGGCAGAAACGCTCTCCCCCACCTTCGGCGCCGCAACCGCAGTCTTCGAGCCTTCCATGCCGGCGACGAACTTTTCCGGCGTCTGGTCGATGATCGGGAACGTGCCGTAATGGCAGGGAATGGCGGTCTTGAAGTTGAAGAAGCGCTGGCAGGCGAGCGCCGCGACTGCCCCGCCCATGGTGAAGCGGTCGCCGACCGGCAGGATACCGATATCGGGCTGATGCAGTTCGTTGATGAGGCCCATATCCGAGAAGATGTCGGTATCGCCCATATGGAACAGCGTCGGCTCGTCATCGAAATGCAGCATCAGGCCGTTCGGATTGCCGAGCGCGTGAGAGACGCCATCCTCGGTGATCTGGGCTGAGGAATGCAGAGCATTGGTGAAGGTGGCGGAAAAGCCGCCGAGGCCGACGGTGCCGCCGGTATTGCCCATTTCCAGCTTCGCCACGCCCTTGGTGCCGAGCCAGGCGGCGAGATCGGCATTGGCAAGAACGACCGCGCCCGTGTCCTTGGCGATCTGAACCGCGTCGCCGACATGGTCGGCATGGCCGTGCGTCAGCAGGATATGGGTCACGCCGGCGGCGGCGTCCTTGACGTTGAGACCGGCGGCGGCAAAGGAGGAATTGTAGTTCAGGAAAGGATCGATCAGTATTTTTGCCTTGCCCGTTTCGATGCGAAAGGCGGAATGGCCGAGCCAGGTGATCTTCATTGGATTGCTCCTTATTACTTGATTTGAAATGCAAGGCTGGTGTCTACAAGGCTGGTGTCTAGGAGATATCCCAAACCGCTGCAATGAAAAGCGGCTTCGACTTCAATTTGTTTTGACGAGAGCGAGACCCTGATGACGACGCTGACCATCGAAGACCTAGCCGCGATGCTTCTGCCCGGCCAGCCGATTGCCGGCCTCGACCTCGGCACGAAGACCATCGGGCTTGCCATGTCCGATCTCGGGCGGCGCTTTGCGACCCCGCGCCCGGTGATCAAGCGGGTGAAGTTCACCCAGGATGCCGAAACGCTGCTCGCATTCGCTGGCAAGGAAAAGGTCGCCGCCTTCGTCATAGGGTTGCCTGTCAACATGGATGGCTCTTCGGGGCCGCGCGTTCAGGCGACCCGCGCCTTCGTGCGCAGCATGTCGGAAAAGACCGCCCTGCCCTTCGTTTTCTGGGACGAGCGGCTTTCGACCGTAGCGGCCGAGCGGGCGCTTCTGGAAATGGATGTCTCGCGAGCCAAACGGGCCGAGCGTATCGATTCGGCCGCCGCGAGCTTTATTCTTCAGGGAGCCTTGGACAGGTTGTCGGCGCTCGGCAGGGGGACCTTGCCCGATCTCGACGCCTGACGGCGTCGCCACCAGCCCATGACGGCAGCGCGGCGGCGAAAGCCGAAGATCGCGAACACCAGCAGGCTGTCGAAAGCAATGGCGCGCGCCACCAGCGGCGGGATGGTTTCCGGCGGAATTCCGAGAATCTTGCCGTAGATCTCGAACACCAGATCATGCATGTGCCGCGTCAGCATGAAGATGCCGAAGCTCATGTCGTAGTACGACAGATAGTACCATGCCCCGAGAAACGAGACGGGGCCGGCCCAGCAGATCAACAGCCACTTCATGCGGTACCTCTTCGACGCGGATATTGCGTCGTGCCAGCCGACAGGACGAGCCAATTCGACAGCGCCATGGCGCTCAAGACAATTGCGGGCAACGTTATATCTAGTGCAAGCACGGCGAAGAACATCATCGCAGTGACAAGAAACACCAATTTTGCGGGTCTCGACCCCATGGCTGCACGCTTGATGGTTAACTATTCGTCTTCTCACAGTGACGAGTTAACCGTTGCGGCGCAACGTAAACCATTTGTTAAGGTTAACGGCGGAGCGGGCTTGTGGATATCCCTCGCCGAAGCGCCGACATCAGCCGTAGACGCCGCGCACGATGCGCTTCAAAGCCGTTGCCGCCTTCTCCCAATCCCTGCCGTTTTTCAAGACGAGACCGGCGCACTGGTCGCTGACGGCCGAAGCCAGCACGATATGCTGGATGGCCGCGAAAATCATGGCATTCACCGCCTGCGCATCGACGCCCTTGGGCGGCGCCAGCGAGCCCCGCATGCGCTCGATCCAGCCGGCGAGCGCCCTGGAGCGTGCCTCCGACAGCCGGCGGACCTGTTCGCTGCTTTCGGAAACCTCCCAGGCGACGATGCGGCGCATGAGGGGATCGGCGCGCAATGCATCGAGAAACAGCAGTGAGAGCCTTTCCATCAGGTCGCCGTAGGTCAGCAGAAACATGCCGCCGGTATCGTCGGGAATGCGATCCGCCACCCAGCTTCCGAGATCCGTGCCGATCGCTTCCACGAGGCCATTCAGGCCGCCGTAATAGCGGTAGATCAGCTGCTTGTCGCAGCCGGCGCCGCGGGCAACCGCGTTGATGCCGAAATTCTGAAACCCCTCCTCCGCCAGAAGCCGCTTGGCGGCGTCGAGGATCGCCTGCTCGGTCGCGGCGCGATTGCGCACGCGCTTTTCCGCGGCAGGCGCTTGCAGCGGGATTTTAACGGCAGCGTTTGCAACGGCCATCGAGTCGACTCCAATCTGTCACCGGGCGGTGAATAGCAAGCAAGGCGGCCTCGAACAACAAAGCCGTCGGCGCGCAAGCCCGTCAAAGCCCGCAAATCCACAGATTAGAGAAGCTGCCGAACCATTTCCTACGTGGCCGGTGGATAAAGCAGGTCGACGATATAGCTGGCGTCGAAGCGAGAATCGAGCATGCCGTAGGTGGCGCGCCAGCCGCCGGCAAGACGGGTTTCGATGAAGGCATCGGCGATCTTGCCGGCTCCCAGGCGATAAAGCTCGGCGGCACCGGCCGCGAGCGCCATCTGTTCGACCAGCAAACGGGCAGCCCCCTCGTCCTGCTCACAAAGCGCCATGGCGGCGCGCAGCACATCGATGGTCTTCTTGCCGGCTGGGCCGAGATCGCGGGCAAGACCGGCGAAGACGGTCTCGAACAGGTCCTTGCCCCGGTTCAGCACGCGCAGCACGTCGAGCGCCATGACATTGCCGGAACCTTCCCAGATCGCATTGACCGGCGCTTCGCGGTAATGCCGCGCAATCGGGCGCTCCTCGATATAGCCGCTGCCGCCGATGCACTCCATGGCCTCATAGATCAGCGCCGGCGCGATCTTGCAGCACCAATATTTGGCGACCGGCGTCATGACGCGGGCATAGGCGGCGTCTTCGCTGCTGCCGCTCGCCTTGTCGAAGGCTTCGGCGAGACGGAAGGCAAGCGCGGTCGCCGCGGCGACATCGAGCGCCATGTCGGCGAGCACGCGCGTCATGATCGGCTGGTTGACCAGCATCTTGCCGAAAACGCTGCGGCCGCGTGCGTGATGCACGGCTTCGGCCAGCGAGGCGCGCATGATGCCGGCAGACGCCAGCGCGCAATCGAGCCGCGTCAGCGTCACCATGTCGAGGATCGTGCGGATGCCGCCATCCGGCGCCCCGAGCAGGAAGCCGAACGTGTCGGTGAACTCGACCTCCGAAGAAGCGTTCGAGCGGTTGCCGAGCTTGTCCTTGAGCCTCTGGAAATGCAGGCCGTTGGCCGAGCCATCCTCCAGCAGCCGCGGCACGAGGAAGCAGCCCATGCCGTCCCTGGTCTGGGCGAGCATGATGAAGGCATCGCTCATCGGCGCCGACATGAACCACTTGTGGCCCGACAGCCGGTAAATGCCCTCGCTGACCTTGTCGGCACTCGTCCTGTTGGCGCGGACATCCGTGCCGCCCTGCTTTTCCGTCATGCCCATGCCGATGGTGACGGCACTCTTCTGCATGGCGGGCTTGTTGGACGAATCGTACTTGCGCGAGAGGATTTTCGGCGCCCAGTCCTTCTGCACGGCCGGCGACGCCATCATGGCGGCCACCGAAGCGCTGGTCATCGTCAAAGGGCACAGGTGGCCGCATTCGAGCTGGGCCGTCAGATAAAAGCGGGCGGCGCGCACCTTGTGCGACTGGCCCTTCGCTTCGGGATCGGCCTGCGCGTCCCAGATCGAGGAATGCAGGCCCATCGCCATGGAGCGGCGCATCAGCGCATGCCAGGCGGGATGGAATTCGACGACATCCAGACGCTCGCCGCGCGGGCCATGGGTGCGCAACTGCGGCACCCCCTGGTTCGCCATGCGCGCCAACTCCTGCGCCTCGTGAGAGGTGACGAAACGACCGTGCTGCTCGAGGTCTTCACGTATCGAACGCGGCAGGCCGGACGTCAGATCGACGATCAGCGGATCGGAACGATAGGCATTGATACCGGTCCAGAGGCTCGGCTGGTTCAGGTCGGCAAAAGGGTCGTCGGTCCGGGTCGGTTGGGTCATGAATCGCTTGTAGAGCAAGAAGGTTGCAAAAGGAAACTGGAAGTTACGTCTCCCAACAGCATAGCTGCTGTAGCGGGATTCGGGCGAAATTGCATGGGGAACAAGCCGACGCATCGCACGGCCACGCTTGCCCCTGGCGCACTCCCTCTTTATAGACCGCCTGACGACATTCAGAGGGCAGGTCCATGGTCTTCTTTCCCCACCGCCACCTCATCGGCATCAAAGGCCTCACCGAACAAGATATCACCTATCTTCTCGACAAGGCCGACGAGGCGGTCAAGATCAGCCGCCAGCGCGAGAAAAAGACATCCACGCTTCGCGGGCTGACGCAAATCAATCTCTTCTTCGAAGCGTCGACGCGCACGCAATCCTCCTTCGAGCTGGCCGGCAAACGGCTCGGTGCCGATGTGATGAACATGTCGGTCGGCAACTCTTCGGTCAAAAAGGGCGAGACGCTGATCGATACGGCGATGACGCTGAATGCCATGCGGCCGGACGTGCTTGTCATCCGCCATTCGAGCGCGGGCGCTGCCGCGCTGCTGGCGCAGAAGGTCTCCTGCTCCGTGGTCAACGCCGGCGACGGCCAGCACGAGCATCCGACGCAGGCCCTGCTCGACGCGCTGACGATCCGCCGCGCCAAGGGCAAGCTTTCGCGCATCATCGTCGCCATCTGCGGCGATGTGCTGCATTCGCGCGTTGCCCGCTCCAATATCCTGCTTCTGAACGCCATGGGGGCGCGCGTCCGCGTCGTCGCCCCCGCCACGCTGCTGCCGGCCGGCATCGCCGACATGGGCGTCGAAGTCTTCCATTCGATGAAGGAAGGGCTAAAGGACGCCGATGTCGTGATGATGCTGCGCCTTCAGCGCGAGCGCATGTCCGGCGCCTTCGTGCCCTCGGTGCGCGAATACTATCACTTCTACGGGCTCGACGCCGAAACGCTAAAGGTCGCCAAGGAGGATGCGCTCGTCATGCATCCGGGTCCGATGAACCGTGGGGTGGAAATCGCCTCCGAAGTCGCCGACGGTCCGCAAAGCGTCATCGCCGAGCAGGTGGAGATGGGGGTCGCCGTGCGCATGGCCGTGATGGAGACCCTGCTCGTTTCACAGAACCAGGGACCTCGCACCGAGGGAGCGGGCGCATGACCAACTCGATCGTCCTCCAGAACGCCCGCATCGTCGACCCCTCCCGCGATCTCGACGAGGTCGGCACGATCGTCGTGGAAGACGGCGTGATCGTCGCATCCGGCAAAGATGCGGGGAACCATGCCGCTCCGAAGGGCGCGACCGTTCGCGACTGCAGCGGCCTCGTCGCCATTCCCGGCCTCGTCGATGCGCGCGTCCATGTCGGCGAGCCCGGCGGCGAGCATCGTGAAACCATCGCCTCCGCCAGCCGTGCGGCAGCGGCCGGCGGCGTCACTTCCTTCATCATGATGCCGGACACGGACCCCGTCATCGACGACATCGCGCTCGTCGAATTCGTCAGGAAAACGGCGCGGGATACCGCCGTCGTCAATGTCTACCCGGCGGCCGCCCTCACCAAGGGGCTTGCCGGCGAGGAAATGACGGAAATCGGCTTGTTGCGCGAAGCCGGTGCCGTGGTCTTCACCGACGCGCATTCCGGCGTGCACGACACACAGGTTCTGCGCCGCATCATGACCTATGCGCGGGAATTCGGCGCGGTGATTTCCTGCGAGACGCGCGACAAGTATCTCGGTGCAAACGGCGTGATGCACGAAGGGCTGCTGGCAAGCTGGCTCGGGCTGTCCGGCATTCCGAAGGAAGCCGAACTCATTCCGCTCGAACGCGACCTGCGCATGGCCGCGCTGACGCGCAGCCACTATCACGCCGCAATGATTTCGGTGCCTGAATCGGCAGAAGCCATCCGCCTCGCCCGCTCGCGCGGCGCCAAAGTCACCTGCGGCATTTCGATCAACAATCTCGCGCTGAACGAAAACGACATCGGCGAATACCGGACCTTCTTCAAGCTCTACCCGCCGCTACGCTCCGAGGACGATCGAACGGGCATGATCGAAGCCCTGGCCGACGGCACGATCGACATCATCGTCTCCTCGCACGATCCCCAGGACGTCGACACCAAGCGCCTGCCGTTCGCAGAGGCCGAAGACGGTGCAATCGGGCTCGAGACATTGCTTCCGGCGGCGCTCAGGCTCTATCACAGCGGGCAGGTGAGCCTGATGCGGCTTGTCGATGCCCTGTCGACGCGGCCGGCGCAGATCTTCGGACTGGAAGCCGGCACGCTGAAGCCCGGCGCCAGGGCCGATATCGCTCTTGTCGATCTTGACGAGCCTTGGCTTGTCGCAAAAGAAATGCTTCTGTCGCGCTCGAAGAATACACCCTTCGAAGATGCGAGGATGAGCGGCCGCGCGATCGCAACCTATGTCGCAGGCAAGCTGGTTCACAATCTCTAGGGCAAGCCCGGAGTTTACGGAGAGTAAGACGTGATGGCGGAATTCTGGACTTGGCAGCTTACCCCGCAGACCGTGCTGGCCGCCCTCGTCATCGGCTACCTGCTCGGCTCCATTCCCTTCGGCCTGCTGCTGACCCGCATGGCGGGGCTCGGGGACGTGCGCAATATCGGCTCCGGCAATATCGGCGCGACCAATGTGCTGCGCACCGGCAACAAGGGGCTTGCCGCAGCCACGCTGCTGCTCGATGCATTCAAGGGCACGGCTGCCGTGCTGCTCGTCGCACATTTCTTCGGCGAGGATGCCGGCATACTTGCCGGTTTCGCCGCTTTCATCGGCCATATCTTCCCGGTCTGGATCGGCTTCAAGGGCGGCAAGGGCGTTGCAACCTATCTCGGCATCCTGCTCGGCCTCGCGCCGCTGATGGCCCTGATTTTCGCCATCATCTGGCTGGTCATCGCCTTCACCACCCGCTACTCCTCGCTTTCCGCCTTGGTTGCAACCCTTGTCATCCCGGTTGTATTGTGGATATTGGGCGTCGATAAAATAGCCGCCGTCATGGCGCTGATGACCATCATTTCCTGGTACAAGCACAGGGCCAATATCGTCCGGCTCACTGCCGGAACGGAAAGCAAGATCGGAGCGAAGGGATAATGGACGCAGGCAGCGCAAGACGGACCGGAGTTGCGCTGACCGAGAAACAAAGGATCGCCTGGCTCAGGCTCATCCGTTCCGACAATGTCGGGCCGTCCACCTTTCGCGATCTCATCAACCACTACGGTTCCGCCGAGGCTGCGCTCGCCATGCTTCCGACGCTTTCGCAGCGCGGCGGCTCGACGCGCGCCATCCGCATCGCCGACGAACGGGATGCGCTGCGGGAACTGGAAGCGGCGCATCGCTTCGGTGCCCGCTTCGTCGGCATCGGCGAACCCGACTATCCCCCTGCCCTTCGAGAAATCGACGGGGCTCCGCCGATTCTCGCCGTCAAGGGCAACATGGCCGCCGCCACACGCCCGGCAATCGGCATCGTCGGCTCCCGCAACGCCTCGATCAGCGGCGCCAAATTCACCGCCATGATTGCTCGCACCTGCGGCGAAGCCGGTTATGCCGTAGTTTCCGGGCTGGCGCGCGGCATCGACACCGCAGCCCACCGCGCCAGCCTCGCGACCGGCACGATCGCCGCCATGGCGGGTGGTCTCGACCAGCCTTATCCGCCCGAGAATATCGGCCTGCTCAACGACATATGGGACGGCAACGGACTCGCCGTCAGCGAAATGCCGTTCGGATGGGAACCGCGAGCCCGCGACTTCCCGCGCCGCAACCGTTTGATCGCGGGCATCTCGCTCGGCGTCGTGGTCGTCGAAGCGGCAACACGCTCCGGTTCGCTGATCACGGCGCGTCTTGCCGGGGAATGCGGCAGGCTTGTCTTCGCCGTGCCCGGCTCGCCGCTCGATCCGCGCTGCGAAGGCACGAATGGCCTGATCAAGGATGGCGCGATGATCGTAACGACGCCGAACGACATCGTCGACGCGCTTCGGCCGCTGGCCGAGCCGGATCTCTTCCGTCCGCGCCCCGCCGAACCGACCGTCGAACGAAGCAAGCCGCTCAGCGCACCGCCCGACGACGCAGAGCGCGATCACATCGCAGAAGCCCTCGGGCCGACGCCGGTCGAGATTGACGATATCGTCCGCCATACCGGTCTTCCGATATCCGCGATCCATTCGGTTCTTCTCGAACTGGACATGGCCGGCCGGCTGCATCGTCACCCCGGCGGGCTGGTGTCGATCTCCATGCCGGATTGAAAACTGTGACGCGCGTACCAATTCTAAGCATCGCATCGCCGCGCCAAGCGCAAAAATCGCCTTAGCCTCTTGACCGCGACGATTTCCCTGTCCATGTCGGAGGGCCGGGAAGACGGAAAAGCCCGGTTTCTTCCGTGCCTTGCTTCGGCACGACCTCGTATTCAGAGACTTTATGATGAACGTTGTAGTGGTGGAATCGCCTGCCAAGGCCAAGACAATCAACAAATATCTGGGACCCGGATATAAGGTTCTTGCCTCTTTCGGCCATGTGCGCGACCTGCCCGCCAAAGACGGTTCGGTACTGCCGGATCAGGATTTCGAAATGCTGTGGGAAGTCGATGGCGCTTCGCAAAAGCGCATGAAGGACATCGCCGATGCGGTGAAGTCCTCCGACGGCCTGTTCCTCGCGACCGACCCGGATCGCGAGGGTGAAGCAATCTCCTGGCATGTGCTCGACCTGCTCAACAAGAAGCGCGTCATCAACGGCAAGCCGGTAAAACGCGTCGTCTTCAACGCCATCACCAAAAAGGCCGTGCTCGACGCGATGGCCGACCCGCGCGACATCGACGTGCCGCTGGTGGATGCCTACCTCGCCCGCCGCGCCCTCGACTATCTCGTCGGTTTCAACCTTTCGCCGGTCCTCTGGCGCAAGCTGCCGGGCGCCCGCTCGGCCGGCCGCGTGCAGTCGGTGGCGCTGCGCCTCGTCTGCGACCGCGAGTCCGAGATCGAACGCTTCATCTCGGAAGAATACTGGAACCTCTCGGCGATCCTGAAGACGCCGCGCGGCGACGAATTCGAAGCCCGCCTCGTATCGGCCGACGGCAAGCGCCTGCAGCCGCGTGCGATCGGCAACGGCGAAGAAGCCGGCAGGCTGAAGGCGCTGCTGGAGGGCGCCGCCTACGTCGTCGATACCGTCGAGGCAAAGCCGGTCAAGCGCAATCCG
Organism: Hyphomicrobiales bacterium; assembly: GCA_900469615.1. GTDB lineage: Bacteria > Pseudomonadota > Alphaproteobacteria > Rhizobiales > Rhizobiaceae > Rhizobium. The sequence goes on along the minus strand of UBYA01000024.1, from coordinate 58,781 downwards.
AGCCCGCCGTTCACCACCTCGACCCTGCAACAGGCGGCCTCCTCGAAGCTCGGCTTCTCGGCCTCGCGCACCATGCAGGTGGCGCAGAAGCTCTACGAAGGCGTCGACATCGGTGGCGAGACCGTCGGTCTTATCACCTATATGCGTACCGACGGCGTGCAGATGGCGCCGGAAGCGATCGATGCGGCACGCCGCGCCATCGCCAACCAGTTCGGCGACCGCTACCTGCCGGAAAAGGCCCGCTTCTATTCCACCAAGGCAAAAAATGCCCAGGAAGCGCACGAGGCGATCCGCCCGACGGACTTCGACCGCGTGCCGGACCGCATCCGCAAGTTCCTCGATGACGACCAGCTCAAGCTTTACGACCTGATCTGGAAGCGCGGCATCGCCAGCCAGATGGCTTCGGCCGAAATCGAGCGCACGACCGTAGAAATCCTCGCCGACAATGCCGGCAAGAAGGCCGGCCTGCGCGCCGTCGGCTCGGTCATCCGCTTCGACGGCTTCATCGCCGCCTATACCGACCAGAAGGAAGACGGCGAGCAGAGCGACGACAGCGAAGAAGGCGGTCGTCTGCCGGAGATCAATGCCCGCGAGAACCTCGCCAAGCAGAAGATCAATTCGACCCAGCATTTCACCGAGCCGCCGCCACGCTATTCGGAAGCGTCGCTGATCAAGAAGATGGAAGAGCTCGGCATCGGCCGCCCTTCCACTTATGCTGCGACGCTTGCGACGCTGCGCGACCGCGACTACGTCACCATCGACAAGCGCAAGCTGCTGCCGCAGGCCAAGGGCCGGCTGGTGACGGCGTTCCTCGAAAGCTTCTTCACGAAGTACGTCGAGTACGATTTCACGGCCGATCTCGAAGAGAAGCTCGATCGCATCTCCGCCGGCGAGCTCAACTGGAAGGACGTGCTGCGCGACTTCTGGCGCGATTTCTTCGCCCAGATCGAAGACACCAAGGAACTCCGCGTCACCAATGTCCTCGACGCACTCAACGAGGCGCTGGCGCCGCTGGTCTTCCCGAAGCGCGAAGACGGCAGCGACCCGCGCATCTGCCAGGTGTGCGGCACCGGCAACCTCTCGCTGAAGCTCGGCAAATACGGCGCCTTCATCGGCTGCTCGAACTATCCGGAATGCAACTACACCCGCCAGCTGTCCTCCGAAGGCGGCGCGGAGGCCGAATCCAACGGGTTGAACGAGCCGAAGGCGCTCGGTGCCGATCCGGTGACAGGCGAGGAGCTGACGCTGCGGTCGGGGCGCTTCGGACCCTATATCCAGCGCGGCGAAGGCAAGGAGGCCAAGCGTGCCTCGCTGCCGCGCGGCTGGAAGCCCGAGGATATCGACTATGAAAAGGCGATGGCGCTGATCTCGCTGCCGCGCGATATCGGCAAGCATCCCGAAACCGGCAAGATGATCTCTTCCGGCATCGGCCGCTATGGTCCATTCCTCCTGCATGACGGCAGCTATGCCAACCTCGAAAGTGTCGAGGACGTCTTCACCGTAGGCTTGAACCGCGCGGTGACATTGATTGCCGAAAAGCAGAGCAAGGCGGCCGGCGGCAAGACGCGCGGCGCAGCAGCGGCTCTGAAGGAGCTCGGCGAGCATCCGGACGGCGGCGGCGCGATCACCGTTCGCGACGGCAAGTACGGCCCATACGTAAACTGGGGCAAGGTCAACGCGACCCTGCCGAAGGGCACGGACCCGCAGGCGATCACCGTCGAAGAGGCCTTGGCTCTGATTGCGGCAAAAGCCGGCAAGAGCGGCACCGCAACCAAGAAGGCGCCCGCCAAGGCAAAGGCCGCGGCAGCCGGCGCAAAAGCGACGAAAACGACCGCCAAGCCGAAGGCTGCTGCAAAGAAGCCCGCGGCCAAGACGGCAGCGAAAAAGAAGAGTGCAGAGTGAGCAGAGAACCGCGCGGCAAGATTCCATCGTCGGAACGACGCTCCGGCAAGCCCGGTCGCGCCGGTAAGGCAAGCGGCGACGCCGAGCCGATGATGGCGATCGTCCATGGCGTTCTGCCGCCGCGCGAAGTCCTCCTGCGCTTCATCGCCGAACACCCGCAGCAAGCGTCCAAGCGCGAGCTGGCCAAAGCCTTCGGATTGAAGGGCGAGAGCCGCGTCGCGCTGAAGACGCTTCTGCGCGAGCTCGAAGAAGAAGGCATGGTGCAGAAGAGCCGCAAATCGCTCATCCGCCCCGGCGCGCTGCCACCGATTGCCGTTCTCGACATCACCACGCGCGACAAGGATGGCGAACTCATCGGCCGTCCGGCCGAATGGGCGGACGAAAACGGCGTGGCGCCGGCCGTGATGATCAAGCAATCCTCCTCGCCCGCCGGCCGCAACGGCAAGGGCAAGGCGCCTGTCGCGGGCATGGGCGACCGCATCCTCGCCAAGATCTTCCCGGCCGTCGATCGCGGCGGCCCTGCCTATACGGCGCGCATCATCAGGGTCATCGACAAGCGGCAAGCGGCCACGATGGGCGTCTTCCGCGAGACGCCCGGCGGCGGCGGCCGGCTGATGCCGATCGAGCGACGCGGCGAAGAGATGGTCATCGATCCGGACTATACCGGCGACGCCAAGGACGGCGATCTCGTCGAGGTGGAAGTGGCCCGTCTCGGCCGCTTCGGTCTGCCGCGCGCCAAGGTGCTGTCGGTGGTCGGCTCCGTCGCCTCGGAAAAGGCGATCTCGATGATCGCCATCCATGCCCATGGCATCCCGCATGTCTTCCCGCCTGCCGTCATCGCGGAAGCCGACTCGGCCAAACCCGCCACCATGTCGCATCGCGAGGACTGGCGCAGCCTGCCGCTGATCACCATCGATCCGGCCGACGCCAAGGACCATGACGACGCCGTCTATGCCGAGATGGACCCCTCGCCCGACAATCCGGACGGCGTGATCGTCACCGTCGCCATTGCCGACGTCTCCTGGTATGTGCGCCCGAACTCGCCGCTCGACCGCGAGGCATTGAAGCGCGGCAATTCGGTCTATTTCCCCGATCGCGTCGTGCCGATGCTGCCCGAGCGCATCTCCAACGATCTCTGCTCGCTGAAAGAAGGCGTGGACCGCCCTGCTCTCGCCGTGCGGATGATCTTCTCCAGGGAAGGGCGCAAGGCCGGGCACACCTTCCATCGCGTCATGATGAAGAGCGCGGCCAAACTTTCCTACCAGCAGGCGCAGACCGCCATCGATGGCCAGCCCGACGACAAGACCGGGCCGATGCTGGAGCCGATCCTCAAGCCGCTCTGGCACGCCTACGAGATCCTGAAGAAGGGCCGCGACCGGCGACAGCCGCTCGAGCTCGACATGCCGGAACGCAAGATCCTGCTGAAGCCGGACGGCACGGTCGACAGTGTTATCGTGCCGCCGCGGCTCGACGCGCACAAGCTCATCGAAGAGATGATGATCCAGGCCAACGTCGCCGCCGCCGAGACGCTGGAAAAGCGCAAGCAGGCACTCATCTACCGCATCCATGACGGGCCGACGCTCGCCAAGCAGGAGGTGCTGCGCGAATTCCTGGCGACGCTCGGCATATCGCTTGCCAAAGGCGGCAACGTTCGCGCCAACAGCTTCAACGGCATCCTGGCGAAAGCCGAGGGCACGCCGCATCAGACCATGGTCAACGAAATGGTGCTGCGTTCGCAGAGCCAGGCGATCTACAGCCCGGACAATATCGGGCACTTCGGCCTGAACCTGATGAAATACGCGCATTTCACCTCGCCGATCCGCCGCTACGCCGATCTGATCGTCCATCGGGCGCTTGTCGGCTCGCTCGGTCTGGGCGAAGGCGGCATCACGCCGGACGAAGAAGCGTCGCTCGACGACATCGCGGCCGAAATCTCGACCTTCGAACGCCGTGCCATGGCGGCGGAGCGCGAGACCGTGGACCGGCTTATCGCCCATCATCTCGCCGGTCGTGTGGGCGCGGAATTCGAGGCCCGCGTCGGCGGCGTCACCAAGTCGGGACTTTTTGTCACCCTGCCGGACTATGGCGCTGACGGCTTTGTCCCTATATCTACGCTCGGCACCGATTATTTCATCTATGACGAGGCGCATCAGGCCCTGACGGGCGAAAGAACGGGGCTCGGCTATCGTCTCGGCGACGACGTCACCGTGAGACTGGCCGAAGCCGTGCCGCTTGCGGGAGCCTTGCGCTTCGAAATGCTGAGCGAGGGCAGACCCATGCCGACGGCGGTACGCTCCTTCCACAAGGCGACCCGCCGCAACAAGAACCAGGCCCGCAAGGCACCGGGCACGAGACCGCCACGCGGCCGCAGATAAAGAGTGGCTGCCGGCAGGGAGGAAGAGCATTCATGACGGGCACCCCATCCGACTCCCCCATACGCTTCGGTGGCCCCGACGAAAGCGAGCGTCCGCTCGGACGATCCATCGCCCGCGGCATGCTGAACCGCTGCCCGCGCTGCGGAACCGGCAAGCTCTTCGGCGCCTTCCTGAAGCCGGTGGATCGCTGCGCCGTATGCGGCGAGGATATTTCCCATCAACGTGCCGACGATCTTCCGCCCTATCTGGTGATACTGGTCCTGGGCCACGTCATCGTCGGCGGCTACATGTTGACGGACATGACCTTCAAACTGCCGCTCTGGGCCCACCTCGCCATCTGGGCACCCATCACCGTCATCGCGGCGCTTGCCGTCATCCAGCCGATCAAGGGCGGCGTCATCGGCCTGCAATGGGCGCTGCGCATGCATGGTTTCGGCGGCCATGACGACAGCCCCGAGGAGTGGAACCAGGGAAATGATCGTTCGTGACCATGCTTCCCGGTCCGTGCTGGCCGCTTCCATCGCGGACAGAGATTGCCTCCGCGCACAATGCCCTTATATCGGGAGCAGCTGCCGATTTGTTGCTTATTCGTAATTCAGGCAGATTGCTTCACCGGCGACCGCTTGACATGGGCAGCATTTCTTGTCTGAACATCCCGGCGTCAAAGGGACCATTCCGGAGGGTGTGACCGATCACATGAAAGCCGACCCGTCACCTGAATTTGGCCGTGCCGTGCCTTTCTATGTTGCGCATCCGGATCGATTCGCCCGCCTCATGCTCCAGGAACTAGTTTATGTTTGAACCGACGAACGACAAGGCCGGCCATGTCGAAGAAATTCACTGGCCTTCGCTCGTCGCGGCCATCGCGTCCGTGTCTGCCGTCGGCATTGCCATCGGGCTCGGCTTGCCTCTGCTCAGCATCATTCTGGAAAAGCGCGGCATTTCCTCGAGCCTGATCGGGCTCAACACGGCGATGATGGGCGTGGCATCGATGCTGGCCGCGGTCATCACGACCAAACTCGCCCATCGCTTCGGCGTCGTGCAGACGATGATCTGGGCGGTCGTTCTGTCCGCGCTGAGCTCGCTCGGCTTCTATTATGCCGAAAACCTGCTTTTGTGGTTTCCGCTGCGCCTCGTTTTTCACGGGTCGACGACGACGCTCTTCATCCTGTCGGAATTCTGGATCAACGCAGCCTCGCCGCCTTCCAAGCGCGGCTTCGTGCTCGGCCTCTATTCGACGATTTTCTCCCTTGGCTTCGCGGCCGGCCCCCTGCTCTTTTCCGTCGTCGGCAGCGAAGGCTTGATGCCGTTCGTCATCGGCGCCTGCATCATCCTGGCCGCCGCCATTCCGATCTTCATCGCCCGCAACGAAAGCCCGATCGTCGACGAGAAGCCGGAGCTGCATTTCGTCCGCTACATCTTCCTCGTGCCGACGGCGACGGCTGCGGTTTTCGTGTTCGGCGCGGTTACCGTCGGCGGCGGATCGCTGTTCACCAGCTATGCGACTCGCCTGGGGTTCAACGAATCACAGGCGGCACTGCTGCTGACGGTCATGGGCGTGGGCAACTTCGTCTTCCAGATCCCGCTCGGGCTGCTTGCCGACCGCATGCGCGACAAGCGGCCGCTGCTGTCGATCATGGCCATCATCGGCCTTGTCGGCGCGCTTCTGCTGCCGTCGCTGGCGTCGAACTGGATCATTCTTGCCGTCATCCTGCTTTTCTGGGGCGGCTGCGTTTCGGGCATGTACACGGTCGGGCTGAGTCACCTTGGCACGCGGCTCACGGGCGTCGATCTCGTCGCGGCCAACGCAGCCTTTGTCTTCTGTTATGCCGTCGGCATGGTTCTCGGGCCGCCGACGATCGGCACGGCCATGGATTTCGTCAATCCCAGCGGCTTTGCCTGGGCTGTAGCCTTTTTCTTTGGCCTTTATGTCCTGCTTTCGGGGATACGCCTGCTTTTCATGGGTAACAGGGGTTGACTTTTCGGGCGCGATTTGTAGTTTCGCGCCAGAATTCGCCGTGGACCTCCGCACTGGCCGTCCACGGCGTTCATTTTTATTAAAGGCAGGACGACTATGGCCAAGGCTACCACCATCAAGATCAAGCTGCTGTCGACGGCCGACACCGGTTTCTTCTACGTCACGACGAAGAACAGCCGTACGATGACGGACAAGATGACGAAGACGAAGTACGACCCGATCGCTAAGAAGCACGTCGAGTTCAAGGAAACGAAGATCAAGTAAGTTTCCTAAACTTCAAGTTACAAAAGGCGCAACCTGCGGGTTAGCGCCTTTTTTGTTTTTCGGAAACCTTTCCTGCGGCGCGTATGATTTTGCCACATGATCTGAAACCGCGCCCGCCTGCCGGCAGCCAAGAAAAAACGCCGCTTTCGATCACGAAGAGCGGCGTTTGAATTGTGGGCCGGCTGACCTGCAAAACGGCACGAGGAACCGTTATCTTTTGCCTGTCAGCCGACCGACCCCACGACCCAGGAGATGCGGCGGACCTGAGCATCATGGGGTATTGCGGAGCCCTTGCGGGCTGTCCTTGTACGGGACTAAATTCGCGCGAAATCGAAAGAAAATCAACAAATTCTTAATGATAAAAAATACTTGTCTGCTCGGATGGTTAAAATTCATGACTTGAACGAAGAAAAGTCCTCCATAGTCTTAGCCAACTAAATACCCGAAAACATCAAGAATAAAGAAATACTACTTCCCTTTACAGCAAACTCTCAATACAGACATTCAAGAACATTTGAATATATAACTTAGCGATAGTCAAATCGTAATTTCTTAATTTATGCATTAAAGAAAACACAAACTCAAAACAAAACTATATGAAATAACAATAATGACACTTCATAACTATTCAAAAATTACAGCTTCCGCTGAAAGATAAAAGTAAAACTACCGGATTTTTCTTTTAATGAGACAAAGTCGGTCACAGGCTTATGGTAAAGAACAAAAACCTTACGTCACTATTCAGAACCCGTGACATACCCCCCAATATTGGTGGTGCTGACCGGCCTCAAGGACCCGCCTCCCTCAGGCAGCCGACGCGACCACCCTGTTGCGGCCCGCCCTCTTCGCTTCGTACAGCGCAAGGTCGGCCTGTTTCATGAGCTGCTCCGGCGTCCCGATCGTCTCCAAACGACACGAAATCCCAAACGATGCCGTGATGTTCAGCGCCACGCCGCTGTCCCGCAATTTCACAGGCATATCTTCCACCACAGCGCGCAGGCGTTCCGCGACGGCGGCGGCGATATCGGCCGGCGTATCCGGCATCACCACCACGAACTCCTCGCCGCCATACCGGCAGGCAAGGTCGGCACCGCGCACAGTCGAGCGGATGCGCGCGGCAAATTCCTTCAGCACTTCATCGCCGGCATCGTGGCCATAGGTGTCGTTGACGTTCTTGAATCTATCGATATCGGTGATCAGCACGGAAAGCGGGCGTCCCCGTGCCAGCGACCGGTCGAAAAGCACCTTGAGGTGATTGTCCAGATAGCGCCGGTTATTGAGCCCCGTCAGCCCATCGGTGATGGCCAGCTCGATCGTCTGCTGCACGCTGGCGCGCAGGCGGTCGTTGTAGCGCTTGCGGCGTATCTGCGTCAGGCAGCGGGCCACCAGCTCATTGGGATCGATCGGCCGGACGATATAATCGTTGACACCCAGATCCAGCGCGCGGACGATCATCTCGTCCGCCCCCTGCTCCGTCACCAACAGCACCGGCAGGAAGCGCGTGCGTTCCAGCGAACGCAGCTGCGAGCAAAGCCGCAAGGGGTCGTAATCCTCGAAATTCGAATTCACGATCACGAGCTCGAACGAATGTTCCGCCGCCTCGAACAGAGCCGCCTGCGGATCGGACATCGCGATGACCTCGGCGATCGGCTTGAGCGCGCGGATGATGCGCTCCTGCGAGTTGGCCCGGCCGTCGACCAGAAGCACATGTCCGGCTTCGTCTGCGCGGCCGTCGCCGATCCGCAGCAGGTCCTCGATACCGAAATTGCGCGCGGTCTCGTTGCGCATCCGCAATTCGTCGCTCAGCGTCTTCAGGCGAAGCAGGCTCTTGACGCGCGAAATCAGCTGCAGATCGTTGACCGGCTTGGTCAGGAAATCGTCGGCGCCGGCCTTCAGTCCGCGAACACGGTCGGCAGGCTGATCGAGCGCCGTGACCATGACGACGGGTATATGTGCCGTGCGGGGATCCGATTTCAGACGCTCGCACACCTCGAATCCGTCCATACCGGGCATCATAATGTCCAGAAGGATGAGATCGACCTGGGTATTCGCACAAATGGCGAGCGCCTTCAGGCCGTCCTCGGCCGTCAGCACCTCGAAGTATTCGGCCAGCAGCCGCGCTTCCAGAAGCTTCACGTTGGCCGGAATATCGTCGACTACCAGGATGCGTGCTGTCATCGGCTCTTTCCCATCATCAGGCGTCGCCCAGATAGGTCTTGATCGTCTCTATGAATTTCGGCACGGAAATCGGCTTCGAGACATAGGCTTCGCATCCGCCCTGGCGAATGCGCTCCTCGTCACCCTTCATGGCGAAAGCCGTGACGGCGATGACCGGGATGACATGCAGATCATCGTCTTCCTTGAGCCACTTTGTGACTTCCAGGCCGGAAACCTCCGGAAGCTGGATATCCATCAGGATCAGGTCCGGACGGTACTTGCGCGCGAGGTCGAGCGCTTCCATGCCGTTCCGGGTCTGGATCGTCGTGTAGCCGGAAGCCTCGATCAGATCGCGAAAGAGCTTCATATTGAGCTCGTTGTCTTCTACAATCATTACCTGTTTAGGCATGGAAAGCTTTCCCTGCATCCGGTATTGCATCCATTCTCTCGAAATATAGGGTCGCGAGGAACCGATTCCAGAAATACTTGAATCGCAAACTACCGGCATTTGGTTGAAAAATAGGTAACTCTCCCTTCAAAATGCAAAGTAACATCAAGAACCCCAAGAAGAATGCGGCGGATCCGCAAGAGACTGCGATTGCCGTACTCGGCTGGCTGGCCAACGAACAGGATATGTTCGGCCGCTTCCTGGCGCTGACCGGCGTGGAGCCGGCACAGGTGCGCAACGCCATCAACGAGCCCGCCTTCCTTGCCGGCATGCTCGATTTTCTCATGAACCACGAACCGACATTGCTGGCCTTTTGCGAGGCCAGTGGCATTTCGCCGGAAGCCGTCGCGGCCGCGTCGGCACATTTTTCACCGCCCGGCCTCGCCTCTGGAGAATATTGACCATGGATGCCCCGCTTGAATTCGACGTGTCGCATATCCGGCTGCAGGAGCGGCCGCTGATCGTCTGCGATGTCGATGATGTCGTCCTGCATTTCTTTGCGCCTTTCCTGACGTTCATCGATGGCGAAGGCCATGAGTTCCTGCCGCGCTCCTTCCGGCTGACGGGCAATATCGTCACCAAGGAGAATGGTTCCGCGCTGGAAGAAAAGGAAGTACACCGGCTGATCGAAGCTTTCTTCGAGGCGCAAGAGCAATGGCAAACGCCGTTCGACCGGGTCGTCGACACGCTCGGCACCCTCTCGAAGGATGCCGATATCGTCTTCCTCACCGCCATGCCGCCGCAATTCTGGGAACAGAGGCGGCGGCTTCTCGACAGGCTCGAGCTTGCCTACCCTCTGCTGGCATCGCTGCAGCCGAAGGGGCCGATCGTCCGCTCTCTGCATCGGCAACGCACGATGCCTGTCGCCTTCGTCGACGACATGGCCCACAATCTGCATTCGGTCAGCGAGCATGTTCCAGAATGCCTCCTGATCAATCTGAAGCCGGATTCCATCGTCCACCGCATGGCGCCGGCAGCACCTGCGGGTATTCCGGAAGCCAACGAATGGACCGAGGCCGCGCCGCTAATCCGGGCTCACATCGCGCGCTGACGCCTGCCCGGTCCGATCTCAAAGAACGAGGCGCATCAGAGGCCTGCCATCCTTGCGCTTCGCCACCTCCGAAAATCCGGCCGCCTCGAATATGCGTTGCGAACCGACATAGAGGCCGACGGACTTCGACTGCTTCGTGCGTTCGATCGGACAGCCCTCCAGCAACCGTGCCCCGGATTCACGCGCAAACTCCACAGCCTCCGACAGCATGCGATGGCTGTATCCCCTGCCGCGATCCTTCGAATTCATGAAGAAGCAGCTGACCGCCCAAACCGTACGGTCCTCAGCATCGGCAGGATCGAGCGGCCGCGATAGGGTCTTTGCCGAGTTCCATTGCGGCAGCTCGCTGCGCGGGCCGACCTGAACCCAGGCGACCGGCCGTCCATCGATATAGCCGAGAAGGCCGGGTGGCGGCCCGGCGGCAATCCGCTCCCGGATGAACCGCTTCCTGGCCTGCGGATTCATTGTCTTGCGTTGCGAGGTCAGAACGCGGAAATAGGTACACCAGCATCCTTCGCACGCGCCCTTCGGCCCGAACAGCGCTTCAAAATCGTCCCAGCGGCCCGGCGTCAACGGTGTTACGCTTAAATCCTGCACCTTTTCTCCCCCACAGTTTTCCCGCTTGAGACTCGCAAGCTTAAAACATAAAGTAGCGATGTTCAATTTTTGTTCTCATTCGATGACCCACGCGCCCGACAAGATCTTCGGCTTCTGTCGCGATTGCTTGAGCGAGCAATCGGCCGCACGACCGCGTTGTCGGAGCTGCGGCAGCCCTCGCCTTGTCTACCATCGCGAACTGTATGGGCTGACCTTGGCCCATATCGATTGCGACGCCTTCTATGCCTCGATCGAGAAACGGGACAATCCGGAACTGGCCGACAAGCCCGTCATCGTCGGCGGCGGCAAACGCGGCGTCGTCTCCACTGCCTGCTATATCGCCCGTATCCATGGGGTGCGGTCCGCCATGCCGATGTTCAAGGCACTGGAAGCCTGCCCGCAGGCTGTCGTCATCCATCCGAACATGGAAAAATACGTCCGCATCGGCCGGGAGGTTCGATCCATGATGCAGGAACTGACGCCGCTGGTGCAGCCGCTCTCGATCGACGAAGCCTTTCTGGAGCTCGACGGTACGCAGCGCCTCCATCACGATCCGCCGGCCCGCATCCTGGCCAAGTTCGTCAAGCGCGTGGAGCAGGAAATCGGCATCACCATCTCGGTCGGCCTTTCCTACTGCAAGTTCCTCGCCAAGGTGGCTTCCGACCTGCAGAAGCCGCGCGGCTTTTCCGTCATCGGCCGCGAGGAGGCGCTCGCCTTCCTGGAGCCCCGGCCGGTCACGACGATATGGGGGGTCGGAAAAGCCTTTGCCGCAACGCTCGAGAGCGACGGCATCCGCACCATCGGCCAGCTGCAGAATATGGAGGAAAGCGACCTCATGCGCCGCTATGGCGTTATCGGGCAACGGCTTTTCCGCCTCTCGCGCGGTATCGACGACCGGAGCGTGCATCCGAATGAAGCGGCAAAGAGCGTGTCCGCCGAAACCACCTTTTTCGAGGATATTTCCCGCCACGAAGATCTGGTGCCGATCCTGCGCGATCTCTCGGAGAAGGTTTCCCGCCGATTGAAGCGCAGCGGCATTGCCGGCCAGACCGTGGTACTGAAACTGAAGACTGCCGATTTCAAGACCCGCACCCGCAATCGCCGCCTGGAGGATCCGACACAGCTTGCCGACCGGATTTTCCGCACCGGCCTGCGGATGCTCGAACACGAGACCGACGGCACGAAGTTCCGCCTCATCGGCATCGGCGTCACCGATCTTGGCGATGCCGCGCGCGCCGATCCGCCCGATCTTATCGACATACAGGCTACGCGGCGTGCGACCGCGGAAGCTGCCATGGACAAGCTCAGAGAAAAATTCGGCAACAAGACGGTCGAGACCGGTTACACCTTCGGCGTTAAACGCGATAAATAACAACTACATACGATAAAGTCACCAAATGGTGACAAAAATATCGCCGCAGATAATCGGCCGCGCATGCGCGAATCTTCGCGCGAGAAAGCTCGGATTCAAACTTTTTTGGTAAATTTCCATTAGGACTTGGATTCTGTATTTTTCCGAACGGCGCGGATCCGCCGTCGATTGTGTTTTGCGTACGGGTTCCTATGCGTCTATCGGCTGTATCGACCATTCTTCTCGCCTGCCTGACGATCTCAGGCTGCGCCGCCCGAGGTGAGCGCGAAGCCGCGCAAGCCAGCCCGCCTTCGAAGGAAATGACCAGCTCCATTGCAAAGAGCGGCACGCCCGTCCCCTCGGTCGAAATCGGCGAAACGGTTTCGCGCGTCGAGCGGCAGCAGGCTCTTGCGGTCGCAATGCCGGCGGATATCCGGCCGGAAGGATTCCTGCCGTCCGACCAAGGAGACGACGACACGCCCGTTCCGCTGCAGCGGCCGCTTGCGATGCTTGCACCGTCGAACCCGATTGCCCGCGCCCTGCGCCAGCAGCCGATGCAGATCTACATGCACCGCTTCCGCGACGCCAAGCCGATCAACTTCGGCTCCTCGACGTCTCCCCGGAAGCTGGCCGTGCACGGCGTCGACGTCTCGCGCTGGCAGGGTGAAATCGACTGGGATACGCTACGTACGCAGGGAGCCAACTTCGTCTACATCAAGGCGACAGACGGCGGCGATCATCTCGATCCGATGTTCAGGAAGAACTGGCGGGCCGCCCAGCAGGCCGGCCTCAAGCACGGCGCCTACCACTTCTTCTATTGGTGCCGGACCGCCGGGGAGCAGGCCGACTGGTTCATCCGCAATGTGCCGAAGGAGGCCGGGGCTCTGCCGCCGGTCATCGACGTGGAATGGAACGGCGAGTCGAGCTGCAAGCGGCGGCCTTCGCGCGAGCAGGTGCTCGCCAAGATGCAGGTCTTCATGGACAAGCTGGAAAAACATTACGGCCAGCGCCCGATCGTCTACACCGCTCCGGATTTCTATCGCGACAACCTGCGCGGCGAGCTGCTCGACTATCCCTTCTGGCTGCGCTCCGTGGCAGCTCACCCGTCGAAGGTCTATCCCGGACGGAAGTGGCTGTTCTGGCAATATTCCGGATCGGGCGTCTCCCACGGCGTCGATGGCAGGATCGACCTCAACGCCTTCCATGGCAGCGAACAGGACTGGCATAACTGGGTGGCTTCCAGCGTCCATTGAAGCTTTCAGTCTTCGCTGACGAAATAGCGCCGAAGCAGAGTCAATCGCTCAGCTTCGGCGTTGCTGTACTCAGCCATAGCGGCAACTTCTCTCGCCATGCCGATAAGAAGCATCTCTTCGGCAAGTCTTCCTTAAACTTCGATGTCTAACCTCAGGCGATACGAGTATTGCGTTTTGGTTTGTGTCTATGAAGCCGTTTTTGTTGCTCGGGCTCGGGCTGCTGTCAGCCACCGCCCTTTCCTGCCCCACCCTTGCGGCGCCGGATGCCCGCACCCTGCAGATCGTCGTGTCGAAGGACAGGCAATCCCTTGCCGTCTATGACGGCGATACGGTGGTGGCGACCTCGAAGGTTTCGACCGGCAAGCGGGGCCATACGACGCCGAGCGGCATCTTCTCCATTCTGGAAAAGCAGGTCTATCACGAGTCCAACCTCTACTCCGCCTCGCCGATGCCTTATATGCAAAGGCTGACATGGTCAGGGATCGCGCTGCACGAATCCAATTCGGTTCCGAATTATCCGGCGTCCCATGGCTGCGTGCGAATGCCCAAGGCCTTTGCCAAGATGCTCTATCAGATGACCGAGCGCGGCGTGCATGTCGTCATTGCGGATCAGCCGCTGGTGCCCCAGCCTTTCGAAAATTCCATGCTGTTCCAGCCGCAGGCCGCGCCACCCCCGGCGCTGTTTTCCGATATCGAGCTGCGCCCCATGACGGCGAGCTTCCTCCCGCAGGTGCAAACCCTGCAGGTTGCGACGAACGACGTGACGTCGATCCAGATTCCGCAGGCGAAGGCCATCGTCACCCCGGCTGCCGATCCCGCGCCGCTCAGCATCCTGATCACCCGGCGGGGCTTGCGCGAAAACGTGCGCGACCTTCAGGGCCTGTTGAACGGCATGGGTTTCATGGCCGGCACGCCTGACGGCATGCTCGGGCCGGCGACGGTGCAGGCGATCGAAGACTTCAGGAAGGCGCATGACATCAAGACGACAGGCAGCCTCGTCAGCCCGGCGCTGATGAAAGCAGTCTATGCAGCCGCCGGCAAGGGCGAACCGCCGAATGGCGCGATCATGGTCCGCCAGAGCTTCCGGCCGCTCTTCGAAGGCCCAGCCATCATCGCCGAGCCGCAAGAGGCGCTTGGCGTGCATTTCTTCACCGCCAATGCGATCGACCGCATCAGCGGCAAGGCCGACTGGTTCGGCATGACCCTGGAAGAGGAGCTCAGCAAGCAGGCAAAGAAGCGGCTCGGCATTACCAGCGAGGAACAATCGCAATCGCTCGACGCCGCCGGGCAAGCGCTTGGCCGCATCACCATTCCCGACGATGTCCGACACCGCATCGAAGATCTGTTGACCGCCGGATCGTCGCTGACGATTTCAGACACAGGCATCGGCCCGGAAACCGGCAACGAGACCGATTTCATCACGCTCACCAATAACGGCGCGCTCGGCAAGAAAGGCTAGAACCCTTTGCCTTGACGCAATTTCGGACGGAAACCGCTATGCAGTTTTCTCCGATATTGCCTAAACCAGCTCCACATCGATCACGCCCGGAGCGGTGCGCAATGCGGCGGCGATTTCCGGCGTGATGCGATATTTCTCCGGCAATGCCACCTCGACCTCGCGCAATCCCTCTTCCTTGATGACGATGAAGGACACGAGGCCGTCGCCCTTTGCGTTCAGATGCGCGGCAACCGCCTTCAGAGGGCCGGAGTCGCGCACATAGACGCGCAGCGCCTTCTGCATCTGCAGCGATTTCTCCTCCAGCGACTGCGCCGTCTGCAGACGAAGGCTGATGCCTTCCGGGCGCTCATCCGCCTGGGCGGTGATGACGAAGGATTTCCCGACTTCGAGAACGTCGCGATACTGGTTCAGCGTCTCCGAGAAAAGCACCGCCTCGAACTGGCCCGAGGCATCGGAAAAGACGAAGATACCCATCTTGTTGCCGGTGCGTGTCTTGCGCTCCTGCTTCGAGATCACCGTGCCGGCCAGACGCCCGTTGCTGGCGCCCCGCTTCACCGCAGCGGAAAAATCGGCGAAGGGCTGCACGCGCATCTTGTCGAGCACGCTCTTGTAGGTATCGAGCGGATGGGCCGTCAGATAGAAGCCTAGCACCTGGAATTCGCGCAGCAGCCGCTCCGAGGCGAGCCAGGGCGTGTAGGTCGGAAACACGATCTTTTCCGGACCCGAAGCCGCGCTTCCGAACATGTCGTGCTGGCCGCTGCGCTTGTTTTCCTGCGCCACCTGGGCATAGCCCATGACGCGGTCGATACCGGCGATCAGCTGCGCGCGGTCGATCTCGAAGCAGTCGAACGCGCCGGCGCAGATCAGGCTTTCCAGAACGCGGCGGTTGATCTGCTTGGGATCGATGCGCAGGCAGAAATCCTCGATTCCGGCGAATGGCTGCTCGCCGCGCACCTCGACGATATGATCCACGGCGGATTCGCCGACGCCCTTGATGGCCGCCAGAGCGTAATAAATGCGGTTGTCGCCCGTCTCGAAATGCCGGAACGAGGTCTGCACCGAAGGCGCGATGACCTCAATGCCGAGGCGCTTGGCATCCTGCCTGAAATCGTTGACCTTTTCGGTATTGGCCATATCGAGCGTCATCGACGCCGCCAGGAACTCCACCGGATAGTGCGCCTTCATATAGGCGGTCTGGTAGGAGACGATAGCGTAGGCGGCGGCGTGCGACTTGTTGAAGCCATAGTTGGCGAACTTCGCCAGCAGGTCGAAGATGACATCGGCCTGCCCCTTGGCAACGCCGTTCTTGATGGCGCCGTCGACGAAGCGCTCGCGCTGCTTGTCCATCTCCTCCTTGATCTTCTTGCCCATGGCGCGGCGCAGAAGGTCGGCTTCGCCGAGCGAGTAGCCCGAGAGCACCTGGGCGACCTGCATCACCTGTTCCTGGTAGACGATGACGCCCTGCGTTTCCTTCAGGAGGTAATCGATCTTCGGGTGGATCGATTCGATCTCCTCCTCGCCGTGCTTGCGGGCGTTATAGACCGGGATGTTCTCCATCGGGCCGGGACGATAGAGCGCCACCAGCGCGATGATGTCCTCGATGCAGTCCGGGCGCATGCCGATCAGCGCCTTGCGCATGCCCGCACTTTCCACCTGGAACACGCCGACCGTCTCGCCGCGCGAGAGCATGTCGTAGGTCTTCTTGTCGTCGAGCGGGATGCTGGCAAGATCGATCGAGATGCCGCGCTTGGCGACGAAATCGACGGCCGTCTTCAGCACCGTCAGGGTCTTCAGTCCGAGGAAGTCGAACTTCACCAGGCCGGCCTGCTCCACCCATTTCATATTGAACTGAGTGACCGGCATGTCGGAGCGCGGATCGCGATACATCGGCACGAGCTTCGACAGCGGGCGGTCGCCGATGACGATACCGGCGGCGTGCGTCGAGGCGTGGCGATAAAGCCCCTCGATCTTCTGGGCGATATCGAGAAGGCGGGCGACGACGGGTTCCTTATCCGCCTCCTCCTGCAGGCGAGGCTCCTCCTCGATCGCCTTGTTGAGCGGGGTCGGATTGGCGGGGTTGTTCGGCACCAGCTTGCAGATCTTGTCGACCTGACCATAGGGCATTTCCAGCACGCGGCCGACATCGCGCAAGGCGGCGCGCGCCTGCAGCGAACCGAAGGTGATGATCTGCGCCACCTGCTCGCGGCCATACTTGGCCTGCACATAGCGGATGACCTCTTCGCGCCGGTCCTGGCAGAAGTCGATATCAAAGTCCGGCATCGAGACGCGTTCCGGATTGAGGAAGCGCTCGAACAGCAGCGAGAAGCGCAGCGGATCGACGTCCGTGATGGTCAGCGCATACGCGACCAAGGAGCCCGCGCCCGAGCCGCGGCCGGGGCCAACCGGAATATCATGCCGCTTCGCCCATTTGATGAAGTCGGCAACGATCAGGAAGTAGCCGGGGAACTTCATGCGCTCGATGACGCTGAGCTCGAATTCCAGCCGGTCACGATATTCCTTCTCCTCGTAGCCCGGCGCCATACCGAGCGAGGCGAGACGCTGGTCTAATCCCTCGATAGCCTGGGCGCGCAGTTCTGCGGCCTCGGCGCGCTCCGCCTCCTCCGCATCGTCGGTGGCGCCGGTGAAGCGCGGCAGGATCGGCTTGCGGGTTTTCAGGACGAAGGAGCAGCGGCGGGCGATTTCGACCGTGTTCTCCAGCGCCTCGGGCAAATTGGCGAAAAGCTTCGCCATGTCGGCGCGGCTTTTCAGATAATGGTCCGGCGTCAGGCGGAACCGCGTGTCGTCGGAGACGATGGCGTTATGGGCGACAGCCATCAGCGCGTCATGGGCATCATAGTCGTCGCGCGTCGGGAAGAACGCCTCGTTGGTAGCGACCAGCGGAATCTCATGCTCGTAAGCCAGTCCGATCATCTTCTGCTCGTGGCGGCGGTCATAGGTGCCATGCCGCTGCAATTCGACATAGAGACGGTCGCCGAACAACCGCTTCAATGTCAGCAGCCGGGAAAGTGCCTGCGGCGCATGGCCTTCCTTCAACGCCATATCGACCGGACCGGTGAGCGAGCCGGTGAGCGCGATCATGCCTTCCGTGCCGATCTCCTCAAGCCAGGAAGCGGCGATGTGGACGGCGCTATTGCCTTCCCCGCCCAGATAGGCGCGGCTGACCAGATCGACGAGGCGCTCATAGCCCCGCTCCGTGGCGGCAAGCAGAACGATGGACGGCAGTTTCGCCAACGCCTGCTGCGGCCCGCGCTTTTCGCCTTCCCCGCCGTCTTCCATGTCGATCGACACCTGGCAGCCGATGATCGGCTGCAGCCCCTCGTCCATCGCCTTCTGCGAGAATTCAAGCGCGATGAAAAGATTGTTGGTATCGGTGATGGCGATGGCCGGCTGGCTGTCGCCGGCAGCCTTGGCCAGGATCTTCTTGAGCGGCAGCGCTCCTTCCAGCAGGGAGTAGGCAGAATGGACCCGGAGGTGCACGAATTCCGGCATTTCGCCGACCGGCGCAACCGCGCCGCCGCCACTCATATCCGCCATTTAAAACCCTTCCGCATGCCAAAATGAATCGGCGACATTGTCGGCATTACGGATCGCAAAGTCCAGAAGTTGCTCCCATCAAATATGGGAGCACCATATGCAAACGGGGGATAAAACTCACATCGCCATCATGATGAGGGAAAAGCTGGTGACGAACATGACGATGGAGGTGAATGCTGCAACGTCTCGAATGATATCGGTCATTTACGCGCTCCTTACTCGTTATGTTTCTTTTTTGTTCTATTTTTGTTCGAGAGTCAATAGACGCATCCATAAATTTCATCACCTGACTTTTTCGGCCCTGCGATGGACGCGGAGGCGGCGCGACGCTATGCAGAGGCAACCGGGAGATCACGATGAAAACACCTGCCTGCGCCCTCATTCTGCTTTCGCTCGCAACTACGGCCCATGCCGGAGATACCGTCCCGCCCGGGAGCGTCATCGATGCCGCAATCGGCGACTGGAACAAGGACGGCAAAGCCGACCTCGCCCTTCTGGCGGCACCCGCAGGCGACGAACAGGCCGAGAATCCGATCGGCATCTATATCTATCTGCGCGATGACGAGCACTCTCTCCTGAAGCTTGCGGCAAGCGCCCCGGCGAAGATATGGGGCAATATCGAGCCTGGCGGCGTCGTCGGGCAGGAACCCTCGATCTCGGCGCTTCCGAATGGCTCGATCGCAATCGTCTCGCAGAATGACAGCATCGGCCGCGACCGCTGGGAACAGACGCTGACGCTGGCCTATCGCAACAACAGTTTCGTGGTCGCCGGCTATACCTATGCTTCCCGCGACACGCTCGAACCGGATGACAGCCATAGCTGCGACTATAACGTGCTGACCGGCAAGGTGACGAAGGACGGCAAGACGCTGAAGGCCGATGCCAGGACCGTCAGCATCCAGGACTGGCAGGACGATATCGGTCAAAAGGCCTGCGGCAATCGCGAATAGCTAATTTTGTTCACTATATGTTCTTTACAAGAAACAGGATAGATGGCATTGTCGCCGCTCACCGGAATTGGAGAGCGTGTCATGCCGGATCTCGCCGAGCTGAACGATTTCATTGTCATCGCCAAGGCGGAGACCTATGTCGGCGATGGCGAAAGGTTGCCGTCGTCCCGTAGCGGCTCGCATGACATCGGCTATGCCAGCGGCCGCTGGCGCTATCTCGACAGCTATTTCGGCGGCACGGATTTCGCCGGTCAGGAACTCGTCTGGCATGATGGCGAGCCGGTCTGGGCCATGAATTATTTCGGCCATATCACAGCGCCCGATCTGATCGACGCCAGGCGCGCCGGCATGGTCATCAAGTCGGCGCTGCTGCGGCTCTATCTGGACGAGAAGCGCTTTCTCGGCGGCTTCGAGTTCGAGCACGGATATGGCCGTTATATCGACCGCAGCACGGGAACGTGCGACCACTTCACCGGCCATGAGACCATCCTGGTGAACGGGCGCAAGGCTTACGAGCTGGATTATCGCGGCGGCCTGATCGTCGCTTGAGTCGAGCCGTCGCCATCATGGCGCCCGTCAAAGCGTGTACCCGCGAGGGAGATACGGCTACAGATCCATGCCACTCCTGGCACAGGTTCGAATACCACGGCCGCGCCGATATCGGCGGCACCGACCTTGATGGGAAGGAACGCCTGCTTGCGAGCGCTGCCGACAATCATGGGCGTGTTGCCGTCATCGCTGCCATAGAAAGGCTTGGCATAACCATAAATAATAACAACGACGCTGTTGGTAATCGAAGCCGCGTGGGAACACCAAGGGGGGTAAGGTGGAAAAGCGCGGAGGCAAGAGAGTTCCTGATGCGAATCCGCGCGGCATACATGCCTCAAAGACGGTCAAGGCACTCAAGCACAATCGCATAAATTGCGATTGCTTTCCGCCCGATGCTTATACTTCGACCACCTTGCCGTCACTGAGCGTCACCCGGCGATCCATGCGGGCGGCGAGTTCGTGGTTGTGCGTGGCGATCAACGCCGCAAGACCCGACTGGCGCACGAGCGCTTCCAGCGCATCGAAGACGTAATGCGCGGTTTCCGGATCGAGGTTGCCGGTGGGCTCGTCGGCGAGCAGCACCAGGGGGGCATTGGCCACGGCGCGGGCGATGGCGACGCGCTGCTGCTCGCCGCCCGACAATTCGGCTGGGCGATGATCGGCACGGTGGCCGATGCGCATGTAATCGAGCAGCTGGGCAGCCCTCTCGCTGGCATCCTTGCGCGAGAGGCCGGAAATGAGCTGCGGCATCATGATGTTTTCAAGCGCGGAAAATTCCGGCAGCAGGTGATGGAACTGATAGACGAAGCCGATCTCGCTGCGGCGGACGGCCGTGCGCTTGTCGTCGGACAAATCCTCGCAAGCCTGGCCGTTGACGACCACTTCACCGCCATCCGGATGCTCGAGCAGGCCGGCCACATGCAGAAGAGTCGATTTTCCCGTGCCGGAAGGCGCGACAAGGGCGACGATCTCGCCGCTTTGCAGGGCGAAATCGGCGCCCTTCAGGATCGAAAGGCGCGTCTCGCCTTGCCCGTAATGACGCTCCACGCCCGAGAGCTGGAGCACGACGTTGCGTTTCATCAAATGCGAATTCCTTATTCGTAGCGCAGCGCCTGCACCGGATCGAGCCGCGAGGCACGCCAGGCCGGAAAGATCGTGGCAAGGAAGGAAAGCGTGAGCGCCATCGCCACAACGGAGACGGTCTCGCCCATATTCATCTGGGCCGGCAGTTTGCTCAGGAAGTAGACCTCCGGATTGAAGATCACCGTGCCCGAAATCCAGGAGAAGAACTGACGGATGGATTCGATGTTCAGGCAAACCAGGACGCCGAGTATGACGCCCGCAAGCGTTCCGACGACGCCGATCGCTGCGCCCGTCATGAAGAAGATGCGCATGATCGCACCCGACGTCGCGCCCATGGTGCGCAGGATGGCGATATCGCTGCCCTTGTCCTTCACCAGCATGATCAGGCCTGAAATGATGTTCAAGGCGGCGACGAGGACGATCAGCGTGAGGATCATGAACATCGTATTGCGCTCGACCTGCAGGGCCGAGAAGAAGGTGGCGTTGACCTGCCGCCAATCCGTCAGAAAAATCTGCCGCCCGGCCGCCTCCTCGATCTTCGGCCTGAGCTGATCGACGTCGTCGGGGTTGGTGATGAAGAGTTCGATCTTTTCGACGATGCCTTCGGCGTTGAAGAAGACCTGTGCCTCCTCAAGCGGCATGAAGACGACGGAGGAATCGTATTCCGACATGCCGACTTCGAAGATACCCGAGATCGTATATGCCTTGACGCGCGGATTGACGCCAAACGGCGTGACATCCCCATCGGGCGCCGTGAGCGTGATCTGGTCGCCGACGGTCAGGCCCAGCTGCCGCGCAAGCCTGCTGCCGACCAGAACGCCCTGCCCCGAGGCAAAACCGACCATGTCGCCGGAAACGATGTGATCGGAAACCGATTTCAGCTTGGTCAGATCCTCGGAGCGGATGCCGCGCACCAGAGCGCCGGTGCCCGAGCCGCCGCGGCCGGAGGCGAGCGTCTCGCCCTCGACGAGCGGCAGGGCCATGGTCACACCCGGAACGGCGGAAAACTTCTTCGCCAGATCGGCATAATCGTTCAAGGGCGAGTCGATCGGCTGCACGACGACATGGCCGTTGAAGCCGAGGATCTGCTTGAAAAGCTCGGCACGGAAACCGTTCATGACGGCCATGACGATGATCAGCGCCGCAACGCCGAGCATGATGCCAACCAGCGAGAAGCCGGCAATGACCGAAATAGAGGCTTCCTTGCGCCGCGAGCGAAGATAGCGCCAGGCGACGAGCCGCTCGAATCCGGAAAACGGACGAGACGATGGGCTGGCCTTGAACGAATTTTCCTGCTGTTCCACTGCCGCGCTCACCGCCATTCGCCTTCCATCCTATCTAACGTCTATCAGCCTGCCAGCCGCTTGATTGCTGCCTCGACCGTCATCGTCTCGCGAGCGCCGGTCTTGCGGTCCTTCACTTCCACTTCGCCGCTGGCGATCGAGCGCGGGCCGACGATGATCTGCACCGGCACGCCGATCAGATCGGCTGTGGCAAACTTCGTTCCGGCACGCTCGTCGCGATCGTCGAACAGTACATCCTTGCCGGCCTTGGACAACGCGGCATAGACCGTTTCGCAAGCATCGTCGCAGGCCTGGTCTCCGGCCTTCATGTTGATCACCACGACATCAAACGGCGCGACCGAATCCGGCCAGATGATTCCGTTCTCGTCATGCGATGCTTCGATGATGGCGGGAACAAGGCGGGTCGGTCCGATACCGTAAGATCCCATGTGGACAGCATGTTCCTTGCCGTCCGGACCTTGCACCTTGGCGCCCATCGGCTCGGAGTATTTCGTGCCGAAATAGAAGATGTGACCGACCTCGATGCCGCGCGCGGACAGGCGGTCGCCTTCCGGAATGGCGTTGAAGGCGGCTTCGTCGTGCATTTCGGAGGTGGCCGCGTAGACCGAGGTCCACTTGTCGAAGATGCCCTTGAGGCCGGCGACGTCATCGAAATTCGTGTCTTCGCCGGGAATGTCGAAATTGACGAAATCCTTGTGGCAGAAAACTTCCGACTCGCCGGTGTCGGCGAGGATGATGAATTCATGGCTGAGGTTGCCGCCGATCGGGCCGGTGTCGGCACGCATCGGGATCGCCCGCAGACCGAGGCGGTTGAACGTGCGCAGATAGGCCGTGAACATCTTGTTATAGGCGTGAACCGCGCCTTCCAGCGTCAGATCGAAGGAATAGGCATCCTTCATCATGAATTCACGCGAGCGCATCGTGCCGAAGCGCGGACGGATCTCATCACGGAACTTCAACTGGATATGATAGAGGTTCAGCGGCAGGTCCTTGTAGGACTTGACGTAGGACCGGAAGATGTCGGTGATCATCTCCTCATTAGTCGGGCCGTACAGCATGGGGCGGTCCTGCCTGTCCTTGATGCGCAGCATTTCCTTGCCGTAGGCGTCATAACGGCCGCTTTCCTGCCAGAGCTCGGCCGACTGCAGCGTCGGCATCAGCAACTCGATCGCGCCGGAACGATTCTGCTCCTCGCGGATGATCGCATTGACCTTGTCGAGCACGCGCTTGCCCAATGGCAGCCAGGAATAGATACCTTGCGACTGCTGACGGATCATGCCGGTGCGCAGCATAAGCCGATGGGAAACAATTTCAGCCTCTTTAGGATTTTCCTTCAGAATGGGCATGAAGTAACGAGACAGACGCATGACGCTTGTTCCAGATGGTTTGACGTTCCGCTCCCCGCGGAATCGTTAGCAAATTATGTACTGGAGGCAGTTCATAACTGCTTCGGCGCAGGAAGGAAACCCGCATTCTGCAATGGAAGAATTTGGCAAACGCCTGAGATTACAGGCAATACAGCCTATTTCCGATTTTTCGAAAAAACGCACGTTTATAAGGATTTACAGCGAAAATCCATCAACAGAAAAATTCTGCGCGACTGTAGCAAAAAAGCAAAAAAAAGGATGACAAAGCTCAATCTTTGAGCTAATTTTAGCTCACAAAAGAGGCAAGAAGGCTAAATTCTTGCCGTTTCGCGGTCAAGTCTTGGGAGGATCAGATCTTAGGCGCGCTCGTTCGCTGCCCCGGTAACGGATAAGGATCACGCGATACTTTAAAACAAGGCTTATTGCCTTGTTTTTTTTTGCTTTCTCGGCCGATCTTCTATCTCTCCCCTTCTCGCGGGAGAGCATCCAATCGCCTGCTGTCAGCCCAAATTGGGTGAGCGCCGCCTGCGGATTGTTTGATCCATCCGCATGACAGGCGTGTGACGAATTGATGGCGAGAATGGGGCGCCCCGCAGCCGCCCGTCTGCTCCCGCATTCCCCTGGATCACTTATAGCTTGGAACGATCTGGGGAATGGAGTCTATGCTCAGCCCGAGATAGTGCGAGGCGACATACCAGGCGCCATAGACGAGAGCCGACACCAGCGTCGTGACGAGAACCACCCGCCAGGCACGAAATTTCGTCGGCGCGCTTTCGACCGTGCCAAGAATTACGTGCTCATCCTCGGCCTGTGTACGCAGGCCGAACGGCAGGACGGCGAAAAGCGTAATCCACCAGATGACGAAATAAACGGCGAAACTGGCGATGATCTGCTGTGCCATTATGCTCCCTTCGAGACGCGTTTGCGCATCTCCTCCTCTTACAAGCTGCTTATAGGAGCAAAGCAGCCGTCTTTCAAAGCATCGATCAGCGTTTTAATGTCACACTTGCTCAAGCTCGACGAGGGTGCCGAAGAAATCTTTCGGATGCAGAAACAGGACCGGCTTGCCATGTGCGCCGATTTTCGGCTCGCCATTTCCGAGCACCCGCGCCCCCTTGGCGACCAGTTGATCGCGAGCCGCGAGAATATCCGCAACCTCGTAACAGATATGATGCATGCCGCCATCCGGATTTCTGGCAAGGAAGGGGGCGATGGGCGAGGTCTCGCCCAGCGGCTCCAAGAGTTCGACCTTGGTGTTCGGCAACTCGACGAAAACGACCGTAACGCCATGTTCCGGCAATGCCTGCGGGCCGGATATCGTGGCGCCAAGCGTTTCCCGATACGCCCTGGAGGCGGCCGCGATATCCGGAACGGCTATTGCGATGTGATTGACGCGTCCCAGCATGGCTCTCTCCTCCCCTGACAGAGCAATTCCAGAACCGCTGCGCACTTTTCCTGGGATCGCTCTAAAACGCCGGCCTCAGCCGCCCGTGCGCGTGACGAACACGGTGACGAGGGGCTTCTTTCCCCAACCCTGGTTGGCAGCGGCACGCGCGGCGCGGCGAACGGCCTCCCTCAGCATGTCCAGATCCTTGCGGCGAGCGCGGGGGATGCTCTCGATCGCACTGACGATGGCATCGAAGAGGGTATCCTCCATCTCCTCGCCTTCGTCATCATAGGCCGGCAAGCCGATCGGCACGACATCCGGATCGCCGACGATATCGTAGCGGGCATCGAGCACGACGTTGACGGCGACATGTCCGACATAGGAAAGCTTCTTGCGCTCGCCGATGCCCATTTCGTCGAAATCGCCGATGAGCGTACCATCCTTGAAGATGCGCCCGTGCGGGGCCTCGCCGATGACCTCGGCAGGTCCCGGCGCGAGGCGCAATATATCGCCGTTGCGAACGCGCGGAACGGTGGAAATGCCGCTCTGTTCGGCCAGTTCCTTATGCGCGGTCAGATGCGTCGCCTCGCCATGCACCGGCACGACAATTGCCGGGCGCGTCCATTCATACATCTTCTGCAGTTCATTGCGCCTGGGATGGCCGGAGACATGCACGAGCGCTTCGGCATCCGTCACGACATGCACACCCTGCTCGATCAGGCCGTTCTTGATATCCTGGATCGCCTTTTCATTGCCGGGGATGGCACGCGAGGAGAAGACGACGATATCGCCGGCGGCAAGCGCGACGTTACGCATTTCGTCCCGCGCCAGCTTGGCAAGGGCAGCGCGCGGCTCGCCCTGGCTGCCGGTCAGGATGACCACGACCTTGTCGCGCGGAATATAACCATATTCATCCTCGGCGATGAACGGCTTGACGCCTTCCATCAGGCCGATATCTCGCGCCACATCGACGACGCGCTTCAGCGAGCTGCCGAGGAGCAGCACTTCGCGGCCGGCGGCTTCGGCAGCCTCCGCGATGGTGCGGATGCGGCCGACATTCGAGGAAAAGGTCGTGACCGCTACCCTGCCCTCGGCATCTTCGATGATCTTGCGCAGGCTTTCGGAGACATCCTTCTCCGAAGGGGAAACACCATCGCGCAGGGCGTTGGTGGAATCGCACATCAGCGCCAGCACCCCTTCGTCGCCGATCTGGCGGAAGCGGGTCTCGTCGGTCAGCGGACCAAGCGAAGGCTCATGATCGATCTTCCAGTCGCCGGTATGGACGACATTGCCGAGCGGCGTGCGGATCATCAGCGACATCGGCTCGGGGATCGAGTGGTTGACGGCCACGCCTTCGATCTCGAAGGGGCCGACATTGATGCGGTCACCGGCCTTGAAAAGCGTCACCGGGATTTCGCCCATCGACTTCTCATAATCGCGCTTGGCTTCGAGAAGGCCGGCGGTGAAGGCGGAGGCGTAGATCGGGACATTCAGCCCAGGCCAGAGATCGTTGAGCGCGCCGTAGTGATCCTCGTGCGCATGGGTGATGATGATGCCCTTGAGATTCTTGCGCTCCTTGGCGAGGAACCGGATATCCGGCAGCACCAGATCGACACCGGGCAGGTCCGGTCCCGGAAACGTGACGCCGCAATCGACCATGATCCACTGGCGTTGCTCTGCCGGACCATAGCCGTACAGCGCGAGGTTCATGCCGATTTCGCCGACGCCGCCGAGAGGCAGAAACACCAGTTCGTCTTGCTTCGCCATATGATTTCAACCCATTATCTAAAGAAAACGTCGCCCGCGGCGATCGGCATGATCCTGCCGTCCTCCGTCTCGAGCATCAATAAGCCATTATCATCGATTCCGGAGAAACGGCCCAAAATCGACCGATCCGGCAAGTTTACCGTGATTTTTTCCCCGATACCGCAGGCGGCCTCGCGCCAGCGCGCGGTGATTTCCCGAACGCCGTCGCCATGGTTCCAGACAGCGAGAGCGTCCGACATGGCCGCATAGAGATGCGCAAACAGCTCGTCCGGCGAAACCATCGAGCCCTGCTGCCTGAGGCACGTTACCGGATACATCGGATTGTCGGGCATGAAGGCGACATTGATGCCGATGCCGATGACCAGCGCATAGCGCCCGTCGGGCACGGCTTCGCCTTCGATCAGGATGCCGCAAGTCTTCTTGCGTCCGATCAGAATATCGTTCGGCCACTTGATTTCGGCCGGCTCGGCAGTCAGCGGCAGTACGCTTCGCACCGCCCGATGCACGGCGACCGCGACCGCAAGCGGCAATGAGCCGATACGGTCCATGGGAGCGGGGTCGATCAGAAGGAGAGAGGCGTAGAGATTGCCGGGCTCCGACACCCAGGGGCGACCGCGGCGACCGCGTCCACCCGTCTGGCGTTCGGCGGTCACCCACAGGTTCCCGGGATCGCCGGCGCGTGCGCGCTCAAGGCACACGCTATTCGTCGACGAGGTTTCCTGAAGCGCATCATGCCGGAAGTCGACGAGCGACCTCCGGCTATTCATGTCAGGCACCATCAAAACAACGTCGCAGCGGCGAGGTCGGCCGCACCGCCGATTGCACCGCCGAAGAAGACGTAGGCAATGACGAACAGGCCGGAGAGACCGAAGACGAGGCGCAGCGAACCGGCGGTGCGTGCAAACTCATCCTTGGCTTCATCGAACCACATCACCTTGATGACGCGCAGATAGTAGTAGGCGCCGACGACCGAAGCCAGTACGCCGATGATGGCCAGCGCATAGAGATGCGCCTGGATGGCGGCGACGAAGACGAAGTACTTTCCGAAGAAGCCTGCCAGCGGCGGAATACCGGCAAGCGAGAACATCAACGCCGTCAGTACGACCGCCATGAAGGGATTGGTCGTGGAAAGGCCGGCGAGATCGTCGATATTTTCGACCTGGCGCCCGTCCTTGCGGCGCATCGCCATGATGATGGCGAAGGAACCGAGCGTCATGGCCATATAGATGACCATGTAGAGCATGACGCCGGAGACGCCCGTCTTGGTGCCGGCCGCCAGCCCTACCAGCGCATACCCCATGTGACCGATCGAGGAATAGGCCATCAGTCGCTTGAAATTGCGCTGGCCGATGGCGGCAAAGGAGCCGAGCACCATCGAGGCAATCGAGATGAACACGATGATCTGCTGCCAGTCGGCAAGCACCGGATGAAAGGCGGTGACGACGATGCGGGTGAGGATCGCCATGGCGGCAACCTTCGGAGCGCCCGCGAAGAAGGCGGTGACCGGCGTCGGCGCGCCTTCGTAAACGTCCGGCGTCCACATATGGAACGGCACGGCGGAGATCTTGAAGGCCAGGCCGGCAAGCACGAAGACCAGACCGAAGACAAGACCGAGCGACCGGGTCTCGGCGCTCAGCGCCGCGGCGATGGCATCGAAACCGGTGTGGCCGGTGAAGCCATAGACCAGCGACATGCCGTAAAGCAGCATGCCGGAGGACAGCGCGCCGAGGACGAAATACTTCAGGCCGGCTTCGGTCGACTTGACGCTGTCGCGGTTGATGGCGGCAACGACGTAGAGGGCGAGCGACTGCAGTTCCAACGACAGGTAAAGCGAGATCAGGTCATGCGCCGAGATCATCAGCAGGATGCCGAGGGTCGCGAGAACGAGCAGAACCGGGAACTCGAAGCGATCGAGCTGCTGCTCGCGCGCCTGACCCATACTGAGGAACATGGCGACGATCGAGCCGACCAGCGCGACGATCTTCATGAAGCGGGAGAAGCCGTCGGCGAGATAGGCGCCGCCGTAGGCCAGCCCCTCGCCGGGCACGAAAATGATCCAGAGACCGGCCACCGCGAGAAGCGCGATGGCAAGACCGGTGACCGTGGGTCCCGACCGCTCGCCCGAGAAGACGCCGATCATGAGCAGCGCAAGCGCACCGACCGCGAGAATGAGCTCGGGAATGGAAAGATGCAGGCTTGCAAGAATTGTTTCAGCAGTCATGTCGAAAAAGTCCCGTCATCAATTCATCGACAGCGCAACGTTCTGCGCAGCGTGCAGGGCAGCGGTATAGTTGTTCACCAGCAGATCCACCGAAGCGGCCGTGGCGTCGAAGATCGGAGCCGGATAGACGCCGAAGAGGATCGTGAGCGCGATCAGCGGATAGAGGATCAGCTGTTCACGCGGCGAAAGATCCAGCAACTTCTTCAGGTTTTCCTTCTCCAGCGCGCCGAAAATGACGCGGCGATAGAGCCAGAGCGCATAAGCGGCCGACAGGATCACGCCGGTCGCGGCGAAGAGCGCAACCCAGGTGTTGGCGCGGAAGACGCCGATCAAGGTCAGGAATTCGCCGATGAAGCCGGAGGTGCCGGGCAAGCCGACATTGGCCATCGTGAACACCATCATCGCGACTGCGTATTTCGGCATGTTGTTGACCAGGCCGCCGTAAGCCGCGATTTCGCGGGTATGGGTCCGGTCGTAGATCACGCCGACGCAGAGGAAGAGTGCACCCGAGACGATGCCGTGCGACAGCATCTGGAAGATCGCACCCTGAACGCCCTGCTGGTTCGCCGCGAAGATACCCATCGTCACATAGCCCATGTGGGCAACGGACGAGTAGGCGATCAGCTTCTTGATGTCTTCCTGCATCAGCGCCACCAGCGACGTGTAGATGATGGCGATCACCGAGAGCGCGAAGACCAGCGGCGCGAAATATTCCGACGCGTTCGGGAACATGCCGAGCGAGAAACGGATGAGACCATAGCCGCCGAGCTTCAGGAGGACGCCTGCCAGGATGACGGAACCGGCCGTCGGCGCCTGAACGTGCGCGTCCGGGAGCCAGGTGTGGACCGGCCACATCGGCATCTTCACCGCGAAGGAGGCGAAGAAGGCGAGCCAGAGCCAGGTCTGCAGCTGCGGCGGGAACTTGTAGGCAAGCAGCGACGGGATGTCGGTCGTGCCGGCCTGCCAGTACATCGCCATGATCGCGAGCAGCATCAGCACCGAGCCAAGCAGCGTGTAGAGGAAGAACTTGTAGCTGGCGTAGACGCGATCCTTGCCGCCCCAGACGCCGATGATCAGGAACATCGGGATAAGGCCGGCTTCGAAGAAGACGTAGAACAGCACGATATCGAGCGACACGAAGACGCCGATCATCATCGTCTCGAGGACGAGGAAGGCGATCATGTAGTCCTTCAGCCGCTTTTCGACCGAGAGCCAGCTTGCCAGAACGCAGAAGGGCATCAGGAAGGTCGACAGGATGACGAACAGCATGGAGATGCCGTCGACGCCCATATGGTAGCTGATGCCGGTGGTCAGCCACTCATGCTTCTCGACCATCTGGAAGCCCGGATTGGCGTTGTCGAACCAGATCCAGATAAACAGCGATACGATGAAGGTGAAGACCGTCGTCGCCAGCGAAATGTTGAGGATGTTGCGGCGGCCGTTGGGGCCGTCGTCCTGCGTGAACAACAGCAGAAGGACACCCACCAGCGGCAGAAACGTGACCGTTGAAAGAATGGGCCAATCGGTCATCAGAGGGAACTCCCGAGCATCATCCAGGTAACGAGGGCTGCAATGCCGAGCAGCATCGCGAAGGCATAGTGATAGAGGTAGCCGGTCTGCAGGCGCACGACGCGGTTGGTGACATCGACGACTCGGGCGGCAATGCCGTTCGGGCCGATGGTATCGATGACCCCGATGTCGCCCTTCTTCCACAGGAAGCGGCCGAGCGCCTTGGCGGAGCGAACGAAGAGGAAGTCATAGAGCTCGTCGAAGTACCACTTGTTCAAGAGGAACTCGTAGAGCGGGCGCTGCTGCTGAGCGAGGCGGCGCGGCGTTTCCGGCGACTTGATGTAGAAATACCAGGCGACCACGAAACCGACGACCATCGCGATGAACGGGCTGAGCTCGACCCAGTGCGGAGCATGCTCCATCTCTTCGAGGATCTTGTTGTCCGGCAACGTGAAGAGCGCCTGCTTCCAGAATTCCTCATAGTCGTGGCCGACGAAATAATCGTGGAAATACCAGCCGGCGAAGACGGCGCCGATCGCCAGCAGATAGAGCGGGATCAGCATGACATTCGGCGATTCATGCACATGATGCATGACCTCGTGCGAGGCGCGCGGCTTGCCGAAGAAGGTCATGAAGATCAGGCGCCAGGAATAGAAGCTGGTGAACAGCGCGGCGATGACCAGCAGCGTGAAGGCAAAGCCCGCGGCCGGATTATGCGACGTGTAGGAAGCCGCGATGATCGCATCCTTCGAGAAGAAGCCGGCAAAACCGAGCGGTGTGAACGGGATGCCGACGCCGGTGATGGCCAGCGTGCCGATAATCATCATCCAGTAGGTCTTCTTGATATGGGTGCGAAGGCCGCCCATATGGCGCATGTCCTGCTCGCCATCGACGGCGTGGATGACCGAGCCGGCGCAAAGGAAGAGCAGCGCCTTGAAGAAGGCGTGGGTGAACAGATGGAAGATCGCCGCGCCGTAAGCGCCGACGCCGAGGGCGACGAACATGTAGCCAAGCTGCGAACAGGTCGAATAAGCGATGACGCGCTTGATGTCGTTCTGAACGAGGCCGACGGTTGCGGCGAAGAAGGCGGTGATCGCGCCGATGACGGTCACGAAGGTCAGCGCATCCGGCGACAGTTCGAAGATCGGCGACATGCGGGCGACGAGGAAGACGCCGGCGGTGACCATGGTTGCTGCGTGGATGAGCGCCGAAACCGGCGTCGGGCCTTCCATGGCGTCCGGCAGCCAGGTGTGCAGCAGGAACTGTGCCGACTTACCCATCGCGCCCATGAAGAGCAGCAGGCAAACGGCCGTCAGGGCGTGGCCGCGATCGAGGTGCATGCCCAGGAAATTGAGCACGATGTCGCCTGGCTGGCCGCCCTGCCCCGAGGCGAAGCTTTGCGCATTGCCGAAGATCACGTCGAAATTGATCGAGCCGAACAGAACGAAGACGCCGGCAATCCCGAGAACGAAACCGAAGTCGCCGACGCGGTTGACGATGAAGGCCTTCATGGCCGCTGCCGATGCGGACGGCTTCTTGAACCAGAAGCCGATCAGCAGGTAGGAGGCCAGGCCGACGCCTTCCCAGCCGAAGAACATCTGGGCGAGGTTGTCCGACGTCACCAGCATGAGCATGGCGAAAGTGAAGAGCGAGAGATAGGCGAAGAAGCGCGGACGATGCGGATCGTGATGCATGTATCCGATCGAATAGACGTGAACCAGGGTCGAAACCGAGTTCACGACGATCAGCATCACCGAGGTCAGCGTGTCGACGCGCAGCGCCCAGGAAACATCGATGCCGCCGGACTGGATCCAGCGCAGGACTTCAACCTTGATCGGGCCGTCCGTGTGGCCGAGCGCCACCGTGAAGAAGACGACCCAGGAAAGAACCGCGGCGATGATCATCAGGCCGGTGGTAACATATTCCGAAGCCTTGGCGCCGATCGCGCGGCCGAAAAGGCCGGCAACGATCGCGCCGATCAGGGGAAGAAAGACGATAGCCTTATATAAGAACATAGCTGTATCAGCCCTTCATCATGTTGACGTCTTCGACGGCGATGGAGCCGCGGTTGCGGTAGAAGACGACGAGAATTGCAAGACCGATGGCAGCCTCGGCGGCGGCGACAGTCAAAATGAATAGAGCGAAAACCTGGCCGACGATGTCGTTGAGGAACGACGAGAAGGCGACCATGTTGATGTTGACCGCGAGCAAGATGAGTTCGACGGACATCAGGATGATGATGACGTTCTTGCGGTTGAGAAAAATACCGAAGACGCCGAGCACGAAGAGGATGGCGCTAACCGTGAGGTAGTGGGAAAGTCCGATGACCATGTTCTTGTTCCTTTGATCCTCGCGCCTCGCCTCAGACGCCCTGCCCCGGCTTGACCTTGACCACCTCGACGGCGGTAGCAGGCGTGCGGGCGACCTGTTGGGGAATGTTCTGGCGCTTGATGTGCGTGCGATGCTTCAAGGTCAGCACGATCGCGCCGATCATCGCCACCAGCAGCACGAGGCCGGCAATCTCGAAGAAATAAACGTAGTTGGTGTAGAGCACGTCGCCGAGCGCGGCGGTATTCGTTCGGGTTCCCGGCGCCGGGATCGGCATGGCGACCGATTTGGCGATCGTCGGCGAAATCACGCTGCCGCCGATGACGACGATCAGCTCGGCGGCGAGAATGACGCCGATCAATGCGCCGATCGGCGCATATTCCAGAATGCCCGCCCTGAGCTCGGAAAAGTCGATATCGAGCATCATGACGACGAAGAGGAAGAGAACCGCCACGGCGCCGACATAGACGACCAGCAGGATCATCGCCAGGAATTCAGCCCCCATCAGCAGAAAGAGACCGGCCGCGTTGAAGAAAACCAGGATGAGGAACAGGACCGAATGGACCGGATTCCGCGCCGAGATGACCATGAACGCCGACGCCACAGCGACAAAGGCGAAGATATAGAAAAAAAGAGCCTGCAGACCCATGTTGGTGCCTTTTTCGTCTTCCCCCGGGCAGCTGAAAGTTTCCCTGCCCGATGGAGCTCGACCGGACGATGAGTCCGGCAAAGCCCCGGTCTAGATTCAACCGCGACGGCGACAAGCGCGCCGCCCGTCACGGCATATTCAAAACTCCGCTCAGCGGTACGGCGAATCAATCGCGATGTTGCGCGCGATTTCGCGTTCCCAGCGGTCGCCATTGTCCAGGAGCCGCGCCTTGTCGAAGTAGAGTTCTTCGCGGGTCTCGGTGGCGAATTCGAAGTTCGGCCCTTCGACGATCGCGTCGACCGGGCAGGCTTCCTGGCAGAAGCCGCAATAGATGCACTTCACCATGTCGATGTCGTAACGCACCGTGCGGCGGGTGCCGTCGTTGCGGCGCGGCCCGGCCTCGATGGTGATGGCCTGGGCAGGACAGATGGCTTCGCAGAGCTTGCAGGCGATGCAACGCTCTTCGCCGTTGGGATAACGGCGCAGCGCATGTTCGCCACGGAAGCGCGGGCTGACCGGCCCTTTTTCGAAAGGATAGTTGATCGTCGCCTTCTGCTTGAAGAAGTAACGCATCGACAAGAAGAATGCGCCGACGAATTCCTTGAGGAACAGCGAGCTGACGGCGTTGGACAAACCGGCCATCTTAACCTCCAAAACTGCCAGAAGCGGGGAAAGACATCATCACGCCCATCCCGTCAACTTCAGCACGAATGCAACGATAACGACCATGGCGATCGACAGCGGCAGGAAAACCTTCCAGCCGAGACGCATGAGCTGGTCGTAGCGGTAGCGCGGCACGAAAGCCTTCACCATCGCGAACATGAAGAAAACCAGGCACGACTTCAGCAGGAACCAGATGATGCCCGGAACCCAGTTGAGGATCCAGATATCGACCGGAGGCAGCCAGCCGCCGAGGAAGAGGATCGTCGTCAGCGAGCACATCAGGACGACGGCGGCATATTCGCCGAGCATGAACATCATGTAGGGCGAAGAGCCGTATTCGACCATGAAGCCGGCAACCAGCTCCGATTCCGCTTCCGGAAGGTCGAAGGGCGGACGGTTGGTTTCTGCCAGCGCCGAGATGAAGAACACGATGAACATCGGGAACAGCGACAGCCAGTGCCAGTCGAGGAACGAGGCCGGTAGGCCGAGCTTGGTGCCGAGGCCGGTCTGCTGCGAGAGCACGATATCCGTCAGGTTCAGCGAACCGACGCAGAGCAGCACGGTGACGATGACGAGGCCGATCGAGACTTCGTAAGACACCATCTGCGCCGCCGAGCGCAGCGCGCCGAGGAACGGATACTTCGAGTTCGAAGCCCAGCCGCCCATGATGATGCCGTAAACTTCGAGCGACGAAATCGCCAGGATATAGAGGATGCCGACGTTGATGTCGGCGACGACCCAGTTCTGCGCCACCGGCACGACCGCCCAGGTGGAGAGCGCCAGCACCACGGAAACCAGCGGAGCCAGCAGGAACACGGTCTTGTTGGCGCCGGCCGGGATGATCGGCTCCTTGAACATGAACTTGAGCAAGTCGGCGAAGGACTGGAACAGGCCGAAGGGGCCGACGACGTTCGGGCCGCGGCGCAGCTGCACGGCCGCCCAGATCTTACGGTCGGCAAGCAGGATGTAGGCGATGAAGACCAGCAGGCAGACCAGGAGCAGCAGGGACTGGCCGATCATGATCAGCGCCGGCCAGAGATAGGTCGAAACGAATGAGTCCATAGTCCTGTGCCCTTACTCTGCCGCAACGCGGAAATTGTTGCGGGCCAATGCCGAGCACTCGGCCATGACAGCCGATGCGCGCGTTATCGGGTTCGTCAAATAGAAGTCTTTGATCGGCGAAGCAAATGCCGATTTGCCCATGGCGCCGGCTTTTTTCGCAAGTGCGGCAATTTGGGCGCTATCGCCTTCGGCAATCTCGTCGATGCCGGCGAAATGCGGGAAGGCTGCATAGAGCTTGGAGCGCAATTCCCTCAGCGAATCAAAGGGAAGCTTCTTGCCGAGCACGTCGGAAAGGGCACGGATGATCGCCCAGTCCTCGCGGGCGTCGCCCGGTGCAAAACCGGCACGGTTGCCCATCTGGACGCGGCCCTCGGTGTTGACCCAGGTGCCAGACTTCTCGGTGTAGGCGGCAGCCGGCAGGATGACGTCTGCGCTCTGCGCGCCATTGTCGCCATGCGAGCCGATATAGACAGTGAACTTCGCGCCCTTGCGGCTGAAATCGAGTTCGTCGGCACCTAGCAGGAAGAGGACGTCCATCGACGACAGCATGGCAGCGGCATTGACGCCCTTCTCGCCCGGCACGAAGCCGAGATCGAGGCCGCCGACGCGCGAGGCCGCGGTGTGCAGCACGGCAAAGCCGTTCCAGTCGTCCTTGACGACGCCGACGGCGGCGGCGAGCTTTGCGGCGTTCGCCAGCACTTCGGCACCGTCTTCACGGACCAGGGCGCCCTGCCCGATGATGATCATCGGCCTCTCGGCGTTCTTCAGGACGTCGGCGAAGCTATGCGAACCGCTGACGATATCGACCAGCGTATCCGGGCCGGCGCCGAGATAATCGTAGGAATAGCGAAGATCGGCGGCTTCGCCGATCACGCCGATCGGGAACTTGCCGCGGCGCCAGCGCTTGCGAATGCGCGAGTTCATGACGGCAGCTTCGAAGCGCGGATTGGCACCGACGATCAGCAGCGCATCGGCGGCTTCGATGCCCTGGATGCTCGGGTTGAAGATGTAGCTTGCGCGGCCGAGCGACGGATCAAGCGCCGTCCCGTCCTGGCGACAGTCGAGATTCTCCGATCCCAGCGATTTCAGCAGCTCGGACAGAGCGTACATTTCCTCGACCGAGGCGAGATCGCCGGCGATGGCGCCGATCTTGTCGCCGCTGGTGGCCGAAACCGCCGATTTGATGGCGGCGAAGGCATCGCTCCAGCTTGCCGGCTGAAGGCGGCCGTCCTTGCGGACATAAGGCTTGTCGAGACGTTGGGTCTTCAGGCCGTCCCAGATGAAGCGGGTCTTGTCGGAGATCCACTCTTCGTTGATCTGTTCGTTGACCCTCGGCAGAACGCGCATGACTTCGCGGCCACGGGTATCGACGCGGATCGCCGAGCCGAGCGCGTCCATGACGTCGATCGATTCGGTCTTGTTCAGTTCCCACGGACGAGCCGTGAAGGCGAAGGGCTTCGAGGTCAGCGCGCCGACCGGGCAAAGGTCAACGACGTTGCCCTGCAGCTCGGAGGTCATCGCCTGCTCGAGATAGGTGGTGATTTCCGCGTCCTCGCCGCGGCCGATGAGGCCGAGTTCGGAAATGCCGGCGACTTCGGTCGTGAAGCGGACGCAGCGCGTGCAGTGGATGCAGCGGTTCATCACGGTCTTGACGAGCGGTCCGATATACTTGTCCTCGACGGCGCGCTTGTCTTCCTGATAGCGCGAGCTGTCGATGCCGAAGGCCATGGCCTGGTCCTGCAGGTCGCATTCGCCGCCCTGGTCGCAGATCGGGCAATCCAGCGGGTGGTTGATCAGCAGGAACTCCATCACGCCTTCGCGGGCCTTCTTGACCATCGGCGTGTTGGTGAAGACTTCCGGAAGCTCGCCGTTCGGGCCGCCGCGGATATCGCGAACGCCCATGGCGCAGGATGCCTGCGGCTTCGGCGGACCA
Source organism: Hyphomicrobiales bacterium (assembly GCA_900469615.1). Taxonomy (GTDB): domain Bacteria; phylum Pseudomonadota; class Alphaproteobacteria; order Rhizobiales; family Rhizobiaceae; genus Rhizobium. Next base: position 21,619 of record UBYA01000024.1, on the reverse strand, counting down.
CCCTTCACCTCCACGAGGCACATGCGGCAATTGCCGGCCACCGACAGTCGTTCATGGAAGCAGAAGCGCGGGACTTCGGCACCGGCTTCCTCGCACGCCTGGATAAGCGTGTAGTGATCCGGAACTTCGATCTCTTTACCGTCAATCTTCAGTTTAGCCATCGTCCACTCAGTCCTATGTCACGTCTTCAGCCCAACCTGGCCGCAGACAATTTCATGATCGCAAGCCGGATTGCCATCGGGACGGCTCAAATGCCTGATGGCGCCAGTTCGCTCACAATAAGCCTTGCCGAATCTTGCCCCCCGCAAGACCGGCTTTGCGATAGAAACATGCGGACCACGCCCGCGCCGTCTCCATCGCTCTCATTCACCCTCCGCGGCCGTCCAATACAGCCGGGAAAAAACTCAACTCCGGCCCTTCGGCCGCAACGCCTTCGCCTGACCGACCCAATCGTCGCGCCGGATGCGGCCATCGAAACCGAGCTCCGCGTCGATCCGGTCGATATCCGCATCGCTCCAGGCGGCGATATCGGCAAATCGCTTGATGCCGCGTCCGTTCAGCACCTGTTCGAGCTTTGGACCGATGCCGGAAATCCGCTTCAGGTCGTCAGCCTTTGCCGCAGCCTTGCGGCCGCGCGCAGGAGCCGGCTTTGCCGCAACCGGCGCCGCTGCATCAGCTTTGCTCCTGCTCCTCGCAGGTGCCGCCGCCGTTGCGGGCGCAACCGGCTTCGCTTCGGCCTTCCTTGCCACCGCAGGCTTCAAGGCCGCAACCTTCGGCTTCGACGCGACCGGCTTGGCGGCCGACGCTGCCTTGATCGGCTTTGCTTCCCCTGCCCCATCCCTGTCTACCACCGGCTTTTCTTCGGCGGCGGCAGCATTCTTCGTCTCCGGCTCGGAACCACGCTTGCGGGAGGCTTCGACCGCTCCCTGAAACGCACCGAAGAATGCTCCGGCGATCTGCGATGTAAGACCGAAGCCTATCGCCGCTGCCGCGGCAAACGCCGCCGCCTGATGAGCCATCAGCGGATGGACCGGCATGATCGGCGCGTTCCGCAGCATATCGGCGGCGACGCGACCGAGGTCGGCCGATGCGTCATCGGTCGCTCCGCCGTCTTGCCTGATATGCTCGGTCTTCGCCATGACAATCCTTACTCGGCTGCTTCCAGAACCGCGCCGTGGCTGGTCGCGTTGGCGGTGTACTGGTCGATACGCTTCTCGATCTCGGGACGGAAATTGCGGATCAGACCCTGAACCGGCCATGCGGCTGCGTCACCGAGCGCACAGATGGTATGACCTTCGATCTGCTTCGTCACCTGGAACAGCATGTCGATTTCGCGCTTCTGCGCGTTGCCGCGAGCCATACGCTCAAGAACGCGCCACATCCAGCCCGTTCCTTCGCGGCACGGAGTACACTGACCGCAGCTTTCGTGCTTGAAGAAGGCCGAGATGCGGGCAATCGCCTTGATGATGTCGGTCGACTTGTCCATGACGATCGCCGCAGCCGTACCGAAGGACGACTTGACCTCGCGCAGGCCGTCGAAATCCATCGGGCAGTCGATGATATCGGCAGCCGGAACGACCGGGCACGACGCACCGCCGGGGATGACGGCAAGCAGGTTCTCCCAGCCGCCGCGAACGCCGCCGGCGTGCTTGTCGACCAGCTCGCGGAAGGTGATGCCCATCGTTTCTTCGACCGTGCAGGGACGGTTGACGTGACCCGAGATCATGAACAGCTTCGTGCCGACATTGTTCGGACGGCCGAAGGAGGAGAACCATGCGGCACCGCGGCGCAGGATCGTCGGCGCAACGGCGATGGACTCGACGTTGTTGACGGTGGTCGGGCAGCCGTAGAGACCCATATTGGCCGGGAATGGCGGCTTCAGGCGCGGCTGGCCCTTCTTGCCTTCCAGGCTTTCGAGCAGCGCGGTTTCCTCGCCGCAGATATAAGCGCCGGCACCATGATGAACGAAAACATCATAATCCCAGCCTAGCTTGTTGTTTTTGCCAAGCAATCCGGCATCGTAGCATTCGTCGATCGCAGCCTGAAGGGCTTCGCGTTCGCGCATGTATTCGCCACGGACATAGATATAGGCCGCATGGGCGCCCATGGCGAAACCGGCGATGACGCAGCCTTCGATCAGCGTATGCGGATCGTGGCGCATGATGTCGCGGTCCTTGCAGGTGCCGGGCTCGGATTCGTCGGCGTTGACGACGAGATAATGCGGGCGGCCGTCGCTTTCCTTCGGCATGAAGGACCACTTCAGGCCCGTCGGAAAGCCTGCGCCGCCGCGGCCGCGAAGGCCGGAAGCCTTCATCTCGTTGATGATCCAGTCACGACCCTTTTCGAGGATTTGCTTCGTGCCATCCCAATGGCCGCGCGACATCGCGCCCTTGAGGGATTTATCCTTGAGGCCGTAGATATTGGTAAAGATGCGATCCTGATCCTGTAACATGCTTCACCTCTTACCGCGGCTTCTTGCCGAAGACCTTGATATATTCCGCTTCGCCACCCTTAGCGAGTGCCTCAGCCTGCTTGATCCAATCGTCACGCTCGATGCGGCCCTTGAAATTCAGATAGCCGTCGACCCATTCACGCTCGGCCTTCTTCCAGCTCGCGATCTGCGCGAAGGTAAAGATGCCGAGCTCATGCAAGGTCCCCTCGATCTTGGGCCCGACCCCTGAAATGAGCTGCAGATTATCCGGTTGCGCCGGTCTTTCGATACCGGCGGGACGATTCTCGTCATCAAGCGACGGCTTCCCGGCGACAGGCTCCGCGGCCGCGGTGCCTGAAAGAGGCTGCGTTTCGGCCGCCTTGGCGTTCCTGGCTGCGGCAGCCGGTTCGGTTGCCGGCGTCTTCAGGCTCGGATTGGTTTCAGCATCCGTGCTCTTGGCGCGGGCAGCTTCGGATGGCGGGATCGAGACAGCCTCGGCAGTGGCTTTGGCCGTCTTGCCGGCTACGCTCTTCGCCTTCGCCTCATCCGACAGGAGAGACGTCAAACCACCTTCCGGAGCGGAGAAAACGCGATCGATCTGCGGACCGGTCGGAATTTCATGCCCCTTGCCTGCGGCGAACGCGTCGATGATCTCTTCGAGACGTGCCGGCGTCAGATCCTCATAGGTATCCTTGCCGATTACGACCATCGGTGCGTTGACGCAGGCGCCCTGACATTCGACCTCTTCCCAGGAGAGCGTGCCGTCGGCGTTGCGCTCGAAAGCATGATCGTGGATCCGGCTCTTGCAGACCTTGATCAGCCCCTCGGCGCCGCGCAGCATGCAGGGCGTCGTGCCGCAAACCTGGACGTGAGCGCGCGTGCCGACCGGATGCAGCTGGAACTGCGTATAGAAGGTCGCGACTTCGAGCGCGCGGATATAGGCCATGTCGAGCATGTCGGCGATCGTTTCGATAGCCGCCTTGGTGACCCAGCCTTCCTGCTCCTGCGCACGCATCATCAGCGGGATGATCGCGGACTGCTGGCGACCCTCGGGATATTTATTGATCGTCTTTTCCGCCCAGACCGCATTCTCCTTGTTGAAGGCGAACGCGGCAGGCTGGAATTGATCTTCGGCTAGTCGACGAACGGACATCTTTCACGCCTTATCTCAGTTTAAGGACCCACACCGCGTATTCGTCAGAGACGAGAATTCGCAGGCATAGGCCGACTGGTCTTTCTGCATAAACACAACAAACTTGCCGCCGTTCGGCACAGCGGCCTTGATCTGATAACCGCGGGAAAGAAGGTCGGCCATGGTCGAATCCCCTCCGCCCGACGTACCCTCATTTCCGCCCTTCGCAGAATTCGCGCCGATCGCATTCGAACCCTGCGTGGTGATGTTCGGCAGTGTCTGCGTCTTGCCGGCCTGCTGCGCGGAAGCGCCGCAGGCGACGAAGATCACGGGAATGACGACCTGCCAGGCTCGCATCAGCGATCCACCTCACCAAACACGATATCGAGCGAACCGAGCACCGCCGCCACGTCGGCGAGCTGATGGCCGCGGCACATGAAATCCATGGCCTGCAGATGCGCATAGCCCGGCGCACGGATCTTGCAGCGGTAAGGCTTGTTGGAGCCGTCCGAGACGAGATAGACGCCGAACTCGCCCTTCGGCGCCTCGACGGCCGCATAAACCTCGCCGGCCGGTACGTGATAGCCTTCGGTATAGAGCTTGAAATGGTGGATCAACGCTTCCATCGAGCGCTTCATCTCGCCGCGCTTCGGCGGAACGACCTTGCCATCAAGCGACGAAACCGGCCCGGTCCTTGCGTCACCCAGCAGGCGATTGACGCACTGCTTCATGATGCGGACGGCCTCGCGCATTTCGATCATGCGGATGAGGTAACGGTCGTAGCAATCGCCGTTCTTGCCGATCGGGATGTCGAATTCGAGATCGGCATAGCATTCGTAGGGCTGCGCCTTGCGCAGGTCCCAGGCAGCGCCGGAGCCGCGGACCATGACGCCGGAGAAGCCCCAGGCCCAACAGTCTTCCAGCGAAACCACGCCGATATCGACGTTACGCTGCTTGAAGATGCGGTTGCCGGTCAGAAGGTCGTCGATATCGTCGAGCGCCTTCAGGAACGGATCGCACCAGTCGCCGATATCCTGCACGAGCTTCTCGGGAAGGTCCTGGTGAACGCCGCCCGGACGAACGTAAGCGGCGTGCATGCGCGAGCCGGAGGCGCGCTCGTAGAACACCATCAGCTTTTCGCGCTCTTCGAAGCCCCAGAGCGGCGGCGTCAGCGCGCCGACGTCCATGGCCTGCGTCGTGACGTTGAGCAGGTGCGACAGGATACGGCCGATTTCCGAGTAGAGCACGCGGATCAGCTGACCGCGGATCGGGATGTCGATGCCGAGCAGCTTTTCGACGGCCAGCGCATAGGCATGTTCCTGGTTCATCGGCGCCACGTAGTCGAGGCGATCGAAATAAGGAACGGCCTGGAGGTAGGTCTTCGTTTCGATCAGCTTTTCCGTGCCGCGATGCAGCAGGCCGATATGCGGATCGACGCGTTCCACAATTTCGCCGTCCAGTTCCAGCACAAGACGCAAAACGCCGTGCGCGGCCGGATGCTGCGGACCGAAATTGATGTTGAAGTTGCGAACGTTATGTTCTGTCATTGCAATGCGCTCCGCTTATTGCAGGCATTAGCCAGTGGGCAATAGGCAATAGTGTAAACGTTAACTTTCATATCCAGGTCGCTCGTCCTGCAATCGGCGCATGAGAGATCGAAGCATCTTTCCAATTTCATCACTCGTGGACATCGCCTGCCTCACTTGCTCAATGGCAACGATGCCTATCCGCGTGGAAAGTATCAGATGCGTCTCTAATTCCTTCAGCGAACCTTGTGCAATCTTCAGATGATGGACGTAAGCCCCCGTGGCTTCCCGACCATAACCTTCCGCAATATTTGCAGCGATCGATACAGATGCGCGCCTTATCTGCGAGACCAAGCCGTAAATCTCTTCCTTCGGAAATTCCTTCGTAAGAGAGTAACATTCAACCGCAAGATCCATGGCACGCTGCCATACCGTAAGGTCCTGATAGGAATTAATTGCCGTTTGCCATTCTCCTATTGCCTATTGGCTAATGCCTACTGCCTCAGCTTACTGTTTCGCCTTCTCGTCGCCCGGAAGCACGTAGTCAGTGCCCTCCCACGGCGACAGGAAGTCGAAATTGCGGAATTCCTGCTTCAGTTCCACAGGCTCGTAAACGACGCGCTTGGCGGCGTCGTCATAGCGAACCTCGACGAAACCGGTCGTCGGGAAATCCTTGCGCAGCGGATGGCCTTCGAAACCGTAGTCCGTGAGGATACGGCGCAGATCCGGGTGTCCGGTGAAGAGAACGCCGTACATGTCCCAGGTTTCGCGCTCGAACCAATCGGCGCCGGGATAGATGCCGCAAACGGACGGAACGGCCTCATCTTCGCCGACAGGAACCTTGACGCGGATGCGAATGTTCTTTTTCGGCGACAGGAGATGGTAGACGACGTCGAAACGCTCGGCGCGCTGCGGCCAGTCGACACCGCAAATGTCCGTTATGTTGACGAAACCGCACTTGGCATCGTCACGCAGGAAGGTCAGCAGGGCAATAACGTTTTCGGCCGTCGTCGTCACGTTCAGCTCGCCGTAGTTGATCTCGCTCGAGGAGATCAGGGCGCTGCGAACTTCCGTGAGATAAGCGGCGAGCTCGTTCAGGGCTTCACTCATGATACCTTGTCCCCTGCCTTACCGTTCGATCGTGCCGGTGCGCCGGATCTTCTTCTGCAGCAGAAGCACGCCGTAAAGCAGCGCCTCTGCCGTGGGAGGACAGCCCGGGATATAAATGTCGATGGGAACGACACGGTCGCATCCGCGCACGACGGAATAGGAATAGTGATAGTAACCGCCGCCATTGGCGCAGGAGCCCATGGAGATGACGTAGCGCGGCTCGGGCATCTGGTCGTAGACCTTGCGCAGAGCGGGCGCCATCTTGTTGGTCAGCGTGCCGGCGACGATCATGACATCGGACTGGCGCGGCGAAGCGCGCGGCGCAAAGCCGAAGCGCTCGACGTCGTAGCGCGGCATGGAAACCTGCATCATCTCGACCGCGCAGCAGGCGAGACCGAAGGTCATCCACATCAGGGAGCCGGTGCGGGCCCAGTTGATCAGCTCATCGGTGGAGGTGACCAGAAAGCCCTTGTCGGCGAGTTCGTTGTTGATCTCGCCGAAGAACGGATCGTTGCTGCCGACGGGTCTGCCGGTCGCGGGATCGATGATCCCCTTCGGCTGCGGCGCCACGAGCGTGGTGTTGCTTGGGGCTACTCCCATTCCAGGGCTCCCTTCTTCCATTCATAGATAAAGCCGATGGTCAGCACCGCGAGGAATACCATCATCGACCAGAACCCGAACCAGCCGATCGCACCGAACGACACGGCCCAGGGAAAGAGGAAGGCGACTTCCAGGTCGAAGATGATGAAGAGAATCGATACCAGGTAGAAACGGATATCGAACTTCATGCGGGCGTCATCGAATGCATTGAAGCCGCATTCATAGGCCGAGAGCTTTTCCGAGTCAGGTGCCTTGAAGGCGACGGCGAACGGCGTGATCAACAGCGCCAGGCCAATCACCAAGGCAATACCAATGAAAATCGCTATCGGAATATAGGAACTGAGCAGTCCAGTCATCATGTCCATCCCTGCTTGCGGTGAGCGCCGGGCGGGCGCTTTTGAGCAAATGCCCAGCAAGCGAAAGAGCGTTGCAACAAAGCCGTGGTTAGCGCAGCCGGAGCGCGCGCGCAAGCCTTTTGAATCGGTCCGTTAGCGTACTACCGAGCGGGATTTATCAATGTGTTGCGACGGCATCGCGACAAATGGGCGCAATCGCAAAAAGGCTACTTCGCAATCGCAGCAAATTGATGTTTGATTGTAATGGTTTGGGAAGAGTGGCGCGAGTGACGGGGCTCGAACCCGCGACCTCCGGCGTGACAGGCCGGCACTCTAACCGACTGAGCTACACCCGCGCATTGCTTGGCCTTTCGGCCGGGCGCCAGAACCGGAACTTTCCTTGAAATGGCGCGAGTGACGGGGCTCGAACCCGCGACCTCCGGCGTGACAGGCCGGCACTCTAACCGACTGAGCTACACCCGCATTTCATTTCAAGCAGTCCGGATGCTTGCGCACCCATCAAAGCGGCCCTCGCCGTTCGATGAGCGGCTAACTACGGGGTTCGTGTTTGGGTGTCAAGCAGGTTTGAATACAAATCGATGACAGAGTGCGAATTGTTTTGGACAAGCGGACCCGCAAATTTCCGCTCCCGCGATTTGGCATGGCAGGTTCCCGCCTCATGCATTTCACTCGGCCTTCGTATGCACAGGGATGGCCGGCTGCGGGCGGGCCGCTCAATTGTGGATGAGCACGACCGCGAAGTCGCAAAAATCAAAAAAATCAAAAAATCTTCACAAACACTCTTGCGGTTTTTCCTCGTTCCGCATAGATCACGGCCACCGAATGCGGCGGGCCAAATGACCCGCTTCGCTGAAGGGCGATTAGCTCAGTTGGTAGAGCGCCTCGTTTACACCGAGGATGTCGGGAGTTCGAGTCTCTCATCGCCCACCACTCTTCCAGAATCGAAATGTCTGTTGGATAGATCAAGACTGCGTGAAAGCATTCTTGATGCGCGATCATGCGCCGTTCAGTAGTTACCGAAGATAACGACGGTCAAAAGCACTCCGGAAACAAGCACGAGAGCCGCGATGATCATCAGCAGCTCCTTCAACATGAATCTTTCCATTCTGCTGTCATCCATGGTGTTTGCCCCCAGCAAACCGTTATGCACATCTCTTGTTAACGGCGAATCACCGCCCGAGATCTGATACCAATCCACATGTAAGAAGTCGTATTGTCAATTTCAGGGCCGGTAGCCTTGCAAATTGACAGCTGCCAGCCGCAAAGAGTGAATTATCTCCCATATCTGGCTCATGGCACCTCGATCTTCAACGGCCGCTGCCGGGGCGGCGAATCGATATAGGCGCCCGGCAGATTGACCGTGCACGACAGCACTCTTTCGGCGATCTGCGCGGCCGCGGCAGCAGCCCCCTCCCCGGAACAGAAATTGCCGCGCACCTGCACGGCCGCGGCGAGCAAGCGGAAGAACGCATCGCGAAGCTTCGGCGATGGCGGCATCGGATCCGACCAGAAGAGATCCAAGGCGCGCCGGTCGCTCAGGCCTTCGATATCGTAGATCGCGGCTCCGAGCGCCTTGACCGGCTTTCCGGCCTGCAGCGCCGAAAGCGCGGCTGTCGAATTGACCGTCACCATGCCCTGGCTGGCGGCGATCAACCGGTCCAGATTGCCGCCGTCTATGAAATGGACGCGAAAAGACAGTCCGCACGCAGCAGCGATACGATCGACATAGGCCCTCCAGTCCACGAGCCCGTTATCCAGCGGATGCAATTTGAGAACGAGATGCGTGTGCGGATCGGCATTTTCGGCAAAGGACCTGAGAATCAGCCTGATGGCATCCTGCTGCTGACGAAAGGGAGAATGCGCCCGAAGCTGAAAATCGGTCTGAAGCTGCAGCGGATAAACGAAGAATCGCTCGCCGCCGGCAATTAGATCCTCAGTCACGCTTTCGGCTTCACGCACCCGCCTGCCACTTGAGGGAAGTCTCCTCAGCCACCCGGCATATTCCATCAGCGGATGATAGAGCCCGTGCCGCCTGTATCCCGGATACAGAAATCCCAGGAAAACGGTTGGAAGATAGTAGGCGAGATCGTAAAGCGCTTCCGCAAGGAATGTCTGGCTGAAGCGGCGCGTCCAGTCCGGCTCGGGCAGATCGGACGCGGCTTCGAGGATATGGGCGGCATCCACCGGAAAATGGGAGTTGGAGGACAGGCCGTCGCGCTCGAGCGTTACCCAGTCCGGCCGTAAATATCCCATCTCCACGACGTTGACGCGCACGCCGGCCCGATGCGCCTCCTCGATGGCGACGCGATGATAGGGGCGTTCCTCGCCATGCAGAATCATGTCGGTCGTACCCTCGACCTCGATCAGACGCCGGACGTAGGCACGCCAGCCGTCGAAATCGCCGCGATAGTTGAAGGCATTGGGGCGGCGCCACGAAATCCGATCCCCGGCGTTCAGATTGATGCGGATGCAGCGGCCGCCGGCCACTTCCAGCTTTCTGGCGATCTCGGCGAACAGCGGTGAGGACGGCCCCTGCAGAAACAGGAATACACGCGGGGAAACGGTCCCTTCCCCGGTGGCCATTATTCCGGAACCTCGGTGCTGAGGCCCGCATAGCGCAGCAATGTCCCGATCAGGTTCCAGGGAGCCTCTTCCTGGGCCGGCTCCGGCTTTTGAGAATGAGCCCGCGCGCGGCCAAGGGGAACGATGACATAATCCGTTCGCGGATCCGGGAACGGATCGGCAAAAGCCTTCAGCAAGGGCGCGTGATCGCCGTAAAAAAGCAGCCATACCGGGCGATCCAGCTTGTCGAGGTGATGGGCCAGATTGCCGAGCGCATGATCGGCGCGCATCAACAGCTCGCCGTATATATCCACCGGATTGACCAGATCGCCGCAACGGCCCGGCTCCCACGGTCCATGATTCGCCATGGAGGCGACAAAGACGAAATTCTTGCTCGTGCCATCGTCGTCGATCGTCCGAATCACGCTCTTCGTCAGCGACAGGTCGCTGACGTACGGGCCGTCGCGCTCGGGATTGTGATCGAACTCGTCCAGCATCATCATCCGGTCGAATCCGAGCTGCGGCAATGCCTTGTGACGCAGGAAAAAGGTCTTGTCGTAAGGGTGAATGAACTGCGTATTCCAGCCGGCCTTCTTGAGCCGCGCCGGCCAGACGACGTCCTTGTAGTGACTGGCGCGCAGATAGGGATAGCTGGCGTCGATGTGCACATTCTCGGGCAGCAAGCCGCTCAACACCGCAAATTCGGTCCGCAGCGTATAGCCGCCCTCGAAGACGCTGGTCATGCGGCCCCATTGCGCGGCCTGCTCACGCAGGCGGTCGAGATTGGGAAGCTTGATGTTCTTGACCCCGAAGTGCCTGAGGTCGATGAAGGATTCGGATTGCCAGATGACGATGAGCGGTTCGTCGTCGCCATGCTCCCACAGTTCCTGAAGCGCCGACATGAAGCGCCCGGACAGTTCCGAAACGATCGCCTCGCGCCTGACGCCAACCCAGATGACGAAGTGAAACACGACGGAGGCGAAGGTGCCGAACCGCACGGTATCTATCTTGACGTCGACCTTGCCCAGGAACTTCTGGGTGAAACGGCAGACCGGTTCGCTGACGATCCGGCTGAAAAGCGCAAGCCATGGCGCAAAGGCGAGAAGCAGGCCCAGAAGCACCCAAAACAAGCCGTTTGAAGCCGGAAGAACCGATGGCTCCAGATACATGTAAAGGCCGCTGATGCCGAATACGTAAGCGACGGCGATTGCCCAGAAAAAGATGTTCAGCGATGTCGCGTAGAAAATCTCTTTATATTTGAAGACATCGACCACGAGGGCAATGTCGGAAAATACCAGTGGCTCGCGAATAAACTCGAATTTCGCCCTCGAAATCCCCGTGAAGATGACAAAGAAACTGATGACCGCCTGCGTGCTGTAGATCGGACGCCAGGAAATCGCGAAGAAGGCGGCGTAGATCAATGCGATGACCGGAATTCGCACTGCGCAGTCATAGGCCAGGCGCCACCAGCTTCGTTCCGCACGATTCTGCGCATTGACAGCCGCCGGCATCGCAAAAGGATCGGTCAGAAACACGATGACGCAGGAGAACGCGAAGCAGGCGAGCGTCAGAAGAATTGGAAAATCATGCAGCTTCAAGTTCGCGCCATCCAAATGCCGGCTGCCTGCCGCAGCGTTTTCCAAATTCGCGAAGAACTGGCCGCCAATTCCTTAAACCTTCCCCTGCCCATACGCTACCGATAGCGCAACACTGACAATTGCTTCGCATTCCTTAGCATAATCAAAGCCGTGGTCCGACCCATCGGCAAGTCTCCGCCTTGCTTCTTTACCAGTTATTTTCGCGTTTTCCGAGAAAACCACCACATTAGCCATGGCTTTATCAGTGGACCGAAATACGCAAGTGCCGTCAGCGAAAATCCAAAGTAAATTTTGGCCTGCCCGCGATCCAGTCCACGGACGATCCTTGAAGCCACCGCCTCGGCGCTCCACGGCTTCACAGACCCCATCAATAGTTCCGCCTCCGGAGGTCTCAGGGAGATTTCCCGCCGATACTGCGGCGTCAGCGTATCGGGCGGGAAGCAGATGGAAACACGCACGCCGGCGGCTGCGGCCTCGGCGCTCAAAGCTTCGGCGAAGGCTGCCAGGGCCGATTTGGATGCGCAATAGGCGGTGTAGCCGAAGATGCCGATCAGAGCGGCACCCGAGGAGATCATCATGATGTCGCCTCTACGTCGGCTCTTCATGCCCTTGTAGACTGCTCGAACGGCATTCGCCGTTCCGAGAAAATTGATGGCGATCTGCTCATCGAAAACCGATGTCGGCATCGCATCGAAAGCCTGGGGTTCAACGACACCGGCCGAGGCGATGAGAATGTCGCAGGGGCCGAAGGATGCCTCGCAAAGCTCCACCGCTTCCATGGTTCGTGCCGCCGAGGCGACATCCACCGAGACCGTCCGGATAAGGGAGCCGTCGACGCCCTGAAGCGCTGCGATTTCGGCCCGCGCTTCCTCAAGTCGTCCGGGATGGCGGGCAAGAAGCGAAACCCGCGCGCCCCTGGCTGCATAAAGCTTCGCTATCGCCAGACCAATTCCGCTTGAGCCTCCCGTGACGATAACATGCATGCGATGATCGTCCTGACTTACGGGCTGTCGGGAACGATACCCGTGGGCAACAATTGCATCATCTTGTCCATATCAAGCGCTGCGAGACCGAAGTTCCGATCCTGCAGGCTCTTGAGCTTTTCGGCCGTGACCGCAACCGCACGCCGGATTTGCTCCTCCGTGTGGTTGCAGGTGATGAAGAAGCGAAGCCGCGCCATGCCTTCCGGCACCGCCGGATGGATGATGGGCAGCACGTTGATGCCCTCGGCCAGCAGGTCGTTCGAAAGCTGCGCCGCCCGGAGCGAATCGCCGACGATGACAGGCACGACCGAATGGCCCATGCTGAGGCCGGTATCGAGGCCCATGGCCCTTGCCTGTTCGAGGAACAACTGGCCGTTGCGCCTGAGGCGTTCGATTCGCGCCGGCTCGGATTGAAGGATATCGAGGCCGGCAACCGCGGCGGCGGCAAGAACGGGCGAGAGCCCGACGCTATAGACGAAGCCACCGGCTTCCGCTTTCAGAATATCGGCAAGCGCGCTGCTGCCGGCGATATAGCCGCCGCAGCTCGAAGTCGTCTTCGACAGCGTGCCCATCCAGATATCGATGTCGCGCGGATCGAGATCGAAATGCTCGAAGGTGCCGCGGCCGGTCTTGCCGAGAATGCCGAATGCATGCGCCTCGTCGACCATCAGCCAGAAGCCGTAACGCGCCTTCAGCTCCAGCAGGGCCGGCAAGTCGGCGATATCGCCATCCATCGAATAGATGCCTTCGACGATCACGAGAATCCGGCGAAAATCCGATGACAGCGTTTTCAGAATGGTCTCGAGATTCTCGATATCATTATGCTGAAAGAGCCGACGCGCCGCGCCGGAAAGCTTGATGCCGGCAAGCGCGCTGTTGTGAATGAACTCGTCATGGATCACCAGATCCTGTGGCCCCATGAGGCAACCGATCGTCGCGACATTGGTCAGATAACCGCTGACGAAGCACACGGCGGCATCGACGCCGTAGACCCCGGCAAGCTTTCGCTCCAGCTCCACATGCCCGGGCCGCTCGCCGGCCACCAGACGGCTCGCCGAGGCCGAGATTCCGAAACGATCGATCGCCTGCCTGGCGCTTTCGGCAACATGCGGGTCGGTATTGGTGCCCAGGTAATCATAGGAGGCAAAATTGACGAACTCACGCCCGCCGATGCTCGTCGTGGCGCCGGCGGCGACATCGTGAGAGCGATAGAAGGGATTGGCAACTCCGAGCATTTCGCCCGCAATTCGCTGCGTAGCGACGCGCTTGTATTCCGGCAAATCCTCGAAACGCGTCGCCTGACGCTGCTGCGGCACCGGCTGCCTGTTCAAACGTTCCGCCCGGTTGCGCCCGGAGGATTCGCCGACGCGGCGCATCTGCTCGAGCAGCTTGCTTTTCTTCTGCTTTGCCGGATTGCCATCGTTGGCATCATGCGTGGTCACTGAACCGCCCTTTTTTCCTGCTCCGCGGCATGGCTGCGCGCGAGACGCTCGACCATGTCGTCGTCGCCTGCGGCGTCCTTAGCATCATCGCCGTTGCGATTCATCACACGATCCCGCAATCGGCTGACGACATCGCCCACGGTCGTACCCTCGCCGACACCGCTCAGCGGGATATCGAAGCCGGTCTTCTGCTGGAAGCTCATGCCGAGTTCCATCGCCATCAAGCTGTCGAGGCCGATATCCTTCAATATCTTGTCGGGCGTCACGGTATCTTCCGTCACGCGAAGGATCGCGGCGATTTCCGCGGCGACCAGAGCATGCAGGGCAGCCTGGGCCTCCTCTTCCGATTTGCCGTTGATCAGCTCCTTGAGATCGATGCTGTCTCCCTCGTTCAGGGCCTGATGGCTACCCGCATGCCGCATAAGCGGTTCGAACAACGAGCGAGCGGAGATCGGCAACAGGCGAACGGCGTTCCAGTCGATCTCGGCGATCATGACGGCCGCAGCATCGACGGCGCCGGTATCTGCCAGCATGTAGCGCTCGACCTGCTCCAGCGCATCGCGCGCCTTCAAGGCAGCCTTGCCGATGCGCTTGGAGAGAAGATCGTTGACTTCGCCGTTACGCGCCAGGAAGCCTTTATCCGCGATCGCACCGAACCCGACCGCGAGCGCTGGTTTGCCCTGAGCGCGGCGCGCACGCGCCAGGCCTTCCAGATAGCCGTTCGCCATCACATAGTTGGCTTGTCCCGGATTGCCGAGCATGGTCGTTGCCGAAGAGAAGAGCAGGAAAAGCTCCAGCCGGTCTTCCCGCGTCAGGCGATCGAGAATGTCGGCGCCGCCGATCTTGACCTCGAGAACGGGGCGATTGCGCTCCGGCGTCAGGTTGGCAAGGAGCGCGTCGTCCAGAACCATGGCTGCGTGGACGATGCCCTTGAGCGCGCCTTCGGCACGAAGCGAGGCAAGCAATGCGTCGGCTGCGGCTGCATCGGTGATATCGCAGGCGTGGAGCGTCGCCTTAACACCTCGCTTTGCCCAATCGCCCATCGCCTTCTTCGTCTCCGCGTCGGCAATGCCCCGGCGCGAGCACAGCGCAATGCGGCGCGCGCCTCTGGAAACCAGCCAATCGGCGGCGGAAAGCCCGAAACCGCCGATGCCGCCCGCAACCAGGAAAATGCCCTTGGCGTCGAACCGCAGAGACTTCGCCGGAGCCCGCAAGACATTGTCGACACCCGGAACCGGCGGCCGCACCACGATCTTGCCGATATGACCGGCATTCTGCATCAACCGGAACGCGTTGCCGATCTCATCATAGGCGAAAGCACGATACGGCAGCGGCGTCAGTTGTTCATCGGCGAAAAGCTGGCCGATTTCCGTGAAAATGCGCCGCGTCACGTCGGGTACGTTGACCAGAAGCTGATCGGCATCGATGCCGAAATAGCTGACATTGCGCCGGAACGGACGCAGACCGATTTTGCGGTCGGCGTAATAATCGCGCTTGCCCAGTTCCAGGAAGCGGCCGAAAGGCTTGACCAGTTCGATGCTCCGCTCCATCGCTTCCGAGAAGAGCGAATTGAGAACGAGATCCACGCCCGCGCCGCCCGTAAGGCCACGCACGCCGGAAACGAAATCCAGAGAGCGCGAATCGAGCACATGGTCGGCGCCGAGCATTTCAAGGAAGCCGCGCTTCTCGACCGTGCCGGCGGTGGCGATCACCCTGGCACCCTTTAGCTTGGCGATCTGAAGCGCCGCAAGTCCGACGCCGCCGGCAGCTCCATGGATGAGAATGGTTTCGCCCGGCTGAATACGTCCGAGTTCGACCATCGCATAATAGGCAGTCAGGAAGGCAACCGGCACAGTGGCCGCGGCAACGGTTTCCATCCGCTCCGGCAGCCTGGTCACGCCGTCGCGCCGGACACGCACATGGGTCGAAAACGCGGCAGGCCCGATGCCCATGACCTTGTCGCCGGGCCTGAGATCGTCGACCTCGTCGCCTACGGCAAGAATTCGCCCGGCGAACTCCATGCCGATCGTGGCGCCGGCAAAGCCGTCTTCCAGCGCCTCCTCGGGCAGGAGGCCCATAGCCCACATCACATCCCGGAAATTGAGGCCGGCGGCTTCGACGGAGACGACAACCTCTCCCTCCTCCGGCACGGGAACGCTTGCGTCCTCCCAGGCCACGCTATCCAGCCGGCCGGCCACATGCTGCCGGATCGTTGCCGCAGCGAAATCGCGGCGGCTTGCCTCGACTGCGTCGAAGGGACCGGCGGCGGCCCTGATCTCCCGCACCTTGCCGGTCGCGCGATCCAGGAACCATTCGCGATTATCCGTTTCCGCCGTCATCAGGGTATCGATGATGGAAAGCGTTCGCTTGCTGTCCACCTCGGCATCCAGCAGATGAACGTCGAAGGCATCGTATTCGTTCTGCAGGACACGTCCAAAGGCCCAGAGGCCGGCATTGGCGTCATCGATGGAAGCGGATGCCAGCGGGGACCCGCCGGGTGCAATGATGACCAGCCGGGACTTTGCCCCACCGTCCTGCTGCGACAACAGATTCGCCAGCTCCGTGAAGATCGAAAGACGCGATAGCGAGCGCTCCGTCGCATCGCCACGCTTTGTATTCGCAATGTACACGATCCGGCGAATATCGCCGTCGATCGCGTCGGCAAGATCTACGGAGGACGCACCGAGGTCGATGAGCGTCATCCCCTCGTCAAGCTTGCCCAGACCCTTCTTGCCTTGTTCCGACAAGATCAGGAGCGGCTCGGCCGTCTCCTCCGCGATGTCCGCCTCCGGCCGCAGGCCCGGCATGGCCGATACCGAAATCAGCGAACCTTCGGGGAAAGTCGACTCGCAGATATCGGGCTTGGCAAAGCCAAGGGCATCCAGGAGATCTTCGATCTGCTGCGGTGTCCCAAGCCGTCCAACCGG
Organism: Hyphomicrobiales bacterium; assembly: GCA_900469615.1. GTDB lineage: Bacteria > Pseudomonadota > Alphaproteobacteria > Rhizobiales > Rhizobiaceae > Rhizobium. The sequence continues at coordinate 4,952 of UBYA01000024.1, read as the reverse complement.
AAACTCCGCCGATTGACTATCGGCAAACCAGCCCTCGGACAGACCGAAGACGAAATCGTTGAAAGCACTCGGCGCATGATCGGCCAGCAGCAGCTGTCCGCCGCTTATGGCGACCTTCCGGAGAATCCGCTTGATGTCCTCATTGTGCCGCATCAGATGCTGGCTCTGATCGCCGGACGCGACCACGATGTCGGCAACCATGCTCTCGGTCAGCTTGGCAGGATCCGCGACGACAACATGCGCGTCACGCTCGAAAGCGATCTCCAGCGCCCGCCGCGCTTGCTCCTTCGGCTCGGCAATGACGAGGCATGCGCCCGCAGCGGCGGCAATCGCCGCCAGCTTTCGGCTGTAAGCGGCCGATACCGAACCGATTTCCAGAATGTGCCCAATCATCCCGGCATTGGCTTCGACAGAGGCGGCCAAAGCCTCAGCCAGCATCGAAAGCCGCCTCTTGCTCAATGGGGAATGAACAAGCACATGTTCAAGCGTCGCCGCGCTCGATGAACTCGCACCCTGGGTCGCGGGCTCGCGCTCCAGGACATGCGGGCGCATCATCGACAAATGCTCAAGCGTCTCGCGATAGGCGTTGCCGACAAGAACGCTCTCCGCCACACGGCCGGCATCCTCGCGATAAATCTCCTGCAGCAATTCCGCCAACGGAGGCAATGTCGGCTCCTGCGGAACCTTCCATTTGCCGTCACTCGCAGTCGCGATGCCGGCGTCCTCCAGAATATAGAGGCAATTGACGAGGAAGGACCTGAACGCGGAATCACCGGGAAGACTGGAAAATGCGACGCTGCCGCCACGGCCGCCGACCGCCAGCGCTATGTCGTGACAGGCACGATAGATCGCGGCATCGAGAAGAAGGCTCGCATTGTTGAGCGCATGGTTTTCCCCGGAACCGGGTAACGACGAAATCCAGGAAGCGCTCGCACCGGCATCTTTCCGGGCGAAAAGAGCCGAAGGCATGTTTTCATAATGAAACGCAACGGATTCGAGCGTCGCCCGACGGCGCAGCTGCGTACGGCGGAAGCGGCAATCATCGAGAACCGCAATCGGCTTTCCGCCCGCATCGAACAGTGAGAAGCGCGCCTTGATCGAATGTACGCTGAAGCGATCGATCTCGATCCGCGCCTTGACGATGGATCTTCCCGCGCCGAAGGCCTTCACGGTGCCGAAGTGAACGGGAATATAAGGCGCCCCGGTGTCGTCGCCCGAAAATTGGTCGAACAATGCGACGAGACCATGAAAGGCAGTATCGACCGACATGGGGTTGAGATTGTAGGTTCCGAAGGGATGCGACGGCAAAGCCGCCGGCTTCAGGTCCACTTCGATCACCCGATGACCGAACGCCACCGCCTTCGACAGAAGCTGGAAATGCGGGCCGTAATGCAGTCCGAAACGCTCCGCCGTCTCATAGGTCACGTCGGAGGTCAGAACGGTTTTGCGATGCTTGCCCGATCGAGGGGTCGACTCGCCGGCTTCCCCGGCGCCTACCGGCTTGCGGCAGCGCCCGACAGCATGAACCGTCCATTCGTCATGGCTGAGCCGTTCACGCGAACGGATCTCGATATCTCCGGTCTCGGCCGACAGGATGGTCGACAGCTCGACCATGCGGTCGTGGGGCAATTCGAGCGGCCGGATGATCTCAAGGTTGCCGATTTCAACCTCGTCCGCCTCGTAATACTGCTGGGCGGCCGTAACGGCGATTTCGACAAAGCCGCTGCCGGGCATGATCGCCTTGCCATCGACCACATGTTCCGCAAGATCCGGGAAAAGACGGGCATCAAGGTGGTTCTTCCAGTTCGAACCGCTGAGGTCCGTCCGCCAGCCGAGCAGCGTGTAGGGACCCTTCCGATCACGCCCGAAAATATCGATCGCGTCGGTGGTCTTCGGCGTATGAAGCTCCACCGGCTCGAACGGCAAAGGCGGAAGCTTGACGAAAGCGTTCCGCGTGGCGCTTCCCCGCGCGCGCAGCGCAGGCGCACCGTTGGCAATCGCCCGGGCGAATGACTGCGAAACCGGATCGTGCCCGGCAACCGGAGCTTCACGCAGCAAGGTCGGGATGGCGATGACCTGAACCGATGCCTGCCTTGCAATCTCCGCCACATAGTTGGACAGGATCGGGCGCGGCGAAATTTCGATGAACAGATTGCATCCCATGGCGATCGCCGTCTGGCAGCCGGCCTTGAAGAGCACGGGATCGCGCACATTGCGCCACCAGTACTGCGTATCCAGCAGGCGACCATCCCGAAGTTCGCCGGTCACGGTCGAAATGAAGGTCCCCGCCCCGCTGTCCGGCGCCAGATCGGGCAGATCCGCGAAAAAGGCGTCCCTCGCGCGATCGATGATAGGATGGTGGAACGGATAGTTGATGTCGAGGACATGGGCGACGATCTGCGATTTGCGCGCCGCCTCCCGATATGCCTCAATCTCGTCGGCCGGGCCGGAAATCGTCACGGAATTCGGCGTGTTGATCGCCGCGATATGGATATTGTCGAGACCGCGGGATTTCGCGAAGGCCAGCGCCGCATCCTCGCCGAGGACCACGGCTGCCATCTTGCCCTCGCCGGCCAGAAGATCCTGATGCAGCGAACGCTTGGCGACGATTGCGACCGCCTCGGCCGCCGTCAGCACCTTTGCGGCATAAGCGGCCGCGATCTCGCCGACGGAATGGCCAAAGACGGCATCCGGCTTCACACCCATCGACCACAGGCAGTCCGAAAGGGAGGCCTGGATCGCAAACAACAATGGCTGCGCGATCTTGGTGTCGGCCAACCGCGCGGCAAGATCCGGCGCAGCCAGAATATCGGTCAGCTTTTCGCCGAGATAATATTCGAAAAGGGCGCTAAAGGACTGGAAGCACTGCCGGAAATGGCGGTTTTCCTGATAGGCGCCGACGCCCATGCCGGCCCATTGAGCACCGTTGCCGGAAAAGACGAAAGCGATTTTGGTCGCCTGCGCCGGCGCTTCGCCCGCCTCGCCGACCGAATGCCGTCCGGCCAGATGTGCGTCGATCGCAGCCAGAATGGCGACATTATCCCTGGCACGCGCGGCAAAGCGATGGCGCATCGGTTCGCGATTGGCGGCGGCCGAGGCTACGATCTGGCGAGCCTCCTTGGGGTCGGCACTTTCGAGACGCGCCCTGTACTCCTTAAGAAGCGCCGAAAGAGCGGACGCCGTATGAGCGCTTGCCGCGAAAATCACACCCTCGCCGCGGAGTTGCGGTTCGGGCGGCGCTATCGGGTCGGGGTCGCTGATTACAACGTGAGCATTCGTGCCGCCGAAGCCGAAGGAGTTGATCCCGGCGAAGCGCGGCTGCTTTGCGGGAAGAAGTTCGATGGCAGACGTATTGACCCGGACGTTCAGGCCCTCGAAGTCGATCGACTCGTTCGGGTGGTCGAAATGCAGCGACGCAGGAAGGAAATTATTCTCCAGCGCGATGACGGCCTTCAGCAGACCGAACAGGCCGGATGCCGGTTCGGTATGGCCGATATTGGTCTTGATCGAACCGATCGGCACCGGCGCGCGCCGGTTGCGCCCAATGACTTCGCCGATCGCCCAGATCTCGGCGGGATCGCCGACCTTCGTTCCCGTTCCATGCCCTTCGATGAAGGCGATGCGATTGACGTCGATGTTACGTCCCTCGTAGATCGACTGCAGCAAAGCCGCCTGCGCCTCGCGGGACGGCATGGAAATGCCGTTGGTGCGCCCGGACGAATTCACCCCGGCGGCGTGGATCCTGGCATAGCTGCGATCCTTCTCGCGCATGGCGACATCGGTCCGCCGCAGCACGATTGCGGCGCCGCCTTCCGCACGGACGTAACCGCGCCCATTATCGTCATAAGCGCGGCAAAGCCCCTCCGGCGACAGCATGCGCGCCTGTGCGAAGCCCACGAAGGACATGGGATTGAGCAAGATATTGATGCCGCCGACGATCGCGGTGTCGATCTCCCCGCCTTCCAGGGCCGTGATTGCCTGATCGAGCGCAACCAGCGACGATGAACAGGCCGTATCGATCGTCATGCTCGGGCCGCGCAGCCCGAATATGTGCGATATGCGGTTGGAAACGATGGAAAGCGTATTGCCCGTCATGAAATACGGGCCGCCCGACGCCGGGTCTTCCAGCGTCAGGTTGCCGTGCTCAAGCGAGGATGCCCCGACGTAAACGCCGACCCGCTGCCCCTCGAAACCGTCGATCGGCAGGTTTGCGTCTTCCAGAGCGCGCCAGACGACATTCAGCAAGATGCGCTGCTGCGGATCCATCTGCATCGCCTCGCGCTGGGAGAGGCTGAAAACGGCGGGATCGAAGGCGTATACGTTATCGAGAACGCCTGCGGCATAGGTATAGGTCTTTCCTGGAACTCCCACAGCCGGATGCCAAAAGCGCGCAAGATCCCAGCGCTCTTCAGGTATCCGGCTTATCGTGCAGCGCCCTTCTTTAAGGACAAGGCGCAGTTCTTCAATTGAACTCGCCCCGGGGGCAACGCTTGCGCGTCCGATAATTTCAACCGTCATGATCTCTCAGCAATACTTCATGAACTGCGTCAGATGCGCTAATTTTGATATCAGCTACTCACACTCATAGTCATCTGTGGTTGCTACCGATAAAAAATCCGCGTGTACAGCCAATATGCGGCAGTGCAATAGCCGATGCAATATGCGATCTCTCGCGCCTTTGGTTTCTCTTGAAAACGGCGGCACCCATCCCCATCAGCAGGATGAGTTCCGCCGATCGGCTGGCAATGAGTTTCCTTTGCTTTCAATGCGTGATTCGTCACGCTCATACAAAAGTCGGCACTTGCCGACCGATAGAGGCGTCGTGGCCCTGAGCGCATTGACCGGACCGAGGGATCGCCGGCTCAAACCCGATCGCCTCGACCATGCGGACCCTCAGGGCCTCCACTCTTTGGTTTACTGTCCCAGATTCGCCGCCGTAGCCGCGCCCTGTG
>UBYA01000009.1 GCA_900469615.1 Hyphomicrobiales bacterium | reverse complement strand
ATGAAACTTCAATCCTCTTACTGGCCTCTTACTGGCCTTTTGCCGGCGCCGGACCAGGCCGTCGAAGCAAAACCGGCATTGCGATCATATCCGCTTATACACGATTATGGCGAATAGCCCACCTTCAAATTACCCCTGCAGGCAGAGTAATGACCATAGCAATATACGATTCGCTTTGGTGTCGGAATTAACCTCTGATGGCTGTTGATGGTGGAGATTCACTTAGTTTAAATCCTCCATAGATTGCAACAAATAGCGATGCACGTCGCCATAAGAGCTCATGCTATTCTTTCGCAGGAGTGACAGAGATGCACGCTCCGGTTATACGAAGCATGCGACTCAGCGTCCGATGGGAAATTTCGGTACTGACTGACGCTGAATAGCGGCGCAGAGTTCGGGCGGTCGTTTGGTCCGTCTTCGTCCTTGTTTCTCCGTATCCTCTTCAATGCCCACGGAGGGCATTCATGCTACGTCGTTTCTTTTCCTATTATTCCCGCTACAAGACCCTGTTCCTCCTGGATTTCGGCTGCGCGGTGCTCGCGGGCCTGCTGGAGCTCGGCTTTCCGCTGGCGGTCAAGCTGTTCGTCGATGAACTGCTGCCGAGCCGCGACTGGGGGGTAATCTTTGCGACGGCTGCGGTACTGCTCGCCGTCTATGCAACGTCGACCGGCCTCTCGGCGATCGTCAACTACTGGGGGCATGCACTCGGCATCTCGATCGAGTCCGATATGCGCCGTCAGGCGTTCGACCATATTCAGAAGCTTTCTTTCCGCTATTTCGACAACAACCGCACCGGTCATCTGATCACCCATGTCACCAAGGACCTTGAAGAGGTGGGCGAGATCGCGCATCACGGCCCCGAGGACCTGTTCATCGCGATCATGACCTTTATCGGCGCCTTTCTGTTGATGTTCAGCGTTCACTGGAAGCTTGCGCTGCTGACGACGACCATTGTTCCCTTCATGACATGGCTGGTCAGCCGCTATGGGTCCAGGATGACGCTCAACTCGCGCAGCCTGTTCGGCAAGGTCGGCAACTTCAACACGCGCATGCAGGAAACCGTCGGCGGCATCCGTGTGGTGAAGGCTTTTGCCAACGAGCGATACGAAAGCCAGCTGTTTGCCAGCGACAACGAAGACTACAAGGCGACCAAGCTGGACGGCTACGCCTATATGACGGCAAGCATCGCGCTCAGCTATTTCAGCACGCGCCTCGTGCAGCTCGTCGTCATGATGGCCGGAACCTGGTTCGTGATATCGGGAGAACTGAGCTATGGCGGCTTTGTCAGCTTCCTTTTGCTTATCAACGTTTTCTTCCGGCCGATCGACAAGATTACCTCGGTGATCGAGACCTATCCCAAAGGCATTGCCGGATTCAAACGCTTCCTGTCCCTGATCGACACGGAACCCGACCTTGCCGACCGGCCGAATGCCGTTACGGTCGATCATCTGAAAGGCGATATCGCCTACAGGAATGCCGCCTTCGGCTATTCCGATCAGGCCGCGATTTTCAGGGGTCTCAATCTGACGATCTCAGCCGGCGAGACCGTGGCCTTCGTCGGCGCCTCCGGCACCGGCAAGACGACGATCTGCTCCCTGCTGCCACGCTTTTATGACGTCACATCGGGCAGCATCACCATCGATGGCATTGATATTCGCGACATGACCCAGGCTTCGCTGCGCAGCCAGATCGGCATCGTCCAGCAGGACGTCTTCCTGTTCGGCTCGACCATCCGGGAAAATATTGCGTATGGAAGGCTGGGCGCGACCGATGAGGACATCGTGAAGGCGCTGCAACGCGCCTCGCTCGATGAATTCGTCCGGTCCCTGCCCGGTGGCCTCGACACGCCGACGGGCGAGCGCGGCGTCAAGCTCTCGGGCGGCCAAAAGCAGCGCCTCGCGATTGCCCGCATCTTCCTGAAGGACCCGCCGATCCTCATTCTTGACGAGGCGACCTCGGCCCTCGATACGGCCACGGAATACGCGATCCAGCAGGCGCTGCTGGAGCTTGCAAAAGGCCGCACGACGCTCGTCGTCGCTCACCGGCTGTCAACGATCCGCAACGCGAACCGCATCATCGTCATGGGTGACAACGGCATTGTCGAGCAAGGGTCTCACGACGAGCTGCTCGCCCGCCGCGGTGCCTATGCCCGGCTTCACAATGCACAATTCGGCCTGCTTGCCTGATATGACTGCTTGCGCAAGCTATACCGGAACGCCAAGGCTCGACGCTCGGTCTCCATCATGTCGAGACCGGTCGGTCGAGTCTTGGCGATGACGAACCTGCGATTTTCCCGCCTGCCCTCGTTCTGGATGGCGATCGTCAGGGCAATCATTGAAAGTCGAACGCACTGAACCCTGCCGCCATTTCGTCGAGGCCGAGCGGGCGCGTGACGGGCGGTTCGCCTCTTGCCAGGCATCCTTGACGTTCGCATAACCGGCAGGCCGGGCCGATCGCGATCTGGCCGGCGCCCAATGCCCTCCCGTAGGTCACTTCGTCGCGATGGGCGAGATCGCAGCCGATGAGGAGCGCCGTGCGCCGTACCCGCTCTCCGAAATCGGCCTGCGGGCCTTCGATCGTCCGCGATATCGTGAGAAAGCCGCCGCCGTCGGGCATTTCGGCCGCGTCCACTAATATCTGCCCGGGTTGGGCAAAGGCGGCATGGATATTGAGCTTGGGACAGCCGCCGCCGAAACGGGCCTGCGGAAAGCCCTGGGCGCCTGACTTGCGCAGCCGATGGCCGGCATTGTCGATCTCCATCAGGAAAAACGGAATGCCCAGGGCGCCCGGACGCTGCAGGCTGGTCAGCCGTGTGGCGGCCTGCTCGTAGGAGACGCCGAAGCGAGCCCCCAGGCCATCGATATCGTAGTGCAGGCGCTGTGCCGTCGACAGATAGGCGCCATAGGGCATGAGCAGCGCATGCGAGGCATATCGCGCCAGCTCGAAACGGGCGATGCGATTGGCCTCCGGCGTGGACAGCGCGAGTGCATCGAGCTCGGCGGCAATTTCCGCGCGCATGGCCAGAAGAGAAACCTCTGTCGCAATCTCGCGGAGCTGATCGAACGGCGACAAGCGCTCGGACAGGAAAAGCCGCATCGAGTGACGATCGTAGCGCCGGCGCAGACCCGGCATGACACGCACCGGCAAAAGGCGCACCGAAATGCCATGCTCACCCTTCAGCCACGCTTTCAAGGCGCCTGCCATATCGTCGCCCGGCGAAAGGCGTTCATAAAGCGCCTCGGCAATATCCTCGATGCGGGCGAGGAAGTTCGGGCGGGCTTGCAGACGGCCGTGAACCTCGTCGAGCGGCAAGCGGGGTCCGGCAACGTCGGCAATCCTGCCGTCGCGGGAAAGAAGCTCGGCGAGATCGGACAATCTCGCGGCCTGCTCGCGATAGGCACGATAAAGCCGGATCACGCCGTTTGCCGCATTCGGCGCGGCCTCGGCAAGCTCGATGAGTTCCTGATCGCCGGGAATCTCGCCGGCAAGCAGCGGATCGGCGAAGACCTCGCGCAATTGACCTGCGCTTCCGCCCTGCTCTCCCTGCAGCTCGTCGAGGTCGACCTTATAGACCGCCGACAGCTTCAACAATAGTTGTACGGTCAGCGGCCGCTGATTGCGCTCGATCAGATTGAGATAGGACGGCGAGATATCGAGAGCCTGCGCCATGGTCGTCTGCGTCAGGCCGAGTCCCATGCGCATACGTCGAATCCGAGGCCCGGCAAAGATCTTGCGTTCAACCATACGTCACCCTTTTACAAATCGTCGCCAAATCGATTTTTACAATATTTACAATTTTACCGAGGGCGATTGTCAATGGTAGCACATCCTAACCCTTTTTAGGAATGAGATCTTCTGGTTTTTCTGGCTACGATAGCGCTGATATTGTAAAAATAGTCACGCAATCGAGGTCGATCGGAGGATCGGCAGAAAGTTATCGGGAGATTCGTATGACAGACTTTTACAAACTGGTTCCAAGCGCGCCTGCCGGGCGTTTCGACGGTATCGAGCGCCCCTATCAGGCCGGGGACGTGGAGCGGTTGCGCGGATCGATCACCATCCGCCACTCGCTCGCCGAGATGGGGGCGAACCGGCTCTGGCAGCTCATTCACGAGGAAGACTTCGTCAATGCGCTCGGCGCGCTGTCCGGCAACCAGGCCATGCAGATGGTTCGCGCCGGCCTGAAGGCGATCTATCTCTCCGGATGGCAGGTTGCTGCGGACGCCAATACGGCCTCGGCCATGTATCCGGACCAGTCGCTCTATCCGGCCAATGCCGGCCCCGAGCTTGCACGGCGCATCAATCGCACCTTGCAGCGGGCAGACCAGATCGAGACCGCGGAAGGCAAAGGGCTGTCGGTCGACACATGGTTCGCGCCGATCGTCGCCGATGCCGAAGCAGGCTTCGGCGGCCCGCTCAACGCTTTCGAGATCATGAAAGCCTATATCGAGGCGGGCGCGGCGGGCGTCCATTTCGAGGACCAGCTGGCATCGGAAAAGAAATGCGGCCATCTCGGCGGCAAGGTTCTGATCCCGACGGCGGCACATATCCGCAATCTCAACGCTGCCCGCCTGGCGGCCGATGTCTTGGGCGTGCCGACGCTTGTCGTCGCACGCACCGATGCGGAGGCTGCCAAGCTGCTGACATCGGATATCGACGAGCGCGATCAGCCTTTCGTCGATTACGACGCCGGGCGCACGGTCGAGGGGTTCTATCAGGTCCGCAACGGCATCGAGCCCTGCATAGCCCGCGCCGTCGCCTACGCTCCACATTGCGATCTCATCTGGTGCGAGACCTCGAAGCCTGATCTCGAACAGGCGCGCAAATTTGCCGAGGGCGTGCATCGGGTCCACCCGGGCAAGCTGCTCGCCTACAATTGCTCGCCGTCGTTCAACTGGAAGAAAAACCTGGATGACGCGACGATCGCCAAATTCCAGCGCGAGCTGGGGGCGATGGGCTACAAATTCCAGTTCATCACGCTTGCCGGCTTCCATCAGCTGAATTTCGGCATGTTCGAGCTCGCCCGCGGCTACAAGGCCCGCCAGATGGCAGCCTATTCCGAACTGCAGCAGGCAGAATTTGCCGCCGAGGCCAATGGCTACACCGCCACCAAGCATCAGCGCGAAGTGGGAACGGGCTATTTCGATGCCGTATCGCTGGCAATCACCGGCGGCCAGTCATCCACGACCGCCATGCACGGATCGACCGAGCACGCCCAGTTCAAGCCGGCAGCAGAATAACGTCGAGATCAAAGGAGGAAAATGACATGCCATCGATAGCACGCGTTCGCGAGAGAGCCGAGGAGCAGTCTCTCACCATGAATGCCGATCAGCAGGCGGTCATCCGCATGTTGGCCAACGAACTGCATCGCCTCAACCAGACTGTCATGAACGCGGTCGAGGCCGGCGTCTCCGTCGAGCTCGTCCGCTCCGCCCGACACCATGGCGGCAACGGCAATTGGGGCGATCTGCTGATCCCGGTCGTCGTCACCAATGCCGCACGCACGGCGTGATCGCCGCAACAGCAAGCCAATCCTCGGGCCGCGCCGCGCTTTAACGGCCGGCCCGTTCACTTGACCAGAAATTCATCCGTTGCGTCGCCGGCAGGATTTTGGCCCGATGCGATCGCGCCGGAATAACGGCCGATGACCTGAACAGCCCCCGATCGGGAGGAATGCGGCGATCATCCGATTGCCGATGGGATGGACCAACCGGTCGTCGTCGATCGCCGCAGTTTTCATGATCAGAAGGGATAGTGTTGTGCCGGATCCTCGATGGTGATCCAGCGCAGGTCGGTGAATTCGGCGATGGCCGCCTTGCCGCCGAAGCGGCCGTAGCCGCTGCCCTTCACGCCGCCAAACGGCATTTGCGCCTCGTCATTCAGGGTCGGGCCATTGATATGGCAAATTCCGGACTGGATGCGGCTGGCAACGGCAAGCGCCTTCTGGACGTCGCGGCTGAAAACGGCGGACGACAGGCCGTATTCGGTATCGTTTGCGACACGCACGGCTTCATCCTCGCTTGCCACGCGGATGATCGGCTTCACCGGCCCGAAGGATTCCTCGGCATAGATGCGCATGTCCGGAGTGACGAAATCGAGCAATGTGGCCTCGACCACGGTGCCGTTGCGCTTGCCGCCGGCCACCAGCCTGGCGCCTTTGGCCTGCGCGTCGGCGATCAGTTCTTCCATCTTCTTTGCCGCTTCGAGGCTGATCAGCGAGCCGAGGACGACATGGCCGCGTGGATCGCCGGCGGGCAACGCGCCGGCACGCGCCGCGAGCTTGGCGACGAAGGCATCCGCGATTGCCTGATGCACGATGATGCGCTCTGTCGACATGCAGATCTGGCCCTGATGCATGAAGGCGCCGAAGATCGCCGCATTGACGGCACCATCGATATCCGCATCCTCGAGCACGACCAGCGGCGCCTTGCCGCCAAGCTCCAGAAGAGCGGGCTTCAGGTGCTTGCCGCTCAGCTCGGCGATGATCTTGCCCACCTTCGTCGAACCGGTGAAGTTGACGCGACGGACGGCAGGATGTGCAATCAGCGCCTCGACGATCTGTGGCGCATCCTCCGGCGCGTTGGTAATGACGTTGATGACGCCGGCCGGCAACCCAGCCTCCGTCAATGCGGTTGCGATCAGCCGCTGCGTGCCGGGGCACTGTTCGGATGCCTTCAGGATCACGGTATTGCCGCAGGCAATCGGCATGGCGATAGCGCGCGTCGCGAGGATCACGGGCGCATTCCAGGGCGCGATAGCGAGGCAGACGCCGGCCGCCTGGCGCACGCCCATGGCGAGCGTGCCGGGCTTGTCGGATGGAATGATCTCGCCGCCGATCTGCGTCGTCATCGCCGCGGCCTCGCGCAGGATATTGGCTGCCAGCATGACGTTGAAGCCCGCCCAGGGGGCGGTCGCGCCCGTCTCCTCCATCATCAGCTTCGTGAACTCGCCGACCTTGGCGTCCATGATGTCGGCCGCCTTTGCGAGAATCGTACGGCGCGGGCCGGGACCGGTGCCGGACCAGCCGGGAAAAGCATTCGAGGCGGCCTCGATCGCAGCCGCGACATCCTCAAGCCCGGCTGCCGGCGCCGTGCTGGCCAGCTCTTCCGTAAATGGGTCCCGCCGGTCATAGGTTCGACCGCTGGCTGCCGGCCGGTCGACGCCATTGATGAGAAGGGAAATATTCATCTCTTGTCTCCTGATGAGGATGGTATTTAAAAGCCGAGCACGTCGGCATTGATAGAAGCTTCCAGTCCGCCATCAACCGGAAGATTGGCGCCGTTGATCCAGCGCGCACCATCCGAGCACAGAAACAGGATGGCGGGCGCGATATCGGCGGAAGTACCGGCCCGGCCGACGCGGGTGATATCGCTATCGACGCGGGCATCGCCAAGCACGGCACGGAACTGTTTCAGGATCGGCGTTTCGACGGGGCCCGGGCTGACGGCATTGACGCGAATGCCGCGATCCTTGAAGAGGGGCTGATGGGCGGCCCGCATGGTCCACAGCAGCAGCAGTTCCTTGGAAAGCGGATAGCCCTCCTCGTTCTTCAGGCCATGTTCGCCGACGAGAGACGCCACGTCCGGAAACCCCTCGATGCCTGTCAACGCCTTCGCCCGCTCCAGATTGGTGCGCCAGCCGTAGCCGGCGATCGAGGCGACATTGACGATCGCCCCGCCCTCGCGCAAGCGGGGTGAGACGGCTTCCGAAAGGGCGCGCAGGCCATAGAAATTGACCGCCAGCGTCGCCGTGACGCCGGTGCTGCCGGAAAGCCCGGCGACATTGGCCAGGGCATCGATGCGATTGGGCAGTCGCTTGACGATCTCCTCGATGCCGGCTGCAGTCGAGATATCGCCCTTGATGAAGAAGCCGGTGCCCGAAGACGGTTCGCGGACGTCGATGCCGATGACGTCGGCGCCCATCTGCCCCGCAAGTTCCGCAGCGCGCGCACCGATACCGGAGGCTACGCCGGTAATGAGGATGGTCTTGCCGAAAAGCATGATTTCACCTTTCTCATGAAACGCGGCAAACGCCGCTATTGTTTATCCTTGAAGAGATCCGAAACCGTCAGCCGGTAGCCGACCGGCAAGAGCTGCAGATCGAAGCGCCGTTCGATTTCGCCCCATAGGCCCCGCGGCACGTAGAGGGAAAAGAAGACCGCCGTGGCGCCAAGCCCGACCAGATACCAGACCCCTGTCCCGCCGAAGACGGTTTCGATGACGAAGAACAGAATGGCGCCCAGGATCGCACCTTCGAATTTGCCGATGCCGCCGACCAGCACCATGAAGATCATGTAGGCCGTCCACTGCACGCTGAAATAGGTTTTTGGCTGGAACGTGACTGCCGTCGCCAGCCATAGGCCGCCGGCAACGGCGATGCCGAAAGCCGCCAGGACGAAGAGCAGCCGTTTTGTCGCCGCAACCCGCACGCCGACCGATGTTGCCGCATCCTCGTTGTCGCGGATTGCCTGCATGGCCGCCCCTGCCCGGCTGCGCAGAAGGGCAAAGAGCACGCCCAATAAAGCCACCATGGATGTCAGCGCCAACCAATAGATCGCGGTGCGGCGCGTACCGCTGTCATAGGCATTCAACGAAATGAGCGAGGTTCCGGTCTCGCCTTGAATGAGCCTGTCGAGGTTGACGAGCAGATGGGCAAGCTCTGCGAGCACCCACATGCCGATGGCAAACTCGCCTCCCCTCAATCGCAGCATCAGCCACGAGAGCGGCAGGGATAGCGCACCGGTGACGAAGGCCGCGGCGATAAGAGAAACGAACGGATCGAGCCCTGCATCCGCCAGCCGAATGGTGAAATAGGCGCCAAGCCCGAAGAAGACCTGCTGGCCGACGGAAACGAGGCCGCCGAAGCCCGCCAGCGCATTCCACATCGCCGCCAGGATCACGTAGATGAAGAGAGCCGTCATCCGGTCGGTGACGCCGGCACTGGCGAAAGCGGGCAAGACGGCAAGCAGCACGACCGCAACGATCATTGCAGCCAGGGTGAAACGCGAGGAAGCAGTCCAGCGCTCGACGGAAATTCCGGGGACGATGATGCTCATGTCGGGCTCCGAAGAAGCGCACGGATTCTGCCGAGGCCGGGCATGCCGAACTGGTGCAGCCGCACGAAAAGAACGAGAAGGAAGGCGACATGGCCACCGATCAGAAAGCCTTGCGGATGGACTTGAGCGCCGATCGACTGCGCCAGCCCGAGCACGATGCCGCCGAGCAGGGTTCCCCACAGTGAACCGGCGCCGCCGATAACGGCCGCCTCGAAGGCGAAGAGCAGTTGCGGGCCGCCCGAGTATGGATTGAAGGTTGCCCGCATGGCCAGGAATGCGCCGGCAATGCCGACCGTGACCATGGTAATCGCCGTCGCAATAGCGTTGACGCGGCGCGCATCGATGCCGACGATGCCAGCCGTATCCGGGTCCTCCGCCGTGGCGCGGATCGAGCGGCCGAGTGCAAATCGGCCAAGGAAGAACTGCAGACCGCCGATGATGACGATCGCCGTCACCGTCATCAGAACGGCCAGTTTGCCGACGAAGACGTGACCCGGCAACTGCCAGGAGGCATAGGACAGATTGCCGATGAAGGGCGCAAGCGAACGCGTATCCGCGCCGAATTGCTCGAACAACAGATTGTCGATGACGATCGACAGACCAAAGGTCGTCAGGATCGGCAACAGCGTACCGCCGCGAGCGCTGCGCTCCAGCACGAAGCGCTGCAGGAGCCAGCCGAGCGCGGCCATGACCGGCAGGACGATCAGCAGGCCGGCAAAGGGCGGTATGCCGAGTTTCGCTGCCAGCAACCAAAGTCCATAGGCGGCTACAACGGCAAGGCTGCCATGCGCGAGGTTGATGATGCGCATGACCGAGAACATGAAGGACAGGCCGCAGGCGATGACGGCATAGTAACCACCAAGCAGGATGCCTTGAATGAGGGTATTGATCACGAGACGCTCCTCTCGGCCGTCGACCGATGCAAGCCGAAATAGGCCCGGGTCACATCCTCGCGGGTGGTGCCGTTTGCCGGCCTGTCGAGCACGATATTCCCTTCAAGCATGCAGATGACGCGGCTTGCGACATTCATGGCACGGCTCAGATCCTGCTCGACCAGCACGATCGTCGTGCCCGATGAGAGAAGGCCCTGCAATTGCTGATAAACCCGATCGACCACAAGCGGCGACAGGCCGAGCGAGACCTCGTCGAGCAGAAGAACGTCCGGGTTGCTCATCAGCGCCCGACCGATTGCGGTGGCCTGCTGCTCGCCGCCGGACAGATGACTTGCCCTGGCGTGCCGGCGCGGCTTCAAATTCGGGAAAGCATCGAAGATGCGGTCGACCGTCCATTCGCCTTTGCGGCCGGCGCTTCCGCCGAGCAGCAGGTTCTCCTCCACGGTCATCTGCGAAAACAACCGTCGGCCCTCCGGCACCAGGGCAATTCCCTTGGCGATACGCTTGTGCGAGGGAACGGCCGTGACATCTTCGCCATGGAGCAGGATCTGACCGGATGCCGGCAAATGCGCGCCGGCGACCGAACGCAGCAACGTCGTCTTGCCGGCGCCATTTGCGCCGACGAGGGCGAGCACCTCCCCCTTGGCGAGATTAAAACTGACGCCGCGCACCGCCGGCAGCAGACCGTGACGGACATCGAGGTTGCGAACGGAAAGAATGCTCATACGGGCGCTCCTCCAAGATAGGCGCGCACGACCTCGGCATTGTTCATGACCGCTTTTGGATCGCCATCGGCGATGATCTTGCCGGCATCCATGCAGATCAGCCGTTCCACGACCTGCAGCAGGATATGAACGATATGCTCGATCCAGACGATGCCGATACCGCGCCGCCGCAGTTCCTGGATGGTTCCGACAAGCTCGGTTGCCTCGCCATCGCTCAACCCGCCGCCGATCTCGTCGAGGAGGAGCAGCCGAGGGCCGGTCGCAAGGGCGCGGGCCAGTTCCAGCCGCTTGCGATCGAGCAGACCCAGCGTGTCGGCACGGCGATTGGCCACGCCAAGCATACCACAGAGCCGCAGAGAGTCGACGACACGCTCATAGGCCTCATCGCAGGTCGATGCCTTGCCATGCGAGGCGGCGACGAGGACATTCTCGAACGTCGTCATGCCGCCGAAAGGCTTTGGAATCTGATGCGTCCTGACGAGGCCCGACCGGCAGCGATCGGCTGCCGTCAAAGCGGTCACGTTCCGGCCGTCGAAAGTGATCGTTCCCGCATTCAGGGGAAAAGCGCCCGCGAGCGCTCCCAGCAAGGTCGTCTTGCCCGCTCCGTTCGGGCCGACGATGCCGACAGCCTCGCCATCTCTCATGGAAAAATCGAGGTTTTCGAGAACCGCAAGCGCCCCGAAGCGCTTGTGGATCCCTCTGGCCGACAGGAAATCCTGTCCCGGCTGCTTTTGTTCTTGCCCCTGCACGATAGCCTTACCCGTTATAAGCGATGAGCTTGGCCCCGACGGGCACGTTCGAGTCGGTGGCATGTTCGGTCACGACATAGTCGAGCGCGAATTTCGAGCCGGCGGGCGCCTTGACCCATTGCGTGCCGATGATCGGGCCTGGAGAGACGTTGGCGACGGGACCAGCGGTGAAATCCACCTTGCCGGCAATCGTCGTGGTCTTCAGCATGCTCATCGCCTTGGCGACGGCCTCCTTGCTCTTGACGTCGGACGCGGCCTTCAGGACATCGAAGCCGGCATCGAGGAGCGACAGGCTCGCGCCAAGCTGTTGCGTCCATTGCTTGCCGCTCGCAGCCTCGTAGCCGTCGGCAAGCTCGGGTCCGGATATGCCTGTCAGCGACGACTTGTAGGGGAAGGCCTTGTGCCAATAGGCAGCGCTGGCGATATTCATGCCGAGATCGCCGAGTGCCTCGATATCGGACGGGAAGAGCCCGGTCTTGGCAACCTGGCAGATCTTGATCTGCTGGATAAGACCCTGCTGCGCCGCCTGCCGCCAGAAGGCGGCGAAATCCGGCGGAATCGGAAAGCTGTTGAAGATCTCGACGCCTTCCTGGCGGAAGAGCGCGATCTGCGAGGAGAAATCCGTCGTCCCCGTCTCGTAAGCGCCGGGATCGACGATGGTGAAACCGGCCTTGGCGAGTGCCGGCGCGAGATTGGCGCGAATGGCGTTGCCATCGGCATCGTTCGGATACATGACCCCGACCTTCTTGTTGGTCTCGATCAGGTTCCACTGCGAAATATAGGTCTTCAGGAATTCGCCGACCCCGAAGCCGAAATGGTAGGTCCACTTGAACGGCGACGGCGCACCGGGCTTGGCGCCGCGCCCGAAGTACCAGGCCTCCCACGGCATGACCGTAGACAGGCATGGCACGCCTGCCGCCTCGCAGGCGTCGGCGACCGGATTGATGGTTTCCGGCGTCGAGACCACCAGCATCAGGTCAATCGCCTCGTTGTTGATCAGGTCCTTTGCCAATTGCCCCGCCCGCGACGGATCGGACTGGGTGTCGCGGTCGAGAATTTCCACTTTCCATGTCTTGCCGCCAGCCTGCAAGCCATCCGCCAGCGCCTTGCGCGCGAGCTCGAGGACATAGCCGTCGGTCTCGCCAAATCCGCCCAGCGGCCCCGTGCGGGGACTGATGAAGCCGACCTTCAATGTCTCGCCGGCGGCAAATGCCGCTCGTCCGCCGAGCGCCAGAGCGGTCGTGCCTCCTGCCGCAGCGGTCATGAAACCGCGTCGCGACAAGCCAGTGGTCGTTATCTGCCCTTTGAAACCAGTCATGAGATTTTCCTCCCTCTTTGCCGGAGCCCTCTTAACTCCGTGTTCCCTTGTGTCTTTCCGATCCGAGACGGCTCAGATCGGATAGTCGCGCCTGCCGGACGCAATCGTGATCCAGCGCAGTTCCGTGAATTCGTCGATCGCCGCCCTGCCGCCGAAGCGGCCGTAGCCGCTCGACTTGACGCCGCCGAACGGCATTTGCGGCTCATCCGCAACGGTCGCTTCGTTGATGTGGCAGATGCCGGTCTCGATGTGCCGGGCGACGCCAAGCGCCTGGCTGATGTCACGGCTGAAGACGGCCGACGACAGGCCGTATTCGTTGTCATTGGCGACGGTCACGGCCTCGTCGACGCTGTCGACGCGAATGATCGCCGCCAGCGGTCCGAAGCTTTCCTCGCGGTAGATACGCATGGCCGGCGTAACGTGATCGATGATCGTCGCGTCGATCAGCGTGCCCCGCGCTTGACCGCCGCAGACGATGAGCGCACCCTTCTGCGTCGCATCCTCGACGAGCGCACGAACGCGTCTTGCAGCCTCCGCCGTAATCATCGTCCCGAGCGGCGTGTTGCCATCACGCGGATTGCCGGCAACGAGGGTCGCAGCCTTCGCCCCGAACTTCCCGACGAACTCGTCCGCGATCTCCTCCATGACGATGATCCGCTCCGTCGACATGCAGATCTGGCCCTGGTTCATGAAGGCGCCGAAAGCCGCGGCACGCACGGCTTCGTCGATATCCGCATCGGCAAGAACGATGAACGGCGCCTTGCCGCCGAGTTCGAGAAGGCAGCGCTTGAGATGGCGCGCGGACGCTTCGGCGATCAGCCGTCCGACGCGGGTCGAGCCGGTGAAATTGATGCGACGCACGGCCGGATGCGCAATCAGGGCCTCGACGATGGCGGCGGCATCCTTCGGCGCGTTGGTGACG
This sequence comes from Hyphomicrobiales bacterium, assembly GCA_900469615.1. Lineage (GTDB taxonomy): Bacteria > Pseudomonadota > Alphaproteobacteria > Rhizobiales > Rhizobiaceae > Rhizobium. The sequence goes on along the minus strand of UBYA01000009.1, from coordinate 9,013 downwards.
ACATTGACGACCCCGGCCGGAAATCCCGCTTCGCGCATGACGTCGCCGATCAGGCAATGGGTCTTGGGGCAGAGCTCGGATGCCTTCAGAATGACCGTATTGCCGCAGGCAAGCGGCATGGCGATGGAGCGCACGCCAAGAATGATCGGGGCATTCCATGGCGCAATCCCCAGGCAGACGCCAGCGGGCTGGCGCACTGCCATGGCAAGGCTTCCAGCCTCGCCGGACGGAATGATCTCGCCTGCGACCTGCGTCGTCATGGCGCCTGCTTCGCGCAGCATGTCGGCGGCAAGGGAGCAATTGATCCTGGCCCAGAGCGCTGTCGCCCCGGTTTCGCCAACCATCGCCTCGACGAAATCGGCCGTACGGGCCGTCAGAATGTCGGCCGCCTTGTTCAGAAGGGCCCGCCGCTCGCCGGGGCCGATATCAGACCACATCGGAAAAGCCGCAGCCGCGGCATTGGCAGCGCATGCGGCATCGGCCAGGGAAGCGGCGGGCGCGACGGTTGCAACGTCGCCGGTCGCAGGATCTATGCATTCGAACGTCGATGCATCCGATGCATCGAGCGCCTGGTCATTGATCAGCAGTTTCGCGACGAACATGGCGATCATCCGCTCTCCGGCAAGTCATGCCTGCAATCATCTGATTGGGAAAGGACATACACGGATCGACGCGGCCGGGATGCGGCCTCGCCAAGTATAGGGTTCGTGCGGAGACCTCCTCCCAAAGGCTCATGGAAAGAGATTACGTGGTTGCGGCGAGCATTGAATGCGATTTTCTGGGTTAATATTGCAAATAACTGGCATTCATGCCACGTTCTTGCCATACCATGTGAAGGAGGATGCATTGGTTTCCGATAGCGGCATCCATCTTCACGCCCGCGGAGAATGGCGCGAACCGTCTCTGACGCAGCGCACCATCCGCTTTCAGAAGGGCCTCTACGTTCAGTTCCACCACCTCTTCCTGCTGCAGGCGGGCAGAGCGACGCTTGTTTTCGGCCCGGAAGAGCAGCGAACGTTAAACGGGCCGACCATTGCCTATCTGCCGCCGCAAACACGGTGCGAGCTGTACATGGCAGCAGGTGCGGCAGGTTTCCTTGTCGGTGCCTCGCCTCAGATCATGGTCGACGCGATCGGCGACCGGGCGGAATCCTATGCGCTGAGGATTTTCAGCGAGCAACCCTGGTTCATGCCCGAAGAGGATATCGCTGCCGTCGATGAGGTGCAGCCTTTGGTCGCCGGCTTCGTTCGCGAACTCGGCGATCCCTCGCGCGCCTCATGGATGGCGATTTCAGCCTATATGCGATTGATCCTGATGGCGCTTTGGCGAGCCGGCGGCGCGGAAACGGCCGAGCAGCGCGGGCGGGGCGGCAACGCTTCGATCCTGCAAAGATACCGGCAGCTGGTGGAAGCCTGGTTTCGGCAGCACCGGCCGATGACGGACTATGCGCGCGAGCTCGGCGTAACCACCGACCGGCTGCACGCCATCTGCCGCAGCGCGCTCGGCCGCTCGCCCGTGCAATTGCTGCATGAGCGGGTGGTGCAAGAGGCAAAGTTACGACTGGAGCGCTCGGCCCGTACGGTACAGGAGATTTCGGATGGGCTCGGTTTTCGCGACCCCACCTATTTCAGCCACTTCTTCAAGAGAAAGACCGGCTTCTCGCCGGCCGCCTATCGCGACGTCGCCCGCAAGAGCGAGGTCGCGGAAAGTACCTTGTCATCCGGCTATGCCGATTGGCCATGACATTGAACCATCGGAACCGGTCAGGCGATCAAGCCTTTCATCGGCAGGACATGATCGGACCCGGGAAAGACGTCGCGTGTCAGCACGGCGGGCGAGGCGCCGAGCAGATCGACAGCAATGCCCTTGACGACGGCGCGCAGGTCCGTCGTGGCGGCCAGATCGCGGCCGTCGCGCAGTTGCGCCTGTTTCAGACCGGGCCAATCGGCGATCACCCGGCCGCCCTTGATTGCGCCGCCTGCGAGAAAGGCGGTCGTTCCGGTGCCGTGATCCGTGCCCTGCGTCCCGTTGACCTGCGCCGTGCGGCCGAATTCCGTCGCAACGAGGATGGCGGTATCCTTCCAGGCGGGGCCAAGTTCCTGCTGGAACGCGGCAAATGATTTGTCGAGCCCGACGAGCAGCTTGTTGAGCCGATCCACCTCCCCGGCATGCGTATCCCATCCTTCGAAGGCCAGTGCGGCGACCCGGGGACCATCGTCCTGGGCCAGCAGCCGTGCCGCCCCTTTCGCCATCAGTTCCATGCCGGTGGGATCGCCGGGACCGCCTCTTGCCTTGATATCGAGACCGGCGGCGATCTTGCCGGTTGAGATGCCCTCGGCAAGGATCTTCGCAAATAGCGGATCGGTATGATTGTAGAGATCCATCAGACGCGGCGGCAGGTCGTCGTCGACCGGCGGCAGGTTGGACGGCGACCAGCCCAGCACCGGCGCCTTGCCGCGAATGACCAGCGGCGCGTTCGCCCCGACAGACAATCCGCGGATCGCCGGTACGCCCGGCGAAACCTTGTCGCCCTTCGGCAAGCTTTCCAGCATCCGGTTCAACCAGCCGGAATCGACGCGGCCGGGCTGTTCATATCCGGATTCCAGCACGTCCTGACCGTCGAAATGCGATCGGTCGCGATAGGCGGTCGCGCTGGCATGCACGACGGCCGCCTGCCCTGCACGGTAAAGCCGGTTGAAATTCGGCATCGACGGATGCAGGGCAAAAAAGCCGTCGAGCGCAAGAGCCGCATTCGGACCGCTGGTCGTCATGGCGATCGATTGCCGCAATGCCTGATAATCGGGATCGCCAACGGGTGGGACGGCCGTCAAGCCATCGAGCGCGCCGCGCAGGATGATGGTGATGAAGCGCGGGTCGCGCCCACCGGCGGCATGGGCGAAGCGCGGAATGAAGGCCCAGGCGAACAAGGCGCCTGAAGCACCAAGCACGGCACGGCGGGTCGGAGTCATGAGTTCACAAGTCATGGTCAGCGCCTTTGAAATTCGGGGGAGAGATAAGCAATCACCAGTCCCTGCTTCCGGGTCTCCGCACGCGATACCGCCTGCAGCGTTTCCTGCGAGAGAAGCGGCCCAAGACTGTCGGAAACAAAGCGGCGGGGATCGACCTGCGGCGGCACCGCATTCGCGATCATGTTGGCGACATCCATGCGCATGCTGAGGCTTTCGCTGGAGGCCCATACATCGGCGGTATCGGCAAACCCATTGGGTCCCGCAGGCGACCAGAACGGTTGGCCCATGGCGTTCAAAACACCGAGAATGACATTCGGCTTCGGCGTCTCGCCGCTTGCCCGCAGCAACGCAGTCATGAACTCCAGCGGCGAGCGAACTTTCGAGAGCGTCGGGTTCCAGGCATCTTCGGAACCGATGAGCGCCCGATAGACCGCCGAGAGATCACCGTCGGTCTTGCTGAAGGTCGCAGCGACAGTTTGCACAAGAGCCGGCGGCGGGGTATCGGCGACGAAATGCCGGACAAGCTTGGTGGCGATGTGCTGCGCCGTCGCCGGATGGCGGGCAAGATCGCGCAACGCCTCCCGCCCCTGTCCCACGCCCGTGTCGGCATAGGTAAGGCCGAGGAGCGTCTGATCGCCGGGCTCATGGGCGCCCGCATTGAAGACGAAGGTGCCGGGTGTCCCGAGCTTGCCTTGAGCACGCGCCACCGTCCAGCCGGTGATGATCTTGGCGAGCGTGGTCACGTCGGCCTGCGTGTAGCCGCCATTGACGCCGAGCGTGTGCAGTTCCAGGGTCTCGCGGGCAAGATTCTCGTTGAGCCCGCGTTTCCTGTTGGCATTGGCCCTGGAGTTCGGCCCGATCGATTGCTGGTTGTCGAGATAACCGAGCATGGCCGGATGGGTCTCGACGGCGAGGAGCATATCGGCGAAATGCCCGAAAACATGGGGACGGATGGCTTCGCGCTCGAATGCGCCGGCAACCCCATGAACCTCCTCGCTCTTCGAGACGGCGACCGCAAAATGATTTGCCCAGAACATGGCAAGACGCTCGCCGAAGCCGATCAACGGCTGCCGGATGGTGCCGTTGAAGCGGGCATCCACCTCGGCCAGCAGGATCTGCTGCGGGAGATAGGGCATCGCGGGCTTTTCCAGTTTCTCGACGACCTTGCCGATCGCCGTCGCCATGGCCTGATTGTCCGGCTGAGCGTTCATTGCTTGATTGCCCGGCTGTCCCGCCCCCGCCATCGCGCCGGAAGGCTGTGCCGCGGATTTCTGCGGCTGCTGCGCGCCTTGCATCTGCTTGTCCTGCGGCGTGGCGGAGACAGCGGCTGCCGCCTCCTGCCTGACTTGCTTGCGCTGCTCTTGGAATGCGTAGAGGGAAACGAGCAGATCGGCGGTGGATTGCAGCTGCGGCCCGACCGGAACCGGGACGAAGCGCTCGGCGATCTCTTCCAGCAACGCGCCGCGCGGATCGGATGCGATCGAGGCGGTGCCGTTGTGGTCCGCTCCTAGTCCAAACCGGGAAAGAGCGAGCGCGGCATCGACATCATTGGACTGCTGAGCCATGTTCTTGCCAACTCCTGCATCAAACATGCTCCTTTAACGCAGGGATGGTTTCGATCCGTCGCTCGGCAAGTGTGATCATTTTGTGGCGGCGGCCCTGGGCATGCTGCGGCGGACCAGGCTTTCCGCCAGCGCCCGGCGCTCGTCATAGGAGAGCGTCGCCGCGAAATCGACGGCGCGCTGTTCCAGCTTCGACCTCAAGGCGATATCGGCATCACGCGCCCTTGCCAGCGCCGCCGAAAGCGCCGCCTTGTCGAGCATAGGCTGCCCGAGAATGGAGGCGGCATCGACCTTGGCCTGCTGCGCCTCGAGAATGGTCTGGCGCTCGTCCTTGCGCGCCTCGTTGAGCGCCGCGCGCAGAGCTTTTTTCTGCGCCAACGGCAATTGCTCGCCGGCCAGCGGCATCATCCCGGCCCGCGCCTGCGTCTTGCGTATCCATGTCAGCCCGCCGCCGGCCAGCGCACCGATCAGGAACGTGTTCAGCACCAGCAGAGATATGACCACTATTCGAAAACTGCGATCCGTCATTGGCTATCCTGAGCTATGCCCGCGTCCGGCCCGATATCGCCAAACATGGTTGCGGTTCCGTCGGAGACGACCGAGGTGTCGGATGTCAGGCTTGGCGCCAGCACGGCAATCGCAATACTGCCGGCCAGCGCGCCGGCGATGCCGACGCCCACAAGGCCGATGCCGGCGGAGCCGAAGCGGAACCACTTTCGAAGCGTGACGCGGCGCACGAGTTTCGCCAGAATCCGGTCCTCCAGACCGGCGCTGCCGCGCTTAACGGCATAGGTGTCGAGCAAGGCATCCAGATCGGCAGCAAGAGCGAGCGCCCGAGATGCAGCCGGGCCCTTTGCAAACTCCCGCGCGGCCACGCGCTCAGCCTGCGGCCATCGGCCGATATCGCCGCCATAGGCAGCCGTCAACGCTTCAAACCGCTCGGCATTCATCGGACCCGCGCCATTTTCAACCATCGCCCTGTTCCTTCAACAAAAGCAGCTGCAAGGAGCGCCTTCCCCGCGCAAGCAGACTTTCCAATGCATCGACGCTGACGTCCATGATCTCAGCCGCCTCGGCATTCGACAACGCCTGATAGTAAACCAGTATAATCGCCTCGCGCTGCCGCGGCGCAATCATCTGCATCGCCCGCTCCACGCGCCGGGACGGATCGTCCTCGGCCAACAACCCCGCGTCCGGCGCCGGCCCTTCATATTCGATGTCGGGCGGATGCTCGGCAAGAACGTCCTTGCGCCGCCTCAGGCGATCGTAGCAAAGATTGATCGCAACGCGGTGCACCCAGCTACTGAAGCGGGCGTTGCGCTGACGCCAGCCGCCGGCATTCCGCCAGACGCGCAGGAACGTTTCCTGTGCCACATCCTCTGCCTCGGTCGCATCGCCGAGCATGCGGGTTGCCACCGCCACGATGCGCGGCAACTGCCGCGCCACCATGGTACGCATCGCCGGAGCGTCGCCGGCAGCGATACGGCCGAGCAGTTCCTCATCCGGTTCGCCACTCGTGGGCGCACGATCCCACTTCATCGACAATCGCCACCGTTCCAGTTGCGTTCGATACCGACACGGCGCTTCCGCTTCGGGCTTCCGGCAAGGACGCCTCGCCTCCCGTTCAGGTCCGGCAAGCGGCGCTCATCGGATCGCAACATCACAGGCAGCGTATCATCCTTCGACATCAAATACAGGTTCACAAGGATTGAACGGTTCATCCCGCCAATTCCGTCGCTCCCATATCGACGATTTTCGGATTTTCCTTCGAAGTCCGTCAGCCATTCCTCGGCCGGGCACAAAGGAGCCGGCCTACCCGGACGCAGAGGCCCCAACTGCCCTTGTCCGGGTTGCCGGCTCGTCGCGTACGGAATGCGCAAGCCCGTCTCGAATCAGAGCGTCAGCAGATCGCTTGTCGTCTGATCCTGGTCATTTGCCGTGTAGAAGCCGGCAAAGTCCGGTATGAGCGGTTGCTGTGCCGGCTGTCCTCTCATGGCCGATTCGAACTGGCTCTGTGTCAGCGAGCCAGAACCGGAGGTATCGAGACTGTTGAACAATGCGGTCGCCTGATCCTCGCTTACATCGGCCGGACGAGCGGCGACGAACTCGGCCTGGCTGATGCTGCCGTCGCCATCCGTATCCATGGAGGAAAACGCGCTGGAAAGCTCGTCGTCGGTCAGTTGGCCGCCGGACGCCTGATGATGACCGGCATGATCCGCATGCATGGCACTGCCGAGCTGCGCCACGGTAAGCGAGCCGGTATTGTCCTTGTCGAAGCTTTGGAACAGTTGCGCTGCCTGGCTTTCGCTGACATCCGCCGGACGCGCGGCCACGAATTCCGCCTGGCTGATGCTGCCGTCGCCATTGGTATCCATGGCGCTGATCATGTCGCTCTGCGTGCTGCCTTGAGCGGCGGTCGCCGAAGCCTGCTGAGTGCCCGCCGTGGCATCGGTGGAATCGTCGTCCGAGGTCGAGCCGTCGGCATCGCTGCCGCTATTGGCCTGCAAGTTGAGAATGATGTTCATCAACTGTGCGATCAGCTGCTGCGCCGACGCGATCTGCGAGGAGTCGTCGGAGGATGAAGAGGAACTCGTGCCGGAAGAATTGCCGCAGGAGCTGTCGGACAGAAGTGAGGAGATGGAATCGTCCGCCGTCGACGCTGTCGAACGCGACGACTGATATTGATAGTAATTGTTCGATGAGATCGAGGAGATGCTCGTCATGGGGGCCTCCGGATACGAGCGTTGAGAGGAACTCGGGCGGTTTACATGTACGCGACTTGAATACGACGCCCGCCTGGCCGTGCCGGGTGAAAGCGTGAACAGAACTTCGATGATCGATATGAGCCGATGGAGTTGCGAACGCCGGAGATCAAACGCATTTTGCGCCCCAACTTGATCGTAGCGTCGTTTCCAGAACCGGGGAACCCGGGATTACCTCGCCAATGCATCCCGCCATCATGGCCGCATTGGCATCTGCACATTTTCGATTTTAACTTCCCAACGCGGGGAAACTGCACACGGAAACTTGCGCGGGGCTTATAAGTGCTTGACAGAATACAGTCGGTTGCGATTTCCTTCCTCGATTTTTAGGGAGTATATAAGTATCGCCATTTTGCTGAACATCGCCGATGCAAGGGGTCCGGCGGCGAGCGGCATGGATGGACAAGAAAAAAAAAGAGGGGCGCAGCTTGAGAATCGGTTTCTGTGGAGATGTGAATGAGGCGCACTAAGGAGGAGGCGGCGGAAACGAGAAGCGAGATTTTGCACTCTGCAAAGGCTCTGTTTCTCGACAAGGGCTATGAGAATGTCAGCCTGGAGGAGATAGCCGCGGCCGCCGGTGTCACGCGGGGGGCGGTGCACTGGCATTTCAAGAACAAGCAGGGGCTGATGTTCGCCATTCGCGACGAGGCCCAGCAGCCGTTTCAGGAGCTGGCGGAGCGGATGTCCAGGGAGCTGCCGCCCAATCCCCTCGATCTCATAGCGGATACGATAGCGTCGATATTCGACGATGTTCAAGGCGATCCGCGCAAGCGCAGCATGCTCAAGGTGATGATGCATCTCGACATGGCATTCTGCGACGGCACGACAAGCCGCGCCAGTTCCTTCCGGCACGACATGCACGAGCACTTTGAACGCATTTTCACCCTGATGGACAAGAAGACGAAATTGCCGGCGCCCTGGACGCCAGATACGGCCGCGTCCGCACTGACCGCCGTCATCGGAGGCTTGATCAGCGAATGGACGCTCGACCGGGGCAATTTCCAGCTCGTTCCCTGCGGACAGATGTTCATCAAGATGGTGTTGAAGACCTGGTTCCCGCTGGCACAAACGCATGAAATGGCGATTTCGGCGGCCTAGAACTTTTCCGCTTTTCTTCGGATCGCGAAAACGCTCCATCCCTTAGTCTTCACGCAATTCCGGATGGAAAACCGCTGCGTACTTTTCCCGGACTCCAAAGCAGCCAGACGCTCCGCCGAAGCGCCAAACCACATCATTCATTTGAATCGAGCCGGCTCGCCGGAAAAGCGGCGAGCACGCTTGGCTGCGACTCTTCCGGAAATAAAAAAAGGATCCGGAGGGAAAGCCGGATCCTTTACTTTGATCGGAGGTCAACCGATCGATGAAAGAAGCCCGACGGATTGGAACGCCAGGCTTCCCTTACCCGGCACGGAGCCGGGTAATTCCAGATTAGAAGCTACGCTCGAAGCGCAGGATGCCAGCCCACTGATCCTGGTTCACAGAATCGAAGTTGGTGTAGGAAACTTCCGGCTCGATGAGGAGGTTCTTGACCGGGTTCCACTTGACGTTGGTGGTAGCGGCAAAGATCTTCGAGTCGGTGTAGGCGAGCTGGAGGTTCCACTTCAGCTTGTCGTTGACCGGAACGCCAACGCCGCCCCAGACAGCCCAGTCGCCCCAGCCGCACAGCGCCGGACGATCAGCCGGGCAAGCCGAACGATCGAGGTTGGTGCCTGCGTACTTG
>UBYA01000045.1 GCA_900469615.1 Hyphomicrobiales bacterium | reverse complement strand
GAACAGAGCCTCGGCATCCACTACAACAAGGGCAACGATATTCTGGACTACATCTCCAACAAGGAGGTGTTCCGCTATGCCGACGGCTTCGTCTCGATCCCGCAGGGTCCCGGCCTCGGCATCGAGGTGGACGAAGCCTATGTCATCGAGCGCGCAAAGGAAGGCCACCGCTGGCGCAATCCCGTCTGGCGTCACGAGGACGGCAGCGTTGCCGAGTGGTAGGAGATTGTCATGGTGAACCGTCTTTTCAACAAGCGCATCCTCGTAACGGGCGCGGCGCAGGGCATAGGCCTCGCGATAGCGAAGGCTTGCGTCGCCGAAGGCGCCAGCCTCTTTCTCGTCGACATCGACGGCGAGAGGCTGGCTCACGAAGCCGAGACGCTGAAGGCTGGAGGTGCCAATATCGGCCATCAGATCGTCGATATTGTTGACGCGGCGCAGGTCGCCTCCGCCGTTCGCCGGGCCGGTGACGAACTCGGCCCTTTGAATGCGCTGATCAACAATGCCGGTGTGAATGTCTTCGCCGAGCCGCTGGCAACTTCCGACGCTGACTGGCAGCGCTGTTTCGACATCAACCTCAAGGGTGCGTGGAACTGCTGCAAGGCGGTTCTTCCCGGCCTTATCGAGCAAGGCGGCGGTGCCATTCTCAACATCGCCTCGACACACGCATTCACCATCATTCCGCACACCTTCCCCTACCCGCTTGCCAAGCATGCGCTGCTTGGCATGACGAAATCGCTGGGCTTGGAATATGCGGCCAGAGGCGTCAGAGTGAATGCATTGGCCCCCGGCTATGTGGCAACGCAAAAAGTAATCGACTACTGGAATAGCTTTCCGGATCCGGAAGCGGCAAAGGCAGAGACGATGAAGCTGCATCCCGGTGGCCGTATCGCCTCGCCTGAAGAGATCGCGCTTGCCGCAGTCTTCATGATTTCCGACGAATGCCCCTTCATGAACGCGACCTGCCTCACCATCGATGGCGGATTGAGCGTGCAACAGCACCCCTGAAAAGCACCCGAGGCCGATCCCGCCGGCCGTATCGAGGTGTGGACTCGGCGGCTCGATGCGCCTGGAGGGGCGCCGGGCAAAGCCCGCGCGGGTAGGAAGTGATCCGCGCATCCGCCCTGGCCTATCGCTCTCTTCCGGACACAATGCCCCTCTTGGCTGATCTATGAGAGCGACCTCTAAGTGGAACTTTTCCGGTTCCGGGTCCGCTCGCTATCGCAGGAGCACCGCCGTCGGAGACTGCGGCGCGGCTTCATTTGCGGGAAATCAGTCGCCGGCGACATGATCACATCGCAATTGGTTGGCCGGTCGGGCTGTCGGCTACCGGATCGTGAATGAGATTCAGAGCCGAGACCGCCGCGCCCGATCCCTTCGCCTCGGCTTCGGCGCGATGGCGGATGACGTTCAACACCGTGCCGTGAAAATCGTTCAGGAAGATGCGTCCCCACCAATCGCAATAGCTGTTGATCGGCGTCGCGATGACGTATCGGGTAGTCAAGGTCAGCCGTGTCCCGCCATTGGGCAAAGGGTCCAGGCGATAGTCGCCACCGGCCAGCTTCAGATAGGAGCTGTCGACCTTGATATGCCCCTCAACCGCCTCGGGGATGGAATGCGGCCCGAACCGGAAATTCCACGAAAGATATCGGTCAGACTGCCAACCAGTCACGATTTCCTCGAACGTCACCCCTCGTGTCCAGCGCAGATGACGGATGGCCCCGATACCTTGCCCCTCCAGCCGCGCATCGACCGGCTTGGGAACGCCGACGACATTGTGGCTGAAAGTCCATTGCAGCTCGCGGGAAGAGACATCGGGAATTTCGACGGTGTTTTTCCAGACGATTTCCGGCGGCGCATCGATATCGATGACGGTCTGAACCTGGCCTTCATGCTCGGGGGCCGGAACAAGCGGCTCCGCAGGGAGGCCGACAAGCGGAAGAATGACGAGGCATGACGCAATCGATCGCGATCGCAGCTTGCGGAGCAACAGCCTGGAAATCAGGGACCCCAACGCCGAGCCGACATAAAAGAACGGTGCGGCCATCACGACGCAGATGCCAGCCTCCCTCATGAGCACCATTGACAGCACGATAAAGAGCGTGATGCAGATCCAGCCGATCTTGATGTGGCGCCACAGGCTTCCTTCTCCGCGCGGATCGGCCAAAATCGTCGCGGTGCCGGTGATCGCCATGGGAAAGAGAACGAGGCCCGACAGGAAGGGGAGGCTCTCCCCTGAAGGCATCCAGATCAGGAAGTAGAGGATCGTTCCATAAAAGAGCGCCGCGGGAACGGCGAACATCAAGCGCTCGGTAATAGATGGCCGGTCGCCTGGCTGCGCGGGTTCAGACGACATCGGCGTGCCTCATGCATCGTTTGCGGCAACGGCAAGCAATCTTCCTCCGCCTCGCGCCGCCTTCGAGATCGACGCTATTCCCTGTCAACATTCACAATATTCCGCATTATGTCCTTCAATTGCCCGACAAGCCGCTGATCGAACTGGCTTGCGGTCGACAGAACGATAGACCGATGAATATCGGGTTCCGTTATCGCATATGCCAGCAGCATATTGCTGTTGCATTCCTTTCTCACGCCGTTCCAGGACATGATCGAAGCCGCGATGCCCTCTTCGACTGCCCTCTTTACGGTATCCTGCCCGTCGATTTCCATAAGGATGTTCGGATTTATTCGCCTGGCCCTGAATGCCTTGTCTATCACCACCCTTATCGGATTGCTCTTTGCCGGCAAGATCAGGTCTATGCCGGAAAGCGCCTCAAGCGGCATGGCATTGCCGATGGCTTGGGGAAGAGGCTTTCCCGAGATGAGGTAGAGTTTCTCGGTAAACAATACGCAGGAAGCATCTTCTTTTCCCGTACCGACATGGATCGCTATATCGAGTTCGGATTGAGCAAGCATCCGGCTGCAGTCGGCCGTTCGAGCCTCGAATACATGCAGCTCGCTTTGAGGAAAAGCCCGGGACCAGGCGGCTATGATCTCGGGGGCGTAGGTCGCGGCCAGAGACGGGATCATTCCCAATCTGACACGCGCTTGAACTGACCTGTGGCTTCTTGCCGAAATTGCCTGCTCGACATGGTCGACGGCCTGTAAAAGGCTTCTTGCGTGCTCCAGGAGAAACAAACCGTCGAGGGTCGGAGAAATCCCGCGCGGCAGCCGATCGAAAAGCTTGAGGCCCGTCAGGCGTTCAAGTTCGCTCATGTGGTAGCTGAGCGCCGGCTGGGCGGCATTGACGCGCTTGGAGGCGGCGGAAATCGATCCGCAGTCCATGACGGCGACGAAATATCTCAGTCGATGAAGATCCAGCATCAAGAATCCCGTTGAAGCATACCGCGCGAAAATGTGCGGCGGTTTCGCAATGACGGCATGCGTCAAGACGAAGACCCGAAGCGCGGCGCGCAGCCGAGCTATACAACTTTTTTATAGTTTGCTTCAAGAATCCGTATTTGTTTTCCCTCACGCGCCGTTTGAACATGCGGGGCAAGGCGACAACTGGAGGGTTTCGCCGAGTGCTACAGGCAGAGGGAGGAACAAAACCATGAGCGATGGGCGGTCATCCGCACGCCTGCGATCCATCCAGCTTGGAATCGTGTCGCAGCTCGCCGTCATTGGCATGATAAATTATATGGACCGGGCGACGATCTCCATCGCGAATCCGCTCATTCGGGAGGATCTGGGTATTTCATTGCCGCAGATGGGTTTCCTGCTGTCGGCTTTCCCGCTCACATATGCGCTGGCCCAGCTTCCCCTGGGACTAATCATCGATCGGCTGGGGCCACGCCGTCTGCTCGGGGCCGGAGTCACGCTTTGGTCCCTGGCACAATGCGTGTCCGGCCTGGCGACCGGAATGTCCCAGCTCTGGATATTGCGCTTTCTCCTCGGCATCGGCGAGGGGCCGAGCATGCCGGCGGGCACGAAAGTCATAAAGCGATGGTTCGGCATTCGCCAGCGCGGAACGGCCATGGGAATTTTCACGGGCGCCAACCATTTCGGCCAAGCTATCGCCGCGCCTGTCCTGACCGCCCTGATGGTGCTGGCCGGCTGGCGATGGATGTTCATCCTCATGGGCGGCGTCGGCTTCATCAGCGCGCTTGTCCGGTTTCTGACGTACCGCGAGCCGGAAGATGTATCCCTTTTACCGGAAGAGCGCGCCATCCTGACGGAAGGCGACCCGGTGTCCGGCGGCGAGAGCATGACCTTCAGCCTATGGCGCAAGCTGTTTGGCTTCCGCACGAGCTGGGGTCTGTTCCTCGGTGTTTTCGGCACATCCTATATGTCGGGCATCTATGCGACATGGCTGCCCGCCTACCTTGAGATGACCTATCATATGAGCATCGGCAAGACCGGGCTTCTCGTCGCCATACCCTTTGCATGCGCCACGGTCGGCAGTCTCTTTGCCGGCTGGATCGCCGATGTCATCGCCCGTTTCAATATCTCCGCGATGGATAGCGGCCGGCTGGTATTCATTGCCGGACTGCTCGGGCTGGCGGGCTTTACCGTGCTGACGGCCCAATCGAGCGATGTCGTGATGGCCACCGTCTGGATCAGTTGCGCGATGTTCTTCAGCCAGCTTTCCGGGACATGCTCATGGCTTGTCGCGGCCAACGCCGTGCCTGAGAACTGCCTGGCATCGTTCGGCGGAATCCAGAACTGCTTCGGCTATATCGGCGGTGCAATCGCCCCGGCCGTCACCGGCCTTGCGGTGGAAGCCACGGGGTCCTTCTCGATGCCGCTGATCATCGGCGCATCGATCTCGGTGGTATCGGCCGCGATCTATTGGTTCGTTCCAACCGGCCCGATCGTCGCCGCGCAATTGAACCCCGAGGATGCGGGCCTTGCACAGCCGTTCCCCGCATCCGGCAAGACCGGTTGAGCCGCAGCCCACCGATTTTTATCCCGATCCACAAAGAAGCCGAAAGGTAAATGTCCATGCCGCATGTCCGCCGCAGTTTCGAGCGTCCCTCGAAATCCGATGTCGAAGCTCTGAGCAGCTTCAGTCCCGCCACGATTCACGAAGCGCAAGGCAAGCTGGGAGCGCTCGATTGCAGAATCAAGCCGATCAAGCCCGGACTGAGGGTTTGCGGCCCGGCGATCACCGCCGGTTGCCATATCGGCGACAATCTGATGATCTTCGAAGCGATCAACCTTGCCAAGCCCGGGGATGTTCTCGTCGTCGATGGCGGCGACAATCCGAACCAAGGCGGCTTCGGCGACGTTCTCGCCGCCGCCTGCATCGGCCGCGGCATTGCCGGCCTGGTCATCAACGCCGGCGTGCGCGACGGCCGTGGGTTGCGCGAGATCGGTTTTCCGGTCTTCTCGCTCGGCCTGTGCATGAAAGGAACCTCGAAGGACACCCTCGGCACCGTCAACCATCCCGTCGTGGTGGGCGGAGAGCTCATTACGCCCGGAGACATAATTTCCGCCGATGACGATGGCGTCGTCGTCGTCCGCGAGAAAGACATCGCAAAGCTGATTGCCGCCTGCGAAGAGCGAGACCGGCACGAAAACCACATGATGGCACTTCACCGCCAGGGGAAAATGGACATCGAAGACCGCTACGCGATGATGCGGGCGAAGGGCTGCGTCTGGGAAGACTGACCGACGGGAGCCTGGCATTACCGAAGAACAGGATCGCCGCGACAGGGCGGCGGTTCTTGTTTCGGCAGAGCCGCCACCGCTCTCGGTCCGGAAAACCGGATGTGGGAAGAGTTCCTGCCAAAGCTGCCGGCAGCGATATCGGCGATCCATCAGCCGCATGGAACCATGACGAAGAAAGGCGGCGACTGGCGAAATCGGATGGTCGCATGCAGCTGGGCTTGTGCGGTCGTCAGCCCTGAATGGTAAGGCGTGTCGAAGCCGTCTCCCTCGTATGAAACCGGTTTCGATAGTCTGTGGGTGTCAACCCCGTTGCCTGACGAAAGACTTGCCGGAAATTGACGTCGGACCGCAATCCTACCCGGGCGGCTATCGCCTTGACGGAAAGCGTCGTCTCTTCCAGCAGATCCCGCGCGGCGGACAGCCGTTCATGCTGCAGCCATTCTCCCGGAGCCATACCGGTCATCTTGTGGAAGTGCCTGTGCAGGCTGCGAGGGCTGACATGCGCCACGGCCGCCATCCGGTCCACCGTCCAATCGTCTGACAAGCGCTCCCGGATTCGATCCATCACCCCTCCGACGTGCGTACCGGCGGGCAAGGGAATGGCGCGTTCCACGAATTGAGCCTGTCCGCCATCGCGATGCGCGGAAATGACCAGCCGGCGCGCCACGCTGTTGGCAACCTTGGCGCCGAAATCCAGCCGCACGACATGCAAGCACAGATCAAGCCCCGCTGCGCTTCCCGCCGAAGTCAGGATATCCCCCGCGTCGATATAGAGCGCCTGCGGATCGACGCCGACGCCCGGATAACGATCCGCCAACTTTTGCAGATGGTGCCAATGGGTGGTTGCGCGCCGCCCTTCGAGAAGCCCGGCCTGAGCCAACACGAAAGCCCCGCCACAAATGGCAACAATCCTTTTTCCTGCACCGTTGGCGGCGCGCAGCGCCTGCACAAGCGGCGCCGGCGCCCGTGCATCGGGGCCGCGCCAACCCGGCAGGATGATCGTATCCGCCTCCATGAGTGCAGGCAGGCTTTGGCTTGCCTCGACAAATAAGCCGCCTGCTGCTCGCAGCACACCGGATTCTGCGGCTACCGTCACGCAGCGATACCAGTTCGGCCCCATCTCCGGTCGCGTTAACCCGAAGACCTCAAATGCGCACCCGAACTCGAAGGTGCAAAGCCCGTCATAGACAAGGATCGCGACAAGAGGGCCAGATGTTTTTGTCATGATCCTTTCGATAGTGGCATTTCCTGCCACTAGCAAGATGCCGCCGCCGCGGTAAGCTCCCGCCAAAACGCGTTGCAAGGAAATGAACATGAAGCTGATTGGAATGTACGACTCTCCCTATGTTCGCCGGGTGGCCATCTCCCTCAACGTCCTCGGCCTGCCGTTCGAGCATGAATCCTTGTCGGTCTTCTCGACCTACGATGTTTTCGCCGCGATCAATCCGGTGGTGAAAGCACCAACTCTGGTGACGGACGACGGGATTGTCTTATTGGATTCGACGTTGATCCTCGAATATGCGGAACGGCTTGCTCCCGCCGAGCGGCGGCTTGTGCCCGAGGAGGCGCACCTTTTCACGCGCGCCCAGAGGATTGTCGGCCTGGCTCTGGCAGCGTGTGAAAAGACCGTTCAGATCGTCTATGAAAACAATCTCCGCCCGGAAGAAAAACGGCATCAGCCTTGGCTTGCCCGCGTGCATGGACAGCTCGGTGCGGCCTACCGCCTGCTGGAGGAAGAAGCGCAGGCCGCCGGTCCCTGGCTTTGCGGTGAATCGGCCCTTCAGGCCGACATTACCACAGCCGTCGCCTTTCGCTTCACTCGGGAAATGCTACCCGAAAGCCTGGACCCCGAAGCTCATCCAAATCTTGCGGCCCTGTCATCGCGTTCAGAGCAAACGGCCGCGTTCCTCGCATGCCCTTTCAAATGAAGCCGTAAAGACAGCTCCTGCCGTGCAGCGCCGCTTTCCCTGGCATCGAGAAAACATCGATACCGTCTATGACGCCGGCAATGTTCCCGAACCGCCGAGGGATGGCGGCATGGCTCGCGGGAATACCGTCGATCCCGGCATCCTCTCGATTTTCACGATTGCTGCTTCGCCCGAATTGACCATGTGAATCCGGATGGCGCGACAAGCCGCCAGCTCGATCGCGGCCGCCCCGACAGCCGCAAGGATGTTTTCGCATCCCTGCCTTTCACTCACCGGAATCCCGTCAACCAAAGACCTCTGCCTGAGCCTCGTGCACGGCCGCAACGCCGCTCCCGCAGCGCCAGAAGGCGCGCTATCCGGAGGTTGTTCGCGATGGCCACATAGGTTTGCTGCGCTGCATCAACGATTACTGATTTACAAAAGTATTACTATATGATTTTTTGCTCCGCAGGCCGAACGAGATGGCCTTTGGGAGGAAATCATGAAGTTTAAGACTGCACTGATCAGTGCCACGATTCTTGCTGCCTGCATGTTTACGTCCGCATCCGCGAAGCAACTCGTCGTTGGCTTCTCACAGATTGGTTCGGAGTCGGGCTGGCGCGCCGCCGAGACGACGCTGACGAAACAGGAAGCGTCAAAGCGCGGCATCGATCTCAAATTCGCTGACGCCCAGCAGAAGCAGGAAAACCAGATCAAGGCTATCCGCTCCTTCATCGCTCAGGGCGTCGATGCGATCCTGCTGGCACCGGTCGTCGAGACGGGCTGGGATTCTGTCCTGAAGGAGGCCAAGGAAGCCAATATCCCGGTTATCCTGCTCGATCGCACGATCAACGCACCGCAGGATCTCTATCTGACCGCAGTTACTTCCGATCAGGTCCATGAAGGCAAGGTCGCCGGCGACTGGCTGGTTAAAACGGTCGGCGACAAGAAGTGCAACATCGTCGAGTTGCAGGGCACGACCGGCTCCTCGCCCGCAATCGCGCGCAAGAAGGGCTTCGAGGAAGCCATCAAAGGCCATGACAATCTGAAGATCGTTCGCAGCCAGACCGGCGACTTCACCCGCGCCAAGGGCAAGGAAGTCATGGAAAGCTTCCTCAAGGCCGAGAACGGCGGCAAGAACATCTGCGCGCTCTACGCCCACAATGACGACATGGCCGTCGGCGCCATCCAGGCGATCAAGGAAGCAGGGCTGAAGCCGGGCAAGGATATTCTGACCGTTTCCGTCGACTCCGTTCCGGATCTCTTCAAGGCCATGGCCGCCGGCGAGGCGAATGCGACGGTGGAGCTGACGCCGAACATGGCCGGCCCCGCCTTCGATGCGCTCGACGCTTATCTGAAGACCAAGAAGGAGCCGCCGAAGTGGATCCAGACCGAGTCCAAGCTCTATACCCAGGCCGATGACCCGCAGAAGGTCTACGAGCAGAAGAAGGACCTTGGCTACTAAGACGAACGCCGATCGCACCGGCCCGGCAACGCCGCCGGTGCGACTCTCGTGCGGGATTGCCGGCGCATCACCAAAATGCGCTGGCAATTGTTTTCGCCCATTGGCTCAATGCAGGGACATTCGCGCTTCATGGCTCACGACGTCGAGCGACTTCTAACAGCGACAGGCTTTTGTAAATACTTTCCCGGTTCGACCGCTCTCGATCATGTCGATTTCACATTGATGCGCGGCGAGGTGCATGCGCTGCTTGGCGAGAACGGGGCGGGGAAATCCACGCTGATCAAATGCATGACCGGCGCCTATCGCCGCGATGCCGGCACTCTGGTCCTCGACGGGGCCGAGATCGATCCGCACGATACGCTGGCGGCGCAAAAGCTCGGCATCGGAACCGTCTATCAGGAAGTAAACCTGCTGCCCAATCTGAGTGTCGCGGAAAATCTCTTTCTTGGCCGCCAACCGCAACGGTTCGGCATGGTCAGCAGCAGGTCGATGAACAATATGGCCAGAGAATTGCTGCAGCAGTATGGCATGGACATCGATGTCGGCCGCCAGCTCGACCGCTTCTCGGTTGCCATACAGCAGGTGATTGCAATTGCCCGTGCCGTCGATCTCTCCGGTAAGGTCCTGATCCTCGACGAGCCGACCGCGAGCCTCGATACCCATGAAGTCGAAATGCTGTTCGGCATCGTCAGGCGATTGAAGCAGCGCGGCCTCGGAATTATCTTCATCACGCATTTTCTGGACCAGGTTTACGAGATCTGCGACCGCATCACCGTTCTTCGCAACGGTCGCCTGGTCGGCACCCGCGACGCGAACGGCCTCCCGCGGCAGACCCTGATCGCCATGATGCTTGGCCGCGAACTCTCACAGACGGAAAGCACTGCGAAGCAGAAGGAGACCGAAAGCGGTCCGGTAAGATATCGGTTCACGAATTTCGGCAAGCGCGGCAAGATCAAGCCTTTCGATATGGATGTGCATGTCGGCGAGGTGGTCGGCATTGCCGGCCTGCTTGGGTCCGGACGCACGGAAACCGCCGAATTGCTGTTCGGTGTCGAACGGGCCGACAGCGGGGAAGCGACGATAGAAGGCGATACCATCACGCTTTCCAGCCCGCGTGCCGCGATCAAGAGCGGCTTCGGCTTTTGCCCGGAAGACCGAAAGACCGATGGCATTATCGGCGATCTTTCCATTCGAGAGAATATCATCATGGCGCTGCAGGCGCGGCGTGGTTGGGCCAAACCCCTTGCGCGCAGCGAGCAGAACGCTATCGCCGATCGCTACATCAAGGCACTGGATATCCGCACGACCGACCGGGAAAAGCCCATCCGGCTTCTTTCGGGCGGCAATCAGCAGAAGGCCATCCTCGCGCGATGGCTGGCCACCAATCCGAGCTTCCTGATCCTGGACGAGCCGACCCGCGGCATCGATGTCGGCGCCCATGCGGAAATCATTCGACTGATCGACGACCTTTGCGCCCAGGGAATGTCCCTGGTGGTCATCTCGTCGGAACTCGAGGAGCTTGTCGCGTATAGTTCACGCGTCATCGTCCTGCGCGATCGCGAACACATCGCCGAGTTGGCCGGCGACGAGATAACGGCCGGAAATATCGTCGAGGCCATCGCCACGGCTCAAAAGAAGCAGGAGAATCCATGAACTCGCAAATCAGGGCATCCCTGCTTCGCCTGATGCCGCAGCTGATCGCGCTCGCGGCCATCCTCGCGCTGAATTACCTTATGTTCCCGCATTTCTTTCATCTGGAGATTCAAAACGGGAGACTGTACGGAAGCCTCGTGGACGTGCTCAACCGCGGCGCGCCGGTGGCGCTCCTGTCCATCGGCATGACGCTGGTTATCGCCACCAAGGGGATCGATCTCTCGGTCGGTGCGGTCATCGCAATCTGCGGCGCCGTGGCGGCTGCGTCGATCGTTGCGGGCTATTCGCTGGCCTATACGCTATTGCTGACGATCGGCGTCGGACTGGCCTGCGGATTCTGGAATGGCATCCTCGTCGCCATGCTCGATATCCAGCCGATCATCGCGACGCTGGTGCTGATGGTGGCCGGCCGCGGCATTGCGCAATTGATCACCGAAGGTACGATCCTCACTTTCAACAATGACGGGCTCACCTTCCTTGGAAGCGGATCCTTTGCGGCGTTGCCCATGCCCGTGGTGATCTGGCTCGTCGTTGCTCTCGTCGTGATCCTTCTCGTCCGGCGCTCGGCGCTTGGCATGCTCGTCGAAGCAATCGGCATCAATCGGCGGGCGAGTACGCTTTCCGGCATCCGGACCCCGGTCCTGCTCGTGGCAGCTTATGTCTTGAGCGGGCTTTGCGCCTCCATCGCCGGCATCATCATTTCGGCCGACATCAAGGGCGCCGACGCCAACAATGCCGGCCTGTGGCTTGAGCTCGACGCGATCCTCGCCGTAGTCGTCGGCGGCAACTCACTGCTCGGCGGCCGCTTCAGTATCGTCGGCTCGCTGATCGGCGCGATGATCATTCAATCAGTCAACACAGGCATCCTGCTCTCGGGCTTCCCGCCGGAGTTCAATCTGGTGATCAAGGCGGTGATCGTCATCGTCATTCTTGTCATTCAATCCCCTGCGATGCGGTCCGCGACGACATTCCTCCAGCGCAGCCGGGGCGACGGGCAGATGGTGCAAAAGGAGCAGGCAAAGTGAATTCGAAATATCTTCCGCTGCTTGCGACGATCGTCATCTTCATCCTGGCCTATGCCGGCTGCGTGACGCAGTATCCGAATATGCTGTCAACGCGAGTGATCGGTAATCTGTTGACCGACAATGCTTTTCTGGGAATTGCGGCTGTCGGAATGACGTTCGTGATCATCTCCGGCGGCATCGATCTGTCGATCGGATCGGTCATCGCCTTTACCGGCGTTTTCCTGGCAGTCATCCTGCGGGATACCTCGATCCATCCGCTGATCGCCTTTGTGCTGGTGCTGATAGTCACCACGCTCTTCGGCGCCGGCATGGGTGCGATCATCCACTATCTCAGCATGCCGCCCTTCATCGTGACGCTCGCCGGCATGTTCCTGGCCCGCGGCATCGCTTTCGTGCTGTCGATCGACAGTATCCCGATCGAGCACGATTTCTATTCCAGGCTCAACGATCTCTATTGGCTGATGCCGGGTGGCGGTCGGCTGACGCTGATCGGCGGCATCATGCTTCTCGTCTTTGCCGGCGGCATTTTGCTGGCGCAACGCACGCGGTTCGGCGCGAACGTCTATGCGCTGGGGGGCGGCGTGCAGACTGCGGAGCTGATGGGCGTGCCCGTTGGCCGCACGACGATCCGGATCTATGCGCTGTCGGGCTTTCTTGCCGGTCTATCCGGAATCGTTTTTTCGCTCTATACATCGGCCGGATATTCGCTGGCCACGGTTGGTGTCGAGCTTGATGCGATCGCTGCCGTGGTGATCGGCGGAACGTTGCTGACGGGAGGAGCGGGGTTCGTCGGAGGAACACTCATCGGAATTCTCATACAGGGCTTGATTCAGACCTACATCACTTTCGATGGAACGCTTTCCAG
>UBYA01000008.1 GCA_900469615.1 Hyphomicrobiales bacterium | reverse complement strand
CGCCGTAGCCGCGCCCTGTGAGGCGATGCCGAGCGGGGTTCCGATGAGGCTGAGGAACTTGCGGATATCGACGGAAGGATGGCGCGAGACATAGATGACGTCGCGGCTCTTGACCGGGAACGTCTGCCCGACGATCAGGCTGTCGGGCCTGGACATGTCAAAGCGATAGACGATCGGATAGCGTCCCTTGGCATCCGCCGCCATCCCCTTGCGCAGCAGTTCCTGGAAGCGGGCCGGGCCAAGCAGGCTCCGGGCGATTTCCGGCTCTTCGTACCGGAACAGGAAGAAGCCCGTGGCATTGCTTGCCGCGTCGACCGCGCCATGGCCCAGCGCAACTGCCTCGAGCAGGTTGAGATCGTTGGCGCCGAACTCGATGCGGCCGCTTCCGCGAACGGAACCGAGCAAGGTGAAGGTTCTCGGATCGCGCACCAGGAAAATCTGGTCGCCCGGACGGACATAGATGTCCTCCGAAGGGTGCTCGATGATCGATTTCAGCAGAACCGTTCCGGTCCTGTTGCCGCGAACCAGCGTGACATAGGTTTCGTAAGGCTGCGTCACCGGGCCGCCGGCCTCGGCGATCACCTCGGTTATCTTCTTGCTGGTCAGGTCCAGCGGCACCATGGAAGGACGCCCGACCGCGCCGGAAACGGTGATGGTGCGCGACGGCGCGCCCGTGCTCGTGACGATGACATCCGGCTCGACGGCCTTGGTCGCCAGAGCCGCAAGGATCGCCTGGCGCGCCTGATCGAGCGTCTTGCCGGCAAAGCGCACCGAGCCGGCATAGGGGATCGCCGCCGTGCCGTTCGGCTGCACGACGATATCCATCGACACCTGCTTCGACTGCGCCGTCGAGAACAGGCCGTCGACACCCGCTTCGAAAATCGTGACCTTCAGCGCATCGCCGACGCCGATCACGACGGGCCCGACGCCGCCGCCCATGCCGAAGCGGCGATTGAGCGTGGAGGAAACATAATCGGAAACGAGACGCGCGCTATGGCTGTCTATGTCGACAATATCGAAAACCGCGGCATTGCGACGACCAAGCTCGGCGCTGGACTGTCCCGCATCGCTCTCGATGCTCCCAGCCAACGGCCCCTCGCTCGAGACCGAGTTACATCCCGTCAGAACCACGCAAAACAACACGGCGCCAATACGAATCAATTGCAAAACCTCAAACCTATCAGCTGCCGCGATACCTGATGGGCATACGCCCGACATGGAATGCATCAAATCCAGCGACGCTTTGAAAAGCATAATGGGGACGCGTCAACAAGCCCATATACCGGGAATACAATCAAAAAAATCGGTTGCGGTCATCCGATCACACCTGGAGATCAAAGAACGTCCGATCGTATGGGGTATAAATCCCAAAGGTGTCGATGACAATTTACAGGGATATTCTTTGAAGATTTAAAATTAAAATTTTCTGAATGATAAAAAGGAGTCATTAAGTAATGACGACAATGGAAATCCGCCCGACCGGGGAAAACACGCTCCTTTGATTCGCACTTGTCCCGCTTTTCATATGATTGCTATTGACTGTAAAAGGACCGGATGCGAACCCGCAACGTCTGCAGAGATGACCGACCGCAATGATCAAAGTTTGCAGGCCCACCGCCTTTGGCGTAATGCCGATGGGAATTGCAGAAGCAGCCCACAACCTTGGCGATTGTGGATTGCCCGCGGGTGTTCATGAATTACGCAAGCTTGCTCCGGAATGTACTTTCGAGGCAGGAAACGATGGAAAGCTGGTATTGCCCTTCCATTCGAAGCCGATCCGGCAGTCTCTTCAGATCGGCATCAGGCCGACGGCAATGAAGGTTGTATATTAATGCTCGGTTTTTCAAGACGTTCCCCAAAGAAGGCATCGAAAAACTCCCTGGAGATATTCGATCAGTACGAGCAAGCCAAGCCAGCCCATCAGAATGCCGTCGATGCCCTTCAGGGATGGAACTGCGCTTTTCCGCCGGCGCTCAAGCTCACCGCCGGCAAGCTGCCTCTCTATGCGGACGACCGCATAGCCTGGGCATTGCAAACCTTCGGATCGATAAAAGGCAAGGCCGTTCTCGAAGTCGGCCCGCTGGAGGGAATGCACACTCATATGCTGAACGGCCAGCGGCCGGCGCGAATAGATTCGATCGAGGCGAACCGCCTCTGTTTTTTAAGGTGCCTGATTACCAAGCAGATCCTGAATATCGACACGGCCGCTTTCATGCTGGGCGATATCCAGGCATGGCTGACCGAGCATGAGGAAGTCTACGACTTTGCGCTTGCATCCGGCGTCCTGTATCATATGCCTGATCCTGGCGAGTTTCTTCGCTTGCTGGCGAAGCGCTGCAATGCCGTTTTCATCTGGACGCATTTCGTTCTGGAGGAGGCAATGCCTGCGGACGACGTGCGGCGGCTGCCGTTCAGTGGCAAAGTCGAAACGAAAATGATAAACGACATTCCGGTACGCTATTACGAGCGCAGCTATCATCATGCCAATGCCAACGCCTCCTTCTGCGGCGGCATGAAGGACCGGCACTTCTGGATGCACAGAGACGACATATTGACACTTTTGCGCGAATTCGGCTTTGACGAGATCACCATCCGAGATGAAGATCTCAATCATCCCGGCGGCCCCAGCTTTTCGCTGCTGGCGCGAAAAGCGCCTGCAAATACCTGACGGGGCTCGAATGTCGGAACTCGATATTTGCAATGTCGGCGAGCATCACGCGGCTCATGGCCCCGCGCGCGGCAAACACCTCCCCGGATCTCGCCCCAGTGGGGTGAAAGCGCCGGAGGATATCCGTGCTTTTTAACCTCGAATACGATCGCGGCAATGTGCTCGAGGGCTATCTCATCCCCGACGGCTTTTCCGACAAGCCGCAAATCAGGGTATCGGATGCCGACGGCGATCTGATGGTGCTCCCGTGTAATCAGGTCAAACAGGCAGTCATCGATTCGGGAAGGCATGAAGACGGTCTTGTCGGCTTCAAACTCGACACGACGGTCATTCCGGATCTGGCGAAACGCACGTCGCTGATGATTCACGATGCCAAATCCGGACTATTGATCTACCGGCGGCCCCAGACGCCGAACATAGTTCCCTTGAAGGTGCTGCGGCTTGAGACTCAGCTGTTGCCGATGGTCAAGTTCGATTACCACTGTGGCCGCCATTTTCAGTATGAGCTTTCATCCGTCGAACGCTTCGGCCATGAAACGGCCTTGCAAGCCTTTCATCTAAACGCCATCCGGTCGATCTATATTAGCGGCCGGCTGCTGATGCGCAATTATGAGGAATTCCTCGACAAGGGTTTCAAGGTCATCGTGCTGCTTACGGACCCTTATTATGAACTGGCTCTGCGGATATTCCTTCTGAAGCGAATGGCGAAAACTCAGATTTCCTTCTTCGGCGACCGGGACAAGATCATTCTGGCGCCTGCCGCCGAACATCTCGCCGAGGTCAACCTGGAAAGCGAAGCCTCCCTCAAGATGGCGCTGAAGAAGGCGCCTCAGAATGTCAGAAACGTTCTGGTGTCGCCGATCACGCGGCAATTGGCCACGACGATACCGGAGCAAACCGTTACGCGCAGCGATGTCGCCACCGCTATCGACCTTCTATCGCGCTTTGCCGTTGTCGGCTTCGATACGGACAGCTTCTATTTTCAGCAAGCCGTCGGCGAGTTGCTGGGGATTTCGGTTGACGATTTTCCGCTGACCCCCAGGCACAGTGCTCTTGAAAACATTGCGACGCGGCTGCGTTCATTGCATATTGCCGAACTTATGCTCGAAGAGGATTTGATTTTCGATCACTATGTGCGTGAGGCGATGAAACCGAAAGCTCCTGACTTGCCGCAAACGATTAAAAACCCACATGCCAAAACCAGTCATTGAAGACGCGATCGTTCAGGAATATCCGCGGGTAAAAACAAGCCGGCATGTTTTGCCATCCTTGTTTCGGCGCAGGATGCCCAAGCAACGCGAACGCACCGATGTCGAGGAAGTCGAATACATACCGGTGCATGATGCGCCGCAACCGAAAACACAATCCGGCGGCAAACCGCCACTGAGATTGATCAGCTTTCTTCTGCTCGTGATCCTGCCCTTCCTGGCGAGCTCGATCTACTACGCCTTCATTGCCTCGGATCAATATGTAACGGAGGCCCGCTTCGCCGTTCGGACCGTCTCCAGTTCCAGCTCCAACGACAAAAGCGACGACACCGATTCCTCAAGCAATACGGGCGGATCGTCCAGCCTTCTGAATATGCGTTCCGCCTCGCAGGATGCCTATGTCGTTACCAGCTTCATTCATTCGACGGAGATATTGAACCGAATCGGCAAGAAGCTCGATTACCGGTCGATGTTTGTCAGGCAGGATGCGGATTTTCTGTCCCGATTTCGTTCCTCCAGCTCCGACGAGGAGTTTTTGAAATACTGGGACGATCACGTCAGCGCGTACATAGACGTCTCCTCCGGCATCATCACGCTGAAGGTACGTGCCTTTTCAGCCGAAGATTCCGTCAAGCTTGCGAATGCCATCGTCGACGAGAGCGAAAAACTCAT
The DNA here is from genome assembly GCA_900469615.1 of Hyphomicrobiales bacterium. Taxonomy (GTDB): domain Bacteria; phylum Pseudomonadota; class Alphaproteobacteria; order Rhizobiales; family Rhizobiaceae; genus Rhizobium. Next base: position 499,816 of record UBYA01000008.1, on the reverse strand, counting down.
CAACGAACTCTCCGAACGGGCACGCAACGACATCGTGCAGAGCATGAAAGCCGATGTCGAAACGAGCGGCAAGACCTATGGCGATACCCTGGTCGCTCTCAACCGGTTTCAAAACGCGTCCGGTCTCCTCAGCCCACAGATGCAGGCCAACAATAGCGGCACGATTCTGACTGGCCTGCTGGCCCAGAAGATGGAATTCGAAACGCGCCTCTTCGTGATGCGCCAGTCCAATGCCGAAAGCTCGCCGAACTATCAACAACTGACCCTGGCCAAGAACAGTCTGGACGCCCAGATCGCCAAGATGCAATCGGAGCTGACGGGGCCGGAGAACGTGACCCTTGCAAAAGCCCTGCTGGAATATTCGAGACTCGATACCGACCGCATGATCGCGGAGAAGCTCTACGAGAGCGCGCAGAAGAATTATGACACGGTGCTTGCCGAAGCCCTGCGCAAGACGCTGTATCTCGCCGTCTTCGTCCGGCCGACGCTGCCCGACGAAGCGATTTTTCCGCGCCGCGTCAGCACGCCGCTGATCATATTGCTTGCGCTCACAGTTGCCTGGGCAACCCTTTCGCTTATCTGGGCTTCCGTGGAGGATCATCGGATATGAGAAATGAGGCACGATGATCCGCTTCAAGAATGTCTCAAAGTTCTTCAAGACACAAAGCGGCAGGAAGGTTATTCTCGATCGAGTGAATTGCGAGTTCAGCTCCGGCTATTCCTATGGACTGCTCGGCGTCAACGGTGCTGGAAAATCGACAACGATCCGCATGATCGCCGGCACGATATTGCCGAACGCAGGCAGGATTTCCAAGGACGTTCGCGTCTCCTGGCCTCTCGGTCTGGCGAGTGGTTTCAATCCCTATATGACGGGCCGGGCCAATGTTCATTTCGTCGCGCGTGCCTACGGCGAAGATGTCAGGCGTGTGTCCCGCTTTGTCGAGGAATTCGCCGAACTGGGCGATTATCTCGATGCGCCCGTGCGCACCTACTCTTCGGGCATGAGCGCCCGGCTGGCATTCGGGCTATCGATGGCGATCGAATTCGAATGCTATCTGGTGGACGAAGTTCTCGCGGTCGGCGATGCCCGATTTCAGGAACGCTGCCGCGCCGCGTTCGAAAATAGACGTAAAAGTTCCGATATCATCATGGTCTCGCACAGCATGAACATGATTAAAAGGCATTGCGACAAAGGTATGGTACTAGTAGACGGCAGACTTATCGTCTTCGATAAGGTAGAGCAGGCTATCGAAGCCTATTATAGATTGAATCGATAGAACACCGGGAATTACCAGTAAGGCCCACTATGGCTCACGATACCGAAAATGCGTCTAAAACGCTTGAGCTCAGCGCAACGGAGCACAGTCGGAACGTGGCCACGAATCTGTCCGTGACCGCGCGAAAACTCCGCTTCTCGACCTCGAGGCGAAGCCAGTTGTTCAAGGCCGTCGGCTTGCGGCCGCGCCCGATGCAACAGGTCATCAGCAAAGTCATGCTGGCATCGACGGTTCTCCTGCTTGTCATTCCCAATATCGCTTCGATCGTTTACTTCACCTGCATCGTATCCGACCAATATCAATCGGAAGCCCGCTTTACCGTGCGATCGTCGACCCCGTCGCTTGGTAAGAACCAGCTGACTCAGGTTACCGGACTACCGCCGGCACAAATTGTCCAGAATACCTTGATCGTGACCAACTTCATCGACAGCAAGGACATGGTTGCCGCGCTCCAGAGCAAGGTCGATTTCGAAAAGATCTACGGAAACGACTCGATCGACCCGATCGCACGCCTCCAAAAGGGCGCAAGCTCAGAGAAGATGTACGACTACTGGGACGGCATGGTTTCGGTCAAAGTCGATGCGAATAGCGGCATCGTGACGGTCAAGGTCCGCGCCTTTACGGCCGCCGATGCCCAGAACGTATTGCGTGAGGTCGTGGCGGCCTCCGAAGTCGTCGTCAACGATGTCAACAACCGCATCTGGCGTGACGTCATCGCAACAGCCCAGACGAATATGGACAATGCAAAGGAACAGTTGCAGAAGGCTCGGGATCAGCTTTTGGCGGCGCGCAATCAAACCGGCGTCTTGAGCGTCGAGGGATCGTCGACGGTCCTTACGACCCTGATCTCTTCCGTTCAGAAGGAAGGCATAGACCTTCAGCAAAAATACGATGCGCTGCTGGGAACCGTCTCCGCAGATGCGCCGCAGATGCGCGTGCTCAAGCGCGAAATCGACAGCAAGAAAAAGCAGCTGGATCAGCTCAACAGCCAGATCGCCGGACAGAACAAATCCGCGCAAAATCTCGCCGACGTTTCGCTGGATATGTCCCAGCGCGAACTCGAACAGAGCCTCGCGGAGCAACAATTCGCAACGAGCATGAAGACACTTGAGCAGGTCAAGTTCGTCAGCAAGCAGCAGCTCCTCTACCTCGATGCATTCCTGAACCCGAGCCTGCCCGATGAGGCCGAATATCCGCGGCGGGCGCTCTGGATCGGTGTGATCCTGGCAGGGACACTCGCGGCATGGGGTGCCGCTTTCGGTATTCTCTCGAGTATCCGAAGCCGTCTGGCGTAGCTTTGCGCAGACGATCCATGCAAACTCTACGCGACATCGTCTACCAATTGCTTCCAAGGCCGCGGCAATCCGGAGCGCAGATAGCGAAGGGTAAGCACGTCGCGAAACGGCTGCTTATCCTGTCGCGCCATCCGAATCCAAGTTTCAGCTATTATCTCGATGAGCGGGCCAAGAGGCTCGGAGATATTCCGATTCTTACGAAGGGACTCGACGACCCGCTCGATGCCGTCGACAGCGACGGGCTCTTCGTCATCATCTGTAGATACATCAAGCGCCCGCAATTGCGCTGGCTGGAAGAAAGGCACGGCGCGCTTGCCGGGATCGCCTATTTCGTCGACGACGACATTCCAGCCGTCGTAGCAGGCAACGAAGCCAGCTGGCTCTACAAATTCCGATTGATCAAATTGGCTGTTCGCCCGCTGCCGCGGGTCAATCGATTGCTGACTCACGTCTGGGCCTCCACCGAATCCCTCGCCAATGCCCTTGCCGCGACGAACTCCCGCATCGATATTCTGCCGCCCCTTCCGGCGAGACTACCTGCCATTGCGATCAAAGACACGGATGGCAGTGCCGATCCGCTGACGATGGTCTACCATGCCACCGGCATTCATCGCCGCGAACATGAATTCCTGATGCCGATCGTCAAAACGGCGATGGAAAAGCACCCTAATCTGAATTTCGAGGTTTTCGCCGCCGGCTCGCTGGCTCGCCGCTGGCGCCGCCAGGGAATCGATCCGTCGAGAGTTAGGATCGCCCCGCCCCTGTCCTGGCCGGCCTATCTGGCGCGGACAACGCATCACAATGCCGATATCGCTCTGGCCCCCTTGTTGCCGGGCAGGACGAATGAGAGCCGTTCCGATACCAAGCGGATCGACATCAGCCGCCTGCAGGCAGCGGCCATATTTTCCCGATGCCCGGCCTTTGCACGCTGCGCGGTCGCCGGAGAGTTTCATATCGGCAATACACAGGAAGAGTGGTTGGCTGCTATAGAGCAGCTGGTGAGCGATCGTGAGCGCCGGCTTGCCGCGCGCGACGCGACAAGACACTCGATCGAGAAAATGCAACTGCATGCGAGCCCGGCATTTCCCGGCATATGTTTCGAGCCGTTCGTGGTACGGCCCGAAACTGAAATCTCATAGGCAACGTCAAAAGGCGTCTGGATAAAAATATTTCGATGACACTCAAAATCGTACCGAACGCCGACCTCGAACGCGACATATCCATCGGCGCGCATGCCGGCCTGTGGACGTCCCTTGGCGACGATCCGGCATTCGAGATCCGATTCCCGCCGGTTCGCAAAAGAATGATCGTCATTCATCTGACGGCCGCCGATGAGCCGATAGACCCGAAATTCTATGTCAATCGCGGCTACGGCTTCCGTGAGAAGGATACCGTCACGTTTTCCGAAGGGCATCGCTTCATCATCACCGCGGATATCGGTTCAGCCGGCAGCATCTGCGCCCTGCGTGCCGATCCCGCCACTTTCCCGACGCGGTTTCAATTCGATGCCGTGGCCTTTGCATCCGCGAAGTCGGCGGAGAAGTATATTGCCGAGACTCTTGGAGCGGACGAAAAAACCAGGCGCGTCGATCTCGGCAAACTGCCGCGGCATTGGATGAAGTTACCCAGACTGCGCTTCGGGCGACGCGGCGCAAGCCTGACCGTGCAATATGCGGACGCCAGCTATCGTCTTGCCTCCGAGCTGGCTGCGGCACCTGTCTCCGTAACCGCCGGAACGTGGTTGAGCGTCGTCGTTCCCGTCTACAATGCACCGCCGCGCTATCTGGACGACCTCGTCAAATCTTTCGAAACCCAGGGTGAGCAAGGCATCGAGCTCCTTCTCAGCGATGACGGTTCGACATCACCGGAAACGCGACGATGGTACGAGAGCCAGCAATCGAAGGATAATGTCCGCTTCGTGCTGAACGAGCGCAACGGCGGCATTGCGGCGGCCACCAATGCCGGTTTGTCCCATGCGAAAGGGCAATGGATCGCCTTACTCGATCATGACGACGTGATCGCCCCCCATGCCTTCAAGCTCATTCGCCACACGCTGGAGCAAAATCCGAAAGCGAATTTTCTCTATACCGACGAGCTGGTGGTCGACGACACCCTGAAGCCGACCGGCGTCATGCTGAAGCCGGCCTATGATTCCGTGCTGCTGACGGGCGTCAACTATATCAACCATTTCTCCGTCTACCGTCATGACCGGCTTCGGGAAATCGGCTATCTCCGCACCGGCTATGACGGCTCGCAGGACTACGATCTTCTGCTGCGCTATCTGGAAGGCCTTCCCGAAGACAGCATCCTGCACCTGCCCTATCCGGCTTACTGGTGGCGCCGCAACGGCAAGACCTATTCGCGCAAATTCATGGACGCCGCCACGGTGAACGCCAGAAAGGCTCTGACCGAGAGATTCGAGCGGCAGCGGCAGGCGATAGAGGTCGAAGGAGCGCTGACCAAGACGCTGCATCGCATCAGGTTCGAGCCGCCCAGGGAATGGCCGAAAATCTCGATCGTCATTCCGAGCAAGGACAATTTCGATCTGATCTCGCGCATCCTCGGCGACATCTTCGCAAAGACGGACTATCCCAACTTCGAAGTTCTGGTCATCGACAACGGCTCCACGGATCCATCGGTGCTCGAGCTCTACGATCGCTACCGTCAGGCCGAGCCGCGATTTTCCGCGTCCATCGCACCGGAAGCCTTCAATTTCTCGCGCTCAATCAATCGCGGCCTGAGTACGGCGACCGGAGAACACTACCTGATCCTCAATAACGATGTCGAAGTCATGGAGCCGGGCTGGCTGAAGGAAATGGTCTCCTGCCTCGCTTATGACAGAACCGGCATCGTCGGCGCCAAGCTGCTGTTTTCGAATGACAAGATGCAGCATGCGGGCGTGGTGATCGGCTTCGGCGGGCTGGCCGGCCACTGGTACATGAACAAGCCGAAGGAGTTCGGCGGGCCGATGAACCGGCTGCATGTGCGCAACACCATGACCTGCGTGACCGGGGCGGTGATGCTGATTTCAGGCGATTGCCTGCGCAAGATCGGCTTGTTCGACGAGGAGAATTTTGCGGTCGCCTACAACGATGTCGACTATTGCCTGCGCGCGTACACGGCCGGCTTCCGCATTATCTGGACACCCTTCGCCTGCCTCTATCATCATGAATCGCTTTCGCGCGGATCGGACAAATCCGGCGAACGAAAGAAGCGTTTCGAGCAGGAGAAGCAGAATCTGCGCCGATTGCATGCCACGCAGAACTTCATCGATCGCTCACTCAACCCGGCTTACAGCCGGGACAAGTCGGACCCCAGGATCGTGATCCCGACACGACTTCATATTCCATCGATGACGTAGCACGCGATCCGGGCTGGTCTCGATCAGAGCCGGATCAGATCGAGGTCCTCGCCGATTTCGCTTTTGGCGATGTCGACAACGCTCATCTCGTGGGTGAACAGGATCGTCTGGAAACGATCCGCCGTCGCCGCAAGAACCCGCAGCCCGGCGCCAACGCGCTCGTCGTCGAACGTCTGGAAAATATCGTCGACGATCAATGGCGCCGGTTCATTGCGGGTGGAATAATCCTCGAGAAATGCCAGCCGCAAGGCAAGATAGAGCTGGTCGCCCGTGCCTTCGCTCAGGCCATCCAGCGGCACGCGTTCGCCGGCGGCGCGTTCCGCCAGCAATTGCAGCGCGTCGCTTTCATCGTGAGCTTCGACAAGACGGGAAAAGCGGCCGCCGGTCAGCTGCGAAAACAGTTCTCCCGCCCGCTTGACGACAGGATCGGCCTGCTTTTCGCGATAAGCCTCCATCGAGCCCGCCAGCATGCGGGCCGCGATCTTGAGAACAACCCATTGCCGCGCAAGGTCCTTGGCCTCCTGCTCGGCGGAAAGCTTCTCGAAAACCGCATATTCGGCACTGTTCCCCGTTTCCAGCACCTGCCGCTGACGACGGTTTTCCGCCAGCCGTGCCGAAAGCTCGCCGTGCCTGGCGAACTGCCGTTGATCTTCCTCGGTCAATCGCTCGATTTCGAGATCGGCAGCGACCCTTTCGAAGCCGGTCAGATCGGCGCGAAGGTCGCCTTCGGCTTTTCCATCTGCCTGCTGGCGGAAACGATCGCGGCTTTCACGGAGACGCGCAGTCAGCCGCAGGCGCTCGCGCAGCCGCGAGAGCAAGGCCGGCGGGTCGTCCACGCCGACCAGATCGGCGGTCAGACGATCGAGATCGTCTGTGATGGCCGCAAGCGCGGCCTCCTGGCGCACGACCTGCGCTTCCCCGCGCTGCCGCTCCTCTTCGAGGCCGTCGCGCTTCTTCAATTCGCCGCGCATGGCATTGACGCGGGTGTGGAGTGCCTCGACGGCGGCGTCCGGCGGCAAATGGTCCAATTCATAGCCGCTATTGGCGGCAAGCGTCGCCAAGCGCCGCTCGAAATCCGCCATGTCGCGACGCATGCCATTGACACGGCGCAAACGGTTTTCACGCTCCGCCAGAAGATCGGGCAGCTCCTCCCATGCCTTCAGGGCAGCGTTCGCCATTTCCAGCGTCGTATCGGCAGGCAGGCCCATGAGCTCCACGGCCTTGCCGAACGCACCGCGCCACTCGGCATGCTGCCGTTCCAATATCTGCTGCTGATCGTCGAAGCGGGCCAGCCGGTCGCGCGCAGCACCGATCTCCCCTTCCCGCGTGCGGCTTTCGCTCCAGCGTTCCGAAAGAAGGCGCAAGTGCTTACGCAGCCCTTCGGCAATCGCGGCGGGCGGCAGGCGCCCGCCTTTATAGCCGGTCGCCTCGACGATGTCCTGCAGGGCGGGCAGGACACGGCCTTCCGCCTGCGCATTCTCATCCCTCTCGTCGCACAGATCCCGCAATGCCTTGCGCTCGCGGCGCAACAGCTCCACCCCGCGGCGCCACTCCAGCATTGTCGAAGGGTCGAGCGCATCGACGCCGCAGTGCTCGAAAAGGCCGGCAAAGGTCGCCTGGGCATTCTGGAGCGCCTTCTCACAGCTCGCGAGGTGGCGGGAGGCCCGCTCCCGTTCCTGCAGCAAGCGCGCCTGACGCAAGCGATAGTCGGCGTGGCGCGCAACACGATCCGCATCGTTCAGGGCGGCATCGGCGAGGCGATCGGCCTCGGCGAGGCTCAAGGTCAGTGCTGCAAGCAGCCTCGCCTCCGGCGCGGCGCCATCCGTCCACCTTTGCTGGATCGAAGCCCATTGCCCATCGCGGCCCTCACGCGCAACGGCGATCTGCTCGCGCGTGACGACTGGTCCTGTACGCTCGGCCTCTGCGAGCGTTTGTTCCATCTCTGCCAGCTGCTCGTCATAGTTCTCAAGCTTTCCGGCCGCCTCGCGCACTTTCGAACGAGCAGCGTCTATGGCGTCTCGATGCATTGCAATCTCAGCCGCTTCCGGAAGGGCTGCCGCGAAGAGCGCGGCGATGTCGCCGACTGGTGGCTGTAGCCGTCCGGCCGCCTCATCAAGATCGGCCTCGATGCGCCGTATCTGCGTTTCCAGCCCATCAAGACGGGCCAGCGCGGAGAGATCGCTGCCCATCGCCTCCAGCTGATCGCTATAGGGTCTCGGATCGATCAGCCGGCCCGCAAGGCTATCCCTCTCCAGAGCGGCCAGCTGCTTGCGCTCGCTCTCGGCTTGCTCGGATAGAGACTGCATTTGCCGCGCAAGCTGTCTGCCCTGTTCCACCAGCTCAGCCAGCCGCGTACGGTCGACATCGCTCGGCTGGCGATGCTCCAGATCGACCTCGGCAAGGCCGAGACGGCGGGCGAGCTGCAGCAGCGTCGTGTCATAGCCGGCGAGCTCCTGATCGACGCGCGGCAGGTCATGGCGCTGAGCGCGGTAGTTGCCGGTATCGGCAAAGAGCTGCGTGATATCGCCTGCAATCTGCAACAGAGCCTCGTCGACCTGAATGCGCGACAGGTCTTCTTCCGCCCGTGCAACAGCTTGTCGGGCCCGCCGCAACTCCTCTTCGGTCACCTGGCGGTCGCGCAGCCGCTGCTCGAGCGTGTCGGCGAAGCTGTCCGGTATCGCGGCAAGATCGGCCAGATCATCGAGCGCCAGACTTTCCGCGTCGATTTCAGCGAGCAAGGGCTGCAAGGTCTTCAGCCGCTTGAACCGGTCCAGCGCCTCCCGCGTGCCATGACGTTCCGTCTGCAAGCGCTCCAGCTCCGCCTCCAGCTCGGCCGCTTCGGCAAGGAGCTTTTTCCAATCGCCGGATTTCAGCTCGTTATCCCGCTCGGCTTTGCGCGCATCCTCGTAGCGGTCGAGTGCCTGATAGAAACCGCGATCCTTCGAGCGCCGGGCCGCATAGATGCCGTCGGCCTCCGATTCCAGAGTCTGACGCAGGCGGGACAGGCCGGTCAGCCCGGAGGCGGCCGAAAACAGCAGGCTGCCGATCTCGCCGCCGCTGCGCAGCATGGCGGTCGCGCCCTGCCGCAACCGCTGCGAGTCCAGCCCGAAAGCCCGCTCGAAGACATCGCGGCTCAAGTTGCCGAGAAAGGGCGCGAGCGCATCCTCGGCCAGCGGCGTTTCCTTGTCGTCAGGGGCGAGGAGCGTTCCCTTCCGGCCACGGCGGCGGCGGAAGCGCAGCAGCCCGCCATCGCGCGCGCTGATATAGGCACCGATCCGCAACGTATTGGGTTCATGCAGGAAGCTCTGCTCGGCAGCGGCAGGAAAGCCGAACAGGAGATCGGAGATCGCGCTGAGCGCCGAGGACTTGCCGGCCTCGTTCGGGCCATAGATGACATGCAGCCGCGCGCCGGCGCGGAAATCGAGGGTGCGATCGGTCAACGCGCCGTAGCGCAGAATATCGAGCCGGGTAAAGCGCATCAGCCTGCCCCCTGCCCGCGTGCCAGCAGCAATTGCCGCGCCTCTTCGACGAGGGCTTCCACGCCGTCGTCCAGAGGCTGCTCCGTCGCGCCAAGGCCGCCCGGCAGGCGCACCGCAATCTCATCGATCAGCCGGCCCGCTTCCGCCGCGATATCGGCATCGCCGGCATGTTCGCCCAGGAGCTGACGCAGATCGAGCGCGCCATCCGCTTCCGCCGTTCTCTCAGGCGGCGGCTCCAGCCGCAATTCCAGTTTCTCAAGCCAGATATCCTCATGCACCCGATGGCAGGCGGCCTCCACTTCATCGCGCCATTGCTGACGGTTGGCGGCGATCGTCCCATGCAGCGGCGAGACGCCGGAAAGCCGCACGCGCAGCGCAGTCATGCGCCCTTGCATCTCATCGGCCAGGGGCTGCACCCCCTGTTCCACACGACGGAGGATCGCCGTCTGATCGTCCTCCGGATCGACGACGATATCGGCCTGCGCGAAACGCGCCTCGTCGACGATGATGCGCTCATGTTCGATCCGGCCGTCTTCGACGGTCACCAGCACCGCACCCTTGGCGCCGCGTTCGCGGATATTGCGGCCCTGCAGATTGCCGGGAAAGATGACGAGCGGGTCCCGCGCCACAACTTCGAAATCATGCACATGACCGAGCGCCCAGTAATCATAGCCGCGCGACCGCAGATCATCGACCGAGCACGGCGCATAGGGCGCATGCGGCTCGCGGCCGGTGAGCGAGGTGTGGAGAATGCCGAGGTTGAACCAGCCGGAAACGGGTGCCGGATAGGAAAGCGCCAGATTGTCGTTGGCGGAACGTTCCGCAAACCCCTGACCGTGCAGCGCCACCTGCAACGCGTCCAGCCTGAAACTGCCCGGCTTGCCGGTCGGAAACTCATGGACGTTCGACGGCAAGGTGATGGTCTTGGTGATGACGCTTGCCGCATCGTGATTGCCGCGCAGCAGGTAGACCGGGATGCCCGCCCGCTCCAGCCGCGCCATCTCGCGATTGAAGAACAGGCCGATCTTGTTGTCCTTCCAATCGCCGTCATAGACGTCGCCGGCAATGACGAAGAAATCGACGCGTCTTTCGATCGCCAGCCCGACGAGCGTTGAGAAGGCCTTGCGGCTGGCCTCGACAAAGACGGCGGCAATGGCGGCATCCTTCAGGGCCAAGCCCTGGAAAGGGCTGCCAAGATGCAGGTCGGCGGCGTGGATGAAGCTGAAAGAGGGCATGGGCTCCGATAACAGTCAGAAATCCGGTCCCTCCTTCTTAAGCAAACGACGGCGCGATGAATACCGCACCGGCCGCGTCATCCAACGGTTTCGTCAGCGGACGCAGGCCCCGTCCCTTCCCGGTTCACGCGATTGCGATCCTCGATCGCGGATGCGCGCTTGTGACCTGCCCGGACGGCTGCTACTGCGCTGTTACCTGGCGATCAAAAGAGAGGAGACATCTCATGAGACATCATGCTTTCGGACGCACGCCCTTTATCGTTACGGATGTCGGCTTCGGTGCCTGGCAGATCGGCGGTGCGTGGGGCGATGTCAGCGAGGCCGACGGCCGTGCGGCCCTGAACGCCGCTCTCGATGCCGGCATGATCTTCATCGATACCGCCGACGTCTACGGCGACGGCCGCTCGGAAAAAATCATTGCAGACGTCTTGAAGACCCGTGGCGGCAAGCGTCCGATGGTGGCGACCAAAGCCGGCCGCCGGCTGAGCCCGCATGTCGCTGACGGCTATACCAAGGCCAATCTCGAAAGCTTCATCGACCGCAGCCTGGCGAACCTCGGCGTGGAAAGCCTCGACTTGGTGCAGCTTCATTGCCCGCCGACAGAGGTCCTCTATCGGCCGGAGGTGTTCGCCGGCCTCGACGAATTGCAGAAAGCCGGCAAGATCAAGGGATATGGCGTCAGTGTCGAGAAGGTCGAGGAAGCGCTGAAGGCAATCGAATATCCGGGCGTGCTCAGCATCCAGATCATCTACAACATCTTCCGCCAGCGGCCAGACCATCTGTTCTTCAAGGAGGCCAGGCACAAGAACGTGGCGGTCATCGCCCGCGTGCCGCTCGCCTCCGGCCTGCTCTCCGGCAAGATTACCCGCGACACGCAGTTTGCCAGCGACGATCACCGCAACTTCAACCGTCATGGCGAGGCCTTCGATGTCGGGGAGACCTTTGCGGGCGTTCCGTTCGAGGTGGGTCTCCAGGCCGTGGAAGAGGTGCGCAAACTGGTGCCTGCCGGCACCGGCATGGCAGCCTTCGCCCTGCGCTGGATCCTGATGAACGAAGCCGTTACCGTCGTCATTCCGGGTGCGCGCAATGCCGAGCAGGCCAAGGCTAACGCGGCCGCGGCCGATCTTGCGCCGCTCTCAGCCGACGTCATGGCGGCGACGCGCGAGATCTACGAGCGCCTGATCGCGCCGCACGTCCATCATCGCTGGTAACAGCCGGTCCGAAACGGATGGCCGGGGCACGTCTCCGGCCGTTCTGACGCTATCGGGAAGGAATATGGAGGAGGATGCAATGAAAGTAGCGCTGGTAACGGGCGCCTCTCGTGGCCTCGGCGCGGTAATCGCGCTGGCACTTGCCGAGGCCGGCTGGGCGGTCGCCGTCAATTATGCGAGCGACACGCAGGGAGCCGAGAAGATCGCCGACACCATTCGGCAGCGCGGCGGGCAAGCCTATGCCGCTCGATTCAGCGTCATCGACAAGGAGCAGCTTGCCGGCGGTCTCGACGAGATCAGGGCATCGCTCGGCCCCGTCGACCTGATCGTCAACAATGCGACGGGTCATCAGCCGGAAATGCCTCTCATGGAACAATCCTGGCGGAGCTATCTCGATCAGCTCGAATTCTTCGTCAAGGCGCCTCTGGAACTGCTGCAGGCGGTGCTGCCGGATTGGCGGGCGCGCACATCGGGCAGAATCATCAATATCGGCTCTGAAGTCGCTGAACTCGGCAATCCCAATTTCGGCAACTATGCTTCGGCCAAGGGCGCCATGCTTGCAATGACACGCTCCTGGGCACGAGAGCTGGCGCCGGAGGGGATCACCGTCAATCTCGTTGCCCCGGGCTGGATTCCGGTGGAGCGCCACGCCGACGCACCGCAGCAGGCAAAGGACGGCTATCTCGCGCACACGCCGCTCAACCACTTCGGGAAGCCCGAGGATATTGCCAATGCCGTCGTTTTTCTCGCATCGGACAAGGCGGATTTCATCACGGGCCAGAAGCTCGCCGTCAACGGCGGCCGAACGCTGCTCTGACAGAGCCGGGCCAATAAAAAGGGCCCGCGCAAGCGCAGGCCCCAATGTATCCACCCGCAAGGCAAAAGCCTCGCGGCGGGTGAAAACGAATTAGCTGTTGACCGAGTCCTTCAGGCCCTTGCCGGGCGTGAACTTCGGTACGTTACGAGCAGGAATGTCGACCTCAGCGCCGGTGGACGGGTTGCGGCCCTTGGTGGCTGCACGGTGGGAAACGGTGAAGCTGCCGAAACCGGCGAGGCGAATATCGCCGCCCTTCTTCAGTTCAGCCTGGACAGTATCGAAAACAGCGTCAACAGCGGAAGCAGCGTCAGCCTTCGTGATACCGGCCTTCTCGGCCACTGCGGACACGAGCTCATTCTTGTTCATGTTTCCACCCCTTTCTTTGGTATGAAACGACTTATCAGTAAGCGGGGCGCAAATAGGAATGCTCTTACCCGCCGCACCCCCAAAAGCCCTGCAAATCAAGGAAAAGCAAGCGTTGCCATACGCTTTTCACAAAAAAAGACCGGCAAAATTGCCGGTCTTTTCGCCTTTTATGTCAATTCGACGGAATTGAGGCAAAGCGCCTCAATGAGCGATGGTCGAACCCACTTCGTCAACGCCCTCAACCGTAGCAATTACAGGCGTTTCCACGGTGCCGTCCCACTCGATCGGCTCGGGCCGGCGAACAAGCGCATGCTTGATCACCTCGCCCATGCGCGACACGGGGATGATTTCCATGCTGTTCTTCACGTTGTCCGGGATCTCCGCCAGATCCTTGGCGTTTTCCTCCGGGATCAGCACCTTCTTGATGCCGCCGCGCAGTGCCGCCAGCAGCTTTTCCTTCAGGCCGCCGATCGGCAGCACGCGGCCGCGCAACGTGATTTCACCCGTCATGGCGACATCCTTGGAAACCGGGATGCCGGTCATGATCGAAACGATCGCGGTTGCCATGGCAACACCGGCCGACGGACCATCCTTCGGCGTCGCACCTTCCGGTACGTGCACATGGATGTCGCTCTTGTCGAAGAGCGGCGGCTGGATGCCGAAATCGACGGCACGCGAGCGGACGTAGGAGGCCGCCGCGGAGATCGATTCCTTCATGACTTCCTTCAGGTTGCCGGTGACCGTCATGCGGCCCTTGCCCGGCATCATCACCCCTTCGATCGTCAGCAGCTCGCCGCCGACCTCAGTCCAGGCGAGACCGGTGACAACACCGACCTGATCGTCGCGCTCGGCTTCGCCATGACGGAAGCGCGGAACGCCGAGATAGTCCGGTATGTTCTCAGCCGTGACGGCGACCGACTTGGTCTTGCCCTTGATGATCTCGGTGACCGCCTTGCGGGCGAGCTTCATCAATTCGCGCTCGAAGTTACGCACACCGGCTTCGCGGGTGTACTGCTGGATGATGACCATCAGCGCGCCGTCCGTAACCGAGAACTCGTTCGGCTGCAACGCATGCTCCTTGATGGCCTTCGGCAGCAGGTGCCGCTTGGCGATCTCGCGCTTTTCGTCTTCGGTGTAGCCGGCGATACGGATGATCTCCATGCGGTCCATCAGGGGCGCGGGGATATTCAGCGTATTCGCCGTCGTGATGAACATCACGTCGGACAGATCGTACTCGACTTCCAGGTAGTGATCCATGAAGGTCGAGTTCTGCGCCGGGTCCAGCACTTCCAGCAGGGCAGAAGACGGATCGCCGCGATAGTCCTGGCCGAGCTTGTCGATCTCGTCGAGCAGGAAGAGCGGGTTGGACTTCTTGGCCTTCTTCATCGACTGGATGACCTTGCCGGGCATCGAGCCGATATAGGTACGGCGATGACCGCGGATCTCGGCCTCGTCGCGAACGCCGCCAAGCGCCATGCGGACATACTCGCGGCCGGTCGCCTTGGCGATCGACTGGGCGAGCGAGGTCTTGCCGACGCCCGGAGGGCCGACGAGGCAAAGGATCGGTCCCTTGATCTTGGTCGCGCGAGCCTGGACGGCCAGATATTCGACGATGCGCTCCTTGACCTTGTCGAGGCCGAAGTGATCCTGCTCAAGGATCTTCTCGGCGTTGTTCAGGTCAGTCTTGATCTTCGACTTCTTGTGCCAGGGGATACCCAGCAACCAGTCGAGATAGTTGCGCACGACCGTCGCTTCAGCCGACATCGGGCTCATCTGCCGCAGCTTCTTCAACTCGGCATCGGCCTTTTCCTTGGCTTCCTTCGACAGCTTCGTCTTGGCGATGCGCTCTTCCAGTTCGGCCATCTCGTCGCGGCCTTCCTCGCCGTCGCCGAGCTCCTTCTGGATCGCCTTCATCTGCTCGTTCAGATAGTACTCGCGCTGCGTCTTCTCCATCTGGCGCTTGACGCGCGAGCGGATGCGCTTTTCAACCTGCAGGACAGAAATCTCGCCTTCCATAAAGCCGAGCGCCTTCTCCAGGCGAGCCTTGACGCTGGTGGTTTCCAGCATTTCCTGCTTTTCGGTGATCTTGATCGACAGGTGCGATGCAACGGTGTCGGCCAGCTTCGAATAGTCGTCGATCTGGCTGGCGGCGCCGACCACTTCCGGCGAGATCTTCTTGTTGAGCTTCACATAGCTCTCGAACTCGGAAACGACCGAGCGGCTCAGAGCTTCGAGCTCGACCTGATCTTCCTCCGGCTCATGCAGAACATGGCCGAGGGCTTCGTAGAAATCCTCGCGGGCGGTGTATTCGTCGATCTCTGCGCGCGCACGGCCTTCGACCAGCACCTTCACGGTGCCGTCGGGCAGTTTCAGCAGCTGCAGAACATTTGCAACGGTACCGACCTTGTGGATGGCGTCCGGCGCGGGATCATCATCGCTGGCATTGATCTGGGTGACGAGCATGATCTGCTTGTCCGACCCCATGACCTCTTCCAGCGCGCGAATGGATTTCTCCCGTCCGACGAACAGAGGCACGATCATGTGGGGGAAAACCACGATGTCGCGCAACGGCAATACCGGATAGGCAATGCTCTCGTGTGCCGCAGACGTTTTCTTACTCATGTTATTTCCTTTCCGTCGTCCCGTTCCCGGGCTCTTCGCCGGCCCTGGGAGGATTAGCCGGCTCTCTCACTTGGTTAACAAGTGGAGCTTCACACTACCTATTTCAAGTCATGCGGGACGCGCCGTCGCCAGACAGGCGCCCGCTCATTCACGAGGAGGAACGCAACAACAAAATACCGAAGCCCGGCTACTCAAACACTGCCGGCGAAGCGAAATCCGAAGATAGAACGCCGGGTTCGAACCCTATCCGCCGAATGCTCCAGAATCATGCCATCATGGCTGCAGCCGCGGCTCTTCACAACCGGTTTCGACGGCATTCCCATCAGCTTATCCAAGACTTTATCAGCAAAGTGCACGATTTTTCAAATAGAAAGGGGCCCGTCGTAGAAAGGGGCCCGTCGATGACGAGCCCCCGATTCGTGATCGCCGATGCGGGCGTCAGGCCGTTGCGTTGGCCTTTTCTTCCTGCCGGTCGGCATAGATGTAGAGCGGGCGGGCGGAGCCGCGAACCACTTCCTCGGAAATGACCACCTCCCGCACGCCTTCCAGCGCCGGCAGCTCGAACATCGTATCGAGGAGGATCTTTTCCATGATGGAGCGCAGACCGCGGGCACCCGTCTTGCGGACGATGGCCCTGCGGGCGATCTCGCGCAGCGCATCCTCGTGGAAGGTCAGCTCGACGTCTTCCATCTCGAACAGGCGCTGATACTGCTTCACCAGCGCGTTCTTCGGCTCCGACAGGATCTGGATCAGCGCGTCCTCGTCCAGGTCCTCCAGCGTCGCCAGAACCGGCAGACGGCCGATGAATTCCGGGATGAGGCCGAACTTCACCAGATCTTCCGGCTCCAGCTCGCGCAGCACTTCGCCGACGCGGCGGTCGTCCGGCGCCTTGACCGTGGCACCGAAGCCGATCGAGGTCTTCTCGCCGCGGGCGGAGATGATCTTGTCGAGACCGGCAAAGGCGCCGCCGCAGATGAAGAGGATGTTGGTGGTATCCACCTGCAGGAACTCCTGCTGCGGATGCTTGCGGCCGCCCTGCGGGGGAACCGAGGCCACCGTGCCTTCCATGATCTTCAGAAGCGCCTGCTGCACGCCCTCGCCCGAAACGTCGCGCGTGATCGACGGATTGTCCGACTTGCGGGAAATCTTGTCGACTTCGTCGATGTAGACGATGCCGCGTTGCGCGCGCTCGACATTGTAGTCGGCAGCCTGCAGCAGCTTGAGAATGATGTTTTCGACGTCTTCACCGACATAACCGGCTTCGGTCAGCGTCGTCGCATCGGCCATGGTGAAGGGCACGTCGATGATGCGGGCGAGCGTCTGGGCCAGATAGGTCTTGCCGCAGCCGGTCGGACCGACGAGCATGATGTTCGACTTCGCCAATTCCACGTCACCGTTCTTCGATGCATGGGCAAGACGCTTGTAATGGTTATGAACGGCCACGGAGAGGATCTTCTTCGCCTGCCGCTGGCCGATGACGTATTCGTCGAGAACCTTGATGATGTCCTGCGGAGTCGGAACACCGTCACGGGACTTGACCATCGAGGATTTGTTTTCCTCGCGGATGATGTCCATGCATAGTTCAACGCACTCGTCGCAGATGAAGACGGTCGGCCCGGCAATCAGCTTCCGGACCTCATGCTGGCTCTTACCGCAGAACGAACAATAAAGTGTGTTCTTGGAGTCGCCGCCGTTGCTGCCGCTGACTTTGCTCATATCACTTTCCTTCCAGCACGCCGCCAATTTCCAGATTGAAATCGCGGTCCACTCAATGCGCCCGCCGGACCTGCCCCTCGTTTTGCAGATCGCGGCGCCCTTCAGGGTACTGAACGCAGCCCAGCCGAAACCGGAACTGCGTGGCAACGATCCCCCTTCGAATGCCGAATGCTATGTCACAAAAACGCTACATAGCATGAATGCTTACTATTACCGCGTTCCGTTCCACATTAAACCCCTATTCAATCACAAATGGGATAGAACTGTGGCGTAGAAGTCACCGCCTCGCGGATAAATCACGAGGCGCTTTCACCTTCAATTTCGGTACGCGACGTCAGCACCTTGTCGATCAGGCCCCAATCCTTGGCCTCATCGGAGGACATGAAATGGTCACGATCGAGCGTCTGCTCGACCTCTTCATAGGTCCGACCGCAATGCTTGACATAAACCTCGTTGAGGCGGCGCTTCATCTTGATGATATCGCGCGCGTGACGCTCGATATCCGAAGCCTGCCCCTGGAAACCGCCCGAGGGCTGATGAACCATGATGCGCGAATTCGGGGTCGCGAAACGCATGTCCTTGTCGCCGGCTGCAAGCAGCAGAGAGCCCATGGACGCGGCCTGACCGATGCAAAGCGTCGAAACGGCCGGCTTGATGAACTGCATCGTGTCGTAGATCGCCATGCCGGCGGTCACGACGCCGCCCGGCGAATTGATGTAGAGCGCGATTTCCTTCTTCGGGTTTTCGGCCTCGAGGAACAGAAGCTGGGCGCACACCAAAGTCGCCATATGATCCTCGACCGGACCGGTGAGGAAAATGATGCGCTCTTTCAGCAGGCGGGAATAAATGTCGTAAGACCGTTCCCCACGGTTGGTCTGCTCAACAACCATCGGCACCAGAGCCATAGCTGTATCGACTGGATTTCTCATGTGCGTCCTTTGCCAAACTTGCCCCCGGCGACGAAAACGCCGGGAATCGAATAAAAATCCTTTACTCCTACATAGAGTGTCCCTGCCCTGCACTTCAAGACGCCCAAAAGCATAACGTCAAAAAGCTGTAATGCGCCAAGAAGCGTTGACAAAGCATTTCTAACCGTCGTCTCCTGAATGCCAAGACGCGCCGGCGACGCCTCGTTCGCTACCCACGATATTTCCCGTCTGCAAGGTGAAGGAAGCATGAAAGACCGCATCGATCCGGCCGCGCCATTCGGCATAGGCAAAATTTACCAACTCATTTAAGGAACTTACCACCTTCTTGGGCAAGGATGGCCCGACAGCGGAGAACCAGCAATCGTGCTCAATATGACGACAGGCCTGACCATTTGGTGCTCGGAAGCCATCACGCTTGCGACCGTGCTCCTGCTTGCCTGGCGGCACGACCGCAAATCGCCCGCCTATCTGATATGGGCCATGGGCTTCGCCGTCAGCGCGATAGGTTTTGCCCTGGCGGCGGCGCGCGGCGTCATTCCCGACATCTGGTCGATACAGATCGGCAATGCCGTGGCGCTGCTCGGCGAAAGCGCATGGATCTGCGGTTTCCGGCTGATGGACAAGCGCAAGCTCGACTGGTCCGCGTTCCTGCCGCCCGCCATCTGGCTGATGGGCGTCAGCCTGCCCTGGGTCAGCGCGAGCTTCGTCAATCGCGTCATCCTCTACGACCTTGCCGGAGCCGTCGGCGCGACCTTGCTGGCCTTCGCCGTTCGCCCGGCCGATGGCCGGCGCGAGCCGGCGCGCGGACAGCTCGGCATCGTCTTCATGGCGCTTGCCTGCCTCTGCTTCGGTTCGGCTCTCTGGATGGTGCTTGTGTCGCCGCCGCTCGAAAAAGCCATGGTCTATCGCGGCTACATGACGCTCGCCTACGGGCTGGCCGTCATCGTCGCCATCGTCCTCAACGGCAAATTGCTGATGGAACGCGCCGAGCGCCGCTGGCGGGCGATTTCCATCACCGATACGTTGACCGGCGTCTTGAACCGCCGCGGCCTTCAGGAAAGCTACGACATCCTTGCCGGAGCGGGGCCGCAGCAGACGCAGAAGCTCGCAGCGCTGCTGTTCGACCTCGATCATTTCAAGAGGATCAACGACCGGCACGGTCATCAGGCGGGCGATACCGTTCTGGTCGAGTTTGCCCGTGTCGCCCGCCAGTTCGTGCCCCGCAGCGGCGCATTCGGCCGCATGGGCGGAGAAGAATTCGTTGCCTTCGTTCCCATAGACGATCAATCACAGGCGGAAGCGCTGGCGGAAACCATCCGCGCCGATTTCTGCCGCGGACCATTGCCGGCCGGCCGCTCGATGGTATCGGCCACGGTCAGCATCGGCGTTGCGATCATGGCGCGCGACGCCGCCAGCTGGGACCGGCTGGTATCCTCCGCGGACCGCGCGCTTTACGCCGCCAAGCACGCAGGCCGAAACTGCACCATCGTCTTCAACGAAACGGAAGCCGCGAAAGAGACGGATGCGGCGCCCGCAGCCGACGAAGGCGAACTGGTGCCGACCCTCGACGACCAGATCCAGGCGTTGCGACGCATGGGCACGATTGCCAGAATGTGACGGCACTTTTCCGCCGACGACCAATCCGATAATGCTTTCAACATGATCACACCAGCAAACCTCTCCATCGATACGGCAACCCGCCGCGTTTCCCTCGACGGCCGCGATCCCGCATTCTACGGCAACCCGAATGCCGTCTATGCCGCCCTGCATGCCCAATGCCCGACCTTCTACTGGGAGGAGCAGAAGCAATGGTTCTTCATCGGCTACGACCATGTGAACGGTCTGCTGCGCGACCGCCGCTTCGGCCGGCAGATTCTGCATGTCGCCACGCGCGAACAGCTGGGCATGTCCGAGCCGTTGCCGCATCTGAAGAATTTCGATCTGGCCGAGCAATATTCCCTGCTTGAACTCGAGCCGCCCGAACACACCCGCCTGCGCACCCTCGTCAACCGCGCCTTCGTCTCCCGCCATGTCGAGAAGATGAAGCCGGAAATAGCCGAACTTGCGAACCGGCTGATCGACGGTTTCGAGAGGGATGGCGAAGTCGAGCTTCTGTCGGCCTTTGCCGATGTCATTCCCGTTACCATGATCGCCCGGATGATCGGCATCCCCGAGGAGATGGGGCCGCAGTTACTGAAGTGGTCGCACGCCTATGTGCGCATGTACATGTTCAGCCGAACCGAAGCCGACGAGCATGCGGCCGACCGTGCCGCCAGGGAATTCTCCGACTACGTGAAAACCGTCATCCGCGAGCGCCGCGCCAATCCGCAGGACGATCTCCTGACGCACATGATCACGACGGAGCATAAGGGGCAGTTTCTGTCGGAGGACGAACTGGTGTCGACGACGATCGTGCTGCTCAATGCCGGCCACGAGGCGACGGTGCACCAGATCGGCAATTCCGTGCGGGTCATTCTGGAGAGCGGCTATTCGCCGGAAGAACTCTTCAGGGATGAGACCGCGACCGAGCGCACGGTGGAGGAAACGCTGCGCATCTGCGCGCCGGTGCATATTTTCGACCGCTGGTGCCTGGAGCCGGCGGAAATCGACGGCATCTCCTTCAAGCGCGGCGACAAGGTGGCCATGATCCTGGCGGCCGCCAATCTGGACCCGAGGAAATTTTCCGATCCTCTCGCCTTCAAGCCGGACCGTAACGAGGCGCCCAACCTTTCATTCGGCGCAGGCATCCATTTCTGTATCGGCGCGCCGCTGGCGCGGCTGGAGCTGAACCTCGTGCTGCCGATCCTGTTCCGGCGCCTTCCCGGGCTGAAGCTCAAGCGGACGCCCGAGGTGAAGGACGTCTATCATTTCCATGGCCTCGACAAGCTCGAACTGACCTGGTGAGGCCGAACCGTCCGGCCCATGCCTGCCGCTTGCGGAAGCGGACGGAAGATCGCTCGCCGTTACAGCCCTCAGCGCAAAATGGCGCACCCGACGGCGCGCCATTGCAAATGGTCGGTTCGAAAACGACGCCGGGGCCAGATCAGCCGTAACGACCGGTGATATAGTCTTCCGTGCGCTTGACCTTCGGCGCCTGAAAGATCTGCTCGGTCGGGCCATACTCTATCAGCTCGCCGAGATACATGAAGGCCGTGCTGTCGGATATGCGGCTTGCCTGCTGCATGTTGTGCGTGACGATGACGATCGTGAACTCGCCCTTCAGCTGCGAAACCAGCTCCTCGATCTTTGCGGTCGAAATCGGGTCGAGCGCCGAGGTCGGCTCGTCGAGAAGCAGCACGGACGGCTTGACCGCGATGGCACGAGCGATACAGAGGCGCTGCTGCTGGCCGCCGGAAAGGCCAAGGCCGCTCTGGTGCAGCTTTTCCTTCACCTCGCTCCACAGTGCCGTTTCCGTCAGCGCCGCTTCGACGCGGACGTCCATTTCCGCCTTGGAAATCTTCTCGTACAGCCGGATGCCGAAAGCGACGTTTTCATAGATCGACATCGGGAACGGCGTAGGCTTCTGGAACACCATACCCACCTTGGCGCGCAGATCGTTCAGATCGACATCCTTGGTGAGAATATTGCGGCCATCCAGCAGGATCTCGCCCGAAACCGTCTGGCCCGGATAAAGATCATACATGCGGTTAAAGGTGCGCAGCAGCGTGGACTTGCCGCAACCCGAAGGACCGATGAAGGCCGTGACGGCGTTCTTGCGGATGTTCATATTCACGCTCTTCAGAACGCGATGACCGTTCTGATAGGTGAAATCGAGGTTCTTCACCTCGAGCTTCGCGAGCATGCCGAGATCCGACTGGGAAACGGCGTCTTTCCCCGGCTGTGCATTGACGCTCTGGAAACTGTTGTCGCTCATGTTCATGGTCTCATTCCTATCGTTCGGCGGCTGCGTCACTGGCGGCGCCCACTCAAGAGACGGGCAAGGATATTGAGGGCGAGGATGGCAACGGTGATGATCAGCGCGCCGGCCCAGGCCAGTTGTTTGAGATCCTCGCCTGCATCGGCGGCGAGCGTGTTGATGGCAACCGGCAGCGTGGCGATCGGACCGGTCAGGCCCGCATTCATGAATTTGCTGTACCCGGCCGTGAAGAGAAGCGGCGCGGTTTCGCCGCTGATGCGGGCGACGGCGAGCAGGATGCCCGTGAGGATGCCGGTCCAGGCGGAGCGGTAGATCACCATCATCATGGACTTCCAGCGCGGGGCGCCGAGCGCGGCCGTCGCCTCGCGAAGCGAATTCGGCACCAGCAGCAGCATGTCCTGGGTCGTGCGGTTGACGACCGGAACGGCGATCAGCGCCAGCGCGAGGATGCCGGCAATGGCGGAGTTGCCGTGCATGGGCACGACCACGGCGCCATAGACGAACACGCCGATGATGATCGAGGGCGCCGACAGCAGGATGTCGTTGATGAACTTGGCAGCCTCGGCAAGCTTCGTGCCGTTGGCATATTCCACCAGGTAGGTGCCGGCGAGAATGCCGATCGGCGCGGCGATCAGGATGGCGCAGCCCGTGACCAGCACGGTGCCGTAGATCGCGTTGATCAAGCCGCCCCGCGAGCCCTGGGCCGGGATCGACATGGTGAACACGTCAAGGCTGAGCGCCGACACGCCGCGATAGACCAGCGTCGCGAGGATCACGCTCAGAAAGAATATGCCGAGGACGGCCGCGAGAAAGGACAAGGCCATCATCACGCGGTTCTTCGTATAGCGCCTCGACACGAGATTCTGGCGAATTGCGTTTTCCATGGTTGTTTCCTCAGACCGAGTCGCCGCGGCCGATCATCCACCTTGCCAGCGCAAGCACGCAGAAGGAAAGGACGAACAGGAGCAGGCCGAGCGCAATCAGGCTCGAAAGTTGCAGACCGTCGGCATCGCCGAAGTTGTTCGCGATCTGGGCGGAAATGGTGGTGGACGGCGAAATGATCGACGATTGCAGGCGGCTCACCGAGCCGACGACGAAGGTGACGGCCATGGTTTCGCCGAGCGCGCGGCCGAGGCCGAGCATGATGCCGCCGACGAGGCCGCGGCGTGTATAGGGAATGAGGATGTGGCGAGCCACCTCCCATGTGGTCATGCCCATGCCGTAAGCGGATTCACGCAGCATCGGCGGCACGGTGCTGAACACGTCGCGCGCGATCGCGGTGATGAACGGCAGGATCATGACGGCCAGCACGAGACTTGCCGTCAGCAGGCCGACGCCCGGTGCCGGCGGCTGGAACAGCAGGCCGATCAACGGCACCTGGCCGATCGTCATCATAAGGAAGGGCAGGATATAGGTCTGCATCAGCGGCACGAGGATGAACAGACCGACGATGCCGTAGATAATGGAGGGAACGCCGGCCAGAAGCTCGATCGCCGTGCTGATCGGGCGACGCAGGCTGCCGGGGCAAAGTTCCGTGAGAAAGATGGCGATGCCGATGCCCAGGGGCACGGCAATGAGCATGGCGATGAACGAGCTCACCAGCGTACCGACGACGGCAGGGATCGCGCCATAGATATCGGCAGGAGCGCTCCACTTCGTGCCCCACAGGAACGAAAAGCCGAAGGTTTCGAAGGTTGGCAAGGCGTCGATGACGAGAACCGCGATGATTGCCAGCAGCAAAAGCACGACAAGCGTAGCCGAGCCAAGCGTCATGAAATAGAAAATCCGATCCTGTATCCGGAATTTTCTGGTGATGGCGGCGGTCTCCATAGCCTGGAAGCCAGCCGTCTGAGTCACGTCAGCCATCGATTTCCCCTTGTCCTATCACGAAAGGCGGACAGGGTTTTACCCTGTCCGCCGCAACTTTTCACGCAGCACAAATTACTTCGTGCCGAAATCCTTCTTCCAGGACTGCTCGACCACTGCGGCAACACTTTCCGGGATGGGAAGATAGGACAGCTCCGTCGCGTCCTTCTGGCCCTTCTCGTAGGACCACTTGAAGAACTTCAGGGCCGCTTCGTTGAGAGCAGGATCGGCCGGCTTCTTGTAGAGCAGAACCCAGGTCGAAGCAGCAATCGGCCAGCTCTTGTCGCCCGGCTGATTGGTGATGATCAGGTTGAAGTTCTTGGCATGGGCCCAATCGGCGTTGGAAGCGGCGGCCTTGAACGTGTCGAGGCTCGGCTCGATGACCTTGCCGGCGGCGTTCTTCATCTTCGCGAAACCGATATGGTTGGCCACAACGTAGGAATATTCAACGTAGGAGATCGAACCGGCCGTCTGGTTGACGGTGGTGGAAACGCCCTCGGAACCCTTGGCGCCGAAGCCGACCGGCCATTCAACTGCCGTGTTCGAACCAACCTTTTCCTTCCACTCCGGCGAAACCTTCGACAGGTAATCGGTGAAGTTGAAGGTCGTGCCCGAGCTGTCGGCGCGGTAAACGACGGAGATCGTCGTGGAAGGCAGCTTTACTTCCGGGTTGAGAGCCTTGATGGCTGCATCGTCCCACTTGGTGATCTTGCCGAGGAAGATGTCGGACAGCGTCTTGCCGTCGAGAACGAGTTCGCCCGGCTTTACGCCTTCGACGTTGTAGGAAACGACGATGCCGCCGGAGATCATCGGGAACTGGGCAATGCCGTTCTTCTCGAGATCAGCGTCGCTCATCGGCTTGTCCGAAGCGCCGAATACGATGGTCTTGTCGAGCAGCTGCTTGATGCCGGCGCCCGAACCGACCGACTGGTAGTTGACGACATTGTTCGTCGCAGCCTTGTAGCCTTCGGCCCACTTGGACAGAACCGGAGCAATGAAGCTCGAGCCGGCGCCCGTGATGTCGGCAGCCGAGGCCGAAACGGACATGGCCGCAATGAAGCCTGCGGTCAGGCAAAGCGAACGAAATTTCTGATTCAACATGATTGAACTCACTTCCCAGAGTGATGAAAGGATGGCGAGCAGAAGACCGGCGCGAGGCATCCATCATCATGAACCTCCCCACCTCGATCTCCTGGCGGCAACGATGGCTCTAATGCCGCATTGTTTCAGTTTGATGACAGTTTAATGAAGCGACGGTGACACAACCTGCGGCAATCATCCCGGCCATTGCCGAGCCATGTGGAAGGAGTAGCGTCAGGCAGCAGGCGAGCGCGGACTTCATGTTTTGATTCAACAAGGCCGTCAAAGACGGATCACATAATCCTTGCGAGTCGTTTCAACGACTTCCCAGGTTCCCTTAAAGCCCGGTTTCAGGATCATCCGGTCGCCGGCGCGCAGGTGAAACGTCTCGCCGTCATCGGCAGTGACGATGGAATAGCCGGAGAGGATGTGGAAATACTCCCATTCGTCATAGACGATCCTCCATTTTCCGGGCGTCGCCTCCCATATGCCGGCGTAGAGGCCGCCATCGGCCTCATCCAGATTCCAGCTGCGGAAGCTCGGATCCCCCGAAACCAGACGATCCTCGGCAGGCGCGCCCGCTTCCGGCTCCACGCCATCTATATTCAACCGAAGATAGGTCGCCATATGAATCTCCCGTCGACGGGCCTCGCGCAAAAGCAAGGTCCGCGATCACCATCGGGCAATCGCGGACCGACAAAAGCACGAAACGACGCGCCATCAAAGAGGCAGGGCGGCTTTTCCAGCCTGCGCCGGCGCAGGGGTCAGACCCTTGCCAGCGCCTGCTCCAGATCGGCAATGATGTCCTTGACGTCCTCGATGCCGACGGACAGGCGCACGACGTCGGGACCGGCGCCGGCAGAAATCTTCTGCTCGTCGGTCAACTGCTTGTGGGTGGTGGAGGCAGGATGAATGACGAGCGAGCGCGTATCGCCGATATTGGCGAGGTGGGAGAAAAGCTCCAGCCCCTCCACCAGCCCCTTGCCGGCTTCATAACCGCCCTTCAATCCGAAGGTGAAGACCGAGCCTGCCCCTTTCGGCGAGTAGCGCTGCTGCAAGGCATGGTTCGGATCGTCCTCCAGACCGGCATAGTTGACCCAGGCCACCTTGTCCTGCGCCTTCAGCCAGCGCGCGACGGCGAGCGCGTTGTCGGAATGGCGCTGCATGCGCAGCGGCAGCGTTTCGATACCCGTCAGGATCAGGAAGGCATTGAACGGCGAGATGGCCGGCCCGAGGTCGCGCAGGCCGAGAACGCGGCAGGCGATGGCGAAGGCGAAATTGCCGAAGGTCGCATGCAGCACGATGCCGTTATATTCCGGGCGCGGCGCGGACAGCATGGGGTAGTTGCCCGATGCGGACCAATCGAACGTGCCGCCGTCGACGATGATGCCGCCCATGGAATTGCCGTGGCCGCCGAGAAACTTCGTCAGCGAATGCACGACGATGTCGGCGCCATGCTCCAGCGGCCGGATGAGATAGGGGCTCGCCATGGTGTTGTCGACGATCAGCGGCAGTCCGTGCTTGTGCGCAATGGCCGCGATCGCGGCGATATCGACGAAGGTGCCGCCCGGATTGGCGAGGCTTTCGATGAAGATGGCGCGGGTGCGGCCGTCGATCTGCGTCTCGAAGGTGGAAAGGTCGGCCGGATCGGCCCAGCGAACCCGCCAGTCGAAATTCTTGAAGGACTGCCCGAACTGATTGACCGAGCCGCCATAGAGCCGCTTGGCGGCGACGAAATTATCGCCCGGCTGCATGAGGGTATGAAAGACGAGCAGCTGGGCGGCATGGCCCGAGGCGACCGCGAGAGCCGCGGTTCCGCCTTCGAGGGCGGCGACGCGTTCCTCGAGCACCGCCTGGGTCGGATTCATGATGCGGGTGTAGATATTGCCGAACTGCTGCAATCCGAAGAGCGCGGCGGCATGGTCCGCATCCTGGAAAACGAAGGACGTCGTCTGGTAGATCGGCGTCGCACGGGCGCCGGTTGTCGGGTTCGGCTGCGCGCCCGCATGGATCGCAAGCGTATCGAAACCAGGATTGTTCGTTGGCATGATCTTTCCTCCCGCCGATTCTATCGTAGCGCGGCGATCATAGCGGTCGGCCCGGGAAAGTTAACCGCGAACTTTGCAGCGCCTTTCGCCGGATGGAAAAAACTTGCCCGCTTTCGGCGAAATCGCGCGATAAACGCGCCGCCGGGCGTTCAGGCGACCAGCCGAGGATATTCGATGGCCGGGCAGCGGTTCATGACGACCCTGAGGCCCGCCGCTTCCGCTCTGGCCGCAGCGGCATCGTCGCGCACGCCGAGCTGGCCCCAGATCACCGGCGGCCGCGGATCGATCATGATGGTCTCTTCGACGACCGACCGCAGATATTCGGGCGCGCGGAAGACATCGACCATATCCACGGGTTCGGGAATATCGGCCAGGCGGGCATAGACCCATTGGCCGAGAATTTCCTTGCCGGCCTGACCGGGATTGATGGGGATGACGCGATACCCCCTGTTGAGCAGATAGGCCATCACGCCATTGCTTGGACGCGCGGGATTGGGCGAAGCCCCCACGAGCGCGATGGTCCTGACGGACAAGAGGATATCGGCAATATAGGAATCGTCATAACTGTCGTGGTTCATCACGAAGCCTCCCACCTCGATCACACTTGCGTTTGCCGCAAATATGGAAACCGCAATCACGAGCTCCACATATATTGTATTATAACAATTTCAGGGAGGATTAGCCCGATGAAAAAGATCGCTCTGCTGGGCCTGCTGGTCATATCGATGGCGACGCCGGCGCTGGCGATCTCGCGATACAACTCCATGTCCATGACATGCGCCGAAGCGAAGGCCGTCATCAATCGCGAGCGCGCAGTTATCATGCGCTATCCGGCCAGAAGAACGCCGAACATGACCCTCTATGACCGGTACGTCGCAGACAGCGGCGCATGCGATATCGGCTACTATGCCTATCAGGATTATCTGCCCACGAAGGACCGCGCCTCCTGCCCCGTGTACATATGCCGACCGACAACCGACCTCGATGACGACGATTTGATTTTCCGGCGCTGAGCACAGTACGCTATTGTCAGTCCCGCGGACCGAGACATCGGTCGAGTACGACTATTGATTGTCCCTGGCACGAGCCGCTTCGACATAGCGGCTGCGCGAGGATGATCGCGCACCCTCCTTCAGAACTCTCCTCAAAGCGCTTTCACGATTTTTTTGAGACAACGGGATGGCGTTCTCAGGAAATGCAATCTTTGTTCGCCATTCATTCACTTGAAAATTAGAGATGTCTCATTAAAGGCTATTTAAAATGAGAACCGATTGCGAACGCAAAACTTATGCTATTTCATACATCTCCTACAGAATAATTTTGATATCCGCGCGAATATAGAACCCTGATGCTCGCCAGAGTTTGAATTTTTACTTAGGATGCTAACAATTTTTCATCATAGCTTTTCATAGGGTTGAAAAGCCTGCGCTGAAATATTTTTCAATACTTGCAGATTTATACACAACGCCTCACGCAGCGCAAAGTTTTCGTAACGTCTCAGCGGCGATTTCCAGTCCCGCCCGGCCTCAAGGCCAAGCTCTGCTCCTTTGGCCGCGCGGCATGCGGCCGCCGTTAAATAAGATATTTCTAACTCTACCGACGCGTTCACAGGACATGCAATCTTTGTTCGCGTTTCATACTCTCGTAAATTAGTTACGCATGATTGAACCTGTGCGAAACTGGAACAGAGCAAAAACGCTCCGGCAAACATCCCCGCCCTTCCGCGGACCAGTTAGGCAAGCCTGCATGACCGATGTATTTCGTTGCTTTTTGATGTATTGGGGAGCATAGGGGAGCTAAACTCCCACAAAATGCCAAGCATCTGCATCTTATCAGCCAGTTTCCGAGGTTTTCCGTGTCTCTCGACGTTGTCGCGCTCGTTCTTTTCGGCGCATTGCTGCATGCGACATGGAATGCGATCATCAAGGCTGGAACCGATAAGTCGCTGGATGCGGCACTGGTCTCGGCCGGAGGGGCGGTCGCGGCCCTTCCCCTGTTGCCGTTTCTGCCCTTGCCGGCCTCGGCAGCCTGGCCATACATCGGTGCGTCGGCAATTCTGCAATTCGTCTACTTCCAGCTTGTCGCAGCCGCCTATCATGCCGGAGACATCGGGCTCGTCTACCCGCTGATGCGGGGCGTGGCACCGCTGATCATCGTCTCCACAAGCAGCTTCATTCTCAAGGAAACGCTCTCGGGCGGCGCACTGATCGGCACGATGACCATTTGCGCCGGCATATTGACCCTCGCCTTCGAGGCGAGAAAGGGAAGCCGCCGGGCGATCGTTCTGGCGCTTGCCAACGCGATCGTGATCGCGACCTATACCTATGTCGACGGCATCGGCGCCCGAGCCTCCGGCGATTCCGTCTCCTATACGCTCTGGATGGCGCTGCTGCCGCCTGTCCTTCTGTTTGCCTGGGCGATCTCGCAGCGCGGCGTCAACGCCGTCGCGGCCCACATCCGTTACAACTGGTGGCGCGGGCTTATCGGCGGCGGCGGCTCGATCGTCTCCTACGGTCTGGCTTTGTGGGCGATGACCAAGGCGCCGGTCGCGATGGTCGCCGCCCTGCGCGAGACCTCGATCCTCTTCGCGCTGGTCATATCCGTCGTCGTCCTGAAGGAGCGATCCAGCATCTGGCGCTACATCGCCGGCGGGATTATCGCAGCCGGAGTGTTGGTTTTGCGGATGGGTTGACGCAAAATGTGTGGTTTCGAAATACCACATAGATAACTACATGATTTTACTTATTAATTTTTACGGCCGATCAGGGCGGCTATATTGACGCTGATATATAATCACTTTATAAGCCGCCGCAGATTGCAGCCTTTTCCGGGCTGCTTTCTTTTTGGCGCGCATCCAAGCGCCAAACCAAGCAACAAGAAACGCCCTGAAGCCTTCGGGCCAAGGGTCTTAAAAGAGAGTATGCAACATGGCAACCTTCTCCCAGAAGCCTGCAGAGGTGGAGAAGAAGTGGATCCTCATCGACGCCGAAGGGCTCGTCGTTGGTCGTCTCGCTTCTATCATCGCAATGCGTCTGCGCGGCAAGCATAAGGCTACCTTCACGCCGCACGTCGACGACGGCGACAACGTCATCGTCATCAATGCCGACAAGGTCGTCCTCACCGGCAAGAAGTACGAAGACAAGGTCTACTACTGGCACACCGGTTATGCCGGCGGCATCAAGGAGCGCACCGCTCGTCAGATCATCGAAGGCCGCTTCCCGGAGCGCGTCGTTGAAAAGGCTGTCGAACGCATGGTTCCCCGCGGCCCGCTCGGCCGTCGCCAGATGAAGAACCTGCGCGTCTACGCCGGCCCGAACCATCCCCACGAAGCCCAGCAGCCGGTCGTCCTCGACGTCGCCAAGCTGAACAAGAAGAACGTAAGGAGCGCCTGATAATGGCTGACCTCTCCTCCCTGAAGGACCTCGGCACGTCTGAAGCAGCTGCTGCTCCGGTTCATGTCCGCAAGGTTGACTCGCTCGGCCGCTCCTACGCGACCGGCAAGCGCAAGGACGCCGTCGCCCGCGTTTGGGTCAAGGCCGGCTCCGGCAAGATCATCGTCAACGGCAAGGACTACACGGCATACTTCGCCCGTCCGGTTCTGCAGATGATCCTGCGTCAGCCGATCGTCGCCGCTGCACGTGACGGCCAGTTCGACATCATCGCAACCGTTGCCGGTGGCGGTCTTTCCGGCCAGGCCGGTGCCGTTCGTCACGGCCTGTCCAAGGCCCTCACCTACTTCGAGCCGGGCCTGCGCTCGGTTCTGAAGAAGGGTGGCTTCCTGACCCGCGACAGCCGCGTCGTCGAACGCAAGAAGTACGGCCGCGCCAAGGCACGTCGTTCGTTCCAGTTCTCCAAGCGTTAATCGCTTATTCGAGACGGGATTTTGGAAAGGCCGGGTTTCCCGGCCTTTTTCTTTTGCAGCATTGAAAAAGATAACATCCACCGAGGCAAGGGGGCGCATTTTGTGGCAGAGTGCCGCCACAAGCATCGGAGGAGTTCAATGCGCCGATTCATCTTTTCGTTTTCGCTGCTGCTGTTGATTGGCGGCGTCTCGCCGGCTCTTTGCGAGGATGCCCCGCCGGCCGAACCCGCCGAAAAGGCGGCGGATATGCAGAGCATGAAGGACTTTCTCCAGACGAATCCCGATTGCCGCGAATTCACCGACAGCTGCTCCTACTGCGTCGTCACCGATGGACGCGCCGAATGCTCGACGCCGCAGATCGCCTGCATCAAAAAAGCATATCAATGCACCGCCACATCGGGCAAATAATCATCAAACGCCCAATTGTTTGCGATTCACCGAATCGCGATTCCGCTCGCTCTCCCCGAGGCATGCCATGAGCACAAACTATGCAGCCCGTTTCGCCGCGACCCCCGAACCGCCCTACTACGTCGTCTCCTTCACCTCGATCCGAACGGAAGGCGACAATGGCTACGACGCCATGAGCGAACGCATGGAAACGCTGGCACTGGCGCAGGAGGGCTGTCTTGGCGTCGAGAGCGCAAGGGATACCAGTGGATTCGGCATCACCAATTCCTTCTGGCGGGACGAAGACAGCATTCGCAACTGGAAGAACGTCGTCGCGCATCTTGCCGCCCAGAAACTCGGCCGCGAGCGCTGGTACGAGCAATACAAGGTGCGCATAGCGCGGGTAGAGCGGGCCTATGGCTTTCAGGCGAGCACGGGAGGCGACCTTGCCGAGCACGTCGATTGATCATGCTTTCACGGCCGACGGCCTGACCTCGGCCGCCAGCGACCCGACCTTCGCAGGGGCCCTCTCCTTCATGCGCCGCCGCTTCACGAAATCGCTTGAGGGCGTGGACGCCGTGGTATGGGGCATTCCCTTCGACGCCGCGACTTCAAACCGGCCGGGAACGCGCTTCGGGCCGCAGGCCATACGCCGCGCCTCGGCCATCTTCGACAACGATCCGCAATATCCCTTCAACCGCGACCTCTTCGCCGGCATGGCCGTGATCGACTACGGCGACTGCCTGCTCGATTACGGCAATCATCAGGAGACGCCTTCCGCGATCGAACGGCAGGCGACGACAATCCTCGACAGCGGCGCCTTCCTGCTGACGCTCGGCGGCGATCACTTCGTCACCTGGCCGCTGTTGAAGGCCCATGCCGCCAGGCATGGCCCGCTGGCGCTCGTGCAGTTCGACGCCCACCAGGACACCTGGTTCGACGACGGCAGGCGGATCGACCACGGCTCCTTCGTCGCCCGCGCCGCGCGCGACGGGCTGATCGACACGGATCGTTCCATCCAGATCGGCATCCGCACGCATGCGCCGGAGGATTTCGGCATCCAGATTCTCTCCGGCCATCAGGTCGAGGACATGAGTGCCGGCGACATCGCTTCGGCGATCATGTCCCGCACCGGGGGCGCACCGGCCTACCTGACCTTCGACATCGATTGCCTCGACCCGGCCCATGCGCCAGGCACGGGAACGCCGGTGGCCGGCGGGCCTTCCAGCGCCAAGATCCTGTCCGTGCTGCAACGGCTGCATCCGCTCGACATCCGGGGCGCCGACGTCGTGGAAGTCTCCCCCGCCTACGACCACGCCGACATCACCGCCATTGCGGGGGCGACCGTGGCGATGTATATGCTCGGTCTTCACGCCGAACGGCGTGCAAGCGGTCGCTGAGACATGATTTCGGGACATGCGTGGCGGTTGTCGGATACTGTCCTGCTGCGTCCGGAGCGGCTGTTATGAAATTGAATCAACTGCATGGCAAACTGAATCCGGAAATACTGTCAACCTATTGAAAGAGCAGGAATAAGATGGCACCGAAGATCTTCATCGATGGCGAACACGGAACCACGGGCTTGCAGATTCGCACGCGCATGGCCGACCGCCGCGATGTCGAACTCCTGTCCATTCCGGAAGCCGAGCGGCGCAATGCCGCCATGCGCGAGGACATGCTGAACAACGCCGATATCGCCATTCTGTGCCTGCCCGACGATGCTTCGAAGGAAGCGGTGGAGATGGTGGCGGCCAACAACAATGTCCGCATCATCGACACCTCCACAGCCTTCCGCATCCATCCCGACTGGGCCTATGGCTTCGCGGAAATGGACAAGGATCAGGGCAACCGGATCAAGGGCTCGCGTTTCGTCGCCAATCCGGGCTGCTATCCCACGGGTGCGATCGGCCTCATCCGGCCGCTGCGGGCCGCCGGCATCCTTCCGGCAAACCATCCCGTGACGGTCAACGCGGTTTCCGGCTACACAGGCGGCGGCAAGCAGATGATCGCGCAGATGGAAAATCCGGATCATCCGGATGCGATCACCGCGCCGCATTTCCTTTACGGCCTGCCGCTGACCCACAAGCATGTGCCCGAAATGACGACCCACGGCCTGCTCGAGCGTGCGCCGATCTTCTCGCCCTCCGTCGGCCGCTTCCCGCAGGGCATGATCGTGCAGGTGCCGCTGCATCTCGCCGATCTGGCTGAAGGCGCGACACTTGAAAGCATCCATGCCGCTCTTTCCGCGCATTATGCCGGCCAGGACATCGTTCAGGTCGTTCCGCTTGAGGAAAGCCGTGCCCTGTCCCGCGTCAATGCCGTGGAACTCGCCGGCAAGGATACGATGAAACTGTTCGTCTTCGGCACGCCCGGCACCGCTCAGGTCAACCTGGTCGCGCTGCTCGACAATCTGGGCAAGGGCGCATCGGGCGCCGCCGTGCAGAACATGGATCTGATGCTGAGCGCCTGAATCGCACAGCGCCAATCACGGGCTTTTCGCCCGGCCCGATCATCCGCGAGGGATCGATCGGGCCGGGTTTTTCATAACCGGAAGAAACCGCTGCGATTTCATGCCCTCAAGGGCACTCCGCCACATTTCCGCCTTTTCACTAAATTAGCTGGCACTACACGGAAATTTGATTGACCGTGAGGCGTTGCGACCAATTGTCGGCCGGATTTGGCCGTTAACGGCTTCGCTGGCCCGGACGAACGGCCTCACAGAGGCATCCCTTTTTTCAATGAATATCCAAGAATGAGCCATCGTAAAGGAATTGGTTACCATAATTCGGCATGCTTCCAGACAGTCGGCAAAGTGTTGGCCGGACGCGGAGTTCGCGTCGAGGCGCATGTGCATTTGTGAGCCGGCACAGTGTCTGTGTAGTTTTGGATAACGAGTATCATGGCGTTTGCGACCGAAACGTTCGGTAACTTCAATTCGCGTTCCGGCTACGCCCCGCGATCGAAAAAATCCTTCAGCATCCATCCCGGCACCCTGGCAACCGGCGTCGCCGTCGCCGCCTTCGCCTGGGTTACGGCAACACTGATCACAACACAATCGATGGTGCTGTCCCTTCCCGGCGCGGCGGCATCGGTCGATAGTTTCCTCGCACCGCGCGCATCCGCCTTCATCGTTCCGCAAACCCATGCGGCGCGCATCGCCCACCTTTCCTCCCAGACGACATCGCTGTATGGACAAAGCCGCTTCGGCAGCGTCGCGGATGCGGAGGTTCGGACGAAAGTGGGCGGCGCGGACGCCGTTCGTTTGCAACTGGCGAACGCTCTGGCGCAACAGACCTCCGAAATCAGGCAGGCGCAGAATGCGGCAGCGAGCATCAAGAGCGGTCGTATCGAAGTCGCGGCGGCTTCGCCGGAGACGATCGACCATTTGCGCAAGGTGATCGCCATAAACTTCGCCACGGCGATACAATCGCTGAACCAGGCAAAATATGCGGCCGCTCTCATGCCGGCGGCCGGCCCGGTGAAGATGGCCGCGCAACCGGCTGCGGTCGCTTCGGCAGCGCCCGAGGTGAGCCTGCCCGCCATCGCCGAGGCAAAACCCCTGCCCGTCAAGGAAGCCGACATTGCAGTGGCCGAGGCCGTGCTGAATGTCATTCCCGTAGCCCGCCCGGCCCGCGAAACGCCGGTGCAACGAGCCGGCGCTACCAGTGCCATCGCCAAGGCCACCGCAACCGACACGGCCGCCCAGCCGCCGTCGCGCCTCATGGCCTATGCCGATCCGGACGACAGCTCCGTCCGCAAGACGAAGCCTTTCCTCAATCCCTTTGCCGCGATCAGCCCGGGCGAAGGCACGGCGATCTACGATATCGAGGCAAAGACCGTCTATCTGCCGAGCGGAGAGCGTCTCGAAGCCCATTCCGGCCTTGGCCAGATGCGCGACAATCCGCGCTATGTCGACCGCAAGAACACCGGCCCGACGCCGCCCGAGACTTATAACCTGACATATCGGGAAAGCCTGTTCCATGGCGTGCAGGCGCTGCGCCTGACCCCCGCAAACGGCGCCCGCGTCTATGGCCGCAACGGCTTGCTGGCTCACACCTACATGCTCCGGGGTGGCCGCGGCGAATCGAACGGCTGCGTGGTTTTCAAGGACTACAATCGCTTCCTCGCCGCCTTCAGGCGCGGTGAGATCAAGCGGCTGAAAGTCGTGGCACGCATGTCGTCGGCAGCAAGCGTCGCTTCTCGCTAAAAGAAGGCGCCTTGCTGCGCCTCAATCTCCCACGACGATCGACGTCTGACGCGGCAGTTCGCCGTAAAAGCCGCGCCAGTTGGCAATTGCGAAGCCGAAGACGATCAATGCGCCGGCCTGATGGGCCAGCGCCAGATCCAGCGGCACATGCAGCAGCAGCGTCGAAATGCCCAGGATCGCCTGGATCAGCACGAGCACGAACAGAACGACGGATCGGCGCGCATGCGTCGTCTGCGCTGCGGCTCGCAGCGAGATGATCATGTTGAGGGCGACGACGATGAATAGCGCATAGGCGCCGAGACGGTGGACGAACTGGACCGTCTTCGGATTCTCGAAGAAATTGATCCAGGTCGGCGACTGGATGAAAAGATCGCTCGGCACGACGGCGCCGTCCATCAGCGGCCATGTATTATAGGAGAGGCCCGCATCGAGACCGGCGACAAGTGCGCCGAGGTAGATCTGGAACAGCGCCATGAACGCGATCAGACCGGCGAGTTTCGCCGAATGGCGCGTCGGCGGCGGCTCGTTCGAATGCGGAGACAAGGCCCGCATGAACCACATGCAGGCAGCAAAGATCAGACAGGCGGTCACGAGATGCGTGGCGAGGCGATACTGGCTGACATCAGTGCGGGCCTCCAGGCCCGAAGAGACCATCCACCAGCCGATAGCGCCCTGAAGGCCGCCGAGCACGAAGATGCCTGCCAGCGGCAGCCAGAGCTTCCGCTCGACGCGACCAGTGAGGACGAAGAACAGCAACGGCAAGCCGAAGATAATGCCGATGGTGCGCGCAAGCAGGCGATGCGCCCACTCCCACCAGAATATGCCCTTGAACTCATCAACGGTCATATCCTTGTTCAGCAGCTGAAATTGAGGGATGCGCTTGTAGAGGTTGAACTCCTCGTCCCATTCCTGCGCATTCAGCGGCGGGATGACGCCATGGATCGGCTGCCATTGCGTGATCGACAGGCCGGAATTGGTAAGGCGCGTGGCGCCGCCCACCAGCACAAGGCCGAACAGAACCAGCAGGACGCAGGCAAGCCAGATGCGGATGGCGCGGCGATTGCGGTCCTGGCGAGCCACTTCCTTCAAAATAGCCTGTTCGGTCGTAAAATTAGTGGCAGCCATGGCTTCTCCCTTCGATCAGGCTGTTGATTTGCCCGATAGGGGCGTGCAAAACAAGTCCCGGGAGTTTGCGGCATGCCGTCGCGGCATGCTGACGTAATGAGGAGAAAAACCCCTTGCCCCTTCGCCTGCGCAAATTCATTGGCATGATCCTGCTCGTGCTGCTGGTTGCAATCTACGCGATCGTTGCCATGATCGTTGCAGTGCGGACGCTTGCGGATCAACCCGGCTGGGTTCATTTCCTCTACTTCCTTTTCAGCGGCATCATCTGGGTGCTGCCGGCGATGGGCATTATCAAGTGGATGGCCGGCCCTCGCCCGCAATGACGGAATTTACGCAAGACTAACCCTGATCCGCGCCTTATTCGCCGTAAATATCCCATCTTAAGCCAAAAATAAGCCGTGGCCCGACAGACTGCGCTCGAACGACGCCGGAGCGGAAAGGATCGAATGCAGACCCAGACGCGAGATATCGCCGGCATGGCCGACGCCGACGCGGCGAATGAACGGGCTGCGTCCATTCCGGTTCGTTCTTCGGCCGCCGACCATCTTCGCGTCGACGTCTTCGACAGCATGGCACCGCTCGAGGCCGAATGGCGCGCACTGGAGCAAGACGATCTCGCCTCGCTGCATCAGAGTTATGACTGGTGTGCGGCATGGGTGGAAAGCTTCCGGTATCCCCTTGCCATTCTTCGCGGCTCGATCGGCGGTCGCGTCGCCTTCATCCTGCCGCTGGAAATCACCCGCAGCCACGGGATCAGGCGGGCCGAGTTCATCGGCGCACGCCACAGCAATATCAATACCGGCCTGTTTTCAGCCGAATTCCTGGCTGGCGGAGACCTGACCCCGGCGGACGCAATCGCCGTCGCGGCCGCTCTGCGTGGCAAAGCCGACCTCGCCATCCTGCGCAACGTGCCGCTTGAATGGCGCGGCCGCAGAAGCCCGCTTGCCTCCCTGCCCGCGGTCGAAAACCAGAACCACGCTTTCCAGCTGCCCTTCCTCGACAGTTTCGAAGCGAGCCTGAAGCAGGTGAACGCCAAACGGCGGCGCAAGAAGTACAAGCATCAGAGCAGACTTCTCGATGCCAGGGGCGGCTATGAGTATGTGATTGCCGAACCCGATCAGCAGGACGCGCTTCTCGATCTCTTCTTTCATCAGAAAGCGATCCGCTTCAAGGATGCCGGGCTACCCGACGTCTTCGACGATACCGCGACCCGAGCCGCGCTCCATCGGCTGCTGCGATGCCGCACAGGAAGCGGATCGGACTCTATGCTGCAGATGCATGCGCTGCGCCTGAGGGGGGAACACGAGGGGCATATTCCGGCGGTCGCCGCGCTGTCTCGGAAAGGCGGTCACGTCATCTGCCAGTTCGCCTCCATCGACGAGGCTTTCGTTGCCGAAGCAAGTCCCGGCGAATTGCTGTTCTGGCTGACGATCGAGCGGCTGCACCGCGAAGGCGTCGCGATTTTCGATTTCGGTATCGGCGACCAGATCTACAAGCGCTCCTGGTGCCCGATGGAAACGGTGCAGCATGATCTGATCCTGCCGATTTCAGGCATCGGCCGTCTGGCCGCAACGGCACAGCGCAGCATCACGCGGGCGAAGGCGGCGATCAAGTCCAACCGCAAGCTCTATGCCTTCGTCCAGCGGCTGCGCGCACGACGCGGCATCGTCACGGCGACGGCGGACGAAGGAGATTGATTAAGCCGCATCGCGGCGCGTATCCGGATCATGCTCCTCGCGCCAGCCGGACATGAGAATAATGTGCTCGTAGCCAGCCTTCTGGAACTCCGTCATCGCCGCGAGGAACTGGCTTTCGTCGGGCTCGGGCATGGAGAGGACGATTTCCGTATCCTTGCTGCGCGTCAACCGCGCAACGCCGGAGACCTCGGCGGCGCCGCATTCGACAAGAACGATATCGTAGGCCGAGCCAAGCGCATCGAGGATCAGCGACAGGCGATCGGCGCCGCGCATGGCACGATCGAGGTCGCTCATGCCCTGCGGCACGAGATGGGCATCGGACAGGCGATCCGGATGGATCGTATCGCCAAAGGCTGCTTCGCCGCACAGCAGATCGGTCACGCCGGCAAGCCCGTCATGCTCGGCCATGAGCCTGGAGGGACATCCGGTGCCGGTCATGTCCACCAGCACGATGCGACTTCCCGCATCCGCAATTGTCCGCGCGAGCATGACCGTCGCGGTAGAACCATTGTCACCGGTCGGCGATATGGCGATTGCCAGCCGCGAGCCGCTGTCGATCAGATAATCCGCGACGGACTGAATGGAGAAATCCTCCTCTTCCTCCGCCGCATGAACCGCTTCCTCATGACCCTCTGCTTCCGGTTCATGGGCCGGTTCGATCGCGGTCTCGGCCAGCTGGACCGGAGCCTCTTCCGCCGGAATCGACAGCATGCTTGCGGGCGCTTCGCCGAGGCTTGCCGAGGTCATAACCGGAGCCGGCATCGCCTCGGTATCGGGTTGAGGACGTTTCGGCGTTTCCGCCGGTGCAACCTCATCCTCCTTGCGAGCGGGGCCAACCGGCCGCAAGGCCCGGCCGCTGAACAGCTCGGCGAGCATGATAACAATGGCCGTCAGGATGAAGGTCGCCAGTGTTGCGACAACGACGATGGGGCCGACCTTCGGATAGGACGGATCGACCGGCTCGACCGCCGTCGACACCACGCGCGCATCGGCGGGGCTGGAATTCTTGTCTACGCGCGAAGCCGCCTCACGATAGCGAGCAAGGTAGGTCTCGAGCAATTGCCGTTCGGCTGCGGCTTCACGCTCCAATGCGTTCAGGCCGACTTCATCCTCTCCTGCCCTGGCGCTGTCCGCCTTCAGGGTGTTCGATTGCGCCACGAGCTGCTGCTCGCGCAGCTGCGCCACCTTGGCCTCGTTCTCGATGCTTGCGAGGATTCTCTGCGTTTCGCGGTTGATCTGCTGCCGGATATCGGCCAGCTGCGCGCGCAGGCTTTTCAGGCGCGGATGGCCGTCCATCAGCGTCGTCGACAAATCGGAGATCTGCGATTCCAGGCTGGACTCGGTCGCCTTCAGCCGCTGGATGGTCTGCGACCCGGAGACATCGGCGAGAGTGTCGGTGGAACGGCCGCTGGACAGCGCACTGCGCACGGCCTGCGCCCTCGCCTCGGCATTCGCCCTGTCGCCACGAACCTGCGCGAGCTGCGTGGAAATATCGGCAAGCTGCTGCGTGGCGAAATTGTTGTTCTGGCTGGTCTGAAGCAGACCGTTGGCGGAGCGATAGTCGGCGACCTTCTTTTCGGCCTCGCTGACCTTGTCGCGCAGCCTGGCAATCTCCGGCTCCAGCCAGCGTGTGGCCTCGCTGTTGGAATCGAGCTTGGCGCCGCTCTGCATCGACAGGTAGACCTGCGCCATCGCATTCGGCACGCTGGCGGCAAGATCGGGATCACGGGAGGTAAAACTTATGCCGATCACGCGCGAGCTGTTGATCTGGTAGACCTGCAGCCGGCCATTGAAGGCATCCAGCATCCGCTCTTCCGGCGCCTTGTCGGCGGCGGCATGCTTCAAATGCAGCTTCACGAGAATATCGGACAGCGCAGAGCCATTGCCGCCGGACGCAAATTCGGGGCGCTCGTAGAGCTTGAGATTGGTGATGACCTGCTTGACCAGATCCGCCGACTGCAGGATCTGCACCTGGCTGGCGATATTGAGCTCGTCCAGCAGAGGGCCGGAGCTGGAATCATTGCCTGACGTCGTCGTCGCAAAGGCCGGAGCGCGCTGCTCGATCAGGATACGGGCTTCGCTGCGGTATTCCGGCGAAACGACCTTGGCGATGACGAATGCCGCGCAGGCGCCCGCGAGCGTGATGGCAACGACGCGCACGCGCCGTTTCCACACGGCGCGGAAGAGCTGCGCAAGATCGATGTCCACATCCTGCTGGGCGTTGTTGACACCGGACATAAGCAAGAACTCCGTAATAGAAAGCCAAAATTAATCGTAAACGACTATGGTAACCCAAGCGTTAATAGTATTTCTCTCGCGTTATTTTTGGGATTGCTAAATTTTCCCCGAATTCCTTTGCTATTTACCGACCGTTAACCCTAACGGATTGATAACGACGATAGTGTCTTCCTTTTCCAACGAGCGCGAAATGCCCCTCGCAAAGTCAAAGATTGTCCTTGCACTTGGCATGGCCGCCGTGAGCGCCGCGCTCGCCGGCTGCAATACCTATCAGCCCGCGCCGAAAGCTTTCAGCGAGGCCACGATCCAGCCTTATGCGTTGGACAGCGGCGATAGGCTGCGCATAACCGTGTTCGATCAGCCGGGCTTGACCAATACCTATACGATCGACCAAGCTGGCTACATCGCCTTCCCGCTGATCGGCCAGGTCGCTGCCCGCGGCCGGACCCTGCAGCAGCTCTCCGGCCAGATCGCCCAGAAGCTCCGCCAGGGCTACATTCGCGATCCGGACGTTACCATCGATATCGACCGCTACCGCTCGGTTTACATCATGGGCGAAGTCGGTCAGCCCGGCCAATATTCCTATGTGCCCGGCATGACCATCCAGAATGCCATCGCGGTCGCCGGCGGCTTCACCAGCCGCGCGAACCAGTCCAACGCGGATGTCACCCGCAAGATCAACGGTCATGTCATGACGGGGCGGGTCGGCATTTCAGACCCGGTACTGGCGGGCGACACCATCTATGTCAGAGAGCGGTTGTTCTAACCGCGCCCGTTCATGGCCAGATCGCTCCGCATCCTCCATTGCTTCAGATCACCGGTCGGCGGGGTCTTCCGCCATGTCCGGGATCTGGCGGAGGAACAGAGCAAAGCCGGGCATCAGGTCGGCATCCTTTGCGACAGCCTGACGGGCGGCGAGCATGAGGACCGCCTGTTCGACGACATCGCGCCCTTTCTGGCGCTTGGCGTGGTTCGCCTGCCGATCCGGCGGCAGATCAGCCTGGCGGACATAGCCACGCTTTGGGGCAGCTACAAGGAAATCAGAAGTTTGCGGCCGGATGTGCTGCACGGGCATGGCGCCAAAGGCGGCCTTCTCGCGCGCGTTCTCGGCTCGATCCTGCGGGTGAACAGGTATCGCGTAGCCCGCCTCTATACCGCGCACGGCGGAAGCCTGCACTTTGCGCGCGCCTCCATGCAGGGCATGCTGGTGCACAGCATGGAACGAATGCTGGAATTTCTGACCGACGGCCTGATCTTCATCTGCGATTTCGAACGCCGCACCTACGAGAGAAAGATCGGCAAGCCGCGCACCCGCACGGTGATGATCTACAACGGCATCAGCGAACGGGATTTCCGCAACATACCGACACGATCGGATTCCGTTCATTTCGTCTATATCGGCATGCTGCGGGACCTCAAAGGTCCCGATCTCTTTGTGGACGCCTTCGCAAAGACCGAGCGCCGCATCGGCAGACCGCTCTCGGCACTGATGATCGGCGACGGCCCGGACAGGGACAAGTATCACCGGATGATGATAGAGCGCGGCCTCGGCCACCGCATCGGCATGCTGCCGGCCATGCGGGTGCACGAGGCTTTTGCCGTGTCGCAGAATGTCGTCGTTCCCTCCCGCGCCGAAGCCATGCCCTATATCGTTCTGGAGGCGCTTGCCGCGGAAAAGACAGTCATCGCCTCGCGTGTCGGCGGCATTCCGGAAGCGTTCGGCGAAAACAGTGCCGCGCTCGCAAATCCGGACGATGCCGACGACCTTTCCCGCATCATGGCCGAAGCGATCACCGAGCCGCAATGGGGGCTGCACAACATGCCCCATATCGACACGATCCGATCGAATTTTTCCGCCTCCGTCATGGCCCGGGATACTTTGCGCCTGTATCAAAATATACTTGGTTCGGACCCTGACGGTTAGAATACAAGCAAGTGTTGTAAGTGTTTCTTAGCTGATATCTGGTAGGCATTGTCCGGTAACGATCGGATAAGTTGCCATGAACACTACCGAAAGGTCCGAGCAGTTCAACTTGGACAATATTCGCAAGCAGGTTTCGGAAATCCGCACCCGCGATGCGGGAGAGACCGCGAGCGATCGTCCGGACGGCATCAACGCCTATGCCCGGCAAATCGCCGAACAATTCCGTGAAACGAACCAGTCGCCCGCGATCATCGTCGGGCAATATCGGCTGTTCGAGTTTCTGTCGCTGCTCGCGCTCGGGCTGGCAATCCTCTTCTTCGGAACGTCGGCGGACATTCATCC
The DNA here is from genome assembly GCA_900469615.1 of Hyphomicrobiales bacterium. Taxonomy (GTDB): domain Bacteria; phylum Pseudomonadota; class Alphaproteobacteria; order Rhizobiales; family Rhizobiaceae; genus Rhizobium. The sequence continues at coordinate 456,855 of UBYA01000008.1, read as the reverse complement.
GTTCGCGTCGAAAGCCATCGTAACCATTGCCCTGTGCGGCCTTGCGATCGTGTTTCTGCAGATTGCCGATGCCTACCAGATACCGGTGCTGCGCTCGCCACAGCATTTCCTGAAACGGATTCTCGGATCGTGGGCGGCAGCCTTCGCAGTCATGGTCGTCGCCCTCATTCCGTTCGACATCAACAATATCTATTCGATCCGCCTTCTCTGCCTGTGGCTTGCAGCGGGCGCGGGCTTTCTCCTCGTCGCCCGCCTGCTCTTTGCCTACGGCATCCGTCATTGGGCCCGCAACGGCATTATGGAGAGACGCGCCGTCATCATCGGCGGCGGCGAGCCGGCCAAGGAACTCATCCGCGCACTCGAACACCAGCCCGACAACGACATCCGCATCTGCGGCATCTTCGACGATCGCGGTGAAAAGCGCTCCCCCATCATGGTCGCCGGCTACCCGAAGCTCGGGACGGTCGCGGAACTCGTCGAATTCGCCCGGCTCGTCCGCATCGACATGCTGATCATTTCGCTTCCGATCAGCGCCGAAGACCGCATTCTGCAATTGCTCAAGATGCTTTGGGTGCTTCCCGTCGATATTCGCCTGGCAGCGCATGCCAACAAGCTGCGCTTCCGGCCCCGCTCCTACTCGCATGTGGGCGCCGTGCCGATGCTCGACATTTTCAACAAGCCGATCCGCGACTGGGATGGCGTTGCCAAGCGCATCTTCGATATCGTCTTCAGCCTGGGCGCCCTCGCCTTGCTCTGGCCGATCATGCTCGGCGCGGCGATCGCCGTGAAGGCAACGTCGAAAGGGCCGGTGCTCTTCATGCAGAAGCGCCACGGCTTCAACAACGAGGTCATCAACGTCCTCAAGTTCCGCTCGATGTATACGCATATGAGCGACCCGACCGCGCGCAATGCCGTGACGAAGAACGATCCGCGCGTCACCCCCGTCGGGCGGTTCATCCGCAAGACCTCGATCGACGAACTGCCGCAGCTTTTCAATGTGCTGCTCGGCAACCTCTCGCTTGTCGGCCCGCGGCCGCATGCGGTGCTTGCCGCCAGCCACAACCGTACCTATGCGGATGTCGTCGAAGGTTATTTCGCACGCCATCGCGTGAAACCGGGCGTGACCGGCTGGGCGCAGATCAACGGCTGGCGCGGCGAGATCGACAGCGACGACAAGATCAAGTTCCGCACGGCCTACGACCTCTATTACATCGAGAACTGGTCGCTGCTCTTCGATCTGAAGATCCTCCTCCTGACGCCGTTCCGCCTGCTCAATACGGAAAACGCCTATTGACCACACTCGATTTTCCAGCGTCCCGCGTCGCGCGGCCGCAGCTTGCCGCGATGCGGCTGCTCGGGACGGCCGGCGTCGCCGTCGGCGTGTTCCTGTCCGGTTTCGTGATCGCGGAGCCGGCGCCCTACGAGCTGTGGCTCGCCTTTCTCATCGGCATCTGGTTCATCCTCGGGCTAAAAATATCGCGCAGCGTCGCGCCGCTTCTGGCTCTCTTCCTGGCGTTCAACGTCGGCGGCATGCTGTCGATCACGCAGATGCATGATCTCGCCGCCGGAAATCATCTCGACGGCCCGATCTATATCGCCGTCTCCACCTTCCTGGCGCTGAGCTCGGTCTTCTATGCCGCCATTGCCGAAGACAACGAAAAGCGGCTGAGGCTGATCTTCAATACCTGGGTGGTAGCGGCACTGATCACCGCCAGCCTCGGCATCCTGGGCTATTTCCATGCCGTTCCCGGCTTCGACATCTTCACCCGCTACGATCGCGCCATGGGCGCTTTCCAGGACCCGAACGTCTTCGGCCCCTATCTGGTGGCACCGAGCCTCTACCTCATGCACGGCCTCCTCATCGGCGATTTGAAGAAGGCGCCGATCAAGGCTATTTGCCTGTTCGTTCTGGCCTTCGGCGTGTTCCTGTCCTTTTCCCGCGCGGCCTGGGCCCTGTTTGCCTTCGCCTCGGCAATGCTGATCTTCTGCATGCTGCTGAAGCATCGCAGCAACAGGTTCCGGCTGCGCATCCTGGTCATGGCGCTGACGGCGATCATCCTCATGGTCGTCCTGCTCGTCGTCGCGCTGCAGTTTCCTCAGGTCAGCGACCTGTTTTCCACGCGCCTGCAACTCGTCCAGAGCTACGATGGCGGCCATCTCGGCCGCTTCGAGCGCCACAGCATCGGCTTCATGATGTCGATGGAACGGCCGCTCGGCATCGGGCCGCTGGTCTTTGGTCAAATCTTTCGCGAGGACGAGCACAATACCTGGCTCAAGACACTGACGACCTATGGCTGGCTCGGCTTCTTCTGCTGGGTCAGCATGATCTGCTGGACCATCTATATCGGCTTTCGCAACCTTCTGAGAGAACGGCCCTGGCAACCTTTCCTGATGATCGCCTGGATCGTCATTCTCGGCCATGTCGGTATCGGCAACGTCATCGATACCGACCATTGGCGCCATCTTTACATGCTGATCGGCATCGTATGGGGCTGCGGCGCGCTCGAACTGAAATATCAACGTGCCCTGAATGGAAAGGGAGCAGCGCCTTGAACATCCGCACCAACGTCAAGCGCCTGTCGTTGCTGCAGGTTCTCGAGCCGAGCGGCGGCGGCTCGGGGCGGCATTTCCTCGATCTGTGCCGGGCCATGCAGAATCGCGGCCATTCCGTCACGGCCATCTACTCACCGGTGCGCGCCGAGCCTGCCTTCGTCGCCGAACTGGAAGGCCTCGGCCTCGACAACGTCATTTCGCTGGCGATGCGGCGCGCTCCAGGTCCCTGGGATCTGACGGCATGGCGGCATCTCCGCAAGATCGCTGCGGTACACGGGCCTTTCGATCTGATCCACGGCCACAGTTCGAAGGCAGGCGCGCTGACGCGCCTGCGGCTGCCGGGACGGCATGTTCCCGTCCTTTACACGCCGCATGCCTTCCGGACTATGGACCCGACGCTCGGCGCCAGGGGTCGCTTGATCTATGGCGGCATCGAGCGCTTTCTCGGCACATGGCTGACGGATCGGCTGGTCTGCGTTTCGCAGGACGAATACAACCATGCCCTGTCGCTCGGCATTCCCGAGGCACGCCTGCGCGTCGTCGTCAACGGCGTCAATGCGCCGCCGGCCAGCCAGCGCGCCGCCATCCGCAAGCGATACGGCATCCCCGCGGACGCCCTGCTTTTCGGCTTCGTCGGCCGGATGACCCGGCAAAAGGCACCGGAGCGCCTTGTCGACGCATTTGCGCGCATAGCGGCCGAACTGCCGCACGCCTATCTGCTGATGATCGGCATCGGCGAGTTGGCCGATATCGTCAAGAACATGATCAAAGAGGCAGGCCTTGAAGGACGCGCCCATCTCGACGGCAGCGTGCCCGGCGTCACGGCCATCGATGCCTTCGATGTCGTCGTCATGCCGAGCCGCTACGAGGCGATGTCCTATGTGATGCTGGAGGCTGCGGCGGCTGGAAAGCCGCTCGTCCTGTCCGATGTCGGCGGCGCGCGCACGGTACTGGAACACGGCAAGAACGGCTATATCGTTCCCAACAGCGACGACCCGGAAGCTCTGGCGGCTGCCATGGCGAGCCTTGCCGATCCGGCTCTTCTTGCAAATTTCACCGCCGAAGCGCGCTGCCGCAAGGACGGCTATACGCTGGCGGGCATGGCCGACGCGACCGAGAGAATCTACCACGAGCTGCTCGGCACCCCTTCCCCGGCTCATCTGCAATTGACGGAAAATCCAGTCATGCGCGATATGGCCGAAGATCGGGAGAAGAGCGCGGCCGTTCTTTAAGCCTGCACGCGATTTTTATCCAAAACCGGTTCCGCTTCCCGCGCCGATGCGATAGAGTTAACCCATGATTACTTCAGCACAATTACGCGGCGCACGCGCCATGCTCGGACTGACGGTGGAAACACTCGCAAGCGAGAGCAAGCTTCCGGTATCGATGATCGAAGCACTGGAAACGGATATCAATTCGACCGACATCAAGGCAGCTGCGACGGTTCGTTCCGTCTTCGAAAGCCGTGGCGTGCTTTTCCTCGCCGGCGGCAGCGACGGCGCGGGCGGCCCTGGCATACGCTTCAAGCATTGGTCGGAGAACGATGGCATTCGGCCGGAAAACCTGAATGCCACCAATGACGATTGACGCTGAAGCGCGTCATTATCGCAAAATCGCCGCGCATGTCTGCGCAACCCGTCTCAGGCTGCCAGATTCCAGCTTTTGACGAGTTCTTCCGGCGCCGACAGGGCAGCGGGCAGAATGAAGCGCTCCGTGTCGTTGGCCGGTTCCCAGCCCTCGACGACGGAGCCGACCGGCAGGCCGTGTCCAAAATCATTCAGCGTCACGAGCTCCAGGATCAGGTTGCCGTAATCATCGCGCCATTCGCGCCGCTCGCCGCCGTCGAACAGGCGCAGCCGACCCTTGGTTCGCGGACGCTCGCGCGCGGCCAGCCACTGAGCGACAGAAGCCTCGGCATTGGCAAAGGACACGACCTCGTCCTCATCGCCGTGCCAGATGGAAACGGCCGGATAGCGCGCAGCTTCGGGTGAGACTTCGCGAACGAGTTCACCCCACTTTTCAGCCGTGCGGGTAGAGCCCCGCGCCATGACATCGAGAGCTGCCATCGCATCGCGGGCGGCTCCAAACGGCAGACCGCCGATAATCGCGCCCGCGGCAAACAACTCCGGATAGGTTGCAAGTAGTGCGGCAGCCATGGCGCCGCCGGCCGAAAGGCCCATCACGAAAATCCTGTCGGCATCGATCTTGTGCACGCGGCAGCTGAAATCGATCATTTCGCGGATGGAGCCGAGCTCGCCGCGATCGCGCGTCACAAGGCTTGGACGAAACCAGTTGAAACAGAGATTGGGATTGTTCGACGTCTTCTGCTCGGCATAGAGCACGGCAAAGCCATGCTCGCGAGCCAGCGCTGTCCAGCCGCTGGCGCGATCGAAATCCTCGGCATTCTGATGACAGCCGTGCAGAACGACGACCAACGGCATCGGGCCTTTGACACCCGGCGGTACATATTCAAGCATGCGCAGGTCGCCGGGATTGCGGCCGAACCACAAAACGTCCGTCAGCCGCTGCGGCGCAGGCCGCTTGGAAACGCGGCGGCGCGGCGGCTGGGTCATCGGAAACTGCAGCTGCGGCAGCTCTACGGAGTCGACGAGCAGGCGGCGAAGCCGGCTCGGTACTTTAAAATTCATCATGGACCTTTCTATCCACGCCAACCGCAACCAGTTTTCTTCCGCTGCGGCGGGCGCGCACTGTTTCTTTCGAGAAGCAGTGAACATCGAGAAATCGAATCTCTTTGTGCAACGCAGCAAATATAGGGAGGCATGCCCACGTCGAACAGGCACAATGCATCATTGCTGCTATGTGAAATCAGCTTAATCGATTAGATTTTCAGCGGAAACCAGCGCTATTGCGTCAGAAATAAGCCCTTGCGAGCGCGAGAAGTTTCGCGTCATCTTTCACACCCTGGCGGTAAAGCTGGATGATCAATGCGCCAAGGCGCTCGGCCTCCGGGCTGCGGGGGTCCATGCCACGATCCGTGCAGACGGTGTCGAGCACCTTTTCCAGGCGATCCAGATCGTCTGAAAACAGGGGTAAATCCCGGGGATGTATAGGAGTTTCCAACATTCGTGCGTCTCGTCATCCTTCGGGCAGGACCACGCGAAACCTCGCCGGCACCCGCGTTATATCCGACGATGCTAAGACTATGCGCTTCGCACGCAGGCTTGGCAAGGAAGCTTTTCAGCAATCGCGCCCGGCGACACGCCTCCGATTCGCAAACACGGCGACAATTCCCGCCAAGGGTACAATTTTAAGTTACCGTATCACCAAGCATTTATCCGCATCTGCGATAAGCACCAAAAACGGAGGCAAGACCATGACCAGATTTTTAATCCCAACAGTTGTCGGCATGGCGCTTGCCGGCGCGGCGCTGCCGGCGTTCGCACAGAACTTTTCGAATCTTCCCTTGCGCAATCCCCGCCAGCAGCCGGACGGATATATTTCCGTTCAGTCCGGAATATCCATCTCCTATCCGGTGGCGGATGGCGATAGCGAGGAGCAACAGGAGAAAGCCTTGAAATCCTTTTACAAGATCGCCGCAAGCAGTTGCGCGACCCTGCTCGACACCATTGCCGAAGCCTGCGAGATCAGTGGCATGTCGAGCAACAGCTCGGTCAACAATCTCGACAATCGCGGCACGAGACTTTCGATCAGCGGACAGGTGACGATGTCGGTCAAGCTCAAGCCGTCGACAGCCGCCGCGAAATAGCGCGTCACCATCGCAATCGGCAAATCAGGTCCAAGCCAACGGATCGGTAAGAAATGGCGGCGATAATCCCCTCGCAATAGAGGGATGATACCATGGCGAAAGCGAAAAGACGCACGCGGCGCAAGCCACAACCCAAGGCGGGCAATTCGATGTGGCTGTGGGGTATCGTCGGTGTCGCGGCCGTGGCCGGCATCTATGCCTACCAGCACCGCAAGGACATGCCGTCGATGCTCGCCCGAGCCGGCACGGTCGCCGGCATGCCGCACATCGCGCGGGAAGCGCCGGTGCCGGCAGCCAAGCCGCAGGTCAGGACGGCGGCCATCGCTCCCGAGCCGCGCGCGACCATATCGACCCTGCCTGTGCCGCCCGCCGCCATTCCGGTGGCGATGCCGGTCAACAGGATACCGGTCGACCGACCCTCCCCCGGCCTGCGAGCGCAGACTGGAGGAAAATTCGTGCTTTGCAGTGCCGGTTCGGGCACGAATTGCGTCGTGGACGGCAATACCTTCTGGCAGGATGGCATCCGGATCCAGCTGGCCGATATCGATGTGCCGGACGCCGGAGAGGCGCGCTGCCCCAGCGAGAGACAAAAAGGCGTGGCCGCGAAATTGCGGCTGCAGGCCATTCTCAACGACGGGACTTTCGTGCTTTCAGGCAGCAGCCGCCGCGACGACAAAAATGGCGGCAAGCTGCGTATCGCCATGCGCGCGGGCCGCTCGATCGGCGACCAGATGGTCTCCGAAGGCTTTGCCCGCCGCTGGACCGGCCAGGCGCCGTCCTGGTGCAGCTGATTTTAGAAATTTGATTGGGAGTTCAAGAAGATAAATGGTCGGGGCGACTGGACTCGAACCAGCGACCCCTTGACCCCCAGTCAAGTGCGCTACCGGGCTGCGCTACGCCCCGACCTGCCGAAACGGCTTGTTTCGTTTAGAGTTTAGCGTTTCCCGACGCAAGCGAAAAGTGGCGGCTTGCTCAGAAAAAGTTCCGGTTCAGCGACAAGCCCGCCTCGGCCCGTAACTCGGTTGATATGTGTTATCCGAGGCGCGGTAGGAACGATAGCGGCTTGCGCAATCGCGCGTACGGCCATCGTAATAACCATCGGCATGCTGCCTGTCGAACAGCGTGCCGGTTACGAAGGATTTGAAGAGCACGCCGCTGTCGGAATTATCATCGTAATAGCTGTCGGAGCCGTGATGCCGGTGGCCGCTGCCCCAGTGGCTGTGATGGTGATGCCAGTGGCCATGGCCGTGGTCGCGAACCTGGATGACATCGGACTGTTCGGGCACGGACAGAGCCTGCATGGTAATGGCCCCGGCCGGCATGGCGGCGCCGGCCGCCAGCAACAAACCAAAGCCCGCGGCAGTTATCGACTTGGCAATCGTAAACATATGCGACTCCTTCGAAATCCGGCGGCGGCGCCTCGCAAATTTACGTGAAAAACCTTGCTGCCGCGCACGACGTCATTATCTGTATATAGTGATTTGGAGCCCCACTCATAGATGCCCTCCGTCTTTATTGTGCGGCAGATTTCGCCGAGACGACAGGGTGCGGAAAGTTATGGCAATGAAGCCTCTGATAGCCCTTATGCTATGTGCCCCTTTGCTTGCTGCGTGCACGACAGCTCAACCGTTGCAACCCATTCCCGGCAGCATTACCTATGGCGGCCAGCCACACATGAAGCTGACGGAATCGCCGCCCGGCACGCGCCTAAAGCATCGATTCACCAATCAATGGGGTCAGGACGTCTATGAGACCTACATCATCCAGCCGGATCGAAGCCTGAAACTCGTCAGCCGCCAGGAGATGAGCCCGCCGTTCTGACGCGCATATCGCTCCATGAACGAAAACTCCGCCGGCGCGAGCCGACGGAGTGTGCATTTCAATCCCTACGGGGAAAGCGGTCTTACCAGCAGCGATAGCACCGGCGGTAATAGGGCCGGCCGTAGTAGCCGCGATGATAGTGATTATCGCTGACGGCAGCGCCGACGAGAACGCCGCCGATAATGCCGGCCGCCGCCACGGCCGCCGCCTGGTTTTCAGCCTGCTGCGCCTGGGCGCGGTTGGCCTGGTAGGTCGTGCCGACGCAACGGTTATAACGCTGCGTTCCAGGACGGAAGCCCTGCGACTGACAGGTCATTTCAGCGTTGGTCGCAGATTCCTGCGGCGTCTGGCAGCTCGATAAAATGGTGGTTACGGCGAGGAGGCTCGCCGCCACGGTAGCACGTATGCGCATATTCCCTCCGGTGAATTCAGGATACAACCCCGGAGAAGCGAAATACAGCCAACGGTAAGCTTTAGCAAGCCGAGGAAAGCCAGCAATGCGGGAAATTCGGCCCAATCCGCTGGAATCACGCGCGAAGATAGTATTTTGCTTAACAGCTGGATAGCACTATGCGGAAAAAACGAGAGGCCCCGTCGGACGACAGGGCCTCACCGCACATCACCTTTGCCGGAGCGATATTCGCCGGCCGGATCGGATCATTCGCCTCAGATCAGAAGTTGCGTTCGAAGCGAAGAATGCCTGCGACCGTATCGTCCTTGATGTAGTCGTAGTGCATGTAGGTCACTTCCGGCTCGACCAGCAGGTCCTTGACCGGGTTGAACTTCAGGTTCGTTGTCGCCTCGAAGATCTTCGAGTCGGTGTAGGCGAGCTGGAGGTTCCACTTCAGCTTTTCGTTGATCGGAACGCCAACGCCGCCCCACAGAGCCCAATCGCCCCAACCGCACTTGGCCGCATTGACCGTGCCGTTCGATGCGGTGCAGGCCGAGATGTCCTGGTTGGTGCCGGCATATTTGTTCAGCTTGTCGCCATCGGTATTCCAGCCGCCCATCAGGAAGGCTTCCACGCCGCCGAACTTGGCGTCGATACGGGCCTTGATGGCGCCCTCCTCGACGATCGAGTCGTAACCGCCGACGACCTTGAAGCCCCAGTTGTCGGTCTTGTAGCCGGCACCGGCGACGACGTCGGGAGCATAGTGGTCGGACTTGTCGTCGGTCCACCAACCGGCGCCATAGGATGCCTCGCCATCGGAGGTGGAGTTGCTGTCTTCGAGCGAGATGACAGCCGTGAAGCCGTTGCCGGCATCGTAGTTGTAGGTCAGCTGGTTGAGTTCGTAGGGACCGTCGTAGATCGCATCGTCGTTGATGACGTCGCCGGCGTAGCCTGCGTACAGATTGTATTGCGAGTCGAGCTTGCCGACCGTGAAGCCGCCGAGGCTGATGTTGGCGAACAGCAGCTTTGCGGAGGTTGCGTTTCCGTCGTTCCACTCCCAGCGGAAGATGGTGTTGGTCTTCAGCGGGCCGTATTCCGTATCGGTAGCCGTGTCGACATTGAGCTCGACACGCTCATGCCAGAGCGTGCCGACCTTGCTGCGCGGATTATAGGCGTCATACCACTCGCCCTCCGTGCGAACCTTTCCACCGACCTTCAGGCATGTTTCCGTGCCGGGAATATAGAAATAGCCAGTGCCGTATGCATCGCAGATACGGACATATTCAAGTGGTTCGGGCTCGGCGGCTACAATGGCGTCGGCGGCATGGGCGGCGCTCGCTGCGACGACGGCAGCGGCGGAGCCAAGAAGAAGGCTCTTGATGTTCATGGTGTCTCCATTCGACTAATCCGTCAGGGATGGAGTTTCCCGGCAGACACGGCGTGCCCCTCCATAGCCTGACTGTTCCCCTCACACAGGGCGAAGCAACAAAGCTTCGTCATCAAACTGAACCTGCGTCTCCATCGCGGCAAGTTAATAAGTCTTCCTTATTAATTTTCACAACGCAGAAGAGTGGCGACTGTCACAAAAATATCACGCCGGCGCACAATAGATGCGCAGGCGATACACAGCCAAAACATGCACAAACCAAAATTGCGCATATAATAGTTGTATATTCTTGGAATTCGGCCGGCTTTTACTGGAATCGCTGCCGCATCGAGGACAGTTATCGCACCTGGTCGAGCAGGCGCTTGCATTCCAGAAGGTCGTAGAGCGTCTCCTGAAGCAAGGCACGATCCTCCTTGCCGACGCTGGATTTGCCGATGGAGACATCCGGCGCGCCGTCCTCGCCGCTGACGAAATTGAAGAAACGGCGGCTGATGGGCGCCTTGGCGCGACCGACGAGCTGATCTTCATCCGAATTGACCGAGCCGATGCGCGGCTCGACGCTGGCCGGCTCCTGCGCGGAGGCAAGCGCCTCCACACTCGCAAGATCCCCATGACCGACGGCAATGACGAACTTGTTGCCGTTGGTCTTCAGAAGCTTCTGCACACCCTTGATCGTATAGCCATGGTCATAGAGCAGATGACGGATGCCGTTCAGCAGGTCGACATCTTCAGGGCGGTAGTAGCGTCGGCCGCCGCCGCGCTTCATCGGCTTTATCTGCGGAAACCTGGTCTCCCAGAACCGTAGGACATGCTGCGGCAGATCAAGGTCTTCCGCGACTTCGCTGATCGTGCGAAATGCATCCGGGCTCTTGTCCATCATCATACTCCTACTGTGCGCATGCGACGCCGTTCGGGCCGGATCGCGCAGGAGGGATATGGCATCCGTGCGCCTCGCGATGCGACTCACCATATTTCAACGGTTTGGCGGCGGAAATTCAAGTCACATCTTCAGCCGGTGCACAAGCTGGCAACAAACGGCAGGGAAAGAGGCATAAAACAGGCCGCAAGACAGGACATGCGGCCGAATGGAAAACGTCGGGATGGACTCAGGAAGCAGGATTTGCCGGCTTGGCCTTTGCCTTGCGGCTCGCATGCGCTTTCAGAATACGGGTCTTGAGAACGTTCGAAGCCTTGAAGGTCATGACACGCCGCGGCGAGATCGGCACTTCCTCGCCGGTCTTCGGATTGCGCCCTATGCGTTCATTTTTATCGCGCACCTGAAACGTCGCAAACGAGGAGAGCTTCACGGTTTCCCCACGCACGATGGCGTTACAGATTTCGTCGATCACAGTCTCAACGAGTTCCGCCGACTCCGTTCGGGAAAGACCGACCTTCCGGAATACCGACTCCGCCAAATCTGCGCGCGTCACTGTCTTGCCTGTCATAGCTCCCCGCCCATATCGCTGCGTAATCTTCTTTGAATTTCGCGAGACTATTGCCCTTGCGCCGAACGGTCAAGCTCTTGTTCGGAACGGCTTTTAGAGATGCGGCACTACCAGCGCAGCAGGACGGCGCCCCAGGTGAAGCCGCCGCCCATGGCTTCGAGCATCACCAGATCACCCTTTTTGATTCGGCCATCTCCGGCTGCGGCGGCAAGCGCCAGGGGGATCGAGGCCGCCGAGGTATTGCCATGGAGGTCGACGGTGATCACAACCTTCTCGGGAGCAATTCCGAGTTTCTTTGCGGAACCGTCGATAATGCGGCGATTGGCCTGATGGGGCACCAGCCAGTCGAGATCGTCAGGGGTGGTGCCGGTCGCATCGAAAGCGGCCTGAATGACGTCGGTAATCATGCCGACGGCGTGCTTGAACACCTCACGGCCCGCCATGTGCAGAACGCCGACCGTTCCTGTCGTGGAGGGTCCGCCGTCGACATAGAGCTTTTCCTTGTGCGCGCCATCGGAGCGCAGGCTTGCCGTCAGCACGCCGCGGTCGGTATTGGCGCCGCTCCCCTCGCCCGCTTCCAGGATCAGCGCTCCAGCGCCATCGCCGAAAAGGACGCAGGTCGTGCGGTCGGTCCAGTCGAGGATACGGGAAAACGTTTCGGCGCCGATGACGAGGACGCGCCTGGCAAGGCCGCCGCGAATATAGGCGTCGGCCGTCGTCACCGCATAGACGAAGCCGCTACAGACGGCCTGCACGTCGAAGGCAAAGCCGTGATGCATGCCGAGCCGGTTCTGGATATTCACCGCGGTTGCGGGAAAGGTGTTGTCCGGCGTCGAGGTGGCGACGATGATCAGATCGAGGTCGTCGGGCGTCAGGCCGGCATTGGCGAGAGCCGCACGGGCCGCCTGCTCGCCAAGCGAGGCCGTCGTTTCGCCTTCGCCTGCGATATAACGCTGGCGTATGCCGGAGCGCTGGACGATCCAGTCGTCGCTGGTGTCGACGATCTGCTCCATCTCGGAATTGGTCAGGACGCGTTTGGGGAGCGCCGCCCCAAAGCCGCGAACAATTGAACGGATCATTCTGCTTGTACCCCGTCGCTCATGCCGCTTCCGGCCCTATGGGAGGCAGCCGCTTGGCATGGTATCTTTTCAAATCGTTTTCGATTTTCTGTGTGAGGCCATTCTTGGCCATATCGTAACCGACGTCGATGGCGGCCGCGAAAGCCTCCGCGTTGGCGCCGCCGTGGCTTTTGATGACGATGCCGTTGAGGCCGAGGAAAACGCCGCCGTTGACCTTGCTGGGGTCGAGCTTCTCACGCAGCAGATCGAAGGCGCTCTTGGCAAGGACGTAGCCGATGCGCGCAAGCAACGTGCGCGACATGGCGGCACGCAGATAGGAACCGATCTGCTTGGCCGTGCCTTCTGCCGCCTTCAGCGCGATATTGCCGGAAAAGCCTTCCGTGACGACGACATCGACGGTGCCCTTTCCGATATCGTCGCCCTCGACGAAACCGGAATATTCGAGCGACTCGAGATTGGCCTCGCGGATCAGCCGGCCCGCGTCCTTGACTTCTTCCTGGCCCTTGATCTCCTCGACGCCGACATTCAGCAAGCCGACCGTCGGGCGCTCGATTTCGAAGAGCGCGCGTGCCATGGCGCCGCCCATCAGGGCGAAATCGAGCAGCTGCTGCGCATCGGCTCCGATGGTGGCGCCGACATCGAGCACGATGCTTTCGCCACGCAGCGTCGGCCAGATTGCGGCGATCGCCGGGCGTTCGATATTGGCCATCGTGCGGAGACAGAACTTCGCCATCGCCATCAGCGCGCCGGTATTGCCGGCGGACACGACGACATCGGCATCGCCCGCCTTCACCGCATCGATCGAACGCCACATGCTGGAAACATAGCGGCCGCGGCGAAGCGCCTGGCTCGGCTTCTCATCCATGCTGATGGCGACTTCACATTCGTGAAAGACCGATTTTTCGCGAAGCTTCGGATATTTGGCGAGGACCGCTTCGCAGCGATCCTTCTGACCGTACATGATGAATGTGATATCGGGATGCCTATCCAGCGCCCTGGCCGCGCCGGGAACAACAACCTCTGGGCCGAAGTCGCCACCCATTAGGTCAAGAGAAATTCTGATCACGCGTCCCTAGTCCTTTTTCTCCGCCTAGTACGGCGAATTTGGCGTCAAAATACCTTTTTCTCCCCCGGTTACAACTGAATTGTGCTCAATTGCCAAGCGGGCCTATTCCTTTTTCCAGTCTTTCAGAACGGCAAATGGCGAGGGTTTCCTGTCGTTCTCGCCCGTGTCTTCCATATGCGCGGCGAACTCTGCGCCGGGCTTGCGCGGATATGGATCGATGGCAAGAGCGGCAAACTCCGCGACGACTTCCCCGGCATCGATCGTGTCGCCGGTAAAGGTTTCCGGAAGATCCGGGCCATCCGGATCGAGCACCATTTCTCCCGCATCCATCGTCGGCGCACGCGCCAGCTTCGAGTCCTCGGGTATGAAGATATGCTCGAAGTCCTCGTCGATATCCGATTCGACCGGCTCGAGCGTGACGACGCAAGCCTGGACCAGCTTCGCCTTCACGTTGCCCTTTATACGCACCCCGTCACGCTTCCAGCGCGAGATCTTGAGATCGGCCGCAAGCTTCTTCACCGAGAGGACGTCCCAAAGAGCGGCAAGCCCTGCAAGCTCGCGGTCGTCCGCTTCGATATGTACCTCCACCGGATTGGCGGAGATATGGCCCACCTTCACCGGATAGGAAAACGGCGTTTCGTCGGAGTCGTGTCTTTTCATTTTTCCTCCTAGCCGACCTGTCGGTCGAGTCTTTCCGGCAGCAGCAACGTCGCCGAGCCCGTGGCGATCCGATCCTCGGTTATAGTCGTCAGATGCGCTTCCGCCATCAGCATCCAGTGCGCCAGCGCATCCATGGACGCCGTGGCTTCGTCCGCCTTGGGATAAATGTTGCGCCGTAGCGCCATGGCAAGCGCCGCACGATCATGACCATCCATGGCGGCCGCATAGCTTTCGAGCCGTCCGTAAAACATGCCGGCCAGCTTCTTCATGCGTTTGGGGATGCTGTTGTCGCCGATTCCAAGCTCGCGGATCGAATAATCGATATCCTCGAAAAAGGCATCGACGATTTCCTGTGCAAGTTCCTGACCGCTGGTCACGGAAGATCGCGTGCGGCGAAAAAACAGGATCATCATCACGGACAGCAATTCGAAGCGCCCCATCACCGTGTCAGGCACGTCGTAATCGGTATAGAAAACCGGCTGCCGCGCCATGGAGGTCAGGGCCTCATATTGCCTGACGACGATGATCTGATTGTGATTTCTTTTGCGGAAGAGCCCAAAAATCATGAAAATTCCCGGAATTGGCTCCCTCAGAGCGTGTCGTTTTTGCTTGGCCTTGTTGCATCCACGCAAAAGCTGGTTTACCGAAGCAGGCGCGAATTGCAATGCCGTTTGTGCCCGCTTCGTGGCTCACCCTTTACCGTCGTCCCGTTGTGAATGATCGGTGATGAAGAATGCCCGAACAATGGCATTGTGTCTTTTCCAATCGCGGAAAGGCCACAATGATATGCACAGCAAGGTCATACCGGCCGTCCGGCCATCGGATTGATTCATTAGGGGAGATGTCGTTGACGAGACGGTATTTCAAGTCTGACATAAATTTCAGCAGCAGTGCCGCCATCGCCCTGGTGATTGCGACCGTGGGACTTTCGGGTTGCAAGACCAGCGAGGTCATGAACAACGGCTACATCTTCGATCAGCAGTCGCTGGCGCTCGCGCCGGTCGGCTCCAGCCGCGAGCAGGTTCTGCTGTCGCTCGGCACGCCGTCGACCACCGCGACCTTCGATGGGGAAGTCTTCTACTACATCTCCCAGAAGCGCACGCGCGCCGTCGCCTTCATGAAGCCGAAGCTGGTCGACCAGAACATCCTGGCGATCTACTTCGACAAGGACGGCGTGGTGAAGCAGGAAGCCAACTATACGCTGAAGGACGGCAAGGTCTTCGACATGATCAGCCGCACGACGCCGACCGGCGGGCGCGACATCACCTTCCTGCAGCAGATTCTGCAAGGTGGCGGCAGCGGCGTCAACGGCGCGAGGAACTTCCTCAACAACCTCAATCCGGGCCAATAAGCCGGGAAGGTCACTTGAACGAAAAACCCGCGAGGCAGTGCCCCGCGGGTTTTTCTTTATGCGTTCGGTTTGCTTTCCTTGCAGCGGTTCAGCTTTCCATCGAATCGCGAAACCGCTCCATCTCTTTGTATCGGCGCAATTCCGGACGGAAAACCGCTGCGCAGTTTTCCTGGAATAGCCTTAGCCGGCGAGAATGGCGAGCAGCAGCAGCGCAACGATATTGGTGATCTTGATCGCCGGGTTGACCGCCGGACCCGCCGTATCCTTGTAGGGATCGCCGACGGTGTCGCCCGTCACCGATGCCTTGTGGGCTTCCGATCCTTTCATGTGACGCGTCCCGTCCTTGTCGACGAAACCATCCTCGAAGCTCTTCTTGGCGTTATCCCATGCGCCGCCCCCCGACGTCATGGAAATGGCGACGAAGAGGCCGTTGATGATGACGCCAAGCAGCGAGGCGCCAAGGGCCGCGAAGGCCGAAGCCTTGGAGCCGGATATCAGCAGCACTCCGAAATAGACGACCACCGGCGCCAGGACCGGCAGCAGCGACGGAATGATCATCTCGCGAATGGCCGCCTTCGTCAGCAGGTCGACCGCACGGCCGTAGTCGGGACGTTCGGTGCCCTGCATGATGCCCGGCTTTTCGCGGAACTGCCTGCGGACCTCTTCCACGATCGAACCGGCAGCACGGCCGACGGCCGTCATGGCAATGCCGCCGAAGAGGTAGGGGATGAGACCGCCGAACAGCAGGCCGGCAACGACATAGGGATTCGAGAGATCGAAGGAGATCGTACCCACATTGGCGAAATAGGGGAACTTGTCGCCATGAGCCGCGAAATACTGCAGGTCATTCGAATAGGCGGCGAACAATACCAGGGCGCCGAGACCGGCGGAGCCGATGGCATAACCCTTGGTGACGGCCTTGGTGGTGTTGCCGACCGCATCCAGGGCGTCGGTGGATTTGCGCACTTCCGGCGGAAGATGCGACATTTCCGCGATGCCGCCGGCATTGTCCGTGACCGGGCCGAAGGCGTCGAGCGCGACGATCATGCCGGCAAGGCCGAGCATGGCCGTAACGGCGATACCGGTGCCGAACAGGCCGCCGAGCTGATAGGTGGCGATGATGCCGCCGACGATGACGATCGCCGGCAGCGCCGTCGATTCCAGCGAGACGGCAAGGCCCTGGATGACGTTGGTGCCGTGACCGGTCACCGATGCCTGGGCGATGGAGTTGACCGGCCGCTTGTTCGTGCCGGTGTAGTATTCGGTGATGACGACGATCAGCGCCGTAACGACCAGACCGACGATGCCGCAGGAGAACAATTTCGCGCCGGTGATGTCGAAACCGGCGACGGTGCCGACCGAGCCCCAGCCGATGGTCAGCGACGTCGCCGCACCCAGGCCGATGATCGACAGGATGCCGGTGGCGATGAGCCCCTTGTAGAGAGCACCCATGATCGAACCGTTGACACCGAGCTTCACGAAGAAAGTGCCGATGATCGAGGTGATGATGCAGGCGCCGCAGATGGCAAGCGGATAGACCATGGCGGAACCGAGAAGCGGAGAGCCGGCGAAAAAGATCGCGGCGAGCACCATCGTCGCGACGACGGACACCGCATAGGTCTCGAACAGGTCGGCCGCCATGCCGGCGCAATCGCCGACATTGTCGCCGACGTTGTCGGCAATGGTGGCGGGGTTGCGCGGGTCGTCCTCGGGAATGCCGGCCTCGACCTTGCCGACGAGGTCGCCGCCGACGTCGGCTCCCTTGGTGAAAATGCCGCCGCCAAGGCGGGCGAAGATCGAAATCAGCGAGGCGCCGAACCCGAGTGCGACCAGCGCATCGATGACATCGCGCGAGCCTGGCTCGTGGCCGAGAACCCCGGTCAGAAAGTAGAAATAGATGGAGACGCCGAGCAGGGCGAGACCTGCGACAAGCATGCCGGTGATGGCACCCGATTTGAAGGCGATGTCGAGGCCCGCCGACAGGCTCTGCGACGAGGCCTGTGCCGTGCGGACATTGGCGCGCACGGAGACGTGCATGCCGATGAAGCCTGCGGCGCCTGAGAGGATAGCGCCGATCAGGAAGCCGAAAGCGGCTTCGGACGACAAGAGGAACCAGGCCGCGATGAAAACGATGATCCCGACGATGGCGATGGTTCTGTACTGACGCGCAAGATAGGCTTGCGCTCCTTCACGAATATACCCGGCAATCTCCTGCATGCGGGCGTTGCCCTGATCGGCGGCGAGCACCGACCGGGTTGCCCATACGGCATAGATGACCGAGAGCAGTCCGCATGCGATCACTCCTAAAAGAATCGACATTTCGCTTTTTCCCTCCAAAAAAGCCGGCGGTTCACTCCTCCCCCGGCCGCCTGCGACAACGGCCGGTCCCCTCCTCCAGAGGACCGGCTGATGTGCAATGCGAGATTGCTGTCGGGAAAACGTCGCGTCAAGACCGCCCGCGGGTAAAACACCCGCGGGAGGTTCAAAAGAATATTCGAAGATGAAATCAGGCGCGAACGAACGAAACGAAAGTGGCGATTGCCGCGTTTCCGGCGACCGGCGAAAGCTATTTCTTCGCTTCGCCGCGAACCTGCTTGGCGATTCGGTCGAGCACGGCGTTCACGAGCTTCGGCTCGTCCTCCTCGAAGAAGGCATGGGCAATCTCGACATATTCGGTGACGATGACGGGAACAGGCACGTCCTTGCGGTCGAGCAGTTCGAATGTGCCCGCGCGAAGAATGGCGCGCACGGTGCTGTCGAGACGCGACAGCGCCCAATCGTCCTGAAGCGCGGAGCCGATCAGCGGATCGAGCCGGGTCTGCTCGCGCACGACACCGGAAACGATGGAGCGGAACCAGGATGCGTCGGCTTTCAGATAGGTCTCGCCGTCCAACTCCTGGCCAAGACGGTGGGCCTCGTATTCGGCCACCACCTCCAGGACGCCGGTTCCGCCGATATCCATCTGATAGAGCGCCTGAACCGCCGCAAGGCGTGCTGCGCCCCGCTGGTTGGCGGGTTTTGCCGGTCGCTCGTTATCCTGATTGCTCATGTATTATGCACCCAACTTCTCTTTCAGCGCGATCATGGTCAGCGCTGCGCGCGCGGCAAAGCCGCCCTTGTCCTTGTCCGAACGGCGGGCGCGAGCCCAGGCCTGCTCATCGTTCTCGACAGTCAGGATACCGTTGCCGATCGCCAGCGATTCACTGACGGCCAGATCCATCAGCGCCCGCGAGGATTCATTGGCGACGATATCGAAATGATAGGTCTCTCCGCGGATGACCATGCCGAGCGCAACGTAGCCGTCATAGACCACATTACCATTATCGCCGCCGTCGAGCGCCATGGCGATCGCAGCCGGAATCTCCAGCGCGCCGGGAACCGTGACGACGTCATAGGTTGCGCCAGCGGCATCGAGGGCAGCCTTGGCACCGTCAAGCAGGGCATCTGCCATATCGTCATAGAAGCGGGCTTCCACGATAAGGATGTGAGCATTGGAAGAGCTGGTCATACATCACCTGCGGATTGAGAGGGCGCGGCACCTTGTCAGGCCGGGTCAAACCACGGCGGGCCGCGCTTGGCAAGTGTTTTTCAATGGCCGGCACCGATTCCGGCCCTATTTGGAATCCCCGAAGCTCCGCGGAAATTGCGGCTTCCGCGCACGCAACCGCTTCGATAATAATTTCAGGTCTGCAGAGGGGGAGGTTCATGACGAAGAAATCCATACCCGCCGTCAATGTCGGCGAACTCGAACTGGAACATTGGCAGCAAGGCAGCTTCTTTGCCGGCAGCGACGTCTCGTTCGGGGCGCTGCTTGGATTGAAGAACCTCGGGATCAGCTACAACGAAGTGCCATCCGGCAAATCCAGCTGTCCCTTCCACAACCATCATGTGGAGGAAGAGTTCTTCGTTATCCTCGATGGCGAAGGCGAGTATCGCTTCGGCGACAAGCGCGTCGCCGTCAGCAAAGGCGATGTGCTGGGCGCTCCGGCCGGCGGCCCTGAGACCGCGCATCAGCTGATCAACACGGGTCCGGCGGTGCTGATCTATCTCGCCGTTTCCACCAAGGCGCGGACTGAAATCGTCGAGTATCCCGATTCCGGCAAGTTCCTGGCCAAGACCTATCGCGACGACAAGACGACGTTCCGCGTGATCGGCCGCGCGGAGACTACCGCCCTCGATTATTGGGATGGCGAAGCCGCCGCCTCGAATGACTAGGTATCCTCAAGGGCATTTGCAGCAAAGCGCTGTCATCCCTGACGATCATTCCAACGTCGACCGTCGACCGGCTTTGCTGCGCGGACACAGGCAGGACGACTTTGGCGAATGTCTTGCCCGCCGGGAGCATGAGGACCCCGCCTCATCGCCGGCGAGACGCCGGCATGCGGGAAGATCGGCTTCCGCCGCATCGGCACATTGATTTACAAGGACAAGCCTAACGCGATGTTCGAACGCCGAACGGTGGTAGAGAGGGGCAGGACATGCCGATTTTGCAAGAGAGGTTTTCCATCAAGCCCTATGAACCGGGGGATACGCAGGCGACAATCGATATTTTCCTGCGGGCCATTCGCGAGGTGGCGTCCAAAGATTACAGCCCGGCGCAGATCGCTGCCTGGGCGAAGGTCGATGACGCCGAAGTCTGGGCTCGGTATCGGGCGAGCCGGCCGACCTGGCTTGCAATGGACGGGTTATTGCCCGTCGGCTTTACCGATCTCACATCGGAGGGCCTTCTGGATATGATGTTTGTCGCACCCAACTACCAGGGAAAAGGTGTCGCTACCCTGTTGCTTGCCACAGTCGAGAGCGCCGCCCGCAAACAGGGTCTCCAGCGGATTTTCACCGAGGCGAGCCTGACCGCCCGCCCCTTTTTCCAGCGCAAAGGCTTTGCGGTGCTGACCGCACAACAAGTCGTGAAGCGCGGCCAGACATTGCCGAATTTTCTGATGGAAAAGATGCTCGCTTAAAGCAGCCGGCGCGCAGAACTCAAGCTTCGCGGACGACCGGAAATTCCGCCAGCCGGGCCGCGTAGCGCGCCATGGTATCGACTTCGAAATTGACGAAGTCGCCAGCCTTGCGCTCGCCCCAGGTCGTGACCTCAAGCGAATGGCGGATCAGGAGCACGTCGAATTCCGTGCCGTCGACGGCATTGACCGTGAGCGAGGTGCCGTCGAGCGCAACCGAGCCCTTCGGTGCGACGAACCTTGCGAGGTGTTCCGGGGCGCGCAGGCGGAAGCGCGTGGCCTCGCCCTCGGCCGTTACGGAGAGAATTTCCGCCTTGCCGTCGATGTGACCGGAGACGATATGGCCGCCAAGCTCGTCGCCGATCTTCAGAGAGCGCTCGAGGTTGATCTTGGCTCCCGCTTGCCAGCTGCCGATCGTCGTCAGGCGCAGGGCTTCTTCCCATGCCTCGACCTCGAACCAGCGTCCGTTGCTGCCCTCTTCCGGCAGTCTGGTAACGGTCAGGCAGACGCCCGCATGCGAAATCGAGGCGCCCATGTCGATCGTCGCCGGATCGTAATTGGTGGCAACGCGCAGCTTGATGCCTTCCTTCAGCGGGGAAATGGATTCGACCGTGCCGACGTCGGTGACAATTCCGGTAAACATCAAAAACCTCTTTCGTATTCGTCGCAGAGATCGTCGCCGAAGCGGCTCTCGCCGATATGCATGAAACTGGCTGGGATATTGGATTTGAGGACGGGCGATTCAATACCGCCCTCGCCGATATCGGCCGGCCCCTGAAACAGCAGGATGCGGTCGATCATTCCGGCGTCGAGGAAACGCCGTGCGGTCTTGGCCCCGCCTTCCACCAGCAGGGCGGAAATGCCGCGCGTACCCAAGGCCTCCAGCAACGCTCCCGGCTCGCCCGAATTGGACTGCAATACCTCGACGCCCGCAGCATCGAGGGCAGCGCGGCGACCCAGAAAGGCGGCATCGGTATTGTCGTCAAAGGAAGGTGGATGACCGGCAACCGCGATGACCGGATATTTCCGTGCCGTTTTCACCAGCTTGCTGCCGAGCGGTAGTTGCAGGTCGTCATCGATAACGATGCGCAAGGGCGAACGGTCTTCCAGGCCGGGAAGCCGGCAGGTCAATTCCGGATCGTCTGATATCGCCGTGCCGATGCCGACGAGAATGGCGTCGCTTTCGGCGCGCAGCATCTGCACCTGCGCCCGCGCGACATCGCCGGTGATGCGAACCTGCCCCTCGCCCACCTTGCCGATCATGCCATCGGCGGAAACGGCAAGCTTGAGAGTCACATAGGGCCGGTTTCTCGTCTGGCGCATGAGGTAGCCCGCCAGGGATCGCCTGCCCTCCGTCTCCAGAATGCCGGTATCGACCTCGATGCCAGCGTCGCGCAGCATGGCGATGCCGCGGCCGGAAACGCGCTGGTCGGGATCGGTGACGCTGATGACGACGCGCGCCACGCCATAGGCAATCAATGCCTCGGCGCAGGGCGGCGTCTTGCCATAGTGCGAACAGGGTTCGAGCGTCACATAGGCGGTGGCGCCCCTGGCCGCTTCGCCCGCTTCGGCCAGAGCCTGCGGTTCCGCATGCGGGCGTCCGCCAACCGCGGTTACGCCGCTGCCGAGAACCACGCCGTCCCTGACGATGAGGCAACCGACGGACGGATTTGTCGAGGTCAGTCCCAGATGCCTGCGCGACAAACGGATGGCCTCGGCCATGAAACGTTCATCCTCGGGCCGCGACGCCATGGTCAAGGATCCAGCGGATCGCGGGCGATCTTCGCATTGATCTCGTTGATCACATGCTCGAAATCCTCGGCATGCGAAAAATCGCGATAGACCGAGGCATAGCGCACGAAGGCCACATCATCGAGGCTTTTCAGCGCTTCCAGCACCTGAAGACCGATCTGCTCGGAGCTGATCTCCGTCTCGCCGGAACTTTCGAGGCGGCGGACGATGCCGGAAACGGCCCGCTCTATCCGGTCCCGATCGACCGGACGCTTGCGCAGCGCGATCTCGAAGGAGCGCACCAGCTTGTCGCGATCGAACAGCACTTTGCGGCCGGTCTTCTTGATGACCATGAGCTCGCGCAGCTGCACGCGCTCGAAGGTGGTGAAGCGACCGCCGCAATCCGGACAGATGCGCCGCCGGCGGATGGAGGTGTTGTCCTCCGCCGGGCGCGAATCCTTGACCTGGGTATCTTCAGAGCCGCAGTATGGGCAGCGCATGCGCCCTCCTCAGCCCAGGTAGCCGTACATCGGGAAGCGGTCGGTGAGCTTGACCACCTTCTCGCGCACGGCAGCCTCGACGGCGGCATTGCCTTCGTCGGAATTGGCGACCTTCAGGCCATCGAGCACTTCGATGATCAGATTGCCGATCTCACGGAACTCGGCTTCCTTGAAGCCGCGCGTCGTGCCGGCCGGCGTGCCGAGGCGGACGCCTGAGGTGACGAAGGGCTTTTCGGGGTCGAACGGAATGCCGTTCTTGTTGCAGGTGACGTAGGCGCGGCCGAGCGCGGCCTCGGCGCGCTTGCCGGTTGCGTTCTTCTTGCGCAGGTCGACCAGCATCAGGTGGTTGTCGGTGCCGCCGGAAACGACATCGACACCGCCGGA
The DNA here is from genome assembly GCA_900469615.1 of Hyphomicrobiales bacterium. Taxonomy (GTDB): domain Bacteria; phylum Pseudomonadota; class Alphaproteobacteria; order Rhizobiales; family Rhizobiaceae; genus Rhizobium. Next base: position 433,802 of record UBYA01000008.1, on the reverse strand, counting down.
AATCAGTGTTTCGGCGAGAGCCTTGGCGTTCTTGACGATCTGGGCGGCGTAGTCCTTGAAATCAGGCTGCAGCGCTTCGCCGAGGGCAACGGCCTTGGCGGCGATGACGTGCATCAGCGGGCCGCCCTGGAGGCCGGGGAAGACGGCCGAATTGAACTTCTTCGCCAAATCCTCGTCGTTGGTGAGGATCATGCCGCCGCGCGGGCCACGCAGCGACTTGTGCGTCGTCGTGGTGGCGACGTGGCAATGCGGGAACGGCGACGGATGCTGGCCACCGGCAACGAGGCCGGCGATGTGGGCCATGTCGACCATCAGATAGGCACCGACGCTGTCGGCGATCTCGCGGAAGCGCTTCCAGTCCCAAATGCGGGAGTAGGCGGTGCCGCCGGCAATGATGAGCTTCGGCTTGGTCTCTTCAGCCTTGCGCTGAACAGCGTCCATGTCGAGCAGGTTGTCGCCTTCGCGCACGCCGTAGGAAACGACGTTGAACCACTTGCCGGACATGTTGACCGGCGAGCCGTGGGTCAGGTGGCCGCCCGAATTCAGGTCGAGGCCCATGAAGGTGTCGCCCGGCTGCAGCAGGGCAAGAAAGACGGCCTGGTTCATCTGCGAACCGGAATTCGGCTGGACGTTGGCGAAGTTGACGCCGAACAGCTTCTTGGCGCGTTCGATGGCGAGCTCTTCGGCGATGTCGACATACTGGCAGCCGCCATAGTAGCGCTTGCCGGGATAACCTTCGGCATACTTGTTGGTCATGATCGAGCCCTGCGCTTCCAGAACGGCGCGCGAGACGATGTTTTCCGAGGCGATCAGTTCGATTTCGTGCCGCTGGCGACCCAGTTCCTTGCCGATCGCGCCAAAGATTTCCGGATCGGTATCGGCAAGCGAGCGATTGAAGAAGGGTTCGGTGGACGCATTGGTCATCGTGAAAGCTCCTGAACGGGCCGGAACGGCAATGCAGAGGTATTAGCCTCAGGGTGATCCGAGAGCAATACGATCAGCGACATTTGCTGGGCATTCTACGATGAGCGTCGCCGGCAAACGAAAAAGCCGCATCCGGGGATGCGGCTTCGGTGACAAAGCAAGCTCGAAGCCTGCCGGTTATTGAACCGGCTGCTCCATCCCCTGGGTCGTATCGAGCGCCAGCTGGGAATTGCCGTCGAGATTATAGATGTCGTCGCGGAACTGGACGATACCGTCGGCCGCGCTCCAGGCGGAGATATAGACGAAATAAACCGGCACTTCCGTCGCGAGCGTGATCGGCGTGTTGACGCGGGTCGAGATGACCTGCTCGATGTGCTGGCGCGGCCAGCCCGGAGTTTCGGCCAGGAGCCAGGTCGCCAGGTCGCGTACGTTCTGAACGCGCACGCAGCCCGAGCTGTCGAAACGCATCAACTTGTTGAACAGGCCCTGCTCCGGCGTGTCGTGCATGTATTCGTTGTTGGGGTTATGGAAGTTGATCTTCGTGGACGCCATGGCGTTCGTCTTGCCCGGATCCTGGCGGAACGTCAGATCCGGAGCCTTGTCCGAATTCCAGTCGATCGTTTCAGGCGCGACTTCCTGGCCCCTGCTGTCGAGAAGACGGATATTGCTCTTCGTCAGGTAGGTCGGATCCTTCCGCATGAGCGGCATAATGTCCTTGACGATGATGGAGCGCGGCGCCGTCCAGTACGGATTGAGGATGACCTCGTAGATCTTCGAATTGATGATATGCGTCGGGCGCGATTCACGGCCGACGATCGCCTCATGGCGCAGCGCCACCTGACCGTCCTGCACGGCCTCGACACGGGTCGCCGGGATATTGACCATGACGTGACGGCGGCCGAGGTCGGACGGGAACGTCTGAAGGCGGACGAGATTGGTGTTCAACTGCTGCAGGCGGACGTTGGCGGGAATGTTCATCGCCTTCTGCGTGAAATCGCCGATAACGCCATCCGGCGGCAGGCCATGGCGAGCCTGGAAGCGCTTGACGGCGCCGTCTACGTAGGAATCGAAGGACGAGGAAATGCCCGCTTCGCGCGGCAGGTCGCCCGTCACCATCAGATGCTGGCGCAAGGACTGCACCGCAGGATCGGTAACGCCGATCTGCAGCGGTTGCTGGCTTGTCGGGCTGACTTGCGGCCAGCCGCCATTGGCGACGATACTCTGGTACTGGGCAATCGCCTGCTGAATGTTCGGTACGGAATCCGGGCCGAGGATCGGCGTGTTCGACTGCACGGCCGCCGCTGTACGCGCCGCAGCCTTGGCATCGAACTGGTCGTCCCAATTGCCGCGAGAGCGGTCGTTGATCAGCGCTTCAAGCGGAGTGGCGTTTTGCGCGAGTGCCGGAGCGGCCAGCGCGGCAGCGCCTAGAGTTGCGGCCGTCCGCAGGAAAGAGCGGCGCGAGAATGGTTCAATTCCGTTTTTCTTCGACATATCCCAACCGTTCAACGCTGCGATCCAATCATGCGCAGCCTAGAGAGGAAGCAGTAAATAGCGCAGCTTGCGCCAAGTAACGCCGCTCAGTATCGATCCGTTCCCTTAAAGCACCACCAAAAACCTGGCCACGAACTATCACAATATCGCGAAGCCAGGACTTTGGACCGAAAGATCGAATTTCGAGAGCGCTGCTTGCCGTCCGTTTCCGCTGTCATAGCAATATGGCCAATTCGTGTCGCCCGGCATGAAACTTGCCTTGCCATGCGGCGGCGGAAGAAAGATCAAACTGCATTTGCTAAAATACCACGGCTACGCGTGGTTCATAGCGTGTATTGGCCGGCCGTCAATGCCGCAGGCGATTTGCAAGTTGCATGCAACGCAAGGTAAGCGGCGGACGTGGCAAAAAACGCACAATCGCCAATGTAACAACAGATTCAAGCCGGACACGCAGGGAAACGTGTCCAGCTTGCTTTTACTGGAAGGTCTTGCGATCGATCCGTCGCCGTTACTTACATGCGATAGGCGATGGTGTCGTTCCAGAAGCGGTCCAGACGCTGCAGCAGCTTGTTCATCTGGGTGAACTCGTCGGTGCCGATGCCGCCGACCTTGTCGATCGAGCCGATGTGGCGCTCATAGAGCCTGGCAACGGTTTCGGCGATCTCCTGGCCGGTTTCCGTCAGGCTGATGCGGACCGAGCGGCGGTCGATGCGCGAGCGCTGGTGGTTGATGAAGCCGAGGTCGACCAGCTTCTTGACGTTGTAGGAAACGTTCGAACCGAGGTAGAAACCGCGGGAGCGCAATTCGCCGGCCGTCAGCTCGGAATTGCCGATGTTGAAAAGAAGAAGTGCCTGTACGGCATTGACGTCGTCGCGACCCTGGCGGTCGAACTCGTCCTTGATGACATCAAGCAGGCGGCGGTGCAAACGCTCGACCAGGTGAAGGGATTCCATGTAGAGGGCCCGGATGTCGTCAACCTGCTGATCCCGAGCGTTCGCAACTGCCTGCGGCTTGATTTTCGTGTTCATCATGACTTGGCCTCACTCTGTTTTGTTTGGCGGTGTCGTTTTCTTCCCGCCTTGAGTGAGACCCTATCGAATACACATAAAATTCTACTTAAACTGCAAGCTTAACAGCACCTTACCGCGAAGTCTTGGTGTCTCAGGGTAAATCAACCATTACCTGCTGCCGGCGACGGCGGCGCTTTTCCTGCCATAGAAGAACGCGGAAAAGGCAATAAATCACGGCCACGCAAGCATGCAAGATCATGATCAGGGGATTGGATCCGAATATCTCCGGCCAGACCCCGTACATCAATGCCTGCCCGCCTGCGGCCAGTACCCACATGACCGGCCCCCAGGAGACGGTGAGCCACAATCCGAGGGCGGCGACCGGGAAAACGACGGCCAGTCCGGCGGCCGCGACCTTCCAGGGCAGCGCCAGCAGATCGAACCGGGCATGCCCTTCCAGCGAATAGCCGACCAGCATCGCCCAATATTGCAGGCCGAGCCAGAAGCAGGCGATCGCTATCAGCCGCAGGAACAGCACGAACAGGATGTCCGTCAGCGTATTCTTGGGTACGGTCGAAGAATCAGGTTCCATGCGCGAACAATACGTATGAGGCATCGGCCTCGCCAGAATATAATGGCTGCGGCCTTTCGCCGGGTTTTGAATCCTGGGGACAGCATGATACGTACGCTGCCCATCGAATAAGGCCACAGATAGACGAAGAAGGATGGCGGCATCATGGAAAACAAGACGCATCTCGTCGACGAGATCACCGGGCATCGCCGCATGCGACGCAACCGCAAGGCGGACTGGACGCGCCGCCTTGTGCAGGAAAACAGGCTGACCGTCGACGATCTGATCTGGCCGATCTTCCTCATTCCCGGCACCGGCATCCTGGAGCCGATCCCCGCCATGCCCGGCGTCAACCGCATGACCGTGGACAAGGCCGTCGAAGCGGCGAAGGAAGCAGCCGATCTCGGTATTCCCGCACTTGCCACCTTCCCGAACATCGAAATGGAGCTGCGCGACGAGACCGGCTCCAACAGTCTCGAGAAGAACAATCTCATCAATCTCGCCAGCGCCGCGATCAAGAAGGCCGTGCCGAATATCGGCGTCATCACCGATGTCGCCCTCGACCCGTTCACCAGCCATGGCCACGACGGCATCCTGCGCGGCAACGAGATCGTCAACGACGAGACGGTCGAGCAAGTGGCGCAGGCGGCCATCTACCAGGCGGATGCGGGCGCCGATATCATCGCGCCTTCGGAAATGATGGACGGTCGCATCGGCGCGATCCGCCAGGCGCTCGACGCCGCCGGCCATCAGAATGTCGGCATCATGAGCTATGCGACGAAATTCAGCTCGGCCTTCTACGGCCCCTACCGCGAGGCGATTTCGACCGGCGGGCTGCTCAAGGGCGACAAGAAGACCTATTATATCGACCCGGCCAACGGCACCGAGGCCGTGCGCGACGCCACGCTCGACGTCGAGGAAGGCGCCGATATGCTGATGGTCAAGCCCGGCCTGCCCTATCTCGACATCTGTTGGCGGCTGAAGGAGGCTTTCGGCCTTCCGACCTTCGCCTATCAGGTCTCAGGCGAGTACGCGATGATCAAGGCGGCGGCCGCCAACGGCTGGATCGACGGCGAACGGGTGATGCTCGAAACCCTGCTCGCCTTCAAGCGCGCAGGCTGCGACGGCATCCTCACCTATTTCGCCATCGATGTGGCAAAGCATCTGGCGAAGAGATAGCGCGCCCCGTCCGCTTATTGTATTTGCGGCTCCCGATACCATATGTTCGGCAAATGTTTTTCCGCCGCACGCCGCTTCCCTGCGAGATGCCGTGCGGCGGCATCTTCAACCTGCCATGAGCCTTCGCCAATTGGGAACGATTGAAGGACCATGCGCCAAGGAGGAAAGCGATGAGCCTGAACCCCAGCCCGCTCTATGCAGCACCGGACGACTGGCGCGCCTATAGTGGCGTGCTGAGCAGACGAATCTTCGCCTTCGTCGTCGATTACATCATCGTGGCGCTGCTGTGCATTCCGGCGGCCGTGCTTCTGTTTTTCGTTTCGATCCTGACGTTCGGCCTTGGCTTCGTCCTCTATCCGGTTCTTTTCATCCTCGTGGCCGGCTTCTATTTCGGCTGGACGCTCGGCGGCCCTTATCAGGCTTCGCTCGGCATGCGCGCCATGGGCCTCACCATGCTTCGCGTCGATGGCCAGCGGATGGATTTTCTGACGGCAATCGTCCATTTGGCGCTATTCTGGATTCTCAACTCCGTCCTGACACCGCTGATCCTGCTGGTCGGTTTGTTTACCGAGCGCAGCCGGCTGCTGCACGACCTGCTGCTGGGCACCGTCATCGCCCGCACGGCCTGAAGGCGCATCGCGATACCGAAACAACGCGATCTCTCGCGGAGCCGATGCCCCGCGGGACGGCGATCGAGTGCATCATGAATTAGGAAACTTCGATCTTTAGCGAAGGACGTAGTTGACGTTTTCCAAACTTGGGCCATGCTTGTAAAAAACAGGTGCCGGAAGAAAGGGCAATCAACGGCAGATGAACACGCAGTCGACGCCATCTCCGCAGTTTTATCTGACGGCACCGGCCACCTGCCCGTACTTGCCGCACGAGATGGAGCGCAAGGTTTTCACGCATCTCGTCGGTCCGCGTGCAGCCGAGATGAACGATATCCTGACCCAGGGCGGTTTCCGGCGCTCGCAAAACATCGCCTATCGGCCTGCCTGCGAATCCTGCCGCGCCTGCGTATCCGTTCGCATCCTCGCCCAGGAATTCGAGTCCACCCGCTCCATGCGGCGCGTGCTGTCCGCCAACAGCGACATCATCGCCACCGAATTTCCGGCACAGCCCTCCAGCGAGCAATATTCGCTCTTCCGCCGCTATCTCGACTATCGCCATCAGCACGGCGGCATGTCCGACATGACCGTGCTCGATTATGCGATCATGGTCGAAGATACGCATGTGAACACCCGCATCATCGAATATCGCCGCCGCGAGGAAGGCTCCGGGCTTGAACAACGTCCGAAAGGCGAGCTGCTGGCGGCCGCCCTGACCGACGTCATGAGCGACGGCCTGTCGATGGTCTATTCCTACTTCAATCCCGATCTTGACGAGAGATCGCTCGGCACCTTCATGATCCTCGATCATATCAAGCGGACGAAGGCGCTCGGGCTGCCGCATGTCTATCTCGGCTATTGGGTCAAGGGTTCGCGCAAGATGGATTACAAGACGCGCTTCCAACCGCAGGAGCACCTGACGCCGCGCGGCTGGGAACGTTTCGATCCAACCGCCGATGACGGCAAAGATACCTTCCGCTGAATGTTCTCCCATCTTTCGGATCACAAAAAAGGTTTGTTGCTGACGACGCTGGGCGGCCTGGCGCTTTCGATGGACATACCGCTGATCCGGCTTTCCAGCGGCGAGGTGTGGTCGGTGCTGTCGGCACGCAGCCTTGCGACCATCGTCGTGGCGCTTGCCGTCCTTGTCGCCATTCGCAGAGTTACGGGTTCGCTGCAACGCGTGCTGCCAGGCTGGCTGGGGCTTCCCGTCGCATTCTTCTACGGGCTGACGACCATCACCTTTCTTCTCGCCGTCTACTATACGACGGCGGCAAACGTGGTGTTCATCATCGCGCTCAACCCGATGTTCACGGCGCTGCTGTCATGGATCTTCCTCAAGGAGCGCCCTGCCCTTTCGACGTTCATCACCATGGCGGTCATGATTCTCGGGGTCGGCCTGATCGTCGGAGGCGGCATGGAAAGCGGCCATCTGCTGGGCGACGCGCTTTCGGTGCTCGCCTCCTTTTCCATCGCCTGCGCCATTACCATCGGCCGCGCCTCGGGACGCGACATGGGTTTCGCCTCGCTTCTGGCCGCCGTCATTCCGGCGGCTGTCGGGCTTTATCACATAGCGCCTGCCGGTTTTTCCATCCAACATCCCGGCTGGATCCTGTTCGACGGCGCCGTGCTGATGCCGCTTTCCTTCTGGTGCCTCGCGACGGGTACGCGCTTTCTCTCCGCACCCGAAGTCGCGATGTTCTACCTGCTGGAAACGATTCTTGCGCCGATCTGGGTCTGGCTGATCTTCGCCGAAGCGCCGACCACGCTGACCCTGGCTGGCGGCTCAATCCTGATCCTTGCGCTTGCCGCCCACTCGCTATGGCAGGCGCGGGTCAAGGCAAGAACGGCACTCGCGGCGTAAGACCTTGTAAATTAAAATCATGATCGCCCGATGTTATAACTCAGTTATTACATTGGAGCTGAGACACGAACGTCACCATCCGAAAGATCGGCAATTCCGAAGGCGTTATTATCCCGAAGGAAATCCTGGATCAGCTGGGTCTCGGAGCCGGCGACAGCTTGGAACTCAGCTTGAAAGATGGCGGATTGCTGATGCAGCCGACCGATGCGGACTTTGCGCGCCAGATGGAGCACGCGCAGCGCTTCATGGACCAATACAAAGTGGCACTTAGGAAGCTGGCAGAATGAAACCGGCAATCTTTCTGACGAGATCCCTCATCGAAAAGTTGCACGAGATGCAAATTAAGAGGTTCGGTGGCTCGTATGGCTTACGCGACGAAGGTTCTCTCGAATCTGCCTTGGCACGCCCGATTAACTATGGCGGCGAGGATATCATCGAACTGGTGGCGGCTTATCTATTTGGACTAGCGAAAAACCACGCATTCACAGGTGGCAACAAGCGTATCGCAATAGTGGCCGCGGCCGTCTTTCTCATGGACAACGGGTTCAGAATTCAGACGACGGACGCCAACCTCTACACTTTCGTCGTGGCTGTGGCCGCTGGCGAAATCGATGAAGAAGGAGCAACGCGCTTCCTGCGGGACGTCTGTGTTTCAGATACGGATTAGAAACCAACCGACTTTCCATTCGCTTCGCATCGGTCTAACGAGGTCAGCCGGCAGTCGCCCCTCGGGTCGACTGCCGGCTATTGAAGTCAAAGGCGCGCTACCCGACCCCTCGCTAAGGCTCAGGGCGCTTCTTGCAGCAATCGACCGTAACAGGCCTATTGCCTTGAACTCGGTTCAACCAAGCCTCACCCTGAGAACCGTCCGCTTCTGGGGAAGCCCTTCGGCACGGCGCGGCCGGCAGCGGCGCGATCGCCCAGCCATTCCGCCAATTCGTCCTTCGTCTTGGTGAAGGTGCGGCCGGCGCTGTCTTCCCAGGTCAGGCCATCGGCAATGACGAAGCACCGGATGTCGGAAACGCCGCCATCCTTGTAGCGCTGCAGGCGCACGCCCTTGCCGCGCGACATTTCCGGAACTTGCGCGAGCGGGAAGATGACCATCTTGCGGTTCTCGCCGACCACGGCGACGTGATCGCCGGAAACCGGCACCAGAAGCTTCGTCTCGTCGGGATAGGAGACGTTCATGATCTGCTTGCCCTTGCGGGTATTGGCAATGAGTTCCGCCTCCGCGACGACGAAGCCATTGCCGGCCGTCGAGGCTATCAGCTGCTTGCGCTGCGGATCGTGGACGAAGGCCGTCAGCACGTCCTGATCGTTTTCCATGTCGATCATGATGCGCAGCGGCTCGCCATGGCCGCGGCCGCCAGGCAGCTTGTCGCCGCCGAGCGTATAGGCCTTGCCGCCGGTCGTGATGATCAGGATCTTGTCCGTCGTCTGCGCCGGGAACGCAACCTTGAGACCGTCCCCCTCCTTGAAGGTCAACGAGGACGTATCGGAGATATGGCCCTTCAGGGCGCGGATCCAGCCCTTTTCCGAGACGACGACGGTGATCGGCTCCTTCTCGATCATCGCCTGCTGGATGGCGGCATCGTCGGCTTCCGGCGCTTCGGCAAACTGCGTGCGGCGACGGCCGATGTCGGTGGCCTTGGCGAATTTCTTCTTCACCTCGCCGATTTCCCAGGAAACCGTCTGCCACTGCTTCTCTTCCGAGGCCAGCAACGCCTCGATATCGGCCTTCTCCTTGGTCAGGCCATCGAATTCCTTGCGGATTTCGAACTCTTCCAGCTTGCGCAAGGAGCGCAGCCGCATGTTGAGGATGGCTTCGACCTGATTGTCCGTAAGCCCGAACCGCTCCATCATCACGGGCTTCGGCTCATCCTCCTCGCGGATGATGGCGATAACCTCGTCAATGTTGAGATAGGCGATCAGGAAACCGCCAAGGATTTCCAGGCGTTTCTCGATGGCGGCGAGCCGGAAGCGGGAACGGCGCAGAAGCACTTCGCGGCGATGGTCCAGCCACTCCTTCAGCACTTCGTTCAGCGCCATGACCTTTGGAATGCGGCCCATGGACAGGACGTTCATGTTGAGCGGGAAACGGCTTTCCAGCTCCGTCAGCTTGAACATCGATTCCATCAGGATCGTCGGGTCGACGGTGCGGCTCTTCGGCACGAGAACGACGCGGATGTCCTCGGCGGATTCGTCGCGGATATCCTCGAGCAGCGGCAGCTTGCGCGCCAGCAGCAGCTCGGCGATCTTTTCGATCAGCCGGGACTTCTGCACCTGGAACGGGATCTCGGTGACGACGATCTGATAGCCGCCACGGCCCAGATCCTCGATCTCCCATTTGGAGCGGACGCGGAAACCGCCGCGACCGGTCTTGTAGCTTTCGGTGATGCTGCGGCGATCGTCGATAATGATGCCGCCGGTCGGAAAGTCGGGGCCGGGAATATAGAGTTCCACGAGTTTCTCGACGCTGGCATCGCGATCCTTGATCAGATGCAGCGCTGCGTCGCAAAGCTCATGAACGTTGTGCGACGGAATGGAGGTCGCCATGCCGACGGCAATGCCGGAGGAGCCGTTGGCGAGCAGATTGGGAAAGGCGCCGGGCAGAACGACCGGCTCGGAATTCGACTCGTCGTAGGTGTCGCGGAAATCCACCGCGTCCTGGTCGATGCCTTCGAGCAGCAGTTCGGAAACCGCCGTCATCTTGGATTCGGTGTAGCGCATCGCGGCCGGGCTATCGCCGTCGATGTTGCCGAAATTGCCCTGGCCGTTGACCAGCGTGTAGCGCTGCGAGAAATCCTGCGCGAGACGCGCCAGCGCATCGTAGATCGACTGGTCGCCATGCGGGTGATAGTTACCCATCACCTCGCCGACGATCTTGGCGCATTTGCGGAAGGCGGCGTTGGGGCGAAGACCCATCTCGCTCATCGCATAGACGATGCGCCGATGCACCGGCTTCAACCCGTCGCGAACGTCGGGAAGCGCGCGTTGCGTGATCGTCGACAGAGCATAGGCCAGATAGCGCTCTTCGAGCGCTGCCTTCAGGTCGACCGGAAGGATGTTGTCGTCGCCGTCGCCGGACGGCGGTGTAAGATTTTGTCCCATGCTCCCTGACTATCGGAGATGGCGATTCCCGGCAAGAAATCAGCGGAAAGCACCTGTGGATGAAGGCCTTTCGACCATCTTAGGCGTAATGCCGGCGCATTTTTGCTGCACCAGCTTTCAACGCTCATTCTCATTGGATTTTCGCGGAAAGATCAATATAAGTCGGCGCAGTACACGCCCAATCTGTACGCTCCCGCCAATACTACCGGCTCAACGAGGAAACGCCATTATGACTTTCTACCGGACCACGCGGCTGATGCTCTGCAGCGCCGCCATCCTGTCCTTCGCCAGCTCTGCCTTCGCGCTTGACGGCAACGACCTCCTGAAGAAGATCAACGACGTCTATGCTCAGCAAGGTGGTTCGATTGCCGCCGAAGGTATCGATATCGATGGCGACACGGTAACGTTGAAGGGCGCGAGCCTCAAGGCTGCCGGCATGGAAAGCAGCATTCCGCTGGGCGACATCACCATGGACGGCGTCGAGGAAAACGACGGCGGCTACACGATCGAAGAGATCAACTTTGCGGATGTCGATTTCAAGAAGGACGGCGCTACCGTTTCGGCGACCGACCTCAAGCTGAACGGCGTCGAGATCCCGGCCGACGCGACCAAGGGCGATCTTGGCTCGCTGCTCTATTACAAGAGCGCCCATGCCGGCGAAATCTCCATCAGCAAGGACGGTGCCGAAGTGTTCTCGATCGAGAATGCCGACGCCACGATGAACAAGCGCGACGACAAGTCGGGTCTCGATTTCGACGCCAAGATTGACGGCGTCAAGGCCGATCTCAGCAAGGTCGACGACCCGAAGGCCAAGGAAGCGATCGAGGCGCTCAAGCTGCAGCAGATCGACGGTACCGTCGCCATGAAGGGCAGCTGGGAAATCGGTCCCGGCACGATCGACATCAGCGAATATTCCCTCGATTTCAAGGATATCGGCAAGCTGAACCTGGCCTTCAGCATTTCCGGCTATACCCCTGCCTTCGCAAAGTCGATGCAGGATGCGCTGAAGACGGTCCGCTCCAACCCGAACCAGCAGGAAGCACAGCAGTCGGCCGGTCTCGCCATGCTGGGCCTGTTGCAGCAGCTGACCTTCAACAGCGCCCAGATCCGCTTCGACGACGCATCGATCACCGCGCGCGCGCTCGATTTCGCCGGCAAGCAGCAGGGCGTCACCGGCAAGCAGCTTGCCGACACGCTGAAGGCGATGACGCCGATCATGATGGCGCAGCTCAACGTTCCCGAATTGCAGAATGCGGTTTCGACGGCCGTCAGCACCTACCTCGACAATCCGAAGAGCCTGACGGTCACGGCCGCTCCCGGCAAGCCGGTGCCGGTGCCGATGATCATCGGTGCCGCCATGGGCGCTCCGCAGTCGATCCCGCAGGTCATCGGCCTCAAGGTTTCCTCGAACGACTAAACGGCCATCTTCAAGCCGCTCCGAAACCCGGCGATCTCGGTCGCCGGGTTTTCTTTGCGAGCAACCGGAGCGGTTCCGCGTTTCATGGAACCGCTCTATCTCTTTGTTTTTACCCAATTCCGGACGGAAAACCGCTACGCGGTTTTCCGTCCGGAATTGTTCTAAGCCTCTTGCCGCAACTGATATTTCTTCAGCTCGCTGATCGCATGAGCCATAAGGACAAGCAGTTCCTCCGTCGTCGCGCCGTCACGCGCCTGGACGGACATGCCCTGCACGATCGCGCCCAGAAAACGCGCTAGCGAGCGCGCATCGGCATCCGGCCGCATATCGCCCTCGGCAATGCCCCGTTCGATCCGGGCGGCAAAAACCCCTAGCGTCTGCAGTCGCATGGATGCGACGTGATGCGCGATCGGCTCGTTTTCCTCGGCACAGTTCAGCACCGCCGTCGATATCATGCAGCCTTTCGGATGCTCCGGCGCGGTGAAGACCCTGGCGGAATTCCCTAGAAAGCGCTCGAAGGCCGTCACCGTATCCAGCTCGTCCTGAAACGGATTGCCGGGCTCCGGTCTCGGCATGCGCCGATACTGCTCTAGCGTCTCGCGATAGAGCTCCGCCTTCGAACCGAAGGCCGCATAGAGGCTTTGCGGGGTAATTCCCATCGCCGCCGTCAGATCGGCGATGGAGGAGCCGTCATAGCCATGCTTCCAGAAGGTGTCCCGCGCGGCGGCGAGAACTGTCTCGCGATCGAACGCCGGCGGGCGCCCACGCTTGCGCGGCGACGAATTTTCTGTTTTCTGCATATTTTTCACAATGGTCACTCTAGAATTATTTCCCGATCTGGTTTATTCAGGAACGGTCATTGTGATTATAGAAGGTTTTGCCCCATGAGTCTTCCCCTGGAAAATTCCGCGCGCCCCAGCGACGGCGCCCTTGCCGATGGCATCGATGCCGCGATTGACTCCGCCCTGGCGGACAAAAGACTGGTCGGGACGGTCGTCCTGATCGCAAGGGACGGAAAGCTGGCCTATCGCCGCGCCGCCGGTCTGGCGGACCGGGAAAACGACGTGGCGATGCGAGAGGACGCGATCTTCCGGCTTGCCTCCATCACCAAGCCGATCGTCACCATCGCTGCCATGCGGCTTGTCGAACAGGGCCGCATCGGGCTCGACGACCCCATTACCAAATGGCTTCCGGATTTCCGCCCGCGGCTGCCGGATGGAGGCGAGGCCGTTATCCGCATCCACCACCTTCTCACGCACACGGCGGGATTGGTTTATACCTTCGCCGAGGCGCCCGATGGCCCCTATCATCGCGCCGGCGTTTCCGACGGCCTCGATACGCCCGGCCGGTCGATTGCCGATAACCTTGAGCGTATCGCCGGCGCTCCCCTCGTCTTTGCGCCCGGCGAAGGCTGGCAATATTCGCTGGCGATGGACGTGATCGGCGCCATCATCGAGAAAGAGACTGGCGGCGATCTCGGCAGCGCCGTTGCGGATCTGGTGATGAAACCGCTCGGCCTTTCCGATACCGCCTTCGTCGTTCGCGACCGCAGCCGTCTGGCCGCCGCCTATGTGAACGGCGCAACAGAGCCGCAGCGCATGGGAGACGAGGCGCTTGTCCCGATCCTCGACGGCACGATCCGCTTCGCGCCCGACAGGATATTCGACCCAGCCTCCTATCACTCGGGCGGCGCGGGCATGGCGGGCCCGGCAAGCGACATCCTCGCCATTCTGGAAACGGTGCGCAAGGGCGGCGCGCCGCTGCTGTCTACCGATACCGTGAAGACGATGATGACCGATCAGGCTGGCGGCCACATGCAGGCGCAGCAGGCCGGCTTCGGTTTCGGCTATGGCTGGTCCGTCGTTCTCGATCCCGCGGCCGCGCAAGCCCCCTTCTCCAAAGGCACGATCAAATGGGGCGGCGTTTACGGCCACAGCTGGTTCGTCGACCCTGAGAAAGGACTGAGCGTCGTGGCGCTCACCAACACCGCACTCGAAGGCATGTGGGGCCAGTTCACCATCGACCTTCGCGACGCGATTTATGCGGCGATCTGACGAACATCGGACTGCAAACAAAAACCCGGCGATTTCAGTCGCCGGGTTTTGTATTTCTTCAGGCCTGCAAGAGCCTCAGTCCTTCTTGACCGGCGGCACCGGGCGGATCGCCAGTTCGCGCAGCTGCGTCGGCGTTGCGGCCGAAGGAGCGCCCATCAGCAGATCCTGTGCCTGCTGGTTCATCGGGAACAGCGAGATCTCGCGCAGGTTCTTGGCGCCGACGAGCAGCATGACGATACGGTCGATACCGAAGGCAGCGCCGCCGTGCGGCGGTGCACCGTACTGGAAGGCACGGTAGAGGCCGCCGAAGCGCTCTTCGACGTCTGTCTGGCTGAGGCCGACCTTTTCGAACGCGGCGACCATGGTCTCCGGCGACTGGTTACGGATTGAGCCCGAAGCGATTTCGAAGCCATTGCAGACGGCGTCGTACTGGAACGCCTTGATCGTCAGCGGATCCTGGTTCTGCAGCGCCTCGAGGCCGCCCTGCGGCATCGAGAACGGGTTATGGGCGAAATCGACCTTCTTTTCTTCCTCGCTCCATTCGAAGAACGGGAAATCGACGATCCAGCACAGCTCGAAGCGATCGCGATCGACCAAATTCAGCTCTTCGCCGGCCCTGGTGCGGGCTTCGCCGGCAAATTTGTAGAACTTGGCGGGATCGCCGGCGACGAAGAAGCAGGCGTCGCCGTCATCGAGGCCGAGCTGGGTGCGGATCGCATCCGTGCGCTCTTCGCCGATGTTCTTGGCAAGCGGGCCTGCGCCTTCGAGCTTTTCGCCTTCCTTGCGCCAGAAGATGTAGCCGAGGCCGGGCTGGCCCTGGCTCTGCGCCCATGCATTCATGCGATCGCAGAAGGCACGCGAACCACCGGTCTTGGCCGGAATTGCCCAGACCTCGACCTTCGGGTTGGAGGCGATCATGTTGGCGAAGACCTTGAAGCCGGAGCCGGCAAAATGCTCGGTGACGGCTTCCATGACGATCGGGTTACGCAGGTCCGGCTTGTCGGAACCATACTTGCGGATGGCGACGTCATAGGGGATGCGCGGCCATTCCTTGGTGACAGGCTTGCCTTCGGCGAATTCCTCGAACACCTGGGTCATCAGCGGCCCCATCGTGTTCCAGACGTCTTCCTGGGTGACGAAGCTCATTTCGAGGTCGAGCTGGTAAAACTCGCCCGGCAGACGGTCGGCGCGCGGGTCTTCGTCGCGGAAGCAGGGCGCGATCTGGAAATAGCGGTCGAAGCCGGCGACCATCAAGAGCTGCTTGTACTGCTGCGGCGCCTGCGGCAGCGCGTAGAAAGTGCCGGGATGGATGCGGCTCGGCACGAGGAAGTCGCGCGCGCCTTCCGGCGACGAGGCCGTCAGGATCGGGGTCGTGTATTCGGTAAAGCCGACGTCGCCCATGTGGCGGCGCATCGAGGAAATGACCTGCGTGCGCTTGACGATGTTTCTGTGCAGCGTTTCGCGGCGCAGATCGAGGAAGCGATACTTCAGGCGAACGTCTTCCGGATAATCCGGCTCGCCGAAGACGGGCAGCGGCAGCTCCTTGGCGGCGGAGAGCACTTCGATCTCCTGCGCGTATAGCTCGATCTCGCCGGTCGGCATGTTCTTGTTGACGGTATCGTCCGTACGGGCCTTCACCAGACCGTCGATACGGATGACCCATTCGCCGCGAACGGTTTCGGCAAGCTTGAAGGCCGGAGAATCGGGGTCTGCAACGACCTGGGTGATGCCGTAGTGATCGCGCAGGTCGATGAACAGCACGCCGCCATGATCACGGACGCGATGAACCCAGCCGGAGATGCGGACGGTCGAACCGACGTCGGACTTGCGCAGGGCGGCGCATGTGTGGCTGCGATAGCGATGCATAGTATATATCCTGGACTTGGCGGGCGGCGGCGAAAGGACATGCAAGCCCCTCGCCTGCCGACGAGAAAATCGGGCGGAAAAGCGCACGGTGCGCCCGATTTGTCAAGGCTCGAACGCCGCTTCTATCTCGCCCCAGGCGGGCGAGAAAGCAAAAACTTAGGCTTAGATGAGGGCTCGCCCCTCTTCTAAGTCTTAGTTTTTGCAAGAGAGGGGGTAGGCAGGGACGTACGGAACTCTTGAACTGAATTGCGCAAGAATCAGACCCCCGCTCTTGCAATTTCAATGGCTTAGAAATTGCGCTAGGCCTCGGAATATCTTGAAGCTCCCGTTTCGCAATTCCTAAACCAGTGAAATTGCTTTCTCGCCCGCCAAGGGCGAGATAAGGCCTGCGCACGCCTCACCCTTCCGCTTATTCTCCGCTGTTTTTCAACTCTGCCAGAATTGTCAGGCAGACTCCCTCGAGATTCGTCGTCACTTCGTAGTTCCACACTCGTACGGTGCGAAAGCCTTGCTTCGAAAAGTATGCGTCTCTCGCCACGTCCTTCGTGCTTTCGGCATGCTGCGCGCCGTCGACCTCAACGATCAACCGCGCCTCGAAACACACAAAATCAAGAATATATCCATCGATCGGAACTTGCCGCTTGAACTTGAATCCCTCGAGCTGCCTCCCATGCAAAGCCTGCCAAAGCATGTTTTCCGCCTTCGTGGCGTCGTTGCGCATTGCTTTGGCGAATTGCCGCAATCGATCTGGCACGTCGCGACGCATATGTCCTCTCAATTCGACTGCTGCGATCTACAAAGCATGCTGTTCAACCGGCATCCAGTATAGCCAGAATCGTACCCCCACCCATATCGACATCCGCAAGTAGCTGCTGCGGCAGTTTGGCTACCTCAATGCTATTGCTGAACACCATGGTCAACTTTAAACAGTCATCGATAAATCCTCGCTCCCGGAGCCTGACATGCCGATCCTTACCCGCCGCAATCTTCTGAAAGCCTCAGCCGTTGCCGGCGCCTATGGCGCGGGCCTCGGAATCGCGGGAAGGTTCACGGGCAAGGCGGCGGCGGCCGAGCCGCGGGTACTGAAAACGGCCAGGATCGAAGCCAGTCTCACGGATGGCGGCAAGACCAGGGACGTGCTGACCTATGGGGAAGCCGGCATGCCGCCGGTGGTGCGCATGAAAAAGGGCGAAGCCTTCGCAGCCCGGCTCGTCAACGGCATAGACGATCCGACGACGATCCACTGGCACGGCATCCGCCTTCCGAACGATATGGACGGCGTGCCTTTCCTGACCCAGCCCTATGTCTATACCGGCGACCATTTCGACTATGCCTTCACGCCGCCCGATGCCGGCACGTTCTGGTATCATCCGCATTGCAATACGCTGGAGCAGATGGGCCACGGCATGACCGGCGTCATCGTGGTCGAAAACCCCAAGGATCCGGCATTCGATTCGGAAGTGGTCCTCAATCTGCGTGACTGGCGGCTCGGCGGCGACGGACAGTTCATCGCCCAGTTTCGCCCGCGCGATGCCGCCAAGTCCGGCACATACGGCACGGTGCGAACCGCCAACTGGCAGCAGCAGCCGCAATATGACGCCCCTTCCGGCGGCCTCGTGCGCCTGCGCATCGTGATTACCGACGTCACCCGCATCTATTCCTTCCGGATGGACGGAGCCGAGGCGACGGTGATTGCCATCGACGGCAATCCCGTGCCGCAGCGCTTTCCGCTCGATCTCCTGCAGCTGGGGCCGGGGCAGCGGCTGGAGCTGGCTGTGCGCATGCCCGACAGCGAGGGCGCGGTCGTCAAGCTCGAGGATATCAAGGGCACCGATCCGAAGGTGCTGGCGACCCTTCGTTCGGTCGGCAGTTCGCTGAAGCGCGATGTCCGCGATCTAGCGCCGCTGGAAGACAATCCCGTCCGGAAGGCGGACCTGGGCTCGGCAACGCATATCCCGCTGATTCTGAGCGCCACGGCGGAAAATACGGCCGATAACAGCATCTGCGGCTCGCTCGGCTACAGCTTCTGGGCGATCAACAAGGTTCCGTGGCCGGGCGATACGCCCGATCCGACTGCGCCGCTTGCCGAACTGAAGCTCGGCAAGAGCTATGTCATCGATATGGAAAACGTCACCCCGCACAGCCATCCGATTCATCTGCACGGCATGAGCTTCACGGTCCTCTCCTCCTCGACGCGGCAGGTGCAGCCATTCGTGTCCGACACCTATCTGATCCAGCCGGACGAAAAGGTGCAGCTTGGCTTCGTTGCCGACAATGCCGGCGACTGGCTGCTGCATTGCCATATCATCGAGCATCAGAAGACCGGCATGACCAGCTACGTGCGCGTGACATAGCCGGCCGCAGGCCGTTTCGACCCCGGTTGGCGTCGCCGAAGTATCCCGGTTCCTGCCGATTTCAGCCAAAAACGAAGCATGACAAAGGCTTTGTCCGCGAAAGTATTGACATATCCGGCTGAAAGGAGAAGGAAGTTAAAAAACTATTTTACCGATGAATGTGTTGAGATGATCGAAACTACCGCCCAATTGGAGGCGGCCTGCCGTGAGCTGGCCAAGTCGGAATTCATTACCATCGATACGGAATTCCTGCGAGAAACGACCTTCTGGCCGGAACTGTGTTTGATACAGATGGCAAGCCCCACGACCGAAGTGCTGGTGGATCCGCTGGCAAAAGGGCTGGATCTGGCTCCCTTCTTCGAGCTGATGGCCAATCCGTCGGTGCTGAAGGTGTTTCATGCCGCACGCCAGGATATCGAAATCATCTTCCATCGCGGCAACCTCATTCCGCATCCGATCTTCGATACGCAGGTCGCGGCGATGGTCTGCGGCTTCGGCGATTCGGTTTCGTACGATCAGCTCGTCAGCCGCATCAAGAGCGTTCATATCGACAAGTCCTCCCGTTTCACCGACTGGAGCCGGCGTCCGCTCTCGGAAAAGCAGCTGGACTATGCGCTTGCCGACGTGACCCATCTGCGCGACGTCTATCTTTCGCTCAGCGAGCAGCTGGAGCGTGAAGGACGCGCCTCCTGGCTGCGGGAAGAGATGGCGATTCTCGAAGCGCGCGAAACCTACGATCTTCACCCCGACGATGCCTGGCAGCGGCTGAAGATGCGGCTGCGCAAGCCGCAGGAGCTGGCGGTGCTGAAATACGTGGCCGCGTGGCGCGAACGCGAGGCGCGTGCGCGCAACGTTCCGCGTTCGCGCGTGCTCAAGGACGATGCGATCTATGAAATCGCCCAGCAGCAGCCGAAGGACAGCGAAGCGCTCGCCCGCCTGCGGACCATCCCGAAGGGCTGGGAGCGCTCCGCCGCCGGTACGGCGGTGATCGAGGCGATCAATGCGGCGCTGGCGTTGCCGAAGTCGGACATGCCGCATCCGCCACGCCACCAGCAGGCTCCGGAGGGCACGGCTGCGGCCTCCGAGCTGCTGAAAGTTCTGCTGAAGCTCATCGCCGAAAAACATGGCGTCGCGCCGAAAGTGATCGCCAACAGCGACGATCTGGACAAGATCGCCGCCGAGGGCGAGAAGGCCGATGTGGCGGCATTGACCGGCTGGCGGCGCGACCTCTTCGGCGAAACGGCCCTGCAGCTGATCCAGGGCCAGGTCGCCCTGCGCTTCGCCGGCAAGCGGATCGAGACGGTCACTCTCTAGCCGCGACATTCTCCTTTCCCGGCGCCTCACGATTGCGTATGATTCGCCGGATCGGGACGCCGGCTGCCATCACGATTGCGCCGCAAATCTCGTGGAATGAGCGTCTTGTGTAGTCGTTATATTCGATGACGTTCCGGCTTCCGGCGCAATCCCGCGTCGGCGACAGGCGTCGGCTCTCGGCGGAAAAGTGAATGGGCATCTTCCATTCGATACGCAACTGGACCTTGACGTCGCTGCTTCTCGCTTCGACCGGCGTCGTCTACGGCAAGATGTTCTTCCCGCAATCGCCGATGTATATCGGCGCAATCTTCGCCCTGTTCTGCGGCTTGCCGTTGCTGGCTTTCGAGCGCCGCATGTTCCTGCCGCGGCTGAACGTCTGGATGCATCGCCTGCCGACGCCGGCCTTCATCCTCTCGGCCCTCGTCGTCGACTTTCTCCTGATGAGCGTCGGCTATGCCATAGCCGGCAGCATCCTGAAGCTGCTGGGGCTTGTGCAGGCTTCCTGGGAAGACCTGACGCTGTTGAAGGTCGATGTCTACATCTATGCCGTGGTGGTGACGGCCATCATCATTTTCATCAGCCGCGTACGGGAACTGCTCGGGCGCGATGTGTTCCTCAGCCTTCTGACCGGCAGATATCGCAACCCGGTCCAGGAAGAACGCGTGTTTCTGTTCGTGGACCTCGTCGGTTCCACTGCCTTTGCCGAGGAGCACGGCGACCTCAAGACACAGGAATTTCTCGGTGCTGTGTTCGGCGCCATGGCAGAGCCGGTGCGACGGCACAGGGGCGCGATCGACGACTATATCGGCGATGCCGCCATCATCACCTGGCCGCTTCGCCGCGGCATCACGAATGCCAATTGCGTGCGCTGCGTCTTCACCATCCTGGATGACATCGAGGCGAATGCCGAGACCTGGTTGAAATCCTATGGCAGGGTGCCACGGCTGCGGGCCGCTCTGCATGGCGGTCGCATCGTCACGGCCGAAATCGGCGTCGACCATCACAAGATCGCCTATTTCGGTGACACGGTGAACACGACTGCAAGGCTTGAATCGCTCTGCAAGACGCTGGAGCGTCAAGTGCTGATTTCGAGCGACCTAGCCAGGCGGATCGAGCTTCCCGAAGCGATCATCAAGGAGGAGCTCGGCGACCATGCCGTTCGCGGTCGCGACCAGCCCCTCGGCGTCATCGCCCTCCACACGCAGGATCGGCAGGCGCTAAAGCCGGCCCGGAGCAGATTGTAAGCAATTATAGAGTTTCGGCTGCATTGCGATATCGACACGCACCGAAGCTCGCATCCATGGGATGCTCACAACGCGAAGTCAGAAAACAGCCCTCATTCGAAGCGGAAAGCCAGCCGGCGGTTCGTGAGCTTGCCGAGCTGTTGCAGGCGTCCGTCCAGCCTCTCGCCCGCGAAATCGCGATACTCGGCGGGAACGACGAATTCGAGGTCCAAATCCGGGCTCGTCGAGCGACGGAACGACAGATTGCGGACGATACCGGGCATCGACGCCGAAAACAGATAGACGACGCGCAGCAGGCCGCCGAGAAGCTTGGCGCGCTCGACGAATTGCGGGGTGGCGATCGTCGATAGCGGCCCCGTCGCCCCGTCGTCGCTCAAGCCCTCGAAGCGGAAATAATTCGCAAGCGCAATGAAGGCGCGGCCGGCATGGCTGATACCGACAAAAGACGTGTGGGCAATGATGTTCAGCGCCTGCAGGCCGCGATAATCCGGATGCGCGCGCCAGCTGATGTCGGCAAGCAGGCAGGCAGCCTGACGATAGCGGCTCTCCTCCTCCGTCTCGTTGATACCGAAGAACGGCATCATCCGGCCTGTCCATTCGGCAAGCTCACGGGCATGCTCCGGAGAACGGGCGCGCAGGATGGCAAGCTCGCCGGCTGCGACCAGCAGCGGATCGCTGTTGCGCTCGGCTTCCGTCAGCAACGAATAGAGATAGCCCTCGCGCACGCCCTGCGCGGAAAAGGAGATGATCGACGGCTTCATGGCCGACAGCACCTCGCGCATGGCAACCGCGCCGAACGGCAGCAGCAAACGGCGATGCTTGGAAACCGCCTGCAACGCGGGATCCTTCGAATCCTTCGATTCGACGATCTGATCCAGGAAGCGCAGCATCTCGTCGAGCGGCACTTCATAGCCCTGCATCATGTGCAGCGGATATTTGCGGGTTTCCATATGCAGTTTGGCGATGTTTCGCCATGTGCCGCCGACCGCGTAGAAGGTACGGCCTTCGCCCTTGCTCAGGAGCTTGGCCGTCTTGACGTGCTTGCGCGCGAAGCCGCGCGCCTTCTCGATGGAGCCGCCGGAATATTCGGACAGACGCAGGCCGCCGAGCGGCAATGTGATACCCTTGCCGAACTCGCGATCCCTGATGTCGATCAGCTCCAGCGAGCCGCCGCCGAGATCGCCGGCGATGCCATCCGGATGGAAAAAGCCGCTGATGATGCCGAGCGCGGAAAAGCGCGCCTCCTCTTCGCCCGAAAGCACGCGCACCTTGCGCTGAAGGATGGCCTCGGCCTGGTGAATGAACTGCGGCCCGTTGCTGGCTTCGCGCGCTGCGGCCGTCGCCAGAACGTAGATCGTTGATGCGCGCGCCTGATCGGAAAGCGCCTTGAAGCGATGCAGCGCAGCAAGAGCCCGCGCCACGCTTTCCTCATCCATCTTTCCCGTCAGCGCTATGCCCTTGCCGAGGCCGCACAGCACCTTCTCGTTGAAAAGGATGGTCGGCGACCGCGAATGGCCCTCATAGACGACAAGACGGACCGAATTCGACCCGATATCGACGACGGAGACAGGGGCAATACCCGGAAGGCGTCCCTGGGCTTCAGATTCAACCATGCAGGTCCAATTTATTTGTTGCGGCCCGACAGCAGCCCAGCGATCAGTTTCGGCGCGCTGGATTTCAAGGCTTCACCCCGGCCAGACAGGCTGGGGTTGGTCATGAAATACTGCTGAGCATTGAACGGCTCCTCTCCCTTGCGCACTTCCATGCGCCTTGAAGTCCCGTCCGGCAATATCTCGTAGCTCTGTTGATTGTCAATGATATTGCCCAGCATGATCTGTGAGAGCACCTGCTCATGCACGGTCTTGTTGGTCAACGGCACAAGGGTTTCGACGCGCCGGTCGAGGTTTCTCGGCATCATGTCGGCCGAGCCGATATAGACCAGCGCCTTGTCCGACGGCAGGCCGTGGCCGTCGCCGAAGCAGAAGATGCGGCTGTGTTCGAGGAAGCGACCAACGATCGACTTCACGCGGATTTTCTCCGACAGGCCGGGGATCTGCGGGCGCAGGCAGCAGATGCCGCGCACGACCAGATCGATCTCGACGCCGGCATTGCTGGCGCGATAGAGCGCATCGATGATTTCCGGGTCGACCAGCGAGTTCATCTTCATCCAGATCGCGCCCGGGCGGCCGTTGCGGGCGTGCTCGATCTCGCCCTCGATATGCTGGAGGATGCGCGGGCGTAGCGTATGCGGCGAAACCGCGATCTTCATGCCGTCTTCAGGCTCGCCGTAACCGGTGATGAAGTTGAAGATGTTCGCCATGTCATGAGCGATCTTCGGATCACAAGTGAAATAGGAGAGGTCCGTATAGATCTTGGCGGTGACGGGATGGTAGTTGCCGGTGCCGAGATGGCAATAGGTGCGCAGCTTGCCATCCTCGCGGCGCACGACCATCGACATCTTCGCATGGGTCTTGAGCTCGATGAAGCCGAAAACGACCTGCACGCCGGCGCGTTCGAGGTCTCGCGCCCAGCGGATGTTCGCCTCTTCGTCGAAGCGGGCCTTGAGTTCCACCAGCGCCGTGACGGACTTGCCCATGTCGGCGGCGTCGATCAGCGCACGGACGATCGGGCTGTCGTTCGAAGTGCGGTAAAGCGTCTGCTTTATCGCCAGAACGTCAGGATCCCTAGCAGCCTGGAGAAGAAACTGGACCACCACGTCGAAGGATTCGTAGGGATGGTGGACGACCATGTCCTTTTCGCGGATGGCGGCGAAGCAATCGCCGGCATGCTCGCGGACGCGCTCAGGAAATCGGGCATTGTAGGGTTCGAAACGAAGGTCGTCGCGCGGCGCCTTGCAGATTTCGGACAGCGTGTTGAGCGCCAGCAGGCCGGGCAGAACCGCGATGCGGTTTTCCGGCACGTTCAGCGACTCCACCACGAACTGGCGAAGCTCCAGCGGCATCTCGGAGTCGGTCTCGATGCGGATCACGGAGCCGCGGCGCCGGCGCTTCAGCGCGGTTTCGAAGAAGCGCACCAGATCCTC
Source organism: Hyphomicrobiales bacterium (assembly GCA_900469615.1). GTDB lineage: Bacteria > Pseudomonadota > Alphaproteobacteria > Rhizobiales > Rhizobiaceae > Rhizobium. The sequence goes on along the minus strand of UBYA01000008.1, from coordinate 409,752 downwards.
GGCCTCTTCCTCGACCTCGATATCGCTGTCGCGGATGAGGCGGAACGTACCGGAACCCTGCACCTCATATCCGGGATAAAGCCGTTGAATGAAGATGTTCACGACATCTTCGAGCGTGATGTAGCGGATGACGTTGCTGGCATCCGGCAGGCGGACGAAACGGTCCAGTGCCGGCGGCAGGCGCAGCAGCGCCGTCATCGGTTCGCGGCCGTTCATGCTCTTCAGTTGCAGCGCGATCGAGAAACCGAGGTTCGGAATGAATGGGAAAGGATGGGCCGGGTCGATGGAGAGCGGCGTCAGCACCGGGAAGATCGCCTGCTCGAACTCCGTATGGAGCCATTGGCGGTCGACCTCGGAAAGGGCGGCCGGGCGGACGATGAGAATGTCTTCCTTGGCAAGATACTGCTGCAGGACGGCGAGCGAGGCCTGCTGCTCCATCTGCAGATTGTCGATTTCGCGCAGGATATCGTCGAGCTGCTCGGCAGGCGTCTTGCCATCGGGGGTGCGTACCAGGATCTTCTGGCGGACCTGGCCTTCGAGGCCGGCGACGCGCACCATGAAGAATTCATCGAGGTTGGCGGCGGAAATGGAAAGGAAACGCACCCGCTCCAGCAGAGGATGCGCGGTGTTCAGCGTCTCCTCAAGGACGCGGCGATTGAACTGCAGCCAGGAAAATTCACGATTGACGAAGCGCTCGGGGCTGGTCAGCAGTTCACTGACGGGAGGCGCTGCCTCCGGAGCCTGCTGGCCAGCGTCCTGATGTTCCGTGAGTGCCGAGTCCATGTTCCACCTACCCTCTTTCCGATCCTGTGCCACGTATATCAGTTTGACGACGGAACTGTGACAGTCGATGCCGGCTCACTCCGGCTGAGCGGAATTGCCCAGCTCGTTCAAGACTTCGGCGGCCAGCAGGCGCGTGATCCTTGTGCCTCGCGCGAGCGCCAGCCGATCCAGCCTGTCGACGATCAGCTGCGCCGCGTTCAGGGAACGCTCCATGCGATTGACGATATAAAGGACGAGTTTGTCATCGATATAAAGCTGCCGGTCGGCGAAGAGCTTGACGATCACCTGCGACAGCAATTCCTCGTCCGGCTCGCCGATCTCGACCACTGTCGCCGCCTTCAGGCGGGAGCGCAGGTCGGGCAGCGTGACCGGCCAGGACATCGGCCAGAGCCGGCTCGTCATCAACAGGCTGGTGCCGTTTTCCCGGACGCTGTTGATGACATGGAAGAGTTCGGTATCGTCAAACCCGACGCGATCCACGTCTTCGAAGACGACGGGACCGTGCGACGCCGCGACCGCGGCATCGGAGCCGGCCACGGGATGGATGTGGGCGGCGGCGCACCGCTCGCTCCAGATGCTGGCGAGGTGCGATTTGCCCGAGCCGACGGGGCCTGCCAGGACGACCACGGGGGACGGCCAGTGCGGCCAGGAATCGACGATCCTCACCGCCGCGCTCAACGGATCGGCGACAAGCAGATCGTCACGCCCGTTTGCGGCATCGTGCGTAAAGGCCAAGGGCAGCTGTTCGGCGGCCTTGCGCCTCAGATCAGCGTTCTTTGCGTCGGTCATGTCTGACTATTCTCGGTCTTGCCGGCCTTGGCCCTGCGCGCCCTGCCTGCTTCCGAGCGTCCATGATAAAGTTCGCTCTGAAGGTATCGCGAAAGGGCAAAACGGACAAGGACGCCGCAGGCAGCAGCGGCCGGCACCGCGATCAGCAGCCCGACGAAGCCGAAGAGCGCACCGAACGCAAAGAGCGCGAACATCAGCCAGACCGGGTGCAGGCCGACGCTTTCGCCGACGAGCTTCGGCTGCAGCACGTTGCCTTCCAGAAACTGGCCGGTGAAGAAGACGACGAGCGTCAGGCCGACCCAGAGATAATCCGGCCAGAACTGAACGAGCGCGACACCGACGGCCAGGACGAGGCCGACCATCGAACCGACATAGGGAATGAAGCTGATCATGCCGGCAAAAAGGCCGATCAACAGGCCGAAATTCAGGCCGACAAGCGAGAGACCGACGCCGTAATAGACGCCGAGGATAATGCAGAGCGACCCCTGCCCCCGGATGAAGCCGGCGATCGCCTGATCGATCTCGCGAGCGATCTGGCGAACGGTGGCGACGTGATCGCGCGGAATCCAGTCGTCCACCTTGGCGACCATGCGGTCCCAGTCGAGCAACATATAGAAGGCGACGACGGGTGTGACGACCATCAGCGAGAGGATATTGACGAGCGCCTTGCCGGAGCTCCAGAGCTGCGCGAACAGACCGCCGACGAAGCTCAACCCTTCGGACATGATGCTGGAGAAATTGTCCTTGATCGCGCCGAGCTGATTGCGGATCCAGTCCGGCAGCACCATCGTCTGCGCCTTGGCGATCAGCTGCTGTATCTGCTGCACATAGGTTGGAATGTGCTGGATGAAATCGTTGAACTGGTTGACGATGATCGGAATGAAGATCGTCAGCGCCAGCGCGAAGATCAGTATGAAGGAAACGAGGATCACCACCGTCGCCATCAGGCGACTGAGGCCGATCCGCTCCAGCCGGTCGGCGACCGGATCGAGGAAATAGGCGACCGCCATGCCGGCGATGAACGGCAGAAGGATCGTACTGAAGATATAAAGAAAGGCGACGAACACGACGAGCACGATCACCCAGAACGTGACTTGACGCTTGAGGCTCGCCCCGCTGACCTTGTGCTCCATCACCTTCCCCGTCGTTTCCAGCCCGTTTGCCGCATGCTTAGGACATAGGATGATGCTGCAATTATGGTCAAGCCCGAGGCCGGAAATCCGTGCCTGGCAATGGGAAGCGGGGAAATCGAGGGGTTTGCGGCGCTTGCGCCTTGCATAAAGGCCCCTATCATGCAATGGCGACCCGATCAAAGCCCTGTCGCGACGGACAGGTGGCCATCGGAGGCGGAAGCATGAGCCAGTCTGGAAAAAACGGTCTGACCTATAGCGACGCGGGCGTCGACATCGACGCCGGCAACCTGCTGGTCGAAAAGATCAAGCCTGCGGTCCGTTCGACGCGCCGGCCCGGCGCGGATGGCGAGATCGGCGGCTTCGGCGGCCTCTTCGACCTCAAGGCGGCGGGCTTTACCGATCCGGTGCTGGTGGCGGCCAATGACGGCGTGGGCACCAAGCTCAAGATCGCCATCGACGCGAACTATCACGACACCGTCGGCATCGACCTTGTCGCCATGTGCGTGAACGATCTGGTCGTCCAGGGCGCCGAGCCGCTGTTCTTTCTCGATTACTTCGCCACCGGCAAGCTCGACCCCGACCAGGGCGCGGCAATCGTCGGCGGCATTGCGGCCGGCTGCCGCGAGGCAGGCTGCGCGCTGATCGGCGGCGAAACGGCCGAAATGCCGGGCATGTATTCCGACGGCGACTACGATCTGGCAGGCTTTGCCGTCGGCGCGGCCGAGCGGGGCCAGCTGCTGCCCTCGGGCGATATTGCCGAAGGCGACATCATTCTCGGCCTTGCCTCATCGGGCGTGCACTCCAACGGCTTCTCGCTGGTGCGCAAGATCGTCGAGCTTTCCGGCCTCGGCTGGGATGCAGCCGCTCCCTTTGCCGAAGGCAAGGCGCTCGGCGAAGCCCTGCTGACGCCGACACGCATCTATGTAAAGCCGCTGCTCAAGGCCATCCGCGAGACGCACGCCCTCAAGGCGCTCGCCCACATCACCGGCGGTGGCTTCCCGGAGAATATTCCGCGCGTGCTGCCGAAGCATCTCGCCGCCGAAATCGATCTGGCCGCCGTCAAGGTGCCGCCGGTCTTCTCGTGGCTTGCCAAGACGGGCGGCGTCGAGGCCAAGGAGATGCTGCGCACCTTCAATTGCGGCATCGGCATGATCGTCGTCGTCGCTCAGGAAAACGTCGGGGCCGTGAAGGCCGCTCTTGAGGCCGAAGGCGAAGCGGTCGTTACGCTCGGCCGCATGATCGCGCGCGAAGAAGGCGCTCACGGCACCGTCTACAAGGGCACGCTGGCTCTATGACCACGCCGCGCAAACGCGTCGTCGTCTTCATTTCCGGCGGCGGCTCCAACATGCTGGCTCTTCTGAAAGCCACGAAAGCAGCCGACTACCCGGCCGAGATCGTCGGCGTCATCTCCGACAAGGCGGATGCGGGCGGTCTGGCAAAGGCTGCCGCCGAGGGCATCGCCACCTTCGCCTTCGTGCGCAAGAATTTCGCCAGCAAGGAAGCCCATGAAGAGGCGATCCTTTCGCAGCTCGAAGCCCTCTCGCCCGACATCATCTGCCTTGCCGGCTATATGCGGCTGCTTTCCGGCCACTTCATCCAGGCTTACGAAGGCCGGATCATCAACATCCATCCGTCGCTGCTGCCGCTATTCCCCGGCCTGCACACGCATCAGCGCGCCATCGACGCGGGAATGCGCATCGCCGGCTGCACCGTGCATTTCGTGACCGAAGGCATGGATGAAGGCCCGGTCGTCGGCCAGGCGGTCGTGCCCGTGCTGACGGACGACACCGCCGATAGTCTTGCCGCCCGTGTCCTCACGGTCGAGCACCAGATCTACCCGCAATCGCTGCGGCTGGTGGCGGAGGAAAAGGTTCGGATGGAAGGCGGCAAGGCCGTGAGCCTTGCCAGCACGCCTGCGGTTCACGGACGGCAAATCGTGTCACTGCTTGGTGACGCGCAATAATTGGGGACTTCCGGCGTTAAACAGCCCCCTCATCCGCCCTTCGGGCACCTTCTCCCCGAGGGGAGAAGGAGGCTAGGCGCGCCAATCCCGGCAAAAGTACCTTAACGCCTCTTCCGTTGCCGGATGTTGCACAACCGCAAATAATGTGGGCTTCGTTACTGAAACGAGAGTACCTGAAGCACTCCCCCTTCTCCCCTCGGGGAGAAGGTGCCCGAAGGGCGGATGAGGGGGCCAGAGGCACCTCCATCCGCCTTTCAATTTTTACTCAGGCTGCCATCGCCATCAGCGGATGCAGGGTGCCGTCGCTATAAACGATGCGGCCGCCGCGGAAGGTCGCGCGGATGCGGTGAACCGAGCCCGGTTCGACAGCCACCAGATCGGCGAGCTGGCCGACAGCGATTTCACCGCGATCCGTCAGGCCTGCCGAACGGGCGGCATTAGAGGTTGCCGTGGCAACGGCCGCCGGCAGGCCGCCTGTCGCCGCTTCGGCAATCTTGAAGATCGCCGGCACGAAGGCGGCCGGATGATAATCGGCCGCGATGATGCCGAGCAGGCCGGCGCGAGCCGCATCGAGAGCGCTGAGATTGCCGGACATCGATTGGCCGCGCAGCGCATTCGGCGCGCCCATCAGCGTCCAGAGGCCGCGGCGGCAGGCTTCCTCGGCTGCCGGGCCGGTCACGGGAAACTCGCTGATCGTCACGCCGAGGTCATGCATCGCCGCCACCTTTTCGGCACTGTCGTCATCATGCGATGCAAGCGATAGATTATGCTTGAGCGAAAGCTCGACCACGTCATGCAGCTTGCGCTCGATTTCCGGATCCTGGCGCTGTGCAATACGCTTCGCGACGACTTCCTCGGCCGCTTCGCGCGACATGGAGCGGCGCTCCGACATGCTGCGGATATAGCTTTCGATGTCGTTATACTGGCCCTGCCCCGGCGTATGGTCGGTCAGCGAGACCATGTCGACGGCGCCCTCGTCCAGCAGCCGCTCCAGGGTCGGCGCCGCGCCGAGATTGGTGATTTCATAGCGGGCATGGACGCGATGATCGATCAGAAGCTCGTCGCGCAGATTGCCGATGCCGCGGATCACTGCCGAGGTGGTTTCGAGCGAGCGGACATGACCGTAGACGCTTTCGGTCGCAAACGAGAGGGCGGCAAAGGCCGTGGTGACGCCGGCGGCCGCCAGCTTCTTGTCCAGCTCGTGAATGCCGAAATCGATCGGCATCATCGCATTCGGCCGCGGTGCGATCTCGCGCTCCACCATGTCGCAATGCAGGTCGACGAAACCCGGCATCAGCAAGCGTCCGCCGCCATCGAAGGTCGGCCGCTCCACCGGCTCGGAACGGATTTCGGCAATCACGCCGTCCTCGATGCGCACCGCACCTCTTTCGACGACTTCATTGGGAAGAACGAGCGTGAAATTGCTGAGCCACATCGGCTTTCTCCTGAAACAGGGTCTATGATGAAGGAGGCTCGGAAACATTCGAATGTTTCCGGCCAGCACGCCCCGGTAAGCTTAATTCGTGACACTGTGATGAATGGCGGGATCGGAATTTCAACAAAGCGCCGGATCGTCCGACAGCCTATTTCAGGCCGGCAACATTCAACACCGCCCATTGCAGCAGCATGATCGTCTTGGCGTCGTAGATATCGCCCCTTTCGATCATTGCCAGCGCATCGGACAGCCGAACCTCCAGCACTTCGATATCCTCATGCTCTTCCGCAAGCCCGCGGCCGTCAGCGACGCGATCGGTCGTGTCTATCACGGCGGCGAAGAAATGAATGACCTCGGTGACGGAGCCCGGCGAGGTCAGCGCCTTGAACAGGAAGCGCACGTCACGCACGCGAAAGCCCGTCTCTTCCATGGCTTCGCGGCGGATCGCCGCTTCCGGCTCATCGTCATCGAGGAGACCGGCGGGCACTTCGATCATCCAGGCCGGCTCGCCGGCAAGCTGCGCCGGCAGGCGAAACTGGCGAACGAGCACCACCGTTTCGCGCTTGGGATCATAGAGCAGAATGCATGCGGCCGGCGTGCGATGGTATATCTCGCGCTTCAGGCGATGCGTTTCGCCGCGCGAGTCCGTGTAGTCGACCTCGAAGCTGCTCAGCCGCGTCCATTGATCCGCCAGCGTCTTTTCACCGACGATTTCGGCTTTCGCCTTTCCGAATCCTGTCATGCCATATCCTTGCAAAGCCATACCTTGTTATCGTGAACAGCCGCGCCGCCATAGGGCGCGACCGGATCGGCGCCGGTGAGAACGTTGATGCCCTCGCCGTCAACATGGGCCTTGTTCGGCCAAAGACCTTCGGCAATCAGCACGCCGGGCTTTACTTCCGCCGTCACACGCGCATGGATGCGGATATCGCCGCGCCCATTGCCGATGCGGACCAGTTCGCCATGGGCAATATCAAACGCCTCCGCATCGGCCGGATTGATCATCACCTCGGGACGCCCCTCTTTCTGACGCGAGGTCTTGGTCTCCGAAAAGCTCGAATTCAGGAAATTGCGCGACGGCGACGTCGCAAGCCGGAACGGATGCTCGGGATCGGCCACTTCGATGACATCGACCTGATCCGGAAATTCCGGCAGCTCGACATGCGGCCCGAGCAACCCTACCGATGCGGGCGGGCGGTTCGGCGCCGGCTGGTTGGCCCAATCCGGGCGAAAACGGAACTTGCCGTCGGGATGGCCGAAACCGTTGAGAAAATGAGCATCCTCGAAGTCCGGCTGGCGGTCGAACCATTTGTGCTCGAGGAAATGATCGTAATCCGGCAGGCCGCTTCTCGACAGAACCCTGTCGATCATCTCGCGGGCCGAAAAGCCGAAACCGGGCCGATCCGCAACGCCGAGGCGCTTGGCCAGTTCCTCGATTACGAAGAGATTGCTGCGCACGGTCGGCGGCGGCTCGACCAGTTTCGGGCCGAGAAGAATGTGGTTCTGGCCCCCCGCCCGGTAGATATCGTCGTGCTCGACGAACATGGTGGCGGGGATGACGATATCGGCCATCTCGGCCGTATCGGTCATGAACTGCTCGTGCACGGCGACGAAGAGATCGGAACGGGCAAAGCCGCGCTTCACCAGCCGCTGCTCGGGCGCGATGTTCACGGGATTGGTGTTCTGGATCAGCATCGCCGTGACGGGACCGCGATGGCGCAGCGCCACGGCATCGCCGGTCAAGGCACGGCCGATCTGCGACTGGTCGATCATGCGAATATCGAGATCCTTCATGGCGCGGCCGGTCAGTTCGCTCGCGTCCATGCGGAAGATATCGCTGTTCGAATGAAAGGCGCCGCCGCCCTCATATTGCCAGGAGCCGAGAACGGTGGCGATCGACGCCGCCGCATGCATGGCGATCGCGCCGTTGCGCTGGCGGGTGAAGCCATAGCCGAGGCGGAAGTAGGTCTTCTTCGTCGTTCCCACCAACTTGCCGAATGCTTCGATCTCGTCAACCGAAAGTCCGGTGATATCAGCCGCCCATGCCGGGGTCTTCGATTTCAGATGCTCTTCGAGCCCAGCAGGATCGTCGGCATATCTGGCCATGTAGGCGCGGTCAGCATAACCGTCGCGGAAGGCGATGTGCATGACGGCGCAGGCAAGGGCCGCATCCGTGCCCGGCTTGACGATCAGGGCCATATCGGCCTGCTTCATCGTCGGATTGTCATAGATATCGACGACGACGATCCTGGCACCGCGCTCCTTGCGGGATTTCACCGCATGGGTCATGACGTTGACTTGGGTCGCTACCGCATTCGTGCCCCAGATGACGACGCAGTCCGTGCGGCCCATTTCCCGCGGATCGGGGCCGCGCAGCACGCCCGTCGCCATGGTGAACCCGGTCCAGGCCGGATTGGTGCAAATCGAGGAAAAGAAGCCGGAATAGCGCTTGGCGTGACGCAGGCGCTCGATGGAATCGCGCTGCACCCAGCCCATGGTGCCGGCATAGAAATAAGGCCAGATCGCCTCGCTGCCGTCCTTGGCCTCGGCCTTTACGAAGGCTTCGGCGATTTCGTCGAGTGCGGCGTCCCAGGAGATTTCCTGCCAGCGCCCCTCGCCCTTGGCGCCGGCGCGGCGCAGCGGCTTCATCAGGCGATCGGGATGGTAGAGGCGCTCGGCATAGCGCGCGACCTTGGCGCAGATGACGCCGGAGGTATAGGAATGGTCGTTGGCACCGCGAACCCGGCCGATCCTGCCGTCCTCGGTCAGATCGACCTCGAGCGCACAGGTGGAGGGACAGTCATGCGGACAAGCCGTGTGGCCGACACGCGATTTGGCTTGGATGGGGGTCGCAATGTTCATGATGTTTCTATATTTCAAGCGATGTCCGGCCACTAGAGACAATCCGGCCCATCTCAACAATTCATGCGGACTTCACCGACAATGAACTATCGGCACATCTATCACGCGGGCAATTTCGCCGATGTCTTGAAACACGCGATTCTCGCCCGCCTCGTCCGCTATATGCAGAACAAGGACAAGGCATTCCGCGTTCTCGACACGCATGCCGGCATCGGGCTTTACGATCTTTCGTCCGAGGAGGCCCAGAAGACGGGCGAATGGCGCGATGGCATCGGCAGGCTGCTGGAGGCGGACCTCGTGCCGCAGGTGGCCGGCCTGCTGGAGCCCTATCTTGCCGCCGTCCGCGAACTGAACCCGGAAGGCGGCGTCCGGCTCTATCCCGGCTCGCCGAAGCTCGCCCGGATGCTGTTTCGCCCGCAGGACAGGCTGTCGGCGATGGAACTTCATCCCGACGATTTTCAGCGGCTGCACCGCCTGTTCGAGGGCGATCATCACGCCCGCATTACCGAGCTGGACGGCTGGCTGGCGCTCGGCGCGCATTTGCCGCCGAAGGAAAAGCGCGGCATCGTTCTCGTCGATCCGCCTTTCGAAGAGGAAGGCGAATATGAGCGGCTGGTGGACGGCCTGGCAAAAGCGTGGCGCCGCTTTCCCGGCGGCACTTATTGCCTCTGGTATCCGATCAAGAAGGATGCGCCCATCAAGCCGTTTCACGAGGCGTTGCAGGCATTGGAAATCCCGAAGATGCTTTGTGCCGAGCTGAGCGTCAAAAGCGATCGCGGCTTTACGGGCCTCACCGGCTCCGGCCTCATCATCGTCAACCCGCCCTTCACGCTGAAGGACGAGCTGCATGCGCTGCTGCCGGCCTTGAAGGATATCCTGGCGCAGGACCGTTTCGCGTCGCAGCGCGCTTTCTGGCTGCGCGGCGAACATTAAGATTTTTCAAGCACATCCACAGGTGATCTCATGAGACTTCTCTGCTCGTCCACCTCCCCCTTCTCCGCCAAGGTGCGCATGGCGGCGCGCCATCTCGGCGTCAGGCTGGAGGAGATCCATGTCGATACGAATGCCGGGCCGGCGCTTCTCATCGACAACAATCCGCTCGGCAAGATTCCGACATTGCTGACCGGCGACGGCGAAGCCATTTTCGACAGCCGTTCCATCATGCATTATTTCGATCGGAAGGAAGGCAAGCTCTATCCGTCGAAGAAGAGAAAGCGAACCGAGATCGAGGTTCTGGAAGCGCTGATCGACGGCACGAACGAATGCCTTCTGTCGATCGTCTACGAGCGTCGCTTCCGCGATGCCGACAAGCAGTCCCAACCTTGGATCGACCGGCAATGGACGAAAGTCCGTCGCGCCCTCACCCATCTCGACGCCGAGCCGCCGAAGATCGGCAAGAAGCTGCATGCCGGACATTTCGCTCTCGCCTCCCTCATCGGCTATCTGCAGCTCCGTTTCGAAGGGCAATGGGAGGCGGATCATGCGGAACTCGTCGACTGGGCGCGCAAGTTCGAAAAGCATTTCCCGGACTATCAGGCAATGAAGCCCCATGCCTGACGGCGTGGCGGCCGTCTTCCGCGGCCGATCAGATTTTCGATATCGAACACAGAAAAAGGCCGGGGCGAAAACCCCGGCCTTTTTTTCCTCAGGCTATGCCTTTGGATAATCAGAACTTGACGCCGATACCGACCTTGACGCTCTGCTCGTCGTAACCGCGCGAGAAGCTGCCGGAGTCGAGGTTGAAGTCCTTCTTGCCGTAGTCGGTGTAACGGTACTCGAGACGAGCCGTGATGTTGTTGGTGATGAAGGTTTCAGCACCAGCACCGACCGTGTAGCCGACAGCGGTCTTGCTTTCGGACGAGGTATCGTCGGAGAGCTTGTTCTGGCCGAGAGCCAGACCGGCCGTGCCGTACAGCATGAACGGGTTGAAGTCGTAGCCGAGGCGGCCGCGAACCGAGCCGTTGACGCCGTTCTTGGCGGTCAGGCCGTTGCGGGTGCTGTCGGCGCCGGAGTAGCCGAGGTCAGCTTCAACACCATATACGATCTGGCCCTGCTGCCAGTTGTAGCCGGTGAAAGCCTGGCCACCGAAGGCATAGGCGTTGCCGTTGTGGCTGAAGTGACCGGCATTCCAGTCGCCTGCGCCGCCGATGTAGAAGCCGCTCCAGTTATTGACGGCCGGAGGGACATCCTGCGCGACGGGCGGCTGCGGGATCTGCTCAACAGCGTCTGCGGCGTGAGCTGCGGTGAAGCCGCCGAGAGCGAGAGCGGACACCATGAGGGTCGTTACGAGAGTACGCATACTTTTCTCCTTTCAGTCTCGTGGGCTTCGCTTACTGTCTTTAAGTTCGGAGCGTCACGAGCAATTAAAACATATCCCTCCCGGATCGATGCTGAAATTGGAATGCAAATGAGGAATTGGAAGAGCCAAAATATGATATCATTGTGGCACAGACATGGCTGAATTTCGATGTTGCTTCAGCGCAACAGACGAATTATTAACCATAACCAATGGTTAAAGCGTGTATACTTATTTTTATCTAACTATATCTCAAGTTTTACATAAGAAATCCCGAGAGCGCTATTCGCCCAACCATCTTTTCATATGGTGTATCGACGCCCTATATGAACGTCGATCGGGTAACGACGAGGAAAAGGCGAGATCTTGAGCCAGGAAAAACTACGCGCGGCATTGATAACCGGCGCCTCCAAAAGAATAGGCAGGGCGATTGCCGAGGATTTGTCGGACAGCGGCTTCGCAGTCGCGCTGCATGCCAATCAATCCTTCGCCGAAGCTTCGGAAATCGCGGCGAAATTGCGGCAAAAGGGTCGGAAGGCAATTGCGATCAAGGCTGATCTTCAGAATTTGCACGAGACGTCAACCCTTGTCGAAAGGGCCGTGGCGGAGCTCGGTCCTCTCGATCTTCTGGTCAATAACGCCTCCGCTTTTCTCGGCGATTCCGCCGAGCGTTTCGATGCCGCAGCCTTCGAGGCGCATTTTGCCGTACACGTCCGCGCCCCGTCGATTTTGGCGGCGGAATTCTTCCGGCGGCTTCCCGAGCCGCATCCGGGCCTGATCGTCAATATGGTCGATCAGCGGGTCTGGGCTCTCAATCCGCGCTTCTATTCCTATACGCTGTCGAAGGCGGCGCTCTGGACGGCGACCCAGACGATGGCACAGAGCTTTGCGCCGCGCGTGCGCGTCAACGCGATCGGCCCCGGCCCGACGGTGCGGAGCGTGCGCCAGACCGAGGAGGACTTTCAAGCGCAGATCGACGGCCTCATATTAAAGGCCGCGCCGGGGCTCGAAGAATTCGGCCGGACCATCCGCTTTCTTTTTGACACGCCCTCGATCACGGGCCAAATGATAGCGCTCGATGGCGGCCAGCACCTTGCCTGGGAAACGCCAGACGTGTCGGAGAGTGCGGAATGAATGGAAGAAAGCTGCCCGATGGCGGCATTCTCTACGACGAATCGGAAGAGACCGAAGACGATATCGAGGTGGAAGGCGATGTCGCCGCCAGCCCTGCCGCGGCCATCGACTGGAATGAAGGCGTCAAGAACGAGACGGGGCTTCGCGGCGCCGAACTGATTGCCGAATTCGTCAAGCGGCTGCCCAACAATCCCGGCGTCTACCGCATGTTCAACGAGAGCGGCGACGTGCTCTATGTCGGCAAGGCGCGAAATCTGAAGAAGCGCGTCTCCAACTATGCGCTGGGCAAGGCCCATTCCAACCGCATCGCCCGCATGGTGCGCGAAACCGCCAACATGGAGTTCGTCACCACCCGCACCGAGACGGAAGCGCTGCTGCTGGAAGCGAATCTGATCAAGCGCTTGCGCCCGCGCTTTAACGTGCTGCTGCGCGACGACAAATCCTTTCCCTACATCCTGATCACGGGCGATCGCCGTGCGCCGGCGATCTTCAAGCATCGTGGCGCCCGCGCCCGCAAGGGCGATTACTTCGGCCCCTTCGCTTCGGCAGGCGCCGTCGGCCGCACCATCAATTCGCTGCAGCGCGCCTTCCTGATCCGCACCTGCACCGACAGCGTATTCGAGACGCGTACGCGCCCCTGTCTGCTGTATCAAATCAAGCGATGTTCCGGGCCCTGCACCCATGAAATCAGCGATGAGGGCTATGCGGAGCTGGTGCAGGAGGCGAAGGATTTTCTTTCCGGCAAGAGCCAGAACGTCAAGGCACATATGGCCGAGGCGATGAATGCCGCCGCCGAGGACCTGGATTTCGAGCGCGCCGCGATTTTTCGCGACCGGCTGGCGGCGCTGTCGCATGTACAGAGCCATCAGGGCATCAATCCGGCCGGCGTCGAGGAAGCCGATGTCTTCGCCATCCACCACGAGGGCGGCATTTCCTGCATCCAGGTGTTTTTCTTCCGCACCGGCCAGAACTGGGGCAACCGCGCCTATTTCCCAAAGGCCGACCCATCGCTTTCCGGCGCGGAAGTGCTGAACGCCTTCCTGGCGCAGTTCTATGACGACAAGCCGGTGCCGCGGCAGATCCTGCTTTCGGAAACGGTCGAGGAAATCGAGCTGTTGGCCGCGGCACTCAGCGAAAAGGCCGGCCACAAGGTCGCAATCCTCGTGCCGCAACGCGGCGAGAAACGCGATCTGGTGGAGCACGTCATCGCCAATGCCCGCGAGGCGCATGGCCGCAAGCTTGCCGAGACCGCCTCGCAATCGCGGCTGCTCGAAGGCTTCAAGGAAACGTTCAAGCTCCCCTACGTGCCGCAGCGCATCGAGATCTACGACAACTCCCATATCATGGGGACGAATGCCGTGGGCGGCATGGTCGTGGCCGGGCCGGAGGGCTTCGTCAAAGGCCAATACCGCAAGTTCAACATCAAATCGACCGACATCACGCCGGGCGACGACTTCGGCATGATGCGCGAGGTCATGACGCGCCGCTTCTCGCGGCTCCTGAAGGAGGAAGGCAAGCCAGACCGTAGCGGCGAGGCCGACGCCGGCGTCGAGGCCGCCGACCGCCCCTTCCCCGCCTGGCCCGACGTCATTCTCATCGACGGCGGCCAGGGGCAGATGACGGCCGTGCGCGCCATTCTCGAAGACCTCGGGATCACCGACAGCGTCATCGCCATCGGCGTCGCCAAGGGTGTCGACCGCGACGCCGGGCGCGAGCGCTTCTTCGCGCCGTCGCGCGAAAGTTTCACGCTGCCGCCACGCGATCCGGTGCTTTATTTCATCCAGCGCCTGCGCGACGAGGCGCACCGTTTCGCCATCGGCTCGCATCGCGCCCGGCGCAAGAAGGAGATGGTGAAGAACCCGCTGGACGAGATCGGCGGCATCGGCCCGTCGCGCAAGCGCGCGCTTCTCCAGCATTTCGGCACCGCAAAGGCTGTGTCGCGCGCCGCCCTTTCGGATCTGATGGCGGTCGACGGCATTTCGGAAGCCGTGGCGACGCAGGTCTACAACCATTTCCACGAGGATGCCGCGAAATAGGAAACGCAGGTCGCAAATTCCACGCAATAGCGGTGAAAAAGCAGAAACAATGTTGACGATAAACTGACCAAACCATCATTTAAGGCGTGACCACCAAAAAGTGCGAAGCGGTTTTTGGGATCACGCTCCATCGAATGACATGAGCCGGATGAGGCATAACGGAACCCCTCAAGCCCGGCCGCAACAAACGAAACGATTTCCATGGCTTCGCGCGCTTACAGCATTCCCAATCTGCTCACCTACGGCCGCATCCTCTGCGTGCCGCTGATCGTTCTGTGCTTCTTCATCGAAGGCAAGCTGGAAGGTTCCGATTTTGCGCGATGGGTAGCGCTCTGGATCTTCGTCATCGCCTCGATCACCGATTTCCTCGACGGCTATCTCGCACGGATCTGGAACCAGACCTCGAATATCGGCCGCATGCTGGACCCAATCGCCGACAAGCTGCTGGTCGCCTCGATCCTGCTGCTGGTCGCGGCCGATGGCACGATCGCCGGCTGGTCGCTGTGGGCGGCGATCATCATCCTGTGCCGTGAGATCCTGGTTTCCGGCCTGCGCGAATATCTGGCGGCCCTGAAGGTAAGCGTCCCGGTGACGCGCATCGCGAAATGGAAGACGACGGCGCAGCTCGTCGCCATCGCTTTCCTGCTGGCTGGGCCGGCGGGCGACAAGGTGCTACCCTATACGACGGAGATGGGCATCGCCCTGCTCTGGATCGCGGCACTGCTGACCATCTATACCGGCTACGACTATTTCCGGGCCGGCCTGAAGCATATCGTGGATGACGAATGACCAAGCTCGTCTATTTCGCCTGGGTGCGTGAGCGGATCGGTAAAGCGGAAGAGGAGATTGCTCTTCCCGCCGACGTCGTCACCGTTGGCGATCTCCTGAGTCATTTGAAGACCTTGGGTGAGGAATACGAGACGGCACTTCAATTCCCCGAGGCTATCCGCGTCGCCATCAACATGGAGCACGCCGATCACGACGAGCCCATCGCCGGCGCGCGGGAGATCGGGCTCTTCCCGCCGATGACCGGAGGGTGAGGAACGGTCGGGCAACGCCCCTTCGGCAGGCCCGTGATGCCGAAGCGAGAGGCCGTAAGGCGCCTCGAACCGTTTGACAGGGCGATCAAGGAAATTGCGATGATTTCACCATTCGTCAAAGTCCAGCATGAGGATTTCGATCTCCGGGCGGAGACCGATCGGCTGACGAGTGGGCGGCACGATATCGGCGCGGTCGTGACCTTTTCGGGACTATGCCGCGACGAAGGCGGCACGCTCGGCGCGCTCGAACTCGAACATTATCCCGGCATGGCCGAGGCGGAAATCACACGCATCGCCAGGCTCGCCATCGAGCGCTTCGGCCTTCTCGGCCTGACGGCCATCCATCGCTACGGCAAGATAGCGCCGGGCGAAAATATCGTGCTCGTCATCGCCGCAGCGTCCCATCGGCAAGCCGCCTTCGACGGGGCGAATTTCGTCATGGATTATCTGAAAACCTCCGCTCCCTTCTGGAAGAAGGAGCATGGCAGGGACGGCACCGAAGGCGGCTGGGTTTCGGCCAGGGATGCCGACGATGCGGCGCGCGCCAGATGGGCCGGCGACAAGTAGGCTGGCGAGCAAGCGTCAGGGCACGACCCTTTCGCGCCGGCTCAAGACCAGCAGCAGCACGAGCAGCGAGAAGATGACGAAATCGCGCCACAGGAACGGGCCGTAGGCCCCCCACATGGTTTCGGACAGGCCCAGCAGCGCCGCGCCGCCCGCCGACTTCAGCGGATCGGAATAGCCGCCGACCGCCGAGATCATCAGCACCTTGAGCCCGAACATCAGCCCCGCCCCGAAATCCATCGTTCCATAGTAGGACGTGGCCAGCAGTCCGCAGATCGTCGCGACCAGTGCGGAGGCGACATAGGCCAGCAGAAAGACGCGGGTGGCGCTGGCGCCGCAAAGTTCGGCGGCAAGGGCATCATCGGTCACGGCCCGCCAGATTCGTCCCCAACCGGTGCATTTAAGGACATAGGCGCCGGCAAGGATGACAAGGATCATCAACGCCGTATTGAGCAACTGGATTTCGGTCAGCGTCACGCGGAAAGCGCCGCTATCCCAGAAAACGACCGCACCGTTCAGGAATGGCGGCAACCAGATGCTGCGCGTATTGGAGGCCAGCCGCGCGGTTTCCATCAGGATGATCATCATGCCGAGCGCGGCGACGATGATGGTATTCGGCGATTTTCGGGACAAGGGCAGCATGATCGCACGGCCGACGAGGAAGCTGGTGCCGAGCGTATAGCCGACCGCGACAACCGCGCCGAAGGCGAAGGCAGCCGGCAGGATCAGATACATCCTCGTATAGCCGACATCGGTGAAGAGCACGAGCATCTGGCCGGCAAAGGCGAAAAGCGCACCATAGGTGATATCGGCCCGCTTCATGACCCCGAACGCGATGGAATAGCCGAAAGCCAGCGTCGCGTAGAGTGCGGCGAGCGGAACGGCATTCGCCAATTGCTGCAGAAGATAGGCCATCCGCTCCTCCGAAGGAATACGCAAATAGTAACTGGCAAAATCAATTTTACCAGTTATAATTTTTGCCATGAGTTTTTCCTGGACCCCACATCGCTTTTCCGGTGGCGCGCTGGCGCTCGATGTCGCCAACAGCGTGATCCTGCGCCATGACGAGGAACGGCGGACCGATCGTTTCGAGGCTCCGGGGCAGATGGACAGCTTCCCGAAGGCGGCTGCCAGCTTCTGCGCCGAGCGGGCCCTTTTCGGCGATATCCTGCCGGTGCAGCGGCAAAACCGGGCCGACTTCATCTCGTTGCGCGAGACGATCGATCGTTATTTCCGGGCGCACGTTCTTGGCGAGGCCGCCGACGGGCTGCTTGCCGATCTTCTCGGCGTCTTGGCGAAAGTCCTGAAGCAAGCCGCAGCCGATGGGCTCGATGCCGCGACGGTGCATTCGACGCTGCGGCTCATCGCCATGCCCGATCCGGAACGGATGAAAATATGCCGCAACTGCGGCTGGCTGTTCATCGACCGCAGCAAGAACAAGAGCCGCGCCTGGTGCGACATGGCCGTCTGCGGCAACCGGGCCAAGGCCAGCCGGCACTACCGGCGCAAAAAGGAGGAGACTGCGCCATGACGAAGCGAACGATCGTGCTGACGGCAATAATCGCCGGCCTTGCGCTGGCCGGCTGCCAAAGGAAAGATGATGAAGGGCCGACGCAACTCACCGGTCGCCTCTTCGTGTTCAATTATCGCGTGGCGAGTGCAAGCTACATGATCACACTCAAGAAGATCGCGCCGATCCCGGACGGCACGATGGCTGTTGCGGAATTCGAAAACCCCGCGGGCGGCGATCCGCTTGTCGTTCAACAGAAGATCTATTCCTTCTGGGACAAGATCACGCTGGAAAGCCCGGACCTGCGTTGCGTGCGCAAGGACCACCCCTATTCCGTCTCGATCAAGCTGGTGGATGCCAGCGACAAGACGCTCCAGACGATCAAAACCCAAGTCAGATCCGACCTCGACCAGACCGTACTGCCGACGAGACCGCTGGTGGTCGGCCCCGCCTACACGGCCAACCCGGATATCTTCAAAAGTGACGGCAGCGCCGATTATGGGAAGGATACGGCCTGCCCGGCGTGAGAACAGCTGTGGGGTAGTCCACTCCCCGCTCGCGGCAGGGCAATTGCATAGGAGGCACATCATTGCCGCATCTCCTTCTCCCCTCGGGGAGNNAAGGGTCGGATGAGGGGGATGACCGATTTGAATGGGGAAATGTCCGTGCTCTTGGCGGCCCCCTCATCCGCCTGTCGGCACCTTCTCCCCAAAGGGAGAAGGTGTGTGCAGTGCATCCCGCATGAAAAAAGCCGGGATCGAAATCCCGGCTTTTATTGAGTCATTTCAAATCGTTCAGCGCTGAAGCTGAAAGGCCGATTCAGCCGACGATTTCGGTTTCGGAGAACCAGTAGGCGATTTCGACCGCAGCCGTTTCCGGAGCGTCCGAGCCGTGAACCGAGTTCTCGCCGATCGAAAGAGCGAAGGTCTTGCGGATCGTGCCTTCATCGGCGTTTGCCGGGTTGGTCGCGCCCATGATTTCGCGGTTCTTCAGAATGGCGTTTTCACCTTCCAGAACCTGAACGATCGTCGGGCCGGAGGTCATGCCTTCAACGAGTTCGCCGAAGAAGGGGCGTTCCTTGTGAACGGCGTAGAAGCCTTCGGCTTCGCGCTTGCTCATCCAGACGCGCTTGGAGGCGATGACGCGCAGGCCGTTGTCTTCAAAAACCTTGGTGATGGCGCCGGTCAGGTTGCGCTTCGTCGCGTCCGGCTTGATCATCGAGAAAGTACGTTCAATCGCCATGGGCTCATTCCTTGTAATCAGAGAAAAGTGGGCGGTGTTTACCTGCCTCAAAGCCCGAAAACAAGGGGGATCGCCCAATTTCACGCCGCCGTCACAGTCCGGACGGCCGATTCGCGATCTGTGGGGCGGCGGCGCGGTCTTTGAGGGATCATGCCGGCGGCACATCATCGCCATCAGGGAGGAAACGCTTATGCTCAGACACTTCAGAATGCTTGCGGACTACAACCGCTGGGCCAACGCACGGGTCTATGATGCCGCCGCGCAACTCAGCGATGCGGAGTTTCATGAAGATCGCGGCGCCTTCTTCGGCTCGCTGCACGGAACGCTGAACCATCTGCTGGTGACGGATCGGCTGTGGATGCACCGTTTCAACGGCAACGGCGACCTACCCGCGGCACTCGGCGTCGTCCTGCACGAAGATCTCGCAGGACTCCGGACGGCGCGAGAGGCCGAGGATCGGCGCATTGCGGACTGGATCGAAACACTCGATGAAACAACCCTTGCCGGCGACATAACCTACACCTCGGTTCTCCGGCCGGGCGCCGTCACTCACTCTCTTCATCTGGCAGTCGCGCATATGTTCAATCACCACGCCCATCATCGCGGGCAGTGCCATACGATCCTGACATCCATGGGCAAGCCGTCGCTCGCCCTGGATCTTTTGGATTTCCTGCGCAGCGCAGGGCGGAGGTGGATGTGAGCCGGAGGCGAGCCGGCATGTTCCGGATTCGCCCAAGCGTTGAGCACATGCCTCATTTTGTTGCGTTGCGGGGTAGATCCGCCATTTTGTTCATGTTCCCTTAATGTCGCAGCCTGCAGACTGGCCAGGATATATCAGATCACGGTCATGAGCAGGCATGAAGAACTTGCACCAAGGCGTTTCGGCTTATTCCATCGATGAAGATGAAACGGAAACCGAGCTCGAGGTCATCGGTCGCTTCATGACGCGGCTGAAAGTCAAGAACCTGCCGCGCAATTACCAGCTCTTCCATGAAGCGCTCTATGGCGAAGACCGCTGTCTTGCCGAAGAGATCGAAGCGCTTGGACCCGTTCCCTCGCAGGGCAGGCTCGACGAGATCGGCCTCAAGCATCGCCTTGTCAGCCATTGCGGGCTCGTTGCGCGCAAATCGGAAGGCGATGCCGCCGAGATGCTGCGCGAAGTGGCGGATGAGCTTGCCAAAGGGCTGATGAAAAAGCAGCGTTTCGCCCGCGAGACGAAAGCGGCAGCCGATGCCGGTTCGGCTCTCGATAGCCTGAACGCCTCTCTCAGCAACCTCATGCTCTATGAGACCGAGCTGACCGAGCGGCTGCGCAACTGCGCCAACCTTCCCAAATCCTCGCGGAACGCTGGCGCCTGAACGCCTTCTCGCTCTTGCCTTCGGCGTCGAGTTCGGCCAAAACCGCGCCATGATTTCGATTTCCGACCTTTCCGCCCGCATTGCCGGCCGTCTTCTCATCGACCATGCCAACGTGACGCTTCCGGCGGGCACGAAGGCAGGCCTCGTCGGCAAGAACGGCGCGGGCAAATCCACCCTGTTCAGGATCATCACCGGCGACCTCGCCGCCGAGAGCGGCTCCGTCTCGATCCCGCGCAATGCCCGTATCGGCCAGGTCGCGCAGGAGGCTCCGGGCACCGAGGAGCCGCTGATCGATATCGTGCTGGCGGCAGACAAGGAACGCTCCGCCCTGCTCAAGGAAGCGGAAACCGCCACCGATCCGCATCGCATCGCCGATATCCAGACCCGGCTTGCCGATATCGGCGCGCATTCCGCCGAAGCGCGCGCCGCCAGCATCCTGGCCGGCCTCGGTTTCGACCATGAGGCGCAGCAGCGCCCGGCCTCCTCCTTCTCCGGCGGATGGCGCATGCGCGTCGCCCTTGCCGCCGTATTGTTTTCCGAGCCGGACCTCCTGCTGCTCGACGAGCCGACGAACTATCTCGACCTCGAAGGCACGCTCTGGCTGGAGGATTACATCCGCCGCTATCCGCACACGGTCATCATCATCTCGCACGACCGCGATCTCCTGAACACGGCCGTCAATTCCATCGTGCATCTCGACCAGAAGAAGCTCACCTTCTATCGCGGCTCCTACGACCAGTTCGAGCGGCAGAAGGCGGAAGCCGACGAACTTCAGATGAAGGCGAAGGCGAAGAACGATGCCGCACGCAAGCATCTGCAGAGCTTCATCGACCGCTTCAAGGCCAAGGCGTCGAAGGCGCGGCAGGCACAATCCCGCGTCAAGGCGCTGGAACGGATGGGCACCGTCGCCGCCGTCATCGAAGACCATGTCATGGGCTTCAGTTTTCCGGAGCCGGAGAAGCAGCCCGCCTCGCCCATCATCGCGATCAGCGGCGGCGCGGTCGGCTACGAGCCGGGCAAACCGGTCCTGAAGCGCCTGAACCTGCGTATCGATGCCGACGACCGCATCGCCCTGCTCGGCTCGAACGGCAACGGCAAATCGACCTTCGCGAAGTTCATTTCCGGCCGACTCGGCGCGGAGAGCGGTGACGTCAAGCTCGCGCCGAGCCTGAAGATCGGCTTTTTCGCCCAGCATCAGCTGGACGATCTCATCCCCAACCAGACCGCCGTCGAGCATGTGCGCCGCCGCATGCCGGA
The DNA here is from genome assembly GCA_900469615.1 of Hyphomicrobiales bacterium. GTDB lineage: Bacteria > Pseudomonadota > Alphaproteobacteria > Rhizobiales > Rhizobiaceae > Rhizobium. Next base: position 388,350 of record UBYA01000008.1, on the reverse strand, counting down.
AACGCCGGAGGCCAAGGTGCGTGCCCGCGTCGCGCAGATGGGTCTCGCGACGGAGAAGATGGACACGCAGGTCAAGGATCTCTCCGGCGGCGAGAAGGCTCGCCTGCTGATGGGCCTTGCCGCCTTCGACGCGCCGAACCTGCTGATCCTCGACGAACCGACGAACCATCTGGATATCGACAGCCGCAACGCGCTGATCCAGGCGCTGAACGACTATTCGGGCGCCGTCATCCTGATTTCGCACGACCGCCACCTGATCGAAGCCACCGTCGACCGGCTCTGGCTGGTGCGCGACGGCACGGTCTCAACCTTCGACGGCGATCTGGAGGAATACCGCAACCTCGTCGTCGCCAGTCCGAAATCCAGGGATGACAAGGCCAAGACGAATGGCGGCGACGATTCCGTTTCCAAGGCGGATCAACGCAAGCTCGCCGCCGACCGCCGCGCATCTCTCGCCCCGCTCAAGAAGAAGATCAACGAAATCGAATCCTTGACCGGCAAGCTTGAGAAACTGATTCAGGCGCTTGATGCGGAACTTGCGGACCCCGCCCTTTACGAAAAGGCGCCCGCCAAGGCTGCGGAAAAGGCAAAGCAGCGCGCGGATGCCGCCGAAAAGCTCGCGGCCGCCGAAGAGCAATGGCTGGAACTGTCGTCGGAATATGAAAGCGGCATGGCCGGCTGAAATCCCAATGAGTTCTTAACGAATTCAGGGCCGATCCTAACCGATCGTTAACCATAACTGCAGAAAATACGCTCAACTTTCATAGACATATTGTTGAGCGATTCTGATGAACTACCGTGTTTTGCTGGCTGGCCTTGCCGTGTCCCTGGCTCTGGGAGGATGCGCCACGAAGCCGGCGAATGAAGCATCGCTCAAGAGCAGCTATGCTGCCGAAGAGCCGCGTCACAAGCCGCTGAAGGCCAACGACCCTGTGGAGATGGAGCCGAAGAAATGGCTCGTCGCCGATCTCGAAACCCGGGAGCGGGAAGATGCCGACGGACCGCACAATCTCGCCGGCCGAACGCTTGAAGTAGCCTCGCTCAAGGATATCAGGCTCGCCGACAAGGAAGTGATCCTCACCTTCGACGATGGTCCCGCACCCGGCAAGACGGATCGCATTCTCGCCACGCTCGACAGGTTCGGCGTCAAGGCCGCCTTCATGATGGTCGGCGAAATGGCGCAGGCCCATCCGGCGACGGCGCGCGAGGTGCTTGCGCATGGCGACGCGATCGGCAGCCACACGTTCCGCCATCCCGATCTCGACAAGATGACCTTCGACGCGGCGATGACCGAGATCGCCCGCGGCAAGGATGCCGTGACCAAGGCGATCGGTACGGACGTGCCCTTCTTCCGCTTCCCCTATCTGGCCGATTCCAAGCGCCTGCGCACGGCGATCGCCGCCCGCGACATGATCGTCATGGATGTCGATATCGACAGCAAGGACTACTTCACCTCGACGCCTGCCTCCGTGGTGGACCGCACCATGAAGCAGCTCCACCAGCGCGGCCGCGGCATCGTCCTGATGCACGACATCCACCAGCGCACGGTCAGGATGCTGCCCACTCTCCTCAGCCGCCTGGAGAAAGAGGGCTACAAGGTCGTGACGCTGAAATACAAGCGCGAGCCGGCGCCGGCGACCAATCTGGTTGCCCAGGCCGATACCAAGATGGTCCGTTAAGGCGACCGGTATCGGACGCTGGTCAGTGATAAGCCGCGGAAGCGAGGTTGCTTCCGCGGCTTTATTTTGATTTGGTTACATCCAAATCGTATCTTTAATCAGCTTCCCGGGTTTCCATGCATCTCCATCTTGAACGCGACGACGATCCCCTCACCCTGAAATTCGTCGCCGAGAAGGATGCCGAATCCGAACGATTGCTCATGACGCCTGAATTCGAGGCGGACCGCACCGCCATCAAGGACATGATCGAACGCGAGGACCGGCTGATCGCCACTACCCGGCGTGGGAACTGGCTGTTCGATTTCCGCCGCAGCGCCGATCATCCGCTCGGCCGGTGGTATCGGCTGCCGGCCGATCTCGCTCCGCTGCCCGATGCGCCATGGGAGCCGATCTTCGATCTCGACGCCTTTTGCGCCGCGGAGAACAGGCTGTGGCTCTGGCGCGGCGCCCTTACCTGTCCCTGGGAACCGACGCGGGTGCTGCTCTGCCTTTCCGACGGCGGCTCGGATCCGATGCGGCTCGTCGAATTCGATTGCGAGGCGAAGAGCATTGTGGAGGGCGGGTTCGACACGCCGGCCGTGCGCTGTCATGCGACATGGCTAAGCCGCGACGAGATTGCCTATTTCGGCTCGATCGACCGCGAATCCTCGACGCGCTCCGGCTGGCCACGCGTCGGCCGCCGCCTGAAACGTGGACAGGCGCCTGCCGATGCGCCGGTTCTCTATGCCGCTGCCGACAGCGATATCTACGGCGCCTGTTCGATCTTCGATCCGGCGCTTGCCGGCCTTGCGAATGAAGGCACAGCCCGGCCGATCCGGATCTTCACCGCCGGTCACGAAATCGGCCGCGCCAGCCACTTCATCGAGGATCGGGACGGCTCGCTGCGCAGGATCGATCTGCCCGAGGATATCGATTTCAGGTTCAATCATTCCCATCTCGCGTGGCTTGCCAAGACCGATGAACGGATACCGGCCGGCAGTCTGGCCTTGCAGCCTTTGCCGCGCGAGCCCGGCGGCGGCGAGACGGCGCGTATCCTGTTCTCTCCCGCCGAACGGCAATCGATTTCGCAATTCCTGCTGATGCGCGAATGGTGCGTCTTCGTCGTGTCCGACAATATGCGGCCGCGTCTTTTCCTTCTCGATCTGACCACGCCGGATGCCGACATCCGGGAAATCGCCCTGCCGGCGGACGTTCAGACCGTGTCCGTCCAGCCGCTTTATTCGGACCTGCATCTCGGCGACGACACGCTGCAGATTTATGGCTCGGGCTTTCTGCAGCCTCCCTCCTGTTTCAGGCTTGAGCTTAGCAATCGCCGGGAAGCGCTTGAGCTCAGGCACGTCGCCAGTTCGCCCACCTATTTCGACAGCGAGGGCATGACGTCCCTTCTTCTGGAAGCGACGTCCGAGGACGGCACGAAAGTCCCCTATCATATCGCCCTGCCGAAAGACTGGACCAAGGGCGAGCTGCCGGTGCTGATGTACGGTTACGGCGGCTTCGATGTTTCGCTCGGCCCGCATTATTCCGGCGTCATCGGCCGCTGGCTGGAGCAAGGCGGTGCCTATGTGATGGCCTATATTCGCGGCGGCGGTGAATTCGGTCCGAACTGGCACCGCGCCGCAAAGGGCCGCGGCCGCCACAGGGCTTTCGCGGATTTCGCGGCCGTCGCCCGCGACCTCGTGATCCGCGGCTATACGAAACCATCCCGCATCGCCGCCAACGGCGGCAGCAACGGCGGGCTGCTGACCGGCGTCATGGCAACGCGCTACCCGCAGGATTTCGGCGCGATCTGGTGCCAGGTGCCGGTGCTGGACATGACGCGCTTCCATGTCTTCCCGGCCGGAAAAGCCTGGATCGACGAGTACGGCGATCCGGAGGATCCGGCAGATCGCGCTTATCTGCTCGGTTATTCGCCGCTGCATAACGTCAAGCCGGCTTCCGAGGTGGCCTATCCGCCGATCTATATCGAAAGCTCAAGCAACGACGACCGGGTGCATCCCTCGCACGCCCGGCGGTTCGCGGCGCAGCTGACCGCACTCGGCCACCATCCGCTCTTCCACGAATTCGCTTCGGGCGGGCATGGCGGCGATGGCGCGTCGATGCAGCTCGCGACGCGCACGGCACTCGGCTACAGCTTCCTGCGTGAGACGATCATGAAATCCGGAAGCTCCTGAGCCTGCTCTTCCGCGCTCCCGCAAAAATCATTGGTTGCACGATCTTCCGATACGCTTGAAACGCGCCGGGGGGCATGGTTAGCTGCGGCCGTGATCACGAAGAGCGGGCGAGCCCGCCCGCTCGTATCCGGGGGGAGAAACAGATGGATCGTCGTTCATTTCTGCGGAAGGCCGGCGTTACCGGCGCCGGCTCGGTTGCCGCTGCGGCCCTTGCGGCCCCGGCCATTGCCCAGAGCAATCCGAAGATCAACTGGCGCCTGACGTCGTCGTTTCCGAAATCGCTCGACACGATCTACGGCGGCGGCGAGGTGTTGTCGAAATACGTGTCGGAAGCCACTGACGGCAATTTCAACATTCAGGTGTTTGCGGCCGGCGAAATCGTGCCGGGCCTGCAGGCAGCCGACGCGACTTCGGCCGGCACCGTCGAGGCCTGCCATTCGGTCGCCTATTATTACTGGGGCAAGGATCCGGCCTGGGCGCTGGGAGCCGCCGTTCCCTTCGCGCTCAACGCCCGCGGCATGAACGCCTGGCAGTATCACGGCGGCGGCATCGATCTCTTCAACGAGTTCCTGGCGACGCAGGGGCTGATCGGCTTCCCGGCCGGCAATACCGGCGTGCAGATGGGCGGCTGGTTCCGCAAGGAAATCAAGACGGTCGCCGACCTCAAGGGTCTGAAGATGCGCATCGGCGGCTTTGCCGGCAAGGTGGTCGAACGCCTCGGTGTCGTGCCGCAGCAGATCGCCGGCGGCGACATCTATCCGGCGCTGGAGAAAGGCACGATCGATGCGGCCGAATGGGTCGGCCCCTATGACGACGAGAAGCTCGGCTTCTACAAGGTGGCGCCCTATTATTACTATCCCGGCTGGTGGGAAGGCGGTCCGACGGTGCATGTCATGTTCAACAAGGCGGCCTATGACGGCTTGCCCAAGGCCTACCAGTCCCTGCTGCGCACGGCCGCGCAGGCAACGGATGCCGACATGCTGCAGAAATACGACTATCTGAATCCGGCCGCCATCAAGCGCGTCGTCGCGGAGGGTGCGAAACTGCGGCCGTTCAGCACGGAAATCCTGAATGCCTGCTTCGAAAAGTCCAACGAGGTCTATGCGGAAATGGAAGCCGATAACCCGACCTTCAAGAAGATCTGGGAGTCGATCAAGGGCTTTCGCGGCCAGCATTACCTCTATGCGCAGGTCGCCGAATACAGCTACGACGTCTACATGATGACGCTGCAGCGCGCCGGGAAGATCTGAGCGGAAGCTGGATCGGAAAAGAAAACCCCAGGGCATCGCCCCGGGGTTTTTCGTTGCCTTCGATCGGGCCGGACATGCTGACGCGAGCCATGTCTCTCAATTGAACGATGGCGGCTGGCTGAGATCGTTGGCGGGCGGGCTGGACTGTTCGCCGCCCTGATCGGCCGGCTTGCCGTCAAGCGGATTGCTGCCCGGTGGCTGCAGGCCGGGTAAGCCGAGACCGTCGCCGTTTTCCTGGCCGGGCGCGCCGAAACCCGGAACCTCGATCTTGATCGTGTTGGGGTCGACGCCCGTATCGGCTCCCTTGTAGTGCATGACCATCTGCGGGAACATGATCGTCAAGGCCACCATAAGGATCTGGATGCCGACGAAGGGCACCGAGCCCCAATAGATCTGTCCCGTCGTGACGGGCGCGATCTGCTTGCCCGTCACCTTGTCGAGATAGGGCACACGCGCTGCCACCGAGCGGAGGTAGAACAGCGCGAAGCCGAAAGGCGGATGCATGAAGCTCGTCTGCATATTGACGCCGAGGAGCACGCCGAACCAGATCAGATCGATGCCGAGCTTGTCGGCAGCAGGCGCCAGCAGCGGCACGATGATGAAGGCGAGCTCGAAGAAATCGAGGAAGAAGGCCAGCACGAAGACGAGCAGGTTCACGGCGATCAGGAAGCCAACCTCGCCGCCGGGCAGCGACACCAGCAGATGCTCGACCCAGACATGTCCGTTGACGCCGTAGAAGGTCAGCGAAAAGACGCGCGAGCCGATCAGGATGAACAGCACGAAGGCCGAAAGCCGCGTCGTGGACGTCAATGCCGCGCGGACGACCTCCATGCTCAGCCTGCCTTTGGCCGCAGCCATCGCCAGCGCGCCGACTGCCCCCATGGCGCCTCCTTCCGTCGGCGTCGCAATGCCGAGAAAGATCGTGCCGAGCACCAGGAAAATCAGCGCCAGCGGCGGGATGAGCACGATGATGACCTGCTGCGCCAGCCGGGACATCAGGTTGAATTTCAGCCCCTTGTCGAGCACGGCAGCGGCAAAGATGAAGGCGACGCCGACGGTGGCGCCGAGGATGTCGGCATTCTCACCGTAAACCGGCGTCAGATAGACATGCGCCGCGTAAGCCACGCCCGCGCAGACCAGCAGCGCGATGAATAGGGAGGTGATGCCGGAACCAAGCGAGCGGGCCTCCTTCGGCAAGGCCGGCATGGAGCCCGGCCTGACAATGGTCATGATGAGCACGTAGAGCATGTAGATGCCCGTCAGCACCAGGCCGGGGATGAGCGCGCCGGCATACATGTCGCCGACCGAACGGCCGAGCTGGTCGGCCAGCACGATCAGAACCAGCGACGGCGGGATGATCTGCGCCAGCGTGCCGGAAGCGGCGATGACGCCGGAAGCGACCCGTCGGTCATAGCCGTAGCGCAGCATGATCGGCAATGAAATCAGCCCCATGGCAATGACCGAGGCCGCGACGACGCCGGTCGTCGCCGCCAGCAGGGCGCCCACGAAAATCACCGCGTAGGCGAGACCGCCGCGAATCGGCCCGAAGAGCTGGCCGATCGTGTCGAGCAGGTCTTCGGCCATGCCGGACCGTTCCAGCACGATGCCCATGAAGGTGAAGAACGGGATCGCCAGCAGCGTGTCGTTGGACATGACGCCCCAGAACCGATCCGGGAGCGCGTTGAGAAGCGGCCAGGAGAGGTTGATGCTGCCGCCCGAATAGGGCGCCAATTCGACACCGATCCAGAAGAACAATAGCCCGTTGGCGGCAAGCGCGAAGGCGACGGGATAGCCCAGCAGCAGGAAAACGATCAGCGAGGCGAACATGATCGGTGCCATGTTCACGGCAATGAATTCGATCATCAACGCGCCTCCCCGGCCGGCGTCTCGACCTCGAGAGGCGCGTGTGTCGGAACGTAGGGGGCCGGATCGTCCATATCGCCGCGCATGATGGCGATCTTCTTGATGATCTCGGAAATCCCCTGCAGCGCCAACAGGAAGAAGCCAGCCAGCAGCAACGCCTTGCCCGGCCAGATGATCAGGCCACCGGCGCTGGAAGAGACTTCTCCCGACATGAAGGAGCTGCGCACATAAGGCACGAGGTCATAGACCATCAGCAGCACGAAGGGCATGAGGAACAGGCAATGGCCGAGCAGATCGATCCAGTGCTGCACCCGGCGAGGCAGCGAGCCGTAAACGATGTCGATGCGGATATGCTCGTTCTGCCGGAGCGTATAGGCGGCGGCGAGCATGAAGGCTGCGCCGAAGAGATACCATTGCGCTTCCAGCCATGCATTGGACGAGGTATTGAAGACCTTGCGGACGACGGCGTTTCCGGCACTGACCAGAACAGCGACCAGAATGAGCCATGAGACCGATTTGCCGATAACCTCGGTCAAATAGTCGACGATTCGGCTGAAGCCGAGCAATGTTTTCATGATTTCCCCCCGCAGAGTTCTTTCCGAAGCTCTTTTTTACTGCGCGGAGCCAGAGTGCCGATTTCAAACGGCGAATCAAGAGCCGGCGCCGGTTTTCCAAGCGCGATGATGCCGGGTATCATGCCTGCACATTGGAACTAACGCCTGCATTCGCCATTTGCCGCCCTTGCCCGCATGCGGCATTCTGCTAAAGATCAGATCAATAATCATACTAATCGAGAGACACTCATGTCCCCCATCAACCTCGCTATTGTCGGCGTCGGCAAGATCGTCCGCGACCAGCACCTCCCGTCCATTGCCAACAATCCGGATTTCGAACTGATCGCCACGGCAAGCCGTCACGGCACCGTTGACGGCATTCCGGCGTTCACGAGCATCGAGGCGATGCTCGATGCCGTGCCGGCAATCGATGCCGTTTCGCTCTGCATGCCGCCGCAATATCGCTACGAGGCCGCCTACAAGGCGCTTTCGGCCGGCAAGCACGTTTTCCTCGAGAAGCCGCCGGGCGCGACGCTCAGCGAGGTCGCCGACCTCGAAAATCTCGCTGCGGCCAAAGGCGTTTCGCTCTTCGCAAGCTGGCATTCGCGTTATGCGCCGGCTGTCGAGGCAGCAAAGACCCTCCTCGCCGGAACGAAGATCCAAAGCGTTCATGTGATCTGGAAGGAAGACGTCCGCCATTGGCATCCGAACCAGGAATGGATCTGGCAGGCCGGCGGGCTCGGCGTCTTCGATCCCGGCATCAATGCGCTGTCGATCGTGACCCATATCCTGCCGCCCCTCTTCCTGACCGGCGCAACGCTGGAGTTTCCTGAAAACCGGGATTCGCCGATCGCCGCCGACCTGCATTTCAAGAGCGGCGCGGGCCTTGCGGTCCATGCCGAATTCGACTGGCGCCAGACCGGCAAGCAGAGCTGGGATATCGTCGCCGAGACCGATGCAGGCCAGATGATTCTGGCCGATGGCGGTGCCAAGCTTTCCGTCGATGGCGAGCTGAAGTCCTCGGCACCCGAGGCCGAATATCCCTCGCTCTATCGCCGTTTTGCCGAGATCGTCAAAGCCGGCACGTCCGATGTCGACGTTTCGCCGTTGCGCCACGTCGCCGACGCCTTCATGCTCGGCAAGCGCAAATTCGTCGAAGCTTTTTACGATTGACGCGTCCCGGCCGATACAGACAACGCGCCCCGCAACATGCTAGCGTGGCGCATTGTCTTCATCGGGGAGTTGCCGATGGCATCGGAACGTGAACAATCATTCGGGCTCGGCGTCGGCAACAAGTCGGTCAAGCTCGCCGAGCCGAATCAGAGCTGGCACGACGCCTATTTGCTGGAAGAAGCCGCCATTCGCAACGCACTCGGCGACCTTGCCGTCGATGTCCAGCATTTCGGCAGCACCTCCATCCCCGAGATCAAGGCCAAGCCCATCATCGATATCGCCGTCGGCGTTCGGCGCTTCGAAGACGGCCTCGCCTGCATCGAGCCGATGGCATCCATCGGCTATGTCTACGCCGGCAGCAACATCGTACCGGACGATCACATCTTCGGGCGCGATATCGAAGGAGACACCCGCACGCATCTGGTGCATGTGGTCGAGCATGGCGGCCTGACCTGGCGCAACTTCCTCACCTTCCGCGACCGGATGCGCAAGAGGCCGGACCTGGCGCATGCCTATGAGGCACTGAAAATCGAGCTGGCATCAAAATATGCCGACAATCGCGCCGCCTATACCGCAGCGAAGAAGGATTTCATCCAGAAGATCCTCGAAGAAAGCGACTGAGAAACCAGCCTTTCACGCAATCGCAAAGCCGGCCTATCCATCGATAACAAGACATAGCCGGATGGAAGATCGCTGCACGCCCTTCAGGAATTGCCCACCGCGAGCCTTCCGAACAATTCCGGCGAGGCTCAGGCCTTTTTCTCCCAGCGGCCATCCTGCGTCTGTTGCCAGTAGGTAAGATTATGCCCCTCGCCTTTCAGGCGCTTCCATTGGGTGCGCGCACTTTCCAGCTGCTCCTGGTCATAGCCGTCGAACATCAGCACGACGCGCTGATAGCTGCCGACATCCGTTGCTTCGGCGCCATCGATAAAGAAACGCACCGTCGCATTGTTCGCGTTGTCGGGCGAGACCGTCAGCAGCACGGGTTGCCGATCCGCCATCTCGCCTTCGTCCGTGCCGTGCGGCAGGAAGCTGTCTTCGCGATAGGTCCACAGATGGGCATCGAGGAGATCCCGCCGCGCCGGCTCGCGCATCTGCACCGCAACCTGCCAGCCGCGCTCGACGCTCTTGTCGATCAGCGGCGGCAGGGCGTCTTCGAGCTTCGATTCCGTCAGGTGATAGAAGAGAACGTCGGTCATGCGGCCTCTTCTATCTCACAAAATCCGGCTGGTCACGATTCGTAGCCGGCGCGGACGAGTTCATCGAGCAGCCGCACGCCGAAGCCGGAACCCCACGACTGGTTGATCTCGTCCTGAACCGAGCCCATGGCGGTGCCGGCGATATCGAGATGCGCCCAAGGGGTCTCGCCGACGAAGCGCTTCAGGAACTGCGCTGCCGTGATCGAGCCGGCATGGCGGCCGCCGGTATTCTTCATGTCGGCGAACTTGCTGTCGATCATCTTGTCGTATTCCTTGCCGAGCGGCATCCGCCACAGGCGCTCGGCCGTCACGAGACCTGCTGCGGTCAGCTCGCCGGCCAGTTTGTCGTCGTTGCTGAACAGGCCGGCCTGCAGATTGCCGAGCGCGACGAGGATGGCGCCGGTCAGGGTCGCCAGATTGATCATGAACTGCGGCTTGAAACGATCGTTCGTGTACCAGAGGGCATCGCAGAGAACGAGCCGGCCCTCGGCATCCGTATTGATGATCTCGATCGTCTGGCCGGACATGGAGGTGACGATATCGCCCGGGCGCTGGGCATTGCCGTCAGGCATGTTCTCGACCAGACCGATGACCCCGATGGCATTGACCTTGGCTTCGCGGGCGGCGAGCGTATACATCAGACCGGTGACTGCAGCCGCGCCGCCCATATCGCCCTTCATCTCTTCCATGCCAGCGGCCGGCTTGATGGAAATGCCGCCGGTATCGAACACGACACCCTTGCCGACGAAAGCCACTGGCCTGTCCTTCGCCTTGCCGCCCTTCCACTGCATGACCACCAGACGCGGCGGCCGGGCCGACCCTTGGGCGACGCCGAGCAGAGCGGCCATGCCGAACCGGCGCATTTCGCGCTCCGTCAGAATCTCGACCTCGACGCCGAGCTTTTCGAGCTCCTTGGCCTTGGCTGCAAATTCGACGGGACCGAGAACGTTCGGCGGTTCGTTGACGAGATTGCGGGCGAGGATCACGCCGCCCGCCACTGCTTCCGAGGTCGCGTAAAGCTTCTTGGCGGCCGTCGCCTCCTGGGTGACGATCGTGACCTTCACTGCTTTGCGCGAGCCGCTTTTCTCATCGTCGTCGGTTTTCTTCGTCTTGTAGGTGTCGAAGCTATAGGCGCGCAGAAGCATGCCCAGGGCAAAATCGGCGGCCTCCTTGGCTCCGACCTCGACGTTCGGCGCATCGAGAAAGATCGCGACCTTCTCGACGTTGCGGATTTTTGCCGCCGCGCTGCCACCGAGCTTCAGCCAGTCATGCGCGGCCAGCGCCTTCACCTTGCCAACGCCGATCACGACGATCCGGTCGGCAGGCGAGGATTCGGGAGCGATGATATCCAGGCTGGTCAGCGCCTTGCTCTTGAAGCCGGCAACGGAGGAAGCCTTGGCGAAGATATTGGCCGGATCGGCGCTCTCCGCCCCCGCCGGCAGCTCGCTGTCCGTGCTTTTCAGGAGAATGGCCAGGCCGCCGTTAAGGCGAGCTGACTTGGCGAAGGAGATCTCGAATTTCGCAGACATTTCCGCTCCAATATTCATGCGTCGTAATCAGGAGAATTTCTACGAAACCATCATTCAAGGTTTGACTAGGGAATACAAGCGTTTGGCACGGCAATCTCCGCGGAGCGCGGCCCCTGGGCTTCAAATCCCTGTCATTTTGCACGGCTAGGCTCCGTCCCATGATGATTTGCCGCCTTGGGCGGTCCGATCCTTTTGTGGAATGCTGCCTTGATTATCGACTTTGCCAGCCTCGATCGCGAAGACCGCTTTCCGGAAATCCTCCGGCCTCGCACGGCCGGCGATGCCTTCATCGGCCTCTTCTGCGCGTGGTGGGGCCTGCTCGGCCTGTTTTCGCTCTTCCCCCAGATCGACCTTGCCGTCGCAAACATGTTTTTTCTGCCGCAACGATGTCTTGCGAGCGTCAGGCCCGATCAGATCTGCGGTATTTTTCCCTATAATGACGATCCCCATATGCGTCTCCTGAGGGAAATGTTCTTCCAGCTTCCCTACGTGGCCGCCGCCCTCCTCTGCTGGATGCTGTTTCAGTGCTGGCAACATCATGGCGCTACCTTCAACCGGCTCCGGGCACGCAATCTCAAGATCGCACTCGGCGCATTGCTGATCGGGCCGGTGCTGATCGTCAATCTCTGGCTGAAAGCCCTCTCCGGCCGTCCGCGTCCGAGGCAAACCGATCTCTTCGGCGGCACGCTCGATTTCGTCCATGCCGGGTCTTTTGCCGGCAAATGCGTCAGCAACTGCTCATTCATCTCGGGCGAAGCCGCCGCGGCGGGCTGGCTGTTCTGCCTGATCTTCATCATCCCGCAGCCGTATCGATCCGCTGCGGCCATGCCGATCGCCACAGTCTCCATATTGATTCCGTCGCTCCGGGTGGCCTTTGGCGGGCACTACCTGTCGGACGCCGTCCTCGGCTGGCTGTCATCGCTTGTCATATTCGCCGCCCTGCTGGCATTATCCCAAACGACACACGACAGAAGAATCTCGGAAAGTTAACGATTTTTTTTCGAGTTGGTTGTCGCCAAAAAAACGTAAACAGCGTAGATGAGGGTGAATCTCTGTCGGCTCGCCCGGCAGCTGTTGCGTTTAAGGGCCGGCATGAAGTTATTCGAGACATATATCGTACGGCGTGTCGGTATGATGTTCCTGGTAGCGCTGCTGCCGGTGCTCGCCATTATCTGGACCACCCAGGTTCTGCAGCGCATCAACCTCGTGACGGATAGCGGCCAGTCGATGGGATCGTTCGCGAAGCTCGCGACGCTGATTCTGCCGACGATCATTCCGATCGTTCTTCCCTTTGCGTTGGTCATCGGCATCACGCAGACGCTGACGGCGATGAACAGCGACTCGGAGCTGACCGTCATGGAGGCGGCAGGCGCCAAGCGGGGCATCATCATCCGCCCGATCATGATTCTTGCGATCGCGATCAGCCTGTTCTCCTTTTTCGTGGATAACGTGGTCGAGCCCAGGGCCCGCGTCGCTGCCCGTCAGATGGTGGCGGAAGCCTATGCCGACCTGCTTTCGACCGTGATCGAGGAGAAGAATTTCCGGCGCATCGAAGACGGGCTCTATGTCCAGATTTCGCAGCGCCTGTCGGGCCGCATCCTCAAGGGGTTGTTCGTGGTGGATTCCCGCGATCCCGCTTTCGATCTCATCTATTATGCGAAGGAAGGTGCAGTCGATCCGAGCGGCACGTCCCTGCTGATGAAAGACGGCGAAGTGCATCGCAAGACGGCCGACGGCAACGTCTCCGTCATCAAATTCGATTCCTATGCCTTCGACCTTTCCGACATGACGCAGAGCCGGGGACAGGCGACGCTGCGCGCCAGCGACCGTGATCTCGGCTTCCTGCTCAATCCGGATCCGAACGACCCGGACTACAAGGCGAAACCTGGAAATTATCGGGCGGAGCTGCACCGGCGTCTCAACGAATGGGCTCTCCCGGCCATATTCGCGCTGATCTCCCTGGTGATCGCCGGCGACGCGCGCTCGCATCGCGAGGCGCGGCTGCATCCGATGGTATCGGCGCTGACGATAGCCTTCGCGCTGCGCTGGGCCGATTTCTATGCCGCCAACCAGATCGACAACGCACCCAACTTCATCGGCATTCTCTATGGCATCAACATCATCTCGGCGCTTGTCGCCATCGGGCTACTGATGCGTAACCGCAAGATGACGATGCCGGTATCGATCCGAAACCGTCTCAGCAGTTGGCGACAAAGAATCCAGGATCGCATTCCGGCTGCTCCGGACGGCTCGAACGGGAGCGGTGCATGATCTTCGGCACGCTCGGGCGTTATTTCTTCACGCGTTATATCGTGACGACGTTCTGGTTCTTCCTGGGCGTCATCTCGATCGTCTATCTGGTCGATTTCAGCGAAACCGCCGGCCGGCTCGCGGGGCTGCCTGGCTATAGCGTTTCTCTCGGTCTGGTTATGACGGCGGTCAGACTGCCGTTCATCCTGCAACAGACCGTGCCGTTCATCGCGCTTTTCGTCGGCATGACGGTCTTGATCGCCCTCAACCGGCGGCGCGAGCTGGTGATTGCGCGTGCGGCCGGCATCTCCGTCTGGCAATTCATGACGCCATTCATAATAGGCGCCTTCTGCGTGGGACTGCTGACCATGCTCGCCCTCAATCCAGTGGCCGCATGGGGGCAACGCCAGGCGGAAACGATGGAAGCGGACCTGCGCGGCGACCCCTCCTATCATAACAAGCTTTCCATTCCGTGGCTGCGTCAGTCGAGCGGAAAGGACGACACCATCATCGGCGCCAAGGCCATTCTGGATAATGGAACGACGCTGATGGGCGTTGTCTTTATCCACTTCGATTCACAGGGAAATATCGTCCTCCGGCAGGACGCGCAGTCGGCAAAATTGGAAGATGGTTACTGGCTTCTTAACAATGTCGTCGAGCGGCGGCCGGGCGAAATACCGGATCATAAGAGTTCGGTACAGGTTCGTACGAATCTGAAACAGGACTTCGTCTCCGAGCGCCTGGCTCAACCAGAAACCATTGCTTTTTATGATCTTTCTAATCGAATAAAGGTCGCGCGCTCCTTCGGCATATCGACCAACGCTCTCGAGACGCAGCTTCATTCACTGTTGTCACAGCCATTCCTGCTTGTGGCAATGACGTTGATTGCGGCAACCGTGTCGTTAAAATTCAGTAGATTCAATCAATCGCGCTCTGTGATTCTGGGTGGAATCCTCTCTGGCTTCGTGCTTTATGTTGTCTCCGTGCTGGTAAAGGCATTCGGGAGCAGCGGAGTGGTTCCTCCCTTCGTGGCGACATGGATACCCGTGATCGTCGCATTGGCATTCGGAGCAACGATCCTGCTTCATCAGGAGGACGGCTAAGTGGCGGCAGGCAACCGCAAGAGTATCAGAAAGATTGTGGCTGCCCTTGTTACGGGCACGGCCGCATGCGCGTATATTATGAGTCCGGCCGTAGCTTACGCCCAGGCCAGCAATAGCAATGGCGGCGCCGGCGCGGTGGCTTCTCCTGTGAAGGTGAAGGTGCCCGACGGCTCAAAGCTGGTCCTTTCGTCCAACGAACTGGTCTACAACAAGGATACGCAGATCGTCACCGCAAGCGGTGCGGTCCAGATCAACTATGGCGGCTACAAGATGGTCGCCCAGAAGGTTGAATATAATCAGAAATCCGGGCGGATGACGGCCATCGGCAATGTCGAGCTGATCAGCCCGGACGGCAATCGCATGTATGGTGACAAAATGGATGTCACCGACAGCTTCTCCGACGGCTTCGTGAACGCGCTGCGCATCGAAATGCCCGACAATACGCGTCTCGCCGCCGAAAAGGGCGAACGCGTGGGCGGCACGCAGATGATTCTGACGAAGGGCGTCTACACCGCCTGCATGGCCTGTTCCGAGGCAGGCCGCGCGCCACTGTGGCAGGTCAAGGCTCAGCGTGTCGTGCAAAACGGCGTGACCCACACGGTCCGCCTCGAGCATGCCCGTTTCGAGCTGTTCGGTCAGCCGATTGCCTATGTCCCGTGGATCGAGGTTCCGGACAATACCGTCAAGCGCAAATCGGGCTTCCTGTTTCCGTCGGTAACGGTCTCGCAGCGTCTCGGCGTCGGTGTAAGGGTTCCTTACTACTACGTCATATCGCCGAGCATGGATGCGACGGTCACGGCAACCGGCTTCACCAATCAGGGCCTGTTGCTGGAGGGTGAATTCCGCCAGCGTTTCGAGAACGGCACGCATATTCTGCGCGTTGCCGGCATCAGCCAGATGAATCCGGACTCCTTCACGGCCGGTACAACCGATGCCGAGCATAAAACGCGCGGCATGATCAGCTCCAAGGCGGATTTCAAGATCAATCCTCGCTGGACTTTCGGCTGGGACGTCATGGCGCAGAGCGACAACAACTTCTCGCGCACCTATGGCCTGGAGGGGCTCAACCAGAGCACTCATACGAACCAAGCCTATTTGACCGGTATTGGAAAGCGCAATTTCTTCGATATGCGCGCCTTCTACTATAACGTGCAGGACACGGACGACAACGCCACAGCGCAGAAGCAGCAGGCGTATGTTTATCCGAGCATCGACTATCACTATGTCGATCCGAAGTCGGTTTATGGCGGCGAACTGTCGGCGACGATGAATTTCACGCACCTGTCGCGTGACAAGGCGTCGGTGCTCGACAACGCCGTCAATCTCGGCGACTCCAGCCTGAACGATCGCTTCCTGGGCCTTTCGGGAAGCTATACGCGCCTCAGCACCGAATTGCAGTGGCAGCGTACCTTCACCACGGATGAGGGCCTGGTGCTGACGCCGCTGGCCGCCGCGCGCGGCGATGTCTATGGCCTGGATATGGATTCGCCCAATTCCCTGGGCTCGTCCTTCAGCTATCCCGGCAACTATGACAGCAGCGATTATGCGACCCGGGGCATGGTCACAGCGGGTCTCGAAGCCAAGTACCCGTTCCTGATCACCACGGACAACAGCACCCACGTCTTCGAGCCCATTGCGCAGATCTATGTGCGTCCGGATGAGCAGCTTGCGGGCCGGTTGCCGAACGAGGATGCCCAGAGCTTCGTCTTCGACGCCACCAATCTGTTCGACCGCGACAAGTTCTCGGGCTTCGACCGCATCGAAGGCGGCACGAGGGCCAATCTGGGCTGGCGTTATACCGCCAGCTTCGATAGCGGCTACAAGTTGCAGCATATTTTCGGCCAGTCCTATCAGCTTGCCGGCCGCAACTCGTTTGCAACCGACGATCTGGCCGCGGCCGGTGCGGAATCCGGGCTTGAAACGAGCCGTTCCGACTATGTCACCATGTTCGGCCTGACGACGCCGCAGGGCATATCGCTCTCGACATCCTATCGCTTCGACGAGAAGGATTTTGCCTTCCGCCGCGGCGATACATCGGTCGGCTTCTCCAACGATGTATTCCAGACGTCCTTGATCTACACGCATATTGCCGCGCAGCCGCAATACGGCTTCACCAGCAACCAGGATGAAATCCAGTCGCGCGCCCAGATCAAGTTCAAGGAATACTGGTCGGTCTTCGGCACGGTCAGCTACGATCTGAACAGCAACGAGATCACCCGTCAGGGCGTGGGTCTCTCCTATGAGGACGAATGCACGATCTTCAGCATATCGTTCCTGGACAAGAAGGATACGACCGCCAGTTCGGCGAGCGACTGGTCGATCGGCGCTCGCCTGACGTTCCGTACGCTCGGCGACGTCAACCTCGGCAGCGTGCAGGACGCAACGTTCTGATACCAATCAGAATTGCAAGGAGCCGGCTTTATGCCGGCTCTTTTGCGTCGAAACGGCGGAGAATTCCTAGTGTCATTGTTTCGCCGCAAGGATTTTGCAATTCATCGCGCTTGATGTAGACATGTGGCGCAAATTTGCCGTAATGCGCCGATGGCGTGCCGATATGGCACGACGCCGGCAGAAAAGACCTTCGGGAAGGGGTAGTTGATGTTTTCTGGAAAGACACCGATGCGCGCTCTGCTGTTCGGAGCAGCAGCCCTGGTTATGGCAAGCTTTGCCGTGCCGAGCAGCGATGTTGCTTTCGCCGCCAGCGAGGTAAAGGTCATCGTCAACAGTCAGGTGATTACCTCCGGCGACATCGCCAAGCGGGTTGCCTTCCTCAAGTTGCAGCGCCAGAAGGGCGATCTCAACAAGCTCGCCAAGGAACAGCTTGTCGACGAGACGCTGAAGCGGGCCGAGATTTCCCGCGTGCGCATGTCCGTTTCGACGACGGATGTCGATGCCGCCTTCGGCCGTTTTGCATCCAGCAACAAGATGTCGACGGCGCAGCTCAGCCAGATCCTTGAAAAGGCCGGTGTCGGCGTCGAGCACTTCAAGTCCTATATCGCCGTTTCCATGAGCTGGCCGCGTGTCGTCAACGCGCGCTTCGGCGCGAGAAGCCGCATGTCGAACGACGATCTCGTGACGCGCATGACGGAAAACAAGACCAAGCCGGTCACGACGGAATACTTCCTGAAGCAGATCATCTTCGTCGTTCCAGCCGCAAAGCGGAACGCCATTCTGAACGCACGCAAGGCCGAAGCCCAAGCGTCGCGCGCCAAATTCCCCGGCTGCGATCAGGCGAAGGTTTTTGCGGCGACGATGCGTGACGTCTCTGTCCAGGATCTGGGCCGTGTACTTGCTCCGGAAGTTCCGGAGATGTGGAAACCGCTGCTGGAGAAGGCCTCCGGCAACACGACCACCCCGATCGTCACCGACCGCGGCGTCGAATATGTTGCCATCTGCTCGCAGCGCCAGGTGAACGATGACGTTGCCGCGGCAGCCGTGTTCCGTGCCGAGGATCTCGGCAAGAACAACCCTCAGGGTGTCAGCGCCAACGACAAGAAATACATGGACGAGTTGCGCTCCAAGGCGCAGATCGTCTATCGCTGATCGCCGATGCCACCGCGCTCCGTTCTCCCCCTGGCGCTCACGCAGGGGGATCCGGCCGGCATAGGCCCCGACATCACGCTCGCCGCCTGGCTTCGCCGCGGCGAGCTCGATTTGCCGCCTTTCCTGTTTCTTGGCGATGCTGACATTCTTGCGGCGCGCGCTTCCCAGCTGGGTCTGAGCGTGCCCTTGATGGCGGCCGACCCTGCCACGGCCGGCGACATCTTTCGCGATGCGCTGCCCGTTCTGCCGATCGAGGCTGGAGTGAGCGTCGTTGCCGGCGAGCCGCACGTCGCTACCGCCAAGGGGACGATTGCCGCCATAGAGATGGCCGTCTCGCTCAGCATGAGCGGCCGGACATCCGCCGTTGTCACCAATCCGATCGCCAAATCGGTGCTTTATGATGCCGGATTCGGCTTTCCCGGCCATACCGAATTCCTCGCCGACCTCGCAACGCGCGCGACCGGAAAGCCGGTCATGCCGGTGATGCTGCTGGCAGGCCCGAAGCTGCGCGCCATCCCGGTCACGATCCACATCCCGCTGAAAGAGGTGCCGCACGCACTGACCTCGGAATTGATCGCCGAAACGTGCCGGATCACCGATCACGACCTGCGCAATCGCTTCGGTATCGCCAAGCCGCGCCTTGCCGTTGCCGGCCTCAATCCGCACGCCGGAGAAAACGGAGCGCTCGGCAAGGAGGATGACGAAATCGTCCGGCCGGCGATCGATAGGTTGCGCGCGGAGGGCATCGATGCATTCGGCCCCCTGCCCGCCGATACGATGTTCCATGATGACGCCCGTCGGCGCTACGACGTTGCAATCTGCATGTATCACGATCAGGCGCTGATTCCGGCCAAGGCGCTCGGCTTCGACGATTCCGTCAATGTCACGCTCGGCTTGCCCTTTGTCCGCACCTCTCCGGATCACGGCACGGCATTCGGAATCGCCGGCAAAGGCATCGCCAAGGAAGACAGCCTCGTCGCCGCGCTCAGGCTGGCGAACGAAATCAGCGGCAAGACTGGAAATAATCGCTGATGGCTGCGCTAGACGGCTTGCCGCCCCTCCGCGATGTGATCCAGCGCCACGGCCTCGATGCGCGCAAGGCGCTTGGCCAGAACTTTCTTCTCGACCTCAATCTGACTCAGAAGGTTGCCAGAACCGCCGGATCGCTTGAAGGCGCAACCGTGTTCGAAGTCGGTCCCGGACCGGGCGGCCTGACGCGCGCCATCCTGGCGCTCGGCGCCAGAAAGGTCATCGCCGTAGAGCGCGATTCGCGCTGTCTGCCGGCGTTGGCCGAGATCGCCGATCACTATCCCGGCCGGCTCGATGTGATCGAAGGCGATGCGTTGAAGACGGATTTTGCGGCCCTTGCTGCCGACGGCCCGGTCAGGATCATCGCCAATCTGCCTTATAATGTCGGGACGCAGCTTCTGGTCAACTGGCTCCTGCCGCCGCAGTGGCCGCCCTTCTGGCAATCGCTGACCCTGATGTTCCAGAAGGAAGTCGGCCAGCGGATCGTCGCGCAGGAGGATGACGATCATTATGGCCGGCTCGGCGTCCTCTGCGGCTGGCGCACGCAGGCGCACATGGCCTTCGACATCTCTCCGCAGGCATTCACGCCGCCGCCGAAGGTAACCTCGACGGTGGTGCATCTTACGCCGAGGGAAAATCCGATCCCCTGTGACGTCGACAAGCTGGAAAAAGTAACGCAGACTGCGTTCGGCCAGCGCCGCAAAATGCTGCGGCAGAGCCTGAAGCCGCTGGGTGGCGAAGCGCTTTTGCTGAAGGCGGATATCGACCCGCAGCGCCGCGCCGAAACGCTGTCCGTGGAAGAGTTCTGCCGGCTGGCGAACTGCCTCTGATCGGGGATCGGAGTATCCGATCGCGATCAGAGCTTCGGTGTTTCTTCCAGCAATCCGCGGACGAAATCGAACATGCCATGCCGGCGGTCGCGGCGGAGCCGTTCGGCCTTGACGATCGACTGGACGGCGTCGAAAGCAGCATTCAGATCGTCGTTGACGATGACATAGTCATATTCTCGCCAATGGTCGATCTCGGCCCGTGAATTGGCCAAACGCATGGCGATGACCTCTTCGGAATCCTCGGCGCGGCGATGCAGGCGCGATTGCAGCTCTGTCATCGTCGGCGGCAGCACGAAAATGGACACGACGTCGGCCGGCATCTTCTCCTGCAACTGTTGCGCGCCCTGCCAGTCGATATCGAAAAGCATATCGCGCCCTTCCGCCATTGCCGTCTCCACCGGCTCGCGCGGCGTGCCGTAGAAATTGCCGTGGACTTCGGCCCATTCGAGCAACGAGTCGGAATCGCGAAGACGCTCGAATTCGCGCTGCGAAACGAAATGATAGTGCACGCCTTCGATTTCACTCGGCCGGCGCTGTCGGGTCGTAACGCTGACCGACAGGCTGACCTGCTTGTCGGTGTCCAGCAAGGTGCGCGCGATGGTCGACTTGCCTGCGCCGGACGGCGAGGAAATGGCAAGCATCAGCCCCCGGCGGGCAATCGGAATGGATGTGGATGTCGCCGGTTTCATGGCCTACTCCAAATTCTGGACCTGTTCGCGGAACTGGTCGATGACTACCTTCAGCTCGATGCCGGCAGCCGTCACCGCCGCCGCATTGGACTTCGAACAGATAGTATTCGATTCCCGGTTAAATTCCTGTGCAAGAAAATCGAGCTTGCGGCCCACAGGACCGCCCTTGGAAATGAGATCGCGCGCTGCGGCAACATGCGCCTTCAGGCGATCGATCTCCTCGCGCAGATCGGCCTTGGTGGCAAGAAGGGCGGCTTCGGCATGCAGCCTGTCGCGATCGAGGCCAGACGAGCCGTCCAGAAGCATGGCAACCTGCGTCGTCAGCCTTGCGGCGATTTCCTGCGGGGAGCGGGACGGGTCGCGCTCGACCGCGGTCGTCAGCGCCTCGATCGTCGCGACCTGACCGAGCAGAATCCTGCCGAGCGCATCGCCTTCCTGCCGGCGCATGTCGCGGAGGTCGCCAAGAGCTGCATCGAGACCCGCCACGATATCGGCGTCACGCGCTGCAAGAGCCTCTTCGTCCTCCTCGACCTCCTTGAACTCCACCAGGCCGCGTACGGCCATCAGGCTCTCCAGCTTCAATGGCGCGGGATCGACGATGCCCGCCAGCTGGTCGCGCAATGCCAGGACCGCCGTCAGCGCATCCTGGTTCACGACGACTTCGACGCGGCTTTCCTCGACGGAAAGCGACAGGCTGACCTGCAGGTTGCCGCGTGAAAGCCGCTCCGCAATCGCTTTGCGGGCATCGGCTTCCAGACGCTCCAGACCCGGCGGCAGACGCAGGCGGATATCCAGCCCTTTGCCGTTCACCGAGCGCAGTTCCCATGCCCAACGGCCGCGACCGCTCGTTCCCTCACGCCGGGCAAAGCCGGTCATGGACTGCAATGCCATGCAAGCCTCCGATATTTCCTGTCCCCGATCCGCCGAAAATCCCCGGATTGTGGATCAATGTAAAGTGAATCCGCGCCGCCCTCCTGTCCGAGCCACGGCACGGCAATGGTCAATTCGTTTTCTTCTTTTGCGGAGCGCCGGAGCCGGGAGCCACGGAAGCATCGTCGGGTTGGCCGTCCACCGCAATCGTGCTGGGGTCTTCGCCCTTTTCGGCAACCAGCTTGCGCCAGCGCCTGACATTGGCATTGTGCTCGTCCAGCGTTGCGGCAAAGACATGGCCGCCGGTGCCGTCAGCCACGAAATAGAGATCCTGCGTCTTCCAGGGATTGGCCACGGCTTCCAGGGCATCCTTGCCCGGATTTGCGATCGGCGTCGGCGGCAGGCCCTTGATGAGGTAGGTGTTGTAAGGCGTGTCCTTCTTCAGGTCGGACTGATAGATCGGACGATCGGACGGCTTCCCCTCCCCGCCGAACAGGCCGTAGATGACGGTCGGGTCCGACTGCAGGCGCATGCCCTTGCCAAGACGGTTGAGGAAGACGGAAGCGACATGGGCCCGCTCATCCGCCAGGCCGGTTTCCTTCTCCACGATGGAGGCAAGCGTGATGAAATCCTGCTCGTTTGCCAGCTGCACGCTCGGGTCGCGCTTTTCCCAGATCTGATCGACCAGCTTCGTCTGCGCCGCCGCCATCTGCTGAACGATTTCCGTGCGCTTGGTGCCGCGCGTGAACTTATAGGTATCCGGCCTCAGGCTTCCTTCCGCAGGCAAAGCCGACGGCAGATCGCCTTCCAGCACGGGATCGGCCTGCAGCTTGTTGAACATCTGCCGCACGGTCAGCCCTTCCGGCAGCGTGACCGAATAGAGAATCGACTTGCCGGACTTCAAGAGCTCCATGATATCCTTCATGGAAGCGCCGGCCTTGATCTCGTATTCGCCGGCGCGAAGGGTCTCGCCGTCATGCAGGTAGGTGGCGGTCAGCCAGCGGAAGATGCGTTCATTGGTGATGATGTTGTTGGATTCGAGGCGATTGGCGATCTCGCCGAGACCGGCGCCGTTGCGCACGATGAAATTCGTATTGGTCGTCAGCGGACCGGGGCCTTGATAGACCGAAAACGCATAATAGGCGCCGCCGACCGCGGCAACGGCGACGAAAACCGCCAGCGTCATCAGGAAGTTCAGGAAGATGACCATCTGGCTGCGGGCTTTGCGCGAACGCTTCGGCGGATCCGGAACACGCTCCGGACGCAAGGCTTCGCTGGCCGATTTCGGGATAATCGGCCCTTTCTGCCCGTTCGGAGTTCCGTTGCTCTGGTTCGTATCGCTCACCGGCAATCCCTTCCTTTTTGTGATTGCCTGCTGTTTGGCCAAGCAATGCGGCAAAAAGCAGGTTCAGAAGATAAGGCGGAACCCAGGCTCCGACTTCGACCGATCAGGCATTGCCGCACCGCATTCCCGAGGGGGGATGGAAGCACGGCAACAATCAACGACGCGGGCGGGACTGCCGAAACATCCCGCCTTTCACAGGTACGCGCTGTTATTAAGCCTCATAGCGACGCAGGACAAGCGACGCATTCGTGCCGCCGAAGCCGAAGGAGTTCGACAGCGCGACATTGACTTCCCGCTTGCGGGCCTTGTGCGGAACGAGATCGATCGCGGTCTCGCGCTCCGGATTGTCCAGATTGAGCGTCGGCGGGACGATGTTGTCGCGAATGGCGAGCGTGGCGAAGATTGCCTCGATTGCGCCGGCCGCGCCCAGGAGATGGCCGGTCGCCGACTTGGTGGAGGACATGGAAATCTTCGGCGCGGCATCGCCGACCAGCCGCTCGACGGCGCCGAGCTCGATCGTATCGGCCATCGTCGACGTGCCATGGGCATTGATATAGTCGACGTCCGCCGGTGACAGGCCGGCGCGCTTCAGCGCCGAGGTCATGCAGCGGAAAGCGCCCTCGCCATCCTCGGACGGCGCGGTAATGTGATAGGCGTCGCCGGAAAGACCGTATCCTACGACTTCCGCATAGATCTTGGCACCGCGTGCCTTGGCGTGTTCCAACTCCTCGAGCACGACGACGCCGGCGCCCTCGCCCATGACGAAGCCGTCACGGTCGCGGTCGTAGGGGCGCGAAGCCTTGTGAGGATCGTCATTGTGCTGCGTCGACAGCGCCTTGCAGGCGGCAAAGCCGGCAAGCGCGATGCGGCAGACCGGGGCCTCCGCGCCGCCCGCCACCATGACATCGGCATCGCCGAGCATGATCAGCCGCGCGGCATCGCCGATCGCATGTGCGCCCGTGGAACATGCGGTGACAACGGCATGGTTCGGACCGCGCAACTTGTGGCGGATCGAAACCTGGCCGGAAACAAGATTGATGAGGCGGCCGGGGATGAAGAAGGGCGAGATACGGCGCGGACCCTTGTCGCGCAGCGTATAGCCGGCTTCGACGATGCCTTCGAGGCCGCCGATACCGGAGCCGATCATGACGCCCGTGGCGATCTGGTCCTCATCCGTCTTCGGATGCCAGTTTGCATCGGTCAGCGCCATATCGGCCGCCGCCATGCCGTAAATGATGAAGGGATCGACCTTGCGCTGCTCTTTCGGCTCCATCCAGTCGTCGGCATTGAATGTGCCGTCGGAACCGTCGCCGACCGGAATGCGGCAGGCAATCTTGGCGGCTAGGTCTTCGACCTCGAATTCGGTGACGAGGCGTGCTCCATTGTGTCCGGCAAGCAAACGCGTCCAGGACACCTCGGTGCCACAGCCCAAAGGTGATACCATGCCGGTACCCGTGATAACGACACGTCTCATCGCCCGCAGACCCCCGTCTTTTTATGATGATATGCGTATAAACATGCTTCGGCCGGCTTCACCGGACGAAATAGGGCGGGCTCTTCAGCCCGCCCTTTCAAAAAGTACGAAAGATTAGGCCTGAGCCTTCTCAATGAACTTTACCGCATCGCCGACCGTCAGGATCGAGTCGGCAGCGTCGTCCGGAATTTCAACGCCGAATTCTTCTTCGAAGGCCATGACCAGTTCGACGGTGTCGAGCGAGTCCGCACCCAGATCGTCAATGAAGCTTGCGCTTTCAACAACCTTGTCGGCGTCAACGCCAAGATGATCAACAACAATTTTCTTTACGCGTTCTGCGATATCGCTCATGTCGGTTTCCTCGACCTTATGTCCTGATCAGAATGCCTTGTGACATCCCTACCCTAATTCAAACCTGCAGCATCAGACCTGACGCCGCTGGCAAACCCGTTCAACCCGGCATTGAGATCCGGTCCAGCGCCTTGAATGCGGCCCAGTCCGTCTGCATTTTCCGGACGACTGTTCTCAGTCATGGCCCGCTTAACACGGTTTAAGTCCGTCGCAAAGCCAGAAAATAGCCGGCTCCGGGTTGCTCAACATGCTATTGGAGGGAAAGTTCCTTCCAATGAGCAATTCCTTCAGATCATCGCCATGCCGCCATTGACATGGATCGTCTGGCCGGTGACGTAACTCGCCTCCGAAGAAGCAAGATAAGCCACTGCGGAAGCGACTTCCGCGCCCGTGCCCATGCGCTTCATGGGAATGGCGCCCATGATGGCTTCCTTCTGCTTGTCGTTCAGCTTGCCCGTCATGGCGCTTTCGATGAAGCCCGGAGCAACGCAGTTGACGGTGACGTTGCGGGTGGCGATTTCCTGCGCCAGCGACTTGGTGAAGCCGATCATGCCGGCCTTGGAGGCGCAGTAGTTTGCCTGGCCCGGATTGCCGGTCACACCGACGACGGAGGTGATGTTGATGATGCGGCCATAGCGGCGGCGCATCATCGGATGGGTGAGTTCCCGCGTCAGGCGGAAGACGGCCGTCAGATTGACTTCGAGCACCGCGTCCCAGTCCTCGTCGCTCATGCGCACGAACAGGCCGTCCTTGGTGATGCCGGCATTGTTGACGAGAATATCGACGCCGCCGAGTTCCTCTTCCGCCTTGACGCCGAGCGCCTTCACCTCGTCGCGATCCGACAGGTTGGCCGGAAAGATCTTGACGCGATCGCCGAGCTCGGATGCCAGCGTCTCCAGCTTTTCGACGCGCGTGCCGTGCAGGCCGACGATGGCGCCCTGCTTGTGCAGGAGCCGGGCAATCTCTTCGCCGATGCCGCCGGATGCGCCGGTTACCAGGGCCTTGCGGCCGGTCAAATCAAGCATGTGTGTCCCTCGTTCCTTGAATATATCAGCCGAGCAATGCGGCGAGCGCCGTGTCGATATCGGCAGCATTGTTGACGGCAATGCCGTTCACCAATTTGTCGATGCGGCGGGCAAGGCCCGTCAGCACCTTGCCGGCGCCAATTTCATACAATGTTGTCACATTGTTGGCGGCAAACCACTCCACCGTCTCGCGCCAGCGCACCTGGCCTGTGACTTGCTCGACCAGCAGCCTGGCGATCTCGTCGGCATCCGTCACCGGAGCCGCCTTGACGTTGGCGATGACCGGCACGACGGGATTGTTCTTGACGACGCCGGCGAGCGCCTCGCGCATGGCTTCCGCGGCCGGAGCCATCAGCGCCGAATGGAAGGGAGCGGAGACCGGCAGCAGGATGGCGCGCTTGGCGCCCCTGGCCGTCGCAAGCTCGGCGGCCTTCTCGACCGGAACTTTCTCGCCGGAAATGACGATCTGGCCGCCGCCGTTGTCGTTGGCGATCTGACAGGCGCCAAGGGCGGACGCTTCCTCGCAAACCGCAACGACATCGGCATGTTCGAGCCCGATGATCGCGGCCATGGCGCCGACGCCGACCGGGACTGCCGCCTGCATGGCGTTGCCGCGAATGCGCAGCAGGCGCGCCGTATCCGCAAGCGAGAAGGTGCCCGCGGCGCAGAGTGCGGAATATTCGCCGAGCGAATGGCCGGCGACATAAGCGACCTTGCTCTTCAGATCGAGGCCCCGCGCCTGCAGCACGCGGATGACCGCGAGCGATACGGCCATCAATGCCGGTTGCGCATTGGCCGTCAGCGTCAGCTTGTCTTCCGGACCGTTGAAGATCACGTCGGAGAGCTTTTCACCGAGCGCCTCGTCGACTTCCTCGAAGACGGCGCGCGCCTCGGCGAAATTGTCGGCAAGGTCCTTGCCCATGCCGACGGCCTGGCTGCCCTGGCCGGGAAATGTAAAAGCAACAGTCATTATAAAGCGTCCTTTTAGGGGTCGTTTTGCTTCCCAATGACATTGTTTGCGCGGGAGTCAATAGCGCAAGCCCCGCAGCCGACGGCTTTTGCAGCTGCGAGATGCAATGATTTTCTTCTTGCGCTTGCTCAATTCCGGCCTAAATTCTCGCGACCCCACCAATTCGACTTGCTCCCACCTCTCCAAGGTTTTCCCATGAAATATAACAATTTAGGCCGTACTGATATTTCCGTTTCGCAGATTTGTCTGGGCACGATGACCTGGGGCACGCAGAACAGCGAAGCCGAAGCTCACGAGCAGATGGACTATGCGGTCCAAAAGGGCATCAATTTCTTCGATACCGCCGAAATGTACCCGACGACCCCGGTCGGCCCGGAGACTCAAGGGCGCACCGAGGAATATATCGGCAGCTGGTTCGAAAAGACCGGCAAGCGCAAGGAGATCGTGCTCGCCACCAAGGTCGCGGGTCCCGGCCGGGAGTATCTGCGCGGCGGACAGGGCGCCGATGCCGTCAATATCCGGGCGGCGATCGACGCCAGCCTGAAGCGGCTGAAGACCGATTACATCGACCTCTACCAGGTCCACTGGCCGAACCGCGGCCACTTCCATTTTCGCCAGAACTGGACCTACAATCCTTTCAAACAGGACCGCGAAAAGGTTGTCGCCAACATCACCGACATCCTCGAGACGATGGGCGAACTGGTCAAGGCCGGCAAGATCCGCGCCATCGGCCTGTCGAACGAGACCACCTGGGGTATTCAGAAATATCTGACGATCGCCGAGCAGAAGAGTCTGCCGCGCGTCGCGACCACGCAGAACGAATACAATCTTCTCTACCGCCATTTCGACCTCGATCTGGCCGAACTGTCACATCACGAAGATGTCGGCCTGCTCGCCTATTCGCCGCTCGCCGGCGGCATCCTCAGCGGCAAATATGTCGGCGGCGCACGCCCGGCCGGCTCACGCGGCTCGATCAACCTCGACATCGGCGGCCGCCTGCAGCCGCTGCAGGAACCGCCCGTAAAGGCCTATCTGGAAATCGCCGCCAAATATGGCATCGACCCTTCCAAGCTGGCGCTGGCC
This sequence comes from Hyphomicrobiales bacterium, assembly GCA_900469615.1. Classification (GTDB taxonomy): domain Bacteria; phylum Pseudomonadota; class Alphaproteobacteria; order Rhizobiales; family Rhizobiaceae; genus Rhizobium. Next base: position 360,370 of record UBYA01000008.1, on the reverse strand, counting down.
TATTGTCTCACAAAGCCGTTCATGGCCTCCGTCATCATCGGCGCGACAACGATCGCTCAGCTCGAGACGGATATCGCCGGCGCCTACGTGACGCTGCCGGCGGAGGCACTGGCGGAAATCGAGCAGGTGCACCGGAAGTATCCGCTGCCGATGTGAGGCGTGTGCCGGTAGGATTCAAAATGAATAAGCGGGCAAGTTTGTCCGCTTATTCGGCTGTTGCGGTGGAAGCGCTGCAGCAGATTTCGCGAACGTAATTGTTGCCATAGGTAATAAAAGCGGTCGGAGGGATACTTTTTGTTTTAATTAAAGGCTGAAAAACGAGGGAATCAACGTCTCCGCCGTATGTCCCGACAATTGTGACGGCATAACGTCCCTGCGCCGTTAAATGAACCGCCATTGGAATAAATGACCGCTTAGCCAGAGACATTGCGGAGTCTAGAGACTTTTCGGTGGTTATTTCGATATAATGCTTTCCGAACTGATTTTCTTCAAATTCACGCACCCATATCGATGTCTGAAGCATATAGCCGGTCTTATTGCCAATCGACACCCGATACCAGTCACCGGCACTCTTCTTGATCAGCAACTCGCTCCCATTCGCGAAAACCGCGATCGTCTTGGAGCGCATATCCCGACTGGTCTTTAAGAAGGCCGACCCACTGTCAGCTTGAAGGATGCCGCTTCTCGGGACAGGAACTTGCAGAAGTGGCGGCTCCTCGCTCCGCCCTTTTACCGCTTTGCGTCCATCGGTAATCGGCGCCTGAGCCTCACCAGCGGACGATTTGGCGTCAGATTCATGAACCTCCTGGAACGATACGGTTGTCACCCGAAACTTCGTCATTTCGCTCGATGACAAATAGCGGATATCATTGCTGTCATATTTAAGGGCAAGTTGCAGCAAAGCGGGATCGACGCCCATTTCGCTCATATAGGCAATCACGTCGGCGGTTTGCTGTTGAATGGCCGCAACGGCATCCTCGACATTCATTCCACTGGTATCGCCGAACGAGGATTTATGAACGCCGATTGCACCCGGCTCGGCATAGCGAGTTACCCCGCCCATAAATGACAAGGAACAGGCCGAGGCACATTCCGAACCTCGCGCAGCTACGGTTTGCAGGCCCAGAGATCGGATCAGTCGGCCAAACTCCATCGCCTTGTATACGTTTCCGCCGCCACTAAAAAAACTAACGGAATACGCATGGCTGGAAAGAACTTTGCTGCGAAATATGCCCAAGTCATCGTCAGCTTCGAACTGACCACTTACCATGATAAACTTAGAACCATCTTTCAAGCTTTGAACTTCGTAACTCAATCTCGCTGTTGCGTCCTGAGCGACAAGGGTGAGGCTCAAAACAAGACCTGCCGTGGCAAAGCTTTTTCCCATTACTTTCACAACCGAGCCCCCAATATCGCCAAGTCATGATTTCCACAGGACCTATCGTTTCACAAGTCATGATTGCAGCGCATATTTCAAGAGTCGCTCGGCCCCATGGCTAGCGTGGGACGGGCCTGTAACACCGCCAGGAATGTCCAGCCGGTCGCCGCAAGCGATCTACTGCCCTGCCTTCGGCGCCATCGTCAATTCGGAACCATAGGCATCACGCAACTCGTCTTGCCCCTTCACCCGATCCACGGACTTGTGCAGCAGCATCGACCGATAGCCTTGCGAACTCCGCCCCTCGATCAGGGTGACATCGGCATTTCCCGGATTGTTCGATTGCTCGAACCACTCGACCGGATGATGCAGGAAGTTCATCTCGAAGGCCCGGTTGGTGACGCCGTGGCCGACGATGATGACATTGTTCTTTCCGTTTTCGGCATCGTGCATGACGGTCTGGAGGAACAGTCGGACGCGCTGGGCGACATCGGCGCGGCTTTCGCCGTCCGGAGGGCGAGCATAGAACTTGCCGTTATCGTTGCGCAACCGCGCCCACTTCTCGAACTCGTCGGGGAATTTCCGTTTCTGCTCGGCATGGTCGTAGATTTCGGTGAAGAGCCCGAAATCCTGCTCGCGCAGCAGATAATCCTCCCTGACGTCTCCGATCAGGTCGGCCGGAAGAACTTCAAGCAGCGCATCCCTGCTCTGCCGCGTTCTCAGGAAGGGCGAGTACCAGACGCTCAGCTTGCGCAATTCTGCCGATGGCAGCCCTTTCAGATAGGTGCAAATCGCCTGCCCCGCCTCCAGTACCTGCCGATAGCCCCATTCTGTCAGCGGAACGTTATGATCGCCGAACTGCCGATAAGCCCGATCATCGATATTGCCGAGGGATTCGCCGTGCCTGACGAGAAAGATGCGCATGAATGATCCGTATCGCTGCAAATCGCATGGAATCATATGGGAGAGCGTGACGCTTGCAATGTTGCTGCGGAAGAGTGCTCGCGATTTCGCTTGGGCGCCCTTCTGGAACAAGCGGCCCCGGTCGGGCGAACGAACTCATTTGGATGCAGAACGAGCCAATTTCGCCCGTCCCCTTGCCTTCCTGAGAAAAATCCGTATAAGCCGCCCTGTTCGCAACCCGGTCTTCTGGCTGGTGGCTGAACGGAGGGCCGGTTTTTCGCAAGGAGAATCGTCGGAACGGAAGCGTTCCAGCCTCCCGTGTCTCCGCTCTCGACCGTCTCGGAAACGCTTTTCTTGCTTGGGTTTACCCTCTCAGGAGCAGTCGTTGAGGCTTAGCCGCCGAATATCGGGTTCAGACCAACGCAAGAAAGGCAAAGCTATCCATGGCTCTTTACGAACATGTATTCCTTGCCCGGCAGGATATTTCCGCTCAGCAGGTCGACGCCCTCGTAGAACAGTACAAGGGTGTTATCGAAGCTAACGGCGGTAAAGTCGGGCGTATCGAAAACTGGGGCCTCAAGTCCCTCACCTACCGCATCAAGAAGAACCGCAAGGCTCACTACGCCCTGATGGACATCGATGCTCCGGCCGCTGCGATCCAGGAAATGGAACGCCAGATGCGCATCAGCGAAGACGTCCTGCGCTACATGACCATTGCTGTCGAGAAGCACGAAGACGGCCCGTCTGCCATGATGCAGAAGCGCGACCGTGACGACCGTCCGCGCCGCGATGGCGACCGTCCGGAGCGCAGCTTCGGCGATCGTGGTCCGCGCCCGGATCGTGGCGACCGCGAAGACCGTCCGCGCCGTCCGCGCGAAGATCGTGCATAAGGAGTTCTGAGAGATGTCTGAAGTTTCTTCCGCACCGGTCCGCCGTCCGTTCCATCGCCGCCGCAAGACCTGCCCGTTCTCGGGCGCCAATGCGCCGCGCATCGACTACAAGGACGTTCGTCTCCTGCAGCGCTACATTTCCGAGCGCGGCAAGATCGTTCCGTCCCGCATCACGGCCGTTTCCCAGAAGAAGCAGCGCGAACTCGCCCAGGCGATCAAGCGCGCCCGCTTCCTCGGCCTGCTGCCCTACGTCGTCGCCTGATAGCGCCTGACGCCGAATGAACAAGGGGAAGGCAGCGATGCCTTCCCTTCTCCCTTTCGCGATGGGCGCGGATCGGAACCTTGAAACCCCATGTTGGGGACGGCTTTCAGGCCCGCGTGGCGAAGGCATCCTCTAACTGCTCGATACGAAGCAGGACAGCGACGTGAAAAAGTTGAACGCAAAAGAGTTTGGCATCGGCGCACTCGCCGGTCTGACCGCCGCCCTACTCGTGTATGGCGCGACGGTACAGCCTTTGCTGTTCATCCTGTTCGGCGCGCTTTCCGCTCTTCCGATCCTCATCGTCGGCCTTGGCTGGGGCAACATGGCCGTCATCGCTGCCGTCGTGGTCGCGGGCATCGTCGGCGCGGTCGCACAATCGGTCTATTTCGGGCTGTTCGTCGTTCTGCTGACGCTCATCCCGGCATGGCTCAGCCATCTCGCCAATCTGGCACGTCCGGCATCCGAGCTCGGAGGTCCTGACCATCTGATGGCCTGGTATCCGCTCCCCGACATCATGCTGCATTTGTGCGGCCTTGCCGCCGTCGTCATCGTCGTGGCGGGTGCCGTCATGGGCTACAATGCCGATCTCGTCGGGCAGGTGGTCGATGCCTATGTCAACGCGGTGAACCAGCAATCGCCCGACCTTCAGCTCGATCCCGTTGCGATCGCCAGGATGAAGTCGCTGATGCTCTACATGATCCCGATCGCCTGGGGCATGATCTGGGTCATGATGCTGCTGGCCGCCTATTACGTGGCAACCCGCATCGTCGCGGCTTCAAGCCGCAATCTGCGCCCCCGCGAGGATATTCCCTCCTCGCTGCGCATGAACCGCAATGCGATCTTCGTCTTTCTCGTGGCGATCGTCGCCATGTTCTTCGGCGGCATCGTAGCCCTCATCGCAGCCGCCGTGCTCGGCGCCTTCGGCGCGGGCTTCATCGTTTCCGGCTTTGCATCGCTGCACTACCGAACTCGCGGCAAGGACTGGCGTCTCCCGGCGCTGGTCATCTGCTACCTGATGTCCTTCGTGCTGACGCTGCCGCTCGTCATCATCCTTGTTCTCGGCCTTTACGATACCCGCAAGGCGATATCGCTGACCCCGAACAAGAATGCCGATACACCTAAACCAAAAGACACGAAAATCTGATATCGAAAGGAACAACGAAAATGGAAGTCATTCTTCTCGAACGCATCTCCAAGCTGGGCCAGATGGGCGAAACCGTAAAGGTTCGCGACGGCTTTGCCCGTAACTACCTTCTGCCGCTCGGCAAGGCGCTGCGCGCCAACGCCGCCAACAAGGCCCGTTTCGAAGCCGAGCGCGCAACGCTCGAAGCTCGTAACCTCGAGCGCAAGAGCGAAGCCCAGAAGGTTGCCGACGTTCTCGGCGGCAAGTCCTTCATCGTCGTTCGCTCCGCCGGCGAAACCGGCCAGCTCTACGGTTCGGTCGCTGCTCGCGACGTCGTCGAAATCCTCGCAGCAGAAGGCTTCAACGTCGGCCGCAGCCAGGTTCACATGAACACGCCTATCAAGGCCATCGGCCTGCACAATGTCGCGATCGGGCTTCATGCCGAAGTTGAAATCACGGTCGAGCTCAACGTTGCCCGTTCTGCCGAAGAGGCCGAGCGTCAGGCCAAGGGCGAAACCCTTACCTCCGCCGACGCCATCTACGGCGTTGACGAAGACGCCCTGCGCCCGGAAGACTTCTTCGATCCGGAAGCTGACGGCAACGCCGAAGACGAAGCCTGATCTTCGCACCTTCGCGAGATTGCGCATGAAAAAGCCTGGGTCCTGCGACCCAGGCTTTTTTATTGGCCGCGTCCACGGGACGAAGCAGCCTGCCGGTCAATCGCCGGCCGCAGCTTCCGGCAGGGGAGCCGAATTCTTGTCGATCGAAACAACCACGGACATGCCGGGCGCAAGATCGTCCGCCAGAGGCTGTCCATCCTCGATCTTGATCCTGACACCGATGCGCTGGGCGACCTTGGTGAAATTGCCCGTGGCGTTATCGGCCTTGATGACGGCGAATTCGGAGCCCGCGGCCGGAGAAAAGCGCTGGATGCGGCCTTTGATCTCGCGGTGGCCAAGCGCATCCACGGAAATCTCGGCGGGCTGGTCGAGCTTCATGCCGTCGAGCTGCGTCTCCTTGAAGTTTGCGATGACCCAGACGTCCTTCGGCACCAGGTTCATGAGCTGCGTGCCGGGCGTCACATATTGACCGATGCGGACGCCGACCTCGCCGACGCGGCCATCGCGCGGCGCCTTGATCGTCGTGTTGTCCAGATCGATTTCGGCGAGCTGGACGGCCGCTTCCGCGCCACTGACACCGGCCTCGAGAGAGGCGCGATTGACGATGATCGTCGTCAAATTCTGCTGCGAGACGTCCAGCGCGGCCTTTGCCTGATTGGCCGCCGCCTGCGCCTGCTCGAGCGTTGCCTGCGCCTGTTCTGAATCGCTCGTGGTCGACACGCCCTTGGAAACCAGCGTCGTCACGCGATCGGCGGCAAGCTGGGCGCGCCTGAGCGCGGCATTGGCGCTATCGATCTGGGCCTGGCTGGAGACGATGCCGGCTCTGGCGGCCTGTTCCTGCTGTTGCGAATTGGCAAGCGCCGCCTTCTGCCCGGCCAATGTCGCGCGGGCCTGCGCCACCTTCTGCTTGTAGATGCGATCGTCGATCTGGGCGAGCACATCGCCCTCCTTGACGAGCTTGTAATCCTTGAGCGGCACGTCGGTAATATAGCCGCTGACCTGCGGGCTGATGGTCGTCACATAGCCTTTCACATAGGCATCGTCGGTCGTTTCGACGGAGGTTTTGAACGGCGGCAGATGCCAGGCATACAGCACCAGCATGACGCCGCCGATACCGGCCAGGATCGCGATGACTTCGATGGGTGAGCGAACGAGCCTCGACATGGAGTATTTCATATCCTCATGGGTTGGAAGTCTCGGCCCGGGGTCGACCTTCGGCGAGCCGAGTCCGGATGAAGCGGAAAAATACATGCAGCGACAGGCCGGCAAGCGACAGGAAAGCGATCATGGCCGCGACGAAAAACGCATCGCCATAGGCAAGCATATTCGCCTCGCGGCTCACCTGCGCGCCGAGCAGCGACAGCCCCTCGCCCTTCAGGAGGGCACTGTCCCCGAGAACCTTGCCGTAAGTGGATGAAAGCTGGCTGACGCGATCGGCCACATGCGGATCGGTCAGCAGCACGCGCTCGGTCAGCACGGCGGAATGAAACTTCTCGCGAATGGTGATCAGCGTGCCGTAGAAGGCGGACCCTATCAGGCCGCCGATGCTCTGCGTGAAAGTGAATACGACGAAGAAAGTCACGAGATAGGGCGGCCCCTTGCTCAGCGCGGCCTTGAAGCCCTCCGACATCGAGGGCGGCAGAAACAGCGCCGCACCGGCCGCCACGAGCGCCTGGCTGATGTACATCTGCTCCGGCCGGGTCAGGTTCGTCACCTGCGAATCCATCAGCGAGCCTGTTCCCATGAGCATGAGCGCGACGAATTGTATCTGCCAGCCGAAGCCGTAGCTCATGAACACGGTACAGATGAGGCCGCCGATGATTGAGAAAGCCAGGATGATCCAGTAGAGCATCGCCAGCTGGTCGTAGAGGAGACCGACAGCGTTCTGGTAGAAGGTCATGACGACGGACGTCTGTTCGGCCGCAATCAGGCGGAAGATCAGGAGAATGCCCGTCAGATGCAGGATTTCGGGGCGCAGCAGCCAGCGAACGTCGATGAGCGGCGTCGACCTCCTCAGGTCGACGACGATAGCGGCTGTGAGCGCGGCGATGGCGATCGCCAGCACGATGCCGAGCCAGGGCACCTCGAGCCACCAATAGAGGCGCCCGACCGACAGAACGATGGCCAGACAGCCGAACCCGATCGCCACGAGCAGGTAGCTGAAGATGTCGCCGAGAACGATGACCTTGACGCGCGGCGGCGGCGTCAGCGGCAACAGGTAGATGATCGGCATGACCAGCAGCGCCAGCGCCATTTCCAGCGTGTAAAGGCCGCGCCATTCGCCGTAATCCAGCAGCGAGGGCGACACCAAGCGGGTGATGGGGGCGGCAAGCAGCGTATTCGTCATCGCCAGGCTCACGCCGACCGTCATCTTCTTGGCGGGCTCGAAGGCCTCAAGCATGTAGAGGAAGCCGAGCGTCGAGAGCGGCGCGCCGGCGATGCCGCTCAGGAAACGCACGACGATGGCCGAATGCAGGTCGGAGACGAAGAGATTGAGCAGCGAGGCAAGCAGGAAACCGAGAATGCTGACCTCGGCGAAGTTGCGCACGCCATATTGCAGGCGGATCTTCACCAATGCGATGGCGAGGCTGACATTGGGGGCCATGTAGGCGGCAGAGAGCCAGGCGGACTCCGTGGTCGTCGCCGCGATGGTCCCCTGGATCTGGGTCAGATTGGCAAAAGCGAGATTGAGACCCAGCCCCTGGGTCAGAAAGAACATGACGGAGGCCGCAATATAGAGCGGCACTTTCCAGCCGGGCATAGGCGGTGGGACGGCGTTGGCTTCCGCGTTGGCGACCAGGCCCGGATCACCGCTCATGCGCTACCTCATGATTTGCCGACATTCTGGAGGTTGGCAGTCATGGCACGGATCACTTTCAGCGCCATGCCGACATCCTCGTCCGAAATTCCCTCAAGGATATCCGCACGGACACCGGTGGCAAGAGCCTCGACATCGGCGGCAACGACTTTTCCGGATTCCGTCATGAAGATCTGCTTGGCGCGGCGATCGGACTGCGCGGCCCGGCGCTCGATGAAGTTCTGCGCCTCCATGGCGTCGAGAATACGCACGAGCGTCGGCGTTTCGAGTTCCAGCTCGTCGGCAAGCTCGCGCTGGTTGATCCCGTCCCGTCTGGAGAGCTTGCGGAAAACCCTTGCGCGGGAGAGCGTCATTCCGTGCTCGCGAACAAGAGCGTCAAACGCCGCCCGCAGTTTGCGATTGAACGCGGAAAGGTCGTCGAAAATCTCTTGTCTTGATGGCGCACCGGACATTATTGCAACTTTATACTATTAGCATCCTACCCTAATTTATAGGGAATAACCGGATTTTCGTAGCTTTTCAAGCGGGATAGCCGCAACAATCGATGTACACGGCAAAAGACCCGGCTAAAATATTCCCCCAGGAATGATTTGCTTAAGTGATTCGTGTGTCGATCCTTGCGTTGCAAAGTGGCGACAAGGGATTTTTACGTGGCGGAAGCTCGCCCCTGTGGACGAGTGGAACAACGTTGATAGACCGGCCCGATTTATCCCAGTCGACGTGCTTATGCATTTGCCTGGTTGACCATGACATCGGATCGTCGCAAACCAATCGATATCCAAAAGCACGAAGAGATGGAAAATGAACGAAGCTGCGCGCAAGCTCGCCGCCATTGCTCCCGCCGACCAGCACTATCGCGAAGCGCCCAACAATATCGAGGCGGAGCAGGCCCTGCTCGGCGCCATTCTCGTCAACAACGATGCCTATTACCGCGTCTCCGACTTCCTGAAGCCCATCCATCTCTATGAGCCGCTGCACCGGAAAATCTTCGAGGTCGCCGGCGATATCATCCGCATGGGCAAGACTGCCAATCCGGTTACCATCAAAAGCTTCGTGCCGGCGGACGAGAAGGTCGGCGACATGACGGTGGCGCAGTATCTCGCGCGACTTGCCGTCGAAGCCGTGTCGATCATCAACGCCGAGGACTACGGCCGCGCCATCTACGACCTGGCGCTGCGCCGCGCGCTGATCACCATCGGCGAGGATATGGTCAACATCGCCTATGACGCGCCGCTCGACATGCCGCCGCAGACACAGATCGAGGATACGGAGCGCCGGCTGTTCGAGCTTGCGGAAAACGGCCGCTACGACGGCGGCTTCCAGTCGTTCAACGATGCCGTGGCGCTCGCCATCGACATGGCGGCGGTTGCCAAGGAGCGCGACGGCGGCCTCTCCGGCATCTCCACGGGCATTCATTCGCTCGACAGCAAGATGGGCGGCCTGCAGCGCTCCGACTTGATCATCCTTGCCGGCCGTCCGGGCATGGGCAAGACCTCGCTTGCCACCAACATCGCCTACAACATCGCCGCAGCCTTCGAAGGCGAAGTGCAGGCGGATGGCTCCAACAAGGCGAAGAACGGCGGCGTCGTCGGCTTCTACTCGCTGGAAATGTCGTCGGAACAGCTCGCCACCCGTATCATCTCCGAGCAGACGGAAGTCTCCTCCTCGAAGATCCGTCGCGGTGACATCAACGATGCCGATTTCGAGAAGCTGGTGGCCTGCTCGATGATGATGCAGAAGGTGCCGCTCTATATCGACCAGACCGGCGGCATTTCCATCGCCCAGCTCGCCGCCCGCGCCCGCCGCCTGAAGCGCCAGCGTGGTCTCGACGTGCTGGTCGTCGACTACGTGCAGCTGATGACGGGCTCGAAGAAGGCCGGGGAAAATCGCGTCCAGGAAATCACCGAAATCACCACCGGCCTGAAGGCTCTCGGCAAGGAGCTGAACGTTCCGATCGTCGCGCTCTCCCAGCTCTCGCGCGCGGTCGAAAGCCGCGACGACAAGCGGCCCCAGCTCTCGGACCTTCGCGAATCCGGCTCCATCGAGCAGGACGCCGACGTGGTGCTCTTCGTGTTCCGCGAGGAATATTATGTGAAGAACCAGGAGCCGCGCGATCCGAACGACCCGAAATATGCGGAATGGGAAGCCCTGTTCGAGCGCGTGAAGGGCACGGCCGATGTCATCATCGCCAAGCAGCGCCACGGGCCTACGGGCACGGTGAAGCTCGCCTTCCAGTCGGAATTCACCCGCTTTGCCGACCTCGCCGATTCCTCCTTCATTCAGTACGAGGAACATTGAGGAAGATGTTTTGCGGCGCATATGCGAGCCGCGGCACTTTTTCTTTTCATCTATGACCATTATCCTGGCCGGAGCCAAATCACCTCCGGCCATTTCCTTGTTCAGGCGGCTCCATGACAGACACTTTCAATGACGATGATGCTTTCGCTTCCGCCGGGCTGCGGCTGACGGTCGATCTCGGCGCACTCGTCGAAAACTGGCGCGACATGGCCCGCCGTTCGGGAAAGGCGCGCACGTCGGCCGTCGTCAAGGCGGATGCCTACGGGCTGGGGATCGAGGATGTCGGCGAGACCCTTTACGCCGCCGGCGCCCGCGATTTCTTCGTCGCCACAGCGGACGAAGGCGCGACGCTGCGGCTCTATGCGCCTGAAGCCCGCATCTTCGTGCTCAGCGGCATCTGGCCGGGCATGGAACGCCGCTTCTTCGAAAACGATCTCGTGCCCGTGATCGCTTCGGAAGAGCAACTGACCTTCTGGATGGCCATTCTATCGGATTACGGCGAGTATCCCTGCGCGCTGCAGGTCGACACGGGCTTCAACAGGCTCGGCCTGCCGATGGAGGATGCGATCGCGCTGGCCGATGACGTCTCGCGCCCGGCAAGCTTTGCGCCGGTGCTGGTCATGAGCCATCTTGCCTGCGGGGACGACCCGGCCAATCTCATGAACAGGCGGCAGCTGGAGGCTTTCCGCAAGGTCAGCGCCGCATTCGAGGGCATAGAGGCGAGCCTTGCCAATTCGGCCGGTATCTTTCTCGGGTCCGACTATCATTTCGATCTCACCCGCCCCGGCATCGCCACCTATGGCGGCGAGGCGGTCCCCGGCGTCGCCAATCCGATGCGTCCGGTCGCGACGGCGGAGGCGCGGGTCATTCAGACGCGCTCCGTCAAGTCAGGCGAAACGGTGAGCTACGGCCGCGCGCTGCAACTGACGCGCGACAGCCGGCTGGCGATCGTCTCGGCCGGCTATGCGGACGGCTATATGCGCAGCCAGTCGAGCGCCGGCGTGCCGCTGCGCCAGACCGGCATCGCCTGCGGCCACGGCTTCATCGCCGGGTACAAGGTGCCTGTGGCCGGCCGCATCACCATGGACCTTACCATCTTCGACGTGACCGACGTGCCGGACCATCTCGTCCGTGCCGGCGACTATATCGAGCTCTTCGGCAGCAACATTTCCGTCGATGAGGCTGCCGGCGCGGCAGGCACGATCGGCTACGAAATGCTTACGAGCATGGGTCTGCGGCACGAGCGCCGTTATATCGCGGAAGAGACCGAGGAATAGCCTTCCGCACGAAAAGCTGCGGCTGGAATGCCTTAACGTGCACCGATCGCCAGCCGCACGCCGAGGGCGACGAGCAGCGTGCCGAGGCCGCGGTCGAGCCACAGGCCGAGACTGCGATTGCGCCGGAGAGCCTCGCTCAGTCTTCCACCGAGCAGGATGAGCGGCGGCTCGATGAAGGCGGCGACGACGATGATCAGGCTGCCATGCAATAAAAGCTGCGCCCAGACCGGGCCTGCGCCTTCCACCACGAATTGCGGCAGGAAGGCCAGGAAGAAGATCGCGATCTTCGGGTTGAGCAGCGAGACCATGATGCCTTGCCGATAGATGCGGCTGACGGGCAAGGTCTTGCCCTTTTCCCTGATCCACGCCCCCTCACCCTTCGAGCGCAGCGCCTGGATGCCGAGCCAGATCAGATAGGCGGCACCGATCCATTTCACGGTCGAGAAGGCCAGCGCGGAAGCGGCCAGGATCGCCGAAAGGCCGGCAGCCGCCATCAGCACATGCAGACATGCGCCGCTCCAGATTCCGAGCAACGCCGAGAAACCGGAGCGCATGCCGCTTCTGATGGTATGGCCGAGAATGAAGGCGATATCCGGCCCCGGCGACAGATTGAGGAGGATCGCGGCCGACAGAAAGCCGATCCAGTGCGCAAGCGAGTAGTCAAACATCCGTCATCACCCACAAAACCCGGCATAAAAGCTGGCACGTTCGCCGTTGATACGGAAATCATTAGTTTTGATAGGCCGGCAAAGACATTATCTGTCAGCCGATCGCGATTCGCTGCGAAAAGCGACCCTCTGAATTTCGAGAACAGTATCCGATGGCCAAAGCCCGCACACAATTCATCTGCCAGAACTGCGGCGCGGTTCACAATCGCTGGGCCGGCAAGTGCGACGGTTGCGGCGCGTGGAACACCATCGTCGAGGAAGATCCGATGGGCGGGATCGGCGGCGGCCCGGCCAAGACGCCGCGAAAAGGGAAGCCGGTCGCGCTGACGACGCTTTCGGGCGAGATCGAGGAGGCGCCGCGCATCCATACCGGCATTTCCGAGCTTGATCGCGCCACAGGCGGCGGCTTCGTGCGCGGCTCGGCCGTGCTCGTCGGCGGCGATCCCGGCATCGGCAAATCGACGCTGCTGATGCAGGCCGCAGCCGCGCTTGCCCGCCAGGGACACAAGATCGTTTACGTCTCCGGCGAAGAGGCCGTGGCCCAGGTTCGCCTGCGCGCCCAGCGGCTGAAGGCGGCCGACACAGAGGTTCTGCTGGCGGCGGAGACCAATGTCGAGGATATCCTGGCGACGCTCGCGGAAGGCAAGCGGCCTGATCTCGTCATCATCGATTCCATCCAGACACTGTGGAGCGAGCTTGCCGAATCCGCGCCCGGCACCGTTACGCAGGTGCGCACCGGCGTCCAGGCGATGATCCGCTTCGCCAAGCAGACGGGCACCGCGATGGTGCTCGTCGGCCACGTCACCAAGGACGGCCAGATCGCCGGGCCGCGCGTGGTCGAGCATATGGTCGACGCCGTCCTCTATTTCGAAGGCGACCGCGGCCATCATTATCGCATCCTGCGCACGGTGAAGAACCGCTTCGGCCCGACCGACGAGATCGGCGTGTTCGAAATGTCCGACGCCGGCTTGCGCGACGTTCCCAATCCATCCGAGCTCTTTCTCGGAGAGCGCAACGAAAAATCGCCGGGCGCAGCCGTCTTTGCCGGCATCGAGGGCACACGGCCGGTGCTGGTGGAAGTGCAGGCGCTGGTCGCGCCGACATCGCTCGGCACGCCGCGCCGCGCCATCGTCGGCTGGGATTCGGCGCGACTGTCGATGATTCTCGCCGTTCTGGAAGCCCATTGCGGAGTGCGCCTCGGCCAGCACGATGTTTACCTCAATATCGCCGGCGGTTATCGCATTTCCGAGCCGGCTGCCGATCTTGCCGTCGCTTCTGCACTGGTTTCCTCCTTGGCCGGTCTTGCCCTGCCCGCCGATTGCGTCTATTTCGGCGAAGTCAGCCTGTCGGGCGCCGTCCGGCCGGTTGCGCACACCGCCCAGCGTCTCAAGGAAGCCGAGAAGCTGGGTTTTTCCGCAGCCGTCCTGCCTGCCGCTTCCGCCGATCTGCCGAAGGTCAATGGCGGACGCTGGAGCGAGATCGACAGCCTGCCGGATCTGGTGGCGCGCATTGCCGGATCGAAGGGTGCGCTCAAGCGCGCGGAAGACGAAGACTGAGCCTTACTTCAGCCGTTCTTGGCGAAGAAGAGGCTCATGATTGAGGCCGATGCCGACCATGAGGTCTGGCAAGTCTTGAAGTGGATTATAAATGCCCATTACGATTTTCGACGGTATTGTTATCGGCGTTCTTCTCTTCTCCGCCGTTCTGGCCATGGTTCGCGGCTTTTCGCGCGAAATTCTATCGATCGTCAGCTGGGGCGGCTCTGCAGTCGCCGCCTATTATCTCTACCCGCTGCTCGTTCCCTATGCCCTGCAATACAAGGCCGATACCAAGATCGCCACGATCGCCTCGGCCGCCGTCATCTTCCTGCTGGCGCTCATCATCATCTCCTTCATCACCATCCGGATTGCCGATTTCATCATCGACAGCCGCATCGGTGCGCTCGACCGGACGCTCGGCTTCCTCTTCGGCGCCGCCCGCGGCCTGCTTTTGATGGTCGTCGTGGTGGCCTTCTGGAACTGGCTGGTGGCTCCTGCAGCCCGGCCGGACTGGGTCAACAACGCCAAGTCCAAGCCGTTCCTGGATTCGATGGTCGAAAAGCTGAAGTCGGCGCTTCCTGAAAACGTTCAGGCCATGCTGCCGCCGGAGATCATCAACAAGATCGCGCCCAACCAGCAGCAACAGACGCAGCCGCAGGAAGGCGGCGACAACGGCACGCCGAACGACACGGCGCCGTCGGACGATGCGCCTGCGCCGCAGACAAACAATTGACGGTGCGTTTACAGGCTTGACCTGCCGCCCGGGAATCGCCATTTGAGCGGCGTGACAATAATAGATCCGGCCCGATATTTTTTCCGGCCGGATTTTCAGCTATTTTAATGGTCACTCGTGACGCCGCCCCGATCCGCCCACGTTGAGAGCAAAGGCCTGCAGCCATGAACCATTCCCCTTCCATCGAGGACGATATCGACGGCGACACGCTGCATGAGGAATGCGGCGTCTTCGGCATTCTCGGGCATCCGGACGCGGCGACGCTGACGGCTCTCGGCCTGCACGCCCTGCAGCATCGCGGCCAGGAAGCGGCCGGCATCGTCTCCTTCGACGGTCAGCGCTTCCATTCGGAACGGCGCATGGGTCTGGTCGGCGATCACTATACCGACCCCGCGACGCTTGCCCGCCTGCCCGGCGACCGCTCGATCGGTCATGTGCGCTATTCGACCACGGGCGAAACCATCCTGCGCAACGTCCAGCCGCTATTCGCCGAGCTGGAAGTCGGCGGCATCGCCATCGCCCACAACGGCAATTTCACCAACGGCCTGACCATGCGCCGGCAGCTGATCGCCGACGGCGCCATCTGTCAGTCGACCTCAGACACCGAAGTCGTCCTGCATCTCATCGCCCGCTCCAAGCATCCCTCCTCCTCCGATCGCTTCATCGACGCCATCAGGCAGATGGAAGGCGGCTACTCCATGCTCGCCATGACGCGCACGAAGCTGATCGCCGCCCGCGACCCGATCGGCATCCGGCCGCTGGTCATGGGCGAGCTCGACGGCAAGCCGATCTTCTGCTCGGAAACCTGCGCCCTCGATATCATCGGCGCTAAATACATCCGCGACGTTGAAAACGGCGAAGTCATCATCTGCGAGATCCAGCCCGACGGCTCGATCACCATCGACGCCCGCAAGCCGGAGGTTTCCCGGCCCGAGCGGCTCTGCCTGTTCGAATACGTCTATTTCGCCCGACCCGATTCCGTCGTCGGCGGCCGCAACGTCTATGTCGCGCGCAAGAACATGGGCATCAACCTTGCCAAGGAAGCGCCGGTCGAAGCCGACATCGTCGTGCCGGTGCCGGATGGCGGCACGCCGGCGGCCATCGGCTACGCGCAGGCGAGCGGCATTCCCTTCGAGCTCGGCATCATCCGCAACCATTATGTCGGCCGCACCTTCATCGAGCCGACGCAGCAGATCCGCGCCTTCGGCGTGAAACTCAAGCACTCCGCCAACCGCGCCATCATCGCCGGCAAGCGCGTCGTGCTCGTCGACGATTCCATCGTGCGCGGCACGACCTCCGTGAAGATCGTGCAGATGATCCGCGAGGCCGGCGCCAGCGAAGTGCATATCCGCGTCGCCAGCCCGATGATCTTTCATCCGGACTTCTACGGCATCGACACGCCGGATGCCGACAAGCTGCTTGCAAACCAATACAGCAGCCTGAAGGCCATGTGCGATTATATCGGCGCGGATTCGCTCGAATTCCTGTCGATCGACGGGCTCTACCGGGCCGTCGGCGGCGAGCCGCGAGACAATGCGCAGCCGCAGTTCACCGATCATTATTTCACCGGTGACTATCCGACGCGCCTGCTCGACAAGGAAAGCACCAGCAACGTGCGCAAGCTTTCCGTTCTCGCCAGCAACGGCTGACCCGGCGACGGTCGGCAAAAGGGGCGCTTTGCCCCTTTCCTTCTCCACATCATACACCCGGATCAAGGCAGCATGAGCGTCAATCTCAAGGACAAGATCGCCCTCATTACCGGCGCATCGCGCGGCATCGGTTATTTCACGGCGCTGGAGCTTGCGAAGGCCGGAGCGCATGTAATCGCCTGCGCCCGTACGGTCGGCGGGCTTGAGGAACTGGATGATGCCATAAAGGCCGCCGGTGGCTCGGCAACGCTCGTGCCCTTCGACCTTGCCGATATGAACGCCATCGACGCGCTCGGCGCCTCGATCTTCGAACGCTGGGGCAAGCTCGACATCCTGGTCGCCAATGCCGGCGTGCTCGGGGTGATTTCGCCGATCGGCCATGTCGAGGCGAAAGTGTTCGAGAAGGTGATGACCGTCAACGTCACCGCCACCTGGCGGCTGATCCGCTCCGTCGAGCCGCTGCTCATGCGTGCCGATGCCGGCCGCGCCGTCATCCTGTCTTCGGCAGCCGCCCATCGCTGCCGGCCTTTCTGGGGTCCCTACTCCGCATCCAAGGCCGCCGTCGAGGCGTTGGCGCGGACCTGGGCCGGGGAAACGCAGAGCACGCCGCTGCGCATCACCAGCATCGATCCCGGCGCGACCCGCACCGCCATGCGTGCCCAGGCCATGCCCGGCGAAGATCCGGATACGCTGCCGCATCCCCGCGAGGTCGCACAGGCGATCATGCCGTTCGTCGGGCCGGATGTCACCGAAACCGGCAAGCTCTTCGTCGTGCGCGAGAACAGGCTCGTCGACTATCGGATGCCCGAATAAAAACAGCTCCTCTCCATACCGGAGAGGAAGCGTTCCCACTTGACCAAATTCCTCCGGCGCGCGATAAAGCCGCCCATGAAAACGGTTATCTGCATTATCTGCCGGAAGATTATTCGCTAGCGCTGCGCTGGCCTGGCCGTTTTCGTCTCCCAAAATCCAAGATGACAAACGTCCGGCCTGCCGGTGACGGTATTTTTTCGGATTTATGCCTTGGGAGAGTGACATGGGCGCCGAGCCGCAACTGAAGTTCTACAACACGCTGACGCGCGAAAAGGTCGATTTCCAGCCCATCGACCGCGATAACGTCCGCATGTATGTCTGCGGCCCGACGGTCTATGATTTCGCCCATATCGGCAACGCCCGCCCGGCGATCGTCTTCGACGTGCTGTTCCGGCTGCTGCGAAAGACCTATGGCGAAAGCCATGTCACCTATGTCCGCAACATCACCGATGTCGACGACAAGATCAACGCGCGCGCCCTGCGGGATCATCCCGGCTTGCCGCTGAATGAGGCGATCCGCCTGGTGACGGAGAAGACCGAGAAACAGTATCGCGAGGATACGACCGCGCTCGGCTGCCTGGAGCCGACTGTGCAGCCGCGGGCGACGGATAACATCGCGCAGATGATCGCGATCATCGAAACGCTGATCGCCAAGGGCCATGCCTATCGCGCCGCCGGCGAAGTATTGTTCGATACCAGATCGATGGCCGATTACGGCCAGCTTTCGAAGCGCAATCTCGACGAGCAGCAGGCCGGTGCCCGCGTCGCGGTGGACGAACATAAAAAGAGCCCCGGCGATTTCGTGCTGTGGAAGCTATCGGACGAGAACGAGCCCGGCTGGGAAAGCCCCTGGGGCCGCGGCCGTCCGGGCTGGCATATCGAATGCTCGGCCATGAGCGGACGCTATCTCGGCGACGTCTTCGATATTCACGGCGGCGGTCTGGACCTGATCTTTCCGCATCATGAAAACGAAATCGCCCAATCGCGTTGCGCGCACGGCACGCACGCGATGGCGAATGTCTGGATGCACAACGGCTTCGTGCAGGTCGAAGGCCGCAAGATGTCGAAATCGGAAGGCAATTTCGTCACCATCCATGAACTGCTGCAGACCGACAAGCTCGGCGGCCGGACATGGCCGGGCGATGTACTGCGGCTTGCGATGCTGATGACGCATTATCGCGAGCCGATCGACTTTTCGGTCAAGCGCCTTGAGGAAGCGGAACGGCTGATCGCCAAATGGCCGGCGGTGGAGGCTGACGGTTCGGAACCCGATCAGACCGTGCTCGCCGCCCTTGCCGACGACCTCAACACGGTTGCAGCCATTCAGGCGCTGCATGCGCTGGCGCAGGCCGCCAATGCCGACCCCAGCCTCCTGCCCGCCTTCGCGGCCAGCGCCGATCTGCTCGGCTTGCTGCCGAAGAAGACGGAGGTCGACGAAGCCGTCGTCGCCGAGATCGATGCCAAGGTGCGGCAACGTCTGGAATTGTTGAAAGCCAAGAACTTCGCAGAGGCCGACAAGCTTCGCGACGAACTGACGGCAAGAGGCGTCCAGCTCAAGGACGGCAAGGATGCGGCGACGGGCGAGCGCATTACGACTTGGGAGATCAAGCGGTGAGCTTCGTTACCCCCCTCTGTCACTTTCGTGACATCTCCACCACAAGGGGGGAGATTGGGGGGAGTGTGCCGCACGTTCTCAACCCAAAGCTAACGTCTCCTGCAGAAGCAGAGTGCTTCCGTATCACTCCAGAAGAAGGCGGAAGGCGAAGAGTTCGCCGCAAACGATCTCCCCCCTTGTGGGGGAGATGTCACGAACCGACAGAGGGGGGTACTTTGCCGCACACTCCAGTCCCGACGAAGATCCGCAACAATGCCCGCCGCATGCGCAAGGTCATGACGGACGCTGAATTGCGTCTCTGGAACGAAATACGCGCCCACCGCCTCATGGGCCTCGGCTTTCGCCGCCAGCTGCCCATCGCCGGCTATATCGTCGATTTCGCCTGTCCTACAGAGAAGCTCATCGTCGAGGTCGATGGTTCCCAGCACGGCAACGACCGCGATCAAACCTATGACCAAATTCGCACCCGCCGTCTCGAAACGGACGGCTGGACCGTTCTGCGCTTCTGGAACGATGATGTTCTGCGGGACATCGACAATGTCTGCACGCATATCCTGATCGTCGCAGGAAAGGATAAGGCATGACCGGATCGATCTACACCGGCGGCTGCCAGTGCGGCGCGGTTCGCTTCCGGGTGCGGGGCGAGCTCAAGGATGCCTCGATCTGTCATTGCCGCATGTGCCAGAAGGCTTTCGGCGCCTATTACGCACCGCTGGTCTCGACGCGCGGGGCCGAACTTGTCTGGACGCGCGGCGAGCGGAAGGTGTTTCAATCGTCCAACCATGTGAAGCGCGGCTTCTGCGGGGACTGCGGCACGCCGCTGACCTACGAGGCGCCCGATGGCATTGCAGTCGCGGCCGGCGCTTTCGACGATCCCTCACAGCTGCCGCCCGTCGTGCAATATGGCACGGAAGCCAAGATCGGCTTTGTCGACCGGCTGCATCTGCTGCCGGGGCATAGCACGGAAGAGGATGCCGAGCAGGCGCCATTCGTGCTTGATATCATATCCTATCAACATCCCGATCACGATACCTCAAGCTGGCCACAGGAGAAGCGCCATGAGTGAAGCCACCAGAAGCGGAGGATGCCAATGCGGCGCGGTGCGGTTCCGCATTCGCGGCGAGCTTGGCCGCCCGTCGATCTGCCATTGCCGCATGTGCCAGAAGCAGTTCGGCAGCTTCTTCTCCGCGCTGGTGACGGCACCGGACGACAGCCTGGAATGGACGCGCGGCGAGCCGACCTATTTCCAGTCCTCCGTCAACATCGACCGCGGCTTCTGCAAGAACTGCGGCACGCCGCTGACCTACCGCCATCCGGGCGGCCTCGAAATCGCCATCGGCGCCTTCGACGAGCGTGACGATCTTGCTCCACAGATTCAGGTGAACTATGCCTCGCGCCTGCCCTGGGTGGAAACGATCTTCGAAAAGCCGGTCCACCAGGACCCGGACTTCTATTCGCGCCAAGAACAGATCATTTCCTTCCAGCATCCCGATCACGATACGAATGTCTGGCCGGCAGAGGGGCTGAAAATATGACCGAGGTACTGCGCACGCTCTATCCGGAGATCGAACCCTACGCATCCGGCCATCTCGATGTCGGAGACGGCCACAGGATCTATTGGGAACGGGTGGGCACGCCAGGCGCCAAGCCGGCGGTCTTCCTGCATGGCGGCCCGGGCGGCGGCAGCTCTGCGGGCCATCGCCGCCAGTTCGATCCGGCGCTTTACGACGTCACCCTGTTCGACCAGCGCGGCTGCGGGCGGTCGACGCCGCATGCCAATCTCGAAGCCAACACGACCTGGCATCTGGTCGCCGATATCGAGCGGCTGCGGGAAATGGCCGGCGTCGACAAATGGCTCGTTTTCGGTGGCTCCTGGGGCTCGACGTTGGCGCTCGCCTATGCCGAAACCCATCCGGAGCGCGTTTCCGAGCTTGTCGTGCGCGGCATCTATACGCTGACGAAAGCCGAACTCGACTGGTACTACCAGTTCGGCGTGTCCGAAATGTTTCCGGACAAGTGGGAGCGGTTCGTGGCTCCGATCCCGCCGGAAGAGCGGCACGAGATGATGCTCGCCTATCACCGCCGCCTGACGAATCCGGATAAGGCAGCCCGGCTGGAGGCCGCCAAGGCCTGGTCCATCTGGGAGGGCGAAACGATCACGCTGCTGCCGGAGCCCGCCACCAGCGACCAGTTCGCCGATGCGGAATATGCGCATGCCTTCGCCCGCATCGAGAACCATTTCTTCGTCAATGCCGGCTGGCTCGACGAAGGCCAGCTGCTGCGCGATGCTCACAAGTTGAAAGACATTCCCGGCGTCATCGTTCATGGCCGCTACGATATGCCCTGCCCGGCGAAATATGCCTGGGCGCTGCACAAGGCCTGGCCGAAGGCGGAGTTCCATCTGATCGAGGGTGCCGGTCACGCCTATTCGGAACCGGGCATCCTGGACCGGTTGATCCGTGCGACCGACAAGTTTGCAGGAAAAGCCTAGAGCCGGGCCCCATTCTCAAACCGGTTCGCCGGAGGAAACAGTATGACACGCGAAAAAATCCACCTCTTCGACACGACGCTCCGCGACGGGCAGCAGACGCCCGGCATCGATTTTTCCGTCGAGGACAAGATTGCCATTGCGACCATGCTGGACGAGTTCGGCCTGGATTACGTCGAGGGCGGATATCCCGGAGCCAACCCGACCGATACGGCTTTCTTCGAGGAGAAACGGACGAAATCGGCCTCCTTCGTCGCCTTCGGCATGACCAAGCGTGCCGGAGTCTCCGCTTCCAACGACCCCGGCCTTGCCAGCCTCCTCCAGGCGAAATCCGATGCGATCTGTTTCGTGGCCAAGAGTTGGGACTACCACGTCAAGGTGGCGCTTGGCTGTACCAATGAAGAGAACCTCGAAAGCATCGCCGAGAGCGTCAAGGCTGCGGTCAACGCAGGCAAGGAGGCCCTGGTCGACTGCGAGCATTTCTTCGACGGCTACAAGGCCAATCCGGCCTATGCGCTTGCCTGCGCCAAGACGGCCCATAATGCCGGCGCACGCTGGGTCGTGCTCTGCGATACCAATGGCGGCACACAGCCGCCCGAGGTCCGCGCCATCGTCGAAGCCGTCATTGCCTGCGGCGTTCCGGGGCACTGTCTTGGCATCCATGCCCACAACGACACCGGACAGGCGGTCGCCAATTCGCTCGCCGCGGTCGAGGCCGGCGTCCGGCAGATCCAGGGGACGCTGAATGGCATCGGCGAGCGCTGCGGCAACGCCAATCTGGTGACGCTGATCCCGACGCTGGCGCTGAAAAGAGCCTATAGCGAGCGCTTCGAAACGACGATCGACGCCGATCGGCTGGTCGGCCTCACGCGCCTTTCGCACGCTTTCGACGAATTGCTGAACCGCTCGCCCGACCATCAGGCCCCCTATGTCGGCGCCTCGGCCTTCGCAACCAAGGCTGGCATCCACGCCTCGGCGTTGCTGAAGGACCCCCGTACATACGAACATGTGCCGCCGGAAAGCGTCGGCAATTTCCGCAAGGTCATGGTCTCCGATCAGGGCGGCAAGTCGAACTTCACCAACGCCCTGAAGCGGCGCGGCATCGAAGTGGGCAAGGACGATCCCAAGCTCGACCGGCTGATCCAGATCGTCAAGGAGCGCGAAGCGACAGGCTACGCTTACGAAGGGGCGGATGCGAGTTTCGAGCTGCTGGCCCGCCGCACGCTCGGCACCATTCCGGAATTCTTCGCGATCGACGGATTTCGCGTGATGGTCGAGCGCCGCTTCGATTCCCACGGCCGGGTAAAGATCGTCTCGGAAGCGGTGGTGAAGATCATCATCGACGGCCAGACCATCATGTCGGTCGCCGAAGGCGATGGCCCGGTCAATGCGCTCGACCTGGCACTGCGCAAGAATTTCGGCAAGTACCAGCATGAGATCGACGATCTGGAACTGGCCGACTTCAAGGTGCGTATCCTCAACGGCGGCACCGAGGCCATCACCCGCGTCCTGATCGAGTCCACCGACAGCAGCGGCGTGCGCTGGTGGACGGTCGGCGTGTCGGAAAACATCATCGACGCGTCGTTTCAGGCGCTGATGGATTCCGTCATCTACAAGCTGATGAAGAACCGGCATATGGCAGGCAAGATCGCGGCGGAGTGATCCGCCGCCCATCAAAAAGCTTGACGGTGCCGTCAAGGAAATGAATTAGCCACGCGCCGCGCATTGGAGTAATCCCCTGTCGAATAACCAGGGGATGACGGGGAAATTCATGGCCATCGATACGGTCAAACCGGAAAGCGGGACCAACGGCGCCATCCGCGGCTTCGGCTTCGCGATGACGGCCTATCTCTTCTGGGGCATTCTGCCGCTCTATATGAAAGCCCTCGCGCACATTCCGGCTTTCGAGGTCATTGCCCACCGCATCTTCTGGTCCGTTCCGGTGGCCGGCATCGTCCTGCTGGCGCTCGGCCGCATGGGCGACGTGAAAGTGGCGCTGCGCAATCCGCGAACGGTCGCCATGGCTTCGCTGACGGCGACGCTGGTCACGATCAACTGGGGGACTTACGTCTGGGCCATCGGCGCCGGCCATTCGCTCGACGCGGCGCTCGGCTATTTCATCAATCCGCTGTTCAGCATCGCGCTCGGAGCCATCCTGCTCAAGGAAAAGCTGGCGCCGACGCAGATCATCGCGATCTGTCTGGCGGCGATTGCCGTCATCATCCTGACCATCGAGGCCGGCACCCTGCCCTGGGTCGCGCTATCTCTGACCTTCTCCTGGGGCTTCTACGCCTTTTTCCGCAAGACGCTGCCTGTCGGCGCCAATCAGGGATTCTTCATCGAGGTGCTGCTGCTCTGCATTCCGGCGACGCTTTACATCATCTATCTCGAAGCGCGTGGCGAAGGTCACTTCTATCAGACCGGCCTTGCGGACACCGCACTACTGCTCGGCTGCGGGCTGGTGACGGCGCTGCCGCTGATGATCTTTGCGAATGGCGCCAAGCTCCTCAAGATGTCGACCCTGGGCATCATGCAGTACATCGTGCCGACGATGGTTTTCCTGATTGCCGTCTTCCTGTTCAAGGAGCCTTTCGACACGACGCAGCTGATCGCTTTCTCGCTGATCTGGGCCGGTCTCGCGCTCTACAGCTGGTCGATGCTCAATCAGAGCAGAGGGCGCTGACAGCCTGAATACGCTCGGCAAACCGCGAATTACAGCTTCGAAATGACGGCCTCTTCGCCGCCGCGATCGCCGCGCGTCTCGGCGGCATGCTTGCGGATGGCCGGAATGATATCGGCCACCCTGTCGATGACGAGGGGCTGGACGCGATGGCTTGTATGGACGAAGCCCTCTCCGGTCATGTGGCGGATCAGTTCCATCATCGGGTCCCAGAAGCCGTTGATGTTGGCAAACACCATCGGCTTTTCGTGGCGCCCGAGCTGGCCCCAGGTCATGATCTCGACGATTTCTTCCAGCGTGCCGATGCCGCCCGGCAATGCGACGAAGGCGTCGGCGCGCTCGAACATGCCATGTTTGCGCGTATGCATGTCCGGCGTTATGATGAGTTCGTCGAGCTGACCGAGCGAATGGCGCGTCGCTTCCATATCGACCAGAAACTCCGGAATGATGCCGGTGACCTGACCGCCGTGCGACAGCACGCCGCTTGCGACAGCGCCCATGATACCCTTCGTTCCGCCGCCATAGATCAGGCGCAGGCCGTTTTCGGCAATGCTTTTGCCCAGTTCGCGGCCCGCAGCCATATGGGAGGGATCGCGCCCCGGCCGTGAGCCGCAATAAACGCAGATGGATCGAATTGGCGCAGAATCGTCGGTCATGGATGCAAACAACTATGCTGCAGATGCTCAGTCAAGATTTTTCAAAGGAAAACTTGTGTCGGGACATGCGAAAATGGCTGAGAAAGCTTGTAAAAGCAGGCGAAATCGCTAGCAATTTCAGGAGTTGCGACGACTTCGCCGCGTGGAGATAAATGATGATGAAGAACCGTGCCGGTTGGCTGGCTCTGTTGGTGTTGGTGGTTGCGACCCTGTTGATGGTCTTTTTCGTGATGCCGCGCATCAACGGAGACAAAAACCCGATCGGCAATGCCGTCAATCAGGCCAGCAACACGGTGAAGAATACGATCGACGAAAACGCGCAGAAGGCCGGCGACACCGCCCAGAACGCGACCGAAGCCACGCAGAATGCCGTATCGACCGCCGTCAACGCTGCCGACCTCACCAAGAAGCTGACCGATCTGACGGGCTCCGCAACGGCTTCGCTCGCCGATCTCAAGGCACTGTTCATGGATGGCGGCGCACCGGCACAGGATGTCTTCGCGGCTGCGAAGACGAAGGCGATCACCGCGCTTCAGTCGATCGTCGGCTTCGCGCTGCCGGAGGGCATCGACGCGACGACGACAGGGCTCGTGAAGAAGGCGCAGGACGGTGCCGGCAAGGCGCTCGCCATCATCCAGTCCCTCCCCGACAACGCCGCCGATGCCGGCGCTGCCATCGACAAGGCTCTCGCCGCACTGACGGGCCAGCCGGCCGCCGAGACCGATGCGGCTGCCAAGCCTCAAGTCCCGTCATTCGACGTGCTGCGCGTCGAGCCGGACGGCTCCACCGTCATCGCCGGCTCGGCCGAGCCGAACGCCAAGCTGGAGATCATCGACGGCGAAAAGGTCGTCACGACGACGAATGTCGGTCCGAGCGGCGACTTCGCCGCCGTGCTCGACAACCCGCTGCCGCCCGGCGACCACGAGCTGGTGCTGCGCGCGACCGGCAAGGACGGCAAAGTTTCCACCTCCGAGGAAGTGGCCACCGTCTCCGTGCCGAAGGACGATTCGACACAGCTTCTCGCCATGGTTTCCAAGCCGGGCACCGCCAGCCGCATCATTACCGCGCCCTCGGCCAAGCAGGGCCGCGTGGCCTCGGCCGAGACCAACGCGCCGGCAACCGATGCGCAGCAGGGCAAGACGACTGACAGCCCGGCGGATGCCAGGCCGCAGCAGGACGGCACAGTCGTCGCATCCGCCAACCCGGCCGCCGGCACGACGCCACCGGCCGCGAAGACGGATGCCGAGCCTGATGTCATGGTCAATGCCGTCGAAATCGAAAACGATCATATCTTCGTGGCGGGCACCACCAAGCCGAACGTCAAAGTGCGTGCCTATGCCGACGACAAGCTTATCGGCGAAAACGCCGCCGGCGCCGATGGCCATTTCGTGGTCGACGGGCAGATGCCGCTTGCCGTCGGCGATCACAAGATTCGCGTCGACGTGCTCGACGAAGCCGGCAAGGTCATCGTGCGCGCCAGCGTCAACTTCACCCGCCCCGAGGGCAATCAGGTGACGGTCGCGGCGCAGACGCCGACCGCAGGCGGCAGCCAGAGCCAGTCGGCCGCCACAAGCATGGTGCCGCTCGACGAAGGCGAACTTGCCAAGCTCAGGGAAGGCGCCGGCAAGGCTTTCGCCCTGCTAAAGGGTCTGTTTACCGACGGCAAGCAGCCGAACGCGGAACAGCTCGCCGCCGCCCGCTCCGGAACGGAAATAGCTCTGAAATCGCTTTCGGAATTCCGCCCCGCCATTACCGCCAGTGCGGAGCTCAAAAAAGCCGCTGCAGAGGCCTCCAACGCCGCTCTCAAGGCGCTGACCGCTTTGCAGGCACTGCCGAAGGATCCGAAATCGGTCGGTGCCGCACTGCCTGGCCTCGAACAGATGATCGCCGTCATTACAGCGCCCGTCCAGGCGGCGCCGGCACAGCCGAATGCCGAGGTTTCATCCAACGGCAGCGTCCCGAAGACTCTCGAGCAGCCGCCGCTGTCGCAGGATACCAATGCCGTCATCATCCGTCGCGGCGATACGCTTTGGCAGATCTCGCGCCGCGTCTACGGAGCCGGCGTACGCTACACGACCATCTACCTGGCCAATGAGGACAAGATCAACAATCCGGACCGCATCCTGCCGGGACAGGTCTTTGGTCTGCCGAAGGACGCGCTGCCGAATGCGGAGGAACTGCACCGCAAGCGGCTTTCGGGCGAGCACCTCTAGAATCGGATGATTTCAGGTCGAACCGATCTGAAATCTGAATCCATGCCGGACGCAAAACAGCAGGGCACGATGTCATCCGAAAGCCGCTCATCCTTTTCGGCATCGTGCTCCAAGCTGATTGCCGATCCTCGATGATGATAGACAGCGGCCGGACGCAACCAACGTCCGGCCGATGCTTTTATACGAGATAAAAATAGTATAAGCGTCGCGCGACCCTCATCGCTTTCGCGCACCGGCCATGCCCTTGCCCGCGAAGGCTTCCCAGCCGGCTGCGCAATGGTTGTCAGCGCCCGGCTGTTTCAATTCTTCGCCGGAGACGAACATGGCAGACCGCAAGAAAACCATATCGGCGGATTCCAGCAATCCATTGAATACGCTGGTCAATCTCTGGCCGTATATGTGGCCGGGCGGGCGCCTCGACCTGAAGATGCGGGTGGTCTGGGCCACGGTCTTCCTGCTGGTTTCGAAATTCGTGCTGCTGCTGGTCCCCTATTTCTTCAAATGGTCCGTCGATGCGCTGAACGGCAAGCTCGACATGCAGGGTATCCTGCCGGCCTTCATGGTGGGCGCCATCGCATTGATCGTCGCCACGAACCTGACGCGGCTGATCCAGCTCGGCCTCAACCAGCTGCGCGACGCGCTGTTTGCCAGCGTCGGCCAATATGCGGTGCGCCAACTTGCCTACAAGACGTTCGTGCATATGCATGAACTGTCGCTGCGCTTCCATCTGGAGCGCAAGACCGGCGGTCTCTCGCGCATCATCGAGCGCGGCACCAAGGGCATCGAGACCATTGTCCGCTTCACCATCCTCAACACGTTTCCGACCTTCATCGAATTCCTGTTGACCGCCATCATCTTCTGGCGCGGCTATGGCTTCTCCTATCTCGCCGTCACGGCCGTCACCGTCTGTCTCTACATCTGGTTCACCGTGAAGGCGAGCGACTGGCGCATTTCCATCCGCCGGACGATGAACGACAGCGACACCGACGCCAACACGAAGGCGATCGATTCGCTCCTGAACTTCGAAACCGTCAAATATTTCGGCAACGAGGAAATGGAGGCCAAGCGCTTCGATCAGTCGATGGCGCGCTACGAGAAGGCCGCCACCAGCGTCTGGACGTCGCTCGGCTGGCTGAATTTCGGCCAGGGCGTGATCTTCGGCCTCGGCACGACCGTCATGATGGTGATTTCCGGCTGGTCGGTCCTCAACGGCCACCAGACGGTCGGCGATTTCGTCTTCATCAACGCCATGCTGCTGCAACTCTCGGTGCCGCTGAACTTCATCGGTTTCGTCTATCGCGAAATACGCCAGGGTCTGACCGATATCGAAGAAATGTTCGATTTGCTCGAAGTCAAGCCCGAGGTGGTCGATGCACCCGACGCCAGGGAACTTGTCATCGACAAGGGAGCGATCTCGTTCAAGGACGTGCATTTCGCCTACGATCCGGCACGGCCGATCCTCAAGGGCATTTCCTTCGAAGTGCCGGCGGGCAAGACGGTGGCCGTTGTCGGGCCTTCGGGCGCCGGAAAATCGACGCTGTCGCGCCTGCTCTACCGCTTCTACGACGTGCAGAGCGGCTCCATCACCATCGATGGCCAGGATTTGCATAGCGTGACGCAGAAGAGCCTGCGCAAGGTCATCGGCATGGTGCCGCAGGACACCGTGCTCTTCAACGACACCATCGCCTACAATATCCGCTACGGACGGCCGGATGCGAGCGACGCCGAGGTGACGGCGGCGGCCGAAATCGCCCAGATCGGCGAGTTCATCAGCCATCTGCCGGAGGGGTTCGACACCAAGGTCGGCGAACGCGGCCTCAAATTGTCGGGCGGCGAGAAGCAGCGCGTTGCCATCGCCCGCACCGTTCTGAAAGCCCCGCCGGTGCTGATCCTCGATGAGGCGACCTCGGCGCTCGATACGACGACCGAGCGCGAAATTCAGGCGGCCCTCGACATCGTTTCCAAGAACCGCACGACGCTGGTCATCGCCCACCGGCTTTCGACCGTGATCGGCGCGGACGAGATCATCGTGCTGAAAAGCGGCGTGATCGCCGAACGCGGCACGCATGCCGGCCTGCTGGCGCAGAACGGGCTCTATGCCTCCATGTGGAGCCGCCAGCGCGAGGCGACGCAAGCCGAGGAGCATCTGAAGCAGGTGCGGGAGAACGACGATCTCGGCGTCGTCAACCGGCTGGCGCCGGCAAGCTGACGCGAACATGGGAGGTGCGGCGTTCCCGGCCCTTTTCGGAAGCGTCGGGGCGCATCGATTATGCACCGGCAGTTGTCACGCGCCTGAGATGACGGCTTGCTAGGTAGGGGGCCGAATTCAAAGGGAGCCCCCACATGCGCGCTTTTGCCAAAGCCTTAACGCTGCTGCTGGTCGTCGGTCTTGCCTCGCCGGTCTTTGCCGACGACGCCAAGCCGTTTACCGACGCCAGGGAGGTCAATCTTCTCGACCTCCTGCCGCCGCCACCCGCCAATGATTCCATGCAGATGAAGGCCGAACTCGCCGAAATCCTGACGATCCAGGTCACACGCACGCCTGAGATGGCGGCCCGGGCCGTCGCGGATGCGGAAGAGAACGTATGGCGCTTCTCCGACGTCGTCGACAATCCGAAATTCACCAAGGAAAACCTGCCGAAGTTCTCGGCGTTCTTCGATCGCATCGTCGAGACCGAAGGCGCTGTCGTCGATCCGGCCAAGGATGTCTGGAAGCGCCCGCGTCCGCATCTCTACAGCGATCTGGTGAAGCCCATCGTGCCGCTCTCCAAGTCCGGCTCCTATCCGTCCGGCCATACCACGCTCGGCACGCTGATGGGCATCGTGCTGTCGAACATGGTGCCGGAAAAGCGCGCTGCCATCATGGCTCGCGCCTGGGAATACGGCCATAACCGCGTGGTCGGCGGCATCCACTATGCCTCCGATATCGAAGCCGGCCGCATCGCCGGCACCGTCATCGCGCAGACCATCATGACGCATGACGACTACAAGAGCGAATATGAAGACGCCAAGGCCGAGCTTCGCGCCGCTCTCGGCCTCTGAACCTCCGCCCGATCGTCGCAGACACGCAAGGCCGCCGCCCGGCGGCCTTTTCGTTGTGCAATCATGAGTTTTCAAAGGCCGCACTTTTCAATGCAAGCGTTCATCGACATCCTGCCACCTTGCGGATTGCGCTGGGGGCGAGTGTGCGAAAGCATTGCCCGCGGCGGAGTTTGCCTGTAGTCACCGTCGACTGGTAATAAGAGCAAGACCGCTTATCTTGTTCTCGTTCTTTTCACTGGCATGATCTCGTCCGGCGATCGCGACCCGGTTTCGGTGAGGCTGCCCCAACGGAGTAGGCCATAGATGAGCTTGTTGAACAGCGTACGCAACGTCATCGTTCCGGTGCACAAGGAAGGCTATCCCTTCGTTGCAGGTTTCTTCGTCGCGTCGCTGGTGCTGGGCTGGATCTTCAAGCCGCTGTTCTGGATCGGCCTGATCTTCACGCTCTGGTGTGCCTATTTCTTCCGCGACCCGGAGCGCATGACGCCGCAGGACGACGATCTGGCGATATCGCCGGCAGACGGCAAGGTTTCAGGCGTGCAGATGGTGACGCCACCGGCGGAGCTCAATCTCGGCAGCCTGCCGATGCTGCGCATCTCGATCTTCATGAACGTGTTCGACTGCCATGTGAACCGCTCGCCGATGCGCGGCCGCATTACCAACATCGCCTACCGCCAGGGCAGCTTCCTCAATGCCGAGCTCGACAAGGCCAGCGAACAGAACGAGCGCAACGGCCTCGTCATCGAGACCAAGCACGGCGAAATCGGCGTCGTGCAGATCGCCGGCCTGGTCGCCCGCCGCATCCTTTGCTTCGTCAACCCGAACGAGCCGCTGGACGCCGGCGAGCGCATCGGCCTGATCCGCTTCGGTTCGCGCCTCGATATCTTCCTGCCCGAGGGTGCGTCTCCGCGGGTTGCCATCGGCCAGCGGGCGATCGCCGGCGAAACCGTCATTGCCGAATTCGGCTCGGCAAAGGGCCCGACCGTTAGCCGCCGTAGCTGAACTCTAGGAACACGAGCGAGATGAAGACGCCTTTTCCGCCTTTCGAGCCGCATGGGCCCAACGACGAAGCGCGTGGACCGCGCCTTCGGGAAATCCCCCTGCGGCTGATCGTACCCAACATGATCACCGTGCTGGCGATCTGCGCGGGCCTGACGGGCATTCGTCTCGCTTTCGAAAACCGCTACGAGCTGGCCGTCGTCGCCGTGCTGGTCGCCGCCTTTCTCGACGGTATCGACGGGCGCGTGGCGCGGCTGATGAAGGCCACCTCGAAATTCGGCGCACAGATGGATTCGCTGGCCGATATCGTCAATTTCGGCGTCGCGCCGGCGCTCGTCGTCTACGTCTTCCTGCTCGACCAGGCCCGTTCGCTTGGCTGGATTGCAGCTCTGATCTACACGATCGCCGCCGGGCTGAGGCTCGCCCGCTTCAACGTCATGGCCGAGCGCGAACACAAGGCTTCCTGGCAATCGGAATATTTCGTCGGGGTGCCCGCGCCCGCCGGCGCCATGCTGGTGCTGCTGCCCGTCTATCTCGGCTTTCTCGGCCTGACGCCGGACCGCACCTTCGCCTATTGGGGCGCCGGCTACACGGTCCTCATCGCTTTCCTGCTGGTCAGCCGCCTGCCGGTCTGGTCCGGCAAATCGGAGAGCAGCCGGGTCAGGCGCGATCTGGTTCTGCCGATCATGCTCGGCATCGTCGTCTACGTGGCGCTGCTGATGAGCTATACATGGCATGTCATGGTCGTGACCGTCGTCATCTATCTTCTGTCCCTGCCCCTTGGCGCGCGGTCCTGGGCCAGAAAATACGGCACCTACACCATCAACGGCCCCGGCGATCCGGATGTGGACGATTCCAACGACGATATCGGCCGGCATATCTAGAGCGACTCCGCTTTTCCTCGAATCGCGAAAGCGCTCCATACTTTCGTCTTCACGCAATTCCGGACGGAAACCGCTATCCACTTTTCCCGGAATTGCTCCAGCCGCTTTCCGATCGGCTTTCAGTCGCGCCGCTGCAACCGCTGGTCTGCAGGTCTCCCTTGTCAATCAGGGACATGGCGCTCGATTGCGGGTTGATTTGGCGGCTGCTTCGACCCGGCTTTTCAGTGAATTCCAACGTTGTGGCAGTGCGGAATCTACACGAGGATTCGGCGCTAATCTCTCGAAATATGGTCGTTGTTCATAAAAGCTGATTGGAAAACGCCTTCGATTTGTCATGATTTACGACAAAAAGCACTACTCGACATTGAGCCGGGAAATGCTCCGGGGGAGCATGGTGAGGAGTGAAACATGACCCAGAAGAAAGAACAGGCGGCACAACCGCAGGCAAAGATCGACCCCAGCAAGCATTATCGTCCGCTGGGCCTGAAGGCCGTTCTTGCTGCCCATCTGATGCTGAAGACCAAGCCTCTCAAGAAGAAGATCGCCTGAGATTGCCGTCCGGCCGATTGCGAAGGCCGGCAACATGTTCGGTCGCTGGCCGCCGAATGGCGGCCGCTTAGAGAAGGCTCAGCTGGCCATCCTCGGGGTCGGGCTTCTTCGGCGGCTTCCTGACCGGATCGAGCGTTACGGGCGTCTGTACGTCCGGCCCCATGTTCGCGACCTTGTTGACGCGATCCGAAACCGGGATAGCCTCGAAAAAGTCCTCCTGGACCGGCACCATCAGATCGAGGACATCGCGCGGTTCCTGCGTCTTGCAATCGAGCCAGCGGGCAAAATCTTTCGGCTTGATGACGACGGGCATGCGATCGTGGATCGATCGAATGGCGCTGTTGGCCGCCGTCGTCAGGATCGCGCCGGTATCGACTTCCGAACCGTCGGGCGACGACCATGTTTCCATCAATCCGGCAAAGGCGATGACGCCGCCGCTGCGTGGGCGGATCCAATAGCCTTGCGGCTTCTCGCCGCTTTCCTTCGACGGGCGGTGCCATTCGTAAAAGCCGGATGCCGGAACGAGGATGCGTCGATGGCGCATGGCGGCGCGAAAAGAGGCCTTGCCGATCGCCGTTTCCGCCCGCGCGTTGATCAGCAGCGGGAATTCATTCGGATCCTTCACCCAGGAGGGCGTAAAACCCCAGCGCACGAGCAGCGCGCGGCGATCCGGCAGGTTGCTGCCGGGCAACTGCCTGTCGCCCGCGACGATCACAAGGATCGGTTGCGTCGGCGCGATATTGTAGCGCGCCGGAAAACCCTCGTTCATCACCACGCCGAGCGCTTCGCCCACGTAGTCCGGTGTCGATGTCAAAGCGAAGCGTCCGCACATAGGCTCTGTTTTGCACCCTCAAGCGGGCGGGTCAAGTTCAAGATCAGCCGCGTGGACCAAAGAGAATGATCCCTGCGCCGGCAAGGCAGATGACCGCGCCGGAAATATCCCAGCGGTCCGGCAGACGCCCTTCGGCCAGCCAGAGCCAGAGGATGGAGGCGACGATATAGACGCCGCCATAGGCAGCAAAGGTGCGCCCCGCCGCCTCGCTCGGCACCAGGGCGAGCAGCCAGGCAAAAAGCGCCAGCGAGAGCAGGCCGGGCGCGAGCCACCAGGCCGACTTTGCCAAACGGAGCCATGCCCAGAATGCAAAGCAGCCGGCAATTTCGGCCAGCGCCGCCAATGCATAAAGTCCGTAGATCACTCGTTTTCACCCAGTATCCGACGCACCGGGATCGGCGCGCGCGTCGACATCGAATTAAGGGGCTTTCATGAAGGACAGCAAGAGCCGATTCCTGTAGAGGTGAGAGGCTGGCGATCTCCCGCCAGCGCCGTAAATCTCTTCATTCGAATGCAAAGCGATCCATGACCTCCATTCCTCGTCCAGCCTCCTCCGCCATTCTCGAACGCAACGGCCGCTTCCTGCTGGTATTGCGCAGCAATCCGCCATCCGCGGACATGTATGCCTTTCCGGGAGGGCGTGCCGAGGAAGGCGAAACGCCGGCGGATGCGGCGCTGCGCGAATTCAAGGAGGAAACCGGCATAACCGCCCGCAACCCGCGACTGTTCGAGACCTACGATCTGCGCTCCCACGCGTCGGACGGAACGCTGACGAGCCATTTCCTGCTCTCGGTCTTTCTCGTGGATGCCGATGAGGATGCGGTCGCGGAAGCCGCCGACGATGCGGCCGCCGTCGGCTGGTACACGCTCGAAGAGGTGCGCGCCCTGCCCGCCCCCGCCAGCGTGCTCGAATGCGTGGAACGACTTGCGGCCGCGAGACCCTAGCCGGGCCGCGATATTAACGATGCTGAACAATATCGGGGTGGAAACCACCTGCCGCGCCTTGTTCCCGTCATGCTTGTTCGTTCAACATGGTTACATGATTCATAACCGCCCCGGCCGACCGCTTCTGATTTGCATGGCGCTCGCCGCAGCTTTTCCCGCTGCGGCGCAGCCGGCGGCAAGCGCGCCGCCCGTGCAGGCGCCCGGCGGCGGCAATGCGGAACTACCAACACCCTACGACCAGCAGCTTTCCCGGCTTGCTGAAATTCTCGGGTCCATCGACTATTTGCGCAATCTCTGCAACCCGACGCGGGAAGACGGCTGGCGGGGCGACATGCAGCAGCTGCTGGATACGGAAACCAAGAGCGAGCCGGAACGCAAGGAAAGGCTGACAGCCGCATTCAACCGTGGATATCGGTCCTTCGCATCGGTTTACACGAATTGCACGACGCAGGCTCTGGCCGCGGAAGAGCAATACCGTAACGAAGGTGCAACACTGGCGACAGAAATCACCGCGCGCTTTGGAAATTGACGATTTATTAACCCCTTTTCGTAGCGAGCCGTGTCGTTTTGAGAAAAGGCTGATAAAGTTGTTAAGCAAGTGGTAAGGACATGAACGTCTCGAGGAAAGAAACAATGGAAACCAGCCTGAACGAAATCGACGACATGATCGTCCATGAGAAGATGCAGGCAGCGCTGGAATACCAGAACGAAGCTTGGGCCGATGGCATGGCGGACGGTATCGAACCGGAAATCATCGCCGATGCAGCTATTGCCCATGCGATTCGCGAGACGATCCGCATTCAGGGCGAGCAGGGCGCGGAAGCCTTGCTCGAATCGCTGCGCGAACGCATGCTCGCGGGTGAATTCTCTCCAAACCGAACCCTGCAATAACAATCAGAGATTGCCATGCGTATGTTTCCAGGCAATGCGCTTTCCTGTTCCATTGCCTCGTTTGCTGCCGTAACCTTGGCTTTGGCCAGCACCGTTTCGCCATTGCCCGCCCTTGCCTTCTCCCAGCTCAACCCGCAGGCCAAGAGCGCAGCACAATCCGCGCAGCAAAAGGATGAGAAGCCGATCGAGCAGGCGCTGGAGGCCCCTTCCAACAATACGCTGCCGATGCCCGATCCGCTGATCAACAAGCAAGCAGGCCAGAGCAGCGGCGACGCCTCGAACACGAATAAATCGACCGAATTCCTCTTCGACATCGACAAGGCACCGGAGCCGGTGCGAAAGCTGCGCGCGGCGATCGTGGAAGCCGCGGCTTCCGGCGATCTCGAGCGCCTTCGCCCGCTGATGAACATCGGCGCCGGTCTCAAGCAGACCCAGGTCACGGCCGACGATCCCGGCGAAGACCCGATCAAGACCCTGCACGACCTCTCGGGCGATCCCGACGGCATAGAAATCCTCTCCATCCTGCTCGATATCATGTCGACCGGCTTTGCCCATGTCGGCCAGGGAACCCCCGACGAGGTCTATGTCTGGCCCTATTTCGCCGAGAAGGACATCAAGACGCTTTCGACGCCCGAAAAGGTCGATCTGATGCGCATCGTGACGGCGGGCGACTACGCCGACATGCTGGAATTCGGCGGCTATAATTTCTATCGCGTCGGCATTACGCCGGACGGCCGCTGGAAATTCTTCACCTCCGGCGAATGATCCGGCAGGGGAACTTGCGGTTCCCCGCTGAAGGCCCTACCTCTGCGTGATAGCCCAAATCAGCGGATTCATCATGCCAGCCGTATTCCTGAAAGAGCGTTCCTTCATCCGTGTCGCCGGCGCGGAAGCTGAACCGTTTCTACACAATCTCATCACCACCGATCTTGCGTCGCTTGGCGCCGATGAGGCACGTCCTGGCGCATTGCTCACGCCGCAAGGCAAGATCCTGTTCGACTTCATGATCTGGCGCGACGGCCCCGGCTTTCTGATCGAGACGGATACGGCGCAGCGTGAGGGCCTGCTCAAGCGGCTGACCATGTACCGGCTGCGCGCCAAGGTGGATTTCGCAGCGGAAGACCTCAACGGCGTTACGGTCGCCTGGGGTGATGCCGTAACCGGCGGCGCTGAAGATAGCCGTTTCGCCAAGGCGGGAATTGTGCTGACGCGCACCCCTGGCGAGCATGGGAGCGACGCTGCCGCGCTTTACGACGAATTGCGGATCGCCAGCGGTGTGGCCGTCTCGGGCCGCGATTTCGCATTGCAGGATGCGTTCCCGCATGACCTGCTGATGGATCTGAACGGCGGCCTCGGCTTCCGCAAGGGGTGCTACGTCGGGCAGGAAGTGGTTTCCCGCATGCATCATCGCGGCACGGCGCGCAGGCGCGTCGTCATCGTCAAGGGCAATGCCGGACTTCCTGCTTCCGGCACGGAATTGACCGTCGGCAGCAAGCCGATCGGCACGCTCGGCTCGACCGAAGGCGACCTCGGCCTTGCCATCGTCCGCATCGACCGGGCGGGCGAGGCCATTGCCGGGGGAACCACGATACAGGCCGGCAATGTGGAAGTCTCCTTGTCGCTGCCGTCATGGTCCGGCCTCTCCTTCCCGGCCAGCGCCGACGAGGCATCGGCATGATATCGGCCAAGACCGCGCGCGCGTGGCAGCGGATGCTATCCGGGCGACGGCTCGACCTGCTGGATCCCTCGCCGCTCGATGTCGAGATTGGCGACATCGCGCACGGGCTTGCGCGCGTCGCGCGCTGGAACGGACAGACTTCGGGCGACCATGCCTTTTCGGTGGCGCAGCACAGTCTCGTGGTAGAAGCGATCTTCCGCCACCTCAATCCGGCGACGCCCGACGAATTGCTCGCCGCACTGCTGCACGATGCACCGGAATATGTGATCGGCGACATGATCTCGCCGTTCAAGTCGGTCGTCGGCGGCGACTACAAGGTCGTGGAGAAGCGGCTCGAAGCGGCAATCTACCGCCGCTTCGCCCTGCCCCCGCATTGCGCGCCGAAGCTCAAGGAAAAGATCAAGAAGGCCGATACGATTTCGGCCTATTTCGAGGCGACGCTGCTGGCGGGTTTCACGCCTGCGGAAGCGCGCAAGTTCTTCGGCCAGCCGCGCGACGTGACGCGCGAGATGCTGCCGATAGAGCCCATGCCGGCAATCGAGGCGCAGCGGCTGTTCCTCAAACGCTTCGAGGCGATCGAGACGGAGCGCGCCGCCATGAGGGTCGGGGCGTGACCGGGATCGTCGTGTCGCCGCTCGCGCGCATCGCCGAGGTGGCCGTTCGCCATGGCGCCTGCGAGATGATCAGCCTCATGGCCAAGGAGCACACCTTTCACCGGCCGGCCGTCATCAAGGCAGACCGGCACCTGCTGCTGAACATGAACGATATCAGCTTTGCCGGGACCGGCGATCTGATCGGGCCGCAGGAGGCGCATGTTCGCGCCATCATCGATTTCGCCACCGGCTGGGATCGCAGCGCGCCTTTGCTCATTCATTGCTGGATGGGGGTCTCGCGCTCACCGGCGGCAGCACTGATCGCGGCCCTGGCCGTTTGCCCCGAGGAGGACGATTTGACGCTGGTGCGCCGCCTGCGCACGAGCTCGCCCTTTGCCACGCCGAATGCACGGCTGGTCGCCATCGGCGACGATATGCTCGGACGCCGTGGACACCTGATTGCCGCGGTAAAGGAGATCGGTCGCGGAGCGGATGCGGACGGCAATGCCCCTTTCACGCTGGCATTGGCCGGGTAAGCCGAGAAAGCGCAAGAACGGAGATCACGTTTCGCAATCTCCGTTCTTATGACAATCGCTTGCCGCGATCAGGCCGCGACACCATCCGTCTGGTCCGGATCATACTGGCCATAGGTGTTTTGATAGAGCGAAGACGGGTTCTGCTGCATACCGCTCAAGAACACGTCCATTGCCTGATCCTGCGCTATCGTCGCAGCATCCGCCGGGTTGCTGTCGCTTGAACTCGGCTCCAGTGACAGCATGTCGGCGGCGGAAGCATCCGACGACTTGAGGACATCGAGACCTTCGGCGAACTGATCCTTGGTCAGGGAGCCGGCATTCTGCGTATCCAGGCTCTTGAACAGGTCCTCGGCATCGCTTTCGCTCATGTCCGTTGGACGCCCGGCGACGAACTCGGCCTGTGTGATCTTGCCATCCTGATCGGTATCGAGGCTGGCAAACAGCTGGTCCATGGATGACTCGTCGGACGAGCCGTCGGTGGACGTGGAACTGCCCGACTGGCTGTCCTGCTGCATCTGCAAAAGCATCGACGCCAGATTGCCGGAAAAGACATCCGTCGCGCTGGGATCGCTGCTGCTGTCGCTATCCTCGTCGCTGAGAATGCTCGCTGACAGAAGGCCGGATTGCGCGGCCTCCTGCAGTTCCTGAGCATCCACGACACCATCCTGATTTTTATCCAGGGGACTGTACGAGGCAGCCGTCATGCTGCTTCCAATTGAAGAAACCCCACTCATCCTGATCTCCTGCGGCAAATGCCATCGCGTGTTCAATCGACCCCGGCACGCTTAGTCATCTGCCGGCAGGATAGACCGTTTCGTCCTACCGACTGAAGATCGTTGTTAATTCACCATTAACCATAATTGACAGGCGTCGAATCATATTGCCGGTGGGCGTTCATGCAGCCGGGACAACCGCTGCTTGGCACCGCGCGGTCCGACGGGCCGAATCACCGATTCGCTCCTCGCTCCCAGAGCGGTCCAGCTTCCTGGAGCCGCCTAACGAATAACGGCACATGCCAGACGCTTGCCGGCGCCGCCGACGGGCTGGCTGCGATAGTCGTCGGACTCGGCATGGATCATCAGCGTGCGGCCGCGAATGCCATTCTTGCCGTTCAGCGACACCATGCCGTTGAAGACCTGGGCGCGCAGCTTGCCGTCCTGATCGACATATTGGTTGGGCATGTCGCCGGCATGCGGTCCCTTGGCGGCAAGAAAGCCGTGCTCTGCCTTGGTGGGATTGAAATGGCCGCCGGCGGATTCGAATCCATGCGTATGGTCGCAGCTGCTGTTTTCGTGAATATGAAAGGCGACCCAGCGATTGGCCGGCATGCCGGAGACTTCCATCTCTATCAATACGCCCTTCTTCCCTTCGGTCAGTGTCGCCCGTCCCGCCTGCTTGCCATCGAGGCCGACAAAATCCGCCGTGGCGGTGCTTTGGCTTTGTGCTGCGGCCGGCATGGCTGTGGCGAGAGCAAGAATCGTGGCGATCATTATCCGTTTCATGGAATGGCCCTCCCTGTTCTGCGTGGCCAAAGCCCAACGCATGACAGGCATGACTGTTCCGACAATCGCGAAAAATGAGCCTATATCAAAACGATAACGCAGCCCGCCGGTCTCCCGGCAAGCCGCCGATATCAGCAGGCAACAGCGTGTCTCAGGCCGCTATGCTGTCTGCGTCATACTGGCCGTAGGTGCTGTTGTAGGCATCCATCGGCGAAAGCAGATCCAGATCGAAAGCGACGTTGGTTTCCTGCGACTTGGCGCCGGAGGCCGTGCCGGCACCCGGCAATTGCATGAGCTTGGCCATCAGGCCGCCCAATGCGCTGTTGGAACCGTCGGCACCGCTGCCTTCGGTGTCATCGGCTTCGAGAATGCCGGGGCGCTCGTCCGCTTCGCGCTCCTCACGGCTCAGCACGCCATCGCCATTCGAATCGAGGCGCGAAAGTGTGCCGCGATACGGATAGGAGCTGGCGGATATGGAAGAAACATGGGACATACAAACCTCCTGTGGTAGGAGCCGCCTCATGCGACGTCGTTTGTACGCAATACATTCAGAGCTAAACTGTGAGATGCTCTTAAGCTGCTTCGCGCCGTCCGTAAAGACGAATTGTTAATGGCAATTAACCATAGTTTCCAATCGGTAAATCCAGATTTCCTAATATTATTTCTGCACCATGCATGAGGCAATTCGACATAATCCCCTGGAATCATAGGCTAATCTGACTATCTGTCCTTACCCGGCGGCGCATTTCGTATATGGTGCGGCGCGTCGTCCACGGAGAAGACATGATGGAATTGCTACCGCTCGTTATCCTGGTTGTCGGCATTCTGGTGCTGCGAGGATACAACCAGAGGATAAAGCGGCTGGAAGTGCGCGTTCAGGAGCTGCAGAACGCGCTCGCCGGCAAGATCCCGACAGCGGACGCGGGCGAATCGATATCCACGACGGATTTGACGGTTACTGCCGCCGAACAGCCTGTCGAAGACGAACCGCAACACGCCGCGCTCGAGGAAGCTCCCGCAGCCGGTGTCGACAGGCCCGCCGTCGCCGCGCGCGAGATCGGCGATACATTCGAGGACGATATTGCGATTGCGCCGATTGCAGGCCCGGAAGCCGCCCCGGCGAAAGAAAGCCTGGAGAGCACGATCGGCGCACGCTGGGCCGTGTGGGTCGGCGGCATAGCGCTGGCGCTCGGCGGAATCTTCATGGTCAAATATTCGATCGAGAGCGGCCTCCTCAGCCCCGGGATCCGGCTCGTCCTTGCAGCGCTCTTCGGCCTTGCGCTGGTTGCCGCGGGAGAAGTGATCCGCCGCCGCGCCTCGCCGGTCCTGAGCAACGCCTTCCAGAACGCGATGATCCCCGGCGTGCTGACGGCTGCCGGCGTCGTTGCCCTGTTCGGCTCCACCTATGCGGCACATGGCATCTATGGCTTCATCGGACCCGCCACGGCGTTCGTTCTGCTGGCCCTGATCTCGCTCGCCACCCTCGGGCTCTCGCTGCTGCACGGACAGGCCCTCGCCGGCCTCGGCCTGCTGGCGTCGATGACAACCCCTGCCCTTATCGCCTCGACCTCGCCGAAGCCCTGGATTCTCTTCGGCTATCTCACGCTCACCTGGCTTGCGACCCAATCGGCGTCGCGCCTGCGCCACTGGCTGATTGCGCCGTCCTTTGCAAACGGGCTGCTCAGCCTCTGGCCCCTGCTCTACATCACCTTCAGTCCGGCCCCTGACCTGACGCCGGTCACGCTTTCCATGCTTGCGATGATCGGCGGCACGATCTTCCTCTGGCCGGGACGCTACCCGATCCCGGAGCCCGTAAGGGAGAATAGGGAAGCGGATGCGGCGCCGGTCGACGACATGCCCCAGCCACAGCATGCTATCGGCCAATGGGCGGCGTTTCTCGCCAGAGCGCCGCTCGGCATGACGCTGACGGCATCGGTCGGCGCGCTCACGGTGTCGCTCGGCCTGCTCGCCTACGCTCTTGAATATGGATATCCCATCGCCGACGCGACATTCATGTTCGCGGCCATCGTTGCGTCCGTTGCGGCCTTCGGCGCCGGCCGCCTTTACGCAAGCTGGGCAACGATCCTGTCTGCGGCCATTGCCGTCGTCGGTGCGTCCGGCGTCCTGACCAACTGGATCGCGGGGATCGAACCCGGCGCTACGGACGGCACCGTCAGCCTGCAGAGCAGCGTGGTCTATGAACTGCTCGGCCTCGGCGCCATCTTCGTGCTGATCGGCGCCTTCTTTCTCAGGCGCTTCGCCAGGGACGAGAAGCCCTATGCCGCGCTCTGGTGCCTGGTCATGGCCGCCACGCCGCTGGCGATCGCCACAATCAGCTTCGTCAATTTCGGCAACTGGACGCTCGACTGGCTGCATGGCCTTTACGGCATCGGCTTGGCTATCGTGCTGATCGCGCTGGCCGAGTGGCAATATCGCGGCGAAAGCGACGCGCGGAACCTGCCGACGAACATTCTTGCCGCCGGCTCCTTCGCCGCAGCGGTCTTCGCCCTGCATACGCTGACGCATCATGCCACGGCCACGATCCTGCTGCCTGTTCTGGGTATCGCTTACCTGCTGGCGGGACGTCTGCGCAGCTGGCCCGTTCTGCCCTGGGCCATGGTGGCCGCATTGATCGTCACCATGGGGCGCATCGCCTGGCAGCCGACGATCGTCGATCCGGCAAGTCTCGGCACGACACCGGTCTTCAACATGCTGCTTGCCGGTTACGGCATACCGGCGGCCCTCGCCGTCTGTGCAGCGTTCATCACCCGCCGATCGCCGAGCCTGCGGCTGCGCAACGCCTTGCAGGCACTTGCCTGCTTCCTCGTGCTGCTGACCATCGCCATCCTCGTGCGTCATGCCATGAACGGGGGCGTCCTGAATGATGCCGCTCCGACGCTCGGCGAACAATCGATCTATACGCTGCTGGCGATCGGCGCCTCCGCAACGCTGATGGCGCTCGATCTCAGTGCGGCAAGCCCCGTCTTCCGCTACGGCGGCATGGCGCTGGGGGCTGCCTCCGTCGCCATGATCCTTGCCCTGCATGTGTTGGGACTGAACCCGTTCGTGACGGGCGAGAGCACGGGGCGCATTCCTCTCTTCAATCTGCTGCTGCTCGCCTATCTCCTGCCGGCGATTGCCTACGGCGGGCTGGCGCTCTATGCGCGCAATCGACGGCCGCTGCCCTATGTCGCCATGCTGGCCCTGGCGGCGGCCGTGATGGCTTTCGCCTGGGCGACGTTGTCGGTGCGCCGTTTCTGGCAAGGCGAATATATTCCCTTCTGGAACGGCTTCATCCAGGGCGAACTCTATTCCTATTCCGTCGTCTGGCTGCTGATCGGCATCGCCCTTCTCGGACTCGGCACCCGCTTCGAGGCACGCAGCCTGCGCATCGCCTCGGCGGCACTGGTTTCCATTGCCGTCGTCAAGGCCTTCCTCATCGACATGGCGCACCTCGAAGGCTTCCTGCGCGCCCTCTCCTTCATCGGCCTCGGCGCCGTGCTGATCGGAATCGGCCTGTTCTACCAGAAGATCCTGACGCGAAAGAAAGCGACGGAATGATTGCAGCGAATCCCTTCGCTCGCTAAAATTCCGACGCGATCTCTCAGATTCGCTCCAGAGTTTCAGGTCCTTCATTGCTGCGCGCCGTTATTGCAGGGCGGCTGCGTGTTTTTGTGCGACATGCTCTGGGAGGAGACCCTGCCGAAAGATCAATCCGGAGCGAATACGATCATGGATATCCACAAGATGGCGCGGGCCTTTGCCCCGTTCGAAGCCCTGGCTGCGGATCTGATCCCCCATGCCGCCGATGGCGACGACGGCTCGCACGATATTGCCCATATTCTGCGCGTCTTCCGCAACGCCATGGCCATCCAGTCCGAAGAAGGCGGCAATGCGCGCATTCTCGCCGCCGCGGTGCTGCTGCATGATTGCGTTGCCGTGGAGAAGAATTCGCCGCATCGCGCGCAGGCATCGCGGCTGGCCGCCGAAAAGGCCGCGGGCATTCTGCGGCAGCTCGGATGGGCGCAAGAGGACATCGCGTCCGCAGCGCATGCCATCACCACGCATAGCTTCTCCGCCAACCTGCCGCCTGAAACGCTGGAGGCGAAAATCCTGCAGGACGCCGACCGGCTGGATGCCATCGGCATGGTCGGGGCGGCGCGCTGTTTCTACATTGCCGGGCGGCTCGGCTCCGGCCTCTATGATCCGTTCGATCCGCTGGCGGCCGAGCGGCCGCTCGATGACAAACGCTTCGCCATTGACCATTTCGAGACAAAGCTGTTCAAACTGGCGGACGGTTTCCAGACAGGGACCGGACGCAAGTTTGCCCAAGCACGGCATGACCGGTTGAAAAGCGTGCTGGCAATGTTCATCGACGAAATCTGAGGGTCATCCATGCACGTCAGCGATCTCTTCATCTACCCACTCAAGAGCGCGCGCGGCATCGCCGTCCCCTCAGCCGCCATCGATGCCTTCGGTCTCGCCGGGGATCGCCGTGCCATGCTGGTCGATCCTTCCGGCCACTTCTTCACGCAGCGCGAGCTGCAGGATCTGGCCCGGATCGATATCCAGCCCGCCCCCTCCCACCTGCGGCTGAAGATGGATGGCAAGGCTGACATTATCGTCCCGCCGCCGCACCCCGAAAATCGCATGGACGTCGTCGTCTGGAAATCCGAAGTCAGCGCTTCCGTTGCGGATGAGGAAACCAACAAGGCACTGTCGAACTGGCTGGGGCGCGAGATCAGGATGGTGTTCTTCGACCGGCTTGCCAAGCGCGTCGCCAGCCCGGAGTGG
Organism: Hyphomicrobiales bacterium; assembly: GCA_900469615.1. Lineage (GTDB taxonomy): Bacteria > Pseudomonadota > Alphaproteobacteria > Rhizobiales > Rhizobiaceae > Rhizobium. Next base: position 316,503 of record UBYA01000008.1, on the reverse strand, counting down.
GCAGGCGAGGACACGCCCGTCACCTTCGCCGACGGATACCAGATCCTCATCACGACGACCGGCTCGCTGAAGGCACTCAATGCCAATCTCTCCGCTCATGGCGAGGGGGCCGTCGGCATGGAGCGTTTCCGTCCGAATATCGTCATCGATATCGATGAGGAATGGCCGGAGGATCGCTGGGCAGCCATTGAAATCGGCGGTATTCGCCTCGATCTCGTCAAACCCTGCGCGCGATGCATCATGACGACGCAAGACCAGCGGACCGGCTCGCGCGACGTGCCGAACCCCATGCCCGCGATGGGCCGCCTCCGCATGTCGGCCGACAGGCGCGTCCCCGGCCCGCTCTTCGGCTGGAATGTCGTGCCGCGCGGCGAAGGCACGGTGAAGATCGGCGATACGGTGAAAGTGCTCGAAGAGCGGTCGGAAGGCTGGGCGCTCAAGCGCAGATAACGGCGCGTCCTTTCAGGACAACCGCTTGACGATGCAGGAATTACCCTAAGTCGTACAAGCGACCGGCATATCGACACGATATGCCGAACCTGCAGACTGTCGCAACAAAGCCGCCGGAGCGGGGAGACCGACGTGTTCATCAAGGCACTCCTGCGCTCGACCGGCTCAAATTCGGCAAAGCCAAATCGTCTCGTGGCCGCGACCGTCTACATCCTCTTCCTCATCATCCTCGGCACAACGGCTGCCGCTCCGGGCCTCGCGCAGGACGCCGCCTCGAAGGACAGCTATCGATTTCAGGGAGCCTCCTTGCACATTCCGGATTACGATGTCCTGTCGCTTGCCTTCCCGCCGAACCTCGGCCTCCTGGTGGCGAACGGACGCGACAGCTACCTTGCCGAATTGAAGCGCGACCCCGTGCCTATCCAGCGTTTGCGGCTGCTTCTCGGGCTTGGGGAATACACCTTTGACGCCTCGACCGAAGGTTTGCACGGCTATTTCAGCGCACCCGCCGGAACATTGGCTCCACAGTTGCTTGCAGCCCTGCGGGAAGCCGGTTTCCCCGATCGTGCCAAAATCGTTGCCGAAGCAATCGCGGCCTTCGGACCAAACTATCCGGTCGAGGACAAGGTACGCTCGGACTTCTTCGCCCAGAGCTTCCTGCTTATTCAGGAGGGCATCGTGCCGGACCTTTCAAAGCCGCCCACGGTCGTTGACAATAAGCTGAAGGAACTTGGCAGCATGCTTGCCGGCAAGACGGCGTTTCGTGCTGAAATCGAGGCTTATGCCGCACGCGATGCGGTCGTCGCAGCCGCATTGAAGCATGCCCGCGAGACCCTCACCGACGAGCAGCGACTGTCATACCTGCAGGACCAGTTGCTGCCGGGACCTTCCGGCTTTGGCGCGGACGCCGACATCAAGGCGCGAGTCGAAACGATGCCGCCGAGCTATCGCACCGCCTATGTCCTGATCATACTGATGGGCGAAGTCTTTAACGGCGGAACGCACCAGTTCTTCTACAATTCCAGCGGTGCCTTCGCAGAATATGTTCCACAGGCTTTGCGTGACGTGGGTAAGGACGACACCGCCCGGATCATCGAGACGGCGATTGCCATGTTTCCGAAGCCTTATCCCATCTCCACGGAAGAACGCCGTCGTGTTTCCTTTGACCATGAATGGAACGCCTGGGATGACAAGCTTGATTCCTTCAGCGACGCCGTCGACAACGACGACATCCCCGCAGCACTTGCGGCCTACGCCAAAAAGCAGGGGATTCTTCCAAACTGAAGCGATCGGGCGGCGCTGGACCGGTTCCGGTTTCACGGAGCCGCTGGACCGCTCTATCTCTTTGTTTCTACGCGATTCCGGACGGAAAACCGCCGCGCAATTTTCCTGGAATGACTCTAACGTTCGATCGCCATTGCGGCCGGGCTTGCCGGTCGTGCTTCCGACGCCGAACGCATCGCCTTCATCGCAGCTTGAATAAAGCCCTCGCGCGCGGCGGCGATCTCGATGCCACGCGGCTCGTATACGTGGCGATGCAGGAAGAAACCGGTCAGGCGGAACGCGGCGGCGAGGCCTTCGCCATCCGCGGCGATCATCGCTCCGCTCGCGAGAAACGGCGGCAGGGTCAACATCTTGTCGGCCCAGGGCATGCCGGCCGCCCGACAAACGGCCCGCCCGGACTTTGGCGAAACGAAAGCCAAGTCCTCACGCACGCCGGTTGCCGCACATTCGGTCAGATCGAGACCGAAACCAAGATCGTTCAGCACAGCGAGCTCGAAGCGCACGAAAAGTTCACCGGCATCGGCGGGATTCTGCAGGTTCTCCAGGATGACATCGAGGGCGTCATAGAGATGCGGATGCGGGTCCCGCTCCGGCAGCAGGCGCAGCAGCGCGGCCATCGCCTGCACACCATAGACGGCGGTTGCGGTTTCCATCAGCCGCGCCGCCCTGAGCGTGACGGGTTCCATGCGAAATTCGCCGAGATGCTCGTGCAGCCTCGCACGCCATGTCACTTCGACGAGATTGCCGGCCTGCAGCACCGGCTGCATGGAGCGGGAGCGGCCGGAACGCACCAGCCCCATGTGGCGGCCGCGGGCGCGCGTCATCACCTCGGCGACGACACTGGTCTCGCCGAGGCGCTTGACGCCGAGGATAATCGCGTGGTCCTGCCACTGCATCGGCCGGTTGCCTCGAAATGATGTTGCGATTCGAGTTTAGGACAAATGACTGCGGCTGTCACATGGCGGAAGAACTGCCGCCGGCCAGTATCTGGACGAAGAGGCGCATGGCCGCCTCATCGAAAGGCTTGTTCAAAAGCGGCACATGCCGCAGATCAGCCGGGAAGTCGAGCGTATCGGAATAACCGCTGACGAAGCCGAAAGAGATGCCGCGCTCCATCAACAACCGGGCAAAGCCGAAGCTCGTCGACTCCCCGAGATTCACGTCCAGCATCGCAAAATCATAGTGTTCGGAATGAATGGCGTTAACCGCCTGCTCCAGATTCGACGCAATCTCAACCTGCTGTATTCCCACGAGGTGCAGAATTTCCTCCGCCTCCATAGCGATAATGAGATTGTCCTCAAGAATAAGGACGCGCTGAAACGTCATATCAACGCCATCCTTGCATGTGTGCGCCGGTTGGCGCGCCCCGTAAAAAGTCCCACATCGATCCCTCCGGCGCCAATCATCGGCCCGTATTGAATGAATGGCTTTCCCCATTCGTATTGGCGCAGTCTTTTGCAACATGCCCTGCCTTCTTACCGCTTCGCACTTTTTGCACTGCGGCACTACGGGCTCGTCAGCGTGCTCCAATCGCTTTTGCCGCCGCGGTTAGTAAAAGGTGAAACTGGTAGAAAAGTGACGATGACGGTAATCTATGCTGATACAGGTGCCGTCAGCATTTAAAAAAGACATGCCATTTGCATGATGAAGGGCACTCAAATGAAGGGGCGCTTGCCCGAATCGAGCCCGTCCCAGCCGGCAAGCTCGGCCAGACCGTTTCCGTCCAGAACCTCGCAGCCTCGCTCCTGCCAGACAAGCAACCCTCGTGCCGCCAGCTTTTTCAATGTCTTATTGGTATGAACGACGGAAAGGCCGAGCGTGTCGGCAACATGCTGCTGCGTGATCGGAATGACCTTGCGGCCGTTGAACAGCTGGAGGGCGCTGGCGCGCTGATGCAGATATGCGATGAGATAGGCGGCTCGCTCGACCGCCGACCGGCGCCCGATGCTGAGCAGATGTTCATCCAGAATTCGCTCTTCGCGCGATGCGATCCAGGTCAGATCGAAGGCAAGCGAGGGATGGGAGTTGTAGAGCGTCATCAATTCAGTGCGCTCGAACACGCAAAGCGATATCGGCGAGAGCGCTTCGGTCGAATGCTGCATCTCGCCCATGATGGAACCCTGCAGGCCGATGAGATCGCCCGGCATCACATAGTTCAGGATCTGCCGGCGGCCGTCTTCCAGCGTCTTGTAGCGAAAGCCCCAGCCGGAGAGGATCGTGAAGAGGTGAGCGCTGTGCGTGCCTTCGAGAAAGATCGTCGCGCCGGCATCGACAAGAAGTTCGCCCTTCTTGAAGGAGCTGATGAAGTTCAGCTCATCGCGCTCGAATTCCCGGAAATGCGGCAGAGACCGTAAAGGACAGTGTTGGCAAGGTGTGCGCTGCCCATGCATCGTCGCGGTCTTCGCCATGAAATGCTCCCCTGAGTTGCGGCGGCACAAGCGACCCGCCCGATAAACCGCTGCAATATAAAGCGCTCAGGGAAGCAAAGTTCCATTAATGCGGGAAATCCAGCCCCATTTCCCGGAAGCGCTCGGGGTCATCTCCCCAATTTTCGCGAACCTTGACGAAGAGGAAAAGGTGGACGGGCTGCTCCAGAATTTCGGAAAGCTCCTTGCGCGATGCCGTCGAGATCGCCTTGATCGCCTCGCCACCCTTGCCGAGTGCGATCTTCTTCTGACTTTCGCGCTCGACATAGATCACCTGCTCGATGCGCACCGAGCCGTCCTTGCGCTCCTCCCACTTCTCCGTCTCGACATGCGAGGAATAAGGGAGCTCCTGATGCAGGCGCAGAAACAGCTTTTCGCGGGTGATTTCGGCGGCGAGCTGCCGCATCGGCAGATCCGAAATCTGATCCTCCGGATAGTACCATGGACCTTCCGGCAGGGCCTTTGCCAGATAATCCATGACATCGTCGCAGCCGGAGCCGTTTTCCGCCGAGATCATGAAGGTCTGCTCGAAGGCGATCTTCTCGTTGGCGGCGGCGGCCAGCGCCAGCAGATCCTCGCGGCGGACGCGGTCGATTTTGTTGAGAACGAGGATCTTCGGCTGGGGTACGTCTTTCAGGCCCTCCAGAATGGCTTCCGCGTCTCCGCGCAAGCCACGCTCGCTGTCGATCAGCAGCATGATGAGATCCGCATCCTTGGCCCCGCCCCAGGCCGACGTCACCATGGCACGGTCGAGACGGCGACGCGGCCTGAAGATGCCGGGCGTGTCCATGAAGACGATCTGCGCATTGTTGTGAATGGCGATGCCGCGCACGATCGCGCGCGTCGTCTGCACCTTATGGCTGACGATCGAAACCTTCGCACCGACGAGCCGGTTGACCAGCGTCGACTTGCCGGCATTGGTCGGGCCGATGAGGGCCACGAAACCCGAATGGGTCGGGCCGCTATGTTCAACCGCGCCGTCATCGGCGGGCGTATTTTCTTGATTGGTCATCTTTTCCGTCGTTTCCAGGCAGTCATTTCTCAGTCGGCTGAGGCTGCCATACACCTTCGCGCTCCAAAACCCGCGTCGCGGCCATCTGCTCGGCAGCGCGCTTGGAGCGTTCAATTCCCGTCTCGGGCGCCGTGCCTGCCACTTCCACCGTCACCGTGAAGCGAGGATCATGATCCGGTCCGCTGCGATCATCAACCCTGTAGACGGGGGTGACGCCGAATTTCGCATGCGCCCATTCCTGCAATTCCGTCTTGGCGTCGCGTCTTGCGCCGTCCGGCCGGATGGCGCGGCGCTCCCAGTAACGCAGGATGAACCGGCGGGCGACTTCAAGCCCGCCATCCAGATAAAGCGCGGCAATCAGGCTTTCGACGACGTCCGCACGCACATTGAGCATGCGCTTGCCCGTCAGCTTCTTCACGTCGGCACCGGTGCGGATGTAAAGATGCAGCTGCATCTCGTCTGCGACTTCGGCGCAGGTTTCGGCGCTGACAAGCTGGTTCAGGCGCACCGAAAGCTCGCCTTCCGTCGCCGTGACGAAGGTCTTGAACAGCAACTCGGCGATGCAGAGGCCGAGAACCCTGTCGCCGAGAAACTCAAGCCGCTCGTAGTTGCCAGTCTTGTGGGTGCGGGCGCTGGCATGCGTCAGCGCCCAGTCGAGACGCTCCTTCTCGATGAATTCGTATCCTATCGCGGCCTCAAGCCTGGCACGATCCCCCGGGGAGAGCGTCTGCACCCTCGTCATTCGACAACCTTGAAGAGGCGATCCCAACGCATGTTGGCCGGCCATTTCCAGACTTCGCGGAACGACGTGTCGTGACCCAGCGAAAAGAAGATGATGCTGGCGCGGCCAATGAGATTTTCGGCGGGCACATAGCCGACGTCGAAACGGCTGTCGTCGGAATTATCGCGATTGTCGCCCATCATGAAATAGTGGTCCGGCGGGACGACATATTCCTGGGTATTGTCGCCACGGGAATTCGGCGAAAGATCCAACGTATCGAAAACCTTGCCCGTATCCGGCAGGCGTTCGCTATAGACGGGGATATTGTCGCCCGGCTCCTGGCTGTAATCCGAGGAGAACGTGCCGTGCGGTTCGCGCGGAACGGCCTGGCCGTTGATGTAGAGAATGTCGTTCTTGACCTGAATGCGATCGCCCGGCAGGCCGATCACGCGTTTGATATAGTCTACATCCGGATTGGGCGGGAAGCGGAACACCACCACATCGCCGCGCTTCGGCTCGCTGCCGAAGATACGGCCGCTGAACAGATCCGGCGAGAACGGCAGCGAGTATTTCGAATAGCCATAGGCGAACTTGTTGACGAAAATATAATCGCCGACAAGCAGCGTCGGCATCATCGAGCCGGACGGGATGGTGAATGGCTGAAAGAGAACCGTGCGGATGATCATGGCCAGGATCAGTGCCTGAACGATGACCTTGATATTCTCCCACAGGGCGTTCTGCTGTTTTACGGCTTTCTCGGACACGCAGTCTTATTCCTTTTTCGCACCCCACCGGCGCAACTTGCATTCAGGCACTCTCTACTCGCTTCACATCATTGCGGCAATGGCGCGGATGCCAAAAGCGACATATGGCTGCGATTCAGCCGTCTATCGGCAATGCCTCGATGATCACAAAAGCCTGAGCAAGAGGAAAATCATCCGTTATGGTCAAATGAATGGCCGCACGGTGATTTTCCGGCAGCATGGAGGTCAGCCTTTCGGCGGCGCCACCGGTCAAGCGCATCGTCGGCTTGCCGCTCGGCAGATTGACGACGCCCATGTCCCGCCAGAAGACGCCTTGCGCCAGGCCGGTTCCCAGAGCCTTGGAGCAGGCTTCCTTGGCGGCAAAGCGCTTGGCATAGGAAGCCGCCCTGTTCTTGCGGCCTTCGGACTTGGCACGCTCGACGTCGGTAAAGCAGCGCTCGATGAACCGGGCGCCGAAACGTTCGATCGTCTTTTCCACCCGGCGGATGTCGATGAGATCGCTGCCTATGCCGATAATCATGGATTGGCCCTCCTGACGGCCCGGACGATGTCGAGGCTGCGTCAGACGCTGGATGCGTTCTCGGCCAGCGCCAGCCTTTCGCGGGCGCGTTCCATCAGGCGTTCCTTGCGGCGCGTCTTGAAGGTCTTCACGCCATAATAGGTGAGCGCATAGACGATCACGCCGGTAACGATGGCCGGCGGAATGCCGCCGATCAGCATCGGCTTCAATACCGGGTCCCAAATCTGCAGGAGATCGCCCTTGTGCCAGAGTGCCGGCAGATCGATGCCGCCGCCCTGCCCGCCGCCGTCACGCGCGAGGATCAGATGGCCGATTTCCCAGGTGAATGCCCAGATGAACGGATAGGTGATGGGATTGCCGGCCGCCAGACAGCCGAGCGCGGAAGCGATGACATTGCCGCCGATCAGATAGGCGATGATGATCGCCATCACGAAATGCACGCCGATGAACGGCGTCCAGGACACGACGATTCCAGCCGCAAAACCGGCCGCTACCGAGTGCGGCGACGCGGCAAGGCGAACGAGACGCTTGCCGAAATATTGGAACGAGCGGACGAAACCCTTGCGGGGCCAAAGATGCTCCCGCAGTTTTTCTTTGAATGTCAGTGGTTTTCGGCGACGAAATAGCATGCGGCTTATCTAGTGCAATGGAGGCCGTCGTGACAAGAGCGGCCAAACGTATCACGCACCGATTAGGAACCGAAAGTGCGGCCCTTTTTTGAAACGCCGCCTGCCCGGGATGCAGACAGCGGAACGCTCTCTCATTTACTGGAAGCAATCCCGCAGTATCGGGATGCTCCAAGGGCGCAATAACGACGCGCCCCTCCTGGTCTTGAAAGTATTGACTGCGATTAACGCTGGCGGAACAGACCGCGGTCGACCTGACGCTGACGATATTCAAGGTCAAAACGGTCGTGCGAGCCGTTCAGGTAAGCCATTTCGCGCTCTTCGACACTCGTGGCGCGCAGGGCGCGGGCGATTTTCTTGATCGGGGTAAACATTGTCTTCTCTCATCTCTGTTTCGTTTCTTCGATGACCAGAAGATAGGCGCGGCAAAGGGTAATTACCACCGCTCTAAAATACACGCAGCCATGCGCTTTATGCATATCTACTCCAGAAGAGGCTTCATCTTGGTCATAAAATGATCACAAAATGTGCACCCTGCCTCGGATCGATGGTAGCTCACTCGTAGAGGCGCTTCACCGTGGCAATGCAATCGAGCTCCTTGAGCTGCACCAGCAGCTGATTGAGCTGACGCAGATCCCAGACCTCGACGTCGAGGGCCATTTCGGTGAAATCCGCAGCGACGCGAACGGTGTTGAGCACGCGGATGTTGACGTCGACATCCGCAACGGACTGCGCCACCTTTGCCAGCGTACCCGGCTCGTTCAAGGCATTGATCAGGATGCGCGCCATGAAGCGGGATTTGTTGGCCTCATCCAGGTCCCAGCGCACGTCGATCCAGCGTTCCGGCTCGTCGTCGAAGCGTTGCAGCACGGGCGACTGGATCGGATATATGGTGATGCCCTTGCCTTTTTCCATGATGCCGACGATGCGGTCGCCGGGAACGGCGCCGGTCGGGGCGAAATGGACGGCGACATTGGAAGAGATGCCGCGGATCGGCGGGGCATCGAGATCGCCGCCGTCGGAAATGTCGGCCTTGTTCTTGCCGGGGATCTTGAAAATCATGCCCGACGCGCTGCGAACGTTGAACCAGCCTTCGTCGCCGGCAGGCTTGACGGTGACACGCTCGTCCTGATGATCGGGATAGACGGCACGCAGCACATCGAGAGACGACATTTCTCCCCGCCCGACGGCGGCGATGGCGTCTTCCACATCCTTCTGGCCGAGACGATGCAGCGCCGGCTTCAGGCCGTCGCGCGAAAACACCTTGCCGGCGCGCTCGAAAGTGCGCTCCAGAATACGATGGCCGAGGCCGGCATACTGCTTGCGAATGGCAAGCCGGGTCGCGCGGCGAATGGCGGCGCGCGCCTTGCCCGTCACGACGATTTCTTCCCAGGCCGCCGGCGGCACCTGCACGCCGGAGCGGATGATCTCGACTTCGTCGCCATTGTTCAGCCGCGTTACCAGCGGCATGATACGGCCATTGATCTTGGCGCCGACCGTCGTGTCGCCGATGTTGGTGTGGACGGCATAGGCGAAGTCGATCGGCGTAGCGCCCCGCGGCAAGGCGATCAGCTTGCCCTTGGGCGTGAAGCAGAAGACCTGGTCCTGGAAGAGCTCGAGCTTCGTATGCTCGAGGAATTCTTCCGGGCTGTCGCCTTCGGCAAGCGCCTCGATGGTGTGGCGCAACCAGGAATAGGCGTTGCTTTCGCGCGACAGCAGCTCGTTGTCGCCGTTGCCGTTGGTGCCATCCTTATAGAGCGTGTGGGCGGCGATGCCGAACTCGGCGATCTCATGCATGCGCTTCGTGCGGATCTGCAGCTCGATGCGCTGGCTGGAGGGGCCGACGATGGTCGTGTGCAGGGAGCGGTAGTCGTTCTGCTTGGGCGTCGAGATATAATCCTTGAAACGCCCGGGGACGACGCGCCAGCGCGTATGCACGATACCGAGCGCCCGGTAGCAGGACGGGATGTCGTCGACGAGAAGACGGAAACCGTAGATATCGGAAAGCTGCTCGAAGGAGAGCGATTTCGACTGCATCTTGCGGAAGACCGAATAAGGCTTCTTCAGCCGGCCCTTGACCATGGCATTGGCAAGGCCGTTGGCAACGAGCAGATCGCGCAGCTCGGTCTCGATCTTCTTCACCAGACCTTCGTTGCGACGCGAAAGCTCCTCCAGACGCTTGGTGACGGTCTCATGCGCTTCCGGATTGATGTGACGGAAAGAAAGCTCCTCCAGTTCCTCGCGCATGTCCTGCATGCCCATGCGGCCGGCGAGCGGCGCATAGATTTCCATCGTCTCCTCGGAAATGCGCGCGCGCTTTTCCGGCGACATATGGTCGAGCGTACGCATATTGTGCAGGCGATCGGCAAGCTTCACCAGAAGCACGCGCACGTCGTCGGAAATGGCCAGCAGCAGCTTGCGAAGGTTTTCGGCCTGCTTCGCCTTCTTGGTGACGAGATCGAGCTTCTTGATCTTCGTCAGCCCCTCGACCAGACGGCCGATATCTTCTCCGAACATCTCGTCGATTTCGGCGCGCGTCGCCGTCGTATCCTCGATCGTGTCGTGCAGGAGAGCGACCGCGATGGTGGATTCATCCAGACGCATATCCGTGAGGATGGCAGCAACTTCGAGAGGATGGGAAATATAGGGATCGCCGCTGGCGCGTTTCTGCTGCCCATGCTTCTGCATGGCATAGACATAGGCCTTGTTGAGTAGAGCTTCGTTGGCATCGGGCTTGTATTTCTGCACACGCTCAACAAGCTCGTATTGCCGCATCATTCCAAGGCTACTCCAGCAAAAACAAAAGCGCGCCAGTCATCCGACCGGCGCACGCATCCTGTCATCATATCGCTCCTGTTTGGAGCATCAAGGCCAACGATCAGTAATCGTCGCTTTTTTCCGGCGGAACCAGACCTTCGATACCGGCCAGAAGTTCTTCTTCCGACATCTGGTCGAAAGTAACGGTTTCCGGCAGATCTTCTTCCTCTTCGCTGGACGCAGTGGCGCCGGCGGCAAGGAGGCTTGCCGGATCCGGCTCGGGCTCATCCACTTCGACGTGCTTCTGCAGCGAATGAATCAGGTCTTCCTTGAGGTCGTCCGGCGAAAGCGTCTCGTCCGCGATCTCGCGCAACGCGACAACCGGGTTCTTGTCATTGTCGCGGTCGATCGTGATCGCGGCACCCTGCGAAACCAAGCGGGCGCGATGGCTGGCGAGCAGCACGAGCTCGAACCGGTTCTCTACTTTATCAATGCAATCTTCTACTGTGACACGGGCCATTGCCTGTCCTTTGCGGTCGTGATGTCGTCGTCATGTCTCGGAGTAGCACGCCGATACAAGCAAACGGCGGCAAATTCAAGTTTTTCCTGTTGGAGCGGCTTTGCACCCTCCGTGAAAGTGCTAAAATACTCCTAGACAAAAAGCCGTTTCTACCTGAAATTGCTTGGAATATCGCATTTCGTGCCCTAAATCTCGTTTATATGAATAATTCATAAAGTATTACGAATTATTCTGCAAGGCCGCACAAGGCATTGTTTTATCTGAAGTTTGAATGAAGTGATTACGTTTTTATAACAGTGGATATGTAAGCGATGTTTGACCCACGCGAAAAAATTGCACTCTTTATAGACGGCGCCAATCTCTACGCTGCATCCAAAAGCCTCGGTTTCGATATCGACTACCGCAAGCTCCTGAAAGCGTTCCAGAAACGCGGATATCTCCTGCGCGCCTATTATTACACCGCCCTGATTGAGGATCAGGAATATTCGTCGATCCGCCCGTTGATCGATTGGCTCGACTACAACGGCTACAAGGTCATCACCAAGCCGGCGAAGGAATTCACCGACTCCATGGGACGCCGCAAGATCAAGGGCAACATGGATATCGAACTGGCGATCGACGCCATGGAGCAATCCGAAACCGTCGATCATCTGGTGATCTTTTCCGGCGACGGCGACTTCACGACCCTCGTGGAGGCCCTGCAGCGGCGCGGACGCAAGGTTTCGGTTATTTCGACCATGGCAACCCAGCCGCCGATGATCGCCGACGATCTGCGCCGGCAGGCCGATCATTTCATCGATCTCGTATCGCTGAAAGCGGAAATCGGCCGCGAGGCTTCGGACCGTCCTGCCCGGGTCGCCGAGACAAGCCACGCCGCCGCGGACTCCGGCGAGCAATAAAGCCGCTCACCGGAGCAATCCCTGGAAAAGTGCGCAGCGGTTTTCCATCCGGAATCGCGTACAAACAAAGAGATAGAGCGGTGCGTCGACTATCGCTGCCGCGCTAGCCATTGTCCTTGAGCAAGCGGCTTTTCTGCCGGTTCCAATCGCGTTCCTTTTCGGATTCGCGCTTGTCATGAAGCTTCTTGCCCTTGGCGAGAGCCAATTCCAGCTTTGCGCGGCCATTGTCGTTGAAATAGATCTTCAACGGCACCAGCGTCATGCCCTCGCGATTGATCGCCGAACGCAGGCGCCCGATTTCACGGCTCGAAAGCAGCAGCTTGCGGCGGCGGCGCGGCTCGTGGTTGAAGCGGTTGGCCTGCAGATATTCCGGCAGATAGGAATTGATCAGCCAGATCTCGCCGTCCTCGTCGGAAGCGTAGGATTCGGCGATGTTGGCCTTGCCTTCGCGCAGCGACTTGACCTCGGTGCCCTTCAGCACCAGCCCTGCTTCATAAGTGTCGATGATCTCGTAGTTGAAGCGAGCCTTGCGGTTCTCCGCCACAATCTTCTTCACTACACGCTGGCTGCCTTTGGGGGCCATGTTTCTTCTTCTTTTCTTGCGTCATTCCGGCAGCGGCCAAGGGCGTGCCAGGTTCCTGCCCCCTAAATAAGCGAGACCGCTCTCCTTGTGAAGAGAGCGGCCCGGCAGAGTTTCGGAGATGGGTGTCCAATAACGTCAGTTCAGGAGGCCGGCATGGCGCATGGCTGCATCGATCGCAGCCTCCGTGCCCGGCTCCAGCGTCGACAAAAGCGGCGAGCGCACGTTGCGGCTCATGCGGCCGAGACGGAAAAGGCCGTACTTGGCGCCGCAAAGACCAGGCTCCAGGAAGATCGCCCTGTGCAGCGGCATCAGCCGATCCTGGTATTCCAGCGCCTTGGCGAAATCGCCCGCAAGCGTGGCCGCCTGGAATTCGGCGCAAAGGCGCGGCGCGATATTCGCCGTGACCGAAATACAGCCGACGCCGCCATGGGCGTTGAAGCCGAGCGCGGTCGCATCCTCGCCCGAAAGCTGACGGAAATCGCGGCCGCAGCTGATGCGCTGCTCGGAAACGCGTTCGATCTTACCGGTCGCATCCTTCACGCCGACGATGTTGGAATAGGCCTTGGCGAGCGCACCCATCGTCTCCGGCGTCATGTCGACGACCGAACGGCCCGGAATATTGTAGATGTAGATCGGCAGCTTCACGGCTTCCGCAATGGCGGCAAAGTGGGCGAAGAGACCCTTCTGCGTCGGCTTGTTGTAATAGGGCGTGACGACCAGAACCGCATCGGCGCCGACCTTTTCGGCATACAGCGCCAGCTCGATCGCCTCGCGGGTATTGTTCGAGCCCGCTCCGGCCATGACCGGCACGCGCTTGGCGGCGATTTCGATGCAGAGCTCGACGACGCGCTTGTGCTCCTCATGCGACAGGGTCGGCGATTCCCCGGTCGTGCCCACGGGCACCAAACCCTTGCTACCCTCTTTTATCTGCCACTCGACATGGGAGGCGAACGATGCCTCATCCACCTTGCCGGCGTCAGTAAAGGGCGTCACGAGTGCGGGAATGGATCCCTGGAACATGCAAGTCTCCTAGCGGCGCGGCATTCATGCTTCAGCCGCAATCCATGGTTATGAATCCGCGCACCATAAAGCGCCGGCTTGGCGGCGACAAGCACGCTTTGAATGGTAGAGGGCAGTTTCCGATATCATAATTGATTGAAATCCGAAGCACCGGTAAGGTTTCGTTAATATAGAGTTTGGCAAATGGGAAGGGCCTGATTGTTTTGTGAGTAGCCGGATGAAGAGACCTGTCATGATCTGGACCGCCGTGGGCTTGGCGGTCGCCTGGGGCGCTGTCGCCTCGCAACTTCCCGGCCGGCAGATATCGACACGCGCAAGCGCCGATGTCGCCATGGCGACCGACCCGATGAACACCGCCGCAATCCCGCGCAGCGGGGCCATCAACCCCGTAAGCAGCGATCTGAAAGCCGGCCTTGACGCGCTTTCCAACAAGAACCCGATGCAGGCGCTCGCCATCCGAAACGGCATGAGCGAAGGGACGCTCGATCGCCATATCCTGACCTGGGCGATTGCCACATCCGGCCAGCCGGGCATTCCCTCGGGCGAGATTGCGGCCGCGTCCCGCGAGCTTCCGGGATGGCCGGGCCTCGGCAGTCTGCGCGCCAATTCCGAGCGGGCGCTCTACAATGAAAATCCGGCGACCGATCAGGTCCTCGCCGCATTCGGCAATACCCAGCCGGAGACCGCGGAGGGCGCCGTCATTCTTTCCCGCGCCCTCATGGCGCGCGGCGCATCCGCGCAGGCCGGAAAGCTGATCCGCAAGATCTGGCGCAACGAACCGCTGGACAAGTCTCTCGAGGACAAGATCCTAGCGGAATTTCCAAACCTGCTGACGCCTGCCGACCACAAGGCGCGCATGGACTATCTGCTTTACCGCGACCGGACTGCGCAGGCCAAACGCTTCGGCGACCTCGGCCGAGCACAATCGCTCTACAATGCCTGGGCGGCCGTCAACAACCGCTCTCCCAAAGCCGACGCGCTGATAACAGCAATCGATGCCCAATGGCGCAAGGACCCCGCCTATCTCTTCATGCGGATCGAAAACCTGCGCCGTCAGAACAGGTATGACGATGCCGCCAATCTCCTGGCGCAGATGCCGCGCGACCGCAGCGTGCTCGTCAACCCCGGCCAATGGTGGAACGAGCAGCGCATCGTCAGCCGCGGCCTGGTGGATCAGGGCGAATTCAAGGCCGCCTATCGCGTTGTCGATGCCAGCGTCGCGGAAAGCCCGCAGGATGTCGGCGAAGCCGAGTTCCATGCCGGGTGGTATGCTCTGCGCGGCCTGCAGGACGGCGCAAACGCCGCGGCCCATTTCCGCAGGATCCTGCAGGTATCGAGCGGGCCGATCTCGCAATCGCGCGGCTGGTACTGGCTCGGTCGCGCCGCCGAAGCGGGCGGCCCGGGCAAGGCCGCCGATTTTTATGCCAAGGCTGCTTCCTATCCGAGCACATTCTACGGCCAGCTCGCCGCTGAAAAACTCGGCCGGCGCACGCTGAATGTTGCCTACCCCTCTCCTTCGGCCGACGACCGCCAGCGTTTCCAGGGGCGCGAGGCGGTGCAGGCGATCTCGCGGCTCGAAGCGGCAGGCCACGGCTGGCGTGCCGACGCGCTCTATCGTGCGCTCGCAAGACAGCTGGAAAGCCCCGGCGAGATCGCCATGCTGGCCGCTCGCGCCGAGCGCTCCGGCAACCATCAGCTTTCGCTGCAGATCGGCAAGATCGCCTATGGCCGCGGCGTCGACGTTGCAGCGCTCGCATTCCCAATCGGCGTCATCCCGGACAATGCCAATATTTCCGGTTCCGGCAAGGCGCTTGCCTACGCCATTGCGCGCCAGGAAAGCGCCTTCAATCCTGCTGCCGTTTCCTCCGCCAACGCGCGCGGTCTGCTGCAACTGCTGCCGAAGACGGCAAAGGCGGTTGCCGGCCGGCACGGCATGACCTATTCCGCCGACAGGCTGACGCAGGATGCCGGCTACAACGCCACGCTCGGCGCTCACTATCTCGGCGAACAGATCGATGCGTTCGGCGGCTCCTACATTCTCACCTTCATCGCCTACAACGCAGGACCGAACAAGGTGCCGGAATGGATCGGCCGCTACGGCGACCCGCGCGGCAAGTCGCTTGACGACGTCATCGACTGGATCGAGCGCATCCCCTTCCCCGAGACCCGAAACTACGTCCAGCGGGTCATGGAGAATTATCAGGTCTACAAGGCCCGGCTGGGCCAAAAGACCGACATCGTCCACGATCTGGTCGACGGCCGCGGCTGATCGACCGACGCAGTTGTGCGGCCTGCGGAAATGACGTTACATCCCTCATGACATTCGCAGCATTGAGGGGTGACGCATGCGCAGCGACGATGAAAGCGGTTTCCTTTCCAGGACGATAGCGGCCGACGACGGCCTGAAGCTCCATGTGCGGGACTACATCGGTGACGAGGCCAGCACAAAAACCCGGCCGCCTGTCTTCTGCCTGCCCGGCCTCACCCGCAATTCGCGCGACTTTCATCAGCTGGCGATGCTTCTGTCGCAGGATCCTGTGGCTCCGCGCCGGGTGATCACGCTCGACGCTCGCGGACGCGGAGCATCCGAATGGGACGAGGATAAATCCCGCTACAATCTCGTTATCGAAGCGCAGGACGTCCTGACGGCCTGCGCCGCTCTTGGCATCCGGCAGGCCATATTCATCGGCACCTCGCGCGGTGGGCTGGTCTTGCATCTGCTGGCGGCAAGCCGCCCCGACATCCTGAAAGCGGTTATTCTCAACGACATCGGCCCCGTTCTGGAAAAGATCGGGCTGATGGATATTCGCGATTATCTCAACCGTGGCAGACAACCCGACACTTGGAACGAGGCGGTCGAAATCCTGCGGGAAAATCACGGCGACGCGTTTACAGCGCTCGGCGCGGACGATTGGGAGGATATGGCGCGGGCGATCTACGCCTCTCGCGACGGCAAACCGGTGGCCGACTACGATCCCGCCATTGCGGCCCAGATGAAGACGCTCGATCTGGAGGCGCCGATTCCCGATCTATGGCCGCAATTCCAAGGATTTCAGGATATCCCGCTGATGGTGATTCGCGGCGAAAACTCGAAGCTGCTGACGCAGGCGACCACCGACGAGATGGCGGCGCGGCATCCAGGCACCGTCGTCAAGACGGCCCGCGGCCAAGGCCACGCTCCCATTCTGCATTTCGGCGATATCCCCGACTCTATCAGGCACTTCATCTCCACGCTCTGACGAATACGCATGTCGTGATTTGCTACCGGTTTGAAATGAAAAGGCCCGGTTGGGAGACCGGGCCTTTCCTCTCCTGATCGGAGGTCTGATCAGGAGATCTTTCGAACTTGATTCGGCGAACCGAATTAGAAGCTGCGCTGGAAGCGGAGGATACCGGCCCAGGTATCCTTGTTGACTGCGTCGTAGTTGACGTAGGTCACTTCCGGCTCGATCAGCAGGTCCTTGACGGGGTTGAACTTGACATTCGTCGTGGCAGCGAAAGTCTTCAGATCGTCGTAGGAAAGCTGCAGGTTCCACTTGAGCTTTTCGTTGATCGGAACGCCAACGCCACCCCAGACAGCCCAATCGCCCCAGCCGAGACCAGCACCGCCAGCACCGGCGTACTTGTTGAGCTTGTCGCCATCCGTGTTCCAGCCACCCATAACGAAAGCGGTGAGAACGCCGAAATCGGCATCGACGCGAGCCTTGACTGCGCCTTCCTCGACGATGGAGTCATAGCCACCGACGACACGGAACTGCCAGGCGCCGGCCTTGTAGCCCGCACCGGCAACAACGTCCGGAGCGTAGTGGTCGGAGCTGTCTTCGCCGTTGGCACCGGTTGCACCCGTGCCGGAGTTGGAATCTTCCAGCGAGATGACGGCGGTAAAGCCATTGCCGGCATCGTAGTTGTAGGTGATCTGGTTCAGTTCGTCGGTACCATTGATACCGTACTCGATCACGTCGTCGTTGATGACGTCGCCGGCATAGCCGAGGAAGGTCGAGTAAACCGAATCGTTCTTACCGACGAGGAAGCCACCGAGGCTGATGTTGGCCCAGAGCAGCTTGTTCGTCGTAGCGTTGCCGTCATTCCAGTCGAAACGATAGACCGTGCTGGTCTTCAACGGACCGTATTCGGTATCCGTCGCGGTCGAAAGTCTCAGCTCGGCGCGGGTATGCCAGTAGGTGCCGCGGGCGCCTGCATCCTGACCAGCCTTGTAAGCATTGTACCAGCCGCCTTCGGTACGGACCATGCCGCCGATCTTGAGGCAGGTTTCAGTGCCGGGAATGAAGAAGTAGCCAGCACCGTATGCATCGCAGATGCGAACGTATTCCAGCGGCTCCGGCTCGGCAGCGACGATCGCGTCGGCTGCATGAGCACCGGATACTGCTGCCAGCGCAGCAGCGGAGCCGAGAAGAAGGCTCTTGATGTTCATAGTAACTCCAGTTCCAATATAGATTAGGTATGACAACTCACGCCGAGAAAATCGACGTGCCCTACCCCACCTGGTTTTCAAAAGTTGACCCCTGATCTGGGAGAACCAAGACTCTAAGTCTCGCTTCCGCGTTGGAACCTACAGATCGTTTTTTTCAGAGCAATATCAGAGATAAACTATGAACAATTGTGACGGCCATTTCGAAATGTGCGTTGCACAAAAATCACGTCGCAAAAGCGTCATATTTTCTCGCGCGCGCGAGCCAATTTTACCTGAATTTACTTTAGCAATAGCTGCAATTCATGAGAGGTATTTCAAGGAGAGGCGCATAACGCCTCGCAATCCGCAATTCAGCTTGCCAATACCCAGAGATGCAAAAAACCCGGCCGAGGGCCGGGTTTTTCGTCACCATAGGTGAAATCGGATATGACCTGGGTCAGATCAGATTAGAACGTGCGCTCGAAGCGGAGGATACCAGCCCACTGGTCCTGATTGATGGAGTCCCAGTTGGTGTAGGAAACTTCCGGCTCGATAAGCAGGTTCTTGACCGGGTTCCACTTGACGTTGGTGGTAGCGGCAAAGATCTTCGAGTCGGTGTAGGCGAGCTGGAGGTTCCACTTCAGCTTTTCGTTGACCGGTACGCCAACGCCGCCCCAGACAGCCCAGTCACCCCAGCCGATACCAGTAGCATCGCCTGCGCCGTTCGCACCGGCGTACTTGTTGAGCTTGTCGCCATCGGTGTTCCAGCCGCCCATCAAGAAGGCCGAGAAGCCGCCGAAGTCGGCATCGACGCGAGCCTTGATGGCGCCTTCTTCGACGATCGAGTCGTAGCCGCCGACGACCTTGAAGCCCCATGCGCCGGACTTGAAGCCAGCACCGGCAACAACGTCAGGAGCGTAATGGTCGGAGCTGTCTTCGCCGTTGGAGCCAGTTGCACCCGTGCCGGAGTTGCTGTCTTCGAGCGAGATAACAGCCGTGAAGCCGTTGCCTGCGTCGTAGTTGTAGGTGATCTGGTTCAATTCGTACGGGCCGTCATAGACCACGTCGTCGTTGATGACGTCGCCGGCATAACCGGTGAATACGTTGAACTGGGAGTCTTCCTTACCAACGGTGAAGCCGCCGAGGCTGATGCTGGCGTGCAGCAGGTTGGTGGAGGTGGCGCTGCCGTCGTTCCAGTCCCAACGCAGCTCGGTGTTGGTCTTCAGCGGACCGTATTCGGTATCCGTTGCGGTCTCCAGACGGAGCTCAGCGCGGGTGTGCCACTTGGTGCCGAAACGGCTGTTCGGGTTGTAGGGGTCGTACCACTGACCTTCGGTACGAACCTTGCCACCGATCTTGAGGCAGGTTTCGGTGCCCGGAATGAAGAAGTAGCCAGCACCGTATGCATCGCAGATGCGAACGTATTCAAGCGGCTCCGGCTCAGCAGCAACGACAGCGTCGGCTGCATGAGCGCCGGAAACTGCTGCAAGCGCAGCAGCGGAGCCCAGAAGAAGGCTCTTGATGTTCATATTGACCTCCAGTCAAAGTTTTATATCGAGAATGAGAACTACCCGAAGGTATTCCCTGTCCCATCCTCGCGTTTCAAGAAGTGGACGATCAATCGCCCTCGCTTCCGAGAGTGAAAATACAAGACGCGCTCTGTCACGCAATCGACATCTTCTCCGAAAGGGGGATTTGCGTAAGCCTTCCGCAGTTGCTGTTGCCGAAAGGACACAAATCGACGACGCGGCGGCCACATAGATTTAGATTTCGTTAAGAAACCCCTTAATCTACGGTAACTTAGGGGGAACATCCCAATTCCGGGGCCGGACATGCAAACCGAGCACCAAAGGGCAACAAGCCGCGATCCGGGGAGCTTTCGCGAGGCATTGGGGATCATTTACGACATTTGAAGCGGCGGCTGCCGGTCGTAACGGCGGGCAATCGCCCTCGAGGCTGTCCCAAATCGATGCACGCACCTCAATGATTCTGTCCGAGCGATTCGGAGCCGGCGACTCAAGGTCGGCAGTTTTTCCATGGAGACTCGCAAAGAGCGCTGACGGAATCACCCCCGATGTGCTTCGCGATGTGAACAAGCGGCACGGATGGGATAAAGGCGAACAAAGAAGCCCGCCTGCCGAAATCACGTATCTTGCATTTGATATCTGGGGGGATGGCGGAGAAGAAGGGATTCGAACCCTCGATACGCTTTTGACGTATACTCCCTTAGCAGGGGAGCGCCTTCGACCACTCGGCCACCTCTCCGGTGCGGCCCTGATACGGCCAATCATTTATCGACGCAAGCGCTTTTTCACCTTCAAACACGTTCTTTTCGGAGATTCGACAACCGCCGATCGCCGGTCGGAGCATGGTCCGGCCGGCTTGCAAACGCATATCAGGCCAACAACTGCTTCAAATCGGCGGCCGGGTCGGCCAATATCTCCCTGGACGGGTTGGCGCCGGTCTCCAGGAGCTTCTTGCCGGCAACATAGGCCTTTGCGTCGTTTATCGCATCGACGGCGATGAAGCGGCCCTGCTTGAAATACCAGACCGAAGTGGCACCTTCGCGCACGCCTGGCCGCAGCAGCGTCTCGTCGTAACCCAGGTTGAAACCGGCGATCTGCAGCTTCACGTCATATTGATCCGACCAGAACCACGGCTTCGGGTCATAGGCTTTCTCGCTGCCGGCGATGATGGCGGCCGCAGCCTCCGCCTGATCGACCGCATTCTGGACCGATTCGAGGCGGATTCGGCCTCCCTCCCACGGCAGTTCGACGCAATCGCCCATGGCGAAGATGGAGGGATCGGAAGTACGGGCAAACGCATCGACGACGATGCCGTTGCCGACCTCGAGACCGGCCTCCTTGGCGAGCCTGTCGTTGGGGGCGACGCCGATGCCGACGACGACGAAATCGACGTCGATGGTCGACCCGTCGGAAAGCTCCGCGGCAGCGACGTGACCGCCGCGTCCGACGAGCTGCTTCAATCCGGTCTTCTCCCGAATGACGACATCGTGCTTTTGATGGATCGCCCTGAAAATGTCGGCGGTTTCCTTGGCCGCGACGCGTTGCAGGATCCGGTCGCTCATCTCGATGAGCGTGACTTCGAGGCCGCGATGGCGGGCAACGGCGGCCGCCTCCAGCCCGATATAGCCGCCACCGATAATGAGAACCCGGCGGCCGGGACGCATCTCGCCGGCAAGGCGATCGGCGTCGCGCTTGTCGCGGGCGAGATAAACGCCCTCCAGCGTGCCGCCGACGGAAGCCGGCAGCCGACGCGGCGTCGAACCCGTGGCGAGCGCCAGCGTATCGTAATTCAGCGTCGAGCCGTCCTGCATCGCGATCCGCTTTGCGGCCCGATCGATCTGTTCGACCCAGGTGGATACGCGAATCTCGACATTGTTGTCGGCATACCAATGCTCGGGACGGAACAGCAGGCGATCGAAGGCCATTTCGCCGAGCAGATACTTCTTGGTCAACGGCGGCCGCTGATAGGGAAGGTTCTCCTCGGCGCCAACGATGGTGATCGGCCTCGAATCACCCAGCCCACGCAATTTGGCGGCAAGCGCGAAACCCGCCTGTCCGGCCCCGACAATGACCAATCTGCCCGTCACGATCCGTACTCCATGTTATTATAGCGATCCGCCCGCGCGATACGGGGGGATGCCTCTGTGAGCTTCAGGGGTAACGCTTGCGCCTGCAAGCGTCAATCATGACTGACCCTGCGCCCCGGATCGGGAGAAAGTTAGGCCGACAGACTCAGCCCGATATTTCGACCCAGCGCCGTTCGTGGAAGGATTGCGCCATGGCGTGGACCGATTTTTCGATGCGCAGGCCATCTTTGAAAGCCACGACTGACGCAGCCTCGCCGGAAATGGCGCGGATCAGCTCACGGCATTCGATGATCTTCAGATCGTTGAAGCCAAGGCCATGTCCCGGCGCCGGGATGAAGCGCTCATAGGGTCTGTGAGCAGGTGCGGCCAGAACCTTGCGGAAACCCTGCTCGCTATCCCTGCCCTCGGCCTGGTAAAGCTCGAACTCGTTCATGCGCTCCTGATCGTAAGAGATGGAGCCCTTCGAGCCGAAAATCTGCACGGCGATCCGCCCCTTGCGGCCCCAGGCCGAGCGGTTGGCCATGAGCACGGCGGAAATGCCGCCGCCCAGCCGCATCAGCACATTGGCAAGATCGTGATTCTCGACGGCACGGCGGCCGCCATCCTTCAGCGGCCGCTCGGCATAGGGTTTCACCATATCGGTGATGACGGCCTCGACATGGCCGAAGAGGAACCAGAGCAGCGAAAGCGGATGGACGGCAAAGTCATCGAGAGCGCCATAGCCGGATGAAAGCTCGCTCTTCCAATAGAACAGGCCATCCGGATCGGCCATGAAATCCTCATCCATCTCGACGCGGACGTGATTGACCGCGCCGATCGCGCCTTCCGCGATCAGCGCCTTGATGTGCCGCATCACCGGGTTCTGGATATAATTGTAGCCGAGAATGGCGACCTTGCCGGATGCCTTTGCCGCAGCCAGCATGCGCTCGGCATCGCCATATGATGGCGCCATCGGCTTCTCGCACCAGACATGCTTGCCGGCATCGAGCGCCGCGATCGCCATTTCCGGATGGAACTGGTTGGGCGTCGTGACGGAGACGACGTCGACCTCAGGGTCCGCGATGAGCGCGCGCCAATCGGCCGTCGCCTTCTCGAAACCGAATTCGTCTCCCCGCGCCTTCGCCAGATCGGCATTGGCTTCCGCCAGATGCACCAGGCGCGGCCGCGCGACATCGCCGAATACGGTTTTGACCGCATTCCATGCCAGCGCATGACACTTTCCCATATAGCCGGTCCCGATCAACCCGACGCCCAACGGCTTCATTCGCCCTTCCTCCTCAAATCTTCTCCCGAAGTCGGGCGATTTTTGGAATATTTAGACCGTTTTGACAAGCACACTCCAAAGCCTGAGATGCTTTTCAAGGCTCAAAATCCAAATTTATTTCTTTTAAATCATATAATTAAAATTATTCGTGCCGAACGAATCAAAATCCGGTATCGTTGCAAATATGGAATATTTATTTCATCAGGGGAGATGAAGGACGGCGCATGGATAACACGATCGAGACCCAAACAAGGGTGCCGCGCGACTTCGAGAGCCTGCGCAGCACGATCATAGAACGCAAGAACGCCATGCCTAAGCGTCTGGCGCAGGTAGCGGCCTTCGCGCTCGGCAATCCTGATGAAATCGCCTTCGGCACTACGGCCAGCATCGCCGCCGCGGCCGAAGTCCAGCCTTCGACGCTGGTACGCCTTGCCCATCACCTCGGCTATGAAGGCTTTTCCGACCTGCAAAGCATCTTTCGCGAAAGGCTGCGCGACCGGACGCTGAGCTACGAAGAGCGGTTGGTGACACTCGAACGGTCGGGAATCAAGGACGAAGAGGCCGGCATCCTCTCAGGCTTTTTGTCCGCAGCAAGCCAGTCCATCAACAAGCTCGCCGCCACCATCGAGACGGATACGTTTGCCAAGGCGGTCGATGTGCTTGCCGCAGCCGAAACGATCTATCTCATCGCCAAGCGCCGCTCCTATCCGCTGACGGCGCATATGAGCTACGCCTTTTCCAAACTCAACATACGCCATCAGATCGTCGCCTCGCCCAACGGCATCGACGGCGAGATCGCCCGTTTCGCCACGGAAAAAGACGCGGCAATCGCCGCAAGCTTTTCGCCCTATGCCGCCGACAGCCTGGCACAGGCCCAGGATCTCGCCTCGCGCAACGTGCCCGTCATCGCCATCACCGATTCGGCCTTTTCCCCGCTCACCGCCTGCGCGACTCACTGGTTCGAAGTGGCCGAGGCCGACTTTGCCGGCTTCCGGTCGCTGTCGGCGTCCATGGCGCTCATCATGGCCTTTCCGGTCGCCATTGCCGAGCGGCGGCGAAAAGGGGCGGTAAAAACCGACAAAACGAAAATGGAATAAATATTCCGAATTGACAAAATCTCGGAACCGATGTTTCACTACAACCGGGATCGCGACTGTGGGAAATGGCCGACCGATCCGCCGCAACCGGGACGAAACGAATACCGGCACTTTCAATAACGCATGATCTCGGCGCAAGCTGAAGAGCAAAAGAGGTCATGCATGGACGGGAGGACATCATGGCACACGACAATCCGGGCGCTCGGCCGGAGGCGAAACTCGATGTGATTACCATCGGCCGGTCTTCCGTCGATCTTTACGGTCAGCAGATCGGCTCACGGCTGGAGGACATCGCCTCGTTTGCCAAGTCGGTTGGCGGCTGCCCGGCCAACATCGCCATCGGCACGGCACGGCTTGGCCTCAAATCCGGTCTCATCACCCGCGTCGGCGACGAGCAGATGGGCCGCTTCATCCGCGAGCAGGCCGCACGCGAGGGTGTGGCCGTCGACGGGATCGCCACGGACAAGGAGCGCCTGACGGCGCTGGTGCTGCTCGCGGTCGAGGCCGAAGGCGTTTCGCCGATGATCTTCTATCGATCCGACTGCGCCGACATGGCGCTGAACGAAGACGACATCGACGAAAGCTTCATCAAGTCCTCCGGCGCCGTACTGGTATCCGGCACGCATTTTTCCAAGCCCAATACCGAGGCGGCACAGCGCAAGGCGATCCGCATCGCCAAGGCGAACGGCCGCAAGGTGATCTTCGACATCGACTACCGGCCGAACCTCTGGGGCCTTGCCGGCCATGCAGAAGGCTTCGAGCGCTATGTGAAGTCGGATCGCGTGTCTTCCAAGATGAAGGAGACGCTGCCGGATTGCGATCTGATCGTCGGCACGGAAGAAGAAATCATGATCGCCTCCGGCGCCGACGACGTGCTCGGCGCGCTGAAGGAAATCCGCCGTCTTTCGTCCGCGGTCATCGTGCTGAAGCGCGGCGCGATGGGCTGCATCGTCTATGACGGCCCGATCTCCGACGATCTGGAAGCCGGCATCGTCGGCCAGGGCTTCCCGATCGAGGTGTTCAATGTTCTCGGTGCGGGCGACGCGTTCATGTCCGGCTTCCTGCGCGGCTATCTGCGCGGCGAGCCGCTGAAGACCTGCGCGACATGGGCGAATGCCTGCGGCGCCTTTGCCGTTTCTCGCCTGCTCTGCTCGCCGGAATATCCGACCTGGACGGAACTCGATTTCTTCCTGAAGACCGGCAGCAAGCACCGTGCGCTGCGCAAGGACGAGGCGATCAACCACATCCATTGGGCAACGACCCGCCGCAGCGACGAAATCCCGCTGCTGATGGCGCTCGCGATCGATCATCGCTCGCAACTCGTCAGTGTCTGCGATGAGCTGGGCATCGGTCACGACAGGATTGTTGCCTTCAAGCGGCTTGCCGTCGAGGCGGCGGCCCGCGTCGCCGACGGCCGGCGCGGCTATGGCATGTTGATCGACGAGCGCTTCGGGCGCGACGCCTTCTTCGATGCCGCCACCAAGAATTTCTCCTGGATCGGCCGCCCCGTCGAACTGCCGGGATCGAAGCCGCTGAAATTCGAGTTCAGCCAGGATATCGGCTCGCAGCTCGTCGAATGGCCGCTCAATCACTGCAT
This sequence comes from Hyphomicrobiales bacterium, assembly GCA_900469615.1. GTDB lineage: Bacteria > Pseudomonadota > Alphaproteobacteria > Rhizobiales > Rhizobiaceae > Rhizobium. The sequence continues at coordinate 290,939 of UBYA01000008.1, read as the reverse complement.
CAAGTGCCTGTGCTTCTACCATCCGGACGATCCGAAGGAGCTGAAGGCGGAGCAGCAGGAAAAGCTGCGGACGCTGTTCGAAGCCGCACGCAAGGTCGGCCGCGAGCTTCTGGTCGAGATCATCGCCGGCAAGAACGGGCCGCTGACCGACGATACCATTCCGACGGCGATGGAAGAGCTCTACGCGCTCGGCATCAAGCCGGACTGGTGGAAGCTGGAACCGCAGGAATCGGCATCGGCCTGGAAAAAAATCGATGCCGTGATCGCCAAAAATGATCCATGGTGCCGCGGTATCGTGCTGCTCGGCCTGGAGGCGCCGGCGGAAGAGCTGATCCGCAGCTTCGAGGCGACGCTCGCCGCTCCCTCGGTCAAGGGCTTCGCCGTCGGGCGGACCATCTTTTCCGATGCGGCCCGCGCATGGCTGTCGGGCGGCATGAACGACGAGGAGGCGATTGCCGACATGGCCGGCCGCTTCCGGCAATTGACGGATGCGTGGCTCAAAACCCGCAGCCTTTGACATTCCGGGCGGTTCGGCTCTTCAAGGAAATTCCGAACCGCTCAATCTCTTTGTTTTCTGGCAATTCCGGACGAAAAGCCGCTTCGCACTTTTCCTGGAGTCGCTCTAGCATGTGGGAGGCGCCCGATGGGCAAGACGATCCGACTGACGATGGCCCAGGCCGTCGCGCATTTTCTCAAGAAGCAGATGACCATCATCGACGGGCAGAAGCAGCCGATCTTCGGCGGCGTCTGGGCGATCTTCGGTCACGGCAACGTCGCCGGCATCGGCGAGGCGCTTTATCAGGTGCGCGAGGAGCTGCCGACTTTCCGGGCTCACAACGAACAGGGCATGGCCCATGCCGCCGTCGCCTTCGCCAAGGCGAGCTTCCGTCAGCGCTTCATGGCCTGCACGACCTCCATCGGCCCCGGTGCACTGAACATGGTCACGGCGGCCGGTGTCGCGCATGTCAACCGCATCCCGGTCCTGCTCCTGCCCGGCGACGTCTTCGCCAATCGCGCGCCCGATCCGGTGCTGCAGCAGATCGAGGATTTCGGTGACGGCACCGTCTCGGCCAACGATGCCTTCCGTTCCGTTTCCCACTATTTCGACCGCATCACCCGCCCCGAGCAGATCATGACGGCGTTGAAGCGCGCCATGCAGGTGCTGACCGATCCGCTCGATTGCGGCCCTGTAACCCTCTCGCTCTGCCAGGACGTGCAGGCCGAAGCCTTCGATTATCCGGAAAGCTTCTTCGAAGAGCATGTCTGGGCGCAGCGCCGGCCGCAGCCGGATAGCGACGAGCTCGCCAACGCCATCGCATTGATCCGCCGCTCGGAAAAGCCGGTCATTCTCGCCGGCGGCGGCGTGCTTTATTCGCAGGCGACCAAGGAGTTGGCCGCTTTCGCGGAAGCGCATGATATTCCTGTGGTCGTCACTCAGGCCGGCAAGTCGGCCATCGACGAGACGCATCCGCTGGCGCTCGGCTCGGTCGGCGTGACGGGCACGTCGTCCGCCAATGCCATCGCCGAGGACACCGACCTGGTGATCGCCGTGGGCACGCGCTGCCAGGACTTCACCACCGGCTCCTGGGCGCTGTTCAAGAACGAGAAGCTGGCGATGATCGGCCTCAACATCGCGGCCTACGACGCCCTCAAGCACAATAGCCACCCGCTGGTGGCGGATGCGCGCGAGGGCCTGAAGGCGCTTTCCGCCGGCCTGACGGGCTGGCGCGCACCGGCGTCGCTCGCCGAGAAGGCGACGCGCGAAAAGAAGATCTGGATGGAGGCCGCCGCCAAGGCGATGGCGACGACGAATGCCGCCCTGCCCTCCGACGCCCAGGTCATCGGCGCCGTCACGCGCACGCTGGGCGGCGAGAACAGCATCCTCGTCTGCGCGGCCGGCGGTCTGCCCGGCGAGCTGCACAAGCTCTGGCCGGCGACGGCACCCGGCAGTTATCACATGGAATACGGCTTCTCCTGCATGGGCTACGAGATCGCCGGCGGTCTTGGCGTGAAGATGGCGCGGCCGGACAAGGATGTCGTCGTCATGGTCGGCGACGGCTCCTACATGATGCTGAATTCCGAGCTGGCGACCTCCGTCATGCTCGGCCTGAAGATTACCGTCGTCCTGCTCGACAACCGCGGCTATGGCTGCATCAACCGCCTGCAAATGGCAACCGGCGGCGCGAACTTCAACAATCTGCTGAAGGATTCGCGTTATGAGGTGATGCCGGAGATCGACTTCCGGGCGCATGCGGCAAGCATGGGCGCGGCTGCCGTGAAGGTCTCTTCCATCACCGAACTGGAACAGGCGATCGAGGCCTCGAAGAAGAATGACCGCAGTTCGGTCATCGTCATCGACACGGACCCGCTGATCACGACGGATGAGGGCGGCCATTGGTGGGATGTCGCCGTTCCCGAAGTCAGCCCGCGAATCGAGGTCAACAAGGCTCGCGCGGCTTACGAAAAGGCGCGCGCCTCCCAGCGCATCGGCTGATCGATTCCGACAGTTTTCCGGAGGAGCTGAAACGCTCCTCCAATACCATTTTCAAGGAGACCATTGATGAAGGCCAAACTCGGCATGTCGCCCATCGCCTGGTGGAACGACGATCTTCCGGAGCTCAGCGACGACGTATCGCTCGAGGACTGCCTGCGGCAATCGCGCGGCGCGGGCTTCACCGGCATGGAACAGGGCCGCCGCTTCCCCAGCAACCCCGATGAGATGCTGCCGATCCTGCGCGCCGCCGACGTGACGCTCTGCGGCGGCTGGTTCTCGGGCACGCTCGTCAACGAAGAGCTTGCCGCCAACAAGGACCGCATCGCGCCGATGATCGAGCTGTTCAAGGCCGTCAACGCGCCCTGCATCGTCTATGGCGAAGTCGGCCGCTCCATCCAGGGCGACCGCTCCAAGCCGCTCGCCACCAAGCCGCGCCTTTCGGATGACGAGATGAAGGCCTATGCCCGCCGCGTCACCGAATTCGGCGAATGGTGCGCCGCGCAGGGCATGCCGCTCTCCTATCACCATCACATGGCGGCCGTCGTCGAGACCGAGCTGGAACTCGACGCCTTCATGCGAAATTCCGGCGCAGGCATTCCGCTGCTGCTCGATGCCGGTCACCTGGCCTTTGCCGGCGGCGACGTGCTGCGCGCCATCGACAATCATCACGCCCGCATCAACCACGTCCACGTCAAGGATATCCGCAAGTCCGTCGTCGACGGGCTGGATCGCAGCCGGCAGTCCTTCCTCGATGCCGTCGCGCTCGGCGCGTTCACGGTGCCGGGCGACGGCTCGCTCGATTTCGAGGCCATCGTCAAGCGCTTCGCCGACTACGGTTATGAAGGCTGGTTCGTGGTCGAGGCCGAGCAGGACCCGCGCAAGGCGCCGCCGCAGAGAATGGCCGAGATCGGACACGCCGAGCTGATGCGCGTCATGACGGCTGCGGGCTACACGGTTGAAACCGAAGGCTTTCCCAAGGGATAGCGGAAGACGAGTGCCCGTCGCCGCATCGAAGGATGGCGAAGGGCGTTTTCCAAGCAAGGAGGAAGAACATCCATGCCAAATCTCAAGGTCAAACCAGACGGCACCCATGGCCGTGTCACCCATGTCACGCCCGAAAGCGCCGGCTGGACCTATGTCGGCTTCGACCTCTATCGCCTGAAACCGGGCGAGATGGCCTCGGCCGAGACAGGAGATCGCGAAGTCTGCCTCGTATGGGTCAGCGGCAAGGGAAGAGCCAAGGCGGGCACGAAGGATTTCGGCTCGCTCGGCGAACGCATAAGCCCGTTCGAGGGCGCGCCCCACGCGCTCTATATTCCAGCCGGTTCGAACTGGTCTGTGACCGCCGAGACCGATCTGGAACTCGCCGTCTGCTCGGCACCGGGCGGCGGCTCCCATGAAGCCCGCGCCATTCCGCCGGGCACGCATCCGGCACTGACACGCGGCAAGGGCACGAATGTCCGTTATGTCAACAACATCATGCCGGAAGACGACGGCGCGGCGCATTCGCTGCTGGTGGTGGAGGTCATCACGCCGGGCGGGCACACCTCGTCCTATCCTCCGCACAAGCACGATCAGGACAATCTCCCGAACGAGAGCTTCCTTGAGGAAACCTACTACCATCGCCTCAACCCGCCGCAGGGCTTCGGCTTCCAGCGCGTCTATACGGACGACCGGTCGCTGGACGAAGTCATGGTGCTGGAGGATGGCGATGTGACGCTGGTGCCGAAGGGATATCATCCCTGCGCCGCCTGCCACGGTTACGATCTCTACTATCTCAACGTCATGGCCGGCCCGAAGCGCATCTGGAAATTCCACAATGCCGTCGAACATGAGTGGCTGCTCAAATCCTGAAGAAGTGTCGGGTTCTTAACCAGCCGCCCTCGTGGTTCGAGACGGCCTTTGGGCCTCCTCACCATGAGGGCTGATCTCCTGCGCAAGACGACACACTAATCTCGCCTCATGCGACAGGAAGCTATTTTGCGTGACTGTGTGCGCTCTGTGCGCTCTATCCTCACCCTGAGGAGCGAAGCCTCGAAGGGCGAGGATAGCCCCCAAAGTTTCCCCAAAAAAAGGCCGTGCCCGAAGCGCGGCCTTTTCCATTTCATACGGGCAGCAGGCCGTAGCGCCAGTTCCGATCCCTGGCTGTGCGTGACAGCACCAGCCAGGTCAGCAGGATCATCCCCATCTCCGCGAAGATCGGCGTCATCCAGATCCCCTTTTCGCCAAAGAGGAGCGGCAGGAGGAACGTCAGCGGCAAGGTGAACAGATAGGACCGCGACAGACCAAAGATTGCACCGCGCTTCGCATCGCCGATCGACTGGAAATAGGACGACAGGATGATCGCCTGACCGAAGAGGAAATAGGCGCCGATCGTCCAGGGCAGGATGCGGCCGACTTCCGCGGCGATCACGGGATCAGCCACGAAGAGCCCTCCCAGATGCCTCGCCAGCAGCTCGAAGACAAGTTCGACGGCAGCGCAATAGACCAAGGCCGAAATCATAGCGATGAGAACGCTGTGGCCGACGCGGGCCGGAAGCGCCGCGCCGTGATTATGACCGGATATGGTCTGCAACGCGATGCTCAGGCCCAATAGCGGCAGATAGGCGAAGGTCATCACGCGGGTGACAATGCCATAGGCGCCGACGGTCGCGACGTAATCCCCTTCATGCCAGATCGACAGGTTGAAGAGAATCGCCGCCGAACTCAGCGAAATGCCGATGAAGCCGAGGCTCATCGGCGCACCGAAGGCGAAGATGCCGCGCCACTCGCGCAGATGCAGCGCCCTATCGACCCATAGCCCGCCGGGGCGGCGCAGACGATAGATGATGACGATCGTCAGGCAGATGAATTGCGCCAGGATCGAGCCGCCAGCGGAGCCGACCACGCCCCAGTGGGCCACAGCCATCAGCAACCAGTTCGCCAGGATGTTGAGCAGCGTCGAGGCGAGCGTTACCAGCGTCATGAAACCGAGCTTGCCCTCGCAGCGCAGCCCGTCGAGATGGATCGACAGGAAGAAGCTGATCGGCGCGAAGGCGACCATGACGCCCATGAAGGCCTCGCCGCTGCGAGCGACATCCGCGTTCTCTGCCGCAGCCACCGAAATGAATTGCCGGGCCGCCAGCCAGTAGACGAGATTGACGATGATCACGACGGCGATCGCCAGCGTATGGGCGCCGGTGAAAACGCTTCGCGCGCCATTGCGGTCGCCGGCTCCCAGGCGGCGGGCAAGAATGCTCGCCATGCCGTTCGAAACAAGCGTCTGCAGCGCGATCAGCAGCATGAGCGCGGGAAAGATGAGGCTGACTGCCGACAGCGCATCCGCCCCGACATAGACGCCGAGAAAATAGGCGTCCACGACAGCGAAGAGACCGCTGACCGTCGTGATGACGATGATCGGCGCTGCGGTTCTGGCAAAGACGCCGGGCAGCCAGCCGGTAAGGAACATATTGCGTTCTGTATTGTGCGTCATGGTGGCATCCGGACAAAATCGCACGTTATCGGCGAAGACAACGGCCGATCAATGGAGGATGAAGGTCAGATGTCGAGAACCAGATGCGGTATGCCGTTCGATGTCCTGCGCGGCGAAATGCCGTCGGCGTCGACCTGGGCATTGATGCGCTGGCGGAAGGCAGAGAAGCTCTCGAACTCCACCACGTCGACCGGTTCGTCGAAATGGATGGTGATCCTGTAGAGCCCGCCTGATTTCGCCGACATCGCCAGAACCTTCCCCGTAAACGGCTTGTTCAGGTAGCGGCCGCGCACGGCGGAGCCGACATCGAAAGGCGCGTCCGGCCCGTCATTCGATTTTGCCGCGAGCGCCGACAGCGTGTTCCAATCACGCAGTCCATGTTGCTTGGCGACAAGCTCCAGCGCCGTCGAGTGGCTCATCTCGTCGCCGCGTTCGGCCATGGCCTGACGCAGACGGCGGGCCTGGGCCTTCAATTCATCTATGGACGGATAGGTCGTCATGGGATCAGCCTTTGCTAAGGCACGCAATTACGACCGTGAAACGGGGCTCGCATTACCGCCAGTCAGCATGCCCTATATGGCTGTGACCAGAAACAGCGAGGACTTCACCTTGGATTTTCATCCGCGAGCGGCGGGCGCCTCGAACCGTTCGTCCGTATGATCCAAGCCGGCTTCACTGTCAAGATGCGTTCAAATCGGGACAAAAGACGAACCCGTTAAAATTCTATCAATGGAATTGACGCTTCCGCAAAACCTCCGTGCAAGGTTCATGATGTAGCCGAGATGAATTCGGTCTGTTTTCCAACAGGGAATGACAATGCTTCGCGCGACCCATCTGGCGAAAGTCAAATCCGAAGTTTACGAACGAAGCTGGGAACGTTTCTACGTTCAGAGGCCGGCGCGTCTCGTGGCTGTCCGCCCCTGTCTCACCGGCATCTCCATGCGCAGCGCCGAGATTACCGATATTTCGCGCGGCGGCGCCAGCTTCACCGTCGGCACCACCGTCGGCCTGCCGACGCATTACTATCTGAACATCCTCGGCCTTGCCTACCGCATCGCCTGCGCCGAAGTCAGCCGCAACGGCAACCGCGTCCATGTCCGCTTCATCAACCTGATCGAACCGGAAACCTTGCGCCGCGTCGTGCGCGCCGACTTCATGATCGGAAATACCGAGGCGCTGGCAGCCCGCGGCAGAAGGCAGTAGCTCGATCCCGATATCATGCCGTCACGCGACCGGCGATGGCTCCCGGCATCGCAGAAATGGCTTGAGATAAGCCGTGTTATTCAAATGCATCGCCGCGAAGCTCCGTGGCGTTACATCGTCAGCCATCGGTCGAGATGGTGACGGATTTCCACGCCTCGATTTCCTTCTGCAGGCGCGCGATCCTCTCCGATACGAGTTTAAGCGCATCGCTTCCAAGCAGAAGCTGCGGCGGCGGATCGGCGCTTTCAACCAGGCTGAGAACGACTGCCGCGAGTTTGTCGGGATCGCCGAGTTGCTGGCCGCTTTTCGCCTGTCGCGCCTCACGAATGGGATCGAATAGCGCGTCGTAATCCGCGATGGACCTCTCGGTCCGAACCATCGAGCGCCCCGCCCAGTCCGTGCGGAACGAACCGGGGCAAAGCGTCGCGACATGCACGCCGAACGGCGCCATTTCCGAGCGCATCACTTCCGATATGCCTTGAAGCGCGAACTTGCTGCCGCAGTAATAGGCGATACCGGGCATGGTGATCATGCCGCCCATCGACGTGACGTTCAGGATAAAGCCGCGGCGTCTCTCGCGGAATCGCGGCAGGAAAGCCTTGGCCACCGCAACCGCGCCGAAGACGTTCACATCGAACTGACGCCGCATTTCCTCGAGCGGCGACTCCTCAAGGACGCCCTCGTGACCGTAACCGGCATTATTGATCAGAACGTCCACCGGTCCGTGGTCTCTCTCAGCCAGCCCGACGACCTCGGGTATCCGCTCGAATTCAGTCACGTCACACAGAACAGGACTGACAGCCGGCAGGCGCTCGGCCAAACTCGCCCGCGACGACTCCGAGCGGACGGTGCCAACCACCTTATGTCCTTTGGCACTGGCGGCCGCCGCGATGGCAAGACCGAAGCCTGAATTGGCACCTGTAATGAAGAAGGTCTTCCGTGACATTCTTGATACTCTCTCGTTGCTTTGTTCGGTTTTTGACTGATAATCTGAACATCCGCACCTATCGACTGCAAAACCTATGAATATCTTGCCAAATTCTATGGAGATAGAAACCCGAAGGATCAAGCGCGGTGCGCTTGTGGAACTGGCGAAGCATCTCGCGCCGCGTCAGGGCTACAATTCGACCGGGCTTTCCGGCGTCCGCATCCTCCGGAGTGAAACGGTGCTTCGCGACGTCCCGGTCCTCTACAAGCCGGGTGCAGTCTTCGTGTTGCAGGGCAGCAAGCAAGGCATGCTTGAAGGCGAAGTCTATCTCTACGACGAGGAGCATTATCTGGCGGTGTCGGTGCCCGTTCCGTTCCGAATGGAATCCGTTGCCAGCCCGGAACGGCCATTGCTTGCCGTTTATGTCGAGTTCGACATGACACTTGGTGCGGAAATCGCCTCGGAGGTGGAAAATCGGCGCTCTGGGCCGGCGCCCGACAAGGCCAGAAGCCTCGTATCGAGTAGAATGGAACCGGCGATCGAGGATGTGCTGCTGCGCCTGTTGCGGGCGCTCAGCGATCCTATGGAAACGGCGGTTCTGGGAGCCGGCATCCTCCGCGAGCTGCATTACCGCGTGCTCATCGGCCCGCAGGGCGCTGCGATGATTTCGGCGTTGCGGCAGAGAGGTCCGTCCGGGAGGATCGTGCAAAGCCTCGGCCGGTTACGTGAAACCTACAATTCGGAGGTTCTGGTAACTGACCTCGCCCGGGACGCGGGGATGAGCGTTCCCTCCTATCATGCACATTTCAAGGCCCTCACGGGCAGCAGCCCAATGCAATACGTCAAAGCCATGCGGCTTCATGAGGCGAGACTGATGCTGGCCCGTCAGGACAGGACGATTGCGGATGTTGCGCTGTCGGTCGGTTACGTCAGCGCTGCCCAGTTCAGCCGCGACTTCAAACGGCATTTCCGCCGCACGCCTTCGGAAGAGGTGAAATGGGTGCGCCGACATCTCGGTGAGCTCGCCTCGCGATCGTAACGGGATTATCCGGTGCCGACGCAATTCGGAAGCAGCGCCTTTCCGCTCTTGCAACGGCCCGCCAAGGGCCTATTGTCCTTCGCCTTGCAACTGAATTCGGGAAACAATGCCAGCATGTCCGCCTTCTCGCGCTTCACGCCGCTGATCAGCGCCCTTCCCTCCACCGTACCTTTCGTCGGCCCCGAAGCGCTGGAGCGCCAGCGCGGGCTGAGCGTCAAGGCCCGCATCGGCGCCAATGAAAATGGCTTCGGGCCCGCCCCCTCCGTTCTCGCCGCCATGCGCGAGCGCACGGGCGACATCTGGATGTACAACGATCCGGAAAATTTCGAGCTGAAGCAGGCGCTTGCGGCGCATCTCGGCGTGCAGGCGGCCAATATCGCCGTCGGCGAAGGCATCGACAGCCTGCTCGGCCTGATCGCGCGCATGGTGATCGAACCGGGCACGCCGGTCGTGACCTCGCTCGGCGGCTATCCGACCTTCAATTTCCATGTCGCCGGCTTCGGGGGCCGCCTTGTCACCGTGCCCTATGTCGATGATCGCGAAGACCTTGACGGGTTGCTGGAAGCGGTCAAGCGCGAGAATGCGCCGCTGGTCTATTTCGCCAACCCCGACAATCCGATGGGAAGCTGGTGGGATGCGGACAAGATCGTCGCCTTTGCCCGGGCGCTGCCGGAAAACTGCCTGCTGATTCTCGATGAAGCCTATAGCGAGACGGGGCCCGAAAGCGCGCTGCCTGATATCTCCGCCCTGATCGGACTGCCGAATGTCCTGCGCACCCGCACCTTCTCCAAGGCCTATGGGCTGGCCGGCGCCCGCGTCGGCTATGCCATCGGCACGCCCGAGACGGTGCTGACCTTCGACAAGATCCGCAATCATTTCGGCATGAACAGGCTGGCGACCGTGGCCGCCCTCGCCGCGCTCAAGGATCAGGCCTATCTTTCCGAAGTGGTCGGCAAGATCCGGGCGGCACGCGAGGACATCGGCGCGATTGCCCGCGATAACGGGCTTTTGCCGCTTGCCTCCGCCACCAATTTCGTCGCCATCGATTGCGGCCGCGATGGCACCTATGCCCGCGCCATCGTCGACGGGCTGATTCAGCACGGCGTCTTCATCCGCATGCCGGGCGTTGCGCCGCTCAACCGCTGCATCCGCATCAGCGTCGGCCCCGGACGGGATCTGGATCTGCTCGCCGATGCGCTGCCGAAGGTGTTGAAGGCCATCGGCTGACTTTCTGGGTGTCTCCGGCAATCGCCGGCCGCTCCTGCCCGCGCGTTTCGCAGGCCCCTCCTCAAACGGCGAAACCGCGCCGGCCTTGTTCCGGCCGGTCGCGGTTTTCGTCATTTCGGCGCTCGCCTCTCCATCGACCGCCGACACCCCTCCTTCGAGGTCAGTCAGTAAGTCGTATTCCTTGCGGCACGCCTCAGTGCGTGGTCATCCACTCGCGGGCGGCGCGGAGCGCTGCGGCGAGCTGCATCTTGGTCAAGGTCGCGGCGACGTCGGCGCGAAGCTCGGCGGCGCGCTCGCTGCCACGAATGGCGGCGATATTCAACCATTTGTGGGCGGCAACGAGATCTGCGGCGCAGCCCCTGCCGGTCGCGTAGTTGACGCCCAGCTCGCAAAGAGCATCGGCGCTGTTACCACCCATCATGGCCATTCCAGACATCGGTGTTTCAAAGCGTGCCATTGGTTATATCCCTGTCTTGCTTCTGTTCGTATCTGCCCTGTTTTCCGTCCGAACCTTGCCGTCGTTCGCGGCTTTCCGGCTCGTCCGGCCGGCGGGTTTGCCCCGCTCGTTTGATGGCTTCACTATCGCAGACGGCTTTCAAAAAACGCCTAAAATGCATGCTTAATTCGATGCAAACAAAGTACAAATGCTTGGTAAACTTGGGATTTTGTTAAACATCGCTTCCCTTGCAAATTAAGGATTTTCAAGCGAGCTTAACCTTCCGTTAGGATTTGGATTTAAACGCTTTCTTCACCACAAAAAGAGCGCGTTTCAATCCGATGCAGGATTTTGCCGGGATGCGGAGGCCGGAAGGGCCGAAGGTTTGCATCCCTGAAAATCGTATTTACCTTTACGTTCGCGTTAGATAATCTCGCCCGCATTCCCGGTGATCGAACCGGGCGGGCGCCTGGGGAGGAAAAACGCTGTGATCCGCGCTACCATTCTTGCTTCCGCGCTGCTTCTGAGCGCGAGTGCGGCCCTTGCCGAAGAGCCGATCGTCGGCAACTGGAAAACACTCGACGGCGACACCGCCGCCATCGCGCCCTGCGCCGACAGCTATTGCGTGACGTTGAAAACGGGCAAATATGCCGGCAGGCAGATTGGCAGGATGCAGGGCAAAGACGGCAGCTACACAGGCGAACTCACCGACCCTTCCGAGAACAAGACCTATAGCGGCTCCGGCACCATCAGCGGCAACAGCGTGAAGATGAAGGGCTGCGTGCTCAAGGTATTCTGCAAGTCACAGACCTGGACGAGGCTCTGAGGCGACGCTTTTCTTTTCCGGAAAAGCCTTTCGGATCTGGCCGCCATCGGCTGGCGACCCCTTGTTGCTTGCCCAAGGACGGGCATGTGCATCAGCTTGAAACCGGTAATATTTCTGAACGCCGGATGAACCGGCGTCTCAGCACCTGTTCAGGCTGACCATGGCAAAACAATGTCCAGTATAGGGCACGGGTAGGGCCAAGGACATGAATTCTATCATCATGGCACGGCGTTTCGTCATCATCATGCTGTCTGCCGCCATTTTTGCATTCAGCTTCTCGGTTGCGGTCGAACACGCGGGCCGCAGCGGCGCGCAATCGCATTTCGGCGCAAGCTTTACCTGCGCACAGACCGGCACGCCCTATTGCACGACCATCCAATAACGAGGCCCGCGCATGAAGATGCGCGAGCCTCGGGGTCCGCTGCAAAAATAGCTGCGAGAATCCGAACCATGGCTTGCAACGTCGTTTGCTTGTAACCGACGACACTCTATAATGGCGCATGAGCAACAGAATCTCTTCTTTTTCACCCAACGACATCTCCTCCCCAAGCCCGTTCCAGCCGCGGACCTTCAACGATCCGGCAAAGGCCGTCGATGCGCTGACGGAGCTTTACGAGCGCAATACCGCGTTCCTGATCGACAATTTCACCAAGCTCGCCAAGGGAGCGCCGGTCACGACCCGCTATCGGGCCTTCTATCCGCAGGTGAGCATCGAGACCACCAGCTTCAGCCATGTCGATTCGCGTCTCTCCTACGGTCATGTCACGGCGCCCGGCGTCTATACCACGACGATCACGCGCCCTCATCTCTTCAAGCACTATCTCACGGAGCAGCTGACGCTGCTGATGCGCAGCCATAACGTGCCGGTGGTGGTGTCGGAATCGACCACGCCGATTCCGCTGCACTTCGCGTTCGGCGAAGGCGCCTATGTCGAGGCTTCCGCCACGGCCTTCGAGGACATTCCGTTGCGCGACCTCTTCGATACGCCCGACCTGAACACCACCGACGACGAGATCGCCAACGGCGAATACATCCCGCCGCCGGGCGAGCCGTCGCCGCTTGCGCCCTTTACCGCGCAGCGCATCGACTATTCGCTGGCCCGCCTCGTCCATTACACGGCGACCAGCGCGGCGCATTTCCAGAATTTCGTGCTGTTCACGAACTACCAGTTCTATATCGACGAGTTCTGCAAGTGGGCGCGCGACCTGATGGCCGAAGGCGGCGGAGGCTACACGGCCTTCGTAGAGCCCGGCAACATCATCACACCGGCCGGCGCAAGCCAGCCGGAGGGCGATACGTCGCCGCCGCGGCTGCCGCAGATGCCGGCCTACCATCTGAAGAAGAAGGGGCATGCCGGCATCACCATGATCAATATCGGCGTCGGCCCCTCCAACGCCAAGACGATCACCGACCACGTCGCCGTTCTGCGCCCGCATGCATGGCTGATGCTCGGCCACTGCGCGGGCCTGCGCAACAGCCAGCGCCTCGGCGACTATGTGCTCGCCCATGCCTATATGCGCGAGGACCACGTTCTGGACGACGACCTGCCGGTCTGGGTGCCGATCCCGGCGCTGGCCGAAGTGCAGGTGGCGCTGGAAGCCGCCGTTGCCGAAATCACCGGTTATGAAGGCTTCGAGTTGAAGCGCATCATGCGCACGGGAACCGTCGGCACCATCGACAACCGCAACTGGGAACTGCGCGACCAGGCAGGCCCGGTCAAGCGCCTGTCGCAGGCCCGCGCCGTCGCGCTCGACATGGAATCGGCGACGATCGCCGCCAACGGCTTCCGTTTCCGTGTCCCCTACGGCACGCTTCTCTGCGTCTCGGACAAGCCGTTGCATGGCGAGCTGAAGCTGCCGGGCATGGCGACCGCCTTCTACCGAACCCAGGTGAACCAGCATCTGCAGATCGGCATCCGCGCGATCCAGAAGCTGGCCGAAATGCCGCCGGAGAAGCTGCATTCGCGCAAGCTGCGCAGCTTCTTCGAAACGGCGTTCCAATAAGCGCCGGGGTTTCGAGCCTATCGTCCGTCAACGGACACCGAAATCATCCTGTCAGCGGCCGCGACTTGCGGCCGTTCGTCGTTCGGTGCGGCCCCCAAGCTCAGGCACAGGATCAGCAGGGCGAAACCCGCAAATCCGATCCAGATACGGAACACGACCCTCCCGGCATCCGCCACCTCCAGCAGTTCCGCTTCCGACAACGTCTTTCTTTGCCAATAATGCACGATTGCAGCTTCCAGGCTGTACATTTCCGTCGCTCCTCTGGTGATGACGGAACTGGTCGACCGGCGTCGTCCGTTTTCGACAGAGCCGGAAATTTTTGTCATGCTGCGGATCGGGATGTCGATTTGCTTGGCGGCCGCTCGTCCATGGCTGTCAGCAAAATCGGGAGAGGAGACGCTGCGATGAAATATCTCTGCCAGGTCTGGTTCGACGGCACGATACTCGACACCATGACGAAAGAGGAAAAGCACAAGCTGGATTCGGATTCACTCGGCTATGACCGCGATCTGATGGCGAGCGGCCACATGATCCATGCCGAAGCGCTGCAATCGCCACGCTCGGCGGTGACGGTGCGGGTCCGCAACGGCGAGGCGTCGGTGACGGACGGACCTTTTATCGAAACCAAGGAACATCTCGGCGGCTTCATCCTGATCGAAGCCAGGGACCTCAACGATGCGATCCGCGTTGCCGCCGGCATCCCGCTCGCCAAGCTCGGCAGTATCGAGGTTCGGCCCATCCACTCTTTCGGTCCGGACGTTTGAGGAGGCTACGATGAAATTTCTTTGCCAGGTCTGGTTCGAGACCGCCGAGATCGCCAAGCTTTCGGAAGAGGAAGGGCGAAAGCTGACGCAGGATTCGATCGACAACGACAACCGGCTGCGCGCCAGCGGCCACCTCATCGTCGCCAATGCCTTGCGCGAGCCGGAGACAGCGAGGACGGTTCGGGTGCGTCGTGACGAAACCGCCGTCACCGACGGACCTTTCGCCGAAATCAAGGAGCATCTCGGCGGCTTCGTGCTGATCGAGGCGCGGGACATGGAGGAAGCGACACGAATAGCGGCCACCTTCCCCGTTGCCCGTTACGGCATGATTGAGGTGCGCGGCGCCTTCGATATCCGCTTTCCGGACGAATGACTGAGAAAGGAAATGACATGCGGTTTCTATGCCTGATCTACACCTCCGTCGATGTCGATAGCCGGCTGACGCAAAGCGAGATGAACCACCTGATCGCCGAGCACTTTGTCTTCGACGAGGGTTTGCGGCGGGACGGCGCCCTGATCGTTTCGGATGCGTTGGCGCTTCGCGACAAGTCGATCGTCATCCGACCGGACGGCAATGCATTCTCGATAACGGACGGGCCATTCGTGGAAACGAAGGAGCATCTGGCCGGCTTCTACCTCATCGAGGCGCCTGATCTGGATGGTGCGGCCGACATCGCCCGGCGCATCCCTTCGGCGCGTTACGGCGCCATAGAAATTCGCCCGGTTCGTATCCTGACCCTGCGGGGCGACCTGGCGGAGGCGGATTGACACCCGTGTCGCCGCGCCAGACCATCGACAGCATCTATCGCAGCCACTCGCGCCGCGTGCTGTCAACACTGATCCGTCTGCTCGGCGATTTCGACCGGGCGGAGGAAGCGCTCCACGATGCCTTTGCGGCAGCGGCCCGACAATGGACGGAAGAGACGATCCCCGCCAATCCTTACGCCTGGCTCGTCTCCGCTGGACGCTTTCGCGCCATCGACCATATCCGGCGGCGGACGCGCTTCGATGCCGCTCGTTCGGACATCGCCGACAGCCTTTATCCGGAGGGAGAGGCGATGGAGACCGCCGAAGGCCCGGAGATCGAGGACGACATGCTGCGGCTGATCTTCACTTGCTGCCATCCCGCCATACCGGCCGAGGCGCGCATGGCGATGGCGCTGCGCGAGGTCTGCCGGTTGACGACGGAAGAGATCGCCCATGCCTTCCTGATCCCGGCGCCCACCGTCGCGCAGCGCATCGTCCGCGCCAAGAACCGCATCCGCGCCGCCCATATTCCCTATGAAGTGCCCGGCAAGGCCGAGCTGCCGGAACGGCTGGCGCAGGTGCTGCGTGTCGTCTACCTCGTCTTCAACGAGGGCTATTCCGCATCCTCCGGCCCAGCCATCGTCCGTGCCGATCTCGCGTCCGAAGCCATTCGCCTCGGCAGGCTGCTGTTGCAACTGCTGCCGGATCCGGAGGTCGAAGGGCTGCTTGCGATCATGCTTCTGCAGGATTCGCGGCGGCTTGCCCGCACCGATGCGGCCGGCGAACTGGTGCTGCTTGCCGATCAGGATCGCTCGCTCTGGGACCGCGGCCAGATCCGCGAAGGTCTGGCATTGTCCGCAAATGCGATGTCCGCGGCAGACGTCGGCACCTATGCCCTGCAAGCGGCGATCGCTGCCGAACATGCCCGCGCCGCGACAGCCAATGACACCGATTGGCGGCAAATCGTGATGCTTTATGATCTGCTCTTGACGGCCAGCCCTTCCCCGGTGATCGAGCTCAATCGAGCCGTGGCCGTATCGATGCGCGACGGCCCGGCGGCCGCCCTTGCCATCGTCGACGGCTTGCTGAAGGAAGAGCGCATGGCGCGCTATCACCTCGCCCATGCCGCAAAAGCCGATTTCCTGCGCCGGCTCGAACGGCCGGACGAGGCGCGGCAAGCCTACGAAACGGCGCTTTCGCTATGCCAGCAAGGACCGGAGCAGGCATTTCTGCGCTGGCGCCTGGCCGAGCTCGGCGGCAAAGCTTCGCGATAGATGCGATCAGGCACGCTTGCGCGAGGCAAGCAGTCCGATCGCGGTGCCCGTCAGCGCCGAAACCACGATCAGGAGATGAGCGTTGATGCTGGCCTGCGCCAGGTTTTCGATTGCCGCCTTCTCGCTCGAAGCCCCGAACGCCATCGCCCCGGCGGTGATGCCGGCCGGATAGGTGCCGACGCCGCCCGGCGCATGCACCGGCAGGACGGAGGACAATTCGCCGCCGAGAGCGCCGCCGAAGCTTGCAGACAGCGGCGTGACGTTCATGAGACCAAGCGCCCAGGCGAGCACCACGACCTTGACCAGCCAGTTGACGATCGTCGTCAGCCAGGCGCGCGCAAAGGCTCTGATATCGACCGGCAGGCCGCGTTCCAGCTCATGCACCAGCCCTTGCGCCTTCTTCGGCAGGATGCGAGCAGCAAGACGGATCAGCGGCCGGCGGGAGGCAAAACCCGCAACGGGCAGCAGCAGGAAGACCGCCCACACGATCCAGGCCAGGACATGATAGGGCGAGGCAAGCGCAAGACCGATGCCGGCCGCCGCAAGCAACGCATGCAGGTCGAGCAGCCGCATGACGAACAGCGCCGAGGTGCCGCGCGCCAGCGGGATGCCGAATTCCGAGCGCATCAGCACCGGGAAGCTGGTCTCGCCAGTGCGGAACGGCATCATGATGTTCAAGAGATTATGGACCTGCGTGACGCGGAAAAGCGCTGCGAAATGGCCTGATGTTTCCTTCGGGAAATAATCGTAGATGCGCCAGGTGCGCAGGAAGTAGGTGCCGGTCAGAAGCGCAAGCGCCAGAAGGATCGGCAAGGCGCCGACCTTGCCCCATTGCGCCAGGATGGAGCTCCAGCCCCAGAACCACTCGATGAAGGCGGCATAAGCCACGACGACAGCGAGGGTCAGCAGCATCATTCGGTTGCGAATAAACCAATTCTGTCGGCTGGCAACCATCGGAGTCTTCATGTAGTTAGGGCACCCAAATGCGAGCGGAGGCTGAAACCGGATTGATCGCTCGTTCCGTCCGGCAGGTTCTGCCGGTCTTTTAGGAGAAAGTAGAGTTGCAGACAACGGCAGAGTCGACCCTCCCCCAGGCCGATCCGGCAAGCCCCCTCGAGCTTTCGCTGGTCGTGCCCGTCTTCAACGAGGAAGAAAGCGTCGGACCGCTCATCGAGCGCATCTGCACCGCCATGACGAGCTTTTCCAGGCCTTGGGAGTTGATCCTTGTGGATGACGGCAGCACCGACGCGACGCTCGCCAATGCGCGCCGGTCCCTTCCACGAGAAGGGCTGACGCTGCGCATCGTCGAGCTTCAGCGCAATTTCGGCCAGACGGCGGCCATGCAGGCTGGCATCGACGCGGCGAACGGCCGCCTCATCGCCACCATGGACGGCGACCTGCAGAACGACCCCAAGGACATTCCCTCGATGGTCGAGGAACTGGAGCGCCGGCAACTCGACCTGCTCGTCGGCTGGCGCAAGAACCGCCAGGACGGCCTGCTGCTGCGCAAGATTCCCTCCTGGTGCGCCAATTATCTGATCGGCCGCATCACCGGCGTCAAGCTGCACGATTATGGCTGCAGCCTGAAGATCTATCGCTCCTCCATCATCAAGCAGGTGAAGCTGATGGGCGAGATGCACCGATTCATCCCGGCCTGGGTCGCCGGCGTCGTGCCGAGCTCGCGCATCGGCGAGGTGCCCGTCACCCACCATGCCCGCCAGCATGGCACGTCGAAGTATGGGATTTCGCGCACCTTCCGCGTCATTCTCGACCTGCTGTCGGTGATGTTCTTCATGCGCTATAAAGCCCGGCCGGGGCATTTCTTCGGCTCGCTCGGGCTCGGGCTCGGGGCGCTGGCCGGCCTGATCCTGCTCTGGCTCTTCGTCGACAAGTTCATCTTCGGCGACGATATCGGCAACCGGCCGCTGCTGCTGGTCGGCGTCGTGCTGCTGCTGTCGTCCGTGCAGATGATCACGACCGGCATCCTCGCCGAAATGATTGCCCGCATCTACTATCGCGACGATCTTTCGCCGAACTACATCGTGCGCAAGATCTTCGACAGGAACCATCAGGATGCATAGGTTTCTGGTCCGCCGACCGGATGCCGTCATTCTCCTGCTTGCCGGCTATTTCCTGGTCGAGTTCCTCGTACGCCTCGCCATGCCGCACGGCCTGCGCTACGACGAGTCGCAGCAGGCGCTGTTCTCGCAATGGCTCACCTTCGGCTACGACTCCCAGCCGCCGCTCTATAACTGGGTGCAGTCGATCGTCGTTTCCGTCTTCGGGCTGTCGCTGGCGGCGATCTCCAGCGTCAAGAACCTCTTCCTCTTCCTCGTCTACATCAGCTATTACCGGCTGGCCCGGGAGGTGCTGACCGACAAGGTTTTTGCGGCGATCGCGACCCTGTCGCTGCTCACCATCCCGCAGTTCTTCTGGGAAGCGCAGCGCGATCTGACCCATACGGTGGCGCAGCTCGTCACCATCAACCTGTTTCTTTGCGGCGTGATCCGCACGCTGAAGGCCCCGAGCCTCGGCTCCTATATCTTCACCGGCGTCGCTCTCGGCCTCGGCATGCTGTCGAAATACAATTTCGCGCTGCTCGTGGCCGGCGCCTTCGTCGCCGTGCTGATGCATCCTCAGGGGCGCGCCCGGGTCTTCGACAAGCGCTTCCTGCTGACCATCGCCATCTCCGTGCTGATCTTCCTGCCGCACGGCCTTTGGCTGATGCATAATCTCGGCCTCGCCTCCGGCCGCACGCTCGGCATCATGGAGCAAAACGCACCGGACGGCGCCTTCGCCAAGTTCGTGAAGGGACCGCTGAAGTTCCTCAGGCTGATCCTTGTCATCAGCGCGCCGACGCTCGTCGTCTATGCGCTGGTCTTCGGCAAGAGCCTCTTCAGGAATTTCGGCCGGTCGAACGAATGGACCCGCTTCTTCGAGATCCTTCTGGCCGTCATCGCCATCCTCGTGCTGATCCTTATCGTCACCATCGGCATGACCGACATGCGCGACCGCTGGCTGCTGCCCTTCCTGTTCCTGCTGCCGATCTATCTGTGCCTGAAGATGGAGATTGCCGGCATCAAGGCCGCGGATTTCGGCAAGCGCTTCTTCTATGTGCCGCTCGTCATGATGGTCGTCATCCCGGTGCTGCTGCTGGTGCGCACCTTTTTCCCGTCGCTGTTCGGCGCCTTCGACCATTACAACACGCCCTATCCGGCCTTCGTGCAGCAGATCGTGGCTGCCGAGGGCAAGAAGCCGGGGCTGGTGCTGACCGATGGATGGCTGCCCGCCGGAAACCTGCACCTGCAGCTTCCCGACGTTCCGGCCATGTCGCTTTTCTTCCCCAACCTGACGACGGACTATGCGTGGAGCGCCAGCCGGCCGATCCTGATCGTCTGGCGCCCCGGCAAGGACAACGGCGTCATGCCGGTGGAACTATCGAACTGGCTGCGCGATACGCTCGGCCCGCAATATGCCGCGCCGGACACCAAGCTTGCGGACGTGCAGTATATCCACGGCAAGCCCGGCGAGATGGCCTCCTTTGCCTATGGATGGGTCTATCCGAAATAGGAGCGTACCGCTTTGAGTTCGACAGACAAGATCGAAAGCCTAATTGAGGACACTGCGGATCTTCCAGCTTGGCAGACGAAAGGCTCTAGGCATTTGGTTCACGACCGCTGGCTGAAAGTTCGCGCGGATAGCTGCGTGACGGCGGAAGGCGTGGAGATTGCGCCCTATTACGTGTTGGAATATCCCGATTGGGTCGAGATTATCGCACTTGATGACGAGGATCATATCTACCTCATCCAGCAATATCGTCACGGGCTCGGGGTCGTGGTGCTTGAACTGCCCGGCGGCGGCGTAGATGCGAGCGATGCAAGTCCGGTCGAGGCGGCAGCCCGCGAACTGCGTGAGGAAACCGGTCTCAAGGCTGTCAAATGGGAGTATGTCGGCAAGCTGGCGCCCAATCCGGCCACGCACACCAATTTCGTGCACATCGTCATTGCCCGCAATGTCGAGTTCGCCACCGAGCCGGCGGATGATCCAACCGAGCGTATCCGGCTCATTCGCATGCCGGTCCGCCAGGCGATAGAGCTGGCGTTGGAAGGTAAAATGCTCCAGGCCATCCACGTTGCGGCGCTGACACTTGCCCTGCACAAGGCGGGCAAGTGGGACCAGCCCGCACTGCTGCCAAGCTCTAGCTAGAGCATCACCTCCGCCCAGACGGCATCGAGCGCGGCGCGGGTGATGCGCACCATGGCATCCACTTCATCGTGGCCGATGACGAGCGGCGGTGAGGCAAGCATGCGGTCGCCCGTGGCGCGCAGCACGAGACCGTTCGCAAGGGCATGGTTGCGCACCGCCGAGCCTACGGCATCCGGCTTCTCGAACCGGCGGCGGGTGGATTTGTCGGCCGCAAGCTGCAGGCCGCCCATCAGGCCGATGCTGACGGCTTCGCCGACCATGTCGTGATCGGCAAGACTGCCCCAGGCCCTCGCGAAATAAGGGCCGATATCGTCGCGCACGCGCTCCACAAGCCGCTCCTCCTCGATGATCCTCAGGTTTTCGAGCGCGGCGACCGCGCAGACCGGGTGGCCGGAATAGGTAAAGCCGTGATTGAATTCGCCGACCTCGTTGATGAGAACGTCGGCAATGCGGTCGCTCACCAGCACGCCGCCGATCGGCAGGTAGCCGGAGGACAGTCCCTTTGCGATCGGCGCGAGATCGGGCTCGACGCCGAAATGCTGATGGCCGAACCATGTGCCGAGACGGCCGAAGCCGCAGATCACTTCATCGCAGACGAGCAGGACGTTCCTCGCCTTGCAGATGCGCGCGATCTCGGGCCAGTAGGTCGACGGCGGAATGATGACGCCGCCGGCGCCCTGCACCGGCTCGGCGACGAAGGCCGCGACATTGTCCTCACCCAGCTCGTCGATCTTGGCCTCGAGTTCGCGGGCAACTTTGAGACCGAATTCCTCCGGCGAGAGATCGCCGCCTTCAACATACCAATAGGGTTGGCCGATATGGACGACGCCGGGGATGGGAAGGTCGCCCTGCTCGTGCATGTATTTCATGCCACCCATGCTGGCGCCGGCAACCGTCGAGCCATGATAGCCATTCTTGCGGGCGATGACGGTCTTCTTCGTCGGCTTGCCGACGGCTCCCCAATAGACCCTGGCCATGCGGAACCAGGTATCGTTGGCCTCGGAACCGGAATTGGTGAAGAAGACGTGGTTGAACTGCGGCCCGGCATGGGCGCAGACCTTCTCGGCCAGAAGCGTCGCGGGCGTGGTCGTGGTGCCGAAGAAGGTGTTGTAATAGGGCAGCTCGTTCATCTGCCTGGCAACCGCGTCGGCGATTTCGGTGCGGCCGTAGCCGATATTCACGCACCAGAGGCCAGCAAATCCATCCAGATACTTCCGCCCTTCGGCATCGAAGATATAGACGCCCTCGCCGCGCTGGATGACACGCGCGCCATCGGCATTGAGCTTCTTCATATCCGCAAAAGGATGGAGATGATGGGCAGCATCGAGGGCAGCGAGATTGGAGCGGCTTGGCGTGTCGGACATGATGTATTCGAACCCTCTTTGAATTGGTGCCTGTCAGGCAGGAACGCCGACGCCGTGATTATGTGCATGGCCCTTCGCCCGAGCGAAGGCCCGGTGCGAAACCGCAGCGTAGCCAGACTTGACTGAAAGCTGTCATCGTTTACGACCATGCCGTGAGCATTGGGGATTTACAAGAGCATGGCCGCCGACAACGCAACCGAAGGTAACGCGCGCATCGAAGTTTTGATATCGGATATGAACGGCCGGTTGCGCGGCAAGCAGATCCCGATTGCAGCCGAAAAGAAAGTCTGGTCCGGCGCCGTGCGGCTGCCGACCTCGACGCAATCGCTCGACATCTGTGGCGACGACAACGACGATATTACCGGCTTGTCGCTGACGATCGGCGATCCGGACGGGACATGCGTTGCCGACGAGCGCACGCTGACGGATATGCCCTGGGCACCGCCGGGATCGAAGCAGGTGCTGGCCACCATGCACGAGCTCGACGGCAGTCCGAGCTTTCAGGACCCGCGCGCCATTCTTTCCGCCGTCGTCGATCGCTACAAGGCGCTCGGCCTGACGCCCGTCGTCGCGACGGAGCTGGAATTCTATCTGCTCGCCGGCGACTGGCGCGACAGAGGCATTCCCTCGCCGCCGGCAGCCCTGACCTATCAGGGCGAACCGAACGGCTTTCAGCTTTACGACATGGATGCCGTCGATCTGCTCGGGGATTACCTCGAAACGCTGCGCAGCTATGCGAGAGCGCAAGGATTGCCGGCGGACGCGACGACGGCGGAATTCGGCCCCGGCCAGTTCGAGGTCAACCTGTTGCATCGCCCGGATGCGCTGGCCGCGGCGGACGACTGCATCATGCTCAAGCGCGTGGCCGAACAGGCCGCGCGCCAGCACGGACTGAAATCGACCTGCATGGCCAAGCCCTATACCGACCATGCCGGCTCGGGCCTGCATGTCCACGCGAGCATCGTCGACGATCGGGGTCGCAATGTCCTCGATGCGGCGGGCGGGGAGCCGAAGAAACTGAAATCGGTCTGCGCGGGGCTGTTGCAGACGATGCAGGATGCGCAGCTGATCTTTGCGCCCTATGCCAATTCCTACCGTCGTTTCCAGCCGGGCTCGTTCGCCCCCGTCGACCTGACCTGGGGCTACGGGCATCGCGGCACGGCCGTGCGCATTCCCGAAAAGGATGGGCCGGGCGCGCGCATCGAGCACCGCGTCGCCGGTGCCGACGCCAATCCCTATCTGATGCTGGCGGCGATCCTCGGCGGCATGCTGCTCGGCCTGCAGGACGAGCTTGATCCCGGCGAGGAAACGACGCCCTCCCATGTGCCGGCCGATGCGCCGCGCCTGACGCATGATTTCCTGACCGCCGTCGAGCGCTTTCGCGCCTCGGCCTTCATCGCCGATATCTTCGGCGAGCGGTATCAGAAGCTCTACGGCGACACGAAGCACAAGGAAGCGATCCGCTACCTGCGCAGCGTTTCCGATTTCGACTACCGGACCTACCTGCCGCGCCTGTGAGCGCGTCAGATGGCGACGCTGTCGACGGCGCCTTCGCGAGCGACCTTGATCGCGGTTCCTTCCTGGACCATGACCTTGAGCTCGCCGGGGTGAACCTTCAGGATCACGTCGCGCTCCAGCGGCAGGAGTTCGCCGTCCATGACGCAGTTTGCGAGCTGGCGCAGATTCGGAAAATGCAAATGCACCTCCGGCGCATGCATGATCATGACATCGGCATTCTCACGGACCCGGCCGCGCAATATGTCGATGGCAAGGCGGGCGACGCCGAGAGGCCGCAAGGGTTTCGCGGTGTAAAAGCCCAGTTCGCCGCTGCGCAGACTGTCGGCGTAAAGCAGCGCATTGGCACCAAAGGGATTGTTGGAAACCGAAATCGCGGAGACATGCCGCTGCTCGCGCACGTCACCGGCCTCGAAATCGACGTCGAATTCCGGCGGATTGGCGATGACGCCGAAAGCGGCGCGGGTGCTGGCCGACATTTTCCCGATGCGCGAGCGGTAGGTATAGCCGTTGCGATAGCGCACCATGCGCGCGTGCAGGCCCGCTGAAAACTGATGCACGAAGGCGCGGCCGTTGGCGCTGCCGATATCGACATTGTCGACCTCGCCCGCCGCCAGTATATCGAGCGTCTGCCAGATATCGAGCGGCAAGCGCAGCGAGCGGGCGAAAAGGTTCATGGTTCCGGCCGGAATGACGCCAAGGGCGACGCCGGTCTTCCAGGCGATGGCAGCGGCGGCTGAAATCGTGCCGTCTCCACCGCCGGCGACGATGCCGTCGATGTCGTCACGGCGCGCCGCCCGCTCCATCGCCGATACGATGTCGCGCCCCCCTATCACAAGCGCCTCGAAATCGTGACCGGCGTCGCGGAAGACCTGTTCCGCTCTCTTCTCATAGGCAGCCATGTCGGTCGTCCGGAACGTGCCGCCATCACGATTGAAAAAGCCGATCAATTTCATTGGGCTCTCGGATTTTCCGCAAATTGTGTCTCAGTCAGGAGCTGAAGTCCCATGCGCATGTTCACAGATGGTTTTGGATGGAGCGATTTCAAGCGCTGTCGCCGTTTCGGCCGATCGCCCGCCGCCTACTTATGCATGATCCGACATGCTGCGCTGCAAAAAATGCACGCGACAGAGATAGCGCCGTCGTCGATACTACCGACTGAGGCATGTCCATGCCCTCCAGTCCCTTATTCCACCTGATGCACTGAACGCCCGAATGACGGGGTTTTCTGCCTGATTCGCGGCAATTAGCCCGGCTTGCCGTCCAAGGAGTTTTCGTGAGCGATATTGCCGTCGAGGCCCTCGATACCCAAACTGCTCTGGAAGCACCGTCGCGCGCAGCCATTGCGCTCGTGACACTGGCGCTGGCCGTCGGCAGCTTCGGCATCGGCACGGGCGAATTCGTCATCATGGGACTTCTGCCCAACGTGGCCGATACGTTTGGCGTCACCACGCCGGAAGCGGGCCATGTGATCAGCGCCTATGCGCTCGGCGTCGTGGTCGGCGCACCGATCATCGCCGTGCTCGCCGCCAAGATGGCGCGCCGCACGCTGCTCTTGCTGATGATGGCGATCTTCGCCGCCGGCAATATTTCCAGCGCCTTTGCGCCGACCTTCGAAAGCTTCACGGCGCTGCGTTTCATCACCGGCCTGCCGCACGGCGCCTATTTCGGCGTCGCCGCGCTTGTCGCCGCCTCCATGGTGCCCGTCCATCGCCGCGTCCGTGCCGTCGGCCAGGTCATGCTCGGCCTGACGATCGCGACGCTTATCGGCACGCCGATCGCCACCTTCCTCGGCCAGATGCTCGAATGGCGTGCCGCCTTCATGATGGTCGGCGGGGTCGGCCTCGTCACCATGCTTCTCATCGCCCTCTTCCTGCCGAAGGACAAGGTCGAGGAAGGCGCCAGCATCACCCGCGAACTCGGCGCGCTCAAGCGCGTTCAGGTCTGGCTGACGCTCGGCGTCGCCGCAGTCGGTTTCGGCGGCATGTTCTCCATCTTCAGCTATGTTGCCACGACCACGACCGACGTTGCGGGCCTCGGCTCCGCCATGGTCCCGGTCGTGCTTGCGCTCTTCGGCATCGGCATGAATGTCGGCAACATCGTCGGCTCCCGCCTCGGCGACATCTCGATCAAGGGAACGATCGGCGGCATGATGATCTTCAACATCGTCATCATGACGCTGTTTTCGCTGACGGCCGCCAATCCGATCATGCTCTGCGTCTGCGTGTTCCTGATCGGCTGCGGTTTTGCTGCCTGTCCGGCCGTGCAGACCCGGCTGATGGACGTTGCCGCGGATGCGCAGACGCTGGCTGCCGCTTCCAATCACTCCGCCTTCAACATCGCCAACGCGCTCGGCGCCTGGCTCGGCGGCCTGGTGATTTCCTGGGGCTTCACCGCAGCTGCGACAGGCTATGTCGGCGCGGTCCTCTCCGTCGGCGGTCTCGCCGTTTTCCTCGTTTCAGTCGGCCTGGAGCGCCGCACCGGACACGCATGACATCGACGGCGCGGCAAGCTCCTGCCGGCCGTTGTGGCAAAACACATTTTCCTCGCCCCATACGGCCATCGCCTTGACGATCGGTCCGAGACTGGCGCCAAGCGGCGTCAGCGCATAATCGACGCGAGGCGGCACAACGGGAAAGACGGTGCGCGACACCAGCCCGGATTCCTCCAGTTCCCGCAACTGCTTCGTCAGCATGCGCTGCGTCACCGACGGCAGCTTGCGGCGGATTTCGTTGAAGCGCAGCGTGCCCTCCATCAGGTGAAACAGGATCACGCCCTTCCATTTGCCGTCGAGGAGGCTCAGCGTCGCCTCGACCGGGCACCCCGGAAAGTTTTTGACAAGCTTGGAGCGGGGAACCGACATCGACAGTATCCTTTTTGTACCTACGTACAGAATTTGTGCATTCTTGCGCCATTTGAGGATAATGCGCATCTAGCCTCTGTGCAACGAACCCAGGAGCTTCCCCCATGCGCGCAGTCGCCTACAAGCAACCGCAGCCTATCACCGCCGAGACATCGCTGATCGACATCGAGCTGCCGACGCCCGAAGCCAAGGGGCATGATCTGCTCGTCGAAGTGAAGGCGGTTTCCGTCAATCCGGTCGATGTCAAGGTTCGCGCCAATGTCGTTCCGGCCGAAGACGAGTACAAAATCCTCGGCTGGGATGCCGCCGGCATCGTCAAGGCGGTCGGCCCCGACGTCACCATGTTCAAGCCGGGGGACGAGGTCTTTTATGCCGGCGCCATCAATCGCGGCGGCTCGAATGCCGAATTCCATCTCGTCGACGAGCGCATTGTCGGTGCCAAGCCGAAGAGCCTCGATTTTCCGGCGGCCGCCGCGTTGCCGCTGACCTCCATCACCGCCCATGAAGCGCTGTTCGACCGCCTGAAGGTACGGGAGCCCGTGCCCGGCGTCGCCAACGCCATCCTCATCATCGGCGGTGCCGGCGGCGTCGGATCGGTTGCCATCCAGATCGCACGCGCCTTGACCGATCTCACCGTCATCGCCACGGCATCAAGGCCGGAAACGCAGGCCTGGGTCAGAGAGCTGGGCGCCCGTCACGTCATCGACCATTCGAAGCCGCTGGCACCGCAGATCGAGGCGCTCGATATCGGTACGCCGGCTTTCGTCTTTTCCACCACCAACACATCGGATCATATCGGCTCGATCGTCGACGCCATTGCCCCGCAGGGCCGCTTCGCCCTGATCGACGATCCGAAGACGCTTGATGTCGTGCCTTTCAAGCGCAAGGCGGTATCGATCCACTGGGAGCTGATGTTCACCCGCCCCCTCTTCAACACCGCCGATATGATCGAGCAGCACAGGCTGCTGACGAAGGTGGCGGAACTCGTCGATGCAGGCAGGATTCGCTCGACACTGACCGAGACCGCGGGCACGATCAACGCCGCCAATCTGAGGAAGGCGCACGCCCTTGTCGAGACCGGCAAGATGAAAGGAAAGGTCGTTCTGGCAGGCTTCTGAGCGGCCGGAATTCACGGCAAAACGGGCCGGGCGCATATCGTCCGGCCGCTTTGTTTCAACGCATTTGCATCAGCTTTTGTTGCGTCGCAAAATATTGCAGCCGCCTAAACAAAATTTTATCGCAAGATCGCATATTTAGCCGCTTTCACCCCTTGACTTTTCCTGCCTTCGGCGCGACTTCTCCCGACGTGGGAAACACCATTTTTCCATACCGATTAACCGGAGCCATCTTTCGATGCCTAGCGACAGTAGTAGTCGATTGCCTTTGCCGTCAGTAGCATTCGTGCATTAACCGACTCCTGTCGGCTCGCCACGATCCGCTACGACGGCGGATCGACCGGAAAGGCGAGCTATAATGAACATCAACAGCTTTCCCGTGCGGGCCGGCAATGCCGCTCGTGCATTCATCAATAACAATCGCGCCGTCACCATTGCGGAACGCGTCGAGGCTCTGAACGCGGTCGATGTGGCAGAAGCTGCCCGCATCCTTGCCAAAATGCCGGAAGAACGCGCCGTACGCATTCTCGACCGGCCGGAACTGCGCAACGCCCCTGCCATTCTCGAAGTCATGGGCAATGCCGATGCCTCGCGGCTGCTGCACGGCATGTCCAACGACCGCGTCGCCGACGTGCTTCTCGAAATGGACATCGACACCCGCGCCCGGCTCTTTGCCACGTTCGACGAACATGCCCGGGTGGCTATCCAGGGCCTGATGGGTTATCCGCCCCGCACGGCCGGCGGCATCATGACGACGGAGTTCGTCAGCGTCTTGGCCAGCTGGACGGTTGCGCAGACACTCGACCATGTTCGCCAGGTCGAGCGCTCCCGTGAAACCGTCTATGCCATCTATGTGCTCGACGACGAGACGCATGTGCTGTTGCATGTGGTGACGCTGCGCCGCCTCATCACCGGCGAGCCGGATGCCTGTATTCTCACCGTTGCGCAGAAGGGCACGCCGGTCACGGCACCGCCGCTGATGAAGCAGGAGGACGTCGCCCGCCTGATCCGGCGGCACGACCTGCTGGCGCTTCCCGTCGTCGACGACAAGGGGCATATGCTCGGCATCGTCACCGTCGATGACGTCATCGACACGATGATCGCCGACACGACCGAGGACGCCCAGAAGTTCGGCGGCATGGAAGCTCTCGGCCAGCCCTACATGAAAATCAGCTTCGGCGGCATGATCCGCAAGCGCGCCGGCTGGCTCGCAGCACTGTTCCTCGGCGAAATGCTGACGGCAAGCGCCATGCAGCATTTCGAGGGCGAGCTGGAAAAGGCCGTGGTGCTGACCCTGTTCATCCCGCTCATCATGAGCTCGGGCGGCAATTCCGGTTCGCAGGCGACGTCTCTGATCATTCGGGCGCTGGCGCTCGGCGAACTGAAGCTTTCGGACTGGTGGCGCGTCGCATTGCGCGAACTGCCGACCGGCATCGTGCTCGGCGCGATCCTTGGCCTCGTCGGCTTCGCCCGCATCGTGCTTTGGCAGACCGTCGGCCTCTTCGACTACGGCCCGCACTGGCAACTGGTCGGCTTCACCGTCTTTGCGGCGCTGATCGGCATCGTCACCTTCGGCTCGCTCGCCGGCTCGATGCTGCCGTTCATCCTGCAGAAACTGCGGCTCGACCCGGCCAGCGCATCGGCCCCGTTCGTTGCGACGCTGGTCGACGTCACCGGCCTGGTGATCTACTTCTCGGTCGCTTTGCTGATCCTCAGCGGCACGATGCTCTGAGAACGAGACAAACCCTCGGATGAAAGGGGCCGGCGACGGCCCCTTTTTTATTCCGGTGCGGGCAACTTCAGCGCGCCATTGGTCTTGATGGTGCGGATTGCGAAGTTTGAGCGCAAATCGACAATGCCGGGAAGAACGAGGAGCTTTTCCGACATCACCTTTTCATAGGCGGCAAGATCCTGCACCACGACCTCCGCCAGGAAATCGGCCGTTCCTGAAATCAGGTGGCAGGCGATGATCTCCGGAATGGCCAGCAGCGCCGCCTGCTGCGCTTCGGAATTCTCCTTCGTATGATGACCGACCTTGAGCTCCACGAAAACCGTGAGCCCGAGCCCAGCCTCCTTCCGGTCGATATCGGCGCGGTAGCCGCGCAGCAGCCCCGATTTTTCCAGATTGCGAATGCGCCGCAGGCAGGGCGACGGCGAAAGATTCACGCGCTCGGCGATCTCGACATTGGTTGCGCGCGCGTCCTCCTGCAGACAATTGAGGATCGCGATATCGAATTTATCCAGTTTTGGCATATTCAGCAAACTCAATTACCAATATTGGCAGAATACTGCTCATAGCATGCCTCTGGAGCCATAACCAGCAAGGACATGCTCCGCCCTTTGGCGCTATCTTTTCCTCATTCGAACGATAAACCGGATAGCTGGAAAGGATATGTCGATGACCGCTTTGTCTGTCACCAACCGCAAGGCAACACCCACCGCGATCGGCTATGCCGGCGCTATCGTCACCGTCTTGATCTGGGCGAACTGGATCCTCGCGACCCGTCACACCGCCGAAACGCAGATGAGCACCATCGATCTCGGCCTGATCCGCTACGGCGTGCCCGCGCTCGTACTGGCTCCGGTCTGGTGGCGGACCGGCCTGCTGCCGAAGGGCGTGTCGTTGAAACTGCTGGCGCTGATGGTCTGCGGTTCCGGCGCCCTCTTCTTCCAGCTGACCACCTTCGCCATTCAGTTCACGCCCGCCTCCTCGGCCGGCATTCTGCTTGGCGGCTCCATGCCGCTGGCAACCGCGCTGATCGGCATCCTGCTCTTTCGCGAGCGGCTGGATGTGACCCGCTGGCTCGGCCTTGGCGGCATCGTCGCCGGCGTGGCGATCCTGCTGGCCCGCAGCCTCTATGGCGTGCAGATCTCCTGGGCCGGCTTCACGCTGCTGCCGCTGGCCGCCCTGCTATGGGCAAGCTACACCCACGCCTTTCGCCGCTCGGGCCTGAGCGCCGTGCAATCCAGCGCGATCATCGCCGTCTGGTCGTTCCTGATCCATATCGGACTGGCCGTCGTCTTCGGCAGCTCGCTGAGCTCGGTCCCCCTGCCGGAAATCGGCCTGCAGATCGTCAGCCAGGGCCTGCTTTCCGGCCTTGCCGCCACACTCGCCTATGGTCTCGCCGTCCAGGCTCTCGGCGGCACGCAGGCCGCAGCCTTCACCGCCATCACGCCAGTGCTTGCCACCATCGGCGGCGGCTTTCTGCTCGGCGAGGAAATCGGAATGGCCGGCATCGCGGCAGCCGTCGTGACAGGTGCCGGCGTCGCACTTTCGACCGGCCTGCTCGCCCGGAGGGCTGCCCGGCATTAATCCGCATCTTGCGGCGATATGGAGCGGTTCAGCTGGACGCTTAGCCGCTCTTTTCGTTGGTTCCTAAGCGGGCCAGAGTGCAAGCATCAAAATCGAAGCGCCATCGCCACGCGTCTGGTTGGATCGGCGCCATGGGCGACCTCGCTCTCCAGAATCCGAGTGAGAGCGGCCGGCCTTTCACCATCATCCAGGATGCGAAATCCGGCAGAGGCGTAGAAGGGTGCGTTGAAAGCCGCATGCCGGTCGGTCGTCAGAGTGACACCCGCCGCTCCCTGCGCCCTCGCCGCCGCAACAGCTGCTTCGATCAGGCCCCGGCCGACGCCTTTCTTCTGCCAGCGCCTGACCACATCGATCTCAGCGATATGAACGGAGCCATCCTTGCGGATGCCGGCCACGAAGCCGAACGGCCGATCCTCGCCGTCGACCGCAACGAACAGCAAACGCTCCGCCAGGGATCGTTGCAGGACATCGATAGACAGGGAGGTCGGCTCGCAGGCGACCGCGCCGGCGTCATAAAGAGCCCAGAACGCATCGATCTCGATAGCGGCAAGCAGATGCAGCTCGTCGCCCCTGGCCGAGCGGATCACCCAGCCGCCTTTCCCGGTCTCCATCATGCCGTCTCACATGTTCGGATAGACAGGCCCCTCGCCGCCTTGAGGCGGAACCCAGTTGATGTTCTGGTTGGGATCCTTGATGTCGCAGGTCTTGCAGTGGACACAGTTCTGGGCGTTGATGACGTAGGTTTCCTTGCCGTCCTTCTCCACCCACTCATAGACACCGGCCGGACAGTAGCGCGTCGAAGGGCCGGCAAAGACGTCATGCTCGGATGATACCTGCAGCGCCATGTCCCTGACCTTGAGATGCACCGGCTGATCTTCCTCATGGTTGGTGTTCGACAGGAACACCGAGGACAGGCGGTCGAAGGTCAGCACGCCATCCGGCTTCGGATAGTCGATCTTCTGATGCTGGGCCGCAGGCTCCAGCGAGGCGGCGTCCGTCTTGCCGTGCTTCAGCGTGCCGAAGAAGGAGAAGCCGAAGAGCTGGTTCGTCCACATGTCGAGGCCGCCGAGCGCCACGCCGATCGCTGTGCCGAACCTGGACCAGAGCGGCTTGACGTTTCTCACGCGCTTCAGATCCTTGCCGATATCCGACTGGCGCCACTCGTTTTCGATCTCGATCACCTCGTCGTTGCCGCGGCCGGCTGCGATCGCCTCGGCAATCCTGTCGGCCGCCAGGATGCCCGACAAAACCGCATTATGGCTGCCCTTGATACGGGGCACGTTGACGAAACCGGCCGAACAGCCGATCAGCGCACCGCCCGGGAATGTCAGCTTCGGCACCGACTGCCAGCCGCCCTCGGTGATGGCGCGGGCGCCATAGGAGATGCGCTTGCCGCCTTCGAAGGTGCTGCGGATCGCCGGATGCGTCTTGAAGCGCTGGAACTCCTCGAAGGGATAAAGATAGGGGTTCTTGTAGTTCAGATGCACGACGAAGCCGACGGCGACGAGATTGTCCTCCAGATGATAGAGGAACGAGCCACCGCCCGTCTTCATGCCGAGCGGCCAGCCGAAGGAGTGCTGCACGAGGCCCTTCTTATGGTTTTCGCGCTTGACCTCCCACAGCTCCTTGATGCCGATGCCGAACTTCGGCACGTCGCTGTCGCGCGACAGATCGAACTTGGCGATGAGCTGCTTGGCAAGCGAGCCGCGCACGCCCTCGCCGATCAGCACATATTTGCCGAGCAGCGCCATGCCGCGCGTGTAGTTCGGGCCGGGCTCGCCGTTCTTCTCGATGCCCATGTCGCCGGTGGCAACGCCGATCACCGCGCCCTCGTCATTATAGAGCACTTCGGTCGCGGCAAAGCCGGGATAGATTTCGACGCCGAGGGCTTCGGCCTTCTCGGCCAGCCAGCGACAGACAAGCCCAAGCGATACGATATAATTGCCGTGATTGTTCATCAGCGGCGGCATCAGGAAGTTCGGCAGGCGGATGGAGCCGGCCGGGCCGAGGAACAGGAAATGATCCGACGTCACCCTGGTCTTGAACGGGTGCCCCTCTTCCTCGCGCCAGTCCGGCAGCAGGCGGTCGATACCGATCGGATCGACAACGGCGCCCGACAGGATATGGGCGCCGACCTCGGCCCCCTTCTCGAGTACGACGACCGTCAGATCCGGATTGATCTGCTTCAGGCGGATCGCAGCCGACAGGCCCGCGGGACCTGCGCCGACGATCACGACGTCGAATTCCATGCTCTCGCGTTCCGGCAGCTCGTTCGCGTCAGTCATTCACTCTCTCCGCTTGGCCGGCATCCCATCATGTCGGATCGCAGCCTCATCCCCTTGGGCGTCTTCCCCGTTTCGTTTATCTCTTGTCAAAACAAAAGAGGATTGTCGAGCCGGGAAGCGACAGGCAATCCTCCAAATCACCCAGGGTGCCGGACAAGTTAAATTACCCTTACGTTAACGTCAACATTTCGGAGCCATTTGCCGATTTCACTTGCCATGCGCTTTCAAAATCCGCCGGCGGCGCTTTATAAGTTTCAGACGGGAAATCCGGATAGCATGAAGGGTGATCAGAATGGATCTTCGTATCGGCGGAAAACGTGCGCTGGTGCTCGCCTCGTCCAAGGGGCTGGGCCATGGAATCGCGGTGGCGCTGGCGCGCGAGGGCGTCAACGTCCTGCTCTGTGGCCGCAGCGGTGAACGGCTGGAAAGCAACTGCAAGGCAATCAATGCCGAGGGCAAGGGTCGGGCCGACTGGATCTGGGCCGATCTCAACGACGAGAACTTCGTGGATATCGTCAGCAAGGCCGCCGTCGAAAAACTCGGGGGCATCGACATTCTCGTCAACAATAGCGGCGGTCCGACGCCGGGGACGACAGAGGATATGACCGCCGACCGGCTGGAGACCTACTTCATTTCCATGGTGGCGCGGATCATCAGCCTGACCAACGCCCTGCTGCCGGGCATGAAGGCGCAGGGCTGGGGGCGCATCCTCACCGTCGGCTCCTCCGGCATTATCGAGCCCATCGCGAACCTGGCGCTTTCCAATACGCTGCGCCCGGCGCTTGCCGGCTGGAGCAAGACCCTGTCCGCCGAAGTGGCGGCACATGGAATCACGGTCAACATGCTCTTGCCGGGCAGCATTGCGACCGACCGGTTGGCCGAGCTTGATTCGGCCACGGCCAAGCGAGGCGGCAGAAGCCTGGAGGAAGTCAGCGCCGAGCGTCAGCAGCGCATTCCCGCCGGCCGTTACGGCCGCGTCGAGGAGTTCGCAGCCACCGCCGCCTTCCTTTGCAGCGAGCCGGCGAGCTATGTGACGGGCACGCTGGTCCGCTGCGATGGCGGCGCCGGCCGCTCTGTTTAGAAGATTTCGCGAACAAGGAGCGGGCCCTTGCAAACAGGGCCCGACAACACAATTCCGTGAGCAATCATCGCATCCGCCATGAGCGTTGCGACTGTTCTCCTGACTATAAATGCCGCATAAGGCTGTTCTGCCGCCCGATTATTACATAACGGCAATCAAAAAATAGCCATTTGACTGCTTGCTGCATTGCAAAAGCTCCGGCATTCCGAAAGCTTTCCAAGCTTTAATTTTTCGTCCTGCCGAACTGTGGTAAATTGCGCTGGATCAGCGTTCATGAATTCGCGTTATAGGGACAGAATTACCGAACGTTAGCGATAACGGCGATGTGATGAATTGCGGCGAAACCCGTCTTTGTTGTGCGGCGCAATAGATACACTTCGATGTCGTCGCGTTTCCTTGCAACTTGCCTCGACCGGTTCTTTAAATATGAAAAAATTCTGGCTTCCCCTCGGCCTTCTAGTCGTAGCAGCCCTTGTTGTCTGGGGTTATCGCGATCGTATTCCTTTTCTTTCGTCCTTCGTCGATCAGGCTTCCGCAGAAACCAAGGCTGGCGGCAACACCGCGGCCGGCACCCACAAGCGCGACGCTCAGCCTGTGACCGTCAAGACAGTCGCCGTGACGAAAACGACATTGCCGAACGACGTGACGGCAACCGGCTGGGCCGATGCCCAGGATACGACGACGATTGCGGCTCAGGAAGCCGGCCTCGTCGTCGCGATCGAGGCACAGGACGGCGCGATGGTCAAAGCCGGCGACCTCATTGCCAAGCTCGATCCGCGTACCGCGCAAGCCGCGGTCGACAAGGATCAGGCTACGTTGGCAAAGGACCAGGCGACGCTCGCCGAAGCGGAGACGGCGCTGTCGCGAGCCAAGAGCCTGCTCAACAACGCCGGCACGCAGCAGACGGTCGATCAGGCCGTCGCGGCGCGCGATACGGCGATTGCGACTGTCAATGGCGACAAGGCGCAGCTTGCATCCGACCAGGTGCTGCTGGAACACACGGAAATCCGAGCGCCGTATGACGGTCGCCTCGGCGATGTTCAGCTGAGCATCGGCGCCTATGTCAGCGCGGGAACGGCGATCGTCTCGATAGCGCAATACAATCCGATCTACGTCAAGTTCCACCTGCAGGAAAGCCATCTGCGGGAGCTTGAGGAAGCGATGAAGGCCGGCACGGTGCCGGTCAGCACCGTGCCCCGTTCGGCGGAAGGCAAGACGCGCAACGGCACCATGAGCTTCTACGACAACCAGGTCGACGCCGCTTCGGGCACCATTCTCGCCAAGGCGAAGTTCGACAATGCCAACGGCGCCATCTGGCCCGGCCAGTCGGTCAACATCGTCGTGCATTTCAATGACAACCAGCCGGTCATCGTCGCGCCTACGGTTGCGATCAGCCCCGGCCCCGATGGCTTTTATGCCTTCGTCATAAAAGACAACAAGGCGCATATCACGCCCGTCACCGTCGCGCGGCAGAACGGCGCCTACACCGCTATCGCCAAGGGTCTTTCGGAAGGCGACCATGTCGTGACCGAGGGGCAGGTACAGTTGAACGACGGCCAGAGCGTCGTCGAGCAATTCAACGACGCCGCACCGCAGAAAGTCGCCTCGGCTGACGATCAGTCGGGTCAGAAAACCGAAACGATCTCTGTCGGAGCGCAGCAATGATCCCCAGCTTCTGTATCCAGCGGCCGGTCGCGACAACGCTTCTGGCCCTAGGTGTGGTCATGGCGGGCCTGGCGGGCTATCAGCTCGTGCCCGTCGCGGCCCTGCCGCAGGTCGACTTCCCGACAATCAACGTGACGGCGCAATTGAGCGGCGCTTCGCCGCAGACCATGGCGACTTCGGTTTCGACGCCGCTGATCAAGCAGTTCGAGACCATTCCCGGCATCAGTGAAATTTCGTCGACGAACTCGCTCGGCAATACCAGCATCGTCCTGCAGTTCGACCTCAACCGCGATATCGATGCCGCCGCCGCCGACGTTCAGGCGGCAATCTCGCATGCGACGCGGCAATTGCCCGACAACCTGACGACACCGCCGAGCTATCGCAAGACAAACCCGGCCGACGCGCCGGTCATGCTGCTTGCCGTGCAGAGCGACACGATGCCGCGAAGCAAGCTCGACGAGATTGCCGAAGACATTATTTCGCCGTCGCTGTCGACGCTTCCGGGTGTGGCGGAAGTGACGGTTTTCGGCGCTCAGACTTATGCCGTGCGCGTCGAGGTCGACCCCGCCAAGCTGCAGGATCGCAGCATCGGCATCGATACCGTCAACAATGCGCTGGTCAACGCCAACAGCCAGGTCCCGGTCGGCACTCTGCAGAACAACTCGCAGAGCATGACCATCAATGCCAATACCCAGCGCACCAACGCTGCCGAATTCCGCTCTCTCGTCATCGCGAATCCCAACGGCGCACCGATCCATCTCAGCGATGTCGCAGATGTGCAGGACAGCGTGGAAAACACCAATACCGGCTCGTGGTACGATGGAAAGCGGGCGATCATTCTCGCCATCCAGCGGCAGCCCGATGCCAACACGGTCGATGTCGTCGATGCCATCAACGCCAAGCTGCCGCAACTGCACGCGGAAATACCGGCATCGGTAAAGACGACCGTCATGAACGATTCGGCCAAGCCGATCCGCGATGCGATTTCGGACGTAAAGTTCACGCTGATGCTGACGATCGGCCTCGTCGTGCTGGTGATCTATCTCTTCACCGGCCATGTGACGGCAACGATCATTCCGGGCCTTGCCGTGCCGCTGTCGCTCGTTGCCACCTTCGGCATGATGTATGTGCTCGGATACAGTATCGACAACATCTCCCTGCTGGGATTGACGCTCGCGGTCGGCCTGGTGGTGGATGACGCCATCGTCATGCTCGAGAACATATTGCGGCATGTCGAGGAAGGCATGCCTGTGCTCGAGGCGGCACTGAAAGGGTCGGCAGAAGTCAGCTACACCATCATATCGATGTCGATCTCGCTGATCGCCGTCTTCATCCCGATCCTGCTCATGGGCGGCGTCGTCGGGCGCATCTTCAACGAATTCGGCATGGTCGTCGCCATCGCCATCGTCTCTTCCGCCGTCGTTTCGCTCACCGTCACGCCGATGCTGAGCTCGCGGCTGTCGGCAGGCCACGGAGAACCGCCCTATCCGGTGCGTCTCTTCAACGCCGGTTTCGACTGGACCCAGCGGAGCTATGACCGAGGCGTCGCCTGGTGCCTGCGCCATCGCGGCACGGTCCTGCTGTGCTTCCTCGGCTCGGTCGCGCTTTCGGTCTACCTCTTCATGATCCTGCCGGCGAGCTTCTTCCCGACGGAAGACATCGGCCGGCTGTCGATCTCCACGCAGGCGCGGCAGGATATTTCCTATCCCGCGATGCAGAACCTGCAGAACCAGGCGGCCGCTCTCGTCAAGCAAAACCCCGCCGTCGCCCACGTCATGTCCATCGTCGGCGGCAACGCCCGCCAGCCGCTGAACAACGGCACGATGTATGTCGAGCTGAAGGCCAAGGATCAGCGCGAGCCGCTCGACAAGACGCTGCGCGAGCTGCGCGCAAGCATCAGCACGATCGCCGGCCTCAAGGCCTATATCACTCCGCAGCAGAGCCTGCGCTTCGGCGGCCGCCAGACCGCCAGCCAGTATCAGCTCGTCATTCAAGCCCTGAGTGCCGACCAGACCAACCTGTGGGCCGGCAAGATCCAGGATGCGATGAGCCGCGACCCGCGCTTCACGGACGTTGCTTCCGACGCCCAGAACAACGCCCTGCAGGCCAATATCGTCGTCGACACCGAAAAGGCGGCCGCCTACGGCATCAACGACAATCAGCTGCGCACCTCGCTGGAGGAAGGCTTCGGCGGTTATGCCGCCGCGCAGATCCAGTCGACCGGCGACAGCTACGACGTGATCGTCGAATTCGACACCAGCACGCCCTGGGACGACCAGAAGCTGCAGGAAATCCAGATCGCTTCGGCGAGCGGCGCGCTCGTTCCCCTGTCCAACTTCGCCCACGTCCAGCGCACGACCGGCCCTGTCACCATCAACCAGACCGGCCAGCTCGTCTCGACCACCGTGTCCTTCAACCTGCCCGCCGGCGAAGCGCTCGGCGACGCCACGGCACAGATCGAACAGATCAAGAAGGATATCAACATGCCGGC
Organism: Hyphomicrobiales bacterium; assembly: GCA_900469615.1. Lineage (GTDB taxonomy): Bacteria > Pseudomonadota > Alphaproteobacteria > Rhizobiales > Rhizobiaceae > Rhizobium. The sequence goes on along the minus strand of UBYA01000008.1, from coordinate 252,628 downwards.
GGACGTCTTCACGTCCTATGGCGGTACGGCACAGATCTTCCAGCAGTCGCAGGGGAGCACGCCTTACCTGATCCTGGCCGCGGTCTTGACGATCTACGTGGTTCTGGGCGTTCTCTACGAGAGCTTCATCCATCCGCTGACCATTCTTTCAGGTCTGCCAGCTGCCGCTCTCGGCGCGCTGCTTGCCCTGAAGGTCTTCGGCTTCGACCTGTCGATCATCGCGCTGATCGGGCTGTTGATGCTGATCGGCATCGTCAAGAAGAACGCGATCATGATGATCGACGTGGCGCTCGAAACGCTTCGATCGACCCCCGGCATAGCGCCGGCGGAAGCGATCCACGAAGCCTGCGTCCGCCGTTTCCGCCCGATCATGATGACGACCTTCTGCGCCCTGCTCGGCGCGCTGCCGATCGCCGTCGGCGGCGGCGCCAGCTCCGAGCTGCGTCAGCCGCTCGGCATCGCGGTCGTCGGCGGCCTGGTGGTTTCGCAGATCCTGACGCTGTTCATCACGCCGGTCATCTTCCTTGAGATGAACCGCCTGAACGATTTCCTCGGCCGTTTCGGCAAGCGGAAAGACAAGGATCGGCACCACAAGGAGCCGCCTGCGGCTATCGCTGCCGAATGAGATCGACGGGCGCCGAGAGGCGCCCGTTCCACATATCGGTTATCCCAGCCCGCCTCCAGCGGCCGAACGCGGTCAGCGGATACGGCGACAACAAATAAAGGCTTTGCCACGGCTTGAACTTGAGGCTCGGCCGTGTCATGACGCGCCCTCTTTGCGACATGGCGCGTCTAGCGTCTCTCAGGGGGCTTGGCCCCAATCCAGACAATTTCGACGGAAAGGAGTGCGGGCATGGCTCGGGCGCTTGGTTTCGACTTCGGCACGACGAATACGGTTCTGGCGATGGCCGATGGGCCCGAAACGCATTCGGTCGCCTTCCACAGCGCCGCCGGCACCGCCGACAGCATGCGCACGGCGCTTTCCTTCATGAAGGACCCCGGGATGGGCGCCGCGGCGCTGAAAGTCGAGGCCGGGCACGCAGCCATCCGGCAATTCATCGACAATCCGGGGGACTGCCGCTTCCTGCAGTCGATCAAGACCTTTGCCGCAAGCGCGCTCTTCCAGGGCACGCTGATCTTCGCCAAGCGTCATCGCTTCGAAGATCTGATGGAGATCTTCGTGCGGCGCCTGCGAGCCTATGCCGGAGAGGGCTGGCCAGACGACGTCTCGCGGATCGTCGCCGGCCGCCCGGTGCACTTCGCCGGAGCCAATCCCGATCCGGCGCTCGCCACGGAACGCTACAACGAGGCCCTGTCGCGGTTCGGCTTTCCGGAAATCCATTATGTCTACGAGCCGGTGGCGGCCGCCTTCTATTTTGCGCAGCATCTGAAGAAGGATGCGACCGTGCTGGTTGCCGACTTCGGCGGCGGTACGACGGACTATTCGCTCATCCGCTTCGAAACCCATGGCGGCAAGCTGTCGGCCACTCCGATCGGCCATTCTGGTGTCGGCATCGCCGGCGATCATTTCGACTTCCGGATGATCGACAACATCGTCTCGCCCGCGATCGGCAAGGGCAGCTTGTTCAAAAGCTTCGACAAGCTGCTGGAGGTGCCCACCTCCTACTATGCCAATTTCGGCCGCTGGAACCAGCTTTCGATCTTCAAGACCTCGCGCGAATATGCCGACCTGAAGACCCTGGTGCGCAGCAGCCTGGAGCCGGAGAAGCTCGAGACCTTCATCGAACTCGTCGAACATGACGAGGGCTATCCGCTCTATCAGGCCGTATCGGCAACGAAGATGGCGCTTTCGAGCGAGGAAGAGGCCGAATTCAACTTTCCGCCGCTCGGCAAGGCCGGCCGCATGAGTGTTCGCCGCGCCGATTTCGAAAACTGGATTGCCGAGGACCTCGCGCGAATCGAGGCCGCCCTCGACGACGTGCTGACGACCACGAACACAGCGCCCGATGCGATCGACAAGGTGTTCCTCACGGGCGGCACGTCATTCGTGCCGGCGGTGCGGCGCATTTTTACCGAGCGCTTCGGTCAGGAGCGGATCGAAACCGGCGGCGAACTGCTGTCGATCGCCCATGGACTTGCCCTCATCGGAGAGCGCGAGGACATCGGCCAGTGGACGGCCTGATAGAGACGGCCTCCCTGCCCTTTCGTTCCGGCGGCGCTTTGGCTAGAGTTCAGCCATGATTTCCGTAAGCGACCTCACACCGGCCGAACTTGCCGCCCTCCTGCATTTCCATGCGGATGCCGGCGTCGATTGGCTGCTGGAAGAGCAGCCTGTAGATCGGTTTGTCGAGTTCGAAGCCATGCGCGCCGCACGACGGGGATCGCAAGCCACACAGCCACGGGCGGAAAGTACGGCCCCCGCCGCAAGACCGCAGGCCGATCGCCGCCAGGCCGCAAAGCCGGCGGCTCCGCAGCCAGCGCCGCCACGCGCCGCTCCCGCCATCCCCGACGAACAAGCCGTGGAACAGGCCCGATTCGCTGCCGAAAGCGCGCGCTCGCTTGGTGAACTGAAAACCGCGATCGAAGCTTTCAATGGCTGCAACCTCAAGAACAGCGCCCGATCGACGATCTTTGCAAGCGGCACGCAGGAAGGCCGCATCATGGTGATCGGGCCGATGCCGAGCGCCGACGACGACCGCGAAGGCGCACCGTTTGCCGGCCGTGCGGGACAATTGCTCGACAGGATGCTGGCGGCCATCGGCCTCCGGCGTGACGAGATCCTGCTGACCAATGTCATTCCGTGGAGACCACCCGGCAACCGGGCTCCATCCCCGCCCGAAATCGAGATATGCCGTCCGTTCATAGAACGGCAGATCGCGCTTGCCGAACCCAAGGCCGTGCTGCTGCTCGGCAATTTCACCGCCCGGCACTTCTTCGGGGGCGCCGAAACCATTCACGGATTGCGCGGACAGTGGCGCGAAATCGACATTCTCGGCCGCACCGTGCCGGCCATGGCAAGCCTTCATCCGCAGGAACTGCTGACTGCCCCGATCAACAAGCGGTTGGCCTGGAACGATCTTTTAGCCTTCAAGAATTATATCACCGCCGAAATATTAGGCTGATTTTCATAGAAATTAATGAAAAATGACACTAGCCATGCATTTTTGGCATGCCAGTCTTCTTTTGATGTGCATTGCGAAATTCATGCTGCATTGCAATATATAGCAGTGTCTTGGGAGGAATCTCTAAAGGAACCAAGGCCATGACTGCACGTTTTCGTCCTATTCACTGCGGGTTTGATACCCTGCGCCGCGCCATCGAGCCATTGCGCGCTGCAAACGGACACCGCAACCTCGGCATCGCTGCCAACGAGCAGATGATCGCGCGAGGCACCGGCGTTTCAGCTCGCGTCGGCCGTCCGACGACCATCTTCGCCGACTTCCGCGCCTGCTGATACCGACAGGCGCGAAAGACGCGGCCGTCCAGTACAGCGTTTGATTATCAGGAATTATATCATGTCTTCGAGCTTGCGTTCCCTCATCGCCCTATTCGATTCCGTCGGCCATATCGGCTCTGCGGTACGGGCCGCCGAGGAATTCGAGCGCGCGCGCAATTTCCGCAAGGACGATTCCCGCGATACGAATGCTGCGAGGGTAACGGCAAGCATCCCCCTTTGAGATGTTGCGGCGCAATTGCGGCGCCCGTCATGTGCTTGCCGAAGACCGGGCGTAACCCTGCCCTCCTTCGCGCACGGCTAGCTCGGACTGCCATTCGCCTCGGCGGACCGTGCCCAGGCAAAAGCCTCATCGACCGCCGCCAGCTTGACGGCCTGCCATCGACAATATTGATCGAGAAAATCACGCGAAACCCACATGCGGGTCTTCCTGGCTTCATCATGCCAGCCGATGTCTCCGCGTTCGGCAGACTTGCGCAGAAGGCGCTGCAAATGGGTTCGCGATATCATGAAATGCGTCGCGAGCATCCGCGCGTCAAAACGGCCGATATCGATTCGGTCACCGCCCGCCCCGCCAAGATCGAGTTTCGACATGATGTGATCGACAACGAGCCCGCCGGCCTCCGTCCAGAGGAAGAGGCCGACGCATTCGGGTGGATCGCGCCAGACGTCCGTTGCCAGGCAATTGCGCGCCATGCGCGGCTGCGCCAGATCCATCAGCCGCGGCGAAGCCGCGAGAGCATCGGCGCGGCCGCCGCCGTCGATCAGATCGATGGCAGCCAGATTGGCGAGATACCAGCCGAACATCGCCTCGGAGCTGATTTCGGTCGGCACGTAACGGCGCGGACGGCGCGCGGGCCCCGGCGCCAGCTCCAGGAAGCGATAGGTCAGCAGCTCCTCGATGAAGCTCAGGACCGTATTGCGGCTGGCGATACGATAACGGATGATGAGATCCCTCAACGCGACAACGGTCAGCCCGGAGCCCGGTGCGGCCGGATCATATTCAAGATGAAGCGCGTAGGCCGTCTGCGTCATAAGCCAGCGCTGATGCGAGGCAAGCATGCGCGCTATCCTCGGACCATTATCGTACCGGGTACGCAACGATTCCGAAAGAAAGCGCAATGCCGTTACGAACTTGGGATGACGAGCAAGTTGCTCGATAGAAAAGCTCAATCGGGCCTCCTTGGGGTGCCCTTCTCAATCGATGACAAAGAAATGATGTTTCATTTTTGTGAACAAGTTCACCGGAATCGATCATAATTCCGAGACCTAATAGCATGCTATAGGTATACGAGGCGCTTATATCGCAAGAGGTTAAACAAATAATTTACTTTAAGTTCCCGTCTCCCCGTCCGAATAGCCTGCACTCAAGGAAGTGAAACAATGACGATCCGCCTGAACGCTATGGTAGCAACGGCAGCAGCTTTTTGCAAATACAGGCGGAAGACGATCGGACACCATTCGATATCCATGCAGGATCTGCATTCAACCTGAAACCGGGACGGGCCGCCGGACGAATACTTGTTGTCCCCTATCAAAACATGTGGGTGCCATCACATGACTTTAACTTTGGTTCAGATTTCGATGTAATGATGCGGCACCTCAGTCCGGGGGGAGGCTTCGGACTGCACCCGCCATAGCTTAAGCCTGATCAGGATAGACCATGCGAACAGACACCGGCCAGATCGTATATCTGGCAGATTATCGTCCCACCGACTTCGTTCTGGAACGCGTGGACCTTACCTTCGATCTGCATCCGACAGAAACCAGGGTCGAGGCGCGGCTGATCTTTCATCGGCGCGAGGGCACCGACCCGAATGCGCCGCTCGTGCTCGACGGTAACGAACTGGCGCTGTCCGGATTGCTGCTGGATCAGGCCGAACTCCCCGCCGAACGATACGATGCCGCTCCCGAAAGCCTGACCGTTCGCGAACTTCCCGAAAGCGCGCCTTTCGAGTTGACGATCACGACCGTCATCAATCCCGAGGCCAACACGCAGCTGATGGGACTCTATCGCACCGGCGGCATCTACTGCACGCAGTGCGAGGCCGAAGGTTTCCGCCGTATCACCTATTTCCCCGACCGGCCGGATGTTCTCGCCCCCTACACGGTCAACATCATCGCCGACAGGCAATCGAATCCGCTGCTGCTGTCGAACGGCAATTTCCTCGGCGGCGCCGGCTATGGCGACGACAAGCATTTCGCCGCCTGGTTCGATCCGCACCCGAAGCCGAGCTACCTCTTCGCGCTCGTCGCCGGCGACCTCGGCGTGGTGGAAGATACGTTCACGACCATGTCAGGCCGCGAGGTCGCGCTGAAGATCTATGTCGAGCACGGCAAGGAGCCGCGTGCCACCTACGCCATGGATGCGCTGAAGCGTTCGATGACGTGGGACGAAGAGCGTTTCGGCCGCGAATACGATCTCGACATCTTCATGATCGTCGCCGTGTCGGACTTCAACATGGGCGCCATGGAGAACAAAGGCCTCAACGTCTTCAACGACAAATATGTCCTGGCCGATCCGGAAACCGCGACCGACGCCGACTATGCCAATATCGAAGCCATCATCGCGCATGAGTATTTCCACAACTGGACGGGCAATCGCATCACCTGCCGCGACTGGTTCCAGCTTTGCCTCAAGGAAGGCCTGACCGTCTATCGCGATCATGAATTCTCCGCCGACCAGCGCTCGCGCCCGGTCAAGCGCATTGCCGAAGTCCGGCATCTGAAATCGGAGCAGTTTCCGGAGGACAGCGGCCCGCTGGCGCATCCCGTCCGCCCGACGAAATACCGCGAAATCAATAACTTCTACACGACGACCGTCTATGAGAAGGGCAGCGAGGTCACGCGCATGATCGCGACCCTGCTCGGCCACGATCTGTTCAAGAAAGGCATGGATCTCTATTTCGACCGGCACGATGGCCAGGCCGTCACGATCGAGGATTTCGTCAAATGCTTCGAGGATGTCAGCGGCCGCGATCTCACGCAGTTTTCGCTGTGGTATCATCAAGCCGGCACGCCTCTCGTGACCGCGTCCGGTGCCTATGACGCCGACGGCGGGACATTCACCTTGTCGCTCGAACAGATGGTGCCGGCAACGCCGGGCCAGATCGCCAAGGAGCCGATGCACATTCCGCTGCGCATGGGCCTGCTCGCCGAAGACGGCACTGCGATCACCCCGGCATCCGTGACCGGAGCGGAGCTCACCGACGATGTGCTGCACCTGACGAAGAAGGCGCAGACCGTGACCTTCCACGGCATTCCTTCCCGGCCGGTCCTGTCGCTCAACCGCAGTTTCTCGACACCGATCAACCTGCAATTCAGCCAGAGCGCACGCGATCTGGCGCTGATCGCGCGCTATGAGACCGATCATTTCGCCCGCTGGCAGGCATTGATCGACCTCGGCCTGCCCAACCTGCTGCAGGCGGCGCGCGACGCACGCCAGGGCATCGATATCAGCTGCGATTCGACGTTCATCGATGCGCTGCTGGCCGCCGCTGCCGATGACGGCCTGGAGCCGGCATTCCGCGCCCAGGCCCTCGCCCTGCCGAGCGAATCCGATATCGGCCGCGAGCTCGGCGGCAATAACGATCCCGATGCCATCCATGTCGCACGCCAGACGATCATCCGGCGGATTGCGGAAGCCGGCAAGGATATATTCGCCGCGCTCCATGACGGCATGCAAACGCCCGGCCCCTTCACCCCGGATGCAGCCAGCGCCGGTCGCCGCGCATTGCGCAACGCCGCTCTCACCTATCTGTCGCAGCTCGACGAGACGCCGGCGAGAGCGAAGGCCGCCTATGACGCCGCAAACAACATGACCGATCTCAGCGCCGCGCTCACCATTCTGGCGCAGCGCTTTCCGGATACGGCGGAAACGGCGGCGGCGCTTGCGCATTTCCGCGACCGCTTCGCGGATAATGCGCTCGTCATCGACAAATGGTTTGCCATTCAGGCCGCAATTCCGGGCGCAGGCGCGCTGGAGCGTATTCGGCTGCTCATGGAAACGCCGCTGTTCAAGCGCACCAACCCGAACCGCGTACGGGCGCTTGTCGGCACCTTCGTCTTTGCGAATCCGACCGGCTTCGGCCGGGCCGACGGTGCCGGCTACCACTTCCTCGCCGACGAAATCCTCGAAATCGATCAGCGCAACCCGCAGCTCGCAGCGCGCATCCTGACGTCCATGCGCTCCTGGCGCCTGCTGGAACCGGTGCGTGCCGACCATGCGCGCTCGGCGCTGGTGCGGATCGAACGTTCGGCTAGCCTTTCGACCGACGTACGCGACATCGTCGACCGTATCCTGAAGGAGTGACGTCCAAGCTTCCGGGCTATCGATTTGCAGGGCCGATTTGCATCGGCCCTTTCACCTTCAGCGAGTCCCGAACATGCGCAACTTACCGCTGCGTGCATAAACTATGCTGAAATCGCAGATGGTTAAGAAAGTTTTACCTCACCCTCTGGACAAGCCGAATCGCGAATGATTCATTAAGGCAGATTCGGGCGAGCGGCGCAGCGAATCATACGAGGGACAAGGCTAAAGCGATGGTGGACGTGCGGCGGGCAACCGCGGCCGATGGACGGCTGCGTGTTAATTTCGACGGTCTGAAGTCCTGGCACAGCGGCGTTACCGATCGAACCGGCGTGCGGATGGAGACGATTTCGCGTCGCTTTCCGCAGACGGAGCATATTCTCAAGCGCATCATTCCGGTCCTCATCGTTTCCTTCCTGATGGTCGTCGCCGCCTCGCACTTCTTCGGCATGATGACGGAACACAGCCGCATGGCGGCTTCGGCCCGCCGCTCGACCTCGCTTTCCATCGCCGCCGCAGCCGCTGCTTTTTCCAACGACGCCAGCCTTTTCCAGGCCGGCGACCGCAGCGGCGCGGAGCGGAAGCTCGCCTCCTATCTGCCGCAGGATCGCCTGGACACGGGCGCTTTCGTGCTGCTCGTGCAGTCGAGCGGCCGGGTATTCGGCTCATCCGCCGCCGGCTCGGCCTATATCGGCATGCTGATCTCGGATTTCTTCCCCGAGGTGTCGGCCATCCGCAATTTCGGCGACCAGGCCGGCGTGATCGAAACCATGATCGGCGGCGAGCCCTATTATGCGGCGATTTCCCTGATCGGCGACAAGGGCGATTTCATCCTGTCGGCCGCATCGATGGACCAGATCGACAAGCTCTGGCGCGACGAGCTGACGCTCAACGTCACGCTCTTTGCCGGCATCTCCTCCATCCTGCTCGTCATTCTCTATGCCTATTACACGCAGGTAAAGCGGGCCCGGGACGCGGATGAAATCTTCCTCGAATCCAACCTGCGGGTCGAGACGGCGCTGTCTCGCGGCCGGTGCGGTCTCTGGGATTTCGATTTCACCAGCCGCAGGTTCTTCTGGTCGCGGTCGATGTATGACATGCTTGGCCTGCCGGCCGCCGACAGGCCGCTCGCCTTTACGGATGCGGCACGGCTGATGCACCCCGACGACAACAGCCTGCACCTGCTTGCCCGTTCCGTCACCCGCGGCAATGCCGGCCAGGTGGACCAGATCCTGCGCATCCGCCATGCCAAGGGGCACTATGTCTGGATGCGCGCCCGCGCCCAGGTCATCCGCACCCATTCGGGCCGCGTGCACATGATCGGCATCGCCATGGACGTGACCGAGCAGCATCGGCTGGCACAGCGCTACGCCGAGGCCGACCAGCGGCTGGCCGACGCCATCGAATGCACCTCGGAAGCTTTCGTGCTGTGGGACAAGAACGACCGTCTCGTCATGTGCAACGCGCATTTCCAGCAGGCTTACGGCTTGCCCGACACGGTGCTCGTGCCCGGCACCGAGCGCGCCGTCGTCAATGCGGCGGCGGCACGGCCGGTCATCGAGCGGCGCATCGTCGATCCCGGCCGCTCCAACCATTCGCAGACGACGGAAGTACAGCTTGCCGACGAACGCTGGCTGCAGATCAACGAACGCCGCACCCGCGACGGCGGCCTCGTCTCCGTCGGTACCGACATCACGCAGCTGAAGCGCAACCAGGAGCGCCTTCGCGAGTCCGAGCGCCGGCTGATGGCGACGATCAACGATCTCTCCGCCTCGCGGCAGATCCTGGAACGGCAGAAGGCGGAGCTTTCCACCGCCAACACCAACTATCTTGCGGAAAAGGAACGCGCCGAGGCCGCCAACAAGGCGAAATCGGAATTTCTCGCCAACATGTCGCACGAGCTGCGCACGCCGCTCAATGCCATCCTCGGCTTCTCGGAAATCCTGCAGGACCAGATGTTCGGCCCGCTCGGCTCCGCCCGCTACAACGAATACGCCAAGGACATTCACGACAGCGGCAAGCATCTGCTCAACGTCATCAACGACATTCTCGATATGTCCAAGATCGAAGCGGGCCACATGAAGCTTTGCTGCGAGCGGATCAATCTGGCACCGCTGCTCGAAGAATGCCTGCGCTTCACCCGCATCCCGGCTGCACAGAAGAACATTATCGTCGAACAGAATATCTGCTCCGACATCAAGCTCAGCGCCGACCGGCGGGCAATGAAGCAGATCGTGCTCAATCTGCTTTCCAACGCTGTGAAATTCACCAATGACGGCGGCCGTATCGAGGTTCGCACGCGCAGGGTCGAGGATGCGGTGATGCTCGTCATCGCCGATACCGGCATCGGCATCCCGAAATCGGCGCTCAGCAAGATCGGCCAGCCCTTCGAACAGGTGCAGAGCCAATATGCCAAGAGCAAGGGCGGCTCCGGGCTGGGGCTTGCCATCTCGCGATCGCTGACGGCGCTGCATCAGGGCCGCATGCGCATCCGCTCCCGCGAGGGCATCGGCACGGTCATTGCGATCCGCATCCCGGATCAGCGCTGATCAGCTTCCAACCGTTATCTGGAATATCTTCCGCACCGCCTTCGACAATCGCTTCAACTCGGCCTCCAGCGTGCGGATATCCGGGCAGTCGCCGGCACGGCAGACCAGCTCGATCAGCCCGGAGGGCGCATTTTGCGGGTCGAACGGGCCGTCGATGCACAGCCGGATCAGTTGCGACAGCTCGGTGTAGAGATGCAGCGCCTCCAGGCAGACGTCCAGGTCGTTGCGGCCCATCAGGCTACCGCCGAGCAGTTTCAGCGCTTCCGCCGTGCTGAGCCCGTTCGCGTCGATGCCGACGCCGCGCTCCGGCGCGATCAGCCGCAGATATTGCGCGATAAACTCGATATCGATCAACCCGCCGGGGATCAGCTTCAGGTCCCAGATGTTTTCGGGCGGCTTTTCCTGCTCGATCAGCGCCCGCATTTCACGAACGTCCTTGGCGATCCTGGCAATGTCTCTCTTGGCCGAGAGCACCTCGCCGATGACGCGTTCGGCGTCGTTCACCAGTCCCTCGTCGCCGCCGATCAGCCGCGCCCGCGAGAGCGCCATGTGCTCCCAGGTCCAGGCTTCCGTGCGTTGATACTTCTCGAAAGCGTTGATGCGGGTGGCAACGGGTCCCTTGTTGCCTGAAGGGCGCAGGCGCATATCCACCTCGTAGAGGATACCTTCGGCCGTCGGCGCCGACAGGGCGGCGATCAGGCGCTGGGTAATCCGCGTGAAGTACCGCGTGGCGTCGAGCGGTTTCGGCCCATCGGATTCCCCGGCCGTGTCGTCGTAATCGTAGAGCAGGATGATATCGATGTCGGAGCCGGCCGTGAGCTCGAAGCTGCCGAGCTTGCCCATGCCGACGACGGCGACGCGGCCGCCGGGATATTCGCCATGCGCCGAACGGATTTCCTTCATCACGGCATCCAGCGCCGCCTCGACGATCAGATCGGCGAGATAGGTGAAGGCGCGCGCGGCCATCTGACCACCGATCGCGCCCGTCAGCAGGCGAATGCCGATCAGGAAGCGCTGTTCGGAGGCGAAGATGCGCAGCCGGTCCAGCACCTCTTCATAATGCCTTGCCGCCGCCAGGAAGCTCGTGATGCGCTCCGCCAGATAATCGCGTGTCGGCAGCTCGGCCATCAGACCCGGATCCAGCATGCCGTCGAAGACGTGCGGTTTGGCCGCGATGATTTCGGCAAGACGCGGCGCCGAAGACATGATGTTGACGATGAGGGAGAGCAATGCCGGATTCGTGCCGAGCAGCGAGAACAGCTGAATGCCCGCCGGCAAGCCGGAGATGAAGCTGTCGAAGCGCAACAGCGCCTCATCCGCCCGCTTGCTTTCGCCGAACACCCGCAACAGCTCGGGCGTCAGCTCCGTCAGCCGCTCGCGCGCCTCCACCGATTGCGTGGCGCGATATCGCCCGTAATGCCAGGTGCGGATCACGTTGGCGATGTCGGACGGTCTTTCGAAGCCGAGACGGCGCAGCGTCTCCAGCGTATCGGGATCGTCCCCCTGGCCGGTGAAGACCAGATTGCCCGTTTCGGACGACAGTTTCGTCTCCTGCTCGAACAGGCGCGCATAGCGCCGCTCGACGGTCTTCAGCGTCGTCACCAGCGCCTCGGAGAAGGACGATACGTCGGCGAAGCCCATCATGAAGGCGATGCGCCGGAGCTCCACATCCGTTTCCGGAAGCAGGTGCGTCTGTTCGTCGCGAACCATCTGGATGCGATGCTCGACATCGCGCAGGAACCAGTAGGCCGATGTCAGCTCGTCGCGTGTTTCCGCATCGATCCATTTCGCGTCTGTCAGCTCGGCCAGCGTTTGCTCCGTCGAGCGGTTGCGCAATGCCGGCATGCGACCGCCCGCGATCAGCTGCTGCGTCTGCACGAAGAATTCGATCTCGCGGATGCCGCCGCGGCCGAGCTTGACGTTATGGCCTTTGACCGCGATCGCGCCATGTCCCTTGTGGGCATGGATCTGCCGCTTGATGGAATGGATATCCGCGATGGCGGCATAATCCAGATATTTGCGGAAGACGAAGGGCACGAGATCACGGATGAAGGCCTGGCCGGCATCGATGTCGCCGCCGACCGGCCGCGCCTTGATGAATGCGGCGCGCTCCCAGTTCTGCCCCCTGCCCTCGTAGTAGATCATCGCCGCATCGACCGGGATTGCCAGCGGCGTGGAGCCGGGATCGGGACGCAGGCGGAGATCGGTGCGGAAGACATAGCCATCCGCCGTACGCTCCTGCAGGATGCGCACCAGCCGACGCATCAGCCGCGGGAAGATGTCGATGGCATCGTCGGGATCGGGAACGATGCCCGCCGTCTCGTCGAAGAAGACGACCAGATCGATGTCGGAGGAATAGTTCAACTCCTCGGCGCCGAGCTTGCCCATGCCGAGCACGATCAGCCCCGATTTCCGGCTCGGAGCGGCGGGATCGGCAACAGAGATCTTGCCGGCTTCGTGCGACGACAGCAGCAGATGATCTATCGCCGCGGAAATAGAGGCCTCCGCGAGCCTGCTCAGCCAACGGGTGGTCGCCTTGCCGTCATAGATGCGCGCGAGGTCGGCAAGCGCGATCAGAAAGGAGGCGCGGCGCTTGGCGATACGCAGACGGCTCATCACCTCGGACTCGGAAGGCGACGGGCCACCCTCCTCAGCCGGCAGCCAGGCGCGCCGAGCCTCCTCGACCAGAGCTTCGATCCGGGGCGACAAGGGCTTCTCGATGGCGGCGACGAGCAGCGATGGTTCGAGATTGGCGATCTCGCGCAAATGCGGCGACAGGGTCAGCGCGGCGACAATGAAATCCCGCAGCGCGCTCTCGCCGGCAAGCAGGGCAGCGATGGCCGGCTCGGCGCCGCCGATCTGTTTCAGATCGGCGAGCGCGGACTTCGTCTCCGTCTGGTTCAGCGGCCGCAACCGCCCGGACGGAACATCCCGCAGCAAATCGCTTTGCGTCGTCGTCATGCAGTTCTCCCCAACAGCAAGCGGATAATGCAGGATTAACCTATTGTTTCTGCATGGGGAAGATCATGGTGACCGTTAATCCCTTGGCATCGGGGCTGCCGGGAGCCGTATCGGAAAGCTCCAGCCGGCCGCCGTGCAGTTCCATGACAGCCTCGACCAGCGCAAGACCGAGCCCGGTTCCCGGCTTGGAGCGGCTTTCATCCAGGCGGAAGAAGCGCTTGACGACATCGGTGCGTTGATGGGCAGGAATACCCGGCCCGTGGTCGGCGACGGCGAGCGTGACCGCATCATGCGTGCGTGCCAGCTTGAACGTTATCGCCTGCTTGCCATTGCAGCCCGCCGCGTATTTCAGGGCGTTGTCGATAAGGTTGAAAAGCGCCTGGCCGATCAGTTCGCGATTGCCCTGCACCTCGACCTCGGGTTCGATATCGGCGGTCAGCGTCAGGCCGGCCTCTTCGGCAACGGGCTCATAGAGCTCGGCCGTATCGGCAACGATGGAGGAGAGATCGACGGCAGTCATTTCGGCGGCCACCGATCCCGCCTCGACGCGGGAAATCATCAAGAGCGCGTTGAAAGTACGGATCAGCTGATCGGATTCACCGATGATGCCCTCGAGCGCGGCGCGTCGGCCCTCGCTATCGGCATTGTCGAGCGCATCGGCGGCCTTGTTGCGCAGGCGCGTCAGCGGCGTCTTGAGGTCATGCGCAATATTGTCGGAGACCTGCCGCAAGCCCTCGTTCAGCTTTTCGATGCGCTCCAGCATGGCATTCAACGATGCCGACATGCGGTCGAATTCGTCGCCGGAGCCGCCGACGGGCAGGCGTTGCGAGAGGTCGCCGGCCATGATCTTGCGGCTGGCATCCGTCATCCGGTCGATGCGCTTCAGTGCATTGCGGCCGATACCGAACCAGATGACCAGCGCGCCGAGGCCCATGATCGCCAGCGCCAGCATCAGCGCCTGGCGCACCAGCAAGCGGAACCGCTCCGGCTCGCCAAGGTCGCGGCCGATCAGGATGCGCAGGCCGTTATCGAGGATGAAGATGTTGGCGATCGCCAGATGCCGCCGCTCCGGATCGTTGGAAGCGTCCGTATAGCGCTCGTAGACGAAGGGCAACTCCGTCCAGCCGGCCTGGCCCAGCACGCCGGGCTGCACGGAAGCGACGTTGCCGGCGAGGATATCGCCCGAGGGTCCGGCTATGACATAGAGATTGGCGCCGGGCTGGCGCGCGCGGCGCTCCATCGTACGCAGGAGCAGGTTCAGCCCGCCAATGTCATAGGCGCGCTTGACCTGATTGACTTCCTGCTGGACGGCGTCGCGGATCTGCCCCGTCAGCAGCCGCTCCGACATGGCGGTGACGTAGAAGACCAGCGTCGCGGCGCAAAGAGCAAAAAGGAGGATGTAGAGGGCGGAAAGGCGGACTGCGGTAGACTTGAAGAGGACGCGGAAGCGGCTCATCCCTCGTCCTTGATCATGTATCCGGCGCCGCGGATCGTCTTCAGCAGCGGCTGGCTGAAATCCTTCTCGATCTTGGAGCGCAGGCGCGAAACGTGGACGTCGATGACGTTCGTCTGCGGATCGAAATGATAATCCCAGACATTCTCCAGCAACATGGTGCGGGTGACGACCTGGCCGGCATTCTTCATCAGATATTCCAGCAGGCGGAACTCGCGCGGCTGCAGCAGGATTTCCTTGCCGCCGCGGCGTACCTCATGCGAGAGCCGATCCAACTCCAGATCACCGACGCGATAAAGGACGTCCTGTTCCGGCGTTCCCTTGCGGCGGCCGAGCACCTCGACGCGCGCCAGAAGCTCGCTGAAGGCATAGGGCTTCGGCAGATAGTCGTCGCCGCCGGCGCGCAGGCCCGTAACGCGATCGTCAACCTGGCCGAGCGCCGAAAGGATCAGGACCGGCGTGTGCACGCCCTTGCGGCGCAGCTCGCTGATGACGGAAAGGCCATCCCGGCGGGGCAGCATGCGGTCGATGATCGCGACATCGTAGGCGTTTTCCGTGGCCATGAAGAGACCGCTCTCCCCGTCGCTTGCATGGTCGGCAATGATGCCGGCCTCGCGAAACGCCTTGGTGAGATAAGCCGCCGCCTCGAGATCGTCTTCGATAATCAGAATCTTCATATGGGCGACATTAGCTGCCGAGGGCGCCTCGGCACAACCAGAATCGGAAGAGTTCACGGCATGTTGGCCAGTGGTTGTCATCTTTCACCTGCCCTTGGAGCCAGTCATTGAATGTCTGTAAAAAGGGGAAGCCGCGCAAGCCGTGGCCTGCGCGGCTTCCCAATGCAGTCCATCGGCCGAAAGGATCAGCCGGCGTTGATCGGCAGGGCGACGAAGCGGCTGCCGTCGTCGGACTGGATCTGGAACAGCGCGCGCGTGCGGCCGTCCTTCTTCGCCTGCTCGATGACCTTGACGATGTCGCTGGCGCTGGAGACCTGCTGATTGTTGACGGAGGTGATCTTCTCGCCTTCCTTCACGCCCTTGTCGGCCGCATCGGAATCAGGGTCCACGGCGGTGATCGCAACGCCCTTGCCATCGTCGGCGGGACCGACGGTGAGGCCAAGATCGGCCAGGGCTTTTTCCGAGGACGGCTGCTGGGGCTGGCTCGGCTGCGAGTCGTCGTTGGAAGCCTGGTTCTGATCCGCCGGCAGCGTGCCGAGCTCGACCGTGACCGACTGGGACTTGCCGCCGCGCCAGATCGAAACCTCGACCTTGGCGCCCGGCTGCATGGCGCCGATGCGGCGAGCGAGGTCGCGTGGATCCTTGACCGGGTCGCCATTGACCGCCGTCACGACGTCGCCGTTCTTGATGCCGGCCTTCTGGCCGGGCGAGCCGTCCTGCGGGGAAACGACCAGCGCGCCGCTCGCTTCAGAAAGACCGAGCGATTCGGCGATATCCTTGGTGACGGGCTGAATCTGTACGCCGAGCCAGCCGCGCGAGACGGTGCCGGTCTTGATCAGATCGGTAACAACGTCCTTGGCGGTCGTCGCCGGGATTGCGAAGGCGATGCCGACGCTGCCGCCCGACTGCGAGAAGATGGCGGTGTTGATACCGACCACCTGACCGTTGAGGTTGAAGGTCGGGCCGCCGGAATTGCCCTTGTTCACAGGTGCGTCGATCTGGATGTAATCGTCGTAAGGACCGGAGTGAATGTCGCGGCCGCGGGCCGATACGATGCCTGCGGTGACGGTGCCACCGAGGCCGAACGGGTTGCCGACGGCGACGACCCAGTCGCCGACACGGACCTTGGTATCGTCGGCCCAGCCGACATAGGTGAACTTCTTGCCCTTGGCATCGACCTTCAGGACGGCGAGATCGGTGCGAGAATCCTTGCCGACGAGCTTGGCGTCGAGCTCGGTGCCGTCATTGAGCACGACGACGAAAGCCGCGCCGTCGGAAACGACGTGGTTGTTGGTGACGATATAACCATCTTCCGACACGAAGAAGCCGGAGCCCTGCGCTACCGGACGCAGGCGGCCCTTGCCGTCCTCGGAATTCTTCTGCTGGTTCTGGCCGCGCTGCGGACCACGCCCCTGCTGCTGCTCGAACTGGCGGAAGAACTTCTTCAGCGGATGATCGTCGGGAAGATCGTCGAAGCCACGGCCGAGACCGAAGGAATCGTCCTCATCGGCAGCGGCGTTCACGCGGGATTCGACGCGAACCGAGACGACAGCCGGCGATACGGCGTCGACCACATTGGCGAAGCTCGGAACTTGCGGCGCTTGAACATTGACGGCATCGGCATAGGAACGGCTGACTTCGGCCGGAACACCCATGGCCAGAGCAGCGACGGCAAGGCCTGCGACGGCTGAAGCCTTCATAGCGGTGCTGCGGGACAAGGTGTCCTTGATATTCCTGAACATATGCGAGTTACCTTCTCTTCTCTCGTCGGATTTGCGCCGGCGAAAACCGGCTATGGTTCGTGCTGGTAATGATATAGGGCGCGGCACCTTACAGCGAACTGTCCGCCCCATGAAAAATTCGTAATGTAAGGAAATCGTTGCAATGGCATGAAGGAAAATGACGGCCGCGTTACTTTTCCAGAATCTCGTTCAATTGCGCCTCTTCCTCGGCGCTCAACGGTTTGCCGGTGGGCTTTCCGGCCCGGCGGCGCGCGTAGACGACAAGGGCCAATCCGCCGATCACGAAGAGCGCGACCGGCGTACCCCAGAGTATGAGCGTCTTTTCGCCGAAGCGCGGTTTCAGGAGAACAAACTCGCCGTAACGGGACACGATATAGTCCAGCACCTGCTGGTCGGTGTCGCCATCGGTGAGGCGCTTGCGCACGAGCAGGCGCAGATCGCGGGCGAGATCGGCATTGGAATCGTCGATGGACTGGTTCTGGCAGACCATGCAGCGCAGCTCGGCGGAAATTGCACGCGCGCGCGCCTCCAGCGCGGGATCGGACAGCATCTCGTCGGGATTGACGGCGAAAGCGGGCAGCGGCGCCAGGAGCGCGACAAGGCAGAGGCAAAGCCGGATCAGGCCGCCTAATTGACGCCCGCTCATGAAGGGAATTGCCGGCCAGGCTCTTTTCATTCCGCCGGCTCCATTGCCGGGCGAGCCGGCTTCGCCTTGCGGCTCGGCGCGCCGACGCGCAGGCGGCGATCGCTGAGCGACACGAAGCCGCCGATCGCCATGACCAAGGCACCGCCCCATATGCAGAGGATGAAGGGCTTCCACCAGATACGCACGACCATGCCGCCATCCTTGCTGACGTCGCCGATCGATACGTAAAGCTGGCTGAGACCGAGCGTGAGAATGCCGGCCTCGGTGGTGGCCGTGCGGCTGGCGGTGAAGACGCGCTTGGACGACGACATGTCGGCGACGACAAGACCGCCGCGGCGCACCGTGAACCGGGCGCGGTCCTCCGTGAAATTGGGGCCGACGCCCGGCTGCATGCCCTCGAAGCGAAGGCTGTAGCCGCCGAGTTGCGCCGTCTCCCCCGGCTTCATGCTGGTAATGTTTTCGCCCTCGAACGTCGTCACCGCGATAATGCCGAGCACGGTGATGCCGAGGCCCGCATGCGCCAGCGCAGTGCCGAAGGCGGAACGCGGCAGGCCGCGCAGCCGGCGCCAGGCGACACCGGCCGCCACCTTGCCGACGCCGGCCCGATACCAGAGATCGGCCAAGGCACCGAAGATCAGGAAGAAACCGGCGGCGAGACCGAGAATGGCAAGCACGGGACCGCCATGTCTGAGATAGAAGAGGACCAGCCCGGCGAGAAAGGCAAGGCCCGCCACCACGTAGAGCCGTTGCAATGCCCCGAGCAGATCGCCGCGCTTCCAGGCAAGCAGCGGACCGAACGGCACGGCGATGAGGATCGGTGCCATCAGCAGGCCGAACGTCATGTTGAAGAAGGGCGGACCGACGGAAATCTTGTCGCCGGTCAGGGTTTCAAGCGCCAGCGGATAAAGCGTGCCGGTGAGCACCGTACCGCAGGCGACGGTGAGGATCAGGTTGTTCAGCACCAGCGATCCCTCGCGCGAGATCGGTGCGAACAATCCGCCCGCGGCAAGCCTGGGCGCGCGCAGGGCGAAAAGCGTCAGGGCCCCGCCGATGAAGAGCAGAAGAATGCAGAGAATGAAGATGCCGCGCGTCGGGTCGCTGGCGAAGGAATGCACGGAGGTCAGCACGCCAGAGCGGACGAGGAAGGTGCCGAGCAGCGACAGCGAGAAGGTGAGGATCGCCAGCAGCACCGTCCAGATCTTCAGGGCGTCGCGCTTTTCCATGACAAGCGCCGAATGCAGCAGCGCCGTGCCGGCAAGCCAGGGCATGAAGGAGGCGTTTTCCACCGGATCCCAGAACCACCAGCCGCCCCAGCCCAGCTCGTAATAGGCCCAGTACGAGCCCATGGCGATACCGAGCGTCAGGAAGCTCCACGCAGCCAGCGTCCATGGGCGGACCCAGCGCGCCCAGGCGGCATCGATGCGCCCCTCCAGAAGTGCGGCGACGGCGAAGGAGAAGCAGATGGAAAAGCCGACATAGCCAAGATAGAGCAAGGGCGGATGGATCGCCAGGCCGATATCCTGCAGGACGGGATTGAGGTCCTTGCCCTCGGCCGGCGCCGGATCGAGGCGGATGAAGGGATTGGAGGTCAGCAGGATGAAGATCAAAAAGGCCGACGATATCCATGCCTGCACGGCCAGCACGTTCGCACGCAGCACATCGGGCAGATTGCGCCCGAACAGCGCGACGAGCGCGCTGAACAACACCAGGATCAACAGCCAGAGCATCATCGATCCCTCGTGATTGCCCCATACGCCGGAAATCTTGAAGATCAGCGGCATCAGCGAATGGGAATTGGCCCAGACGTTGAACACCGAGAAATCGGATGCGATATAGGCGTAGGTCAGCACGCCGAACGAGAAGGCGACAAGCAGGAACATGACGATCGCGCCCACCGGCGCGATATCCATCATCGACACGTCGCCTCGCCGCGCGCCCACGGCAGGCAGAATGGAGACGATGAGCGCCGTTGCGAGCGCCAGCACCAGGGCATAGTGTCCGAGCTCGATGATCATTGGGTGGCCTCCTCGCCCTTCCACACGCCATCTGCCTTCAGCTTGTCGGCGACCTGCTTGGGCATGTAGCGCTCATCATGCTTGGCCAGCACGCTATCGGCAACGAAAACGTCGCTGCCCGGTTCGAACTTGCCTTCCGTCACCACGCCCTGCCCTTCGCGGAAGAGATCCGGCAGGATGCCATCATACCTCACCTTGATCGTATCGGTGCCGTCTGTGACGGAGAACTGGACCTGAGTGCCCTGGCCGCGCACGATCGAGCCTTCGCCGACGAGCCCGCCGAGCCGAATGAGAGTCCCGGCGCTTACCGGGGTCTTGGCAAGATCGGCCGGCATGTAGAAATAGGCGACCGACTGGCTGAAGGCGAACAGGACGAGCAGCACGGCGGCGGCGATGAACCCCATGCCGCCGGCGATGACGGCCAGACGTTTCTGCTTGCGGGTCATTGCTGCGTCACCTCCGTCGGCAGTCCCAATTCCTTCGCCAGCGCCAGAAGCTGCCGGCCCTCTCCTCCATCGGCGGGAAAGGCCGCAAGGCCGCGCTTCAGCGCATCCGCGGCACGATCCCTGTCGTTCAGCACGGCATAGGACCGGATGAGCCGCATCCAACCCTCGAAATTCCGCGGATCTTCCTTGAGCTTGGCATCGAGGCTTTCGACCATGCCGCGGATCATCTGCTGGCGGTCGCCGCTGCTGAGGGCGTTCGCGGCAGCGACGTCCCCGGCGGTCGGATTGCCGAGCGTATCGGCATTCGACGATGCCATGGGCTGGCCGCCATTCTTGACGATGTGCTCGTTGACGGCGGCAAGCCAGGGCGCATCCGGAGGCGATTGCTTCGCAAGCGCTTCGAAGGCGGTCTTCGCGTCGGCGGCCTTGCCTTCCTGCTCCAGAGCCAGAGCCAGGTAGAAAAGCGTGCGCGGATTGGCAGCGTCGAGCGCCAGCGACTGCTGCAGCACGCTTCGCGCTTCCGCAGTGACGATGCCATCCGCCTTGACGACAAGAACCTCGCCCAGGTCGCCGAGGCGGGCGGCATTCGGCCCCAGCAGGCGAATAACATTGCGATAGGCAAGTTCGGCGTCGCCGATGCGGTTCGTCTTGAAGTAGATCGGTGCCAGAACTTCCCAGCCCTTGGCATCATCCGGATTCTTGGCCAGATGCTGCTCGATCTTGACAATCGAGATGGCAAGATCGTTTCCGGGTTTTTCGAGCCGCGCTTCCAACGGCTGCGACGGCAATCCGGGCTCGCCCTTGGCGAGATAAAGACAGAGGCCCACGGCCGGAAGCACGACGATGATGAAGGCCTGGGCAAAACGATAGCCGCCGCGCACGGACGATTTCGCATCGGCCTTATCGCTTTTGGCAGCCGCGATGAGACGCCGGCCGATTTCTGCTCGGGCATAGCCGGCCTCCTGCTCGGAGATCAGGCCGCCGGCGAGATCGCGATCCAATTCGCGCAGCTGATCGCGATAGACCTCGGCCTCTCCGGCACGACAGTCGTCCGCCTCCTTCGCACCACGCAGAAGAGGATAGAGCAGCACAGCGCCGACAACCGCCGTGAGAACGGCCACGAGAATCCAGAACAGCATACACGCCCAATACTTTAACGGGGCGCTTATTCCAACCGGGAAAGGCTCTCTGACGAAGATTTGAGGCGTTTGGCCGCGCCTTGCGGCGCGCGGAGCGACGGCGATTATGCGCTCCATCGAAACACCTGATCGCCGCGGGCCATTGTTCTCCCGCAATTGCGGGCCGTAAACCGCTGCGCGCTTTTCGGGGAATTGTTCTAGTTCAGCGGCGTCCAGGTGCCGTCATCATTGCGGCAGGCCGCACCCCTTGCCGTCGTCGGCTTGTCGTCGACCGTGACGGTGTGGGTGTACTGCCGGCAATTTTGGGAACCGACCTGATAGGGTGCTGCGGCGATGACCTCGCCGCTTGCGTCTCTGCCCTTCCAGGCGACGGGCAGGCCGAGCGGCGAGGTTTCAAGCGCCCGGTATTCCGCTTCCAGCGCCCGCTGCTTGTCGCTATCGCTGAGCTTGATGCCGGTGCGCCCGACGATACCGCCCTCAAGAGCGTCTATGAAGGTCGCGGAGGCCGGCGGCTTCGCCGAGGAAAACAGGCTCTTGCCGCCGCCCTTGTCGCTCGTTGTCGAGCAACCAGAAAGCGCAATTGCGGCGAAAAGAGAGGGAACGACCAGAAAAAAGGTACGAAGCTTCATACAACCGAACCAGTATCAACAAGCAAAACCATAGGTACTGCGATGCGGCATCATCATGACCCACAACGTCTTTTTGGCATCATGCGGTTCCTCACGCAACATCCTTCGTCAGGCCCGGCAAAATTAGGCTCGCGCGAAGGCCGCCCCAGGCGCCCCGCGAAAGCTCGAAACGGCCCTGATACTCATTGGCGATCTCGCTGACGATCGACAGGCCGAGACCCGTGCCCGGCTTGCTTTCGTCCAGCCTGCGCCCGCGTTTCATGGCTTCGCGGATCTGGTCCGGTTCCAGGCCGGGACCATCGTCTTCAACCACCAGTTCCACCCAATGGCGCCGCGCAGGGTCGATGCCCTTGACCTCGGCCGGCGCCTCGCTTGCAACCACGCGTACCTTGTGCTCGGCGAAGCGGGCCGCGTTTTCGAGGAGGTTGCCGACGGTCTCCTCCAGATCCTGTTGCTCCATGGCAAGCGCCAGATTGGGCGAGACGGAGAGCTCGAATTCCTTGTCCGCATTCAGACGCCGCATGACGCGGACAAGCCGCTCGAGCGCCGGTTCGGCTTCGGTGCGGGCCAGCACGGATTCGCGCTGGGCGGCGATGCGGGCACGATTGAGGTAGGATTGCACCTGCCCCTGCATCGCTTCGGCCTGATTCTTCACCAGATCGCCATGCGAGCGCTCCAACACCCGGGATTCGTTGAGCAGCACCGCGATCGGCGTCTTCAGGGAATGGGCGAGATTGCCGACCTGCATGCGCGCGCGCTCGACGATACGGCGGTTGCTTTCGATGAGCGCATTGACCTCGTTGGCGAGCGGCAGGATCTCACGCGGGAAATCGCCCTGCAAGCGCTCGCTCTCGCCGGCGCGGATGCGCTCCAGGGCGGCGCGGGCCTTGTCGAGCGGCTTCAGGCCGTAAAGAATGGCGAGCGCATTGACGATCAGGCTCCCGACGCCGAAACCGACGAGTGCGAAATAGAGGCTGTGGGAGAAATTGCGGACATCGTCTTCCACGACGGCGACGTTGCCGGTCACACGGAAGCGCGCGGCGCGGCCGTCGGTATCGAGCACCACCTCGGTCTCGGCCACCTGCACGCGGTTTCCGAAGGCGTCGGTGACGATGTAGTAGCGTTCGTAATTCTTGTCGAAGGGCGCTTCCAGCACCGACAGCACCGGCAGGTTGGACGCCCCGAGCGACGGCGAGACCAGCGGCGTCGCCGTATAGGTGCCGAGCGGTTCCACCATCCAGTACCAGCCCGTCTTCGGCTGGGCGAAACGCAGGTCGCCGAGCTGTGGGCTGCCTGACAGAGCGCCCTGATCGCCGATCGTGACGGAGTTGATGACGTTGTAGAGCTGGGCGCGCAGCAGATCCTGAAAGCCGCGCTCGGCGCTCTTGCGGTAGATGTTGGAAATGACGAGGCCGATCACCACCAGCGCCACGGCGGACCAGAGTGTGGTCAACAGCAGGACGCGAGCGGTGAGTGACTTAATTCGCATTGGTCGGCGCTTGGATGCGATAGCCGAGACCGCGGACCGTCTCGATCAGGTCGACGCCCATCTTCTTGCGCAGTCGGCCGACGAAGACCTCGATCGTATTGGAATCGCGGTCGAAATCCTGATCGTACATATGCTCGACCAGCTCGGTGCGCGAGACGACCTCGCCCTTGTGATGCATGAGATAGGCGAGCAGGCGGTATTCGTGTGAGGTGAGCTTCAGCGGCTTGCCGTCGACGGTCGCCTTCGAGCTCTTGGTATCCAGCCGCACCGGGCCGCAGACGATCTCCGAAGAGGCATGGCCGGCAGCGCGACGGATCAGGGCGCGGATGCGCGCCAGCACTTCCTCGACATGGAAAGGCTTGGCGACGTAATCATCCGCGCCGGCATCGATGCCGGCCACCTTGTCGCTCCAGCGGTCGCGGGCGGTCAGGATCAGCACCGGCACGGTGCGTCCGGCGCCGCGCCATTTCTCCAGAACCGTGATGCCGTCCATCTCCGGCAGGCCGATATCCAGGATGATCGCGTCATAGGGTTCGGTATCGCCGAGAAAATGGCCTTCCTCTCCGTCAAAGGCCGTGTCGACAACATAGCCGGCCTCCTTCAAGGCTTCGGCAAGCTGGCGATTCAGGTTGATATCGTCTTCGACTATGAGAATGCGCATATCTGGATCCAATGTCCCCGGTTCGAGAAACAGTACTGTAAATCGCGCTACAGTGGAATCACGAAAGAAATAAGATTTTGTGTGAGATTCAAGGCCTTAGAATGTCCGGTACAGGTTGGCGCCTCAAGGGCTCGCAAGTCACATCGGCACTTTCATCGTCACTTTGCGCGGGCGCTGTCCGTTGCCCTGGACGAGAACGGTGACAATGCAGCTGTCGCCGGACGGCTGCGCGGAAAGAAGCTGGCCGCCCGTCTTGGCGACGACTTCCGCCGCCGCCTCGCTGCAATCGCTGTTGGCGCGGGCCACGAGGGTCGACGTCGGCGCTGGCAACACAGCCGAGCCGGCCAGGACGAGGGCCGCTGCTGCTATGCTTGAAAATGAGGCCATGCTTCGACTTCCCACAGGGACGTTAACTTGGGCGATTATTTACCCAAACACGTCTGAATGGCAAATGAATGGGCTGTAATTTTCGGTCCGCAGGCCCGGCTGGAGGCTTGATTTACGACTTAACCATTTGAAATCATTATACGCGCAACAACACACGCGCCCAAAAGGCAACCAGTCGGCGCTCCGTTGGCCGGCATGAATACAATCTATCGGCGATATGGCGAATCCCGCGCATATCCGGGTTCGCCGGGCATGCATGGAGCTGCCGGCTCAATCATTTTTAATCATTCCTGCTTATCATCGGCCCATAGGCGCGACGTGACCCGTTGCACCGCCATCGGCCGATGCAACCGGCCCTGACGTGTCTTGTCATGGCAAGGCACGGGGTTTTCCTCAGTCCCTTGAATCGCTTGGCGCCGTTCCTTCGCAAGTTGAATCGGGCACTTCGAAAGTTGATTCAACAACTTCATATCGAGAGTCGGGGCGTCAACAATCCGATTGCGCGTAAGCGCTCAATCCATTGAAACAACTGGAGACCCGCGCCGACGCGTTCGGTTCAGAACGGCCGGCGAGCGGCCGTCTCCGTTTCGTAGTCGGCGGCGATCCGCATTTCGCGCAGCGGCCGGACCCTTTCGATCGAACGTTGATAGTTCGGATGAGCCTTGTAGGCGGCGAGCGCTTCCTCGTCATCGAATTCGCCATAAACGATCAGATCGACGTCCGTCCCGAGTTGATCGGTCTTCACATTCATGCCGATCTCCAGCAACCGCGCATGCGGAATGGCCGTGAGGATCGAGAGGCCGGAGCGAACCTCCTCCAGGTTGGCGCGATCGGGGACGGTGAAGAAGACGATATGACGGATCACGCGACGGCTCCTTGTGCATATGCGAGGGCATGGCGCGATATCATGTGCGCAAGCTCAATTCAATGAACCGGCCATCTCGCCTGCCGAACGTAACGCCGCAGGCCGTTCAGGCTTTCCTTTCACCACATGGCCGCGAGGCATGATATCATCGCAGCCATGACCGACGAGGACCTCGTATCCTTTGCCCTCGGATTGCCGGAGACGACGGAGGGCTCGCACTTCGCGACCCGCGACTTTCGCGTGCGGGGCAAGATTTTCATGACTCTTCCGGGTCCGGATTTCTGCGTCGTCAAGCTCACGGCCGATCAGCAGCAGATGGCATTGGCCACCATGCAAAACCACGTCGCGGCAGTGCCCGGCGGCTGGGGCCTCAAAGGTTCGACCCGGCTTTTCCACCACGCCGCCGATAGCGATGAAATCAGGACGCTGGTGCGCCGCGCATGGCGAAACGCGGCGCCTAGATCTCTGGCTTTGCCGGAGGACTAGGCTCCATGTCGTCTTCGACCGTCAGCGGCCAGTCGACCACATAATCCTCGAAATCGTCCAGATCGACATCATTCTCGCTGACGGTGCGCCCGCGGGCGGAGACCCGGGCGATATGCACCGTTTCCGGATCGCCCGAGAGCAGCGGATGCCACCAGTAGAGATCACGGCCGTCGTTGACGAGACGGTAGGCACAGGTGGGCGGCAGCCACTCCAGCTCAGGCACCTTCTCCGGCGTCAGCTGCACGCAGTCCGGCACGAAATCCCAGCGGTTCGGGTAGCTCGTGCAACGACAGCTTTCGCCATCCATCAGCTTGCAGCGGATAGAAGTGAAATAGACGTCGCCGGTATCCCACTCCTCCAGCTTGTTGAGACAACAGAGGCCGCAGCCGTCGCAGAGGCTTTCCCATTCCGACGGGCTCATTTCCGTCAGGGTCTTGCTTTTCCAGAAGGGTATCTCGTCTGTCATCGTCGTCGTCCTCGCCACCCGACAAAAGGGCTGCGGCATGCATGTCTCTTGTTCTTTTCTCTAAATCAACCAATTATTCAATTCGCCGTTCTATGAGATAATGGGCTTTGCGTGTGCCACAAGGAAACACGCAGCAATATCGTGGTCGGGAAGTAGAGCGTGGAAGACCCATCCAATCCAGAAAGCGGGCCGAAAGCGGAGCCCGAAACGCGGAAGGACAGCGGGACCGGGAAGCCGCAGCGGCGGAAACGCTATTTCTTCCTGCGCCTCGATTCATGGATCGACTCGACCCTTTGGAACGCAGGTTTCCGCCTTGCGGAAGCCTGGGAAGAGATCACGATCTTCTTTCGCCGTTTCCGCGTGCGCGGCTGGAAACGCATCTTTTTCGAACTGCTCGGCGAAGGCCTGACGCTGGGAACCGCCGGTTCTATCCTTATGCTGATGCTCGCCATGCCGGCCTTCGAGGCGACGCAAGGCGACTGGCGCAACCGCGGCAATTTCGCCGTCACCTTCCTCGACCGCTACGGCAACGTGATCGGCCATCGCGGCATCATTCACGAGAATTCCGTTCCGGTCGACCAGTTGCCGGATTACTTTATCAAGGCGGTGCTTGCGACAGAGGACCGGCGCTTCTTCGACCATTTCGGCATCGACGTGATCGGCCTGTTTCGCGCAGTCACCGTCAATGCGCAGGCGGGCGGCGTCGTCCAGGGCGGCTCGACGCTGACGCAGCAGCTCGCCAAGAATATTTTCCTGAGTAACGAGCGCTCCATCGACCGCAAGATCAAGGAAGCCTTCCTGGCGATCTGGCTCGAGGCCAATCTTTCCAAGAAGGAAATCCTGAGCCTCTATCTCGACCGCACCTACATGGGCGGCGGCACATTCGGCGCGGCAGCAGCCGCCCAATTCTACTTCGGCAAAAGCATCACCGACGTCAATCTGGCCGAGGCGGCCATGCTGGCCGGCCTGTTCAAGGCGCCGGCGAAATATGCGCCGCACGTCAACCTGCCGGCGGCACGCGCGCGCGCCAACGACGTGCTGTCCAATCTCGTCCAAAGTGGCCTGATGACCGAGGGACAGGTCATCGCCGCACGACGAAACCCCGCCTCCGTGGTCGACCGCGCCCAGATCGAATCTCCCGATTATTTCCTCGACTGGGCCTTCGACGAAGTCCAGCGGCTTGCCACCAAGTTCCCCGAGCGCTCGTTGATCGTGCGCACCACCATCGACATGGGGTTGCAGAAGGCAGCCGAGGATTCCGTCCAGTCCAGCCTGATGGAATTCGGCGAGCGCTACCACGCCAAGCAGGGTGCGAGCGTCATCATCGAAAACGGCGGTGCCGTGCGCGCCATGGTCGGCGGCAGCGACTATGGCGAAAGCCAGTTCAACCGCGCAACAAAGGCGCTTCGCCAGCCGGGCTCTTCGTTCAAGATCTACACCTATTCCGTGGCGATGGAGAACGGCATGACGCCGACATCCACCATCGTCGACGCCCCGATCACCTGGGGCAACTGGAGCCCGCATAATTACGAGAACCGCTACGAGGGCAAGGTGACGCTGACGCAGGCGATCGCGCAATCGATCAATACGATCCCCGTGCGTCTCGCCAAGGAGAAATTCGGCATCCAGCCCATCCGCGACATGGCCAAGGCCATGGGCGTGGAAACGCCGATCCGCAACGACAAGACCATTCCGATCGGCACCTCGGAAGTCACCGTGCTGGACCAGGCCACAGCCTATGCGGTCTTCCCGGCCGACGGCATGCAGTCGCGCCGGCATGGCATCGATCAGATCACCGGCTACGACGGCAAGGTGCTCTACGATTTCAACCGCGACGAGCCGCCCGCCAAGCGGGTTCTCAGCGAAAAAGCCAATTCCTACATGAACCAGATGCTGACCCAGGTTCCGGTCATCGGCACCGGCCGCAAGGCAGCGCTCGACAACGGCATCGTCATCGGCGGCAAGACCGGCACCACTCAAGCCTATCGCGACGCCTGGTTCATCGGCTTTACCGGCAACTACACCTGCGCCGTCTGGTTCGGCAACGACGACTATACATCCACCAACAACATGACCGGCGGCACGCTTCCGGCCATGACCTTCAAGAAAATCATGGACTATGCGCATCAAGGCATCGTTCTGAAGCCGATCCCCGGCATCAGCAATCCGTTCCCCGTGCAGAAGCCGCAAGCCGTCGCAGCCAAAAAGCCTGCCGATTCATCCAATGGCGGGCTGCCTCCGCTCGTGCGTCCGCGCTCGCTGTCGGTGGATTCCACGAATATCCTGCGCGATATCGGCGAAAGGCTGAAAACAGCGACGCCGCTCGGCACCCAGAAGGTGGCGACAGCGGAATAGGCGACATACAGCACCCACGCCGCCATTTTCCAACGAAAATATCGGGTGCCTTGCCGCGCCGCACTGGCGCCTGCCAAGGGGCCGATGCTGCGGCTGCGCCGGCTGTTCCGGCCATAAAATGCGCTGCCCGCCCGAATATGGTATCTGGTATCGTCGCGGCCTCGGAGCGCGCCGCCCTTCCCCCTACCCGCAGAATCAGGAATAAATCTGTACCGATTTGTCACTGAGGACGATCTTAGGGTGTTCCGGGTTCCCCTTCTTGTTGCGCTTTCGCTTGTCATCGCCTTCGGCGGCGGTATCGTGTTCACGCTTCTGGCGCTGGATGCGACCTCCGGTTTCGGCGCAATCAAGCTCGGCGCCTGGCAGGCTTTCCCCGAAATGCAGACGGCGGACGCGGACCCTTATGCGAAATCTCACAGGGCGCGTGCCGGGCGGCTGCTCTACGGCACGGCCGAAGGCCTGGTCTTCACCGCCTCCGACGACGATGCCGGTGCGCGGCTGACGGCAAATTGCAGCTATCGCATCAGCGGCCAGACGCCGCCCGCAAGGCTTTGGACGCTGTTCATCGCAGGCAATGACGGTGAACCGATCGAAGGCGTCGCAGGGCGCCCTTCGACCATCAATTCCTGGGTCGTGCTGCGCAACCCGGATTCGAGCTTCAGCATCACGGTTTCAGCGAATGCGCAATCTGGCAACTGGCTCGCCCTGCCGGCCGCCGGCAATTTCCGGCTGGTGTGGACGCTGCTGGATTCGCCGGCCGCCAGCAACTCCGGCCTGATCGACCTCGGCATGCCGAAACTCGAAAAGATCGGGTGCGGCAATGTTTAGATTCGTTTTCGCGATCCTGACCGGCCTATTCGGCGCAGCGCTGCTGCACATCGTCATCATCCTGTCGCTGCCGCATTTTTCCGACCGCGACGCCTATACGCGCGTGTCGGACGAAGGCGACGAGAACCATTTCTACATGCTCGACGACAAGGACGACGAGGCGGGGCTTTCCAACACCGATCCCTATATCCGCACCGCCGTCTGCGCCTTCGACATCGAGGACAAGCCGGTGCACCTGACCGCGAAGGGCAAGACGCCATTCTGGTCGCTCGCCATCTACGACGCGGCATCGAATGAGGTGTTCAGCATGAGCGATCGGACGTCGGTCGGCGGCGCGCTCGATCTGCTGCTTGCCTCTCCCGTCCAGCTCACAGGCATACGCAAGGCTCTTCCCCCTGCCCTTGCCCAGTCGATCCTCGTGGAAGTGCCTCGTGCGCAAGGCTACGCGGTGCTGCATACCATGGCACCGCAAGCGAGCTTCAGCGATGCCGCCCACGAATTTCTCTCGCAGGCCGGCTGTGACGAATTCGACAATGGATGAAATCGGGCACCAGCGGCTAGACGTAAGCCACTCTTGCAAGGTAGGCGAACGGATGCGAATCCGCGGCGGCAGGCAACGGGCGCGGAGAGAGCGCAGAGCCGCCACCTATCGCCGGCGGGAACTACTTTCCCTTGACCCGCTTGGGTCCAGCGCCAGGCCGATGGGCAGGCGTATCCAGATGTTCATAGCGGACACCGGTGAACAAAAGTATCTTTGCTTCCACCGGCTCCTTCCGGGCGCGCGCAGGCGTGCGCAATCGCCAATCCGAAAGAGATATGATCTTTGCCATTCTCGTCTCCATTGACATCTCGAGACGGATGAACTTGCGACTTGATTTCACCCTGCCCGTTGCCGAAGCGGGCTGGCGCTCCCCTCGATCTCAGCCTTGCTTTCTCGACTGAGACAAGGGCATTCACGCCTTCTCACGGCATTTCTGGACACCGAGGCATGGGCGCCGATCTCGGCTTCCATGCTGTCTTTACACTCGATCACATTCTGCCAATCACTCGATTTCTCCGGAATTCAGACATATCGCGGTTAACAGAATGCTAATGCTCGTCGCTGGTCATCCTTGGCATGAGTCGTCATACGCAATTAACGCTGCAAGGACGGGTTTGGTTTCATCGGCCTTGGAAAAATCGTCGGAGCCGGCAGCGCCGAGAAACAAAGCAATATCAGTTGCTTATATAAGAAAGCGACGTAACCGGCGAAAAAGACGTCCGCGGTCGCGTTGCAGAAAAGCGTCACGCAAATATTATTTGCGAACATGGAAAATTAACGTATTGTAATATCGAATATTTGAGGACGACCCATGTTTGCGACGGGCAATTCCGTCTTTTCTCCTGAGGATGTCACGGTCCTGCGCGGTGCGCTGGATGAGTGGTGCCAGGAAAAACGAATCGATATCAAAAGTGCCGAAGCCCAGTTCGCGGCATCGGCAGCGCTCGGTCTCTTCCAATCCGGCTACAACACCTCGGAAAAGCTGATTGCCGCATTGCGCGAGCATAGAGGCATCTGAGAGATTTCTCATTACCATTCCGACATCGGCTGGCGCATTGTGTCCCGCTTCGAGGCGTGGCGACGCGCCTTACGGCTATCTTTCCCGCAAGACCCTCATAGGTTGAATATCGATTACGAGACCTGTGCCGGAAACTATTCCACAGCAAGCCGCACCCCCGAAACCGCCGCCAATCGGCGCAAATCCCGGACAGTCCGTCTGCGCAAGCTTAACGCGCAATTTTTATTCGGATTTTAATAAAGTTTTCACGAACCATTAACTCTGACGGCCTTAGTCTCTCGCGAAAGCCAGATAAGGACGACCGTGTCCAACCCCGTTTCGCCAATCGCCGCCGGAGACGCCCTCCTCACCGAAAGGGCCGCCCGGCACGACCGGAAACAGGCGCGGCGGGTTCCACGGTCGACCGTCCGGCTCCCTGCTTTGTTGTTCAGCGTATCAGTATGGGTGTTGGCGTGCGTGACCGGTTTCGAGACCTTGAAGAGCCTGCGACAGTCCGCAAGAAGGACGTGGTTCTGATGGCAACGATCACCAGCTTCGAGGGCATGGGGCATCCATCCAGATCGGAGCTTCGCCAATTCGCCGAGCTCTTCACTCCCGTCTTCCAGGCGTCTTCGGAAGAGGCGAAGCGACAGGCCGTCGCCGCCCTTTCCCAATGCGAGACGGTGCCACAGGCGGTAGCGCTGTTCATCGGCTGTCAGCCGATCGCTATCGCCGCTCCGTTCCTCACAAGCTCGCAGGCGATCGATGACGATACGCTCATCACCATCGCCCGCACGCAAGGGGCCGCCCATGCGCGGGCGATCGTGCGCCGCCCCTCGCTTTCCCCCAAGGTCATAGATGCTCTTGTCGGCCTGCATCAGGCCGAGCCGGAGCGCGGCATGACGATGCCGGAAGCGCAAGCAGATGAAATTCCGCCGCAGGCGACCGCGGCGGAAGCCGAGCGGCTGTCGCGCGAGGAGATCTTGCGCCAGCAGATCAAGCAGGCGGCCCGCCACATGGCCCGCGACGACAACGACCGGCTCGGCCTGCGCAGCCTCAGCGAAACGCAGGAAGCCCTGCTTGTCCGCTTTGCGCGCGAGCGGGACGCGGTGCAATTCGCAACGACGCTGGCCGACGCGCTTTCCTCCAGTCGCTGGCTTGCGGAGCGCATCCTGCTCGATACATCGGGTCAACAACTCGCCGTGACGCTGGTCAGCCTCGGCATG
Organism: Hyphomicrobiales bacterium; assembly: GCA_900469615.1. Classification (GTDB taxonomy): domain Bacteria; phylum Pseudomonadota; class Alphaproteobacteria; order Rhizobiales; family Rhizobiaceae; genus Rhizobium. The sequence continues at coordinate 220,346 of UBYA01000008.1, read as the reverse complement.
GGCATTGCGGATGCCGTCTACTCGCTGGAGCGCTTCTACCCGCATCTGGCGGAACGGCATGGCAGCGTCAGCCGGGCATGGCTCGTGCTCGACGGCATCGACGCCGAAGAAAGCCAGGGCCGCGTCGAAGCTTGGCGCCGCGCCGACAGCTACACCTATCTGCCGCAGGACAAGGCAGAACAGCGTCCGGCAGCACCGTTGTTCGGCGGGAAGTCGGCCCCCATCCGCGAGCTGCGCGTGGCAAACCGGCGTTAAAGACGGCTTAGTCGAGCGGATTGTCGCGTAAACCGGCCAAAGGGACGATATCGGCGATATCGTCCGTCTCCAGCTCGACGACCCACAAATCCGGATCGAATTTCAGCTCGCGCTCGAGAGTCTCGCGGATTTCCTGCGGCTCCTTCCGCTCGATGCGAATCTCAAAGAGCCGCGTTCCGCTCTCCTCCTCATCGAACAGGCTTTGCGGGGCGGGCGCGTACAAGGTTTCCGATCCGTCGCGGAAGCGCTGGCGAATGAAGATCGCGCCTGCGTGCTCCTCGCCCTTCCGCTCGACAGCGGCAAAATCGCCGCGGGCGAACAGGCGGCGGACAAGAGCGGAAACAAAGATGTCGCTGCGCAATCTCATGTGCGAGCTATAGCGGCGAGCAACGACCAAGGCAATCGAAGCGGTCAGGCGTGCTTCGCGATTCCTTGGGTTTGCCTCCTGCGCCCAAAAGCAATTCCAGCCGCAGCGCAACGCTGTTTTTCATCCGGAATTGCGGAAGAACGTAGCCAGGAGCATTTCTGCCCCTCGGGTTGAAACGCAACGTTCCTCCGCGATCCTGACGCCGTTGCAAGTCGCTATACGGGTTTCCTCGGCGTGCTTCAGAGCGCGCCGATATCCTGCAGCTTCTTGAGGACGGCCATGCTCGGCTCCCCGGTTTCCGGCAGGCGATAATGCTTCTGGAAGCGGCGGATGGCCGCCTTCGTCTGCTCCCCGGCAACGCCATCGATGCTGACATTGCTATAGGCGATGTTGCTCAGGCCCTTCTGGATCTGCATGACCATATTGATCTTGCTGACCGCATCGCCCGGCGTTGCCTTCACCGCCACCGCGCCGGTCTTCAAGTTCCTTTCGGCGTTCTGGATGGCGGCGGCGACGGGATCGACGGCGGCTGCCGTGGCGGACGCATTGACAGGGCGCTCGGCCGGAACCGCCGCCACGACATTCGCCCCGCCGCCCGCCGGCGGCGCGGCAACGGCATTGCTGGCCCTAAGAGCCGCGAGAAGCTCGGGCGTCGGCACGCCGGTCTGGGCAAGGCCGGATGCCTGCTGGAAGAAGAGAATGGCCGACGTCGTGCGCGATCCCGGTTTTCCATCGGCAACGCCGTCATAGAGACCGTGGCGGATGAGTTCCGCCTGAACATCGGCAACCAGTTTCGATGGCGCGGCGGAGGGCTGTGCCGCAACCGGATTTGCCGCAGCCTGTCCGGCGGGCGCGGGCAGCGTCGCATCGGAAACCGCATCCTGCCGCTCGATCCGGAAGGTGGTGACGTTGCCGGCATCGGCCTGCTGCGCATGCAGAAACGATCTACGGCCGGGAATCTGATAGGGCGAGCCGGGATCACGGGTGCGCAACATGGGAGACGGATGCGTACCCGACTGATACCAGAGCGCGTTGGCCGTGACGAAGCCGAAAACCCCGAGAAAGAGCGCGACACCGCCGGCTATGGCGGGATGGCGGCCGACCGCACCGCCGATCATGGCAGAGAGCGCGCCTGCGCCGCGAAGGCCGAGGCCGCCGAGCGCCGTGCTGCCGCGCAGGCTCAGGCTGCCCAGGGCAACCGCGCCGCGGGATGCGAGGCCGGGCTGCTTGCGCCTGCCCCTTCCTCTTCCCTTAGGCGATTTTCGCTTTTGCGGGGCCATTCATCCCTTCCTTGTTTCGCCTTTCCTCTATCTCCACAATATGTTTCAGGCGCGGCGGAAAATCGACAGGGCGATTGACATCCACAGGCTGCTGCATCGCCGCGATACCGGATCCGTCGAACGGAATGAGGATGGTGATCACCGTGCCCTCGCCCGGCGCGCTGGCGATGGAAAAGCTTCCGCCGTGCAGGCCGACGAGCCCCTTGACCAGCGACAAGCCGAGACCGGTGCCTGCGTAGCGGCGGGTATAATCGTTCTGGATCTGCACGAACGGCTGTCCGAGCGAGGCTAGCCGCTCGCTTGCAATGCCGATTCCCGTGTCGCCGATCGACAGCTTCAGCATGCCGTCCGCCAAGGCGGCGTCGATCGTGACCGCGCCGCCCGCATCGGTGAACTTGATGGCGTTGCCGACGAGGTTGATCAGGATCTGCTGGATGGCGCGCTGGTCGGCGACGATCTCCCCGAGACCGCGCTGGATGCGGCTGGTCAGCGTCAGCCCCTTTTCCTTCGCCTGCAGCCCCAGCATCGCTTCGCATGTCGCGATGGAATCCTCGATCGAGAAGGATTCGAGCAGCAACTCGTAGCGGCCAGCCTCGATCTTGCTCATATCGAGCATGGTGTTGACCACCGACAGCAGATGCGCGCCCGATTGGCGGATCAGGCCGACATATTCGCGCTGGCGGTTGTTTTCCAGCTTGCCGAAATATTCGCCGCTGAGAATATCGGAAAAGCCGAGGATCGCATTGAGCGGCGTGCGCAATTCATGGCTGACGGCGGCCAGGAAACGCGACTTGGCGTCATTGGCCGATTCCGCCTCAGCGGTCTTGCGCGCCGCCTCATCGCGAAGTTTCTGGTCCTGCGAGATATCGCGCAACTGGCCGACGATGGCCGTCAGGCGCCCCTCGCCGTCGCGGCGCGCCGTCAGTTCCATGCGGACATGGACGAACTGCTCGTCGCCGCCGGCTACCGCGGAGCGTTCCAGGCGCAGATCTGCGCCATGGGCATCCCTTCCCTGGCGAAGCACATCGATCGCCTGCAGAAAGTCGATCCGGTCGGAAACGTGGATCTGCTCGACGAAACCGCGGCCCGTGGGGTCGCGCATCCAGCTGAGGAATTCCGCGCGATCGCGGCCGCCGACGGTCGTGACATTGCCCTGGAGGTCAAGCAGCAGGACGAGGCCGAACGCGGCCTCCAGCATCAGGTCGCGATGCTCGACCACGACAGCTTCCGCCGGGAGAGGCGCCGGACGCTGGCGCGACAATGCGATGCTGCCAACGGCCGAAAACAGGAAGCCGGCGCAGACGGCGGCAACACCGGCAGGCAGAGCCACGGCCGGGCTGGTGACGAAGGAGAGACCTGCCGGAACGACCACGAGCGCGACGGAGGAGACAAGTGCGAGCCGGCGCAGGATCGCCAGCTCCTGTCCCCGGACCTCGCCATTCCCGCTCGTCCGGGAGAGCCAGCTTCGGCCCACCCGGTCCACGAGGGCTGCGGCCCCGACAGAAATGTCACTCAATACGCGCACACTACAATCCGTCAAAACGGTCACTTATTGGACTGCACAATAGGCTCTCCGGGCTTAAGGAAAGAATAAAGAAGGAACGCCCGGAATGGCCGAAAAAGCTCCAAAATCCCGTTTTGGCGCAGAATGCGGGACCTTTGTTTTTTGTGGTTAACAGCGGGTAAGCAACGGATTTTATTCGTATTTCTGCCACGCGTTAACTTTTGTGCCGGAGCCCGCGTCCGCAAAGCCCTGTGTATCAACAGCATCGGGCGAGACATGCTTAACATCAATCGCTACAATTCGAACCAAATGCCGCTCAAAGTCGGAACGCTAAAATTTGAATCAAATTTGCGGAAAATGCCGCCGAGTTTTGAAAAACGCTGTTGTCCTCTGCCAGATAGGGTTGGAACCGGATCGGACGAGCAAGTCCGAATCGGCGACCGAGCCGAGCGACAGAGAGGATGGGCAAGGACATGTGGTTTCTGATTAGAGCAGGGTTCTGGTTTTCGCTGGTTCTCATGTTCCTGCCGATCTTTGCAAAGCCCGAGGGCGATCCGCGGCCGGCCGGCGAACCGACGGTACAGGTTTCCGACGCGCTTTCGGCTGCGACCGGCGTGGTTCAATATGTCGGTGCCATGTGCAGCGAGAAACCGGATGTCTGCCTCAAGGGCGGCGAAACGCTGACGGCGCTCGGCTACCAGGCCCGGGATGGCGCCCGCGTGGCCTACGATCTGCTCGGCCGACACTTCAAGGATCAGTCTGCAAACGCCCAGGCTCCCGCAAACAGCCAGGCCAGCGCCGCAACGGCGCGGCCGAGCGCCGACCAGGTTGCCGCCATGGCGCAGCCGATGCCGGCCAAGCGCGTGGTCGGCACGGAAACGGCCGATGTCGTCGTCACCGGCACCGTCAAGCTGCCATCCTCCATTCCGCTGCCGGTGCCACGCCCGCGCACCTGACACATCTTGCAATGGCCCATCTCAGCGCCGCAGACCTGTTCATGGTCGGCGGCGTTCTTTATGGTCGCGGGTTCAAATCACCTGCCGTTTCGCCTATATCCAACAGCATGGACAATCTGGATCGCTGCAATGACATCGCTTGACAAGATCATCGAGGACTTCTCCTTCCTGGACGACTGGGAGGATCGCTATCGCTACGTGATCGAACTCGGCAAGGCGCTCCCCGATCTGCCGGAGGACAAGCGCACGCTGGAAAACAAGGTGCAGGGCTGCGCCAGCCAGGTCTGGCTCGTCACACATGCGTCCGGCGACCCGGAGAATCCGATATTGACCTTTGAAGGCGATTCCGACGCGCATATCGTGCGCGGGCTGGTGGCGATCGTGCTGGCTACCTATTCCGGAAAGCCGGCCTCGGAAATCACCGCGCTCGACGCGCTCGACGTATTCGGAAAGATCGGCCTGGTCGAGCACCTCTCCTCGCAGCGGGCAAATGGATTGCGTTCGATGATCAAACGCATTCGCGAGGAAGCCCGGCTCCGGGCGGCGGCCTGATTTCGCAGAAGCAGCGATAAGATAAAACCCGGCTCGAAAGCCGGGTTTTTCGTCAGAGCCTTTCCGCTTTCCTCGAATCGCGAAAACGCCCTATCTTTCTGTGCTGACGCAATTCCGAACGGAAACCGCTATGCGGCTTTCCTGGAATTGCTTTCGCTCCATGGCGGAGCTCTCAGCGGCTGCCACGCTTGCGGCGCTGGCCGAGGCCCATTTCCTTTGCCAGGCGCGAGCGGGCTTCCGCATAGGCCGGCGCCACCATCGGATAATCGGCGGCCAGATCCCACTTCTCGCGATATTCTTCCGGCGAGAGACCGTGATGGGTCATGAGATGGCGCTTCAGTGACTTGAAACTGCCGCCACATTCCAGGCAGGTGATCTGGTCATCCTGCACGGACTTACGGACGGATACGGCCGGCTTCTGCTTTTCGACCACGGTTACGGCAGGAGCCGGAGCCGAGGTGTTGCTCAAGGCGGAATGTACGTCGGAAATCAAGTTCGGAAGGTCGCTGACCGGTACGACATGGTTGCTGACATAGGCCGCTACGATGTCGGCAGTCAGTTCAACCAGTAACTCCTGCCCGTTGCCAAGGGCCGCATCTGTCATTGTGTTCTCCTGTTCATCGGCTTGCTTGCTGCGCCGCGCCTCCGCGGAGCGCGCAGGGCACAACGTTGCTATATGATCTGCGCCTGGCTACGGAAATCCGTTGATTTCGATGTCTCCCGGCGCCGGGCAATCCGCGCGAACGTATTGCTCGTATTCGTAGCAGCCATCAGCAAGAAAACGGTGCATAACGCCACATTTCTTACTGCATGAAGTCCACCCCTAGACCTCATGCGAGGGAAAACCGTCTCTTACCGCCCGATGTCAGATTAGCGACCACGACAGCGATCTTTAATCGCTTATCGGAAGAAAGTTTTGCTCAGCTTTTCATCTAGGAAAGATAAAAGCATCGAGAGCTTAAACCCGGTCGAGACTAACTCAACATCAGAACTCTACTTGAATCTGAATTAGCACTCTTTACCCAAATGTCCAGTTTTTAATCCCAACATTTCTTTGCAAAAATTTCATCTACTAAAAAATAGATAACTAATAACGCGAACAGCTTTTCCTTCATTAACAATCTGCGCGTTTGTTAGCCCCTCTTTCTATACCCGCGCTTCGCGACCCGCCCGTGCAGCAGCAATTCATCGCGCACCGAAGGGGGTGTCAAGCGATGTCCCGCCTTGTGTGCCGCCCGCGCGAGAAGATGCGCCGAAATCGGCGCGGTGAGCACGAAAAAGACGAACCCCGCCAGCGCTCGTGCCAATATAGGCAAGTCCTGCGAGTGAATACCGACTGCAAGTAGCAAGAGGCCGGAACCGACCGTTCCCGCCTTCGAGGCCGCATGCATGCGGCTGTAAAGATCGGGCAGGCGAACGATACCGATCGCGGCAACGAGCGAGAAGAGCGCGCCTGCGAGCAGGAGCAGCGTTACTACGATGGCCCAAAGCATATCCATCACCGCCCGCCTCTCTGTCGCTTGTTGCGTTTGTGCGCTTTTCTCTCCCTGGATACACGCTCGTCATCGCGGCCGGAGACCGCCGGTTTCGGGGCATCGGGAGGCGCCTGCGTCAGAATAAACCGGGCGAAGGCGACGGTGGCGAGAAAGCCGATAAGGCCCAGCGAAATGGCGATATCGATATAGAGCGTGAAACCGGTCTTGATGGCGATGACGGCAATGAAACCGATGGCGATCGCCACCAGCATGTCGAGCGCCAGAACACGATCCGGCAAGGTCGGTCCGGCCACCACGCGATAGACCGTAAACAGGAACGCGATGCTCAGAATACCGAGCGCCACCATTGCGGCAGCGGAAACGACAGAAGCGGCGATCATCGGAAAGCCTCCATGATCCGGCGCTCGAAGCCGTCGGCAATGCCGCGCCTGATGGCGTCCGGATCGGAGCAATCGAGCGCATGGACGTACAGCGTCCTGCGGTCGTCGGAGACGTCGACGGACAGCGTGCCCGGCGTCAGGGTGATGAGGTTGGCCAGCAGCGTAATTTCGAAATCGCGGTCGACCGTCAGCGGAAAGGCGAAAATGCCGGGTTTGACATCCATTCTCGGGCTCATGACGGCCACGGCAACCGCCCAGGCCGATTTGGCAAGCTCGCACACGAACAGCAGCAGAAGCGCAAGAATTCGCCGGGCGCGTCCGAGATAGAGCACACCGCCGTAGGAGGAGCGAACGATCGCCAGCGCAATCGCCGCAAGAATAAAGCCGAACAGCAGATTGAGAAAGGACGTGCTGCCGGTGATGGCGACCCAGACGATGGCGAGCAGCAGATTGAAAACGAACAGGATCATTGGGCACCTCCCGCCGCGGGAAAGACGGAGTGCAGATAGGCCGACGGCTGCTCGAGCCCGGCAGCGGCAGCCTGCGTCAGGTGCAGGAGCCATTCCGGAAACAGGCCGAAGCCGACGACAAGCAGGGCAAGAGCGAGAAGCGGCGCGGCAGCCTGCCAGCCGATCGGCTCGGCCCCCGTGCCGTCACCGGCCGCAGGGCGCCAATAGGCCAGCAGGAACACGCGCCCGAAGACGATCGTCGTCAGGAAACCGGCCAACAGGATCGCTGCGGCGAGCCACCAGGCGCCGGTCGCGAGCGCCGCCTTGACCAGCACGACCTTGGGCCAGAAACCGGAAAATGGCGGCAAGCCGCTGACGGCGAAGAACAGCACCAGCGAGAGGCCCGCGAACCAGCCGCTCCGCCGATAGAGGCCGCCAAGGGCTGTGAGCGAAAAACTGCCGCCGAGCCGAGCCGCCTGCCCTGCAAGCAGATACAGCGCCGTCATCAGCACCATCGAATGCAACGCATAGAAAATCGCCCCGCTCAAGCCATCGGCGTTGCCGAGGGCGACGCCTGCGAGCATCGTGCCGATGCCTGAGATGACGATATAGCCGAGCATGCGGCGAATATCGCTTGCGCCGAGCGCGCCCAGCACGCCGGCCAGCATGGTTGCGATGGCGATGATCGCGACGAGCGGGCCAAGCCCCGCCCGCTCGACCGGGAGCAGCATGACCAGAACCCGGATGAGCGCGTAAACGCCGACCTTGGTGAGCAGGCCGGCGAACAGCGCCGAAGCGGTGATGCGCGGCGTATGATAGGAGGCCGGAAGCCAGAAATTGACCGGAAAGGCGGCCGCCTTCATGCCGAAGGCGAGCAGGAACAGACCGGCCAGCGTCATCAGCGGCGCGCCGCTTTCCCCTGCCCTCGCCTTCACGGCGATATCGGCCATGTTGAGCGTGCCGAAGACGGCATAGAGATACCCGACGGACACGAGAAAGAGCGTGGTGGCGATGAGATTGAGCACCGCATATTTCAGCGCCCCGTCGATCTGCTCCGGTTCAGAGCCGAGGATCAGCAGCCCGAAGGACGAGATCAGCAGCACCTCGAACCAGACATAGAGATTGAAGATGTCGCCCGTCAGGAATGCGCCGCTGACACCGGCGAGCAGCAGCATCAGAAAGGGAAAGAAGCCATATCGCCTGCCGCTCACGGTGATTTCGCCGAGCGAGTGAACACCTGCCGCGAGCGCCACCGCCGCCGCCGTCAACGCCATGAGCGCGCTGAAAATATCGACGCTGAAGGCGATGCCGAAAGGCGGAAGCCATCGCCCCATGACCATGGTCATCGGTCCAGCGCTCACGACCTTGAGGAGCAATGCGGCATCGATAAGCACGAGCAGCATCAGGCCGGGAATGGCGATCCGTGCATGCCATTCCGTGCGGTTGCGCAGCATCAGGAGGATCGCGCCGAGACCGATGCACAGGGCGACCGGCAGGATGACCAGCCAGTGTCCCATCGGCACTGGTGCGGCGACGAGCGCGGCTGAAAGATCGACTGCGGTATCCGTCGGGCCAGCCATGACGTCAGTACCCCAGAGGCGGCAAGGGCCGCTCGTCCGGTTCGGCAACCAGCATCTCGCTTGTGTCGTCGGTCTTGAGATCCTGATAGGCGCGGTAGGTCAGGACGAGCAGAAAGGCGAGAAACGAAAGGGAGATGACGATCGCCGTCAGGATCAGCGCCTGCGGCAACGGATTGGCGGCTGCGTTATCGAGCGTGCTCGCTCCTTTCCTGATGATGGGCGGCACTTCGGGCGTGACCCGGCCGGCCGTGAACAGCAAGAGATTGACGGCATTGCCCAGAATGGCGATGCCGAGCATGATGCGGATCGAGTATCGCGACAGCATCAGGTAGATCGCGGCGGAAAAGAAGAGGCCGACGACACCGGCAAAGACGGCCTCCATCAATCCACCTCCCGCTCTTCGAGCGCAAGCGCAATCGAGGTAATGGCCCCGACGACGACCAGATAGACGCCGGTATCGAAGAGCATGACGGTGGAAAGCGCCACCTCCATGCCGAAGAGGTGCGGGTAGATCCACAGACCCGTCATGAACGGCACACCGGCGAAGACGGACAGAAAGCCGGCAACGGTCGCCGCCAGCAGGCCGAAGCCGGCAATCGTCAGCGGATGAAAGACGATTGCGCGCCGGACCGCGGTGACGCCACAGGCAATGCCGTAGATCGCCAGCGCCGAGGCGGCGATCAAGCCGCCGATAAAGCCGCCGCCAGGCTCGTTGTGGCCGCGCAGCAGCACGAAGACGGAGAAGAGCAGCATCAGGGCGGTCAGAAACGGCGCGGCGGTGCGAAAGATCAGCGTATTCATGAGCGCTCGGCCTCCATCCCTTCGCCAGGACCGGGCGGCTCCTCAAGATCGGGGTCGTTGGCCGCAAGCTTGCGCTCGCCTCCGGCGCGGATACGGATCAGCGCCAGAATGGCAAGGCCGGTCATGGCGACGACGGCGATCTCGCCCAGCGTATCCGTGCCGCGGAAATCGACGATGATGACATTCACCACGTTGTCGCCATGCGCGATCAGTTTCGAATACTGATTGAAAAAGGCGGTCAGCGTCAGATCGAAAGGCGCCTGGGTCGTCTTCAGCAACAGGAGCGAAAAGCCGATGCCGCAGGCCATGGCGAGTACCGCATGCGCGCCCCTCGTCAGCTGCGGCCGGCGATCGGAAGGCGAAAGCCGCAGCCGCGTCATCACCAGCGCCAGGATGACGACGGAAAGGGTCTCGACCATGAACTGCGTGAAGGACAGATCCGGCGCGCCGAACAAAAGGAAGATAAGCGCGACTGCAAAGCCCTGAATGCCGAGCGAAACGATCGCCGTCAGCCGGTCTCGCGCAAACACGACGGCGGCAACGCCGATGATGGCGATCAGGAAGATCGTCGCTTCATGCCATTGCAGGCTCGGCCATGCGGGCATATCGGGCAGCTCGCCGTGAATTGCGAGAGGTATCAACAGCATCGCCGCCAGGCTGATGAAGGTGACGGCGACGTAGGTTTCCAGCCGACCCGGCTGCAGAATGCGCGAAGCGCCATGCGACAACCGCACCAGTCCGGAGATGAAACCGTCAAAACCGCGATCCGGCCCAGGCCCGAGGGCACGCAGGACGACGGCCATCAGGAGGCGTGCGCGATCGAGCTGCCAGTAGACGAGGATGCCGATCAGCACGGTCACGACGGAGAGGGCGAGCGGCACGCCGACGTGCGGCAGCAGCGAAACCGATATTTCCAGCCGGCCGCCACCAACGGCGCTTGCCATCGGCGAAGACACGTAGCCGTGCCATTCGCCTGAAAACAAAGCCGACAGGATGCCCAGCAGGGCCAGCACCACCGGCCCGAGCCAGAGCAACGGCGGCGCTTCATGCGGATGGCGCGGCGTCTCCGTCAGCGGCCCGACGAAGGGCTTCAGCGCCACGGCAAAGGCGATGGCGAACATCAGCGCATTGCCCGCCACCGCGATGACCGTCAGGATGACCGCACCCGGCGATGCCTGCGCCAGCGCGGCATAAATCTCCTCCTTGGCGAGGAAACCGAAAGCGGGCGGCAGTCCGCCCATCGAGACGGCGGCGGCCAGTGCTGCGGCAAAGGTCAGCGGCATGGTGGAACGCAGGCCGCCGAGCCGGGTGATGTCGCGCGTTCCCGTCTCATGATCGATGATGCCGGCGACCATGAACAGCGCGCCTTTGAACAGCGAATGCGCCACCAGATAGAGGACGGCTGCTTCGACGGCACAGTCGGTGCCGAAGCCGGTCAGCAACACGAGCAGGCCGAGCGAGGAAACCGTCGTATAGGCGAGCTTCAGCTTCAAATCGGTCTGGCGGATCGCAAGCAGGGTTCCGACGAGCAGCGTCGCCGCGCCGAAAACCGGCAGGATCGTCTCCCAGGCCATGGTGCCCCCCATGACGGGGTTGAGCCGCATCAGCAGATAGACGCCGGCCTTCACCATCGTCGCCGAATGGAGGTAGGCCGAGACCGGCGTCGGCGCTTCCATGGCGTTCGGCAACCAGAAGTGAAACGGAAACTGCGCCGACTTGGTGAAGGCGCCGCCGAGGACCAGCGTCAGGGCGACAGGATAGAGCGGGTTCGCGCGCAGGCCGTCGCCGGCTTTCAGGAGATCGGACATCGAACCGGCGCCGGTGATCTGCCAGATCAACAGCAAGCCCGCCAGCAGCAGCAGCCCTCCTCCGCCGGTCACGACCAGCGCCTGCAGCGCCGCGCGGCGCGACGCCTCCCGCTGATGGTCGAAGCCGATCAGCAGGAACGAGGTGATAGAGGTCATCTCCCAGAAGACGAAGAGGGTGAGGAAACTGTCCGAAACGACCAATCCCAGCATCGAGCCCATGAACAGGAAAATGAAGGAGAAGAAGCGCCCGAGATCGGGATGGCCCTTCAGATAGCCGCCTGCATAAAGGACGATCAGCGTGCCGATGCCGGTGATGAGCAAGGCAAAGGTCAGCGAAAGACCGTCGATCAGCCAGGAAAACCGCAGATCGAGGCTCGGCACCCAATCAAAACCGCCCCGTCCGGCTTGGCCGCCGGCTACGATCGGCAGAAATCCGGCGAAATGGAGAAAGGCAAGGGCCGGAAGCACCGCCAAAGGCCAGGCCGCGCGATGACCCAGCTGCCGAACGGCTAAGGGCGCGATCAGCGCGCCAAGAAAAGGCAGGCATAGAGCCAGGAATGTCAGGCCCGCGGCTGCGGCCATATATCCCCCCTTGCTGAAAGGTCCTGCGAAATCCGCCGAAGCCGACGTTGAGCAGCAGGGATAGGCGAAAGGGTGCACCGTCTCAAGTCCCACGCGACAAAAACCGGCGTTAAACCACCGAAATCGGCGTTTGATCCGGTGCCGCGAAGATGTTGCGAATGGTTGCCGCCGCCCGCGGCTTGGCGAACCGAAGGCAATGTCGGCCAAACGGCTAATTCTGCATGGCTCGCAATGAAGCTGTAACGAATTTGCGCTAATTTGCGCTTGTTTCTGGAATCGCTATGGAGTTCGCGCCGAAAATTGCGCTATTCTTGATCGGTTTGCAGATCCCGCTTCCCGGAAACCGCAATGCTCGCCCGCCTGCTTCTTTGCCCCGCGTCGGCATTTGCCGCCGACTGGTGGTCCTATGACAATGCGGGCTTCGGCTACGCGATCGAGCTGCCGTCGGAGTTCCACCTCGCAACGCCGTCGGGCGACGCAAACCGGCTCTCACTGTGGCCGGCCGACCGGTCCGCCAGCCTGCAGGTCTTCGGCACCGTTGCCGCCAACGGAGACTTCACGACGGAGGCAAACGGGCGCGTGGCGCTTGCCAGGAATGAAGGCTGGAAGATCTCCTACGCCAAGTCGAACTCGCGCGGCATCAGCTTTTCGGGCACAAGGCAAGGGCGCATCGTTTATGTGCGCGGCGTCGCTCTCTGCAACGGGGCTGCCGCCTTCTTTCAGATGGACTACTCGAAGACCGACATGCAGCGCTATGACGTCATGGTCATGCGCCTGGTCCGAAGCCTGCGCTCGACGAAAAAATGCGCTCCGACAGCCCAGATCGTCAAAAGTTTCCCGGCGACAGGCTGAAGCAGGTCAGCACGGCCGAATAGTGCACGGCGGCGGCGGCGATGACAAAACCGTGCCAGATCGCATTCTGGAAGCGCAGCCTCTCCCATACGTGAAAGATCACGCCGAGCGAATAGATGACGCCGCCGATGAGGATGAGCAGCAGCGAGGCGAACGGGATATAGCCCGATATCGGCTTGACAACGAGGATGCCGCTCCAGCCCATGGCGAGATAAAGCAGGATCGCCAGCCGGTCGTAGCGCCCCGGGAAAAGACATTTCAAGACGATGCCGAAGGCGGCGAAAACCCAGACGGCGATCAGGACGGCAAACAGCAGCGGATCTTCCGCCCCCCGTTCGAGGAAGGGCGTGTAGGTGGCAGCGATCAGGACGTAGATGAAGGAGTGATCGAAGCGCCGGAGAAACCATTTCGTCCGGGAGACGGGCCACAGATTGTAAGTGAAGGACATGGCAAGCGTCAGAACCAGACCTATGCTGTAGATCCACGCAGCGGCAATCTCGCCGCAGGACCTCCAGACGGTGGCATAGAAGATCAGGACGGTGCCGCCGATCAGCGCGAAAACCACGCCGACACCGTTGACGATGCTGTCAGCGATGATCTCGTAGCGGTCATAGGCCCAGCGGATGCCTCTGTATTCGGCCATTTCAACTCGTTCCGTACCGGTCGGCGCCGACGCGATTTTTGCATCTGGGCGATGCGGAAGCAACTGCGCCAAACGCGCACATCGATAAATCTTCGTGAATGCCGCGCTTCGCACGAGTTCCCGTATCGTCAACGACAAGCGAACGCTCAGTGCGCAATTTATGGTCTTCTGTGAACAATCGAAATCCGCCATATCATTGCGCAAGTACGGCGGACGGAGGATATCAAGAGGCATATCAACCGGCGAAACTCTCCTGCCCGCCAATGACGGCTCCCCTGCCGTCTCCGCCGGTTGCCTTTTCAAGAACATCGAGGTTGGAAGTAACCCCATGACCGAAGCCGCCCCCTCCTATGCGCTCACGCGCCCCGCCTATGTCGGCCAATCGCATCTCGTCGTCACCGACCTGCCGCAGGTGTCGCACTTCTATCAGGACATGCTAGGCCTGAAGGTGATCGAGAAGACGGCGAGCGGCGAAGTTCTGGGCGTTGGCGGCCAGCCTCTCCTGACGCTGACGACGGATCGTGCCGCGGCGCGCGCGCCGAGAACGGCCGCCGGCCTGTTCCACACCGCCTTCCTCATGCCGAGCCGCACCGAGCTTGCGCGCTGGCTTCGCCATGCCGCGCATAACAATGTCGTTCTGGACGGCGCTTCGGACCATATCGTCAGCGAAGCCATCTATCTGTCCGACCCGGAGGGCAACGGCATCGAGATCTACGCCGACCGGCCGCACGAGGAATGGACATTTCACGATGACGGCACGGTCGAGATGGCCACCCTTCGGCTCGACCTCCAAAAGCTTTACGAAAGTGCCCCGCAGGATCGCTGGGACGGCATGGCCGAGGGCTCGGCCATCGGCCATATCCACCTGCAGGTCGGCGACGTTGCGGAAGCCAACGCCTTCTATCGCGACGTGCTCGGCATGAAGGTCATGGCTGCGCGCTACCCCGGCGCCACCTTCCTTGCCACCGGCGGCTATCACCATCATCTCGGCGCCAATACCTGGAACAGCCGCGGCGCGGGCGTGCGCTCCGAGCACATGACCGGCCTTTCCGACTATACGCTGCGCTTCAACGACAAAGCCACTCTCGACAAGGCCGTCGCGGCCCTGGAGCAGCACGAAATCAAGACTGAAAAGCGCGACGGCGGCGTGTCGCTGCGTGATCCGTGGGGTATCGGGCTCAATCTCGTCGCGTGATTCTTCGGGCGGCGAGCGTTAATTAAAGACCCGTTGTGGAACCGCAACGGGTCTTTCGCGTTTGAGTAGCGAGGCAATTCTGCCTTCGGGGACTTTCTGGGCATGGAATTCGACAAGATCGCCGCCAACCGGCCGGATGCAGCAACGGCGCAGGCAGCCGGCGCAGGCATCGGTAGAAGCATGCCGCACGCGCTCGCCGACGATGCCGAGAGCTCCGATCTCCTCGATGGGGCCGGCCGGGCCAGGCTTGCCACGGCCTCCGCCTGGGCAACCATAGGCATCTTCCTCATACTGGCGCTGGCCGGCGTCTACATGATGTCCATCATCCTCATTCCGGTGACGCTCGCCATCGTCGTCGGCATGATTCTCGGCCTTGCGGCGGAGAAGCTGAGCAAGCTCGGCGTGCCCCGCGTCCTGAACGCCGTTCTGCTGTCGTCGGCGGTGGCGCTGGTGATTTTTCTGATCATCAACGCGCTTGCAGGGCCGGTCGCCAAGCTCGCGCAGGAAGCGCCCGACTTCTTCCAGCGCACCTCCGACCGGCTGATGCCCTATCTCGACCGGTTCAAATGGCTGCACATTTCGTCGGAAACCCTTCAGAGCGGCCCGATGTCCGTCAGCACACTGCTGGAAAACAGCGGCAACGTGCTGCATGTGGTGTCCAACAGCCTGACGCCGGCCATCGTGCAGATCCTGATCTTCTTCGCGGCGCTGCTGCTTTTCCTCGCCGGCCGGATCAGCCTGCGCAAGACGATCATCATGACCTTCTCGCGCCGGACATCGCGGCTGAACGCGATCCGCATCATCAATGCGGTGGAGCGGGTGCTCGGCTTCTACTTCGCGACCGCCTCGCTGATCTATGCCGGCGTCGGCGTCGCCATGACCGTTATCGCCTATGTCGGCGGCATGAGCGTGCCGCTGCTGTGGGGCGTCTTCGCCTTCGTCGCCAGCTTCGTTCCGTTCCTCGGCGTCACGACGATGACGATCGCTCTGGCGATTGCCGGCATCGTTACCCATTCGGACATCATCTTCGGCCTCGCCCCGGCTGCGGCGTTCTTTGCCGTGCACATGGCCGTGGAAAACCTGGCTTTTCCCGCAATCATGGGCCGCCAATGGGAGCTCAACCCCTTTGTCGTCTTTCTTGCCATCATCTTCTGGACATGGATGTGGGGTGCCGTCGGCGCCATGCTGGCGCTGCCGCTGTCGCTGATCGTCATGACCGTCGTCGACGAGCTTTTCATCGAGGAAAAGACGCAGCCGCAATTGCCGGGCTAGCGCAATTCCTGGAAAAGCGCACCGCGGTTTTCCTTCCGGAATCGCGTAAAAACAAGGAGATGGAGCGGCCCGGCGATTCTGTGAAACTTGGAACCGGCTCTGGCGCCCGGCCGATCAGTTCGTCGTGCCGCCGTCCCCGTTTTCGGGAATATCCTCGAGGCGAACGAACTGCACGCCCCTTGCCTTCAGCGCGAGAATGCTTGCCGCAACTCCCTCGCCGGCCGAATGCGTCGGCTGGTTGATGTGGGAAATGATGACATCGCCGTCCTTGGCGGAGGCATATTGCTTCTCCACCATCTTGGCCGGCAGAAGCGAGCCGCTGTCGCCGTTTACCGAGTAGCCGGCGATGCGGTAGCCCATGCCGCGGATCTGGGCGATGGCCGAGAGGCTATACTTTGCGGTCGCGCCGCGGAACCAGTGCGGCTGCGGAATGCCCGCTGCGATCATCGCATCGGCGCCGCCCTTGACCTCCTGGGCGACCGCCTGCGGCGAGCCGGCGGCGGGTATGCCGTAGATCCTGGTCGGAACGTCGACGGCCGGGATATGGTTCTGCCCGTGATTCTCCAGCTCGAAAAGATCGGGATGCGCCAGGAAGACCGAAAGCGCCTCGGGGTTGGTGCGCAGCCAGCGGGCGGTGACGAAGATCGTCGCCGGGATGTGCTGATCGACAAGCGTGCTCAGAATGCGCGGATCGGTCTTGCCCATGCAGGCGTCGAAAGTGAGCGCGATGCGGGGAGCGCCCTTCCCCGCCCGGTCGACGTGGAGATGCGGCTCCAGGAGCTTGATCTTCGAAGCCGGCGCCTTCGGCGGCAGTTGCGGCCAGCCGGCGGGCGGTTGCTCCGGCTGCGCGGCAAGGGCTGCCTGTGCGGCAAGCAGGATCGTGGATGTCAGCAAAAGGCGTTTCATCGGCAGCTACCGGGTAGATCGAGGAAAAAGAAACTCGTGGGCTGGACGCACGAGTTTCGTCCGGCCCTCTTGCTCGCCATCCTCCGGCAACACGCCGGAAATATGGCAAACCGGCGGCGATCGTGTCTATTTCACCTCACAAGCGCGCCAGGCATCGAAGCCCCGAAGTCCGGGCTTCAACCTGACCGCGTCTATGCTACGATTGATATGAGACTGCCGTAGCACTATCTGCGTATTTTCCGTGCTCCCGAAGAGAGACATGCATGAGTCGCGATCCTTATGAAGTTTTAGGTGTGAAGCGGGACGCCCCGCAAAAGGATATACAAAGCGCCTATCGCAAGCTTGCCAAGAAGCTGCACCCAGATCTCAATCCCGGCGACAAGCAGGCCGAGGACAAATTCAAGGAAGTTTCGTCCGCATACGGCATCCTCGGCGACGAGGAGAAGCGCGGACGGTTCGACCGCGGCGAGATCGATAGCAGCGGTGCCGAGCAGGCGCCGCGCAACTATTACCGCGACTACGCGGCCCAGGAAGGCCAGCGCGGTCCCTACCAGAATACGGGCGGCTTTGCCGATTTCGGCGATGCCGACGATATATTTTCCAGCTTCTTCTCGCGGCGCAGCCGAGGCCAATCCCAGATGCAGGGTCAAGACCGTCATTACACGATGGAGGTCGACTTTCTGGACGCCATCAACGGTGCAAAGAAGCAGATCAGCCTGCCCGAGGGACCGGCGCTCGACGTTCAGATTCCGCCGGGCACGCGCGACGGACAGACGCTGCGCCTGAAGGGCAAGGGAGATCCCGGCTTCGGCGGCGGCGCTGCCGGCGATGCGCTGATCGCCGTGCATGTCCGCCCCCACCGCTTCTATACCCGCGACGGCGACGATATCCGCATGGAGCTGCCGATTTCCCTGACGGAGGCGGTGCTCGGCGGCAAGATCCGGGTGCCCACGCCCTCCGGCGCCGTCACCGTCACGCTGCCGCCGAACTCCAACACGGGCAAGGTGCTGCGCCTGAAAGGCAAGGGCGCGCCTGTGCGCGGCAAGGAAAACGGCGACGCCTATGTCTCCCTGAAGATCGTTCTGCCGGATACGCCGGACCCCGAGCTGACGCGCTTCGTTTCCGATTGGGAGGCCGGCAAGGCGCAAGATCCCAGAAAGACGATGGGAGGATAAGCGATGGATGAGAGCGAGTTTCGACTGCACCTCCAAATCGAGACCACGGTGCTGGAAGTCTGGGTCTCCCAGGGCTGGGTGGTGCCCGAAGTCACGGATCGGGGCCGGAATTTCCGCGAAGCCGATATCGCGCGCGGCCGGCTCATCCTCGATCTGAGCAGGGCGATGGGCGTCAACGAGCCCGGCGTCGATGTCGTCATGGATCTGGTGGATCAACTTCACAGCCTCAGGGCGACGTTGCGCGACCTGACGGATGCCGTGCGCCGGCAGCCGTTCGATGTGCAGGAGCATATCCTGTCCGAGCTGACGCGCGTGGAAGCGTTGAAGCGGCGGTAGCGTCCAATCCGCTTCCAGCTATGGCAACCTCGAAATGAACCGTGGTCGCCATAGCTCCTCGCGACGCGATGCGAGCGCCCGGAGCGTTTCCGCTTTCATTTGAATCGCGAAAACGCTCTATCCTTTTGTTTTGACGCAATTCCAGGAAAACCGCTACGCAGTTTTCCTGGAATTGCTCAGTCGTAGAGGTAATGTTCCTGCCAGGCGCCGCGCGGCACCTTTTCGCCGATCTGATAGCTCATATCCCGAACGTGGATATGCTGCGGGCCGGTAACACATTTATACGAGAGGTGATACCAGTCGCCCTTGCTGCGGAACACCGCGCCGGGGGCGTCCATCGCATCTGGTTTCATATCCGGATCGCCGAACGTATAGGCGATGACCTTGTCCGGTTTGAAGCCCGTCTTGTCCGTTCCGATCCGTTTCATGGCTTCGGCATCGCATGCCTGTTCCATCCGCTCCGAGGGATCGAGCTTTTCCAATTGCTTCTTCATGGCCGGATCGACGGCGAAGGCGGAGCTGGCAATAGAAGCCAATGGAATAAGGATGGCAACGAGTTTCAGCATAAAGACCGGTCCCTTGCATTGTTTTGGATTTGAGCGCGTCCGTTCCATCAGGGGAGGCGTTTGACCGCCTTTATGTCGACGCACTGTATGCCGACTTCGGTAAAGAATGTGGTCTCATCAAGGCAGCGCGCCATCCGGCTCCTCCAAGCTGCCCGTTCGTTCAAGACTAAGGTTGGCGGCTTGCATGAAGCTTGACGGACAGACTTGGCGCTTGAACCTCACGTCGGCGCCCTCTATTTCTCTCTTCAATTCACATTAGACTTTCACGCCACAGAAAGCGCTCCAGTGTCAGTTTTCAAGA
Source organism: Hyphomicrobiales bacterium (assembly GCA_900469615.1). GTDB lineage: Bacteria > Pseudomonadota > Alphaproteobacteria > Rhizobiales > Rhizobiaceae > Rhizobium. The sequence goes on along the minus strand of UBYA01000008.1, from coordinate 201,090 downwards.
ATCTCCCCACCCCGCCGGCTGCCTCGAAAAAGCCGTTCACGGACACACGTCACGGCATTGCCCGCACCGACGATTATGCGTGGCTACGCGCCGACAACTGGCAGGCGATGTTCAAGGACCCGTCGATTCTCGCGCCGGAAATCCGGACGCATCTGGAAGCCGAGAACAGCTACATGAACGCCGCGATGGCGGACACGAAGGACCTGCAGAAGATCCTTTTCGGCGAGATGAAAGGCCGGATCAAGGAGGACGACAGTTCGGTGCCGATGAAGGATGGCCCTTATGCCTACGGCACATTCTTCGTCACCGGCGGCGAGCAACCGCGCTTCTTCCGTGAACCGCGCGACGGCGGCGACCGCAAGCTGCTGCTGAACGGCGACAAGGAGAATGAAGGAAAATCCTATTTCCGCCTTTCCGGCCTCGACCATTCCTCCGACCACAGCCACGGCATATGGGGTTATGACGACAAGGGCTCGGAATATTTCACGCTGAAGATCCGCAACTTCGAGACCGGCGAGGATCTCTCCGACATAATCGAGAATACCGGCGGCGATTCGGTCTGGGCACCCGACGGCAAAAGCTTCTTCTACACGCTGCAGGACGAGAATCATCGCCCCTCGAAGATTTTTCACCATATCATCGGCACGCCGCAGTCCGAGGACCGGCTCGTCTACGAGGAAGAGGATCCGGGCTTCTTCATGGGCGTCGGCGGCTCGTTGCTGGACGACTATATCTTCATTGATATCCACGACCATGAAACCAGCGAATATCGCATCATCCCCACCTCCGACCTGACGGCAGAACCGAAGATCGTCGCCGAGCGCGAAACCGGCATCGAATACGAGATTACCGAGGGCGGAGACGTCTTCTACATTCTCACCAACGACGGCGATGCCAAGGATTTCAAGATCATGGAGACGCCGGCGGAGAAGCCGGGCAAGGAAAACTGGCGCGAGGTCGTGGCGCACAAGCCCGGCACGCTGATCCTCAGCCACCTCGCCTATGCCCGCCATCTCATCTGGCTGGAGCGCAAGGACGGCCTGCCGCGCATCATCATCCGCGACCGCCGCAGCGGCGAGGAACATGCGATCGCTTTCGAAGAAGAAGCCTATTCGCTCGGCCTCCAGGGCGCTGCTGAATACGACACGGATGTCATCCGCTTCTCCTATTCCTCGATGACGACGCCGAGCCAGCTCTACGACTACAACATGGTGACGCGCGAGCGCACCCTTCTGAAAACGCAGGAAGTGCCTTCGGGACACGACCCGGCCGACTATGTGACGCGCCGCGTCTTCGCGCCGGCCTGGGACGGCGAACGGGTGCCGGTGACGCTGCTTTACCGCAAGGACACGCCTCTCGACGGTTCCGCACCCTGCCTGCTCTACGGCTACGGCGCCTATGGCGTGACCATTCCGGCCGGCTTCAACACCAACTGCCTGTCGCTGGCGGATCGCGGCTTCATCTATGCCATCGCCCATATCCGCGGCGGCAAGGACAAGGGCTTTGCCTGGTACGAAGATGGCAAGATGGCCAAGAAGACCAATACCTTCAAGGACTTCATCGCAGCGGCCGACTATCTGAATCAGGAGAAGTTCACCTCTTACGCGAAGATCATCGCCGAGGGCGGATCGGCCGGCGGCATGCTGATGGGCGCCGTCGCCAACATGGCGCCGGAGAAATTCGCCGGCATCATCGCCGCCGTACCCTTCGTCGACGTGCTCAACACCATGCTCGACGACACACTGCCGCTGACGCCGCCGGAATGGCCGGAATGGGGCAACCCGATCGACAGCAAAGAGGAATACGAGCAGATCGCCGCCTACAGCCCCTATGACAATGTCGGCGAAAAGCCCTATCCGCCTATCCTGGCGCTCGGCGGCCTCACCGACCCGCGCGTCACCTATTGGGAGCCGGCGAAATGGGTCGCCAAGCTGCGCGATAGGACGACGGGCAGCGCCCCCATCCTGCTGAAGACGAACATGGATGCCGGCCACGGCGGCGCGTCCGGCCGTTTCCAGCGCCTGGAGGAAGTGGCGTTCGAATATGCCTTCGCCGTCAAGGTCGCCGGAAAGATGTAAGCCGAACAACGGCGGGAGTGAGCCATGACTGTCTTCGTCGCCCTGCTGCGTGCCGTCAATGTCGGCGGCACCGGCATGCTGTCCATGGCCGACCTGAAAGCGCTTTGCGAAGGGATCGGCTTTACGGATGTCAGCACCTACATCCAGAGCGGCAACGTGCTCTTCCGCACCGCTGACGATGAGGCAACGGTCCAGGCGCGGCTCGAACAGGCGCTGGCGGAGAAGATGGGCCAATCCCCCGGCGTGATCCTGCGCAGCCGCGAGGCACTGGAAAGGGCGGCGGAAAATTCGCCCTTCCCGCATGCCAAGCCGAACTACCTGCTCGTGACCTTCCTGCGGGACGAAGCATCGAAGGACGCGCTGGACAAGCTCGTCGCGCCCGGCGGCGAAGAAGTACACATCGCCGGCAGAGAGATCTATGTGCACTACCCCGACGGCTCGGGACGCTCCAAATTGAAGCTGCCAGCGCTGAAGGCGGGGACCTCGCGAAATCTCAATACGGTGCGCAAGCTTGCGGAGATGGCGCGGGAGCTGGAGAGCGGAAATTGAGATCGGCGATAGCAAAGCCGATCAGGACATGCGCCTTGCACCTCCTGCGCGACAGCCCTACCTTAGAGGTATGAGCTCAACTCTTCACGACGATACCGCGCGTCAGGCGCCGCCGGTCGCCTTCGACAACAGTTATGCGCGCCTGCCGCCGCAGTTCTTCGCGGACCAGGCGCCGACACCGGTTGCCGCGCCAGGGCTGATCAAGTTCAACGAGGCGCTGGCGCGGGAACTCGGACTGGAGGTCGATGCGCTGGGCCGAAATGCTGCGGCGATCTTTTCCGGAAACGAGCTGCTGCGGGGATCGCGGCCGATCGCCATGGCCTATGCCGGGCACCAGTTCGGCAATTTCGTACCGCAGCTCGGCGACGGCCGTGCGATTCTCCTCGGCGAAGTGAAGGACCGCAACGGCAGGCGCCGCGACATACAGCTCAAGGGCCCGGGGCCGACGCCGTTTTCCCGCCGAGGCGACGGGCGCGCGGCACTCGGCCCGGTCTTGCGCGAATATATCGTCAGCGAGGCCATGCACGCTCTCGGCATCCCGACGACCCGGGCGCTGGCCGCAGTGACCACGGGCGAGGCTGTTTATCGCGAGCAGGTGCTGCCCGGCGCGATCCTTACGCGCGTGGCGGCGAGCCATATCCGCGTCGGCACGTTCCAGTTCTTCGCGGCACGCGGCGATACGGAAAGCGTGAAGACGCTGGCGGATCATGTCATCGCACGACACTACCCGGAAATCGGAGACCGGGCGAACCCCTATCTGTCGCTGCTGGAAGCCGTGGCCGAGCGGCAGGCGGCCCTGATCGCGCGCTGGCTGCATGTCGGCTTCATCCACGGCGTGATGAATACCGACAACATGACTGTATCGGGCGAGACGATCGATTTCGGTCCGTGCGCCTTCATGGACGTTTACGATCCGGCGACCGTCTTCTCCTCGATCGACCGCAACGGCCGCTATGCCTATGCCAACCAGCCGGCCATCGGCCAATGGAATCTGGCACGCCTCGGCGAGACGCTGATTCCGCTGATCGATCCGTCCGCCGATGCAGCGATCGACCTGGCGAATACCATCATCAAGGCCTATGGCGAACGCTTTCAGGCCCATTGGCTCTCGGGCATGCGGGCCAAGATCGGCCTTGCAAGCGAGGAGGATGGCGATCTCGAGCTGATCCAGTCGCTGCTGGCGACGATGCAGCAGCAGGGTGCGGACTTTACGCTCACCTTCCGCCGGCTTGCCGCCCTTGCCGCGGACGAGGACACTGCCGATTTCGCCGCCACTTTTCAGGAACCCCAATCCGTCGCGCCATGGCTTGAACGCTGGCGCGAGCGACTTGGCCGCGATCCGCAGACGCCGGCAGCGCGCGCGGCCGCCATGCGCAGGGTCAATCCGGCCTTCATTCCCCGCAATCATCGAATCCAGCAGGCCATCGAGGCTGCTGTCGAAGATGGCGATTTTTCCCTGTTCGAAGCTCTGCTGAAAGTGCTCGCAACTCCCTACGAAGAGCAGCCGGCCTTCGCGCCCTATGCGGAGCCTCCGCTACCGTCCGAGCGGGTGCTCCAGACCTTCTGCGGCACCTGAGGGCATCGCGGCATAAGCCCCGGGCAGGCTTTCAGAGTCATCCTTTCCTCAACCCGCAGGGAGATATGACGATGAAAGTGCATCACAGCACCCAGAACTATTTCAGCACGCCGATCCGCAGCCGGCAGAGCAGCGACAGCGACGACAGCACGTCTTTCACGCTGCCGGACGATGGCGGCGGCGAGCAAGGCGATCAGCAAGGACCTTCCATTTCATCCAGCGGCATCCCCTCTTCCATTTCGTCCGGCCTCTGGCTCAGCCAGTTCGGCGATTCCTCGTCCTCAACATCGGAGTCAACCGAGGATCAATCGGGCGCGAGCGCTTCCGGCAGCAGTTCAGCCTCAGCGAGCAAGCAATCGAACCAGGATATTCTGGACGAGTTTGCCAAATGGGCGAACATGACGCCGGCTGAAAAGATTCGCGCGCAATATCTGGAAGCACACGGCCTGACGGAAGAGTCCTTCAAGGCGCTTTCCGCCGACGACCAGAAGGCGATCAACGATCAGATCGCCGATGAGATCAAGCAGAAGCTGGGTGCCGGCAATGGTGACGGCGACAAGGAAACGGACAGCGCAGCCTCGGCACTCTCACTCGTCTGAGCAAGCTGCAAGATCACATGAAGACGATACGATCCTGATTCACATCCTGATCGTATCGTCCTGTTTTTATTATCGATATTTTGCTATTGACCGACCATTCCGGTCACGATCCTGCTGACTTCGGCAAAGACCGCCTCGACATCCTTCGCAGGCGCGGTTGCCTCGGCGACGAACGTGGTAACCAGAACAGGACCGCGTTCCGGCGGCCAGATCACGGCGATGTCGGCATAGGAACCATTGTTGCCCGTACCGGTCTTGTCGCCGACTTTCCATTCCTTGGGCAAACCCGCGCGCAGGCGATTATTGCCCGTCGTGTTGCCGACCAGCCAGTTGACGAGCTGGTCCCTCGACGTTTCCGACAGCGTATTTCCCAGCGTCAGAAGCCCGATGCTGTCCAGTATCGCATCCGGGGTCGTCGTATCGCGCGGATCGTCCTTGACCGCCTGGTTGACATCGGGCTCGTTGCGGTCGAGGCGGGTTTCCGTGTCGCCCGTGGTGCGCAGCCAGGAGGTCAGCGCGGCGGGGCCGCCGAAGCTTTCGAGCAGCAGATTGCCTGCCGTATTGTCGCTCAGCGTAATCGCAGCCCCGCACAGCTCGGCCACGGTCATGCCGTCGGTGCCGGCATGTTTTTCGGTCTCGGGCGAATAGGTGACGACCTTATCCTTGCCGTAGGTGACGCGGCGGTCGAGCTTTTCCGCCCCCTGGTCGACACGCGCAAGTACGAAGCCGACGGCAAGCGCCTTGTAGGTGCTGCACAGGGGAAACCGCTCTTCCTCGCGATGGCCTAGGGAAATGTTGGTTTCGGTGTCGAGCACGGAAACGCCGAGCCGGCCACCGGTCTTCTTTTCCAGGTCGCCAAGCTGCTTGTCGACATCGTCGGACAATTGCGAATTATCCTGGGTTGCGCCGCTGCCGCCCATATCCTCGCCATTGGCATCGGGCGCCGCCGGATTATCCGTTGCCGGCGGCGTCTGAGAGGCCGCGCCGCTATCCTCAGCGAATAGAGCCCCGGGGCCGAGTGTCAGCGCGGGAAGAAGCAGCGCCGAGCCCGCCATGAGGCGGCGGCGGGTGAGCAATATGGGCATGCGAAGGGCCTCCAGCAGAATCGGGCAGATTGTGGGCTATGCGAGGAATATGGCAAGCCTCTGACCTGTCCGATTGCTAGCGGATTTTATGCCGCCTTGTCGACCGTAACTTCGACGGTCACATGGGAGAGTTCGTGAACATCGGCAAGCCGTGCCTTGTAGAAAGACGGGTCCCGGGACACGGGCGTCGCGACCGCGACGATCGCGGCATGATGCCCGGGACAGACCTGCCAGACATGAAGATCGGTGATGCGATCCTCGCCCGTCTCGATGGCCTCGCGAATCTCGTCCGGCAGAGCTTCGCCGTGCGGGATGAAATCGAGCAGAACGGCGCCGGATGCGCACAACAGGCTCCACGACCATTGCAGGATCACCAGACCGCCGACGATACCCATAACGGGATCGAGGAAGGTCCAGCCGAATCGGCTGCCGAGCAAAAGGGCAACGATGGCGAGAACCGAGGTCATCGCGTCGGCAATGACGTGGACATAGACGGAGCGCAGATTGTTGTCCCTGCCGCCGCCATGGCCATGATGGTGATCGTCGTCATGCTCGTGAGCATGGGCATGGCTATGATGATGGCTGTGATCGTCGCGCAGGAGCCAGGCGCTGACGAGATTGACGACGAGGCCGGCGACCGCGATGGCGATGGCTTCCCGGAAGTTGATCGCCACGGGGTCAAGCAGTCGCAGCACGCTCTCCCAGCCCATGATCAGCGCGATCAGCGCCAGCACGATGGCACTGGCAAAACCCGCGAGATCGCCAAGCTTTCCGGTGCCGAAAGTGAAGCGCGCATTGTGCGCATGCCGGCGGGCATAGAGATAGGCGAGAACCGAAATCAGCATGGCGCTGACATGGGTCGACATGTGCCAGCCATCGGCAAGCAGCGCCATCGAACCATAGATCGTCCCTGCACCGATCTCGACCACCATCATCACGGCCGTCAACGCGATGACAAGCCGGATACGGCGCTCGTTGCGTTCGTGATCGGAACCTAGAAAGACGTGGCTATGGCCCATCTCGGGGGAAATACTCATGACATCGGCCTTCCGTTGAACATTCAGCTTCTCGATTTTTCGCATGCCGTCAGCGCAAGTCCGCCGCGCGTTTTTACGCGGCGTGCCCCGATCATCGCAGATAGGTCTTCAGCACATCGGCTATCTCATCGACCGCCTGCCGGCGGGCCTCCTCGCTTTCGGCATGGAGGACATGCTCATGCAGATGATCTTCCAGGACCTCTCCGGTCAGGCCGGTCAGCGCACCGCGAATGGAGGCAAGCAGCTGCAGCACCTCCCCGCAGGGCCGCTCGGCTTCCAGCGCCCGCTCCACCGCCTCCATCTGCCCTTTGAGGCGGCGGATGCGGGAAAGGAGCTTGGCTTGCTGACGAATGGTATGGGACATTGCAGCCTCGAATTATAATATAGGGGGGTATACTATTTTCAACGATGGATGGGAAGCGGTCTCTCGAAGCGGCGGCGGCCGGATCAGATGACCGCGGAAACCCGGCGCAATTCTCCCTCGCTTGTGCCCGACCTTGTAATTTCCCCGGCTTGTCACCTATATTGCTCTAGAGGCTAGAGCTATCGAAAGGATATGCGATGCTGACGATCGGCGATTTATCCCGGCGTACCGGCGTGAAAGTGCCGACGATCCGGTATTACGAGCAGATGGGACTGATCTCGGAGCCGGAACGTAGCGAAGGCAACCAGCGGCGCTATTCCAGAAGCGATCTGGAGCGTCTCGCCTTCATCCGGCATGGCCGTGATCTCGGCCTGACCATCGATGCCATCAAGGAGCTGATTTCGCTCAGCCAGCATCCGGACCGTCCCTGCGTCGGCGCCGACCGCATCGCCAGAGAGCATCTGGAGGACGTGCGCACCAAGATCGCCCGGCTGAAGAAGCTGGAGCACGAGCTGGAGCGCATCGTCTCGCATTGCGACGGCCATAGCATCGAAGACTGCTATGTGATCCGCGCGCTGTCCGATCACGGCCTATGCGAGGGAGAGCATTGAGCCCCATTGACAAATCCGCCAAAGCGGATCATTGATGCGCCCATGATCACGCACGCGCTCCATAATTGCTCGTATTTTTGGCTGTACCTGTAAGGGGCGGCCACGACAGATCATATTGTCAACAAGCCGCCGTCAGGCGGCTTTGTTGTATCGGCAGCGTCCTGACGGCTCATCGAAAAAACAAGGACGCAGAATGCCATGCTAGACGATAGCGAAATCTCACTCCTCCGCCCGCCGGTGCTCACCATCCGCAATGCGCAGCCGCGCGACCTGCCGGAACTGAACGATATGATCCGGCTGCTGGCCGCACATCACGGCGATCCCTCGGGTACGACGCCGGACCAGCTCGAACGCGATCTGTTCGGCCCGGTGCCGTGGATCACGGCGCTGGTGGCCGAAGGCGAGCATGGACTGCTCGGCTACGCCATCCTCGTACCGCTCTACAAGGCGCAGGAAGGGCAGCGGGGCATGGACCTGCATCATCTCTTCGTGCGTGACGGCCATCGCGGCCATGGCGTCGGTCAGCATCTCGTCGACCGCGCCCGCGATATCGCGCGCAAGGCTGGCTGCAGCTACCTTTCGGTCGGGGCTGCCACGGGCAATTTCCAGGCCCATCGCTTCTATGAAAACATGGATTTCAAGCCGCGGCCCGTCACCGGCATGCGCTACCTGCAGGCATTGGCCTGATGCCGGCCTTTAACGGGATCGCCGTCGACTGCTCCAAGCTTTAGCGATCGATGGCGATCCCGCGGCCTGCGAAGAACCTGCCGAACGTGTCCAACGGCAGCTCCGCATTCTCCCGCATCGCGGCGATATGGCCTGACGGATTGTGGAAGCGGATTCTGTTCCCGTCGAGCGCCGTCACCAGCACCAGATGACCGCCCTTGGCCGGCGGCTCGGTTTCCGACCAGCGAATGGAAGGGTGGACCGACGCGATGAAGAATTCCGATTGCGCCAGGATATCGGCGATGTCGGTAACGGAAATGCCGGTGACGACCCTGGCGTTCAGATCGAAACGATCCCGGACGAAGGGCACGAACGGCGCATAGATCAGCCCCTTGATCCTGCCATCCGGCTCCTCGACATAGCCGCCGTAATCCCTGCATCCCATGGCGAGATCCATGATCGGGACCACTTTGCCGGTGCGGGCGGCAAGTACCATCTTCAGGCAGGCCATGCCGCAGAGATTGGCCGCCCAATGGGCATACTCCTCGACATCGCGAGCGCCGGACGACGCCCAGAGCGGGTCCCTCAGCAAGGCCGAACGAGCGCCCTCCGCCACGACCGCCAAGGTCATGTCAGGCGTTTCCCACTGGCTGAAATAAGGAACCTTTTGCGTCACTCTCGCGTCCACGAGCACACTCTCCGTTGACGAATCCCGTAGCTGTAAGTTGATGAGAAATGCGCTAGAAAGATGGCTATCGACCTGAGCCTGCAACTGGAGGTGCGCCTTGGAGCAGCGGTTCACATTCGACGGCGTTGCCAGCCTCTACAACACCTCGCGCCCAGCCTATCCAGACGCGCTTTTTGCAGACATCGTTGCGTTCTGCGGGTTGGAGACCAAAGACGAAATTCTCGAGATCGGATGCGGCACGGGACAGGCAACGGAAGGTTTTGCCCGCTGTGGCTTCTCCGTTCTCGCACTCGATCCCGGCGCGGAGCTGATTGCGGTCGCGCGGGAGAGATTGGCGGGATTTCCGCAAGTGCGGTTCCAGCAAACCACTTTCGAAGCATGGCCGGACGAGCCAGGAAGCTTCAAACTGATGGTGGCAGCCCAATCCTTCCATTGGGTTTCGCCGGAACTGCGCTTCGCCAAGACGGCCGCGCTCCTCGCACCCGGAGGAGCACTTGCGATCTTCGGCAATGTGCCGATGACGCCTGAGCAGCCGCTTGCGGGACGGTTCGCCGAGATCTATGCCCGTTGTGCTCCACAGCTCGCCGGACCGCCCGCGGAAGCCTGGTATCTGCCTGAAGGTCCCTTCTCCGAAGAGCTTCGACGGTCCGACAATTTCGAAACGCCGGTTCATCACTGCTATCGCTGGAGCCGGCTGCACACCGCGCGAAGCTATACCGACCTGCTGCGCACGCTCTCAAGCTACCGGCTTCTGGCCGAGAATCGAAGGGAAGCGCTGCTTTCAGAGCTTGCAGATGCCATCAGCACTCAGGGCGGTGAATTCGAGCTGCATTATGAAACGCATCTCTATCTCGCTGGACGCGCGAGCGCAGCCTAAGTACCGATCCGGCCTATTTCGCCGGCAACGCCTTCAGATAGGCCGCAATCGCCTCGCGATCGGTGCCGGGCAGATGGGCTATGTTCTGCTGGACTTCCGCCATCGAGCCGCCGGCGGAATCGTAGTCCGGGGTGAAGCCGGTTTCGAGGTAATTGGCGATATCGCCAGCGCTCCAGCTGCCGATTGCCTTCGACCCCGGCGTGATATCCGGGATCTGGCCCTTGCCCTCGGGATTGGGCGCTCCGGCCAGCCATTGGCCGCTCAGGAAACCGCCGAGGCTGTCGCGCGGTGTGTGGCATTCGCCGCAATGGCCCGGCCCTTCCACCAGATACTGCCCGCGTTTGATCTTCGCGTCGGCTTTGGCGAGAACGACGCGCGGCTGGTCGTTGAGATAGAGGAACTTCCAGCCGCCGAGCGCCAGCCGGATGTCGAAGGGAAAGGGCAGCTCGTGCGGCGGGGCGACATTATCGCTCTTCGGCAGCGTCTTCAGGAAGCCCCAGAGATCGTTGATGTCCTTGTCGCTCATGCGGATATAGGAGCCGTAGGGAAAGGACGGATAGAGATGTTCGCCGTTTTTGCCGACGCCGCGCTTCATGGCGTTGCCGAAATCGGCAAGGGTCCAGCTGCCGAGCCCGGCCTTCTCGTCCGGCGAGATATTCGGCACATGGAAGGTGCCGAAGGGACTGTTGAGCGCCAAGCCGCCCGAAAGCACCAGCTTGGCGTCTCCCTGAGCGCCGGGGGCGGCGTGACAGCTCGTGCAGCCGCCCGCCCAGAACACCATCTCGCCATTCTTGATGTCGGGATCGCCAAGATTAGCCCAATGACTTGCCGGCAGGGGCGAAGGCGCCGTGATCACATAGAATGCGCCACAGCCGAGGACGATCACGCCGAACAGACAAAGCAGCCACCGGATAAACCGCGCCATCACACCTACCCCCTTTGCCTCCGCTCCGAAGCCATGAAGCTCCGCGCCGGCGGCAAGACCGGTGCGGATGCCAGAACGGATTTCCAGAGCCTTGCCGCGTTTCTTCGAATCCCGAATGGCTCCGGGCTTTTGCTTTCACGCAACTCCGGGCGGAAAACCGCGACGCGCTTTTCCTGGAATTGCTCCGGACGAGGCCGGCCTACCGCTTAGTCTTTCTTGATGCGGTAGGCCTGATGACAGGCGCCGCAGCTGCCTCCGAGGGTCTTCAGCGTCGCGCCGACGCCGGCCCTGTCGGCGGGGAGCTGCGCGAGCGCTGTCTCGGCATCGGTGGAAAGCTTGGCGGCCTTCGCCTTGAAGTCATCGAGATTATCCCAGATCTTCGGGTTGACCTCGGCATCGCTCTTGTCGCTCTGCGGGTCGAACTGGTCCGGGAAAGCTTTCGCGGTTTCGGCAATGGTCGTCAGCGACGCCTTGACGATGTCGGCATCATAGGGCTTGTCGCCCTTTGCAATCGCGCCGAGAGCCCCCGTGGCGCCGCCGATCTTCTTCATCATCCCGATGCGGGAGTCATGCGTGCCATCGGCCGCGACGACCGAACCGAGCGCGATACCGGCCAGAGCCGTTGCCGCCACAATCGCTTTCCACTTCATTTCGTTCTCCTACCTCTCCAAGTGATCGAGACCGCATATGCGGCCGGCGCATGATTACGAGCGTCATGTTTGCCGGTTTCCCCTCGGGGATGAAGTCACAAAGTGGTGAGAGCCAAGTGAAATCAGTGTCATGCTGCCGATACACTCATTCGCCGCATCAGCCCTCACGCCATTTTGAGGCCCTCCCAGACGGTGAACACCGAAACCGCGACGAGCAGCAGCCCGGCCGCGCGGCCGGCAAGGGCGGTTGCCTGCGGATTGGCAACCAGCAGGTCGCGGCTTCGGCCGGCGGTGATGGCGAGACCTCCGTAGACGGCAAACTGCGTTGCGATGGTCATGGTTCCCATAATCACGGCCTGCATCCAAACCGGGCCGTAATCCGGCTTCAGGAACTGCGGGTACACGGCAAAGATGAAGAGATAGGCCTTGGGATTGATCAGGCAAGTGACCGCACCCTGCCGGAACGCTTTCCAGGCCGAGCGGCTGCCGGCGGGACCTCCATGGCCGACGGTGATGGAACTGCGCATCAGCGTGAAGCCGATGAAGGCCATATAGGCGCCGCCGGCAACCAGCAGCGGATTGAAGAGAATGGGCACGAAATGCATCAGCAGGCCGACGCCGATCGCGCCGTTCAAAGAGTGCACCACGCCGCCGAGCATGATGCCGCCCGTCGCGGCAAGCCCCCGATTGCTGCCGCCCGTCAGGGAATTGGCGAGCACGAACAGCATGTCCATGCCCGGAACGATGATGATGCCCAGAAGGAGAAGAAAGAAAAGCCAGAGATTTTCCGCGTAGCCCATGTCAGTTGCCTATCGCCCTCCCCATTGAAACAGGAGAGGAAATGGTTGATTTTCAAGTCGATAGGCGATCTTATAAATTGGGCCAACTGACGGGGTACTGTCAGTAGGCTTCATCCTGAGGGTATGAAATGCGCAAGGCCTCGCGCCTGTTCGAGATCATCCAGATCCTGCGGCTGGCCAGACGGCCGGTGACGGCAGCCGACATCGCCGCTCAGCTGGAGGTGACGGTTCGCTCGGTCTATCGCGATATCGCCGCACTTCAGGCGATGCGGGTGCCGATCGAGGGCGAACGCGGCATCGGCTACATCTTGCGGCCAGGCTTCGACCTGCCGCCGCTGATGTTCTCGATCGAGGAAATGGAGGCGATCGTGCTGGCGCTGGCGCTGCTGGAGCGCACCGGCGACGCCGAGTTGAAACAGGCCGCCAAGCGCGTAAGCGCCAAGGTCGCCGGCGCCGTGCCGCCGCCGTTGCGTCAGGCCCTCGATGCCAATGCGCTGCATGCCTGGGGCTTTGCGGCCCCCTCGGCCGCAGCAATCGATCTGGCGCTGGTGCGCCGCGCCATCCGCGACGAGGAAAAACTCGACATTGCCTATCGGGACGAACTCGGCCGCGCTACCGAGCGCATCATCCGGCCGATCGCGCTGATCTATTACGCCGAAACGGCCAATATCGTCGCCTGGTGCGAGTTGCGCCAGGCGATCCGCAATTTCCGCAGCGACCGGATCGAGGATTGCCGGCCGACCGGGCTCCGGTTCAAGGGCGAAGGCGACGGGTTGCGGCAGATATGGGTGAACGGCTGGCAGACGGACACCTCGGCCGCGGCGGGCTGACACCCTGCAAGACGTCAGGCGGCCCGATCCCGGCAGTCAGAGGCCGGCGCTATCGTATGAGCATCAGCGCAAAGCCAATGTCCTGCTCGCCTCGCGCCCGAAGCCAGCGATCTCGAGCCGATCCTCGTATACATCGACGATAGCATAGGCGTTGCTGTCGATGGTATCGACCATGCCCATGAAATTGACGAAATAGGTTCCGTCGGCAATCCCGAAATTACCGGCGTGGTTATGACCGCTGAAATAGGCGACGACATGATCGTGCGCCGCCAGGAGTTCCAGCATGCGGGCGCTGTTCAGGGCATTGTGGGTATTTTCCGGGAAGACCGGGTAATGGTTCATGACCACGACCTTCTCGCCGGACGCCTTCGCCTCGCGCAGTTTGGCGACAAGCCAGTCATACTGAGTATCGTCGATGGCCGCGTTCCAGCGCTGGCCATTGGGTGCGCCGGCGCTTTCCAGCGCCTTCATGAGCGCCCTCGCCTCCTCCCGTCGAGGATCGCCTTCCGGCGGCGCGAAGACACTGATCTCGTTACCGTCCAGCACGATGAACCGATAGCCTGAATGGCCGAAATCGTAATAGGCCGATGCCATGCCCACCCGCGCCGCCACGGTGCCGAGATGGTCGGGCGCCACGGCGAAATCGTGATTGCCGAGCAGGAAATAGGTGCGGTGGCGCAACGTCTCGTAAACGGGCAGGACGGCATCGAAGCTCCTCCACTCGCGATCGATGATATCGCCGAGCGTGACGACGAAAGCGAGGTCGTGCCGGTTGAATTCCTCTATCGCCTCACGAAGCTTGACGAGGCTGTTTGCGGGATAGCGATCGAGGATCAGATTGGGTTCAAGATCGGCATATTGCGGATCGGCGACGACACCAAAGCGGAAGAGCGGTGTGGACGGCATTTGGTCTCCTTGGACCGGCAAGCGGCACATGGATAGATTACGAGGGGTTACCGGACAAGAAAACACCCGACGTCATAAAGACGCCGGGTGCGATAGCCAGCCTGTACGGCAACCTTACTTGGTCGCGGCTTCGTAGCGCTCGAGGACATAGTCCCAGTTGATCAGGCTGTCGATGAAGGCTTCGAGATACTTCGGACGCAGGTTGCGGTAGTCGATGTAGTAGGAGTGTTCCCATACGTCGACGCCGAGAATCGGGTTCGCACCGTGAACGAGCGGGTTTTCGCCGTTCGGGGTCTTGGAGATTTCCAGCTTGCCGTTCTTGACGGAAACCCATGCCCAGCCCGAGCCGAACTGCGTGGCGCCGGCAGCGGCGAAATCGGCCTTGAACTTGTCATAGCCGCCGAGATCGGAAGCAAACGCTGCTTCGAGCTTGCCCGGCAGCTTGTTGCCGCCGCCGCCCTTCTTCATCCACTTCCAGAAATGGATGTGGTTGTAGTGCTGGGCTGCATTGTTGAAGAGGCCGGCATTGGTGCCGAAAGACTTCTTTATGATCTCTTCGAGCGAAAGATCTGCAAGACCTGCTTCGGCGGCGAGCTTGTTGCCGTTATCGACATAGGCCTTGTGGTGCTTGTCGTGGTGATATTCGAGCGTCTCACGCGACATGAAGGGCGAAAGTGCATCGTAATCATAAGGAAGTTCAGGCAATACGAAAGCCATGGTCATATCTCCTCTTGGCAAAAAATTGCGTCGGCAGGTGAACCGGAACATAGGAGCGGTCGCCTGGAAGAGCAACCGGCGACATGCCAAAAAAGTTGCATGCGGGAGCAAAAATTGCCCTATTTTTCAATTGGGTATAGCATAGACTTAGAAATTTATCTTCCTGCATACGATGATGCCCGCATACATAGACGAACGCCGTTTCGGAATGCCGGCAAAGCCGGACGCCGAGACAAGGTTCCCGATTTTCCGCCATGGTGAGGAATGCCTGTGACGATAGCCTGCCTGCACACCGCCGAAAGCAACATTGCGGTCTATGAAGCGGCGGCGAAGACCCTCGGGCTGCCGGCCGGAACGTTGCGTCATCATGTCCGCGCCGACCTTCTTCGTGCTGCCGAGGAGGCGGGGCATTTAACGGCGGAGATTGCTGGGGAAACGGCCGCCTTGCTCCGGCATCTGGCCGAGGATGCCGATGCGGTCGTGCTCAATTGCTCGACCCTCGGTCCGGCAGCAACGGAAGCCGCTGCCGGCGCTGCGGCGCCGATCATCCGCGCGGACGCGGCGCTCGCAGACGAAGCCGTTAAGGACGGCAGCAAGGTCGTCGTCCTCTGCACGGTCGAAACGACCATCGCTCCGACCACTGCCCTGTTCGATGCCGCGGCAAGGGCAACGGGGGTCGAGATCGAGGTTCGGCTGGTGCCGGGCGCATGGGCGCATTTCCGGGCGGGCAACCTCTCGGCCTATCTTGCAGCCGTAGCCGATGCGGTCAAGGCGACGCATGACGAAGGTCCCGCTACGATCG
This sequence comes from Hyphomicrobiales bacterium, assembly GCA_900469615.1. Lineage (GTDB taxonomy): Bacteria > Pseudomonadota > Alphaproteobacteria > Rhizobiales > Rhizobiaceae > Rhizobium. The sequence continues at coordinate 185,330 of UBYA01000008.1, read as the reverse complement.
CGTTTGCGCAAGCCTCGATGACCGATGCGATGCATCTGCTTGCGGAAGGCTATCCGAAGCCGATGAGCGGACCGACGACCGCGCTCGCGGCGGCAAGGGCGAAGATCGCGGCTGGCTGAGCCCGCTTTCATCCCGCGCGATTCCAGACGGGAAACCGCCACGGACCGCGCGTCGAATTATCTTACAGATTGCGTCCGAAATAGACGTTCACCTCGGCGATACGATCGCCGGCGAAGTGGATCAGTTCGACATTGCGAAAACTGCCGCCATCCATCTTCTCGGCGCGGTAGCTGACGATGACATCGTTGCCGTCAGCCACCAGATGCTCGATGTGAATGTCGCGAAAGACTTTCTCCTTCGGCCAGCAACGCTCGAAATATCGCTTCCGGTCGATATGGTCGTCACGCGGGCTGGAAAAGGTAAAATCCAGCGCCAGCATCGGCTCGACGAGGTCGGGGTGCTGCGCCACATAGGCGGCGAACAGGCGGCGGACCGTGTCGCAACGTGCATTTTCGAGGGAATTCATGATGTTTCTCCTCCTTTGCAAACGGACGGTTTCGAGTACCCGGCAACAACTGATTTCAAAGCGCAATCGGTTTATAGTGCGAAACAGGCGAACCGCCAAGGCGCTTTGCGGGCTTGGCATCGGTGCCCGCGTGGTCCAAACTCCAGAATACCCCCATATCAGCAGGAAGCCATCGCAGTGTCCGAGGCTCATCATCACATCTTGGAAAAATTGCGCCGCCTGGCGGCCAAGGACAACCGCCCGGCAGCCGCGCCGAGCGGCACCGGCAGCTACTCGACGCTCTTCACCTTCGTGACGCGCGAGCGCGAACGCATTGCCGGCTCGGCCTTTTCACAGGTTTCGATCGTCGCGGTGCTGGAAGGCTCGAAGGAGATCGTCAGCATGGGACGGCAGCGGCATTTTACGGCCGGCACGGCGATCGTGCTGCCGGCCGGCTGGAGCGGCGATGTCGTGAACGACCCCGACCCGCAGACCGGCGTCTATCGGGCAATCTTCATTACCTTTCCCGAGGAACTGGTGCGGCGGGCCGCAAAAGCCTTTCCGCCGGCCCAAACCGCATCGCAGATCGACCTGCCGCTGGAGCCTTTGCTGGCCGCCGCCATCGAGCATGCCGGCGAAGGCATCGCTGCCGGCAACCTGCCCATTCCGCTCATCGAGCACAGGCTGCTGGAAATACTCATGGTGCTCGGCATGCGCGGCGCCCTTCCCGGCTCGCCGGAAACGACCGCCGAGGCGGTGCGCGCGCTGGTGCGCTGGCGGCCGGATCGCCCCTGGACGGCCGACCTCATCGCCGCCGAGCTCGGAACGAGCAACGCGACGCTGCGGCGCCGCCTGTCACGCGAGGGCGCGTCCCTGCGCGACGTGCTGGCGAGCGAGCGCGTGGCGCTGGCAACGGCGCTGCTCGCCGAGGACGGTTTGTCGCTGCGCGAGGCGGCCCTTGCAACCGGCTATCGCTCCCCCCGCCGCTTCGCCGACCGGCTCCGCAGCGCGTGAGCGCTTCCGGCCGTATTTTGAGCGTTTGGGTACACGCCGCGCCGCACGAATTTGTTAGATCCTGCTCTCGAAAGGTCGCTGGAGCCATAATGTGAAAGGGCAACACCATGAAAACCATGCTCAATGTTCTGAACGCCTTCGTCATTGCAGTAGCCGTCGCCACGCCGGCCCTATCGGCCGATCTCAAGGTGACGTTCGCAAAGAGCAACGGCCGGATGCTGCTGCCGGAAAACGCCTCCTGCATTTCGACATCGTCAGACAAGTCGGCGCCAGGACCCAACAAGAGCCTGGCCGTGTCGTGGTCGAAGGGGCCGAAGGGCACGCGTTCCTACGCGCTGACCATGGTCGATCCCGACGTTCCCGCGGATTTCTCGCTGTTCAACAAGGCCGACAAGCCGATCCCGAAGGATTTCAAGCGGATGGAATTCGTCCATTGGGTACTGGCCGACATCCCTGCGTCGCGCACCAGCCTTGCCGAAGGCACGGATGGAAACGCCCCTCCGCCCGGCGGCCTGCCGCTCGAACGTACCGCCTACGGACGCCGCGGCCAGAACGGTGCCGGCGGCGGCAACTTGAAGGACGGGCCGCATGGCGGCTATAAGGGCCCATGCCCACCCTGGAATGACGCGCGCGCTCACAGCTACCACGTCACCGTCTATGCGCTCGATGTCGAGCAGCTGAAGCTTCCCGACCTGTTCACCCGCGCCGACCTGCTCGCCGCCGCGAAGGGTCATATCCTGGCCTCGGGCAGCCGGGAGCTGTTTTACACATTGAATGCAAAGGCCGAGAAATGACCGAGACCAGATGGGATGCAGCCGCACCGGCCGAACCGGAAACCGCACATTGGATGCGAAACCTGATCATCTGCCTCGTCGGCTCGTTTACGACCATCGTGGCGATGACGCTGCTGCTTCCCTTCCTGCCGCTCTATGTCGAGGAACTCGGCGTCACCGACAAAGCGGCGATCGTGCAATGGTCCGGCATCGCCTACGGCGCCACCTTCTTTGCCGCCGCCTTCGTCGCGCCGCTCTGGGGGCGGCTCGGCGATATCTACGGCCGCAAGCTGATGCTGGTGCGCGCCAGCCTCGGCATGACGATCGCCATTTCGCTGATGGGCATGGCCGGCAATGTCTGGCAGCTGGTGGGGCTGCGCCTCTTCACCGGCCTTGCCGGCGGTTATGCGTCGGGATCGATGGTGCTGGTCGCAGCGCAGACGCCGAAGCATCGCTCGGCCTGGGCGCTGGGCACGCTGTCGGCCGGCATCATGGCAGGCAACCTCGTTGGACCGCTGATCGGCGGCGCGCTGCCGCCGATAATCGGCATCCGCGGCACCTTCCTGCTGGCCGGCGGCGTGATCTTCTTCACTTTCCTGGCAACGACCTTCCTGATCAAGGAAGAGAAATCCACGGCCCGGAAAAAGGCCGCGAAGGCAAGCGGCAGCTGGGCCTCCATTCCCGACAAGCGCCCCGTCATCGCCATGCTGTCGCTGGGCCTGCTGCTGATGCTGGCCAACATGTCGATCGAGCCGATCATCACCGTCTATGTCGCGCAATTCGTCACCGATGCGCAGGTGACGATGGTCTCCGGCGTCGTCATGGCCGCTGCGGCGCTCGGCAGCATCCTGTCTGCCTCATGGCTCGGCAAGCTCGCCGACCGCATCGGCCACTGGAGCGTCATCACGGCGGCCCTCGCGGTCGCCGCCCTGCTGCTCATCCCGCAGGCCTTCGTGACCTCGGCCTGGCAATTGATCGCGCTGCGCTTCCTGATGGGCGTGGCGCTCGGAGGTCTCCTGCCCTGCATCACCGCCGTCATCCGTCACAGCGTACCCGATGCGGCCACCGGCAGCATCCTCGGCCTTTCCATTTCGTCGCAATATGTCGGCCAGGTGGCAGGGCCGGTCATCGGCGGCTTCGTCGGCGGCCATATCGGCATGCGCGCGGTATTCCTTGGAACCTGCGTGCTGCTGGCGATCGGCGCCGTCTATTGCTGGTCGGTCAGCCCGAGGAAAGAAGCGGAATAGCGTGTCTCCCCTGCCTTCGAAACAGGGCATTGCAGAGCGGAATCGCGGCCTTATCGCCGCGATTCACTGAAGCTGTATTGAGTTCAAGCGTCCCTTTGATAATCTTTCGCCAGCGGCAGTTGTGGAGATATCTCTATGGCGCTTCCAAGCTTCGAAACCGCGCGACTTATGATTGCGCCTCGCACTATGGTCGACATTGACGATTGCATCGCCATGGATCGCGACCCGGAGGTGACGCGCTTCATTCCCGGCCCATGGCAGGACGCCGCCGCGCATCGAGCCTTCCTGAGAGGACGGATCGAAGCGGATTTCGGCGACGGGCTGGGATATTGGTCGATCCGCGCCAAGGAAAGTCCCAGGCAATTCCTCGGCTGGATATTGCTGATCCCGGCCGACGCCATCGGGCCCGACATCGAGATTGGATGGCGACTCAACAGGCTCGCCTGGGGTAAGGGCTATGCGACGGAGGCGGCGAGGCCCGTTCTTGCACACGCCTTCCAGACACTGAAACTCGACCGTGTCATCGCCGATATCGCGCCTGGAAACGCCGCATCCATTCGCGTCGCGCAAAAGCTCGGCCTGGCGCCGTCGCGGCCGACCACATATCACGACGAGTCATTCGCCTCCTACAGCATGACGAGGTCTGCCTTCGCGGCTGACATCGCGAGGCAATGATTCCATCGCCGGCGATGAATCGCCAAGGCTCATTCTTCGCCGGCGCTGCGCCCGTGGGCCCAGTTCATATAGAGCTCCAGAGCCTTGCGGGCGACCGGCCCTTCCTGGAATTCGCGATCGTCCAGCCGGCTGACGCTGACGACCTTGGAGTAGTTGCCGGTCGTGAAGATCTCGTCGGCCGCCATGAACTGCTCCACCGACAGGGTCTCCTCGCGAACGTCGAAGCCTTCCCGACGCAGCAGGCCGATGACGCGGGCGCGCGTGATGCCGGCCAGGAAGGTGCGGTTGGCGATCGGCGTATAGACGATGCCATCCTTGACCATGAAGACGTTGGAGGATGCTGTCTCGGCCACATTACCGTTCAAGTCGCGCACCAGCGCGTTGTTGAAGCCGCGGTTCCTGGCCTCCAGGATCATGCGGCCGCTGTTCGGATAGAGCGAGCCGGCCTTGGCGTCTGTCGTCGCCGTTTCCGGCGACGGACGGCGGAAGGGAGAGACGGTGAGCGTGACGCCGCCGGTGCCGCCGAGCGGCGCCTCGAACAGGCAGAGCGCAAAGCGCGTCGATTCCGCGTCGACGGCGACGACGCTGCCCGGCAAGCCATGCTCGCCCCAATACATCGGCTTGATGTAGATCGGCGTCTTGCCGTCGAATTTCCTGATGCCTTCCCAGGCCAGCGCCTCGATCTCTTCGGCTGTCTTGACCGGCTTCAATCCCATGGCGACGGCCGAACGATTGATGCGCTGACAATGCAGGTCCAGATCGGGCGCGATGCCGTCGAACCAGCGTGCGCCGTCGAACACGGTCGAGCCGAGCCACATGGCATGCGAGGTCGGCCCGATGAGCGGCGGGTTGCCGGGGAGCCATTCTCCTTCGACATAGGTCCAGGTGACGGTTCGGGGCGACGTGTCGACTGCCATGGTGGTTCCTCTCTTATGTGGCGAAGAGCAAATAACCGCGCAATCCCGGGGTCAAGCAGAAACTACACGTCAAAATCCATTTGCAACAAAGCGCCCGATACCGCATTCATAGCGCAATTTTCATGCGCCGAAACAACAGCTTGACGAATAGGTTCATCAAGAAAAATGATGGACGGACAGACCGCGGGAAAACAGCGAGAACTTCCATGAAAGCCATGTATTACGAGTCCTTCGAGGCGACGCCCGAAATACGCACGTTGCCCGACCCGACACCGGCGGAGGACGGCGTCGTCATCGCCGTCGGGGCAACCGGGCTCTGCCGCAGCGACTGGCACGGCTGGATGGGACATGACCCGGATATCAAGCTGCCGCATGTGCCGGGCCATGAGCTTGCCGGCAAGGTCGTCGCGACCGGTCGCGGCGTCGTCCGCTTCAAGGTCGGCGATCGCGTCACCGTTCCCTTCGTCTCGGGCTGCGGTCATTGCGCCGAATGCCATTCCGGCAACCAGCAGGTCTGCCCCAGCCAGTTCCAGCCGGGCTTCACCCATTGGGGCTCCTTTGCCGAGTATGTCGCCATCGACTATGCCGACACCAACCTCGTTCACCTGCCCGAAACGGTCGACGATGCGACGGCGGCGAGCCTCGGCTGCCGCTTCGCCACCTCCTTCCGCGCCGTTGCCGATCAGGCCAAGACGCGGCCCGGCGAATGGATCGCGGTGCATGGCTGCGGCGGCGTCGGACTGTCGGCGATCATGATCGCCAGCGCGCTTGGGGCCAACGCCATCGCCATCGACATCTCGGACGAAAAGCTGGCTTTTGCCCGCGAATGCGGCGCGGTGGCAACGATCAATGCGGGCAGCGTTGCCGACGTGGCGGAGGCGGTGCGCGAGATCACCAAGGGCGGCGCCCACGTTTCGATCGACGCGCTCGGCCACCCCGCGACCTGCTTCAACTCCATCAGGAACCTGCGTCGCCGCGGCCGGCATGTGCAGGTCGGCCTCATGCTCGGCGAGTATGCGACGCCGCAGATTCCGATGGCGCAGGTCATCGGCCATGAACTGGAAATCTACGGTAGCCACGGCATGCAGGCCTGGCGCTACGACGCCATGCTCGACATGCTCGCCGCCGGCAAGATCGCGCCGCAAAAGCTCATCGGCCGCAAGATAAGCCTGGAAGAAGCCGTTCCGGCGCTTATGTCTCTGGATAAGGCTGAGGGCACGGGCATCAGCGTCATTACACGGTTTTGATATGTGCCGGTGCTAGAGCAATTCCAGGAAAAGCGCGTGGCGGTTTTCCATCCGGAAATGCGTCAGAACAAAAAGGATAGAGGGCTTTCGCGATTCGAAAAAGGCGCAAAGGCTCTATGCGCAGCGAAGACAATGGCAATCTAGAAAGAGGATACGCCCATGGCATGGTCTGCCGGCCAATATGTAAAATTCGAGGATGAACGCACGCGTCCGGCGCGCGACCTGCTGGCGCAAGTGCCGCTGGAACGCGTCGAGCGAGCGATCGACCTCGGTTGCGGTCCCGGCAACTCGACCGAGCTGATCGTCGAACGATATGGCGCCGCCAGCGTCTCCGGCCTCGACAGCGACGACAACATGCTGGAGGCAGCACGCAAGCGCATGCCCGGCACGCAGTTCGTCAAGGCCGATCTTGCCGCATGGCGGCCGGAAGAGCCCGTAGACCTGCTTTTCGCCAACGCCGTGTTTCAGTGGTTGCCGGATCATCTCGATATCTTCGATCACCTGATGGACGGGCTGAAACCCGGCGGCGTGCTTGCCGTGCAGATGCCTGACAATCTGAACGAGCCAAGCCATCTGATGATGGAGGAAGCCGGCAAAAACGGCCCGTGGAGCGATGCCTTCGCCAAAAAGAGCGTGCGACGCAATCCCCTGCCCGCACCCTCGGTCTATTACAACAGACTGATCGGCAAATCGGCCCGCATCGATATCTGGCACACCAACTACAATCACGCGCTGGAAAATGCCGCAGCCATCGTCGAATGGGTGAAGGGCACGGGCCTGCGCCCCTATCTCGATCACGCCGGCGCCGAGCATCGCGATGCTTTCACCGCCGAATATCTGAAGCATATCGAGAAGGCCTATCCGCCGCTTGCCGATGGCAAGGTGCTGTTGCGCTTCCCGCGCCTCTTCCTGGTCGCGGTCAAGAAATAGACCGTTTGCCCGTCCCCCAATCCCGGCTGACGGCGGTGCGTCGATCCCATCGACAACCGGCGCCGGCCCGCGCTAGAACACCCTCAGCCAAAGCTGAAACAGCAATAGCTCCGAGGAGATAGTCCATGTCGTCCACAAGCCCCCTTAATGGCCGCCACAAGGAGACGCATTCATGACCACCCCCGACGTCGCACCCGCACCGCCGCTGACTTTCGTGATCTTCGGCGCAGCAGGCGACCTTACCCGGCGCCTGCTCATCCCGACGCTGATCAACATGACCCGCAGCGGGCTTGTGGGAGAGGATCTCCATATCCTCGGCATCGGCATCGAGACCGGTGGCGTCGACATGCTGCTGGAGCGGCTGGAAGCCTTTCTCAAAACCTCCGGCGACATGGACGATCCCGAGCGGCAGGCGGCTTGGCAGAGCCTGCGCAAGCGCATCAGCTACATCTCCGGCGATTTTACCCAGAACGGCGTCTACAAGGAGATTTCGGATTATCTCGGCCACGCGCCGAGCGCCAATGCGGCCTTCTATTTCGCCGTGCCGCCGCAATTCTTTGGCGACATCGCCGAAAAGCTCTCCGAAAACGGCCTGATGAACGAGGCAACCGGCGCCTTCCGCCGCATCGCCATCGAAAAACCGTTCGGCAACGACCTCGCCTCGGCGCAGGCCCTGAACGCGCGGCTGCTCAACCACGTAGCGGAAAGCCAGATCTATCGCATCGATCATTTCCTCGGCAAGGAAACCGTCCAGAACATCATGACGACGCGCTTCGCCAACATGATGATCGAGGCGCTGTGGAACAACAACTATATCGACCACGTCCAGATCACGGCGGCCGAGCTGGTCGATGTCGGCATGCGCGGCAAGTTCTACGATGCGACCGGCGCCTTGCGCGACATGGTGCCGAACCATCTCTTCCAGCTGCTGGCGATGGTGGCGATGGAGCCGCCGAACAGCTTCGACGCGGAATCGATCCGCAACGAGAAGGGCAAGGTGCTGAAGGCCCTGCGGCTGTATTCGCCCGAGGAAGCGGCCAAGAACGGCGTGCGCGGCGCCTACACCGCCGGCCCGCTGGCCGGCCATGATCTGCCCGCCTACACGCAGACCGCCGATGTCGCCCCCGACAGCAACACCGAAACCTTCGTGGCGCTGAAGCTCTTCGTCGATACCTGGCGCTGGGCGGGCGTGCCCTTCTACCTGCGCACCGGCAAGGCGATGAAGGCCCGCGATACGGAAGTGGTCATCACCTTCCGGCAGGTGCCGTTCGCGCAGTTCCCGCGCCACGGCTCGCGCCCCGAGCTGCCGCCGAACAGGCTCATCATCCAGGTTCAGCCCGACGAGGGCCTGGACATGGAAATCTCGATCAAGTCGCCAGGGCTGGTGCTGAAAACCGCGCCGATTTCGCTCGACTTCCGCTATTCCGACAAGTTCGACATCGGCAGGCAGACCGGCTACGAGAGCCTGTTCTACGAACTCTTCGTCGGCGACCAGACGCTGTTCCAGCGTGCCGACGGCATCGAAGCCGGCTGGGCCGCCGTGCAGCCTTTCCTCGACCTCTGGGCGGAAGGCGGCAAGCCCGATCCTTATGCGCCGGGCAGCACAGGCCCTGTCAGCGCCGACAAGCTCATCGAACGCGACGGCCGCAAATGGCATCAGATCGACGGGAAGCGGAGCAGCAGAAAAATCTAGGGAATCATGCCGAAAAGCCTCGGCGGCCGTTCGTCCGCAATCGCGTAAAAACAAAAAGATGAAGCGGAGCGGCGATTCTGTGGAAGGCGGAGCTGCCTCGGAAGCGAAAAGGGCCGGCATCCATCGATGCCGGCCACCCATCCGAAATGAAAAAGCCCCGCGAGATCATCGCGGGGCTTTTTGCATCGAAGACGATACCGATCAGAGAAACTGGTGCAGGCCCGGAACGGAGTTGACCACCTGATCGACCACCTCGTCGCCGGCGTGCTGGCGGGCGGTTGAGATCGTTTCCTTGGCGAGCGAGGTGATTTCACCCATGCTGAGGCCGCTGCTCATCAGCTGCTGGCCGAGGGCCATGAGGCCGCCGCCACCGCCGACGGCGCTGAGCAGGCCGCCGAGCAGACCACCGCCGCCGGTTTCCGCGCCGCTATACTGCGCAACGAGATCGGAAGCGCCGGGGATCGATTCGATCATCTTGGTGACGGGGCCATCCGGAGCCTCGCGCTGCAGAAAGCCCAGAATCATACCGACGGCCTTCTCTGCGAGATCAGGCGCGATGCCGGCCTTGGTTGCGATCTGATCAATAACTTCGTTCACTGTGGCCTCCTGCCTTTACGACGTTAACGTCAACGTAATCGAATGAAGCAACCGACACAAGCCGCGCCGGACGCGGTTACACTACCAGAAGCATAACCGTGACGCGAATGGTTGTCCCCGTTCAAGTCAGTTCTTATAACAGTGTCAGGACAGATCGATGAATGGCCCTGGCAGCTTCAAAGGCTGCTGTGCCGCCGCCCAGAGGGAGACGACACCATGCCGCAGCCGCAGCAGGATGAACAGATTTTTGTCGGCGCGAGCCGCAACCCGGACGAAAGCATCAACAAGGACGAATTCCTGACGCTGAAATTCGGCAACCGCCACGGCCTCGTCACCGGCGCCACGGGCACCGGCAAGACGGTGACGCTGCAAGTGCTGGCAGAAGGCTTTTCCAAGGCGGGCGTGCCGGTGTTCTGCGCCGACATCAAGGGCGACCTTTCCGGCATTTCCGCCAAGGGCGAACCCAAGGACTTTCTGCTGAAGCGCGCCGAGGAAATCGGCCTGTCGCCCTATGAGTTCGATCAGTTCCCGGTCATTTTCTGGGATCTTTATGGCGAAAAAGGCCATCGCGTGCGCACGACCATAGCCGATATGGGACCGCTGCTGCTCGCCCGGCTGATGGATGCTTCCGAAGCGCAGGAAGGCGTGCTCAACATCGCCTTCAAGATCGCCGACGAGAACGGTCTGGCGCTGCTCGATCTCAAGGACCTGCAGGCACTCCTGAACTACATGGGCGAGAACGCCGGCGAACTTTCCAGCAAATACGGCCTGATCTCGAAATCCTCCGTCGGCTCGATCCAGCGCGCAATGCTGGTGCTCGAGCAGCAGGGAGCGGAAAACTTCTTCGGCGAGCCTGCGCTGAAAATCTCCGATATCATGCGGGTCAGCAATGACGGCTACGGCCAGGTCTCGGTGCTTGCGGCCGACAAGCTGATGATGAATCCGCGCCTTTACGCCACCTTCCTGCTGTGGCTGCTCTCCGAACTGTTCGAGGAGCTTCCCGAAGTCGGCGATCCGGAGAAGCCGAAGCTGGTCTTCTTCTTCGATGAGGCGCACCTGCTCTTCAACGATGCGCCGAAGGTGCTGCTGGAGCGCGTCGAGCAGGTCGTGCGCCTGATCCGCTCCAAGGGCGTCGGCGTCTATTTCGTCACACAGAATCCGCTCGACGTACCGGAAACGGTGCTGGCGCAGCTCGGCAACCGCGTGCAGCATGCGCTGCGCGCCTATACGCCGCGCGAGCAAAAGGCCGTACAGACGGCAGCCTCGACATTCCGGCCCAATCCCGCTTTCGATTGCGCCACCGTCATCACCACGCTCGGCACAGGCGAGGCGCTGGTGTCGATGCTGGAGGGCAAGGGCGCGCCTTCCGTCGTGGAGCGCACGCTGATCCGCCCGCCGTCCGGCCGTATTGGCCCGGTCAGCGATGCCGAACGTCAGGCCGTCATCAATGCCAGCCCGGTCGCCGGCGTCTACGACCAGACGATCGACCGCGAATCGGCCTACGAGATCCTGACGGAGCGGGCGCGCAAGGCAGCCGCCCCGCAGAACGAGAGCACCGGCGATGGCTGGACGCTGCCCGGCTTCGGCGGCGACAGCAACAAGCCGGCCGGCCGCGGCCGCTCGGGCTATCAGCGCGAGACGATCATGGAAGCCGCGCTGAAGAGCGTGGCCCGCACGGTTGCCACGCAGGTCGGACGTGCCCTGGTTCGAGGCATTCTCGGCAGCTTGAAGCGGTAGAAGATTATTCTTCCCTTGAGGAGCGAAGCTCGCGGGCAGGGTGATTTCCCGAAATCCCGGAATATCACCCCACCCGCCGCTTTCGTGGCGAGCCTCCCCGCCCGGAGGGCCGGAATCTTAGCGCACCGGCGCGACCAGCGAGAAGAATGCGCCTTGCGGATCGGTGGCCTGGACGATCCAGCTGCCGCCGGGGACTTCCATCGGGCCGTTGACGATGCTGCCGCCGCCTTCGGTAATGCGGGTGATGGCCGCATCGATCGCCGGGACATTGATGTAGAAATTCCAGGCCGGCACCGGCATTTCCGCCGGCTTGGTCATGATGCCGCCGAAGTCCCGGTCGCCGATCCTGAAGATTTTGTATTTGCCCATCGGCCCCATGTCGAAATCGGAACTCAATTCCCAGCCGAACATCTCGCTGTAGAAATCGAACGCCTTCGGGCCGTCGCCGGCATAAAGCTCGTGCCAGCCGAAATAGCCCGGAGTGGCAGGGGCCGCCGGCTCCCAATCCTGACCCGGCAGCGGCGTGAAGAGGCAGAAGGCTGCGCCGTAAGGATCGGAAACGACGGCGAACCTGCCGACACCTGGAATATCCGTCGGCTCGCGATAGATCTTTCCGCCCTTGGCAACGACGGCTTTCGCCATCTCATCGACATTAGCAATGCCGATATAGCCGGTCCAGCAGGGCGGCGTGCCCATGGCCTTTGCTTCTTCCGGCAATACCATCAGGCCGGCAACGGGGCCGGCGCCGGCGCTGAACAGCGTGTAGTCCATGCCGACCTCCGGCATGCCGGCATCCGCCGCGTCCCAACCGACGACCTTGGTATAGAAAGCTTGCGCCGCCTTCATGTCTGACGTCATCAGCTCGTACCAGACGAAATATCCCTTCTCGGCCATGGCATCTCTCTCCCTCTTGTGATGTTTGCAGGCACCCGTCTCGTGCCGGGCCCGATACCGGCGCGGCCGCATCATGGCCGGCGAACGTGACGGCCGAACGATGGTCGACCGACCGATCCGTCCGCTTTCCGGCAAGCGGGCGCCAGATGTTAACTAGGTACGAAGCACGATATTTCGACCCCTGCCCTGCGACATGAATGCGGTGGCCCGAGGGGCCTCAATGGCAGCAGGACTGTGCCTTGGCCGTATCCTCATATTCGTCATGGCGACGAACGAAGTTCATCGTGCCGCTTTCGTTGCGTCCTTTCGGAGCCCGATCGAGGATCATCAGCGTGCCGATCAGCTCTTCCGGACCGCGGGCGTAGCTCGAATAGGTATGGAAGATATTGCCGGCATCGTCCTTGTAGAAGGCGCTGAGGCCAGGAAGCTCGTCATAGCCCTCGGCAGAATCCATCGGCGTGAAATTGTAGAAGACCGTCTCGCCCGCAAGCTGCTCCTTGGTGAAGGAGACGTGATAATCGAAATTGAAATCGTTCGCGAAGGACGACACCCAGGGAAAATCCCAGCCCATGCGCTTCTTGTAGGCTTCCACCTTTTCCAGCGGCGCCCGGGAAACGGCGACGAGCGTGACGTCGTGATGATTGAGATGCGGAAGCGTCCCGTCGAGATGATCGGCTAGGAACGAGCAGCCGGTGCACCCCGCATCCCAATCCGGGCCGAGCATAAAATGATAGACGATCAGCTGGCTGCGGCCATCGAAGAGATCCGCGAGCGTCTTCCTGCCGGCAGCCGTGTCGAAGACATAGTCTTTTTCGACCTTTACCCAAGGCAGCGCCAAGCGCTCCGCGTTGACGCGATCGCGAAGATGCGTTGCCTCCTTCTCCCTGGCGAGCAGCCGGCGGCGAGCCTCCAGCCATACGTCCCTGGAAACAACCTGGTTCATTGTCAGCGCCCTCCTCCGGCCTACCAACTACCAAAATCTTGACAAATACATTGATATCAATATTAATGAATCATGTCAAACGCAGTCGAAATTCCCTTTGAAACCACGCTGTTAGTGCGCGACACCTGCCTTTGCCTGCATGTGCAGCGAGCGGCACGCGCTCTGGCCCGCCGTTTTGACGACGCCTTGCGGCCGTTCGGGCTCACCAACGGTCAATTCTCTCTGATGATGTCCCTGAACAGACCGGCGCCGGCCTCCATGGGATCGGTCACGGCGCTGCTGGCAATGGACCAGACGACGCTGACGGCGGCCTTGAAACCGCTGGAACGGCGGGGATGGGTCAACGTCGTGCCCAACCCTCAGGATCGCCGCGCCCGCCTGCTGAGCCTCACACCATCCGGAACGGCAGCGCTCGCCGCCGCCGTTCCGATCTGGAAGGCCACTCACGCGGCCCTTGAGGAACGGCTGCCGGATGGCAATGGCGACCGCTTGCGCAGCGATCTGGCTAATCTGCTCTGAACGATCGGTCCGACAACCGGGGGTCCGCGTCGAAATCCCGCCGTTCGAAGCCGATCCGGCGCCGCGGAAATTCGCACAGCGCCTGCACGCCGGCGCGCGACAGCCGGATGCGCCAGGTCTGGCGTTCGACCGGCTCCCGCGCCGAAAAGGCTCTTGCCGTGAGCAGTGCGATGTTCCGGCCTCCCTGAGGATCCCGGACGGATCGATAGAGAATGGCCTCGATGCCGCCGGCCCGCGCCGCCTCGGCAAGCGACTGGCAGGGCTCGTAGTTGACCGGATCGCTCCACTGCTGCCGATCGCGATCCAACGGCGGCGCCGTCAGATCGACCGCCGCTTTCGTGGCGATGACCGCGGCAAAGGCGGTATATTCGGCCGCATTGGCGGGCAGCGGCGTATCGGGGGAATCACGGAAGAAGAGCAGCCTGTAGAAGCTCATTTCCGCCAGGGCCGTCTCCACCTGCTCCGAGGCGTAGAAAACGCCGAGCGTGCGGCCTGCGCGACGGAAACGGGACCCATGGGGATAGATCGCGCCATAACGAAAGGGAGTCGCCAGCAGATAGTCGAGGCCGGCGCATTCCGGCGGCAGCACGGGCTTGCTTTCTTCCAGCACGCTTTCGAGAAGAGCCTGTTCTTCCAAATTATCGACCAGCTTGAGCGTCGAAACCTGATGCTGCGATTCCACCAGCCGCCAATAATGGCCGGAAATGGCCCGCGCCTCAGATAAGAGCGCGGCGGGCGTCCAGATAGGCAAGGACATCTGTCAAACCGGAAATGGAGGTGATCTTGTCGACGGGCGCGGCGCCGAAGGCGAGATTGCCGTTGCGCAGCCATTGGCGCGCCACGGCCTCGTCGCCGCCGACGATGGCATCGAGCGAACGGAAGAGACGAACAAGAAGCACGGCCAGCTCGAACGGCTTGCTGTCGCGCTCCAGCAGATGGTCCTGCCGCTTCATGCGCGAAACGGTCGCCTCCGATACCCCGATGATGGCCGCGAGTACGCGGGCATTCAATCCGAGCCGGTCGGCGGCGTTGACAACGGCCTTGGTGATGACGAGTCCCTCACCGGGCTTTGCCTGATATATCGATTGAGCCTTTGACATAGCCACATCCTTTCCTAGGAAAACATATAGCAAATTTCTTGCAAAAGAAAAGGAGCGACAGGCAAAGCCTTCGCTCCTTTTCTCTTTTAGCTCCGCCTTTTCAGGCGGCGGATGCGTCTGCTTCAGACAACCGTCACCGGCACTTCGGTCGAGGTGCGCATGGCGTGGCTGTAAGGGCATACGATATGAGCGGCGGCGGCAAGCTTTTCAGCCTCGGCCTTGTCCATGCCGGGGATGTGGACCGCCAGAGAGACTTCGATGCCGAAGCCGCCGCCATCGGCGCGCGGACCAATGCCGACCGTCGCCGTGACCTTGGCATCTTCCGGAATCTTGACCTTCTGCTGGCCTGCGACAAATTTCAGAGCACCCAGGAAGCAGGCGGAATAGCCGGCAGCAAAGAGCTGCTCCGGATTGGTGCCGGTGGCGCCGTCGCCGCCGAGTTCCTTCGGCACGGTCAGCGTGACGTCGAGGACGCCATTTTCGGAAACTGCATGGCCGGCGCGGCCACCGGTGGCGGAAGCTTTGGTGGTGTAGAGAATAGGCATGTCATGTCTCCCTTCGATTTGGATGGTTATTTTATATAACACGATTTAATCGTGCGCAATATTTATTTTTTTGCAATTCGATTTTGCAAAGTGAATTGGTGAGAATGATCCAACAAGAAAATGCGTAAAATAAAGAAAACGGCGGAGCGCTAATGACGGACGAAGCCAGGGCGGGATGATACCCGATACGGAAAAGGGGCTGGAAAAGCAGCTTTGCTTTGCTGTTTACAGTGCCGCGCATGCCTTCAATCGCGCCTACACCGATCCTCGATCGCGTCGGCCTTACCTATCCGCGATATCTCGTCATGCTTGTCGTATGGGAAAAGGGCTCGCTATCGGAAGCCCGACGCCATGATCTCCATCGCAGATGAAGGCCGGTCTTGCTTGCAACGAAAAAAGGGCGCCACCGGCGCCCTTTTTTTGCGATGATGCGATATCAGGCAGTGACCAGGATCGGCGCACGCTCCGGCACGCGATCGTAGAGATCGATGACGTCCTGGTTCAGCAGGCGGACGCAGCCGGAGGAAACGGCCTTGCCGATGGAGCGCCAGTCGGGATTGCCGTGCAGGCGATAGAGCGAATCCTGCTTGTCCTCGAAAATGTAGAGCGCGCGGGCGCCAAGCGGGTTCATCAGGCCCGGATCCATGCCGCCGTTGGCGATCGAGTATTTCGTGAGCTCCGGCTGGCGGGCGACCATTTCGTCCGGCGGATTCCAGCGCGGCCACTTCTTGCGCCACTGGATGATGCCGCGGCCCTGCCAGGCAAAACCTTCGCGGCCGACGCCGATGCCGTAGCGCATTGCGGTACCGCCCTGCTCGGTGACGTAAAGCATGCGCTGGGTCGTGTTGACGACCACGGAGCCGGGCGCCTCGCCTGTAGGGTCGATCACGCGCTGACGATAGAAACGCGGATCGATCTGCTTGTAGGGAACCGCCGGAATATGGAAGCCGCCATCGTCCATGGCCGCATAGATTACGGCGGGGTCCGGCTGCTCGCCGTCATAACTGGAGAACCAGCTGCGGAACGGCCTTGGCGAACCGGTATATTGTACCGGGCTGACGACGGGGCCGTTGTCGATGGTGGAAGCGCAGCTGGCGAGCGTCGAAACGGCACCGATACCAGCAAAAGCGAGAAAGCTACGTCGGGATAGGGATGAAGGAAGGCTCATGTCGACAGCATAGTTCCTTTTGAGGGGGAAGCGAGAACCAGAAGCACCTAAGCTGATTCGGCTCCCCGAGAGGTTTGCAAAGACAGGCGCAAAACTAAAGAGCGTAAACCACCCCGGCTATCGCACTTATGCAACATCACGAAAATTTGTGGTAAAATACCGCTACAAAACGACGATTTCCGTCTTATCGGGCACCCGGTTGTAGAGATCTATCACGTCCTGGTTGAGCATGCGCACGCAACCCGAGGACGCTGCCCTGCCGATCGACTGCCAATCCGGGGTGCCGTGAACGCGGTAAAGCGTGTCCCGGCCGTTCTGATAGATATAAAGCGCACGCGCCCCGAGCGGGTTCGTCGGCCCCGGGTTCATGCCGCCGCGCTCGGCCGAAATCGGTCGCATCTGCGGTTCGCGTGCGACCATTTCGGCAGGCGGCGTCCAGCGCGGCCACTTCTGCTTCCACTGGATCACGCCCCTGCCATGCCATGCATATCCGGCGGCGCCGAGGCCGACGCCGTAACGCATGGCCTTGCCGCCCGATTCGACGAAATAGAGATAATGGCTTCGCGTATCGACGACGATGGTGCCGGGACGCTCGTTGGTCTGATAATCCACCTCCTGGCGCAGGAAGCGCGGATCGATGCGCATATAGGGAATGGCCGGCAGAGTGAAATCGTCCTCGTTCCGCTGGGCATACATCGCCTGATGAACCGGGTTGAAGGTCGGCAGGCCATAGGTCTGATGGAATTGCGTGCGGAAGAGATCGCGCGCCTGCGGCACGGGTTGTATCGGCAGGCGCTTCACCTTTTGCGGATCGATGCCCTCCGGACGATAGAAGACCGGTGCGGTCTCCTGCACGAAACGATCCGGATCGGTCGCGCCGGTATCGGGAATGACGCTGCAGGCGGATAATGCCGCCAACGCGGCAGCGGCGAGCAGGTGACGGGAAACGGGCAGCAGATCGGCCATCATCGGAAACCAGTTGAAACATGTCGGATCGCCGCCATGATGACCGCCGCGGCTGGAGCGAGGCTGGCGTCCATGACGAACAAGCCGCCCGCGAAGATATTGCGCGGATTGGTCAAACTCCTGTTTTCCCCCGCGGAATCATGAGCTAGACCATTGCGGGACGGAGGATCGCATGAATATCGACAGTCTCGACCCGGGCATCTTCGACCAGACCGATCACAAGGCATGGCTGAAGCTGGTGGAACGGGCGCTGAAGGGCAAGGACTTCCAGGAAACGCTTGTGTCGCAGACGGATGACGGCATCGCCGTCCAGCCGCTCTACCCGCGCCGTCGCGATTGCGCGCCGCTTGCGCGGTGCCGGGCCGACGCGCCCTGGACGGCGACGCAACGCATGGACGATCCGGATATCGAACGGGCAATGGCACAGCTCGGCGACGATCTCGCCAATGGCGCGAGCGGCATCTCGCTTGTCTCCGCCTGTTCCGGTTCGGCCTTCGGCACCGGCATGGATGCACCGCAACCGCTCCTCTCCAAGGCGCTGGCGGCCGCACCGAGCAGGATTGCGACACTGCGCCTCGACGGCTTTTCCTCGGGCGCCGCCAGAACGGTGGCAGCCTCCACTGCGGGCGATGGCGCCCAAAGATTGCATCTTGGCTTCGACGCCTTCTTGACAGCCGGAAATTTTGCCAACTTTGCATTAGATATTAAAGGCTTAATCGAATTTTTGCCGCTTGGCACGATCGTCAATGCAGACGGTCGCGGGGTGCATAATGCCGGCGGAACCGAGGCGCAGGAGCTGGCGGTCATCGCCGCAAGCCTCGTCGGCCATTTGCGGTTGCTTGAAGACGCCAGTCTGCCGCTGAAAACAGCGCTTGCGGCAACGAGCCTGTGTCTTTCGGCGGATCAGAATCAGTTCACGACGATCGCCAAGATACGGGCGGCGCGGCTGATCTTTACCCGCATCGCGGAAGCGTGCGGCGTCTCCGATCCGCCGCCGGCGCATCTTTTTGTCGAGACGAGCTATCGCATGCTGACCCGCCTCGACCCCGAGACGAATATCCTGCGCAACACGATTGCGGTCTTTTCGGCCGGCGTCGGCGGCGCCGACGAGATTTCCGTCCTGCCGCACAGCCTGACGCACGGCATCCCCGACCCGCTGGCGCGGCGCCTGGCGCGCAATACGCAGACGATTCTCATGGCCGAAAGCCATCTCGATCATGTCCTCGATCCCGCCGCAGGCGCGGGTGGCATCGAGGCACTGACCGATGCGCTGGCCGAACGGGCCTGGGAGATTTTCACCGGCATCGAAGGCAAGGGCGGATTGGCAAAGACGATCGCCAGCGGTGAGCTGGCGGCAATGGTTGCCGAAGCGCGCGCAAAGCGTGTCGCCAAGCCAATTGTGGGAACGACGCTGTTTGCGATGAAAACGGAGCGGCCGGTGGTCGTCCTGGGGGCTTTGGGCCCGATCACGGGTGGCATGGGGTTGATGCCGGTGCGGCTGGATGAGGGAACGGAGGCATGAGAATGAATGTCGCATTCGCGGAGGCTGCGCACCCTCCTCTGTCACTTCGCGACATCTCCCCCACAAGGGGGGAGATCGTTCCGAGCCTGGATTTAACCCCGTCGACGATCACAACCCGCACTGCCACAGATGAGGTGCTTGTCCGTGGTAGAAAGGCTCCACGAGCTTCCAATCTCCCCCCTTGTGGGGGAGATGTCGCAAAAGCGACAGAGGGGGGTACTGCACGTCCGGCGTCAAGGGAGGCTTCCGCTCCATGACCAAGATCCCAAACTTCGCCACCATCTCCTGGACCAGACCGCAAGCAACATCGCCAACGAGCGATACCGCGGCCTGGGAGACCCCCGAAGGCATCGCCGTCAAGCGTGCCTACAGCGAAGGCGACCTCACCGGTCTGAACTTCCTCGACACCTATCCCGGCGCGGCGCCTTTCGTGCGCGGCCCCTACCCGACGATGTATGTCCAGCAGCCCTGGACCATTCGCCAATATGCCGGTTTCTCGACGGCCGAGGAATCGAATGCCTTCTATCGCCGCAATCTGGCGGCCGGGCAGAAGGGTCTTTCCGTCGCCTTCGATCTCGCCACCCACCGCGGCTATGACAGCGATCATCCGCGCGTCGCGGGCGATGTCGGCATGGCAGGGGTGGCGATCGATTCCATTCTCGACATGCGCCAGCTTTTCGACGGCATCCCGCTCGACGAGATGAGCGTGTCGATGACCATGAACGGCGCGGTACTGCCGATCATGGCGCTCTACATCGTCGCGGCGGAGGAACAGGGCGTCTCCGAGGACAAGCTTTCCGGCACGATCCAGAACGACATCCTCAAGGAGTTCATGGTTCGCAACACCTACATCTATCCGCCGCAGCCCTCGATGCGCATCGTTTCGGACATTTTCAGCTATACCAGCCAGCGGATGCCGAAGTTCAACTCCATCTCGATCTCCGGCTATCACATGCAGGAGGCCGGCGCGACGGCGGACCTGGAGCTCGCCTATACCATCGCCGACGGCATAGAATACGCGCGGGCCGGCGTCGCCGCCGGGCTCGATATCGACCGCTTCGCGCCCCGCCTCTCCTTCTTCTGGGCGGTCGGCATGAACTTCTTCATGGAGGTCGCCAAGATGCGCGCGGGGCGGCTGATCTGGGCGGCGCTGATGCAGAAGAATTTCGCGCCGAAGGACCAGAAGTCCCTTGCCCTCCGGACGCACAGCCAGACCTCCGGCTGGTCGCTGACGGCGCAAGACCCGATGAACAACATCATCCGCACCATGGTCGAGGCGATGGCCGCCACTCAGGGGCATACCCAATCGCTCCACACCAATTCCTTCGACGAAGCGCTGGCGCTGCCGACCGATCATTCCGCCCGCATCGCCCGCAACACGCAGATCCTGCTGCAGAAGGAATCGGGCACGACAGGCATCATCGACCCATGGGGCGGCTCGGCCTATGTCGAGCGGCTGACCCATGATCTCGCAACCCGCGCCCTTGCCCATATCGAGGAGGTCGAGGCGCTCGGCGGCATGGCGAAGGCGATCGAAAAAGGCATTCCGAAGCTCCGGATCGAGGAAGCAGCCGCACGCACGCAGGCACGCATCGACAGCAGTCACCAGACCGTCGTCGGCATCAATTTCTCCAAGCCGGAAAAGGATATCGAGGTCGATGTCCTGAAGGTCGATAATTCCGAAGTGCGGGCGCGCCAGCTATCCAAGCTGCAGCAATTGAAGGGCACGCGCGAGACCGCAGCAGTGGAGAGCGCATTGGATGCGCTGACCGACGCCGCGCGAAACGGCACCGGCAATCTGCTCGATTTCGCCGTGAAGGCGGCCCGGGCAAGAGCAACCGTCGGCGAAATCTCGCTGGCGCTGGAAAAGGCCTACGGCCGTCACGTCGCCGAGATCAGGACCATTTCCGGCGTCTACCGCAAGGAAGTCGGCACCGAAGATCCGGCCTTCAATGCCGCGGTGGCCAAAGTGGAGGAGTTCCGCCGGGCACGCGGCGAGAAGCCGCGCATCCTGATCGCCAAGATGGGCCAGGATGGCCACGATCGCGGCCAGAAGGTCATCGCCACGGCCTTTGCCGATCTCGGCTTCGATGTCGTCGTCGGCGCCATGTTCCAGACCCCGGAGGAAGTGGCCGACGTCGCCGTGCGCGAGGGCGTCGACATCGTCGGCGCATCGTCGCTTGCCGCAGGCCATCTGACGCTGGTGCCGGAACTGAAAGCTGCGCTTGCGCGCCGCCATGCCGGCAATGTGCTGATCGCCGTCGGCGGCGTCATTCCGCCACAGGATTTCGCGGCGCTGGAGGCGGCGGGCGCCGATGCGATCTTCCCGCCCGGAACCGTGATCGCGGAAGCGGCGACGGCGCTGATCGAGCGGATGATGGCCTAGCGGCCGCTCTCTAGACGGCCACGCTCCTGAAGAACTCGATGCTCTGCTCGATCTCGCCCGGCAGAGCCGAGTTATGGCTTCCCGGCACCGTCGCCATCTCCATCTTCACGCCGGCGGATGTCGCCCGCTTCGACAATAGCGCCAGGCGCGCATCGAAATGCGCCTCCTCGGTGCCGTGAAACAACTTGACCGGGCATTTGAAGCTGTGGGCATAGCAGAGCGGCGACCGCATCTGGAATTCGCGCGGGTTCTTGGTGTCGAAGCGGATATCCTGCGGATAGCGGCCGAAGAAGGCATAGGCATCCGGATTGCCCGATATCGGCGCAGCCGCACGGAACCGCTCGGTCGACATGGCCGCCAGCATGGCCAGCGTGCCGCCGATGCTGTGTCCCGCCAGGAACAGGCGATGCGGGTCGACGCCCGGCAGGTGGCGCAGCCGGTTGGAAGCGGCCAGCACATCGGCGACTTCGTCGTAAAAACCGGAGAAATTGCCCTTCTGACCGTTCTCGCCGCGCATGGATGGGATCATCACGACATAGCCGGCTTCGATATAAGGCTTCATCAGCTGCCAATGACCCTGGCCGATGGCGTTGCCGCCATGCAGGAAAAGCACGGCCGGCTTCGGCTTCGGCGCGCGCTTGTAGCGGGAGACCCAGGCGACGAGCTCCAGTTCGCCGCCGAGCCCGCTGCGATAGAAGAGCTGGTCGGCCGTCGAGGGCGTGACCAAGGGTTCGTAGATGTCGGGAGCCGGCCCCTTGTTCAAGAGATCCGTCCGGAACCCATGGCGTTCCTTGGCATAGTCGCCCGCGAGCTGCGGCGGCGCATCGGCAGCCTTTTCATCGCTGCGGGCAATCTCGCCCTTGTTCACGGCCGGCTTGCTTCCGGGCGTGCTGTCATCGGCTGCCCTCACGATGTTCGGCGCGAAAAGCGTAACGGCGAGACCGGCAAGAACGCCGCGGCGATTGGGACGGAATACGTTATCGTCAGACATGGTCATGAGCTCTGTCCAAATATCCCGGCGCAGTTCAAATCTGCACGGGTCGAAAGGCAAGGCCAACTCACTTTGTAGTGAGGAATCGCCCTTGCCTATTCATCGACAGCGGGAGCCTTGGCGTCAATCAGCGCAATCAAACTTTCAAGCCGATCCGCCTCGTAAGGCGGTTTGTCGGGCCGCAGCCGCGCGATGCGGGGAAAGCGCATCGCCACGCCCGATTTGTGGCGCGTCGAGCGGTTGATTCCCTCGAAGGCCACTTCGAGCACGAAACCGAAATCGCGGTCGGCGCGCACGGCCCGCACAGGGCCGAAACGATCGACGGTATTGTTGCGCACGAACTTGTCGAGCACTTCCAGCTCCGCGTCGGTGAAGCCGAAATAGGCCTTGCCGACGGGCACGAGCTGCTCCCCCTCCGGCGTCGTCGCCCAGACGCCGAAGGTGAAATCGGAATAGTAGCTGGAGCGCTTGCCGTGGCCGCGCTGCGCATACATCAGCACGGCATCGACATTGTAGGGATCGCGCTTCCACTTGAACCACGGACCTTTGGCCCGGCCGGCAAGATAGGCGCTGTCGCGGCGCTTGATCATCACGCCCTCGATCACCGGATCGGGCGGCGAGGAGCGCAGCCGGTCCAGCTCCTCCCAAGCCGAAAAATCGACGAGCGGCGAGAGATCGAAGCGGTCGTGCGGTGCGGCTTCGATGATCTCGGTCAGCCGCTCGCGCCGGTCGAGGAAGCCGCGGGCGCGCACGTCCTCCGCCCCATCGAAGAGAAGATCGTAGGCACGGATGAAAGCCGGGAACTCGTCCAGCATTTTTGACGTGACGGTCTTGCGGTTGAGGCGCTGCTGCAAATCGGAAAAGCTGCGCGTCGGGCTGTTGGAGCGCACGGTGCCACCGACCAGCAGTTCGCCGTCCATGACGCCTTCGAAGTTCATCGCATCGACGATATCGGGGAACGCACCGGAAATGTCGTCGCCGGAGCGCGAGTAGAGCTTGCTCGTGTCGCCTGCGCGCGAAAGCTGGACACGAATGCCGTCCCATTTCCACTCGGCGGCGAAATCGCCGGGGTCGAGCCCGTCGAGATCGCCCGGCTCGACCGGATTTGCGAGCATGACGGAGTGGAAGATCGCCGGCGTCGCCAGTATCGGCCGATCGCCCTTGCCCTCAAGCCAGCGGAACAGGCTTTCGTAAGGCGGCTGCAACCCATGCCACAGCGTTTCGATTTCCGTCACGTCCTTGCCGCCAAGCTCGGCCAGCGCCTGCTTGGCGAGGCGAGCCGAGACGCCGATGCGCAGGGCGCCGGTCGCAAGCTTCAGGAAGGCGAACCGGCCCGACGTATCCAGCCGGTCGAGCAGATCGCGGACGAAGCTGCGCACCTCTGTCCTTCCCAGCGCGTTCATGCTGCGCACGACTTCGCCAAGCTTCGGCTGCTCGCCGGCGGGGCGCTCGATATCGCTCTCCTTGTCCCAGACCAGCGAGATCGTCTCCGCGAGGTCGCCGACGTAATCGTAGGAATAGCGGAAGAGCACTTCGTCCATGCGCTCGAGAACGAGTTCGCGCAACATGGCGGGCTTGACGTTGCGCACCTCGAGCGTGCCGGCGATGGCGGCCAGGCCATAGCCGCGGTCGGGATCGGGCGTGTCGCGGAAATAGTCGGTCAGCAGCTTCAGCTTGCCGTTGCGGCTCGGCGTCAGCACCAGGCGGTCGAGGAGATCGGCAAAGGCTTTCATCTGAATACCTCCTTCTCCCTTCGGGGAGAAGGTGCCCGGCAGGCGGATGAGGGGGAGCAGAGGTGGTCCCGAGCACGACGCTTAGACTGCCGCTTTACAATATTATCGCGGAAATCCCCGTCATCCGACCCTTCGGGCCACCTTCTCCCCGCTGGGGAGAAGGAGAGACAAACCACGCTCCTCATCACTTAATCTCCCTCGTCTTCGTAGCCGATGAGATGGAGGGGCTTGGCGGCGATGCCCTGCAGCTCGCACCAGCGCACCAGCGCCTCCTCGCGGCCGTGCGTGACCCAGACTTCGCTCGGCCTAAGGTCGGAGATCGTCCCGGTCAGCTCGGGCCAGTCGCAATGGTCCGATATGACCAGCGGCAGTTCGACGCCGAGCTGCTTGGCGCGCTGGCGCACCATCATCCAGCCGGAAGCGAAGGCCGGCAGCGGCTCGTGAAAGCGCCTTGCCCAGCGGTCCTGAAAAGCGGAGGGCGGCCCGACGACGACGGCGCCCTGAAAGATAGTTTGATCCTTGCTCTCGATGGTGGCCGGCCGCAGCTCGCCAAGCGCGATGCCTTGACTGACATAATAATTGCACAGCGTCTCCAGCGCGCCATGGATGTAGATCGGTTTGTCGTAGCCGGCATCGCGCAAGAGGCGAATGACACGCTGCGCCTTGCCGAGTGCGTAGGCGCCGATCAGATGCGTTCGCTCGGGAAACTGGCGAAGCGAGGCCAGGAGCTTGCGCGTCTCGGCCATGGGATCGGGATGATGGAACACCGGCAGGCCGAACGTGGCCTCGGTGATGAAAACATCGCAGGGAACCGGCACATAGGCAGCACAGGTCGGGTCCGGCCGCCGCTTGTAATCGCCGGAAACGACGATGCGCAGCCCATCCTTCTCCACCGCGATCTGCGCCGAGCCGAGGACATGACCCGCGGGATGGAACTGCACCTTGACGCCGTTGATCGTCACCTCCTCACCGAAGGCAACCGCCTGCTCCGAACCGGCAAAGTCATCGCCATAGCGGATACGCATGATGTCGAGCGTCTGGCGCGTGGCGAGCACATGGGCATGGCCGGAGCGGGCGTGGTCGGAATGGCCGTGCGTAACCAGCGCCCGCCCGACCGGCTGCACGGGGTCGATATGGAAGCCGCCGATCGGGCAAAACAGTCCCTCAGGCGCTGGATAAAGCAGTTGGTCCGGTCTCATGACTTATGAGGATAGCGCGATTTGCACGATTAGGTAGCGATGACAGCAGCTTTTTGAGTAAATCCGCGCCCGGGTTGCCGATCGGGCAGGTCGAAGACAAGAATATCTTCGCAATAAGGCTTCGCCTTGGCCACGACGATACCGTTCGGATCGACGATGGCGCTACTGCCATAACTAACCCAGCCATCGTCGTTGCTGCCGACCACATCGGATGCCATGACCCAGCATCCCGTATGCCTGGCGCAGATCTGCAGGCTCGAAATGCCCGGTCTGTGCCACTTTTCCGCCTTGTGAGGCCGAAGCATGAGGTTAATGGGATTGCAGATAAGACCGGCGCCCTTCCCGGCCAGCCGGCGTGCGGTATAGGGATATCTGAGATCGGCGCAGATATTGATGCCGAAGCGCCAATGGCCCTCTTTCCAGACTGGGAAATCCCTGCCGGGCATGCAACCGCTTTCGAGTGGGTGCGCCTTGGCATAAACCCCGATGATCCGGCCGGACTTGGCGACGAGAGCGCTATTGTAGACCCCGTCATCCCTTCTCTCGAAGAAGCCGACGATGACAGTCGTTTTCCCCGCCGCGAAACGGGCGACAAGGGCGTTCAGATGCGGATCGTCCAAGGAAAGTGCGCGGCGTTCGGCGATGGCCTTACCGTAGCTATGCCCCTGCAGGTAACATTCCGGAAAAAGGGCAAGATCGATGCCCTGCGCTTCAGCCCAGGCAAGATCGCGCGCCAAAACCTCGGCCGCCTGTTCGACGGCGTCGAAAAGTGCCAGACGTTGAAAGGCAGCGATCCGCATGTGGCTGGGTTAACACGCGTGGCGAGTCGCCCCTAGCGCGAACTTATCGAGGCGTCGCATGTACCGGACTGGTAAATGAAATGCGAAGAGCTCGGTTCTCGTTACCGGCCGTGAGCGGGCAAACGGCGGGCTTCTGTGCCAAAGCGGGACAGATCGGGCTGGCACGATTTCTGCTTTGCGGATGCGATCCACGGAGTTCGCAATGATCCAGCGCCGCGCCTTTATCGCTTCCCTCGCCGCCTCGGCTGCGGCTGGCCTGCTTGCGCCCCGCGTTTTCGCCGCGCCGCTTGCGAAGATGACGAGCGCCGAGCTGCGCGGGCCGATCGACGCCATTGCGCTGAAGACGACACCGGGCGCGAGCGACTTCAAGAGCGGCAAGCTGCAGGCGATGATCGACAATGCGGCGCGCACCAATATTCCGCTCTTCCTGCCGCCCGGCACCTACAACATTTCCAATCTGACGCTACCGGACAATACGCGCATTACCGGCGTTCCCGGTGCCTCGCGGCTCGTCTACAGCGGTGACGGCCATCTGATGAATGCCGACAAGGCCAGGCGCATCGAGCTTTCCGGCCTCGTGCTCGACGGCGGCAATCGCTGGCTTGCCGATTATGCCGGCGGCCTGCTGCAATTTACCGGCGTCGACGAGGTGCTGATCGACAATTGCGAAATCGCCGGCAGCCGCAAGCATGCGCTGCAGCTGGAGCGCTGCGGCGGCCGGATCGAGCGCAACCGCATCTCCGGCGCGGCCGAGGCCGGCATCTATTCCGTCCAGTCGACGGGATTGGCCGTGACCGGCAACCGCGTCGAGGATTGCGGCAATGGCGGCATTCTCATCCATCGCTGGGACAAGGCCGAAGATGGCAGCAGCGTCATCAACAACCGCATTGCCCGCATCCGCGCCAATGATGGCGGCACCGGCCAGAACGGCAACGGCATCAACGTCTTTCGCGCCGATGGCGTCACGGTTTCGGGCAATCACGTTGCCGATTGCGCTTTCACCGCCATTCGCGCCAACTCGGCCTCGAATGTGCAGATCTCGAACAACCAGTGCCTGCGCTCGGGCGAAACCGCCATCTACTGCGAATTCGAGTTCGTCGGTGCCACCATCAGCAACAACCTGGTCGACGGCGCCGCCAATGGTATAGCGGTCACGAATTTCGACAAGGGCGGAAGGCTCGCCTCGGTGACGGGCAATATCATCCGCAACCTGTCGCTGACGGCCCCCTACGCGCAGGATGGCGGCTTCGGTATCGGCATATCCGCAGAGGCGGATACGCTGATTTCAGACAATGTCATCGAGAATGCGCCGCTCTGGGGGCTAAGGCTCGGCTGGGGCCAGTATCTCCGCAACGTCGTCGCAACCGGCAATATCGTGAAGCACGCCGGCATCGGCTGCGTCGTCTCGGTGGCGGACGGCGCCGGCTCGGCTGTTATTGCGGGCAATCTCTTCCAGGAGATGCAGCAAGCCGCGATCATGGGCTTTCGCTGGGATAAGCCCGCCTCCGGCGAATTGGTCAAGGGGAACGTGCAGTTCCCGCAATTGACCGTCGAAAACAACAGGCTCGTTTAGGCCGTTCGCCAGTTCGGCTGCCGTTTCTCGAAAAAGGCGGTAACGCCCTCCCTCGCCTCTTCGCTCTCCCACGCATCCGCCAGCTGCTCGACGACGTGATCGATCATGCCATCGGTAATCGGCCTCCCGACGGAGCGCGCCAATGCCTTGGCGCGAGCCGCAGCTTGCGGAGATGCCGCCAGGAAATGGCGCACCTCGGCCTCCACGGCTTCATCCAGCGCCTCCTCTGCAACGACGCGCGACAGGAGACCGGCGGCGTGCGCCTGCCAGGCATCGATGATCTTGCCGGAGAGGAAGAGCGGGCGGGCATTCGTCTCGCCGATCCGGGCGACGACATAGGGGCTGATGGTGGCAGGGATGATGCCGAGACGCACCTCCGTCAGGCCGAAACGGGCCGTCGATGCCGAGATCGCCATGTCGCAGACGCTGAGGATGCCGATACCGCCGCCGAAGGCATTGCCGTGGACGCGGGCGACCAGCGGCTTCGGCAGCTCGTTCAGTCCCTTGAACAGCATGGCAAGCCGGCGTGCCTCGGCCATGCGCCCGGCACGCGTGGCGTCGAACTGCGCGCGCATCCAGCCGAGATCGCCGCCGGCGCAGAAGCTCGACCCCTCGCCGGTCAGCACGACGACCCGAACCGCCTTGTCATGGGCGAGATCGTGCGTTGCTGCCGTCAAATCATCGATCATCCCGGCCGACAGGGCATTGTGCTTTTCCGACCGCGCCAGCGTAAGGCGAGCAACACCGCGTTCATCGGTTGCGACGCGGATCGTTTGCGATGTCATGAGGCACTCCTGAGGCTGCGGGCAAAGGCGGCGGCGCGGGCGAGCTTGTCCTGGTCGAGGCCGGTTTCGTAACCTCTCGCCGACAGATAGTCGTGAACCGAAACGGTGTCGACATTGCCCTTGGCGCCGGGGGCGAAGGGGCAACCACCGAGACCGCCGGCGGCGGCGTCGAAGACGCGCAAGCCGCGCTCCAGGGCGACGGCGATATTCTCGAGCGCGCGGCCGGACGTATCGTGAAAATGGCCGGCAAGCACTGTCGCGGGAAGTTCGCCCAGCACTGCGGCGAGCATCCGGTCGACGGCTTCGGGCGACCCTCTGCCGATCGTGTCGCCGAGGCTGATCTCGTAGCAGCCGAGCGCGCGCAATTGCCATGCGACGTTGACGACATTTTGCGGCGGCACCGCGCCTTCATAGGGGCATTCGACGACGCAACTGACGTAACCGCGCAATGGCAGACCGCGTTCACGGCTGGCGGCGGCGACCGGCCGGAAGCGCTCGATGCTCTCGGCGATCGAGCAATTGATGTTGCGCATGGAGAAAGTCTCGGACGCGGAAGCGAAGATCGCCACCTCATCGACACCGGCCGCAAGCGCTGCCTCGAACCCCTGCATATTGGGCGCAAGCGCTGTGTAACGGACGCCGGGACGCCGCTTTATTCCAGCCATGACGGCGGCGGCATCGGCAAGCTGCGGCACCCATTTCGGGCTGACGAAGCTGGTGACTTCGATGCGCTCGAAACCGCAATCCGACAGCAGGTCGACCAGCTCGATCTTGCGCGCGGTATCGACCGGCTGTTTCTCGTTCTGCAGCCCGTCGCGGGGTGCCATCTCGACAATGGTGACGCGGTTGGAAGGCGTGTCGGTCATGCCGCATCCTCCGGCCGAAGCGACAGGAGCACGGCGCTCTCGCTGGTCTGATCGCCCTCGCCGACATGCAGGCTTTCCACGATGCCGTCGCGTGCCGCCGTCAGCGTCAGCTCCATCTTCATGGCTTCCATGACGATCAGCGCCTGCCCCTTGGCAACCGTGTCGCCCTCGCGCACGCGGACGATCTTGACGAGACCCGGCATCGGCGCAATCACGCGATCACCGCCGCTGGCTGTCTCCTCGCCGCCGTCGAGCGGATCGAGGCGGTGGAAATGATGCGTCTGCCCGTCGAGAAACAGGGTGACGCCTGACGATGTCTCGAAGATATCGACGCGCGACTGCCTGCCGTCGATCTCGACGCGCCGGCCAACGCCTTCATCCGCAAGCAGGCGGACGAGAATGGCGCGAGCATCAAGGGCGACGCTGAAAAGTGCCCGATCCCTGGCAGTCACGCGGCAATTCCTCTGACCGCCGGCGAAATGCAGCGTGACGAGGCGGCTTGCCTCACCCCACAACTGCCAGGCGCCGAGCGAGAGCCAGGGGTCGCTGCCGGCGACTTCAGCAAACCCGCCCGCCTCGACAATGGCGGCAATGGCAAGGGCGGCATCGTCGGGCTGTTGCGCCGCGGTCAGCGCCTCCACATCCCGGTCGATCAATCCCGTATCCGGATGGCCGGCGGCGAAGTCCGGCTGGCGGCTGAGCCGGATCAGGAAATCGAGATTGGTAGTGGTTCCGGCGACCTGTGTCTGCTCCAGCCCGCGCGTGAGCTTGGCAAGAGCAGCCGCGCGATCCGGCGCATGCACCGTCAGCTTGGCGATCAGCGGATCGTAATGCGTGGTGATGCTGTCGCCCTCGCGCACGCCGGCATCGATGCGGACATCGCCGCCGGGAAAGCGTAAGCGCGAGAGCGTGCCGGTTGCCGGCAGGAAGCCGCGCGAGGGGTCTTCGGCATAGATGCGCGCTTCGAAGGCCCAGCCGTTGATGGCAAGCTCATCTTGGGTCTTCGGCAGAGGCTCGCCGCTCGCGACCCGCAACTGCCATTCCACCAGATCGACGCCGGCGATGGCTTCGGTGACGGGGTGCTCGACCTGCAGGCGGGTGTTCATTTCCATGAAGAAGAAGCGATCCGGCGACAGGCCGTCGGAAACATCGGCGATGAACTCGACCGTGCCCGCGCCGCGATAATCGATGGCGCGGGCGGCGCGGACGGCCGCGTCGCCCATGGCGCTGCGCATCTCCTCCGTCATGCCGGGTGCCGGCGCCTCCTCGATCACCTTCTGGTGTCGGCGCTGCAGCGAGCAATCGCGCTCGAAGAGATGCACGGCATTGCCCTGGCTGTCGCCGAAGACCTGGATCTCGATGTGGCGCGGCTTGACCAGATATTTCTCGATCAGCACCGCGTCGTCGCCGAAGGCGGATTTCGCCTCGCGCTTCGCCGCCTCCAGCGAAGCCTCGAAATCCTCCAACCGGTCGACGCGGCGCATGCCCTTGCCGCCGCCGCCCGCACGCGCCTTGATGAGCACCGGAAAGCCGATGCCGGCGGCCTGCCCGGCAAGAAAGCCGGGCTCCTGCCCATCGCCGTGATAGCCGGGAACCACAGGCACGCCGGCACGCTCCATCAATGCCTTGGCGGCATCCTTGAGTCCCATGGCGCGGATCGACGCCGGAGACGGGCCGATGAAGACCAGACCCGCGGCCTCGACCGCTTCGGCGAAGTTCGCATTCTCCGAGAGAAAGCCGTAACCGGGATGGATGGCATGTGCGCCTGTCCGCTCAGCGGCGGCGATGATCTTCTCCTTCGAAAGATAGCTTTCGCTGGCGGCGGCCGGGCCGATGTGAACGGCTTCGTCCGCCAGCGCCACATGCAGGGAATCCCTGTCGGCATCGGAATAGACGGCGACCGTGCGGATACCCATGCGCCGTGCCGTCCGGATGACCCGGCAGGCGATTTCCCCGCGATTGGCGATCAGTATCTTCGAAAACATCGGTCGTCCCTATTGCGCGGCGATAACCTCGACCTCGAGCAGCCAGGCGGTATCGAAAATGCCCGCGATCACGACCGTCATGGCCGGCGTGAGCGCCCCCAGATATTCGGCGCGAATCTCGCGTTTCTCCATCGTGTGATGCCGGTCGGCGAGGAAGACCGTCACCTTGACGATGTCGGCCTTGCTCATGCCGGCGGCCTTCAACTGTGCGTCGACATTGAGCCAAGCCTGCCGAGCCTGCGCCTTGAATCCCTCAGGAAGCACATCGTCCGACGTCAGCGGAACCTGGCCGCTGACGAAGAGCAATTTCTCGAAATTCTCGAGCTTTACGGCCTGCGCATAGCCGCCGCGCGGCTGCGGCGCATTCCTGGCATTGATGGCATCGCGTTTCATCTCCATCTCCTCACATCCTGAAAAGACCGAAGCGTGTGTCTTCGATCGGCGCGTTGAGTGCTGCTGAAAGCGACAGAGCCAGCACGTCGCGGCTCTTGCGCGGGTCGATGATACCATCGTCCCAGAGGCGGGCCGAGGCATAGAGCGGGTGACTCTGGGTTTCGAACATCTTGAGCGTCGGGACCTTGAAGGCAGCCTCTTCCTCTGCCGTCCAGGGCTTGCCGGCGCGCGCCAGCGCTTCGCCCCGCACGGTGGCGAGCACGCCCGCCGCCTGCTCCCCGCCCATGACGGAGATGCGGCTGTTGGGCCAGGTCCAGAGGAAACGCGGCGAGTAGGCACGGCCGGCCATGCCGTAATTGCCGGCGCCGAAGGAACCGCCGATCAGCATGGTGATCTTCGGGACCCTGGTCGTGGCGACGGCCGTCACCAGCTTGGCGCCGTTCTTGGCGATGCCCTCCGTCTCGTATTTGCGGCCGACCATGAAGCCGGTGATGTTCTGCAGGAAGACCAGAGGAATCCTGCGCTGCGAGCAAAGCTCGACGAAATGTGCGCCCTTCAGTGCCGACTCCGAGAAAAGCACGCCGTTGTTGGCGACGATGCCGACGGGAATGCCGTGGATATGGGCGAAGCCACAGACCAGCGTCGTTCCGTAACGTGCCTTGAACTCGTCGAGCCGGGAGCCATCCACCATGCGGGCGATGACCTCGCGCACATCATAGGGCGTGCGCAGGTCGGATGGGACGATTCCCAGGATCTCTTCCGGATCGTAGAGCGGCGCTTCCGGGGTGCGACGTTCGACGCTCTCCGGCTTACGGCGGTTGAGATTGGCGACCGCCTGCCGGGCGAGCGCAAGCGCATGAGCGTCGTCGCGCGCCAGATGATCGGCAACGCCTGAGAGACGCGTGTGAACGTCGCCGCCGCCGAGATCCTCGGCCGAAACCACCTCTCCCGTTGCCGCCTTGACGAGCGGCGGGCCGGCGAGAAAGATCGTCCCCTGTTTCTCGACAATGATGGTTTCGTCCGACATGGCCGGCACATAGGCGCCGCCCGCCGTGCAGGAGCCCATGACGACGGCGATCTGCGGGATGCCCGCCGCCGACATATTGGCCTGATTGTAGAAGATGCGGCCGAAATGATCGCGGTCCGGAAAGACCTCGTCCTGGTTCGGCAGGTTGGCGCCGCCGGAATCGACGAGATAGATGCAGGGAAGATTGTTTTCCGCCGCAATCTCCTGCGCCCGCAGATGCTTCTTCACCGTGACCGGATAATAGGTGCCGCCTTTGACCGTGGCGTCGTTGCAGACGATCATGCAATCGCGGCCGGAGACGCGGCCGATACCGGCGATCAGCCCGGCGCCCGGCGCGTCGCCGCCATAGAGGCCATGGGCGGCCGTCGTCCCGATCTCCAGAAACGGCGTAGCGGGATCGATCAGGCCGGCGACGCGATCGCGCGGCAGCATCTTGCCGCGGCTGACATGGCGCTCGCGCGCCTGCGCGCCTCCGCCTTCCACCGCCTGCGAGGCCGCCGCCTCGGCCACTCCGATCGCCTCAAGCAAGGCGGCGCGGTTATCCCGGAAGCGATCCGTATGCGTCGATATCTCTGATTTCAGGACGGTCATGCGCTTCACCGGTTGATGGGAACGGGATTCGAAATCAGGCCGTCTCGCCGAACAGCTCGCGGCCGATCAGCATGCGCCGGATTTCGGACGTGCCGGCGCCGATCTCGTAGAGCTTGGCGTCGCGCAGAAGCCGTCCGGCCGGATAATCATTGGTATAGCCGTTGCCGCCGAGGGCCTGGATGCATTCCAGCGCCAGCGCCGTCGCCTTCTCGGCGGAATAAAGAATGCAGCCGGCGGCGTCCTTGCGCGTCGTCTCGCCGCGATCGCAGGCGGCAGCCACCGCATAGACATAGGCGCGCGCCGCGTTCATCGTCACATACATATCGGCAAGCTTGCCCTGCATGAGCTGGAACTCGCCGATCGACTGGCCGAACTGCTTGCGCTCATGCATGTAGGGCAGCACCACGTCCATGCAGGCGGCCATGATGCCGACGGGACCGCCGGATAGTACGACGCGCTCGTAGTCCAGTCCCGACATCAGCACGCGCACGCCGCCATCGACCTCGCCCAGAATATTTTCCTCCGGCACCTCGCAATCGAGGAAGATCAGCTCCGAAGTGTTCGAGCCGCGCATGCCGAGCTTGTCGAGCTTCTGGCCGACGGAGAAGCCGGGAAAGCCTTTTTCGACCAGAAAGGCGGTGATCCCTCGCGGGCCTGCATCTGGCGAAGTCTTGGCATAGACGACGAGGACATCGGCATCCGGGCCGTTGGTGATCCACATCTTGCTGCCGTTCAGGACATAGTGCCGGCCGCGCTTTTCGGCCTGCAGCTTCATGGAGACGACATCGGAGCCGGCACCCGGCTCCGACATCGCCAGCGCGCCCACATGTTCGCCCGATATCAGCTTCGGCAGATAGCGCTCCTTCTGCGCCGTCGTGCCGTTGCGGTGGATCTGGTTGACGCAGAGGTTGGAATGAGCGCCGTAGCTCAGGCCGACGGAGGCCGATGCGCGGCTGATCTCCTCCATCGCGACCGTATGGGCGAGATAACCGAGGCCGGCGCCGCCATAGGCATCGTCGACGGTGATCCCGAGCAAACCAAGGTCGCCCATCTCCTTCCAGAGATGCATCGGGAAACTGTTGTTGCGGTCGATCTCGTCGGCAAACGGTGCGATGCGGTTGGCGGCAAAGCGGCGCACCTGCTCGCGCAACGCTTCGATGTCCTCGCCCAGCGCGAAGTTCAATCCCCCTGCAAACATCCGGCTTCTCCTCCCGATCTTCCCGAACGACCGATCTTTTCGAACCTATGTCTCATCGCGCCCGCTTCAAGCTTCCGCCGCAGCCGTCATGCGGCATCCGCCGGAACATGCTCTTTCTGCCGCAGCGTCTCGTAGGTCTTCAGCTTGTCGGCAATCCCGGCCATGATTTTCCGGGCAGCCTCCTCCTTGACCGGTCCGAAGCCTCTTATCTCATCGAACAGCGAGAGGATGGCAAGTGCCTCCGCCTCGTTGTCGTGGCGCAGGCCGGCAAGTACGCGCCCGGCAATCCCCTCGTAGTCGGCAATCAGGCGGCGCTCCAACCGCCGCTCGGCCATATGACCGAATGGATCGAGAGGTGTGCCGCGCAGCCGCTTCATCGGCGCAAGCATGCGCAGCAACGGCAGGATCCAGACGCCGAATTCGCGCTTCTTCGGCCGGCCGTTCGGATCCTTGCCGCCGAGGATGGGCGGCGCGAGATTGAAGGCCAGCTTGAAATCACCCTCCATCTCCTGGCGCAGATGCGCTTCGAAGGCGGGATCGGTCAGCAGGCGGGCGACCTCGTACTCGTCCTTGTAGGCCAGGACCCGCGCATAGGTGACGGCGACGGCAAAGGGCACCTTGTCCGAAAGCCGCTCCCTTGCGGCCAGCGCATGGGCATGAGCCACGAAAGCGGCATAGCGGTCGGCAAGCGCTGCATTCTGATAGGCCGTCAGATGTGCCTTGCGATGCCTGACGAGCTCGTCGAGGCTCATGTCCACCAGCGTCCGGCCGGCATCCGGCTCGGCCATCATGGCATGCACCGCCCGGGGATCGTGCGCCAGAAGCCTGCCCCAATGGAAGGCGGCAAGGCTTGCCTTGACGGCGACGCCATTGAGCTCGATCGCCTTTTCGATCGCCTCCAGAGAAAGCGGCAACAGGCCGCGCTGCCAGGCAAAACCGGTCAGCAGGATGTTGGTCGACATGGCATCGCCCGTCACCTCGGTCGCGACATGGTTGAAATCGAGGAAGACGGACTTGTCGCTGACCGTCCTGGCAATCGTGTGCTGGATCGATCCGGCCTTGAAATCGAAATCGCGGTTGCGGACGAAATCGGCGACCGGCATGAGGCCGGTGTTGACGATAGCCGTCGTGCGCGCCGAGGAGCAAAGCGTAATCGCATCCTTGGAAGCGCCGACCACCTCGTCCGCCGATAACAGCAGGTCGGCGCCGCCATTGACGATGCGCGACGAGGTGACGTCGGCCTCATTGTGGCCGATGCGCAGATGGCTCATGACCGCGCCGCCCTTCTGGGCGAGGCCGGCCATGTCGAGGATCATCGGCACCTTGCCGTCCAGATGCGCGGCCATGCCGAGGATGGCGCCGACGGTCAGGATGCCGGTGCCCCCGACGCCGGCAATGGCGATATTCCAGGGCCGGTCGCCGATGACGGGGATTTCGGGCATCGGCACTTCGACATCGGCGTGCTCAAGCGCCTTGCGCTTGCGCCGCTTGCCGCCATGAACCGTCACGAAGGACGGGCAGAAGCCTTTGACGCAGGAAAAATCCTTATTGCAGCTCGATTGGTTGATCCGGCGCTTGCGGCCGAACTCCGTTTCCAGCGGCTCGACCGAAATGCAGTTGGATTGCACCGAGCAATCGCCGCAGCCCTCGCAGACGGCCGGGTTGATGAAGACGCGCTTGGCGGGATCCTCCATCAGGCCGCGGCTGCGGCGCCGGCGCTTCTCGGCGGCACAGGTCTGGACATAGACGATGGCCGAGCAGCCCTCGGTCTCGCGCAGCGTCAGCATCACCTGATCGATATGGTCGCGATGCAGCACCTTGACGCCGGGGGCCAGTTCGGAGGCGCGATAGGCATCCGGATTGTCCGACAACAGGTAGATCGGCTTGACGCCTTCGTCGTGCAACTGCTTCGTCACCAGCTGCGGCGTCAGATAGCCGTCGATCGGCTGGCCGCCGGTCATGGCGACGGCATCGTTGTATAGCAGCTTGTAGGTGACGTTGACCTTGGAGGCGACGGACTGGCGGATGGCGAGAATGCCGGAATGGAAATAGGTGCCGTCGCCGAGATTGACGAACATGTGCTTTTCGTCTGTGTAACGGGCGATTGCCGTCCAGGGCACGCCTTCGCCGCCCATCTGGGTGAAGGTCTCGGTGTTGCGGTCCATCCAAGTCACCATGTAGTGACAGCCGATGCCGGCAATGGCACGGCTGCCTTCGGGAACCCGTGTGGACGTGTTGTGCGGACAGCCGGAGCAGAAGAACGGCGTGCGGTTCAGCGGCGCGACATGGCTGCGGCTGATCTGGCCGCGCTCGGCAAGATAGGCGAGCTTGGCGGCAATGCGGTCATGCAGGCCCTGGTCGAGATCGAGCTTGACGATGCGTCCGGCAATCGCTCTGGCGACAGCACCGACGGTCAACGCGGCCGAGAGGCTGAGATAGGGCTTGTCGTGCTCATCGAACTTGCCGACGATGCGCGGGCGGACATCGGCCCGCCAGTTGAACAGCTGCTGCTTGATCTGGTTTTCGATGATCTCGCGCCGCTCCTCGACGACCAGAACCTCGTCCAGTCCTTCCGAAAAATGCCGGACCGCTTCCGGCTCCAGCGGCCAGGGCATGCGCACCTTGAGAATACGCATGCCGATAGCGGCCATCTCGCGCGGTCCGATTTCAAGCTCCCGCAGCGCCTGCAACACGTCCTCGTAGGCCTTGCCGGAAGAAATGATGCCGAAGCGGGCGTTGGGCACGTCATGGGTGATTTCGTCGACGCGATTGGCCCTGGCGAAGGCGATGGCGGCATAGGCCTTGTAGGTCTGCAGGCGATCGTCCTGGACCAGCGGCGGATCGGGCCAGCGCAGGTTAAGACCGCCGGGCGGCAGCTCGAAATCGGTCGGCAGCACGAATTGCCGCCGTTCCCCCGAAAGATCGACGGCAGCCGTCGTCTCAACCGTGTCGGCGATGAATTTCATTCCGACCCAGCAGCCGGAATAGCGCGACATGGCAATGCCGAGCAGGCCGTATTCGAGGAATTCGTGGATGGACGAAGGATAGATGACCGGGATGACCGCCGACATGAAATCATGGTCGGTCTGGTGCGGGATGGTCGAGGATTTGGCGGAATGGTCGTCGCCGGCGAAACAGAGCACGCCGCCATGTCTGGACGTGCCGGCCGCGTTGCCGTGCTTCAGCACGTCGCCGGAGCGGTCGACGCCCGGACCCTTGCCGTACCAGATGCCGAGCACGCCGTCCTTGCGGGCACCCGGCGACAGGCCGACCTGCTGCGAACCCCAGACGGCGGTGGCGGCGAGATCTTCGTTGATCCCGGGCTGGAAGGTGACGTCGTGCGCGTCGAGGTAAGTCCGGGCTTTCAGAAGCTGCTGGTCATAGCCGCCGAGCGGCGAGCCGCGATAACCGGAAATGAAGGCTGCCGTGTTGAGCCCGGCGGCGCGGTCACGCCGCATCTGCGTCATGGGCAGCCGCACCAGCGTCTGCAGGCCGGTCATGAAAACACGGCCTTCCTCTGCGGTATATTTGTCGTCTAGCGATACACTGGTCGCAAGCATCTGCTCTCCTCCCGAGATCGCAGTTAGCGAATGCGCAAGTTCGTTTTCGCCGGAAGCCTCCTGCCGCTTCCGATGAAAACCATACCGGAACTCTACCATGCGGCGGCGCTAATTTCCGAACGAAGGCGGCATGCGCACCGCATGATTTGCAAAGATTTGAAGCGGCTTGCGGAGATTTCGTGCTTGCCGGCGCCATCCGGACCGTGCATCGCGGCTCCTGCGCCTGTCATCCATCGCAAGCTTTCGCTCGCATATCGGCGGACACCCCTTCCTTTCGCCGACACCCGCCAATAACCTCGCGCGACTCAAAAACCTCGGAGAGCCCTATGCTGACGATCTACGGTGTCTATCGCTCGCGCGCATCACGCAACTACTGGATGGCGGAGGAGCTCGGCATCGCGTTCCAGTCCGTACCGGTCGTTCAGGCCGGCCGGCTTGCCGATCCGTTCGCCGCCGATGCGCCGATCAACACGATGTCGCCGGAGTTTCTGGCGATCAATCCGATGGGCATGATCCCCTGCATCAAGGATGGCGATCTCATCATGCACGAGTCGCTTGCCATCAACCTCTATCTTGCGCGCAGATATGGCGGCCCCCTTGCCGGCAAGAGCGTGGAGGAGGAAGGGCTGATGTCGATGTGGACCATGTGGGCCGTGACCGAAGTCGAGCCTTATAGCGTGGCGCTCGTCCGCATCCATGACAATGCCCAGG
The DNA here is from genome assembly GCA_900469615.1 of Hyphomicrobiales bacterium. Lineage (GTDB taxonomy): Bacteria > Pseudomonadota > Alphaproteobacteria > Rhizobiales > Rhizobiaceae > Rhizobium. The sequence continues at coordinate 146,540 of UBYA01000008.1, read as the reverse complement.
AAAACAGCGAGCCGGGCAAGGCCGGGATCGCGGTTGCCTGCCGCTCGCTGAAGAAGCCGCTCGACGTGTTGGAGAAGCACCTGCAAACTCAGGATTATCTCGTCGGAAACCGCTTCACTGCCGCCGATCTCAACCTGGCCGAAGTGCTGCGCTACGCCCAGACCGAACGGGAGCTCTTCGACGCGCGCCCTAAGGTGAAGGCCTGGATCGAGCGCTGCCAGTCACGCGATGCCTACAAGGCCATGCAGGCGACCCGTAGCAAGGAGCCGGTCTGACACCCCTGATGCGCGCACCGCCGCAAGGCCTCCGCCCGGTTTGCGTGGCATTCCTTACCGGGCTTAGCGGAAGAGACGGATGCTCTCTTCCATTTCCTCGCGGATCCAGGTCTTGAAAGCGGTGACTTTTCTGGGCTCCCGAATGCCTTCGGCCGTCACGAAGTAATGGCCGAAGCCCGTTCTGGCGCGGATGCCGAAGGGATCGACAAGACACTTCTGCTCAAGCGCGTAAGCCGCAAGCGTCTGCCAGGCGAGCATCGCGCCCTGCCCTGCCATGGCGGCATCCAGGCAGAGCGACGCATCGTTGAAGATATGCCGTTCTTCCATGCGATGACCTGATAGCCCGGCCTCGCGCAACCACACTTCCCAGCCGAACATCGCATGCCCGTCGATCACGGCGGGCACTTTCAAGAGATCGGCAGGTTCTTTCAAGGTCGCGGCGATCCGCGGCGTGACGACCGGGAATACCTCCTGCGCCAGCAGCAGCTCGGATCTGACATCAGGCCACTGGCCGCTGCCGACCCGAATGGCGATATCGACATCTGACGTCGCCGGATTGATCAGATGCGTGGTGGCATCGATGCGCAGGCGGATATCCGGGTGGCGGCTGGCGAAGCGGTCGAGCCGGTATACCAGCCAGCGGGCGGCGAAAACCGGCGCAACCGAAATGGTGAGAATATTCTCGTCCTTATGCTGCGCGAGGACGATTGCCGCCGAAAGCGCCCGAAAACCCTCGCCAAGCCTTGCCAGCACCGTCACACCCGATGCGGTCATGGTCATGCCTTTCGGCGTGCGCTCGAACAGCGGACGGCCGAGCTGTGCCTCTGCCTTGATGACCTGCTGGCTGACCGCGCCGACCGTCACGCCGAGCTCGTCGGCCGCTGCCTGCAGCGAACCGAGCCGGCCGACCGCCTCGACGGCACGCAAGCCGTTCAGGTGAACGCTATTGAGGTTTCTCATTATAGAATACCTATAGCAGCCTTCCGACATTCTCAATTGAACGAAGCGAAAACAAGCACGATTATCGCGAGAATGGAGCTGAAAATCCCACCGTTCCGCCGATCGAAGCCCTTACGCTGCCTCGATGCGGAAAACCAGGGAGGCATACGCCAATGTCGATCTTGAAGTTTTTCTTCATGCACCCACCGGAAGAGCATCGCGAACAGGAAACTGACCCGCTGCAGCATCCCATGCTTGCGGCCATGTCGCTGGAAGAACTGGCCGACCTGCCGCTCATGCCGGAAAATCTGGGGCGGCCTATGGACAAGCAGGCCGTTCGGTCGGAAGAATGCGCCTAGGAGAAACCTGCTTCATTCACGCGCATGACATCGAACCTCGATATGGACGCCATCGTGGAACGACTGCAGCGGCTTATCGCAAAGGCCGGGCTGCCAGGCGTGGAACCCGGCGCACATTACGGCCTGCCGGCTTTCAAGGTCGGCGGCAAAGCCTTCGCGACGGTGAAGAATAACGAGACCATCGTGCTGTCGCTGCCGATCGACCGCAAGGAGCAGCTGATGGAAATGGCGCCGGACATCTATTTCCAGACAGATCATTATGTCGGCTGGCCTTCCCTGCCGCTGCGCATTGCAGCGATCGGCGACCAGGAACTGGCGCTGCGTCTTATCGAAGCGTGGCGATACCGCGCCCCGAAGAGGCTTCTGGCGACCTTTGGCTGACGGGATCAGCCCTTTTCGATGGCAAGCGCCCTCTGCACGGCCGGGCGATCGAGCATGCGGCGATAGTGCGCGCTTACCTTCGTGAACTGGTCGCGATCGACATTGTCTCCCGGCAACCACGTTGCCATGGTGAAGAGATAGCAATCCGCGACGGTATACTGGTCCCCCATCACCCAGGGGCCTTTCAGCATCTTGTCCTCGATCAGGGCGAAGCTTTCGGCCATGGTTTGCGGCACCTTGGCTTTCATCGTCTCGATGGCGGCGGCGTCATCGGTCCACCGCGCGCCGCGTCCCTTGTGCGAATGGTTCACATGGACCGTCGACGAGAGATAGCTGTTGAAGGCCTGCATCTGCGCGAATTCGAAGGGATCGTCGAGCGGCGCCAGTCTTGCGGCGGGCGCAATCTGGGCGATGTAAGCCAGAATTGCGATGTTCTCCGTAAGGATGCCCTTATCTGTCAGCAGCGCCGGAACCCGCCCCTTGGGATTGATGGCCAGATATTCCGGCTGGCGCTGATCGCCATTGGCAAGGATGAGGCGGCGGTGCTCGTAGGCGAGATCCGATTCTTCCAGGGCGATGAGGCTGGCGAGCGCGCAGCTTCCGGGGGCATAATAGAATGTCAGCATGTTCCGTTCCTCGATTGAACTCCCGCGAGGAAGCTAAAGGCAACCGCGCAAATACGGAAGTGGCCGACGCAGATACCTGCAACAAAAGGTTTTGATCGGCAATGCCGGCCTCCCATCCCGACGATGTCGGATCATGGGGACGGGCGGCTGATGTCTTGACCGCGGCCGGGCATGTCTTACAGCCTGTAGCAGCCCGGAATGCCGCGCTCGCAGGCGATACGGACGTCATGGTCGGCTTGCCTTGCGGCCGCCGCCGATCAGGCCTACCTCTCTAGACGCAAAGAGGTGACAATCGCCCATGAACGAACGCCGCATTCATCAGCTTTTCGAAATCAGCGTGCTGTTGAAGGGCGCGCATGCCCTGATCGAATGCCTCGGCGGCATCGGTCTCGCGCTCGTCAGCACCGAGTCCATCCTGCGCCTGGCAAACAGGATCACGCAGCCCGAATTGCTCAACGACCCCAAGGACTTCATCGCCACCCATCTGCTGACCTGGGCACAGGATTTTTCCGTCGGCACCAAGAATTTCTATGCCTACTACCTGCTGAGTCATGGGTTGGTGAAGGTGCTGCTCGTCATCGGCCTGCTCAGGGGCAAGATGTGGGCCTATCCGGCATCGCTGGTGGCGCTCGGTCTTTTCATCGCCTACCAGCTCTACCGCTTCACCGACACGCATGGCATCGGGCTCATCATCCTCACGATCTTCGACCTCGTGGTCATGATCCTCATCTGGCAGGAATACAGGGTCGTCCGGCAACACCTGGCGGCCGAATAGAGCGTCTTCCGCTTTTCTTCGAATCGCGAAAACGCCCTATCCATATGTCTTCACGCAATTCCGAACGGAAAACCGCTGCGCACTTTCCCGGAATTGCCTGAGACGATGAGAAAAGCGGATAGCGGCCGCAGCCCTTACGCCATCAGGACCGCGGCCGGCCTGATATCGCCGACATGGGCGCCGTTCCAGTTTTTGAAGGACCTGACGGCCATCGCCATGAGACCGGCATGAACCGCGCCGTCCCTATCGAAAAAGCGGGCCAGCGCCGCCGCCACCATGACTTCCGCCGCGCGGGTGGTGCCGTCATCGCATTTCACGGCGATGGCGATGCCCTCATCGGGAATCGCCGCACAAAACACGCCTTCGGCGCCGGTCTTGGCGAAGATGCGGCCGGGAGCGATCCGCATCAGCCTGGTGCAGGCACGATCGGTGCCGGCGACGTAGAAGGGCTCCGCCATGCAGGCTTCGAACAGCCGGCGCGACGCCTTGGCGCGCAGCGGCTCCAGGCCGGCGCCCGTCGCCATCCTGGCAAATCCATGCGCCAATCCCTTGAGCGGCACCGCATAGGTGGGGATCGAGCAGCCGTCTGTGCCGCAATTGTCATGGGCGAGAATAGCGCCGGTCAGGCTCTGCATCGTCTCGCGGATCTGCTGCTGCAGCGGGTGATCGTAGCCGACATAGCCGCTCGGATCGATGTCCTGATGGCAGCAGGCGCAGACGAAACCGGCGTGCTTGCCGGAGCAATTGTTGTGCAGCGCCGAAGGCTTTTCGATGGTACGGGCCTGATGAATGAGGGTCTTCTGATCGAAAGACCAGTGCGCGCCGCATTCGAGCGTATCGACATCGCGGCCGGCGCGCGCCAGCATCGAGGCGGCAAGCGCGACATGCTCGTCCTCGCCGTTGTGGGACGAGCAGGCGAGCGCCAGCTCTTTATTGCCGAAGCCGTAAGCGTCCGCGGCGCCGCTTTCAACCAGCGGCAGGGCCTGCATTGCCTTGCAGGCGGAACGCGGAAAGACGCCGCTTTCTATATCGCCGACCGAGAAGACCAGCTTTCCATCGCCATCAACGGCCACTATGGAACCGCGATGACGGCTTTCGACCTGGTTGCCACGGGTGACTTCGACACAGACGGGATTCGACATGATGGAAAGCAGCCTTTGATTTGCGGGACGGGCAGTGATAGCGGCTGCACCCCGCCTTGCCAATCTCCGATACCGGCGGACGGTATAAAAATGGCCTCTCAGGCCGCGTCGCGAATCCTGTAGGCACAGCGCCTCGCGCCGCGCAGGATGTGCTCCTCCCGCTCGACCTGCGCGCCGAGCACCAGCCGGAAAGTCTCCAGCTCGGAGCGGCAAAAGCCGGCGCAGGCAGATGCGGCGGCGCAGATGGGGCAATGATTTTCCACCAGCATCAGCGAGCCGTCATCCTCCTGCCAGTGATCGGCCATATAGCCTTCCCGCGTGCGGATGGCGGCCAGGCTCGCGACGCGCGAGGGCAGATCGGCTTCGAGATCGATTTCGCTGCGATAGCGCCGGAGCGTATCCGTTTCGCGGGCGGAGATGACGGTATCGACGGCCTCCTGCCCCAATTGGCTGACCATGGTCGCAAGCAGCGTCGCGGTCAGGTCGGCGTGACCGTCCGGAAACTGCCTGTTGCCGGCGACCGTCAGGTGCCAGGACTGCCGTGGCCGGCCCCTGCCGGCCGTGGCTTCCGCCACCGGCTCGACCAGCCCCTCCTCCGCCATCTTCGTCAATTGCTGGCGGGCAGCCTCCGATGATATGCCAAGCGCATCGCCGATGGCCGGCGCCAGTTGCGGCCCTTCGGTTTTCAACAGGATCAGAATTCGATTGGCAGGTGACTGACGCATTTTTCCAAGTTTTCTCTTGTTTTAATACGATGCCGGTGTAATTTTCCAAATTATAACTTGGAAAATAATCAACCGCCAGGGAAAATACCGAGGATCGCCCGATGTCCGGCATGGAAAACACCGCTCCCGCCCCGCCCTCTTCCGTCTTTGCGTTGTTCTCGCCGAAATGCCTGCCGGCGACGCTTATGCTCGGTGGCGGCGTCACGCTCTATGCCGTCGAGGCCTACATCACCGCCACGATCGCTCCCTCCATCGTCCGGGATATCGGCGGCCTCGAACTGTTCTCATGGATGACGACGCTCTTCGTCGCGGCCGGCGTGCTCGGCTCGATTACGGTCGCCACAAGGCCAAAAGGTATGGGCTTGCGTGCCGTCTATGTCGCAGCGGCTCTCACATTCGGCGCCGGCAGCCTCATCTGTGCCGTCGCACCGATGATGCCGGTGCTGCTGGTCGGCCGCGCCGCCCAGGGCTATGGCGCCGGCATGCTGTCCGGCCTTGCCTATGCCTTCATCCGTTTCGTCTATCCCGAAGTCTTGTGGCGCAAGGCTTCCACGCTCTACGCAGCGATCTGGGGTGTCGCAACGGTGTTGGGACCGACGCTGGGCGGCCTCTTCGCCGCCGGAGGCGCTTGGCGCGAGGCATTCCTCATCCTCGTGCCGCTGACCGTGATCATGGCGTTTTCGACGCGGTGGCTGCTGCCTGATGTCGCGGACGATCGGGCGGATACGAGGACACCGCTGATCCAGATCGCGCTGCTGCTGGCCGCGGTCCTCGTCGTCAACATTGCAAGCACCGTCGAACACGGACCATACACGGCGCTGCTGATCGCAGCGTCGATCGTTCTCGTCGCAATCATGGTCGCAATCGAACGCAAGAGCGACACGCGCCTGCTACCCTATGGCGCGGCCATGCTCGGCAATCCCATCTCGCGCCTCTATCTGACGATGTTCGCAGCCATGATGGTGCTGACGAGCGACATCTATATTCCCTATTTCCTGCAGACACTGCATGGCGTCACGCCCCTGGTTTCGGGCTATCTGGTCGCGCTGGTCGCATTGGGCTGGACGATCGCCGCCTTCTTCAGCGCGTCGCTCTCCGGCAGGCAGGCCGCGATCGCCATTGTCGCCGGCTGCATTCTGGAAACCGCCGCAACCGCGTCGCTGATCCCGTTCCTGGCGACGACGACGCCTTTCGATGGCGTCGCCAGGCTTGCGCCCGCCGTGACCGCCATGTTTCTGATGGGGTTCGGCGTCGGCCTCGGCTGGGCGCATCTCGTCACCAAGCTCATCGGCATCACCCGCAGAACCGAGCAGGACAAGGCTTCGGCCGCCATCTCGATGACGCAATCGCTGGGCGGCGCGTTCGGCGCGGCGCTCGCGGGCGTCATCGCCAATGGCGCTGGCCTCACGCATCCGGGCGGCATTGCCGGCGGCCTCTCGGCCGCGACCTGGCTCTATGCCCTGATGGCGGTGCCCGGCCTCGTCGCCATTGCGCTTTCCTTCACGATCAGGCCAGCTTCAGCATGATCTTGCCGATGTGATCGCCGGTTTCCATCAACCGATGCGCCTCGATCACATCGTCAAAGGCAAAGACCTTGTGAATGACGGGAGCAACCATGCCCTCGTCGAGCAGCGGCCAGACCTGGGAGAGAAGATCGTCGCGGATGGCACGCTTTTCCTCGGCCGTGCGCGGGCGCATGGTCGATCCGGTCACGGTCAGGCGCTTGACCATGATCGGCTGAAGGTTGATCTTCTCGGCAATGGCCCCGCCAAGGAAAGCAATGATGGAAAGGCAGCCGTCGCGGGCAAGCGAGGCCAGGTTCTTTTCCAGATAGGCGGCGCCGATCATGTCGAGGATCACGTCGACGCCGTGGCCGGTTTCCGCCTTGATGACCTCGGCGAAATCCTCCTGCTTGTAGTTGATCGCCCGCTTCGCGCCGAGCTTCTCGCACGCCTCGCATTTTTCCTGCGAGCCGGCCGTCGTATAGACCGTCGCGCCGAAAGCATGGGCGAGCTGGATCGCCGTCGTGCCGATGCCGCTGGAGCCGCCATGGATCAGCACGCTTTCGCCTTCGGTGAGGCCCGCCATCTGGAAGAGGTTGGCCCATACGGTGAAGAACGTCTCGGGGACTGCCGCCGCGCGCACGGCGTCGTAGCCATTCGGGAAGCGAAGCGCCTGGCCGGCCGGCAGGGCGCAATATTCGGCATAGCCGCCGCCGTTGGCGAGACCGCAGACCTTGTTGCCGATCGAAAATTCCGTGACGCCGGGCGCGACATCGACCACTTCGCCGGCGATTTCGAGACCCAGGATCGGGCTCGCCTCCTTCGGCGGGGGATAGGTGCCCTGACGCTGCGCCACATCCGGCCTGTTGACGCCGGCGGCCTCGACGCGGACGAGGATCTCGCCCGGCTTCAGGATCGGTAACGGCTTCCGGCCGATGGTCATGACTTCAGGCCCGCCGAAGGACGGCAGATCCACGAAACGCATTTCAGACGGCAAGGGCATGGCGCACTCTCCTCTCCCAGCAAAGCAGTGGAGATAGTTTAGCGCAGCGCGCTTGAAAAGATGGCTTGGCGGAATGGCGTCAATTCGTCTCGGCCAAACCGAGGAATGCGACGCCGGCGGCGCTCTCCTTCGCCTTCGCCTTTATGCCTGCGATGGAGGTGCTGACACGGTTGATATTGTCGATCACCAGCCCCTCGAGCAGCTGCAGGATGCCGATGGAGCAGCGCATCAGCGGAAACTCCGCTTCGGCGCCGCTGCGATCGTGGCCGCGAATTCGCCCGGCGGCGCGATCCTCCGCCGAGTAAAGTTCGAGAACATCGGCGTGGAAATCGGCAAGCAGCCGGTCCAGAACCTCGCGAAGTTCGGACATGCTCCAGCCGGTAACGCCGATGAAGAAATCATCGCCGCCGACATGGCCGAGAAAGTTTCGCTCGGCAAAGAAATAGCGGCGCATCAGCGCCGCAAACAACGAAATCGCATGATCGCCGAGGTGGAAGCCGTAGGCATCGTTGAACGGCTTGAAATTATCGAAGTCGCAATAGCAGAAATGCCTGATCTCGTCGCCGTCCCGGCCGGCATTCTGCATGAAATCGTGGATGGCGCGATTGCCCGGCAGGCCGGTCAGCGGGTTCTGGTCCTGAGCGATCTTCAGTTGCTTCTCGTTGATGACCTTGATGAGCGAGGCGGCTGAAACGATGCCGGCATAATGCGTGCCTTCGGTCACGATCAGGCAATCGCTGCTTTCCATGTTGGCGAAGATCGCCATCAGCGTATCCGCGTCCGAATCGAGGCCGACGATCGGCGCCATCTCGACGAAATGCGAGATGGAGCGCTCATAGACCTTGTTCTTCAAAAGATCGCGGCCGAACGGCTGGTAGATGTATTCCTTCAGCTGATACTCGTGGATGATGCCGCGCGGCTCGTCATTGGCATTGACGACCGGGAAATAGGCGCGGCGCGGATTGCGGCGGAAAAGCTCGAAGACGCTGTCGATGCTGTCGCTCTCGCGAATGGTCGGCAGCACCTCGATCTGCTTGCGGATGAGGATTTCATCGAGCGACTGGCTGTTGCGCTCCGTCTTGCCGAGATCCTGCAGGTGCGGAAAGCTCGGCTTGAGTTCGTTGACGAACACGGTCGGACGGGCGATGAACCAGCCTTGGACGAGATCGACGCCGAATTCGCGGCAGGTAAGGAACTCCGCCTCGGTCTCGATGCCCTCGGCGATGACGCGCGTGCCGAGAACATGGGCGATATTGACGAGATTCCTGAGAATATGGCGCTTGCGGGCGCTGCGATCGATATCGACGACGAAATGCCGATCGATCTTGAGGTAGTCGACCGGATAATCGGAGAGGAGCTTCATCTCGCCATGGCCGACGCCGAAATCGTCGATGGCGAGCTTGAAGCCGGCATTGCGCATTCTGGCAACCAGCGCGGCAAATTCGGGCACGCTGGTATTGTCGAAGCGCTCGGAGAATTCGAAGCAGACGGAGGATGGTGCAACGCCGGCCTTCCGCATGTGTTGCAGCAAGCCGTCGAGCAGGAATGCGCCCTGCGGAATCAGCCGGACATCCAGATTGAGGAAAAGCGTCGCCGAGCCGAGGTTGGGCAGCGTGGCGAACTTCGCCAGCGCCCGGCTCGTGACCATCTGCTCCAGCCCGAGAAGCTGGCCGGTGCGCTCGGCCTCGTCGAGGATATCGATCGGGCTGTTGAACCCGATGCTCTCCTGCCCGCGCATCAGCGATTCATAACCGAAAACGGCACCGGTGCCGGCCTCTACGATCGGCTGGAATGCATTTTCGATGACGAGTTTGGCGAGAGTGACAATCTGGTCGCTGGCATACCGACGCAATACACCGGCCTCGACTGCGGCAGTCAGGGGCATGCCCATCTCCACTTGCGGATTTCTGAACTAATTTATTTGAGTAAAACTTTGGATTTACCGCGTTTTCGACCCAGGATGCGCCACAAGCGTCAACGAAACCTTTCCCGCATGTGAAAGTTTCATGAATGGTAAAGCAATGTTAACCATTCGTCGGGACGAAATGCCGCCGAATACGTGGGAGCCGCCGCCGGCACCAGTGAAAATCAGGGCTAGAGCAATTCCAGGAAAAGTGCGCAGCGATTTTCCGTCCGGAATCGCGTAAAAACAAAGGGATAGAGCGGTTCATCGATTCCGTGAAACGAGGAACCGCTCTAGTTCTGCGAGTGTCTCTCGGCCTCGTAATCCGCGAACATGTCGGCCACGCAACGGCCGCTCCTTGCCGCGTCTCCGCCATCGTTGGCGGCATGCGGCACATCGCAAACGTCACCGCGCTTGCGGGCCGCATCCCACATGCGCAGGGCCTCCCGCACGACTTCGCTGCTCGAAGCGTAAGTGCCGGTATCGACCGCGGCACGAATGCCGGCGGCCTGAAGCGGAGAGATGGAAACCGTTACCATCGGCATGATATTCCTCCCTTGACGTCGTTCGGCGGAAATTCGGCTGGAAGCATGTTCTCACGGTTCCGGCCGATGCCTTCGCTGCGTGCCCTTCGGACATGCGTGCTTCCAGATGAAGGTACTGTCGTTACAACTCAACGCCGCTCCGCCTCGCACGACAGAGACGTAAAGAGTAGCGCCGCTCACGCTCCTTGTCAAAAAGTAGCAGTGCGTTACCCCTTTCGGGAGATCGCCTACCGCCTCAGCACGAGGCCGAAGGCCACCAGCGTCCAGCCCTGGAAGATCAGATCGAAGGCCAGGAAAAGACCGAGGATCCAGAGGCTGTTGACCGGCCAGCCGACCGCGATGGCGATACCGGCGACGGCGGTCGCAAGGCCGCTGATGACGATCCACACCCAGCCGCGCTCCGGCTTCAGCTTGCGGCCGACCCAGACACGAAACGTGCCGGCAATCAGCAGTGCGATGGCGAGGAACAGGGTCAATGCCTCGGACGCCAGCAACGGGTTGGCAAAGGCAAGGATGCCGGCAAGCGTATAAAGCAGGCCGCTGAGCACCCAGAACAGGATGTGCTCCCACCCCTTCACCTGGAACGCATGGGCCAGATGCACGATGCCGCCGATCAGCATCAGCATGCCGACATAATAGACCGAAGCTACCGTGGCGATGAACAGATTGCCAAGGGCGAGACCGCCGCAGATCAGCAGCACTATGCCGAGCCCGACAAACCAGCCCCATTTGCCGCGTATTGCCGACGGCGGAACGTCCTCAAGAATATCGACCATGACTGTACCTCCTCCTCCCGGGAAGTATGGCACAGAAACACGCCTCGGAAAGAGGTTGCGGATTTTTTGCCCCGGATTGCCGCGCGACGATTTTTATTGATTGATCAGTCAATCAATAATACACTCGCCGCAAGCCCTGGGAGATTGACGCATGCCGAAAGTCGGAATGGAGCCGGTGCGCCGCAAAGCGCTGGTGGATGCCGCGATGCGCGTGATCGGCGATCACGGCTCGCTGACCGTCACCATGTCCGAAATCGCCAAGGAGGCCGGTGTTTCCCCCGCTCTTGCGCATCATTATTTCGGCAGCAAGGAACAGTTGCTGATCGAGACCGTCCGTGTGCATCTACAGCGGCTGCGCGACAGCGTCGTGACGGCGCTCCGGGCCGCGAGGACGCCCCGCGAAAAGCTCTCCGCCGTCATCCGCGTCAGTTTTCAGGCCGATCAATTCGCGCCGGAGACGATCGCCGCCTGGCTTGCCTTCTATGCCGAAGCGCAGCGCTCGGAAGAGACGCGCCGATTCCTCGTCATCTATGCACGCCGCCTGCATTCGAACCTCGTCGCCAATCTCAAGGCCCTGTGCCCGGTCGGTGACGCCGAACGCATCGCCGAGGGCGCGGCTGCCATGATCGACGGGCTTTATATCCGCCAGAGCCTCAGATCCGCGCCGATCAGCACCGAAGCATCGATCGCACTGACCGAAGACTACCTGACCGCCCATCTGAACGCGCTGGAAGGCTGAGAGCCATGCTGACCGTCTGGGGCCGCAAATCGTCATCCAACGTGCAGGCGCTGATGTGGTGCGTCGGCGAACTCGGCCTGGCGTATGAGCGCATCGATGCCGGTTTCACATATGGCGTCAACGACACGCCTGAATTCCTGGCGATGAATCCGAACGGCACGGTTCCGGTATTGCGCGAGGACGATGGCGAGCCGCTATGGGAAACGGGCGCCATCCTGCGCTATCTCGCTACCCAATATGGCGACGATGCTTTCTGGCCGAAGGACGCCCGTCGCCGCGCCCGGATCGACATGTGGACGGAGTGGGCCAAGATCAACATTGCCCTGAATTTCACCGGGCCGGTATTCTGGCGCGTCGTACGCACCGCCGCCGCCCTGCGCAACGAGGCGGCGATCCGCGCAGCTATCGCCACGCTCGGAGCAAAGCTTGATATCGCCGAGGCGCAGCTCGGACGGCATCGCTTCCTTGCCGGCGATAATCTGACGCTCGCCGATATCCAGTTCGGGCACGTTCTCTATCGCTATTTCGACATCGACATCCAGCGCCCTGCCCACCCGCGGCTGCAGCGCTACTACCAAAACCTGACCGAGCGGCCTGCTTTTCAAGAGCATGTCATGGTGTCCTACGAAGAATTGAGGGTTCTATAATGCGCGCACAACCGAAAGCCTCGCATTTCATCGACGGCGAATATGTCGAGGACACCGACGGCACCGTTATCGAAAGCATCTATCCCGCGACCGGCGAGGTAATCGCGCGCCTGCACGCGGCGACGCCTGATATCGTCGAGAAGGCGATCGCCGCGGCCAAGCGGGCGCAGCCGGAATGGGCGGCCATGAGCCCGACGGCGCGCGGCCGCATCCTGAAGCGGGCGGCCGATATCATGCGCGAGCGTAACCGCGAGCTTTCCGAGCTGGAGACCTTGGACACCGGCAAGCCGATCCAGGAAACCATCGTCGCCGATCCGACCTCGGGCGCCGACAGCTTCGAATTCTTCGGCGGCATCGCGGCAGCCGGCCTCAACGGCTCCTACATTCCGCTCGGCGGCGATTTCGCCTATACCAAGCGCGTGCCGCTCGGCGTCTGCGTCGGCATCGGCGCATGGAACTATCCGCAGCAGATCGCCTGCTGGAAGGGCGCTCCTGCCCTCGTCGCCGGCAACGCCATGGTGTTCAAGCCTTCGGAAAACACGCCGCTCGGCGCGCTGAAGATTGCCGAGATCCTCATCGAGGCCGGCCTGCCGAAGGGCCTTTACAATGTCATCCAGGGCGACCGCGAAACCGGTCCGCTGCTCATCAATCATCCCGACGTTGCCAAGGTATCGCTGACCGGCTCGGTGCCGACGGGGCGCAAGGTGGCGGCTTCGGCCGCCGGCAACCTCAAGCACGTCACCATGGAACTCGGCGGCAAGTCGCCACTCATCGTCTTCGACGACGCCGATATCGACAGCGCCATCGGCGGCGCCATGCTCGGCAACTTCTATTCGACCGGACAGGTCTGCTCGAACGGCACCCGTGTCTTCGTCAGCCGCAAGATCAAGTCCGAATTCCTGAAGCGCCTGAAGGCCCGCACCGAAGCCATGCTCATCGGCGACCCGATGGACGAGGCAACGCAGATCGGTCCGATGGTGTCCTGGGCGCAGCGCGAAAAGGTGCTCGCCTATATCGAAAAGGGCAAGGCCGAGGGCGCGACGCTCGTTGCCGGCGGCGGCATCCCGAACAATGTCTCCGGCGAAGGCTACTACATCCAGCCGACCGTCTTTGCCGACGTCACCGACGACATGACGATCGCCCGCGAGGAGATCTTCGGGCCGGTCATGTGCGTTCTCGATTTCGATGACGAGGCCGAAGTGGTCGCCCGCGCCAACGCCACCGAATTCGGTCTCTCCGGCGGCGTCTTCACCGCCGACCTCACCCGCGCCCACCGCGTCGTCGACCAGCTCGAGGCCGGCACGCTCTGGATCAACACCTATAACCTCTGCCCGGTCGAAATCCCCTTCGGCGGCTCCAAGCAATCCGGCTTCGGCCGCGAGAATTCGCTGGCGGCGCTGGAGCACTATTCGGAACTGAAGACCGTCTATGTCGGCATGGGGCCGGTGCAGGCGCCTTATTGACGCAATCTCGGGGCTCAGCCTCGCCCTTCGAGGCCGCTTGCAGCGCGCCTCAGGGTGAGGTCGAGAGTGACCAACCGCAAACTCGGACGATGACCCGCCTCATCCTGAGGTGCCCGCCAAAGGTGGGCCTCGAAGGATCGGGGCGGCCACAGGGAGATAGACATGGAACAGGCAGATTTCGTCATCGTCGGCTCGGGCTCGGCCGGCTCCGCCATGGCCTACCGCCTGTCGGAGGACGGCAAGCATTCAGTCATCGTGCTGGAGTTCGGCGGCAGCGACTTCGGCCCCTTCATCCAGATGCCGGCAGCCCTTGCCTGGCCGATGAGCATGGACCGTTATAATTGGGGCTATCTCTCCGAGCCCGAGCCGCAGCTCAACAACCGCCGCATCACCGCGCCGCGCGGCAAGGTGATCGGCGGTTCCTCATCGATCAACGGCATGGTCTACGTGCGCGGCCATGCCGAGGACTTCAACCGCTGGGAAGAGCTCGGCGCGCAAGGCTGGGCCTATGCCGACGTGCTGCCCTATTTCAAACGGATGGAGCATTCGCATGGCGGCGAAGAGGGCTGGCGCGGCACCGATGGCCCGCTGCATGTGCGCCGTGGCGACGCCCGCAACCCGCTCTTTCATGCCTTCATCGAAGCCGGCAAGCAGGCGGGCTTCGAGGCAACGGAGGATTATAACGGCAGGAAGCAGGAAGGTTTCGGCCTGATGGAGCAGACGACCTGGATGGGCCGGCGCTGGTCTGCGGCGACGGCCTATCTCAAGCCGGCCCTGAAACGGCCGAACGTGAAACTCATCCGCTGCTTCGCCCGCAAGGTCATGATCGAAAACGGCCGCGCAACCGGCGTCGAGGTCGAGCGCGACGGCAAGGTCGGGGTGATCAGGGCGAACCGCGAGGTCATCATCTCCGCCTCCTCGTTCAACTCTCCGAAGCTGCTGATGCTTTCGGGCATCGGACCGGGTCAGCATCTGCGCGACATGGGCATCGAGGTGAAGGTCGACCGGCCCGGCGTCGGCGCCAACTTGCAGGACCACATGGAATTCTATTTCCAGCAGACGAGCCTGAAGCCGGTGTCGCTCTATTCCTGGCTGCCCTGGTACATGCAGGGCATCGCCGGAGCGCAATGGCTGTTCTTCAAGAAGGGGCTCGGCACGTCCAACCAGTTCGAAGCCTGCGCCTTCCTGCGCTCGGCACCGGGCGTCAAGCAGCCCGACATCCAGTATCACTTCCTGCCGGTCGCCATCAGCTATGACGGCAAGGCGGCTGCCAAGAGCCATGGTTTCCAGGTGCATGTCGGCTACAACCTGTCGAAATCGCGCGGCAACGTGACGCTGCGCTCTTCCGACCCGAAGGCCGATCCGGTGATCCGCTTCAACTATATGAGCCATCCGGAGGATTGGGAGAAGTTCCGCCATTGCGTGCGCCTTACCCGCGAAATCTTCGGGCAGAAAGCCTTCGACGACTATCGCGGCGCGGAGATCCAGCCGGGCGCAAACGTCCAGACCGACGATGAGATCGACGCTTTCCTGCGCGAGCATCTGGAAAGCGCCTATCACCCCTGCGGCACCTGCAGGATGGGCGCGAAGGACGACCCTATGGCGGTCGTCGATCCCGACACCCGCGTCATCGGCGTCGACGGCCTGCACGTCGCCGACAGCTCGATCTTCCCGCACGTCACCTACGGCAACCTGAACGGCCCTTCGATCATGACAGGCGAAAAGGCGGCCGACCATATCCTCGGCAAGCCGAGGCTGGCGCGCTCGAACCAGGAACCGTGGATCAACCCGCGATGGGAGACGAGCGATCGGTAGGATCGGTACGGTTCATCGCCCTTAACTGGTTGACGTGGCGGCACGGTCGGCGCAATGAGACGGGCAGTAAAGTGAAGCTCTGTAAGACAGTGTGACTATCTTAAGACATCGTTTTTAAGCAGATTGCTCGAACAGAGTCCGAAATACCCGTCCACCAATCTGCCGGTCACAAGTCATATGCCTCCTATCTACCGCAAGTCCAAGCTACTCCGCCGTTCCCGTGTGATCTGGGGGTCTTTCAATCTCTGGCGGCCAAGATTGGTGTTCTGGACGGGGGCTCTGGCGATTGGCGTGATCAGCGTCGGCTTTGCCAAGGCTGCGGATCTGGCGCAGCGTGCCTTTACAGGCGTGACCCAATCGGGCGAATGGACGTGGCTGCTGCCGTTGCTGCTCACCCCCCTCGGCTTCGTGCTGTCAGCCTATCTCGCAGCGACGCTGTTTCCCAATTCGCAAGGGAGCGGCATCCCGCAGGCAATTGCCGCGCGGCACCTGCATCATGACGAGGACCGCACGAAACTGCTGTCGCTCCGGCTTGCCTTCGGCAAGATCGTGCTGACCATATTGGGCCTTTTCAGCGGCGCCTCGATCGGCCGCGAGGGACCGACGGTCCAGGTCGGCGCTTCCTTCATGCTGGCGGTCGCCCGCTTCGGCGGCATGGCGCAGGCAAAGGGGCTGATCCTCGCCGGTTCCGCCGCCGGTATCGCCGCCGCCTTCAACACGCCGCTCGCCGGCATCGTCTTTGCCATCGAGGAGATGAGCCGCACCTATGAGTCCCGCGCCAATGGGCTGGTGCTGACGGCCGTCATCCTGTCCGGCCTTGCCGCCCTCGGCCTTTCCGGCAGCTACAACTATTTCGGCACGGCCGATGTCGCGCCGACGATGTTTCGCGACTGGGTCGTCATGCTGATCTGCGGCGTCGGCGGCGGTGCGCTCGGCGCCACCTTCAGCGGGCTGGCGCTCTACGCCGGCATCCGCATCCGCCGCTGGGCGCAGCCGCAGCCGCTCGGCAGGATGCTGATCCTGGCAGGTCTCTGCGGCCTCGTCGTGGCCGCCATCGGCGTGTTCTCCGGCGGCCAGACCTTCGGCACCGGCTACGAGCAGGCTCGCGGCGCGGTGGAAGGCCACGCCCTGCCGATGCTGTTCTTCATCGAGAAGCTGCTGGCAAGCTTCCTGTCGATGATTTCGGGCATTCCCGGCGGCATCTTCGCACCATCGCTCGCCGTCGGCGCCGGCTTCGGCAGCACGGTCGGGACGCTTGTCGGCGGCGGCGTGGCACTTGCGGCAATCCTCGGCATGGCCGGCTATTTCGCCGGCGTGGTCCAGGCGCCGATGACCGCCTTCGTCATCATCCTGGAAATGACAGGCGACCACCAGGCCGTCATCCCGATCATGGCGGTATCGATGATCGGCTACGTGACCTCCCGGCTGCTGTCGCGCGAGCCCCTGTATCACGGGCTTTCCCGCGTCTTCATTGCCGCGGCGATCCGCGCCCGGCGAGCCATGGAGAAAGAAGGCGGCGAGGAGCACGCCGCCGGCTGAGCGCCAAAGCGCAGCCGAACCGATTGGAGCAATCCCCACAGAGCGGCAGCGCCTTTCCGTCCGCAATCGCTGCAAAGCAAGAAGGCAGGGCAATTCCGTAAGTACGGAATTGCGTCAGAAATGCCGCGTCCGCGACTTTCGAAGCGGCCCTATGCCAGGAGCCTGGTGACTTCGGCGCCTTCCGGCCGGGCGATCGCATCGGCAATCGTCGTCGAGAAGAGGACCTTGCGGGTCGCATCCGCTACCCGGGCAAAGACATGGCGGATTTCGCAGGTCTGCTCACCGTCACAATCGTCGCAACGACGATAGGCGGTGAGAGACAGACACGGCAGCGGCGCCAGCGGGCCGTCGATGACGCGCAGGATTTCGCCGAAGGTGATCTCATTGGCCGGTTTGCGCAGGAGATAGCCGCCCTGCTTTCCGCGGCGGCTGATCACGATGCCCTGATGCTTCAGGTCGAGGAGGATCTGTTCCAGGAATTTCTTCGGAATGTTCTGTTGCGCCGCGATATCGGAAATCATCATCGGCTCGCCTGTCGCTGATTGGGCCAGTGCCGATAGCGCCCGCAGCGCATATTTTGCTTTCTGAGTAATCATTTCGAACCGCTTCACACACACATGCGATACGCTCGGCCAAACGATTCAGCCGGATCGTTTCAGAATTCCTCGGCCTTCGTCCCCGACCGATTCGAGAGTGGTCACACCAATCGCGCAACGTTGGAAAACGCTGGCAACCCAGACTTGTTTTCGTTCTTTGCCTTTATGCCGGTAGTTTAGCCCAAAATCCGCGCACACGCATCATTTTGACCATCACTTCCGATTTCCATTTGACAAGCTATGTGTAACTCTACTATTTCTATAGACATTAAAGCAAGCGCTTAAGCATGGCCAGCCATATCAAGCGCTTCCGAAGAGCCGCCTGCGGTGGCGAAATGCCTTGGTTAACAGCCGAGGCGGTCGCTTTTCCTTATCGGCGCCGCTTCATGGAGATATTTACTCTCCATCCGCTTCCTTTCGAAATCTATTTTTCTGTCCGCCATCCCTGCGAACTGCGATACTCCGCGCACTATCAGGACAGGATCCCCCATGACTGCCATCACCCTTATTGAAGACGCCGCGACGCTCAACAGCCAGCTCGCCTCGCTCGATCTTGCGGGCCGTCTGTCGCTCGTCGCCGGCCTTGGCGGCCGGGCCGTGTTCACGACTTCCCTTGGAATAGAAGATCAGGTGATCACGGCAGAGATCGGCAATCATCGCCTGCCCATCGAAGTCGCGACCCTGCAGACCGGACGCCTTTTCCCCGAAACGCTCGCCCTGATCGACGAAACAGAAAGCCAGTACGACATCCGCATCGTCAGCTACGAGCCGGAACAGACCGATATCGACGCATACGCGGAAAAATACGGTCTGAACGGATTCTATGAAAGCATAGAAGCTAGGCATGCCTGTTGTGGCGTGCGCAAGCTCAAGCCGCTTGCGCGCGCGCTTTCGGGTGCCAGCATCTGGATCACCGGCCTGCGGCGGGGCCAATCCGCCAACCGCGCGGATACGCCCTTCGCCGAGTTCGATCCGGAGCGCAACCTGATCAAGATCAACCCGCTGGCCGATTGGGACATCGATGTCATCCGCGCCTACGTCGCCGACAACAGCGTTCCGGTGAACCCGCTGCATGCGCGCGGCTATCCTTCGATCGGCTGTGAACCGTGTACCCGGGCCATCAAGCCGGGCGAGCCGGAACGTGCCGGCCGCTGGTGGTGGGAAAATGACGAAAAGCGCGAATGCGGCCTGCATGTCCATGAAGAAGGCGCCGCAGCAGCCCAATGAAACACCCGCCGGTTCCCGGCACCGATCAGAAGCGCGTCCCGCACGCCGCCGATCAACCGGGAGCCAACGCATCCATTCTTTCCGGCCAAGCTCTAGCCGGACATTTGAAAGTTCTGGAGTCATCAATGCCCGATAGCCGTACGGATACGGAAATTTCCAATCCGCAAAGCGTCAAGCCGCCGCTCGATCCGCATCTGAAAGCGCTGGAAAACGAAGCGATCCATATCTTCCGCGAGGTTGCGGCCGAATTCGAGCGTCCCGTCATGCTCTATTCGATCGGCAAGGACTCGTCGGTGCTGCTGCATCTGGCGCGCAAGGCCTTTTACCCCGGCCGTGTCCCCTTCCCGCTGCTGCATGTGAACACCGGCTGGAAATTCGCCGAGATGATCACCTTCCGCAACGAGATCGTGAAAAAGTACGATCTCGATCTGATCGAGCACATCAATCCGCGCGGCAAGGCTGAGAACATCACGCCCTTCACCCATGGCTCGGCCCGCTACACCGACATCATGAAGACCGAGGCGCTGCGTCAGGCGCTCGATGCCGGCCAGTTCGATGCCGCTTTCGGCGGCGCCCGCCGCGACGAGGAAGCCTCGCGCGCCAAGGAACGCATCTATTCCTTCCGCACGCCGGACCATCGCTGGGACCCGCGCAACCAGCGCCCGGAACTCTGGAACGTCTATAACGGCCAGATCCGCAAGGGCGAGAGCGTGCGCGTCTTCCCGCTCTCCAACTGGACCGAAGTGGATATCTGGCGCTACATCCAGGCCGAAGACATCCCGATCGTGCCACTCTATTTCGCGGCAAGGCGCCCGATCGTCGAGCGTGACGGCATGATGATCATGGCCGCCGACCCGCGGCTGGAACTGCTGCCGGGCGAGACCAAGCGCGAGGAACTCATCCGCTTCCGCACGCTCGGCTGCTTCCCGCTGACGGGTGCGATCCGTTCGACGGCGACGACGCTGGAAGACATTATTGCAGAGCTGGAAATCGCCACGGTTTCCGAACGCCAGGGCCGCGCGATTGACCGCGACCAGTCCGGCTCCATGGAAAAGAAGAAGCGCGAAGGATATTTCTGAGATGACCGTAAACGCAAACGTCGTCGCAGTGCCCACGGCTGGGCCTGCTGCCGAACCGGCCAGGGCTCTTCGCGACTCGCGCCCGCTTCGCCTGATCACCTGCGGCAGTGTCGACGACGGCAAGTCGACGCTGATCGGCCGACTTCTCTGGGATACCAAGGCCGTCAAGGAAGACCAGGCCGCCACATTGCAGCGCGACTCCACCGGCAAGCAGAACGATCTCGGCCTTCCCGACTTCGCACTGCTGCTCGACGGCCTGCAGGCCGAGCGCGAGCAGGGCATCACCATCGATGTCGCCTATCGCTATTTCTCGACCGACAAGCGCTCCTTCATCGTCGCCGACACGCCCGGCCATGAGCAGTACACCCGCAACATGGCAACCGGCGCGTCGACCGCCGATCTCGCCGTGCTTTTGGTCGATGCGCGCATGGGCATTCTCGAACAGACCCGGCGGCACGCGACGATCGCCTCGCTGCTCGGCATCAAGCAGTTCGTGCTGGCCGTCAACAAGATCGACCTGACGAATTACGATCGCGCCGGTTTCGAGAAGATTTCCAACGAATTCCGCGAATTCGCGCTGTCGCTCGGCGTCAAGCAGATCACGGCCATCCCGATGTCGGCTCTGAAGGGCGAAAATGTCGTCTATTCCGGGCAGGCCGCCATGCCCTGGTACAATGGCCCGACGCTGGTCGAGACGCTGGAGCTGGCGACCGTGCGCTCGGCGCAGACTGTTGGCTTCCGTCTCTCGGTGCAGCGTGTCTCCCGCCCCGGCGAAAGCTTTCGCGGCTATCAGGGCACGGTTGCGGGCGGCTCGGTGAAGCCGGGAGACAGTGTCATGATCCTGCCGTCCGGCATGGTCGCCAATGTCTCGAAGATCGTCACCTTTGATCTCGTACGCAACGCGGCGGTCGCAGGAGATGCGATCACGCTCGTTCTCGATCGCCAGGTGGACGTGTCGCGCGGCGACATGATCGTCGCCATCGACAGCCAGCCGCAGACGGGCCTCACCTTCGATGCCCAGATCGTGGCGCTGCAGCCGGAAGGCATCGAACCCGGCAAGCGCTACTGGCTGAAGAGCGGCAGCCGCCGCCAGCGCGTGCAGGTGCAGCCGATAGCCCAGCTTGAGCTGAAGACAGGCGCCTGGGCACCGGCGCAAGCGCTCTGGATGAACGCCATCGGCAAGGTTCGCCTGACCTTCGATGAGAGCGCCATCTTCGACCCTTATGAGCAGAACCGTTCGACCGGCTCCTTCATCCTGATCGACCCCGAGAGCAACAATACGGTTGCCGGCGGCATGATCACCGGCAAGCGCACCGATGTCGGCGGTATCCACAAGGATGGCCAGCGTGTTCTCCTGTCCCTGCCGGCCGATCTTGCCGAGCAGATCATGGCCAGCGAGCTCTTCGCCAGCCGCCGCGACGAGACGGATGTGCGACGGGTGACGGCCGCACAGGCCGCGGAAATCTGGGCGAATGCGGCGAGCGACATCTGATCGCTTTTACATCTGACTCTGAAGAAGAAGGCGGCGGCCACGGCTCAGCCGCCTTCTCTTCTGTTTGCTGATTGCTGCGTCAAGACGAGTGCCGTTCGGCCTGATTGCCGAAGGCAATTTGAACTATTCCGGCTGTGCGCCACCCTCGCCGCAGGCCGGGCACCGGCTCTCTTGCTTAAATGGCGGTTGCGCCCGGTAAAACTTCGCAGCTCTTTGCAAAGAGCCGCTCGCTCAGGAAATCGACAAATACGCGGACCTTGGGCGACATGTGGCGATTGGACGGCCAGAGCAGATGGAAATGGCCCGGCTCGTCGATGAAATCGTCGAGAACGGTTCTCAGCCTTCCCTCCGCAAGCGTGCTGCGCACGAGGAAATCCGGCATGCAGCCGATACCGAGGCCGGCGACCGTCGCGCCGCGAACAGCCTCCATGTTGTTACAGGAAAAAGCCGTCCGCATGCGCAGGTCCGGTTCGGCCTCCGGCATGGTCAGCGGCCAATCCTGCAGCTTGCCGCTGTTGGGAAACCGAAATCTGACGGCATGATGCTCGTTGAGCGCACGCGGGCAATCGGGCAGGCCGAACTGCTCGATATAGCTTGGCGCGGCGCAGAGCAGCATCTGGAACGGACGCAGCGTGCGCGATATCAGCCGTGAATCCGGCAGGTCGCCGCTGCGGATCGCGACATCGACCCCCTCCTCGATCATGTCGACGATGCGGTCGTTGAAATCGATATCGAGTTCGACATCCGGATAGCGGGCCAGGAATTCCGGCACCACCGGCAGCAGGAAATGATAGCTGACAATGGGCACGCTGACGCGCAGCCGCCCGCGCGGCACCGCGACCGCATGCGCAAGAGAGGCCTGTGCGTCGTCGAGATCGTCGAGCACGCGCCGGCAATGTTCGTGAAAAAGCCGCCCCTCCTCCGTCAGCCGGATGCTGCGGGTGGAGCGCTGCAGCAGGCGGACGCCAAGCTGACGTTCCAGATTGCTGACTGCCTTGCCGACGGCGGAGGCCGAAAGACCAAGCACGCGCCCGGCGGCTGCGAAGCTGCCGAGATCCGCCGTGCGAACAAAGGCCGTCAGGCCGCTCAAGCGATCCATATCCATATCCCATTCGAGAATTTTATTCCGGTATCTATGGAATTATAGCGCCATTATCATTCGATTGCAGCAAATCTATCTTGCTTCGGTCATTCGAAAGCTGCGGGTGGCGACTTTTTGGGTCAAGCCGCTCCCACTACAGCCCGCGGCCTTCCCCTTGCTCAAACCGAACGGTAATCCGATGACCTCACCTGAGAAAAAGGTCGCAAGCGCGACCGAGAAATTCTTCGTCCTCGTCGCCGTCTGCTGCGCTGCAGCGGCGATGCCGCTTACATTTACCGGACCCGCCGTTGCCTTGCCGGCCATCGGCCGGACGCTCGGCGGCAGCCCGATCGCCCTGAACTGGGTGACGAATGCTTTCATGCTGACCTTCGGAAACTGCCTGATGGCGGCTGGCGCACTGGCGGACAGTTTTGGCCGCCGGCGCGTCTTCCTGACCGGCACCGGCTGCTTCGCACTGTTTTCAGCCGGCCTGGCACTGGCAAGCGATATCGTCTGGTTCGACCTGCTGCGGGCGCTGCAGGGCCTCGGCGCCGCAGCCGCCTTTTCCGGCGGCATGGCGTCGCTCGCCCAGGAATTCGAGGGTACGGCCCGCATGAGAGCCTTCAGCATCGTCGGCTCCAGCTTCGGCGTCGGTCTCGCCTTCGGGCCGATAGCATCCGGGCTGCTGATCGATGCCTTCGGCTGGCCCTCGATCTTTATCCTGGTGGTGGCGCTGGCATTGCTTGCCCTTGGTCTCGGAGCCCCTTTCCTGCGCGAGTCCCGCAATCCGGAAGCCGCCGGCCTTGACTGGCCCGGCGCACTGAGCTTCACGCTGGCCTTGACGCTGTTCACCTACGGCGTGCTGCGCGCGCCGGAAACCGGCTGGAGCGATGCGCTCGTCATCGCCCTGCTGCTTGGCGCCGCGTTGCTTTTTATCGTCTTCGGCATCATCGAGCGTGTTGTCCGGCGGCCCATGCTGGACCTCAGCCTGTTTCGCTATCCGCGCTTCGTCGGCGTGCAGTTGCTGGCGGCAGCCCCTGCCTATGCGTTCGTCGTACTGCTGATCCTGCTGCCGGTGCGCTTCGTCGGCATCGAGGGCATGAGCGAGATTGCAGCCGGGCGGATGATGGTCGCACTCTCGGCGCCGCTGCTCATCCTGCCGATCGTTGCCGGCCTTCTGACCCGCTGGTTCAGCGCGGCGACGATCTGCGGCACCGGGCTTCTCGTCTCGGCGGCAGGTCTGTTCTGGCTCGGCCATTTCGCCACGAATTCGGCGCCTTCCGCGCTGATCGGCCCGCTGCTGACGATCGGCATCGGCATCAGCCTGCCTTGGGGTCTCATGGATGGTCTCGCGGTCAGTGTCGTTCCCAAGGAGCGGGCCGGCATGGCAACCGGCATCTTCAGCACCACCCGCGTCGCCGGCGAAGGTGTGGCGCTTGCCATCGTCAGTGCCGTCCTCTCCGCGCTCATCCGGTCGAACCTCGGAGCCTCGGCAGGCGAGCACGCCTCAACCGCCGCGCAACGGCTCGTGACAGGAAATCTTGCGGCCGCGGCATTGGCGGTACCGGCGATCGCACACGACGCGCTCGTTCAGGGTTACAGCCACGCCTTCGGTGCGCTGCTTTGGCTTTTGACCGCCATTACGGTCATCACGGCCGTTGTCGTCTTTTCCTTCCTTGGCCGGGCATCGCCAAATGTCGACCCCGAAGATCAAGACCGTCGCAACCAGACGAAAAGCCCCTTTGCGCCGCGAATGCCTAGGGCAGGTCCAGGAAAGAGGCATGCCGGGGTTTCCGTGCGGAACCCCGTAAAAACAAAGGGATAGAGCGATTTCGCAGTTCGAAGGAAAGCGAAGCGGCTCGCGGCGGTTTCGGTGGCCGGCGGGGCTCGCCCCTGCCGGTCTTACCTGCCTGTTGCGGCATAGCAAGAAGGCAAATCGAAGGCCGAGAAGCGCCAAAAACCTTACCGCATCGCAACAGAATATTTCGCAACCACATAAAATGTGCGCGCCGAAAAGGCGCCCGGACGCGCTTGGCGATAGCGCGAGGCTGGCGTTTGAATTCGCCGCTGCTATATCATATCCCCATGATATCAGACCGGTTTTTGAAGATTATTGCCTGGACCTACATCGCGGCGCTCATCGGCGTAACGCTTGCCCACCTCAATTGGCAGGCTGCTTTCGGCAATCCCTTCGACATTTTTCGCGCCGGTGCGCTCTGCATAGCGGGCATGCTCGCCCGTCTCGCCTATCCGCAATCGCCCTCCTTCACCTGCCTCCTGATGATCGGCAGCGTGCTGGCGCTTTCCGTTTCGCATTTCCTGGCAAACGGCGATTACGGTTCGACGCTCGATCTCATCGTCGGCATGACCAGTGGCCTCTGGGGCATCATGATCGGCTCCATGCTGAGCAAGCTCGTCGTTTCGGCCTCCAAGCCGCCGATATCTTACTAAAAGCAGCCAATCCCCATTTCCTTGAAATGCTCGCTCGCCGTCAGCCAGTCATGACCACGGCATGGCGACCTGTCGCCGGTATCGGCTTGCCTCATCTCAAAGTATCCGCAAGACGAATGAAATCCGGGCACGCGTGAATTCATATCTTGAGATGACTATTACGCAGCCAATATTCTGCATGACTTACTATCTACATTTGTAGATGTGACTTTCATGCAACTTAAATTTAAAAACCACGAAAAACCAATCTTGGAAAAAATATATCATATAACTTTACAGTAATTGGGCTTTAATAACGATCAGAAGCGGGTGGGGCCTGCTTCTCCCGAGTCGGGGTTTTAACAGGGATAGGGTCAAGGCACGTCGATTTTCGGCGCGAATGCCTGTGCCCAATCTATATTGGATTGGAGTTTTTATGAATATCAAGAGCCTTCTTCTCGGCTCCGCTGCTGCCCTGGCAGCAGTATCCGGCGCGCACGCAGCCGACGCGATCGTCGCTGCCGAGCCCGAGCCGCTGGAATACGTTCGCATCTGCGACGCCTACGGTGCCGGCTACTTCTTCATTCCGGGCACCGAAACCTGCCTCAAGATCGGCGGCATGGTTCGTACCGAAGGTAAGTGGTACAACGCTTACAATCCGTCGGATCGCTACGGCACGCTCTGGCATACGCGCGCTCAGCTGAGCATCGACACCGCGACCGACACCGAATACGGTCCGCTGAAAACCAACACCGTCTACCGCTTCGACTGGCAGGATGGCGGCTCGACCACCACGAAGCTGCTCTGGGCCAATATCAGCCTCGCCGGCTTCACGGTCGGCAAGCTCGACTCGCAGTACAACCTGTACATGGGCTACGCCGGCAACGTCATTAACGACGACGTGGTCTATGACGGCCCGTACGAACTCAACCAGTTGACCTACAACTACGACGCAGGCAACGGCTTCACGGCCGTCATCTCGCTCGAAGACTCGAACTCCGGCACGGGCGCCACGGGCGTCAACGGCGAAGACAGCTCCGATCATTACGCTCCGGACGTCGTTGCCGGTCTCGGCTACAAGGCGGGCAACTTCGGCTTCAAGGTTGTCGGCGGTTACGACTCCATCGTCGAAGAAGGCGCCGTCAAGGCTCGCTTCGATGCCGACTTCGGCGTCCTCAAGGCTTTCTTGATGGGCGGCTGGAACACCGACGGCGACAAGCTCAACAAGTACGCCAGCTCGAACGGCACCGGCCCGGCCAAGACCATCGGCTGGGGTGACTGGGCTCTGTGGGGCGGCGTGACCGTTCCGATCAACGAAAAGCTGCAGGCCAACGCTCAGGTTGCCTACACCGACTCGAAGATCTTCGCAGCGACCGCAAACGTCCGCTGGAACCCGGTCAAGAACCTCCTGATTCAGCCGGAAGTTTCCTACACCAACTGGGACTCCATCAACCAGGACCAGTGGGCCGGCGTTCTGCGCTTCCAGCGCAGCTTCTAAGCCTCGTTTACGAGATCTGATCTGACTTGACCCCTGATCGGATGGGGGGCGGCCCGACTTCCAGCGAAGTCGGGCCGTTCCTTCCGAGGCAGGGGTTGATTCGTTGGCGCGGCGCCGCTTGCGGGAGACGGCTATCGAAGGCCGACGAGCAGGCGCGTGGAGCATTGGCCCAAAAATCGCTCAGCATCCAGCCTTGCGCATTTCACGCGACGACACATCGACAAGCTGCTTTTTTTGTCGTAGAGACAGCGCATGTCTTTCACCTATGCATACGCCTCGCGATTTTATTCGTACCGCTGCTCTCAGCGGAGGCGGGCCTGTGCGTAGTTAGAAGAGACACGACAGCAAAGACCCGAACAGCCGCTAGTCTACCTGGCGGCTTTTTTGTCGCCACGGTACGACCCTTGAAGGAACCGATACCGTGTTGAATTCCACTGATGACCTGCGCATTGTCGAGATCACGGCGCTGACACCGCCCTCCCGGATCATAGACGAAATTCCCCGCGACGAAGCGGTGACGGCCACCGTCACCGGGGCACGCAATGCCGTCCATAATATCCTGCACGGCGAGGATGACCGCCTGATCGTCGTCATCGGCCCCTGCTCCATCCACGATCCGGCTGCCGCCTTCGACTATGCGGCGCGGCTGAAGGAACAGCGGAACCGCTTCGCCGACGAACTCGAAATCATCATGCGGGTCTACTTCGAGAAGCCGCGCACGACCGTGGGATGGAAGGGGCTGATCAACGACCCGCATCTCGACGGTAGCTACCGCATCGAGGAAGGCCTGCGCATCGCCCGCAAGCTGCTGTTCGACGTCAACGAGATCGGCCTGCCGGCGGGCTGCGAATATCTCGATACGATCACGCCGCAATATATTTCCGATCTCGTCAGCTGGGGCGCGATCGGTGCGCGGACAACCGAAAGCCAGGTACACCGGCAGCTGGCATCGGGCCTCTCCTGCCCCGTCGGCTTCAAGAACGGCACCAACGGCGACGTGCGCATCGCGCTCGACGCGATCGTTGCGGCGTCGCAGCCCCATCACTTCCCGGCCGTGACCAAGGAAGGCCTGGCCGCGATCGCTTCGACACGCGGCAATGAGGACTGCCATATCATCCTGCGCGGCGGCAAGCAGCCCAACTACGATGCCGAAAGCGTCCAGTCGACGGCGGAACTCTCCCTCAAGGCGGGCCTCGATCCGCGGATCATCATCGACGCCAGCCATGCCAACAGCAGCAAGAACCCGGAGAACCAGCCGCTGGTCGTCACTTCGGTCGCGGAGCAGGTTGCCGCCGGCGATCGGCGGATCAAGGGCATGATGATGGAGAGCAATCTCGTGGCCGGTCGTCAGGATCTGGTTCCCGGCAAGCCGCTGGTCTATGGCCAGAGCATCACCGACGGCTGCATCGACTGGCCGACATCGGTTCGTACGCTGGAAGACCTGGCAAAGGCAGTGCAGGCAAGGCGGCGACTGGCCAAGTAAGACATCCCTTGGCCTGAAAGCGGCCTCGGGTCAGGCACGCCGATAATGCGCGAGGCTCAGATAGTGTTTCCTGGGCCCGCGCACATGCCACATCTCGGCCCAGGCATCGACCCCGCGAAAGAAGAGGCGGCCGCGGTAAAGATCCTGCCCGCAATGATGAGTAAGGCGCTGCGAGACGCCCTCACCGATGCGGATGAATTCCGAAAGATCGGGGAAACGCACCACGAGGCCGTCGTCGGTTTCATCGAGCCGATAGGTGCGGCTGCTTCTCAGTGCCACGTCGCCGCTGCGCGTATCGCCATGTTCCTCGAACTGGACAGGCGTCACGAACGCCTGCCCCTCGAATGTGACCAGCGAGCGGTTGAAGCGGTCGATGATCCGCCGCTTCACCTCCCATGTACCGGAGAAGAGCTTCAGCCGGTCGAGGCCGGCCGATCCTTTCATCAGGAGGCCGCGCGCTGCGCGTCTGCCTGCCGGCGCGGAAGCTTCCAGCCTGGCCGGATGAAATGGCAGGTATAGCCGTTCGGATAGCGCTCCAGATAATCCTGATGCTCCGGCTCGGCCTCCCAGAAGTCGCCGGCTGGCTCCACCTCGGTCACGACCTTGCCGGGCCACAAGCCGGAAGCGTCGACGTCGGCGATCGTGTCCAGCGCGACCTGCTTCTGCTCTTCGCTGGTGTAGAAGATCGCGGAGCGGTAGCTCATGCCGACATCGTTGCCCTGGCGGTTGCGCGTGCTCGGATCGTGGATCTGGAAGAAGAATTCCAGCAGATCGCGATAGCTGATCTTCTGCGGATCGAAAATGATCTCGATCGCCTCGGCATGGGTGCCGTGGTTGCGATAGGTGGCGTTGCGGACATCGCCGCCGCTATAGCCGACGCGCGTCGAGATGACGCCGTCATAGCGGCGGATGAGATCCTGCATGCCCCAGAAGCAACCCCCGGCGAGAACTGCACGCTCCGTTGTCATCTTACATCCTCCACTTGATCGATGTAGGCACCATAGCCCTCTGCTTCCATGCGGTCACGCGGAACGAAGCGGAGGGAGGCGGAATTGATGCAATAGCGCAGGCCACCGCGATCGATCGGCCCGTCCGGGAAAACGTGGCCCAGATGGCTGTCGCCGTTGGCCGAACGGACTTCGACGCGCACCATGCCATGCGACATATCGGTCAGTTCGCTGACATTGGCGGGCTCGATGGGCTTGGTAAAGCTCGGCCAGCCGCAGCCGGAATCGAATTTATCCGCTGAGGCAAAAAGCGGCTCGCCCGAGACGATGTCGACATAGATGCCCGACTGCTTGTTATGGAGATATTCGCCGGAGCCGGGACGTTCGGTGCCGCTCTGCTGCGTCACGCGATACTGCTCGGGGGTAAGCTTGGCTATCGCCTCTGCCGTCTTGCTGTATTTGCCCATTGTTGTTCTCCTTGCCCCTGGCACGCATTTCGAGCGAGGCCGGGTCCTTGAACGGGACGCGAGAGGGCCGGAAGAGCTCGATCAGCGCTAAGGGAATGTTTGCAGAGCCAATATAGGCATCACCGGATCGATTTGCCATATGGATCACGACTGCGTGACGCCCTGCCCTTCCGCTTTCTACCCCTCCGCCTTGCTCGAGGCGACGTAGATTGCGGCAAGCGCCTCGATGCCGGCCTGATCGTCCCGATCGAAACGGCCGGCATGCGGGCTATCGAGATCGATGACGCCGATGACCTTTCCGTTGCCGAAGAGCGGCACCACCAGCTCCGAGCGCGAGGCGGCATCGCAGGCGATATGACCGGGGAACGCGTGCACATCCTCCACCAGGACCGACTGCGCCCTTTCGACCGCGGTCCCGCAGACGCCGCGGCCGACGGCAATGCGTACGCAGGCGGGCTTGCCCTGGAATGGCCCGAGCACCAGCTCGCCTTCCTGCCGCAGGAAGTAAAAGCCGGCCCAATTGAGCTCGGGCAGCAT
Organism: Hyphomicrobiales bacterium; assembly: GCA_900469615.1. Classification (GTDB taxonomy): domain Bacteria; phylum Pseudomonadota; class Alphaproteobacteria; order Rhizobiales; family Rhizobiaceae; genus Rhizobium. Next base: position 116,549 of record UBYA01000008.1, on the reverse strand, counting down.
CTGGAAGATCAGAGCGGACGTATTGGCCGCATTGGCAATCGGATCCCGCTCGCCTTCCAGCAAGGCTGCGAGTTGATCCGCAAGCTCGCGATAGAATTCGGGCTTGCTATCGTGCTGGATCGTCTTTTCTACGAACATCGGCATGGTCTTTCGAAGGTTCTCTGTCCTGACGAGGATTGTCAGTCCTTTTCATCCGGCGGGCAAGGCCAGGCGGACGGCGCCTTCAGCCAGGACGGCAATATGGTCGTGCTGTCGCCGCAGGCCAGATTGATCTGCGCCTGCTGCAGGCCGCTTGCCTTCGACAGATCCACGCCCTCGATGCGGGTCAGATACATGAAGGCCCCGCCGAACGAGGTCGGCCCCTCCATGATGGCGCCGTTCAGCGTCGCACGCGACAGATTGGCGAAGGAGAAGTTCACCCCCGTCAGCACAGCCTTGTCGAAATCGGCACGACCGAGCTCCGCCTTCTGAAAATCGGTGTTCCTGAGCTGCGCGCCGGCAAATTCCGCACGTTGTAGCTCGGCATTGGCAAAGGACACGTTATTGGCGGTGGCATTGCTGAAATCGGAGCGATAGGCCTCGATTTTCGCGAAGTTCGCTCCATCGGCCTTGGCATTCTTCAACCAGGCGCGCACCAGCGTCGCCTTCTCCAGATTGGCGGAAGTCAGGTCCGCGTCGCTCAAATCCGTGCTGTCGAAATGGGCGCCGGCGAGATTGGCGCCGTGCAGGTCGCTGCTCTGGATCATGATGTTGGTCTTGCTGCATCCGCTCCAGTCGAGACCCGGTGCGGCAACGCTACCGCAATCGGCAGCACGCAGCGCATCGGTGCCGGACCCAAGAAGCAACGCAGTCCCCAACGCCAATACGCCAAAACCTGTGGCAAATCCCGATCGCTGCCCGACACCGGCATACGCCGAGCGACGCTGTCGCCGATACACTGGCTTCTCCCCGGCCGATCCTGCGGCCCCGTCAACACGATTCATTCCATAACTCCGCCTCTGCGCCCGCAACCCATCTCATCCGTGAATCGAATGCAAGCGTCCTTTCTTTGTATATGGAGCTTCGGGCGACAAAAAGAGCCGGTTTTGCGAATGCAGGTCCGATATGCGCTCCGATCTCCCATGCCAGCCCGGATGCGGAGCACAACGCACCGGCCTTGCGGCGTCCAAAGCCAACCCAAGGCCGGACAATCTTCCGGCGGCCACGGGGCGACGCAAAGACGGAACGCGCCCATCGAACCGATAACCGGCCTTCGACGGAGACATCACAGCATATTTCGGTGGAGATTTTCGGGAAAATATCAGTGTTTTCAGCTGGTCGGAGTGGAGTGATTCGAACACTCGACCCCCACGTCCCGAACGGAGAAGGCCCCGCGAAAACCCAGCGTTTCCGGGGCAGCCAAAATCATTTGATCTTTGTCTGTTCCGGTTATGTCCAGTGAAGCGGTCCGCAAAAGGTCCGCGTGGGCTGGATGTTCTCGCTTACTTTCGGCTTACGCCAGAACGTTTCTCAATTGATTCTTACCACAAAAATTTAATTTGCGGGTCAATGGTTCGATACTATCGAGATCCACCATCAAACGTGCGCGAAACCCTCAGCCGATTATCCCAATTTGCCAGATAATCGCGTGCGAGATCTCGGCTTTCGGTGAAAGTCACATTCTCCGCATTCCGTTTTTGGGCTGCCATGGTGTAGTTATATGACCCGCCGATCGTCATATGCCCGTCGATAACGATGATCTTGTTGTGGGCAATCGCCGGCTCGAAATCGATCCACACCGGGATACCGGCGGCTTCGAGCAAAGTGGCACCGGAATATTTCCGTTCATTCACCTTATCGAGGATCGCCAAGACTTCGACGCCCCTACCCGCGGCGCGCTGCAGCGCGTGGATAATTGGCAATGACGTGAAGCCGTAAGCCTGGACACGAATGGAGGATTTCGCCCTGTCGATCTCACCCACTATCTGGCCCTCGCATTGTTCGGCTGGCGTGAAGCAAGCCGAAACTTTGGCTGTGACGGATTGGCCAGCGTAGAGTGGGCTGGCGAACATTAGGGCGGCGATAGTGGCGGCAGCAATTCTCATCTCGGTTCCATAGCATTTTCGGTCACGCTTGACTCTTCTCCAAAATGAGAACATTTTGAGAACAAAGCAAGGAAGACGCTATGAGTACCGCAGAAAAATTTATCATTCTCCCGTACCGCAAGAACCGCGGAAATCTCGTACCGGGTGAGATGCGTCAGGCATCGAGCGTGCCGTCTGCGGAGAAGATTGCGGCCTCCATGGCTTCCCGCTTCATCGGCGTCGCGGCTTACGCCGTGATGGTCGATGAAGAGACCGGCGACATGTCATCCCCTCGCCTGCTGGTAAAGCATGGCGAAATCGCAGACCTGAACGCCGCCTGAGATAGATCGACCATTTTCAATATTGGACCGCCGCAGCGATGGGGCGGAATGAGGACGTGTGACTATGACTGCCCAATCGATCGCCGTTGAAAAGCTTGACCTTGATCCGGTTGATGCAGCGCTTGCCTTGTATGGTGGCGATGCACGCGCGACAATCGCGGCCGCTCTGGACATGCTGCAATTCGTTCGGGGTCAGCTCGCGTTGGCGGAAGCGGCAATGAGCCATGGCTTCACGAGAGGCTTTAGGCCGGGATACGAGCCGGATTAATCCAATGTCTCACGTTAGGCTTGTAACGTCGTCTGAAAACATGCTGGCGGATGAGAAGAGAGAGACCGTCGATTTCATCTGCGAGGATTGCGAGATCCTGAAACGCATAAAGCCGGACGTTCTTTTGAAAGAATATGGCAATCTGACTATGCCATCGCTGCCGCCGCTGGTTGCCAAATCACTTGGATGCACACGCACCGAAAACACCTTTTACGATCGTTGCAAGATGCATTTCCATTTTTCGGCCGATGAATGGGCGAAGCGGATGGGATACATCAACCCAAAGGAAAAAAGGAAAGAAGCGCTTCTCTTTTCCGACATGAGGGAATGGCATAGGCTCTACGCGCATTGCTCGTGCGGGAGGAAAAGCGAGATCGACAAAGGAGCGCTGGCAAAGGCCCTTGGAAAAGACGCGCCCATTTCCGACGCCAGCGCGGTTCTCAGGTGCCGGAAATGCGGCCTGAAGGGTTCGGCAAAGATTGTCGTCGTCTCGATGGCGCGGGAATAGAGGAGTTTTTATGTGCAATCTCTATAATATTTCAACCAATCAAGAGGCGATCCGGCAGATCACGCGCGCGATGATCGATAGCGTCGGCAACCTTGAGCCGGAACTGGATCTCTATCCCGATCAGATGGGGCCGATCGTTCGGAACACACCGGCCGGCCGGGAGCTTGCCAAGGTTCGCTGGGGCTTGCCCTCCTCCCAGAAAGCCCAACTGGACGCCGCCACCAAGCGCGCCGACAAGCTCCGCGCCAAGGGCAAGCAAGTGGACTTTGACGAGCTTCTGAGGATGGAGCCCGACGGCGGAACGACAAACGTTCGCAACACCTCGAGCAAGCATTGGAGGAGATGGCTAGGCGTGGAGAACCGTTGCGTGGTGCCCTTCAACCGATTTGCCGAGCCGGATCCGGCAAGCAAGGTTGAGGGAGGCAGAACGCCGAACGCTTGGTTCGCCCGCGGCCCGGACGAGCCGCTGATGTTCTTTGCGGGCCTATGGGTGCAGCAATGGCGATCGGTGAGGAAGGTGAAGGAGGGAGAGATTACGGTTGACCTCTATGGCTTCCTGACGACGGAGCCAAATGGGATCGTTGCGCCTATCCATCAGAAGGCGATGCCCGCCATTCTTCGAAATCAGGATGAGGTAGAGACCTGGCTCACCGCGTCTTGGGAGGAAGCGAAGGCGCTTCAGCGGCCGCTGCCAGACGACGAGCTCGTCTTACTGCCGCCTAAACAAGCTTGATGAGGTCCGACATGCTGAAAGAACGCGTTGATGAGCTTGAAAGCGCCATTCAGGAGATCGAGGGCCGCGCCCTCATGCACGATGTCTTCATCGCACACCTGCTGGGCCGCATAGGAGCGGCCTCCGGCGATATGGAAGGATTTATTAACTCGGTCCTGCCAGAGGTTGGCGGGGATCTTCAGCAGAACGCGGCCCAAGCCTCCGACGATGATGCCAAGGCCCGATGCGCCTATGCGCTGGAAGCTTTCGAGAACTTTGCGGCATCGATGCAGCGGTCGCTTAAATCAGCGCACAAGAAAGGCATGAACTGATATGAGCGATGAAACCCCTACCCCGACCAATAGCGCCTCTGCCAGCCTATATGAGCATTATTGTGAGCATCCCGGCTGCAAGAAGTGGGGCGGCCTCGGGTATGACATCGGCAAGGGCGAAACCCGCTGGTATTGCTTTGAACATAAGTGGGCGGAATATCCGTTGGCCAAGGGCCGTAAGACTTTCTAGCCTATGGAAAGAGCGGAATGAAATTGCTGCGAGCAGCTAGCGCGTCGGGTGGCAATATCTCTTCGCTTCATAAGCTGCCATCAGTCTCCTCCGTTGACTGTTCGTCATTTCTCGGCTGAAATCCGTCATAGCCCAAAGGACAGCGACGGTCTCAAGTTGGCCCGGATTTGTGATGCCGGACTGAAACAAATGGGTGACCCGGACAGCGAAACCATCCAGGCAATATTCGCGTCCATCGAACCACGGCTGTCCCGTTACGAGATCGAATATCCGCCGGATTGTTTCCAATTCGCTCGGATGCAACGCCTTTCGATCAAGGCGCAGCAAGCGCTCCATAGATGTTCCTCATCAAGCGGAATGGACGATGGGTTAATGAAGAGTTTGAGGACGAAGAGGGCGATCCCGCTCGATCCGTAGAGCTTTGAGAAGCGCGGCCCTTTCCAGCCGGACGGCAACATCGCCGGATGTAATTGGCCGAAAGACAGTCTGCGTTTTCTCACTAATAGGGCATTTGAATTTTCTTGAAGGTCTGGCCATCATCATGACCGAAGGTAAATTGAGGAAAACCCAACGCTGAGTATAGATGCTGTGATAGCTATCAGAACGCTCGTCTGGATTAAAACGGATAGCGACCGCCGCACACCAGTTACAGAAAGTACATTTGCCATTTCGGCTCCCTGTTATAATTATTTTCTATGGGAACCAGACAATATCACACTTTTTGGGAATAATTTCATAATATTTTATTTATTTTAGCAGCCGCTGTCTTCGCTGCAGCTCGGGAGATGATTGAGGAGCACTTGAGGCCGATTTTCCTTGCAAATAATTTCCAAAGTCCCTTCCCCTATTTCCAACACTTCCCCCAAGGCCGCCACGAGTAGGTTTTTCGCACCGTACCGAAATGGCGCGATCCGACCTAGACACTGCATGAGAGATTGCTTCAATATCCCCTAGCCCGTTCGAACTCCACGCGGGCTCCGTTTCTCCACTTGCCCCGCTCATTTTGTGCGGGGCTTTTTTTGTTTTATATCCCCTGCTCTTCCCTATTTCCAACAACTCCCTTCAAAGAGGTCAAGGGGCGAGGGAACCCGACCGTTCGTCGAAGCCTTCGCCTCGCCGATCAGGTGGCCTCATCTTCAGGTATGGTCTGATCATTGCCTAGAATCGCTTTTCGACGGGTATCTGGGCCGCTGGCAATATCGCTCTCGTCGAATGCGTGCCGGCGCAAAAGCGCAAATATATCTTCATTGATATTGGGGCCGTCGAGTAAATGTGGATTGTCGCAAAGCACGCTGATTGTCCGCTCAACGATACGGGCTGCCGCAACCTCTGACCTTACGAATTTCTTCGCCCATCGTTGAAGGTCTTCACGAAAATGCAGGTCTAGCGGCGCACTTGCGTATTTCCGAAAAGGCATAACGATCCCTCCTCGGTCGTCGCAGGCAGGGCATCTGTCACCGATCGGCGGACCCCGCCTACGAATTCGGATACTGGCAATCCTCTTACAGTACCCGCTTATGTTAGAGAGTCCATATCAATCGGACCGCGCAACGCAAATTGTGATAATGCAACCATTCGATTGGCTTTTCATCGTCCCCGTTTACGGCCGGACGATCGGCGTCCTGAAAATGCTTTTCTCCGGCTTGCCCTGTATGTCCTCAAGCTTAGAGCTGAGAACCTGAACTTGGGTCCCGACCTTGTTGATGCTGTCGATCGCGGTATCCAGCTTGCCACCCAGCGATTCTACAACACGATCGATTCGGGTATTCGTCCAGACGCCGGACGCGCCGAGGTAGTCGACCAATTCGCTGTAGGCCGTCTCTGGATTGTTGCCGAGACGATGCAGGATCAGAACATTGTTGCTGTAGCGGCCGGCGTCATCGTTCGTGGTGCGATTATCCGGCCCGAGCTCGACTTCGTCGCTATGAAGCCAGTACCTATTGACCGACTGGATCTTATGGCCGGCGATGGCCTGCACGGAAAACAGATGCGTTCCCTTGGATTCCCACAGCATGTAGGCGCCGGAAACGCGTGTGCGGCCGACGATCCACGATCTGTAGGAAACCGGCTCCGTCTTCGGAACGTGCCCGCTGGCGACGTCCGGGGACTTCTGCATGAGCATCTGCAGGGCGATCGAGCCTGCGGTCGTGATGATCGCCGATGCGATGGAAGCATAGGTAATCGATCCCGTCGTACCGATCGCGATCGAACCGGTCACTCCAAGAGAGGTGAGCAGCGGCGTCAGGAACGGGTCGCGGCGCGGCGGATATAATATGGTGGAGTCCCGAAGCCACCCGTCATCAAGGCGACGCTGGAATGGCAGCGCAAAGCTCTGCTCGTATAAAAGATCTCTCCTCATGCGCGCAGTCCCCATGCCGCTATATGTTCGAGCTTTCTGGCGGAGACGCCATGTGGCCCGAGCACCGCCCACAATGGGCCAAAGCGGACGGCGCCAATTTCCTTGAAATCACCCTCCGAACCGACAGGGGCGAGCACCGCGCCGATATCACCGTCTTGCGGAGCATCGATACGCTCATAGCCCAACGGCTGAAGGTGAGAGGTCATGAACGGCACCAGGCCGCCGGCCGCTACGAGGATGGCATGCGCCTCTTCCTGCGTGGCATATGTTCCGCGCAGACGTTCGGCCGGATCGGCGCCAAGGGCCTCCGCCACCCATGAGGCACAGAAGGTCGTGCAGTCATCGCCGCCCACCCCGCCCCATCGAAACCGATGCGGCAGATCGAGCCATTGTTTCAGTGTCATGATGTGCCTTTGGTCGAGTCGACTCTTGCGGGTCGCCGTGCTTCAGTAGGTCAATAGGCAAGGGAGAGGATTATGAAAGTTACGCGCGAGCAGTTAGTGGGACATCGAGCCGCCAAAGCCAGCGTCTTGGTGGCGCCTGACGGCTCAGAAATTGCCATCGAATTCACCATGGATCAGGAGAGCAAAATTTCCTTCTCGCTATCGCGTGATCAGGCCCAATCGCTTCTTCACAGTCTAAGCGTCAGCCTTTCGGCGAACACAAGCGAGAAAACATCAACCGGAGGCATCGGCTTTGTCCGGATGACACCCATCAAGACTGCTGCGGCGAACGCCGTCGAGGAGCCCGGGAAGGTCTCCCTTTGCCTCTTTGACGAACAGGACGTTCCCCATTACTTTCTCCTTTCGACCCAAACCAGTAGTGCTCTTCGGCCTCAGTTGAGAAACGCAGAAAATCGTTCACGATCGGGGGCAGTCCTTCCAAAAGGATAAGCTTCCCGCCACCGTGATAGACGGAAGCGCCATCGACATAGTCTTCCATTTCTCGCATCCTCAATAATTCGGCCAGACCGGCGCAATGCCGCGCGACAGGCGTGAGACCTGCTTGCAGAAATCATCATCCGCAGAGATTGTCCGCTGCATGGAGTCCGTCCAGAGCGCTCTCGACGGCCGTGAACGTGTCGATTCACCGGTTACGACGGAAAGGCTCAACGTCAGGGACGGCGAAGCCTCTCCCTGGGCGATCTCGCTGGCCTCGCTGACGTGAGAGGCGGTGCCCCACCAGATCGGAATGATGGAGCTCATCGGCTGGTAATATTCGTCCAGCGTCGTGATGCCGATCTGCGTCAGCGCACCGCGAACCGGAGGAATGCTGTCGAGCGTTTTGGCTGCGGTAGGCCATCTGTTCCTTGCTGACGATCTTGCAGTCTTCCAGGGAGGCGGTGATGATACCGCCGCCGCTGAGCTCGATGGACTGACTTTCGCCGACACTGTTTCTGCCGCCATCAAGAGCAGCGCCGATAACATCGTAAGAAGCCTTCGGGCACGCAAGAAAATCGAGGTCGAGGATGGGCTGGTCGATCAGGCTGCCCATTGATCACGCCTTTCGATTATTGAACCGCAATTGGTCCGTGCCGAAAGGTCACGAGCTGACCGGTCGATGCGCCCAGCTCCTTTTGCTGCAGGGCGGCACGCCCGTAGAGCGTCGTCGCCAACGCGACCGCGTGCAGCCATGGCGCGCCTGGTACAAGACCTCGCGCTGGCAGAAGCTGCGCATGTCCGTGTTGTTGCGTGACCTCTTCACTTGCCAGATGAGAGGATGCGGCCGTATCGAGGCCGATACGTCGCAGCTCGTCGCCGACCACAAGATCCCGCATCATGGCGATGAAGCGCTGTTCTGGGATGAGAACAACCTCCAATGCCTGTGCAAGCCCTGCCACGATAAGCTGAAGCAGAAGCAGGAGCGGGCGTCGCGCTTCCGCGACTGACCAGCACCTAGGGCTGAGGAAATGAGATCCAGCATTGACGTCGAACCCGAATGTCTCGCCGACATCATCGCCATGCTCAAGCAATTCGGCGTCACGGTCACTGGGTCGAAAGAGGCGGAGGGCGTGGTCTGCCTCATCATCGAGGGCGACATCGTCCCTGACCAACCGAAAGTGAAGATTGGGGTCAACAGGGTCATCGGATCGACCATCGCGACCCTGACCGCGACCTGCCTTTCGGACGATATGTGACCAGAATGCAACACGTCGACCCCTCAAAGGGGGGGTGGGTCAAAAGTCCGAAAGCCCTTGCCTCCTAGACCCGCGTCCCCCTCAGCTAGGGATTTTTTTCTCGTGCCATGTGATTTGGACCTGTTCGGCAATCCGTTCGAGCCGCGTGAGCGCAAGGCAGGACGGCCGCCGCATGAGGTGACTGAGAAAACCCGCAACAGAGTCAAGATGTTAATCGCGATGGGATGGGCGAACCCGCGCATTGCCAATGCGCTTTCGATCTCCCTGCCGACTTTGCGGAAGAATTATTTTCCCGAGCTGAAGAAGCGGGAGACCGCTCGCGATCAGCTCGAAGCGCGTAGGCTCGAGTTAGCCTGGGAGCTTGCGGAAAAAGGCAATGTCGGTGCGTTCAGGGAGTTCGGCCGTCTCATGGACCGCAACGACCGCATGGAAATCGAACGCGAGATCGCCTCGCAGCCGAAGACCGAAAAGCAGCCAACGGGACGCATCGGCAAGAAAATCATCGATGAGCAACATGCTCTCGATGCCGATGCGGAGTTGATGGCAGAACTCGAACTTGAGGCATCCCAGAATGCCCACCATTGATGTTCTGCCGCGGTTTTCCTGTCCGGATTGGTGGGATCGCATCCAGTCCGGACAGACGCCGATGGCCGACGTGCCGGTAAACGCCGCCAGGGCGGCCAAGGCTGTCGCATTCTTCAACCGGCTTCGTCTGCCGGATGTTCCGGGCAATCCGCCGTTGGCGGAAGCCTGTGGCGACTGGTTCCGGGATATCCTTTGCGCTTTCCTCGCCAGTGAAGATCCCGACACGCAGCAGCAGTTGGTCTGGGAACTGCTGTGCATGGTGCCGAAGAAGAATTCGAAGACGACTTATGTCGCCGGGTTGGGCCTGACGGCCCTTTATATGCTGGAAGTGCCGAACCGCCAGATGTTGCTGGTCGGCCCAAGCCAGAACATCTCGGAGCGTTGCTTCGGCCAGGCCCAAGGGATGATCCGCCTCGATCCGAAGCTCGACAAGATCTTCAAGGTTCAGGATCACCTGAAATGCATCACGCGCCGCAAGACCGGCACGAAGCTGGACGTGAAAACCTTCGATACGACGATCGTCACGGGCGAGATCCCGATCCTGACCATCCTCGACGAGGTTCACGAGCTCGGCAAGAAAGCGAAGGCTGCAGCTGTGATGCAGCAGATCCGCGGCGGCGGCATCACCAAGCAGCGCGGGCAGGTGCTGATGATCACGACGCAGTCGGACGAGCCGCCTGCGGGCATCTGGCGTACCGAGCTCGACAAGGCGCGCGCCATCAGGGACGGAAAAGGCGGTTCATCCCCCATTCTGCTGCCTGTGCTCTACGAATATCCGGTCGAGAAGCAGCTCAATCAGGATTATTGGCGAGATCCCCTTAACTGGGACATGATCCTGCCGAACATGAACCGTTCGATCGACCGCCAGGCGATCATTGACGATTACGAGAACAACGGCAGGGCCACGAAAGAGGCCGAGCAGATCTGGGCCAGCCAGCATCTCAACATAGAGATCGGCGTCGGTCTTGGCGGTGATGGATGGTCCGGTGCGATGCACTGGAATTCCTGCGTAGATGAGACGCTGAAGGATCTCGACGATCTGCTGGGACGGTCGGAGGTCTGCACCATCGGGATCGATTGGGGCGGCGCGGACGACTTGGCGGCGCTTTATGTCATCGGGCGGGAAAAGATCACCCGGCGCTGGCTTGGTTGGGGCGTCGCCTGGGCCAGGCCGACGGTTTTCGAGCAACGCAAGAGCATCGCATCGCGCTTGCGCCAGTTCCAGGAAGATGGCGATCTGATTGTCGCCCGATCGGGCGAAGAGCAGGCGGCGTCAGCCGCGGCGATCTGCCGAAAGATATACGACACCGGTTTGCTGCCGGCGGAAGAGGGCATCGGTCTCGATTCGGCCGGGGTGGCGCTGCTGCTGGACGCACTTGAGGAACTGGATCTGACGGAGCCTCTCGTCAGGGCGGTCATGCAGGGTTGGAAGCTGCAGACGGCCATCTCTTCGGTCCCTCTGAAGCTGGAAGACAAGCGTTTCGTCCATGGTGATCAGTCGATCATGGCCTGGTCGGTTGGAAACGCCAAGCAGACCCTGAAGGGCAGCAACTACATCGTTACCAAGGAAGTGTCCGGCGCTGCGAAGATCGACCTTCTGATGGCTCTGTTCAATGCCGCCATGCTGATGTTCCAGAACCCGGAAGCGGCACATGGGAACATCGACGATTTCGTCAACAACATGGTCACGGTGACGTGGTGAGGGAGATGCCGTGATGGGGCTTTGGAATTGGATCGGCAAGCCTTTCAACCTGCTGACCGGACCCTGGCGGGCTTTCTATGGTTCGGAAACGACGAGCGGCGAAACGGTGACCTATGACAAGGCCATGCAGCTCGATGCTGTCTGGGCCTGCGTCAATCTGGGCGCGAATGCGGTGAAGACGCTGCCCTGTCTCGTCTATGGCGCCGATGGCGTCACGGTCGACAGCGAAAGCGTCTTGTACGAACTGCTGCACGACATGCCGAACGTCGACGATACTGCGGCGGATTTCTGGGCGATGGCGGCCATGTGTCTCTTCCTGGACGGAAATTTCTTCGCCGAGAAGAAGATGCGGTCCGGAAAGCTTTCCTCGCTCATACCGCTGGACCCGTTGTGCGTGGACGTCTGCCGCGACGACCGCAACGTCCGCTATTACGAGGTGACGGAGCGGACGAATTCGCGAGGCGCGGGCGGCAAGCGAAAGATAGCAGCGGAAAACATGTTCCATGTGCGCGGTGCGATCATGCCTGGCTGCGACAGAGGCCTTTCCCCGATCGCCATGGCGCGGAACGTCATCGGCAATGCCCTGGCCGGTGAGAAGTCCGCGGGAAAAGTCTATAAGGGCGGCCTGATCGCCACGACATTCCTGATGTCGGACCAGACGCTCAAGCCGGACCAGCGCAAGCAGATCGAAGACACGCTGCGGCAGTTCGCCGGCGCCGATAAAGCGGGCGGCATTTCGGTTCTGGAGGCTGGATTGAAGCCGTTCCAGCTCACCATAAACCCGAAGGATGCACAGCTTCTGGAGGCTAGGCAGTACAGCGTCGAGCAGATCTGCCGCATATTCGGTGTCCCGCCGGTCATGATCGGCCATGCCGCATCCGGTACGACGACATGGGGATCAGGCATCGAGCAGTTGATCCTGCAGTTCACCAAGACCTGCCTGACGCCGCTGCTCAGGAGCATCGAATCGGCCATCTACCGCGACCTTCTCGACGCGACCACGCGCAAGACCACAGTCGTCAAGTTCAGCATGGAAGGTCTGCTGCGCGGCGACAGCCAGGCGCGGGCGGAATTTCTGTCGAAGATGGTCACAAACGGCATCTACACGCCGAACGAAGCCCGGGCCTACGAAAACAAGGGCACCGTCGCCGGCGGCGACGCCGCGATCGTGAACGGGACAATGACGCCGCTCGGCAAACTCGGCGTCGCGGCCGAATAGCCGGATTTAAGAAACGGTAGCCGCTGTTGCGCGCCGGACAACCTGCAGACAGGACCAAAGTCATGAAGTTTGAGCACGTTCTGACGGCCTTTCTGGCCGAGCCGTGGGCGATTCAGCGCGAGAAGCTGGCTGTCCTGGCGGATATCCTCGTTGCCAGGGCCGAAGGCGAGAAGCTGTTTTCGACCGAATTCGCCGCCGCGGTCAGTGATGCGCGGTCGAAGGAAATCGCCGAGACGGATGGCAATATCGCGGTGATTCCCGTCTACGGCGTCCTGTCGAACAAGATGGATCTGTTTTCCGCGATGTCGGGTGGCACATCCTACGCGGGCATCAAGAAACAGCTTCATGCCGCGCTCGCCAACGAAGATGTCAAGGCGGTCGTGCTCGATATCGACAGTCCCGGTGGTACCGTTCCCGGCACGGAAGAGCTCTCGACCGAGATCCGCAGCCTTCGGGGCGGTGATAAGCCGATCGTCGCCCAGGTCAACACCCTCGCGGCAAGTGCGGCTTATTGGTTGGCATCGTCCGCCGATGAAGTCGTGGTCACGCCCTCAGGCCGAGCCGGCTCGATTGGGGTTTATGTCGCCCATGACGATGTTTCCGCCGCCATGGAAAAGCGCGGTATCAAACGGACTTACATTTCGGCCGGCAAGTACAAGACGGAAGGCAGCGAGATCGAGCCACTGGGCGACGAGGCGCTGGCGCACATCCAGGATGGTGTGAACCGATCCTACGAGCGTTTCGTCGCCGCCGTCGCCGAAGGCCGCGGCACCACCGCCGGCAAGGTGCAAGACGGATACGGACAGGGGCGCGTCTTCTTTGCCGATCAGTTGCTCGATCGCGGCATGGTCGACCGCGTCGCGACCATGGACCAGACGCTCGAGCGCTTCGGCGCCGATACCCAGCCCGCCTATGTGCGGCGCGTGAAAGCCCGGAACCAGGCGCGCGCCGAGGCGGCGCATATCCTGTCGGTCAAGATGGCGGCCGGCGAAGACATCACAATTCGCGAATTCGAACATGGCATCAGGGGACTGATGGGCCTGTCGAAATCGGAGGCGGAGCATGCTGCAAAGCTCTACTTCAAGGATAGTCGAGGGGATCTCGATGCTGATGCAGCAAGGCAGGCCGCAAGGCTCGCTGAACTAGACCGGGTTCTGGCGACCGCCAGGACCTTTTCCATCAACATCAGCAAATAGGAGATCCCGATGTCTGATGTCATTTCCGAGAAGATCGGCGAGCTTGGCACGTCCCTCGTCGCCATCAGGGAGCAGGTTGGTAATCTCGCCACCGACTTCACCGAAAAGCTCGCCAAGAACGGCGAAGTGTCCGCAGAACTGACCGGTAAGGTCGACAAGGCCCTGTCCGAACTCGGCGATACCGTCACACGCATTCGCGAGTTGGAGAAGGCCGCCGATCGCCAGAAGGAAAGCGTCGAGCATGAACCGCGCGATATCGGCGATATCGTCGTCAATTCCGAAAAGTTCAAGTCGACCGATGTGTCCGGTGGCTGGCGCGGCGCCATTCGCGTGGGCTTCGAACGCGCCGATATCACCTCAGCCAATACGACCGTGGGCGCCGGTCGCTCGGCTGGCACATCGCTCGTTCCGGGCGCGCGCGTGCCGGGCATCGTCGCGCCCCCGAACCGGCAGTTTACGATCCGCGACCTGCTCGCTCCCGGCCGCACCTCGGCGTCCAGTATCGAATATGTCAAGGAAACCGGCTTCACAAACGCGGCCGCCCCGGTTGCCGAGGGAACGACAAAGCCGAAGTCGGATCTGACCTTCGACCTCGTCACCACGCCGGTCCGGACCATCGCCCACATCTTCAAGGCATCCCGCCAGATCCTCGAGGATGCGCCGGCGCTGGCGTCCTATATCAACGCGCGCGGCACCTATGGCCTGAAATATGTCGAGGAGCAGCAGCTTCTGAACGGCGACAATACCGGCCAGAACCTGAACGGCATCCTGCCGCAGGCGACGGCTTTTGCTCCGGCCTTCACCCCGGCGGACGAAACGGCGATCGACCGCCTGCGTCTCGCTGTGCTGCAGGTCATTCTGGCCGAATATCCCGCCTCCGGCTTCGTGCTTCATCCGACCGATTGGGCCAAGGTCGAACTGACGAAGGACAACGAAGGCCGCTATATCGTCGGTAACGCCATGTCCCCGATCGGGCCGTCCCTGTGGGGACTGCCGGTCGTTCAGACCCAGGCGATGGCCGTCGGGGAGTTCCTGACCGGCGCCTTCAATCTCGCTGCCCAGATCTTCGATCGCATGGATATCGAGGTCCTGCTGTCGAGCGAGAACGTCGATGACTTCGAGAAGAACATGTTCACGATCCGTGTCGAAGAGCGCCTGGCGCTCGCCGTCTATCGTCCGCAAGCCTTCGTCGCCGGCGACATCGAAGCCGGCTCGTAATCATCAGTGGGGCGCTGCGAGGCGCCCCGCTCACCTTCGAGGATCGCATGCAAGTCCTGATCGATGGCGTGCCCTACGTATCCGCCGACCGGCAGTGCGGTCGGATCGGAATTGCCGTCACGGCCAACAATCGCTCCGCCATGCTGAAGCAGGCGCTGGATCATCACCGCAGGTATCTGCCGGACGGCGCGGTTTTCGTCGTCATCGATGACGGTTCCGATCCCGCGGCGACTGCACCCGAATGGGTGCGGCTGCTGCGGCATGACGAGGCGAAGGGCATTGCCCTGTCGAAGAATGCCTGTATCGAAGCCTTGATGGATGCCGGGTGCGAGCACCTGTTTCTTTTCGATGACGATACCTGGCCCGTGACCGCCGATTGGTGGCAGCCCTATGTGCGGTCGCCGCAGCCGCATCTGATGTACATCTGGGGCGGTGCGCAGCTTTACCGGGACGATGATGTCGTCGGCTACACGCGGCCGAAAGGCTGCATTCTCTATGTCGAGCGCCGGGTCGTCGATCGCGTCGGCGGCATGGACCCGGCCTTCGGCGTATGGGGCTTCGAGCACGAAAGCTGGTCGGACCGGATCCACAATGCCGGCTTCACCACCTGCCGCTACCAGGATGTGCCGACGTCCACGGGCCTGTTCCAGGCATCGGACGAAGTCGGGGATGTTCAGTCTTCCGTCCCGGAGGCGACGCGGCGCAAAGCTAGCCCGCATCTGGCGGAGCAGAAGCGGAACAGCGCGGAATATGTCGAGTATCGCCGTCGCCCGATGCGGGACGCAAACAGGATGATGCTGTCCATCCTGATTCCATCGGTTCACGCGCGCTGGAACACTCTGGCGCAGAAGATGCAGGCGCAGATCTACGGCCAGTACGAAGCGCTTTCCCAAGCGGACAAACTTCGCGTCGAGATCCTGATGCTGACGGATACCCGGTCGATGACCCTTGGCGACAAACGCAACGAGATGGTGCGGATGGCCAAGGGCGAATACGTCGCCTTTGTCGACGATGACGATCGGATCGAGCCCGACTACATCGCCGCGCTCCTGAATGCGACCGGCTCGGGCGCGGACGTGCTCACGTTCCAGGTCAAGGTACGCATCGATGGCGGCCCGGCGAAGATCTGCCGATACGCGCTGAAATATGCCAAGGATGAGAATGTCGGCGGAGAATATCATCGGCTGCCGAACCATATCTGCGCGGTGAAACGCAGGCTGGCGCTGCGAACGCCGTTTCCCTCCGTCCTGTGTGGTGAGGATAGCGTCTATGCCGCCGAGCTTCGGCCGCTGCTGAAGACGGAGCATGCGATCGACCGCGTGCTTTACCATTACGACTACAGCAGTGCGACCACCGAAACGCAGCTCATCGACCGGTTTCAGGGCGTCATAGCGCGGCGCGCGCGTCCGCCCGTCGTCGATATCGTCATCCTGTCGAAAGCGTCTGATGAGGTCAGGCGCAAGATGACGCAGCATACCATTGATACCTGCCGGTCCGGCGCCGGCGACCATCCGGTCAATGTCGTCGTGGTGGAGCAGGTCGAAGGCGTTCGTCATCGCGAGGCGATCACCATGTTTGAGGGCGGCGAGTTTGCCTATAACGCCTTCGCCAACAGAGCGGCGGCGACGGGGAATGCGCCGTGGATCATGATCGCCAACAATGATCTTGAGTTTTCCGCCGGCTGGCTGGATGCCCTGCTCGGCGTGGGCCATGAGGTCATGTCGCCGATGAATCCAGACGATCGGCGGCAATCAGGGATAGCGAAGAACGAAACCGGCGTCATCAACGGCCGCCACTTTTCCGGCTGGTGCTTCATGATGAAGCGCGACATCTGGAAGAAGATCGGCGGCCTGGACGAGGATTTCCGCTTCTGGTGCGCCGACGACAGCGTCATCGAACAGCTGAAGGCGGCCGGCGTTCATCCGATGCTGGTTCCAGCATCGAAGGTCAGTCACCTGACGTCGAGGACGATCGGCAAGATAACCCATGCAGATGGCAGCGACGACGGAGCGCTGACGTGGGCGCAAGTCTGGCGCTTCGAAGAGAAGTATGGTGTTCGCAAGTTCAAGAACGATGCCCGATACACGGCATGGAAACGGAAATATCGCCCCAAGGCAGGAGAATGATTATGGCAGACACTCATTATGTCGATAGCGCTTGCGATGGTCGGACGGTGAACAATTCGCTGCGCCATAAGTATCGCATTCTGTCCGAAGAGGAGAAGGCCAACATGCAGGCCGTAAAGGACAAGGGGCAGGAGTTCCTTGACCTCATCGACGGGCTGCGCACGCCCACGCAGCCGCTTGGAGAGAACGTCGACGGCATTTCGATGGCGATCGGCACGATTGACCGCGAACTGGTCATTGCTGCCGAGCGGATCGAAGAAGCAGTCATGTGGGCTGTGAAGCACATTGCCGCCTGATTGATCATGAAGATCGTCGTCATCGGCCATTACGCGCGCCGCAGGCAGGCCGAGCTATTGGCAGCGGGTCTATCGGCTCATCTGATCATGGACGAGACGGGCCTCGGCGCCTTGCGGGCGCATCGGCAAGCCCTGCAATGGTGCGCCGGGCAACATGACCGCTGCATCGTCATGGAAGACGATGCGCTTCCCATCGCCAGCTTTCTGCCGATGGCCGGTTGGTGGCTTGATCGTTTTCCGGAAGACCTCCTGAGCCTTTACCTCGGAACCGGACGGCCGCCTCAATGGCAGCGGACGATCGCCCATATGCTGCGCAACGCCGACGAGATGCAATTGAGCTATATCGCGTTGCCGCAGCTTCTCCACGGCGTTTGTTATTCGCCACCTGCCGGCAAGGTAGTCGCGCTCCTGGCCGCCATGCCGATGAACCGACCGGCCGACTATGCGGTCGGGGATGCGTGGCGACAGGTGGGACGCCGGGCGGTGATCTATCCGGTCCGTTCCCTGGTCGACCATGATGATGGCCCGAGCGTCGAGAAGCATCGGGACGGGCAGGCGAGAACGGAAGTCCGGCGCGCGTGGCGGCTCGCCAGCCTGGAGGATTGCGCATGACTCTTCTGGATATTGCCCTCGTCAAGCAGCATCTTCGCGTCGATTTCGCGGACGACGATACCATCATCGCAGCCTATCAGGCGGCCGCGGAGACGATCGTCGCCGAATACATCGACAGGGAATTGGTGGCGGCCGGCGACATGCCGGCCACCGTCGACGGCATCGCCGTCACGCCGGCGATCACCGTGGCGATCCTGCTGCTGACCGCCGCCATGTACGAAAACAGCGACGCCGACGCGGCGGCGCAGCGCGATGCGGTCCTGCCGCAGGGCGTCAGGGCCTTGCTGGCTCCCTATCGAGTCTGGCGCGTTGTGGATTGCTCGGGTTCGTGATGCCGTGGGTTCATTTTACGCGCGATTTCAATTTCGCGGTGACGCCGGCCGTCACCATCGCCTATCGCGTCGGCATGGTCGAGTTCGTTCACCGCCGCTGCGCCGGCGAGGCAGTGGCGAAGTCCCGAGGACGGATCGTCGACCGGCCGGCCGGCCGCAAGGCGTCGAAAGGAAAGCGGCATGGTAAAGCGTAGCGGTGCCGGCTCGCTCGATCATCGCGTGACCTTTCAGGAAAGGGATTTTGTCGATGACGGTTATGGCAATAAGCAGACGATATGGGTCGATCGCTTCACTATGTCGGCGCGTCTGCAGCCACTGTTCACGAGCAAACTCGATGTCGAGGGTGTGTCGCAGGCGCGGCTGCAATCGCAGCAGCCGTATAACCTGATCGTTCGCAATTGCGCCGACACGCGCGGGATCACGCCGAACTGGCGCGTTTTCGACGCTCGCGCCGGCAAGGACGACAAGGGCGAGCCGAAGCGTTTCTTTGCCATCAAGACGATCGTCGATCCTGACGAGCGCCGGCAATATCTGGAAATGCTCATCGTACAGGGGTTGGCGGGCTGATGGCTTTGCAAGCGAAAATCGTCGGGCGCGAGGCGCTGTCGCGCAGGCTGGCGCAACTGGCTCCGAATGTCGAAAAATATGCCGCCGATGCGAAATACGAGATCGCCCAGGAAGCGGCGGAGAGGATGCGCGATGCAGCGCCACGCGGTGCAACGCTGGAGTATGCCGAAAGCATCGACGGCGATTTTCTGCGTAACCGCCCGGGCGCGCATGCCCTGAACGGCGCGAACGGCACGAAAGACCCGAGCGCAGCCGGCATCTTCGCCATGTTCATCTGGCGCTTTCTCGAATTCGGCACGAGCGGCCACCCGATCAAGCCGAAGCTCGCGAAGATGCTGGCCTTCACCGGCAAAGATGGCGAGCAGGTCTTTGCCAAGGGCGTGAAGCATCCCGGCTCACGGGCGCATCCGCATCTGTTTCCGATCTGGCGCGCCTTGAAGCCGCAGGCGCGGCGCAAGCTGCTGGCGGCCGTCAACCGCGGCGTCCGCGAGGCGATGAAGAAGTAGCCATGCCAAGCCCGGATCTCGAATTGCAGGGTGCGTTACTGACGCGGCTAACTGCCTATGCCGATCTGTCGGCGCTGGTTGATGACCGCATCTATGACGAGCCGCCGGATGGCGCGCGCTATCCCTATGTGACGCTCGGCGAAAGCCAGTTGCTGAACGACGACATGACGTGCCGTCGTGCCTGGCGGGCGTACCTTACCTTGCATGCCTGGTCGCAAAAGACCGGATATCCGGAGGTTAAACAGGTCGCATCCGCCGTCGCCGACGCGCTGCATCTGGCGAGCTTGCCGATGGCGCATTTCCGTGCCGCGATCATCACCCATAGCCAGACGCGCGTGTTTCGCGATGCCGACGGCGCCACATCTCACGCGGTCATCACCTTCGATACCCGTGTTGAGGAAATTCCGGCCTGACCGGACCAACCCCAAGCCTATAGAAGGATCATCCCATGGCTGAGGATTATGATGACGGCCAGGTCTTTGGCCGTACGCTCCTGATCAAGATCGGTGACGGCGGTTCGCCAGAAGTCTTCTCGAACTTCTGCGGTCTGAAGACACGCAGTTTCACGCTGTCGTCCGACCGTGTCGACACGACCGTTCCGAGCTGCACCAACCCCGGCGGTAAAGTCGTGCAGACCAGCCGGCCCGGCGTCCAGGCGGTCAGCTTCACCGGCGCCGGCAAGGTCATCGTCGGCGCCAATACCAGCGCTTTCATGGGCTACGTGCGTGATAACGAGCCGTTCGCCGCCCAGGTCGTCGTTCCGGGCGACGGCACCTATGAGGCGCAATGGGTGGTGACGAATTTCGAGCTCTCGGGCGATGAAACCAACACCATGGAGTTCAGCGCGACGTGGAACACCACGACCGAATATACCTTCGTGGCGGAGGGTTCGTGATATGAGCAGGGCTCCGACAAGGAAGGCAGCCGAGAAGCAGAAGCCGACTGAAAAGCCATTTCCGCTCAAGGTCAACGAGGCACGCGGCGAAGCGGGTCTGTGGATCGACGATGTTCCACTGGTGCTCGCCGCGACCATGGAGGGATTGGCGAACGTCTCCAGTCGCCTGCAATGCAAATCGCTGAACGAACTCTTTCTGCGCCTGTCTCAAGTGGAAATAGCGGCGGCGATGGCGGGCATAGAACTGCTGACGATCAGGGGTGATCGGGATGCGGCCCTCGGGAAATTTCAGCTCAGGCATTTCGCCGCTTGCGGGATGGTGTTTGGCGCGATCCTTGCCCATCACTTCGATGGTGGCCAGGGAAACGGGGACGCCGCCGGCGAGGCGGCGTAAACGATGAGCCGATGCCATGGCGCGCGTGGATGCGCATTGGCATCGGCGCGCTCTCCTGGCGCCCTGCGGATTTCTGGGACGCCACCCTGACAGAATTCTTCGAGGCCATACGCGGTTTCAATGAGGCGAATGGCGGCGAGAGTAACGCCGATGTGCCAAGCGACGGAGAACTTGCGGCGCTCGTTGCTCGGTATGGATAGGAATGGTCAAGGCTTGAAAGACGATTCCGGCAGGCACGTTATGGAGCCAAGGCCCGTATTCTCGTCGTAAGTCCCAAGTGCCGTCGCCACTTTCTTCAGATCGCTTTTTCTGGCTTCGCATTCGGCTTTGGACAGGCCACGCGCGGACTCGTGTTCCGAATTTCCTATCGCTTGAATCAACCGGTAGGTTTCCGGTCGGTTGTTTGCCGGATCGCTTCCGCCGTCCGAGGCGTTCGTAAAAACATATATCGCGATGAAGAGACCGGCGCAAAAAACGATGCCCCGGCCGAAGGTAAACTCTCTGCGATCTTCTTGCATTTTTGCCCTCCCGTGAACCGCCATCATGCGGAATTTCTATTCTAGGATGCATAGAGCATGACTGACAATACGGATGACATTGTACTTAGCATCAGCACGGACGTTGCCACACTTCGTCGGAGCAACAAGCGGTTGGAGGCGGCGATGGCCGAAACCTTCAAAAAGATCGAGCAGAATACTGCCGCGCTTGGTGCCAAGATAGACGCTGCTTTCACCAAGAGCGGAGACAATGCGGCGGCCTCCATGCGCAAGATCGGGACCGCTTCTCGGGACGTGAGCCGCGCGGGCATCGATGTCATGGCGGTCTATGCCCGTTTCTTCGCGCTCATTGGGTCTGCCAAGGGCTTTCAGTCATTGATCGATAGCTCCACACGAATGGCAAACTCCCTCAAGGTTGCCGGCCTTCAGGGCGATCAGCTGCAAAAAACGCAAAACCAGCTTTATGCCTCCGCTCTTCGCAACCATGCTCCCGTCGAGACGCTGATGGCGCTCCGCTTCCGCATCCTCCCTCGTCGGCGAACCTGCCACGAGGCGAGAGCCGATCGGCATCAATCTGGATTTGATGGAGGCAAGTCTACCCATACCCCTTGATGCAAAAAGGCGACCCGAAGGCCGCCCGTCATCAAGTCATAGCAGTAGCACTGGCCCTGAATCGGCGCTTCGCCTGGAAGCTGTCAGAGCGGGGTCCTACCGGTAAGCAGCTCCGAAGCTTTCGCCTCGCTTGCCGATGGTCACGCCATCGACTCAAAGCCCACGCTGGGATCTAGGATCGTCCACGGACGGATTCAGAATCACATTTTCTCGATCTGATCAAGATGCATGTGAACCGGCGTCGGACGCCCGAAGATGTCCACCTCGACGGACACCAATGCCTTTTCGTCATCGATCGCGATGATGATCGCCGGGAAGGATGCAAACGGCCCATCCGTCACACGAACCCTTTCCGTCAGCTCGAAACTATGCTCTTTCACCGTGCCGGGATCGTACTTGCCTTCAGCCGCCATCTTCTTGAATCGGCTTATCGAATCCGCATCGGCGCGATAGGGCCGGATGGCGCCGCCGACAATGTCGATCACATCGTCAACCTGCAGCAAACCCATCATCGCAGCAGGTACGGGGCAGCATCGCACAAGCACGTAGCCTCTGATCACAGGCCGGGAAGCGATGATGCGAACACGGCCGCGCTTCACCACTTTGGATACATTCGTCATCACGACGAGGGTTTCTACATCAGCCGCAGACAGCACCTTTTCCACAGCCTTTTCGCAGCCGGTCATGACCCGCAGGCAGAACCAGCCCGGCTTTGGCGCATCGCCTTCAGCCTCGAGCCGCGCAACAACCCGCCTGGACGCCATACTCAGATGATCAATGCGCATGCGATTCGCAGACGCCGCCCTGTCGCTTTTCGCCCACGCCTCGGCGCTGACCACGATCATCCCGCGCAGATCACCCTTCCTGAATTGCATCGTCATCGCCCCGCTCCACACCCAACACAGCATTGGCCGCCCGCTCGAAAGCGGAAAGCCCGTCCGGTCCACCCTTCGGGAAAAATACGACCTTCATCGCCGCTGGCGTCGGCACGAACGGCCAGCCCTGCTCTTCATGGTAGATCCGCCACCGTTCCCACATATCGGAGCCGACAGGCACTGCCTCGCAGAGATCTTTCAACCGCTCGAATGTCGCGGCAACGCTGACCTGCCCGCGTTGCTTTGCGGCCTCGTGAAGCCGGCTGACCTCCGGATATCCCAGATCAAGCAAACGTCGCCGGTATTCCTGTCGCTCGAAATCCTCCGGGAAGATCGGATTGCCTGCATCATCGACGCGAACACCCCTTTTAGCGGCCCAGCGGGCGGCGAAGGGAACACCTTGCCTGAGATGGATCTCGAAGGAATTCATGAACGCCTCCCTGACGTTCGCAGGCATTTCGATCCGCACCGGGCCCTTCAGCAACGCAAGAGCCCGCGCGCCGCCCCAGACAGGCCCGAACGGCGCGACGGCGATATGTTCAGCCGCCCGCTGGCGCTCGGCATTCCTGGCCACCGCCTTGGGCGCCACCGCATCAACCAGCAAAAACAGCTTATCCTTCAGGTAGATACCAAGAAAAGCAGCATCCGGTGCTCCCTTGCGGGGCCCGGAGTTGATCTTTGGGCATGCGGCCAGATAGTCGTCGCGCCGATCCTCAGCGATCAATCGTTCCTCAGGCGCCAGGTTCAGAAACTGGCGAAAGGCCCATTCCTTCGATTTGCTCAACACGCCGGGCCATGGATTGCCATGTTTACCGATCATCAGCGCATCGAAGCGCTTCTCCAGCGCCTTCAAATCTTCACCAGAACGCTCGCGCTCGCGCGCCTCTCTCTCCCTTACTGGTTCATTTACTGGTTCCCTTACAGGGTTACTGTCCAGATTCTGGACTCGGCTTTCGCCATTTTCTGGACTCGGCTCCGCGTCATTTCCGGACACGGCCTCGCCGCTGCCGTGTCCAGAATCTGGACACGGGTTTTCCGCACTTTTGGCAACGAAACCGGCCTCGAACGGGAAGCGATAGCGGGTCCGTTCCTGCCGGTTCGAACCCTTCTCCCGGCGCTGTTCGCGCATGATCAGGCCCCGCTCTTCCAGTTCGTCGAGATAGACGTTCAACGCGGAGCGCGACACCTCACAGTCGGCCGCCAGCGTCTCCTGCGAGGGAAAGCAGCCGTTGTCGGGATGATAGCGATCACAGAGCTGCCAGAGCACGACCTTGAGCGCCGGTTTAATGCCGCGCTGCTTGGAAGCCCAATTCGTGGCATCATGGCTCATGGCGAAGCCTCGCGCATGAGATTTATTCGCCAATAGCGATATTTCCGCTTGCGAATAATATCGCGTATTGCTATACAAAATTCATGAAAAAGATCGCTTACAGCAAAGACGCCACGAAAGCCCTGCGCAAGATGCAGCCGAAGCGCGCCCAGGCCATCATGGCGAAGGTCGAAGCTTTCGCTCGCGGTGAGGCGGTCGATCTGAAGAAGCTGCAAGGCAGCGAGTTTTTCCGCATCCGCGTCGGTCAGGACCGCGTCATCATCGACGATCAGACCATGACGGTTCTGGTCGTCAAGGCCGGACCTCGCGGCGACATCTACAAGGAATAGGAGACCATCATGGCCGACATCAATCGCATCACCATCGAGGGCAAGGGCTACGTTCTCATGCCCGAGGCCGATTATGAAAACCTCCTCGACATCGCCGAAGCGCGCGCCATCAAGGCTCGCATCGCCGCAGGTGAAGAGACCTGGCCCGAAAGCGTCGTCAAGGCGATGATTGATGGAGAGAGCGCCGTGCGCGTGTTCCGCAAGCATCGAGGCATGACGATTGCGGAGCTGGCCGCCAAAACCGGACTGTCGCAGCCCTATATCTCCGAGATCGAAACCGGCAAGAAAGCCGGTTCGTTCGAAGCCCTGAAATCCATCGCCGGCGCTCTGATGATCAGCCTGGACGACCTGACCTGAAGGTCTGCCCGGCCCCGGCGATGGAACCATGGGAGCCGCCGCCAGTTTCTCCTGCGAAGGAGCGGAACCATGCACGTTCACAGCTGGACGCCGGCCGTCGAGATCGAGATCGGCCTTGGGAAGTATCGGCATATCGCCAGCGTCGAGGATGCCGCCCGTCATCTGCTCGGAGACTGGCCCGGCCATGGCGATGCCCACAGAAAGGCCCAGCAGGCCTGCCTTGATGCGATCGCGGAAAAAGCGCCGGCCAGCAGGGCGCGCAAGGCCTTTATCGAGGCGTGCCGTGAAGCGGATATTTTCGTTAGAAACTAGCACCGTCCCCCTCGCATCATAAAAACAGCGGCTGCACGGAGCCGTCCGCAAAGACCGTATCCATTGGCGTGTCGGCGGTCGGCTCGCCGCCGTCCCAGCCGTCAGGCCACGTTTCCGCGGCGATCAGCTGGCGGATCCGTGCTTCCTCTTCCGCATTCAGTAAATCGATACTGGGCCGTCCCAGCCGGGCAGCTGCAGCGTTGCACTCGCCCTGAATCGAAAGGACACGCTCAAGCCCCATCAAGCGCGCTGCGAATGTCAGCGGGCCCATACGCTGGGGATTGGCGGCGATGGAACCGTCCTTCAGCAGTTCCACGCCAGACTTGCGAAGACGGTGGCGCGGCTCGCGCAGTTCGCGATAGAGCGGCTTCAGGCCGCGCAATGGAGCGAGGTAAGCCCAATCCGGCGTCGCCAGCACGGTTTCCAGCGCCTTCTCCTTGCTCGCCAGCGGGCAACCGATGCAGCCCGTGCGCGCATTGATCTCCGTCGCCTCGTCGCCGCCATAGGCGTCGGCGATCGCAGCCGTGGCCCAGCCGCCATATTCACGCATGGGCGCATAGATGCGCAGCCAGTCCCAGACGTTGCAGACCCGCCAATGCAGGATCGGCGCCAGTGTGGCGATGCGGCCGCGTATGCCCTTGGATTGCGGTAGCATCTGCTGATACCAGCCCTGCCCGCATTCGGCGCCGTCCTTGCCGCAGGACATGGCGATACGGCCGTCTCGAACGGCGCTCTCGCCCTGGCGAACGCCGGTGATCATCAGGATATTGCCGGCGAGCTCGTCGAGCCGCTCCGCCAGCGCCTGCGTCATCGGATCGACCTTGATCTGGCGCGTGCACCAGCGAAGCGTGTTGTTGTTGGGTGGCGGCACGCCGCGACCGAGGATGTAGACGAGAAACCGCTTGTCGAGCGGCGCGCGAACGACCTCGCAGCGGATGCCTCGTGCGCTAAGCTGCTGCATGATTGCCGCCGCGGCGATGGCAAGAGGCGGCAGCTCCTGCCGCGTGTCGGCATAGAAGATCGTCAGGCTTTTTGGCGGCGCGAGCCTGCCGGTTTCCAGCAGGTGCAGGATCAGCGTCAGCGTGGCGCTGCTGTCCTTGCCGCCCGACCAGGCGATGCCCCAATGCTCATGCGCGGGACCGTAAGCCTGCATCGACTGCAACGTCATCTCAATCGCCTCGTCATAGACAAGGCGTTTGCTGCCCTCGAATAGCGTCGGTTGATGCGCCGTCATGCCGCCATCCTCGCTTCCGCCAGATGGCCGCAATTGGCTGCGACAAGCGCCTCCGCGACAGGCGGGCACACGCTGTTCCCGACACAGGACACCTGAACGGACTTCGAGAACGGCACCCAGACCGGACCGCCATTGTGGCCAATCCGTGAATTGTCGAAATAGCCATCGATCTTGTAATCGGCCGGAAACCCTTGCGCATTGTACAATTCGCGCGGCGTGAGCATGCGCAGGCCGATATCGATAACGACGAAGACATGCCCGTCGACTTCGACCGTGACGAATTCACGATCGTCCCAGACACCATGCGCGCGCAGGAAATCCGCAACTTGCCGGGCTCGCGCTGCCTGCGCCTCTGTAAATGGCGGTATGGCGACGATTGCCTCGACATGGCCGAACCGGTCCCGTGTCGTGACGGTGCGGCAAGATTCGTCTTCGCGCCCGCCATCGCCTGTCCCGTAATAGGACTGCAGATAGGGCATGACCAACTGGCTCTTGCCCTGACCATCAGCCATGATCGTGCCGGACGGCTGATCGACGGGATGCCCGGTCGAGGTGCCGAATTGCCGGGCAATATAGGCCGATACCAGCTGCTGATGACTGCCGGTCTGGGTGATCGTCGATGCGGCTTCATCCATTGACCTACCGGGATTGACGCCACCGGTGCGCCTGCTGTCATTGTTTGCCTGTGCCATGAAGGCCATGGCGACACAGGCGTCCGCCTTTGCTGTCACCGTCGCCAGCTGCTCCCCGCCGCCGCGCGGACGACTTTGGCCCGCCCTGCCGCCGCAGCCAACGATCGTGGGAACGACCAATGCTTTTTCGCCGCGATGCGCCGCCGTGATCACCTTGGCGGGCTCATCGATGCTTTCGACACGACCTCCGTGCGTCAGGTTGACCAGGAATGGCCGCTTTGCGCGGCTGACGTAACGATCGAACCCTCTGGCAATGCGCGCGTTGGAGTTCGCCGCCAGAGGCCGCACGGCACGAACACCATATTTCCGCCAGATCTCTTCGGCCGTATCGAAGATCGACGGGCACGGAATGCTCCAGTCGATGCAGCCGGCGACGATCGGCCAGGGCTGCAGGCGGCCAGCGAGGACATCGGCATCATCCGGAGCGCCATGCGTCGGTTTCGGCCAGACAATCCTGAGGCCATCGAACCGCATGATGATGAAGAGACGCTTGCGGATGGTCGGTGCACCATAGTCGCGGCCGCGAAGCTCCCGCATCTCGATCTTGGCACCGAGCTGGCGCAGCCTCTTGCACCATTTCTGGAATGTCTCGCCCTTCCGTTCAGGATCGGGCATTTCACCCTTCGCCGTCTTGATCAGCGGGCCGTAATCCTTGAATTCCTCGACGTTCTCCATAATGACGACGTCGACCTTGCCGCCGCTCTTCTGAATCCTCTCGATCCAGCCGGGAATGATCCAGCAGAGATCGCGGATGTTGCGGGAAACCGGCTTGCCGCCCTTGGCTTTCGAGAAGTGCTTGCAATCGGGGCTGAACCACGCCAGCCCGATATGCCGGCCACTGAGATAGTCGAGCGGATCGACCTTGTAGACGTTTTCCGACAGATGCAGCGTATCGGGATGATTGGCGGCATGCAGCGCCAGAGCGTCGGCATTGTGGTTGATGGCGATATCGGGTGAGCGACCCAATGCCATCTCGATCCCGGTCGACGCGCCGCCACCGCCGGCGAAGCTGTCGATGATCATCGGCGGAAGATGACCATATCGGGTCCGAAGGTCAGCGGTGCTGGCGTCTCCGAAGAGCGTCTCGAGATACATCAGGACCGCCTCCAGACGCCGCCATAATCGACCACCAGATCGCGCACGTTCTCTTCGCTGCCAATAAAGACCGGCGGCTGCGTGGAGCCGGAAAGGATGGAGACGAAGACGCGGCCGGTGCGCATGATCTCGGCAAGCTCTTCGGGCGAGAACTCCCAGCAGGACACCGAGCAGCGACCGTTCGTGTAGGTGAAGAGGTCGCACACGTTCTCGGAGCCTTGCGGCGGCCCGAGAACCATGTTCGCTCCATGGAAATGAACCGGCTGAGCCATCAAAGCCCTCCCTCTTGTCTTGCGGAAATCTTGAGATCAGTCTCGGCGATATGGACCGCCGTTCGAATGGTGATCGCGATCGAGCCGTCGGCCATGCGCGTGCGCATCTGCTCGGCGAGCTTGGCCTCGACATAGGCGATGGCGGCATGGTGACGTCGCTCCTGCAGGATGCGGCGCAGCGCCATGTGCTCGCGATGGAAGACGTAAGGCGGCGCCCGCAGCAGCCAGTCCACGCGCTCGGCATTCGTGGTGCAGTCGGCCAGCTCTTCGAGGATCGGCAGCAGATCCGTCATCGCAACAACGCCGCCCACATGAGCCAGACGGCCGCCGAGGCGACGCCGGCGCCGAACAGAAGCATGCCGTTGCGAAAGGCCGAAAACGCGCCATCGGCCGGCGTGGCATTGGCGAAGGCCAGCGCGAACACCAGCACCGTCAGGATGAGCGGCAGCCACCCCATCTCGGTTTCCAGCGATGCCGCGCTCATGACCGCACCCCCGTTCCGCCGGATGTTTCACGGGTATCGATTGCTGTAACAGCCTGATTTCGCTCGGGCAGCACAAGGTAGTTCATCGGGTCGAGGCCGGCGAAGCGGCACAAAAGCAGCACACTTGCCACGCTCAGGTCGTGCTGATGGATCGCCCGCGAGAGCATCGCGGTATTCAGACCATCATGCCGGATCATCGCGGCGCGATAGGAAAGCCCCTCGCGCCCCAGCCATTGGCCGATGTCGCGCCCAAAGGAAGCGCGGTCGAAGTCAGCCCGCATCGCGCATCTCCTGTCCGCCGTCGTCGGTCAGAAGGATTCTGTCGTCCGCCGGATCGACCCAGAGCGCCGCCCAGATCTTCGCCCGCACACGCCCCTTGGTCAGCGAACCCTGCCAGGCATCCCAGAATTCCTGACGCGTCACATCGCACCGTTGCCGCAGCTCGGCGCGCGCCGCCTTCTCCGCCGAACGGCTCGGCGAAGGAAAGGACAGACGCACCATCATGTCGACACGGAGCCGAAGGAAGCGTTTGAGCATGTCGGGCGAAAAGTCAGGCTGCATCGTCGGCAGCCTCCAATCCCATGGCCGCGAACATGTCGGGCACGGCGATCTTCGCCTCGGCGGCGCGGCAATAATGCAGTCCGTCCGGGAAGTATGTTCCCGACAGTTCCGAGGCCTGACCGCGACGGCCCTTCAGGATGGCGCGATACGGAACGGTCATCAGGCCGCCGAAGGGATCGTAGATGATATCGCCCGAATTCGAATAGCGGTCGATCAGCCGGTCGACGATATCGAACTGAAGCGGGCAGACATGCTTTTCCAGATTGCGCTGCGACTGCTCTCCATTCAGCGTGCGCATGCGGACGACATCATGCCAGACGGCCGGATCGGCGGACGGCGGATCGAGCAGCATGAACGTCTTCGGCAGAGCCGAACGCACCGCCAGCTCTTCGCCGAGCTCGACATGACGATCGAAATTATAGACCGCCCTGAACGCTTCATCGAACAGCTTGCCGATGACGTTGGAGCCGAGGTGCTTGATCTCGTCGGGAGAAAGCAGCCGGTTTCCGGAGGATATCCAGAAGGCGTGCGCGTCGAGCTGCCATCGGGCCAGCGTGTAGCCCGAACCCGGGACATGCGGTCGACGGTCACCGTCCTTCCATTGCGCCGTGCCGCCATCCTCGGTCACGACGAGCGGCTTCGGCTGTACGACCGGCACATCCGCGTAGCCCTTCGACCGGTCGCTCTGCGGCTTGCGAAACAGCAGCACATATTCCGGGCAACCCACGCCCATCTTCGTGCTGTCCTTCATCATCTCGGAATAGCCGAGGCGATAGGTCTGATTGTTCTCGCGCACGACATCGGTGACGATCGTGATCATCCCGAAATACTGGAAGCCATGCTTGCGATAGTGGAAGATCGCTTCGGCATGGAAGGGCGAGATCGTCGGAACGCCCTCGCCGGTCACGTTGCCGAACAGCACGCGATCCTTGACGTGGATACAGGCAAGCCGGCCGGGCTGGAGAATGCGCAGCAGCTCCGGCGTCAGATAGTCCATCTGACCCCAGAAATGGTCGTTGTCGTCGGTATGGCCGAAGTCGTTGTAGCTCTCGGTATATTCGTAATGGTTCGAAAACGGGATCGAGGTGATGATCTCGCCCACCGAGTTGCGCTCGGTTCTGCGCGCCTCATCGACGCAATCATTGTGGGCGATCTTGAAGAAGCTGCCCTCTTCCACCCGGCGCGGCACGCCGATGGAGCGGGTCAGCATCTGATCGACGGGAAGGCTGTCGAGGCCATAGCGGCGAATGATCTCCGCCATGCGCTCCATCAGGCGATCGTGCTCGGCCCATTTGGTTTCGAGCGAACGCCTGACCTCGCGCTCGGCCTCCGAATAGATGATATCGATCCGGCACGCCCTGCTCTGCCCGAAGCGCACGATGCGATGGACGGCCTGGATGAAGTCATGGAACTTGAAGCCGATCCCGACGAAGATTTCCCAGGCGCAATGCTTCTGGAAATTGCAGCCGGCCCCGCTCATCTCCGGCTTGGTGGCCAGATCCCGGAAGGCGCCGTTCTTGAACCCGATGGCGTTCTGCTCATTGAGGTTGATATCCTGGCTGCCATAGATCGACCGCACGCCGGGCACCGCCGCCTCGATGGCGCGGCGCTCATCCTCGAGGTCGTGCCAGAGAATGCGATGCGCCTCCGGATCCTCGGCGATCAGCTCGACCATCCTGGCGATGCGCGCCGGCAGGCTGTCGCGCTTGGCCGCGCTCGCCTGCGTGACGCCGAGGGCGGCATTGCGGATCAGCAGGCCCTGATTGTCGCGGTCGAAGCCGGCCGTCGAGTGATCGATGGGCACCTCGTGCCAATGCACGGTGACTTCGGGAAGCCGGTATCCATCATCCGAAAAGCCGAGATCGGACGGGTTTTGTAGGAAGACCGCCCAGCTGTGCACCCAGAGCCAGAACTCCTCTTCCTTGTGCGGAAACAGGGTGAGGTCGCCGGCGCTCTCGGAATTGCGCTGAAAGAAACGGGTCAGCGCCTGCCCCGTGTCCATCACGCCAAGGAAGCCGGCATAATGGATCAGTTCCTTCGTCCGGTTCGGAGAAGGCGTGGCGGTCGCCACGAATTTGAACCGCACGCCGGCGAAGAGCGGCAGGAAGGTCTGAAACGTCTTCGTGCCGTAGCCGCGCAGCACGGCCGCCTCGTCAAGCGACACCGCAATGAATCCGGATGCGTCGATCTTCGATTCTCGGGCGCTTTCGTAGTTCGTCAGGTAGATCAGCGGCCCTTGCGCATCATCCTGCTCGGCCGCTTCATCGATGCCGGCCATCGACTGGATGAACTTCAGTCGCACGGCATGATCGCCGACGAAACGCTCGCGCACCTCGTCGAAGAACTCCTGGCGGACGCCGAGCGGCAGGACGATCAGGCAACGCCCTTTCGTCTCGTTCGCGATCAGGCGCATCAGCTCGATCTGCATCGACGTCTTGTGCAGCCCGAAGTTGGCGAAGATCGCCCTGCGGCCACCCTTCAGCGCCCAGCGAATGATGACCTTGCAATGCGGCGCGAGCGCCGGATTGATCCGATCGGGCTCGATGGTGATCCCGCTGGCTTCGGCAACTTGCATCTTGCCGCGGAGAAAGCTGTCATAATCCTGAATCGTCACGCCGCCTCACCTTCCGGCCGTCCGGCCTGATTGCCCCAGAATTCCCATTGACCGGCCAGACGCACGTCGCCTTTCGCAAGGCTTTCCTTGCGCTGGAACATCTCCAGTTTCGGCATGTCGGGATAAAGCCGGTCGATCTGCTCGGCGAAAAACGCCGGCTTGCGGGAATGCCGGCCGACCGGATGATCGGTGCATTTGATCGGCTGCGTACCCGGCAATGGCGCCGGGAAATCGCCGCGCGTGCCGATCAGCAGCAGTTCGCAATTGTCGAAGCCCCAATAGCCGGTGCCCGTCTGCTCGCCGGGATAGAGCTTCTTCCATGCCCAGAAGGACTTGTAGACGAAGCCCCACGAACCCATGATCCTGAGGCCGTTGGCAAGATCGGTCACCCAGAGGAACAGGGCGGAGACCGACGCGGCGGGGCAACCCAGCGCGAGGATATCGTCGAGCGACATCGTCGGGTAATGATTGTCGGCGCTCTTCTCGCCCCCGGTCACGGCGGAATAGGTCTCGAAGCGATGCGGCGGATCGGCGTAGATGACCGGAAACGCCTTGCCACTGTTTCCACCGGCCGCGCGCCACCAGGGCGAAGCATCCTGCCGGGCCGCGATCTGGGTTGCCAGATCCGAGCGCACCGCATGCCGCGCCTTCTGCTCTTCCGCGCGGATCTGCTTGCTGACCTTCTTCAGCTCGGGAATATTGGCCCGATCGGGCACAAACATCGTCCGGATCGGCTTGCGACGCTCGCGACCGTCCGCGCCGACCGTCTTGTCCAACTGCGGAATTTCCGCAGTTGCCTCAAGCTTTCCGCGCACGGACGAAACCGTCTTGTCGTCAACCCCGAGGCGCGCAGCGATGGCGCGCGACGATAGCGACGGCGTCTCGCGCAGCTGCGTCTCGATCAGATCCCGCTTCTGCGCGCTGGAGAGATGACGGCGGGCAAGATTGAGCGATCGCGCATGCGACCGCTTTTCTTCCTCCGAAAGCCCCTTGCGCACGAAGCGCGGCCAGTCGACAAGGCCGAGGCTCTCGCAGACGGCGACGCGATTATGACCGTCGAGGATATTGCCATGCTCGTCATATTCGACGGGCACGAGGACGCCATTCTTGACGATATCAGCTTCGAGCGCCGCATAATCGTCGGCCGAGAGCGGCGGCATGACCTGATAGGGGGCGCTTTCGCTCATGCCTCGCCTCCCGGCCGCTTGAACGGAACGACCGCTTCGCCATGCGCAGCGACGGCCGGCTCTGGCGGATAGTCCTTCAAGCTCTTGTGCAGCGGCCAGGGAAACCGGCTGGCCGCGAGGTCCTTCGCGCCGAGGCTCCACAGGCGCGGTTTGCCGGCGTCCGGATGCGGCTGCACCGAAGACAGGACACGGCCGATCACCGCAACCCGGTTCATCTCCCATCCCGCTTTCGGCCCGACGACGATCTGCCGCTTGATGTGCTCCGCAAACTGCCGCATCAGGGCAGGCGTCGCGCCCTCCATCGACACGGCCAGCGCCGTCAGCGCCGGTTCCGGCAGCACGAAGGGCGCGAAATACCGCGCCAGGATATGGCGGCGTTCGGCTTCGCCCGGCAGATCGATGACGATCTGGATCTCGAAACGGCGCCAGACGGCCTCGTCGATCCGGTCGGCGAAATTCGTCGCCGCCACCATGAAACCCTTGTAGCGGTCGAGATGCGCGAGCAACGTATTGATCGTCAGGTTATGATCCTGCTCTGCCGTCTGGTTATGGCCGCTGTTCATGCGCCTGGCGGCGAAGCTGTCGAACTCGTCGAAGAACAGGAAGACCGGCTCCGGCCGGCGCCTGAGCACGTCGAACAGCTTGCCGATCAGGCCGGCGCAGTCGCCGAGATATTTCGATTGCAGCCGCTCCGGGCGGATCACCAGCATGGGAAGCCCGAGCCGCCCCGCCAGATGATGCGCCAGCGTCGTCTTGCCGGTCCCGGGAACGCCGGAAAACAGCGCGCGCTTGCGCGGCTGCAGCTTCACCGCCTCCAGCTCGTCCTTCGCCCAGATCTCGTTCAGCCATTCGAGAAGCGCTTCCCGCACGGGCCGCGAAAGAATCGGCTCGGATGCTTCCGAGGGCTCCAGCACGTCGCCGAACTGCTGCAGGCTGTCGATCTGTGTGGGGAACAATTCCTGCATCAGGTATCAGGCCCCATGCCGTCGGAGCCCGAAGCGTCGCGCCAGCCCGCATCGAACTGCGGCCGGCGCTTGTCATCCCAGGCAAAGGGATTGGAGGTGATCGGCTCGTTGGCGTGATAGGCCGCCTGCCCCAGCTCGAAGGCGCCGGCCTCATCCACATCGGGCACCTCGCGCGGCGGCCGTGACGCCGGCGACGGCTTCGGGCCGCTGGCGGGCGCCGCCGTCTCCTGGATATCCTCGGCATGCGCCACGCCTTTGGCGTCGCGCCAGAGCCGCACCGGCTGCTTGCCGACCTTGACGATGATCTCGCCTTCCATCGGCACGAGCTGTTTGAAGGCGTCGATCACCTGCTCGCGCGCCGCCAGGTCGACGTTCATCATGCCGACGGCGCGGAACAGCGGCGCTTCGGTCGTCATGCCGAGCGCATTGAGATACATATCGAGTTCGGCCTCGACCTCCTCGATATCGGCAGGCTTGGCGGCGCGGCGCTTGAGGACGAGACGGGCGATCTTCGGATTGAAGCCAGACGCCTTCATCTCGGCATAGACGGCCTTCTCGTCTTCGCCGATCTGCTTTTTCTCCTCGCCCAGCCGTTCCAGCCGCTCGATGTACGATTGCAGCATCTTGCCGGAAACCGTGTTGCGCCCGGTCACGCGCCCTTCGCCCTTTGCCATGGCTTGCTGTCCTTGCTGATGGTCGGATTGAAATGCGGAGGTCATCCCTGCCCCCGCCGATAGGTTTTCCAGCCGGCGAGGATGCGATCGACGACCGCTTCCGAAATGCCGAGGCCGGCGGCTATGCGCGCCGTGTCCCAGCGCTCGCCGTAGAACAGCAGCCCGGCCGCGCCGACGATGGCATCGAGATCCGCGTCGGTGGCAGGCAGGCTCTTTTCGCGCGCGCAGACAGCGGCAAAGCCCATGTCGAAAATCTGATTGGCCCATAGCGACGATCCGACGCCGCGCTCGCGCGCCTGCCGGTCGATCGTTTCCCTGGCCTTCTCGGGAATGGTGATCGTGATGCCGACCGTCTTGAACGTCTTCGCCATCACTCGCACCTCGCCAGCCGGTCGAGGAACGCCTGACCCGTCAAGGTCACGACGTAGCGGCAGGTGACGCCGGCAAGGCAGATCAGGCCGGCCAGAACGCAGTGCCACGCCATAGGCCAGTCATGCTCTTCGACATGCATGCCAAAAGGGCCGGCCTGAGAAATGCGCCGCAGCAAGGCGCGAGCGGCCGCGCCGACGGGAGGGTCCATGACGAAGTCTCGTCTTGTCTCGCACGCGCCCGACACGTCAGTCCTCACCGACCACACGAAGGCCGGCCTTGACGCCGCCCTGTGCCTTGATCACCGCGACCGCCGCCCGCAGATCGGAAATGGCCCGTTCGGCATTCGCCGCGGGCCGGTCGATCGATGCGCCCTCCGTCGCCGTGACGAAGCCGTCCGCGATCGCCGCGCCTGCGGCGGTCACAAGTTCGCCAATCTGGCGTTGCACTTCGGCGAGCGCCGACATCAGCCCCATGCCGGCGCGACGATCGTCTTCCGGATCCGTCAGGCGGCGGCCGTTGACATCGGCGAGCACGCCCGTCACCAGCGCATAGCCGCAATCCTTTTCGAGCACGACGATCGGCCCGACCGGCATCAGGTCGGGATCGGCGCCGTTGTTCCAGCGGCCGACCTCGCTCTTGGAAAAGCCCGTCAGCTCGACGACGCGCATGATGCCGCCTGAGCGTGAGATCAGATCCCGCTGCGCCGCCTTGATGCGATAGAGAAATGCGTCATCCATGGCCTGTCCTCCGAAATGAAAAAGCCGTTCCCGCGCCGGGAAATCGGCGTGGGTTTTCCCGTGGCGGGAAGAAATCGAAAATGTGAGTGTCCAGCCGTCAGCAGATCACGGGGGACCGCATGCGCGAGGCATCCATTTCAACAAGGGCAAACTGGTTGCAGGGGCTGGATTCGAACCAGCGATCTTGTGGGTATGAACCACATGGGATGACCAGGCTTCCCTACCCTGCGAAATATGGGCCTGCGGGAAACGAACCCGCGAATAACGGGGATGAGCGCCAGCAGCGCGACGCCGGCGGGGCCGCGCTGCTGGGCTATCGTCATGTATCCCGCTCCGAGGAACGTGCAACCAATCACTGGAGAGATGGCCATGACGAATATGAAGGACGAGAAGAGAAAGCGCGCCGGACGTCGAAGGTCCGCCAGTCCGGCGCATCACCATGTCGCCCCGGCGCGAATTGGCGCAGTCAGTTGACGACCTGCGCGAGGGAAAACGGTCGTGCCGGGCCGTAGCAAAACCCGGCACGACGATCAGGCATCCCGAGGTGAAGGACAGGACGCCGACGGGAAGAAGGCGGCTCATTCGGCAGCCTCCTGCGGAATTGCGACCAATTCGGCCAGAACTTTGAAAGTGACATCCTCAATCTCGCGCGCTTGCGCGGCGGTTATGACGCGAACCCAATACCCCGACGGAATTGATCCACGGCGGCGCATCGCTTTGGCCGTCACATAGGTAACGCCGATATCTTCCGCAAAAGCGGTCAGTGTCGGCCATCTATTGATGATGTCAGCGTGCGTCATGCGCAAAGGGGTACATCTTATACCACCTTGGCGTCAAGTCTCTTTGGGGATTATTTGCACCACCAAACGCGGGTACTTTTTGCACCATGATCAAAGAAGATGAACAGTTTGAGCGTGCAGCAAGGGCCGCGCGGCTTCAGCAAGCGCGAAAAAATGCCGGGTTCGGCGGAGTGAAGTCCGCTTCCGGCAAATTCAAATGGAATGTCAACAATTACAAAGCACACGAATCCGGAAGAAATGGCTTCGGATTGGTTGATGCAAAGAAATATGCCAAAGCGTATAAGGTTTCCCTTCAGTGGCTTTATTTCGGAATCGGCGCTCCAGAAGACGTCGATGCCGATCCGGTCGTCGCCGTTGATGTACCCCTTATCTCATGGGTTAGCGCAGGCATGCTGTCCGAACAACAGCCCGTGACAGACTTCGGAGATTTTCAGACTATACCGGCACTAGATTTGCCAGATGGAGAATGGATCGCTCTTCGCGTCGTAGGCGACTCAATGAATAAGATATCCCCGCCAGAATCTATTATCTTCGTCAATCGGCGGGATAAGCGGCTGGTGCACAATGCCTGCTATGTCGTTACCGATGAAGCCGGGAATACCACTTATAAGCGCTACCGATCTGACGAGTACCCACCTTTTCAGCCGGCTTCCTATAAAAAGATCGATGCCCCGACTTTCGAGGGAGCCATCAATGTCATTGGCCGCGTGAGAAGATCTGTAATAGACATGTGACTATGCCCGCCTGATCATGCCGGCGATTGTATGAAGAGATGCTCTTTCGGTTTCCGAGAATTCGCCATCAGCAGCGATAACGCGCCCTACCCACTCGCCGAGCCGAGCTCTCAACGCATCATCTGACCGAATAGTCTTTGCTACCGATGCTATATCCTTTAAGGATGGCACCTTCTCGAATATCGAGGCGGCAAGATCTTGTTCAGCTTTAGGATTATCAGGAAGCATCAATCGTCGTCGCTCTTCAGAAACCAGATCTTTTATGACCGCAATTTCGGTCTGATCTAGTCGCCCATCAGCCCAGGCCAATCTCATCAATACCGTGCTAAACGGCATCAGCGCAGACCGTATGCTTTCGCGATCATTTTCGGACCAATAAGATTTGGCGGGCGTTACAACTGCCGGCTCCGATTTAGCTGATTGTATTTTTTTCGAACGACGAGGAAGAGGCGAACCCGGATGAGGGGGCGGTTCGCGAAGATTAAGCGGCCTCGCCAAAGCCTCGGTGGTCAAGCCAGGATGACTAAGCCCCGAGAGCCATAGATAGACGCACATCGCGAGCCACGCATCCTCCAAGGCTCCGTGTCGCGACCCATGTCGCGAAAGTCCCATTCGACCCAAAACTGCATCAAGCCCGGCGCGCCCTTCATGCATCCGGCGATAATGTTGCATGGTGCAATGAAACGTGGGGGCTTTCAGAACGACGCCGGCTCCATTAAATTCCTGCCGGATAAACCGTTCGTCGAACGATGCATTATGCGCTACGATAATATCGGCATTTTCGAGCCGAGTTCGAAGTAACTCCGCATAATCTCCAAAGCTTTCCTGGTGTCGCAATAGCCAGTCGTCATATCCATGCACGGCCTCGGCTTGCGGGTGGCTTTTCTTGCCTGGGTCGAAAATAAGGTGGGTTAATTCCACCTCCAGTCGCCCTTGCCGCAACGCGCAGCCGTCCAACTCAACAACGCCCAAGCTCACTACACGATCAGATGAGTACAACCCTGTCGTCTCGACATCCACAAAAGCCATTCTGTCCGCAAGTTGCGCCGCCATGTTGCCCATCCAACCCCACGATGCAAGCAGCACAGCATCTTTTCCGAATTGATACAAGCGATTGATTCGATTTGCTTTGTTGCAGATTCGCGGTGGTATGCTTCACACCTACTTCAAGAAATCGCGCTAATTGGGTATTTTTTGTACCACTACCGCTTGACTTGCTGGTGGTGCATATTGTACCACTACCGTCATCCGGCCCACCCCTCCCTAGACCGGACCGCAGAAAGCGGCCGCTACGGTTCCTCCCCGTAGCGGCCGCACCAACCCAAAGGCTGAAAGGAGCCATTATGAAAACCAGCATCGCAACCGCAGACGACAAGCGTGACATCAAGCTCGCCATTGCCAAGATCGTCGAGCTTGGCTCGATGAGCGACGAACAGATCCTTGATCTCGGCATCTCGCCGGAAAGCCTAGTACGAAACCGCGGCGCGATTGCAGCCGGCGTGCGCGCCAGCGGCATGCAGTTCGCCGCCTGACCGGTCTGCTTTGATCTCCGCCCGGACCACGGGCGGCTTCCAAAGCAGAAGTTCAACGTCAGCACAGGGGAATACCATGACGAAGCGTCTCAGCGAGACGACGGCGCAGATGGATTGCGCCATCGGGTCCAGAATTCGAAGCATCCGGTTGCTGCGCGGCATGAGCCAGATGGCGCTGGCCGAGCGGCTGGGCATTACCTTCCAGCAGGTGCAGAAATACGAGAAGGGCACGAACCGCGTCGCCGCCTCGACACTGATCATCATCAGCGGCGCGCTGCAGGTGAGCCCGATGGAACTGCTCGGCCTTGAGGCCGATGCGGGCGAGAACACCGCCTTCGCGGAGCTGACGCACCGATACCGGGATCTCGAATTGCGTGTCGCGCGCGCCAGACGTGCGCTTGGCAGCGACGACGTCGCGCCGGAGACATCCGTCACCATCGGCGTCGAGATCGACAAGGCCGGGCGCATGCAGCCGCTCGTCACGGCCTCACCGCCGAACTGAGCGCCCACTCCCCCGTCTCCACCCACGACACGACGATAGAGATCACCACCATGATGCATCGCATGTCCAGCCCGTATCGGCATGGGAACCATTTCACGCCGTTCCTGCCAACCGCCAGGATGCGGGAAGCCACAGCAGCCCAGCTGCGCCGGATCGAGCTCGCCCTTCTCGCCATCATCGCCGTTTCGCTCGGCGCGGCCATCGCAGGGATGATCTGACCATGGCCGCCCTTCTTGCTGTCCAGACCATCGTTTTCATCGCGAGCGCCGCGCTCTTCTACGGGATACTTGCCGGCTACCAGCGTCAGGAGGCGCGTCAGCTGCGCCTCTTTACCGCAACGCTGGAATACGCCCGCCAGCTCGGCATTTACGAATGCCGGGAGTTCCTGCTGGTCGCGCAGACCGGCGACCAGGCCGAGCTCGATCGCCGCTGGCCCACCTGGGCCGACTTCCGCGACGCCGCCCTGCGGGGCGACTATGCATGGGGGATTGCCTGATGGGCGACATCCTCACCTTCCCCCGCTCACCTGCCGCCGCGCACTTCGCCGTTGTTTCCGGCCGCGACATCGAGTCTGACGCCGACAGCCAGAGAAAGAATTGGCTCGCACGCCAGCTATCGGAGGCGATGGCATCGCTCTCGATCGCCGGCGCCGACATTTCCGAAGCCCAGAAGCTCTTCCATCAGCAGGGCACCGACCCGAGGTCGGGCGTCGCCGTCGACACGATCGAAAGCATCGTGCTGGCGCTGATCCCGACCATTCATCTCGCCGGCATGTCGAACCGGGATCGCGCGCTCTATGCCGCGCTTCTCCATTGGCTACAGGACCATCAGGGAGGCGACCATGCCTGCTGACGCCCAGCCGCTTTTCCGCGTCCATTTCGAAGACGGCGAGAAGATCGACGTCACGGCGAAGGACGCGGCAACCGCCAACAAGGCCGCGCTCGCGCAGCACGACGGCATCATCCGAAAAACCAAAATCGTAAGGGAAAAGTGATGCCCGATATCACCCTCTGGCTTCCGGAAAATGACCTCATCCGCCGCCAGGTCCTGAACAAGCTCACCGAAGAAACCGGAGAGCTGCTGCAGATCGTCGGCCGCTGTCTCGCGCAGGGCGTCGACAAGGCCGACCCGCGCACCGGCAAGCCGAACATCGAGGCGCTGGCCGATGAGATCGCCGACGTGACGGCGGCCGTCGCCTGGCTCGACGAGGTCATCACGCTTCCACCCGGCCGCGATGCCCGCACCGCCCGAAAACTCCATGGCTTCCGCGAGTGGCAGCAGTTGCTCGACGCGGCCGAGTGAACCCATCCAACCCGTAGACCGAAGGAACAGGTCATGACCTCAACAACAGGCATCAGCATCAAACGGCCGGATCTCGCGTCCGCCATTCTCGTCGCGACCAAGGGCGACGCGATCGCGATCCGCGCCGGCACGACGATCAAGGTCGGCGAACAGTCACACGTCTTTGCGGCCGAGACGCCGGTCGGCATCAGCCAACAGATCGTCGGGGCCGACTATGCCGTCCTGATCGATATGGGCGGCAAACCGTATGCTACGCCGGTCGCAGCAAATCCGCTGACATCGCCCTTCGTGGCGGGCTTCCACTTCGCCCCCGGCGGATGTGCGGCGGACCGCAATGGCGGAGACGCGACGCCGGCGATCAATCCCTATTCGCTCTGGGATCTGGACTTTCGCCCCATCTGCCCGGACCCGCGCGGCATGGCGCTCGTCGAGGCCAAGGACGGTCATCGCTTCTGGGTCGATATCTATCTGACCGGCGTCGATCACAAGGACCAGGGCACAAGCCGATATGGCGTCGAGATTGCCGACGGCTGGTCGCTTCCCCGTCTCGATTACCAGACCGCCTCCGATATCGTGTCAATCCACGGCAAGCGCCTGCTGACCTATGGCGAATTCCGCTCCGCCGCCTTTGGCGTAACGGAACACTCGTCCGCCGATGGTGACCCGAATAAAACGGGACTGGATGCGGCGCGCACCAGCAAGTTCGGATTGATGCAGGCAACCGGCAATCTCTGGATCTGGGGCACCGATGGAGACGACGAGGATCCGCGCCCTTCCATCTTCGGCGGCTCGTGGCTCAGCGGCTCGTGCGCCGGTTCCCGCTACGCGGACTTGGGCTGCTGGGCCGAGAACTCGTACGACTTTTTCGGTCTCCGCGCGGCCAGCGACCACATGGCCCCTGTCTAGTTTGCGCGGAAGCGCAAACACCCCTCCCTCAACCAAGGATCAAAATCATGACGGCAATAGCCGCAGCCAACAGCATCATTCGCATTGAGGCCCTGAATTACGAGAAGCCCATCCTGTTTGCCGCCGATCGCAACAATGCCAGCATCCGCGCCGGCACGATCGTCGAGATCGGCGACGCAGTCTATCGCTTCGCCGACGACACACCCGTGACAATGGGCGGCGTCGAACCAGGCAAGGACTATGCGGTCAGGATCGATGCGAACGGTCAGCCCGTCGCCGAAAATGTCAGCGCAGAAAATCCCCTCACGGTCGAAGGCTATTTCGCAGGGTTTCATTTTGCGCCCGGCGGCCACGCTGAAGGGGTCGCAGGCGGAGACTCTTCGCCGGCCATAAACCCGTATTCTTTCTGGAA
The DNA here is from genome assembly GCA_900469615.1 of Hyphomicrobiales bacterium. Lineage (GTDB taxonomy): Bacteria > Pseudomonadota > Alphaproteobacteria > Rhizobiales > Rhizobiaceae > Rhizobium. The sequence continues at coordinate 74,604 of UBYA01000008.1, read as the reverse complement.
CGTCGGCTTTCAGCCGACCTGCCCCGATCCGCGCGGCATGGCGCTCATCGAATTTGTGGGCGGAAAACCCTTCTGGATCGATATCTACCTGACTGGCAGCAATTACAAAGAGGAGGGCACGAGCCGCTACGGTGTCGAGATCGCCCACGGCTCTTCATTGCCTCGGCTTGACTACAAGGTGGCTACCGAGATCTGCGCCAGCCATGGCAAGCGCCTCCCGACCTATGACGAGTTTCGCACGGCCGCCTTCGGCGCTACCGAACGCTCATCGGCAAGCAAGCATCCGAAGAAAACAGGTCTGGACGCGGCGCGCACGAGCCAGTTCGGATTGATGCAGGCGACCGGCAACCTCTGGATCTGGGGCACGGATGGCCATCCGAATGATCCACGCCCTTCCGTCTTCGGCGGCTCGTGGTTCAACGGCTCGGACGCCGGTTCCCGCTGCGCGCGCTTGGACTGCTGGGCCGGGGACTCGGGCGGCGGTGTCGGTCTCCGCGCGGCCAGCGACCACATGGCCCCTGTCTAGTTTGCGCGGAAGCGCAAACACCCCCCTCCCTCAATCAAGGATCAAGATCATGACGGCAGCATCCGCACTCAACAGCAGCATTCGCATTGAAACCCTGAACGTCGACAAGCCCATCCTGATCGTAGCCGATCGCGACAGCGTCAGCATTCGTGCCGGCACGATCGTCGAGATCGGAGACGCCACCCATCGCTTTGCCGAGGATACGCCGGTTCTGCTAGGGACGCTGGAAGCCGGCACGGACTATGCCGTCATGATCGACGCCGATGGACAGCCGTTCGCCGAAAATGTCAGCCAGCAAAACCCGCTGTCACCGGGATATCTCGCAGGGTTTCATTTTGCACCCGGCGGCCATGCACAAGGAATTGCAGGCGGCGACACGACACCCGCCATCAATCCTTACTCCCTCTGGAATATCGGCTTTCGGCCAGCCTGCACCGATCCGCGCGGCATGGCGATGGTAGAGTTCGCTCACGGCCGCTTCTGGGCCGATATCTATCTGCTGGGCACCGACCATCATCAGCAAGGCACCAGCCGTTACGGAGCCACCATCGCCGATGGCCGCGATCTGCCCATGCGGCCGGATGGCAGCGGCAGGTATGAGAGGCTCGATTATGCCACTGCTGTCGAAATAGCCGCGCATCACGGCAAGCGCCTGCTCGGAGCGGAAGAATTCTTCGCCGCGAGTTACGGCGTCAAGGAGCGATGCTCGCGCAGCAAGGAACCGACCAGGACCGGCATGACAGACGACGAGGCGCAACGCTTCATCACCCAGCGCGGTCTCTTCGACGCGACCGGGACGATGTGGCAGTGGGGCACGGACGGCCATCCGGATGATCCGCGCCCTTCCATCTTCGGCGGCTCGTGGATCCACGGCTCGAACGCCGGTTCCCGCTACGCGGGCTTGGACTACTGGGCCGTGGACTCGGGCGGCCATCTCGGTCTCCGCGCGGCCAGCGACCACATGCGCCCTGCTTAGTTCGCGCGAAAGCGCGAACGTCCACCACCCTTGACGATTGCCAATGATGACACGCGACGAACACGTAAGCGCCAAGGATCTGGCGATCGTCGAAAAATATGAGGCCGCTGTGAGCTATCTCTATCCGATCATCCAGAATTGCCCGCGACGCCACGGCGTCCTGCGCGACCGGCTGATCGGACTGATCTTCGATCAGGTCGGCCTCCTTTATGATGCAGCGAAGTCGAAGCAGGCTTCGCGGCTCTATGCAGCGGACTCCAATCTGGCGACGCTGCGCTTCTGGTTGCGCTTCGCGGCCGATCCGAAACTGAAGCTGATCTCGCACAGGCAGCATGCGGTGGCGCTGCGCTACCTCGCTGAAACCGGCGCGATGCTCGGGCAGTGGATCAAGACCGCGAAGGGCAATGGGAGGTCGGGGCAATGACGTTGCGGCGCCCTTCCATCTTCGGCGGCTCGTGGATCAACGGCTCGAACGCCGGTTCCCGCTACGCGAACTTGGACTACTGGGCCGAGAACTCGAACGACAATATCGGTCTCCGCGCGGCCAGCGACGACCCGCTTTCGACTCGGCGCCGGTCACGGCCGCGCCGGTCCTCTTCCACAGACGCGGTCATCGTCAGGATGGCCGCAGGGTGGTCGGCCCGATTTTCCAGCTTCGGCGAACACATTGCAAGGTCCGGTACAGCGGGGAGTAGCGGCGCTACGGCTGTCGAAACCCGCGACCGGCATCAGGAGGATGATGCCATGGCCAGGAAATACCGCAACCTGATCGGCCCGATTACCGACGACGCGAACATGCGTCGGGCCTTTCGCCTCACCTCGCTCGGCAAGCGCCTGACGCCGGGCTTTCTGGAATACAAGGAATTCTCGATCATCAATCTTCAGGATCTGGCGCGCGCCATGCGCGACGGGACCTACGTGCCCGGCACGCCGTACGAGTTCCGGATCTTCGATCCGAAGGAACGCCTGATCTCGGCATTGCCGTTCGAAGATCGCATTGCCCAACATGCCCTCTGCGCCGTCATCGGCCCGATCTTCGAAGCCACATTGCTGCCGCGCGCCTTCGCCTGCCGCCCCGGCAAGGGCACCCATGCCGCGGCGATCGCAGTCCAGGCCGACATGCGCCGGCTGTCTCGCGACAGCGGTCCGCTTTACGCCCTGAAGACGGACTTCTCGCGCTACTTCGCCAGCATCGAGCATGCCGCCCTCTGGCGGCTGATCGAGGCGAAGATATCATGCAGGGCGACGCTGCGCCTGATCGAAACCATGCTGCCACGGACCGGCATTGGCCTGCCGATCGGCAATCTCATCTCGCAGATCTTCGCCAACATCTACGCCGGCGTCGTCGACCGGCACCTGCAGCAGGATCTCGGCGAGCGCTACTGGTATCGCTACATGGACGATATTGTCGTGCTCGGCCGCTCGACCGACCATCTGCGCCGTGTCCGCGCCTCAATCGAAAACCTGTCCCGCGAACGGCTCGGGCTGCGCTTCTCCAAATGGAGCATCCAGCCGGTCAGCCGCGGCGTCAATTTCGTCGGCTATCGCATCTGGCCCACCCACAAGCTACTGCGCCGCGACAGCGTGATCCGCGCCCAGCGCAAGATCGCGGCCTATCGCGCCGCCGGAGAGCATGATCGCCTCGAACGCTTTCTCGCCGCCTGGACTGGACATGCCCAATGGGCCGACAGCCGCAACTTGATGAAGAGCCTTGGTTTGGACCAAAGACACGCGAAAGGCATCCAATGAGCAGGAATAACCCGACACGCGCTTCTCAGCATGCTGGCCCGATCAGTAAATCCACGGCGATGGATCTCGCGCTCGCCTACCGCGATATGGAAACGGCCGAAACGCTGTTGACGCAGATATTGGAAACGATGGACCGCAAACAGGTGCCCGATATCCGCGATGCGTTCGGGCGCCAGGTCGGCGGCCTGCAGCTCGGGGTTCCAAACGGAGCATCAGGCCATAGGCTGTTCGATGTCCCGTGGCCGCTCGCCCGTCCGATCCTTGAAGCCTACATCGCGTCGAAGCGGGCAGCGATTGCCGCTCTCTCCGAGAAGGCGCGCACTGAGATCGGTTTGGAGGCTGTCCGATGACGGATACCCGCCAGTCACCCAGCGAGCAATTCGTCAGCGAGCTCGCCGCCCTTGACGTCAAGCCGCCAATCAACGTGACCGATGATGTCGGCGTGATCGCCGACGCCGACGGACGCGCCATCATCACCGTCGACGTCAATGGCGAAATGGCAGACGCCCGGGTTGAACGGATCGCATTGTGGGTCGTGCTCGCCATCAACACCTGCGCCGGCTTCAAAGCCGAGCAAGGTGATCATCATGGCTGATCAGACCAAGATCGAATGGACCGACGCCACCTGGAACATCGTCACCGGTTGCCAGATCGTCTCTCCCGGCTGCACAAACTGCTACGCCATGCGCCTCGCCGGCACGCGCCTGCGCAATCTTCCGAGCCGCGCCGGCCTGACGAAGGATAGCAAGGCCGGCCCGGCCTGGACCGGCGATGTCCGCTTCAATCGCGAATGGCTCGACCAGCCGCTGCGCTGGAAACGTCCGCGCATGATCTTCGTAGTCGCCCATGGCGACCTCTTTGCCGATGGCGTGACCGATGAGCAGCTCGATCAGATCTTCGCCGTGATCGCGCTCAGCCCGCAACATATCTTTCAGGTGCTGACCAAGCGACCGGAGCGCATGCGTGATTATCTGCGCGACCCTCAGGCGTATGGCCGCATCCTAAATGCTGCTGGACCCCTACGAGCAGAGCGCCCTTATCTCGGCGATATCCCGATCTCCGATCCCCGAGATGCCGGCTTCTGGCCGCAACTATGGCTCGGAGTTTCCGTGGAAGATCAGAGACGCGCAGACGAACGCATCCCGATCCTCATGGATACCCCGGCGGCCGTCCGATGGATTAGCGGCGAGCCTCTTCTCGGCGTCGTCGATCTTCGGGCCTTCTTGCCTGATGCCTGGAGATGCAAACAACCGGTACGCAGCTGGTCGGACTTTGTCTGGCCAAGCTGGGTGCCAGCGCAAATCCAAACAGACATAGAATCGTTCTGGAACCCTCAGTGGGGGCGCGGGCCGAACGCCTGGATGCGCGGCGCTATAGAGAACGGACAGCCGCCGATAGGTACCCTTGGTCGATATCGGTCTTTTCGACGTGGCGAGCCCTTGATCGATGGCAGGTTCGTTCCTGCATGGAATAACATCGGTCGCGTTATCACTGATGCTGGCGAAGTCCATTGCGTCTCTGCAGGAACCTATCAAAGCCGGGCTCCAAGGATCAATTGGATTGTTGCGGGCGGTGAAAGTGGACCGAACGCCAGGCCGATGCATCCGGACTGGGCAAGATCGCTTCGCGACCAATGCGCAGCGACCGGCGTGCCGTTCCTATTCAAGCAGTGGGGCAACTGGCAGATCGCCAGTGAAGGCAACGGCCATCTCGATCACAACATGGCGCGCAACGACGCCTATTGGATCGATATCGACGGCAAGCGCCACAAACCCAGCTCCATCGATCTCACGAGGCCGTACGCCATGCACCGCGTCGCCAAGTCCGTCGCCGGCCGGCTGCTCGATGGCGTCGAGCACAATGGTTTTCCGCCCCTCCCAAAGCATTTCCAAGGAGCATGTCAATGACCAGAAAGCTTCCGGACATCCGCGTCCTGAAACAACATATCGACGCCGGAATGGGCCGCATCGAGATCGCCACAATGTACGGCTGCCATCCAGATACGCTCCGTTATGTCATGCGCAAGGCCGGCCTGTTCATCGCCATGCGCAGCACGCCCGATGCAGGAACGCTTCCAGCCTATCGCCCACCCCATCTCCGTCGCCAAGTCGAGATCAAGCCCGACCGCGTCATCTTCACCAAGGAGGTAGCCGCCGGCATGCATGGCGGCACGATGTTCCAGCGGATCTCCGTGCCGCGCATCACCTCGCACGTTGCCGCCCTTCAGGACGCCGGCCGATGCTGACCGTCGACAAGGCCAGCGGCCGCGCGACGCTCCGCTGCGAGAGCTGCCCCGCCACCTTCACCCGCATCATCGAGCCCTTCGATGTCCAGGCCACCGTCACGAGCGCCAGGAACGATCGCTGGAGCGTCCAGCGCCATGCCGGCACCTGGCAGCATTATTGCCCGGACTGCGCCCAAACCAGAATGAGAGGAAAGCTGCTGTGAGCGAGAAAGACGCCCCGCATACTGATGACATCGCTGTCGATCGCTTCGCGATGGCGATGGTGGGCCGCCTCACGGCCGCAATGAAGGCAAAGCTCGCCAAGAAGCGGGAAGAGGGATTTGGCGGATGGGACGATCCGGACGATTGCTCTATCGAACATCTTTCCCGGTTGCTTATCAATCACGTCGCCAAGGGCGATCCGGTAGACGTTGCCAACCTGGCAATGATGATCCACCAGCGCGACGGATTGATCATCGCCACTCCATCCGCGACCCGGGAGACGACACTTTACGGACCCTATGGTTATCTGAACGGGTGCCGCACCCTTCCCGAAGATACGTGGACTCTTGAGAACGTTCCCGGCGAGAGCGACAGCGAGCATTTCTCAATCGCGCTCTACGCCACTGTTGATCCTTCACACGCCGCCGTCGCTGATGCTGATGCTGATGCTACCGCGTCGAAGACTGAGATCCCGATGGAAAAGGAAATCCCGGGCCAACTCGAATATTTCGAAGGCAAGCTTCTACCGGTTGTGAACGCCGCTCGCGCAGGCTGGTGGCGCTTTCATGAACACTATGATCGCGACGGATATTGCGACAATCCAGGGCGAGGATACTGAGATGACGGAACTCTCCGCAGCTCAGGCAGCGGCTTTCAAAGCGAAGTCCATTGCGCGCGGAAAGCTGCTGGAGCGCTTCCGTTGTCACCTCCAGGATGTCGTCGACCATGCGGATGACGAAGGTGACCGCGTCTACTTCGGGAGCACCAACGACTTCGAATACCTCAAAGAGCTCGTGTCCGAAATGGACATGTGGAGCTGGGATACGGTCATCAAGGAAAGGGCCGAAATCGATCCCTACGCCGAAATGCGATCACTTCGTGCTGAATGTGAGAAGCTGAAGGCGAGCGTTGCGAAATATCTCGAGGATGTCGCCAAGTTGCGTCAGGTTATATCCGACTGCGCAGCCGCCCTACCAAATGGCGCACGCATCGACCCATCATGCTCTATCGAGTTCATGCAAGGTTTGCCGAAGGAGATCACGCTTGTTATAGGCAGCCTGCCGAAGGTCGACCCATGACGCTCGATCCACACCTCCGGCCGGGCCACACCCATGGTCTCAAGCCGCACACGATCCAATATTCAACGAGCTTGCCGAACCTCGACGATTGCATCGTCGAATGCCCGAAGCCGTTTCGGCTCGTGATCTGGGAACCGATCCTGACGAAAGCTCCGGGGCCGAGCCGAGCCCAACCCTACTGCTGCTACATCAAGACGGTCGTTTTCTATCATCGACCATACACCATACGCCCATTCAAAACGTTCTGGCGGGACAGGAGTGGAAAGCTTCACGCCTCCTCATCCGGCTATGAACAATGGGACCAAGTCGAAACCCGCCTCGCCAATGACGACATCGTCGAGTTCCAGGGCGAGCGCTTCTCTGTCGGTCTTGGCGCGGTCGAGTGGACCAATGCGCCGGCGCAGCCGCGCCGCTGGTATATGCGCCGCGACGCACGTCGCGTGGAGAATCGCTGATGGCGACGGAGGAAGAAATCCAGCGCCTGAAGCGCATTCGCCACGAGTTGGCAGCCATCGGCCCGGACCTGACGATCCAGGCCGATGGAAACGAGCTGCGCCTCTGCGCGGCCGACCCGATGGACGGTGAAATCGCGCCGATCGCCATCCTGCTCCCGAGTATCGACATCGCCCTGCAGAACTTCCCCGTCCACTCCGTTGCGCAGCAGCGCTTCCTCGTCGATCTCCTCGATCGCTGCGCGAGGGCACGCCAGGAACTTTCGAGCCGCCTTCAGCAACAAGAAGAACGGCGCCAGCTGACCCGCGCCAACCTCTGCGCCATCAAGTGCCAGAAGGATCAAGCGTTCCGGCGCTATCTGATCGAATGCCACGATATGCCCGACGCGGCCGACACCGAACGGGTTAAGGTCAAGGTGCGCTCGCTTCTTGCGATCCAGTCCATGGCGGAGCTGGATGAAGATCCCGCCGCGGCGGCACGGTGGGACGATTTGACGAAAGCTTTCAATCGCTGGAGGCGCGGATAATGAGTGTTGACGACTATGGGCCGGACGATCCGATACCGCTTGCGAAAGCCGCAAAGCTGCTGTTTCGTGGCGAGCTGACGAAATCCAGCCTCCGCACGGAGCATGGGAAAGGCAATTTGGAGATTATCCAAATTGCCAACAAGGATTTCGTCACTAAGAACGGAATCAAAAGGATGTTAGAAAAATGCCTCAAAAGAAACGACCAGCCCGGCTCTGGCTCAGACCAGATACCGGCACCTGGTTCATCAAGGACGGAAGCAAGCGTATCCCCACGGATTGCCGCGAAGATGCAGTTGAGGAAGCTCAAGGAAAGCTTGCCGACTACATCAGCAGCCAATACCGCCCGAAGCGGAGCAGTCGGTCGGCCGAAGTCACGATAGACGATGTCGTCTTAGTCTACTCCAGGGAAAAGGCACCCGACACAGCCCGGCCGCGAGAGACAATCGCCATGCTGGAACGCATCGGCGATTTTTTCGGTGAAATGTTCCTGACCGAGATCAAGGGGCAAGCTTGCCGCGACTACGCCTCTGATCGTGGCAATCTGGGAGGTGCGCGCCGCGACCTGGAAACACTTCGCGCAGCCATCAATCACTACCACGCCGAACACACGCTCGACATGGTTCCGAAGATCACTCTGCCCAAGAAGGGCATGCCACGGCAGGCCTGGCTTACCCGCAGGGAGATCGCAAAGCTTCTGCTCGTCTCGCTCGGCTGGGTGCCGATCTCTTGCGACATAGCTTCGCGTGAACCCATCGCATGGAAAAGGACCGGCTGGCGATATCCGCACCTCACGCGCCTGCTCATGGTCGGCCTGTATACCGGCACGCGGCTTTCGGCGATCCTGAACCTGCAATGGATGCCCAACACCACCGGAGGTCACATAGATCTCGAGCGCGGCGTAATTTATCGCAGAGCTGACGGTGAACGCGTGGCGCACAACAAGCGGCGGACGCCAGTCAAGATCCCGCCTCGCCTGCTGCGATTTCTGGTCTACTGGAAAAAGGCCGATACCGTGGTGGATGAACAGGGCCGAGAAGTGGCGCTTCGTTATGCCGTGCATTATGGCGGGAAAAAACTCACGAAGCCCCATAAGGCGTTCCGATCGATCCGCTCCCTTGCATGCGTCGGCGATGACGTAACACCGCATATTTTGCGGCATACAAGAGCGACCTGGCTTGCTCAAGCTGGCGTCGAGATAGAGCAGGCCGCAGCGTCGCTGGGGATGACAGCAGAGGAGTTTGAGCGCACTTATGCTCATGCGCATCCGGATTTCCAGCAGCAGGCAGCGAACGCGTTCTAAACGGTCCGAAACTTCAATCGGTCCGCAATCGGTCCGATAATTTGAAAATGGCTTTCGCGGGGAAATTTGAGTTCGGGATTAATGCCTTGATAGTAAAGGCTTTCAGCTGGTCGGAGTGGAGTGATTCGAACACTCGACCCCCACGTCCCGAACGTGGTGCGCTACCAGACTGCGCTACACTCCGTGACCAGCGCGGGTTCTATAGACCAGCCATTTTTGATGCACAAGCACCAAATTCAAAAAAAGCATCGGATTTTTGACGAAAAGATTACAGCCGCATCTGCCCAGAAAATCGGCAGGAAACAGAGGCTGAAAATGTCGGCGTGCAAAAGACGCAACAGATTAAGTAAAATCCCGCTTGTACACGCGGATGGGAATTTTCTTTTGCCGGCTTTGGCGTTAAAGCCCTAGGCGGGACAGGTGGAAACGTCGTGGGACAGCGCGGCTTTTCCGCGACCGTATGCGTGACAGAAGCTCAAGGACGACACGATGAATATCCGCATGATCACCGCGGCTGGACTGTTGCTGGCGCTGGCCGGTTGCAGCACCACGACGACGACAACGACAGCAGCCCTGCCGCTGCTTGCTAAGAACCCCGTTCAGGATCGCTGGCAGGGCCAGTCCGCAGGCCGCTTCTTCGCAGCCTACGGCCCGCCGATCGCCGACCGCGACGAAAGCGGCAACCGCGTCTACACCTGGCGCGGCGGCTACAAGAACGTCACCGTCGTCAACAAGGACGGCAAGAAGACCGGCAAGCGCTCCCTCAGTTGCAAGGCCGACATCGTCACCAACCAGAGCTACGAAATCCGCTCGGTCCGTATCCTCGGCGACCAGCCGGGCGTCAGCGGCCCCTCCTACTGCGCCGAACTTCTGGCGCCGCCGGAAAAGGCGGGCTGAAGCCAGAGCTTCATCACGAGACAATGCCGGCGGGCGGCCTGCGAGGGCCGCCTGCTGCCTTTGCAGGCTTCAACCAGTTGCCGGGGCAATTTCATCAAAGCTTTTCGGCCGCGGCCGATCGACAGCGGTACTAACATCTGCATTCGGCGCTGCAAGGCAGTTGCGGACATAGTCCCTGATGCAGCGAGGTCGCTGTTTCTCGCCGCTCTCCATTATGGATTCGAACAACGCGCGTAACTCAATCCACGTCGCTGTCGGCGATCAGGATCGTTCGATGCGGTCGCGCAATTCGGGCGCAGCTTCAATAGTCTTGCGCCGCCAGAAAGGTCTCTCAGACTTTTCCACGATAGGCTTCAGACTCCAGCGCTCGCATTGCGACACTGGTTTCATTCAAAAAGCGAATTCCTGCTGCCAAGCCCGGCCGGAAGCGGCGCGGCATCGCCAAATTTGTTTCCGATCGACCCTTGACCCATCAACGATGTCGTTAAATATATTAGTTGGGAGATGCTTACAAATAAGCTTACGCGCCGTGAAAATCGTTGCGGTCGCCCAGGCGTATGATCTCCCGCCAGAAGGAGAGCCCCCTTGAAAAACAAAACATCCATCGCATTGGTCGCCGCACTGGCTTCCGGTCTTGCAACCATCGTTTGCACCGCCTCCACCGCCGCCGCTCAAGATGCGACGAGCATCGTGGTCGGTGCCGATACGACCTTTCCGCCTTTTGAAAGCGAAAAGGACGGCACGGTTACGGGATTCGACATTGACATGATCAATGCGATCGCCAAGGCCGAGAACATGACGGTCACGTTGAAGACATTGCCGTTCAACGGCCTCATTCCGAGCCTGCAGGCCGGCTCCATCGATGCTGCCGTCGCGGGTATCACCATCAAGGCCAGCCGGTTGCAGAACGCCAACTTCAGCAATGCCTACTATAAGTCCGGCCTGTCGGTTCTGGTGAAGAAGGATTCGAACATCAACAGCTTCGACGATCTCAAGGGCCATGTCGTCGCAACCAAGAAGGCGACGTCCTCGGTCGACTACCTGACCGGCCACGGCTTCTCGTCCGATTACATCAAGCAGTTCCAGAACATCGATGCAGCCTATCAGGCGCTGGAAACCGGCGGCGCGGACGCTGTCATCTTCGACAATCCCGTCAACATCGACTTCAAGGCCAAGCACGACGATGTAAAGACGGTCGGACCGCTGCTGACCGGCGAATATTACGGTATCGCCCTCAGCAAGACGAAGCCCGAGCTCGTCAACAAGATCAATGACGGGCTGGACAAGATCCGGAAGAGCGGCGAGTACCACCAGCTTTTCGTAAAATATTTTGGCGGCGATACCAGCGGCGAGGTCAATGAGGCCCTCGACCCGGCGAAAGTCGCGCTTTCGGAATAAGATCCGCCGGCGCGATAGGGCCGACGATATTTCAACCTCCCGAAAGTCCTGGGATTGATCCATAGGCCGCGCGGCATAAACTGGGTGCCGCGCGCCTTGCTCATCCTCGATAAAACAAAGAAACAGGATGCGATTCATGGACGCCATTTGGCAAAATCTACCTGTCATCTTGAGCGGCTTGCTCCTGACCATCGAATACTCGCTCGTCGCTATCATCCTGATGGTCGTCATCGGCCTGGTGGCGGCGCTCATGCGTCTTTCGAAGGTCGCACCGCTAAGGTGGATCGCTACAGCCTATGTCGAGATTTTCCGGTCGACACCGCTGCTGGTCCAGCTCTTCTTCATCGTGCTGGGGCTGCCGGCAATCCTGCCGGTCAATGCCTGGTTCGGGCAGCTGACCTATCCGATTCTCGCAGCCGCCTTCACCCTCAGCCTGAACGAAGGCGCCTACGTCACCGAGATCGTCCGCGCCGGCATTCTCGGCGTCGACCGGGGGCAGAAGGAAGCGGCAGCAAGCATCGCGATGACCGGCTTCCAGACGATGCGCTATATCGTTCTGCCGCAGGCCTTCAAGCGGATGATCCCGCCATTGGTGAACCAGGCGGCACAGACCATCAAGGATACCTCGCTGCTGGCGCCGGTCGGCATTGCCGAACTGGTCTACAAAGGCGAGATCGTGATCTCCGAAACCTTCGCGTCCTTCACAATCTGGGGCTTCGTCGCGGCACTTTATTTCGTGATGATTTTCTCCCTGTCGAAGTTCTCGTCGTACATTGAGAGGAGGCTTCAAGTTGATAAGCGTTAAAGAGCTTCACAAATCCTTCGGGCAACACGAGATCCTGAAAGGCATCACCACGCATGTGGAAAACAACGAGGTCGTCGTCGTCATCGGGCCATCGGGAAGCGGTAAAAGCACCTTCCTGCGCTGCCTGAACGGACTGGAGACGCCAACAAGCGGCGATATCGAGATTGCCGGAATGATGCTGACCGATCCGAAGACCAATATCCACAAGCTGCGCCAGCATGTGGGGATGGTGTTCCAGCAGTTCAATCTCTTCAAGCATCTGACGATATTGGAAAATATCACGATCGGGCCGCGCAAGGTCAAGAAGGTCGCACCCGAAGAGGCCGACCGCGTGGCGCGCGAATTGCTGGCAAAAGTCGGTCTGACGGGCAAGGAAGCGAACTATCCCGACGAGCTTTCCGGCGGCCAGCAACAGCGTGTCGCCATCGCGCGCGCACTGGCGATGGGGCCTGATGTCATGCTCTTCGACGAGCCGACCTCGGCGCTCGACCCGGAAATGGTGGGCGAAGTGCTTCAGGTCATGAACAATCTGGCGCATGAGGGCATGACGATGGTCGTCGTCACCCACGAAATGGGCTTCGCCCGCGAGGTGGGCCACCGCGTGATCTTCATGGATCACGGCCAGATTCTTGAAGAAGGGGCTCCCCAGGAGCTCTTCTCAAATCCGCAAGTAGATCGCACGAAAAGCTTTCTAGCGAAGATACTTTGAACAGGAGGCCCGCTTCACGGCGGGCTCTCATTCCGGATGGCGGCAAACTCTCGGCTGGAAGGCCGGATTTAGCGGGGCGAACAGCAATCGACGGGTTAAGGCTGCAGGACAGAACAAGCTGCAGGCGCGGGCCGGTCATTACCTTGATGCAAGGAACCGCCGCTGCCAGTCCGGGCGGGGATCATTTATGGCGCGCGTCTCGCAACAATCCGACAAGCGCCACCATCAATACCACCCCGAGGACAAATCCGGCGCTGCCTCCCCAGATCGCTCCGTGCCTTCCACCCGCAAGCGCACCGACAGCACCTCCGATCAGGAGCAGGAGAAACGGCGGCAAACAACCCATTACGATACATCCTGACGAAAGGCAGGCCTCACCTGGAACGACCCCGATGTTATTAGCCGGTGGATATGGCTGGGGCGCCAGGATTCGAACCTGGGAATGCCGGTACCAAAAACCGGTGCCTTACCGCTTGGCGACGCCCCAACAAAGGAAAAGGCTGTTATCTCAGCCAAATCGGCGTCTGATTAGCAAAGGTCGCTTGCCGCTACAATGACTAAGTTATGCGCGGATGCATATTTCTGTGTGCTTTTCGGGCGTCTATGATAGGTCTTGCTGCACTGCATCGCGAATGAGGAGGTCCGATGAGCCAGTTTCGCGCCCGTCCGCCGGCCGTGTCCACCGTGCTTGTCGATGACGCCGTCGTGCGGATCACGCGCTGGGATTTCGAGCCGGGCGCCGATACCGGGCATCATGTCCACGGCCTCGGCTATGTCGTGGTGCCGATGACGGATTGCCGGTTTCTGCTGGAGGAGCCCGACGGCAGCAGGCGGGTCGATATCGCCAGGGGCGCCGCCTACCGCCGCGAGGCGGGTGTCGAGCACAATGTCGTCAATGCCGGCTCCGAGCCGATGTCCTTTATCGAAATCGAATACAAGCAATCATGAGCACGCCCGACTTCGACCTTGCCTTCGAGCCCGCCTACGGCCGCGCCGTCCCCGTTGCACCCGGCATCGAGCGGATGACGGTCAACAATCCCAGCGCCTTCACCTTCCACGGCACCAACAGCTATATCGTCGGCGGCTCCTCCGTGGCGGTCATCGATCCCGGTCCGGAGAATGAGGAGCATTTCGCCGCGCTGCTGGCGGCCCTGAAGGGGCGCGAGGTCACGCATATCTTCGTGAGCCACACCCATCGCGATCATTCGCCGCTTGCCAAACGGCTGAAGGCGGCAACAGGGGCGCTGACCGTGGGCGAAGGCCCCCATCGCGCCGCTCGGCCGCTGCATCATGGCGAAGTCAATCCCTTCGCCGAAAGCTCCGACATGGAATTCCAGCCGGATATCGTGCTTGGCGACGGCGAAAGCGTCTCGGGAGACGGCTGGCAGCTGACGGCGCTGCTGACGCCCGGCCACACGGCAAACCACGCCTGTTTCGCGCTTGACGGCACGGGCATCGTCTTCTCCGCCGATCACGTCATGGCCTGGGCAACGTCGATCGTCGCACCGCCGGATGGGTCGATGGCGGATTACATGGCCTCGCTGGAGCGGCTTCTGGCACGCAAGGACCGGCTGTTCCTGCCCGGTCATGGGGGACCGGTGAAGGAGCCTGCCTCCTTCATGCGCGGCCTCAGAACCCATCGCCGCATGCGCGAGCGCGCCGTTCTGGAGCGCATCAAGGCAGGAGACCGGCTGATCCCCGACATGGTGAAAGCCATCTATCGCGATACGGACCCGCGCCTGCATGGAGCGGCGGCACTGTCCGTTCTCGCGCATCTGGAAGATCTGGTGGAAAAGGGCCAAGTGGAAACCGACGGGCCACCGGCACTGCTGGGAGCCTACCGCCCGGCTTGAGCCACGGCGGCTGAGCAGGCCTATCTCCGGTGTTCGAACGACGGAACTTCGAGTCCATCCCCGTTCTCCGAGGGCAGATAACGGCACGATCCCCCCTCCCCACGGGGGATGGGAGAATGCCAGGCCTCAACCGCCGGCGATGCCGAGCAGTTCCGCATCCAGCGCCTTCAGATAGCTATCCGCCAGATCGGCGCTGATGCCGAGATCGTTCTGGCCATAGCGGGAGGCGACGCGAATATCCACCAGCGTCGTTTCCGCCTCTTCGCGCAGGCGGATCACCAGATCGCATGGCAAGCCGAAGATGCGGGTCCGGGTTTCCCCCTGCAGAACGACATCGCTATTCTGGCGGATGAGCTCCGCCACCCCGTCGCGGAAGGGACGTGGCGTCGGCACGGGAATGATATCGGGCACATCCCCTGCCGCAGTATCATCCTGCGCCGGATTGACGCTTTGCGGCCGAGTACGGCGCTTCGATTTCACATTGCCGTTCGGGTCGACGACATCGGCGCCCTCGGCCTTGACGATGGTGATGTGGTCATCCCTTGCGACCTTGCGCACAGCTTCCAGCACCCGATCGCTCGCCCCTTCATAGCGCCGGCTGATCAGGGCGGGATAGGCGTCGAATTGCGCCTCGCGCTCCTGCTGCGTCACCAGATGGCGCGGCGGCAGCCACATCTGCCTGGCATCCGGCGTCGCCAGCCATTCCGGCGGGTCGTTGAGATCGGTCGAAATCTCGTAGATCGGCGGCCGGGTCCAGTAACGCTCGGCGCCGAAACCGAAAATGGCAAGCGGCAACGCGGCATAGACGAGCGCTTTGGCAGAGGAAACGCCGCCGATGGCGGCATTTTGCCAGAGCTGGACGAGACCGAGCAGCGCAAGCAGCACCGCAAGAGTGGCGCAGCCGGCGGAAATCAGCAGCAACAACACGAAATACGGCGTTTCCAGCGGCCCGAAGCGATAGCCGACCAACGTCACCCCACAGAGCACCAGGGCAAAGGAAGCGATCAAACGCGCGGCGCGGGCAGCATGTGAAACAGGACGGTCGAAACGAATGGTCATCAAGGGCTCGTCGGCGCGTCGGATCGGGAGCCGGATGCACCGAATCCCGGAAGAAGACTTATGTTTAGATCAAGAAACGGCGAAAATAAATCGAATGTCGCGGCATCGGCGCGCAATGTTTCGACCGGCTCAAACCGGCGGCATCCAGGCCAAAAATGTGAGCGCTTGCTTAAATTCCAAAAAGAGGTCATTCTTTGGCGTTTTATCGAGGCTGTGAAAGGACTTGATGGGATGGAACCGATAGTTTCCCGAGACATCGCTGCCAAGCCGCTGCCGGCATCTGCGGTCGCGGCAACCGATGCGGTCGATCCTGTTCTTCCGCTGGAGCTTCTGGAACTGGAGCTTTCGCTCGAAGGTTTCTCCGGCGGCGAGCCGGGCTTTTGCGAAGCCGTGCGCAACGCCGCCTCTGCCGTGCACGGCGATTTCCTGTTCGATCTGCCGGCAGCGGGGCTGCTTCCCGATTGCCGCAGGCTGGCGGTCATCCGGATTCCCGAAGGGGACGCCACGATGCGCACGCTCTTTGCCGCACTCGACGAAGACGGGGCAGAAATCCGGCTGCTGCAGCCGGACGAAGAAACCGAGCACCTGTTGCGATTTGCCGACGCCTTTGTCGACCTGCTGCAGCGTCTGCCGGCAAAGCCGAAGGAAGCGGCATAAGAGACCGCCTGCGGCCTTAATACGCCTTTCGCGCCACCACGCAGGGCGCTATAATTCGTGCGTGCAATCTGCATTCAGGACATCTCGTCATGCGTATCGCCGCCTCCGTCTTATCCCTCCTCGCCATCACGCTTGCGCTCTCCTCCTGCCAGACAGCCGAGGAAATCCGGGCGGCCGACGAAGCGAGATGCAGCGGCTACGGCTTTCGGCGCGGAACGGAAAATTTTGCCAATTGCCTGATGAACCAGGATCTAAGCCGCCGGGCAGACCAGCGCGCCTTCATGGAAAGCGACGATGATTTCTTCTGGGGGCCGACGGTCGTCGTCGGACCGGGATATTACTATCATCGCGGCCACTGGCACCGCTGAGCCGCAAGGAATCAGGTACGCCCCTTGATGGCAGCCTGCGCTGCCGCAAGCCGGGCGATCGGCACGCGGAAGGGCGAACAGGATACATAGTCCAGCCCGATATCCTCGCAGAAATGAATGGAGGCGGGATCGCCGCCATGCTCTCCGCAAATGCCGAGCTTCATGTCGTTGCGCGTGCGGCGGCCGCGCTCGGACGCAATGCGGATGAGCTCGCCCACCCCGTCGAAATCGAGCGATATGAACGGATCGTGCTCGATGATGCCCTTGCGCTGATAGGTCGGTATGAAGGCGGCGGCATCGTCGCGTGACATGCCGAATGTCGTCTGGGTCAGGTCGTTCGTGCCGAAGGAGAAGAACTCGGCGGCCTCGGCGATGATGTGGGCGCGCAGTGCGGCGCGCGGCAGCTCGATCATCGTGCCGACGAGATAATCGATCTTCATCCTGGCCTCGGTCATGACGGCGCGCGCGACCTCGTCGATACGAGCTTTCACGTAATCCAGTTCCGACCGCAGGCCGACCAGCGGCACCATGATCTCGGGCACGACCGCGGCCCCCGTTTCGCGCGCGGCAAGCACCGCCGCCTCGAAGATGGCGCGGGCCTGCATTTCGACGATCTCCGGGTAGGAAATCGCCAGCCGGCAGCCGCGATGGCCCAGCATCGGATTGAACTCGTGCAGCGCATCGACCCGCTGGCGCAGGATCGCCGGCTCCATGCCCATGATACCGGCGACCTCGGCAATCTCCTCATCCGTCTTCGGCAGGAACTCGTGCAGCGGCGGATCGAGCAGGCGGATGGTCACGGGCAGGCCATGCATGATGGTGAACAGGCCGGTGAAATCGAGGCGCTGCATCGGCATGAGCTTGGCAAGAGCGGCGCGGCGGCCTGTTTCGTCTTCGGCAAGGATCATCTCGCGCATCACATGGATGCGATCGCCTTCGAAGAACATGTGCTCGGTGCGGCAAAGGCCGATGCCTTCGGCGCCGAAGGAGCGGGCCGCGCGCGCATCGGCCGGCGTATCGGCATTGGTGCGCACCGTCATGCGCCGCGAGCGGTCGGCCCAGGCCATGATGCGCCCGAAATCGCCCGACAGTTCCGGCTGGATCATCGGCACCTCGCCCTTCAGAACCTGGCCGGTGGATCCATCGATCGTGACGATGTCTCCCTTCGTCAGGGTGATGCCGATGCCGATCAGCTTTTCGTTGCGCATATCGATGCGCATGGTGCCCGCGCCGACGACGCAAGGGATGCCCATGCCGCGGGCAACCACCGCCGCATGGCTCGTCATGCCGCCGCGCGTGGTGAGGATCGCCTCGGCGGCATGCATGCCGTGAATGTCTTCCGGGCTCGTCTCGATCCGCACGAGGATGGCCTTGCGGCCTTCCTCCTCGGCAACGATCGCCTCTTCCGCCGTGAAGACGATCTCCCCGGTGGCAGCGCCCGGCGATGCCGGGAGACCGGAGCCGATGACGTCGCGACGGACGCGCGGATCGATGGTCGGATGCAGGAGCTGGTCCAGCGTCGTCGGATCGATGCGGGAGACTGCCTCGTCTTCGGTGATCAGCCCCTCGTCGACCATATCGACGGCAATCTTCATCGCCGCCTTGGTCGTCCGCTTGCCGGTGCGGGTTTGCAGCATCCAGAGCTTGCCGCGCTCTATGGTGAATTCCAGATCCTGGACGTCGCGATAGTGCCCCTCCAGTTGCGCGCAAATTCCCCGAAACTCGACAAAGGCTTCGGGCATCAGCTTTTCCATCGACGGCTTGTCATAGCCGGAGGCTATGCGGGCGACTTCGGTGATGCTTTGCGGCGTGCGGATGCCGGCAACGACATCCTCCCCTTGCGCATTGACGAGGAATTCGCCGTAAAGCTCCTTTTCGCCGGTCGACGGATTGCGCGTGAAGGCAACGCCGGTGGCCGAGGAATTGCCGAGATTGCCGAAAACCATCGCCTGGATATTGACGGCGGTGCCCCATGCCTCGGGAATGTTGTGCAATTGGCGATAGGTAACGGCGCGCGCGTTCATCCAACTCGCAAAGACGGCGCCGACGGCGCCCCAGAGCTGAACCTCCGGCTCCTGCGGAAAGGCTTCGCCAAGCTCCTCCTCGATGACGGTCTTGTAGATCGAGACGACGTGCTGCCATTCGACGGCTGTCAGGTCGGTATCGAACTCATGGCCGAACCGCGCCTTCTCATCCTCCAGAATCTCTTCGAAAATCTCGTTGTCGAGGCCCATGACGACATCGGCATACATCTGGATAAAGCGACGATAGCTGTCCCAGGCAAAACGGGCGTCCCCGGCATCGTGACCGAGAGCCTGCACCGTGGCATCGTTGAGACCGAGATTGAGAACGGTATCCATCATACCCGGCATCGAGGCGCGGCCGCCCGAGCGCACGGAAACCAGCAACGGCCGCTCGGTATCGCCGAACTTGCGCCCGGTGATGGCTTCCATCCGCTGCAGCCCCTGCATGACCTGCGGCTTCACCTCGTCGGGAATATTGCGGCCGATCTTGTAGTAAAAGGCGCAGACGTCGCTGACGATCGTCATGCCTGGCGGGACCGGCAGCCCAAGGCTGCACATCTCCGCGAGATTTGCGCCCTTGCCGCCGAGCCGTTCAAAATCTCCGGCGCCTCCCTCGGCCTTGCCGTCGCCGAATGTATAGACCCACTTCGTCATTGTCCCCGTCCAACTCCTCTGGTTGAACTTAATTCATTGAGGCACAAATGAAAATCGACAATTACGGCAAAATGTTGCGCTGCACAATAAATATGGCCCGAAAGCTCCGATTTCAATCGATTGATCGATACCGGACGCTTTCGGGCCATTTTCTTTCGGCCTGACCGCTCCCGTGCTGAACGACGCATAGGGCGGACCGAAGCGCATTGCGAATCATTCAGATTCGTCCCTTGCGCCTCGGCTCTTTGATGTGGGCAGGCGTGATTGCAAGCTCCCACACGGTATTGCGCGCCTTAAGCCGGCTCGCGCCGAGCCAGAATCTTGTCGATTCGCATGCCGTCGAGGTCGACGATCTCGAAATGCCAGCCGCCGAACGAAAAGCTTTCGCCCACTTCGGGCAGATGGCCGAGCTGGTAGAGGGCGAAGCCCGCAAGCGTATGGAAATTGACGTCCTCGTCGCCGACGCGCAGGCCGAGCCTTGCAAACGCGTCATAGACCGGCATCATGCCTTCCATCAGCAACGAACCGTCGGCGCGCTCGACCACATCCGGCGCCTCGTTTTCCATGTCGGGCAGATCGCCGGCGATCGCCTCCAACAGGTCCGTCTGCGTGACGATGCCCTCGAGGCTGCCATATTCGTCGATGACCATGGCGAGGCGCACGGGCGCGCGCTTGAAATTTTCCAGTACCTTGAAGACAGCTGTTGACTCGTGGACGACAAGCGGCTGACGGATGACGGCCATAGGGTTCAGCGCTTCGCCGTTCAAAAGCTGGTCGAGAAGATCCTTCTTCAGGATCATGCCGATCGGTTCATCGATCGATCCGCGTCCGACGAGAAGCTGCTCGAAGCGGCTTTCGCGAATGGTCCTCTGCATTTCCTCCGGCGGGTCGTCCGCATCGATCCATTCGACCTCCAGTCGCGGCGTCATGATGTCGGAAACATCGCGGTCGCCGATATTGAAGACGCGCTCCACCAGATCCTGCTGCGCCTGTTCCAGCAGGCCTGCCTCCTGGCTTTCCGCAATCAAGAGCTTGATTTCGGCCGGCGAGTGCAGCGAGCCTTCGCCAGCACCGGGACGCAGGCCGAAGAGACGGAGAACGAGGTTGCCGAGACCATTGAGCACGGTGATTGCCGGGCGCAGCAGGAAGAGGAACAGCCCCAGCGGCCGCACGACGCCAAGCGCTGTGCCCTCGCTGCGCTGCAATGCCAGGCTTTTCGGCGCGAGCTCGCCGAGAACGATATGCAGCGCCGTGATGATGACGAAGGAAATGGCGACGGCAATGGCATGCGATCCGGCCGCGGCCCACGTTCCGGGGAGAAAATCGAGCAAGGGCTCCAGCAGATGGGCCAGTGCGGGTTCACCGACCCAGCCGAGGGCCAGCGAGGAAATGGTGATGCCGAGCTGCGTGGCGGCCAGATTGGCATCGAGATTGTCAACCGCCTTCTGCAGCGCCTTGGCGTTCATGCGCCCTTCGGCAACAAGTTCCGTCACGCGGCTGCGGCGAACGGAGACCAGAGAGAACTCAGCCGCAACGAAAAAACCGTTCGCGGCGACGAGCAGCAATACGGCAAGTATTCCGAGAAAATCGAAAATACTGCCTGACGAGTCAGACATACTTCCCTTCCGGGCGGATGAGCGCCCCTGTTGTTGATCGAAAGACGAAACTAGCACGCTTTAATGATGTGCGGCAGGCGAGACGGCAATTTCTTGTCGAAACGAGAACAGTTTTCTCAATCCCTGCGCGGGCGTCCTCAGGCGATTTCACGCATCCGTTCGGCGGTCTGCAGATCGACGGAAACGAGCTGCGATACGCCCTGCTCCGCCATGGTCACGCCGAAGAGACGGTTCATTCGGGCCATGGTGATGGGATTGTGGGTGATGACCACGAAGCGGGTCTCGGTAGAGGCCGCCATCTCGTCCATGAGGTTACAGTAGCGCTCGACATTGTGGTCGTCGAGCGGCGCGTCCACTTCGTCCAGAACGCAGATCGGCGCGGGATTGGTGAGGAATACGGCGAAGATCAACGCCATGGCGGTCAGCGCCTGCTCGCCGCCCGAAAGCAGCGTCATCGTCTGCGGCTTCTTGCCCGGCGGGCGTGCGAGAATTTCCAGGCCCGCTTCCAGCGGATCATCGGATTCGATGAGCTGGAGCTCGGCCGTGCCGCCACCGAAAAGATGCGTGAACAGGCGCTGGAACTGCGCATTGACGATGTCGAAAGCGACAATCAGACGTTCGCGCCCCTCGCGATTGAGGCTCTGAATCGCGCCGCGCAGCTTCCGGATGGCGTCGATGACGTCGTCGCGCTCCTTGATCAGCGCCTGCAGCCGCTCCGTCAGCTCCTTGCTCTCTTCCTCGGCACGCAGGTTGACGGCACCCAGACGTTCGCGCTCGATCTTGAGCCGCTCCAGTTCACGCTCGACCTCACGGAGATCAGGCACGTTTTGCGATGCCGAAAGGCCGGTCAGGCGCATGGCCTCATGCGGCTCGACGTTGAGGGTCTGACGGATGCGCAGTTCGCTCTCCTGCCGACGCTCCCGCGCCGACACCAGCCGCTCTTCGACGCGACCGCGCTTCTCGCGGCTTTCCGCCAGTTCGGAGAGCGCTGTCGCGGCATGGCGATCCGCCTCGCGCTGGACGCCTTCCGCTTCGGCAAGCCGATCGGCCGCCACGCGGCGGGCATCTTCGGCCTTCTGCAGCTCGTTCATCAATGAACGGCGCTTGTCATCGAATTCGTCGGGAGCGAGATCGAGTTCGGCAGCTTCCTCGCGCGCTTCCTCCTCGCGGTCGCGCAGCGTCTGAATATGCTCCTCGGCGCTGGCCGCACGCTGGCGCCAGGTATCGCGCTCCTGCCGGATCGCCAGGAGGCGGCGTTGCCGCGCCTCGTTTTCCCGGTTCAGGCCCTCATGGCGGGCGCGAGCTTCGGCCAGAGCGCCGCGATCCGTCGCGACCTCCGCCTGCTGATCGCGCAGCTTCAGATCGATGGCCGAGAGATCCGGTGCGTCTTCCAGTTCGGCGCGGGCATTCTCGTCCTGAATCGCCACATCTTCCAGCTGCTCCTGCAAGCGGCTGACGGCCTCGGCGATGACGTCGCGGCGGCGGATGAGATCGCCGGAAGCGCGTTCGGCCGCGGCGAGCGCTTCACGCGCCTCGGCCAGATGGCGGGCCGCAAGCCGGCTGGCGTCGCGGGCGACGGCCAAACGGCCCTCCTCGCCCCGAATCGCATCGGCGGCTGCCGCAAGACGCTCCTCAGCCTCGACAAGCACATCGCGGGCGAGCTCGGCCTCGGCCTCCAGTTCGGAAAGCCGGTTCTTCTGGGCCAGCCGCAAGGCAGCCGCACTCGGCGCATCCGCCCCGGTGACGTGACCATCCCAGCGGAACACCGCGCCATCTCTCGTCACCAGCCGCTGCCCCGGCTTCAGCTCCGGCATCAATCGCAAGGCGTCATCGGCCGAAACGATGCCGATCTGGCGCAGACGCCGCGTCAGCGCGGCCGGCGCACCGACATGGGTAATCAAGGGCGCCGCGCCTTCCGGCAAGGCCGGATCGGTCGCGCCGCTGCCATTGTCGGACCAATAAACCGGCGCATCGGCATTGAGTGAAGATTCCAGATCGTCGCCAAGGGCTGCGCCAAGCGCGGTCTCGAAGCCGCGATCGACGCGCAGTTCCTCGGCGACGGACGAAAAGGCACCGGACGTATCGCCCGCCGCCAGCATCCTGGAAATGGTCCGCGCCTCGGTTTCAAGCGCATTCAGCCGTGCCCGCGCCTGCTCGACCGGCCCGCGCGACAACGCCTCGGTCTCGCGCGCGCCGGCGAGAACCGCCTCGACGCGCTGAATCTCTCCCTCCGCATCCGCAACGACATTTTCCGCCGCCTCGACCATGTCGCGCTTTTCGCCGGGATCGGGCAGATCGGCCATCTTCTCATCGATGGCTGCAAGCTCGCGATTGGCTTCGTCCGCCTGGCGTTCCAGCCGCATCTTGCGGTCGGCAAGATCGCGGATGGCGCGTTCCAGCTGATTGCGCGCGGCGGCGGCCTCGGCGCGTTCCGCGGTCAGGGTGGTAAAAATCCGCTCGCTGTCGGCAAGCTTGGCCGACGCTTCCTCGAAGGCGACACGCGTTTCCTCGGCGAGCCTGCCGGAATCGGCGAGGATTTCGGCAAGATCGGCTTCTTCGGCATCCAGCCTGGCTAGGATGGAGGCGTTGTCGGCCACAAGGTTCTGCTCACGGCCGATATCCTCGGCCAGCTGCACCAGCCGGCGGGTCAGCTCGTCGCGACGGCGCAGGATGCGATTGATGTCCTCTTCCAGCTGCGAGCGGGCAATCTGCAGGCGTTGCAGGGCTGCCGCGGCCTTCACCTCGTCATCCCGCAGCTCCGGCAGCTTAAAGCTGGCGATGCCCTGGGCTTTCGCGGCCTCCATCTGGATCTGCGCCTTTTCGGCGACCACCACGGTTGCCTGGTTGAGCGCGCTGTCGGCCTCGGCTTCGGCTTCCTTGGCCTGCACCCAGCGGATATGCAGCAGCATGGCCTCGCGGGCGCGAATGTCGGCCGAGAGCATCTTGAAGCGGTTGGCCTGCCGCGCCTGACGCTTCAGGCTCTCGATCTGGCTTTCGAGCTGCGACGTCACGTCATCCAGCCGCTCGAGATTGCTTTCGGCGGCGCGCAGGCGCAATTCCGCTTCATGCCGGCGCGAATGCAGGCCGGAAATGCCCGCCGCCTCTTCCAGCAGCTGGCGCCTTGCCTGAGGCTTGGCCTGAATCAGCTCGCCGATGCGTCCCTGCCCGACCATGGAGGGCGAGCGGGCGCCAGTGGAGGCATCGGCAAAGAGAAGCTGCACATCCTTGGCGCGCGCCTCCTTGCCATTGATGCGGTAGACGGAACCCTGTTCGCGCTCGATGCGGCGCGTGACCTGGATTTCGTCGCTGTCGTTGAAGGCGGCCGGCGCGGTGCGGTCGCTATTGTCGAGATAAAGCCCGACTTCGGCCGTGTTGCGCGCCGGGCGATTGCCGGATCCGGAAAAGATCACGTCGTCCATGCCGGAGGCACGCATGTTCTTGTAGGAGTTCTCGCCCATCACCCAGCGCAGCGCTTCGACAAGATTGGACTTGCCGCAGCCGTTCGGGCCGACGACGCCAGTCAGGCCGCGCTCGATGACGAATTCCGCCGGTTCGACGAAGGATTTGAAGCCGACAAGTCTCAGTCTGTTGAATTTCATAGGCGGTGCCCTCTTCTCCCCTGCGAGGAGAAGGCCGTCCACGATGCCGGCATGGGGAGCGTGGCCGCTCCAAACTCGAATTCAGACGGGGTATTCACGGGCGCGCGACCTTGGCCGCCCGCCCGTGATGAAAAAAGGCGCGGATCAGAGCAGGCTGTCGATAAGCTTCGACATGGCAACAACAGACATGTCCCCTGCATAGCGCTTGCCATTGATCAGGAAGGTCGGCGTGGCGTTGACGCCGAAATCCTTGGCTGCGCGTTCCCGTACAGAGTTGACATCATCCAGAAGCTTCTGGTTCGTCAAGCACTTCGTAAAACTATCCTCAGTAAAACCAGCAAGTTTCGACATCTGGAGCAGTGCGGCGCGGCCGTCGACATCGGGCGAGGCCCAGGCGATCTGCTGCTTGAACAGCATTTCGACCATCGGCATGTACTGTTCCTGCGGGGCGCAACGGGCCAGCATGAAGGCTGCGGCGGCGCGCGGATCGAACGGGAACTCGCGGATGATGAAGCGAACCTTGCCGGTGTCGACGTATTTCTGCTTGATCGTGTCGAAGGTCGTAACGGCGAAATGCGCGCAGTGCGGGCAGGTCAGCGACATGTACTCGACGATCTTGACGGGAGCGTCTTCCTTGCCGAACGCGATTTCCGGCAGCGGGCCGGGCTTCAGCACTTCGCTCATATCGACATCGCCGTCCGCCGGCGGCACTTCATCTTCTGCGGACGCGGCGGATGCGGTGTCGGCAAAGGCAGAGAACGCCACCGAGAGAGCTGCGACGGCAGAGCCGCCCAGCAGATGGCGTTTGGTCAAGAGCATGTCGGACATCGGCATAGAGTCACCCGTCGTTAAAGAGGTCTTCGAATGTTTCATGCGATATAACGGCTGCTTGCCGCTAACAAGGCACGGTTGGCCAACTTTCTTCAAAGAATTGTGACCTGGCAAAGACGGACAACTTAAATTCCGTCCACAATTCGCGAAATGAGCGATCGGTTCTGACCTAGCGCCGTTTCCAGGCCATGGCGGTGCCCAAGCGCTGAACGGCGGCCCTGATCTTCTCGTCCTCGATGCCATCCATCATGTCAGCCAGCTTGCGCGCCGCCTCGCCCTTCAGCGGCGGCGGCGTGCGCGAGCGTTTGGACGCGACGGAAACCGGCTTCTGCACGATGCGGATCTGGTTGACGGCATAAAAGCCGAAGAAGCTGTTGATGCGCTGGATCAGTTCGCCCTGCGCATGGGTGAGAAAGAGGGCGCGGGCACCCTCGCAGGCTATCGTCAGCACGCCGGGCTGATGCCTGTCGTCCATGCCGGGGCCGGTCCGCCTGGCCCAGGCGATCTTTTCCGGCCGCGTGCAGTCGGCAAACTCCTCACCGGCAATCTCGTCCCAGCAGCCGAGCAGCGTCGTATTGATGCCGGCACGCTTTGCCAGCACCGGATCTACGATGCCGTTGGTCAGCTCGGAAATCTGGCGTTCGCCGCGACGCGACATTTTCGATAGGCTGTGTTCACTCATTTCGGCGTGGTTGCCCGCTTCTCGTCACTGCAACAAAATTTGTCTTCGGCTGAACCATCAAAGAGAGCGGTCTTTTCCATTTTGCAGAAGGGCGCGAAACGACCTCCACTCTTTCACTGCATTTTCCCGCATCAGTACGGTGACGGCAAGGCCAACGGTGAAAAATCCTACCGCCAGGAGCTGAAGCGGAAAGACGTCCTTCTGGCCCGTGTGCCAGGCGGCAACGAGCAGAACCACCGACGACGCAACGTATACACTTATTCCCATCAGGAAAAAGAGAAGCATGTCGAATGCATGCTGAAACAGCTGCGACCGGCGAGACCTTATCCTGGGCTGCGTGTGAAATTCCCGGCGGAGCCAGGCCGTGACCGGTTTGAATGGCTGCGTGTGCAACAGCTTCGAAATCATATAATACGCCGACAGCAGGAAGAGAATTTCCAGCACGCAATGGTTCAACAGCCGCAGATTGGGACTTACATCCAGCAGACGATCGAAGAGTTCGAAGAGCATGATGTTTCTCCTTTCATAGCTCCAGTCAGGGCGCCGCGTATTTTCGACGTTCACCCGCCAGGCAATTGTGTCTAAGGAAGCGGGAGTAAATACTTCACCGAAGGAAATTATGGATCGTTCATCGCAAGTGTCCCCAGCGAGCGACAAGCTGCTTGCCTGGTACGACCGCCACCACCGCGACCTGCCGTGGCGCGTCTCGCCGCCCATGGCGGCGCGCGGCGTCAAGGCGGATCCCTATCGCGTCTGGCTGTCGGAGGTGATGCTGCAGCAGACGACGGTGCCGGCGGTCAAATCCTATTTCGCGAAATTCCTGGAGCGCTGGCCGACCGTCGGCGATCTCGCCGCGGCGGCGAACGAGGACGTCATGGCCGCCTGGGCCGGGCTCGGCTATTATGCCCGCGCCCGCAATCTCAAGAAATGCGCCGAGGCCGTCGCTGCTGAACACGGCGGGCGCTTTCCCGATACGGAGGACGGCTTGCGGGCCTTGCCCGGCATCGGCGACTATACCGCTGCCGCAGTCGCCGCTATCGCCTTCAATCGCCCGTCGGCCGTGATGGACGGCAATGTGGAACGTGTCATTTCCCGCCTCTATGCGATTTCGACGCCGCTTCCCGGCGCCAAGCCGCTGATGAAGCAGAAGGTCGCGCAGCTGACGCCGGCCGATCGTCCGGGCGATTTTGCCCAGGCGATGATGGATCTCGGCGCGACGATCTGCACGCCGAGGCGCCCGGTCTGTTCGCTCTGTCCCTTCAACGGCGCCTGTCAGGCGCTGGCGGGACACGATCCCGAGCATTTCCCGGTCAAGGCCGCCAAGAAGGAAAAGCCGGTACGCCGGGGAGCGGCCTTCGTCGCTGTCAATGACGAGGGCGAAATCTTCCTGCGCCGCCGCATCGAAAGCGGCCTTCTCGGCGGCATGACGGAAGTGCCGACGACGGGATGGACGGCGCGCGTCGACGGCGAAACCGGCATCGAGGCGGCTCCCTTCCCGGCCGACTGGCAGCCGGCGGGCACGGTAACGCATGTCTTCACCCATTTCGAATTGCGATTGTCGATCTGGCGTGCCAAGTCGGTTCCGAAGAAGGACAACCATGACGGATGGTGGGCGCCAGTTACAAATCTTGAAGAGCAGGCCTTGCCGACAGTCATGAAAAAAGCGATCGCTCAGGCTATTCCCAATGCGTTTGCAAAACGCGTTTAAAGCAGAAATCAGGAATCCATTCATGACGACGGAAATACGGCACATCGTTTTCGATATCGGCAAGGTTCTTATCCATTACGATCCTAGCCTCCCCTACAGCCGGATCATTCCGGACGATGCCGAACGCGAATGGTTCCTCGCCAATGTCTGCACCCATGAATGGAACATCGAGCAGGATCGCGGCCGTACCTGGGAAGATGCCGAAGCGCTGCTGATCGCCGACCATCCGCAGCGCGAAGAGCATATCCGCAGCTTCCGCAAATACTGGCACGAGATGGTTCCGCATGCCTATGAAGACAGCGTCGCCATTCTGGAGCAGCTGATCGACGAGGGCCGCGACGTCACCATGCTGACCAACTTCGCCTCCGACACCTTCCGCGAGGCACAGGTGCGCTATCCGTTCCTCAAGAAGCCGCGCGGCGTAACCGTCTCGGGCGACGTCGGCCTGATCAAGCCGGATGCCGCAATCTACGACACTCACGCCAGGAGCTTCGACCTCGATCCGGCCGCGACGATCTTCATCGACGATTCCTATCCGAACGTCGAAGGCGCGCGGGCGGCAGGCTGGAATGCAGTTCACTTCACCGGCGCCGAGAAACTGCGCAGCGATCTCGCCGCCCATGGCATAAAGGTTTGAGCCGATGATCTTCGATCCCGCGGAACGCATCGATCTGTTTCATGACGCCATCAACCGCCTCGATTACGAGGCGATCGAAAACTTCTTCGCCGAGAACGCCACCTACGTTTCCAACGGCGTCGGCAGCCTTGCCGGCCGGGCGGCGATCATGGAAGCCTTCCGCGGCTATTTCGACACCTATCCCGATCAGACGGCGTCCAATTCGCTTGTGGAGACATTGACGCCACTTTCGGGGCGGGCCGTCTGGTCCGTGCGCGCCACCAACAGCAAGACGGGCAAGCCGCTGATTCGCGAAGGCGAGGAAACGATTACGTTCGACGAGGACGGCCGCGTCGTGCGCGTCGACGTCACGGACTACCAGGACTTCTGAGACCCGAAGCCGACAAGACGCCCAGGGCCTCGCCGGATATCTCTTCCGGCAAGGCCCTGGGCGTTTCACCTTCTTCCCTAACTGGAGGTACACGACGGAAGAAGGTGGTATTGCTGATTGGCGGAGACCTATTCCACCTTCGCCAGATCGCTGCGGACGATGGCCCTGAGCTCATCGATCGGACGCAGGGAACGGCCGTCGTCGAAATGCCAGAACATCCACCCGTTGCATGCATCAAGGCCCTGCACCTTCGCGCCAAGGCGATGAATGGAGCCGGCCTCGCCGCCGGAAGCGACGGTGCCGTCGGCGCGCACGATGGCGCTATAGCGGCGCTTCGCATCCATCAGCACCTGGCCGGGCTTGATGAGACCACTCTCGATGAGCACGTTGAAGGCAACGCGCACCTCGGCCTTCTTGCCGGTCATGACCGTCAGCTCCGCCTTGCCGAGCGGCTCGACGGCGGCGATGCGGGCGCTGGCCGCATCGATATAGTCCTGCTCCCGCTCGATACCGACGAAGTGGCGCCCGAGACGCTTGGCGACGGCGCCGGTCGTACCTGATCCGAAAAAGGGATCGAGGATGATGTCGCCGGGCTTGGACGAGGCCATGATGACGCGGGCAAGCAAGGCTTCCGGCTTCTGTGTCGGATGCACCTTCTTGCCGTCGTCGCCCTTCAGCCGCTCATTGCCGTTGCAGATCGGAAACAGCCAGTCGGAGCGCATCTGCACGTCGTCGTTGGCCGCTTTCATGGCGTCGTAGTTGAAGGTGTAGCCCTTGGCCTTGGCGTTCGGGCTCGCCCAGATCATCGTCTCATGCGCGTTCTGGAAACGGCGGCCCTTGAAATTCGGCATCGGGTTGGTCTTGCGCCAGACGATGTCGTTGAGGATCCAGAAGTTCAGATCCTGCAAGGTCGCGCCGACGCGGAAGATGTTGTGATAGGAACCGATGACCCAGATCGTGCCCGTCGGCTTCAGCACGCGGCGGCAGGCGAGCAGCCAGGCGCGGGTGAAGGCGTCATAGGCTTCGAAGGAGGCGAACTGGTCCCATTCGTCATCGACGGCGTCGACAAGCGACTGGTCGGGACGATGCAGCGTGCCGCCGAGCTGAAGATTGTAGGGCGGGTCGGCGAAGATGACGTCGACGGATTGATTGGGCAGTGCCTCAAGAGCGGCCACGCAATCGCCCTTGATGATCGTGTCGATCCAGGACCCCGGAGCTGCGGAGGTCCTGAGGTCGGCAAGCGGGAAAACTGACGCCATGTGATACTCGCTGTTACACTTACTCGGTGCTCTTAACTGCGTGTTATGGTTACCTAACTTGGTTACCAAAGACTAAAGCGGCGTCATATTTTCCGAATTCCCGAGAAGGTCCCGGGAATTCACGGCGCGTTGGGCGGCGTTATCGTGCTGAATTTCCCTGGATATCGTGGACTGCGTGGCTGTCATCGGGCGCTTCGGCGCGTTCATTCATTCCGTAGTCGCGAATAACCTCCGCCACACGCAGCCGATAATCGGCAAATACCGTCTTCCGGCCTGCTTTCTGCGCGGCGCGATGCCCCTCGCGATTTCTCCACTCTCGAACTGCGGCCTCGTCGCGCCAGAAGGAAAGCGACAGGATCCTGCCCGGCTGGCCGAGGCTTTCGAAGCGCTCGATGGAGATGAAGCCGTCGATCGCTTCAAGCTCGGAGCGCAACCTTGCGGCAATGTCGAGATAATGCTGGCGCTCATCCGGATGGGGGACGACTTCGAAGATGACCGCGATCATGGCGATATCCCCGGAGCATGCGGAAAGGATATGTTTTTCAGGAAAATACGATCCTCCTGCAGGATGAAACGCTCCTTGCGGGAGAAATCGTGATTGGCCTGTGCGAGCGGATCGGCAGCCAGGCTTTTGCGATAGGCTTCGTAGGCGGCCAGGTTCTCGATGTTGTAGAGGCCGTAGGCCGTCGTCAGCGAGCCCTCGTGCGGCGCGAAATATCCGATCAGATCGGCGCCGTTGCGCGGGATGATCTGGCCCCAGGCCTTGCCATACTCCGCGAAAGCTTCCTGCTTGAAAGGATCGATCTGATAGCGGATGAAACAGGTGATCATTGGTTTTCTCCTTTGCTGATGATGCTGTTTTGGCACATTGCAGAACGGAGATGCTTCGGTTACGATCGAAGTATGAAGGAAGGTCCAGACATAGCGCAGATCGGCTCGCTGATCGGCGATCCGGCGCGGGCGAACATGCTGACGGCGCTGATGGGCGGCCGCGCGCTGACGGCAACCGAGCTGGCGGCGGCTGCCGGCGTGACGCTGCAGACGGCAAGCGCGCATCTTTCCAAGCTCGAAGCGGGCGGCCTGCTCGCGCAACGCAAGCAGGGCCGCCATCGCTATTTCGCGCTGGCCGACGACCGCGTCGGCAAGCTGCTCGAAGGGATCATGGGCTTTGCCGCAAGCCGCGGGCATCTGCGCCATCGTCCCGGACCGAAGGAGCCGGCGCTGCGCAAGGCACGCATCTGCTACGACCATCTGGCCGGCGACTACGGCGTTCGCATGCTCGACAGCCTGATCGAGACCGGTTCGATTTCCGTCATGGGAGAAGGTTTGAGCCTGACTGCCCGAGGAGAGAAACATCTTGGGTCGATCGGCATCGATGTCTCCGGATTGCGCTCGAATCGCCGACCGCTTTGCCGTTCCTGTCTGGATTGGAGCGAGCGGCGGGCGCATCTGGCCGGCAGCCTCGGCAAGGCGCTGCTTTCGAACTTCTTCGACAAGGGCTGGGCGCGGCGAACGGAAAACAGCCGCTCGATCTTCTTCACGCCCGAGGGCGAGCGCCGGTTTCTGGCGCTCTTTCCGCTCGAACCCGGCGATGGCCACCCGCAATCCGGGCTGGACGAAAATCTTTAGGCCGCTTCGATCAGAACACCCTTGAAATTGCTTGCAGCGATGCGGCTGCAAAGGTCGCCCCATTCGCAGCCACGGCAGGCGTAGCGAATATCACCGCCGGCAAAACTCCGGCGGAGCTTGGAAAGCAGCCTTGCATCCGGCACCAAGACGGTTCCGGGGCCGATCTCTTCCCCCAGCAGGGCCGCTACATCGGCAAGCGCTGCCGCATCCCGCTCGATGACGGAAGCCTTGAAGCAATGCGGCGCCTCCCCGCTCAGGAGTGGCGCGCAGATATCATCGGGGCCGGAGACCAGCTTGATCTCCTCCCCTTTCGACAGTCGCTCGGCAATGCGGCGATAATTATCGGTGAAGGCGGGGGTATAGCCCTCACCGACAAAGGTCAGCATGCAGAGCAGATGGTGGGCGCGAAGCCTGACCGTCAATTCAGGCGCACCTTGCCGCCATAGACCTGGACGGTCTTCAGCACCGCCGCCGCAAGGGCGGACTTCAGCACCGCTCCAAGGATGAAGGGCGCCACGCCGAGTAGCCAGCCTTTTTCGGCCCCGATCAGCGCGGCAAGCCATGCGCCGCCGATCGCAAGGCACAAAATATTGGCCGAGAGATGCGCGAGAAAGCTGCGCGCGACGCGATTGCCGCTCCAGCCGCGCTCTGCAAGCCAGCCGACAAGGGCGGCAATGATCGGGAAGGACACGAGATAGCCCGCCGTCGGCCCCATGAACGGCGCCATGCCGCCCGCGCCGCCGGCCAGCACCGGAAAACCGATCGCAGCCTCGCCCAACCAGGCGAGAACGGTGACGGCGCCCAGACGCCAGCCATAAAGCGCGCCGATCATGGTGATCGCAAAGGTCTGCATGGTGATCGGCACCGGCACCATCGGCACCTCGATCCGCGATGCAAGCGCCAGCACGAACGTTCCCGCCAGAACGAAGACTGTCTTGGCAATGAGGGATCGCTGACCAAGCCGAAGCGGATCGAAAGCGACGTCATCGTGATGCTGCAACAGGGACATAGGATCTCCTTTTCAAATTATAGATAATTTTTCAGTCTCATCTATTTTATGATGGAGATCGCAAAATCAAGCAAGTGGCGCACGGATGAAATTCCGCTGAACCGCGCGAATCTATTGGGAAATAAGGAATCTTAAAATAGGAAAAGCACGCCGACCTTAAACTCAGGCGACGAATTCGAGCTGTAGAGGGTCGAGAAAAGGCGATCGAAAAGCGAAAAGATTCGCTTTCGAAAACGAAGCCGGCAATGCATTTTAAGAATTATCTATAATTTTCAGCCGACGATCGCAAAGGCTTCGCGCGTCGAGCCGGAGGGCGTGCGGACGGGTGCGCGGCCGATCCATTGAACATGCTTCTGCAGGATCGCGGCCGCTTCTTCAGCCTTACCCTGGCGCAGTGCCGCGAGGATGGCGCGATGGTCGTGATCGGTGCGCTTCTCCCAGCCGGATTGCCATGCCGAGAACAGAAAGCGGGCGCTGGCCGCATGCAGGTCGTCGATGGCGGCGAGCAGACGCGCCATGCCGCAGGGTGCCAGAATCAATCGATGGAAGCGACGATTGGCCTCCTCCCAGGCATAAACATCGGCGGCAGCATCGCCGTCGCGCGTCGCCTGCTCGGCCTCGTCCAGTATGGCTGAGGTCAGGTGCGGGGCTGCATGCTTGAGCGCAAGACCTTCAAGCGCCGCGCGCATTTCCGCAACCTCGCGGACTTCCTTGAGATCGAAGGAGGCGACGCGAACACCGCGGCGCGGCAGGTTGATCGCCAACCCCTGCGCCTCCAGCCGCCGGAACGCTTCGCGCACGGGCACATGACTGGTGCCGAATTCCTCGGCGATGTGATCCTGCCGCAGGCGCGCATCGGGCGCGAGCTCGCCGCGGATGATGCGGTCGGCAAGCACCCGGCTGATACGGCTGGCAATGGTGTCGTCGCGCTCCTTGGCCATGGGCGATCCTTAAAGGCGGGTTTACCCGATGTCGAGCGGCAAGCGACCGTCACCGCGTCTTTAGAGCGCCGCGACCCTTTCGTTCACTGCAGCACAGCCATGCCCGCCGATTGGTTGAGCTTTGCCGGCATATCGTGTAAAGCCCGGCGGTCATTTTCAGAGCGCCCCCGAAACACCGACGACTTCCCGGAGCGCGCCGAACCCAGCCACATCAAAGGCAGCAAATTTTCATGAGCAATGGCTTCGACCTCATCATCTTCGACTGCGACGGCGTTCTGGTCGATTCGGAAATCATCGCGGCGCAGGTCGAATCAAAGCTGCTGACGGATGCGGGCTATCCGATCAGCGTCGAGGAAATGGGCGAGCGCTTTGCCGGCATGACCTGGCGCAACATCCTGTTCGAAGTCGAGCGCGAGGCCAGCATCCCGCTTTCCGCTTCGCTGCTCGACAAATCGGAGAAGTTGCTGGACCACAAGCTTGCCAACGACGTTCAGGCAATATCGGGCATCCCGCTTGCGCTGTCGCGACTGCCGATGCCGCGCTGCATCTGTTCGAACTCCAGCGCAGCGCGCCTCGACATGATGCTCTCGAAGGTCGGCTATAAGCAATTTTTCGCGCCGCATATCTACTCCGCCAAGGATCTCGGCGCCGACCGGGTGAAGCCCAAGCCGGACATCTTCCTACATGGTGCCCAGCAGATGAATGTCAGCCCGGCCAATACGATCGTGGTAGAGGATTCGGTTCACGGCGTTCAGGCGGCGCGAGCCGCAGGCATGCGCGTCATCGGCTTCACCGGCGCGTCGCACACCTACCCCTCCCACGCCGACCGGCTGACCGATGCCGGCGCCGAGACCGTCGTCAGCCGCATGGTCGACCTGCCGGGCGTGGTCATGGCACTCGCGGAATGGGATGGCGTCCTCTAAGGCACCCCTGCCGGGCGACACGGTTCACAAAGGGAATATCCGATCGCCATGCCCTGAACATGGCTCCCCAAGCTTTGCATTTTGCAATGCAAGCCGGCTCGTAGCGGTTCTGTCCAAGGATTTTGCCGGCGCTGAACCGGCGCGAATGCGGCCTATAGCGGGTATATAGAGCGCAACAGCCGCTTGCTTCAAGGCCCCGGCCTGCGCGTATAACGCCTCCTGAAATCACTCGGAGGACGTAAATGACTAGCAGCGCCGACACTGTCCCGCAGCGATTCTACCATGGCACCCGAGCCGACTTGAAGCCGGGAGACCTGATCGTCGTCGGTTACAAATCCAATTACGGCACCGGCAAACCCCTGTCCTGGGTCTACCTCACCGGCACGCTGGATGCCGCCATCTGGGGCGCGGAGCTTGCCGTCGGCAACGGAAGGGAACGGATCTATATTGTGGAACCGACCGGCTCGATAGTGAGCGACCCCAACCTGACGGACAAGAAATTCCCCGGTAATCCCACGCAATCCTATCGCTCTCGCGAACCGCTCCGGATCCTTGGCGAAATTACGGAATGGCAGGGCCACTCTCCCGAACGCTTGCAGGAAATGAGGGACAATGTTCAACGCCGGAAAGCGGAAGGCGCCGAGATAATCGATTGATGCATCCGGCGTTCGGCTGAGAGGACGGCCAGACAGCCGATGGAGCCGACATTCCTATCCTGGCCCTCCCATAATCAGAAAGGCCCCACAAATGGCAGGGCCTTCGATAGATCTGCAATTCTACGCGCGCCTGTTCTCGCCGAAACGGCAATGCAGCAGCGCGCCCGGCTTGCCTTAGTGGCGCTTCCTGCGAGCCGGCTTCTCGCCCTTCGCAGGCTTTTGCGGCCCCTGATCGAAACCGATCTGGACGATGGTGAAGCCGCCGGAGCCGCCGGCCACCTGGATATCGTCATCGGTAAAGAGAAACTGCGCCGTGGTCTCGCCCGGCGGAATTTCCGCCGTGTAGTTGATGGTCTTGCTGTAGAGGGCGTTTTCATCGTCCATGACGGCCACATGGATCGGCAGGGTCACCTTGCCGGAACTGCCCATCGGGCCGGAGACCAGGCGCCCCTGCGCCACGACATGGATGCTGAGGCTGGTGCCGTCGGTCGTGCACTGGCGGGTCGCCTGCGCTAACGAGGCCTGATAGACCAGCTGGTTCGGATCGTCCTTGGCGCCCTTCGCGTAGGTGCGATAGACCGAGTCCTCATCGCGGATGACGGCCTGCGGGCATTTGCCGGCGACATAGGCCTGACCGCCGGTGGGAGCTGCAGCCGGAGCCCCGGCCTGCGGCGCGACGGTGACATCCGTTGCCGCCTGCTTATCGTTGTTGCCGCCGATACCGAGAGTACTGCAGCCTGCCAGCAATGCCAGAAGCGAAGCGGAGAAAAGACGACGCGAAACCCTGCCAAACACTATAATTCCACCCTCTCCATATATTTCACATTATCGGCCAGCAGCCCGCCAAACGGGCCTTTTATGACACTTGGCGATGGTCTATACCAGCGACGCAGCGAAAAATCGATTGGGTAGACACCGTTTTGGCTCACTTTTCGAGATCGACAGATTGCCACGACCAACCTCCGCCGCCCGGCGCCGATCCCACGCGCCTTGCGCAAACGCGAAAACCACGCGGCTGATCCGACGCAAAAAGACAGGCCGCCCTCGTTTCGTTCCTCTACTCTCTCAATCGATCACTCAGGCAATTTTGCGACCACAAGGAATTCTAGACCGTGGACTACATCTCAACGCGGGGAGAAGCCCCTGCCCTTGGCTTCTGCGACGCCCTCCTGGCCGGCCTTGCTCGCGACGGCGGGCTTTATGTTCCCCGTGAATGGCCGACGCTGACGAAAAAGGAAATCCGCGCCTTTCGCGGCAAGAGCTACCAGGACATCGCTTTCGCGGTGCTTTCGCCCTTCACCAATGGCGAGATTCCGGCGGATGTCTTCCGCGGCATGATCGACGATGCCTACGCCACCTTCCGCCATCCTGCGGTGGCGCCGCTCGTCCAGACCGGGCCGAACAGCTTCGTCATGGAGCTCTTCCACGGCACGACGCTCGCCTTCAAGGACGTGGCCATGCAGCTGCTGGCGCGGCTGATGGACTATGCGCTGGAAAAGCGCGGCCAGCGCGCGACCATCGTCGGCGCCACCTCGGGCGATACCGGCGGTGCTGCGATCGACGCCTTTGCCGGCCGCGAGCGCACCGACATCTTCATCCTCTTCCCGCACGGGAAGGTCTCGCCGGTGCAGCAGCGCCAGATGACCACGTCGACGGCGGCAAACGTCCATGCGTTGGCGATAAAGGGCAATTTCGACGATTGCCAGAACCTCGTCAAAGCCATGTTCAACGATGCCGCCTTCCGCGACAAGGTCAGGCTTTCCGGCGTCAACTCCATCAACTGGGCGCGAATCATGGCGCAGGTGGTCTACTACTTCACCACCGCTGTCGCGCTCGGCGGCCCGGACCGGAAGATCTCCTTCACCGTGCCGACGGGCAATTTCGGCGATATATTCGCCGGCTATGTCGCCAGGCGCATGGGCCTGCCGATCGAGCGCCTTGTCATAGCCACCAACGAGAACGACATTCTTGCGCGCACGCTGAAGACCGGCCGCTACGAAATGCGCTCGGTCAAGGCCACCACCTCGCCGTCTATGGACATCCAGATCTCCTCCAACTTCGAGCGGCTGCTGTTCGAGGCCAACGGCCGCGACGCCTCCAAGGTGCGCGCCGCCATGGAGAGCCTGAAGCAATCGAACGGTTTTTCGATCGATGCCGAGGCCCTGAAGTTCATCCGGAAGGACTTCCGCGCCGGCCGCACCAGCGAGAAGCAGGTAGCCGAAACGATCCGCAAAACCCTTGCCGATACGGGCTATCTGCTCGATCCGCACACCGCGATCGGCGTCTTCGTCGCCGGGAAGAACGAGCGGCCGACCAGCCCGATGGTGACGCTTGCGACCGCCCACCCGGCAAAATTCCCCGCCGCAGTAAAATCCGCATCCGGTATTGACCCGGCGCTTCCGACGTGGCTTGCTGGTCTGATGACCAGGGAGGAGCGTTTCGACATTCTCGATCCGGAACTTAAAGCCGTAGAAAGCTTTATCGGCAAGCACGCCCGGGCCGGCGAATAACAAGACGCGGAAAGACAAGCGATGACAGTGGAGTGCACCCGGCTTGCGTCCGGGCTGACAGTAGCGACCCAATCGATGCCCCACCTCGAAAGCGTGGCGCTCGGCGTTTGGATCAAGTCGGGTTCGCGTAACGAGACGGAGGCGGAACATGGTATCGCGCATCTGCTCGAGCACATGGCGTTCAAGGGCACGGCGCGACGCTCGGCCCGGCAGATCGCCGAGGAAATCGAGAATGTCGGCGGCGAAGTCAATGCCGCCACCTCGACCGAAACCACCTCCTATTACGCCCGTGTGCTGAAGGACCATGTGCCGCTCGCCGTCGATATCCTTGCCGATATCCTGACCGAGTCAGCCTTCGACGAGGAAGAACTGGCACGCGAAAAGCAGGTGATCCTTCAGGAAATCAATGCCGCGAACGACACGCCCGACGATGTCGTCTTCGACAAGTTTTCCGAGGTTGCCTATCGCGGCCAGACGCTCGGCCGCGCCATCCTCGGCACGCCGGAAACCGTCGTCTCCTTTTCGCCGGAGCAGATTCGCAACTATCTCGACCGCAACTATACGACCGACCGCATGTTCGTCGTGGCGGCCGGGGCCGTCGATCATGAAAGCTTCGTGCGCCAGGTCGAGGAACGCTTCTCCAGCCTGCCCACGAAACCGTCCGCTCCGCCCGTTATCGAGCCCGCCCGCTATATCGGCGGCAACATCCGGGAAACGCGCGACCTCATGGATGCGCAGATCCTGCTCGGCTTCGAAGGCCGGGCCTATCATACCCGCGATTTCTACTGCTCGCAGATCCTCGCCAACATCCTCGGCGGAGGCATGTCCTCGCGTCTCTTCCAGGAAGTGCGCGAGTTCCGCGGTCTCTGTTATTCGGTCTATGCGTTCCACTGGGGCTTTTCCGACACCGGCATATTCGGCATCCACGCCGCGACCGGCGGCGAGAACCTGCCGGAGCTGCTGCCCGTCATCGTGAACGAGCTGCGCAAGTCATCCCATGACATTCAGCAGCAGGAAATCGAACGCGCCCGCGCCCAGATCCGCGCGCAGCTGCTGATGGGCCAGGAAAGCCCGGCCGCCCGCGCGGGACAGGTCGCACGGCAGATGATGCTTTATGGCCGCCCCATTCCGAACCAGGAGATGCTGGAGCGCCTGGAAGGCATCACGATCGAGCGCCTCACGGATCTTGCCGGACGGCTGTTCTTCGATACAGTACCGACGCTTTCGGCGATCGGGCCGCTGGAGCAGCTCGCGCCGATGGAAGACATCGTGACCTCGCTGTCGTCGCCGGCACCTGCGTCCAGAAGCGCAAGCGGCTAAGGGCACGCCGCGGGCCGATGGGTTCAATTCTCGGGGGAGTGCTTGGCGGCATGCAAAAATCTGTCTTTCGGTTTCTCTCACGTCATCCGGACGCGGTTGAACTCGAAAACGATCAATATTTGCTGCGCCTGCCGCGCTACTCCGATTTCAATCAATGGCACCGGCTCCGGGCCGAAAGCCGCCGCTTTCTCGAACCGTGGGAACCGACCTGGCGGCACGACGAGCTGACCGAGGGCGCCTATCGGGCGCGCATCATCCGCGGCAAGCAGGAATACAGCTCCGGCCAGGCGGTGCCGCTGTTCATTTTCCTCAGGGAAAACAGGACGCTGGTTGGCGGGATCACGATCGGCTATATTCGCCGCGGTGCCGCGCAGAGCTGCATGATCGGATATTGGATGGGCGAGCGCTATTCCGGTCAGGGCCATATGTTCGCCGCACTTCAGTTGGTTATACCCTATATCTTTTCCGGACTTGAGTTGCACCGAATTGAAGCAGCCTGTATTCCGGATAACGAGCGTAGCATGCGGCTTTTGCAAAAAGCCGGTTTCCAGCGGGAAGGTCATTTGCGCGGTTATCTTAAAATCAACGGTCAGTGGCGCGACCATGTGATGTTTTCAAGGCTGGCATCCGACACCAGCCTGAACCGAAACTTCGACCAGCGATGATCGCCGGATTCATGCAGACAAGGCCGATGGCCCGGCAGCTATGCGTTTTGATCGCAGCGTTGGCCGCCGCCCTGATGCTGCTGATCGCCGGAATGGCGCACGCGGCCGAGCCGGTGAAGATCTCGCGCGACGATACCGCCCTCGATCTCACGGCGACGACGGAAATCTACACCAACCAGGGTGAAGCCTTTCAGGTTTCGACCGCCGCCGGTGCCGATGGCATCCGCCGCCGCATCGAGGTTCGCTCTTCCTCGCCCAATCATCAGGGCGATTGGGCGGTGTTCGCGCTCGCCAACGTCTCGGAAGAGCAGCTGGAACGCGTCATCGTCGCCCCGCATTTCCGCCTGGTGAATTCGAAGGTCTTCTGGCCCGATCTCGGTTCGCAACGTATCGTCGCGATCACGCCGAGCGAGGGCTTTGCGCTCGACCGGCAGCCAAGCGACGAAGCGGACGTTTTT
The DNA here is from genome assembly GCA_900469615.1 of Hyphomicrobiales bacterium. Classification (GTDB taxonomy): domain Bacteria; phylum Pseudomonadota; class Alphaproteobacteria; order Rhizobiales; family Rhizobiaceae; genus Rhizobium. Next base: position 34,312 of record UBYA01000008.1, on the reverse strand, counting down.
CGCATTACGCTGAACCCCGGCGCCGTCGTCACCTTCGTCGCCGAGCTTTCGTCGCCCAACCTGCCCCAGCTCTACCTTTGGGAACCGAACGCCTACAAGGATACGGTCAACGCGTTTACGCTCTATCGCGGCATCGTGCTTGGCATCGCCGGGCTGCTGGCGGTGTTCCTGACCATCCTTTTCGTGGTCAAGGGCACGTCGATGCTGCCGGCGACGGCGGCTCTCGCCTGGGCGGTGCTCGGCTATATCTGCGTCGACTTCGGCTTCCTCGGCAAGCTCATCAGCATCACCTCCAGCGACCAGCGAATATGGCGCGCCTGTGCGGAGGTGGCGCTTGCGTCGAGTCTGGTGATCTTCCTCTTCACCTATCTCAATCTCAATCGCTGGCATGCGCATCTCGGTTATGTGACGCTTGCCTGGGTTCTCGGCCTTGCTTTGCTCTTTGGCGTCGCGATCTACGATCCGTCGATTGCGGCCGGCATTGCGCGGCTGTCGCTGGCGCTGACCGCAACGGCCGGCCTGCTGCTCATCATCTACCTTGGCTTCAGCCGTTATGACCGCGCCATCCTGCTCGTGCCTGCCTGGGCGCTGATTCTCGTCTGGCTGTTCGGCGGCTGGATGACCGTCATGGGCAAGCTCGACAACGACATCATCCAGCCGGCGCTCGGCGGCGGCCTCGTGCTGATCGTGCTGCTGATCGGCTTCACCGTCATGCAGCATGCCTTTGCCGGCGGCGCGTTCCAGCAGGGGCTATTCTCCGATCTGGAACGGCAATCGCTGGCATTGACCGGCTCCGGCGACACCGTCTGGGACTGGGACGTGGCGCGCGACCGCGTCGTGACGACACCCGATATCTCGATGAAGCTCGGTCTTTCGCCCGGCACCATGCATGGCGCGGCACGCAACTGGCTGCCGCGGCTGCACCCGGACGACCGGGACCGGTTCCGCGCGACGCTCGATGTGCTTCTGGAGCATCGGCGCGGCCGTCTGAACCACGAATTCCGCATTCGCGCCGAGGACGGTCATTTCCACTGGCTTTCCATCCGCGCCCGGCCGGTGCTCGGCTCCAATGGCGAAATCATCCGTTGCGTCGGCACCATCGTCGATATCACCGAGCAAAAGAACTCGGTGGAACGGCTGCTGCATGATGCCGTGCACGACAATCTGACCGGGCTGCCGAATCGCCAGGTCTTCCTGGACCGCCTGCAGGCCGTGCTGACGCTGGCTTCCGACGGAAACCAATTGCGGCCGACGGTGATGGTCATCGACATCGATCGCTACAAGCTCGTCAACGATACGCTCGGCTTCGCAGCCGGCGACAATATTCTCATCGCGCTGACCAGGCGCCTTCGCCGCCTGATGAAGCCTCAGGATTCGCTGGCGCGCCTTTCCGGCGACCAATTCGGCCTTATCCTCGTTTCGGAACGCGATCCGGCGAAGGTGGCCGATTTTGCCGATGCGATCAGCAAGGCGATCATGGTGCCGATCAATTTCGCCAATCGCGAGATCATCCTGACGGCATCGGTCGGGCTGACGTCCTGGGTCGACCAGCAGGAGAATGCGGCCGGCATGCTGAGCGACGCCGAGCTGGCGATGTATCGCGCCAAGCGCGCCGGCGGCAATCGCGTCGAGCCCTTCCAGCCGGCCTTCCGCAGCTTCGGCACCGACCGCCTTCAGCTCGAAACCGATCTGCGCCGCGCGGTCGAGCGCAAGGAACTCTCGCTCGTCTATCAACCGATCGTACGGCTCGAGGATGCGGAAGTCGCGGGCTTCGAGGCGCTGATGCGCTGGGAACATCCCAAGCGCGGCAGCATTCCGCCATCGGAGTTCATTCCGATCGCCGAGGCTTCCGATATCATCGGCCCGCTCGGCATGTTCGCGCTGGAACAGGCAACCAACGACCTGAAGGCATGGCAGCGACAGACCGGCGACTTGCCGCTGTTCGTCTCCATCAACCTTTCCAGCGTACAACTGCTCAACAACGAGCTTTACGACGATATCCGCGCCCTGCTCGCCAAGACCCATTGCGATCCGAGCCGCATCAAGCTGGAGCTGACGGAATCGCAGGTGATGGAGAATCCGGAACAGGCACGCCTCGTACTCGACAAGCTCCGCGACGCCGGCATCGGCCTTGCGCTCGACGATTTCGGCACCGGCTACTCCTCGCTTGCCTATCTTACCCGCTTCCCCTTCGACACGATCAAGCTCGACAAGGCCATGGTCCGCGACGACAGCGACAAGAAAGCGGTCCTGCTACGCTCGGTCATTTCCATGGCGCGCGAACTCAACATGCGCGTCGTTGCCGAGGGAATCGAGTCGGAAGAGGACGCGCTGGAGCTTGCCAAGATCGGCTGCACCTACGGCCAAAGCTTCATCTTCGGCCCGCCGATGGGCTCGGATTCGGTGCTGCGCCTGTTGAAGGAACGCTTTCCGCTGACCAAGCGCGCCTGATGCCTGCTCAGGCGCTGTCGATCAGCTCGCGGATATAATCGAGCTTCGCGACCACCGGCGGCGAGAGGATGAAGGGATAGGAATCCGGTTGTCCCATGCTGCGCTGGATGGAGTTGATCGCCACGCTCAATGGAATCCAGGCGCTGACGAGCTGCTCGGCGCTTTCGGCCTTGTAAGGATTGAAATCCACTTCCGCGGCCATCTCATGATAGCGTTGCGGATCGATCGCCAGGCCGAAGGAGCGCGCCGTTTCCAGAGTGTCTACGATGTGCAGGTAATGCGCGAAGCATTCGGCGAAATCCTCCCACGGATGAGAACTCGCATAGGCGCTGATGAAGCTCTCCTGCCAGTTCGGCGGCGGCCCATTATCGTAGTGAGCCTGAAGCGCCGCGCCATAATCGGCGCGCTCATCGCCGAAAACGGCACGGAAAGCGTCGAACTCTCCACGATCGCGAACGAGCTTGTTCCAGATGAAATGGCCGGTCTCGTGACGGAAATGGCCGAGCAAGGTGCGATAGGGCTCGTTCATCGAGGTCCGCGCCTGCTCGCGCGTCGCATCATCCGCTTCGGCGGCGCGAATGGCGATCAGCCCTTCCTCATGGCCGGTCATGGCCGGGACGACGGTGTTGCCTTGCACCTCGTCTTCTAGAAAGTCGAATACCAAGCCGCCCTCGGGATCTTCCGCCCGATCCGGATGCGGCAAGTTCCAGCGCAACAGGGAATAGAACAGATGCCGCTGCGCCTGGCCGATGCGCCGCCAGCGGTCTATTCCTTCCTGGGTGGCGGTGTTCGGCACCAGGCGATTGTGACGGCAGGCGACGCAGTAGGGCTGCGGATCGTCCGCATCGATGAGCCAGTTGCAGATATCGAGCTCCGCATTGGCGCAGAAGCGCACATGCCGCGCCGGTTCGGAAACCAGATGCCAGTTCGCATCACCATCGGCGTCGAGCGCATGGATCGCCATGCGATCCGGAACGAAACCGAGCTGATGGCCGCAACGGACGCATTGCCTGTTGTCGAAATGGACGGGCTGGCCGCAATGATCGCAAGTGAAAAGCCGCATGATCCCCCTCGGAAGAAATGGATTGGCCGATCAATAAAGAGCCTGCCACGTTTCCGTAACAGGCTCTTCCTCCCAACATCGCTGCTGCAACATCAATTCGAATGGAGCAGCGACCGTAGATTGCCGAACGGCAAACGGGTTACATCCGGTCGACGGCGCCCTTCACCTTATCCTTGGCCTTGCCAACGGCGGTCTGCACCTTGCCCTTGGCTTCCTGCGCGGCGCCTTTGGCGCGCATTTCCTTGTCGTCGGTCGCCTTGCCGGCCATCTGCTTGGCCTTGCCGGCGATCTCGTTCACCTTACCGGACACCTTGTCGGTCGTGCTGCTCATGTTTTACGCCTCCTTGGCTGGCACGGCAGTATTGCCGTTGCTCTGACAGGAAAACGTCGCACACGCTAGTTCGTTCCAAAATAACGCAAATCGGCTCAGCTGTGACCGGCATGCGGCGACAGCATCGCGGCACTGATACCCATCAAAGCCAGAGCGCGCTCATATTTGTTGTCGAGGCTGCGATCGAAAATCAACTCTTCGTTTGCCGGGCAATTCAGCCAGCCGTTGTTGCCGATCTCCGCCTCGAGCTGCCCCGCGCCCCAGCCGGCATAGCCGAGCAGCATCGTCGCGCGCTTCGGGCCGCTTCCCTTAGAAATAGCCCGCACGATGTCGAGCGTCGCCGTCAGGCTGATATCGTCGCTGACGGGAATGCTGCTATCGCTGATATAATCGTCGGAATGGAGAACGAAGCCGCGGCCGCTTTCGACGGGGCCGCCGGTCTGGATCGGAAAATCACGCGCCACCTGCGGCAGCACGATGGCATCGTCGTCCTTGATCATATCGAGATGCAGAAGAACATCGGTGAATGTCAGTTTCTGGGCCCGGTTGATGACGAAGCCCATGGCGCCGGCATCCGAATGGGCGCAAATGTAAACCACCGTCCGATGGAAATTCCGGTCCTCCATGCCGGGCATGGCGATCAGGAACTGACCGTCGAGAAAACCTCTTTCGCGTCTATTCTTCAGCGTCGATAGGGACATCGTGCCTCCTGACCGCAGTCCACAAGTGCACCGCTTATGAGCAAGATGGGGCAATGTCATAAATCAATCAACTGAAAATGATCATTTCCTTCTCCGGTCCTGCTGGCTACCGGTGTCCCGATCCGCTAAATCCTTGTTTCATGATTGGAATAAGAACCCTCCCCCGCCTCTCGATACCGTTCGTCATGCTCCTGTCCAGCGCCGCGATGGCCCATGCCGCCATGAGCGACTGGGTGGACAATCAGGGCGGCCGAATGCGGCTGGTGGCGCTGGCGCCGGATGCCGAAGGGCACATACGCGCCGCCTTGCAGATCGAACCCGAACCGGGCTGGATCACCTATTGGCGCGAGCCGGGCCAGGGCGGCATCCCGCCGCAGATAACGCCTGCCCCCGGCAGCGGCGTGACGCTGGAAAAGACCGGCTATCCGATACCGAAGCCGATCAGCGTCGGCCCCATACAGGAAATCGGCTACGATGCGCCGGTAACATTGCCGCTCGATTTGCGCGTTACCGGAAAAGCCCCGGAAAAACTCGAGCTGAACGCCTTCATCGGTCTTTGCAAGGATATCTGCATCCCGTTCCAGGCCGACCTTTCCGTGCCCCTGCCGGCGGACGAGCAGCCGACATCGCATGAACTGGCCCTGCTGGATGCGGCAAAAGCCCTGCTGCCGGAAGCGCCTTCGTCGGATTTCAGCGTCGAGAGCCACAGCATCTCGGCCGATGCCAGGAGCCTTTCGCTGCGCCTGAAGCTGCCGGACGCAAGCGGAAAGGCGCCCGCAATCTATGTTACGGGGCCGTCGGGCTACGTCTTCTTTCAGCAGGCAAACGCAAAGCGGGAAGGCCCCACCTTCTCCACGGAGATCGAAATCGGCAAGCTGCCGCAGACTTACGATATCAAAGGCAAGAGCTGGGGCATTCTCGTCGTCGACGGCGACCGCGCCATGGAGACCAGCCTTGCGTTCGAATAGGCCGGCCCTATAGTTTTCCGCAGCGACTTTACACAACAGGCGCCGCAACGGCGTTGCAAATCCACGACCCAAGGAGAGAACCATGTCCATCGCCATCGGCGACAAGCTGCCTGACGCCACCTTCAAGGAAAAGACCGCCGACGGCCCGGTCGAGATCAGCACCGAGCAACTGTTTGCCGGCAAGCGCGTCGTGCTCTTCGCCGTGCCCGGTGCCTTCACGCCCACCTGCTCGCTCAATCACCTGCCGGGCTACCTCGAGAACCGCGACACCATTCTCGCCAAGGGCGTCGACGATATCGCCGTCGTCGCCGTCAACGACTGGCATGTCATGGGCGCTTGGGCACAATCATCGGGCGGCATGGGCAAGATCCATTTCCTTGCCGATTGGGACGGCTCCTTCACCAAGGCGCTCGGTCTGGACATCGATCTCTCCGCAGGCGGCCTCGGCATTCGTTCGAAGCGTTATTCCATGCTGGTGGAAGACGGTCTCGTGAAGACGCTGAACATCGAGGAAAGCCCCCGTCAGGCAACCGTATCCGGCGCTGCCGCCATGATCGAGCAGCTTTAATTTAAGACGCATTCGAAGATTGAGGGCGCCGCAAGGCGCCCTTTCTCGTTCAGATGCCCTTGGACTTCTCCGGGAAGCCACACAGCTATTGTGCGCCTTCGCCTCTTTTTCGCCGCATTTCACCGGCTAGAACACGTAATGTTATTACATAATTGAAAGCCTCGAAATGCCTTTCGACCGTGATCCCTTCGCATCGTCCCTCATGGGGCGCTCGGCCTTGATGCGTCTTGCCTATGTGGCTGTCGGCATCGCGGTGCTTTGGGCGGCCATCGGCTGGGCGGTGGCCCTGGCATGAGCGACCTGATCCGCCTTGAGAATCTCACTGTCACCTACGAGCGCCATCCGGCTGTGCACCATATCTCCGGCAGCTTTGCCGCCGGCAGCCTGACGGCGATTGCCGGGCCGAACGGGGCAGGCAAGTCGACGCTGCTCAAGGCGATCGTCGGCGAATTGCGGCCGGCGGGCGGCTCTATCGACCGAGGAGCGCTGACGCGCGACGATTTCGGCTATCTGCCGCAGGCCGCCGATATCGTCAGGCGCTTTCCGATTTCGGTCGCCGATACGGTGATGCTGGGTGCCTGGAAGAATGCCGGCGCCTTCGGTCAATTCTCCCGCAAGGATATCGAACGGGCGCGCGAGGCGCTTGCGGTCGTCGGGCTTTCCGGCTTCGAGCGGCGGCATATCGGCTCGCTCTCGTCCGGACAGTTCCAGCGCGTTCTCTTTGCGCGGCTGCTGTTGCAGGATGCGCGTGTCATCCTGCTCGACGAACCGTTTACGGCGATCGATCAGCGCACGACACGCGACCTCCTCGATCTCGTGCTGCGATGGAACAGCGAGGGCCGCACCGTTATCGCCGTCCTGCACGATTTCGAGCAGGTGCGCGCCTGCTTTCCCGAAACGCTGCTGCTTGCCCGCGAGCTGGTCAGCTGGGGCAGGACCCAGGATGTCATGAGCCCGGCGAATCTCATCAAGGCGCGCGCCATGGCCGAGCGCTGGGATGACGAGGCCGAGGAATGCCTGCCGGCAGGTGGTGAGGAGAGCGAAAGCGGACTGGTGAAGCGGGAGCCGGCCGAATGACCGTCTATGACCTCTTCCTCGCGCCGTTCGCGGATTACGGTTTCATGCGGCGCGCGCTTGTCGCATGCATCTGCCTCGGCCTAGGTTCCGGCCCGATCGGCGTCTTCCTGATGCTGCGGCGCATGAGCCTGATGGGCGACGCCATGAGCCATGCGGTTCTCCCGGGGGCCGCCATCGGCTATCTCATCGCAGGCTCGCTGTCGCTGACCGCGATGGGGCTTGGCGGCCTCGTCGCCGGCCTTTCGGTGGCGCTGCTTTCCGGCCTCGTCAGCCGCGCCACGGTTCTGCAGGAGGATGCGAGCTTTGCGAGCTTTTATCTCACCTCGCTTGCGCTCGGCGTTCTCATCGTGTCGCTGCGCGGCTCCAACATCGATCTGCTGCATGTGCTCTTCGGCACCATCCTGGCAATCGACGCGCCGGCCCTCTATCAGATCGGCGCCATTACGACGGTGACGCTGCTGGCGCTCGCCATCATCTACCGGCCGCTGGTCATGGAATGTTTCGATCCCGGCTTCCTGCGCGCCGTCGGCGGGCGCGGTCCGCTTTATCATTTCCTGTTTCTGCTGCTCGTCGTGCTCAACCTCGTCGCCAGCTTCCAGGCGCTCGGCACGCTGATGGCCGTCGGGCTCATGATGCTGCCGGCGGCGGTTGCCCAGCTCTGGTCGCGCAGCCTGCCGGTGATGATGGCAATCGCAACCGGCACGGCGACGGCGGCCGGCTATATCGGCCTGATCGCCTCCTATCACCTCGAGTTCGCCTCCGGCCCGACGATCATCATCACCGCCAGCCTGATCTACGGCTTCTCCATTCTCTTCGCACCGTCGGGCCTTGCCCGGCGGTTCTTTCCGCGTCCCCATCTCCGGGGCTAATCCGAACAAGGAGACTCGCATGCATAAACGAAGACTGCTTCTCTCAGCCGCAGCGACGGCCTTCGTCGCCTTCGGCGTCGTCGCTCCGGCCTCCGCCGAAACGCTCAATGTCGTCGCGTCCTTCACCGTGCTGGCCGATGTCGTCAAGCATGTCGGCGGCGACCATGTGAGAGTGTCGAGCCTCGTCGGCCCGAATGGCGATCCCCATGAATTCGAGCCCTCGCCGGCCGATGCCAAGACGCTGAACGCCGCCAAGGTCGTCTTCGTCAGCGGCGAAGGCCTGGAAGGCTGGATGGACCGGCTGATCACCGCATCGGGCTACAAGGGAACGCCCGTCGTTGCCTCCGAGGGCATCAACACCCGCACCATGGTCGACGACGGCAAGACTGTCACCGATCCGCATGTCTGGAACAGCCCGGTCAATGTGAAGATCTGGGTCGCCAATATCGAGAAGGCTCTCTCCGCGGCCGATCCGGCCGATGCCGCCGATTTCAAGGCCAATGCCGAGCGCTACACCAAAGTGCTGACCGAGCTCGATGCCTTTGCGCACAGCAAGTTCGACAAGATTCCCGAAGATCGCCGCAAGGTGCTGACCAGCCACGACGCCTTCGGCTACTTCGGGCGCGAATACAAGGTGAGCTTCCTGTCGCCGCTCGGCGTTTCCACCGAAACGGAAGCCTCGGCCGCCGACGTCGCCAAGCTGATCGAGCAGATCAAGACCGAGCATGTGAGAACCTACTTCTTCGAGAACTCGAACGATCCGCGCCTCGTCAAGCAGGTTGCCAAGGCAACCGGCGCGGAGCCCGGCGGCGAGCTCTATGTCGAGGCTCTCTCCAAGTCCAACGGACCGGCTTCGACATACGAAAAAATGTTCCGTTATAACGTTGAGCAGCTGGCGGCCGCGATGGCGAAATCAAGCTGATCCCGTAACAAGCGCGGTCGCAGCCATTTTCGGCTGCGACCGTGTCAACTCAGATATTCGTGCCAGTTCAGATATTGAAGTCGAAGACCATCAGGCCGGCCAGGCCGCCGTCCGTGGACGAAACGATCCGCTCGCCGACGGCGACGTGATCGGGATGCACCAGATAGGCATCGCGCGCCTCGGCGCTCTCGAACGTGACGACAAAGCCGTCCGCGAAGCCGCCATGCAGTCCCTCAGGCGAGACGTTCGGCCCGAGTTTCATATCGACGATGCCGGGGATGACCTTCTGCAAGGCGGCCACCGACTCGAAGAGAGCTCTCTTCTCGTCCTGTGTCATGGCGGATTTGAGCCGAAGAAAAACGCAATGCAGGATCATGCCTACCTCCCTGTATGTCGCGGCCAGCATAGAGGGAAAGGGCAGCCGGGCAAGACGCTTCGCCACGAGCTTTGCACTTTTGCCGGCATGAGCGCTATCGATGGACCGCCCCTTCCCGCTCGCACAGCCATGGCCTCCCGAACGACATCATCGCCGCGATCGCCTTCCGGCTTGACTCATTCATAGCCAGGCAGCTATACATACATTCATAGCCGCCGAGGTATGAATTCAGATGTCGAATGCCCATGACCTGCTTTTCCGGACGCTTGCCGACCCCACGCGCCGGGCCATTTTCGAGCGCCTGTGCCGGGAGGGGGAAAAGACCGTTGCGGCGCTGACGGCCCGCGCCGGGGTTTCGCAGCCCGTCGTCTCGAAGCATCTTGCCGCTCTGAAGCGTGCCGGGCTCGTGCGCGATCGCCCCGAAGGCCGCCAGACGCATTACAGCGCCCAGCTTGAAGCCCTGGCGCCATTGACCGACTGGACGAACCAGATGACCCGGTTCTGGGAGAGCCGGTTCGATGACCTCGAAGACCTACTCAAAAGGATGGACCAATGAACGAAACTTCAGCCGAAATACGTTCCGTCGTTGTCGAACGGGATATCGCCTTTCCGCCGGAAAAGATCTGGCGCGCGCTGACTCAGCCGCATTTGATCGAGGAATGGCTGATGAAGAACGACTTCAAGCCAAGCGTGGATCACCGTTTCAAGCTAAGCGCCGATTGGGGCGCCGTCGACTGCCGGGTTCTGGAAGTCGAGCCGAACAAAACCCTTTCCTACACATGGGATGCCTACGGCCTGGAAAGCATCGTCGTCTGGACGCTTACGCCGACGGGCGCGGGAACCCGCCTGCGCATGGAGCAATCGGGCTTCCGCCCGGATCAACAGCAGGCCTATATCGGCGCCCAACACGGCTGGCAGAAATTCTTCGGAAATCTGGAGCAGGTTTTGGCGCGCGCGGATTGAAAGCCGGCGGGCCGTATCCGTGCGGCGAACAAGGGCGGCCAGACCCGCTGCAAGAGGAGACAAGATGAGTTTGACCAAATCCATTCGACAAGCCCACCGTTGGCTTTCCATCATCTTCACGGTGGCGGTCATCGCCAACTTCGTCGCCATGGGAATCGGAACGCCGCCTTCCTGGGTAGTCTACTCGCCGCTGCCGCCGCTCTTCCTGCTGCTGTTCAGCGGCCTCTACATGTTCGCATTGCCATATACCGCAGCAAGGCGCAGCACGCAGAATATCGGCCGCTAGAAAACCGGCCTTGGGACGGCGGTCATGTTTCGAAAGCGCGGGACATGGCCGCCGCCCCATTCATGCCCCGGCGCGACCGGCGATCGGCTATTTGCCGTTCCGCTCAAGCGGACGCCATCCCAGTATCGATTTCGCCTTGGCGTTCGAAACCGGCCCGCCATCCTCGACCACATTGAAGATGCCGATCGCGGCGGTCTGCACCGCGAGCAGGGCGGCGCTTGCCGCATCGTCCACATGCAGGCTTGTGGAGCCGGCCGGCGCGTCGCAACCGGTTCCCGGTCCATAGAGCAGACCATACCGCAATACCGTACCGGCAATGCCGGGGGCCGAAAGAGTGAGGGACTCGAGCGTCCGTATCGCCGTTGCGCCCTCCTGAAGCGGCGTGTCTTCGGTGATCGTGCCGTCGCCGGCTTGATAGGCCCAGGCAATGCTTTGCGATATCATTCGCCCGGCACCGGCAGCGACGGCGGCATCGACCAGATTCTTCGTTCCGATTTCACGAATGCGGGCATTGCGGATACGCCCCTCCTCCATCTGCGCCGGATCGAGCCCGAAAGGCAGATCCGTCAGCTGATGGATGACGATATCCGGCTTTGCCCGCAGCAACGCCGCCGCCAGAGCCTTCGCGTCGAAGACATCGACGACGACGGGCGTCGCACCGAGGGCGCGCAGACTATCCTGCCGCTCCGGCCGGCGGGTGGTCCCGTGGACGGCAAAACCCGCTCCGATCAGCAAGGGAACAAGCTTGCGTCCGATCGCGCCGGTCGCGCCAGCAAGAAAAATGGTCTCGGGCATTCGATGCTCCCTTGAATATCTGCATCCCCGTTGTTCCATGCTTTCTTCCTATGGCCTTGGCCCGGAAAACAGATGCAAGAATCGTGGTTATGCCAAGGTGAGTCTTACGGCTCACGCTCCGCCGCTATGCAGGCATACCTGAGACGCCCAGCAAGTGAGGCGACCATATATGTTTACCGCAAATGATGCCAAAGCCGAGCGGCACGCCGTCGGCCCACCCTCAATCCATGACGAAGCGCTATTTCCGCTTGAAGGGCTCCATGCCCTTGCGTGCCAGTTCGTCCGCCCTCTCGTTCTCCGGATGTCCGGCGTGACCCTTGATCCAATGCAGCGTCACCTTGTGGCGATTATAGGCTTCATCCAGCGCCTGCCACAGCTCGGCATTCTTCACCGGTTTCTTGTCCGCGGTCTTCCAGCCGTTCTTCTTCCAGCCGAAAATCCACTTGGTGATGCCGTCCTTGACGTAGACGCTGTCGGTGTAAAGGTCGACTTCGCACGGGCTCTTCAGGGCTGACAGAGCCGAGATCGCCGCCATCAGCTCCATGCGGTTGTTGGTCGTATCCGCTTCGCCGCCGGAGAGTTCCTTTTCCACCTCGCCGTAGCGAAGCACTGCGCCCCAGCCGCCGGGGCCTGGATTGCCCGAGCAGGCGCCATCCGTAAAAATATCGACGTGCTTCATGCCTGCAGCCCGTATTCGGCGGCGGAGGCGATCTGGCGGTGGAAGCGCAGCTTGCGCAGATATTCGATCGGGTCCTTCTTGGTGACGAGAGCGCCGGCCGGCGTCGTCAGCCAGTCATAGAGCCGCGTCAGGAAGAAGCGCAGCGCCGAGCCGCGCGCAAGCGTCGGCAAGGCGGCGATTTCGGCAGCGCTCAGCGGCCTGACGCTCTGATAGCCCTCCAGCAGCGCCATGCCCTTGGTGATGTTGTAGGCGTGATCCTTCTCGAAGCACCAGGCATTGAGGCAGATCGAGACGTCGTAGGCGAGCTGGTCGTTGCAGGCGAAATAGAAATCGATCAAGCCGGACAGCGTGTCGCCGAGAAAGAAGACATTGTCCGGGAAAAGATCGGCATGGATGACGCCTTCGGGCAGATCCCTCGGCCAATGCTGCCCGAGGAAATCGAGCTCGCCGCGAATCTCGCCCTGCAGACCGGCTTCGACCTCATCGGCGCGCTCCTCGGACTTTTCCCAAAGCGCCTGCCAGCCCTCAAGCGACAGCGCGTTCGGACGGCGGATTTCAAAACCTTCGCCGGCGAGATGCATCGCGGCCAACGCCTTGCCGACTTCGCGGCAATGATGCGCTTCAGGCTTGCGCAACCACATGCCCTCAAGGAAGGAGATGAGGGCAGCGGGGCGGCCGGAGAGATGACCGAGCAAGACGCCGTCGCGGCGCGGGAGAGGCAGCGGACATGACAGGCCGCGGCTTGCCAGATGCTGCATCAACCCCAGAAAGAACGGCAGATCACCCTTGTCGACGCGCTTTTCGTAGAGCGTCAGGATCAGCGGATCACGGCTCGTATGCAGCAGAAAGTTCGAGTTCTCGACGCCCTCGGCAATGCCCTTGTAGGAGAGCAGCTCGCCGACATCATATTCCGTCAGGAACCATTTCAAATCGTCTTCGGTAATATCGGTATAAACGGCCACGAATTATTCCCTTGATATGCTGACTACCGTAGCCATCCGCCCTCGTGGTTCGAGACGGCCCTTAAGGCCTCCCCACCATGAGGGCCACTCCCTCGGCGCACGGCTGTAAGACTCTCATCCTGAGGTGCTTTGCCGATGCGGCGGCAATGCATCGAAGGGCGAGGTGGCCGTTCCTCAATCGCCGTTGACGAAAGCCATGTCTGCTGTCGTCAGCTCTATACTGCGAAGCTCGCGGTTGACGAGGAAATTCTCGGTTTCCTTCACAGTTTCAGCGAGTTCCACTACGGCATTGTAGCGGGTGCGGAACGCTTCGATGATCTCGTTGACGATGACTTCCGGCGCAGACGCACCAGCCGAGAGGCCGACCGTCCTGATATCGCCGATATTGTTCCAATCGATCTCGGAGGCCCGCTGGACGAGGACGGATTTCTTCGCCCCTGCCCTGAGCGCCACTTCGACGAGACGCTTGGAATTGGAGGAGTTCGGCGCGCCGACGACGATGAAGAGATCGCAGCCCGGAGCCGCCTCCTTCACCACTTCCTGCCGGTTGGTTGTGGCGTAGCAGATCGAGTCTGCCGCAGGCGCCGTGAGATTGGGGAAGCGCTCCTGCAGCCGCGCGATGACGCCGGCGGTGTCGTCGACCGAGAGCGTAGTCTGCGTGACGAAGCCGAGATTGTCAGGATCGACGGGTTCGTAAACATCGGCATCCTCCACCGTCTCGATCAACGAAACAGCGCCTTCGGGCAGCTGCCCCATGGTGCCGATCACCTCCGGGTGGCCGGCATGGCCGATCAGCACGACATGGCGGCCGAGACGGTTATGACGCATGGCCTGCTTGTGCACCTTGGAGACAAGCGGACAGGTCGCATCGAGATAGAAGAGATTGCGCGCATCGGCATCCGCCGGCACGGATTTCGGCACGCCATGCGCCGAAAAAACGACCGGCTGGGCGCGATGTTCGGCGGGGATTTCGTCCAGTTCCTCGACGAAGATGGCGCCCTTGGCCTCCAGCCCTTCGACGACATAGCGATTGTGCACGATTTCGTGGCGGACATAGACCGGCGCGCCATAGGCCTTCAGCGCCAGAACGACGATCTGGATGGCGCGGTCGACGCCGGCGCAGAAGCCGCGCGGCCCGCAAAGCCGGATGGTCAGGTCGGGTTTGGAAACGGCTATGTTCATATCTCTTCCGAAATGCGCGACGATGGCTCAGCCATAGATAGGGATGCCTTGCCGCCTAGTCCATTTAGCCCGCGTGATCTTATCCGAAAACCACTGCGCACTTTCGGGATCATGCTCTAGCCGAATATTCCATCGAAATGAAGCTATTCTATTGCATGTCTCTATTGTGAGGGCGCGTCCGGATGACGCTTGCGCCACCAGGAAATGGCGACGATTGCCGCCAGCGCGATGGCCAATCCATACCAGGTGACGGCATATTGCAGATGATTGTTCGGCAGATCGACGATGGTGACGCCCCCCACCGGCAACCCCTGCGGATTGGGCGTCTTGTCGGCGTCGATGAAGAAAGGCAGCACCTTGTCCTTCGGCAGGCCGACGCTGGAGGCCATGACATCCAGGTCCTTCCAGAAGAAGATGTTCTTGCCGAGGTCATTGTCCGGCATGCCGTCGGGCCGCTCGGCAAGTTTGGCGCGGGCAAGGCCGGTAACGGTCTGTTCGCCGGTCAGTTCACCCTGCTTGCGCTTTTCGGGCTCCTTCGCCTCGGTAGGCACGAAGCCTCTGTTGACGAAGACGAAGCGGCCATCGTCCAGCTGCAGCGGCGTGTAGATGTGATAGCCCGGATCGCCGTCATAGGTGGCGAGGAAATCCCGCTCCATGTCGTTCAGGTAATGGCCGGTTGCGGTGACGACACGATATTCGATATCGCCGCCGGATGCCGCCATGGCCTCGATCGCCGACAAGGGCACGGCGGGCGCATCCGTGCGCGCGGCGATATCGGCCAGCAGGCCTTCCTTCCATTGCAGCCGCTCGACCTGCCAGGTGCCGAGCCCGATCAGGATGAGGAATGCGACAAGCAGAAGGAGCGCCTTGGCGATCTGCCAAAGAGGATTGGCGCGACGGACGGCCGCTGCCTGCTCAGTCACGGCTCACTCGCCCTTCGCTGGCATTGTTGCGATATTGCAGGGCGATCAGGATGCCTTTGCACCATCGCAGGGACAGAAGCGAGAGGATGATGGTCAGCGGCGCGAACAGCACGATATACACCCAGATCGGCGGCGCATAGTTGATCTGCATCCACAGGACCGAGCCGATGATGATGAAGCCGACGATCAGGATGACGAAGACGGCCGGGCCGTCGCCGGCATCGGCAAAGGCGTAGTCGAGGCCGCAGGCGGCGCAGCGCGGCTTCAGCGACAATAATCCGCTGAAGAGCTTGCCTTGGCCGCAACGCGGACAACATCCCTGAATGCCGACCTTGAACGGATCGACGGGCGCGAAGTGAGCGCTGTCAGTGTGGGCTTCGCCATCCGGCGTCTTGTCTTGTTCTGCGTTCAACGTTCTGTCTCGATCAGCCTGCCATTGCGGGCGGATGTACAGATCCTGCCCCGGTTATTATCAGTAGCCGCGATGTGCACATCCGTCCAATCGAAAAAGACCGGATGCCCTCGCCATAAGCCCGGAAAGCATGCGAAAAGGACCGAACTCATGACATGCAGCGACGGAACGCCACCCGGCTACATCATCATCCTGAACGGCGCGCCGCGATCCGGAAAGAGCAGCATCGTCGAGGTGATTCAGGCTGATTTCGACGGCGTATGGCTCAATCTCGGTGTCGACGCCCATGTGCGACACATCATGCCCGCGCGCTATCGGCCGGGCATCGGCCTCAGGCCCGGCGGAGAGCGGCCCGACATCGAACCGCTGGTTCCGCGCCTTTATGCCGCACTCTATGCCTCGATTGCCGAACACAGCCGCAGGGGGCTGAATGTCGTCGCGGAATTCGGGCATCACGACGCCTATTCCCGGCCGCTCGGCATTCTCGCCGATTGCGCCCGGCTGCTGACGGGGTTGCCGGCCCTGCTCGTCGGCGTGCGCTGCCCGCTCGATGTCGTGATGCGGCGCCGGCTGGCGGAAGGGCCGGAAAGACGGCGCGATTATGTGGCGATTGCGGCCGGCGCACCCATTCCCGCGCCGGTCGTCGCCTGGCAGGAGCATGTGCACCGGCCCGGCATCTACGACCTGGAGGTCGACACCTCGACGAACAGCCCCGAGGCCTGTGCCGAGGAAATCCGGCAGCTGCTCTCTCGCCCCATGGTTCATCCGACCGCATTCGAGAGGCTTGCATCGACAGGCTGACGCCTTTGCTTTTACGCAATTCCGAACGGAAAACCGCGACGCGCTTTTCCGAATTTCTCCAGGCACCCAAAAGCAGAAGGCGGACGCCGGGCGCCCGCCTTCCGTTATCGAAAGATCGAGACCGGTCAGCCGGCCGCGACCGGAGCACCCCAGCTGCCCCAGATGTAGATGCAGAAGAACAGGAACAGCCAGACGACGTCGACGAAGTGCCAGTACCAGGCGGCGGCCTCGAAGCCGAAATGCTGTTTCGGCGTGAAATCGCCCCGGATGGCACGAACCAGGCAGACCAGCAGGAAGATGGTGCCGATCAGAACATGGAAGCCATGGAAGCCGGTCGCCATGAAGAAGGTCGCCCCGTAGATCGAATTCTTGAACTCGAACGGCGCATGCGCATATTCATAAGCCTGCACGCAGGAGAACAATGCGCCGAGCAGGACCGTCAGCGTCAGCCCCTGAATCAGGCCCTTGCGGTCGCCATGCAGCAACGCATGGTGCGCCCAGGTGACTGTGGTGCCCGACAACAGCAGGATGATGGTGTTGTAGATCGGCAGGTGCCAGGGGTCGAGCACCTCGACGCCCTTCGGCGGGAATTGACCGCCGAGGAAGGCGGTGCGCGATGCCTGGATCGCCTCGTTCGGAAACAGGCTGACGTCGAAATAGGCCCAGAACCAAGCGACGAAGAACATCACCTCCGAGGCGATGAACATGATCATGCCGTAGCGCAGATGCAGCGAGACGACGCGGGTATGCGCGCCCTCATGCGCTTCCTTGATCGTGTCGGCCCACCAGCCATACATGACGTAGAGGATTACGGCGAGGCCGATGAAGAACAGCCAGGGCTGTGCGAAATTGATCCCCAAAAGATGCAGCGCGCCGCCGTTCAGGTAGCGCATGAAGCAGACACCGCCGAAGGTGATCACGAAAGCCCCAAAGGCCGCGGTAATCGGCCAGGGGCTGGGATCGATAATGTGATAATCGTGTTTTCTCTGATGCACTTCGGCCATATCAGCAATCCCCGAATAACTTTTTCCCATATTGCTTCCGGTCAAACCGAAAAGCACTCTCCATCAAAGCTTCTTTTCCGCCGGCGTCACAGTGCCGTCATTGGATGCCACGGGCTTTGCGCCTTCCCGCGGGTAGTATGTGTAGGACAGTGTCAGCGCGTTGATCGTTTTGGTTTCCACTGCCTTTGTGATCTCAGGATCGACGTAGAAGACCACCGACATCTCGCGCTTTTCCCGTGGCGCGAGATCCGTTTCATTGAAGCAGAAGCACTGTACCTTGTTGAAATAGACCCCCGCTTCGAGCGGCGTGACGTTAAACATCGCCTGGCCGCGCTCCATCTTATCCGACTTGTTCTCGATCATGAACTTGACCTCGACAGTCTCGCCGATCTTCGGGCTCACCGTTTTCTGCAGCGGCTGGAAATCCCATGGCAGGCCGGGCGCGACATTGGCGTCGAAGGAAACCTGGATCGACTTGTCGAGGATGACATTGGATACCTGATCGACACGCTGCGTCGTACCGTTGAAGCCCGTGACCTGGCAGAAGAGCCGATAAAGCGGCACGGCAGCGGCGCACATGGCGCTCATGCCGATGACGAAGCTCAGGCACATGGCAACGACCAGCCCGTTGTTACGGCTGCCGCTTTTCGTGCTTTTCGTTACCTCCCCCATCACGCCTCCTCAAACGTGTCCTGAGCCGACCTTGATGATGGTGATCGCGTAGAACAGGATCACCAGACCGGCAAGCACCAAGCCGAGCGCTATGTTGCGCCCTCGCCGCGATTTCTTCTGCGCATCCGTCAGCTTGACAAGCTCGATCATAGCCAGCCTCCGGCGCCGCCCGACATCAGCACGGCGACGAGGCGATCGATCAGCAGCGCGGAAAAGATCGCAAAGAGGTAGAAGATGGAAAAGCCGAAGAGCTTCTTTGCCGGCACCATCTTGATATCGCCATCGGCCATGCGCCAGACGGCGATGGAACAGTGCACGAAGATCGCGCCGAGCACGGCGGCGACGACGCCATAGCCAAAGCTGGCAAAGCCCATGATGGCCGGCACGACACCGATGATGGCCGTCAGCACGGCATAGACGACGATCTGATTCTTGGTCGTCGGGATGCCGGCCACATTCGGCAGCATCGGCACATCGACCGCCTCGTAGTCCCCCATCTTGAACAGCGCCAGCGCCCAGAAATGCGCCGGGGTCCACAGGAAGATGATGAGAAAGAGCACGATGCTCTCGATCGTCACGCTGCCGGTTACGCAAGCCCAGCCGATCATCGGCGGAAAAGCGCCCGCGGCGCCGCCGATCACGATGTTCTGCGGCGTCGAACGCTTCAGCCACATCGTGTAGATGACGGCGTAAAAGAAAATGGTGAAGGCGAGAATGCCGGCGGAAAGCCAGTTGACCGCCAGCCCGAGGATCGTCACCGAAAAGCCCGACAGCACCAGGCCGAAGGCCAGCGCTTCCGACGGATTGATGCGGCCCGACGGGATCGGCCGGCGCGCGGTGCGGCTCATCACCGCATCGATATCGGCGTCATACCACATGTTCAGAGCGCCGGACGCACCGGCACCCACGGCAATGCAGAGGATGGCGATGAAGCCGAGAACCGGATTGATGTGGCCGGGGGCCAGCACCAGACCGGTGAAGGCGGTGAAGACGACCAGCGACATGACACGCGGCTTCAGCAGCTCGAAATAATCGCGCGCACCCGCTTCCGACAGGCCGGTTTCGCCTTGCTTTGCGAGCGCTTCGTGATTGTCGATGACCGTCATTCTCTCTTCCAATTATCAGTTGAGACGGACGCCATTTATCACGGCGTCCGGAAACAGGCTACTTGATGCGCGGCAGCTCTTCCCACTGGTGGTGGGGCGGCGGCGACGAAAGCTGCCACTCGAGCGTGGTTGCGCCCTCGCCCCAGGGATTGTCGCCTGCGACGCGCTTCTTCGAGAAAGCATCTATAACGCCCCAGAAGAAGAAGCAAAGGCCCACGGCTGCGACATAGGAGCCGACGGAGGAGACGAAATTCCAGCCGGCATAGGCGTCCGGATAGTCGATGTAGCGGCGCGGCATGCCCGCACGACCCAGGAAGTGCTGCGGGAAGAACACCATGTTCACGCCGATGAAGGTGATCCAGAAGTGCCAGTTGCCGATGCGCTCGTTGTACATATAGCCCGTCATCTTCGGGAACCAGTAATACCAGGCGGCGAAGATGGCGAAGACGGCGCCGAGCGACAGAACATAGTGGAAGTGGGCCACCACGTAGTAGGTCGCATGCAGTTCGCGGTCGAGGCCGGCATTGGCGAGCTGGACGCCGGTGACGCCGCCGAGCGTGAACAGGAAGATGAAGCCGAGCGCCCAGATCATCGGCGTGCGGAACTGGATGGAACCGCCCCACATCGTCGCGATCCACGAGAAGACCTTGACGCCTGTCGGGACGGCGATGACCATCGTCGCGAAGACGAAGTAGCGCTGCGTGTCGAGCGAAAGGCCGGTCACATACATGTGGTGGGCCCAGACGACGAAGCCGACGGCGCCGATCGCGACCATGGCATAAGCCATGCCGAGATAACCGAAGATCGGCTTGCGCGAGAAGGTCGAGATGATGTGGCTGATCATGCCGAAACCGGGCAGGATCAGGATGTAGACTTCCGGATGGCCGAAGAACCAGAACAGGTGCTGGTAGAGCAGCGGATCGCCGCCGCCTTCCGGCGAGAAGAAGGTCGTGCCGAAGTTGCGGTCCGTCAGCAGCATGGTGATGGCGCCGGCCAGAACCGGCAGCGACAGCAGCAGCAGGAACGCGGTGATCAGAACCGACCAGGCAAACAGCGGCATCTTGTGCAGCGTCATGCCCGGAGCGCGCATGTTCAGGATCGTGGTGATGAAGTTGATCGCGCCGAGGATCGAGGAAGCGCCTGCGATATGCAGCGCGAAGATGACCAGGTCGATCGCCGGGCCGGGATGGCCGACCGTACTCGACAAGGGCGCGTACATGGTCCATCCGCCGCCGGCGCCATAGGCACCCGCCGGCCCCTCGACGAACATCGAGAGAATAAGCAGCAGGAAGGCCGGGACGAGAAGCCAGAACGAAATATTGTTCAGGCGCGGAAAGGCCATGTCCGGCGCGCCGATCATGATCGGCACCATCCAGTTGGCGAAGCCGCCGATCATCGCCGGCATGACCATGAAGAAGATCATGATCAGCGCGTGGGCGGTGACGAAGACGTTGTACATCTGCTTGCCGCCGTCGATGGAGGCATCGCCGGAGTAGCCGTAAACCATGGACGCCAGACCGCTGAAGATCTGGATGCCGGGTTCCTGCAATTCCATGCGAATCGCGACCGACAGGAGGAAGCCGATGACGCCCGCGAAGATCGCGAAGATCAGGTAGAGCGTGCCGATGTCCTTGTGATTCGTCGAGAAAAGCCAACGCTCGGCGAAGGTCGTCTTGTGTGCGTGATGATCGTCATGCGCGTGGGCGTCGTGAAGATCGTGCGAGTGATCGTCGTGTGCCGTGGATCCAGCCATTGTTCCTACCCCTCTTACTTCGCCGTGTTTTCGGCGACCTTGACGGTCGTCGGTTGATCGACGGCGGCCATCAGAGCCTTGTTCGCCTTGCTCAGATCGGTTGCGGCGGCCGTCAGCCACTGCTTGTACTGATCATCGGAGACGACGCGGATGGCGATCGGCATGAAAGAGTGATCCTTGCCACAGAGCTCGGAACACTGTCCGTAATACAGGCCTTCGCGGTCGGCCTTGAACCAGGTTTCGTTCAGGCGGCCCGGAATGGCGTCGATCCTGATGCCGAAAGACGGCATGGCGAAGGAATGGATGACGTCGGCCGGCGCTGCCGTGACGAGAACGCGCACATTCTTGCCGACGGGCACGACCATTTCGTTGTCGACTGCAAGAAGCCGCGGATACTTCGACTTGTCGTCCTTGCCGGCGGCGGCGCGATCCTGCTCCTTCAGCATGAACGAATCGAACGCGACCGGCGTCGCGCCGCTGTTCTCATACTCGTAATTCCACTGCCACTGCGTCGCCGTCGCCTTGACGGTGACATCCGTCTGCTCCGGGAACGTCAGCTGATCGGTGAGAAGGTTGAAGGAGGGAATGGCCAGGAAGAGCAGGATGAGGACCGGACCGATGGTCCAGACAACCTCGATCAAGGTGTTGTGGCTCGTCCTGGACGGAACCGGGTTCCTGGAAGCCCGGAACTTCACGATGACCACCAACAGGAGGACGAGAACCAGCAGCGTGATCGGAATGATAAACCAAAGCGTGTATGCCTCAAACCAGCGGATTTGATGCATATTGCCGGTAGCCGCCTCCTGCATGCCGGTTTCCCAAGGTTTCGGCTGATCGGCGTAACTGCCTGTCGCAAAAAGCAGACAGATCACAGCCGCCAGAGCCGCGTAAGCTCTTTTCATCACGATGTCTCTCCCTCCAGCGTTTGATCCCAGATCTTCCTCAAACGCAGTATCCCTACAATCCATTGCGCTTCAAACCACAGTTTGGGGTACTCCGCAACAACTCAAGACATTTGTTAGTGCGGCATTTTTGCGCGAATATCCCCCCCATGCTTGTCCCGGACATGGCAAGCATTTCATCATCATACGAAAAATTGCATGATGGTCCATGGCGCCGCCGGGACAAAATGGAGTAGACGTCGTATTTCCGCCGTAGTCGGTTGGAATTGAGCACGCGGGGCTTTTCATTTGCCGGCCTGGGCTTCAACAATAGCGGCACTGATTCGAATCTAGAGGTTTCCATGGGTTTTCGTTCCCTCGCCCGGCTTTTGCTTGTTACCGGCAGCGTCGCTGCCGCAGTCGCGGCGCCCGCATGGGCGCAGCAGGCACAACAGACTCAGCCGCCGGCGCAGCAGACCCAGCAGTTGCAGCCCCAGCAGCAGGGCCAGCCGCAGCCGCATACGCAGCAGGTTCCGACCAGCCAGGTTCCGCAGCCGCCGGGTACGGTGCGCTCCAGCCACGGCGCGTGGTCCGTCGTCTGCGACAAGCCGGCCGGCGCTTCGACCGAGCAATGCGCGCTGATGCAGAACGTGATCGCCGAAGACCGGCCGGAAATCGGCCTTTCCGTCGTCGTACTGAAGACCGCCGACCGCAAGTCGAAGATTCTGCGCGTGCTGGCGCCGCTCGGCGTGCTGCTGCCGAACGGCCTCGGCCTCAATATCGACGGCAAGGATATCGGCCGCGCCTATTTCGTGCGCTGCTTCTCCGATGGCTGCTACGCCGAAGTCGTGCTCGAGGACGAATTGCTGAAGACGCTGCGCAGCGGCGCCACGGCGACCTTCATCGTCTTCCAGTCGCCGGAGGAAGGCATCGGCATTCCTGTGGATCTGAAGGGCTTCGCGGAAGGCTACGACGCCCTTCCCTGACGGGATGGGCTTGCTCTTGCGCCGTGCGAGGCCTACATCGGCTCTGAACGGAGCAACAGACCCATGAACACCGATCTCCTTACCCTTTTCGACGCCGATGAAGCCAAGCTGCGCGGCATCGTCGCCGATGCGCTGTCGGGCGCCGACGACGGCGAGCTCTTCGTCGAGCACGTCCAGGCGGAATCGCTGACATTCGACAATGGCCGGATGAAGGGTGGCAGCTTCAATACCGAGCAAGGCTTCGGCCTTCGCGCGGTCGCCGGCGATGCGGTCGGCTATGCCCATGCCGGCGATCTTTCCGAGGCCGCGCTGAAGCGCGCGGCCGATGCGGTGCGCGCGGTCACCTCGGGTTATGCCGGCTCCTACGCCGCCGCGCCCCAGCGCACCAACAAGCTGCTCTACGGCGACGAAAACCCGATCGGCACGCCGAGCTTCGAGGAGAAGGCGAAGCTCCTGCAGCAGATCGACAGCTACCTGCGCGACAAGGACGACAAGGTCCGGCAGGTGACGGCATCCATCGCCGCGAGCTGGCAGGTCGTCGACATCCTGCGCGCCGACGGCCATCGCGTGCGGGACATCCGCCCCATGACCCGCATCAACATCTCCGTGATCGTGGGCGACGGCGACCGGCAGGAAGCCGGCTCGTTCGGCACGGGCGGGCGCATCGGCTTCGGCGATTTCGTGGCCCAGGACAACTGGCATCGCGGCGCCGACGAAGCCCTGCGGCAAGCGCTCGTCAATCTCGAGGCGATCGAGGCGCCGGCCGGCACGATGGACGTCGTGCTCGGCTCCGGCTGGCCGGGCGTGATGCTGCACGAAGCCGTCGGCCATGGGCTGGAAGGCGATTTCAATCGCAAGAAGACTTCTGCTTTTGCGGGACTGATGGGCCAGATGGTCGCGGCACCCGGCGTCACCGTCGTCGATGACGGTACGATCGAAAACCGCCGCGGCTCGATCACCGTGGACGACGAAGGCACGCCTTCGGCCTACAATGTGCTGATCGAAAACGGCAAGCTTGTCGGCTACATGCAGGACCGGCAGAATGCGCGGCTGATGGGCATGAAGGCGACCGGCAACGGCCGTCGCCAGGGATACGCCCATACGCCGATGCCGCGCATGACCAATACCTACATGCTTGGCGGCGACAAGACGCCGGAAGAAATCATCGCTTCGGTGAAGAAG
Source organism: Hyphomicrobiales bacterium (assembly GCA_900469615.1). Classification (GTDB taxonomy): domain Bacteria; phylum Pseudomonadota; class Alphaproteobacteria; order Rhizobiales; family Rhizobiaceae; genus Rhizobium. Next base: position 10,399 of record UBYA01000008.1, on the reverse strand, counting down.
GGTATCTATGCCGTCTCCTTCGGCGGCGGCCAGGTGGATATCACCTCGGGCAAGTTCGTCTTCGGCTGCACGGAAGCCTATCTCATCGAGAACGGCAAGATCGGCGCCCCGATCAAGGGCGCCATGCTGATCGGCAACGGGCCGGACGCCATGAAGCGCGTCACGATGATCGGCAACGACATGAAGCTCGATACCGGCATCGGCAATTGTGGCAAAGGTGGCCAGTGGGTTCCCGTCGGCGTCGGCCAGCCGCATCTGCGCATGGACCAGATCACCGTCGGCGGCACCAAGGCCTAAATTCCCCTGCCCTCAGTCCTGGGGTGGGCGAAAGCGCCACTTGCGCTCGACGGCAGCGTTGAGATCGAGGCCATTGCGGTGCGCGAAGAGAAGGATATGGCCGAGCACGTCGGCCGTCTCATCGGCGAGCGCCGTCGCCAGCTCCGATTCGCTCATGCCCTTGCGGCGCCCGCGGCCCGTTATCCTGTTCCAGATCTGGATCAGTTCCCCCATCTCCTCCTGGAGTTTGAGGACGAACCAATCGTCGTCGCGTTCCAGCCCGTTGTCGGCGGCATAGGTTGCCGAGGCCGCTTCGAATTGCTTCATCAGATCTGCCAGCATCGATGTCGTTCCTCTTATGTTCCCGACATTAATGAACGATTCCCGAAAAAAAGTCGAGCCGGCGGAGGCCACCCCGCCGGCTCGACTTTTTCCAATTCAGATTATGCTCAGCCCTTGTTCGGCAGCAGCATGCAATCGAAATCCTTGCGCTTCAAAGCGGAGCAGGCGGAATTTGCGTCGTCGCGGCTTGCAAAACCGACGAAGCGGGCACGATAAACCGTGCCGCTGCCCTTGCCGACGGCTTCGGTATAGGGCGAGGCATTGGCGAGCGCGCTGCCGGTCCGGGATTTTGCTTCGGAGAGCAGATCCTTCGCGGCCTGAGCGGTCGGCGTTGCGGCGATCTGCACCTGCCAGCCGCCCGTCGCTGCCGATTTGCCGGCAACGAGAATTTCATCCATGGCTGCGGGGCGATCCATCGGCACGGTGACGTTGGAAGCGGCGGCAAAGGCCATCGGTACGACTTCGGCGCGCTTGTTGATCGTCGTCGTCGCGGTCGTCTGCGTATCGACATCGACGGCGACGTCATCGGAGGCGGAGGCCACTTCGACCTGCCTTGCAATCTTGCCGCCGCCGACACTCGCTACGAGCCGCGATGTCGAAGCCGCGCTTGCCTTCGGCATGTAGCGATCCAGCAGCGATGCCATCAGCGCATCGCGGCCGCGCGCCGTGGCGCCGCCCATGACGACACCGATCACGCGGCGATTGCCGTGACGCACGGCGCTGACCAGGTTGAAACCGGACGCGTTGGTATAGCCGGTCTTGATGCCGTCCATACCCTCGTAGCGATACATCAGATTGTTGTGGCCGCGGACGCGATGTCCGCGATAGTTGAAGCTCACCTGCGAGAAGAGCCGGTATTCCTGGGGATAATTGTTGATGAGCGCAACCGCGAGCGTCGACATGTCGCGTGCCGTCGTCACCTGCTGCATGTTCGGAAGGCCGGAAGCATTTACGAAAACCGTGCGGCGCATGCCGATCTCGCGCGCCTTCTGCGTCATCAGCCGGGCAAAGCCGCTCTCGCTGCCGCCGAGCGCTTCCGCCATGGCGGCGGCCGCATCGTTGGCGGACTTGATGATCATGCCGTCGACGGCCTCGCGAACGGTCACGACGCTGCCGGGCTTGAGGCCGAGCTTGGTCGGCGGCTTGGCGGCGGCGTTGCGCGACACCGGTATCCGCGTGTTCCAGCCCAGCTTGCCGCGATGAATCGCCTCGAAGGTCAGGTACAAGGTCATCATCTTGGTCAGCGATGCCGGATGGTTGAGGTCATCCGCATTGCTGGAGGCGAGCACCTTGCCGGTTTTCGCATCCATGATGAAATAGGCGCTGCCGGCCAAGCTCGCCACAGGAGCGCTCAAGAGCAGGACGGCAGCAGACAGAGCCACCAAAAGTCGTTTCATAATTGTCCCCAACCGAAAGAATGCCAACACACCGCATCAATCCCTGTATGATTTTGCGACAAAAAACCTGATATCGGTGCGATATTGAGGCAACAGCCTCCATAGTTCTTCAATTTTGCTATTGCTGGTAAAATAACTATTAACGTATTGGAAATACGGCGAAGATTCAGCAAGGTTTAACGCAGGATGGGCTAAAGCGTTGGCATTGGTCAACCGGGTCGATCCGTATGGAACAGGGCATCAAGGTCCGCCTCAAGCGCACGATGATCTCCAGCGGGCTGGAGGCCGCCGCAATTTTAAGTGGCGCGGGCCTGATGCGCGACGTTGCCGGCCTCGGCACCATCTTCACCCTTCATCATGTCCGCCCTGCCCTTCCCCCCCGTTTTGCCCCCAACGCGCATCTTGAGATTTCGCCCGAATTTCTCGATCGCGCGATCGCCCGCCTGAAACAGGATGGCTACGAGTTCATCGCGCTCGACGCCCTGCCGTCGCGGGCGGCGAATGCCGCCGGCAAGCCGCCCTTCGTCGCCTTCACGCTCGATGACGGCAACCGCGACAATCTCGAACACGCCTTGCCGGTCTTCGCGCGCCACAACGCACCCTTTACCGTCTTCGTCGCCCAGGGGCTTTCGGAACGGACACACAGCATATGGTGGGAAACGCTGGCCGAACTGCTCGGCCGGCTGGACCGGCTGACATTCGACTTCGGCTCCGGCGGGGCGTTCCTGCCGCTCGGCAAGGACAGCCAGAAACACGCCGCCTTTGCCCGCTTTGCCGCTTTCGTCCACAGCCATGAGGAAAGCGAAGCGGTCAGCCGGATCGACGAGCTTGCCCGGCGCCATGGCCTGGAACCGCTCGATATCGTCCGCGCATCGATCATGGACCGGAACGAATTGAGGCAGCTTGTCCGCCATCCGCTCGCGTCGCTCGGCGCGCATACGGTCAGCCATCGCGCGCTGGTAAGGCTTCCGGAGGCAGAGGCCGCCGCCGAAATGGCGCTTTCGGCCGATTACGTCGCCGATATCGCCGGAAAGCGACCGATCGCGATCGCTTATCCCTATGGCACGCTAGATGCCGTCTCGCCGCGCGAGGGCCGGCTCGCGGCAGAGCTTGGCTTTTCCGTCGGCGTCACGACGCGGCCCGGCACGATCACCAACGGCCATGCGCCCACGCTGCTGCCGCGGCTGTCGCTGAACGGCCATTACCAGAAGGCCCGTTATGCGTCGGCACTCGCCTCCGGCATCCCCATGCGGCTGATGGGGCGCCGGCAAACGGCATAGGATTCAGGGATACATCCGCACCTTCTGCCAGGCGCCTTCCGGCACATCGCGGCGAAATTCGATGCGGTCATGCAGGCGAAACTGGCGATCGTGCCAGAATTCGATCGAAAGCGGCCGGATGCGGAAGCCGGACCAGTAAGGCGGGCGCGGAATGTCGCCGATCGCATAGCGGGCCGTATATTCCGCGACCGACTTTTCCAGCGCGAAGCGACCCTCGAGCGGACGGGACTGTTTCGAGGCCCAGGCGCCGATGCGGCTGCCCCGCGCCCTTGACTTGAAATACTCGTCGGCCTCTTTATCGCTCACCACCTCAACCAAGCCGCGCAACCGTACCTGACGACGCAGCGACTTCCAGTGGAAACACATGGCCGCTTTCTTCTGGGAAAGAATTTCTTGGCCTTTCTGGCTTTCGAAATTCGTATAGAATACGAATCCGTCACTATCGAAGCCTTTTAGAAGAACCATGCGGACATTTGGCAAACCATCCTTATCCACCGTTGCCAGGGCAACCGCATTCGGGTCGTTCGGCTCCGTCGTTTCCGCCTCGCGCAGCCAGGCCGCGAAAAGTGTGAAGGGCTCGTTCTGCTCGGTAAAGTCACCGCTTGTTAACTCGTTTTCCGACATATTAGTTCAAATACTCCGCAATTCCTAATAACCGCTGGCCCCTCTGGCCGGCCGAAATGTTCGGGTGGAAGTCATAGCAAAGTCGACCGTTGATACAAAGCGCAAGCTTGCAAAAGGCGTGACTATGGCTGTCGCCCTTGTCTCCCTTTTCACCCTTGGCGGCTGCGTCGGCGGCGGCATGGACTATCTGAGCTCTGCAACGGTGGATCGCAGCGTTTCCACCGGCACGGTGCCGACGGCTCCCGTAACCGCCGACAGCATCTCCGATGAAGCCACCGTACGCAACGCCGTCACCTCGGCGGATCTGCACAGGCTTAACGGCCAGCCCATTCCCTGGGCCAATGCCTCGACCGGCAGTGCCGGCGTCATCGACGCGATCGTCGAAAACAACGCGGCCGGCGTGGTCTGCCGGCAATTCCGCACCAGCCGACACTCCTATCAGGGCATTGCCAACTTCTCCGGCAGAACCTGCCTCGTCGGCCAGGGCGAATGGCAGCTGCTCAGCTTCCAGCAGGCCGGCTGACCGCGACAATCTCTGTTTTCTCCATGCAGGACGGCTGTTTCAGCTGTGCGGTCAAGGCCGCTTAGCGCACATTGCACATATGCTTCGCATCCGGCCGCTCATTGCCAGCGTTCTTCGTTAGCGATTGGCTAACCATGCCTCCAGATGGCGGTCGTCCGGGCCTATCCGGCTAACGCCTGATTAGCAACTTTTCCCGCAGGATCGGCTTATGCGCGCATCGCCGTGCCTCTCCGAGAGAAGCAGGGCGGCGAAGCGCGATCAACGGGTTCTTTGCTTGGGGGTGCTGCGATGGGGCTGGGCACATCCATGAATGATGGCGGGAAAGATGCGCGATCCCTACAAGGTGCTGGGTGTCAGGAAGGATGCGGGGGCGGATGAAATCAAGGCCGCCTGGCGCAGCTTGGCGAAAACCGCCCATCCGGACCACAATATCGGCGACCCGACGGCGACGGAGCGCTTTGCCGAAATCGGTCGCGCCTACGAGACCCTGAAGGATCCGCAGAAGCGCGGCCGTTACGATCAGATCGCGCGCATGGCCGAAGCCAAGGGCCAGAGCCAGGAACAGACGATCATGGAGCAGCGGCAGGCGGCCCGAGAGGCGGCCGAGCGCGCCAGGGCCGCACGCGCCAATGCCGAGAAGATCATGGAAGAGCTTGCCCGGGCGAATGCGCGCAAGGCGGCGGCGGACGCCGCTGCCGGTCAGTCCGCCCCGCAGAGCGCAGCCGGCGAATCCCCCGAGGATATGGTCGAGCGCATTTTCGGGGTGAAGGCCGCCCGCGGGCAACAGGAGCAAGCCACAACGGCAGCGGGTGCGCAGCAGGCCGAGACACAGCCGGAAGCCGCTACGGCCGCCACGGAGGAAGCGCCTGTGGAAGAAGAGCTGCTGGCGACAGGAACCTCTCCAGCCGGCTCGCGTTCCGCATTCGGCATCCTGAGCTCGCTCGTGCGCCGCATCACCGGCGGCAACGTTCCCGAAAAGCCGCCGGAAAAGACGCCCGAGGTTGCCGCCGAAGCCAGCGTGACGATCGACGACATGCTGAAGAGCCGGTGGATCACCGTTCCCCTGTCCGATGGCCGCGAGGCGCGCTTCCAGGCGACGACGGATATCGCCAATGGCCAGGTGCTTCACCTCAAGGGACAGGGACTGAAGCTGCAGGGCATGTTGCGCGGCGATGTCGCCGTCACCGTCCATCTGTCGACCGACGGGCGCTTCACGCTGGACGGCAGCGACGTGCGCACGATCCTGCCCATCACCATCGAAAATGCGGTTCTCGGCTGCGAAACCATGGTCGAAGGATTGAACGGCCCCGTCGGGCTGACGGTGCCGGCCTGGTCCGGTTCGGACCAAACCGTCCGCATTCCGGGAGAAGGATTGCCCGACGGCAATGGCGGAAAAGGCGATCTGGTCGTCGAATTGCGGCTGATGCTCTGGGAAAAACCCGACGACAAGGTCACGGATCTCATGCGCAGCATGCGCGAAGGGCTTTTCCTGTGAAATTTTGGTGACAACAGCACCCTTTGTTACGATCCCTAACAGTTGATGATCTTTACGATGCTTGAACAGGGGAACGGGCTATGCCATAGGCAGGGTCATTCGAAAGTTCAAGGGAGCAGAATATGGCTCAATCCACTGGCCTCATGGCAGGCAAGCGCGGCGTCATCCTCGGCGTAGCAAACAACCGTTCTATTGCGTGGGGTATTGCCAAGGCCTGTTCGGATGCCGGAGCCGAAATCGCGTTGACGTGGCAGGGCGATGCCCTGAAGAAGCGCGTCGAGCCGCTCGCTCAGGAGCTCGGCGCCTTCATGGCGGGCCATTGCGACGTGACCGAACCGGCAACGATCGATGCGGTCATGGATACGCTCGAAGCCAAATGGGGCAAGATCGATTTCGTCGTGCACGCCATCGCCTTCTCCGACAAGGACGAGCTGACCGGCCGCTACCTCGACACCAGCCGCGACAACTTCACCAAGACGATGGACATCTCCGTCTATTCGTTCACGGCGGTTGCACAGCGCGCCGAGCGAATCATGAATGACGGCGGCTCGATGATCACCCTCACCTACTACGGTGCGGAAAAGGTCATGCCGCACTATAACGTCATGGGCGTGGCAAAGGCTGCCCTGGAAGCAAGCGTGCGCTACCTCGCCGTCGATCTCGGCAGCCGCGGCATTCGCGTCAACGCCATCTCGGCCGGCCCGATCAAGACGCTAGCGGCATCCGGCATCGGCGACTTCCGCTACATCCTCAAGTGGAACGAGTACAACGCGCCGCTGAAGCGGACCGTCACGATCGACGAAGTCGGCAATTCCGCCCTTTACCTGCTGTCCGATCTCTCGACGGCCGTTACGGGCGAAGTTCACCATGTCGATTCCGGCTACCACACCGTCGGCATGAAGGCCGTGGACGCGCCCGACATTTCCGTCGCGAAGGACTGACCAACAGAAAGACTGGCCGTGTCGCCCATCCTCTATGTGATACGTCACGGTCAGACCGACTGGAATGCCGAGCGTCGCCTGCAAGGGCAGAAGGACATCGATCTCAATGCCATCGGCTGCGAACAGGCGCGGCAGAACGGCATCGATCTCGCCGAAATCCTCGCCTTCGAGAACCGGCCCTTCGATTTCGTCGCCAGCCCCTTGCGGCGCACGCGCGAAACCATGGAAATCGCACGCAAGGCCATGGGCCTGCTGCCCGGGGACTATCGCACCGACGACCGGCTGGTCGAGGTGTCGTTCGGCGCGTGGGAAGGCTTTACCCTCAAGGAATTGAAGGCGACGCAACCCGACCGGCTTGCCGAGCGCAAGGCGAACAAATGGGATTTCATCCCGCCGGGCGACGATGCCGAAAGCTATGAAATCCTCTCCTGGCGCGTCGGCTCCTGGCTGGCATCCGTCGACCGGCCGACCGTCTGCGTTACCCACGGCGGCGTCATTCGCACGCTGTTCCGCCTGGTCGGCGATGTCGAAAAGGAAGAGGCGGCCGAAATTCCGATCCATCAGGACCAGATCCTGAAAGTCGATCCGCAAATGAAGATTATCGGCTGGATGTAGAGCAATTCCCGCATGAGCGCGGGCGGTGCGGCTCGGGAACCTGCGGGAAACGATCGCGTCCGAAGCACCGCGTTCGCTTGGGCCGCCAGTTGCCTGGCGGCGCCGGCAATCACTGGACGATATCGAGATCGTTGACGACGCGCTTGCCGTCGACTTCCGTGTAGAAGACGACGACCTTCACGCCGGCCTGCAGGCCGTTGAAATCGAAATCCTCCGGCACCTGATAGTTCTTGCCGTCATCCAGCGTGATGCTGAAATTCTTCGCATCGACCTTCTTGATCGTTGCCTCGACATCCGCGCTTTCGGCAAAGCCAGCGACGGGAGCAAGAAGACTTGCCGTGGCCAAAAGCGTCGCTACAAAAAAGCGCATGGTCGTAACCCCTTAACGTCAATTCGACTGTGATTTCTTATGATCCCTAGAGAACACTGCGAATATGGCGGAAGTTGCCCGCAATGGTGGCTTTGCTCGCCCAATTGGTGAACACGACGCCACAATCCACAGCGCGGATCAGGCTTTGTTTACCATAGCGCCGAGGTGCACAAAGGCAGCCGGCGACCGCGGTTGGCGCGCCGCCGGAAAGAAAGATTTTGTCTTGCCGGCATTTTGGCCTATGAGTGTGCCGCAATTGCAAGAGACAAGACGCGGCCTGTCCGTCAGGCTGCACCAAACCGGTCGTTTTTCATGTCGCACAATACTTTCGGTCACCTCTTCCGCGTCACCACCTGGGGCGAAAGCCATGGTCCGGCGCTCGGCTGCGTCGTCGACGGCTGCCCTCCAGGCCTCCGCTTCAAACTGGAGGATATTCAGGCCTGGCTGGACAAGCGCAAACCCGGTCAATCGCGCTTCGTCACGCAGCGGCGCGAGGACGATCTCGTCAGGGTGCTGTCCGGCGTGATGCTGGACGAGGACGGCGAGACGATGATCTCGACGGGCACGCCGATCTCGATGCTGATCGAGAATACCGATCAGCGCTCGAAGGATTACGGCGAAATCGCGCGGCGCTACCGCCCCGGCCATGCCGACTATACCTATGACGTCAAATACGGCATCCGCGACTATCGCGGCGGCGGTCGCTCCTCTGCCCGCGAAACGGCGGCTCGCGTTGCCGCCGGCGGCATTGCCCGCCTCGTCGTGCCGGGCGTCACGATCCGCGGCGCGCTGGTGCAGATCGGCAAGCACAAGATCAATCGCGCCAACTGGGATTGGGCGCAGGTGGACCAGAACCCGTTCTTCGCCCCGGATCCGGACATCGTGCCGGTATGGGAGGAGTATCTCGACGGCATCCGCAAGGCCGGCTCCTCGATCGGCGCCGTGGTCGAGGTCGTGGCCGAGGGCGTGCCGGCGGGCCTCGGCGCGCCGATCTACGGCAAGCTCGACCAGGATATCGCCTCGCTGCTGATGTCGATCAATGCCGTCAAGGGCGTGGAAATCGGCGAAGGCTTCGCCTCCGCCGAGCTGACCGGCGAGGAAAATGCCGATGCGATGCGCATGGGCAATGACGGCAATCGCATCTTCCTGTCCAACCATGCCGGCGGGATTCTGGGCGGCATCTCCACGGGCGAGCCGGTCGTTGCCCGCTTCGCCATCAAGCCAACCTCCTCGATCCTGACGGAGCGCCAGTCGATCGATGCCGACGGCAACAATGTCGATGTGCGCACCAAGGGCCGCCACGATCCATGCGTCGGCATTCGCGCCGTGCCCATCGGCGAGGCGATGGTTGCCTGTGCCGTTGCCGACCATTATCTGAGGGATCGCGGCCAGATCGGCCGACAGAGATAGGAATTTCGAGATGTCTTACGACCAGAAGCGCGTTGTCGATGCCATCCGGGCCTTCGAGGCTGGCGAGATCGTCGTCGTCATGGACGATAACGACCGCGAAAACGAAGGCGACCTGATCGTCGCTGCGGTTCATTGCACGTCGGAAAAGATGGCCTTCATCGTTCGCCACACCTCCGGCATCGTCTGCACGCCGATGCCGCGCGAGGAAGCAAAGCGGCTGAACCTCAATGCCATGGTCGCCGAGAACGACTCCGCGCATACGACGGCTTTCACCGTCTCGGTCGACTTCAAGCACGGCACCACGACGGGCATTTCCGCGGACGACCGGACGCTGACGGTGCGCAATCTCGCCAATCCGAATGTCGGTCCCACCGACTTCGTTCGCCCTGGCCATATCTTCCCGCTCGTTGCCCGTGAAGGCGGCGTGCTCATGCGCTCTGGCCACACGGAAGCGGCCGTCGACCTCTGCAAGCTTGCCGGCCTGCCGCCGATCGGCGTCATCTGCGAACTCGTCAATGACGACGGCACGGTGACGCGCGGCCAGCAGGTCGTAAGCTTCGCCGAGCAGCACGGTTTGAAGCTCGTTTCCGTCGCCGATCTCATCGCCTACCGCCAGCGCAAGGAAACACTGATCGAACTCGGCGCCAGCTTCGATATCGAAACGCCGTTCGGCAAGGCGCGGGCACACACCTATTCGCTGCCCTGGGACCCGATGCAGCATCTCGCCGTCGTCTTCGGCGATATCCGCGACGGCGTCGACATACCGGTCCGCCTGCATCCGGAAAACGTTGCCGAGGATATCTTCGGCAAGCGCAGCCCGGTCGATTTCTACATGAAGAAGATCGCCGAGGAGGGTCGCGGCATCATCGTCTATCTGCGCGAAGGCTCCGTCGGCGTCGGCCATTTCGATAACGGCCGCAAGTCGCGCCAGACCGGCCGCGAGGTGCATGCCGAGGCCCAGACGCGCGATAGCGAATGGCTGGAAATCGGTCTGGGCGCGCAGATCCTGAAGGATCTCGGCGTCAGTTCGATCAAGCTGCTCACCAGTCGCGAACGGCACTATGTCGGCCTGGAAGGTTTTGGCATCAAGATCGCCAGGACGGAAATCTGCTGACCCACCCTCCCC
>UBYA01000007.1:228462-228648 GCA_900469615.1 Hyphomicrobiales bacterium | reverse complement strand
GGCATCGACACGAGCCTTGACGGCGCCTTCTTCAACGATGGAGTCGTAACCGCCGACAACCTTGAAGCCCCATGCGCCGGACTTGAAGCCAGCACCGGCAACAACGTCAGGAGCGTAGTGGTCGCTCTTGTCGTCGGTCCACCAGCTTGCGCCGTAGGAAGCGCCGGAGCCGCTGGAGTTCGAATC
>UBYA01000007.1:0-228415 GCA_900469615.1 Hyphomicrobiales bacterium | reverse complement strand
TTGATGACGTCGCCGGCATAACCGATATACAGGTTGTACTGCGAGTCTTTCTTACCGACCGTGAAGCCGCCGAGGCTGATGTAGGACCACAGCAGGTTGGTGGAGGTGGAGCCGCCGTCGTTCCAGTCCCAGCGAACGATGGTTTCGGTCTTCAGCGGACCGTATTCGGTGTCGGTCGCGGTGTCGACGTTCAGCTCGGCGCGGGTGTGCCAGAGCGTGCCCTGCTTGCTGGCGCGGTTGTAAGCGTTGTACCATTCACCTTCGGTACGAACCTTGCCGCCGATCTTGAGGCAGGTTTCGGTACCCGGGATGAAGAAGTAGCCAGCACCGTATGCGTCGCAGATGCGAACGTATTCCAGCGGCTCCGGCTCGGCAGCAACGATAGCGTCGGCTGCGTGCGCGCCGGATACTGCTGCCAGGGCAGCCGCGGAGCCGAGAAGAAGGCTCTTGATGTTCATAATAACTCCAATCTCTCTTGATTGGGCCTGAGATATCGCGCCGGAAGCCGGCGTGCCCAACCCCATCCCGTTCATGTTCCCTATCAGTAGGTGCGAAGTAATAAGCTTCACGAACCATTTCCTGAACCTGCTTCACTGATTTGGCAAGATACTAAGATTATCGAACTATATGCGCCCTATTTGAAAACGGACGTTGTTGCAAAAATGACGCAATTTGCAATCCGGCTGGTTGCAGTGCCCGGCGATCCGCACCCTCCGGCTTTAGGCCTCCGAAGATGAGAAAAGCGCTGGAGCTTCATTGCGTTAACGGCAGGCATGACTGAACCGGGGCAGGGCGCCTGAATCCGACGATGACGATCGTTTCTCCACAGGCTCGATCGATACGACCGGCAGCGGAGCCGGCTTGCGACGCGGAAGATTCGGGCAGCCGGCGCGAAAACGATTCTGGCGATGAAGAATCAGGAGCGATGAGGAATCGGACAAGACGCACGGCGCGCCATCTTCCGGGAGAGGAATCCCAGCCACATAGTGAAATGCGGGAAGCGCGTGAAAATCGTCGGGCAATCTTGCCACGTTCCAATGGCCCCTTATCGGCTGTCGCGGCAGTGTGCGTCCGACGACATTACTGGCGGCGTAGTCTCGTCGGACGCGACACTGTCCGGTTCGTGGGTGGCATCCAAACCGGTAGCATGAGTTCTAGCATCTGCCACCGGTTTCCATAACCTGCCTGAATGGGCGGCACCCATGCCTCTTCCGGACAGTGGGATGGCAGCCTCTTTCATGCACAAGCGGTGGCGTGACGTAAGATCGTCTTCTTGGGCCGGAATAGGAACGAAGTCCGGGCCGGGTTTCAAAATGGTCTCTATTGCGACGGCGGCGCGCTGTAGCGGTTTATGGGCCGCCGAGACCAACCGTATCGGACTTCCCCAGTTGAGGACCATACCTTGCTTCGGTGTGGAGGAACATTTTGGGTCCGGGCTGCCATACCCGAAAATTTCAACGAAAAATCAATTGCTTGCGCGAAGGAAGGGAAGGGATGGAGGCCTCGCCCGGAATCGAACCGGGGTGCAAGGATTTGCAGTCCTCTGCGTAACCACTCCGCCACGAGGCCATCCAAAAGCAATTTGCGTTGTGGTGGCGCGGATTTAGAATGATCCAAAGAAAACCGCAAGAGGGTTATTCTGAATTCCCTCCTTTTTTCATTCTGAATCGGTGTTTTCCAATCCTTCCGCAGAAAGCCGGCAAATGATCGGAAGCGCGGCAACGGCAATCGAATGAGAATATGGGAAACGGCCGATCTCGCAGCTGGAGCTTGAGCTCGCTGTTCAAAGCCATCGCGGCGTTCGCAGCCAAGCCACAGCCCGCGTGAAGTCAGTGAATCGAAGAGTTGCGACGGATTGATGTCCTGAAAAAGCAAAAGCGGTCCAGTCTAGGGAAAAAACTGGGCCGCCTTTTGCTGGACTAGAGGTCAATCAAATTCAGCATCCTAATTATAAGGGCAGCTTAGTAATTGTCAACGGGGGGAGGAATCATCCTCTCGGGATAGTAAACATCGCGGTCGCGGATGCCTGCGATCTCGCCCCCGGATCCCATTCGCGCGCTGTATCCGGGCTAAACGAGTTGCCGGAAACGCACCGGCAGCAGTTCCCGGCTCTATCGGCGAAGCAGGATCTGTCCCTAAATTTCGAGCTGCCGGCATCTGGAAAGGAGGAGATAGGCGATGCCTATTCCTCAAGGCATGGGAAGGCGAATTTGTAGGAACGGGCAATCAGCGAACTGGCGGATCGCTCGAGCTGCCAGGAATGTTCCGACATCCATTTGCAGGCAATCGCAGTCGCCTTTGCGTTGCTGAGATCGGGAGGCAGACAAAATGCGCCGACGAACTGCTGAAGGTAGCGTTCGTAGCGCGACGAATTCTTCGGCGTCTGCTTGGTGGCTCGAATCGTCAGATTTTTCGTGCGCTGGGCTTCGTCGAGAATGCCCTGGATATAGACGGAAGCAAGCGTCCGATCCTCCTTGCACCATTCGTCGAGTTGTTTGCCGGTCACGACATGCCCGATGATCGGTGTTGTCTCCTGCAATGCTTCTTCGCTCAGCGCGGCTTGGGGTAAAAGAAGGAGAAGCACTGCGACGGAGAGCGAGAGCTTCATTCGGAAACCTACATCATCGAGGAGAGACTGGCAGCCAGAAAGACCACCAGCGGCAGCGAGGTAGCGACGAAAAGAACGAGAGAGACAGGCATCCAGCCACCTTCTATTCGCATTTAATCTTAACCCGAAGGATATCGGGCCGGAAGGTTGATCGGTTTCCACACTCAGGCGGTCCAACGGCTGGAAGCGTGGTCCTGTAAAGTTAACATTTTGCTAACGGATATGCCGATTTGACGCACCGGGATCTGCACCGGGCCGGCGGCGAAGGCGTTGCAAGGCTTCGCTTCGGAATTGGCGGCCGCGATTGTTGTTCATCGGCGACGCCGGTCATGAATCTCCGCGCCCGTTGCCGCAATGCCTTGAAAGCTCGGCGTCAGGCGATTAAGACACGCGTAACAGAAAGTAGAGCCGGCCCGTTAGGGTGTGAGGGCGCAAGAGGATAAGATGGATTTCGAAGCAGCGCGCGTGAAGATGGTCGAGAACCAGATCCGGACGACGGATGTCACCTCCCATTCCGTGTTGAATGCGTTTTTGACGGTGCCGCGCGAGAATTTCGTGCCGGAGAAGTCGAAGCTCCTGGCCTATATCGACAGCGATATCGAGATCGCCCCGGCAGCCGGCGGCAAGTCTCCGCGCTTCCTGATGGAGGCGTCGCCGCTTGCAAAGCTCCTTCAGCTCGGTGTCATTACCAATCAGGACAAGGTCCTCGATGTCGGCTGCGGCACCGGATATGTTTCCGCTCTCCTGTCGCGTCTTGCCGACAAGGTCGTCGCTCTCGAAAGCGATGAGGAACTTGCCGCTCAGGCCAGGGCCAATCTCGCCGCGCTCGGCTACGACAATGTTGCCGTCGTTACCGGCGAACTGGAGAAGGGCCATCCCGCCAATGCCCCTTACGACGTCATTTTCATCGACGGCTCGATCGAGCAGCTGCCGCAGGGACTGCTCGACCAGCTCGGCGAAGACGGCCGCCTGATCACGGTCATCGGCTACGGCCATGCAGCACGCGCGACCGTCTTCATGCGCGAACGCGGCGCCTTTTCGGAGAACGTCTTCTTCAACGCCTCGATCAAGCCGCTTCCGGGCTTCGCCAAGGCGAAGGAATTCGTATTCTGATTGTCTGGTCGGCCAGGCTGAACCAGCTTGTGACAGGCGCTCTCGGGCGCCTGTTTTTTATTGTCGTCGCCTGTGGCAGAATCGGAAGCTGCGGAGCGATTCGGCGTGATCGTAACAAAACTGTGCATCGCCGGGTTTAGTGCTTTCCGGGAGATTTTTTTCCCCGGAACAGTCATCTAGGGTGGCCCTGATTCGGGTGCCGTATTGGCGAATTTCCGGTCGCTGGAAATGGGAAAACGGGGATGAATATGGCTCAGCCAAATGTAGTGCGTGAACCGTCCATGGAGGAGATCCTGGCGTCGATCCGCAGGATCATCGAAAGCAACGAACCCGTGGGTGCCAAGCCGCTTCCTTCCACGCACTTTGCCGCCTCCGGCATGCGCGAGGACGATATCCAGTTGACTGTGGACGAAGAGTTCGCGGCTGCCGATCGCGCTCGCGCGGCGGAACAGGAGCCGCGTTTCGTCGCAGCAAATTCGCAGATGCCTGTCTCCGAGCCGGAAAGCGGCAGTCGCGGTCTGTCGCTGGCCGATGTTGCCGCGCGCGTTCGCGCCGCCTCCGAGCGCAACACCGCCGCATTGCTGAATGCGGGGCGCGAGCCGCCGCAGCCGCGCGAATTGCCGCCCGCCATCGCAGCCCGCCTTGCCGAGGCGCATGTCGAGCCGGTCGCCGATTTCCCGCTGAGACATGCCATCCCGGATGGCGCTTCCCCAGCCGTTCAGGCCGCGCCCGAAGTCAGGGTCGAGCCGGACATGGAAGAGTTGAAGCCGATGCCGGCCATTGCAGCACCTGAGGCGGCTCAAACGCTGGAAGTGCCTGCTGCTCAGGCGCCGGAACAGCCGGTAACGGTTGCGGTGGAAACGGAAGCATCCTTGCCGCCGGCTCAGCCCGCATCCGCGCCGGCGCTGATGTCCGAATCGGCCGGTGCGCAGGTCGCCCGCTCATTTGAAGAGCTTGCCGCCATCGTCGATGGTGGCCCGCGCCGCTCTCTCGATGAACTGGCCCAGGAGATGCTGCGGCCAATGCTTCAGGAATGGCTCGACGACAATCTGCCGACCCTTGTCGAGCGCCTCGTGCGCGAGGAAATCGAACGAGTGGCCCGCGGCCCGCGCCGCTGACACGCCTGAGCTTCGGGTAACCGATCCGCCGCTCCGGCTCCGGGGCGGCTTTTTTATTGACTTGCCCACGGCCATCCTATTTACAACCCGCATCACCCAGTCCTCTAGATCCGGTCAAAAAATGCTCGACAAAACCTATGATTCCGCCACCGTCGAACCGAAGATCGCCCAAAAATGGGATGAGGCCGACGCTTTTCGCGCCGGTGCGAACGCCAAGCCGGGCGCGGAAACCTTCACCATCGTCATTCCGCCGCCGAACGTGACCGGTTCGCTGCATATGGGCCATGCGCTGAACAACACGCTGCAGGACATCATGGTCCGGTTCGAGCGCATGCGCGGCAAGGACGTCCTCTGGCAGCCGGGCATGGATCATGCCGGCATCGCCACGCAGATGGTCGTCGAGCGTCGGCTCGCCGAGAGACAGCAACCCGACCGCCATACGATGGGCCGCGAGGCCTTCATCGAGAAGGTCTGGGAATGGAAAGCGGAATCGGGCGGCTTGATCTTCAATCAGCTCAAGCGCCTCGGCGCTTCCTGCGACTGGTCGCGCGAGCGTTTCACCATGGACGAGGGCTTGTCCAAGGCTGTTCTTGAGGTCTTCGTCACGCTCTACAAGGAAGGCCTGATCTATCGCGACAAGCGGCTGGTCAACTGGGATCCGAAGATGCTGACCGCAATTTCAGACATCGAGGTCGAACAGCACGAGGTCAACGGCAATCTCTGGTATCTGCGCTATCCGCTGGAGCCGGGCGTCACCTATCAGCATCCGGTTGCCTTCGATGACGATGGCAAGGCGACGGAATGGGAAACGCGCGATTATCTCGTCGTCGCCACCACCCGCCCCGAGACGATGCTCGGCGACACCGGCATCGCGGTCAATCCCGAAGACGAGCGTTACAAGTCGATCGTCGGCAAGCACGTCATTCTGCCGATCGTCGGCCGCCGCATCCCGATCGTCGCTGACGAATATCCGGATCCGACGGCTGGAACGGGCGCGGTCAAGATGACGCCGGCGCATGATTTCAACGACTTCGACGTCGGCAAGCGCCGTGGCCTGCGCCTCGTCAACGTCCTGACGCCCGATGCGCGCATCACCATCAAGGACAACGAGGATTTCCTGGAAGGTCTCGACAATCCTGCCGCCCTGCACGGCGCCTGGGATGAGCTGGAGGGCACCGATCGTTTCGAAGCCCGCAAGATCATCGTTCGCATCTTCGAGGAATCGGGGCTGCTCGACAAGGTCGAGCCGCACAAGCACATGGTTCCGCATGGCGACCGTGGCGGCGTGCCGATCGAGCCGCGTTTGACCGAGCAATGGTACGTCGATGCCAAGACGCTCGCAGAACCGGCGATTGCCTCCGTCCGCGAAGGCCGCACCAAGCTCGTCCCGAAGAGCTGGGACAAGACCTATTACGACTGGATGGAAAATATCCAGCCATGGTGCGTTTCCCGCCAGCTGTGGTGGGGGCATCAGATTCCCGCCTGGTACGGACCGGATGGCCAGGTCTTCGTCGAAAAGACCGAGGAAGAGGCGCTCCAGGCGGCGATCCAGCATTACCTCTCGCATGAAGGGCCGATGAAGGCCTATGTCGAGGACTTGCTGGAGAACTTCAAGCCGGGCGAAATCCTGACGCGCGACGAAGACGTGCTCGACACCTGGTTCTCTTCCGCACTCTGGCCATTCTCGACGCTCGGCTGGCCGGACGAAACGCCGGAACTGGCGCGCTATTATCCGACGAACGTCCTCGTAACCGGTTTCGACATCATCTTCTTCTGGGTTGCCCGCATGATGATGATGGGCCTTCATTTCATGAAGGACGAGAACGGCGAGCCCGTCGAGCCGTTCAGCACCGTTTATGTCCACGCCCTGGTGCGCGACAAGAACGGGCAGAAGATGTCGAAGTCCAAGGGCAACGTCATCGACCCGCTCGAACTGATCGATCAGTACGGCGCCGATTCGCTGCGTTTCACGCTGGCGATCATGGCCGCGCAGGGCCGCGACGTGAAGCTCGATCCGGCCCGTATCGCCGGCTACCGCAATTTCGGCACCAAGCTGTGGAACGCCACGCGCTTTGCCGAGATGAACGGCGCCAAGAGCGATCCGCACTTCGTGCCGGAAGCCGCCGAACTCACCGTCAATCGCTGGATTCTGACGGAGCTGGCGCGCGCTGAGCGCGACGTCACCGAGGCGCTGGAAAGCTTCCGCTTCAACGATGCCGCAAGCGTGCTGTATCGCTTCATCTGGAATCAGTTCTGCGACTGGTATCTCGAACTCCTGAAGCCGATCTTCAATGGCGCCGACGAGAACGCCAAGGCGGAGGCCCAGTCCTGCGCGGCCTACGTTCTCGAAGAGACCTACAAGCTGCTGCATCCGTTCATGCCCTTCATGACCGAAGAGCTTTGGGCGCATACGGCGGGTGAGGGCAAGGAGCGTGAAGGCCTGATCTGCCATGCCGATTGGCCGGCGCCTTCCTATGCCGACGATGTTGCCGCCGACGAAATCAATTGGCTGATCGACCTCGTCTCCGGCATTCGTTCGGTTCGCTCGGAAATGAACGTGCCGCCCGCCGCCACCGCGCCGCTGGTCGTTGTCGACGCCAATAGCCTGACGCGCGAGCGCCTGTTCCGTCACGATGCCGCCATCAAGCGGCTGGCACGCGTCGAAACCATCTCGCTTGCCGATACCGCACCGAAGGGTGCCGCGCAGATCGTCGTCGGCGAGGCGACCGTCTGCCTGCCGCTCGGCAGCCTCATCGATCTTTCCGCCGAAAAGGCACGTCTCGAAAAGGCGATCGCCAAGAACGAGCAGGAGATTGCGCGCATCGCCGGCAAGCTTTCGAACGAGAAATTCGTTGCCAACGCGAACCCCGACGTGGTCGCAGCGGAGCGCGAGCGTCTCGGCGAGCTGGAGGGGCAGCAGGCCAGCCTCAAGGTGGCGCTGGCCCGCGTGAGCGAAGCCGGCTAGAAAACGAAAAGCGCGAACATTTGAGAAAAGGCACGCGGCCTTCGCCGCGTGCCTTTTCGTTTATCCGTTCGATTCGATGTGGATTGATCGGATTGCCGATTTCGATCCGCCGCCAGTTTCGCACAGGCGAAACAGATTACCCCTAATTTCGGTAGGCATTCTCGAAAAGCTGAACTGTTGTCAGATTGTTACAGAATTGTTGCCGTGAAGAACGAGAATCTATGTGGTGATAAAAATGGCGCTGAAAAAGAAAAATTTACCTAATTTAGCGGATTTTCCGAGGCGGAGTTCATTTTCTTACGTAAATCAATCACTCTTTTCCATGCTTGGCGCTCTTTTCGGCCACATTGCCAACTCGGGCGATCGTCGCAACAATCGGGCAAATGAATGCACCAGTGGGGGAGACACAATGGCATTTTCTGTCATGTTGAGGGGCGCAGTTACACTCGTCATCGGCTCGTCATTTGCAAGCGCTGCCTTCGCGGGTGGTCTTGATCGCGGCGGCTATGACATCGATCTGCTCTTCGACAAGGGGCGATACGTCTTCGAGTCGGGCGTGACCTATGTGATGCCCGATCGCAAGCTGAAGAATGCCAAGGATATCAATCCATCCGACGGTAATCTCAACGGCCGCAGCCGCTCGGTCGGCGCGTCGGAAAATTACGCAATTCCCTATGTCGGCTTCAAGATCGGCATCACCGACGACATCGATTGCATGGCCGACTACTCGCAGCCGTTCGGCGGACATTTGAACGAAGGCCAGAACTGGGCGGGCGCCAACAACGAAATCGAAACCAAAGTCCGCACCAACAACTACTCGGCCACCTGTTCCTACAAGTTCGATGCCGGTCCGGGACAGCTGCGCCTGATCGGCGGCGGCTTCTACCAGGAGGTCAGCGGATATAAGTCGCGCCTGGTTTACGACACGCCGGCACCGATATCCGCGATCTATAACGGCGTGGGTTCGCTTGATGTCGACGGTCACGGCTGGGGCTGGCGCGCCGGTGTGGCCTACGAAATTCCGGAATATGCCTTCCGCACCAGCCTCGTCTACAATAGCCGGGTCAAATACGACAACCTGAAGGGCAGCGTCGATCTGACCGAGGTGCCGCCGCCAGTCGCTCCGGGGTTCGGCGGCAAGCTTACCTCCGTTTTCGGCTCGGCCGATGCTCCCGATTCGCTGGAATGGAAGGTACAGACCGGCATCGCACCGGATTGGCTCGCCTTCGGTTCGGTCAAGTGGACGAATTGGAGCGTGCTGCAGAGCATTGCGCTGTGCCCAAGCTCGACGCGTGGTGCCGCCTCCTGCAAGACCGGCAGCCCGACGGAACTGACTTCGCTCGATCTCCTGTATCGCGACGGCTGGACCATCACTGGGGGCGTCGGACACAAGTTCAATGACAAATGGAGCGGCGCCGTCAGCCTGACCTGGGATCGCGGGACGAGCGACGGCTATGGCATCAACTCGGACTCCTGGACCCTCGGTGCAGGCGTTGCCTATAAGGCGACCGAACATGTCCAGTTCAATTTCGGCGGCGCTCTGGGCCTGATGACCAGCGGCAAGTCCGGACCGGTCACTCGCGGCGGCATCGTTTACGGCGACGATGCGACCTACAGCTTCGGCAACGACTTGTTTGCGGCTCTTCAGACTTCGGTGAAGGTTAGCTTCTGACGATAAGCCCTTGGATCGAAGGGGCTTTCCAAAATCTCTTTATTCACCACCGGCGTCGCGAGCCCATGCGGGTCTCGCGACGTTTTCTTGTCGGGGCGGACAAACAATCGATGGCAAAACCATCCGTTTGCGCGATTTATGGTTAAGGCAATCTCAAGTCCGGTAAAATCTTTGTGACGAATTAGCAACACTCTATTTCAAGACTTTGCAGGCGCGTGATCAGATTACAATTTGTCCATTTCCCGCCACAAATGGGGAGCAGCGATTACGTGGGCACAGGGGCAAGCTTTGTAGAAAGTGCGTAAGCGGTCGATGGGTGAACTTCCACTTTGGCATAAGCAACAATCCGGGATCGGAGCCACCGCGCTTCCGACGCAGCGGAAAAGTCTTTGTCTGCCAAGGAAAGTCGTCAGCCTGACGATGTTCGATCTCACTCATCGGAAAGCGGACGAGAACGCTGCTTCGGCGGCGGGATACGATAACGGACGCACAAATGCTGGTTTGGACATAATTGCAAGCTATGCTCGCAATTGTGGCAAGCAGCCTCGGTTGAATGCCATGGGAAACATCCTTTCGAAGGATGATCCGGTGTCGTGCGCCATCAGGGAGAACATTCGTGAATCCGGCGGCGCGCACCCGAATGCCGTGGCGGGTCCGAATGGAGCGAAAGAAATCGACTGTTATGTTTAAGTCCGAGTTCATATCAGCGAGAGTCATGATGCTCAGCCTGTCTCTTGCCGCTGCGGTGGCGGTGGCGGGTCAAGCCCGGGCATTCGATATCAATGCAGGGGTCACAAAGGAATCGGGTCCTTTCGATCTCTTCAAATTCGGCTTCAAAGCCTACAAGAACGGCCAGAAGGAAGAAGCGGTCGAAGCCTACCGTTATGCTGCCGAAAAGGGTCATACCGGTTCGCGCTGGGCGCTCGCCAATATGTATGCCGATGGCGATGGCGTCGCGCAGAACGATTTCGAAGCTTTCAAGATTTATAGCGAAATTGCCCAGCAGGGCGTGGAGCCGGGGTCCGAAGACACCGGCTTCTTCATCAATGCGCTGCTGGCTCTGGCAAGCTACTACAAGACCGGCATTGCCAACAGCCCGGTCAAGATCGACCTCAATCAGGCCCGCCAACTCTATTTCCAGGTTGCATCGACCTTCGGCGTTCCCGAGGCGCAGTTTCAGCTTGCGCAGATGATGCTGTCGGGCGAGGGCGGTGCCGTCAACGTGCAGCAGGCCAAAAAGTGGCTCAACCAGGCGCGCAAGAGCGGCCATCCGGGAGCGATGGCCGTCTTCGGCAATATTCTCTTCCAGGAGGGCCAGTCGGTCCGTGGGCTGGCCTTCATGACTGCGGCACTCGACAAGTGCAAGCCGAAGGATTGCAGCTGGATGGAAGACATGCAGGAGCAGGCCTTCTCGCTGGCCAATGAGAACGATCGTCGCGTGGCGGTCTCGATGTCTCATCAGCTGGATGTCGCCGGCTCAGATTGACCGCCGGCCCTTTCGGCGCAGCCGTTCGGGCGCTGCTCCCGCCGGCAAGCCTTTCCGTCTCGGGTTGAAGCCCGGAGCAATTCTATGAAAAGCGCAGGGCGGCTCCTGTCCGGATTTCAGCCGCTGAAATCGAGATGCGCGACGACAGGCACATGGTCCGAGGGTTTTTCCCAGGCGCGCACATGCTTCTCGATGGCCGTCGCGGTGAGGCGGTCGGCAGCTTCCGGCGACAGCATCAGATGATCGATTCGAATGCCGTTGTTCTTGGGCCAGGCGCCGGCCTGGTAGTCCCAGAATGAGTAGAGCTTGACAGCATCCGTCGTCGCGCGCACGGCGTCGGTAAAGCCGAGATGTTCGAGCTGGCGAAATGCCCGGCGCGTCTCCGGCAGAAACAGCGCATCGCTCGCCCACACCTTCGGGTCGAAGCAATCATGCGGCTCGGGAATGACGTTGTAGTCGCCGGCGAGAATCAGCGGCTCCTCCAGCGCCAGACGATCCAAGGCGAATTTGCGCAGACGCTCCATCCAGGCGAGCTTGTAGGGATATTTTTCCGTATCGACCGGATTGCCGTTCGGCAGATAGAGGCAGCAGACGCGCAGGACACCATGTCCGGGCACGGAAAACACGGATTCCATGAAACGGGACTGCTCGTCGCCATCGCCGCCCGGCAGGCCACGCATCACCTCATCCGGCTTGATCCGGGAAAGAATGGCGACACCGTTGAAACCTTTCTGGCCGTGGGTTTCGACGTGATAGCCGAGCGCCTCCACCTCCAGCCGCGGAAAGCCTTCGTCGACCGTCTTGATTTCCTGCAGGCAGGCGATGTCCGGGCTCGAATCCTTCAGCCACTGGCAGAGGTTCTCGATACGCGCTTTGACGCCGTTGATGTTCCAGGTGGCGATTTTCATGGGCGGCTCATTCCTTTGCTTCGCCCTGTTGTATCCGCACCCGGTCGGCTTGACTACAGCCCATATGGAAACCGGCCCGGAGCGCAGGCTCCCGGCCGGTGATCAAACTGTGGAAAAGACGGAGGGGTTCAGATCGCGAAACTCGTGCCGCATCCGCAGCTTGCGACGGCATTCGGATTCTTGATCTGAAAGGATTGACCAAGAAGGTTATCGACGAAATCGATCTCGGAGCCTGCCATATAGACCAGCGACAGCTGGTCGATCAGCACGGTTGCGTCGCCCTTTTCGACGATCACGTCGTCGTCCCCGGGGCCGTCGACAAGGTCGAATTTATAGGAAAAGCCGGAGCAGCCGCCGCCTTCGACCGCGACGCGAAGCGCGCGTTTTCCGGCTTCCGCGCCGACGATGGCAGCGATTCGCTTGGCCGCTGCGTCCGATAGGGTAACACTTGTCTCAGTCATATCTTCCTCCTGCCGGGGTCAAGATCCGGAGAGAACCACTAAGCCGCCAAACTTTCAAACGGCTGATATCCATAGCCTTTATCATGAAAGTCAGGCCGGTGACAGCTCTGGTTTGGTGGTTGAGCCACACGCCGTTTTGCTGTTTTCTTATCTATAGGTATGAAGGCCGTAAAGCGGCGTCAATGGGCCGGACGCTCAAGGGCCGCACGGCGGTCCGGATTGCCGGGCGATGCCGCTGACCGACTGCACGGAATCGACTGCACGCCAGCGATGGTGTGGAAACCAAATGCCGGAATGGATTGATAATGGCGATTGATACGCATGTATTGGGTTTCGGGTATGGGGAAAAGGCAGCCTATGCGACCGATCCCTGGGCGTCGCGGGGAAGGCTCTATGAGGAGGGATCCAGCCCGACGCGCTCCGAATTCCAGCGCGATCGCGACCGGATCGTCCATACCACGGCCTTCCGGCGGCTGAAGCACAAGACGCAGGTGTTCATCGCCCAGGACGGCGATCACTACCGGACCCGGCTGACGCACACGATCGAGGTGGCGCAGATTGCCCGTGCCCTGGCGCGCGCCCTGAAGCTTGATGAGGATCTTGCGGAAGGTGTCGCGCTGGTTCACGATTTCGGCCACACGCCGTTCGGTCACACCGGCGAGGACGCACTGCACGAGGTGCTGCTGCCCTATGGCGGCTTCGATCACAACGCACAATCCTTGCGCATCGTAACCAAACTCGAGCGGCGTTATGCCGATTTCGACGGACTCAACCTGACCTGGGAAACGCTTGAAGGTCTGGTCAAGCACAACGGCCCGTTGATGACGCCTGACGGCAAGGGTATCCGCGGTCCGGTGCCGCAGCCGATCCTCGATTACTGCGAGATTCACGATCTCGAAATCGCGTCCTTTGCCAGCCTGGAGGCGCAGGTCGCCGCGATCGCCGACGATATCGCCTATAATACGCATGACATTGACGATGGCCTGCGTGCGGGCTATCTGACATTCGACATGCTGGAGGACGTGCCGTTTCTCGCAGGACTGATGGCCGAGGTGAGGGCGCGTTATCCGCATCTGGAAGCGAGCCGTTTCACCCATGAAATCATGCGCCGGCAGATCACCCGCATGGTCGAGGACGTCATCGCCGTTTCGCAGCAGGCGCTCGCGGAGGTCAGGCCGGGCAACGTCGCGGATATCCGCGCGGCCGGCCGGGTTATCGCGACCTTCTCGCCGGAAATGGCGGAAACGGACAAGCTGATCAAGCAAATGCTGTTCAAGCGCATCTACCGCCACCCCGACATCATGCGCATTCGGGCAGGCGCAGCACAGATCGTCACGGATCTGTTCCAGGCCTACATGGACAATCCCAAGGAGATGCAGAGCCACTATTGGGTCGACCATATCGCCGGCCTCGCCATCGCCGCCAAGGCAAGGCATGTGGGCGACTATCTGGCCGGGATGACGGACACCTATGCCATCAGCGCCCACAAGCGCCTGTTTGACCAGACTCCCGATTTGCGGTAGGCAGCGGCGGCGCCGGGCCGATAGCGGCTCGCCGAAGCAATTGCGTGGATCATATCATGAACCTTTTCACCGACTTCGAAGTAAGAATTAAGAACGCTCTCGAACAAATTGATATTGTACGGGAAAAGCGATCGGAGCTCGACTTCGGACGTGTTGGCGTGGAGCCGCCGCGGGATGCCAGCCATGGCGATGTCGCGACGAATGCGGCCATGGTGCTGTCCAAGCCGCTGGGCACGAATCCGCGTGCGCTTGCCGAAATTATCGTTGCCAAGCTGAAGGAAGATGCCGACGTCGCCGATGTTTCGGTCGCCGGTCCGGGCTTCATCAATATTCGCCTTTCGGTCGGCTACTGGCAGCGGCTGCTGGCGACGATGATCTCCGAGGGCGGGAAGTTCGGCCGTTCCAAGCTCGGCGAGGGGCAGAAGGTCAATGTCGAGTACGTCTCGGCCAACCCGACCGGGCCGATGCATGTCGGCCATTGCCGCGGCGCCGTCGTCGGCGATGCGCTCGCCAATCTGCTGGGTTTTGCCGGCTACGACGTCACCAAGGAATATTACATCAACGATGCCGGCTCGCAGATCGACGTGCTGGCGCGCTCGGTTTTCATTCGCTATCGCGAAGCGCTCGGCGAGCAGGTCGGCGAGATCCCGCCCGGCCTCTACCCCGGCGACTATCTGGTTCCGGTCGGCGAAGCGCTCGCCAGGGAATTTGGCACAAAACTGCGCGGAATGACGGAAGAACAATGGCTTCCCATCGTCAAGGATCGCGCCATCGACGCCATGATGGCGATGATCCGGGAAGACCTCGATGCGCTGAACGTTCATCATGACGTGTTCTTCTCGGAACGTACCCTGCACGCCAACGGCGCGGCGCTGATCCGCACCGCGATCAACGATTTGACCTTCAAGGGCTATGTCTACAAGGGTGCGCTGCCGCCGCCGAAGGGGCAGATGCCGGAAGATTGGGAAGACCGCGAGCAGACGCTGTTCCGCTCGACCGAGGTGGGCGACGACATCGACCGTCCGTTGATCAAGTCTGACGGTTCCTATACCTACTTCGCCGCCGACGTCGCCTACTTCAAGAACAAGTTCGATCGCGGCTTCAACGAGATGATCTATATTCTCGGCGCCGACCATGGCGGCTATGTCAAGCGGCTGGAAGCGGTTGCACGCGGCGTTTCCGAAGGCGCTGCGAAGCTGACGGTGCTTCTGTGCCAGCTCGTCAAACTGTATCGCAATGGCGAGCCGGTGAAGATGTCGAAGCGCTCCGGCGATTTCGTCACTCTGCGTGAAGTCGTCGACGAAGTCGGCCGCGATTCGGTGCGCTTCATGATGCTTTACCGGAAGAACTCCGAGCCGCTGGACTTCGATTTCGCCAAGGTGACGGAGCAGTCGAAGGATAACCCGGTCTTCTACGTCCAGTATGCGCATGCCCGTTGCATGTCGGTCTTCCGTCAGGCCAAGGAGGCGTTCCCGGATCTCGATATCGCCGCGCTCGATCTGTCAAAGGCGGTCCTCGGCGCGATCTCCGATCCGGCCGAACTGCAGCTGGTCGCCAAGATTGCGGAATTCCCGCGAATCGTCGAAGCTGCGGCGCAGTCTCAGGAGCCCCATCGCATCGCCTTTTACCTTTATGATCTGGCAAGTTCCTTCCACGGACACTGGAATAAAGGTAAAGATTTACCTGAATTACGTTTTGTTAACGATAAGAACCGAGAATTGAGCATTGCCAGACTTGGGCTGGTGTACGCTGTCGCGTCGGTTTTGAAGTCGGGTCTTGGTATAACCGGGACCGCAGCACCCGACGAAATGCGATAAACGTCACCATTTACCCACATTGCGCTGGCATCAATTGTAGCGTTTTCGAGTGGAACGGGTGATGGCAGAAAAACAGTTGGCGTATCGCGCAAGCGGAAACGACGGGTTCTTTGCGGATGATGATCCGCTTGCGGAACTCGCTCGTATCGTAGGTTTCGAGCCGCGCCCCGCTGCTCAGGAAACTCCTGCGGCTCAGCGGCAGGAGCCGGCCTTCAATCTCGAGGACGAGCTTCTTCGCGAATTCGAGCGTTACGATACGCCGCGAATGAGTCCGGCAAATGACATTGCCGCTCCGGTGGAGCAGCCGGTGTCTCCGCCGAGCCAGGAGCAGGTTTCGCACCCCGTCGAACCGGTGCGGGCCGAACCCACCTTTGACGAGCCTAAATTCGAGGCGCCTGCTCCCCAGGTGGCTGCTCCGATAAAGCCGACGATCGGCGCTCGCGATCTGATCGACGAGCTGGAAATGTCGATTGCGCCGGTTCTGCAGCCCGCCCCGGTCGCGCCGCCGGCAGCGCCCGTTGCCAAGACGCCGCAATCGGCGGCCGCCACGATCCGGCTGCCGCTTGCCAATTTCACGCTCGCAACCCCCGCCGGGCAGATGGAGCAGGCTGCGTCGCCTGCCGTTACTCCGCCGGCACCGAAGGCGGCTTCGCCGGAAGCGATGTTCGATGAGGCACTCGATTTCGAGGCGATCGACCTTGCCGAGCCTTTGCAGGTTCAGGCGTCCGCACCTCAGCCTGTCGCGCCGCAGCCGGCCCCGGCCGTCTTCAAGGCGCCCGAATCGCCGACGGTTGCCAAAGCCGATCCAGCTGCGCTTTCCGCCGAGATCGACGCCCTGCTGGCCGATGTGGATCGCTATCCGGTTCCATCCAGAGCCAATGTGCCCGAGGCAAAGGTAGAACCGGATTTCGGAAGTTTCGACGTTTCGCTCCCTGAGGCCGCACAGTTGCCGGTCTCTCCGGCGGTTGCGCCGAAGCGTGAAGAGCCGAAGCCGATTGCGCTCGATACGGAAGACCCGTTTGCGGGCCAGGATTTTGAATTCGATCTGGCCGATATCGAGATGGAACTTGCCGGTCTCGATTTCGCTGAAGGCGAGAAGCTTCCTGCCGCCCAGCAGCCGGTTCCGGCTGCTCCGGTTGCCGAGCCGATCGTTTCCCGCGCGACTCCGGTAGCGCCAGCACCTGCGGCGTCTGTCCCCGCCGCCGTGGCGCCCAAGCCGGTGCAGGCCGCACCGGCACCTGTTGCCCCGATCGCGACCGCACCGGCGCCGGCCTTCGAGGTGGAGCAGGCGCTCCCCTTCGATCCGACGGAAATCTCCGAGACGGAAGATCGTGTCGAAACCTTCGAGGCTGCGCACGTTCCGCACCTGCCGACGATCGAGCCGGAAGAGCCGATTGCCGTTCCGCCGGAATATGATTTCGATCTCGATTCCGAAATGGCGAGCCTGCTGGGTACGCCTGCCAAGGAAGCTGCGCCGGAGCCGATCAAGCCGGCCGCTGCCGCGGTGCTCGGCGGTGCCGCAGCTGCCGCCTCCTGGTCGAAGAACGCAGCCGCTCAGTCCGCCGCACCGGTCGCGAAGCAGCCGATGGAGGAATTCGACGAATTCGAGCGTGCGCTGGAAGAGGACTTCCGCCGCAGCTACCGCGAGGCGTCCAACCCGGTCGAGAATGTGGCCAGGATGACACTGAACCCGGCTGCGGCCAGCCGTCGGCCGGTTCGCTCGGTGCGTGGCATGGTGACGACCGCTGCCGTGATCGTGGTTCTGGGTGTGGGCGCTTATGGCGCTTACAGCTGGGTCCGCCACGGTGCGCCGATCTCCAGCTTCTCCGGCGAGCCGCGCGTCATCGCGGCCGACAGCGATCCGGTGAAGGTCGCTCCGGAAAATCCGGGCGGCACAGTCGTCCCGAATCAGGACAAGGCCGTCTATGACCGCGTTGCCGGCGATAGCACCGCAGCGCCGAAGCAGAAGGAGCTCGTGTCCTCCAACGAGCAGCCGGTCGATGTCGTGCAGAAGACGCTCATTCCCGAATCGGTCTCTCCGGATGACGGCAGCGCCGATCAGGTCACGGCGACGCCGGTCGGTGAAACCGAGGATCCGCGCCTGCTGCCGAATCAGAATGGCGGAAACGCCGACGTTGCGTCCAATGGCGACGATCAGGTGCCGGCCGTATCGCCGCGCAAGGTCCGCACGATGATCGTCAAGCCGGATGGTTCGCTGGTGCCGCGTGACGAGCCCGCTCTTGCTCCGGCGACGACCGCCGCGGCAAAGCCGGCAAACAACCAGGTTGCATCCGCCAACCCGCGTCCGTCGGCAACGAACGCTCAGGCCGCAGCCCAGCCCGACGATAACGATGCCGCCAGCGCCGAAAGCACGCCGATCCGCGTCGTCAAGACAAACCCGGTTCCGACGGCCCGCCCGGAGCCTGCCAAGGCAAACGCCGCAGCTCCTGTGCAGCCCAAGGTTCAGCCGAAGCAGGTTGCCTCTGCAAGCCCGGCGGTTGCCCCGGCAGCGACCTCTGCGGCAAGCAGCGGCGCCTATGGCGTGCAGATCGCATCGCTGCCGACCGAAGCCGACGCGCAGAAGTCGCAGGCGAACCTCAAAGCCAAGTTCGCCAGCGTCATCGGCAATCATCCGCTTGAGATCCGCAAGGCCGATATTGCCGGCAAGGGCACCTACTATCGCGTCCGCGTCGTTGCCGGCTCCAAGGACGAGGCCGCAGCCATATGCCAGCGCTATCGCTCCGCCGGCGGAACTTGCCTGATCTCGAAATAAGAATCGGCTATGAAAGTTCAGAAAACGGCGGGCATTGGCTCGCCGTTTTTCTTTGAGGCGCACTGTTCCTGTGTATCGTGCTTGACGTCACTCGCATTTCGCAGCGCAAGCCTTATGATTCGGATATGACCGAATCGAAATCCATGATCCTTGGCTGCAGCGGCCATACCATCACGCCCGAAGAGCGATCCTTCTATCAAGGCGAGCAGCCCTGGGGCTTTATCCTGTTTGGACGCAACATCTCCGAGCCGGCGCAGATCGCCGATCTGGTTGCGTCCCTGCGCGACAGCGCCGGCCGCGAGGCCCCGGTGTTCATCGATCAGGAAGGCGGCAGGGTGCAGCGTATCCGCCCGCCGATCCTGCCGCATTACCCTTCGGGACAGGCGCTCGGCGATATCTATCGCCAGGATCGCGAGCGCGGCATGCGTGCCGCCTGGCTGATGTCACGGCTCCATGCCTTCGATTTGCTGAAGTTCGGCATCAATGTCGATTGCCTGCCCGTGCTCGACGTGCCGGTCGAGGGGGCGAGCAACGTCATCGGCAATCGCGCCTATGGCAACGATCCGGTGACGGTGACGGAGATGGGGCGTGCGGCGGCCGACGGCCTCAAGGCCGGCGGCGTGCTGCCCGTCATGAAGCACATGCCCGGCCATGGGCGCGGCTTCGCGGATTCGCATCACGAGCTGCCAGTCGTGTCGGTGCCGCGAGCAGAACTCGAGGCACATGATTTTTCGCCTTTCGTGGCTCTCAAGGACGAGCTGATGGCGATGACCTGCCATGTCGTCTTCACCGATATCGATCCGGCCAACCCGGCTACGACGTCGCGCAAGGTGGTCGAGGAGATCATCCGCGGTTACATCGGCTTTGAGGGGCTGCTCCTGTCGGACGATACCTCGATGAACGCCCTGAAGGGCACGATCGGCGAGCGGGCGGCAAATATTATTGCGGGCGGTTGCGATATCGTGCTGCATTGCAATGGCGTCATGGACGAGATGCGGCAGGTGGTTCGCAACGTTCCAGCCCTTGCGGGTGCGTCGCTGGCAAGGGCCAGGGCCGTCGAAGCGGCATTCGGCAACGATGACGGCGCAGACGAAGCGTCGATTCGCGCCGAATTCGACGCGATGTTCGCAGTGGCGTAAAACGGAGCATCGAAGGACGGACGGGTGACAAGGTGAGCGGCACGGAAAAGCTTCAGAAGGCGGGAACGCCGATGGATAAGCTCTGGCAGGAAGGCGAGACGCAGCGCGGCTCGCATGAGCCGGCGCTTGTCGTCGACCTTGCCGGCTTCGAAGGGCCGCTGGACCTTTTGCTTCATCTTGCGCGCACCCAGAAGGTCGATCTGTCCCGCCTTTCCGTTCTGGCGCTTGCCGAGCAATATCTTCAGTTCATCGAGAGCGCCCGGCGCATACGCATCGAGCTTGCGGCAGACTATCTCGTCATGGCCGCATGGCTTGCCTATCTGAAATCCAAGCTGCTGATCCCGCAGCAGAGCAAGGAAGACGGGCCGACCGGCGAGGAGATGGCGGCAACGCTCGCTTTCCGGCTGAAGCGCCTCGAAGCCATGCGCGACGCGGCGACGGATCTCGTCAATCGCAACCGTCTCGGCCGCGATATCTTCGCTCGCGGGGCGCCGGAACATATTCCGGATCGGCGTCAATCCGCCTATGACGCCAGCCTCTACGATCTTCTGACCGCCTATGCCAGCCTGCGCCAACGTCAGGCCGTGACCCAGGTAACGATCGAGAAGCGCCGGGTCTGGTCGCTGGCCGATGCCCGCACGATCCTCGATCGAATGATCGGCGAGATTACCGATTGGACGGCCTTGGAACATTACCTGCTGAACTATATGACCAGTTCCAGCGAGCGGGTTACGGCCATCGCCAGCGCCTTTGCTGCTTCGCTCGAGTTGGTGCGCGAAGGACAATTGGAAATCCGCCAGGAAGGTGCGTTTCAACCGCTCTATATGCGGCGCGGTCCGAAGCATGCGCCGCTGGAAGCGGCGGAATAGGGCAGGGAGCAGCGTGAGCGAGCCGGACGACGAGCAGCAGCATTTCGGACATGAGGCGGAAACGCCCGATCTCGACGAGCGCCGGGCGAGTGAGGCCGAGCGGATCGCCGAAGCGCTGGTTTTTGCTTCGGCCCAACCCGTTTCTGAGGCATTCATTGCCGAGCGCGTGGCGCGTGGCATCGATATCCGCGCTGTTATGCAGAAGCTCAAAGCCGATTACGCCATGCGCGGCGTGAATCTCGTTCAGGTCGATGGCGCCTGGGCCTTCCGCACGGCAGCGGATCTTTCCTTTGTGATTCGGCGCGACGAGAACGAAGTGCGCAAGCTGTCCCGCGCCGCGCTGGAGGTCCTGGCCATTATCGCCTATCACCAGCCGGTGACGCGCGCCGAAATCGAGGACATCAGGGGTGTGCAGACATCCAAGGGCACGCTCGATGTGCTGATGGAATCCGGATGGGTGCGGTTCCGGGGCCGTCGCCGCACGCCTGGCCGTCCGGTCACGCTCGGCACGACGCGCGATTTCCTCGATCATTTCGGCCTGGAAGAGCTGCGCGATCTCCCCGGTCTCGAAGAGTTGAAGGGGGCGGGGCTGCTCTCCGGCCGAATTCCGGCCAATTTCAACATTCCATCGCCGCTGATGAGCGACGAGCTTACCGAAGATGAGGATCCGATCACGCAGATGGATCTCGAAGAGCTGGGGCTCTTGCCGCCCAGCGGTGCAAGCACGGGCGATTGACCCGCTGATTGACCCGCTGGCCTGCCTGCCGGGGGCGGCCGCAACCGCGTCGGCGGATTTTCGCGAAGTCGCCCGGCAAGTCTCTCTTTTGCCATCAGCATGTGCGAATATAAAAACATCCTCCCGACGTGGAGACGTCCGGCCGCCCGCATGGGCGCTTCGCATCCTGATATGCGTGGATGCGCTGCATTTTGTTGTTTGAAAAACATCCGCAAACGTCTTACATCGGGAAGACACTGTAATTGGGAGTTATAGCAATGGGTTCTCTAAGCATATGGCACTGGCTCATCGTCCTGGCCATCGCGCTGTTGTTGTTCGGCCGTGGAAAGATCCCGGAGCTGATGGGTGATGTCGCCAAGGGCATCAAGAGCTTCAAGAAGGGCATGAGCGACGACGACGATACGTCGACGCAAACGCAGACGGCGTCCCGTACCGTCGAGCACAAGGCTGACGAAACGAAGTAATCATGTCGGGCAGGCGTCAAGCTGAGAGGCTTGCCGTTGGCCCAGGAGCCTTTGCATGTTCGATATTGGCTGGTCCGAGCTCGTGATTATTGCCGTCGTGGCCTTGGTGGTGATCGGCCCCAAGGAATTGCCGACGACCTTGCGGACAATCGGCAAGATGACGGCCAGAGCCAGGAAGGTGGCTGGCGAATTCCGTGCCCAGTTCGACGAAGCCTTGCGCGAAGCCGAGCTGGACGACGTGCGCCAGACGATTGCCGATGCCCAGAAGCTCAATCCCGTCCACTCGTTGCGGGAAGCCATGAACCCGCTGCGGGAAATGGGCAATGAGATAAAGGCCGATCTGCAACGTGCGGCAACACCGGAAAAAGCGGCTCCTGCCGCGACGCCGTTGCCGTCGGAACCGGTGCCGGGCGTTTCGGCTGGTCTGCCGGAAGCGCTTGCGGCCACGTCTGCGTCGGCCGATCCGTCGCCGGCAGCGGCTCCCGCTCCGCAGCCGGTTGCCGCTGTGAGTGAAGTCGCAGAGAAGCCGAAGGCCGTGCGCAAGCCTCGTCCGAAACCGCCGGCCAAGAGCGACGATGTCGCTGCGGCCGCGGTCGTGCGGACGCCTGTCGTTACCGAGAAACCAAAGCGTGCCCCGCGCAAGGTCGCAGCCGCTGCTGTAGAAAAGACGTCCGCAGCTCCCCGGACGCGTTCCACAGCCGGCAAGGCGGCGCCTAAGACGCCCAAGAAGAAGGACCAGGCATGACGGGTGATATCGACGATAAGCCGCAGCCGCTTATCGAACACCTTATGGAATTACGCACGCGATTAATCTGGTCGCTCGTGGCGTTCTTCATTGCCTTCATCGGATGTTTCGCTGTGGCGAAGCACCTCTTCAACTATCTGGTTTATCCCTATAAATGGGCGGTCGAATGGGCACATCTCGACCTTGCCAAGTCCGAACTGATCTATACGGCGCCGCAGGAATTCTTTTTCACGCAGGTGAAAGTCGCCATGTTCGGCGCCCTCGTGATTTCCTTCCCGATCATCGCGTCCCAGATCTACAAGTTCGTAGCGCCGGGCCTCTATAGGAACGAGCGCAATGCCTTCCTTCCGTTCCTGATCGCGTCTCCCATCCTGTTCCTGATGGGTGCCGCACTCGTCTACTTCTTCTTCACGCCCATGGTGATGTGGTTCTTCCTGAAGATGCAGCAGACGGGTGGTGACGGTCAGGTGGGTATCGCTTTGATGCCGAAGGTCTCGGAATATCTGAGCCTCATCATGACGCTGGTCTTCTCCTTCGGCCTCGTCTTCCAGCTGCCGGTTATCACCACGCTGCTGGCCCGTGTCGGCCTGCTGACTTCGGCCTGGCTTGCGCAGAAGCGCAAGTTCGCGATCGTTTTCGCCTTCATCGTCGCCGCCGTGCTGACGCCGCCGGATCCGATGTCCCAGATCGGCCTTGCACTGCCGACAATCCTTCTCTACGAGATTTCCATCTACGCGGCGCGACTCGTGGAACGCCAGCGTACCCGGCAAGCGCTCGAGGAGAGTGGCAGTACATCCGACGTCGCCAAGACGGATAGCGTCTAGACGAGGAAAAACCGCCGTCTTTTCCCAGCTATTTGCCGGTTCGACCTCCGACCGAAATCTCGGTCGGAGTTTTGCTCATGCCAAACGACCTGGAACGAAGATGCTTGATATCAGATGGATTCGTGAGAATGCCGAGGCTTTCGATGCCGCGCTTGCCAAGCGCGGCGCGGAGCCCCTGTCGCAAAGCCTCATTGCGCTCGACGAGAAGCGCCGCTCCGTCGTTCAGTCCGTCCAGGATATGCAGTCCCGCCGCAACGCCGCCTCGAAGGAAATCGGCGCGGCGATGGCGCAGAAGAATACCGCGCTGGCCGAAAAGCTGAAGGCCGAGGTCGCCGACATCAAGACCTCGCTTCCGGCCGCGGAAGAGGAAGAGCGCACGCTGACGACCGAGCTCAACGACGCGCTGTCGCGCATCCCCAACATTCCGCTCGAGGATGTTCCCGTCGGCAAGGACGAGCACGATAATGTCGTCAAGCATGTCTGGGGCGCAAAGCCGACATGGAACCATGAGCCGAAGGAGCACTTCGAGATCGGCGAGGCGCTCGGCTACATGGATTTCGAGCGTGCAGCCAAGCTTTCCGGTTCGCGCTTTACGGTATTGACGTCGCAACTGGCCCGCCTGGAGCGGGCGCTCGGCCAGTTCATGCTCGACCTGCACACCAGCGAACACGGCTATACCGAAGTCAGTTCGCCGCTGATGGTGCGTGACGAAGCGATGTTCGGCACCGGCCAACTGCCGAAATTCGCCGAGGACCTGTTCCGGACCACGGATGGCCGCTGGCTGATCCCGACGGCGGAGGTGACGCTGACCAACCTCGTCGCCGGCGAAATCCTCGATCAGGAGAAACTGCCGCTGCGCTTCACGGCGCTGACGCCGTCTTTCCGCTCGGAGGCCGGCTCCGCAGGCCGCGACACGCGCGGCATGTTGCGACAGCACCAGTTCTGGAAGTGCGAGCTGGTGTCGATCACGGATGCCGAAAGCTCCATTGGCGAGCATGAACGGATGACGGCCTGCGCCGAAGAGGTTTTGAAGCGTCTCGGGCTGCATTATCGCGTTATGACGCTATCGACCGGCGACATGGGGTTCGGCGCCCGCAAGACCTACGACCTCGAAGTCTGGCTGCCGGGGCAGGATACCTATCGCGAAATTTCGTCCTGCTCGGTCTGCGGCGATTTTCAGGCCCGGCGCATGAATGCCCGCTATCGCGGCAAGGACGACAAGAACACCAAGTTCGTTCATACGTTGAACGGTTCCGGCACGGCTGTCGGCCGCTGCCTGATCGCCGTTCTGGAGAATTATCTCAATGCCGACGGTTCCGTCACCGTGCCAGACGCACTCCTGCCATATATGGGTGGTCTGAAGCGGATCGAAAAAGCAGCATAATCGAGCGGTGGGGCGATGCGAATTCTTCTGACCAATGATGACGGAATTCATGCCGAAGGGCTGGCCGCATTGGAGCGCATCGCCCGCACTTTGTCGGACGATGTCTGGGTTGTGGCGCCCGAGACGGATCAGAGCGGCCTTGCGCATTCGCTGAGCCTTTCCGAGCCGCTGCGCATGCGAAAGGTCTCCGACAAGCATTATGCATTGCGGGGAACGCCGACCGATTGCGTCATCATGGCGATCCGCAAGGTTCTGGATGGCAAGCCGGATCTGGTGCTGTCAGGCGTCAATTCCGGTTCGAACGTCGCCGATGACGTGACCTATTCCGGAACCATCGCCGGCGCCATCGAAGGTACGCTGCAGGGCGTACGCTCCTTTGCGCTGAGCCAGGCTTACGTCTATGAAAACGGTGCGCGTGTCGTGCCGTGGGAAGTCGCCGAGGCGCATGCCCCTCAGCTGCTCGACAAGCTCATGAATGTCGAGCTTCCCGACGGAACTTTCCTCAATCTGAATTTTCCGAATTGCCGGCCTGACGACGTGGACGGTGCGGAAGTGACCGCGCAGGGCAACCTTGCCTTCAACGTGCAGGTGGAAGAGCGGGCGGATGGCCGGGGCTTTCCTTATTATTGGCTTCGCTTTGGCGAGCGAAGCGGTATCTTCCGTCCAGGAACCGATATTCAGGCGTTGAAACAAAATCGTATTTCGGTAACGCCTTTGAAACTCGATCTAACGGATTATTCGGCGCAAGACCGCGTGGCGCGGGCGCTCGGTATGGAGTAGCGGATTGACACCTCGTTTGGTGGAAAAGGAAGGCTTTGCGGCCGTGGTTCTGCGGCTGCGGGCGGAAGGTATATTGGACATCGATCTGATGACGGCGGTCGAGCAGACGCCGCGCCTGCCTTTCGTGCCGCCGCAATTTGTCGATGATGCCTATTCCAGCCGGACGATCCCCATCGATTGCGGCTCCTTCATGGAGGGCATCGATCTGGTCGTGCGCATTCTTCACAGCCTGAAGATCAAGCCGGGACATCGTGTCCTTGAGATCGGCACAGGCAGCGGCTTCACCGCTGCCGTCATGGGGCGAATCGTCGAGCGGGTGCTCACCGTCGACCGCTACAAGACGCTGACGACGGCCGCGCAGCAGCGCGTGGATACGCTCGGGTTGCGCAACGTCATCATTCGTCAGGCCGACGGCAGCGCCGGTCTTCCGGGCGAGGGAACTTTCGACCGCATTCTTGTGACGTCCGCGTTTCAGACCATGCCGCGCTTCTATGCCGAGCAGCTTGTCTCGGGCGGCTCGATGATTGCACCGCTGATGGTATCGGACGATGTCTGCCGCCTCGTACGTCTCACCAAGACCGGCAGCCGTTTCGAACGCGAGGAACTGTTCGACGTTCCTTATCAGCCCATCGTGCCTATGCTCGCCTCTTATCTTTGAGATTTAATTCGGGCCGAACCGCCTGTGAAACAGGGCGTCCGGCGCTGTTTCAGCGTCTATGGTTAGCAATTCCTCAAAAAAACACATGTCTCCCCAGTGCTTTAACCGCATGGTAAGATTAACGCGCTTTAATCGACCCATAAACGGTTGCGTCTCAAGTGGGTCGAGTCATGGGTTACAGTCTTTCTTCAAACTTCGGTAAATCGGCAGGGAAAGTCCTTGTGGCCATCCTTCTGGCGAGCACTGCAACGGCTTGTAGCTCGGACACGACCCGCTTCAGCGGGCTCTTTTCCAGCAGAACGGATAATGTGACGACCGGTTCCATCAACCGGCGCGGCCTCAACGGTCCGGATGGCGATCCGGTGCCGCGGGCCGACATCGCCCAGGCCGGCGGATACGGTCAGCAGGATTATTCGCAGCAGAGCGCGCCGGTCTCGCAACCTTATCCGAACTCGCCGGCTCGCTATAATCCCTCCTACTCCAGTGCACGGGTCGCTGCTGCGCCTGTCGCCATCCAGCGCAGCGACCTTGCTCCCCCGAGCGCTTCCGCCAGTGTCGGCCGTTCTCGTGCCTCATCGCGAGCAGAAGCCGAGGCGATGGCTCAGCCATTCCCGGCATCGCGCAACAATAACGGCTCTCGCGCCGCGCCTGCTCTCGCGCAGGACACCTTGTCGACGGGCACGATCAAGACCGCCGCCGCCCCGCAGATGTCTCCTGGCTGGACCACGGTCAACGCTCCGAGCGTGACGCTGCATCCGGGTGAGAATATCGCTCTTCTGTCGCGCCGCTATGGCGTTCCGGAAAAGGAAATTCTGCGCGCCAACGGGTTGCGCAACGGCGCCGGCGCACAGCCGGGTCAGCAGATCATCATTCCGACGATGAACGGTGCAAGCGCCTCCAGTCCGGCCAAGATGGCATCCGAGGCGACCGACCTTTCCAAGGGCGGCAAGATGCCGGGTCCTGCCAAGGCGCCGCAGCAGGAGGCTCTTGCGCTGCCTTCCGGAAATCAGATGCGCGGCAAGTCCCAGGCCGGGCTTGCCGATCCCAACAAGCTCGCCGCCGGCAACGGCAAGGGGCCGACGCCGAAGGGCGCAGGCACCTACGTCGTCAAGCCGGGCGACTCGCTGGCGAGAATTGCCAAGGCCAGCGGTGTGACCGTCGCCGAGCTGAAGCATGCGAACAACATGCAGGCCGGCGATAGCATCCGCATCGGCCAGGCGCTGGCCCTGCCGCATGGCGCAGCTACGGTTGCGGCGGCAGACCCGGTCAAGACCGCATCCATCCAGCCGCAGAAGGTTTCGGCCAAGCCGGGCGCTTTGCCTGTTGCCGAGCCGAAGCAGGCGGCGGCGGACCCGGTGGCCAAGCAGCCGGCGCCGAAGGTCGTCGCTCATGCAGATGCGGCCGCCGATACTCCCGCGAAGCCGCAGGTCGTCGCTTCGGCCTCGCCGAGCCAATCCATCAACGATGCGGCCAAGTCCGATGCGCAGGCGGACGCACCGGAAGCAACCGGTATCGGCAAGTATCGCTGGCCGGTTCGCGGCGCCGTGATCGCTAACTACGGCTCCAACGTCAACGGCAGCCGCAACGACGGCATCGACATCTCCGTTCCCGAGGGAACGCCGATCAAGGCGGCCGAGAACGGCGTAGTCATCTACGCAGGCAACGGCCTCAAGGAACTCGGCAATACGGTTCTCGTCCGTCATGACGACGGCACGGTCACGGTCTATGGCCACGCCGATGCGCTTAGCGTCAGCCGCGGCCAGAAGGTTCAGCGCGGCCAGACACTGGCGACCTCGGGCATGAGCGGCAATGTCAGCCAGCCGCAGCTGCACTTCGAGGTTCGCAAGAACTCGGCTCCGGTCAACCCAATGACGTTCCTTGAATAGGTAGTGCGTCTCAAGGACTCTGCAAAAAGCCCGGTCAGTGCCGGGCTTTTTGTCGTTTGCAGGCTGGCTTGAAGATCAGTCCCGGTCGAGCGTGATGCGCAGCCGTCCGGCGAGATCCTGGATATATTGCCAGGCGACGCGGCCTGAGCGGGCGCCGCGCGTCGTGGCCCATTCCAGGGCTTCGTGATGCATCCGGGCGCGATCGAGATCGAACTTGAAGTGATCGGCATAGGCATCGATCATCTGCAGATAGTCTTCCTGGCCGCATTTATGGAAGCCGAGCCAGAGGCCGAAGCGGTCGGAAAGCGAAACCTTCTCCTCGACGGCTTCAGAGGGGTTGATGGCGGTCGATTGCTCGTTTTCCATCATGTTTCGCGGCAGCAGGTGGCGGCGGTTGGACGTGGCATAGAACAGCACATTGTCGGGCCGGCCCTCGACGCCGCCGTCCAGCGCTGCCTTCAGCGACTTGTAGGCCGTGTCGTCGTGATCGAAGGAAAGGTCGTCGCAGAAGACGATGACGCGCTGCGGCGTCGCTTTCAGAATGTCGAGCAGGACGGGCAGGGAGGAAATATCCTCGCGATGCACTTCGACCAGCTTCAGCGATACTCCGGTGGAGCGGCGCACATCCTCGTGCACGGCTTTGACGAGCGAGGATTTGCCCATGCCGCGCGCGCCCCAGAGAAGCACGTTGTTGGCGGCGAAGCCTTCCGCGAAGCGCAGCGTGTTCTCGTGCAGAATATCGCGTACATGGTCGACGCCGCGAATGAGGGATAGCGCCACGCGATTTGGCCGCGCGACCGGCTGCAAGTGAAGCCGGGCAGGGGCCCAGACGAAGCAGTCCGCGGCGTTCCAGTCATTGACGGCCGGAGCCGGCCCGGCGAGGCGTTCGAGCGCGTCGGCGAGGCGGCGGACTTCGGCAAGGATCAGGGCATTTTGGTCTTCAGTCACCGTTTCCTCCTGAATATTGAAGAAGAAAGTCGTAAAATGCGCGCTGTCTTGCCGGGTATCATGCTCCTTCGGGGGCTGAAAGGCTAACAGACCGGGAAAACGGTACGGTCGGCGGCTGTTTTTGTTGCAATCGTCATGCGCCTAACTATATTCCGGCCACCTGACGCGGGGCTTTGTTCC
Source organism: Hyphomicrobiales bacterium (assembly GCA_900469615.1). Lineage (GTDB taxonomy): Bacteria > Pseudomonadota > Alphaproteobacteria > Rhizobiales > Rhizobiaceae > Rhizobium. The sequence goes on along the minus strand of UBYA01000007.1, from coordinate 199,358 downwards.
CGCTCGGAGTTCAAGGGAGTTCTCGATGTTTATCACCAACGCATATGCGCAGAGCGCGACAGATTCGGCCGCGAGTGCCTTCGGCGGTTCCGGCTTTGAAATGATCATCCTGTTTGTGCCGCTGATGGTCGTTTGGTATTTCCTCCTCATTCGTCCGCAGCGCGCGCAGGCGAAGAAGCGCGATGAAGTCCTGAAGAACATTCGCCGCGGCGATCAGATCGTCACCAGCGGCATCGTTGGCAAGGTCACAAAGGTCGTCGACGAAAAGGAACTGGAAGTCGAGATCGCCGAGGGCGTGCGCATCCGCGTCGTCCGCAGCGCCATTTCCGAGGTTCGGGTCAAGGGCGAGCCGGTCAAGGCCGACGCCGCGTAAGGCATTCCGCCGGAAGCGGTGCATGCCACCGTTGCGTGTCCTTGAAAATCGGAATCGACTTTCTTGAAGGACTATGCACAAATTCAAGACGTTACTGCGCCCCCCGTATTGTTTGCCGAAAGTGGGGCGCGGTAGGGAAGCCCTAACTTGAGAGAGCGATGCTGCACGTCTCCTGGTGGAAGACCGCCCTGATCTGGTTCGCCGTTCTCCTGAGCGTGCTTCTGGCCGCTCCCAATCTATTTGGCGAGCGTACGCTTTCATCCTTTCCTGCTTGGTGGGCGCATCGAAAGATCGAGAAGGGGCTCGACCTTCGCGGCGGCTCGCATCTTCTGTTGAAGATCGAACGGAGCGATGTCGAGAAAGATCGCCTGGAAGCCATCGTCGGCGATATCGGGACGCGATTGCGCACCGTCAACGTCGCCTATTCGGGCCTGACCGGAACCGGCCGGAAGATCCAGCTGCGCATCAACGATCCCGCGCAGGTTCAGGCCGCCCTGACGGCCTTGCGTCCCCTTACCGGCGGATCTGACAAGCCTGCCGTCGTTCTGTCGCAGGGCGACAACGGCGCCATGACGTTCGATATCACCGATGCCGATGTGAACGGTCATGTGTCGTCGGCCATCGCGCGCTCGATGAACGTCATTCGTGCCCGCATCGCGCAGTTGGGCGTGGGAGAACCGCTGATCCGCCGGCAAGGCTCGGATCGCATCATTGTGCAGGTACCCGATCTTGCCGATGCGCAGCGGCTGAAAAACCTGCTCGGTCAACCCGCCAGCCTCAGCTTCCGCCTCATCGATCAATCGATGTCGGTGCAGGATGCGATGAACGGCCGTCCGCCGGCAGGCTCCGACGTTCTGTTTTCCGAGGATGATCCGCCGGTCGGCTATCTCGTGCAGAGGCAGCCGCTGCTCTCGAATGTGGATTTTGCCGACGCGGTCGCCGTCGTCGACAGCCAGAGCGGCGGGGGGACGGTCTCCGTCAAGCTGACGCCGGAGGCGACCCAGCGTTTCGCCCAATCGACGGCGAGCAATCTCGGCAAGACCATCGTCGTCGTCCTTGACGATCAGGTCATCTCCGCGGCGTCTCTGAAGACGGTCATCGCCACGGGCGATCTCGACGTTCCCGGAGATTTCACCGCCGAGGGTGCGCAGGATCTGGCTGTCATGATCAAGAGCGGGCCGCTGCCCGCGACGCTGACAACGGTCGAGGAGCGCACCATTCAGCCGGGGCTTGGCGGCGAAATGGCGCGCTACGGCCTGATCGCCTGCATTGCCGCCGCCGTTTTCGTCGCGGCCCTGATGATCGGCTTCTACCGCCTGCTCGGCATCATCGCGACGATTGTGCTGATCATCAACATGATCATGGTCGCCGCGCTCATGGGCCTGCTCGGAATCACGCTGACGCTGCCCGGCGTCGCAGCGATCGTTCTCATCATCGGCATCGGCCTGGATGCGCTGGTGCTGATCTACGAGCGCGTGCGCGAAGAGGAAAAGAAGACCCATCTGCTTGTCGACGCGCTGCGCCATGGCTTCAATCGAGCGGCGGCGACGGTGGCCGATGCCAATCTGACCGTGCTTATCGTCGCGGCCATTCTTTTCTACGCAAGCAGCGGCGCTGTGCGCGGCTTTGCCGCCACCTTGATGGTCGGCGTCTTCACCACTTTCTTCACCTCCTGCTTCGTCACGCGCTCGCTGGTGAATATGTGGATATCGCGCCGCAAGCCGCGCACGCTGCTGGTCGGCCTGCGCAGCGGCGTTTTCGATAACGCCAATATCCGCTTCATGGGCATCCGCCGCTATACGTTCACCATCTCGGCGGCTTTGTCGGTCATCACCCTTGTTGCGTTTGCTGCGGTCGGCATGCATCTCGGCATCGATTTCGCCGGCGGATCGATCATCGAGGTTCGTGCCAAGCAGGGCGTCGCGGATCCGGCGGATATTCAAACCCGCCTTGAGGCTGTCATTCCGGGCGACGTGCGCGTGGAACGGCTGGCCGATCGCCTCGGGGCGGTGATTCACGTCCACGCGCAGGAGGGCGGTGAAAACGCCGAGCAGTCCGCCGTCTCGCTCGTACAGGACGAATTGGGCAAGGATTACAATTTCTCCCGCGTGGAGGTGGTCGGCCCGGCCGTGTCGGGCGAAATCACCACCACCGCTTCCCTTGCCGTTTTGGCGGCTCTGGTCGCCATTCTCATCTATATATGGCTGCGCTTCGAATGGCAGTTTGCGGTCGGCGCGATCATCGCGACGCTGCACGACGTCATTCTGACGCTTGGTCTCTTCGTGCTGACCGGCATGGAATTCAACATGACCGGCATCGCTGCGATCCTGACCATCGTCGGCTATTCGCTGAACGATACGGTCGTCGTCTACGACCGCATGCGCGAAAATCTGAAGCGCTATTCGCAGATGCCGCTGCCGATCCTGATCGATGCCTCCATCAATCAGACACTATCCCGGACCATTCTGACATCGGCGACGACGCTTCTGGCGCTGCTCGCGCTTTACATCTTCGGCGGCGAAGTCATCCGCGCCTTCACCTTCGTTCTGCTTTTCGGCGTCGCCGTCGGCACTTTTTCGTCGATTTATATTGCGGCGCCCGTGCTGATCCTGTTCAAGCTGCGTCCGGACAAGTTCCAGACCGGCGGCGAAAGCAACGGACCCGCGGCCGGCGATATCCAGTCAGGCAAACCAGCGGTGTGATACAGTGGCAAAAGGTATAGAAATCCGTAACGCGCATTTCCCCGGGCGCGCACCGATCGACGCTTACGGCAATGGCGGGTTTCGCTTTGCCGATATGTCGCATCGCGGCTCTCTGCTCTGCCTGCCCTCGGGCATCTACGGCTGGGACATGATCCTCGGCGATGCTCTGACGCCGGACCGCTTCCAGAAGGTGCTGGACGAAGCCGCGCAGATCGAGGTCCTGCTCGTCGGCACGGGCACGGAGCTGCGTCCGCTTCCGGCCGAGCTCAAGGCCGCCTTGCGGGCAAGGCAGATTTCGTCCGACCCGATGAGCACCGGGGCCGCAGTGCGCACATTCAACATCATGCTATCCGAATCGCGTGCCGTCGCCGCGGCGCTGATTGCCGTCTGACTTTCGGATCGGAAACATGACGATAGCAGCTGCGCCCCGTAGCAACCGCGACATTTGCCTTGCGACGCTTCGCGATACCGATCGCGATCGCTATCTCGCCTGCCTGCTGTCGCCGGAGGAGAAGCGTCCCGCGCTGGCCGCGCTCTATGCCTTCAATGCCGAGCTGGCCCGTGTGCGCGATCTCGTGCATGAGCCGCTGCCCGGCGAAGTGCGCATGCAATACTGGCGCGACCTTCTCGAAGGGCAGTCGCACGGATCGAGCGAGGCCAATCCGCTGGCATCCGAACTTCTGGCTGCCATCGAGCAATATAGCCTGCCGCGCCAGACCCTCGTCGATATGATCGATGCGCGCATCTTCGATCTCTATGATGACCCCATGGAAAGCCGCAGCAGCCTGGAGGGCTATGCGGGCGAGACGGCGTCTGCCCTTATTCAGCTCGCCAGTTTGGTTCTTTCCGCCGACGAGGCCAAACGCTCCGCCGATGCCGCCGGCCATGCCGGCGTGGCGCAGGCGATCGCCGGCCTGCTGCTGCTCATGCCGCTGCATCGCCATCGCGGCCAGCTCTACCTTCCGCTTGAGATATTGTCGGCAACCGGGCTCGATCGCGACGGCTTCCTGGCCGGTGAGGATAAGCCGCGCATTTCGGCGGCGATCGAGGCCTTTGCCGGGCTGGGCCGCGAGCATCTCGCGAAGGCGAGGGCGGCAGGCGCGATACCGCGGGCGGTATTTCCGGCCTTTTTGCCCGTCACCTTGGCCGAGCCGGTCTTGAAAGCAGCACAAAGGCGCGGAGCGGGTATCTTCGACCGATCCCTGGCATTGCCGCAGTGGCGCCGGCAGCTGCGTATGGCGATGGCCTCGATCACAAAGAAAATCTAAAATAAGACACGCTCGCGCAAGTCTCGGCCTCTATGGAAAGGGGCGGACACTCGATTTGCATTTCAGGGGGATCTGCCGTGGGTATTGTCGTCTGGTGCATACTGTTCGCGATCGTCATCTTCGTTGCTTACTACGCGACACGGATGGCGTCGCAGAACAAGGAAGACGGCCTGCACGATACCGGCCTTGCCATTCTGGAGTTCGGTCGCGCCTTTCCGACCGAAGCGATCCGCCAGTTGCAGACAACGGCCGATGGGCAGGCGGTCTTTGTGCGTCTTCATGACGACAAGGCCGGATTCATGCGCAACGTGCGCAATCATTTCAGCGTCCATCTGATCGAGCCCGGCCGGGCTCGCGCCAAGATCTCGGCAACCGGCCGCGGCTTGATCGTCGATTTTCTCGACGTGCCGCATCATAACGGCACATTCGAGTTCAAGACGCCTGCGGAAGCCGCCGAGGTCTCGCTCTGGCTGCTCGGCAATTATGTCGCCGGCGATGATGCCAGGTTTGGGCATCAGGCGCCGCCGGCGAAGGCTTGAAGGTCGCTAAAGCGCGAGGTTTCAGGCGCTTTCTGCTTCTGCGAACACCGGCGCCTGAACGCCCAGCCATCTTGCGCAGTCGCCAAGTGCACGCTTGGCGATGAGTTGGCGCTTCATGACGGTCTTGTCCTTGCCGCGGAAGCGTTTGACGCCCTCCGGCTTGACGATCGAACCCGGCTCCAGCTCGGGGAAAAGCCCGAAATTGATGTTCATCGGCTGGAAGGAGCGTTTGCCCGGCTCTTCGTCGGAGACGATATGGCCGCCGGTGATATGGTTCAGCAGCGAGCCGAGGGCGGTCGTCGCCGGTGGCAGCGACGGCGCTTCGCCCTTGCGCTCCGCAGCGGCAAAGCGGCCGGCGAGCAGCCCGATGCTGGCGCTTTCGACATAGCCCTCGCAGCCGGTGATCTGGCCGGCAAATCGCAGGCCGGGGCGGGATTTCAACACCAGCGAGCGGTCGAGCAGCGTCGGGGAGTTGATGTAGGTATTGCGGTGCAGGCCGCCGAGACGGGCAAATTCCGCATTCTCAAGGCCGGGAATCAGCCGGAAGATTTCCGCCTGCGCCCCATATTTCAACTTCGTCTGGAAGCCGACCATATTGTAGAGCGTGCCGAGCGCATTGTCCTGGCGCAGCTGTACGACGGCATAGGCCTTGACCGTGGGATTGTGGGCATTGGTGAGGCCCATCGGCTTCATCGGCCCGTGACGAAGGGTCTCGCGCCCGCGCTCGGCCATGACCTCGATCGGCAGGCAGCCGTCGAAATAGGGTGTGCCTTCCCATTCCTTGAAGCCGACGGCATCGCCGGCGATCAGCGCATCGACGAAGGTGTTGTACCGGGCTTCGTCCATCGGACAATTGATATAGTCCTTGCCGGTGCCGCCGGGACCGACCTTGTCGTAGCGGGACTGATACCAGCAGATGTCCATGTTGATGCTGTCGCGATAGACGATCGGCGCGATGGCGTCGAAGAAGGCAAGAGCATCCGCACCCGTCTCGGCCTGGATGGCGCCGGCAAGGCCGGGCGCCGTCAGCGGGCCGGTGGCGATGATCGCCTGGTCCCATTCTTTCGGCGGCAGGCCCTGGATCTCCTCACGGACGACCGTAATCAGCGGGTGGCCGTGCACTGCCTGCGTCACGGCTGCCGAAAAGCCGTCGCGGTCGACGGCAAGCGCGCCGCCGGCCGGCACCTGATGCTTGTCGGCGCAGGCCATGATGAGGGAGCCGGCCATGCGCATTTCGGCATGGATGACGCCGACGGCATTGCTGGTCGCGTCGTCCGAGCGGAACGAGTTGGAACACACCAGTTCGGCAAGATCGTCGGTCTTGTGCGCTTCCGTGCCGCGCACGCCGCGCATTTCGTGCAGGATGACGGGCACGCCGGCATTGGCAACCTGCCAAGCGGCCTCGGAGCCTGCGAGGCCGCCGCCGATGATGTGGATGGGGGAATGGGAGCTGCTCTGTGTCATGCGCGCGTCATTATCACGGCCGGGCCGGTGATCCAATGCTTTGCTAAAGCATGCCGCGCAAAAGTGTGCCGCCGTTTTGCGCTGCCGGCATGGGCAAGATCGCGAACCGAAAGAACGCGGAGCGAAGCTGAAACTTCGTGACGCGCTTGACTCGCCGGATTTTAAGAAGGTGCCGGAATCAAAAACGGCGCCGTAAGGCGCCGTCTTGAAGCAGTCCGCAGTTCCTTGACGATTAACGGAAGGAACGAGCAGCGATGTTGCGGATCTCATAGCGGCTGACGCCGATGTCCGAAAGGGTCTGGCTGGAGAGGTTGCCAAGTTCGTTCAGGGTGCGGCGGTAGCTGATCCAGTTTTTTGCAATGCGAAGCGGGTTCATGATCTTGTCCTCGGTATCTTGGTTGCGGGCGGTACGATTACCGCCTCAGCGATTGCATTCTATATAGGCTCGAGGAGGCTGATTGTGCAGTGCAAATAAAAGGCGTCTGCTATGCATTTGTGCAATATGACGCCCAAAAAGCCGCCATTGCTCAAAATTTATATGCTCTGCATATGGGGAATAGCTCGGCATAGGTCGACTTATGCTGCATCTGCTCAGTGAGCAGGCAAAAAAGAACGCCCGCCGCGGAGATCCGCAACGGGCGTTGAGAAGGCTTTCGCTGTTGGCGAAGCCTATCCGGCGATTAGCGGCCGGTGGCTTCGCGGGCGACGCGATGAATGTCGGCGCGGTCGATGCCGAGGTCGTGCAGTTCACGCGAGCTCATGCGGCCGAGTTCGTTAACGGTCTGACGGTACTTGCGCCAGTTGTTGAAAGAGCGGGTCAGGTTCATTGTCAGTCCCTTTCGAGGATTTGGAGATCGCGCGGCCCCGTGATTGGTTCCGTCCTTGATCTGATGCTTCTGAATATATGCTGCGCTGCAAGAACTAAAAGTGCCAAAGCATCATGTCACCTATGCATATCCTGCAAATCTTATAGGCTATTTGCCCAAGAAGGTGGCTGCTTTGTGTGCATATCGCGGCTGAATGTCGATTGGCGGCGGAGGTGGATTTCGGAAATGCCCGGAGATACGGGAGGCGATGCGACCGCCGCCGGTTTTTCGCCATGCTTTCGCCGATCCCGCTGCCGGGAACCGGAATTTTATCGCCGGCGCGGGCTGGTCGCCGGCGCGACGGGCCGTACTGCACGGCTGCCGAATTTGCTGCGGCATCATCGATAGCGGTTTTGCGACAGAAAGACTGACGCGGACATTCAAACGGTTTAATCGGAAAAAAATAACGCCCACCGTGGGAGGAGGATGCGGTGGGCGTCATTTGTATTGATCGACGACTTGGGAGGAGGAGTGTCGTCAATCGATCGGAGCGCATTGGGAGGAGGAGTATGCGGCTCCGAATATCGTGTCGGGATTTCCATCCCCAGGCAGGCTCCGATTTGCATCGGCCCGGCGCGCCACCACCGTGTTTGTTGTCCTATGAATAGTATGATTTTTTAAATTTGTGCAGCGCAATAATTTCATGGTAGGCATGAACTGAACGCATGGCTCTTATTGGTATCGCTATACCGGTCGCCATTATGCCGAATGATCAGTTAATTCTGTATTAATGCGGGACGGGTTCGCACGGGGCGAAGCGGTGGCCGAACGCGGGGCTCGCATCGCTTGTCCACCGATTTGTGCTAATTCTGTCGGCAAGCGGAATCGCAGCGAAGGGGCCGGATATGTACAGAGGCAGGCTGGAACGGGATCTGAAAATCTGGACCGACAAGGGCCTGGTCGACGCAACGACGGCAAAGGCCATCCTCCTCGAATATGACGGCCGCCAGACGAGTTTCAGCGCCGGTCGCGTGTTGACCATCATAGCCGCCGTCCTCCTCGGCCTGGCCATCCTGCTTTTCGTTTCCGCGAACTGGGAGGCGATACCCAGAATAGTGCGGCTTCTCGGTCTCGTTGCGATGATATGGGCCTTCTATCTCGGTGCGGCATCCATGCTGGCGCGCGGACGCTCCGTCCTTGCATCCGGGCTTTTGATCCTCGGCACCTTGAGTTTCGGCGGCGCCATGGCGCTCGTCGGCCAGATGTACAATCTGTCTGGCGACGAGCTCAGAATGATGATCGTGTGGTTCGCGGCCGCCGTCATCGCGGCTGCATTGTTTCGCTCCGCGACCCAGGTCGGGCTTGCCGGCTTCCTGGCCTGGGCGTTCTGCGGCGTCTACCTCTGGGGTCATTTCGATCAATGGTACGGCATCATGCCATGGATGCCGCCGCTGATGGCCGTGATTCTGATTGCGCTTGTTCGCTATGCCGATGCGCCGGCTGCGCGGCATCTGGCCTACCTGATGCTGGTTGGCTGGCTGACATGGCTTTTCGGCCAGCATGAGGGATTGAATACGGCTATCCTGTTTGCTGCTCTCGGGATGGTGGTTTTCCTTGCCGTCAGCATACCCGCTTCGCCGCTGGCGTCTTTTGCGCAAGCGGCCGGCGCGGCCCCGGCCTTCTATGCATTTCTGATCGCATCGATCGGCTTCTTTTTGATTCATGCCGAGATCAGCAACGGCTCCTTTGAAAACAACGTTTGGGTCGAGGACAAGCTGCCGCTCGTCATCATAGCTGCGGCGACGCTGGGCGGCTCGGTGATCGCTATCGCCCTGGGTGGCCGCGACAACGGCGCGGTGCGCTATCTCGCCTATTTCGTTTTCGCCTGCGAAATTCTCTATCTTGCCAGCGAAACGATCGGCTCGATCATCGGCACGGCCGGCTTCTTCCTTGTTGCGGGCTTGCTCGTGGCGATTGCGGCCTGGTTGGTCATCCAGCTGGAACGGCGATTCTCCGACAATGGCGGGCAGGGGACACGGGCATGACGGATATGGTTGAAAAGAATGTCGTCGTTGGCGGGGCCCGCCGCGTATGGATCGCCGCCATCGCCGTGGCAGCCCTGCAGACCGCCGTCCTCGGCTATATGGTCGGCGAGCGTGCCTGGGGGCTGCGAAGCGGTGTCGAGGTTACGCTGAAAGCCGCGCCTGTCGATCCGCGCGATCTCCTGCGTGGCGACTACGTCACCTTGAATTACGACATCTCACGGGTTCCGGTCTCGACCTTGGCCGGTGGCCCGCCGAAAGAGAGCCTGTACGGCCAGGTTCTGTCGGTGCGCCTCGGCAAGCAGGACGACGGCTATTGGAGCGTCGTCGAATCGTCTTTCGGGACGCTCGGGCCGAAACCCGGCACGGTCATATTGAAGAGCCTGCCGTTCGACTATGTTTCCTACGGCGATCCCGCCGATGCAGCGCAGGCGGTGATGGCCGTGAATTACGGCATAGAGCGCTACTACGTGCCCGAGGGCCAGGGGCACGATATCGAAAGCGCACGCAACGACAATCGTGTCGCTATTGCCGCGCGGGTGTCTTCGGACGGTGCCGCCCATATCAGAAGCCTGCTTCTCGACGGCAAATCCGTCTACGAGGAGCCACTCTATTGACGATATCCGCACGAAGACGCCGATAAGCTTTGGGAGCAGTCGCGGAACCGTCATTTTTCCTTTGCGTGGTTTGAAACGGGTGATATAGAGACGCCGCGCTCCGGAAGGCCCCATGGGCAGGCATCGCCATGCGGTTTTGGGAACGCGGGTATGGTGAAATTGGTAGACACGCCAGATTTAGGTTCTGGTGCCGCAAGGCGTGGGAGTTCAAGTCTCTCTACCCGCACCAACACTGTCTTGTGGACGGGGGGAGGCTGATCAAGCCTGTCTTCCAACATGCCGCAGGACGCGCATCTTGCCCAAAGCATCCCGCTTTCGAACAGGAAGTGGATCAGATGTTTTGGCTCGTGACGGGATAGGGCTGCCTCTTGCGCGTTCGTTCGAAGGCGCGGCGCTCTGGCAAGGTGAAAGAGAATTGCATCCAAGCCACGCTCGGGATTTTCCGGCGTCGTGCTCATCGAAACGAACGGCTGTCTGGGCACGGCCGCCATGAATGAAGGTAGGACAATGCAGGTTATCGAAACGCTCGCTGAAGGGCTGAAGCGCGAAATCAAGGTGGTCATCCCGGCCAAGGACATGGAAGTGCGCATGAACGAGCGCTTGGCCGAGGTCAAGGACAAGGTCCGCATCAACGGCTTCCGTCCTGGCAAGGTTCCGGTCTCGCACCTGAAGAAGGTCTACGGCAAGTCGATCATGGCCGATCTGGTCAACGAGATCGTTCGCGACCAGCCGCCGGCAATCCTGACCGAGCGCGGCGAAAAGTCGGCAACCCAGCCTGAAATCGCCATGACCGAAGATCAGGACGAGGCGGAAAAGATCCTCTCCGCTCAGGCTGATTTCGAATTCACCCTGTCCTACGAAGTCATCCCGGCTATCGAACTGAAGCCGGTCAACGGCATCAAGGTCACGCGCGAAGTCGCTGAAATCGGCGAAGACGAAGTCAACGAGCAGATCCTCAAGATCGCCGAGAGCGCCCGCAGCTACGAAACCAAGAAGGGCAAGGCCGCGAACGGCGACCGCGTCACCATCGATTACCTCGGCAAGGTCGACGGCGTTGCCTTCGACGGCGGCAAGGACGAAGACGCACAGCTCGTTCTCGGCTCCAACCGCTTCATCCCGGGCTTCGAAGAGCAGCTCGTCGGCCTCAAGGCTGGCGACGAGAAGGTCATCACCGTGACCTTCCCGGCCGATTACCCGGCCAAGAACCTTGCCGGCAAGGAAGCCACCTTCGACATCAACGTCAAGGAAGTCGCAGCGCCCGGCGAAGTCGAAATCAACGACGAACTCGCTTCCAAGCTCGGCATCGAATCCGCCGACCGCCTGAAGGAGATCGTTCGCGGCCAGATCGAAAGCCAGTACGGCTCGGTCACCCGCCAGAAGGTCAAGCGCCAGATCCTCGACCAACTCGACGAGATGTACCAGTTCGACACCCCGCAGAAGCTTGTCGAAGCTGAATTCGCCAGCATCTGGCGCCAGATCGAAGCCGATCTCGGCGAATCGGGCAAGACCTTCGAAGACGAAGACACCACCGAAGAAAAGGCTCGCGAAGAATACCGCAAGCTTGCCGAACGTCGCGTTCGCCTCGGTCTCGTTCTCTCCGAAATCGGCGAAAAGGCCGGCGTCGAAGTCAGCGAAGACGAACTGCAGCGTGCACTCTACGCTCAGCTCCAGCAGTTCCCGGGCCAGGAAAAGGAAATCCTGGAATTCTTCCGCAAGACGCCGGGCGCTTCCGCTAACCTGCGCGCCCCGATCTTCGAAGAAAAGGTCATCGACCACCTGCTGACCGAAGTCGACGTTACGGACAAGACCGTTTCCAAGGAAGCGCTGCTCGCCGACGACGAAGAAGAAGACAAGCCGGCTGCCAAGAAGGCTGCTCCGAAGAAGAAGGCTGCCAAGGCCGAAGCAACGGAAGCCGCTGCCGAAGGCGAAGAAGCCGCCGCTCCGAAGAAGAAGGCCGCTCCGAAGAAGAAGGCTGCTGAAGACAGCGCCGAATAATCGGTTTTTCTTCCGGACTGAAATGAAGCCCTGCCGTTCGCGGCGGGGCTTTTTTGTTTCAGGCAGCTCGAACCGACCGAGATATCATCGTTCGATGCCGATCACTCCTTGCCCAACGCGCGCCGGATGGCGATTTCGACGGGACAATAAGCGTTGTCCGGTCTGTCCAATTGATAGGGTTCGGCAAGGCCGATCGAAGGTTGGGCAATGAAGCGCGGGGAGACGCCCCGATGTTTCTGTGCCGCATGGATGAGGAAGGGATGGCAGATGTATACCGTGCCGGCCTCACCCGTTGCCAGAGCGTCTGGACAATCGGCGGCGACCCCTTCCAACATCATGTGTGAGCAGCCTCTGTTGCCAGCGGGTGCAAGATAGCGCGCCATCTCCAAGTGAGAGCCGACACGAATGCGGGTCGGCGCATCGTTTTCGCCGACATCGGAAAAGAGGAACAAGGTAAGCAGGGCTCTTCCTCGTGAGGTGACGTTTACCCGCCATGCAGAGAAGTCGTTCTGCTCGTTGTGGTCACCGTCTTCACCGGGGAAGCTCAGGTCGACATGCCACCCCGCATCGCCTGGATCGTCTGGATGTGGGAAGCGCACGGGAAAGGTCCCGAGACCGTCGCGTGGCAGCCATCGCCTCCGCCCGACCAGCTGGTCGAAGGCGCTATGCAAAATAGGCATGTTGGCGATGGTACGGAATGGTTCTCCACCATAACCGGCCAGCCTGACGACCGGAAATCTCCAGCTTGTGGGATCGTGTTCGCTGCATGGAAGATCGCGCCACATGATGGCGCGCGCCTGCACCGCGTGATCAGATGAAAACGCATGCTCAATGCGCACAAAACCACGTTCGATGAATTCGTCCAGCTGTGCGCTGGAAAGCGCAGCCGGGTACTGTTTCTTGGAGGGCATGAAATCTCTCTCAATCATGACGCCGTATTCGCCCCTATATGGGATACGGCCGCTCCGTCATGAACCGACGCGCGGCCTTGCAGCCGCTGAGGCGGTCCCATCTTCATTGGCTGATCGCCGCCGGATCAGCGGCTTATGAAGAAGACCGAAGCGATGTTGAGAATGCTCATCATGCCGACAGAGTAGTAAGCCCTGCCGGCATCGTCAATATTGCCCGAATCTAAAGCTCCGACTTGATGTCGCCCATGCGGTTCCAAGCGTCGAGACCGGCGATCTTGTAGGCTTCGGCGAGCGTCGGATAGTTGAAGGTGTTCTCGACGAAATATTCGACGGTGCCCTTGAGATTGAGCACGGCCTGGCCGATATGCACGAGCTCGGTGGCGCCTTCGCCGACGATGTGGACGCCGAGGAGGCGGCGGGTCTTCAGCGAGAAGATCATCTTCAGCAGGCCGGTGTCGAGGCCCATGATGTGGCCGCGCGAGGTCTCGCGGAAGCGGGCGATACCACATTCGTAGGGTATATGCCGTTCCTTGACCTCTTCTTCGGAAAGGCCGCAGGTCGAAATCTCCGGCACCGCATAGATGCCGTAGGGGAAGTATTTCGGCGGCTCCTTGGCAATCGCGCCGACGGCGACGCGGGCGGCGATGCGGCCCTGTTCCATCGAGGTGGAGGCAAGGCTGGGGAAGCCGACGACATCGCCTGCCGCAAAGATATGCGGGACCTTGGTGGCAAAGGTCTCCGGATTGACGCTCAGGCGGCCGCGTGCGTCGGCTTCAAGGCCGGCTGCGGGGAGATTGAGCGTATCCGTCGCACCCATGCGGCCGGCGGCGAAGAGAACCATATCGGTGGTGATGCGGCGGCCATTGTCGAGCGTCAGTTCGACCTTGCCGTTCTGCCGTTCCACTTTCTCGGCCTTTTGGCCGAGCAGCAGCTTCATGTTGCGGTCCCGCAGCTGATAGATGAAATCCTCGACGATTTCCTTGTCGATGAAATCGAGCATCGTGGATTTGGGATCGATCAGCGTCACCTGCGTATCGAGTGCGCTGAAGATGGTCGCATATTCGATGCCGATGACGCCGGCGCCGATGACCACCATGGAGCGCGGCAGATTCTCGATATCGAGCAGTTCGTCGCTGTCGAGAACCGTCTTGTTGTCGAAGGGCATATAATCCGGGCGGAACGGCTTGGTGCCGACGGCAAGAAGGATGCTCGCCGCCTTGACGTTGACGACTTCGCCATCGTCCTTGACGACCTGCATGGTCTGCGGATCGACGAAGCTCGCCTTGCCCCGGATATGCTGGACGCGATTGCGCGCAAACTGGTGTTCCAGCACCTCGACTTCGTGGTCCAGGGTAATCAGCAGGCGACGCCGCAAATCCTCTGCGCTGATCTCCTGCTTGACGCGGTAGGCGCGGCCATAGAAGCCGCGCTCGCGCCAGCCGGAAAGGTTGAGCGCGGTTTCGCGCAGCGTCTTGGAGGGAATGGTGCCGGTGTGGACCGAGACGCCGCCAACACGCTTGCCTTGCTCGATTACGAGTACCTTCTTGCCGAGTTTGGCAGCCTGTATAGCGCCTCTGCGGCCGGCAGGGCCGCTACCCACGACTAGGAGATCGAATTGGTCCATCGGGAAGCCTCGGATGACTGAATAGGGAATCAATGTCGCAATGCAACATGCTCCGTCAACCGGTAGCTGCTCAATGTTACAGATTATCTAACGGGAAGGGCCCGCAGCTCAGGAGGCCGAGAAGCCAAGCCAGAGTTCCAGTTTCTCGAACGTCCTGTCCATGGCATAGGCGCGGGTGAAGGACAGCGGCAAGTGGCCGTAATAGATCGACATCTGGTTCTCAGCCGTCGTCTCGTTCGCCTTGGCAATGGCTGCAAGGTAAAGCGCGGAGGCAAGTCCGGTGCGGTCCGCACCCGCCTGGCAGTGAATGAGGATCGGTTTCGGCGCATCCCGCATGATCTCGACGAGCTGTTCCGCCTGTTCCTGGGTGAGCTCGCGGCCGGAAGACATGCGGAAATCGATGTGATTGATGTTGAGTTCCTTCGCCTCGGCGATTTCCTTGTCGTACCAGTGACGGCCGCTATTGTCGCCTCGCAGGTTGATGATGGTCTTGATGCCATACTGCTTCTGGAAGGCTGCTATGGTGGCGGCTGATGGCTGCGACGAGCGATAAAGCTCACCTGCGATGACCGGATGAAAATTCGTGGTCCAGAGCATGTGAGCGTAGAAGCCGCCGGCGATTGCGGCGAGAGCGCCCAGAGCGATCAGCGCTCCACGGCCGATACTGCGAAGACGATGGGCGAACGTCGGCGATATCTTCAGCATGCGAGCTCCACGCTGGCCGACCGCTCAGGCGGATTGGCCAAATCAAAACAACGGCTTCCGCTGGCGGACCTGCCGACTGGAAACGGCGATCCTTCTGCCAGATCATTCTGACGCTGAACTGAAAGCGGAAATCGGAGCCCGACGGGCGCGCGTTTGTGAGCTGCTTGGAAAGCTTAAGAACAGAAAAAAGTTAAATAGCTGTTTTAATTCAAAAGGATGTAGATGATTTTTAAAAGGAAGAATTATCGCATGCGCGACAATTTCAGATCAATCGCAATGCGCGGAAGCTGACGTGGCCGTTCTTGCCGATGATAACATGATCGTGAACAGTGATGCCCAAAGGCTTGGCGGTGTCGATGATCGTCTTCGTCATGTCGATATCGGCGCGAGACGGGGTCGGATCCCCCGACGGGTGGTTGTGGATCATCCGATGCCATTAATTATGTGTTTGATATTAAAGGAATTTATGTACTTTTCTTTTTAAGTGGTGCCGGGATTTGGGAGCGGCATTTGATGCGCTATCGTGATCGACACAATTGATCATGGTTGCATCCAGCCAATCCCGTTCAAGCACGACACCACTCTACACCTGTCTTGTTTTCGGATTCTGGGGACATTGATTCGTCGGGGCAGCGCATAATCCTCGAGTGAAATATCCTCGTTATTCCGTGATCCTACGATATCGTCCTTTCCGTCGCGATCCAACATAGTTTATTAGACCGGCCTCTTTGAGCGCGGCGATATCACGACGCGCTGTTTTGAGGCTGACAGTCCATGCCGTGGCTATCTCCCTCGCATTGCAACGCCCTTCAGTGATTCGGTTCAAAAACCAGCGTTGCCGCTTGTTGAAGGCGAACTGATCGGGGACATTTTTAGGGTCACATTTGCGGACATGAATAGGGTCAGTTTTCAGCCCGTGCGCTGCTGTGTCGCCACCGGCGATTTCACCAGAAGCATAGGCCTCGCGAGCTCGCGCGAACGAAATGCGATCGATCGCTTCCGTCGGTGGCGTTGCCAAAGGACTCTCGATCAGTCCTAAAAAGAAGGCTCTGATAACGGGCGAGGAAACCACCAGGCGCAAGAAATATACGGTGTCCGGCCCGTGCTGCCCCGCAAGCCAGTGCTTGACGGTCCTTTCGCTTGCATCTGTTTGGCGCATAAGCTGTTTAATCGCGCGATGGCTATCGCCATGCTCTTTGCGCAGAAGCTCAGCGATGGTCCGCGCATAGATTTCACGCCCACCGAGGACGCCTTTCCACAGGGGTAATTTCCTGCCCTTTTTCGGCAACATCTTCCGTTTTCTCCGCAGCTAGAATGGTGTCCATGCGGAGAGGCGGCAGAGGCTTGCCACAAACTGCGGCTTCAGACGTCTTAACTGCCGCGGTTATGTCCAGGAGTGCGTGATGAGATGAACCGGAGACTTTACGACGATAATCGGCCAGGGCAGCCGGAACGCCCCCTTCGCGCTGCCGAATACGTCCGCATGTCGACGGATCATCAGAAGTATTCTACCGAAAACCAATCCGACGCGATAAAACAATATGCCCAGTCTCGCGGAATTGAGATCGTCAAGACCTATGCCGACGCCGGAAAGAGCGGTCTCAAGATCGAGGGGCGCGACGCGCTTCAGCAGTTAATCGAGGACGTTAGATCCGGGAGCGTCGATTTCACCTTGGTGCTCGTTTATGACGTTAGCCGCTGGGGAAGATTCCAGGATGCGGACGAAAGCGCGTACTACGAATATCTCTGCCGACGCGCCGGTATCGCCGTGGAGTACTGCGCCGAGCAATTCGACAACGACGGTAGCCCGATCTCGACCATTGTAAAAGGCGTGAAGCGGGCGATGGCTGGCGAATACAGCCGTGAACTATCAACCAAAGTGTTTGCAGGCCAAGGTCGCCTGATCGAGAAGGGTTATCGGCAGGGTGGGCCAGCGGGCTTCGGCTTACGTCGAACACTCATCGATGAGCACGGAGTCACCAAGGGCTTTCTCGAACGGGGCGAGCACAAAAGTATCCAGACCGATCGGGTGATCTTAACGTTGGGCCCTGCCGAGGAAGTCAATCTGGTTCGCGAAATCTACCGCTCGTTTGTTCATCAGGGATACAGCGAAAGCCAAATTGCAGCCGATCTCAATAGGCGGAGCATTCCCACAGACCTCGGGCGTCCTTGGACCAGGGGAACCGTCCACCAGGTTCTGATCAATGAAAAATATGTGGGCGACAATGTTTGGAACCGCCAATCCTTCAAGCTGAAGAAAAAGCGCGTCCAGAACGATCCCGAAATGTGGATCCGTGCGCAGGATGCGTTTGCGGCCGTCGTCGAGCGCGAGTTATTCGAAGCGGCAAGAACCATGATCAGCGCGCGCTCCTTTCGCCTCAGCGATGAGGAGATGTTGCAATCCCTGAGAAAGCTGTATCATCAACGGGGTTTGCTTTCCGGCATCGTTATCGACGAATGTGATGGGATGCCGTCCAGCAGTGCCTATAGCTCCCGATTTGGCAGCTTGCTTCGTGCGTACGGTCTCGTGGGTTTCACTCCGGATCGCGATTATCGCTATATTGAAATCAACCGCGAACTTCGCAAACTTCATCCAGAGGTTTTGCATCAGCTACTTGACGGATTTCGGACGTCGGGCAGTGATGCCTGGCAGGATCTTCAGACCGACAGGGTCGTCGTAAATGGCGAGTTCAGTCTCTCCGTTGTGGTCGCCCGCTGCATTGAAACGCCTACCGGGCTCCTTCGATGGAACCTGCGTTTCGATACATCCCTTGCGCCCGACATCACGATCGTTGTGCGGATGGACAGCGCCAATCGCGCGCCGCTTGACTACTACCTGTTCCCGCGCATCGACATGCTCTCCGAGAAACTACGGCTGGGAGAGGACAATGCGCTCGGGCTAGATGCCTATCGCTTCGACGGCCTCGACCTTCTTTATGACATCGCCATGCCCGTTTCACTTGAGGAGGCTGCCTGATGCCTGCTGCTCGCCCCAGTCGGATCGAAATGATCCCAATTTCCCGCATCACAGTTCTGAATCCTCGCGCGCGCAACAAACGCCAGCATCGGGAGATCGTGAACAACATTGAAGCCATCGGTCTTAAGCGACCGATCACTGTGAGTCGGCGCGATGGCGCGGGCGGGCCAAGATACGATCTGGTTTGTGGGGAAGGTCGGCTGGAAGCCTTCCAGATGTTGGGGCAGACAGAGATTCCAGCCGTGGTAATCGAAGCCAGCGAAAGCGAATGCCTTGTAATGAGCCTGGTCGAAAACATCGCTCGGCGCACGCCGCGCCCCATCGATCTGATGAAGGAGATCGGTGCATTGCGATCCCGTGGGTTCAGCGATGCCGCGATAGCCGAGAAGATCGGCGTCGGAGCCTCCTGGGTAAACATGATCGCTTCGCTCCTTGAGCGCGGGGAGGAACGATTAGTATCCGCAGTGGAAACCGGGCTGATACCCATCACCCTGGCAATGGAGATTTCCAAGGCTGAGACGGAAGAGGCGCAGGATCTGCTTCTCGACGCCTACGAAACCGGCAAGCTCAGAGGCAAGAAGCTCGCCGCCGTCCGACGTCTGCTCGAGATTCGGATGCGAAGCCAGCGCAAGGGGGGATTGCCTGCCGGACGATTGGGGCGCAAGGGGACAGGCGTTCGCCGTATGACGGCCGCTGATCTCATGCAAGTTTATCAGCGTGAGGCGGAGAAGCAGCGTCTGCTCGTCAAAAAGTCGGACTTCACCCAGACTCGGCTGCTGTTCGTCGTCGAGGCGCTCAAGGATCTGCTCTCCAAGGACGGATTTATTAATTTGCTGAGGGCCGAAGGACTGGCGACGATGCCTCGTGCGCTCACAGTCCGCGTGTCGGGAGGAGATCATGACTGAAGAAGCAACGGACCAGGAGGATGGACGCATACGTTTCGCCTTTGATCGTGACTTCGTCACGGTTCCCGTCGCCGCCATCGTGCCACTGAAGACATTGCCGGCCGGCGCTCGGGAGAGCCGCTCTTACTCACAAGTCCTGAGTTCGATCAAGGCGATCGGTCTGATCGAAGCGCCCGTCGTCATGGGCGACGAAAAGAATGCCGGGACCTGGTTTCTCCTCGATG
Source organism: Hyphomicrobiales bacterium (assembly GCA_900469615.1). GTDB lineage: Bacteria > Pseudomonadota > Alphaproteobacteria > Rhizobiales > Rhizobiaceae > Rhizobium. The sequence continues at coordinate 180,206 of UBYA01000007.1, read as the reverse complement.
GTCACTTAAGGTTGGAGGTGCTGAAAGAACTCGGCATCACCGAAGTCGAGTGCCTGCTCACTGCGGATGACGACACTTACACCTACAACAAGCGCGTCAACCGCATCCCGCCGATCCAGGAACATCGGATGATCGCGCGTGCGATGGATCGGGGCGTCTCGTCGGCCGACATAGCCGCTGCTTTGAACCTTCAGGTCGAATCCGTGTTGCGGCGTTTCCGGCTTCTAGAAGGGATCAGCCCCGAAGCAGCTGAGATGCTGAAGGACACGCCATGCTCGATGAAGGTGTTCGACATCCTACGACAGATGACATCTGTGAGGCAGATTGAAGCCGCTGATCTGATGATTGGCCAGAACAATTTTACCGTGATGTTCGCTCGTGCTCTGCGCGCTGCCACGTCCGAAAACCAGCTTGCTTCGACCAAGAAAGGAAAAGGTGGAGGCAAACCTACGCCGTCGGGTCAACAGATCGCCCGCATGGAGCGGGAGTTGGCGGCACTCCAGACTCAAGTAAAGTCGGTTGAGGAAACCTACGGCATCGACAATCTGCATCTGACCGTCGCGCGTGGATACATCGCTAAACTTCTGGCGAACAATCGTGTCGTTCGCTGGATGGCGGTCCATCAGCAAGACTATCTCACGGAATTTCAGAAAATTGCTGAGATCGACACGCTCGGTTCCGTTGCTGAGCCGCCGGCAGCCTAACGCAGAATGGGGACCCGGACCCGAAAAGCGCGGGGACCATGGGAGACGCCGCACTGCGGGGCGGATCAAGCATGGCGGTGGGAATGGCGGCGAACCCGCATGAAGCCCACCAGGCCGGTCGTCATATGGTCTGGCCGCCTTAGGGACAGTTTGTCCCTATTGAAGCAGATAGGCGGGCGTGTTGGGAGTCACACCGGCACGTCCGCCGCTGCCCCGTGGAGCGGTCACACATGATAATCTGCGCTCTCGTGCTCAAGTCGCTTTGAATTGCGGCATTGGACACGGTTCCGTTCGTCCCAAGCCTCTAGCTCATCGACCTGGTAGAGGACGGCTTTGCCGATCTTTACGAATGACGGCCCGATCTTCATCGAGCGCCAATTTCGCAGGGTTCCCACCGAAATGCTGCCGCGATAGCGTTCCGCTACTTCTTCCGGCGTCAGGAATGTGGTGTGTGACATACGTCCTCCTTTGGCAGAAGTCCTACCTTTGATGATTGAACATCGCAGAGCTCGAGAGGCATCTCCCAATGCATTGGTCAGTCAGAGATCATCGTACATAGGCGAAGCCTCAATCGCGCACGCTCCGCCACGGCAGAACATGAACACGCCTACACAGTCAGGGAAGTATCAATCTTGGGGCGTAGGGAATTAGGCTAGGGTGGAATACAAAAAGGCGGGGTAGGCCAGAAGACGTTGTACAATACGGCTATTCACTACCTATGATTCGGAGCTTCATCGCACGGGTCTCCAGGAGGTAGGTCTCCACGCCGGCGAGCAGGTGCAAGCCTTCCTCCGTGATCGCCGCCCGCGACAAGCCGGGCTGAATAATTTTGACATCGAATTCATATCGATAGTCCTGCCAGCTTGCCTTCAGTTTTTTGAGAAACGCGGCAGTTCCATGCTCGAAACGCGAGGTGCCGCCTTTCTCAAGGCGCAACTTCTCGCGCTTCAGCATGTGCGTGAACATTCTATAGGGCCGATCACGCCAACGTGCCGATTTTTGGGCCTGGCCACAGACCTCGTAAAGGTCTTTTACGCGCGCACCTGGTGTGTCCGCGCTGGAGTATTTGCAGTGGAGGAGGGTTACCTGCACAAGGCCTTCCGTCACACGAACGGCAACTACGTCCGCTATTTCACCTGCTCCGTCATCGTCGAAAACAAGATCATAGATGTTTCCATCCGCGAGCAATGTCTCGATCATCCGTCGCTGGACGGAATCTGAGCGCTTTTCTGGTCCCTGTGATTCTGTTCGAATATTGGTCCCGGACCAGTCCCAAGTTTCCACTCGATCTCGAGGATATGGTTCTACCTCAATACCGTCTGGTAAGGCATATAGATGGCTGTAGATGAGGAGAGACCCGTCCCCGAAATCAATTTGAGGGGAGTCTTCACCAAAAGATTCCGACAGCGTTTTTACTTTGCCGCCAATCTTAATTGTCGCCTTCGCCCCTGATCGTTGCAGATAGCGGGCACCGCCTTCCGTAAAAACGATCTCAAACTCAGCAGCATCAACATTGCTGTGGACCGAGAAACGCAGTGGTCCAGTTCGTTCATGATCAAGCAATTCGATGTCGCATTCGGCGAATGGGACTGGGCGATCACCGAAGGTAATTTCGACGCGATCCTCGATCTGTGTCAGCAGTGACTCTGGCCAATGGATCGCAACCGGCGGTACTGCGGGCCTTTCGTTGATTTGACGGGGCCGCATGGCACTTTTGAAAACGCCATCAGTGGTGATCCCGGGATTGTTTACGGCCCGACCGATATCAGCGCACCACTCAACCCAATCGGTTAAATCGCGGACAGGTGAAATCGACCAGAACTTGCCCTTTGCCGAGCAGCCGCGTGAAGCGGGCACGCCGTCGAGGAAGCCGGTCGCAAAGACATTATTTTTAATGCGGGATTGCGATTTTGCGGTATCAAGCCCGTCCGCTACATCAACGCCCATGTACATCGAGTAACGAACACCGCGTCCCTGATGGTGGGTTAAGCCGATATTGCGCAGAATAAGTCGGTTGAATCCGTGCAGGCAGCGGAAGACTTCCTCTCCTTCCACCCGACGCGCTGTTTCGCCACAGATGACTTTAGCGAGCCGGTCGTAGGGGCCTTTAGCTGAACTGCTGATATAGAGAAGCTGTCGGTCTGGATCCCAGTGGACCATATGCAGGTCCCAGAAGACATTGATGGCATGCTGCGCCGTGGTCCATCCTGCTTGTTCTTCCGATCGAGTGACGAAAATGGCGACGCGCTGGTGTGGGTTGACCTTCATGCCGAGATAGATGCCTGGATTATACAGGTCCTCAGCACGTAGTGGCTCCCAGGCCTCGCACGACGTTCGATAGACCACCGCGTTCATTTTTGGTTCGAGCGTCTGAAGCGGGATATCGTTCAGATCCCCGACGAAGCCCTTGAACATTTCGGAGCGGCGAACCTGTCGGTCGATCTTTGCCGTGCTGAGGGCCTCGACCAGAGCGTTCCAGTCGGCGTCCTCCGCATAGAGCTTGGCTAACGAACGGTCGATGTCGTCTACGCCAGTATTGGCGATAACAGTGGCATCGCCCAGGCGCGGATCTTGCCGCGTGAAACGGCCAACGAACTGGATGGTAACGGCAATGCTTTTGTGCGGATCATGAAGCGCCGCGATTTTCAATTCCGGAAGATCGAAACCTTCGCCGAGCATATCGACGCAGACGATGACCCGGCTCTCGAAGCGCCTTAATGCGGCCAGGTTTGCACGGCGTTCACGGATAGACTGTTGGCTGTGAACGATGACGGGGTTGAATTCTGGGAACAGTGCGCTGTAGATCCGGTGAAGATCTTTAGCGCGCTCGATAGTCTGGCAGCGCGCCATGGCAAGATGGTTGAGGCCATCGTCCAGATCGCCCTGAAGGACTTCACCAAGCTTTTCGGCAATCGCCAGATCGGCATCAGCTTGGTCGAGGCCGAACACGGCTTCAAAACGAATGGGCTTGAAATAGCCTTCTGACTGAGCCTTCTTGAGGGGGTAGGTGTAGATGAACTCCCCGTCTACGCGTCGTCCATCCTCTCGGAAGGGAGTGGCTGTGAATTGAACGATAGGGAGCGGTGGATCTCGATCAACAAAGAGGCCACGAAACCGAGCCCAAGTCGGGGCGCCGATATGGTGCGCCTCGTCGATGAAGAGCGCTGAAGCACGCTCGGCCATTTGCTCCTGAACGGGCGCATCCGCGCGGCCGGCAATCTGCATTGTGGTGACGATGACATTTGCGCTGTCGAAAATTTGGTCGACTTCCGCGGGACTTGTCGGGATATGCGAGAGGCGCATGACAACCGGATAGGAAGCCTTATCGGCAAGGCATTTCTGTTGTCTCAAGACGCCGAAGGTTTCGAACTTGGATGCTATTTGTTCTCGTAACGCGTCGGTCGGAACCACTACCAATAATCGCTCAAACTTCTCGTGGGCATTTAGAGCGAGCATCGTTTCGGTCTTGCCTGTACCCGTCGGCATGACAATTGTTGCGGGTGCGGTCGATCGTGTTCGGTGTGCCAGCGCTGCGTGAAGCGCTCCGATCTGAGGGCGTCGCAAGCCTGGACGCGCCGGTTCATCGGCGCGTCCTTCCCGCAGATATATCGCGTCAGTCCAAGAGGCTGAGACCGCAGACAGTAGATTTACCCGCGTGTCGCGATCCATCGTGGCTATATTGGCCGGCCGAGCGTTTATCCAGCGACCTTCGCCCAGCTCCAGGACTTCGGCTATTTGCTTTGGGTCTGTGGCATCAGCCACAAGAAGAATAAGGTCAGCCTCAAGCGGTGTTGCCGTTTTCGCGCTTATAATTTTCAGCGTCTGTCCAGACTTCAGGATAGTCTCATAGCCTATGGCGCGGCGGATAACGAAGCGACGTAATTTACAGCGCACGCGCTGGGCGGGAACGATCAACTGACGCACGGTGCTGCCCAAGACCTTACCGTCTATCGCGAGGCGAGGCGGGAGTAGTAGATCGACCTCCGGGTCAAAGAGGTCATCCTGAATTGGATCTGCGCTTCGCTTACGGGGAGGCATTTGACCATCCATCGGCCGTTGACTTAAACCTATCATACGTATATGAACTATACGCACGAGATGTCAATATCCGTATAGTTAGTATTCTCATGTTGGAGGCGTTTTTGCGCTGGGGTGTCGAGCAAAGGCTAGAGTTTATCGAGTTCCGCCTGTTCTGGGAGGGATCGATAAATCGCGCTGACATTACGAATTTTTTCGGCGTCTCGGTTCCTCAGGCTTCAAAGGACCTGACTGCCTACCAAGAGCGTGCTCCTGGAAATATGGAATATGACACGCGCGCCAAACGGTATGTTGCCGCAGAGAAATTCGTGCTGCGCTTCCTTGATCCAGACCCTCATATGTATTTGTCGCAGCTCCGTGCCGTTACTGAGGGAATGGTCCCTGCGCATGATTCTTGGATCGCTGCGCTTCCGAAAGCGGATGTCGCGCTGACGCCAAAGCGCGATGTAGATATCGGCGTTCTCAGGGGGGTGCTTGAGGCAGTACGCGAGGGCGCGTCAGTTGAAGTCTTTTACCAGTCGATGAATAAGGTGCGCCCGGAGCCGATTTGGCGTCGTATCACGCCTCACGCTTTTGGTTTTGATGGTTTCCGTTGGCACGTTCGCGCTTATTGTCATCTTGAGCATCGGTTCAAAGATTTTCTCCTTCCTCGCATATTAGAGGTTGGTGTTAAGGGAGAGCCCGGGGAAGGCGGAGGGCAGGATTGGCTTTGGAATAACTATTTCGATGTGATCATCGGACCACATCCTGCGCTTACGCCAAGTCAGCAAAAAGTCGTCGCCAAGGATTACGGTCTTGAGCACGGTCACGGGGTACTTTCAGTTCGCTATGCGATGCTTTTCTACGTATTAAAGCGGCTGGGTCTGCTTGGGGACGCCACAAAACAGAGTGCTCATACCCAGCATATAGTGACCATTAATCGCAAAGAGACCGAAGCGGCGCTTGAAAAAGCGGAGCTTCAGCTTTGAATGGGTTGAGCGAGGGCAACTGATGGCTGCGCGGCTTGAAGACATTAAGAACGGTGCATCAGTGCGGGGTATAGCCGCCGCTCAGGCTGTGCATGTCATTTCTGTGGATTGGATCGGCGATCAAGCGGTCAGTGTCGTCTATCGCGATCACAATGGCAATGTTGCTGAGTCGGTCCTCTACCGCGACGATCAGCATCGGCTCGATGTCGAACAGAATGGACGCCCTTGGTCGTTCGACGCTGACGGCGCTCTGTTGCGCCTGGTAACGGAAGCCAACCGCATCAAGCTAGCCCATTATTTCGACCCGTATCTGGCGATTCACACCAGTTTGGTCGATCCGCTGCCGCACCAGATTTCGGCGGTCTATGGCGAAATGCTGCCGCGACAGCCGCTGCGCTTTCTGCTCGCCGACGATCCCGGCGCCGGCAAGACGATTATGGCCGGGCTGCTGATGAAGGAACTGATCGCCCGTAGCGACCTGGAGCGCTGCCTCGTGGTCGCGCCCGGCAGCCTGGTCGAGCAATGGCAGGACGAACTCGGCCAGAAATTCAATCTGGAGTTCGACATTCTTTCCCGCGACATGATCGAGAACTCGCGGTCGGGTAATCCGTTCAGCGACCGGGATCGGCTGATCGTCCGTCTCGATGTGCTGGCGCGCAACGAGGAGCTTCAGGAGAAGCTCATGAGCGCGCGCGAATGGGACCTGATCATCTGCGACGAAGCCCATCGCATGTCGGCCACCTATTTCGGCGGCGAGGTCAAATATACGCGGCGCTATCAGGTGGGCCAGAAGCTCGGACAGGTCTGCCGGCACCTGCTGTTGATGTCGGCGACGCCGCACAATGGCAAGGAGGAGGATTTCCAGCTCTTCATGGCGCTGCTCGACGGCGATCGGTTCGAGGGCCGGTTCCGCGATGGTGTCCACTATGCCGACACTGAAGACATGATGCGGCGACTGACCAAGGAGGAACTGCTCAAGTTCGATGGCCGGCCGCTCTTCCCCGAGCGGCGGGCGCGCACGGTCAAATATCAGCTCTCCGAGGGGGAGGCCGCGCTCTATACCTCCGTCACCGAATATGTGCGCACCGAGATGAACCGGGTGCAGCGCTTCGCCGAGGGGGACGGGAAGAAGCGCAATAATGTCGGCTTCGCCTTGCAGATTCTTCAGCGGCGCCTCGCCTCATCACCGGCCGCAATCTACCAGTCCCTAAAACGCCGCCGCGAACGGCTGGAAAACGAACTGGGCGAAGCCCGCCTTGCCGCCAAGGGCCGCCGGCCTGGCGCGGGTGAGCCGACAATCAATGCCGACATGCTCGGCAACATCGAGGAGTATGGCCAGGAGGAAATCGACGAGCTTGAGGATCTCATCTCAACGGGCGCGACGACGGCCGAGACGGTCGAGCAACTTGCCCTGGAAGTCGAGACCCTGAAGGGCTTGGAGACTATGGCGCTGGGTGTTCTCCGTTCCGGCGTGGATACAAAGTGGAGTCAGCTCAACCGTATCCTCGATGACGATCTGATGGTTGACGCCGCGGGCAATCGCCGCAAGCTGATCATCTTCACCGAGCCCAAGGACACGCTGCACTACTTGCTCGACAAGGTCAGGGCGCGGCTCGGCAATCCCGAGGCGGTCGAGGTGATCCACGGCGGCGTGTCGCGCGAAGAGCGGCGTAAGGTCGTAGAGCGCTTCATGCAGGACAAGGACATGCTGGTCCTGATCGCCAACGACGCGGCCGGTGAAGGGGTGAACCTTCAGCGCGGCCACCTCATGGTCAATTACGACCTGCCGTGGAACCCGAACAAGATCGAGCAACGGTTTGGCCGCATCCACCGCATCGGTCAGACCGAGGTGTGCCACCTGTGGAATCTCGTCGCGGCCGATACGCGCGAGGGCGAGGTCTACGCCCGGCTGCTCGAAAAGCTGGAAGCTGCGCGCGAGGCGCTGGGCGGCCGCGTCTACGACGTGCTCGGCGAATTGTTCGACGGCGTGGCGCTCAAGGATCTGCTGTTCGAGGCGATCCAGTATGGCGAGCGGGAAGAGGTCAAGGCCCGCCTGTTTCAACAGGTCGATGGCGCCGTCGACCAGGCGAACCTGCTTGAGCTTCTGCGCCGCCGCGCGCTGACCAACGACACGATGCCGGAGGCCAAGGTCGAGGAACTGCGCCTTGAAATGGAGCGCGCCGAAGCGTTGCGCCTGCAGCCGCATCACATCCAGAGCTTCTTCGTCGAGGCGTTCCAGCATCTGGGCGGCCGGATCAAGCGTCGTGAAGAAGGGCGCTGGGAGGTCACTCATGTACCTGTGCGTATCCGTGAGCGGGACCGCCAGATCGGAACCGGCGCGCCGCTTCAGACGCAGTATGAGCGGATCTGCTTCGAGAAAGACAAGATCAACCAGCAGCCGGTCGCGGCATTCGTCTGCCCAGGCCATCCGCTGCTCGAAGCCGTGATAAGCCTTATCCGCGAGCAGTATGGGCAGATCATGCGGCAGGGTGCGATCCTGGTGGACGATACCGATGCGGGCGACACGCTGTCGGCGATTTTCCTGCTGGAGCACACCGTTCAGGACGGCCGCGTCACCAGTGTCGGAAAGCCGCATGTGATTTCACAGCGGCTCCAGTTCGCGGCCATCGACAAGGCTGGCAACACGGTCAACGCTGGCATCGCGCCGCACCTCAATCTGCGTCCTGCCAAGCCGGATGAGGTCGCCAGTGTGCGTGATCTTTTGGACGAGAGCTGGTTGACGACGGACCTGGAGAAGGCTGCGATCCGGTTTGCGACCGTTGAGCTGGCTCAAGGTCATGTCGCCGAGGTAAAGGCGCGGCGCCTGCCCGAGATCGAGAAGGTTGAGCACGAGGTGCGCGCCCGGCTCAAGAAGGAAATCAACTACTGGGACTCGCGCGCCTTCGAGCTGAAGGAGGAGGAACGGGCCGGCAAGAAAACGCGGGTGAATTGGCAGAACGCCCAGCGCCGGGCCGAGGATCTGGCCGAGCGGCAGAAGCGCCGTATGGACCAGCTTGAGCGGGAGCGGTTCATCTCATCGCAGCCGCCGCGCGTGCGGGGCGGCATGGTCGTCATTCCGCGCGGACTGCTGGAGGCGCGTCAAGCACCTAGTGTTTCCAACCATTTCTCAGAAGATCCGGCCGCGCGCAGAGCGATCGAACTTGCGGCGATGTCAGCGGTCATGGCGGCAGAGCGGGACTTGGGGAATGACCCGGTCGATGTCTCCGCACAAAAGATTGGGTACGACATCGTCTCCCACGATCCAAAGTCGGGGCATTTGCGCTTCATTGAGGTCAAGGGACGCATCGACGGTGCCGACAGCGTGATGGTGACGCGGCAGGAGATCATCACCTCCTTGCATGAACCAGATAAGTTCATACTAGCAGTTGTATCGGTCGGAAGCGGTTTTGCTCAAGTGCCGCGCTATGTGCGCGGCCCGCTCGTGGATCGGGAGCCGTCGTTTATGGAAACGGCAGTTCAGTTCGATTTGAGGCGCTTGCTAGAACGGTCGGAGCAGCCTCTATGACGATGCATCCTTTGTCGGCTCTGACGCCGTGGTTTTCCTTGCCTGTCAATATTGCCAAAGCGTTCACTGCGAATAGCAGTCTACCCATGCATGAGCTTGATAAGGCAAAGGTTGAGACGCCACGAGCCCACGTTCGGCCATTTCCCGATGCTTGCGGGGTTATCAGCTTCAGCGCATGGCGGTTAGTACATGCCATCAAGAAAGCAGACTGCTTGCGGTGGCCCTCGGCACCCCAGCTTTGGGCAGGTGCAACAGGCTTCCTGCTTGAGAATGGCCATCTTTTCGATTGGGGCAAGGGCAGATTTTCGCTGCATGACGGCATGGCAAGTTACTATGCAGATTTCAGCAGTTCAGGATTGGCCGGGCGTATTGGGCAGGGCATAGCCATTCTTCTTCTGGAAGAGAAGGGTTACGCCTATGTCGGTCGCTTTGAGACCGAATGGAGGCAGCGAGCGGCGACCCAAAACAAGGCTTGGCCGGAAGGAAAAGAGAAGGCTCCCGATTTCATCGCCGAAAACACCCAAAAAGAATGGATTCTCGCCGAATCTAAAGGTGGATTTGCAGGTCCCGACAGTAAGCCGAATATCAAGGGAGCGCTAAACGAAGGCCTAAAGCAACTTGACGGTTGGGATAAACATATTTCTCCGCAACCGAAGAAGAGCTTCGCGATAGGTACTTTCTTGCGCGAAAGCAATGATGGCTCTGACGAGAAATCGATGATCGCATTTGTCGACCCAGAGCCGGAAGCACCGGAAAATCCCGTTGAGTTTCCTGCGGACGCTGTGCGCCGAGCAAACTATGCTGCTTGGCTCGCCGCTATGGGTTTTAATGAGGAGGCGAACCGACTGAGAACCGGCGCCTACTCCGTCGACCGTAGACGTCAGACCGTCCCGGTTATCTCACTCGGTGGTCGTGAGTTCGTGGTCCGCATCACATCCATTTTGCCGAAATCCCCAGATCTCTCAAGCCGTAGGTTTTGGGAGGATTTTCACGATCTGCCTTATTTTCTCTTCAAATTGCCTCGGGACGGTTTCCGGATTGAAGTAATTGGGTTGGATCTGAAGGTATTTGAGTCTTTGGTTGGCGGGGATTCGACGAAGACATCTGCGAGACTGATGGAATTCAGTCCTCAGCAAACACAGGATGCGACGTTCGAACTGGAAGGCGGCGCATTCATTGGAAGTATTTTCTCCGATGGGTCGCTGCTCGGTGAATTACGTCACAGTCGTGCAGGCCGTGGCGTCCCAAATTTTGAATGGATAGAGGTGGAATTGTGACGACATATAAAAAGAAACTCATTGAAGTCGCGATCCCGCTCGAAGCGATCAACGCCGCCTCTGCACGCGAGAAATCGATCCGGCACGGGCATCCGTCGACGCTGCATCTGTGGTGGGCGCGGCGGCCGCTGGCAGCTTGTCGTGCTGTTCTGTTCGCTCAGCTTGTTGATGATCCGTCGAGTGATCTCGAGAAATTCCCCACGCATGAAGCGCAGGAAGCCGAGCGCAAGCGGCTGTTTGCGATCATCGAAGACCTGGTGAAGTGGGAGAATTCGACTAACGAGGAGGTGCTGGAACGCGCGCGGGCTGAGATCCGGCGCAGCTGCGGAGGCGAGCTGCCGCCGGTCTATGACCCGTTCTCGGGCGGCGGGTCGATCCCGCTTGAGGCGCAGCGGCTGGGCCTGCCCGCCTATGGTTCAGACCTGAACCCGGTTGCAGTGATGATCGGCAAGGCGATGATCGAGATCCCGCCCAAGTTCAAGGACATGCCCCCCATCCACCCCGGCATCAAGGAGCGGTCGTTCTACCGCAACGCCGAAGGGTTGGCCGAGGATGTGAAATACTACGGCGAATGGATGCGCGAGAAGGCATGGGAGCGCATAGGACATCTTTACCCGCAGGTGGATCTTCCGAAGCAGCATGGCGTGGGCAAAGGGACGGTGATCGCCTGGATCTGGGCGCGGACTGTCCCCAGCCCCGATCCTGCCTTCTCCGGCGTCCAGGTTCCGATCGCGTCGAGCTTTCTGCTCAGCACCAAGACCGGCAAGGAGGCTTGGGTCGAGCCGATTGTCGATAAGCAGGCGAAGACCATCTCCTATCGGATCAGGCATGGTGGTACAAAGGCCGAGCTTGCAGCTGCCAAGGAGGGAACCAAGGCAGGACGCGGCGCAAATTTCCGCTGCCTTATGTCGGATACGGCGATCACCCCCGACTATGTGAAAAGCAATGGGCGCGCTGGCAAAATGGGTCAGACGCTAATCGCCATTGTCGCCGAGGGAAACCGCAGTCGAGCCTATGTCGCCCCCACAGAGGCGCACGAAACGGTGGCTCTATCGGAAGCGCCCGAGTGGAAACCTGAAACCAATTTGCCTAACGATCCCCGCAATTTTTGGACTGTGGATTACGGCCTGACGACCTTCGGTGATTTATTCACTGACAGGCAGTTGGTGGCATTGAATACCTTCAGCGATCTTGTTCATGAAGCGCGCTCTCGAATAGAGGCCGATGCTGTGGCTGCGGGATATTTGGTTGAAACCGGCTTTCTCCGCGACGGTGGAAAAGGTGCCAAGGCATATGCGGAGGCAGTGAGTGTCTATCTGGCATTTGCGGTTGATAAATGCAGTGATTATTGGTCATCGATCTGCTCTTGGCACAATTCAGGAGAGAAGATGCGCAATACTTTCGGGCGCCAATCTATCCCGATGACTTGGGATTATGCAGAGGCCAACCCGTTTTGTTCGTCTTCTGGCAATTGGACGGCGATGCAGGATTGGGTCTGGAAAACTGTAAACGCCCTCGTTCCTTATTCGCAGGGTACCGAAATTCAGCATGACGCGCAGACGGTCAGGTATCCTCCCAATACGGTAATATCTTCCGACCCACCCTACTATGACAATATTGGTTACGCTGATTTGTCCGATTTTTTCTTCGCGTGGATGAGAGCGCTCATTCGGCCTGTTTACCCGGAAGCGTTCAGTGTTCTGGCGACTCCTAAGTCCGAAGAATTAGTCGCAACCCCTTATCGCCATGGAGGTAAAGATGCAGCAGAGATATTTTTTCTTGAGGGCATGAGTCGCGCCATTGCCAACATGGCTGAACAATCATCCTCCCAATTTCCAGCAACAATTTATTATGCGTTTAAGCAGAGTGAGGTCACACAGGAAGGTATCAGCTCTACCGGCTGGGCGACATTCCTGCAAGCCGTTGTTGAGGCCGGCTATGCAGTAGTTGGCACATGGCCGCTCCGAACGGAAATGGCCACTCGTATGATCGCGTCGGGAACTAATGCGCTCGCTAATTCGGTCGTCCTGGTCTGTCGCAAAAAAGAATTTGCTGCGGAGGCCATCACACGGGCTGAGTTCATCCGTGCCCTGAAACGTGAACTGCCTCCGGCGATCGCCGAGCTTCAGGCTGCCAACATCGCGCCGGCCGACATGCCACAATCAGCCATCGGCCCTGGCATGGGCGTGTTCTCGCGTTACAAGGCAGTGCTGGAGTCGGACGACAATCCAATGAGCGTGAAGACCGCGCTCCAACTCATCAACAAGGAACTCGACGAATATCTGGGCGGTATCCAGGGCGAGTTCGACGCCGATACGCGGTTCGCCATCACTTGGTTCGAGCAGCACGGGAACGGCAAGGGGGACTATGGTGTCGCCGACAACCTCGCCCGGGCGCGGGGCATTTCCGTCGAAAGCGTCAAGCATGCCGGGATCGTAGACAGCGCCGCAGGCAAGGTTCGCATCCTCACCCGTGACGAACTTGACGAGGATTGGAGCCCTGAAGAGGACCGACACCTGACGGTGTGGGAATGTCTCCAGCATCTTGTCAGGCTGCACGAGAAGGATGGTATTTCCCACGACACCGCCGTCCTCTTGAGGAAGATCAGCGCTCAGGCCGAGGCCGTGAAGGATCTCGCCTACTGCCTCTACGATATTAGCGCCAACAAGCGGAAGGATGCGAAGGAGGCCACGGCCTACAACGCTCTGATCGCCGATTGGACTGAGCTGACAAAGGCTGCTGCGGCCATTCACGACATGAGCGGGGATCGTCAGATCCGGTTGGATATTTAAGGGGGAAACGGAACATGGCAAAAAGCACACGCCAACACGTGTTTGAGGGTATGGAGCTGCTGCCTGCGGCGTTGATCCCCTTCGTTGAAAAGCGGCTTGAAACGTCTCTTCCGGGGCATTGGCAGGTTCAGGTTCTGGAGAAGCTGCCCAGCCTTCGACCGAACAGCACCGGCTCTGTAGGCTGGGACCAGGCTGCACTCTTTAATGCGATGGATCGTTTCTGGAGCGAGGCATTCAAGGCGGTCCTTGGCCGCGCGGAAAGGTCACTGGTCAACGAATTGAGCGATGTCCGCAACAAGCTCTCGCATAATGAGACCTTTACCTATGACGATGCGGAGCGGGCTCTCGATACCATGCGCCGGCTTATGGAAGCGATCAGCGCTGGCGAAACGGCCGAACAACTCGGCAAGATGCGCGACACGATACTACGGACGAAGTTCACGGAGCTTCAGCGCAACGAGGAACGGCGGAAGACGCAGCGTCTCGAAATCTCGGTCGAGACGGTGGCAGGTTTGCTGCCGTGGCGTGAGGTTGTCGAGCCGCATCAGGATGTGGCTACCGGCGAGTTCCAGCAGGCTGAATTCGCTGCTGACCTTGCCAAGGTTCATTCGGGCAGTGCCCCAGCGGAATATCGCGACCCGCGCCAATTTTTCAGTCGCACTTACCTTACAGAAGGGCTGAGCGCGCTATTGGTCGGGGCGGCGAAGCGGCTATCCGGTGCGGGTGGGGATCCTGTCGTCGAGCTACAAACCAATTTCGGCGGCGGTAAGACGCACTCGATGCTGGCGCTATATCACATGGCGGGACCAACGCCGGTGCAGGACCTTTCAGGACTCGACCAATTGCTCGAGAAGCAGGGCCTAAATGTACCGGACGGGATCAACCGCGCTGTGCTCGTCGGGACCTCGCGTGGGCCGCAGGACGTTCTCAACGCTGATGGCGGTCGAAAAATCCGGACAACATGGGGTGAGTTGGCTTGGCAGCTGGGAGGAGCTGAAGCCTTCGATATGGTTGCCGAGAACGATGCCAACGGTATTGCACCAGGCTCAAATCTGCTCGAGGCGCTCTTCAAGAAATGCGCGCCGTGTCTCATCCTGATCGACGAATGGGTCGCTTATTTGCGTCAAATTTACAAGGTTGAGGGGCTGCCGTCCGGGTCTTTCGATGCCAACCTGTCCTTCGTCCAGTCTCTGACCGAGGCGGTTAAGGCCAGCCCCGGCACGTTGTTAGTCGCCTCCCTGCCGGCCTCGCAGATCGAGGTGGGTGGAGAAGGCGGTCAGGAAGCGCTCGCGCGACTCAAGCAGACTTTCAGCCGCGTGGAATCTTCTTGGCGTCCTGCCAGTCAGGAAGAAAGCTATGAGATCGTCCGGCGTCGTCTCTTCAAGGACATCCCCGGCGACAAGTTCCATCATCGGGACAACACGCTCAAGCAGTTCGCCAAGCTCTATCGGGAGAACGCGAACGATTTCCCGCAAGGCTGTGCTGATGAAGATTACCGTCGGAAGTTGGAAAAGGCCTATCCGATTCACCCGGAACTGTTCGACCAGCTCTATACCACATGGGGATCACTGGAAAAATTCCAGAGAACGCGCGGCGTCCTCCGCCTTATGGCGCAGGCTATTCACGAACTTTGGATGAACGGCGACCCGTCGGTCATGATTATGCCCGGCAGCGTGGCGGTGAGTTCGCCACGCGTGGAGCCTGAACTGCTCCACTATCTCGACGTGAGCTGGCAGGCGATCATCGCTGGCGACGTTGATGGTACAACATCGACACCTTACAGGGTGGATCAATCCGCCCCCAATCTCAATCGATATTCGGCCACACGTCGCGTTGCCCGGGCAATCTTCATGGGCACTGCCCCGACAGCGCAGCAGCAGAACACGGGCCTCGATGACAAGCAGATCAATCTCGGTGTGGTTCAGCCAGGGGAGCGTCCGGCAATCTTCGGCGACGCATTGCGGCGGCTGACCAATCAAGCCAAGTTTATGCACTCTGATCTTGGCCGCTACTGGTACTCCATGTCGGCTAGCCTGAATCGCATCGCGGCCGATAAGGCCGCGCAGATCGAGGCGGCTTTGGTTGACGTCACGATCGATACCGAACTTGGAAAATATGTGAATGGTCTCGCGGATCGAGGGCATTTCGACGCCGTGCAGGTGGCACCCGTATCGTCAGCGGAAGTTCCCGACGAAGCGGGCGGGGTGCGGGCTGTGGTGCTTGGCGTAAAGTATCCACATAATGGACGCGATGGTTCGGAGGCCCTTGGGGAGGCCAAAACCATTCTGCTGCAACGCGGCAGCACACCACGTGTCTACCGCAACACTCTGGTTTTCATTGCAGCGGAAAGCCGACAGCTCGATCATCTGAAAGACGCCGTACGTGCGTCGTTGGCATGGGGTGAAATCGTCCGCGATACCGAACGCCTAAATCTCACGCAGAGCGACAGCGCACTTGCCAAGGCCAAGTTGGCTGAAGCGAACGAAACGATGAAGACGCGCCTGAAAGAAGCCTGGTGCTACCTGCATTACCCGGCCCAGGAGAGCGCGCATGCCGATTGGGAGTGGCAGTCTGGTAAAATACCGGCGCAGGACGGTCTGCTCGCCCGTGCCAGCAAGAAGCTGGTGGCGGAGGAGGGACTGCTGGTCGAGCTAGGACCTTCGCGCCTCGACAGAGACCTCCAGAAATATATCTGGAACGACAAGCCCCGTTTGTCTCTCAAAGATCTGCGCGAGTATCTGAACCGCTATATCTACCTGCCGCGCCTCAAAGGGCAGGATGTCCTTATCAAAGCTGTACAAGCGGCCATTGGCGGTATGTTGCCTGGCCCATTCGCTTATGCTGAACGATACGATGAGAAGTCAGACTCGTATCTAGGGCTGGCCATTGAGCGTGCAAGCAACGCGATTGTTGTGATTGACAGCGACAGTGTCATCATTAAGCCAGAGGTTGCGGAAGCGCACCGTCCTGTGCCCTCGTCTTTCGAGGCGACAGAGCAAACTGTGACAGCGGGTGGTCCCGCTGCTGCGCCGTCCGTTGCTGTTGCAGGTGACAGCGCCACGGCGCAACCAATTGAAAAAAAGCCAACCCGCTTCCTGGGTACGGTGATGATTTCATCGGAACGACCGGCAAGGGATATACATCAGATAGTCGAGGCGATCGTCGAACAGCTGACGACCCTTCCTGGAAGCGACGTTAAACTCCGTCTGGAGATTGATGCTGAGGTTCCAGCCGGACTTGAGCGAGCGAAGGTGCGAACACTCATCGAAAATGCAAATACCTTGGGTTTCATTCAGAAGTCGATTGAATGAAAGGACAAGCACACCGACAGCAGCCGAAGGACGCCGTGACATCGATCAACCAAACAAACAAGAAGGTCCATCCGGCATAGCTGAGGTAGCCTACGACCAAGTTTTTGCCGAACACTCGCCGTAAAGCTGTGCTGACTTCCTCGTACTAAACCGCAGCCTCTTCGCTGCGGCACTGTTGTGAAGGAGCGCGCGTGCCGGGATCGGGTATCGAACTTCGCCACATCAGTTACGTTGTCGCCGCTTCCGAACACGGTAGTTTTCGTCGGGCGGCGGCAGCGCTTGGAGTGCAGGAGTCGGCGATCAGTCGGCGTGTACGCGATCTGGAAATTCGGCTTGGAACGGCTTTGTTCGTCCGCTCACATTCTGGTGTCACCCTGACCCTTGCGGGCAAGCAGTTTGTGGACAGAGGTCGTAAGGCGTTGTCCGAGATTGGCCTTGCACGAACGGAAGTCGCCGCTATCGGACGTGTGGGCGATGGCGAGTTGCGGATCGGCATCCTGTCGTCATTAGGCTCCAGCTTTCTGGCCGACCTCATCCAGAAATTCTCCGAAAAGTACGCGGCCATCCAAATGTCGTTCGCCGATGGCGATCAGGCGGAGCATGTCGCCGCTATTCGCCAGCGCCAGCTTGATGTGGCTTTTCTGACGGGAACCCTCGAATGGGAAGGCTGCGAATGCCGCCATCTCTGGTCAGAGCAGGTCTTTGTTGCCATGCCGGAACAGCACATCCTTGCGGAAACCGAGCAATTGGATTGGGTCGATGTCATCGGCGAGCGCTTCATCGTCAGTGACGCCGTTCCGGGACAGGAGATTTACAACTACCTGGTCCAGAGGCTTGCCGGGCTGGGCCGCCAGCCCGAGATCCTTCCGCACAGTGTCGGGCGGCATAACCTTCTTTCGCTCGTGGCGCTCGGCCAGGGCCTGACACTGGCAAGCGAGGGCATCACAGCGACGCAGGTTCCTGGCGTCGTCTTCCGTCCTATCGGCAACGAAACCTTGCCCTACAGCATGGTCTGGTCGGCGCAGAACGACAATCCGGCCTTGCTGCGGTTTCTGGACATCGCGGCCTCTTTGGACACCCAAAACGTTTCGCTTGTCACATCGACGGCGTAGTTTGGGACACGGATTTCTTCGCCTTGGCAAAGCCGCGGTCCGTGGCGATGAACCGTTCCAGCATGGGCACGATCAGGCGAACGGGATCTGCGGGCGACTGGCCTGCCTCGCGGGCGAGGATGTTGGCATAGGCAACGAGATCGCGGTGCAGGCCGGCCGGCAGTTCCAGTGTGACCTTGACGGGCTTGTCATCGACGATCACAGAGAGTTTCAATTTCGTCATGTCAACCTCCATAGGGTTCGAGGACAAGATCGCGTGTGACGATCACACGGACCGGGAATCCGGGCCGAATGGTCAGTGTTGGCGCGATGTTGAGTTGGCGGCTGACCACCTGTTGGCCGGTCTGGTTGATGCTCTGTGACGCGCCTTGACGCAGAGCTTGCAGGATATCGCTGTCGTTTCCGGACGAACCGGCCTGTGCGCCGACGCTGAGCAGCGTGGACAAGGCTGCCGCCTTGAACAACTCGCCCCAATGGTAATCGACACCATCCTCAAGACCGGCATAGCCTTCGGCGTCGGCGCCGGGCTGGCGCTCCAGAACGATCGAGCGGCCATTGGGAAAGATCAGCCGGTTCCAGACGATGAGCACGCGACGCTGACCGAAGCCTACACCATTGTCGTATTGACCAATGACGCGGGTGCCTTGAGGGATGAGCAGGATTTTGCCGGTCGGGCTGTCATAGATATTCTCCGTCACCTGAGCGGTGATCTGACCGGGAAGATCGGAGCGGATGCCGGTGATGAGCGCGGCGGCAATCACAGCCCCAGCCTGAAGGATGTTCGGCGATGCCGGGGCGGCGACGCGATCAGTCGAAACCGTGCGCTTGTCGGGCGACTGGTTGAGGAAGGCAAGCTGGCGATCTTGCGCGGAGGGTGTTGAGGGCTGCGGCGCAAGACCGAGACTGGTGAGGTCGGGCTGCGGGGTCATCGCCGCCGCCGTAGTCTGCGCAGGATTGGTCGTGCCCTTATTGGTGGAACGTGCATCGGTCGGTGCAAACAGCCGGGCGGTGCGGGCAGCCTCAATCTCCTGCGCGCGACGCTGCTCTTCCGGGCTTGGACCGGAGGGCGCAGAGGCGACAGCGCCGGGCGTTGACACCGGCTGACCGCCGTTCTGCGCGTTCAGGATCGGTCGCCCAAGATCGCCGGGCAGCGGGGGACCGAGTTTCGGCACGCCGCTATAGTCCTTGGGCAGTCCTGCCAGGCCATCCGGCGTGGTGCGATTGTCGGTTGAATAGAGTTCCTGTCCCTGATTGCCGCCATTCCTTGTCTGAAGGGCATAGATCAGGGCGCCGCCAACGCCGAGGCCAGCGGCGAGCCCCAAACCGGCCAGAACCTTGCGTGACAGCCGCGTGACGCGCGGCGGATCGGGGCGAAGACGCATGGAGGAAACCGGCTCGCCGGTCAGCGGCCGTGCGTCGTCCTCTGCCGTATCTGGCTTCCGGCCTTCCTCCTTTTCGGGATCGATTTCGGTGCTCATGACGCAGGTCTCCCGTCGGTTCGGGAGATGCGGACACGTTTCTGGTCCTTGCCCGCGCCGAAGCGCAATTCGGCGGCGGCGAACAGGCGGTCAACGATCATGTAGTTGCCGCGCACGCGGTAGTTCACCAGCTCGGAGGTGTCGCCCTCCGGACCGACGACGAACAACGGCGGCATTTCGCCTTGGCCGATGCCGCGCGGAAATTCGATGAACACCTGCCGCCCGTCATCAAAAGCGCGCAGGGGCCGCCAGGGTGCTCGGTCTCCCGTCACGTCGTAGCGGAAATTGACGCGGGAGAGATCGACGCCGCTGGCGACCGGCTGCTGAGCCTCGGCCTGGCTGTTCTGGCGGCGGAGTGCGATGAGCTGGTCCTGCGGATACTGCCAGGAGACCGAGGCCATATAGGTCTTCTCGGTCGAACGAAGCTCCATGTGATAGGTGCGCCGATCAGTGTTGATGACCAGGTTCGTCGTGAGTTCTGGTCGCGTCGGCTTGACAAGGATATGGACCTGTTTGGTGGCTCCTGAGCCGCTTTCGGTATCTCCGATGATCCAGCGCACCGTGTCACCGGCGGCGACCGGGCCGGAGCCGACAAGCTGTTCGCCGGGTTGCAGGTTGATATCGGTGATTTGTCCCGGCGAGGTATAGACCTGATAGAGGGCGCCATCGACGAAGGGATAGACCTGCATCGAGTTGATGAAGCCGTTTCTGACGGGCTGCATCCGGGCAGCGGCGTTGGCTTCGCTCACCCGGGCGGCCGGGTCCGCCAGTTCCGGCACTGGCTTGCCATCCTTGCCGACAGGTTTGAGCTGACCCGGCAGCGGCAGGACCTTCGGCAGCTCGACCACCTGAACCGGCTTTGGCGGATCGGCCGCCAGGACTGCGGGCGCGGCATCGTCATAGGAGATTTCCGGGGGCTTTTGCGGTGTCGCGCACCCGGCAAGCGCAGACGCATAAAGCAACAGAAGCGGCAAGCCGGATTTACGGAAAGGCGGAAGTGCGTAGCTACGCGCCGCCGGATGTCCGGCGGTCAGATGAGACGGCCGGATCATGATCCAAGCTCCTTCGACCAGTTGATGGCGTTGATGTAGATCCCGAGGGGATTTTTCCTGAGCGTGTCGGCATCGCGGGGCGGCTGCACGGCGACGGTAAGGATGGCGGACCAGCGCTCGGTCGCGGCCAATGATCCGTCCTGATAGCGACGCTCGATCCAGGCGACGCGGAAGCTCGACGGCGAGGCGCGAATGACCGATGACACTTCAACAGCGATCTGTTGCTTGCCGACCTTGGCGAAGGGATCATTGGCGCGCGCATAGTCGTTGAGCGCCAGCGCGCCGCCCTGCGTCGTAAAATCATAGGCGCGCAGCCAGTTCTGACGGACGATGATCGGATCGGCGGGAATGCTCCTGACCTGCTCGATGAAGCGGGCGAGGTAGAAGGCAATCTGGGCGTCGTTGGGCTGATAGTCAGCAGTCGCGGGTGCGATGGCTTGCGCCTGACCGAGCTTGTCGACCTGCACCACCCAGGGCACGATCGAACCGTTCATCGACTGCCAGACCAGCGCACCCGACAATCCTGCCGACAAGGCGAGCGAGCCGAATGCCATCAGCCGCCAGTTCTTTGCCTGAACGCGGGCAGAGCCTATACGGTCGTCCCAGACCTGGGCCGCACGCTGATAGGGCGTCTCGGGTTCGGGAGATTTGCCGTAATGGGTGGAGGGTCGCTTGAACATGGTCAATTGCCTTCGGAGAGATTGACGGACGATCCACCGCCATGGGCGTCGCCGGATTTGACGGCGTGCGCGGCCGCCTGAACGCCGTGCGTCATGGTCTGGGAGCGCTTCATGCGCTTCGCCCAAGCTGGTGGGTTTTCGGATGGAGAGGTGGAACCTGATGCGGTTTCCGGCCCATCGCCGCCTACGGTGCCGGCCGTTGACGATCCGCCACTGGCCTCGAAGGCGGCACGAGCGCCGGACTGGTAGCTGGATTTCAGGCTGTCGGACGCGCGGCCAGCAGCCTTCTTCAGGGGAGAAACGGCAGCCTTGGCACCCGTCGAAGCGACATTGCCAAGACCGGAGGCCACAGCGGAAGCGCCGGTCTCACCGGCGGCGCCAAGGCTATAGGCGGTCGATGCGCCACCGGCCAGCGCTGCGCCACCACGCGCGGCGGCTGCGGCACCGCCGAGAAGAGAGGCGCCGCCAGAGGCGACGGCGCCAACCGTTGCCGCGCCTGCCGCAACCATGCCGCCGGCAGCGAGACCGGTGCCGATGGCGGCGCCCGCACCGAGCTGCGGGCCGCCCGACACGAGACCGCTGGCAATGCCAGGACCGAAAATGCCAAGACCGAGCAGCGATAGCGCCGCGAGCACGATAGCCATGGCCTCGTCGATGGTCGGGGTCGCGCCGCCAAAACCGGCAGTGAACTCGGAAAACAGGGTCGAACCAATGCCGATGATGACGGCTAGCACCAGCACCTTGATGCCGGAAGAAATGACATTGCCGAGGACGCGCTCAGCCATGAAGGCGGATTTGCCGAAGAGACCGAAGGGGATCAGCACGAAACCGGCGAGCGTCGTCAGCTTGAACTCGATCAGGGTGACGAATAGCTGGATGGCGAGCACAAAGAAGGCGAGCAGCACCAACGCCCAGGCGAACAACATGCAGGCGATCTGAATGAAATTCTCGAAGAAGGCCCAATAGCCCATCAGGTTCGAGATGGAATCGAGGAGAGGCCGACCGGCATCGAGGCCGGTCTGCGCCACCTTGCCGGGGCGCAGAAGATCACTCACGGTAAAGCCGGTGCCGGACGCCTTCAGACCGAGACCGGCGAAGCTTTCGAAGACGATACGGGCAAGGTTGTTCCAGTTGCCGATGATATAGGCGAAGACGCCGACGAAGAGCGTCTTCTTGACGAGCCGGGCGATGATGTCCTCGTCGGCGCCCCAGGACCAGAAGAGGGCTGCCAGTGTGACGTCGATGACGATCAAGGTGGTGGCGATGAAGGCCACTTCGGGCCGGAGCAGTCCGAAACCGCCGTCGATATAGCGGGTGAAGACTTCGAGAAAATGGTCGATGACGCCGGTATTGCCCATGGTCAGCGCGCTCCATTCTCAGGAGACGGCGGCTGCGGGGCAGGAGCCGACGAGGCGGGTTGGCCGAGGAAGCGGCGGCGGTTTTCCGCCCATGCCTTCAGGCAGGCCGGATCGCGGCTTCCGGCTTCGCCAATTCCGCTGCACCGGGCAAGTTCCGCATCGAGCGGGTCCGGCCTTGGGGCGGCAGGCGGAGAGGTCACGGAGGCATCTTGAGACACATCACGGCGGTTCATCTCGATCGCTGTCGCGATGATGGCGACGGCCACGAAAATCACGGCCGCGAGACGCGCGAGGGTCTTGCCGTCCATCATGCCACCCTCAATTGCCGTAGAACATCTGGGCACTGCCAGCCTGATAACCGGAACCTGGCGTCAGGAAGCGGCGGCGTTGTTCGCGCCCCTGTTCGGCAGCGGCGGCCTGTTCGGCCGATTGCAAAGCCTGCGCCCGCCCATTGGCGGCAACGACCGCCGTGAGATCGCTCAGTTGCTGGGCTTGAAGGGCGAGGAGCTGGTTTCCGGCCTGGGTTGCTTGCAAAGCGCCAGTGGCAGACTGGCTGGCGCCAACGAGGGATGACATCTCGGTGCGGTTGGTGTCGATATTGCCAACGACGGTGGCCTGCACGCGCATGGCGTCCTGAAGGCCGCCAACCGTGTTCTGCCAACGGGTCTTGGCATCCGAAATGAGTTGCGCGTCCGAAGCCGACATGGAGACATTGGCGTATTGGGTCTGGAAGGCCCGATCGATCGCTTGCACATTGTAAGCAATGTTCTGGGCCTGGCCGAGAAGCTGTTGGGTGCGGCTCACCGATTGCTGGAGTTGTTGGAGAGACGAGTATGGCAGGCTCGCCAGATTGCGCGCCTGGTTGATCAGCATCTGCGCTTCATTCTGAAGCGAGGTGATCTGATTGTTGATCTGTTGAAGCGCCCGTGTCGCCGAAAGCAGGTTCTGCGCATAATTGGTCGGATCGTAGACGATCCATTGCGCGGACGCCGGTGTTGTCAGGACGGGCGATACCGAGAACGGGATGGCAAGGGCGGCGGCGATCATCACCGCGCGGGTGCGGCCCGGGAATTGACGAAGCGTCATGACAGTGTCTCCAGGTTGGTGAGGTTGGGGATGAGGTCGGCAGCCCAATCGACGCCACGATGGCGCAGCCAGGCGTCGAGGAAGCCGTCTGCGCCATGCTCGGCGATGATCTTCGCGATGGCCGCCTGATCGGTCTTGGAAGATGCCGCGCAAAGCGCCAGCGCCACTTCCGACAGGCCCAGGTCGAACAGCCGGTTGCCGTGTCGGGACTGGCAGTAATAGTTGCGCTTGGGCATGGCGCGGGCGAGGATCTCAATCTGGCGGTCGTTGAGGCCGAAGCGGCGATAGATGGCGGTGATCTGCGGCTCAATGGCGCGTTCGTTCGGCAGAAGAAGCCGGGTCTGGCAGCTCTCGATGATGGCCGGCGCGATGGCCGAACCGTCGATGTCGCTGAGCGACTGCGTAGCGAAGATGACGCTGGCGTTCTTCTTCCGGAGCGTCTTCAGCCATTCGCGGAGCTGGGAGGCGAAACCCTCATCGTCCAGTGCCAGCCAGCCTTCATCGACGATGATGAGTGTCGGCGAGCCGTCGAGCCGATCCTCGATCCGATGGAACAGATAGGCGAGCACCGCGGGCGCGGCTTCAGTGCCGATCAGCCCTTCGGTCTCGAAGGCTTGGCAACTGGCGGTGCCCAGATATTCGATTTCGGCATCGAGCAACCGGCCCCAGGCCCCGCCGATGCAGTAGGGGCGGAGCGCCTGCTTCAGATCGTTGGACTGCAAGAGAACGCAAAGGCCAGTGATCGTACGTTCCTCGACCGGTGCGGAAGCCAACGAGGTCAGCGCCGTCCAGAGATGTTCCTTCACCTCCGGGGTGATGGCGACGCTCTCTCGGGCGAGGATCGCGGCGATCCAGTCGGCAGCCCATGCACGTTCGGCGGCATCGTCGACGCGCGCGAGTGGTTGTAGCGATACGCTGTCGGCGCTGCCCTCCGTCAGACCGCCGCCAAGATCGTGCCAGTCGCCGCGCATGGCGAGTGCCGCGGCGCGAATGCTCCCGCCGAAATCGAAGGCGAAGACTTGTGACCGCCGGTAACGCCGAAATTGCAAGGCCATCAGCGCCAGCAGCACGGATTTGCCCGCGCCGGTAGGACCGACAATCAGCGTATGGCCAACATCGCCAACGTGGAGGGAAAACCGGAACGGGGTCGAGCCTTCGGTCTTGCCGAACAGCAATGGGGGCGCTGCAAAGTGCTCGTCCCGTTCCGGCCCCGCCCACACGGCACTAAGGGGGATCATGTGGGCAAGGTTTAATGTGCTAATCGGAGGCTGGCGCACATTGGCGTAGACATGGCCTGGCAAGGAGCCGAGCCAGGCATCCACCGCATTGATGGTCTCAGGCATAGCCGTGAAGTCGCGGCCCTGGATGACCTTCTCGACCAGACGCAGTTTCTCGTCGGCGATACGCGGATCGTTGTCCCAGACCGTTACGGTCGCGGTGACATAGGCGATACCGGCATAATCAGCGCCGAGTTCCTGAAGCGCGAGATCGGTATCCGCCGCCTTGTTCGAGGCGTCGGTATCCACCAGCACCGATTGTTCGTTGGTCATCACCTCCTTCAGGATCGCGGCAATCGATTTGCGCTTGGCGAACCACTGGCGGCGGATTTTGGTCAGCAGCTTCACTGCATCGGTTTTATCGAGCAGGATGGCCCGGGTGGACCAGCGATAGGGAAAAGCCAGCCGGTTCAGCTCGTCGAGCAGGCCCGGCGTCGTCGCGGTCGGAAAGCCGGTGATGGTCAGCACGCGCAGATGCGACGATCCCAGGCGTGGCTCCAGCCCGCCGATCAGCGGCCGATCGGCGAGCAGCGCGTCGAGATAGATCGGCGTCTCGGGGACACGGACGCGGTGCCGGTCCGTGGAAACGCAGCCGTGCAGATAGGTCAGCGTCTCGGCATCATCGAGCCAGCGGCATTCGGGCATGAACGCTTCGATCAGGCGCAGCAGCCGGTCGGTGCGGTCGGCGAAACCGGTCATCACCTCATGGGGGTCGATACCGGTCTTCTCACGGCCCTCGTAAAGCCAGGTCTCGGCGCGAGCAGCGTCCTCGGCGAGCGGCAGATAGGTGAAGGTCAGGAAATAGCTGGACTCGAAATGCGCGCTGGCTTCTTCGAAATCAGCCTTTCGTTCGGCATCAACCAGGGCGGACGCGGCATCGGGAAAGCGGCTGTCGGGATAGCTGTTCGAAGGATGGCGCTGCGCCTCGACGAAGATCGCCCAACCGGAACCGAGACGGCGGAAGGCGTTGTTCAACCGCCCCGCCACGGCGACGAGTTCAGCGGGTACGGCCGAATCCAGATCGGGACCGCGAAACCGCGCTGTGCGCTGGAAGCTGCCGTCTTTGTTGAGCACGATGCCGGAACCAACCAGCGCCACCCAGGGTAGGAAATCAGCAAGGCGGGCGTTTTTGTTACGGTATTCGGCGAGGTTCATCATGGTGGCGCTCTCCTCAAACTGTCAGGTGCGCCGGGATGCGCAGATGGCGGCGACCGACCTCGACGAAGAGCGGGTCGCGCTTTGCCGCCCACACCGCCGCGAAATGCCCGATTGCCCAGATGAGGATGCCGACCAGCCAGAGGCGCAGGCCGAGACCGACCGCGCCCGCCAGCGTACCGTTCAGGATTGCGATGGCGCGTGGTGCGCCGCCGAGCAGGATCGGCTCGCTGAGCGCCCGATGGACAGGGACGGTGAATCCCGGAACCTCGTCAGCAGCGGTCATCATCAGACCAGCGCTCCGCCGCCGAACGAGAAAAAGGACAGAAAAAAACTCGACGCCGCGAAAGCGATCGACAGGCCGAACACGATCTGGATCAGACGACGGAACCCGCCTGACGTGTCGCCGAAGGCCAGCGTCAGGCCCGTGGTGATAATGATGATGACGGCGATGATCTTGGCGACCGGTCCTTCGATCGATTGCAGGATCTGTTGCAGCGGCTGCTCCCATGGCATGGATGAGCCGGAGGCGTAAGCGGGCGCGGCCATCACCACAGAGAGTGCGGCGACCGAAACGGTCATGGCGAGGCGCTGGCGCGGCAGGCGCAGGCCCTCCGGGCGCGAAGGCTGAACAACAGGCATCATTGAGAGGTTCCTTCTTCTGGCTGGTGGAAAATCATGGCGGAGACGATGCGGTAGTCGCCGTCCGGGCCAAGGCCCTCGACGCGGGCGAGTTCTGTGAGCCGGCGCGCGGACCCGCGGCCGGAGAGCACGGCGACGAGATCAATCGTTTCGGCGATCAGCGCGCGTGGGACAGTGACGACGGCTTCCTGGATGAGCTGTTCCATCCGCCGTAGCGCACCGATGGCAGAACCGGCGTGGATTGTGCCGACACCGCCTGGATGGCCAGTGCCCCAGGCCTTCAACAGGTCGAGGGCTTCGGCCCCACGCACTTCGCCGACCGGGATGCGGTCGGGGCGCAGGCGAAGCGATGAGCGGACGAGATCGGAGAGCGATGCGACGCCATCCTTGGTACGCATGGCAACGAGGTTGGTCGCGGCGCATTGCAGCTCGCGCGTATCCTCGATGATGACCACGCGATCAGAGGTCTTGGCGACTTCCGCCAGCAGAGCGTTGGTCAGCGTCGTCTTGCCGGTCGAGGTGCCACCGGCAACGAGGATGTTGGCGCGAGAGGCCACACCTTCGCGCAGCGTCTCTGCCTGTGCCGCCGACATGATCCCGGCCGCGACATAATCGCCGAGCGTAAACACCGCGACAGCGGGCTTGCGGATGGCGAAGGCGGGAGCAGCGACCACAGGCGGTAACAATCCCTCGAACCGTTCCCCCGTCTCGGGCAGTTCGGCCGAAACGCGCGGGGCACCGGCATGGACCTCGGCGCCGACGTGATGGGCGACCAGACGAACGATGCGCTCGCCATCGGCGGGCGACAGGCGCTCCCCCGTATCGGACAATCCTTCAGAGAGCCGGTCAATCCAGATGCGTCCATCCGGGTTCAGCATCACCTCGACGACGGAGCCGTCTTCCAGGAACCGGGCGATGGCCGGGCCAAGCGCCGTGCGCAGCATCCGCGCGCCGCGTGCGAGGCCTTCGGAATTGTGATGTGAAGCGGCCATCCGATCCCCATTTCTGCCGACAGCGAACAAACGCTTTCGGCACGGGGATGATTAAGAAAGCCAGATTTTGGGCAGGCTCAACAGATTTTCGTCGTCGTAGGGATGTGGCGTGCAAATACAGGAGAACGGCGGGCCTGCTTGCCCCTTGTTTTCGGAAGGCGCCTCGTCAAGGATGGGCTATGGTCGCCTTCGTCTATCTTGTCATCGCTATCGAGAGCCTTGCGAAGGCCGTCCGTACATAAATGTGCCCGATATAAACTTCATAAAGGCGTTTTGTGACGTCCATAGCGGTCATTCATTGAAAATTCGAAGATTATGTGTTATGTGCCTTTTATATCAGGCATGAAGGATATTCATGACCGGCATAAGAGGCAAAATTGATGGTTTCCACCATTCGAACCTATTCGCGTGCAACGCAGGAAGCGCTCGTCCTTATGGGCGGGCAGATCAAGCTTGCCCGTAAACAGCGCAAGATGTCGGAAGCCGATCTTGCGGAGCGCATCGGGATTGCCCGCAGCACCTTGCAGATGATCGAGAAGGGAAGCGCCAAGGCGGAAATCGGACTGGTGTTCGAGGCGGCTCATCTGGTTGGAGTGCCGTTGTTTGTCAGTGAGCCATCGGCCCTTGCCACCCAGATTGCCCGCGTCGAGGACAAGCTGGCGCTGCTGCCTCAGTCGATCCGCCGTCCGCGCACGGAGGTGAAGGATGACTTCTGAGCGGAAGACAGGCGATCGGCAGAGTTCAAGAGCGCTGCCGCGTGAGGCCTATGTGTGGATCTGGTTGCCTGGAAGCACGGAACCTGTCGTCGCCGGACGTCTTGCCCGCGAAGGCGATATTCACGTCTTCAACTACGGCCGTTCCTATCTGGAACGTTCTGACGCCATCCCGATCTATCTGCCGGAATTGCCGTTGCAGCGCGGCGCGCTTGTTCCACAGGCACCGCTCGACATGGCCGGCGCCTTGCGCGACGGATCGCCAGATGCCTGGGGGCGAAGGGTCATCATCAACCGGCTGACGGGGCTGAAGGGTGCTGACGCACAAGCGGTCGAATTCGATGAGTTGACCTACATGCTGAATTCTGGCTCCGACCGCATCGGTGCCCTAGATTTTCAGGCGTCGCCGGATCGTTATGAGCCACGCGAAGCTGAAAATGCAACGCTTGAGGAGTTGCTGGAAGCGGCCGAGCGCGTTGACCGGGGGGAGCCTATTCCGCCAGCCCTCGACAGGGCCTTGTTTCATGGCAGTTCCATCGGCGGTGCCCGACCAAAGGCGTTGATTGCCGATGGCGAAGACAAGTTTATCGCAAAATTTTCAGCGACAAACGATACCTATGCCATCGTCAAGGCGGAATATGTGGCGATGCGGCTGGCCGACGTGGCAGCCGGGCTCAACGTCGCCCACGTCAGGCTGGTCAAGGCCAGTGGCAAGGACGTGCTGCTGGTCAAGCGCTTTGATCGCGCGCGTACAGAAAAAGGATGGACGCGGCGCGCGATGGTCTCGGCGCTAACGGTGTTTGGCCTGTCCGAAATGCAGGCACGATATACCAGCTATCGCGATCTTGCCGACATCATCCGCGCCCGCTTCACCGATCCAAAAGAAGCGCTGTGGGAATTGTTCGGGCGTATGGTGTTCAATGTGCTCTCGGGCAACACCGACGACCATGCCCGCAATCACGCGGCCTTCTGGGGTGGCGCATCGCTGTCGCTTACGCCCGCCTACGACATCTGCCCTCAGCCGCGCACCGGTCGCGAGGCCAATCAGGCCATGCTGATCGGGGAGGAGGATCGGCGTAGCCGCCTGGAAACCTGCCGTGCCGCAGCATCCGCCTTCCTGTTGGGTGCCGCGGACGCCGATGAAATCATAGACGCACAGATCGAAGGTATCCGGGCAGCTTGGGGCGACATTTGCGATGAAGCGGAACTCAGCGCTGTCGACCGGGCGTTTCTTTGGGAACGGCAATTCCTAAATAAATATGCTTTTGACGAATAGAGATTGAAGGTCTTTCGTTCGCGCAACCGTTAAAGTCGATCGTGTTTGGCCGTCTGATCCGACACGTCCATATCCTCCGAAATCTCCTGCCGGAGCTGCGGCCCCTTGGCGAGCCGCCGTCCGAGTGCGGTGACAAAGGCATCGTAACGTTCGCCGGTCTTGGCTCGGGCGGCCTGCGCTGCGGGTTCGGGCAGGGCCGGGGTCGTGGACAACCAGAAGCGCACAAACACCGCCAGGGTCTCGACCGAAATCCCGACATCGCGTTCGAGGCGCGCGATGCGACGATCGATCTGATCGAGACGCTTGGTGAAGGCTGCTTCCTGACGCTCGGCCGCGTCAGGTGAGAGGAAGGATTCGATCGCCGCTTCGGCAATGAGAGACCGGGACTGGTCCCGTCGCGCCGCATGTTCGACGAGACGTTTCATGACAGCGGGTTCGAGATAAACGGAAAGGCGTTGCTTGCGGGGTGATCTCGTCATGTGCGCCTCACAGGTCCATGCCATCGTCGGGATCGAGCGAGACCTGACGCGCGACGCCCTGCATGACGCGGGACAGGCGGCTATTGCGGACGGCGTCTTCATCCGTGTCATCCGGCAGGTCGATTTCAAATTCGTTGCTGATCGGGGCTTTCTTCTCGATCGGCGTGACGCGGTTGAGTTCAGGCTGATGCCGACGTTCGGATTCGGTTGGATCTTCGTCGCCTTGATCGCCGTTTGGCATATGAGGTGCGGAAAGCTCGGGCCTGTCAGGCGCCGGCAGGCTGGTCCAGTCGTCGCGCCGTCCAACCGCTGAAGGGATCAGCTTGGGTGGGGGCAGCAGGCGTTCCTTGAAGCGGGCATCCTCGTAATAACGCGCCTTCTTCGCGCGGATCGGCGCGAGGCCCGCCGCCATGACGATCTCGTCGGTCGGCGGCAGTTGCATGATTTCGCCGGGTGTCAGGAGGGGGCGTGCCGTCTCGGAACGCGAGACCATCAGATGTCCGAGCCAGGGCGAGAGCCGGTGTCCGGCATAATTCTTCATCGCCTTCATCTCGGTGGCGGTGCCGAGGGCATCCGAAACGCGCTTGGCAGTCCGTTCATCATTGGTGGCGAAACTGACGCGGACATGGCAGTTGTCGAGGATGGAGTTGTTCGCGCCGTAGGCCTTTTCGATCTGGTTCAGCGACTGGGCGATCAGAAAGCTCTTGAGGCCATAGCCCGCCATGAAGGCCAGTGCGCTCTCAAAGAAATCCAGTCTGCCCAGCGCCGGAAACTCGTCCAGCATCAGGAGAAGGCGGTGGCGTCCGGCCTTGGCCTGCAAATCCTCTGTCAATCGGCGCCCGACCTGGTTGAGGATCAGACGGATGAGCGGCTTGGTCCGGGCGATGTCGGACGGCGGCACGACGAGATAGAGGGTTGCCGGTTGTTTGGCCGCGACCAGGTCCATGATCCGCCAATCGCAGTGGCGAGTGACCTCAGCCACGACCGGATCGCGGTAGAGGCCGAGAAACGACATGGCGGTGGAGAGTACGCCCGAGCGTTCATTGTCGGACTTGTTGAGGAGTTCGCGCGCTGCGCTGGCAATGACAGGATGCGGACCGGCTTCGCCCAGATGCGCAGTTTTCATCATGGCGGCGAGCGTCGACTCTATCGGGCGGCGCGGATCGGAGAGAAAAGCAGCGACGCCGGCCAGCGTCTTGTCGGGCTCGGCATATAGGACATGGAGGATGGCGCCGACCAGCAAGGCGTGGCTGGTCTTTTCCCAATGGTTGCGCTTTTCAAGGGAGCCTTCGGGATCGACGAGGATATCGGCGATGTTCTGGACGTCGCGCACCTCCCATTCCCCGCGGCGAACCTCCAGCAGGGGATTGTAGGCTGAGGATTTGGCGTTGGTCGGATCGAAGAGCAGAACGCGACCATGCCGGGCGCGGAAGCCGGCCGTGAGCTGCCAGTTTTCGCCCTTGATGTCATGAACGATGACCGAGCCGGGCCAGGTCAGAAGCGAAGGCACGACGAGGCCGACACCCTTGCCGGATCGGGTTGGTGCGAAGCAGAGGATGTGTTCGGGACCGTCGTGACGCAGATAGTGCTCGTCATAGCGGCCAAGCACGACGCCATCGTGTCCCAGAAGACCTGCGGCCATCACCTCATCGGGGTCAGCCCATCGGGCGGAGCCGTAGGTCTCAACCTTCTTAGCCTCGCGCGCCCGCCAGACCGACATGCCGATGGCGACGGCTGCCGCGATCAGGCCGCCGGATGCGGCGATATAGGCGCCTTCCACAAAAATCGATGGTGCATAGGCGTCATAGGCGTACCACCACCAGAAGAAGGCGGGCGGCAGGTAAACGGGAAAGCCGAACAGCCAAAACCAGGGCACGCCCAGTTCCGGTTGGAAGGCCAGCCGCCAGGCCACCCATTCGGTCGCGCCCCAAACGCACAGTAGAACAATCGAAAGAACGGTGAGGATCTGGCCCCAGAGAATTTTGGTCGCGGACATGGTTTCGTCTCTCGTCAGAAGTTCAAAGGCCAATCCCGCGCTTGCGGGCAAAGCTCCAGTCTATGCCGCCATCGGGGCGGGCGATCCCGGAGACATGGCGGTCGAGATGCTTTTCGATTGAGGGCGTCCAGGGCACGAGCTGGAAGCCGAGGCCGTCATCGATCATGGCGAAGCGGCCGGAGGCGAGCGTCAGCCGGCGACGATAATCACCGGTCACATAGTCGCCAGTCCCTGAAGCTTTGAACGGTTGCCCGGTCTCGGCTGCGATCGCCTGACCTGCCTGTTCAAGTTCCTGGTTTCGCAAGGTCTCGATCAGGCCGCGCGGAAACATCACCTGGCTGCCACGACGCTCGGCAACGCCTTGCGCGACAAGATGATCGGCGCGCGCATGCAGGGCCTGACGCACATCCGCGCCGAACCCGCCGTCAGAAAGCGCATGCGGATCACGGGCTATGTTCTGGCGATCGAGCCAGGTCGCGCCGGACGCCGTGATCTGCCGATCGAGGTCGTAATCCGAGCGCACCGCGAGCGCTGCGCGGCGCTGGCCGTTGGCGTCATCGAATTTGCGCAGTTCGACGATGGAACCGGGCGTGCTGTCACCAGCAGCGTCGAGGTTGGAAAGCTTGATGTGATGGGTGCGTCCATCAACGCCATCGACCACCGCATAGGCGGTGCCCTTCAGCTCGTCATCGAGGCCGCGGGCGACGAGCCGCCCGACAATCGTGTCATCAAGACTTTCACCAGCGAGGACGAAGCTCGCCGACCCGCGTTCAATGCCGTGATCTGTCAGCGCCCGGTGCATGCGCTTGATGATGTCGCCGCGCTCACCAAGCGCGCGCAGGGTGGCTTCTGCCTTGTCGTCAATGATCCATTGCCCCGCGCCAACCTCATGGGCGAGGCCGAGGGTTTCGAGCTTGCGCAGTCGACCAACCTTCAGGGCGTGAAACTCGTCGGACCGCTCAGCGGTGGCGGGCGCCATATCGATGATGCCATGGGCGTTGCGATCACGGGACAGCTGGCGGTCGAGCTGGGTCCAATGGTCGGCATCAATCTGGGCGGTCAGACTGCGGCGGATATCGAGGTCAGTGCGCGGCCCCAGCTCCTGGGTGACGAGGTCGGCCGCGCGGGCGCGCATCCCATCTTTGATATAGTCGCGTGCGATAACGAGGTCCCGGCCATCGTCAGCGCGTCCCTGCAGAATGACATGTACATGCGGATTGTCGGTGTTCCAGTGATCGACGGCTGCCCAGTCGAGCTTGGTGCCGAGATCCTTCTCCATCTGGCCCATGAGGTCGCGGGTGAAGGATCGCAGATCGGCCATGTCCGTCGCGTCTTCCGGAGAGACGATGAAACGGAAGTGATGACGGTCGCCGTCCGCGCGTTCGGCAAAGGTCTGCCCATCCACCTCTGTCTCTCCAGGACCGAAGAGATGCGCCTTCTCCCCGTCACGGGTCACACCATCGCGGCGTAGATAATTGAGATGGGTTGTGAGCGGTGTGGCACGGGCGCTGTGGCGGACCACGCGGGTCTTGACGACAACGACGCGGGAGCGGCCGGTCAGAAGGTGATTGGCGCGCACGCTCGCCGTCCGGCCCCGGCCAAAAGTAGAGCGGGTGCCGGCGCTGATGCGGCCAGAGCGGGACACATGGCCGCCAGCCTTCTGGGCCGCTGCCAGGGCCTGAGCGATGAAGGGCCGCGTCGCTTGCGTACCGGAACTGCGCACGCGGCCAGGACGGATGCGGAAGTCCTCGTCGCCACTCATCACAAAACCCCAGCACATCGCGACAAGGCGTTGAATTTACGCAAGGAATGACAATTCTGCGAGGTGCTGCACTTCATCGCACCTCGCAAAAGTGATCCATAACCCACTGAAAACAAACGACCGACCAAGCCCGCACCTCGCGGCCTTTTATCTCGCCATCCTTCGGTCGTGTTGCCAGGCTTCAACCTCTGCGCACGCTTCTCTACGCCGGTGTCCGCTATCGTGCGATCAGGAGCCCGAGTGCTCATGGTGTGCCTCCTGTACTGGCGCGGGCGACAAACAGGCCATCGGACTGCGGCTCGATTGCGGAGACATCGCGCACTTCCGTTGTCGCCTGGGCCTGCGAAGACGGGCGCTTTTCCGGTATGGGAATGGCGGTTTGACGGGTGGCGTTCTGCGCAATGAACAGCGGCGCCTGTGTCCAGATGACGGCATTCGAGGGAGCCGCCAAGATGCTTTCCGATGGTCTTTTGGCATCGAGCGATTGCGCCACGAGCGCGACATAGGCACGGGTTTCGCTGGGCAGTGTTCGCCCTTTGAGGGAGGCTTCATAGCGTCCGGGGCCAGCATTATAGGCGGCGATCCAGCCGGGCGAGCCGTAACGGTCAAACAGTTCCCGGATATAGGCGGCGCCTGCGATGATGTTGTCGTGCGGATCGTAAGGATCCGCGCCCAACCGATGCCGCGCGCGCAAGTCTTGCCAAGTCGCGGGCATGATCTGCATGAGGCCGATTGCGCCCTTGGGCGAGAGCGCTCGGCGGTCGCCAGCGCTTTCTGCCTCCAGCACGGCACTGATCCAGCGCGCGGGAAGCTCAAACCGGGCAGCGGCCTCGGCGATATGATCGGCATAGGCACCACCGGGCGATTGGGCGACCGGCGTCGGCGGATCGGCAAGCGCACGGCTTGGCGGCGCGCTTAGAAAGACAAGGCCGGAAAGGAGAAGAGGGAGCAGGCGCATGGCGTCAGTCCCGTCCTTCGCGCTTTTGCGGGCGGTTCCAATGCAGCGACCAGGCGTGACCGGCGTCATCGTCGCGGAAGAGATTGGCGCGGATCGGCTGCGGCAGCAGTGGGTCGTCGAGAACCAAGGCGATGAATTCGCCCGCGCGTTCGCCGGTGCGTTTCCATCCGGCTCCGGCTTCCGGGCCATCCTCGGTATCGAGGTGGACACGATAGTCCGGCGCGCCCTCCGTGTCGGACGGGGGAATGGCGACAATCACCAGCTCCGCGCTCAGCATGAGCGTGCGGATGTGACCGGAAAAGCCAGAAGGGTTGCGCGTAAACTGTCCGATCTGTGTCATGGAAACCTCCTTGGAATGGTGGAAGAAGACGGCAACGTGGGCGCTCACGGCGCTATTGCGCGCCAGGTGAAGTGGCCTGTTCCGGTCGTGTCGGTGTAGAGAGGCTGCGCCTTGCCGAGCACGTCCATGACCTGCATCGCGCCGAAATAGCGGCTATCTAGGCTGTCGCGGGTGGCGGGGTTGAGCAGAAAAACCGCGTTAGGAGCGATGTGCTGGCAGCCCTGCCAGACCGGCAGGTCTCGACCGCGCCTGTCGCGGTCGAGTGCGGCGGCGGCGAAACGTCCATCGATCATGATGTCGCGGCCGATCCGGCAGACCTGTTGCCCGGACAAGGCCGCAATGTGTTTCAGGAGGGGAACGCCACGACCGATATAGCCGCGCTCGACCATGAAACCTTCGAGCGCCTCATCTGGTCTGACGACCACCAGATCGCCGATCTGAAGCTTGCTGGCCGGACCAATGGAATAGAGGCCGATCGGCGCACTGGCGGTGGCGTTCCAGAGCAGTTTCATCGGCATAGCGGAAAAGGTGGTGATGCCGATCGCTGAAAGGGCCGTAGCCGCCACGAGAAGATAAAGGACGCGCTTCATTGGCTGACCTCCAGTCGTTTAAGCCACGCCCGATGACGCGCGAGCGTGTAGGGGCGTGGCGGTTCGCCGGTTGCGAGGCGATTGTGGAGATGACGCCAGTGATCGGGCGCAACAGCGCTCGGGTCGATCCGCAAGGCCTCGATGGCGTCGATGTGGCTCAACACCCGTTCGACCTTTGGCCAGCTCGCCACATGCAGCAGGATGTCGCCACCGGGCGCCACGGAAGGCACAGTCTGGAATCCGCAGCCGGGTCGCACGGTGCGCACGACGTAGAGATGCGAACTCACCGTGCCGAACCTGTTCGCAGCCCACCGGATGAGCGCGAAGACGCTCTCCGGCGCGAAGCTGACGCAGCGCCGACGGCGGTCGATCAGGCGTTCGGAGGTCTCATGGCCGAAGCGTATCCAGTGTTCGATCTGCTTCTCGATCCACACCAGCTCGACCTCGGTGAGTTCTGTGGCCTGTGAAGATGCTGGCCCAGCCTGGCGGATCGCTTGCTTGTCCGTCATCACGCTCATGACGGCTCTCCGGCGTCGGCTGGAAACTCCCGCGCGAGGAGATCGCGCAGCATATCGGCAACGGTCATGCCCCGACGGAAGGCTGCGATCTTGATGCGTCCGCGCATGTCCGGTGTGACGTCGATGGTCAGACGTGCGGTGTTGAGGGCGCTATCAGCGCCGCGCGTTGGCGCATCAGGCGCCTTGATCCAGCTCTCCGGATCGGCTGGCCGGGCGGCGAAGCCGCGACGGGACGGGCGCTCAGCCATGACGATCCCTCCCGGCTACCAGGCGCGTGATGTCATCGGCCAATCGAGCAACTTCTCGCGCGGCTGGCCCTTCAGGGTCGAGTTCCTGTACCAGCTGTCCGGATTGAGCGGCGGCGGCAAAGACGATGCGCTGGCCAATGGTTGCACCGAGCACCGGCGGGTCATGATCAGCAAGACCGTCAGCGGTTTCACGGGCCAGTATGGTACGTGCCGCACAGCGATTGAGGACGAAACGGGCGGCAAGCTCCGGACGATAGATGCGGGCTTCCTTGAGCAGGGCGAGCATTTCGGCGGAGGCCCAGCCGTCGAGCGGTGACGGCTGCACCGGGATCAGCACCAGGTCCGCAGCGAGAAGGGCCGAGCGCGTCAATCCGGCGACACGGGGCGGACCGTCGATAACGACATTGTCGGCGCTGCGGGCGAGTTCCGGCGCTTCACGGTGGAGCGTATCGCGCGCCAGTCCAATCACACCGAAGAGCCGTGGCCGGCGTTCATGCTCGCGTTGCTGCGACCAGTCCAATGCCGAGCCTTGCGGGTCGGCGTCGATGAGGGTGACGCGCTGGCCCTGTCGCGCCCATTCGCCTGCCAGATGCAGCGCCAACGTCGTCTTGCCGACGCCGCCCTTTTGATTGAGGAGGGCCACGATCATCGCGCGCCTCCCGAACGGTCTGGAGACCGGCTCTTGGTGATCGGTTTTCCGGCGCTGTCCTGGGGGGCAAAGACACCGTCAGATGCGTTTTCCCCATCGCGCGCGCGCATCAAGAAGTTAGATTCTGTGTTAGATTCTAAGTTAAGGGGGCGATTTCCGGTTTTGCGTCTGTGGGTTACACCCTGTTTAGGTTCCTGATAGCACGAGGGGCCGGTTCCTGATGGCACGTGTCCGCGGGTTCCCGATGGCACGAGGCCATCCACAGCCTGTCCACAGGCCGGATTAGGCTCGAAGGCGAGCAGCACGCGCCCGCCAACCTCGACCTCCAGAAACAGTGTGTAACCCGGCAAGGGCTGCCGTCGCACGATGTCGCGCAGCTCGAAGGCGAAGCGCTTGAATGGGGATAGCGCGCCCGATTTCTGGTGCAGGTGACGGAAGTCGAACCGCCAGCCGTTGCGCTGCCGGCCGCCGTGCTTGCGCACAAGGCGGTAGAGCCAGCGGTCAAGCCCGCCGGTCAAATCGAAATAGGCCCGGTCGATAGTCAGGATGAGGGCGTTGTCGAGGACCGCCTGGTAGAACCAGTCAGGAACGATCAGCTCAATCCCATCCGGGCGACCGGTCCGATCCGTGCGCTCCTTCCATTCGTTGATCCAGGAGAAGCGATGGCGGCGGCCTTCCGCCGCCTGACGTATTGAGGTGCTGACCGTCGTCGATTGCAGGCGATCCAGCGCCGCCTTGAGGCGCTGATAGTCGCGGAGCGATGTGCCACGACCGATGAAGGTGAGAATTTCATAGGGTGTCGCCGCCATGAGTCGCGAGGTCCGCAAGCCGGAGTCGCGGGCCTCAACGATCTGGCTTGCGGCCCAGATCAGGATGTCGGCATCCCAGATGGTCGCCATGCCGTGATCGGGCACGGCCTCAACGCGGATCGAGACAGCGCCAGCTACGAAGTCGATGGGCGTGACGCGATGCGATTTGGACAGGGAGAAGAAAGGATAGGCCATGAGATCCTGCGCATCTCTTGGCGCGAAATCGCCAGGGAGCGCCCGAAAGAGATCGAGCTGCCCACGTTCCGAAAGGGTTCGATGCCGCGCCGACATGGAATAAGGACGCCGGGTCAGCGCGCGAGGCGGCTTGGTTGGCCGTTCGATGCGAGGGCATGGCGCTTGGCGGGAAGAACCTGACCACGCGGGTCGGTCGTCGATGTCACCGCGCCGCGCTCGGCCCAGGCTTGCAGGTCGTCGACGGCGTAGACCACGCGGCCTCCGAGCTTCTTGTAGGCCGGGCCGGTGCCATAGGTGCGGTGTTTTTCGAGGGTCCGGGCGGAGAGGCTGAGAAATTCGGCGGCTTCCTTGGTGCGCAGAAAGCGCGGCGGCAAAACGGCGAGATCGGGTCGCATGGATCGGCCTTTCGTGGTGTGCGTTGGCACCGTCGGGAACAGACGGCGAATGCAGGCCACGATGGCGAAGGGAAGCGGGTTGGATGGAGGAGGAATTTGCGGGGGAGGAATTTCCCACACCGCGTCAGCACAATGGTTTCAGGGTTTGCGGCGGTGGCGAAGGAGCTTACGATAGCCGCCAGAGATCATGGCGCGGGCGTCGCGGAGGAGCGACATCACCGAATGGCGGATCGGGGACACCTGCCATTCGCTACGGCCCAATCGTTTGATGCGAAAGAGGCTCTGGGCGATCTCCTGCTGGGTGGCACCGGAGCGCAAGCCGTCGATAGCCTGCAACATGCGCCGCGCCCGCGTGCGTTGCTGGCGCGTCAGACGTGCGTCGGGCGGCACGGACCGGCCATGAAGGTGAGCGAGGAGGCGATAGACGGCCGCAAGCCGGTCGAAGCCTTCCAGCGTCAGGGGAATGATCGCGGCAAGGGGTTCGGCGTCCAGGCTGAACACTTGCAGTCTTTGATCATTCAGCAGAGGCAAGAGCGCATGGAAGCCGTCAATGCTTTGCTGGTCAGCGGACAAGACGAGCGGCAAGGGACTGTCTTGCGAGGGCGCATCTTGCAGCACCGGCGGCGGTGATGACAACAGAACCACGCTGGTATCGGCTTGCGGCAGCCAGAAGACAGGGGCGTCAGGCAGGTCGAGGGCTGGATCGACGGCGAAATCGCAACCCCCAGTGCTGGCGGATTTTTTCCGTCAGCTGTTCGCGGTCGGCGCCGGGGTCATTCAAGGCTTCATAGTCCCTGTCGTAGCCTTCGTTGCGGCGCAACCACTCCCAGGCAAGGTCGGAGGCGCTCAGGGTGTCGACGTGTTCGTAGTTCGCGGCGGATCGCCAGCGAGACGCATCTGGCAGCATCAGAACCCTCCATCAATGTTGCCGAATTGAGGGAGGGGTAAGATTCCCGGATGGGTTGTCGCGTGGAAGACAGAGAGTCGGCATCGCCTGATGCCATAGAAGCATCACCCGTTAAGCGGGCGGGTTCTTGCCGATCAGCTCCCGATAGCCGTGCTCGCTCATCCATTGGGCGCGAGCGAGATGGGCAGCATGAACGCGGCGACATCGTTCCGGATCGGCCTCGGGGTCAAGGTCGAACAGAACCCTCACGACATCGCGCCAATCAGCGCCGTCGCGCTCGGCGTCCAGGAGGCGCAAGTAGAGCGTCATATGCTCCTGGTCGTAAACCGTGAGCGACGCCCCAGCCGGTGGCTCGTCCTGAAAATGTTGGGTTGATTGCGCCATTACCTGACACCGTAGCAGATGATTTCCACGCCGCTAACTCTATGCACCGTGTCAATGACCCGGGCATGATGAAGAACGGGGAAGACGGGCATGTTGTTCTCGGCGGTCAATCAACGATTATCTTTGCCGAGACTGTTCATGATGCAGAAGGACGCCTTCACCCTTGTCGGTCAGCAGGAGCACAATGCCGGCCGCCTCCAGTGCCCTGCGAACCTGATCGCGCGTGCTTTCATACACCTCGAGGCCGCTTTCGGATTCGAGGCGCTTGAGCGCGGTCAATGATACTCGGGCCTTGTCAGCGAGCGTCTCCTGCGTCCATCCCAGCAACGCGCGTGCGGCCCGTGATTGTCGGGCGGTGATCATGCATGATCACCTCCCACCGGCAGCAACGCATATGCCAGAACTACGACTATAATAGTCGCTCTTGGCGCGCGGTGCGAGTAAAAACCGTTGAAGATCGCGGCGCTAACCGGAATTGGCCAGCAACTGATTCGGTTGTCAGGGGAAAGACCCCGGCCGGAGGGCCGGGGCCTTTGCGCCGGGGTCAGTCGCCGCGGCGGCCGTTGGGGCGGGACCAGATCAGCGAGTAGGTCTCGCCGTCTTCGTCGTCGAAGAGGTTGGCGTAGATGGGGGCGTTGAAGCTCGGATCGTCGAGCTTGAGGCCGAGATAGGGCCGGTCGTCGTTCGAGCGCTTCGACCAGGCGGCTCCGATTTCGGCCCGGCCGACCATGACGCGGTGGCTGGGGGCGTTCTCGCCGTTGGCGCGAAGGTCGGGGACGATGCGGACGCCCTTGGCCTGGACGCTCAGAGTGACGATCTCGCCGGTGAACTCGTTCGAGCCGGTTTTCTTGAAGGTGCCGATGGTAGCCATTTTGAAATCTCCGTTTTTCGTATTCGAGCCCGCTACCGCAGCGGCCTCGATGGCGATCGGGAGGCCGGAGGCGATCGACGCCGCATCGACAAATCATTCATGATGGCGACCGGAGCGAAGCGGAGGATGGCGACAGAGCGGTTTTCTTGGCTCGCGAGGAATGGGTGAAACCCAGGGGAAGAAAATTGCGCTGCGCCATTGCGGCTTAGGCGGTCGAGGCGAAGCCGTCCTTCGGCCAGATCAGCCCATTGGAGAGGCCGTGCAGGTGGCGGTTCTCAACGAGTCCGAACGGAGATAGATGGCTGCCCTGGTTCCTCATGAACCGGTATAGGCAGTGACATCGAGATCAATTGCCAGTGCCTGGACCTTCGGCTTGCAGCATCCTGATTGATGCCAACCGATAACCCGCCGCAGCGCCGTCTAGTCGGCGGCGTCAGTCCAAGGCTTTTCGGTCGAGTGGCAAATGGCGATCCCGTTTCATCGGCTCACATGATGATCGGTCACACCGCCCGTCCCAAATACCTTGAGGCACAAGGCGGCGGAAATCTTCGCTTGGCTGTCGACCTGTGTCGATCGCGATGACTACGCCCGCGCCACGGTCTCGCTCGACGGTGGGGACGCTACCATGCCCGCCACCCTCAGAAACGCAGTGATCCCAACGGCGACCGCGCCGACGACAGAGAAGATGATCTGCCAGGTTTCTGACGGCATGGTGTGCTTGACGATACCATGCGTGGCGTGAAAGCCAGCGATTGCCGCCGGAAGCACAAAAGCAGCCGCAATCAAAAGCCTGATCCAGAGAGGGCGTACGACGATCAGCAGAAATTGACCGATACCAAGCGTCAGTGCCGCCCCGATAAGGCCGATGAGGATTGCGCCAGGCCCTCCAGCGCCCGTGCCATAAGCCCACGTTCCGATTGAAACGCCGGCGAAAAGCGGCAGTGCGAAGACCGCGAGCGTGAACAGCAGCCAGCAGAGGAAGCCTATGGCGGCGATGGATGCGAAAATGCCGAGAAAGAGCATGGTGGTATCTCCGGGAGATGAACTCTGACGGTTGCGCCTCCACCACCACCACGGCGCAGCCAGAGTATAGCAAATCGACGATGAAAAGAGGAGTGGAAACCGGCAGGTTTCCGCCATTTGAGGCGAGGCGTTCGCCCCGTTAAGGGGCGAAGGGATCGATTTCGCGGAGGATCGAGGCCTCGTCGCCGTCGAATTCGGCGGACGGCGTTACCGAGAGCGTGCCGTCGCCAGCGCGGAATATGACAATTGCGACCATCAGGGTCGAGGCGAGGCTGAGAGCGAAGGCGTAAGCGTCGGTGGAGGACATTGATCCGGCTCCTGTTTGAAGCGGAGGACCATCCCCCGCTGACAGGCGCCCGAAGTGTCCGGCCAAGGGCCGCAATCACCGTTGAAGGCGAAGCCGCAAGCGGCGGCACGCGCATGCGTAGTCCGACCCTTTACGGGTTGATGGCGTCAGGCCATTGGATGGATCCAGGATAAGCGCAAATGAAGCGGGGTGGTTCCTGTTCGAATATTCGCCGGAATCAATTGCGTTCGGTGATGCTATTGGCTTGTTATGTTCGTTGACTGCGCCTTGACGCATGGCCTTGCC
Organism: Hyphomicrobiales bacterium; assembly: GCA_900469615.1. Lineage (GTDB taxonomy): Bacteria > Pseudomonadota > Alphaproteobacteria > Rhizobiales > Rhizobiaceae > Rhizobium. Next base: position 138,053 of record UBYA01000007.1, on the reverse strand, counting down.
ATCGGCATCGTCCTGGCTATGTTTTCAGCGCCTAACGCCGTTCGCCTTCGTGTGTCGATTGATGGTATCCAGCCAGCCATATGGCGGCGTCTGGTCATACCTGCACACTGGAATCTCGAACACCTTCACCTTGGAATTCAGGCCGCGTTCAATTGGTGGAACTACCATCTCCACGAATTCCACATCGGCGGACTGCGCTTTGGCGATGTCGCCCTTCTGGAAGATGGGGCGGGTCCAGATGATCCGCGCGTTTTCGATGAGCGGGATGTTCAACTTAAGGATTTTTCGCGATCCGGAAGCACTTTTACCTACACATATGACTTCGGCGACAACTGGCGACATACGGTTGAACTGGAGGAATGGCTCTGGCTCGATATATTCCCTAAAAAGGCCATCTGCGAGGACGGTGCCTTTGCAAGGCCGCCTGAAGATGTCGGCGGGATCTCGGGATATGAGCATTTCCTCGAGGTGATGGGGGATACTGACGACCCTGAACATGCCGACATCAAGCGTTGGTGCGGTGGGCACTTCGATCCCGAGTGGATTGATCTCGACATCGTCAACAAAGATGTCGGCAACGCGCTGAAACCAAATGTTCGCCGGAGGCTGCATCAGCCCAAGCCAAAGCGGGTGTAGGCGTTCTAGCGGCGCTCACGCGCCGCTCCCGCCAAATCGATATACCGGGATGCCCAGCTTGCGGGCCTTGTCGGCGAGATTGTCCTGTATGCCGGTGCCGGGGAAGACGATTACGCCGATTGGCATCACGGAGAGCATTTGGTCATTTCGCTTGAAGGGTGCGGCCTTGGCGTGCTTCACCCAGTCGGGCTTGAAAGCGACCTGTGGCACCTTGCGATGGTCCGCCCAGCGCGCAGCGATCTTTTCTGCGCCTTTGGGAGAGCCGCCGTGCATCAAGACCATATCGGGATGCTTGGCGTGGACCTGATCGAGTTTGGCCCAGATCAGCTTGTGGTCGGCAGTGTCGCCGCCGGTGAAGGCGATCTTCGGCCCGGCGGGCATCAGCACTTCGGTCTCAGTGCGACGTTTGGCTGCCAGAAAGTCGCGGCTGTCGATCATCGCTGCGGTGAGATTGCGATGGTTGACCATCGATCCAATCCGGGGCCTCCAGCTTGATCCGGTATGGCGCTCGAAATGGTCGGCGGCCTGATCGCGCATCAGTTCGAAGGCGTCGCGGCGCTCCAGAAGCGTCTGGCCCTCGGCGGTGAGACGCTCCAGTTCGACGGACTTCACCTCGCTGCCGTCCTGTTCGCGCTGAAGGCGGCGCTGTCCTTGCTCGTTATCGTCCAAATCGCGTTCAATCCGGTCGGTGGCGCGATGGAAGAGATTGACCGTCGACCAGAGAAGATCGTCGAGATCGGGTTCGAGGCGGGTGTCCATAAGGGTTGCGATCAGGGCGTCGAAGATGTCGGCGATAGCGCCGGTGACGCGGGTTGCTTCCGGCAGGGGGCGGGGGTCTGGCTCGTTTTCAAAGGGGCGATAACCGTAAAGCTGAAGCTCCTGGAGGAGATGATCTGTGGGAGAGGATGCGTGGTGGGGTTCGTAATCGTCGTGCTCGCTCATGGGATGCTCCATCGTTTGGACCGCGACCCTCGCGGCCTTCATAGCGACGAAGCGCATGGGCGGGACGGGACTGCACCCGGCGCGCAGCGCAGGGCCGGAGCAAAGCGGAGGATGGCGACAAGCCGGCTATTTTGTTTCGCGATGGAAAGGCGGCCCATCTTCTCTTTTGGGCCGCCGCCGGAAAATAGTCGGCGCAGCCATTGCCGCCCCGGCACGCCTATGGGCCGATCGCCCTCTCGAAGGCCGAGGCGCGGCTCTCTTTCGATGTAGGGACATCCGGGTGGGCATGGCGATGACCTCGCCACTTTCCTCACTGCCGGTTATGCCGCCGGCGCCATGAAGCGGGCGACGTCCTGTGGTACGAGTTGGCCCCTGAGATTGGCCCGGAGTGTATCGAGGCCAAGGTGCCGGAGATCCTCGTTGAAGTCCTCCAGTATCGGTGACAGCACGATCACCTCGATCCCGACCGCGCTCGCCCGTTCGATCAACCGGTCCCGCGCACTGTCGCCCGCCGGGTCGTTGTCGCGGATGACATAGAGCCGACGCAGCGCTTCCGGAAACAGAATGGCGGCGAGGTGGGCTGCGGACAATGCCGCCGCCACGGCTATGTCCGGTATTGCCTGGCGTACCGACAAGACGCTTTCGATGCCTTCGCCCGCCGCCATGACATCAACCGGCACACCAAAGCGTACGGCGTGACCGAGCAGGTCGCCCATCGCCTTGCGCTGTGTTTCGACAGGCGCCTTGTTCGAGCCGTCTGGGGCGAGCCAAGTGCGATGCGCGCCAGTAATTCGGCCGTTAAGATCGGTGACGGCAGCGATCATCGCTGGCCAGGTCTCAAGCGAGGCATGATCATCAGGCCGATAATAGCAACGAGGATGGAACCGCAGGTTTCCGGTTCCGTGCAAAGCCGTAATGCCGCGATTGCGGAAATACGTCTCTACGAGCGTGCCGCTGATCGGCTGCGACATGGCAACCAGCCGCCTTGCCGCTTCGGCCGAGCCTGACGGAGCTGGCGTGCCCGGTCGCTTCTTCGCCGCCGGTGAAGGTTCAGGGCGCGGCAGGCTGAGAAAGGACCGTGCCTCCTCGACGACATCGGCGAAGTCGATGAGGCCGCAACTTTCCCGGATCACATCGAGCAGGTCGCCATGTTCGCCGGTGGCGGCATCGGTCCATTTGCCGGCCGGTCCCTTCATCGTCTCCTTGAGCCGCACGAACATCGACCGGCCCGGCGTGTTGCGTGCATCGCCGACCTGCCAGTAATTGCCCTGGCGATGGCCGGCGTCGAGATAGTGGCGGCACACCGCCTCGGCCTCCCGGCCGAGACGGGTCGCCAGATCGGAAGCGTCGAGCCGGGTCATCACGCTGCCTCACGCTCGCCAATGCGTTGGAGCGGGTAGCGGCCCAGCACGCGCTCCAGCACGGCCGGACCATTGGCCTCGGTCGGCACGAACATGCGCAGTTTCCACGAGATGATCTCGTGGAACAGGCCATAGGCGGTAAGCCGCTCGCGCATGGTGTCGGTGAACCCCGACAATTCGATGCGATCGGCGCCCATGACGCGGACGCGGCGAAGCTGAAGCCCATCAGCGAGATCGAGGATGGTGCGCCCATCCATCAGCGCCATGAAGGCATCGGCAGGCGTGAGCGTGGCTGCGTCGGTCGTGGTTGCGTTGGCCGCCCAGGCCGGCGAGACCTTGCGGCCAACGATCTGTTCGCCATCGTCGGTCTGGAGCCGATAGACACGTGTGGAATCGTTGGGCAGCCGCTTCCAGATCGGCAGCAACAGTCCAGAGACGATATGGATCGTGCTGTCGGAAAACTCCGGCACATCCGCAACCTCGGCGGCCCAGGCCGTGGCGAAGGCGCTGCGCTCCGTCTCGATCCAATGGGTTTCGCCCATCATCTTCAACGGAACGGTGTGCGATTCCATGGGCCGGACCAGCCGGACGCGGCGTTCGATCTCGCCATCGTCGAGCATGATTGAGGTGGCGGGGATCTGCACGGCGGCGCGGCCGGAGCGCGCGTTGACCAGCAGCTTGGCGCCGGACTCGCCCAGATGGGCGAGCGCCTCGTCCAGCGTGACCGGGCGGTTGCGCGTCCGCTGCACGATCGTGAGGAGCCGGGTCTCGGCACCCGTGCCCGGATGCGTATAGATCGTCTGGCGACCGGTGACGGTGATGCCTTCCGCGATCAGTGTTTCCAACCCGACATCGTAGACGCCGCTGGCGATGGCGCCCTCGATCTTGGCGGTGAGAAGCTGCTCGAAGGCGGTAAACAGCACGCCCTGAAGTTCGATCGTCAAGGCCAGCAGCCGGTTGAGGAATGTGGTGATGGACGGCAGTTCGTCCTTGATGCCATTCGCGTCCATCAGCTTCAGGCCGGTGGCGGTTTCGAAGCGATCGAGCGTGCAGCCTTCGACCTTGCCTCGCACCAGCAACAGATAGAGCTGGCGCAGTGCATCGCGCGCATAGGGGCTTTCGAGATTGTCCTCGGGGCGGAACAGGCCCTGACCGCCAGTCTGACGCTGGCCGCGCGTAATCGCCCCGAGCGTATCGAGCCGCCGGGCGATGGTGGAAAGAAAGCGCTTCTCCGCCTTCACATCCGTGGCGATCGGTCGGAACAGGGGCGGCTGCGCCTGGTTGGTCCGGTGCGTGCGGCCGAGGCCCTGGATAGCGGCGTCCGCTCTCCAACCAGGTTCGAGGAGATAGTGGACGCGCAGCCGCGTGTTCCGCGCCGACAGCTCGGCATGGTAGCTGCGGCCGGTGCCGCCCGCGTCCGAGAAGATCAGGATGCGCTTGGTGTCATCCATGAAGCCTTGAGTCTCGGCGAGATTGGCGGCGGCGGCGCGTGTCTCGACGACAAGGCGGTCGCCACCCGAAGGCGTGCTCTTACGGACGATGCGCCGTGAACGGCCCGTCACCTCGGCCACCAGCTCCGTGCCGAAATGCTGGACGATCTGATCGAGCGCGCCGGGCACCGGCGGCAGCGAGGCGAGCTGCGCGATCAGCTCGTCGCGGCGCGCGACGGCTTCGCGGCTTTCGACGGGCTGACCGTCGCGATAGACCGGTCGCGAGGACAGGTTGCCCTCGCTGTCCGTGAAAGGCTCGTAGAGCTGCACCGGGAAGGATTGGGCGAGGTAGTCGAGAACGTATTCCCTGGGCGTGATGTCGATCCGAACGTCGTTCCATTCCTCGGTAGGCAGTTCGGCCAGACGGCGTTCCATCAGCGCTTCACCGGTCGAGACGATCTGGATCACGGCGGCATGGCCAGCTTCGAGATCGCTGCTGATCGACCGGATCAGGGTCGGCGTTTTCATACTGGTGAGCAGATGGCCGAAAAAGCGTTGTTTGGCGTTCTCGAAGGCCGAGCGGGCGGCGGACTTGGCCTGCCGGTTCAATGTGCCGGAAGCGCCGGTGATATTGGCCGCTTCCATCGCAGCATCCAAGTGGTTGTGGATGATGGCGAAGGCCCCGGCATAGGCGTCGTAGATGCGGGTCTGCTCCGGCGACAGCGCATGCTCGACCAGCTCATATTCCACGCCGTCGAAGGAGAGCGAGCGGGCGGTGTAAAGACCGAGCGCGCGCAAGTCGCGGGCCAGCACTTCCATCGCTGCAACGCCGCCGTCCTCAATCGCTTCGACGAACTCGGCCCTGGTCGAGAACGGAAAATCCTCGCCGCCCCAGAGCCCGAGGCGCTGAGCGTAGGCGAGGTTATGGACCGTGGTGGCGCCGGTCGCCGACACATAGACGATTCGGGCGTTCGGCAGGGCATGCTGGAGGCGCAGGCCAGCGCGACCTTGCTGTGAGGCAGCCACATCGCCGCGTTCTCCCTTGCCGCCACCGGCGTTTGCCATCGCGTGCGCCTCGTCGAAAATGATCGCTCCATCAAAATCGGAGCCCAACCATTCGACGATCTGCCGGACGCGCGAAACCTTGCTCCCGCGGTCGTCGGAGCGTAGCGTGGCATAGGTCGTAAATAGGACGCCTTCCGGCAACGTGATCGGCCGCCCTTGGGGGAAGCGCGACAACGGCGTGATCAGCAAGCGCTCCATGCCGAGCGCCGACCAGTCACGTTGCGCGTCCTCGATCAGCTTGTCGGATTTGCTAATCCAGACCGCTTTACGGCGACCCTGAAGCCAATTGTCGAGTATGATCGCGGCGGACTGACGGCCTTTGCCGACGCCGGTGCCGTCACCGATCATGAAGCCGCGCCGGAAGCGAACGGCATCTTTCGCATGCTCGCGGGCAGCACTGACCACGTCGAAGGTGGCGTCCACCGTCCAAGATCCGGCGAGATGGTCGGCGTGCGCTTCGCCCGCATAGATGACGGTCTCGAGTTGGGCGTCCGACAGCAGATCATGGATATTGGCTGGGAAGCGTGGCCGATAGCTCGGTCTGGGCGGGGCGACCGAAGCCATCGCCGCCGATTGCACCAGCCTGGTGGGGTGCGCCTGAGAACCGGCAATACGGATCGCCTGCAATCCGTATTCTTCATAGATGCCGTCGGACAAGCGGCCGCCTTCGCCGGTCGGCCCGTCTATAGTCTCGTAGGCAAGCGGCGCGCCCTCGGGCTCGGCCAAAGGCGCGGTCATCGGCGCGACCTTGGCGGCACGATTGATATAACCGCGCACGCTGCGCGGGGCAGCGGCCGGGGTCGCCGGGACCATGACGGAGGGATCGACGGCAAGCCGTTCCGGCAGGTGCTCGGTGAGCCAACCCAGCAAGGTTGCAGCGTCGGGCGCGATACCGGGTGCGACCGGGAACACGGCAGGATCATCGGCGGGGCGTTTATCGATGACGGTCAGCCGCGTCGGAAAGGTCGTGCCATGCTTGGCATAGACGGCGCCGTCGATGGCAGCCGAGAACACGATCTGCCCGCGTTCCTGCAATCGCATGAAGATGTCCGTCCAGGCCGGATTGTCGGGCGCGAAACTGGCGCCGGTGATCGTGACCAGCCGCCCACCGGGAGCCAGGCGCGCCAAGGCTGAGGCGAGATGGCGGTAAGCGGCGTCTGCCACGCGACCCTCGACATTGGCCATAACCGAAAAGGGCGGATTCATCAGCACGACGCTGGGCGTGACGGCGGGGTCCAGATGATCGTCGATCTGCGCCGCGTCGAAGTGGGTGACGGAAATGGCCGGAAAGAGGAGCGACAGCAGTCTGGCGCGGGTGTCGGCCAACTCATTGAGGACGAGCGTACCGCCAGCGATCTCGGCCAGGATGGCCAGCAGGCCGGTGCCCGCCGAGGGTTCGAGAACCCGGTCGGCGGCGTTGATGGCCGCGGCGTGGGCAGCGACGAGGCCGAGCGGGATCGGCGTCGAGAATTGCTGGAAGGTCTGGCTTTCGGTCGATCGCCGCGTGTGCGTCGGCAGAAGGCCGGCGATCTTCGTCAGCGCGGACAGCCTTGCCGCCGGAGTTCCGGCTTTGCGGAAAAGCGTATGTCCGTACTTGCGGAGAAACAGGACGGTTGCGGCCTCGCAGGCGTCATAGGCCGTCTTCCAGTGCCAGGCGCCGGCCGCATCCGACGCGCCAAAGGCGGTTTCCATCGCCGCACGCAAAACTGCGGCGTCGACACGCTCGCTACGTTCGAGATGTGACAATAGCAGACCGGCGGCAGTGAAGATGGCGTCGGCGTGCTCGTGATTTAGGTCAAGCGGAAGCGTCGCGGCGGCGGTCGCCGTCGTGGATGCGGATATCATGGTCATCGTGGAAACCTCAAGGAGAGCGGGAAGGAACGAGCCTGCGCGGCGCTCTCTCTCGACCGCTCCGGCTCAAACCCGTCCCGGCTGCCCTCTCACTCTCAAGACAACCGCATGGAAAAAGCGCCCGACCGCGGGGTGGGGCGTTTTTCGAGGGGATCAGTTCCAGAGGCCGTCCGCGATCTCGGAGGCGACGAGTGTGCGGGCTTTGCGGATCAGGTCATCGCCGCAGGTATCGACGTGGCCGAAGAAACGGGCGCGCGCGCCATTTTCGGTCCAGTCGGCATAGGTGCAGTATTCCCGAGCGTCGGATCGAAACGCCCGCATGTCGCTGGCCCAATGAGGCTTGGGCTCGACAACGACGGTGAGGCCGCCTCTGGTTTCCGGCCAGGGCAGAGACCGTTCATGCGGCGGATTTTGGCGATCCGCCGCGAAGATGGCGTCGATGTCGATCATGGTGCCTCTCCCGGCTCGGGGCGCACGAAGCCTTCCGGATCGCCTGGATCGGGCGGCAGATAGGCGTCATAGGGATTGCCGTCGGCGAGATGGCCGAAGGGTGTGAAGACGTAATCGCCATCGTCCCGCCCCACGGCGCAGATGACGTAGCGCGGGCTGCCCGTCGCCGCGTCGAGGCATTCCATGAGGGCGAGATTGCCGTCGCCCGCCGCGCGCAAGAGGGTCTGGAAATTGGTCCGGGCATGGGCGGGGATGCTCATAGCGGACCTCCCTCGCTGGAGATGGTCTGGTTGAGCCAGCCATCGGTGTAGATCCAGTCCACGGTCTCGCCGGTGGCAAGGTCGAGGACGTGAGCGCCGCCGCCGAAGCCGTCGAGACGTGGCCGCGAGCAGGTGTTGGCGTATTGGAAGCCCCATCTGCCAGCGAGGCCGAACTCGGCGGCGCAAAGCTTTACGAACTGGATCAAGCGCTCGGGGTCGCCGGTCACGTCGTCTCGCATCCAGAGTTGGCTGCCGCCGTGCTCGGGCTGGATCGAGAGAAGAAAGCCTTCGGAGGGCGGTTCCTCTGACGCGCCTTCCGCGGACAACGTGTTGTAGAGGTCGAGCGCACGGGCGGCGTTCTCGGGCGTGCCGACGTCGAGCAGGCATGAGAAATGGGTGAAATAGTCGGCCATGACAGGCTCCTGAAACGAGAAAGCCCAGCCCGCGTGGCATCGCCGCGCAAACTTTGGATCTTGGGGCCGGGCTGAAAGGGTGGAGAAGGAAGGTGCAGGACAGCCGGAGCCGTCCCGCCTCGTGCCGCTATTCGGCGGCGACGGTGTGCGGAGCCTCGTCCTCTTCGTCGGAGAGCGTCTCGTCGTCATCAAGGAACGCAGGGAGCGCTTCTTCGCCTTCGTCGTTCATGGTCGGTTCGTCCTGATCGATCAGGCGAAGCGGCTCGGGTAGCCAGCCGGTGTCGGCCAACAGGCGTTCGGCTTCCTTGGCCATGTCGCCCTTTTTCAGATGGTCGATGAGTTGGGCAGCCCGCACGCCTGCGCCCTCCCGCACGGCTTCGAGGATGCGCGGCTTGGTGACGCGGCCGAGATAGTTGCCAACAGTCGGCTTCCAGCCCGCCGTCACCATGTCGAGGCCAACCGCTCGCGCCAGCCGGTCGGCCTGCGCCATTCGCACGTCCAAACCATGCTGACTGATACCCGATCCGTAAGGGTTCGGCCGTTCGAACAGGGCGTTCACGCCGAAGCTGACGCAATGAGCGAGCAGATCGAGCCGCGTGCCATCGTCGAGGTGACTCACCCAGTCCCACAGCGCCTGATCGTCGGCGGGCACATGATCGCCCCAGCGCTCGTGCCGTTCGGCGACCTCACGCGCAGGTGCGCTGTCTTTCAACTCCTCGGACTGCGCCGAGAAGAAGACATGATTGACGCGGGCCTCGAGGCAGCCAGCGGGCGCGGTGCGCCGGAACGTGTCGCTGACCAGCTTGTGCAGCAGCATGGTCATGGCGACATCCGGATGTTCGGCGACCGCGTTGCGCAGAGCAAGGGTGCGATGCGCGGTCAATTCGATGACGAGGCGCTCGGGCAACGGCTTGATGCCTTCCTCTTCATCGTCTTCCGGCTCCGCAGCCTGGCCGCCAATCGTGATGACGGCGCGCTGCACGGCAGGCGTGGCCAGATCGTCGGTATCACCGCCAGGCTCCGGCGCATCGCTGCCATCGCTCCCGGAGGATCGTTCATCCTCGGGACGGACATAGCCGCGATCCACCGACAGCGTGCCATCGGCGTTAAGGCTGACGAAGACGCCGGCGATGGCGATGTCGGCCGGATCGTAGATCGACGGGCGCTGCTCGAAGGCGTTGAGCGCTTGTTCGATCTCGCCGAGCCTCGCGTCGATATCGTCGGGCAACTCGTCGGCTTCAGAATATTCGGCTTCAAGCCGGTCATATTCCTCGCGAAACGCCTCACGAGTGGCGCGTTCATCTTCGGTCAGGCCGACCGTGACGCCGACAAGCGCCCGCAGTCCATGCTCGTGCCCATAAGGAAAGCTCAAGCTGGCTTCGACCCATTTCCAGCCTTCACCCGCGATCTCGTCGGCGACGGTCTTCAGCTTTTCGGCCACCAGGCGATCGAGCAAGGCGGCATCTTGAAGCCAGCCGCCATCGTCGGACTGGAACAGGTCGCGCAGTACGATGCCGCCGGCCGCCTCATAGGCTTCGATGCCCACGAAGACGGCTCGCTTGTCGGAGGCCCGTACCGTGGTTTCGGTCAGCATCCGGCGTATGTGATAGGGCTCTTTCTGCCAGCCATCCTTGATCGCGTCCCAGACCTGTTCCTGGCGGGCATGGTCGGCACTGACGGTGAAGGCCATGAGCTGCTCGAGCGTCATACCGTCGTCGGCGTAGATATCCAGCAAGGTCGGCGAGACGGATGCGAGGCGCAGGCGCTGTTTGACGATATTAACGCCGACGAAGAAGGCGGCGGCGATGGCCTCCTCGGTCATGCCCTTGTCGCGCAGCCCCAAAAAGGCGCGAAACTGATCGAGTGGATGCAGAGGCGCGCGTTCGATATTCTCGACCAGTGACACCTCATCGATGAGGATGTCACTGTTGGGGTCGCCGACGATGCAGGGGACTGGCGCGGTCTTGGCCAAGCGCTTCTGCTTCGCCAGCAGTTCAAGGGCGCGATAGCGGCGGCCGCCAGCGGGCACCTCGAACATCCCGGTCTCAGTGCCGTCGGCGTCGAGGACGGGACGGACATGCAGGGACTGGATAAGGCCGCACCGGGCGATGGACTCGGCCAGCTCATCGATCGAGACGCCGGCCTTGACACGCCGGACGTTGTACTGGCTGAGCACCAGCTTGTTGAAAGGAATGTCGCGCGCCGACGACAGGGTGATCTTCTGAATGGCAGTCGCCATGTTCCTTACTCCGCGACGGGCGGCCGGGAGCCTTTCTCTCGACCTCCAAACCCGTCACGAAGCGAAGCGCCGCCCTCTCACTCTATGAGGGCAGCGCCAGGCCAGCGGAAAAGCGTAAAGCCGGAAACCTGTGTCTGCGCCTTTCCGGTTTTCATGATCGTCACGCTGCGTGACGTCATCTCATTGATCGGGCCGCATACAATCCGCACATATTGGAGTGCGGCTTGTTATCGCCGGCTAAGGTTCCACAAGCGCCCAATCGATACGTAGCCGGTGCCCCCTTACCTTGCCTTTGGGAAGGGCCTTGCGGTCGACCAACTTGCCCCGCACCTCAAAATCCGAGTTGATCTTCACGATCAGGATTTTGCTGAAGTTGCGATCAAGATTGATCTCGACGACATCACAATTCTTGAATGGCGTGATAGTTTTCACTTCCACGAAGTCATTTCCAAGACGGCCGTCGGACCCCTTGGCGTAATTGCGGTGTAGCTTGATGCCATGGGTGATCGCGCCATAAAGCTCGCCAATGTCACCGTAGACTTGCAGGTGTCTGCCAGTGAGTTGGTAGTATTCCTCGGCGGTGCTGATCAGCGACTCAAAGACCGATACGAGCGACAGGTCGGCATTGGGATAGCGTGCGCGCCACTCTTTATATTGAATTTGCTGATTGATTTCATCCCAACTGACCCAATCACCATCATTCCATATGGCGTTGTCTGGCCCCAAGGTGTTTTCCATCACGAGTTTGAATCCTACTGCGTCCTATAGCCTGCAAAGGCTGGGGGAAGTCTACAGCAAGGTCAGTAATGGACTGTTAAGCCTTGCGCAGGCCGATTTTGCCAGGTGCGCCTATCACGCTGCCTCTTGTCCATGGCGGGCCATGCCAACATGGGCATCGGGTAAGAAGCTGAGCAGCCAGTCGGCTGCCTTGCTTGCCTGGGAGGCTGCGCGGACGATGGCGCGGTTGTCCTCACGCAGCACCTCGAGCCAGGAGCCGATGTAGTCGGCGTGGCGGACGGTGGGCGTGATGCCGAGCGAGGCGCAGCAGAAGGCTGCGTTGATCTCGGCAATCAGTTCCTCGAAGGCGTAAGTCTTCGAGCCGAAGGAACCGGAGAAATCACGGTTCAGGCGCGAGGCGTGGCCCGTCGCGTGCCCCATCTCATGCAGGGCCGTCCTGTGCCAATTGATCGGCTCGAAATACGCCTGAGGCGGCGGCACCTGCACATAGTCGTGTGCAGGTGCATAGAAGGCGCGGTCGCCGCCGATGCGGAAGTCGATGCCGGTCGCCCGGATCAGAGCGTCGACCTGCGGTTCTATGAGGCCGGGCGGAGGCGGTGGGGCCACAATGGCGACATCGTCCGGCAATCCGTCGCATTGCGCCGTATTGAACACCGTGAAGCGCTTGAGGAACGGGATTGCGGAAGCTTCCTCGCCGGTCTCGCGGGCGCGGCGCTTTTCGTCCTCCGGGGTGAAGCGATCGGCATAGACGACGGTCGTGCCGCGCTCGCCTCTGCGGACGTTGCCGCCAAGCGACAGGGCCTGGCGAAAGGTCAGCCAGCTCTGGCCGGGGAAGCCGTACTGGATCACGGCGCCCCAGAGGATCAGCACATTTATCCCCGAATATTGCCGGCCGGTGGTAGCGTTCCTCGGCATGGCGAGGGGGGCCTTGGCCGATGCTGATCCCCAAGGCTGGACCCAGGGCACGCGCCCGGCTTCCAGTTCGCCGATGATCTTGTTGGTGATTTCGTCGTAGAGGCTCGCCCGGTCATGGTCGGTGCGAGTGGGGGCGGTTCTTCTGGACATCGCGGATCTCCGCAACGGGCGCCGGGAGCCTCTCTCCCAGCCCTCAACCCGTCACGGAAAACCCGTCCGCACTTTCACTCTCGGGGGCGTTGCGGGGTCTCCCCGCAGAAGGGGTCGGTCGAGACATTGGCTCGGCCGCAGGGGAATGCCTTCCCCCCATATCCGGACGCATTCCTACGGGCTTCCTTGAAAACTGTCAGAAACTCGCGTATATTTCCGACAGGAGAAAGACAATGGCACGGCTGACCGAACAAATTCTGGCCCATGCAACGGGATTGCCCGAAGGCGCTCCCGTGTCCGCCAAGGGCTTGCTCCACCTCGGAAATCGGGCCGCTGTGGATCAGGCACTGTTGCGTCTGTCCGAGCGCGGGCAGCTCATCCGTGCCGGTCGTGGCGTTTATCTGCGTCCCATAGCCAGCCGCTTCGGTACGCGCGCGCCTTCGGTCGAGCAGGCGGTTGAGGCGCTTGCCACCCAAAAAGGAGAGATCATCGTCTCGAACGGCGCTGCGGCGGCGAACGCCCTTGGTCTAACGACGCAGGTGCCCGTCCGCTCGGTTTATTTGACCTCCGGGCGCAGCCGGAAAATGCACCTGGGCAAGCAGGTCGTGGAATTGCGGCACGCACCGCGCTGGCAATTGGCCTTGGCGAATCGCCCGGCAGGGGAGGCCGTACGTGCACTGGCCTGGCTCGGCCCCGAAAGGGCGGAAGCCGCGCTGGCGGCATTGAAGCGGAAGATGCCGCCCGGCGTGTTTGGTGAATTGGTTGCCGCCGCGCCGCAGTTTCCGACATGGCTTGCGCAGAGTGTCGGAAAGGCGGCCTATGGCTGACGTCTTTCTCCAGCTTTCAGACGAGGATCGGCGCGATGCGCTGGGCGTCGTCGCCGACCGTTCGGGCCGTCCTACCCATCTTCTCGAAAAGGATGTGTGGGTGGTGTGGGCACTCGCGACCCTTTACGCAGCACCGCTTGGCGAGCATCTGGTATTCAAGGGCGGCACCTCGCTGTCGAAAGCCTATCAGGTCATCCACCGGTTTTCGGAGGACGTGGATCTGACTTATGACATTCGTGCGATCGCACCCGATCTGGTCGGGGACAATGGCGAAGGACTGCCGAAAACGCGAAGCGAAGAAAAGCGCTGGTCCAGCGAGGTCCGCAAGCGGTTGCCGGCATGGGTTCGGGAGGCCGCACAGCCGGTGATCGCAAATGCGCTTGCCGCCGAAGGATTGGCGGCAGCGGTACGCGTCGAGGACGACAAACTCTTTATAGACTACGAGGCGACCGCGACCGGGTCCGGCTATGTCGCGCCCAGCGTCATGTTGGAGTTCGGCGCCCGCTCGACGGGTGAACCGGCGAGCCTGCGCGACGTCGTCTGCGATGCTGCCGGCCTGATCGACGGACTGGTGTTCCCTACAGCACGACCGCGCGTCATGCACGCCGAGCGGACCTTCTGGGAGAAGGCGACGGCGATCCATGTCTTCTGCCTCCAGGAAAGGCTGCGCGGAGATCGTTTTGCGCGACACTGGCACGATGTTGTCCGCCTGGATGAAGCCGGCTTCGCCGTTGCCGCTTTCGCCGATCGCGCCTTGGCCAACGCTGTCGCGCGCCACAAGTCTATGTTTTTCGAGGAGAAGTCCCCCGACCGCACGCCGATCGACTACACCACGGCGGTGAACGGCGGCTTGCAACTCGTTCCGGTCGGCGACTGTGCAAAGGCGCTTAAGGAAGACTATGCCCGCATGGTCGAGGATGGGCTACTCTTCGATGACGCGGAGCCGTTCGACGCACTGATGGCACGATGCGCTGACATAGAAGCGCGGGCCAATGGTTCGGACATATGAACAGGTTAGCTGAATTTTGCCTTCACCAAGCGGCACTGGATTCGCGCCCGTTGGGTAAGCAGACCCTCTGGGAACTTTGGCGCACACCCCCTGGCATTCAGGGCACGACTGGATAAAAGGGCTTGCCCCAGTTTTGGTCGGGATTGTCCATCATCAGATCAGCGAAAATGGGCATAAGGAAGCCTAGGATGGCGGCGCCATCTTGGACCTGAGTGCGGTTTACGCTGCTGTTCCAGGTTGAGCCGCCATGGACGAGTTGATTTCGCAGTACGTATAGCCGGTCGAAGACGAAGCTGAGTAGACGCTGGGTGTCGCCGCTCTGAAACGCCTGCGCAAAAGCACGTGAGGACGCTTTGAAGCGCTCCTCCCAATCCTCAAAACCCGGAATTCCGTTATGGTGCTGCCAGAATGGATGGAAGACGTAGCGGTTGTCCATCAGCAGCCGCACGGGGCCAGAAAAACGCTGCCAGATCGCGCCGTGGATCCGCCTCTGATTGTCGAGTGCGATCAGCCGGCCGAAAAAGTCGGTGAAGGCGGCGCGCTCGCCCGGCTGGATTGTTTGGAATTCGCCCTCGTCGGCGTATGCGGCGTTAAATGCTATCCACAGGAAGATAAAGCGAGCATCGGCATCTGCTCCGCAGGCCTCAGCGCGTCCGATCCAGCTAATGGCGCGATGGACACGCAAGCTCATTGTCTGCGGAAAAGCCTCGCGGACTGCACGCTGCTTGGTCTTCAGCTCAGCATGGGTGATGGCTGTCTTGGTCGTCATTCCGTTTTGTTCCCGTTGTCTCATGGCAGAGAGTCGAAATCGCTCCTGCGGTGGTTTTCAACCAAGGTACGCAATCCCTCGGGCGCAATGACTTCCACCGCATCGCCCCATTGATAGAGGTGCCAAGCCATCTCAAGCCAGCCGGCTGCATGAAAGCGCACGATCAGACCACCATCTTCCTGCATTTCCGCAACCTGTCGCGGGTGAAAGCAAAACTCGGCCGCCCGCGCTGCCGCATGGGGTGAGAAACGCCAAATGACCTCGTCATATTGCGCGGGATCTTGGTAAACGCCGAAGGACTGGGCTGCATATTCCTCCAGCGAAAAGCCGGGCTTCAGGGTGAAGCTCTCATCCAGGGTCTGGGCGCTCAGGATCTGGTCCATGCGGAAGTTCAGTATGTCTTCACCGCGCGCCGGCTGACGCGCCACCAAATAGCTGCGATGCCCCAGCAGAAGACCATGCGGCTCGATGATCCGTTCGGGTGAGTCCTCGCTTCTGTAGCGTAGCCGCAAGCGGAACGGGCCGCGTAGTCCCTCGATCACCGCGTCCAGTACCGCCGGTGCCAGATTAACCCTCGGGCCTGGGCGGGTGACGGATCCCATCGCCAAAAGGACAGCTTCGACATCGGCTTCTGTGCGACGGGCGTCTCGCGGCGTCAGACGGGCCAGAAGTCCGTCGCGTAGGTCATCGAGCGCAGCGGCGTGGCGCAGGCGACCATCGCTTCGCGCCGTTCTACCGGCGATCTCCAACGCCTCGACCGCCGTCTCCAGACGGGGCTGGAGTCGTTCGAGCTTAGGGTCGGCGACGCGCCACCGCCGCCGACGGTCCGGGCCGTCCAGCGCGTCGACGTTGGTAAAGATAGTTTCCAGCGCGTCGGTCATGCGTTGCGCCGTGCGGTGGGAGACACCGAATTCTTCACAGATCTCATCGAGGGAAATTCCGGTCCGCCGTGTGGCAGCCAACCGCGCCAGCCTGACCAGGTCCTGAGCCTTGGCAAACGACATAAATCCGAGTCCCGATTGTGAGCCATGTCAGATATTGACACCCACACACAGTATGTCAGAGGTTGCAGTCTGTCGAGATGCATCTCTTGTTGGGACTGCGCTCGCGAAGGGGACCTTTATGCGAATTAGAGACGGAGGCCGGATACTGTTGTCCGCATCAGATCTGATGCGGTTCATGGGGTGTACCCATGCGACTGCGCTCGATCTCGCATTTATGCAGGGCAAAGGCCCTGTGCCCCGCGATGACAGCGATGACGCAGTTCTGCTCCAGAAACAGGGCGATGCCCATGAGGCTGCCCATCTGGCTAGGCTGAAGGCTTCGGGCGTTTCTGTTGTCGAGATCGCTCGGTCTGACATTGCCGAAAACGCGGAGGCGACGCGTGTCGCACTGGCGGGAGGACCACAGATCGTTTTCCAGGGAGCGCTGCTCGGCGAGAATTGGGGTGGCTGGTCGGATTTTCTCGAGCGCGTCGAGCGCCCCTCGGAGCTTGGCCCCTTCAGCTATGAAGTCACCGACACCAAACTCAAGCGGCGTCCCCATCCCAAACATGTACTGCAACTGGTGCTTTACTCGGACCTCTTGGCCGAGATTCAGGGTGTCGCCCCCGAATATGCCCATGTCGAACTCGGAGATGGGACTAGGGCGCAGTTGCGGCTCGCCGACTATCAAGCCTATGCGCGAATGGCGCGCCAGCGGCTTGAGGCCTTTCTGAGCAACCCGATCCCGACCAGGCCGATTCCCTGTGCCGATTGCGGACTCTGCCGCTGGGGCGATCATTGCGACAACATTTGGAAGGCAGAGGACAGCCTGTTCAACGTTGCCAATATCAGCCGCAGTCAGGTCAAAAAACTCGAGACATCCGGCATTGCAACGATGGAAGCGCTGGCAGAACTGGATCATCCGATCCGCGGCATGGCTGAAAACACACGGGCGCGCCTGGTGACTCAGGCCCGTCTGCAACATGCCCGCAAGACCGGGGCGCCCGCTTTCGAGCTGCGATTGCGCGAGCCTGGCAAGGGTTTCGATCTGCTGCCTGAGCCGCAGCCGGGCGACATATTCTACGATATTGAGGGCGATCCACATTACCAAGGCGGACTTGAATATCTGCACGGCGTCTGGGTCGAAGGTCAGTTCAATACCTTCTGGGCGCATGACCATGCCGCAGAGGCCATGGCCTTGTCCAAGTTGCTGGATTTCTTTCGGGACAGGCTCAGCGCTTTTCCCCAAGCGCGCATCTATCACTATGCGTCCTACGAGATCACCGCCTTGCGGCGACTGACCGCCAAGTACGGGATCGGAGAGGCCTTCTTAGACCGCCTGCTCCGTGAGCGGCGCTTTGTCGATCTTTTTGCCGTGGTGCGCGGCGCGCTCATCGGCTCGGAAGCCAACTACTCTATCAAGTCGATGGAAGCTTTCTATGGGCGCGAACGCGATGGGGAGGTGAAAACGGCGGGCGGATCGGTCGTGGCTTATGAGCACTGGCGTGAAACGGGCGAACAGCAGATTCTCGATGAGATCGAGGACTACAACCGCATCGATTGTCTCTCGACAGAGGAGTTGCGCGACTGGCTGGTCAGCATCCGGCCTGCTGCGCCGTGGCCGGTTCTGACCATGGATGCCGGCGATAAGGAGGTCGAGGAAGACGCCGAAACGCAGGCTCTGCGCGCGAAGCTCGCTGCGACCGACCTGCCACCAGACCGACAGGACATGTTGTTCAATCTCGGCCAGTTTCACAAACGCGAAGCCAAGCCGGCGCAATGGGCGGTTTTTGACAGCGCAGGCAAGGACGAGGATGACCTGATCGACGATCTCGATGCGTTGGCGGGTCTCGAAGCCATCGACCCCGCAGAACCGGTCAAACGCTCGACGATGCGTCGCTATCGCTTTCCGCAGCAGGAAACCAAGCTGCGTGCAGGTCGAAGTGCAACTGTCCCGGTCCTCGATGGGCCACCGGCCAGTGTTAGCATTGAGGAACTGGATCGAACCACGCGGATCGTCACGCTCAAGGTCGGTCCCCGTAAAGCCCATTTTTTGGCTGACCGTCTGACGTTGCATCCCGACTGGCCGTTGAATACGGACGTCATTGCCGCGGCGTTACATGACGTGATCGAGGATCAATGCGGTGCCCGCCGCCTGACAGCGATCGATGATCTTCTGGCGCGCGCCGCCCCGCGTCTTGTGACAGGCGCTCGCTCGGATCTACTGAATGGCGCTGATCCGCTACCGGGAACGATCGCGGCAATTGCAGCCATGGACGGCACTGTGCTGCCGATCCAGGGGCCACCGGGAACCGGCAAGACCTATGTCACCGCACGGGCAATCTTGTCGCTGGTGCGCCAGGGCTACCGCGTTGGTGTTACTTCGAACAGTCATGAGGCCATCCGCAATGTGCTGATGGGATGCGTCGCGGCGCAGGACGATGGCGACCCTGTCCGTGGCCTGTGCATCGCTCATAAGGTCGGGAGCGGCGAGGACGGCTATTCCGACGATTTTATCGATGTCATCCGCTCCACCGCCAATGACGATCCTATATGGCACCGCGCCCATGTGGTGGGCGGCACGGCCTTCTTCTTTGCCCGCCCCGAACAGGAGCAGGCGCTCGATTGGCTGTTCGTCGATGAGGCCGGGCAGGTTGGGCTGGCCAATATGGTCGCTATGGGTCGGTGTGCGCGCAACATCGTGCTGGTCGGCGATCCGCGTCAATTGCCGCAGGTTATCCAGGGTGCGCATCCTTATCCGGCAAACCTGTCTTGCCTGGAATGGATGCTGGGCGATCATGCCACGATCCCGCCCGATCGCGGCATTTTCCTGCCGGCTTCGCGCCGGATGCATCCCGATGTCTGCGCGTTCATATCGCGGCAGGTCTATGAAGGCCGGCTCACCAGCGCTCCTGATACTGCCGTCCAAGCTATAGGCGGGACAGGCGGTCCCGAGGCCGGCGCTTTCTGGGTACCGGTCACGCATGAGGGCAACGCCCAGGTCGCGGCTGAGGAAGTCGCTGCCATTAAGGCGACGATCACAGATCTGCTGAGGGGAACTTGGACCGACAAAGATGGGACAACGCGCCCCGTATGTCCGGCCGACATCATCGTCGTCGCGCCTTACAATGCTCAGGTCAACGCCCTACAGGATGCCTTGCCCGCCGCTATCCGTGTCGGGACGGTGGACAAGTTTCAGGGGCAGGAGGCGCCAGTCTGCCTAGTTTCCATGACCGCGTCGACGGTCGAGGAAACGCCCCGCGGCATGGATTTCCTGTTTTCGCTCAACCGAATCAACGTCGCCGTCTCGCGGGCCAAAGGCCTGGCGCTCGTGTTCGGCTCACCTCGGCTGCGCGAAGCCAAATGCGACACTGTCGAACAAATGCGCCTCGTCAATACCCTGTGCGCATTGCCCGAGTTTGGAGTTCTTTGAATGTGGACGAATTTTGAGGCGCGCCTCGATGAAAATGAGCAGGAACGCCCCATAGCCCTGCGACGGGCGCTTTTCGATGTGCTTCGAGGTTCGGGGCTGCGCCCCGGCGAAGGCGTCACCAAGAAAATGGCATCCTTTGAATTTGGAGCAGGCGAGCGTCTGCTGTGGGAAATTCAGAGTCCGGCTAATGTCTTTCTTGATGTGAAGTGGCGCGATCTGGTTGAAGCCAACGGCTTTGCCACCGAAGTGCGCCCCTATCAAAGCGGTATTAAGGATGGCGGGCGGCATTCTGCCCTTAGCCGCGACTGGTCCTTTGGCGATGCTGACTGCTTTGTCGTGCGGATAGACAACGCTGAGTCTTTGAGTCGGCTTATCGGCGTGCTGTTGCGGTCCGACGATGAACTGGTGCTCAATCCGGCAGCGGTCACGCGCTGGATCGAACAGTTGCGTCATTTCTTTCCCGCGCTCGACCGCTTCGATCGACCCGACCCGCTATTTGACGAGGCGGAACGGACCTACAAGCTGCAAATCGCAGCCGAGCTGAAGGCCGCGATCACACAGGCCGATTCCGATCAGGCGCTGGCTGACGCGGTCAACGCCGCACTCGTCAAAAGCAATCTGCTGGATTGGCGCGCCTATTGGCCGATGTCGTCGAAAGGTGACGCTGATCGCGAAAAGCTCTGGCCAGCGTTGCGAACGCTGGTCGACGCCGCGCTCGGTACGCCAGACGGCCACGCGGCTGCCCTGGAGGTTTTCGTCCAGGCATGGATCGCAGCGGTTCCAGACGGTAAGCCAGACCCGGCACGCCAGATAGCCGAATTCCTGTTCCTGCATCTCTCCCCCGAAGATGGCATTTATATCCGCCACTCCGTGCGTCAGGACCTCTGGCGAGAAGCGGTCGGTCGCCGGTTTCCTGATCATCCGTCTATGGCTGACACCTATCGCGACGAACGGCGTTTCATGAAGGCGGTTCGAAGCGCTTTCGCTGATCGAGGCCTGGCACCGCGTGACATGATAGATGTGCAAGGGGCACTTTGGATCGTCCATAACTATAAGGACGAGGACCTGGCGGCCTTTTCGCGCGAAGCCGTCGAGACGGCGATGGATGCCTACGACAGCTACCGCCAGTCGAAGGCGCATAGCTCTATTTTCGATGTATTTGGCGAGCCGCGTGACTATTGGGTCCGTTCGACACGTGACCGGCCCAGCCGGATTTACCCGTCCAAGCCGATTGTTGGGTTCCTGCGCGACAAGACACAGCTTAATGGGGGGTGGGGACAGAAGGCCGATGCCGCCGCCCAACTCCACAATGCCGGCTATATCATCGTCGATAGCGATGATGCGCCGGTCACGCCGCCAGAGCGGTACGCGCATCTGATCGGCGATGCCGACCGCATCCGGCTATGCGCACGCAACTATTATGTCGAACCTGCCCGTGAGAAGGGCGCCAGCGAGGTTGCGATCCGCGCCGGGGATCTCGGCCGCGACATGGGACTGCTCGACCGGCATCCAGCCATCTGTAGCGCGCTCGGGAGCGAGAAATTCCAGCAACTCGCTCAGGTCCCACCGCCGACGAACACCTTGCCCAATCCCAGCAGTTCCACCGTTTTCACGTATCAGCTCGCCTCGGCAAAAGGGCACCCGACCATGACGATTGCACCCGCCACAGCTATGCCCGCTGCCACCAATCTCATCCTTTACGGACCGCCGGGAACCGGCAAGACCTATGCCACCGCTTGGGAAGCGGTGCGGCTCTGTTTGGGCGATGTGGTGGCCGATCCACTTCGCGAAAACCGCGATGCCGTGATGATGGAATATCGCCGTCTCGCCAGCGAAGGCCGGATCGAGTTCGTTACCTTCCATCAGTCCTTTTCTTACGAGGATTTCGTCGAGGGGCTGCGGCCAACGACCAGTTTGGAACAGGAAGGTGATGACGAGGTCGCCAGCACTTCGGGTGGCTTCAGTCTCAAGCCCCATGCAGGCGTTTTCAAGATCATCAGCGAGAGAGCGCGTCTCGACACCGGCGATGCGCCGGCCAAGCGGCTCGACCGCTCGCGCGCAATTTATAAGATCGCTCTCGGCCAGCGCGGCAGTCAGGAAGATCGGATCCGCGAAGGCCTCGATGGCGGGCTGATCCATCTAGGCTGGGGTGGTGACATTGACTGGTCCGACGAGCGCTTCGACGATTTCGAGGAAATTCGGAAGGCGTGGAACGACCAGAAGGACCCTGACGCATCCGGCAAGGACCCCAACATCGAGATGCTTTACGCTTTCCGGTCCGGCCTACAGGTAGGTGACTATGTTGTCATCTCTGATGGCCGCGACAGCTATCGCGCATTTGGCCGTGTGAGCGGCGAGTATTATTTCGATGCTGATGCAGCGGTCCACCCGCATCGGCGTCGAGTCGAATGGATATGGCGCGATGACAATGGTGCCGAGCGCGGGCCTTTCTACGCACGGAATTTTCGCCGCCAGGCGGCCTATAGGCTCGATCCAGACCGGATCGACTGGGATGCGCTTGAAGCCGTGGTAATCGACCCCAATGCCGAGCGCCCAGTAGCGGGAGCGCGACCGCATGTCCTGATCATCGACGAGATCAACAGAGCCAATATATCCAAGGTCTTCGGCGAGCTGATCACGTTGCTCGAAGTCGACAAGCGGCTCGGCTGCGAAAACGAGGTTAGGGTTCGGCTGCCCTATTCCGGTACCAGCTTCGGTGTGCCGGCCAACCTTCACATTATCGGCACAATGAATACGGCGGATCGCTCGATTGCGCTGCTCGATACCGCCTTGCGCCGCCGCTTCACCTTCTGCGAGCTGATGCCGGACGTGGAGAAACTGCGCCGGGCGCTAACGGCAAGGCAGCTTAACGCCGAAAATTTCGATGGGATCAATCTGTGCAAGCTGCTGCACACGCTCAACGAGCGGATCGAATTTCTCTTCGATCGCGAACACCAGATCGGCCACGCTTATTTCACCGGCTGCCGCAACCGGGCTGATGTTGAGGACGTCATGCGCCACAAGATAATCCCGCTTCTGGCGGAGTATTTCTATGAGGATTGGTCGAAAGTCGCTGCTGTACTCGGCGATAACGATAGTACCAACGGTGCCAACGGCGCCCATTTCCTCGAAGCAAAAAGGCTAAAGGCACCGGCCGGCTTCGTCGACGAGGAACTGGGCGGGGACAAGTGGCGCTGGAGTGTTAAGGCCAGTTTCGACTTCTCGGATTTCGCAGCCTGATGCCCGCCTATACGGTTCGAGAATGGGACAAGCTCGCCTACGGGGACGGCGAGGGGCAGATCCCGGTCCACCATGCCGACCGGCTGGCGGGTCTAGCGGCGCGTTCGGTCTTTGCTGGCCGCGGCGGGAGCGGGGTGCTCGAACATGGTCGGCAGGCCCTACGCGCTCGTGGTGTGGTCGGGATTCTTGCCGCAGGCGATGCAAGCCTGGAGATACTGCCAAAGATCGACGTGGTGCCCGGTGAAACGCCCGATCATCAGAACGCAGCGATCCGTAAACGCTTGGTCCATATGCTGGCTGTCGCGTTTGATCTCAAGATTGACTTGGGCGTCATCACTGATCTTGCCTGGCAGCGCGAGACACTTCTCGAAATCCTGATCCGCATATTTTGCGAAAAGCTGACCGCGGCCCTGCGCAAGGGGATGCCGCGCCGATATATCGATCACGAGGAGGACTTGCCTAACTTGCGTGGCCAGCTCGATATTACCCGCCAGTTCACTCACCATGCGATCAACCCCTCGCGCCTTGCCTGTCGGTTCGATCTGTTGTCCGAAGACATCGCGCTGAACCGGATCATGAAGGCGGCGGTGCTTCGCCTTCTTCGCGTCTCGCGGCGCAGTGCCAACCAGCAACGCCTGCGCGAGTTGGCCTTCGTCTATGCCGACATCGTCGATGTGCCGCTTTCAGGGTTGCGCTGGGATGAGGTTGTCATCGATCGCACCAATCGGTCATGGCAGGACCTCTTCGCTATGGCCCGACTATTTTTGCAGGACCGCTATCAGACGACCACGGGTGGCGCAGGTCAAGGCACAGCGATGCTTTTCGAGATGAACGCGCTGTTCGAAGAGTATGTCGGGCGGTTGATTGCTCGAGCACTGGCGGGAACCGGGCTCACCGTCTCGTTGCAAGGCGGGCGCCTGTTCTGCCTGAGCGCCCAGGATAGCGAGAGAGGGCTCTTCCAGACCAAGCCCGACATCCTGATTCGCCGAGGCACCGCGATCACCCACGTCATCGACACCAAGTGGAAGCGAATTTCCTCTCGGATCGATGACCCCAAGCAAGGGGTTTCGCAAGCGGACGTCTATCAGATGATGGCGTACGCGCAGCTCTATCGTGCTCCGCGCTTGACGTTGCTCTATCCCCATCACATGGGCCTTGGCCCAGAAGATTTGGTTCATGCGCGTCATCGAATCACGGGACATCAAACCAGCCTGGAGACTGCGAGCATCGACGTGGCGAACGGCACCGATATACTGACGCGGCTCAGGCGGCTGCTCTTGAGTGAAGAGCCGAAAGTGGACTACGCCTATGCCTGATTTTCACATTTCTCCAATCTCGATTGTTAACCAGATCAAGAGCAATCTGCAGGATCGGTACGATTCCGGCTATCCAATCCTCAAGGAGTTGCTGCAAAACGCCGACGATGCGCAAGCCCAACGATTCAGGCTCGACGCACTGCCTGGCTGGCCAAACGCGGTGAATCCGCTGCTGCGTGGGCCGGGTCTCTTGGTGGTGAATGATGGCTTCTTCCGCAGGCAGGACGAGAGCGGAATTACGTCTTTTGGCGAGAGTAGCAAAGCCGCCGACAATGCGGCGATCGGTAAGTTTGGTTTCGGCCAGAAGGCCGTGTTTCACCTCTGCGATGCGTTTATCGTATACGCCCGAAGGGAAGACGGCGATGCCTTCAGCACGGTCGTCAACCCGTTCCTGAAAGTGGATGTAGCAGGCAATATCAGTCGGCAGTGGGAGGATCTCGAGCCTGCCGATGTCGGATTTTTGGGAGGTAAGGTCGTCTCAGACTTCCCAGATCGCTGCCTCGTTCTTTGGCTGCCGCTGCGCCGGGATGGTATTCAACCAGCCCCAGGGGTTGGTTTTTCCAGCAATATGCCATCGGCATCAGAGACGATCAGGGAACTCATCCGACCTGACGATTTGCAGGCTGTCCTGACGACGCTGCGCCACATGAGTTTGATTGAAATTCTAGAAAACGGTGAACCTCGCAGCAGGTTGAAACTCAACGTAGCGCAGGGTCGTTTCGTTGGGCCGAACCGTTTGGGCGAGGGCGTTCACGCCTTTGGCGGCAAGATCGAAGCTACGCCAGAGAGATCAACAGCGTCATTTGTCGGGCTTGAAACGGTGGGCATTGACGGCCGTCTTGCGGAACTGAGACGCACCCCGCATTGGCCGCAAACGATAACCGTTTCGAGCCCACAACCCGTTCCGGAAAAGGGAGAGCCGCACGGGGCCGCGACTCTGATGCGTATCCCCCACAAGGGAACTGCGCACACCAAGCCGGCGCAGCTACGCATTTCTTGGGCTGTGTTCCTGCCGATCTCCGATGAGTCCAGTATCGTCATCCCGCTCGACGACGGTGGTGAGCTCGGCCAATTTCGCCTCCTTCTGCACGGCTATTTCTTCCTCGACAGTGGCCGACGACAGATCGAAGGGCTTAACGCTGGTGTCGAAACTGGCGTGCCTGTCGATGCTACGGCGTTGCGTCGCGCGTGGAATGGCGAACTTCGTGACTCCGTGGTTCTTCCGCTCCTGCCGGCTCTGCTGAGAGACGCGCTTGGCAAGGCGATGGTGACATCGTCGGAACTCACTCAGGTTGTTTTGGCGCTCGCACGTCATGACTGGTTTCGGCGCAACCGCGACGCCATTTGCCGACAACATGCGTTGGTGCGTGTGCTCGACGGGTCGGCCATAGTTTGGCGTGTCGTTCCGTCGGGGGGCACCCTCCGGCCGCTGCCGGCCTCGGTGGCGGATACCCCTCAACGGATTGTGGATTTGTTTGGCCCCATCGGCGCATGGGCCGATTCAAACGATGCTCACCTCGTCGTTGATCCCCGCGCGGCGCTGAGTGCGCAGCCGATACGCTGGACCGGGGCAGACCTCGGCACGGTATTTTCCGGACTTTCGCCGCGTGCATTCCAAGCGCGCGATCTCGCGCGACTTCTCGTCGATTTCCTCGATATGGCGATGCTCGGCGATGCCCTGTATTCCGCGATCGGGGCGCATATGGTCGCGGCCTTGCGCGCGGCCATGGCGGGAACTCAGGCGCTCGCTCCGTCCGAACTTATTAAATTGGTTCTTGCCCATGTTCCAGATGGCGCGTTGTTCCCGCTTCCCCCATCTGTCGAAAACCGGCAGGTCCTGCGCGCGCTGGTGTCTGCCCCTGCGAATATCCTGCCCGTTCGCGGCGAATGGCTCGATGATGGGCGACGCCCTCCACGGCTATCCGACAACGATCTCAAGGCGTTGCTCACCGCACTTGAGCCACTGATTGAAGGCGATCAGGCGGATCAAGCAGCGACCGCCGCGTTGGCGCTGCTCGCTCAGGCCGAGCGGAATATCTCCGAACTGGCGCGTGACCGTGATTTCGCATCCATCAAGGTTCTGCGGGTGCGGGATGTCCGTGTCCAGGGCCCAGTTGTGCTATCGCTCCAGACGCTCGTTGAACGCGCCGGAGCCGGACTCTTGTTCGTAAGTTCGCCTCAGGCGAACACATGGCTGCCTTTGATCGTGGAGGCATTACCGGACGTATCCCCACTGATCGTGGACAGCGGCGCGACGCCACTCCTTCGAGATGAAGCAAAGCTCGCACTTCAGTCGGCGGGCAAGGAGGCTGCTCTCTCGCTCATCAATAAAGCCATGAGCTTTGGCCCAGAGAACGCCCGCCAACGGCTACTCGATGAGATTGGAGCCGACAATAAAGACGATCCAGCAGCCGCTAGGCGCCTCTGCGTCGGTATTCGTGAAGCGGGATACTCAGTATCGAAACTTTGGACGCTCGATCCGAATCAAAAACGGATAGAGCGGATTGCCACGGTTCTGATTAGCCGGAGCCAAAACGAATTTCTTGTCCCGACCGGCATTGCTGACGGGCTGTCTAGGACGCAACGAAACCATCTTCGTATTGAGGTGCTCGACGCGACCAATCTGGAAGCGTTGTTCGAGAAGCATATCGCCGCCATCGAGCAACTCAGCCCTGATGTATCAGAGCGGGAAGCCATCCTTGAGGCCGGACTGCCCGATGATCTGCTGATCCTATTGCCTATCCATGAAAGGCAGGACGGGACAGTTGGGGCTGGAAAGGGCATCTTTCGCGAAACGAAAGAATGGCCTGTGCCTGAACCGTTGCGGGCAGTCGTTTCTATCGTCCGGCCATGCCAAAGCCAGAAGGCTCGGGAACGGCAAGGACAGCTTATTGGGGCATGGTCGCCGGAAAGCCAGATTGATGTTGCGCTTAGTTGCAGTGATCCACACAGCCTTCGTGGCGTGATACTGGACGCGTTCGCCGGGTTGCAATCTCCGCCCGATGGACCCATAATTGAAAGACTGCGCGTCAGGTCTTGGCTTTTTGCCGATGGTCACCCGGTCAAGCCGCTGGATATCCTCGCACTTCCACCAGCGGTCGATGAAGCGGCACGAGTACTTCTCTTAAATAATGGAGAGACGCCCCCGTTTTTACCCGCTGCAAGGCTGGCCATCGACGTGCGCGCGCATCGCGGCTTCGATCAGCTTATAAGATGGGTTCTGCCGGACAGGCGCTCGTCATATGAGGCCCTGGCGCTGATGGTCGATGATGGGGGGATCATCGGTTGCCTTGGAACGGCTGATGACCTTCCAATAGACGATTTCGCGATCTTGGCGAAAGACGGAGGCGATGTCGGGTTGCCGGGTTGGCCGCTGCTGGCGGCGGTTCTGACCTCGGAAACTGATCGCGGCGACACGATGCAAGTTGTCGCCGCTTTCGCGGAGATGCAGTCCTCCGACGCTGATTTGGCGGGAATCCACCTCGACTACCTCGCGGCGTTGGCGGAGGAAAACGGGCGGAGAGGCGAGGCGGCCCGCAGGGTCTATCGCCACGGATTCAATATCGTCACGCGTTGGCCGGAAGAAAGCCGCCGTCGAGTGTTCGGCGGAACGCTGGTTCCTACCGAGGCCGGAAACTGGCGCAGCGGCCGGGAGGTCGTCCAAGGCGGTGACGGGCTCGATCCGAATTATGTGTTGGCGCGGGACTACGCATCCACGCTTGGAAAGCGTGAGGCATCACCTGTCGAGAGGCGTGGCGCCGGATATGAAGTTCATGACTCGTCTCCGACCGATCATCGCCGGGGGGAGATCGGGAATGTCGACCTGGCCGCATTGGACGCCCAGTGGGCAGACCAGCATCGGTCGTTCCTCGGCCCATGGCGGGGGCGCGTACCGTCTGACCTAGTGATCGTCTATCTCGGACTGATCGGCCGGAGCGAGGCTTTCCGGCACCTGGCTAACGAATGGGTGATCGACGCGACCGCCGATGTCGATACCCTTTGGGCCGACCTGGACAATCACTTTCCCAGAGAAATCCTCTACCCGAACGCGTTGGCGGACGAGGTCGATCAACGCCGTTTCTTGATCGAGCTAGTTGCGGGCGAGCATGTGCACGCGGTGGCCCTGTCGGGGGACGTGTTCGACGCACCGTTGGGTGTTCCTGGGAACGGAATTCTCGTTGGGAATTTGCACAAGAGCCATGAGCGCATCTGGGGCACCGATAATAAAGTGCGGTCATTGATCACGCTGCCAGTCAGGGACGTCGATCCGAGCGTATATGGTCAGAAAGAAGCCAGCGGCATCTTCCGGCGCTTTGTCGAGACAGTCGCGGCGGACTGTCTGTGGCTCGGCATGGAAAGCCAGCGTGCGGCGTTGCGGAAAGTGTTGGACAGGGCGGTTAAGGTAGATCAATCGACGATTGAGGAAACTGAACGGTTGCTTCGGGACCGGCTCCCAACGATTCTCGCTGAGTTGAAGCTCCCCACTGACTACCTCACACAGAAGGCGCTACGCGAATATCAAGCTGAGGAAAGCCACCTCAATCACCTTTCCGCATCGGCTCAGAAGATGGAAGAACTGAAAGCGGAGCTATGGAAAAAAGTATCCGACAGCACGCTGGCAGCCGAGCTTCTGTCTGCAGTTCGTGCCAAGATTGGAGATTTCGGATATTCCGCCAGCCGGGTTCTCTTCGAGCTTTTCCAGAACGCCGACGATGCCTATCGGCAGCATTGTGAAACTACATCGGACGCCTGTTTCCGGGTGGAGCAGCTACCGGGCGGCCCAGGTGGATTTCGTGTTGTTCATTGGGGCCGCCCGATCAATCACATGGGGCATGACGCGGAGGAGGGGCGTCGCGCCGGCCACGACCGGGACCTGCTCAATATGCTGCTGATGAATTTCTCCGAGAAACGCCCCGGAGACGATCTCACCGGCAAGTTTGGCTTGGGCTTCAAGAGCGTCCATGTGCTGTCGGACGGCATCGGCATCGCCAGCGGCTTCATCGCCTTACGCACGGTCGGCGGCTTTTTGCCGACGCCATGGCCGGAAGGCATCGACATAGCGGAGGCACGAAAGGCCGCAGGCGGTCGAAAGGCGACCGTTATCGAAGTTCCCCTTTTAGCAGATACGACTGACAAAGGCGCTGATGCGATGGCGGCGTTTAAATCCGCCGTGACGTGGTTACCTGCCTTCGCCCGCACCATTCGCCGCATCGAGATCGATGGCGACGTTCCCACGAGCGTAGATTGCACGTCTTTGCCGCTTCTCGGCGAGAGCCAGATCAGGGTCATTTCCGTGTCAGGCGGACGGCGCGAGCGTGCCCTGCGGTTCGATCTGTCGTTCGGGTTTGCCCTTCTACTGCATATTGGCGCTGCCGGACCAGTTAGATTTCCCGACGATCTAAATCGACTCTGGAACCTGGCCCCGCTTGAGGTGCCGTCTCGCTCTGGCTGGCTGCTCAACGGTCCTTTTGCTGTCGATCCAGGACGGACAGGACTGGCCGGCTCGATTGTTGATCAGACGGAGAGATTCCGAACACTAGGACGGACATTAGGGGACCGCCTTCTGAAATTGCACGATCTCGCGGACGCCGACTGGCGCGGGTTCGCGGAAAGCCTTGACCTGGATGGCTCGGACACTTCTAGAACGGCGGCGTGGAGCACCTTCTGGTCCCGCCTATTCGATGTTCTCGCGCCGGATTTCGACGACGGTCTCGCCCGGCACCTGCACGCCGATGGTCGGGGATATGGCCACCTCATAGAACAGCGCCAGGTCGTGCCGACCCTCCTGCCGCCTCCATTCGCTGAGTTGATAAAGGCGTCGCAAGCGGCCTTTTTCGTTGATGGCGCGTTATCGGATCTTTCCATGCTCGCCAAAGTACAGGATTGGCCGGCCACCACGGAGCTACGAGACCGAACGGTATCATCCGATATAGCTGGGCAATTGCGCAAGCTCGGTTTCGGGAATATTCGCCCCCTTCGCTTTTCGAGCCTTCTCCGCCAGCAGATCGGCGAGGACAAGCATGTCAGTGCAGATTTGGCGAAAGCCCTCGGCCTTGCCCTTACATCACAATCTATTCGGGAAGCGCCGCTTGATAACGAGCTTCACGAAATTCTGGACGTTTCCAGGCAGGCATTGTTCCTCGCACAGGATGGGGCTTGGCGGATAGCCCAGCTTCCTAGTCCCGAGGCCGCCGAGGACCCCGAAGAGCTCAGGTTGTGCGCATTTGCGCCCGCGAAGCATCTGCTGGACAGGCAATACACAGGCGCGGCACTGGAGTTTTTCCGAGTCGCCCGCGAACGAACGGGCTTCGGCCCTCAAGCGCGTGATCTCCGGGGCTGGACAGCGGAAATCCCGGACGACGACCAAGACCGGCAAGCGGCAGCGCTCCGATACGTCATTGAGGGGCGCCAAGGCCGGGAATTGGGTGATGAGATCGGCCGCCAGCGACCCGGCTGGCTACCTTGGCCTTCGTCACAGTTGCGGATCAGCCCGCTGCTCTCCGGATGGACGGAGAAGGAAAAGGACGATCTCCTGTACGCCATCCAGGGCAGAGATGCCTTCTTGTCGCCAATGTCTATTCAGGCTCCCCCACCTGAGCCTGCAACGGTTCTAACGGCAATCCACTCATGGTGGCGCGCCGAGGGCTCTAGCCTCCGCGCCGCATACGTGGAGAGGGCCTACCCAAGGGATTTCTCGCCGTCGCAGCTTCGGGGGTCACAGGATCGCACGGCATGGTTTACGATGTTCGCCTTGGCCTGCTTTCAGTCATTTGGCAGAGCGCAGGACGAGCAACACAAGAGCTTTGTCGAAGCCGGCTTCAGAGAAGGCTGGTGGCAAGAACTGTCCGAGTCGCGGCCGCCCGATGAGGTGCACTCATGGCTTGAACGGCTAGAACGCTGGAGCGCACCCTATCATTTCGATCAGCAATATCTGATGTGGCGACGGACATTCGTCGATCTGTATTCCATTGCCCGCTGGTTGGACGAGTATCGCGAGGTTACGGTCAAGCTACCGAGAATTATCGAAGAGCATGGCGTCATTTCTCTCAATGGCGCCTTGCAGCCGAGCTACTGGCCACCGGCCATGCGTCTTTCCATCGAGGCTGCCCCTATTAACCGTTCTCTCGGTATCGGTATGAACTGGATGATTCGTGAAATGGTGCGGCACGGTGCCTATGCGTCTTGCGATGAGCATCTGATGATTCCTTATGTTTGGGCTCCATCCAAGCGTGTCCGCGTCCTGTTGAATGAATTGGGCGCTGAGGTTCGCGAGCGGCCGGACACGGAAGCTAGTCGGACGATCTGTGATTTCGTAACGAGACATCTGGGAGACGACCATCGGTTTGATGGTGACTTCGATCTTCCGCTTCAATTGATTACCCGGCACAAACACCGGGATGATTTGGAAACGTGCTTTGCTGATGTTGGCGCTGCTCCGCCAGACCTCGTCACGGATGACGATGAGCGGGAGAGCGACGGCGAGTTAGGGGGGTATGGCGAATGACTGAAGCACGACTGTTGGCCGCAGGCGTTCCCGTACACCATCCTCGCCATGGTAATGGACGCGTCGTGGTTGATTTGGGAGCCACGGCCGTCGTCCGTTTCGGCGGGACTGTTGAGCAGGTTCTCACAAGCGAAATTGCCGAGATACCTTCTCCCTATTCGGCTCTCCGAAAAGGTGCGAACGCAGATCCCATTGACGCGGTGATCCGTGCCCAGGCACTTGCCATTAGATCGGTCAATGACCAGTGGGGCGTGTTTTCCCGCTCGCGCGTGCAGTTGCTTCCGCACCAGCTATGGGTTTGCCGCAAAGTAACCCAGGAATGGCCATTCCGCTGGCTTGTCGCTGACGATGTAGGGCTGGGCAAGACGATCGAATGCGGCCTTGTCCTCATGCCGTTGATCGCATCCGGGCGCGTGCGCCGGGTGCTGATCCTCGCGCCCGCAAAGCTCGTCCCGCAGTGGCAATTTCGCCTCAAGGATATGTTCGACATACGACTCCAACGCTATGTCACGGAAGCAGATACGGTGCGCGGCGATTTCTGGGCGACAGCTTCGATGGTGGCAGCATCCTTCCATACGCTGAGAGATGACCGTCGGGGCGCGCGGGAAAGGCTACTCAACGCCGATCCCTGGGATTTGATCATTGTCGATGAGGCTCACCACCTTAGCGTGGATGAACGCGCCGGAGAGACGTTGGCATACAGTCTTGTCTCCGACCTTCAGGAGCGGGGTAAGATCAACTCCCTTCTGTTTTTCACCGGAACTCCGCATCGCGGGAAGGACTATGGCTTCTTCGGCTTGATGCGCCTCGTGCGGCCGGACCTCTTCGACCCGGAGCGTGACCCGCTGGAACAGCTCTCTCAGCTTTCCAAAGTCATGGTCCGAAACAACAAGGCGACTGTCACCGATCTCCACGGGCAGAAACTCTTCAAGCCTGTTAATGTCTTCAACCGGGAATACCAATATAGCGACGATGAAACACAGTTCTATCGGACGTTAAGCGAGTTCGTCATCGACGGCCGGGCCTATGCCGCGACCCTTGACGGGCGTTCGCAGACAGCACGGATGCTCGTGCTGATCACGCTACAGAAGTTGGCTGCCAGTTCGATCGCGGCGATCCGCAATGCGCTCCGAAAACGTCGAACGATGCTTGCGAACCTCGTTGGCCGTTCAAATGAGTCCGTCCTACTTCCTAATGACGAGCAGGCGACCTTTGACGATTTGTCGGAAGCCGAAGAAGCGCTTCCCGGTTCTGCTGCCGTCTTGCTTATGGAGGACGAGATACAGCGTCTCGACGAACTGATCGCTCTCGCCGACGCTATTATCCGAGAGACCAAGATCGAGCGCCTGCTTCAGATGATAGGAGAGGAATTTGGCCCGGACGAGCCGATCCTGCTCTTTACGGAATACAAGGCAACCCAAGCCATTATCATCAACGCGTTGTGTCGCCGGTTCGGGTTTGGTTCGGCTACGTTCATCAACGGGGATGAACGGCTGGATGGCATTGAGCAGGCCTCGGGCTCGGCAAAGACTGTCAGCCAGTCTCGCGAGCACGCTGCGGATGCCTTCAATGCGGGGAAAGTGCGGTTTCTTGTGTCCACCGAGGCTGGCGGCGAGGGCATAGACCTTCAAGAGCGCTGCGCCGTGCTGGTGCACGCGGATATGCCCTGGAATCCGATGCGGCTCCACCAGAGAGTCGGGCGTCTATCCCGCTATGGCCAGACGCGGCCGGTCTCGGTCTACATTTTGCGAAACCCACAGACAGTCGAGGCCCGCATCTGGGATTTGCTCAATGCGAAGCTGGAGCGCATTCAGGCCGCTCTCTCCTCGGTGATGGAGGAACAGGAGGATATTTCGCAGTTGGTCATAGGCATGGCTGGCAACTCACTCTTCAACGAGCTTTTCTCAGGAAGCGAAGGGCTTTCTGGCGAGCGATTGGGAGGCTGGTTCGATCGTGCCACCTCCACTCTCGGTGGGCGTGACGTGGTTGAAACCGTGCGCGAGCTTTTGGGCTCCGTGTCGAGGTTTGATTTTCAGCAAGTCGGAAGAGACTTGCCGAAGGTCGACCTTCCCGACCTAGAGCGGTTCTTCATCCAAACTGTCGGCAGGCATGGGCGCCGGATTTTCCGGCGGGATGATGGTCTGGAGATCCGAACCCCCGATGATTGGAAGGCGCGCAGCTACGCGCTCCGGGACAAGTACGAGGGACTGGTTTTCGACCGCAGCCTCCGAGGCCCCAATGCTGCCTCTAGGGTTCTAGGGATCGGCCATCCTCTGTTCGACATCGCCCTCGACGATGCGCAAGACATCCCAACACGAGTCGCCTCGGTCGAGGGGCTCGACCGTCCGGTGCTGATCCTGGCTGTTGAAGACGAAGTTACCGGGACCGGCTCGCTCGTCCATAGGCTGATATTCGGTGTGACGGAGAAGGACGGGAAGATCGAAGTCTTGAGAGATTGGGAACTCTTAAAGGTGATGAACACACTCACGGTCAAAAGTTCGCTTGGTGCGGGGTCAGCGACTGATGGCGCTGAGGTGATGATGGACCAACTTAAACAGGCATTTGACGCTAGCATCTTTTCTCATGCGTCTACGCTCCGGCGGCCGATTTCCTGGCCGGAAATGCTCTTTCTTCCGGGCGCAGCAGGGTAATGCGAATTGGTAGCTCCGGAAGCGTCACTGCCTGCCTTTGTCGAACTCGTCCAGCTCGATGTCGCAAGGCGGGGGGCGTATAAACGGCGCCAAAGGCTATACTAACGCTTGGCCTACTTGTGCACGTTGCCGCCCTCAACGATTCCGGCGGCTTTCAGCATATCTCCGATGGACCGCCATCCGATCCGGCAGGTGGCGACCACCCGGTCGTATGACTGGTGATTGGCGGTGCACTCTGCATTCCGACTTATCGCGATGCGTTCCAACGCGGCTTTGGCTGCTGGGCCGGAGGGGGAGTGGAGTTCCGGCGCATAAAAATCCTCCAACCGAATCTCTACCCAGTTGGCCGGCCCTTGGCCCACAGCCACGCACAGAGAGTCACCGTCACCGACATATACCACGGGACCGGAGAAGTGCGCGCCGCGGTGTAGATAGGACGGCATCGGACCACGATCCGGAATAGCCTTGCAGGGATCGGCTTTGGCGACGGTCGCTGTAGCCAGCACGGTTAGAATTGCCAACCCTATTTTGAGACGTTTAGGGTTCATGCTGCTGCCTTCAACCGCTTTTTGGAGAGCATGGCGCGGACGAACTTGTCCCATTTGGCCATGGCCGCGCGCTTCTCAACCATGTAGTTCCAGCGGTCGTAATGCTTGGAGCTGACATCCTGTAAGGCGTGGTTTTGAAGGCGGTCGCGTATTTCCTTGGGGATGCCAGCCTTGCCGGCCAAGGTTTTGAAGGTCCGACGAAGGTCGCGGTTGGTCGCATGGGGGATTACGCCGCGATCTCGCTGGCGCCAGATGAAGCTGTAGAGCGTGCCATGGCTGACGGGCTTTGATGGGTCTTTGGCAGACGGGAAAAACCAGCCGTACTCATTAGGGATGATCGATTCGATTAGCTCAGCGGCCAATGATGGCACTGGAACAGCGTGCGGCTGAAGATTCTTGGTCTTGGTCCAGTCGATAATCCGTTCCTTGGCGTCCCATTGATCAATATGCAGACGAGCGATTTCCTCAACTCGTTGGCCGGTCAACATAATGATCTGAACGGCGCGTGCATAGGAGGGATGAACCGGGGTGTCGGGGCATTCGAGCCAGCGATAGAGGCGAACGAACTCGTCCTCGCTTAACCAGCGCGTCCCAATTGTCTTGGGTTCCGTCGGTATGCCCGCAGCGGGATTGTAGGTAAGACGGAAGCGTCGCGCTGCCGTGGACCGATAATCGTGCTCAGATTTCAGGCCCCAGCTGAAAGCGGATCTAATATAGCTGCGTACATGATCGGCCATTGAACGTTTGCCGCGCTCATATATTGGTCGAATGATCGCCGTGATTTCATCCGGCTCGATGTCGCGGGCCGGGCGGTTACGGCCGAGCGTATCCGCGATTTTGTTGAGGCCCTTCTCAGCTTCCTTCCAGGACGATTTCCCGCCTTCTTTGAGGTACGCTACATACGCCTCGAACAGGTCAGCAACCGTCCCCGGTCGAGTGTCGCCAGCCATTTTTATGCTTCGGCCTTTCTGGATCATATCAGCGAAGTCGCGATTGAATAATTCGCGCGCCTTGCTGAGGGGCATCGATGGATAGGAGCCGAGTTTCTTCTTGAGGCGCTTACCGTCGCGCCATTGCTGCGCCATCCAGTCCGCGGTGACGCGGGTCGGCATGGGCTTCATTACGAGGATCAGTCGGCCGGTCCCGTGACCCTCGCCGTCGACCAAGGTAAGCTGCTTGCCTGTCGTCTCCACCTGCTTCAAGGCGCGGCGAATTTCTCCATCTGTAAGGCTTGGCACTGGGGTTCTCCGTCGGCTTCCAACTGGGGTCGCTCGACGGGTTCGTGGGGTCGGCGACTGGGGGTAAAAAGGGCTCCGATCCCCTTAAAACCGACCCCAATATGCCACAGTGACCGACTCTACGACAAGCAAAAAATGTGTTGTGTTTCAGTATGATGGTGCGTGATTGAGCGTGATTTAAAAGGCCAAGTGGGATGGTTGTGCACGAGAATCACCGCCGAGGCTGACAGTTCCAGTGCGCGCTTGACGACTTCGCGCGGATAGACCGGCGTATGATCCACCGTACCGAAGCCCTGCACTTCATCCGCGATCAAGGCATTGCGCTTGTCGAGAAACAGCAGGCGGAACTGCTCGCGCGCTTCGTGCGCCATGGCGGCATGACAGTAGTCGATAAGCGCCTTCCAGGAGGAGAGCACCGGCTTGCCCGTCAACTCGCTCTTCAGCATGCGCTGCGCGACGCTGGCGATCAGCTTGAGGTCGAGCGCGACCGCATCGCCGACGCCGGCGACTTCGGTCAACAGGCTTACGGGTGCGCCGAACACGCCGCCGAGCGAGCCGAAGCGGGCAAGCAATGCCTTGGCGATCGGCTTCGTGTCACGGCGCGGAATGAGCCGGAAAAGCAGGAGTTCGAGAATTTCATAGTCGGCCAGCGCGGCATCGCCGCTGTCGCGGTAGCGATTGCGCAAACGTTCGCGATGACCATGATAATGCGCTTCGGCATTCGTGGGCGCGGTTCCGGCCGCTGGCGCGGATTTATTGACCTGAGCGGCAGGCCTGGCAGCCTGCGGTGCGAAGAAGAGGCGTTCGTCAAGGAGTGGAGCTTCTTCCAAAGCCTCCGTCTTCCCGCCTCCATCGAGGGGCATGTCGCCATGTCCGTTGGAAGAAGCGGAACGTTTCGCCATGAATTATGCCTGCAGTGGCGGCAGGCCGGGGCGGTCGAGGCCGCCGGGCGACAGGGTGAAGATTTCGCAGCCTGTCGCGGTGACGCCGACCGTATGCTCGTACTGCGCCGAGAGCGAACGGTCGCGGGTAACGGCGGTCCAGCCGTCGCCGAGCACCTTCACATGCGGCTTGCCGAGATTGATCATCGGCTCGATGGTGAAGATCATGCCTTCGCGCAGCTCCGGGCCTTCGTTGACGCGGCCGTAGTGCAGGATATTCGGCGAGTCGTGGAACAGGCTGCCGACGCCGTGGCCGCAGAAGTCGCGCACGACCGAGCAGCGTTCGCCTTCGGCATAGGTCTGGATCGCCTCGCCGATGGCGCCGGTGCGGGCGCCGGGGCGTACGGCGGCGATGCCGCGCATCAGCGATTCATAGGTGACTTCCAGAAGCCGCTCGGCCGACCGCTTGATTTCACCGACCGGGTACATGCGGCTGGAATCGCCATGCCAGCCGTCGAGCACGTAGGTCACGTCGATATTGACGATATCGCCTTCGCGCAACGGCTTGTCATTGGGGATGCCGTGGCAGACGACGTGATTGATCGAGGTACAGGAGGATTTCATGTAGCCGCGATAGTTCAGCGTCGCCGGATAGGCGCCGTGATCCATGCCGAATTCGAAGACGAAGCGGTCGATGTCATCTGTCGGCACGCCCGGCTTGACGAGTGCGGCCAGTTCGTCGAGGCAGCGGGCGGTCAGCCGGCACGCCTTGCGCATTCCGACAAAGGCGTCCTCGCCGTAGATGCGGATAGCGCCCGTGTTTTTCGCCGGCGCGGTTGCCGCTTCGATGTAATTCACCATGACTAGCCTTCAGCAGAAATCTTTATGCTCGTATGTAATGCAGCTATGCCGGGTTCGTCTATCGGGATCAACCCGGCAGGCGCTATTTCCGTCGGCGAAACCCTGCATTTCAGCGCATAGACTTCGACGCCGCGACCCAAGGCCCGGTCAAAGGCTCTGGCGTAGATCGGATCGAGATCGCCGCAAATCCGAAAGCGATTGCAATCGTCACGCTGGATCACGAACAGCATTACGGCGCGATGGCCGGCTTCAGCCATATCGCCGAGTTCTTCGAGATGCTTGGCGCCCCGAGCGGTTGCCGTATCGGGAAACTCCGCGAGGCCCGGTCGCCGCATGAAATGGACGTTTTTCACCTCGACATAGGTGGTTGTCCGCAATGGGTCGGTCAAGAGCAGGTCGATGCGCGAGTTGCGGCCGTAATTCTGCTCCCGCTTGACCGTCGTGTAGTCACCGAGATCGGAGATTTGCCCAAGAGCGATCGCTTCCGACGCGATACGGTTCGGCATGGCGGTGTTGACACCAACGGTCGTATCATCGGCTTCGATCATCTCGAAGACATGGCGGTATTTTCGCTTCGCACCCTCATGCTCGGAAAGCCAGATGCGCGAGCCCGGTGTCGTCAGCCCGAGCATCGATCCGGTATTCGGACAGGAGCCGGTAATGAACGTTCCGTCCTCCAGTTCGGCATCGAAAAGGAAGCGCTTGTAGCGCGCGATCAGGCGGGCGGGGACGAGGGGCGTCGGGAAGAGCATGGCGTTGCGGTCGTCTATGCCCGTTCCATGACGAAGCTGCCCGGCGCCTCTTCAAGCGCGTTGAGGGCCTTGCCGC
The DNA here is from genome assembly GCA_900469615.1 of Hyphomicrobiales bacterium. GTDB lineage: Bacteria > Pseudomonadota > Alphaproteobacteria > Rhizobiales > Rhizobiaceae > Rhizobium. The sequence continues at coordinate 99,515 of UBYA01000007.1, read as the reverse complement.
CGGGTTGGCGGGCTGCGGTCATGCGGTGATCTTGCGCCAAAATCCAGGCGTGCCAATGCGGCCACCACGAGCCGGGCGTCTCGTGCGCCTGCGCCAGCCAGCTTTCATAATCGCCGTCCGTCGGGCCGCCGGTCCAGAACTGGTATTTGCGCTTGTCCGGCGGGTTGACCACGCCTGCTATGTGGCCGGAGCCCGTCACCACGAATTCCACAGGCCCGCCGAAATACCGGCTGCCGATGAAGACGGATTTGGCCGGCGCGATATGATCCTCGCGCGTCGCCAGATTGTAGACCGGAATACGCACATCCTTCAGTGACAAAGTCTTGCCGTCGAGCACCATCTTGCCTTGGCTCAACGCATTGTTGAGATAGCAGTTGCGCAGGTAGAAGGAGTGGTTGGCGGCCGCCATGCGCGTGGAATCGGCGTTCCAGAACAGAAGGTCGAAGGGCAGGGGTTCCTGTCCCTTCAGATAGTTGTTGACGAAATAGGGCCAGATCAGTTCCGAAGCGCGCAGCATGTTGAAGGCCGTCGCCATCTTCGAGCCCTCGAGGTAGCCGATGGTATTCATCTGCTCTTCGAGCGATGCGATCTGCTCCTCGTCGACGAAAACCTTGAGGTCGCCGGCGAAGGTGAAATCGACCTGCGTCGTCAGGAAGGTCACGGTGCGGATGCGCTTGTTCTTTTCCTTGGCGTGGAGCGCAAGCGTGGCCGCCAGCAGCGTGCCGCCGACGCAATATCCCACAGCGTTGACTTCCTGCTCACCCGTGGCCTTTTCGACCGTCTCCAGGGCGAAGTCGATGCCTTCGCGCGCGTAAGAGGTCCAGTCTTTCGTCGCATGGCGATGGTCGGGGTTTACCCAGGAAATGACGAAGACGGTGTGACCTTGCTCCACACACCATTTAATGAAGGATTTCTGCGGGTTGAGATCGAGAATGTAGAACTTGTTGATCCACGGCGGGCAGATCAGCAAGGGGCGCTTCAGCACCTTGTCCGTCGCCGGCTCATACTGGATCACCTGGCAGACATCGCTTTGCGCGATCACCTTGCCGGGTGTCAGCGCCATGTCGCGACCGACGGCGAATTTCGTCATATCGGTCTGCCGCAGGCGCAGTTCGCCCTGACCGAAGCTGATATCCTCCGCCAGCATCTTCATGCCACGCACCAGGTTTTCGCCATTCGAGGCGATGGTTTCGCGATAGACCTGCGGGTTCGTCGCGATGAAGTTGGTCGGCGAAAAGGCGGCGGTGATCTGCTTGGTATAGAACACCGCCTTGTGACGCGTATGCTCGTCCAGACCGTCCGCTTCGCCGACCAGCTTTTCCGCCCAGCCGGCCGTCAGAAGATAGGTCTGTTTGAGAAAGTCGAAGAAGGGGTTCTTCTGCCAGTCCTCGTCGGCGAAGCGTTTGTCCTTGACCGGCTCCGTCTCGGCCTCGCCCGGCGAATCGCCGCCGAGGCGCTGCATCGTCTTCGTCCACAGGCTGAAATAGCCCGCTAAAAGCTGTGTCTGCGCTTCCAGGGTACGTCGAGGATCGGAAAGCCAGTATTCGCCGACCTTGGAGAGCGTCTTGACCATGTCGGTGAAGGGGTCGGCGACCGTGTCGATCTTCTCGCCGCGCTCGCGCGGAGCAAGCCAGGCTGAGGCCGCCTTGCCGAGATTTTCAAGCGCGCGGGCAAAGTTGACGGCCATCGCCTCGGGGTCTCGGACGATGTAAGGCTCGACCGACTTTGGGTCGAAGCCGGCAAAGCCGCCATTACCTTCACTATTATCCCGCTTGCTGTCGGTCACGCATCATCCTCCCGGCGGCAGCTATGTCTTGTTTTCTATTTGTACATCCTGCGGGAAAAGGAATACAAGTCGAATGAAACGCAACCCTGCTCTTGCTTTGCTGCTGCGACAAATTTAACAGTCGCAACCCACAGCAAGGAACAGCGCAGGAAGACAATTATGGGCAGCGGCATGGTAGCAAGACTGAACCGGTATTCCGTACTCTGCGGTGCAATGTGCGGGATTCTCGCGTTGACGCTCGCGGGCTGCTCCACGCCTGAGGAAAAGGCGGCCTACGCCAAGCGCAAACAGTCGCCTCAGGCGGTGATCGTAAAGCCTGCAAAGGGCAGCCAGATCGAGGAAACCAGCACGCAGCAGCATTACAAGGACGGTTATCCTTCCTTCAACGCGCCGCCGACGGCTGCAAACGTGCAGATCAACGATCAGCAGGCCGGCGACATGGTCAAGCAGCTGACGGCGCTTGGATCGCAGCGCAAGTCCGGCGCGATCTCGGAAGCCGAATATCAGAAGCGCGTCGCCGAGATGCGCAAGCTGGCAGCCGATCATGGCCAGGATACGCTGCAGGAAATCCAGCAGCAGGGTGCCCAGCCGGCCCCGGCGCAGAATTAGCCTTGCGTTTCAGGCGATTTGGACGCAAAGCGTTCGGATAGCCGAATTTGGATGTGTCTGGCCGGCGAATTGCACTTTGCATGCATGGCCGCCCAAGATTCACCTAATCTTTCGAGTCAACATGGCTGCGGCGCCGCGAGTCCCAAGTTCGTATCGCGGCTGGCCGGGAGATCAACGAACTTCAGTGCGGTTTTGAGGGCCGCTGTCCCATGGGGAAAGAAATGGAAGAGTTTCATAAAGTCCGGCGTTTGCCGCCCTACGTTTTCGAACAGGTCAATCGTTTGAAAGCGAGCGCGCGAGCGGGCGGGGCGGACATTATCGACCTCGGCATGGGCAACCCCGATCTTCCGACCCCCAAGGCGATCGTCGACAAGCTGTGCGAAGTGGTTCAGGACCCGCGCACGCATCGCTATTCATCCTCCAAGGGCATTCCGGGCCTGCGCCGCGCCCAGGCCGCCTATTACGCACGCCGTTTCGGCGTGAAGCTCAACCCGGATACGCAAGTGGTCGCCACCCTCGGCTCCAAGGAAGGCTTCGCCAACATGGCGCAAGCGATCACCGCGCCCGGCGACGTCATCCTCTGCCCGAACCCGACCTATCCGATCCATGCCTTCGGCTTCCTGATGGCCGGCGGCGTCATCCGCTCGATGTCGGTCGAGCCGGACGACAGCTTCTTCCCGCCGCTGGAGCGGGCGGTGCGCCATTCGATTCCGAAGCCGCTGGCGCTGATCCTGAACTATCCGTCGAACCCGACGGCCTACGTTGCGACGCTGGATTTCTACAAGGAAGTCATCGCCTTTGCCAAAAAGCACGACATCATCGTGCTTTCGGATCTGGCCTATTCGGAAATCTACTTCGACGATGCGCCGCCGCCGTCGGTGCTGGAAGTTCCGGGCGCGATGGACGTGACGGTCGAATTCACCTCGATGTCGAAGACCTTCTCCATGCCCGGCTGGCGCATGGGCTTTGCCGTCGGCAACGAGCGGCTGATCGCAGCCTTGACGCGCGTGAAGTCCTATCTCGATTACGGCGCCTTCACGCCGATCCAGGTGGCCGCGACGCATGCGCTGAACGGCGACGGTTCCGACATCGCCGAAGTGCGCAATATCTACAAGCGCCGCCGCGACGTTCTGGTCGACAGCTTCGGCAAGGCCGGCTTCGAGGTGCCGCCGCCGGCCGCGACGATGTTCGCCTGGGCGAAGATCCCGGAAAAGTTCCGTCATCTGGGTTCGCTGGAGTTTTCCAAGCTTCTGGTCGAGAAAGCCGACATCGCCGTCGCTCCCGGCATCGGCTTCGGAGAGCAGGGTGACGACTACGTCCGCATTGCGCTTGTCGAAAACGAGCATCGCATCCGCCAGGCCGCGCGCAATCTGAAGCGCTTCCTCTCGACCGCGGACGAGACGATGCACAATGTCATTTCGCTGAACGCTCACCGTTCATAACGTCGCGCGGCAGCCGCCGTCGCGGCTGCCGTCCCCAATACTGATCAGGAATTTTCCATGGCAGATGCCCTCAAAATCGGCATTGCGGGCTTGGGCACCGTTGGTGCCTCGCTCGTCCGCATTATCCAGAGCCGCGCTAACGAGCTTGCCGTTACCTGCGGTCGTCCCGTCAAGATCGTCGCCGTCACCGCGCGCGATCGCACGCGGGATCGCGGCATCGATCTGACAGGCATCGAATGGTTCGGCGGCCCGGTCGATCTGGCGCAGAAGGCCGATATCGACGTTTTTGTCGAGTTGATCGGCGGCTCCGAGGGTGCTGCCAACGCTGCCGTGCGCGCGGCTCTAGCTCGCGGCCTGCATGTCGTCACCGCCAACAAGGCGCTGCTTGCCTATCACGGTGTCGAACTGGCGCAGATCGCCGAAGAGAAGGGCGTGCTGCTGAATTTCGAAGCAGCCGTCGCGGGAGGTATTCCGGTCATCAAGGCGCTGCGCGAATCCCTGACCGGCAATACGATCTCGCGCGTCTACGGCATCATGAACGGCACCTGCAACTACATCCTGACCCGGATGGAGAAGGAGGGCCTGTCCTTCGCCGATTGCCTGAAGGAAGCGCAACGGCTCGGTTACGCCGAAGCCGATCCGGCTTTCGACATCGAGGGCAACGATACCGCCCACAAGCTCGCCATTCTGACGACGCTTGCCTTCGGCAACCGCATCGCGGCCGACGACATCTATCTCGAGGGCATCACCAACGTCTCCATCGAGGATATCCGCGCTGCGGCCGATCTCGGCTACCGCATCAAGTTGCTCGGCGTTGCCCAGCGCACCGAGACCGGCATCGAGCAGCGCGTGCACCCGACGATGGTGCCGCTCGATTCGGTCATTGCCCAGGTCGATGGCGTCACCAATGCCGTTGCTATCGAATCCGACATTCTCGGTGAACTGCTGATGGTCGGCCCCGGTGCCGGCGGCAATGCAACGGCCTCGTCCGTACTCGGCGATATTGCCGATATCGCCAAGAGCCGCCCGGGCGAGCAGCGCGTGCCGGTGCTCGGTCATCCGGCCAAGGCGCTCGAGCCCTATCGCAAGGCGCAGATGCAGAGCCACGAAGGCGGCTATTTCATCCGCCTGACGGTGCTCGATCGCACAGGCGTCTTCGCAAGCGTCGCGACCCGCATGGCGGAAAACCATATTTCGCTCGAATCGATCGTCCAGCGCTCGAAGCAGCATCTGGCACCTTCCGATCACCAGACGATCATCCTCGTCACCCACGCGACCACAGAGGATTCGGTGCGCAGGGCGGTTGCCTCCATCAAGAACGAGGGCTATCTCGTCGGCGAACCGCAGGTCATCCGCATCGAGCGGCCGAAAGAGTAATCTGACAGCGGCGGCGTATCTCGCAGAGACGCCGCCCGCAAATTCCGGGAGAGATGGTGGAGCAACCGGTCGATCCAGTTCAGCGGGCGTTTCTGGGCGTCGAGCGCTCGGTTTCCGGCAATCGCTGGGTGTCCCGGCTGGATCAGGCCGGCCAGAACAGGGCGCTCGCCATTGCGCAGACGCACGGCCTGCCGGAGCTGATTGCCCGCGTGCTTGCCGGGCGAGGCGTCGGGCAGGACGAGGCCATGGCCTTCCTCGATCCGACCATCCGCGGCCTGATGCCGGACCCCCATCTGCTGACCGATTGCGAAAAGGCTGCCCGGCGCCTCCTGCATGCGATCAGGAAAGGCGAGACGGTTGCGATCTTCGGCGATTACGACGTCGACGGCGCGGCCTCCTCGGCGCTGCTTTATCGCTTCCTGACGCATTTCGGCGTTCCCGCCAGCATCTACATTCCCGATCGCATCTTCGAAGGCTATGGCCCCAATCCCACCGCCATCGGCCAGCTCATCGACAACGGCGCGACCTTGATCGTGACGGTCGATTGCGGCTCGACCAGCTTCGAGTCGCTGGAAGTGGCGAAGGCGCGCAATATCGACGTCGTCGTCATCGACCACCATCAGGTGGCGCAAGAGCTGCCGCCATGCCATGCGTTGGTCAATCCGAATCGTGAGGACGATCTCTCGGGGCAGGGGCACCTTTGCGCCGCGGGCGTCGTCTTCATGGTTCTGGTTGCGGCCCTACGGATGCTGCGCGAGGCCGGAGATTCCCGCGTGCGGTCCATCGACCTGCTTGCCTGGCTCGACATCGTCGCGCTGGCAACCGTCTGCGATGTCGTGCCGCTGAAGGGCTTGAACCGCGCCTATGTCGTCAAGGGGCTGATTGCGGCGCGCCATCAGGGCAATCCCGGGCTTGCGGCGCTGTTTCGCAAGGCGGGCCTCGGCGGTCCGGTCACGCCCTATCATTTCGGTTTCCTGATCGGCCCGCGCATCAATGCCGGCGGCCGCATCGGCGATGCCGCGCTCGGCGCGCGCCTGCTGACGCTGGAGGATGCAGGCGAGGCCGAAACGATCGCCGCGAAGCTGGACGAACTCAACCGTGAAAGGCAGGTCATGGAGGCCGCCATGCTGCAGGAGGCGGAAGCCGAAGCGCTGGCGGAGTACGGCAATGGCGATGGCGCTTCCGTCATCGTCACCGCGCGGGAGAGCTGGCATCCGGGAATCGTCGGCCTGATAGCCTCGCGCCTCAAGGACAAGTTCCGCCGGCCGGCCTTCGCCATTGCCTTCGATCCAACGGGAAAAGGCACCGGCTCCGGTCGTTCCATCAATGGTTTCGACATGGGGCGCATGGTTCGTGCGGCCGTCGATGCCGGTCTGCTGGTCAAGGGCGGCGGTCATGCCATGGCGGCCGGCTTGACGGTGGAACGAGGTAATCTCGGGAAGCTGCGCGCATTCTTCACGGAAAAAGCGGAAAAGCAGGTGCCCGGTCTGGTCGCCAACGAGACGCTGAAGATCGACGGGGCACTCGGCGCGAGCGGCGCGACTGTCGAGCTCATCGACAGGCTCGAGACGGCTGGTCCCTATGGTTCGGGCCATCCGCAGCCCGTCTTTGCTCTACCGAGCCACAGGTTGCGCGATTCGCGCCTTGTCGGCCAGTCGCATATCAAGATCACTCTGGAGGCGCAGGATGGCGGCCGGGTGGATGGCATCGCCTTCCGCGCGGCGGAGACGCCGCTGGGCGAGCTGCTGATGTCCTCCCGCGGCGCGCAGCTCCATGTCGCCGGCACGCTCGGTGCTGATCATTGGCAGGGAAACAGGCGCGTGCAGCTTCGCGTCACGGACGCGGCGAAGGCTCTCTGAAAACCTGTAGGATGCTTTGCTTTTGCAAAGCGAAATCAATGATATCGAGGGGAGAGGCAGTGGCACGCCCTAGGGGAGTCGAACCCCTCTTTACAGAATGAAAATCTGTCGTCCTAACCGATAGACGAAGGGCGCGTGCTGTGGCGCCCTTATAGTCAGCACCTTTCATTCCCGCAAGCGGAAAATCGAGGAAAATCCCAGAAAAATCCATGACTAGACGAAGATTTTTCGAGGCGATTGTGGAAAACCTCAAGTCATCGCGATCTGGTACGCCCTAGGGGAGTCGAACCCCTCTTTACAGAATGAGAATCTGTCGTCCTAACCGATAGACGAAGGGCGCATGCCGCACGACCTAGATAGGAATAACCTATTATATCCGCAAGCGGTAGCACAATGAATTCACGAAGCGGGAGAGAGACAACAGTGGCACGCCCTAGGGGAGTCGAACCCCTCTTTACAGAATGAAAATCTGTCGTCCTAACCGATAGACGAAGGGCGCGTTCAGCTGTTGTGTGGCGCGCTTATAGCGGGGTGATTTCATTCCCGCAAGCGGCAATTTTACTTTTTTGTAGAAAAAATGACAGACGGACCAAACTGCCGCCGGTCGTGAATAAGTGAGCCTTAACAGGCTCTTGCCGGCGACACCGAAGATTTCCCGCAAACGCGGGCTGTTTAGCGGCTGCCTGTGCCCTGCACGGGCTGCACCAGCAGCTTGCCGTTCTGAGGCTGGTTCTTCGATGCGACGAACTGCGCCAGGATCGCCGCCTGTCTGCTGTTCAGTTCACGGACGTTCGGGTTCGGTGAGGCCGTGACACCCGAAGGCGCTGCCTGGGCGATTGGCTGGCTCGAATTGGTTGCCGGCGTGGTTGCGTTGCGGATGACGGGTGGCGGCAGAACGTCGGCCGAGGTTCGGCCGTTCGGCACAGCGGCGGCATCCGTCGCCTGCGGCGCCATGGCCTGCATGGCGGCCGGCGGCACGCTGTAGACGCTGCGCATCATCGGCGTGATCGCCTGGCTGCCGTCGGGCTGGTTCCTGGCCAGCGTCCCGTCCGGATTGACGGCGATAGGCGGCGGAGCGGCAAAGATACTGCTTCTGTTCGCGTTGACGGCGGTCGGCTGCGTCACCAGGCCGGCTATGCCGGTCTGTCCATCTGCGGGAGCTGCCGCGGGGCCTGGATAGAGCGCCTGATTCTGCTGGGCGACGATTTGCTGGCGGCTGCCGTTGACGCTGTGCACCAACGGGTCGCGATAGGCGCCATCGGCTTTGCGCCGTCGGGCGTCGGCCTTGCTGTTCATGTCGGCGGCCAGTTGTTCGGCGGCTGTCGGCTGTGCGGCGGGAGCGGCTTGCGATGTTTCTTCCGGCTGTTTGGCCGTGGTCGCGCAGCCCGCGATCATCACAAATGCGCCGATGGCGGCAATAATGCTTGCGAGCTTCTTCCCGCCGTATAAAATCTGTTGGTCGCACATGGGACGTTCCCTGCAAAAAGGTCTGCATCGGAACGGCCTCCTGCGAGGGACGACGATACCGCACGCGCCGACTGGAAACGGAAACTGCGCGATATCCGATGCATGATGCTTCGAATCGTCCAAGCATGCCGGAGGACAGGCATGGGCGGCAAGCGCGAAACGGATCGCTCCGCGCGTGCCGTAAGCCTCGCGAAAGCTTGCGCCTTACCAGGAGCCGGTATTAGGCATCGAGGCCCAAGGCTCGGCGGACGGAAGATTGGCGCCCTTCTGCAGGATTTCGATGGAAATTCCGTCCGGAGAGCGCACGAAAGCCATATGACCGTCGCGCGGCGGGCGATTGATGGTGATGCCGTTGTCCATCAGATGCCGGCAGGTTGCATAGATGTCGTCGACTTCATAGGCGAGGTGGCCGAAATTGCGTCCTCCGGTGTATTCCTCCGGGTCCCAGTTGTAGGTCAGTTCCAGGCTGGGCGCGCCATTGCTGCGGGATGATTCTGCATCCTCGTCGGCTGCAAGGAAAACGAGCGTGAAGCGACCTTTCTCGTTTTCGTAGCGGCGGGTTTCAGTAAGGCCGAACAAAGTGCTATAAAAATGCAACGAGGCGTCGAGATCAGTGACACGAACCATCGTATGGAGATAACGCATTCTATTTCCTCTCTTAAAGTTGAGCGCGCCGGATCTTCGAACGAAGCACCAGCTTCGCGCAAGCCTTGGAGCGGTAATCTAGGGTGGGAATAAACGAAAACTAGGACTTGCGCTTTTCCGTTACCAAGATGTTAATCTTGATATCAGGGAATCAGTTAACCGTAACAGTGTGACGCGTAATCGAGGGCTGGCTAGGATGGGTGACAGAATTTCATCGAAGGGAATTGTCGACTTCGAGGAGATGTCGGGCGATACCGTCGAGCTCATCGAAATCTCAGGCGTCGTCAAGTGGTTCGATGTCGCCAAAGGCTTCGGTTTTATCGTGCCGGACAATGGCATGCAGGACGTTCTGCTGCATGTGACGTGCCTGCGCCGGGACGGTTATCAGACGATTCTCGAGGGAACCCGCATCGTTGCGCTGATCCAGCGCCGGGAGCGTGGCTATCAGGCCTTCAAGATCCTCTCCATGGATCAGTCGACGGCAGTGCATCCGTCGCAGATGCCACCGGTGCGCACCCATGTTCAGGTGACGGCGACCAGCGGCCTGGAGCGCGCGCTCGTAAAATGGTTCAACCGCACCAAGGGCTTCGGCTTCCTGACGCGAGGCGAGGGCACCGAGGATATTTTCGTGCACATGGAAACGCTCCGGCGCTTCGGTCTGGCGGAGCTGCGCCCCGGACAGGTGGTGCTGGTCCGTTTCGGACCCGGCGAAAAGGGCCTTATGGCGGCGGAGATTCATCCGGATGCACCGAGCCCGGTTACGCGGCCACACTGACATGAAAAGAGATTTGTTTCTTAAGTTCTTGAAAAGCGCCATCTTGGCGCTTTTTCTCGTTGGGGCCGTCGCCCCGTCGTCCTTTGCGGCGCAAACGGCAGGGCAGCAGTCGATGGCTTTCGATTCGGAGCCGCTCTCCATCGCATCGGCCAAAGGCCAGACTCACAAGTTCACGGTGGAGCTGGCGCTGACGCCGCCTCAGCTGGAATTCGGCCTGATGTATCGTGACAGGATGCCGGCCGATCACGGCATGTTGTTCGATTTCGGCACATCGCGGCCGGTCATGATGTGGATGAAGAACACCAGGCTTCCGCTCGACATGCTCTTTCTTGATCGGAAAGGTGTCGTCACCCACATCCAGGAAAACGCAATGCCGTATTCCGAAGCGATCATCAGTTCCGACGGACCGGCTGCCTATGTCATCGAGCTGAATGGCGGAATCGTCAAGAAGCTCGGCCTTGCGGTTGGCGACAAGGTGACGAGCGCGACCATTTCAGCCAAGCTCGGCAAGTAGATTTTCACCGGGGAAGACCTGCCGGATGTGATTTTAGCTGTTGCAGCAGGCAGATGAACCGTGTATCTCCCCACTCGTTCCGCAGAGCCCGCGCTTGGGCAGTGCGGAATAAAACATGATCCCACTCGCGCAAGGGCGATATTGCGGTGATCATGCTCACGGTACGGAGTGTAGCGCAGTCTGGTAGCGCATCTGGTTTGGGACCAGAGGGTCGGGAGTTCGAATCTCTCCACTCCGACCATTTAAATATCCTCAGTTCTTAATAGAATTCCTGCCGGTTGTGGCGGCGACATCGTTTGTGCATCATGAGCCGATGTTCCTCTCGCCGGAATAATTTCGGGCAAGGATAGATATTGCGCCGCGCGGTCGTCCCGCGCCCCCAACGCTCTGGCGCCAAACCGGATATGTTGTTACCACATGCGGCGCGATCTCAATCCGATCGTCTTCCGGGCAAGGCTTTGCAAACAGTTTGAAAGCCGCATCCGCCGCCCGCGATTTTTCGGCGCGTTTTTGCTTGAAAACCAAGGGATTCGCAGCTAATCAAAAATCGATATGCGCTCGACCCGAAAGGGCCGCGGCGAGACAAGTGAAGCACAATGGCGGGTCGCTCCCGCTTTATTCGGAGGCGCTGCAGCAATGCCTGCCAAGATTTATCGTCCCGCAAAGACCGCCATGCAATCCGGCAAGGCCAAGACCCATCTGTGGGTTCTGGAGTTCGATCAGGAAATCCCGCGCAAGATCGATCCGATCATGGGTTATACCTCGTCGGCCGATACGCGCCAGCAGCTCAAGCTGACGTTCGAGACGCAGGAGCAGGCGGAAGATTACGCCAAGCGCAACGGTATCGACTATCGGGTCATCCTGCCTAAGGATCCTATCCGCCAGGTCGTGTCTTATTCCGACAACTTCCGCTTCAACCGCATCCAGCCCTGGACTCACTGAGGCAGGCACTTATTGAACGCCGCCCATTGAGTTTGAAGGCGGATTCAGGCATGTGTTGGCGGTCGCATCTCGTTGCGGCCTGGCCTTACGGCCCCTTAGCTCAGCTGGATAGAGCACTTGCCTTCTAAGCATGTGGTCGCAGGTTCGAATCCTGCAGGGGTCGCCATCTTTTCAATGACTTAGCGCCAGTTCAAGCCTGATCTGTGTGATAGAGCCGGAGCCTTCCAGGCGCAGGAGTTGGGCACGATTTCCACTGCCTGCCTCATCAGGCCTGGTTGAGCGGCAAAGTGACAGATTCTGGATCTGATTGCTCCTCCTTCAACCGAAGAGCAGGAAGCAACTTCGCATAATTTAGACACCGAGAATGGCATCTATTTCAGCGATGATTGCTGCGTAGGTCTGGATGTGCCGGTGATACTCGGCCTTGATCTCTTCGGTGATGTCGGAGAGTGGTCCGTCCCCTTCCTGTCGGAAGTGGCGCGTATCACTGTCGTCGATGTGCTTGAGGCGCTGCTCATATTCGGCGAGCTTTTTCTTGTGGCTCTCGCGAAGTTTCGCCAAATCCATTTTGGGATCTCCTGTCTTGCGTCAGTACAATGGCAGACGCCTGGTCCGGTGACAATCATCGGCTTCGGCAAAGCCGGACCCGCATGCACTCGAGACGTTCGGACGCAATTGTCGATCCTTGGCGTGGCCGCCATCTAATATGGGCACTCAGTTCAGCACTCCCGGCCAGCCGCCGGCATCTTTCGGTCTCGTGGCGTCGACGGCCATCTGAATGAGGTCTTGACCGGATATCGCCCCGGCCAGCTTGATAATGATGATGGCGGCGCTCAAGAGCGCGAGCCCACCGATGATCCGATCGCTTCTTTTCACGGCCCGCTTCCCCCGACGTTTCGTGAATCCCGCATTGTTCGCGGTGGCGGATACTATATCGCGTCTCACGCGAAGCGCCATATGGCTTGTTCACGTTGCCAGCCGCCCGGCTGCGACAAGCAACAGTCCGCCGGCAATACCTTCGATCCATCTCCTGTGGCGATCGCTGAAATTTCCACGAGAACCGACGGCCGCGATGGCGAGGCTAAGCAATGCATAGCCAATCCCGCATAGGCCGATGAAGATTGCCGAGAGCAGCGAGGCTTGCAGGACGATGCTCTCATCGTGCGTCAGAAACTGCGGCAGGATGGCAAAATAGATCATCATGCCTTTGGGATTGAGAACGGCGGTCAGAAAGCCGCGCCAAAATCTGTTGGCTGCGATCCTTGAGGGTAGCGATGTAGTGCCGCCGGCGCTCATGGAGGATGCGATGAGCCGGAAGGCGAGGTAGCTCAGGTAGCCTATGCCCAGCCAGCGCAGCACGGCGAACAAGATCGGAGAGGTTGCGATGATGGCGGCCACCCCGAATGCCGCCAGCGTCGAATGGACGATATAGCCGATGCAGATGCCTGCGGTCGATCGCAGACCCGCGGAGGCGCCTCCCGAGATTGCCTGGGATGCCACGAAGAGCATGTCCGGGCCGGGTGTACAGATGAGCGGCAGCACGGTGGCTGCAAAGAGAACGAGATTGGCGTTTTCCATGCAGGAAAGCCTACCGATTCATCGGCGCAATCGGCTTGCGAAGATGCCAAATTCTGCAAGATTATTGGCATTGAATTCTATGAATCGCAGTTTTTCGATAGGAAATCCCAATGAGACTAGATGAGATCGACAAGCGCATTCTGCGTGCCTTGCAGCGCAATGGGCGAATTCAGAATGTGGAGCTGGCGAAGGAGGTGGGGCTTTCGCCATCGCCGTGCCTGCGTCGTGTCAAGCTGCTCGAAGATGCCGGCATTATCGATCGCTATGTCGCTGTCGTGAACCCGGTCAAGGCGGGCCTGCCGCTTTCGATGTTTGCCCGCGTCTGGCTGACGGCGCAGGATGCGGAAACGATCGACCGCTTTATCGCCGCCATGAAGACGCTGCCGCAGGTGATGGAATGCTACATTATGCTGGGGGAAAGCGACGCATTGCTGCATGTCGCCGTTTCAGATCTGGACGATTACAGGCAGTTTCAGTCCACGCACCTGACGAAGGTCAACGGCATCCAGAACGTCAAAACCGATGTGCCGAGCCAGATTGTCAAACAGACATACGCCCTGCCGCTGCGCTGACCGGCTTGCGACGCCATCTTGCCAACGAAGGCTGCTCATGAAAAACCCGCCGGCTGCGAGGCAGCGGCGGGTCTCGTTTCATGCGAGCTGTACAGTGATCAGTGCAGGATCTGGCTCAGGAACAGCTTGGTGCGCTCGTGCTGCGGATTGTCGAAGAATTCCTTCGGCGAATTCTGTTCGACGATCTGGCCCTGGTCCATGAAGATGACGCGGTTGGCGACCTGGCGGGCAAAGCCCATTTCGTGAGTCACGCACAGCATCGTCATGCCTTCTTCGGCAAGGCCGACCATGGTGTCCAGCACTTCCTTGATCATTTCCGGATCGAGCGCCGAGGTCGGCTCGTCGAACAGCATGATCTTCGGATTCATGCAGAGCGAGCGGGCGATCGCCACGCGCTGCTGCTGGCCGCCGGAAAGCTGGCCGGGATATTTCTTTGCCTGCTCGGGGATCTTGACGCGGGTGAGGAAGTGCATGGCGATCTCTTCCGCCTGCTTCTTCGGCATCTTGCGCACCCAGATCGGCGCCAGCGTGCAGTTTTCCAGAATGGTCAGGTGCGGGAAGAGGTTGAAGTGCTGGAACACCATGCCGACTTCGCGTCGGACTTCATCGATCTTCTTCAGGTCGTTGGTCAGTTCCACGCCGTCGACGACGATGCTGCCCTTCTGATGTTCCTCCAGCCGGTTGATGCAGCGGATCATCGTCGACTTGCCTGAGCCGGATGGGCCGGCAATGACGATGCGCTCGCCGCGCATGACCTTGAGATTGATGTCGCGCAGTACGTGGAAATCGCCGTACCACTTGTTCATGTTCCTCATTTCAACCGCGACCTCGGTCTCGGAAACGGTCATTTTTTTCGGTTGGGCTTCAGCCATTTTATATTTCCCTCAATTCTTATCGCTTGTGGCCGGTGTCGAGATGGCGCTCCACGAAACCTGAATAGCGCGACATGCCGAAGCAGAACAGCCAAAAAATGAAGCCGGCGAAAATCAGTCCCGTCACCGGTGTCACGGCGGTGGCCCAATTCGCATCCGAAAAATTCTGGCGAACGATGCCGAGCAGGTCGAACATGCCGACGATTGCCACGAGCGACGTGTCCTTGAACATGCTGATATAGGAGTTCACGATGCTCGGAATGACCAGCTTGATGGCCTGAGGCAGCACGATGAGCCGCATCTTCTGCCAGTAGCTGAGACCGAGCGAATCGGCCCCTTCGAACTGACCTTTGGGTACGGCCTGCAGGCCGCCGCGGAAGACTTCGGCCATATAGGCCGAGGTGAAGATCGCAACGCCGACCACGGCGCGCAGCAGCTTGTCCACCGTCCAGCCCTGCGGCATGAATAGCGGCAGCATGTAGCTGGCCATGAACAGCACCGTGATCAGCGGCACGCCGCGGATGACTTCGATGAAGATCACGCACAGCATGCGGACGACGGGCATTTTCGAGCGGCGTCCGAGCGCAAGCACGATGCCGCACGGAAAGGAGACCGCGATTGCGACGAAGGCAATCACCAGCGTCACCATCAGACCGCCCCATCTCTCGGTCCCCACGACTTCGAGGCCAAATCCACCATGCAGCAGGAAGAACGATACGACCGGCAGCACGATGAACGCCAGAAGCAAGGTCATCCCTTTCCTCGGGACCGACGGGATCATTAGCGGCACGAAGGTAAGGATCGTGAGAATGGCGACCAGCACGGGCCGCCAGCGTTCGTCCGGCGGAAAAAGGCCGAACATGAAGACGACGAATTTCGCGCGAACGAAGGCCCAGCAGGCACCACTCCAGCCCTCCGGCTGGGTTCCACCTTGAGCGGGTGTGGCGCAGAATGTGCGATCGGTTCCGCTCCACACCGCCTTTATGAATAGCCAATCGACCAGTTGCGGGATGGCCCAGACGAGAAAGACGATGGCAAGGACGGTCAGGACGACGTCCTTCGGTGTGGCGAAGAGGTTTTTCCTCATCCAGTGCCACACACCTCTTTCGCTGGCGGGCGCGGGTTGCTGCGACAAAAGCGTTTTGCTGACGAAGCTCTGATTTGCATTCGGCATCTTATCTCTCCACCAGCGCCATCTTGGCGTTGAACCAGTTCATGAACAGCGAGGTTACGATGCTCAAGGCGAGATAGACGATCATCCATATGATGACGACTTCGACCGCGCGTCCGGACTGATTGAGGATAACGCCGCCGACGGCGACGAGATCGGCGTAGCCGATGGCGATGGCGAGCGAGGAGTTCTTGATCAGATTGAGATATTGGCTCGTCAGCGGCGGAATGATGATGCGCATTGCCTGCGGGATGACGATGAGGCGGTTGATGGCCGATACCCGAAGGCCAAGTGCGCCCGCCGCTTCGGATTGGCCTTTCGGCACGCCGCGGATACCGGCGCGCACGATCTCGGCAATATAGGTTGCTGTATAGAGGGAGAGAGCCAAAAGAAGCGCGATGAATTCCGGCCCCACGACAGTCCCGCCGGTCAGGTTGAACTTGCCGGCGACCGGGTAGTCGAAGGAAAGCGGCATCCCCGTTGCCAGGAAGACCAGCAGGGGCAGGCCGACCAGGATGGCGACAGAAACCCAGATCGTATGGAATTGCTGGCCGGTTGCCGCCTGGCGTCTATGTGCCCATCGCGCCACGAAAAACACGATTGCCATGGCGACAAGGAGAGCAATCCCCACGGCCCACATGCCGGTGCCGAAAATCGGGCTGGGGAAGGCGAGGCCGCGATTGCTGAGATAGCTGGAAAAAGGCAGATGCACGGCTTCCCGCGCCTGCGGCAGCAGCACCAGAACCCCGCTGTACCAGAAGAAGATGACGAGCAGCGGCGGGATGTTGCGGAAGAGTTCGACATAAGCCTGCGAAAGCTTGGCGATCAACCAGTTGTTCGAAAGCCTGCCGATGCCGACGATGAAGCCGACGATCGTCGCGGCGATGATGCCCACGACCGAAATGAGGAGGGTGTTGAGCAGGCCGACGATCAGCGCATCGATATTGGTGGAATCGCTGGAATAGGGGATGAGAGCCTGTCCCAGATTGAAGCCGGCCCGGCCTTCGAGGAAGCCAAAGCCGAAGGAACGGTTCAAATCGCTCAGATTGCGGGCCGTATTGTGAATGACGAATGCGGCGAGGGCCACAAGAATGACGATCGTCACGGCCTGATAGAACAGGCCCCGGATTTTGGGATCGTATAGCGCTGATATGGATGAGCGCTCGCCTTCAGGCGAATTTGTAATAATTGCCATGCAGAGTTTTTCCCCAATGTGCCTGTTTCAGGCTTGTTTTCTTGAGGTGGGAAAGGCGGATTGCCGCCTTTCTCCTAATTTTGGACGATGTCGCTTAGCGCACCGGAGGCGCGTACTGGATGCCGCCCTTGTTCCACAGCGCATTGAGGCCGCGGGCGATCTTCAGCGGGCTGCCGGCGCCGATGTTGCGGTCGAAGACTTCGCCGTAATTGCCGACGCCCTTGATGATGTTGTAGGCCCAGTCATTGGTCAGGCCGAGGTCGGTGCCGATCGTGGAGCCCTGTTCGGTGCCGAGGAAGCGCTTGATATCCGGGTTTGCCGAATTCTTCATCTCGTCGACATTCTTCTGCGTGATGCCGAATTCTTCGGCGTTGACGAGCGCATAGGCCGTCCAGCTCACGATGTTGAACCACTGGTCGTCGCCCTGGCGAACGGCCGGGCCGAGCGGCTCCTTGGAGATGATTTCAGGCAGAACGACGTTATCGTCCGGGTTCTTCAGCGTCAGGCGCAGTGCGTAGAGGCCGGACTGGTCGGTGGTGTAGACGTCGCAACGGCCGGAGTCATAGGCCGTGTTGACCTCTTCGAGCTTGTCGAAGACCACCGGATTGTATTGCAGGTTGTTGGTCTTGAAGTAGTCGGCAAGGTTGAGCTCGGTCGTCGTGCCGGATTGCACGCAGATGGCCGCGCCGGAAAGCTCAAGCGCCGACTTCACGTTCAGTTCCTTGCGAACCATGAAGCCCTGGCCGTCGTAATAGGTGACGGGACGAAACTTGAGGCCGAGCGCGGTGTCGCGATTGATGGTCCAGGTCGTGTTGCGAGACAGCACGTCGATTTCGCCGGACTGTAGCGCGGTGAAACGGTCCTTCGCGCTGAGGGGCGTGTACTTCACCTTGGTCGGGTCGCCGAAGACGGCGGACGCTACGGCCTTGCAAAAGTCGATGTCGAAACCGGCCCAGTTACCGGAGGCGTCCGGTTGCGCGAAGCCGAGAAGACCCGTATTCACGCCGCACTGAACGAAGCCCTTGGCCTTTACGTCGCTCAACGTCGAAGCGGAAGCTCCGGACGCGGTGTAAGCCAATGCTGCGACTCCGAGAAATGCGGAGAGAGCAAACTTTTTCATCTTTCCCAACCTTTGTCTATTTGTTTTATAGTTAAAATGTATCGCCCCCGAAGCCGGTTCCTGGAGAACCACGCTCCTTCCCTTTCCCGGTGCGAGTGGGCCTATCACAGTCGCAAATGGTGTAACGGTCAAGAGATCGCCCGGATTATTGCGGATTTATTCGGCATTTTTGCCCGCCATGGTCGAAAAATGGGCATTTGGCGTCGAAATGGGCGGTATTTTGCCAAAAATCTGCGCGGAAATGAGGTTTGTGCCGCCAATTTTGTTAGTTTAGCCTTCCAATAATATGTGATGTCGGGCTGATCGGGGTTGACCCCACTGGACTTGGCCGCCACAAATCCAGCTTCCCCGCAGCGCCAAAGGCATATCCGGACATGAAAGACAAAGACACTTCCCTGCAGAACGCCGGCATCAACACGCGTTTGTCCCACATCGGCAACTCGCCCTTTGATTTCCACGGCTTCGTCAACCCCCCCGTAGTGCATGCCTCGACGGTGCTGTTTCCCAATGCGCGTGTAATGGAGACGCACGACCAGAAATACACTTACGGGACGCGCGGCACGCCGACGACGGATGCGCTGTGCGAGGCAATGAATGCGCTGGAGGGATCGGCCGGAACGATCATCGTGCCGTCCGGGCTTGCGGCCGTTACCGTGCCTTTTCTCGCCTATCTGTCCGCCGGCGATCACGCCTTGATCGTCGATTCGGTCTACGGCCCCACACGTTTTTTCTGCGATACCATGCTGAAGCGTCTCGGCATCGAGGTCGACTATTACGATCCGCTGGTCGGTGCCGGCATCGAGCAGTTGATCAAGCCGAACACCAGGCTGGTGCACACCGAGGCGCCGGGTTCCAACACCTTCGAGATGCAGGATATTCCTGCCATCTCGGCAGCGGCGCATCGGCACGGCTGCGTCGTGACCATGGACAATACCTGGGCGACGCCGCTCTATTTCAAGCCGCTCGATCACGGCGTCGACGTCTCCATCCATGCGGTGACGAAATATCCGGCCGGCCACTCCGATATTCTGATGGGGACTGTTTCCGCCAATGAGGCGCATTGGAAACAGTTACTGGACGCCCATGGCCAGCTGGGCATCTGCGGTGCGCCGGACGATGCCTATCAGGTGCTGCGCGGCTTGCGCACCATGGGCGTGCGTCTGGAGCGTCACCAGGAAAGCGCGCTTGGGATTGCCCGATGGCTCGAGGGCAGGGAGGATGTCGCGCGCGTGCTGCATCCGGCATTGCCGAGCTTCCCCGGTCACGATCTCTGGAAGCGTGACTTCAACGGATCGAGCGGGATTTTCTCCTTCGTTCTGGCCGTCGACGATCCGCAGAAATTCAAGGCGAAGGCGCACGCCTTCCTCGATGCCTTGCGTATTTTCGGTCTCGGCTATTCCTGGGGCGGTTTCGAAAGTCTTGCGGTGCACGTCAATCTCAACGACCGGCGCATCACGAAGGCACCGGCAGAGGGACCTGTCATCCGTCTGCAGATCGGTCTGGAAGACGTCGCCGATATCAAGGCGGATATCGAAAAGGGCTTCGCTGCCGTCAGGCAAGCGTAGTCAGCCGGCGGCGCGATAGCCGTAGATCCAGTCCATGTCCGCCGCCAGGCTTTGCGGCGGACGAAGCGAGAGAACGAGATCGCGCGCCATGCGGATCGGCCCGCGGGCATGGTAGGCGAACTGATTGAAGGCGGCGCGCTGCCGCAGGCGCGCAATGCGCGGCGCCCGGTGCTTTTCGTAGAGGTCTAAAGCTTCGGTCAGCGGCCGCGTCGCAAGCATGCCGGCAAGTTCGAACGCGTCCTCGATCGCCATGGCTGCCCCTTGTGCCGCGAACGGCATCATCGCATGCGCGGCGTCGCCGATCAGCACCGTGTCTTCGCCGTTGTGCCATCGCCCGGCTTTCATTTCATAAAGCGGCCAGAAACTCGCCTTCTCCTGTGCTTCCAGCATCTGCACGATTGCGCCGTTCCAACCGGAGAAGGCGCGCAGCATCTGCCTGCGTTGAGCCTGGCTGCCGGCCGCGCCCCAATCGCGGCTGGCGCTGTTGCCGGAGACGATGGCGACAATATTGAAGGCTGCATTCTCCCGGATGGGATAGCAGACGAGATGGCTGGATGGGCCGAGGAAGGCGGTAACGTTCGCCTTGTCCAGCATGGCCGGAGCCGCCGTTTCCGCGATGGAGAAGCGCCACGCAATATTGCCGGAAAAGAGCGGGGCGGGGGCACCGGGCACCAGCGCATGCGCCTTGGACCAGACCCCGTCCGCGCCGATGACGAGATCGAACTTTCTTCCGGCGAGATCCTCCAGCGCCTGCTTGGCTTTGATGTCGATGTGCTGGCCCAGATGCAGCTTGCACAGCGCATTGGCGGTCACGGCATCGAGAAGGGCCTTCTGCAGGGTCGCGCGATGCGCGGCCCCATAGGGCGCACCCCATCGCTGCATGGCGAAATTTCCGCAGGGAACGGATGTGATCTGTTCTAGCGACGAGCCGGATACGAGCCGGATTTCCCCTGGCTCCAGCCAGACGGGCCGAAGCGCGTCGAGAACGCCGAGCGCATCGAGGATGCGGGAGGCATTCGGTGAAATCTGCAGGCCTGCGCCGACTTCGGTCAGCACCTCGGCCTGCTCGAAAATGTCCGAGGCGATGCCATGTCTCGCCAGCGCCAGTGCCGCCGTCAATCCGGCTATTCCGGCGCCGATGATGGCAACTGCTTTGATCGGCATTCTTCTATGTCCGATCAGGCTCTACGGCGTCACGCGGCCTTGAAGTGAAAGACGCAGCCGGCCGGGTTGGTCTGGTCCGCCTTCAGCGACGGATTGTAGCGGTAGAGCGTCGAGCAGTAGGAGCAGACCTTCTCGCTCTCGTCGCCGATATCGATGAAGATATGCGGATGGTCGTAGGGAACCGAGGCGCCGGTGCACATGAATTCCTTGACGCCGATTTCGATGACGCGATGTCCGCCGTCGTTCTGGAAATGGGGAATATTGTGGCCGGCCATGATGATCTCCGAATGCGTCTTGCCGTAGCGGCATGAATGTTGCGCCAGACTTGGTAGCCTCTCTTTATAATCCTTCGTGCTGATTGTGTAGTGCGAAAGTCCCGCTTGATGCAGAGATTTTCGCACGCGCAGGGTTCATTTGATATCGCCGATAAAATATGGTCCGGCGCCAACAGGATCCAGCTTGCAAAGACGAAGCCATGAATTTGAATGCTCCCCGGATGTCCAATTTTCTCAGAGACGGATTGAAGCTCGCCTTTTTCGATGAAGGCGACCCCAGCGGGCCGCCGGTGCTGCTGATTCACGGCTTTGCTTCGACCGCGGTTGCGAACTGGGTCAATCCGGGCTGGCTCAAGACGCTTGGCGATGCGGGCTATCGGGTCATCGCCATCGACAATCGCGGCCACGGCTCGAGCGACAAGCTTTACGATGCCGATGTCTACCATCCCTGGATCATGGCCGACGATGCCGTTGCCCTCCTCGACCATCTGGGCATATCCGAGGCCCACGTCATGGGCTATTCCATGGGCGCGCGCGTTGCCACCTTCATGGCGATCGCGCATCCGGATCGCGTCCGCTCGCTGGTACTCGGCGGTCTCGGCATCGGCATGGTCGAAGGTGTCGGCGATTGGGATCCGATCGCGGAAGCGCTGGTTGCGCCGTCGCTCGATGACGTTACCCATGCCCGCGGGCGCATGTTCCGTGCCTTCGCCGAGCAGACGAAGAGCGACCGGCAGGCGCTGGCCGCCTGCATCCAGGGCTCGCGCGACCTGGCGGCAAGGCAGGACGTCGCCAAGATCGAGGCGCCGACCTTGATTGCCGTCGGCACAAAGGACGATATCGCCGGCTCGGGACAGGAGCTGGCAGCTCTGATGCCGAACGCCGAAGCCGTGGATATACCGAACCGCGATCATATGCTTGCCGTCGGCGACAAGCTCTTCAAGGCGGCCGTTCTCGAATTCTACCACCGCCTGGACAAGCGTTAAGTCACTTGCCGGTGAAGCGCGGCTTTCGCCGTTCGGCAAAGGCGGTACGCCCCTCGGCGTAATCGGCGCTGTCGAAAGTCTCCGCGCCGATCACCTCCGCCTCGCGCAGCAGGTCGCCATCCTGTTCGATCACGGCGCGGATCGCGAGTTTCGATGCATGCAGCGCGATCGGGGCGTTTGCCGCGATCGCATGGGCGAGGGCGGAGACTTCGCCGTCGAAAGCGCCCGCCTCGATTTCCTCCAGCAGAAAGCCGGCGGCAACCATCTTGTCGCTCGACATGGGCGCGCCGGTAAACAGCGTGACCTTGGCCATCTGCGCTCCAAGCGCGTTGACGATGTCCTGCACGGCATCGGCCGGATAGGCTATGCCGAGGCGAACGGCAGGAACCGAAAAGCGCGCGCCTTGCTCGGCAATCCGCAGATCGCAGGCGGCCGCCAGCCCGAAGCCGCCGCCATAGCAGATGCCGCGGATCGCCGCGATCGTCGGCACGCGGCAGTGGCGAATGGCCTCGAAAGCCCGGCTGTTCAATGCCTCGTAGACAACGGCGGTCTCGGAATCCTTGCGCATGGTGTCGAATTCGCGGATGTCGGCGCCGGCTGAAAAATCCGCGCCGGCGCCGCGCAGAACGATCACATGTGCACGCGCTTCATCGGTCAGCCTGCGCACTGCCTGCGGGATGGCGCGCCACATGGTGGCCGTCACGGCGTTCTTTCGGTCGGGGTTGCTCACAGTGATCGTACCGATCGCTTCAACGCATGTCGCGCGAATGAGACCGCCGGCAAATTCATGCTCGAAATTCATGCGCGCCCAACCCATTTGTCTTGTGTGGCATTTATTCTATATAATGCACCCCTGACAGAAAATCGGGAGACCGCCAATGGTCGCAGCAACGGACATTCGCCCCGTGGAGGGCTTGGGTGCAGTTAAGATCATGGATCCTATCTGGGACAGCATGCGCGAGGAAGCGCGTGCCGCTGCCGAAAGGGATCCGCTGCTCGCCGCCTTCCTCTATTCGACGATCATCAACCACCGTTCGCTGGAAGAATGTGTCATCTATCGCATTTGCGAGCGTCTTGATCATCCCGACCTGCAGGCCATCCTCCTGCGGCAGACCTTCGAGGAAATGCTGGCGGATTGGCCGGAATGGGGATCGATTCTCCGTGTCGATATCCAGGCCGTCTACGATCGCGATCCCGCCTGCCTGCGGTTCCTGGAGCCTGTCCTCTATTTCAAGGGCTTCCATGCGCTGCAGACGCATCGCCTCGCGCACTGGCTCTACAATCGTGGCCGCCGCGATTTCGCGCTTTATCTGCAGAGCCGTTCCTCCAGCGTCTTCCAGACCGATATCAATCCGGCAGCACGCATCGGCAAGGGCATCTTCCTCGACCATGCGACCGGTCTTGTCGTGGGCGAAACCGCCGTGATTGGTGACAATGTATCGATCCTGCATGGCGTGACCCTCGGCGGTACAGGCAAGGAAGGCAGCGACCGCCATCCGAAAATCGCCCATGGCGTCTTGATTGGTGCGGGAGCCAAGATCCTCGGCAACATCCAGATCGGCCATTGCTCGCGCATAGCTGCGGGCTCCGTTGTCCTGAAGGAAGTGCCCGCCAAGACCACGGTCGCCGGCGTTCCGGCCAAGGTGGTCGGCGAAGCAGGCTGTTCCGAGCCGTCCCGCTCGATGGATCAGCTCCTTGCCGAGCAATTGGCCGTGGACCAGATCATGGGTGCGGGAATCTAGGAAATTTCGATCTGACTTTTGGGAGATAGTGCCGTCGCGAACCGTGCACGACGCGGTTCCGGTCTTTACACCGCCGCTTTTCCCATGCAAGAAGCGGCCAACCGAGATCCTCACGGAGAAGCATTGTGAAGCCTGAAGAAATCAAGAAACTCGACGCCTATTTCAAACGCACGTTCAATCCGCAGATCGTGGTGAAGGCCCGCCCGCGCAAGAACGATTCGGCGGAAGTCTATCTTGGCGAAGAGTTCCTCGGTGTCGTCTATATCGACGACGAAGACGGCGACCGCTCCTATAATTTTTCGATGGCTATCCTGGACGTCGATCTCTAATTCTACCGATCTCGATTTCCGATCGAATTGCCGGGCTGTATTTCATTGAAATACAGCCCTTTTTCTTTGGTTGTCGCCGGCTTTGCCTTGCGCCTCGGTCAAGCCCGGCATATCGGCACTGCGTTTTTTCCGAGTTTATTGCCGATATTTTAGTCAAAGCCTGCGGTTGCAGGGGCTATGATATATATTAGGGAAAACAGAATGATGCGGTGCGTTCATGAGCGCCAACACCGCGCTGTCATTCGAAATGCAACCCAAGGAGGATATTGCGGCGCACAAGACTACTTGACTAATTGTGCGCCGCATTTAAGCTTTAAGTCTGCAAACCGGCCATCGGCCGACCAACAAGGGACGGAGAAGCATGTTCAATTTCGATGAAGCGAACAAGAAGGGCAAGGAAGCTATGGACACGGCGCTGAAGAGCTATTCCGATGTCACCAAGGGCTTTCAGGCGATTGCCGCCGAAGCTGCCGAATACTCCAAGAAGTCTTTCCAGGACAGCGTTTCGCACTTCGAGACGCTCGCCGGCGTCAAGAGCTTCGAGGCGGCCTTCGAACTGCAGAGCGGCTTCGTAAAGTCTTCCTACGAAAACTTCATTGCCGAAGCCACCAGGCTCGGTGAAATGTATGCCGATCTCGCCAAGGTCGCCTATAAGCCTTACGAAGCGCCCGTAGCGGCTGCGACGAAGGCCACGAGCAAGGCGGCAGCGACGGCAGCCGCCGCTTAAGCATTCGCCGAAAGGCAATTTTCCGGAAGGACCGGCTACGCGACGCGTGGCCGGTCCTTTGCGTTTTTGCGCATCGGACAGGAGTCGGGAATATGCAGCGACTTTTTTGATCGCAGCCCGCTTTGTCAGCGAATTGTGATTGCAGTGTTGGGCAAGGGGCTTAAAATCACGCCAATATGAACTAAGTTAGAGGTTCGGATATCCGGCCCGACCGAAGTGAAGATGCCAACCCCCAGTGCCAAGTCGGAATGCGATAGCTTCTGCCGGATGATTTGAGGAAAGAACGAAATGATCGCTGAGCCGATCCGGATGCAAAACAACAGCGAAAGGAATGGGGACAACGGAAATCGCGGGACCTCGGTGATTACACGCACCAAGCCCAAAACCAAAAAGCCCAACCTGTACCGCGTGCTGCTTCTGAATGACGACTATACGCCCATGGACTTTGTGATCCATATCCTGGAGCGTTTCTTTCAAAAGGATCTCGAGAGTGCCACCCGCATCATGCTTCATGTCCACAACCACGGCGTGGGCGAGTGCGGGATATATACATATGAAGTAGCCGAAACGAAGGTGAGCCAGGTGATGGATTTCGCCCGGCAGCACCAGCATCCGCTGCAATGTGTTATGGAAAAGAAGTGAGGATCTGAACGTGCCAACATTTTCGCCTAGTCTTGAGAAGGCGCTGCATCAGGCACTGACCTACGCGAACGAGCGGCATCACGAGTATGCCACGCTGGAACATCTGCTTTTGGCGCTGGTAGACGACGCCGATGCCGCAGCTGTCATGGGCGCGTGCAATGTTGATCTCGACGCGCTCCGTAAGACTCTGACTGAATACGTCGATAATGAATTGTCCAACCTGATCACGGGTTATGATGAGGACTCGAAGCCGACGTCCGGCTTCCAGCGCGTCATCCAGCGCGCCGTGATCCATGTGCAATCGTCCGGCCGCGAAGAAGTGACGGGCGCCAATGTTCTCGTTGCGATTTTTGCCGAACGGGAAAGCCATGCTGCCTTCTTCCTGCAGGAGCAGGAAATGACCCGCTACGACGCGGTCAACTACATTTCCCACGGCATCGGCAAGCGGCCGGGTTCCTCCCAGACCCGCACGCCGCGCGGCGCCGAAGATACCGAATCCGAAAGCAAGCCGACCTCCCGCGGCGAGCAGGAAGAGGGTAACAACAAGAAACAGCAGGACGCCCTCAAGGCCTACTGCGTCAACCTCAACGAGAAGGCCAAGAACGGCAAGATCGATCCGCTGATCGGCCGCAACTCCGAGGTCAACCGCACGATCCAGGTGCTGTGCCGCCGCTCGAAGAACAACCCGCTTTATGTCGGTGATCCCGGCGTGGGCAAGACGGCGATCGCCGAAGGCCTTGCCAAGCGGATCGTCGAGGGCAAGGTTCCCGAAGCGCTGGCCGACGCCACGATCTTTTCGCTCGACATGGGTACGCTGCTTGCCGGCACCCGCTATCGCGGCGATTTCGAAGAACGCCTGAAGCAGGTCGTCAAGGAGCTCGAAGAGTATCCGGGCGCCGTGCTGTTCATCGACGAGATCCACACCGTCATCGGCGCGGGCGCCACCTCCGGCGGCGCGATGGATGCGTCGAACCTGCTGAAGCCGGCACTTTCCTCGGGCGCGATCCGTTGCATCGGTTCCACCACCTACAAGGAATATCGCCAGTTCTTCGAAAAGGATCGTGCGCTCGTCCGCCGCTTCCAGAAGATCGACGTCAACGAGCCGAGCATCGAGGATGCCATCGAAATCATGAAGGGCCTGAAGCCCTATTTCGAAGAGTATCATCACCTGCGCTACTCGAACGACGCCATCAAGACGGCCGTCGAGCTGTCGGCTCGCTATATCTCCGACCGCAAGCTGCCGGACAAGGCGATCGACGTGATCGACGAGACGGGTGCCGCGCAGATGCTGCTGCCACCGTCCAAGCGCCGCAAGCTGATCACCGAAAAGGAGATCGAGGCGACGATTGCGACCATGGCCCGTATTCCGCCGAAGACGGTCTCCAAGGATGACGAGATGGTTCTCGCCAACCTCGAACAGGAGCTGCGCTCGGTCGTCTACGGCCAGGATACGGCCATCGAAGCGCTCTCGACCTCGATCAAGCTGGCACGCGCCGGCCTGCGCGAGCCGAACAAGCCGATCGGCTGCTACGTCTTCTCCGGCCCGACCGGCGTCGGCAAGACGGAAGTCGCCAAGCAGCTTGCCTCCTCGCTCGGCGTCGAACTGCTGCGCTTCGATATGTCGGAATATATGGAGCGCCATACGGTCTCCCGCCTGCTCGGTGCGCCTCCCGGCTATGTCGGTTTCGACCAGGGCGGCCTGCTGACCGATGGCGTCGACCAGCATCCGCATAGCGTGGTTCTGCTCGACGAGATCGAGAAGGCGCATCCGGATATCTTCAATATCCTGCTGCAGGTCATGGACCACGGTGCACTGACCGACCACAACGGCAAGAAGATCGACTTCCGCAACGTCATCCTGATCATGACGACCAATGCGGGCGCTTCGGAAATGGCCAAGGCCGCTATCGGCTTCGGTTCGTCCAAGCGCACGGGTGAGGATGAGGAGGCGTTGAACCGCCTGTTCACGCCGGAATTCCGCAACCGTCTGGATGCGGTCATTCCCTTCGCGCCGCTGCCGACCACCGTTATCCACAAGGTCGTACAGAAGTTCATCATGCAGCTGGAAGCGCAGCTCTCGGAACGCAACGTGACCTTCGACCTGCACGAGGACGCCATCGCCTGGCTATCCGAGAAGGGCTACGACGACAAGATGGGCGCCCGTCCGCTGGCGCGCGTCATCCAGGAAAACATCAAGAAGCCGCTGGCGAACGAAATCCTGTTCGGCAAGCTGAAGAAGGGCGGCGTCGTCACCGTCACGGTCGGCAAGAAGGAAGACGGCTCGACCGGCATCCTGCTCGAGGCGATCGCAGACACCGCTCCGATCCGGCCGAAGCCGGAAGCCGAAGTCGGCGATATACCGGCCGAGGTAGAGGAGGACGACGGCGATACCGTCAAGACCCGCAGCCGTGTCGGCAAGGCGGGGACGGCGGCCGATAGCCGTCGTTCGGCAAAGACTTCGGCGGCCAGCGAAAGCGAAGAGCCGGAAGGCAAGTCGCCGCGCAAGGGCGGCGGCGCGGTCCCGAAGGTTCCGCGCAAATAGCCGACGATCGGTTGCCTGAAAAAAAGTAAAACGGCTGCATTGGGAACAATGCAGCCGTTTTCATATGCTTATGCAGAAAATCTTAGAAATGACTTTAGGACTTCAGCACATCAGGGCAGCGCTTCGATGATCTTCCTGGCGTTTTCCGCCAGCACCGCACCGTCCTCCATCTTGCCCGAGTGCGGCTTCAGCGCCACGCCTTCGAGCCGCGGGATCACATGGAAGTGCAGATGAAACACCGTCTGTCCCGCGGATGGCTCGTTGAACTGGGCGATGTAGACGCCATCGGCCTCGAAGGCTTCCTGAACGGCGATGGCAATCTTCTGGACGACCGTGATCGCGTGCTGCAAGGCGGCCGGATCGGCGTCGAGAATGTTGCGAGAAGGGGATTTGGGTACGACCAGCGTATGACCCGGCGATTGCGGCATCACATCCATGAAGGCGACTGTGTGCTCATCCTCGTAAACGCGGTAGGAAGGGATATCGCCCTTCAGGATCTTCGCGAAGATATTGTTGTCGTCATAGGCGGGGCTGGTCATCCAGGGGCTCCTCGTCTGTGGTTGCGAGTATACGGAACGGCTAGATATCCTGCCGTTCGCCTTTACGGAAGGGGCTATGCTCGGTGAGAATTTCGCTCATCTCCTCGACCTGTTCGCGCTCGTGCTTCAGATAATCGGCAACGGCACGCCGCAGACCCTGATGGCCGATATAATGCGCCGAATGGGTGATGACCGGAAGATAGCCGCGCGCGAGCTTGTGCTCGCCCTGCGCTCCGGCCTCTACCCGCTTCAATCCCTTGCTCAGCGCGAAATCGATCGCCTGATGATAGCAAACCTCGAAATGCAGGAAGGGATGATCTTCGATGCAGCCCCAATGGCGGCCGTAGAGCGTTTCGCCGCCGATGAAATTGATGGCGCCGGCAATGTAGCGGCCCTCGCGCCTGGCCATGACGAGCAGGATATCGTCGGGCATGCGTTCGCCGATCAGCGAATAGAATGTCCGGGTAAGATAGGGGCGGCCCCATTTGCGGCTGCCCGTATCCATATAGAAGGCGAAGAACTGATCCCAGATGTTTTCGGTTAGATCGCTGCCGTTCAGCCAGTCGATGCTGATGCCATGCTCCAGCGCCGTGCGCCGCTCCTTCTTCAGCGCCTTGCGTTTGCGGGACGCCAGCGTTTCCAGGAACGCATCGTGATCGGCATAGCCTTCGTTGATGAAATGGAACTGCTGGTCGGTGCGGTGCAGGTAGCCATCGCCTTCGAAGACGGAAACCTCGTCCTCGGGCAGGAAGGTGATATGCGCGGAGGAGACGCCGAGCTGGCGGGTCACTTCCTTCAGGCTCTCGGCAAGCGCCGGCTGCATGACGCTTCGGTCCTGTCCCTCGGCGACGAGCAGCCGCGGCCCGGTGGCGGGGGTAAAGGGAATGGAGCATTGCAGCTTCGGATAATAGCGGCCGCCGGCGCGCTCGAAGGCATCGGCCCAGCCATGATCGAAGACGTATTCGCCCTGGCTATGGCTCTTCAGATAGCCGACGATGGCACCGAGCAGCTCGCCGCCGTCGGTTTCCAGCAGCAGATGATTGCCGAGCCAGCCTGTCTTGTCGGTCGCGGAGCCGGACTCCTCGAGCGACGACAGGAAGGCGTGGGAGACAAAGGGATTGTATGGCAGGACGCTGCCTGTTCTCGACGCCCCGGCCAGCCTGGACCAGCTCTCCGGAGCGATGTTCTTGAAGGATCGTTCGACTCGAATGGATAATTCGTCTGTCATCAATTCTTGCGCTAGGAAAGAAGGGAGGGGCTCTCACCGCTGCGCCATGCACTCCGACAGGCGTGTTGCAGGTGCAGCGGCAATTTGCTTTTGCGCAAGGCCTCTCCTTCAATCGATCCCGATTTATGAGGCCAGGCGCGGATCAAAGCCTTCGAAGGTCATCTGGTCTGCATTGGCAAATGTATGTTTGCGGGCCGCTTCGTCGCGCACGGTCCAGGTGATGACCGGAATACCGCGCTGGCGCTGCGCCGTGATGAAAGGGTTCGGCAGGTGGCCATAGAAGTACGATATGAAGTCTAGCCCAAGATGCATGGCTTCGTCATGCTGAAAAAACGTCTCGGGCTTGTTTCCTTCCGCCGTAAGGCCGACCGGGTAGGGGGCGCCCAGGGCCTTGAGGTCTCTGAGCAGCCAGTGGTCGAAGCTCATCAGCGCGACATGGCCCTTGTAGCCCTCCAGCACTTCGAGAACCGATTCCGCAAAACCCTCGTCATCGCCCTCGCGTCCCTTGAGCTCCAGCACGAGCGGCACCTTGCCGTCGCAAAGCTGCAGGAGCTGCTTCAACGTCGGGATCTTGTCCCTGGTGCCGCCGATCGAGAGCAGCCCGAGCTCGGCGGAGGTGCGCTCGCGAACCTCGCCGGGCAGGTTGCAGACGCGCTGAAGATCGTCGTCATGGAAGACGACCGGCACGCCGTCCGAGGCATAATGCAGGTCGCACTCGATGGCAAAGCCCGCCTCGATGGCGCGGCTGAAGGCCGAAAGCGTGTTCTCCCAGACCTCTCTGTTCATGTCGTGATAGCCGCGGTGGGCGATGGGTCGCTCGGTCAGCCAGGCAAGCTTGCTCATCATGCGATTTCCAGAATGGCATCGATTTCGACGGCGGCATTCAGTGGCAGGGCTGCCATGCCGACGGCGGCGCGGGCATGCTTGCCGGCATCGCCCAATATGTTTGCCAGAAGATTCGAGGCGCCGTTGATCACAAGATGTTGTTCGACGAAATCAGGCATCGAGGCGACGAAGCCGTTCAGCTTGATCAGCCGCTTGATCCGGCCGAGATCGCCGCCGAGGGCCGCTTTCGCCTGGGCGAGAATATTGATGGCGCAGAGTTCGGCTGCGCGCTGGCCGCCGGCAACATCGACATCCTTGCCGAGGTGGCCGGTCACGCCGATCTTGCCGTTTTCCATCGGCAGCTGCCCGGACAGGTAGAGAAGATTGCCGCTGATGACATAGGGAACATAGTTGGCGGCAGGCGCTGCGGCCTGCGGCAGAACGATGCCCAGTTCCTTCAGGCGATCCTCGATAGCGTCGGACATTTTCATCTCCCGTTTTGTTGTAAAAACTTCAAAAATCCGGCATCAAGACTAAATTCCGTCACTTAGGATCGGCAGCCTCGTTTTAGCCGAAAGCGTTCTTATAACATCGCGTGCGAGTCCAACAGGAGATAATGAATGTTCCGCTCGAGTCTTGCTGCCGCCGTCGTTTCGGGGCTGGGCATTCTGTCGCTGGGAATACCTGTGGCCCACGCCGCAGGTCCGAGCGGGCTGATCGCGCATCGGGCCGTCTACGATCTTGAGCTGAAGGATGCTTCCGATCGCTCCGGCATTTCCGGCATGGTCGGCCGCATGGTCTACGAATTCGAAGGCTCCGATTGCGCCGGGTTCACCACCAATTTCCGCTTCGTGACGAAGATCGACACGGGCGATTCCACCCGCGTCAGCGACCAGCAGACGACGACCTTCGAAGATCTTGGCAAGCGCCTGTTCCGCTTCGAGACCAAGTCCTATACCGACAACCAGCTCGACAAGGACGTACGCGGGGCTGCAAGCGACGACCAGAAGGGCATAAAGGTCGATCTGACTGAGCCGCACAACAAGCAGGTCGAGCTCATTCAGAGCCGCTTCCCGACGGAGCATATGCTCGACATCATCCATAACGCCAAGCTCGGCAAGAATTTCTTCGAAGCGCAGGTTTTCGACGGTTCCGACGATGGCGACAAGCCGTTGATCGCGACCACCGTCGTCGGCAAGGAGCAGTCGCCTGCCACGGACGATCCGGATGCCGACAAGGCCGGCGCCTTCGCCAAGACGCCGTTCTGGCCGGTGACGGTCGCCTACTTCAACGAGAAGTCCACCGGCGACGCCACCCCCGTCTACCGCATGTCCTTCAAGCTTTACGAGAACGGCATAACGCGCGACCTCACCATGGATTACGGCGATTTCGTGCTGACTGGCAAGCTCACCAAGCTCGAGGTTCTCGATACGAAGGCGTGCCAGTAGCTCTTCACCGGGCGATATGTCCGGGGTAGCCGGCCATTGCGGTCGATTGGCGGAACTTCCCGCTTATGGGGCTCGTATCCGCCGACCGCTTCGGCTTAACGCCAATGTCATGCCGGCGTTGCTCGATAAATCGACCGGCTGAGGGCCGCGCGCGGTTATTTTTCGGCTGAAAGCCTTGCATTCCAAGCGAATCGAAGGTATGGGCACCCGCATTCCACACGTAAGGCATGGGATTGTCCGGGAGAAATCCGGATTTTTCCGCCCGGTGGCATTCTCGAAGAGGATGCTGTTCGCCTTGCGGAGGTTCAACCGGAAAAGGATACAAAGGCATGGCATTGCCCGATTTTTCTATGCGCCAGCTTCTCGAAGCAGGCGTTCACTTCGGCCACCAGACGCACCGCTGGAACCCGAAGATGAAGCCGTACATTTTCGGCGATCGTAACAACATCCACATCATCGACCTCGCCCAGACGGTTCCGATGCTGAGCCGCGCCCTGCAGGTCGTCAGCGACACCGTTGCCCGCGGCGGCCGCGTTCTGTTCGTCGGCACCAAGCGTCAGGCGTCCGAACTGATCGCCGACAGCGCGAAGCGTTCGGCTCAGTACTACGTCAACGCCCGCTGGCTCGGTGGCATGATGACCAACTGGAAGACGATCTCCAACTCGATCCAGCGTCTGCGCAAGCTCGACGAAATCCTCTCCGGCGAAGCCCAGGGCTTCACCAAGAAGGAGCGTCTGAACCTTGAGCGCGAACGCGAAAAGCTCGACAAGGCCCTCGGCGGTATCAAGGACATGGGCGGCACGCCGGACCTGATGTTCATCATCGACACCAACAAGGAAAAGATCGCGATCGACGAAGCCAAGCGCCTCGGCATCCCGGTCGTCGCCATCATCGACTCGAACTGCGATCCGGACCTGATCGACTATCCGATCCCGGGCAACGACGACGCCTCGCGCGCCATCGCCCTCTACTGCGACCTGATCTCGCGCGCCGCCATCGACGGCATCGCTCGCCAGCAGAGCGCATCGGGCCGTGACCTCGGCGCTTCCGAGGAAGCTCCGGTCGAGCCGACCCTGGCGGACGGCACCGAAGCCTGATCGCGCCACGAGGCGGGCATATACTTGCCCGCCCAAGCGCATTGACATCCGGGATAAGGCCGTTTGCGACTTCAACGAGTTCGAGCGGCCTTATCGCGTTTTGGATA
Source organism: Hyphomicrobiales bacterium (assembly GCA_900469615.1). Classification (GTDB taxonomy): domain Bacteria; phylum Pseudomonadota; class Alphaproteobacteria; order Rhizobiales; family Rhizobiaceae; genus Rhizobium. The sequence continues at coordinate 66,375 of UBYA01000007.1, read as the reverse complement.
ACGTTTTGCCTGCTGCATAATTCCTGAAATCGAAATCGATTTAAGGGTGAAATTATGCAGTGGATTTAAAGTGCTACAGCGACCTCTGCGCATCACTTGCGACGCACGGCGCTGTAGGCGGTAAATCCAGGCATGCTCCAAACAGAATTCCACAGTATGACGCAGCTTCATAACGCTGTCATACTTACGGGTACATTTCGTCCCTCAAATCGGTGCCGCATCGGCTCAAAACCGCATGCCGCACCGTATGAACCGACAAGAGGAAGCTTATGACCGAGATTACGGCTGCACTGGTGAAGGAACTGCGCGAAAAGTCTGGCGCAGGTATGATGGACTGCAAGAAGGCGCTGACCGAAACCAACGGCGATATCGAAGCCGCGATCGACTGGCTGCGCGCCAAGGGCATCTCCAAGGCCGACAAGAAGTCCGGCCGCACTGCCGCTGAAGGCTTGATCGCCATTGCCGGCGCCGGTCACAAGGCCGTTGTCGTCGAGCTCAACTCCGAAACCGACTTCGTTGCCCGTAACGATGCCTTCCAGGACCTCGCTCGCGGCATCGCCGAAGTCGCGCTGTCCACCGACGGCACGGTCGAAGCCATTTCGGCTGCGACCTACCCGGCATCCGGCAAGCCGGTCGCCGACGCCATCAAGGACGCGATCGCCACCATCGGCGAGAACATGACGCTTCGTCGCGCCGCCAAGCTGGAAGTCGAGCACGGCGTCGTGGCGACCTACATCCATAACGCTGCCGGCGACGGCATCGGCAAGCTCGGCGTTCTGGTCGCCCTGAAGTCGGTCGGCGACAAGGCCGTCTTGACGTCGATCGGCCGCCAGGTTGCCATGCACGTTGCCGCTACCAACCCGCTGGCCATCCGTGCCGAAGAAGTCGATGCAGCGGTTGCCGAGCGCGAACGCAACGTCTTCATCGAGCAGTCCCGCGAATCCGGCAAGCCGGAAGCCATCATCGAAAAGATGGTGGAAGGCCGCATGCGCAAGTTCTTCGAGGAAGTTGCCCTTCTCTCGCAGGCTTTCGTCATCAACCCGGACCTGACCGTCGGCGCTGCCATCAAGGAAGCTGAAAAGGCTGCCGGCGCCCCGATCGAAATCACCGGCATGGCCCGCCTGCTCCTCGGCGAAGGCGTCGAGAAGGAAGAAAGCGACTTCGCTGCCGAAGTCGCGGCCGTCGCCAAGGGCTGATCGGTAAAAAGAAGCCATCTCCCGGATTGGTGAAACCATATCAGGGAAAACGTAAGGGCATCGCGTGACAACGCGGTGCCCTTCGTGTATCCGGCTTTTCACAATCATTCCCCGGTGATCACTTCAAGGAGCTACCATGTCCCAGCCGATCTACAAGCGCGTGTTGCTCAAGGCTTCCGGGGAAGCTCTGATGGGCAGTCAGGGATTCGGCATCGACGTGACGGTCGCCGACCGGATTGCCGGCGATATCGCGCAGGCACGCGAAATGGGTGTCGAAGTCGGCGTCGTGGTCGGTGGCGGCAATATTTTCCGCGGCGTCGCCGTGGCCTCCAAGGGGGGAGACCGCGTGACCGGTGACCACATGGGCATGCTGGGCACCGTCATCAACGCGCTGGCTCTGGCGACCTCGCTGCGCAAGCTCAATATCGATACCGTCGTCCTCTCGGCCATCTCCATGCCGGAAATCTGCGAAAGCTTCTCGCAGCGCGCCACGCTCTATCATCTGTCGCTCGGCCGGGTGGTGATCTTTGCCGGGGGCACCGGCAACCCGTTCTTCACCACCGATTCCGCCGCAGCGCTGCGCGCCGCCGAGATGGGCGCTGAGGCAATCTTCAAGGGCACGCAGGTCGACGGCATCTATTCCGCCGATCCGAAGAAATTCCCCGATGCGGAGCGCTTCGACCATCTGACCCATAGTCAGGTGCTCGAGAAGGGGCTGGCCGTCATGGATGTGGCGGCCGTGGCACTCGCGCGCGAAAACGCCATTCCGATCGTCGTCTTCTCGATCCATGAGAAGGGCGGCTTTGCGGAAATCTTGACCGGCGGCGGCCGCAAGACCATCGTATCAGACAATTGACGTTCCTGTGGCGCCGGGAGCGTCCGGCGTCGCCTTATCAGACGGGAGTATAGACATGAGTGAAGGCACCGACCTCAAGGAACTGAAGCGCCGCATGGATGGCGCCATCGCTGCATTCAAGAGCGATATCGCCTCGCTGCGCACCGGGCGTGCATCCGCCAATATCCTGGATCCGGTCGTGATCGAAGCCTATGGTTCGCGCATGCCGCTGAACCAGGTCGCCAACATCACCGTGCCGGAGCCGCGCATGCTGACCGTTTCGGTGTGGGACAAGTCGATGGTCGGCGCAGTCGAGCGCGCGATCCGCGAATCCAATCTCGGCCTCAATCCCATCATGGATGGACAGAACCTGCGCATCCCGCTGCCGGAACTCAACGAAGAGCGTCGCCGCTCGCTGGTGAAGGTGGCCCATGAATATGCCGAAAAGGCGAAGGTGGCGATTCGCCATGTCCGCCGTGACGGTATGGACGGCCTCAAAAAGGCCGAAAAGGACGGCGTAATCGGTCAGGACGAGAGCCGCTCTCTCTCCGAACGTGTGCAGAAGATGACGGATGAGACGATTTCGGAAGTCGACCGCTTGCTCGCCGACAAAGAAAAGGAAATCATGCAGGTCTGATCGTATGCCGGGGAGTGTCGCGCTTTCGATATGCCAATATTGAAAGCGGCGATGGTGCCCTAGATTACGAGGCCAGAGCTTCTTTCCGCCGAACGAAACCGGACCCATATGTCAGCTCCTACGTTCTCTGTCGTACCCGAACACGTTGCCATCATCATGGATGGCAACGGTCGCTGGGCCAATGCGCGCGGCCTGCCGCGCACCATGGGCCACCGCAAGGGCGTGGAGGCCGTTCGCGAGACGGTGAGGGCTGCCGGCGATATCGGCATCAAATATCTGACGCTTTTCGCCTTCTCCTCGGAGAACTGGCGCCGTCCCGAGGCGGAGGTGAGCGATCTCCTCGGCCTCCTTAAGGCCTTCATCCGGCGGGATCTTGCCGAGCTTCACCGGCAGAATGTCCGGATTCGCGTCATCGGCGATCGCGGTGGCCTGCGCGGTGACATCCTGCCCCTGCTGCTCGAGGCGGAGGAGACCACCAGGAACAATACGGCCCTGACGCTGGTCATCGCCTTCAACTACGGCTCGCGCGACGAGATCACGCGTGCCTTCATAAGCCTCGCAAAGGATGTCGAGGCCGGGCGGTTGCGTCCGCAGGATATCAGTCCGGAACTGGTCGATGCCCGTTTGGACACCGCCGGAATTCCCGATCCCGACCTCATTATCCGCACGAGCGGCGAGGAGCGGCTCTCGAATTTCCTGCTGTGGCAGGCGGCCTATTCGGAATTCATGTTCGTGCCGGACTACTGGCCGGATTTCAATCGCGATCTGTTCTTCGCCGCGCTGGAGAAATATGCTGCGCGCGACCGGCGTTTTGGCGGTCTTTCCGCCAAGCAGGCGGCGGCCGTGGGGTCCTGATGAATCGCGAACTCAGGCTGCGCATTGTTTCAGGCATCATCCTTGCCGTCGTCGTTCTTGCCGCCACCTGGTTCGGAGGTCTCGGCTTTCGCCTTCTGGCGTCGGTAATCGGCCTGCTCGTCTACTATGAATGGTCGACGATAACGGATTTGCATGGCCGCGACCCGCAGGGCAACGCCCTCGGCTGGCTTGCGCTCGTGCTGATCGCCGGCGCGACGGTCCTGGGCGAATCCGTCTATTCCATCGAGGTTCTGGCCGCCTTCGTCGCCGTCACGGCGATCATGGTCGGCATTCGCGGCAAAAGCTGGTGGCTGCCGGGTGGCATATTCTATTCCGGATTGACGGTGATTGCCCTTGCAGAGATGCGGGACGACGACCTGCGCGGCTTCGTGCTGATGCTGTTCGTTTTCGCGACGGTGTGGGCGACGGATATTTTCGCCTATTTCGTCGGCCGAGCCATCGGAGGGCCGAAGCTTGCCCCGCGTATATCGCCGGGCAAGACATGGTCGGGCGCGATCGGCGGCGCCATCGCGGCCGTCCTTGCCGGAACCGCGGTCGTCTGGAGCTTTTTTTCCGCCGAGGATTTGAGGATTCCCGTCCTTGCCCTGGTGCTTTCCGTCTGCAGCCAGAGCGGCGATCTGTTCGAGTCATTCATCAAGCGCAAGTTCGGCGTAAAGGACTCCAGCCATCTCATTCCCGGCCATGGCGGGGTCATGGATCGCGTCGATGGACTAATTTTTGCTTGTTTTGCAGCGTTTTTGTTGGCTATCGTAATGTCGCTGACAATGAGCGGCGAGACCTTTTCATTGGGCGGCGTTCTGCTCGGGGTCTGAAATTAACACGAACAGGATCGTTGCATGGGTAGCGCGGCTAGCTTGATCGGTTTCTTGACGAACAACGTCATTACGTTTGTCTTCGTCCTGTCGTTGCTCGTTTTCGTGCACGAGATGGGCCACTATCTGGTCGGCCGCTGGTCGGGTATCCGCGTCATGGCCTTCTCGATCGGCTTCGGGCCGGAAATTGCCGGCTTCACGGACCGACATGGCACGCGCTGGAAGCTTTCGCTGATTCCGCTCGGCGGTTACGTGCGCTTCTTCGGCGACGAGGATGCCTCCAGCAAGACCGACGTGGATCAGCTTGCAGCCATGACGGAGGAAGAGCGCGCTCATTCCTTTGCCGGCGCCAGGCTCTGGAAACGGGCCGCGACGGTTGCCGCCGGTCCGATTGCGAATTTCCTTCTTGCCATCGTGATCTTCGCGGTACTTTTCGGCATCTATGGCCGCACGGTCGCCGATCCTGTCGTTGCCATGGTGACGCGTGACGGCGCGGCGGCGGAAGCCGGAATCGAACCGGGCGATCGCCTTGTTGCCATCGACGGCGCCAAGGTGGCCACCTTCGATGAGGTGCAGCGCTATGTCGGCCTGCGCCCTGGCCGTACGATCGTGCTGACCGTCGAGCGCGACGGCCAGAACCGCGACTTCCGGATCGTCCCGAAGCTGGTGGAAGACACCGATCAATTCGGCAACAAGATGGAGATGGGTCGCATCGGCATCGCTTTGGTCGATCCGGTCGTCACTGCGGTGGAGCCGGCCGGACCGGCGGCAAAGGCCGGCGTGCTGGCGGGGGATCGCCTGATCGCGGTCGACGGCAACAATGTCGCAACCTATTACGATATTGGCCGCTACGTGTCCGAGCACCCCGGCAAGAACATCGTGCTCACCATACAGCGCAGCGGTGCAATCCGCGATTTTCCGATGATGACCGATACACTGGTCGATACGGCCGCGTCCGGTGACAAGAAGGATGTCGGCAGCATCGGCATTGCGCCGATCGATCCGCTGGTGGCATCGATCGCCTCCGACAGCCCGGCCCAGGCGGCGGGTCTTGAAGTCGGTGATCGCATTCTTTCTGTGGATGGACGGGAAATCGGCTCCATTGGTGAAGTGCAGCGCTCCGCAGCGGCTCACGCCGACAAGCCCATGACGATGACGGTCAAGCGCGATGGCCAGACGCGTGAGGTAACGGTCACGCCGAGGAAATCGGAAGAGACCGATGCTTTCGGCGCCCGGACGGAGATCGCCACCATCGGCATCACCGATGGTCAGAAGCCGATCAGGCTGCGCTACGAGGCATATGGGCCGCTACAGGCGCTGTCCGAAGGCGTGAAGCAGACCGCCAGCATCGTTTCCGGCACCTTCGAATATATCGGCAATGTCATCGGCGGCTACATGAAAGCCGATCAGCTCGGCGGCCCCATTCGGGTTGCGCAGCTGTCGGGTCAGATGGCAACTCTGGGTTTTGCCGCCGTGTTGCAATTCGCCGCCATACTTTCTGTTTCAATAGGGTTATTAAATTTGATGCCCGTGCCGGTACTTGATGGCGGGCATCTGATGTTCTATGCGATTGAAGCCGTAAGGGGAAAACCTCTGGGTGCACGGGCACAGGATATCGCTTTCCGGATTGGATTTGCGATGGTGCTCTCGCTCATGGTGTTTGCGACGTGGAACGATATTAGTTCCCGAATAGGCTAGTGGGGCAACGAGAGAGGAAATTACGATTTATTTACGATGTTTCAAAGCTGTAGTGGCGAATGAGCCACGCTTTGAAATGAAGTAAACAGAAATTAACGTGCTCCCTTGCTTGTATGTCAAAAGCGGGTAAAACGACACACGTGGCCGGAATCGGGTTCGCTCGGGGCTGGGGACGATTGAAAAAAGGTAAGAAGTGAAATGAAGGCTGGTTCAAAATTTTTGAACGCAGTGTCGGCGGTAGCGCTGTCTGCTGGTGTTGTTGCGTCGGGCGCTGGTGTTCTCACACTTGCCTCTGCTTCAGTCGCGGAAGCAGCTGTCATTCAGCGGGTTGACGTTCGTGGTGCTGAACGCGTCGGTGAGGCGGCTGTTCGTGACAATATCACGATCAAACCCGGTAAGAGCTTCTCTGCCGGTGACATCGATGCTTCGGTAAAGCAACTTTATGCGACCGGATATTTCTCCGACGTCCATATCACCGTTGCCGGCAGCTCCCTGATCATATCGGTCAAGGAAAACAAGCTGATCAATGCCGTTGTCTTCAATGGCAACCGCAAGATCAAGGACGACAAGCTTCAGGGCATCGTCCAGACTCATTCGGCCGGGCCGTACAATGAGGCGACCGTTCAGGCTGACATCAAGACCATCAAGGATGCCTACGCCACCATCGGCCGCAACGACGTGCAGGTGACGACGCAGACCGCCGAGGTTTCCCCGGGTCGCCTCAACGTGGCTTTCGTCATCAACGAGGGCGATCGTACCAAGATCGATAAAATCAATTTCTCGGGCAATCAGGCCTACGGCAGCGGTCGCCTTGCTTCGGTCATCAGCACCAAGAAGAGCAACTTCCTGTCGTTCCTGACCCGTAAGGACGTCTACAGCCCTGAGCGTCAGCAGGCCGACCAGGATGCGCTGCGCCAGTTCTACTACAATCACGGCTATGCCGACTTCCGCATCGTCAGCGCCGACGCGACGCTGAACGAGCAGAACAACGAATACACGCTGAACTTCAATGTCGACGAAGGTCCGCGTTACACCTACGGCGACATCAACGTCATTTCGACGGTAGATGGTGTCAACGCCGATGAGCTGAAGGGCCTGGTCATCACCCACAAGGGCGATGTCTACAGCGCCAAGGACATCCAGACCTCGATCGAGAACATTTCCAAGCGCGTGGCATCCGCGGGCTATCCGTTCGCCCGTATCACGCCGCGCGGCAACCGCGATCTGTCCGGACACACCATCGGTATCGAGTATCTGGTCGACCAGGGCGAGCGTGCCTATGTCGAGCGCATCGAGATCCGTGGCAACACCCGTACGCGCGATTACGTCATCCGCCGCGAGTTCGACCTCAATGAAGGCGATGCCTTCAACCAGGAAATGATCACGCGCGCCAAGCGCCGCCTCGACGCTCTCGGCTACTTCACCAAGGTCGACATCACGACGGCTCAGGGCAGCGCTCCGGATCGCGTGGTTGTTATCGTCAACGTCGAAGACCAGCCGACCGGCTCGTTCGGTATCGGTGCGGGTTACGCCGTCGGCAACAACGGCGGCCTGCTGCTGGAAGCTTCGGTCGAGGAAAAGAACTTCCTCGGTCGCGGTCAGTACATCCGCGTCGCGGCTGGTGCCGGTACTGAAGGTAATCGTACCTACAACATCTCGTTCACCGAACCCTACTTCCTTGGCTATCGCCTGGCTGCCGGTTTCGATATCTTCAAGAACCAGACGTCGAGCGACGATTACTACGACTATTCGGAAGAAGGCTTCTCGCTGCGCGTGACTGCGCCGATCACCGAGAATTTTGCGACGACCCTGCGCTATAACTACAAGCGCCTGACTTACGACGGCACGAACGACTGGCAGGATCACCTGTCGGCCCCGTACCTCAATCTCGTCGAGAACGGCCCCTGGGTTCAGTCGACGGTTTCGCAGACCTTCACCTACAACACGCTGGATGACCAGAATCTGCCGCGTGAAGGTATCATCGCCAAGTTCACGCATGAATATGCCGGTCTCGGCGGCGATTCCGACTTCTACAAGCTGAGCGGTAAGGCTCGTTACTATCAGATGATCAGTGACGAAGCCGATATCATCGGCTCGCTGACGGTCGGTGCCGGTTATGTGATGCCGACAGACGGAAAGCTGAACGTCTTCGATCAGTTCACGCTCGGTGGCCGTGAAATCCGCGGCTTCGAGAATGCCGGTATCGGACCGCGTTCGTCGCATGGCGATCCGCTCGGTGGCACGACCTACTTCACCGCTTCGGCTGAAGCGAGCATGCCAATGCCGGGTGTTCCGCAGGATATCGGTCTGCGCATCGCAGCCTTTGCGGATGCTGGCTCGCTCTACGGCAACAAGGCGAATCTCTTCGGCGATACGCTTCACAACGACAACTCGATCCGCGCCTCGCTTGGTGCAGGTCTGATCTGGTCGTCGCCGTTCGGTGTCATCCGTGTCGACTATGCCGTACCGGTTCTCAAGGAAGACTACGACAAGGTTGAGAATTTCCGGTTTGGCATCGCCAACCAGTTCTGATATCGGCAGTCCAGAACTGCGGGCTTGAACACCGTTCTGGAGCTGGTGCTTATATGGATCATACACGTTTTTTCCCGTCCCATGGTGGCGTCAGCTTGAAGCAGCTGGCGGAATATCTTGGGGCGGAACTGGCTGATACGGCCTCTTCGGAGGTCGTCATCAGATCAATCGCCCCCGTTTATCGGGCGGGCGAGGGTGATATTTGCTATATCCTCTCCCGAAAGAATCGCGGTGAGCTGGAAACCTGCAAGGCTTCTGCCATCATTTGCTTGCCGGCGCTGAAATCTTTCGTTCCCGCGCATATCCCGGTGCTTCTTTCCAGGAAACCGCATACGGATTTTGCCATTGCCGGCGGGTTGCTGCATCCGGAGGCCATGCGGCCGGTCGTGTTCACATCGGCCCCGGCAACGATCTCACCCGCCGCGACGATCGATGCGACAGCGAAGCTGGAGGCCAATATCGGCGTCGAGCCTGGCGCCGTCATCGGTGCAGGCGCCGAGATCGGCGAAGGGACGTATATCGGTGCCAATGCCCTGATCGGGCCGGGCGTGAAGATCGGTCGCAATTGCAGCATCGGTGGTGGAGCGAGCGTGCTCTGCGCCTATCTCGGCAACGGCGTTATCATCCACAATGGCGCGCGCATCGGGCAGGACGGTTTCGGATACGCACCGGGCCCGCGCGGCATGGTAAAAATCGTGCAGATCGGCCGTGTCATCATTCAGGACAATGTCGAGATCGGCGCCAATACGACGATCGATCGCGGCACCATGGACGACACCGTGATCGGCGAAGGCACCAAGATCGACAATCAGGTACAGATCGGACATAACGTCCGGATCGGTCGGCATTGTGCTATTGTCAGCCAGGTCGGCATCGCCGGTAGCACGGTGATCGGCGATGGCGTGCAGATCGGCGGTCAGGCTGGGCTCAACGGGCATATCCACATCGGCGACGGGGTTCAGATCGGCGCCAAGAGCGGCGTGATGAACAGTATTCCCGCAGGCGAGCGCTACGCGGGTCTCCCAGCGCGGCCGCTGTGGGATTTTCTAAGGGAATCGGCGGAGATCGCGAAGCGGTCAGGAGCCAGGGAAAAGAAAGACGGGAGTGCGGAGCATGACTGAGGAAGCCAAGACGTCGCTGTCGTCGGCTGACATCATTGAGATTATGAAGCTTTTGCCGCATCGCTATCCTTTCTTGATGGTCGACAGGATCATCGAGATCGATAGCGACAACTCCGCGATCGGCATCAAGAACGTGACGGCGAACGAGCCGCAATTCATGGGGCATTTCCCGGGTTCCCCGATCATGCCGGGTGTGCTGCTCATCGAGGGCATGGCGCAGACCGCCGGCGCGATCTGCGCCCGCAAGGACGGCATCGGCGGTAACCTCGTCTATTTCATGACGATCGACAACGCCCGCTTCCGCAAGCCGGTCGTTCCCGGCGACCGCGTCGAATTCCATGTCGTCAAGCTCAAGCAGCGCGGTACGATCTGGAAGTTCCATTGCGACGCCAAGGTCGATGGCTCTCTGGTCGCGGAAGCCGATATCGGAGCGATGATCGTCAGGAAGGATCAGGACGAGGCATGAGCACCATCGCAAAAAGCGCGAGCATTCATAAGTTCGCGGTCGTTGAGGATGGTGCCATCATCGGCGAGAACGTCGTGGTCGGACCCTTTTGCCATGTCGGCCCCAAGGTCGTATTGCATGAGAGTGTCCATCTGCTGACCCATGCCGTCGTTACCGGTCGCACGACGATCGGCAAGGGAACGAAGATATTTCCGATGGCCGTTGTCGGTGGTGATCCGCAGAGCGTTCATCACGGCGGCGAGGAGACGACGCTCGATGTCGGCGAAAACTGCACGATCCGGGAAGGCGTGACGATCAATACCGGCACAGCCGATTACGGCGGCAAGACGATCGTCGGCAACAACAATCTGTTCCTTGCCAATTCGCATGTGGCTCACGATTGTCGCGTCGGCAACAACGTCATCATGTCCAACAACGTCATGCTGGCGGGGCATGTGGTCGTCGGAGATCGCGCCATTCTCGGCGGGGGCTGCGCGGTGCATCAGTTCACCCGCATCGGCCGCCAGGCTTTCATCGGCGGACTTTCGGCTGCAAGCTACGACGTCATTCCTTACGGCATGTTGAACGGCAATCCGGGCGTACTCTCGGGTTTGAATATCGTCGGCATGTCGCGCGCAGGCATAGATCGTGCAGCCATCCACAGGGTTCGACGCGCCTACAAGGCCATCTTCGAAGGCGAGGGTTCCATCCGCGACAATGCTGCCGCGATCCGCGGCGAATATGCCGATTGCAAGGAAGTGATCGAGATCCTCGATTTCATCGCAGCCGATAGCGACCGCGCGCTGTCGTCCCCCAATCGCGGCAAGAGCTGACGTGGTTTCGGCCGGCCAGGGCGGCAAAGGCAGGCTGGCGATCATCGCAGGCAGTGGCCTTCTGCCGGTTTACGTCGCCGATGCAGCTCGTCAGGCCGGTGAGAACCCCGTCATTATCGCATTGACGGATGAGGCGGATCGGGATTGGTCCGCCTTTGATCATGCCAATCTCGGCGTCGGCAATTTCGCAGGCCTTGAGGCGATGTTTCGCCGGCATGGCGTGGATCGCGTCGTGATGTCGGGCGGCGTGGCAAGGCGTCCGTCCTGGCGACAGGTGCATCCGACCTGGCGCGTCATCAAGGAACTGCCCTCGACCATACGCACTCTTCTTTCGGGTGGTGACAATGCCGTTCTGCAAATGGTCATTCGATTGATCGAGGCAGGCGGCGTTCGCGTCGTCGGCGCGCATGAGATCGCGCCCGACCTGCTGGCGGCGACCGGTCCGCTGGGGCGATTGTCTCCGTCCGAGGAGGATTTGCGGGATATCGCGCAGGGAGCCAAGGCAGCCGATGCGCTCGGTCTTCTGGATGTCGGGCAGGGCGCGGTCAGTGTCGGCGGCCGCGTTGTCGCGCTTGAAGGCGCCGAAGGCACGGATTTGATGATCGAGCGGGTTGCCGAGTTGCGGACGGCCGGGCGTATATCGACACGCCGGCGCGGTGTGCTCGTCAAGCTCTGCAAGCCACAGCAGGATGTCCGCGCTGACCTTCCCTCCATTGGAGCCTCTACGGTGCTGAACGCCAGGAAAGCGGGCCTTGCCGGCATTGCTGTGGAAGCTGGCCGAGCCCTGATTCTCGATAGGCAAGCCGTCATCGCGGCTGCCGATGAGGCCGGCATTTTTGTTTGCGGCATTGACCGCGGGCTCGGCACGGAGGGTTTCATGTGAGTACGCCATTGAAGCTTGCCGTCGTCGCCGGAGAGGTTTCTGGTGATCTGCTGGGCGGCGATCTCGTCGCCTCGCTGAAGCGGCGTTACGATGGGCCGGTCGAGCTGGTAGGCGTCGGCGGCGAGGCTCTGGAAGCGCAGGGCTTGCGCTCGCTCTTCGATTACTCCGAACTTTCGATCATGGGCTTCATACAGGTCATCAAGCGGCTGCCGAAGCTGCTTGCCCGCATCCGACAGACGGCCGATGCCATTATCGCCGCCGAGCCTGACGTGCTTCTGATCATCGATAGCCCTGATTTCACCCATCGCGTCGCGAAGCGGGTGCGCAAGGCATTGCCCGCTCTCCCGATCGTCGATTACGTCTGCCCCAGCGTTTGGGCGTGGAAGGAATATCGCGCGCAGCAGATGCTTGCCTATGTCGATCATGTGCTGGCCGTCTTGCCGTTCGAGCCTGCCGCCATGCAGCGTCTGGGCGGCCCGGCGACGACCTATGTCGGCCACCGCCTGACGGTCGATGCCGACTTGCTGGAGACGCGCCGCCTGCGCGCCCTGCATAAGGCGGATGCAGCCGACGCGCAAAAGACCATCCTTCTTCTGCCCGGATCGCGGGCTTCGGAAATCCGCCAGCTTCTGCCGGTTTTCAAACAGGCTACCGAAGAGTTTAGCCGGCGAAATGATGCCATCCGCTACCTGCTCCCGACGGTGCCGAAGCAGGAAGCCCTGGTACGCTCTCTTCTCGATAGCTGGAGCGTCAAGCCGGATATTCTCGTTGGCCAGGATGCAAAGTGGAAAGCTTTCGCGGAGGCGGATGCGGCCATGGCGGCATCCGGTACGGTAATCCTGGAACTGGGCCTTGCCAGTGTTCCCGTGGTTTCGACCTACAAGACCGAGTGGCTTGCCAAATTCGTGATGTCGCGCATCAAGGTGTGGACGGCGGCCCTGCCGAACCTGATCGCCGATTACGCCGTCTTGCCCGAGCTTATCAACGACGTGTTGCGGCCTGGCCTTCTGGCTCGCTACATGGAACGGCTGTCGAGCGACACTCCGGAGCGCAGGGCCATGCTGACGGGCTATGATTTGGTCTGGCAGCGCATGCAGACCGAAGAGCCGCCCGGCGACAAGGCAGCGCAGATTGTTCTGGATATTCTCGCCAATAAAAAAACCGGTCATCTCTGACCGGTTTTTTTGTTTCATTGCCGAAGCTCAGCGCTTGGAAACAGGCACGTATTCGCGCAGCGGAGCGCCGGTGTAGAGCTGGCGCGGGCGGCCGATGCGCTGATGCGGATCCTCGATCATTTCGTTCCACTGCGCGATCCAGCCGACCGTGCGGGCGAGAGCGAACAGAACGGTGAACATGGTCGTGGGGAAGCCGAGAGCCTTCAGCGTGATGCCGGAGTAGAAGTCGACGTTCGGATAGAGCTTCTTCTCGATGAAATATTCATCGGTGAGAGCAATGCGCTCCAGCTCGATCGCGATGTCGAGCAACGGATCGTCCTTGATGCCGAGTTCGCCGAGAACCTCGTGCGCCGTCTTCTGCATGATCTTGGCGCGCGGATCGTAGTTCTTGTAAACGCGGTGGCCGAAGCCCATCAGACGGAACGGGTCGTTCTTGTCCTTGGCGCGGGCGATGAACTCCGGAATGCGGTCCACGGTGCCGATTTCGTTCAGCATGTTGAGCGCAGCTTCATTGGCGCCACCGTGAGCCGGACCCCAGAGGCAGGCAATGCCTGCTGCGATACAGGCGAACGGATTGGCGCCGGAAGAGCCTGCCAAGCGAACGGTCGAGGTCGAAGCATTCTGCTCGTGGTCGGCATGCAGGATGAAGATGCGGTCCATGGCGCGGGCCAGCACCGGATTGACGACATAGTCCTCGCACGGAACGGCAAAGCACATGCGCAGGAAGTTCGACGCATAGTCGAGGTCGTTCTTCGGATAAACGAAGGGCTGGCCGATGTGGTACTTGTAGGCCATCGCGGCGAGCGTCGGCATCTTGGCGATCATGCGCAGGCTCGCGACCATGCGCTGATGCGGATCGGTGATGTCGGTCGAGTCGTGATAGAAGGCGGAGAGCGCGCCGACACAGCCGCACATGACGGCCATCGGATGCGCGTCGCGACGGAAGCCCGTGAAGAAGCGCGACATCTGCTCGTGCACCATCGTATGGTGGGTCACACGATAGTCGAAGTCCTTCTTCTGTGCTGTCGTCGGCAATTCGCCGTAGAGAAGGAGGTAGCATACTTCGAGGAAATCGCCGTGTTCGGCCAGCTGATCGATCGGATAGCCGCGATGCAGCAGAACGCCTTCGTCGCCATCGATATAGGTAATGCTGGACTCGCACGACGCGGTGGATGTGAAGCCAGGATCGTAAGTGAAAGTGGAGGTGTTCTTATAAAGGGCACCAATATCAATGACACTTGGGCCGATGGTTCCGGTCTTCACCGGCAAGTCCACCGTCTTTTCGCCCCAAGTTAGTTTCGCGCTTTGTTCCGTCATGCTGATCCTCCAAGATTTGGCGGGATTGACGCCATAAAAAGCGCCAAAAGGTTAAGCGACTACCGACTAGCTATATGATCCCGAGGCTAATGCCAAGTTATCCTAACGCCGAATTGTGCATTGCAGTATCAACTTTTGGGCACTGCGTCGGCGGCGCTGATCATGCGATGCCGGGAGAGCGGCCTCATTTACCGGCGCACATGTCGATTTCGGTTGAAATCCCTGCATGGTGACGGCAAAAATCGCGCAGAAGCTGTAGTTTTGCGTGGGGGCAGCGGCGAGTGCCTAATTTGGAGGCATCGGAACAGCAGGAGGAGGGCCGGGATGTCGCCGCACCGTTGCGGCCTCGCCCCGCCATTGCCGCGATCACCTTACGTGCCAAAGCGCGACAACGGGAGCGGACGCAGGACCAGGCGCCGCTGACATCTCGTTTGCTTCGGATTCTGAAGCGGCTTCAACTCGGTATCAGGAACCTGATCGAGGAGGAGGCGGCATACGGACGCGCCATCCTGTTCGCGCCGATCTATATGGGGATCGGCGCGATCTTCTGGTTCAAGGCCGGCAGCGACCCGCCTCCGCAGGCGGTGATTGCAGGCTTGCTGCTCTTTGCCGGCGGCTTCGTGTTCAGGCGGGAAGCGGGCAGGGTGTCTCGCCATCTGCTTTTCGCCGGCATGCTCATTTGCCTAGGCATGGCGCTGGCGCAATGCGAAAGCTGGCGGGCTTCCACGGTGATGCTCGATTCGGCGGTGACGACGACCGTTACCGGCCAGGTCGAGCGGCGCGAATCCTATGACAAGGGCGGCTGGCGCTATGTCGTTCGTGTCGAGGCGACCGAAAAGCCCAGCATTCGCAGGTCGCCGCAGCGAGTCACGATCTTCGTGCGCAAACAGGCGGATGCTTTCGATCTCGGCGATCGCATCCAGGGCAGGGCGCGTCTGACGCCTCCTGCCGGGCCGGCCTTGCCCGGTCTCAACGACTTCGCATTCAGTTCCTATTTCAACGGTATCGGAGCGAACGGCTTCGCTTACGGCACGCCGAAACTGTTGTCTCCGGCTGATGACAATGCGGCGGGTTCGTTGCTCGACATGGCCGATATCAGACTTGCCGCCCTTCGCAACAGCATAGGCGACAGGATAAGGCAAACCTTGCCCGGTGACGCCGGCGCTTTTGCTGCGGCACTTGTCACCGATGAGAGACGGGCGATCTCCAAGGACACGACCGAGGCGCTGAGAATTGCCGGCCTCACCCACATCATCGCAATTTCGGGTTTGAACATGGCGCTGTCGGCCGGCATCTTCTATGTCGGCCTGCGCTATCTGTTCAGCCTGTTTCCCGGCGTCGTGCAGGCGTGGCCTACCAAGAAATTCGCGGCATTCGGCGCGCTTGTCACGGTGACGGCCTATTACCTCATTTCCGGTTTCGGCGTGTCGGCGGAGCGCGCTTTCATCATGATGGCGATCATGCTGGTTGCCGTTCTTCTCGACCGGCCGTCGCTCAGCCTCCGCAACGTGGCGTTATCCGCCATCGTCATTCTCATCCTTTCGCCGTCGCAGGTGCTCGGCCCGAGCTTCCAGATGTCCTATGCCGCAACCCTGGCGCTGGTGTCCGGCTATTCGCTGTGGAAGCGACGGCGACATCGGGAAAGCATTCTCTCGCGGTTCCGCGTGCTGAGCCCGCTGCTGTTTGTTTCGCGCTTCTTTGGCGGCGTGCTGTCGACCTCGTTCATCGGCGGTGCGTCGACGGCCATATTCTCGATCGAACATTTTCACCGCCTGGCGACATACGGTCTCGCCGCCAATCTTGCGGCCATGCCGGTGGTTTCCTTCATCGTCATGCCGTTTGGCATGGCGGCGATGATGCTCATGCCGCTTGGCCTCGACGGTCCTTTCTGGAACGTCACCGGGGAGGGGCTGGAGCTCGTCATCGTGATTGCCAAAACCGTGGCCGGCTGGGGCGGGGACATCACCTTCGGCCGCCAGCCGGGCTGGCTGATGCCGACATTCATTATCGGCTTCCTGATCATGAGCATGCTGCGGACCAGGCTTCGCCATTTGGGCTTGGTGCTGTCGCTTTCATCCGTCGGCGCGGCGGCATTCGGCTCCGGCGTGCCGAAGCCGGATCTGATGATCTCCGAAGACGGTGTTCTCGTCGCTCTGCGTCAGGACGCCATACTGGCCACCAATCGCGAACGGCCGCAGGCCTTCATCTTCGAACAATGGCAAAAGGCGCTGGTTGCACCTGAATATCAGCCGCCGACCATTCTTCCTGTAGACAGCCGGCTTCCTCGTATCAGCAAGTCGGATCGCCACCGACGGCTAAGCCGTGAAGAGGAGAGCGCCGTTCGCAGGGCAATGGAAGAGGCCCTCGACCGGACGATGCAGGGAAGCTTCGCCTGCCAGAAAGGCGCATGGTGCGTGGCCATGCTCGAAAACGGCGCCATGCTCGTCACCATCGAAAACGCAGCCTATCTGCCTCCGGCTTGCGATACGGCAAATATCGTCGTGACATCCATCCGCCTGCGGCTGGATCATTGCCGCTCCGGCGCCATGCTCATAACCGGCGCCACATTACGGCAAACCGGTTCCATCGAAATGGCGCTTGCCACCGACAAACCTGTTGTTTCCGCAGCGTTCGAAAACCCCCAACGGCCGTGGACGCGGCATCGAACCTACGATTGGCGCACGGATAAATTCGGCACGCCAGCCAGGCCCGTGCCGACGGTTAGTGATAGCGCCGAATGAGACCGACGAGCTTGCCCTGGACCTTGACGCGATCCGGTCCGAAAATGCGGGTTTCATAGGCCGGATTGGCGGCTTCCAGCGCAATGGAGGCGCCCTTGCGGCGAAAGCGCTTCAGGGTTGCTTCCTCGTCGTCGACAAGAGCGACCACGATATCACCCGGATTGGCTGTCGTTGAATTGCGGATGATGACGGTGTCGCCGTCAAAAATTCCGGCATCGATCATCGAATCGCCCCTGACCTCCAGCGCATAATGCTCGCCGGAGCCGAGCATGTCGGCGGGAACGGTAATGTCGTGCGTGTTGTTCTGGATGGCGGAAATCGGAACGCCGGCAGCGATACGCCCCATGACCGGCACCGAGGCCGAACCGTTGTGATCGTCATTCGCAACCTTCGCCGGCGCGGGGGGAGCGACCGGTTGAGGCTTGCCGAGACTGCCTTCGATGATACTGGGCGAAAAGCCGCGTCGCGGCTGCAGGCTTGGATTATAGGCTTCCGGCAGTTTGATGACCTCCAGCGCTCTTGCTCTATTCGGCAGGCGGCGGATGAAACCGCGCTCTTCCAGAGCCGTGATCAGGCGGTGAATGCCGGACTTGGATGCCAGATCCAGCGCGTCCTTCATCTCGTCGAAAGACGGCGGGACACCGGATTCCTTCATGCGTTCGTGAATGAACAAAAGCAGTTCCTGCTGCTTGCGCGTCAACATCGTCTTGGAACCCCAGAATCAAGAAAAGGTCGTGAAACAAATCCAGAACGGACACTATATGTTCCATATGTGTTCCGCAAGTACTTAAATTTCGGTAAAACCTTGTCCGGCCAATTAAATAATTACCACTGTCGAATGAAGCGGCTGGATACCCAAGAGGGGTACATGTGCGCTAACCTGCCGATAAATATGGAAAATGCTGCCACGGCTGCTTCCGCGGCGTTCCGGTTCCATGGTGACATTGGATTCGTGAATGCACGCGAAATCGCGGCGGATAGACCGGCTGGAAGAGAGAATCAGCTATCCCGTCGCCGGGATTGCCGTCTTCTTTGCCGCCATATCCCAAGGTTCTTGCTTCCATCTTGAATCAGGCGTTGGATGGGCGCAAATCTGCTCTGGCAGGAACACAGGAAAAGCCATGACCTCGTCACCGCATCCGCTGGATCATCTCGTGCTGCCCACCGTCAATATTGCCTTGGCGCGTGAACGCTTGGGCAAGCTCGGTTTCACGGTGGCCCCCGATGCGCGTCATCCTTTCGGCACCGAGAATGCCTGCGTCTTCCTTGCCGACAAGACCTATCTCGAACCTTTGGGCGTGGCCTCCCAGGAGCAGTGCGAGGTGAGCCTCGCGGAGGGCAACGTCTTCGTCGCGCGCGATCAGGCCTACCGCTTTCGTGTGGGTGAGGATGGCTTCTCGGCCGTCGTCTTCGGGTCGGACGATGCTGTTGCCGATGATGAGCGGTTCAAGGCAGCTGCGATCTCGGCCGGGCGGATGCTGGATTTTTCCCGGCCCATGAGAATGCCGGACGGAACGGAAACTGTCGCCGGCTTTCGCCTTGCTTTCGCGGCCGATCTGCGCGCGCCCGATCTTCTCGCCTTCTGCTGCCAGCGCATCAATCCCTTGCCGGCAGACCGCGGCGTGCTGGAGCGTCATGAAAACGGCGTGACCGGAATTGCGCGGGTGGCGCTTTCCGCGCCGAAGCCGGCGGCCTATCGCAGCTTCCTCGAAGAGGTTATCGGCGGCCCGCGCGTATCGGAACATTCCTTCGGATTAACGGTCAATGCGGCCAATGCGGATCTTGAAATTTTGACGCCGGAAGGAATGGAGGCGTTTTACGATTTGCCGGTCTCCCCGGAAGATCCGGGGCTTCGTGCGCGCGCAATCCTTTTCAAAACGCGCGATCTTTCCGTGACATCGTCGCATTTCGCTGCTAACGGCGTCACCTACACGCGTAAGAACAATCGTATATTGGCGAGGCTTGCGCCCGGACAGGGCGCATTATTCGCCTTCGAGGAGATAGCATGAGCACGAATTCCGAAGTGACCGTCGGCGAGGGTGCCTCCAAGGTCCTGTTTTCCAACGCCGCCAAGCTGTCGCTGATTGCCGGTCCCTGCCAGATGGAAAGCCGCGACCATGCTTTCATGGTCGCCGGCGTCCTGAAAGAGCTCTGCGGCAAGCTCGGCATCGGCCTCGTCTACAAGTCCTCCTTCGACAAGGCCAACCGTACGTCCTTGTCCGGCAAGCGCGGCATCGGCCTGGAAAAGGCGCTGGAAGTCTTTGCCGATCTCAAGAAGGAGTATGGCTTTCCGGTATTGACCGACATTCATACGGAAGAGCAGTGCGCCATCGTTTCGAAGACGGTCGATATCCTGCAGATTCCGGCCTTCCTGTCGCGTCAGACGGATCTTCTGGTTGCGGCTGCGAAGACCGGTCGTGTCGTCAACGTCAAGAAGGGGCAGTTCCTCGCTCCCTGGGACATGAAGAACGTGCTGGCCAAGCTCAATGACAGCGGCAATCCGAACATCCTCCTGTGCGAGCGCGGCGCCTCCTTCGGCTACAATACCCTCGTCTCCGACATGCGCTCGCTGCCGATCATGGCGGCGATAGGCGCGCCGGTCATCTTCGACGCGACCCATTCGGTACAGCAGCCGGGCGGGCAGGGTGGCTCCACCGGCGGCGACCGCCGATTCGTCGAGACTCTGGCGCGCGCCGCCGTTGCCGTCGGCGTTGCCGGCGTGTTCGTCGAGACGCACGAGGATCCGGATAACGCGCCCTCGGACGGTCCGAACATGGTCTATCTGAAGGACATGCCGCGTCTTCTGGAAAAGCTGCTGGCCTTCGACGCCATCGCCAAGGCCTGAGAAATAACCGACATTCAACAGGCTGACATGAAATTGCGCTACGCGGCCTGCAGGAGTGTCACAGATTGGGCGCGCGGAACGGCATTGTAATTTCCGCGCCTTCGACTAAGACGATTTAAATCGATTTATAAACCAGCGAGCAGGAAGCTATCATGACCGCAATCACCGACATTATCGCCCGCGAGATTCTCGACAGCCGTGGCAACCCGACTGTCGAAGTCGATGTCTACCTCGAAGACGGCAGCATGGGCCGCGCCGCGGTTCCGTCGGGCGCGTCGACCGGCGCGCATGAAGCCGTCGAGCTTCGCGATGGCGGCAAGCGCTACCACGGCAAGGGCGTGGAAAAGGCCGTCGAAGCGGTCAATTCCGAGATCTTCGATGCGATCGGCGGCATGGACGCTGAAAACCAGATCCAGCTCGACAATATCATGATCGAGCTCGACGGCACGCCGAACAAGTCGCGTCTCGGCGCCAACGCCATCCTCGGCGTTTCGCTTGCCGTCGCCAAGGCCGCTGCCCAGAGCGCAAACCTGCCGCTTTACCGCTACGTCGGCGGCGCGCATGCCCGCCTCCTGCCGGTCCCGATGATGAACATCATCAACGGCGGTGCCCATGCCGACAACCCGATCGACTTCCAGGAATTCATGATCCTGCCGATCGGCGCAGACTCCATCCGCGATGCCGTTCGCATGGGTTCTGAAGTCTTCCACGTCCTGAAGAAGGAACTGGCTTCGCAGGGTCATAATACCAACGTCGGCGACGAAGGCGGCTTCGCACCGGGCCTCTCCAGTGCTCCGGCAGCCCTGGATTTCATCATGAAGTCGATTGAGAAAGCCGGCTACAAGCCGGGCGAAGAAATCGCCCTCGGCCTCGATTGCGCCTCGACGGAGTTCTTCAAGGACGGCAAGTACGTGCTGGAAGGCGAAGGCCGCACGCTGGAACCCGGCGCGATGGCCGAATATCTGGCCGAACTTGCCGCCAAGTACCCGATCGTTTCGATCGAGGACGGCATGGCTGAAGACGACTGGGAAGGCTGGAAGACGTTGACCGACCTGATCGGCAAGAAGACCCAGCTGGTCGGCGACGACCTGTTCGTCACCAACTCCGCCCGCCTGCGCGACGGTATCCGCATGGGCGTTGCCAACTCGATCCTCGTCAAGGTCAACCAGATCGGTTCGCTGACAGAAACCCTCGATGCGGTCGAAACCGCGCACAAGGCCAATTACACGGCTGTCATGTCGCACCGCTCCGGCGAAACGGAAGATTCCACGATCGCCGATCTCGCCGTCGCCACCAACTGCGGACAGATCAAGACCGGCTCGCTGTCGCGCTCCGACCGTCTTGCCAAGTACAACCAGCTCATCCGTATCGAGGAAGCGCTCGGCCCGCAGGCGAAATATGCCGGCCGCTCCATCCTGCGCAGCTGATGTTCGATGCGCAGAGCCCGTTCGGGCTTGCGGCCATATCATCCGTTGAAATCGAACCGCGCCCTCGGGCGCGGTTTTTTGTTGCCTTGCGCAGTTAGAGTCAACGGACGGTTAATCTCTGCCGGTTAGATTGGCTGTAGGTGTTTGATTTGACGCGATCTTCTTCGAAGGCGGTATCGGCTTTGAAGTAAGGTTGCCTAAGCCGGGATGTTTCGAGCGAGCATGTGGACAAAGTATCATAAGAAGAGAAGGTTCGGCCGTTTCGTTCTTCCCGCCATTACCATCGCTTTTGTGAGTTACTTCGGTTATCATTGTATCCATGGTGACTACGGCCTGAAGGCAACCGAGGTTTTCGAACAGCGCCGCATCGACCGCAGCAAGGAATTGGCGGATCTCGTCGCCAGGCGCGAGCACCTCGAAAAGGAGGTTGCTTTGTTGAGCGACGGCTCGCTGGACAAGGATATGCTCGATCAGTATGCGCGCTATCAGCTGACCTATTCCAAGGCGAACGAAATCGTCATCTTCAACAAATAGCCGCAATTAACCGAATTCAGGTTAATCGTTTTTTCTTTTGATATTTCAATAATTTACAAAGAATATGAGCCATGCAATTATAGCATTGCTGTGGCGGACAATCTTGCCTATGTTAGATTTCGTTATAGAACGAGGCTACTCACATAGGGAGGGTTGAATGGCGCCGCGAAAGAACGCGTCCGTTTCCAGCCGTAAGACGGCATCAAGGCCAGCCAAGGAAACCAATGGCGGTCCGATCGCAGATTTCGATCGTGATGCGGAACTCAAGGCTTATCGTGAGATGCTCCTGATCCGCCGCTTCGAGGAAAAAGCCGGCCAGCTTTACGGCATGGGCTTCATCGGCGGCTTCTGTCACCTTTACATCGGCCAGGAAGCTGTCGTTGTCGGCATGCAAATGGCGCTGAAGGACGGCGACCAGGTCATTACCGGCTATCGCGACCACGGTCACATGCTGGCGACCGGCATGAATGCGCGCGGCGTCATGGCCGAGCTCACCGGACGCCAGGGCGGCTATTCCCGAGGGAAGGGCGGCTCCATGCACATGTTCTCCAAGGAAAAGAATTTCTACGGCGGCCATGGCATCGTCGGCGCGCAGGTTTCGCTCGGCACCGGTCTGGGCTTTGCCAACTGGTATCGCGGCAATGATAATGTCAGCGTCGCCTATTTCGGCGACGGTGCTGCCAACCAGGGCCAGGTCTATGAAAGCTTCAACATGGCGCAGCTGTGGAAGCTGCCGGTGATTTTCGTCATCGAGAACAACCGCTATGCCATGGGCACCTCGACGGCGCGCGCCACCGCGCAGGCCGATTTCTCCAAGCGCGGCGCCTCCTTCGGCATTCCGGGCATCCAGGTCGATGGCATGGACGTTCGCGCCGTCAAGGCGGCTGCCGATGAAGCCGTTGCGCACTGCCGCTCCGGCAAGGGCCCGATCATCCTGGAAATGCTGACCTACCGTTATCGCGGCCACTCCATGTCGGATCCGGCTAAATACCGCTCCAAGGACGAAGTGCAGAAGATGCGCTCCGAGCATGACCCGATCGAGCAGGTTCGTGTTCGCCTTCTCGAAAAGGGCTGGGCGACCGAGGACGATCTGAAGGATATCGACAAGGATGTCCGCGAAATCGTCGCCGACAGCGCCGATTTCGCCCAGAACGATCCGGAGCCGGATGCATCCGAGCTCTACACCGACATTCTGCTCTAAATCGGGGAGGGACGATCCATGCCCATCGACATTCTCATGCCCGCCCTTTCTCCGACAATGGAAGAGGGTACACTTTCGAAATGGCTCAAGAAGGAAGGCGACAAGGTCGTTTCCGGTGATGTCATTGCCGAAATCGAAACCGACAAGGCCACCATGGAAGTGGAAGCCGTCGACGAAGGCACGATCGGCAAGCTGCTGATCGACGCCGGCACCGAAGGCGTCAAGGTCAACACCAAGATCGCCATCCTGCTGCAGGACGGCGAATCGGCCGATGCCATTTCTTCAGCCAAGGCCGCACCTGCCGCCGAGCCGGCAAAGACGGAAGCGCCCGTCGCCGCTCCGGCGCCGGCAGCCGCGCCGGTTCCGGCTCAGCCGAAGGTTGCCGCAGCAGCCGATCCGGAAATTCCGGCCGGCACCGAAATGGTGTCGATGACGGTGCGCGAAGCGCTGCGCGACGCCATGGCCGAGGAAATGCGCGCCAACCCGGACGTCTTCGTCATGGGTGAGGAAGTGGCCGAATATCAGGGCGCCTACAAGGTAACCCAGGGCCTGTTGCAGGAATTCGGCGACCGCCGCGTCATCGACACCCCGATCACCGAGCACGGCTTTGCCGGTATCGGCGTCGGCGCCGCCATGGCGGGCCTCCGCCCGATCGTCGAGTTCATGACCTTCAACTTCGCCATGCAGGCGATCGACCAGATCATCAACTCCGCCGCCAAGACGCTCTATATGTCCGGCGGCCAGATGGGCGCTCCGATCGTCTTTCGCGGCCCGAACGGTGCGGCAGCCCGCGTCGGCGCCCAGCACAGCCAGGACTACGCGGCCTGGTACAGCCACATTCCGGGCCTCAAGGTCGTCATGCCCTACACGGCAGCCGACGCTAAGGGTCTCCTGAAGGCTGCCATCCGCGATCCGAACCCGGTCATCTTCCTCGAAAACGAAATTCTCTACGGTCAGCACTTCGATGTGCCGAAGCTGGATAATTTCGTCCTGCCGATCGGCAAGGCCCGCATTCACCGTCCCGGCAAGGACGTAACGGTCGTCTCCTTCGGCATCGGCATGACCTATGCCATCAAGGCGGTCGCCGAGCTGGAAGCCCAGGGCATCGATGTCGAACTCATCGATCTGCGTACCATCCGCCCGATGGACCTGCCGACGATCATCGAGTCGGTCAAGAAGACCGGGCGTCTGGTCACCGTCGAGGAAGGTTATCCGCAGTCCTCCGTCGGCACGGAAATCGCCACCCGCGTCATGCAGCAGGCCTTCGACTATCTCGACGCGCCGATCCTGACGATCGCTGGCAAGGACGTACCCATGCCATACGCCGCCAACCTCGAAAAGCTGGCGCTCCCGAGCGTCGCCGAAGTGGTCGATGCGGTGAAGGCCGTTTGCTACAAATAAGGGGAGGGCTCATCGATGCCTATCAACATCACCATGCCTGCCCTCTCGCCGACCATGGAAGAGGGCAACCTCGCCAAGTGGCTGGTCAAGGAAGGCGACAAGATCAAGTCCGGCGACGTGATCGCCGAGATCGAGACTGACAAGGCAACGATGGAAGTCGAGGCCGTCGATGAAGGCACCGTCGCCAAGATCGTCGTTCCTGCCGGCACCGAAGGCGTGAAGGTCAATGCCTTGATCGCCGTGCTTGCCGCCGATGGCGAAGATGTCGCGGCTGCAGCTTCCGGCGCTGGCGCCGCTGCTGCACCGGCGCCCAAGGAAGCTCCGAAGGCGGAGGCAGCCCCGGCGGCCGCTCCCGCCGCAGCGCCTGCTCCGGCAAGCGTTTCGGCTCCTGCTGCACCCGCCCCGGCACCCTCGGCATCGGCTCCGGCCGCAAACGACGGTCATCGCACCTTCGCGTCGCCGCTTGCACGCCGTCTGGCCAAGGAAGCCGGCATCGATGTGGCTGCCGTTTCCGGCTCCGGTCCTCATGGTCGCGTGGTCAAGAAGGATATCGAAGCTGCTGTTTCCGGCGGCACCGCCAAAGCCGCTCCTGCAGCTGCACCGGCCGCGCAACCGACAGCCGCCTCCGCTGCTCCGGCCGCGCCGAAGGGCATGTCGGACGATGCCGTCCTCAAGCTGTTCGAGCAGGGTTCCTACGAACTCGTGCCGCATGACGGCATGCGCAAGACCATCGCCAAGCGCCTGCAGGAATCCAAGCAGACGATCCCGCACTTCTACGTTTCGGTCGATTGCGAACTCGACGCGCTGCTGGCGCTCCGCACGCAGCTCAACGATTCCGCTCCGAAGTCGAAGGATGGCGTTCCGGCCTACAAGCTCTCGGTCAACGACATGGTCATCAAGGCCCTGGCGCTGGCATTGCGCGACGTTCCGGATGCCAACGTTTCCTGGACCGACAGCGCCATGGTCAAGCACAAGCATGCCGATGTCGGCGTCGCCGTTTCCATTCCGGGCGGCCTGATCACCCCGATCATCCGCAGCGCCGAGCAGAAGACGCTCTCGACCATCTCCAACGAGATGAAGGACTACGGCAAGCGCGCCAAGGAGCGCAAGTTGAAGCCCGAGGAGTATCAGGGCGGTACGACCGCCGTGTCGAACATGGGCATGATGGGCGTCAAGAACTTCGCTGCCGTCGTCAACCCGCCGCATGCGACCATCCTGGCCGTCGGCGCGGGCGAACAGCGCGTCATCGTCAAGAAGGGCGAAATGGCGATCGCCACCGTGATGACCGTCACGCTGTCGACCGACCACCGCGCCGTCGACGGTGCGCTCGGTGCCGAGCTCCTGGCCGCCTTCAAGGGCTACATCGAAAATCCGATGGGGATGCTTGTCTGAGCCTTGTTCTGACACGGAGGCATGAATGACCAAGACTGTTCTGTGTTATGGCGACTCGCTGACATGGGGCTATAGCGCCGAGACGGTCGGCCGTCATGCCTATGAAGATCGATGGCCGAGCGTGCTGCAAAAGGCGCTCGGCGATCAGGTGCGCGTCATCCCGGAAGGGTTGAACGGCCGCACGACGGCGTTCGACGATCATCTCGCCGATTGTGATCGCAACGGCGCGCGGATTCTTCCGACGATCCTGCAGACTCACAATCCGCTCGATCTCGTCATCATCATGCTCGGCACCAACGACATGAAGCCGGTCGTGGCCGGCTCGGCCTTTGCCGCTCTGCAGGGTATCAGCCGCTTGATCCAGCTGGTGCGCAATCATGCCTGGGGGTTCGATTACGAGGTGCCCGATATCCTCATCGTCGCCCCGCCGGCAATCTCCGAGACGGCCAATCCCGCCTTCGCGGCCAGCTTTCTCGGCGCAGTCCAGGAATCGAGCAAGCTGCCGACGCTTTACAGCGATCTGGCCGATGAACTGGGCTGCGGCTTCTTCGATGCCAATTCGGCCGCCGTCACCACGCCGCTCGATGGCGTGCATCTCGATGCGGAAAATACCCGGGCGCTCGGTCGCGGCCTCGAGCCGATCGTGCGGATGATGCTCGGTCTCTGATACAGTCAAGGCGCCGGCTCCGATCCGCCGCCACCAATAAGGCAGGAAACACATGGCTGAGAATTACGACGTCATTATCATCGGCTCCGGTCCGGGCGGTTATGTCGCCGCCGTGCGCGCCGGCCAGCTTGGCCTGAAGACCGCGATCGTCGAGCGCGAGCATCTGGGCGGCATCTGCCTCAACTGGGGCTGCATACCCACGAAGGCGCTGCTCCGCTCGGCTGAAATTCTCGATCACTCCAACCATCTGAAGGATTACGGCCTCGTTCTCGAAGGCAAGGTAAGCCCCGATGTGAAGGCGGTCGTTGCCCGTTCGCGCGGCGTCTCCGCTCGCCTTAACACCGGCGTCGGCTTCCTGATGAAGAAGAACAAGGTCGACGTGATCTGGGGCGAAGCCAAGATCACCAAGCCCGGCGAGATCGTCGTCGGCAAATCGACCAAGCCTGTCGTCGAGCCGCAGCATCCGCTGCCGAAGAACGTCAAGGGCGAAGGCACCTATACCGCCAAGCACATCATCATCGCCACCGGCGCCCGTCCGCGCGCTCTGCCCGGCATCGAGCCGGACGGCAAGCTGATCTGGACTTATTTCGAGGCGCTGAAGCCGGACTTCCTGCCGAAGTCGCTGCTCGTCATGGGCTCCGGCGCCATCGGCATCGAATTCGCGAGCTTCTATCGCTCGATGGGCGTCGACGTCACCGTCGTCGAAGTCATGCCTACGATCATGCCTGTCGAGGATGCCGAAATCTCCGGCATCGCCCGCAAGCAGCTTGAAAAGCGCGGGCTGAAGATCTTCACCAAGGCAAAGGTCACGAAGGTCGACAAGGCTGCCAACTCGATCACCGCCCATGTCGAGACCGAAGACGGCAAGGTGCAGCAGATCGTTGCCGACCGCATGATCTCGGCTGTCGGCGTGCAGGGCAACATCGAGAACCTCGGTCTCGAGGCGCTCGGCGTCAAGACCGACCGCGGCTGCATCGTCATCGACGGCTACGGCAAGACCAACGTGCCGGGCATCTACGCCATCGGCGACGTCGCCGGTCCGCCGATGCTGGCGCACAAGGCCGAGCATGAGGGCGTCGTCTGCATCGAGAAGATCGCCGGCCTGCCGAACGTTCATCCAACCGACAAGGGCAAGGTTCCGGGCTGCACCTATTGCCAGCCGCAGGTTGCCTCGGTCGGCCTGACGGAAGCCAGGGCCAAGGAACTCGGCCGCGATATTCGTGTCGGCCGCTTCTCCTTTGCCGCAAACGGCAAGGCAATCGCGCTTGGCGAAGATCAGGGGCTTTGCAAGGTGATCTTCGACAAGAAGACCGGCGAGCTTTTGGGCGCACATATGGTCGGCGCCGAAGTGACCGAACTCATTCAGGGCTTCGTCGTCGCCATGAACCTGGAGACGACGGAGGAAGAACTGATGCACACGATCTTCCCGCATCCGACCGTTTCCGAAACGATGAAGGAAGCTGTGCTGGACGCCTATGGCCGGGCGCTGAACGCTTGATAATTTCCTGCCACGCCCTTTATCCGAAGGGTGGAAAACAGGAAAGGAAATCAACATGTCTATCACGACGGAAGGTTGGGTCGTCTTTCTTCTCATCGGTCTGGTCGCCGGCTTTCTCGCGAGCCTGGTGGTCGGGGGAGGCGGGCTCATCAGCTGCCTGGTGAGCGGCGTGATCGGCGCTTTCGTGGGCGGTTTCCTGTTCCATTGGTTCGGGATTTCGCTCGGCATTCAAAATGCGCTGGTGGTGGAAATCATCCATGCCACCGTCGGCGCGATCATTGTGGTGCTATTGGCGAGATTGATCGCCTAGAGCAATTCCAGGAAAAGTGCGCAGCGGTTTTCCTGGAATTGCGAAAAACAGAAGGATGGGGCATTTCCGTGACTCCCTTTGGAAACGGAAATGTCCTGAGATCGGGGATGTGATGGAAAGTGTCAGCTGGCTGGGTCTGGTCATCATCGGCGGTCTCGCGGGCTGGCTCGCAGGCAAGCTGATGGACGCGCGCTACGGCATCATCCTGAACATCGTCCTCGGCATTGCCGGCTCGGTCGTGGCGGCAGGGCTTATGGTGGCCCTGCATGTCAGTGCGCCAGGTGGCCGGCTTGGCTTTTTCATCACCGGTTTCATCGGTGCATGCATTCTGATATTCCTCGCCAAAGCCGCTCGGCGATGAAGGGCCGCATCTAGGCGGCGGAAAGTAGACGTTTCATGGTCACGATACTCGACAGGATCAACCCCGATGCGAAGCGCGTCAGGCATCCGGAGAAGGCGCACAAGCCGGATACGGAAGTCCTGCGCAAGCCGGACTGGATCCGCGTGAAGGCGCCGACATCGAAGGGCTATGCCGAAACCCGCTCGATCGTGAAGGAGCACAAGCTCGTCACGGTCTGCGAGGAGGCGGGATGCCCGAATATCGGCGAGTGCTGGGACAAGAAGCACGCCACGTTCATGATCATGGGCGAGATCTGTACGCGCGCCTGCGCCTTCTGCAATGTCGCGACAGGCAAGCCGAACGCGCTCGACATGGCGGAGCCGGAGAATATCGCCAAGGCCGTCAAGGAGATGGGGCTCAGCCACGTTGTCATCACCTCTGTCGATCGTGACGATTTGGCAGACGGCGGCGCCGAGCATTTCGAAAAGGTCATCTGGGCGATCCGCGCCGCGTCGCCGGCAACGACGATCGAGATCCTGACACCGGACTTTCTGAAGAAGCCGGGTGCGCTGGAGCGCGTCGTCGCCGCCAAGCCCGATGTCTTCAACCACAACATGGAGACCGTACCGGGGAACTATCTGACGGTTCGTCCCGGCGCTCGCTATTTTCATTCGGTCCGCCTGCTGCAGCGCGTCAAGGAACTGGACCCGACCATGTTCACCAAGTCCGGCATCATGGTCGGCCTCGGAGAAGAGCGTAACGAAGTGCTTCAGCTGATGGACGACTTGCGCACCGCCGATGTCGACTTCCTGACCATCGGCCAGTATCTGCAGCCGACGCGCAAGCATCATCAGGTGATGAAATTCGTCACGCCGGAAGAATTCAAGTCCTATGAGACCGTGGCTTACACGAAGGGTTTTCTTATGGTGTCCTCAAGCCCGCTGACCCGCTCGTCGCATCATGCGGGTGACGATTTCGAGCGGCTGCGTGCCGCTCGCGCCAAGAAGCTGCTGATGGCGGCCGAATAAGCCGGATGGCATCGAGGCTTGCCTTTTGAACGAACCGCGGCGATTGTGCCGCGGTTTTTGTTTGTGCTGTTTTTGCTTGCATATGGGCGGAATGGAGAACATGCCGCCGTTCGTTGCCGATGTCGGTGCTTTGGAGTCGCCTGTGGAGCTGGACCGTGGAGCAGATCGTCGCGCCGCAGGCGCTTGCCTATGTCGATATCGATCAGGGTGCCGCTCTTGTCAGGAAGGCGAACCGCATCCTCGTCATGGGCTGTTCCGGCGGGGGTAAGTCGACCTTGTCGTTGAAGCTCGCCGCCCGCTTCGGTCTTGCCTACATCTCGATCGATCGCGACATTCTGTGGCTGCCGGGCTGGGTCGAGCGCGGCAAAGAGGAGCAGCGCGCCATCATCGTCGCCAAGGTGCGGGGCGAGCGCTGGATCATGGACGGAACCAACCCCTCGACATTCGACGTTCGCCTGCCGCGTACCGATCTCGTCATCTGGGTGCGGATGCCGCGTCTGCTTTGCGTCTGGGGCGTCGTGTCCCGCTGGATCAAATGGATGGGCCGCACACGCCCGGAAATGGCGCCAGGCTGCATCGAAAAGGTCGATTGGGAGTTTCTGCGCTTCATCTGGACATTCGAGGAGAAGTTCACGCCGCGCGTTCTTGCGGGTCTTGCCGCGCATGGCGCGGAGGTGCCCGTTTTGCAGGTGAAATCCCGCGGCGAAATGCGTCAGCTTCTTGATCTTCTTGGCGGTCCTGCTTAATTGCCGATCATGCCTCAGTTCGAAACCCATCGCCCCGTTCCGCATTCGCCTGACCAGATGTTCGACCTCGTCGCCGATGTCGAGCGCTACCCGGAGTTCCTGCCGCTTTGCGAGGCGCTCGTGGTCCGCAGCGGCAAGGAGCGCGACGGCAAGATCCTGCTGATCGCCGATATGACCGTCGGCTACAAGGCGATCCGCGAGACCTTCACGACGCAGGTGCTGTTGAACAAGGCGGAGCGCGCGATCGATGTGAAATACATCGACGGCCCCTTCAAGTATCTCGACAATCGCTGGCGCTTTCAGCCGTCGGAAAATGGCGGCTGCGTCATCGATTTCTTTATCGACTACGAGTTCAAGAGCCGCATTCTCGGTGCCCTGATGGGGTCGATGTTCGATCGGGCCTTCCGCATGTTTACGGATGCCTTCGAGACGCGCGCGAACAAGATCTACGCCTGACCGGACGGTGTCACCGACCGAGCGCGACGAGCATCTCCAGCGCCGTTTTCAAGGTGGCGAGCCTGACATTGTCGCGGCCGATATCGCCATAGCGCATTTCGCGATGAATCAGCGTGCCGTTGCGCGCCTTCGCGGCGAGGTGGACGAGGCCGACAGGTTTTTCCGCGGAGCCGCCGCCGGGGCCGGCAACACCTGTAACGGCCACGGCAAAATCGGCTCGTGAGCGGAAGAGGGCACCGTGCACCATCTGCAGCGCCGTTTCCTTCGAGACCGCGCCGAATTGCGCAAGGGTTTGCTCCTGAACGCCCAGCATCTCCATCTTGGCGGTATTGGTGTAGGTCACGAAGCCGCGATCGACCACGGCGGACGAGCCGGGAATTTCCGTCAGCGCTCCGGCGATCAGGCCGCCGGTGCAGGATTCTGCCGTCGCGACCATCCAGCCCTTTGCCGTGAAGTCCGTGACGATCTTTTGCGCAAGCGCGAGAATTTCATCGGGGAAATGCATTATGCCTTGCCTCCGCGATAGACCACCGTCGCCGTCGCAATGGCCGCGATGCCCTCGCGGCGGCCGACGAAGCCGATTTTCTCATTTGTCGTTGCCTTGACCGAGCAGCGATCGATGCTGATGCCCAGAAACTCCGAAAGCCTGGCGCGCATGACATCGCGATGCGGCCCGACCTTCGGCGCTTCGGCGATCAGCGAGACATCCGCATTCATGATGGTGCCGCCACGCTCGCGCACGATCTTGGCGGCATGCTCGATGAAGATGCGGGATGGCGCGCCCTTCCATTGCGGATCGGAGGGCGGAAAATGGTCGCCGATATCGCCGGCGCCGCAAGTGGCGAGCAGGGCATCCGTCAGGGCATGCAGGGCGACATCGGCATCCGAGTGGCCCTTCAGCTTCTGGTCGTGAGGGATGAAAACGCCGCAAAGCGTGACGCCGTCGCCGGGTTCCAGCTGATGCACGTCATAGCCGTTGCCGGTGCGCACGTCGGGCAGCAGGCCGGCACTGAGCTTTTCATCGGCCATGGCAATATCCCTCCTGATCGTCAGTTTCACGTTGTCGGCGCTGCCGGCTACCAACGTCACCGGCAAGTTACACCATTCCGCAATCGCCGCATCGTCGGTGAAATCGCTTCTGCCGTTGGCAGCGGCCTCTTCATGGGCGGCGAGAATATCGGCAAAGCGGAAGGATTGCGGCGTCTGCGCGGCGTGAAGCCCGCTGCGGGACACGGTGTCCACGACCAGCCCGCTTTCGTCGCCGCGCTTCAATGTGTCGGTGACGGGCATGGCGGGCAGCACGGCCGGCGCACCGTCTGCCAGCGCCGCGGCAACACGATCCAGCAGATCGTGGTCGAAGAAAGGGCGCACGGCATCGTGAATCATCACATGCGTTACACCGCTTCCCGCAAGCTGCCGTAGCCCGGAAAGCACGGATTGCTGGCGCGTCGCGCCGCCGAAGGCGATCTCGATTTCAGGCAACTCGGCAACCTGCTCCAGCGCCGACCGCAGCAGTGTTTCATCGTCGCGATGGATGACCACGACGATCCTCGACGCGTGCGACCATGTCACGAATCTTTCAAGCGTATGCGTAATAACCGCCTTGCCGCCGATCGGGCGATATTGCTTGGGACCTTCTTCCGGAGATCCCGCGCGTTCGCCACGCCCGGCGGCAACGATCACGATTCCCACCGACAGCGGTTGCGTTGCGTGCATTTGCGTCATAAACCCCCGAAGAATGAAAGGTCCGGTCTCCGGCATGGCTTTGAAAAGTGTAGCGCTTTCCTGTAAGCAAGCACATGCTAAATGGATGGCCGAACCGGGACCCTGCGTCAGCAGGGTCTAGCGCCTCAACCGAGCATTTTCCAGCATTTGCCCAAAAAATATCGGCATTCTCGGAAACCTCTTGGCAAACTTTTAAAGCGTGTCTAAAAATAGTGCAGATGTACAGTGTGCCCGAAAGATAATCATTTGCTTTCTCCCAAGCTTGCAGCCTCGTTCTCCATCGGTTCCGTGCCTATCCGAAATCGCGTGATTCTCGCGCCGATGTCGGGCGTGACCGATCTCCCTTTCCGGCAGCTTGCCTTGCGTTACGGCGCCGGGCTTGTCGTCACGGAAATGGTTGCAAGTCGCGAACTCGTGCAGGATACGGCTGAATCCTGGGCGCGCCTGAAGAGCGCCGGATTGAAGCCGCATATGGTGCAGCTTGCCGGCCGCGAGGCCCATTGGATGGCCGAGGCCGCGAAGATCGCTGCCGACAATGGTGCAGATATCATCGATATCAATATGGGCTGCCCGGCCAAGAAGGTGATCGGCGGTTATTCCGGCTCGGCGCTGATGCGCGATCCGGATCATGCGCTGACATTGATCGAAGCGACGGTCGGCGCTGTGAGCGTTCCCGTCACGCTGAAGATGCGGCTCGGCTGGGATGAGAACACCATCAACGCGCCTCATATCGCGCGCCGTGCCGAAGAAGCCGGTATCCAGCTCGTGACCATTCATGGCCGCACGCGCATGCAGTTTTATGAAGGCAGGGCGGATTGGGATGCGATCCGCGCCGTGCGCGATGCCGTCTCCATTCCGCTTGTCGCCAATGGCGATGTCGAGACGGCGGAAGACGCTCAGGAAATCCTGCGGCGCTCGGGAGCCGATGCCGTCATGATCGGCCGAGGTTGCCAGGGCCGTCCGTGGCATGCGGGCGTTCTGGCCGGTCATCGCCAGCCAGGCCGCCAGGAGATCGTCGATATTGCACTCGAACACTACCGGATGATGCTGGAGTTCTACGGTGAAGCCGTCGGCATTCGCCACGCCCGCAAGCATTTGGCCTGGTATCTCGATCGGTATGCGCCGGCGACGCCAGGCGCCGACAAGGCGAAAATCATGACGTCGAAAGAAAGCGGCGAGGTAGCCGCATCGTTCCATGCGGCGCTGCAGGCAGGCGCTGATATCGCCCAGTGCGTCCAGGAGGCTGCATGACTTCGAAATCCAGCTCCGAGGCCGGGGACAACACGGCCAATTCCGTGGCCATGGCCGTTCTCAACGCGATCCAGAATCCGGTCGTGATGGTCGACGAGGCGGGGCTGATCGCCTTTGCCAATTGGGAGGCGGAAGCCTTTTTCGGCGCCAGCGCCTCGCATCTGTCGCGCTATAGGATTTCCACCTTCATCCCGTTCGGCAGCCCCTTGCTGGCGCTGATCGATCAGGTGCGCGAGCGCCGCGCGCCGGTCAACGAATATCGCGTCGATCTCAGCTCGCCGCGGCTGGGGCAGGACAAGCTGGTGGACCTTTACGTCGCACCGGTTTCCAGCAATCCCGGCTCCGTGGTGGTCGTATTCCAGGAACGTTCCATGGCGGACAAGATCGACCGGCAGCTGACCCATCGTGCCGCCGCCCGCTCGGTCACCGGGCTGGCTTCCATGCTGGCGCACGAGATCAAGAATCCGCTGTCGGGCATTCGCGGCGCCGCACAGCTGCTGGAGCAGTCGGTCGAGGATGACGACCGTGCGCTGACGCGTCTCATCTGCGACGAGACGGACCGCATCGTATCGCTGGTCGATCGCATGGAGGTCTTTTCCGACGAGCGTCCGGTCGATCGTGTCCCGGTCAATATTCATTCCGTCCTCGATCATGTAAAAGCGATCGCCAAGGCCGGCTTTGCCCGCAACATCAAGATTTCCGAGAACTATGATCCGTCGCTCCCGGCGGTTTTCGCAAACCGGGACCAGCTCATTCAGGTTTTCCTCAATCTGGTGAAGAATGCCGCCGAAGCGGTCGGAGACCGGCAGGACGGCGAAATCATGCTGACGACGGCCTATCGCCCGGGCATCCGGCTTTCTGTTGCCGGCACCCGCGAGAAAATCTCCTTGCCGCTGGAATTCTGCGTCATCGACAATGGTCCCGGCGTGCCGTCCGATCTGGTGCCGCATCTGTTCGATCCTTTCATCACCACGAAGACGAATGGAACCGGCCTCGGCCTTGCGCTGGTCGCCAAGATCATCGGCGATCACGGCGGTATCGTCGAATGCGACAGCCAGAACCATCGCACCACTTTCCGCGTTTTGATGCCAGCCTCCAAAGGCATCACCCTAGATGATGCCCCCCTTCCGAACTCTACAGGGACTACTCGATGACAGCCACGATCCTTGTCGCCGATGACGATGCGGCCATCCGTACCGTGCTCAACCAGGCACTGAGCCGAGCGGGTTACGATGTGCGCATTACGTCCAACGCCGCCACGCTCTGGCGCTGGGTCTCCGCCGGCGAGGGCGACCTCGTCGTAACCGATGTCGTCATGCCCGACGAAAACGCATTCGACCTGCTGCCGCGCATCAAGAAGGCACGGCCGGATCTGCCTGTCCTCGTCATGAGCGCGCAGAATACCTTCATGACGGCGATCAAGGCATCCGAGAAGGGCGCTTACGATTATCTGCCGAAGCCGTTCGACCTGACGGAATTGATCGCGATCGTCGGCAGGGCATTGTCCGAGCCGAAGCGCAAGCCGGCGAAGATCGATGACGACATGCAGGACGGCATGCCGCTTGTCGGCCGTTCCGCCGCGATGCAGGAAATCTATCGTGTGCTCGCGCGCCTGATGCAGACCGATCTCACGCTGATGATTACCGGCGAATCCGGCACCGGCAAGGAACTGGTCGCACGCGCCCTGCATGATTACGGCAAGCGCCGCAACGGCCCTTTCGTGGCGATCAACATGGCGGCGATCCCGCGTGATTTGATCGAATCCGAGCTGTTCGGCCATGAGAAAGGCGCTTTCACCGGCGCGCAGACCCGCTCGACCGGCCGCTTCGAGCAGGCCGAGGGCGGTACCCTGTTTCTCGATGAAATCGGCGACATGCCGATGGATGCGCAGACCCGCCTGTTGCGCGTGCTGCAGCAGGGCGAGTACACGACCGTCGGCGGCCGCACACCGATCCGCACCGATGTCCGCATCGTCGCCGCCACCAACAAGGACCTGAAGCAGGCGATCAACCAGGGCCTGTTCCGCGAGGATCTTTATTACCGTCTCAATGTCGTGCCGCTGCGCCTGCCGCCGCTGCGTGACCGCGCCGAGGATATTCCCGATCTCGTGCGCCACTTCATACAGCAGGCGGAGAAGGAGGGCCTTGGCTCCAAGCGCTTCGACCAGGAGGCGCTCGAGCTGATGAAGGCCTATCCTTGGCCCGGCAACGTCCGAGAGCTGGAAAATCTGATCCGCCGGCTGATGGCGCTCTATCCGCAGGATGTCATCACCAAGGAGATCATCGATGCGGAACTGCGGGCAGATGTGCCCGACAGCCCGATCGAGAAAGGTCCCGTACGCACCGGCACGATGACGATAGCCCAGGCCGTCGAGGAAAATATGCGGACCTATTTTGCCGGCTTCGGCGACAATCTCCCGCCCCCGGGTCTCTATGATCGCGTGCTGACGGAAATGGAGTACCCGCTGATTCTCGCCGCATTGACCGCCACGCGCGGCAATCAGATCAAGGCGGCCGATCTTCTGGGCCTCAACCGCAATACGCTGCGCAAAAAGATCAGAGAACTGGGTGTTTCCGTATACAGAAGCTCCCGCACGGCTTGACAACGCAATCCGATGCGTTGCATTTTCGCCACAATGCGTTGCTTAAAGGTCACGCAGCAGATTCGTCGTTTTTTGCGGTGGCGATTCGTCTGACCCACTCTCGTAAGAATGAGAGTTCGTCTGATTTTTCAGTCTATTGCAAAGATGATTTGAAGTAGTGGTTTCGCTTCTGTGCGAAACCGGACGACAGTTCCCGCCTTTGCCTGTTGCTCGCGCTGGTGCCAAACCATGGCCGTGCGATTTGACCAGGGCGCCGACCGTCGCTCGGGCGTGGAGATGATGGGAATGATGCAGGACGCGGTGTCGCCGGCGGCGAGCGACGAGGCGGTCGTCAAGGTGACGGACCGTCGTGCTTCCTTTGCCCTGCCTGGCTTGATCCTGGCCGGCGGCGCGCTGTTGTGCGCCATCGCGACCCTGCTGATGCTTCTCGGGCTGACGCCGATAGCGCCGACATCCTCCGTGGTCTTCACCTCGGTCGTGATCAACGGCCTGTTCGTACTGGGACTGATTGCGCTGATCGCCCGCGAGGTTGGCCGGCTTGTGAAGGCGCGCAGCCGAGGCCGCGCCGCGGCGCGCCTGCATATCCGTATCGTCGTTCTGTTTTCGATCGTGGCCATTACGCCGGCCATTCTCGTCGCCATCGTTGCCAGCCTGACGCTCAATGTCGGCCTCGACCGGTGGTTCGGGGTGCGGACGCAGCAGATCATCAGCTCCTCGCAGAACGTTGCCCAGGCCTATCTCATGGAGAATGCCAGCTATCTGCAGGGCCAGACGGTCTCGATGGCGAACGATCTGGAGCGCAATCGCTCGCTCTTCAATCTCGATCGTACCGGATTTGCCGATCTGATGACCCGCCAGGCTCGGGGCCGCGGCTTGCTGGGCGCCTTCCTCGTGCGCCGCGACGGCAGTGCCATCGTCCAGGCCGATATCAAGACCGAGCGGCCGCTGCCGGCCATTCCGAAAGATGCGCTCGATTCCTCGGCCAACGGCCAGCCGACGCTTATCCCGCCCGGTGTGACCAATCTCGTCGGTGCGGTCATCAAGCTCGATGAAATTCCCGGCTCGTTCCTTTACACGGTGCGCGCGGTCGACCCGCGCGTCATGAACGCCATGCGCATGGTGGAGGACAACACCGTCGAGTACAAGGCGATGGAGGAGGGGCGCATGTCGCTGCAGATCGCCTTTGCCGTTCTCTACATCGGCTTTGCCCTCATCGTGTTGCTGGCGGCGATCTGGACCGCCATCGCGATCGCCGACCGTATCGTCCGGCCGATCCGTCTCCTCATCAGCGCCGCGGACAATGTCGCCTCGGGCAATATGAACGTGCTGGTTCCCGTGCGTTCGGCCGATGGCGATGTCGGCAGCCTGTCGCGTACCTTCAACAAGATGATCTCGGAAATCCGCACCCAGCGCGATGAAATCCTCGAGGCGAAGGATGAGGTCGACGACCGCCGACGCTTCATCGAGGCCGTGCTGTCGGGCGTGACGGCGGCGGTGATCGGCGTCGAGAACGATCGGCGCATCACCATCGTCAACACATCTGCCGAAGAACTGCTGAGCTTGAAGAGCGATGAGCTTATCGGCAAGAACCTGGCGGAAATCGCGCCTGAGGTCGATCAGGTCGTGACCGAGGCGACGACGCGCCATCGCAGCGATTTCCGCAAGCAGATCAGCCTCGTTCGCGGCGGAACGGTACGAACGCTCAGTGTCCAGGTGACGCGGGAGGAATCGCGCGATGCCAACGAATCCTATGTGATTACGCTCGACGACATCACCGATCTGGTCATCGCGCAGCGCTCGACCGCCTGGGCCGATGTCGCGCGTCGCATCGCGCACGAAATCAAGAACCCGCTGACGCCGATCCAGCTTTCCGCCGAGCGAATCCGCCGCCGTTTTGGCAAGAACATCGCGGATGCGGACCGGCCGGTCTTCGATCAATGCACCGATACCATTATCCGTCAGGTGGGCGATATCGGCCGCATGGTGGACGAGTTCTCGTCCTTCGCCCGCATGCCCAAGCCGACCATGGAGCCGAGCGACCTGCGCGATATCCTGCGCGATGCCGTGTTCCTGCGCGAGATGGGCAACAACCATGTCAAATTCGAGCGTGACCTTGGAGACGAGCGGCTGGAGGGCATGTTCGATGCCCGCATGCTCGGCCAGGCGTTCGGCAATCTCATCAAGAATGCCGTGGAGGCGATCGAGGCCGTTCCGAGCGATCAGGCCCGCGAGCAGCCGAAGGTTCTGGTTCGCTCATCGCTGGACCCGGATCGCGACCGCTTCACCGTCGATGTCATCGACAATGGCCGCGGCCTGCCGGTGGAGAACCGGCACAGCATTCTCGAACCCTATATGACGATGCGCGAGAAAGGGACGGGCCTGGGGCTCGCCATCGTCAAGAAGATCATTGAAGACCATGGCGGACAGATCGAACTTCACGATGCTCCCGCCGATTTCGACCAGGGCAGGGGAGCCATGATCCGCGTGCATCTGCCGCGCCGTGAGCAGGCCGCCGTCGCCCAGACAGCAAGTGACAAGGAAAGCGTCTATGGCATCTGATATTCTCGTAGTCGACGACGAGGAAGACATTCGCGAAATCGTTTCGGGAATTCTTTCGGACGAGGGTCACGAAACGCGCACGGCGCATGACAGCGACAGCGCGCTGGCGGCGATTTCCGATCGCGCGCCGCGGCTGATCTTCCTCGATATCTGGATGCAGGGCAGCAAGCTCGACGGTTTGGCGCTGCTGGACGAGATCAAGGCACGCCATCCCGATCTGCCCGTCGTCATGATTTCCGGCCATGGCAATATCGAGACGGCCGTGTCCGCCATCAAGCGCGGCGCTTTCGATTTCATCGAGAAACCGTTCAAGGCGGATCGCCTGATCCTGATCGCCGAGCGTGCGCTGGAGAATTCCAAGCTGAAGCGCGAGGTTTCCGAGTTGAAGCGCCGCACGGGCGATGCCGTCGAGCTGATCGGAACTTCCGTTGCCGTTTCGCAGCTGCGACAGACCATCGACAAGGTGTCGCCGACCAACAGCCGCGTCATGATCTTCGGCCCATCCGGCTCCGGCAAGGAACTCGTGGCTCGCATGATCCACAAGAAGTCGACCCGCGCCAATGGTCCTTTCGTGGCGTTGAATGCCGCGACGATCACGCCTGAGCGCATGGAAATCGCCCTGTTCGGCACCGAGGGCTCGCCGGGGCAGGCGCGCAAGATCGGCGCTCTGGAAGAGGCCCATCGCGGCATCCTCTATCTCGACGAGGTCGGTGAAATGCCGCGCGAGACGCAGAACAAGATCCTGCGCGTGCTCGTCGATCAGCAGTTCGAACGCGTCGGCGGCTCCAAGCGCGTCAAGGTGGACGTGCGCATCATTTCTTCCACGGCCTATAATCTCGAGAGCCGTATCGCCGAGGGCCTGTTCCGCGAAGACCTCTATCATCGCCTGGCCGTCGTGCCGGTGCGCGTTCCCGCTCTTGCCGAGCGCCGGGAGGATATCCCATTCCTCGTCGATCAGCTGATGCGCCAGATTTCCGAGCAGGCAGGCATCCGTCCGCGCCGGATCGGCGATGATGCCATGGCCGTGCTGCAGGCGCATGACTGGCCGGGTAATATCCGCCAGCTGCGCAACAACATCGAACGTCTGATGATTCTTGCGCGTTCCGATGGCGCCGACACGCCGATCACCGCGGAAATGCTGCCGACCGACCTTGGCGACATGCTGCCGAAGGTTTCTGCCAAGAACGATTATCACATCATGACGCTGCCTCTGCGCGAGGCCCGCGAAATGTTCGAGCGTGATTACCTCATCGCGCAGATCAACCGCTTCGGCGGCAATATCTCGCGTACGGCGGAATTTGTCGGCATGGAGCGTTCGGCGCTGCATCGCAAGCTGAAGTCGCTGGGCGTCTGAGCGGCCGCCCGGCCTTCGATATTACGGAATTCGGATCAGGGGCTCGCATGCCGAGAATAGCTTATGTGAATGGCCGCTATGTGCGACACAGCGATGCCATGGTGCATGTCGAGGATCGCGGCTATCAGTTCGCCGATGGTGTCTATGAAGTCTGCGAGGTTCGTCGTGGCGTCATCGTCGATCTGACGCGCCATCTCGATCGTCTCGACCGCTCGCTGAGCGAACTGCGCATCGCCTGGCCGATGACGCGTCCGGCGCTGATCCTGGTGATTCGCGAGACGCTGCGCCGAAATCACGTCCGAAACGGTCTGTTCTACCTGCAGGTGACGCGCGGCGTCGCCCGGCGCGACCACGTCTTTCCGCCGGCCGGTACGCCGTCCTCGATCGTCGTGACCGCCAAGAGCACCGATCAATCCGCGATCGCCAGGAAAAATGCCGAGGGTATCAAGGCAATCACCGTTCGCGACAATCGCTGGGACCGTGTGGATATCAAGTCCGTCGGCCTGCTTCCGAATGCGATGGCTCGCCAGCAGGCCAAGGAGGCCGGCGCGCAGGAGGCGATCTATATCGATCACAACCGCATGGTGAAGGAAGGAGCTGCCACCAACGTCTGGATCGTCGATCACGATGGCAATCTCGTCACTCGACCGGCCGAGCATGGCATCCTGCGCGGCATCACGCGCACGACCCTGCTGGACGTCGCCGCAAAGCTCGGAGTGACGATCGTGGAGCGATTCTTCTCCGTGGAGGAGATGATGGCGGCCCGGGAAGTCTTTATCACGGCGGCGACAAGTATATGTTTTCCGGTCGTTTCCATCGACGGAGAGGCGATTGCCAACGGTCATCCGGGCAGCATGTCACAGAAAATTCGAGAAGCCTTTTTCGACGTTGCGGAAAAGACTGCGATTTGATACCAACATTCGCTGGGAGGAGAGAGTGAGGGTATCTCCTGTCCGGGACCTTTATATATCATGACATTCCACCGACCTTGGTCGGCAAAAAAGAAAGAAGCGGCGCGATGGCGGAACGTTCTCAGAACTTGCAGGACTTGTTTCTCAATACTGTTCGCAAGCAAAAGATTTCCCTGACAATTTTCTTGATTAACGGCGTGAAGCTTACGGGAGTTGTGACTTCGTTCGACAATTTCTGCGTCTTGCTCCGCCGCGATGGTCATTCGCAGCTCGTCTACAAGCATGCGATCTCAACGATCATGCCGGGTCAGCCGATGCAGATGTTCGAGAGCGAAGAAGCCGCATCCTAACCGGGATTTTCTATTATCACGACACGCGATACCAAAAACGATTCCCTCATTCCGGAGTCCGTAAAGCACCGGGATGACATGCGCGCTGTCGTGGTCGTGCCCGTGCTGAAGCAGGCACGCGCGGCGCGTGCCGCTCAGGCCGACAGCGCCATCTCCGTCTCGCGCCCGCCCGAAAGCCGCTTGGAAGAAGCCAAGGGCCTTGCGCTTGCCATCGATCTTGACGTCGTGAACGGCTCCATCGTTCCGATCAACGATCCGCGGCCGGCAACGCTGCTGGGCACCGGCAAGATCGAGGAAATCCTCGCGCTGCTCGACGAATTCAATGCCGGGCTTGTCATCGTTGACCATCCGCTGACGCCGGTCCAGCAGCGCAATCTCGAAAAGGCATGGAATGCCAAGGTCATCGACCGTACCGGCCTGATCCTTGAGATCTTCGGCCGCCGCGCCTCCACAAAGGAAGGCACGCTGCAGGTCGAGCTTGCGCATCTGAACTATCAGAAGGGCCGGCTGGTTCGAAGCTGGACCCACCTTGAACGCCAGCGCGGCGGCGCCGGCTTCATGGGCG
Organism: Hyphomicrobiales bacterium; assembly: GCA_900469615.1. Taxonomy (GTDB): domain Bacteria; phylum Pseudomonadota; class Alphaproteobacteria; order Rhizobiales; family Rhizobiaceae; genus Rhizobium. The sequence continues at coordinate 24,112 of UBYA01000007.1, read as the reverse complement.
GTCCGGGCGAAACCCAGATCGAAGCCGACCGTCGTCTGCTGCAGGAGCGGATTGTCCGTCTGGAGCGCGAGCTGGAGCAGGTGGTTCGCACCCGCCAGCTTCATCGTGCCAAGCGCAGGAAGGTGCCGCATCCGATCGTGGCTCTGGTCGGCTATACCAATGCCGGCAAGTCGACACTGTTCAATCGTATCACCGGCGCCGGCGTTCTGGCGGAAGACATGCTCTTTGCGACGCTCGATCCCACGCTGCGCCGAATGAAGCTGCCGCATGGCCGAACGGTGATTCTGTCCGATACGGTCGGTTTCATCTCCGACCTGCCGACGCATCTGGTGGCTGCGTTCCGCGCGACTCTGGAAGAGGTTCTGGAAGCCGACCTCATCCTGCATGTGCGCGACCTGTCCGACGATGACAATCAGGCCCAGAGTGCCGATGTCCTGCGTATTCTCGGCGATCTCGGCATCGGCGAGGCGGAAAGTGCGGAACGCATTCTCGAGGTCTGGAACAAGATCGACCGCCTGGAGCCGGAAGCGCACGATGCCATCGTGCAGAAGGCTTCGAATACGGAGAACGTCATTGCCGTCTCCGCCAGAAGCGGCGAGGGCGTCGATCGCCTGATGGCGGAGATCAGCCGGCGTCTCTCGGGCGTGCTGACGGAAACGACGATTACGCTTCCCGTCGAAAAGCTGGCGTTGCTGCCCTGGCTCTATAACCATGCCATCGTCGACAATCGCGAGGATAACGAGGACGGCACGGTGACGCTCGACGTGCGCCTGACCGAGACCGAGGCGGCTGAACTGGAGCGACGCATGGGCAATGGCCCCAAGCCGCAGCGCGAGGACTGGGAATAGGGTAATTCCCGGAAAATTGCTCAGTGCTTTCCATCCGGAATTGCGTAAAAACAGAGAACTGGAGCGGTTCAGCCATCCCATGAAACGCGGGACCGCTCCGGGCGCACTCGGGGTATGTCGCGCGGCAGCGGGCAGCCGTTCCGCGCGCAAGGCATGCCGGAGAGCACAGATCCGAAGCGTTCAACGCGAATCTGAATTGTCGCGCATTTCAGGCTGTTTTCACGCCTGCCAGCTGCCGCTCGATGGCTTTCGCCGCCTGCCAGATTTCTTCCATGCGTTCCAGTGAGGCGCCTTCCAGCGTCTCTCCATTGGCATCGAGCGTCGTTTCTATGTGATGGAAGCGGCGGCGAAACTTCGTGTTCGTGCCGCGCAGGGCCTGCTCCGGATCGGTCTTCACATGGCGGCCGATATTGACCACCGCAAAGATCAGGTCCCCCAGCTCGTCGCTCACCTTGGCCCGGTCGCCGCTGGCGAGCGCCGACCGCAATTCGCCGATCTCTTCCTCGATCTTGTCGAGGATCGGCTCGGGTGCCGACCAGTCGAAGCCGACCTTGGCGGCCCGCTCCTGCAATTTCAACGCTTCCGTCAGGGCAGGGAATGTCCGTTGCACCGAACCAAGGAACCCATCCTTGAAATCCTCGGTCAAGCCGCTCTTGGCGCGGCGCTCTGCGCGCTCGCGTTTCTCCTCGGCCTTGATCCGATCCCATTGCAGCGTCACCGCATCCTCGGTCTTTGCATCGGAAACGGCAAAGACATGCGGATGGCGGCGGATCATTTTACGGCTGATCGCATGCACCACATCGCCGAAGGAAAACGCGCCGGCCTCCTCGGCGATTCGCGCATGGAATACGACCTGCAGCAGGAGATCGCCAAGCTCGTCGCACAGATCGTCCGTGTCCCTGCGCTCGATCGCGTCCGCGACTTCGTAAGCTTCCTCGATCGTATAGGGCTTGATGGTTTCGAAGGTCTGGACGATGTCCCAAGGGCAGCCGCTCTCGGGGTTGCGCAGCGCCGCCATGATGTCGATCAGGCCGTTTATGTCTCGCGATGCTTCCATCGTTGCCTCGGGTCTTGCTGGAATCAATTCAGTGGGATGTCGTTGCCGCTCTTGGATGCCTGGTAGTTGTCGGACAGTCCGGCATAGGCTTGCTTGATGCGTGCCGTCTGTTCCTTCAACGCGCCTTTGCGCGGATCAGCTTCCGTTTCCACGAGGTCGGCGATGGCAAAACTCTTCCAGAAGGCATTTTGCCGCCGATAGCCGCCCGGCTCCAGACCGAAGACTTCCTTCAGAATCTTGAGATCGTGCGGGATCGCGAAAGCATCCCGCGAATCCTCATGGCTGAAGAAGTAGTAGTAATTGTCGAAGCCGGCCCAGGTGATTGCCGACATGCACATGGTGCAGGGCTCATGGGTCGACAGGAAAATCAGATCCTTGGTGGCGGGCTTCTCGCCAAGTTCGTAGAAGCGCTTGAGCGCGTGAACTTCGCCATGCCAGAGCGGGTTTTCCAGCTCGTTGTTCGTTTCGGCGATGACGAGCGAGAGATCGGACTTGCGCAGAATGGCGGCGCCGAAGACCTTGTTGCCGGCGGCAACGCCCTTGCGCGTCAGAGGCAGGATGTCGTGCTCCACGACGTCGAGAAGGCGGGCTGCAATGCTGTTGTCCGACAAGGGCTTGCTCCAGATTTCCGACTTCAGTCTAGCCGGATTGCTCCGGCACCGGAATGCGCAAACGACATGCGATCCGGGTTTGTCACAGGCAATAAAACCGCCGCGGATTAAGGTCAATCAAAATAGTCTATAAATTTCCTATATTTATCGTCATCTTCTCGTCTGGTGAGTTTTGCTCAAATCCCTGCCATGTCGAGCAAAAGAATACGCCTGCGCCGGGGCATTAGAATTTCTGTTTCTTCTATCTGCTGGCCGCAAAGGCGATATTCGGCAAATCTCGAAGTGGAATGATGATGCCTCCCAGGACTGAACAGCTTTCGGTATTTCCCGCCTTCTTTCGCGTAGAAGGACGGGTGGCGGCTGTCTTCGGCAATGGCGACGAAGCCTTTGCCAAGGCGCGGCTGCTCATGAACACGCAGGCGAGGATCGTTGCCTATGTGCAGGCGCCCGAGGCTGATTATCACGCCTTCCTCATCGCCAACCGCATCGAAACCGTGCGTGGCGCCTTTTCGCCCCGGCAGGTGGAGGGGGCGACGCTGGTATTCGCCGCTACCGGCGATGCCGAGGCGGATCGCGCCATCGTCGATGCAGCGCGCGCCGCGAAAATTCCGGCGAATGCCGTCGATCAGCCCGATTATTGCGATTTCTACACGCCGGCGCTCGTCAATCGCGCGCCGGTCGCCGTTGCCATCGGCACCGAGGGTGCAGGGCCGGTGCTGGCGCAGATGATCCGCGCGCAGATCGACCAGATGCTGTCGCCGTCGCTCGGCAAACTGGCGGACCTGGCAACGCGCTATCGCAAGCCGGTAGAGCGCCTGGTGCCGCGTGGTGTCGCTCGTCGTGTGTTCTGGCGGCGCTTCTTTTCCGGTCCTGTCGCCGATGCCGTCAATGCCGGTCAACTCCGGCAGGCCGAACGGGCGGCTGACGATCTGCTGCGGTCATCGCGCAAAGTCGAAGGCCGCATCTGGCTGGTCGGCGCGGGTCCGGGCGCGGAGGACCTTCTGACGTTGCGGGCGCAGCGCGTGATGATGGAGGCCGATGTCATCGTCTATGACGCTCTGGTGCCGCAGGCGATTGTGGATATGGGTCGGCGCGATGCCGAGCGCCTGTCGGTCGGCAAGCGCAAGGGTTGCCATAGCAAATCGCAGGAAGAGATCAACGATCTGCTGGTGCAGCTTGGCCGTGAAGGCAAGCGCGTGGTGCGCCTGAAGTCGGGCGATCCGCTGGTCTATGGTCGTGCCGGCGAGGAAATGGCCGCCCTGCGTGCTGCGGGTATCGGCTATGAGATCGTTCCCGGAATCACCTCCGCCTTTGCCGCGGCCGCCGATTTCGAGCTGCCGCTGACGCTGCGCGGCGTTGCCTCGTCGCTGGTCTTCACGACGGGTCATGATCTGACCGGCGATGTGCTGCCTGATTGGGCGAGCCTTGCCGTATCGGGCGCGACGATTGCCGTCTATATGGGCCGCACGGTCGCCGCTTCCGTTGCCGGTCGCCTGATGCAGGCCGGCGTGCCTCCCGAAACGACCGTTGCGGTTATCGAGAACGCGAGCCGCCGCGACCGCCGCCTGATGCACGGCATCTTGAAGGATTTGCCCGATCTTGAGCGCCGCGATGAATTGAGCGGGCCGGTCATGGTCATTATCGGCGATGCCGTCGCCGGGGCGAATTTCGAACAATCCGAGCCGCTGGTCCGTCGCGAGACCGTTGCTCAAGACTATGCAAGGAGCTGATTTATGGTCGACAAGGTTCTGACCGCAAACCGGCTCACCGATGGCGTCGCCGTTTGGCTGAACGCAAATGGTGAGTGGACGACATCGCTGCAGGAGGCGCTGGTTGCTCGCCATACCGAAGCGGAAGCTGCGCTGGAAGCGATCGGCAAGCAAGCCTATGCCGACAACAAGGTTGTCGACGTCAACCTGATCGATGTTCAGGAAACCGACGGCAAGCTCTGGCCGCTGCGCCTGCGCGAGCGCATCCGCGCCGAAGGCCCCACCATGGAATACGCGCCCGGCTACGCTGCGGCCGATCCCGATTTTATTGCAGTCTGAGAAGTCCCGAGGAAATCATGTATCGTTACGATGAATTCGACCACGCCTTTGTCGCGGAGCGGGTTGCCCAGTTCCGCGATCAGGTGGAGCGGCGCCTCTCGGGCGAGCTTTCGGAAGATGCCTTCAAGCCGCTGCGCCTGATGAATGGCGTTTACCTGCAGCTACACGCCTACATGCTGCGCATCGCCATTCCCTACGGTACGTTGAGCTCGCGCCAGATGCGCATGCTCGCGCACGTCGCCCGCACCTACGATCGCGGCTATGGTCATTTCACGACCCGGCAGAATCTGCAGTTCAACTGGCCGAAGCTGTCCGAGATGCCCGATGCGCTCTCCGATCTCGCTTCCGTCGAGATGCATGCCATTCAGACCTCGGGCAACTGCATTCGCAACGTGACGGCCGATCATTTTGCCGGTGCGGCGGCGGACGAAGTCGCCGATCCCAGGCCCTATGCTGAAATTCTGCGGCAATGGTCGTCCGTTCATCCGGAATTCTCGTTCCTGCCGCGTAAGTTCAAGATTGCCGTCACCGGCGCCGAACGCGACCGCGCCGCGATCCAGGTGCACGATATCGGCCTGCATCTGAAGAAGAACGACAAGGGCGAGATCGGCTTTGCCGTCTATGTCGGGGGCGGGCAGGGCCGCACGCCGCTGGTTGCGAAGCTGATCCGCGATTTCCTTCCGGAAGAGGATCTTCTGTCCTACGTCACCGCCATTATGCGCGTTTACAACCTGCATGGCCGCCGCGACAACAAGTACAAGGCACGCATCAAGATCCTCGTGCATGAAACCGGCGCCGAGGAGCTGGCGCGTCAGGTCGAAGTCGAATTCGACAAGCTGAGAGACACCGAACTGAAGCTGCCGGAAGCCGACGTCCAGGCGATTTCGGCCTATTTCGCGCCGCCGGCGCTGCCGGAACGCGCCGAGGGCTGGGAAAGCCTGGCGCGCTGGAAGAAAGCCGATCCGGCCTTCGCGCGCTGGGTGCAGCAAAACGTGCAGCCGCACAAGAATCCCGACTACGGCATGGTGACGATTTCGCTGAAGCCGATCGGCGGTATCCCCGGCGATGCCTCCGATGCGCAGATGGAAACCGTGGCCGATATCGCAGAGGAATATGCTTTCGATGAAATCCGCGTCAGCCATGAGCAGAACCTCATCCTGCCGCATGTGGCGCTCGCCGATCTTGAAGCCGTCTATCGCGGCCTCGTCGCCGCTGGCCTGGAAACGGCGAATGCCGGTCTGATCACCGATATCATCGCCTGTCCCGGTCTCGACTATTGCGCGCTTGCCAATGCACGCTCGATCCCTGTCGCACAGGAGATTTCGCGGCGCTTCGGTTCGGCCGAGCGTCAGGCCGAAATCGGTGAATTGAAGATCAAGATTTCCGGTTGCATCAATGCCTGCGGCCATCACCATGTCGGTCATATCGGCCTGCTTGGCGTCGAGAAGAAGGGCGCGGAACTCTATCAGATCACGCTCGGCGGCTCTGGCGACGAGAACACCTCGATCGGCGAGATCATCGGCCGCGGCTTCGAACCCGACAAAGTGACCGATGCCATCGAGACAATTGTCGATACCTACCTCGGCCTTCGTCTCGATCCTTCCGAAACCTTCCTCGCCGCTTATCGCCGCGTCGGACCGCAGCCTTTCAAGAATGCGCTCTACGGTTCGTCCTCGACCGCAGCCGAAGCAGCGTAAGGAGATTGAATATGACCAAGATCTGGCGGGAAACCGGCTTCGTGGAAAACGATCCGTGGATCGTCGAGACCGACGAGGTCAAGGCGACCGAGACGCAGAAGCCTCTGCTCGGCCTCGATGCGCTGATCGCAAAGGCAGAAGAAAGCAATGAGGCCGGCCTCGGCGTCATCGTCAAGCCGGCGGACGACGTGACACGGCTGCAGCCCTATCTCGATCGTCTCGATATCGTGGCCGTTGCCTTTCCGGCCTTCAGCGACGGTCGCGCTTTCAGCCATGCCTCGCTGCTGCGCGAGCGTCTCGGCTACGCAAAGGAGCTGCGCGCCGTCGGTGATGTGCTGATCGACCAGGTTCCGTTGATGCTGCGCGTCGGCATCGATAGTTTCGCCGTTACCAATGAGACGGCATTGAGGAGATTGTCGGAAAACCGGCTGCCGGGCATTCCGCATTACTATCAGCCGGCTGCGCGTCGCGCGGAAGCCGGGCAGGCCTATAGCTGGCGTCGGCTGCCGGCAAGATCGGCCTGACTTCGGCGGATTTGGATTGCGGCAATTCCATAATGACGGATTGCCGTAATAAAGCCTGCCAATACGTGGAACGTTGGCGATCTGGAATCTTGACTGAAAAATACATATTTCAGTCTTAAGCGGCCGGACGAAATGGAATGCCTTTCAAAACCGGCTATATTATAATATCAGCATCGCGCAATGAGCCTGCCAGGAAAGACGTGCAAGATTAATACGGGATCCGAAACAGAATGAACGCCCCCGCCAAATCAGATGAGTTTGCTTCAGCAGTCCCAGCCGGTGTTTTCGCCGAGAAGGTGCTGAGCGTCACGCATTATACCGACCGGCTCTTTCGCTTCACCATGACCAGGCCGCAAGGCTTCCGCTTCCGCTCCGGCGAGTTCGCCATGATCGGCCTGATGGTCGATGGCAAGCCGCTCTACCGCGCCTATTCGATCGCGAGCCCCGCCTGGGCCGACGAGCTCGAGTTCTTTTCCATCAAGGTGCCGGACGGTCCGCTGACCTCGCATCTGCAGAACATCAAGCCCGGCGATGAAGTGCTGATGCGCAAGAAGCCGACCGGGACCTTGGTCCTTGACGCGCTGACGCCGGGCAGGCGTCTCTACATGTTCTCGACCGGCACCGGGATTGCGCCTTTCGCGAGCCTGATCCGCGATCCGGAAACCTATGAGAAGTACGAGGAAGTCATCCTCACCCATACCACGCGCGATGTCGCCGAATTGAAGTATGGCTTCGATCTCGTCGAGGAAATTCGCAACGACGAAATTCTGAGCGAGGTCGTCGGCGACAAGTTGCGCCACTATGCGACGGTGACACGCGAGGAGTTCCCCTTCACGGGCCGCATTACCGATCTCATCGAAAACGGCAAGCTTTTCAGCGATCTCGGCGTACCTGCGCTTGATCCCGCCATCGATCGCGGCATGATCTGCGGTTCTTCCGCCATGCTCAAGGACACCAAGGGGCTGCTTGAAAAGGCCGGCCTGAATGAAGGTGCAAACAACAAGCCCGCCGAGTTCGTCATCGAACGCGCTTTCGTCGGCTAGAACAATTCCAGGAAAAGTGCGCAGCGGTTTCCCGTTCGGAGTTGCATGAGAACAAAAGGATGGGACGTTTTCGCGATCAGATGAAAGCGGAAACGCTCTCGGTGAGTTCCAGAGGCAAAGGGCAAGGCGGTTTCGGCGGCGAAGCCGCCTTTTTCATGGGCTGCTGAGATAATCGATAAGTGATGCCATCGCTGCCCGTGCGTTGTTCGCATCGCCGTCTAAAATCGCTTCTATAGCCTGCACATGCATTGCGATCGCGCGGTCCATCCGTTCATGGGTTCCGGTGGAATACCAGAGCCTGCGCGCATGGGTCTGCACCGGCCCGAGCGCGGCCGTGATGAAATTGTTGGGGCAGGCGGCTTCGAGGATCTCATCGAATGCCTTGTCGGCGGCGAAAAAGCCGGGCAGATCGCCGGCATCGGCACACGTCGTCATAAGCTGCGCGCATTCCTGCAACTGCTCGCGCTGCTGCGGATCGGCATGGGTGGCGGCGAGCGCGGCCGCGATCGGCTCCAGTTCGCGCCTGACCTGCATGACATATTGATGATCCTCGGGCCGGATCTCCGCAATCTGGAGGCCGACGCGAGGCCGGACGTGAATCAAGCCCTGCCAGGCAAGTTTCTGGATTGCCTCGCGTACCGGGGTCCGCCCATGCCCCGCCATTTCAATCAGCTGCTTTTCGGTCACCAGCGCGCCGGGTTTGAGCTCGAGTGTCACGATCAGGTACTCGAGCGCCAAATAGGCAAGGTGGCTAAGCGAATTTTGCATTCGAGGCTGTGTCCGGCTTGTGCATGGATGGCACAGACTGTCATCTGGCGTCGCCGAAAGCAACCGATTGTGATATATCAGGAGGCTCGTTCAGCCCGGCCCAATAGACGGCTATCCCGATGCTCGTTCGCACTCGTGGCTGAAAGAGCCTGATATTATTGGCGGATGGCTGTCGAAAGGCTCGGCGGTCTTCGCTTGGCGGCCATGAGCAGGTCCAGCTCCGTCGATGACGGTCCGAACTTATTGAAGAGGCGCCTGGCCTCCGTGTCGTCGAGGCGATATTTCCGCGCGAATTCGGCAATGCTGTAGGGCCGGCCGCGGATGACTTTACGGGTGGTTGTCCGATTGGCGTTTTCCGTCATGTTTTCAACCTCCTTTCGGTTCCTCTTTGGTAGATAGCGCCGAGGTCGGCATTGGAAAGGCCTTAAAGCGTATCGCAATCTTTCGGATTCTCTTTCTTCCGTCTCAGCTGGCGGCTTTCCGTAAGGCGCAGCCGTCAAACCACCTCGCTTTGCAGGGCATGCTTCAGGCGCATCTCGCGCAAGGTCCATGCGACGAAAAAGGGGAAGGCGTTTGTTCCGCCTTCCCCTTTTTCTCTTCCCGATTCGGGAGTGTATTTCGAAACGTCCGCCGCTAACGCCTGATCAATCGACCAACGAAAATCAGGATGCAGGCGCCGATGAAACCCGTGATCAGATAGTTGATCAATGGGCTGTTGAAAGGCAGCGTAAAGCCGACCTGCCTGAACAGCCAACTAGCAACGATTGCGCCGACAATGCCGAGAACGATGTTCATGAATATGCCGGTATTGCTCTTCATGATCATTTCAGCGAACCAGCCGGCAAGGCCACCGATGATAATTGCTGCAATCCAACCGACTTCCATAAGGTCCTCCTGAGACTCGGTGGGTTGTTCACAGATGTTGATATACACCAAAAACGATTCGTGCCCCAACTATTGCGGATGAGGCAATGATCAATCCGCATCCTGCAACCCTGATTTTCAAGGAAAATCGTAAAGGTCTTGCGGGTCTGGAGGAATCGATTGGCGCGCCGAAAGCTCGGTTTTTCGCCGCGTCGGATGCCCGACGTCCCTGGCACCGGGCGATTTCCCCGGTTCGATGCCGGTATTTCGTCGTCCGAAGATGAGGAAAAGCATGTTCGGGCCCTTACGAGCGCAATTTTATGGGTTGACCGCAATAGGGCGTCTGCATATGTTCCGCGCACTTCCAGCCGAGGCAAGATCAGCCTGCGGAGAGGGAGAGCGTAGCTCAGCCGGTAGAGCAACTGACTTTTAATCAGTAGGTCTCGGGTTCGAACCCCGACGCTCTCACCAATAAATTCAACGATTTACTGGCATTTTGTGGGACTTTGGGACAGGTAGAAAGTCCCACGAGACCGAATATTGGGCGCTGTGCTGGTCAGAGCATGCCGTCGCTTGAAAAGTCCATGCTTGGTTGCCGCGATTTCGGCCGTTTACGACATGGCGTTTGTGGGACTTTGTTGCGATCCATCAACGGACCTGCCGACGCGCAGGCCATTTGATCGCATTTGCGGTAAAATGGCTGGTGACGAACGGCGATCTGGGAGTAAAATAGCTCAATCAATATGACGGCCGGTAAAGACGATGGGCGAATGATGGAGTTCGTGGCGGAACTATCTGTGTGGGAAATCTACGCAATCGTTTGCGGTTTCCTGGGTTTCCTTGGGATTTTGATCGGGTTGATCGCCGCCAGGCAGCGGTTTGGGATCGCGCTGCAGGTGCTGCCCCTGATCGGCGTGGCGATCACGACGCCGGTAACGGAGCATCTCGTGATTCCCTATCTCACGGAACGCTATCCGGTCATCTTCGCCAACAAGGACCTGCCCAGGAAAATCGATCAGAAGACCACGCTGACGAAAATTGACTTTGCCGATCATATCTACAGCTATTTTTATGATCTGGATGATGACGACGACGACTTCGACCCTCCACTGGTGAAGTCTGCCCAGCTCTCCGACCTGTGTGATTCTCTGCTGCCGAAGTTCAGCTCCGGTGAGGCCTCGCTGGCGAACTATATTTACCAGCTCAAGGGCAAGGATTATTCATTTTCGGTCGACAGCACCGATTGCTCGTGAGATCCGGATAGGGAGTTGCCGGCGGGTCGCAGCTGTCTCATCTGAGACGGGCGACTCAGGCGATCGTGGAGAGAGCTACGATAGCTACCGCTGTCAGGCCGCCGAAGATCGGCAGCAAGACAAGCATGACGCGCCGCGCCAGCTTCTTCTTTTCGACCAACGTCATGATCAGGTTCCTCACATCACAGTGAAATTCAAACGCTGGAATTCATGATCCGTTTCATATTGATCGACATTTTTGTAATATGACATATCGCTAAAATTATGGCGGATTTGAACCTTGATGCGTTTGGAGCCGCCGCCGGATCCGTAGAGGTTCGCAGACCGGTAAATGAGGCGGATTTGCCTATCGGTCGGTATCTTCGTTTGTTTGGAACCTAACGGGGATCGGTCGAGTTTTCTTGCCAAGCGAGTTTTTCTCTCTAACAGGAAGAGGTGCATCTTGTCCCAAGATCAATCGCATGATCCGCACGAGGAAAGGGAAAGCACGCAGGCGCTGGCAAAGATACAGCACAGCGAGGCGCATGAAGCCGATCGGGTAGGGGAAGAAGACGACAAGGCCCCGCTCGTTGCCGATCCTCGCAAAAGGCTTGCGGAAGGCAAGGTCGATCCGGCGACGAAGGAGCTCAAACCAAAAGGCGCATAAGTAATTGCTGGCTTGCAAACCGTGTCGACGAGCCCTGCGCTCGCCGTTGCCGCGCAATGAAATGAGACCTGCTGCGGTCGGGTGAGGCGGGATTGACCGTTCGCCTTTAGCGTCATGTGCCATAACCGTGCCTGTGACGGTGATTTCCGGCAAAGGCGGCGTCATGCGGGAACTTCGCCGGCAACGATGTCCGGCGGAGGCTTCCGGGTTTGCCGGAAAGCTCAAAGGCAAGACGGTCAAGTGTTCCGGCACCTCCGATGCGCTTGACACCTCCGTAAGGCCAACGGTCTCGACGGTTCCGGCCGCGTCAAGCTGATCGACGGCACCGAATCCGATTTCGTTTTCGGCCGGGCGGCAGCGGCGCTCCGACGCGGTCTTCAGCGATAGCTCATTTCCGGCGCTATCTTAATCGTCTGCCATTCAGGAATGCATCGGCATGGATGGCGACGACGCGGAGTCGTTGTCGCCCATGGCGGCTGCTACGATCGCGAGGAGAACATATTCCTTTCTCCAGCCCGATTTCTCGGCGGCAACAATCAGGCTCTCGATGGAAGGCTCGAGAGCGAAAAGACAAGCTGCAAGGTAGCTCGCATGCGATCCCGTGTCAGAAGGGGGAGGGTTTATGGCTGGTTTCAATTTCCTGCTCCGTCCATTGAGTCGACCAAACAGGAACGAGCTGTAATTTTAACAGGTTTCCCCTGTTTGTCTCGTCTGTTGCAAAGTGTTGCTGCCGCTGCGGGCGGTTTCGATGGAACTGAAGATAGCGTTCTATCGGCAGGCCTCGGCCTATCCGCCCGGCTCGAATGAATAGATAAGAAACGATAGCGCCCGAGTTGATTGTATCGGCCGGCAAATCCGCGGAGGGACGGTGAAGCGGACATCGTTTCACCCTGCAAGCGGCTTTCCGATGCCGCACGCAAACATGTCTGTCCGTCTATGTTTTAAAGAGGCGGCAACCCTGCCGCGGAAATCAACTTTACCGCCATTTCGACGGTAAAGTTGACATCAGAGTGGGGCGGAGCCCGACCGTCAGGCCTTGCCGCCGTTCTTCTTGCAGTCGCTACGGAACTTGGCGCGCGCCTTTCCGTGCAGGCCCTTGGCATCGGCCTGGGTCGAACATGCCTTGGAAACGGCTGTCTGAGCCGGCTTCATTGCCTTCGGCTTGGTCGTGGTGGTCGTCGAAGGAGTCGACGTCGTCGCACTGGGAGTCGTCGTTGGCGTTGTGCTGGGGGTCGCCGTTTGCGCCATGGCGCTTACGCTGAAGAGCGCGGCAAAGGCTGCAGTCGTGAACATAGTAGCGATTCGCATGGGGGCTTTTCCTCCGCTAACTAACTGGGTGGAATGTACGTTGTTCGACGAACGACAACAGCTTGAACCAATATTTTCGCAAAAGCAATTTGTTCGTCGAACGGCTCTGCGACCGTTGGTCGCGCCCGCGACGCCTCATATTCACGTATTGATCGGTGGCTTTTGTCTCCCTCAACTTTGAGGGGTTTCGCCCGGCCTTGCTGGAAAAGGTGCTCGCTCGAAAAGGTGATTGGCTTTCGGGTTACTGCGACGTTAGGAAGGAGCCGGAATGACATAGCCGGAGTCCATCGTGTCGCTTGCCGATATCTCGCTTCTGAGTGCCTTGCTCGCCGGAGCACTTTCGTTTCTCTCGCCTTGCGTGCTTCCGCTCGTGCCGCCCTATCTCTGTTACATGGCGGGAATCTCGGTCGAGCAGTTTCGCGGCGGCGGGGCGGCCGTTGCTGCCGGGCCCGGCGCTCGCGGCAATGTGCTGATGTCGGCGCTCTTCTTCACGCTCGGATTTGCCTCTGTCTTCGTCGCGTTGGGCGCGGGGGCATCCTCCATAGGGCTGCTGCTGCGCCAGCATCTCGATGTTCTCGCCAAGATCGGCGGTCTCATTATTGTCGTCATGGGTTTGAATTTCCTCGGCGTTTTCCGAATCGGCCTGCTTGCGAGGGAAGCCCGGTTCCAGGGCGGCGGCAAGCCGGCGACGCTGACGGGCGCCTATGTCATGGGCCTTGCCTTCGCCTTCGGCTGGACGCCCTGCATCGGTCCGGTGCTCGGCGCCATCCTTGGCATTGCCGCCTCGCGCGAAACCGTCGGCGCCGGCGCCGGGCTGCTCGCCGTCTATTCGCTCGGGCTCGCCATTCCCTTCTGGATCGCCGCCGGCTTCTCCGGTGCCTTCATGCGCTTTCTTTCCCGCTTCCGCCGCCACCTGGGAACGGTCGAGAAGGTCATGGGCGGACTTCTGGTGCTGACCGGCCTGGCTTTCATCTTCGGCTATATCAGCGACATGGCGATCTGGTTTCAGCAGACCTTTCCAATCCTGATGAAAATCGGCTAAGTCGGGCGCATATCTTTCGCCCTGATTTTCCTCGGCAAAATGGAACATGCCCGATGGCTGAACCCCATGGCTGACATTGTCGGTCTGCTGCTGCCGTTCTTCGGCCTGATCCTGATAGGCTATGTCGCCGCATGCGTGACGAAACAGCCGGCCGAGGCGCTCGGCTGGCTCAACACGTTCATCATCTATGCCGCCTTGCCAGCACTGTTCTTCAAGCTCGTGTCACAGACTCCGATCGAACAGCTGACACGGATCGATTTCATCGTCACCGATATTGCCGCGACCTATTCGATTTTTCTGCTGTTGTTTCTGGCGGGCCGCTTCCTGCGTCGCAACTCACTGGCCGACAGCACGGTCCAGGCCTTTGCCGGCGCCTATGGCAATATCGGCTATATGGGACCGGGTTTGGCATTGCTGGCGCTGGGCGAGAGGGCTGCCGTTCCTGTTGCATTGATCGTCTGTTTCGAGAACGCCCTGCATTTCATCGTCGCGCCGGCCTTGATGGCGCTGGAAGGCGGAGACAGGCGTTCGCCGTTACGACTTGCCGCGGACATCGCCCGAAAGGTGCTGCTGCACCCCTTCATCCTGTCGACCGCATTGGGCTTCGCCGCGGCTGCGCTGTCGCTGAACCAGCCGGTCGCCTTCGAGCGGTTTGTGAATTATCTCGCACAAGCTGCTGCACCGTGTGCATTATTCTCCATGGGTGTTACGCTTGCATTGCGCCCCCTGAAGCGAATTCCGGTCGAGATCGGCTATATCGTGCCGGCGAAGCTCATCCTGCATCCGCTCGTCGTCTATATCGTTCTGCAACTGGTCGGCGGTTTCGATCCCGTATGGATCGAGGCGGCCGTGTTGCTGGCGGCATTGCCGACGGCGACGAATGTGTTCGTCATCGGTCAGCAATACGGCGTGTGGCAAGAGCGGGCATCCGCCACCATCCTCATCACCACGGCCTGTTCCGTGGTGACGGTTTCGCTCGTTCTTTACTTCATAAAATCCGGCGCCTTACCGGCGCAGCTTTTCCCGTAAGATCGACGGAAAATTGCGCAAGCTGCCCCCGGGCTCGATGCCTTCGCGCATGACGATATTGCGCAGCGGAGCGATGGCCGAAAGCACATGCAGCCCAGCGGCGCGCAGCATCTGCACAGGCAGGAAGTCCGACAGCAGCGAACGGTTGAGGAGATCGACGCTTGCCGTCCGGCTGACGATGTCCGCGCGTCTCTTGCGGTCGAAGCTGTCGCCGGATGTCGCCGGGATCGGCTGGTCCGTGCGCCCGCAAAGAATCTCGGACAAGGCCAGTATATCGCGCAGGCTGAGATTGAGCCCCTGGGCCCCGATCGGTGGAAAGACATGAGCGGCTTCGCCGATCAAGGCGGCGCGGCCCTTACCGAAGCGATGGGCCGTCATGCCGGACAGCGGCCAGACCTGCACGCTGTCCTCGACAGTAATCTCGCCGAGCATCGATTGCATCCGCTCCTCGACCAATCTGCCGATCTCTTCGAGCGACTTTTCGGCATTCGCCGCCGCTTCGGCGGGTTTCTGCACCCAGACGAGACTGGAGCGCCTGCCGGGCAGAGGAACCTGGGTGAAAGGGCCGCTTTCCGTATGAAATTCCGTGGAGATGTTCTGATGCGGCAGGCTATGTGCAAAATTCAGCACCATGGCCGATTGCGGATAGGACCAGCCCTTCACCTTGATCCCCAGCGTCTCGCGCACCATCGAGTTGCGCCCGTCGGCGCCGACGACGAAGGCGGCATCGATCGAATCACCGTTGTCGAGGGCAATCGAGACACCATCGTCGCGGAAGGTGAGTTCGGAGGCGGTGGCGTCGATGCGGCTGACATTGCCTTCGGCGTCGATGGCTTTGCCCAGACTGTCGAGCAATATCGCATTCGGAATGTTGTAGCCGAAGGCATCCAGGCCGATCTCGGAGGATCTGAACGAGACGGTCGGGCCTCGCAGCAGCCGCGAAGTGCCGTCGACGATGCGCATGGTGGTCAGGGGCGCCGCCGAGGGCGCGATGCTGTCCCACAGCGTCAGGCGCTCGAGAAAGCGGATCGATTGATCCATCAGCGCCGTGGTTCGTCTGTCGGCTTTGTTATGCGGCGCGGCGACCAGCGCGACGGATCTTCCGCCGCGCGCGAGTGCGAACGCCGTGATCATGCCGGCCAGGCCACCGCCGATAACGGCCACTTCAATCTGCTTCATATCGATGCCTCAATTGCCTCTGCTTCTGAAAATAGGCGCTTAGCCTGTTGAAATCCATGGGATGAAACATCGCAACGGGTGAAAATGACACGAAGTCGCGCTAGCGTGCCGGCATCGACGCTTTTGTGCTGGCGGTGCAAACCAAAGGATGCATATTAGCGAGAAAAATCGCCTGCCGGGGCAGGCGCATAAGCAGGCGAGTCACGGGGCGGATGAAAATCTTCAATTACAAGCGGGTGCCTTATGCGGAGATTCGTGCCTTCTCCGTCCATATTCTGACAGCCTCGGGATCTTTTCTCGCCTTTCTCGGTGTCGTTGCCGCATCGGAGCATCGTTTTGTCGACATGTTCTGGTGGCTCGGGCTGGCGCTGCTCGTCGACGGCATCGACGGGCCGATCGCCCGCAAGGTCCGGGTCAAGGAGGTCCTTCCGAATTGGTCTGGCGATACGCTCGACAATATTATCGACTACGTGACCTATGTGCTCCTGCCTGCCTTTGCGCTCTACGAAAGCGGCATGATCGGCGAGCCATGGTCGTTCGTCGCGGCCGGCATGATCGTGGTCTCCAGCGCCATCTATTACGCCGATACCGGCATGAAGACGGACGAATATTTCTTCTCCGGCTTTCCGGTCGTCTGGAACATGGTGATCTTCACGCTTTTCGTCATAGACGCAAGTGCCACGACAGCCATGGTCCTCGTCGGCGTTTCCGTCGTCCTGACCTTCCTGCCGATCAATTTCCTCCATCCCGTACGCGTCAAGCGATTGCGCCCGCTCAATCTCGGCATATTCCTTTTCTGGTCGGCGCTCGGCATCTATTCGCTGCTCATGCAGTTCGTCATGCCGCAATGGGCAGTTGTCCTCTTCATCATCAGTGGTATTTATCTTTATTGTATCGGCGCCGTGCTGCAGTTTTTCCCGTCCCTCGGGCGTCAATGAGGATTGCGCGTCATGAAGAAGACCAAGGTTGTTCGCATCCACGAAAATGGCGGTCCCGATGTCATGAAGCTGGAGGAGGTGGATCTGCCGCCTCCGGGCGCCGGTGAGGTACAGATCCGCCATGCCGCGATCGGCCTGAATTTCATAGACGTTTATTTCCGCTCCGGTCTCTACAAGGCGCCTCGGTTTCCGTTGCCGCTCGGCAAGGAGGCGGCAGGAACGATCACCGAAGTCGGGCCCGGCGTGACCGATTTTGCCGTGGGTGATCGCGTGGCCTATGTCGGCAGCGACGGCGCTTATAGCGTCGAGCGCAACATCGAGACCCGCCATCTGGTGAAGGTGCCCGACGATATTTCTCTCGAAACGGCGGCATCGATGATGCTGAAGGGAATGACGGCCGAATATCTGCTGAACCGCACCTTCAAGGTCGGTCCCGGTACGACCTTGCTGTTTCATGCGGCCGCAGGCGGCGTGGGCCTGATCGCCGGCCAGTGGGCCAAGGCTCTCGGAGCCGGCACCGTCATCGGCACCGCCGGTTCCGCAGAGAAGGTCGAGCTGGCATTGGCGCATGGCTACGATCACGTCATCGATTACGGCAAGGAGAACTTTGCCGATCGCGTCCGCGAGATTACCGGCGGCAAGGGCGTCGATGTCGTCTACGACTCGGTCGGCAGGGACACGTTCCCGCATTCGCTCGATTGCCTGAAACCGCGCGGCATGTGGGTCACCTTCGGTCAATCGTCCGGCCCGATCGAGAATTTCAATCTCGCCATCCTCAATCAGAAGGGATCGCTTTTCACCACGCGCCCTAGCCTTTTCGCCTATGTCGGCACGCCTGAAGAGTTGAGAGCCAGCGCCGACGCATTATTTGCTGTTGTGCAAAGCAACAAAGTGCGTATCAATATTCATCAGACTTATCCGTTGAGCGAGGCTGGGCGCGCGCACGCGGATCTTGAAGCCAGGAAAACGAGTGGAACTACACTACTGATCCCATAGATCCGTAAAGGGCAGGACGGTGGGAAGGAAATGAGGGGAACGTGTCGTCATCCGATGTGCCGGCAACCGGTGCACTATTGTCGGTTCGCAAACTGACGAAACTATTCGGTAGTTTTGCAGCCTGTAACGAAATCGATCTTGAAATTCAGCCAGGCGAAATTCACGCTCTCCTCGGTGAGAACGGCGCAGGCAAATCCACGCTCGTCAAGATGCTGTTCGGCGTGCTCGAACCGTCGCACGGGCAGATCGTCTGGCAGGGGCAGCCTGTGTCGATCGATGCGCCGGGCACGGCGCGCAAGCTCGGCATTGGCATGGTATTCCAGCATTTTTCCCTGTTCGAAGCGCTGACTGTCGCGGAAAATATCGCGCTTTCGCTCGACAGCAATATTCCGCTCGCAAAAATTTCCGAGGAAGCCGCAAAGCTCTCGCACGCCTATGGACTGCCGCTCGATCCGAATGCCCATGTGGCGGACCTTTCCGTCGGCGAGAGGCAGCGCATCGAAATCGTCCGCGCGCTCCTGCAGAATCCCAGGCTCATCATTCTCGACGAGCCGACCTCCGTATTGACGCCGCAGGAGGCCGATCGCCTGTTCGAGACGCTGTTCCAGCTCAGAGACGAGGGGCGCTCGGTGCTTTATATCAGCCATCGGCTGGAGGAAGTGCAGCGCATCTGTTCGCGCGCCACGGTGTTGCGTCATGGCAAGGTTACGGGCGCCTGCGATCCCAGGCAGGAAACGACCGGATCGCTTGCCCGCATGATGGTCGGCAGCGATGTCGCCAGCGTCCAGCACGAAGGTCTCGGCAAGACGGGGGATATTCTCCTGGAGGTTGCCGGCCTTTCGGCACCGGCCCGAACTCCCTTCGCCATGTCGTTGAAGGGTGTCTCCCTGCGCGTGCGCGCCGGTGAAATCCTGGCGATAGCCGGGGTTGCCGGAAATGGCCAGGGTGAATTGTTCGATGTCATCTCAGGCGAATACACCGTCGCATCCGACGATCTGATCCAGTTGCGCGGCAAGCCGGTGGGGACCAAAGGCATCAATGCGCGCCGGCTGCTGGGAGCCGGTTTCGTGCCGGAGGAGCGTCATGGTCATGCGGCCGTATCGGCATTGAAGCTGTCGGACAATCTCGTGCTCGCCCGTAATCAGTCGGATCGCAAGGCATTCCTCGGCGGCGGATTTCTCAACGTCATCAGACACGGTGCGGTCAAGCAGGCGACGAAGCGGATCTGCGCTGCGATGGATGTGCGCAAGAGTGGCGAGGACCCGGCTGCCGGCGCTCTTTCCGGCGGCAATCTGCAGAAATTCATCGTCGGCCGCGAACTGGATCGGCAGCCGAGCGTGCTCGTCGTCAATCAGCCGACCTGGGGCGTGGATGCGGGCGCCGCAAGCCGTATCCGTCAGGCCCTGGTCGATCTCGCCCGCGACGGTTCGGCCGTGCTCGTCATCAGTCAGGATCTCGATGAGATTTTCGAAGTCGCGACGGATATCGCCGTCATCTCCGAAGGGCGTCTGTCGGCATCCTATCCCGCCGGCGAATTGACCCGCGAAAAGATCGGCCTGCTGATGGGCGGCCTGCATGAATCCACGACGCATTCGGAGCCTGCCCATGCGCATTGAACTCGAAAAGCGCCCGCAGGTCTCGAAACTGTTCGGCTTCCTGTCGCCGCTGCTCGCTCTCGTATTGGCGCTGATCGCCGGCACGATCATGTTCGCCGTCATGGGCAAGGACCCTGTCGAGGCGCTCGATGCCTTCTTCGTCGAGCCTTTGCTGGAAGTCTGGTCGCTGCACGAACTGGCGATCAAGGCGGGGCCGCTGATTCTGATCGCCGTCGGCCTTTGCCTCTGTTACCGCTCCAACAACTGGAATATCGGCGCGGAGGGCCAGTTCACCATGGGGGCGGTCGCCGGCTCGTTCATCCCGATCATCTTCACGGACTGGCATTCGCCGATGGTTCTGCCGTTGATGCTGATTGCCGGCGCCATCGGTGGCGCGCTTTATGCAGCCATTCCGGCGCTCTTGAAAGCGCACTTCAATACCAATGAGATTTTGACGAGCCTGATGCTGGTCTATATCGCGCAGCTTTTCCTGGATTGGCTCTCGCGCGGGCCTTGGCGCGATCCGCAGGGCCATAACTTCCCGCAGAGCATCGATTTTCCGCCGGAGGCTGTGCTGCCGGCGATATGGGAGGATTCCGGGCGGGCGCATTGGGGCATCGTCTTTGCCGTGATCGCGGCGATCCTCGCCTGGTTCCTGATGAAATATACGCTGAAGGGCTTTGAGATAACGGTGCTCGGCCAGTCGGCGCGGGCAGGGCGCTTTGCCGGTTTTTCCTCGCGCAAAATGGTCTGGTTCGCCTTCCTCTTCTCCGGCGCGCTTTCGGGCCTTGCCGGCATATCCGAAGTTTCCGGCTCCATCGGCCATCTGCAGCCCGCGATTTCGCCGGGTTACGGCTTTACTGCCATCATCGTCGCTTTTCTTGCGCGCCTCAATCCGCTCGGTGCCATCCTTTCGGGTTTTGTGCTCGCCCTGACCTATCTTGGCGGCGAGGCGGCGCAATTGTCGCCAGGCATTTCCGCCAAGGCGGCCAGCGTTTTCCAGGGATTGCTGCTGTTTTTCGTGCTCTCCTGCGACACGCTGATCTACTACAAGATCCGTCTGGTCTGGTCGCGGGTTCGGGGAGGTGCGGCATGAGCGTCTTTGAAGCAGTCCTCCTCACCATCATCACGGCATCGACCCCGCTCGTCATCGCCGGTCTCGGCGAACTGGTGGTGGAGCGCTCCGGCGTGCTCAATCTCGGCGTCGAAGGCATGATGATCATCGGCGCCGTGGCGGCTTTCGTCGGGGCGCAGATAAGCGGATCGCCCTATGTCGGCCTTGTGACGGGCATCATTGCGGGCGCGTTGTTTTCGCTGCTGTTCGGCTTTCTTACCCTGACCCTGGTCACGAACCAGGTCGCGACCGGCCTGGCGCTGACCATTCTTGGCCTCGGTCTTTCCGGCATGATCGGCGAGGGCTATGTCAGCGTGCCGGGCGTGCAGCTGCACGAGATCGTCTTCCCGTTTCTGTCGGATATTCCGCTGATCGGATCGGTGCTGTTCAAGCAGGACCTGACATTCTACCTCTCGATTGCGCTGCTCATCGGGGTCAACTGGTTCCTCTTCCGCAGCCGCGCGGGCCTTAAGCTGCGCGCCGTCGGCGACAGCCACGGCTCGGCCCACGCGCTTGGCATCGACGTCATACGCACGCGCT
The DNA here is from genome assembly GCA_900469615.1 of Hyphomicrobiales bacterium. Lineage (GTDB taxonomy): Bacteria > Pseudomonadota > Alphaproteobacteria > Rhizobiales > Rhizobiaceae > Rhizobium. Next base: position 3,012 of record UBYA01000007.1, on the reverse strand, counting down.
ATCTCGCCGTCATGTTCGGCGGTGCCTGCGCCGGACTTGCCGGTGCGCAATTGTCGCTTGTGTACACGCCGCAATGGGTCGAGAACATGTCGGCCGGCCGCGGCTGGGTGACGCTGGCATTGGTGGTCTTCGCATCCTGGCGGCCGATGCGCGTCATGGCCGGCGGCTATCTCTTCGGCGCCGTGACGATCCTGCAGTTTCACGCGCAGGGATTCGGCATCGGCATTCCCTCGCAGTTCCTGTCGATGCTGCCTTATGCATCGACTATTGTGGTTCTCGTCATCATCTCTCAAAATCGCCGCGCGACCTTGATCAACACGCCAGCGTCGCTCGGCAAGGCCTTCGTTCCGGAGCGTTAAGAACAAGAACCGGACGGATTTCATAGTGTCAAACCAACAGGGGTAACCATGAAAAAACTAGCACTCGCACTCGCCACGACAGCCGCTTCCATCGTTGGTTTCGCCGCTGCGGCCGAAGCGGCGCCGACCAAGGTCTGCTTCGTTTACGTCGGCTCGCACACGGATGGCGGCTATTCGCAGGCCCACGATCTCGGCCGCCAGCAGATCCAGAAGGAATTCGGCAACAAGATCGAGACGCCTTATCTCGAAAACGTGCCGGAAGGCCCGGATGCCGAGCGCGCCATCGAGCGTCTCGCCCGCTCCGGCTGCTCGCTGATCTTCTCCACCTCGTTCGGCTTCATGGACGCGACCGTCAAGGTTGCCGCCAAGTTCCCGAAGGTGAAGTTCGAGCATGCGACCGGCTTCAAGAGCGGCCCGAATCTCGCGACCTACAATTCGCGCTTCTATGAAGGCCGCTACATCCTCGGCCAGATCGCCGCCAAGACGTCGAAGAACCATGGTGCCGCCTACATTGCATCCTTCCCGATTCCGGAAGTTGTCATGGGCATCAACTCGTTCGAACAGGGGGCCCGTTCGATCGACCCGAGCTTCAAGCTCAAGGTCGTCTGGGTCAACACCTGGTTCGACCCAGGCAAGGAAGCCGACGCCGCCAAGGCCATGGTCGATCAGGGCGTCGATGTTTTGACCCAGCACACCGACACCACCGCGCCGATGCAGGTCGCAGAAGAGCGCGGAATCCATGCATTCGGTCAGGCTTCCGACATGATCAAGGCTGGCCCGAAGGCACAGCTGACCGCTATCGTCGACACCTGGGGCAACTATTATTCCAAGCGCGTGCATGCGCTGCTCGACGGCACCTGGAAGTCCGAGCAGAGCTGGGACGGCCTGAAGGACGGCATCCTGAAGATGGCGCCCTACACCAACATGCCCGACGACGTGAAGAAGATGGCTGAGGAAACCGAAGCCAAGATCAAGTCCGGCGAAATCGCGCCGTTCACCGGCCCGATCAACAAGCAGGACGGCACGCCCTGGCTGAAGGCTGGCGAAAAAGCCGACGACGGCACGCTGCTCGGCATGAACTTCTACATCGAAGGCGTGGACGACAAGCTGCCCGCTTCGAAGTAAGGCATCCAAATAGACTGAGGTAGACAAGGGGCGCCTGCGGCGCCCCTTTTTTCTATACGTCACCAAGTTGGTCTGCCCCGTGGGGCAAATCAATTAAAAGGTGAAAACGCGTGAAAGAACGAGTACGCTGTTACGGCAATCTCTAACTCACATATGAAGCTGGGTATCGCTATGTGTGTCAGATATGTAACCGCAATATCAATGGTTCTGGCTTTATTTGCAGCAACTGCGCACGCCGACGAAGGTCAGGATAGATACAACGCCGGAGACTACGAGCGCGCGCTGAAATATTGGCAACCCCTGGCTGAAAATGGAGATGCTCAAGCCGAGTTTGGTTTGGGGCTTCTCTATGAAACCGGGCATGGTGTGGTGCAAAACTTTGATACGGCCCAAAGTTGGTATCGTAAGGCGGCTGAGCAAGGCTTGTCTGATGCGCAAAATGCACTAGGGGCAATGTATGATGTTGGTCGGGGGGTTGCCAAAGATGATGTGCAAGCCACTGAGTGGTATCGTAAGGCGGCGGAACAAGGAAATGTCCACGCAGAAGTGAATTTGAGTACTCGGTATCAATGGGGGCTTGGCGTTCCTCGGGATATAAACCTAGCTATTGCTTGGCTTGAAAAAGCATCCGATGCTGGTAACTCCGTTGCTCAAGCCAATTTAGGCTTCATCTACCTGACGGAGGATGGAATAAAGGACTATTCGAAGGCTGCAATTCTTTTTCAAAAGTCAACGGATCAGGGTTACTCGGGGGGGCAAAATGGTCTTGGTACTATATGCTTTCTCGGGCTGAACGGGCCGAAAGACTATACTTGCGCAGTGGATTGGTTTCGGAAAGCGGCAGCGCAGGGCGCTCCAGCGGCGGAAGCGAATCTTGCGAATGCGTATGCCGGTGGCTTTGGGGTCGAAAAGGATACCAGCCTGGCGATATTTTGGTATCGAAAAGCTGCGGAGCAAGGCAACCCAGACGCAGAAAAGAGTCTTGGGGATGCATATGCTGTTGGCGGTTTTGGGCTCGAAAAGGATATTGACTTGGCAATATTCTGGTATCGAAAGGCTGCCGAAAAAGGAAATTTTGAGGCGCAAGAACGTCTACAATATATTCTCGATCGCCTACATATCCTTAAGGGTTAGCTCTTCAGCATATCTCTGTAATTGGTATCTCATCTCCGCAGCAATAGAAAGATTATCCAAGCGCACAAGCATCTTCAATATTTCCTTCAGGACGCGTGCACCCTGAAAGGCTAAATGATGAATTAAAAATATTACTATATGATTTTTTGACCCGCGGGCCAGCGAGATAGCCCTTGGCGGATGTCGCCGGTCTATCCGGAATCGTTTTTTCGCTCTATACATCGGCCGGATATTCGCTGGCCACGGTTGGTGTCGAGCTTGACGCGATCGCTGCCGTGGTGATCGGCGGAACGTTGCTGACGGGAGGAGCGGGGTTCGTCGGAGGGACACTCATCGGAATTCTCATACAGGGCTTGATTCAGACCTACATCACCTTCGATGGAACGCTTTCCAG
>UBYA01000004.1 GCA_900469615.1 Hyphomicrobiales bacterium | reverse complement strand
ACCCGCCACCGCCTCCGCCGCCACCGCTGCCGAAAGCAGAGGAAGAACTGGAGACGGGCGCGGGAATCGTCGAGGCGATGGTGGAGGCCATCGACGACGAGAAATCACCGATGGTTCCGCCGATGTTGCCGGAATTGAAATCGCCGGAATACCAGACGGGCGCATAGGCGGCTGCCGCGGTCGCGCCGGTGGCCGTGGCGAGCCAGGTCTCGAAAGCGCTCGACCAGGGCTTTTCCACACCGAGCGCCACCGCATAGGGCAGCAGCTTTTCGAAATGCTGGGGCGACATCTGCGGCGCGCCCTGCATGTTCATGCGGTCGCGCTCGGCAAGCGTCAGATATTGCCGCAAGCCGGCGATGCCATCCATCATCTTGCGCCCGAGCGGTGTCGGCGCACCCATCAGGAAATAAAAGACGACGTTGAGCGCGAAAATGCCGACGATGCCGGCCAAGAGCGGCAGCAGGCCCGCCTCCCATAACGGCACCACCGCGGCGGCGAAGCCGCTGACGGCAATCGATACGAAGACGAAGCCGAAGAAGGCAAAGATCAGCACCGAAAAGAAACGCTGGGCGAGGCTGGCATTGCGGCTGCGGAACCCGCGGCCGATCGAACTCGCGAAGATGGTGACGAAAATCGACAGGAATCCCGGCACGATGATGAGCGGCAGGGCATTCTCATGCAGGCGCCCGAAGACGACGATGGACGCCAGGATCACGATGGACAGGGCAATGCCGGCAGTGATGTAGAGCGAATTGGCCTTGTAATATTCGCCGCGATGATCGCGCTCGACAGCATTGCGAAATTTCGATCCGAGCTTCTGTACCGCCGCGCCGTTTTCCTTGTCGATGACAAGCGGGGAGAATGGCCCGACGGCCTGCATCAGCACCTTGTCGCCGCCGGTCAGATCGGTGCCCGCCTTGCCTGTGGGGCGAATGACCACCTTTTCCTTCAGGTCGTCGAGAATGACATAGCCGCGCACCGCAAGATCGATGGCCGTTGCCGACAGCGCCGTCCAGCCAGAGCGGCTGAAACCCCTGTTGTCGATATAGTTGACCAGCGCCGGCGAAATGCCCTCGGGCGCATCCCAGCGCGGAACCATCACCCCCGCCGACGGATCTCGGCCGACCGCGATCCAGCTTCGCATATAATAGGCAAACAGCAGGATCAGTCCGCCGATGGCGATGGTCGCGTCGAGATGATCCCGGAAGAACCAGCCCCATTGCTGGCTGGCGCTCGGCGGCGTGATCGTGCCTTTCGCAAGCTTGACGGCGATCGTCAGACCCTCGGCCATGGCGAGCGGCCGGGTCGTTGCGAAGGTGACGACATTCCCCTGCGCGCTCGCACTCGCATCCTGCCCATTGGCGCCGAACGGCCCGGTGAAGAAAGCGAGCTGCTGGGGCTTCACGCCATCGGGCAACGTGACCACCGCCTTGGCGTTGACGATCGGGAAAAGCCAGCCATTGCCGGTGACGTTCCAGTAAAGCTCGTCGTGATCCTGGAAATAACGGATCTGACGGTTGGTGTCATAGGTGATGCGGAACGTGTGAGGGCCTGGATCGAGGCTTTGATCGGCCTTGCCGACATAGATGCGCTCGCCGCCCTTGATGCGCTCGCCGTGCCACTCTTCCGGCTGTCCGTCCCGCTCGACGGAAACGACCTTGAAATCCACTTCGATCTCGTAGCCGTTGGCATCGGTCATCGTCAGCGGAAAATCCCGGAAGATGCCTCGCCGGATGGCGCGTCCTTCCGCATTCACGGAAATCGTCTCGACGACCCGCATGGAGCCGTCGCGATGCAAATCAATCGCCTGATCGAAATTGGTGATGAGTTCGGCGGCCGTGGCCGCCGTTGCGCAAAGCAGCAGGCATAAAGCCAGGAAAAACCCGCAAAGCCGTGTCATCGCTCCCCCAAAAGATGCCTGCGGCGCCGTCGCCGGCGCCGCCTCGCGTCCAGAATGGTTCCGCGCCCCGGCCTTCCTTGGAATGGCAGAGCGTCAGTCTTCGTAGGCAACCCCGAGCGACGCCAGAACATCCCAATAGGCCGGGAAGGTCTTGGCGACGCAATCGGGGTCGAGAATGGTGATGCCGCCGATCTTCAGGCCGGCAAGGGCAAAGCTCATGGCGATGCGGTGATCGGCGAAGCTGTCGATCTCCGCCGGCAGGACCTTGCCGGCCAGGCCCGGATCGGATGCGACGATCAGATCGTCCCCCTCTTCGGTCCCGAGGTCCGGCACGATGCGCGACAGGCCGCTCGACAGCGCGCGGATACGGTCGCACTCCTTGACCCGCAGGTTCTCGATGCCGACGAAGCGCACCGGCGTCTCGTTGAAGGCGGCAAGAACCGCGAGCGTCGGAATGGCGTCCTGCATCTGCGAGCCGTCGATGACGGCGGGCAAATGCGGGAACTTCGAGATCAGATCATAGGCCTTCGCATCCGGCTGCGAGAACTGCTCGGCCGGCGTGCCGAGATCGATCTTGCCGCCGCTCAGAACCTCGGCCGCCCAGAGATAGGTCGCGGCAGAGGCATCCGGCTCGATCAGGAAATCGGCCGCATGATAGCCGGTGGGCTCGACGCGCCAGGCGACGGGGCTCACGCGCTCCACCTTGGCGCCGAAAGCGCGCATGGCCGCGACCGTCAGGTCGATATAGCCGAGAGCGCCGATATGCTCGCCGAGCAGCTCGACATCGACGGCGCGATCACCGCCGGCGGCCATCATCAGAAGCGCGGAAACATACTGGCTGGAAAGACCGCCATCGATCTGTACGCGGCTCGCCTCGAAACGGCCGGTGCCGTTGACAGTGACCGGCGGGCAGCCGGTTTCGGTCGAGGCATCGATGCCGAGCGAACGGAGCGCGTCGACCAGCGGGCCGATCGGCCGCTTGCGCATATGGGCATCGCCATCGACGATGACCTTGCCGTCGACCAGTGCCGCGGCAGCCGTCAGGAAGCGCGTCGCGGTGCCGGCATTGCCGAGGAAAAGCGGGGCTGCCGGGGCCTGCAGCTTGCCGCTGCCGGTGACGATGAAAGTGGTGTCGTCGGGCTCGTCGATGACAACGCCCATGGCGCGCAGCGCTTCGGCCATATAGCGGGTATCGTCGCTCTTCAGCGCGCCGGTCAGCCGGCTCGTGCCCTTGGCAAGGCCGGCGAGCAGCAGCGCGCGGTTGGTGATCGACTTCGATCCCGGCGGCATGGCGCGCCCGGTCAAAGGCTTGCCCGGCGGGATAATCGTGAGTTTGGCTCTACCCATCATCATTCTCTTTGGTCAGTCAGGAAGGCGGCCGCTGGCCGTCGGTCGGCTTCCTTTACCGCCTCGCATGAAAATCCGATAGCGGAAATCTCAGAACTTTACCGTCGGGACCGCGCGGTCCGCTTCGTTGGTGACCTCGAAATAGGCCTTCTTCGTGAAACCGAAGGGACCGGCGATGAGATTGTTCGGAAAGGTCTCGACCTTGACGTTCAGATCGCGCGCGGCACCGTTGTAGTAGCGGCGCGACATCTGGATTTCCCCTTCCACGCCCTCCAGAGAGCGCTGCAATTCGAGAAAGTTGGTGTTGGCCTTGAGGTCCGGATAGGCTTCGGCAAGGGCGATCACGCGGCCGAGGGCCTGCGACAACAAGCCTTCCACCTGGCCGCGGGCGGCGACATCCCCCGCCGGCACGGCCTGCGCCTTGTTGCGCAGTTCCACAACCTCTTCCAGGGTCTGCCGCTCGTGGCCGGCATAGCCTTTGACCGTCTCGACCAGATTGGGAATGAGATCGGCGCGCCGTTTCAACTGCACGTCGATGCCCGACCACGCCTCTTCGGCGACCTGGCGTGCGCGCACAAGTCCGTTATAGATGAAGACGACATAGAGCGCGGCCAGAACTATGATCGCGAGAAGAATATACATCTGGAATCCCCGTGGCGACTGCAACCACAGGGACAGTAGGCAGATTTGCCGGCAATGTCACCCCGGCTTCGCGATAAGGGAGGCTTGGGACCGGATCGGCGAGCCGGATCCCCGGAAATCGGCTTCGGCATCGCTCGGAGAGAAAAGCCCGCGAACCAAGGCCATTGGGGGAGCGCGTGCTCATGCGCTCCTGCCCCGCTTCAGCCTCAAGCGGCCTGCCGGTTCCAGTTGACGCCGCCTGCATCCGTCAGCAGGAAAGCCTCGCCGCAAGCCTTGGCCAGCGTTCGCACCCGCAGGATATAGCTCTGACGCTCCGTCACCGAAATGACGCCGCGGGCATCGAGCAGGTTGAAGACGTGGCTCGCCTTGATGCACTGGTCGTAGGCCGGGAAGACGCATTTGTGCAGGCGCTGGTTTTCGCTGTCGCCGGGTGCGCCGGCCGCCAGCAATGCCTGGCATTCCTTCTCGGCATCGATGAAGTGGCGATGCAGCATCTCGGTGTTGGCATATTCGAAATTATGCCGGGAATATTCCTGCTCGGCCTGAAGGAAGACGTCGCCATAGGTGATCTTGTCTTCGCCCTCGAGGCCGTTGAAATTCAGGTCGTAGACGCTGTCGACGCCCTGAACGTACATGGCAAGGCGCTCCAGACCATAGGTCAGCTCGCCGGCGACGGGGGCGCATTCGATGCCGCAGACCTGCTGGAAATAGGTGAACTGCGAGACTTCCATACCGTCGCACCAGCATTCCCAGCCGAGGCCCCAGGCGCCGAGCGTCGGGCTTTCCCAGTCGTCCTCGACGAAGCGGATGTCATGCAGGAGCGGATCGAGGCCGATCGCCTTCAGCGAGCCGAGATAAAGCTCCTGCAGATTCGGCGGATTGGGCTTCAGGATGACCTGATACTGGTAATAGTGCTGCAAGCGGTTCGGGTTTTCGCCGTAGCGGCCGTCGGACGGGCGGCGCGACGGCTGGACATAAGCTGCTCGCCAGGGCTTCGGGCCGAGCGAGCGCAGCGTGGTCGCGGGATGGAACGTACCGGCGCCGACTTCCATGTCGTAAGGCTGCAGAACCGCGCAACCCTTGTCGGCCCAGTAGTTGTGCAGCGTCAGGATCAGCGCCTGGAAAGAGCGCTTCGGGTTCATGTTGTCAGGCACGTTGGCAGTCATGGGAATTGGTTTCTTCCGCTAGCGAATTGTTTGGCGGACAGGTGCCACGGCGGGGCGAACGGGTCAAGGCTTTGCAGTGCAAACGGCTATGTAGTCCGCCTCGGCCGCACTTGCAGGCCCTACTCATCCTCCCGCTTCACGCGGTATTCGCCGGTCTTCGGGTCCTTGACCAGCGTTCCCATGGCGCCGGTGCGGCGCTCCGTTTCGGCGCGGCGGGATTTTTCGGCGAGCCGCTGGGCATCGCGCACGAAGCGCCGATACAGGAACCAGATGCCGCCGACGGCGATGATGAAGAAGATGATTTGGGGCATCAGGCCGCGCTCCCGACTATAATCCGTACCGGCTCCACAATGCCTTTTCCTCTGCCGTTTCCGCAAGCCCGGAGGCGATGCCGGCACCGAGGCCACCCATATTTCCGAGCGAAATGCCGGGAGCCTTGCGGCCGAAGAGACTGCGCGGCGCGGCGATCAAGGCCAGTCTGGTCCTGGCTCCGAAGCGCTTCCGCAGTTCCTGGCGCATATCGCCGAGGCCGTCGATGAGGCCGAGTTCCAACCCGCGCCCTCCGGTCCAGAAAAGGCCGGAAAACACCGTTTCGTCCGATGTCAGCTTGCCGGCGCGGCGCTCGCGCACCATGTCGATGAAGACTTTGTGGATCTCGAGCTGCAGGCTCTTCAGGTATTCGATGTCCTTTTGCTTCTCCGGCTGGAACGGGTCGAGGATCACCTTGTTCTCGCCGGCGGTATAGACGCGGCGTTCGACGCCGAGCTTTTTCAAAAGCTCCGGAAAACCGAAGCCGCCGGAGACAACGCCGATCGAACCGACGATGGAGGTGGCATCGGCAATGATCTCGTCGCCCGCCAGCGCGATCATGTAGCCGCCGGAGGCCGCGACATCCTCGATGAAGACCAGGACCTTCTTCTTTTTCTCGACAGCCAGATCGCGAATGCGGTTGTAGATCATCCGCGACTGTACCGGAGAGCCGCCCGGCGAATTGACGACGATGGCGACAGCCGGCGCCGCCTTCATGTCGAAAGCCTTTTCAAGTGCCTGCGATACGCCTGCCAGATTCAGCGACTGCCGCAGCGGACCGCCGCCGGACGAGATGACGCCGCTCAGACGGACGACGGGAACGATCACTCCCTCCTTGCGGAAGCGCTTCGGAAGCATGCGTCTCAAGAACCCAACCATTCGTCATCCCTGAATCATAAAGTTTGCTGCCCCGTGATGTATGCATGGAAACGGCAAACGCAACATCGCGGATCGCATTTCGTGTTTCGATGCTCAAGCGAACAATGGGTTATCGGCGCGGATAGGCGGCGCGGCCATTGTTCAGGTCATCGACGAAATCGGAGAATTTATGCGTTCCCTTGCCGTGCATGGTGAGCGGCGCGCGCAGCGCCAGCCTCGCCCGCGACCCCTTTATTCCCGTCACCAGAATGCGCACGGCATTCTCGCCTTCGCGTGGATGGATCGGCGTGATCTCGATGCCGCCGAAGCGGCGGCCGCAGGCGGCGATGATCTCGCCGATCGATTCCGGCCGGGCAATGAGCGAGAGCTGGCCGCCGGGGATCATGATCGCTCCCGCCGTGCGGATCCATTTCTCGAACAGACCGTCGGTCATGGCATGCGCCTCGGCCTTCAGCGCGTCCGGCGTCAGCCTGTCGCTGGCGTCGTTGAAGGGCGGGTTCATGATGACGTGATGGAAACTGTCGTCGACCAGTCCCGCCTCGTTGCGATCCTTGCCGGTCAGGGTCACGTCAGCCTCGATGACCGAGATGCGGCCGGCGAGCCGGGCATTTTCCGGCAGCAGAAGGCTCTTGCGGGCAAACCCGGCCATATCGGGCGAGCGCTCGAAGAGCACCACCTCCGCCTGATCGAGCCGCGACGCCACGGCCATCCCGGCCGCGCCCGCACCCGCGCCGAGATCGGCGACCCTGATCGCACGCTCGTCGGCCACGAGAGCGGCGAGCAGCATGGCATCCATGCCGGAGCGATGGCCCCTGCCCTTCGGCTGGACGACATGGAAGGCGCCGCGATGAAAGGCATCGATGGTTTCCGAGGGGCCGCCGGTCATGACGAACCTCAGCCGCGCACCGGACGCAGTTCGTCGCCGAGGCCGGCGTCGATCAGGATGCGCCGCGCCTGATCGGCACGCTCTTCCTCCACCAGAAAGCGGCGCGGCAGCATGCCGAGCGAGCCCTCGAGGATGCTCATAGCCTGATCGGCCACCAGGCAATGAATTCCGGCATCCTTCATCAGACTCTCCGCGAATGAGAGAAGGACCGGGTCGTTGGTGCGGATCAGCTCGTGCATAAGCCCTAGAATTCCTGTCAAATTTACGCGACGAGACAATTCGCCTCTTGCCGCCTCTTTCGCCCCTTCTTATTGTGCTTTGCAGAAAATGAACAGGAGTCCGGATCGTTGGGCGTCGTGATACCGCTGGAAGAAAGCAAGAATAAACTGGCATCCATCAAGCCTTTGGTGGATCTGACCAAGGCGGACATGGAACGCGTCAATCAGCTCATCCTGTCCAAGGCCGGCTCCGATGTGCAGATGATTCCCGAGGTTGCCGAGCATCTCATCTCCTCCGGCGGCAAGCGCCTGCGGCCGATGCTGACCATCGCCTCCGCGGCGCTCTACAACTATCAGGGCGACAATCACATCAAGCTCGCGACATCGGTCGAGTTCCTGCATACGGCGACGCTGCTGCATGACGATGTGGTCGACGAAAGCGACCTGCGGCGCGGCAGATCCACCGCCCGCATGATCTGGGGCAACCAGGCGAGCGTGCTGGTCGGCGACTTCCTGCTCGGGCAGGCTTTCCGCATGATGGTAGAAGTCGGCTCGCTCGAAGCGCTCGACGTATTGTCCTCCGCTGCCTGCGTCATCGCCGAAGGCGAAGTGCTGCAGCTCTCCGTCTCCAAGAACATGGAAACGACGGAAGACGATTATCTCTCGGTCATCCGCGCCAAGACCGCAGCACTCTTCGCCGCCGCCGCCGAAGTCGGTCCGATCGTTGCCAATGCCGGCAAGGCGGAGCGCAACGCATTGAAATCCTACGGCACCAATCTCGGCCTCGCCTTCCAGCTCGTCGACGACGCGCTCGATTACGGCGGCAAGGCGGCCGATCTCGGCAAGAATGTCGGCGACGACTTCCGCGAGGGCAAGATCACGCTTCCGGTCATCCTCGCCTATCGCCGCGGCACCGAGAAGGAACGCGCCTTCTGGCGCGATGCCATCGAAACCGGCAACAACAGCGACGAGAATCTCGAAAAGGCCCTCGGCCTGATCACGAAATACGGCGCGCTGGCCGACACGATTGCCCGTGCCGTGCACTACGGCACCATCGCCCGCGATGCTCTGGCGCCATTGCCGGAAACGCCTTGGAAATCAGCACTTCTGGAAGTGATCGATTTCTGCATCGAACGCGTGAATTGATAGCGGCGACCCGAATTTGTTGCAGGGCCGCTTCAAAAAAGCCATCCTGTTGTGAATCAGTTGACACGAATGCGTTATGCCGCCGGCGACTTCGCCGGCCATTTCCTCGATGAAAGGCTTTCTAATGCGGCAGAGACTTGCCATCCGTTTCCTCTCGGGCGTAGCCTTGGCGGCGATCCTCTCCGTGTCGGCCCTGACTGGCGCGCGAGCCGAGGACAAGCCGGCGGCGCCGGAGGTCAGCGCTCCGGTTACTTTCGATCCCGATAGCGTCGATACGTTCGCAGGCGCCTTCCTGGCCGCCCGCACCGCCGATGTCGATCACGACTACGACACCGCCATCGCGCTCTACAAGAAAGCGCTGATGATAGACCCCAGCAATCCGGAAATCCGGCAGCGGCTGATGATCTCGCTGCTGCTCAACGGCAATCTGGAGGAAGGCGTCAAATACGCCAACGAGTTGAAGAGCGATCCTTCCGTCGAGCGCGTTACGACGATCGTGCGCGGCATGGATGCCATCCGCCGCCACGAATACCGGACAGCTCAGGAAATCCTCAAATATAACGGTCCGAACGACCTCGACCGGATGATGGCCAGCCTGCTTTCCGCCTGGGCGCGCGCCGGTTCCGGCCGCGGCAAGGAAGCGATCTCGATGATCGACAAGATGAAGGGCCCGGACTGGTTCAACATCTTCAAGAACTATCATGCCGGCGCCATCGCGCTGACGATGGGCGATCTGAAATCGGCACGCTCGCACCTGAACGACGCCATCCTCGACAAGACGGGCGGAGCAACCGCTCCCGATACCTTCATGCGCGCCGTCATGGCGCTCGCCCGTCTCGAAGCCAAGGCCGGCGACAAGCAGAAGGCTCTGGATGCGATCTCGGTCGGCGACAATCTCGTCAGCAATTATGCACCGCTGAACGCGCTGCGCGACAGCATCACCAAGGGCGAGACGCCCGACCAGCAAGTCACCAACGCGACCGAGGGCGCGGCGGCCGTGCTCTTCACCATCGGTGCAGCCTTGAACCGCGACGGCGCCGAGGATGTCGTCTCGCTCTACCTGCAAATCGCCAATTCGCTCGACCCGAAGGCGGCCGACACGCTCGTCCTGCTCGGCGGCCTTGCCGAAAAGCAGGACCAGACCGATCGCGCCATCGCCTTCTACAAGAAGGTGCCGGACAATTCGCCGATGGCCCGCATCTCCGAACTGCAGCTCGGGCTTGCTCTCGCCCAGGCAGGCAAGGTCGACGATGCGCGCAAGCATCTGAAGGCGCTGATCGATTCCGATCCCAACGATATTCGCAGCTATCTCGCCTATGGCAGCGTTCTGTCCGATGCCAAGGACTTCCAGTCCATGGCCGAGAACTACGACAAGGCCGTGCAGATCATCGGCCCGGTGCCGAAGCGCAGCGACTGGGCCGTGTTCTTCCAGCGCGGGATCGCCTACGAGCGGCTGAAGAAATGGCCCGAGGCCGAGCCGAACTTCAAGAAGGCGCTGGAGCTGAATCCGGACCAGCCGCAGGTGCTGAACTATCTCGGCTATTCCTGGGTCGACATGAACATGAACCTCGACCAGGGCCTGGACATGATCAAGAAGGCCGTCGACCTCAAGCCGGATGACGGTTACATCGTCGATTCGCTCGGCTGGGCCTATTTCCGCCTCAACCGCTTCGACGATGCGGTGAACGAGCTGGAGCAGGCCGCGCAGCTGAAGGCCGGCGATCCCACGATCAACGACCATCTCGGCGATGCCTACTGGCGGGTGAACCGCAAGCTCGAGGCCGTCTATCAATGGAACCGCGCGCTCGCTTCAAAGCCGGAAGAGGCCGATATTCCGAAGATCAAGGAAAAGATCGAGAAGGGCCTGCCGGCGCTCGATAACGACGCGAAAACCGTCGACAAGAGCAAGCAGCCCGATCCCGCACCCGCGCCGTCACCCGATTCGAACGCTCCGGCGCCGGTCGACAAGAAGTCCTAAGACTTTTCATGAACGCGATCTTGGCAGCGGGCGATTTCGACCTTTTGGAAGAGGCGCCCGCAAAGATCAATCTCGCGCTGCATGTGACGGGGCGTCGCGCCGATGGCTACCATCTGCTCGACATGCTGGTGAGCTTTGCCCATCAAGGCGACCGGCTTGCCTTTCGCGCAAGCGAGCGTGACGTCTTTACCCTTTCCGGGCGCTTTGGACCTTTTCTCGCGGCCGATGCGGAAACGGGCGATAACCTTGTTCTGAAGGCGCGGGATCTGCTGCGGCAGGCGGCCCAGGCGGCAGGCTTCGATGCGCCCGCTGTCCATATTCATCTGGAAAAGAACCTGCCGATCGCCTCTGGCATCGGCGGTGGCTCGGCGGATGCGGCAGCGGCGCTTCGCGGGCTGATGCGACTGTGGCAGCTTGCCCTGCCCGATGACACGCTCAGGGCCATCGCCGTGAAGCTCGGCGCCGATGTGCCGATGTGCCTTGCCAGCCGGCCGCTGGTGGCGCGCGGGATCGGCGAGGCAATCGAATTGCTGCCGGTATTTCCCTCTTTTCCCATGGTTCTCGGCAATCCCCTTATCGGCGTATCGACGCCGGAGGTATTCCGCCGCCTCTCCCGCAAGGACAATCCGCCGCTGCTGCTGCCATCGCGGATGCCGCAGAGCCGGGGCGAATGGATCGATACGATCAAGACCCTGCGCAACGATCTCGAACCGCCGGCACGCTCGATCTGCCACGAGATTGCGGTGCTTTCCGGCCTGATCGACGATCAGGCCCCGGCCATGACGCGCATGTCCGGCTCCGGCGCGACATGCTTCGGCATCTTTGCCAATATGGAACAAGCAGAAGCAGCAGCAGCCTCGCTTCACAGGCAGAAGCCGGACTGGTATTTCCAGGTAACGGAGACGATCGCGGGAGAGGCATGATGGCAGGTTCGGGCAACGAAAGACCCTTCATTCCCGTCGGCATCGCTGTGCTGACCGTCTCCGATACGCGCACGCTTGCCGACGACAAATCAGGCGACACCCTGGTTGCGCGCATCGCGGATTCCGGCCACAGGCTGGCAGCCCGCGCCATCGTGCCCGACGACAAGGAACGGATCCGCGCCCAGGTGGAAGCCTGGACGAAGGACGATGCGGTCGACGTGGTGATTACCACCGGCGGCACGGGCTTCACCGGCCGCGATGTCACGCCCGAGGCGCTGGAACCCCTGTTCGAAAAACGCATGGACGGCTTTTCCGAAGTCTTCCATCGCATCTCCTACGACAAGATCGGCACGGCAACGATCCAGTCGCGAGCAACCGGCGGCGTCGCCAATGCCACCTTCATCTTCGTGCTGCCGGGTTCTCCCGGCGCGTGCAAGGATGCCTGGGACGGCATCCTGAAAGCACAGCTCGACTATCGGCACATGCCCTGCAATTTCGTGGAGATCATGCCGCGCCTGGACGAGCATCTGAGGCGGGGCGCCGGTTCCCGATAGCCCATCGGCAAGCCATTTGCAGCCGCCTCGGGCCTCGACGGGTAAGGAATTTATTCTCATTCATCGGCCTTGAAATTAATGCAGTTCCGTCAGCAGGCATCGCTGAGCGCCATCTCGATGCTACCGCTTTCGGCAGCACAGGTCTCCATGATCGTGCTCGGATCGTGCTTGCCGATAGCCGACAGCTTTTCGGAAAGATGGCCAGGAAATGCGACGCTATCGACGCGTCCGGATGGTCGGTCTCCCGGGAGGCGCAGGACTACCAATGGAATTCAGGGGATTGAGCTCTATCGCGCCGCTCTTGCGACCCAGGAAGGGATGAGTTCGCTTGCAAGCCTTCGGCTTTTTTGGCCTTTTGCGAATTCCGCCAGCCGCATGCCGGTTCTCGCAGCGGCGATGGCCTGCGGCTTGGACAGCAGCAATCCCAGTTCCAGCGGCGATGTACTGCGGCCGATACGCTTCAAAAAGGGCCGGCGATAACCGCGCGATGCGGTAAAGCGCGCCGGAACCTTGTTCAGCGAGACATATTCGGCGATCTCGTCGATCCAGCCGGCTTGCGGCCGGGCGCCGGGCTCGACCAGCAGCAGCCATTCGCCGCGCGCCGAACGCAGGATGTCCTTGATGTCCCACTGCGAATAGAACCGGCAGCCGGCTGCATCGGCCACGCGCGAGGTGCCGTCCCGCGAGCCGTGATCGAGCACGACGACATCGCAGACCAGCCCTTCGACTGCGCCTGCCACCAATGCCGCCAATGTCTGCGCCAGCTCGGGTTCCTGATCCTGGCATTCGATGATGACCGTCAACATTGCCCATTTATAGAGCGGCGCACAATTTATTGCCAGCGCCTAACCCTGTGAGTCCGCTTATTTGAGCAAGGGCTTATATGTGGCCGAAAACTGCGTCCATGCGCCCACTCCTTTTGCCTTAACGCTATTCCCGACGGAAAAGTGCGGCGCGACATCTGTGCCGCGCCTCTTTTTTGTTCTTGCAATGTTCTCATTTGTCGGATAGGAATTTAATCATCTTAGACGCGGCGTGCGATGGCATGAGCCGCCCTGGAGCTACCGATGAACGAGCAATCCCTTGCAGGGCAGGCCGCATTCGCGCCTGCCAATACGGCAGACGTTGCCAACGCGCTGATCGCCGATGCCGGCCTCAGGGTCGACGCCGAACGCCGGCGCGGGCGTGGCGCCGGATTGAACCCGAGCGGCCGGTTCGAGCCGCAGCAGCGCGAGGCTTTCGATGACGGTTGGCAGAACTGGGAGGAGCTGCCGCCCTTCAAGACCGAAGTTCAGGTGGAAAAGCCGCGCACCGCCATCACCCGCAACGAATCGCCCGATATCCCCTTCGACCGGTCCATCAACCCCTATCGCGGCTGCGAGCATGGCTGCATCTATTGCTTCGCGCGGCCGACGCATGCCTATATGGGCCTGTCTGCCGGGCTGGATTTCGAAGCGAAGCTGTTTGCCAAGCCGGATGCGGCAAAGCTTCTGGAGCGCGAACTGGCGAAGCCCGGCTACAAGCCCCGCGTCATTGCCATCGGCACCAACACCGACCCCTACCAGCCGATCGAGAAAGAATGGCGGATCATGCGCCAGATCCTCGAAGTGCTGAACAAGGCCAACCATCCGGTCGCCATCGTCACCAAATCGGCGCTGGTCATGCGCGATATCGACATTCTCAAGGAAATGGCCGCCAGGAACCTTGTGCGGGTGGGTTTGTCGGTGACGACGCTCGACCGGAAGCTGGCGCGCGCCATGGAGCCGCG
Source organism: Hyphomicrobiales bacterium (assembly GCA_900469615.1). Taxonomy (GTDB): domain Bacteria; phylum Pseudomonadota; class Alphaproteobacteria; order Rhizobiales; family Rhizobiaceae; genus Rhizobium. Next base: position 65,952 of record UBYA01000004.1, on the reverse strand, counting down.
TGCTGCGACGCCGCCACGGCGGCTGGAGGCGATCCAGGCGCTCAGCGAGGCCGGCATTCGTACCTCGATCATGGTGGCCCCGATCATCCCTGCCCTCAACGATCACGAGATCGAGCGTATTCTTGACGCCGGCAAGACGGCCGGCGCGCTGGAGGCGAGCTATGTCATCCTGCGGCTGCCGCTGGAGGTGAGCCCGCTGTTTCGCGACTGGCTGCTGCAGCATTATCCGGACCGCTACCGCCATGTCATGTCGCTGATCCGCTCGATGCGCGGCGGCAAGGATTACGATGCCGAATTCGGCAAACGCATGAAGGGCGCCGGGCCCTATGCCTGGCAGATCAGCCGCCGCTTCGAAATGGCGACGCGCCGGCTCGATCTCACGCGCCGCAACATCGCATTGCGCGACGATCTGTTCGTGCCGCCGGATGGCAGCGGCGTGCAGCTGTCGTTACTCTGACATTTTAAGTTTGACCTTCCCTGCGGGTTTTCCCTGTACCCGCTGGAAAGCCCCCGGTTCGCCGCCATGATCCACCGGGGCTTGCAGGAGATCGGGTGGTGTGCGAGCTTCGCCGCATGAAACGCAGCACATCACCCGATTCTCCAATGTTGTTCGAGGACGCTCCTCTCGTTCCGACTTTCGAGCTGGAACTGATTGCCCGCCGAGCCGGGCATTGGCCTGTCGCGGGAGCGGACGAGGCCGGCCGGGGGCCGCTCGCCGGGCCGGTCGTGGCAGCCGCCGTCATTCTCGATCCCGAGCGCATCCCGAATGGGCTGAACGATTCCAAGCAGTTGAGCGCCGCCAGACGCGAGGAGCTGTTCGTCGAGATTCTGGCAACGGCAACAGTATCCATCGCCTCGTCAAGCGCGAGCCGCATCGACACCACCGATATCCGCAAGGCGAGCCTGGATGCGATGCGCCGCGCCATTTGCGGGCTGGCGATCCGGGCAAGCTATGTGCTGACCGATGGGCTCGATGTGCCTACGGGCCTCGTCTGCCCCGGAAGGGCCGTCGTCAAGGGCGACGCGCGCTCCTTCTCGATCGCCGCCGCCTCGATCGTCGCCAAGGTGACGCGCGATCGGATGATGGCGCGCGCAGGCATCGTCTTCCCCGTCTACGGCTTTGCGGCCCATGCCGGCTACGGCACCGCGCAGCATCGCGCCGGCATCGAGCAGCATGGCCCCTGCTCCCTGCACCGCATGAGCTTCCGCCCTCTGCGCAAGGACGCGGTCTAGCGGTTCATTCGGTCAGCGCTGCGACGATCTCCGCCGACCGTTCCGCCACATAGGCGATATCGTCCCGATAGATGTGATCGTGCCCGTCCTGCAGGTTCCGGCGATAGCGCTCGCTGCCGCGCGCAGCTTCCCTTTCCATGAAGGCCAGCAGCGCCTCGAGCCGCTGGATGACGACATCCGGCATCTGGTTGCGCGCGTCAAACGGCAGCCCGTAGACGTCGAGGAAGATGCGTGCACGCCGGATCTGGCCGGCAAAGCTATCCAGTCCCTCGGCGGCCATGTTCACGGACAAGGGCGCCCAGCGATAAACGGCGTAGGCCAGATCCCACACCAGCGGGCCGGGATGGGCGGCCTCGAAATCGATGATGCCGGTCACGACGCCATCGTTCAAAACGACATTGTAGGGCGCAAAATCTCCGTGACAGATGATCTCGATCGGCGAACGGGACGGCAATTGCCACAGGTACGTCGCGTTCAGGCCGTTCAGAGCCAAAGCGGAGCTGTGATGATACCGGCGCAACAGCCGCGCAGCCGATCGCAGGGTCTGTTCGGAGCGCATCGCGGCATTGTCGGCGAGATCGCCGGTTACGCCCGGCAGATAGCCCACTCTCTCCCAGGTCTCATCGAATCCGTTCGGCGACGGGGCGGCATCGAAGCCGTGCAGCCGCAGGGAGGCCAGCAGCGCCTGCACGCCGGGTGTCCATGGGCGCACCCGCCTCAAGATCAGATTGCCTTGCCGAAATGGCCCATCGTCTGCTGCTGACATCTATCCCTCGCAGCCATGATTTAGCTGCCTGCTGCGGCGGCGATCAACCCGCGAAAGACCGATGGGCGATATCAAACCGCAGATCTGGATGGGTTGAAGCCCCTTATCGCCCGCGCTCGTGGTTTGAGGCTCCGGTCCATAGCCGACGCTCGCACGCCATAAGAGCCCGCTTCCTCGCGCGACTGCTCATTGAGCTCTTTCAAGGCATCGATCGCCCGTTTTAACGCGACACGAAGGCCGCCGGGCTTGCCGAAGGAGGTGCGGCCTCGAGATGCGGCGATGACGCGGCCTCTTCACCAACAAAAAAGCCCCACCGAAGCGGGGCTCTTCCAAATGTCGATCTTCCGCGCGCTTAGTTCAGGCGCGTCTTCACTTCCTTGACGGCATCGTTGAAGAGCCCGGATTGGACACCCCCGTCAGCCTTCTTCGCAAGGACAGATTCGGCAGCGGCGATCGCCAGATCGACGGCGGCGGAGCGAACCGCCTTCATCGCGTCGGCTTCAGCCTGCTTGATCTTCTGCTCGGACAGGGCCGTACGGTTGGCGACGAATTCCTCCGTCTTCTTCCTGGCTTCGGTCGTCAGCATTTCGGCTTCGCGCTCGGCGGCGGCGACGATGTTCGCCGCATCGGCTTCGGCTTCCTTGCGCTTGCGCTGATACTCGGCCAGCAGGTGCTGGGCCTCTTCGCGCAGGCGCTTGGCTTCCGCCAGTTCGTTGCGGATCTGATCGGCACGGTCGTCCAGCGACTTCGCCATCATTCCCGGAACCTTCAAGTAGACGATCAGGCCGATGAAGATGACGAGCGCGACGAATGCAAAGAAAGTTTCGTCAAGACCAAATGTCATAACTCAGCCCTCCCGCTTCGCAGATGCCGCGGCGACAGCCGAAGCGACATCGGCCTTGCCGGCGACATTGCCGACCAACTGCTCTACGACGGCGGAAGCAGTTTCTTCCGCAATCGCACCGACATCACCGAAAGCCTTTTCCTTGATTTCGGCGATGCGGGCTTCCGCAGCCTTGAGCTTTTCCGAAAGGCTTGCCTCGATGGTCTTGCGATCTTCCTCGGCCTTGACCTTGGCGGCATCGCGGGCCGAAGCACCGATCGAATTCGCCTTGGCGCGCGCGGCGGCCAGTTCGCTTTCGTAGGTGGCGACGGCGGCGTCGGCCTCGGCCTTCAGGCGCGAAGCTTCCTCGATATCCTGGGCGATCCGGTCGTGCCGGCTTTCCAGGATGCTGCCAACGCGCGGAATGACGATCTTCTGCATGGCCACGTAGAAGATGACGAAGGTGATCACCAGCCAAAGCAGCTGTGACGGATACGTCGTATGGTCAAACGGCGGGAAAACGCCGGCGTGATGGCCTTCATTCGGCGCACCCGTTTCCGTATGCACCTCGCCAGTGGCCGGCGGTGCTTCGTCAGCATATGCCGGGGTCACAAACATGCTCACCTCCAGGTGGTCTGCAAATACAAAGAATCACGGCTCGCTGACCGCGAACCGTGATCTATGACGCCGCTGATATCAGACAGCGAAGAGCAGGAGGAGAGCGATGAGCAGCGAGAAGATGCCCAGAGCTTCCGTAACGGCGAAGCCGAATACCAGGCGGCCGAACTGGCTGTCAGCAGCCGACGGATTGCGCAGTGCGCCGGACAGGTAGCTGCCGAAGATATTGCCGAGGCCGAGAGCCGTGCCGGCCATACCAAAGCAAGCCAAACCTGCGCCGATGAACTTTGCTGCTTCCGCGTCCATGTTGAACTCCTTTGAAATGGTTGTGCGGTGAATGACTGACGCCCTTAGACGCCAATGTCTTTATCCTTAGTGGCCACCCGGATGGATTGCGTCGTTGAGGTACATGCAAGTCAGCACCGCGAAGACGTAAGCCTGGAGGAAGGCGACAAGGAACTCGAGACCGGTGAGGGCGACGGTCATGATGAGGGGAAGGATGGCGCCACCGATGCCGAGCGCGCCGAGGGCTCCGAGCGAGGCGACGAAGCCCGCGAACACCTTGAGCGTGATATGGCCGGCCAGCATGTTGGCGAAAAGACGAACGGAGAGCGAAATCGGGCGTGACAGGAAGGAGATGATCTCGATCACCACCACCAGCGGCAGAAGCACGCCGGGGACACCCTGCGGCACGAAAAGCTTGAGGAAGCCGAAACCGTGCTTGATGAAGCCGTAGAGAATAACCGTCAGGATGACCAGCAGCGCCAATGCGAAGGTGACGATGATCTGGCTGGTGACGGTATAGAAATAAGGAACCATGCCGAGCAGGTTCGCGGTCAGCACGAACATGAAGAGCGAGAAGACCAGCGGGAAGAACTTCATTCCCTTCGTTCCCGCCCCTTCCTTCAGCATCGAGGCGATGAACTCGTAGGCCATTTCGGCGACCGACTGGGCGCGGCTCGGAATGACGCTGCGCGGCGCGCTGGCGAAATAAAGGAAGCCGGCGGAAATCACTGCGGAGGCGACCATGAACAAGGAAGCGTTGGTGAACGAAAAATCAATTCCGCCGATGTCGATCGGGATAATCTTGAAGATCAGGAACTGATGGGTAGGTCCGTTTGCCACCGCTGGTTCTCTTTCATTTTCCCGCTCCACCGAGCGGATGCCTCTCACCAGGAAACAACGCCGCAGCGTTGCGTCCGCTCATTTCTTATCTGTCTTGCGCTCGTCAAGCGCGGGTGTCGCCACCTTGCCTGCGGAACGCAGCACATTCAGCACGCCGGCACAGAATCCGAGAAGCAGAAAAACAATCATGCCCCACGGCGTCGTACCGATAAAACGGTCGAAGACATAGCCCAGAACAACGCCAACGATGATTGCGGCAATGAATTCACTGGAAAGCTTCATCGCCTGGGCATAGCCTTTACGGCTTTCCTCGGCGCGAACCTCCCCGCGTTCACCCTCTCTCACCGCGGCGCGCTTGGTTGCCAGTTCGGCTCCCAGCTGCGCACGCCGCTGTTCCAGACCTTCTTCACGATCATCCGTCATGGTGGCATCCTCCCCTTTTCGTTGCGCGCTATCCCAACACCCCGGTCAACGCGTAAACGAACAGCAGGTTTCACCACCTTTCGGCCCGTTTTGAAGTCGCGCGCAACATAGTTTTAGGAAAAAGCATAGTCAAGGCGTAGACGCCATCTGTCCAGCCATAAATTAGCCTAATTAAATCATGATCTTAGACGGAAAGAGCCGTATCTGTCGAAAACTGAGCCGAAGAATCCCCTTCAGCCCATGCTTTTCTGTGGCTTTTTTGCCGACTGAGGCGCACTTTCGGCCGCCTCCAATTCGCCGCCGGGCTCAGCTCCAGCCGCCGCCATAGGTCCTGTAAAAGATGTGCATGCCTATGCGGCCGACCTTCACCATTTCAGCCGCCCATTTCGGCCGCACATAGACGGCATGATAATGCGTGGCGGAGCCGACTTCCGGCAGCCAGATCTTGCCGGCGGTGACTGCCATGGCGACCTGACGGGCGATGCGCCAGTGCTCGGGCGAATTGACCTTCTCCTTGACGTTGTCGCAAGCGAAGGAAAACTGGCAGGCGTTGTGCCAGTCTTCATTCTGATAGACGACACCGCAGATGGTCTTGGGATAGGCAGGATTGCGGACGCGGTTCAGAATGACCTGGGCGACGGCCGCCTGCCCCTTCACCGATTCCCCGCGCGCCTCGAAATAAATGCCGGTGGCGAGGCATTGCTGTTCATCCGAGGAGAAGACCGAGGGCGGCAGGACATTGGCGGCCCAGGCATGGTCCTTCGGACCGATTTGCGGCACGAAGCGGCCTGCACCGTCCTGATCCCTGGCAAGGATCGAATCGAAGGGCGACACCCGCGCGTAGTCCGGCGCCGGCGAGGCGTAGGCCGCGGCCAGAATATCGGCGTTCTGGTTGGTGACCAGGTTTGCCAGGTAGGAGGGCATGCCGTCATCCGGTTTCGGCGGCTGCTTCTTGTAGAAGGCCGTTGCAATCTGGATTTCCTTGCCGCCGAGCTTGGGCTTCAGGAATGCCGTGCGCTCGCCGGTATCGGATTCCGGCCGAAACAGCATGCTTTCACGCTGCAGCACCGAGCCTGCCGAAAAATCCTTCGGCGGCTGCATCGGCGTGACGGCCACGACGCGGCCCTTCTTGTCCTGCCGATTGACGCGGTCTTCGTCCGGGCGCGGATCGCTGCCCTTCCGTTCGGACTGGAATGCCACCCGCCGTCCGTCCGGCAGCACCAGACCGCCATCCCCGATAGCCGCCGACGCCTTGGCGTCGCCGAAAGCCAGTTCCGCCTGATGGGTCGAGCCGGCCGGCGAGTTGGTCATCACCATGCGCCAGTTGGCCCCTTCCCGGTCTATCCCCGCAAGCAGGCCGGCAAGATCGCCATAGGCGGCGTTCGACGGGAAGATCAGCCAGGCGCAAAGGCCGAAGACGGCTGGAGAAATCCAGTTCTTGGGCAGGACCCTCAATTTTCGGCTGACATAACGCGAGCGAGACAACACCGGACTCCAAACGGCACTCGAAACCAGGAGCCTGAATAATCTCTCATTAACCTTGATGGATGGTTAATTCGAGCGGATCTGTGTTCATGAGTGTGACGCCGCGGCAAGCCGGGCGCCGAACGATCCACCCGGTCTTCAGCTGCCTCGCGTCCCAGCGGATGCAGGCCATCTGTTCAGGTGAAGACTTTCACCAATTCCGCCGCCGGGAACCCGATGTTTTCCGCCTCCATATACCGGCGCGCCAGCACCACGGCTATGTAAGTCAGTCCGATGGATTGCAAGGCGTTGGATCCGATGGAGAGAGCGACGGTCGACAGATTTAGATGACCATCGACGATCAGGTCTGCCCCATCGAGCGAACCCGCAAAAACCAGCGCGATGATCCCGGCCAGAAGCGGGAGGGCAAAACCCAGAAACACCAAAACCGCCGTTGACGGAAAGCGCCTGAGGCCTCTCCGCAATGCATCCCCAAACGTGGCTTTGGTGCCATGGATACTTGCGGGCAGCCATGTACCGAGCAGAGAAAAAACAACGGTCACCGCGGCAATGAAGATCAGGAGGCTCCAAAGTACGAAGTAAGACTTGCCGGAGCCGCCAGAACGCAACAGAAAAAGGAAAGGCGGTGCCGAAAGCGCTATTGTGAGCAAGCCCAGCATAATGGCTCTGAAAAGATATTTGCCGAACGGGAGCTTTCCTGCTTTTACGGCCTCCGTGAAATTCAGATTTCGCAAGACGGAGTTCTGCACATTCATTGCCAACAGAAACGACAGAAACAAAGTCGGCCCCGTTGTCGACGACTTCTTTGAATATTCCTCAAAAATCGCGCTGCCGACCGCAAATGCGATGAATATAGCGTAAAACGGCAAATTGTTGCGGACGATAACCAAGGTCTGTTTGAGCATTCGTGTTCGCCTCCCCCCGAGTGCAAAGCAGCTTCTCCTTTAGATTGAATAGGGCGCCGCGTAACTAGCGCAACAGAAAAGTCGAAGGCCCGGCGGATATCCACCGGGCCTTCGCATGAAAGACGATAATATTCGCTTCAAATGATGACGTGCGAGCCCAGTTCCACCACGCGGTTGGCAGGCAGGCGGAAGTAATCGGACGGATCGGTCGCGGCGTTGGCGAGCGCGATGTAGAGCCGGTCCTGCCAGTGGGGCATGCCGGACTTGGCATCCGGAACCAGCTTGCGACGGCCGAGATAGAAGGAGGTCGACATGATGTCGAACTTCAGGCCCGTCTTGCGCAGCGTCGCCAGCGCCTGCGAGACATTCTGCGATTCCATGAAGCCGAACCGCAGCTCGACGCGCGAGAACCGCTCCGAAACCTTTTCGACCGAGTAACGGTCTTCCTGTGCGACGCGCGGCTTGTTGATGGTGCGGATCGTCAGGATGACGTTCTTGTCGTGCAGGACGTGGTTGTGCTTCAGATTATGCAGCAGCGCTGCGGGGGCGGATTCCGGATCGCTCGTCAGGAAGATCGCCGTGCCCGGCACATGCGCGGGCGAGTGGTCGCTCTTGCGCTCGATCGAACTGACGAAGGACGACAGCGGAATATCGGTGTGCCGCGTCTTTTCCATGAGGATCGCCGTGCCGCGCCGCCAGGTCCACATGATGACGGTGAAGGCCGTCGCGATCAGCACGGGAACGTAGCCGCCGTCGTGGATCTTCAGAAGATTGGCGCCGAGGAAGACGAATTCCAGCAGCAGCAGCGGCGCCAGCACCCCGGCCGCCATCGGCAGCGTCCAGTTCCAGCGGACGCGAACGAATTCGAAGGCCATGATCGAGGTGACGACCATCGCGCCCGTCACCGAAATACCATAGGCCGTCGCCAGCGCATCCGATGTCTTGAAAGACAGCACCAGGAAGATGACGCCGAAGAAGAGGACCGTGTTGACCGACGGCAGGAAGATCTGACCGGTATTGGTTTCCGAGGTGAACAGGATTTCCATGCGCGGCAGGAAGCCCAGATGAATGGCCTGGCGGGTGAGCGAGAAAGCACCCGTTATGACCGCCTGGCTGGCGATGATCGTCGCCATGGTGGCGAGAATGACCACCGGCAGGATCGCCCAGTGCGGAAACATCAGGAAGAAGGGATCGGACATGGCCATCGGCTCGCGCAGCACCAGCGCACCCTGGCCGAAATAGTTCAACGCCAGGGACGGGAACACCAGGGCGAACCAGGCCCATTGGATCGGGCGGCGGCCGAAATGGCCGAGGTCGGCATAGAGTGCTTCCGCGCCCGTCACGGTCAGGAACACGGCACCCAGCACGACGACGCCGAGGAAGCCTTCGCGCACGAGGAAGCTGACCGCATACCAGGGATTGAGCGCGGCCAGAATGCTGAAATCGTCCGAAATATGCATGATGCCTGCAAGGCCCATGACGATGAACCAGAGCGCCGTGATCGGCCCGAAGAAACGGGCGACGGCGCCTGTGCCATGCGACTGGATGGCGAAAAGCAGCGCCAGGATCGCAACGGATATGGGCACGATATAATCCGACAGCGTCGGCGTGACGAGCTTCAGACCTTCGACGGCGGAGAGAACCGAAAGCGCCGGCGTGATCATGGCGTCGCCGAGGAACAGCGCGGCACCCAGCAATCCCAGCAGCATCAGGATGGCCGTGTGGCCGTTTGCCGTCTTCATCAACAGCGCCAGCAGCGACAGCGTGCCGCCTTCGCCGTCGTTGTCGGCCCGAAGCAGAAAAAGGACATATTTGATGGTGACGATGATCGTCAGCGTCCAGAACATCAGCGATACGACGCTGATGACTTCGCCGCGCGTCAGGCCATCTGCGGCCACCGGCTTGAGTGCCTCGCGAAAGGCGTAGAGCGGGCTCGTGCCGATGTCGCCATAGACAACGCCGATCGATCCAAGGGCGAGGAAGGCGAGCTTACGAGCGTTCATTTTCCCGTCGGGAGAATGATGGATTTCGTTAGACATTCAGGATCACTAGACTCTCAGAGCCAGCCTTTCCAGCGAAAAAAGAAAAACGGGACGATGGCGGAAACCACCATCAACAACAACGACGTCGGGTAGCCGTAGGCAAAATGCAGTTCGGGCATACGCTCGAAATTCATGCCATAGACGGACGCCACGAGCGTCGGCGGCAGGAACACCACGGAAGCGATCGAGAAGATCTTGATGATGGCGTTCTGCTCGATATTGATCAGTCCGAGCGATGCATCGAGCAGGAAAGTGATGTTTCCCGCGACGAACGACGCGTGCTCCGACAGGGATTGGACATCCCGCGAGACATTGCGGCACAGGTCCCTGGCCTCGCGGTCCTGCTGCATGGCGGGGATGGCATGAAGGAAGGTCAGCAATCGGGATAGCGAACTCAGGCTGTCGCGCACCTTGCTGAGCGTACGATGATAGCCTGCGATGTCCTTGAGCTTTTCTTCCAGATAGTTTGCCGGCCGGCGGATCTTCTTCACGCGATCGCCGAACACATGCACCGACAATATATCGATACCCGCGACCGTCTGTTCAAGCACCTCCGCGGTGCGGTCGACGATCGTTTCGAGAAGCTTGGCAAGAAGCGGGACGCCGGTACGCCGCTCCTGGGGAATGCGCGACAAAGCCGCGATGAACAGCGCGAAGGATTTCGGCTGCGCATAGCGGATCGTGACCAGCCGGCGTCCCGTCAGGATGAAGGCGACATCGGTCAAGGTCGGCAAACTGGTATCGGCCTTCCACAGGAGCGAGGCAGTCAGGAAAACGGAGCCGTTCTCGACATAGAGCCGGCTCGACGGCTCTATGTCCTTCATGTCCTCGCGCGTCGGCACCTCAAGCCCAAGCAGGCGTTCGATGCTGGCTTCCTCTTCGCGCGAAGGATCGACCATGTCGATCCAGACGGCATTTTCCGGCAGCCGGTCGGCAGCGGAAAGATCGGGGAGCGCAAGCGGCTTCGAGTCTGAGCAATAGGCAGTTATCAACTGCTTGCTCCTGCGGCAGCGAGGACGAGGCCGGAGCCGAGGCGCCTTGCACGCGCTCGCCGCGATCCCGCCAATGGCCAATGAAAAAAGCTCATAAAACCCCGGTCGTATCCCGCCGATCCGGCCGGGAATCCGTGTTCACGTTCCATTGCGCTGCTGTACCAATCCTTCGTCCGGCTCGGCGAAGCCGCCTGCTCGGGCGAAATAAAACCACCATTCGGCGGAGAGCGGTCATCGGAAACAACCGACCGGTTCCACGCAGGCGGCGCATATGCAGCAAAGCTCGCAAAGAATCAAGTCACAACCTCTTCAGTGCGCGCTTCCACCGCAGTTTGGCTAATCTTGCGAAGTCATAGCACAGGACGCCGACAAGACAATCCGTCACTATGCGGAAAGCAAATATGTCTCTGTGAATTACTCGAATACGATCGACGGAGCCGCGCGCTGCGGCGAGCCGGCCACCTGCTTCCAGACATTGGCCGCGATCTCGCGATATATGCCGGCCACGACCCCGTTCGGCTCGGCGGCGACGAGCGGCGTTCCGGCATCGGAGGTCTCGCGGATGCCCATGGTCAGCGGCACTTCGCCCAGGAAAGGCACGCCGATGCGCTCGGCTTCCTTGCGGGCGCCGCCGTGGCCGAAAATATCATAGCGCGCGCCGGTATCGGGAGCGATGAAATAGCTCATGTTCTCGACGATGCCGAGGACCGGAACCTCGACCTTGCGGAACATGTTCAACCCCTTGCGCGCATCGATCAACGCCAGGTCCTGCGGTGTCGAAACGATGACCGCGCCGGCAAGCGGCACCTGTTGGGCCATGGTGAGCTGCACGTCGCCGGTGCCGGGCGGCATATCCACCACCAGCACGTCGAGTTCGCCCCAGGCGACCTCCCGCAGCATCTGCAGCAGAGCGGACTGTACCATCGGCCCGCGCCAGATCATCGCGGTCTCCTCCTCGACGAGGAAACCCATCGACATGACCTTGAGGCCGTAATTCTCCATGGGATTGATGATGCGGCCGTCGATCTGGGTCGGCCGGCCGGAAATCTTCAGCAGGCGCGGCATCGAGGGGCCGTAGATGTCGGCGTCCAGAATACCCACGCGCAGGCCGTTGGCAAGCAGCCCCAGCGCCAGGTTGACCGCCGTCGTGGACTTGCCGACACCGCCCTTGCCCGAAGCGACCGCGATGATGGCCTTGACGCCGGGAACGCCGATCTTGGCGGCGCGCGGCGGCTGGTGTGGCGCATGCGGATGGGAATGACCATGCGGGGCAGCCTGTGCCGGCGCCGGCCGGGGCGAGGCAGCGCCGGCCTTCTTGTCGGCCGTCAGCGCGACCAGAGCGCCCTTCACGCCGGGCATCTCCTTGATGACCCGCTCGGCGGCAAGACGCATCGGCTCCAGTTCCTTTGCCTGCTCGGCGGGAACGGTGATGGAGAAATAGACCTTGCCGTCGGAAATGAAGACGTCCGACACCATGCCGAGTTCGACGATGCTGTGCTCCAGGTCCGGGCCGCGAACCGTCTTCAACGTTTCCAGCACCTGTTCCTTGGTGATGTCTGCCATTCCACCCTCGCTGCACGGTCTTGATCGAGAGCGCGGTCCTGGCCGCGCGCTTCCCGAAATCATTCTGGCTTAGATAGTGGAGTGGCGGGGCTTCGCCAAACGAAATTCGGGACGTTGCCGATAAAAACGTCTTCGTTGCGGCCGGCAGGTCCGCCGGGTCCATCTATGACCCTACCAGCCGCAACGCTCTCCCATGCGGAAAGACGTATTCGCCGGCCGACATAGAGCACCTGTCTGGAAGGAATAGGGCAAGGGCACGAAAATCGTGCCATCGGCGCTTCCGATCCTGACAAGCGTGTCAAATAAGCAACAACCGCCGCCGATGCCGTTTGCCCGGAAAAGCTGTGGCGCGGCATCGGCGACGGTCGTTTGATCCGCGCTCGTTTCATCGGCGCTGTTATCAAAGTCCCCTCTGGACCTCTGTCATATGACAAGCAGGAAGCGTGCCAGTTTTCGGAGACCCAAAAATACCCTGATAATTCAATGATCTGGCGCAAGACCTCCGCCGGGAGGCGAATAATCGCTGAAACAGGTTTCAGCATATTTCATTCGCAACGCACAAAATTCATTCACGACCTGCCTGAATCTCGATCATCGCTATGAGTGTCGCGAATTTCTGACGACCGTGGCGCGGATACCCGGACGGCAGCGGCAACCCACCCAGGTTCGTTACTTGATCAATCCGACGCGCAGAGCCTTGGCAACGGCCTGGGTGCGGTTCACGGTATCGAGCTTCTTGGTGGCGCGGTTGAGGTAGTGGTTGACCGTATGCTCGGAAAGCGCAAGGATTTCAGCTATTTCCGCGCTGGTTTTTCCCGCCGCCGTCCAATTCAGGCAATCGATCTCCCTGTCGGTGAGAGCGTCGACGACGCGCACATCGAGATTGCGGATTTCGGCAAGCCGATCGAAAACGTGAACCGCGATATAAAAGAGATCCTTGATTTCCTCGGCGGAAAAAAGATCGCGATCGCCGGCCAGCGAAACCGCGCCGCGAAGGCCGGAGGCGTCATGGGTGGGCAGATAGATGAAGCGCGTCATGCGAAAACGCTCGAACAGCGAGACGGCAAGCTGCGACTTGCTCGCCTCGCGATTCGCGCTCAACGCGATCTCATGGACAAAGGGCAATGTGGAGCTGCGTAAACGCTGCAGCACAGGGCTGGTCGGCAGCAAGCCTTCCTGATCGTAGTTGGACAGCAATTCGGCCGGCCAGTTGTTGATCACGGAATTGCTCTGCAATTCGGGGGAAGTTACCGGCGGCAGTTTGAGCACCATGAAAGCGCGGCAACGATAGAACTCCGTCAGTACCTTCATGAACCGGAACACATCGAACTGCGTCTTAAGTCTACCGATTTCCTCGATAAAATCCTCACCGCGGGGGGGCGTCCCCGCCTGTACCAATGCCGCCATCATCAGTCTTCTTTATGTAAAAGAGGGAAAAAATCTGAAACTTCCGTTTCTTGTCCCTCGCGATTATCGTAGCAGCACCGATATCAGGCGCCGGCTAAAATATAAGTTTTCCAAAACCGTGACTGGATCAATGACCGTTACTATGATGTCTTCCCATCACCTGGCAAAATCCTCCACGATCCCAACAATCACCTAGGGATAATGGCAGTTCTTACGCATATCTCAACAGTAAAATTCCAGACAAACGAGTAATTTGGCTAAGGTCTGATGGTGGCAGCATTAAATCGGCGAGTTTAGACTGACGCTGCGCTAGATTTACAGGATCAACGTTTGGGCCCCATGCGGTTTCGCATGTCCATCATGATCGAATCAGCCGCCGCCACGGTCAGAGGCGCCCATGCCTGCAACTTCTGCGGCGTGACGCGATAAGCCGGGCCGGTGACGGAGACGCCGGCCAGCATGTGGCCATCGTCGGAGCGGATCGGCGCAGCAACGCAACATATGCCGCTTTCATGCTCCTCGAGATCGAACGCATAGCCCCTCGCCCTGATTGCGGAAATATCCGACAGCAGCTCGGCGGCATTGCGAAGCGTATGCTCGGTATAGCGGCGAAATTCGAGAGCGGCTACTCTTGCGGCAAGCTCCGGATCGCCGAGCGCCGAAAGGGCGGCCTTGCCGACGCCCGTGCAATAGGCCGGAGACGCATTGCCGATCTGGGAATACATACGCACCGACTGCCGGCCCTCCACCTTGTCGAGATAGATGACCTCCGCGCCGCGCAGGATGCCGAGATGAACGGTTTCGGATGTCTCCTCCTGCAGACGGTGCAGATGCGGCTCGGCAACGGCGCGGAATTCGTTGCGCGCCCAGCTGCGCGAGGCAAGCGTCAAAAGCCGGAGACCGATGAGATAACGCCCGTCGCGATCGATCTCCAGCAACCCCTCCTCGACGAGGTGCGACAATTGCCGGTGCAGCGTGCCGCGCGGCTGATCGGCGAGCGACAGAATATCCGTGAAGCGCATGGGGCCATCGGCGAGCGCGACGACGTCGAGCAGGGCCACCAGCTTGCCGAGCGTTCCGGTTTCGCGGTCGCGACGGCTATCCGCCTTTGCATTCTCCGAATTCAGATCCGCACCCTTTCATTTATCGCTGGCACAGGCGCCGTATCCTTGACACGATGAAAGGGTAATTCGATAATTCCATATAGTCAAATTTTGTTCCGAATAATGGAACTATTGCCGATCCCGGAGGAAAGATCTTGGCTGAGACGCAGGCGCAGTTTCCCGATCTGAAAGATCGAACGGTATTGATCACCGGCGGCGGCTCCGGCATCGGCGCCAGCCTTGTCGAAGGTTTTGCGAAACAAGGCGCCAAAGTCGCCTTTATCGATGTCGCCGAGGAACCGAGCAAGGCGCTCGCCGCCCGGCTTTCGGCGCAGGCGGCGCATCCCGTCGTCTTCTATCACGCCGACCTGCGCGATGTCGGCGCCATCAGAAGCACGGTTGCAGCGGTCGAATCCGATCTCGGCGCGATCCGCGTCCTCGTCAACAATGCGGCCTGGGACGACCGGCACGACATCGACACCACGACCGAGGAATACTGGGACAACAACCAGGCGATCAACCTGAAGCAGGTCTTCTTCGTCTCCCAGGCGGCGGCACCGGGCATGCGGGCGGCAGGCGGCGGCGCGATCGTCAACTTTTCCTCGATCGCCTTCAAGATGAACCCGCCGCAGCTTTCCTCCTATGCGGCCGCCAAGTCCGGCATCATCGGGCTGACCAAGAGCTTTGCCGGACGCCTCGGCCCCGAGAACGTCCGCGTCAACGCCGTTCTGCCCGGGATGATCGTGACCCAGCGGCAGCTGGACCTGTGGCTGACCGAGGAAGGCATGGCCAGGACGCTCGATCGGCAGTGCCTCAAGCGCGTGCTGAGCGCCGACGATCTGGTCGGACCGGTGCTTTTCCTGGCGTCGGACTGCTCTGGCGCCATGACCGGGCAAGCCATCACCGTCGATGGCGGCATTTTCTAACGAAAAATCTGGAGCATTTCTCATGACTAAACCCGCATATGTCGCGGTAGATTGGGGTACGAGCAGCTTCCGCCTTTGGCTGATCGGCGAAGACGGCGACGTTCTGGCCGAGCGCCGCAGCGGCGAAGGCATGACCACGGCGGCACAGACCAGCTTTGCCAAGGTCCTGCAAGCCCATCTCGACGCCGTATCGGCGCCCGACACCCTCCCCGTCATCGTCTGCGGCATGGCCGGCGCGCGTCAGGGCTGGGTCGAAGCCGGATATATCGACGCGCCGACATCGCTCGCCGCCATTCTGACCGGTGCCGTGTCCGTTCCCGGACAATCGCGCGACGTCCGCATCCTGCCGGGTCTGGCGCAACGCAGCCAGACAGTCCCCGACGTCATGCGCGGGGAGGAGACGCAACTGCTCGGTGCGATTGCCGCCGATACGAGGGGCGAGCAACTCGTCTGCATGCCGGGAACGCATTCGAAATGGGTCCGCGTGCTCGATGGCCAGGTGACCGGCTTCTCCACCTTCATGACCGGCGAGCTTTTCGACGTCATTACGAAGCACAGCATCCTGTCGCATGCGGTTGCCGGGGCGACCGACGTGCCCGCCGATACCAAAGCGTTCGAAGCCGCCCTCAAGGCGGCGTTCGGCACGCCGGCCCTCGTCACCAATCTGCTGTTCACCGCCCGCTCCGGGCAGCTTCTGAACGGACTGACGGCGGCCGGCGCCCTGGCGCTGATTTCAGGCACCCTGATCGGAGCCGAAATCGCCGGCGCCCTGGCTTCGGCCGGACGGAATGCGGCCATCACGCTTGTCGCTTCCGGCCGTCTTCAGGCTCTCTACGAGGATGCGTTCCGCACCCTGTCGCTCAACTACAAGACCATTGACGCCGATGCCGCCGTCCGTCGCGGGCTTTCCGCAGCGGCCGAAGCGATCTGGTTCAAGAAAGAAAGCAAGAACTGATGACGACCCGTATCCCCTTTCCGCCCATGAAGCGCCCGCTCATCGCCATTCTTCGCGGCATCAAGCCGGAGGAAACGGCCGGCATCGTCGGCGCGCTGATCGAGACCGGCTTCAGCGCCATCGAGATTCCGCTGAACTCGCCGGAGCCTTTCCGCTCCATCGAAATCGCCGCCAGGATGGCGCCTGCCGATTGCCTGATCGGCGCCGGCACCGTGCTGACGGTCGAAGACGTCGACAGGCTGGACGGCGCAGGCGGAAAGCTGCTCGTAACGCCGAATGTCGAGCCCGCCGTCATCAGCCACGCCCGCGACAAGGGCATGGTGACGATGCCGGGCGTCTTTACTGCGACGGAGGCGCTTCAGGCCGCCCGTGCCGGTGCCACGGGGCTCAAATTCTTCCCAGCCGGCGTGCTCGGCGCCGCTGGCATCACCGCCATTCGCGCGGTGCTGCCGCCCGAACTCGTCATCGCCGCGGTCGGCGGCGTTTCGGACAAGAACTTTGCCGATTACACCAAGGCCGGGATCCTCGCTTTCGGTCTCGGCACCAGCCTCTACAAGCCGGGAATGACGGCCGCAGAGGTTGCCGAACGCGCCAAAGTCACCATTTATTCCTATGATGCCGCCATAGGAGCCTGATCTATGACCGATATTCATGATTTTCAGGGCAATATTCTCTGCAACACCTCCTCCGTCCTGGGAGAAGGCCCGACCTACGACCCCGATACGGACACCGTCTGGTGGTTCAACATCCTCGGCAAGGAATTGCATGAGCTGCATCTTCCCACCGGTAAGAAGCAGGTTCACGAGCTGCCGATGATGGCGAGCGTGCTGGCGCGCGTCGATGCGGAGCGGCAGATGATCGCCACCGAGCAGGGCCTGTTCCTGCGCGACATCGCGACCGGCGAGTTGAGCTTTTACGCGGCGATCGAAGCCGACAAGCCTGAAAACCGTTCCAACGACGGGCGCACGCACATGTCCGGATCGCTCTGGATCGGCACGATGGGCAAGCGGGCGGAGATGCAGGCGGGCGCGATCTATCACGTCGCCGGCGGCAAAGTGACCAAGATCTTCGACCAGATCAGCATTCCGAATTCCATCTGCTTTTCGCCCGACGGCACCATCGGCTATTTCACCGATACGCGCGTCAGCCAGCTCATGCGCGTGCTCGTAGACCCCGAGACGGGCCTTCCGACGGGCGAGCCGATCGTCATGGTCGACAGCATGGAAGATCCGGGCGGCCTCGACGGCTCCGTGTGCGACGCGGACGGCTACATCTGGAATGCGCGCTGGGGCTCCGGCTTCGTCGACAAGTACAGCCCGGACGGGCTGCGCATCGAGCGCTATCGCGTGCCCGCCATGCAGCCCTCCTGCCCCGCCTTCATCGGCAAGAATGCGGATCGGCTGGCCGTGACGACCGCGTGGGAAGGCCTGGATGAGGAGGCACGCTCCATGCAGCCCCAGGCCGGTGCGCTGCTGGAGCTCGGCCTGACGGTGAGAGGCGTTTTCGACCCGCCATACAAGCTGTGATTGAAATCCGCCTTCGACCGACGAGCGTTGAAGGCGGTTCTCTCCAACGACCGATGCGGCATCGCTCGACATGCAGCCGCGCCGATAGCAGCCCCGCAGGAACCTTCCCGTTGTTCCGAACAATCTTCCAGGTTGTTTTTAAAGGCGGCAAACGGCTGTTTTCAGACTATATTTCCCTGATTTTCGACCCAAGCAACGCAACTTGCCACAACTTTTGACGGAACCAAAACCTTCGTGAGCCATTTGCCTTTACGACCGGCACGATAAAGGTCGGCACCTAAAGGTTCCACTCGCGCTGGTAAGCATGCACTTTTCATAAAGCATGCCCATCAGAATGAAAGGTAGGTTCACGATGACTGGGAAACTCTTTACTTCTGTCGCTGCAGGCGCAATCTTTGCCACAGCCTCCGTGCTTTCGCCCATGGCCTTCGCACAGGCGCAGCAGCCGTCGAATGGCGGCACCGGCAACGCACCGCTGACACAGACAGCCCCGGCGACGCCGGATGCTGCAAAGCCGGATAGCTCGACACCGCAGAACAGCGCCCAGACCCCTGCGGCGACGACCACCACGGAGCAGGCCGGCGGTTATCTGACAGCTCAGTCGGCAGATCAGATCAGCGCCAAGACCTATATGGGCCAGTCGGTCTATAACGGTCAGAACGAAAGCATCGGCAGCATCAACGACCTGATCCTGCAGAAGCAGGGCGGCGTGGTCGCAGCGGTCGTCGGCGTCGGCGGTTTTCTCGGCATGGGCCAGAAAAACGTCGCCGTTCCCTTCGACAAGATCACGGCCACGCAGAATGCCCAGGATGGCACTGTAAAGCTGACGACCACGGAAACGGCCGACTCTCTGAAGGCCGCGCCGGAATTCAAGACGCTTTCGATGCAGGCCTCGGAGAAGGCGGCAAGCTCGGCGGGCACGTCGACAATGCCGGCTGGCACCGACAGCACGACGACGTCGTCGACCACCAACAAGTAACGCGGCGGTTCGACAAAAATGCGGAAGCGGCGGCCCTTACCGGCCGCCGCTTTGCTTTCCGTTCAGTCCGGAGCGGTCAGTTCTTCACGGAATCTGTGAATCGCATATCGCTTTATTGTCCCGCGCGGTTCGCGCAGAAAGCCCGCACGCCTATACCTGAATTCCTCTAAGCGATTTCGCGTTCGCCGCTCGGTTCGAAATAATGCGTTTGCAGATACCGGAGCGTCGCGGCGCCGTCCGCAGGCTTGCCGAAATAATATCCTTGCCCCATGGCGCAACCCAGCGCCTTCAGCTTTGCCGCTTCGGCGTGCTCCTCGATGCCTTCCGCCACGACGCGCAGCTCAAGCCCTTCGCACATGGCGAGAACCGCCTTGATGATATGCTCGGATGCCCGATCCGAATTCATGCGCGAGACAAAGGCCCGGTCGATCTTCACCTTGTCGAAGATGAACTCGCGCAAGCGCCCGAGGCTGGATTGGCCCGTGCCGAAATCATCCAGCGAAATGCGTACTCCCGCAGCGCGCAGATCGGCGATGATGCGATGGGCGGTATCGGCCGAACTCATGACCGCGGTCTCGGTGATTTCCAGTTCGAGGCGGTGCGGGTCCAGACCGACCCGCGTGAGGATGGCAAGGACGCTGCTGCTGGTGCCGGGGTCCATCAACTGCGCCGACGACAGGTTGAAGGAGAGAAAAAGCTCGCGCGGCCAGGAGAGCGCCGCCTCGGCCGCTTTCCGCAGAAGCGTTTCGGAAAGCGCATCGATAAAGCCGCGCTCCTCGGCGAGCGGCACGAAAACAGCAGGCGAGACGAAACCGAGGTCCGGATCGTTCCAGCGAGCCAGAGCCTCGAAACCGAGAACCATATTGTTGGCGAGCGAGACGATCGGCTGGAAATGCACGTCGATGGCGTCGGAGATGATGGCATTGCGAAGCGCCTGCTCGAGCTGCGTCGCGCGCTTCATTTCCTGCGCAATCTCCCTGGAATAAACGGTGATCTGACCGCGGCCGCGACGCTTGGAACGGTAAAGCGCGGTGTCCGCATTCTTCAGCAGATCGTCGAACTCTTCTCCCGCGAACGGGTGGATGGCAAAACCGAAGGAGGCCGAAAGACGAACGTTGCGGTCGCCGAGGTCATAGGGTGCGGAGAGTACTTCACGGATCATCTGCCCGAATTTTTCGGCGCCGACGCGTTCGAAGACCAGGGGCAGGACGAAGGCGAACTCGTCGCCGTCATGGCGCGTCACCATCGCGCCGTCCGGAATGCAAGCCTTGAGACGGTGGGCGACCTGACAAAGAATCTCGTCGCCGGCCTCGACGCCGAACAGATCGTTGATCGGCTTGAAGGCATCGAGGTTGACGATACCGATGGTGAACGGTGCGGGATCGCCGGCACGCTCCAGCGCGAGCGCGCGCGTTCGCTCGCGCATGCGATGACGATTGCCCAATCCGGTGAGCGGATCGGTATAAGCTATTGCCTGCGGCTCCTGGCCGACGGGTCCAGGCAGCATTTCACCCGATTTCATATTCGGTTCCGACCTTTTCTCCACCCGGAAAAAAGCATGACCGTGAAGTCTTAACAAAGAATGGCAGGACGACGGACATTCGAAAACGGCGATAACTTGTCATCGGAGATCATATCGGTGCGGCACTCATCTGCTATGTGCCTTCAAGGCGCTGCGCATGTACTTCTGGAATACCGTCTCGATGATATCGGGGCTGACCGGCTTCAGGATGATGTCGTCCATGCCCGCATCCGCGCATTCCCTGCGATCGCGCTCGAACGCCTGGGGCAGCACCCCGATGATGGGCGTGTGGGCTCCGCTTCCCTTCTCCGTAGCGCGGATCAGCCTGGCGGCCTCGAAGCCGTTCAGGCCCGGCAGCGAAATATCCATCAGGATCAGCTCGGGGCTATATTCCTGCCACAGCCGCACGGCCTCATCGCCGCTCGCGGCGAGCACGTAGCTGTATCCCAACCCTTCGAGGATCTGCGAAAAAACGATCTGATTGATGTCATTGTCTTCGGCGACCAAAATCTGCGCACGGCGGTTCTCGCCGGTTACGCGCCGCCATTCCGGCGCCAGCCCCGGTTCCATGAAGTCGCCGAGCTCGCCGCGAATGTTGCGATTGAAATGGCGCGCGATCACGAAGGCAAGCTCCGTGGCGAGCTGCGAGCCGTCCAGCGACAGGGCCGTCAGGTTCTGCCGCTCGGCGAGCTCTATGCCGCGTTTGCCGAGCTGATTGTCGACGACGACGAGATCGATCTTGACGCCATGCGCGCTCGCCACATCCAGAAACGCGGCCTCCTCGTTCTCGTTGTGAACGACGCAAGCTTCGAAACCGTATTTCTCGAGCATCTTCAGGGCAGCCGTTTCGGCTGCGAAATCGGCCGTGACGACGAGGATCTTGCGGCCGTTGAAATTTTCCGGAACGAAGGTTTCCATGGCGGCCGGGCGGCGCGAGATGGTCTGCAGCGCGGCCACGGGAACATAGGCCCGGCGATAGGATCGGTCACTGTTTTCCCGGATGTTCGATGCAAGCGCGAACTCATCGAAATCGGCCCCGTCCTTGGGCAGGTCCTGCATGGTGCAGACGAGAAAATAGCGGCCGGGTTTGCCGATCCGCTGCTTGCGGGTGACGATGTCGCGCTCGGCGCCGTCGCGGGCGATCTGGCGCTGCCGCGAGATCGACATTTCGCCCGTCTCGATCACATGCCGGTCGCTCTCGTGGAAGCGGTTGGCGAGATCGGTGGAGAAGAGATCGAGGCTCTTGCGGCCGCGCACCTCATCCGCCGCGGTTTGATACTTGTCGCAGAAGGCTCGGTTGACCGCGACATAGACCAGGTTCTGATCCTTGACGAAGACCGGAAACGGCAGGTTGTCGAGAATATCCTCGGTGAGCTGCACGCGTTCCATGTCGACGCGCCACTGCTCCTCCCGCTTCTTCACCTCGGAAACGTCGGAGATGATGCAGAAGCCGATGCCCGACGACAGCCGCCGCTTGATGATCCGCACCCAGCGCTCGTCGCTGAAATGCTCCGTCGTCTCGTATCGCTCGCGCCAATGCGTGGCGATACGCTCCGATATCCAGTCATCGCGATTGGCAACCGGTCTGTTCTGGTTGCGCTGATAGCGTATGCCCGTATCGAACACCGCGCCCAGGAAATCGCGCAACCGCGTCGACGGCTGCAGGAATTCCGGCTGGATCGGAAAGAAATTCAGAAGCTGGCGGCTGGCAAACAGCAGCTGATCGTTTTTGTCGTAAGCGAAGAAGGCGCTGGAAAGGCCGTCACAGAAAGCGTCGAAGAACATCGCCTGCAGATTGCCGCCGAAAGGCGCATCAACAGCCATCATTGCCAAAGCTGCCTTGTCAATCCCGGCAGTCATTCGTCCGATTCCTACACTCAACCAATTTCACAGCACGGCAAATCGTCAGAGCGGACATTCGCTCCACGAGGGCAAATTTTTTGGAAGTTGCATGCTGGCCTTGCACTTGAAGCAGATGGCACCCGGCTCATGAAAATTGACGGCCACCAACCTGCCGTCAAGAGCCGTCAGCATGCACGAAACGCGCCACCTGCGGTCATTTCAAGTTTCTCAGCCTGCAACCTGTCATCATTCCCTTAAACATTGATTAAATTTCTTAACAAAGCCTCGGATGGAAACGGGTGGATCACGGCGCACAAATCGCCTTTCCTCTTTCCTCGCTGTCGCGAATCCACGACAATGACACCATGGCCATCAAGCAACTCTCCGAAACACTGATCAACCAGATCGCAGCCGGCGAAGTCATCGAACGTCCGGCGAGTGCCGCCAAGGAACTGATCGAAAACGCGCTGGATGCCGGCGCCACGCGCATCGAGATCGCCACTGCGGGCGGCGGAAAGGCGCTGCTGCGCGTGACCGACAACGGCTCCGGCATGGATGAGGCCGACCTTGAGCTCGCGGTGCGGCGCCACTGCACCTCCAAGATTTCCGAGACGCTGGAAGACATCCGCACCCTCGGCTTTCGCGGCGAAGCGCTGCCCTCCATCGGCTCCGTGGCAAAGCTTTCGATTGCAAGCCGCAGAGCGGGCACGCCCGGCGGCGCCGAGATCGCGGTCGCAGGCGGCAAGATCTCGCCTCTGCGCCCGGCGGCCGCCAATCCCGGCACGATCGTCGAGGTGCGCGACCTGTTCTTTGCCACGCCGGCGCGCCTGAAATTCCTGAAGACGGAAAAGGCGGAGGCGGCGGCAATCACCGAAGTCGTCAAACGCATGGCGATCGCCTTCCCGCGGGTGCGCTTCGTGCTGTCGGGCAGCGACCGTTCGACGCTGGAATTCCCCGCGACCGGCGAGGATCATCTCGCCCGCATGGCGCAGGTGCTCGGCGCCGAATTCAAGGACAATGCCATCGCGCTCGACGCCGTGCGCGAGGATGTGAGCCTTGCCGGCTTTGCCGGCGTGCCGACCTTCAACCGTGGCAATTCCGCCCATCAATATGCCTTCGTCAACGGCCGGCCGGTGCAGGACAAGCAGATCCTCTCGGCGATCCGCGGCGCCTACGCCGAAACCATCCCTGCCGGCCGCTACCCGGTCGCCGTGCTTTCGCTGACGCTCGATCCGGCGCTGGTCGACGTCAACGTTCATCCTGCGAAATCCGACGTTCGCTTCCGCGATCCCGGTCTTGTGCGCGGCCTGATCGTCGGCGCCGTCCGCGAGGCTCTGGCGCGGGAAGGCGACCGCGCCGCAACGACCGGCGCGGATGGCATGCTGCGCGCCTTCACCGCCGGGCGTTCAGGCTTCCAGCCCGGTTGGAGACCATCGCCGGCCGCCGCTCCATGGACGGCCGATACCTCGCCTTCCCGCCCTTACGAGAGAGAGGCGGCGACGGCAGGCTATGGATTTGCCGAAAGGTCGCAGGCCGCCTTCGAGGGGCTTGCCGAGCCTGCCGCCCGCGCCGAAGCGCCGCCGCCTGTGGAACCGGCCCGTGCCGAGGAGCCGGCGAGGTTTCCGCTGGGTGCCGCGCGCGCCCAACTGCACGAGAACTATATCGTCGCCCAGACCGAGAACGGGCTTGTGATCGTCGATCAGCACGCCGCACATGAACGGCTGGTCTTCGAAGCCATGCGCAAGGCGTTGCATTCGAAACGCCTGTCCTCGCAGGTGTTGCTCATCCCCGAGATCGTCGATCTGCCCGAAGAGGATTGCGATCGGCTGATGGTGTTCGCCGAGGAGCTTGGCGAGCTCGGACTTGCGATCGAGCGCTTCGGGCCCGGGGCGGTCGCCGTGCGGGAGACGCCGGCCATGCTCGGCGAAGTGGATGCGCAGGGCCTTGTCCGGCAACTGGCCGACGAGATTGCCGAGTGGGACACGGCCTCCGGGCTTGCTGCAAAACTGGAATATGTGGCCGCGACCATGGCCTGCCACGGCTCGGTGCGATCAGGGCGGCGCTTGCGTCCCGAAGAGATGAATGCGCTCTTGCGCCAGATGGAGGCGACTCCCGGTTCCGGGCAGTGCAATCACGGCAGGCCGACCTATATAGAGCTGAAGCTCTCGGACATAGAGCGGTTGTTCGGACGCAGCTGAAAAACGCCGGCTTCGGAAGAAGCCGAGCGTCCGACCGCGTTCCGGACCAGACATCGCCGTGCACTTTTCCCCGAAATTCTCTGGAAAAGTCCCGCCCGGCGCGGTATGGCAGACAAACGGCAGCGATCAAGGACGGCGTCAGATGAATCTTTTCGAAGGACATGGAAACCGCGAGGCGAAGATTCGCTATCTCGACGGCGATTTCCAGATCCTGATGCCGGGCTCCTACGTCGTCTGCGCCATGACCGGCAAACACATCGCGCTCGATGAGCTGCGCTACTGGAGCGTCGCCCGGCAGGAGCCCTATGCCGACGTGATCACGTCGCTCGAAGCCGAAAAGCGTGCCGGGGCACTTCCCAATCAAAAGCGCTGATTTCTCTCGCTGAAGAGCCGACCGCCTTTTTAACCGGCTTTGCCGCCGTGCTTTTCCCGCAAGCGCCGCTCGCGGGCGGCCGCGATCACCCTGTCGATGATCAAGGACGGCGCCTGTGGGTCGTCGAAGACCATATCGATCTCGATCACCCGGCAGCGCCGCAGCAATTCGTCGGCACGGCCATGGTGGCCGATCAGGCGGACATAGTCCTTCGAGGTGGTGACGATCTCCAGACCTTCGCGCGCCGCGATGTCGAGCATGTCGGACACATCGTCCTCGCCGGGATGTTCATGGTCCCCGAAGCTGCGGCGTATGGCGATATTCGCCCCGAGCGACTCGACCGTGCGGAAGAATTTGCCGGGATCGGCGATACCGGCGAAGGCAAGCACGTTGCGGCCGCGCAGGTCTTCCTGTCCCCGCACTCTGACGCTCGCGGCAAAGAAAGGCTTCCCAGCCCTTGCCGCAAGCCGAACGACGCGGTCGGCGGCGTTGCCCTCACCCACCTTCAGGAGAGCGGAGGCATACAGAAGCTGCGTGCGCAGCGGCGCGCGCACCGGGCCACCGGGAACGAGATGGCCGTTGCCGATGCCTCTGGTCGCATCGATCACGACAAGCGCGTAATCGATGGCAAGATGGGCGCTCTGGAAGCCATCGTCCATGATGATGAGATCGGCGCCCTCGCGCACCAGCCGCTCCGCACCCTCGGCGCGGCGGCGGGCAATGACCGTCAGCGCCTCGCGGGCAAGCAGCAGCGGCTCGTCGCCGACCGCCGTGGCGTGATGATGCGCGGGATCGACGACCGTCGTCACATCGAGCGAGCCGCCATAGCCGCGGCTGAGAAAGCCGGGCTTCAGCCCCTTCGCCTTCGCGGCCTGGGCAAGGGCAAGCGCCGTTGGCGTCTTGCCAGCTCCTCCGACCGTGAAATTGCCGACGCAGATGACCGGCACCGGCACGGAGGCCCGCTTGCCATTCATCATGCGATGCCCGGCGACACGGCCGTACAGGAAGGAGAAGGGTGAGAGCCCCCAGGCACGCCAATCCGCCTTTCGCCACCAGAAAGGTGGGGCTTCCGATACCATGCGCCTAACCCAGCCCTGTGCTTGTGCCTGCAACAAGGCGGCAAGAAAGGCCAGATCGCATGAAAAAGCAAGTCATTGCCGGAATCAGGCCGATTGCGCGACCGGCATCAGCAGGCCTTCCAGCTCCGTAATGTCACTGAGACAATAGTCGGAAGCCGCCGTCAGCGTCTCGCGCGAACCGGTGCCCGTCAGCACGCCGACGGTGAGACCGACCCCGGCGTTGCGCCCCATATGCAGGTCGTGATTGTTATCGCCGACGACGGCGACCTGCGCGGGCGAAAGCCCTGTCGCCGCATAGAAGCCGAGCACCATGCCCGGCTCCGGCTTGGTGCCGAAGCCGCTGTCGTAGCCGGCAATATAATCGAGATAGTCGATGAAGCCGAAGCGGCGAGCCGTCTGGCGGATGGACCGCTCGTTGTCGCTGGAGGCAACGCCGAGCTTGTAGCCCCGCTCGCGCAAGCGGCGGAAAAAGGCGGCGAGATCGGTGACGGGCGAGGAAAAGTCGGCCGCGTGCGCGAAGAGCGCATCGAGTTTTTCCACGAGCTCCGCGACATCCATTTTCGAGCCGGCCGCTACGAGTCCTTCGGAAATTTGCCGGGTATTGCCGGCGGCAAGCAGGCTGTCGGGCACGATATGGCCGGAGACCGGGTCCATGCCGCAGGCGGAGAGAAGATGATCGGCCAGAAGGGGATCGTCCTGCGCGGCGATCCTGGCAAGCTCGCGATTGACCGGCAGCCAGCTCTGGTCATAGTCGAGCAGCGTACCGTCCTTGTCGAAAAGAATGCCCGCAATCGCTCCCAGCTTGACCGCCGCCATGCTCTTTCCTTCTTATCCGTTCGCCATCGTCTTCGGC
Organism: Hyphomicrobiales bacterium; assembly: GCA_900469615.1. Taxonomy (GTDB): domain Bacteria; phylum Pseudomonadota; class Alphaproteobacteria; order Rhizobiales; family Rhizobiaceae; genus Rhizobium. Next base: position 39,214 of record UBYA01000004.1, on the reverse strand, counting down.
ATCAGCCGCGCTTTCACCGAAAGCGGATTGATGTAGGGCTCCAGCCCCTTGACGGTCGCCGCCAGCGCACCGCGCATTTCATGCACGGCGGCAAAGCCGGCATCGATCATGCCGCGTCGTACCATGTCGTTGCTCAGCAGGTAATGCACGCCGCGCGCCAGCATGTCCGTGTCGCGCACCACGCGGGCGCTGCCACGGCGGGCGAGCAACTGGTAGGCATCACGGAAGTTCTGGACATGACCGCCGGTCAGGATCGCACAGCCGAGCATGGCCGGCTCCAGCGGATTCTGGCCGCCCTCGTTGAACAGCGACTTGCCCATGAAGGCGATTTCCGTCATCCGCAGATAAAGCCCCATCTCGCCGATCGTATCGCCGAGGAAAACGTCGACGTCCGGGGAGAGGATGTCGTTGCGGGTGCGGCGCGCCACTTTCAGTCCCTGCTCGACGAGCATCGCCTCGATCGCGTCGCAACGCTCGGGATGGCGCGGCACGAGGATGGTAAGCTGGCCGTTATGCTCCTTGAGCATCGTATGCACGGATGCCACGGCGGCCTCTTCGCCTTCGAACGTCGAGACCGCGGCCCAGGTCTTGCGGTTGCCGATCTGCTTCATGTAGCTCGCAAGCGTCAGCGCGTCGTAGGACGGGGCATCGGTATCCACTTTGAGATTGCCCGATCTGAGCACCTGCACGGCGCCGAGGTCGCGGAAGCGTTCGGCATCGAGATCCGATTGCGCCACGACCAGCGCCAGATTCTCGAACAGCGCCTCGGCAAGCGAAGGATGCCGGCTCCATCGGGCAAAGGAACGATCCGACATGCGGGCATTGACGAGGATTTGCGGAATGCGTCTGCGGCTGAGCTCCACGATGGTCGTCGGCCAAATCTCGGATTCGGCGAAAATGGCGCAATCGGGCTGCCAGTAATCAAGGAAGCGCTTGATGGCGGGCTTGAGATCGAGCGGCACGTATTGATGGATGACTTCTTCGCCAAGGCGCTCCTGCGCGACCTTGGCCGAGGTGACCGTACCCGTCGTCAGGATGACGTGAATGTCGCGACGGCGGATTTCGCGGATCAACGGAATGACGGCCGAGGTCTCGCCCACGCTTGCAGCGTGAAACCAGACCAGCGGCCCTTGCGGGCGGTTGGCGCTCGCATAGCCCGAGCGCTCCAGCTTGCGGGAACCGTCTTCCTTGCCCTTTGCCGCACGAACGGCGAGATAAGGCCCGATGAACGGATAGATGGCGACCCCGCCAAAACGATAGGCGCTCAAGGCAAGGCGCGCCCTGAGGCTACTCATTTCGATCGCCTCCCATCGCAGCTGATCATCATCGATGCCAAATCCCGATTAACAAACGGCCGAATAAACAGCCGAATTTTCGTTCTTATTGTGTCAAAGATACCGCTTCATGGCCGGATTTAAAGCGATAACGCTTCACCGGACGAAGATATCAAATGCAAAATTCGGTGCGCGGGGGCCTCAGGATGCCGTTTTTTCCTGCGGATCGAGCAAACGGTGCAGGTGGACGATAAAATAACGCATATGAGCATTGTCGACGGTCTGCTGCGCCTTGGACTTCCACGCCGTCAGTGCGCTCGCATAGTCGGGATACATGCCGACGATATCGAGTTCGTTGAGGTTACGGAACTGAACCTCTTCGAGGTTATCCAGTTCACCGCCGAAGACTAGGTGCAGGAGCTGCTTTTTGCCGCTGGTATTCGTCATTTTCGTCTCTTTCTAGTGTCATCCCCCTCCGCTCTTCATCTGAGGGATTTTGACCAAAAGGTCAACCGTCTCGTCGGTGCGAGAGCTGGCGGAGAAACTCCGGCAATTGCGATGCCGACGCACCGCAAAGTTCGTCGTGGGATACCTCGGCGCGATTGTAGCGCAGGACATTGCCCGAAAGATCCACGAGCGCGCCGCCGGCCCGCTCCAGAATGAGGTCGGCTGCGGCCAGATCCCAGTCATGGGAGTTGCGTTTGACGATCGTTCCCTCAAGCCGGCCGTCGGCCACCATGGCGAGACGATAGGCAAGCGAAGGAACGTGCTTCACCCGTTCGACCGTCTTGCGGAAATCCGGATCGAAGCCCTTGAGCATATCCTCGCCGGTTGCCAGCCGATGGACATCGTCGCCGACCCTGCGGGAAACACTGATCGGCTTGCCATTCTTCAAGGCCTGGCCGCCGGCCGTCGCCACGAAGAGCTCGTCCAGCGCCGGCGCGAACAGAACTCCGGCCACGGGCCGCCCGTCGGTGACGACGGCGACGCTGACGCACCACAGATCCGAGCCAGAGAGAAAGCCCCTGGTGCCGTCGATCGGATCGACGACGAAGACGGTCGCCCGGGACAGCCGTGCGGCATCGTCGTCCGTCTCCTCGGAAAGCCAGCCATAATCAGGCCGTGCCGACCGCAGTGTGGCGGCAAGGCTTTCATTGGCGGCAAAATCGGCGGCGCTGACCGGGGACTGGCCGTTGTTCTTCCACCAGACCTCCGGCGATTGCCGGAAGTAACCGAGAGCGATCCTGCCCGCCTCGAGCGCGGCCTCGACGATCAGGTCCACGTCGCTCAGCCGGCCGGCCTTCTGGCTATCGATCATTCAAAAATTCCAATCTCCGCTCGTTTTCAGCGGCCCGCCAGCGTCATGCCTTCGATCGCAAGCGTAGGTGCTGCAACGCCGAAATCGCGATCGATGTCGTTTGCCGGCGTTACGCGCATGAACATGTCCTTCAGGTTGGAGGCGATCGTCACCTCCGAAACGGGGAAGGTCAATTCGCCGTTCTCGATCCAGAAGCCGGTCGCGCCCCGGCTGTACTCGCCGGTGATCATGTTGACGCCCTGACCGATCAGCTCGGTGACATAGAAGCCCGTTCCGACATTGCGGATCAGCTCCTCCGGCGAAATGTCGCCCGGTTCCAGCGCGAGATTGGTGGACGCGGGCGATACCGCCGTGCCGCCGCGCACACCGCGGCCGTTGGTCTTCAGGCCGCCGCCGATTTCCCGCGCCGTCGCCGTGGAGAGGAACCAGGACTTCAGCACGCCGTCTTCGATCATGACGAGCCGTTTGCCGGACACGCCCTCGCCGTCGAAAGGACGCGAGGAAGGGCCACGAACGATCAATGGATCGTCCGTGATCGAGAGGCCGGATTTCAACACCTGCTGGCCCATCTTGTCGCGCAGGAAGCTGGTCTTGCGGGCGACGGAAGCGCCGTTGATCGCGCCGGCGATATGGCCGACGAAACCGCGGGCAACGCGTGGATCGAAAACCACGGTGAGGTTCTTGCCCGTCGGAACCTGGCGCGGATTGACCCGCTTGACCACACGCTCGCCGGCACGGCGGCCGATCTCTTCCGCAGCGTCGAGATCGGCGAAATAGAGACGGCTGTCGAAATCATAGTCGCGTTCCATGCCGGTGCCTTCGCCGGCAATGACGCTGACGGAGCGCCCGAAGCGCGACCCCATGTAATGGCCGGCAAAACCATGCGAGGTGACGAGCACGAGGCCGCCCATGCCGGCGGAAGCGCCGGCGCCGGATGAATTGGTGACGCCGGAAACGGCGAGCGCTGCAGCTTCGGTCGCAAGCGCTGCTTCGCGCAGTTGCTCGGTGGAAACCTCGGTCGGATCGAACAATTCGAGATCGGGATAAGTCTTGGCAAGATCCGCCTCATCGGCAAGGCAGGCAAAGGGATCTTCGGGTGAAACCTTGGCCATGGCCACCGCACGCTCGGCAAGAGCGTTGAGATCGAAGCCGGGATTGGCCGAAACGCTCGCCACGCGATTGCCGACGAAGACCCTGAGCGAGAAGTCGTCGCTCTCGGAGGATTCCGTTCCCTCCACCTTGCCGAGGCGCACGCTGACGGAATGGGCTCTGGAGCGCACCACGACGGCATCCGCCGCATCCGCACCGGCTTTCCGGGCGAGATCGATCAACTGGCTGGCGCGGGAAAGCAGAGTGGCGGAATCGATTTCTGAGGTCATGATTTGGCCTTTCCTTCGCGTTCCATTTATTGTGCACTACATAAAGCATCAAGGGCGGCAAAGCCGATTCTTGCTTTAATCCCTTCACGCATGGTTGTTTATCGTGACCACGCGCCGCAACACCGCCTGCCCCACGGAAAGAAACAGACGATGTCCGCCCCCAATACGCTTTTCACCGAAACCCTGCTGCTGCTCGGAGGCGCCGTCGTCACGGCGCCGATCTTCAAGAAACTGGGGCTCGGTACGGTGCTCGGTTATCTGGCCGCCGGCGTGGTGATCGGCCCGATCCTGCACAGCATCGGCGACAGCGAGGCCGTGCTGGCCGTTGCTGAACTCGGCGTCGTCTTCCTGCTGTTCATCATCGGCCTGGAGCTGAAGCCTTCCCGCCTCTGGCAAATGCGGCGCGATATTTTCGGCCTCGGCACGGCACAGGTGGTTTTCAGCGGGCTTGCGCTGATGGCCGCCGCCTATCTTGGCGGCATCGCCGGATGGAAAGGCAGCATCATCGTCGGCTTCGGCCTGGCGCTTTCCTCCACCGCCTTTGCGATGCAGATCCTCGAGCAGCAGGGCGACGTCAACACGAAATACGGCCAGCGCTCCTTCTCGATGCTGCTGCTGCAGGACCTTGCCATCGTGCCCCTGCTGGCGCTCATCACCGTTCTCGACGGCGCGAAGGAAACCGCCAATCCGCTGCCGAGCCTTGCCATCGCCGTCGGCGCGGTCGCGGCGATGATCATCGCCGGCCGCTATCTGCTGACACCGCTGTTCCAGGTGATCGCGCGCACGGGAGCGCGGGAAGCCATGATTGCCGCCGCCCTCTTCGTCGTCATGGGATCGGCAACCCTGATGCAGCTTGCCGGCCTCTCGATGGCGATGGGCGCCTTTCTCTCCGGCGTGATGCTGGCGGAATCCTCCTATCGCCACGAACTGGAAGCGGATATCGAGCCTTTCCGCGGCGTGCTGCTCGCCATTTTCTTCATCGCCGTCGGCTTGTCGCTGAAACTCGACGTGATCCTCGACAACTGGATGCTGATCGTGCTCGCCGTACCGGTGATGATGGTCATCAAGGCAATCGTGATCTACGCGCTTTGCCGCATGGCGGGTTCGCCGCACAACGATGCCATCCGCATTGCCGGGCTGCTGCCGCAGGGCGGCGAATTCGGCTTCGTGCTGTTCAGCGCCGCCAGCGCCAGCGGCGGTTTATTCTCCGCCAATACGGCCTCGACGCTGATCGCCATCGTGACGCTGTCGATGGCGCTGACGCCGCTCAGCTCCGCGCTTGCGAAGCGGCTGATGAAAGGCGATACGCAGGAGGAACTGGACGAGGATTTCGAAGGCGCCGGCTCCGACGTCTTGATGATCGGCTTTTCACGTTTCGGCCAGATCGCCGCGCAGATCCTGCTCGCCAGCGGCCGCGACGTCACCGTCATCGATTTCTCCGCCGACCGTATCCGACAGGCGTCGAGCTTCGGCTTCCGCATCTATTTCGGCGACGGCACCCGCAAGGACGTATTGCGCTCGGCCGGCATAGACCGCGCCAAGATCGTCGTCGTCAGCACGCATCAGCGAGACGTGACGGACAAGATCGTCGAGCTCGTGCAGACGGACTACCCGCACGCGCGCATTTTCGTGCGCTCCTACGACCGCATCCACTCGATCGACCTGCGCCGCAAGGGTGTGGATTACGAGCTGCGCGAAACGCTGGAATCCGGTCTGCTCTTCGGCCGCCGCACCCTGGAGGCGCTCGGCGTCAGCGAAGCGGAAGCCTATGAGATCGGCGAGGATATCCGCAAGCGCGACGAGCAGCGGCTGGTGCTGCAGGTGAGCGAGGGGCTACAAGCCGGCACCGACATGCTCTATTCGCGGCCGGTCAAGCCGGAGCCGCTGGTCAAGCCCAAGCGCGCGGCCGAAACCTACAGCGATGCCGACGATCTCGTCGCCCTGCCGCAGGAGGAGCCGGAGCGGGCCTGAAGTGACTTCAGCGAAAATTGCAAAGCGGTTTTCCATCCGGAATTGCGTCAATAGGCAGAGCGATTCCATGAAAGCCGAACCGCCCCAACTGCTTCCGGAATGGATCAGCTTTTCGCCGTGATTACCCGGTCGAGGGCGAATTTCAGCTCGTCCTTGACGCCGGCCGACATGGCGAGAATGTCGCGTGCCTTGAGGAAATCCAGAACGCCGGTGCGGCCGACGGCGGGGCGCAGGAAGATTTGCGGCGCCTGCAGCCGCAGCTTCAAGGCGATGTTGGATTGCATGGTCAGCTGACCGGCGCCGAACAGGCTCTCGATGCGGTTCGGAATGTGCCGGCCATCGCCTTCAGGACCGCCGACGACGTCGATGCCGATGATGATATCGGCAAGACCGGCGAGATGTTCGTAGGGAACCGGGTTCATGATGCCGCCGTCGATCATGACGCGGTCGCCGACCCTGACCGGCATGAAGACGGCGGGAATGGCAGCCGAGGCGGCGAGCACCGGGTAAAGATCGCCCTTCTCGATCACGACCTCAGCCTGATCGTAGTAATCGGTCGTCACCACCTTCAGCGGGATGTGCAGGTCCGAAAAATTCTCGGGAATGGCCGGCGGCAGGAAGGCGCGCAGGATGCGTTCGAGATTGAACTGGCCAAAGCGGATGCTGCGCATGCTGACCGGCCGCAAGCTCCAGATCTTGTTGAGGACGGCCGGGCGATTGCCGACCGTTGCGAGCGTATGGTCACGGATTTCCGCGCCGCTCATGCCGCCCGCCATGGCCGCGCCCATGATCGAGCCGATGGAGGCACCCGCTATGGCGACCGGGCGGATGCCGAGCTCGTCCAGTGCCTCGATGATGTGGATATGGGCAAGCCCGCGTGCGCCGCCGCAACCGAAGGCCACCGCAACGCTCGGCGTACCGGAGGCGGCCGGCGGATAGTCGTTGCCGACGAAATCAGCATAATCGCCCATGGGCTTCTCCTCCCCCGTTACGCCGCCTGCGGCTGATAACGGAAGAAATGCATCCTGCTGTCGCCGAAGGTCCGTTCTTCGACAAACAGGAAGTCCGACGGAGCGACGACGACCACGTCGGCGCGCTCTTCGAGAATCGCCAGGGCGCCCGGCACCAGCCAGCCGCCGGCAGCGGCAGCGGCAAAAGCCTTCTCGCCCAACCCCTTGCCATAGGGCGGGTCGGCGAAGATAAAGTCGAAAGGCTCGAGGTTGCCGACGCTGCCGAGGTCCGTCGCATCCCGCCGCAGCATGCGCGTGCGGCCATGCAGGCCGAGCGCATCGATGTTTTCCCAGAGAAGGCCCCTGCCCTCGACACTGCTTTCCACGAAGAGCACATGACGGCAGCCGCGCGAGGCCGCCTCCAGCCCGACGGCGCCGGTGCCGGCAAACACGTCCATCATCCGGGTGCCGTCGATGGCTTGCGGATAGGCGTGGCTCAGGATGTTGAACAGGCTCTCGCGCGTGCGATCCGCCGTCGGACGAATATCATTCGACTTCGGCGTTGCAAGCGAGCGACCGCGAAACTCACCGCCGACGATCCTCACCGCGCGTTAACCCCGACCGCCCTTGGGGCCGCCCCTGCCAGGACCACCCCGGCCGGAACCCCCGCGCGGGCCACCGGACGGACGACCGGCACCACCGGGCTTGCCGCCGAAGCCGCGCGGGCCGCCGGGCTTTCCACCCGGTTTGCCGCCGAAGGATTTGCCGCCGCCCGGCTTCTTGCCGAAAGGCTTGCCGGCAGGCCGATCACCAAAAGAACGCTCGCCTTGCGGGCGATCACCGAAGGGTCGGTCGCCACGGGGACGCTCCGAGCGCTGCTCACCGCCGAAAGACCTGCCGCGAGGACGCTCGTCTCCCTCGGCACGCGGACGGCGGTCATCACGGGGACGATCGCTGAATGGTCTATCGCCGCGAGGCTTATCGCCGAAAGGCCTGCCACCGCGCGCCGAACGGTCGCCATAGGGGCGTTCGCCACGGGGACGCTCCGAGCGCCCCTCACCCTGGAAAGACTTCGCGCGGGGACGGTCGCCGCCCTCCGGCCGCGAGCCGCGTTCGCCGCGGGGACGATCGCTGAATGACCCGTCACCCCGGGGCTTGTCGCCAAAAGGACGATCGCCGCGCGGAGGACGATCGCCGAATGGCCGGTCGCCACGGGGACGGTCGGAGCGCTTGCGATCGAAACCTTCATCATCGCCACGCGACCGGCGCGGTGCTTCCTCGCTCGAACGAATCCACTCGCCATCGCCCTCGTCGACGCGATTGATGCGGACGCGCGGACCTTCGTCCGGGCGGTCAAAACCGCTGCGCTGCGGGCGTTCAGGCTCGCCGCGCCGGGAGGCGGTCTTTGCATTTTTCGCAGCCTTCGCGGCTGCCTTTTCGCCGAGCGGACGGGCACCGGGCGCCATCCAGACATTGGCGCTGCGACGCGGGCCGAGCGGCTGGCGCTTGGCGCGATCATCGTCTTTATGGCCGCCTTCGCGGCGGTCGTCACGCTTGGTGTCGAGCCGGCTGAGGGCGCGCTCGCGCTTGTCCTCGGGGCGCTCGCGGCGCGGGCGGTCTTCCTTGGCCGCGCGGACAGGCTTCGCCTCCGCCTCTTCGGCATCGGCAAGCGCCGGGGCATTATCATTATAGAGCGGCGCGTCGAAATTCGCCTTGGCATCCTCGACCAGGCGCGGCCCCAGCTGATCGCGCAGCGTGCGGCCGCGCACTTCGAGCACACGGCCTTCCGGCAATTCGCCGAGCTGGAACGGGCCGTAGGAAATGCGGATCAGGCGGTTGACCTCAAGGCCGAGCGCACCGAGCACGTTCTTGATTTCGCGGTTCTTGCCTTCGCGCAGGCCCATGGTGATCCAGACGTTGGAGCCTTGCGTGCGGTCGAGCGTCGCGTCGATCGAGCCGTAGAGCACGCCGTCGACGGCAATGCCTTCCTTGAGCTTGTCCAGCGCTTCCTGATCGATCTCGCCATGGGCGCGGACGCGGTAGCGGCGCAGCCAGCCGGTCGTCGGCAACTCCAGAACGCGGGCCAGGCCGCCGTCATTGGTCAGCAGCAGCAAACCTTCGGTGTTGATGTCGAGGCGGCCGATCGACATGACGCGCGGCAGCTCTTCCGGCAGGTTGTCGAAAACGGTCGGGCGGCCTTCCGGATCGGCATTGGTGGTCACCAGGCCGGCCGGCTTGTGATAGAGCCACAGGCGCGTGCGCTCGATGCCGCGGATCGGCATGCCGTCGACCTCGATCTTGTCGGCAAGGGTCACGTTGACCACAGGCGTATCCAGCAGCACGCCGTTCAGCTTGACGCGGCCATCCATGATCATGCGCTCGATATCGCGGCGAGAGGCCACGCCGGCACGCGCCATCACCTTGGAAATGCGCTCGGCCTTTCCATCGTCGACCGCGGTCTCATCCGCCTTGGCGGCGGCGGCCTTTACAGGCTTCGCGCCATCCCGTTTCGTCGTCTTCTTATCGCCGGCAAAGGGTTTGGACCCAGGCCGCCTGGGCTTGTCATTCATCGTCATTTGTTGTTTGCCTGAATTTTTAACGCGTGTTCCTATCAGGTCACGCCCTTGCGGTTAAGTGGAAATCTCGAATGGCGGCTACAAATCAATTCATGGAGCTTGCTTTAACCGAAGCACGCCGGGCCGGAGAACGCGGAGAAGTGCCGATCGGTGCCGTCGTCGTGCTCGACAACACGGTGATCGCGGCAGCCGGCAACCGCACCCGAGAGTTCAACGACGTCACCGCCCATGCCGAAATCGTCGCCATCCGCCTGGCCTGCGAGGAGCTCGGACAGGAGCGGCTTGCGGGCGCCGATCTCTATGTTACGCTGGAGCCCTGCACCATGTGCGCCGCGGCCATTTCGTTCGCGCGCATCCGCCGTCTCTACTATGGCGCCGAAGATCCGAAAGGCGGCGGCGTCGACAATGGCGTGCGCTTCTATCGTCAACCGACCTGCCATCATGCGCCGGAGGTTTATTCCGGCTTCGGCGAGACCGCATCCGCCGATATCCTCAGAGGCTTCTTTCAAGCGAAACGCTCCGAAGACTGAAAAGCGGCGGTTGGGGCCGCCGCTTGGCAATTTGCTTATTGGAAGGGCTTCCACCAGCTGCTGTTGTTGGACTGCTGCGCAGCCTCAGCATCCTTCTTGCGCTTCTTTTCCTTCTTCGATTCGGGCGTGCCCAGATCGCTCAAGGCGTTCGGATCGGATACCTGGCGATATTGCTGCGGCGGGTCGATCAGGTAACGGCGCTGGTCGATATAGGTGCCTGCCTGATCCTGGCGCGCGGCGCGATAAGCTGCCGTCTGCTGCGCTTCCGTCATGCGGTTTCTGCTGCTGTCGGCCTGGGCCAGCGGCGAGCGATAATTGACGTCGTTCTTCTTCTGGTCGGCCTCTTCGGCGAGACGCTTGCGCGCCTCCTCCGGCGATTCGAGCCAGGCCGGATTGTCCTTGCTGGCAAGCGACTGCTGCGGCGCGGTCAGGCTTTCCCGATCCTTTTCGGCAGGCAGGACGAGGCCCGGACGGTTCGGATATTTCACGCCCTTGTCTTTCGGCGTCGCGGCCGATACGGAGGCGATATCCCCAAGATCGTCCAGAAGCTGCACGCCTGCCGTCTTGTCGGTGCCGTAAGTCGGGCTGCTAAGGCAACCGGACATCGCGCCGCAGCCAACCAGAAGTGCCGCCAAGCTGACGCCGACACGAACCTTATGCATCGCTCTCATGAATACCCTTCCCAGCCATGCCGGAACAAACGTAACAGGACCCCATTTCACGGCAACTGCCGTAAAAATCGGGCCATTTTCAGGCAGCTTTTACCGGATGAGCGCCGTAAAGGCAATTCACCCGGCAACTTTCTTCAGTTGACAGCCGCCAACTCACGCAATGCCGCGGCATCGCGGGCCGACACGTCCGGATATTCCGGATCCGAGCCGACATCGGTGGTGATGCGCCAGGAACGGGCACACTTGCGGCCTTCGGCAAGCTTCGGAACGACGCTGACCTTGGCATCGTCATCAAGGCGGAAGGCATCGGCAGGACCTTGCTCGCCCAGAACGACGATATCGGACGTGATGCAGATCTCGGCGAGATCCTGTCCTTCGAGTACCTTCAGCAATTCCGGATCGGCGACGTAGACGATCGGGGCGGCCTCAAGCGAGGAGCCGATGCGCTTGTCCTTGCGTTCGATTTCCAGCGCGCCAGTGACGACGCTGCGCACGGAGCGGATCTTCTTCCACTTTTCGGCCAGGGCTTCGTCCTTCCATTCCATGGGAACGGCAACGAACTGCTCGAGATGCACGGAAACCGCGGACGGATTGCGCGACAACCATGCCTCTTCCGTAGTGAACGGCAGCATCGGCGCCAGCCACGTCACCATGCAATCGAAGATCGAGCGGATGACGGCAAGCGAGGCCCGGCGGCGCAGGCTCGATGGAGCATCGCAGTAGAGCGCATCCTTGCGAACGTCGAAGTAGAAGGCCGACAGCTCGACATTGGCGAAATCGATCAAGGCGCGGGCAATGCGCTTGAAGTCGAAGGCATCGTAGCTTTCGCGCACCAGCTCGTCGAGTTCGGCGAGACGATGCAGCATCAGCCGCTCCAGCTCCGGCATGTCGGCATAGGCGATGACCTCGCCCTTGTCGTGCGCCAGCGTGCCGAGCATCCAGCGGATGGTGTTGCGAAGCTTGCGATAGGCATCGACATTGGTCTGGATGATGGCCTTGCCGAGGCGCTGGTCTTCCCAATAGTCCGTGGTCATGACCCAGAGGCGCAGGATATCGGCGCCCGCATCCTTCATCACGTCCTGCGGAGCAACGACGTTGCCGAGCGACTTCGACTGCTTGCGGCCCTGTTCGTCCATGGTGAAGCCATGGGTGACGACCGTGTCGTACGGCGCGCGGCCACGGGTCGCCGCGCTTTCGAGCAGCGACGAATGGAACCAGCCGCGATGCTGGTCGGAGCCTTCAAGATAGACGTCCGCCGGCCACTTCAGGTCCGGACGATCCTCCAGCGTGAAGGAGTGGGTCGAACCGGAATCGAACCACACGTCGAGGATGTCCATGACCTGCGTCCAGGGCTCATTGGCCTTCTCGCCAAGAAAACGCTCGCGTGCGCCCTCGGCAAACCAGGCATCGGCGCCTTCCTGCTCGAAAGCCTCGAGGATGCGGGCGTTCACGCCGTCGTCCTGCAGGATGTTGCCGTGCTCGTCGACGAAGATGCAGATCGGCACGCCCCAGGCGCGCTGACGCGACAGGACCCAATCCGGGCGCTGCTCGATCATGGCGCGCAGGCGGTTCTGCCCGGCAGCCGGCACGAAACGGGTGTCGTCGATCGCCTTCAGCGCGCGCGTGCGCAGCGTCGAGCCATCCGCAAAGTCCTTGTCCATGTAGACGAACCATTGCGGCGTGTTGCGGAAGATGACCGGCTTCTTCGAGCGCCAGGAATGCGGATAGGAATGCTTCAGCCTTCCGCGCGCGAACAGCGTGTTCGTTTCGATGAGCGCCTTGATGACCAGCTCGTTGGCATTGCCCTTCTTGCCGTTGTCGTCCATGACGCGGCCGCCTTCGAAACCGGGGGCATCGGCGGTGTAGAAGCCGGCGTCGTCAACCGGGAACGGGATGGTCGACGAGATTCCGCGCGTTTCGAGCGCGCGGGCATGCGACATCCATGCGTCAAAGTCTTCGCGGCCGTGGCTGGGCGCGGTGTGCACGAAGCCCGTACCGGCATCGTCGGTGACATGGTCGCCGTCGAGCAGCGGCACCTTGAAGCCGTAGCCGAGCGAGGCGAGCGGATGCACGCAGGTGAGCTGCGCCAGATCGTCTGCGGTGACGTCGGCCAGGCGCTTATATTGCAGCTTTGCCTTGGCGAAGGATTCCTCGGCCAGCTTGTCGGCGAAGATCAGTTTCTCGCCGGGGCGCGGGCCGAAATCGTTGGCGGCTTCCGTGACCTCATAGAGGCCGTAGGACACGCGCGAGGAATAGGCGATGGCGCGGTTGCCGGGGATCGTCCAGGGCGTCGTCGTCCAGATGACGACGAAGGCTCCGGCCAGCTTGGCCGGACCTTCGGAGACCGGGAACTTCACCCAGATCATGTCGCTCTCGACATCGGCATATTCGACTTCGGCTTCGGCAAGAGCCGTGCGCTCGACCACCGACCACATGACCGGCTTGGAACCACGGTAAAGCTGGCCGGTGCGGGCGATCTTCAGAAGCTCGCCGGCGATGCGCGACTCCGCATGGAAGTTCATCGTCAGATAGGGATTGTCGAAATCGCCTGTTATGCCGAGGCGCTTGAATTCCTCGGACTGGATCTTGATCCAGCCGGCGGCAAAGTCGCGGCATTCCTGGCGAAACTCATTCACCGGAACCTCGTCCTTGTTCTTGCCCTTCTCGCGGTATTTTTCCTCGATCTTCCATTCGATCGGCAGGCCGTGGCAATCCCAGCCCGGGACATAGTTGCTGTCATAGCCGCGCATCTGGAACGAGCGGGTGATGACGTCCTTGAGGATCTTGTTCAGCGCGTGGCCGATGTGGATGTGGCCGTTGGCATAGGGAGGGCCGTCGTGCAGGACGAATTTTTCGCGGCCGGCAGCGGAAGAGCGCAATTGTTTGTAGAGGCTCATCTCCTCCCAGCGCTTCACCAGCTCCGGCTCCTTCTGCGGCAGTCCGGCGCGCATCGGAAAATCGGTTTCCGGCAGGTAAAGGGTCTTGGAGTAATCCATCTTTTCAGCGGTATCGGTCATAGTCGTGACAATTGCCTCGGTGTCTCGGGCGTCTTGCGCCTCAACTGGCGCAGCCATACGGGGATTTTTCGGCGGCGGAAAGCGTCTCGTGCGCGAGACGCCAAAAACCCGGACCTTCCGGCAGCTTACAGCGCGCGGAAGGCCGGGCCAATAATTCGTATCGATGGGCTCAGCCGAAATTGGGTCATGGTCGCCGGTTCATAGGCGCTTTTTCCAAGAAAAGGAAGAGGAAACAATCCCGCCGGCACATAGAAAGGCCGCGGGCGTTTCCGCTCGCGGCCAAGGATGTTCAAGTCATTCAGGTCCGGGCGACCGCCCGTGCCGGCACGACCAGATTGACGACTACGGCAATGACGATATTGGCGATCAAAGCCAGTATGCCGATGTAGACCGTGAACGGCGCACCGCCGAGGCTCATGGCCTGCAGCGGCTTCAGACCGTTGAGCCAGACCAGATAGGTGCCGCCGAAGAAGCCGACGATCCAGCCCGCCAGCAGCCCCGGCGCCTTGAACCAGTTGGAATAAAGGCCGAAGACCAGGGCCGGCAGCGTCTGCAGGATCCAGATGCCGCCGAGCAGCTGCAGATCCAGCGCGAACTGTGTCGGCAGCAGGATGATGACCAGCAACGCGCCGATCTTGACGATCAGCGACGTTATCTTGGCCACCTTGTATTCTCCCTCGTCGGTGACGCCCGGATTGACATAGGCCTTCCAGAAATTGCGGGTGAAGAGATTGGCGGCACCGATACTCATCACCGCCGCCGGGACCAGTGCGCCGATGGCGATCGCGGCGAAGGCGAAGCCGGCAAACCAGCTCGGGAACAAGGTCTGGAACAGGACCGGCACCACGTCATTGGCGCTGTCGAGCTTCAGATGGGCGGCATGGCCCATATAGCCGAGCAGGGCCAGAAGGCCGAGCAGCAGCGTATAGGCCGGCAGCAGGATCGCATTCTTGCGGATGGTGTTACCGCTGCTGGAGGCGAAGATGCCGGTCAAGGTGTGCGGATACATGAAGGCGGCCAGCGCCGAGCCGAGCGCCAGCGTCGCATAGGCGACATACTGATTGCCGCCGAGCAGCAGGCTGCCCGCGCCCTTGGCCTGGAAATCCGCATCGGCGGCGGCAAAGACGTTGGCATAGCCGCCGAGCTTGATCGGAATAAGCGCGATGGCGGCAATGACCACGATATAGATCATGATGTCCTTGACGAAGGCGATCAATGCCGGCGCGCGCAGACCCGCGGAATAGGTATAGAGCGCCAGGATGATGAAGGCGATCGCCAGCGGCAGCTCGCCATGCAGGCCGAGGGACTTGAAGACCGCCGTCATGCCGACGAGCTGGAGCGCGATATAGGGCATGGTGGCGATGACGCCGGTCAGCGCGATCGCCAGCTCAAGCGCGCGAGAGCCGTACTGCCCATGCACGACGTCGGCTGCGGTCACATAGCCATTGTCCTTCGCCCGTTTCCACAGAACCGGCATGACCATGAAGACGAAGGGATAGACGACGATCGTATAGGGAAGCGCGAAGAAGCCGTAGGCGCCGACCGTATAGACCAGGGCCGGCACGGCGATCACGGTATAGGCGGTATAGAAGTCGCCGCCGACCAGGAACCAGGTGATCCAGGTGCCGAACTTGCGGCCGCCGAGACCCCATTCGTCGATATGGGCAAGCGTTTCCGGCTTGCGCCAGCGCGCGGCCACGAAGCCCATCACCGTGACGAGCGCGAAGAAGAAGATGAAGATGGCAAGTGCCGTCGGATCGATCTCAGTCGTCATGGCGCATGCTCCGATAGGCAATCCATGTCAGGATGGCTGTGATCGGCACCCAGGCCAGCTGATACCAGTAGAAGAAGGGAAATCCGAGCAAAACAGGGTCGTGAGCGTTATAAAAGGGGACCCAAAGCAAACCGACATAAGGAATGACGAGCAGCCAGCAGGCCGCCGTTCCGAAACGTTTATCCATCTCGTGCGCCTTTCGGAAAGCGGGCGCGGCGACTCGCGCCCTGCCGTGCGAGCATTGCAGCATCTTTCTACCCGCTCAAGGCAAAAAGATATTGCACTGCCGCAATCCCCGCGCGCAGTCCGGCGGATGAAATCAGGTGCAGGCGATGATGCGGTCGAGCTCGCCGAGCGGCTGGACGCCCGCGAGAAGCGCGCGCGCCTCGTCCTCGTCCTTGCGGATCTGCGCGACCAGCGGATCGAGACCGTCGAACTTCAATTCGGGGCGGAGATAGCCGAAGAAGGAGACCGAACAGATCTGGCCGTAGAGATCGCCGCTGAAATCGAAGACGAAGGTCTCGAGCAGCGGCGCGCCATTGTCCGTCACCGTCGGGCGCCGGCCGTAGCTGGCGACGGCATCCCGAATGACGCCATCGGCGGTGCGGAAGCGCACGGCATAGATGCCGGCCCTCAACGATACTTCCGCCGGAAGCTGCATGTTGGCCGTGGGGAAGCCGAGCGTGCGCCCCAGCTTCTCGCCGCCGATCACGGGAGCCTCTACGGTATAGCGATACCCGAGCAGACCGGCGGCCTGCGCCACTTCACCTTCCGCCAGCAGCGCGCGGATGCGGCTGGATGAGATGACCTCGGTGTTTTCGTCGCGGAAGGCGTCGATGAGCGTCACGCCGAAACCGTAATGGCTGCCGGCATTCATCAGGAAAGCCGGGCCGCCCTGACGATCGTGGCCGAAATGGAAATCGAAACCGGTGACAACCTCGGAGGCATGCAGCCAGTCGATCAGGATCGAATGGACGAATTCATCCGCGGAGCGCTGCGAGAAGGCGCGATCGAAGGGATATTCGATGACGGCGTTGAAACCGAGCGCCTCCAGCAGACGCGCTCTCATGGGCGCGGGCGTCAGGCGAAAGACAGGCCGATCGGGCTTGAATACGGTACGCGGATGCGGCTCGAAGGTCAGCACCAGCGCGGGCACGCCACGCTCCCTGGCGATCTCCAGGGCACGCTTCAGCACGGATTGATGGCCGCGATGCACGCCGTCGAAATTGCCGATAGCGACGACGCCGCCCTTCAGGGCATCGGGAAGCGGTTCGCGGGTCTCGTTGCGATGGAAAACGGTCATCGGCTGCCACTCCCCTCAGGCAAGGCGCGGCATCCACCACTTCGGCGAAGCCTGCTCGCGCGCCAGGAAGGCGCCGAGAGCGGCCTCATCCGTATGCCCTTCGACGACATATTCGCGGGCGTGGATGCCATGGCTGATATAAAGAAGATCGAGACCGTAATCGAGCGCGCCGCGCACGTCTGTCGGCATGCCGTCGCCGATCGCCACCACGCGCGACAGCGGAAACTCGCTCTTCACCTCGCGGGCCGCGGCAATCGCCGCATCGTAGATCGGCTGGTGCGGCTTGCCGGCAATGCGCGTCCGGCCGCCAAGCCGCTCGTAATAGCCGGCCATGGCGCCGGCGCAGGGGATCATGCGATGGCCGCGCTCGACCACGAGATCGGGGTTGGCGCAGATCAGCGGCACGTTGCGGGCTGACCAGGCCGTCAGCATATCGGTGTAGTCTTCGGGCGTTTCGGTCTCGTCATCGAAGAAGCCGGTGCAGACGATGCTTTCCGCCTCGCCGGCGTCGACGCGCTGCACGTCGAGCCCTTCGAGGATGCCGATGTCACGCTCCGGACCGAGCAGGAAGACCTTCTTCGGCCCTTCGGCGATCAGCCTGCGCGTCACGTCGCCCGAGGTGATGATGCGATCGTAGGCGCTGTCGGGCACGCCGATCGCCCGCAGCTGCTCGACGACCCTGGGAGCGACGCGCGGGGAGTTGGTGATAAGGACGACGGCGAGCCCTTCGGCGCGGGCCGCTTCAAGTGCGATCGAGGCTTCCTTATAGGCAGTGACGCCGTTATGGAGCACGCCCCAGACGTCGCAGAGCGCCACATCATAAAGTCCGCCGATCTCGCGAAAGCTTTCGATCCGTTTGCCCATGCCGTCCTCGCATCAAATAAATCACGGGCTGACATCGCAAACCGGCCGGCAAATTACAAGAGCGGCGTATGAGGTTTTTGCAACGCACAAGGCCCGAAGGCCAAGCATTGGCAAGGCCGGCGAGCGGCTAAATGACGTGACGGAGGCAACAGCGTAACGGGCAGGAGAAAGCGTTGCCACGTCCTTTGCCGCGAGTTCAAAGCGAGCAGTGCTTCGCAACAAGGCTCTGGCGGGATCGCCATGGGTGTTAATCATCCGCGAAACAAGCGCATGGGCGCCGTAAAAATTTCACAGTGCTGTTCTTGACTCGACCGTGAGCCACCCCTAAATCACCCTCGCTAGCACTCGCCAAGGCTGAGTGCTAACAAAGTCCATACGGATCCCCCGCTGGTCCGTTAATGTCATTTGATCGAGGGATTAGACAATGGCAAGCACCAATTTCCGCCCCCTTCATGACCGTGTCGTCGTTCGTCGCGTCGAGTCGGAAGAAAAGACCAAGGGTGGCATCATCATTCCCGATACCGCCAAGGAAAAGCCGCAGGAAGGCGAAATCGTCGCCGTCGGCTCCGGCGCTCGCGATGAATCCGGCAAGGTCGTAGCACTCGACGTCAAGGTTGGCGATCGCGTTCTGTTCGGCAAGTGGTCCGGCACCGAAGTCAAGCTCAACGGCGAAGACCTTCTCATCATGAAGGAAGCCGACATCATGGGCATTATCGGCTGATCCGGCCGGTTTCCCTTTTCCGATAAAGCTGACGGGCCTTAAAGCCCGGAAAACGCGAATTCAGGAGTTTCTAACATGGCAGCTAAAGAAGTAAAATTCGGCCGCAGCGCTCGCGAGAAGATGCTTCGTGGCGTTGATATCCTCGCCGACGCAGTGAAGGTCACGCTCGGCCCGAAGGGTCGTAACGTCGTCATCGACAAGTCCTTCGGCGCACCGCGCATCACCAAGGACGGCGTCACCGTCGCCAAGGAAATCGAACTCGAAGACAAGTTCGAAAACATGGGCGCCCAGATGGTCCGCGAAGTTGCTTCGAAGACCAACGACATCGCCGGCGACGGCACCACGACCGCAACGGTTCTCGCCCAGGCCATCGTTCGCGAAGGCGCCAAGGCAGTTGCAGCCGGCATGAACCCGATGGACCTGAAGCGCGGCATCGATCTCGCCGTTGCCGAAGTCGTCAAGGATCTCCAGGCCAAGGCCAAGAAGATCAACACCTCGGAAGAAGTCGCCCAGGTCGGCACGATCTCCGCAAACGGCGAAAAGCAGATCGGTCTCGATATTGCCGAAGCCATGCAGAAGGTCGGCAACGAAGGCGTCATCACGGTTGAAGAAGCCAAGACCGCCGAAACCGAACTCGAAGTCGTCGAAGGCATGCAGTTCGACCGCGGCTACCTCAGCCCCTACTTCGTAACCAACCCGGAAAAGATGATCGCCGATCTCGAAGACGCGTTCATCCTCCTGCACGAGAAGAAGCTCTCGAACCTGCAGGCCATGCTTCCGGTTCTCGAAGCCGTCGTTCAGACCGGCAAGCCGCTCCTCATCATCGCTGAAGACGTCGAAGGCGAAGCTCTTGCAACCCTCGTCGTCAACAAGCTGCGCGGTGGCCTGAAGATTGCTGCCGTCAAGGCTCCGGGCTTCGGCGACCGCCGCAAGGCCATGCTGGAAGACATCGCCATCCTCACGGGCGGCACCGTCATCTCCGAAGACCTCGGCATCAAGCTCGAGTCGGTTACGCTCGACATGCTCGGCCGTTCCAAGAAGGTTTCGATCTCCAAGGAAAACACCACGATCGTCGACGGCGCAGGCGCCAAGTCCGACATCGAAGGCCGCGTTGCCCAGATCAAGGCCCAGATCGAAGAAACCACCTCCGACTACGACCGCGAAAAGCTGCAGGAACGTCTTGCCAAGCTCGCCGGCGGCGTTGCCGTCATCCGCGTCGGCGGCTCGACGGAAGTCGAAGTGAAGGAAAAGAAGGACCGCATCGACGACGCTCTCAACGCGACGCGCGCTGCCGTTCAGGAAGGCATCGTACCGGGCGGCGGCACCGCTCTGCTGCGTTCCTCCACGAAGATCTCGGCCAAGGGCGAGAACGACGACCAGGAAGCCGGCATCAACATCGTTCGCCGCGCTCTGCAGGCTCCTTGCCGCCAGATCGCTGAAAACGCTGGTGACGAAGCCTCCATCGTTGTCGGCAAGATCCTCGACAAGAACGAAGACAACTTCGGCTACAACGCTCAGACGGGCGTCTACGGCGACATGATTGCCATGGGCATCGTCGACCCGGTCAAGGTCGTTCGCACGGCTCTGCAGGACGCAGCTTCGGTTGCTTCGCTGCTGATCACCACCGAAGCCATGATCGCAGAACTGCCGAAGAAGGATGCCCCTGCGGGCATGCCGGGCGGCATGGGCGGCATGGGCGGCATGGACATGATGTGATAAGGCCAACGGCCTGATCGCAGAAATGTTCATGAAGCTTCGCCCATGTACTTTTAGTGCTTCAGGCCAACAAACGGCCTGAAGTGGCGGCATGGACATGATGTGATAAGGCCTCAGCCTTATTGCGACTGTTCAATCCGGCATCCGGAATTGACGAAAGGGCGGCCCTCGGGTCGCCCTTTTTAATTGCGCGGAAATGGTAGAGCCGCCGCCGCACACAAGAATTCGCGGCATTGCAAATTTTGCAACTTGCCCATTGCTGTTTTTTAAAAAGCTCCTATAACTCCCGGCGCAGCGATTTTGGAGAGTTAGCTGCAATACACGTAATTTTTACTTCTTTTGGACACGTTTAACCTGTGGCCTGACATGGTCATGACCTTGGGAATTGGCATCGTCCAGATTTATACTTGAAATGATTTCATAGACCGGAGCGCCATCCCGAAGAGCATCGTCTACAGCAGATTGCCAAGGCGGCTAACTCTGTGCGTTCGCGGCGGCGCGGAATGCAGGGAGACCTTCCATCCGAAGTCTTAGAGCAATTCCAGGAAAAGTGCGCAGCGGTTTTCCGTTGGGAATCGCGTAAAAACAAAGGGATAGAGCGGTTCATCGATTCCGTGAAACGAGGAACTGCTCCAGGGAATTAGTGAAGCGCATCGGGGGAACCATGCGTTCATGTGGGGTTCGTCGTGTTCAAGATTGCCAAGGCCAATATTTCCGCACCTTTCGCGCCCGGCTCGCTCGAGTTCGATGGCCATGATGCCGATCTCCTGGCGCAGCTGTGCGTTTCCGAACGCTGGACCGGCGATCTCTCAAGCGGCATCATCAAGCTCGGACAATGGAGTGCGATGCTGCATGGCCTGTCATCTTCGGAATGCGGTCTTTTAAGCCTGATGCATTGCTACGATGCAAAAGATCGGGTGCGGGTGCTCGACCTTTTCGAGCAGGCGGCCACCACCAATTCCAACTTCTGCTACTCCACGACGATTCCCGGCGCCGGCGGTCATCGCCAGCCGATCGTCTGCGTCGGCGAATCCGTTGCCGCCGACAGGCAATATACGGGCAGCATGATGGGCGTCTTCCTGTTTCCACGGTTCAAGCTGGAGCCGGGCAGCCAGTTCGCCGCCCGGCAATAGGCTGCGACGCGGGCGGCAGCGACATCGCCGCCGCCGCACAGAAGAAATCGTCAATCCCGCTTCGGAATGTTCAGGCCGCGCTGGCTTGCCGGGCGCGCAAGGGCGCGATCCAGCCAGCCCATGACGGAGGGGAAGCTTTCGAGTTCCAGCACTTCGCGGCCGCCGTAGAAGACATCGACACCGCGAACCCACGGGAAGGTCGTGATGTCGGCGATGGTATATTCATCCCCCATGATCCACTGGCGCCCCTGCAGTCGGCCTTCCAGCACACCGAGGAGGCGCTTGGCCTCGTCGCGATAGCGCTCGACGGGATAAGGGTTGTTGGCGACCTTTTCCGCAGCGAACTTGAAGAAATGGCCGAACTGACCGAACATCGGCCCGACGCCCGCCATCTGGAAGAAGACCCATTCCAGCGTTTCGTAACGCCCGGCGGCGTCGCCTGGAATAAGCTTGCCGGTCTTCTCCGCGAGATAGACCAGGATCGCGCCCGATTCGAACAGGCCGATCGGTTTGCCGTCGGGTCCGTTGGGATCGATGATCGCCGGAATGCGGCCGTTCGGATTCAGCGAAACGAACTCCGGCGACTTCTGATCATTGGTGCTGAAGGAAACCAGATGCGGCTCATAGGGCAGACCGAGTTCCTCCAGCGCGATCGAAACCTTCACGCCGTTGGGCGTGGGCAGCGAATAGAGCTGGATGATGTCGGGATTGCTGGCAGGCCAGCGTTTCGTGATCGGAAAAGACGACAGATCGGCCATGGGCTTGCTCCTGAACGCTATGATTTGGCGATTGAATCGGCGTCACCATAACCGATACGGCTCATATGGGAAGAGCGATCGAAGCGCATGATTGTTCACTGATTGTGAACTAATTGTGCGCAGTTGTTTATCTTTTCAATTTCGTGAAAATCACGAATATCCGGCTCCAGAAATTGTCGCCACACGGCCCGGGCCGAGTTTACTGGAGATTGTCATGTCCAACAGCAATAACGTCATCATCCTCGTGGCGCGCATTCTGCTCGCCTTCATGTTCGTCTATGCCGGCTTCGGCAAGCTGACCGATCCCTCCGGCACCGCCGGCATGGTTGCCGGCGCCGGCCTGCCGGCAGCAACCTTGCTCACCTATGTTGCCGGCGCCTTCGAATTCATCACCGGCATCTGCGTTCTCGTCGGCTTTCAGGTCCGCATCGTCGGCTGGCTGCTCGCTCTCTTCTGCGTCTTCACCGGCATCGTCTTCCACCTGCCGACCGTCAACGTTCCGGACTTCCCGGCAGCGGCCAACGGCTGGATCAACGGCCTGAACTTCGTCAACTTCCTGAAGAACATCACGCTGGCTGGCGCCTACATCATGCTCGCCACCAACGGCGCGGGCCTTTATTCGCTCGATGCCCGCCGCGGCGCTTATGCAGCCGCCTGATTGCCGGGTTTCCCTTATAGATGAAAAGCCCGCCGGAGTTCCGGCGGGCTTTTTCGTATGAACAAAGGCGGAAACGTCAGAGCGCGCTGCGCACGGCCGAAACGATGCGCTGGACTATCGGATCGCCGTCGTGGCTCTGCTTGCGGGCGCGCACCAGGCAAGCTTCCGAGCGCAGGATGATGCCGTCCGACAGGATCTTCAGGTGGTTCGCCCGCAGGGTCGAGCCGGTGGAGGTGATGTCGACGATGATATCGGCGGAGCCGGCGGCAGGTGCACCTTCGGTCGCGCCGAGGCTTTCGACGATGCGGTAGAGCTGGATGCCGTGCTGGCTGGAGAAGAACTGCTGCGTCAGCCGCCAGTATTTCGTCGCGACCGTCAGCCTGTGGCCATGACGGGCGCGGAAATCGGCGGCGACGTCGCCGAGGTCGGCCATGGTGTCGACATCGAGCCAGATTTCCGGCACCGCAACGACGACATCGGCGTGACCGAAACCGAGCCTTGCACAGAATTCGACGCGGCGGTCGGCCTCCGCCATGCCCTCGCGCACGAGGTCCTCGCCGGTAATGCCGAAATCGACGCTGCCATTGCCGATTTCGCGCGAGATTTCCGAGGCGGACAGGAAGGCGATTTCGACGCCATCCCAGCCCTCGACGCGGCCGCGATAGGAGCGGTCATTGCCGACGGCGACGATGGGCATGCCGGCGCGCTCGAAAACGGCCGCGCAATCGTCCTTCATCCGGCCCTTGGAGGGAAGCGCTATCGTGATGGTCATCAGGCGGCCCTCGCGATTTCGATACGGTCGAGCCAGAGAGCGAAGCCGACGGCGGGAATACGGTCCCTGGCGCCGAGCAGCGTCATCAGCCGGTCGAAGCGGCCACCGCCGGCCAGCACGGCGCTCGACCCTTCCGCCGTCACTTCAAAGACGAGACCGGTGTAATAATCGAGAGGGCGGCCGAAGGCGGCGCGATAATCGATCCTCGCGGCATCGACGCCGGTGTTGGCCAGGGCCGCGACGCGGGCGTCGAAGTTTTCCAAGGCCCTGCCGAGCTTCAGGCCTGCCGCATCGGCAAAACCGGCCAGTGCCGCCGAAGCATCCGCCAACGGCACGCTCAGGGACAGAAATTCCTCCAGCACACGGAAGGCCGCATCATCCAGCCGCGTTTCCGACAGGACCAGCTTCTCGCGAAGACGGCGGGCGATTTCCTGCGGCGAGCGGCTGGCGTTGGTGGAATAGCCGGTTGCCTGCATGGTGGCGTCGATATGCTTGATCAGCCCCGTCTCATCGCCGCGATTGAGGAAATCGAGCACATGCGCGTCGAGCCCGGTGACCGGCTGCGGGCTTGCGAGGCGTGCCAGCAGGGTTTCGAGCTGCATCATGTTGCCGAAAGCGTGGATCAGCCGCTTCTGCCAGCCGGACGGCAACCCGAGCGCCTGTACCACGGCCTCGAACACGGCCTGATCGCCAAGCGTGACGGAGAGCGACTTTCCGGGCACCAGCCGGTTCAGGATGCCGATGGCATCGCTGATCGCGCGGGCATCGGCGCTTGCGGTATCGCCGTCGCCGAGATCCTCGATGCCCGCCTGGTAGAACTCATGGCCGCCTTCGCGGCGCTGGCGAAAAATCTCGCCGAGATAGGAATAGCGCTTCGGCGTGCCGGTGGCGGTTTCGATATGGCGCAGGCAGACCGGGATCGTGAATTCCGGGCGCAGGCAGAGGCTGGCGCCGGTTTCGCTTTCGGTCATGAAGATGCGGCGGCGCAGATCCTCGCCGGCCATATCGAGAAAGGGCTCGGCCGGCTGGATAATGGGCGTATCCACCCTCTCCGTCCGGCGGCCGATAAATTCGTCCAGCAGATCGCCGGCAAAATCCGGGAGGTCGATCAGGGGCATCAGCCCGCCCTCTTCCGGTCTTCCGCCTGCGCCGCCAAGATCGCCTTGACCTTCTCGATCAGCTCCGCTTCCGGCACGGTTTCCTGCGCCACGCGGGCTTCACGCCAGCTGGCATTGTCCTCGATCTCGCCGGAGAGGCGCTTGCCCTCGATCAGATCCTTGATCTGGACGACGCCCTGGGCGCGTTCGTCGCCGCCCTGGATGATGGCGATCGGGCAGCCGCGGCGATCGGCATATTTCAGCTGGTTGCCGAACTTCTTCCAGTTGCCCTGGAACATCTCGGCGCGGATGCCGGCGGCGCGCAGCTGCTGGGTGAAGCGCTGGTAGCGGCCCATGGCCTCGACATCACCGTCCATGACGGTGACGAGCACGGGCTCGATCACCTCATCCATGCCGAGCTTGCCGAGATTTTTCAGCGCCGTCATCAGGCGGGAGACGCCGATCGAGAAGCCGGTGGCCGGCACCGGCTGGCCCATGAAGCGCGACACGAGCCCGTCATAACGGCCGCCGCCGCCGACGGAGCCGAAGACGACCTTTTCGCCCTTCTCGTTGGTGACGTCGAACAGCAGCTCGGCCTCGTAAACCGGGCCGGTGTAATATTCGAGGCCGCGCACGACCGACGGGTCGATCTTGATGCGATCCGCCTGGTAGCCGGCGCTGGTCACGAGGCTGCCGATGAAATTCAGCTCGTCGACGCCCTCGACGCCCTTGGACGTGCCGGCAACCAGCTCGGCGAGCCGGGCGGCATTTTCGGCATAGTCCTTGATGCCGACGAAGAAGAGCACCTTGTCGATCTGGTCGGCATCGAGGCCCGCGCCCTTGGTGAAATCGCCGGACTCATCCTTGCGGCCGGGACCGAGCAGCAGCGCCACGCCTTCCGGGCCGAACTTGTCGAGCTTGTCGATGGCGCGCAGCACGTTCAGGCGCTGGCCGGCCTTGTCATCGCCGCCGAGGCCGATCGCTTCCAGAACGCCGTCGAGAACCTTGCGGTTGTTGACGCGGATCACATAGTCGCCGCGCTTGATGCCGAGGGCTTCCAGCGTATCGGCCATCATCATGCACATCTCGGCGTCCGCCTGCACGCCCGGCGCGCCGACGGTATCGGCGTCGAACTGCATGAACTGGCGGAAGCGGCCCGGGCCCGGCTTCTCGTTGCGGAAGACATAGCCGGCGCGATAGGTGCGGTAGGGAAGCTGGATCTCGTTGAAATTCTCGGCGACATGGCGGGCCAGCGGCGCCGTCAGATCGTAGCGAAGCGACATCCACTGCTCGTCGTCATCCTGAAGCGAGAACACGCCCTCGTTCGGCCGGTCGCTGTCGGGCAGGAACTTGCCGAGCGCATCGGTATATTCGAACAGCGGCGTTTCGACAGGATCGAAACCATAATGCTCGTATACAGCCCGGATCTTGGAGGTCATCTCGTTGACGGCGCGAATGTCGCTGGCCGAACGATCGACAAAGCCACGCGGCAGGCGGGCCTTGAGCTTCTGCGGTTTCTTTTGTTTGTCGCTCATCTCTAGGGTAATCCGGTACGGGAACAGTGGCGGTTAACTAGCGGATTGGGCTGAATGCGGCAAGGATTGTTATATGTTAGCGGCCGACAAAACCGACAAAAGCTGAAGAAGGCGGCGTAGGGACCATGCCATATGCGATCGTTTTGAAATGCGCCGATGACAGCGCGGCTCCGGTTTTGAATCTCTGGCAGGAGGCCGCCAGCTTCGAAACCTCTCCATCGATGCAGGCCCTGAACTATTCGCCGCATCTGACCCTCGCGGTCTACGACGATATTGCCGCTTCCTCCCTTTTCGCGGCGACCGAGCGTATCTTTGGCGACATGCCGCCGCTGTCGATTGAATTTTCAGGAATCGGCCATTTTCCAAACGAGATGCTGGTGCTCTGGGCACGCCCCGCGGACGATCGCGTCCTGAGGCGGATACACAGCGCCATCCACGCCGAGATCGACCCTGCCCTTTGTCATGAGCATTCCCGTCCGGATCGCTGGCAGCCTCATTGCACCATTGCGATGAAAATTCCCGCCAGCGCCACGGAAGAAGCATTGAAATGGGCGGCGGAAACGCCTGCCCGGTTCACGCTCGTCTTCGATGCGGTGGATTGCGTAAGCTTTCCTCCGGTTGAAATCCTGAAGCAGGTCAAACTGCTGCCTTGATCGCCGTTCAGCATCCGGGCGATTCAATTTGCGCTTGCCTTCGCAGCCGGCGCAGCTAGGTTCATGCTCATGCGTTTCCTTGCGATCCTGACGATGGTGGTTGCCTGGCTGGTCTACGGGGCCATGCCGGCGCTGGCGAACTGTCCCATCTGCGATTCCGTACCCGCGATGGCCGCCGCATCAGCCATGAACATGCACGGCGACATGGCCGACATGACTGGCATGACCGGTCACGGCGACGTGGCGCAGCATCACGGGAAGAAGCCGGAAAACCCATGCGCCGGCGGCATGGGGCATGTGGCGTCCTGCGCCGCGTGTCTTGCGCTGGCGCCGGCACTTCCGCTCGAAAGCGGCAAGCACGCCTTCTCCTATCCGGCGCCTGCGCCCGGCCAGCGTCTCGCCGATGCCCGGCCGCAGCCGGCGGCGCCCCCTCCCCGTTTCGCCTGACGATCATCTGCATTCATTCCATGAGCGGCCATCCGCTCAAATCCAGAGACCGTCCACAAACGGAGAGAATACCGATGTCTATCTCAAAATCGCTGATCCTTGCCGGCGCGTTCGCCCTCGTCTCCAGCCTTCCTGCCTTTGCCGACGACATGCAAGGCATGGATATGAGCAAGCCGATGGGCGACCAGAGCGCCTCGAGCAAGGCCTACAACGACGCCATGGGCAAGATGCACAAGGACATGATGATTGACTACAGCGGCGACGCCGACGCCGATTTCGTCCGCGGCATGATCCCGCATCATCAAGGCGCGATCGACATGGCGAAGATCGAGCTGAAATACGGCAAGGACCCCGAACTGCGCAAACTGGCGCACGGCGTCATCACCGCGCAGGAAGCCGAGATCAAGGAAATGAAAGCCTGGCTGAAGAAGCACGGCAAATAATTCATCGAAAGACGGGAGGCGGCGTCCGCGCCGCCTCTCTCACCGCCCCGCATATGGATTGCGGAAAACTTCATTCAGCCAATCGGAAACGGCGCGGATGCGGACAAGCTGGCGAAGCTCCGCATGCACGAGCAGCCACATTTCGCGCACCGGCGGATTTCCATCACCGGTTTCAACGCGGCGAAGCCCATCGGCGTTCTCGCCGAGGATTTTCGGCAGGAGCGCGCGTCCTAACCCGGCAACCGCAGCCTGAAGCAGAGCTTCGGCATCATTGACCGCAAGCGGGCTGGAACGGCGCGACTTTTCCGCCTGCGCAGCGATCCAGCCGGCATGCGGCAGATCCATCATCGCGTCCTCATAGACGACCCAGGGCAAATCGTCCGCATGGCTCTCCCGGCCTGCGGCGACGTAGACGGCATATTCCAGCGTCGCGATCCGCCGAGCGACGACCTTGCCATTTGCCGCATCGGCCGGCCTTGCGAGGCGCAGGGCCATATCCGCCTCGCGCCGTGTCAGGTTGAAATTTCTGGAATCGCCGATGAGTTCCAATTGCAGGCCGGAGTGGCGGGCAAGAAGACCGGGCAATGCGGGGATCAGCAGCCGGCCGATGAAGGATGGCGCTGCCGTCAGGCGCACCTTGCCGAGCGCCATCGGATCGGCCGCATCCAATGCGCCTGATAGCGCCATGATCTCGGCCTCGATCGCCTCGGCCTTCGCCATCGCGATCTCGCCTGTCGGCGTCGGCAATAGGACGCCGCCTGCATCGCGCAAAAACAATGGGGTGCCGAGGCGCTGCTCCAGGGTTCGCAGACGGCGACCGACCGTCGTCGCATCGGTCCGGAGCGCCCTGCCGGCGGACGCGAAGGATCCACCTCGCGCGAGAGCCAGAAGATAGCGCAGATCGTTCCAATCGATATCGTGCAATCTTGCAGCTCCTGACAGCAAACTTACCGCATGTATCGGCATTATTGCAGTCATAGGGTGGAAATATCCAGCAAGGAGATGACCATGACCCTATTCGCCGTTCTGTTCGAAGATGACGGGCACAATGCCGCCGCGATCCGCAAGGCCTATCTGCAACGCCACTTCGCCTTCCTGGAGGCGAATGCCGAGACCATCAATTCAGCCGGACCGCTCAGCCGGGAAGACGATGCTTTTGCCGGCGGCCTGTGGCTTGTCGAAGCGGAGGCTGTCGATGACGTCGACCGACTGGTGAAGGAAGATCCCTTCTGGCCGACCGGCTTGCGCAAATCCGTGCAGATCCTGAAATGGAACCGGGTATTCACCGAAGGCGCCCTCGTCCAGCGCGGGGACATTATTGGCACGCTCAATCCATGACCTCGGGCAGGCATGCGGCCAGCAGGTCGATCACTGCGCGCATCTTCAATGAGAGATGCGGCGTCTGCGGCCAGACGGCATAGACGTTGACCTCGCGGCTGGACACAGTCCTCAGCGCCGGCGCGAGCGTGCCGGCGGCCACATAGTCGCGCACCAGCCAGCAGGGCAACCACGCAATTCCCATTCCCGATGCTGCCGCGTCCGCGATGACCTCCAGATCGTCAAGGCGCAGCCGCGTCTCCGGAAAATAATCGACGGCCGTGCCGTCATCCTCCAGCAGAGCCCACCTCTTCGCCTCGCCCGATCTCGCATAGACGATCAGGTCGTGACCATCGAGATCGGCAATGGTTCGCGGTGCCCTTCTCGCAGCAAGATAATCCGGCGATGCGCACAGCATCATGCGATGGACGGCGATCTTGCGCGCGGCGAGGCCGGCTTCATCGCGCAGCACGCCATTGCGAATGGCGAGATCGAAACCCTCGTCGAAGAGATCGACCACGCGGTCGCTGAAGGAGAGATCCAGTTCGAGCTTGGAGTGCATACGGGCAAGCTCCAGCAGCAGCGGTGCTGCGCAGCGGCGGCCGAACAGCACCGGCATGGAGACGCGCAGGCGTCCCGTGACCTCGCGCTTGCCCGATTCCAGCATGGCCTCGCCGGATTGTATCTCGTCCAGAGCCCGGCGGCAGCGCTCATAAAAGGCCTGACCTTCATCCGTCAGGCTCTGCATGCGGGTGGTGCGGTGGAACAGGCGCACGTTCAGGCGCCTTTCCAGTCGCGCGATGGTCTTGCCGATCGCCGAGCGCGACAGATTCATGCGCGCCGCCGCCGCTGAAAAGCCGCCGGCCTCGACCGCCTCTACGAATTCCGGAATGCCGTTGAGCATGTCATTCATGGCGATTGCTTCCTTACAGGAACCAGTTAGCGGAAATAATATCGCCACTGGCGATACAGAGGCAACGATATAATGCGTTCATTGCTTCCAATTCCTCTCAGGAGATCATGATGACGCAGACCATGAAGCGCTGGACCCTCGATGCGGTCGCCGTTGGCGCTCCCTTGAACCTCACGGAAACGGCGGTTCCCACGCCCGCACGCGGCGAAGTCCTCGTGCGGGTCAAGGCCGTCTCGCTGAATTATCGCGACAAGCTCGTGCGCGAAACCGGCATGGGCCTGCCGCTCGAGTTTCCCTTCGTGCCCGCTTCCGACATGGCAGGCGTGATCGAAGCCGTGGGAGATGGCGTCACCAGATTTTCCGTCGGCGATCGGGTCATTTCGACCTTCCATCCCGGCTGGATCGACGGCAAGCCGCTCGGCGATGCCCGCAATCCTCCCTACAAGACGCTTGGCGGCTTCTATCCCGGCGTGCTTTCCGAATATGTCGCCATGCCGCAAGATTGGCTCGCAAGGGCGCCGACGAGCCTCGACCATGCCGAGGCGAGCACGCTGCCCTGCGCCGGTTTGACGGCATGGTTCGCGCTGGTCGAGCGCGGCAGGATCAAGCCGGGCGACAGCGTGCTGGTGCAGGGAACGGGCGGCGTGGCGCTGTTCGGCCTGCAAATCGCCGCCGCGCAGGGCGCCGAGGTCTTCGTGACCTCATCGGGACCGGAAAAGCTCGCGCGGGCCAAGGCACTGGGTGCGCATCACGGCATAGACCGCAACAAAAGCGATTGGGTGGAGGAAGTCTATCGCCTGACCGGCGATCGCGGCATCGACCACATCATTGAAATCGCCGGTGGACCGAACTTCGCCCAATCCTTGAAGGCGGTGGCGCCTCACGGCCGGATTTCCGTCATCGGCGTTCTGGAAGGCTTCGACATCACCGGTCCGTCGGCGCCGCTGCTGCTGAAATCTCCGGTCGTGCAGGGCATCGGCGTCGGCCATCGCCGCGCGCTGGAAGATTTCGTGCGCGCGGTGGACAGTATCGGCCTGAAGCCGGTCATCGACCATCGCTATGCGCTCGGGGAGGTGCCGGCGGCGTTCGACCATCTCGATCGCGGCCCCTTCGGCAAGATCGTCATCGAGCTCTGAGGCAAGGCCGGGCCGCCACGAAAAGCGGCGGCCCGGCCCCTGCGTGATATCAGGCTTTCGGTTCGAAGGGCTGCGGCACGCGCTGCGCACCCTGGCGGGCCAGCATCCAGCCGGGATATTCGGCCGGGAGCGCGCTGACTTCATCGAGCTTGGCCATATCGCCGGCATCGAGCTTCAGCCTGACGGCGGCGAGATTCTGATCGAGCTGATCGAGCCGCTTGGCGCCGATGATGATGCTGGTGACGAAGGGTTTTGCCAGGATCCAGGCAAGCGCCACCGTGGCGATGCTGGCGCCGTGTTTCTCGGCCACGTCGCGCATGGCGGCGACGCAGGCCCAGGCGCGATCCTTGTCGACGGGCGGGAAATCGAAAGTCGCGCGCCGCCCTTCGCCATTGCCGGCAGCGCCGGGACCGTACTTGCCCGAAAGCAGACCGCCCGCCAGCGGCGACCAGACCATGAGCCCGAGCTTTTCTTCCGCCATCAGCGGCACGATTTCACGCTCCAGATCGCGGCCGGCGATGGAATAATAGGCCTGCACCGTTTCGAACCGGGCAAAGCCGCGGCGTTCGGAAATGCCGAGCGCCTTGGCGATGCGCCAGGCCTGCCAGTTGGAAACGCCGACATAGCGCACCAGACCGCGCGAAACGAGATCGTCCATTGCCCGCAGCGTCTCCTCGATCGGCGTCACCCTGTCCGTGGCGTGGATCTGATAGAGGTCGATGTGGTCGGTCTGCAGGCGGTCGAGGCTGGCCTGGACCGAATCCATGATATGGCCGCGCGAGGCGCCGCGGTCGTTCGGCTTGTCGCCCATGACGCCGTAGACCTTGGTGGCGATGACGACATCCTTGCGGGCAACGCCGAGGTTCTTCAGGGCCTGGCCGAGCAGCTTCTCGGAGTTGCCGAAGGAGTAGACGTCCGCGGTATCGATGAAATTGACGCCCGCGGCGAGCGAACTTTCAACGATCTTGTCGGCCAAGGCCTGGTCGACGTCGGCGATGGCCCCCCAGGGGCTGCCGGGATTGGCTTCGCCGAAGGTCATCGTGCCCAGGCAAAGTTCGGAGACGAACAGGCCGGTATTGCCGAGTTGATTGTAACGCATAGGAGAAATTCCCTTGTGGTCAGCCGGAAGAATGCCTCCGGCCTGTGGACTCTTATTCTCTTGGCTATAATTTGGCCCCGGCACGGCCGCCATTACCGGCGCTGCCGCGGAGAGGTCGGAAGACAGTCGTCGAGGCGCGGCTCTGGTTCCGTGGCGATCGAGACAACAACGACATAATGCACCGGAATCCGATTTCAACGCGAGACCCCGGATCGATCACGATGCGGTTACCGGCAACCGCCCTTGCTTCCGATCCACCGCCGGATAGACTCCATCCTTCATGTCATGCGCAGAACGGATTTACCGATGACGCAACGCCCCTTGACCACGATCGGCTTCGATGCCGACGACACGCTCTGGCAGAACGAACAATTCTACCGGCTGACGGAACTGCAATTTACCGATCTTCTCGCCGATCACGCCGCCAGCGACGTCATTTCGGCGCGGCTGCTGGCAGCGGAGAAGCGCAATCTCAGCCACTACGGCTTCGGCATAAAAGGCTTCACGCTCTCGATGATCGAGACCGCCGTCGAGATTACCGAAGGCAATGTGCCGGCCAACGTCATCGCGCAGATTCTCGATATCGGCCGCGATCTTCTCGCCCATCCCGTCGAAACCCTGCCGCATGTGCGCCAGACGCTGGAAGCGCTGTCGGGCAAATATCTGCTGGTGCTGATCACCAAGGGCGACCTCTTCGATCAGGAGCGCAAGCTTGCCCAGTCCGGGCTCGGCGATCTCTTCGACGCGGTCGAGATCGTCTCGGACAAGAACGCCTCCACCTATCGCCGCATCTTTTCCAAGGTGGGCGACGGGCCGGAACGCGCGATGATGATCGGCAATTCGCTGAAATCGGACATCGTGCCGGCGCTTGCCGCCGGCAGCTACGGCGTCTTCGTGCCGCATGCGCTCACATGGTCCTTCGAGCACATCGACGAGCCGACCGAGGCGCCACGCTTCCGCAAGATCGGGCATCTCGGCGAACTGCACGGGGTGATCGAGGGACTATCGTGAGCTCACTGCCCCTGCTTCGCGCGCGGCGGGAAGAGCATTGGCCCCTTATCCTTCTGCTGGTCGGCAGGCTGCTGCGTGGCCGGCGGATTAGGGTCGATGAGGATCTCGTAAGGTGCGCCGAGGCCGCGGCGACGGGTGACGCGCGAATAATAGGGCTTGATCAGCCAGGTCGTATCCTCGTTGACGGTCACGTCCGCCGTGTTGCCGTCCTCATCCGTGCCGAAGAAGGATTCGTCCTCGCTCGACGACAGATCGAAGATCGCCATGTAGGCGTATTTGCTCTTGGAGCTGAAAGTGACGCGCACATGCTGGCCCTTCTTCAGCGGCAACATGTAGACCTTGCCCTTGCCGAACTTCGTCCAGCCCGTCAGCTTCTCGAGAACGGCAGGCAAGGCGATCTTCTCGAGCTTTTCGCCGCGGTCGAGCTGCGGCAACTGCTGTTGTTGTTCGGCATCCTGCCCATAGGCCGGGACGTTCGCGAGCAGTGCAACAATCGAAATGGAAAGACCTATAAGAGCGGCTCTCATGGCCGCACCAATGCGCAGCGCATCGCCTCCACCTCTTTCCGGCAATAGCAGCCTTCGATGTGATCGTTGACGAGCCCCATGGCCTGCATGAAGGCATAGACGGTGGTCGGGCCGACGAAGGTCCAGCCGCGCTTCTTCAAATCCTTCGAAATCCGCACGGAGACGGGTGTCGTCGGGTTGGCGCGAAGATGCGCGAGATCGAAGACCTCCGGGCGTTCGGCAGCGGTCGGCTCGAAACTCCAGAAATACCGGGCGAGCGATCCGAATTCGTCCCGCAGGTCTATGGCGCGGCGGGCATTGTTGATGGTGGAGACGATCTTGCCGCGATGGCGGATGATGCCGGCGTCGGCAAGGCAGCGCTCGATGTCGGCATCGTCGAACCTTGCGACCTTCTCGAAATCGAAGCCGGCAAAGGCGGCGCGGAAGTTCTCGCGCTTGCGCAGGATCGTCAGCCAGGAAAGACCGGACTGGAAGCCTTCCAGGCAGATTTTTTCGAAGAGCCTGATGTCGTCGACGACCGGGCGGCCCCATTCCTCGTCGTGATAGCGCTGATATTCCGGCAAGTTGCCGTGCCAGAAGCAGCGGTCCTTGCCGTCTTCGCCGGTGATGATGCCTGTTTCGGCCATTTTTGCGATTCGTCCCCTATTTCAGCGCGCGCCACCGGAAACCAGTAAGCCACTATCGGATAAAACCAGATCAATCAAACGCTTAAAATCATAGGCTGACTTCGACGATCGCGCATTCCGATTCATGATTTACCACTTGCAAACCATCTTTCCAAACCAGGCGGTAACCCTGACAAAGCTTTATCGGCTTCGCGGCATTTTGATGAATAGATGTTTACCATTCGCTCGCGTGCAAGTGGCACCATGGTTTCGACCGGGCGCGGCCGCGCCCATCCTCGGCCCATGTGTAGAGAGTTTGTCCGATGATGAAACATGCCGTTCTGTGTGCTGCCGGCGCTCTGAGCCTGCTTGCCTCCACTGCTTTCGCCAACGACCGCTATCAGTCGCGCCCGCCCGTCATCGTCAGTCCGGACCTGACCGCCCCCTGGGTGATGCAGCTTGGCGGCGGCAGCGTGCAGCCGGTCGTCTACCCAGTTCGCCCGATGGCACGCCGCGCAGCCGATCCCGCAATGGAACAGCCCGGCAATCCGCAGGTACGCCGGGTCGTGCAGCCGCGCGGCCTGTTCTCGCGTCCCGTCGTGCAACAGGTCGCGGTCGTCCGTCCGCAATATCCGGCCATCCGCGGCCAGCTCGATCCGCAGTTCCTGCCGCAAATCGTCGACTACCAGACCAAGGAAAGACCCGGCACCATCGTCATCGACACCAACAACCGCTTCCTCTACCTCGTCATGGATGGCGGCAAGGCGCGGCGCTATGGCGTCGGCGTCGGCAAGCCCGGTTTCGAATGGGCAGGCGCCCATACCGTGACGCGCAAGCAGGAATGGCCGGACTGGACGCCGCCGGCCGAAATGATCTCACGCGAAGCGGCGAAGGGCCACTATCTGCCGGCTCACATGGAGGGCGGCGAAGGCAATCCGCTCGGCGCGCGCGCCATGTATCTCGGCTCCACGCTCTATCGCATCCACGGCACCAACGCGCCCTGGACCATCGGCAACGCCGTCTCCTCCGGCTGCATCCGCCTGCGCAACGAAGACGTCACCGACCTCTACAACCGCGTCAAGGTCGGCACCCGCGTCATCGTGATGTGATTGCTTGAAAAGGCAGCCGGCGATCCTTTCCCAATCGAAAAACGGGAGGGTTCGCCGCGCCGGAATGCTGCTTCACTATAGTTCCGGCTATAGTGAAGCCGGCGACAGAAGAGCGGACGGCTCTTCCCCACCCTTCTTCGCATCGGGCATTTTGATCTTGATCCCCTCGTCCGTTCCGGTAATTTCCTCCTGTATTCAATGAGGGGAATGCCATTATGAAAGCAGCATTGTCGATCGTGACGACAGGAGTCGTTGCGGCGTGTCTGTTTGCAGCATCGAGTGCAGCAGCCTTCACCGCGTCCGCACCCTATGCGGCACCCGCCACACGCGGCGACGTGGTTCGGATCGCGATGGAACCGCAGGGTCAGGTGAAGCCGCAGTTCCAGCGCCGTATGGTGCGGCTGGCGACGAACGAGGAACCGGGCACCGTCATCGTCGATACCAACAACAAGTATCTTTATCTCGTTGAAGGCAACAATCGCGCCAGACGCTACGGCATCGGCGTCGGCCGCGACGGCTTCGGCTGGTCGGGCGTCGTCAAGGTCGGCCGCAAGGCGGAGTGGCCGGGCTGGACGCCGCCGCCGGAAATGCGGGTGCGCGAAGCCAAGAAGGGCCACAAGCTGCCGGCCTATCAGGAAGGCGGCGAGGACAATCCGCTCGGCGCGCGCGCCATGTATCTCTATCGCAACGGCAACGACACCGCCTTCCGCATCCATGGCACCAACCAGCCCTGGAGCATCGGCCTCAACATGTCCTCCGGCTGCATCCGCATGATGAACAAGGACGTGATCGATCTCTACGACCGGGTTCCGGTCGGCACCAAGGTCATCGTCGTCGGCCCCGGCAACAAGCAGGGCGAGGTCAGCTACCAGGATCGCGGCGTCGATGTGCTGAGGACCCTGTTCGGCGGCTGACACGCCTCGGCATTCCTGCCCTGCCCACGGCATCCGCGACAATGACGCCCCGAACCGGGACAGGCTCGGGGCGCTCGCATTTCCGGCCGGGCGTCATTCGTAAAGATAATGGCAGGACTCGGTGTTGCGCCACTGTTACAGCCCGCACCTATCGGGCCGGTCCGCCGAAACGCGGCCCGTTCCTTTCAGCTTACCGTCAGTTTTCTCGCCTAAGCCATGCCTGCTGACCGGTGGCCGCAATAGTAGTGTCACGGAAGCGCGCTTAGATAGCAGCACTGTGCCATCCGGGGATCTCACATGCATCGTGCCTTTCGCATCACGCAGCCGGCCCTTGCCGCGGTTGCGATTTCAGCATTCGTATCTGCCGCCGGTTCCGCTTCGGCAGAAATGCAATTCTCCGCCTATGGCGGCGTGCAGGGCGCGACCGGCAGCAACGTCACGACCTCCGACGGCGCCGATTTCGACCCCAACTGGTCGGGCAAGTCCTTCAAGATGCCGCCCTATTTCGGCTTTCGCGGCATCTGGTGGCTGGACCAGTTCGACAAGCCGAACTGGGGCGTGTCGCTGGATTACACGCATGCCAAGGTCTATGGCGATCTCGGCAATACGCCCGGCTGGTCGCATTTCGAGTTCACCGACGGCCTGAACATGCTGACGCTGAATGCGCTCTACCGCTTCCAGGACCCGAGCCGCAACTGGACGCCTTATGTCGGCCTCGGCGCCGGCATCAACGTGCCGCACGTCGAAGTCACCCGGTCATCCGGCCGCACCTTCGATTACGAATTCGGCGGCGCTTCGCTACAGGCACAGGCCGGCGTCAGCTATCAGTTCGCCACGCACTGGTCGACCTTCGTGGAATACAAGGGCAACTACAACTTCGTGAACGACGTCTCCATCGACAGCGGCGATACGCTGAAGACGAGGGTCTTCACGCATGCCCTCAACTTCGGCGTCTCCTTCAACTTCTAGAGCAGTTCCTCGTTTCACGGAATCGATGAACCGCTCTATCCCTTTGTTTTTACGCGATTCCGGGCGGAAAACTGCTGCGCACTTTTCCTGGAATTGCTCTAGCAATATTTGTCCCGAAGTCGCCAGCGATCCTCAAACCCGTTCAGGCCCGGCGAATAATGTGCTAGGCTGCCGCCCATGAGCTTTTCCTACTACCGATGCGACTGGATTCATCCGGAAAGCGAGGAGCCGGTCGTGGTCTATTACGAGGTCGACGTCGCCGGCGACGTGCCGCGGCTTATCGACGTGTTCGCGGACGGCCGCCGGCAATGCATGTCGGTTGCCGATCTGGTCGCGCGCAGGCAAGATATGCAGCGCATCACCAGCCTTGTGGAGGGTTCGTTTTACGACGGCATCGCCGGCCTGGTGGACGGCATATTCTTCGAGGAAGGACAGGAGCGCATCAGCATGACGCGCATTGCAGCCGATCGGTTCGAGGGCGAATGGCAGGCGCACCGGGCGCCGCCGCCGGGCGGGCTTCATTAAGCGGCGGCTGGCTGCAGTCCCTTCAGCTTGGCGGGCTTATCGCCGCCATAGGCCCAATCCAGCAATTCCACCGTATGCAGGATCGGGATCGCCGTTCCCGTGGCAATCTGCGTGATGCAGCCGATATTGCCCGTGGCGATGATATCGGCCCGCGTCGCCTCGATGTTCCTGACCTTGCGCGCCTTCAGCTCGGCCGAAATCTCCGGCTGCATGATGTTGTAGGTGCCGGCCGAGCCGCAACAGAGGTGCCCTTCCGCCGGGTCGCGCACCGTGAAGCCTGCCGCCTTCAGCAAGAGCTTCGGCGCCATGGTGATCTTCTGCCCGTGCTGCATGGAACAGGCGGAGTGGTAGGCGACCGTGATGCCGCGCGGCATGTGCGACGGCAGATCAAGCCCGGCGAGATATTCCGTAATGTCCTTGGCGAGCGCCGAAACCGTTGCCGCCTTTTCGGCATAGGCCGGATCGAGCCGCAGCATATGGCCGTAATCCTTGATCGTCGTGCCGCAGCCGGACGCAGTGATGATGATGGCGTCGAGGCCTCCGGTTTCGATTTCGCGCAACCACACATCAATATTGGCGCGGGCGGCGGCGAGCGCCTGCTCCTCACGCCCCATATGGTGGACCAGCGAACCGCAGCAGACCTCGCCCTCCGGCGCCACTACCTCGACACCGAGACGCGTCAGCAGGCGAATGGTCGCCGCGTTGATTTCAGGATCGAGGACCGGCTGGGCACAGCCGGTCAGGATCGCCACGCGACCCCGCCGTTCCGCCTGCGGCGCATGCGTCCCCGGCCTGGCAAAGGGCGACGGCGCCGGGACGCTGCGCGGCGCAAGATCGAGCATGGCGGCGAAGGCCTTCAGCGCCGGTACACGCTTCAGCAGGCCTTTGAACGGCCGGCCGAGATTCGCAAGCTGCAAAGCCAGCCGGAAACGGCCGGGATAGGGCAGCACGGCGGCCAGCACATTGCGGGTCAGCCTGTCCATCGGCGGACGCTTGAAGGTGTTCTCGACGTGCACGCGCGCATGGTCGATCAGGTGCATGTAGTCGACACCCGAGGGACAGGTGGTCGTGCAGGCGAGGCAGGAAAGACAGCGGTCGATATGCGTCACCACTTCGGCATCGGCAGGCCGGCCGTTTTCCAGCATGTCCTTGATGAGGTAGATGCGGCCGCGCGGGCTGTCGAGTTCGTTGCCGAGCGTGACATAGGTGGGACAGGTGGCGGTGCAGAAGCCGCAATGCACGCATTTGCGCAGGATCGCCTCGGACTCGGCCACATGCGGATCGGCAAGCTGTTCGGGCGTGAAATTGGTTTGCATCAGGCGCCCTCTACTTTCGCTTCAGTAAGGAAAAAGATGGTTGTCGCCGCGAGTCGAGCCCCCTCATCCGCCCTATCGGGCACCTTCTCCCCAAGGGGAGAAGGGGAGACCAGCGCCACGTTTCCCCATTTGCCACGGAGGAACAACCGAGGTTCGAAACATCCCCTCTCCCCCACGGGGAGAGGGCTAGGGTGAGGGGCCGGGCACGCAGTT
>UBYA01000037.1 GCA_900469615.1 Hyphomicrobiales bacterium | reverse complement strand
GAATGGCGTCAGATGCTCGGGAAACAGCTCGCGGACGCCATACATGACTTCACGAATGCCCGACACGAGGCTTTGGAAGAAGCGGCCAAGCTTGCTGAAATCCATGGTCGTCATCTGCGCCGCGGTGAAACTGGACTGGAATACGTCAACGGAAATCGTGATCTAGCAGAAGCCATCCGCGCCCTCTCCGACTCCACCCCAACTCCATTGCAAGCCAACAGTGGGGATGAGAGATGACCAAGGCGACCGCTCTTTTCCTCACCGAGTCGCAGCTAGCCGAGCGCATGGGGTTGACGACCGACGTGCTGGCAACAGCCTTGCCAGCGCTCACCAAAGCCGGGTTTCCAGTGCCAGATCCGCTTTTCGGCAAACGCCGCTATTGGCCCGCCTGCGAGGCATTCCTTGACCGCAGGTATGGACTCGCGAAATCATCTGGTCAGGGCACTCCTGCCCTTGATGAGGAAGAACCATGGAAAAAGAAAGCATCGGCCTGAAAATCAGGCAAAGGAAGGGCGCCGACCCTGCCTATTATTGGGTGGCATCTGCCGTCTCGCGCCACGCGAAGGACTATCAGCTAAAGACTGTGCGCTTGCATGGCGATGAAGAACAGCGCAACGCAAAGTGCCGTGCGCTGACATCGGAGCTTCGCGAATGGCTATCAAATCGCGGCCTTGGTGCGCCACCGATCTATGATGGCACTCTGAAATCCTTGATTAAGATGTACCAGACCACCAAAGGCTCTGGCTACATGATGGTGAAAAGCAATACCCGGGCGATGTACGATTTCAGCCTGGCGCTTCTGGAAAAGGATTGCGGCATGCGCCGGCTCGAAAAGCTGACCGGTCTCGATTTCCGCAGCTGGTATGAGCACTTCAAGGAGCCGGCCGAAGACACCCCAGCGCAGGCGAAGAGGCGAGCGGAACTTGCCAAGGAAGGAATCATTCTTGCGCCGAACGGAGAACGCTTGCGCCGCGCCTATCAGTGCATGCAGTTGCTGCGGATCGTCGTCAACTTCGGTGTCGTTGCCAACATCACGGAATGCTTCCGGCTCAAGACGGTTCTGGAAACGATGGAGTTCCATGTTCCGCGTGGACGCATCGAGCAGATCACGTTCGATCAGGCCGAAGCGATTTGCAATGTTGCGATAGAGAAGGGACTGCATTCCATCGCGCTTGCCCAGGCGCTGGAATTTGAACTGACCTTACGCCAGATCGACGTTATCGGCCGTTGGGAGAAGTCAGAAGACTATCGAGATGGCGGCATCATCGATCGCGGCCAGCGCTGGCGAGACGGCCTGCTGTGGTCGCACCTCGACGCAAGCGGCATACTGACCAAGCCGACGAGCAAGGTTGATGGCGTGGTAGCCGAGCATGACACGATGCAATATCCTTTCCTCCGAAAGATCATCGATATGGTTCCAATGGGAAAGCGCATGGGGCCGATGATCGTTTCTGAGGCTACTGGCCTACCGTACCGTCGGCGATACTTCTCCGATGTCTGGCGTGAATGCGCGGACGCGGCCGGCGTGCCGAAGACGGTTTGGAACCGAGACAGCCGAGCCGGGGGTATCACGGAAGGCTCTGACGCTGGCGCGGATCTCGAACATCTTCGGCACCATGCCAACCACCAGAACGCCGCAACGACGCAAAAATATAATCGAAAAACTCTCGAGAAAACGCGCAACGTTGCCCAGCTTCGAGTCGCGCACCGCAAGGCCGCGAACGCATCAGAAACAGAGGCGTAGGAACGCTGTTGGAATGCGTAGGAACGTGAAGCAGCAGATGAATAGACTAACAGATTGCTTTTATTGGGGTTTGAGTGGTGATCTCGACGCGATTCGAACGCGTGACCCTCAGATTAGGAATCTGATGCTCTATCCTGCTGAGCTACGAGACCACTCGGCATGATCCATACAAAAGCAAAGGCCCGAAGCCAAGCCCTTTTGCGTCGCGGAGACAATCTGTCTTGAACCTGTATCCCGCGCAGCCTCGAAGGCTGCGCGGGACATGCAGCAAAGCTCAGGCGTTGAGGCGCTGTTCGGCGAGGCGCACCCAGTAGGAAATGCCGTGGGCGATGGTTTCGTCGTTGAAGTCGTAGGCCG
Organism: Hyphomicrobiales bacterium; assembly: GCA_900469615.1. GTDB lineage: Bacteria > Pseudomonadota > Alphaproteobacteria > Rhizobiales > Rhizobiaceae > Rhizobium. Next base: position 40,962 of record UBYA01000037.1, on the reverse strand, counting down.
GGTTGTGCAGGCCGGCGGTATCGCCGTTGCCGACGAAGATGAAGGCGCCGGGGCGGGCGTTCAGCATGTAGGAGAAATCCTCCCCGCCCATCATCGGGTCGATGTCCGCAATGACATTGCCCACACCGGCGATCTCCTCGGCGACGGCGATCGCATGGTCGGTCTCGTCGGCGTGGTTGAACGTGACCGGATAATTGCGCTGGAATTCGATATCGGCCTCCGCACCGTGGCTGGCGGCGATGCCGGAGACGATCTGCTTGAAGCGCTTTTCGGCGAGGTCTCGTATCTCCGGATCGAGCGTGCGCACGGTGCCGGCAAAGCTCGCATCGTTGGGGATGACGTTGTGCGCATTGCCGGCGTTGAACTTGGTGACGGAGACGACCACCGATTTCAATGGATCGGCGCTGCGCGAGGCGATGAGCTGCAGGTTGGAGACGATCTGCGCGCCGATGGCAATCGGGTCGATCGTCTTGTGCGGCATCGCGGCGTGGCCGCCGAGCCCCTTGATGGAGACGGTGAATTCGTCCGTGGCCGCCATGATCGGGCCCTTCCGAATGGCGAAATGGCCGACGGGCAGGCCGGGCATGTTGTGCATGCCGTAGACTTCGGCGATCTGGAAGCGATCCATCATGCCGTCCTTGACCATGGCGTCGCCGCCGGCGCCGCCCTCTTCGGCCGGCTGGAAGATGACGGCGATATTGCCGTTGAAATTACGGTTTTCGGCGAGGTACTTTGCCGCGCCCAAAAGCATGGCGGTGTGGCCGTCATGGCCGCAGGCATGCATCTTGCCGGGCGTTTCGGAAGCCCAGGGCTTGCCGGTGATCTCCGTCAGCGGCAGGGCGTCCATGTCGGCGCGCAGGCCGACCGTGCGCCCTTCGCCCTTGCCGCGGATCAGGCCGACGACGCCGGTGCGGCCGATGCCCGTCACCACCTCGTCCACGCCGAAGGAGCGCAGCTTGTCGGCCACGAAGGCGGCGGTGTTTTCAACCGCATAGAGGAGTTCGGGATGCGCATGGATATGGCGGCGCCACTCGGTCACTTCGCCCTGGAGTTCTGCGGCTCTGTTCAAGATCGGCATGCTGATTTTCCTGCTGCTTAATATCGATTCTGGTTCAACTCACGGATCCGTCGCACAGCCCCTGACCAGCTCAATGCGGCCTTTGCGGCGTGCCACCGGGAAATAAAGTCGTCAATCGCCTTTGCCTTCTCCTAGCCATATAGGTTAAATAGACGAAGCTTTCGAGAAAATTCCGGATTCCTGAAGGATAGATCGTGCCGACGAAGCAGAATCGTTTGTATGCCGCCCTGCGGCTCGTTCCTATGGCCGCAGCAGCATCCATGCTTTTCCTGTCGACCGCGCAGACGGCCGGAGCCAACCCGCATATCCTCGTCGATGTCAGCACCGGGCGCGTGCTCGACCAGCAGGAAGCGTTTCGCCGCTGGTATCCCGCATCGCTCACCAAGCTGATGACGACCTACGTGACGTTCCGGGCCATCCAGTCCGGCCAGATCACGCTCGACACGCCCGTCGTGATGTCGAAGCTTGCAGCGGCGCAGCCGCCGGCGAAGATGTATTTCAAGCCCGGCCAGAAGATGACGCTCGACAACGCGCTCAAGATGATGCTGGTCAAATCGGCAAACGATCTCGCCATGGCCGTCGCCGAAACCGTCGGCGGCTCGCAGCCGAACTTCGTGGCGCGGATGAATGCGGAAGCGGCCCGTCTCGGCATGCGCGATTCGCATTTCATCAATCCGAACGGCCTGCCCGGCAAGGGGCAATATACGACAGCGCGCGACCTTGCCATTCTCAGCGTGGCGCTGCGCCGCGAGTTTCCGCAATATGCCGGCTATTTCTCGCTGGAGGGATTCACCAACGGCGTGAAGCAGGTGCCGAACATCAATATGCTCATCGGCCGTTTCGACGGCGCCGACGGCATGAAGACCGGCTTCATCTGCGCGGCCGGCTTCAACCAGATAGCCTCCGCGACCCGCAACGGCCGTACGCTGATCTCTGTGGTTCTCGGAACCGACAGCCTGGCGGCGCGCGCCGACGATTCCGCCAATTTTCTGGAAAAGGGCTTCCAGAACCAGCTTTCGACGCCGGACACTCTGGCGACGCTTCGACCGACCGTGCCGCTCTCAAACGACGTCGCCGATGTCACCGCCGACATCTGCAGTGCCAAGGGCGCGCAGGCGCGCAGCGAAACCCGAGATCCGTTCGGCCGGACCAAGGTGCAGTCGCCCTATATCCACGAAATGGACCACGAACCCAATTTCGTCTATGCTGGCCTGATCGGCGGCCAGGACATCGCGACGGCCGCCAAGGGCGACAAGGACGATGCCACCGCCAAGGGCGACAAGGCGACCAAGGGCGACAAGATTGCCGTATCCGGTGCATCCAATGTGCCGATCCCGATGCCGCGTCCCACTTTCTAGAGCGATTCAGCTTTTCACGGAATCTCTGAACCGCTCCGTCTCTTTGTTTTCACGCAATTCCGGACGGAAAACCGCTACGCACTTTTCCCGGAATTGCTCCAGTATCGGATATCCCCCATGAGCGTTTCGCAGCAAAGAGTGCCGGTGGCCATCCTGACCGGCTTTCTCGGAGCGGGCAAATCGACCCTGCTCAACCGCATCCTCAAGGACGAGGCCATGCGCGACGCGGCCGTCATCATCAACGAGTTCGGCGATGTCGGCATCGACCATCTGCTGGTGGAAAGCTCCGGCGATTCCATCATCGAGCTTTCGGACGGCTGCCTGTGCTGCACGGTGCGTGGCGAACTGGTGGATACGCTGGCGAACCTCATGGACGCCATGCAGACAGGCCGCATCCGGCCGCTGAAGCGCGTCGTCATCGAAACGACCGGCCTTGCCGATCCCGCTCCTGTCATGCAGTCGATCATGGGCAACCCGATCATCGCCACCAATTTCGATCTCGATGGCGTCATCACGGTCGTCGACGCGGTCAACGGCCTGCAGACGCTCGACAATCACGAAGAGGCGCGCAAGCAGGTGGCGGTCGCCGACCGGCTGATCGTATCCAAGACCGGGATTGCCGGCGCGGCGCCCCAAGCTCGGCTTGAGAGCCGCTTGAGAGCCCTCAATCCGCGCGCGCAGATCCTGAATGCCGACAGCGATGAGGCGGGCCGCGCCGGCATTCTCATCAACGGTCTTTACGATCCGGCCTCCAAGATCGCCGATGTCGGCCGATGGCTGCAGGACGAACTGGAGTCCGACGACGATCACCACCACCATGACGACCACGACCATCACCATCATGGCGATCACGGCCATCATCATCACCATCATGGACACCACCACGGCCACCGGCATCAGCACGCGCATGACGTGACCCGTCACGACGGCTCGATCCGGTCCTTCTCCATCGTCGAGACCCAGCCCATCGACCCGATGGCGCTCGAGATGTTCATCGATCTGCTGCGCTCGGCGCATGGCGAAAAGCTTCTGCGCATGAAGGCGATCGTCGCCGTGTCGGATCGGCCCGAGCGCCCCGTCGTGCTGCATGGCGTGCAGAACATCTTTCATCCGCCGGTGCGGCTGCCGGCCTGGCCCGACCCCGAAGACCGGCGCACGCGCATGGTCATCATCACCAAGGATCTGCCGGAGGATTTCGTGAAGGGCCTGTTCGACGCCTTCCTCAGCAAACCGGGCGTCGATACGCCGGATCGCGCGGCGCTGCAGGACAATCCGCTCGCCGTGCCGGGGATGAGGTTTTGAGGTCTTGGGATGCCTCGCCGCCGGGCGGTGAGCGTTGCCGGAGAAAGCTCTCTTATTTTCATGGCCTATCAATGCGCCGTAGGCCGCCCTGTTCGTTTTGAAGGATCGAATGATCGGCGGCTTTTCGTGAAGGTGGCCGTCGGGCATGGATTACCCTGTCCCCTTGGGGAGAAGGGCAGGGTGAGGGGTATCACGCCGAGCGCGGACCGTTATTGCCCTCAGAGAATTTCAGTTTGCCACGCGTCCCCCTCATCCGCCCTTCGGGCACCTTCTCCCCGAGGGGAGAAGGAGGAATGCGGGCTTTTCACCCCTTGCGGATCACAAAGCGATGGCCGCTATCCGTCTTCTCGCTGAGGAGAAGCTTATGGCCTTTTTCATTGCAGAGATGAGGAATGTCGATGACGGCCAGCGGGTCGGTCGTCTCGACCGTCAAGGTTGCGCCGCTTACCATGCCGCGCAGGCGCTTTTCGGTCTTGATCGCCGGATAGGGGCATTTCAGCCCGCGCAGATCGTAGATCTCTACGTCCGCGTTATTCACTCTTGGCCCAGAACTTCCAGAAGGGAGGCTTCTTGGCTTCGGTCTGTGCGGTCTCGACAGCCGGGCCTGGCGCATAGGCGAGGGGGTTGAGACCCGGATTCATCGGGTTCGCCGTCGGGATCGGCACGTTCGCGGGAACATTGCTCGCTACCACGGGTCCGGCTTCGGGCTGCTGTGATGCCGCCACGGGCGCGGTCGTGGCCACGCGGATGCTTGCCGTCGAGGGATTGGCGCTCGGGCTGAGCACCGTGCCGCCGCGCGCGACCTGCTGCGCCGACTGGTTGGACATCATCGCCTCGAGATCGGCAACCTTCATCATCTTGCCGGCGGCAAGAGCAGTGCCTGTCGGCGCATAGGCGAGATCGTGGCCCTTGCGCTGCTTGGCGACGACCGCCTTGCGCTCGGCCTCGGTCGGATCGTACCAGGCCATGTCGTCGTACTTCTTCATGGCGAGGGAGTAATCGGCCTGGTATTGCTTGTCGTAGGTCGAAAGCGCCACCTGGAGGGCCGGAGGCGTCGTCATGACCGGGCACTTGCCGCCGGCATTGAACGGGCCGCTGGCCTGCTGGTTGAAGACGTATTTCTTCTCGCAGACCTCGACCTCTGGCGGCCGCTTGGTCACTTCGAAATTGTCGTAGCCGACCTTCAGCATCTTCCAGAAGTCGATGTTGGGGCTCAGACGATGCTTCCACATGTTCTCGGCCGTCATGCGGAAGGGGAAGGCTTCGAGCTGGATCGCCTTCTGGCCGCCCTTGAAGGCGTCGCGCGCGAAGGCGTAGATCTCCAGCACCTGCTGGTCGGTCATCGAATAGCAGCCGGACGAGGAGCAGGCGCCATGGATCATCAGATTGGCGCCGGTGCGGCCGTTGGCGGCATCGTAGCGGTTCGGGAAGCCTGTGTTGATGGCGAGGTAATATTTGGAATTGGGGTTCAGGTTGGCCGGCGTCAGCATGTAGAAGCCTTCCGGGGCCTGCCGGTCGCCTTCCTTCACCTTCGGGCCGAGACGGCCGGACCAGGCGCAGATCTTGTAATCCGCGATGACTTCGAAACGGTTGCTCTGGTTCGCCTTCAGGATTTCCATCACACCTTCTTCCTTGAAGATGCGGATCATGATCGGCGAGTTGCGGTCCATAGCCTTCTTGGCCATGTCCGCGAGGATATGGCTTGGAAGCGGCTGCTCGACCTTGTTCTTGACCGTCGACAGGTCGACCGACGCCGTATCCAGCGCATCGTTGCAGCCGGCGAGTGTCAGCGCCATCAAAGAGACGTAGGCAAGGTGACGGATACGCATTCTGACTTAGCCCATAAATGCGAAGAGTGGCAGTTCGATCTGTTTCGCCACTCCCCTCGAAGCATGAAACGGAATCATAGACGGTTTATACTTGAGAATTCCTTACCAGCCTATGACCTGCCCGCAACGCGTCGGCAAGCTTTTCTTTGCCATAAGAGCTTCGATAACGGAAATGTGGCCAAGATTTGGCCTCATTCCCGTTTTTCGCGATCAATTTTTTCGAATACGCCTCTGATCGGCCGAGTTCCGGCTGAAGCCGGACCCGATGCTCCTAGAGATTCCGCCCCATGGAGAGGAATTTCTGACGCCGGTCGTTGCGAAGCTGTTCGCCCGAGCGGCTGGAAAGTTCGCCGAGCGCGTTCGCAATCGTATCGCCCGCCGAGGCAATCACGGCAGCGGGATCGCGATGCGCGCCGCCGAGGGGCTCGGGGATGATACCGTCGATGATGCCGAGGCCCTTCAGGTCTTCGGCGGTGATCTTCATATTGGTCGCAGCTTCCTTGGCGCGGGTTGAATCGCGCCAGAGGATCGAGGCCGCGCCTTCGGGCGAAATCACGCTGTAGATCGAATGTTCGAGCATGTAGACGCGGTTGCCGACGGCAATCGCGATGGCGCCGCCGGAGCCGCCTTCGCCGATGACGAGGGAGACGATCGGCACTTTCACGCCGAGACACATCTCGGTGGAGCGGGCGATTGCTTCTGCCTGGCCGCGCTCTTCCGCGCCCACGCCCGGATAGGCGCCGGCCGTGTCGACGAGCGTGATGACCGGAAGCTGGAAACGGTCGGCCATTTCGAGAATGCGGATCGCCTTGCGATAGCCTTCCGGCCGGGCGCTGCCGAAATTGTGCTTCAGGCGGCTTTTGGTGTCGTTGCCCTTTTCCTGGCCGATAAGGGCGACGGGCTGGCCGCGAAAGCGGGCAAAGCCGGCCTGGATGGCGGCATCCTCGGAAAAGGTGCGGTCGCCGGCCAGCGGCGTGAATTCCGTGAACAGCGTATTGGCATAGTCGACGAAATGCGGGCGCTGCGGGTGACGCGCGACCTGCGTCTTCTGCCAGGCATTGAGCTTGGAGTAGATATCGACCATCGCCTCGCGGACGCGGATTTCAAGCCGCCCGACTTCGTCCGAAGTGTCGATGCTTTCGTCTTCGCTCGCCAGTTTCTTGAGCTCGTGAATCTTGCCTTCGAGATCCGAGATGGGTTTTTCGAAGTCCAGATAATTGTGCATGAGGTGCGTTTCCGATCCTTTTGCCCGTGACGAGAGACGGCGGCTTTGGCCTGTATGCCGGTCCTAATCCTGTTTTTTTGCCTGTTTGGCAAGGGGGTGATGCGTCTGGACCAGCCGATGAAGGCGTTCTTCCAGCACATGTGTGTAGATTTGCGTGGTCGAAATGTCCGAATGGCCGAGAAGTTCCTGCACCACGCGCAGGTCCGCGCCGTTGGCGAGAAGATGGCTTGCGAAGGCATGGCGCATCACATGCGGCGAGATCTTCGAAGGCGTCAGGCCCGCCCGAATGGCAAGGTCCTTGAGATCGCGCGCGAAGACCTGGCGCGGCAGGTAGCCTTGCTTCGAGGCGGCGGAAAAAAGCCATGGGCTTTCAGGCGCAGGTTGCTTGGCGTTTGCCGCAAGCTCCGCCTGCAGCCGGCCATAGGCCTTCAGCGCCGACATGGCCGATTGCGACAGCGGCACCAGCCGTTCCTTGTTTCCCTTGCCGCGGATCATCAGGAAGCGCCCTTCCTGATCCAGCACCTTGGCCGGCAGCGAAATGAGTTCGCTGACACGCATGCCGGTAGCGTAGAGCATTTCCAGGAGCACCAGCATGCGCAGGCGCTGAAGCCGGTCCGGCCCTTCGAGCGCGGCTTCCTGTTCCGCCTGGGTCAGAAGCCTCGTCACCTCCTCGACGCCCATGGTCTTCGGAAGAGCGCGGCCCTTCCTGGGCGCATCGAGGATTCCCGTAGGATCGTCCGTGCGCAGACCTTCCGCATAGAGGAACTTGTAGAACTGCCGCATGGCGGAAAGCCGCCGGGCCTGGGAGGACGGCTTGAAGCCCTGGCTCGACAGGCTGGAAAGATAGGCGCCGAGCTCGCCGGAGCCGGCCTCCGTCAGGCGGACGCCCCGTTCGGACAGGAAGGAATGGAGATCGTCGAGATCGCGCTCGTAGGATTGCAGCGTGTTGACCGCCGCGCCGCGCTCGGCGCTCATCATCTCCAGGAAGGCTTCCAGATGCACTCGGCCCAGATCTCTCGTGCCGGTTTTCACGGTCATAGCTTGTGCGCTCATGGTTTCAGCGAACCGGTGGCCGGTGGGTTGAGGCGTTCCGACGGAATGCGGATCGTCACATCGCGCGGCTGCGGATCGACGAAGAGCACGAGCGCCCACATCGCTCCATATATCGATCCGGCGATGACCGCGCAGATGACAAGGAAGCGAAACAGGGTTGGCATTCGAGAACTCTCCTTCTCCCGTTCATTGGCGCGGCGATGCGCAATAATTATGTCCTTCAAGGGTTAGCTGAAGGATATTGCAGACATGTTTACGGCAGCGGCGTCTTGACGCTACCGGCGCATTTGACGATACCGTTTCCAAAGAAATTGTGAATGGCCCGATGAGTGAACACGTTCTGACCCTTGCCGAAAGCCTGAAAGACAAGGCGCGCGTTGCGCTGGGTCAGCGCAATCTTGTCCTTGTCGGACTGATGGGGGCGGGAAAATCCTCGATCGGGCGGCTTCTCGCCCAGCAGCTCGGCATTCCCTTCGTCGATACGGATGTGGAGATCGAGCGGGTCTCGCGCATGACGATCGCCGAACTGTTCGCCGCCTATGGCGAGCAGGAATTCCGGGCGCTGGAAACGCGGGTGATCAAGCGGCTGCTGCGCGGCGGCCCGCGTGTGGTTTCGACGGGCGGCGGTGCTTTCATCAACGACAGCACGCGCCTGCACGTCAAGCGCGGCAGCCTCTCCGTCTGGCTCAAGGCCGATCTCGATGTGCTGTGGGACCGGGTCAACAAGCGCGACACGCGTCCCCTGCTTAAGACCGAGAATCCGAAACAGACCCTCGAGAACCTGATGAACGCGCGCTATCCGATCTATGCGGAAGCCGATCTCACGGTTCTCTCCCGCGATGTGGGCAAGGATGTCATGGTCAAGGAAGTCCTTGCTGCGATCGCCGAGGGAAAGACATCAGAAAGCAAGCGAACATGAATGCGATCACACCAGCCTCCGCCGAGCGTCTCGTGCGTGTGCCTCTCGGCGAGCGTGCCTATGACATCCTGATCGGCCCCGGGCTGATCGCCCGCGCGGGGCGCGAGATCGCCGCACGGCTGAAGGGCCGCAAGGCGGCGGTGATCACGGATGAAAACGTCGCGCCGCATTATCTCGCCGCATTGGTCGCAAGCCTGGAGGCCGCGGGCATCCAGGCGTCCAGCCTCGTCCTGCCGGCCGGCGAAAAGACCAAGAGCTTCGAGCACCTCATGACGGTCTGTGATGCTGTGCTGACCGCCCGCGTGGAGCGCAACGATGCGGTCATCGCGCTCGGCGGCGGCGTCATCGGCGATCTCTCCGGCTTTGCCGCCGGCATCGTGCGCCGGGGCGTCCGCTTCGTGCAGATTCCGACATCTCTTCTGGCACAGGTGGATTCGTCCGTCGGCGGCAAGACCGGCATCAACACCCATCACGGCAAGAACCTCGTCGGCGTCTTCCATCAGCCCGATCTCGTGCTTGCCGATACCGACGCGCTGAATACGCTCAGCGAGCGTGAATTCCGCGCCGGCTACGCCGAAGTCGCCAAATACGGCCTGATCGACAAACCGGATTTCTTCGCCTGGCTCGAGGCCAACTGGCGCCAGGTCTTTGCCGGCGGCGCGGCCCGCATCGAGGCGATCGCGGCAAGCTGTCAGGCAAAATCCGATGTCGTGGTTGCCGACGAGCGCGAAAACGGCCCGCGCGCCCTGCTCAATCTCGGCCATACCTTCGGCCACGCGCTCGAAGCGGCCACGGCCTACGACAGCCGCCGCCTGGTGCATGGCGAGGGTGTCGCCATCGGCATGGTGCTGGCGCATGAGTTTTCCGCGCGCCTCAACCTGGCCAGTCCCGACGATGCGAAGCGCGTCGAGGCGCATTTGAAGGCCGTGGGCTTGCCGACCCGGATGGGCGACATCCCCGGCGATCTGCCGCCGGCCGAAACGCTGATGGACGCGATCGCGCAGGACAAGAAGGTCAAGAGCGGCAAGCTCACCTTCATCCTGACCCATGGCATCGGCCAGTCCTTCGTTGCGGACGACGTGCCGTCTTCCGAAGTCCTGAGCTTCCTCAAGGAAAAACATCCCTGATGACGGTCGAGGGCACGCTGGCTGTATTGTTCGAATATTGGCCCGAGATCGCCTCGATCATCGTGCTCGTGCTGCTGTCAGCCTTCTTTTCGGGATCGGAGACGGCGCTCACCGCCGTCTCGCGCACCCGCATCCACACGCTGGAAGCCAACGGCGACGAACGCGCCGGCGTGGTGCGCGGTCTTATCGAGCGCCGCGACCGGCTGATCGGCGCCTTGCTGATCGGCAACAACCTCGCGAACATTCTGTCTTCCTCGCTGGCGACCAGCGTCTTCCTCGGCCTGTTCGGCAATTCCGGCGTCGCGCTGGCGACGGCGGCCATGACCGTCATCCTCGTGATTTTCGCCGAAGTCCTGCCGAAGAGCTGGGCGATTTCGACGCCGGATCGGTTTGCGCTCAATGTCGCGGGAATCGTGCGGCTGTTCGTCGCCGTCGTCGGCCCCGTGTCGAGTTTCGTCAACGCCATCGTCCGCTGGATCCTGGGCCTGTTCGGCATCAATCTCTCCAAGGAAGTGTCGATGCTGTCGGCGCATGAGGAGTTGCGCGGCGCTGTGGACCTGCTTCATCGCGAGGGATCGGTGGTCAAGGCCGACCGCGACCGGCTGGGCGGCGTGCTCGATCTCGGCGAGCTCGAACTTTCCGATATCATGGTGCACCGCACGGCGATGCGCGCCATCAACGCCGACGACCTGCCCGAAGTGGTGGTGCGCGCCATCCTCGACAGTCCCTATACGCGCATGCCGCTCTGGCGCGGCTCGATCGACAATATCATCGGCGTCGTCCACGCCAAGGATCTGCTGAGAGCCCTGGCGGAGCCGAATGTCGAGCCGGAAAACCTCGACATCGTCAAGATCGCGCAAAAGCCCTGGTTCGTGCCCGACAGCACCAATCTCGAGGACCAGCTCAACGCCTTCCTGCGCCGCAAGCAGCATTTTGCCGTCGTTGTCGACGAGTATGGCGAGGTGCAGGGTATCGTGACGCTGGAAGATATCCTGGAGGAGATTGTCGGCGATATCGCCGACGAGCACGACCTCGATATCCAGGGCGTACGTCAGGAGGCCGACGGCTCGATCGTCGTCGACGGCGTCGTGCCGATTCGCGATCTCAACCGCGCGCTCGACTGGGACCTGCCCGACGAGGAGGCGACGACGATCGCCGGCCTCGTCATCCACGAATCGATGACCATCCCGGAAGAGCGCCAGGCCTTCACCTTCTACGGCAAGCGCTTCATCGTCATGAAGCGGGAGAAGAATCGCATCACCAAGCTGCGCATCCGCCCCGCCGAGACGGAAGAGGCAAAGCCCGAATAGGCTGCCTCCCGCAGCGCTACCAGCGCACGGCTTCGCCCGGCGCGGCAGGCTCTACCGCCAGCGCATGCAGCCCGGCATCCAGTTCGGGCTTCAAAAGCTCGTTGATTGCCCTGTGGCGCGCCAGGCGCGGCATTCCCGCGAACTTGGCGGAGACGATGCGAACTCTTATATGAGTCTCGCCGGTTCCGGTCATGTCGGGCTGGTGGCCGGCATGCAGATGGCTTTCATTGATGACGACCAGGCGCTCGGGCGCGAAGGCATCCCCGAGCTTCTTCTCGATGCGGGATTTAAGTGTCGTTTCCATATTCCCGCGTCGACCTCCGTTGCGAAAAAAAGGCTCCCACAAAGCCTGCAACATTCCCATTTGTCAATTCTTGTTGTGGGGTAATCGAGGCCCCATAATTAGGGCGCTATGAGACTTGATTCAAAATATTTCGATCGCATCCGTACCCGCCGCAAGCGCGCGCAGGAGCCCGAGCAGGGGCCGCCGACGTGCCAGTGGGACGGCTGCGACAAGCACGGTACGCATCGCGCCCCTGTCGGGCGCAATGCGGAAGGGCAGTTCTTCCTGTTCTGCTTCGAGCACGTCAAGGAATACAACAAGGGCTACAATTATTTTTCCGGCCTCTCGGACGGCGAGATCGCGCGCTACCAGAAGGAAGCCATTACGGGCCACCGTCCGACCTGGACGGTCGGGGTCAACAAGGCCGCCAAGAACAGTCCGCTTCATTCCGATGTCCGCTCCGGCAGTTATTCCCGCGTGCGAGACCCCTTCGGCTTCGTCAAGGAAGGGGAGGGACAGGGGCGCGGGCCGCGTTTCCCACAGCAGCGCAAGCTGAAAACGCTCGAAGCGAAGGCGTTCGACACCATGGGGCTTGGCGCTGCCGCCACGGCGCCGGAAATCAAGCGCCGCTACAAGGAATTGGTCAAAATGCACCATCCCGACGCCAATGGCGGCGATCGCGGCTCCGAGGAGCGCTTCCGCGCGGTCATTCAGGCCTATCAATTATTGAAACAGAACGGTTTTTGTTAATTCCTGTCCTTGCTCTCCGCCTTCAATCAGGTATGGTCCAAATCGGCTGAAGCTGCGGGTAACCGCGGCAGGGTGCGCATTTGGCTGGCTGCACCTCGGCCAACTTTCCGGACGCGGCGTTTCTTGTCCGGGACTCTGTTCAAGGATGCTCGCAAGCGATCATTTCATCGCGCCGAGATTTTGCTTTAGTCCCGGAGAAGTATCGCCGCTGTTCCGACCGAGCGGATGCGGGCAAAAAGCCGCGGCGTTTCGGATAAGGCGGATGAGTTTGATATGGCAGGGTGAGAGCACCCGCCCTGGAGACATGATGAGCAAGATTGACCTTGATATTTCCGAAGTTCCCGACACCACCGTTTCGGTCCGTGACGTTTTCGGCATTGATTCCGACATTCGCGTTCCCGCCTACAGCCAGGGCAGCGCCTACGTGCCGGATCTGGATACGGACTATCTCTTCGACCGCGAGACCACGCTCGCCATCCTCGCCGGCTTCGCGCACAACCGCCGCGTGATGATTTCGGGCTATCACGGCACGGGCAAATCCTCTCATATCGAGCAGGTTGCCGCTCGCCTCAACTGGCCTTGCGTGCGTATCAACCTCGACAGCCATGTCAGCCGTATCGATCTCGTCGGCAAGGATGCGATCGTCGTCAAGGACGGCCTGCAGGTCACGGAATTCAAGGACGGTATCCTGCCCTGGGCCTATCAGCACAATGTCGCGCTCGTCTTCGACGAATACGATGCCGGCCGCCCCGACGTGATGTTCGTCATCCAGCGCGTGCTGGAATCGTCGGGCCGCCTGACGCTGCTCGACCAGAGCCGCGTCATCCGTCCTCACCCGGCCTTCCGCCTGTTCGCGACCGCCAACACCATCGGCCTCGGCGACACGACCGGCCTCTATCACGGCACGCAGCAGATCAACCAGGCGCAGATGGACCGCTGGTCCATCGTGACGACCCTGAACTACCTGCCGCACAACAACGAAGTCGACATCGTGCTGGCGAAGGTGAAGTCCTTCCGCAACGACAAGGGCCGCGACACGGTCTCCAAGATGGTGCGCGTCGCCGACCTGACGCGTGCGGCCTTCATGAACGGCGACCTGTCGACCGTCATGAGCCCGCGTACGGTCATCACATGGGCCGAGAATGCCGAAATCTTCGGCGATGTCGCCTTCGCCTTCCGCGTCACCTTCCTCAACAAGTGTGACGAGCTGGAGCGTCCGTTGGTCGCCGAGCATTATCAGCGCGCCTTCGGTGTCGAGCTGAAGGAAAGTGCCGCCAACATCGTGCTCGAAGCCTAAGGAAAAGCCGACACATCATGTCAGGTCGCGGAGATAATTCCAGAGCGAAGCCGGGTGCCCCGGTGGACATGGAGCCGTTGCGCCGGGCGATCACCGGCTGTGTCCGCTCGATCGCCGGCGATGCCGAGGTCGAAGTGGCCTTTGCCAACGAACGCCCGGGAATGACCGGCGAGCGCATCCGCTTGCCGGAGCTTTCAAAACGGCCAACGGCGCATGAGCTGGCGGTGACGCGCGGCCTCGGCGATTCGATGGCCCTGCGTCTTGCCTGTCACGATGCCCGCGTGCATGCGGTCATGGCCCCCCAGGGTGCGGATGCCCGCAGCATTTTCGATGCCGTCGAGCAGGCGCGCGTCGAATCGATCGGCTCGCTGCGCATGAGCGGCGTTGCCGCCAACATCAGCTCGATGAATACGGAGAAATACGCCAAGGCGAATTTTTCCGGCATCGAACGGCGCGAGGATGCGCCGATCGGCGAAGCCATGGCGATGATCGTGCGCGAGAAGCTGACCGGCCAGAAGCCGCCGGAAAGCGCCGGCAAGGTGCTCGACCTCTGGCGTCCCTTCATCGAGGAAAAGACCGGCGGCGAACTCGACAACCTGCTTGCGACCATCAACGACCAGCAGAGCTTTGCCCGCGTCGTCCGCAATATTCTGTCGGCCATGGAGATGGCGGAGGAGTATGGCGACGAGCAATCCGAGCCTGACAGCGAGGAACAGCCGAGCGAAGAGGACAAGCCGAACGGCGAGGATCAGGATAACGACGACGTCAAGGAAGACGAAGGCTCAGATGCCGCGCCGGCCGAAGACAGCGAAGCCTCCGACGAGCAGATGGAGGATGGCGCGACCGAAGACGGCGGCGAAATCTCCGACGACGATATGAGCGAGGAAGGCGAGGAGGACTCGGAAACGCCGGGTGAGACGCGCCGTCCGAATACGCCCTTCGCCGATTTCAACGAGAAGGTCGACTATCACGTCTATACGGAGGAGTTCGACGAGACCACGACGGCACAGGAACTGTGCGACGTGGCCGAGCTCGAACGCCTGCGCGCCTTCCTCGACAAGCAGCTTGCGCATCTGCAGGGCGCGGTGGGACGGCTTGCCAACCGTTTGCAGCGCCGCCTGATGGCGCAGCAGAACCGCTCCTGGGACTTCGATCTGGAAGAGGGTTATCTCGACCCGGCACGTTTGCCGCGCCTGATCATCGACCCGATGCAGGCGCTGTCCTTCAAGATGGAGCGCGATACGCAGTTCCGCGATACGGTCGTGACGCTGCTGATCGACAATTCCGGCTCGATGCGCGGCCGTCCGATCACTGTTGCCGCGTCCTGCGCCGATATCCTGGCCCGCACGCTGGAGCGCTGCGGCGTGAAGGTCGAGATCCTCGGCTTCACCACCAAGGCGTGGAAGGGCGGGCAGGCGCGCGAGAAGTGGCTTGCCGGCGGCAAGCCGCAGACGCCGGGCCGGCTGAACGACCTGCGCCACATCATCTACAAGTCCGCAGACGAGCCCTACAGACGGTCTCGCAGCAACCTCGGATTGATGATGCGCGAAGGCTTGCTCAAGGAGAATATCGACGGCGAGGCGCTGATCTGGGCACACAACCGCCTGCTCGGTCGCCGCGAACAGCGTCGCATCCTGATGATGATCTCGGACGGTGCGCCGGTCGACGACTCCACGCTGTCCGTCAATCCGGGCAACTATCTGGAGCGGCACCTGCGCGCCGTGATCGACCAGATCGAGACGCGCTCGCCCGTCGAGCTGCTGGCCATCGGTATCGGCCATGACGTGACGCGCTACTATCGCCGCGCCGTCACCATCGTCGATGCCGACGAACTGGCCGGAGCGATGACGGAGCAGCTCGCTTCGCTGTTCGAAGACCAGACGAGCATGCCGCGCTCGCGCATGCGCCGCGCAAGCTGAGCCCGCTCAGGCGTCTTGCGGCATCGGCCTTGCGGCCGGTGCCCCTTTCTTCCGCAGGCCTTCGATATTGGCCGGTTTCGAGAAGCTGCGCGTGCCTGATCGCCGTGCTCGCAGGGCTGCTTGCCGGCTGCAGCTCCGGAAATGACGCGGACGAGGGCGGCCCGGCTGCCATCGACGTCAGGATCATTTCCGCCTTCAAGCCCGGCTCCGATCAAACACGCTTCGGTGCGCTGGAGTTTCTTGGCGGCCTTGAGCTCAGTTCGGACAATGCGCTTCTCGGCGCCGTCTCCGCTATTCGCTTTCGTCCTGACCACCGAAATTTCATCTCCGTGCTGGATACCGGTCATTGGCTCACCGGGGCTGTCGAGCGGGATGAGAACGGCCGACTGAAGGGCGTGAGCGATGCGCGGATCATGCCTATGATCGACCGCTATGGCGGCACGGACCCCGGCAAGGGGGGCATGGATGCCGAGGGACTGGCCCTGCGCGGCAATCATGTCCTCGTCAGCTACGAGCAGCATCATCGCGTCGACGCCTATCCCGATCCCGGCTTCGAGATTTCGCCGCCGGACGGTACGCTGCCGCTGCCGATACCGCGATGGCAGCTACGCGCCAATCGCAGCCTCGAGGCGCTGATGATCGCGCCGCAGTCGAGCCCGCTTGCAGGAGGCGCCGTCATCGTCGCGGAAGACAGCCTGGACGACGAGGGCAACATGCTTGCCGCCATTCTCGACGGGCCGCTGCAGGGCCGTTTCACCGTGCGGCACTATGGCGGCTACGACGTCAGCGACGGCGTCTTTCTGCCGGACGGGGATCTGTTGCTGCTGGAGCGCCGCTTCGGTCTGATACACGGCCTTGGCGTCCGAATCCGCCGGATAGCCGGCGCGGATATCAAGCCGGGTGCGGTCGCCGACGGCAAGGTGATCTTCGAGGCCAGCTCAAGAGAGCAGATCGACAATATGGAGGGCATGGACGTGTTCCAGGCGGCCGATGGCTCGCTTCATCTCATCCTGGTCTCGGACGACAATCATTCGATCCTGCAGCGCAGCCTGATGCTGGAATTCAAGCTGCACGATGAAAACGTCTTGAGCCGGAACTAGGCTGTTTTCGTGCGGAATCGATCCGCCGCCGGTATCTCTCGCAGGTCAGGAATGCGTGCTGCGCACCAACGGGCAGGCGCGCAGCGGATCATCGGTCCTTCAGGCTGTCGGAGCCTGCGACATCGGCTTCAGCATGTTCATCAGTGCGCCATAGGGCAGCAGCATGACGAGACCCACCGTCACCTTGACCGAAAAGTCGCCGATCGCCCAGGAAATCCAGCGGGGTGCCGATGCGGAAAAGATGCCGAGGATCGGAGCCCAATCGATCGCGAAGGGATCGTTCGGCCCGAAGAACACGAAGAACGGCGCGAAGGCGAAGGAGAAGAAGATCAGCGTGTCCAGCATCGAGCCGATGAGCGAGCCGAACAGCGGCGCGCGCCACCAGGCCATGCGGCGAAGGCGGTTGAAGACCGAGATATCGAGCAGCTGGCCGGCGAGATAGGCGGAGCCGGAGGCGATCGCGATGCGCGGCTGTGCCGTGTAGAACGATAGCGCCACACCGACGACGAAGCCGGCAAACACCACCTTGCGCGCGGCCTTCGGGCCGAACTGGCGGTTTGTCAGATCGGTGATGAGAAAGGCGACCGGATAGGTGAACGCGCCCCAGGTGAGGATATCCGCAAGGTTGATGCCGGCGAACGTTGCCTGCAGCGGATACTGCACGAGGATGTTGGAGGCGACGACGACAAGCGTCATCAGCAGAACGTAGATAAGGGTATGGCGTGTCGTCAGCATTTTTTTATCCTGGGTGATGCCACCAGTTGGAGGAAACCGGGCATGGAAAAAGGCCTGTCCGGATATGATCCGTGCAAGCCTCTTAGCCCGTATGATATCGCGAAGTGCTAGAGCTTACGCAGCAACTGCGGCTTCAGCGGACTTCTTGACGATCTGGCGACGCAGCAGGCGAGCGCGCATGCTGAGTTCGTTTTCGCTTGCCTTCAGCAGGAAAGCGTCCAGACCACCGCGATGTTCGACAGAGCGGAGCGCTGCAGCGGAAACGCGCAGGCGATAGCGCTGGCCGAGAACGTCGGAGATCAGCGTGACCTGGCAAAGATTCGGCAGGAACCGACGCTTGGTCTTGTTGTTGGCGTGGCTGACATTGTTGCCCACGAGGACGGCCTTGCCAGTCAATTCGCACATGCGGGACATGGTACACCTACTTTTGTTTTTCTTGACCATCGGATAGTCATTCCGGGCAAAACCCGGCACGCAATCCAACAGGCCATAATTGGAAAGTTGCGGTTCTATAGTCAGAGAGCCCGGCCGCGTCAAGCCAAACCTTGTGTTTTCCCGCAATTCCGTCAAAAAGCTGCTGTTCTCTGACGCTCGCAGCAGGCGAGGAAAGCACTATATATCTTGCCTGATCCTCGTTGAAGGCCTTGATCATGGTTCAAATTCGCAAGTGTCTTGTTATTTCGGCGATCGTTGCGTCGATGTCATCGATGGCATCGGCCGACGTGCTGCGGCATGAAACGCGGTATCGCGTTTCGCTGGCAGGCCTGCCGATCGCCAGGGCGGATTTCAAGACCGAGGTCACGGGCAAGCAGTTCACCATCCGTGGCGATATTACGTCTGCGGGCCTTGCCGATCTTGTTACTTCCATCGATGCCAGGACGGACGTGACCGGCGTCGTCGACGAAAACAGGCTGCAGGCGACGCATTATTCGCTGTTCTACAAGAGCGGCAAGAAGGAGCGCACCTACGATGTGGCCTATGCCAACGGCAACGTGACGTCGAACACCATCACGCCGGAGCCGAAGCGACCGGATAGCTGGATCCCCCTTTCCGAGGCGGACCTGAAGTCGGTGCTCGATCCGATTTCCGGCATGATCTTCCCGATCACGCCCAGCCTCAATCTGTGCAACCAGACGCTGGCCGTCTTCGACGGCGAGATGCGCATGGACCTGAAACTGTCGCCGAAGGGATCGCATCCGTTCTCGACGGATGGCTTCAAGGGCAAGACGATCGCCTGCGCCGTGCGCTTCACGCCGAAGAGCGGCTATAAGGGCACGCGCAAGGACTATCTCTATCTCGCCAAGAGCGACAATATGGAGATCTGGTTTGCCAAGGCCGATGCCATGAACGTATATGCTCCGGTCTACGTCCGCATACCCACACAATACGGGACGGTGACGATTACGGCTGTAAAATACGGCAGCTAGCGGTGGAGGGCGTCCGCAGCGGCCAGCTTGGGGGCAGGGTTGACGTTTCGCGCGACATTGACGGGCTTCTCGGCCATCGTGATGTGGTCGTTTCTGGCGCTTTTGACGGTGGCGTCCGGCAGGATGCAGCCCTTTCAGCTGCTCGCCATCTGCTTTGCCATCGGCAGCATTCCCGGCATCGCCGTGCTTCTGCTGCGGCCTGAGCGCCTGCAATTGCTGCGCCAGCCCGCCAAGGTCTGGATAACGGGAATTGCCGGGCTTTTCGGCTATCACTTCCTTTATTTCACGGCGCTGCGCCATGCGCCGGCGGTCGAAGCGGGGCTTATCGCCTATCTCTGGCCGCTGCTGATCGTCGTCGGCTCCGCGCTGCTGCCCGGCGAGCGGCTGCGCTGGTATCATATCGTCGGCGCTCTGATGGGGCTCGCGGGCACGTTTCTGATCGTCGGCCGCAACGGCTTTCATTTCGAAGGCGCCTATGCCGTCGGCTATGGCGCGGCCTTTCTCTGCGCCTTCACATGGTCCGGCTATTCCCTCGTCACGCGCCGTTTCGAGGCCGTTTCCACCGACGTCGTCACCGTTTTCTGCCTTGTCACTGCCATTCTCTCCCTTTTCTGCCACCTTGGGCTGGAGGAAACGATCTGGCCGGAGAGCGTGACGCAATGGATTGCCGTACTCGGCCTCGGCCTCTTTCCTGTCGGCGCGGCCTTCTATGCCTGGGATTACGGCGTCAAGAACGGAGATATCCAGATTCTCGGCGCGGCGAGCTATGCCGCACCGCTGTTGTCGACCCTGATCCTGACGTTGTTCGGCTTTGCCGAGCCGAGCTGGGGCATCGCGCTTGCCTGCCTGCTCGTGACCGGCGGCGCGGTGCTGGCCGCGCACCGGATGATCCTGCGCCGGGGCAATGCCGGACAGGCGCGGGCCGAAGCGGCGGAATAGCTCCGCCGCATTCCCGATCGGCTATTTCTTGAAGACCTTCTCCAGGAAGGCGACGAGCGACGGCCGCCAGACATCCATTTCGTGCTGGAGGTCCGGATATTCGTGATACTCGTGCTTGATCTTCTTCTCGTCCAGCGCCGCCTTGAGGCCGGCGACATCCTTGCCGACAACCTGATCCTTGCTTCCGACCGTCACCGTGAAGTTGCGGAGCGCCTTGTTGATCTTCTCCGGCTCGTTCAGCACGGCGTCCACGGTCTTGTTGGGGACGGTCGTCGTGCTGACGCCGCTGAAGGTTGCGACCCAGCCGAAGGTGTCGAGGTGCGAAAGGCCCGACACGAGGGCCTGATACCCGCCCTGCGACAGCCCGGCAACGCCTCGGCCGTCGGCGTCGTTGCGCACCCGGTAATGCTTCTTCATGTATGGGATGAGATCGTCTGTCAGCTCGCGATCGGCCGCCTCGGCATTCGCCGGATAGAAGTTCGCGCGCCGGTCCGCGCCGGGAAAATTCTCGGCGATCGCGACCGGCACATCGGTTTCCGTATCCGGGATAACGACGATCATCGGCTCGATCTTCTTCTCGGCCAGAAGATTGTCGAGGATTTGCGGCGCGCGGCCCTGCGCGACCCAGGAGCCGACCGTGTCGCCAAATCCGTGATAGAGATAGAGCACGGGCAGCGGCCTGGAGGAATCGGTGTAGCCGGGCGGCGTGTAGACATACATCTGCCGTTCCGAATTGAGCGCCCTGGAATGCAGTGTCACTAGCCGCAGGTCGCCGTGCGGCACGTTGCGGGTATCGAGTATGCTGCCGGGCACCAGGATGAGGCTGGTATTGACCTGCCGCTGCGGCTTGGGCGCGTTCGTGCCGGTGTCGACGCTGCGAAAGCCGTCGACATTGAAATAATACTCGTAGAGATCCGGTTTAAGCGCCTCCGTCTTGAGGCTCCATGTGCCGTCATCGCCGCGCTGCATGGCGACAGGATCGCGCAAGCCGAGGCCGACGGACACCGCCTTTGCCGAGGGCGCATACAGGCGGAAGGTGATGGAGCCGTCCTTTTCGACGGACGTTACATAGTTTTTCAGCGGCTGGTCTGCCGGCGGCGAGGCCGGCGCATCAAGGGCGAAAACAGGGGCGCTCATGACGCAGCCCGCCGCGACGAGCAAAGGAAACAACACACGCACGAATAAACCTCCTCCGAATGGACCAATCTTCTCTCTCCCCGTGTAAAGCTAGATGGCGCAGAACTTTTTCAAGGCTGCGCGCTCCGTGCTGTCCCGCTTGATGTCAATGAAAGGTAAAAAGGGTCAGCCGGAAGCGGGCTTCCAGTCCGGGTGGGCCATTTCGAAGCTCGAAAACTCGAAGCCGGGCGCGACCGTGCAGCCGACCAGCGTGAATTCGCCGAGGCTTTCGGCCGATTGCCACCAGTTGGCCGGAATGATCGCCTGCGGCCGCTCGCCCTTTGCCAGATCCGTGCCGAGAACGAGCCTTTCGCTGGCCGTGCCGTCGGCGGAGCGATGCAAGGCGAGAGGTGCGCCGGCATAGTAATGCCAGACCTCGGCTGCATCGCGAACCCGGTGCCAGTGCGAGCGCTCGCCGGCCTCGAGCAGATAGTAGATCGCCGTGGAGTGGCCGCGTGCGCCGCCGTTTTCGTCGCGAAAGGTCTGCACGTACCAGCCGCCTTCCGGATGCCGCTGCATGGAAAGCGTTTCGATGATCTCTTTCGCCCGCATCAGAAATTGTCCTTGCGCTTGCGGATCTCGGCGAAGACCTCGTCATTGCTGCGGCTTTCCATCAGCAGGTGGCGGCGGATCGCCGGATCGGCGGCGCGCAGGAACGGGTTCGTCTCTTTCTCCAGTGCCAACGTCGTCGGGATGGTGAACTTGCCTTGCGCCCTCAACGCCTCGATATCGGCGGCGCGCGCCTTCAGCCGTTCGTTGTCGGGGTCGATGGTCAGCGCGAAGCGGGCGTTCGACAGCGTATATTCGTGGCCGAAATAGACGGCCGTTTCGTCCGGCAGCACGGCGAGCTTCTGCAGCGAGGCCCACATATCCGCCGGCGTGCGCTCGAACAGGCGGCCGCAGCCGAGCGCAAACAGGGTGTCGGCGGCAAAGAGCAGCTTGTCGTCGACGAAGTGATAACAGACATGACCGGCCGTGTGGCCGGGCGTCTCGATGACATTGACCGTATGGCCGGCGAACTCGAACGTATCGCCGTCGCCGACGGCGCGATCGAGGCCGGGGATCGCGACGGCCTCGTTGATGGGGCCGATGATCTCGCAGCCGAACTGCTCCTTCAGCGCCAGATTGCCCTCGACGTGATCGGTGTGATGATGGGTCGTCAGGATGTGGCTGATCGTCCAGCCGCGGCGATCGGCCGCCTTCAGGATCGCCTCCGCCTCCGGAGCGTCGATCGATGCCGTCAAGCCGGTCTCGGGATCATGGACCAAGACGCCGTAATTGTCGGACCGGCAGATAAATATCTCTAATTCCAATGGCTTCATGGTCGAAATCGTCCTCGTCTTTTCCGTTGTTACAGAATGTAAGCCGTTCGGCCTTGAAGTCCAACGCTCGGCTGATAACATTTGTTTCGATGCACGCCGATATCGTCGACCTCCGCCAGTTCTATCATTCCGAGCTTGGCCGCTTGGCCGAGCAGTCGATTGCCATGGCGCTTTCCTCCATCTGGACGCGCATGCCGGAGGAGCGGCTCGTCGGCCTCGGCTATGCCGTTCCCTATCTCGACCGCTTTCGCGCCGATACCGAGCGCACCTTCGCCTTCATGCCGGCGGGACAGGGCGCGGTGAACTGGCCGATGGGCTCGGCATCGTCGACGGCCCTGATCTTCGACGAGGAGCTGCCGTTGCCGGACAGTTCGATCGACCGCGTGCTGATGGTGCATTCGCTGGAATTCGCCGAAAGCCCGCGGGAGACGTTGAAGGAGCTTTGGCGCGTGCTGGCGCCGGGCGGGCGGCTCGTCATCGCCGTGCCCAACCGCCGCGGCGTCTGGGCGCGCATGGAGCATACGCCGTTCGGCTCCGGCCGGCCCTATTCGCGCGGCCAGCTGACCTCGCTGCTGCGGGAAACCAACTTCACGCCGGGCGCAACCGCCGAGGCGCTGTTCTTTCCGCCCTCGAAGCTGCGCACCGTGCTGCGCTTGCGCCGCGCCTTCGAGCGCGTCGGGCGTACCCTGTGGCCGGCCTTCTCGGGCGTCATCATCGTCGAGGCGCAGAAGCGGCTCTATCAGGGGCTGCCCGTTGCCGTTCGCGCTTCGCGCCGTGTCTTCGTGCCGGTGCTTGCGCCGCGCGGCATACCGACGACGCGCGACGGCACCTGATGCGATCGGCCTCATGTATGAGCCCTGACACTCGACAAATTTGTCAATCCGCATTAATGCGACGGGGTGTTTAAAGCCGGAATTTTCCGGTCCTTCGCAAGGTCGATCCCATGAGCATGGAAATGAGCAAGCCCGTCCCGCGTCCCGGTATTCTCGATATCGCTGCCTATGTGCCGGGCAAGGAGCATGCGCCGGGCGTTGCGCGCGTGTTCAAGCTCTCCTCGAACGAGACGCCGCTCGGCGCCAGCCCCAAGGCCATCGAAGCCTTCCGCAACGCCGCCGGACAGCTCGAGCGCTATCCGGACGGGCAGGCCAGGGAGCTGCGCCAGGCGATCGCCGACGTGCATGGGCTGAATGTCGCCAACATCCTCTGCGGCAACGGCTCGGACGAGCTGCTGGGCCTTCTCTGCCACACCTATCTCGGCGCCGGTGACGAGGGCATCATCACCGAGCATGGCTTCCTGGTCTACAAGATCCAGATCATGGCCGCCGGTGCGACGCCGGTCACGGTCAAGGAAAAGGATTGCACCGTCGACGTCGACGCCATCCTCGCCGCCGTCACCGAGAAGACCAGGATGGTCTTCATCGCCAATCCCGGCAATCCGACGGGGACCTATGTGCCGGTCAGCGAGATCCGCCGTCTCCAGGCGGGCCTGCCGAAGCACGTCATCCTCGTCCTCGACGCCGCCTATGCCGAATATGTCCGCCGCAACGACTACGAGGCCGGTCTGGAGCTGGTGTCCGCCAACCAGAACGTGGTCATGACCCGCACCTTTTCGAAGGTCTATGGCCTTGCGGCGCTTCGCATCGGCTGGATGTACGGTCCGGTCGACATCATCGATGCGATCAACCGCATTCGCGGCCCGTTCAACATGAACACTGCCGCCATCGTCGCCGGAGCGGCCGCCATTCGCGATCAGGCCTTCACGGAAAAGGCCGTCGCATTCAACACGCTCTGGATCGGCAGGATGACGGCAGCGCTCGAGGCCATCGGCCTCAAGGTGACGCCATCGGTCGCGAATTTCATTCTGATCCATTTCCCCGACAGCGACGGCAAGCGTGCGGCTGAGGCCGACGATTTCCTCACGAGCCGGGGCTATATCGTCCGGGCCGTGCGGGCCTATGGCTTCCCGAATTCGCTGCGCATGAGCATCGGCACCGATGAAGCCAATCTCGGCTTCGTCGACGCCCTGACCGAGTTCATGGGGCGCAAGGCATGAGCGGCATCCAGTTCGACCGTATCGCGCTGATCGGCATCGGTCTCATCGGTTCATCCATCGCCCATGATCTCAAGAGGCTGGGCCTTGCCAAGGAAGTGGTGGTCTCCACGCGTAGCGCCGAGACCCTGAAGCGTGCTGAGGAACTACAACTTGGCGACCGCTACACGCCGTCGTCGGCCGAAGCGGTGAAGGACGCCGACCTCGTCATCGTCTCGGTGCCGGTCGGAGCATCGGAGAGCGTCGCCAAGGATATCGCCGCGCACCTGAAGCCGGGCGCCATCGTCACCGACGTCGGTTCGACGAAAGCATCGGTCATCGCGCAGATGCAGCCGCATATGCCTTCCAACGTGCATTTCATTCCGGGTCATCCGCTGGCGGGCACGGAAAAATCCGGCCCGGATGCGGGTTTCCCGGGGCTGTTCAAAGGGCGCTGGTGCATCTTCACGCCTGTTCCCGGCACCGATCAGGCCGCGATCAAGCGGCTTCGCGATTTCTGGGAAACGCTCGGCTCCCGCGTCGACGAGATGGATCCCGAACATCACGACAAAGTGTTGGCGATCGTCTCGCACCTGCCGCATCTGATCGCGTACAACATCGTCGGCACCGCCGACGATCTGGAGACGGTGACCGAGTCGGAAGTCATCAAATATTCCGCTTCCGGCTTCCGGGATTTCACCCGCCTTGCCGCCTCCGATCCGACCATGTGGCGCGACGTCTGCCTGCACAATCGCGATGCCATCCTGGAAATGCTCGCCCGCTTCTCGGAAGACCTCGCATCGCTGCAGCGTGCCATCCGCTGGGGCGAAGGCGACAAGATTTTCGACCTGTTCACCCGTACCCGCGCCATCCGCCGTTCGATCGTCGAGGCCGGTCAGGACGTCGACGCGCCGGACTTCGGCCGACATGCCCTGGATACGAAGGAATAGGCATCTTCACGCGATGGAGGGCCGCCGGTGATCGCCAGACGCGGATGCTCCGAAGATATGTCCTGGCTCATCGAGCACGATGACGTCGGTGAGGGCTGGATCAGACGTTGCATCGCGTTCGGCGAATATTTCGTGGCCGAGCGGGAGGGCGAACGCGCCGGTTTCCTGCGATTCAGCCTCTTTTGGGGCAAGATACCCTATATGGACATGATCCGCGTGCTGCCGTCGCACCAGCGCGCCGGCATCGGCACGGCGCTGTTCCGCGCATGGGAGAGCGCCATGATCGAAGCGGGGGCGCGGCATCTGATGACGTCGAGCGAATGGGCGGAAGCCGGGCCGCAAGCCTGGCACCGCCGCAACGGCTTCAAGGCCGCCGGCAGCATCGACCTTCGTATCGTCCAGCCGAGCCCGGAGATATTTTTTCTGAAGGACATCTCCAACGCCCGAAGGGGATAGCGATCTCAGATCGGCGGGATCTTGCCGAGCGGAATGAAGCCGCTGAGCGACAGGCGGCCGCGATCGGCGGTGAGATCGACGGAGACCTTGTCCGCGCCGCTGGCGAGCGCCTTCAGCATCTTCGTCGCCGTCTTGATGATGCTCTTGGCGGCGGGAAGCGTCGTCGTCAGGCTGTCGCCCCAAGGGCCGATCTGATTGATTTCCAGCTTGAACTGGCCGGACAGAAAGCCGTCGTCGTCGAAACTGAAGGGGCCGGAAAGCGTCATGATGCGGCCGTCGCCGATATCGATGACGGCCTGGTGCAGCACGCCCGCGGCACCGCGAAGCCCCTCGCGGTCGCTGCCGTCCAGCAGGCCGGCCTTGCCGGATAGGGTCACGCTGGCGCTGCTCGATGCGGTCGGCAGGGTCTGCGGGAAATCCTTGATGACGGTATTGGCATTTTCGACGCCGATGGCAAAATCCAGATCGTTGCCGTTCTGGCTGGCATGCATCTCGGTATGGGCGGCGGTCACGTTGACGCTCTGGCCGGTGACGGAGGAGACGATGCCCGCCTTAAGCCCGTCGATGACGGTTTCGCTCCGTGCGACGCCGCGGCCCTTGGCGACGAGGCTGGATTGCAGGTCGGTCCACTCGGCCGACACGGATAGGCCTGCGGTGGTGCGCAATTCGGCCGGCGATTTCAGGCTCCAGCTGACATGGTTGGGCTGGAAGACCGGCGCGGAGGCGTTGAGCATGTCGAAATTGGCCGAGACGCCGCGCGTCTGATTGTCGACAGTCACCGTGTCGCAGGTCAGGCCGATGGAGAAGGGGAAGCCGTTGAAGGCCATGTTCTCGCATTTGCCGGCAACGCTGGCGCCGTTCTGCTGGCCGAGCGCCTTGAGGACGTTCGCCCTGACGAAACTGGTCGCATAGTACCAGCCGCCGGTATAAAGACTGGCCAGGACCACCACCAGTCCCAACAGGATGAACCACAGACGCCTGCCTCGACCGGTCGTTACGCTCTGGCTTGACGCTGCCATGTTGTTCTCCAATGGTTGGACTGAAGCTTCACAGTGATTTGGCGTTGGATATGGACGAATTTTGGGTGTTTGGCTACGGATCGCTGATGTGGAATCCGGGCTTTGGTTATGAGGAACGGGCCGAGGCCCTGATTTTCGGGTATCGCCGTTCGCTCTGCGTCCGTTCCTGGGTCCATCGCGGCACCGAAGAAAGCCCAGGTCTCGTCCTCGGCCTCGATCGCGGCGGCTCCTGCCGCGGCATGGCCTTTCGCGTGCCGACCGCCGCCTGGGACGAAGTGCTTGCCTATCTGCGCGAGCGCGAGCTCGTCACCAACGTCTATCTGGAAAAGACGCTGCAGATCCGGCTTGCCGACGGACGGCGCGTGACCGCCGTTACCTATGTCGTCGACCGCAGCCATCGGCAATATGCCGGCGCGCTGGATGCGCTCGAGGCGGCCCATGTGGTGGAGTCGGCGAGCGGACGCTCCGGCCCGAACGATGCCTATGTCTTCAACACGCTGACGCATCTGCGCGACATGGGCATCCGCGATCACTGGCTGGAGGAGGTCGCCGGCGAAGTGGAGCGGATGCGAAAGGCGTCCTGAATCCCGTTCTGCGCGTCGGGCGCTGCCGTGCGGGCTCAAACCACGGCTGTGACCGGCTTCGCCTTGCCGATTTCGGCCAGCCGCCGGGCCGCCGTCGGAGGAACGGGCAGATGCGGGTTTTCGGCGATCGTCTCGACCAGAAGTTCGTCGCTGGCCTTTTCCGTTTCCTCGATCAGGCGCGCGAAGAAGGCATCGGGATCCATGCCGGGCTCGATCGGCGGCAGGATTCGCACCTTGATATGGCCGGGATATTTGCGGAAGGTGCGGCGCGGCCAGAAGAGGCCGGGATGCATGGCGACCGAGACGACGGGAATTCCGAGGTCGCGATACATGCGGGCAATGCCGTATTTGTAGACGGGTTCCGCTCCCGGCGGTCGGCGCGTGCCCTCGGGGTAGATGATGAGCTGGCGGCCTGTGGAGAGCTCTTCGCGGGTGCGCTTCAGGACGTCGAACATGACCTTGCCGCGCGCGCTGCGATCCACCGGGATCATGCGCTGCTTCTTCGCATACCAGCCGAACAGCGGAATCCACAAAAGCTCGCGCTTCAGGATATAGACCGGATCGTCGAGATAGGGCAGCAGCGCGAACGTATCCCAGAAGGATTGATGCTTGGGCGCGAAGATGAAGCTGCCTTTCGGGATATTCTCCAGCCCCTCGATCTCAAAGGTGGTGCCGACGATCTTTGCCATCAGCCATGTGCTGGACTTCGCCCATGCCTTGGGGATCGCGTAGGCGGCCTTGCGCGGCATCAGGAAATAGATCGGCGTCAACACGATCATGCGAATGATCAGATTGGCATAGAAGGCTGTATTGAACAGGATCGAACGCAAGATAATCATCGAGGCTTTCCCAACGCACCGGCTTGCGCCGGCATCCGAAGGTTTGCCTACACGATTATACCGTCAATAAAAAGTCGGTGCGTGCGTGGTTTCGCGTCTTACTCGTCTTCATCGGTCGGTTGCCGAGAGCGCAGGCCCGTCGGTCGTCCAAGGCCCGTAATATTGCGGGCCCCGGCGAGCAGGACCTTGGCATATTCGTAGATCATCGTGCGCAGCGCATTCGGATCCGTGAACCAGTTCTTGGTCTTCAGGTCGGAGTTGACGACCGGATAAGGAATGAAATCGGTCGACGGATCGACATATTTCAGTTCCGCGAGGCTGCGCGGCATGTGGTAGTTGTTCGTCACCACCAGAACGCTCTTGTAGCCCCGGGCATGAATCCACTTCGCCGCCTCGCGGGCATTGCCGATGGTGTCGAGCGCGTCATAGCCGACATCCACGCAGCAGTTGAACAGATTGGCGGGGCTTTGCGTCAGCTTGCGGATCTGCGACGGCGTCGTGGTCGGATGCACGCCCGAGATCAGCAGGCGGTTGCCCGCGCCGGTGCGCAGCAACTCGACGGCCTGATCGATCCGCTGATAGCCGCCCGTCAGCACCACGATGGCATCGGCCTTCGGGTCCGGCGGCGGTTTCAAGGTGGTGATCGAATCGGCAAAATGCAGGAAGCCGCCGAAAATAATGGCGACGAAGATGATGAACCCGAAGCCGCCCCAGCGCAGGAAACGCCGGAAGAGGCTGCGTCGCACAGGTCCGTCGCCGCGGGTTCGTACCCGCAGCGCCTGCGAACTCACGGTCTTGCGAGTCGTCAGATCCATGCTCATGATTCGGTACTATACGACAATTGCGGCAAGGAACGGGCTGGCGAACGGTAAAAAAACATCGCCGCGGCATCAACTTGGGACACTGTCCGTCCTTCCGGGGTCGGAACGGATCAGATCGATCTCGTAAATCGTGCGCATCACGGTGAAGCGCGCCGTGAGCGTGGTCAGCAGCGCGATGATGATCATGGTGGCGAGGATGCCGAGGTAGCCGAGCGCGCCGACGGAGAAGGTTCCGAAAAGCGCCGTTGCCTGATCGGTCTGCGGCGTGGCGATCGTGTGGCTTTGCAGGAGGCCGGCGGTGGCGAAGAACAGGGCGGCCAGCGCGCTGCCGGCCGCCGATCCCTTGAGGCTGATCTTCAGGAAATGCTTCTGGAATTCATTGGCGACGAAGGTGCTTTCGGCGCCGACGAAATGCAATACCTCGACGATGTGGCGATTGCCCGAGAGCGCGCCGCGCGTGGCGAAGACCACGGTCAGGACCATGGCGGTGAAGACCAGCAGCAGGACGCCGGTGCCGATCAGAACGGTCGTATGCGCCATGGAGACGAGACGGTCGACCCAGGTGCGGTGGTCGTCCAGCGTCGCCTGCGGGATCTGCGCCTTGAGCAGGCTGCGCATGGCCTCGAAGTCAGGCGGATGCGTTTCGTCGATGGTGATGATGACGAGGCGGGGAACGGGCAGTTCCTTGATATCGAGGCCGGCGCCGAGCCACGGCTCGAGCAGGCGCGCGGTGGCGGCCTCGTCGACGATCTGGCCGGACTTGGTGCCGACGAAGCTGAGCGCGATATCGCGGGCGCTGGCAAGCGTCTTTTCCATGTCGAGGTTATCGTCCGGCTTGACCTGGATGGTGATCTCGCGGGAAATCTGGCTTTCCCAGCTTGCAGCCGTTGCCCGCACCATGCTGACGGCGCCAAGCGTCAGGCAGGCGAGAAAGGCCATGATGGCGATGACGACGATCAGCGCATTGCCCTGAATATTGGAGGAGGGCACGATCGGGCCGGTCGGCCGCACGCGCATTTCCGGCCGCTTGCGCTCCGCCGGCGTTGCGGGCGCTTGGCTTGCCTGCGGAGCCCTGGGGCTCGGGTTGGTTCTGCGGGGGCCGGGCTCAGTCATAGATTTCGAGATGCCCCCCGGATAGGATCATGCGCCTGGCTTCGATCTGGTCCATCAGGCCGAGATCGTGCGTGGCGATGACGACCGCGGTGCCGAGCCGGTTGAGCTCCAGAAACAGGTTGAGCAGGCGACGCGCCATCGGCGGGTCGACATTGCCCGTCGGCTCGTCGGCGAGCAGGATTTCGGGGCGGTCGATGAGGGCGCGCGCAATGGCGGCACGCTGTTTTTCGCCGCCCGAGAGAACCGGCGGCAGCACGTTGATGCGCTCGCCGAGGCCGACCCATTTCAACAGCTCCAATACGTCGGTGCGATAGGAGCTTTCGTCCTTGCCGCGCACGCGCAGGGGGAGGGCGACGTTTTCGTAGGTCGTGAGATGCTCGAGCAGCCGGAAATCCTGGAAGACGATGCCGACGCGGCGGCGCAGCAGCGGCAGCTCGTTGCGCGGGATCGACGAAATCTCCCGGTCGAACATGCGGATCAGCCCACGGGTCGGCTGCAGCGACATGAAGAGCAGCCGCAGCAGCGTCGTCTTGCCGGCGCCGGAAGGGCCGGTCAGGAACTGGAACGACTTCCTCGGTATGTCGAAGCTCAGGTCGCGGAGGATTTCCGGACCCATGCCGTAGCGCAAACCGACGTTCTCAAAGTGAATCAACGGGCAGTCCAGTCTTCCGCAGTGTTCAATCAGGCGACTTGTTAACCAATGGCGTTAACAGCCGGTAAATTTTTCTGGAAAGGCGCCCCATTCATGGCGATCTTTGCGAAGCATTAACCATTAAAATTTACGACTGGGCAGGATTCGTTTCAATGCCCAGATTGGCAACGGGCGTCGAAACCATGTGGATCACCGCAAAGGAAGGTCGTCATGGGCGCTTTTCGCCACCGTCAACAGCAGGCGGGACTGGTTTATGACCTTATTCCGCCCGAACGCGGGTCGGGTGCGGGCCAGGCGCATCGTTTCGCGGCACCGAAGCCCGATATCGTCGATGCCGAATTCGTGACCGTCTCCAGCCCGCGCGGAAGAGCCGCATCCGCTGTCAACATGCGCTATGGCGGACGCTCCCCATCGCGGCCGCAGCCGGTAACGCGCAAGACGGCCGTCTCGCGGATGCTGTCCGTTCTGCGCGGCATCGAAGACGTTTTGCAGCAGGCGTCGCGGCGCAGTTTCGTGGCGCTCATCGTCGCGCTTGCGATATTGATCTTCGGCATTTCCGGCGGGTTTTCCGGCTTTTCCCGCGCGCCGGCCGAGGCGGCGGACGAACCGCTGCAATTCTCGCATGTGACGCTGACACCGCGTGACGAGAACGGCCTGCGCGTGTTGAAGCTGAACGGCATCATCGAAAACGACAGCGGCGCCACCCTTTCCATTCCGCAGGTGCGGGCCGATCTCTTCGCCGGCGATCAGCTGGTGAGGAGCGTCATCGTGGACACGCCGATCGACCGCCTCGGGCCGCACGAAAGCCGCGGATTCTCGACGCGATTGCAGCATCCCGGTGGAAAAACGCCGGATGTTCGGCTTTCCTTCATGCCTTAGGGGGTGTGTCGGGCCTGTTGATTATGCTACGGGCTAAGGCTTGATCGGCGGCCATGGGCCGCGCAGCCATGGAGCATACCAATCAATGCCTGTCGTACGCGGGAAGAATATCGAGCCGCTTTTCACTGCCGAGCAGATTGCCGAGCGCAATCAGGCCCTGGCGAAGGAAATCGCCAAGGGGCCGACGAAAGATCTCCTCGTCATCGCAGTTCTCAAGGGCTCGTTCATTTTCGCGGCGGACCTGTTGCGCGCGCTGCATGAGACCGGGCTCGCGCCCGAGGTCGAATTCATCACTCTTTCGAGCTACGGCGCCGGCACGGTTTCCCAGGGCGTTCGCATCGTCAAGGATATCGACAGCGACGTGAAGGATCGCGATGTCCTGCTGATCGACGATATCCTGGAATCGGGCCGCACGCTTCGTTTCGCCAAGGAACTGCTCTATGAGCGCGGCGCCCGCAACGTCACGCTGGCTGTGCTGCTGGACAAGAGCGTCAAGCGCCAGGAAGAGCTGGAAGCCGATTACGTCGGTTTCGAATGCCCCGATTATTTCGTCGTCGGCTATGGCATGGATGTCGCCTACGCCTTCCGCGAACTGCCGTTCGTCG
The DNA here is from genome assembly GCA_900469615.1 of Hyphomicrobiales bacterium. GTDB lineage: Bacteria > Pseudomonadota > Alphaproteobacteria > Rhizobiales > Rhizobiaceae > Rhizobium. The sequence continues at coordinate 8,866 of UBYA01000037.1, read as the reverse complement.
GCGTCGTTACGGGTGACGCTGTCTAAAGTCGTTCCGCGCCTCGCGGAACCGCCGGCTGCTCCATTCGTTTGTTTCTCGCGATTCAGGTTAATCCCGGTTGGTGCGGGCGGCGTGCCCGCCTGTTCCATTTTGCTTCAACGATGACGACTCGTTAACCACGGAGCCTAATCGCCTGTCCGCCGTTTACCTATCGCAAACGGAATTCTGGTGATTTCGGTCGCGGAACATGACGGACCACGGAGCAAGGACCATGGCAAAAATTCTGATCACGGAAGACGAAGATTCCCTTCGCACCTTCGTCGCCCGCGCGCTGCGCCTGGACGGTCACGAGACCGAGGAGGCGGCTGACGGCGCGGAAGGCCTGGAGAAGCTGAAGCTGGGCGGCTACGACCTCCTGCTGTCGGATATCCGCATGCCGGTGATGGACGGCATCGAGCTTGCCCATCAGGCGCATTCGACCTGCCCGGGGATGAAGATCCTGCTGATGACCGGCTATGCGGAGCAGCGCGAGCGCGCCGACGACCTGATGGAAAAGATCGTAGACGTCGTCGCCAAGCCCTTCGCATTGCCTGAAATCCGCAAGGCCGTCGCCCGCGCGCTGGCGGCCTGAGCCGTTGCATCCGGTTTATTGCGCCAGATTCAGCAGGCGCTCCAGATAACGTCGTTCTTCATTGAATGTAGGATTGTTGCTCAGCCGTTCGCGAATGGCATCTAGAATTTCGCGGGCGCGCTGGGCCTTGATGATATCCGGAACCATATTGTTATCGGGATTATCCCCGAAACTACTGTCATTGCGCCCCCGGCCGAGCGGATCGCGCCCGTTCTGGCCTCCCTGGCCCATCTGTCCCGGCATTTGCCCCTGACCCTGGCCTTGACCCTGCTGCATCTGGGCCATGAGCTGGTTCATCATCTCGCGGGTGCCCTTGCGCAGTGCATCCAGAGCGCGTCCCTGGCCCTGGACGGCGCCTTCGCCATTGCCCTCGGCAAGCTGGCCTGAGGCGCCCTTCATTTCCTGCTGTGCCTTGCCGTAATTCTGGTTCGGCTTCATACCCAGCGAGCCCAGGTTCTTCTGGAGTTCGCCGAGCTGTTTGCCTAGATCGTCCTGCTGTTGACGCAGTTGCTTCAGCGCATCGCGCAGCTGATCGGCGGTCATGCCGTTTGTCGGATCGTTGCCCTTCTGGTCCTGCTGCTTATCCTGTTGGCCCTGATTCCGTTGGCCCATATCCGGCCGCATGGGGTCGTTCAGGCCAGGCAGCGGCTGATCCATCAGGCCATCGCCATCCTCGTTGGGATCGCCGCGCTGCATGCGGTCGCGCATGGCCTGATCGAACTTGAAGGTCTGGTCCATCAGCTTCTGCTGATCGCGCATGATGCGGCCGAGCTTGTCCATCTGCTCGCGCATCTTGTCATTCGCCGCCTGGTTCTGCTGCTGTCCGGGCTGCGGCTTGCCGGCCTGAAGGCTGTTCATCAGCTGCTGCAGCTCGGAAAGCATCTGCTGCGCGGCCTGACGGTTGCCGGAGCGGGCGAGATTTTCGATCTGGTCCATCATGCGCTGTAGGTCCTGCTGGCGCAGGATGTTGGCGGAGCGCTGGTTGGGCTGGGCCGGCATGTTGCGCATGCGTTCCGCCAGCTCCTTCATATAGGCATTCATCGCTTTGCGCAGCTCGTCCGTCAGCTTTTTGATCTCGGCGTCGGACGCGTTGCGCTGCAATGCGTCGGAAAGCTTCTGCTGGGCGTCGCGCAGGGCCTTTTCCGCATCCGTCAGCTGTGCATCTTCCATGCCGAGCGCGATCTGCCAGAGATAATCGGCCGTATCCTTCAACGCCGCGTCGCCGCTCGCGAGTTTCATGCGCGTCAGGGCGGACTTTATCGCCAGAAAGTTTCCGAGGTCGGGTATCGTCTCTTCAGGCCGGATGGTCAGCGACTTGTTCAGCTCGATCGCCTCCGGCATCTTACGGGTATCGAGTGCGAAGACCTGACGTTCTTCCGCAACGGCGGCGGCGAGCGGCTGGCTGAAATTGCGCGAAGGCAGCACCATCTCATAGGGCGCGCTGCGGCCGGTCTGGCCTGCGCCATCCTTCGCGACGAGAGTGATGCGAACACGCTTGCCGGCAAGCGGATCCTGCGTCAGATCATGGCTTGCCAGACCCTTGCCGTTGCGGCGATCACGGCGCGGAATTTCCAGCTTGTATTCGGGCAGGCCGTAGAGCGGCTTTGCGGCGGGATCGGATTCGACCGGCACGATTTCGGCATATGCCTCCTCGACGCCATAATCATCCTTGACCCGGAAACCGAGTTCGAGCGCACCGCTGGTCGTCGCGTGCGGAATGCCGTCGAAGGTAATCTCCGGCGGCTTGTCGACCGCGACGTTGAAGGACCATGAACGGCCGTTGACGGTCAGTTCGCCGCCCTTGTCGAGCTTGAGGACGTGGGTGCGGGCGACCATTCCATCGGCAGCCGGCTTGGTCCCGCCAGCATTTGCAGCCGGCGCGGCCGCGGGGGGGGCAGCCGGGTTTGCGCCGGCGGGGCCCAGCTTGTCGGCATCGGCAGCCTGCTCGGGAATTGCAACGCCCTTGTCGCTGCCGGTCGCCTGGAACAACACTTTCTCGTCCGTCGAAGCACCCGAGACGCGCACCGTCAGCTCGGAGAACTGGGGTACGTTGAGATTGTCGCCGGCTTTGGCAACGTTGCCGGTCAGATAGATCGGCGCTTCGCTGGTATAATAGGGCGGCGTCACCCAGGCGTCGACGCGGACGTCCGGATTGCTCGAGGTAGATGTTGGCGCGGTGAACGCGTCGCTCAGCGAGCCGCCGCCGTTCGACATGGAGAAGCTGAAGGCCGTCACCAGCAGCAATGCCGGGATGGCGCGCAGCGCGAAGCGGTCGTAACGCGCGATATCCGGCCTGGGCAGCCCGGCATCCAGCGCGGCAATGCGCTCCGCCATGCGCGTCTGATGTTCGCGCCAGAGCGCACGGGCAAAAGGCGTGTCGAGCGCCGGCTCGTCTTCCTGCACCGTGACAGGCTGATGCGCTAGGCCGTTTCGCTCCTCCAGCAGCCGGTCGGCCTCGCCGATGCCCGGCCAGCGCAGGCGACGCAGCGGATAGAGCGAAACGATGAAACCGGCGGCGAAGGCGGCAAGCATCGCGAAGCGGAGAATATCCGGCGCAACGCGGAAAATCCCGAACCAGGCAGCAGACAGGAACAGCGCAAGAATGGAGGCCGGCAGCAGTATCCGCGGCAGGAGCTGCTCCAAGACCAGCACGATCCGGGCAAAGAAGCGCTTGACCGCAACCATGCGCGCCAACGCCGGACGGGTGGCGAAAGCGCCCTTCTTGGGGTTGCTGGGGCTGGTCATCGGTCCGGTCTTCTCCCGATCTGACGTTGATGGCTAGAGCAATTCCAGGAAAACTGCGTAGCGGTTTTCCGTTCGGAACTGCGTAATAACAAAAGGATCGAGCGTCTTCGCGATTTGAAGAAAAGCGCAAACGCTCTGGAGCATGATGCCGAAAAGTGCAGGCGGTTTTTGGACGGCATCATGCTCTACTTCTTTGATTCTAGAGCGGATTCAGATTTCGGATCGGTTCGATCTAAAATCATCCGGCTCCGGCGGCCCATTGGGGATGGCGCAGCGTCCCACACGCCTGCGCTCGGCGCCCGGCGAGACGCCACTCGATCAAAGATAACATTCTTTATGGCGAAGACGAGGGCAACCGGCATGAAAGGCCGTTTTTTCACCGGACTTCGCCGAAACGTGATCGATCGGACAGGGCGGATTTTCCGTCCATCCTGCCTCAAACTCATCGCTGAAAACGGCTTATCCCTCAAGCCAGGCCGGAACCGAGTCCAGCGCGATCAGCTGTTCATAAGTTCCGCGCGGGCGGATGACATGGAACTCGTTGCCCTTGACCAGCACTTCCGGAACCAGAAGCCGGCTGTTGTAGGTGCCGGCCTGCACGGCGCCATAGGCGCCGGCGGAGCCGACGGCAAGGAGATCGCCCGGCTTCGGCATCGCCATCTCGCGGTTGAGCGCCAGATAATCGCCCGTTTCGCAGACCGGGCCGACGACGTCGGCCTTGATGCGCGGGGTGTTGGCATCGGCGAGCGCAACCGGTCGGATCTCGTGATAGGCTTCGTAAAGCGTCGGGCGGATCAGATCGTTCATGGCGCCGTCGACGATGACGAAGCTCTTGTTGCCGCCATCCTTCACATAGATGACTTCCGTCACCAGAATGCCGGCATTGCCGACGATCAGGCGGCCGGGCTCGGTGACGATCCTGCAGTTGAGGCCGCGCAGCTGGTTCTTGACGATCTGCGCATAGGCATCCGGCAGCGGCGGCGGATTGTTGTCGTCGCGGTAGGGGATGCCGAGACCGCCGCCGATATCGACGTGATGGATGTCGTGGCCGTCGCCGCGCAGCGTCTCCACGAGATCGCGCAGCAGCTTGAAGGCATCGTCGAACGGCTGCAGCTCGGTGATCTGGCTGCCGATATGCATGTCGATGCCGGTGACCTCGATGCCCGGCAGGCTGGCGGCGCGGTCGTAGACGGCGCGCGCGCGCTCCCAGGAAATGCCGAACTTGTTTTCCTTCTTGCCGGTCGAGATCTTCGCATGCGTGCGGGCATCGACGTCCGGATTGATGCGGAAGGAAACGGGCGCCACCTTGCCGGCGCGGACGGCGCGCTGGTTCAGCACTTCCAGTTCCGGCTCGGATTCGACGTTGAAGCAGTAGATGCCGGCTTCCAGCGCCACGTCCATTTCCTGTGCCGTCTTGCCGACACCGGAGAACATGATGCGGTTTGCGGGAATGCCGGCTGCCAGTGCGCGGCTAAGCTCGCCTACGGAAACGACGTCGACGCCGGCGCCGAGCCGGCCGAGCGTCTTCAGTACTGCCTGGTTGGAGTTGGCCTTCATGGCATAGCAGACCATGGCATCGACATCGCCGAAGGCTTCCGCGAAGACGCGGTAGTGGCGCTCAAGCGTTGCCGTCGAATAGACGTAGAAAGGCGTGCCGACCGCCTTGGCGATCTCGGGAACCGGAACATCCTCGGCGTAGAGGATGCCGTCGCGATACTGAAAATGGTTCACGGCGAATGCCTAATTAGAGAAGCGGATCGAGGAAGAACTTCTTGTCTTCGGTGCCCGGCTGCTTGGTCGGCTTGCTGACGTCGCCACCCTTGGTCGCCGATGCGCTCGGCGGATCGAGATCGCCTTTGCGGCCACATCCGACGACGGCAAGGCCGACGACCGAAAGCACGACGGTCAGGCGGACGATATGCGGCATGTTGATCTGCATCGAAATCCTCTTGGGCGACTGGAGCATGATGACGAAAAGTGCGAGCGGTTTGCGGACGGCATCATGCCCGACTTCTTTGATTTTGGAACCGGATGATTTTAGGNNCCTAAAATCATCCGGTTCCAGCGCGAAAGTCACTCTTCTTAGCGAAGTTTCCGGCGCTTGTGCACCCCGATTGTTTGAGTGCGTTTCGTGTCGTCTCAGTTGCGGCCGCGCCAGAAGGCGATCTGCTTGCGCACCTCGGACGGCGCCGTGCCGCCGAAGCTCTTGCGACTGGCGACCGAGGCTTCCACCGTCAGCACGTCGAAGATCTTTTCGGTGATGGCAGGGTGGATCCCCTGCAGGTCTTCCAGCGATAGCTCCGCCAGTTCGCAGGATTTGCTTTCGGCAAGCGCCACGGCACGCCCCGTTACGTGATGGGCATCGCGGAACGGCAGTCCCGCCTCGCGCACCAGCCAGTCGGCAAGGTCAGTGGCGGTGGAGTAGCCGGAGCCGGCAGCGGCCTTCATGCGGGCGGTGTTGATCGTCATGTCGCGCATCATGCCGGTCATGGCGGCAATCGCCAGTTCCAGGCTTTCGGCGGCATCGAACACCTGTTCCTTGTCTTCCTGCATGTCCTTGGAATAGGCGAGCGGCAGGCCCTTCATGATGGTCAGCAGCGCCACCAGCGAGCCGTTGATGCGGCCGGTCTTGGCGCGCACGAGCTCGGCGGCATCCGGGTTCTTCTTCTGCGGCATGATGGAGGAGCCGGTGGAGAAGGAGTCCGAAAGGCGCACGAAGCCGAATTGCGGCGTCGACCAGATGACGATTTCCTCGGCCAGCCGCGACAGATGCATGCCTGATATGGCGGCAATCGACAGGAATTCGAGCGCGAAATCGCGGTCGGAGACGGTGTCGATCGAATTGCGGGTCGGCTCGCGGAAGCCGAGTGCGGTGGCCGTCATGTGGCGGTCGATCGGGAAGCCGGTCCCGGCAAGAGCTGCCGCGCCGATCGGCGATTCGTCCATATGTTCGATGGCGTGGCGCACGCGCGAACGGTCGCGGCCGAACATCTCGACATAGGCCATGCAATGATGGCCGAAGGTGACGGGCTGCGCGGTTTGCAGATGCGTGAAGCCCGGCATGACGGTTTCGGCATGTTCTTCGGCACGGTCGAGGAAGGCGGCGATCAGCCCGGTCAGCGCCTGTTCGCACTTCTGCAGCTCTTCCTTCACCCAGAGGCGGAAATCGAGCGCCACCTGGTCGTTGCGCGAACGGGCGGTGTGCAGGCGCCCGGCGGCCGGGCCGATCAGGGTCGCGAGCCGCGCCTCGATGTTCATGTGAATGTCTTCGAGACGGCGGGAGAACTCAAAATTGCCGCTCTCGATCTCTGACAGGATCGTGTTCAGGCCGTGAACGATCTTGTCTTTATCCTCGGTTGAAATGATGCCTTGATGGGCGAGCATGCTTGCATGCGCGATTGAGCCGCGGATATCCTGTGCAAACAGCTTCTTGTCGAAACCGATCGAGGCATTTATCTCCTCCATGATTGCCGCGGGGCCGGAAGCGAAACGCCCGCCCCACATCTGGTTGGAGGATTTGGTGTCCGTGCCGTCAGTCATGAGATGCCCACCTGGAGAATGTAATGACAGCAAAGAAGCCGTTCGGTCTGCCGTCCATGAAACTCGTTCTGCTCGCCGCCGTCGCTGGGGTCATTGCCGGCGCGGCAGCGGTATACGTGAAGGAGGCGGGGTATGGCAATGGCATTGGTGAAACGGCCTCCGCCGATCAATGCGGATCGGCCAAGGATCGCGCCGCGGCGCTGACCCCCTTCACCAAGGGCCAGGTTGCCGCCATGAGCCTGCCGCCGGCGCCGATTTCGCTGAAGGATGTTTCCTTCAAGGGAGCCGAGGGGCAACCGCTGTCGATCGGCAATTTCGCCGGCAAGACCGTGCTGCTCAACGTCTGGGCGACGTGGTGCGTGCCGTGCCGCGAGGAAATGCCGGCGCTGAACGCGCTCGAAAAGAGCACCGGCAACGACAAGTTCGAGGTGGTCGCCATCAACATCGACACCGGCGACGAGGAAAAGCCGAAAGCCTTCCGTACGGAATATGCGATCGACAAGCTCGGCTACTATCGTGACAACACCATGGGCGTGTTCAACGTGCTGAAAAAGCAGGGCCTCGCCTTCGGCCTGCCCGTGACGCTGCTCATCGACGGCAAGGGCTGCCTGCTATCTGCCATGAACGGCCCGGCCGCCTGGGACAGCGAGGACGCCAAGAACCTGGTGAAGGCGGCTGCGGGGATTTGAGCGGTCTCTTTGCTCGATCATCCGCCTCGCCCTTCGAGGGTCGCTGCGCTCCCACCTCCGGGTGAGGGCTGACCTATTACGCTTGATGAAACTTCCGCCATTTTCAACACCATCCGTTCGGTTGGCGGGTGGCTTTGTCCCGCCCTCATGGCGAGGTGAGCTGGCGCCAGCGCGTAGCGGCGGCGGTAGGGCCTCGAACCAGGAGGGTCGGCCCGGAGGCCACCGCAAAAATTACCGTGTCGGAACCGGCACTTCGCCGCGGTAGTCGTAGAAGCCGCGGCCGGATTTGCGGCCGAGCCAGCCGGCTTCGACATATTTCACCAGCAGCGGGCAGGGACGATATTTCGAATCGGCGAGGCCGTCGTGCAGGACCTGCATGATCGACAGGCAGGTATCCAGGCCGATGAAGTCGGCGAGTTGCAGGGGGCCCATCGGGTGGTTGGCGCCGAGGCGCATGGCGGTATCGATGGCATCGACGGTGCCGACGCCTTCATAGAGCGTGTAGATCGCCTCGTTGATCATCGGCAGCAGGATGCGGTTGACGATGAAGGCGGGGAAGTCCTCGGCGACGGTAATGGTCTTTTCCAGCGAGGAAACGTAGTCCTTGGCGGCGGAGAAAGTCGACTCTTCGGTGGCGATGCCGCGTACCAGCTCGACCAGCTTCATGACCGGGACCGGGTTCATGAAGTGGATGCCCATGAAACGCTCGGGGCGATCGGTGGCGGAAGCGAGGCGGGTGATCGACAGCGAGGAGGTGTTGGTTGCGAGGATCGCTTCCGGCTTCAGCACCGGACACACCTGCGCATAGATCTTGCGCTTGACGCTTTCGTCTTCCGTGGCGGCCTCGATGGCGAGGTCGACCTGGGCGAGGTCGTTGAGGTCGGAGGAGCCGGTGATGCGCGCGAGAGCGCTCTTGCGCTCTTCATCCGTCATCTTGCCGGAGGACACCTGGCGGGCAAGATTGCCGTTGATGGTGGCAAGGCCGCTTTCGATGCGATCCTGCGCCAGATCGTAGATATGAACCTTGTAACCGGCCATCGCGGATACATGGGCTATGCCGCAGCCCATCTGGCCTGCGCCGATAATACCGATCGTCTTCAGCGAACTCATTGCCAACTCCCCGGCGCGCTCCTGGCGATGCGCTATGCTCTTAACCACAAATTTGCCGGGCCATTTCTAGCCCGGCAAAGATTGATAGACCTATAAGAGACGATTTTCCAGTGTCTCGCAACTGCGAGAAACCCAATCGAAGCGTTCACAATGCCTTTTGCAGCTCCGGCAG
>UBYA01000010.1 GCA_900469615.1 Hyphomicrobiales bacterium | reverse complement strand
GGTGGAGGTCATGACTTTGATTCGTGGATTGGAGTTAGTTCGCGCCTATCGTCAGTTCCGCAACGAAGTCATAGGCGTCTCCGCGATAGAGCGATCGGGTGAATTCCACCGCGCGACCGGAACCGAGATAGGAGATGCGTTCGATCGAAAGGCCGGCGGCTCCGACGGGAACCCCCAGCAGTTCCGCGTCGGCTTCCTTCATGTTGGTTGCGGAGATGCGCTGAACGGCACGAACCGGGCGCACCTGGCGTTTTTCCAGTTCCGCATAAAGCGATGTCGTCACTACCGACGGATCCGGCAGAAATTCGCCCGAGACGCTGGCATGCTCGATCGCAAGCGGCTGATCATCGGCAATGCGGAGACGGCTCAGCCGCGAAACTTTGGTGTCGGCTGCAAGACCGAGAATCATCATTTCATCAGGCGAGGGCGTATGGATACCCTTATGCAGCCATTCGGAACGGGCGGTCATCCCACGTCGCGCCATATCTTCGGTAAACGAAGTAAGCTGCGATAGGCGCTGTTCTACCTTGGACACAGGTTTTGCGACGAAGGTGCCGGAGCCGTGGCGGCGGACGAGAATCCCTTCCGCCACGAGGTCGTCGATCGCCTTGCGTACGGTCACGCGGCTGACTGCGGCAAATTCGGCGATATCCCGCTCCGGCGGCAGCGCATCTCCCTGCTTCAGCCTTCCGACCTTCACAGCCTCTTCTAGCGTGCGCCGCAGTTTGACATAAAGGGGGCCTGTGCCGCCTCCCGAAAGACGCTCGGGCGAGAAGATCGCGCTCAAATCTTCGGTCATGCCTTGTTTTCCTCTCCACCCCGCAGCAATTTTGCCGCCAATTCCACGGCGCCGCGCAAAACATCGCCCTTGGGTTCGGCGAGAATCGCCTTGTGGCGCTCATCAAGCCAGGGGCGATAGGCTTGGGCAAGGCCACCTAACAGGCAGATCGAAGGGCATTCGGGCCACAGCAACGCGTCCAGGCTCTTGGTTATGGCGTCTGCTGCCATCCTGACGATATCGACGGCGACGACATCCTCCATTCCGGCATATTCGAACACGATCGGTGCGTAGCGGGCAAAATCCTTGGGCTTGGATGCATGCGCGAATTCGACGACGCGTTCGGGATCGTTGCCATATTCGTCCATGACGACTTTCGTCAGTGCCGAGCCTGTCGTCACCGCATCATGTGCCAGCAGAGCTCGCTCGAGCAGGTCGCGGCCCAGGCGAGCGCCGCTGGCCTGATCGCCGATGACAAAGCCCCAGCCGCCGATCCCCCAGCTCCTGCCGTCGCGGCGAGCATTGTAAACGGAACCGGTGCCGAAGGCTCCGATCACTCCATCAGCATCGCCGAGCGCGCCCTGAAGCGCGATCGTCGCGTCGGTGACGACGCGGGTGCTCGCAAAAGGCAATGCCCCTTCGACCCGCTTGCCATAATTCCCCACATTGGCACCGGCCGTTCCGATCACAGCGGGCAGCCTGTTCACCAGTTCGGAATCCAGCCCGGCATCGGTCAGCGCGTGCCTCGCCGAGGCGACGATATGGATCAGCGAGCTCTCCAGGTCGGACAGGATGTTTGCAGCGCCGGCCTTGCCTGTGCCGAGTACCCGTCCTGCGCCGTCTATGATGGCTGCCCGGCAACTCGTTCCGCCGCCGTCGATACCAATTGCAAATTGCCCCATCGTGCCTCCGGACGTCGCCAATTCCCCGTTTTTCTATACAATACCAAAAAAATACCATTTACCAATAGGCGTGGCATTCATTTTTACGAGTTTATATCTATTTGAAATATAAGGATAAAATTTACGATCGCAATAATTTTGTGTCAAAATGTTAAAATCGGCTGGACAATTGGTATTTTTTTGGACTTAATTCTCCGCAAGGGAACAATGCGAACAGACCTTGGCAAGGCCGGCAGAAGAACAATAGCCGCCAGGTGAGGCGGAAAGGCGCGCATCTCGCCGTCGTCTCAAGCCGTTCGGATCAGGAGGATCTCGCTTCGGCGTTCGTCATGAATTTCCCGCATGGTTCTTGCAGCGTCTCCGCACGGTGGAGGCAGACGGCAAATGATCGGGCCGACCAGGCTATGCCTTTGAAGCCTTTTGCATAGGGGATCGGCAATATTGGCGATTCCTACGGAGTGCTGACCGTTTCCTCGAACAGGCCAGCGGATTTTCAGATCGAAAACAGCGCCTCGCTAGTGGCGCGGAAAACAGGAGAGGGAAATGAAAACCAATGTTCTGAAAGGCTTGCTTCTTGCATCGAGCCTGCTGACCTCGGTCAGCCTGGCACATGCTGCCGATGTGACGCTGACGGTTGAAAGCTGGCGTAACGACGACCTGCAGATCTGGCAGGAGAAGATCATCCCGGCTTTCGAAGCGAAGAATCCGGGTATCAAGATCGTCTTCTCGCCGACGGCTCCGACCGAATACAACGCGTCGCTGAATGCTAAGCTCGATGCTGGCTCCGCCGGCGACATCATCACCTGCCGCCCCTTCGACGCTTCGCTCGACCTCTTCAACAAGAAGCATCTCGTCGACCTGACGAGCCTGCCGGGCATGGAGAATTTCTCTGCCGTTGCCAAGGCTGCATGGTCGACGGATGACGGCAAGTCGACCTTCTGCGTGCCGATGGCTTCGGTTATCCATGGCTTCATCTACAACAAGGACGCCTTCGACAAGCTCGGCCTGAAGGTGCCGGCGACGCGCGACGAGTTCTTCGCTCTGCTCGACAAGATCAAGGCTGACGGCACCTACATTCCGATGGCCATGGGTACGAAGGACCTGTGGGAAGCCGCAACCATGGGCTACCAGAACATCGGCCCGAATTACTGGAAGGGCGAGGAGGGTCGCAAGGCTCTGATAGCAGGCACGGAAAAGCTGACGGACGCTCCGTGGGTCGATCCCTACAAGGAGCTCGCCAAGTGGAAGCCCTATCTCGGCGACGGCTTCGAAGCCCAGAGCTATTCCGATAGCCAGAACCTCTTCACGCTCGGCAAGGCTGCGATCTATCCGGCTGGCTCCTGGGAAATCGCTCTGTTCAACACCCAGGCCCAGTTCAAGATGGGCGCCTTCCCGCCGCCGGTCGCAAAGGCTGGTGATACGGCCTACATTTCCGACCATCCGGACATCGGTGTCGGCCTGAACGCCAAGAGCGCCCATCAGGAAGAAGCCAAGAAGTTCCTGAGCTGGGTCGCTTCGGACGAATTCGCCTCCATCTACGCCAATTCGCTGCCGGGCTTCTTCAGCCTGAACTCGCATCCGGTGAAGATGAGCGATCCGCTCGCCCAGGAATTCGTCTCCTGGCGCAACGATCACAAGTCGACCGTGCGTTCCACCTATCAGATCCTGTCGCGCGGCACGCCGAACCTGGAGAACGAGACCTGGACGGAATCCGCAAACGTGATCAACGGCACGGACACCCCGGAACAGGCTGGCGAGAAGCTGCAGAAGGGTCTCGACAGCTGGTACAAGCCCGGCAAGTGATAATTGCCTGAATGCGGGCGAGGGGCCTTCCGGGCACCTCGCCCTTTTTGGCTGCAGCGATATTTGGATGGGCGATTTCTCGCCCATGCATTCGACACGCCCGTCGTTGTTTCCATCCGGCCGCAGGGCTGGAGCGAGGGCGGATTTGAACCTTCGAGCTGCCGCCGTCCGGCAGCCAAGAAAAACAGGCAGAAAGCCATGAGCGACGCCGCGACATCAGATGCCCTTGAGGTCACGCCGATCCGGCGCCCCAAGCGTTGGCACATCCTCGTTTTCCTTTTCCCGGCCTTCGTCGTCTACACGGCGGTCATGATCCTGCCGCTGATCGAGACCTTGCGGCTGTCGCTTTACAACGTCGTCGACAATCAGCCGGTCTTTGTCGGGCTGAACAATTTCAAGGTTCTGTTCGGCGATGAGCGCTGGTCGCATGATTTCTGGAATGCGCTGCGCAACAACCTGATCTTCTTCGCCATTCATATGTGCGTGCAAAATCCGATCGGTGTCGCGCTGGCAGCACTCCTCTCGCTGCCGAAGCTGCGCTTCGTCGCCTTCTACCGCACGGCCATTTTCCTGCCGACGCTGCTTTCCTTCGTCGTCGTCGGCTTCATCTGGAAGCTGATCCTCTCGCCGCTTTGGGGCGTTGCGCCGGAATTGCTGAGCGTGATCGGCCTCAAGTCGCTGTTTGCGCCCTGGCTCGGCAAGCCGAGCACGGCGCTGATCGCCGTCGCCCTCATCTCGGTCTGGCAATATGTCGGCATTCCGATGATGCTGATCTACGCCGCCCTGCTCAACATTCCCGAAGAGGTCATCGAGGCTGCCGAATGTGACGGCATCACCGGCTGGAGCCAGTTCTGGAAGATCAAGCTGCCGTTGATTTTGCCGGCGATCGGCATCATATCGATCCTGACTTTCGTCGGCAATTTCAATGCCTTCGACCTGGTCTACACAGTGCAGGGCGCCTTGGCGGGACCGGATGGCTCGACCGACATTCTCGGCACGCTGCTCTATCGCGTCTTCTTCGGCTTCCAGCTGCAGCTCGGCGACCGCTCGATGGGGGCGACGATCGCGACGGTGATGTTCCTGATCATCCTGGCCGGCGTTTCCTTCTATCTTTTCATCGTCCAGCGGCGCATCCGCCGTTACCAATTCTGAGGAGCGGCGACCCATGTCCAAGGCACGCACTTCCCTTGTCCGCACCGGCCTCGTGCATCTGGCGCTCATTGCCTATACGCTGGTTGCCATTTTCCCGGTGTTCCTGACGGTCATCAATTCCTTCAAGGATCGCGCGTCGATCTTCCGTGCGCCCCTGAGCGTCCCGACGCCATCTTCCTTCAGCATGATCGGCTATGATACCGTTCTGAAGCAGGGGGATTTTCTGACCTATTTCCAGAACAGTTTCGTCGTGACGATCGTCTCGATCGTTCTGACCCTGCTGTTCGGGGCGATGGCGGCTTTCGCGCTGTCGGAATACCGTTTCCGCGGCAATACCGTCATGGGGCTCTACCTGGCGATCGGTATCATGATTCCGATTCGGCTCGGCACGGTCGCCATCCTGCAGGGCATGGTTGCCGCCGGCCTCGTCAACACACTGACGGCGCTGATCCTCGTCTATACCGCACAGGGGCTGCCGCTTGCGATCTTCATCCTGTCGGAATTCATGCGGACCGTTTCGGATGACCTCAAGAATGCTGGCCGGATCGATGGTCTCAGTGAATATGCCATCTTCTTCCGTCTCGTTCTGCCGCTGGTTCGTCCCGCCATGGCGACGGTTGCGGTCTTCACCATGATCCCGATCTGGAACGACCTCTGGTTCCCGCTCATCCTGGCTCCGAGCGAGGCGACCAAGACGGTGACGCTCGGATCGCAGATCTTCATCGGCCAGTTCGTCACCAACTGGAATGCGGTACTGGCAGCCCTGACGCTCGCCATCCTGCCGATCCTCATCCTCTACGTCATCTTTTCGCGTCAACTTATTCGCGGCATTACATCCGGAGCAGTCAAGTGAGCGCAACCCAGAAGCCAATCCGCGTTCTCGTTGCCGGCCTTGGCAACATGGGCCGCAGCCATGCGCTGGCCTATCACAACAATCCGGGCTTCGAGATCGTCGGCCTCGTCAATCGTTCCAGGCCGGAATTGCCGAAGGAGTTGCAGGGATATGCGATCCATCCGGATTTCGAGACGGCATTGAAGGAGCTGAAGCCGGATCTTTGCTCCATCAACACCTATTCCGACAGCCATGCCGATTTCGCCGTCATGGCCTTCGAAGCGGGTTGCCACGTCTTCGTCGAGAAGCCGCTGGCAACAACAGTCGAGGATGCCGAGCGCGTCGTCGCGGCGGCAAAGAAGGCAGGCAAGAAGTTGGCGATCGGCTACATCCTGCGCCACCATCCCTCGTGGATGCGATTGATTGCCGAAGCGCGCAAGCTCGGAGGCCCCTATGTCTTCCGCATGAACCTCAATCAGCAATCGAGCGGCCCGACCTGGGAGACGCATAAGGCGCTGATGCGCACGACTTCGCCGATCGTCGACTGCGGCGTGCATTATGTCGATGTCATGTGCCAGATCACCGATGCCAAACCTGTGGAGGTGCGTGGCATGGGCTTGCGTCTGTCGCAGGAGATCAAGCCGGACATGTACAACTACGGCCATCTGCAGGTCATTTTCGAGGATGGTTCGGTCGGCTGGTACGAGGCCGGTTGGGGTCCGATGATTTCGGAGACGGCCTTCTTCGTGAAGGATGTGATGTCGCCGAACGGGTCGGTCTCGATCGTCATGGACCAGAACGCCAAGTCGGACGACATCGACATGCACACGAAGACGTCCGTGATCCGGCTTCATAGCGCCGAGACAGGTCCGACCGGCCAGTTCATCCGGCCGGATCAGGACCTGCACATGGACGGCGAGCCGGGTCATCAGCAGCTCTGCGACTTCGAGCAGGCCTTCATGCTGAAGGCCATCCGGGAGGATATCGACCTCAATCGCCATATGGCCGATGCCGTTCAATCGCTGCGCATATGCCTCGCCGCCGACGAGAGCGTGCGCACCGGCAAGCCCGTTTATCTATAAGGAAAAAAGACTGTGGGATCGCTCCAACTGAAATCCATCCGCAAGGCCTATGGCTCGCATGACGTGCTGAAGGGCATCGACCTCGAAGTGAAGGATGGCGAGTTCGTCATCTTTGTCGGTCCTTCCGGCTGCGGCAAGTCGACCCTTCTGCGCAGCATCGCCGGCCTCGAAGACGTGACTTCGGGGGCCGTGCTGATAAACGGCCAGGATGTCACCGTGACGCCGCCCGCCAAGCGCGGGATCTCGATGGTCTTCCAATCCTATGCGCTCTATCCGCATCTGACCGTGAAGGACAATATGGGGTTGGGTCTCAAGCAGGCCGGAACCGCGAAAGCCGAAATCGACAGCCGGGTCGAAAAAGCTTCGGGCATGCTGTCGCTCGAGCCTTATCTTGCCCGCCGGCCATCCGAGCTCTCGGGCGGTCAGCGCCAGCGCGTCGCCATCGGCCGCGCTATCGTGCGCGAGCCGGAGCTTTTCCTTTTCGACGAGCCGCTCTCGAACCTGGATGCGGCGCTGCGCGTGCAGACGCGCCTTGAAATCGCCCGGCTGCACCGCAGCCTGAAGGCAACCATGATCTACGTTACCCACGACCAGGTGGAGGCGATGACGCTGGCGGACAAGATCGTCGTGCTCAACGCGGGCGCGATCGAGCAGATCGGTTCGCCGATGGAGCTCTACAATCGCCCGGCCAACACCTTCGTTGCCGGTTTCATCGGCTCGCCGCAGATGAACTTCATTCCGGCCGACCGGCTCGGCGAAAATGGCGCCAAGACCATTGGCATCCGTCCCGAACATATCACGCTGTCGCGGGATCAGGGCACCTGGGTCGCCAAGGTCATTCATGTCGAACACCTCGGCGCCGATACGATCATCTATCTCGAATCCGAGACTACGGGTCTTCTGACCGTGCGCCTCTTCGGCGAGCATAAGTACGAGCCGGATGACATGGTTCATGCGACGCCGGATACGAGCCATATGCATCGCTTCGATGCGAATGGCCAGGCAATCCGCGCATAGGTAAACGTGATCATTTCTTGAGAAGGGGCTCCGCTTCGGCGGGGTCCTTTTTTATTTGCCTTCACGTAAAAGTCCGGTCGTCCGGACGAATTCATCCGGTTGTCATGTCGGGCCGTTATACGGGGATCGGTCAACTGCCAACAGCGAGCACATCATGACAAACTCAGCCTCCATTTATGCAACCTGGCACACGGAACCACAGGGCGATATCGCGATGGCGGAATCGCATAGTCCCTATTGGCGACACTTCATCGAGACGGTGCCCGAGCGTGATTTTTCTTCCAGAACCATCCTCGATTTCGGCTGTAATCGCGGCGGTTTCCTGCGGCTGCTCTATGCCATGCGGCCGTTCCGTCACGGCGTCGGTATCGATATTGCCTCGGAATCGGTAGCCGCTGCGGTCGAGGCAGCTGGCAACATGCCGCTGCGGTTCCATGTGACGACGGACCTGTCCCCCTTTGCCGACAGCTTCGATGTGGCCTTTAGCTACGAGGTCGTTTATCTGCTGCCGGACCTGGAACGGCATGCCGAGCAGATGTTTCAGGTCATGCGCAATGGCGGCGTCTATTATGCCGTGACCGGATGCCACAATGAAATGCCGCTCTGGTCCAAGTGGAAAGACCTCATCGGTGGAAACAGCAATGCCCCGGTGCAGGATCGCTCGCCACAGGATTATATCGATGCCTTCGCGGCGGCCGGTTTCGATGTCTCCGTCAAGCGCTTCGGCTATGACGGTTTCGTTCGTGCGACCAAGGACCGGAAATATTATCCGAGCATTCTCGATGCCCTGAGCTATCCGGCGGAATACAAGCTGTTGTTCAGGCTCGAAAAGCGCGTCTGACATGGAGACGATCGATCGAAAGGGTGGTAGCGCCCTCTGGCATCAGATCGGAGAGATCCTGGCGGCTGACATCGCCGCCGGGATCTTTGGCCCCGGTGAAAAATTGCCGACCGAGCCGGACCTGATGCGGCGTTTCGGCGTCAGCCGCTTCACGGTACGACAGGCGCTTGGGCATCTGGAACACCGTGGGCTGGTTCGCGCCGAACAGGGGCGGGGCACCTTCGTCCACAAGGGGGTTCTCGATTACTCCCTGTCCAAGCGAACCCGCTTTTCCAAGAACCTGATCGAGCAGGGTTTCGAACCGGGCGGCGAGTTGCTTGTTCACGAGATCGTGCCGGCGGGTGACCGTGTCGCTGCTTATCTGAAGCTTGCCGCAGGTGCCTCGGTCATCCATCGGCGCGGCGTGATGACGGCCGATGGTGTGCCCATCGAATTGGGCGATTCCTATTATCCCGCGGACCGCTTTCCGGATTTCGACAAAGCACGGTTGCAATATCAGACGATCTCTGCGGCTCTCGCAAGCTATGGCGTGACCGACTACGAGCGGCTATCGACGGAGATCGAGGCGCGCATGCCGACTGCGGAAGAGGCCCGGCTTCTGCGGCAACCGAAATCAGCCCCTTTGCTGATCACCCGCAAGCTGGACGCCGATGTGAACGGGGTGCCGATCACCTATTCGGAATCGATGTGGTCGGCAGAGCGGATCACCTTCAACGTCGATCTGCGATAGGCGGACCGGATTGCGTCGGCCGAACTCTTCTCAGCGGTGCGAGAGGATATTGATGACCTTGCCGAAGGGATCGCGGACATAGAAACGGCGGACGCCCCATGGTTCGTCCGTGAGGTCGTAGAGGATCCCGAAGCCCATGGTCGTTGCGCGGTGATATAGCGTATCGACATCGTCGACCTCGATCGAGAGATCGGGGACGATCGTACCTGAACCACCTTCGCTGGCGACACTGACTTGCGGAACCGTCGGTGCCTCCGAGGCAAAGGTGAGGATCCAGCCGTGATCCATGACGACGTCGAGGCCGAGCAGATCATGATAAAAGAGGCGGGCGGTATCGGGATCGGCGGCGGGCAGGTTTGGGATGATGCGTAAGACGGTCACAGACGTTTCTCCCTGGTGGATATGGAGGCGGGCCAAGACCGCGCCTCCACCAATGTAGCTCAGACCGTAACTGCGGGAAGCAGCTTGGCGCGCTCGGCAAGAATATGGCGGCAGGCGCTGGCAAGCTCACGGCCCTTGATGATGAAGTGCTCCTTGAAGAACTGGATATGCGCTTCCGATTCCTGGAAATGATGCGGCGTGAGAACCGCCGAGAGCACCGGCACGCCAGTATCGAGCTGGACGCGCATCATCGCATCGAGAACCGTGTTGGCGACAAACTCATGGCGATAGATGCCACCGTCGACAACGAAAGCGGTGGCGACGATCGCCGAATAGCGGCCGTTGCGGGCAAGCGTCTGCGCATGCAGCGGGATTTCCAATGCGCCGGGTACGTCGAAGATATCGATCGGCGAGGCGCCTTCCGTCGTCTGCCACTCGGCAACGAAGGAATCGACGCAGCGATCGACGATATCGGCGTGCCAGCGAGCCCGGATCAGCGCAACGCGGCTCGGCTGGGTAGAAATCGAAATGGTCATGAATTTTGCCTTTCAAGGGTTGCTGTCAAATATCCCTTGGGCGAACACGCAGAATGACAATACCCCTCGCGCGGCGGAGGGTGCGATCCGGCTTGCTCTCTTCCATCCGGACTATACCGTCGGCTCCGGCCTCTCACCGGATCTGCTGACCCTTCCGAACACGGAAGGCGCTCGCGGGCTCGGAGAAGATCTCCATACCGCCGGTGGGGAATTGCACCCCCCCCTGAGAACGAGTGGACTATAAAATCATTTGCGCAACGAAATCAAAGAAAAACGCCGGGCATTTCGCCCGGCGTTCGCAAATATTTTTCCAAAGCCGTCCCTTAATGCGAGGCGTGCCGTCAATCCTGAATGACCAGCAGGTCGGATGAAGCGAAGCGCAGCGTCACCTTCTCGCCGACGCTGGGCGGCATCATTCCGGGACTGTTGAACATGTCGAAGGAAATGGTGTTGCCGCCGACGTTCATGCGGGTGCGGATGACCGAGCCCAGGAAATGCGCCGAGGAGACTTCGCCCGTCAGGGCGGTGTCGCCCTTGGCCGATTCCGCCAGCGAACCGGCTTCCGGACGCAGGGCGAGCGATACCGTGTCGCCCGGCTTGTAGGCCGTGACCGATTGCTTCAGGGTAATGCCCTGATCGCCGATCATGATGCGGTTGCTATCCGGATCGACGACCTTGCCCTCGATCAGGTTCAGCGTGCCGACGAAGGAGGCCACGAAGCGGGTGGCAGGGGTATTGTAGATTTCGAAGGGCGTGCCGATCTGATCGGCGCGGCCGGCATTCATGACGACGATGCGGTCGGAGATCGACAATGCTTCTTCCTGGTCGTGCGTCACGAAAACCGTGGTGATGCCGAGTTGCTGCTGGATGGCGCGGATTTCCTCGCGCAGCGAGATGCGAATCTTGGCATCGAGCGCAGATAGCGGCTCGTCGAGCAACAGAACTTGTGGCTTGACGGCAATTGCGCGAGCAAGCGCCACGCGCTGCTGCTGCCCGCCCGACATCTGGTAGGGGTAGCGGGCGGCGAGGTGATCGAGCTTGATGAGAGCAAGCATTTCCTTGACGCGCTTGTCGATGTCCGGCTTCGACATGCCGGCGACCTTGAGGCCGAAAGCGACGTTGTCATGCACGGTCATGTTCGGAAACAGCGCATAGGCCTGGAACACCATGCCGATGTTGCGCTGGTTCGGCTTCAACGCCCGCTGGTCCTTGCCGTTGATCATCAAGGTGCCGGCCGTCGGGGTCTCGAAACCGGCGATCATGCGCAGCACGGTCGTCTTGCCGCAGCCCGACGGTCCGAGGAAGGAGACGAATTCGCCCTTCTCGATGTTCAGGTTGAAATCGTGAACGACCTGAACGTCGCCGAAGGATTTCTTGATGTGGGTGAGTTCGAGAAAAGCCATGGTGAGAAGCCTTATGCCTTAATCGGAGCGGATTTTGAGAAGCGGGAAACAAGCTGCAGCAAGCCCATGCTGAGCCAGGTGACGGCAAGTGCGATGATCGCCAAGGCCGAGGGCTCATAGGCTCTGTTGGCACCCATCAGCTGCATATAGGGTCCGAATGCCGGACGATTGAGCAGCGACGCCATGGTGAATTCGCCCATGACGATAGCGAGTGTGATGAACGCTCCGGAAAGCACACCGCTCATGACATTTGGAAAGATGCATCTGAACATGATCGTTGTCCATTTTGCACCAAGACTTTCGGCTGCTTCCGTCAGCGTGCCGACATCGATGGTACGCATCGCCGTATCGACGGAACGATACATATAGGGCAACGATAACACAATGTAGGAGCAGACGAGCAGAATGTTCGTTGTCGTGTTGTAACCCGTCAGCGGCAGGATCGATGAGGAGTTATAGAGGCGCAGATAACCGAAGACGATCACGATGGCGGGGATGACCAGCGGCATCAGCGTAACGAATTCGACCAAAGGGCGGATCTGCGGCAGGCGCAGCCGCACCCAATAGGCTGTGGGCACGACGAGAAGCATGCCGAAAATGATGGTCAAAAGAGCCATCAGCATCGAAAAGCCGAAGGCGGTTATGAAGCCGAAGTCTGAAAAGACCGAGGCATAGGCATCGAAGCTGTAGGCGTTGCGCCGCATGCGCAACGAAAATTCCAGCGTGCCGATGAGCGGCACCAGGAAATAAATGAGACCGATCGTAACCGCGATCCAGGCAAAGAGTTTTTGCAACTTCATTTCTGCCACCGTTCAGCGCGTATGCGCATCAAGATATAGATGACATTCGAAACCCCGGTGATGACGATCATGCCGAGCGCCAGCGCATAGCCGAGATTGGCATTGTGCAGCACGTCGCCGCGGATTTGCGCATAGAGCACGATCGGAACGATATTCAGCGAACTGCCTGTGAGCGCAATCGCGGTGGCGATGGCGCCGAAAGAATTGGCGAACAGCAGCAGCGTGGTGCCGAGCAGGCTGGGCCAGAGGATAGGCAAGGCGACCATGAGCCAATATTGCCGGCTGGTCGCTCCGAGGATGGAGGCGGCTTCGCGCCATTCCTTTTTCATGCCGTCGAGTGCCGGCGTAATGATCAGCACCATCAGCGGGATCTGAAAGTACATATAGGTGATGGTGAGGCCGAAGAAGCTGAGCAGATTGAAGCCGGTCGAGTAAAGGTTCAAACCGAAATGGGCGAGCAATATGGTGACAAGGCCCTGACGGCCTAATGTCGCGATGAACGAAAAGGCCAGCGGCACGCCGGCGAAATTGGACGCCACGCCCGAGAAGGTCAGAAAGCCATGGCGGATCCAGGTCGGAAGACCGCCGAGGACCAGTGCCCAGGCGAGATAAAAGCCTATGATCGCACCGCCGAGCGCCGAGGCGACCGAAATCTTGATACTGATCCAATAGGCGCTCATGATCGTCGGCGTGAACAGATCGCCGATATTCTTCAGGGTCAGGCTTCCGTCAGGCGTCAGAAACGCGCCCGCGATCAGGTAGATCGTCGGGAGAATCAGAAACAACAGCGCGAAGATCAGGAAGGGAGCGATACCCAGCCAATCGACAACCGCGCGCTTGTTGATCATGGAAGTGGAACTGACCGTTGATGTTGTGGCGATGCTCATGATTAGCCCGATCCGCGGCGTCAGAAAAACGGAAAACCTCCCCGCCGAAGCGGGGAGGCCATGTTGGAGTCGGTTACTGTACGTTCGAACCGACGACGGAATCCCACTTCGTGGTGATCGCGGTGTTGCCGGTGTTCTGTTCGTCGAGCGTCGGGAATACGGCCTTTTCATAGGCGGCAGCCGGCGGAAGCTTGTCGAGCAGTTCCTGCGGGATCTTCTTGTTCTTCGCCAGGTCGTTGAAGCGGATCGGGTGGCAATAGCCCTTCAGCCAGCCGACCTGACCTTCGTCGGAGTACAGGAATTCCATCCAGAGCTTGGCGGCGTTCGGATGCGGGGCGTAGGCGGAGATCGCCTGCACGTAAACGCCGGCGATAACGCCCGAAGCCGGAACCGTAACGTCAACCGGCGGGTTGCCGTTCAGGCTGTCGCGCCAGGACAGGCCGTTGTAATCCCACGCGATAACGATCGGGGTCGCACCCTGAGCGAGCGAGGCGGACTTGCCGATGACCGGAACGAAGTTGCCGGCCTTGTTCAGCTTGGCGAAGTAGTCGAGACCGGCGGCGCCGATCTTGGCGGCATCCTTTTCGCCGGCAGCCAGGCCGGCGGCGTAAACGGCCTGAACGGCCTGGTTCGAGGTACGCGGGTCGCCTGCGAGCGATACGGTGTTGGCGTATTCCGAATTCTGGAGGTCAGCCCAGTCCTTCGGCGGGTTCTTCACGACGTCCTTGTTGGTGACGAAGGAGAGAACGCCGTAGTAGTCGCCGTACCAGTAGCCTTCGGAATCCTTGGCGCTATCCGGAATGGAGTCCCAGGTGGAGACCTTGTAAGGCTGCAGCAGGCCTTCCTTCTTGGCGGTCGGGCCGAAGGAGAGGCCGACGTCGATCACGTCCGGAGCCTGCGGGCCGGTGTTGCCCTTGTTGGCGCGGATTGCCTCGACTTCATCGCCCGAACCGGCATCCGGGTTCAGTTCGTTGACGTCGATGCCGTATTTTGCCTTGAACGCAGCGATGAGATCGCCGTAACCGCACCAGTTGTGGGGCAGCGCGATGGTGGTCAGCGTGCCTTCCTTCTTGGCGGCGGCGATCAGGTCGGCGCTCGGCTCTGCGGCCGCGATGGCGGTCGAGGCGACGAGCATCGCGGTAGAAATGGTCAGAAGACGATGAACTTTCGAGATCACTGTATTTCCTCCTTCTGGGTTTTCAGTGTCTGGCGTTGCTGTTAATGACGTAACATGAAGGTTGTGTGACGGCTTCAAAGCGTTGCGTTTACTGACAACGCATATGATTTTCTTCTAATCGACAAGTATGTCAGCCGCTGCATTTCACACTGCCCCATGGCATGTTATTTCGTGCTTTCTTTTCCCCTCAGCTTAGTTTGCGAAATAACTTCGTTTGTTCGAAAAGACCTTCCAGCGTTTTCATGCGCTCGCTTGTCTCGTCCCATGTCGAGCTTTGCACGGCTTCGATCAGGGCTTCGACGATGAAGAGGGTGACGACGGACGAATCCCACGCCGAGGGCGCCTCGATCTGCACGCGAAACGTGTACTTTGCATGTTTTGCCGCCGGTGTTGCCCACTGGTCGGTAAAAACGATGATTTCGGCGCCGCGCCTGCGGGCGGCGGCGGCCAGATTGACCATTTCCTGCTCGTAGCGCCTGATATCGAATATGATGAGCAGATCGCCGGGGTTCATGTTCAGGACATATTGCGGCCAGGCGCTGGAATTGGAAGAGAGCAGCGTCGTGTTCGGCCGGATGACCTGCATATGGGTGAAGAAATACTCGGCAAGCGCCCCCGTGATGCGGCCGCCCACGAAATAGAGCCCGCGTTTTCTTTCCGACAGCAAGGTGGCGACGTTGTCGAAAGGCGCCACGTCGATATCCGACAAGGTCTGGCGCAGATTGCTCATGATGGCATCGGCGAAACGATTGAGGATATGCGTTCCCGGCGCGTTCGATGCCCAGCGATCGTGCTTCGTCAGCGGGTTGGAGATGGTCGCTTCGACTTCCTGATGAAGATGCGACTGGAAGTCCGGATAGCCCTTGTAGCCGAGCTTCTGCACCATGCGCGCGACCGTCGGGGTCGAGACGCGGGCATTTTCGGCGACCGTCGTGATACTCCCCAGCCCGGAAACGGGATAGTTGTCGAGCAGGCTCTTGGCGAGCTGCCTTTCGGCGCGCGTCAGCGTGTCAAAGCGCGCGTTGATCACGTCAGAAACTGTCTTTGACGCATGGTTCACTCGATTTTTGCTCCCCGGTACGGTCTTATGCCGCTTTCCTGTCACGATATAACAACGCTGTCACATTTCGAGTCAATGTCACAAATGAAGAAATAATTTCAGTTTCCAGTTGACAGCGGCGAGAAGCTGAAGAATTCTTTTCTTATAAAGATTTTATTAATCGGCAGTGGGGCGTCTCCGATGCTTGCTCAGCAAGGCATTTTGACGAAGGCGGATGGCGATTGTGTCGCGGTTGAAAGACCGGACGGAGACAGTGCGGTTTTGCTCATCTGCGAGCACGCCTCCCGCGCCTTGCCGGAACGGTTCGGCGATCTCGGGCTTTCCGCCGAGGCGCTTGCCAGCCATATCGCCTGGGATCCAGGCGCGCTCGCAGTGGCAAGAAAAATATCCGCGAGCCTGAATGCGACTTTGGTCTTTCAGCGCTTTTCGCGCCTTATCTACGATTGCAACCGGCCGCCCGAAAGCGCCGGCGCCATGCCGGAGACGAGCGAGATCTACACGATCCCCGGCAACCAGCACCTGGGCGAAGCGGACAGGCAGGCGCGCACGGACGGGCTCTACATACCGTTCCACGACCGGATACGCGGCCTGCTGACAGAGAGGGCGGCGCGCGGACAAAAAACCGTGATCGTGACGATCCATAGCTTCACGCCGGTCTATAACGGCAAGCCACGGGCCGTAGAGCTCGGCATTCTGCATGACGAAGACCGTTGGCTGGCCGATCGCATGCTGGATGCAGCGGCCGACGCGCCGCTCTATCGGACCGAACGCAACCAGCCCTACGGGCCTGAAGATGGCGTCACCCATACGCTGAAGCTGCATGGGCTTGCCAATGGCCTGCACAACGTAATGATCGAGGTCCGCAACGACCTCATTCGAGATGACGTCGGCCAAGGGGTCATGGCCGATTATCTGACGGGGCTTCTCCAGAGCAGTCTGGAAGCCGGAACATAAAAAGAAAAAGACCCCGGGGAGCAGCTCAACTGCGATCAGGCCGCATAGCGACGCGTCTGCGGCTTATGTGACACGAGGTTCTCCGCAATCCCGCGGACGACCGGGCTTTAGGGGGAATGACATGTCTGACTATACAGACTTAGACAAGAAGCAGGATGTTCAAATCCTGCACTCCATGGGCTACGCTCAGGAGCTGGAACGGCGCATGAGTTCGTTTTCGAATTTCGCCGTGTCCTTCTCGATCATCTGCATTCTTTCCGGCGGCATCAATTCGCTTGCCCAGGCGACATCCGGTGCAGGCGGTATTGCGATCGGCATCGGATGGCCTGTCGGTTGCTTCATTTCTCTGGTCTTCGCCGTGGCGATGGCGCAGATCAGCTCCGCCTATCCGACCGCGGGCGGCCTCTATCACTGGGGCTCGATCCTCGGCAATCGCTTTACCGGCTGGCTGACGGCCTGGTTCAACCTTCTGGGTCTCGTCACGGTTCTGGGCGCGATCAACGTCGGCACCTATTATTTCTTCGTCGGTGCCTTCGGTGGCTATTTCAACATGACCGACACCACGGTCCTGCGTATCGTGTTCCTGGTGATCATCACCGGCCTTCAGGCGCTCGTGAACCATATGGGTATCGGTCTCACGGCGAAGCTCACGGACTTTTCCGGCTATCTGATTTTCGCGACCTCCGTCCTTCTGGCGGCGGTGTGCCTGATTGCCGCGCCTTCCTTTGACTTCGCCCGGCTTTTCACCTTCACCAATTATTCCGGCCTGGCGACGGTCGCCGCCGACGGCACGGCAACGGGGGCGCCGGTCTGGCCGCAGGTTTCCAGTTTCTGGGTCTTTGCCCTGGGTCTCCTGCTGCCGATCTATACGATCACCGGCTATGACGCCTCCGCCCACACCTCGGAAGAAACCGTCAAGGCTGCCCATTCCGTCCCGCGCGGCATGGTGTCGTCGGTGCTGTGGTCGGCGCTGTTCGGCTATATCATGCTTTGCTCGTTCGTACTCATGCTCCCGAATATGGACGATGCCGCCAAGCAGGGCTGGAACGTGTTCTTCTGGGCCATGGATGCGCAGGTCAATCCTGTCGTAAAAGACATCCTGTACGTGCTGATCTTCATCAGCCAGTGGCTGTGCGGCCTTGCGACGGTGACGTCGGTTTCCCGCATGATCTTCGCCTTCTCGCGCGACGGCGGTCTTCCGGCATCCAAGGCCCTTTCCCGGGTCAGCCCGAAATACCGCACGCCGGTTGCCGCGATCTGGACGGGGTCGATCCTTGCTGTGCTGTTCGTCTGGGGTTCGTCGCTGGTATCGATCGGCGATACGCCGGTCTACACCATCGTCGTCTCGTGCACCGTCATCTTCCTGTTCTTCTCCTTTGCGATCCCGATCACGCTCGGTCTCTTCGCATGGGGTACGGCGAAGTGGGACAAGATGGGTCCATGGAACCTCGGGGAAGGGCTGTTCAAGCTGTTTGCCGTGCTGTCGATCGTCGCAATGATCATCATCTTCGTCCTCGGCATCCAGCCGCCGAACGACTGGGCCGGCATCATCACCGTCGGCTTCCTCGTCCTGACGGCCATCGTATGGTTCGGTTTCGAGCGCCGCCGCTTCAAGGGTCCGCCGATCGGCGATGCGATTGCCAAGCGCAAGGCCGAGATCGCGGCAGCGGAAGCCGCTGTCGGCGAGAAGTAAGCTCAGGCGTATCTTTCAAGCAACGGGGTCGCAGACCTGCGACCCTTTCTCCGGTGACGATGGCGCTGCAAACGGGCTAATTTCCTGTGGCGTTGTTCTGTCGACCGATGTTTCAATTTATTGTTCAGGCGGACCAATTATGAGCAGCAGCTATACGTTCGACGACCTCAAACGGGATGTGGCCGAAGGGCGCATCGACACTGTTCTGGCATGTCAGGTCGACATGCAGGGCCGGTTGATGGGCAAACGCTTCCAGGCGGAATTCTTCATCGACAGCGCCTGGAAGGAAACGCATAGCTGCAACTATCTGCAGGCGACCGACATCGAGATGGAGACGGTCTCCGGCTACAAGTCCACGAGCTGGGAGAAGGGATACGGCGACTATACGATGAAGCCGGATCTTGCCACGCTTCGCCGCATCCCCTGGCTCGATGGCACCGCACTGGTGCTTTGCGACGTGCTCGACCATCACACGCATGAGGAAGTGGCGCATTCGCCGCGCGCGATCCTCAAGAAGCAGGTCAAGCGCCTCGAGGCGATGGGGATGAAGGCCTACATGGCCTCGGAACTCGAATTCTTCCTTTTCGACCAGAGCTACGACAGCGCCCGGGAATCCGGCTATCGCAACCTCAATCTGGTCAGCGGTTACAACGAGGATTACCACATCTTCCAGACCACCAAGGAAGAGGACGTGATGCGGGCGATCCGCAAGGGCCTGCAGGGCGCCGATATCCCGGTCGAAAACTCCAAGGGCGAGGCCTCGGCCGGCCAGGAGGAAATCAACGTCCGCTATGCCGACGCGCTGACCATGGCCGACCGTCACACGATCATCAAGAACGGCTGCAAGGAGATCGCCTGGTCGAAGGGCAAGGCCATCACGTTCCTGGCGAAGTGGAACTACAACGCCGCCGGCAGCTCGTCGCATATCCATCAGTCGCTATGGAGCGCCGACGGCAAGACGCCGCTGTTCTTCGATAAGGGCGAAGACCATGGCATGACCCCGCTGATGAAGCATTATGTCGCGGGTCTTTTGACGCACGCCAGCGAAATCACCTATTTCCTCGCGCCCTATATCAATTCCTACAAGCGCTTCGTCGCAGGCACCTTCGCGCCCACGAAGGCGATCTGGAGCACCGACAATCGCACCGCCGGGTATCGCCTGTGCGGAGCCGAGACCAAAAGCATCCGCATCGAATGCCGCGTCGGCGGCTCAGATCTCAATCCCTATCTTGCCTTCGCCGCCTTGATCGCTGCCGGCCTCGACGGCATCGAGAACAAGCTCGAACTGGAAGCGCCCTTCGTCGGCGATGCCTATGGAGCGCGCGAGGTTCGTGAGATCCCCCGCACCCTGCGCGGCGCGACCGAGGCGCTGACCAATTCGAAGATGCTGCGCGCCGCCTTCGGCGACGATGTCATCGATCACTACACCCGCGCTGCCGAATGGGAGCAGGAAGAGTATGATCGTCGCATCACCGATTGGGAAGTGGCGCGCGGATTCGAAAGAGCGTAAGGCTTTTGCGATCTGCCTCGCGCCCGATTTTCATTCTATGGTCGGGCCGGGGCGCCAGGATGTTTTCCTGCCTGCCGGATTCTCGCTGGAGAGTGGCGGCACGGTGCGGAATATCCGGCAATCAATTGATGATGAAGAAAACAGGAATTCGATCATGACCATGATCACATGCGTCTCTCCGGTGAACGGAGAGGTTTATGCCGAACGTCCGGCCTTGTCGCTGGATGCAGCCAGAGAAGTCGTGGCGCGCGCCCGCAAGGCACAGAAGGAGTGGGCGCGCCGTCCGCTGGAAGACCGCGTCCAGCTCGTGCTGAAGGGCGTCGCGCGGCTCAATGATATGGCCGATGTCGTCGTGCCGGAACTTGCCTGGCAGATGGGCCGGCCGATCAAGTATGGCGGCGAATATCGCGGTTTCAACGAGCGCTCGAACTATGTCGCCTCGATCGCTGCCGATGCGCTCGCACCGCTTGTTGTCGAGGACAGCGCGAATTTTGCCCGCCGCATCGAGCGCGAGCCGCACGGCGTCGTCTTCGTCATCGCACCGTGGAACTATCCCTATATGACGGCGATCAACACGGTCGCTCCGGCGCTGATGGCCGGCAACACCGTCATCCTCAAGCATGCGAGCCAGACGCTGCTGGTCGGCGAGCGGCTGGTGCAGGCCTTCGTCGAGGCAGGCGTTCCCGCCGACGTCTTCCAGAATGTCTTCCTCGATCACGAGACGACCTCGGCGCTGATTGCGGCCGGAAGCTTCAATTTCGTCAATTTCACCGGCTCCGTCGAAGGCGGGCGGTCGATCGAGCGTGCGGCAGCCGGCACGTTTACCAGCCTCGGGCTCGAACTGGGCGGCAAGGATCCGGGATATGTGATGGAGGATGCCGATCTCGACGCCGCCGTCGATACGCTGATGGATGGCGCCACCTTCAATTCCGGCCAGTGCTGCTGCGGTATCGAGCGCATTTACGTACATGAATCCCTGTACGACAGCTTTGTCGAAAAATCGGTCGCATGGGTCTCGAATTACAAGCTCGGCAACCCGCTCGATCCGGAAACCTCGTTGGGGCCGATGGCGCACAAGCGCTTTGCCAAGGTGGTGCGCGAACAGATCGCCGATGCCGTGGCCAAGGGCGCCAAGGCGCTGGTCGATCCCAAGCTGTTCCCGGCCGATGACGGCGGCGCCTATCTCGCGCCGCAGATTCTCGTCAATGTCGATCATTCCATGGCCTTCATGCGGGAAGAGACCTTCGGACCGGCCGTTGGCATCATGAAGGTGAAGAGCGATGCGGAAGCGCTGGAACTGATGAACGACAGCCCCTATGGCCTGACGGCTTCGCTCTGGACGAAGGATGTCGAGCGTGCCTCGCGGATCGGCCGCGAAATCGAAACCGGCACCGTCTTCATGAACCGCGCCGATTATCTCGATCCGGCTCTCTGCTGGACCGGCGTCAAGGAAACCGGCCGCGGGGGCTCGCTGTCGGTCATCGGCTTCCACAACCTGACGCGTCCAAAATCCTATCATCTGAAGAAAGTAACAGCATGAGCAATATCTCAGCCAATTGGAGCTATCCGAACGCCTTCAAGCTCGGCCGCGGCCGCATAAAGGAGCTCGCGGACGCCTGCAAGAGCCTGGGCATGAAGAAGCCGCTGCTCGTCACCGACCGGGGACTTGCCTCGATGGCGATCACCAAGACGGCCCTGGATATCCTGGAGGATGCAGGTTTGGGACGGGCGATCTTCGCCGATGTCGATCCGAACCCGAACGAGAAGAATCTCGAAGCCGGCGTCAAGGCATTCAAGGATGGCGGGCATGATGGCGTCGTCGCTTTCGGCGGCGGTTCCGGCCTCGA
Source organism: Hyphomicrobiales bacterium (assembly GCA_900469615.1). GTDB lineage: Bacteria > Pseudomonadota > Alphaproteobacteria > Rhizobiales > Rhizobiaceae > Rhizobium. The sequence continues at coordinate 418,024 of UBYA01000010.1, read as the reverse complement.
TCTCGGCAAGTGCGTTGCCTTCATGGTCGGCCAGACGCGGCCGGTCTGGGATTTCGAAGACATCGGAGATTGGTGGACACGCGCCAATGCCGATGGCATTGCGCCGATCGTGGCAGTGCCCACGACAGCCGGTACGGGCTCGGAAGTCGGCCGTGCCAGCGTCATCACAAATTCCGCGACGCATGTGAAGAAGATCATCTTTCACCCGAAGTTCCTGCCCGGCGTCGTCATTGCCGATCCGGAACTGACGGTCGGCATGCCGAAGATCATCACGGCGGGTACGGGCATGGATGCCTTCGCCCATTGCCTGGAAGCCTATTCCTCGCCGTTCTACCACCCGATGTCGGCCGGTATCGCGCTGGAAGGGATGCGGCTGGTCAAGGAATTCCTGCCGCGTGCCTATCGCGAGGGAACGGATCTCGAAGCGCGCGCCAACATGATGAGCGCCGCCGCCATGGGCGCCGTCGCTTTCCAGAAGGGCCTTGGCGCCATCCACGCGCTTTCGCATCCGATCGGCGCCGTCTACAACACGCATCACGGCATGACCAATGCCGTCGTGATGCCGGCTGTCCTGCGCTTCAACCGTAAGGCTATCGAGGAGAAGATCGCGCGTGCGGCTGCCTATCTCGGCATCGCCGGCGGCTTCGATGGCTTCTACGATTATGTGCTGCAGTTGCGTGCCGAGCTCGGCGTTCCGGAAAGCCTGTCTGCCATGGGCATCGCGCCTGACCGGATCGACGAACTCTCCGCCATGGCGATCGAAGATCCCAGCGCCGGCGGCAATCCGGTGCCGATGACGCTGGAAAACACCAAGGCTCTCTTCCGGGATTGCTTCTGACAAGCTGCCTGATTTTGGGGCGCGCTCGACCAAAGTCGCAGCGCGTCCACTGCATATGGAGAATAAAAAAAGCCGCCGGGAGTTACCCGGCGGCTTTTTTGTTGGCACCATGTCCGTCAATCAATCGACAAATTCGACGACCACGCCGGGCTTGACCATTTTAGCCAGCTCTGTCGCGTCCCAGTTGGTGAGGCGCACGCAGCCGTGGCTCTGCGACTTGCCGATTCTCGATGGATCCGGGGTGCCGTGAATACCGTAGGTCGGCTTCGACAAAGCCATCCACACAGTACCGACCGGACCGTTCGGGCCGGGCGGGATGTCGAGGACCTTGTCGTTGGCGCCCTGCTTGAAGTTGATCTTGGGGTTGTAGGTATAGCCCGGATTGAACGCGACGCGCTCCACCGTGACCGTGCCGGAAGGGGACGGCGTGTCGGCCGAGCCGATACTGGCCGGATAGGCGGCGATCAACGTGCCGTTGGCGTCATAGGCGAAAACCTGCTTGCGGCCCTTGTCCGCAAGGATCTTGGCGACCGTGCCGGTCTTGCTGGCGCCGGTGTTGACGACCTTGATCGTCGTGCCCGGGACGGTGAAATCCACGCCCGGATTGAGTTCCTTCAGATAGCCTTCATCCATATGAAAGCGTTCTGCCAGCATCTCCGTCGTCGACGTGTAGCCGAGCGAAGGCATCTGGGCCTTCGCTGCGTAATCTTCGGGAATAGACGCGACATAGGGACCGGCAGCATCGGCAGCCGTGATCGTGTAGTTGACGATCGGCATGCCGCCGGACATGCGAAGCTGCTCTAGGATCGCATCCGTATTGTTCGGGTCGAGGGTCTGACCCGTCATCTGCTGATAGGCGTAGATCGCCTTGGTGACGTTTGCGCCCATGCGCCCGTCGATGGCGCCCGGCGAAATGCCTTGCCGCGCCAGGAAGACCTCCAGCGCGGTGATCTCCATCTTCGACTTGCCCTTGAGCGTGATCACGGGCTCGGCCGGCGGCTTGCGGACGATATCCGGCGTTCCCTGCTGCGGGTCTATCGAGGCGTAATCGCTGCCGTTCTGGTTCGCCTGGCCCTGGCTTTCGTCCGGCAATGACTGGTTGTCGAGGGGTTGGCGCTGAATGTCGCCATTGCGGGGGATTCCGCCCGTCACCACGCCGCGATCCTGCTGATCGTAGCTGTCGGTGCGGTATTGGCGATAATCGCGGTAATCACCGTTGTTGGAAAGCTGTGTGTCGCCATAGCGATCGCCGTCGCCGTTGTCGTCATAGGCATCGCGGGCCGGCGCGCGCGGATAATAGGTGCTTGCCTTCATTTCCGTCGCGACGACATTGCCGTAGGCGTCGATCAGAACCCGCCGGCCGCGCCCGTCGCGCGCCATGGAATATCCGCCCCCATAGGGATATTGATCCAGAATTCGGCCGTCGGGAGTAACGAGAACCGTGTTGCCGTTTCCATTGCGATAGTATTGTGCCTGCGCTTCGGAGAGCGCGAGCATGGACACGGTGGCAATCATTGCCAGGGAAAAACTCAACTTTACGAACCGGTTCACGTCTGTCGAATCCTCGGGATGGTAGTTCGGCTGACACACACATGGCAATTTTGACGCCAGTATGGAAATTTAGATTATCATGCTGAATAAAATATAAAAATTTATGTGATCAAGACTTCAAGTTAACATTCGGTAAGCCAAATCACCGTTTATTTCAGCCGCGCGCCATCATGGGACAGCGTCCGCGCGCGAAGCTGGTCAGGGAGGAGTTTGGAAATGATGGATTTTTCTGCGGCCAAGGGGCCGAAATTACAGCTTGACGAGGGCTCTGTCCTGGATATCGGCGCGTGTGTTGTCGAGGGCAACGATCTTGCGCCCGGAAGCGCCGTTCCCGACGATGGCGACCCGCGTATCAGCCATTCCGTGGAAGGCTTCCTCTTCACCTGCGGGCCCGACCATATCCGCCATCCCGAGCCGATGTCAGGCGCATTTGAAGGAAAGCGCTATCCGCTGCACGGTTCCTTCTCGTCTCATCCAGCCAAAATTCTCTGGACCAAATTCGAGGATGGAAACGCGGAATGCCGCGCGGATATCGATGTCGTCACCGCTGAACGCCGCACCGCGAGGCTGGAGCGTCTTTGGCGGATCGATGGCGCAACCGGCGAGGTTTCGCTGGCCGATCGCGTCGTCAATACGAGCGCCGAGGCTATGCCGGTCTTCCTGATGTACCACATGAATATCGGCGGTAAATGGTTCGACGATGGAACGCGTCTCACCGGACACATGCTGGAGAATGGCGGCTTTCCCTGGACCTTCGGCGAGGAGGGCGGCGATATCTTCTGCGTGCCGGCGCAGGACAAGGGAGAGAACTGGGCGCAGATCAGCCTTGGACCCATCGCCGCCATCGGCGGCAAGTCCCTGCGGGTGCGTTTCGGCAGCGAAACGCTGCCGTTCCTGCAGGTCTGGCGCAATCAGCGCGCGCCGGCGCATGTCCTCGGCATCGAGCCGGTTTCGCATCGGTGGGTGTCTCGCGCCGAGCTAGACGAGGCGGGTGAGTTCAATATTCTCCAGCCCGGCGAAGCCCGCAATTTCATGCTCAACTTTGCCTTCGTTTGAGCGTGTGCGGCGGTTGACGCTCGATCCGGGGCAGCGTAGATCAAGACCTCGGTTTTAGAGAGGACATGAACCATGGATATCCGCCCGATCGATGACGAGTACTCGGTATCCGGCCAGATCAGCGTGGAGGATCTCGACCAGATCAAGGCTCTGGGTTTCAAGTCGATCGTCTGCCATCGCCCCGATCATGAAAGCCCGGATCAGACGCTATTTGCCGTCATCGAGGCACGCGCCAAGGAACTCGGTCTCGAGATCACCCATGTACCCGTCGGTCCCATGGGCGTAACCGAAGAGGCCGTTCGCGGCATGGTCGATGCGCTGGACGAGTTCCCGCGGCCGATGCTCGGCTATTGCCGATCCGGCGCGCGCTCGACGGCGATCTACCAGAAGACACACCATATCCGCGGCTGAACGGATATTTCCTCGGCCCTTTGGATCGCAGCGCGGGCCACAGGCCGGCCCTGTTTACCTGTCGACGAACAACATCAGGAGAAGATCATGAGCATCAAGCGTATCGACGTAGGCGCCCGCATGAGCGGCGCTGTCGTCCACGGCAACACCGTTTATCTCGCCGGCCAGGTTGGCGAAGGCGAGAGCGTCACGGATCAGTGCAAGTCGGCGCTGGCCGAAGTCGACCGCCTGCTCGCTGCTGCCGGCACCGACAAGTCGAAGATTCTGCAGACGCTCATCTATCTCTCGGACATCTCCTACTTCGCTGAAATGAACGCAGCCTGGGAAGCCTGGGTCGATCCGGCCAACACGCCGGCACGCGCCACCAGCGAAGCCAAGCTCGCCGCGCCGAAGTACAAGGTCGAATTCATCGTGACGGCCGCACTCTAAGTCGAGCCATCGTGTTTTTGGGAAGGCCGGGGAGCTTGCGCTCACCGGCCTTTCGTTTGGGCGATTTCCGTCAAGGTGCGCGAGGGCGTGATCGCTTCCGGGTCGAGCGCGATCTCGATGATGGCAGGCTTGCCGCTTGCTCTGGCCCGCTCGAACGCCGGACCGAATTCTTCCGTCGCCCGCACGGTTTCGCCGTGCCCGCCATAGGCGCGGGCAAGGGCTGCGAAATCCGGGTTGTCGAGCGCCGTGGCGCTGACGCGGCCGGGATATTCCCGCTCCTGATGCATGCGGATGGTGCCGTACATGCCGTTGTTGATCACCAGCACTATCAGTGGCAGGCCGTGCTGGACCGCGGTCGCGAATTCCTGTCCGTGCATCATGAAGCAGCCGTCGCCTGCAAAGCAGATCACCTCGCGCTCCGGAAAAAGCTGTTTTGCGGCAACGGCCGCCGGCAGGCCGTAGCCCATGGAGCCGGAGGCCGGCGCCGCCTGGGTGTTGAAGCGGCGGAAGCGGTGAAAGCGGTGCAGCCAGGTCGCATAGTTGCCGGCGCCGTTGGTGAAGATCGTATCAGCAGCCGTATTGGCTTCGATCCAGTCCATGATCCGGCCCATATGAACGGTGCCGGGGCTTTTTTCCGGCGTTGTCGACCAGGCGAGGTAAGTCGCGTGCATGCGCTCGGTGCGCGCCGACCAGCGTGGTTCGACAGGCGCATCCAGATCGGCCAGCGCCGCAACGAAATCCGCCGGGCTGGCGCATATTGCCAGATCCGGACGATAGACGCGGCCGAGTTCGGAGGGATCGGGATGGATGTGGACAAGCTGCTGGTGCGGGTAGGGAATGTCGACCAGGGTGTAGCTGGAGGACGGCATCTCGGAGAGACGGCCACCGAGAAGGATCAGCAGATCCGCGTCCTTGATCTCCTTTGCGAGCGCCGGATTGATGCCGATGCCGACATCGCCGGCATAGCTCGGATGCAGGTGATCGAACAGCATCTGGCGGCGGAACGAGCAACCGACAGGCAGCCTGAAATGCTCCGCAAACTGCCGGATGTCGGCGACGGCCTGTTCGCTCCAGCGCGTGCCACCGAGGATGACCATCGGCCTCTCCGCAGCGGCGAGGCGCCGGCTGAGGTCGGCGAGCTGGCTGCGACCTGGATGGGCGGCCACCGGCACATAAGGCAATGCTTCCGGGGCCTCGACCTCATCGCGCAGCATATCCTCGGGAAGGGTCAGCACGACGGGACCGGGCCGGCCCGATGTCGCCACCGCAAAGGCGCGGGTGACGAATTCCGGAATTCGGGCGGCATCGTCGATCTCGCCGACCCATTTGGCGAATTCGGTAAAGGCTCGGCGGAACTCCACTTCCTGAAAGGCCTCGCGTTCGCGGGCGTCGCGCTGGACCTGACCGATGAAGAGGATCATCGGAATGGAGTCCTGCCGTGCGATATGCAGGCCGGCGGATGCATTGGTGGCGCCGGGGCCGCGGGTCACCATGCAGATGCCCGGCTCGCCGGTCAATCGGCCCCAGGCATCCGCCATCATGGCCGCGCCACCTTCCTGGCGGCAGACGAGGACTTTGATATCGCTGTCATGCAGCGCGTCGAGCACGGCGAGAAAGCTCTCGCCCGGCACGCAAGAAATGCGCTGCACGCCATTTGCCTTCAGAGCCTCGACGATGAGTTGCCCACCCGTTCGTTTCATGTCCTCGCCTTTCCCTCCAGTTCGGCCAATTCGGCCAGAACTTCCTCCTGATGCTCGCCGAGACGCGGGCTTGGCCGCGTATAGGTCAACGGTGTTTCCGATAGCACGATCGGTGTGCGTACACTTGGAATGGCGGTGCCCGCGCCGTCCTTCAGGTCCATCCTCAAGCCCCGCGCCTTGATCTGCGGGTCGGCGAACATGTCCTCGATCGTGTTGATGGCGCCGGCCGGAACCGCGTTGGCCTCGCAGGCCTTCAGCAATTCCGCCTTGTTCCATTGCAGTGTTCTTGCCGATACGAAGGCCCGCACCTCGTTGCGGTGGGCGACCCTGGCCTTGTTGGTCGCATAGCGCTCGTCGTCGGCATTGGCGTCTACGCCCAGAATGGCGCACAGGCGGCGGAACTGCCCGTCATTGCCGACGGCAAGAATAAGATAACCGTCCGCGGTGGGAACGACTTCATAGGGCGAGATATTGGGATGCGCGTTGCCGAGCCGCACAGGCGGCTTGCCCGATATCAGGTAATTCATGTTCTGATTGGCAAGCACGGCCGATTGCACATCGAGGAGGGCCATGTCGACAAGCTGCCCTTCACCGCTCTTCAGCGCGTGGATCAAGGCGGCCTCGATCGCCGAAACGGCGTAGATGCCGGTGAAGATATCGGCGATCGCGACACCCGCCTTCATCGGCTGCCCGTCCGGCTCGCCGGTGATCGACATGAAACCGGACATGCCCTGGACGATATAGTCATAGCCTGCCAGGCCGGCATAAGGGCCGGTCTGTCCGAAGCCGGTGATCGAGCAATAGACGATGCGGGGATTGATCTTTCTCAAGCTTTCGTAATCCAGCCCGTATTTGACCAGGCCGCCGAGCTTGAAATTCTCGATCACGACGTCGGCCGTCTTCACCAGCCGGCGCACCAGATCCTGCCCTTCCTCGCTCCTGAGATCGGCGGTGATGGAGCGCTTGCCGCGATTGGCGGAATGGTAGTAGGCGGCGGAGAGGTTTTCACCATCCTTGCCCTGGACGAAGGGCGGCCCCCATTGACGGGTATCGTCGCCGCCGTCCGGGTTTTCCACCTTGATGACGTCGGCGCCGAGATCCGCCAGCATCTGCCCCGCCCAGGGGCCGGCGAGCACGCGGGCAAGCTCGATGACGCGGATACCGGAAAGCGGAGGTTTCTTGGTCTTTTGGTCTGTCATGTCCGTCCGCCTTGCTTAGGGCGTGAATGCCGTTTCAGATGTATCGGATACCGGGCGGGAAGCAAAGCGCCGCTCGCGCCAGAGAATGTAGAGTCCGGAGCCGATGATGATGAGGATGCCGACCCATTTGATCGCATTCGGGAAATTGTCGAAGACGAGCCAGCCGAAGATCGTTGCGGAGACGATTTCGAAATATTGCAGGGGTGCCAGCGTCGAAGCCGGCACGGCGCGATAGGCGTGTACCGTAAGAATACCGGACACGGCCGCAGTGGCGCCGACGCCAAGCAGATAGAGCATCGCCACCAGATCCGGCATGACCGGATCCAGAATGGCCGATCCCGTTATCCGTCCCAGGGCGAGCAGGATCAGGCTGAAGCAGGTGCCCCACAAGCCAGCCTGGAACTGCATCGATCCGGCGTCCTCGCTGTGGGACACTACGCGCGTGATCATCACGTAGACGGCGATGCAAAGAGCGGTGACGACGGGCAGAAGGGCGATGAATCCAACCTCCTGAAAGCTCGGCTGGATAATCAGCATCGCGCCGAAAAAGCCGACGGCGCAGGCGGTGTAGCGCCGCCAGCCGATGGTTTCCTTGAGGAAGATGCTGCTCAGGATGGTCAGCATCATCGGCTCGACGAAGAAGATGGCGATGGCATCGGCAACCTCCATGACCTGCAGCGTGGTCACGAACGACACCATGGACAGCGTCAGCACCGCGGCGCGGATGGCATGAATGCCGGCGCCCCGCCATGTCCACACGCCCCACTGCCGTCGCATCGCCATCATCGGCAGCGCGAAGAGCGACTGGAGGATGAAGCGGGCGGCGGTGACTTCGGCCGGCGGTATCGTGGTAGCCGCAAGCTTCGAGAAGATGTCGATGATCGGCGAGAGGACGACGGAAAGAAACATCATCAACAGGCCGAAGGTCAGCTCCGATTGCGGCAATCGGGTAGAGGAGCCGCTGGAGGTGTTCATTGCAGAATTCCTTGAGAATCAATTCTTTGCCGTCACCTTCTTGCACCAGTCGGCAAAACGGGAAATAGCTTGGTCGGCGCCGATTTCGTTGAGCGTCTCGTGTCGCATGTCCGGATAGATATCGGTCGTGATATGAGAGAATCCGGCTTTTTTCAAATGACCCGCCAGCCAGGAGATCGCTTTCGCGTTGTCGGTTGCCGGGTCCTTGCCGCCGCCGAGGAGGTGGATCGGCATGTCGCGTCGGAGCCTGTCGAGACAGGTTTTGCGCGGCGCGCGGAAGGTGAGCTCGAATATGTCGAGCCATAGCGATACCGAGGCATCGAAGCCGCAAAGCGGATCGGCGATATATTTATCCACCTGCTCGGGGATGCGCGAGAGCCAGTCGAACTCGGTGCGGCGATTCGCGATCGATCGGCCCCAGGTGCCGAAAGTCAGTTTCGGCAAGGGGCCGCTCGGGACGTCCGATCCCTTGAACATGCGCTCCGTCTTGAGGATGAGCTGGGCGGCACGGCCAGCGAGGCCGGGATTGAAATTGGAGTTCCAGACGGCGACGGCGTCGAACCTGTCCGGATGCGTGACGACCGTGTTCAGGCTGATCAATCCACCCATGGAGTGGCCGAACAGGATGATCGGCAGGCCGGGATGGGCGCGGGCGGCAAATTCCCGCATCGCCAGCATATCGGCGATGACCTGCCCGGCGCCGTTTCGCCTGGCGAAGCGCCCGAGCGGCGCATCGTGGGCAATGGTCTCGCCATGGCCGCGATGGTCATGGGCATAAACGTGAAAACCCTGGGCCGCCATCGCATCCGCAAAGGCTTCATAGCGTCGGGAATGCTCGGCGAGGCCATGGGATATCAGAAGGATGCCGCGCGCTTCGCTCGTCGCCGGCGAATGATGATAGGCAATCGTCGCACCCGTCGGGCTGTTCAGGCGCTGCGTCTCGGCGAACATCGCATTCGTTCCTCCCCGATTGGACGAAAGGTCATCGTCTTCCGGATTGCAATGGATAGCTGCCGAAGCTCACAGAAATAAATCTTTTCGGGCATTGCGATTAAGGATTGCGCGCGCCCGATCAAACTGCTTACTTGTTCCTATAATGTTCTAGTTGGAGGCAGGGAATGAAGCATTTGCTTCGGGTATTTGCAGTTGTGCTCCTCTCGGTGGGGACGGCAGCGAGCGCCATGGCGCAGGAGCACAGCCGCGGTCGGACGCGCTTTATCCTGGCGGCAAGCTGGGAGCCGGCATTTTGCGCGACGAACCAGAGAAAGGCGGAATGCCGGAACCAATCGTCGAGCAATTACGATGCGACGAATTTTTCGCTGCATGGTCTGTGGCCGATGCGGCAGGAATATTGCGATGTTTCCGAGGATTTGAAACAGGCGGATCGCAGCAGCGACTGGAAGGACCTGCCGGCGGTACCATTGTCTCCTGAAGTCAAGGCTAAGCTGGACAAGGCGATGCCGGGCACGCAATCGGGTCTCGAGCGGCATGAATGGATCAAGCACGGCACTTGCACGAAGCTCAGCGCCGATCAGTATTTCTCCACCGCCGCCGGCTTGATCGCCGAACTCAACGCGTCGGCCGTACGCGATCTCTTCGCGCAGAATGTCGGCAAGGAGCTTGATGCCGAAAGCATCAAGGCGGCCTTCGACCAAAGCTTCGGCGAGGGCGCCAATGCACGCATCAAGATGAGCTGCCGCCGTGTCGGCAATGTGAGGATGATTTCCGAGCTGACCATCGGCCTCTCGGAAGATGCGATCGATCCGCAGCAGGGGAACGGGCCACGGCTCGCCAAATTGATCCAGGGCGCTGGCAGCACTTCGTTCGGCTGCGATCGCGGCGTGGTGGACGCGGCCGGTTTCTGAGAAAATACGGCGTTTCTGACGCGGATAATGCCCTCGGACAAGGTTTCGCCGTTGCCCGAGGGCGGGGTTTCGCCTACATAGCGGCACAATTCGCAATGTTATCCGTCCGTGGAGTAACCCAAGCTATGGCACGTCAGTTTATTTATCATATGGCCGGACTGAATAAGTCCTATGGCGCCAAGAAGATTCTCGAGAATATCCATCTCTCCTTCTATCCCGATGCCAAGATCGGTATTCTCGGTCCGAACGGCGCGGGTAAGTCGACGGTGCTGCGCATCATGGCCGGCCTCGATAAGGAGTATACCGGCGAAGCCTGGCTGGCCGAAGGCGCCACCATCGGCTACCTGGCGCAGGAGCCTCAGCTCGATCCCAACAAGACGGTTTTCGAAAACGTCATGGAAGGCGTTGCCAAGAAAACCGAAATCCTCAATCGCTACAACGAATTGATGATGAACTATTCCGACGAGACGGCGGACGAGGGCGCCAAGCTCCAGGACATCATCGACAGCCAGAATCTCTGGGATCTGGAAAGTCAGGTCGAGATGGCGATGGAAGCATTGTGCTGCCCGCCGCGCGATGCCGAAGTCACCAGCCTTTCCGGTGGCGAGCGCCGCCGTATCGCGCTGTGCCGCCTGCTTCTCTCGCAGCCGGACCTGCTGCTGCTCGACGAACCGACCAACCATCTCGACGCCGAGACCATTGCCTGGTTGGAAAAGCACCTGCGCGACTATCCGGGTGCCGTGATGATGATCACCCACGACCGCTACTTCCTCGACAATGTTACCGGCTGGATTCTCGAACTCGATCGCGGCCGTGGCATTCCCTACGAAGGCAACTATTCCGCCTATCTGCGGGCCAAGGCCAAGCGCATGCAGCAGGAAGCCCGCGAAGAAGCCGGCCGTCAGAAGGCAATCAGCCGCGAACAGGAATGGATCGCCTCCAGCCCCAAGGCCCGTCAGGCCAAGTCCAAGGCGCGTATCAACGCTTACGAACAGCTGGTCGATGCCGCCGAGAATCAGCGTCCCGGCGATGCGCAGATCATCATTCCGGTCAGCGAGCGTCTTGGCCAGGTGGTGATCGAGATGGAGGGCATCACCAAGGGCTTCGAGGGCCGCACGCTGATCAACGATCTGTCGATCAAGCTGCCGCCCGGCGGCATCGTCGGCATCATCGGCCCGAACGGCGCCGGCAAGACGACCCTGTTCAAGATGATCACGGGGCAGGAAAAGCCGGATTCCGGCTCGGTCCGCATCGGCGAGACGGTACATCTCAGCTATGTCGACCAGAGCCGCGATGCGCTTGACGGCAATAAAACCGTATGGGAGGAAATCTCCGGCGGCGCCGAAATCATCAAGCTCGGCAAGTTCGACATGAACTCGCGCGCCTATTGCGGCGCCTTTAACTTCAAGGGCGGCGACCAGCAGCAGAAGGTCGGCAATCTCTCCGGCGGTCAGCGCAACCGTGTTCACCTGGCCAAGATGCTGAAGGCTGGCGGCAACGTGCTTCTGCTTGACGAACCCACAAACGACCTCGATACGGAAACGCTGGGGGCTCTGGAAAGCGCGCTCGAAAACTTCGCCGGCTGCGCCATCATCATTAGCCACGATCGCATGTTCCTCGACCGTCTGGCCACGCATATCCTGGCCTTTGAAGGCGAAGGTCATGTCGAATGGTTCGAAGGCAATTTCGAAGATTACGAGCAGGACAAGATCCGTCGCCTCGGCCCCGATGCCCTCAATCCGGGCAGCCAGGCGCACAAGCGACTGACGCGCTAAGTTCTCGGTTTCGCTCTTTGAAAACCCCGGCTTGTCCGGGGTTTTTGTTTGCCTGAAAACAAGATCGGGTATCCCGTTTTCGTCAGAAACTAACGGATTTCCGACGTCGAATTAACGTCGCGAGCGATTGGCTCTTGCAGATCGCGTTCAAATCACATAAAGATATCTTTATATCTTGATTGGGTGGCGGATGACGGATCTGGTTAAACTCGGCTTGGACGACGTGGTGGACGTGCTGAAGGCGGTCGGCGAACCGACACGGCTGCGTCTTCTGGCGCTGCTTGCGGCCGGCGATCTCACGGTTACCGATCTTACCGAAATTCTGGGCCAATCACAGCCCCGCATTTCCCGGCACTTGAAGCTGCTGGGGGAGGCCGGCCTGATCGACCGATACCAGGAAGGTGCCTGGGCCTATTTCCGCCTGAAGCAGGAGGGTAAGGCCGTCACGCTGGCACGCGCGCTCCTCCGCCACACCGCCGAGAAGGATACGGTCCTGCTGCGCGATGGCGAGCGGCTGACCTCGGTGAAGCGTGTCCGCGCCGAACGGGCGCAGGCCTATTTCAGCCGGAATGCTGCCGAATGGGATGAGCTGCGACGTCTCCATGTCGCCGACGAGGATGTCGACAAGGCGCTGATCGATCTCATCGGTCCGCAGCCGATCGACTCCTTTCTCGATCTCGGAACGGGTACGGGGCGGATGCTCCAGCTTCTCGCGGGGCATTACCGTCGCGCCATCGGCATCGATGCCAGCCGCGACATGCTGGCGGTCGCCCGCGCCAATCTCGACCGGGCCAATATTACGAGCGCTTCGGTGCGGCATGGCGATATCTTCAACCTGCCGCTCGAGCAGCAGGATTTCGACCTTATCACCATCCACCAGGTGCTGCATTTCCTCGACCAGCCGGAGACCGCCGTTAACGAGGCAGCGCGAATGCTGCGGCCCGGCGGCCGGCTCGTCATCATCGATCTTGCGCCGCACGGGCTTGAATATCTGCGTGACGAGCATGCGCATCTTCGTCTCGGCTTCTCGCATCAGGCCGTATCGGATTGGCTGAAGCTGGCAGGGCTGGATGTCGAGCGCGTGCAGGACCTTCATTCGGGGCGGGAAGGCGGTCAGGCGCTGACAGTCACCATCTGGCTGGCGCGCGATCCGCGGCTGCTGATCGCAGCCGAGCAGGGCCACCAATCGTCCCCCATTCTTGCCGGGAGAGTTTGACATGACTTCGAGATCCGAAAGCCGTAACGGCGATCTGCGCATCTCCTTCGAGTTCTTTCCGCCGAAGTCGGAAGAGGCCGAGCAGCAATTGTGGAACACGGTTGCGGATCTGAGCGGCTGGGAGCCCGAGTTCGTCTCCGTGACCTATGGGGCAGGCGGCTCGACCAAGGCGCCGACGCTGTCGGCCGTGCGGCGGATGATCCATGAGACGCCGTTCACGACCGCATCGCATCTGACCTGTGTCGGCGCGACGCGCGAAGACACGCATCGGGTGATCGACGAGTTCCTGGCGGCTGGCGTTCGCCGTTTCGTCGCCCTGCGCGGCGATCCGCCCGGCGGTGTCGGGTCGGCCTACCGCCCGCATCCGGGCGGTTATGCCAATGCCGCGGAACTGGTGGGGGCTTTGCGCGAGCGCGGCGATTTCGATATCTCCGTCTCGGCCTATCCGGAGAAGCATCCGGAAAGCCGCGATACCGCCGCCGATATCGATATGCTGAAGCGCAAGGCGGAGAATGGCGCCGATCGGGCGCTCACGCAGTTCTTCTTCGATAACGACGCTTTCGAGCGCTATCATGATCGCGTGCGCGCCGCCGGCATCGGGATTCCCATCGTGCCCGGCATCATGCCGATCCAGAACCTGACCCAGCTGAAGCGCTTTGCCGGCGCGTGCGGCACCAGCATCCCGTCCTGGCTCGATGCGCGTTTCGAGGGACTGGAGGACAATGCCGAGGAGCGGACCAAGGTTGCCGCCGATGTCGCCGCCGAGCAGATCCGGGATCTGATGCGCCGCGGCATCCACGAGTTTCATCTCTATACGATGAACCGTTCGCCGCTGGTTTCCGCCGTGCTTGAACGGCTTGGCCTTCAGCGCAAGCTCGATGCGCGCGCCGGCGCTGCCGCCTGAGCATTTCCGCGCTCTTTACACATGAAAAAGCGCATGTCCGGCTTGGGCATGCGCTTTTCTAATAAAACAGGGTTTTGTTAGCTTTTCGGAGTTTGATCGTCTGCGAAGTTCGCCAAAGCCGTCAGATGAAAAGCATCGTCACGACGAAAACGAAGGCCGCACCGACCACCAGGACGTTGATGGATCGTGTCAATCCCATGTCTTCCTCCTCAGTCAGCCGTTAAATTTTATGTCGAAAATGTGTCGTTTGGAAAGAACATTCGATGCTGCGATGCGGTATCCTCTTGCGGTCTTGATTCATGATTCCGCTGCAGGGAATTGAAACACCTTTGAAATTTGCCATCGCTCGCGGTTGACCCGGTTGTGAATAAACCGCAACGGTCAAGCTATGTCCGGGCGGAAACTGCCCTTGATCCAGGCGTAGAGTCTTCCATCCAGAACCAGCAGACCCGCGGCGATCAACAGCATGCCGGTGATTTCAGCAGAGCCTATCCGCTCGCCCAGGAAGAGAAAGCCGAGCAACAGCGCGCTTGGTGGCACCAGCAATGTCACGAGAGAAGTGTTGGTCGCTCCGGCAAGCTCGATGATGCGAAAATAAAGGATGTAGGCAAAGGCCGTCGACAACAGAGCGAGGCCGAGAATGGCGGCAATGGCGGTCAGTGGCGGCGCGGCAAGCGTCCAGGGCTGATCGACGATCAGGGCGGCCGGCAACATGATGAGCGAGGAGCCCGTCAACTGACCCGCAGCTACGACCGGCGGCGCGATGCCTTTGAAGCGCTTGGCATAGATCGCCGCAAAGCCGTAGGAGATCGCGGCCAGGATCGGCAGCGACAATGCCCAGAAGGGAACCGAACCGCCGCTGGTCACGCTTGGGCCCAGCAGCACCACGGTTCCAAGCAGGCCGATGAGACAACCCGCGAGCTTGGTCGAGGTCAGGCGTTCGTCGGTTGTCAGCTGATTGCCGATCAGCACCGTCCAGATCGGAGTGGTTGCGTTCAGGATGGATGCGAGGCCGGCACCCATCTGAGTCTGGCCGCAGAAGAGCAGCACATGCGGCACCGCGTTGTTGATCAGGCCGAGCAGGAGAAATTGCGGCCAAAGACGCCGCAGCGATTGATAGATCCCGAAGCGGCCGGCGAGATAGAGATGCAGCGCCACGGCTGCCAACCCCAAACGAAGAAGGACCAGCGTGAAAGGAGGGATGTGGTGAACGGCGATGCGGGCGAAGAAGAACGATCCACCCCAGATCAGCCCCAGCAATAGCAACAGCCCCCAAGTCGGGGCGCTCATTCGATTCCCGCCATTCATCGTTATCTCTCCTCTTTCGGCCTTGTGTAGACCCGAAGAGGACTGCTCTCCACCCGTTTCCTGCTGTGGAAAGCGATTTGGGAGTTTTGTGCGGATGAATGGACGACGGATGAACATGGAAAAGGCGGCTTTGCAGCCGCCTTTTTTGGCCGAGAAAAGTGGAAAATCAGAGTGCGTTGAGCAGCGCCGTCGTCGCCCAGCCATCGGCCGGCAGACCCAGGCGGAACTGTTCCTTCTGGATCGCGACGCGCGTGCCGGAGCCCAGAATGCCGTCGATCTTGCCGACATCGTAGCCGCGTGCCACGAGCTTGGTCTGAAGCGCCTTCATGTCGGCATCGTTGAGGCCCGGTTCCGGCGCGCCTTTGTTATAGGGCGGAGCACCGGCAAAACGCGTGGCGAAATAGGCGGCCGACGTGGTGTAGACGAACGACTGGTTCCATCCGAGATAGGCGTTGGTATAGTTCGGATAGGCCAGGAAAGCGGGGCCTTTGCGGCCCTGCGGCAGGATGAGTGCGGCCGACAACGAGCCGAAATTCGTGTTGCCGTCACGCGGCTTGACGCCGAGCTTGAACCAGTCGCCTGCCGTCAGCATGCCACCGATGCCGGATTTTTCCCAAGGCAGGCTTTCGGGCACGGTGACTTCCTGCAGCCAGGGCTGCCCGCGCTGGAAGCCGAGGCTTTGGATGTACCGTGCCGTCGTAAGAATGACGTCCGGCGCGCTGGTCTTCAAATTGACATGGCCGTCGCCGTCGCCATCGACACCGTAAGCGATAATCGACGGCGGCAGCATTTGCGTCTGGCCGATTTCACCAGCCCATGCCCCCGTCGTCGTGTTCGGATCGGCATCGCCATGCTGCACCATTTCGATATACGAGATCAGGCGCGGCCGGAAAAATTCGGGGCGACGGCAGTCGTGCGAGAGCGTAACCAGCGCGTTGCGGGTGTTGAAATTGCCCTGGACGACGCCAAAATCGGTTTCCATGGCCCAATAGGCGGTGATGACGCCCGGAGGTACGCCGTAATCCTGTTCGGCCTTGGCGAAGACGTCGGCATATTGCTTCATCTTCTGGCGACCGATATCGAGGCGGCCTTGGCTGACGGTGCGCTGGGAGAATTCGAGGAAGGTCTGACGGAACACGCCCTGGCCACGATCCATGGAAAGAACCTTGGGGTCGATCTGTGCGCCGGCTAGCGCCTTGTCGGCGGCTGCGGCATCCGCGCCGGCTGCAATAGCCTCGGCCTTCACGCCGGCGAGGAATGGAGCGAGATCGCCGCCGCAGGCGACTTTGGGAGCGTTGGCGCCATCTCCGCCCGGCACTGCGGCGGGAGCCGCGCTCTGAGCCATCGCCGTACCGGTCACGGCTGAAGCGAAGAGCAGCGCAAGAGCGCTGCGTCGAATGGTGTGACGATCCATGAGCGATCCTTCCTGATGATAGAATAGGGTCGCTTTCACAGAAGATTGTGACATAAGCAAGAGTGAAGTGGGCTCAGTATTAAGAATTTCCTTGCTTCTCTACTGCGGCCACCCAGTTTTGCCAGTTCTGCTCGGAGCCGGCGAAAACATTGATGTCCGTCGGTCCTTTGATGCCGGGGATGATTCCCGTCGATGTATATTGCCAGAAGGCCCAGCTGCGATCCGCGTAGATCTCCCTGGGATGCTTGGCGACCGAGCGCACCCAGAACTGATAGTCCTTGAAATAGCCGACAAGATTCTGGCGGTGGAAGTCGACCGAAGTATAGATGATAGGGCGCTTGCCGTAATAGGCCTGCAGGCGATCCATGAACCGCTTGATTTCCGTTCGCACCGTTTCGGGGGCCGGTCTGGTGCGGCAGGTGGGGGAGCCGGGGTTCCATTCGACATCGACAACAGGCGGAAGCGCCATGGCATCCTTCGGCACGTTGCGGATGAACCAATCGGCCTGCTCGTCGGCGGTGGAGCAGAAATAAAAGAAATGATAGGGCGCGTGCAGCAGGCCTGCGGCGCTCGCTTCATTCCAGTATTCGGTGAAGCGCGGATCGATCCGGTCTTTGCCTTCCGTCGCCTTGATGAAGACGAAGGCAACCCCCGCACCCTTGACGGCCTGCCAGTCGATATCGCCCTGCCATTTGGAAATATCGATGCCATGGATGGGATGGCGCTGCGGATGATCGCGGCCGAAATCCTGCGGCTTCATATCGCTGAATCTGGTCTTGGGAATGGCTGTCGTCGAAAGGGCGTCATAACCCGTCGTGCAGCCGTTCAAGAAAAAGGCGAGCGGCAGTAAGCATGCCAGAAGCCGGCGCATGGGTATCCTGTTATGGCGCGAGTGATTTTGTTGCCCCAAGACTTGGCTTCCGTAATATGGTCCCCTGAAATCCGAAAGAGCGGCGGACCATGCTGCTGCCAGCCGGTCTTGCCACTTTATTCACCATATCAACGTAAAAAATGCGTTATCTTCAAGCAAATTCTTATGCTTGGCCTATTCCGCGGCCGGATTTCCCGTCGGAATCCGCTGCTACTCAGGCGCCATGCCGGATGACAACGGCTCTCCAGGCATAGCCGCGGCCGATTTTCTCGATTTTCAGCATCATTCCCCGGGCCAGGGCTTTTTCTTCCAGAACGGTCAGGAGATCGGCGCGGGGCGTGACGTGGAACTTCTTCAGCCAGCCTTTGAGCACGGCCCTGAACCAGCCCGGCAAGCCTTCCTGCTGACCGAAATCGACGATATGCAGCTCGCCGCCCGGCGCAATCGCGTCGAGCGATGCATCGACAGCTTTCTGCCAATCGGGGATCATCGACAGGGCATAGGAAATCATGACGCGATCGAAGCCGCCAACACCGAAATCGGCGGATGAAAAAGCCGTTGCATCCGCAACGCGGAAATCCGGCATCTGCTTCAGGCCACGGAAATTGCTGCGTGCCGAGATCAGCATCTCCCGCGAAATATCGAGTCCGTAAAAGCGGGCGGAGGGGAAGCGTCGGTAAGCGAGCAACATGTTGCGGCCCGTCCCGCAGCCGACTTCCAGCAGCGAACCGCCGACGGGCACATCCAGATGCTCGATGGTGCGATCGCGCCCGAAGAGGTAGTATTTGCGAGTGAGATCATAGATATGGCGCTGATAGCGGTACATGCCGTCCATCAACCTGGCATGGCTGTTCACGCCGGTTTCTGCGCTCGTATCCGCCCGGCTCACGCTTTTTTCCCGTAGATATGGAAGCCGCCGTAGATGGCGGAGCGATCGCGCGCGTTGAGCTCCCGCGAGCGCTCCTCGAAGTAAACCCACTGGTCGCGAATGGCCGGAGACAGGCGGCCCTCGATGATGCTCTTTTCCGCTGCCGTGCGGAAGATAACGCGGGCGCCTTCGCGCGCCGTGCGGGTTATCTCGGCCCAGAGGCTGTTGAGCTGTTCGTCGGTCATCCAGTCCTGTGCGTCGAGGAGGATATAACGGTCACGCGACGCGGCGGGCTTGGAGGCCAGCAATTCCGTGAAGTTGGCATGATGCACATCCACTCGATCGGCATTGGCGCGGATCGCCGCATAGTTTTCCGGCTTGAGATAGGTGGGCAGCGGGCCTTGATGCTGGCCGGGATAGCGGCGTGCGAACGCCTGCCATGCGAAATAATTGTCGCGCATCGGAAAGTGACAGGCAAGCTTCTCCAGGCGGTGCTTCAGCACCGAGGAGATGGAATCGTCGCCGGCAAGGCTTGCGAGTTCGTCGTACTGCTGCGGCGGAATGCCGAGGCCGAAGAGCGAGCTCTTGCGGCCGAGCAGCCACCGGACCGCCCGCTTGTTGAAGATCGGGGCGATTTCCTCTTCGAAGAACTGGCGCTGCTCGCGCATGGTGCGCGCTTCCGTCATCCTGTCGAGGCGAACGCCGTGCAGGCGCGCCAGGACATGGGCCGCCCCGATGAAGCGCCCGAGCAGGCCGGTCTTGTAGATGTTGCGATTGAAGACCGTGATACGGCGGCGGCCATAGACGTCGCGGCCGCCCCAGTAGGCCGCGGTTGCCGTGTCAAGGCGCGGTGCGATGAAGCTGTCGTAAGCCTGGCTGTTGGCGGCGATGTCCGGCATTCCGAAGAAGCGCACGAGATCCGCGTGGCCGGGCAGGAGGCGGAAGGCTGCGAGTTTCAGCTTGTTCAGTGCGATATGGTGACGATTGAGATCGACGACGTCGATGGATGCCGGGCTTCGGGAGAGGTAGGCGAGCATGTTGCAGCCGCCGGAGCCGATGGTGACGATACGGTGATGCGATTGAAGCTCCATCGCTTCCATGTCGATGTCGGGATCTTCCCATATTTGCGGATAGACGAGACCGGAAAACAACATCCCGAACAGGCGCTCGGAGAAGCCCGCCTTGGACAGAGCCTTGTGCTGCAGCAGAGCGTCCTTGAGTTTCCGGTTCTTCTGGAGACCGGCATCCGGGGCGAATTCCGTCATCTGAGTCTTGTCACCGATTTGAGAGTTTCAGGGCGTGTAACCCGGCAATGCTACAGTCTGATGACGTGGACTGTTGGCGGATCGGTGGAAATGCGCTCCGGCATATATGGGGGAAGCTGCAGCTATGATAGGCCCTTTCATCTTGCTAGGTTTCCTGATTGTCTCCGCGTACCTTCTGGAGGGTGTGTTACATGCGCTTGATCTTGAGAGTGATCGGGGCTCTTGCTGTTTTGCTGCTGATCATTGTCGCCGGCGGAGCCATCTGGCTTTCCATTTATCCGCCGGAACTGCTCAAGGTCGGCGACGGCTATGCGGCCAAGATCGTCTGCTCGAATACCTTCGTTGCCAAACGCGATCCGGATGCGGTGCTGGACGAGGACGTGCAGGCCCCCGGCAATCCGGCGCTGAAGCTCATTCGCGTGTCCGTCGATCGCGACGAAGGCGTTGTCACGGCTCGTTTCCTGGGATTGTTTGCGCCGAACCATGCGCTTTATCGCGGGGCACTCGGTTGCGCGACCGTGCCCGACGGCGATTTGCAGGCCGCTCGCAGCGCCGTTTTCCTGAACAAGGTCAAGGTGCCGAAAAGCGATGCGCTGTGGCCGAACGGTGAGGCGGTCAATGTCGGGCAGGGCGAAGAGGGGGAGAAGCTTGCCGATCTCGTGTCGAATCCGGAACTCGCAGGGCCGGCGATGCGCGCGATCGTCGTCGTCAAGAACGGGCATATCGTCGCCGAGGCCTATGGCGATGGCTTCAACAAAGCAATGCCGCTGATCGGCTGGTCGATGACCAAGACGGTGAATGCCGCCATCATCGGTCGCCTTATGCTGGCCGGACGCATGTCTTTCGACGATCAAAACCTTCTGCCGCAGTGGAACGCGGACTCGCGCAAGGATATCAAGCTCAGCGACCTCCTCGCCATGGAGAGCGGCCTTGCCTTCAACGAGTCCTATGGCAGCGTGTCGGATGTAACGCGCATGCTCTATCTCGATCCGGATACGACCAGCATCACGGCCAATGCCCGCCAGGTGGCCGCACCCGGCGAACGTTTCAACTATTCCAGCGGCACAGCAACCCTGCTTTCACGCCTCTGGATGAATCGGCTGCCTAATCTGAGCGCCGCCATTTCCTATCCGCGCGAGGCACTTTTCGGGCCGCTCGGCATGTACAGCGCCGTTTTCGAGGCGGATGAGCGCGGAACCTTCGTCGGAAGCTCCTATCTCTACGCCAGCGCCCGCGATTGGGCTCGTTTTGGCCTGTTTCTGCTACAGGATGGGGTCTGGAATGGGCGGCGCCTGCTGCCGGAGGGATTTGTCGGAGCCATGCGCACTCCGACAAAGGCTTCGGAGGGCGTCTATTCGCAGGTTCAGGCCTGGCTTGCGGGTCCCGGCGGTTCGAATGCGCAATTCGGCCTGCCGGCGGATACGTTCTGGATGAGCGGTCACGATGGCCAAACGGTCGCCATCGTACCATCGGCCAATCTCGTCGTCGTGCGCATGGGGTTGACGCCGGAATGGGCCGATTATCGGCCGCAAATCCTGCTGAAGCGGATCATGGATGCGATAAAGCCGGTTTCCAATTAAGGCATGTCGGGCGCGACGTCGGTTTTCCGGCAGTTGCGCGCAAGACTTAAAAGGCCTGAAGCGTAACCTGCGACTCAAACGGGATCGCGATGCGCTTCAGGCCAATTTTCAGAGTATCCGGGTCAATCAGTAATTGCCGTTGGCGACGTCCGTCAGGCCCTTGCGCTTGGCATCGTAGTAGTAGCCACGAGCATAGAGCTGGACAGCGTTGGTTTCCTTGTTCGTGGCCTTGCTGTCCGCCGTCATCCAGGCGCCGCGCAGATATTTGGCGGCGTATTTGATGTTGGTTTCGGCATCGAGGAGGCCGGATGGCGGACCTTCGTAGCCCATGGACTTGGCCGTATTGTACTTGATCTGCATCAGGCCGAAATAACCCGCCCGGTTGTAGGCCTTCGGATTGTAGCGGCTCTCGCGGTGAACCACGCGATGGATCAGGGATTCCGGAATTTCGTAGAGCTTGGCGTATTTCTGGATGAGCTTCGAGACGTAGCTCTTTTCCTCTGCCGGCACGTCGGAATCGTAATTCGGTATGGTCATCACCGCAGGAACGACCGTCGGGCCGCTGCTGTCGAAATTGAAGTCATAACGCATGCGGTTGTCCGCATAGTGCGCGAGGCCCATTTGCGCCGGTGTGGCGAAGGCGACTTCGGCCTGCGCCACGGAATCGGGACGCGGCGTCGGAACGGCAACCTGAATGGCGGCGACATCCGACGTCATCGGAATGGTCGGCTCACCCTGAGCCATGGCCGCCGAGACCGGCGTCAAAGCGGCATCGCCGGGGCGTGATGGATTGGGCACGGGGATGGCGACCACGGACGGCACGAGCGGCACATCGGACGACGCATAGGCCGCAGCCGTCGAAGGATCGGCGGCAGTCGCACCCGTCGCCGCGGCAATTGCGGCGGTCCCCTGGTTGGGGGCATTCACCGCCGTTGCCGCAGAGGCGCCCAGGCGAGCCTGTGCCGCATCGATCTGCTGCTGATTTACGGTGCCGTTATTCATCACGCCGGGCGTGACGCGGCCGGATTTTGCCAATGCCACCTGTTGCTGCTGTCCAGAAGATGCCGGCACTGCCGCAACCGTTGTGGCACCGCCCGCGGGGGAGGCTGTACCGGTTGCGGTCAGGGCCGTATTCGGATGCGGCACGTTGGTGTGTGCCGACGGGAGTTCTGCCTGAGACGTCTGCTGCTGAGTGCTTGCACACCCGGCGAGAGCGCCGCACATCATTGCCGACAAGGCAACACTGCGCTTCAGGCTGGGAAATCCGATCGCTACCATTCTGTCACTTTCGAAAAGCCAAACCTAATTTCGATGCAATTCGGCCACAGGACCGCCAAATTCGGTCACAGGATCGATAAAATTATGAATCCCCATTAACCTATCCGTGATCGCGCCGCAACCCTGCACCGCCTCAAGCAGCCATCCGGCGATATCCGGCGGTCACGGCACCGGCTGCAATCAACAGGGTTCCGCCCGTTCTGTTGACGGCGCGTTGCACGCTTGCCTTGCGGATGAAGCCGCGTGCCATGTCGGCTACGAATACGTAGACCAACGAGTTCAATGCCGCCAAAGTGAGGAAAGTTGCCTCCAAAATAAGCGTTTGCTCAAGAAACGGCTTCGACATGTCCAGAAATTGCGGCACGAACGCAATGAAGAAAACGATACTCTTCGGATTGAGGGCGGTTACAACGTAGGCGTGCAACATGATTTTTAACGGTTTTTCCTCCGGGAGATTGTCGTTATCGCCCATCGGGCCCGTCACGATAGGGGCTCTCCAGAGCTTGATTCCGAGGAAAACGAGGTAGGCCGCACCGATCAGTTTGAGAATCGTGAATAGTGTCGCCGATGTGGCAAGGAGGGCGCCCAGACCGGCCAGCGAGGCGGTCATTGCCGTAAAATCGCCCAAAGTGACGCCGGTCACGGTCGCCAGGGCCGTCTTGCGGCCGTGGCCGAGCGCATAGGATATGACAAGGAGAATGGTCGGACCCGGTATGGCCAGCATGATGCAGGACGCGGCGGCGAAAGCGAGCCAGGTTTCGATGGACATGGAATCCTCCTCTATTCCTTTTTCGCCGCCAGCAAAGACATCGGATTTGCAATCCGTCAATCCGCTTGATCACAGATCAGGCAGCATGATGATCGATCGATCAGGCCTGTGTATATCTCTGCCCGATGTGATCCATGACATCGGCGAACCATTGCGTGGAGATATCGAAGGCCTTGCCGCCCTTGATGCGGGGGAACTCGATGGCGCGCAGCTTGCCGCCCTGGCCTTCGTCATGTCCGGTAACGCCGGATACCTTATTGAGCGCGCTTTCCACAGCGAGGTCGACCATGCCCTGGATCAGACGGAGATCCTCGCCGTTTGCCGGAGCGGAGCGTGCGAAATAGCCCGACTTCTGCACCATGGAACGTTCGGCGCCGATGATCGAGGCGAACTGCTTCTGGAACCAGCCGCCGACGTTGATGGTGTCGATCTTCACATGGCCGAAGGCATCGCGCTTCACGCTTTCGCCGGAGGCTTCGCGTTCGGCGACGATGGCGTCGAGGCCGGCGCCTTCCGATACGAAGAGCGTGACCTGGCCGGTCCTTTCCATGATCGCACGCAGCCGCTCGCCTTCCGCTTCGATGTCGAATGCCATTTCCGGCAGATAGAGGCCGTCGATGCTCTTCATCTCGGCGTTCATCATGAAGCCTTCGACATATTCGTTGGCGCTGCTCTTCTGGATATAGGCGCGGGCGGTCGCCGCCGTCAGCCAGCCGCAGTGGCGGCCCATCACTTCGTGAATGACGAGGGTGCGCGGCGCGGCCGTCTGTTCGTTGCTGACGTTATCGAAGAAGTGCGCGCCGACTTCGGCCGCCGTCCAGGCGCCGAGAGACTGGCGGATCGGTACGATGTCGTTGTCGACGGTCTTCGGCAGGCCGACGACGGTCAGGTCATAGCCGTTGGCGCCGAGATAGGCGGCAAGGTCGGCCGCCGTGGTATTCGTGTCGTCGCCGCCGATCGTGTGAAGGATGGTAACGCCGTCGGAGGCAAGCCGTTCGGCCGCGACGCGCAGCGGGTTTTCGCCTTCCTTGACCAGGCCGCGCTTGACGCAGTCGGCTATGTTGGTGAGCTTGACGCGGCTGTTGCCGATCGGCGAGCCACCATACCGGTGCAGCAGATAAGCCCGTTCGCGCATGGCCGGCGTCACTTCGATGCTGTCGCCGAGCAGAACCCCTTGGTAGCCGGAGCGATAGGCGACGATGTCGAGATCGGGAGCCACGTCGGTGTAGCGCTGGATCAACCCGCCAACGGCGGAGGACAGGCAGGGCGCCAATCCGCCGGCAGTGAGCATTGCGACTTTCTGTTTGGCCATGGGGATCCTCCTCGCAGTCAAGCTGCTTCATTTCAATGGTTGCGGTGGGAATGGATGCGACAGGCGGGCATGGGTGTAAAGTAAAGAATTTAAGAAATCCGCGGATTGTTTTGTCGCCGGAGGGTGGCCGATAGACGATTGGATGAGGTCGGAAGTACGCAATCGTTACCAAATTGTGAAAAGTGTTTTCGGCCTTGCGACGAATGGACTGCTTGCAATGGCAACCATAATTTGATCAAGGTGTTGTACTGTTCGGAAGCCGTTGGGACCACGATGTCGTTTTGGGAAAAATTGCTGAATGCCATCGGTAGCACGGCCGGCAATGCCCTGTCGGCGGTGGTCGAGGCGATTCGCACCGTGTTCGAAGGCGATCCCGAAACTCGACGCAAGGTGGCGTTCTCCGTTGCGATAATTGCCCTTTCGGCCAAGATGGCGAAGGCAGACGGCGTCGTGACGGAAAACGAGGTCAATGCGTTTCGCGAGATCTTTGAATTTCCGCCCGACCAGGCCAAGAACGTCGCGCGCCTTTATAATCTGGCACGTCAGGACGTGGCCGGCTACGAAGCCTATGCGGAGCGGCTCGCGTCCCTGTGCGAAACCTGCACGAAGAATTGCCCGGTGCTGGAGGACGTGCTCGACGGCCTGTTTCACATCGCCAAGGCCGACGGCTTGATTCATGAGAAGGAAATGGCCTTCCTTCTGCATGTCGCCGAGATCTTCCATATGAGCGAAGAGCGGTTCGAGCAGATCAGGGCACGCCATGTCAGCGGCGGACGTGATCCCTACAAGGTGCTCGGCGTATCGCGGCAGGACGATTTTCCGACGATCCGCCGCCGGTATCATGGCCTCGTCTACGAGAACCATCCCGATCGCCTCGTGTCGCGCGGCGTGCCGGAGGAGTTCCACGCCATCGCCAATGAGCGAATGGCGGCTCTGAATGCGGCTTATGCCGAGATCGAGAAAGAACGCCGCGCAGCATGAGTGCATTCAAGGCCGATTTCGCTCGCGCCCATGTGCAGCCTTCACCGAACCATGGCGAACGGCGGGACGGTCGTCGCCCGGATATAATCCTTTTGCACTACACCGGCATGGGCACGGCCGAAGGCGCTCTCGATTGGCTCTGTCGCCCGGAGAGCCAGGTGTCGAGCCACTATTTCGTCTTCGAGGACGGGCGCGTCATGCAACTCGTTCCGGAGGAGCGCAGGGCATGGCATGCCGGCAAGAGTTCCTGGCACGGCGATGACGATATCAATTCGCGGTCGATCGGCATCGAGATCGCCAATGCCGGCCATCCCGGCGGCCTGCCGGATTTCCCCGAGGAGCAGATCGAAGCGGTCATCGAACTGTGTCGCGATTGCGGCCAACGCTGGGCAATCGCGCCCGAACGGGTGCTCGGACATTCCGATGTAGCGCCTGTGCGCAAGGTGGATCCGGGCGAGAAATTTCCGTGGGCCAGGCTGGCCAGGGCGGGTGTGGGCCATTGGGTGGAGCCGGCGCCCATCACCGGCGGCCGATTCTTTCAGAAGGGCGATGTCGGTCAGCCGATCGAAGCATTGCAATCCATGCTTTCGCTATATGGCTACGGCACTGAAATAACGGGCGAATTCTCGGAAAAGCTGAAGGGAGACGTTGAAGCCTTCCAGCGTCACTTCCGTCAGGAACGCGTAGACGGCATCGCCGATTTTTCCACCATCGACACGCTTCATCGCCTCCTTTCCGCGTTGCCCCGCTATTCGTAGCATTCCGGGCTTGGCTGCCTGTATTTATAGCCGGCTATGGATGAGAAAACGCGTAACTCCCTGCTATGCCACACCTTTTCCCTATTATCTCCGCATTGCATTGGTCTAACGGCGCTCGCTGAACGGCGGTCGCGCCGTCTGAGTTTGTGTGTCGCGCGGCCGTAGACGACTAATGGGGACTGTGCACTCCGGCGGCTCTTTTTTGCCTCCAGCCGGGCGTGACGGCTTGCGCCGTCCGCGGTCCCGCTCCTGGAGACAAAAGACTACATGAAAAATTTGATTGTTGCGGCTGTAGCATGCGCAGGCGTGCTGCTGGTGGGATATGATTGTGCCTTTGCGGGCCAGCGCGACGTAAAGCAGAAGACCGTTCCGCTCAAGATCGTCAGCCGCACCACCGGCTTTCCCATGCCCAGCGTTCCCGCCGAATTGCGGGATGCCGAGGCCTCCTTTACGCGGCAAAATCGCTATTCCGCATTGATTGCCAAATACGCCAGGCAGAACGGCGTTGCCGTCGAGCTGGCCACTGCCGTCATTCAGATCGAAAGCAACTTCAATCCTAAAACTCGCGGAAGCGCAGGCGAGATAGGCCTGATGCAGATCAAGCCGGCAACCGCCCGGCTGATGGGATATAGCGGCCGGGCCAAGGGGCTTTACGATCCCGAGACGAATATCAAGTTCGGCATGAAATATCTTGCCATGGCGCAGGATCTCGGCGGTGGCCCGACCTGCAATACCATCCTCAAATACAATGCCGGCCATGGTGCCACGCGCATGAATCCGATCTCGAAGCGCTATTGCGGCAAGGTGCTGGCACTTTTGGACTGATGCCTGCGGCCGGATTCGGGTAGGGCGGAATCGCTTTCCGTGCTATCGAAGCCGCGATATGGATGAGGGTTGCGCCATGACAGCGGATTTCAGGTTCATCGTCGTCGGTCGGGGTATGATGGGAGCTGCCGCTGCCCGTCATCTTGCCAGGCAGACGGACGGCATTGCCGTCATCGGACCGGATGAGCCGGAGGATCGCGCCAATCATCGGGGAGTCTTCGGCAGCCATTACGACGAGGGCCGCATTACCCGCACGATCGATCCCGACACGGACTGGGCCCGCCTCGCAAACCGTTCGATCGGCCGCTATGCGGAAATCGAACGGGATAGCGGCATTCGGTTCTATGCGCCGGTCGGTTGCCTCGTCACCGGCCCGAAGCGAGGCGGCGAAACGCCTTATGTCGGCAATGTCGTCGCAGCGGCAGGCCGGCTCGGGGCCGAGGTGGAAATCCTCGACGATGCGGCGCTCAAGGCAAGATTTCCTTTCTTTTCCTTCGCGCCGGGAAGCGAAGGCGTGTTCGAACTGCATGGGGCGGGCCATATCAGCCCGCGCCGGCTGGTGAAGGCGCAGTCGCTCCTCGCGGAAAAAGCCGGTGCGCGGGTGATCAAGCAGACCGCATTGTCGATCCGCGAGGATGGCGGCCTTGCGATCGTAATGACGGCCGAGGGCGAGACCTACAGCGCCGAAAAGATCCTGCTGGCTGCCGGCGGTTTTTCCATTGCCGAGAATCTCTTGCCTCAACCTGTTGAGATGAAGGTTTATGGCCGCACGGTCACGTTCTTCGAGGTCGGTGAAGCGGAGGCAGAGGCTCTTTCCGGCATGCCCTCGCTGATATCGGTGAGCCCCGACGATGCGGACAGCATCTATATGCTGCCGCCGATCCGCTATCCCGACGGCAAGCACTATATCAAGATCGGCGGCGATCCGGACGATCTTGAATTCGAAAGCGAAGCGGAACTGCGGGCCTGGTTTCGCAGTGCCGGCCGGGACAAGGCTCGCGAACACCTGGCGCGGATATTCCACACGCTCGTTCCGGGCGTGCAGCGGCCGGCGGCTTTCACCAATTCCTGCGCCGTTTCCTATTCGCCGACCGGTTATCCCATGATCGGCTATACCTCTTCGCCGCGGATCGCCGTTCTGACGGGCGGCTGCGGCACGGCGGCCAAGAGCTCGGATGAAATCGGCCGGCTGGGGGCGGAGCTGCTGCTCACAGGTCGAATCAGGGACGAGGGCTACGGCACGGATTTCTCTGCGCATTTCCGGAATTGATACCGGCTCGGTGCAAAGCCGTATATTTAGGTGGCAATTGTGAACCGTCTCGGTTAATGAGCCAGTGCCAGTTGGCCGGGCAGCCGCGCTTCATCAATGCCGAAAGGCGATGAGGTGAGGAAAGTCCGGGCTCCACGGAAACACGGTGCCGGATAACGTCCGGCGAGGGCAACCTCAGGGAAAGTGCCACAGAAAGCAAACCGCCCGGCCTCGAGCCGGGTAAGGGTGAAAGGGTGGGGTAAGAGCCCACCGCGTCTCTGGCAACAGCGACGGCACGGAAAACCCCACCGGGAGCAAAACCGAATAGGGATGACGCGGAGCGCGCAAGCGCTCCAGCCTGTTTCCAGGCCTGTCATCCGGGTGGGTTGCACGAGGCGTCGCGCAAGCGCCGTCCCAGATGAATGGCTGCCACGTTCCGGCCTCGGCCGGAGCCATACAGAACCCGGCTTACAGGCCAACTGGCAAATCATCACGCTTTGACGAAAGGCGTGCCTCCCGCTTTCTGCAAATAATTTCGTGAGCGGCCGAATGCCTCTGTTTGCAGGCTCCGCCGCCTTGACGGGCACGGGTTTTCGCCTGTGAAAACAACCCGTTTCGGGACGTCGCCTGAACCCGATCCTAACCTTTCGTTAAACTTAACGGCTTATGAATATTCGAGCTGTTGCCATGGCTGACGTGGCTTCATCCCATTGACGCCCATATGGTCCCATGGTATCCCAAAAGAACACTGCATACGGGCAGATCAGAGCCCAATCATCGCAAAGCCATGATCGCTCCCGTCCCGGGAGTGTCGAAAGGGCGTCCGCTCTTTCGGCTTGCGAAGCTGTGTCCGATTTTGGCTGTGCCTGCGAGCGTGTAGCTGCTTGCGGGTCATGGGGGACGGGTGTTTCGCGTCATGAACCGCTTCCTGTCGAATGCGACCAACCGGATCGATGCCAAGGGGCGGGTTTCCGTGCCGGCGGCGTTTCGTTCCGTGCTGGCCGAGCGCAATATCCAGGAGCTTTACTGCTTTCAGGATTTTGTGTTTCCGGCGATCAGCGTCGGCGGTCTCGATCTGCTCGATCGATTCGAGCGGCAGATTGCGGCGGACGACCCGTTTTCGCTGGCGGCGAACCAGATGTCGCTCCTTATTCACGGGGGCGGGGTCTTCATGAAGCTCGATGCGGAAGGGCGGTTGATGGTCACGGATTTCATCCGCGACTTCACCGGAATTGCAGACGAAGTGACCTTCGTCGGTCGGGCGGATCATTTTCAATTATGGCGGCCGGAGGCCTTTCTGGCCTTGCAGTCGCAGGCACGAGAGGAGCGCAGGCTGGCGGGCAGGCGCTCGGAATAAAGCGGGGAAACGGAATGGCGGCGAATTCAGGCGGAGGTTCTTCTGATGCCGGTGGCGGACCGGTTCGTCACATTCCGGTTCTTCTTTCCGAAGTGCTCGATGCGCTGGCTCCTGCGCCCGGCAAGATCATTCTCGATGGAACGTTTGGGGCTGGCGGTTATACCTCGGCTATCCTGGCGGGCGGCGCCGACGTGATCGCGCTCGACCGCGACCCGACGGCAATCGCGGCGGGGCAGGCGCTCGTTTCGGCCCATGCCGGGCACCTTAGTCTTATTCAGTCGCAATTTTCCCGGCTGGCCGAGCATGCGCCGGTGGAGGGCCTTGACGGTGTCGTGCTCGATATCGGCGTGTCCTCCATGCAGATCGACGAGGCCGAGCGCGGCTTTTCCTTCAACAAGAACGGTCCGCTCGATATGCGGATGTCGGCAAGCGGTGTGTCGGCCGCGGATGTCGTCAACCGTGCCAAGCTGGCCGACCTCATTCGCATCTTCGTGTTTCTCGGTGAGGAAAAGCAGGCGCCGCGCATCGCTCATGCGATCGAGAAGCGGCGTGCGGAGGCTCCTTTCGTGACCACCCGCGATCTGGCTGGGCTCATCGAGGTCGTGACGCCGCGAAAGGCGAAGGACAAGATCCATCCTGCGACGCGGGTTTTCCAGGCCTTGCGCATTTTCGTCAATGACGAGCTCGGCGAACTAGCCCAGGCGCTGTTTGCCGCCGAGCGCGTGCTCAAGCCGGGCGGTCGCCTTGTCGTCGTGACCTTCCATTCGCTTGAAGACCGGATCGTCAAGAAATTCTTTGCCGATCGCTCCGGCCGTGCCGGCGGGTCGCGTCACATGCCTATAGTGAATGAGCGACCGGCCACGTTCGAGCCGGTCGGCAAGCCGATGATCTCTGCGAGCGACGCCGAGGCGGAAGCCAATCCGCGCGCTCGTTCAGCCAAGCTGCGTGCGGGGGCGCGCACTTTGGCTCCGGCAGAGGCGGCAGATCTTTCGATCTTCGATCTGCCCAGTCTCGCCAGTCTCGGAAAGCTCGGGGGTTGAAATGCTGAAGACTTTTGACATCGTGCTGATCGGCGTCATGACGGCCATGGCCAGCGTGACCTATACGATCAAGCATCGTGCCGAGATGAAGCTGGAAGAGGTTCATCGCCTCGAATCCGAAATCAAGCTCGAGAAGGACACGATCGAACTTCTGAAGGCGGACTGGGCGCTGGTTTCCCAGCCGAACCGCCTGGAGCGGCTGGTCAACAACTATAACAACGAATTGCAGCTGCAGCCGACGCTCTCGACCGCGATCGTCCAGCCCGGCGAGTTGCCGATGCTGCGTTCGCAGCTTCCTCCGCCAACGGTGACGGCATCGAACGATCCCAAGAGCGGCAAGGCGGGCAGCGCCAAGGGCGGCGCATCGGTAGCCTCCAAGAGTGGCGATACGACGGATGCGCAGATCAGGAAGGCCATAGCGGATGTGGCTGCCGCCCCCGCACCGCGACCGAAATCGCCCGCTCTTGCCAAGCGCAAGAAGCCGAATGTCGACAACATGGCAACGGGATCGGTGGCGGAATAATGTCTTTTCTTTCTCGCATCATGGTCCTGAAGAGCAAGGCGCATTTCGCCACCGACGGCAATAATCGCCCGAGCGACGGTTTTTCCCGCACAAGGTTCGAAGGGGTCCGCAAACGCAAGGCAAACCAGGCAAAAAGCCGTGTCGTGCTGCTGGTTGCAAGTTTTGTCGCGGTCTACTGCGTGATCGGCGGCCGCCTTGCGCAGTTCGCCCTGACGCCGCCGGATACGACGTCGAGCATTCTGCCGCCGGACCGATTGATGGCCTCGCGCCCGGATATCGTCGACCGCAACGGCGCACTTCTTGCCACCGATATCCGCACCGTCTCGCTGTTTGCCGAGCCGAACAAGATCATCGATGCGGATGAGGCCGTCGAGGAACTGCGCAAGGTTCTGCCGGACCTCGATGCCAAATCCACCTACAGGAAGCTCTCGACAAAATCCTCGCATTTTGCCTGGCTTCGCCGGCAGCTGACGCCGAAGCAGCAGAGCCAGATCCTGGCACTGGGCATTCCCGGCATCGGCTTCCGCCCCGAGAAGCGCCGCTTCTATCCCGGCGGCTCCACCGCCGCCCATATTCTCGGTTACGTGAATATCGACAACCG
Source organism: Hyphomicrobiales bacterium (assembly GCA_900469615.1). GTDB lineage: Bacteria > Pseudomonadota > Alphaproteobacteria > Rhizobiales > Rhizobiaceae > Rhizobium. The sequence goes on along the minus strand of UBYA01000010.1, from coordinate 386,106 downwards.
CGGCGTTGCCGGCATGGAGAAATATATCGACGACCTGGGGCTTGCCGATCTTGCCGCAGCCGGCATGACCAACGATCAGCCGCTGCAGCCGGTGAAGCTCTCCGTCGATTTGCGGGTGCAGGACATCGTCCATGACGCGGTCGTTAACGCCGTCAAGAACTTCCAGGCCAAGGGGGCTGGCGCGGCCGTTCTCAACGTTCATACCGGCGAGGTGGTGGCCATGGCATCCGCCCCCGATTTCGATCCGAACTATCCGAACGAGGGCGCTGCCGAGGGATGGCTCAATCGCATGACGAACGGCACGTTCGAAATGGGATCGACCTTCAAGACGTTCACGATGGCCATGGCGCTCGATTCCGGCAAGGTCAGGCTGCGCGACGCCTTCGACGCCACGAACCCGATCCGGATCGGCGGCTTCACCATCCACGACTTCCACGGCCAGCATCGCGTGCTGACGGTTCCGGAAATCTTCCAGTACTCCTCCAACATCGGCACGGCCAAGATCGCCGACCTCGTTGGCATCGATGCGCACAAGGAATTCCTCACCCGCATCGGACTGCTCAGCAAGATGCAGACCGAGCTGCCCGAGGTGAAGATGCCATCGCAGCCGCGCGTGTGGAAAAAGATCAACTCGATCACGATTTCCTTCGGTCACGGCGTTTCGACGACGCCGCTGCAAACGGCTGTGGCCGGTGCGGCGCTCGTCAACGGCGGCAAGCTGATCGAGCCGACCTTCCTGCCGCGTACCCGCGACGAGGCGGACGATATCGCCAAGCTCGTCATCAAGAAGAGCACGAGCGACGATGTGCGCTTCCTGCTCGACTTCAACGGTTCGAAGGGTTCGGGCCGTGCTGCCCGCGTGCCGGGCTACGACGTCGGCAGCAAGACCGGTACGGCCGACAAGGTCGTCAACGGCCGCTATTCGCACACGCTGAACTTCAACACCTTCATGGCCGTGTTCCCGATCGACGATCCGCAATACATCATCATGACCTTCTGCGACGAGCCGAAGACCGGTGAGCACGGCGGCACGATCTCGGCCTATACGGCAGCACCGATTGCGCGCGACATCATCGCCCGGGCGGCGCCGATCCTCGGCATTCAGCCAAGTTTTGGAAACGGCAACTCGGCCTTGCTGGTGTCTTATTAAGCGTGAAACAATACACACGTCGATTCGCGAGGGGCGGACTGATCGAGAAGGCGAAAAGTACATTCGATGAACTTGCGGGATATTGCCGGAAACGCGTTTCCGGAACTCAACACACAAATTGGCGGGGCGCTTGGCGATCTTGAGATAAGCGGGGTCTCCGCCGACAGCCGAAACGTGTCGTCCGGCATGGCGTTTGTCGCGGTGGCCGGCACGAAGGCCGACGGAGCGAGTTTCATCGCCGATGCCGTTTCGCGCGGGGCATCCGTCGTGATCGCTGGCCATGGGGCCGATGCCGGCAATGTACCGCTGCTGCAGGTTTCCGAGCCACGCCGGTTTCTTTCCATCGCCGCCTCGCGGTTTTTCGGGCGGCAACCGGATACGATGGTGGCCGTGACGGGCACTGCCGGCAAGACCTCGGTCGCTTCCTTCACGCGGCAGATCTGGGCTCACGCCGGCCATCCGGCCGCCATGATCGGCACGACGGGCGTCGTTTCGCCGACCCGCAACGAGTATGGCGCGCTGACGACGCCCGATCCGGTATCGCTGCACAAGCTGCTTGCCGAGCTTGCCGACGAGGGTGTTACCCACGCGGCCATGGAAGCGTCCAGCCATGGCCTCGATCAGTTCAGGCTCGATGGCGTGAGGCTCGCTGCGGCCGCCTTCACCAATCTCGGCCGCGACCACATGGATTATCATCCGACGGTCGAGGACTATATGGCCGCGAAGATGCGGCTGTTCCGGGATCTGCTGCCGAAGGGCTCGTCAGCTGTCATCTTTGCCGACGATGCCTGGTCTCCCCAGGCAATCTCGGCCGCGCGCGATGCCGGGCAGGACGTTCGCACCGTCGGGCGCAAGGGCAATTTTCTGACGCTGAAGCGCGTCGAGCACTTCCGTCACAAGCAGATCGCCGAGGTGCATATCGGCGGCGACATCTTCGAGGTTCATATTCCGCTGGCCGGCGATTTCCAGATCGCCAATGCGCTCGTTGCGGCCGGTCTGGCCATTTCCACGGGCGTTGCGGCGCCGGTTGCCATGGCGGCCCTTGAGAAACTCGTCGGCGCGTCGGGCCGGCTCGAGCTTGTCGGCCACACGCATGACGGCGCCCTGGCCTATGTCGACTACGCCCACAAACCGGACGCGCTTGAAAACGTCCTGAATTCCGTACGCCCGTTCACGACGGGCCGCGTCGTCGTCGTCTTCGGCTGCGGCGGGGATCGTGATCGCGGCAAGCGTCCGATCATGGGCGAGATCGCCTGCCGTCTGGCAGATGTCGTTATCGTTACCGACGACAATCCGCGCTCGGAAGATCCGGCCGCGATCCGCGCCGAGATCATGGCGGCCGCTGGCTGCGCGACGGAAATCGGCGATCGGGCCGAAGCGATCCGTAAGGCCGTTGGCCTGCTGAAATCCGGCGACACGCTGATCGTCGCCGGCAAGGGGCACGAGGAAGGTCAGACGATCGGCGGCGTCACGCTGCCGTTCTCCGATCATGCCGAATTGCGCAAAGCACTGGAGGGTTTGGCGTCTTGAACTGGCTATGGACAACTGAGGATCTGATCGCCGCAATCTCCGGCCGCTCCTTCGGAACGCTGCCGGCAGGCATTACGGGCATTTCCATAGACAGTCGTTCCATCAAGCCGGGCGAGGCATTTTTCGCTATCAAGGGCGATCGCGTCGATGGCCATGACTATGCCAATCTGGCTATGGCGAACGGTGCGGCGTTTATCGTGATCAGCGAGGCGCGTCTGCCGGCGATGGGCAGCTTGACCGTTCCAAAGATCGTGGTGGATGACGTGCTGGCGGCGCTGGCGCGGCTCGGTGTGGCGGCGCGCCAGCGTACGCAGGCCAAGATCGTCGCCGTCACGGGCTCGGTCGGCAAGACGACCACGAAAGAGATGCTGCGCCGGGCACTCACCCCGTCGGGCAAGGTGCATGCCTCCGTCGCCTCCTTCAACAATCACTGGGGTGTTCCGCTTACTCTGGCGCGCATGCCGGAAGATACGGATTTCGGTATTTTCGAAATCGGCATGAACCATCCCGGAGAAATTCGCCCGCTCGTCAAGATGGTGCAGCCGCATGTGGCGATCATCACCACGATCGCGCCGGCTCATCTCGGCAATTTCAACAGCATCGGCGAAATCGCGGCTGCGAAAGCGGAAATTTTCGAGGGTGTCGTGCCGGGCGGTCATGCCATTCTCAATCACGACAACGATCAGTTCGAGATGTTGGAGCGGGCTGCGACGGCGGCCGGTATCGAGCATGTGCACAGCTTCGGCCAGCATGCCAAGGCCGATGTTCGCCTGGCCGAATTCAACGCTTCGGAGGAAAACTCCACGCTTTGGCTGACGATCGGCGGCGAGACCATGGAGGTGGCGCTTGGCGCGCCGGGCCGCCATATCGCGGAAAATGCGCTTGCCGTCCTCGGCGCGGTCATGCTCATGGAGGCCGATCTCGACAGCGCCATCGATGCCCTGGCGGATCTGCGGCCGGAAAAGGGCAGGGGACAACGCCACAAGCGCGCGATCGCCAACGGCTACTTCACGTTGATCGACGAAAGCTATAACGCCAATCCTGCGTCCATGCGCGCGGCAATCGCGCTGCTGGCGACCACGTCGCCCCATGCGGGGCCTGGCGGACGGCAGGGCAGGCGGATCGCCGTGCTCGGCGACATGCTGGAAATGGGGGATTATGCCCAGCGCGTGCATGCAAATCTTGCCGGCCCGTTGCTTGCGGCTGGTATCGAGCATGTCTGGCTGGCCGGTCCGGAGATGGCGGCTTTGAGGGATGAGCTGCCCGAAAGTGTTCATGTCGAATATCGTGAGACGACGGAGGAACTCTCGGAATTCGCGCTCAATTCAGTCGCTTCCGGCGACGTGTTGATGGTGAAATCGTCGCTGGGAATGGGGTTTGGAAAGATCGTGGCGGGCTTGCTTGACAAGTTTCCCGCATTTTCCGACACGGGCCCTCACGCCCATCAGGGGCTTTAGAAAGGGCTCTTATGCTGATCTGGCTTGCCGAACTGTCGGACCACGTTCATTTTTTCACTACTCATTTCAGATTTCTCAATCTGTTCAGATACATCACGTTTCGTACCGGCGGCGCTCTGTTCACGTCAGCGTTGATCGTTTTTCTTTTCGGGCCGCGAATCATCTCCTCCCTGCGCGTGCGCCAGGGCAAGGGGCAGCCGATTCGTGCCGACGGACCGCAGACGCACTTCAAGAAGGCCGGCACGCCTACCATGGGCGGTCTGATGATTCTTGCCGGCATCGTCGTCTCTTCGCTCCTTTGGGCGGATCTCGCCAACGTTTACGTCGTCGCCACGTTGCTCGTGACGCTCGGTTTCGGCGCGATCGGCTTCTATGACGACTATCTCAAGGTCACGAAGCAGAGCGACAAGGGCTTTTCCGGCCGCGCCCGCCTCGGCATCGAATTCGTCATCGCCGCTATCGCCGTCTACTTCATGATGACGACGGCGCTGTCCTCCGGCCCCGCCGGCTCCACCTTCGGCTCATCGATCGCCTTCCCCTTCTTCAAGAGCCTGCTGCTCAATCTCGGCATGTTTTTCGTCCTGTTCGGGGCTTTCGTCATCGTCGCCGCCGGCAATGCTGTCAATCTGACGGACGGTCTCGACGGGCTTGCTATCGTGCCCGTGATGATTGCCGCCGCCTCCTTCGGCGTCATTTCCTATCTGGCCGGCAACTTCGTCTTTGCCGACTATCTGGCGATCAATTTCGTGCCCGGCACGGGCGAACTGGCGGTCGTCCTCGGCGCGGTCATCGGCGCTGGCCTCGGCTTCCTCTGGTTCAATGCGCCGCCTGCGGCTATCTTCATGGGCGATACCGGTTCGCTGGCGCTGGGCGGCATGATCGGTTCGGTCGCGGTTGCCACCAAGCACGAGATCGTCATGGCGATCATCGGCGGTCTCTTCGTGCTCGAGGCGCTTTCCGTCATCATCCAGGTCGGCTTCTTCAAGATGACCAAGCGTCGCGTCTTCCTGATGGCGCCCATCCATCATCACTTCGAAAAGAAGGGCTGGACGGAAAGCCAGGTCGTGGTGCGTTTCTGGATCGTCGCCGTCATCCTGGCGATGGTCGGCCTGTCCACCCTGAAGCTGCGGTGAGGCAGAGATGATCCCCGTCACCACGCTGAAAGGAAAGAAGGTCGCTCTCTTCGGTCTTGGCGGCTCGGGCCTTGCGACCGCGCGCGCCCTCGTCGCCGGCGGCGCCGAGGTCACGGCCTGGGACGACAATCCGGACAGCGCGGCCAAGGCGGCTGCCGAGGGAATAGCGGTTGCCGATCTCAGGACGATCGCCTGGAACAGCCTGTCGGTGTTCGTCCTGTCGCCCGGTGTGCCGCTGACGCATCCCAAACCGCATTGGACCGTCGATCTCGCGCACGCGGCCGGCGTCGAGATTATCGGCGATGTCGAGCTTTTCGTCAGGGAACGGCGGGCGCATGCCCCGGACTGCCCGTTCATCGCCATTACCGGAACGAACGGCAAATCGACGACGACGGCGTTGATCGCCCATATCCTGCAATCGAGCGGGCGCGACACGCAGCTTGGCGGCAATATCGGTACGGCCGTGCTGACGCTCGATCCGCCGAAAGCCGGACGCTTCTATGTCGTGGAATGCTCTTCCTATCAGATCGATCTGGCGCCGACGCTCGATCCTTCGGCCGGCATTCTGCTGAACCTGACGCCCGATCACCTCGACCGGCACGGCACGATGCAGCATTATGCCGATATCAAGGAAAGGCTCGTCGCGGGCAGCGACGTTGCCGTGGTGGGTGTCGACGACAGCTATTCTTCGCTGATTGCCGACCGCGTCGAGCGGGCGGGTGGCAAGGTAATGCGGATTTCGCGCCGGCATGCTCTGGCGGATGGTCTTTATGCTGAGGGCAGCCGCATCATGCAGGCATCGAGCGGTGCCGCGAGCGAGATTGCCGATCTCGACGGCATCCAGACCCTGCGCGGCGGTCATAATGCACAGAACGCTGCGGCGGCGATTGCCGCCTGCCTTGCGGTCGGTGTCTCCGCCGACGAGATTCGGGCCGGGTTGACATCCTTCCCCGGCCTCAAGCATCGCATGCAGCCAGTCGGAAGGCGCGGCCGGGTCGTCTTCGTCAACGATTCCAAGGCGACCAATGCGGATGCGGCGGCGCCCGCGCTTTCGAGCTACGAGAATATCTACTGGATCGCCGGCGGCCTGCCGAAAGAGGGCGGTATCGCCAGCCTGGCGCCGCTCTTTTCGCGCATAACCAAGGCCTATCTGATCGGCGAGGCGGCACCGGCCTTTGCCGCGACACTCGGCGACCGGGTGCCGTATGAAATTTCCGGCACGCTGGAGCGCGCCGTCGCGCATGCCGCCGCCGATGCGGACGGCGACGAACACGAGGCCGCGGCCGTGATGTTGTCACCGGCTTGCGCAAGCTTCGATCAGTATAAGAATTTCGAGGTCAGGGGCGACGCCTTCGTCAGCCATGTCGCGGCGATCGATGGCGTCACCATGCTGATCGGTTCAGCAGCTGGAGGCAAATGATATGGTAAGCCGCGTTGAACGTGGGGCCTTGGCCGAGTGGTTCTGGACCATCGACCGCGTATTTCTCGCCCTTTTCATCCTGTTGATCGGCATCGGTTTCATGCTGTCCTTCGCGGCGTCGCCCGCCGTGGCGGAGCGCATCGGGCTCGAGCCGTTCCACTTCGTCAAGCGCCACGCGCTGTTCCTCGTCCCGGCGATTGCGACGATGATCGGCATTTCCTTCATGACGCCCAGACAGGTGCGAAGGACGGCGGTCATCCTGTTGATCGTGGCACTGGCGATGATGCTGTTCGCGCTGTTCTTCGGTGTCGAAGTCAAGGGTTCCCGGCGCTGGGTCAATATTGCCTCGCTGTCCATCCAGCCTTCGGAATTCATGAAGCCCGCCTTCGTCGTCGTCTGCGCCTGGCTGTTTTCCGAGCATGCCCGCCAGCCGGAAATCCCGGGCAACCTCTTCGCCATCATCCTCTTCGGCATCGTCGTGGCGTTGCTCGTGGCGCAGCCTGACCTTGGCCAGACTATCCTGACCACCGCCGTCTGGGGCGGCATGTTCTTCATGGCGGGCATGCCCTGGCTCTGGATCATCGTGCTCGGCGGTCTTGGCGCCGGCGGTTTCGTGACCGCCTATTACGTCTTCGATCACGTCGCGCAACGCGTGAACAAGTTCCTGACGGGCGAGGGCGATACGTTCCAGGTCGACACCGCCAAGGAAGCGATCGTTCACGGCACCTGGTTCGGCGTCGGCCCCGGCGAAGGTACTGTCAAGCGCATCATTCCGGACGCGCATACGGACTTCATCTTCTCGGTTGCGGCCGAGGAATTCGGCGCCATCTTCTGCATGGTGCTCGTGCTGATCTTCGCCTTCCTCGTGCTGCGCGGCCTGTCGCATGCCTATAAGGAAAAGAATGATTTCAACCGCTTTGCCGTCGCGGGCCTCGTTCTGCAGATCGGCATTCAGTCGATCATCAATATCGGGGTCAACCTGCAGCTCCTGCCGGCAAAGGGCATGACGCTGCCGTTGATTTCCTACGGCGGTTCGTCGATGACTGCGATCTGCGTGACGGCTGGCTTCATCCTGGCGCTTACGCGTCACAGGCCGGAAAAGCGTGCGCAGGATCGCACCATGTTCCGCGTCACGCACGGATTGCCGGCGGAGTGATCGTCTTGGGACTATCCGCCATCTGCTCGTGCCATCGCCTGCCTGCCCTTCATTCTGCGGTCGCTTTTCAGGAGGCGGCGGGCTATGAGGGGGGCTTGGCCCGCGCCGATGACGCGGCCATGGCGACTTCCTATATCAGGGAGATGCCCCGGCTAGCGGGGTGTTCGCGGGAGCGAAATTATGAGTAAAGGCATTGTCCTTCTTGCCGCCGGCGGAACCGGCGGTCACGTATTTCCGGCCGAGGCACTGGCCTACAAGCTGAAGGAGCGCGGCTATTCCGTGCACCTCGTTACCGACAGCCGTGCCGAACGCTATGCCGGCAAGTTTCCGGCTGACGAGATTCATGTCGTGCCCTCGGCAACGATCGGCTCGAAGAACCCGCTGAAAGTCGCGAAGGCCCTCTGGACGCTTTGGACCGGCATGCGCGCGGCTCGCAAGCTGATCCAGCGGATCAGGCCCGTCTGCGTCGTCGGCTTCGGCGGCTACCCGACCGTTCCGCCGCTTCTGGCTGCGACGCGCATGGGTGTGCCATCCATGCTGCATGAGCAGAATGCGGTCATGGGCCGGGCCAACAAGATGCTGGCAACGCGCGTTCGCGCGATAGCGGGCGGCTTCCTCACCGAAAACGGCGCATTCGCCGAAAAGACGGTGACGACGGGTAATCCCGTGCGCCCGGCCGTCATCGAGGCTGCCAAGCGTCCTTATGTGCCGTCCGGCCCGGAAGACCCGTTCAACCTGGTCGTCTTCGGCGGCAGCCAGGGCGCACAGTATTTTTCGAAGGCCGTCCCCACGGCGATCAGCCTGCTTGAAGAACCGCTGCGCAAGCGCCTGCGGATCACCCAGCAGGTGCGCCCCGAGGATATGGAGACGGTCAACAGCTGCACGAGAAAGCTTGATATGGGCGCCGATGTCGCGCCGTTCTTCAACGATATGGCGGAGCGTATCGGTGCCGCGCATCTCGTTCTCTGCCGCTCCGGAGCTTCGACGGTTTCCGAGCTTGCCGTCATCGGCCGCCCGGCGATCCTCGTGCCCTATCCGCATGCGCTCGATCACGATCAGGCGGCCAATGCCGCCGCGCTGGCGGCGACGGGCGGCGTCAAGGTCATCGTGCAGTCGGAGCTGACCTCCGAGAAGCTTTCCACCATTCTGCGCGGCGCCATGACCATGCCGGAAAAACTCGCAAAGATGGCTGCTGCCGCCAAGCAGGCGGGCAGGCCGGATGCGGCAAACTTGCTTGCCGACATGGTTGAGGCTATTGCCGCGGGACGTTCAACTCAGCAATTCAAGGGGGCAGGCGTATGAAGCTGCCGAAGGCAATCGGCCTTGTGCATTTTATCGGTATCGGCGGTATCGGGATGAGCGGCATAGCCGAGGTGCTGCATAACCTCGGCCATCGCGTGCAGGGTTCCGATCAATCGGAAAGCGCCAATGTGCAGCGGCTGCGCGACAAGGGCATTCCGGTTCATATCGGCCACAAGGCGGAAAACCTCGGCGATGCCGAAGTCGTCGTCGTCTCCACCGCCATCAAGAAGAACAATCCGGAACTGATGGCCGCGCGCGAAAAGCTGCTGCCGGTGGTGCGCCGAGCCGAAATGCTCGCCGAGCTGATGCGCTTCCGCAATGCGATCGCCATCGGCGGCACGCACGGAAAGACCACGACGACCTCGCTGGTGGCGACGCTTCTGGAAGCCGGTGGGCTCGACCCCACCGTCATCAACGGCGGCATCATCAATGCGTATGGCACGAATGCGCGCATGGGAGCCGGCGAGTGGATGGTGGTCGAGGCCGACGAATCGGATGGCACCTTCCTGAAGCTGCCCGCCGATATCGCCGTCGTCACGAATATCGATCCGGAGCATCTCGACCATTACGGCAATTTCGATGCCGTGCGTGCCGCTTTCCGGCAGTTCGTCGAGAACGTGCCCTTCTACGGTTTCGGCGTGATGTGCATCGACCATCCGGAAGTGCAGTCGCTCGTTGGCCGCATCGAGGACCGCAAGGTCATCACCTATGGCGAAAACCCGCAGGCGGACGTGCGCTTTTCGAATGTGCGCATCGACGGCACGCGCTCGCTGTTTGATGTCGAGATTCGCAGGCGCCGCACCGGCAAGGTGATCCACATCAAGGATCTCGTCATGCCGATGCCGGGCCGCCATAATATTTCTAATGCGACGGCCGCGGTTGCCGTTGCCAACCGGCTCGGGATTTCCAGCGAGGCGATCGCCAAGGGGCTGGCGTCCTTCGGTGGCGTCAAGCGCCGCTTCACGTTGACGGGCGAATGGAACGGGGTCAAGGTCTTCGACGACTACGGCCATCACCCCGTCGAAATCAAGGCGGTGCTGAAGGCGGCGCGCGAAGCCTGCAAGGGCCGCATCATCGCCGTGCATCAGCCGCATCGCTTTACGCGCCTGTCGAGCCTGTTCGAGGAATTCGCCGCGTGCTTCAACGATGCCGACAGCATCTTCCTGGCACCGGTCTATGCCGCGGGCGAGGACCCCATCGAGGGCGTCGATTCGCAGACGCTGGTTTCGCGCATCAAGGCCGGCGGCCATCGCGACGCGCGCTACCTGCCGTCGCAGGAAGATCTTGCCGCCATGGTTGCGGAGATTGCACGACCGGGTGATTTTGTGGTTCTGTTGGGGGCTGGCAGCATCACATATTGGGCAGCATCATTGCCAAAGGAATTGGAAGGCCTCTCGGGTAAGTCCGCATGAAACAGGTAAACGGAGAAAAGCTTCTGGCGTCGCTCGGCGACGGTGTAAAGGACATCAGGGGCCGGCTGACGCCGGACGCGCCGATGGATCGTGTGACGTGGTTCCGCGCCGGCGGGTTGGCGGAGCTGATGTTCCAGCCGCATGACACGGACGACCTCATCGCCTTCCTGAAGATCCTGCCGGAAGAGGTGCCGCTGACGGTGGTCGGCGTGGGGTCTAATATATTGGTGCGCGACGGCGGCATTCCGGGCGTCGTCCTCAGGCTGTCGGCCAAGGGCTTCGGCTCGGTCGAGCTTGCCGGCGAGAATCGCATTCTGGCCGGCGCCATTTGCCCGGACAAGCATGTCGCGGCCATGGCGATGGACAACAGCATCGGCGGCTTCCATTTCTACTACGGTATTCCGGGCAGCATCGGCGGCGCTGCGCGGATGAACGCGGGCGCCAACGGTGCGGAGACCCGCGATCGGGTCGTCGAGGTTCATGCGGTCGACCGGAAGGGCGGCAAGCATGTGCTCAGCAATGCCGAAATGGGTTACAGCTACCGCCATTCGGACGCATCGGAAGAGCTGATCTTCACGCATGTCCTTTTCGAAGGCTATGCCGAGGATCGGGCCAAGATTCGCGCGGAGATGGATGCGGTGCGCGCGCATCGCGAAACGGTGCAGCCGATTCGGGAAAAGACCGGCGGCTCGACCTTCAAGAACCCCGAAGGACTTTCCGCGTGGAAACTGATCGATGAAGCCGGCTGCCGCGGCCTCGTGATCGGCGGTGCCCAGATGTCGTCGCTGCACTGCAACTTCATGATCAATATGGAGCAGGCAACAGGCTACGACCTGGAGTATCTCGGCGAGCAGGTGCGCCGCGAGGTCTTCGAAAAGTCCGGCGTCAAGCTGGAATGGGAAATCAAGCGCCTTGGCTGCTTCATGCCGGGCCGGGAAGTCCGTCCGTTCCAAGGCGTTACGACCGAGTAGGCTGCCGCTGTAACCGGCGTGACCTCATAATTCGATTCAACAAAAAGGCCGGGTTTTCACCCGGCCTTTTCAATTGGTTATGCCTGTTTTCTCAGACTTCGTCATTGCCCGAGAGCAGGATGCCGATCAGCGAGAGTATCGCTGCGGCGGCCAGGTAATAGCCGACATAGACGAGGCCGTAGGTCGTCGCGAGCCATGTGGCGATGTAGGGGGCCAGGGACGCGCCGACGATGCCGCCGAGATTGAAGGTCATCGAGGCGCCCGTATAGCGCACGGTCGTCGGGAAGGGGGCCGCCAGTGCCGCACCGATCGGACCATAGGTGAAGCCCATCAGGGCCAGGCCGATGATCGAGCAGGCGAAGGCACCGGCAAGGCCGGCCGTTAGCAGCGACGAATAGAACAGGCCGAAGATGAGGATGCCGATGGTCGTCAGGATCAGAACCAGCCGGCGCGAGTAGCGGTCCGACAGCAGGCCGGACAGCGGAATCATCAAGCCGAAGAACACGACGCCGACGAGCTGCACGACGAGGAACTGGCCCTGAGAATAGCCGAGGCCTGCCGGCAGCGGCCCGTTGCCCGGGGGCCGGGTGCCCCAGCTCAGCGTGAAGGCCGTCATCAGATAGAACAGCACGAAGGTCGCGACGGCTATGATGGTGCCGAGAACCAAGCTGCGGAAGTGTGAGCGGAAGATGACGGCGATCGGAACCGAAACCCGTTCTTCCTTCTCGATCGCGCGCTGAAACTCCGGAGTTTCCGTGATCTTCAGGCGGACATAGAGGCCGACGGCAACGAGCACGATGCTGATCAGGAAGGGAACGCGCCAGCCGTAGTTGAGGAAGGCCGCGTCATCCATGCTTTCGCGCAGGATCAGGAAAAGGCCGGCCGACAGGATGAAGCCGATGGGAGCGCCGAGCTGCGGGAACATGGCGTACCAGCTGCGCTTGCCTTCCGGGGCGTTTTCCGTGGCGAGCAGCACCGCGCCGCCCCACTCGCCGCCGAGGCCGAGACCCTGGCCGAGGCGGCAAAGCGCCAGCAGCACCGGTGCGAGGACGCCGATCGATTCATAGGTCGGCAGCATGCCGATGAGGACCGTCGAGAGGCCCATGGTCATCAGAGCCGCGACGAGCGTCGCCTTGCGGCCGATTCGATCGCCGAAGTGACCGAAGATCATCGCCCCGATCGGGCGCGCGAAGAAGGCGATGGAAAAGGTAGCGAAGGACTGCAGGGTCGCAGAGGTCGGATCGCTTGCGGGGAAGAAGAGCTTCGGAAAGACGATAACCGCCGCCGTCGCATAAACATAGAAATCGAAAAACTCGATCGTTGTGCCGATGAGACTCGCGATCAGAACGCGTGCCGGGGAGTTCGCAACAGCGCTGTTCGATGACGAGGGGGGCGGCGATAAAGGAGATATCGCGTCAGTCATGATCCCACCATTTTAGAAGGTGCTAAGGTTTGCTTATTAGGTAAGGGGTGTCCTTAGCGTAATTTTTGTTCGACGCAAACGTCAAACGCGCAAGAAATCAGCGGTTGCGTGCTATTATTTAGCCGCAATTGTCGATTCGTGAGCAATTGGGCGATCGTTTGCCGTTGAGTGGGCGTACCTCCGGCGTGTCCTTCCCGGAATCTTTTTCATAGATGGCTGATTTTCGCTGCGGTTGAGGGCAAAGGAGAAGGGGTTAATGCAGAAAAAACTCATAGCTGAGTTTCTTGGGACATTCTGGCTCGTATTTGGCGGCTGCGGCAGCGCAATCTTTGCGGCGGCATTTCCGAGCCTGGGTATCGGTTTTCTAGGTGTTGCTTTTGCGTTCGGTCTGACAGTGCTGACCATGGCTTTTGCCGTGGGGGGCATTTCGGGAGGGCATTTCAATCCGGCCGTTTCGGTCGGCCTGACGGTGGCTGGCCGCTTTCCTGGCGGGCAGCTTGTTCCCTATATCGTCGCGCAGGTCATCGGCGCCATCGCCGCTGCCGCCGTGCTTTATCTGATTGCCAGCGGCAAGGCCGATTTCCAACTCGGCGGCTTTGCTGCGAACGGTTACGGGGAACATTCGCCGGGCGGCTATTCGATGGTCTCGGCATTGGTGGCCGAGATCGTGCTGACCTTGTTTTTCCTCGTCGTGATTCTCGGCTCGACGAGCAGCAAAGTGCCTGCCGGCTTCGCGCCGATCGCCATCGGCCTGGCGCTGACGCTCATCCACCTGATTTCGATCCCGATCACCAATACGTCGGTCAATCCCGCCCGTTCGACGGGGCAGGCCCTGTTCGTCGGCGGCTGGGCGCTGCAGCAGCTTTGGCTGTTCTGGGTCGCGCCGATCGTCGGCGGTGCATTGGGCGGGCTCGTCTGGAAACTGGTCGACGACAGCGAGTGATAGAGGCCTGATTTCAAGGCCTTCAGCCCCGCATCGATCCCTCGATGCGGGGCTCTTTGTTTAAAAAAATCTAAATGTAGCAATTTCAAAAGTAGCAACTCTCTGATTCCAATGGCAGAATTCTTTAAGCCGATTTGATTCGAACCATTCGACCATCGGCGGGGCGGCCGAAAGTTAACGAAAGTAAACGCTTCATTAACCTTAATGTCGTTCTAATCGGCCTATTGAAAAGCGGCGAGAATCGCGATCAGGCGAGGCCCCGCAAAAGCAGAGCAGAGACCGTGAAGTCGGGGGTAGTTAATGGGTGGCAAGCATGTGGCTGTCCTTCTGGGCGGATTTTCCTCGGAAAGGCCTGTCAGCCTTTCTTCGGGGAAGGCATGCGCCGATGCCCTCGAAGCCGAGGGCTTTCAGGTTGCCCGCGTCGACGTGGGTCATGATGTCGCCAGCCGCCTGGCCGAACTGAAGCCGGACGTCGTCTTCAACGCGCTGCATGGTCCCTTCGGCGAGGATGGAACGATCCAGGGCATTCTGGAGTACCTGCAGATCCCCTACACACATTCCGGCGTGCTTGCCTCGGCGCTTGCGATGGACAAGTCGCGCGCCAAGACGGTTGCTGCGGCGGCCGGTATTCCGGTCGCGGGCTCGATGGTCATGAACCGCTTCGATATCGTCGGCGAGCACCCCATGGAGCCGCCCTATGTCGTCAAGCCGGTGCGCGAAGGGTCCAGTTTCGGTGTCGTGATCGTCAAGGAAGATCAGGCGCATCCGCCGCAGATCGTGACGTCGGCGGAATGGCGTTATGGCGACGAGGTGCTGGTCGAGCGTTATGTCTATGGGCGGGAGCTGACCTGCGGCGTCATGGGCGGCAAGGTCCTCGGTGTTACCGAGATCGTACCGCTCGGCCACAGCTTCTATGATTATGACGCCAAGTACGCCAAGGGTGGGTCAAAACATGTCTTGCCGGCGGAAATTTCACCGAATCTTTACCAAAAGATACAAATATTATCGTTAAGGGCGCATGAAGCTATCGGCTGCCGCGGCGTTAGTCGATCCGACTTTCGCTTCGACGATCGCTTTTCCGAAGAGGGCGAACTTGTCTGGCTGGAGGTCAATACCCAGCCCGGCATGACTCCTACCTCCCTGGTGCCTGAAATGGCCGCTCATGCCGGCTACTCTTTTGGTGAATTTCTCCGGTGGATGGTGGAGGACGCGTCTTGTTTGCGCTGACGCTCAAAAATATTAGGCGATCCCGCCATCGCGTCCCGCTTGCCATCGATGATGTCGAGGACGCCTTCGTTTTGCCGCGTCCGCTGCGCCGTGTCGTCCGTTTCCTGGTCAGCCTTGGTTCGGGTCGCGTCAATATTCCGTCTCACACGGGTACGGTTTCCGCTTTCGCACTGCTCGCTGCGACGGGTCTCTACGGCATGTCGGTCGGCGGTCACACGCAGGCCGTTGCCGAGGCAACCACCTCGGCTGCCGGTTTTGCCATCGAGGACGTGAAGGTCTCGGGCAATGACGAGACGTCGGAAATCGAGATCCTGCAGCTTCTCGGCCTCGATGGCACGACGTCGCTCGTTGCTCTCGATGCCGATGCGGCCCGGCAGAAGATCGCGAATCTGCCCTGGGTCGAAAGTGTGGAAGTTCGCAAGGTCTATCCCAAGGCTGTCGAGGTGAGGCTCAAGGAACGCAAGGCCTACGCCATCTGGCAGCACGGCTCCGAGCTTTCGCTGATCCAGAAGGATGGCAGTGTCATCGCTCCGCTGCGCGACAATAAATTCGCAAAGCTGCCGCTCTTCGTTGGCCGCGATGCGGAAGTCGCAGCCGCATCAGTCGAGGGCGAGTTTGCCAAGTGGCCGGATGTCAGCAGCCATGTGAAGGCGTTCGTGCGTGTCGCCGGCCGCCGCTGGGATCTCTATCTCGACAACGGCGTGATCATCAAATTGCCGGAAGACAATATCGATGGTGCGCTCGCGCGGCTGACCAAGCTCGACAAGGATGAAAACCTTCTGCAGCGCGATATCGCTGCGGTCGATCTTCGTCTCGATGATCGCACCGCGATTGAATTAACCCCGGATGCCGCGGTTCGCCGTCAGGCTGCCGTCGATGCGAGAAACAAGGCTTTGAAGAAAGCAGGGCAGGATACATGAGCTTATTCGGTTCGTCTCATTTTGGCCTGCCTCGGTTGAAGCCGCTTTCTTCGAAGCGGTCGCATATCGTGTCGGTGCTCGACATCGGCTCGACCAAGGTCGTCTGCATGATCGGGCGTCTGACGCCGCGCGAGGAAAGTCAGGTTCTTCCCAACCGCACGCACAATATCGAGATCATCGGCATCGGCCATCAGCGCTCGCGCGGCATCAAGACCGGCGTCATCGCCGATCTCGACGCGCTGGAGGGTGTCGTCCGCCTTGCCGTCGACGCTGCGGAGCGCATGGCAGGCCTCACCGTCGACAGCCTGATCGTCAATGTTTCGGCCGGTCGTCTCGGCAGCGACATCTATACCGCCACCATCGATCTCGGCGGGCAGGAAGTCGAGGCCAACGATCTCAAGAAGGTTCTTGCCGCGGCCTGCCAGCAGTCGATCCGTCAGGAGCGCGCCGTGCTGCACTCGCTGGCGACCGGATATTCTCTCGACGGCGAACGCGGCATTCGCGATCCGCTGGCGATGTTCGGCGATGCGCTCGGCGTCGACATGCATGTGGTGACGGCGGAACGCGCGGCTCTGCGCAACCTCGAACTCTGCATCAATCGCGCCCATCTTTCGGTCGAGGGCATGGTGGCGACGCCTTATGCCAGCGGCCTTGCCGCTCTCGTCGACGACGAGGTCGAGCTTGGCTGCGCCGCGATCGATATGGGTGGCGGCACGACGACGATCTCGGTTTTTGCCGAGGGTAAGCTGGTGCATACCGATGCCGTCAGCCTTGGCGGTCATCACGTCACCACGGATCTTGCCCGCGGCCTTTCCACCCGCATCGAGGATGCGGAGCGGCTGAAGGTCGTCCACGCCTCGGCGCTGGCGAATTCTTCGGAAGAGCGCGAGCTGATTTCCATCCCGCCGATCGGGGAAGACGAGCGTGACCAGCCGACGCAGGTGCCGAAGGCCCTGGTGTCGCGCATCGTCAAGGCTCGCATCGAGGAAACCCTCGAGCTCATTCGCGATCGCATCCAGCGTTCGGGCTTCAGCCCGATCGTCGGCAAGCGCGTCGTCCTCACCGGCGGCGCCAGCCAGCTGACCGGCCTGCCCGATGTGGCGCGCCGCGTTCTTGCCCGCAACGTTCGCATCGGCCGTCCGATGGGTGTGTCCGGCCTGCCGACGGCGGCCAAGGGGCCGGCCTTTTCGACGGCGGTCGGTCTGATGATTTATCCGCAGGTCGCGGACATGGAGACACATGCGCCGAGCAGCGGTCTGCTCTCGTCGCTTGGGGGTAACAACAGCCGGATCGGCCGTGTCGGCCAATGGCTGAAGGAAAGTTTTTGAGTGCCTGATCCCGGATAAGTCATTCCGGGGCAAGCGTCAGGCAAGTGAAATCGAGTGAATTGGCCGGCGTGGCGATGCGGCCATAAAGAGAAGGAACGGGTACAATGACTATCAAGCTGCATAAGCCAGATATCACCGAGCTTAAGCCGCGAATCACCGTGTTCGGTGTTGGCGGCGGCGGCGGCAATGCCGTCAACAACATGATCACGGCAGGCTTGCAGGGCGTCGATTTCGTCGTCGCCAACACGGATGCGCAGGCACTGACCATGACGAAGGCGGAGCGGATCATCCAGCTCGGCGTCAATGTCACGGAAGGTCTCGGCGCCGGTTCGCAGCCGGAAGTCGGCCGTGCAGCCGCTGAAGAGTGCATCGATGAAATCATCGATCACCTGAACGGCACGCATATGTGCTTCGTTACCGCCGGCATGGGCGGTGGCACGGGTACGGGTGCCGCGCCGGTCGTCGCACAGGCCGCCCGCAACAAGGGCATCCTGACCGTCGGCGTCGTCACCAAGCCGTTCCATTTCGAAGGCGGCCGCCGCATGCGTCTCGCCGAGCAGGGCATCCAGGAACTGCAGAAGTCGGTCGATACGCTGATCGTCATTCCGAACCAGAACCTCTTCCGCATCGCCAACGACAAGACGACTTTCGCCGACGCGTTCTCGATGGCCGACCAGGTTCTCTATTCGGGCGTTGCCTGCATCACCGACCTGATGGTGAAGGAAGGTCTCATCAACCTCGACTTCGCCGACGTCCGTTCGGTCATGCGCGAAATGGGCCGCGCCATGATGGGCACCGGCGAGGCTTCCGGCCAGGGCCGCGCGATGCAGGCTGCCGAAGCCGCCATTGCCAACCCGCTGCTCGATGAGACCTCGATGAAGGGCGCGCAGGGCCTGCTGATCTCGATCACCGGCGGTCGCGATCTGACCCTGTTCGAAGTCGACGAAGCCGCAACGCGTATCCGCGAAGAAGTCGATCCGGACGCCAACATCATCCTCGGCGCCACTTTCGACGAATCGCTGGAAGGCATCATCCGCGTCTCCGTCGTCGCAACGGGCATCGACCGTGCGATGAACGAAGCATCCGACAGGGGCATGGAATTCCGCCCGGCTGCCAAGCCTGTTATGCGTCCCTCCGCGGCCGCCGCTCCGGCAGCGGCCGCAGCTCAGCCTGCCCACGTCGCGCAGGCCCATACCGCACAGGCTGCCGCTCCGGCTCCCCGTACCGTGGACCCGGTTGCCCAGACCATTCGTGCGGCAGAGGCCGATCTCGAGCGTGAGCTGGAAATCCAGATGAGCCGCCAGGCTCCCGTCCAGCAGCAGCCGGCCATGCAGCAAGCCGCAGCGCCGGAAGACAACTTCCGTCCGCAGAGCCGCATCTTCGCAGCCGCTCCGGAAGCCCAGCCGGTTCGTCAGGCTCCAGTTCAGCCGCAAGCGCAGCCTCAGCAGCAGGCGCCGGTCATGCATCAGCAGCCGATCATCCGGCAGGCTCCCGAGCAGGTCCGCATGCCGAAGGTCGAGGATTTCCCGCCGGTCGTTAAGGCCGAAATGGAACACCGCGCCCAGCCGGCCGTTGCTCAGGCTACCGAAGAACGGGGTCCGATGGGCCTGCTGAAGCGAATCACCAATTCGCTCGGCCGTCGCGAGGAAGACCCGGCGTTCGACGATATGATGGCTCCGACCAACGCACCGGCTCCGCAGCAGCGCCGTGCGCCGTCGCCGGAAGCAAGCCTCTACGCTCCGCGTCGCGGCAACCTCGACGATCACGGTCGCCAGGCTCCGCAGGCACGCATGACGAGCCACGAGGACGACCAGCTCGAGATTCCGGCCTTCCTGCGCCGCCAGTCGAACTGACCCGATGCGAAGCGGCCTTTTAATAGGTTGCTAACCATCCTGATGAAATCCGGGGCCGAAAGGCCCCGGATTTCCTTATTTTAGACCTGTTGTCGTATCTGAAATTACCCAACGAATTCAACTGACTGCTTTCGTAACAAAACGAAAGAAACAGTGATTTGGAATGCGATGCCCCGGCGCGTATGTAGATACCAAGCAAGCCTGCGGAATCACATTCGATCATGAATGTATGTGACGTGCGCGGCGTAGTTAACAGACTGAACCGGCGATGAAGGGCAGCGTCCGAAGATGACCGTCCGGCCAGGATCAGACAGACGAAGGCAGAATTACATGGCAATCGGATTGCTTGGTTTTCAGACCACCATTGCAAACCCCGTGACACTTTCGGGTATCGGCGTTCATTCCGGTGCCAACGTGTCGATCACTTTCTATCCGGCCGAAGCCGGCACCGGCGTCGTTTTCCAGCGTCTGCACGACAATGGCGACGTGACCGAGCTACGCGCCGTTTCCTCTCAGGTCGGCAATACCGACCTCTGCACGGTTCTCGGTTTTTCTCCGGCGCGCTCGGTCGCGACGGTCGAGCACGTCATGGCTGCCATCTATGCGATCGGCCTCGATAACGTCGTTGTCGAAGTCACGGGTGCGGAAATGCCGATCATGGACGGCAGCTCCTATCCGTTCATCGAGGCAATCGAGCAGGCCGGCATCAAGTCGCTCGGCGTCAAGCGCCGCTATATCCGCGTCAACAAGCCGGTGCGGATCGAGGCTGGCGGTTCCTGGTGCGAATTCCGTCCCTATGACGGTACGCGCTTTGAAGTAGAGATCGATTTCGAATGCCCGCTGATCGGCCGACAGAAGTGGGAAGGCGACCTGACCGCCGAGACCTTCAAGACCGAATTGTCGCGTGCCCGTACCTTCGGCTTCATGCGCGATGTCGAGCGCCTTTGGGCTTCGGGTCATGCGCTGGGGTCGTCGCTGGAAAACTCCGTCGTCATTTCCGACGACAACACGGTCATCAATGTCGAAGGCCTGCGTTACGCCAAGGATGAGTTCGTTCGTCACAAGACGCTGGACGCCGTCGGCGACCTGGCGCTGGCCGGCGCGCAATTCATCGGCTGTTACCGCTCTTATCGCGGCGGTCATCGCATGAATGCGAACGCTCTGAAGGCCTTGCTCAGCGATTCCACGGCTTATGATGTGGTTGAAACCTCGGCTCCGCGTCAGCGCGTTCACAGCCGCGATTTCGTCGCGGTCAACGCTCCCGAATTCGCTCCCTGGTCGGCGTGATCGTTCGGGACTGAGATGAGAAAAGCCGCCGCTCCGATGAGGGGCGGCTCTTTTTTTGGCGGGCGACTCGCATGATTTGCTCTTGGGCCTTGCGAGCCGGCAAGGCAGGCAGACAGTGCGGATCTGGATGAGAATCCTCTGTCAAAACAGTGATTAAAGGCTGCCTATATGCGGCCTTTGCCACAAAAATGCGTTAATGCATCATCAATGCGTTGCCCTGATGGTGTTTTTGCGGCTAGAAACGCCAGCGAGAGAACGCCGTCTCCGCAACGACGGTTAGTGGGACAGTCATCCGATGGGTTATGCAAGGTCTGAACGCATGAATATCACAGCACGGGCTTTGCTCGTATCGCTCCTTCTGGCCGGTACCGGTGCGGTGGTGACAGGTTGCAATACGAAGAAGGACATCGACATCACCAAGCTCGGCGTCGATACTGATCCGCCGGAAATGCTCTACAACCAGGGTCTTGCCAATATCAAGGCAGGCAACATGACGGAGGCCGGGCGCAAGTTCGATGCCATCAACCAGCAGCAGCCATTCTCCGAATGGGCGCGCAAGGCGATGGTGATGAGCACTTTCGTCAAGTATCGCACCGGCCGATATGACGATGCCGTGCAGACGGGCAACAGCTACCTCAAGCAATATCCGGGCTCGGAGGATGCCGATTACGTTCAGTATCTCGTCGGCTCGTCCTTTGCCAAGCAGATCGTCGACGTGACGCAGGACCAGCGTGCGGCACAGCAGACGATCGAGGCGATGACCAAGCTCGTCAATACCTATCCGAAGTCGCAATATGTCAGCGACGCGCAGGAAAAAATCCGCTTTGCGCGCGACCAGTTGGCCGGCAAGGAAATGCAGATCGGTCGCTACTACCTGGAGCGCAAGGATTACCTCGCCGCCATCTCCCGCTTCCGCGTGGTGGTGGAACAGTATCCGACGACGAACCAGATCGAGGAAGCGCTGGCGCGCCTGGTCGAAGCTTACTATGCAATGGGTATCGTGCCTGAAGCTCAGACGGCAGCCGCCGTTCTCGGTCACAATTATCCGGACAGCCGCTGGTATAAGGATTCCTATCAGCTGCTGCAGAAGGGTGGCGTCGAGCCGAGCGAGAACTCGGGTTCCTGGATTTCCAGAGCGGGCAAGAAACTTCTTCTCGGGACGTGAGATTGAGCGCAGATGCTGATCCAGCTTTCGATCCGCGATATCGTTCTGATCGAGCGGCTGGATCTTGCCTTCGAATCCGGGCTCTCGGTGCTGACCGGCGAGACGGGCGCGGGCAAATCCATCCTGCTTGACAGCCTATCGCTGGCCCTTGGCGGGCGCGGCGATGGCGGTCTCGTGCGCCATGGCGAGGATCGCGGCCAGGTCACTGCGGTTTTCGATGTCGGCATGCAGCATCCGGCCCGCAAGCTCCTGCGCGAAAACGGTCTCGACGACGATGGCGATCTGATTTTCCGCCGGGTCCAGTCCGCCGATGGCCGCACCAAGGCTTTCGTCAATGATCAGGCGCTCAGCGTCCAGCTCATGCGCCAGATCGGGCAGCTTCTCGTCGAGATCCACGGCCAGCATGACGACCGCGCGCTCGTCGATACCGACGCGCATCGCACCTTGCTCGATGCTTTCGACGGTCTTGCCGAAGACGCGCAGGAAGTCGGCAGGCTTCACAAGGTCTGGCGCGATATAGATCGCACGCTGAAGAAGCACCGGGACCAGGTGGAGAAGGCCGCGCGCGAAGCGGACTATCTTCGTGCATCCGTCGAGGAGCTGGAAAAGCTCTCGCCGCAGGACGGCGAAGAGGACGAGCTGGCCGAAAAACGCTCGCGGATGATGAAGGCCGAGCGCATCGCCGGCGATATCGCCGAAGCTTCGGAATTCCTCAACGGCAATGCATCGCCCGTGCCGCATATCGCATCGCTGGTGCGCAGGCTCGAGCGTAAGAGCCATGAGGCGCCGGGCCTGCTGGAAGACACCGTGGCGCTGCTCGATGCCGCTCTCGACCAGCTCTCCAACGCACAGATGGAAGTGGAGGCTGCGCTCCGTAAAACGGAATACGATCCGCGCGAACTGGAGCGGGTCGAGGAGCGCCTGTTCGCGCTGCGGGCAGCCTCGCGAAAATACTCGGTGCCGGTCACTGAACTGCCGGCATTGGCGGAGCGTATGGTTGCCGATCTTGCCGATGTCGATGCCGGTGAAGAGAGGCTGGTGCGGCTGGACGCCGAGCTCGCCGCGGCCAAGGCGGATTATGATGCTGCCGCGCGCAGCCTGTCGCAGAAGCGGCACCATGCCGGCGAGGCACTTGCCGGGGCCGTCATGGCGGAGCTGCCGGCGCTGAAGCTCGAGCGGGCGCGCTTCATGGTGGAGATCACCAGCGATCCGGAGGCCGGGACGGCCGACGGCATCGATATCGTCGAATTCCATGTGCAGACCAACCCCGGCACCCGTCCCGGGCCGATCACCAAGGTCGCGTCCGGGGGGGAACTATCGCGCTTCCTGCTGGCGCTGAAGGTGGCGCTTGCCGACCGCGGCTCGGCACCGACCCTCGTCTTCGACGAAATCGATACCGGCGTCGGCGGTGCGGTCGCGGATGCGATCGGCCAGCGGCTGAAGCGCCTCTCCGACCGCGTACAGGTGCTTTCCGTCACGCATGCGCCGCAGGTCGCCGCACGCGCTGCCACGCATCTGCTGATTTCCAAGGGACCGGTTGCGGATGGCTCGGAAAAGATTTCCACGCGGGTCGCGACCATGGAGCCGAAGGATCGCACTGAGGAAATCGCCCGCATGCTCGCAGGCGCTTCGGTCACGGAAGAGGCGAGGGCGGCGGCCAAGCGCTTGCTGGCCGGAAACGGCTGACCTCAGGGCTCTTGGCATCGCCCGGTTTTCCCTTTGTTTTTGCGCATGCCATTTTGAAAACCGCTTCCCACTTTTCCGGGAAGTACTCTAAAACATCTCCGAAATCGGGGAGTGTAGATTCATGAGCACCGAACAGAAACCCGTCGAGGACTTGACTGAAGAGGAAGCGGCGGCAGCGCTTGCCTATCTGGCCGCGGAGATCGCGCGCAACGATGCGCTTTATCACAGCAAGGATGCGCCGGAGATTTCGGATGCGGATTATGATGCGCTGAAGCGGCGCAACGATGCCATCGAAGCGCGCTTTCCCGCATTGATTCGCGCCGACAGCCCGTCGCGCCGGGTCGGGGCCGCACCGTCGGAGACCTTTGCGCCAGTCGTGCATGCAAGGCCGATGCTGTCGCTCGACAACACGTTCTCGCAGGAGGACGTGGAGGATTTCGTCGCCGGTGTTTATCGCTTCCTTGGACGTCTTCCCGACAACTCGATTGCCTTCACCGCCGAGCCGAAGATCGATGGGCTTTCGATGTCCATCCGCTACGAGAATGGCCGCATGGTGAATGCCGCGACGCGCGGCGACGGTACGACCGGCGAAAACGTTACCGCCAATATCAGAACCATCAAGGAAATCCCCCAGACCCTGCCTGCGGGGGCGCCTGCGGTGGTCGAGGTGCGCGGCGAGGTCTATATGGCCAAGAGCGACTTCCTGGCGCTCAATGCGCAGATGGAGGCTGAAGGAAAGCAGACCTACGTCAACCCGCGCAACACGGCCGCAGGCTCGCTGCGCCAGCTCGACGCCAAGGTGACGGCCAGCCGCAAGCTGAAATTCTTCGCCTATGCCTGGGGCGAGATGTCGGACATGCCGGCTGACACGCAATACGGCATGGTGCAGGTCTTCAAATCCTGGGGGTTCCCGGTCAATCCGCTCATGGAACGGCTGAATTCGGTGGCCGACATCCTCGGCCACTACGAGGAAATCGGCCTGCGGCGGCCCGACCTCGATTATGATATCGACGGCGTCGTCTACAAGGTCGACAGCCTGGAGTTGCAGGCTCGCCTCGGCTTTCGTTCGCGCTCGCCGCGCTGGGCGACGGCACATAAATTCCCGGCCGAACAGGCATTCACACGTCTGGTCGATATCGACATCCAGGTCGGCCGCACGGGGGCGCTGACGCCGGTCGCGCGACTGGAGCCGATCACCGTGGGCGGCGTCGTCGTGACCAATGCGACGCTGCACAATGCCGATTACATCAAGGGCATCGGCAACAAGGGCGAGTCCATCCGCGACGGCCGCGACATCCGCGTCGGCGATATGGTGATCGTGCAGCGGGCAGGCGATGTCATTCCGCAGATCGTCGATGTCGTACTGGAGAAGCGCGACGCGTCCAGCGTGCCTTACGAATTCCCGAAAGTCTGCCCTGTCTGCGGTAGCCATGCGGTGCGCGACATCAACGAGAAGACCGGCAAGGTCGATGCCGTCACCCGCTGTACCGGCGGCTTTATCTGCCGCGCGCAGGCGACCGAGCATCTCAAGCATTTCGTCTCGCGAAACGCCTACGATATCGAAGGGCTGGGCTCGAAGCAGATCGACTTTTTCTTCGAAAGCGAAGACCCCGCACTGCAGGTGCGGACGGCGCCCGACATCTTCACGCTGGAGCGGCGACAGCAGGCTTCGCTGACGAAGCTGGAAAATATCGACGGGTTCGGCAAGGTCAGCGTCGGAAAGCTCTATGCCGCAATCAACGAGCGGCGGCGAATTGCCCTGCATCGCTTCATCTTCGCGCTCGGCATCCGCCATGTGGGCGAAACGACGGCCAAGCTGCTTGCGCGCTCCTACGGCACTTACGAAGCCTTCGAGGCCGCGATGAAGGAAGCGGCTCCGCTTGCGGGCGATGCCTGGAACGACCTCAATAATATCGAGGGCATCGGCGAGGTCGTGGCGCGCGCCATCGTCGAATTCTACAAGGAGCCTCGCAATACGCAGGTCATCGCAAAGCTGCTGGAAGAGGTTCAGCCGCAGGAGGCCGAGCAGCCGGTGACGTCCGGCAGCCCGGTTGCCGGCAAGACGGTCGTCTTCACGGGCTCACTGGAAAAGTTTACCCGCGACGAGGCCAAGGCGAAGGCGGAGAGCCTGGGTGCCAAGGTATCCGGCTCGGTTTCGAAGAAAACCGATATCGTCGTCGCAGGGCCTGGCGCAGGCTCGAAGCTGGACAAGGCTCGGGAATTCAACGTCCAGGTCATGACCGAGGACGAGTGGCTGGACCTGATCGGCTGATAATGGATGGCGGCGGGCTGACGACCCGCCGCCAGTATCGTTTCAGAATGTCAGGCGCGCCATCGTGAATGCATCCACATAGTCGCCGTTGCGGAATGCAAAGGCGCGCAGCTGTCCTTCGGTTTCGAACCCGAATTTCTCGTAGAGCCTGATCGCCGGCGCGTTATCGACATAGACGGTGAGTTCCAGGCGCTTGATCGCCAGCCAGTTGTCGGCGGTGTCGATGAGCGCGGCAAGAAGCGCGGAGCCAATGCCGCAGCCCGTGAAATCGTCGTGCACGCCCATGCCAATGTTGGCGCTGTGAATCTTCCGTCCCGCAAGGCGTTGCATGCCGGCATTGCCGACGATCTGACCGTCAAGCGCGGCGACGAGCCTGACGGCAGCGGGATCATGCTTGTCCAGCCATTGCCGCGTTTCCTCGACGCTTTGAAAGGGCAGGCGCAAGGTCCCGGCGCGAAAGCCGGGGAGATTGGCGATCGCCGCGATGGCTTCGGCATCGGACGGGCGCGCCGCACGAATCTCGATGGGACCTGCTGCGCCTGATCGTCGCCTGACGGGTTTTTGCTCTTCGAAGGACATGGACTCTCCTTGGATATCAATGAGGAGAGCAAGGAGGCTTCAACCCTGCTCGCCTCGGCAGGGTTGAGATGGATCGCGGTTAACTCAATGCAACACGCCGTCCACTCGCCCCGCAAAGGGTGAGATGGTGTGAAGCTGCATCGTGATGGTGCGGTTCGCGATCATGCGAGGATGATCCGATAGCGTGAGCGTTGTCAATCGCTTCTGCCGGATATCCGGGCGTGCTGCTCGGCCTTGAAGCAAAGCGACGGCGCCTTTGGCAATGCTCATCGCTGTTTTCCCCATTCAAGAGCTTGTCTGCACACTATGGGAAGCCAGCCTATCTTGCATCGCTCATCGGCCATCTTACTTTAGCGATGCCGCTTTCGCTCCCTGCGGCTATTGTTGGAGGATGATCGATGGGTTCACCCAAAATTTTTGCCGCCATTGCAGCGTCTTTTCTGGCCCTTGCACCCGTTACCGCTTCCGCCGAAATTGTCGGCAAGGTCGGCGTGGACTGGACGGGCAACGATATTCTGGTCGATGCCGTGCCGGACCCGGAAGTCTCGGGCGTAACATGCCATGTAACCTATTTCGATCGCAGCGTTATCGACCGGCTGCGCAAGGGCAACTGGTTCGAAGATCCTTCCAACAATTCGATCGATTGCCGCCAGACCGGCCCGATCGAGATCGGCGATATCAGCCTGTCGCAGAGTGGCGAGGAGGTGTTTCGCGCCGGATTGTCGCTCATCTGGAAGAAGCTGGTCGTCACCAGAATCTACGACAAGAAGAACGACACGCTGGTTTACCTCATCCATTCGCGCCAGTTGACGAACGGTTCCGCCAAAATGGCCATTTCGACCATCCCCCTGTTCGGCCAGCAGGTCACATGGAAGAGCGGCAAGCCGAAGTAGTGGTATTGTGGTGCCTCATATATGCCAGGTAGAAGAATAATACCAAAAAAAGTCTTACTCTTGGGTTGTCGAATTCCTTCTGGTTGCTTCCGGTTTGCATCTTTTTGATGCAATTTTGGAGACGAACAGCGAGGCGACTCTCGCCCCTGTTCACGGCCTGCAAACCGGCACTATGGCTACACCCCTGCCAAGGCCGGTCATATAAAAAACGATCGCCCTGGAGCCGAGCTCCGGGGCGATCTTCTTTTATGCGCCAACCTGTTGAAATCAGGCGGCTTGTGTCAGCTGATCCGCAATGACGGTATCGAGGTTGAGAAAGCAGACCATAGTCTTTTCCAGCGCCACGATGCCACGGCAGAAGGCGCGCTGCGCTTCCGGGATGATTTCCGGTGCCGGCTGCAGATCCTCGCTCTTGATGGACATCATATCCGATACCTGCTCGACCAGGAGCCCGACGAGCTTTCCGGCGATATCCGTGACGATGATCGCGGAACGCTCGGAAGGCTCCGTCATCTTCATGCCGAGGCGGCAGGCCATGTCGATGACCGGGATCACCGCGCCGCGCAGGTTGATGAGGCCAAGCACGTAAGGCGGCGTATGCGGCATCGGCGTTACCGGCGCCCAGCCGCGGATCTCGCGGATGGCCATGATGTCGATGCAGAATTCCTGATCGCCAAGGTGGAAGGAGACGATTTCCAGATAGGCGCCCGATTGCTTGATGGCGTTCGTCATGTTCGAGGATTTCCCGGTTGGCATCGCCGGCAAGCGACGCTCTCGATTGAAAAAAGTGATCGGCTGGAGCGGCTTGGGGCAGCGCAGCGTCCGGTGCTTCGGCGCAAGGCGCCTGGCTTTCCGGCGGGCGTCATGCCCTTCTGGAATAAAGAGGTTTGCCGCGTTTTCAGGCGGCGGGCGAAGTCGGGTTCGACTTTTGCAGGAATGTTCGCCCGGACTGGTTAGGATTGGTTTAACATCCATGCAGATTTGTTGTTCGAGCCGGGAAGAGTGTGAAACCTTGTGATCGGGCAATGAGAGATCCCGGATGGCAGGCTGCGACGTTTTCGGCCTTCTCTGAACATCTTCTTGAATTGCGTCCTCCGCGCCGAGTCGTTACATCGGCTAGGAGGTCGAGCGTGCCGCCTTGCAGGCGCGGTCGCCGGATTGGCGAGGAATGGCAGTCATGAAAAGCGTGCGAATTGTGGTTTGGGTGGCGGTGCTGATCGTGGCCGGTATATTGGGCTGGCTGAGCTTTGGCGGCGGCAAGGCGCCTGATGTGGCGGCATCCGGCCCTTATGGCGTGCCCTTCACGCTCGTTTCGCAAAGCGGTCAGCCAATCAGCGAACAAGCCTTGCGCGGCAAGCCTTCGGCCGTTTTCTTCGGCTATACGCATTGCCCGGATGTCTGCCCGACGACACTGTTCGAACTGAACGGCTGGCTGCAGAAAGTCGATCCCGACGGCAGCAAGCTCAATGCCTATTTCGTGACTGTCGATCCCGATCGCGATACGCCTGCCATCATGGACCAGTATGTGTCCAACGTCTCCAAACGCATCACAGGCATCTCCGGCGATCCGGCCAAGGTCATGGACATGGTCAAAGGGTTCCGCGTCTATGCCAAGAAGGTGCCGGTGGACGAAAAGCAGCCGAACGGCGACTATACGATGGATCATACCGCTTCCGTTTTCCTGCTGGACTCGGCGGGCCGCTTTGCCGGAACCATCGCCTACGAAGAAGATCCTGACGTGGCGGTGAAGAAGCTGAAGAACCTGATCAAGAAGGGATAGGGCCTGCATGGCCGAAAGGATCGACGGAGAGGGAAGGTCCAGATCCATATTGATCGCTGGAGCGGGACCGGTGGGTCTCACTGCGGCCCTTGAGCTTGCCCGGCGTGGTTTCGCGCCGCGCATCGTCGACGCTGGCGCCGGCCCGATCCCTTTGGAGGAGAGCAGGGCGCTTGGCGTCAATGCCCGTACGCTGACGCTGCTCTCTCCGTCGGGCGTTGCAGGGCGCATTGTCGCCGCCGCGCAGCCGATCGAGCGTTTTCGCGCTCGCTCGGGCGAGAGGATACTCGTTCAGCTGGATACCCGAAACGTAAAAGGCCGCTTCAGCGCCATTCGGGCCTTGTCGCAGGGCGCCACCGAACGGCTGCTGATAGAGGTGCTTGCGGCTCACGGCATCGCGCCCGAATGGCGGACTGCGGTCGTAGCGGAAACCATAGCCGACGTTCACAAGCCGGAGGTCGTGCTGCGGCGCGGGGACGGCACCATGGAAACGGTTCTGCCCGATATATTGATCGGCGCGGATGGCGCGCATTCGGTCGTTCGCAAGGCGCTCGGCGCCGGCTTCCCCGGCGAGGCGCTGGAGGCTTTCTTCTATCTCGCCGATTTTCGTTATTCCGGCCCGGTCGATACGCATTATGGCGAAGTCTCGATCTTCGATCCCGGCCTGATTGCGCGCCTGCCGGTATCGGCCGACACCATCCGCTATATTTCGACGCTGGAGGATTTCGAAAGCCGCATCGTTCATCTGGCCGCCGTTGCGGAAAAGACCTGGGCCTCGCAGTTCCGCATTCACTTCCGTCATGTCGAGCCTATGGCCAGGGGCAATGTTTTCCTGGCCGGCGACGCCGCGCATATTCATTCGCCGGCCGGCGCGCGCGGCATGAATCTCGGTATCGAAGATGCCTGCTGGCTCGCCTGGCTCATTGCGGAAGGCCGCGAACAAGAGTATTCGGGCCTCAGAATTCCTGCCGTGAAACAGGTATTGAAGCAGACCTACGGACTGACGCGGCTGGTGACGATGAGAAATCCGCTGGCGATTGCGGCGCGCAATCTCTTTGCGCCGCTGCTCCTGCGCTTCGGCCCGGCGCGTCGGACATTGCTTCGGAGTGTAGCCGGCTACGACACGCCAAGGCCGCCTTGGATCGACTGGGCCGAATAGGAACGAGAAAGAGCGACGAGTTGAGTGAAATTCGCCTGTATGTGACGACGACCGAGAAGAAGGCCGAGCAGATTCTGGATCTGATGACGCCGGTGTTCGAGGATGAAGAGTTTCCGATTGCGACGACGGAAGTCGACGAGAAGAACGATGTCTGGGAGGCCTCGATCTATCTGTATGCCGTGGACGAGGATGAGGTCCGTGGTCGTTTCGAAGCGCTTTTGAAGCCTGTCTTCCCCGAACTTGCCATTGAAAGGGAAGTCCTTCCCGATATCGACTGGATCGCCAAGTCGCTGGAAGGGCTGAAGCCGGTGCGCGCCGGCCGTTTCCTCGTGCACGGCTCGCACGATCGCGACAAGGTCGGCTCGAGCGATATCGCTATCGAGATCGAAGCCGGGCAGGCTTTCGGCACCGGCCATCACGGGACGACGGCTGGCTGCCTGGAAACGATCGAGAAGGTTGTCGCCAGCCGCCGCGTGCGCAACGCGCTCGATCTCGGCACCGGCAGCGGCGTTCTGGCGATTGCCGTGCGCAAGCTGCGCGCTATTCCGGTTCTGGCGACGGATATCGATCCGGTTGCCGTTCGCGTCGCCCGGGACAATGTCCGCAGCAACGGAATCGCTTCGGGCATCACGCTTGAGACCGCGCCGGGCTTTCATTCCACGGCTTTTTCCCGTCACGGTCCCTTCGACCTGATCATCGCCAATATTCTTGCGCGTCCTCTCATCAAAATGGCGCCGCAGCTGGTTGCCCATCTGGCGCCGGGCGGCTCGGTCATTCTGTCGGGCATTCTGGCCGAGCAGCGCTGGAAGGTTCTTGCCGCCTATAACGGCGCAAAGCTGCGCCATGTCCGCACCATCTGGCGCAATGGCTGGGTGACAATCCATCTCGACCGGCCTTGAGCCGGTCACACCCCGCCGATCCGGTTGCAGGCAAATAAAAAAGGCGGTGCCGAAGCACCGCCTTGAAGATCGGCTTTCGCCAATCTTTGCCCGCGAGCGTGTGGAGGAGGAGAGTGCTCAAGCGGGCTCTAGCGTTCTGATCGCGATCCGGGAGGGAGGAGGAGAACCGGATTGCGATCGGCTTAGAACGCGTAGCTCGTAAACTTCTTAGCGGCGACCGCCGCGGCTGGCGCCGATTGCCTTTGCGGTTTCGACTTCGAGCTGACGAAGCGAGCCGACTGAGTGGCGTACGGTGCGACGCTCGCCAGCCAGCGCCGGGCTAACATAAGCGGAGCGGGTGATAGGCATTGTCTTAAGTCCTTGGTTTGTGCTGGTTCTTCGTGAACCCGTTCGATGCGCCGGATATAGCGATTCGCCTTTTGGCTTGGCAGGGGGGTGATTTCATGGGAGCTATGCGTTCTATGCATGTTTCGTGCCGCGAAGATGTCATATTTGCCGAGTGATGCTCATGAAATGGGCGGATTCGTTAACGGCGGGAGACTGAGATGTGACGCCCTGGAACGGCGCGATATGCCTTTTGCCGCGCATATCGTCTCGCTGACTGAAAATCACGTCGCACTTGCGCCCATCATGCTCTAACATACTGGCAGCATTCAGTTTCACGGATTCTCCACCAGTTTTGGATCAGGCCATGTTTCAGTCTTTCGACGTCACTTCCACCCCGCAATTCGGTCGCGAACGGGTCGCCAATTTGCGCGCCGCCTTCGGCGATCTTGGCATTGACGGCTTCCTCGTGCCGCGTGCCGACGAATATCAGGGCGAGTATGTGCCCAAATGCTCGGAGCGCCTCGCATGGCTCACGGGCTTCACTGGATCGGCGGGTGTTGCGCTTGTGACACACAGCCAGGCAGTGGTGTTTGTGGATGGCCGCTATGTGACGCAGCTTGCCGAGCAGGTGGATCGCAGCGTCTTCACCGGCGGCGATCTGGTGAACGAGCCGCCACATGTCTGGTTGCCGCGCCACGCCAAGAAAGGCTTCCGGCTTGGCATCGACCCGTGGCTGCATACGGGTGCCGAAGTGCGCCGGCTGGAAAAGGCGTTGGCCGAGATCGACGGCAAACTGGTATCCCTGCCGCACAATCCGCTCGACAAGCTCTGGAAGGATCGGCCGGCGGAACCGCTCGGCGGGGTCATCATTCAGGATATCGGCCAGGCCGGCGTACTGGCGAGGGACAAGCTTGCGGCCATTGCGAATGGCCTCAGGGAGAAGAATCTCAAGGCGGTGCTGATCACCGATCCCTCGTCGGTTGCCTGGATCTTCAATATCCGCGGCAGCGACGTGCCGCACACGCCGCATCCTCTGGCGCGCGCCATCATCTATGCGGATGGTGATGCCGAGCTGTTTCTCGACAAGCGCAAGACCAAGGTCGAGGCCGAAGCCTATCTGACCCAGATCTGCAAGCAGCTGCCGCCCTCCGAACTCGTCAGGCGGCTGGCCGCTGTATCTGCGAATGGCGGGCGCATTCTTGTCGATCCGGATCTTGCTTCCTATGCGCTTACGGACATCATCCGGCATGAGGGCGGCGAGATCGTGGAAGGCAACGACCCTGCCAAGCTACCGCGCGCCTGCAAGAATGCCGCCGAAATCAATGGATCGGCGGCCGCTCATCTGCAAGACGGTGCCGCCATGGTCGAGTTCCTCTACTGGCTGGAGACGAGCAAGCCGGGGACGGTGACGGAAATCGCCGCTGCCGAACGGCTGGAAGCCTGCCGCGCCCGCGTCGGCGAAAGCATGCAGAACCCGTTGAAAGACATTTCCTTCGACACGATCTCCGGCGCCGGCGAGCACGCGGCTATCATGCACTATCGCGTGACGACGGCGAGCGACCGGCTGATCCAGGCCGGCGAGCTGTTCCTGATCGATTCCGGCGCGCAATACATCAACGGCACCACCGATATCACCCGCACGGTCGGCATCGGTGCCGTCCCGGAGGAGCAGAAGCGTCTTTTCACGCTGGTTCTGAAGGGCATGATAGCCATCAGCACGGCGCGCTTCCCGAAGGGCACGCGTGGCTGCGATCTCGATCCGCTGGCGCGCATCGCGCTCTGGAAGGCCGGTGTCGACTTCGCGCATGGCACGGGCCATGGCGTCGGCTCCTATCTTTCCGTTCATGAGGGGCCGCAGCGCATCGCGCGTCTCGCAGTGCAGGAGCTGCTACCCGGCATGATCCTCTCCAACGAGCCGGGCTACTATCGCCCCGGCCATTTCGGCATCCGCATCGAAAATCTGATCTACATTCGCGATCCGGAGGAAATCGAGGGCGGCGACATGCCGATGCTGGGCTTCGAAACCCTGACGTTCTGCCCGATCGACCGCAGTCTCGTGCTTGTCGAGCTACTGACGCATGAGGAGTTGCACTGGCTGAACGAATACCACGCCCGGACGCGCGAGGCGCTCATGCCGCTGATCCACGATCATGATGTCCGGGCCTGGCTGGAAAATGCCACGCTGGAGCTCAACCACTGAGAATCATCGCCCATCCCGCTCTCGAAAGTGGGGTGGGCGTCCTGTTTTTCAGGCGCCAATGGAATGGCGCCACGCCATGACGACGATCCATCCCGCCACCAGCATATAGGTCGAGGGGTAGCGCAGGCCGACGAGAAGGGCAGCGAGCATCGCCACCTTGGTATCCCATCCCCCGATGAAGAAGGCGGGCGCGACGAGGGTCGTCAGTACGGCGGCGGGCACGGCATTCAGTGCCGCTTCGACGCGCGGGGGAATGCGGGTCATCTTGACGATGAGGATGTAGCCGCCGACGCGCGTCAGGAAAGTCACCACGGCTGCGGCCGCAATCAGCAGGACCATGTGCGGATCGAAATCGAGCATGGTCAGACCTCGTGGTTTTCGTGAGCGATGTCGGGCTTGCGATTCGCCTTTACCGGCGGCAGCACTGCGGCAAGCGCAACGCCGGCGAGGGCGCCGATGCTCACATGCCAGGGCGAGCCGACATAACGATAGGCGATGGCCGATGCGACGGCGCTGGCGGCCACGACGGGCAGGAAGTTGTCGCGCTTGCGGAAGCCCATAACGATGCCGAGGAAATAGATCGGCAGCAGGATATCGAGACCGATGGCCTTCGGATCGCCGATCAGACTGCCGAGAAGGCCGCCAATCAGGCTGATCAGCACCCAGGGAATGTAGACCATGGCGGCAAAGCCCATGTACCAGGCGAACGTCACCGGCTTGCCGCTTTCATGGCGCTGGATTGTCGCGGCAAATTGCGGATCGACCAGCAGGAAGAAGGTCAGGAATTTCTCCACTGCGGAAAAGTGCCTGATATAGCGCGCGATCGCCGCCGAATAGAGCACATGCCGGAAGTTCACCGCCAGGATCGACAGCACGATGAGCCATGCCTGGACGTTATGGCCGAAGAGATCCAGCCCGACCATCTGGCTGGCGCCGGCATAGACCGTGCCGCTCATCAACGTCAGCTCTCCGAGCGACATGCCCTGATCGCGCGCGAGCGCTCCGAAAAGCGCTCCGAAAGGCGCTGCGGCGAGCCCGACGGCAATGCCACCCTTCAATCCGTCTAGAAATTCCGCGCGACTCATGGTCCGCTCTGTCCTTCATGGAAAATCCGGCATTTGCCGGAATTGCTGTATTCGCAGTCCGCGGCGGAAATCATCTCTTTAACCAAGGTCGCAGCCCCGCGCATCGGCTCCCCCGCCGCTCAATGGCCGGAGCAGTAAGCCGTGCATACAAAACCGGCAATTGAATTTCCTTGATGGATCAATTGATTTCGTTGAAGCGGTAGCGCGGACGCGGTCGATAACGGGAGACGGAGATGAAGAAGATCACTTTTTCGAAGGAAGAGAAGGCGGCCGTCGTCGCCCGCCTTCAGCAATATTTCACCGACGAGCTCGACCAGCAGATCGGCACGCTGCCCGCCGAATTCCTGCTGGATTTCTTCACGGCCGAGATCGGGCCGTATTACTACAATCAGGGCCTGCGCGATGCGCATGCCGCGCTGGTGAGCAAGATGGAGGATTTCGGCGAGGCAATCTATCTGCTGGAGAAGGAGCCGGCCAAGGGCTGATGCAGCCTCATTTCTTCGGCTGGAACGTATGCTCCAAAGCCGGGAAGCTGCGGGCCTTCACATCCTCGGCATAGGCTTCGGCTGCTTTGGAGATCAGGGGCGCCAGCTCTGCGAAATGCTTGACGAAGCGCGGCTTGAAATCGTTGAACAAGCCAAGCATGTCGTCGGAGACGAGAATCTGCCCGTCACAGGCGGCAGACGCGCCGATGCCGATGGTGGGAACGGCGATCGCGGCGGTAATCTCGCGGGCAAGCGGTTCGATCGTGCCTTCGATCACCATTGCGAAGGCGCCGGCCTCGGCGATCGCCCTGGCGTCACGGCGAATTTTGTCGGCTTCCTTGTCCGTGCGTCCGAGCGAACGATAGCCGCCGGTCGTGTTCACCTGCTGCGGCATCAACCCGACGTGACCGAAAACGGGAACGCCGCGACTGGTCAGGAAAGCAACGGTTTCGGCCATCTCCTCGCCGCCTTCCAGCTTCACACCGTCACAGCCGGTTTCCTTCAGGATGCGGGCTGCACTGCTAAAGGCTTGCTCCTTCGATTCCTGATAGGAGCCAAAGGGCAGGTCGACGATGACGCAGGCATGTCTTGTCCCGCGCATGACGGCCTGGCCGTGGGCTATCATCATCTCCAGCGTGACGCCGACGGTGGTTTCCATACCGTAGAGCACCATGCCGAGGGAATCGCCGACCAGCAGCAGGTCGCAATGCGGGTCGAGCAGGCGGGCGATCGGCGTCGTATAGGCCGTCAGGCTGACGATGGGACGCGTGCCCTTCATCGCTTCGATGGCGGCGGGTGTCATGCGTCTGGTCTGTCCGACGGTGCTCATCTCACGCTGCCTTTTCGTTGCCGGATTGTTCGCGGCCGATAACGCGGTTATCGAGCAGGCGGGTGGTGCCGATGCGGACGAAGAGCGCGATGAGGACAGGGCGACCCTGCAGCTCTGCCAAAGGTTCCAGCGTGTCGGGATCGCGAACCGCGGCGACTTCGGCTGTTGCAAGCGGTTCCTTGCCGATGAAGGCCCGCAACGCTTCTTCCAGTGCAGCCGGATCGTTTGCGCCGAGCTCGTAAAGCCTTTCGGCTTCCGCCAATGCCTTCGGGACGATGACGGCTGCGGCGCGCTCTTCTTTCGACAGGTAGACGTTGCGCGAAGATAGCGCCAGGCCATCCGTATCGCGGACGGTCGGCACCGGCACGACACGAACGGGCTGCGCCAGATCCTCCACCATGCGGCGGATGATCGCTACCTGCTGGTAATCCTTCTCGCCGAAATAGGCGTTGTCGGGCTGGACGATATTGAAGAGCTTGGTGACGACCGTGGCGACACCGGCGAAATGGCCGGGGCGAACCGCGCCTTCCAGCTCGATACCGAGTTTCGGCACGTCGACAACGGTTTCCATCGGGCGTGGATACATGTCCGTGACGCCTGGGGCGAAGAGAAAGTCGACGCCGCCTTCGCGCAGCATGGCGCTGTCACGCTCGAGATCGCGCGGATATTTTGCCAGATCCTCATTCGCGCCGAATTGCAGCGGATTGACGAAGATGGATGTGACGACGATATCGTTCTCGGCCTTGGCGCGGGACACCAGTTCCATATGGCCGGCATGCAGGAAGCCCATGGTCGGCACGAGACCGATTTTCCCGCCGCTCCTGCGGTGTTCGCCGAGCCGCTCGCGCAGGCCGGCTATCGTGTCGATGATCTCCATGCTGGCACTCCTCCCCAGGCTGCGCCGCCGTACACTGCCCGTTTTCTCCCTGAATTTTACGGGTCCTTCTAACGTGTGCAGTGCAAAAAAGCAATTCGATGGCATTGCACTGCAATCACGGACCGGGGAGGACTTCGACACGGCTCGACCATATCCTCCCAGCCGGAAAGCTGCTCGGTGACGACGCCGTGGCCGGCATGACCAAGGCGGCTTTCGTTGCCGCCTCGGGACTGCTTTCTCCGACGTTGTCCAAGGGGCGGTTGATGGACTTTCTTGTCCTTTGTCGGCAGTCGCTTATCGCGAAGCGTCGATAGCGATATGTAAAGCATACTTGACAGCTGTCTTGCCATGGCGATATGTAAAGTGTGCTTTACAGGAGGTCGAAATGACAAGATATCGCTATCTGGTGGAATTGGGAGCCAGCATGCTCGCCTATGGCGCCGCGCTCACGATGTCGGTCTGGCTCATCGATCATGGCATGGTCGAAAATCCAGTCTGGAAAACGATCCTGTCGCTGACGCCGATGTTGCCGGCCTTCCTGGTGGCCATGTCAATTCTGCGCCACCTTCGGCGGATCGACGAATTGCAGCGCAGGATTCAGCTGGAAGCCTTTTCACTGGCCTTTGCCGGTACGGCGCTGATTACTTTCAGCTATGGTTTCCTTGAGAATGTCGGCTATCCGAAGCTGTCGATGTTTGCCGTGTGGCCTCTCATGTCGACGCTTTGGATCATTGGCGGCATCATCAGCCATCGGCGCTATCGATGAAAAACCGGCTCAAGTCATTGCGCGTCGAGCGTGGCTGGTCGCAGGGCGAATTTGCCGCCATGCTCGATGTTTCCCGGCAAACGGTCAACGCCATCGAGAACGAGCGCTACGACCCCAGCCTGCCGCTCGCCTTTGTGATCGCCCGGGTCTTCGGTTTGCCGATCGAGCAGATATTCGAAGAGCGATGATCTTTCGGCCCGCGGACGGCATTCGTCGCCGGGTGGTCTGACAGGTTATCGTGCATGCGGGATCGGCGCTTCAAATCCCGCATTATCCGTTCCGGATTAGCGCTTTCCTCAATCTTTTGCTGTTAGCTGCCGACATGGCGAAGATCGTGGCGTTGGCGGCATATTTCTATCAGGCGGCAGTCGCTTTCGGGC
Source organism: Hyphomicrobiales bacterium (assembly GCA_900469615.1). GTDB lineage: Bacteria > Pseudomonadota > Alphaproteobacteria > Rhizobiales > Rhizobiaceae > Rhizobium. Next base: position 348,215 of record UBYA01000010.1, on the reverse strand, counting down.
TGCTGATCGCGGTCGCGCATCTGCTCACTCCGGCGGATTATGCAGCCTATTCGCTGTTCATTTCGATCAGTCAGTTCGCAGCGATTTTCTGCTTCGAATGGGTCCGTTTTGCCTGCAGTCGTTTCTATCCCGGGCAGGGAGCTGGAAGCGAAGCGCTGGAGCGCAGGGCGCTGAGCGTCGAATTCGCTGTCTGTTCGGCGGTCTGCCTGATTGCCGCCTTCGCCTCGATCGTCTTTTCGGTGCCGGCGGAGATCGCCGTGCTTGGCGGCCTGGTCGCCATTTTCCAGGGTGGCAGCGACTTGCATCTGACCATGCTTCGCTTCCGCCAGGAGTTTCGCGTCTTCTCGCGGCTGCAGGGCTCGCGCGCCACCATTCTGGCAGCCGGCACGCTCGCGGGCGCCGCCGTTGCCCAAAATTTCACATGCACGGTCATTGGCCTGATGGCCGGCTATCTCGTCTACGGTCTCCTGGCCATGTTCCTGACCCGCAACACTCCGAGCGAGGCGGCGCATTTCGAGCCGCCGCTGGTTCGCAAGCATTTCGTCTATGGCAGCGTCGCCGCCTCGGCATCGGTCATCGGTATTCTGACGCCATTGGGACTGAAAGCGATCCTCACCGCCGTGCTCGGAGCGGGGGCTGCGGCCGGAGCATTGCTGGCGCTCGATCTGCTGCAGCGTCCTTTCGTTCTGATCGTTTCGGCTTTGCAGGCGATCCAGTATCCCGACGTCGTCGCGACGTATGATCGTGAAGGCGCCACACCGACTTTCAGACGACAGCTCGGAGAGTATTATTCGCTGCTCACAGGCCTAACGCTGATGACTGCGGCCGGGATTTTCGCGTTGCTGCAACCTGTCGGACAGTTCGTCATTTCCGCCGGCCTGCGCAGCGGATTTCTGGCCGCGGCACCGTTCGTCATCGGTCTGGCCGCATGCCGGGCGCTGACGTTCAACATGCTGCCGACGCCGGCGCATCTGCAGCATCGGCTTCTGGCGATATTCGTGCTTGCGGCTCTGGATTGCCTGCTGCTGAACGCCGGGGTGCTGGCTGGCGGTTATCTCGGGTCTTTCAGCGATGCGGCGCTCATGGCCGGCGGCATGATCGGCGCCCTGTGCGCCCTGGCGATCGGGGTGCGGATCATGATGTCGCTTTCCTTCGATTTCGTCTGGCCGCCCGTCATCCTCTCCGCCATGGGGCTGGCCATGCCGGTTCTGGCGACCGCCGGTTTCGGCTATTCGCTCTGGACATCGGTGTCGGTCGGCGTGGTCGGGGGCGCTTTCTTCTGCCTGCTCGGCCTCTACAGCTACTTCGTCACGATGATCCGGCCGCAGGCCCGGCCGTGAAATTTCTCAGAGGTCTTCCAGAATGGACAGGACGCGGTTGGCGCTGCCGTCCCAGGAGAAGCGCGTGACGTTCTGGTAGCCGCGGCGGCGTAGATCCTCGCGCAGCGCGTCGTCCGCCGCGATCCTGCGCATGGCGGCAATGAGCTCATCCTGCGTGGAGGGGTCGAAGTAGAGCGCGGCATCGCCGGAGGCTTCGCGCACGGCGGGGATGTCGGCCGCAAGCACCGGACAACCCTGCGTCATCGCCTCCAGAGGCGGAATTCCGAAGCCTTCGTATAGGCTCGGAAAGACGAAAGCCGTCGCGTGTCGCTCCAGCGCGGCGATTTCGGCATCGCTGAGCCGGCCGGGAAAGAGCAAGCAGCCGTTTGACTGCTGACCTTCGGATTTGAACACGGTCGGCGCGGAGCCGCCGACGACCACCAGCTTCTGGTTTTCGTCATGGAGCGCCTCGAAGGCGCGGATGGCGAAATCGAGGTTCTTGTTCGGCTTCATCGTGCCGACGAGCAGGAAGAAGCCGTTCGTCTTCAGACCAAGCCGCTGCATGACGGCCTCATCGGGCTCGATGGCGGCGAAATGATCGACCGCGTTGTAGACGACGTCGATTCCCGCGGAAGAAACCCGGAAGACGGAGGCGAGTTCCTGCCGCGAAAATTCGGAGACCGTGCCGATCTTGGCGGTGCGCGTCAGCACGGTGCCGAGCGCGCCGTGCAGGAGCCGGTAGCTGCGCTTGAAGGATTGCGGATGGCGGAAGATCGTCACGTCATGGATGACGACAGCCTGACGCCGATGCAGGAGCGGGCCGCTGCCGCCGAAGCCGATCAGGCGGCTGCCGCGTGAGCGCGAAAGCAGCGATGTCTGCTCCCAGACGTGACCGGGGCCGGAACCGAAGCGATCGATTTCTATGGCGGAGAGTGCGAGATCGACGGGCGTATCGCGCGGTACGACCAGGCGCCAGCGCGTGTCTTTCAACGAGGCGGGGAGGGTGCCGGTGGAGATCTTGCGGTCGAGCGCCAGCGTCAGTTCGCGCGCGAAGCGCTGCACGCCGGATAGCGGCTGGCCGAGGAAGCGCCCGTTTATGACAATCGACTGCACGCGAAGGATTCCCGATACTTCTTTGATCGGGAACAGCTTGCACCATTTTGTTTAGAGAAGGTTTAGCCCGGCGCGTGCGATTTTAGGCAAGTGCATCCCGGCTGCGGATAATGGCGACGCCGCGGGTCCGCATTTCGTCGATTGCCGCCCTGACGCCGTTCGGATCGATGCCGCGGCTTGCATCCTCGATGAAGCGGACAGCGACACCGGGCAGCATCTCGACAGCGTCGATCGCCGAAAACTTCACGCAGTAATCCGTTGCCAGCCCGCAGAGGTCGAGCGTGCTGACGCCTTTGCCACGCAGAAAGGCCGCCAGGCCCGTGAGGGCAGCCTGATCGTTGTCGCGGAAGGCGGAATAGCTGTCGACCGAGGGGTTCTGACCCTTCTGCTGGATGAAATCGACCACGCCGACATGGAGCCCGGGATGGAACTCGGCGTCCTTCGTGTTCTGGACACAATGATCGGGCCACATCATCTGCGGCTTGCCCGAGAGCGTGCCTATCTCGAATGGCTTCTTGCCGGGATGGGCGGAGGCGAAGCTGCCGTGGCCGGCCGGATGCCAATCCTGCGATGCGACGATCAGGTCGTATTTGCCGCTGTCGATGAGGGTGTTGGCAACAGGCACCACCTGATCCCCATCCGGCACGGGCAGGTTGCCGCCCGGGCAGAACCCGTTCTGGATATCGATGAGCAGCAGTGCTTTCATGGGGCCGATCCTTCCGTCATTGTTGCACCGCACGATGCCAAGCGGAGCGCTTCGGATCAAGCCCTTTGCGCCCCGCCGGAGGAACCGAGCGGGGCGCGACTGTCTCGGCTATGCGGGCTTGTGACCCTTGAGGCCGTAGAAGGCGATGTAGACATAGCAGATGATCGGCATCAGGAAGGCGAGGTGAATGCCGATCGTATCGGCAAGGCTGCCTTGAATGACCGGCAGGACCGCGCCGCCGACGATGGCCAGGCACAGGATGCCCGAGCCCTGGCTCGTATATTTGCCGAGGCCGTGCAGCGCCAGGCTGAAGATCGTCGGGAACATGATGGAGTTGAACAGGCCGATCGCCAGCACGGACCACATGGCGACATGGCCGGTGGTGAACACGGTTATCAGCAGCAGCACGATAACGATGGCGGCATTGAAGGCGAGCGCCTTGCCATCATCGATCTGACGCATGATCAGCGAGCCGACGAAGCGTCCGATCATCGCGCCGCCCCAGAAGTAGGAGACGTAGTGGGCGGCATCGGCTTCGGAGAGATGGGCGATGTCGGGCTGGCTGAGGAAGTTGACGAGGAAACTGCCGACGCTGACTTCGGCGCCGACATAGACGAAGATGCCGACAGCGCCGAGCACGAGATGGCGATATTGCCAGGCGGAGCCGCCGCCGCGCATCGGCTCGACGGTTTCCTCATCCTCGACTTCGGGAAGCTTGAGAGCCGCGAAGACGGCTGCGAGCACCAGAAAAGCCACGGCAAGAAGCAGATAGGGAAACTTTACGGCGCCGGCCTCGGCAAGCCGCATGGCGTCGATCTGCTCTGGGGTAGCGTTGGCGGCGGCGACGGTTGCGGCGGACAGAATCAGCATCGCGCCGAAATAAGGGGCGATCGTCGTGCCGAGCGAATTGAAGGCCTGAGTCAGGTTCAGGCGGCTGGCGGCCGTATCCGGCGGTCCCAGCACGGTAACATAGGGGTTGGCGGCGACCTGCAGGATGGTGATGCCGGTGGCGAGCACGAAGAGCGCGCCCAGGAAAAGTGCATAGACGCGATAGCTGGCGGCCGGGATGAAGAGGGCGCAGCCAACGGCCGCGATCGCAAGGCCGACGACGATGCCCCACTTGTAGGTGATACGCTTCACCAGCGCTCCGGCCGGCAGCGACACGATGAAATATGCCCCGAAAAAGCAGAGCTGAATGAGCATCGCCTGAGTGTAGTTGAGCTGAAAGACGCTCTTCAGGTGCGGGACCAGAATGTCGTTCAGGCAGGTGATGAAGCCCCACATGAAAAAGAGTGAGGTGAGTGCGATAAGCGCGAATTGGTAATTGCCCTGGCCATGGTGTGCGGATGCACGGGCGCTGGTGGGCGCAGAGCTTGTTGCTGAGCCAGCCACTTGTTTATCCTCGATTGTTGTTGTCGCCAGGCTTCGATGTTTCTCGGGCAGGAGGCCCGAACGGGCCGATGAGATAGGCTGGCGGCGGCTTGCCGGAACGCCGCGGGAAATGCGGGACCCCGAAGCCGCTCAAATCGATATAATCGATTGGATCATTATTGGTAGCTTGCTAGGGATACGGATTTTGCAATGCAGCAATGCAATCATTCGCCACCGGACAATGCCAGGCAAAGTTTGCCCGCCTTGTGGCGATGCACTCGATTTGCCGCCGGCTGCCGGTATCAGCCGTCGTTGTTCAAATAGCCGAGCACGGCCCGCTTTACGCGGAGCGCCAATTGGTTTCTGTCCCGGTCGCCATGTTCGCCGGCGGCATCGACCATTCCCTTGATGATCGCCACCACGTCGCGGCTTGCGACATCGAGATCGGCCTGTGGCGGCAGGTCCGACCGCAACAGGGTTGCGCGCGTGAGCTCGAAAAATCTCATCTTGACCTTTTGGGTGGCAGCGTCGAGCGGCAGGCGCGCTTCTTCGAAGTCGAGCAGGCGGGCGAGGGCGGGGCGGCGAAGCTGCTGCTCGACGCAGGGAAGAATGAGCGCCGACAGCGCCTCGTTGCCGGTGAGACTGGTGGTTGCGCGTTCCGCGTCTTCGACGAGGCGGGAGGTCTCCCGAAAGATCAACGCTCCGATCAACGCGTCCTTGCGCGGAAAATATTGATAGAGCGAGCCGACGCTGACGCCGGCTCTTTCCGCGACGGCGTTGGTGGAGAAGGCTTCATGGCCGCGTTCTTCCAGAATGCGAGCCGCAGCCTCCACGATCGCCTCGACGGTCGCGAGCGAGCGGGCTTGTTTCGGCGCTTTTCTCGGCGCGGGGCGGCTCTTCAGAGGGCTTTCGGACATGTTCCTGAAATGCGAGTAGAAAAAAGCGAATTATCGCTCATATTACAGGTCAAGGCCCAACGAAACAAGCGTTTCAGCGACTTCGGGAGATTGAGTTCTCCGGTGCGCGGCTTAGCGCATGCGCAAGTGGCACGCCAGTCGTTTGGGCCGGGATGACAAGGAGATTCATGCATGACCAGCGAAATCAAAACCGCAATCGTAACCGGCGCATCGAAGGGCATCGGGGCCGCCATTGCAAGACAGCTTGCCGCCGATGGCTTTCAGACCATCGTGAACTACGCATCGAGTTCCGGCGAGGCGGCGGAAATCGTTGCCGGCATCGAGCAGGCCGGTGGCCGCGCGCTTGCGGTCCGCGCGGACATTGCCGATGCCCAGGCGCTGAAGGCATTGTTCGATCGTGCCGAAGCCGAGTTCGGGCGTGTCGATGTGCTCGTCAACAATGCCGGGATCAGCAAATTCTCGCCATTGGCCGAGGTTTCGGATGAGGATTTTCAGCGGCAGATCGCCGTCAACCTGACGGGCACCTTCAACGGAATGCGCGAAGGGGCAAAGCGGATGCGCGATGGCGGCCGCATCATCAACCTGTCGACGAGCATCATCGGCCATTACTCCCCCGGCAATGGCGTCTATGCGGCGACGAAGGCGGCGGTGGAGGCGATGACGCATATTCTCGCAAAGGAACTCGGCACACGCGGCATCACCGTCAATGCGGTGGCGCCGGGGCCGATCGCCACGGAGTTGCTGTTCAAGGGGCGGTCCGAAGACCTGATCCAGCGCCTGGTAAGCGATATCCCGCTCGGCCGTCTCGGGCTGCCGGAAGACATCGCCCGGATCGTATCGTTTCTCGCCAGCGCTGAGAGCGGCTGGATCAACGGCCAGATCATCCGGGCGAACGGCGGGCGCAATTGAAATCGAGTAGCGGGCGCGCGTGGTCGACGGTGTCTCGTGGGAGCCCTTCTGTTCGGTTCGATCTTCCACTGGCGACTCTGGGACCGTAACCCCGTATGCTTGGACCGGCTTCTGGTTCCAAACCAGAAGCCGGTCTGCTGATCAAACCCGCTCCACAAACCCGTCCAGCACGCGTTTCTGCCCGGCGCGGTCGAATTCGATCGTCAGCTTGTTGCCCTCGATCTCCGAGACGTTGCCGTTGCCGAACTTGATGTGGAAGACGCGATCGCCGATGGCGAATTTGGAGGGTTCGGAGGAGGTGGATTTGGCCACCAGCTCGCCGTCGATGGTGCGCACCTTCGGGCCGCTTTCGCCATAGCCGATGCGTTCGACGGCATGGCCGGAGCGAGTGCCCCAGTTGTCGCGCGTCGCGTCGTTGCGGTTCGCCTGCGCGCGTTTCCAGCCGGGGGTGGAATAGGTGTTGGCGAAGGGATCGGCCTTGTCGAATCGGGACTGGCCGTAGCCGCCGCGGCCGTAACCGCCATAGGACTGCTCGACTTCGGCGACCTGAACATGCGTTTCCGGCAATTCGTCGAGGAAGCGGGAAGGGATGGTCGATTGCCAGAGGCCGTGGATGCGGCGGTTGGAGACGAACCAGATATGGCAGCGGCGCTTGGCGCGGGTGATGCCGACATAGGCGAGGCGTCGCTCTTCCTCCAAGCCGGCGCGGCCGCTTTCGTCAAGCGAGCGCTGGTGTGGAAACAGACCCTCTTCCCAGCCGGGCAGGAACACGGTTTCGAATTCCAGCCCCTTGGCGGAGTGCAGCGTCATGATGGAGACGGCATCGAGATTTTCGTTCTGCTCGGCATCCATGACAAGGGCGACATGTTCGAGAAAACCGCGCATGGATTCGAAGCTATCCATGGAGCGGATAAGCTCTTTCAGGTTTTCCAGGCGTCCCGGCGCTTCCGCCGATTTATCGTTTTTCCACATGTCCGTGTAACCGGACTCTTCGAGGATCTGCTCGGCGAGATCGGTATGCGGCGTGTTTTCGAGCAGGCCCTGCCAGCGGCGGAAGGACTGCACGACGTCGAACAGCGCCTTGCGCGCCTTCGGCTTCATCTCGTCCGTTTCGATGATATCCGCCGCTGCCGCCAGCATCGGAATATCCCGGACGCGGGCGTAATCGTGCAGGGTGCGCACGGTGGTATCGCCGAGGCCGCGCTTCGGCGTGTTGATGATACGCTCGAAGGCGAGATCGTCGGCCGGCTGGCAGACGAGGCGAAAATAGGCCATGGCGTCGCGGATTTCGAGGCGCTCGTAGAAGCGGGGACCGCCGACGACGCGGTAGTTCAGCCCGAGCGTGACGAAGCGGTCTTCGAATTCGCGCATCTGGAAGGAGGCGCGCACGAGGATGGCGATGTCGTTGAGATTGTGATTGCTGCGCTGCAACTGCTCGATCTCTTCGCCGATCGCGCGCGCCTCCTCCTCGGAATCCCAGGAGGCATGCACCTGCACCTTGATATCGTCGGGGTCCGAGCGATCCGTGAACAGCGTCTTGCCGAGCCGGCCCTCGTTGTGGGCGATCAGATGGGCGGCCGCACCGAGGATATGCTCGGTGGAGCGGTAGTTGCGCTCGAGCTTGATGACCTTGGCGCCGGGAAAATCCTTTTCGAAGCGAAGGATGTTGTCCACCTCCGCGCCGCGCCAGCCGTAGATCGACTGGTCGTCGTCGCCGACGCAGCAGACATTCTGCGGCTCGCCCTTCGGGCGCTGGGCCAGCAGGCGCAGCCACATGTACTGCGCGGTATTGGTGTCCTGATATTCGTCGACGAGGATGTAGCGGAAGCGCTGGTGGTAATCCTTCAGGATATCCGGATTCCGCCGGAACATATTGATCGGATGCAGCAAAAGATCGCCGAAGTCGCAGGCGTTCAGCGTCTTCAGGCGGTTCTGGTAGGCGGCATAAAGCTCGCGGCCCTTGCCATTGGCGAAGGCGCGGGCATCGCCTTCCGGAATGTCGGCCGGACCGAGGCCCTTGTTCTTCCAGGTGTCGATCATGCCGGCGAATTGCTTGGCCGGCCAGCGCTTGTCGTCCAGTCCCTCCGCCTGGATCAACTGCTTGATCAGACGGATGACGTCGTCGGTATCGAGAATGGTGAAACTGGAGGTGAGACCGACAAGCTCGGCATGGCGGCGCAGCAGCTTGACGCCGATCGAGTGGAAAGTGCCGAGCCAGGGCATGCCTTCGACCGCGCCGCCGACGAGCAGCGCGATACGTTCCTTCATTTCCCGCGCCGCCTTGTTGGTGAAGGTGACGGCGAGGATCTGGCTGGGAAAGGCGCGGTTGGTGGACAGGATATGGGCGATACGGGTCGTCAGCACCCGCGTCTTGCCGGTGCCGGCACCCGCAAGCACCAGGACGGCGCCGTCGAGCGTCTCGACCGCTTCGGCCTGCTCGGGATTGAGGCCCGAGAGATAGTCCGGCCGGCGACCGCTGTCGCGTGCCGCCATGGCGCGGGCCGCAATGCCGCCGCCGATGCCGCCTGCAGCCGGCGCAGAACGGCGCGGCGCCATGTGCTCCGGCTCCTCGTCGAAGAAGGGAATATCGTCATGTCCAATGGTCATGCGGCCCAATGTAATGATTCTGCCCCGAAAGGCAAAAGAAACGGGCCCAAACTAGAACAAAAAGTGCACATTCACAGGCTGCTGTCGTTTGCGGGAAAGCCGTTTCCAGGGTGGAAGGCACCTGCCGATGGGCAAATGAAACGCCTCGTTGTTCGCGCCAGGATTACAACTTTGTCATAATCCGCCTCAAAGCTTGCCGCATATGCTCAAAAACACGATATTGCAGCAAATCGGGCACAATCTTGCGGTATAGAGCCGCCCGAGATGAAATTTGGTTCCCTTTAAGTGCGCTGGGTGTGACGGGAACCGTACCAAATCAACGACGCGATTTCATCGCCTCTGACATAACGAGCCGGAGACGTGCATGACCGCCTGGAAGCAGCTTTCCTTGTCTTTTTTCTTGCTGGTGGCAGGCATTGCCGCTGTCGTGGCTTTCGTGCCCGGCGCGACGGGCCTGCTGCAGAAAGCAGGTGTTCCCGAGCGGCTTCTGGCGGCCATCACGCGCGATGAGGATGCCGGCGCGGGGAAGGGCGGCGATGCGGCCGGTGACGGTGCGCGGCGCGGCCAGAACATTCCGCTTGTGGTGACGGAGCCCGTTGCGAGCGGCATCGTCAACGATCGCCTCAGCGCCATCGGCACGGGTGATGCCATCCGCTCGGTTGCCGTCATGCCGCAGGCGACGGGAACGATCCGGGAAATTCTCATCAAGTCCGGCGACAGGGTCAGGCAAGGGCAGGTGCTGGCGCGTCTTGACGACGACGAGCAGGTCATCGCCCGCGGGCAGGCGGAAGTTGCACTGAAAAGCGCTGCCGAGAAGGCGCAGCTCTACCACAACATCAAGTCCAGCGTGTCACGCATGGATGTCTTCGATGCGGAGATTGCCGAGCAGGGAGCGAAGCTGGCGCTGCAATCGGCGGAATTGGCGCTCTCGCGCCGCAACATCGTCGCGCCGATCGACGGGATCGTCGGCATCGTGCCTGTCGTCATCGGCGACAATGTCACGACGACGAGCAATATCGTAACCCTGGACGATCGGTCCGAGATCCTGGTGGATTACTGGGTGCCGGAGCGCTTTGCCAATACTGTCAAGGTCGCTCAGCCTCTGGAGGCGACGTCGGTCGCGTTGCCCGGCCGCGTTTTCTCGGGCGTGGTGGAAGCCGTCGACAATCGCGTCGATGGCGCGAGCCGGACGCTGCGCGTGCGCGGGCGCATCGACAATCCCTCCGACGAATTGCGGGCAGGCATGTCCTTTAACGTCGGCATGCGCTTTGCCGGCGAATCCTATCCTTCGGTCGATCCGCTTGCGGTCCAGTGGGACGGTGCCGGAGCGCATGTCTGGCGCGTTGTCGGCGGCAAGTCGTCGAAAGTGCGCGTCAGCATCGTGCAGCGCAATCCGGACGCGGTGCTGGTTCGTGGCGATCTCCGCAATGGCGATCTCATCGTCGTCGAGGGATTGCAGCGCGTGACCGAAGGCGGCGAGGTGCGGTTTGCCCGCGATGTGGCCGAGACCAGGGAGGTCATCACCCAATGATGTCCCATGGCGATGATGAGACGACGGATGCCGGCGCGACTGCGGGCAAGCAATCCTTCACGGCACTCTTCGTGCGGCGGCCGATCCTGGCGCTGGTCTTCAATACGCTGCTGGTCGTCGCCGGCCTTGCGGCCTATTTCGGCGTCGAGGTGCGCGAATTGCCTGACGTCGACCGGCCCGTCGTAACGGTCAGAACCGTGTTCGACGGCGCGTCGCCGCAGACTGTCGACCAGGAGTTGACGAAAATCATCGAAGGCGCCGTTGCCCGCGTCAGCGGCCTGAAATCCGTCTCCTCCAGTTCGTCCTTCGGCCAGAGCCGCGTGACGCTCGAATTTTCCGACGCGACCGACCTTTCGGTCGCCGCCAACGATGTCCGCGATGCCATCGGCCGCATTACCGAACAATTGCCGGATCAGGCGGACGCGCCGCAGATCGTCAAGGCGGATTCGGATTCGCAGCCGATCATGCGCCTTGCAGTCACGTCGAGCACCATGACGATGGACGACCTGACGCAACTCGTGGACAAGGAGATCACCGACCGGCTGGCCTCTGTCGAGGGCGTTGCCGATGTCGAGCTTTACGGCGATCAGGAGAAGGTTTTCCGCATCGATGTCGATCAGGCGGCGCTCGCAGGGCGCGGATTGACGATCGGCGACCTGACGACGGCGCTCGCGACCGCCGCGCTCGACGTGCCGGCCGGATCGTTGAAGAGCGCGCGGCAGGATATCGTCGTACGCGCCACGGCGGCGTTGCAGACGCCGGAGGATTTCTCCCGGCTGATCGTCAAGGATCGCGTGCGGCTCTCCGATGTCGCGACCGTGACGCTTGGGCCAAGGGACGGCACGACCGCGCTCCGCTCGAACGGCGTGCAGGGCGTCGGCCTCGGCATTATCCGCCAGGCGCAGTCGAACACGCTGAATATTTCCGAGGGCGTGAAGGCCGTCGTCACGCAGCTGTCGAAATCGCTGCCCGAGGGAACGCGCATCGTCATCACCAGCGACGATGCCCTGTTCATTCAAGGTGCGATCCACGAAGTCGTGCTGGCGCTCGTCCTGTCGGCGCTGATCGTCACGGCAGTCATCTATCTCTTCCTGCGTGACTGGCGGGCGACGCTGATACCCGTCGTCACCATGCCGGTGGCGCTCATCGGCACGCTCGCCGCGCTTTATATGGTCGGCTTTTCGGTCAATATCCTGACGCTGCTGGCGATCGTGCTGGCGACCGGCCTCGTGGTCGATGACGCCATCGTCGTGCTCGAGAACATCGTGCGGCGCCGGGCCGAGAAGATCGGACCGCGCGCAGCTGCCGTGCTCGGCACCCGCGAGGTCTTCTTCGCCGTCATCGCCACGACGGCGACGCTTGCCGCCGTGTTCATTCCGCTGTCCTTCCTGCCGGGGCAGGTCGGCGGCCTGTTCCGCGAGTTCGGATTCGTGCTGGCCTTCTCCGTCGGGCTGTCCTCCATCGTCGCGCTGACGCTTTGCCCGATGCTCGCCTCGCGGCTGCTGACCAAGGAGATGCGCGAGGAACACGGGGCGCTCGGCCGCTTCGGCGAACTTTTCGCCGGCGTCTATCGCCGCACGCTCCGGGCCTGTCTCAACGCGCCGTTTGTCGTCATCGTCTTCTGCGTCCTGTTTTCGGCAGCTGCCGTCCTGGCTTTCATTAATGTCAAAAGCGAGCTGACGCCGAGTGAGGACCGGGCGATGGTCATGCTGCGCCTGACGACGCCGCAGGGCGCCGGGCTTGACTATACGAAGGATCAGTTGCAGCGCGTCGAGGAACGGTTGCAGCCGCTGCGCGATAGCGGCGATATCCGCAACATCTATGCGATTTCGGGGATGAGCAGCCAAAAGAACAGCGGCTTCATGGTATTGACGCTGGCGCCCTGGAGCGAGCGCCATCGCACCCAGCAGGAAATCGTCACCGATATCAACCGCGCCATGGCCAATGTGCCGGCCCTTCGCGGCAACGTCGTTCAGGCCAACAGCCTGCGCATTCGCGGCGCTGGCAGCGGCGTGCAGATGGCCCTTATCGGCAACGATCACGAGGCGCTGACCGAGGCCGCGTTGAAACTGGTTCAGGCGCTCGACGCGACCGGGCAATTCGACACGCCGAGGCTCAACAATGAGCCGACGCAGGCCCAGGTCTCCGTCAGCATCGACCGTGAGCGCGCGTCCGATCTCGGGGTCGACATTACAGGCCTTTCCGTTGCGCTTCAGTCGTTGCTGGAGGGGCGTTCCGTTGTCGATGTTTTCGTGGCAGGCGAATCCTATCCGGTGCTGCTGACCTCGACGATGCGGCCAATAGACGATCCGACCGATCTGGAAAACGTGTTTCTGAAGACGGGTGACGGCAAGATCGTGCCGATGTCGGTGATCGCATCGCTGAAGGAGAATGCCGTCGCGCCGCAGTTGACCCGCGAACAGCAGCTTGCCTCGGTTGCAATTACGGCCGGGCTCAAGAACGGTATGTCGCTCGGACAGGCCGTCGAGGAGGTAACGCGGATCGCGACGCCGCTCTTGCCGCCGGGGTCGCGGCTGATGCCGCTTGCCGAAGCGGCGACGCTGGAGGAGAATTCCAGCGGCATGGCGCTCACCTTCGGCTTTGCCATCGTCATCATCTTCCTGGTGCTTGCGGCACAGTTCGAAAGCGTGCTGTCGTCGCTCATCATCATGTCCACCGTGCCGCTCGGCCTGGCATGCGCCGTCTTCGCACTCGTCATCACCGGTTCGAGCCTTAACATCTACAGCCAGATCGGCCTCGTGCTGCTTGTCGGGGTTATGGCGAAGAACGGTATTCTGATCGTAGAGTTCGCCAACCAGCTCCGTGACAAGGGCGAAAGCGTGCGCGAGGCGATCGAGAAGGCGTGCGCCTTGCGCTTGCGCCCGGTCATGATGACAATGATCGCGACAATCCTTGGTGGCGTGCCGCTTGTTTTTGCAGAAGGTGCAGGCGCGGAAGCGCGTATCGCGCTCGGCTGGGTGATCGTCGGCGGCCTCGGTTTCGCGACCCTGGTCACGCTGTACATCACGCCGGTCGCCTATCTGCTGATAGCCCGCTTTGCAAAGCCACAGACGCATGAAGAGCAGCGGTTGCACGACGAAATGTCGGATGCGGCGCTGCGCTCCAAGCTGGCCAACCTGCGCGCCGCGGAATAGGGCAGCACGGGTGGGTTGCGGCCGATTGCGGTCAATACGCCTGTTTATGGTGAAGCATGCGTATCGCTTAGTGCTTTCTTAAGCATGTTTGCTAATCATGGTTGTATGTAACCGCTGGAGCGCAGGCGTTGTTTTGGCCTGCCTCCCTGTTCGCCGACGTCGGCCCGCGCGCATGAGCGCCCGCGGCAAGGTTTCAATGTCTCCTTGTATTTGTTGCGTATCGTTGCGTTCGGAGTTCATGTGCCGTGAGTATTTTTTCGACCTTCATCAGGGTCAGTCCCTCTGTGAATACAGCACTGGAAGTGCTGAAGGACACCCAGACCAAACTCACCAACGCGGAGCGGCAGATGTCGTCGGGCCTGCGGGTGCAGACGGTCAAGGACAATGCCACATATTGGCGAATCTCGACTTTGACGCATACCGACATCGGCGCTATCTCGTCGGTGCAGAATGCGCTCGGTCTTGCTGCCTCCACGGTCAGCACCGCCTCCACGGGCGTCGGCAGTGCGATCGACGTGGTGACGGAAATCAGGACGAAGCTTGTCGGCGCCTATGAGAGCAGCGTCGACAAGACCAAGCTCAACGATGAGATCAGCCAGCTCAAGCAGCAGCTGCGCAGTATCGGAGAATCGGCAACCTTCAACGGCGTCAACTGGATCGTGTTGCAGGACGGCGCGGACACGGCCGCTCCGCATGAGGTTCCGGGTTCGCTGATCCGCGGCTCCAATGGCACCATCCGGATCGGCATGCTCAACTATGCGGGCGTGACTTCGACGACCGGCCCCATCACCTCGCTCGACGCGCGTTATCTGATCGACGATCAGTCAGGCGGCACCGGAGGATATGGCGTGCTGACCTCAACCGCTTTCGCGGTGGAGGCCGGTGCCGCGAAAAATTACGTACTGCTTAACAGCAGGAGCGGCGATACGAGCGGTCAGGTCGAAATCGCGCTCGAAGCGAATACGACGCAGGGCGCCGTCGTCGACATGGTCAACACCGTAACGGCGATGCTGAGCCAGCTCAAAACGATCGGGTCCGCCTTCGGCTCCCTGGAATCGCGCATCAACCTTCAGACCGAGTTCGCCAAGGATCTCAGCGATTCGCTGACCAGCGGTGTCGGCAAGCTCGTGGATGCCGATATGGAGCAGCAGTCCAGCAAGGTCCTGGCGTTGCAAACCCAGCAGCAGCTCGGATTGCAATCTCTGTCTATCGCCAATGCCAGTTACAAGACGCTAACGCAGCTCTTCCAGAATTTCTGATCGGGCCGTCCGGGCGAGAGTTAGTCGACTTGCGGCTCCGTTGGCCGGTTTTCGGGCCGAAGGAGCCGATCCGCTTCAGAAAAGCTGCACTGCGCAGGGGATAGAGGCATGGAGATGTTTTCTCTTCATGATATTGCCGCAATGCTTCATATCTGCTGCGGCCATTGAACCGGAGAGCGACGATTCCATGATCAAGAAAATTGCCATGCTTGCCCTGGCGGCAGCCTTTTTGAACGCGTGCACGACCACCGATCCCTACACGGGGGAGCAGAAAGTTTCCAATACAGCCGGCGGCGCGGCGATCGGCGCCGGCGTGGGTGCTGTTGCCGGTCTCCTCATCGGTCACTCGCCGGCCTCGCGCCGCAATGCCGCGCTGATCGGCGCCGGCGTGGGCGCACTCGCGGGTGCCGGCATCGGCAATTACATGGACCAGCAGGAATCCGAACTGCGTGCACAGCTGCAGGGCACGGGCGTTTCGGTGACGCGCGTTGGCGACCGCATCATCCTGAACATGCCGTCGGCGATCACCTTCGACGTCGATCAGGATGCGATCAAGCCGGAATTCTTCTCGACGCTGAATTCCGTCGCGATCGTTCTGCGCAAGTTCAACCGCACGCTGATCGACGTGAACGGCCATACGGATTCGACCGGCAGCCTGCAGCATAACCAGGATCTGTCCGAACGCCGCGCCGGCTCGGTTGCCTCCTATCTCGGCAGCCAGGGCATCGATCAGCGCCGCATGTCGGCGATCGGCTTCGGCCCGTCGCAGCCGGTCGCGTCCAATGCGAGCGAAGCTGGCCGCGCCCAGAACCGCCGTGTCGAGATCCAGATCGCGCCGATCACGCAGAACGGCTAAGCCCGTTCGATGAAGGCGACCGGGTCTCGTGATCCGGCCGCCTTCGTCGGATCATCTATGCATGCTCGCGCCCTTGGTGATCTTGTCGACGGTTTTCTTGTCGGCACGCAAGGCGATGCCGACGACCCGGGCGTCTTCGGGCGCGAATTCGGCAAAGACGGCGCGATTGGCCGCGTCATGGCCGGTCGAGAACATTTCCTCTATGAAGATGGAAGAGGTGACGCCCCGCTCCAGCGAGCGGCGGTGGATGGTGGCGATGTTGTCTTCATCGGCGGATAGAACGATGACGGGCTGGATCGACAACGCATTGTAGACGTTGCCGGCCCGATCGCGATAGGGTTTGCCGATGATATCCGGATATTGTCCGGCAATGCCTGTCGACAGGAAGGCAGTCACATTCAGCTTTTGCCAGGATTGCAGGTCGCTTCGCAAAACGATCGCGATTTTGGTATCGAACATCGGTGGTCACTTTCATGCAGTCTGAAAAAGGGACGTTGCGCGAGAACGTAGCCGGACAGATCTTCGAAGGTCTTGAACGTTTGTGCGTGACGCCGGAGACCAACCGCATCCTGTCCGCGCCGGCCTATCCGGGAATAGAGCGCATCCAGGCGCAGTTTCGCGGTGACGCATTCGATCTGCATCGGCACGACACCTATGCGCTGGGCGTGACCATGCGGGGCGTGCAGACATTCCGCTACCGTGGCGAGCGGCGCTACAGCTTGCCGGGGAGGGTGATCGTTCTGCATCCCGACGAGCTGCATGACGGCGGAGCTGCGACCGAGGACGGGCTTGTCTATCGCATGCTGTATCTCGAACCGTCGGTACTGTTTCAATGCCTGGAGGCGGCGCGCATCGGCCTACCTTTCGTCGACGACCCGGTCGTGGAGGACGATCGGCTTGCAGGTCTGCTGCTGGCGGCGCTTGGCGAACTCGATCGCGAACTGGATGAGCTATTCGTCGACGATTTCGTTTCTCGTCTTGCCGATGGCCTCGCGCAGCATGCCCGGCTGCCTCAGCGGCTTTTGGGCAGCATCGCCTGGAGCCAGGTGAAGGCGGCGCGCGACTATCTCGAGGCGCATGTCGTGCGCGGCGTCCGCTCTCAGGAGCTGGAGCGCGTTACCGGCCTCGATCGCTTCGCGCTTGCGCGGCATTTCCGCGCCGCCTTTGCCACGAGCCCGCACCGGTTTCTGCTGATGCGCAGGCTGCAGCAGGCCAAGGCGCTGATCGGCGGAGGCGAGCCGATTGCCGAAGTTGCCGCCGCCACCGGGTTTGCCGATCAGAGCCATCTGACCCGGCATTTCAAGAAAGCGTTCGGCATTGCGCCAGGCGCGTGGAGCAGTATGGTGCGCGGCGCAGGAGCGCGCCGCTGACTGCTTTCCGGCAGGTCCGGCAGCCGCTCGAACTTGCCGCCCGCGCCCTGGCCGAGGCAGGTTCAAGTTCGATCTTTTCATGACTGGACAGCGCCGCGCCGATGGCCCATAGAACCGATAAAAGGGTTAACGCCCCCCTGATGATCGCGATGGGAGATTCGGACTATGGTTCTGGCTGATGCGAAGGCGGGAACACGCAACGAGGCTGGGATATCAGCCGTTCTCGGCGTGCTGAAACAGGCTTTCGGAGAGCGTTTCCAGACCGGCGAAAGTTTTCGCGCCCAGCATGCCCACACGACGACCTATATTCCGTCGCAGCTGCCGGACGGTGTTGTTTTCGCTGAAACCAGCGAGGACGTGCAGGCGGTCGTCAAGGCGTGCGCCGAACACAAGGTTCCGGTCATTCCCTTCGGAACGGGTTCGTCGCTGGAAGGTCAGGTGAATGCGCCGCAGGGCGGAATTTCCATCGATTTCAGCCGTATGAATCGTATTCTTGAAGTCAACGCCGAGGATCTGGATTGCACGGTCGAGCCCGGCGTCACCCGCGAGGAGCTCAATACCTATCTGCGCGACACCGGCCTGTTTTTCCCGATCGATCCCGGCGCCAATGCCTCGATCGGCGGCATGGCATCGACACGCGCCTCGGGAACGAACGCCGTTCGCTACGGCACCATGAAAGACAATGTGCTGTCCGTGACCGCCGTTACCGCCAATGGCGAGGAAATCCGCACCGCCCGCCGCGCCAGGAAATCGTCCGCCGGATACGATCTGACGCGCCTGTTCGTCGGTGCCGAAGGCACGCTCGGCGTGCTGACCTCGATCACCCTGCGCCTGCAGGGCATTCCGCAGAAGATCGCCGGCGGCGCCTGCGCCTTTCCGAACATCAAGGCGGCGTGCGACGCCGTCATCATGACGATCCAGATGGGCATTCCCGTCGCGCGCATCGAATTGCTGGACGCGATGCAGATGCGGGCCTGCAATCGCTACTCCGGCCTCACATACGACGAGAAACCAACGCTTTTCCTCGAATTTCACGGTACGGACGAGACCGTCGCGCTGCAATCGGCGCAATTTGCCGAAATCGCCGCCGAATGCGGTGGCGGCGAATTCCTCTGGACGAGCAATGCGGAGGAGCGCACCAAGCTCTGGAAGGCCCGCCATGACGCCTATTGGGCCTGCCGTGCGCTGGCGCCGGAACTGGCCGCGCTATCGACGGACGTCTGCGTGCCGATCTCGCGGCTGGCCGAATGCGTGGCGGAGACCCAGGCCGATATCGAGGCGCATGGTCTGCTGGCGCCGATCGTCGGCCATGCGGGCGACGGCAATTTTCATGTGCTTGTCCTGTTCGACGACAAGACCCCGGAAGGGATCGCTGTCGTCGAGGATTTCGTTGCGCGTCTCAATGCGCGTGCGCTGGCGATGGACGGCACATGCACGGGCGAGCACGGGATAGGGCAGGGCAAGATGGCGTTTCTCGAGCAGGAGCTCGGCGATGCCGTCGATCTGATGCGCCAGATCAAGGATGCGCTCGATCCGGATGCTATCTTCAATCCTGGGAAGATCTTCCGAAGGGACTGAAAGATGGAATATTTTCATGATCTTGGCTTGCTACCGGCGCGAATGGCGCTAGGCTGCAACCGTTCTTTTCCGGTTTTTGTCATGAAAAGCTGCATCTAAGCGCTAGATGGGGTGCAGGTCTCTGAAAAAGAGCTGCTGTCGCGGGCAGGGATCGGGTAGAACTGCGCATATTCCGGGTTAAGCCGTACATGCGCTCTGACGAACGACGGCTTGGCATGTGTTGGGAATGAAGATTGGAGACGGTGCGCATTGTTAGGTAAGGTCCTGGTTTTTCTGGGTGGGTTGCTGGTGGTGGTGCTGTTCGTGGCACTGCTCGCTCCGCTCTTCATAGACTGGACCGATTTTCGCAAGAATTTCGAGGATCAGGCGAGCCGGATCATCGGCAAGAAAGTGACCGTTCACGGCACCGTCGATGCCCGCCTGCTGCCGTTCCCTTCCGTGACGCTGCATGACGTCCGTGTCGGCCAGGAGGCGGACGGCACGCCGCTGGTGCAGATTGCCGAATTCTCCATGGATGCCGAACTTGCGCCTTTCCTTTCCGGCGAAGCCCTGATTTTCGACATGCGCGTATCGAAGCCCAAGGTGCGGCTGCGTCTGCTGAAAGACGGCACACTGGACTGGATGCGCGGCAGCCAGCCCGAGATTCCCGCCAAGTCCGTCGTGCTCGAGAGCGTTCACGTCGAAGATGGCGATATTCTCTTCATCGACGAGCAGACGGGCCGCACCCGGCATGTCACGGGCTTGAACGCACAGATGTCGGCGCGGTCGCTTGCCGGGCCCTGGCGCATCGAAGGCGACGGGGCGCTCGATAACGAACATGGCAATTTCACGGTTTCCAGCAGCCAGCCCGACGACAACGGGGTTTTGCGCGTCCGCACCCGGCTGATGCCGGATCGCCATCCTCTCAATGTCGATCTCGACGGCGAGTTGAAGCTGGTCGACAGCAAGCCCGATTACATGGGTTCCTTCACCGCCGGCGTGAACGACAAGCAAGTCCACGATGTTGCCGATCAGAAGGCCCAGCCGCGTTTCAAGGGCCGTTTCGAGCTGACGAACGATCGCATTCGCGTGCCGGAATACCGCCTCGAAGTCGGCGCCGACGACGACCCTTATGTGGTTACCGGCGAAGCGACGCTGGATACCGGCTCCAAGCCGGAGTTTCTTCTGACGGCCGATGGGCAGCAGATCGACGTCAACCGCCTCGGCAACAACAAAGGCTCCAACGGCAAGACCAATCGCAACCCCGCGATCTCGGCGCGGCAGCGCCTGAACAACCTGATTGCCATCGCCGCCGAAATCCCGGTGCCTCAGGTCCCCGGCAAGGCGACTTTCCGGCTGCCGGCGATCGTCGCGGGGGACACGACCATCCGCGACGTGCAGCTCGATCTCGAGCCGGCGGGGACGGGGTGGAAGATCGATCACGCCGTCGGCACGCTGCCGGGACGCACGCAGGTCGAGGCGCGCGGCAATCTGATGCTGCAGGGCGAGCCGAACTTCATCGGCAATCTGGTGGTCGCATCCAACCAGCCCTCGGGGCTGTCGTCCTGGCTGGTGGGCTCCGTGGATCCGGCGATCCGCCAGCTACGCCAGGCCGGTTTTTCCGCCGATGTCAGCCTGCGGCATGAAGAGCAACGCTTCGAGAACCTGGAGATCGCAATTGGTTCGGCCACGCTCAAGGGCCGGCTCGACCGTAAGGGAGGGACGGACAAGAATCCGCCGCAGCTCGCCGTCGACCTGATCGGCGATGCGCTCGATCTTGACGCACTGCGGGCGCTGACGGGGCTCTTTACAGGCCAGGATAGCGGCGAAACCCTGTTCGATCACCGGATCACCGCGCATCTGCAGGCCGGGAAGTTCATGGCCTTCGGCGTGCCGGCCGAAGATGTCGATACGTCATTCTCCATCGCGGACGGCGCTCTTACGCTCGACAAGCTTTCGGTCCGCAACGTCGCCGGCGCCGAAATCACCGCAACGGGCCGCGCCGATGGTTCTCCTTCCGACTATAAGGGTTCGGGGGAGATCACCTTCAAGGCCGCCGATCCCGCGCCGTTCTTCGAAATGCTGCGCCAGCATCTGCCGCATCATCCCGTCATGGACAGGCTGGTGCGCAATGCGGCCTGGTATGGGAATACCGCTCTGCGCGGCGCCGTTACGCTTGGCGGCGATCAGGACAATGCGCTGACGGTCACGCTGGCCGGCGTTTCCAACGGCAGCCGCGTCAATTTCGACTACCGCATGTCCGATCTCTCGGCCTTCACGGGCAAGGGCACGACCACGCTGGAAGGAACGCTGGAAAACTCGGTCACGTCGATCCTGTTCGGCCAGGCGGGGCTCGATCCCTTGCCGGTCGAGGCCGACGCCAATGGCCGTCTGACGCTGAAGGTGTCCGCCAGCGGCACCGACCCCGCCGATGCGGCATTGACCTTTGCGACCGACAAGACGTCGTTCACCGCGAACGGCAAGGTCGATGTGCGTCCCGATACTTTCCTCAACGGCACCATGGC
The DNA here is from genome assembly GCA_900469615.1 of Hyphomicrobiales bacterium. Lineage (GTDB taxonomy): Bacteria > Pseudomonadota > Alphaproteobacteria > Rhizobiales > Rhizobiaceae > Rhizobium. The sequence continues at coordinate 327,020 of UBYA01000010.1, read as the reverse complement.
GCTGTCGCTCGAAAGCGCCGATATCGATCCCTATTTCGTGATGAACGGCATCGGCATCCCGCAGATGGGCGCTGGCTTGCCGGTGAAATTCCAGGCCAATGCCGCGCTGAGCCCGGACAAGATCGTGTTTTCGGACATGAAGGGATTGTTTGCCGACAATAACATGTCCGGCACGCTGACCTTCGACCGAAAAGCGCCGAACCTCAAGGCGACGGGCGAACTCGTGCTCGACAAGGCCGATCTCAACTGGCTGGCGGAGGCTATCTATGGGCCGATAAGCGACCCGAAGACGGGCGCCCTCAACAAGGACAAGCTCGGCTTGCCTGCCTTCAACGGCATGGACATCGGCGTCAAGCTGTCTGCAAAGCAGGTATGGCCCGGTATATTCGGCCCCATCTCGAATTTCACCGCCAATGCGGCCTATAAGGGCGAGGAGTTGCGGCTGAACGATCTGACGGGGGGGTGGAACGGCGGCACGTTGGGCGGCAATGTGATGCTCGCCAATTCTGACGGCACGGGGTTGCTTCAGGCGAAGCTCAATCTCGCCAATGGCGACCTTGCAGCGGTTGCCTGGCAGCGTGATGGAGCGCCGCTTGCGAGTGGCCGCTTCGGCCTTGCGATGAATGCCGAAGCAAGCGGCAAGAGCATCGCCGACCTTGCGGCAAACGCCAGTGGCTCGGGCGAGCTTCAGCTTGGCGAAACGCATGTGCGCGGCCTCAATCTCTCCGTCCTGCCGCCGCTGCTATCGGCGACGGATCAGATCCAGGGCGATATAACCGGCGCCAAGGTGCTGCCGATCGTCCAGACCTTGCTCAACAACGGCGAGGCGGTTCTGCCGGCGACGAACATACCCTTCAACATTTCCGCCGGAGTGGCGCGTGCAACGAACATCGCGGCCGGCAACGATCTGGCGAAGCTTTCCGGCAATGCCGAAATCAGCTTGCCGGACGAGCGTCTGCGCGGGTCTCTGGGCATCGATTTCAATGCGGGAGCCGAAGCGCAGAGCGGCGCAGCGCCGGCCCTGCGCCTCGATTTCGCCGGGCCGCTGGCAACGCCGGGCCGAACGCTCGATGTGACCGACGTGACCGGCTTCCTGTCGGTACGCGCATTCGAGCGCGAGCGCCGCCGCGTCGAGCGTCTGCAGGCCAATGTGCTTGAAAAGCAACGGCTGCGGCGCGAGGTGGCACTCTACAAATATACGGCAGGCGTGCGGGAGGCCCAGCGCCAGCGCGATGCCGCCATCGAGCAGCAGCGCCGCGCCGAAGAGATCCGGCTGCGCGATCTGGCCAGGCAATCGGCTGCGCAAAAACAGGCGGAGGAGGAGGCGCGGGCCAAGCAGGCGGCGGAAGAGGCAGCAAAGGCCAAGGCCGCAGCGGAAGCCAAGGCAGCCGCAGAGGCCAAGGCAGCTGCAGAGGCGCGGGCCAAAGCCGATGCTCAACATGCGCCGGTCCAGAGCAGTCCTGCCCCGCAAACGACGGCGCCGCTGAATTTCAACGGCTTGCCCGGAGGGGCGCAGTAGAGACGGCGCCGGCTGACGGATTCGTATCTGGTGGCCCGAACGCACTCACAAGGGCGCTGGTGCCCATGCGACGAGGATCGATGCCGGCCCCGCCCTTCACTGAATCTCCAAGCCGTTCCATCTCTTCGTTTTTGACGCAATTCCGAACGAAAAATCGCTCCGCACTTTTCCTGGAATTGCTCTATTTGCGATCCTTCAGCCATTTGAGGACATAAAGGCGAAGCGCCGACGAGAGGTTGCTGCCGGCCTCGCGACCGTCGTCTATCTCCGAGATCAGCGCTGCGAGCGACGTGCCGCGCGCGCTGGCGATAGCCTTCAGTTCTGTCCAGAAGGCATCCTCAAGGGAAAAGCTCGTGCGATGGCCATGCAGCGTCGCGGAATGTTTACGGATCATCGGCGAATCGATCAAAAATCGGAAATGGAAGGATGTTTCTGAAAGTGATTCAAAATGCAGGCGTAAGCAACTGATTTCGGAAGTTTTTATGCCGGAATAAAAATTAGTCTTCGGTCTTCGGAGTTTCGATTCGGCCCGCTTCGTGCGTTTTCGCGGTCTTCTCGTTGAGCGCCTTCGTCAGCGTCTTTTCGGCCTTGGTACGGCCAAAGGCGATGCGGTTCTGCTCGGCTTGTTTTTCCTTGTCCGAGCGGGCCTGCTTCTTGCGAAACTGACGCAGATTGACGATTTCGGCGCTCATCGATCTCCCCGTTGAATAAGGAAAAGGGGAAGCGAATGCTTCCCCCGCCATGCCTACTGCTTCTTGCGGAATGCGTCGAGAGAGACGACCGATCCCGGCTTCTTTTCCTCGCCTTCCTTGGCCGTAGCTGCGGGTGCTTCCTCGCCCTCGGCCGGCACCGGGTAGGCGGTGATTTCGCTCGAAGGGATTTCCTCCTCGTCGGCGAGCGGCACGTCGAATTCCAGCTCGAAGTTGACGGAAGGGTCGTAGAAGCCGCGAATGGCGTTGAAGGGCACGACCAGCTTTTCCGGAACGTCGGAGAAGGAGAGGCCGATTTCGAACTGGCTTTCGGTAATTTTAAGATCCCAGAACTGATGCTGGATGACGATGGTCATCTGCTCCGGATACTTCGCCTTCAGGTGCTGCGAAATGCGCACGCCGGGAGCGCCGGTCAGAAAGGTAATGAAGAAATGGTGATCGCCGGGCAGGCGGCCCGTGGCGCCGACTTCGGTCAACACCTTGCGGATCACTCCACGCAGGGCGTCCTGTGCCAAAATGTCGTAGCGGATATGATCCTGCCCCATGCTTTCCTGTCTTTCGTTGGCCATGTTTTTGTAAGGCTTATGCCACGCTGAACGCCGCCGGAAAAGCCCTATGCGCGAGTCATCGCTTGGTCGTCTATAATATAGCACTGGAGAAGAAGGTGAAGGCTTCTGTTGCCAGGTGCCTTCGGACCCCGCCTAAGAGTGCGACCCCTTAGGACTTTATTTGAAGTGTCACACCGCGATTAAGCAGCGAGACGAGCTTCCGCATAGTTGTCGTTTGCAACTACAATTTTAGCCCGATAACGGTGGTACAATGCCGAGCAAAAAGACGATCTTTACACCCTTGTCGATCCTGTTTCGCCCCCATCAAAAGCCGGTCTGACGCAAGTCTGCCGACCGGTTTTTGGTGGAGGCGCCGGGTACCGCCCCCGGGTCCAATAGGTTTATTACACCGCTTGTTTATCGCCATAGCCGGTCCGAAGACCGGCATGGCTGATATAGTGTTTTCCGCAGGCGATGGGAAGGGGAATTGTCATAAATGCTTCGCGCAAACATCGGTTTGCGTCGCGTGATGCGAGAATTGCCTGAATTACTTTGCGGCATGGTTGGTTTTGCACCGGCTTGTCACTAAAATCGTGAAAAAGGAATCGGCCGGGCACGCGGCGGCAGGCAGCTGCTGACGGCATCCGTGCTATCCGGAAACCTCAAGCGATTTCGGAGCGGAAGATGGCTCGTCACCCGGAGTATCAATATCTCGACCTGATGGCGCACCTGCTCGAGCACGGGGATCGCCGCATCGACCGGACTGGCGTCGGCACTCTGAGCGGCCTCGGCGCGATGATGCGCTTCGACCTTTCGAAGGGGCAGATTCCGATCTTCACGACGAAGCGCGTCTACTGGAAGCTCGCGGTCAAGGAAATGCTCTGGTTCCTGACCGGCGATACCAACATCCGCAATCTCCTGAAGGAGAATGTGCGAATCTGGACCGATTGGCCTTTGGCGAAATATCGCAAGGTCACGGGAGAGGATATCGATCAGCCGGCCTTCGAGAAGCGGGTTCTGGAGGATGAGGCTTTCGCTCTCCAATGGGGCGATCTCGGCCCGGTCTACGGCAAGCAATGGCGGCAATGGCGCGATGCCGAGGGCCGGGTGCACGATCAGCTCGCTGCGGTGATCAACGATCTCAAATCCAATCCCAGCAGCCGCCGCATGATTTTCCATGCCTGGAACGTCGGCGAGCTGGCCGATATGGCGCTGCATCCCTGCCATATGGTCTATCAGTTTCACGTATCGAACATATCGGCCGAGGGCGGCAGGCGACCGCGCCTCAGCCTGATGGTCTTTCAGCGCTCATGCGATCTGTTCCTGGGCAACCCCTTCAACATCTGCCAGCAGGCGGCATTGCTGGCCATGGTGGCGCAGCAGGTCGATATGGATATGGGCGAACTGGTCTGGTCGGGCGGCGACGTGCACCTTTATCTCAACCACCTGGATGCGATCCGGGAACAGCTCAGCCGCGAGCCGCGGCCGTTCCCGACCTTGCGCCTGCTGCGCCGGCCCGGCAGCATCGACGAATATCGCATCGAGGATTTCGAGGTTGCCGGCTACGAGCCGCATGCCGCGATCGCGGCCGAGGTCGCGGTGTAGAGCAATTCCAGCAAAGTGCGCGGCGGTTTTCCGTCCGATTCGAAAAATAAGCGGAAGCGGTTAGGCGGCCGGGCCGGAATCCGGGTCTTCCCGCCGGTCGAGAAGCAGTTGCAGGAATGCCAGATCGAGCCAGCGTCCGAATTTGGTGCCGACCTCGGGAAGAAGGCCGACCTGCTGGAAGCCGAGCTTTTCGTGGAGCCTGATCGACGCCACGTTGCCGGCCTCTATGCCAGCGACCATCGCATGCTTTCCGATGTTCCGGGCGCGCTCGATCAGCTCGATCATCAGCGCCTTGCCGATGCCGCCTCGATGTTGGTCATTGCGGACATAGACGGAATGCTCGACCGTATGGCGATAGCCGTCGAAGGCGCGCCAGTCGCCGAACGAGGCGTAGCCGACCACATCGCCGCGATCGTCGGCAGCCACCAGCACCGGATAGCCCAATTTGTGCCGATCCTGCAGCCATTGCCTGCGATTGTCGATGTCGACCTGCGTCTCGTTCCAGATCGCGGCGGTATTGGCGACGGCGTCGTTGTAGATCGCGGTTATTCCGGCGAGATCTTCCTCTCTCGCATCGCGAATTTGCATCGGCGGCTCCGTTGGTATCCACCAGGTCGGCTGGATATGTCGTTTGCTGATATCGCCTGTCATACACCGATTTGGATAGCTGTCCACTATATTGTTACAGGAGTTCTGGCGGGCCATAATCGGTGTCGACGGTAAAGGCCGTTATCGACCTGGTGAAATATCCTTATATTTCAAATGATAGACGAATTTATCAAAGAATGGCGAGTTTGATTTTTGTGTCGCTCGGCTTCGCTGATGCTCATGTTTGGCGGCATGGGGTCGATTGTCATTCCTGCGGGCGTCCACTATAATAAAACGCATGTCTCACCTTGATGATATCGACAGGCGCATTGGCGCGCGCATCCGCATCGAACGGGAAAGCCGCGGCTGGTCGTTGACGGAGCTGGCGGAGCGCTCAGCCGTTTCCCGTGCCATGATCCACAAGATCGAACGCGGGGAGAGCAGCCCGACGGCGATGCTGCTCGGCAAGCTTTCCGGCGCCTTCAGCCTCAGCATGTCGACGTTGATGGCGCGCGCCGAGATGCAGCAGGGGCGATTTCTCAGCAAGGAAGAGCAACCTGTATGGGTCGATCCGCAGACGGGTTACGAACGGCGGCATGTCTCCCCGAAGTCGGATCTGCCGCTGGACCTCGTGCGCATCGAGCTGCCAGCGGGCGCGGAAGTTCCGATGCCCGCATCGGCTTATGCCTTCATGCGGCAGCTCATCTGGATATTGGAGGGACGGCTGACGTTTCACGAAGGCGATGCCAGGCATTTCATGGCTGCGGGCGATTGCCTTGAGCTCGGCCCGCCGACCGATTGCGTCTTCAGGAATGAAAGCGGAGAGCCTTGCACCTATGCCGTCCTCGTTCTTCGCAACGCATGAGGAAGGACGCTAAACTTAGCGTGACTGCACGGCATGCCACTCGTCCGGCTCGATGTTAGGCGATATGTTGCCATCTCCCTTATGCGAAAAGGAGGTCGCCGGTGGAGATCGCAGTTATCGGGGCCGGTGCGATGGGCAGCGCCATCGCCAGGCGTTTGGTCGAAAACGGGGTGAGGGTCGTCACCTGTCTGGAGGGTCGTTCGCCGGCGACCGTCGAGCGGGCGAGGGCTTCGGGCATGGAGCCTGTCGGGTTGGGCGCCGTTGTCGCTTCGCGCCTCATTCTGTCCATCGTGCCGCCCGCCCAGGCCGTCGTCGTCGCCGGGCAGGTCGCCGCCGGGATGCGCCGCGAAGGTGTCAGGACGACATTCATGGACTGCAACGCGATTTCGCCGCAGACCATGGCCGAGGTCGCGGCGGTCTTCGGCAGCGACTGCGGCGCGGTTCTCGACGGCTCCATTATCGGCGGTCCGCCGAAGCCCGGTCAGAAGGGGCCGAAGCTCTACGTCAGCGGCGATGCGGCCAACGACAGCGGTGTGCTTGCTCATCATGGGCTTCAGGTTCGCCGCATCGATGGCGCCATCGGCGCGGCCTCGGCGTTGAAGATGTGTTATGCCGGCATCAACAAGGGTGTGACCGGTCTGGGCACGGCCATGCTGCTCGCGGCGATCCGTTCTGGCTCGGATGCCGCCCTGAAGCGAGAGCTTCAGGAGAGCCTGCCCGATCTCTATGCGAAGCTGGCTCACGGCATTCCAGACATGTATCCCAAAGCCTATCGCTGGGTTGCGGAAATGGAGGAGATTTCGGATTTCCTCGGCGAGGACGATCCCGCCGCGCTGATATTCAGGGGCATGGCGGGGCTCTATCGAAAGATGGCGGAGGATCGGGAAGGCGGGGGTGTGCTGGCGGCTCAGCTCGACAGGCTCAATAACGACGTTTGAAGCAGGCGCGAGGAGCCTTCCATCTCCCGCCACGCCCATCATGATGTAAAGTCGTCGGGCCGACTCGCACCGGCGTCGCTGATGTGCACTGAGGGAGATGCATGACCCAACCGAGCAAAACCATCGTCGTTGCCGTATCGCGCAACGGTATCATCGGGCGCGAAGGCGATATGCCCTGGCGGTTGTCATCCGATCTCAAGCGCTTCAAGGCGATGACCTTGGGCAAGCCGGTCATCATGGGGCGCAAGACGTTCCAGTCGATCGGCAAGCCCTTGCCCGGCCGGCCGAATGTCGTCATCACGCGCGACGCCGGCTTTTCGGCCGACGGGATCGTGGTGGCCCATTCGCTCGATGAAGCGATCGCGGCCGCGTCCCGTCTCGCCGAAGAAAGCAATTCCGACGAGATCTGTATCCTGGGCGGCGGGGAAATCTATCGGCAGGCGATCGGTCTCGCCGATCGGTTGCTGATTACCCATGTCGAGGCGGATGTGGAGGGCGATACGGCCTTTCCAAGGATCGATCCCGCCATCTGGCAGGCCGATAGCGAGCTTGCCGTGCCGGCTGGCGAGAAGGATACTTATCCGACGCGTTTCGTTAGCTATTTCAGGCGAAAAGCGTAAAAGCTGCCCCCGAAAATCAAATATTTTCCAATGAATCCGACGAACTTCCTGAAGTCGCGTTGAAAGCAGGTGCTTCGATACCTATAACGGGAAACAATCGCTGCCGCCTGTGGATCTCGAGCCATGAATTTCGCGGATTCGGCGCGATGCTGGGAGTCAACAAACAAAGAGGTTTTGATGCCTTGGAGCAATCAGAATGGCGGCGGCGGCGGCCCGTGGGGCGGCGGTGGCGGCGGAAATAATCAGGGACCTTGGGGGCAAGGACCGAACCGGCCGCGCGGAAGCGGCAGCGGAGGGCCTCCGGATCTCGAGGATATTATTCGTCGCGGCCAGGACCGGTTGAAGGGTTTCGTGCCCGGTGGCTTCAATGCGGGCGTCGTCCTCATCATCATTGCGGTGATTGCCGTTTTCTGGCTGATCCAGTGCATCTACACGGTGCAGCCCGACGAGCGCGGCGTGGAGTTGCGTTTCGGCAAGCCGCGCGAGGAAGTCTCGATGCCCGGCCTGCATTTCCATTTCTGGCCGATCGACCGCGTTGAATTCGTGAAAATCACGGAACAGCAGCGAAATATCGGCGGACGCTCCAGCGCCGGTTCGACTGCCGGTCTGATGCTGACGGGCGATCAGAACATCGTCAACGTGCAGTTCTCGGTCCTCTATTCCGTGACCAACCCGCAATCCTATCTCTTCAATGTCGAAAGCCCCGACGAAACGCTGCAGCAGGTAGCCGAAAGCGCCATGCGCGAGATCGTCGGCCGGCGTCCCGCACAGGACATCTATCGCGACAACCGTCAGGAAATCGCGGTCCAGGTGCGGAACATCATCCAGGATACGATGGACCGCTACGGCGCCGGCATTTCCATTACTGCCGTGCCTATCGAGGACGTGTCGCCGCCGCGCGAGGTTGCGGATGCGTTCGACGAAGTCCAGCGTGCCGAGCAGAACGAAGACCAGCAGGTGGAAGAGGCCAATCAGTACGCCAACCAGAAGCTCGGTCAGGCGCGCGGTCGCGCGGCGCAGATTCGCGAAGAAGCTGCCGCATACAAGGATCGTATCGTGAAGGAGGCGCAGGGTGAGGCGCAGCGCTTCATCTCCATCTACGACGAATACGTCAAGGCGCCGGAAGTGACCCGCAAGCGGCTGTTCCTTGAGACCATGGAGTCCGTCATCGGCAATTCCAACAGCATCATCATTGACGACAAGCAGGGTGTCGTGCCTTACCTGCCGCTGAGTGAAATCGGCAAGCAGTCCACGACGCAGGCAGGCAAGCCCGCCGCTGCAACTCAGCCGGAGGCCAAATAATGACGTCCAGCCGTTTGCCAGCCATTCTCATCGCGCTCGCGGTGATCCTGCTGCTCATCTATTCGTCGGTGTTCGTGGTCAATGCCCGCGAGCAGGCCATCGTCCTGCGCTTCGGCCAGATCCGCGAGGTCAAGACGGAACCGGGCCTGTATTTCAAGCTACCCTTCGCCTTCATGGATGCCGACCGCGTTCAATACATCCAGCAGCAGGAGCTGCGTTTCGATCTGGACAACATTCGCGTCCAGGTTTCGGGCGGCAAGTTCTATGAGGTCGATGCTTTCGTCGTCTACAAGATCGCCGATGCCCGGAAGTTCCGGGAGACGGTGTCGGGTGATCGCGATGCGGCGGAATCCCGCCTGAGAACCCGCCTCGATGCTTCGCTGCGCCGTGTCTACGGCCTGCGCAGCTTCGATGCGGCACTCTCCAGCGAGCGTGCGTCCATGATGACGGAAGTTCGCGACGACCTGCATCGCGATGCGGAAACGCTCGGTCTCAACATCGAGGACGTCCGTATCCGCCGCACCGACCTGACGCAGGAAGTGTCGCAGCAGACCTATGACCGCATGAAGGCCGAGCGATTGGCGGAAGCCGAATTGATCCGCGCCCGCGGTAATGAAGAAGGCCAGCGCCGCCGCGCGATCGCGGATCGCCAGGTCGTCGAGATCGTCGCGGATGCGCAGAAGGATTCGGAAATCCTTCGCGGTCAGGGCGAAGCCGAGCGCAATGGCATCTTTGCCGATGCATCGCAGCGCGATCCGAACTTCTACGAGTTCTATCGCTCGATGGCCGCCTACAACAAGGCGCTTGGCTCGGGCGGCAAGACGCTGGTTCTGCCTCCCGACAAGTCGGACTTCTTCAAGTTCTTCGACAGCCCTGCGGGTTCCGCGCCCAATTCCACGACGCCGGCGTTGGCAAATCCGACGGTGCCTGCGAACTAAGGTGCCGATTCAAGGAATGGAAGGGCTGCCTCACGGCGGCCCTTTTCTTTATGGCGGATTGCATCACCTTTACCATGTCGGCAGCGGCGGCATTGAGGTTCGGGGATTTCGCAAAAAGGTGATTTCACGCTTCATCATTCCGCCTTATGTTGATGCTTATACAAGATTTCCCTTTCTCGATGAGGATGCCTGATGGCTTCGACCACCCGCCTGCCTTTCAGCCGTTCGTTTGCCTTGCTCGCGAGCATGGCGCTGATTGCCGGTCCTGTTGCTGGCGTTAGCGAACAGGCTTATGCGCAGACGCAGAACAGCGGTGCGGCCGCGGGTGCCCAGGCGCCGGCCACCACCGACAACCAGACGCCGCCGGCAGCATCGCCCAAGATAACGGGGAACCCGGCAATGAACGCCGGGCCGGAATCGGTTGCCGATCTCGCCTCCGGACTGCTCGACGCCGTCGTCAACATTTCCACGTCGCAGAAGGTGAAGGACGAGGGCGACGGGCCGGCGACGCCGAAGGTGCCGGACAACTCGCCCTATCAGGACTATTTCAACGATTTCTTCAACAACAAGAAAGACGACAACAGCAACCGCAAGGTGAGCTCGCTCGGCTCCGGCTTCGTCATCGATCCCGCCGGCTACATCGTCACGAACAATCACGTCATCGAAGGCGCCGACGACATAGAGGTGATCTTTCCGAACGGCACCAAGCTGAAAGCGAAGCTGATCGGCACCGATACGAAGACTGATCTTTCGGTCCTGAAGGTCGAGCCGAAGCATCCGCTGACCGCAGTGAAATTCGGCGATTCCTCCAAGATGCGGATCGGCGACTGGGTGATGGCGATCGGCAATCCCTTCGGTCTCGGCGGGTCCGTGACCATCGGTATCGTCTCGGCGCGTGGCCGCAACATCAATGCCGGCCCCTATGACAACTTCATCCAGACGGATGCGGCGATCAACAAGGGCAATTCCGGCGGTCCGCTCTTCAACATGAAGGGCGAGGTGATCGGCATCAACACCGCCATCATTTCCCCAAGCGGCGGCTCGATCGGCATCGGTTTTGCCGTGCCTTCCGAGCTGGCGGAAGGCGTCGTCAATCAGCTCCGGGATTTCGGCGAGACTCGCCGCGGCTGGCTCGGCGTGCGTATCCAGCCGGTGACGGACGATGTCGCCAGCAGTCTTGGCCTGGCCGACGCCAAGGGCGCGCTCGTGGCGGGGGTCATCAAGGGCGGCCCCGTCGACAACGGCTCGATCAAGGCGGGCGATGTGATCCTGAAATTCGACGGCAAGGACGTGGACGAGATGCGCGACCTGCCGCGCGTCGTTGCCGAAAGCCCCGTCGGCAAGGAAGTCGATGTCGTCATCTATCGCGATGGCAAGGAACAGACCGTGAAGGTCACGCTGGGCCGGCTGGAAGACAGCGATCAGGCCGCCGCGGCAAGCACCGACAAGAACAAGAAGCCGCAACTCGCGCCGGACGATAACGGCAACGGCGGCGTCATCAATCCCGACGACGGCGACGAGGGCAGCGATGACGGCATGGATGGGCAAGACCAGGGAGAGGACCCGCAGCAGTCTCCGCAGGCTCAACCGCAGGCGCAGGCAAGTGCGACCGTGCTGGGCATGAAGCTGGCGACGCTGAGCGCCGAGAACCGCAAGAGTTTCGGAATTGCCGATAGCGTCGACGGTGTCGTCATCACGGAAGTCGCGGCGGGTTCGGCGGCAGCGGAAAAAGGGTTGAAGCCGGGCGACGTCGTCGTGGAAGTCGCCCAGGAATTCGTCCAGACCCCGAATGCCGCTTCGGAAAAGGTGGCCTCGCTGAAGCGTGAAGGCCGCCGCAATGCGCAGATGATGATTGCGTCTCCGAACGGTGACTTGCGCTTCATCGCCGTCGCGCTGGAGTAGAATTCAGCCTTCGATGTGCCTGGTCTGCCGCGAGCGCCATTCGGTGGCGCTCAGGCGATGGACGATGTGCCGCTTCAGGTGCGGATGCGTATCCGGAATTTGCGGATGGTCGAAATCGCAGGCGGGATCGCGCTGCATGCCGATCTTGCGCATCACCGCCAGCACGCGCCTGTTGTCATGGACGGAGATCGACAGGATTTCCTCAAGCTTCAGGACGTTGAAAGCGTAGCGCGCCAGCGCCACGCCGGCCTCGGTCGCATAACCGTTGCCCCAATGGCGTGCCGAGAGCCGCCAGCCGATTTCGACGGCATTTTTCGGTAAATGGGGCTCAAGCTGCAATCTGGACAGTCCGCAGAAGCCGATTGCCTCGCCGCTATCCCTCAATACCATGACCAGAAGCTCGAAGCCGGGTTCGGGCGTCAGGTTCCGGATCATTTCGAAGATGGCATCGGCATCCTCGCGGCTGCGGCGGAACGGAAAGAATTCAAGGACGGCCGGATCCGTGCTGAGTTCATGGAACAGTTCGCGATCTTCTTGCGCGCATGGCCGGAGAATCAGCCGAGGCGTTTCGATGAAGATCATCGCCCGGAGCGCCATTCGGCCGCCGTCAGGCGATAGAGCACATGCCGCTTCAGATGAGGATGCGTATCGGGGACGCCGGGGTGATCGAAATCCCCGCCCTCGACCCGACGCATGCCGATCCGCTCCATTACCGCCGTCGATCTGGCATTGTCATGCACGGCGAAGGAAACGATCTCGCCGGCGCCGAGCCGTTCGAACGCATGGGCGAGAAGCGCGCGAGCCGCCTCTGTTACGAAGCCTTTGCCCCAGAAGCGCGCGGCCAGCCGCCAGCCGATCTCCAGCGTGCCTTTCGGGATATGGGGTTCGAGATGATCGACGCGCGCCAGCCCGCAAAAGCCGATCGTTTCGCCGCTCGCCTTTTCTTCCAGGGCAAAGAAACCGAGTCCGGTGCCGGCGATCATCGCATGAACGCGATCGAAAAAGACGTTCGCTTCGTCGCGATCGCGGCGAAACGGAAAGAATTCCATGACGGCCTCGTCGGAGTTGATCTCGTAGACAAGTTCGCGATCCGTTTCGCGCCAGTTGCGGATGATGAGGCGGTCGGTTTCGGCGATGATCATCTGCGGCCTCCGGTTTCAGCGATCCACGCCGGTCTATGGTTTGATGAAATCCGTCTTGCGATAGCCCTGGATGTAGAGCAGGGCGGTCAGGTCGCCATGGTCGATACGCATCCTGGCCTGCGCCGAGACTGTCGGCTTGGCGTGGAGCGCGACGCCGGAGCCGGCAAGCTGCAGCATGCCCAGATCGTTGGCGCCATCGCCGACGGCCAGGGCATCGTCGGCGGAAATGCCGAGTTTGTCGGCGATATCGTTGAGCGCATCCACCTTGGCCTGCTTGCCGAGGATCGGTTCCGCGACGAAGCCGGTGAGCGAGCCGTTTTCTTCCAGCAGGATATTGGCGCGGTTTTCGTCGAAGCCGAGGGTGGCGCCGATCCGGCTGGTGAAGACGGTGAAGCCGCCGGAAACGAGAGCGGTATAGTACCCCTTCGCCTTCATCGTGGCGATCAGTTCGGGCCCGCCCGGTGTCAACGTGATGCGCCTGGCGATGACATCGTCGACGACGGAAAGCGGCAATCCCTTCAACAAGGCCACACGCTCCCGCAGGGCCGGCTCGAAGGCGATCTCGCCGTTCATGGCGCGCGCGGTTATTTCGGCAACCTTGTCCTTGAGGCCGACTTCGGCGGCCAGTTCGTCGATGCATTCCTGGCCGATCATGGTGGAGTCCATGTCGGCAATCAGCAGTTTCTTGCGGCGGGTTTCCGTATCCTGGATCACGAGATCGATCCGTTCGCTGCCGATGACCGCCAGAATATTGGCCTCCGCGGCCTGCAAATCTGTATCGTCGCGGAGCGCGATATCGCAGGCGATGCCGTCGGCCAGCCAGTAGAGCCCGGACGCCTTGACGGCTTCGGCCGCCTGCTCGGCGATGGCCGGAACAAGAACGGGGTTTGACGGATTGGCAATAAGCGTGGCAACGAAGGCCATGAGCAGAAACCTTATGAGCAATATCGACGCGATCCTGATAACCGGGCCGACCGCGAGCGGCAAGTCCGCGCTGGCGGTTGAATTGGCCCGTTCGCATGATGGCGTCGTCATCAATGCCGACAGCATGCAGGTCTACGACACACTGCGCGTGCTGACCGCACGTCCCTCCGAGGTCGACATGCAGGGTATTCCGCATCATCTCTATGGGCACGTTCCTGGGGGGCAAGCCTATTCCACCGGCGTCTGGCTGCGCGAGGCCGGGGCACTGGTCAAGCAGCTCCGCGATGAGGGGCGAATGCCTGTGTTCGTCGGAGGCACCGGCCTCTATTTCAAGGCGCTGACGGGCGGGCTTTCCGACATGCCCGAGATCCCGCCGGAGGTTCGCAATCGTCTTCGCGGCCGTTTGCTGGCGGAAGGGGCGGAAGCCTTATACCGCGAGCTTGCGGAGCGAGACGGTGCCGTTGCCGAAACCCTGAACCCGCAGGACGGGCAACGCATCGTCCGCGCGCTGGAGGTGGTCGAGGCGACGGGCCGGTCGATCGCAGCCTTTCAGGGCAAGACCGGACCGATGGTCGTCGATGCGGATCGCGCACGGAAGATCGTAGTGCTGCCGGAGCGGGCCCTGCTGCATGAGCGCATCAACAGCCGTTTCGAAAAGATGCTGGCGACGGGTGCCGAAGACGAGGTGCGGGGCCTGCTGGCGCTGAATCTGCCACCGGAGATGCCGATCATGAAGGCGATCGGCGTATCGCAGATCGCCGCGATGCTGAAGGGTGCGATGACGCGAGAAGAAGTGATCGAGACCGGAGCCGCGGCGACGCGGCAATATGCCAAGCGGCAGATGACCTGGTTCCGCAATCAGATGGACGAGAGCTGGGAGCGTCTGAGCCCATAAGCGCGATCGTCCGTCAATCCTTGTCGTAGAGGCTGCTCAGCGGCTTCTTCAAGATACTGTCGCGCAGCGACAGTCCAGGTTCCCGCCGCAGCGACGGCAAAGGCTCCCTTGTCGGCATCGGCCGTGGGCTCGGCGTCTCGTCGCTGCGGAATTCGCGGCGCAGTTCCGCAAGCCTGCTGTCTATCGATGTCGGTATCGGGGCGGCCGTCTGTTGCGCGGTCGTGCGCGGCAGCATGTCGGCGCGATAGGGTTCGATCGATGCCGAACCCGGCCCGGCTTGATATTGGGCGGCTTGTGCGGGCGGCGGGTCGCCGAATTCGTTCCTGATCTCGGCCACAGGCTCCGCAGGGGCAATATGGTTTTGTTGCAAAGCGCCGACATCGGGTGCTGAAATCGAGCGCATGCGTCCGACGATGGTCCGCAGATCGACCGTATCGGGCGAATCCTCGCTGGCTTTGGCCGTGCTGCCGCTGGCTTTCGGGATTAAGTACTCATCGACGCGGGAGAAGCGCATGCGCATCGGAACGGTAATGGCCTCGCCGAAGGCGATGGCTTCGCCATTGCCTATCGATGACAGGAAGCTGGTCGTCGAGATGGAGGAATTCGGTATGGCCGAGCGGATGATTTCCTGGTCGCGGTCGTTGGCGAGGCGCATGGCGAAGAGCGTCGAGCACTGCGACAGGATCGTCTGGTCGAGTTCGCCCGGGCGCTGGGTGATGATACCGAGAGACACGCCGTATTTGCGGCCTTCCTTGGCGATGCGGGCGATGGCCTGGCGCGTCGGGAAGAAGCCGAGCGTCGGATCGGCGGGAATATAGCGGTGCGCTTCCTCGCAGACGACAAGCATATGGATCGCGCCGTCGCTCCAGAGCGCCAGCTCGAACGCCATGCGGCACAGGACCGAGGCGACGGAATTGATGACTTCCGAGGGAATGCCGGCAAGCTGGAAGGTGCAGATCGGCTTGCCATCGCCCGGAATGCGGAAGATCTTGGCGATCGTCTCCATGATCGTATCGGTGATCGTATTGTTGGAGAACATGAAGTGATAGCGCGGATCGTTGATCGCCGAGATGATGCGCATCTTCAACGAGCGCAGGTGCGGCTTTTCCTGACGGCCTTCGAGCCGCCCGATGCGCTCGTCGATGAGTGCCAGGAGATCGGCCATGCGGTAGGGGATCGGCGTATCGGCCGTCACGGACGACTTTTCGGTCTGTCGGCGCATCAGCGTCGAATCGCTGCCGCGGAAGGCGCGTCTGGCATCCGGAATGAGATCGCGCAGCGCATCGAGCTCTTCGGGCACCGCCGGGCGGCCGCGGAAGACGACTTCGCTGAGCTCTTCCAGCCGCATCAGCCAGAAAGGCAAGTCGAGCGTGTCGGTGTCGATGACGACGGCGTGGCGGGGAAAGGCGGCGGCAAACTCGTTGTGCGGGTCGAGGATCAGCACGCGCAGTTTCGGATCGGCGCCGATCGCCTTGTTCAGCAGCAGCGAGACGGCCGTGGATTTGCCGACGCCGGTCGAGCCGACGACGGCGAAATGCTTCGACAGCATCGAAGGAATATGGATGGCGGCGTCGATGCTTTCGTCCTGGGTCAGTTTGCCGATGACGCAGCTGTTGCCTTTTCCGGCATCGAAGATACGCATGAGGTCGGCCGCGCGGATGCGGTGCGCGACGGCTCCGAGATAGGGATAGGCGGAGATGCCGCTCGAAAACTCTTCCCGCCCATCGGGTCCGATGCGGACCTCGCCCAACAGCTCGACTTCGATGCGGAAGAGGTTGTCCTGTCCTTCGCCCCAGCCCGTATGGTCGGTATTCATGGAGTAGACGAGGGCGGCAACGCGGTTCTTCCCGACGCTGATGGAAATCAGCCTGCCGACCGACCAGAGTTCCGTCAGATCGGTGCCGCCTGCCTCGGCGACGGCGGCAATCGTCGCGCGCGAGCCGCTGCACGCGACGACGCGGCCGAGAAAGCGATTTCCCGGCTTCAATCTGTCGCGGCGGTCAAAATCTCCAGCGTTGCCGGACGTCTGCAGATCGTTATTGAGCAAACGGCTACCCCAAGCGTTTAGAGGCCGAAGCATAGAGACGGCGGCTTAACAAAACCCTGTCGGCTACCCATGCTTTTTACGGGGTTATGCTATGCGCACGATTTTTTATTGCTTGACGCGTTGACGCTTCGAAATTTTCTGTCTATCACTTCGCTCCATGAAAAACTCGATCGTTCTTATCGTGGTGGGAAGGCGCATGGGCAGGATGGTGTAACCATCCGGCGATAGCCACCCATGCGCTAGATGACAGGCTCCCCGAGGGGCCTTTTTTTATGCCCGAAATCGAGATTTCATCTTTCCAAACCTCCAGCAGACAGCGGAACAAACGTATGACCGGCACAGATAATCAGGCGAGCGACAATCGAATGACAGGCGCGGAGATCGTGTTGCAGGCGCTCAAGGACAACGGCGTCGAACACATCTTCGGTTATCCGGGCGGCGCTGTGCTTCCGATCTACGACGAGATCTTCCAGCAGGACGACATCAAGCACATTCTCGTTCGTCACGAGCAGGGCGCCGGCCATGCGGCCGAAGGCTATGCCCGCTCCACCGGCAAGGTCGGCGTCATGCTGGTTACGTCCGGCCCCGGCGCGACCAACGCCGTCACGCCCCTTCAGGATGCCTTGATGGATTCGGTCCCGCTCGTCTGCCTGAGCGGTCAGGTTCCGACGACGCTGATCGGCTCGGACGCTTTCCAGGAATGCGATACCGTCGGTATCACGCGGCCCTGCACGAAGCACAACTGGCTGGTCAAGGATGTCAACGAGCTCGCCGCCGTCATCCACGAAGCCTTCCGCATCGCGCAGACGGGCCGCCCGGGTCCGGTCGTCGTCGACATTCCGAAAGACATTCAGTTCGCGACCGGCACCTATACGCCTCCCGAAGCCCACCACGTCCAGAAGAGCTACCAGCCGAAGATCCAGGGCGATCTCAACAAGATCAATCAGGCGATCGAGCTGATGAAGAATGCGCGCCGTCCGGTCATCTACTCCGGCGGTGGTGTCGTCAATTCTGGACCGGAAGCCTGCAAGCTGCTGCGCGAACTGGTCGAATTGACCAATTTCCCGATCACGTCGACCCTGATGGGACTCGGCGCTTATCCCGCCTCCGGCAAGAGCTGGCTCGGCATGCTCGGCATGCATGGTTCCTACGAAGCCAACATGGCGATGCATGATTGCGATGTCATGGTCTGTATCGGCGCGCGTTTCGACGACCGTATTACCGGCCGCCTGAACGCCTTCTCGCCGAATTCGAAGAAGATCCACATCGATATCGACCCGTCCTCCATCAACAAGAACGTCCGTGTCGACGTCGGCATTCTCGGCGACGTCGGCAATGTTCTGGAAGACATGGTTCGCCTGTGGCGGGCGCTGCCGCAAAAGCCTGCTGCGGAGCGGCTTGGCGACTGGTGGAGCGATATTGCCCGCTGGCGCGCGCGCAACTCCTTCGCCTATAAGCCTAGCGACGACGTCATCATGCCGCAATATGCGATCCAGCGCCTCTACGAGCTGACGAAGCATCGCGATACCTACATCACGACCGAAGTCGGCCAGCATCAGATGTGGGCGGCGCAGTTCTACGGCTTCGAACAGCCGAACCGCTGGATGACCTCGGGTGGTCTCGGCACCATGGGCTACGGCCTGCCGGCCGCCCTCGGCGTTCAGATCGCGCATCCGGAAAGCCTGGTCATCGATATCGCCGGCGATGCCTCGATCCAGATGTGCATTCAGGAAATGTCGGCGGCGATCCAGCACAATGCGCCGATCAAGATCTTCATCCTCAACAACCAGTACATGGGCATGGTTCGCCAGTGGCAGCAGCTGCTGCACGGCAATCGCCTGTCCAACTCCTATACGGAAGCGATGCCTGACTTCGTAAAGCTCGCCGAAGCCTATGGCGCCGTCGGCCTGCGCTGCGAAAAGCCGGGCGATCTCGATGCCGCCATCCAGGAAATGATCGATGTCAACAAGCCGGTCATTTTCGATTGCCGCGTCGCCAATCTCGCCAACTGCTTCCCGATGATCCCCTCGGGCAAGGCGCACAACGAAATGCTGCTGCCGGACGAAGCGACCGATGAGGCCGTCGCCAACGCGATCGACGCCAAGGGTCGCCAGCTGGTCTGATCGGATGGCCGGGGGCGGCGGAAGCAGCGCCCCGGCCGCCCATCGCGCTGGCATACCGAACAAGAACCGAGGAAACGGAACAAGGATCATGAACGCACACCTTCAACCCACCGGCTCCGCCTATTTCATTTCGCCGGAAACCGCGATGGCGGAAAGCCATACGCTTTCCGTGCTCGTCGACAACGAGCCCGGCGTTCTCGCCCGCGTCATCGGCCTCTTCTCCGGCCGGGGCTACAACATCGAAAGCCTTACCGTCTCGGAGACCGAGCATCAGGCGCATCTTTCGCGCATCACCATCGTCACGCGCGGCACGCCGCAGGTGCTGGAGCAGATCAAGGCGCAGCTTGAGCGCATCGTTCCCGTCCACCGCGTCGTGGACCTGACGGTGCGTGCCCGCGAACTCGGCCAGGAACGGCCGATCGAGCGCGAAGTGGCACTGCTGAAAGTGACCGGAAGCGGCGAAACCCGTGCCGAAACGCTGCGGCTGGCCGATGCCTTCCAAGCCAAGGTGGTGGACGCGACCGTCGAGCATTTCATTCTGGAGATCACCGGCAAATCCTCGAAGATCGACCAGTTCATCGCCATCATCAAGCCGCTCGGCCTCATCGAGGTCTGCCGTACCGGCATCGCTGCGATGAATCGCGGTTCGCAGGGGATGTAAAAGCCGGCGGCGTTGAGGGGTGATCGCATATGAGGCAAATCGGCGCTCCAAATTCCTTCTCCCCTTGGGGGGAAGGTGGCCCGAAGGGTCGGATGAGGGGGATTTTCCGATTTGAGTTCACGAAATTTCGTACTCCTGACAGACACCCCCTCATCCGCCTGACGGTACCTTCTCCCGGAGGGGAGAAGGGGAAACACGGCAACAATGCCTGAGATCGGCGGAAAACCGTGGCATCCGCCAGCGGATATGCGTCTCGGCGCCGCGTTCTTCGTCCGCGGCGATTTCCCCTGGCTCGGTCATTATTTCGGCTCGCAGACGCTGGCGTCGATCCTTTCTCCCGGAATAGGCGGAATCGTCTCGTGGGGCGGCCGTGCCCCGGCGAAGATGGCTGCGCGGATCGCGCGGTTTCGCCGATTGCCGCATTGGCATCTGGAGGACGGCTTTCTGCGCTCCATGGGCCTTGGCAAGGCCGGCGCCATTCCACTGTCCATCGTCGTCGACGATCTCGGCCTGCCTGTCGATGCCGGCCGGCCGTCGCGGCTTGAGCGGCTGATCGAGGGAGCGGGAGATGCGGGCGAACTTGGCCGCGCCATTCGCGAGCAGATCGTTCTCAACAAGCTTTCCAAATACAATCATCTTCCCCATCGTCCGCCCGGCATCGAGCGGACGACGAAGCGGCGCATTCTGCTGGTCGATCAGGTAGTCGGCGATGTCTCCGTCGAAAGGGCACTCGGCTCAAAAGCCTCTTTCGAGAAGATGCTTGCCGATGCGCTCGCCAGCGATGCGCAATGCCTCATTCGAACCCATCCGGATGTCATGGCGGGGCTTCGTAAGGGTTATCTTACAGATGTTGCCTCGAAGGGCGATGCCGTGCTGCTTGACGATGCTGTGTCCGTGGCATCGATCCTCGAAGTCGTCGACGAGGTCTGGACCGTATCGAGCCAGTTCGGTTTCGATGCGTTGCTGCGCGGCCTTCCGGTTCGCTGCTATGCCGCGCCCTTCTACTCGGGCTGGGGCGTGACCGAGGACTACTTCGGCGTCTACACCAAAGCGCTGCTTGTCGGACGCCGAACGAAACGGCGGACGATCGACCAGATCGCCGCCGCCGCGTTCTCGTTCTATCCAACCTATCGCGATCCGGCCGACTGGCACGAGATCGACGTTTTCCAGGCGATGGAACTCATCGTCGCGCAGCAGAAAGCGGCGGCGTAGACTTACAGCATCTCGAGCGATTTCTTCCGCGAAGGCGGTGGGAAGGTGGCGTCGAGGACGCCCCAATCCTCATCTGTCATGTCGATATCCACCGAATCGCGATTTTCCTCGACGCGCTGCGGGTTCGAGGATTTCGGGATCGATATCACGCCGTCACGCTCCAAAAGGAAGGCGAGCGCGATCTGGGCGGGCGTGGCCTGATAGGTCTTGGCGATGCGGATCAGTTCGGGGTGATGGAGCAGGCGCCCCTGCTCGATGGGGGAGTAGGCCATGATGGGAATGCCGCGTTCCTGGCACCATGGCAGCAGGTCGTATTCGATGCCGCGCCGGGCAAGGTTGTAGAGTACCTGATTGGCGGCGACATTGCCGCCGTTCGGCACGGAAAGCAGCTCGTCCATATCGGCTACGTCGAAATTCGACACGCCCCACGCCTCGATCTTGCCGGCCGCTTTCAGCCCCTCGAAGGCTGCCACCGTCTCCTCAAGCGGATGATTGCCGCGCCAATGCAGCAGATAGAGATCGATGCGATCGGTGTTCAGTCGCTTCAGGCTGCGCTCGCAGGCCTCGACCGCGCCCTTGCGGCTGGCATTGGCGGGATAGACCTTGCTGACCAGGAAAACCTCGTCGCGGCGCCCTTCGATCGCCTTGCCGACGATCACCTCCGAGCCGCCATCGGCGTACATTTCGGCCGTGTCGATCAGCGTCATACCGAGATCGAGGCCGGTTTTCAGGCTGGCGATCTCGTCTCTGGCGGTCGCGGCATTCTCTCCCATGTTCCATGTCCCCTGGCCAAGTGCGGGAACCAGGATGCCGGAGGGAAGAGTGACGGTAGGGATGGGCTCGCGCATGGTCTTTCCTCGCTGGGGATAATCGAAGGATAGGGGTATTCGACCGGATTTCAATCGACATCCGTCATGTCACGGTGACAAACATCCTGTGGCTTTCGGATGGCTGGCGAACTAATGTCGCACCGCCGTGCGCCGGCCTGTTTCGCGCGCATGAACAAGAATTTGGATGCCGCCTTGTCATGACGCGGTATCCCAGGAGGCATTATGGCGCTGGGAACATTTCTGGCTCTTCTACTTTTCGCATTCACGACCTCGATCACGCCGGGACCGAACAACATGATGCTGTTTGCGTCGGGCGTGAATTTCGGTTTCCGTCGCACGATCCCCCACATGCTCGGCATCGGCGTCGGCTTCCTGTCGCTGCTGCTTGGCGTCGGTCTTGGTCTTGGCGCGCTGCTGCATACGGTGCCACTGCTCTATACCGCGCTGAAATTTGCAGGCGGCGCCTATCTCGTCTGGATCGCCTGGAAGATCGGCACATCCCGTAGCCTGACGGAAAGCGAAGGCTCGGCGCAGCCGATGAGCTTCATGAGTGCCGCCGCGTTCCAGTGGATCAATCCCAAGGCTTGGGTGATGGCCGTGACCGCGATGGCGACCTACACCAACGAACAGCTTTATCTCCTCACGGTCCTTCTCGTCGGGCTGGCATTCGCCGCCGTGAACCTGCCGAGCGTTTCGACCTGGGCCGGCTTCGGCTCGGTGCTGCGCGACTGGCTGGCCGATCCGGTTCGGCTCAAATGGTTCAACATAACCATGGCCGCCCTGCTGGTGCTCAGCCTCTGGCCGATGCTAAAGTAATCCGGAAGAGACAGGAGACTGCCATGTCCCACGGACATTCGCATGATGACGACGGTCATCATCACCACCACGACAATCACTATTCGGACATGCAGGCGCGCGTGAAGGCGCTCGAGACGCTGTTGACGGAAAAGGGGCTGATCGATCCGGCCGCGATCGACCGGATCGTCGAGACCTACGAGACGAAGGTCGGGCCGCGCAACGGGGCTCAGGTGGTGGCGAAGGCCTGGAGCGATCCCGCCTTCGCCGACTGGCTGCGGCGCGACGCGACAGGGGCAATCGCAAGCCTCGGCTTTACCGGCCGACAGGGAGAGCATATGCGCGCGGTGTTCAATACGCCGGAAACGCACAATCTGATCGTCTGCACGCTTTGCTCCTGCTATCCCTGGGCCGTGCTCGGGCTGCCGCCGGTCTGGTACAAGGCGCCCGCCTACCGGTCTCGTGCGGTGATCGACCCGCGCGGCGTGCTGGCCGAATTCGGACTGACGCTGCCGCAGGAGACGAAGATCCGCGTCTGGGATTCGACGGCCGAACTTCGATATCTGGTGATTCCGCAGCGGCCCGCCGGTTCCGAGGGCATGGACGAGGCGGCGCTGGCGGATCTCGTCAGCCGCGACGCCATGATCGGAACGGCAGTCGCCAAGGCACCGGAGGCAGCGCTATGAACGGGCCGCACGATCTTGGCGGCCAGATGGGATTCGGCCCGGTCGCGCCGGAAGCGAACGAGCCCTATTTTCATGCCGAATGGGAAAAGCGCGCGCTCGGCATCACGCTCTCCTGCGGCGCCTTCGGTGCCTGGAATATCGATGAAAGCCGGCACGCGCGCGAAAATATTCCGCCGGCCAGCTATCTTGCCGCCAGCTACTATGAGATCTGGACCCGCGCCGTCGATGTGCTGCTGGAGCGGCACGGCTTTGCGACCGCCGAGGAGTTGCAAACCGGCCACGCGCTCGAACAAGGCAGAGTGCCGAAAAGGATTCTGAAGGCGGAAATGGTCGATGGCGTGCTGGCCAAGGGCGGCCCGTGCGACCGGCCGGTCGATAGCGATCCGCTCTTTGCCGTCGGCGATCGTGTGCGCACGAAGAATTTCAACCCGACCGGTCACACCAGATTGCCGCGCTATGCCCGCGCCAGGACAGGAGTGGTCGAGGCCGTACAGGGTTCCTTCGTCTTCCCCGACGACAATGCGCACGGCCGGGGTGAGAACCCGCAATGGGTGTACACGGTGGTCTTTGACGGCGCCGAGATATGGGGTGAGGGTGCCGACCCCTCGCTGAGCGTCTCGATCGACGCCTGGGAGAGCTATCTTGACCGCGTGTGAGGTCCCGTCGCCTCTCACGCAATCGCCCGGATTGCCGAAGTCGGTCGATGGCGAGCCAGTCTTTCCCGAGCCCTGGGCAGCGGATGCCTTCGCGATGACCGTGCATCTGCACGAGAAAGGCCTGTTTGCCTGGAGCGAATGGGCGGAACGGCTGTCTGGCGAGTTGCATAAACCCGGCCGTGCGGTCGATGGCAGCGACTATTTCGATTGCTGGGTAGCGGCGCTTTCCGGTCTGCTGGTCGCGAAAGGCATAGCGGATGCCGATGCGATCCTGGCGTTGCAACAAAGTTGGCAACGTGCGGCGGAGGCAACGCCGCACGGCAAGCCGATCGCGCTGGAGAACGATCCCCGGCGTTAGAGGAACAGGCCCCTCCGGGCCATCCTCGTCCTTCGAGGCTTCGGTCTGCGACCTCCGCGCCTCAGGATGAGGATGGATCGGGTGCCATATTCGGTGAGCGTCATCTTACCGAGATGCGCGAAAGACCAGTCCTCATGATGAGGAGGCCCAAGGGGCCATCTCGAACCACGAGGGCGGGTGGCTGCTCCCCCAATCTTCATGTCGTATGCAAGTGTTTCTAAAGGAAGGCTACGACGAGAACTGCTTGTAGCATTCGTCCGCCACCTGACGCAGCATGTCGCGCGAAATCTCGCCCGTCACGGCATAACCAAGGTCGCCGTCGATCCAGTAGAAGGTCTCGACGTCGCCGCTGCTGGCGAAGCGGAAGCTGGTCGTGCTGTTGCCGCTATTGCGCCCCACCAGCACGGTCAGGCGCTGCCCGCTGGCATTTTCATACATGAACAGCGCTCCCGGCGTGCCGTTGATCGGCAACAGCCGGCCGCCGACCAGCTGGAAGCCAAGCGCCTGCAAGCTCGGCACCTTGAGGCCGGCGATATTCATGCGCTTGCCGAGCCAGGTGGCGAGATGCGCTTCCTGATCCGCGCCGACTTCGACGGGATGACGGACATCGCTGGCATAGACGACGAAGGCCGAATGCGCCTGCTGCGGCAATGCCTCGACGGCGGTCAGCTGCAATTCGGGCCGGGCGAAAAGATCGGGGCCGAAGCGGCCGGCGGCTGCACCGGCGACGAACAATGCGAGCGAAGCGGCAAACATCATCAGCCGGCGGTTTCGTTGCGATGGTTTCGCCTGTGCAAAAGGCGTGGTTCCGCTGTGGAACATAATGTCGGCGTCTGTATCCTTCGACACGGCATAGGGCGCGAACATCGCCCGAATATCATCGTTCTGGGCCTGCCATGCCGCAACGGCAGCGGCGTCTTCCGGATTCTCGATGAGCCATGCTTCCAGTTCAGTCCGCTCTTCCGGCGGCAGGAGGCCATCGGCAAAGGCGTGAAGATCCGCTTCGGTCACGGTCGGTTTGCGGTCGTTCATCTTGGTCTCCGAAGCGTGACGACATTGTCTGCATTCAACAGGCTGGTCATCTTCCGGCGTGCGCGAGAAAGGCGCGACATCACGGTGCCGATCGGGATGTCGAGCATGTCGGCGACATCCCGATAGCTGTAGCCCTCGACGACGACGAGCATCAGCACCGCGCGATACTCTTCGCCAAGGCTGTTCAAGGCGATTTCGAGGCGCGATCGCTCCAGCGGATCGTTGTCGCTCTCGGCTGCGGGCAGATGGTCGTTGTCATCGATATCGACGTAATTGCGGCCGCGCTGCTGGCGCAGGCCGTTGCGATAGAGATTGGTCATGATGGTGAGGACCCAGCCGCGCAGGTTCAGGCCCCGCCATTGGCTGCGCCGGGTCAAAACCTTCTCGACACAATCCTGAAGCAGATCCTCGCCATCGGCATCCGAACGGGTGAGGCTGCGTGAATAACGCCGCAGCGAGGGGAGGAGCGCCAACACCTCGGCCTCGAAACTGTCGGGCGCGGGGGAGGCTCCCGCCGCGCCGTGTTCCGAACGATCAGGGCCGTGCGGCATCCCATACGCCCTTGAAGCCGTCGCCGGCGACATCACCGGACTTTGCGTCCTTGACGAAGAAATAGAGCGGCATGCCGTCCTTTGCCCACTGTTTCATCCCGTCCTTGCGGGTAATGATCGAATATGCACCCTCCGCCTTGGCCTTGTCATCGGCCATGAGCGGCGGCCAGGCCTTCGCGCAATCGCCGTTGCAATTGGATTCGCCGGCCTTGTCGTTCTTGAAGGTATAGAGCGTCTTGCCGTTTTCGCCGGCAAGCACCTTGCCTTTGGCGGTCTCGACCGTCTTGACCGGTGCTGCGGCAAAAGCGGCGGTGGCAAAGGCCGACGCTGCTGCGAGCGCGGCCAGGAATCTCATGGTCTGCATGATATCTCTCCTTGGGTATTGGACGATGATAGCCAGGCTTCGCCTTCTGCGTTGCCGGACATGAGACACGAGGGATCGCGATTTTATTCCCGGGCGCGCCGGGTATTTTTTACTGCTTGCTTCCTGCTGCCGAATCCTGCCAATTCGGCCGATGCAATTCGCGCCACAACAAGATGAAGCGCTCAAGGCCGTCGCCAAATGGCTGAAGGAGGGGCGCGCACCGCTGTTCCGCCTGTTCGGCTATGCCGGCACGGGCAAGACGACGCTTGCGCGGCATTTTGCCGAGAATGTCGATGGCGAGGTACTGTTCGCGGCCTTTACCGGCAAGGCGGCGCAGGTGCTGCGCTCTCGCGGCGCATCGAATGCAAAGACCATCCATTCGCTGATCTATCGTCCGCGCGGCGAGGAGGCCGTCGAGGACGAAGAGACGGGCAAGACCTCCATTGCCCCGATGTTCACCATCAATCGCCAGAGCCCGGTCGCCAAGGCGGCGCTCATCATCGTCGACGAATGCTCGATGGTGGACGAAGCGCTCGGCAAGGATCTGATGAGCTTCGGGACTCCGATTCTGGTGCTCGGCGATCCCGGCCAGCTGCCGCCCGTTTCCGGCGGTGGTTTCTTCACCAACGAGGAGCCGGATTATCTGCTGACGGATATTCATCGCCAGGCCCGCGACAATCCGATCATCCAGCTCGCCATGCAGGTGCGTGAGGGCAAGGAAATCATGCACGGCGACTATGGCACCGCGCAGGTGATCTCGAAGAGCGAGGTCACGCAGCCTCTGGTGCTGGAAGCCGATCAGGTGCTGGTCGGGACCAACAGGACGCGGCGGCGCTACAATCAGCGCCTGCGTGAACTCAAGGGTTTTACCGCCGACTATCCGCAGTCCGGCGACAAGCTGGTCTGCCTGCGCAACGATCCCGCCAAGGGGCTGCTCAACGGCTCACTCTGGCAGGTCATGACCTCTTCCCGGGAAACGACGAAGCCGGGCATCAATCTTTTGATACGCCCGGAAGACGACGACATGGATCGGGGTGCGGCCAAGATCAAACTGCTGAAGCAGGCCTTCGAGGATGTCGAAGGCGAAATCCCGTGGTCGACGCGCAAGCGGTATGATGAATTCGATTACGGCTATGCGCTGACGGTGCACAAGGCTCAGGGCTCGCAGTGGAACAATGTGGTGCTGTTCGACGAGAGCTGGGCGTTTCGCGACACGCGCGAGCGGTGGCTCTATACGGCGATTACCCGCGCCGCCGAGACGCTGACGATCGTCCGCTAGGGCGGCTCCGGAGGCATGGGATGGCCGGAAAAGACCAATGCATCGCCGCGTCACTGCATGGTGGCGCGGATCGAAGGTGCCCATCAAAGTTTTGCATGGGTCGATGTCGGAATCTCGTTGGTTTTGCTGGGCATAATGGCATAGAACGGCTGCTACCGTCCGCTTTGAAAATCAGGGATTTCGATCATGCCCGCCAAGCTTTCCGTGAACCTCAATGCCATCGCGATGCTGCGCAACCGGCGCGATCTTCCCTGGCCGAGTGTTATCGGGCTTGGCCGTATCGCGCTTGCCGCCGGCGCCAGCGGTCTGACGGTTCATCCGCGTCCCGATCAGCGGCATGTCCGCTTTTCCGATCTACCCGATATCCGCGCGCTGATCGATGACGAATTTCCGGAGGCGGAGTTCAATATCGAGGGCTATCCGAGCGACGAGTTCTTCGATCTCTGCGCAGCCGCCGAGCCCGAGCAGGTAACGCTCGTGCCCGACGATCCGGCGCAGGCAACGTCGGATCACGGCTGGGATTTTCGCAAGAACCGCGAGCTGCTGGTCGACGTCGTCGCCAAGTACAAGACCATCGGCTGCCGCGTTTCGCTGTTCGCCGATGGCGACGGCGATGCCGACGCGGTGAAGATTGCCAGGGAAGTGGGCGCCGATCGCATCGAGCTCTACACCGGTCCCTATGGCGGCTGCTACGATGACCCGGAGAAGGCCGCCGTCATTCTCGAGGCGCTCGGCAAGACGGCCGATGCGGCCTTTGCCAACGGCCTCGATGTCAACGCCGGCCACGATCTGACGGTTGCCAACCTGCCGCCGCTTCTCAAGCGCATTCCGAAGCTTGCGGAGACTTCGATCGGTCATGGATTGACGGCGGATGCGCTGGAATATGGCATGGCCGAAACGGTTCGCCGCTTCCGCCGGGCTTGTGGTCAGGTGGTTTGATAGCCTGATTTGCGGCTGGTCAGGCGCGTTTGGCTTTGTCGTGCCTTTCTACCTGGCCCCTCATCCTAGCCTTCTCCCCGCACTGCGGGGAGAAGGGACGACAGAGCAATCCCATGATTGCATCGCCCGGTCAGAGTTGTGCTTTAAGCAAAAACTCCCTCGCCCCGCTTGCGGGGTGAGGGGCCATGCTTGAAGGTGCGGTAAAGCAAGCCTCGCCTGACCTTCATCAAAAACTCAGCCAGCCAATGCGGCCTTATGTTCTTCGAAGAAGCTCCGCAGCGTCTGCGGTTCCTTGCCGGTCAGCTTGTTGAAGTCGTTGGTGAGGATATCGAAGTTGCCGGCGCGGGTGTTGGCATCGGCAGAGACGAGCATGTCGACGACGAATTTCGGCAGGCCGGCGCCGGTGAGGCCGGCGGCCAACTGTTCGTCGTTGACCTGTACGACTTCGAGCGGACGGCCGGCGATCCTGCTGACGACGCTGGCGATATCCTCGACTGTGACGGCGGTCGAGCCCGTCAGCGTATAGGTGGCGTTGTCGGTCGTGTCGGACGCGAGGGCGGCTGCGATGGCGAGCGCGCAGTCTTCGCGGCTGATGTTGCTGACGCGGCCGCCGCCGGTCGCGGTGTACCACTTGCCGGTTTCAAGGCTGTGCGGCAGGCCCATCAGATAGTTGTCGAAGTACCAGGCGTCGCGCAGGATCGTATAGCCGATGCCGCTTGCCTTGATGGCGTTTTCCGTGCCGAGATGGTCGGGCGCGAAGCTGACGAGCGAGGTTTCCGGCGCGGGCATGGAGGTGTAGAGAATGTGCTTCACGCCTGCCTGCTTTGCGGCTTCGACTGCGGCCGTTTGCTGCTTCAGGCGCTGGCCGGGGACCGCGAGCGCGTCGGTGCTGACGATCAGCAGGCGATCGACGCCGGCAAAGGCGGCGGGCAGGGTGGCGGCATCGTCGAAATCTGCCTTTCGGGTAACGACACCCTTTGCGGCGAGATCGGCAAGCTTCTCCGGGCTGCGCGTGGCGGCAATGATGCGGCCGGGCGCGACCTTGTATGTCTCCAGCAGGTGATGAATGACGCGCTGACCAAGCTGACCGGCAGCGCCGGTGACGAGAAGAGTGCTGCTCATATGTTTTTCCTTGTTTGACCGCTGCGAATTTGCAAGGGCCTTGTTGCTCTCAAAAAGAGACTAGCGCTAGAATAGGAATTGACTTCATGGTGTAAAGGGGGCAGTTTTTTGGCTGCAAGTTACTAAAAGGGAACCGGCATGGGCACCAGCACCGTCGTCAATCTGCGCAGCATGGATCCGCCATTGCGCGACGTCGACCTCAGCAATCTCGATTTCGGCAACTGTCCGGTGCGCGATCTGATTTCGCAAATCGGCGGAAAATGGTCGGTGCTGCTGTTGGAGACGTTGGCGAAACGCTCGTATCGCTTCGGCGAATTGCGTCGGCTGGTGCCAGACATTTCCCAGCGCATGCTGACGCAGACGCTGCGCGATCTCCAGCGCGACGGTTATGTCGACCGCGAGGTGTTTCCCACCAAGCCGCCGAGCGTCGAATACAGGATGACGGAGCTCGGGCGCTCGCTCTATGTCCCGCTGGCGCAGCTTCTGAACTGGGCCGAAGCCAATCATGAGGCGGTCAGGGCCGCAAGAATCCGTTTCGATCAATTGCCGGACTGAGCCTCGCAGAGTGAAGCCTCTCAAGATTGCCATCGTCGGCGCCGGGCCTGCCGGTCTTGCCGCCTCTCTCCTTCTTACCCGTGCGGGTCATGCGACTGATATTATCGAGCGTTTCGACAAGCCGGCACCGGTCGGCTCGGCGCTGATGCTGCAGCCGACCGGATTGACCGTCCTTGAATCGCTTGGCCTTGGCCCGGCAATCCACGCAGCCGGCAACCGCATCGACCGGTTGTTCGGCACGGAGACCCATGGCCGCATCGTCCTCGATGTGCGCTACAATGCGCTGCCGGGCGGCCGCTATGGGCTCGGCGTTCATCGCGCCGCCCTGTTCGACACGCTTCATGACGAGGTCTCCGCGCGACGGCATCCGGTCTATACGGGCCTGCGGGTTGTCGGCGTGGTGGAGGAGGGAAGCAGCAGCTATCTTTCCGTCGAGGGAGGCGAGCGTCTCGGACCTTACGATCTCGTCATCGATGCCAGCGGTGCGCGATCGGAGCTGGCGGCGGTTTCACCCGTCGCGCCGCGTGTTCGAAATCTCGTCTATGGCGCCTTCTGGGCAACGCTCGATTGCCCGGATGGACTGGTGGATCAGGCGGCGCTGACGCAACGCTACGACAAAGCGAGCGTGATGATCGGCGTGCTGCCGATCGGCAGAAGAAGGCGCGATATGCCCAGGCAGGCGGCGTTGTTCTGGAGCCTGAAGGTCGCGGATGCGGATGAGGTGCGCAAGCGCGGGCTCGATGCCTGGAAGCAGACGATCCGTGGTTACTGGCCGGAATGCGAACCCCTGCTGGAGCAGATCACCGACTGGGACCAGCTGACGCTGGCCCGGTACGCCCACCGCACCATGAAGACTCCCTATAGCGGGCGGACGGTTTTCGTCGGTGACGCAGCGCATTCCACCAGCCCGCAGCTGGGGCAGGGTGCCAACATGGCCCTGCTCGATGTGGCGGCTCTGGCGCACGCCCTTGCCGGGCACGAGACCATCGAGGCCGCACTTTCGGCCTATGCCAAAGCGCGGCGGATGCATGTGCGGCTGTTCCAGTTGCTGTCGTTGTCGTTCACCCCGTTCTACCAGTCGGATTCCTCCGGGTTGGCGTGGATTCGCGACCGGCTGGTCGCCACCCTTGCCAAGATTCCGCCGGCTCCGCAAATTCTGGCGGGCATCGTTTCCGGCACGCTGGTTGATCCGTTCAACGGGGCCGGCCTGCGGGAATGCGACTGGTTGCGGCAGGCTATGCCGCAGCCGTCGTGATTCAGCCCTTGCGCTCGGTCAGGAAGGCAAGCAGCGCGACGACGGGGAAAGCGACGCCGATCCACGAGGCCATGTTCCATCCGCCGGCCGCATAGGCCCAGCCGCCAAGCGCGGAACCGAGGGCGCCGCCGGCAAAGAAGGTCGCCATGTAGAGGCCGTTGAGGCGGCTGCGATGTTCGGCGCTGAGCGCGAAGATGGCGCGCTGGCCGAGCACGAGATTGGTCTGGACGCCGAAGTCGAGCATGATGCCGGAGAGCGTCAGCGTGACCAGCGCCGGCAAGGAACCGCTACCGGAAAAATGACCGATCACGAAGGCGACGATCGCAAGCACCAGGGCGAAGGCGGTGGCAAGCGTCGTCCAGCCGCGGTCGGCAACCCGCCCGGCGATCGGCGAGGCGACTGCGCCGGCCGCACCGGCGAGGGCAAAGAGTGCAATGCCGTTCTGCGTCAGCCCGAAGGCCGGGCTTGCCAGCAGTAGCGGCGTCGTCGTCCAGAAAAGACTGAACGCGCCGAACATGCAGGCCTGATAGAGGGCTCGCCGTTGCAGGACGGGCGTATGCAGGGCCAGATGGCCCATGGAGGAGAGCAACTGCCCATAATGCAGCCTAGTATGCGGCACGCGGGTCGGCAAAACCACGCGCAGTATGACGATCAGCCCGACCATGATACCGGCCGAGATGATATAGACCGCGTGCCAGGACAGAAGCTCGGAGAGGAAGCTTGCCGCCGGGCGGGCCAGCATGATCCCGCAGAGCAGGCCGCTCATGACATTGCCGACGACGGCGCCTCGGCTGGCGTCAGGCGCCATATGGGCAGCGAAAGGCACCAGAACCTGAACCGCGACGGAGGCGAGGCCGATACAGAGCGAAGCGAGCAGGAACAGGGATGGCGACCACGCAAAGGCTGCCCCGACCAGAGCCGCGGCGGAAAGCGCCACCAGCGTCAACACCAGCTTGCGGTTTTCCAGAAGGTCTCCCAGCGGGACGATCAGCAACAGGCCCAGGCCGTAGCCGATCTGCGTCAGTGTGACGATGAGGCCGGTGGCGGCCGGCGTGAAACCGAGCGACTGGCTGATGGGGCCGGCGAGCGGCTGCCCGTAATAGAGATTGGCGGCGACCAGCCCGCAGGCGGCGGCGAACATGAATGTCAGCAGCGGTGAAATGGTCTTTTCAGGGAGCGGCGTGCTCTCCCGTCTGGCGGCGGCAGTTGCGGGCATGACTCGTCCTCGATACGGGCAGGGGATCGGGTCCCCAAGAATTCTATGAAAATCAGGTCAACAGTTTCATGGCCGTCTCCGCGACGGCGAGCATATGTTCGGTTTTGCGGCCGGTTTTTCCGATCACGCGCATGCCCTTCGTGAGGGCAAGCAAGGCGCGGGCGGTGATTTCCGGGTCGATATTTCCGGCAATGGAGCCATCGGCCTGGCCCAGGCGGATAAGATCCAGAATCCGCCGCTCGTCGAAATCGAACGCCACGCCGACGCGGCTGGCGACTTCGTCGTCGAAAAGCACAAGCTCGGTCGCGCTGCCGACGACGAGACAGCCTCGGCGGCCGATCTCGCCACAGGAGGCTTCGGCGAAGAATGTCACCAAGGCGCGCAGCTTCTCGTATCCGTTCGGAGCCTCGGCGAGGGTCTCGTCGATCAATTGCTGACGGACCTGGCGATATCGGCCGAAAGCGGCGAGAAAGACGCCGCGCTTGTCGCCGAACGCCTTGTAGACGCTGCCGGCGGTCAGGCCCATGGCCTCGGTCAATTCGCTGATCGAGGCGGCATGATAGCCTCGCTCCGAAAAGACATTCAGTGCTTCATCGAGCGCGGAATCCATGTCGAATTCACGCGGGCGTCCGCGAAGCTTCGGTGCGATGTCGAGAGTGCCTGTCGTCATGCAGCTCTTTTAGGAAATGATCGTTTCCAAATCAAGCGATTTTTTGCGTTGCAGCAAGACTGTCGGCGAAATGGTCATGGTTGGTTGGGCTGCTCGTGTAGCAATGCCATGTGGATTGCGTCCTTGTAGCGTCCATCTATCCGAACGGACTTGCGAGCCAGCCCCTCGCGAACAAAGCCGACTTTCTCATAAAGTGCGATGGCCCGGTGGTTGTCGGCATGAACGCTGAGTTCGACGCGTTCGATTCCAGTCTCGCGCGCGGCACGCAGCGCCGCTTCCAACAATCGGCGGCCCAATCCCTTCCCGCGATAGGCCGGAATGATGCCCATTCCGAGCTTGCCGGCGTGTGCATGAGAGGCAAACGCATGGCGGCTGATGTCGCACCAGCCGACCACCTCCTTATCAGCAAGCGCGACGAATTGCGGGTTGCCGCTCTCGATCATGCCGAGCACGAAGGCGCGCGTTTCCTCCAGCGGAAACGCTTCGAGTAAGGTCAGGTATTCCCGCTCGCGTGCGACCGCATCGAGCGCCTTGTGAAAGCCATCGATATATTCGGCGGCAATCGGCACTATCCGGATTTCGGCATTCGTCGTCATGGGCGATATCTCGATGCAAATCGGGAGTGCATCGAAAGATATGGTTCACCCTTGAGCTTGTCCATTCGCTTATCAGGTTCAGAGATCGAGTTCCCAGGTCTGGCCGTTCAACTCGGGGCCGAACATGCGATGCTTTTCCTCCGCGACGAGCCTGAAGCCCGCCTTGATATAGATAGCTCGCGCGGTATCGAGGATGTCGTTGGTCCAGAGCGAGAGCTTTTCATAGCCGGCGTCGCGCGAAAAGCGGATGCATTCGTCGACCAGCAGTTTGCCGAGGCCGAGGCCGCGCGCGGCCTTGTCGACATAGAGCAGCCGGAGCTTGGCGATGCCGTTGCCGCCGTCGGCGATCATGGCGGAGCCGACGTTGAGGCCGCCTCGCTCGGCGATCCAGCACCGGTCCTTCTGCGGATTGAAGTTGGAGAGGAATTTTCCGGCGACTTCGGCCACCAGCCCCTCGAAGCGCTGATCCCAGCCATATTCCTCGCTGTAGAAGCGGCCCTGGCTCTGCACGATCCAGCCGATATCGCCGATGCGGTGGTTGCGGATGATAGCCGGGGAGGCAGTGGTTTCGTCGGCACCGAGCGTATCCTGGATCGTCCGCATGGCGGCGACAACCTGTTCGGGAGCGCCGATTGCGAGCCGTTCGAAATATCCGGCGATCTGCGCGCGGGAACGGCGGACGAATTCCTCGAACTGGCGCTGTCCCTTTTCGGTGACTTTTATGACCTGGCTGCGGGCATCGCTCGGGTCCGGTGTCGTTTCGATCAGACCGTCCTCGCGAAAGCGCTTGACGATGCGGCTGAGATAGGCGGGATCGAGATGAAGGTCGCGGGTCAGTGCCGAGGCGGCGACGCCGCCGCGAAAACCGACTTCGAACAGCACGCGGACATCCGTCAGCGTGTAGGGGCTGTCGAGATAGGCCTTGTTCAGAACACCGAGAAAGCCGGTGTAGAAGCGATTGAAATCGCGGACGGCATCGATGGTCGCAAATTCGGCAGCAGGGGTCATGACATCGTCTCCTCAGTTATAGGAGACGATGTCCATTATTTATTGGACTGAGTCAAGTAAATTGATTGAGATCAGGCCGCGCAGCTGTTGCTTGCCTTTTCATTCGCCAGCGCGAAGTCGACGGCAGCTTCCGCGTGAATCGTCGTGGTGTCGAAGCCGGGCAGGATCAGCGCTTTGGGATCGAGGATGAGGCAGATTTCGGTGCAGCCGAGGATGACGCTATCGGCGCCTTCGGCCTTGGCGCGCTCGATGATAGCGTTCAGCTTACGGCGCGACTCGTCCTTGATGATGCCGGCGCAGAGCTCGTTGAAGATGATGTCATGCGTCACGGTGCGATCTTCCGCGCTTGGCACCATGATCGAGACGCCGTTTTTGGCCATGCGCTCGGCATAGAAGCCGTGTTCCATGGTGTAGCGCGTCGCCAGCAGAAGCGGCTTTACCCGGCCTGCGGCCCTTAGCGCGGCAGCGGTTTCATCGATGATATGGATGAGCGGAGCGGAAACGCGTTCGGCAACCTGGGGGGCGATCAGGTGCATGGTGTTGGTGCAGATGAGCACGCATTCGGCGCCCGCGGTCTCAAGGCGCTGCGCCGCGTCGGCAAGACGGTCGGCGGCATCGGCCCAGCGTCCGGCCTTCTGCAGCGCGACGATTTCCTCGAAATTGACGGAGTACATGACCATCTCGGCCGAGGACAGGCCGCCCAGACGTTCCCGGACCATTTCATTGATCAGGCGATAGTAGACTACCGAACTCTCGAAACTCATGCCGCCGATCAGGCCGATGGTGCGCATAATTCTGTTCTCCGCTCCTTAGATGTGAATGGAGGAATAGTGCTGCGATTCAGCCGCCGCGTGTTTGCATTTTTGGAAACTTATCAGAGTTTACCTGCAATAGTTTGCGCATTTTCCGCCATACGTGCAAAATGGAGGCGTATGAAACAGGATTGCCGCGAATGCTTGACGAGCGAGATAGAAAGATTCTCGAATTTTTGCAGACCGATGCCGGCATATCCGTCACCGATCTGGCCGATCGCGTCGCCCTGTCGGTTTCGGCCTGCTCGCGCCGCATTCAGCGGCTTGAGGAAAGCGGGCATATCGCCCGGCGCATCGTCGTGCTCGATCGCGAGAAGATGGGTGTCCCGACCACGGTCTATGCCCTCATCAAGACGGCGCATCACGCCGACGAGTGGATCGAATCCTTCCGCAAGGCGATCGGCGGCATTCCCGAGATCGTCGAGGCGCATCGTCTCACAGGCAATTACGACTATATACTGAAGATCGTGCTGCCGCGCGTGGAGCATTACGATGTCATCTACAAGATGCTCGTGCGAAAGATCGAGCTCTTCGACGTTTCGGCCTCGATCTCCATGGAGGAGCTGAAAAGCGGCTCGTCCATTCCTGTCGGTTACGCACAATAAGCGTTTCGCAATATCATGGCCGCGCAGGGGTGCCATGCATAAAAGAGAGTTGCTGCCTGTTCTTCTCAACCCTACGTTTTCCACGAAACGTATCCATGAGGTGTTGCCATGCAGGATCATCACGTTGTCGTTGTCGGGGGCGGTTTCGGGGGGGTACAGCTCGTCAACGATCTGAAAGGCGCTCCTGTCCGCGTCACGATGATCGACCGGCGCAATCATCACCTGTTTCAGCCGCTTCTCTATCAGGTCGCAACGACTTTGCTCGCGACGTCCGAGATCGCCTGGCCGATCCGCAATTTCTTCAGGGACAGGCCGGAGGTGACGACGCTGCTTGCCGAAGTCGTCGGTGTCGACAGCCAGGCGCATCAGGTCCTTCTGAAGAACGGGCAAAGGATTTCTTACGATACGCTGGTGCTGGCGACAGGGGCCACCCATGCCTATTTCGGCCACGACGAATGGGAGCCTGTGGCGCCTGGATTGAAGACGCTGGAGGATGCCACGACCATCCGTCGGCGCGTGCTGCTTGCTTTCGAGCAGGCGGAGCTGGAAACGGACCCGGCTGTCCGGGACGCGCTCCTGACCTTCGTCATCGTCGGCGCAGGTCCGACCGGCGTCGAGCTTGCCGGGATCATCTCGGAACTGGCTCGGACGACCTTGCCGAAGGAATTCCGCAATATCGATACGAGCAAGGCGAGGATCATCCTCGTGGAAGCCGGCCCGCGCGTACTGGCGGCCTTCGCCGAAGACCTGTCCGATTATGCGCGCAGGGAGCTGGAATCGCATGGGGTCGAACTCCGCTTTGGCAAACCCGTCACCTCCTGCACGGCGGAAGGGGTGACGATCGGCGATGTTTTCGTGCCGTGCCGTACCATCGTCTGGGCAGCTGGCGTCCAGGCGTCGCCGGCGGCGAAATGGCTGGATATTCCCGCGGACCGGGCCGGCCGCGCTATCGTGGATAAGGATCTGCGGGCGCCCGGCAAGCCGGATATTTTCGTGATCGGCGATACGGCAGCCGTGATGCGCGACGACGGCAGCCCGGTGCCGGGGATCGCTCCGGCCGCCAAGCAGCAGGGCGCCTATGTCGCGAAGGTGATCAAGGCCAAGCTTGCCGGCAAACCGGCGCCCGGCCCATTCCATTATCGCCATCAGGGCAGTCTCGCGACGATCGGCAAAAGCGCCGCGATCATCGATTTCGGCTGGCTGAA
Organism: Hyphomicrobiales bacterium; assembly: GCA_900469615.1. Classification (GTDB taxonomy): domain Bacteria; phylum Pseudomonadota; class Alphaproteobacteria; order Rhizobiales; family Rhizobiaceae; genus Rhizobium. Next base: position 289,947 of record UBYA01000010.1, on the reverse strand, counting down.
GCTCAAGGGATGGCTTGCCTGGTGGGTCTGGGGGCTCGCCCACATCTACTTCCTGATCGGCGTGCGCTGGCGCATCGCCGTCGCCTGGAGCTGGCTGTGGATCTACATCAGCCGGCAGCACAGCGCCCGGCTGATCACGCAGAGAGAAAGCATACGCGAGGAATGAAGAAGGGCGGCGTCCGACTGGGCGCCGCCCTTTGTCCGGTTAGGCCAGCGAGGCGATATCGATGACGAAGCGGTAGCGGACGTCGCTCTTCAGCACCCGCTCATAGGCTTCGTTGATCTGCTGAATGTTGATCTTCTCGATCTCGGCGACGATGTTGTGCTCGCCGCAGAAATCGAGCATCTCCTGGGTCTCCTTGATCGAGCCGATCATGGAGCCGGAGAGGCTGCGGCGGCCGGGGATGAGCGAGAAGGCGTGAACCGGAACCGCATGCTCGGGAACGCCGACCAGCACCATGCTGCCATCATATTTCAGCAGGTTGAGATAGGCGTTCCAGTCGATGGCGGTGCCGACCGTGTTGATGATCAGATCGAAGCTGCCGGCGAGCTTGGTGAAGGTCTCGGCATCGCTGGTGGCGTAGTAATCCTTGGCGCCGAGCTTGAAGCCGTCTTCCTTCTTCGACAGCGTCTGGCTGAGAACCGTCACGTCGGCGCCCATGGCGTGCGCCAGCTTGACGCCCATGTGGCCGAGCCCGCCCATTCCGACGATCGCGACCTTCTTGCCCGGACCGGCCTTCCAGTGACGCAGCGGCGAGTAGAGCGTGATGCCGGCGCAAAGCAGCGGCGCGCCCGCATCGAGCGGGATATTGTCGGGGAAGGAGAGGACATAGCCTTCCTTGACGACGATCGAGTCGGAATAGCCGCCGAAAGTCGGCGTCTTGCCGTCGGCTTCGACGTCGTTGTAGGTCTGTACGAGGCCCGGCATGTAGTGTTCGTAATCCAGGTCGCGCGTGGCGCAGGTCGTGCAGGAATCGACGAAGCAGCCGACGCCGACGCGGTCGCCGACCTTGAATTTCGACACCTTGGAGCCGACAGCCGTCACGATGCCTGCGACTTCATGGCCCGGCACCATCGGATATTTGGAGCCGCCCCATTCGTTGCGGGCCTGGTGGATATCGGAATGGCAGACGCCGCAATATTGGACTGAAATGACGACATCGTCGTCATTCGGCTCGCGACGCTCGAAGGTGAAGGGAACGAGCGGTTTGGACGCGTCGGTTGCTGCATAACCCTTTGCGATAGGCATGGGAAACTTCCTTATCTTGTCGGACGGGTGGGAGTGGAATTGGGATGGCCGACTATGCATCGGGACGGGGCCACCGCGTTAGAGCGATCCTGCAAGCTTTATGTACGATCCTGCGAATCTAAATGCGCGGCTGCTCTTTTGCTGGCGGCAGAAGCCACCTAGATAAGCCTCGACAGACTCTCGAAAACAATCGGTTGCGTATGACACTGCCCTTCAATCCCAATCAGGAACTCGCGTCCATCGTTGCACGTTTCGCCACGGAGGACGGGGAGTTCACGACGCCGATCCCCAGCGTCACGCTGCATCGGCAATCGGCGGACACGCCGTTGCAGCACAGGGCTTACCGGCCGGCCTTCGCTGTGGTCGTCCAGGGCCGCAAGTCCCTGACGCTCGGGACCGACACGTTTCACTACGGCGCCGGGCAATATGTCCTGACCGCACTCGATCTGCCGGTATCGACGCAGATAACCGGCGTTGCCAATGCCACGCCCTATCTCTGTTTCGGCATGTCGCTGGAAAGCGAACGCTTGAATGAGCTGCTGTCGCGGGTGAGCGTTCCGCGCCAGGCGCTGACGGCGGATGCGATGCGCGGCCTTGCCGTCAGCCATGCCTCGCCGGAGCTTCTCGATGCCACGCTGCGGCTGATCAGGCTGCTGGACACGCCGGACGACATACCGGCCATGGCACCCTTGATCGAACAGGAGATTCTCTATCGTCTCCTGACCGGCCCGGATGGGCCGCGGCTGTTGCAGATCGCCACGGCGGAAGGGCAGGGCAACAGGGTGGCGCGCGCCGTAAGCTGGCTGCGCGGCAACTTCGCCCAGCCGTTGCGTATCGAGGAACTGGCCGAGCGCGTCGGCATGAGCGTTTCGTCGCTGCATCATCATTTCAAGGCGATGACCGCGATGTCGCCGATGCAATATCAGAAGCAGCTTCGGCTTCATGAGGCGCGGCGGCTGATGATCGTCGAGCAACTGGATGTCGGATCGGCCGGCCACCGCGTCGGCTATCAGAGCCCTTCGCAGTTCAGCCGCGAATACAGCCGTCTCTACGGCCTGCCGCCCTTGAAGGATGTCGAGGCCATGCGCAGCGCGGCGGCAGCGGAATAGGCTTCGTCTCTATTTCGGCTTTCGATCAACTGACGGGCGCGTTGCACTCGCCGCCGTTCCAGGTATAGCTGGGCGCGGCGTCTTGCGGTCCCCACAGGCCTTCGAAATGACTATAATCCGATGTGAAGCGGATCGTCAGCGAGCCCGTTCCATACCTGTCGGTCCAAAGCAGCGTATGCTGCCACCCGCCACCTGCCTGGATTTCGGACAGGGAGCCCGTCGTCGTCGTTTCGTCGTCATCGAAGCGATAAGTCCCTGAGATGCGACCTTGCCTGTCGACCTGCAGGGAGGTCTCGACATCCACCAGCCTGCCGCTCGAAAGAAGCTTGCCGCAATAGTGTGCGGTTGGACTGGTGGCCGGCATCGCCGTTGAGCGCGCCGAGGCGGTCAGGGGAGGGATGCCGGCCACAAGGCAAACTCCCGCGAGACCAAACGGCATGCGCCGTCTGCCTTTGGCCACGGAGCCGACCGAAGCTGCGGCGGAGAGCGGTTGCTTGATTTTCATCCGGACATTCCAACGCAAAAGATACGATGCCGCCAGCTCTAGCCGCCGTGAAGCCGCGCTGACAAGCGCTCTCTTTTTGGCGCAGTGCAGCAACGAATTCCGCTTGACGGGCGCTTTGGCGTCCTGCATAAAGCGCCACGAACCGTACCGTACGGTACGCATTTGGGAGTGGCCATCGTGCTGAGCGAAGTAGGACAGTCGAGCGAGTTTTCGCCGCGCCAGAACGCCGTTCTGGAACAGGCGTTGCGTCTGCTCGTCGACGGCGGCGAAAAGGCGCTGACGACCTCCGGTGTCGCGCGTGCTGCCAATTGTTCCAAGGAAAGCCTTTACAAGTGGTTCGGTGATCGGGATGGACTGCTTTCGGCCATGATCACCTATCAGGCCAGCAAGGTGCGCACCTTCGAGCGCAATGGCGAACGGTTGAACGCGGCGAGCCTGCACGATCATCTCGTCATTTTCGCCCGCGATCTGCTGGAAGTGTTGGCCGGCGACGTTTCGCTCGCCTTGAACCGGCTGGCGATCGGCCAGTCGAACCGGGACGGCTCCAAGCTCGGCAAGCTTTTGCTGGAGCGCGGGCGCCGGCAGATCGACCGCCGTGCCATGGGCCTGATCGATGCCGGCAAGCGGGCAGGGCTGCTTCGCTTTATCGATGCCGACGAGGCATATCATACGCTTTACGGGCTTGTCGTTTCCGATCTGCATGTGCGCATGCTGCTCGGCGAGCCCGGTTTGAAGGATACCAGCCGTCAGGCGGAAAAGGCGGTCAGCGCTTTCCTCCGGCTTTACGGCACTGAAAAGGTTTTGGCGGAAGCGGCAGCGACCGTCTGACAATTTAAAATCTGCACCCAGACAAGCAAAGGGAAGGACAAACAATGCGCGTCTATTACGATCGTGATGCCGATCTCAACCTCATCAAGTCGAAGAAGGTCGCCGTCATCGGCTACGGTTCCCAGGGCCGCGCCCATGCGCTGAACCTGAAGGACAGCGGCGCGCAGAACGTTGCGATCGCGCTCAAGGCCGGCTCGGCTACCGCCAAGAAAGCTGAAGCCGACGGCTTCAAGGTCATGACCGTTGCCGAAGCCGCTGCCTGGGCCGACCTGATGATGATGGCGACCCCGGACGAACTGCAGGCCGACATCTACAAGTCCGAAATCGCTCCGCACATCCGCGACGGCGCTGCGATCGCTTTTGCGCATGGCCTCAACGTTCACTTCGGCCTCATCGAGCCGAAGGCTTCGGTCGATGTCGTCATGATCGCTCCGAAGGGCCCGGGCCACACGGTTCGCGGCGAATACCAGAAGGGCGGCGGCGTTCCCTGCCTCGTTGCCGTTCATCAGAACGCTTCCGGCAATGCGCTTGAACTCGCTCTCTCCTACGCTTGCGGCGTCGGCGGCGGCCGTTCGGGCATCATCGAAACCAACTTCCGCGAAGAGTGCGAAACCGACCTCTTCGGCGAACAGGTCGTTCTCTGCGGCGGTCTCGTCGAGCTCATCCGCGCTGGTTTCGAAACGCTGGTCGAAGCTGGCTACGCTCCGGAAATGGCCTACTTCGAGTGCCTGCACGAAGTGAAGCTGATCGTCGACCTGATCTATGAAGGCGGTATCGCCAACATGAACTACTCGATCTCGAACACGGCCGAGTGGGGCGAATACGTCTCCGGCCCGCGCATCATCACGGCCGAAACAAAGGCTGAGATGAAGCGCGTCCTCAAGGACATCCAGACCGGCAAGTTCACCTCGGACTGGATGCAGGAATACCGCTCGGGCGCTGCCCGCTTCAAGGGTATCCGCCGCCTGAACGACAGCCACCAGATCGAAGAAGTCGGCGCCAAGCTGCGCGGCATGATGCCCTGGATCGGCAAGAACAAGCTGGTCGACAAGGCCGTCAACTAAGCTTTCGGCATTGCCGGAATGGAGGGCCGGGGCGAAAGCTCCGGCCTTTCTATTTCTGCGCCTTTACATGGAGCCATCGTGTCGGCTCGCCATCGAAGCCGCCACCCTCGGCTTCGGTCATGGTGATATTTCTCCATCCCCCGGCGCTCAGCATGGCCTCAAGCCACGCGGCGGAAGGGTAGTTGTAATAGCGCCCGAACTTGTCATGTCCTTCTGCTTCCCCCGCCTTGAAGCTGGCGTGGAAAACGCCGGTCGGTTTCAAGGCACGCAGAATGCGATCGAAGACATCCGGCAGGACGGATCTCGGAACATGCAAGAGGCTGGCTTCGGCCCATACGCCATCAAAAGATTCTGTGGCATCCAGGGTTTCGAAGCGCATGATTCGAACGGGTCTGCCGATGCGGTTTTCAGCTTCTTTGGCGAGTTCGGCGGAACCATCCGTCGGCGTGACGTCGAAGCCGTGGGACAGCATGTAGGCGGCATCCTGACCACCGCCGCAACCCAGTTCGAGGATGGCTGCCCCAGCCGGCAGTGCGTTGAGGAAAGCGTCCAGCCTCTGTCTCGGCAGCTTGCGGTCGCGCGCGGCGTAAAGGGCTGCGTTGTCTGTGTAGAAGGATGATGTCGGGTCGGTGCTCATGCTGGCTGTCGCTCATTTTCTTAATTCGAGATGCATGGTGCCAAGCAAAAATGGCGCACACCTGCCGCTCCGGAAACAAATTAGATCCGCATTTGGAACGAAACGCTGTTATTCCTTACTGAGATAGATCACGCGATCTAAATCCTTGAAATGAGCGTCCAGTGTCAGAACGTCGGCGTCGTGCAATTCGGCGGTGGCGTAGATGATCGCATCGGCGAGTGCGAGTTTGCGTTTTGCCGAGACTTCGGCGGCGCGGCGGGCAAGGGCGGTATCGAGGGGAGCGATGATGCAGGTGGCGGTGTAGGCGAAGAATGAATCGACTGCATCCTCGCCGCGCTCGCGCTCCAACCATTTGGCAAGTTCGAGCTGGACGATTGTGGGGACGATACATTCGCTTCGTTCAGGCATCTCGCCCTGGAGTCGATCCGCAGCCGGGCCTTGGGTCAGCCACTCGATCCACGTTGAACTGTCAACGACGCGCATCAGAGCCGGTCTTTCCGATCACGGTAATTGCCGGGGCTGGCACCCTTCGCCATGCCCTTGAGGTCGGCGAGCTCGGGTACGGGAATGAGCAGCACACCTTTTCCCTTCGGAATGAAGACGAATTCCTGGCCCGCGCTCCAATGCTGCTGGTCGCGAACCTCCTTTGGGATCGATATCTGAAATTTCGATGAAAGGGTCGCAGTGGCCATTCTTACGTTTTCCTATCGATAGTCACGATGTAAGAATAACACTTGAAGCGGTAAATGTGTAGGTCTGTCTGAGAGGATCGGCGCGCCGGCGACCAACCGCATGGCGACCATTCCCATGAATTGTTTATCGCCATCACAAACAAATTAGGTCAGCATTGTTGACTTATCTTTTGTTGCGTGATCTTGTGCCGCAAAGACCAAAAATTACGAGGAAGCCCCATGTTGAATTGGGAAAATATCTTTGCGACGCGCTCCAGCCGTATGCGCGCCTCCGAAATCCGTGAGCTGCTGAAACTGCTGGAGCGGCCGGATATCATCTCTTTCGCAGGTGGCATTCCCGATCCCGCATTGTTTCCGGATGCCGAGTTCAAGCAGGCTTATGCCGACATTTTTTCAGGTCCCACGGTGAACGCGGCGCTGCAATATTCGGTCAGCGAAGGTTACAAGCCGCTGCGCGAATGGCTCGTCGGTCAGATGGGCGCTCTCGGCATTCCCTGCGAACTTGAAAACGTCTTCATCGTTTCCGGTTCGCAGCAAGGTCTCGATTATCTCGGCAAGCTCTTCCTGTCGCCGAAGGACACGGCATTGGTCACGGCGCCGACCTATCTCGGCGCGCTGCAGGCCTTCAATGCCTACGAGCTGACCTACGACCAATTGACGCCGAACGGCAACCGCACGCCGGATTCCTACACTGCCGCCGCCACGAGGGCCGGCGGCAGGGTGAAGTTCGCCTATCTGTCGGCCGATTTCGCCAATCCGACCGGCGAGACGGTCGATCTTGCCGGCCGCGAGAAGCTGCTCGATCTTGCCGAAGAGCTCGATATCGCCGTCATCGAGGATGCCGCCTATCAATCGCTGCGTTACAATGGCGAAGCGATCGCGCCGATCCTGGCGCTGGAAATCGCGCGCAAGGGCAGCATCAACGACACGCGGACGATCTACTGCGGCAGCTTTTCCAAGACGCTGGCGCCGGGTCTTCGCGTCGGCTTCATCGTCGCCAACGCCCCGGTTATTCGCAAGCTGGTGCTGATGAAGCAGGCGGCCGATCTGCATTCCTCGACCATCAACCAGATCGCCATTCACAAGGTCGCCGAACGCGGTTTCGACGCGCAGGTTGCCAAGGTCCGCAAGACCTATAGCCACCGCCGCGACAGGATGCTGGCGGCGCTTGCGAAATACATGCCTCAAGGAACAAGCTGGACGAAGCCGGAAGGCGGCATGTTCATCTGGGTCACGTTGCCGAAGGGCATGGATGGGGCCAAGCTGCTGGCAAGGTCGCTTGAAACGGCGAAGGTCGCTTTCGTGCCGGGTCAGGCTTTTTTTGCCGACGGCTCCGGCGCGAATACTTTCCGCGTCAGCTTCTCCTGCGCCAATGACGAGTTGATCGAGGAGGGCATATCGCGGCTCGGAAAGTTGATCGCGAGCGAGATCGGGGCGATGGCCGCCTAGTCTCAACCTTCTCCCGGAGGGGAGAAGGGCAATGGTATGCGAAATAAAATCGTTGCTGCGCAACTCCTTCTCCCCTCGGGGAGAAGGTGCCGCCAGGCGGATGAGGGGGACCCGCCAAGAGCACGAGAAACCATGAGTTCAAACCGGCAGCCCCCTCATCCGACCCTNNCCCCGAGGGGAGAAGGAGTTTCTTTATTTTGCCAAATGGGGGCCGATCAGCGAGAGGTCGGCCTCGCTCAGCCTGTCGCTGGCTGTGTTGCGCTGATGCCAATATGGATACATCAGCGGCGGCAGACTGACGTCGTCGAGCCGCTTGCGCTCCTCGTCCGTCAGCTTCAGCCCGGCGCTGGCGAGATTGTCCTTGAATTGTGCTTCGGTACGCCCGCCGATGATGACCGAGGTTACGCCCTTGCGGCCGATGAGCCAGGCAAGCGCCACCTGCGCCGCCGAGACGCCGCGGCCGTCGGCGATTTCCACCAGCGTATCGACGATGTTCCACAGGCGGTTTTCGTCGCGGATCGGCGGCTCCGTCCAGCCGGCGAACTGGCGCGTGCCTTCCGGCGTTGCCTGATTGCGGCGATGCTTGCCCGAAAGGAGGCCGCCGGCAATCGGGCTCCAGACGAGAATGCCGAGGCCCTGATCGAGACTGATCGGCACCAGCTCGTTCTCCGCGTCGCGGGCTTCCAGCGTATAGTGGATCTGCTGGCTGACGAAGCGTTCGCGCCTGTCGCGCTCGCTGACGCCAAGCGCCTTCATGATGTGCCAGCCGGAAAAGTTCGAGCAGCCGATGTAGCGGACCTTGCCCTGGCGAACCAGAGTGTCGAGCGCTTCCATCGTCTCTTCCAGCGGCGTCTGGCCATCCCATTCATGCAGCTGATAGAGGTCGATGACATCGGTCTTCATGCGCTTGAGGCTCGCTTCGCAGGCCTGAATGAGATGCTGGCGGGAAGAGCCGGCATCGTTGACGCCGGGACCCATCGGGAAACGGGCCTTGGTGGCGATGAGCACGCCATCCTTGCGCGGGCCGCCGATGATCTCGCCGAGGATTTCCTCCGAGGCGCCTTGCGAGTAGACGTCGGCCGTGTCGAGCAGGTTGACGCCGGCATCGATGCACATATCCACAAGCTTCTTGGCTTCCTTGACGCCGAGATCGCCGACGGTTTTTGCCCAGCCGACTCCGCCGAAGGTCATAGTGCCCATGGTGATGGTGGAAATTTTCAGGCCGGAACGGCCAAGCAGGCGATATTCCATCGGTCTATTCTCCTCGATCCCATTATGAAATACGTGCCTCAGAAAATAGCGCCGGACGACGATGGTCAAGATTCAATCATCATACGAACGGCAATCTGTTCAAATTCAACTGTCACAATCATGTTAACCCGCACGTCTAGAGAACCTTCTTACAATTCAGCCGAGGACGTTTTATGAAGACCCTTGTTTCCGCCTTCGCCGGCCTGTTGGCCGTCGCTCTTTTCTCCGGTGCCGCCAACGCCGCCGATCTCGTTCTCTACACCAGCCAGCCGAATGCCGACGCGCAGGCCACCGTCGATGGCTTCATGGCCGCCAATCCCGGCATCAAGGTCGACTGGGTTCGCGACGGCACGCCGCAGATCATCGCCAAGCTTCAGGCGGAAATGCAGGCCGGCGCTCCCGTGGCCGACGTCCTGCTGATCGCCGATACGGTGACGCTGGAGCGCCTGAAGGAAGCCGGCAAGCTCTTGGCCTACAAGTCGCCGGAAGCCGCAAACTACGATCCGTCGCTCTATGATGCCGACGGCTATTATTATTCCACCAAGCTGATTACGACCGGCATCGTCTACAACACCGCCGCCGCGATGAAGCCGGCAAGCTGGCAGGACCTGGTGAAGCCGGAAGCGAAGGGCCTCGTTTCCATGCCGAGCCCGCTTGCCTCGGGGGCCGCTCTCATCCACGCGCAGACGCTCGCCGGCGTCAGCAGTCTCGGCTGGGATTATTATAAGAACCTTGCCGACAACGGCGCGATCGCTTCCGGCGGCAACGGCGCGGTGCTCAAGGCCGTCGCCTCCGGCGAGAAGGCCTATGGCATGATCGTCGACTACATGCCGATCCGCGAAAAGGCCAAGGGCGCCCCGCTGGAATTCGTTTTCCCGACGGAAGGCGTTTCGGCCGTGACCGAGCCGGTCGGTATCCTCGCCAACACCCAGCATGCCGACGCGGCAAAGAAGTTCGTCGATTACGTCTTGTCCGAAAAGGGCCAGGAAGGCTTCCTGAAGCTCGGTTATATTCCGGCCCGCAACGGCACGCCGCTGCCGGAAGGTTTTCCGGCGCGTGACAGCATCAAGGTTTTGCCGTTGAATGCAGCCGATGCTCTCAAGAACACGAATCAGGACCTGAAGACCTTCTCCACCTACTTCACGTCGAAGTAATCCGCCCGGATTTGGAATGTACGGATATGTGCGTAGGGGAAACAGCCAGCCGGCCTGGCTGTTTCCTTTTGTTGTTGCTGTCGTGCTGCTGCTCAGCGTCCTGCCGCTGGCGCGATTGGCGCTGGCCGGCATCGAGGCGCTGCTCAGGGGCGGCACCTACGATCTCATCGCCGACCCGGCTCTTTGGCGCTCGGCGTGGTATACGATCGAAACGGCCGTGCTCGGCACCATCGTTTCCGTCTTGCTCGGTTGCCTCTTTGCATTTTTGCTGACGCTGACGGATCTGTCGGGCAGGGGACTTCTTGGCTTTCTCTTCGTGCTGCCGATGATGATCCCGCCGCAGGTGACGGCGCTTGCCTGGGTGCAGATGTCCGGGCCGTCGAGCCCCTTGCTGAAGGCGCTGCATATCGCGCCGCCGCTCGGCTCGCCGCAGCCGCTCTATTCGGTCGGCGGTATAGCGCTCCTTTACGGCGTCCAGCATGCGCCGCTCGTCTATCTCGCGCTGAGGGCGGGGCTGATGGCGTTGCCGCGCGATGGCGTCGAGGCCGCGAGGCTCTCGGGCGCGTCTGGCCTGCGCGTCTTCCGCGATATCATCCTGCCCTTGTCTCTGCCCGGTGTCATCGCCGGGGCGGCAATCGCCTTCGTCTCCTCCATCGGCAATTTCGGCATTCCCGCGATCCTCGGCATACCCGCCTCGATCTATACGCTGTCGACGCTGATCTTCACGAAATTCTCCAATTTCGGCCCGCGCACCTTCGGCGATATCGCCGTTCTATCGACGATGATCGCCGTCATTGCCGTTGCCGGGCTTGCCGTGCAGGGCAGGGCCTTGAAGGGGCGCGACTATCGGGTGATCGGCATTTCCGGTGCGACGGCTGCATTTTCGCTTGGAGGATGGCGCTATCTGGCGATGACGGTGCTTTGCATCATCCTGTTCTTCATGCTCGTCGCGCCTTTTCTGGCGCTGGTCGCGGGCGCGCTCGTGCCGGCCTATGGCGTGCCGCTGACCTTCAAGACTGCATCGCTCAACGCGTTCACGGAAATTCTGTTTCGGCAGACCGTGACGCGCACGGCCTTTTCCAATTCGTTGTTCCTTGCCGGCATGACGGCGCTCGGCCTGCTGCTGGTGACAGTTCTGGCCGCCTATGCGCTGACGCGGCGCAGAGACATGCTGAGCCGTATCGTCGGCGGCATGATCGAGATTCCGTACTCGCTTCCGGGCATCATCATCGCCGTCTGCTTCATTCTGGTATTTGCGGCCCCGCTGCCGATCCTCAACGTCACGCTTTACGGCACGATCTGGATCATCCTGCTCGCCTATTTCTCCGCGTACTTCGCCGTCAGCCTGAAGCCGGTCATGAGCGCCTTCCTGCAGCTCGATCCGGCGCTGGAGGAGGCGGCGCGCCTTTCGGGCGCAGGTTTCTTCCGCCGCCTCCTGGATATCGTCGTGCCGCTGATTGCGCCGGCCGCGGGCGCGTCGGTGATCCTCGTCTTCCTCATCGCCTGCAACGAACTGACCGTTTCGGCGCTGCTCTGGTCGGCCGGCACGCAGACGCTCGGCGTCGTCATCTACAATCTCGATGATGGCGGTAGCGCCGATCTTGCCTCGGCCATGTCGGTCATCGTCATCGCCATGGTCGTCATCATGATGGTGCTTCTGGAAATCATGGCCAAGCGCCTGCCGAAAGGAGTGGTGCCTTGGCGAAGCTGATCCTCAACCATATCAGCAAGGATTTCGGTACGGGCGGGCGTGCTGCCGTCAATGCCTTGTCGCTCGATGTCCGCGAGGGCGGTTTCCTGGCGCTGCTCGGGCCGTCCGGCTGCGGCAAGACGACCGTCCTTAGGATGATAGCCGGCTTCGAGCAGCCGACGGACGGTTCCATCCATCTCGGCGAACGGCTGCTGGCCGATGCCGCAAGCATGCTGCCGCCCGAGCGGCGCAATATGGCGATGGTATTTCAGTCCTACGCGCTCTGGCCGCACATGAACGTCGCCGACAATGTCGGCTATCCCCTGAAAGTGCGCGGCATCTCGGGCGAGCGCTATCGGGAAAAGGTGCGCGAGGCGCTTGCGACCGTGCGGCTCGGCGACTATGCCGAGCGCAGGCCCGCCGATCTCTCTGGCGGCCAGCGGCAGCGGGTGGCGCTCGCTCGCTGCCTGGTGACATCGCCCGATGTCGTGCTGCTGGACGAGCCGCTCGCCAATCTCGACCGCCATCTCAAGAAGGAGATGGAGGAGACGTTTCGCGAGTTTCACCAGCGCTCGGGCGCCACCATGGTCTATGTCACCCACGACCAGAGCGAGGCCATGGCGCTTGCGACCGACGTCGCCGTCATGTCCGAGGGGCGACTGTTGCAGGTGGCGCCGCCTGCGGAGATTTATGCACGGCCCGAGGGCAGAATGGTCGGCGGCCTCGTCGGGCAGGGCGCCATACTGTCGCTCGCTTTTCCTGATGGCGGGCAGCGCCGCATCGACTGGCCAGCCTTCAGAGGCATGTGGGACCGGCCGCCGGATGCCTCGGGGCAGGCGGATATTCTTGTGCGGCCGGAAGATGTGGTTGGCGATGCGGAAGGTATCGCCTGCCGGGTCGTTTCCGTGCTCTATGAGGGCGAGCGCTATGCCATACGGCTCTCAATGCCGGATGGGCAGATGCTGCGAGCCTATAGTCGGCAGGCGGTCGCAGCGGGCGATGCCTATCCCGTTGCGATCCGTTCGGCCTGGCGGCTTTGAAAAGGCGGGGGACAAGATGGTTGTTCCCTGTCGCCTCCTATGCTTGATTTGCCCGATGTCACGAATGGGAGTCGCGCATGTCCGATCACAACTTTCCGATTTTCGATCTCGGTGCCTTCGAGGTGGCCGGACACGACGAGAAAAAGCGGCTCGGCGCGGAGGTGGATCGGATATGCCGCTCGACGGGCTTTCTGGCGATTGCCAATCACGGCGTCGCGGATGCCGTGATTGCCGGTGTTTGGAAGAAGACGCAAGCTTTCTTCGATCTGCCGGCCGAGGTGAAGCAGCGCGCCAAGACGCTCTATCCCGGCTATCCCTACGGTTATCTCGGTCCGGGGACGGAAGCCCTGGCGAAATCGCGCAATGTCGATACGCCGCCGGACCTGAAGGAAAGCTTCAACGGCGGACCGCTTTCCGTTCCGGCAGGCATGAGCGATCCGGAAGCGCTCGGCTTCTGCTATGCCGCCACCATCTGGCCGGAGGGACCTGAAGGGTTCGCAGAGGCCTGGAAAGCTTATTACAGGGCGATGGAGGATCTGGCGGCCCGCATCATGCGGGTGTTTGCAACTGCGCTCGGCCTCGACGAGCATTTCTTCGATGCCTATGTGGATGCGCCGATCAGCGCGCTGAGGGCGTTGAACTATCCCGAGCAGCATGTGCCGCCGGAGCCGGGCCAGCTTCGCGCTGGCGCGCATACCGATTACGGCAGCCTGACGATCCTCCTGCCGCAACCTGGCTCGAAAGGGCTCGAGATCATTGCTCCGGATGGCAACTGGACGCCGGTGCCGCCTGTCGAAGGGGCTTTCGTCATCAACATCGGCGACCTGATGGCGCTCTGGACCAACGATCGCTGGGTCTCCACCGTCCATCGCGTCGTCAATCCGCCGCCGGAGGAGGGCGGCATGCAGCGCCGCCAATCCCTGGCCTTCTTCCATCAACCGAACTGGTTTGCCGAGATCGCCTGCCTGCCTTCCTGCCTGAAAGCGGGCGAGGAGCCGAAATATGCGCCCGTTCTGTCGGGGCCGTATCTGATGGGCAAGTTCAAATCGACGGTGACGCCCAAGGCCGGGTGACGCCGGCTGCATGAGCCGGCTCACGTTTCTTTTCATAAATCGGAATGCTTCATGTCCCTGCGTCTTGCGACCTTCAATGTCGAGAACCTTCTGACCCGTTTCGATTACACCGGTTTTCGCAATCAGCTGCGTCAGGATCGCGTGCTGCAGCTCTTCGATGTCCGCAGCGAGGAGGTTTATCAGCAACTGGAAGCGGCGCGCGTGGTCGCCGCGACCGACGATACCAGGCAAATGACGGCGCTTGCGATCGCGGACGCCGATGCCGACATCATCTGCCTGCAGGAAGTCGACAACATGGCGGCGCTGCAGGCGTTCGAATATGGCTATCTCTACCGCATGGTCGGCAATGGCTATCGGCAGAAATTCCTGATCGAGGGCAATGACAGCCGCGGCATCGATGTGGCCGTGATGATGCGCGAGGAGACGCGAGACGGCCAGCCGATCGTGCTCAACGACATCAAGAGTCACGCCATGGTGACTTACGATCATTTCGGCCTTTTCAACGATGAACTGGCGGAACTCGGCCATCATTCGGAAGACAAGATCTTCAAGCGCGATTGCCTGGAGCTGCATCTCCATATCGGCGGCGTGCCGTTTTCGCTCTATGTCGTGCATCTGAAATCGATGGGACCGGCGCGCGAAGGCATGGATGGGCGCCACACGACCATGCCGATCCGCCGGGCAGAGACGATGGCGGTTCGGCACATCATCGAGAGCCGGTTCGGTGCCGGTCACACGGCGACGAAGAATTTCGCCATCTGCGGCGACATGAACGATTATCAGGAATGGGTCGATGTTATCGGCACGCGCCGCACCGGCTATCGTTTCGAACCGCGCAACGAGGAGAGCGGCAGCGCGCTCGATATCTTCACACGCGACGGCTTCGTCGAGAACGTGATGCGGCGGCGGGACGCGCTCGACCGCTGGACGCTCTATCACGCGCGGGGACCGCAGGAGCAGAGGCTGTGCCAGCTCGACTATATCTGGTTGTCTCCGGCTCTCGCGCGCGCCAACGCGACGCGCTCTCCCGACATCATCCGCTCCGGTCAGCCCTTCCGCACCATATTTCCTCCGGGGCAGGATGTGGAGCGCTATCCGCGCGTCGGCTGGGACAGGCCGAAAGCGTCCGACCATTGCCCCGTTGTCATGACACTGGATTTGATATGAGCGTTTCAGAACAGAAAGACATGGCCGGCTGGCCGCCGGAGGGAACCGTGTTTCCCGTTTCCCGCATCGATCTTGCCATCCTGCCCGGCGAGCATCCGTTCCATCTGCGCGAGCGGGAAGCGGCACGCGCAAACTGGGCCAGGGAGGTCGCTGCCAATCCGGCGCTCTTCGATGGCCGCATGATCTTCCAGCACCGGCTTTCGGTTGTCGACGGCGTGGTCGAGGGGGAAGCGTATCTGACGCCCTTTTCGACGTTTCTGTGGTGGCGAAAGCAAAGGGAGCCGGGCGGCTTTCACCTTTTCGCCTTTGCCGTCGCGGTTTCGTGCGATGGAGCGATCGTCGCGATCCGCATGGCGCCGCACACGGCCAATCCCGGCCAGGTCTATTGCGCCGCAGGATCGATGGATGAAAATGATATCGTCGATGGCCATTGCGATGTCGAGGGCAACATGCGCCGCGAGGTGCGGGAGGAAACCGGCCTCGATCTGAATGATGCGGTCGCCGAGCCCGCCTATTACGGCACTCATATAAAGCGCTCGGTCACGCTTTTCCGCGTTTTCCGCTTTCCCTGGTCGGCAGAGGACATGCTGCGCCGCATTGAAGCGCATATGCTGGTTTCCGAGGAAGACGAGATCGATGGCGCCGTTGCCATCCGATCGGCCGATCCTTCGGCGCATCATTACAGCGCCGCGATGTTGCCCATTCTCGCATGGTTCTTCGGCAGGCAGGCATAGCTTGGGCTTGCGCAAGGGGCGCTTGCCGGTATGGTTAAATCCGAAAGCATGATGGAGGCGGGATTGGCGCGCAGCTACAGTGTCTATGATGTGTTCACCGATACCAGGCTTGGGGGCAACCCCCTGGCGATCATATACGATGCAGAGGATCTGAGCGATGAGGCCATGCAGGCGATCGCCAGGGAGATGAATCTCTCCGAGACTGTATTCGTGCTGCCGCCGCAAAATCCGGCTCATACGGCCAGTTTGCGGATATTCACGCCCGGCCGCGAACTGCCTTTCGCCGGTCATCCGACCGTCGGCACGGCGATTGCGCTGGCCGAGAAGGCTCATGCCAGCCACGGTGGCGATATCGATCTTGTTTCCGTGCTGGACGAGCGTGTGGGGCCGGTGCGCTGTGCCATCAGGCTGCGACAGAACAAGCCGAGCTTTGCCGAATTCGACCTGCCCAGGAAATCGCAGCAGATCCTGCTGCCTCTCGACAAGGCCGATATCGCCAATGCACTCAGCCTGAAGATCACCGAGATCGGCTTCGAGAATCACGTTCCGTCCATCTGGAGCGCCGGAGTGCCGTTCCTTCTGGTGCCGGTGCATGATGTCGGCGCGGCCGAACGGATGGAATTCGATGCGCAGCTTTGGGAAAAGACGGTTCCTTTCGTCGATGGCGCGCTGGCCTCGGCCTTCATCTATTGTCGTGGCGGCGTCAATCATGTCGCAAAGTTTCACGCGCGCGTCTTTCCCGTCGGCATGGGAATCGTCGAAGACCCGGCGACGGGTTCGGCCGCCGCAGCAATGTCAGGAGCCATCAACCAGTTCGATGCATTGCCGGACGGACATCATCCCTTCATCATCGAGCAGGGCATAGAGATGGGTCGGCCCTCGCTGATTCACCTGCATGTCGACGTCGACGGCGGGCAGATCGCCAATGCACGGATTGGCGGCCAAGCGGTGCGTATCGCGTCCGGAATTCTTGAGCTTTGATTTTATTGAGTTTTCGGCGGAAGCTGAAATTTTTTTGACAAATAATCAAAGAAAATTCGTCTGGCCGCTGGACAATCAAACCGATCCTATTTATATGCCCGATCACGCCGCCAGCAAGCGGTGCGGGTGATTAGCTCAGTTGGTAGAGCAGCTGACTCTTAATCAGCGGGTCGTAGGTTCGAGCCCTACATCACCCACCAAGTTCAACTAGTTAGCGCTGATTTGTAGGCCGTCATTTCACACAAATGGCGGCGTTTCACATTTTACGCTTTCTTCGTTCCGGCCGATGGCGCCGATTGCTTCCTGCGCGGCAAGGTAGTGCTTCCTTACACCCGCCCCGGCCTTTCTCTTGCGAGCGGCCGGCCGCCTCAATGCTCTTCGGTTCGATCTTCCTTTTATGTGACGGCCCAGCCATGTGCGCAAAAGTCACGGCGGTTTCGCGAGGCTGTCGAGTGGTCGCGCCGCGGGTTCCTGACGAATGCGCAAGATCGCGAGGAAAAAGGCCGGATAGCCGGATAGAGGTGCCGGACTCAGTGCAGATGCAGCAGGAACATGGTTGGCGCGGTGAGGGACATCGTAAAGAGGAAGAGCGATATCCCGTATTTCAGTCTTCTCATCCGCCGCGTTTTGATGCCATCCCAATCGTAGCCCATAAAGTATATCCCCCTGCGTTGCATGTTTTTCATCGATACCGGGTAATATCCTATGGATTGTTTGCGCGAGGCTTGCCGAAATATTCGAGATGATTGGAGTGAATATCCGGGGTTTACTCCAGCAATTCCTTGTCGGGGCGACCGCTCTTGTATTGGCGGTTGCCGTGGCGCAACGTCATTCTCGGCGCACGCGGGCCTTGTTCGCAGTGCATCGAATAATCTGCAATATCGGACGATTTTTACTCGCGAGAGCCAAGCTCGGCAATCCTTCTTGGACGCCTGTAATGCGGCCTCTCTGCCACTCTATTCTAATGACTGGGACAGGCGAGCCGATTTGGGAAGCGGTATCGTGTGGAGAGCTGCCTTGACCGCGAGATTCGTCCTCAAGCCATCGCGTCCGCTCGATTTTTCGGACCCGCCCGGACGAGTGGCGCGAACAATGCTCAGGCTTCCACGCATCTCCTCTCCGGAGAAGCTGATAATCGCCGAGCAAGAGCTCTCGTGACAACGACTCGTGTGTATCGTCATATCGTGCCGTTGCCATGGCAGGCTGACTGCACAATAAAATTTTCGCCAACCTAACGGGTTCGCCGATGATATGGCGCTCTTGCCCGAACACGTCGCGAATAGTCACCTGACGGACATCACGACATCACGACTACCTTCGGTGGCACGAATTCAGTGCCTCTTATGCCCGCCTTCCATGACGCTGAACACGAAGATGGCAGCCAGAAGCAGCATCAGCGCATAGTCGAAAGCGGTAAGCAGATGAAGCAGTTCCATGATGTTTCTCCTCCCAGAGAACACGAACCAGAACAACCGCTAGTATGTTCCTCCCAGCGGCATATGCCAAGTTTTTTACATCCTGCGGTGCAAAAACAATGTTGTGCAAGGCACAATAACCACTTGTTTGCAAAAGCATATCAGCATCGTGTTGACCGCCGGCGCTGCTGTGGGCAGCGGTATGCCCGGCAAGCGTGTTGTCAATAAATTTTATAGAGTATATCGTTATCTCTCTTGCGCGAATTATGATTGCTCGACGGACACAGGATTGGCGCGGCGATCGATCTGGAGGGAGTTGCTATTGACCATTGGCTCTGACCGTCCGGCGGCCGATCTGCCGGTGATCGCCATTGTTGGCGGCGGCGTTTCCGGAGCTGCGGTCGCCTTCCATCTGCTGCAACGGCTGCCGTTATCGCCCGGTCAGATCTTCATATTCGAACCGCGGGAGCGTCTGGGGGCGGGGCTTGCCTACGATACGCAAGATCCCGCTCATCGCATCAATGTGCCGGCGGCGAAGATGAGCCTGTTGCCGGATGACATCGAACATTTTCAGCGTTGGCTGCAGGAAAGGGATGCGCTCGCCGATGACGAGGCGGCGGTAGCCGGCAATGGCGGCCTTTTTCCGCGACGTTCCGTTTTCGGCCGCTACGTCAACAGCATGATCCGTCCGTTCGTTGAGGATGGACGGCTGGTTCACGTCAGGCAGCGCGTCGAGCGCATCCGGAGGGCGGGTCGCCGCTGGATGATCGTGGATGCGGCGGGACAGCGTGTGAATGCGGACATGCTCGTCATCGCCACCAGCCATCCGTCGCCCTTGCCGCCGCAAGCGCTGCAGGATGCGCTTGCCGATCATCCGCGCTTCGTTCCGGATCCGACACGGCCGGATGCGCTCACCGCCATCCGCACGAACGATCGCGTCTTGATCGTCGGCAACGGCTTGACCTCGGCCGATGTCATAGCCTCGCTCGAACTGCGCGGTCATCGGGGACCGATTACCGCAATATCCAGACGCGGCTTGCGTTCGCGCGGCCATGCGGCGGTGAAGCAGGAACCGTTCGGCGATTTCGCCGGCCGGCCGTCGAAGACGGCGCTCGATCTACTGTGTCGCGTTCGGGCCGCGATCCGCAGAGCGGAGCAAGAGGGGCGCAGCTGGCATGCCGTCATCGATCAGGTGAGGGCGCAAGGGCTGCATTTGTGGCAGGCATTGCCCATCGGGGAGCGCCGCCGTCTCGTCAGGCATTTGCGGCCCTTCTGGGATGTGCATCGCTTTCGGGTGGCGCCGCAGGTGGAGGCGTCCAGCGAGCGGGCGATCGCCAATGGCAGGCTCGAGGTACTGGCGGCTTCGGTTGCGGCCGTAACCGCCGCAGGTGGCTTCATTGATTGCACATTGCGGCTCAGCCGGTCGCAACGGCGTGTCGGCAAGCAATTCGATGCGGTCGTCGTTACCACCGGTCCGGGGCATCGCGGCATTCTGCAGTCTCAAGCCTGGATCGATGAGCTGTCGAAGGCCGGATATCTCGCCATGGACGCGGCGAGCCTGGGGTTTGCCTGCGATATGCGATCGCGTGCGCTTGCCGCCGATGGAACGGTTGTGCCGTCCCTGTTCATTTCCGGGCCGTTGGCCCGCGGCACCTTTGGCGAACTCATGGGGTTGCCCGAGGTGGTCGAGCATGCGGTGCTTGTCGCCGAACAGGTGGCCGGCGCGATTGCCGACCGCAAAGGGGACGAAGGGAAAGCATGTTTGGATAGTAGCGCCGCCTGAATCCAAGAAAAGCCGCAAATTCGTTGCTTAGACGATACAATTGCCTAAATTTACTCATATAAACTATACAATTTGTGAGTTACTGTCTTGTTCGCAACGGGTTGCGGGATTACTTCGGCAATCCATGCTGGCGAGACCGGCCGGTTGGCTCTCCTTTGAGCCATGCCGGGTTTTCAATAATCGACTTTGCAGTAAAGCGGACGGCGATGCTTACGAAAAAAGGAAAATACGGACTGAAGGCGCTGGTGGATCTCGCCCGCCTCGGCCCTGGCGAGACGGCGTTCATCAACGATATCGCGTTGCGCAACAATATTCCGAAGAAGTTTCTCGATACCATCCTGCTCGAATTGCGAAATGCCGGCGTCCTGCGCTCGAAGAAGGGACCGGGTGGCGGTTATTCGCTCTCGCGTCCGGCATCGGAAATCCGCATCGGCCATGTCATTCGTACCCTGGACGGCCCGCTGGCGCCGATTCGCTGTGCCAGCCGCACGGCCTACGAAGCCTGCGACGACTGTTCCGATCCGGAGCGCTGTCAGGTACGGCGTTCCATGACGGAGGTGCGCGACGCGATTGCCGAGATTCTCGACAACATGTCGTTGGAACAGTTCGTTGCCGGCGGTTCCGACATCGGTCTTCCGGAACGGGAAGACCGCCGCGCTTCGCAGATCGGCTGATCGTTTCCCCGCTTCAGCCGCCGGTCAGAGCAGCGAGCTCTTCGGCGGCTTTACGCCGTTGAGATGGTAATTGCCGACGATGGTGTGTTTGCGCCGCGCGGGATCATGCAGCGTGTGAATTCGGGCATTGCGCCAATGGCGATCGAGGTTGAGCCCGATGCGGGCCGACATCATGCCGGCAAGATCAAACAGCGCGTTGGCTGCTTCCATCGCGATATCGGCCGTAACCGTAACGGCTGCCGCGACAGACAGTGCGGCATCGATGACGTGATCCTCGGTGAGATTGATCTGGGCGGCGTCGATCCTGCTGCCGGCGCGCTCCACGATGGCTGTCGCCGCTTCGATCCGGATGGCAATCCCGCCGATCCTCGTGACGGTCAGCGGGTCGTCCGCGGCCCGCTCGAAACCACCGTCAGCCGATGGCTGCGACTTTACGAACGCCATGGCCGCCGCCAGCGCGGACCGGGCGATGCCGAGGCTGATGCCGGCATGGGTAAGCTGGTTCACGCAATCGATCACCGTTGGCTGGGCCAGCTTGTCGCGATGCAGGAGCACGGCATCGGCATTGAGGTAGACATCGTGCAGAATGGTCGTGCCGTCTCCGGATGTTCTCTGGCCAAAGCCATCCCAATCGTCGATGATTTGGATGCCTTCGGTATTCCGGGGCACGACGGCTGCCACGAGTTTCTTGCGGTCGTCCGGAACGAACAGGGCAATCCAGTCCGAAAACAGAATGCTGGCGGAAGGCGAGCTTCGGCCGCTGAGGCGAAAGCCGCGCCCGTCCGATGTCAGATGCAGCGCATTTTGATCGGTTCCACCGATGCCGGGTTCGGAAAAGACGCCACAGAAGCGGTCGCCTATGATGGCCCGGTCAAAAAGGAAGGCTCGCTGATCCTCGCCTCCGCCAATCCGCACCGCCTCCAGCACATGAAAATGCGTTTGCAGTATCTGCGCGAGGGAAGGGTCCGCCTCCGCCAGAATGGCAATGACCTCGGCAAGAACGCAGTTTGAAATATCGATGCCGCCATGCTCCGAAGGTACGGAAATTCCGAGCAGGCCCGATTGGGACAGGGCCTCGACCTCATCGTAGGGCAAGATGCGGTTGATGTCGCGATCGCTTGCCTGCTGTGCGAAACCGGTCGCGAGCGAACGTGCGATATCGAGCGCTTCCTCTTCGCTTTGAATAGGATGCGCGGGCTGCCTGACGTGTTCGTGCAACTGTGAAACAGTTCCCATTCACCGCTCCTCGGCCAGCTCCAGGTCGATTGTCCCTGCTTATTCGATCCGCGCTTCTTTCAGCATAATAGGGGGAGAATGCAAAAATTGTAAGCGCGCCGCCGAGATGCCGTGGCCGGGCAGAAGACGTGCCTTTGGTCGTTTACCGGTTGCAACGCCGCCGAAAGCGGCTCGGCATGACGCTTTTCGGGGTCATTGAACTTCCGTTTCCCTGACGCGGATCGAAGGGTGTGCCACGCGGAAAAGCAGAGCCTCCGCGACATCTCTTCGCCGCAGCATCTTCGACCTCGTTCCACTCCGATAAGAAAGCACTTGCTAGATGCGCATTTTCGCGCTTTCATATACGACTAAATAAGTAGACAATGGCAACATCCCGCCGCCCGACAGCTTTTGCGAAGCAGCTCCGTGGCGGCCGATTGCAGGCATCCGGCATTGGATCGGAGTTGGATCTGCGTATCGCATCTTTCTTTCAGCGGAGGGAATTCCCGATTGAAGGAATGCGTCGAGTTGAGAACCGAAGCGGTTTCCGTGCGTTCTGTCAGCCCTCGTGTATCGGCTGCCGGCATCCGAAATCGGAGTTCGTGTTTCTGGGCCTGTAAACGTGTAGCCCCAAGAAAGGCATGATCGACCACCTCTCGCCCCAGGAGTTGATATGACGGTTCAGGGATTCTTTTCCGCCAGGACAAATGCGGCGCAGCCTTACGCGATGCCGCGCATCGCCGTGGTCGGGCGTGGCTTTTCCGGCATGATGATGGCGATCGCCCTGATGAAAGCAGTGCGGTTTCCCTTCCATCTGCAGCTTTTCGATCCCAATTCCAGCGTCAGCGGCGGTCAGGCGCTGGCTTCCGGGCATAGCAGCGAGATCCTTAACAGCCGCGTTCGCGACCTTTCGGTTTCGGCCGGCGATCCGGACGATTTCAATCAATGGCTTTGCGGCAATGCTCCTTTCCGGAGCGCCGTTCCCGCCGCCATCCCCGGCTTCCTGCAGATCTTCGTGCCGAAGAGCATTTTCAGTGACTACGTCTATCAGCGCTTTTCGGAAGCGTTTTCGTCGCGGCGCGACGTTGCGGTGCAAGTCAGTAGCGAAATTGTTTTCGGGATTCGCCGTGTGCGCGGCGGTCGCTTCGTGGTGGAAAGCGACGGCGCCGCCAATGCGCCGTTCGACATGGTGGTGCTGGCGACCGGCTACGGCGTCACCGATCAGGAATCCCAGGCAGGCGATCTCGCGAATGTCCCGACCGCCGTGCGCGCGCGCCGTCTCGTATCGCGTCCGCATACGATCCTGCTCGGCAGCGGACTGCGCGTCGTCGATCGGCTGCTGCAGATGCGGGAAAGCGGCTATACGGGGCAGATCACCATAGTCTCGCGGCGCGGCTTCCTGCCTCAGAGCCACACGCGCAACAATGCCGATCCCGTCTTCCCCGCCGATGAGATGCCCGGCAAGCTCAGCGAAATCGTTCGCTTTGTCCGCAAGGCTTGCGGCGAGGCGGAAACAAACGGCCAGAGCTGGCAATCCGTCATGAACGGCTTGCGCAAGCATGCGCGGTCGCTGTGGCGTTCCTTGCCGGCCAGCCAGAAGCAGCAGTTCAACCGGCATCTCAGGGCGCTCTATGACAGCCACCGCAACCGGCTGCCCGAGGCGCTGCATGTTCGCCTGAAGCAGGAACTGGCCGAGGGCAATACCCTGCTGCGGCGCGGTCATTTCATCCGGCGCACGCCGACCGGGCTGATCCTGAAGCCTGCAGGCCGGCAAGAGACGGAACAGCTCTATGCCGACGATGTCATCGACTGTCGATGCCAGGCGCCCGATCTGAATGCTCCATTGCTGCGGAGCCTGATCGACACCGGTCTCGCTGTGCCGGATGAACTGGGTCTCGGTCTTGCCGTCGAGGCGACGGGCGCGCTCGAGGTGAATGGGCGCACGACGGAAGGGCTCTTCGCCATCGGCCCCCTGGGGCTGGGCAGTCTTCCCGACATCGATCTGGTGCCGGAAATCGTGACGCAGGCCTATGCGGCAGCGGAAAGCGTCGCGGAGCGCTTCCATCCGCAATGCAAGGCGGTCTAGCAGCTCCGCCTTTCTCCTTGAGGTGATAAGGGCAGAGATCATTCATCGTTTCCATTGGAGGTGCTATCGAACGGCGGGAAAATAGCGGCTTGCCAATAGTTATGTAATAACGTAACAAATCGCCACTCCCAATGTCGAACCCAAGGACAAGCGAAAGCGCCCATGACATCGCCGTTGCCCGATTCCGCTTTCTATGAGATGAATAGCCTTGATGGTGCCGCCTTCGGATCGATCCTGCTGGCGGCTGAAAAGGGAACACGGTGCGGATTACCCATCAGGGGCCAAAACCGTGGCTGCCCCCGCAACTGTAAGCGGAGAGCGCGTTCGCAGCATGCCACTGGCTTTATGCCGGGAAGGCGCGAACGGGTTGTGACCCGCGAGCCAGGAGACCTGCCATCGACGATATCAACCGCAACGGACGGGGTGATCCGATGGAAAATCAGTGGTTGGGCGGGGACGCCGTTGCGTCCGTTGGCCCTATCTTGACTTTGCCTCCGGCGAATTCTCCGGGAGGCATTTCATGGACAAGGAAAAAGAGGCGACGCACCGGATTACCGTGTGCACGAACTGCCGTCATGTCGGCAAGCCGTGCCGGCCCGGTCTCGATCTCCTGAAGCATCTGCAAGCCGCCATTTCTCAGGCGGGCGCGATGCTTTCCGACGATTTCAGCCTTGAAGGCAGTGTCTGCATGGCAGGCTGCGAACGGCCCTGCACGGTCGCTTTTCAGGCGACGGCAAAGGCGACGTACCTCTTCGGCGACATAGAGGACGCTGCCGATATCGGCGCGCTCGTTTCCTTCGCGCGGCTGTATCAGGATCGCCCCGATGGGCTGACGCGCGAAAGCGAGCGGCCGCGAGCGCTCAGCGGCAAGACCCTGGCGCGCATCCCGGCGGCCATTGTTTCGGCCGAACGCCGATCGGTCGCGCTGCAATAGGAGCCGATCATGTCCGAACGAAGCGCGCGATTGGACGCCGACGGCGTCACCTGGGGCCCGCAGAAGGGCATGCCGATCATCAGCGGCATCAATCTGTCCGTCGAAGCCGGCGCCCGGCTGGCCATTATCGGTCCGAACGGGGCGGGCAAATCGACGCTGTTGCGTTGCTTCTATCGCGGCGTCAAGCCGCAGCGGGGCGTGGTGAGGCTCGATGGCGTCGATCTCTGGTCCATCGGTCCGAAAGAAGCGGCGCAACGGATTGCCGTCGTCCCGCAGGAGACGCCGGGAGATTTTCCCTTCAGCGTGCGCGATGTCGTGCTGATGGGGCGCATTCCGCATCGCAAAGGCATGGCGCGCTGGAGCGACCGGGATCACGACGTCACGACCAGGGCTCTCGCACGCCTGGAGCTGGAGCCTCTGGCGCTTCGTCAGTTCGCGTCGCTGTCGGGCGGCGAAAAGCAGCGGGCGCTGATTGCCCGCGCATTGGCGCAGGAGCCCGAACTCATCGTTCTCGATGAGCCGACCAACCACCTCGATATCCGGCACCAGCTCGAGATTCTCGAGCTTCTGAAGGGGGTGGGGCCGACGATCATCACGACGCTGCACGACATCAACCTTGCCGCAGACTTTGCGACCCATGTCGCCGTTCTCGATTGCGGCCGGCTCACGGGGCATGGCGAGCCGGCCGAGGTCCTGACGGTGGAGCACGTATCGAACGCATTCCGTGTCGGCGCCCGCCTTCATCCGGCCGAAAGCGGTCCGCAACGTTTTTCCTTTTCCCTTCGATAATCCGATCATTGGAGCCCTTCATGTTTTCCCGCATATCCTTCTCTGCCGTCGCCTTGCTCGCTGGAAGCCTGCTTGCGGGCGCGGCCCTTGCCGAGCCCGTCACCATTCGCAGCTGCAATCGCGACGTGACTTTCGACAAGGCGCCCGAGCGCGCCGTCTCGAACGACGTCAATCTGACCGAAATGATGCTGGCGCTGAAACTTCAGGATCGCATGGTCGGCTACACCGGCGTTTCCGGCTGGAAGACGCTGGACGAGAAGCTGCGCGAGGGTGTCAGGGAACTGCCGGAACTGTCTCCGAAATATCCGAGCAAGGAGGTGCTGCTCGGCGCCAATGCGGATTTCTATTTCGCCGGCTGGAATTACGGCATGAAGGTCGGGGGCGAGGTGACGCCGGAGACCCTGGCGCCCCTCGGCATCAAGGTTTACGAGCTGACGGAATCCTGCATCTTCGTCATGCAGAAGAACAAGCCGACCATGGACGACATGTTCGTCGATCTCCTTAATCTCGGCAGGATCTTCCGCGTCGAGGACAGAGCGCAGGCGCTGGTTGCCGGCTACCGCAAGCAGCTCGGCGAGATTCAGGCGAAGATCGGTCACATCGACAGGCCGACGCGCGTTTTCGTCTATGATTCCGGCGAGGAGAAGCCATTCACATCGGGCCGCTATGGCATCCCGACGGCCATGATCGAGGCCGCCGGCGGCGTAAACGTCATGGACGATGTCGAGAAGAGCTGGACGGAAGTCTCCTGGGAGCCGGTCATCGAGAAAAACCCGGAAGTCATCGTCATCGTCGATTATGGCCAGGTGACCGCCGCGCAGAAGATCGCTTTCCTCAAGGGCAACCCGGCCTTCAAGAATATCGATGCCGTGAAGAACGATCGTTTCGTCGTGTTGCCCTATGTGGAGGCGACCCCGGGCCCGCGCAACATCGAGGCCATCGCCGCCCTGGCGAAGGCTCTCCACCCGAACGCGATGTGATTATCGATAATGCCGATCCGTCCAATCCATCATTGGGCGGATCTCCTTCTCAAGATTCGAGCATGCGCCTCAACCTCTCCATCCTCATTCCCTTGCTTGCCATAGGCTTCATCCTGTCGATCACCGCCGGGGTGTCGCTCGGCTCGGCATCCATTCCGTTTTCCACCGTCTGGTCGATCGTCGGCAACAAGCTGCATGCCGGCACTTTTCCGGTCACATGGTCCGGCGGTCAGGAAAGCATTGTCTGGGATGTGCGTTTCCCGCGGGTCGTGCTGGCGGCGCTCGTGGGGGCGGGGCTTGCGGTGACCGGTGCCGTGCTTCAGGCGTTGACGCGCAATCCGCTGGCTGACCCGCATCTTCTCGGCGTCTCCTCGGGGGCGGCGTTCGGCGCCATTCTGGCGCTGCTGCATACCGGCCTGATCCTGGGCCTGCTGACGGTGCCGCTGTTTGCCTTTGCCGGCGCTCTGGTCGCGACCGCCGCCGTGGGGCTGACGACGCGCCTGACGCGCTCCCGCTCGGCCGATCGGCTGGTCCTGTCGGGAGTGGCCGTGGCCTTCGTGTTCACGGCGCTCGGCAACCTTCTGATCTTCCTGGGAGACCCGAGGGCCGCCAATACCGTCGTCTTCTGGATGCTTGGCGGGCTGGGGCTGGCGCAATGGCAGCACCTCGTCTATCCGGCCGGCATATTGCTGTTTTGCCTTGCCTTGCTGCTTCCGAAGACGCGGGAGCTGAATGCGCTCGCCATGGGCGATGAAACGGCGGTCACGCTCGGCATAGCCGTCACGCAGTTCCGCCTGCTGCTCTTCGTCGTCACTGCGCTTCTGACCGGCGTGATGGTCGCGTTCTCGGGTGCCATCGGTTTCGTCGGGCTCATGGTGCCGCATTTCGTGCGGCTGATCGTCGGCGGCGACAATGTTCGCGTCGTGCCGTTGAGTGCGACGTTCGGCGCGCTGACCTTGATCTGGGCCGATATCGTCGCCCGGATGATCATGGCGCCGGAGGATATGCCGATCGGCATCGTCACCGGGCTTGTCGGAGGCGTGGCCTTCATCCTGATCCTGCGAAAGGGGCGGGGTGTGGATTGACCCATTGCCAAGACCTTTCTCCGGCCTATTTCCGGGCAGGCGATGATCGGCCCGACACCTCGTCTTAAAGAGGAGGCGGGCGTCATCCGGCTTCGGCGGGGTTAAGGGACCGGATAAGGCGTTAAATGCCTTTCTGTCGCCTTTCTTTGTCTTACAAGGCGTACGCGTAAAGACTATGAAATTCGCAATCACATTACAGGACGATCCGGTTCTCCATTCTCTGCGGCGATTTCGGTCATCCATTGCCTGCGACTTATGTGCGACGAGGAGCTCTGCTTGCGCCCGCTGAAATTCCGTCTTTTTCTGCTGCCCCTTTTGCTGCTGGGACTGAGCGCCATCATGGCCGCCGCTCCGCTGGCCGAAGGGTATGCCGTTGCGCAGGATCAGCAATCGGCACAGCCGTCGCAGCAAACGGATCAACAACAGCCGGCGCCGCTTGCCAACGGGCTTCTGGATGCCGCGGTTGCCGATCTTGCCAAGGCGAAAAAAGCTTACGCATCGCTCCAGGACGAGGCAAAGCAGCCTGGAATGGATGACGAAACGCTGGTGGCGCTGTCCGGCAAGGTCGATGATTTCAATCGCTCCGTTACGGCAATTTCGACACGCCTGCAGCCCCGCACGGCCGAGATCGACACGCGACTGGCACAGCTCGGCGCTGCCCCCAAGGAGGGCCAGCCGCCCGAAGCTCCGATCGTCACGCAGGAACGAGACAGGCTCAACGCCGAACGCTCCCAGATCAGCGCCGTAATCCTCGACGCCGACAATCTGACGGGCGAGAGCAATCGGCTGTCGATGCAGTTGATGGAGATGCGGCGGAAGCTGTTTGCCGAGACGCTGTTCAAGCGGACGGATATCTCCGCTACGACATTTGGCGATGCGGGGGCGGCTCTCGTCGAGGAGGGCATCAAGTTCAGCGGTGCCGTAACGAGCTGGATCGGCTTCGTGCTGAAGGCAAAGCTTGCGTCGTTCCTTGCGGCGGTCTGCCTGTCGATCGGCGCGGCGCTGCTGTTCCTGGCCGGCGGGTATCGGCTGTTCCGCCGGTATTACGTGCAGGACGAAACGATCGAGAACCCGCCCTATATCAGCCGGCTCTCCGTCGCCTTCTGGTCGACGTTGATCCGCACGCTGTCGCTGGCGGCGTTTCTCGTCACCTCCTTCTTCTTCCTTTCGAATTTCAATGTGCTGAGGCCGGATATCGCGCCGATATTGGCGGCGCTCTTCGGCTTCATCGGCCTCGTCTATTTCGTCGGGCGCCTGAGCAACGCCGTCTTCGCGCCGTTCCGTCCGCATTGGCGCCTCGTCAAGTTGTCGAACAAGGGCGCGCATTCCCTGACCTGGTGCCTGCAGGCCATGGCGGTGGTCAACGGGCTGGACTACGTCTTCGACCGCATCAGCGAATCCATGGGTTCGCCCGTCGTCGTCACCGTGGCGAAGAGCTTTCTTGCCGCACTGCTGATCGGCCTCATTCTCATTGCGGCCTCCTTCGGCTCGCCGATGCTTGCCAAGAATGGCGATCCGGACGCGCCCGGGCGGCGATGGCCTCATGGCATGGCCATCATCCTGCGCGTTCTCGGCATATTGGTGATCTTCATCTCGTTCATCGGCTATGTCGGGCTGGCCCGCTTCATGGCCACGCAGATGATCGTGACCAGCGCCGTCATCGCGACCATGTATCTCGGCTTCCAGCTCGGCAAGGCCGTCTCCAAACAGGGCGTCTTTGCCGAAACGATCATCGGCCGTTTTCTGGAAAACCGCCTGGCGTTCGGCGAAGTGGCGCTCGACCAGGCCGGCCTGATCGCCGGGCTTGCGACCTACGCGGTCGCCCTGCTGACGGGTATTCCCCTGATCCTGCTTTCCTGGGGCTTCCATATCCAGGATCTGGAAGTCTTCGCCTACCGGCTGTTCACCGAAATCAAGATCGGCAACATTTCGATCTCGCTGCTCGGCATCTGCGTCGGCATTCTGCTCTTTGCCGGAGGCTATCTGGTCACGCGCTGGTTCCAGCGCTGGCTCGACAGCAACGTCATGGCGCGCGGGCAGGTGGATCTGGGCGTCCGCAACTCGGTGAAGACGGGTATCGGCTATCTCGGCATCGCGGTCGCGGCGATCATCTCCATCTCGGCTGCCGGCATCGACCTGTCGAGCCTGGCTCTGGTCGCCAGCGCCCTGTCGGTCGGTATCGGTTTCGGCCTGCAGAACATCGTGTCGAACTTCGTCTCCGGCCTGATCCTTCTGGTCGAGCGGCCGTTCAAGGTCGGCGACTGGATCGTGTCGGGCACGTCGGAAGGGATCGTCAAACGCATTTCCGTGCGCGCAACCGAAATCGAGACCTTCCGCAAGCAATCGATCATCGTACCGAACTCGGAACTCATCAACGCTTCCGTCGGTAACTGGACGCATCGCAACAGGCTCGCCCGCTCGGAAATCCCGGTATCGGTCAGCTATGACGCCGATCCGCGCAAGGTCATGGACATCCTGCTGGAGCTTGTGCGTGCGGTTCCCAAGGTTCTCAGGAATCCCGAGCCGCATGTGGAATTCCTGCGCTTCGGTCCCTCGTCGCTCGACTTCGAAATGCGTTTCTACCTGTCCGATCTTTCCGACGGCATGGAGATCCGCAACAATCTGCGCATCGAAATTCTGAAGCGGTTCAAGGAGGAGGGGATTTCCATTCCCTATCCGCATCAGGAACTGCATATCGTTCGCGACGGCAGACCGGGCAGGCATGCGGATCTTGCCGCCGATGAGTTGACGGATTCCGCCGACGGCCCGCAGGCGCAAGCGGAAGACGACAGGCCGGAACCTCCTGCTTTGCCGACCGCAGAAGATGCGCCCGAGGCGAAAGCCACTGGCCGACGCCGCGGCAGGACGACGGCGCAATGATCAGGGGCCGGTGAAGGCGCTTGTGTGACCATCGCGAACGGGGAGGCATGCGGCGCGAAAGCACGCCTGCCAGCGCGCGGCCATCTCTTCATCTCCGGGAAACCAGTCGGCTTAACAAATACGCAAAGCCTTTGTTCTAGAAAGATTATCGA
Source organism: Hyphomicrobiales bacterium (assembly GCA_900469615.1). Taxonomy (GTDB): domain Bacteria; phylum Pseudomonadota; class Alphaproteobacteria; order Rhizobiales; family Rhizobiaceae; genus Rhizobium. Next base: position 259,331 of record UBYA01000010.1, on the reverse strand, counting down.
GGGGATGATTTTTCAAAACAGGTTTTCATTATGCCATTTCTGGGTGTTTCCGGAATGCAATATTCCGGTGCGTCGCTCGCCGGGCCGCGCATTCTGCTCGTCGAGGATTCCAATCTCTTTACGTCGATGATCGGCGCGAGGCTGAAGGAGCTTCTGGACATCGATGTCGAGATTTGCCGCACTTTCGAGGAATTGCAACTCGCATACGACAAGTCGTCTGAGCCGATCAAGCTGGCGATCTCGAACATGAATCTGCCCGGGGCCGAAAAAGGAGAGGCCCTGGCCTATCTGCTTGACCTCAGCATCCCCACGATCGCTTTTACCGGCACCTTTCTGGAAGGCATGCGCGACGAACTGATCGCCAAGGACGTGGTGGATTATATTCTCAAGGACAACGTGTTTGCGGTCGACATGCTGGCGGAGTCGATCTGCCGGTTCCTGACCAATCATCGTCATCACGTCCTGATCGTCGACGACAGCGCGACGGCGCGCGCCCTGCTGTCGAGCCGGCTGAAGCGTTATAATTTCCGTGTCAGCGTCGCGGAGAGCGGCGCCAAGGCGCTCGAAATCCTGAAAGCCAATCCGGATATCGGCCTCATGGTCACGGATTACAATATGCCCGACATGGACGGCTTCGAGCTGACGCGGCGCATTCGCTCCACAACCGGCTCGCACGAGCTGCGCATCATCGGCGTCTCCTCATCCAGCAACCGGCTGCTCTCGGCCCGCTTTCTCAAGGCGGGCGGCAACGATTTCATCCTGCGGCCGTTCATCGATGAGGAATTCTACTGCCGCGTGAATCAAAATCTCGATACCCTGCTACAGATCCGGGCGGCGCGTCAGGTCAGAGACGTCGCCTAGTTCCTGCGCAGTTGGCTAAGGTCGACGTCGGGAAATGTGAGGAAAAATCATTTTTATGTAAATCTCCGCAATCTATGGTTCCAATTTTTTCACGAATCCTGTTCAGGATGGCGGGAAAGACGGTTTAGGCAGGCCTGCGATTGACTGAATATTCATGCATCCGGGGATGCGGGAGGAATTGAAGGGAAATGGTACTGCATGCGGGATCCCTTAGCGGTGGCGTTGGCCATCGCAACGGCAGCCAGAAGATACTTCTGGTCGAGGATTCACGCATGTTTTCGGCCGTGCTGTCGCACCGGTTCGAAACCGAGCTCGGGCTTGCCGTCATCCACTGCTCCTCGCTGAAGATGCTGAACATGGCGCTGGCCGATGCAAGTCTCAGCTTCACCATGGCGGTGATCGACCTCAACCTCCCCGACGCCGCTCATGGAGAGGCGCTGGACGTCGCCGTCGCCCACGGCATTCCGACGATCGTTTTTACGGCATCGTTCGATATGACGACGCGCAACCGCATCATGGAGCGCAGCGTCGTCGACTATGTGCTCAAGGATGGCGAGTTTGCGCTCGACAATCTTGTTTCGTCCGTCAGGCGTGCCATCGCCAACCGATCGACGCGCGTTCTGGTTGTGGATGATGTGCCGTCAGCCCGGCAGATGCTGACGGATCTGCTTCACGCCCAGCAGTTCAAGGTCGCAGAAGCCGGCACGGGTGTCGAAGCTTTGGCGATGCTCGAAGCGTTCGACGATATCGAGGTGGTCGTTACCGACTATAACATGCCGGACATGAACGGCCATGAGCTGACACGCCGCATTCGTCATCGCTTCGGCTCGGACCGGATGCGGATCATCGGCATTTCATCTTCCAACGATCGTTTGCTGTCTGCGACCTTTCTGAAGGCGGGCGCCAGCGACTTCATCTATCGCCCCTTCGTCCCGGAAGAACTGCAATGCCGCATCGCATTGAATGTCGAGACATTGTCGCAACTGAAGCAGTTGCGTGCGGCGGCGGCGAGCGACTATCTGACGGGTCTCTATAACAGGCGCTATTTCTACGATCACGGCCCGCGGCTGGTGAACGAGTGTCTGCGCCGCCGGCGTCCGAGCTCGGTTGCGATTCTCGATATCGACCATTTCAAGAATCTGAACGACACTTATGGGCATGAGATCGGCGATCAGGTGCTGAAAGCCGTTGCCGGCAGGCTTCATGAGCTTCTGGATGGCACCGACAATCTGCTTTCCCGCCTCGGAGGCGAGGAGTTCGCCATTCTTTTCACGGAAATGGATTCGCGCGCCGCAACCATGCTGTGCGACGAGGTTCGCCTCAGTCTGGCGGATCTGAAGGTTCATGCCGACGACGAGGAGCTGTCGGTAACGGTTTCCATCGGCGTGGCCGAAATCGGCGGATATGAATCCTTCGACAATTATCTCAACGCTGCCGACCAGTTCCTCTACATGGCCAAGCACAATGGCCGCAATCAGGTCTTTTCCGACTTCAAGATGACGGAAGAGGCGGCCGAATAGGCCGCCCCTTCCTCGATCTGATTGCCTTGTTTCCCGTCTCAGACGACGATGCCGGTTCGGTTCGTCGACATCGTGAGCTTGCGCTCGGCGCGCTCCTGCTGTGGCGATCGGTTGTACAATTCGCGATAACACTTGGAGAAATGCGACGCGGATACGAAGCCGCAGGCGACCGCCACTTCCACGACCGGCATGGAGGACTGCACGAGCAGGTGACGGGCGCGATCCAGCCGGATTTCGAGGTAGTAGCGGGCCGGCGAGCGGCCCATCTCCTGCCGGAAAAGTCGTTCGATCTGGCGGCGCGACAGACCGGCGTCGTCGGCGATTTCCAGAAGCGACAGCGGTTCGGCAAGGTTGCTTTCCATCAACTCGATGATCGAGAGGACCTTGGCGTTCTGCACGCCCAGGCGGGCCCGCAGCGGCAGGCGCTGGCGATCGTGCGGGCTGCGGACACGATCGGTCAGCTGCTGCTCGCAGACGCGATTGACGAGGTTTTCACCAAAATCCTGGCCGATCAGGTTCAGCATCATGTCGAGCGAGGCCGTTCCGCCGGCGCAGGTGTAGATATTGCTGTCGACCTCGTAGAGATCGGCATAGACCTCCGCCTGCGGGAAGGTCTCCGAGAAACCCGGCAGGTTCTCCCAATGGATCGCGCAGCGCTTGCCGTTCAACAGGCCGGCCTGGGCAAGCACATGGGCGCCCGTACAGAGGCTGCCGACCGCGACGCCGCGATTATACGTCTCGCGCAGCCAGGCATTGACCGATTTGTTGTGGAACTCCTCGACATAGATGCCGGAACAGACCAGCACCATGTTCGGGCGGTTCTCGCCGCCGAGATAGCGGCGCTCATCGGCGAGGGAGGAATTCACCTCCAGTCCGATGCCGCTGGAAGAATAGACTTTCTGACCGTCCGTGGAGGCGAGCCGCCATGTATAGGCGGGATAGCCCAGCATGCGATTGGCTATCCGCAGCGTCTCGATCGCGGCGGAAAACGGCAGCATGGTGAAATGCGGAACAAGGAAGAAAACCAGGGAACGCGTCTTGATCGGGGTCTTGCTCATAATGTGAAAATCCCATGCTCCGGGGCCGTTGCGTATTCCTTGCGTCAAATACGGCGGCTCGATGGTCTATTAGCGACATTGGCATGGATAATCGCGGCCGCAAAGAGATATTTGCGCCTGCTCTGAAAAATGCGGCTCTGGAAGGGGAGGTAGAGGGGAGGCAGGCAATATGCTTGAGCAGCTAAATATATATGGGGGCAGTTCTCAAGATTAAATCGAAATGCGCGTCTGGAAGCAGAATGTTCAAAAGGCGACACTCGTTGGGGTTGAGCGTCGCCTTCCGCGTTCAAGGTCTGCCACGATCATCGCATGGCCTGCGAATTTTTGCCTTCGTTTGCGGCCGGCCACCCTAGATCCTTGCGAACGTCGTCGGAAAGCGACTCAAGTTCGCGAAGCGAACGCCATTGATGCCAGTGGCGGGCAATGCGCGAGAAGAAGGGCACGTAAGCATCGCCGGACGGCAGCGCATTCGGCAACCTGCCGCTATGTCTATAACTGATCGTTGTCATTTCCATGTTCCTTTCTGTGTCAACCGCTCAAAATGTCACGTCCACGAGCGCAGATATGGATCCGGCGCACTCATCAATCAAACGAATAGATCTTATGGCTGCCATTAGTATTCTTGAACGAAAGCACCTTGCCCGGCTTTCGCTCGGCGGTGGTCAAAGTGCGATCCGGCGGAAGGCCGCGCGCATTGACGTCATCGATCAGATGCGCGGGAAAGTGCGCCGCGATCTCATCCAGCGTATGCTGGGCCATTCGTTGAATTTTCCGGACGTGCAAGAGGGTGAAAAGACGAGAGGCTTCGCTGAGTGCGGTGCCAGCCATGATTTTTACTCCTTACGGCTGCCTGGATGAGTTTCCATTACGGCTAATATGATGCTTCGTTGACATTCAGACAAATGAAATGATATGGTGCTTAAGATCAGAAAAATTGAAAGGTAGCCGATATGACCGCTCCGTTTCGCCGGCCCATACCGTTGCTTGACAATGAAGTTCTGCGCACCTTCGTCGCGATTGCCGAGACGGGAAATTTCTCCACCGCCGCGGATGCCGTCTTTCGCACGCCATCGGCCGTTTCGATGCAGATCAAGAAGCTGGAAGAGCAGCTCGGCGTGATGCTGTTTCTGCGCGATGCGCGCTCCGTGAGCCTGACGCAGCACGGCGAGATGCTGCTTTCCTATGCCCGCAACATTCTGGCGCTCTCCAACGAGGCCGTGTCGCGCTTCATCATGCCCGAGCTGAGCGGTGTGGTCCGGCTCGGCGCTCCCGATGATATCGGCGAGCGATTGTTGCCGACGATCCTGAAGAATTTTTCGGAGAGCTATCCGGGCATCATGGTGGATGTCGTCGTCGATATGAGCATCCAGCTCAAGAAGCGCATCGAGGAACAGCGGCTTGATCTTGCGCTGATCAACTGTGCGACGCGACCCTTCCCGACGGAAGGGGAGGTCATCTATACGGAGCGTCTCGTCTGGGCCGGCGCCAAGTGCGGCACGGCCTATCGCCGCGATCCCCTGCCTATTTCCATCTGGGAAGAGGGCTGTATCTGGCGTTCCGAGGCGATGGCGCAACTGGAGCGGCACAAGCGCCCCTACCGCGTCTCTTATCTCAGCGCCCACACGATGGCGCAGCGCGCCGCCGTGGTTTCGGATCTCGCCATTGCGCCGTTTCCGCGGTCCTACGTCACGGAGGATATGGAAATCCTCGGTCCGAATGAAGGTCTGCCGGAACTGACGCCATTCGATATCCGCCTGCTGACGGCATCGCAGATGACGGGGCCGATGAAGGCGGTGGCCGACAGCATTCGTCAGGCCTTCATCGAGATCGGACGCAAGATGGCCGCGTGAACGGCGGCCGTTTGCATCTCACTCGCGGCTGCGGCGACGCCTGCGGCCGCCGCCTTCTCCGCCATCATCGGAAACCTGCTTGCGCTCCGGCAGAGTCACGACCTTGGAGAGTTCCGGGAAGCTGTCCACCTTGTTGGGCAAGGCCATGGCGTAGACGAAATGCTCCTGAAACTTTGATTCAAGCGCCGTCTCTATCTTCTCGATTTTCCTGACGGTTTCCTCGATCTCGCGGCGATGGCCGCGATTGAGCAGCGCCATGCGCGCGCCGGTTCCGGCGGCATTGCCGACAGCCTTCACCTTGTCGAGCGAGCAGTCGGGAATAAGCCCCAGCACCATCGCGTATTTCGGATCGATGAAAGTACCGAAGGCGCCGGCAAGGCCGATGCGGTCGACGTGATCGATACCCTGCTTGTCCATCAGCAGCTTGACGCCGGCGTAGAGCGCGGCCTTGGCCAGCTGGATCGCGCGGATATCGTTTTGCGTAACCGTGATGCGCGGCTCGCCATCGCGCAGCAGATAGGAATAAGTGCGGCCATTCTGCAGGATGCGCGGCGAGCGCGCCGCCATTGCGCCGTCGACCACGCCATCTTCGGAGATGATGCCGGTCAGGAACATTTCCGCCACGACCTCGATGATGGCGGAGCCGCAGATGCCGGTCACGCCGATCTTGGCTGCGGCGTCCTCGAAGCCCGGCTCATCCGACCATGGCTCGATGCCGATCACGCGATAGCGCGGCTCCAGCGTCACGGGATCGATCCGCACCCGCTCGATCGCACCCGGGGCCGCGCGCTGGCCGCTGGAAATCTCGGCGCCCTCGAAAGCAGGCCCGGTCGGCGAGGAGGCGGCGACGACGCGATGGCGATTGCCGAGTACGATCTCGGCATTGGTGCCGATGTCGACCAGCAGCATCATCTCGTCCTGGCGATGCGGCCCCTCGGCGAGCGTGGCGGCGGCGGCATCGGCGCCGACGTGGCCGGCGATGCATGGCAGCATGTAGATGCGTGTCCCGGCATTCATCGGCAGTCCGATCTCAGCCGATTTCAGATGCACGGCACCCGAGACGGCGAGCGCGAAGGGCGCGCCGCCAAGCTCGGTCGGGTCGATGCCGAGAAAGAGGTGGTGCATGATCGGGTTGCCGACGAAGACGGCGTTCAGAATATCGTCGCGCGACACGCCGCCATCGGCGCAGACCTTGTCGATCAAGCCGTTCAAGGCTTCGCGAACCGCATTGGTCATGGCCTCGCGGCCATCGGGGTTCATCATCACATAGGAGACGCGGCTCATTAGATCCTCGCCGAAGCGGATCTGCGGGTTCGAGGCGCCGGCGGATGCGACGGTTCTGCCCGATAGCAGCGACGAAAGATGCATGGCGATGGTTGTCGAGCCGATATCGCAGGCAATGCCATAGGCTTCGTTCTTCAGGCCGGGATAGAGCGCGATCAGGCGAGGGCGCTCGTTGTCCTGGTCGCGATGGATCGCCGCCGTCACCTTCCATTCGCCCTTGCGCAGAATTGACTGCACCTGCGGAATGAGGTGAAAATCCACTTCGAGATTGTCGTATTTCCAATCCGCCGCGATTGCCGCCTTCAAGCGATCCAGATCCCCCAGCGGCTTGTGCATATCCGGCTCTTCGACCTCGACATAGCACATGTGCACGGCCGGATCGCGGGCGATGACGCGTTCGTCGGCCGCCTTTCGCACCACTTGCGCATTGATGACGGTATCCTGCGGCACGTCGATGACGAGATCGCCCTGGATCAGCGCGGAGCAGGAGAGGCGGCGGCCCTCGGGCAGGTCGCGCACCTCGGCATAGCGCCGCTCCTTCGGGCCGATCGGCGAAAGATGGTCGTTGGCCGAGACGATCTTGTGCTTGGCGAAATTACCTTCCTGCACGGAAACCTGACAGCGTCCGCAGGTCGCGCGGCCGCCGCAGACGCTTTCGACGTAGACGCCGAGCTGCCGGGCGGCTTCCAGCACAGGCGTTCCCACCGGAAAACGGCCGCGCTTGCCGGAGGGCATGAAGAGGACGAGGGGATTCGCGCTGTCGCCGGCTTGGGCCACGGATCAGCCTTTCTACTTGGTAAGGCGGCGCGCGTTCGAGCGAACGCGCCTGCTATAAGGTTTTATCGCGGCGTGAGCGACCGCATCGGCAATGCGGCGCTGCTCCTTGCTTGTGGGGGCGCCGGCCGTCAGCATCGCAATGCCCTGCTGCATCATGGCGGCGTTGACGGCGACGGCGCTTTCGGCCGCAGCCATCATCTTTTCCGAGACCATGCGGTTCATTTCAGCCGCATTCACGCTGCCGGCCAGCGCATCCATCCACATTTGCTGCATTCGCATCGCGATCACGACGGGCGATTGCAGCCACAGCGTAGCAAGATCGTTGGAAAGGCCGCGACCGGATGCCATGGCTATTCCCTCGTAGCGCCTGCGCCGGCGCGGGCCGCGCGACCGCCGCGGCGTCCGCCACCTGCAACCGGGGCAGGCGTCGGCTGCGCCGTGGCGCCGCCTTCCGCCGGCTTGAAGTCACGATAGGTCATGATCCAGTTGGTGCAATTGGCATCCGTGCCGTTCAGCACGTTGGCCGCGCGCACGGCTTCCATTTCCTGCGGGCGGCAGGGGTTCATGATGGCGGAGGTCATGCCTGCGCCGATGACCATGGGAATGAAGCCGGCATTGATGCCGTGACGGTGCGGGAGGCCGAAGGAGATGTTGGAAAGGCCGCAGGTGGTGTTGACCTTCAGTTCGTTGCGCAGGCGATGCAGCAGCGCGAAGACCTGACGGCCGGCGTCGCCCAGCGCGCCGATCGGCATGACGAGCGGATCGACGACGATATCCTCGGGCTTGATGCCGTGGTCCATGGCGCGCTCGACGATCTTCTTGGCGACGGCGAAGCGGACATCCGGATCCATGGAGATGCCGGTTTCATCGTTCGAGATCGCGACGACGGGCACATCGTATTTCTTGACGAGCGGCAGGATCGCTTCGAGCTTTTCCTCTTCGCCCGTGACCGAATTGACCAGCGGCCGGCCCTTGGCGACCTTAAGGGCCGCTTCGATGGCCGCCGTGACCGAGCTGTCGATCGAAAGCGGCACGTCGACCAGGCCCTGCACGATCTCCAGCGTCTGCACGAGCAGGCCCGGCTCCGTCTCGTTCGGGTTGACCGAGGTCACGCCTGCGTTGACGTCCAGCATGGTGGCGCCGGCCGCGACCTGTTCGAGCGCGTCCTTGATGACGGTGTCGAAATTGCCTTCGATCATCTCGGCGGCGAGCTTCTTGCGTCCCGTCGGGTTGATGCGTTCGCCGATCACGCAAAACGGCTGGTCGAAACCGATGACGATCTCGCGAGTGGCTGAGGCAACGATGGTACGCGTCATATCTGGTCCTCTGGTCAGTTGGCGCGATAGCTGGTCTATCGTGCGATGAATTGGGTTACAAGCCGGTCGGTTCCTCCGCCGTTCGGCGGCGGTCTATGAATTCAATGTGCCTGCTGCGGCGTATGATGGGCAGCAAGCTCCGCCATCGCCTGCTGGTTCTCTTCCTTGCCTTCGCTGATCTGGTGCAGCCGTTCGGCGACGAGGGCGTCGGTGCGGCCCGCCTCGCGCTTCCAGGGCCGGCGGCCCTTCAGCACACCGGAGTCATGCACCATTTCGGCGACATATTCCTCCTGGCGATAGGCCATGACGTGAACTCCGGAAACGCCCTCGATCTCCTTCACCTCGTTGATGATGTCGATGCAGAGCTGCTTGCCTTCCTTCTTCTGGTCCTGCGCGCCCTCGATGCGCTTGATGACGGCATCGGGAATGTGGACGCCGGGCACGTTGGAGCGCATCCAGCGGGCGGTCTTTGCCGAGGCGAGGGGCCCGACGCCGACGAGGATGAAGCATTTCTCGTTCAACCCGAGGTCGCGCACCTTCTTCATATATTCGCGGAACATCGGCACGTCGTAGCAATACTGGCTCTGGACGAATTGCGCCCCGGCCTCGATCTTCTTCGCCAGCCGATAGGGGCGGAAGTCGTAAGGCGGCGCGAAGGGGTTGATGGCCGCGCCGAGAAAGACTTTCGGCGGCGACGTCAGCTTGCGGCCGGAGAGGAATTTGGCGTTGTCGCGCATGATGCGCACGGTTTCCAGCAACGACATGCAATCGAGATCGAAGACCGGCTTGGCGCCGGGCTGGTCGCCGGCCTGCACGCCGTCGCCGGTCAGGCACATGATGTTGCACACGCCCATGGCGGCGGCTCCCAGCACGTCGCCCTGGATTGCGATGCGGTTCTTGTCGCGGCAGGCGATCTGCATGATGGGCGCATAGCCCATGCGTGTTAGCAGGGCGCAGATCCCGACGGAAGACATATGGCAATTGGCGCCGGAGGCATCGACGGCATTGATCCCGTCCACCCAGCCTTCGAAGATGGCGGCGCGTTCGTAGACGTCTTCCGGATTGGCGCTGTCGGGAGGGTTGAGCTCGGCGGTGACGGCGAATTCGCCGCGACGAAGTACGCGCTCCAGCCGTCCGAGCGAGTAATGGCCAGGCAGGGGATCGAGCGGCAGGTGCACGCCGAGCGGGTTTTCGTCGATCTGCGCCATCCGTCAGGCTTCCTTTTTCGCCGCTTCGCGGGCTGCTGCCGCCTCCGCCGTGACGCGGAGCCAGGAAGAGGTTTCACGCAACGACTGGTTTACCGGTTTCTGCACCTTCAGGATCGCATCGCCATGGGTCATGTTTCTCGAGCCGTTCCAGGCCTGTACCCAGACGCAGGGCATGTCGGGCTCGACCTCGCAATTGCCATTGGCTCGCACGCCGCCGCAGGGGCCATTGCGCAACTGCTTGGGACAGTTCATCGGGCAGGACATGCCTGTCGACGACAGCGCGCACTGGCCGCACATACGGCAATCGAACAGGAAGCCCTTCACATTGCGTTCGATGAAGGTGATCGGGCGCTCCACGCGGTCATAGCCGAATGCCTTCCAGAGCGGATGAAGCAAAAGAAAGGCGTCGGCGAAGCGACGATAGAACCATTCGAAGAAGCGGGAGTGACGGACGGCCCAGAGGCGGATCGTATATTTGCGCCGGGCGCGGCGGTTGGGCGAGACGCCCGCCGGCGTATAGGCGCCGCTGGCAGCCTTTGCCGCCGCGGCAGCGTTGCCGGGCTTTTGAACGGCGTCAGCCATTGTCGCGGCCTCCGGCCTTCACGAGCGCCACCAGCCGTTCGCGATCGTATGCAGCCTCGAGTTCGGCCGCCGCCTTGTCCGCTTCGGCTTCAAGATCGTCGGATACCGGCACAGGATTCGCCTTGCGCCATTCGGCAAGATAGTCGTCGGTTTCGGCCGCGCCCGTGCGCATGGCGCACATGTCGATTGCCTCGGTAAAGCGCAGCGAAAGCTCGCGTTTTGCCGTCTGCCTGCCCTTTTTTATAATCACCTGGGCCGGGATATCCCGCCAGTAGACGACAATGCGATCCGCCATGCACAAAATCTCCTCTTCACACAAGAATGCACGTCGGCCGATCATCGGACTGCGCTCGCCACGACGCGCCATATGCCGAAAAGCGACGTCACATGAAAACCTCGTCCACAAGTATCGCTGACGGGCATTCTCCTTTGAAACCGCCGGGTCCGAACTGTAGCTGAATCTCTGTGAGGCTCCGGCATGTCGATCGCGGTAAAGATAAAATTGGCTTGCAAGCGACATGGTTGTCGCAATCAGGCGATCGGCAATTCACGCGCCAGATCGCCATAACCGGTAAAGCGATATTCATAGTCCAGGCCGAGATATTCGGCGGCTTCCCTTGCCTTGGCCTGCAGCACCGGGTCCTCCTCCTGCGACAGGTAGACTACCTTGCGATAGTTGCCGAAATACATGTCGCGCAGTTCCGGATGCCGGTCCAGACCAAGCGGGACGACGACGAAGGATTCGAACTGACGGGCCAGAAAATCGGTGAGGAAAAACGAGGTGACGTCATCGTCGCGCGCCGCGAAGGCCTCGTTGCCCGTGAAGAAGGAATAACAGTGCGGGCCGGAAAGGCGCTCTATTCCCTCGCGTTCGCAAATCTTGTCGATAGCGCCCCCTGTGCCGCAATCGGCATAGCCGATGAAGATCTTCTCGAAGCCGCGCGAACGTGCCGATGCAATCGCCTGCTCCAGAGCCGGAGCGATCTTTTGCGGGTAGGAATGGTAGATTGCCGGAAGACAGTGAAGATCGATGTGGTCGAGGCTATTTATTCTGGTGATCGCCAGTATCTCGCGCGCGATTGCGCCGCACGCGATCACATGAACTTTTTGCTTTGTCGCGCGTTTATCCAGCGGAGAATTTGTCTCCGCTTTTTGTTGATCCATATTCACCTGGAGGGGGTTCCCAACCATGACCGCACCGACACTCACCAAAATTGCAGCCGCCTGCGCAGTTCTCATGGTCCTTGCTTCATGCGCCAATACAATTCGCGGCATGGGCAGAGATACTGCAAATGCGGTCAACGCGACCGAGGATGCCGGTCACACCGTCAAGAGGGCGGCCAACAACTGATTTGGGATGCCGACGGGCCGGAGGCAACCCATGAACTGCCTCCGGTTCCGGGATTGCCGCAATCAGGCTCCCGCAGCCAGGCTATTGTGCTTGCGCTTCATGAATTCCTTGGCGGTTTCAACCGCTACGGCAGCATCGCGACAATAGGCGTCGGCACCCACGGCCTTGCCGAACTCTTCGTTCAGCGGCGCACCGCCGACCAGAACGACGTAATCGTCGCGCAGGCCCTTTTCCTTCAGCGTATCGATGACGACCTTCATGTAAGGCATCGTCGTGGTCAGCAAGGCCGACATGCCGAGAATATCAGGCTGCTCGCGTTCGATGGCATCGAGGTAGTTTTCGACCGGATTGTTGATGCCGAGATCGATGACATCGAAGCCGGCGCCTTCCATCATCATGCCGACGAGATTCTTGCCGATGTCGTGAATGTCGCCCTTGACGGTGCCGATCACCATCTTGCCGAGCTTCGGGGCGCCGGTCTGGGCCAGCAGCGGACGCAGGATCGCCATGCCGGCCTTCATCGCATTGGCCGAGAGCAGAACTTCCGGAACGAAGAGAATGCCGTCGCGGAAGTCGATGCCGACGATGCGCATGCCTTCGACGAGCGCCTGCGTCAGCACGTCATAAGGGGTCCAGCCGCGATCGAGAAGGATCTGCGTCGCTTCTTCGATCTCCTCCTTCAAGCCGTCGTAAAGGTCGTCGTGCATCTGTTGCACGAGTTCTTCATCAGAAAGTTCCGAGAGAATGATTTCGTCGTCAGACATCCGCTCCATCCCGTTTTCGTGCGATGCATCATGGGCTTGTATAAAACACTGTCGCTATTATCGATAGACCTGAAGCTTGCTAAAACTCTTTTCGAATGCGACGTCGCACGGATCAATCGCGACGGACGACGCGGAGCCGATAATGTCGTTCGATGTCTGTCCTATGCTAGTTGCTGGCGCATTAAGGAACGTCCGCACGGCGGAATCGGGTAGCATAGTGTCACGAAAGACGCATCCATGCGCAGGAGTGAGGAAACATCATGGACGATATGATTGAGCAACCGGCTGCAGGCAACGAGGGCGGTGGACGGCGTTCGCGCAGCGAGGGCAGGGGGGCTGCCGCTCGGCGCGCTTCCCGCAGCGGCGGCGGCCCTGGCCCTTCGCTTCCTTATATCGTGCGGAAGATCGGCGTCTATGAAGTGCTCGACGAAGAAGGCCTGCAGCTCATCGAGCGCAATGCCGACACGGTGCTCGAGGAAATCGGTATCGAGTTCCGCGACGATGCGGAAGCGCTTGCTCTGTGGAAGGAAGCCGGCGCCGACGTGCGCGGCCAGCGCGTCCATTTCCCGAAGGGGCTTTGCCGCGAGCTTCTGAAGACGGCGCCGAAGGAATTTACCTGGCACGCGCGCAACAGCGTCCGCAACGCCCATGTCGGCGGCAAGGCGACGATCTTCGCGCCCGTCTACGGACCGCCCTTCGTGCGCGACCTCGAGGGCAACCGTCGCTACGCGACGATCGAGGATTTCCGCAATTTCGTGAAGCTCGCCTACATGGCGCCATCGATGCATTCTTCGGGCGGCACGGTTTGCGAGCCTGTGGACATTCCGGTGAACAAGCGTCATCTCGACATGATCTACAGCCATATCAAATATTCCGACAAGCCGTTCATGGGGTCGGTCACGGCACCGGAGCGCGCCGAGGACACCATCGCGATGGCGAAAATCGTGTTCGGCGACGATTTCGTCGAGAACAATTGCGTGACGCTGAACCTCATCAACGCCAATTCGCCGATGGTATTCGACGAGACCATGCTCGGCGCCCTGAAAGTCTATGCGAAGCACAATCAGGCGTCGGTCGTTTCTCCCTTCATCCTTTCCGGGGCGATGAGCCCGGTGACGGTTGCCGGCACGCTGACGCAGATTCTGGCCGAGGTGCTGGCCGGCGCTTCCTTCACGCAGTTGATTCGCAAGGGCTCGCCGGTCCTGTTCGGCACCTTTGCCGCATCGATCTCGATGCAATCGGGTGCGCCGACCTTCGGCACGCCCGAACCGTCGCTCGTTTCCTATGGTGCTGCACAGCTTGCCCGCCGTCTCGGTCTGCCATTCCGTACCGGCGGGTCGCTTTGCGCGTCGAAGGTGCCGGATGCGCAGGCTGCCCATGAATCCGCCAACACCTTGAACATGACGCTGCTGGCCGGCACGAACTTCGTGCTTCATGCGGCCGGGTGGCTGGAAGGCGGTCTCGTCTCCTCCTATGAGAAGTTCATGATCGACCAGGATCAGCTCGGCATGATGCAGAAGATGGCCGAGGGCATCGATCTCTCCGATAACGGCCAGGCGCTGGATGCCATCCGCGAGGTCGGACCCGGAAGCCATTATCTCGGCTGCAGCCATACGCAGGCCAACTTCCAGTCCGCCTTCTATCGCTCGGCGCTTGCCGACAACAACTCCTTCGAGCAGTGGGAGATCGAGGGCCAGAAACGGGTCGAGGAACGCGCCAACGCGCTTTGCCGCTCCTGGCTCGATCACTACGAAGCACCGCCGCTCGATCCGGCGATCGACGAGGCGTTGCTTGCCTATATCCAGAAGCGCAAGGATTCCATGCCGGACGCCTTTACCTGAAGAGAGCCCGAGGCCGCCAGGGAGCAAGGCGGTGCGACGCGCGTTGCCGACCTGATCCAGAAGGAGGTCTGGCGGCCGCACTATCCATATAAGGGGCCACGGTGAACCGCGGCGCTGCGATATTCGAACAGCTCCGTGCGGCGCTCGGCGTCCACGGAGTTTTCGTTCGTGGCAGCCTGTCCTTCAGCGAAGGTGCGGGACCACGCCTCATGGACGGCACGACCGCCCGAAGCGTCGTCCTGCTCGGCAACATCGGCGGCTCGATCTGGCCGGCGTTTTCGCGATGGCGAGATATGCCGGACAACAGTCGGCGCCAAGATCCCCTCGACGATTGGTCGAAGGCGATCATCCGGCCTGTCGCGGCGGATTTGGGGGCTACGGCCTATTTCCCTTCCGATCCCCCCTGGCAGCCGTTCCAGCGCTGGGCCATGCAGGCCGAGGGATTGAAGGCGTCGCCGCTCGGCATATTGATCCATCCGGAATATGGCCTGTGGCATGGTTATCGCGGAGCATTGGGCTTCGCCGAGCCGCCGGAGAAAACCGAGATGCCGGAGTTTTCCGCGAACCCATGCGATCGATGCGTGGAGAAGCCCTGTCTTGCGGCGTGTCCCGTCGATGCCGTCACGGCGGCGGCTTTCGATGTTCAGGGCTGTCGCTCGCATTTGCGCACCGAGGAAGGGCGGGCGGGATGCACGACGCGCGGTTGTCTTGCGCGCAATGCCTGTCCGGCCGGGGCGGAATATCGCTATCCCGCCGCGCAACTTGCATTCCATATGGCGGCACTCCGGCTTTAGTCCCCGGACGCTCCTTGTTTTGCCGTATTGCGATGTGTTCTGAACGCCTGTGCTATTCATGCGGAGCTATGCGTTTGATTCGATTGATGGTCATCCTTGCCGTTCTTGCCTGTGCCTCCAGCGCATCGGCCGGCGAAGCCTGCCGCAAGGTCCGGCATATGGGCGACGGCTATACGGTGTGCACCTTCGATCCCGCTGCCGACGATATCCAGATTTTCCAGAACGACCGCAGCGGCAAGCCCTATGGCTCGTTCCGGGCGCTGGAAAACGATTTGCGCCGGGATCGCATCTATGTCCGCTTTGCCATGAACGGCGGCATGTATCTCGACGACCAGTCCCCCGTCGGCCTCTTCATCGAAAACGGACGCGAGTTGAAGACGATCAACACCAACAAGGGCTGGGGTAATTTCCACCTGTTGCCGAACGGGGTGTTCTATCTCGGATCGGGCAAGGCCGGGATCATGGAAAGCAGGGCATTCGCCGCTTCCGGTATCAAGCCTTTCTACGCAACCCAGTCCGGTCCCATGCTTGTCGTCAACGGAAAGCTTCATCCGTCGTTTCTGGCGGACAGCACCAGCTTGAAGATACGAAACGGCGTCGGCGTTGCCCGCGACGGCAAGGTCGTCTTCGCCATTTCCGATGGCGCCGTGCGCTTCCACGACTTCGCGACGCTTTTCCGCGACGATCTCGGCTGTGCGAACGCCCTGTTTCTGGACGGCAGCATCTCCAGTCTCGACATTCCCGAATGGCAAAGGCGAGATGGCCTGTTTCCGCTCGGTCCCATCATTGCTGTGACGGAAATGCTGCCCGGCTGAACAGCCTGAAACGGGAAAGGCTCCGCCGTGCTTTTGTGCGGCGAAGCCCATTTATGGCGTTTCAGCTGTCCCTCAGATCTCAGACGAACTGGTCGATATAGGTGAGAATGTTGAACAGGCCGTCTTTGGGGCCTGGATTGGGCGGAAAATCCTCGGTGAAGCGGAGATATGCCCTCGGCTTGCTGCCATGGCCGCCGGTCTCGGGCGTTTCCCTCGAAAGATGTTGCCGGATCGACGGGGAGAGAAGATTGATCGTGTCGTCGTCGATGATCGGCTGGAGAATGACGGGCTCGCCATTGAAGGCGATCGCTTCCGTTGCGGCGGTCGCGATACCCGCCAGCTTGCGGATCTGATCGTAGGAATCCGGAGGCAGCGGCGTCGGCAGGTAGGCCGCCATGCGATGATACATGATATAGGCTTCGACCCAGTTCTGGGCATTGACATGCAAGCGCATGGCCACGGCCTGACGCTGAAGCATGAACTCGGTGATACGCGGCATCAGCGATCCGCGATAGTCCGGAGGATACCGGTTGTCGCGGAGCGCCTGCGAGGCGAGATATTCGAGGCCGCCCCGGTAGCTGTCCCATTGGAACATGCATTCCTTGTTGCCCTGTTGCAGGCGTGGATCGTCGGAAACGGCAGTCACGCGGGCGAAGGGCTCCGGCATGAACAGCACGTCGGCCTTGTCCAGTGCGCGCGTCGTGTAAAGGAATGCCCAGAAGATGAAGGGTGTGGGGCTGGATATCGACTTCGTCAGGACGTCGCGCCGGATGATCATGAATTCGGGGAAAACGTGTTTCTCGAGAATGAATTCGAGCATCGAGCGGAAATCGCCCTTGGAGTGCCGCGTCGGATAGGAGAGGTGATAGAAGGGCTGCATATCGCCGCCGCCCGGCCGGCCATCGACCAGAAGCCAGGGCGCCTGGATCATGCCGATGCCCTTGTCGTCCATCATGATGCGGAGATACTCCACCACCTTTTCCGGAATCAGAAGATCGTCGTCGCCTAGAAAGACCGCATATTGGCCGCGGGCTCTCTGCATGGCAAAGGCGTAATTGCTGATGAAACCGGAGTTGCGCGCCCTACGATAGGCGCTGATTTCCGGATGATGCGAGATCGATTGGATATAGTCCGCCGTTTCATCGGTCGAACAATCGTCGACGATGACGATCTCGAAAGGGAGATTCAACCGCCGAAATTCCTCCAGATGGAAGTTGACGTTCCGCTCGAGCATGAACTGACGGTTATAGGTCGGAACGCAGATCGAAAGGACAGGGACTTGAGCAGAAGACATCGATTTCTCCACATCGCATCGGCGCGATTCTGAGCGCTGGCTTTGATGGATGGATAAGCGGGATTGCTTTCGCGGGGCTGGACAGTTCAGGATCTCCACGGGAAGGCAAGCTCGTGGAAGGCTCGCGGCTTCGAGCCAGTCGTACGCGGCTCCCCGGGGAATTCGGCCAAAGATTGCTGTCTTCCGCCGATAGCGAATCGCAAAGGCGTACGAACCATTCACCGTGAGCCGGATCAAAAGGTCGTAAAATCATATCGGCCTGCCCAAGCTTTCCAGCTCGGGCAGGCCTATTTCTGCTTTCTGAAATCAATGATCCGTTCAGGAGTAACTGAACTGTCTCGCCGTGTTTTGCGTGCTGAACGTGCGGTTCAGATTTCTCATGAACTCTCGTTCGTGCGCGGGGAAGTGAACTTCGGAGCGGCGACGCGCGTCGTCTGGATCTCTTCTTTTGAAATAATGCTGGTAGCTGTTGTTGGCGTTCTCTTCCTGGAAGGAGAAGCCGTAGAGGCTCACATGATTTGTCGCTTTTCCAAGAAGATCATAAATCTTCCACACCGTTACCAGGCCGGTGGACGGGAACGAAATTCCGCTCGCCTCCCGCAGGCTGTAATGCGTCTCAAAATCAAAGTTGGAGCATTTTTTGTTGTTCAGGCTCAGATACCGGTAAAGAATATCCAAGTTATTGAAATGAATTGGGAAGTGCATGTAGTCCGCTTCCCACATTATAAGCTTGTAATCGTCTGCATTGACGCGATCGATGATATCGTCGCCGCCACTGCCTCTGACCCATATGTCGGTCTTGCTGCCGTAATCGCGCTCGAAGCCTGCCGTCGCGTAATTGTTGAAGCGAATGACGATGTCATGGCTGTCAATTTCGGCGCCGCGGCCTCTGTTGGCTTCAGAGGGGCCGTTTCCGACGATCGCTACGCTCTTACCTTGAACGAGCTTTTCGAAGATATCCTCTTTGCTGTTGCGATTGAGGCATTCGTAGACGTAGGCGGCCTTTTTCAATCTGTCGTTGACGACGCCATTCTCCAGGGCGAAGTGAACGATAGGAAGATAATTCTCGATGTGCTGGTCGCCGTGATAGAACTGATACTTGGACAGTATTTCTCCGGCTGCGATCGGATCGTTGTTTTCCAACAGCATGGAAATATAGATCAGCCAGAAATCCGGCTTGGATTCCGCCCACATCATCGGAGATTTTGCCCATACATTATACGGGCTCAAGAGTGCCGGGTCGCCTCCATGATGGCGCCAGGCCATGGACATCATGTAGAAATCCCGATCTTTGATGCGCTCCAGAAGGGCATCCTTGATCTCCGCTCCGGCGGCAGCCGTTATTCCCCGATTGGCGGGTTCGACGATGATGGTCTGCGGTGTCTGGACCTGCGAGGCCGCGGCACGATGAAGATGGGTGATCGATGCGGAAGGCGAGATGCTCTCGACCGACGCTTCGGTTCTGGCTGCGGAAACTTGCGGAAAAACCGGCAAGTCGAACTTGGTGCCGAAGAAATGCAGCCACATGCGCTCGAGAATGTAGCCATAGGTGACCGAGCCCATGGATGCTTCGTGAAGGCGCTTTTTGTTTTCCAGCGGCAGTTTTCTGACGATGTCGTTGCGCGCGGCGAAAATCGCGCCATAGCAGAAAACACCGAATTCGTGAGCTTGCGCTTCATCGGCGAGTTCGTTCAGGTTTGCAAGCCGCAGGAAATGCGCCGCTATATTCGTACCTTCGGGGAGATTGCCGTGAATTCTCAGATATTCGCGGCATGTACCGTATGCTCCCTTGTCGAAGAAGCCGGTCGGGTTCCACGTCATCAGGGAGAAACGCTCGGCGCGCACGCGCAGGCGGCCGCGCAAATGACGCTCATATTCATTGAGAATGATGGCAGGCGGGACGTTGTGGTCTGCTCGCCACTGCCACGTCAACGCTTGAAGATCGTCCCAATGTTGCCATGCAGCCAGCAAGCGCAGGAAGTCCGGGCTGTGCTCGAAGGGATCGCCTTGGGCAAAAACGGTGAATCCGTTCCCATCCGCGAGGTTGTTGATCATATGGAACAGGTAGGTTTCCGATTCCCGGCCAACATTGGGTCGCACGATAAGGTGGTTTATCCGCGCGAGCAGACGAGGATCTGAGATTGGATCGCCTTTGTTGTAAAGAAAAACCTCGAAATCCGGCGGAATTTCAAGGACCCAACTAATGTCTTCTTTGTATCTGGCGATAACAATGGAATTCATATGCCAACTCCGGAGAAAATATCTAAATGGCCACGAACCAACCATCGGCTTCGGTGGCGGTGGGCACCGTACTATTTCCTCTCATTGGACCCGATTGGTGCTCAGCCTCAGCTATAGAGATGGATGCTTGCGTCTAGCTGGAGGCGTCAGTGCCGCCTTTCGGGGAATTGCGGCAATGGGGAGCAGGGCGATTTTCCGCTGATCGGGGCTCTTCCGGTGTGCCCGGCTTTGCTGGCTCGTGGCGCCCGATTTTCATCGCAAGCTTCGCAAAAGGAATAATCGCCAATCTGTCAAAGAAAAGCGGTCGATCACACGCGAGCTTTAGCGCGTTGCTTAACAGGGACACTTGTTATGGATGGGCTTTTTTGGGGTATGGAACCGGGGTCTGTCCACATGTCGCTATCGGCAAATAGTTTGCAAATGTCCGCCTCAGAGGCGAGTTCCGCAGCCGAAATTCGCTGGTCCGAAGCGCCGCCTCTTACCGAGGATATATTAAACGGCACGTTCTGGAGCTTTGGGGAGGCCAACCGCGGAGAGCTCTCACGCTTCATGGTTCTGGCCCCCAACGGCCTGATCGGCAATTATTTCGCCCCCGATGTGGATATGTGGCAGGTCACGTGTGGACGGCTGTGTCTCTTCAACAGAGACGGAATGCCGTCGATCGTCTTTGGTGCCGCGCATATCGAAGGCGGAAATCTGGTGGCGCTCGCAGGGCGCGGTACCATCGGAGGTGTCAATGCCACCTATCTTCTGGTGGCCACCGATCATCCTCCGCATCCCATGTTTTCGTCATCGGCGGATGTCCGGCGCCATGCTGTATTCCGCTCGATGCCGAGCGAAAGGCGCCGCAATCTCGTCGTCGTGCCGGCGAATTCGAAATCCCTGCATCCGCGCTGGTTCGAGAAAATAGAGGCCGCGAGCCGTAACTGGGATCTGTGCATAGGCTATTACGGAGCCGAGGAACCGCAGGTCTCCAACAGTCCGTACGAATATCTGGCGCATCTGCCGCAGCGAAAGAAGTTCAAGATCATTTACGACTTCTTTTACGAGGGCAGCCCGCTCTGGAACTATGAGCGCATCTGGCTGCCGGATGACGATCTGCTGTGCAGCGGCGAAGACATCAACCGGATGTTTCACCTGTCTCACAGGCATGATCTCGACCTCTCGCAGCCATCGCTGAAGCAGGGCCCAGGATCGCATCCGAACCATCCCCTGACGGTTCACAGGCCAAACAGCGTCGTACGCTTCGAAGGATTCGTCGAGATAATGTGCCCGCTCTTCTCGCGCCGGGCGCTGAAGATCTGCATCGGCTCCATGAAAGATGTCGAATCCGGTTACGGTCTCGATCACCTCTGGCCCGCCTTCCTTGGAAAGCCGGCGGGGCGAATGGGTATCATAGATGCCGTCGCCATTGCTCATACGCGCCCCATCGGAGCCACGTATGACATTCGGTCCGCGATCAACGAACAGTCGGCCCTCTGGCAATCCTACGGGTTTCAGTATCGCCCGGTACCAGGGGTAAACTGACAATGTCGGTCGCCGTCGTCACATGCGAGAACGCGCCGAAGGCAGACGTCGACATTCGACATGTCGTCCTGCAGCGACAATGGGTGCTGCTGCGGCCGAATGGCGATGTTCGCACGCCCTATATGTACTTCCGCCAGGACGGCGGCATTGCGGGTTACCAGCATGTCAACGAAACGAGCTGGGAAATCGAGGGAAGCGAACTGGTTTTTCGGCACGCTTCGGGTGCTGTCACGGCGCGGTCGGGCATCATCAAATCCGAGGCAGACGGTTCTCACCTCATTGTAATGATGCGCGAGGAAGATGCGTCCGTATGCGCCCACATATTGGTGGAACGTCCGGAAATCCGGGATTTGCTGCGAAGTGAAACCCCCGCCGATCTCTGGACAAAGGTCCGCGCGCATCCGGCTTTCAAGGATAACTGCCATATCGATACGCCGGGGTTTTCTCTGCCTGATATGAACGATCTGGAGATGATCGAAGTTACGCCGGCCTCGCAAAGACGCTTGGCCGATCTCGGCGTCAACGTTCTCGGGCCATTGGGCGTACGCAATTCGATTGTCATCGATCGGCGCATGCAGCGCATCAATCTCGCCATTCACTTTCACGATCATAATTTTAATACGGTCATTCTCGATCGGCAGAGCAATGCCCGCGGTGTGTTCAACTTCGAGGGAGACGAAAACGTCGCGGTGATCGGCGCTTCCGCCGTCGAGCGGGAAATTCAGATCTCCGCCGTATTTCGTTACAATCTGGCGGGTCTCTTCCTGGGGGCCGGCAGTTCGGTCGGGGAGGCGAACTTCTGGATCGAAGGACCCGGAAACTCAGTACAGGTCGGGGATGATCTCATGTCGTCGTGGGGCGTATGGATCCGGACGGCGGATTCGCACGGGTTGATCGATCTCGAGCGAGGCGAAATTATCAATTCCGCGAAGAGCATTGTTATCGGATCGCATGTCTGGCTCGGCCAGGATGCCATTGTCATGCCTGGCGCCATGATAGGCGGCGGCACGGTTGTCGGCGCGCGATCCATCGTTACCAAATCGCTGCCGGCTTGCTGCGTCGCGGCGGGTGCGCCGGCCAAGGTCGTGCGCGAGAGCGCATCTTGGACGCGAAAGGCGCATCCCGACGCGGATGAGGTCGCCGATCTTCAACGATATGCTTCGGCGGAAATATTGAAACACAACGCTGCGAGACGGATGCAATGAATGTCGATGATATCCGGCGTTGCAGCGTTTCCAGCCGGATCATCGGATCGAGTGCAGTGACCGGTCATGACGGCAGGCTCACGCGCCATGACAGGCGCCCATATCGGCTAATCCATTGGTTATAACCACCGTCCGAGATTTTCCGGCGCTGAAAGTTTGAAAGCATGATCGATTTTTCCAAGGCAGACCTGTTGATCGTCGGCGCGGGGTTCTATGGCGCGACGATTGCGGAGCGGGTGGCGAACGAGTTGCAGAAGAATGTGCTTCTGATCGACCGGCGCAACCATATCGGCGGCAATGCCTATAGCGAGTTCGACGGCGAGACCGGCATCGAGGTTCATCGCTACGGCGCGCATCTTTTCCACACGCCGAATGAAGCGGTCTGGGCCTATCTGAACAGGTTTACGGCGTTCACCGACTACAGGCACCGCGTCTATTCGACCTACCGCGATCAGGTTTATTCGATGCCGATCAATCTCGGCACGATCTCGCAATTCTTCAACCGTCGCCTTTCTCCGGCTGACGCGAAGGCGCTGATTGCGGAGCAGGCGGCGGAAATGGCGGGCCGTCTTCCGGCAAATCTCGAAGAGAAGGCGATTTCCCTGATCGGCCGGCCTTTGTACGAGGCCTTCATCCGCGGCTATACCGCCAAGCAGTGGCAGACGGACCCGCGCGATCTGCCCGAGCACATCATCACGCGCCTGCCCGTGCGCTACAACTTCGACAATCGCTACTTCAACGACAGGTATGAAGGCCTGCCGGTCGACGGCTATACGGCGATTTTCGAGAGGATGCTGAAGCATTCCAGGATACAGATCGCGCTCGGCGTCGATTTCTTCTCGTTGAAAGCCTCGCTGCCGGCCGGTCTGCCGATCGTCTATACCGGTCCGATCGATCGCTATTTCGATTACTCCGAAGGCGAGCTCGGATGGCGCACCATCGACTTCGAAAAAGAGACCTTGAACACCGGCGATTTCCAGGGCACGGCGGTCATGAACTACGCCGACGAAACGGTCCCCTACACGCGCATTCTGGAATTTCGCCACTTCAATCCCGAGCGCAGCTATCAGAACGAAAAGACCGTCGTGGTGCGGGAATATTCACGCTCGGCCAAGCGTGCTGACGAGCCCTATTATCCGATCGACACGCGGCAGGACAAGGATGTCTTCCTGCGGTATCGCGAGCGGGCGGAGGCGGAGACCAATGTCCATTTCGGCGGGCGGCTCGGCACCTATCGCTATCTCGACATGCATCAGGCCATCGGCGCGGCCTTGAAGGCATTCGACAGCCGTATCGTTCCGCATTTCCTCGAAGGCCGCTCCATCGGCGGCGAAAAATAGGCGGCGCTCCGGCATCGGCCGAAGGGCGATGCCGGACGGGTCCCTGCGAAGACGTTCGACACAAGGAGAAAAGCCCGGATGACCGGGCTTTTTTCTGTTTCCTCAGGACCGTCTGCGGCGTTCGCGCGCGGGCGCGGCAGGGCCTTCGTTGGCGGTCTTGTTACGCAGCGGGCCGATCCTTTCGATGATCGTCTCCAATGTCGGGCGAGGGCCGGGCGTGTAGCTGTCGAGCGCCTGCCGCATGGCGGCGAGATGGCCGCAAGAGGTGCCGCAGCAGCCGCCGATGATCCTGGCGCCCGCGTCGCGGGCAAGGCGGGCATAGTCGGCCATCAGCGGCGGCGTACCCGAGTAGTGGATTTCGGCGCCGCGATATTCGGGAATGCCGCAATTGCCCTTGACGATGATGGTCGCGGCTGAATCTGCCTCGGTCATATCGAGCAAGCTCGACAGGATATCGGAGGCGCCGACGCCGCAGTTGGCGCCGACGGCGAGCGGACCGTCGCCGATATCCGTGGCGACGGCGTGGATGTCTTTCGGATGCAGGCCCATCATGGTCTTGCCGGCCGTATCGAACGAACCGGTATAGGTGTAGGGCAGGCCAACCTTGGCGGCGGCTTCGGCGGCGGCGCGGATTTCCTCCGGCGACGACATGGTTTCGATCCAGGCGACGTCGGCGCCGCCGGCCTGCAGGCCCTCGATCTGCTCGACGAAGGCTGCAACGGCGTCTTCATAGGTCAAGGCGCCGAGCGGCATCAAAAGTTCTCCCGTCGGTCCCACGGAACCGGCGACGATAACCTTGCGTTCGGCCTTGTCGGCCACGGCACGGGCAATCTCTGCCGCCGTCTTGTTGAGGCTGTGCACGCGATCCTGCGCGTGATGCAGCTTCAGGCGGTGACGCGTGCCGCCGAAGGTGTTGGTGAGGATGATGTCGGCGCCGGCATCGACGAAATCCTGATGCAGCTTCGTGATCCGCTCCGGATGTTGTTCGTTCCATAGCTCGGGCGCTTCGCCGGCTTCCAGGCCCATGGCGAAGAGATTGGTGCCCGTTGCTCCGTCGGCAAGCAACACGCCCTTTTCGGCAAGGAGTTTGGTCAAGGGATTGGTGGCTGCGGTCATGGCGTGTCCTCGGATAATCGGGTGTCAAATGCAGATATAAACATTTCTTTATGTGTGTACAATGGCGACGTCGTTCTCCCTAAGATGCCGCAGTGCCGCAGCGATCACGAAAAAAGCGCCCTTGTGAAGGGCGCTTTCTCTTTGGAAGAGGCCGCATTCAGGCGGCAGCCATCTGTGCGGTCTCGTGCGTCGTCGGCGTGACCATGGCGGCAATGATGCTTTGCAGGTCTATGATGCCGATCGGCTTGCCGGCCGCATCGGTGACGATGGCACCGGTCTGACCCGCATCGGTTATCTGCTTGGCGGCGGCTTCCAGGGTCATGTCGCCGGGCACGCGTGCACCGGCCGGCTCTCCCGCAAACGGCTTCATGATCGTCTGTGCCTGGATGACGCGGCCGCGATTCACCTCCTTGACGAAGGCGGTGATATAATCGTCGGCCGGCTGCAGCACGATCTGCTGGCCGGTTCCCTGCTGCACGACCTTGCCGTCGCGCAGGATCGCGATCTTGTCGCCGAGACGCAGCGCCTCGTCGAGATCGTGGGTGATGAAGACGACCGTCTTCTTCAGTTCCTTCTGCAGATCGAGCAATACGGTCTGCATATCCACGCGGATCAGCGGATCGAGTGCCGAATAGGCTTCGTCCATCAACAGGATGTCGGCGTCGTTGGTGAGTGCGCGGGCAAGCCCGACACGCTGCTGCATGCCGCCCGAAAGCTGGTTCGGATAGTGTCTTTCGAAGCCTTTGAGGCCGACGCGCTCGATCCAGTATTGGCCTTTCTTCTCGCTTTCGGCGCGCGGCACGCCCTGGATATCCAGCCCGTAAATCGTGTTCTCTATCACCGTGCGGTGCGGCAGCAGGGCGAATTTCTGGAACACCATCGCCGTCTTGTGACGGCGGAATTCGCGCAGGTCGTTTTCGCTCATCTTGCAGACGTCGACACCGTCGTAGAGGACTTCGCCGACGGTCGGCTCGATCAGCCGGTTGATGTGGCGGATGAGCGTCGACTTGCCGGAGCCGGAGAGGCCCATGACGACGGTGATGGCACCGGCAGGCATGTCGATGCTGATGTCCTGCAAACCGAGCACATGCCCGTGCGTTTCGTTGAGCTCGGCCTTGCCCATGCCGTTTTTGACCTGCTCGACATAGTCGCGTCCGCGGCGGCCAAAAATCTTGTAGAGGTTCTTTATCTGGATCGCGTGACTAGCCATGAATGACCTCCGAGTGCTTCTGGAGCCGTCTGCCATAGGCCTGGCTCGTCCGGTCGAAAATGATGGCAATGGCGACCAGCGCGAAACCGTTGAGGAAACCGACGGTAAAGAACTGGTTGTTGATCGCCTGCAGGGTGTTCTTGCCCAGTCCGCCGACGCCGACCATGGAGGCGACGACGACCATGGCGAGCGACATCATGATCGTCTGGTTGATGCCGGCCATGATGGTGGGCAGAGCAAGGGGAATCTGCACGTTGAACAGCTTCTGCCGATGCGACGACCCGAAGGCATCGGCGGCTTCGAGCACTTCCTTGTCCACCAGGCGGATGCCGAGATTTGTCAGGCGGATCATCGGAGGGACGGCGTAGATGACGACGGCGATGAGGCCGGGAACCTTCCCGATGCCGAAAATCACGACGACGGGAATAAGATAGACGAAGCTCGGCATCGTCTGCATCACATCGAGAATCGGATTGACGATCGACTGCATCCGGTCGGAGCGCGCCATGAATATGCCGATCGGCAGGCCGATGATAATGGCGATGAGCGTACAGACCGTCACCATGGCGAGCGTTACCATCGTGTCGGTCCAGAGGCCGAAGACGCCGATGAGAAGCATGGAGATCGCGGTGCCGGCGACAATCTTCAGGTTGCGGCTGGCGGCATAGACGACGAGCATCATGGCTATCAGTATGATGAACCAGGGCGTATTGGTGAAAATCCATTCCAGGTAGTTCAGAAACCATTGCAGAGGCTGCACGATGGCGTCGATGAGGTTGCCGTAGGCGCGCACCGACGCCCTGAAGCCGTCGTCGATATTCTTGCGCGCAAGGCGTATGAGCGATTCATCTATTGCCGGAAAGTTGCAGAGCACATTCGGCAGGATCGTACACTGGATAGCCATGTATTTCCCCTTCTTAGTCCGGTTCTGTCCTGGTCCGGGCGTGTGGCCTTCACACCGGGATGGTCTAGCAGCACTGCGACCGGTTCTTCAGGCTGCCCCTGAATTCTTACTACATCCGCGCCCGCCGATCTGCACTCGTTGCGACCTTGCGCCGCGTCGCCCTGTCGGTATGAGCGTCATCTCCCTTGCGGCTTGCGAATGTGAAATCGGCGGCGGGCACAGGCCCGCCGCCGATTCCGCAGCATGGATTAGAGCGAAGCCTTGACCTTGGTGGCAACGTCCGGAGAAACCCACTTGGTCCACATGTCGGGGTAGGTCTTGAGGAAGTACTTGGCGCCGTCCTCGTTGGTGCCCTGATTGTCGGTCATCCAGGCGAGAACCTTGCCGACGGTCGCGTTATCCCACTTGCGGGTCTTCATATAGTCCATGGCGATGCCGGCCTTGTCGGCGAAGGCCTTGGTCACGACGGTATAGACGTCCGAAACCGGATAGGAGTTCACCTTCGGGTTGGCGCAATCCTGAATCGCGGTGCAGGCGTCCCATTCCTTCTTGTCGTGGGGCACGTCGAAGCTCAGGCGAACCATGTCGTATTTGCCGAGGATGGCGGTCGGCGCCCAGTAGTAGCCGAGCCAGCCGATCTTCTTTTCGAAGGCGTTGGCGATGGAGCCGTCGAGGCCGGCGGCGGAACCGGTATCGACCAGCGTGAAGCCGAGCTTGTCTGCGCCGAGGGCCTTGTACAGGTTGGTCGTGGAGATCTGGCAGTTCCAGCCCGCCGGGCAGTCATAGACAGCGCCCTTGGACGGATCCTCGGGGGCCGGGAAGAGCTCGGGATGCTTCAGCGCGTCCTGAACGGTCTTGATGTCGGGATGGGCGTCGGCGAGGTATTTCGGAATCCACCAGCCTTCGACGCCGCCGTCGCTCAGAAGCGGCGCAGCCTCGATCAGACGGCCTTCGGTCACGGCCTTGTCGAGCGCGGTGCGCACGGCGTTGACCCAGAGTTCCGGCGCGACGTCCGGCTCGCCCTTTTCGTCCATGGAGGTGAATGTCGGCTGCGTGTCGCCCGTCACCAGGGTAACGTTGC
The DNA here is from genome assembly GCA_900469615.1 of Hyphomicrobiales bacterium. Classification (GTDB taxonomy): domain Bacteria; phylum Pseudomonadota; class Alphaproteobacteria; order Rhizobiales; family Rhizobiaceae; genus Rhizobium. Next base: position 231,392 of record UBYA01000010.1, on the reverse strand, counting down.
AGCCGTAGCCATTCTGCAGAATGATCTTGTCGACCTGGGCGGCCACGCCTGCGGATGCCCAGTTCATTTCAGCAATCGATACGTTGCCGCAATCCGCAGCATGCGCCGAGCCAGCCAATGCATAGGCGCCGAAGGCGAAGATGGCTGAAGCGAGAAGCTTCTTCATTTGATATCGTCTCCCAATTTTTCGTTACGTTGTGGAATCGACTCCCAATGTTTTCGATGTTTGCCGATCCCAGTCAGCGTGGTCCAACCACAACCGTTTAACGCCGCTGACGACGCCGGTACGGTCCCCTTTGCTGCTGTCGTGCACTTGGTCTTTTTGCGACCGCGGAATCTTGTCCCGGCCGGATGTTCTCTGCATCGACGACGGGCAGCCTAAGGATTTGAATGAAGAAATCAACAGCCCGGCGGCCGGCTGGAGTTATCGTGCCTCTTGGAGAAGCCGATATAAGCGCCTGAATTAGCCTATTTTCTGCTATTCACGGCTGCAAAATGGGCAAGCCGCGGCTTCGATCGAGCTTTTGGATACCGGCGAAGTCACATGCGGCCGAAATCCCGCGTCCCTGAAAGACGTTTTTTGTTTCATTTGCGTCGTTTGCGATTTCTCAACGCAAAGAGGAAAATTTTCAAAAAATTTTCGGATTCACTCTAATTTAAGCACTTAATAACCCTCCGGTAACGATGTCGGTTTATCAATCGACGCGTGGCGGGGGACATACCGCTGCTTCCCTGGATCAGGTAGTGCGTACCGGGGAAAGCGAACCTTGCGGTGTACGTGCAGGGAAGCCGGCGTTTTTGGCAAACCGCGTCGATCTCGGGATCGCGCGGTTTTCGCATTTAAAGGGTCCCGTTTTGAAACGATCCGGGGCCGGTGCGGCACGCAGGCTCAAATTTTCAATTTTCGATGGGCATCCAGAATAAAGCCGCCGGCGCTGTCGCGTGGCGGCTTCTCACGCATCGGACGGGCGGCTTGACGCGATCTCAGCCGGCATTATACGTGCGGATGAAGCCGATCATGCCGAAGCGCGTGTCCAGCTGCTGCAGGCGGCTCTCGGGACGATACGTCGGAACCTTGCCGTTCCAGGCGATCTGGATGGAATTCTGTCTGTTGAAGATGAAGAGCATTGGGGTATCCTCAGAGCCGGATCGGCCCGTTTCGTTGTATGTTTTCGCGCTGGAGATAATCCTCTTGCGCGGAACTAACAATGGACGGAATCGTCATCCGGTGTCGCAAATAGAGCATGATTGAAAGTGATGTATTTTTGTATCGTCACGGCCGTTTCCGGCGGTTGAAGATCGCGGCGAAATCAAGGCGAAGCTCCGCGTTTTCAGTAGCTGCAGCCTATCGAGGTGGTGGGGAATGACAAAGGCGATCATGCTGCAGGGGACCGGCTCCGATGTCGGAAAAACGGTATTGGTCGCCGGACTGTGCCGTCTGTTCGCCAACCGGGGCGTGCGCGTCCGTCCGTTCAAGCCGCAGAACATGTCCAACAATGCTGCCGTTGCCGAGGACGGGGGCGAGATTGGCCGGGCGCAATGGCTGCAGTCGCTGGCGGCGCGCGTGCCGTCGTCCGTGCATATGAACCCGGTGCTTTTGAAGCCGCAGTCGGAGACGGGTAGCCAGATTATCGTGCAGGGCAAGGTCTGGGGCCATGCCAAGGGACGGGATTATCAGGCACTCAAGCCGCAATTGCTCGGCGCGGTGCTGGAAAGCTTCGCCGCGATGCGTGCGGGAACAGATCTCGTCATCGTGGAGGGAGCTGGGTCCCCCGCCGAGATCAATCTGCGGCGGGGTGATATCGCCAATATGGGTTTTGCGACACGCGCCAACGTGCCCGTGGTGCTGGTCGGGGACATAGACCGCGGCGGCGTGATCGCGTCGCTGGTCGGCACCTATCATATCCTGCCGGAGGAAGACCGGCGGATGATCCGCGGCTACATCATCAACAAGTTTCGCGGCGATGTCTCGCTCTTCGGGGAGGGCATAGAGGCTGTCGGCGGCTTTACGGGCTGGCAGTGCCACGGCGTCGTGCCGTGGCTGAAGGCAGCGGCCCGCCTGCCGGCTGAGGATTCCGTCGTCCTGGAGCGGCTTGCGCGCGGCTCCACCGGTGCGTTGAAGGTTGCCGTGCCGGTGCTGTCGCGCATCGCCAATTTCGACGACCTAGATCCGCTGAGGGCGGAGCCCGACGTCGATCTCGTCTTCGTCCGGGCCGGCGAGCGCTTGCCGGCCGACGCAGGACTTGTGGTGCTGCCGGGCTCCAAGTCGACGATCGGTGATCTTCTCGATCTGCGCGCCCAGGGATGGGATCGCGATATCGCCGCGCATGTGCGCAGGGGCGGCCGTGTCATCGGCATCTGCGGCGGCTACCAGATGCTCGGCCGCATGGTCCACGATCCGCTCGGCATCGAGGGATCGCTCACCGAGACGCCCGGATTGGGTCTTCTGGACATCGAGACGGAGATGGCGCCGGAAAAGACGGTGCGCAACAGCCTTGCCGTATCGAAGGAATATGACGTGCCGCTCTCCGGCTACGAGATCCATCTCGGCGTGACGCGCGGCGCCGACTGCGAACGGCCCTCGACCGTCATCGACGGCCGGCCCGACGGAGCGGTGTCGCCGGACGGCCGCGTCATGGGCACATATCTGCACGGGTTGTTCGGCAGCGACGCCTATCGGGCAAGGCTGCTCGCAAGCTTTGGTCTGGCCGGCGAGCGCACGGACTACCGCGCCGGTGTCGACACGGCGCTGGACGACATCGCGGCCGAATTGGAGAGCGTGCTCGATCCGGCCTGGCTCGACAGCCTGGTCCGGTAAAGCGTGTCGACCAGGCATGCGCGGCGCTCTTGCGCAGCCGAGTCTTCAGAGCTCGCCCGAGACTTCGCGGCGTCGACGGTCGAGTTCTTCGCTGTAGCGGCGTAGCGTATAGCTTTCCGTCAGCAGGCCGATCACCTTGCGCTCGATCAGGTCGTTGACCACGACGAGCGCTTCGCTTTTGGTCTGGTCGAACATGGCGGCGGCCTGCTTGGCGTTCATCTGCGGCTGCAGGAATTCATTGCGATGCCGGATGAAGTCGGAAAGTCCGTGTTCCTCGTCGTCCTTTTCCACGGGGCTCGCGTAGATGTCTGGCACGAGAACCATTCCGGAATATTTCTCGTTCTGGTCGACCAGGATGACGCGCTGGGCCGAGCCGATCGGAAAGTTCCGGCGAAACTCCTCGATGCTCATGCCGACGCTTGCAGTGTGCACGTCGGGGCGCATCATGCGGGCGACGGTAAGGCTGCGGATCCAGCCGACGTCGTGGGCGCTGCGGATGCTTTCCCCGCGCAGATGGAAGCGCCATGTGGCGAAGGAGTAGCCGAAGGTCGTGCGGACCACGAGCGACGAGGTGATGACGGCCGCCAGCACCAGCGCCGTGATCGGAAAGTCGCCGGTGATTTCGAGCGCCAGGAACGTCATGGTCAGCGGGCCGCCGATGATTGCGACGGCCAGCGAACTCATGCCGACCACGGCATAGACGACCGGCGTCAGCGTGGCGTGATCGAGATACGGGGCGCAATAGGCGAAGATCTTGCCGAGCAGCGCGCCCATGAACAGCGACGCGAAGAACAGGCCGCCCCTGAAGCCGGAGCCGATCGATACCGCGGAGGCCAGCGATTTCAGAATGAAGAGGCCGACCAGCGCCCCCAGCGTTGCGTTCGTCGACAGGTTAAGATGCAGTGCGCCATGACCCGCGGACAGAACCTGCGGCGAAATCAGCGCCAGCATCCCGACGACGAGGCCGCCCAGCGCGGGACGGAAGGCCGGTGCGATCGAACTCTTGCGTGCGAGCTCTTCGACCCAGGCGACGCCCTGCATGATCAGGATGCCGATGCCGGCACAGAAGGCGCCGAGCAGGACGGCCGGAAGATAGTCCGCCGGAACGATCGCGCCGAAATGATCGATGTCGATGGCGAAATCGTCGCCGGCGAGCAACCTTGCGATCATCGTCGATATCAGTGCCGAAACGACGACCGGCGTCAGGGTCAGGATGGAATAGCTGCCGATAATCAGCTCGAAGGCATAGAAGGCGCCGGTGAGCGGTGCGTTGAATGCGGCGGCAATGGCGCCGGCCGCGCCGCAGCCGACGAGCATGCGCAGGTCCGCCCGGCGCATCTGCATCTTGTAGCCGAACTTCGAGGCGATGCCGGCGGCAAGCTGCGTATAGCCTGCCTCGAGCCCGACCGAGGCGCCGAATCCGTTCGAGATCAGGTTTTGCACGGCGACCAGCATGCTGTCGGTGAGCGACATGCGGCCGCCATGCAGCGCGTTGGCTTCGATCGGGTCGACCATCGGCTTCTTGCGCGTGCGCGACAATATATAGAGCAGTATGCCGAGGATGATGCCGCCCGCTATGGGCGCTATCAGCAGCACGGATTTGTCGGGAATCGCCACCGCCGCCGAGCTCAGGCGTTCGTAGTCTGTTATGCCGTAGATGATGCTGTGGAGCTTGCGCGAGATGAAGCTCATCGTGGTCACGGCGCAACCGGAGGCTACCCCCACCAGCGCGCCGGCGAAAACAAGTCCCAATTCGCCACGGCGCAGCAATGCTCTGAACCGACCGAGGTCGAATAGGGCCGAGAAGACGCCGAGGCGGCGCGGTTGGAATTTCTGCAACATGGGAAACGGACGATACGTTTTTACTCGAATGTGAGGACTTATCCTCTATAAACTCCTAACATCAAAGAAATACGGCAAAAAAGCCGCCGATTTTGCAGGAATATTTTGCCTGTTTCGCAATCAGGACGATGGGCGTCGCATCCATGCCCTTGATTGACTTGAATGAAGTGAAAGCCTAATCATTGCCGGCATAACGAATGGTTCCCGAGCGGCGATCTGCCGCATGGGATGAAAAGGGAATGTGAAGGGACGGACCCAATTCGGGCGTTCTCATCACAGCCGACCCCGCGACTGTAGAGCGGTCAGGGTCTTTCGTTCGGTTTGAATGGCATTCCGCCGGTGGTTCGCATGGGGCGAACGGGCGGGACGGCGTCAAGCCGGAAAAGCCACTGGCGGGGCATCATGATCAGCCGGGGCAGGACGCCTCTCATTCTACGAATCGTCCGCCTTTTCATGATGTATTGCCGGGAAGGCGAGGAAGATCCGCTGGCGCACGTCGGGGGCGACCGGTTTCGGTTTGCCCCCGTCGCGGCGCTTTATCCGCGAGCCAGGAGACCTGCCACGCGTGCCGGGCGCAGAGCCTGTTCCAGGAACGTGAGTTCCGCTGCCAGCACGGAGGTTGTCATGGCACAAGACGAGTTTTCGGCGGGGAGGCGCCTGTTCTTCGGTTTCAGCTCCGCGCTGCCGGCCTGCGCAGTTGCGCGGGAGCGGGAATAGCGCATGTCCTCTTTGACTTCCCGGGCTGTTTTCGTCCTCGGCGGGGCGCGTTCCGGCAAATCCAGATTCGCCGAATCCCTCATTTCGGATAGCGGTCTCGAACGCCATTATGTGGCGACCGGGCAGGCGTGGGACGATGAGATGCGCGAGCGCATCGCGCAGCACCGCGCCGACCGCGGCGAACTATGGCAGACGCATGAGGAGCCGCTGGATATCGTGTCGCGACTGACCGCGATCGATGCCGAAGGGCGCGCCGTGCTGGTGGACTGCCTGACGCTCTGGATGACCAATCTGATGATGGCGGAACGGAATATGGCGGCGGAGTTTGCCGCCTTGACCGCCTTTCTGCCGACGGCGCGATCGCGGCTCGTTCTCGTATCCAACGAAGTCGGCCTAGGAATCGTGCCGGAAAATCGCATGGCGCGCGAGTTTCGCGATCATGCCGGCCGCCTGCACCAGATGGTCGCGGCGGCGAGTGCCGAAGTTTATTTTATCGCAGCGGGCTTGCCGCTGAAAATGAAGGGTTGATCCACATGAACCAGGAAAAGATTCCCGCCACCGTCATCACCGGCTTCCTGGGAGCCGGCAAGACGACGATGATCCGCAACCTCCTGCAGAATGCCGGCGGCAAGAAGATCGCGCTGATCATCAACGAGTTCGGCGATCTCGGCGTCGATGGCGACGTGCTCAAAGGCTGCGGCGCGGAGAACTGCACCGAGGACGATATCATCGAGCTGACCAACGGCTGCATCTGCTGCACCGTCGCCGACGATTTCATTCCGACCATGACGAAGCTTCTGGAGCGCGATGCCCGTCCGGATCATATCGTCATCGAAACGTCGGGCCTTGCGCTGCCGCAGCCGCTGGTCGCCGCCTTCAACTGGCCCGATATCCGCACGCACGTTACCGTCGATGGCGTCATCACCGTGGTCGACAGCGCGGCCGTTGCCGCCGGCCGTTTCGCCGACGATCACGACGCCGTGGAGGCTCGCCGCGTCGAGGACGATTCGCTCGATCACGAAAGCCCGATCGAGGAACTGTTCGAGGATCAGCTGACCTGCGCCGATCTGATCGTGCTCAACAAGACCGACCTGATCGATGTCGACGGTCTCGGCCGCGTCCGCGCCGAGGTCGCCTCACGTACCGCCCGCAAGCCGACGATCATCGAAGCGAAGAACGGCGATGTTCCTGCCGCCGTCCTGCTTGGCCTCGGCATCGGCACGGAAGGCGATATCGTCAACCGCAAGTCGCATCACGAACTGGAACACGAGGACGGCACGCCGCACGATCACGATGAATTCGACAGCTTCGTCGTCGAGCTCGGTCCGGTTGCCGACCCGGCAGCCTTTGTCGAGGCGCTGAAGGGCGTGATCGCGGAACACGATGTCTTGCGCCTCAAGGGCTTTGTCGACGTGCCCGGCAAGCCAATGCGCCTACAGGTGCAGGCCGTCGGCAGCCGCATCGACACCTATTTCGATCGTGCCTGGACGCCGGGCGAAGCACGGGCGACCCGGCTCGTGGTGATCGGCCTGCATGAGATGGACGAGACGATCGTGCGCAAGGCGATCGAGGCGCTGGTCTGATCGATGCTGAGCCTTTGCCGTGCGATACCCCCCTCTGTCGCTTTCGCGACATCTCCCCCACAGGGGGGGAGATTGGGAGCTCGTGGCTTCATCGTCCTCAACCAACTCACCTCTGAAGTTTCAGGAGGTTTGGGGAATGGAGCGTGTAAGGCATTGCTTGGAATGATCTCCTCCCCTGTGGGGGAGATGTCACGACGTGACAGAGGGGGGTATGCAGCTGCGTACTCTGAGGCCCAATGCACCTCCTTCTAGCTCAAAAAGGAACGATCAGCGACGGCGAGGAGGCAATCGACCTTGGCCAGTCGCCCGGCGATATCCTCTTTCTGTCTGCCGCCGATACCGAGCTTGCGGCTGTTGCCGCAGCGCACGGCGAAGGCGGCCGTTCCCTTCGGCTTGCGAGCCTGATGAGCCTAAAGCATCCGATGTCCGTCGATACCTATATCGACAGGACGGCCCGGCATGCGAAGCTCATCATCGTGCGGGCGCTCGGAGGAGCGAGCTATTTTCACTATGCACTGGAGGCGCTGCATGCCTGTGCGGCGCGTCAGGGGGCCTTGATTGCGGTGTTGCCGGGCGACTCGAAGCCCGATCCCGGATTGACCCCGTTTTCCAATGTCGTTCTCGACGATCTCAATGCGCTGTGGTCCTATCTGATCGAAGGCGGCGAGGCGAATTCCAGTGCATTCCTTGCCTATGCCGAGGCGATGCTCTCAGGCGCCGAGAAGCCGATGCCTGCCGTGCCCCTGATGAAGGCCGGCATATGGTGGCCGGGACGGGGCGTGATCGGTGTCGAGGAATGGCGGAGAGTTTCCAAAGCTTCGATGGTAGCGGAGGAGGGATTCAATCCCCCAACGGTCGCGATTTCCTTTTATCGCGCGCTGGTTCAAAGCGGTGAGACGAAGCCTGTCGAAGCCGTGATAGAGGCTCTTGTCGCCGAGGGTATGCGGCCGCTGCCGGTCTTTGCCTATAGTCTGAAAGATGCCGTGTCCGTCGGTATCCTCGAAAGCGTCTTTACCGAGTTGAAACCGGGTGTGGTCATCAATACCACCGGCTTTGCCGTTTCGGCACCGGGCGCGGACCGCCAGCCGACGGTGCTCGAAACGGGTGAAGCCGTCGTTCTCCAAGCGATCTTTTCGGCTTCGTCGAAAGAGGCCTGGGAGGCGTCCTCTCAGGGCCTTTCGGCGCGCGATCTCGGCATGAACGTGGCGCTGCCCGAAGTCGACGGGCGCGTTCTCGCCCGCGCCGTGTCGTTCAAGGCCGCCGCCCGCTATGACGAGCGGGTCGAGGCCAATATCGTCGCCAGTGAGCCTCATGGGGATCGCATGCGCTACACGGCGCGGCTGGCTGCCAACTGGGCGCGACTGCGCAATACGCCGCCCGGCGATCGCCGCGTCGCGCTTGTCATGGCGAACTATCCCAATCGGGATGGGCGCCTCGGCAATGGCGTCGGGCTCGATACGCCTGCCGGCACGATCGAGGTGCTGAAGGCGATGCAGGGGGCCGGCTATGGGGTTTCCGATCTGCCGGCCGATGGCGATGCGCTGATGCGGCATCTGGCGGAAGGCCCAACAAATTCGAGTCACGATGGCCGCGTCGTCCGCGAAACGCTTTCCTTCAGCGATTACAAGCATTTCTTTTCGTCTCTTCCGACGCAGATTCAGGATGAGATGACGGGTCGCTGGGGCGATCCTGAGGCGGACCCTTACGCGTTGAACGATGCCTTTGCCTTGCCGTTCGCCCGGTTCGGCGATGTGCTCGTCGGCATCCAGCCGGCGCGCGGCTACAATATCGATCCGAAGGAGAGCTACCATTCTCCCGATCTCGTACCGCCGCACGGTTATCTCGCCTTCTATGCCTTCCTGCGCCGATCCTTCGATGCGCATGCGGTCATCCACATGGGCAAGCACGGCAATCTCGAATGGCTGCCGGGCAAGGCGCTGGCGCTGTCGGAGAGCTGCTATCCCGAAGCGATCCTCGGGCCGCTGCCGAACCTCTATCCGTTCATCGTCAACGATCCCGGCGAAGGCACGCAGGCCAAGCGCCGCACAAGCGCCGTCATCTTAGATCACCTGACGCCGCCGCTGACGCGCGCCGAGAGCTACGGTCCATTGAAGGACCTTGAGGCATTGGTGGATGAATATTACGAGGCGTCCGGCGGCGATCCGCGCCGCATCCGCCTGCTACGCAAGCAGATCCTCGATCTCGTCGCCGATATCGGGCTGGATCAGGACGCCGGCATCGCCAAGGGGGAAGGCGAAGACGAGGCATTGCGCAAGCTCGACGCCTATCTCTGCGACCTCAAGGAAATGCAAATCCGCGATGGCCTGCATATCTTCGGCGTTTCGCCTTCCGGAAGGCTGCTGACGGATTTGACTGTGGCGCTGGCTCGCGTGCCGCGCGGGCTGGGCGAGGGCGGCGATCAGAGCCTGCAGCGGGCGATTGCGCGGGATGCTTTTGAGGGTGTGGAGGGTGCGATACCCCCCTCTGTCGCTCTCGCGACATCTCCCCCACAAGGGGGGAGATCGTTAACCCATGGCGCTCGCTCGTATCAAACTGATGTCGAGGCCGTTGTAACTATTGGTGATGGATCGGGAGAGCGGAGCGGCATACTCCCTTCAATCTCCCCCCTTGTGGGGGAGATGTCAGCAACGCTGACAGAGGGGGGTATCTCTCCAAGCAAACCATTCGACCCGCTGGACTGCGACATGGCCGCCGAATGGAATGGCCTGCGACCCTCTATCCTCCAGGAGGTTGCCGAGGCGCCCTGGCGCACGCAAGGCGATACGGTCGAACGCATCGAATTGCTGGCTGCACAATTGGTCTCGGGTGAAATAACTTGCCCCGAGGGCTGGGCACATACACGCATCGTTCTGGGCGAGATAGCCTCAAAGCTCCAACCTTCCATCCTCGCTTGCGGCGATGCCGAAATTTCGGCTCTGCTCAAGGGCCTAGATGGCCGTTTCGTGCCGCCCGGTCCTTCCGGCGCGCCGACGCGCGGCCGGCCGGATGTTCTGCCGACGGGGCGGAATTTCTACTCCGTCGACAGCCGCGCCGTACCGACGCCGGCAGCTTACGAGCTTGGCCGGAAATCGGCCGAATTGCTGATCCGCCGCTATGTTCAGGATCACGGCGAATGGCCCGTTTCCTTCGGCCTGACAGCCTGGGGCACGTCGAACATGAGAACGGGCGGCGACGATGTCGCGCAGGCGCTGGCGCTGATCGGCGTCAAGCCTATCTGGGACATGACCTCGCGCCGCGTCACCGGATACGAGATCATCCCGCCGGCCATGCTGCGGCGGCCGCGAGTCGATGTCACGCTGCGCATCTCGGGCTTTTTCCGCGATGCTTTTCCCGAACAGATCGCCTTGTTCGACAAGGCGATCCGCGCCGTCGGCATGCTCGAAGAGGATGAGACGGATAATCCGATTGCGGCGCGTATGCGCGGCGAGATCGCGCGGCTGGAAGCAGCCGGCCTCGATACGGTCTCCGCCAGCCGCAGGGCCGGATACCGCATCTTCGGCTCCAAGCCCGGCGCTTACGGCGCCGGTCTGCAGGCTCTCATCGACGAAAAAGGCTGGGAGCGGCGCGCGGATCTGGCCGAGGCCTATCTCGTCTGGGGCAGCTATGCCTATGGCGCCGGCGAGGAGGGCAGGGCAGAGCGCGGCGTCTTCGAGGAAAGATTGCGTTCGATCCAGGCGGTCGTGCAGAATCAGGACAATCGCGAACACGACCTGCTCGACAGCGACGATTATTACCAGTTCGAAGGCGGCATGGCGGCGGCGGCCGAGCAGCTTGGCGGCGCGCGGCCGTCGATCTATCACAACGACCATTCCAGACCGGAAAAGCCTGTTATCCGTTCCCTCGAAGAGGAGATCGGACGGGTCGTGCGCGGGCGCGTCGTCAATCCCAAGTGGATCGAGGGTGTCATGCGCCATGGCTACAAGGGCGCTTTCGAGATCGCTACGACGGTGGATTATCTCTTCGCCTTTGCGGCGACGACGGGTGCGGTGCGCAATCATCATTTCGAGGCCGTCTACCAGGCCTTCGTCGTTGACCAGCGTGTGCGGGACTTCATGGCGGAAAAGAACCCGGCTGCGTTGCGGGATCTGCGGGAGCGCCTGCTGGAGGCGGTCGACCGCAAGCTCTGGACGCCGAGAAGCAATTCGGCGCGGTTCGATCTGGAAAGCCTGGAAACGGGCAAGGAGACGGCGGCATGAGTGCGGTCGGCGAGCTTCTGGCAGCCTTTCGTGATTATCTCCTGTCGCGCAGCGATCCGGGACTGCACCATTTCATTGAAGGTTTTCGCTGGCCGATGGAAGAGCGAGCGCTCGCGCCGCACGATCTGCCTGTCGTTCGGTATCTTCATGAGCCTCATCGACCGGGCAGTGGAGCGGAAAGCGCCTTGCTCCACAGGCTTTCAGATGCCGCGAATGCGCTGCATTGGGCGCAGACCTACAGCATTACCGATTTCGGCGCCGATTTCCTGCAACGGTATGGCTGGATCGAGCTGTTCGGCACGCGCGGGCATTTCGCTAGCGAAGATATGGCCGGCGGCTTCCTGTTGCTTGGGCCCGGCGTGCATTACCCGGACCATCATCACGAGGCCGAGGAGATCTATATCCCTCTGAGCGACGGCTCGCTGTGGAGCAAGGATGCCCAGTCTTTCCTGCCGCGCTGGTCGGGCGAGATAATCCACCACCCCTCGAATATCCGCCACGCCATGCGGACGGACGATGAGCCGCTCGTCGCGCTCTACCTCTGGCGCGGTGGGCCGCTGGCACAGAAATCGATCATATCAGGGAGAATGCAATGAGCGACGAATTGGCCGAAACCGGCGCGGAAACCCCAAAGAGCGACGATGCCCGTCATGCCGACAAGATGGCCAAGAAGAAGGCCGCGCGCGACAAGATCATGGCGACCAAGAACGATGAGAAGGGCCTGATCATCGTCCACACCGGCAAGGGCAAGGGAAAATCCTCCTCCGCCTTCGGCATGATCTTCCGCCATATCGCGCATGGGAAGCCGAGCGCCGTCGTGCAGTTCATCAAGGGCGCCATGTGGACCGGCGAACGCGACCTGATCGAGAAGCATTTCTCCGACATTTGCCAGTTCCACACGATGGGCGAGGGCTTCACCTGGGAGACGCAGGATCGTGCTCGCGACGTGGCGGCGGCGTCTGCCGCCTGGGAAAAGGCGAAAGAGCTGATCCGTGACGAGCGGAACTCCATGGTGCTTCTGGACGAAATCAATATCGCACTTCGCTATGATTACCTCGATATCAATGATGTGGTCGAATTCCTCAAGAACGAGAAGCCGTACATGACCCATGTGGTCCTGACCGGCCGCAACGCCAAGGAAGAGCTGATCGAGATCGCCGATCTTGTGACAGAGATGGAGTTGATCAAGCATCCCTTCCGCTCGGGCATCAAAGGGCAGCCCGGCGTGGAGTTCTGATCGCTCGCCGGGCGTTCAGCGGCCCGGCAGCATCGCCTTCAACGCTTCCGCGGTTTGCGGGTTCGCGGGAAAGAAGGATTCGATCGCAAGCTCCGACAGGGTGACATCGACGGGCGTTCCGAAGACGGTCGTGGTCGACAGGAAGGACAGTTGTCCCGCCACGGTGTCAAGTTCCAGAGGTACGGCGATACCGGTAAAATCCCGGTCCGGCGCCGTCGATCTGGACGCGGCCGGGGCAGGATAGGCCGACAATTCCTCCAGCAGCCTTATCAGCACAGGGTCGCCCGTTGCCGATATCTGCTGGCGCAGCCGTTTGAGCAGATGCGCGCGCCATTCGGAGAGATTGGCGATGCGGGATGCCAACCCCTGCGGATGCAGGCTCAGCCTCAGGACATTGATCGGCCCTTCGGTCAGCGAGGGGTCGGCCACGCCAGCGAGCAGCGGGGCGATGGCGGCGTTGGCGGCGACCAGTGTCCAGTGCCGGTCGACAGCCAGGGCCGGGAAGGGCTCATGGCCCTTCAGCAGCATGTCGATGGCGCGTCGCGCCGGCGCCAGCGCCGGATCGTCCAGCTTGCGTTCGGGAAAGACCGGAGCAAATCCCGCTGCGAGAAGCATCGGGTTGCGCTCGCGCAAGGGTATGCCGAGCCGTTCTGCGAGATGCATCAGCATCTCGCGGCTTGGCAGTGCGCGCCCGCTCTCGAGGAAGCTTAGGTGTCGTTGCGATATCTCGGCTTCGAGGGCGAATTCGAGCTGGCTCAGCCGGCGTCGCTGCCGCCATTCGCGCAGGTGATCGCCCAGAGAGCGGGCCGGGCTCATCATGCGGCAGCCGGAAGCTGATCGATGAAGCCGTGAACGGACTTCAGCCGGTCGCCTTCGAGGATGGCGAAATCCGTCCCCTTGATCAGCGGTTCGGCATCGACCGGACCGAAGCCCCAGGAGAAACGGAGATTGTCGCCATGGCGGTCGCCGTCCGTGATCAGGCTGAAGCGGAAACCGGGAAAGCGCTCGTGCGCCGCCGTGACCAGCGCATGGATCTGCTCGCGATCGTCGGCGCGCATCATCGGGTCGATATAACTGCAGGACTCCGTCCATGCCTCGGCGATGAGTGCGCGCCGGCGTTCGGCGTCGGCTTCGTTCCAGATGGCGATATAGCGTTCTGCAATGGTGGTCGCATCAGTCATCGGTCAACTCCCTTGGATCGCCTGAACCGTTCAGGCAGGGCGATCATCGGCGCGTACCGAAGCACTATCAATTACGTCGGAGGTAATCAAAGGCCCGTTGTTTACAGGCCGAGCCAAAGCCGGACGGGATGAGCGGGGTCCGCCAGCAGCTTGACTGCAAAGGCGATGCAGACGACGACCAGCAACGGCTTGATCAGCTTCGCGCCGATGCGCATGGCAAGCCGCGAGCCGACCTGGGCGCCGAGGAACTGGCCAAGCCCCATCGTCAGGCCGACCTTCCAGAGGATGGCGCCGGAGAAGATGAAAACGATCAAACTGCCGAGATTCGAGCCGAAATTGAGCAGCTTCGTATGCGCCGTCGCCTTGAGCAGACCGAAGCCGGCGAGCGTCACGAAGGCAAGCATCAGGAACGAACCCGTTCCGGGTCCGAATGCACCGTCGTAGAAGCCGATCAGCGGCACCAGCGTCACGCCGAAGAGACCGGCGCTCATGCGGCGGTGTTTTTCCACATCGCCGAGATTGGGCTTGATGGCGAAATAGAGCGCGATGGCGATCAGCAGGAAGGGCAGGGCTATGCGCAGGACTTCGCTCGGCATGACGGTTGCCAGCATGGCGCCGAGCATGCCTCCCATGACGGCCATTGCGGCCATCGGAAGCTGTTCGCGAAGCTCGACATGCCCCTGCCGCGCATAGGCGATCGTCGCCGAGGCCGCACCGCAGATCGATTGCACCTTGTTCGTGCCGAGCGTTTGCAGCGGCGGAATGCCGGCCAGCAGCATGGCGGGCACAGTCACCAGCCCGCCGCCGCCGGCGATGGAATCGACGAAACCGGCAAAGAAAGCGGCGGCAAAGAGCAGAAACAGGATCTGAAGGGTAATGTCTTGCAAGGCGGGGAACTCTGGGGCGGGAAACCAGCGGCCTTCTGGCACTTCATTTGCCGCAATGCAATCCGCCTGAAAGCATACGGCGGAAAATTGACGGCCCGGAAAGCGGGGGCTACATCTGCCGTCTGAGTTGTTGCCGCTGGGGAGTCGAGCATGACGGCACATGTCAATTCCGATCGCCGCTATGTTCTCGGCCTCGGCTGCGAGCGCGGTACGGACTGGAACGATGTGCTTCTGCTTGCGGAGCGAGCCTTCCGGGAAATCGGAATCGAAAGCGGGCAGGTCTTGGCCGTGGCGTCGATCGATGCGCGCATGGAAGAACCGGCCATCATCGAGACGGCGGCGCATCTTCGCCTGCCCGCGCGATTCTTCGAGGCAGCGGTATTGGAGCGGGAGACGCCCCGGCTGAAAAATCCCTCCGAGATCGTCTTCGCCCGTGTCGGTTGTCACGGAGTTGCCGAAGCAGCGGCACTTGCGGCGGCGGGTCCGGATGCGGAGCTCGCGCTTCCGAAGATCAAGTCCAATTTTGCCACGGCGGCGATTGCCAGGATCGCCTGAGAATGGAATTTCCCCCGTAAACCTCACAAATGCCGCATGGGACGCCGCGGCGGCATTCCGCAGCCGTCCGTTCTCGTGTATGCCGGTAGTTCAAGCATGATCCGCGACGGGAGGAGTTTTCCGAAAGATCAAGCTTATTCAGTATGTTGGTAAGGAAAAATCATGCATAAGGTCATTTATGATACGGATCCGGGCGTCGATGACGCCATGGCGCTCCTCTTCCTGCATCGTCACCCGGATATCGACCTTCTCGGCGTGACGACGGTTTTCGGCAATGCCTCCGTCGACACGACGACACGCAACGCGCTGTTCCTCAAGCGCGAGTGGAATATTCCGTGCCCGGTCGCGCGGGGCGCAAGCGTCACTTTCGATCCCTCGCGACGCGAGCGTCCGTGGCCGACGATGGTTCACGGCCATAACGGCCTTGGCGATATCGACGTGCCTGACACGATCGACCTGCCGGCCGATCCGCGCCCGGCCTACCAGTTCATCATCGACACCGTTCGCGCCCATCCCGGCGAAGTCACCCTGGTCGCGGTCGGCCGCATGACCAATCTGGCCCTGGCGCTGAAGCACGATCCCGAAATCGCCTCGCTCGTGAAGGACGTGGTGATCATGGGCGGCAATTTCTATGTGCCGGGCAATGTCTCTCCGGTTGCCGAAGCCAATATTCACGGCGATCCGGAAGCAGCCGATTTCGTCATGACGGCAGCCTGGAAGGTGGTCGTGGTCGGTCTCGACGTGACGGCGATCACGACCATGAGCCGCAGCTATCTGGCCGATATGGCCAAGGCCGGCGGACCTTCGGTTCAGCTGCTGTCGGATCTGTCGCAGTCCTATATCGATTTCTACAAGCACGCCGTCGAAGACGGAATGATGGTCCATGACAGCTGCGCCTGCGTCTATGTCGTCGCGCCCGAGCTGTTCGATACGATCGAGGGCGCGGTTCGCGTCGTCTGCGGCGGCATCGCCGATGGCCAGACGATCGTGAAGCCGAACGGCCGTCATTTCCCGCCGGGCGATTGGGACAATCTGCCGAGCCAGATCGTCTGCACCGGTATTCGCTCGCAACAGGTCGTCGATCTGATCCGCGACGTGATTCTGGGCAAGGTGAAACACTGAGATCCACGCGACGGGGGCAGTTGAGTCCCCGTCGTGCTTCTTTCGATTTTTCATATGGTTATTCGATTATCCGGATATATCGAATCCGGAAGCCAGTACGGTCCGTCCCCTGTTTTTCCGCGAACTGTCGCCGCTGGCAAAGCCCATAGCGCGTCATCGCCGCAGTTCAGACCTTGTGTCGCATATTATCGGCAATGGAACGACCTCGGGATGCGCCTGCCTTATCCCGTTCTCAACATTGCAATTTCAGCCATCCGGGCATAGGACACAGGGGATGAACGATAGCGCTTTTTCCAATCTGCCGGCTTTGGAGCCGGGCTCCGTCTGGCTCGTCGGCGCCGGGCCGGGAGATGCCGGGCTTTTGACCTTGCTGGCCGCCAAGGGGCTGGCGGAGGCGGATATCGTCGTGCACGATGCGCTCGTGAACGACGACTGCCTCAAGCTTGCCCGACCGGGCGCGGTGCTGGAATATGCCGGCAAACGCGGCGGCAAGCCATCGGCCAGCCAGCGGGACATCTCGCTGCGGCTGGTGGAGCTGGCGCGGGCCGGCAAGCGGGTTCTGCGCCTCAAGGGCGGCGATCCCTTCGTTTTCGGACGTGGTGGCGAGGAGGCACTGATGCTTGTCGAGCACGGCATTCCCTTCCGCATCGTGCCCGGCATTACCGCCGGTATCGGCGGGCTTGCCTATGCCGGCATTCCCGTCACGCATCGCGACGTCAACCATGCCGTCACCTTCCTGACCGGACACGATTCCTCCGGCCTCGTGCCCGACGCGATCGACTGGGAAGCGATCGGCAGGGGATCGCCTGTGATCGTCATGTACATGGCGATGAAGCATATCGCCCAGATCAGTGCCAACCTCATCGCTGCCGGCCGTTCGGCCGAGGAGCCCGTCGCTTTCGTCTGCAATGCCGCGACGCAATCTCAGCAGGTGCTCGAGACGACCCTCGGGCGGGCGTCGGAGGATGTCGAGGCTTCCGGTCTCGAACCGCCCGCCATCGTCGTCGTCGGCGAAGTGGTGAAACTTCGGCCGTCGCTGGATTGGCTCGGCGCTCTTTCCGGCCGCAAGCTTCTGCCGGCGGTGGAACGGCATGGCGAAGGCGGACGCAAGGTGTCGGCATGAGCGGCCTCCTGATCGCTGCACCCTCTTCGGGCTCCGGCAAGACGACCTTCACGCTCGGTCTTTTGCGGGCGCTGCGGAACCGGGGTGGTGCAGTCGTTTCGGGCAAGGCGGGGCCAGATTATATCGATCCCGCCTTTCACGCGGCGGCGGTAGGCTCGCCCTGCCTCAATTTCGATCCCTGGGCCATGCGTGCGGAACTCATTTCCGCTAATTCCGCGCTTCATCGCGCCGGCGGGCGGATGCTCGTCATTGAGGGAATGATGGGCCTGTTCGACGGCGCTGCCGATGGTACGGGGACGCCGGCCGATCTCGCCGCCTTTCTCGGCCTCTCCGTCGTCCTTGTTGTCGATGCCTCCCGCATGTCGCAATCGGTTGCGGCTGTCGTCAGCGGTTTTGCCAACTTTCGCGCCGATATCCGCATTGCGGGCGTCGTGCTCAATCGCGTCGCCAGCGAAAGGCATGAGAAGATGTTGCGTCAGGCGCTGGACGTGGTGCGAATGCCCGTCATTGCCGTCATTCGCAACGACCCGGGCTTGAATTTGCCGGAACGGCATCTCGGCCTGGTGCAGGCCGGCGAGCATGAGGCGCTGGAGCATTTCATCGAGGCGGCGGCGGATGTCGTCGCCAAGGCATGCGATTTCGGGTTTCTTTTGCGGGCAGCCCAGCAGAATATCGTGCGTCCGTCGGCGGCGAACATCGCGCGGCTGATGCCATTCGGCCAGCGGATCGCCGTCGCGCGGGATATCGCTTTCGCCTTCTGCTACGAACATATGCTGCTCGGTTGGAAGCGCCGCGGTGCCGAGATTTCCTTTTTCTCCCCGCTGGCGGACGAGGCGCCACCGGCCAATGCGGACGCCATCTACCTGCCTGGCGGCTATCCGGAACTGCACGCGGGAAAGCTTGCCTCCTCCCGGCATTTCAGCGAGGGCGTGAAAGCCGCCGCCGCGCGCGGGGCTCGCGTCTATGGCGAATGCGGAGGGTATATGGTGCTTGGCGAGGGACTGGTCGATGCGGCCGGCACCCGCCACGAGATGCTTGGCCTCTTGCCTGTCGTCACGAGCTACGAGAAGCGCCAGCGCCATCTCGGCTATCGGCGCGTGACGCCGCTTGCCGGGTCCTTTTTCGACAAGCCGATGACGGCGCACGAGTTTCACTATTCGACCGTCGTATCGGAAGGCGAGGCGGACCGCCTGTTTGCGGTCCGGGATGCGCTCGATGCCGATCTGGGCGTGGCAGGCTTGCAGCGCGGCAATGTCGCGGGCTCCTACATGCATCTGATCGATCTTTCCGGAGATGCCTCATGACGAACAGGATTGCGCATGGCGGCGGCATTACCGCTGCGGCGCGTCAATATGGCGGGCGTCCGGAGGAGTGGCTGGATTTGTCGACGGGTATCAATCCCCATCCCGTTCCTTTGCCCGACATCCCCGTTGCGGCGTGGCACAGGCTGCCGGATCAGTATTTGCAGGAGCGGGCGCGTGTAGCGGCAGGGCGCTATTACCGCAGCGGCGATCTCCTGCCTTTGCCGGTTCCGGGCACACAATCGGTCATTCAACTGTTGCCCAGGCTCGTATCCGGCAGTCGCGTCGCGATCCTGTCGCCGACCTATGGCGAGTATGCGCGCGCCTTCACGCTCGCGGGCTTGCAGGTGCGTCAGGTCTCGACGATCGCGGAATTCACAGCCGAGGACAGATTGGTCGTTGCCGTCAATCCCAACAATCCCGATGGGCGGACGTTGCAGATCGACCAGTTGCGGGAGTTGCACGAGAGGCTGCGAAAGCGAGGCGGCATCCTCGTCGTTGACGAGGCTTTCGGCGATATCGAGCCGGCGGCCAGCATGGCGCCCTTCGCCGCCTCGATGCCGAATCTTGTTATCTTCCGCTCCTTCGGAAAGTTTTTCGGTCTGGCCGGCCTGCGTCTTGGCTTCGTCATTGCCGAGAGTTCCATCATGACCCGTTTCGAGGACTGGCTCGGCCCCTGGGCGGTCTCCGGCCCTGCGCTCTCGATCGCGGCGTCGCTCATGGAAAGCGACACGAGCGCTATCCGGAACCGTATCCTTCAACGACATTCGGCGCTCGAGACGGTTCTGCGCCGCTCCCGTCTCCATGTCGCCGGAGGCACGGCGCTGTTTGCGCTGGTTGCAGACGACCGGGCCGAGGGCATATATACGCATCTCTGCCGTCATCACATTCTGGTCCGCAAGTTCGATTATGCGCGTAACTGGCTGCGTTTCGGGCTGGCTCCGGATGAGGAGGCGGACCAAAGACTCGCCGGGATATTGGAGTATTATTCGACATGACCGCCGACGAACATTTGCTCATTCTGGTTCTTGCATTGCTGCTCGACCGCATCGTCGGCGATCCCGACTGGCTTTGGCAGCGTTTTCCGCATCCGGTCGTGCTGTTCGGCAAGGCGATCTCGTCCTTCGACCGCCGGTTCAATGCGAGGCATCTGCCGGGCGTGCTTCGCCGCCGCAACGGGATCATGTCGATCGTCGCATTGCTGATGGGGGCGATTATCGCCGGCTGGGCGGTCCACGGATTTCTCGCTTTCTTCGGCTGGCTCGGCATTCTGGCCGAGGCGGTGCTCGTGGCGGTCTTTCTGGCGCAGAAGAGTCTTGCCGATCACGTCGCGGAGGTGTCTCGGGCGCTGCGTGACGACGGCCTGGAGGGCGGGCGGCTTGCCGTCTCGCGCATCGTCGGCCGCGATCCCGAGACGCTGGATGAGCCGGGCATCTGCCGCGCGGCCATCGAAAGCCTCGCCGAGAATTTTTCCGACGGCGTGGTCGCTCCCGCGCTCTGGTACGGCGTTTTCGGCCTGCCGGGTCTTTTCTTCTACAAGATGCTGAATACCGCCGATTCGATGATCGGCCACAAATCCGAAACCTATATCGATTTCGGCCGCGCCGCCGCGCGCCTCGACGATATCGCCAACTGGCCGGCCGCACGGCTCTCGATCCTGCTGATCGCCGTCGGCGCTCTGGCCAAGCGGGGGATCTCCGCGCTCGGAAACGCGATCCGCATCGGGGTCCGGGATGGCGGGCTGCACCGTTCGCCCAACTCCGGCCGGCCGGAAGCGGCGATGGCCGGCGCGCTCGATATCCAGCTTGCCGGGCCGCGCATCTATGGCGGGGAACTCGTGCGTGAGCCTATGATCAACGGCGCGGGCCGCGACACGGCGACCGTCAGCGATATCGAAGCTGGCATTTCGATCTTCTATTCCGCATGCTCGATGCTGGTGCTTCTCGCCTTCGTGGGATTTCTGCTGCTGCTGTGATGCTCCGTTATATTAACAGATCGCTCACTATACGTATTAATTTGGTATAATTGGCATGCTGATAAGCTTCTCCATCGTCTGAATTGCTTCACGACGAAGCAAACAGTCGGAGGGGACAAGATGAAACCTGCCGTATTGGCCGCAGCAGCCTGTCTATGCATGCAATTCCATACTGTTTCGGCGCATGCCGGAACAGTTCTTGCCGTGGTCGATCTTCGATCGCAAACGATGACCGTTTCCGAGGATGGAGCTTTCCGGTATCGCTGGCGGGTGTCGACGGCCCGCAGAGGCTACGTGACGCCCATCGGCTCTTACACGGCCAAATGGCTCTCCAGAGACCATCGCTCGAAGAAATACGACGATGCGCCCATGCCCTATGCCGTATTCTTCAACGGCGGCTATGCTATCCATGGCACCTATGAGGTAAGGCATCTTGGCCGGCCGGCGTCGCATGGCTGCGTGCGGCTCGATACGCGCAACGCCGCGACCTTCTTCGCCATGGCGGCGGATGCGGGGCTTCGCAATACGCGCATCGTGATCAGCGATTGATCTTTTGCCAAGGCGCCGGTTCGCGCCGTTGCGGTCGGGCCGCAATGCTGCCGCATCTTGCGCGCATGTCGCCATGATTCCGCAATTATGACGCAAGTGTCATTTTGCTGTTTGCGCAACAGTGCTTTACCAAATTGCCGGGGTTTCTGGCGGAAACCATTGGCTTTTGGAATGGATTTCCCTATGAGGGGGATGAATTATTATTTCAAGAGGTATGGGCAGTGACTGCTACATTTGACAAAGTTGCCGACATCATCGCTGAAACCAGCGAAATCGACCGTGATACGATCACTCCGGATAGCCACACGATCGACGACCTCGGCATCGACAGCCTGGACTTCCTGGATATCGTCTTCGCTATCGACAAGGAATTCGGCATCAAGATCCCGCTCGAGCAGTGGACGCAGGAAGTCAACGAAGGCAAGGTTTCGACCGAAGAATACTTCGTTCTGAAGAATCTCTGTGCCAAGATCGATGAATTGCGCGCCGCCAAGGGCTGAGCATCATCCTTGCATTTTTTTGACGCCCAGCCGCCCCTGAATATGGCGGCCGGGCGGTTTCATTCTTAAATAGCGTATCCCGCCCGGAGCATCCTGCGCTGCCGGGTAGGAGCGGAGGCATTGATGCTGCTGGAATATTTCCAGATGATCGACAGGATCGAATCCGTCGATCTGTCCAAGGGCCTGTTGAAGGCGCATTCCGTCGTTCCGGCGAAAAGCCCGGTTTTCGAGGGCCACTTCCCGGGCATGCCGCTCGTTCCCGGCGTTCTTCTCATCGAAACGATGGCGCAGGCCTCGGGCATGCTGGTGCTCGCGGCGACGAAATTTGCCTACATGCCGTTCCTGATGTCGGTCGACGGTGCGAAGATGCGGACCTTCGTCGAGCCGGAAGCGGAACTCGATATCGAAGCCGAGCTGGAGCACGACGGCTCGGGCTTTGCCGTCACCAAGGCGCGCATCGCCATTGCGGGAAAGAAGGTCTGCGATGCGCAGTTGAAGCTGCGCACCATGCCGTTTAATGAGGTGCCGCTCGCCGATATCGTGCGCAAGCGGGCGGGGGAAGTCGGGCTTTTCGACGCCATCGCTGCCAACGGTTGATGCTGCCGGCGTGCCCGGCATCGCATTCGAAGAGGATTGATGAATGAGCAAGGCTCAGAATGATGTGGTGATCACGGGTATCGGCGTCGTCACTTGCCAGGGTGTCGGCAAGGATGCGCATATGGCCCTGCTGACTGCGGAGAAGGCGCCGCCGACCATCGTCGAAACCGAGAAATTCAAGCCCTATCCCGTGCATCCGCTGCCTGAGATCGACTGGTCGCAGCAGATTCCGAAGCGGGGCGATCAGCGGCAGATGGAAAACTGGCAGCGTATCGGCGTCTTCACCGCCGGCCTGGCGCTGGACGACGCCGGCTTCAAGGATGACATGGAAGCCTGCGGGACGATGGACATGATCGTCGCGGCAGGCGGCGGCGAGCGCGACATCAATGTCGATACGCTGATCGTCGACGAGGGCCTGAAGCGCAACGACCGCGAATTGCTGCTGAACGAGAAGCTGACGACCGAACTGCGGCCGACCCTGTTCCTGGCGCAGCTTTCGAACCTGCTCGCAGGCAATATCTCGATCGTTCAAAAGGTCACCGGCTCGTCGCGCACCTTCATGGGCGAAGAGGCTGCCGGCGTTTCGGCGGTCGAGACCGCTTTCCATCGCATCAAATCGGGCGAATCGAGCCATGCGCTGGTGGGCGGCGCGTTTTCGGCCGAACGTCTCGACATGATCCTCCTGATCGAGTCCATCAACGCGCATGCCGTCGGCGACTGGCATCCCGTCTGGTCGCGCAAGCCGGAAGACGGCGGCGGGATGATCATGGGCTCGCTGAGTGCGTTCCTGGTGTTTGAATCGCGCGCTCACGCCGAGGGCCGCGGCGCGCATATCTACGCGACGATCGATTCCGTCGAGGGCGACCGCGGTCGCCGCGACGAGGGCAAGTTCGAAGCGCGGCTTGAGCGCATGCTGGCGCCCGCCAAGCAAGAGGCAGGCGAGGGGACCATCGTCTTCTCCGGCACGACGGCGATCCACGACCTGGCCCAGCGCGAGAAGGCCGTGCTGGAGGCCCAGCTTCCGGGTTCGGCCATTCGTGCTTATTCCGGCATTTCCGGCCATGGGCTCGAAAGTCAGTTTACGCTCGGGCTTGCCTTCGCGGCACTTGCCGTCGCCAACAGGGCCAAGGTGCCTCCCTTCGATGCCGAGCATGAAAAGCCGATGACAACGGGCGCACGCAAGGCTGTGGTGACGACCGTCGGCCATGCGCGCGGTGAAGGCATCGCCGTACTTTCCGCTGAAGCGTGAGGAACAGGATATGACCGCTTATAAGGATCATCTCGGACGCCCGATCGTCGCCGTTACCGGCATGGGAATCATCACGTCATTGGGGCAGGGGCTGCAGGACAACTGGAACGCGCTTTCGTCCGGCACCTCGGGTATCCACGACATCACGCGTTTCCCGACAGACGGGCTTTCGACGCGTATCGCCGGCACGGTGGATTTCATCGATATTCCGGCGCCGAACGCCGTCGAGCGCTCTTATGCCTTCGCGCGTGAAACAACCATCGAGGCTCTGGCGCAGGCCGGCCTCTCCGGCGATTTCGATGCGCCGCTTTTCCTGGCCGCACCGCCGATCGAGCCGGAATGGAGTGCCCGCTTCGCGCTTGCCGACCGTTCGCCGCCGGCAGATCATCAGGGTGACGCCTATGAGCGTTTCCTCGCTGCCATGCGCCAGCGTCCCGATCCAGCCTTTCATGAGGCAGCCCTTTTCGGCGCCATTTCCGAGCGTCTTGCCGACCGCTTCGGCACGCGCGGCCTGCCGGTGACGCTGTCGACGGCCTGTGCCTCCGGCGTGACCGCGATCCAGCTCGGTATCGAGGCGATTCGCCAGGGCCGCACCACGCGCGCACTTACCGTTGCGACCGACGGTTCGCTCAGCGCCGAGGCGCTGATCCGCTTCTCGCTGCTGTCGGCGCTGTCGACGCAGAACGACCCGCCGACCAAGGCTTCGAAGCCCTTCAGCAAGGACCGCGACGGCTTCGTCATCGCGGAAGGAGCCGCGACGCTGGTGCTGGAATCGCTGGAGGCGGCGGTCGCGCGCGGCGCCAAGATTCTCGGCATCATGAAGGGCGCCGGCGACAAGGCGGACTCCTTCCATCGCACGCGCTCTTCGCCCGACGGCGGCCCGGCCATCGCGACGATCCGCGCCGCCCTGGCCGACGCGGGCATGGAAGAAACCGATATCGGCTACATCAACGCCCACGGCACCTCGACGCCGGAAAACGACAAGATGGAGTATGGCGCCATGTCCGCCGTCTTCGGCGAGCGGCTTCCGACCATTCCGGTTTCGTCGAACAAATCGATGATCGGCCATACGCTGACGGCCGCAGGCGCTGTAGAGGCAGTGTTTTCGCTGCAGACCATGCTGACCGGAACGCTGCCGCCGACCATCAACTACAACAACCCCGATCCGTCGATCATCCTCGACGTCGTGCCGAACAGCAAGCGTGAGACGCAGGTGAATGCCGTTCTTTCGAACTCTTTCGGGTTCGGCGGCCAGAACGCCAGCCTTGTCATGGCGCTTGAACCGGCTTAATCGGACTTTTGAAGAACCAATAATAATGCGCCCGAGGGGCGAAGGACTTTGCCATGCGTGCTTTGCAACTGATCGACGACCGCAAACTTGAGATCACCGATCTGCCGGAGCCGGAAGCGCCGGGTGCGGGCGAGGTGACGCTGCGCGTCAAGGCCGTCGCCCTCAACCATATCGACGTGTGGGGCTGGCGCGGCATGGCGTTCGCCAAGCGCAAGATGCCGCTTGTCATCGGCGCGGAAGCCGCCGGCGTGGTCGAAGCGATCGGGCCGGGCGTGGCCAACGTACTGCCCGGACAGCTGGTATCGATCTACGGCGCACGCACCTGCGGCCTTTGCCGCCACTGCCGCGAAGGCCGCGACAATCTCTGTGAACATGTCGGCGGCGTTCATGGCTTCCATCTCGATGGTTTCGCGCAGGAGAAGGTCAACCTTCCGGCGCGTCTGCTCGTTCCGGCGCCTCCCGGCGTCGATGCGATCGGTGCCGCGCTGGCTCCCGTCACTTTCGGTACGGTCGAGCACATGCTGTTCGACAATGCCAAGCTGGAGCCGGGCGAGACGATTCTCGTCCATGCCGGCGGCTCGGGCATCGGCACGGCTGCCATCCAGCTTGCCAAGAAAATCGGCTGCACCGTCATCACCACCGTCGGTTCGGACGACAAGATCGAGAAGGCGAAGGCTCTTGGCGCCGATCACGTCATCAACTACCGCACCGACCGCTTCGAGGGCGTCGTGCGCAAGCTGACGAAGAAGAAGGGTGTCGACGTCGTTTTCGAACATGTCGGCAAGGACACCTGGGCGGGCTCGATGCTCTGCATGAAGCGCGGCGGCCGCCTCGTCACCTGCGGTTCTACCTCGGGCGTTTCCACCGAAATGAACCTGATGATGCTGTTCCAGCAGCAGCTGAAGCTGCTCGGCTCCTTCGGCTGCCGTATGGAGAACATGGCCAATGCGATGCAGAAGATGGCGCGCGGGCTGGTGCATCCGGTGATCGATACGGAAGTGAGCTTCAGCGATATCGACCGGGCTCTGGAGCGGATGGAATCGCGTCAGATCTTCGGCAAGATCATCCTGAAGATGGACTGAGCCGCGTGAAGCTCTTCATCACCCGGATCGTCCTTGCGCTCAGAAATTTCCGGCAGTGGCTGGTGGCGCAGGTCATTTTCGGCTTCCTCAATTTCCTGAAGCTGTTTCCGGCGGATGCGGGCATCAATTTTGCCGATCGGCTGACCCGCATGCTCGGCCCGCGGATGCGCAGGCATCAGTTGATGCTGACCAATCTGCGCAACGCCTTTCCGGAAAAGAGCGAGGCGGAGATAGAAGGGATCGCGCTGGCGAGCTGGGGCAACATGGGCAGGCTCGCGGCGGAGTACGTCTTCCTCGACCGGCTTTTCGATTTCGATCCCCATAGCGACAAGCCTGGCCGCATTGAAGTTTCCGGCATTCCGATCTTCCTGGATCTCAGGGACAATCCGCGGCCTTTCATCGTCTTTACCGGACATACCGGGAATTTCGAACTGCTGCCCGTTGCGGGCGCGGCCTTCGGTTTGACGGTAACGGTGCTTTTTCGTCCGCCGAACAATCCCTATGTGGCGAAGAAGGTGTTCGATTTCCGAGCAAAGCGCATGGGCAATCTCGTGCCGTCGCATGCGGGGTCGTCCTTCGCCCTTGCCAGGGAGCTGGAAGCTGGCCGCGGTGTGGGCGTGCTGGTCGACCAGAAGTTCCGCAAGGGCCTGAAGACCTTGTTTTTCGGCCGGGACGTGAAGACAAATCCGCTGCTGCCGAAGCTCGTGCGGCAGTTCAATTGCGAGGTTTACCCGGCCCGCTGCATCCGTCTGCCCGGCAACCGCTACCGGCTGGAAATCGAGCCGAAGATGGAACTGCCGCGCAACGAAGCGGGTGGCCTCGATCTGACCGCAACAGCACAGATGCTGAACGACAAGGTCGAGGGCTGGGTGAAGGAGCATCCCGAACAATGGCTCTGGTATCACGATCGCTGGAATATCAAGAAGACCGTTTTCTAGGCTTTTCGCTATCCGGCGCGTGCCTGAACAGCCGGCATGGATCTTTGATCCCATCGCCATGCGGCCGTTGCCTTTGGTAAGCTTTGGATTTCGGAAACTTCTCGTTTCCCGCGAACTCCCGTTCACCCGGATTGAAAGTGTGGGTAAGTCATGATAATTCACGATGTAGAAAGTTTGATGAGAATGCGGACATCAAACTGAATATCCTTGGGCATGGCAACGCCGGGAAACGAGGCCCTGCGTCCTGTCATGATCAAGGACAGGAGGGCAATTTTGCTGGCACTCTTTCATGCCTTCTCCAGGAAATGCAATCAGATTCAGCGTGCGATAAAACTTGGCGATGACGAGCTTGTGGCGTCACTCGATCGCGAATTGGAGCCGCTTGTCACGGCTATTCTGGCCCATAAGGCCACGAGCCTGCTCGAAATCTATATGCAGCTTCAGTTCACGAACAATCTCCTGCGGGAGGAAGCGGATGATCGCACGCGGGTCTTGCGCAATTCCGCATCGCTTGCGCTGTTGCTCGACCGTTATTTCGGCGGTGCAAACGAGTCGGCCGGAGAGATAATCAGAACATTCTCGCACGAGAAGATTGATCGCGACGCCGTATTCGGCTTGGAAGAGGGCCTCGTTCTCAACGATGCCATTCTGGATAATCTCCCCGATCGCGTCGCCGTTATCACGCGTGATTATCGCTATCTTTACAGCAATGCGGCCAATTCGGAGTTTCTGAAATCGAAGCCGATGGAGCTCCTGGGGCGTCATATCTCGGAATTCGTCGGCTCCGAATATTTCGAAGGCAGCGTGAAGGCAAAGCTGGATGCTTGTTTTGCAGGCGAAAAAGTGGAGTGTCTTTATCCATCCTGTCACCAGGTCAACCCCGGCAACGTCCTTCACTGCACCATGACGCCGCTGCGCGCGAAGGCGGAAGTGATCGGTGCATTGCTCGTCATGC
Organism: Hyphomicrobiales bacterium; assembly: GCA_900469615.1. GTDB lineage: Bacteria > Pseudomonadota > Alphaproteobacteria > Rhizobiales > Rhizobiaceae > Rhizobium. The sequence goes on along the minus strand of UBYA01000010.1, from coordinate 203,673 downwards.
ATGAGATCATTGCCGTTCCGGACGGGATGCTGGTAGCCTGAGCTTACGCTCAGGCCCCGAACAGCATTTTTCCGATCGCCTCCTGCATCCGGTGAGGATCTGTTTCGCCTGATATGGTGTCGGGCTGATCCTGATCTGGTTCCGTTGCGTCGGATCGCAATCTACTATCGCCTGCCGGTTTGTCGTTGCCGTCGCATTCGAAGCAGTAGCAACGAAATCTGATCGTTTTTGGCCTCTTCATGCCGTCAACCTGTTCCAGCTTGCAAAGGGATCGGGCAGGTCGCGCCAACGTTCCGGCGTAAAGCGATCCGTCTCGATGAGGCAGGCATCCAGTTCGGCGGTGATCTGCTTTTCGCTCATCGGATCAGCGCCGATGAATACCAGTTCCTGGCGTCGGTCGCCCCAGATCGGGTCGAGATAAGGTGCCAGCGCACGCTTGAAGCCCGGATCGCTCGGCCACTGCTCCTGCGGCACCGCCGCCCACCAGAGGCCCATCTTGCTTGTCCGCACCAAAGCGCCGGCCTGGCTCATCTCCCCGACATAATAAGGCCGGGTCGCAAGCCAGAAGAAGCCTTTGGCACGAACGACGCCGGGCCATGACCGGTTGAGAAATTCTTGGAATTTAAGCGGATCAAACGGTTTCTTCGCGCGGTAGACGAAGGAGCGGATGCCGTATTCCTCCGTTTCGGGAACATGATCCTTGAAGCCGTGCAACTCCTTATACCAAAGCGGATGGGTTTCGGCACGATCGATATCGAAACGGCCGGTGCCGAGAACCTCGGCGGGTTCGACTATGCCGAAATCCGCCTCGATGAGCCGTGCATCGGGATTGAGCCCGACGATGATCTTGCGGGCGGCATCGCGCTGTTCGGTCGTTGCTGAGCCGACCTTGTTGAGAATAACGACATCGGCAAACTCGATCTGCTCGACCAGCAGATCGACGATCGTCCGATTGTCGCCATCGCCGGCGGTTTCACCGCGATCGGCGAGGAAATCCGTCGACCCGTAATCGGCGAGAAGGTTGGCGGCATCGACGACGGTGACCATGGTATCGAGCCGGGCGACATCGGAGAGGCTGCTGCCGTCCTCGTCGCGAAACTCGAAGGTTGTAGCAACGGGCAGGGGCTCGGCGATGCCCGTCGATTCGATCAGCAGATAGTCGAAACGGTCCTGCTCGGAGAGTTGACGGACCTCCTTCAGCAGGTCGTCGCGCAGCGTGCAACAGATGCAGCCATTGGTCATTTCGACAAGCTGTTCCTCCGTGCGGGAGAGATTGGCGCCTCCGTCGCGCACCAGCGCCGCGTCGATGTTCACCTCGCTCATGTCGTTGACGATGACGGCAACCCGCAGGCCCTGGCGATTGTTGAGGATATGATTGAGCAGGGTCGTTTTGCCGGCGCCGAGAAAGCCGGAAAGGACGGTGACCGGGAGTTTCTTGTTCATGGCATCCTCCTTGTAATGTAATATCATTACATTTGTTGGAATGAAAAAAGCGAGCCATGCGCTCGCTTTTTTTGGCGATATGTAGCCTGTCTCAGGAGAGGCAGGTTTTCAGGGAGCTTGCGATACCGCGCATCAGATCGAAATAAAGATCCGGTCCTTGCGGCAGGGTCGCGGCTTCCGGATCGAGCACGCCCGACTTTGCGGATGTTCCTTCCAGCACCACATTGACCAGCTTCGGTTCGAACTGCGGCTCGGCGAACACGCAGGTCGCGCCGAGACCGGCGACTTTGCTGTGGATCTCGGCCACGCGCTGCGCGCCCGGAATGGTCTCGGGGCTCACCGTAATAGAACCGGAAACGCGCACGCCGTAACGATGCTCGAAATACTGATAAGCATCGTGGAAGACGATGAAGGGCTTGTCCTTCACCGGGGCAAGGGTCGAGGCAATCTCCGTATCCAGGGCATCGAGCTTGTCATTCAGGGCCTTCTGGTTCGTTTCATAGGTCAAGGCGTTGGCGGGATCTGCGGCGACCAGGGAGGTGGTGATTTCGGTGACCATGGCTTTGGCATTGTGCGGATCGAGCCAGAGATGGGTATCGAATTCGCCATGGTCATGATCGTGATCTTCGCCGGCCTCATGTTCGTCGCCATCGTCATGCGGTTCGAAAGCACCGCCCTCGCGGAACTTGAGCTTCGTGATGCCGGGGGCATGGTCAAGCTCGACAACGGTCGCATTGGAGCCGAGCGCGGAGAGCGGCTTCTGCAGGAAGGCTTCCATGCCCGGGCCAACCCAGAAGACCAACTGCGCCTGCTGAAGGCTGCGGGCATTGGAAGGTTTGAGCGCATAAGTGTGCGTCGAGGCCGCGCCGTCGACGATCAGATCGGGCGTGCCGACCCCCTGCATGACGGCGGCGACAAGCGAATGGATCGGTTTGATGGAAACCACGACCCGTGGGGCATCGGCTGCGGTTGCGGTGGTGCTGACGAGCAGGCCCGAAAAGAGCAGGGCGGCTGCGGGAAGAAAGGCTTTTGCTGCGTTCATGCGATAAATGCCCTTGAATGGGTCTGTTATGTTATTACATCAATTGCGTTATGCTATAACGTGTGCAATAGCATGGCGCAATAGTGCAATTGGAAATTTCATGCTTTCTTCCATCGACAGCAAGAGCCGGCCTCTCGTGTCGCTGCATGATGTCGGCATCCGTCGCGGCGGCCGCTGGCTCGTTCGCGGCGTCGATTTTTCCGTAAGCCGCGGCGAGATCGTCACGCTGATCGGTCCGAACGGTTCCGGCAAATCGACCAGCGCCAAGGCAGCGATCGGCGTCCTGAAGCCGGATGAGGGGCGCGTCGATCGCGTTGCCGGCCTGAAAGTGGGCTACGTCCCGCAGAAGCTTGCCATCGATTGGACCCTGCCGCTCAGCGTGCAGCGATTGATGACCCTTACCGGTCCCTTGCCGGAGCGCGACCTGATTGCTGCGCTCGAAGGCGTCGGGATCGCTCATCTTGCCAAGGCCGAGGTGCAGCATCTCTCCGGCGGCGAATTCCAGCGGGCGCTGCTTGCGCGCGCCATCGCCCGCAAGCCGGACCTTCTGGTGCTCGACGAGCCGGTGCAGGGTGTGGATTTCAGCGGCGAGATAGCGCTGTACGACCTGATCAAGTCGATCCGAAATTCTCAAGGCTGCGGTATCCTGCTGATTTCGCACGACCTGCATGTCGTCATGGCGGCAACGGACACCGTCGTCTGCCTGAACGGTCATGTCTGCTGCCGCGGTACGCCGCAGACCGTCAGCCAGAGCCCGGAATATGTGAAGCTGTTCGGCACGCGCGCGGCGCAGTCTCTGGCGATTTATAGCCACCATCACGACCATACACATCTGCCCGATGGTCGCGTGCAGCATGCGGATGGCTCGATCACGGACCATTGCCATGCTGAGGATGGCCATCACCATCATGAGCACGACGATGATCATCACGATCACGGCGCTCATGATCGCCATAGCCACGATCACGATCATGCAGACGGAGAGCGCCATGTTTGACGACTTCTTCCTGCGCGCGGTCGTCGCCGGCGTCGGGCTGGCACTGACGACGGGGCCGCTCGGCTGCTTCATCATCTGGCGGCGCATGGCCTATTTCGGCGACACGATCTCGCATTCGGCCCTGCTGGGTGTGGCGCTGTCCCTGCTTTTCCAGTTGAACCTCACGCTCTCCGTTTTCGCGGTTGCGGCGCTTGTATCCATCCTGCTCCTCTTCCTGCAGCGGCGGCAGGCGCTGTCGGCGGACGCGCTGCTCGGCATTCTTTCGCATGCGACGCTGGCGATCGGCCTCGTCATCGTCGCCTTCATGAGCTGGGTCAGGATCGACCTCATCGCCTTCCTGTTCGGCGACATTCTGGCCGTCAGCCAGTCCGATATCGCGGTGATCTGGGGCGGCGGCATTTTCGTGCTGGCGGCGATCGCCTTGCTCTGGCGGCCACTGCTGGCCTCGACCGTCAATCCGGAGCTTGCCGAAGCCGAAGGGTTGCGGCCGGAGCGGGCAAGGCTGCTGTTCATGCTGCTCATGGCCGTGGTGATTGCGATCGCCATGAAGATCGTCGGCATATTGCTTATCACCGCGCTTCTGATCATTCCTGCCGCCACGGCGCGCCGCTTTGCCGCGACGCCGGAGACGATGGCGATTTTCGCCTCCCTGCTCGGCGCCGTCGCTGTCGTCGGCGGCCTGTTCGGATCGCTGCGTTATGATACGCCGTCCGGCCCTTCCATCGTCGTCGCGGCGCTCGTTCTGTTTATCATCAGTCTGCTGCCCCTCGTTCGCAGGAGCGGCACCCCAGCGGCGCAACAGAGAGGACAGTCGTCATGACCACTCCGATGCTCACCAAGAACCAGTCTCTCGTTTTTGACGTCCTGACCAAGGCGGAAGCGCCGCTCAGCGCCTATACCATTCTCGACAAGCTGCGCGATCAGGGCTTTCGCGCACCGTTGCAGGTCTACCGCGCGCTGGACAAGCTGCTGGAATACGGCGTCGTCCACCGGCTCGAAAGCATCAACTCCTTCGTCGCCTGCGCGCATCCGAACGAGGATTGCCACAGTCACGGCCTTGTTGCCTTTGCCATCTGCGAAAGCTGCGGGCAGGTGATCGAGTTCCACGATCACGAGGTCGATCACCGGCTGATGGATTGGCTGAAGTCGCAGAAGTTCAAGGCGGAGAAGTCGACCATCGAGATCCGCGGCCATTGCGCCAATTGCGCGGCGTAGAGCTTGTTCTCCAGTAGTTTATCGATATATTCTAATCTAATCTTTTAAGATCGCGGGCGAAGCGCTGCCAGTTGGCGATGTAGTTGCGGGCCGAGCGCCGCAAGCCCTCGATTGCCGCCTCGTCCAGCGTGCGGATTGCTTTGGCCGGCGAGCCCACGATCAGGGAGCCGTCCGGAAACTCCTTGCCTTCGGTAACAAGCGCGTTGGCACCGACGAGGCAGTTGTTGCCGATCCGTGCTCCGTTCAGAACGGTCGCGCCCATGCCGATCAGCGAGTTGTTGCCGATGGTGCAGCCATGGATGATCGCGTGGTGTCCGATAGTGCAGCCTTCGCCGATCGCGACCGGAAAGGCCGGGTCGGTATGCACCATCGTACCTTCCTGGATGTTCGTGCCCTTGCCGATGGCAATCAGTTCATTGTCGCCGCGCAGCACCGAGCCGAACCAGATGCCGACATCCTCCCCAATCTCGACCTTGCCGATAACGGTTGCGTCCGGCGCTATCCAGTATCGGCCCGGGCCAGGCGTCTTCGGTGTCAGGCCGGCAAGGGCGTAGAGCGGCATGGTCGATCCTCCTCGATCAGACGACGTTCAATACCAGGGTTGCGACGCCATCGACGGCGCAGCTGATCCGGTCGCCGCGCACAACGGGACCGACGCCGGCGGGGGTGCCGGTCATGATGATGTCGCCTGGCGCGAGCGTGAAGAGCTTCGAGAGTTCGGCGATGATTTCCGGCACCTTCCAGATCATCTGCGAGAGGTCGCCTCTTTGCACCGCTTCGCCGTTGCGCATCAGCCAGATTCCACCCTTGTCGGGATGGCCGGCCCGGGTCGCCGGCACGAGCGCTGAAACCGGGGCGGAATGATCGAAGGCCTTGCCGATTTCCCAGGGACGGCCGAGCTTCTTGGCTTCGCCCTGCAGGTCGCGGCGGGTAAAATCGATGCCGACACCGTAGCCGTAGACGCAATCCAGCGCCTGTTCGACGGGGATGTCCGTGCCGCCGCTGCGCAGCGCCACCACGAGCTCCACCTCGTGATGCACATCCGACGACAGCGACGGGTAGGGGAAATCGCTCGCTACGAGCAGGTTGTCAGGGTTTTTCTGGAAGAAGAAAGGCGGTTCGCGGCTGGGATCATGTCCCATCTCGATGGCATGGTCGGCATAGTTGCGGCCGACGCAATAGACGCGGCGCACCGGGAAAAGCTCGGTCTCGCCCTCGATCGGCAGGAAGACCGGGGCAGGTGCTGGAATGACTGTGGTCAGCGGGACGTTCATATAGGCTTTCGAAACTTTCATCTTTTTCGGAAGGGCGCATCGCCCTCCGACTCCGTTGGGCAAACTAGCATCATTGTTGCTCCCGCGAAAACTGGCCTTTTTAAGGGATTTGGTGTAGAGCGCGGGACAGAAAGGTTTCCCATGTATAGCGACGCGCTGAAAAATGGCCGCAAGATCTTTGCGGTCGCCCCCATGATCGACTGGACGGATCGCCATTGCAGATATTTGCATCGGCAGATCAGCCGGCATGCCTTGCTCTATACGGAGATGGTGGTAGCCGATGCGATCATCCATGGGCCGCGCGACCGCTTGCTGGGGCATGATGCGGCCGAGCATCCCGTCGCCCTGCAACTCGGTGGCTCCGATCCGGCCAAGCTTGCCGAGGCGCTGCGGATTGCCGAGGCGTACCGGTATGACGAGATCAATCTCAATGTCGGCTGTCCGTCCGATCGCGTGCAGTCCGGCACCTTCGGCGCCTGCCTGATGCTGACGCCCGAGACGGTGGCTTCCTGCGTCGCGGCCATGAAAGCGATATCGAAGGCGCCCGTGACGGTGAAATGCCGCATCGGCGTCGATGAGCAGGAACCGGAAGAGGCATTGCCCGATCTGATGGCGCGCGTGCTCGATGCCGGTGCGGACGCGATCTGGATCCATGCGCGCAAGGCCTGGCTGAAGGGGTTGTCGCCGAAGGAAAACCGCGAGATACCGCCGCTGGACTACGATATCGTCTATCGCATGAAACAGCGCTGGCCGGATGTCTTCATCGGCATCAATGGCGGCATCCAGACGCTGGATCGGGCCGCGGCGCATCTTGCCCAGGTCGACGGCGTCATGCTTGGCCGCGCCGCCTATCAGAATGCCGCGATCCTTGCCGATGTCGATCATCGCTTTTATGGCGAACCAGCCGTCGGGGCTGATTGGAATGGGCTGCGCGACCGGATGATGGCCTATGTGGAGCGCCATATCGGAAATGGCGGCCGTCTGCAGCATGTCGCGCGCCACATGGTCGGTCTCTTCACCGGCTTGCCGGGTTCGCGCCGCTATCGTCAGATCCTTTCGACCGATGCCAACAAGCCAGGGGCGGGGCCGGAAGTGATCGCGGCCGCCTTCGCCGCCGTGGATTCTGCCGGCGAGCGCGAGCGGGTGAGTGCCTGAGGGGCCGGTGATCCCAGTTTCGTGGTTTGCGGGTTCTTCGGGGCCGTTTAGGGCTGGTCGTCGCTTGCGGCCGGCCTGATAAAATCGGCTTTCAGCAGCGTCATGCGGCTCACCCGGTCCTTGTCCCGCGACAGTGGCCGTCGTTCGATGGACGAGAGGCTGCTGACCTCACAGCGCAAAGGTTTGACAGACGAAAAACGGCGCGGTTTGCACCGCGCCGTCCGAAACCTTGTTCAGGCTCTCACCCGAGGCTTAGTTAGCCTGGATGTTGACAGCCTTCGGGCCCTTGCCCATGCGATCCGGCTCGGTGTCGAACGTGACCTGCTGGCCTTCGCGCAGCGACTGGATGCCGGAAGCCTGGAGAGCGGAGATATGGACGAAAACGTCCTTTGCGCCGCCATCAGGAGTGATGAAACCAAAACCCTTGTCCTGGTTGAAGAATTTTACGGTGCCCTTGGTGGCCATGGGGGATAGTCCTTTACCCATCAGTCTTAGTTTATCCGGGAGACCCGGACGGCTTTGCTTCCGCGCCATGCGAAAGCTAGTCGAGAAGTCACGTACGGGGAAAGAACGTCTGCGCGGGTCTTTTAAACCCAACCGCTGCCTGCCGCCAGCGGATCACCAAATCAGTCCAGTCACCGGCAAGCAAATGCCCGAGCATGTATATGGGTGACAGGGTTTTGCGAAAAAGGCAAGGGGTGTTTTAGACGGGGAGCGGAACGACAGGAAAATCAATCGGTTGAGCATCGTCCACTTCGATGCATAACGAATCTATTATTTTCAAATCGTATAATAAGCTTGCTATCTATTGGTGAGACGCCAGCATGAAACGCGGTTGCAAAAGGCGCCTTATCGCCGCTTGGCAAGAGCCTTTGCGTCTCAGTGACAGATCCAAGATTTCCGGAACTCCGGTTTTCCGCCGAGGTAAACATCGCGCAAGGGCCAGCAGTCCCGCGCGGTTCGCGGTCTTGCGACGTCAACAGCAGCGTCCGCCCAACATCGCTAGAGGGCATGGCCTTTGGAATCCGTCCTATCGTCCGGGCCGGCCTGTCTTGCCTTTCGTGCGCGCCCTGCGCTGCTTCTCGTCCACCGGATCCTCGTAGGAGCCGACACCCGGCTTTGCTCGCGTGATCGGCTTGTCCGGCACCTTGCCCAGCACCGGCTTCTCGGTGCGGCCGACCGTCATCTCGTCCAGCGTGTTCCTACGGAAAAGCGGAGTGCCGCCGTCGCTGCCGGGACCCATTTCATCGAGGGTGGGCTTGGCGAAGTAGCTCTTCGAGGAGCGCTGCGCCTCGGCGCCCGCTCCACTCTCGTCCTGAGATGCCGAGCCCGAAGGGCCCAGCCTCGACGGATTGGCGCGGCCGTTCTTGCTCTCAAGGCTTTTGGCTTCCTCGCGCGCCAGCGGGTCGTCCATCGCGGCAAGCTCGACGGCCTTGAGGCGCTTGATCTCGTCGCGCAGCCGGGCGGCCTTTTCGAAGTCGAGGTCGGCTGCCGCATCGCGCATGGCTTTCTCCAGCGCATTGAGATGGGCCTGCAGATTGTTGCCGACGAGATGGCCGCCATCGGCAAAGCCCTTGCCGGAGACGCCGCCGATATCGGCCCGAACATGATCCTTCTCGTAGACGCTGTCGAGAATGTCGGAAATCTTCGCCTTGACCGATTCCGGCGTGATGCCGTTCTCGAGGTTGTAGGCCATCTGCTTTTCGCGGCGGCGGCTGGTCTCGTCCATTGCCCGCTTCATCGAGCCGGTAACGGTGTCGGCGTAGAGGATGACCTTGCCGTCGACGTTACGGGCGGCACGGCCAATGGTCTGGATCAGCGACGTTTCCGAACGCAGGAAACCTTCCTTGTCGGCGTCGAGAATGGCGACGAAGCCGCATTCGGGAATATCGAGACCTTCGCGCAGCAGGTTGATGCCGACGAGCACGTCGAAAGCGCCGAGGCGAAGATCGCGGATGATCTCGATGCGTTCCAGCGTGTCGATGTCGGAGTGCATGTAGCGCACGCGCACGCCCTGCTCGTGCAGATATTCGGTGAGATCTTCGGCCATGCGCTTGGTCAGCACGGTGCAGAGGGTGCGATAGCCCTTGGCGGCGGTCTCGCGGATTTCGCCGAGCACGTCGTCCACCTGCGTACGGGCCGAGCGGACCTCGACGGGCGGATCGATGAGGCCCGTCGGGCGGATGACCTGTTCGGCAAAGACGCCGCCGGATTGCTCCATTTCCCAGCCGCCCGGCGTCGCCGAAACGGCGATCGTATCCGGGCGCATGGCATCCCATTCCTCGAAGCGCAATGGCCGGTTGTCCATGCAGGAGGGCAGGCGGAAACCGTATTCGGCAAGCGTCGCCTTGCGCCGGAAGTCGCCCCGGTACATGCCGCCGATCTGGCTGACGGAGACGTGGCTTTCGTCGATGAAGAGCAATGCGTTGTCGGGAATGTATTCGAACAGCGTCGGCGGCGGTTCGCCGGGGTTGCGGCCGGTCAGGTAGCGCGAATAGTTCTCGATGCCGGCGCAGGAGCCAGTGGCCTCGAGCATTTCGACATCATAACGAGTGCGCTGTTCCAGACGCTGCGCTTCGAGCAGACGTCCGGCCTTCTCCAGCTCGGCGAGCCGGATTTTCAGCTCTTCCTTGATCGCCTTGATGGCGCCGTTCAGTGTCGGGCGCGGCGTGACGTAGTGGGAATTGGCATAGATCTTCACCGATTTCAGATCGCCGGTCTTCTGCCCGGTGAGCGGATCGAATTCGGTGATGGCGTCGATCTCGTCGCCGAACATGGAGATGCGCCAGGCGGCATCCTCCAAGTGGGCGGGGAAAATCTCGATCGTGTCGCCGCGCACCCGGAAGGACCCGCGAATGAAATCCATATCGCGGCGCTTGTATTGCTGCGCCACGAGGTCGGCGAGAAGCTGGCGCTGGTCCAGCCGGTCGCCGACATTCATCTGGAATGTCATCGCCGTATAGGTCTCGACCGAGCCGATACCGTATATGCAGGAGACCGAGGCGACGATGATGCAATCGTCGCGCTCCAGCAGCGAGCGCGTCGCCGAATGGCGCATGCGGTCGATCTGCTCGTTGATGGAGGATTCCTTCTCGATGAAGGTATCCGAACGCGGCACATAGGCTTCCGGCTGATAGTAGTCGTAGTAGGAGACGAAATACTCGACCGCGTTGTCGGGGAAGAAGTTCTTGAATTCGGAATAGAGCTGGGCGGCCAGCGTCTTGTTCGGCGCCAGGATGACGGCCGGGCGCTGCGTCGCCTCGATCACCTTGGCCATGGTAAAGGTCTTGCCCGAGCCGGTGACGCCGAGCAGGACCTGGCTGCGGTCGCCGTTGTTCAGACCATCGACTAGATCGCGGATGGCGGTCGGCTGGTCGCCGGCCGGCTCGTAATCCGAGACCATGCGGATGGGGATGCCGCCTTCGGATTTGTTCGGGCGGGCAGGGCGGTGCGGCGTCCAGAGCTTTCCGTCCTTGAAGAGCGGATTGCCGCTTTCGATCAGTTTCGACAGCGCTTCCACGGTCGCCGTCACCCCGCCGGGCGATACCTTGTCGGCATCCTCGAGCGAAATATCGAGGCCGGCAACCGGGTTGAGGCCGGCGGCTGCGCGCGTCTTCGGATCGGTCGAGCCGCCCATCGAGGTGCCGCGCGCCGATTTCGACGCGGCGATTTCCACCTTCTTGCGGTGCTTGCCTGCCTTCGAGGCAATCTCGCGCTGAGTCTCGACGGCAGACGCTTCGGCGTCCGCTTCGAGCTGCTTGACCCAATCGGAGACGCTGCCGCTGAGTGGCGCGCCTTCAAACGGTGCCTGCGGCGCCTCTTCGAAACCGGTAGGGGCGGGGGATTTTTTCGGTGATCTGGCCATGAGGCGAATATGGCGACAGATCGCACGGATGTGAAGGGGCAAAGAGTACAAAAGGGAAACAGAGGGGCGGATTTTTCCATTCGCCGGAGATGTCAAATATGTTACAACCCAAGGGCGGCCGACGCGTTATTGCCGATCCCGAAGTCCGTATAGCGCGATCCTCGCAGGCGCCCAAGGAGGAGCCGGCCGCAACGTCGACATGCCCGGCCCGATGCCGGGTTCCCCCAGCTTCGACGGCACCCGGTATCGCCCGCTTCGCCGCCGCCATCCGGTCGGAGGATCATGATGACCGCATTGGATAGCTTACGTTCCTTGTCGCCCCAGCAACGCAACACCGTCATCGCAGCCTATCTCGGCTGGACGCTGGACGCTTTCGATTTCTTCATTTTGGTTTTCGTTCTCAAACACATAGCCGAAGAATTTCACACCGATGTCCCGGCCGTCGCCGTGGCCATCTTCCTGACTCTCGCCATGCGGCCGCTCGGCGCCCTGATCTTCGGGCTCGCGGCGGATCGCTTCGGGCGGCGAACGACCCTGATGGTCGATGTGCTTCTATATTCGATCTTCGAGTTCCTGACGGGCTTTTCGACCGGCCTGACGATGTTCCTCGTGCTGCGCGCGCTTTTCGGCGTCGCCATGGGCGGCGAATGGGGTGTCGGCGCATCGCTTGTCATGGAGACGATACCCGAGGATTCGCGCGGCCTCGTATCGGGGATTCTGCAGGCGGGCTATCCCTCCGGCTATCTGATCGCCTCGATCGTCTTCTTCCTGCTGTTTCCGGTGATCGGCTGGCGCGGCATGTTCATCGTCGGCGCGGTGCCGGCGCTGCTGGTGCTCTACATCAGGCGCAATGTGGAGGAGTCTCCCGCCTTCCTGCAGCGGCAGTCGAAACCGCAGCGGCCGTTCCTGACCGTGTTGCGCGAGAATGTCCCGCTGTTCATCTGGGCGGTGCTGCTGATGACGGCATTCAATTTCTTCAGTCACGGCACTCAGGATCTCTATCCGACCTTCCTCGAAACGCAGCGGCAATATGATTCCTATACGGTCGGCGCCATCGCCATCGTCTACAATATCGGCGCGATCGTCGGCGGCCTCGCGTTCGGTGCCCTGTCGCAACGTTGGGGCCGGCGGCGGACTATCGTCATTGCGGCGCTTCTTGCCATCCCTGTCGCACCGCTCTGGGTCTATGGACAGGGGCCGGTGATGATCGCGATCGGCGCGTTCCTGATGCAGCTTTTCGTGCAGGGCGCCTGGGGCATCGTCCCCGTGCACCTCAACGAGTTGTCGCCGGACGAGGTGCGCGGCACGTTCCCCGGATTTGCCTATCAGCTCGGCAATCTGCTGGCGTCGGGCAATGCGTCGATCCAGGCAGGGCTGGCGAAGCAGTGGAACGGGGACTATGCGCTCGCGCTGTTGATCGTCGCCTGCATCGTGGCCGTCGTGGTGGCGCTGTTCGCCGGCTTCGGCTTCGAGAAGAAAGGCGTCCGGTTCGGCAGCAAGGATGCCGAGCGAACCGATAGCGCCATGCGCGTATGAGCCGCTTTGCTATCTGAATTGGGAGGGGCCGGTGTTTCGCGCCGGCCCTTTGCCATTATTATTTGCCGCAGATTTCGGAGATCTTGGCCTGGGCAAAACCGCGCGCGAGATCCTGCAATCCGCCGACGGAGGATATCAACTCGCCGATGGGGCCGTTGATTCCGAGGTGCATGTCGGTGATGTGGCATGCGCCGACATCGACCGTCATGGAAGCGTCCAGCTGGCCTTTGAGCGTCGTCTTCAGCACTCCATGAGACTTGCAGGCCATTTCCGCATGCGCGTTGATCTGCACGCCGCCGCCCGGAGCGTCGCAGACATCGAGCGACTTCACCTCGAACTTGTCCTTATGATCGACGCCCGGCAGTTTCTTGCACGGATCGGCCTCGTTCACCGATTTCTCGATCTGCGGGCCGAATTTGCTTTGCAACAGCGACCAGCACGAGCCGGGCGCAGCTTGCGCCGGCCCTGCCGCCATCGGAAGCGGAGAGAAAGGCAACACAATCGCGGAGGCGAGCAAAGCCATGCGAAGAGGCGGCAGGAACGGGAAGGAGGATATGGGATATTTCAGGTTCACGGCGATCTATCCTTGCAAGAGAAGAAGCAGCAAATCAGGCCCGGCGCCGCATAGTCTTCCATCTCTTCACCAGCCAAGGCAATCCCCATCATTTGATGGTTACGGCGTGATGAATGCAAGGAGGGAAGCCCATGCATTCCCGCCGGGTCGACGCGTGTCGCGATGCCCACATGGCGCGTCGCGCCCGTCGATTCGCAGGCGTTGCCTGCTTTACCGCAATTGGCCGGGAGCAATGACAGGAGATTCAGGAGGCCGAGCGAGAGCGTTCGGCCTGCCCAACCAAATTCATATCGGGATGCTTTGTTCGCCCGATGGTTCATCCGGTTCTTCGTCGCCGCCGCCGTCATAGCCCAGGTGTTTTGCCTTGCGGAACCATTCCGCCGCCTTGGCCGCATCAGCCGGGACGCCGTCGCCGTCGCGGTACATCATGGCGAGATTATAGGCGGCGTCGGCATAGCGATGCTCCGCCGCGCGCTTGAACCAGTAGATCGCCTGAGGACCGTTCTTGGCGATGCCTTCGCCGTCGCGGAACATGACGCCGAGATTGTATTCCGCTTCGACGTCGTTCTGCGCGGCGGCTTTCAGGAACCATGCGATCGCCTGGGCATCGTCCTGCTTGACGCCGTCGCCATCGGCATACATGGCGCCGATATTGAACTGGGAACTGGCATCTCCCTGGTCGGCCGCCCTGCGGAACCAGGAGAGGGCGGCGGCGCCATCCTTGGCGACGCCTTCGCCATCGCGGTACATGATGCCGAGATTGAACTGCGCCTCGACTTTGCCCTGCGCGGCGGCCTTACCATACCACAGGGCGGCCTTGCCTTTGTCCTTCCCGACGCCGTCTCCCTGGTCGTACATGGTGCCGACGTTGAACTGCGCGTCCGCATCGCCCTGTTCGGCGGCCTTGCTGTACCAGGCGAAAGCCTGCGGCTTGTCCTGCGCGACGCCCTGGCCGGTGTCGTAGACGACACCGAGATTGTATTGCGCGTTGAGATATCCCTGATCGGCCGCCTTCCTGTACCATAGAATGGCCTGGCTCTTGTCGGCGGTGATTCCCTCGCCCTGATCGTACATGGTGCCGACGTTGAATTGCGCTTCGGCGTTTCCCTGATCGGCCGCTTTCCTGTACCAGTTCAGAGCCTGGGTGAGATTCTTCTCGACGCCGTCGCCCTCCTCGTACATTTGCCCGAGTTTTATCTGTGCCGCGACGTTGCCCTTGTTGGCCAACGGGCGCCAGTAATCCAGTCCGGATTTGAACTCTCCGCGATCGAAGCCGTTGCGTCCGACATCGGCGTGCGCTGCCCCCATGGACGCCAGCGCGAAAAGCAAGCCGATGGCCCCCTTCTTCCAGTTCACGATCTACCCCTCAGTCGAAAATCCGTTGAATCAAGATGGCAAGCACTTCGCGACCGTCAGGGCACGAGCGCCATCAGCAAATGAAATATGACCCAGCCCGTCATATCGGAGGCGGCCTTCTGCCCTGTGGCTCCTTGTCTCAATGGTCCGAGATCCCTGATGGGGCCTTCGCCATTGGCTGCCATATAGCTGAGTCCATGCTGTGCCTCCGGCAATCCCTTCGCTGCCGCCTTGTTGAACCAGTCGGCGGCAATTGTGGAGTCCTTTGGCACGCCATACCCATTATAATACAGATATCCAAGGCCGTATTCCGCGCGGGCATCGCCCTGATCGGCCGCCTTGCGAAACAGCTCGGCGGCCTGACCGTAGTCCCTGGCCGCGCCGTCACCCTGATAATAGAGGTAGGCGAGGGCATACTGGCCCTGCGAATTGTTCTGGTCAGCCGCCTTGCGATACCAGTTGGCTGCGGCCGCCTTGTCCGGCTTCGTTCCCTGGCCGCTCTGGTACATGTAGCCCAGGGCATATTGCGCATCGGCATGGCCCTGGCCGGCGGCTTTCGCATACAATTCGAACGCTTTGGCGTCGTTCTTCGCAACGCCACGCCCGCCCGCATACATGTAGGCCAGGGCGTATTCGCCTTGCGCGTCACCCTGGCCGGCCGCCTTGCGATACCATCTGACGGCGCTGTCGTCGTCGACTTTCACGCCCTGACCGTTGGCATAGAGATAGCCGATGGCATATTGGGCGTCTGAACGCCCCTGATCGGCGGATTTGCGATACCATTGCAGCGCCTGCCGGTAGTCCCGCGCGACGCCGAGGCCGTTCGCAAGGCTGTAGCCGACGGCATACTGCGCATCGGCGCGGCCCCTTTCGGCGGCTTTCATATACCAGGCATAGGCTTCGGCATCGTCCCGCTCGACACCTCTGCCGTTGGCATAGGCGTAGCCGACGGCATACAGGCCCTGTGCGTTGCCCTGATCGCCCGCCTTCCTGTACCAGTCGACGGCCTTTGCGAGATCTACTTCGGTGCCTTGGCCGTTATCGTACATATAGCCGAGCGCGTACTGGGCGTCGGAGCGGCCCTGATCGGCCGCCTTGCGATACCAATCGAGCGCGGCCGCTTGGTCCTGCTGGACGCCGAGGCCGTTGGCATACATGTAGCCGAGCGCATATTGCGCCTGAGCCTGTCCCTGGGCGGCGGATTTCCTGTACCAGCCGACTGCGCCTTCGCTGTCGGCATCCATGCCGCGGCCATTGGCATAGGAGTAGCCGAGCGCATATTGAGCGTCGGCGTTGCCGCGTTGCGCCGCCCTCATATACCAGTCGTTCGCCTGCTTCATGTCCGCATCGACGCCGCGACCGCTGGCATACATATAAGCCAGCGCATATTGCGCCTGAGCATTGCCTTGATCGGCCGCTTTCCGATACCAATCGACCGCCTGTTCGTCGTCCTGCTCCACGCCCTGGCCATTGGCATAGCGATAGCCCAGCCCGTATTGCGCTGCCGGATTGCCCTGCTTTGCGAATTCCACCCAGTATTTGAGGTCGATCGTCGTACTGGCCGGTCCGGGCGCGGGGTCTTCGGCATGGGCGAGCCACGGCAGCGAAAGAGCGATCGCCAAACCCAATGCATAGCTCTTCATCTTCAAGGCTGCGTCTCCCACCTGCGTCTCGGACGGCAATCGATCTGAACAATATGGCGATGTCTTGGTCAATGATCGCAGCGCATCGAAATGGCTGCCATTTTATCGCCGGGAATGGGATGCCTATCCCGGAAGCACGTCATAGAGACGAAAGATCCATGTGACCTGATAGATCAGCCCGACAATCACGAATGCCGCCTGGAAACGTCGGTTGGCGGTGATGGCGGCAACGATGCACAGGACGATGTAGACGATGTTGCGCGTCGGATATTCCCAGCCGAGCGAGTGGAAATAGGCCTCGCCTTTCAACAGCGTATCGATGAGATCGACGGCGTAGGTCACGGCAAGCAGGCCGAAAAACCAGCCGCGTCTGGAGATGAAATATTCCTCGAAGCCGCCGTAGTCCTCGACCGACGGCGGATTCAGCAGCACGCACAGGAAGTAGAAAAGGCAGCAGAAGCAAATGAGAAAGAGATAGACGCCGAAATTGATCTGCGCGACGGATTGCAGCCGGTATTCCCACCACCAGAAATGGATGATGAACAGGAACATCGACAGCACCCAGCCGATGTGGACCAGGTAGATCTTGTTCTTGCCGGGCGATTGCACGAAACCGGCGAGGCGGGTGAGGAGCTGGGCGAGCGAAAGGCCGATCACCATGCTCATGACCGTCCTGATATAGACGTAGACTTCCGGTGTGTGCGCGCCCATCGCGTCAGCTCTCCTCCGATACGGCCTTCGGCGCCCCGTTCTCGTCGAGCGCGACCATGATGAAGGTTGCGCCAGTCACCTTTTCCAGCGTGTTGTAGCGTGCACGGTGCGCCCAGGCCTCGACGTTCAGCGTGATCGATGTGCGGCCGACGCGTTCGATATCGGTAAAGACGCTCAGCGTGTCGCCAATCTTGACCGGCAACTCGAACGCCATTTCCTTGACCGCTGCCGTGACGACGCGGCCGCGCGCGCGTTCCGCAGCGCGGATGCCGCTCGCCAAATCCATCTGCGCCATGACCCAGCCGCCGAAAATATCGCCGGCGGGATTGGCGTCGGCGGGCATGGCCAGCGTGCGCAATGTCAGCTCGCCTCTCGGTTTGACGCTGTCGTTCATTCATCTGCTCCTGTTGTGCTGCCCGATTCCGGTATTCAACCTATGCAATCCGGCCGCAATCGAAAAGCCGTATCGGGCATTTCCGCAAGGGACTTCTGTGGGCCGCGGGCGGTGCTTCAGCCGGTTTCCGTGTCATGGCGTGCCGCCCCGGAACATCGCGATCCGCTGCGGTAAGCATTCGTTCACCCTTCCCGTTTAGGATTTATCATCGTTACCGACCGTGGCTGGGGCAGCGGATCAGGAGTATGACCATTTTACCCATTCTACGGCGGGTCGCGCTGCCATTGCTATTGTCGTCTGCGCTGGTCGCCTGCACGGCCGACAGTCTCGTGCCGCCCTCCGGCATCGACAACTCCTCGCGCGTCGGCTCCATCAAGCCGCATCACAGCGTGCCGCAGCGGCAATTCGCCTATCAGGGCGTGCAGGATCCCGTCGTTTCCGCTTCGAGCAACTATAACAATGGCCCCGCTCGTTCTACGGGAACCGGCGAGGCCGTGACCACGTCGGATGTCGAAACCGGGCTGGCGCGCCAATCGGATGTTCCGTCTCAAGGCGTCAATATGGATGCCGAACTCGGCGTCGGGCCAAGCGAGGAGGCGCAGTCCCCATCGGTGGTGGGACTGGCGCAGGAAGAACAGCAGAACATCGCCGAAGGCCAGTCGGACGAGCCCGTCGTCGGCGGCATCGGCACCGATACGCCGGTGCAGACCAATCGCTCCATGCTCCAGAGGCCAGCCGTGCAGGCCGAGCTCAATCAGTCGCGGATACCGCGCCAGCAGCCGGGAACCCAGGTCGCGATGCTGCCGCGCGTCGAAAATCCGCTGCCGCGTCTCGATCAGCAGTTCGAAGCGCCGCAATCGATGCCGGGCATGATGCCGCCTTCGGAAGTCGCCTGCCGCCAGGAACTGAGGCGCATGGGCGTCGTCTATACGGACAAGCCGGCCATATCGAACGGTGCGGCTTGCCAGGTCCCTTATCCGATCTCGCTCAGCGGTCTTTCCGGCAACATCGCCGTCAGGCCCGCCGTCACCTTGAACTGCCAGGTGACGCTGGCTTTCGCCAAATGGGTAAAGAATGAGCTCGCCCCGGCGGCGCGCACGCGTTACTGGTCCGGCATCGGCACCATCGTGCCGCTCGGCGGCTATTCCTGCCGGCGGATGAACAACAGCCGGCAACGCTACAATCCCATGTCCGAGCATGCCCATGGCAACGCCATCGATGTCGGCACCTTCATCCTGAAGAACGGTCATGTGATCGACGTGCGCAAGAAGGGGCTCTTCTCCTTCCGCGAAGGCCAGTTGCTCAAGGCCGTTCGCGTTGACAGCTGCCGCTATTTCGATACGGTTCTCGGGCCGGGCAGCAATCCCGAGCATTGGAATCATTTCCATTTCGACCTCAGGGACCGGAAGGGTGGCCGGCGCTACTGCAGCCTTTGACCGGCTCCCCGCCGGAGCGGCATTCACCCTTGCAGGACCGGGAGGCCGATTTACCTTTCGAGGGGAATCGGGCTTAAGTGCGCCGCCCCCGGCATAGAGGATTTCATGGAAGACGCACCGAAACGAAAGAGAAGCCTGGGAAGGGCGCTCATTGCCGCGCTGGTTGCCATCGTCATCGTCATCGGCGGCCGCTGGTATGCTTATGTCGCCTATGCCGACGATCCGTTCGACGAAGTGGGCATCGGTCTCAACACCATGATGCCCGGACCCATTCGCGACAAGGGTTGCGAGATGCTGAAGGCGCGGTTCGAGCACAGGACCTTGCCGCCGGCCGGTTGTGGCGTGAACGGCAGCTGGTGACGATTGCTTTGCCGTTCGCAAGCCGGCGAAAAAGAAAAAGCCGGCGAGTGCCGGCTTGAGTGGCGCGTGGCAACGACGGGGGATCCTTGCCTGCTCCAGAAAAGAATTTCATTTTTGCAATGATGCGTGCAATATCAATGCGAGGGCAATAAATCGGCCAGTACAACAGGCGCTGACGGTGCCGCCAAGAGGCATTGGGCGGAGTTGCGACAAACGTTGCTCACCTGGGGACGGTATATGCCCGACGAAGGTCACGATTTGATGACAGCTTATTTGGCTTAGACGAACGCTGTGTTTCACCACCGCGGGGTGGTCAAAGCGCTAAACCGGCTATATAGCGGGCAAACGCCGCGAAAATCATCACAAAAGCCGGATTTTGCCTCGCCATGGCTCCGATCATTTCTATCCGTAATCTCACGAAAACATACTCCAACGGATTCCAGGCGCTGAAAGGCGTCGATCTCGACATCGAACGGGGCGAAATCCTGGCGCTGCTGGGGCCGAACGGCGCCGGCAAGACGACGCTGATTTCCATCGTCTGCGGCATCGCCAATCCGAGCGGGGGGTCCGTGACGGTCGGCGGCCATGACGTCGTGCGCGATTTTCGCGCCACGCGCAGCCTGATCGGGCTGGTGCCGCAGGAACTGACCACAGATCAGTTCGAAACAGTCTGGAACACGGTGCGGTTTTCGCGCGGTCTTCACGGCAAGAAGCCGAACCCGGAATATATCGAAAGAGTCCTGCGCGATCTTTCGCTCTGGGACAAGAAAGACAACATGCTTCGCCAGCTTTCCGGTGGAATGAAGCGGCGCGTGCTGATCGCCAAGGCGCTTTCGCACGAACCGGAAATCCTGTTCCTCGACGAGCCGACGGCCGGTGTCGATGTGACGCTGCGCAAGGACATGTGGCATGTGGTCGAGCGCCTGCGCGCTTCCGGCGTCACCATCATCCTGACGACCCATTACATCGAGGAGGCCGAGGAGGCCGCAGATCGCGTCGGCGTTATCAATGGCGGCGAGCTGCTGCTGGTGGAGGAAAAGAAGGCGCTGATGGCCAAACTCGGCCGCAAGCAGCTTATCCTCGACCTGAACGAACCGTTGGAAGCCATTCCGCATTATCTCGAGGGCAACGGGCTTTCGCTCGGGCCGAACGGCGTCACGCTGATCTATGATTTCGATGCGCAGAACGAACAGTCGAGCATTGCGGCCCTGCTGTCGAAGCTTGCTGCCGAGGGCATTCACTTCAAGGATCTCTCGACGCGCCAGAGCTCGCTCGAGGATATTTTCGTATCGCTGGTAGGAGCAGGCAAATGAACTTCGAGGCGATCAAATCCATCTACGCTTTCGAAATGGCCCGCACGCGCCGCACATTGCTGCAGAGCGTGGTTTCGCCGGTCATTTCCACCTCGCTCTACTTTATCGTCTTCGGCGCGGCGATCGGTTCGCGCATCAATCTGGTCGAGGGCGTTTCCTATGGGGCCTTCATCACGCCCGGCCTGATCATGCTGACCCTGCTCGGCCAGTGCATCAGCAACGGCTCTTTCGGCATCTATTTCCCGAAATTCACGGGCACGATCTACGAGGTGCTGTCGGCCCCCGTCGCCATGGCCGAGATCGTTCTTGGATATGTCGGGGCTGCGGCGACCAAGGGCATGCTGATCGGCCTGATCATCCTGGCGACCGCGAGCTTCTTCGTCGACATCAGGATCGAGCACCCGTTCATGATGATCCTGTTCTTCGTGCTGACGGCCGTGACCTTCAGCCTGTTCGGCTTCATGATCGGCATATGGGCGGGCAATTTCGAGCAGCTGAACCTGATCCCGATGCTGGTCGTGCCGCCGCTCACCTTCCTCGGCGGCAGCTTCTATTCGATCAACATGCTGCCGCCCTTCTGGCAGGCGGTCAGCCATCTCAACCCGGTTCTCTATCTCGTCAGCGGCTTCCGCTGGAGCTTCTACGGCATCGCCGATGTCAACCCGGTGCTGAGCCTTGCCATGATCACGCTTTTCCTCGTCATCTGCCTTGCCATCCTGGGATGGATCTTCAGGACGGGTTATCGCCTGAGAAACTGATGGCGGTGCGGGTGCGGCGGGTTTAAGGAAGCTTGCGGTTTCGTTGCCGCATGGAAATCGTTGAAAAAGGCACCCCATGTCGCAGTCCCATTCCAGGCAGGCGTTATCCGATGCTCTTCGCCGGCTCGACCAACTGACCAACTGGGAGCGCAAGCCGCGCGGAGAGATGCGGGTTGGCCTTGAGCCGATGCTCGATCTCATGCAGCGCCTGGGCAACCCTCACCGGAGTTTTCGCGCCATCCATGTGGCAGGCACCAAGGGCAAGGGCTCTGTCAGCGCGCTTGTCGAAGCCGGACTGCTGCGGGCCGGCTGGAAAGTCGGCCGCTACGCGTCACCGCATGTCGACCGGGTCAACGAGCGCGTCAGCGTTCTCGGCCAGGAAGTCGGGGACGACGCGCTGGCGAAGGCGATCATGCAGGTTCTGGACTGTTATGAAAGCGCAAAGCGAGCCGCGACCGCCGGGGAGGATGCCACCTGGTTCGACGTGATAACGGCCGCCGCCTTCGTCGTATTCGCAGATGCCGGCTTGAACTGGGTCGTCGTCGAGGTCGGGCTCGGCGGCAGGCTGGATTCTACCAATGTCGTCTTTGGCGAGATTGCCATCGTCACCAATATCGCGCTCGAACATACGGAGATTCTTGGGGGCACGCGGGAGGCGATCGCGCGCGAGAAGGTCGGCATCCTGAAGCCCGGCGCGGTGCTTGTCACCACGCTCGCGGCCAACGATGCAGCGGGCGAGGTCCTGCAGCAGCGTGCCGATGAACTCGGATGCGAGGTGCTGCGGACGGACCTTCGCAAGGATGCGACCATTGCGGACACGAATATCGCACTGGTCGGCCTGGTATTCGACCATCTGGGGAGACAAGGCGAGCATGTTCATCCTCGGAGCGAAGCGGGCCAGCCCGTCGGTGCGTGGCTGCTCGAACCTGCCGTGGTCGCCAAGGCTCGCCTGCCGGGCCGGATGGAGCGCTTCGACTTCGCGCTACCGCCTGCATTGCGAAACGGGCGGCAGGCGGTGCCCATGCTGATGGACGGCGCGCATGTGCCGTTCAATATCGAGGCTGTGCTGCGCGACATCACCCGTTCGCCCGGCGTCGGCGGCGATTGTGTCGCCGTCGTCGCCTTGGCTTCCGACAAGGATGCGCCTGGCTTTCTGGGCGTGCTGTCGCGCTACGTCTCCCATGCCGTCCTCACCGAAGCATCCGGTTCCGGCCGTGCCCATGCGGCAGAGGAACTGGATGCGCTCTGGACATCCATGGGCATGACGGGCGAGGCCGAGCCGGACCCGCTGAAGGCATTGGATCGCGCCATTTCGAAGGCGGCCGAACGCGGCGGCTGGGTGCTTGTGACCGGTTCGCTCTATCTTGTCGGCGCGTTGCGAAGCACGGTTCTGAGGAATGCCGGGTGACGACTGAAATCACCATCAGGCCGGCCCGCGTCGACGACGTCGCCGATATCGCAAGGCTGCATCGCGCGATCTGGTGCGAGACCTATCGCGATCTTGCGCCTGCCGACGTCTATCGCGCGCTGGACGAGGATTTTCGCCGCGTGCGATGGGCCGATCTGCTTGCCAATCCCCGGAAGGATCAGCATGTGCTGCTGGCAGTCCAGGACGAGCGGCTCGTCGGCATCGGCGCCATTGCCGCGCCATCCGAGCCCGCCTTTGGCCACCGTTGCGAGATAAAGTCGCTCTATATCGATGCCTCCGTCAAGCGTCAGGGGCTTGGTCGCCGGTTGATGCACGAGCTGGCGCTCGAGGTCGCATCGATGGGGTATTCGGCAGTCGGGCTCGGCGTCGTCGTCGGCAACGAACCGGCAATCGCCTTCTATCGCGCGTTGGGCGGACGACCGGTCGGCCGGTACACCGATCCGGGGCCGATCTGGCGCTCTGATAATCTCGTTTTCGCATGGGACGACTTGTCTCTGCTGACCTGAGCGCCCGGCGCCCGTCGAACCCGGCGGGGTTCATCCCGCCGCGATTTTCTCGCGCGGTGCGATGGTCATCGCCATGACCCCTGCCACGACGCAGACGAGACCGATGGCTGCCGTCGGGGACAGCGGCTCGCCGAGGAAGGCCACGCCGATGCCGACGCCGATCGGGACGCGCAGATAGGCCTGTGCCGTCGTGCCGACCGAGCCAAGGGTCTGGATGAGCCGGAAGTAGATGCTGAACGCCAGCGCGGTCGAAACGACCGACAGGCCGAGTAGCGCTAGGACGGAAGCCGTCGACGGCACGATCTGCCACGGATGCTCGAAAACCAGCCCGGCGGGAATGAGAAGGGCAGCGCCGCAGAGAAGCGAGCCCGCTGCGGGCATCATCGGGTCCAACTCCTTGAAATTGCGACCGAACAGGGCTGCGCAGCCATAGCAGATCGAGGCCGCGACGACGGCGAGCTGTGGCAGCAACTGCCTGCCCATGCCATGCAGCGCATCGAGGCCGATGATCAGGCAGATGCCGGCCATGCCGGCCATCACGCCGAACAGCTTGCGCCCGGTCGGCGGTTCGCTGCGCAGCAGGAATGCGGCGATCAGGAAGGCGAAAATGGGTGTCGTGGAATTCAATATGGTGGCGAGACCGGCATCGACCGTCTGTTCCGCCCAGGCAATCAATGTGAAGGGAACGGCGCTGTTGAGGCAGGACTGGATGAGGAAGCGCCTCCATGTCGCCGCATCCCTTGGCAGGCGCAGGCCGCGCCAGCGGATGATCGCCAGCAGAACGAGACCGGCGATCAAGGTGCGCGCGGCAATCAGCGTGATCGGCGGAATGGTCGCCACGCCGATGCGGATGAAGGTGTAGGAGGCGCCCCAGCAAGTTGCGAGGGCAAGGAGAAGCAGCAGTTCCGTGGTTGGGTTGGCTCTTGCAGGCGCCATGGGTCTCACTCTTCGTGCGGTTCGGAATTGCCGTCTTTAGAGTGAAGGGATGGGGGAATGCTTCGCTTCCCGCCGAACTATCGAATCCGGTTGTGCGCTTCCATCAATCGCGAAGCCGAAGTTCGTCGGTCTGCATCTGCATCGAGCCCAGGGTTTCGAGAAAGCTCATGCCCAGCAAGCTCTGATCGAGCTTGCCGGCTTCGGCCACGCTCGCCTCGACGTCCCGGCGCCTGATCGGGCCGATTGCCACGGAGCCGAGTTCCACCGGTGCTGCCCTTGCGCGGCCGTTGGCCGTCAAAACGGTCATGGAATAGGTGAGGTTTTCCGGAATGATGCCGACGCGCTCGGCGTCTTCCTGCGACAAGGCGATGGTGCTGGCGCCGGTGTCGATCAGCATGTCGATCGGCTGCCCGTTGATCTTGACCACGGCTTCGAAATGCCCGTTCGAACGCTTGTGAAGGATGACCTCCTGGCCGCCTTCGCTCGTGGTGACGACGACGGCGTGGCCGGGCATCAGGCCGGCGAAGACACGGTTGCCGACCTGCTCGGCATCGTGACGATAGATATAGGCGGTGGCGAGCGCCATGATGATGACCAGCCAGATCAGGAGATTGCGGATCGACTGGCTGACGGTGTAGCGGCTTGCCCAGACGGCGGCACTCATCATCAGGGCAATCGGCAGGAGATAGACGACCCGCGCGAAGTCGTCGTTGCGCATGCCGAAGGTCGAGCCGGTATTGTTGTTGAAGATGAGTAGAGCGAGACCGATGCCGAGAATGGCGAGAACGATGTTCAGGCGGTTCATACAGCGCTGCGCTCCCGTGCCATTCTTTGGCGGCGGGTTTCCCTGCGCGGCTTGCGCTCGACTTTCGTCAGACGCTCCGGAAGCGCCTCCATGATCTGGCGGCGTTCGTCGTCGCTATAGGTCATCCATGCACCGATTTCCGCCGATGTGCGGCCGCAGCCGAAGCAATAGCCGGTCGCTTGGTCGATGGAGCAGACTAGGATGCAGGGTGTGAGCATGAGATCATATATCGATGCTTCAAACGCACATGGCAAGGGTGCAGAGAGACGCGATCTCGCAAATCTGCTGGGTCGCGCCGATGGTGTCGCCGGTATGGCCGGACAGTTTTTGCCGTATGTATGTGGTGGCGAGAAAGGTTGCGGCGCCGGTCGCCAGAAGGCAGGCGACGAGCGCCGGAACGCCAAGGGCAGGCCCGACAAGCAATATGGCAAGGCCGAGCGCGGCGATCAGCGCCAGCTGCATGGCATCACCATCCGGCCTGCCTGCGGAGGCGGCTATTCCATCCGGCTTGGCAGGAGGCAGAGCGTACCAGTGCCAGACCATCGCGCCCCGGCTCAGCGCCGCAGTCGCAAGAATGGCAATTCCGGCGTCCAAGGGCTGCAGGTGGCGGGCAAGGGCGGCCAGTGCCGCCCCCCGCAAGCCGAAGGAGAGGATGAGCGCGGCTGCGCCATAGGTGCCGATGCGGCTGTCCTTCATGATGACAAGTGCGCGTTCGCGGTCCTTGCCGCCTCCGAGCCCATCCGCCGTATCGCTCAACCCATCCTCATGAAGCGCGCCGGTCGTGATGGTCTGCACGGTGAGCGCCAGCAGCGCCGCCATCAGGGGATCGGCTCTGAGATCGAGCAGCACGGCGAAGGCGAGGGCGGCCGGCACCACGATCAACAGGCCCGCCAGTGGGAAAGCACGAGACACGCGCGCAAGCCTGCCGTCATAACCCTCGAAAAACGATGATGCCACCGGAATACGGCTGAGAAAGGCGACGGCGCGCGCCGTGTCGCGCATATATTCCCGCATTTCTTCCTCTCCCCGCCATGCGCGCGACAGCATCGGGCGCTTTTGGAGTTGTTCGCGCCGATTCCGAAGACTAATAGAGTCGCACGCAAAGAACCCGATTTGAGACCAAAAGACAAGGAACGCATTCATGAGCGTCAGCGGCCTCCCATTCGACGATTTCCGCGCATTGCTGCGCGACCTTCCGGGGCCGGATGCCCGGGCACTCGTGGCTGCGCGCGAACGTGACGCACAGCTCACCAAGCCGCCCGGCGCGCTTGGAAGGCTCGAGGAAATCGCCTTCTGGCTTGCCGCCTGGACCGGCCGGCCGCCGGCCGTCACCCGGCCGCTGGTGGCGATCTTCGCCGGCAATCACGGTGTCACCAGGCAGGGCATTACGCCGTTTCCGCCATCCGTCACCCAGCAGATGGTCGAGAATTTCGCTGCGGGCGGCGCAGCCATCAACCAGATTTGCGTCGCATACGATCTCGGTCTGAAAGTCTTCGACCTTGCGCTTGATTTTCCGACGGGCGACATCACCGAAGAACCGGCGCTCAGCGAACGCGATTGCGCCGCGACCATGGCCTTCGGCATGGAGGCGATTGCCGGCGGCACCGATCTGCTCTGCATCGGCGAGATGGGCATCGGCAACACCACGATCGCCGCTGCCATTCATTATGCACTCTACGGCGGCAAGGCCGAAGACTGGGTGGGCCCCGGCACCGGCTCCGAGGGCGAGATGCTGAAGCGCAAGGTGGCGGCAGTCGAGAAGGCGGTGGCGCTGCATCGCGACCACCTCTCCGATCCGCTGGAAATCCTGCGTCGCCTCGGTGGCCGCGAGATCGCCGCCATGGCCGGCGCCATCCTTGCCGCGCGCATGGAGCGCATTCCGGTCATCGTCGACGGCTATGTGGCGACGGCTGCCGCCTCCATCCTCAAGGCGGCCAACCCTTCCGCGCTCGATCACTGCCTGATCGGACATGTCTCGGCGGAGCCTGGCCATCTGCGCTCCATCGAGAAGCTCGGCAAGACGCCGCTTCTGGCGCTCGGCATGCGGCTTGGCGAGGGAACGGGGGCCGCGCTGGCAGCCGGCATCGTCAAGGCTGCGGCCGCATGCCATACCGGCATGGCGACGTTCGAAAGCGCCGGCGTTACCAACAAGCAATGAAAACGAAAGCGGCGATATGTTGAGACGGGCGTTTCGCCGCCGAATTTCCCTGTAGATTATCGGTTTTCGTCACAAATCTGTAATGAATTCCGAGGCTGGCTCGAGCTGCCGCCTTGCTTCGCCCACAGCGAGGCGGTATTCGCAAAGCGTCGAACTTTAAACCGGAACATGACGGGCGGAACGGGAATGGCCGAGTTTTCGAAACCAGCAGTCACCAAGGAAACGGGTATCCGGCATTTCTTTGCCGCTGCCGGTTATTCCTGGGGCGGCTTTCAACGGCTGTTGCAGGAGTCGGCCTTCCGACAGGAACTGCTCTTTGCTGCCGTTGCGCTGATCCTGTTGATCGCCGTCGGCGCGACCATCGGCGAGATCGTCGTTGCTATGGTGCTGTTCCTCGGCGTCTTCGCGATCGAGGCGATGAATACGGCGGTGGAAGAGGTGATCGACCGCATTTCGCCGGAAATCTCCAATGTCGGCAAGCATGCCAAGGATCTCGGTTCATTCGCCGTATTGTGCATGCTGGTCGCTTCCGGGATCTACCTTCTCTACGTTATCGGCAGCCACCTGCTTTTCCGCTAAAGCGTTTCCAGGAAAAGTGCGCGACAATTTTCCGTCCGGAATCGCATGAACCGATTCATGCACCGAGCCTGCCTTTTCTCAGGCGAAGCTCTTTCTGCGCCGCTCGACGAGCGGGGCATCCTCGACAGCTGGCAGGCTTTGCAGCACGCGCTTGGCCGGCAGGATAGCGATGACTTCCGTGCCTTCCCGCAGCTTTGATTTCAGCACGAACTGACCGTCATGCTTTGCGAGAATGGCCTGCACGATCGGCAGGCCGAGGCCTGTGCCTTGCTCCGCGCTCTTGATGGCGATGGAGCCCTGTCCGAAGGCGGAGAGCACCACGGGTATCTCTTCCTCGGGAATGCCAGGCCCGTTGTCCTTGATGGCCACATATTCGCCGCCGCCGGCCGTCCAGCCGACCTTGACGCTGATCTCGCCGCCCTGCGGCGTGAATTTCACCGCGTTCGACAACAGATTGAGGATCACCTGGCGCAACGATTTCTCATCGGCCCAGACGGCGGGGAGTTGCGCTTCGAATTGCGAGGAGATCGATATATTCTTGGCGCGGGCGCGCAGCTGCACCATGCCGATGCAATCCTCGGCGATATCGAGGAGCGAAATCGCCTCCTCGTTCAACTCGTATTTACCGGCTTCGATGCGGGAGAGATCGAGGATTTCATTGATCAGGTTGAGCAGGTGCTGTCCGGATCGATGGATGTCGCTGGTGTACTCCCGGTAGGTCGCGTTGTTCAGCGGCCCCATGACCTCGGCCGACATGACTTCGGAAAAGCCGAGAATGGCGTTCAGCGGCGTCCTGAGCTCATGCGACATGGAGGCCAGGAAGCGAGACTTGGCGAGGTTCGCTTCCTCGGCGCGCCGGCGGGCCTCGTCGGACATGGATTTCGCGACTTCCAGCTCGGCGATCAGATCGTCCTTCTCCGACTGGAAGGAAAGGATCTTCAGGTTGGACTGATACATGCGGTTGGTGATGAACGTGAAGAACACCACGGCAACCGAGACGGCCGCGGTAAGCGCGATGTCCGATGGCTTGTGGGTGAGGGCGGCCGTCACTGCAAGCGCAACCGTGGCCGGCGCGAAAGAGAAGAGCACTGCGCGCGGCAGCATGAAGCTGGACATCGCCGTGATGCAGATCGCCACGAGCAGGATGGTGCCCTTATAGAGCGCAAAACTGTCGCCTCCGCATGTCGCGCAGCCCTGCATGGCGAAGAGAGCCCAACAGAAGCCGACGAGCAATTGCCCCAGCAACAGGAGTTGCCGCCACTTCCTGGCGCG
This sequence comes from Hyphomicrobiales bacterium, assembly GCA_900469615.1. Lineage (GTDB taxonomy): Bacteria > Pseudomonadota > Alphaproteobacteria > Rhizobiales > Rhizobiaceae > Rhizobium. The sequence goes on along the minus strand of UBYA01000010.1, from coordinate 174,916 downwards.
TTCGGCGGTGATTTCCTGTTTCTTCGCACGCCGTCCGATCAGCATGTTGACCGCATGCGCCGTCAGGATCGGGACGGTCCATAAGAAAATGCCCGCCTCGCGCGTCAGGTAGAGGCCGAGAACGGCAACGACGATGACGAAGATCGGCACGACGGCGGCGCTCTGCCGCAACGTGTCGATATGCATCATGATAAGTTCTCGATCGAAATTGCGGCTATGGCCGCTTTGCAGGCGCTCGCGCGTTTGCCGCACGGCCTTCGATACAGCCCTGTTACGGTGACTGCGCGATCGGTCGACAATGTTTTTATCTGTCGATGTGCTGACGCCGGTGCTCATGGTTACATTGATACTTGGCCTGCCTGAGGCTACAGACTAGCGTCCAAACCTTAAGAAGATGCTGCGCCGAAATGATTTGTTTGCCATCTTCGCCAAGGATTTGTTCTTAAAGGAGGCAAGAAGGTGATGCGGTCAGGCCGCCTGTTTCGCGACGGCGTGGCCACTTTCGCTCTGCTCGCCATTCTCGCATTGCTCGCACTGAAGATGAACAATCGACAGGAACTGGTTCAAAACGGTAGCTTTTATGTTGTCGATGGCGATACGCTTTCCACCAACGGTGAGCGCCTGAGGCTCAAAGGGATCGATGCCCCCGAATATCGGCAACGCTGCCGGCGCGACGGCTCTGACTGGGCCTGCGGCGAAGAAGCGCGAAACGCGCTCGCCACAATGATTAAGACTGCCGCGCCCGAGTGCCGCGGGCGGGAGAGGGATCGCTACGGCCGCCTGCTGGTGACTTGCGTCGCCGGAGATCTCGATATCAACGCTGCCATGGTTCGCAAGGGCATGGCCGTTTCGTATGGCGGTTATTCCAACGAAGAGCGCATCGCGCGGCAGGCAAAGGCCGGCCTTTGGGCCGGCGATTTCGAGAGGCCGAGCGATTATCGGCGCGAGGAGCGCATGACGCATGCCGATGGGAATGATCCGATCGCCGGATTGTTCGGATATCTGCGAGAGATCGTCGGATGGAGTGCGCCATGACGCGGGAAGACGAATTGCAGGTCCTGCGTTCGGCGATTGCCGCCTGCCGCCTCTGTCGGGACATGCCGGCCAAGGGCGAGGCGGATCGCTTGCCGCACGAACCACGGCCGGTTGTCACCCTGTCGTCGACCGCGCGGATCCTCATCGCGGGGCAGGCGCCGGGATTGCGCGTTCACGAGAGCGGATTGCCGTTCAACGATGCCTCGGGCGACCGTCTGCGGCAATGGCTCGCGGTGGATCGCGAGAGCTTCTATAATCCGGATCACTTCGCCATCGTGCCGATGGGCTTCTGCTTTCCCGGCTACGATGCCGCCGGCAGCGACCTGCCGCCGCGCCGGGAGTGCGCGCCGTTGTGGAGGCAGCGGGTCATGGATGCCATGCCGCAGATCGAATTGATCCTGACGATCGGTCAATATGCGCAGGCATGGCACCTCGGGGCGCAGCGCATGGCCTCGATGACGCAGACGGTTGCGGAGTGGCGACGCTATCTCCTGACTAACCGCTCGCCGGCGATCTTGCCATTGCCGCATCCGAGCTGGCGCAACAGCGGCTGGTTGAAACGTAACCCCTGGTTCGAGTCCGAGCTGCTTCCTGTGTTACAGCAACGTGTGAAAACTCTGCTTCCTTGAGAAAAAGTTTCTTTTCTCTCCCTTAAAATAGGCTATAGAGAGAATATAATTCGAAGGGATGCTTAAATGGACCGTCTTGACCGCAAAATTCTCCGCCTCTTGCAGGAGGATTCCACTCTGGCCGTGGCCGATCTTGCCAAGAAGGTCGGATTGTCGACGACGCCATGCTGGCGCCGTATCCAGAAGATGGAAGAGGATGGCGTCATTCGCCGCCGCGTGGCGCTGCTCGATCCCGAAAAGGTCAACACCAAGGTCACGGTTTTCGTATCCATCCGCACCAACAGCCACTCCATCGAATGGCTGAAGCGCTTTTCCGAAGTGATTGCCGATTTTCCGGAAGTGGTGGAATTCTATCGCATGAGCGGCGATGTCGACTATCTGCTGCGGGTGGTCGTGCCGGATATTGCCGCCTATGACGCCTTCTACAAGCGCATGATCGCCAAGATCGAAATCCGCGATGTCTCCTCGGCGTTTGCCATGGAGCAGATCAAATATTCGACGGAACTGCCGCTCGACTACATGTTGCTGGAGAATGCCAAGTCGAACGAGGATTGAGCGCCGCGAGGGCGCTCAGCCGATATCGTATCCCGGCGCTGGCCGGGCGTTATTTCCTGTCCAGGCGCGCAAGCAGCGAGGAGGTATCCCAGCGATTGCCTCCCATCGCCTGGACATCGCCGTAGAACTGGTCGACGAGGGCGGTCAGCGGTAGCTTGGCCTGATTGCGGCGGGCTTCTTCAAGCACAATACCGAGATCCTTGCGCATCCAGTCGACCGCGAAGCCGAAATCGTATTTGCCGGCATTCATCGTCTTATGGCGGTTTTCCATTTGCCAGGAGCCTGCGGCACCCTTGGAGATGACATCCACAACCTTCTCTATGTCCAGCCCGGCCTGCTTGCCGAAATGAATGCCTTCGGCGAGGCCCTGGACGATGCCGGCAATGCAGATCTGATTGATCATCTTGGTCAGCTGACCCGCGCCAACCGGACCCATGAGGCCGATCATCCGGGCGTAGGCGTCGATGATCGGGCGGGCTTTTTCAAATACGGCCTCATCGCCGCCGCACATCACGGTCAGAACGCCGTTTTCCGCGCCTGCCTGACCGCCGGACACCGGCGCGTCGATGAATTCGACACCCTTTTCCTTGGCGGCGGCGTAGAGTTCACGGGCGACTTCGGCGCTTGCAGTCGTATTGTCGATGAGGATGGAACCGACCTTCATCTTTGACAGCACGCCATTCTCGCCTGTGGTCACGGAGCGCAGGTCGTCGTCATTGCCCACACAGGTAAAGACGAAGTCGGCACCCTCGGCGGCCTCGGCCGGCGTAGGGGCGAACTTGCCGTCATATTGCTTGGCCCATGTCTCGGCCTTGGCGGCAGTCCGGTTATAGACGGTGACGTCATGCCCGCCCTTGACCTTAAGATGCCCGGCCATGGGATAGCCCATGACGCCCATGCCGATGAACGAAACCTTTGCCATTTCATAACTCCCTGACCGAATTTGACTCGAAGGCTTAGCGGAAAGGCCAGGGGGACGGAAGACCGATTTGTCGGGCAACTTGTCATCGTGCTATGTCAATTGAAATTTCATTCCGAATTTTCATATTTTACGGAATTAAATTTCGATATTGGCGTGAAACTTCATAATATCCTTTGTCGATATAATTTATAGATTTGCGATCCTCGGGCATCGATAACAGGCCGGTGGCGGCGGAAGCGCCAAGGCGTGATGAAAAGGATCCTCGATGATTTCGCGCAGACAGACACTCGGCCTCCTTGGCGCCATGGCAGCTGCTTTCGCGTTGCCCTCCTTGCGACCGGCGCGGGCGGCCGCAGCGACGACCCTTCGCATCGGCTGGCAGAAGAACGGCGTATTGGCCTTGGCAAAACGCAAGGGTTCGCTGGAGAAGCGGCTTTCCGACCGCGGAATCTCGGTCGAATGGTCGGAATTCACATCAGGACCGCCGCTGCTTGAAGCGCTCGGCGCCGGCGCACTCGATTTCGGCGCGACCGGCGACGTGCCGCCGCTTTTCGCACAGGCCGCCAACGGCAATCTGCTCTATGTCGGTCTCTACACCGGCAGTCCCGAAAGCTCGGCCATTCTCGTGCGCAAGGATTCGCCCATCCAGACGCTGGCCGATCTCAAAGGAAAGAAGGTGGCTTTCAAGCGCGGTTCCAGCGCCCACAACGTCACCGTCAAGGCGCTGCGCAAGGGCGGTCTGACGCTCGACGATATCCAGGCACTCGATCTCGCGCCGCCGGATGCCTCTGCCGCCTTCAAGACGGGCGCCATCGACGCCTGGTCGATCTGGGATCCCTATCTTGCCATTGCCGAAGCCGATCCCGATACGCGCATTCTCGCCACGGCTCGCGGCATCGTCGACTCCTTCAGCTATTTCCTGGCGAACAGCGATTTCACCAAGGACAATCCCCAGGTCATCGTCGACGTCATCGATGAACTGGCCAAGGTCGGAGCCGCAGCGCAATCCAATCTCGACGATACCGTTGCGGCATTGTCCGAAATCACCGGCGTTCCGGCCGAGGTGACGCGGGTGACGCTGACGCGTCCGGGCGCGGATCTCGGCGGCGTCTCGACCATCACGGATGCCGCGATCGCTTACCAGCAGGGGTTGGCAGACGAGTTCTACAATCTCGGGATCGTTCCCAGAAAACTGACCGTAACCGATATCGTCTGGCGACCGAAGGCAAGCTGAGGCGGCTTGCATCGACACGGGGCAATGCGGCTCGCGCTCGAAACACCACGCGTTGGGGCCGCATCGGCAAAAATATTCCAACACACGCACAGCAATAGAAAATCTATATTGTCGATATAATCAATAGTCTATGTCACTATCCGGATCGAGCATCGGGAGTGGCTCCCGACAACGCGCATCCAGAAGGCAGGAAAGCTTCATGACCGCGACCGCAAAACCCATCGACTTCCTCTGGTTCATCCCGACCTCCGGCGACGGCACCTATCTCGGCACGACCGAGCTCAATCGCGGACCGGAGATCGGCTATCTCCAGCAGATCGCCCAGGCCGTCGACCGGCTGGGCTATTCGGGCGTATTGCTGCCGACCGGCGTGTCCTGCGAAGAATCCTTCGTCACCGCCGCAGCGCTTTCGGCGCATACCCAGAAGCTGAAGTTTCTGGTCGCGATCCGTCCCGGCACGGCATCGCCGGCCTATTATGCCCGTCTTGCCTCGACCCTCGATCGTGTCTCGAATGGTCGCGTCCTGCTCAATATCGTCGTCGGCGGCAGTCCCGCCGAGCTGGCGGGCGACGGCATTCACCTGGAGCATGACGAGCGCTATGCCCATGCGGACGAATTCTTCCACGTCTGGGAGGAATTGCTGGAGAAGGGCTCCTCCACCTTCGAGGGCAAGTATATCAAGGCGACCAACGCACGGCTGGGCCTGCCGCCGGTGCAATCGCCGCGCCCGCCGCTCTATTTCGGCGGCTCTTCCGATGCCGGCATCGAATTTTCCGTCGGTCGCGTCGACAAGTATCTGACATGGGGCGAGCCGCCGGCGCAGGTCGCCGAGAAGATCGAGAAGGTGCGGGCGGCGGCGGCCAAGCGCGGACGTGAGGTCAGCTTCGGCATCCGTCTGCATTTCATCGTCCGCGAGACGGACGATGAGGCGTGGGCTGCGGCGGAGAAGCTGATTTCCAAGCTCGATGACGAGACGATCCGCGAAGCGCAGGAACAGTTCGTCACGCAGTCCGATTCCGTGGGCCAGAAGCGCATGGCGGCGTTGCATGGCGGCCGCCGCGACAAGCTCGAGGTTTCGCCGAATCTCTGGGCCGGCGTCGGACTGGTGCGCGCCGGAGCCGGAACGGCGCTCGTCGGCTCGCCAAAGACGGTGGCGGCGAGATTGCGGGAATATCAGGAGATCGGCATCGAAACGGTGATCGGCTCCGGCTACCCGCATCTGGAGGAGGCCTATCGCGTGGCCGAACTGCTGTTCCCCGAACTCGGTCTGAACCAGGAGCAGCAGCGCGCCGGGTTCCGCAATGAGTTCGGTGCCAAGCAGATCTTCGCGGGCGGCAGCCATGGCGGCAATCTGAAAGTCGTTTCCGGCTCGTAACGCCACTTTTGAGAGGAAGATCTTATGTCGGCATTCGACACGTCCTTTGTGCGCGTAGGCTTGCAAAGCCGCGCGCGCCCGACCGGGACTGCGCGACAGGCTATCTCTTTGGCGAGGTTTCTGCCGTTCCTGCTTCCCGTCGTCGTCATTGCCGCATGGCAGCTCGGTTCGTCGTCCGGATGGATTTCCACGCGCATCATGCCGTCGCCGGCGGCGGTCGTGGTCGCCTTCTGGCAGACCTCGATTTCCGGGCAACTGCCGAACAACATCCTCGTCAGCGCCGGCCGAGCCTTCGCGGGGCTGCTGGTCGGCGGCTCGATCGGCTTTCTCCTCGGCATCGCCAATGGCGTCTCGCGGCTGTCGGAGCAATTGACCGATACGACGCTACAGATGCTGCGCACCATTCCGCACCTCGCCATGGTGCCGCTCGTCATCCTCTGGTTCGGGATCGGCGAGGAATCCAAGCTGTTCCTGACGGCGCTCGGCGTGCTCTTCCCGATCTACCTGAATACCTATCACGGCGTACGGAATGTCGATCGCGGGCTGATCGAGATGGGGCGGGTCTATGGCATGAGCAACTGGACGCTGTTCCGGAAGGTCATCTTTCCCGGCGCGCTTCCGTCCATCCTCGTCGGGTTACGCTTTGCGCTCGGCATCATGTGGTTGACGCTGATCGTGGCGGAATCGATCGCGGCATCATCGGGCATCGGCTACATGGCCAACAATGCCCGCGAGTTCGGCATGACCGATGTCGTCGTCCTGACGCTGGTCATCTACGCCATCCTCGGCAAGCTTGCCGATGTCGTCGCGCGCACGATCGAGCGCCGAGCCTTGCGCTGGAACCCGGCCTATCAGAATTGAGGAGCCTGTCATGAGCATTCTCGCCATGGATCGTCCGCGGGCGGAAGCCCAGAATGCCATGTCGCCGGCGGCTGGCGCGGCGGCCATTCATATCAAGGGCCTGGAGAAGAGTTTCGGAAGCAACCGCGTGCTGCGCGGCATCGATCTCGATATTCCCGCCGGCCAGTTCGTTGCGGTCATCGGCAAGAGCGGCTGCGGCAAGAGCACGCTGCTGCGCATCCTGTTAGGGCTGGAAGAACCAAGCGCTGGTCATCTGCGGTTCGAGACCGCCGATGGCAGCCAGGCGCAGCCGAATACGCGCATCGTCTTTCAGGAGCCGCGTCTGCTGCCCTGGTTTTCCGTTGCCGACAATGTCGCGGTCGGTCTGGGCGAGGGCGTGCCGCAGGATGTGTCGCGGCAAGAGACCGCCTCCGTTCTTTCCGAGGTGCAACTGGCCGAAAAAGCCGGCGAATGGCCCTCCAGCCTGTCCGGCGGACAGAAACAGCGCGTTGCGCTTGCGCGGGCGCTCGTCAGCAAGCCCGACGTGCTCGCGCTCGATGAGCCGCTGGGCGCGCTGGATGCGCTGACCCGCATCGGCATGCAGGAGTTGCTGAACCGCGTCTGGCGCGAGCTTGGCTTTACCGCGGTACTCGTCACGCACGACGTCAGCGAAGCCGTGCATCTGGCGGATCGGGTCGTCGTGCTGGACGAGGGCCGGATCGTGCTCGATCTCGACATTCCCCATCCGCATCCCCGTCGCCACGGCAATCCGGCTCTGGCCGAGCTCGAAGGGCAGCTTCTGGCGGCGATCCTCGGTGAAATCCGGAGCTAGTTCGGCTTGGCGTCATCAACCTCGACATAGAACCGAAGGTTATCGAAGCCGATCTCGGTGCCCATCAGCCGCGAGCCATTGTCGCCGTAGCCGTCGAGGAACACGACCTGTTCGACGAAGGTCATCCTCGTGCCGCCAGGCTCCTCGGCGAAGCTGACCGTTGCCAGCGACACGGAGATGCGCTTGTCGTCGAGCATCATGTCGAAGGCGTAGATGAAGCGCTCATTCTGGATGATGTCGATGTAACGCGCCTGATAGGCATGCACGACGCCATCCGTGGAGGCGACACGGTTGCTTTCGCTGCCGCCAGTGCGGAAATCGAGCTGGAATTCCAGCGGCTTCCAGTCGCCATGACAGGCAAACCATTGCCGCTTCTGTTCCGGCATTGCCCAGGCGTTGAAAACGCGCGGGAGCGGCGCCTTGAAATGGCGCTCTATGGTGATGGTCGCATGCTCGGTCGAACGTTCGCTCATTCGCCTGTCGCCTCCGTCGATGTCTCTTCCAGGAAGAGGTCGAGCCGGTCGAACATCTTGTTCCAGGATGCCCGGCGTTCGGCAATCCAGCGCTCGACGGCTGCCAGCGCCTCCTTGCGAAGATGGTAGGTGCGTACACGGCCGGCTTTCTCCGACAGGACCAGCCCGCTTGTCTCCAGCACCTGCAGATGTTTCATCACGGTCGGCAGCGCCATGTCGAGCGGCTGCGCCAGTTCTGTGACGGAAGCAGGTCCACGTCCCAGCCGGTCGATCATGCCGCGCCGGGTCTGATCGGACAGGGCCTGGAACATGCGGTCGAGCGCCTGTGGTTCGTCAAGCATTTGGCGTTGCCGGCCGGAACTGTGCCGGCAGCCTCTCGTGGTAGGGATACATGTGGAAGTAGGGCATGGCTTCCTTGAGAACGCGGGCGAAGGACGGGCGGTCAAGCAGGCGCTGATAATAGGCTTTCAGCCGGCCATGCCCTTCATCGAAGGAAACCAGCGTTTCGGCGTAGAAGAGTGCCGGTGCCGCGGCGCAATCGGCCATGGTCAGGCTGTCGCCGGTGATCCAGATCTTTCCATCCAGCTGTCTCTCGATCATCCCATAGGCCGTGCGTAGCAACGCCCGGGCTTCGGACACGCCTTGAGGGCTCTTGTCATTCTCCGCCCGACGCACGTCGGCGACGATCTTTTGCATTGGGTCTTGAACATATTGGTCGAAGAACCGATCCCAGAGCCGGACGCACAGGGCATCGGACGGATCGGCCGGAAATAGCGGCATTGCGCCGGGATAATGCCGATCGAGATATTCGATGATGATGCTGGTTTCGGGAACCGTGCTGTCCAGCGTCTCATCACGAAGCACAGGAAACTTGGCGAGAGGCCAGAGGCGGACCAGCGAAGCACGGGATTCTTCGTTGCCGAGATCGATGACCCGGCTTTCGAATGGCGTGCCATTTTCATAGAGCGCCATCAGCACCTTATGGCAGAACGAGGCGAGGGGGTGCTGGTAGAGAATAAGGGACACGCGACGACCTTTCCGAGATCAAGGTTCGAGCTGATACTTATCTGAATGGCCAAGTATCAGCTCGACGGGCGTCGCGCAAGCGAATAGTTATCCAAATGGGAAACTATTCGCTTGCTGGCATTCGATCGACCTAGTCGGCGATCAGGCGCGCGACGACCAGGTGGCCCGGCGTCGGCTGGCCGTCTTCCATGCGGACGTTGATGTCGGTGATTTCGACGAGTTCGAAGCCGGTCGCGGTCAGCCGTTCGCGCACATAGGTTTCTGAATGGGCGAAGCGCTGATGCGGGCCGACCATGTAGGGGCGCCCGGCCATTGTCGCTTCCGGCAGCGTCTCGGACGAAAAGACGAAGAGCCCGCCCGGCGTCATGTTTTCAGCCGCGCCGAAGAAGAGTGGTTCCAGCGCACCGAGATAGGGCAGGACATCGGTTGCGGTGATCAGGTCGAAGGCGTCTTCATCATTATCGTCGAGGAAATCCTCGACCTCGGCGACGAAGAGCGTTTCGTAGATATCCTTTTCATGGGCGACTTCGACCATGTTCTCGGAAATGTCGATACCGGTGATATCCTCGACGATATCGCGTAGCGTGCCGCCCGTAAGACCCGTGCCGCAGCCGAGGTCGAGCATGCGCTTGAAGGGGCCGAGACCAAGCGCCTGCAGGCGCTGGCGTACGAGAACCGGGACGTGGTAGCCGAGTTGCTCCACCAGTACGTCCTCGAAAACCTCGGCGTGCTGATCGAACAGGGTCTCGACATAGGCATCCGGCGCTTTTACCGGCGTTTCGCCGTGCCCCATGGAGGCGATGCGCACGGCTGCGCCGCCATGGTCTTCCGGATCGAGGGCCAGCACTTCGTGGTAGGCCTTTACCGCCGCGTCGATATCGCCGGCCTTCTCCAACGCCAATGCGCGGTTATAGGCTTCCGCAAGCGCGTCTTCGTCGATCTTCTTCTTTGCCATGGATGAGCAGCCCTTCCTTGTGTCAAGCAGGCATTAGGACGACTGATCGCCTTTTGCAATGCTTGCGGTGTGGACAGGCGGGTATGCTGCGACTATCGGCAGTCATGACACCCGTGGCACCCACGGCATGGTACACTTGGGAAGCGGCTAGTGAAGGATGAATTCCCCCTTCAGCGCACGCCACTCGCTTGCCGAAATCAGCTTGCGGTGCACATAGCGCACGGAATGAAGCGGCCCGTCCAGTTTCTCCTGCCAGAATTTCAGGAAACCGCGCATTTCCGGGAAGTTCGGGGCGAGGTCATAATCCTGCCAGATGTAGGTCTGGAGAAACTGGGGATGATCCGGCAGGTGGTAGAAGATTTGCGCGGTCGTCAACCCATAACCCTGCAACTGCTTTTGCATGTCCTGATGCATGAGCTTTCACTTTCCGTTCCCATTTTTCGTGACTCATGGTCACATGGATATGGAAACAGCTCATGGTAAACTCAAGCTTTACAAAACCGTCATGAAGACAATTTTCTTTGAGTAATCAATATGTTGGCAGCAGCATTGCCAGAGTGCTGCCAAAATCGGCGGCAGCGACGCCGCTTTCGATGGATCAGCGCTTGAGATGCCGGGTCAGCCGACCTTCCATCCGCGCCCAGCCGTTTCGCATCAGCTCGACGATCACCAGGTAGAAGATCGCCGCCCAGAGATAGATCTGATAGTCGTAGGTGCGCGAGAAAGCGTAGCGCGTCTCGCCCATGAGATCAAAAACCGTGATGATGGAGACGGTTGCCGAACTCTTGATCAGCAGGATGATTTCGTTGCCGTAGGGGCGCAACGCGACGATCAGCGCTTGCGGGATGATGATCTTGCGGAAAGCGATCCAGGTATGGATGCCAAGGGCGCTTGCCGCTTCCGTCTGTCCCTTCGGCACGCTCTGGATGGCGCCACGGACGATTTCCGTCTGATAGGCCGCCGTGTTCAGCGTCATGGCGAAAACGCCGCAATAGAAGGGATCCTTGAAGAACCACCAGAGGCCGATATCCTCGAAGAACCAGCGGAAGCTCGGAAAGCCGTAATAGACCATGAATATCTGCGCCAGCAGCGGCGTGCCGCGGAACAGGTAGACATAGCAATAGGTCAACGTGCTCAGGATCCGGTTGCTCGACATGCGGGCGAAGGCCAGCGGTATCGACAGGATCGCGCCAAGGATGAAGGACAGGGCGACGAGCTTTACGGTGATCCAAAGGCCGTGGAGAAGCCGCGGCCCGTAGGTTTCGAGTTTGTCGACATCCCAGCCTGTGACGATCATCCACAGCAATGCGATGCCGAGAATCGCCCACAGGATGAGGAAGAAATAGCCTGCGATAGCCGACCTGGACAGTTTCCTGGCGGTCTTGGGCGGCGCCGGCTGCGCCGCGATCAGAACTTCGGCATGGCTCATCGATGAACCTCCGCACGTTTGGCCCATCGGTCGAGATAGAAGAGGCCGATCGAAGAAATGACGGCCAGCGTCAGATAGAACAGGCAGGCGATCGAATAGAAAGTGAACGGCGCCTTGGTGGCGCGCACGGCGATCCCCGTCTGCCTGATGATATCGGCAAGGCCGATAATCGACACGTAGGACGTGTCCTTCAGCAGGTTCATCCAGAGATTTCCGAGGTTCGGCAGCGAGATACGCACGAGCTGCGGCACGATGATCAGCCGCATGGTGCGCGCGCGATGGAAGCCGAGGGCATCGCCCGCTTCGTACTGGCCCTTCGGAATCGCCTTGAAGGCCGAAAGAAGCACTTCCGAGCAATAGGCTGAAAAGACGATCGCCAGCGCGACCATGCCCGCGGCAAAGGCATTGATCTCGATCGGACCGTCATAGCCGAACTTGGCGAGCAACGATTGCAGCAGGATCTGCAAGCCGTAGTAAATGATGAAAAGCGTGAGCAGCTCCGGCAGACCGCGGAAAATCGTGGTGAAGACGCCTGCGGCAAGCCGCAATGACTTTTCTTCCGATTGTTGCGCGAGTGCGACGAAGAAGCCGATGATGAGGCCAAGCGGCAACGTCAGGACCGAGACGGCAATCGTGATCTTCAAGCCACCCGCCAGCTCGTCGCCCCAACCCGTGTCGCCGCAGGCGAGCATCGTGTTCGGCTTGAACAGGCTGAACACGGTGAACAGTCCAGCCGGACCACACAATGGATCGAAAATCGTACTCAACCAGGTCCACAAGGAACCGAGGGCGGAAAACAATCCGCTCATGCTGTATTTCCCCTAGCGGCTTTTGCCGCGTTTCTGCTTATATTCTTCTTGTTGTCAAACAAAAACGGCGGAAGAGCAAGCTTCCGCCGTCGTCTTTTCCAAGGGAATCGACGGGCGATCAATCGCCGTAGACGTCGAAATCGAAATACTTGTCCTGGATCTTCTTGTAGGTGCCGTCAGCGCGGATCGCGGCGATCGCGGCATTCAGCTTGTCCTTGAGAGCGGTGTCGCCCTTGCGGATGGCGATGCCTGCGCCTTCGCCGTTGACGACCGGATCGATCTTCAGCGTGCCGAGCATCTTGCAGCAGCTGCCGGCATCCGACTTCACCCATTCCGACAGCACGACGACGTCGTCGATGGCAGCGTCGATACGGCCGTTGCTGAGGTCGAGCTTGTATTCGTCAGCCGACGGATAAAGCTTGAGTTCGGCGTCCTTCAGATGGGCGGAGGCGTAGTTGGCGTGCGTCGTGGAGGACTGGGCGCCGATCGTCTTGCCCTTCAGGGCTTCGTCGGTCGCTTCCTTGAGAGGGGAGTCCTTCGGAACGGCGATTGCCGGCGGCGTGTTGTAGATCTTGTTGGTGAAATCGACGATCTTCTGGCGTTCCGGCGTGATCGACATGGACGAGATGATGGCATCGAACTTCTTGGCCTGCAGCGCCGGAATGATGCCGTCGAAATCCTGGTTCACGAAAGTGCACTTGACCTTCATCTGATCGCAAAGCGCATTGGTTATATCGATGTCGAAGCCAATGAACTTGCCGCCGGCGTCAAGCGATTCGAAAGGCGGGTAGGTCGCGTCTGTGCCAAAGACGAGCGTGTCGCCGTCGGCAAGCGCCGCGCCGGCGAAAAGCGACATCGCGGCGAGTGACGCAGCGGCAAAAAGACGAGTGGAGATGCGCATTTTGATCCTCTCTGTTGGTGGCCGGCAGCTCATTATTGTTGGTTCGCAGCCGGTTCGAGTGGAGCGGGCCGGTGGCCTGCCTTGCGGCGATATTCGTACTTTTTTTTCACAAAAAGCAACTGGAATTACGAGGCTTATCTCCATTGCCCGGCGTCGTTGCGATGCGGATGCGCCGCGGTGAAATCTGAACGAAAGCCATCTGCCGCATTCAGCCAGGGTTAATTGCGGCGACCTAATAGTTCGGGAACATATAGCGGCTTGCCGCGATTCAGCCTCATGAGAACCGAAAATCGGCCGGTATCTTGGGGCAATCGCCTTGCTCGCTGAGATTCGCAATTCGGCGGACAAAGATCAAAAGAGGAGACCCATATGGGAAAGCGATCCAGACTATTTGCCAGCGCCGCGTTTCCGCTGCTTTCGCTATCGCTCGCATTCGAGCCGGCAGCAGCGGCGGCGCTTCGTGAACAGCTTATCGCACCGCTAAACAATGAAACCGCCAGCGCGGCGGGAACGGCCGCCGATGCAAGTTTCGAGGTCGCCCAGCAGGATGCGCCGGCAACCCAGTCGGAAGAAGAGCTGCGCAAGCACAAGAAGGGTGCCGGCGGCGAAGGCGAGCCGCAGGGCCAGAAGCATCAGGGCGAACCCGCCCATGAGGGTGGGGAACAACAGCATCAGATGAAGCAGGCGGCGCCGGAAGGCGAGCCGAAGCAGGCGCCCGGGAAACAGCAGCCGGAAGCCCAGCCCCCCAAGGCGGAGCGCCAGCAGCCGGCCGAGCAGGAGCAGCCGAAGCCTCAGCGCCAGCAACCGGCGGCAGAGGCTCAGCCGGAACCGAAGAAACAACACCAGCAGCTGGCAGAAGAGCCGCAGGCCCAGCCTGAGGCCAAACCGCAACCGAAGGCGGCCGCTCCTGAAGCACCTCAGCCCAAGGCCAAGCAACCGGAGGCGAAACAGCCTGCGGAAGCACCCCAGCCGAAGGTAGAACAGCAACAGCCTGCCGCGGAAACGCAGCCGGAGACCAAGCCGAAGCCGAAGGTGCAGCAGCCTGTTCAGGGCCAGAAGGAAGCGCCGGCCGCTCAGGAGACCCAACCCGGAAAGCAGGCTCAGCCCGAACAGAACGCTCATCCCAAGCAGCAGGGACAGCCCGGTAATCCGGCTCAGCAGCCTGCAGAACAGCCGCAGGCGCCTGCCGGCGAGCCGTCGCAGGGGCATAAGGCTCAGCCGGGAACGGAGGCGCAGCCTGGCACCCAAGCCCAGCCTGAAGCTCAACCGGGAACGCCGGGTGCTCAGCAGGGGCAGAAGCCGGGCGCGGGCAAGACCCACGGCAAGCAGCCGCAGAATCAGCAGCAGGGCGAGCAGCCCGGCGCCAATCCGCAACAGCCGGCCCAGAAGGGCGAGCCGCAGACAGCGCCGGCTCAAACCGGCAATCAGGCGACACCGCAGCAACCCGGCAAGCAGCCGAACAACGGCACCGAAGCCCCGACTCAGGGCAATGCGGCGCCCGCGCCGGCCAACGGCAACGGTCAGCAGGCCGGTGAAATTCAGCTGCCTCCGGCCGAGCAGGTCTCGCCGCAGGAACTGGAGCGCCGCAAGAAGATCGCGGAAAACCCGGCTTCGGCCAACGGTCCGGTCATCCTGCCGGTCGAAAACGGCAGCGCGGTTCTGGACAGCCAGAAGGGTGCCGTTCGTCGGGGCGATCATCTGAACAACGGACAGAATCCCGGTGCGCCGGGCACCCAGGGCGGACGCGGTCAAGCCGGCCAGGGCCAGAATGGGCAGGCGCAGAACAATCCCGGCCGGCTTCCGCCGCCGGCCTACAGCAAGCCGCCGACATCCGATGCCGAGGCGCAGCGCGCCGCCGCCGGCGGTCAGGCGCAACCGCCCGTGAAGATGGAAGCCGTGACAAGCGAGCAGGGTCGCCGGATCGATCGCCGGCCGGATTTTGCCCCGCCGCAGGGAACGGCTGTTCAGACCATCATCAACCAGGACAATCGCACGGTCGTAAACGTCGACAATACCTATGTCGTACGTCACGACGACAGCGATCGCTTCATCCGGGGCGGCGAGCGGCCGATCTACGAACAGCTGCCGCGCGACCGCTATCGCGAGACGATCGATCAGCCCGACGGCGATCGCGTCGTAACGATCCGCAACCGTTACGGCGATATCATCCAGCGCTCGCGCATCGATGCCCGAGGGCACGAATACGTGCTGTTCTACTCGCCGGAACTGGAAGACCGGCCCGACAATGACGATTATTTCCGCGATCCCGGCGAGGATTTGCCGCCGATGCGGCTGCTCATTCCGCTGAGCAAGTACATCATCGATACGGCTTCCAACCGCAATGCGGACTATTACGACTTCCTGCGCGAACCGCCGGTCGAGCCGGTCGAGCGTATCTATTCGGTCAACGAAGTCCGTTATTCGGCCCGTATCCGCGACAAGATCCGCCGCATCGATCTCGACACCATCACCTTCGCGACTGGCAGCGCCGATATCCCGATGTCTCAGGCCAGCACGCTGCGCGGTGTTGCCGACGGCATATCGCGCATTGTGAAGAGCGACCCGACCGAAACCTTCCTGATCGAAGGTCACACGGACGCGGTGGGTTCGGCTGAGAGCAACCTGATCCTGTCGGATCGCCGTGCGGAATCGGTCGCAAACTTGCTTACCGACGTTTACGGCATCCCGGCCGAAAACCTTGTGACCCAGGGGTATGGCGAGCAGTATCTCAAGGTGAATACGCTCGGCCCGTCGCAGGAAAATCGGCGCGTCACGATCCGCCGCATCACGCCGCTGGTGCGTCCGGTCGCTTCCAATCAGTAATCTTGGATTGCATCAAAACCATCAGGGCCGCCGGGAAACCGGCGGCTTTTTCATTTTGCCGGTTTGCCGAGACCGATCGCCGAGGCGATGAAATCGGCGATGGCGAGGGTGTCGTCGAGATCGAAGACAGGAAGCGAGCCGGCATCCTCCACCGGATGATCGGCGGCGATGGCGGCGATATGCGGATCGTGCACGGCGAGCGGCTCGCGCTTGGCTGCCTCCAGGCGGCGGGCTTCGATCTTCGGTATGGGTTCGCGCTTGTAACCCTCGATCAGGACAAGGTCGCAAGGGGCCAGACGCGCCAATATCTCATCGAAACTCGGTTCCGGCTCGTCTCTGAGCTCGTGCATGATGGCGTAGCGCGTGCCGGAAACGATGGTGACTTCATGCGCCCCGGCCTGGCGGTGACGGAAGCTGTCGGCGCCGACCTTGTCGATATCGAAATCATGATGCGCATGCTTGATCGTCGAAATCCGATAGCCGCGTGCCGTGAATTCCGTCACCAGACGCACGGCGAGCCCGGTCTTGCCGGAGTTCTTCCAGCCGGCGATGCCGAAGATTTTTGGCCGGGATGTCGTCATGGGATGTTTTCCAGTACCGCCAGCCATGTTTCCGCTTCGACAAGATCGGCAGGCGTATTGATGTTGAAGAATGGGTCGAGGGGGCCTATCGCCGTTGCGACTGCGGGGAAATCCACTCGCCGGACGCGATGGCGGCCAAGGAAATCCCTGACGCGGCGCTTTTCGTCGGAGGCGATCCATGCCTCGAGATCGTCGCCGACGGAGACCGGCCAGAGGCCGAAAACGGGATGATCCCGACCGAGCGATGCGGCGATCGCAATCTCGTCGGGACCTTCAATCGCGTATGCCAGCCGTTGAACGAGATTGAGCGGAAAGAAGGGGCTGTCTATGGGGAGCGTGGCGATGTGCGAGACCTGGGGATAGCGCAACGCCGCGTCCTGCACGGCGGCAAGCACGCCTGCAAGCGGCCCCAGCTTTCCCGGTATCCGGTCCGGAACAAGCGTCATTCCCAAAGGGTCTGGCCAATCGGGATCCGCGTTGAGGGCGATCGGTTTTGTCTGTTGCCGCGCGATACGCTTGGCGATGCGGGAGAGCAGGCTTTCGCCGCCGAGCAAGGAAAACGCCTTGTTCGCGCCCATCCGGCTCGAACGTCCTCCCGCGAGAAGAACGGCAGGAATGTCTTTCGTGTTGGTGATGAAGCCGGGCATGGTCACGATCTCAGGCGGGAACGCGGGGCTCTGATTCCTGTGCGACAGGTTCGGCGCTTCGCCGCTTGCTTTCCCGATAGAAGGTATAGATGCCGGAGACGATGACAATGGCCGCGCCGAAGATAGACCAGCCGTCGGGCATTTCCCCGAAAGCGAGGAAGCCGAGCAGGGCGGACCATATGAGGCTCAGATAGCGGAATGGCGCGACGAAGGAGATTTCCCCCATGCGCATTGCCAGGATGACCGTCTGGTAGCCGATGAGCACCAGAACGGAGGCAAGCATGATCTGGAAAAGCGATGTCGTGCTTACCGGCTGCCAGCCGCCGAAGGGAGCGATGCACAATGCTCCGAAGACGGATATGGAAATGGCGGTGCAGAGCGTCACCATCAGCGACGGCACCTGCCTGTCGATGCAGCGTGTCGCCAGGTCGCGCGCGGCGGTCGCAAACATGCAGGTGATGACCAGCAAGGCCGCAGTGTTGAACCCCTCGCGGCCGGGCCTGATGATGATGAGCACGCCGACGAAACCGACGGCAATCGCCGTCCACCGTCGCCATCCGACCGGCTCTTTCAGGAAGATCATCGCGCCGAGCGTCACGGCAAGCGGCACGGCCTGCTGGATGGCGGATGCATTGGCGATGGGCATCATCCCGAGTGCGGTGATATAGGTCGCGGCGGCTATTGCCTCACACGCGATCCGCAGCGCTATCATCGGCTGCAGAATGACCCTCCAGGAGCGCAGCGCGCCCATTCTGCGCGCGAGGAGATAGACGAAGAAGCTCGTGAACAAGCCGCGGATGAAGATGATTTCTCCCGCGTTCATCGAAGCGATGACCGCCTTGGACAAGGCGTCGCTACAGGAAAAGCCGGCCATGGATGCGGCCATGAAGAGCGCGCCCTGCGTGTTCTTGGTCGGTCGCATGAGAAAGATGAGTCCCCCGAGATATTCATCCGGATTAGCGCCGTTTTCCGTAAATTGGAATCGATTGTCCCTTCTCGGCATATGAATTCGATTGTGCGCTGCGGCGGATCGTTGCGAATGAATGGATTTTCGCGCTTCGGTAGTGAAAATATAGGAAGGTTGTAAGTTTTTTGCCTATGCCGCAGGCTTTTGGAGGGCCGATTAATTCTTATTCAATCTTATTTCCGGAGGCTCGCTGCGGTTTTGCATGAGGCAGAAGCCCTACCGCAGCGCAGCAGGAATGACGATCCCGCCTTCGCTGGAGATTTTAATAATCCAGTTGAGGCGCCGCATGTTTTTCATTGATCGTCTTTTGCAAAGCCGCAGGATTGTCACCAAGGTTCTGATTTTCGTGGTGCCGCTGGTGGTGCTGATCGCCGGTGTCGGCCTCGTCGGCTACCATACGGCCAATATTCTGAACGGTCATATGACCGTCACACGCGCCACGATCGAAAATATCAGCGATTTCGAAAACCTGCAGGCCGCTTTGCAGGAGTTCACCGCTTCGCCGTCGGACGAGACGCGCCAGGGATTGGCGGACAAGATCGACGCGCAGGAGCAAGGCGTTCATCGGCTAAGCGGGCTGTTGAGCGACGACCAGCGCGCCAGGATCGTGCCGGTCAGCGAGCTTGCCGCCAAGATGCGTGCGCAGGAGGCGACGCTCTGGTCGATCCGTCAGAAGCAGGACAGCGACGTCGAGGCCATCCAGAAAGCGGTGCAGAACATAGCGGCGACCGCCAACGCGGCGGGCAAGCAGATCGACATCATCCGCAAGGATTTCAGCGACAAGGAGACCTTCGCCAAGGAGCTGCTGTACGATGCCGCTGCCTACAAGGGCCTGTCGGAGAAAATGAGCAACCTGCGCATTCAGGTGCAGATGGCGGCCGATTCCACCGAGGAGATTTCGGACGCGCGCACCTATGCCGACGCCATTCTCAAGCAGGTGACGGTTTCCAAGGCGCTGGTTTCCAAGCGCGGCGCCGCTCTCGTTGCGAACGCTTCCGATGCCGCCGACAAACTCGATACGGTGCTGAAGGGCTCCGGCACGCCGGACCAGAAGGTCGAGGCGATGGGACCGATCCTGCAGAGCTTCGTGAAGATCGAGGGCGAGATGACCCTGCAGTCGGCCAAGAACAGCGATACCGCTGCCGATCGCTTCGTCAGCCTCGACAAGGTCATCGATGGCCAGAAGGAGCTTCTGGATCATGTCGATCAGGCTCTCGGCCTGGTCGATCGTCTGACGCTGCATGCTTCGCGCATGGAAAACGTCCGCGACGCTGCATCGCGAGACCTCGTGCTGGCGGATATCAAGGATCTGCAGGCCACAGCCGCCCGCATTTCGGAGCTTGGGCAGACCAACGCCACCATGCGCGATTTTGCCGCCCACATGAAGCCGTTGATCGGCGGCCTCACCAATGGATCGGCCGATCTGCTGCAGACCGCAGCCGACTGGAAGACGACGCGCGTTCAATCCAACGGCCTGCTTGCCGATGCCATGACCTCGCTGCGCAGCTTCGTCGCCCAGGCACAGGAGCTTGGCAAGGAAGATAGCGAACGCTCGGCCAATGTCTCGGTCATCGCCATGATCGTCGGCACGCTGCTTGCCATCGTCGGCGGCCTGATGCTGGTGGAGACGCTGCGCGGCCCGCTGAAGCGTGTCACCGAAATCATGACGCGCCTTGCAAGCGGCGACCTGGAAGTGGCGATCGACGGCCGCAATCGCGGCGATGAGATCGGAGACATGGTGCGCTCCGTCAGCGTCTTCCGCGATGCGGCGCTGGAAAACGTTCGTTTGGAGCGGGAGGCCGAGAGTGCCCGCGCCTTGTCGGCGGAGGAGGCATCGCGCCGTGCTGCCGAGCGCGCGCGTATCGAGGCCGAGCAGAAGCAGGCGCTCAATGCGCTGGCCGACGTTCTCGCCAAGCTTGCCGACGGCAATCTGGAAGAGAGCATGCGCGAGGATCTCTCCGCAGACTTCGTGGAGATGGCCTTCACCTACAATCATGCGATCGAGGCCCTGCGCGAAACCCTGACGGACGTCCGGTATACCGCGGAAGAGATCAAGGGCGGCACCGGCAACCTCGCCATGTCGGCCGACGATCTGGCGCGGCGCACCGAACAGCAGGCCGCGGCGCTTGAAGAAAGCTCGCGCGCGCTGCATCGCCTGAGCGACGTCGTGCGCTCGACCGCCGATCGCGCGCGGCAGACGGCAAGCTCCGTCAACGAAACGCAGGTCTATGCCACACAATCCGGCGAGGTGGTCGCCAAGGCTGTGGACGCCATGAGCGAGATCAACCGCTCGTCGGAGAAGATCGCGACGATCATTGGCGTCATCGACGAAATCGCCTTCCAGACCAACCTTCTGGCGCTGAATGCCGGCGTCGAGGCTGCCCGCGCCGGCGAGGCGGGCCGCGGCTTTGCCGTGGTGGCTCAGGAAGTGCGCGAGCTGGCGCAGCGCTGCGCCAATGCGGCGAAGGAGATCAAGGGGCTGATTTCGGCAAGTTCTTCCCAGGTACAGAACGGCGTTCATCTGGTCGAGCAGACGGGGGCGGCGCTGGCGGAGATCATCAGCCACGTCACCGGCGTCCAGAGGCTCGTTGCCGACATTTCTTCGGCGACCACCGAGCAGTCGACCGGTATCGAGGAGGTGACACGCGCCGTTGCCGAAGTGGAGCTGATCACCCAGCGCAATGCGGCGATGGTCGAGGAGAACAATGCCGAGATTCACGGCCTGCGCCAGCGTGTCGACACGCTGTCCGAAAAAATCGATCGCTTCCGGACCGGCGAGGGCGACGCCGGCTATGAGCCTTACGGCGACACGGACGCACGTTATCGCGCAGCCTGAGAGATCGCTTCGATCAGATAGCCGAAAGAAAGGGCGCGGGATTCTTCATCTCGCGCCCGTTGCTTTCATGGCTCGGGCCGCATCAGCCGCCGGTGACGCTCATATGGCGCGCGACCGCCGGTCGATTGTGCGTGCGGTCGATGATGAAATCGTGGCCTTTCGGCTTTCGGGTAATCGCTTCGTCGATCGCGGTATGCAGCAAGGCGTCGTTTTCGCTTGCACGCAGCGCCGTGCGCAAGTCGGCGGCGTCGTTCTGGCCAAGACACATGTAGAGCGTGCCTGTGCAGGTGAGCCGCACGCGATTGCAGCTCTCGCAGAAATTATGTGTCATCGGCGTGATGAAGCCGAGCCGTCCGCCGGTTTCGGCGACCTCGACATAGCGGGCAGGGCCACCCGTCTTGTAGGGAATATCCGTCAGCGTGAACTGACGCTCGAGATCGGCGCGTAGCTCGGAGAGCGGCAGATACCGGTCGGTGCGGTCCTCATCGATCTCGCCCATGGGCATCGTCTCGATAACGGTCAGGTCCATGCCGCGACCATGGGCAAAGCGCAGCAACTCTAGAATTTCGGCCTCGTTGAAACCTTTGAGCGCGACGGCATTCAGCTTGATCTTCAGGCCCGCCCTCTGTGCGGCATCGATGCCTTCCATCACCTTGGAGAAGTCGCCCCAGCGGGTAATGGCACGGAACCTGTCGGGATCGAGGGTGTCCAGGGACACATTGATGCGCCGGACGCCGCAATCGTAAAGTTCGTCGGCGTGGCGCGCGAGCTGCGATCCGTTGGTCGTCAGGGTCAGTTCGTCAAGCTGGCCGTTCCGGACATGCCGGCCGAGTTCACGGACCAGGAACATGATGTTCTTGCGCACCAGCGGCTCGCCGCCGGTGAGCCTGATCTTGCGCACGCCCTTGGCGATGAAGGCGGAACAGAGCCGGTTGAGCTCTTCGAGCGTCAACAGATCCTTCTTGGGCAGGAAGGTCATATTCTCGGCCATGCAGTAGGTGCAGCGGAAATCGCAGCGATCCGTGACCGAAACACGCAAATAGGTGACAGCGCGCCCGAAAGGGTCGATCATGGGGGCCGCATCCGCCTGAAGCGGCGATGCGTTGCCTATGCTGCCGACGATGCTGTTCACTCATGCCTCCGTTACACTTCTAATGTGGGCATAGGCGATTGTTGCGTCAAGGAAAATGCTTTTCGATTACACTTGCGCGTGAAGAGGCGGCGGCATAATTCTCGGAAAGACACTGAAAGGCATGGGAAAACCGATGAGCGACGTTTGGCCGACCGAATTGCGGGTATCGAAGGACCGCCGCCACCTCAAGGTGACATTCGACAATGGCGCGAGCTTCGATCTGCCGGCGGAAATGCTGCGCGTGCTGTCGCCATCGGCCGAGGTGCAGGGGCACGGGCCGGGACAGAAAGTCACCGTGCCGGGCAAGCGCAACGTCGGCATCATGTCCATGACGCCGACCGGCAACTACGCCGTGCGCATCGGCTTTGACGACATGCATGACACGGGCATCTTCACATGGTCCTATCTGCGCGAACTGGGCGAGAAGGGGCATGAGCTTTTCGCGGCCTATGAGGCCGAGTTGAAGGAAAAGGGTCTCAGCCGCGACCTGGGCGGAAGGCCGCACTAGCACAGTCTCCAGCAACGAAAAGAGGGGCGTCGGCATGATCCTTGGGGGTAGGGAAAACTGGCTTCGCGCCAAGGGCGGCAAGAACGAGAGCAAGGTCTCTTTCGTCGAGCTGTTTTTCGATCTGGTGTTTGTTTTCTCGATTTCGCAGCTTGCGCATGCGCTGGCGGAGCATTTCACACCGTTGGGAGCGCTCGAATCCATCATGCTGATCTTTGCGGTGTGGTGGGTGTGGGTTTTCACCGCATGGGTCACGAACTGGCTCGATCCGGATCGCATGCCGGTGCGTATCATGCTGTTCACGCTGATGTTTGCGGGACTTATCCTTTCCGCCTCGATCCCCGAGGCTTTTGGCGAGAAAGCGATCTATTTTGCCGGCGCCTATGTCTTCATGCAGGTCGGGCGTTCGCTCTTTACGGTCTATGCCCTGAAGCATGCCAGCCCGGCCAATCACCGCAATTTCCTTCGCATCACCAGCTGGCTCGTCTTGTCCGGCATCTTCTGGATCGCGGGCGCGCTGATGGAGAGCGAAGCGCGGGTCATGCTTTGGCTGATCGCGCTCGTCATCGAATATGCGGCGCCCGCGCTCGGCTTCCGGGTGCCCGGTCTCGGCAAGTCGACGACGGCGGACTGGGACGTATCGGGCGCGCATCTGGCGGAGCGTTGTGCGCTCTTCATCATCATCTGCCTCGGCGAGGCCGTGCTTCAAGCCGGCAAGACCTTTGCCGAACAGCCGGTGACGCCTTTGATCGTGGCGGTTTTCATCACCGCGTTCATCGGCACGGTCGCCTTGTGGTGGATCTATTTTCAGTTCGGCCATGAAAGGGCGGCCCATCGCATCGCGCACGACGACGCGCCGGGCAGTCTGGCGCGGCAGGCGTTCACCTACGCGCATATCCCGATTCTCGCCGGCATCATCCTGAGTGTCGTCGGCGATGAATTCCTGTTCGCGCATACCCACGATGCGGCCGACATGCATGCTGCTGCCGCGATTCTCGGCGGCCCGGCGGTCTTCCTGCTTGGAAACCTGTGGTTCAAGGGCGTGACCACCGGCCGGCCGCCGCTGTCGCATATGATCGGGCTTGCCGGGCTGGCGCTGCTGCTCCTTACCCTGCCGATGGTCGTGGTCTATCAGCTCGGCATTCTCGCCACTGCCGTCCTCGTCGTCGTCGCCATCTGGGAGTTCGCGTCCTTGAACCGAGTCGTTCCGTCTGCGCGCTCCGCCGGGGATCACTGATCGCCGGTGGCTTCCTGCGGTTCCCGTTCTTCCTGCATCAGCAGGCCGACGATGCGCTCCATGTGCACCGCAATCGCCTCACATTCCTCGATCGGCGCGTCCGATAGCATCCGGTCGATGAGGGCGGTCTGGATGGTCATGGCGTCTTGCGTGATGCGCCGGCCTTCTTCGGTCAGATAGAGACGCAGCACGCGCTTGTCCTGCCTGTCGCCGCGGCGCTCGATCAGTCCGCGCTTTTCCATCTGCGGCAGCAGCATGCTCATGTTGGATCGGCCGACCAGCAGTTTGCGGGCCAGTTCCTGCTGGGAAATTCCCTCGAAGCGAAACAGGTTGACCAGAATGTCGAGATGCGGCGGCTTGAGATCGAGATGCGCCAATGCCCGCGCCAGCGATTGCTGCATCAGCTGGCAGGCGCGCGCCACGGCGATCCAGCTTCGAAAACGCGGATGGTCCCAGGGCAGGGATTGATTTTTGTTCATCGTTGTACTTTATTGTTCATAGTTGAACATTATCGGATTCCCACTATGCCACCCTTTGCGCTCAAGGTCACCCGGTCGGGATTGTCGGGCCTCGGAAGGCTGTCCCCACGCCTTGCCGGCAAGGCAGCGTTCCGTCTTTTCTGTCTGACGCCCTCGCGCCGGCCGCATGGCTCCAAGGCCAAGGCGGCCCATATGGAGGGCAGGGAGCGTCTTCTTGTGGCGGAGCAGGTGGTGCTGCGGTTCAAGGGCGGCCGCGCAATGGCCTACCGCTTCAACGGCGGAGCGAAGGGGGCGAGGAAACGCTATCTCGTTGTGCATGGCTGGGGCTCCAGCAGCGAATATATGTCCGAACTGGCGACTTTCCTGGCGAGAGATGGCGCCGAAGTGATTTCGCTCGACCTTCCGGGGCACGGACGCTCGGGCGGGCGGTTCTTGAATGTTCGCTTGGCCGTTTCCGCCATCGCCGCCGCCTCGGCCCGATTTGGCGCTTTCGATGCCGCGATCGGGCATTCCTTCGGCGGGGCGTCCCTGGCGCTGGCGAGTGCGGGCTTTCTGCCTGACATCGATCCATTTCATCCGGGTAAGCTGGTGCTGATCGGCGCTCCGAGCGCCATGGGCTGGCTTTTCCGGGATTTCGGCCGGTCGATGGGCCTCGGGCCAGCGACACAGGCGGCTCTGGAGGACGAGGTTCGTCGCGTGACGGGCAGGACGCTCGCCGCCTACGATCAGAAGCGCGGCGTGCTCGATCCGAAGCGGCCGGTGCTTGTCATCCATGCCGAGGACGACAAGGAGGTGGGTGCCGATCACGCACGCGCCTACGCTGCCGAGGGGCCGCATGTTCGCCTCGTCTGGGCCAACGGCTTCGGGCATCGGCGCATCGTCAGCGCCGCGCCGGTGTTCGAGGCAATCGACGCTTTTCTGTCGGAGGTGGCGACGGCGGAAAATCCGCTCGAAAATGGTGAGGGGACGGTGCTGCCGTTCTATCGGGCCTCGCTGCGTCGCTCGTCATAGTCCCGGGATCGACGGCGGGCATCCGTTCCGTGCCGTCGTGATCGAGGCAGCGAAGGGCGATTTCAGTCGGTAAGCATGTGATAGCGAGTGGCCGGTGCGGGTAGCCGGGATGTTCGGGGGACAAGCCGCCGGCATGCCTGGGAAAGCAGCGCCGGCGGTTGGTTGGCTTTGCTTCTAGTTCTTGTAGATGAGCCAACTTTTGGTGAAGTCCTTCTGCATGCCTTCTTGATAGACGCTGGAGCAGTTGCGGCCGGCATTCTTGGCGCAATAGAGCGCAAGATCGGCCTTATTGTACAGCTCTCCCGAATCGGTGGCTTCCGAAGCCATGCAGATGCCCAGCGACAAGGTGATCGGACCGTAGTCGACCCTCGTGCGGGAATTTTTGAACGGCGTCATCTCCAGCGTGCGGCGTATCCGTTCGCAGACCACGGTGACTTCTTCGATGCTGGTGGCTTCCAGAATGAGGGCGAACTCCTCGCCGCCGACACGGGCCACGAAAACATCGCGCCGTACGTTGGCGCGGATGATGGAGGCGACGGTCGCAAGGATCTTGTCGCCGACCGGATGGCCGTATGTGTCGTTGATTCTCTTGAAGTGGTCGATGTCGGCAAGCACCAGCGCCGTCGTCGGCCGGGTCAGCTGATTGTCGAAGATGGCGATCAGGCGATCCTCGAAAGCGCGGCGATTGGAAAGCCGGGTAAGGGCATCCGTATTGGCGATGCGCTTGTATTCATCCAGCTCCTTTCGGACCAGCTCCATTTCCTGGCTGCGCTGAACGACGTTCTCGACGGTCTTTTCTCCGTGGGCCATGGTATCGCCGGTCGCGGTGGCGAGCATATCGATGGCGCTGCGCAGCAGTTCGGCGCTGTTATGGTTTCTGGAGCTTATGCTTTGGCAGGTCTCGCCGAGCAGGCGATTGTAAGTCAGGAGCGTCGTCTGCTCCTGGCGTAGCGCGCGCAGTACGGCGTCCAGTTCGGTGGTCAGGCGGGTGTGCGCGTCATCGAAGATGCGGCCGGCATGATGCGGAAAATACTTGGCCCCGATGGCGTCCAGTTCCTCCTGCGTGGCGCTTTTGCCAAGAGCGGCCAATTCGCGGGTGAGGGCGGGATTCGAGCCGATATAGGCTTCGTAAAAAAGTTCGTAATTGCGCGGAATGGGTGCGACCCCCATGGATCGCATGGCGTAGGTAATCTGCCCTGCCACGTCGGGAATTTGCGCCTTGGGCGCAATCGCCGTACTCATCGGTGAGCTCCGTACATGTATTGGTTAATTCCCATTTCTACTTATGCAGAGATTCTTTGAAAAAATATTAAGAAGATGGTTATGAGAAATCCTCTGTCATTCGGTTTTTATTCGAAATAACTACAGTTGAAGTGCGTTTTTACAGAAAAGGACGCCGTCGGCGTCCTCTTTTTGATCGTCAGATACCAGGCGTTGACTTTACCCCAGATTGAGCTCCTGGAAGAAGTCGTTGCCCTTGTCGTCGATGACGATGAAGGCCGGGAAGTCCTCGACCTCGATTTTCCAGACGGCCTCCATGCCGAGCTCGGGATATTCCAGCACCTCGACCTTCCTGATGCAGTCCTGCGCAAGGCGGGCCGCCGGACCGCCGATCGAGCCGAGATAGAAGCCGCCATATGTCTTGCAGGCTTCACGCACGGCGCGCGAGCGGTTGCCCTTGGCAAGCATGACCATGGAGCCGCCGAAGGACTGGAACTGGTCGACATAGCTGTCCATGCGGCCGGCCGTCGTCGGGCCGAAGGAGCCCGAGGCATATCCGGCGGGCGTCTTTGCCGGACCGGCATAATAGACCGGATGGTTTTTCAGGTATTCCGGCATGCCTTCGCCCTTCTCCAGACGCTCGCGAATCTTGGCATGCGCCAGATCGCGCGCGACGATGATGGTGCCGGTCAGCGACAGCCGCGTCTTGACCGGATGCTGCGACAGCTCGGCGAGGATATCCGCCATCGGCCGGTTGAGGTCGATGCGGACCATCGATTCGGAAAGCTTCGCTTCGTCGATCTCGGGCATGTATTTGGACGGATCGGTCTCGAGCTGCTCGATGAAGATGCCGTCGCGGGTGATCTTGCCCTTGGCCTGGCGGTCGGCGGAACAGGAGACGCCGAGACCGATCGGCAGCGAGGCGCCGTGGCGGGGCAGGCGAATGACGCGCACGTCATGACAGAAATACTTGCCGCCGAACTGGGCGCCGACGCCGAGGCTCTGCGTCAGCTTGTGGATTTCCTTTTCCATTTCGATATCCCGGAAGGCATGCCCGCTTTCGGAGCCTTCCGTGGGAAGACAGTCCAGATACCGCGTCGAGGCGAGCTTGACCGTCTTGAGGTTCATCTCCGCCGACGTGCCGCCGATGACGATGGCGAGATGATAGGGAGGACAGGCTGCCGTGCCGAGCGTCAGGATCTTCTCTTTCAGGAAGTCCAGCATGCGATCGTGCGTGAGGAGCGAGGGCGTTCCCTGATAAAGGAAAGTCTTGTTGGCCGAGCCGCCGCCCTTGGCGACGAAGAGGAATTCGTAGGCGTCGGTGCCTTCCTCGTAGATATCGATCTGGGCCGGGAGATTGTTCCTGGTGTTCTTTTCCTCGAACATCTTGATCGGCGCGAGCTGCGAGTAGCGCAGGTTCTTCTTTTCGTAGGCGTCGAGCACGCCCTTGGCCAGCGCACCGCTGTCGCCGCCTTCGGTCCAGACGCGGCGGCCCTTCTTGCCCATGATGATGGCGGTGCCGGTGTCCTGGCACATGGGAAGCACGCCGCCGGCGGCGATATTGGCGTTCTTCAGCAGATCGTAGGCCACGAAGCGGTCATTGTCGGTGGCTTCGGGGTCCTCGAGGATCGAGGCGAGCTGTTTCAGGTGGCCGGGGCGCAGCAGGTGATTGATGTCGGCAAAGGCCGTTTCGGCAAGCAGGCGGATGCCTTCGGGATCGACGGTCAGGATTTCCTGGCCCTTGAACGTGTCGACGGAAACATAATCGCCTGAAATCTTGCGATAGGGGGTCGTGTCGTCGCCGAGGGGAAATAGATCGTCAGCCATGTGGGAAACCTTTCAAGCCGGATGGCGGAGGAGGATGTTTGGAAACGATCTAAATCCGGCTTGAGGCAAAAGCAATCGGCTGAAAATCAGCACGGAACGTCAAAAGCATCATTGTCAACGAGGCGTAGACAATCGGCGCTGAAATCGGCCGCTTTCAAGAACAGTGAAGGAAGAGCTGCCACCTCGAAGCAGAGGCATAAAGAATACTGGCAAGGATCGATCCCGCAGGAGCGGCAGTTTACCATCGGCGGAAAGGCAGGTCCCGGCGAACGTTGGGCGGGGAATGGGGCAGGCGTTCGGGTGGCTGTCGATCGCCTGCCCTTTTCTCGATCTTATTTCGGGCCGATCATCGTTTCCGGCCGGACGATGGCGTCATAGTCTTCCGAAGATACCAGGCCGCTCGCCAGCGCCTCTTCCTTCAGTGTCGTACCGTTCTTGTGCGCCGTCTTGGCGATCTTGGCGGCATTGTCGTAGCCGATCTTCGGCGCGAGCGCCGTCACCAGCATCAGCGATCGCTCCAGCCCGGCCTTGATATTGTCCTCGCGGGCCTCGATGCCGACGACGCAATTGTCGGTGAAGGACACGGCGGCATCGCCGAGCAGCTGTACCGACTGCAGGAAATTGTAGGCCATCATCGGATTGTAGACGTTGAGCTCGAAATGACCCTGGCTGTCGGCAAAGGTGAGGGCGGCGTTATTGCCGAAGATGTGAATGCAGACCTGCGTCAGCGCCTCGCACTGGGTCGGGTTGACCTTGCCCGGCATGATCGACGAGCCCGGCTCGTTTTCCGGCAGTGCCAGTTCGCCGAGGCCGGAGCGCGGACCGGAGCCGAGCAGGCGGATGTCGTTGGCGATCTTGAAGAGTGCCGCGGCTGCCGCATTGATGGCGCCGTGGCTGAAGACCATCGAATCGTGCGCGGCAAGCGCCTCGAACTTGTTCGGAGCGGTGACGAAGGGCAGGCCGGTGATTCTGGCGATCTCATCCGCGACTTTTTCGGCAAAGCCGATGGGCGCATTGAGGCCGGTTCCGACGGCCGTGCCGCCCTGGGCAAGTTCGCAGAGGCCCGGCAGGGTCAGCTCGATACGCTTGATCGAGGAGGCGACCTGTGCGGCATAGCCGGAAAATTCCTGGCCAAGCGTCAGCGGCGTTGCATCCTGCGTATGGGTGCGGCCGATCTTGATGATATGGGCGAAGTCGGCGACCTTCTTTTCCAGCGCTGCGTGCAGGTGCCGCAGGGCAGGCAGCAGATGATGGACGATCTGCTCGGCGCAGGCGATGTGCATCGCCGTGGGATAGGTGTCGTTGGACGATTGGCTCATGTTGACATGATCGTTCGGATGCACCGGCTTCTTCGAGCCCATGACGCCGCCGAGCATTTCGATCGCGCGGTTCGAGATCACTTCGTTGGCATTCATGTTGGACTGCGTGCCGGAGCCGGTCTGCCAGACAACCAGCGGGAAGTGATCGTTGAGCTTGCCGTCGATGACCTCCTGCGCAGCCGCCTCGATGGCTTTGCCGAGCGCCGGATCGAGCTGGCCGAGATCCATATTGGCCCGCGCGGCCGCCTGCTTGACAATGCCGAGGGCGCGGACGACCGATAGCGGCTGCTTTTCCCAGCCGATCTTGAAGTTGCCGAGCGAGCGCTGCGCCTGCGCGCCCCAATAGCGGTCGCTGGCAACCTCGATCGGGCCAAAGGTATCGGTTTCGGTGCGGGTGGACGTCATGTTCCTGGTCCTGCTTTCCATTGAGACAGATAGCAGCCATATAGGCCCGAACGGGGCTCATGAAAACATCTAAGCGCTATTTCATGATTATAATAATCATGTTTCCGGCGCCCGGGCGCGGCGTGCCCTTTTTGACACGCTCCCCATATATTCGCGGAGGCGCATTCGGCCTCGCTTAAAAAGCCTTGGAAATTTCAATAAAAGATTAACCAATAATTTCATAATTTTGTGTGGACTGAACCGCGGAAGACGCCACTGCTTCGTCACATGAAGTTGAGGCATTGAACGAAAGGCGGGGTCTCGCCGTTTTCATCATAGTGGGTATACGATGTCCGAGACATCGCGGCCGAGTTGAAAACAGCACCGTCGAGCTCGAAGTTACCGCACGATACAGGGACTGATTAGAGAATGAAACTTGCCATTAAAGCCACAGCATCCGTCCTGGCTCTTTCCTGTTGCCTTTCCTCCATCGGCGCAACCTCCGCAAATGCCATGACCCTCATGGACTTTATTCGCGGCGGTCAGGGGCGTCAGCAGAGCACGCAGGTTTCGGCTCCGGTTCCCGTCAACCCTGGGCAGACGATGCTGAACCCCGATCAGCCGCCGCAGGCCAAGCAGCCGCTGCCGACCGTCAGTGCTCCGAAATACTATACCTACAAGGCCGACCAGATGCGTCTGGTGTCGACGGCGCATTTCGCCGATCCGGTTGTGACCGGCGCCGTTGCCGACGCCTCGCCGGCACCGGTCGCGGTCGATACGGAATCTTCCCAGCGCCGCTATCTGGCGGATGCGCGTGTCATGGCGACCAATGACATCGCCAAGGCCATCGAGGCTTATTACGCCGATCAGGGCAAGCCGCTTCTCTGGGTCGCCGACCATGCCGTCAGCGAAAAGGCCAAGGCTGCCATGAGCGTCCTCGCAGACGCCGGCTCCGTCGGTCTCGACCCCGCCGATTATGCGGTGACGCCGCCGAGCGCCGATGCTGCGGACGCCGATCCGGTGATGCGTGACCGCGCGCTGATGCAGTTCGAGCTGGCGCTGTCCGGCAAGGTGCTGATGTTCGTCCAGGATACGATCCGCGGCCGCCTCGACCCCAACAAGATCTCGGGCTACCACGATTTCAAGCGCAAGGACGTCAATCTCACGGCGATGCTCGACGTATTGCGGGCGAGCCCGGATGTTGCCGCCTATCTCAACAGCCGCAGCCCGTCCAACCAGCAGTTCATGCAGCTGAAGGCGGAACTCGCGAAGCTGCGCGCCGAATCGGGATCGGACGGCAACCACATCTCCATTTCCCTGACCGGCATTCTCAAGCCGGGCGGCAGCTCGCCGGAGATGGCCAATATCATCAAGGCGATCCAGCATCGCGGCTCCGAGGCGCTGAAGACGGCTCATGCCGATCTTTTCGACGCTTATCTGGGGACGCCGGATTATACGCCTGAGCTCGTCTCCCTGGTCGAGGACTTCCAGCGGGAAAAGGGTCTGACGGCCGATGGCGTCATCGGCCCCTCCTCGGTTCGCGCCATGGTGGGCGAGAACAATGACGTGAAGATCCAGAAGCTGATCATCGCGATGGAGCAGCTGCGCTGGCTGCCGGCCGAACTCGGCCCGCGCTATGTCTTCATCAATCAGCCCGCGTTCATGGTTTACTACTACAACAACAACCAGGAACAGCTGTCGATGCGTGTCGTCGTCGGCAGCAAGCAGCACCAGACCTTCTTCTTCGAAAACCAGGTGCAGACGGTCGAATTCAACCCCTTCTGGGGCGTTCCGCAGTCGATCATCATCAACGAGATGCTGCCGAAGCTGCGTGCCGATCCGAACTATCTCGACCGCATGGGCTATCAGGTCGAAGTCGGCGGCCATGCCGTGGCATCGTCCAGCGTCGACTGGTACGGTTCGACCAAGAGCATCTCGGTTCGCCAGCCGCCGAGCAGCGACAACGCATTGGGCGAGCTGAAGATCCTCTTCCCGAATTCGCATGCGATCTACATGCACGACACGCCGCAGAAGAGCTTCTTCAAGAAGGACATGCGCGCGCTCAGCCACGGCTGCGTCCGCCTTGCCGAT
This sequence comes from Hyphomicrobiales bacterium, assembly GCA_900469615.1. Taxonomy (GTDB): domain Bacteria; phylum Pseudomonadota; class Alphaproteobacteria; order Rhizobiales; family Rhizobiaceae; genus Rhizobium. The sequence goes on along the minus strand of UBYA01000010.1, from coordinate 142,841 downwards.
CCGCGCGCGATGGCTGCCGCCGTGCTCGACACGACGGTCGACGACGTTGCCAAGCAGATCGCGACCGGCCAGAACAAGGGTGTCTCGGTGCCGCAGAAGTTCCCGATCTATATCGCGTACTTCACCGCTTGGCCGAACAAGGACGGCGTCATCCAGTATTTCAACGACGTTTACGATCGCGACGCGGCCACGCTGAAGGCGCTCGATGCGACCTCCAAGGCACGCACGGCTCAGATCTGAGTTCGGTCGATCAGGAAAATGCGAAAGGGCGGCCCTTCGGCCGCCCTTTTTTGTATCTGGCTGTATGGTACGACGCGCGGCGTCGGCCGGCAATCCGCTCAGTTCTTCGCCGCGATCCGCCACTCACGGCTACCGAAGGTGACATCGGAGCGTGAGAGAAAGGAACGGTCAAGCAGCCCGCTGAACCAACGGGATTTCAGCGGTCTCAAGCGGCGAGCAGTCCCTCGACCAGTTCCGGAGTCAATTCGGCATAGTGGTAGATGATGCGGCTCGGTCCGAGCGTTTCCACGCCGACGTCCGAATAGCCGAAGGGGACCGCGATGGAGGGAACGCCGGCGTTGCGGGCGACGAGGATATCGTTGACGCTGTCGCCGATCATGACGGTGCGGGCGATGTCGCCGCCGGCTCGTTCGACGGTGCCGATCAGGTGTTCGGCATTCGGCTTGCGCACGGTGAAGGTGTCTCCGCCGGTTATGGCCTCGAAATAATGGGTCAGGTTCAGCCGGTCGAGCAGCGTGCGCGCGAGCGATTCCATCTTGTTGGTGCAGACGGCCAGCTTGTAGCCCTGGTTCTTAAGCGTGGCGAGCGCTGCCAGCAGTCCCGGATAGGGTTGCGTGGCGCCCGGCATCGCCTCGGAATAATGGGTTATGAAGCGCTGAAGCAGGGAAGGTAATTCTTCCGATGTCAGCGTATAGCCGTGCAGCTTGCAGGCCCGCTCGATCATCACCTGCGCGCCGCTGCCGACGAGATGCGTCACGTCGTCGTAGCTGACGGGCGGAAGCTTGAGGGCGGCGATCGTATAGTTCAGGCTGACGATGAGGTCCGCATGCGTGTCCAGCAGCGTGCCATCGAGATCGAAGACGACAAGGGGAGATTTCACGAGGAATCGGCCTTTGCATAGAAAAGAGAGCGTCTTTCGGAGTTAGAAGATCACGCGGGCAATTGCAACCAAAGGAGCCCGGAAGCCTTGAGAAAGAGGGGGCCGGATTTCTATATCGTGCCGTTATTTTGGCTTTCGTTTGGCTGGAGAGCCGTGTAAACAGCAGACCAACGCAACAATGGGAGCAGGTGGCGCATGGACGCCCGCCAGATGAAAATCGAGGCTGCAAGGGCAGCCCTGGCGCATGTCGAAAGCGGCATGCGGCTCGGGATCGGCACTGGCAGTACCGCGGAGGAGTTCGTTCGGCTGCTTGCCGGGAAGGTCTCGGCGGGGCTTTCGATTCAAGGCGTCCCGACGTCCGAGAGAACGGCGAAACTGTGCAAGGAGCTCGGCGTCCCGCTGAAGACTCTCGACGAGCTTCCCGAACTCGATCTCACCATTGACGGCGCCGACGAAGTGGACGGCGCGCTGACCCTGATCAAGGGCGGTGGCGGCGCGCTGCTGCGCGAGAAGATCGTTGCAGCCTCGTCAGCGCGCATGATCGTCATCGCCGATCAGAGCAAGGTCGTCGAGACCCTCGGCGCTTTCCCGTTGCCGATCGAGGTCAATCCGTTCGGTCTGGCTTCCACCCGTATCCTCATCGAGAAGGCGGCATCGCGGCTTGGCCTTTCGGGCGCGCTCGACCTGCGCCGCTCCGGCGATAACGCCTTCGTCACCGATGGAGGGCATTTCATCGTCGATGCATCTTTCGGCCGCATTCCTGATGCAGAGGCGCTGTCGAGCGAGCTCAATTCGATTCCCGGCGTTGTCGAACACGGGCTCTTTATCCATATGGCGACATTAGCGATTATTGCCGGCCCCGCCGGTGCGCGTACGTTGCAGGCGAACAATACATAGGAGCACTCATCTCATGATCAAATTTGCGGGTCTTGGCCGTCTTGCCGCTGCAACCGTTCTTCTTTCTGGCATTGCCTTCGGCTCTGTGAATGCACAGGAAGTCTCCGAGGACCAGATTAAGGCTGCGCGCGCCGCGATCAACGCTCTCGGTATCACCAACCAGTTCGACAACATCCTGCCGAACCTGGCCGAGCAGCTGAAGAGCACGATGATCCAGGCCAACCCGAACTTCGGCGATGCGATCAACTCGACGGTCGATGCCACCGCTCTGGCACTTGCACCGCGCCGTGCCGACCTCGAGCGCGAAGCCGCCATCACCTACGCCAAGGCCTTCTCTTCGGATGAGCTCAAGGCGATCGCCGATTTCTACAATTCGCCGGCCGGCAAGAAGCTCCTCAAGGATGGCCCTCTTGCCACGCGCGAGCTCTACAAGGCTGCCGATATCTGGAGCCAGGGCATTTCGCGCGACCTTGCAAACCAGAGCAACGATGCGCTGCAGAAGGTCGTCAAGCAGCCGGTCGTTACGCCGGACGCCGCCGCCCAGCCTGCGCCGAAGCAGTAATCGACGGCTTGCCGCCGCGCCGTTCCGGACGCCTGGTTTCAGGTTTTCGCTATCGGCGGCAGGCAGCTGCAAATTCGAAGCCCGGATCGATTCCGGGCTTTTCTTTTTGTGCCGCGGCTCCCTATATGAAGGCCGACCCCCAATGGCGCTTCGCGCGCAAGTTCATGTCTATAGGAGCCATCGATGCCCTCGTTTGATTTCGACCTTTTCGTGATTGGCGGCGGCTCCGGTGGTGTGCGCAGCGCGCGCGTGGCTGCATCGCTCGGCAAGAAGGTCGGCATCGCGGAAGAATATCGATATGGCGGCACCTGCGTCATCCGCGGCTGCGTGCCGAAGAAGCTGTTCGTCTATGCCTCGCAGTATAGCGAGCATTTCGAGGATGCGGCCGGCTTCGGCTGGACGGTCGGCGAAAGCAGCTTCGACTGGAAGAAGCTGATCGAGGCGAAGGACAAGGAAATCGCCCGGCTGGAGGGCCTGTATCGCAAGGGGCTCGACAACGCCAAGGCAGATATCTTCGATACGCGCGCCGAGCTGGTGGATGCCCACACGGTCAGGCTACTGAAGACCGGCCGGACCGTCACGGCGGAAACCATCGTCATTGCGACCGGCGGCAGGCCGAATCTGCATCCGGCGTTGCCCGGACATGAGCTTTGCATTTCCTCGAATGAAGCTTTCCATCTGGAGGAGCTTCCGAAATCGATCCTGATTGCCGGCGGCGGCTATATCGCCGTCGAATTCGCCAATATCTTCCACGGTCTCGGCGTCGAGACGACGCTGATCTACCGCGGCGCCGAAATCCTGTCGCGCTTCGACCAGGACCTGCGCAAGGGTCTTCATGAGGCGATGGAGGAGAAGGGCATCCGCATTCTCTGCCACGACATCATATCGAGCGTCGAGAAAGTGGCGAATGGTCTCAGTGTCCGGACGAAGAACGACAAGGTGCTGACCGTCGATACCGTCATGCTGGCGCTGGGCCGCGCGCCAAATACGGAAAACCTCGGGCTGGAAGCTGCGGGTGTCGCGATCAACGAGCAGGGTGCGATCGTCGTCGACGAATATTCGCGTACGTCCGCGCCGAACATCTATGCGCTCGGCGACGTCACCGACCGGGTGCAGCTGACGCCCGTCGCGATCCATGAAGCCATGTGCTTCATCGAAACGGTCTACAAGAACAACCCGACGCGGCCGGATCATGAGCTCATTGCGACGGCGGTCTTCTCTCAGCCGGAGATCGGCACGGTTGGCCTGACCGAGGAAGAGGCGGCCAAGCGCTATCCGGAGCTGGAAGTCTATCGCGCGCAGTTCCGGCCGATGAAGGCAACGCTTTCCGGCCGCAGCGAGAAGACGATCATGAAGCTGATCGTCAATGCCGCCGACCGCAAGGTGATCGGCGCGCATATTCTCGGCCACGATGCCGGCGAGATGGCGCAGCTTCTCGGCATTCCGCTGAAAGCCGGCTGCACCAAGGACGATTTCGACCGTACCATGGCGGTGCATCCGACGGCTGCGGAAGAATTGGTGACGATGTATTCGCCGAGCTATCGCATTCGCAACGGCGAGCGCGTGTAAAGCGCCCGATTGGCGCCGGCAATATCGGCGCCACAAAAGATTCGCATAGTAGTTCGCACGCCTTTGCAAGCGAGTGGCAAAGGTTTATAAGCGCGCGTTATTTAGGACGACGGGACGCCCGGCGAAGACCGGGCGCACAAGCAGGTGAGTGAAATGGCACAGAATTGGACACCGAGCAGTTGGCGGCAGAAACCGATCCAGCAGGTGCCGGACTTTCCGGACAAGGCGGCGCTCGCAGAGACCGAAGCGCAGCTGGCAAGCTATCCGCCGCTGGTTTTTGCCGGTGAAGCCCGCCGTCTGAAGGCGCACCTCGCCAACGTCGCCGAAGGCAACGGTTTTCTGCTGCAGGGCGGCGATTGCGCCGAAAGCTTCGCCGAGCACGGTGCCGACACGATCCGCGACTTCTTCCGCGCCTTCTTGCAGATGGCTGTCGTGCTGACGTTCGGCGCGCAGCTGCCGGTCGTCAAGGTCGGCCGTATTGCCGGCCAGTTCGCCAAGCCGCGCTCCTCGAACATCGAGACGCAGAACGGCCTCTCGCTGCCGAGCTATCGCGGCGACATCATCAACGGCATCGACTTCACCGAAGACGCTCGCATTCCCAATCCGGAACGTCAGATGATGGCTTACCGCCAGTCTGCCGCGACGCTGAACCTGCTGCGCGCCTTCGCCATGGGTGGTTATGCCAACCTCGAAAACGTGCAGAAGTGGATGCTCGGCTTCGTCAAGGACAGCCCGCAGGGCGAGCGCTACCGCAAGCTTGCCGATCGTATCGGCGAGACCATGGATTTCATGCGCGCGATCGGCATCACCGCCGAGACCAATCCGAACCTGCGCGAGACCGATTTCTTCACCAGCCACGAGGCGCTGCTTCTGGGCTATGAAGAAGCGTTCACCCGCGTCGACTCCACGACCGGCGACTGGTACGCGACCTCGGGCCATATGCTGTGGATCGGCGACCGCACGCGCCAGGCGGATCACGCCCATGTGGAATATTTCCGCGGCATCAACAACCCGATCGGCCTGAAATGCGGTCCTTCGCTGCAGGCGGACGATCTCATCAACCTGATCGACATCCTCAATCCGGCGAACGAAGCCGGCCGTCTGACGCTGATCTGCCGCTTCGGCCACGACAAGGTAGCCGACAATCTGCCCCGTCTCATTCGCGCCGTCGAGCGCGAAGGCCGCAAGGTCGTCTGGTCCTGCGATCCGATGCACGGCAACACGATCACGCTCAACAATTACAAGACGCGTCCGTTCGAGCGTATCCTGTCGGAAGTGGAAAGCTTCTTCCAGATTCATCGCGCCGAAGGCACGCATCCGGGCGGCATTCATATCGAGATGACCGGCAAGGACGTGACCGAATGCACGGGCGGCGCTCGCGCCGTCGGTGCCGAGGATCTGCAGGACCGCTACCACACGCATTGCGATCCGCGCCTCAACGCCGACCAGGCGCTGGAACTTGCCTTCCTGCTCGCCGAGCGGATGAAGGGCGGCCGCGACGAGAAACGCATGCGTGCTCACGGCTGAGCCGGTGCGGATATGAAAACGGCGAAACGGGTCGGCTCGCTGCCGGCCCGTCTGCTTTTGCGGCGGGCAGATCAATCCCGCTGAAAAGCGGTTCATTTCTTTGAAATTGACCGCAATGCCATTCTCGGGAAGTCTCCTTGCAAAACGGGAGCGGCCATGACGGGTGAACATAGCGGGAGCTGCCTTTGCGGCAGCGTGCGTTTCAAGACCAGCGGCAAATTGCGTGAGGTGGTCGCGTGCCATTGCTCGCAGTGCCGCAAGCAGACCGGCCTCTATTACGCTGCGACCAATGTGGCGATCGACAAGCTCTCCATCGAAGGCGAAGAGGCGGTCACATGGTATCGCGCCAGCACATTCGCGCGCCGCGGCTTCTGCAGGACCTGCGGTTCGGCGCTATTCTGGGCGGCCGATGGCGCCGGCGAGATATCGATCATGGCCGGGCTGTTCGACCAGCCAAGTGAGTTGAAGCTCGCCTATCACATCTATTGCGCCGACAAGGGCGACTATTACGAAATCACGGATGGGTTGCCGCAATACAGGCAGGGCCGGCCGGGGCTGTTGACCGCGGGACCTTCGGAATAGCGTCTGTTCGGATAAGGCGTCTCCGTATCCCGGATCGCTTGCGGCCGCTATGGGGCACAAAGGTCGATATCGCGATCAAGGACCATTTCCGGAAAGCCTTGTACTGCTCCCGCGCAGCCAACGAGTTCGCCGGGCGGACGACCGGACCGGTCGAGAGAGGTATCGGGTCGTTTGCATCATTCAGGAGAATATCCGAGGTCGGATCGATCCCGCATCATGACGCGTTCGGAGCGCCCGCCAACTGGGTCATGGGGACATGGCCCGGCACCTAGCTGCCCTCCTGGCTGACGATTTGCGCATGATAGGGAAAGAAGCGCTCCAGACCATATTGCTGTCCGAACATCATGTCGTGCTGCAGATAGCGATAATCGCGCACCATCGGGTCGATGTCCTGCTCCTTGCGCGCCCAGTCCGGAAACGCGTTATTGTCTCGCGTCGCAAGCTGATAGCGATCGACGATGCTGTATTTCTTCTGCACGCGGCCCAGGAAGCCCGTGTAGAAGGGATGCTCGTAGCCGGCGGTTTTCAATAGATGATAGGGCAGTTGAGACGGGCTGATGGTGCCGATGTCCTTGCGAACGCCCTTCCTGCTCGACCAGATGACGAGCGGTGTCTCGTGCTCCTTCTTCATGACGTCGAGCGGGGCTTTGCGGGTCGCGACCTGCTGCGGCATATAGCCGGTGTCCGGATAGACGTTGCCGAGGGGCGGCAGGTGATCGCCCCAGAGGACGATGATGGTTTCGCGGTCGCGCTTCTCGGCCCAGTCCATCAGCATTTTCAGGCTGGTATCGGCTTCGCGCACGCCCTGCGCATAGGTCGCGAGCGTTGCGCGGTCGTCGCCGTTCAGATTGCCGCCGATATCGACGGTATTCTCGGCATAGCGGTTGGCTTCGTAGGGGCCATGTCCCTGAAGGGTGACGGCGAAGAAGAAAAACGGGCGCTCGGCCGCGTCGCCTTCGCGCATGATTTCCTTCATGAGGGAGTCGTCGGCCGCGAACATGCCGCGCTTGTCCATGGCCGGCAGGGTTTCCTGGGTATGGAATTCTTCGAAACCGAATGCCTTGTAGACTTCATTGCGGTTCCAGAACCAGCCGCTGAAGGGATGGAGGGCGCGCGCCAGATAGCCTTCGCCGCGAAAGAAGGTGGCAAGCGACGGGATCGGCCGGCGCACATATTGCTGATAGGGAATGCTGCCATAGGGCAGGAAGGCATTGGAGAAACCTGTCAGCGCCTCGAATTCGACATTGGCGGTCATGCCGCCGAATTCCGGCGAGAAGACATACCCCGATTGCCTGGCGCGGATCGTCGGCATCGGATCGGGCGTGAAGGCGACGTTGGAAAGCCGTGTCGGATCCCACAGGGATTCGCTCATCAGCATGATAACGTCGGGCTTTTGGCGCGGACCGGAGAGATAGCCGTAGTTCCGCGCCGGTATGGCGTCGATCGCGTTCGATCCGTAGCCGGCCGGTGACTTGACGTCGGCCATGGGCAGGTTGAGCGAAAAGGCGATGATGAAACCGTTGTGGCTATAGTTTTCCTTCTGATCCCAGACGATCGGAATGATGCCCAGCTTTTCGCGGATGAAGGAATATTGCGTCGGGTCCATCTGCGAGACGAAAAGTGCCGCCAGCGGCAGGCACACCGAAAGCCGGCCGACGCGCTCCTTGCGCGAGAGCGCCGCGGCATGACGCCGGATATAGCGCCAGAGCAGGGTCAGGGCGGCCAGGCACACGGCTATGCCTGCGACGAGTGCGACCGCGGTCCACGGGCGATCCCTGACCATGACCGGCATCAGTTCCACGATCTGCCGCGCGAACAGCAGGTCGGAAGGATAGAGCGGATCGGAAAGGAAGTGCTGCTTCTGGCTGGAAATGAAGGCCGGGACGACGAGCAGCGGCGCAACGATCATAGCTGACAAATGCGCGCGACCGATCAATGCATCCAGTATCAGCATCGCCAGCATGACGATACCGATCGTTGCAAGGCCGGGGCGGGATGGCGAAAGCAGATAGGGTACGATCGGCGCGAACTCTCCGCGTGCAATCCATTCGACGGCGATGACGATCGACAGGGAGAAAAGCAGGGTCAGCGCAAGGCTCAGAAGCAGGCGGAGGACGGCGGACTTCTCTCTCGCCGCGCCGAGCTTCCGGAAAAATGCAAGCCTGCCCGCCAGGGCGGACTCGATGACCAATGCGACCAAGGATTTCTCCACAATGCTGCAAAATATTCATATAATTGTCACGTTTCTGTCATGAACGGCGGATGAACCGCAAGGCAGGCTTAGTAATTTTCCGGGTAAAAATACCGCCTATGCGGGTAGCGCGCTCTTTGATCGCCTGCCGCAGAAGGAAGGCGGTTGCGGAAGAAAGATGCCCTCGCTAAATGTATGGCATGACAGAGCAAAGCCAGATTACCCACACCATCCGCATCGCCGTCGCGCAGCTTAACCCGACGGTCGGCGACGTCTCAGGCAATCTCGCCAAGGCGCGCGAAGCACGCGCCGAGGCCGCGCGCGAGGGCGCTCAGCTCGTATTGCTGACGGAGCTGTTCATTTCCGGCTATCCGCCGGAAGATCTGGTGCTGAAGCCCGCCTTCATCCGCGCTTGCTGGAAGGCGGTGGAGAGCCTGGCTGCGGATACCGCCGATGGCGGCCCCGGCGTCGTCATCGGCTTTCCACGGCAGGACGACACGGGCCGCTACAATTCCGTAGCCGTGCTGGACGGCGGCAAGGTCATCTTCATCAGGGACAAGGTCGACCTGCCGAATTACGGCGAGTTCGACGAGAAGCGGGTTTTCGATGAGGGGACGATCGCCGGCCCCGTCAATTTCCGGGGCGTTCGTATCGGCATTCCGATTTGCGAGGAAATCTGGAACGATCTCGGGATCTGCGAGACGCTGGCCGAAAGCGGCGCGGAAATCCTTCTGGTTCCAAATGGCTCGCCTTACTATCGCGGCAAGGTCGATGTCCGTCATCAGGTCGCACTGCGGCAGGTGATCGAGTCGGGCCTGCCGCTCATCTTCGCCGCGCAAGTCGGCGGCCAGGACGAGCTGGTTTTCGACGGCGCAAGCTTCGGCTTCAACGCCGACAAGACGCTGGCCTTCCAGATGAGCCAGTTCGAAACGGCGCTGGCAGTCACCACCTGGAAAAAGAACGGCGATGGCTGGCACTGCGCCGAAGGGCCGATGGCGCATATTCCGGACGGCGAGGAGGCGGATTACCGCGCCTGCCTGCTGGGCTTCCGCGACTATGTCAACAAGAACGGCTTCAAGTCGGTCGTGCTTGGCCTTTCGGGCGGCATCGATTCCGCGATCTGCGCTGCGATCGCCGTCGACGCGCTCGGCGAGGAGCGCGTGCGTACCGTCATGCTGCCCTATCGCTATACGTCGCAGGATTCGCTGAAGGATGCGGCCGATTGCGCCAAGGCGCTCGGCTGCCGCTACGATATCGTGCCGATCGAGGATCCCGTCACGGGCTTCACCTCGGCATTGTCCGATCTGTTCGAGGGAACGGAAAGCGGCATCACCGAGGAAAACCTGCAGAGCCGTGCCCGCGGCACCATCCTGATGGCGATCTCCAACAAGTTCGGCTCGATGGTGGTAACGACCGGCAACAAGTCGGAAATGTCGGTTGGTTATGCCACGCTCTACGGCGACATGAACGGCGGCTTCAACCCGATCAAGGATCTCTACAAGATGCAGGTCTATGCGCTGTCGCGCTGGCGCAACCTGCATGTGCCGCCGGGTGCGCTTGGTCCTTCGGGAGAGGTGATCCCCTATAATATCATCGACAAGGCGCCCTCGGCTGAACTCAGACCGAACCAGACGGACCAGGATTCGCTGCCGCCCTATCCGGTGCTCGACGATATTCTCGAATGCCTGGTGGAAAAGGAAATGTCCGTCGAGGAGATCGTGGCGCGCGGCCACGACATCGCGACGGTGCACCGCGTCGAGCATCTGCTCTATCTGGCGGAGTACAAGCGCCGCCAGTCTGCTCCGGGCGTAAAGATCACCAAGAAGAATTTCGGTCGCGACCGCCGCTATCCGATCACCAATCGGTTCCGCGATCGCTGATCGCGCCTTCGACGCAGGAAGAGGACGAATGCGCAGCTCGGTCGAGATCTATAATATCCGCACGGGCGTGAACCGCGTGGTCTGGCAAACCGACCGGCTTGTCGAAGCGCCGAACTATTCGCCGGATGGGCGCTATCTGCTGCTGAATAGCGACGGGTTGCTATATCGGCTGCCTCTGGACGGTCGCGGCGAGGCCGTGCGCGTCGATACCGGCTTCGCGACGCGATGCAACAACGATCACGGCATCTCGCCCGATGGCTCGCTGATTGCGATTTCCGACAAGACCGAGCATGGAAAGGCCTGCATCTATGTCTTGCCGGCGGAGGGGGGCACACCGAGGCAGGTTACGAGCAATCTGCCATCCTACTGGCATGGCTGGTCACCGGACGGACAGCGCTTCTCTTATTGCGGCATCCGCAACGACGTTTTCGATATCTACACGATCTCGATCGACGGCGGCGAGGAGACGCGGCTGACCCATGGCGAAGGCCGCAACGACGGCCCGGATTTTTCCGCCGACGGGCAGTGGATTTATTTCAATTCGAGCCGCACCGGCCTTATGCAGATCTGGCGCATCCATCCCGACGGCACCGGCCTGCAGCAAGTGACCCATGACGACTACGGCAACTGGTTCGCGCATCCGTCGCCGAAGAACGACAAGGTCGTGCTGATCTCCTACGACCCGGATGTCTTCGACCATCCGCGCGACCTGAATGTGCGGATGCGCCTGATGGATCTGGATGGCGGCAATCTTGTCACCCTGTTCGAATTCTTCGGCGGCCAGGGCAGCATCAACGTGCCGAACTGGTCGCCGGAAGGCGATGCGTTTGCCTATGTGCGTTACGAGCCGGCCTGACCGCTGGACAGAGCGTAACCGGCGCTATAGATCTGGTTGCGTTCGCAGGGCGCATCCGATCCGCGGGAAGGGCAAGGCCCACCTGATGCATGTAGAATGAGACTGCCACACCTCTTTTCAGTCTGTGGGCGCGGATACCGGACGTAAATGGAAGGAGGTCTATCGTGACCACGCGCTCTCTGGCGAGCACCGCCACACTCGATTCCCTGAAAAAGCAGGCCAAGTCTTTCCTCAGGGCCGTTCAAGCAGGCGATGCTTCGGCGCGCAGCCGTGTCGCGCCGTATTTTGCCGATATGGCCCATGTCGGATTGCAGGACGTCCAGCTGGTTCTCGCCCGCGAATTCGGTTTCTCCAGCTGGACGAAGCTCAAGGCGCATCTGGAAAGCGGCGACCGCACGCGCGTTCCGCCGGATCAACTCGCCAACCGCTTCCTGTCGCTCGCAACGGTCTCGTATTTTAGCAACGTTCCAGCCGATCCCGCACGGTTCGACGAGGCACGGCAGCTATTGAACGAGAATCCGGAGATCGCCGGCGAGAATATCCACGTTGCCGCGGCAATCGGGGATGCCGATGCCATAGGGCGCTGGCTCGATCGGCAACTGCAACTCCTCGACCGCAGGGGCGGGCCATACGACTGGTCTCCTCTGATGTATGCCGCCTATGCCCGGCTGCCGGGCCGCTCAAGCCTGCCGGCTGCCCGCGAGCTCGTCAGGCGCGGCGCTGATGTCAACGCCTTTTTCCTCGATGGCGGCCAATACCGGTTCACGGTCCTGACCGGCGTTTTCGGCGAAGGCGAGGCGGGAAAAATGCGCCAGCCGTCGCATCCGGATTGCGTGGAATTCGCACGTCTGCTGCTTGATGCGGGCGCCGAAGCCAACGACAGCCAGGCACTTTATAACCGTATGTTCGAACCGGACGACACATGCCTGAAGGTATTGCTGCAATATGGCCTGTCGGCGAAAGATACCAACAATTGGCTGGTGCGTGAGGATGGCGGGTTCGTTGCGAATTCCCAAACCGTCTTCGATTATCAACTGGCCTGGGCGCTGGAGCATCGCATGGCGGACCGTGTGCGTTTGCTGGTCGAGCACGGTGCCGACGTCCACAAGGCCGTCAATGGCAGAACGCCGTTCGAGTGGGCGCGTGTTGGCGGTGACGCGGATCTGGCCGGGTATCTGGTGCTCAAGGGCGCCACGGCCGTTCAGCTGAAAGCGGAAGACGAATTCTACATCGCCGTCATGAACAAGGAGATATCGCTCGCTGAACTGCTGAAGATGAAGCCCGGCGGTGATATCATGTCTGCGATGCAGCGGGCTCATCCCGCGATGCTCCATGACGCCGCCGGTGAAAACGATCTGGAATCCGCTCGGCGGATGCTGGCGCTCGGGCTTGAGGTCAACGCCATGACCAGCCGCACGCCGCTGCATGAGGCAGCGCTTCACGGCCATATCGAGATGGCGCGACTGCTGATCCGGCACGGTGCCGACACTACCATCCGCGATCCCTATTTCTATGCTCCGCCGATCGGCTGGGCCGAATATAATGGCAAGCCGGATATGGTCGCGTTTCTCGCGGCCCACCCGTTGGATATCTTCGCCGCGGCAGCCTTCGGGCTGGTGGATCGGCTGGCCGATCTTCTCGATCGGCACCCGGAGCAGATGAACATCCGTTTCGGCGAATTCCGACCGCATGGGCACCCCACCGATCGCGACTGGATGACGCCGCTTGGCTTTGCTATCGGCAATGGGCGTGCAGACGCGGTTCGCCTCCTGCTGGAGCAGGGCGCGGATCGCTCCGTCCGGGATGCATCGGGGCGGTCGTATCGCGATCTTGCCGAAGAGGCGGGTGACGAGGTCGTCATGTCGCTGTTGCGCCAGCGTGGCTCTGCCTGAAAACAATGAGATGGTGCGGTCAGGTGGGATGACGGACGTCTGGCCGGTCGAAAGCAATTCCAGGAAAAGTACGCAGCGGTTTTCCGTCGGGAATTGCGAAAGAACAAAGGGATAGAGCGTTTTCGCGACTTGAAGAAAAGCGGAAAGGCTCTATTGCGTCGGCTGCGGTCCGCCGGCCTTGGGATGCTTGAGGTCGATGCTGCCCTGGTCGGTCGCTAGGAATTGCGGTCCGACCTGGCGAACCTTATGGGCGGCGGGATCGTAGGGGCGATCCGGCGGAAACTGCTGCGGCTCGGCCTGCGTTACCGCGGGAGCCTTCGCTGTGGGCGTCAGCTTCTGCTGCAGGCTGGCATTGTCCCGCGGCTTTGATGTCTCGATGACGGTAATGGAGCTTTCGGGTTGCGCCAGGGACTGCTGCTCCGGCGCATAGGCGTCGAGCTTCGTGCGAGTGTCGATGACGATATCGGGTGTGGACGAGGCCGGAAGGCTGCAGCCGTTGCGTTGCATCGTATCCAGCAATTGACGGCGCTGCATGGCAACGGCATCGACACGCCCGACACTTTGCTCGCGCTGGTCCATCAGGATGGTGAGGTCGTGCCGCATCCTGTCGAGCGAGGTTCTCATGTCGTCGCAGACGACTTGATTGTCCTGCCCGATGATCACCATGCTGCTGTCTTCGACGCAGCCCTGGTTGCGCAGATCGCTCATCGTCCGGCGGATCGCCAGATTCTGTTGTACGATGGAGCGTGACAGCTGGCGTGTTTCCTGGCTCGCGCCGATCACCTGGGTAATATCCACGTAGCGGCCGCGCAACTCGTTGCAAAGATCGGCCTGCGCCAGGCTCGGTGTGGCCGTCAATACGGACAGCAGGGCTATGGAAACGTGTTTTGTGCCGCGGTTCACGGTTCTGCTCTCGAAAGCGGTTCGATTTCGCTGAAGCCTATATCTTCGAGCTTAACAACGTATCCATCAAAATGCATGGATTTCGAGAGGATTTTCATGAAATCGCGGCTCGCAGCCACCGCATGGCGGCTGCGAGGATTTCGCTCAGGCGAGCTGCGATGCCTCGACCACGGCCAGAGCCGCCATATTGACCACGCCGCGGGACGTGACGGAAGGCGAGAGAATATGGGCCGGAAGCGCCGTGCCGAGCAGGATCGGGCCGACATGCAGGCCATCGGTCATGGTCTTGACCACGCCGAGCGTGATGTTGGCGGCATCGAGGTTGGGGAACACGAGCAGGTTCGCTTCGCCGGAAAGCGCGCTATCCGGCATGACGTGGCGACGCAGGCTTTCGGAAATGGCGCTGTCGCCATGCATTTCGCCATCGACTTCCAGATCCGGCGCGGCTTCGCGCACGAGCGCGAGCGCGTCGCGCATTTTCGTTGCGCTCTCGGATTCCCGGGAGCCGAAGTTGGAGTGCGAGACCAGAGCCGCGCGTGGCTCGATGCCGAAACGCTTGATCTCCTGCGCCGCGAGGACCGCCGATTCGGCAATTTCCTCGGCGCTCGGGTTAAACGTCACGTAGGTATCGGTGTAGAAGGTAGCGCCGCGCTGCGAGATAAGCAGGCTGAGCGCGGAAAAATCGCGAACGTCCGGCCGCTTGCCGATGACCTGTCGAACGACGCGCAGATGGCGCTCATATCGGCCTTCGAGGCCGCAGATGAGGGCATCGGCTTCGCCGCGCTTCAAGGCGAGCGCGCCGATGACCGTTGCGTTGGTGCGGACGATCGTGCGCGCGGCCTCGGGAATTACCCCGGCCCGGCCGACGAGCGAGAAATACAGCTCGACATATTCGCGGAAGCGCGGATCGTCTTCCGGGTTGATGACGGCGAAATCGGTATTCGGACGGATCTTCAGGCCGTAGCGCTTCAGGCGGCTTTCGATGACGGAGGGACGGCCGATCAGGATCGGGGATGCGGTTCCTTCCTCAAGCAGAACCTGGGCGGCGCGCAGCACGCGTTCGTCCTCGCCTTCGGAGAAGACGACGCGCTTGCGTTCGGCGATCTTCGCGGCAGCGAAGATCGGCTTCATGATGAAGCCCGAGCGGAAGACGAAGCGGTTGAGTTCGTCCATGTAGGCGTCGAAATCCTTGATCGGACGCAGCGCCACGCCGCTGTCGGCGGCGGCTTTCGCCACGGCCGGCGCAATGCGCAGGATGAGGCGCGGATCGAAGGGCGAGGGGATCAGGTAGTTGGGGCCGAAGACCGGCGTCTCGCCGGTGTAGGCGCGGGCGGCGACATCGGAAGGCTCTTCTCGGGCGAGAGCGGCGATGGCGCGCACGGCGGCCATCTTCATTTCCTCATTGATCGTCTTTGCACCGCAGTCGAGCGCGCCGCGGAAGATATAGGGGAAGCAGAGGACGTTGTTCACCTGGTTCGGAAAATCCGAGCGCCCGGTACAGATCATGGCGTCGGGGCGTGCGGCCCGGGCGAGGTCCGGCATGATTTCCGGCGTCGGGTTGGCGAGCGCCATGATCAGCGGCTTTTCCGCCATCTGCGCGAGAAGTTCGGGTTTCAGCACGCCGGCGGCGGACAGGCCGAGGAAGACATCGGCGCCCGGAATGGATTCGGCAAGCACGCGCTTGTCGCTATCCTGGGCATAGATAGACTTCCATTCGTCCATCAGGACGTTGCGGTCCTTGTAGACCAGGCCTTCGATATCGTGGACCCAGATGTTTTCGCGCCTGGCGCCGAGGATCACGAGCAGATTGAGGCAGGCGAGCGCAGCCGCGCCCGCGCCGGAGGCGACGATCTTGACGTCCTCGATTTTCTTGCCCGCCAGTTCCAGCCCGTTGAGGACGGCGGCGGCGACGATGATGGCAGTGCCGTGCTGATCGTCGTGGAAGACCGGAATTTCCATTTTTTCGCGCAGGCGGCGTTCGACATCGAAGCATTCCGGCGCCTTGATGTCTTCCAGATTGATGCCGCCGAAGGTCGGCTCGAGCGCCGAAATCGTGTTGACCATCTCATCGACGGTGGGCGCTGCGACTTCGATGTCGAAGACATCGATGCCGGCAAACTTCTTGAAGAGGACGGCCTTGCCTTCCATGACCGGCTTGGAGGCGAGCGGGCCGATATTGCCGAGGCCGAGCACGGCCGAACCGTTCGAAATCACTGCAACGAGATTGGCGCGGGACGTGTAGTCCGCAGCCATTTCGGGATTGTCGCGGATCGCGATGCAGGGAGCGGCGACGCCGGGAGAGTAAGCGAGCGCCAGATCGCGCTGGTTGCCCAGCGGCTTTGTCGCCTGAATTTCCAGCTTGCCGGGGCGAGGATAGCGATGGAAATAAAGCGCCTGTTCGTCGAAATTTCCGCTCGCCATATTCTTGGCTGCTTTCGAAGTGTCGTTCGTATCCAACTCGCGTCTCCATTCCTGCCTGCGCTAGAGTCCTCCATACATCAATCGCTTCGCCTTCACAGTATGCAATCGACGTCGCAAGGCGTTTTTGCCGTGGCATAACTGAATTGCCTTTTGCGCAACGATCACGCGATGGCCGCCGCGAAGACGGCATGCGGCTGCATGGGGTTGCGCATGAGGGGGAGCCGGCGCAGGCGATGTTTTGCCTTGGTGTCGCCCGGTTTGCAGGCGACCGTCCGGACCTTGCATCGCGGCAAGAGGCGGCCGAACCCGCCGATAAGCCGCCAGACACAGGATTTGTCATCTTCCTGAAACACGAGTCTGGTTTTGGAATAGCCAAGGTAGGATAGGGCACGGACAATAAAGTTCGTGAATGAAAACATGGACACCAGGCGATTTCGGACGCTGTTCATTTCTGACGTGCACCTGGGCTCGAAAGCTGCCAAGGCAGACTTCCTGCTCGACTTTCTCCGTTATCATGATGCCGATACCATCTTTCTGGTCGGCGATATCGTCGATGGCTGGCGCCTGAAGCGAAACTGGTACTGGCCGCAGGATTGCAACGACGTCGTGCAGAAGCTTCTGCGCAAGGCGCGCAAAGGTACGCGCATCGTCTATATCCCCGGCAACCACGATGAATTCCTGCGGGATTTCCCCGGCATGCACTTCGGCGGTATCGAGGTGGCTCAGCGGGCCATTCATGAAACGGCAGACGGCAAGACCTATCTGGTCCTGCATGGCGACGAATTCGACGTGGTCGTCCGCAACGCACGCCTGCTCGCCTATCTCGGCGACTGGGCATACGACATGGCCATTCTGATCAATATCGGCCTTGCG
The DNA here is from genome assembly GCA_900469615.1 of Hyphomicrobiales bacterium. GTDB lineage: Bacteria > Pseudomonadota > Alphaproteobacteria > Rhizobiales > Rhizobiaceae > Rhizobium. The sequence goes on along the minus strand of UBYA01000010.1, from coordinate 125,568 downwards.
GCGATACGCCGCCGCTTGAACATGCCTTACTGGTCTTTCTCGGCCTGGGCGAAGCAGCAGGTAAAGCACGCCGTAAATTTCATCGGCGAATTTCAGCGCGTCGTGGCCGAAGAGGCCAGGCGCAACGATGCCGACGGCGTGATCTGCGGCCATATCCACCATGCCGTCATCGAAGATCTGGACGGCGTGCGCTACATCAATACCGGCGACTGGGTGGAAAGCTGCACGGCGATCGCCGAGCACCAGGATGGCACCTTCGAGCTCATCACCTGGCGATCGATCCTGGAGACGCAGCCGGCCGGTTCGCCCGTGGAAGGGCTGCCGCGGCCTCTGGGCGCCCAGGCGGCGTAGCTTTTACGCCGCTTCACGGCCTTAATAATAGCATGTCATAATTATTGATCGTCGCGGAACCGCCTTGGCCCCGGATTTTTCCGAAACGTTACGGTCTTGGCCATTTCTCGCCATAGTCGTACTATCGATAGCGTGATAGGGACAAATCAGTTCCCCTTCAGGTCTGTCATGATTCCCGCGATCAAGTCCTTCCAGGGCGAGGGTGCGCCGCCATATTTCCGCTTGCGCACCGCCTTGTCCTATTGCGCGCCGTTGTTCGTCAACGGCATTGCCTTGCCGTTCTTTCCCGTATGGCTGGCGGGGCTGAATTTCAACGATCATGAAATCGGTCTGGTGATCGCCATTCCCATGGTGGTGCGCGTTCTGGTGACGCCCGTCATCGCCGTGCTGGCCGATCATATGACGGAGCGCGCCGACGTATTGCTGTGGTCCGGCGCCCTGTCGCTTCTGACGGCAATCGCGCTCTACTGGACAAGCGACTTCTGGTCGGTGCTTCTGGTCTACGGCATCCAGGGCGCGACCTATGCGCCCTACGTACCGGTGGTGGAATCGATCGCCATGTCGGGCGTGCGCCGCTGGGGATTCGACTATGGCTCCATGCGGGTGTGGGGATCGATCACGTTTATCCTGTCGACGCTTCTCGGCGGTCAGCTGATCAGCATCTGGGGTGGAACCACCGTCTTGCCCGTCATGGTGGCAGGTTTCATTCTCACGATGCTGATGGGCCTGTTTGCGCCGCGCATCGGGCCGACGCGGCGGCGCAACCAGCCGATCAACCTGCAGTCGCCGACCGGAAATTTGCGTTCCCCGCAACTGCTCATCACCATGATCGGGGTTTCGGTACAGCAGTCGAGCCATGCGATGCTTTATACGTTTGCGTCGATCTATTGGCGCAAGCTGGGCTTCTCCGGCGCCGAGATCGCCATCTTATGGAGCATCGGCGTCGCGGCCGAGGTCATGGTCTTCTTTTTGTCGAAGAAGCTGAGCCGGCGGTTCAGCGCATGGACGCTGATCTTCTTCGGCTCGACCATGTGCATCCTGCGCTGGATCCTGTTCCCGGTCAATTTCGGTTTCATCGGCTATTTCGTGTTGCAGTGTTTTCACTCCTGCACCTATGCCTGCGTCCATACGGGCATCCAGCGCCGCATCGTCGCATCGGTCCAGGAAACGCAGGAATCGTCCGCCCAGGGCGCCTATTATTTCTATAACGGCATGTTCCTCGGTCTCATGACATTGGCATCCGGCTATCTCTATGCCTGGCTCGACCTGTCGAGTTACTACGTCATGGCGGGCATTGCCGCTCTGGGCCTTGCCATGGTCGTTTTCGCTTATGGGTTGCGGTCCGGGAGGCCGGCTATCGGCGGGGGCGCTCACGGCGTATCCTAGGGCGATCCAGCAAATTCATTTGGATATCAAAAAGCGGTGACATATGTTGGCGCCGCCGTGAGATGGAAATTTCCTATTCGGCCGGTGTATTAAGCATTGATCGCTGCGGGCTCTCCGAGTCGGTCGTATGTGTGCCAGATTTGAAAGACGCATGAGTTTGAAACCAGCCGAACAGAAGTCCGATGCACCGAAGATCGATGATGCGCCTGAGGGCGCGGGCCATCGCTATCGGCTGGAGGGCAGTTGGCGCAGCGCCAATGTCCATGGCGTTTTGCGGCAAATCGAGCAATTGTCGAAGCGCAGTTCCGGCGGCGATGTGGTGATCGATCTTTCCGGCCTTTCCGACGTCGACACCGCCGGCGCGCTGCTGATTCGCCGCCTCAAGGAAAGCCAGGAAGCGCATCAGTCCCATGTGACGATCGAAGGGTCCGATTCGCATATCGATGAACTGCTGACGGCTTTCGACACGCATCCGGACGATCAATCCGCAGCGCCTAAGGCGGGCAAGTCCTTGCCGGAGCGGCTCTTCGCGCCTATCGGCAAGAGCGTCTACGACTTATGGGACAACCTTGTCGCCGCCATGTATATCCTGGGCTCGGCCGTGCGCGGAGCTCAGCTCAAATTCGGGCGCGGCAGCGGCGTTTCCCCGGCCTCGATCGTCAATCAGATCGACCATATGGCGGTGCGCGCCGTTCCGATCATCCTGCTGATGTCGTCTCTGATCGGTGCGATCATCGCGCAGCAGGGTGCTTTCCAGCTGCGCTATTTCGGTGCCGAGGTCTTCGTCGTCGATCTGGTCGGTATCCTGCAATTGCGCGAAATCGGCGTGCTGCTGACGGCGATCATGATCGCCGGCCGCTCCGGCAGCGCGATTACCGCGGAAATCGGCTCGATGAAGATGCGCGAGGAAGTGGATGCGCTGAAGGTCATGGGACTCAACCCGATCGGCGTGCTTATTTTTCCGCGACTCGTGGCCCTGACGGTCGCCTTGCCCCTGCTGACCGTCATTGCGAACTTTGCCTCGCTGTTTGGCGCGGCGATGGTCGCATGGGGCTATTCCGGAATCACCGTTGCGACCTTCATTTCACGCCTGCATGAGGCGATCAGCCTTTCGACGGTCATTTCGGGCATGATCAAGGCGCCGTTCATGGCGCTGGTCATCGGTATCGTCGCGGCGGTCGAGGGATTGAAGGTCGGGGGCAGTGCCGAGTCGCTGGGTCAGCATGTGACCTCATCCGTGGTGAAATCGATTTTCGTCGTTATCCTGATGGACGGGCTGTTTGCCATGTTCTACGCAGCGATCGATTTCTGAGGATATCAACGATGAGCGCGCATCACTCGGAAACCCCGTTGGACAAAAACGAGCATGGCAGGGATATCGTACTGTCGGCGCAGGACGTTACGGTTGCCTTCGGGTCGAAAGTCGTCCTCGACAAGCTGAACCTGAATATCTATCGCGGCGAAATCCTGGGCTTCGTCGGCGCTTCCGGCGCGGGCAAGTCCGTGCTGCTGCGCACGGTCTTGCGGCTGCTGCCGCGCCGTTCGGGCAAGATCGAAATCCTCGGAGAGGATTACGACAAGCTTGACGAGCAGGAACGCAACCGGCTGGACATGCGCCTCGGCGTGCTCTTCCAGCAGGGAGCGCTGTTTTCCTCGCTGACGGTGAAGGAAAACATCCAGGTGCCGATGCGGGAATATCTGGATCTGCCCAAGGAAATGATGGACGAGCTGGCGATGATGAAGATCCGCATGGTGGGTCTTGCCGCCGATGCCGCCGACAAGTATCCATCCGAGCTTTCCGGCGGCATGATCAAGCGTGCGGCGTTGGCGAGAGCCCTGGCGCTCGATCCGGATCTCGTTTTTCTCGACGAGCCGACATCGGGTCTGGATCCAATCGGCGCTTCGGAGTTCGACGAGCTGATCGCCAGACTGCGCGACACGCTCGGCCTGACCGTTTATATGGTGACTCACGATCTCGACAGCCTGTTTTCCGTCTGTGACCGTATTGCTGTTCTCGGACAGAAGCGGGTATTGGTGGAAGGCACGATTGAGGACATGCTCGTCTGTGACGACCCCTGGGTGCAATCCTACTTCAGGGGAAAGCGCGCACGCTCGATCGTGCCGCGGGAAGACATCATGGAACGCAACGACGACAAAGGCGCAAGCGCCCACAGCCGCGAGAAGTGACTGGAGACAATGGAAACCAAAGCCAATTATACGATCGTCGGGTTCTTTACGCTGCTTGTCATCGCGGCTGCCTTCGGTTTCGTCTACTGGATGGCAGAGTACGGCCGGGGCGGTCCGATGGTCGAACTGGTCGTGCGTATTCCCGGATCGGCGAACGGGCTGAGCGTCGGCTCTCCGGTTCGCTTCAACGGCATCCAGGTCGGATCGGTCCAGAGTCTCTCCATCGATGCGGATGATCCCAACTATTCGCTGGCCTTTACGCAGGTGCGCGCGGATGCGCCGGTCTATACCTCGACCAAGGCCATCCTTGAAATCCAGGGTCTTACGGGCGCGGCCTATATCGAGCTTTCCGGCGGGCGCAACGGCGACGAGAACATCCTGAAGCGCTCCATAGACACCGGCAAGAGAGCGGTGCTGCTCGCCGATCAGTCAAGCGTGACGAACCTGCTGACGACGGCGGACAAGATCCTGAACCGCGCCAACGACACGATCGGGGACATTCAGGGATTTGTTTCGGATTCGCGCGGACCCTTGACCGATACGGTGCGCAACGCGCAGAAATTCTCGAAGGCAATCGCCGACAATTCCGACAATATCGACAAATTCCTGGCAAGCGTCGGGCAGCTTTCCGACACCTTCAAGACGGTCTCGGTCCGGGTGGATTCGACACTCGACGCGATCGAGAAGCTGGTGCGGGCGGTCGATGCCCAGAAGGTCAACGACGTCATCGCCAATGCGGACAAGATCACCGCGAATGTGGCGGATGCCACGACCGATTTGAAGGCGACGGTGGCAAGCTTCAAGCAGACCGCCGACACCTACAACGCTTTCGGCCAGAAGGCGCAGCAGACGCTTGATCGCGTCGACGCGATCGTCGCGCAGATCGACCCTGCGAAGATCAAGGGATCGGTCGATGACATCGCCGATGTGACGAAGCAGGCTCGCACGGCGGTGGCTTCGATCCGCGATGTGGCGAATTCCGTTGCTGCCCATCAGCAGGATATCGACCAGACGATTGCCAATGCCCGCGACATTTCCACCAAGCTCAATGCGGCATCCGGCAAGGTCGATGGAATTCTGACGAAGGTCGATTCGCTGCTTGGCAATGACAGCACGCAATCGCTGTTTGCCCAGGCCAAAGATACGCTCGAATCCTTCAAGAAGATGGCCGACAACCTCAATTCCCGCATCGGCCCGATCGCCGACAATCTGCAGCGATTCTCCAGCAGCGGTCTGCGCGACGCCCAGACCCTCATCAACGATATGCGTGGCACGGTTGACAATCTGAACAGTACAATCACTAATTTCGACCGTAATCCGCAGCGACTGATCTTCGGTGGCGATACGGTCAAGACATATGATGGCCGCGCGCGGCATTGATGAATAGCGATATCTGGTCTCCGGAGGATAAGCTGAATATGGTGGGTTGCGTGTCGAGTGAGCGTCATCAGATGTGGAAAGCCGTGATCGCATTGCCGCTGCTTGCGGCCCTGCTTGGAGGCTGTGGAACATCAGCCAACAACGATACCTACGATCTTTCCGGGTCGGTGAAGGCGAACGGGCCCTCCGTCAAGAGCCGCCAGATCCTCATTCCGCCGCCGACGGCGTTGCAGGCGCTGGACAGCAACCAGATCGTCATCCGCGTTTCACCTTCGGAAATCCAGTATCTCGGCAAATCGCAATGGAGTGACAAGCTGAGCCGCATGGTGCAATCGAAGCTGGTCGAAGCCTTCGAGAATACCGGCAAGCTCGGCGGCGTCGGCGTGCCGGGACAGGGGCTTGCGATCGACTATCAGATCGTCACCGATATCCGCGCTTTCGAGATCAATGCGTCCGGCGGCCAGAAGACGGCAACGGTGGAAATCTCGGAAAAGATCCTGAACGACCGCACGGGCACGGTGAAGGCGCAGAACATCTTCCGCAAGGTTGTGCCCATCAGCGGCGGCAGCAATCCCGATTTCGTCCGTGCACTCGATGCTGCGTTTGCAGGCGTGACGGTAGAACTCGTCGATTGGACATTGCGCACCCTCTAGAGCAATTCCAGGAAANNGATTCCGTGAAACGAGGAACTGCTCTAGGCGCGGGCAAAGCAAGAAAATCCAGATTCCCGACCGCCCTATCTCGATGATTTTCCGCAGCTCCGGATGGAGAAACGTCGCGCAACTTTTCGTAAGCTGCGCTAGCGTTCCATAAGCTCCTTCAGCGTTTTCAGATCGCGCATGACATGCGCGGCGTCGGCTGCGAATTGTTCCTCGCTCATGCCCGGGAGCCGGAGCAGGGTAAACATGACTTCGCAGCCATCGGCGTTCGGTACGATGCGCAGAGCATTGTGAACCGACAGCCCGGATTCGAGTGTCACCTGATGGTCGATGACGCCGAAGTCGTTGCGGGGCGCGAAGCGGACGCGGGCGGCGCCGAGCGTGCCCTCGGCGATCCAGTCGTCGCCATCCCGTGTCAGTCCCGACGCCAGGCCCGAGGCCCAGAAAGGCATGTTTTGCGGGCGGCTGGCGTAATCGTAGACCTCTCTCCAGTCGCGATCGATGGAGATGTGAACGATCTTCGCGCTCATGGTCGACATGGTGTTTTCCTCCTCTATATGATCTCTACAGGCTGGGCCCGGCCCGGCAAGCGCTGGTTCGGAAACGGATGAATCGCGAATTCCGCAGCATTTTTGCACAGTCCTGCAAAGGGGACGATTCACGGCTTGCGAAGGCTTGCCGTTTTCCGCCCGGAGTGCAACAACAACCCCCAACGCAGGGCTGTCGCCGGTCATGCCGGGCGCTGGTGGGATTGCGTCATATCGGATGTTGCTGCGTTTTCAGGGTAGGGCCGGGCGCAGTCAACGAGTCACTGGAGGATTGTCGTGGAAAAGGCAGAAATCGGGCTGATCGGTCTTGCTGTTATGGGATCGAATCTGGCGCTCAACATCGCCGAGAAAGGCAACAAGATCGCAGTTTTCAACCGCACGACGCATGTGACGGACGAATTCTATGCGAATGCGGGTGCGCTCAAGGACAAGATCATTCCCTGCAAGACGATCGAGGAGTTCGTCGAGTCGATCCGCCCGCCGCGGCCGATCATCATCATGATCAAGGCCGGCGACCCGGTCGACCAGCAGATGGCGGCGCTGCAGCCGTATCTGGACAAGGGCGACATCATGATCGACGCCGGCAATGCCAATTTCCGCGATACGATCGCCCGCTTCGATCGTCTGAAAGACACCGGCCTGACCTTTATCGGCATGGGCGTATCCGGCGGCGAGGAAGGTGCGCGCCACGGCCCCTCCATCATGGTCGGCGGCACGGAAGACTCTTACAAGCGCGTCGAGAAGGTGCTGACCTCGATCGCCGCCAAGTACAACGACGAAGCCTGCTGCGCCTGGCTCGGCAATGACGGGGCAGGGCATTTCGTCAAGACGATCCACAACGGCATCGAATATGCCGACATGCAGATGATCGCCGAAATCTACGGCATTTTGCGCGATGGTCTCGGCAAGAGCGCGGCCGAGATCAGCTCGATCTTCGGCGAGTGGAACAAGGGCCGCCTGAACTCCTACCTCATCGAGATCACCGAGAAGGTTCTGGCCGCCAAGGATCCTGCGACCGGCAGCGCCATGCCCGACGTGATCCTCGACAAGGCCGGCCAGAAGGGTACTGGCAAGTGGTCCGTCATCGAAGCCCAGAATATGGGCATCCCGGCAACCGCCATCGAAGCCGCCGTCGCGGCCCGCAGCCTGTCCGCCATCAAGAGCCAGCGCGAAGCCGCCGAGAAGATCTTCGGCACGCCCGACTACAAGTTCCCGATCGCTTTCGGTCCCGATCTGCTGAAGGATCTTGAGCTTGCGCTGTTTGCGGCCAAGATCGGCGCCTATGCGCAGGGCTTTGCCGTGATGGCCGAGGCCTCGAAGGAATTCAACTGGTCGCTGCCGATGCCCGTCATCGCCAAGATCTGGCGTGCCGGCTGCATCATCCGCTCGCAGTTCCTCGACGAAATCACCAGCGCCTTTACCAAGACGCCGGATGCGGCGAACCTGATCGTGACGCCGGCCTTTGCCGAGATGGTGAAGGAATCGATCCCGTCGCTGCGGCGCATCGTTTCGGCTGCGACCGCCGCCGGCCTTCCGGTTCCGGCGCTTGCTTCGGCACTGACCTACTTCGACGCCTATCGTCAGGCGCGCGGCACCGCCAACCTGATTCAGGCCCAGCGCGATTTCTTCGGCGCCCATGGTTTCGACCGCGTCGACGGCAAGGATATTCACCACGGCCCATGGGGCAGCGGCGCCAACGGCTGAGAGAAATTGCAGGATTCGAGATGAGAAAGGCCCGCTGGAGAAATCCAGCGGGCCTTTTTGTCGTCAGCTCTTCGGCCAGACGGGCTCGCTGATGCTTTGCAGCAGCTCCGGTTCTATGCCGTCGATGCGGGCGATGACCGCCTTGGCCAGTTCGCGGCCGCCGTGACGGACATCCTCATAGATCGTGATGATTTCCGGGCGGATCCAGTTCAGCACGTCCGTCGATTGTTTGGCCACCATATCGATATCCCTGCCGAGGCGGAAACCCGCCGCCTCGATGCCGGCATTCACCGCAATGGCGCCGCCGCCGCTGGAACAGACGATACCATCCGGCGGATGCGGAGAGCGCATCAGCGCCTCGACGCAATCCCTGATATCGGCCAGCGGCGCATCGGTCGTCACTCTCAGGGGGATCTCCTCCGCGCCAAATTCGTGCAGGCCGATCTGGAAGCCGATGCGGATATGCGAGTAGTAGGTCAGCTTGCTGACGGGCTGCAGCAGGGCCAGGCGACGCCGCCCCTTGGCGACCAGCGCACGAACGGCCTCATGGGTGAATGCCTCGTTGTCGAAATCATGGAAGGGGTGAACGATGCCCATATCCGTCCGCCCGTGCGTGGCGAAGGGCAGGCCGCGTTCGTGCAGCAATCGAACGCGCGGATCGTCCGGCTCCGTACGCGATATGATGACGCCGTCGGCCGAGCCCGTGTCGAGAATATAGCGCACCGGCACCAGGGGGTCCTTGCTGTGCGAGTGCGGCGTGACCACCAGATGGTACTGCGTGCCGGCAAGAACCTCGGAGATTCCGAAAACCATCTGGCTGGTGAAGCCCATGATTTCCTCGTCGATGCTGAGGACCAGGGCGATGACATTGGTCTTGCCGGTTCTAAGACGTACGCCGGCGCGATTCGGCTGATAACCCAGCTGCCGGGCGACCATGCGCACGCGTTCCTTGGTTTCCGCGCCGATATCGGGGGCATCCTTCAATGCGCGCGAAACAGTGGTGATCCCGAGCCCCGTCATGAAGGCAATGGTCTTCAGTGTTGGCCGTTCCGGTGCGGACGATGTTCCGCCGCCTGAAATTTTCTTATTGTCCATTCCGTTCAAGCTTGCCTCCCGGCCGCCTCCCGCAGCCAATCTCCCTATATTGCCCAGATGCTCGCCGCAAGCATAGTCGCAATGCGACGGTTGCTTGATCCAAAGCTAAAAACTGTAACGATACAGTTTGAATGTCGAGCTCTATTTTGATGTGTGATACAGATGATGCTCTTCTGGTTGCGTTTCGCGCTGCAACCGGAAAACTTTTCGGAAGCAAACCGATGCACCGATTCTCAGCGATTGATATCCGAGTAATATATAGATATTTCAATATATTATTGAAATTTTTTTAGATCAATATCCGCATCATTCGCACTCCGTATAGAGCCTATCTTCCACAGGGATACGCATCTATAGATTGTATATTCCGGCCTTCGGAAAAATTTTTGGATTGCCGGTTGCGCGCCGAAAATGATTCGACTAGGTTTTTCCGGCAACGTTTCAGTGAGGGAGGAGAACTCATGAATATTCGTTTGATGGCTGCCGCTTTGCTCGCATCTGTCGCGATTCCCGCTTACTCAGCAAATGCGACCGATCTTGAGGTAACGCATTGGTGGACATCGGGCGGTGAAGCAGCTGCCGTGAAGGTTCTGGCTGATCAGTATAATGCTCTTGGCGACAATCACTGGGTCGACGGCGCGATCGCCGGTTCCGGTTCGACGGCAACGCCGCTGATCGTCAGCCGCATTCTCGGCGGCAATCCGATGGGCGCCACGCAGCTCAACACGGGCCGCGATGCCGAAGAACTCGTCAAGGCCGGCCTGATGACGGATCTCACCGATCTTGCCGAGAAGGAACACTGGAAGGACATCATTCGTCCGGCAAGCCTGCTGGCCTCCTGCACCTACGAGGGACGCATCTATTGCGTGCCGCTCAATATCCACTCCTGGCAGTGGTTGTGGCTCAACCGGCACGTCTTCGAAGACAACGGCATGAAGGTTCCGGCCAACTGGGATGAATTCGCGGCCGATGCGCCGAAGCTGCGCGAGAAGGGCATCGTTCCGCTCGCCACCGGCGCCCCCTGGCAGGTCGACGGCATCCGCAACGTCATGCAGATCGGCATCGGCGGCAAGGAGACCTATCTGGCGATCTACGACAAGAAGAACGCCGACGCGGTGCATAGCCCTGAGAACCGCAAGGTCTGGGATGCGTTCGCACAGGCTCGCGACATGGTCGACGAGAGCTATTCCGGCCGCGACTGGAACGTCGCTACCAATATGGTCATAACAGGCAAGGCCGCCGGCCAGATCATGGGCGACTGGGCGCAGGGTGAATTCGGCGTCGCCAAGCAGGTTGCCGGCAAGGATTACGATTGCCTGCCGGGTCTCGGCTTCCACGGCTTGCTCGATACCGGCGGCGACAGCTTCTATTTCCCGAAGAACAGCAACGCCGACATCACCAAGGCTCAGCTCGAGCTTGCGAGCATGCTGGTCTCCAAGGAAACCCAGGTGAAGTTCAACCTCGCCAAGGGATCGCTGCCGGTTCGCGGCGACGTCGATCTGGCCTCCGCCAACAGCTGCATGAAGAAGGGTCTGGAAATTCTCCAGAACCCGGACAACGTCCTGCCGGGCGTGACGCAGCTGCTCGATCCCGATACCCGCGGCCAGATGACCGACCTCGGGCTGCAGTTCTTCTCGTCCAAGATGACCGTGGATGAGGCGATCGAGAAGCAGGCCGCCATCATCAAGCAGGCGCAGTAACCAAACGACCATCTATCAATCGCGATGGCAGGCATCGGGGCGGGAGAGTTTCTCGCCTGTCCCGATGTGCGCCACCAACGGAGGTATCGATGGCTAACGCTGTCCGGCCACTTGGTCTGTTCCGTAATCTCAATGCGAAGATCGCCGCCATTCCGATGGTGCTGACCGTGATCGTCGTCTTCGTCGGTTGTACGCTCTGGACCGTCATCTATTCGTTCACCGACTCCAAATTGCTGCCGAGCTCCAACTTCATCGGCCTGGCGCAGTATCAACGTCTGTGGGGCACCGATCGCTGGAACATCTCGATCGGCAATCTTGCGACATACGGCATTCTCAGCCTGGTTTTCGCTTTCGTCGTCGGCTTCTTTCTGGCCGTGCTGATGGATCAGAAGATTCGTTTCGAGAATACCTTCCGAACCATTTTCCTTTATCCCTTCGCTCTGTCCTTCATCGTGACCGGTCTTGTCTGGCAGTGGATTCTCGATCCGCAGCTAGGCTTGCCGAAGCTGATGCAGGACATGGGCTTTACGGGCTTCAATTTCGCGCTTCTCGGCAATCAGAAGACCGTGCTCTACGCGCTGGTCATCGCCGGTCTGTGGCAGGGCACGGGGCTCGTGATGGTGCTGATGCTGGCGGGCCTGCGAGGGATCGACGGCGAAATCTGGAAGGCGTCGCGCGTCGACGGCATTCCGGCCTGGCGGACCTATATTTTCGTCGTCATTCCGATGATGCGCGGCGTCTTCGTCACCACGCTCGTCATCGTCGCCTCGGGCATCGTGCGCGTCTACGATCTGGTCGTCGCCATGACGGCAGGCGGGCCGGGCTTCGCATCCGAAATGCCGGCCAAGTACGTCTACGACTTCATGTTCCAGCGCTCCAATCTCGGCCAGGCGCTTTCCGCCTCCACCGTCATGCTGGTCACAGTGTTCATCTTCGTCGTGCCGTGGGCTCTCATCGAGTTCCGCCAGAAGCGCCGGTAAGGGAGGAACCCATGGCACTTGCCGCTACCATCGAACCTTCGGGCACCAAGCCCAAGCGCCGTTTCGAACCGCGCACGGTCATGCTCTATGGCATTCTCGGGCTGGCCGCTCTCTATTATCTCCTGCCGCTCTATGTGATGGTCGTCACCTCGCTCAAGGGTATGCCGGAGATCCGCATGGGCAATATCTTTGCGCCGCCCATGGAAATCACCTTCGAGCCATGGGTGAAAGCCTGGTCGCAGGCCTGCACCGGCCTTTACTGCCACGGCATTCAGGTCGGCTTCTGGAATTCGGTGAAGATCCTCGTTCCGAGCGTCATCGTTTCCATCGCGATTGCCTCGGTCAACGGCTATGCGCTTGCCAACTGGCGCTTCAAGGGATCGGAAATCTTCTTCACGATCCTGCTGTTCGGCGCCTTCATCCCCTATCAGGTCATGCTCTATCCGCTCGTCATGGTGCTGCGACAGCTTGGCCTGTTCTCGACGCTCGGCGGCATCGTGCTGGTGCATACGATCTTCGGCATGCCGATCAACACGCTGCTCTTCCGCAACTATTTCGCCTCGCTTCCGCCCGAGCTTTTCAAGGCGGCGCGCGTCGACGGCGCGGGGTTCTGGCAGATCTTCCTGCGCATCATGCTGCCCATGTCGCTGCCGATCTTCGTCGTCGGCATGATCATCCAGATCACCGGCATCTGGAACGACTTCCTGTTCGGCGTGATTTTCGCCGGCACGCAGAATTACCCGATGACCGTGCAGCTCAACAACGTCGTCAACGCCGTGCAGGGCGTCAAGGAATACAACGTCAACATGGCCGCAACGCTACTGACCGGCGCGGTGCCGCTTATCGTCTATTTCGTGTCCGGACGGCTCTTCGTCCGGGGCATCGCCGCCGGCGCAGTGAAGGGGTGATCCATGACCAGCAGCGTTTCCATCAAAGACCTTTCGCTCAACTTCGGGTCGGTCAACGTTCTGAAAAATCTCAATCTCGAAATCAATGACGGCGAGTTCCTGGTGCTTCTCGGCTCGTCGGGCTGCGGCAAGTCGACCTTGCTCAACTGCATCGCCGGCCTGCTCGACATCAGCGAAGGGCAGATCTTCATCAAGGGCAAGAACGTCACCTGGGAAGAGCCCAAGGATCGCGGCATCGGCATGGTGTTCCAGTCCTATGCGCTCTATCCGCAGATGTCGGTGGAAAAGAACCTCTCCTTCGGGCTGCGCGTCGCCAAGGTGCCGGGAGATGAGATCAAGAAGCGCATCGCGCGTGCCGCCGAGATCCTGCAGATCGAGCCGCTCCTGAAGCGCAAGCCGGCCGAGCTTTCGGGCGGGCAGCGCCAGCGCGTCGCCATCGGCCGCGCCCTGGTGCGCGATGTCGATGTCTTCCTCTTCGACGAGCCGCTGTCGAACCTCGACGCCAAGCTGCGCTCGGAACTGCGCGTGGAAATCAAGCGGCTGCACCAGTCGCTGAAGAACACGATGATCTACGTCACCCACGACCAGATCGAGGCGCTGACGCTCGCCGACCGTATCGCCATCATGAAGAACGGCGTCATCATGCAGCTCGACGATCCCACGACGATCTACAACGAGCCGCGTAATCTTTTCGTTGCCGGGTTCATCGGATCGCCGTCCATGAACTTCCTGCGCGGCGAGTTGGTCAACCGCGAGGGCAAGGTGGTGTTCGCGACCAATGACGTGCTGTTCTCCCTCGACGGCTACAAGGCAGGCGAGGTGCTGCAGGCCGGGCGCAAGGTCGTGCTGGGCGTCCGTCCCGAACATATCAAGGTCAATGAAGAATTGGCTTCTGGCGCCGAGGTTCACAATGCTACGGTCGACATCGAGGAACCGATGGGCGCCGATAACCTGCTGTGGTTGAAGCATGCCGGCCATACCATGTCGGTCCGCGTCAATGGCTCCAGGCGGTTCGGTCCCGGTTCGGCCGTGAAACTCGGCTTTGACATGTCTCTCGCATCGCTCTTTGATGCGCAGACAGAACTCAGAATATGATCCCATGCAATGGAGGCGGGTTGACCGCCTCCGCCTCATAGCGGTCCGGGGAGGTCCGATGTCGTCTTCGATCAATGATAGCTTCACCGTCGATCTGGCCGGGGCGTGGAGGCTGACGTCTCCCGACAGCGACCATTCGCTACCCATGTCTCTGCCTGGTGATGTTCACTCGGCGCTGCATGCGGAAGGGCTTATTCCCGATCCCTATTTTGCGCGCAACGAAGAGGTGGTGCAATGGGTCGCAAGGCAGGACTGGGCGCTGACGCGCAGCTTCACGCTCGATGATGCCGGCGGAGACTGGTATCTCGACATCGACTATCTCGACACGGTCGCGAGCGTCTACGTCAACGATGCGCTGGTGCTGGAGGGCAACAATTGCTTCCAGCGTTATCGTCCCGATGTCTCGAAGGCATTGAAGACGGGCGAGAACAGCATTCGCATCGTCCTGCATTCGAGCATTTCGGCCGGGGCCGCGCTTCAGGCGAAGCAACCATTCTACATTCCGTACAGCACTGCCAATTCGCCGATCCCGAACGGTAACATGCTGCGCAAGCCGCAGTGCCATTTCGGCTGGGACTGGAATATCGCGATTGCGCCGCTTGGCCTCTACGGCACCATTGCCTTGAAAAAGCTTGAGATCGCGCGCATCGAAAGTGTCGTCACCCAGCAGTCTCACAACGACGACGGCTCTGTCGACCTCAAGGTAACGGTGGCGCTGTTCGCCAAGGGAACCGGCATCGCGCAACTCTATTTTTCGCTCGAAGACGAGCGGGTGCGCCTCGACGTCGGCGTCAATGCCGGGGAAACCTCGATCACCCATGTCTTCCACGTCGAAAAGCCCAGGCTCTGGTGGCCAGCCGGCAATGGCGAGCAGGCGCTCTATGCGCTCTCCGTCGAAACCAATTTCGAAACCGTCACCCGCCAGATCGGCCTGCGCACGGTCGAACTGATCACCACCGAGGATGAAGCGGGCAGCCGCTTCGCGCTGAAGGTCAACGGCCGCGAGATTTTTGCGCGCGGGGCCAACTGGATTCCGGCGGATGCGCTGTTTTCGCGCTCCAATCCCGCGGCGACCGAGGATCTGCTGCAATCGGCGGCGGCGGCCAATATGAATGCTATCCGCGTCTGGGGCGGCGGTTTCTACGAGCATGACTGGTTCTACGACACCTGCGACCGCCTGGGCCTCATGGTGTGGCAGGACTTCATGTTCGCCTGCAATCTTTATCCGTCAACTGGCGATTTCCTGGAGAATGTCGAGGCGGAGGTGGGCTACCAGGTTCGCCGGCTTGCGACGCATCCCTCCATCGTTCTCTGGTGCGGCGATAACGAGCTGGTGGGCGCGCTCACCTGGTTCGAGGAATCGCGCAAGGATCGGGATCGCTATCTCGTCTCCTACGACCGGCTGAACAGGATGATCGAGACGGCGATGAAGAAGGCGCTGCCGGATGCGATCTGGTGGCCATCGAGCCCGGCCTCGGGCTACCTCAATTTCGGCGATGCCTGGCATGCCGATGGTTCCGGCGACATGCATTACTGGTCGGTCTGGCACGAGAACAAGTCCTTCGACAACTATCGTTCGGTGCGGCCGCGCTTCTGCTCCGAATTCGGCTTCCAGTCCTACACTTCGCTGCCCGTCATCAAGACCTATGCGGAAGCGAAGGACATGAACATCGCCTCTCCGGTCATGGAGCTGCACCAGAAGAATGCCGGCGGCAACGAGCGCATCGCCGGCACGATGTTCCGCTATTTTCGCTTCCCGAAGGATTTTCCGAATTTCGTCTATCTGAGCCAGGTGCAGCAGGGCCTCGCCATCAAGACGGCGGTGGAATATTGGCGGTCGCTGAAGCCGCATTGCATGGGCACCATCTACTGGCAGCTCAACGACACCTGGCCGGTGGCCTCGTGGTCCAGCCTGGACTACGGCGGCCGATGGAAGGTCATGCACTATCTGGTGCGGCGCTTCTTCCAGCCGGTATCGGTCGCGGCAATTCCATCCGAAGACAACAAGACGATCCGCTTTTCCTTGGTCAACGACACCAATGTCGATGTGACGGTGGATATTTCGGTATCGCTGCTGAAGCTCGATGGCGAGCGCGTGCCGCTGACGACGGCGCATGCCGTCTGCACGCCGGATGCGGCCGTCACGGCATTGTCGATCGACGCGGATCAGGTGCCGGCCGATTGCCTGCTGGCGTGGCGTTTCACCGCATCGAACGGCATGGGCGGAGAAGGGCATTATGTCCACGGCACCTACAAGGCGCTCGAGCTTCAGCCCGCCGGGCTGACGGTGCTCAGGGAGGAGAAGGAGGAGAACGGGACGGTGGAGCTCACCGTCACCGCCAAGGGACTTGCGTTGTTCGTGATGATCGAGAGCGAAGTGGACGGGCGCTATTCCGACAACGCCTTCGATCTCGCCGCCGGTGAAAGCCGCCGCATCGTCTTCACGCCGACCAAGCCGCTGGCAGGCAGCGTGCCGGATTTCCGTATCTACGATCTGCAATCCAGCCAGTCGGTCGACAGCCAGTAGGTGGGATTGAGCTATCGCGCCGCCATGGCGGCGTTTTCGGGGCGAAAAGCCCAAGACAGAAGGCCGGGAGGCCATTGGAGGACTATCGATGACGAAACTTGGATTTCAGCTCTACAGCGCCCGCAATTTCCAGCCCTATTCGGAGATCTTCGTCAAGCTCGGCAAGGCCGGCTATGCCGAAGTCGAGGGCTTCGGCGGCATTTATGCCGATCTCGACGAGACCGGCTTGAAGAACCTGCGCGCCGAACTCGACAAGAACGGCCTGACGATGGCAAGCGGCCATTTCAGCCCGGATTTCCTCGACGGTGAAGTGCAGAAGTCGCTGACGATCGGCAAGACACTCGGCATGGATTCGATCTATGCGCCGCACATCGCCGCCGATCAGCGCCCGACGGACGCCGCTGGCTGGCGCGCTTTCGGCAAGCGCCTCCATGAAATGAGCAAGCCTTACAAGGATGCCGGTTTCGAATTCGGCTGGCACAATCACGACTTCGAATTCGTGAAGCAGGCCGATGGTTCGTTGCCGATCGAGCAGATTTTCGAAGCTGCCCCGGATATTTCCTGGGAAGCCGATATTGCCTGGGTCATCCGCGGTGGCGGCGATCCCTTCGCCTGGATCGAAAAGCTCGGTCCGCGCATTACCGCCGTTCACGTCAAGGACATCGCGCCGGCCGGCGAGAACAAGAACGAAGACGGCTGGGCCGATGTCGGCCACGGCACGGTTCCGTGGGCAAAGCTGCTCAAGGCGCTGGCCGGCACCAAGGCCAAGCACTTCGTCGTCGAGCATGACAATCCGAGCGATGTCGATCGCCTGATCACGCGCTCCATCGCATCCTTCAAGAGCTTTTGAGGCATTTGCACATGGCTAAGGAACTTGGCGTCGGCATCATCGGATGCGGCAACATCTCAACGACTTACTTTTCGCTCGCCCCGCTCTTCAAAGGTTTGAAGGTGCTGGCCTGCGCCGATATCAACATGGAAGCGGCGCGGGCACGCGCCGAGGAATATAAGGTCAAGGCCCAGACCATCGACGAACTGCTCGCCAATGACGAGCTCGACGTCATCGTCAATCTGACCATTCCGGATGCGCATTTTCCGGTTTCCAAGCGCATCCTCGAAGCGGGCAAGCATGTCTACTCCGAAAAGCCGCTGGTGCTGACGCTGGAGCAGGGCGAAGAGCTGCGCCGCATCGCCAAGGAAAAGGGGCTGGCCGTCGGCTGCGCTCCCGATACCTTCCTCGGCGGCGCGCATCAGCTCGCGCGCAAGTTCATCGATGATGGCAGTATCGGCCGGATCACTTCGGGCGCTTGCTACGTCATGAGCCCCGGCATGGAAATGTGGCATCCGAATCCGGACTTCTTCTTCCTGCCCGGCGGCGGCCCGATCCTCGATCTCGGCCCGTATTACATCGCCAACCTCATCAACCTGATCGGCCCGGTGAAGCGCGTCGGCGCGATGACCTCCATGGCATCGCCGACCCGCACCATCACCAGCCAGCCGCGCAACGGCGAAACCATTCCGGTGAAGACGCCGACGACGATCCAGGCGCTGCTGGAATTCGTCAGCGGCGCGCGGATCACGCTGACGGCAAGCTGGGATGTCTGGTCGCATCGCCATGCCAATATGGAGCTTTACGGCACCGAGGGTTCGCTCTATGTGCCCGATCCGAACTTCTTCGGCGGCACGGTGGAGGCGAGCGGCCGCGACAAAGACATCAAGCCGCTGGAAAACTGGGCGCATCCTTTCGGCATCGCCAACCAGGAAAGCCCGAGCGGCCCGCGCGCCAACTATCGCACGGCCGGCCTTGCCGATATGGCGGCATCGCTGATCGACGGTCGCGACGCGCGTTGCTCGCTCGATCGTACGCTGCATGGCGTCGACGTCATGACGTCGATCCTGAAGTCCGGGGAGGAGGGTCGTTTCATCGATCTGACCACGACCTGCACGCAGCCGGCAGCACTTGGCATCGAAGAGGCACAAGCGCTCTTGAAGTAAGCGCAGGAAAAGCTAGTTTGCGCGCGGGTGGGCAACCCGCGCGCTTTTTCATCTCGAAGGAATAATTATCATGGCTTGGCAACCGGCATCCGACCGCTATGCGAAAATGAAATACAACAGGGTCGGTCGCTCCGGCCTGAAGTTGCCGGCGGTCTCGCTGGGGCTTTGGCACAATTTCGGCGGCGACACGCCGCATGACCGCAAGATCGACATGTGCCGCACGGCTTTCGATCTCGGCATTACCCATTTCGATCTCGCCAACAATTACGGCCCGCCTCCCGGCAGCGCCGAGACCGCATTCGGCGAAATCCTGCGCACCGATTTCGCCGGCCTGCGCGACGAGCTGATCATCTCCTCCAAGGCGGGTTACGACATGTGGCCGGGTCCTTACGGCGAATGGGGCAGCCGCAAGTATCTGATCGCCTCCTGCGACCAGAGCCTGAAGCGCATGGGTCTCGACTATGTCGATATCTTCTACTCCCACCGCTTCGATCCGGACACGCCGCTCGAAGAAACCTGCGGTGCGCTCGACCATATCGTTCGTTCGGGCAGGGCGCTCTATGTCGGCATTTCCTCCTACAATTCGCAGCGCACGCGCGAGGCTGCCGCCATCCTCAAGGACCTCGGCACGCCATGCCTGATCCATCAGCCGAGCTATTCCATGCTCAATCGCTGGGTCGAGGATGATGGTCTGGTGGACACGCTCGAGGATCTCGGCATCGGTTCCATCGTCTTCTCGCCGCTGGCGCAGGGCATGCTGTCGACCAAGTATCTCGGCGGTATTCCGGACGATAGCCGCGCGGCACAGAACCATTTCCTGAAGCGCGACTTCATTCGTCCGTCGATCATCGACAATATCCGCAAGCTCAACGAGATCGCCGAGAAGCGTGGCCAGACGCTGGCGCAGATGGCGATTGCCTGGGTTCTGCGCGGCGGCCGCATCACCTCGGCCCTGATCGGCGCCAGCCGTTCGTCGCAGATCGTCGATTGCGTCAAGGCGCTCGACAATCTCGAATTCACGGCGGAAGAGCTGAAGCAGATCGATGTCTATGCCAAGGAGGCGGACATCAACCTCTGGGCCAAATCGGCCGAACGCGACTGATCATCATAAACGCCCGGACCCAAGGTCCGGGCGTCTTGCTTCATACCGCCGCTCGTCGAGGTCTCAGGAGGAGAGAGTTCCATGATCCGCAATCCGATCCTGCCGGGTTTCAATCCCGATCCGTCCATCTGCCGTGTCGGCGAGGACTACTATATCGCCACCTCGACATTCGAATGGTATCCGGGCGTGCAGATCCATCATTCGCGCGATCTGGTGAACTGGACGCTCGTCAGGCGGCCTTTGGAGCGAGCGTCGCAGCTCGACATGCGAGGCGAGCCGGACAGCTGCGGTATCTGGGCGCCCTGCCTCTCTTATGCGGACGGCCTGTTCTGGCTCGTCTATACGGACGTCAAGCGCTACGACGGCAACTTCAAGGATGCCCATAACTACATCGTGACCTCGCCGACTATGGGGGGCGAGTGGTCCGAGCCGGCCTACGTCAATTCCTCGGGGTTCGATCCTTCGCTCTTCCATGGCGATGACGGACGCAAGTGGTTCGTCAACATGCAATGGAACCACCGCACCGAGAGCTACGGCGGCTCGCCGAAAACGCCGGCTTTCGACGGCATCCTGCTGCAGGAATGGGATGCGGCGGAAAAATCGCTGAAGGGGCCGATCAGGAACATTTTCTCAGGCACGGAACTGGGGCTGGTCGAGGGGCCGCATCTCTTCAAGCGTAACGGCTGGTACTATCTGACCACGGCCGAAGGCGGCACCGGTTACGATCATGCCGTGACCATGGCCCGATCCCGCGACATTGCCGGTCCTTACGAACTGCATCCGGATAAATATCTGATCACCTCGAAAGATCATCCGGAAGCGGCGCTGCAGCGCGCCGGTCACGGCCAATATGTCGAGACGCATGACGGCCAGTTCTATCATACGCATCTTTGCGGACGGCCGCTGCCGCCGCATCGCCGCTGCACGCTCGGTCGCGAAACCACCCTACAGAAATGCGTCTGGAAGGAGGATGACTGGCTCTATCTTGAAAACGGCACCGGCATTCCCGACGTGGAGGTGCGGGGCCTGAATGGTGCCGCACGTATCGAAAAGCCGCGCCGCAGCGGCTATCATTTCGATGAGGGCAAGCTGCCCATGGATTTCCAATGGCTGCGCACGCCGCAGCCGGAGCGTATTTTCAGCCTGACGGAGCGCCCCGGCCACTTGCGGCTTTTCGCCCGTGAGAGCATCGGTTCCTGGTTCGAGCAATCGCTCGTCGCCCGCCGTCAGGAGCATCACAGTTTCCGCGCCGAAACCGTCGTTGAATTCGAGCCGGATACTTATCAGCAGGTTGCCGGGCTGACGCATTATTACAATCGCTTCAAGCTGCATGCCATTGCCGTGACGCTGCACGAGAAGCTCGGCCGCTGCGTCACGATCATGACCTGCCCGGGCGATTATCCGGCCGGGCGGCTGAGCTTTCCGATCGAAGGCGGTGTCGCCGTGCCGGACGGACGGATACAGCTTGCCATGGAAGTGCGCGACAACGATCTGCAGTTCTTCTGGCAGGCCGAGGGCATGGGCGCATGGCAAGCCATCGGGCCCGTGCTTGATGCGGGCGTTATCTCGGATGAGGGTGGACGCGGCGAGCACGGGTCATTCACCGGCGCTTTTGCGGGCATGTTTGCCTTCGATACGTCCGGGCGGGCAAAGACAGCGGATTTCGACTGGTTCAATTATGACGAACTGTGAAATTACAGGCCGATTCCCGCGATAGAGCGGTTTCACGTTTCACGGAATGGCTGAACAGCTCTATTTCTTTGTTTTAAACGATTCCGGATGGGAAACCGTTGCGCACTTTTCCTGGAATTGCTCCAACTGGAAATATTCCGGCAGGGTGGCATCTCCATTACCGAATTGTAATCCAATCGTCAGATTCGTTTCATGTCCGCCGCGATAAGTTCGCGCACAGATTCTGAAACGAGGAAACAACCAATGAGAAAACTCTTCGCCGTCCTTCTTGCCGGGTCCGTCCTGGCGATGCCGCTGGCGGCCGCAGCGCAGGTCAAGCCGGCGCCGGCCGGCAAGCAGGCCGTAGTCCAGAAGGAGGTCGTGAAAAGGAAAGTCGTCATCCGCAAGGGCGGTTGGGTCAAAGGGCGGCGCCTGTCAGCCTCCGACCGGCGCCGCGCGACAGACGTCGACTATCATGCCTATCGGCTGTCGGCACCGCCGCGCGGCTATCACTGGGTTCGCATCAACAGCAACTTCCTGCTTGTCGGCATTACCAGCGGTTTGATCTCGAAGGTACACGAAGCCCGGTAATCGGACGATCATCGTCGAACAAAGCGAGGGCGGTCCGTAGAGACCGCCCTTTTTTGTGCCGATGCCATGAATCAAAATCCCCGGCGTTTAGCCGGGGATTGAGCACTCGCTGGATCTATCTCAGCTCAGGCGGCCGGCGGCGTGGGCCAGCATCGTGTAGACCTTGCCCGTGTCCGAGGTGAGATAGGATTGCGTGACAGTCTGATCGCGATCCGTACGGGCGACATCGGCCAGCAGCTTTTCGAAATCGGCGATGTAGCGATCGACTGCGGTGCGGAACTCCGGCTCGCGGTCATACTTGCGCTTGATTTCGTCAAAGGTCTGCTGGCCCTTGAGCGTGTAGAGACGGCGCGTGAATACGTCGCGTTCGCCGCGCTGGTAACGGCGCCAGAGATCGACGGAGGCGTCGTGATCGATCGCGCGGGCGATGTCGACCGAAAGCGAATTCAGCGACTCTACGACGTGGCGCGGATTGCGTGCGACGGGGGTGGGCGCTTCCGTCTGAGTGCGGGGCGCCGCCTGCCGGGCCGGCTGCAGATCGGCATTTTCGTCACGCGACGCGCCGCGCAGCAGATCGCTGATCCAGCCGCCGCCCGCAGTTTCCTGGCGAGCCGGAGCCGGCGTTTCGGCCGGACGCTGTGGCTGAGCCGCCGGATGGTCAGCAGGAATGGACCCGCGAAGACCCAGGGACTCGATGGAAGGCTGCTGCGGCTGCGGTGCCGGCTGTTGTTGCACGCTTTGCTGGGGGGCGGGCTGCTGCGGCGCAGGGTGTTGCGGCGCTGGCTGCTGCGGCCTTGGAGCGGCCGCCGCCGGGGCAGGCGCTGCGGGCTGCGGGCGTTGTGCCGGCTGCGCATCTGCGAGCGCACGGGCTGCCGGCTCGGAAATTTCCAGCTGCTGCGTCGAGCGGCCGACGATCTGCGAGATGTCCTGCAGAGCCTTGATTTGCTCGGCGACGGCGCGACGCATGGCCGCGGCGCTCTCCTTTGCCTCCTCGGGAAGGTCGAAGGCGCCGCGTTTCAGTTCGCTGCGGGTCAGATCGAGTTCCCGGCGGATATCGCCGGCCGAGCGGCGGATCTCGTCCGTCGCGCCGGCGAAGCGGCCAACGGCGTCATCGACAGCGACACGCAGCGTCTCGCGCAATTGTTGCGCCGTCGTATCGGATGTCTTGCCCGCATCGGCCAGCATCTGTTCGACCTCCGACAGCGAAGCCGTCAGGCCGCCGCGCAGGCGATTGGTCAGGTCGGCGGAGCGGCGTTCGGCGCTGGCGAATGTACCTTCGACGGCCTGGCTTGCTTCTTCGCCGGCCTTTGCCAGCGAGCCGCGCATGTTTTCCGCCGCTTCCTCCGCACGCTTCTCGGCATCCGAGAGAACGCGGCCGATATCCGCAAAGGAGGATTGGACGCTCTGGCGGAGATTGCCGGTGACCTGGTTGGAGCGCTGTTCCGCACGGTCGAAGGCGGTTTCCACCATCGAGCCGAGGGCGCGCATGGTGTTCTCGATCTCCTCCGAGCGCTGAACGAGGCCGACCGCCAGGTTCTGCAGGGCCGATTCACGTTCTTCCAGCGTCGATACGAGGTTCGACTGGGCGGCGCCCAGAAGCTGCGAGGCTTGCGTCAGCACCTTGGAGTGATCGTCGAAGCGGCCGACGATGCTGCCGACCTGCGACAGGGTCTGACCGGTGATTTCCGACAGCTTGTCCACCTTGCCTTCGAGGAGGCGGCTGGAAGCCGAAACCATCTCGCCGGCCTTCGTCGCGGACTCGGCAAAGCGTGTCGACGTTGCACTCAGGCGGTCGTCCACGCTTGCGAACTCGGCTGCCGCGTTGGTCAGCAGGCCGGCGATCGCGGAGTTGTTTTCCGCAAGCCGCGCGATGATGCCGTTGACGCTCGCAAGCAGGTTGTTTTCCAGAGCGCTGACCGTGCTGACGGCATGTTCGGTACGCGATGCGATCGCGTTGATCAGAGCAGCGTTTTCGGCCCGCAGGCGCTCGGTGCTTTCCTGGGCAGCGGCTGAGATAAGGGCCGCCGCTTCCTGACCGGTCGCCGCATAGCGATCGACGATCGGGCGGGCCTTTTCGTCGATCAGGCGGGAGAGCTCGGTGGAGCGTCCGGCCAGCATCGAGTTCAGCTCGCGTGTCCGCTCGTCGAGCGAAGTGCGGATGGAGGAGCCGCGCGCTTCCAGTGCCTTGTCGACATCGGCAAGCGTGTCATTGATTTCGCGGGCACGCTCTTCCAGGGAGGTGCGGATGGCCGTGCCGCGCTCGTCGAGCGCACGTTCGACCTGGGTCATGGTGGAGACGATCTGCTCGCTGCCGTTGGTCAGCGTATTGCGGATGGCCGCACCGCGGGCTTCCAGCGACTGCTCGGCCGAAGACAAGGCCTGGGAGATCGTGCTGACCTGATTGCTGACGAGGCCCTCGGCTTCGGCAACCTTGTTGACGATTGCGTTGCCTGCCTCCGAGAAGGTCTGGGCCACGGCGGCGGCCTGGCTTGCCAGGCGGTTTTGCGTTTCCGAGACGCGGTTGACGAGCTCGTCGGAGCGCTCTGTCATGGCGCGTGTGAAGGCATCGCTGTGGCTGCCGAGATTTTCGGCAAACTGCTGGCCGGTGTTGGCGAGCAGATCGGCGGTGCGGGTCGCTTCGGTATCCATGCCCTGTGCTGCATCGGCAACGGCCGTGCGCAGGGTCGTGGCGAGATTGGCGGCCTTGCCTTCGATCGTGCGGTTGACGGCTTCCAGACCGAGATTGAGGGCGCGATCCATGGTCGAAAGGCGCTCGTCGATACGGGCTGTAGCCTGGTTGCTGCTATTGTCGATTTGTGCCGCGCCGCTCGCCAGCGTATCGGAGAGACGGTTGCCGGCGGCATCGACCTGGCTGGTGACGCCGGTGATGCCTTCCAGCACGCGGTTTTCAAGGGCCGACAGGCTGGCCTCGACGCGAGAACCGGTCTCGGAGAAGCGGTTCGTCACGCCTTCAATCGTCTGGTTGAGATTGGACGAGAAGGTTTCGGCCGAGCGCGCGATGTCGCCTGCTGCCTGCTGGATACGGCCGGCAATGTCGCCCGCGCCGCTCTTGAGGCGCTCTTCCAAGGTCCTGGCGCTGGTGTCGATGGTCTGGCGCAGCGAGGCCTCGCGGTCTTCGAGCGACATTTCCAGCATGCTGGCGCTGGTTGCGATGGAGGTGCCGATCGCCGTCGTCTGCTCTAACAGCGTGTTGTCGATCTGCTCGTGAGCGTCGCGCAGAGCCAGATTGATGGCGTTGCTGCGGTCTTCCAGCGTGGAGCGCATGCGCTCGTAGGCCGAGGCAAGGTTCTGATCCATCTGAGACAGGCCGGCGCCGAGCGTGTTTTCGAGATGACGCGCCGTCGTGCCGAGAACGGTCTCGACGCGATCGCTGTTGCTGCCGAGCATTTCGGACAGAGCGTCCGTGTGGGCCGCCAGCGAGCGATCGAGGCGGTCCTGGTTCTCGCTATAAGCGGCACGGATGGCATCAGCCTTGTCGCCGAAGGCGCCGGCGACCCGCGATTCAGCGCCGGAGACGCTGTCAAGCAGGGCGTTGGCGCGAGATTCGAGCGTGCTTTCGAAGCGGTTCTGGTTTTCGGCAAGCGAGATTGCGAAGGCCATGCTCTTGTCGTCGAGCGTGTTGGTCAGTGCCTCATGGCCGCTGGAGACGGTATGGGCGATGGCCTTTGCGCCGTTCGCGAGGGTTTCCTCGAGCTTGGCCTGGTTTTCCGAAAGAGCGACTGCCAGCGACATCGTCCGGTCGTCGAGGCTGTTGACGATCTTGTCGTGCGTGCCGGCAACGGTTTCGGAGAGAGCGTCGATGCGGTTCGATACCGCATCCTCGAGGCGGGACTGGGTGTCGGAAAGCGAAATGGCCAGAGCCATCGCCTTGTCGTCCAGCGCATCGGCAAGGGTGTTGTGGTTGCTGGTGAATGCGTTGGTGATCGCCTCGGCGCGGTTGGCAAGCGTCGCTTCGAGGCGCGACTGGCCGGATGTCAATGCATCGGAGAGCGCCTTTGTCTTGCCTTCAAGCGTATCGGCAACGCGCTCGGCGTGACCGGAGACGGTGTCTTCGAGCCGGGCCTGGGCTTCCGACAGTGCGATGGCGAGCGCCATCGTCTTGTCGTCCAGCGTGCTTGCGACGCTTTCGGCGTGGCCGGAAACAGCGCTCTCGATGCGCGCCTGGCTTTCGGAGAGAGCCGCGGCCAATGTCCTCGACTTGTCGTTCAGGCTGTTTGCAACGCGGTCGGCATGGCCGGAGACGGTGTCTTCGAGCCGGGCCTGGGCTTCCGACAGTGCGATGGCGAGCGCCATCGTCTTGTCGTCCAGAGTGCTTGCGACGCTTTCGGCGTGGCCGGAAATAGCGCTCTCGATGCGCGCCTGGCTTTCGGAAAGAGCCGCGGCCAATGTCCTCGACTTGTCGTTCAGGCTGTTCGCAACGCGGTCGGCGTGACCGGAGACGGTGTCCTCGAGGCGGGCCTGCGCTTCCGACAGTGCGATGGCGAGCGCCATCGTCTTGTCGTCCAGCGTGCTTGCGACGCCTTCGGCATGGCCGGAAACGGCATTCTCAAGGCGCGCCTGACTTTCGGAAAGTGCGACGGCCAA
This sequence comes from Hyphomicrobiales bacterium, assembly GCA_900469615.1. Classification (GTDB taxonomy): domain Bacteria; phylum Pseudomonadota; class Alphaproteobacteria; order Rhizobiales; family Rhizobiaceae; genus Rhizobium. The sequence continues at coordinate 99,084 of UBYA01000010.1, read as the reverse complement.
TGCCCTCGTCTTGTCGTCCAGGCTGTTTGCAACGCGGTCGGCATGGCCGGCAACGGTGTTTTCCAGGCGTGACTGGCTCTCATTGAGCGCGATGGCGAGTGCCATCGCTCTGTCATCGAGTGCCTCGGCCAAGGCGTTGTGATTACCCGCAAATGCCCTGATGATCGCCTCGGCACGATTGGCGAGGGTCTCTTCGAGCCGCGCCTGACCGCTGGTCAAGGCGGAGGCCAAAGCATTGGTCTTGCCTTCGAGCGTGCCGGCTACCCGTTCGGCATGACCGGCAACGGTTTCTTCGAGACGGGCCTGATTTTCCGAAAGGGCGATGGCGAGCGCCATCGTCCTGTCGTCGAGGGCGTTGGTAACGTTTTCGGCATGACCGGAAACGGTGCTTTCGAGGCGGGCCTGACCTTCGGCAAGTGCGCGCGCGAGTTCGGTGGTCTTGGCATCCAGGGTGCCGGCAACGCGCTCGGCATGACCCGAAACCGTGCCTTCGAGCCGGGTCTGGCCTTCGGCAAGCGCCCGGGCGAGCTCCTTGGTCTTGGCGTCGAGAGTGCCGGCAACGTGTTCGGCGTGACCGGAAACGGTTTCTTCAAGCCGTGCCTGGTTCTCGGAAAGGGCGATGGCGAGCGCCATCGTCCTGTCGTCGAGGGCGTTGGTAACGTTTTCGGCATGGCCGGAAACGGTGCTTTCGAGACGGGCCTGACCTGCGGCAAGTGCCTGAGCGAGTTCCTTGGTCTTGGCGTCGAGAGTGCCGGCAACGTGCTCGGCGTGACCGGAAACGGTCTCTTCCAAGCGTGACTGGCTCTCGGAAAGCGCGATGGCGAGCGCCATCGTCTTGTCGTCGAGCGTATCCGCCAGCTTTTCATGCGTGTCGGCAAGGGCGCCGTTGATGGCGTCCGCCCGGCTCGCCAGCGTGTTTTCGAGGCGAAGCTGGCTCTCGGCGAGCGAGATTGCCAGCATCGATGTGCGTTCGTCGAGGGCGGCGGTCAGATGTTCATGGGAGCCGCTGACGGCGCTGGTAATCGCGTCCGAACGCTCGGCAAGCGTCTGCTCGAAACGAGACTGGTTATCCGCCAGCGCGCCGAAAAGGGCGCTGCTGCGGGAGGCCATCACCGTGTCGATGCGCTCGTGGGCGGAGCCCAATGCCTGGGTAATCTCGCTGGTGCGAGCGGAGAGGGTGTTGTTGATATCGCTGGCGCGACCGGTGAAGGCGGTGGTGAGCTCTTCGGTGCCGCTCTGCAGGGCGGCCGAGACTTCCTTCGTTACGCCCTGCACGGCCGAGGTAAAGGCGCCGGCATGCGAGGCAAGCGCGGTGTTCAGTTCGCTCGTGCCGGAGGTGAGGGCAGACGAAATGCCTGTCGTGGCGTTCTGAAGCACCGAGGTGATCTCGTTCGCCTTGGAGCCGATTGCGCTTTCCAGCACTTCCTGGCCGGTGGCCAGGGTCGTTGCGAGTGCGAAAGACTGGTCGGTGAGGTGCGAGCCGAGGCGCTCGATGCTGGAGGTCAGAATACCCTCGATTGCGTCCGAATTGCTGCCGAGAGACTGATTGATGCGGGACAGGCTTTCCGAAAGCTTGGTATCCAGCGTACCGGCGCGCTTGTCGAAGGCCGAGGTGAATTCCGATACGCGCTCGTCGAAGGTGGTCGAAAGCTGCGCGATCGTCGACTGGAAGCGCTCCTCGAAGAAACCGGAGCGCAGGTCGATGTCCATGATGGCATCGTCGGCAGTGGATTGCAGGCTTTGGCGGAAGCTCGCACCCTTTTCATCGAGCGCCGTGTTGAGGCGCGACAGCACATTGTCCAGCGTACCCGTGATGGACTGCTCGCCGCCGCTGAGGCTTTCGCTGATTTCCTTGGTGCGGGCGACCAGCGTTTCGTTAAGCTGACGGGCGCGCTCGTTGAGTGCGGAATTCAGCTTTTCCGTGTTTGCGTCGAGCGTCGAGGCGCGGGTTTCGAACTGGCCGAGCAGGTCCTTGCCGCGTTCGGACAGGGTCGACGAAAGGGATTCCAGGCGGGTATCGAATTCGTGGCTGAGGGCCAGGCCCGAGGCGTTCAGGTTCTGCAGCAGGCTGTCCGTCTTGGCGGCAAGCAGGGTGCCGAGCGCCTGGACGGCGGAATCAGACTTTTCCATCAGCGCTGCGGCACGCGTATCGATCATCGATGCGAAGGCCTCGCCCGATGTGGAGAGGCGCACGGCAATCTCTTCGGTCGCCAGCGACAGGTCTTCCCTGATCTGATCGTGGACGCCGACGATCGACGAGCGGATACGCTCGGCGTGGTTGACGATCGCATCCCGCTCTGCACCCAGCTCGTGGACGAGGCCGCGAACGCGCAGTTCGTTGTCGGCGTAGCTGCGTTCGAGAGCATTGACTTCTGTGTGGACGAGGGTTTCCAGCTCGGTAGCGCGCGCTATGGTGCGCTCGATGCCCTCATTCATTGCCGACACTTCGCGGCGTACAGCCTGACCGACCGTCATGATGCGCTCGGAGGCGACGGTTTCGGGCTCGACGAGGCGCAAGGCGACCTCCGCCATGGAGCGGGCCGCGTTGCGCATATCGTGCGCCCGCGAAATCATCATGCCGAAGGCATAGAAAAGAAGCACCGGAACGATGATGCCGACGATGCAGGCTATGACGCCCGGGAGCGCGGCCAGATCCGCTATCGAATGGATGTTCCGGATCTCCGGGCCGTAAAGCATGAAGGCAAGGCCGGCGCCGCCGATGATCCAGAACAGCGAGAAAATCGTGGCGTTGCGCACCGCGCGGCTCTGGGAACCTCCGTCGAGCGCCCTCAGCAGGCTTGCCGAACTTGCCCGGCTGCCATCGTTGGCGGCGGCGAGGTTCGGGTTCTTCGGCGCCTCGGCGGGGCGGGGCGTTGCCGCAGGGGCGGCCGTGCTGCGCGCGCCGCCGGTCTGGCGGGCTGCGTCATCCCTGGTCTGCTTTATCTGCTGTTTCGGCGGCTCAGACACATTTCGCTCCGGGACATCGGGCGTAGTGCCGCTGCGGGACTCCAAGCTCTCGTCACTGAAATCGATCTGCAAAGCTTCGTCCAACGCCTGAAAGGCCTTGTCCTCGACCGACTCGATGTACTTTTTGTTCGCCATGCGGTTACGCCTCGTTACAACTCACTCGGGCTTGCCGTGGTCTTTTCCGGTCATTCCGCCGCGTCCGGAAAAGACGAACCCTGCCTCCCGTGGGGTCCTCCGCCTTCGGTCGATACCGAGGTTGGATTTCCCATTACATTTCAGAGTGGATAACTGGTTTTTCAAACGGATGTTATGAAAACATTACCATCATCCACTTCCTGGGCAAAGGCATGTGCCAAGAACCCAATTCAGCAGTATCGTAGTGACACATTCCCCTAGTCATGACAATTAATTCCACCTTAAAGGCAGTGGATCGTTAGGGTCTCGTTAACCTTCTTTGCTTGTATAACGCCATGAAAATCCAAGATTCTGAGCATGTTTAACGCACGTTAACCATGTCCGGAGTTTTAGGCCCTCGATGTGCCAAAATTTAACTGGATGGCCATGTCCGGGCCGCAACTATGCGGCAGGTCCCTAAAACAGTCGTAGATAAAAGACGGGAGCATTGGCACATGGCAGCTTTGAACATCGCGTTTGAATCTCCGGACAATTCGCGGGGCGCCGCCCCGTCGCGGGAGCGGGCGATCGACCTCGTTCATCTCGGAAAGCAGACGATGGGCGACAAGGCGCTGGAAGTCGAGGTGCTGCAGATGTTCGCCAGGCAGGCGCGGTCCTGCCTGCTGGAAATCTGCAGCGGCGACCCCAAGCGCATCGAGGCGGCATCGCACAAGCTGAAAGGGGCAGCCGGCGCCGTCGGCGCCTTTCGCGTGGCCGATGCGGCCGGAGCGCTCGAGAGCGATATCGGCGACGCCGCGCGCCTGGCAGCCGTGACCACATGTGTTGTCGAGGCCGAGAACTTCATCCTGAAGCTCTCGCGCTGAGCGGCGGGCTCAGAAGACAGGCAGAATGCATCCTTGCGCCGCCGGACGGTTCAAACCGTTTTGGCGGCGCAAATGTTGACTGCCCCAGCGATTTGTTGGAAGTAAAATTCCGATCGTCCTTCATTCACGAAATTCGGAATTCACCACATGACCAAACTGACCATCGTCGCTTTCGACGGCACACGCTTTGACCTCAATGTCGACGAGGGATCCACCGTGATGGAAAATGCCGTCCGCAACTCCGTTCCGGGCATCGAGGCGGAGTGCGGCGGCGCGTGCGCCTGTGCCACCTGTCATGTCTATGTCGACGAGGAATGGACCGAACGGGTCGGCAGTCCCGAGGCAATGGAAGAAGACATGCTCGACTTCGCCTTCGATGTCCGCCCGAACTCGCGTCTCTCCTGTCAGATCAAGATGACGGGCGCTCTCGACGGGCTCGTCGTGCATGTTCCGGAACGTCAGGCCTGACGCCTGATTTCCTGCCGACGAAAGCCTCGCGATGTCCGCCGGACAGGGCCGCCCGATGACGGCCCTCAAAAAGATGCCCCGCTCAGCTGATGCAGCGAGCGAGGCAAGGCGGGCGCATCACCAACAGGCAAGGGAGGAAACGCCTGCGGCTTCAGGACGCGCCAGGAGAACACTTAGCGCATGCTTTAAAACAAATCCCGGCTGCGCCGCAGAGCGAATAAACCCGCCAGCGCAGGCATTTGAACCGATCTTTTCGAGATCCTCACCCGGTATTCAGCGAATCATCCGGTGTGCTTATCCCTGTAATCGATAGGAAAAACCTATTTCAGATTCTCGTAAAGTTCAAAGAGCGATGCGGCTGGACGATTCACAGATATAGTGGCTCTTTTCCCACAGTCGGTGCTCATCCGAGGGCCGAATCGCCGAAATTCACTCGAATCTGACCTATTGCCGGCTGTTTTGACGGCTGCGGTAGTAAAGCAGCCTTTGCAGCCGGTTTTGAAAGTTGATCGCTTCGATGCGGTCGAAACGCGCCTGATCGGCATCGTGCCGTTCGGTTTCCCGCGCCGTCACCTCGTTTGCCTTTTCCTGAAGGGCATCGCAATCTTTTGCCGACGGCAGCGAAAGGATCTGGCGCTCCATCTCCCGCGCATGCTGGCGAGCGATTTCGACGTGGCGGTTTTCGTGGCGGCGGATATCGGCCGCCAGGGTGTCCCAGATGACGGAAAGCTGCTTGTTGGCGTGCCGCCGGTCGCGCCAGCGCGGCAGGATGATCTCTGTATCGACCGTGACTTTGACGCCGGAAATATAGCAGCGCCCGTCCGCCTCGCTGTAGGTTGCGCTGCCGCCGAAGCGGATTCGCGTTGCGCCAGGATGGTGGCTGCTGGACCCCATGGCAAGCGGTCCGCGCTGGTTCAGCGCGGCATCGAGCTCGTCGGCTGTGCTGCCCATTATATCGAAATAGGAAATGGATTTGCGGGCTATGACTTCGGCATGGACCATGCCGGGCATGCAGAGCGCGAGCAGCAAGGCGCACGAAATACTGAACTTATAGGACGCAAGCGGCATTCGTGTCGCTACCATGTTGAACTTCCTGAAACCTTGCGGCATAGCCACTGTGAGCGCAATATCAAGTGCTCGGTTTTTTCATTTTCAATGGGATGGGACGGTTCGTGACTGAGCTCCGCAGCCAAACCTGGCATGTCGCGCATGGACGTAGCCTCGATGTCGGCCAGCAAAGCGTCATCATGGCCATCGTCAACGTGACGCCGGATTCCTTTTCCGATGGCGGGCATTACGAGGCCGTCGATGTGGCGGTCGCGCACGCATTGGCTTGTATAGATGAGGGGGCTGCCATCGTCGACATCGGCGGCGAATCGACGAAGCCCGGCGCGGCTGCCGTCAACGCCAGCGAGGAGCAGGGGCGGGTGCTGCCTGTCATCGAAGCCTTGCGCGGCAGAACCGACGCGCTAATCTCGGTCGACACCTATCGCGCAGACACGGCGCGGCTGGCAATCGGTGCCGGCGCGCATATCGTCAACGATGTCTTCGGCCTGCAGCGCGAGCCGGATATCGCCGGCGTGGCGGCACGGACGGGCGCCGGGCTTTGTATCATGCACACCGGCCGCGACCGGCAGAAGTTGCCCGATGTGATCGACGATCAGATGCTGTTTCTCAGCCGATCGCTCGATATCGCCGCCGCAGCGGGCGTCCATAGGCAGAATATCGTTCTCGACCCCGGATTCGGCTTCGCCAAGGAGAGTGCCGATGAAAATCTGGAGCTGATGGCAAGGTTCAGCGCGCTGCTTCGCTTCGAGCTTCCCTTGCTGGTGGGGACATCGCGCAAGCGGTTCGTCGGCACCATAACGGGCCGCGACGCACCCGATCGGGATGTCGGGACGGCTGCGACCAATGCCATCCTGCGCCTGCAGGGGGCAGCTCTATTCCGCGTACACAATGTCGCAATCAACAGGGACGCGCTGGCGGTCGCGGATGCTATTCTCAAGACGCGCGCGAGACTTAAAGCATGATGCTCGAACCAAGGGAGCGGCTTTCTGGCCGCGTCGTGCCTGTTCGAAACGGAGAAACGCCATGAGCGCTGTGACTTACACCATTACCTTGCAGAATTGCGCCTTCTTTGCGCGCCATGGCGTGCATGACGAAGAGGAATTCCTCGGCCAGCGGTTCTTCGTCGATGCCGAGCTCGATGTGGATGCCGGCGATGCGTTGGAGCGCGATTCGATCGACGATACCGTCAATTACGGCGTTGCCTTCACCGTCATCGAGGAGATCGTCACGGGGCGGCGGCGCTATCTGATCGAAGCGCTGGCGCTGGACGTCGCCAAGGAATTGTGCCGGCGCTTTCCCAGTATTCGCCGCGCCAAGATCACGGTGCGAAAACCCAATGCCCCGGTTCCGGGTGTTCTCGATTATGTGCAGGTGAGCATTGAGCACTTTGCCTGAAAACGTAGCGGTGCGTACGACGCTCGGCCTGGGCGGCAATCTGGATAACCCCGTGCACGCGATGGCGCTTGCCTTGCGCATGCTGGAGGCGCGCGCCGATTGCCGGGTGGTTTCGGTGTCGCGGCTTTACCGCACGCCGCCATGGGGCAAGACGGATCAATCCTTCTTCTACAATTCCTGCGCCGCCGTCGATACCACGTTGACGCCGGAAGCTTTGCTGGACGTCTGCCTCGATATCGAGCGGCAGATGAAGCGGGTCCGGGTCGAGCGCTGGGGGCCGCGGACGATCGATATTGATGTTCTGACCTATGGCGATCTGGAGCGGGCCGAGCCGCTGCTGACGATCCCGCATCCGCGCATGACGGAACGCGGCTTCGTGCTGATGCCGCTTGCCGATTTCGCGGCCGATCTCGTGGTGAAAGGCCGGACGATCGGGGACTGGTTGCAGGATGTCGATGTCGAGGGCATCGACGTTGCGGATGACAGCCGCGACTGGTGGCGAACAGCCTGAAATGGAGCGCAAAATAAGAAGGCCGGCAAGATCGCCGGCCTTTCCATATTATATTACGGATGGATGCCTGAAATCTACTGGATCGATCCGACGGCCATCTGGTCGATGTCGGCGCGCTTCAGCGTGACGCCGATGACCGGCACCATCTGCTCGCCGACCTTCACCGAAATGGTGACATTCATCGACTTGCTATCGGAAAGACGCGCGATCATGGCACCGTTCAGCTTCTGGCGGTTCAGTCCGAGAACGACGGTGCCGTCGTTGACCGTGCCGGAGGTGACGTCGAGACCCTTGCCGGCCGCACCGTCCAAAAATTTCCCGCTATAGGAGCCGCCGCTCTGGGTGATTTCGGCCGACATCGGCTGCTGGAAGACGCCGACGCGGCAAGTGCCGTCGAGCTTGACACCCGCATTGCCGCCATCGGACGGCTTGCCCGTGAGGTTGCAGGTGAATTTCGTGCCCTTGTACTTGCCGGCCACGATTTCGCCGGGGCCGCTCCAGGCGCCGGAGATCGACTGGAAGAAGGCCTTGTCGCGGGGCGCCGCGTCGGCTGATTGCACCAAAACGCCGGTGGGGATCGTGGCGGCGGCAAGGCTGCTTACAAGAAGAAATCGACGCGAAAACATGGACATTCCCTAGCGAGGCGGAACCGTAAAACTGGTTCCCATTTTTGCCGCAGAATGGTTAATGCTTGGTTTCCGAGATGCTAAAACGCTGGATTTTCAGGTGATCACGCCGGATTGCGGCCGGTGACGTTCGGTGTGAGGTCGCCAGCGAAATCGGCAATGCCCGGTCGCTTGAGCGCCTTGAAGGGAAGCGGCCGGCAAAGATCCATCGCTGCAATTCCGATTCTGGCCGTCATCATGCCGTTGACGACGCCTTCGCCAAGGCGAGCGGAAAGCTTCGATGCCAGCCCGTGCCCGATCAATTGCTGGACGATACTGTCGCCGACGGCGATGGAGCCCGTAACGGCGAGATGGGCAAGCACATCGCGCATCAGCCTGACCATACCGAGCGCGCCGGGCCGGCCGCCATAGAGCTCCGCCATGGCCCGGACGAGTTTGGCCGCCTCGTACAGGACGTAGAGAATATCGACGAGGGCGCGAGGGCTGATGGCAGTGACAACCGAAACACGCTTCGAAGCGCCGAGAATGAGCGCCCGCGCGCGGCGGTCGAGCGGACCGAGAAGCTCGCGTTCCGCAAGGTCGATCAGCTGCGGCGCGTCGATGATATCGTCTTCCGCCGCCTTCAGCGTTGCGCGGCCCCTGGCCGTGTCCGGGTTGGCTTCCAGCAGCGAGCAGAGGCGCTTGACCAGCGCTTTGGCGCGCGCCGGCCGGGTTTCGACCGCCGCGGACTCCGCCTCGGTCTTGATGGTCTGCACCGCCGCCAGCCGCATCATTCCGGCCGTTTCGCGAATGACGATCGCAAAGACGGCCAGAATGCCGACGGCCACGACCGCTAGAGCGGTATAACCAAGCCAGTCGGCCCGGCTGAACAGATTGCGGATGAGCTGATCCGTCCAGAGGCCGAAGGCGAGCGACACCAGAATTCCAAGCGCGCCGAGCGCTACCTTGCCGAAGGAAAATCCTCTGCGACGCGGCCTGACGACGGCATCGCCATCGAAATCGGCGCCGAGGGCCGGATTGATGAATGGATCCTCCTCATCGGACGCGAGCACGATATCGGTATCGAAACTTTGCGGTTTGCGTGCCGCCGGCGGGACGGGCTTGATATCTGCCGCTTTTCTGGAGGCGTCCGGCTCCACCGTAAAGGCAGCCGGACGGCGGGGGCTTTCGTGTGGCTGGTTGTCGGTCGCTTTCGTCATGCGAGACGGTCTCCGAACAGGAACTGCATGGCGCGGTCGAGGCGGATGTGCGGCACCGAGAGCTTGATGCCTCCACCGGTTTCGTCCAGCTCCGGCGGGCGGAACCGCACGACGTTCACCTCGGGCAGGTGGACCTTTGCTCCATCCGATTCAAGGGCTTCGAACAGCCAGCGCGGGTTTTCCGGGAGATCGCCCGGGAAGACCGCCGTCTTGCGATTGCCGTCGAAGGTCTCGCCGGCGATGGTCTCCTTGTCCATCGGCGTGCCGACGATGACGGGCAGCGTCTGCCCGTCGCGGGTCACGGTTGCCTCGCGGGTGGCGCGCACCGAGGCAATGGCCATGACCTCGATGCCGGCGCCCGCCATGCCGATGTGCTCTATGGCGCGCTCGACGAGGCGGCGGGTCAATGCCTCCAGCCGGTCATGGCTTTCGTGATGAAGGTGGTCGGCCTTGGTGGCGGCAACGAGCACGCGGTCGATGCGGCGGCCGAGCAGCGAGGACAGCAGCGAATTCGTGCCGGGGCGGAAGCAGGCCAGCACGTCCGTCAGCGCCCGTTCGAGATCCTGCACCGCCTCCGGGCCGCGATTGATGGCCTGAAGGGCGTCGACGAGGACGATCTGCCGGTCGAGGCGGGCGAAATGCTCGCGGAAGAAAGGTTTGACGACGACGGCTTTATAGGCCTCGTAGCGGCGCTCCATCATCGCCCACAACGAACCTTTGACCGCATTGCCTTCCGGCGGCAGCTTCAACGGCGCGAAGGTGAGAGCAGGCGAGCCATCGAGATCGCCCGGCAGGAGAAAGCGACCGGGTGGCAGCGTCGAGAGCGAACGTTCGTCGGATTTGCAGGCTTTCAAATAGTCGGCGAAGGCGGCGGCAAGGTCGCGCGCCTTCATTTCGTCGGCGGGCGCGGCAACATCGGCCTCCTCGGCCATCGCCAGCCAGCGACGCGAAAGTTCAGCGCGAATGCCGGTATTCGCGAGTGCCAGGGTTTCCTCGCTGAACGTGCGGAAATCCTTGGCGAGCAGCGGCAGGTCGAGCAGCCATTCGCCGGGATAATCGACGATATCGATGGAGAGGCGACCCGGCGAAAACAGGCGGTTCCAGCCGCTGGCGCTCTGATAGTCCAGGGTGATGCGCAGCTCGGAGATGGCGCGCGTCGAATCCGGCCAGATGCGGTCCTTGACGAGCGCGCGAATGTGATCTTCGTACTGAAAGCGCGGCACGGCGTCATCCGGCTGCGGCTCGAGGCGAACGGCGGAAACGCGGCCGGATTGCACCGGCTCGAACAGCGGCAGCCGACCGCCATTCAGAAGATTATGCACCAGGGAAGAGATGAAGACGGTCTTACCGGAACGGGAGAGGCCGGTAACGCCCAGACGAATCGTCGGATTGACGAGGGCGGCTGCGCGATCGGCGAGATTGTCAAAGGCGATCAGGGCGTCGTCGGTAAAAGAGGTCAGGCTTGGGGGCAAGGCGGGATCCCTGGATGGCAGCGTGACCGTGAATATAGGGATCGAAACTCGCTCCGAAAAGATGAACGGAAACTGAGCCGCAATCTGGGCGAGGGGCGTTGGTCACCCGGATTTCGCAAAACATCCTATTCGGTGACGAAGTCGGTCAGAACCCAGCCCGACGGCGTCGAGTCGACGACGGCAAGCCCGGCCGTCGGAAATCCGCGCGGGAGAGCGCCGGCCAGGGCCTCGCGTCCGATCAGGGCTGCGAGCGTCTGCTCGATGATCGGATTGTGTCCGACCAGCATCACGGAGTCCTGGTCGGTCTGGCCGGCAATGAGCGACAGGTAAATTTCGAGCGTGCCGTTGTACATGGCATCGACGAAGCGGAATTCCGTTTCCGGCGTCACCGCGCGTCGCATGGCTTCCGCGGTCTGGCGGCAGCGCAGGGCCGTGGACGAAATGACGAGGTCGGGCTTGTAGCCTTTGTCGACGGCTTCGTCGGCGACGATCTCGGCAGCGGCATAGCCGTTATCGTTCAGGGGACGGTCGAAATCTCTCTGGCCGGGGGCGGCCTGCTGGGCCTCGGCGTGACGCAGCAGATAGATCCTGGAGGGCGGCGGCGAAATGCTGGTCATGGCGAAATTCCGGAGCTCGATTTCCCTCATGACGTAGCGTTTGTTCGCATGTGCCGTCAACTGCGGCGCGACCCGCCCGGATGGCGGAATGATCCGCCCTCACGCGAAGGTTACGGAAGCAATGAAACCGGCCATGGCGAAGAAATGATGAAAAAATAGACGCTTAGCCGAATTTTATGACAAATTTAAAAATCAGTTGACAGCATCTATTTGGCTTGAATCGGTCCTATCGGTTGGGATATACAGCCCAGCCATATGAGATGTTCTTCAGGAGAATCGCGTTGAGTGAGAAGATCGATCTTAGCAATTATGTGCCCTCGGAAGACGAGGAGTTCATGAATTTGAATCAGCGGGCCTATTTCCGAGCGAAGCTGATCGCATGGAAAAACGACATCCTGAGAGAAGCGCGCGAAACCCTGGACCATCTGGCAGAAGAAAGCGCAAATCATCCCGATCTCGCCGACCGTGCTTCCTCGGAAACGGACAGAGCCATCGAACTTCGGGCTCGCGACCGCCAGCGTAAACTCATTTCCAAAATCGATGCCGCATTGCAGCGTATAGAAGATGGTACTTACGGCTATTGTGAAGAGACCGGTGAGCCGATCGGCCTGAAGCGCCTGGATGCCCGTCCGATCGCAACACTGTCGATCGAAGCGCAGGAACGCCACGAGCGCCGGGAAAAAGTTTATCGCGACGAATAGGCAAACGGCTGGCTGCGGCCGGGCTTAAAAATAAAAGGCACGACGGATATCTTCGTCGTGCCTTTTTGATTTTCGGCGCTTCGGGCCACGCGTTATTTGTCGCGGCTGACGCTCATTTCCCCGAAAATACGGGCGACCTCCTGCTGGAGGGCGCTGTCGCTGCCGGTCAACGGCGCAAGTTCGGGCTCGACGCGCTTCGCCGGTCCCGGGGTCTGCGATGGCGATGGTGCCGCGCCCGGTTGCTGCTGCACCTGCCGCGGCGCCGGCGCATTCGGAATGATCCGTTCGGCCGTCAGGTTCTTCGACATTTCTGCTTCCAGTACGCGCTGGAATTCGTTGCCGGACTCGGCCGCGCGCTGAGGCGCAACAGCAGGCTCGACGGGCAGCGCGCGAGCAGGGGCAGGCTGCTGCTGTGGCAGGACGACATGGCGGGCGGCGTCCAGTATGTCGGCGGCTTCGGCCTCGCTGATGGTCACGGCAGGTTGGGGAGCCGGTTGCGGCGGCTTGACGGCAGCCGCTCGCGGGGGCTCGACCGCGGGAGATGCCGGAGACGGTTCCGGCGCAGGTGCGGCAACGGCCGGTTCGATGCGCCGAGGGGTTTCGATCTTGTCTTCCGCGGCGGGGCGAGGCTGTGCGAGGGCTACGGGAGGAGCATCGAGCTCGGCCGCCTTCTGCGGCAGGGGCTGCCGGCTTTCGTATGCCACGGGAATTTCGGCCGGCGTCGCGGTCGTGCCCGTGCGGGTGGCATCGGAAATGCCTGCTTCGATGACGATGTCGGTCGGGCCGCCGATCATGATCAGGTGCTCGATCCCGTCGCGGCGCACGAGCACGAGACGGCGGCGGGCATCCACAGCCGCGGCATCCAGCACCTGCAGACGGGGTTGCCGGTTCTTGCCGCCGCGCACGAAAGGAGAGGGTGCCCGGCTTCGCAAAATCCACAGGATGCCGATCAGCACGAGCAGGGCGATGCCAACTCCACCGGCTGCGAGAAAGAAACGGCTGCCATAGGCTCCGGCGATGTCGTCCAACATGTCGAATTACTCCGTATTTGTCCCGATGTCGCGGCCTACGCGCAATTATGGCGGGTAGTTGCTTTGACTTTGCCCCTCATCTGCGGCGATCATATGAACAGGTTTGCGCCGGAGACAAGATGCGATTGCTGTCCGTTGCGCCCCATTGCCTGTGAATTCAAGCCTTTCTGGCCCGGCAACGCTTTTTGCCGGTGACGCAAATTGATAAAGAAGATTCGAAAGGTCCGACTCCTGCGATCCTTACCGTGTATGACATGTCGCGAGGGAGAACGGCTGATACGAGGGGTTTATGACGAAGCAGCGTCCGTCCGACGAGTATAGCGTGCCGCTGGTGGATCGCGGAGTTCGCTCGGGAACCGTGCTGCGCATCATCCTGCTTGCGCTCGTTCTCGTGGCGGCGGCGGCCGCCTTCGTCGTCTTCAAGAGCCAGCTCGACAATGAAGCGGTGCTTGGCGGCCTCGGCATTCTCGCCATGGTCGGCATCTTTTTCCTGGTTTCATCGATCATCGGCTTTGTCGAGGTCATGCCGCAGCCGCAATCCGACAGTCTGGCGCGCTCGTTTCTCAACAGCCATCCGGACGGAACGCTGATCACCGACGAAAAGGGGCGCATCGTCTATGCCAACGCCGCCTATGGCCGGCTCACCGGCGCCGCCAAGGCGACAGAGGTGCAGTCGCTCGAGATGCTGCTGTCGCGAAACCGCGAATCCAACGAGGCTCTCTATCGTCTTGCCAACGGCCTGCGCGACGGCAAGGAGGGATCGGAGGAATTCCGCCTGCTGAAGCCCCTGGGTCCTTTCAACGGGATCGGCCAGGGAGCCCACTGGTATCGCCTGAAGGCGCGGGTGCTGTCGCCGGAGCAGGATAGCAACAAAGCGCTGCATATCTGGCAGATCACCGACATCACCTCCGAGCGAGACGATCAGGAGCGCTTCTTCAAGGAGTTGCAGAACGCGATCGACTATCTCGACCATGCTCCGGCCGGTTTCTTTTCCGCCGGCCGCAAGGGCGAGATTTTCTATCTCAATGCGACGCTTGCCGAATGGCTGGGTTTCGACCTGACGAAATTCGTGCCGGGCTCGATGACGATAGGCGATCTCGTCGCCGGCGAAGGGCTGGCGCTCATCCAGTCCGTCCAGGCCGAGCCCGGACTCAAGAAGACGGTGACGCTCGATCTCGATCTGCGCCGCGCCAACGGGCAAAGCCTGCCGGTCCAGATCGTCCACAGCGTCACGTCGATGCGTGACGGCGCTCCCGGCGAGAGTCGTACCATCGTCCTGACCCGTCAGAACGGTGCCGACACGGAGCAGTCGGCTTCCGCAGCCGCAATGCGGTTCAGCCGCTTCTTCAACAACACGCCGATGGCGATTGCTTCCGTCGATGGCAATGGACGCATTCTGCGGACCAACGCCCCGTTCCTGAAGCTCTTTTCGGATCTGGTGTCGCGCGACGATATCGAACGGGGCGCCGCCCTCGAAACCATCGTCAACGAAAGCGACCGGTCGCGATTGCAGCAGGCGCTGGCCGCCGCCAAGGACCGGCAAGGCGACATTCCGCCGATCGACTCCCGCAATCCCAAGGACGACACCCGGCATTTCCGCTTCTACATCAATGCGGTCATCGACCAGACCGACGAGGCGCCCGAGGAGGCCGCCATCGTCTATGCCGTCGAAGTGACGGAGCAGAAGGCGCTCGAGACGCAGATGGCGCAGACGCAGAAGCTCAATGCGGTCGGCACGCTCGCCGGCGGCATCGCCCACGATTTCAACAACGTACTGACCGCGATCCTTTTGTCGTCCGACCATCTGCTGCTGCAGGCGCGTCCTTCCGATGCCAGCTTCGCGGACCTGATGGAAATAAAGCGCAACGCCAATCGCGCGGCGGTGCTGGTGCGGCAGCTGCTCGCCTTCTCGCGCAAGCAGACCATGCGCCCGACGATCCTCAATCTGACCGACGTGATCGGCGACCTGCGCATGTTGGTGGACCGTCTGCTCTCGGGCACACACGTCAAGCTCGATGTCGATTACGGCCGCGATCTCTGGCCGGTCAAGACCGATCTGTCTCAGTTCGAGCAGGTGCTGATCAATCTTTGCGTCAACGCGCGCGACGCCATGCCTGGCGGCGGCATACTGACGCTGCGGACGCGAAATCTGCTCGCGATGGACGTCAGCGCCTTCAACTATCCCTATCTGCCGCAGGAGGACATGGTTCTCGTCGAGGTCAGCGATACAGGGACGGGCATTGCGCCGGAGATCATGGACAAGATTTTCGAGCCCTTCTTCACGACCAAGGAAGTGGGCAAGGGCACCGGCCTCGGCCTTGCAATGGTCTACGGCATCATCAAGCAGTCCGGCGGCTACATCCAGCCGGAATCGGAAGTGGGCAAGGGAACGACCTTCCGCATCTTCCTGCCGCGGCACATTGTCGAGATGCCTGCCGTGGCGGAAGCGAAACCGGAAAGCCGGGACGTCGCTGCCATGGACCAGAGCGTTGGCGCAGTGGTCGCGCCGGACGAGCCGGCCGATCTTACCGGCAAGTCCGCGGTCGTGCTGCTGGTCGAGGACGAGGAGGCGGTACGTCGCGGCGGCAAGCGCATGCTGGAGACGCGCGGCTATACCGTTCACGAGGCCGGTTCCGGTGTGGAGGCGCTCGACATCATGGACGAACTCGACGGTCAGGTCGATGTTGTCGTCTCCGACGTCGTCATGCCGGAAATGGACGGGCCGACCCTGCTGCGGGAACTGCGCAAGAAATACCCGGATCTGAAGTTCATCTTCGTTTCGGGCTACGCCGAGGATGCCTTTGCCCGCAACCTGCCGGCCGATGCGCAGTTCGGCTTCCTGCCGAAGCCGTTCTCGCTGAAACAGCTCGCCGTCGTCGTGCGCGAGACACTGGACAAGTAAGGATAAGCGGGCAGGGATCTTCATCCAACGCGAGTTTCCGATCGCTATTGCGCGGCGCCATATTCGGGTGATATCAACCGGGCATGATCGACCTTGCCACGCCCGCTTTCCGTATGTGGTGGCGCTCCTTCTAGGAGCGGCAGTCGTCATGTCTTGAAATCGACCCTGCCGCCGTGATCCGGCAGGCATGGTCCATTTCATTTTCCTTCCCGATTGCGGCGGCTCCTTTCACGGAGCAGCGAAATGTCTTTCCCTATCGATACCCGTCCCGTCATTCTGACGGGCGACCGGACCACCGGTCCTCTCCATCTCGGCCACTATGTCGGCTCGCTGAAAAGCCGCGTCGCGCTTCAGCATAGCCATCGGCAATTCCTGCTGCTGGCGGATACGCAGGCGCTGACCGACAATGCCCACGATCCCGAAAAGGTTCGTCGCAACGTTCTTGAAGTCGCCATCGATTACCTCGCCGTCGGTATCGACCCGGCATTGACGACGATCTGCGTTCAATCCGCCCTGCCGGCACTGGCGGAGCTGACGTTGCTCTATCTGAATTTCGTTACGGTCAGCCGGTTGGAGCGCAATCCTACGATCAAGACGGAGATCCAGATGCGTGGCTTCGAACGTGACGTGCCTGCCGGCTTTCTCTGCTATCCGGTTGCGCAAGCCGCCGATATCACCGCGTTCAAGGCGACGGTCGTGCCCGTCGGGGAGGATCAGGCGCCGTTGATCGAGCAGACCAATGAGATCGTCCGCCGCCTCAACCGGCAGATCGGGCGTGACGTCCTCGTCGAAGCTGCGGCCATGGTGCCGAGCGTCGGGCGCCTGCCGGGCGTCGACGGCAAGGCCAAGATGAGCAAATCCCAGGGCAATGCCATCCCGCTCTCGGCATCGCCGGAGGAAATACGTGATGCCGTGCGGCGCATGTATACCGATCCGGATCACCTGCGGGTCGGCGACCCGGGCAAGGTCGAAGGAAATGTCGTTTTCACCTATCTCGATGCCTTTTGCGAGGATCGAGGGCTGCTTGAGGAGATGAAAGTGCACTATCGCCGCGGCGGCCTCGGCGACGTCACCTTGAAGAGACATCTGGAAGACACCTTGCAGGCGCTGCTCGCACCGATCCGCGAGCGCCGTGCGCGCTACGCCGCCGAGCCGGATTACGTCATGGAAATCGTCCGTGAGGGGACGCGCAAGGCGAAGGAACGGACGGAGGCGACATTTGCCGAACTGAGGAACGCTCTGGGTCTGTTTTCCCTGACCTGAAACAAAAAAGGCCGGGCGATCTTTTGAAGCGCCCGGCCTTTTTTCGCAAATGCGGCCCTGATTATTCCGCCAGGGCGACGGCGATTTCCGCGGCCAGGCGCGCATTGTTTTCGACAAGCGCGATATTGGTCTTGAGGCTGCGGCCTTCGGTGATATCGAAGATGGTGCTGAGCAGGTACGGCGTCACTGCCTTGCCGGACACTTCGTCGCGCTCGGCGCTGTCGATGGCGCGCTGGATATAGATTTCCATTTCCTCGCGCGGGATTTCGGCGGCTTCAGGAACCGGATTTGCAATGAGCATGCCACCGTCGATGCCGAGCTGTTCGCGCGTGGTCTGGAAGTTGGCGATGGCGGCGGGGCTGTTCAGCGTCAGCGGGCTCGCAAGGCCGGAAGAGCGCGACCAGAAGGCCGGGAATTCGGTGCTGTCATAGGTTACGACCGGAACGCCGCGCGTTTCCAGCACTTCGAGCGTCTTCGGAATATCAAGGATCGCCTTGGCGCCGGCGCAGACGACGATGACGCCGGTGCGGGAAAGCTCTTCGAGGTCGGCCGAAATATCGAAGCTCTCTTCAGCACCGCGATGCACGCCGCCGATGCCGCCGGTGGCGAAAACCTTGATGCCGGCGCGTGCCGCGGCGATCATGGTGGCGGCAACCGTCGTTGCGCCGGTGCGGCGCTCGGCAATCGCAAAGGCGATGTCGGCGCGCGAAACCTTCATCGCGCCTTCCGTCTTCGCCAGCGCTTCCAGCTCTTCCGGCTCGAGGCCGATGTGCAGCGTACCGTGAATGACGGCGATGGTCGCCGGGACGGCGCCTTCCTGCCGGATGATTTCCTCGACGCTGCGGGCCATCTCGATATTGCCGGGATAGGGCATGCCGTGGGTGATGATGGTCGATTCCAATGCCACGACCGGCGCGCCGCGCAGTTTGGCGGCGGCGACTTCCTTCGAATAGGAGATCGGAAGCAGTGGCGAGATAGGCTGGGTCATTGTCGTTTCCAATTCACTGAAACAGTATACGCGTTTTGAACAGGCTTCATGACAGAATTTCGGCCTTGGGAACAAGGGCCAACGTCATCTTTAGCAGTTCGGCGGAAAGATTTTCTGCGGTCGCATAGGGAGATTGAACGGTGATCGCGGCAGCCGCTGCCCCGTGCCGCACGGCTTCGGCCAGATCGTGGCCGGCAAGCAAGGCGGAAAGGACGCCCGAGGCAAGCGAATCGCCCGCCCCGGTGACATCGGCGACATTATCGACGACAGGCGGTTGCAGGGTGACGACGGCATCGCGCGAAAAGGCGATCAGCTCGCGCTTGCCGCGGGTGATCACACCGTTGCGCAGGCCGAGCGCGCGCAAGGCGATTACCCATTCGCGCGGGTCTTCCGGGCGGCTTTCGGTCAATGCGGCGGCTTCGGCTTCGTTGAGGAACAGATGGTCGATGCCGGCAAGGCTTGGCTTCAGCCGCACGACCTTTGCCGGGGAGATCGCAATGGCGGCGACGGGTTTGCCGCATATCGCGGCCTTTGCCGCGATTGCAGCCAAAGTCTCGGCCGGCAGATTGGCGTCGCAAAGAATGAGGTCCGCATCCTCGAAAGCGTCGCGAACGGCACGAATCGCCAGACGCCTGGGAACGAAGAGCTTGTAGAGCTCCATATCCGCAAGCGCGATCACGAGGTTGCCGTCGTGCTCGAGGATGGCGGTATAGCTTGGCGTCTTGCGGTCGAGGAAGACGAACGGCGTGTCGTCGATGCCGGCCTGGCTGGCGGCTTCGGCCACCATTTCGCCTGAAGGATCGCCCCCGCGTGGCGAAATCAGCCTGACGTC
Source organism: Hyphomicrobiales bacterium (assembly GCA_900469615.1). GTDB lineage: Bacteria > Pseudomonadota > Alphaproteobacteria > Rhizobiales > Rhizobiaceae > Rhizobium. The sequence goes on along the minus strand of UBYA01000010.1, from coordinate 80,046 downwards.
GAAACCCAGGCGGGAGAGATTTCGTGCCGCGTTGAAGCCGCCGCCGCCGGGCTCCTCGAACCAGGCCCCGGGGTTGCTGGCCCCTGGCGCCGTCTCGCCGAATATGCGGCCGCGCCGGTCGATGTGAGCGCCGCCGAGAACGAGAATCTTCTTCGCCATCTGCTTATCCTCGGCAATCGAAAAGACGAATCGGGCGGCGCGGCGCCATGCTCGAATTGATCGTCCCGGACGTGTAACTATCTGGGAAGAAAGGAGAAAACAAAAGTAGAACGGAAATCATTTTACCTTTTTCTTTCAATCGCTTGTTATGCTCTTGCGATAAGGGAACAAATAGAGTACAGAATTCTCATCGGCGGCGACATTGCTAGAGCGGCTCCAATAACCTAAAGGTGGATCGAATGTCTCAGAATTCTTTGCGGCTTGTAGAGGACAAATCGGTGGATAAAAGCAAGGCACTTGAAGCGGCACTCTCTCAAATTGAGCGGTCGTTCGGCAAGGGCTCGATCATGAAGCTCGGCTCTAACGAGAATGTGGTCGAAATCGAAACGGTTTCCACCGGCTCCCTGAGCCTCGATATCGCTCTCGGCATTGGCGGCTTGCCGAAGGGGCGCATCATCGAAATCTACGGGCCTGAAAGCTCGGGTAAGACGACGCTGGCGCTGCAGACCATCGCGGAAGCCCAGAAGAAGGGCGGTATCTGCGCCTTCGTGGACGCGGAACATGCGCTCGATCCGGTCTATGCCCGCAAGCTCGGCGTCGATTTGCAGAACCTCTTGATCTCGCAGCCGGATACTGGCGAGCAGGCGCTTGAAATCACCGACACGCTGGTTCGCTCCGGCGCCGTCGACGTTCTCGTGGTCGATTCCGTCGCGGCATTGACGCCACGCGCCGAAATCGAAGGTGAGATGGGTGACAGCCTGCCGGGCCTGCAGGCCCGCCTGATGAGCCAGGCGCTGCGCAAGCTCACGGCTTCGATTTCGAAGTCCAAGACCATGGTGATCTTCATCAACCAGATCCGTATGAAGATCGGCGTCATGTTCGGCTCGCCGGAAACGACGACGGGCGGCAATGCGCTGAAATTCTATGCTTCGGTTCGCCTTGACATCCGCCGCATCGGCGCCGTCAAGGAGCGGGAAGAGGTGATCGGCAACCAGACCCGCGTCAAGGTCGTCAAGAACAAGATGGCGCCGCCCTTCAAACAGGTCGAGTTCGATATCATGTATGGCGAAGGCGTTTCCAAGACCGGTGAGCTGGTCGATCTCGGCGTCAAGGCCGGCATCGTCGAAAAGTCCGGTGCCTGGTTCTCCTATAACAGCCAGCGCCTCGGCCAGGGCCGCGAGAATGCGAAGATCTTCCTGCGCGACAATCCGGATCTTTCCCGCGAAATCGAATTGTCGCTGCGTCAGAATGCCGGTCTCATTGCTGATCGCTTCCTGCAGAATGGCGGCCCGGATGCCGATGATGGCGACGCTTCCGGAGAATAATGATTTCCGGAAAGCAATGACCGGCTTGAGATGAGACTAAAAAACCGAAACCGGCCGTATTGTCCAAGGGATGTGCGGCCGGTTTTGTTCGTGCGGCTGGACAGCGCCCGGAGCGAACGATAAAAGCCACTGACTTTGACGCAAGTTGCCGAGCGCAGGACTGAAGGGCCCCATATGAGCGGTGTGAATGAAATCCGGTCGACCTTTCTCGACTATTTTAAGAAAAACGGCCACGAGATCGTGCCGTCGAGCCCGCTCGTACCGCGCAACGATCCGACATTGATGTTCACCAATGCCGGGATGGTGCAGTTCAAGAACGTTTTCACCGGCCTGGAGCAGCGTCCCTATACGACGGCTTCGACGGCGCAGAAATGCGTGCGCGCCGGCGGCAAGCACAACGACCTCGACAATGTCGGCTATACCGCCCGCCATCACACCTTCTTCGAAATGCTCGGCAACTTCTCTTTTGGCGACTATTTCAAAGAGCGCGCCATCGAGCTTGCCTGGAACCTGATCACCAAGGAATTCGGCCTCGATGCCAAACGCCTGCTGGTCACGGTCTATCACACCGACGACGACGCTTTTAACCTGTGGAAGAAGATCGCCGGCCTCTCCGACGACCGGATCATCCGCATCGCGACCAGCGACAATTTCTGGGCGATGGGCGATACCGGCCCCTGCGGTCCCTGTTCGGAAATTTTCTACGATCACGGCGATCATATCTGGGGCGGCCCTCCCGGCTCTCCGGAAGAAGACGGCGACCGTTTCATCGAGATCTGGAATCTCGTCTTCATGCAGTTCGAGCAGATCACCAAGCAAGAGCGTGTCGACCTGCCGCGCCCGTCGATCGATACCGGCATGGGTCTCGAGCGCGTTGCCGCCGTGCTGCAAGGCAAGCACGACAACTACGATATCGACCTGTTCCGCGCGCTGATCGAAGCTTCGGAAGAAGCGACGGGCGTCAAGGCCGAGGGCGAGCATCGCGCCAGCCATCGCGTCATCGCCGACCATCTGCGTTCCTCCGCCTTCCTGATCGCCGATGGCGTGTTGCCGTCGAACGAAGGCCGCGGTTACGTGCTTCGCCGCATCATGCGCCGCGCCATGCGCCACGCGCAGCTGCTCGGCGCCAAGGAACCGCTGATGTGGAAGCTGCTGCCGGCGCTGATCCAGCAGATGGGCCGTGCCTATCCGGAGCTGGTGCGCGCCGAAGCGCTGACCTCCGAGACGCTGAAGCTCGAGGAAACCCGTTTCCGCAAGACGCTGGAACGCGGCCTGTCCCTGCTCAACGATGCCACTTCGGATCTGCACAAGGGCGACAGCCTGGACGGCGAAACCGCGTTCAAGCTCTATGACACCTATGGCTTCCCGCTCGACCTGACTCAGGACGCGCTGCGCGCCCGCGGCATCGGCGTCGACATTTCAAGCTTTACGGATGCCATGGAGCGCCAGAAGGCCGAGGCACGCTCGCACTGGACCGGCTCCGGCGACAAGGCGACCGAAACCATCTGGTTCGAGCTCAAGGAAAAGCTGGGCGCGACCGAGTTCCTCGGCTACGACACGGAAACGGCCGAAGGCGTCATTCAGGCGATCGTTAGGGACGGCGTTGCCGTCGATAGCGCCGTTGCCGGCGACAAGGTGCAGATCGTCGTCAACCAGACGCCGTTCTATGGCGAATCCGGCGGCCAGATGGGCGATACCGGCGTGATCTCCGGCGACAACGGCAAGCTTGCAGTCGGCGATACCCAGAAGAAGGGCGAGGGCCTTTTCGTTCACAGCTCGGAAGTGTCCGAAGGCAAGATCAAGGTCGGCGATGCCGTCGTGCTGACGGTCGATCATAACAGGCGCTCGCGCCTGCGCGCCAATCACTCGGCCACTCACCTGCTGCATGAGGCCCTGCGCGAAGTGCTGGGCACACATGTCGCGCAGAAGGGATCGCTGGTCGCGCCCGAGCGCCTGCGTTTCGACGTCTCGCATCCGAAGCCGATGACGGCCGAGGAGCTCAAGGTCGTCGAGGAGATGGCAAACGAGATTATCCTGCAGAATTCGCCTGTCACGACCCGCCTGATGAGTGTCGACGATGCGATCGCGGAAGGCGCAATGGCGCTGTTCGGCGAGAAGTATGGCGATGAAGTCCGTGTGGTGTCGATGGGACAGGGTGTTCGCGGCATCAAGTCCGGCAAGCCTTATTCGGTCGAGCTCTGCGGCGGTACGCATGTCACCGCTACGGGACAGATCGGCCTCGTGCGCATTCTCGGCGAAAGTGCCGTCGGCGCCGGCGTGCGCCGTATCGAAGCCGTGACCGGCGAATCCGCGCTTGGCTATCTTGCGGAACAGGACGAGCGTGTGAAAAACCTCGCCTCGACGCTGAAGGTTCAGCCCGCCGATGTCGTCTCGCGCGTCGAAGCCCTGATGGACGAGCGCCGTAAGCTGGAACGCGAATTGGCCGATGCCAAGCGCAAGCTTGCGATGGGCGGCGGGCAGGGCGGTTCTGCCGATGCTGTGCGTGACGTCAATGGCGTCAAGTTCCTCGGCAAGGCCATTTCCGGCGTCGATCCCAAGGACCTCAAAGGCTTGGCCGATGAAGCCAAGGCAGGCCTTGGCTCCGGTGTCGTTGCGCTGATCGGCGTTTCGGAAGACGGCAAGGCTAGCGCCGTCGTCGCCGTGACGGAAGATCTGGTCGGCCGCTTCAGCGCCGTCGATCTCGTGCGTGTCGCTTCGGCTGCGCTCGGTGGCAAGGGCGGCGGCGGCCGTCCCGACATGGCCCAGGCCGGCGGCCCGGATGGCGCCAAAGCTGATGAGGCGCTTGAGGCGGTTGCTGCGGCACTCGCTTAAGGATTGTGGTTCTGCTAAGTTGGGCCATTGGCCCAACTTTCAGCAGCGGCGTAGGAGCTTTGTGAAAGTGATATTTTACCGCTCGCGCTCATCTGTTATTCAAGGACTACTCTTTGTTTTTGGGGGGGCGCCTTTATGGCGTTCTTTGCGTACCTAGGGTATTATACCGAAGGTTTGGGCAGCTATCTTCTTTTTATCGGGATTTCGGGTGCTCTGCTATTTCTGATGTTGGTGCCCGTTTATGTATCCAAGGCTCTTGGCAGGCGCCTGGCGTTTGATTTTTCCCCCGAAGGCCTTATCGCCTCAGACGTTGCGAGGGAACGTATTCCCTGGAGCGACATCGTCGGTGCAAAGGTTCAATACTTCAAAAAGGGAGAGGGCGTGAGGCTGGAGATTCGGGAAGATAAAGCAAGGCAACTGAAGACGAGTTGGTTGGCAAAGATCAACAGGCCGTTCTATGGCGCTTCCGAGTTCTACGTCAGCCAGGGAGGCACCACGCTCTACGCTTACCAGCTGGCTGAGCTCATCAACCATCGGGGCGTGTCCGAGCCTACTGAATAGTTTCCCATTCATCTCAACTCCGCAGGATTTGTCAAATCGGGTTATGGTCTTGTCGGGCCGATCGGTTTGCAAGAGGTTTGACATGAATGGCGGAACGGCGTGGACGCTTTACGAGACCCGGCTGCGGCGGGTTTCGGCCTATATCCACGAGCATCTGGATGAAGAGCTCGATATGGAAAAGCTCGCCGAAATCGCCTGCATGTCCAGCTATCACTGGCACAGGATTTATCGGGCGATCTATGGCGAGACGGCGGCAGCCACCGTCAAGCGGCTGCGGCTGCATCGTGCCGCCGGCGATCTCGTCAACACCCGTCTATCCATCAGCGACATTGCAAAGCGGTCGGGCTATCCCAACCTCCAGTCGTTCAATCGCATTTTCAGATCTGTCTACGGCATGCCGCCGGCACGATATCGGAAAGAGGGAAGCCACACGATCTTCGAACCCAGCACCCAGGGAAGGATTACGGTCATGTTCGACGTTACGCTTCGCACCATTTCCCCGATGTCACTGATCGGTGTCGCCCATCGCGGCTCCTACATGCAGATCGGCCAGGCTTTCGAAACGCTCTTCGGAACGATCTTCGCCCGCGGCCTTGCCGGCCCCGATATGCGCATGATCGGCGTCTACCTCGACGATCCCGATGTCGTGGACGTGGATAAGCTGCGCTCCTACGCCTGCGTCACTGCCGGCGAGGCCGTCGCTGTGGATGCTCCTCTGGAGCGGCGCTCGCTCGAAGGCGGCGAGTATGCCGTGCTGCGCCACAAGGGCCCTTACGCAAACATGCACAAAGCCTATCAATGGCTCTATGCGCAATGGTTGCCGGCTTCCGGGCGGCAGCTGCGCGATACAGTGATGTTCGAGGATTACATCAACAATCCGCGCGACGTATCACCTACGGAGCTATTGACCGATATCTATATGCCGCTGAAATAGCGGCATGTGATCTCGGTTGAGGATTTTACTCTAATATCCTGTAACTTCAGGCATTAGCCGGCTTCGGCATGGCCGCATTATCGATCTCGTTGCCGCGGCGGTAGGCGTCGCGGTCGCTGACCCGGCTCCAATAATCGATGAAGGCCGGCCGCTTTTCGATCGTCCCGAAATTGAGGCCGTAGCCGACATGCGAACCGACATAGACGTCGGCGGCGGTAAAGCGATCACCGGCGATGAACGGCGCGGTGGTGACGGCGTGCTCCATGGCATCGAGCACGTTTGCGAAGCTGCCGCAGCCGGCCATGCGCAGGCGTTCCGGCGGAACTTCGAAGCCGAGGGCGCGATTGGTGATCGCCATCTCGAAAGGTCCGGCTGCAAAGAACATCCAGCGGAAGTAGCGGCCGCGCTCGGCCGCCGTCGGGGCAAGTCCTGCCTGCGGAAAGGTCTCGGCCAGATAGGCGCAGATGGCAGCACCTTCGGTGACGACGGTATCGCCGTGCCTGATGGCCGGCACCTTGCCCATCGGATTGACGGCAAGATATTCCGGGGCCTTCATCGTCGTGCCGTAATCGAGATATTCGGTGCGATAGGGCTGGCCGATCTCCTCCAGCATCCAGCGGGCGATGCGTCCGCGCGACATCGGATTGGTATAGAAAACGAGTTCCTCGGTCATTTCTCTCTCCCTTTTGTTGCGCGCATTGTCGCCATTCGTTTGTCGCCTCGGCAAGATTCCGGGCAAAAGAAAACCCGGCGCTAAGGCCGGATTTTCGTATCTCTCCATGTCGACAAGGCTCAGGCGGCCATGGCCTTCTTGAGGTTCTCGTCGATCTTGTCGAGGAAGGCGGTGGTCGAGAGCCACGGCTGATCGGGGCCGATGAGCAGCGCCAGATCCTTGGTCATGAAGCCGGCTTCGACGGTATCGACGCAGACCTTTTCGAGCGTCGAGGCGAACTTCGCGAGTTCGGCATTGTCGTCGAGCTTGGCGCGGTGAGCGAGGCCGCGGGTCCAGGCGAAGATCGAGGCGATCGAGTTCGTCGAGGTTTCCTGACCCTTCTGGTGCTGGCGGTAGTGGCGGGTAACCGTGCCGTGCGCGGCTTCGGCTTCGACCGTCTTGCCGTCCGGCGTCAGGAGAACCGAGGTCATCAGGCCGAGCGAGCCGAAGCCCTGGGCAACCGTGTCGGACTGGACGTCGCCGTCGTAGTTCTTGCAGGCCCAGACGTAGCCGCCGGACCACTTCAGGGCGGAGGCGACCATGTCGTCGATCAGGCGGTGTTCGTAGGTGATGCCGGCTTCGTCGAACTGAGCCTTGAACTCGTTCTGGTAGACTTCTTCGAAGATGTCCTTGAAGCGGCCGTCATAGGCCTTGAGGATGGTGTTCTTCGTCGACAGGTAGACCGGCCACTTGCGCATCAGGCCGTACATCATCGAAGCGCGAGCGAATTCGCGGATCGACTCGTCGAGGTTGTACATGGCCATGGCAACGCCGGCGCCCGGAGCGTTGAAGACTTCCTTTTCGATGACCTGGCCGTCTTCGCCGACGAACTTGATGGTCAGCTTGCCCTTGCCGGGGAATTTGAAGTCGGTGGCGCGATACTGGTCGCCGAAAGCGTGGCGACCGACGACGATCGGCTTGGTCCAGCCCGGAACCAGGCGCGGCACGTTCTTGCAGATGATCGGCTCGCGGAAGATGACGCCGCCGAGGATGTTGCGGATCGTGCCGTTCGGGCTCTTCCACATCTGCTTGAGGTTGAATTCCTTGACGCGGTCTTCGTCCGGCGTGATCGTCGCGCACTTGATGCCGACGCCGTGCTTCTTGATGGCGTTGGCGGCATCGATGGTGACCTGGTCGTTGGTCGCGTCGCGGTTTTCGACAGAAAGGTCGTAATAGTCGATATCGATATCGAGGTAGGGGTAGATCAGTTTGTCTTTGATAAACTGCCAGATGATGCGAGTCATTTCGTCGCCATCGAGATCGGCAACGGGGTTAGCGACCTTGATCTTCTTCATACTTCTGCCTCGTTTAAGCTGATGGGACCGGATGGTCCTGTGGTGAATGTGAAGTCCCGAGCGCTATAACACCGCAAGCCCCGAACGCAAAGCCGATAGAGCCTCCGGCATCGCGTTTTTGATCATTCGTGACATCGGCCGCTTTTTGCGATCGGGCCATTGCCAAAGCCATCGATGGGACTAATGTCGCGCAAGTTTTGCCTGTAGCCACGGAATCACGTCATGCAGAAATACGCCGCAGCCGCACTTGCCTTCACGCTCTTTCAGTTCCCGTTCGGCGCGCAGGTGGCGTTGGCGGCCGATGTGACGACGCCGGTCAAGGCCATCATGGATGCGACCGTTTCCAACTGGGCGGGCGGCGACAGCGACTGGCAGGATATTTTCGACGAGAGCAAGCTCAAGGATATCTACAGCAAGGATTTCGCGGCGAAATACGAGGCTGCAGCGCAATTTCCCGCAGCCGACGAGGATGGCATCTCGCCATTCGACTATGATGTCATCGTCAACGCGCAGGACGCCTGTCCGCTGGAGGATGTGAAGATTGCCGCCCAGCCGCCCAAGGATAATGTGACCGAGGTGCTGGCAACCTTCAAGAAGTCCACCTGCATGGGCTCCGATGCCGATTACCAGAAGGTGACGACCGTGCGCTTCGAGGTCATCGAGGAGGATGGAAGGCCCGTCGTCGACGATATCGTCACGAATGACGACAACGGCAATCCAAGCTCGCTGAAGAGCGTGATGCAGGATCTCGTCAAACAGCAGCAGCAGCAACCGGCTGACCAGACCCAGCAGCCGTCGGATCAGCAGAAGCCGGCCAATCCGCAGTAAATCGGATGCGGCTCGTTCTGCGGTTCCTGCGTAAAAACCTTGCCGATCGGCCGGTGTCTCGCTATTGCGACCCGTAATTGGCGCGAGTGGGTTCGCGCACGGAGATCAGGGCATCATGGCAGGCACCAACAGCGAACGTCCACTTCTGGCCGAGGGGCCGGCCATCATTCTGGTCGAGCCGCAGATGGGCGAGAATATCGGCATGGTGGCGCGCGCCATGGCAAATTTCGGGCTTGTCGAGCTGCGTCTGGTCAATCCGCGTGACGGCTGGCCGAACGAAAGGGCGCAGGCGACCGCTTCGAAGGCGGATCACATCATCGAGGCGACGAAGGTCTACGAGACGCTGGAACAGGCGATAGCCGATCTCAATTTCGTCTATGCGACGACGGCGCGCGAGCGTGACGGCTACAAGCCGGTGCGTTCTCCGGTCGTCGCGGCCGAGACGCTTCGCGCCCGGTTCAAGGCGGGCGAGGGTAGCGGCATTCTTTTCGGGCGCGAGCGCTGGGGCTTGACCAACGAGGAGGTGGCGCTGGCCGACGAGATCGTCACCTTTCCCGTCAATCCGGCTTTCGCCTCCTTGAACATCGCCCAGGCCGTTCTGCTGATGTCCTATGAATGGATGAAATCGGGTATGGAGGATCTGGGTGCCGTGCCGTTCCAGGCGATCGAGCAGCGGCCCTCTACGAAGGAACAGCTTTTCGGCCTGTTCGACCAGTTGGAGGAGGCGCTGGATGCCCGCAATTATTTCCATCCAGCCGGGAAAAAGCCGAAAATGGTCGACAATCTCCGGGCTGTCCTCTCGCGCCGCGCGTTCACCGAACAGGAAATCAGCGTCTTGCGCGGGGTGATTTCGTCTCTCGACCGCTTCACGCGAAAATCGCCCCGCGGCAGCGGCTCGCATCCCAGGCCCTCCAAAGCTCCCAAGGAAACCACGAGCGATGACAGCAACGGCGAATGAGCTGAAACCGGTCCTCGTGTTCGATTCCGGGATCGGTGGCCTGACCGTGCTGCGCGAAGCGCGGGTGCTGATGCCGGAGCGCGGTTTCATCTATATTGCCGACGATGCCGGCTTTCCCTATGGCGGCTGGGAAGAACAAGCGCTGAAGGAACGCATCGTCGACATCTTCGTCAAGCTGCTGGCACAATACGATCCGGAAGTCTGCATCATCGCCTGCAACACGGCCTTCACGCTTGTCGGCGCCGACCTGCGTGCCGCTTTTCCGCAGATGACGTTTGTGGGGACTGTGCCGGCGATCAAGCCGGCGGCGGAGCGAACGCGCTCCGGCCTGGTCTCCGTGCTGGCGACTCCGGGCACCGTCAAGCGCGCCTATACGCGTGATTTAATTCAGTCCTTCGCCACGCAATGTCATGTTCGGCTGGTGGGATCGGAAAATCTGGCGCGGCTGGCGGAGGCCTATATCCGCGGCGATGCGATCGCGGACGAGGCTGTCATGACGGAGATCGATCAGTGCTTCGTCGAGTTGGATGGCCGCAAGACCGATATCGTCGTGCTTGCCTGCACGCATTATCCCTTCATGGCCAATATTTTTCGCAGGCTCGCGCCATGGCCGGTCGATTGGCTCGATCCGGCCGAGGCGATCGCAAGACGGGCGCGCAGCCTGGTGCCGCAGGTGGCCGATGCCGTTCATCCCGATAATTTCGATTTTGCAGTGTTCACCTCCGGCGCGCCGGATTTTCCCACCCGGCGGCTGATGCAGGGTTTTGGACTCAAGGCTTGATGAATGACTGACAAGATTTCATTGCGTAAACTCGATCTCGCGGACATGCCGGCGGCTGCGGTCGTCCATCGCGCTTCCTTCAACGAGCGGCTGCCGACGCTTGCCGGGCTTCATACGCCGGAAGAAGATGTCGGCTTCTGGAGCGCTGCCGTCTATAAGGATTGCCAGGTCTGGGGCGCGGAAGAGGGCGGCCGCCTTGTCGGCGTCATAGCCTTTCTCGAAGATTGGATCGATCAGCTCTACGTTTTGCCCGAGGCGCAGCGGCGTGGTATCGGCACCCGCCTGCTCGATGTCGCCAAATCGGCCTATCCGGTTCTGTCGCTCTGGACATTCAAGAGAAACGTGCCGGCGCGCCGCTTTTACGAGAAGCATGGCTTCTTCGTGGTTGACGAGTCGGACGGGGCAGGCAATGAGGAGAAGGAGCCGGATGTGCTTTACAAATGGGAAGCACGCCTGCACCGGATGTGATGCGCGGTCTGACCGAGCGGCGGGATATTGGGAGCTCGATAGTTGATGTCTTTTGAGAACGATTGCTATGTTGTTGTCGGGGCAAGCCATGCGTCTGCGTGAGTGCCATAACTTTCATGATTTTCGCCTGCTTGCGAAAAAGCGTCTTCCCGGTCCGATCTTCAACTATATCGACGGCGCAGCCGACGATGAGGTGACGCTACGGCGAAACACGTCGAGCTTCGAAAGCTGCGATCTCGTTCCCAACGTCCTGCGCGGGGTCAGCGAGATCGACATGTCTGTCACCGTCATGGGACAAAAGCTCGCAACGCCCTTCTATTGCTCGCCGACGGCTCTGCAGCGGCTATTCCATCATCAGGGCGAGAACGCGGTTGCCGCCGCAGCGGCCTCACTCGGCACGATGTTCGGCGTCTCCTCGCTCGGCACCGTCAGCCTTGAGGAAATTCGCAAGAAGCACGAGGGGCCGCAGGTCTATCAGTTCTATTTCCATAAGGATCGCGGGCTGAACCGGGCGATGATGGAGCGGGCGAAGGAAGCCGGCGTCAACGTGATGATGCTGACGGTCGACAGCATCACCGGCGGCAATCGCGAGCGTGATCTTCGCACCGGATTTTCCATTCCGTTCAAGCTCAATCTCGCGGGCGTCACCCAGTTCGCCATCAAGCCGGCCTGGGCGCTGAACTATGTGACGCACGAGAAATTCCGCCTGCCGCAACTCGACGAGCATGTGGACATGAGCGGCGGCGCCATGTCGATCGGCAAGTATTTCACAGAGATGCTCGATCCGTCGATGAACTGGAACGACGTCGCCGAGATGGTGAAGCATTGGGACGGGCAGTTTTGCCTCAAGGGCATCATGTCCGTCGAGGATGCCAAGCGCGCTGTCGATATCGGATGCACCGGCATCGTGCTTTCGAACCATGGCGGCCGGCAGCTGGACGGCTCGCGTTCCGCATTCGACCAGCTGGCGGAGATCGTCGATGCCGTCGGCCACCGCATCGATGTGATGATGGATGGCGGCGTCCAGCGCGGCACGCATGTGCTGAAGGCGCTGTCGCTCGGCGCCAAGGCCGTCGGTCTCGGCCGCTTCTATCTCTATCCGCTCGCCGCTGCCGGTCAGGCGGGCGTGGAGCGGGCGCTGAGGCATCTGCGCACCGAAGTCGAGCGCGACATGAAGCTGATGGGCTGCACGTCGGTCAGCCAGCTTTCGCGGGCCAATCTGCGGTTCCGCTGACATCTGCAATCGCCTGTGGGTTTTTTCAATCCACGGGCGCGAAGCTTGGAAATCTTTGCTAGACGGAGGCGCGTCCTTTCAGAAAGATGGGGCGTATCCACGTTTGATTCTTGCTCATAGGGGAAGTGCATTGCAGGTCGGCATCGACATGGGAACGGCGTCCGGCGGGACCAGCGCCCAGCTCGATATCGAGGAGCTGCTGGCCACGCGTCTCCTGGTGCAGGGCAATTCCGGCTCTGGCAAATCGCATCTCCTGCGGCGGCTGCTGGAGCAGTCTGCGCAGTGGGTGCAGCAGGTCATCATCGATCCCGAAGGCGATTTCGTCACGCTGGCCGACAAGTTCGGGCACGTCGTCGTCGATGGCGAGCGCACCGAGGCCGAGCTTGCCGGCATCGCCAACCGTATCCGCCAGCATCGCGTCTCCTGCGTGCTGACGCTGGAAGGGCTCGATATCGAGCAGCAGATGCGCGCTGCCGCCGCCTTTTTGAACGGCATGTTCGATGCCGATCGCGAATTCTGGTATCCGGTGCTGGTCGTGGTCGACGAGGCGCAGATGTTCGCGCCTTCGGTCGGCGGCGACGTCTCGGAAGACGCGCGCAAGATGTCGCTCGGCGCCATGACCAATCTGATGTGCCGCGGCCGAAAGCGCGGCCTTGCCGGCGTCATCGCCACGCAGCGCCTGGCGAAGCTCGCCAAGAACGTTGCGGCGGAGGCCTCCAACTTCCTGATGGGCCGCACTTTCCTCGATATCGACATGGCCCGCGCCGCCGATCTTCTCGGTATGGACCGCAGGCAGGCGGAAATGTTCCGCGACCTGAAGCGCGGTAATTTCGTCGCGCTCGGTCCGGCGCTCTCGCGCCGGCCGCTGCCGATCACCATCGGCGCGGTGGAGACCTCGGCGCGTTCCTCCAGCCCGAAGCTGATGCCGCTGCCGGATGCGCCGCAGGACGTGGAAGATCTGATCTTCACGCCGGACCCCGAGGAATTCACGCGGCCCGTTGTTCGTCGCACGACGCCGGCGCCGCGCCCGACGACCGATATTCTGGCCGAGCTTTCCCGTTCTGTGCCGGCAGCAAGCCCAGCGCCCGCGGAGCCTAAGGCCAGTCAGCCGGAACTGTCGAGCGAGGATCGCGAGGCAAGGGTGAATGCCGTGCTCTCCGAAATTCTCGACGATCCGGCTTCCGGTTTCCGGACGGATTCTGTGCTCTATCAGGAGTTTCTCGTGCGGCTGCGCATGCGCCGTGTTCCGGGTGCGCCCATGAGCCTGTCCGAATTTCGCCGTCGCGTCGCGATTGCCCGTTCCGGTGCCGACGAGGAGGTCATGGCGACGGACCAGTGGGCAACGGCGCTCTCGCTTTCCTCCAGCGTTACCGAAGACCTCCAAGGCGTCTTCCTGATGCTGGCGAAGGCGGCCATCAGCGGCGAGCCGTGCCCGTCCGATGCCCGCATTGCCCGCGCCTACGGCACCCATTCGGCCAGACGCGCCCGGCGCCTTCTCAGCTATTTCGAGGAACAGGGCAGCGTCGTCGTTCATACGGATTTTTCCGGCAAGCGCATCGTTGCCTTCCCGGATATGGGTTCTCAGACAGCACCAGGCGACGCCAATGCCCCCGATCTGGACGGCGGCGAGCAGGCGGCGGCGGAATAGCTGCGCAGTTGATCCCGTATCCCGGATACGCCTATATTGTCTCCATAGGAGATGGCTTCATGGCGGTGCGTGATAGAATCCAGCGATACAGAAAGACCGGCGGAGCTTCCGACCTCGTGAGGGTGGAAGTTCTGGTCCCGGCGGCCCGCCGCGATGACATCCTCTCGCAAGCGGCGGAAATGCGAGCCGAATATCGTCAGCGAAAAGAACGTCTTCAAGAAGATATAGAAGAGGCGGTTGGTCGCTACGGGGTTTGTCTTCTTGACAATATAGATTTGGATCGGCTGCCCGATTTAGCGCAGAAGGCGAAGGTGATCGCCAACGCTTTGATCGAACGTGGCGATGCGCGTGCCTTTGCCATGGGGCGCCGCATGCTTGATGAAATCGGGTGATGGGCAATGGCGCTGACGAAACTGCAAAGAGAAAGCCTGAGCTTATGCCGTTATTGCCAGAGGTGCCGGAGGAATGGCGCGGCGAACATACTTCTTGAAGCCGAGATTCTCTTCGATACCGCTGTTGACATTTTCATGACGACCCCTTAGAGACCGCCCCAACGCCGGGCAGAAATGTCCGGTGTTTCATTTGACATGTCCCGTGGCTTCGTCCGTTCGCTAACGTGAGAAGCCTGTCAGAGCTCGAAAACGGAGTTCAGAGGAGGGCGTGTTTCCTTCGCGGTCCGGCAACGGGTCGCCCAACACTTTGAAAGGAAATGCGATGAGCAAGCGCGAATCGTCCAAGTACAAAATTGACCGCCGCATGGGCGAAAACATCTGGGGCCGTCCGAAGTCCCCGGTCAACCGCCGCGAATATGGCCCGGGCCAGCACGGCCAGCGCCGCAAGGGCAAGCTTTCCGACTTCGGCGTGCAGCTGCGCGCCAAGCAGAAGCTGAAGGGCTACTACGGCGACCTGCGTGAAAAGCAGTTCCGCGCCACCTTCGACGAAGCCAACCGCCGCAAGGGCGACACCTCGGAAAACCTGATCGGCCTGCTCGAATCGCGCCTCGACGCGATCGTGTACCGCGCCAAGTTCGTTCCGACCGTCTTCGCTGCCCGTCAGTTCGTCAACCACGGCCACGTCACGGTCAACGGCGTTCGCGTCAACATCGGTTCGTACCGCTGCAAGGCTGGCGACGTTATCGAAGTTCGCGAAAAGTCCAAGCAGCTCGTAACGGTTCTGGAATCGGTTTCGCTCGCCGAGCGCGACGTTCCGGACTACATCGAAGTCGACCACAACAAGATGGTTGCGACCTTCGCTCGCGTTCCGTCGCTTGCCGACGTGCCTTACGCCGTCGTCATGGAACCGCATCTGGTCGTCGAATTCTATTCGCGTTAATAAGCGGATAACTTTCTTGATGAATGAAAAGCCGCTCGGTTCGAGCGGCTTTTTTGTCTTTGGAGCGCCTCATGACGGATTTGCAGGCCATTCTCGACGGCATTTATGCCGAGCTTTTGCCGCGCATCGGCGAGGGCAAGGTTGCGGACTACATTCCGGAACTGGCAAAGGTCGATCCGAAGCAGTTCGGCATGGCCATCGCCACGGCGGACGGCGATCTCCATAGCATCGGCGATGCCGCCGTTCCCTTTTCCATCCAGAGTATTTCCAAGGTCTTCATGCTGACGCTGGCGCTCGGCAAGGTCGGCGAAAGCCTCTGGAAGCGCGTGGGCCGCGAGCCGTCCGGCACGGCCTTCAACTCCATCGTCCAGCTGGAGCGGGAGGAGGGCATACCGCGCAATCCCTTCATCAATGCGGGTGCGATCGCCGTCAGCGATGTCGTGCTGGCGGGACATGAGCCGCGCGAGGCTATCGGCGAATTGCTGCGATTCGTGCGCTATGTTGCCGATGACGAGACGATCAGCATCGACGACAAGGTCGCGCGCTCGGAGACCCAGACGGGCTATCGCAATTTCGCGCTCGCTAATTTCATGCGCGCCTATGGCAATATCCACCATCCGGTCGAGCATGTGCTCGGCGTCTATTTCCATCAATGCGCGCTGTCGATGAGCTGCCGGCAGCTTGCCAAGGCGGGGCTTTATCTCGCCGCGCGCGGCAGCAACCCGATAACGGGACACTCCGTCGTCTCGCCGAAGCGGGCGCGGCGCATCAATGCGCTGATGCTC
The DNA here is from genome assembly GCA_900469615.1 of Hyphomicrobiales bacterium. GTDB lineage: Bacteria > Pseudomonadota > Alphaproteobacteria > Rhizobiales > Rhizobiaceae > Rhizobium. The sequence goes on along the minus strand of UBYA01000010.1, from coordinate 64,194 downwards.
ACCTGCGGCCACTACGACGGCTCTGGCGATTTCGCCTATCATGTCGGCCTGCCGGGCAAGAGCGGCGTCGGCGGCGGCATTCTGGCCGTGGCGCCGGGAATCGGCTCGATCGCCGTCTGGTCGCCGGGCCTCAACAAGGTCGGCAATTCGCAGCTCGGCGCGGTGGCGCTGGAAATGCTTGCGGCGCGCACGGGCTGGTCGGTGTTCGGCGATTGACACGGTGTCTTCTCGCCTTGCTTTCTGCTATCAGCGTGGCGAGATAAGACAGTGCCGCCCGCGCTGCGGGGCAGGCAGCGAATGCAGTCGCACTTTGGATTTTGCGCATGTCGTTATGCGCCGGGGATGACGGGATGAATATCGCAACGACGGTGAAGGACGAAATCGACATCGAGGCCGAAGATGGCGGCTCTGCCGTGCATCCGATGTTTTCCGACGCGCCGCGTTCCGTTTCCTTCAACAAGCTGCGCAAGCGCCTGCTGCGGCAGGTGCGCCAGGCAATGGAAGACTTCCAGATGCTGAAGGGACAGAAGCGCTGGCTCGTCGGCCTTTCCGGCGGCAAGGATTCCTACGGTCTGCTGTCGCTGCTGCTCGACCTGAAATGGCGCGGTCTGCTACCCGTGGAACTGATCGCCTGCAATCTAGATCAGGGCCAGCCGAACTTTCCGAAGCATATTCTGCCCGAATATCTGACGAAGATCGGCGTTACGCATCGCATCGAATATCGCGACACCTATTCCATCGTGAAGGAGAAGGTGCCCGAGGGCGCGACCTATTGCTCGCTCTGTTCGCGCCTGCGCCGCGGCAATCTCTATCGCATCGCCCGCGAGGAGGGTTGCGACGCGCTCGTGCTCGGGCACCATCGCGAGGATATTCTCGAAACCTTTTTCATGAACTTCTTCCATGGCGGCCGGCTGGCCTCCATGCCGGCGAAGCTTCTCAACGACGAGGGCGATCTGATGGTACTGCGCCCGCTTGCCTATGCGGCGGAGGACGATCTCGCGAAATTTGCCGTCGCCATGCAGTTTCCAATCATTCCGTGCGATCTCTGCGGCTCGCAGGATGGGTTGCAGCGCAACGCCATGAAGGACATGCTTGGCGATATCGAGCGGCGCATGCCGGGTCGCAAGGATACGATGCTGCGCGCGCTGGCGCATGTAAATCCGTCGCATCTGCTCGATCCGAAGCTGTTTGATTTCGCGGCGCTGATGAGCGGGAAATCTTCGGGCGACACGGCGTAAATTCAGCGCTTTTGCCACACCTGCGTCATCGAATCGGGCATAAGAGGGGCCTTTCCAAAGCAAAGGCTTCCAATGACTTTCTCCGATACAGATTTCGATCACCTGATGACGATCGTGTTCGAAGCGGCGGCGCGGGAAATCCTGCCGCGATTTCGCAATCTGGACGCTGACGACATATCGGAAAAAACCTCGGCCGTCGACCTCGTCACACAGGCCGACCTTTTGGCGGAGCAGCATATCACGTCCGCGCTGAAGGCGCGTTTCCCGACTGCTCTTATCGTGGGTGAGGAGGCCTATGAAGCCGACAGGTCCGTCGTGCCGGCCCTGGCCGATGCGGAGCTGGGTTTCATCATCGATCCGGTCGATGGCACGTTCAATTTTGCAGCTGGCTTGCCGGTATTCGGGACGATGGTTGGCGTCGTCGCCAACGGCGAGACGATCGCCAGCATCATTCATGATCCCGTGCTGGGCGACACCGTGACCGCCATGAAGGGCTCGGGAACGTTCCTGCGCCGGAAGACCGGGCAGGTGAGGCGGCTTTCCGTCGCCGCCGCCGCTCCTTTGAAGGAGATGACGGGTTCTATATCCTGGGCTCATATGGATGAGCCGGACAGGTCGCGCATCTGCAGCAATCTGTCGAAGACGCGGATCGCTTTCTCGCTCAATTGCTCGGCTTACGAATATTGGATGGCAGCGTCGGGCAAATGGCATTTCATCGGCCATTCCAAGCTGATGCCGTGGGATCATCTTGCCGGCGTCCTGGCACATCAGGAGGCCGGCGGCTATACCGCCAAATTCGATGGTGCGCCCTACAGGCCGGGCGAAACCGGAGGCGGCATTATCTCTGCGCCGGATGAGGATAGCTGGCGGATGATCCGTCGCGAGATCATCGGCGCCTGACAGAAAAGGAAGAAGCATGACATCGCTCGTTGACGTTACGACCCTCGCTCATGTGCTGCGCCGCGCGGCACAGACGGAGATCCTGCCGCGTTTCCGCAGGCTCGGCAGCGACGATGTCCGCGCCAAGAGCGAGGCGACCGATCTGGTGACGGAGGCCGACGAGCGTGCGGAGCGCATGGTCAAGGCGGAGGTTTCGCGGTTGTGGCCCGAGGCTCTGTTCATCGGCGAGGAATCGGTTGCCGCCGATCCGGCCTTGCTGAAGAAGCTGGCGGATGCCGATCTTGCCATTATCGTCGATCCGGTTGACGGCACGTTCAATTTCGCCGCCGGAATTCCGGCCTTCGGTGTCATGGCCTCCGTCGTGTCCAAGGGCGAGACGGTCGCCGGCATCATCTTCGATCCGATGGGCGACGACTGGGTGCTGGCGGAGCGTGGCAGCGGCGCGTGGCTGCGCCGGCCGGATGGCGAGACGCTGCGCCTCAACGTAAGCCAGTCGGTCGCGCTGGAAGAACTGGTTGGCATGGCAGCCACCGGCTACCTGCCCAAGGAGAAGCGCGCCGAGATCATGGGAAATCTCGCCAAGGTGCGCTACACGACGAGCTATCGCTGCGCGGCCCACGAGTACCGCACGCTCGCGGGCGGCTATGTGCACTATCTGATGTACAATAAGCTGATGCCGTGGGATCATCTGGCGGGAGCGCTGATTTCCCAGGAAGCCGGCGCCTATGTTCGCCGTTTCGACGGCTCGCCCTATCTGCCGCATCATCTGGATGGCGGCCTGCTGGTTGCCGTCGACAAGGATACATGGGAGCTGCTCCGGCGCGAGGTCTTCACGCTTTAAGGCGGCCCGCGCGATGCCATAGTCGGCGCGGCCACTTGGAAAGTGGCAACGGGAAGGCTATCTTCCTAGCAACAGGCGGGAGCCCTGGTGGGCACCCGCTGCCGGGATGAGAGTCGATGTCCGAAACAAGCCGCAAGCTGACCACGATCTTTTGCGCCGACGTGCAGGATTACTCGCGCCTGATGGGGAAGGACGAGGAGGGGACGCTATCGACCCTTCGCCGCTATCGCGACGCGATGAAACGGTTGATCGAGGCGCATGGCGGCCGGGTCGTCAACACCTGGGGCGATGGGGTCTTCGCCGAATTTCCAAGCGTCGTCGAGGCGGTGCGCGCGGCAATCGACACCCAGAACGAGCTTGCCGGCTATAATGCGGCAAGCGATCCCGGCAAGCAGATGCTCTTCCGCATCGGCCTCAATCTCGGGGATGTAATTGCCGACGGCAACGATCTGTATGGTGACGGCGTCAATATCGCCGCGCGTCTTCAGTCTCGCGCCGCTGCCGGAGGCATCGTCATTTCGAATACGGTCTACGATCAGGTCCGAAACAAGGTGGCGGTCGGATTCGATTTTCTCGGTCAGCTGGAAGTGAAGAATATCGAGGGCGGCGTGCCGAGCTATGCAGTGCGGATCGGCGGGGTGCAGGTCGTCGATACCGCCGCCGATTATCGCTCAGCGCCGGAGCCTGCCCCGGCGCGCGTGCCCGGCGTCGCGGCGCAGGAAGAGCCTGCCCTACAGGACTGGCGGCGGAGCATCGGGGTATCGCTTGTCGTCGTCATCGGCCTTGCTGCGCTCAACATGCTGACCTGGCACGGCGAATTCTGGGCAAAATGGCCGATACTCGCCATTCTTTGGGTCGCTGCGTTCCGCTTCGCGCGCAGCAGCAAGCAGGTCGATATCGGCATTGCCAGGATGGCGATCACCGGTGTCGGACTTGTGGCGATCAATCTTTTCACCTGGCATGGCACGCCCTGGGCGATCTGGCCCCTGCTGGGGCTGACGATCGCCGCGGCGCTGCGCTGGGTCAATCGCCCGCGCAGCGGCGCGTAAAAGGTTCGTCCCGCCGTTCAGACGTGACCCATGCCCGGCTCCAGCGTCGGCGTGTCGCCGGGATGGGTGAAGAGCTTGCCGCGTTCCGCCCAGAGGGTCGCCAGGATCGACAGCGCACCGAATATGGTAAAGCCGGCAATCAGCGGCTGAGCGGTGCCATCGAACATCTGGCCGACAATGCCGCCGAGCACGACGCCGCCGGTGGTGGAGATCGAGCTGGTGATGGCGGCTGCCGTACCGGCCAGATGTCCCATCGGCTCGAGGCTGATGGCCATGCAGTTGGTGGTGATGACGGCGAACATCATCAGCATCAAGGAAATCAGCACATAGATGAACGTGAAGCTCGGCTGGCCGGACATGCCGACGACGTACCCGACAGCGCCCAGCACGGTAAAGACGATCATGGCGGCGTGGGAAATGCGCCGCATGCCGAAGCTGCGGACGAAATAGCCGTTGGCGAACTGCGCTACGGCCGTACCGGCCGCCGTTGCCGCAAAGGCGATCGGGAACCAGTCGCCCAGACCGTAGACCTCGCCGAAAACCTGCTGCACCGAGACGATGTAGGCGCTGATGACGCCGGTATAGAGTGTCAGGCCGATCATGTAGCCGCAGGTGATGCGGTTGGTGAGCACGGTCTTGAAGCCGGACACGACGGAGGAGACCGAAAGCGGCAGGCGCTCCTCGACGGGAAGCGTCTCCTTCATGCGGAAGAAGGCGACCAGGAAGAGGCCGGCGCTGGCGATGCCGAGCAGAATGAAGATCCACTGCCAGCTCGAATAGGCAACGATCATCTGGCCGACGAAGGGCGCGACCATCGGCATGATCATGAACACGATCATGACGTAGGACATGACACGCGCCATTTCACGCCCGCCGAAGCAATCGCGTACGATGGCAAGCGTGGTGATGCGGACGGCCGCGGCGCCAACCCCTTGCGCGAAGCGCAGTGCAAGCAGCGCGAACAGGCTGCCGCTCCATGCGGCCGCAAACAACGTCACCGTGTAGAAGGCCAGACCGCCGAGCAGGATGTGCCGGCGGCCATAGGTGTCCGACAGGCTGCCGAAGAAGAGCTGGCAGATGCCGAAGCCGAGGAAATAGACGCCGATGACGAGCTGGGTGTCGTTCGGGTTGGCGACATGAAGCGACTGGCCGATATTCGGCAGCGCCGGCAGCATGCTGTCGATGCCCAGTGAAATGCTCGCCGTCATCAGTGCGATCATGATGATGAATTCGACGATGCCGAGGCCGATGCGGCTGGCTCCGGATTTTGCCGGTGTTTGTCCTTGAGGCGGGGTCATATGAATTTGCCTGTCAATGCAAAGCGAGGGACTGATCGGCGGGCGGCGGCGCATTGTGGGGCCGGAAGAGCCGCCCCTTTTCGGCGATCAGGACGAAAAAGACGCCGATGATGGAAACGGTGAAGTAGCCTATGACCATCGGCGTCGCAGTGCCGTTGTAAAACTGGCCGATGCAGGCGCCGATCGATGCTCCGCCGACCGTGCTCATGAAGCCAAGCACGGACGAGGCGGTGCCGGCAACGTGGCCGAGAGGCTCCATCGCGAGCGAATTGAAATTCGAACCGATCCAGCCGAACTGGAACATCGCCAGCGCGAAGAAGACCATGAACAGCGGGAAGGGCATCGGCGCCGGTCCGTAAAGCTGCACCAGCAGCCAACAGAAGGTTATGGCGACAAAGCCGAGCAGGGCCGTGTGCGACAGGCGCCGCATGCCGAACCTGCCGACGAACTGTGAATTGACGAAGGACGACAGGGCCATGAACAGCGCGACACCGCCGAATGCCAGCGGCGTGTAGACGCCGAGGCCATAGATATTGTTGTAGATCTGCTGCGCCGAATTGATAAAGCCGAACAGCGCACCGAAAAGGAAGGTGCTGGCGATGGTATAGCAGAGCGCGACGCGATTGGTCAGAACCATCTTGAATCCGGATGCGACGGACCTGACGGTCAACGGACGTATGTTTTCCGGCTTCAGCGTTTCCGGAAGCCGGAAGTACATCCATATCCCCACGAGCGTCGCCATGGCGCCGATGAAGACGAAGATCATATGCCAGGTGCTGACCAGCATGATGATCTGGCCGCTGCCCGGCGCTATAACCGGGACGATCATGAAGACCATCATGATCAGCGACATCACCTCGGCCATCAGGCGGCCGCCGAAGACGTCGCGGACGATGGAAATGGTGATGACGCGGGTCGCCGCCGAGCCGAGGCCCTGGATGAAGCGCAGGGCAAGCAGGCCGGCGAAGGACGGTATGGTCGCGATGCCGAAAGCGGAGATGACGTAGATCGTGAGGCCGATCAGCAAGGGTATGCGACGGCCGAAGCGATCCGACAGGGGACCGTAGAAGAGCTGCGCCGCGCCGAAGCCGATCAGATAGGCCGTCACCACGTATTGGCGATGGTTCTCGTTCATAACGCCGAGACTGGAGCCGATCTGCTGCAGGGCAGGGAGCATGATGTCGATTGCGAGCGAATTGATCGCCATCAGAAAGGCCGCGAGTGCGATGAACTCACGTTTGCCCATGGGCAGTTGCCCATGAGACATAGCCTGGGATGTAGTCGTCACGGTTTTATTCCCATAAACATGTCAAGGCGCCGCCCGGCGGCAGCGCCTTATCGATCGAATTTAACTATGGAAACCGGACGAAAAGCCCGGTGACCGGTCAGGCGGCGCCGCGAACGCTGATGCCGTGCTCCTGGAGGTGCTGCTGCAACTCGCCCGCCTGGAACATCTCGCGCACGATATCGCAGCCGCCGATAAACTCGCCCTTTACATAAAGCTGCGGAATGGTCGGCCAGTCGGAATAGTCCTTGATACCCTGACGGATTTCAGCATCGGCAAGGACGTTGATGCCCTTGTAGTCGACACCGATGTAGTCGAGAATCTGGACCACCTGGCCGGAGAAACCACACTGCGGGAACTGGGGCGTGCCTTTCATGAAGAGAACGACGTCGTTGTTCTTAACTTCGTTTTCGATGAATTCGTGAATGCCGCTCATTGTCCGGTTCCTTTCACATGCGGGGTCAAGGTCCGCAGCGTTAAATCTGCTTCTTAAATAGCAAGCGACCGGCGGGATTTCCAGCCGCAAAACGTAGGCGTCGTCTTTTTCATCGCATGAATGGATTTCCGGCATCAGTGGTCGGGCAAGAGCGCGGAATTGGTCAATTAGCCGTATTTTTTGAACAGTGCGTTTTGAAAACGCGCCTTCAATTCGAAGGCTGAACAACACACATAAAATAAAAGCAAGGGACGATTAATATTAGGTTGCTATTCATTTTACAGGCGACCGGTATGTTTGTTAGAATCTATCGATTGATGCGATTTGGCGCGTATCGGTCCCTTGTGAACATTGCATTCGATTTTGAGGGAGCGGACACCATGAGCCACCATCATTATTCCGACGGGCAAGTTGGTGAAGAGCGGGAGTTTTACAGTTCGGAGGATACGAGCGAAGGCGAGCGGGAATATTACGAACATGTCCGCACGCCAAAGCCTTCGGTTCTCAACAGCGCCGTAACCGTGAGCGCTATCGTGCTGATCCTGAGCATCGCCTTTGGCTACCGAGCTTCGACCGCTCCCACGCCGCAACCGACGACGCCCCCCATCGTCGAAAAGATCATGACCGCGCCGCCCGCGGATTCTTGCGCCGAAATCTCGCCATATCCGGGCCGGGAATGCTGACTTATCCCGACGATCCGCCTTTCCGCGCCGATTCCAGATGTGCAGGTGCGTGATCTTATCTTTTTGTTTTCAGGATGATTTGGTAATGTGCTGCCATGAAAAAGCCGGCAGCCCATGGTCTTGCCGGTGCTCAAAATTCATCGATGTGCTGGCGCGCGCCGGGGACAGACCGCAATATGGATAATATCAAGAAGAGGGTGGTTCTCCACTTCCCTGGCTTCGAGCCGCTGGATGCTGCCGCGCATCGCGCCCGCTACGAGCGCTCGGCCCGCCAGAGCGCCGCCGTTTGGGATTTTTCCGCCTCTGTCGAAGGCTTGAAGAATTTCGGTCGGGCGCCCTATTTCGATGTCACTGCAACCAGCGCGGATTGGCGCACGCAAAGCCGCATTCATATCGTCGATCACAACGATCTGGTGGCCGGCCTCAACGGCAGGCCGTTCTTCGCGCGGCTGGTGCAGGGTTATCGCGCGGCTGCAAAGGTTGCCGTTACGGGCGGGATGTTCGGTTATTTCCGTTATGCCTGGCGCTTCGGCCTGTTCTTCGTCTTTCCTTTCCTTCTGATGTTCGTGGGCTTGCTCCTCAGCCTCGTGATCGCATTCGCGCCCCATATTCTCGGGCTGCCGGCCTGGAGCCATATCGGCAGCATCGCCCTGGCCATCGCCTTCTTTGTGTATGTCTTTCTACCACAGGCCGAGAAGCTGCATACCTTGCACCTTTTCTCCGACTGGGAGATGGCCGTGGCGATGGCTGACTTGAACGGGCTTGGCGCGGAACAATGGCTGGAGGCGAGCGCCATCAGCGTGCGCCGGGCGCTGGACGAGCCGGGTGTCGACGAAATCGTCATTTCCTCTCACAGCATGGGCTCATCCGTCGCGACCCATGTAATCGGCCTGCTGCTCGAGCGGGAGCCGGACCTGCTGCAGGGCAAGCGCGTGGTGTTCATGACACTTGGCAGCGCCATCCTGCAATGTGCCCTCATGAGGCCGGCGTCCGTGCTGCGCTCGCGCGTCGGATCGATCGCGCGATGCAGGGAAATCTTCTGGCTCGACGTTCACTGTCTGACCGACGCAATCCATTTCTATAAGGCCAAGGTCGCCGCCGTTTGCGGCCATGCGGATGCCGAGCAGGCTTCGATCCTGTTCGTACGCTTCAAGCAGATGCTGTCTGCGCAACACTATGCCAAGATCAAGCGCGACTTCCTGCGGGTTCACCGGCAATATGTGCTCGGCCCCGATGTGAAGGCTTTTTTCGATTTCACGCTGATGACGGCCGGTCCGCTGCCGGTCTCGCATTTCGCGGAGTTCTCATCGAAGAAACTGCCGGAGCTGACGTTCAACTCCGGCGAGGAAATGCAGGCTTTCTCAATCGGGCGCTGAGGTCTGCAGCGCCAGGGCGTGCAGCACGCCGCCCATATTGCCCTTCAGGGCATCATAGACCATCTGGTGCTGTTGTACGCGGCTCTTGCCGCGGAAGGCTTCGGCGACGACTTCGGCAGCATAGTGATCGCCATCCCCGGCCAGGTCGCGAATCGTCACCTTGGCGCCTGGAATGCCAGCTTTGATCATGTCTTCAATGTCGCCGGGGTTCATGGGCATGAGTGGTGTACCTCGATCTATTCAGCGGCAGCGAGCGCGCTGCCGTCCATGAAGGCAGGAAACCACGATTCATGCGCCTCGCGCAACTGTTCAACCGGAAGCGTTAACAGGCCATCGATGGCCAAGACATCGCCGCCGACCGTTCCGAGCCGGCGGAACGGCACGCCGGCGCTTTCCGCGTTGATGCAAACGAAATCCGCGACATCGGCCGGAACGGCGATGACGTAACGGGCCTGATCTTCGCCGAAGAGCGCCGCATGGGGCAAGGTCCTGCACTCTTCGAGCGTGATGCGCAGCCCCTTGTTCGAAGCGATCGCCATTTCCGCCAGCGCCAGCGCCAGGCCGCCGGACGAAATGTCATGGCAGGCCGTGACCTGGCCGTTGCGAATGGCCGAGCGGACGAAATCGCCGTTGCGGCGTTCGGCGAAGAGATCGACCTCCGGAGCCGGGCCATCGATCGAGCCGAGGATGTCGCGGAGATAGATCGAGGAGCCGAGATGACTGCCGTCGAGGCCGATCATCAGCACATGGTCGCCTTCGGAGGCGGAGCCGATGCGCGCCATCGTCTTCCAGTCCGGCAGAAGACCGACGCCGGCGATGGTGGGGGTCGGCAGGATCGCGACGCCATTGGTTTCGTTATAGAGCGAGACGTTGCCCGACACGATCGGGAAATCCAGTGCGCGGCAGGCTTCGCCGATGCCTTTGATGGCGCCGACGAACTGGCCCATGATTTCAGGCTTTTCAGGATTGCCGAAGTTCAGGTTGTCGGTCGCAGCCAGAGGTTCGGCGCCCGTTGCGGTGATGTTGCGCCAGCATTCCGCCACGGCCTGCTTGCCGCCTTCGAACGGATCGGCCTCGACATAGCGCGGGGTAACGTCGGACGAGAAGGCCAGCGCCTTGGTCGGATGACCCTCGACGCGAACCACGCCGGCATCGCCGCCGGGAAGCTGCAACGAATTGCCCTGGATCAGGGTGTCGTACTGTTCGTAAACCCAGCGGCGGCTGGACTGGTTGGCGGAGCCGACGAGCGTCAGCAGCGCCTGACCGTAATCCTCCGGGGCTGCCACCAGATCGGCGGGCAGCGCGGCGCGCTTGTCCGATTCCCGCCACGGACGGTCATATTCCGGAGCCTGATCGCCGAGATCCTTGATCGGCAGGTTGGCGACTTCCTCACCCTGATGGAGGACGCGGAAGCGCAGATCGTCCGTCGTCTTGCCGACGATGGCGAAATCCAGGCCCCATTTGACGAAGATCGCCTTGGCGACGGCTTCCTTTTCCGGCTGCAGCACCATGAGCATGCGCTCCTGGCTTTCCGACAGCATCATTTCATAAGCAGTCATACGCTCTTCGCGCACCGGCACCTTGTCGAGATCCAGCTCGATACCGAGATCGCCCTTGGCGCCCATTTCGACGGCGGAGCAGGTGAGGCCGGCGGCACCCATGTCCTGGATGGCGATGACGGCACCCGTCTGCATCAACTCCAGGCAGGCTTCCAGAAGGCATTTTTCGGTGAAGGGGTCGCCGACCTGAACCGTCGGGCGCTTCTCCTCGATCGATTCATCGAACTCGGCGGAGGCCATGGTTGCGCCGCCGACACCGTCGCGACCGGTCTTGGCACCGAGATAGACGACCGGCAGGCCCACGCCCTTGGCTTCCGACAGGAAGATGGCGTTGGACTTTGCCAGGCCGGCCGCAAAGGCGTTGACCAGAATATTGCCATTATAGCGCGCGTCGAACTCCACTTCGCCGCCGACCGTCGGAACGCCGAAGGAATTGCCGTAGCCGCCAACGCCGGCGACGACGCCGGAGACGAGGTGACGGGTCTTCGGATGGTCCGGCTCGCCGAAACGCAGCGCGTTCATGGCGGCGACCGGTCGAGCACCCATGGTGAAGACGTCGCGCAGGATGCCGCCGACGCCGGTTGCGGCGCCCTGATAGGGCTCGATATAGGAGGGATGGTTGTGGCTCTCCATCTTGAAGACGACACAGTCGCCGTCATCGATGTCGACGACGCCGGCGTTCTCACCGGGACCCTGGATAACGCGCGATCCCTTGGTCGGCAGGGTGCGAAGCCACTTCTTGGAGGATTTGTACGAGCAATGTTCGTTCCACATGGCCGAGAAGATGCCGAGCTCGGTAAAGGTGGGCTCGCGGCCGATCAGATCCAGAATGCGCTGATATTCATCCGGCTTCAGGCCATGGGCGGCAATCAGGTCAGGGGTGATCTGGATCGAATTGGAAATGGTCATGGGCGCTCGAGTGTCCTTGCCTGTAAAGGGTTTGAAGGCCGGTCAGGGATCGGGGTCTCTTTAGCGCAAGTCTCCCTGTCGTGCGACAGGAAAATCACCGGCGTTCACAAGACGCCGGTCGTCAGCATGGGCGAATTGCGGCGTGCGGCCATCTTCGGCCGCGCCGCGATCGTCAGAATTTGTAACCGACCATGAGGCCCGCGCGCGTCATGCCGCCATTCGGGCCGTCGCAAAGATTGGCGTGCGACGAATGCGCGATCTGCGCCATCACGTTCCAATGATTGTCGAAATTGTAGCCGAGGCCGGCATATTCATGAAACAGGAGGCGACAGCCGAGCATCGGGCCGTGTTCCGTCCAGTCGTCGAGATTGCCGCTGTGGGCCGTTCCGCCGAAGCCGACTTCGGTGAAGATGCCGTTGCTGTGCGTCAGTGTCCATGAAAGGCCGCCATAGACCTGCGTCGCGGAGCCCGCCGTGCCGATGGATGTTCCCAGATGAATGCGCGGATGCGTCAGCTGATCTTTCCAGTCGGCGGTCGGATTATAGCCGAACGGATTGAAAAGCACCTGCACGTCCGGAAATACGCCATTCTCATGATCGTATCCGCTCTGAATGGAGCCGCTCGCTCCAAAACGCAATTCATCGAAGATCTTGACGTCGGAGGCCACGGCAACCTTGTCCGCGGCCGTTGCAACGGATTGCCCTGCGACGAATATGAAACCGACTGCCAGAAAACTCGTAACGAAATGCTTGCTTAAACGACCTGCAAAAATGCTACCGGTAGCCATGCACTCCCCCTGGTATGGCGGGCGAATCTTATCCTATTGATAGAATGGCACGCTGCCAGAAGTCGAGAAGGCCCGCCAGGAATTTCGGGGGGTAATTGTCGATAAATCGCGGGGATTGCTTAAATGTGACTATCGTATCCCGACGAGCCATTTTCGAGCAGACGGCGCAGGGTCATGAAGCCGTTTGCGACATCCTCCCGACATGGTGGCGATGAAAAGGCCACGCGCACGCGATGATAGACTTTCTCGATCCTCGCCGCCTTGAACTCGTCCTCATCATCGATCAGCACGCCCTCCGTCAGGGCGGCATTCTTGAACGTGCCCGATAGCCAGGGTTCCGGCAGCTTCAGCCACAGGAACGGCAAATGCGGGTGCGAGTTGAATTCGAATCCCGACAGCGCCTCCCGCGCCAGTTGTTCGCGGGCCTTGATCTCCTCGACCGATTTGCGGCGCAGTTCCAGCGCATGGCCGCCGAGCACGAGCCGGGCGCAGGTTTCCGCCAGAATGAAAGGGAGGCCGCCCGTCGTCATCTTGTGCGTGACCTTGATGCGCTGCGCGAAATGCGGCGGGCAGGCGACCCAGCCGCCACGTACGCCCGCCGTCACCGACTTCGAGAGGCTGCTGACGACGAACGTCCGCTCCGGCGCGATGGCGGCCATCAGCGGGTTCGGGTCGCCGGTCATGCCGCCATAGAGGTCGTCCTCGATCAGCCAGACGCTATGCCGGCGCGCGATGGCGGCGATGGCCCGGCGTCTCGCCTCCGGCATCGTCACCAACGTCGGATTATGCGCCGTCGGCATCAGGAAGGCGAGGCGCGGATGCTGCTGCTGGCACAGGCGCTCGAAATCCTCCGGAATCATGCCGTATTCATCGGAATCCACCAGGATCGAGCGGCGGCCGAGCAGGCGCGCCGCACGGCTGATCTGCGTATAGGTGAGGTTCTCGAAGACGATCTTGTCGCCGGGCGAGGTAACGGCCGAGATGACCGCGATCGCGGCGGCATGGGCGCCGAGCGTCGGCACGATCGTATCGATCGCCGGCTGCCAGCCGTTGCGGGCTAGCCAGATCTGCCCGGCCTGGAACCAGCTTGCCGGGAAATTGCGGGAATAGGAGGAGATTTCCGTCTGGTGCTCGCTGGCAATGTCAGCGAAGAGCCTGCCGATGATTTCGCCCTGGCCGATGTCGGGGGCGGCCGTCGTGTCGAAACGGATCTTGGCGTCCGGCGTATTCAGGCCGCGCGTGCCGGCAAGCGCCTGGGTGATCGGATCGACGAGTTCGATCTGCTTGCCGTTCGAACGTTCCAGGACGTAGGTGCCGCGGCCGACTTCCCCGGCCACGAGGCCGCGCTCGTGCACGAGCGCATAGGCCCTGCTCACAGTGCCGATGGTGACGCCGATGTCATAGGCAAGATTGCGCTGCGGCGGCAGCTTCGCTCCCGGCGGCAGAACGCCGTGCGTGATCGCGTTCTCGATGCTGTCGGCAACACGGATATAGACCGGGCCCGTTCCGCTTGAAATGTCTGGGAGCCAATTTGTCATAATGACAATTTACTAGATTGTCCCCATCATGCTGTCAATACTATGAGGCAATTGTGTCGTTTGGCTCGATGCATCCCGATCACTTGACTATGCGAGCTTGAAAATGAGTACAATTGATACAATGTGTCCGACCGTAGACGAAAAAGCTGTTTCGACCGGCATGGGACGCACGGCGGCACGGCCAGGGCCGAATGCAATACGCCGCGTGTTGGCATTCTATCTGCGCTGGCGGGAAAAACGTGAGAGCCGCCGGGTTCTGCGGGACCTGACTGACGATCAACTGCTCGACATCGGCCTGACCCGTCGCGAAGCCATGACGGAATCCCGAAAGTCGTTCTTCTGGAATTGATGCGAAAGCGCGATACGGCAGCAGCCGGCTTCGACGCGGCCGAGTTATTCGATGCCGAGGATTGAACAGACAGCGTCCGCGCGTTGCTGGACGCCGACCTTCGGCAGGATGTGAATCTCATAGCCGAGCCTCGGATAGACGGCGCATAACCGCTCATATTCAGCGACCGCCGCCGAAAAATCATGTCTCCGCTCATGATCGGCGGCATAGATTTCAGGCCATGGCGGCGTCAGGAAGACATGCCTGTTGTAGCGATGCAATCGGCCGAATGAAGCCAAGGCGGGTTCACCCGTCAGATGTTCGAGTGCCGAAGCGGCATCGATCAATCCCCTGTCGAAGAAAACGGTATCGGGAACGGACGCCGCTTCTTCGCGATCGGCAAGCGACATGGCGATGGCGCGGCGCGCAAAGGCCGCTGCGTCGACCCATGGCAGGGCCGCACCGTCGCCTGCCAATTCTTCGGTGACGATGCGCCGGCCCGGCTCCGCGACGACGTGATGGCCGCGGCGCTTGAGCGCCTCCAGCAAGGTGGATTTGCCGCCGCCGGAGCAGCCCGAAAGAATGACGAACCTGTCCATGACGATGATCTCTGAAATCGAGGGCGTGTCATAGGCCGGGTAGTGGCCTGCCGCCAAGGCGGAAGACCTCGGGCCGCCGGCCTGGAGCGGTTCAGCTCTTCATGAAATCGCGGAGCCGCTCTATCTCTTTGGTTTGACGCAATTCCGGATGGAAAATCGCTGTGCGCTCTTCCCGGGTTTGCTTTAGCTGCAGCTCTTCGAACCCGCGGCCCAGCGATTGACATCGCCCGTGATGCGGCCGCCGGTGGCGCCGTTCATCATCGGGCCGAAGGCTTGCAATTGTGCGGGATTGCCTTCCGCTTGCACAACGAGCGACGGGCGGCCGGTCGGGTGCTTCTTGTCGACCAAGAGGATGCGCGGACGACCGGTGAAGGAGTTGAGCTCCGGAGAGAGCTGGTAACTGGCGAAGGCCGGGTCCGACGATTTGAACCAGCAGGCGCTGGCGCTGAGCATGATGCGCTCCATCGTCGACAGGGCGCTGTGATCGGTCGCCGTGATGCTCGGAGGGCGCGGGCCGCACGATGTCACCAGCAGCCCAAGCATCGCGACGGCAGCGGCGGAGTAAAATCCTGTCAGAAGGCGAGGGCGCATCGATCTCTTTCCAGTGAGGCGGTTAGAACTGTTCGGCCGGAGGTTGGCGGATTTCCCCCCGGTACGCTGCTGTTTTACGCAAAGACGACGATTTTATGGTTCCGCTACCGGAGCGGCGATTATCAGGCTGCGACCACGCCGAGTGCAGAGGCGAACAGGCCCCGGCCATCGCTGCCGCCATGGGCCGCCTCGATGAGATTTTCCGGATGCGGCATCATGCCGAGCACGTTGCCCTTGGCGTTCATCACGCCGGCGATGTCGTTCACGGAGCCGTTCGGGTTCGTGCCTTCGGCGTAGCGGAAGACGACCTGGCCATTGCCTTCGATTGCCGTCAGCGTCTCGGCGTCGGCGAAATAATTGCCGTCGTGGTGCGCGACCGGGCTGCGGATAACCTGGCCCTTGGCGTAGGCAGCCGTGAAATCGGTGTCGGCATTGACGACTTCCAGCTTCACTTCGCGGCAAACGAACTTCAGCGAGGCATTGCGCATCAGCGCGCCGGGCAGCATGCCCGCTTCCAGCAGGATCTGGAAGCCGTTGCAGACGCCCAGCACCTTGACGCCCTTGTCTGCCTTGTCCCTGATTGCCTGCATGATCGGCATGCGGGCGGCAATCGCGCCGCAGCGCAGGTAATCGCCGTAGGAGAAGCCGCCGGGAATGACGATCAGGTCGACATCCGGAATCTCGGTCTCGGTCTGCCAGACGGTTACGGGCGCATGGCCGGAAATCTTGGTCAGCGCCGCGATCATGTCGCGATCGCGATTGAGGCCGGGGAGTTGGACGACTGCTGATTTCATGATTCTGGTCCCGCAAGAGGCTAGGGGTAATCGCCGGAATGTATTTCGTGAGCCATACCCCATTGCCTCAGGCAAAGGAAGAATGGCGCGCGAAGGAGGACAATCAGTCGATCGAAATGCTGAAGTTCTCGATCACCGTATTGGCGAGAAGCTTTTCGCACATGGCTTTGAGGTCCGCTTCGGCCTTGCTCTTGTCGGTGCCTTCCAGCTCGAGATCGAAGACCTTGCCCTGGCGGACCTGATGGACGCCGTCAAAGCCGAGCGCGCCGAGCGCGCCTTCGATTGCCTTGCCCTGCGGATCGAGAACGCCGTTCTTCAGCGTGACGGTTACACGAGCCTTGATCACGATTGTCCTTTCTGACCTTACTTGACGAGAACCGGGCCGGTGCCGCGCACGGGTTCGTTTTCGTTGATGATGCCGAGGCGGCGCGCCACTTCGGAATAGGCTTCCAGCAGTCCGCCCATGTCCCGGCGGAAGCGGTCCTTGTCCATCTTCTCGTGGGTTTCGATATCCCAGAGGCGGCAGGAGTCCGGCGAGATTTCGTCTGCGAGGATGATGCGCATCATGTCGCCTTCGAACAGGCGGCCGCATTCGATCTTGAAATCGACGAGCTGGATGCCGACGCCGAGGAAAAGGCCGGTCATGAAATCGTTGACGCGGATGGCAAGCGCCATGATGTCGTCAAGTTCGGCCGGGTTCGCCCAGCCGAAGGCAGTGATGTGCTCTTCGGAGACCATCGGGTCTTCGAGCGCGTCGGACTTGTAGTAGAACTCGATGATCGAGCGCGGCAGCACCACGCCTTCCTCGATGCCGAGGCGCTTGGCGAGCGAGCCGGCGGCGACATTGCGCACGACGATCTCGAGCGGAATCATTTCCACTTCCTTGATCAGCTGCTCGCGCATGTTCAGGCGGCGGATGAAATGCGTGGGGATGCCGATCTTGTTCAGATGGCTGAAGATATATTCGCAGATGCGATTGTTCAGAACACCCTTGCCATCGATGACTTCGTGCTTCTTCTTGTTGAAGGCGGTAGCGTCGTCCTTGAAGAACTGGATCAGCGTGCCCGGCTCAGGCCCTTCGTAAAGGATCTTGGCCTTGCCCTCGTAAATACGGCGGCGACGGTTCATTGGTATTGTTCTCTGTCTTTGGCGCTCTCGGGATAGCGCAAGTGGATTACATGATGTGGGCGTCCCATAACGGATAAGAAGCGAATTCACAATCCGCCTGCGCCTCCTTCCTCGGAATTCCGGCCCTGGCGGGGCGCCAGGGCAAGAATCGGGATATTGTCATGACCTGTTCTACAGGCTTTTGTCTGACGATGGAATGAAGGTGCCGGATACTTCACAGGCTAGTGAGGCAAGGCAGTCGTTATCCATCGCCGCTGCCGACGCAATTACGGCTTCAACTGGCTCAGGAACTTCGCGAAGACCATGGTGCCTTCGGGCCAGGGGCCGTGACCGGATTCGGCATTGATGTGCCCGGCTTCGCCGGCATCGATCAGCAAGGAGCCCCAGCTGTTGGCAATATCATCCGCGTGCTCATAGCTGCCGAAGGGGTCGTTGCGGCTGGCGATGGTGACGGACGGAAACGGCAGGGGATCGCGCGGGTAGGGGCCGAAGGTCATCAGATGCTTCGGCCGGATCTCGGGATTGGCGACATCCGGCGGCGCCACGAAGAAGGCGCCCGCCACCTTGTTGCGGAAATGCGGGATGGCATGGATCACCGAAGGCACGCCGAGCGAATGCGCGACGAGCACCACAGGCTTGTCCGAGGCGTTCACCTCTTCCGCGATGCGGGCGACCCAATCATCGCGCACGGGCTTCGACCATTCCGCCTGCTCCACGCGCCGCGCGGTCGAGAGCTTCTGCTCCCAGCGCGTCTGCCAGTGGTCGGGGCCGGAATTCGTGTAGCCGGGAATGATGAGAATATTTGCGTCGGAGGCTTTCATGATCGCGTCGATGTGGAAAAGGTGAACCCAACTGTCAAGGGAAAAAGGCGACAAATGCGGCAAAATTTGCTAATATGACCATTGCCGGTAGCGAATGACGATGTCGGCGCCCAATTTGCCGCCATCATCGCGACCCCTGCCGAGCAACACGGTTGAGGAGGAGAGCATTATGACGGCCTTTCACGTCATGGCGGGAGCGGACCATACCTTTAGCCGCCCGGCCATCCGCAAGATCGGTATTGCCGATCTCGTCGATGCCCTGAAGCTGGGGCTTGCTGATTTCAGCGAAAAGCCATCGCATTACGTGTTCCTGTGTCTGATGTATCCGATAGCGGGCATTGCGCTCGCGATCTGGAGCACGGACCAGAATCTGTTGCCGCTGCTGTTTCCATTGATGTCCGGCTTCGCCTTGCTGGGACCCATGGCCGCGATCGGTCTCTACGAGATCAGCCGGCGGCGGGAGAAGGGGTTGGATACGTCGTGGAGCCACGCCTTCGACGTGCGGCATTCGCCGGCATTGCCGTCGATCATCGTGGCCGGCCTCATGCTGTTCGGCCTGTTCATCGTCTGGCTGTTCGTGGCGCAGAATATCTACTTCATCTATTTCGGCGATGGCGTGCCGCCGACGCTTTCCTCCTTCGTGTCGAGCGTCCTGACGACGCCGGAAGGCATGGCCATGATGCTCTGGGGCGATCTGATCGGATTCGTCTTCGCGCTGGTGGTTCTGGCGACGACAGTCGTCACTTTTCCGCTGCTGCTGGATCGGGACGTCGGGGTCGTCGCGGCGATCGACGCCAGCATACGGGCGACGCTGACCAATCCGGTTCCGGTTGCAGTCTGGGGCCTGATCGTGGCGGCACTTCTCGTTGTCGGCACCATCCCGATCTTTGCGGGCCTGGCGGTCGTCATGCCGGTCCTCGGCCACGCGTCCTGGCATCTCTACCGCAAGCTGGTTGTCGCCGAAGGGTAAAAGCGATCGCTTTGGGCGGCGAGACGCTGTCGTTGGAACCGCAGCCCGGTTTGTCACGTTGATCCGCATCATCAGGAGATGCGGATCATGACCCGGCTTACGCATATTTTTACCCGCTTTGCAGTTGTGGTGTCGGAATGGACGGGCAAGCCGGCCATCTTCGTCCTGGCGCTATGTTCCGTCATCCTGTGGGGCGTCACCGGCCCGGTCTTCAACTATTCCGATACATGGCAGCTGGTCATCAATACCAGCACGACGATCGTCACCTTCCTGATGGTTTTTCTTCTCCAGAACGCGCAGACGCGCGACACGCGGGCCATCCAGGCGAAGCTCAACGAACTGATCCTGACCAGTGCTGCCGAAAATCGCTTCGTCGGGATCGAGAACCTCGACGAGGAGGATCTCAAGCACCTGGACAGGCTCGTTGGAAAGGCGGCAAAGCGCCAGCTGGAGCAGCACGAAGACGAAGATGACGGCAGTATCGGGCAAGATCGCGTGATCGTCGCGAAATCCGCCAGCAAAGGAAAAAGGCGGCGCGTCAATGGCGCCGCCTCAGCCAAAGGGCAATCGAAAGCGGGAGCTTCTAGCCGAAAACCCGCTTGAAGATCGTATCGACATGCTTGGTGTGATAGCCGAGATCGAATTTCTCGCGGATATCTTCCTCGGAAAGGGCGGCGCGCACTTCCTGGTCGGCAAGCAGTTCGTCAAGGAAATCCTTGCCCTGCTCCCAGACCTTCATGGCATTGCGCTGCACGAGACGATAGGCGTCTTCGCGGGAAACGCCGGCCTGGGTCAGTGCCAGCAGTACGCGTTGCGAATGAACAAGTCCGCGGAACTTGTTCAGATTCTTCATCATGTTTTCCGGGTAGACGAGCAGCTTGTCGACCACGCTGGTCAGGCGTGCCAGCGCGAAATCGAGCGTCACGGTCGCGTCAGGGCCGATCATGCGCTCGACCGACGAGTGCGAGATATCGCGCTCATGCCAGAGAGCGACATTTTCCATGGCCGGGATCGAATAGGAGCGGACCATGCGGGCAAGGCCAGTCAGGTTTTCCGTCAACACCGGATTGCGCTTGTGCGGCATGGCGGAGGAGCCCTTCTGGCCCGGTGAGAAATATTCTTCCGCTTCCAGAACTTCGGTGCGTTGCAGGTGGCGGATTTCGGTGGCGAGGCGCTCGATAGAGGAGGCGACGACGCCGAGGGTGGCGAAGAACATCGCATGGCGGTCGCGCGGGATGACCTGCGTGGAGACCGGCTCCGGCTTCAGGCCGAGGGCGGCGGCGACATGCTCCTCGACGCGCGGATCGATATTGGCGAAGGTGCCGACAGCGCCGGAAATGGCGCAGGTGGCGACCTCCTCGCGGGCTGCGATCAGGCGCTGCTTGCAACGCTCGAATTCGGCATAGGCGAGCGCCAGCTTGACGCCGAAGGTGGTGGGTTCGGCGTGGATGCCATGCGAACGGCCGATGGTGACGGTGTCCTTGTGCTCGAAAGCGCGGCGCTTCAGCGCTTCCAGAAGCTTGTCGATATCGGCCAGCAGCAGGTCGCTTGCGCGCACGAGCTGCACATTGAAGCAGGTGTCGAGCACGTCGGAGGAGGTCATGCCCTGATGAACGAACCGCGCATCCGGACCGACGATTTCGGCGAGATGCGTGAGGAATGCGATGACGTCATGCTTGGTGACGGCTTCGATTTCGTCGATGCGGGCGACGTCGAACGTGGCTTTGCCGCCCTTTTCCCAGATGGTGTCGGCCGCCGATTTCGGGATGACGCCGAGGGCTGCCAGCGCATCGCAGGCATGGGCCTCGATCTCGAACCAGATACGAAATTTGGTTTCGGGCGACCAGATGGCGACCATTTCCGGTCGGGAGTAGCGCGGGATCATGGGCTCAAAGCTTTCTTGGCTAACGGGAAGGGAAAACTTGGCGCCCCCATAACAAAGACGGGCGGCAATCACAATGTTTGTCGGACCAATCTTTAGTGCGCCTCAATGCCGATGGCGTGCAAGATAGGCGGAAACGGCGATCAGGCACAACAGGCCGAAGGGGAGAAACAGGGTGACGCCGAGGACGGCGAACTGGTACACGGCGCTGGCGCCGGTGAACAGGAACTGGAATGTCCACACGAGCGAGCCGAATGGCGCATGCCATCGCGAATAGAACCAGCGATAGTCCATGGCGAAGAGGAATGCCGTCATGGCGGTCGTGCCGATGGAGAGCGTCAGAAAGAATGCGGCGAAACGCGCGCTGGCCGGCCTTTTGCGGATCAGGCGGCGCGTAAGCGGGATGAGGATGGGCCAGGAGAGCGCGCCGCCGAAAAAATAGACGAGGGTAAGGGCGGTGAGATGGCTGGTCAGCAGGCCGTTACGGAGATAGAGCGCCGCGATTGCCGAGGCGGCCATGGCCGTGCCCCAGAAGACTGCACTGCCGAACGTCTCGAGGCAATGCGACGCGACGGTCCGTGTCCGGCCCGCCGCAGCGATGGCATCGGTCGGATTAGTTTGATCCAACGCGGCCTCGTTCGGCGGCAGCCCTGAGATCGCCGATCGTCTGCCGATAGGCATCCACCGATTCACCCTTGAAGATTGCCGAACCCGCCACGAGGACGTTGGCGCCGGCCGCGATGATGACGGGAGCCGTATCGACCGAGACGCCGCCGTCGACTTCCAGCTCGATCGGGCGATCACCGATCAGGGACCTGGCGTTGCGGATTTTGTCGGCCATGGCCGGAATGAACTTCTGGCCGCCGAAACCCGGATTGACCGACATGATGAGGATCAGGTCGATATCGTCGAGCACGTTTTCCAGGATGGACAGCGGCGTTGCCGGATTGAGGGTGACGCCGACCTTCTTGCCGAGATGACGGATCGTCTGCAGCGAGCGATGCAGATGCACGCCGGCCTCGGCATGGACCGTGATGCGGTCGCAGCCGGCCTTGGCGAAGGCTTCCAGATAGGGATCGGCGGGCGAGATCATCAGATGGCAGTCGAAGGTTGCGGTCGTGTAGGGGCGCAGCGCCTTGATGACGTCGGGGCCGAAGGAAATATTCGGCACGAAATGCCCGTCCATGACGTCCAGATGGATCCAGTCGGCTCCGGCTTCGGTCACATCCTTCACCTCCTGCCCGAGCTTGGCGAAATCGGCTGCGAGAATGGAAGGGGCGATACGGATCGGCAAGGTCATGTGTAGCTGAGCTCCATCTGATTTTCGGTCTGGATTAGCACCGCTGTTGCGGGCAAACAACCGCCTGAACGGGACGCCTCAGTTCGACGGCGTTGCCGGCGGGACGAAAGCGTTGCCGCGCCATTCGAGCAGGCGATAAGGGTTTTCGGTCAATTCATGGTTCTGCCCGAAGGAAATCGGGCCGATCGCCGTCTGGAACGGCGTGCCGGTGAGCTTGTCGGCAATAGGGTTGTTGCCGGCCTTTGCGGCTTCCGTGGCCTGGCCGGCGATCTGTGCGGCCGCCGCGGCCGGCAGGATATAGCCGTCCGGCTCGGTGCCGCTGGCGCGCATGGCCTGCACGGTCTGTTGCGCCGCCGGCAGGCTCGCATAGTCGGGCAGGGCGATCGCCTGGACGCCGTCCTGCAAAGGCACGGGCGTATCGGCGGCGCGCATGGCGTCGCCTCCCATCAGCACCAGCGGGATTTTTTCGCTCGTGGCATCGCGCGCGATCACGGCGACATCGCTGCGGTCGCCGCCAACGAAGACGCGTGTCACGCCGGCTTTCTTCAGCCGGCGAACGAGGGCGATCTGTTGATCCTGGCCGGGGCGGTAAGTATCGGTGAAGACCGGCTTCAACCCCTTTTCCTCAAGCGCATTGCGAATCGCGCCGACCAGCTCGCGGCCGTGTATCGTGCCGTCGTCGATCAGCGCCATCGGCTCCGCCGCCCAGTTTTTCAGAATCGTGTCGATTGCCATGGTGGCCTCGGCACTATCGACCGGCGCCAGCCGAAACAGCGGCCAGCCGCTCTTCAAGGCATCTTCCATGAGGATACGGGAACGGACGGAAACGGTGATGACGGGGATGCCGGCATCCTTGAGGCGCGGCAGGGCGCCCTCCAGGGTTTCCGTGCAGAGAAAGCCGATTGCGACCTGTACCTTGGCTGCAACCAGTGCCTCGGCAGCGGCCCGGCCGCCGTCCTCGGTGCAGGGTTCGTCGACGACGGTCGCCGTATCCTTCTGCGCCTGGATCTCGAAATTGGCCCCGGCGGTGATTTCGGCGCCCAGCATTGCGAAGTTACCTTCCTGCGGTGCCACGACGCCGATGCGGATTCCTGCGGCGTAGCTGCTGCCGGCCGCCGAAAGCAGCGCAAACAGGAGCGGAAGGCGACGCAGAACGTTCATCGATCGATTATCCCGGACAATTTTTCTGCTCTATTTATCCGTCTGAAGAGGCTCGTCAAAGAAAAAGCAGCAAAATCGCTCTGTTTTCAATAATGCTATTGTAGAAAAGCTAACATCTGACCGTCATATTGAATGAGAAAAGGCATGACATGACAAAGGAGACGGTGGTGCTAGACAGGCAGCGTATGGATCCGGCGCTTTATCGCGATGCCATGAGCCGCTATGCGGGGCATGTGCAGTTGGTGACGACGGCGCTCGGAACGGAGCGGCGCGGCGTCACGATCACGGCCGCCTGCTCGGTGTCGGACAGTCCTGCGACGGTCCTGATCTGCCTCAACAACAGCAACGTCAAGAACGAGATTTTCTTCAAGAGCGGGATCTTCGCCCTGAATACGCTTGGTGCGGATCACCAATCCCTGGCCGATGCCTTTTCCGGGAAGACGCAACTGACCGTCGAAGAACGCTTTGCCGCCGGCAAGTTCGAGACGCTGGCAACCGGGGCGCCCGTTCTCGCCGATGCGCTTGCCGCTTTCGATTGCCGCGTGATCGAGATCAAGCAGGCGACCACTCACAACATCATCTTCGGCGAGGTCATGGCCATACGCTACAGCGAGGCGAAGCCGGCATTGATCTATATGAACCGGGGCTATCACGCGCTATAACCCCTGCAGGGGAGTTATCATGGCGGATCAGACACTACCTTCATTGCCGAGTTCGATCGATGAGACGATGGCCTTGCTCGGCGCCCACGACTATCTGGCCGGCCGGGCGCTCGGCACGGTCCTGTTTCTCGCCCTGAAAATGAAGCGGCCGCTCTTTCTGGAGGGAGAGGCCGGTGTCGGCAAGACCGAGATTGCCAAGGTACTCGCCAGGGCGCTCGACCGGCCGCTGATCCGGCTGCAGTGCTACGAGGGACTGGATGTTTCCTCGGCCGTCTACGAATGGAACTATCCCGCGCAGATGCTGGAAATCCGGCTGGCGGAGGCATCGGGCCTTACCGACCGCGACCGTATCGAGGCGGATATCTTTTCCGAGCGCTATCTTATTCGTCGTCCGGTGCTGCAGGCGCTTTCGGGGGTCGGCGGGCGGGCGCCGGTGTTCCTGATCGACGAACTCGATCGCACAGACGAGGCTTTCGAGGCATTCCTTCTCGAGGTGCTTTCCGACTTTCAAGTGACGGTGCCGGAGCTCGGCACGATCCGCGCCACCGAACCGCCGATCGTCATCATCACGACGAACCGCACGCGCGAGGTGCATGACGCCTTGAAACGGCGTTGTCTCTATCATTGGGTCGATTATCCCGAGGCCGACCAGGAGCTCGACATCATTCGCCGCAAGGTGCCCGGCTGCAACGAAGTGCTCTCGCGCCAGATCGTCGCCTATGTGCAGAAGCTGCGTCAGCTCGATCTCTTCAAGAATCCGGGCGTCGCCGAGACCATCGACTGGGCGACCGCCTTGACCGAGCTGGATCGGCTGGCGCTAGATCCGGAGACCGTGGCGGATACGCTGGGCACGCTCTTGAAATATCAGGACGATATTGC
Source organism: Hyphomicrobiales bacterium (assembly GCA_900469615.1). Taxonomy (GTDB): domain Bacteria; phylum Pseudomonadota; class Alphaproteobacteria; order Rhizobiales; family Rhizobiaceae; genus Rhizobium. The sequence continues at coordinate 39,180 of UBYA01000010.1, read as the reverse complement.
CCGCATTCAGGGGGCCGAGGGCAGGCGTGTGCTGGACGAGGTGAAATCCGAACTGCTTGCGGCAGGATAAGCCATGGAAACCGGCGCGCAAGATGACATCGTCATGGCGTCGTCACCGCCCGGTGATGGGCGCCTTGCCGATAACATCGTGCTGTTCGGCCGTGCGCTGCGCAAGGCGGGCCTGAAGATCGGGCCCGGCGCGATCGCCGACGCCATAGAGGCGGTCGAGGCCATAGGGATCGGTTCCCGCGAGGAATTTCATGCCGCCCTCTGTTCCGTCTTCGTCAAGCGGCATGAAGATCTTGCGGTGTTCGACGAGGCGTTCCGGCTGTTCTGGCGCTCGCGCGATCTCGTGGCCAAGATGATCGCGATGATGTCGCCGGTCGCACCCGATCACAGGGAGAAGGAAAAGCCGAAACCGGGAGAGAGCCGGGCAAGCGATGCCTTGCTCAACGACCGCGGCGACCGGCGCCCCCAGCGGGAAACACCCGATATCGAGATCGACGCGCGATTTACCAGTTCCGGCAGCGAGGTATTGCGCCATCTGGATTTCGCGCAGATGTCGGCCGCGGAAATTGCCTATGCCAGGAAAGAACTCGAAAAGCTGCAACTGCCGCTGGATCGCGTGCGCACGCGCCGTTTTGCCCCATCGCTGACGCCGGCCAAGGTCGATCCGCGCGCGACGATGCGCTCGGCGCTGCGAACGGGAGGAGCGCTGATCCTGCCGCGTTTTCGGCAGCCGAAGGAAATGCAGCCGCCTCTGGTGGGGCTCGCCGATATTTCAGGCTCCATGAGCCAATATACGCGCATCTTCCTGCATTTTCTGCATGTGCTGACAGAGCGGCGGCGGCGGGTTCAAACGTTTCTGTTCGGAACGCGCCTGACTAACGTGACGCGGGCGATGCGTCACAAGGACCCCGATCAGGCACTGGACGAATGCGCGGCCGCGGTGCGCGACTGGTCCGGCGGAACACGGATCGGCGAGACGCTGAAGGAGTTCAATCTGATATGGGCGCGCCGGGTGCTGGGGCAGGGCGCCATCGTGCTGTTGATCACCGATGGGCTGGAGCGTGAAGGCGTGGAATTGCTCGCGCAAGAGATGGATCGCCTGCATCGCTCATGCCGCCGGCTCATCTGGCTCAATCCGCTCCTGCGCTTCGACGGCTTCGAGGCGCGGGCACGCGGCGTAAAAGCGATGCTGCCGCATGTTGACGAATTCCGTCCCGTTCACAATCTATTATCTCTGGCCGATCTCGTATCGGCCCTCACCGCCGGCCGCGCGGATGCCTATGATCCGCGACGGTTTCTCGGCAAGCAATGAGGCTCCGATGTCAGATATTTCCGAAAGCCTGGATCCGCTCATGATCGCGGAGGAATGGGTGTCGGCAGGGCGCAATGTGGCCATGGCGACCGTTGTCGATACCTGGGGTTCGGCTCCGCGCCCCGCCGGCAGCCATCTCGTCATCGACGGCGACGGCAATTTCCACGGTTCCGTTTCCGGTGGCTGCGTGGAGGGAGCTGTGATCACCGAGGCGCTCGACGTCATTGAAACGGGCAAGCCGCGCATGCTGGAGTTCGGCGTCGCCGATGAAACCGCCTGGCGGGTCGGCCTGTCCTGCGGCGGCCGGATCCGCGTCTACGTCGAAAGGCTCGTCTGATGGACCGTGCAATCCTGGCGCAGCTGAATGAGATGCGGCGCAGGCGGCAAGCGGCGATCCTTGTTTCCGATCTTTCCGGAGGGTCGGACCGGCTCATCGTCGAAGGCGACCAGATCGAAGGCGATTTGGCCGAGGCCGTTTCGTCCGCATTTCGTTCCGGTCGATCCGCCGCGGTTGAGATCGGTGGGCAGCGCCTGTTTCTGAACGTGCATTTGCCGCCGCCGCGCATCGTCGTGATCGGTGCCGTGCATATCAGCCAGGTGCTGGCGCGCATGGCGGCCCTTGCAGGCTTCGACGTCACGATCATCGATCCTCGCACCGCTTTTGCGACGCCGGAGCGCTTCGACGGTATCGACCTTGTCGCCGATTGGCCCGTCGATGCACTGAAGGAGCGACCGCTGGACAGCTACATGGCGCTGGTTGCCGTCACCCACGATCCGAAGATCGACGACGAGCCGATCGTGCAGGCGCTGAGAACGGGCTGTTTCTATGTCGGCGCGCTCGGAAGCCGCAAGACGCATGCCGGCCGTATGGAACGCCTGAAGCGGGAAGGCGTCACCGAGGCGGAGCTTGCCCGCATCCATGCACCGATCGGACTTGCCATCGGTGCGGCAAGTCCGTCCGAGATTGCGGTCGCCATCCTGGCGGAGATCGTCGGTTCTCTTCGCGGGCGGGACGTATCTTCGTTCAAAGGCGGGACATTATGATCTTCGGCGAATTCTCGACAGCGGAAGCGGAGGGCGCCGTTCTCGCGCATTCCGTGCGGCTGTCCGACGGCGGATTTTCCAAAGGCCATAAGCTTGGCCATGACGATCTGGACCGGCTGGCCGCGGCCGGGATCGAGCGTATCGTTGCCGCACGCGTGGAGCCGGGCGATCTTTTGGAGGATGAGGCGGCCGAGCAGCTGGCGCATGCCGTCGCATCCGATCATCTCACTTTCTCCGACGCGGCAACGGGCCGGGTCAATGTGCACAGCGCCGTCGATGGCCTGTTTGTCGCCAATCGCGCCGCCGTCGATCGTCTCAACAATGTCGATCCGGCGATCACTCTGGCCTGTCTTGCCGATCATGTGCCGGTCCGCGCGGGCGACATGGTTGCGACCTTCAAGATCATTCCGCTTGCGGTCTCCGGAGCGAAAATCGCCGAAGGCGTGGAAATTCTACAGCGCGCGCCGGCTTTCGAGGTCAAGCCTTTCAAACCTCACAGCATTTCGCTGGTCGCCACGGAGCTGCCGTCGCTGAAAGCAACCGTCATGGACAAGACGGCGCGAATACTGGCGCAGCGGCTGCAGCCCTCGGGCAGCGTTCTTCAGCGGGAAGAGCGCGTTGCACACAGGACAACCGCTGTTGCCGCCGCGATCTGTCGCGCCATGGCAGTGCCGGATCGGCTGCCGAAGCTGGTGATCGTTTTCGGAGCTTCCGCTGTCATCGATGCCGGCGACGTCATTCCGGCGGCGATCCGGCTCGCCGGCGGCGAGGTCATTCATGTCGGCATGCCCGTCGATCCCGGCAATCTCCTTGTGATTGGCAGGGTCGGCGATGTTTATGTCGTGGGGGCGCCCGGATGCGCGCGCAGCCCGAAGGAAAACGGTTTCGACTGGGTTCTGGATCGTATATTAGCCGGCGAACGACCTACGCCGCAAGACATTACCGGCATGGGCGTCGGAGGGTTGCTCATGGAAATTCAATCGCGGCCGCGACCGCGCGACATCGCCACCAAACCGCCGTCGCGGATATCGGTCGCCATCGTCTTGCTGGCGGCAGGAAAGGCTAGCCGCATGGGCGAGGGCGGTGCGCACAAGCTGCTGGCCGAATTCGGCGGCGTGCCGCTGGTTCGCCGTTCGGCACTGACCGCCGTTGCCAGCGGCGCATCCGATATCGTCGCAGTCACCGGACATCGGCACGACGAGATCGGGGATGCGTTGCGCGATCTGGCCATCGAGCGGTTATTCAATCCGGATTATGCTTCAGGGATGGCGAGTTCGCTGGTTACGGGCGTCGGCACTCAGGCGGCGCAAAGGGCCGATGGCGTTCTCGTCATGCTTGCCGATATGCCCGGCGTCACCAGCGGCGATCTCGAAGCCCTGATTGGCGCTTTCCGGCAGGCGAATGGGCAGGCGATCGTGCGGGCGGTTTCCGGCGGCAAACGCGGCAACCCGGTCATCCTGCCAAAATCGGTCCTGAATGCCGTGATGCGGCTCGAGGGCGATGTCGGCGCACGGCATATCATCGAAACATCGGGACTTCCGGTTGTGGACATCGAGATCGGCGAGGCGGCTCATCTCGATGTCGATACGCCCGAGGCGGTTGTCGCCGCCGGCGGCGTCTTGAAGGGGTAAGGGGATGGACAATGTCGATATCGAGGAAATGTTTCAGTCGCTTGGACCGATCGCCATCAAGCGGATGTTCGGCGGCAAGGGGATCTATCATATGGGTCGGATCCTGGCGCTCGAAGTGGCTGACGAGATTCTTCTGAAGGCGGACGATGTCAGCGCTTCCGAGTTCGAAGCAGCCGGCGCGCGGCGCTGGGCCTATGAAGGCAAGAAGGGCAAGGCCATCAACATGCCCTACTGGTCTGTCCCCGACGATGCGTTCGATGATCCTGACGTCATGGCGCACTGGGTAAGGCTTGCCTACGAGGCGGCGTTACGTTCGGATAAATGAAGCATGGCGAGCGAAAGTGCCAAACATGTCTTAGGACCAGCGTTCGCAAAAAGCCTCGATGTCGCTTGATTGAAAGTCCTCGAGCCGTTCCATGATGGTCTCGAACGGCCAATCCCACCAGGCGATAGAGCCAAGTTTCTCGGCGATGGCTCGCGTAAACCGCTCGCGAATGAATTTGGCGGGAACGCCGCCGACGACGGTGTATGGCTCGACGTTCCTGGTGACGACCGCCCCTGCCGCGAGAACGGCGCCGTCTCCAACGTTTACACCCGGCAGGACAATGACGCCGTGACCGATCCAGACGTCGTTGCCAATGATGGCGCGATCCTGCCTGCGCCGATCAAAAAAGGAAACGTCGCGCACAGCTTCCGCAGAGTAATATTCCGGGCAATAGGTGAAGCGGTGCATGGACGGGTGGTCCATGGGGTGATTGGGGGCGCCGATCCGCACTTGTGCAGCAATGGCGCAGAACTTTCCAATTATCGCGTCTCCGGCGATGCAGCGAGGGCCCATGTAGGAGTAATCCCCGAGTTCGACCGTGTGCAGAGATGTGTCCGCCAGGATTTCGCAGCATTTTCCTATATGCGAATCTCTTATGCTCGCCGTTTGATGGATCACGGTCTCCGCGATTTTGGGGTGCCTGGGCTGTGCGGTCGAATTCATTTTATGGTCTCCGGATTTCGGCCTGCCTAACCGGAGACGATGAAGAACATGTGACGCACGGCGTCGGAACGAAGACGCGGGAGATTCGGTTGTCACGGAGCATGGATTGGGCGCGCAATCGGCGCGTCCGGAAGGTCGGACTGCCTCTTGGAGGTTAGTGGAAGTCTTCCGCGCCCAGATGAGCGATGGTTGCCTTGGCGAAATCGGAAAGCTGAGACGGCAGATCGTCGCGGCCGAACCAGCCGAAATCGGAGAGTTTGTCCGGCTCCATCAGGCGCGGCTCGCCGGAAAAATCGCGGCAGACATAGATCAGCGAAATCCAGTGCTGGCGGTCGGCTGCGACAATGACCTCCTCGGTGCAGAGATAGTCGATGCGGCCAATCGAAAGGCCGCTTTCCTCTTCCGCCTCACGGATGGCAGCTTTGGCGGCAGGCTCCATATGGTCGACCTTGCCGCCGACGATGCTCCAACAGCCAGCTTCGGGCGCTTTCAGGCGTCGATAAAGCAAAATCTTCCCGTCCCGCAATATTGCGAGGCCGGTCCCCAATCCTGGGAAATCGATGCCGGGTTTGCCCATGCCGGGATTCCGCAATTTGCCGCGCCTTCCGGCGTAGGAACTCGGATGGCGGCAGACGAGGTTTATCAGGCCTTGGCGTTTGCCACGATGAGCATGAAAGCCGGGATGTCGTCGCCGAAACCAACCGGCGTCGGGCCGTCGTCCTGGTCGCGGTAGCGGTTGCGGCGCTCGCGATGATCGTCGTTGGCAGCGGGGAAGGGCCGGTGGCTGTTGCGAGAACCGTTATGGGATTTGTTGTTCTCAGACTTGCGCTCGTTCTTCACGCTTTCGGCCTTTGCTGGTGCTGCTTCGATCACTGCGACGCCATTATCCTCGACGTCGATATCAGATTTATGACTCGAGGCGCTGCGGCCTCCACGGCTGCGATCGCGGTCGCGGCCTTTGCCCTTGGGATCGCGGCGGCGCGAGGAACGATTGTCGTCCGCGCTCTCTTCCGCCGGCGGAAGCGCCGAAAGGTCGCCGTTCAGCCACTGGACGTCTTCGCCGATCAGCTTCTCGATCGCGTCGACATGTTTGGTGTCGCGCTTCGTGACGATGGTGAACGCAGCGCCGGAACGACCGGCGCGACCGGTGCGGCCGATGCGGTGAACGTAATCTTCCGAATGGATCGGAACATCGAAATTGAAGACGTGGCCGACATCGGGAAGATCGAGACCGCGTGCCGCGACATCGGAAGCGACGAGAAGCTGAATCTGGCCGTCACGGAAATTCTGCAACATGGTCGTGCGCGAGCGCTGGTCCATGTCACCGTGCAATGCGCCGACCGAGAAGCCGTGGCGCTCGAGCGAACGGAAGAGATCAGCCACATCCTTCTTGCGGTTGCAGAAGATGATCGCGTTCTTGAGATCCGTCTGGGCGCGGATGAGATCGCGCAATGTGGCGCGCTTCTCGTAATCCTTGCCGTGCGAGGCGACGAAACGCTGCGTCACGGTCTTGGCCGTGGATGCAGGCTTGGCCACTTCGACCCGCTCGGGGTTCTGCAGGAAGCGATCTGCCAGTTTCTGGATTTCAGCCGGCATCGTTGCAGAGAAGAACAGCGTCTGGCGCGTAAAGGGAATGAGCTTGGCGATACGCTCGATATCCGGGATGAAGCCCATATCGAGCATGCGGTCGGCCTCGTCGATGACGAAGATCTCGACGCCGCTCATCAGAAGCTTGCCGCGTTCGAAATGGTCCAGCAGGCGGCCGGGCGTGCAGATCAGCACATCGGCGCCACGCTCAAGCTTGCGATCCTGCTCTTCGAAGGAAACGCCGCCGATCAGCAGGGCAATGTTCAGGCGATGGTTCTTGCCGTATTTCTCGAAGTTTTCGGCGACCTGCGCCGCCAGTTCGCGCGTCGGCTCCAAAATCAGCGTGCGCGGCATGCGTGCGCGAGCGCGGCCCTTCTCGATCAGCGTCAGCATCGGCAGCACGAAAGAGGCCGTCTTGCCGGTTCCGGTCTGGGCGATGCCGCAGATGTCGCGGCGCTGAAGCGCAAACGGGATGGCACCGGCCTGGATCGGAGTCGGTGTGGTGTAACCCGCGTCAGTTACCGCGGAAAGGACTTTTTGGCTCAGGCCAAGGTCAGCAAATGTTGTCAAAGGGAAAACTAATTCCGTCTTGGTTCGGTCGAACACCATGAGTCGACACGCAGGAGCATGCCGCAATGCTGCGCGACATAGAACCAAATACCCGGGAAGTCAAGGAAAGCAGGAGCCGCAACGGACCTGAAGTTCATTCATGACGCAATTTTTGGATTAGTGCCATCTTTGTTGCGCGTTTGTCACAATTCCAGCAGCTAAATTGCGCCCAGTCCGCTGACGTAACTTGCGAGTTTCGTGCCGGCGTTGATGAAATACATCGGGTCTACCGGGTGCCCGTTCTCGCGTACTTCATAGTGCAGATGCGTTCCGGTGGAGCGCCCGGTGCTGCCGGCAAGGCCGACCACGTCGCCCGCGCCGACCTTGTCGCCGATCTTGACGAGCACCTGTTCCATATGGCCGTAGCGCGTGGAGATGCCGTCGCCGTGGTCGATCTCCACCATGTTGCCGTAGCCGCCGGTCCACCCGGCCACGGTGATCCTGCCGGGCGCGGTGGCTTTGACCTTTTCGCCCGGGCTGAAGTGGAAATCGGTCCCCGTGTGGAGCGCCAGCGTGCCGAAGAACGGGTCCTTGCGGTTGCCGAAAGGACTGGTGATGAGCTTGCCCGCCGCCGGATTGCGGAAAGGCAGGCTTTCCGCCGCGCCCCGCACCGTTTCCAGATGCGTCAATGCGGTGTCGAGGTCAGCCATGGACTGCTCGAACTGATCGACGTTTTCCGGCGGCACATAGGGGCCGCCCACGCCCTCGTCCGCATCGCCGCCATTCGTCGCTGCGACCGCGCCCGGAACCTTGACCCCGACATTCTGCATGATCGCCTGGATTTCACCGGCTGTTTCGGAAGCGTCGGCCGTGAGGTTGCGGATTCGGGTCAGCTGATCCTGCTCTATATGCTTCAGCGACAGCGTCACCTTTGAAAAAACGCGGTCGGCGCGATCGGCGACCGTTTCCGGGGCCGGAACATAGGCGAGGGTGGAATTGTCGGGCGTGACGTCGGCCGGCTTGCCGCCGAGAAGAAGCTTCTCGATCGCCTTGGACGATGTCAGCTGGGCATGTTCGTTCTTCGGGGCGTCCGCATTCGCATCCGGATGCTGGCTCTTGTCCGTCAGGCCGGAGCTTTCCGCTCTGTCGAGCAAGGTGCCGAGTTTGCTGTTGCGTGAGGTCAGCTGTTGCTGCTGCTCGATCAGCTTGTCGACCTTTTCCTCCACCACCTGCTGATCGAGAAGCTGGCGGGACGTGACGCGGTCGACCTGGGCACGCAGGGCGGCGATACGATCTTCATAGTCATATTGCATGCGCGCCTGCCGGGCCATGGTCGCACCGATCAGGTCGTCCCGCAATACGAGGTAGGACGTCGCCAGGAGATAGCCGATCGAAAAGATCCCGACCAGGCAGACGGCAACCGCTGCCATCCACGGACGCACGGTCATGTGGCGGACCGTATCGCCGCTCGCGAGGATGATGGTGTGATGTCGCTGCTGTTTGCCGAAAACCCGGTTTTGAGGCTTTGCTGTCACCGAGACTCTCCCAATCGATGCCTTGTGGCATTCGTTGGAAGTACACGCCATTATGGTTAACGAATGCTTTCCGGGCCTATGCTAGATACTGGAAAAGTCCTTTGATTTTAGTAGATTATGCATTGCTTGTGGATGTGAGTGAACGATAGAAGGAGGGTGTCAACCCTGCTTCCGCGCGGGCGATATCGTTGAACGGCGCCTTCAGCGAGCCGCGGAAGTTGGCACGCACCAGTTCCTGGAAGGTCCGGGCCGGATCGCGTTTCTCGCGCGCGCACAGGAAGCGGAACCATTTGGCGCCGACGGCCACATGGCCTTTCTCGTCATTGTAGATGACGTCGAGGATGGCGGCGCTTTCCAGGTCGCCGGTTTCGCGCATCTTCGCCTGCAGCGCCGGCGTCACGTCCAGCCCTCTGGCTTCGAGGATCAGCGGCACGACGGCGAGGCGGGCCGTCAGATCGGTGCGGGTCGCATGGGCCGCCTGCCACAGGCCGTCATGAGCCGGCAGATCGCCGTAGTCGGCGCCCAATTCGCGCAGGCGGGCGCGCACCATGCGAAAATGCTTCGCTTCCTCGAAGGCAACCTGCATCCAGCCGTCGAAAAACGAATTCGGAACGGGCCCGGTCGCGAAACGGGCGACGATATCCAGCGCAAGATCGACGGCATTGAGCTCGATATGGGCGATGGCGTGGAGCAGTGCGATGCGGCCCTTGAGCGTATGCAGAGACCGTTTTTCCATATGTTTCGGCGGAACGAGCTCCGGTCTGTCGGGCCGGCCCGGGCGGTCGGCCAGCGGCGGATCGAGCGGCGAGCGCAGAGACAGGGTGCGGGCAAACCAGCGTGTTGCCGATTCCTGGGCAAGCGTGGTTTTCAGGTCGAGGTCGGCCGACCGGATGGCGGCGATGGCGCCGCCGCGCAGCGAGGTGATCGTTTCGGGACTGGCCATGCCGTCAGAGTTCCTTCGCAGCCGCCAGAACGGCCTCGGCATGTCCCGCAACCTTGACCTTGTCCCAAATCCTGGCGATTCGGCCGTCGGCGGCGATCAGGAAGGTCGAGCGCACAACCCCCATATAGGTGCGGCCATACATGCTCTTTTCCCGCCAGACGCCATAGGCGATCGCCATCGTCTTTTCCTCGTCCGACGCAAGCGGAACGGAAAGCGCGTGTTTCCTGACGAACTTGTCGTGGCTTTTCACCGAGTCCGGCGAGACGCCGAGAAGGGCGGTGCCCGCCTTGTCGAAATCGGCTGCGAGCGCCGTGAAGGAAATCGATTCGGTCGTGCAGGCCGAGGTGTCGTCCTTGGGGTAGAAATAGACGACCAGCGGTTTTCATGCAAAATCGGCAAGACGTATGCGCCCGCCGCCATCGCGCGGAAGATCGAAATCCGGTGCTTTGTCGCCAATGTCTAGTTGAACTGGAAAAATTTCCGTCACGGGAAAACCTTTCTTTTGCCGGTTTTTTGGATGACACTTAATGGAAGCCATATATACTGCCCACGTATGCCGTCCAATGGGACGCAGCGTCACCAAAAAAATCGAGAAGAGCGAAAGGCACGCACAGGAGTGATCCGAGGCGAAAAGGTAACATTCCGCAAAAAGGATCTCGTGTCGCTCGACCATCTGCCGTCCGCTCAGGTCGAAGATCCATTGATCGTTCATGTGCCGGAGCGCTCTCGCCGCAGTCGCTCGCATGTCTGGCATGTCTGCCGGATGACGCTGGTTTTCTTCGCATTTCTCGGCATCATCCTGGGCGCGGTCATCGCAACCATCGAAAGCGGCCTTTTCGACGAGCCGTTGTCGCAGAAGGCGCAGACGGCGCTCGATCAGGCCATCGGGCCGCGTTACAAGGCCGAAGTCGGTGCGGCCGCGGTCCGGTTCACGTCCGGCTTGCGGCTGGCGCTGGAAGCGCGCGACGTGAATGTCCTCGATCAGGACAGCGGCAAGCATCTTTCTACGATGTCGACCGTCAACATGGAGCTGGATCCGCTGGCGCTCATCGAGGGACGGGTCGAAGTGGCCAGCGTGGCGGCGGAGGGCATTGCGCTCGATACGTCGCTGCTGCCGCAGGGAGATCCGGTCGATCGGACGGCCTTGCGCGTCGACGCGCTGCCGCTGGCGTTGAACGCAGCCTTCGACAATCTGGATTTTCTGGAGCATTTCGTGCAGCGCGGGGGAACGAACTCCGTGCGTATTTCCGGCTTCTCCATGAAGCTGGCGCGTCAGGAAGGCGATCCCATCTCCCTTGTGGTCGACAATCTGACCTTCGAACGCGCCGAGCCGAATTTGCTGCATCTCTATGGCAAGGTTGCCGTCAATGGGTCCGTTGCGACTTTGGATGTGAAGGCGAATCAGCAGGAGGCGGGCCATAGTTCCTCGCTGATCGCGAAAATCTCCAATCTCGACCTCAAGCCGCTGACGATGGCCTACGATCCAAACGGCACGCCGCGGCAGGGCATCATGAGCTTTGCCGACGTCACGCTTTCGGCCGTCAAAGGCGGCTCGGGCGTCGATCCGAAGCTCGAGGCTTCCGTCGACGTTCAGCCCGGCGTGATCTATATGGATCGCGACGAGGAGGAACTGACGCAAGGCAACATCAACCTCGCCTACAATTTCGATCACCAGACGCTGGAGATCGCTCCGTCGAAGGTACAATTCGTCCGCACCATGGTTCCTTTCTCCGGCGCGCTCATCGATCTCGATCGTATCGATGCCAGCGCGGGCAAGGGATTCGGCGTTGATTTCGTGATCAAGAACGGGATTGCCGCCTCATCCATATCGGGGGAAAAGCCGGTCAGCTTCGATGGTCGCGCCGTAGGGCGCTTCCTGGCCGCGACCAAGGAACTCCAGGTCGACAATCTCGGCATATCCACGCCGCAAGGCGCGCTGTTCGGCTCCCTGCATATGAAGCTCGGCGACAGCTCGCCGGAGATCAGTTTCGGCGGCCGCGCCGACAAGCTGGACACGACGGTCGTCAAACAGCTGTGGCCGTACTGGATGGGATCGAAGCCCAGGACCTGGGTCGAGGGCAACCTCTTCGGCGGTTCGGTAAGCAATGCCGTCATATCCGTTTTCATTCCCGCAGGAAGGCTGAGGGAGGCGGCGCAAAGCGGCAAGCTGCAGCTAGGCAAGAACGAGCTGCATATCGCCTTCGACGTCGACGGAGCCCGCCTGAACGTGCCCGGCGAGATTCCGCCGCTGCGCGATGCCAAGGCCCATTTCGATCTGACCGGTCCGGTTATGAATGTCGATATCGACACGGCCACCTCCTATTTTCCGACCGGGCGAACGATCACGCTGAATGACAGCAGCTTCTCGATACCGGCCACCTACGACAAGCCGCTGATGGCCGATCTCGCGCTGACGATATCCGGTTCCGGCGACGCCATAGGCGAACTTCTGACGTACAAGCCTCTCGAGGTGCTGCAGAGGACCGAGTTCAAGCCCGACGATTTCAACGGAAAGATCGTTGCCAAGGTCGATGCCAGGATCGGGCTGATCAACGACCAGAATCCGCCGCCGCCGGATTGGCAGGCGAAGCTCGAACTCAACAACGTCGATTTGCTGAAGCCGATGAACAATCGCAAGATCAGCAATCTCAGTGGCGAGATTTCGGCCGATCCGCAATCCGTGCATCTACAGGCGCAGGCGCAGATCGATGGCATTCCCGCGCAGATCGACATGGTGGAGCCGACCGACAGCAAATCGACCGCCAAGCGCAGTCGCGTGATAACGGCGACGCTCAGCGATACGCAACGCAATGCGGTTTTGCCGGGCCTGCGCGATATGATCGACGGGCCTGTCAAGGTGGAGCTGACCCGCATCGACGACGATCGCCAGGGGGTCAAGGTCGATCTCGGCAAGGCAACGCTCACGGTTCCATGGGTCGGCTGGTCGAAGGGAGTCGGTATTCCGGCGACGGCTCAGTTCGAGGCGTCCGGACCGGATAGCCAGACCGCCTTGAAGAACTTCACGCTCAAGGGGGATGGCTTCGGTGTCGGCGGCGATCTTCTGATCAGCAAGGGAAGCCTGTCGTCGGCCAGCTTCGACAGCGTGAAGCTCTCGGCGCTCGACGATTTTGCGCTGTCGGTGAAGCGGAGCAGGGGCGGTGGTTATGACGTTTCCGTGTCGGGCAATTCTGCGGATATCCGTCCGATCCTCGCCCGCCTGAAGACATCGACATCCGGCGGACAGCAGGGTTCGGGAAGCGATGAGGCGGCGAGTGCGACCGTTCGGGCCAACCTCGACAAGGTTATCGGCTTCAACGACGAGACGATCGGTAATCTGAAGGGCGTCTATTCCATCGCCGGCGGCAAAACCACGGCTGCGGATTTTTCCGGCGTGACGCGCAGCGGCGAGGCGCTCGTCACGCAGATGAGCAAGGGCAGCAACGGTGTCATCCGCATCACAAGCGGCGACGCCGGTGCGGTGGCGCGCTTTACCGATCTTTACAAGCACCTGAAGGGCGGCCTGTTGAATTTGTCGCTGCGCTCGATCGGACAGGACGATTGGGATGGCTCGCTGGATCTCCGCAACTTCGCGATCATCGATGAAAAGAAGCTCTCGACCATCGTCTCGACGCCGAGCGGCAAGAATGGAAAGAGCCTGAACTCGGCTGTGAAGCAGAATATCGATACGCGTTCGCAAAGCTTCGGGCGCGGCTTCGCGCGGCTCGTCATGCGTGACGGCGCGCTTTCGGTCGAAAACGGCGTCGTGCGCGGCGTGCAGGTCGGCGCGACATTCCAGGGCACACTGAAGGATGCCAATGGCAAGATGGACCTGACCGGCACCTTCATGCCTGCCTATGGCCTGAACCGGCTGTTCGCGGAAGTCCCGATCGTCGGATTCATCCTGGGCAACGGCAGCGACCGCGGCCTGATCGGCATCACCTTCCGGCTGACCGGCAGCTTCGACAAGCCGAACATGCAGATCAACCCGCTATCGATCATCGCGCCGGGCGTGTTCAGGCAGATATTCGAATATTGATCGGGCTGATTGCGTGCCGGCCGCCGGCTCGCGTTCGATGACGGGGGCACTGCACGGCAGATCATTTTTCCTCCGCCAATCGTTGGTGTATGCGGTCCGCTCCGCCGGCCATGCGTCGGGCGAATGGCCGATCGGGGTCCACGAGGCGCCAGAAAGGAGCGGTGCCGTTCTGGCTGATCCGCACCAGATGTCTTTGAACGGTGACGGGGCAGCGGCATCCGCTCCATATTGCCTTGCCAGCGCTTGTCTTACGCCGGCAATATCGGACAATTGGCCCGGAGGCGCGGCCCAGAGCGCCCGCGCGATCATGTCCTCACTGGGGATCAACGAGCGGGCAGGCCGTGATCCGACACATGCCGCTGCCGAATTGCTTCAGGCAAGGCGACCCATGGATCGCGCGATCGCGCAAAGCGGCAGAAAGCAACAAAGCCGGCGGGGATACGCCGGCTTTGTTCGTCCCAGGGCTGTCCGGCAGCTCAGGCGGCCGGGCGGATCAGAATATGCTTCTTCTTGCCGAGCGACAGCTTGATGACGCCGTCGGCCGTGATTTCGCCACTGCCGATGACCTTGCGCTCGTCGCTGACGGCTTCATCGTTGATGCGCACCGCGCCACCCTGAACGTGGCGGCGAGCTTCGCCGTTGGAGGCGGCAAGGCCGGCGCGCACGATGAGGGAGAGAAGCCCCATGCCGGCGTCGAGTTCGGAAGCGGGAACGTCGATCGACGGCAGGTTTTCGGACAGGCCGCCTTCCTCGAAGGTCTTGCGCGCCGTTTCGGCCGCCTGTTCGGCTGCGGCGCGGCCATGCAGGATTGCCGTCACCTCGGTCGCGAGGATCTTCTTGACCTCGTTGATCTCGGAACCGGCGAGCGCCGAGAGGCGGGTGATCTCGTCCATCGGGAGCGTCGTGTAGAGCTTCAGGAAGCGCGAAACGTCGGCGTCTTCGGTGTTGCGCCAGTATTGCCAGAAGTCGTAGGCCGAGAGCAGGTCGGCATTCAGCCAGACCGCGCCGGTGGCGGACTTGCCCATCTTGGCGCCCGAGGCCGTCGTCAGCAAGGGCGAGGTCAGCGCGAAGAGCTGCGGCGTCCCCATGCGGTGGCCGAGGTCGATGCCGTTGACGATGTTGCCCCACTGATCCGAGCCGCCCATCTGCAGACGGCAATCGTAGCGCTTGGCCAGCTCGACGAAATCGTATGCCTGCAGGATCATGTAGTTGAATTCGAGGAAGGACAGCGATTGCTCGCGGTCGAGGCGCGTCTTGACGCTGTCGAAGGACAGCATACGGTTGACCGAGAAGTGGCGGCCGACGTCGCGCAGGAATTCGAGGTAGTTCAGCGAACGCAGCCATTCGGCGTTGTTGATCATCAACGCGTCTTTCGGGCCTTCGCCATAGTTGAGGTAATTCGAGAAGCAGCGCTTGATCGAAGCGATGTTGCTTTCGATCGTATCGATCGTCATGAGCTGGCGGGACTCTTCCTTGAAGGAGGGGTCGCCGACCATGCCGGTGCCGCCGCCCATCAGCGAGAGAGGCCGGTGGCCTGTGGCCTGCATCCAGTGCAGCATCATGATCTGGATCAGCGAGCCGGCATGCAGGCTCGGCGCCGTCGGATCGAAGCCGATATAGGCCGTCACGGTTTCCTTGGCGAAGAGGGCATCGAGGCCGGCTTCATCGGAAATCTGATGAATGAAGCCGCGCTCTTGCAGGGTGCGCAGGAAATCGGATTTGAACTCAGCCATGATTTTGGTCTCTCGAAGCTGCATCCGTGGAGGATGCGGCGAAGTCGCTGTTGTTGAAATGTCGCGGGGCGCGTTTAGCACCGATTTACCCACACGTCATCATTTTGGTGGGCGTTACGTCAAAGTTTCGGGTGCCGCGGCAGATTGCAGCCGTGTTTCTCAGGCAATTTTCATTCCCGCGAGTGCGCTCACGGGCCGCCGAGACTGAACCGCGGATGGACGGTCCCTGCTTGCACGTTTTGAAATTATGCGCTCCATGTAACACGTCTTCGCCAATTCATGGCGGCATGGCGGAAACGTGCCGCAGGTTTTTATTGCTGTTGCGAAAATGGGTAAGCAGATGAGTGATGCCACCATACTCGAAACTCCGCGTCTTGTGCTGACGATGTGGGACAAGGGCGATGCCGAGCTGATTCGGCAGCTGCATTCGACGATCGAGACGACACGCTATCTTTCCGGTGCGGCCCCGTGGACACTGGAAAAGGCGGAGGAGCGGCTGAAGAGCTGGTTTGGCGAACAGGCGCGTGACGGCGTGACCAAATACAAGCTGCTAAGGCGCGAGGACGGCCGCTTTATCGGCCGGGCCGGCTTTTCGCGTTTTCACGAGGAAGATGGCAGGGGCGAGTTCGAACTCGGCTATTCGATATGGCAGAATGCCTGGGGCAACGGCTATGCGACCGAAATTGCCGATGCGCTGGCGCAATGGTTCTTCAGGCGCGGTTTTGCCAGGCAGTTCATCGCCTTCACCCATCCGGAAAATTCCGCATCGCAACGCGTCTTGCGAAAGATCGGCATGCAGGACCACCCGCCGCTAACCATCGACGGGATTCTGTGCCCGACTTTCAGAATGGCCCGGTAAAGGGCGAGTGTTCCTGAAGCGCGCCGCGATCCTTCGGATCCGCTTCCTGCGCTTCAGGTCTTCGATCCTGCGCGACGTGCGTCAGCGGATGCGCTTGGCCGCCGGTTCCGGCACCAGCTCGCCGTTCAGGCGGCGGTCGAGATAATCCTCGCATTCGCCCAGCAGCGTTTCGACCTGGCCGTTGAAGAAGTGGTTGGCGCCTGACACGATCTTGTGCGTGATGAGGATGCCCTTCTGCGTCTTCAGCTTCTCGACGAGGCCGTTGACGTCCTTTTCGGGCGCGACCTTGTCGGCGTCGCCGTTGATGATCAGGCCGGACGACGGACAGGGGGCGAGGAAGGAGAAATCGTAGATGTTCGGCTGCGGCGCGATCGACATGAAACCTTCGATCTCCGGGCGGCGCATGAGCAGCTGCATGCCGATCCAGGCGCCGAAGGAATAGCCGGCAACCCAGCAGCTCTTGGAGTCAGGATGAAGGCTCTGGACCCAATCGAGGGCCGATGCCGCGTCGGAAAGCTCGCCGGCGCCGTGATCGAACTCGCCCTGGCTGCGGCCGATGCCGCGGAAATTGAAACGAAGCGTCGTGAAACCGCGCTTCTGGAACATATAGAAGAGCTGGTAGACGACCTGATTGTTCATCGTGCCGCCGAATTGCGGGTGGGGATGAAGAATAATCGCGATTGGGGCGCTCTTCTCCTTGGAGGGTTGATAGCGGCCTTCAAGGCGACCAGCGGGGCCGTTGAAAATTACTTCGGGCATCGATACTCCGGCTCTTCTTTTTCTGCGTTCAAACCCAACGGCACGCAGCAAGTTGACTTGACGAATGCGCTCATCTTTTCTAGAACGCAGTTTAGAACAATTCGAAACTTGATGCGGTGTTCCGCGCGTTGTGTGTGCAACGGTTTGTGGAACGTGTCATAAGGCATGCTCGGCTGAAATTTCAAGGAAAATGAGCCGGCCGCAGCAAAGCAACGTCGCGCAGGAAGAAGATTATGGCGGCAACACGCCTTTATCTCGATTGGAATGCTACTGCGCCGCTTCATCCGGCGGCGCGCGATGCAATGCTGCGTGCGATGGATATTCAAGGCAACCCCAATTCAGTTCATGGCGAAGGTAGGGCGGCGCGCGCTGCTGTCGAGGCCGCACGCCGGCAGGTTGCAAGCTTGACGGGCGCGGAACCGGCCCATGTGATTTTCACCAGCGGCGCCACCGAAGCGGCCAACATGGTGCTGACGCCGGAATTTCGCATGGGGCGGACGCCGCTGACAGTCAACCATCTTTATGTATCCGCCGTCGAGCATCCGGCCGTGCGCGAAGGCGGTCGCTTTGCCGGGGATGATGTCACCGAAATCCCGGTAACGAGGGATGGGACGGTCGATCTTGCTGTGCTCGAAGGCCTGCTGGTCTCCCATGACAAGGCAAGCGGTCTACCGATGGTCGCGATCATGCTCGCCAACAACGAGACCGGAATTCTCCAGCCCGTCGCCGAAGCGGCCAAGCTGGTCCAGGCCGCGGGCGGTCTCTTTGTGGTGGATGCCGTTCAGGCAGCTGGTCGCGTTCCGCTCGATATCAATGCCATCGGCGCGGATTTCCTGATCGTGTCCTCGCACAAGATCGGCGGCCCAAAGGGTGCAGGCGCGCTCGTCACGCGCGGCGAGGTGCTGATGCCGAAGCCGCTGATCCACGGCGGCGGGCAGGAGAAGGGCCATCGCTCGGGCACGGAAAATACGATTGCTATCATCGGCTTCGGCGCGGCAGCTGGTGCCGCGCTTGAAGAGTTCGAAGCCCGGAATGTCGCAATCACCCGATTGCGGGACCGGCTGGAAGACGGCATGCGGCAGGTCGCGCCGGATGTGATCATCCATGGGGAAAAGACCGGCCGCGTTCCGAACACCTGCTTCTTTACCCTGCCGGGGTTGAAATCCGAGACCGGCCAGATCGCCTTCGATCTCGAAGGTGTCGCCATATCGGCCGGCTCCGCCTGCTCGTCCGGCAAGGTCGGCGAGAGCCATGTGCTCGCGGCGATGGGGTGCGACCCCAAGCTCGGAGCTCTCCGCATTTCGCTGGGACCTGCCACGACGGAAGCCGATATTGACCGGGCAATCGCGGTTTTGGCCCGGATCGCCGGCAGGCGCAAGCTGGCGGGCGCGGCGGCCTGACGGCCACAATTTTGCGGAAACACAATTTTCCGCTTGCCAAGCGGGATGAAAAATCCCTTTTGGCCGACTACATAGGGGGCAGACATAAGTCTGCCGCAACGTTGACAAGCTGCCGGACCTTGGATCCGGCGAGATTGGAGAACGAAATGCCTGCAGTCCAGGAAACGGTCGATCAGGTTCGCCAGATCGACGTGGACCAGTATAAGTATGGTTTCGAGACCAACATCGAGGTGGAAAAGGCTCCCAAGGGTCTCTCCGAAGACATCATCCGCTTCATCTCCGCCAAGAAGCAGGAGCCGGAATGGATGCTGGAATGGCGCCTCGACGCCTATCGCCGCTGGCTGACGCTGGAAGAGCCCACCTGGGCGCGCGTCGACTATCCGAAGATCGACTTCAACGACATTTATTATTATGCCGCGCCGAAGAGTACGTCGGGACCGACCTCGCTTGAGGAGGTCGATCCGGAGCTTCTGAAGGTCTATGAGAAGCTCGGCATTCCCTTGCGTGAGCAGGAAATCCTTGCCGGCGTCAAACAGTCGAAGATCGCGGTCGATGCCGTGTTCGATTCCGTTTCGGTTGTCACCACCTTCAAGGAAGAGCTGAAGAAGGCCGGCGTGATCTTCATGTCGATCTCGGAAGCCATTCGCGAGCATCCGGATCTCGTGCGCAAATATCTCGGCTCCGTCGTGCCGACGACGGACAATTTCTATGCGACGCTGAATTCGGCCGTCTTCACCGACGGTTCGTTCGTCTTCGTGCCGAAGGGTGTTCGTTGCCCGATGGAACTGTCGACCTACTTCCGCATCAACGAAAAGAACACCGGCCAGTTCGAACGCACGCTGATCATCGCCGAAGAGGGAGCTTACGTTTCCTATCTCGAAGGCTGCACGGCGCCGCAGCGCGACGAAAACCAGCTGCACGCCGCTGTCGTGGAACTGGTTGCGCTCGATGATGCCGAGATCAAGTATTCGACGGTGCAGAACTGGTATCCGGGCGACAAGCACGGCAAGGGCGGCATCTACAACTTCGTCACCAAGCGTGGCGATTGCCGCGGCCACCGTTCCAAGATCTCCTGGACGCAGGTCGAGACCGGCTCCGCCATCACCTGGAAATATCCGTCCTGCATCCTGCGTGGCGACGACAGCCGCGGCGAGTTCTACTCGATCGCGGTTTCGAACGGCCATCAGCAGGTCGATAGCGGCACGAAGATGATCCATCTCGGCAAGAACACGTCGAGCCGCATCATCTCCAAGGGTATCGCCGCCGGCGTCTCGCAGAACACCTATCGCGGTCAGGTCTCGGCCCATCGCCGCGCGACCAACGCCCGCAATTTCACGCAATGCGATTCGTTGCTGATCGGCGACAAGTGCGGTGCGCATACGGTGCCCTACATCGAGGCGAAGAATTCGTCCGCTCAGTTCGAGCATGAGGCGACGACCTCGAAGATTTCCGAAGACCAGCTGTTCTACTGCCTGCAGCGCGGCATTCCCGAGGAAGCGGCGATCGCGCTGATCGTCAACGGCTTCGTCAAGGAAGTGTTGCAGGAGCTGCCGATGGAATTCGCCGTCGAAGCGCAAAAGCTGATCGGTATCTCGCTCGAAGGCAGCGTCGGCTGACATTCGCATACAAACCAGTTCTGGCGCGCCGAGCGCGCCGCACGTCCATTCCTTCGTTAGGATTCTACAATGCTTGAGATCAAGAACCTGCACGCCCGTATCGCCGAAGACGGCACCGAGATCATCCGTGGCCTGAACCTGACCGTGAAGGCGGGCGAAGTTGCCGCCATCATGGGCCCGAACGGCTCCGGCAAGTCGACGCTGTCCTACATTCTCGCCGGCCGTGACGATTACGAAGTCACCGAAGGCGACATCCTTTATAACGGTGAGAGCATTCTGGAGCTCGACGCTGCCGAGCGCGCCGCCAAGGGCATCTTCCTGGCCTTCCAGTATCCGGTCGAAATTCCGGGTGTCGCCACCATGCAGTTCCTGAAGGTGGCCCTGAACGAACAGCGCAAGGCACGCGGCGAAGACGAACTGACGACGCCGGATTTCATCCGCCGCGTCAAGGACGCCGCGGCCAAGCTGCAGATCAACATGGACATGCTGAAGCGCCCGCTGAACGTCGGCTTCTCCGGCGGTGAAAAGAAGCGCGCCGAAATCCTGCAGATGGCGCTGCTCGAGCCGAAGCTTTGCGTGCTCGACGAAACCGATTCCGGTCTCGACATCGACGCCTTGAAGATCGTCGCCGATGGCGTCAACGCGCTGCGTTCGCCCGACCGCGCCGTGATCGTCATCACCCACTATCAGCGCCTGCTCGACTATATCGTTCCGGACACCGTTCACGTCCTCTACAAGGGCCAGGTGATCAAGTCCGGCGACAAGACGCTGGCACATGAGCTCGAAGCCAACGGCTATGCCGACATCATCGGAGCAGCAGCCTGATCGGGGCGGAAAGGACACGTCGATGAACATTCAGACGACGAACCGCCTGACCGCTGCGGAAACGGCGTTGATCGAGGCGTATAACGACCAGTTGGGCGATCTGCCCGGCGATGGCGAAGTCTTCGCCGTCCGCGACCGCCTGCTGGACGAGCTGAAAACCGCAGGCCTGCCGACGCGCCGCGTCGAGGCCTGGCACTACACCGATTTCAAGAACCTGTTGCGTCTGGTTCCCAGCGACATCGGCAAGGGCCTTGTCGAGGCGCTGCCGCCGACGGTGGAGGGATCTTCCGTTCTCACCGTTCTTCAGGGCAGGGCGAACGAGAAGGCGACCGTCAAGAATCTGACGGTCGGACGCTATGCCGACAGCCTGGTCAACGGCACGGCTGCCGCGGGACTCGAAGCGCTCGGCAAGGATGACGCCGTCGGGCGCATCAATGCGAGCTTCGTACGTGATGGCTATGTCATCGATCTGCCCGACGGCACGGAGCTGGAGGCGCCCGTGGAGGTGCAATTCGTCCATGCCGGCGGCCAGATTCATAGCCGCCTGCCTGTCAACTTCGGCGCCGACGTCAAGGCGACGCTCATCGAGCGCCATCAGGCCGTCGAGGGTGCCGCTGCGCTCGTCTCATCGGTCAGCGAAGTCAGGATCGGCGAGCGGGCCGACGTGACCTGGATCATTCTGCAGGAGCAGGGAAGCGAGGATACGCATCTCGGCCAGATCCGCGTCGATCTCGGCACGGACGCCAGGCTGAGACTGTTCGTCATCAATGCCGGCGGCAAGCTGGTGCGCCAGGAACTGCACGTCAAGGTGACGGGCGAGGGCGCCGATCTCAAGATTCGCGGCGTCAACCTGCTGGGTGGCGACACCCATACGGACGTGACACTGGTGCTCGGCCATGACGTTCCGCATACCGGCTCGACGGAAATCGTCCGCAACGTGGTCTTCGACCGCGCCCGCGGCGTCTTCCAGGGCATGATTCGCGTGGCGCCCGATGCACAGAAGACGGACGCGCGCATGGCTTGCAATACGCTGCTGATGTCCGACGATGCCGAATTCTCGGTGAAGCCGGAACTCGAGATCTTCGCCGACGACGTGCAGTGCGGCCACGGCGCCACCGTTGCCGATATCGATGGCAATCATCTGTACTACCTGATGGCGCGCGGCATTCCGAAGAACAAGGCGCGCGCCATGCTGGTCAACGCCTTCGTGGCGGAGATCGTCGAGGAACTGGAAGACGAAGCCCTGGTCGAGGCGCTGGAAGGCGTTATCTCCGAATGGCTGGAAAAGCACGCCTGATTGGAGGCAAAGCTCGTGGACAAGATCGTGCCGGCAACGGCCTATGACGTCGAAGCCATTCGCCGGGATTTCCCGATCCTGGCGAAAACGGTGCATGGCAAGCCGCTGGTCTATCTCGACAACGGCGCGTCGGCGCAGAAGCCGCGGGTCGTCATCGATGCGATTTCACATGCTTATTCCGAGGAATATGCCAATGTGCATCGCGGCCTGCACTTCCTTTCCAACGCGGCGACGGAAGCGTATGAGGCGGCTCGCGAAAAAGTGCGCCGCTTCCTGAATGCCCCCTCGGTGGACGATATCGTCTTCACCAAGAATTCGACGGAGGCGATCAATACGGTCGCCTACGGCTGGGGCATGCCGAAGATCGGCGAGGGCGACGAGATCGTCGTTTCCATCATGGAGCATCACTCCAACATCGTACCCTGGCATTTCATCCGGGAGCGGCAGGGAGCCAAGCTCGTCTGGGTGCCGGTCGATGACGAGGGCGCGTTCCATATCGAGGATTTCGAAAAGAGTCTCACGGAGCGCACCAAGCTCGTCGCTGTTACGCATATGTCGAACGCGCTCGGAACCGTCGTTCCGGTGAAGGAAGTATGCCGCATCGCGCATGAGCGCGGCATTCCCGTGCTGATCGACGGCTCGCAGGGTGCCGTGCATATGCCCGTCGACGTGCAGGATATCGATTGCGACTGGTACGTCATGACCGGTCACAAGCTCTATGGTCCCTCGGGCATCGGCGTTCTCTACGGCAAGAAGGAGCGGCTTGCAGAGATGCGGCCGTTCCAGGGCGGCGGCGAGATGATCTTCGATGTTACCGAGGAGAACGTCACGTACAACGAGCCGCCGCATCGCTTCGAAGCGGGAACGCCGCCGATCGTGCAGGCGATCGGCCTCGGCTACGCGCTCGACTATATGGACAGCATCGGCCGCGAGGCGATTGCCCGCCACGAGGCCGATCTTGCCGCCTATGCGGCGGAACGGCTGCGCGATATCAATTCGCTGCGCGTGATCGGCACAGCGCCCGGCAAGGGCGGCATCTTCTCCTTCGAGCTTGCGGGAATTCACTCTCACGACGTCTCGATGGTAATCGACCGACAGGGTGTTGCCGTCAGAGCCGGGACGCATTGCGCCCAGCCGCTCTTGAAACGCTTCGGCGTTACCTCCACATGCCGTGCATCGTTCGGCCTGTACAATACGCGCGCCGAGGTGGATGCTTTGGCGGATGCGCTGGAATATGCGCGCAAGTTCTTTGCCTAAGGAGGCAAGCGATGTCACTCGACGAAAGCGAACAGAAGATCGACGTACGCGAAGGGATCGTGCATTCCAGCATCCCCGAGGATGAGCTGGCTCGCCTCAGCGACGATATCATTTCTGCGCTGAAGACAGTCTACGATCCTGAAATTCCGGCTGATATCTTCGAGCTCGGCCTCGTCTACAAGATCGATATCGAAGACGACCGCATGGTGAAGATCGTCATGACCTTGACCGCGCCCGGTTGCCCCGTTGCCGGCGAGATGCCGGGCTGGGTCGAGAATGCCGTCGGCGCCGTCGAAGGCGTTTCCGGCGTCGACGTCAGCATGACCTTCGATCCGCCGTGGACGCCGGACCGCATGTCGGAAGAAGCGCAGGTCGCCGTCGGCTGGTATTGAAGCTTTAAGCCGCCGGCTTTACATTGAGACTCGAAGCGCCGGATCTTGACCCCGGTTGCGGAAGGAGAATGAGCCCATGGGCTTTGCAATTATGAGCATGACGGATGCGGCAGCGGCCCGCGTCAAGGCAATCGTCGAGAATTCCGGTCCTGATGCCAAGGGCGTGCGCGTCGGCATCAAGAAGGGCGGTTGCGCCGGCATGGAATATACCATCGACCTGGTGACGGAGCCGAACCCGAAGGATGATCTGATCGAGCGTGACGGCGCCAAGGTCTGGGTCGAGCCGTCGGCCGTGCTCTATCTGCTCGGCACGGAGATGGGCTTCGAGATGACGACGTTGCGTTCGGGCTTCATCTTTACCAATCCCAACCAGACATCGGCCTGCGGCTGTGGCGAATCCGTCGAGCTGAAGCCTGCCGATCTCGCTGCTCTGGCGGCACAGCGTCAGTCTGCGCAAGCCATCTGAGCCAAATTCTATCTTTCCAGTCCTTCAGATCGTGCCGGATTCGCATTGTGCGGCCGGCACCGGCGTCAGTTTGAGCCCTAGCGCCTTGACAACTTTCAGGATCGTCGCGAATTCCGGATTTCCATCGCCACTGAGCGCGCGGTAGAGCGCCGAACGGTTCATGCCGACATCTTTGGCGAGCTTGCTCATGTTGCGGGTGCGGGCGACTTCGCCCAATGCCTTGGCGATCGAGGCCGGATCGTCCGTTGCAAAGGCAGCTGCAATGTAGTTGTCGGGATCGTCGGTGCTCAGGGAAATCTCCTGATTCATGTCATGGGCCTTTCCGTAGCAGCCAATCGCGGATGATGCCGGTCTCGTCCTGATGAAGGTCGTGACCGGCCGCCAGCACATGGGCACTCACATCCGCGCCGGCATTTTCCAGTTGGTTTTTCATGACTTCCGCATCGCCGGCCTCGCGCCGCCGGTCGTGCTCGCCCGATGTGATCAGGATCGGCAAGGCGGTCAGCGGCGGAAAATCTGCTGTCGGTGCCGGCGAGAGCGGCCGTATCAGAATAGCGGCGGATGCCAGTTGCGGTTGCCGAAGAAGAATGGACGCGGCCATGATCGCGCCGTTTGAAAAGCCGAGCAGGATCGGCGGCCGAGAGATTATATCGTCTTCCAATATCGACGCGATGAAATGGCAGAGTTTGTCGGTCCGTCTCTCGAGATCGGCATGATCCAGGCTGCGATCCGGATTGCGACGGAAGAAGGCAAAGCCTGCCTCCCATGTCAGGGAGCCGCGCAGGGCCATATAGGGCCGATGCGGTGCGACCGCGCCGGCAAGGGGGATAAGCGATGTTTCGTCCCCGCTGCTGCCATGCAGCAGAAGCAGTGGGGAAGAGGAATATTCCGCTCGTCCGATGATGAAGTGATATTCCGGTTGTTCCGGCATGAAACTGAATTCCAGGGCCCAATGCCGACTCACGAAAACGCCGCGCATCCGTTGAGATACGCGGCGTTTTCATAGACAAGTTTCGCGATAGATTTATGTCTATTGCCAGCGAAGCGACTGAACCGCTTCGCTTTTTCGTAAAAATCCTACTCCGCGGCCTCGGCGTAGGATTCCAGCGGCGGGCAGGTGCAGATCAGATTGCGGTCGCCGTAAACATTGTCGATGCGGTTGACCGGAGACCAGTATTTGTCCACGCGGAAGGCGCCGGGCGGGAAGCAGGCCTGTTCGCGCGAATAGGGACGATCCCACTCGCCGACGAGATCTTCCACCGTATGCGGTGCGTTCTTCAGCGGGTTGTTGGTCTTGTCCATCCGGCCGTCCTCGATGGCGCGGGCTTCCTCGCGGATGGCCAGCATTGCCTCGCAGAAGCGATCGAGCTCGGCCTTGGTTTCCGATTCGGTCGGCTCGATCATCAGCGTGCCGGCAACCGGCCAGCTCATGGTCGGCGCGTGGAAGCCGCAATCGATGAGGCGCTTGGCGACATCGTCGACCGTCACGCCGGCACTTGTGACCAGCGGGCGCGTATCGATGATGCATTCGTGCGCGACGCGTCCGGCCTCAGACTTGTACAGCACATCATAGGCACCCTTCAGCCGGGCGGCGATATAGTTGGCGTTGAGGATCGCCACCTTCGTCGCCTGCGTCAGGCCTTCGCCACCCATCATCAGGCAGTAGCTCCAGGAGATCGGCAGGATCGAGGCCGAACCGAATGCCGCCGCCGAGACAGCACCGCTGCGGCCGTCCGTTTCCGGGTGACCGGGCAGATAGGGCGCCAGATGCGCCTTGACGCCGATCGGGCCCATGCCGGGACCGCCGCCGCCATGCGGGATGCAGAAGGTCTTGTGCAGGTTCAGGTGGCTGACATCGGAGCCGATATCGCCGGGACGCGAGAGGCCGACCATGGCGTTCATGTTGGCGCCGTCGAGATAGACCTGACCGCCGTGCTTGTGCACGAGATCGCAGATCTCCTTCACCGTCTCCTCGAAAACGCCGTGCGTCGAAGGATAGGTGATCATGCAGCAGGAGAGGTTGTCGGCATACTGCTCGGTCTTGGCGCGGAAGTCGGCCATGTCGATATCGCCGTCGTCGCTGACCTTGACGACCACGACCTTCATGCCCGCCATTTGCGCCGAGGCCGGGTTGGTGCCGTGCGCCGAGGTCGGGATGAGGCAGATGTCGCGATGACCCTGGCCATTGGCAATATGGTAATTGCGGATGGTCAGGAGGCCGGCATATTCACCCTGCGCGCCGGAATTCGGCTGCATGGAGAAGGCGTCGTAGCCTGTGACGGCGCAGAGCTTTTCCGTCAGGTCGTCGATCATTTCGCGGTAGCCGAGTGCCTGGTCGGCGGGCACGAACGGATGGATGTCCGAGAATTCCGGCCATGTGATCGGCAGCATTTCCGCTGTCGCGTTCAGTTTCATGGTGCAGGAGCCGAGCGGGATCATCGAGCGGTCGAGCGCCAGGTCGCGGTCGGAGAGGCGACGGATGTAACGCGTCATCTCGCTCTCGGCGCGGTTCATGTGGAAGATCGGATGCGACAGGTATTCGCTGGTCCGCAGAAGCGCCTTCGGCAGGCGGTAGGACGGTTCGAAATCGGCAATGCGGAAATCGCCGCCGAATGCGCGCCATACGGCTTCCACCGTCGCCGGGCGGGTGCGCTCGTCGAGGCTGATGCCGATCTTGGTTTCGCCGACCTTGCGCAGGTTCACGCCTTCGGCGACGGCCGCGCGCAGGATGAGGCCCTGCATGTGGCCGACCTCGACGGTGATCGTGTCGAAGAAAGTTTCAGGCTCGACGGCGTAGCCCAGCTTTTCCAGCCCCTTGGCCGTCAGCACGGCCTTCTGGTGGACCTGCTGGGCAATGGCTTTCAGGCCCTGCGGACCGTGGAAGACCGCATACATCGAGGCCATGACGGCGAGCAGCACCTGTGCGGTGCAGATGTTCGATGTGGCCTTTTCGCGGCGGATATGCTGCTCGCGCGTCTGCAGCGACAGGCGATAGGCGCGATTGCCGCGCGCATCGACCGAAACACCGACAAGGCGGCCCGGCATGGAGCGCTTATACTCGTCCTTGACGGCCATATAGGCCGCGTGCGGGCCACCATATCCCACCGGAACGCCGAAGCGCTGCGATGAGCCGATGGCGATATCCGCTCCCATCTCGCCGGGAGATTTCAGCAGGGTCAGCGCCAGAAGATCGGCCGCCATGATGGCGATAGCGCCGGTCTGATGCAGGCGGGCGATCAGGCCGCCGAAGTCGTTGATGTGGCCGTGCGTGCCCGGATACTGGAAGATCGCGCCGAAGACATCGACAGGATCCAGATCCGTAAACGGATTGCCGACGATGACGCTCCAGCCGAGCGGCTCGGCGCGGGTCTTGATGAGAGCGATAGTCTGCGGATGGCAGGCGGCATCGACGAAGAAGGCCTTCGCCTTCGATTTGGCGACGCGTTCCGCCATTGCCATGCCTTCGGCTGCCGCAGTCGCTTCATCGAGCAGCGAGGCATTGGCGACGTCGAGGCCGGTCAAGTCGCTGATCATCGTCTGGTAGTTCAGCAGGGCCTCGAGGCGGCCCTGGCTGATTTCGGGCTGGTAGGGCGTATAGGCTGTGTACCAGGCCGGGTTTTCCAGAATGTTGCGCTGGATGACCGGTGGCGTGATCGTGCCGTAATAGCCCTGGCCAATCAGCGACACGAGAACCTTATTCTTGTTGGCGGTCTCGCGCAGCCTGTCGAGCGCCTCGCGCTCGGTCATCGGCGCACCCCAGGTGAGCGGCGTCTTCTGACGGATGGCCGGCGGCAGTGTCGCGTCGATCAGGCCGTCGAGGCTGCTATAGCCGATCGCTTTCAACATATCGGTCATCTCGGATGGAGACGGACCGATATGGCGGCGATTGGCAAAATCATATGGCTGGTAGTCGGTGAACGTGAATTCTGTAGGCGTCGTCATTATCCGATCAGCTCCTTGTAACCGGATTCGTCAAGAAGATCATCGAGATCGCTGACATTCTTCAGCTTGAGCTTGAAGAACCAGCCGGCGCCCATCGGGTCTGAATTGACGAGCGCCGGGTCGGCGGTGATGGCTTCGTTGACTTCAGTAATCTCTCCGTCGAGCGGACAATAGACCTCGGAAGCCGCCTTGACGGATTCGACGGTTGCCGCGTCGTCGCCCTTGGAGAAGCTGGCGCCGACTTCGGGCAGTTCCACGAAAACGAGGTCGCCGAGCTGCTCGGCGGCGTGAGCCGTGATGCCGACCGTTGCGACATCGCCTTCAACCTTCAGCCACTCGTGCTCTTCGGTAAACTTCAGCATGGATAATCCTCTCTGGAAAACACGTTCAACGTTTGTAGGTAGGCTTGATGAAAGGCAGGGTGCTGACGACGACAGGCAGGTATTTGCCGCGCACTTCAGCGTAAACGGTGGTGCCTGGCGCCGTGAAATCGGTCGGCACGTAGCCCATGGCAACCGGGGATTCGACGCTCGGGCCGAAGCCGCCAGACGTGACTTCACCGATCTCGGTCTTGCCCTCGGCATCGGTATAAAGCTTGGCGTGACCACGCACCGGAGCCTTGCCTTCGGGTTTCAGGCCGACGCGGCGGCGCGACGTGCCGCCATCCAGTTCGCCGAGAATGCGGGTCGCGCCGGGAAAGCCGCCGGCGCGGATGCCGCCTGTCTTGCGGGCTTTCTGGATGGCCCATTCGAGCGCGCCTTCGATCGGCGTCGTCGTTTCATCGATGTCGTTGCCATAGAGGCAGAGACCGGCTTCGAGGCGGAGCGAGTCTCGGGCGCCGAGGCCGATGGACTGCACATCCGGATGCTCCAGCAGCCGTTTGGCGATATCCTCGGCCTTGTCGGTCGGAACGGAGATTTCGAAGCCGTCTTCGCCGCTGTAGCCGGAGCGCGATACGAGGCAGGAGACATCGTGGAGGCGACAATGACGCACATCCATGAACTTCATGTAGGCGATATCGGCCCAGAGCTCGGCGAGAACGTCTACGGCGCGCGGTCCCTGGAGCGCGATCAAGGCGCGATCGAGTAATGTAATTTCGCAGCTATCGCCGATATGGTCTTGAAGATGCTTGAAATCCTGATCTCTGCAGGCAGCATTGACGACGACGAAGAGATAGTCGTCCATATGGGTGATCATCAGGTCGTCGAGGATGCCGCCCTTGTCGTCGGTGAAGAAGCCGTAGCGCTGACGACCTTCGGCAAGGCCGAGGATGTCGACCGGCACGAGGCTTTCCAGCGCCAGCGCCGCATCCTCATATTTGCTGGAGCGGGCGCGGATCGTCACCTGCCCCATATGCGACACATCGAACAGGCCGGCATTCGACCGGGTCCAGAGATGTTCCTTCAGGACGCCGGGCGCATATTGCACCGGCATGTCGTAGCCGGCGAAGGGCACCATACGGGCGCCGAGCGATACATGCAGCGCATGAAGAGGGGTGGTCTTGAGGGCAGCGGTCTCGTCCAAATGACGCCTCCGGGTTTTGCGCTCGTCTCGAAGCGCAGAGCTCATAATTTCGGCGCTACTGCGCCTGACGATGAGCCCCCTCTGTCTGTTTGCCTGAGATTGTTATCCCTTCGGCGAGCGCTTGCGCGCCTCTCTCCAGAGTTCCGTCTGCCCCTTGTTGGTCCTTTGGCCTGAGAGTTTCCGGGGCGGTTGCTCCTTCGGCACCGGCTCGCGCCGGATTCTCCCAACAAGGTCGAGTGCCATTATCCGGTCCCGAGCAAAGATGGCAAGTGGCAAATGTCGCCGCCGAACAAATTTTTGTCGTGCCGATCAATCCTGTGTTTGGCAATGATTGCGGGCCTTTGCAACGCGGGTTGGAGAGGTTATCCCTTCTCGTCGTTCGAGGAACCGGGCAGGAGATGAAGATGAACCGCAGCCATGCCGCTATATTGCTGATTTCGCTTGGCGCATCGTCGTTGTCCCTTGGTGGGGCATTGGCGCAGGATAGCGGTGCGATGAAGTCGATGCCGGGGATGCATATGGACACTGCCACGGCACCTGCGGGCTCTGCTACGGTCAAGCTCGGCGATCTCGATATCAGCGGCGGCTATGTTCGCGCCATGCTTCCTGGCCAGCCGGTCGGCGGCGGCTACATCACCATCCATAACGGCGGCAAGACCGACGACAGGCTGACCTCCGTGACCTCGTCGGCGGCCGGCAAGGTCGAGCTGCACGAGATGAAGATGGAAGGCGAGATCATGAAAATGCGCGAGATCAGGGGCGGCATCGCCATCCCGGCCGGCGCTACGGTGACGCTCGCGCCGAACACGATGCATATGATGTTCAAGCAGGTGAAGACACCTTTCAAGCAGGGCGGCACCGTGCCTGTGATGCTGATGTTCGACAAGTCGGGCATGGTCGACGTCAATCTGCCCGTCGTCTCGGCCAAGGGAAACTGAGCCAGAAAATTATACCGCGGTATAATTCCGGTTTCCACTTTTCCTCGAAATGCTCTAAAGCCACGTCAAAAGGCCGGAAAATCTCCGGCTGCGGGGCGAAGGGTCCCGTCGTTTGAATAGGCGTGATTCCGTCCAGCGGCAGTCTGGCGTTTCCCGGGACATGCCGCGGTATTTGAAAGAAGAAGAATGGCCGGGATTGAGCATATAAAGGTCGAGCCTGACGAGGCCGGCATGCGCCTCGACCGATGGTTCAAGGTGCATTTTCCGGGCCTTGGCTTCGGACAGCTGCAGAAGCTTCTGCGATCCGGCCAGGTGCGCGTCGACGGCGGCCGCGTGAAGACGGATGCGCGCGTTCAGCCGGGGCAGATGGTGCGCGTTCCGCCGCTCGACGTCGACGCCAAGGGGCCGAAAGGCGGCCCCATAGCCGGCAGCGAGCTCAAGCATTCCGGCGATGGCGAGCTGCTTGCGCGCATGCTGCTGCATGAAGACGAGAAGGTCTATGTGCTGAACAAGCCGGCCGGACTCGCGGTTCAGGGCGGCTCCGGCCTTACCCGTCATATCGACAAGATGCTCGAGGCATGGACGAACAAGAAGGGCGAGAAGCCGCGCCTGGTGCATCGTCTCGACCGCGACACGTCGGGCGTTCTCGTTATTGCCCGTACCCGTGGCGCGGCGCAGAAATTGACGGCAGCCTTCCGCGAGCGCGACACCAAGAAGACCTATTGGTCACTGGTAAAGGGCGTGCCGCGCAAGCATGAGGACAAGATTTCGACCTGGCTGGTAAAGGAGGCGACGCCCGATGGCGACCGTATGCGCATCGCCAAGCACGGGGAGGAGGGCGCCGATCACGCCATTTCCTATTATCGCGTGATCGAAACCGCCGCCCAGAGCCTCGCCTGGCTCGAGATGGAGCCCTATACCGGCCGCACGCATCAGCTGCGCG
The DNA here is from genome assembly GCA_900469615.1 of Hyphomicrobiales bacterium. Classification (GTDB taxonomy): domain Bacteria; phylum Pseudomonadota; class Alphaproteobacteria; order Rhizobiales; family Rhizobiaceae; genus Rhizobium. Next base: position 7,595 of record UBYA01000010.1, on the reverse strand, counting down.
TCCACGCGCTGCACATGGGCCACCCGATCATCGGCGACCCCAAATATTTCGATGACGATCCGAACTGGGATTTCCCGGGCGGCGTGCAGAAGCGGCTGCATCTTCATGCCCGCCATATCGATATTCCGCATCCGAACGGCGGACGCCTGCGCATCACGGCCCCTCTGCCGCCGCATATGGTGCAGACCTGGAACCTTCTCGGACTTGACATGGCATCGGCAGGGGAGCCGGACGACGAATGAAGCTGGTTCTTTTCGATTGCGACGGTACGCTGGTCGACAGCGTGCGGCTGATCCATGAAGTCATGGCGCGGACGTTCGTGGCCTTCGGCTACAAGCGTCCGGACGTTTCCGCCACCAAGTCGATCATCGGCCTCACGCTCGACATCGCTATCGCCCGCCTGCAGGGCAAGCCGCATGTCGACGAGGAGGCTGTCGCCATGACCGCGCATTACAAATCGATCTTTCCCGAGGTGCGGGACGAGGCGGACATGCAGACGCCGCTCTTCGATGGCATCAAGCCGCTGATCGAGACGCTTGCCGGCCATGAAGAGCTGCTGCTCGGCGCCGTGACGGGTAAATCCCGCCGCGGCTTGACCCATATTCTTGCCGTCAACGATTTCGCGCCCTATTTCATCGTCTCACGCACGGCCGACGATTGCCCGTCGAAGCCGCATCCGGCGATGGTGACGGAATGCTGCGACGAAACCGGCATGGATCCGCACGATACCATCGTCATCGGCGACGCCGTCTACGACATGCAGATGGCGAAGGCGGCAGGCGCGACTGCCATCGGCGTCGCCTGGGGCTATGCTTCCGTCGAGGAACTGCTGGCGGCCGGCGCCGACGCGATCGCCCACCATCCGAACGACCTGTTGAGCCATATTCTCTGAGGTGAGCCCATGCGCGACCTGTTGAACGATCTTTCCGAGGGTCTCAGCCATCCCGATCCGATCCGCCGTGCGCAGATCCAGATGAAGAAGCCGCTGCCCAAGCGCTTTTACAAGGATGTGACGATCGGCGTGGACGAGGCCGGCCATGCCATCGCGCTCGACGGCAAGGTCGTCAAGACACCGGCGAGGCGCTCTCTGGCCTTGCCGACGGAGGCCCTTGCCCGGTTGGTGGCCGCCGAATGGACGCGTCAGGTCGATGTCATCGATCCCGCGACCATGCCGGTCACGCGCCTTGTCAACACGGCCATCGATGGCGTTGCGGCCGAGAGCCAGGCCGTGTTCGATGAAATCGTCCGTTTTTCCGGCAGCGACCTGCTTTGCTACCGCGCCGACGGGCCGGAGCGTCTTGTCGAGCGGCAAGCGGAGCGATGGAACCCGGTGATCGACTGGGCGGCGCGCGACATCGGCGCCCGCTTCATTCTGGCTGAAGGCGTCATGCACCAGGAGCAGCCGGGCGAAGCCATCGCCGCCTTCTCTGCCGCCATGCGCAAATACGACACGCCAATGGAGCTTGCGAGCCTGCACACGATCACGACCCTGACCGGCTCGGCGATCCTTGCGCTTGCCTTTGCCGAAGGTTTTCTGTCTTTTGCCGATGTCTGGTCACTTGCCCATCTCGATGAGGACTGGACGATCGAGCATTGGGGCAGCGACGAGGAAGCGGAACAGCGCCGTGCGCAGCGTTTTGAGGAATTTCAGGCCGCCGTCGACGTTTTTTCTGCGCTTCACAGTTGAATATTGTTGATTTCCAGTCCTTTATAGCGATCTTCGCATCTTGCAAGTTCGGAAGCCGGGACTGTTATCATGTTGTTGTCGAGGTCGGGTGCCGTGTCGGCGCTCGTGGGATGTTTGGTATTGGCCGCATGCTCGAGCTGGTCCGTGGCACCTCCGCCTCCCGCCTATGACGTTCGCGGCGCTTCCGTCGTGGCGGACGAGGCCTTGCCACCGGTATCGCCGGCACTGGTTGCCGCGATCAACGATCGCGTCAACGCCGCAATCGCCGTAACGACCCGCACGGCACCATTGCCGCAGGTCGCCCTGACCATCCGTCTGAGCGACGTCCGCAGGGCGCGCGGTTTCAACCGCGATCGCAACAGCGCCAAGATCAACATTGATGCGGCCGCACTGGACGGCGGTGCCGTGGTCGCCATGGCGTCCTTCGAAGTCAGAACCGTCGCCCCCGATCCCGCCACGGCGGATGAACTGATGGCGGAAGACATCGCCGCTCGTGTCCGCTCCATATTCTCGCTGAACACGCCGCGGCTGGCGAACTGAGCCGGTAGCTTCAAACATGGCGCGCGCCGTGCTAAGTCCGAGCGGTGTTGGAGAGAGGGTCGCATGAAGGAAATCCTGCAGGAACTGGAACGCCGTCGTGAAGTGGCAAGACTTGGCGGCGGGCAGGTGCGTATCGACGCTCAGCACGCGCGCGGCAAGCTGACGGCGCGCGAACGCATCGATATCTTCCTGGACGAAGGGTCCTTCGAGGAGTTCGACATGTTCGTCGAACACCGCTCGACCGATTTCGGCATGGACAAGAGCAAGATCGCCGGCGACGGCGTCGTGACCGGATGGGGTACTGTCAACGGGCGCACTGTTTTCATTTTTGCCAAGGATTTCACTGTCTTCGGTGGATCTCTTTCAGAATCGCATGCGGAAAAGATCACCAAGGTACAGGACATGGCGCTGAAGAACCGGGCGCCGATCATCGGTATCTACGATGCCGGCGGCGCCCGCATTCAGGAGGGCGTGGCGGCGCTCGGCGGCTATGCCGAGGTGTTCCAGCGCAATGTGCTGGCCTCCGGCGTCATTCCGCAGATTTCGATCATCATGGGTCCCTGTGCCGGTGGCGACGTCTATTCGCCCGCCATGACGGATTTCATCTTCATGGTCCGCGACACGTCCTATATGTTCGTCACCGGACCGGATGTGGTGAAGACCGTCACCAACGAGACCGTGACGTCGGAGCAACTCGGCGGCGCGTCGGTGCATACAACGAAATCCTCGATTGCCGATGCAGCCTACGACAACGACGTCGATACGCTTTTGCAGGTGCGGCGGCTCATCGATTTCCTGCCGCAGTCGAACACGGCGGCGGTGCCCGAGATCGAGTGCTATCAGTCCGCGATCGATCCGGACGCCTCGCTCGATACACTGATCCCGGCCAATGCCAACAAGCCCTACGACATCAAGGAACTGATCCTGAAGGTGGCGGACGAGGGCGATTTCTTCGAGATACAGGAGAGCTTCGCCAAGAATATCGTTTGCGGCTTTGGCCGTATCGAAGGGGCCACGGTAGGCTTCGTCGCCAACCAGCCCATGGTGCTGGCCGGCGTTCTCGACAGCGATGCGTCGCGCAAGGCGGCGCGCTTCGTGCGCTTCTGCGATTGCTTCAATATCCCGATCGTCACCTTCGTCGACGTGCCCGGTTTCCTGCCGGGGACGGCACAGGAATATGGTGGCCTTATCAAGCACGGCGCCAAGCTGCTCTTTGCCTATGCCGAGGCCACCGTGCCGAAGCTGACCGTCATTACCCGCAAGGCATTCGGCGGCGCTTACGATGTGATGGCCTCGAAGCATCTGCGCGGCGATCTCAACTATGCCTGGCCGACGGCGCAGATCGCCGTCATGGGCGCCAAGGGCGCGGTCGAAATCATCTTCCGCAAGGATATTGCCGATCCGGAAAAGATCGCAGCCCATACGAAGATGTATGAGGACCGCTTCCTGTCCCCCTTCGTCGCCGCCGAACGCGGCTATATCGATGAAGTGATCATGCCGCGCTCCACCCGGCGGCGGCTGGCGCAGGGCCTCAGGATGTTGCGTAACAAGGATCTGACCAACCCCTGGAAGAAGCACGACAATATTCCTCTGTAGAGCTGTGACAACAAGCCACGGATTTTACACGGAAAATTGATTGGACGTCAGAAGCCGTGTTTTCCCGTCGAAGGCGGGCCGCTCTAAAGCTTCCTGCAGGGGGAGTTGAAACTGGAGTTAAAAATGGCGCTTTCCGATCGGCTGAATCAATATCAGCCCCACGCTCTTACTGTATTGCGTATCGTCACCGGCGTATTGTTCATCGAACATGGCCTGCAAAAGCTTTTCGGCTTTCCGCCCGGTGGTCAATTTCCAAGTCCGCTGCCGACCCTGCTTCTGGTTCAGGGTATCATCGAGGTCGTCGGCGGGTTGGCAACGATTGTTGGATTCTTCACCCGTCCTGTCGCCTTCATCCTTTGCGGCAATATGGCGGTCGCCTATTTCATGGCGCATTATCCAAAGAACTTCTACCCCGCCAATAATGGCGGCGATGCAGCCATCCTTTACTGCTTCGTCTTCCTGTTCCTGATCTTCGCAGGCCCCGGCCTTCTGGCGATCGACAACAAGAAGAAGTAAATCATGCCGCGCCGGGCTCGATCGATCGTCGGGCCCGGCGAATAAAATAGTCTCTCGCGTGTTGATGCCATTGCCGGCAGGACGAGAGAATTTTCGACAGGATCCCGTTCGCCGTCCGAATTCGAACGGAGATCTTCATGTCACTTTCCAAGCGCCTCTCGCCTTATCAGCCTTCCGCGCTCGCAATTCTGCGAAGCATGACCGCCTTGTTGTTCATCGAGCACGGCACGCAGAAGCTATTCGGCTTTCCGCCGGCGCCCTACGCCATCACGACGCTGTTCTTCATCGCGGGGATATTGGAGTTGGCGGGCGGCATCCTGGTCCTGCTCGGGCTCTTTACCCGTCCCGTCGCCTTTCTGCTCAGCGGTGAAATGGCAATTGCCTATTTCATGGTGCATATGCCGATCGATTTCTTCCCGGCCAACAATCAGGGAGACGGAGCGATCCTGTTCTGCTTCGTCTTCCTGTTTCTGGTGTTTTCCGGACCGGGGAACTGGGCGCTGGACAATCGCCGGCGCTAGAGTAATCCAGGAAACGCAAGCAGCGGTTTTCCATCCGGAGCGGCTCAGCGATTCCGTGGAACCAGGAGCCGTTCTAGGGATCGGAATCCGTCAGGCCGCAAGCTTGAGGCCGGCAATGCCGGCGATGATCAAGCCGATGCAGAACACACGGACGAGATTTGCAGGGTCGCCCAGCAACACGATGCCCAGCAGAACCGTGCCGACGGTGCCGATGCCGGTCCAAACCGCATAGGCGGTGCCCATCGGCAAGGTCTTCACGGCGAGGCCGAGCAGCACCACGCTCATGATCATGGAGATGATAGTAAGAACCGTCGGCGTCGGCCGCGTGAAGCCATCTGTATATTTAAGGCCGACTGCCCAGCCGATTTCAAACAAGCCCGCAAGGAAAAGCAGGAACCAAGCCATTTTACGCTCCTTCGTTCAGAGCGAGGCCGTCCCCGCGGATGTTACGGCCCATAAAAGAATATCGGCCGCCGCAGTCGTCTGCGCGGATAGCTATATGCCTCGGCTTCAAGAGCTTTTCAAGGTATGGAGCGCGTGGCAGCCATGCCGCCGATTTCACCCCAGGCGTGCGGCATGCCACTTCAGGTGATCGTCCATGAAGGTCGAGATGAAATAATACGAATGGTCATAGCGCTCGTGCATGCGCAGCGTGAGACCGATGCCGGTGCCTTTGACCGCTTCTTCGAACAGCCAGGGGCGCAGACCGTTTTCAAGGAAACCGTCGGCCTTGCCCTGGTCCACCAGGAACTCGGGGAAGCGCGCACCATCCTCGACGAGCGAGCAGGCGTCATATCGTCTCCACGCGGCCTTATCGCTGCCGAGATACTTTTCGAGGGCGGGTGCCGACCAGTCGGCCGTCGAGGGCTGGACGATGGGAGCGAAGGCGGAGCAACTTTTGAAGCGGTCCGGATTCCTGAGTGCGATCGTCATGGCGCCGTGGCCGCCCATGGAATGGCCGAAGATGCCCTGCCGGCTCATGTCGGCGCGGAATTGCCTGGCGACGATCGCGGGCAGTTCTTCCGTGACGTAAGTGTACATCCGGTAGTTTTCGGCCCAAGGCGTCTCGGTCGCATCCAGATAGAAGCCTGCGCCTTTGCCCATCTGCCAATTGGTCAGTTCGTCAGGCACGTCGTTGCCACGCGGGCTCGTGTCCGGGCAGACGATGATCAGGCCGAGTTCGGCGGCCATGCGGCGGTATTCGCCTTTCTCCATGACGTTGGCGTGGGTGCAGGTGAGGCCGGAAAGATACCAAAGGACGGGCCGTGGCTCCTGGATCGCCTGTGGCGGCACGAATACGGCAAAGGTCATCTCGCATTTGCAGGCTTCCGATTCATGCGAAAAGACGCCCTGCATGCCGCCGAAGGCGGTGTTTTGGGAAATGATGTTCACGGCTGGTCTCCAGGCGATTGATGGGCCTTTGCGCGGCGGCAAAGGCGATCGAAGGTTTCGAGAAAGGCGGAGCGGTCGCGCGGCGAGAAGGAGGCGTTGTAGCCCTTGCTTTCACCGGTTTCGCGAAGATGGGCGCCGAGATCGCGCATGGCGGTCACCATGCCGATATTGGTTTTGTCGAAGATGCGGCCGGTCGGCCCCGTTACTTCCGCTCCGGCTGCGACGCAACGCCCGGCCAGCGGGACATCGGCCGTCACGACGACGTCGCCGGGGCCTGCATGTTCCGCGATCCAGTTGTCGGCGGCGTCGAAGGCGTTGGAGACGATGACATTGCGCACCATCGGATCACGCGACGGCCTGAGCCCGGAATTGGCGACGAACGTCACCTCGATGCCGTGGCGCTCGGCCACCTTCAAAATCTCCGGCTTCACCGGGCAGGCATCGGCATCGACATAAATCATGGAAACAGAACTTTATCATGAAGAGCGCTGCGCATCCGACCGGACGCGCAGTCGCGGTTTATCGAAGTCCCACGCACGGGGCCAGATTTATTCCCTCAAAGTTCCCGCCTTTTTCGCCACAAAGGTAGCGACGACGTCCATCAACGCCGGCGAGAGGCAGTCATATGGCTCTAGGCGGAGTTCCCTCAGCCGGCTGCGAACGGCGCTCATCGCGGAAGGCGGCGTTCCCGATTCGATAATGGACGAAACGAAGGCCGCGAATGTGGGTTCCGGCCAGCCGCTCTCCTGGAAACGTTCCGGATGGATGAAATCCAGGCCCTTGAAAGCGTGGTCGCGCTCTACCGGCCCGTACATGTGAACGCCGCACGCCTTGCAGGCATGGCGGAGAATCAATGCGTCCGGATCGACGATCGCGAGCTTGTCGCCATTTTCGAGAACCTTCACATTTTCATGGGGCGTCACCGCGACGATCGAAAAGGCGGCGCCTTGCGGCTTCCAGCATTTGGTGCAGCCGCAGGCGTGATTGTGCGCAATCCCGCCGTTGATCGCGACCTTGACCGGGCGATCGGTGCAGGCGCAAACGAGCGTCCCACCGCTGAAACCCGCCTGTCCTGACTTCACTCCGCCGTCGAGCGCCGGATGTATCGATACTTGACCTGGCATGTTCGGCTCCTCCTCCTTGGTTGCCCACGGCCCCCAAATCCGGATCGATTTGCGAAAAGGCCGTGTGCCATTCAAAGTCGTGCAGCGTTCCCTTGTGCCGTCTAAGTCTCAGGCAGTCTTTTAGTACAGCACGACGCTTCTGATGCTTTCGCCTGAGTGCATGAGTTCGAAGCCCTTGTTGATGTCTTCGAGCGGCATGGTGTGGGTGATCATCGGGTC
>UBYA01000016.1 GCA_900469615.1 Hyphomicrobiales bacterium | reverse complement strand
GGTGCCAATCGGGCGGTTACCGATAACCGTAGCGGACACGGGTCTCACAGATCTCACGGATACGACGTTCCAGACCGGCCTGATCGGCACGACGAGAGGTGTAGTGGTAGCTGGACCGATTGAAGTTCAGCGCCCCACAGGCACGCCGGATCGAGATTGCCCAATCGCGGCATATACCCTTCACCATCTCCCGCTTGCGAGCAGGCCTTAGAGCTTTCGGCCAATGACGTCCTGCAGCATCTCACGGTCGGGCGTCAGGTCCGCGACAATCTTCTTCAGCCGCGAATTCTCATCCTCGAGCTGCTTCAGCTTCTTCATCTCCGGCGGCAACATGCCGGCGTATTTTTTCTTCCAGTTGAAATAGGTCGCCTGGTTGATCCCCGCCTTCCGGCAGATCTCTGCGACCGGAACCCCGTCATCACCCTGCTTCAGAATGAATGCCTTCTGTGCGTCCGAAAACTGCGATGCCTTCATCGTCTTCCGGTCCTTTCCCAGCCAGGAAAATCCACCGGAAAACTCTAACCAAAACTGGTCCAGTTTGAAGGGTTCAGATCAGCCCCAAAACGAGCAGGCACACCACAGAATCCAAGCATGGAATCACAGGCTAAAGTCTCCCACAGGCAGCAGCCTGCCCCGACAATCACGACGTATGGCGGTATTTCGAGGTCTCCACTTGATTTTAGATTACCGGTGCGTGTTTATGTCAATAAAAATATGATGTTCTATAGATTGAATATCCGATTTGAACAGAAGGGAGTGATACTACGTGGTCCGGACATTGCCGAAAAGTAAGCCGCTCTCGACTGCAGCGAGTGCACGAGATCAGATCGTTTCGCTTGACAGTCTTGCTTATGCTCGCCCGTCTTATTTAGCGCATTCTGCGTGGACTGAACATGTTCCTTTTGCTTTCTGGTTGGTCGAGGCGCTACGCCCCTCTCTTTTTGTCGAATTGGGTACGCATTGGGGCGTATCATATTTCGCCTTTTGTCAAGCAATAGACAAGCTTGAACCTGGCGCTAAAGCCTTCGCTGTGGATAGTTGGACAGGTGATGCGCACGCAGGAGAATATGGCCCGGAAGTTTTTCAGGCCGTCCGAGAATATAATGAAAATACATATCGCCATTTTTCGACCCTCCGCAAATGCAGCTTCGATGATGCCAGAGAGTATTTTCTCGATAGTAGTATAGATCTGTTGCACATCGACGGTTTACACACTTATGAAGCCGTTCAGCACGATTTCGAAAGTTGGCTACCCAAGATGTCGCCGCGTGGTGTTGTGGTGTTCCATGATACAAATGTCAGGGAAGCTAACTTCGGCGTTTTTCGGCTTTTTGGGGAGTTGAAAGAAAGCTATTCCACCTTCGAGTTCGCGCATGGTCATGGCTTGGGGATAGTTGGAGTTGGTGCCGAGCAAACAGAGAATATGCAGCGGCTGTTCGATGCTGGTCGAAGCGATCAGGAGCGGCGTAATCTCCACGCGCTTTTCTCAGGTCTTGGACGCGCATGCCTCAGTGCCTATAACTCTCAGAAAGTTGATCAGACTTTGGCTGACGTCAAGCGCGAGTTTCAGGCGGAAACGGCCAAATACCAAGAAGTAATAAGGCAGGCCGAGCAAAGGACGGCGACTCTCCTCGCTGAAGCTCAGGCGGCAACAACTGCGCGCAGTCAATTGGATGAGCGTTTAAAGCAGGCCGAGGCGGAGGTGGCGAAACACCATCAGGCGGTCCGGCAGGCGGAGGAGAGAGCTGATATGCTTGCCGCTGACATGGAAAAACAGACAGCTGAAATTCAGGTTATGTTGACCACGAGCGAGCAATCGGCCGCACACGCTAAGCAATTAGAGGCGAAGGTATTAGAATATCAGCTGGCGGTGCGGCAGGCGGAAGAGAAGGCCGTTGCGCTCGCAGCAGAACTTGAAGAGCGCACCTCGGACGTCCGTGAGGCATCAGCCGCGCAGAATGCCGCAAATGCTCACGCTGCGAGATTGCACGAATTGCGGGAACAGCAGGATGCTTTGCTGCGAGCTGGAGAGGAGGAGGCGGAGCAGATGCGTCGCGATCTACAGAACAGTGAGCGGCGTACTCAAGAGCTTCAAGTCGAAGTTGACCGTACGAACGAAGCACTTGAGGCGATGGAGAAATTACGCTCTGACACCGAGTGGCGACGGGGCGAGTTGGAGGCTATCGCCGCGGAGCGCGAACGGCGCATTCTACTTCTTGAGGACAAGCTCGCCGTTCTATCGCAAAGTGTCGTGCGGTCGGAGCGAGAGCTCGATACTCTTCAGGCACTGCACCGCGACAAAGAGGAGGAGATTGGAGCTGCGGCCAAACGGGACGAAGAACTCCGCCATAAGTTAGCTGAGACCCAGAGCGCGCTTGCTCAACGTCAACATGAGACTGAGCAATACGTTGAAGAATTGGCAAGCACACGCCGAGACCTCGACCTTTTGAATCGCTCGTTCGCTGATCAGGAAAAGCTCGTTGCGGCATTCAAGGAACATATTTTACTGCTTATGTCAGACGTCAAGGAGCGGCAGGTTGCCGTCGCTACGATGGAGGAACGTTACGACAAACGGCTCCACGAAGCAGAGGACGGGTGGGTGACGTTGCGGAAGGCGTATTCTTCCGAACGTGAGGCGCATGCTGAGGAACTTCGAAAAGCCGCGAGTGAGAACGAAGCGCAATTAGATGGACTCCGGAAAGCTCACACCGAGGAATTGAAAAAGATAAAGGGTGAAAGCGAGGGTATCCTCAAGCAGCGTTCTGACGAGATCGTAATGTTGACCCGCCTTCTAGCTGAGGCAGAGGCAATGGCGACAAATCCCTCCGAACGTAAGGCGCATGCTGAGGAACTTCGAAAAGCCGCGAGCGAGAACGAAGCGCGATTAGATGAACTCCGGAAAGCTCACGTCGAGGAATTGAAAAAGATAAAGGGTGAAAGCGAGAGTATCCTCAAGCAGCGTTCTGACGAGATCGCAATGCTGAGTCAACTCTTAGCCGAAACAGAGGCAACTTTGGCGAATCGATTTGCCGCAGTAGAGCGCGCGAAAGAAGAGGCCAGGGAAGCCCTGCAACGATTAGGCCACAGCCCGGACAAGTCAGGAAGCGAAATATCGGGTTTTGCGTCCCTTGCAGGACTGGAGCTGGGGCGCTCGATCCTCCAGATGATTGAATTGTCTAGGTTTTGGAGTCTATTACCAGCTAAGCAGCGCTTAAAAAGGAAGATGGAATTGCTACGGCGGTCGGGTGTATTCGAAGCTGAATGGTATCTCGGTCGGTATGAAGACGTGGCAAACTCAGCGATGGATCCTATGCAACACTATATCGAGTATGGTGCGAAAGAGGGGCGCGAGCCGAATGGTAGACTTGCGACTATGAAATAGCCCACAACTCACCGTAACAGTTGCAATGGTTCAGATCACTAAGGTAACATAATTTTCACGTTGGAGCGGCATCTGCACGCTAGACGAGTGAGGTGCGAATATGTATTTTTCAAAAATATATCGGTTGAGAGACTTCCATGTGAGGAAAGCATGCAGGCTGCTATTGTGAGCGCGGCTGACGCCAAATTGGTGAAAGATTCGCATTTCTTTGATAGTGCTTGGTATGAAGCACAGTATCCCGACGTGCGGATGCTTGGAATGGACCCCGTCGAACATTATTTGTGGTTGGGATGGAGGCTGCAAAGGAGTCCATCCCAACGATTCTGCGCCCGCAGTTATCAGGCAGCAAACCCCGATGTTAACCGAGCCAAGCTGAATCCCCTTTTGCATTATATCCGGTATGGGCAGAAGGAAAATAGACCGGTTTATCCTATATATAAGCCAGGCGAGAAAGAGGCTCGACAGAAGGCGCGCCGAATTGTCGTACGTAGGCATAAAGACTGGGACGAATCGATTCAAAATCGGGTCGTTGATGCGCTTGAAAGGGCAACGTATGATGTAAGCGCCCTCGTTTCAATAGTAATGCCCACCCGCAATAGGGCCTTCTGTATTGCGAATGCAATTTCATCTGTCCTTGCTCAAACCCACCAGACATTCGAACTTATTGTCATTGACGATGGAAGTACTGATAATACCGAAGATGTTATATTGTCCGTTAAAGATAAAAGAATTAAATATGTAAAAAATATCGGAGATAATGGCGTTTCTAAAGCTCGAAATCTGGGGCTGGAACTTGCGTCGGGCAGGTGGGTATTTTTTTTGGATTCTGACAATACTTGGAATCCGAAAATGATTGAATTCATGCTCAAACACGCGCAACAAGCTAAGATCTCATCGGGCTATTGTGCGGCCAACGTTCGTGATGACGAAGGGAACCGAAGGTCTGTCCTTTACGCGGACTTTGACTATGAATCATGCGTGCATGAAAATTTTATTGACCTAAATTGCTTTTTCATGCGTTGGGATGGCGTATTTCGCGAGTTTCGCTTCAATGAAAAAATAAGGCGACTTGTTGATTGGGAATTTATACTGCGAGTAGGCGCGCGAACGCGAATTGTTGGCGTTCCTTACATCGGTGTCGAGTATTACGATGGCGGTTCGGAACGAATAAGCAATCGAGAATACACTGATTCTGATTCAATACAGAAGCTACTCAAAGATATTAGAACCTCGTCGAGGAAGCTCATTGTTGAACAACCCCCGATTATGGATGCCTCTGCGTACAGGATTGCTATTGTGATGCATCTTTATCACGCTGATCGCGTTGAGGAATGCATATCTTATCTAAAGAATATTGGGTTCGAATTCGATCTCTTCGTCACAACGTCATTGAAAGAGGATGACGCGAGTATCAGATCTGTAATTTCAGAATTCCCTGGCGCACGCGTGTTTCATTTTCCCAATGTTGGAGCTGATATCGGGGCTTTCCTCGAACTAGGCTCAACACTTAAAAACTATTTTCTGGTGTGCAAGGTGCATACTAAGCGCGATGTAGGTCCGTGGGGCGAAGCATGGCGCAAAGCCTTGATTGGGTCTGTACTCGGCTCGCCAGAACTCATCAATGGAATTGTCGATCGATTCAAGGCGGAAAAAAGTCTGAAGATTGTATGCTCCAAGGAGCTTTACAAGCTTGGCAACCGGAATTCCATTCCCGAAACACTCGAACATGTAAAGAAAATTGCGAAAGATATTGAGCTATCACATGTTGTCGATAAAGATTGGGCATTTGTCGCAGGTACCATGTTTTGGGTGCGTCCGCAAATATTTGCTCGATTGGCTCGATATATGTGTGATTCAGATGGATATAGTGTGCTCTTTCGCCAAGATGGAGCTCTTGAGCATGGACTGGAGCGGGCGCTTGGTTTGGTCTTATGGGGCGAGGAAGCGTCGTTGGTTGGGCTTGTGGCGGCGGACGGCGATATCCAAATTCATCGGTTGGGGTCTGGGCATTCAGAAGAGGGTGTCAGTATAACATTAACGCGTCTCGCAAAAAAATGATCAAAATTACTACGATTATTCCCACGTATAATCAGGAGCAATATATCGATGCTACGATAGCCAGTGCAGTCGAGCAAATTGGAGATTTTTCTCACGAAATACTTGTGTCATCTGACGGGTCGTCTGATAATACTCGCAAAATAATTATGAAGTGGGCGTGCCTTTATCCTGGATTAATTCGTGATATCAGTGAAGAATTTAATGTTGGTATTTCGCGGAATTTCCGGAGGTTGTTCACTGAAGCTACAGGTGATTACACAGCAATACTTGAGGGTGATGACTTATGGACGGATCCTGAGAAGCTATCGAAGCAGCTAAGTTTTCTGCTCGCGAATCCGGATTGCTCCATGGTTTTTTCCATGATCCGAGTGCGCAAACTACCATCGGGACAAGAGGAGTTTCTTCCTCGACAAGTGAATTTGACCAAGAACAAACTTGATGGGAGGGACTTTCTTGCAGAGCCGACCATGAACTTGATAGCCAATTTTTCTTCATGCCTTCTACGATCTAGCTTGACTAAAGCGCTACCTGAGCGAGTATTTCGTGAGCGCTTCAATGAGATTGCTATGGCGTTCTTTTTCGAACTTCACGGACCTATAGGATTTCTCCGGGAACCAATGAGTATCTATCACCAGCACTCCAGCGGTGTCTGGACAGGAAGTTCCCGAGAGGCGCAGCTTAAATCGGGCCTTGCAACTCGACAGATGACGCTTGAAATAGCTGACGCGAAATATAGTGAAGCGATCAAGCGCATCATAGAAGAGAAATATCAAAAGCCACTGGCCGCTCTTGCGATCTGATGTGTTTGATCCCGGCATTTGATGGTGCAATCTTTTCCACCGACTGGAAGGAAGCACTATGGGCCAAATTCGTCACGGGAGCGCCACGACCACGCACGCAGTCCGCGCTGCAATACAGCGATCGCAAGCTTCGGCCGCGGAGTTGAGCCGGAGCTACGGGATCAATCCGAAGACGGTTCTGAAGTGGCGCAAGCGGACGACGGTCGAGGATCTCAAAACCGGACCGAAGGAGCCGCGTTCAACCATTCTCAGTGAAGAAGAGGAGGCGATTGTCATCGCGTTCCGGCGGCACACGCTGCTGGCGCTGGATGATTGCCTCTATGCTCTTCAGCCGACAATCCCGCATCTGACGCGATCGTCATTGCATCGATGCCTGCAACGACATGGAATTTCGAGACTGCCGGATGTGAAGGGCGACAAGCCGTCGAGGAAGAAGTTCAAGGCCTACGCAATCGGCTATTTTCACATCGACCTGGCTGAGGTGCAGACCGCCCGAAGGCAAGCTCTACCTGAATGGCCCCGAGATTTGTAGACACCTTCTTTCCTAATTTTGAGGCAAGAAGAGCATCATGAGCAAATCGAATTTCAGCGAAGAGTTTAAGCGTGACGCAGTGCGTCAGATCACGGAGCGAGGCTATCCGGTTGCAGAGGTTTCGCAGCGGCTCGGGGTGAGCCAGCATTCTTTGTATGAATGGAAGAAGAAGTTTGCCGCTTCGAACGCCAAGGACAATGATGAGGCCGAGGAGATCAGGCGGCTGAAGAAGGAACTGGCTCGCATTACCGAGGAGCGTGACATCCTAAAAAAAGCGGCCGCGTATTTCGCCAGGGATGCAAAGTGATAGTCAAGCGTTCATTGCCGTGCATCGCTTGCCGTTTTCGGTGCGGACGATGTGCCGCCTTCTGCGGGTTCATCCCAGCGGATTTTGCACCTGGCTGAAGAACCCGCTGAGCAGGCGAGCCAGCGAGGACAAGCGACAGACCGACCTGCTCCTGAAGGCATGGGAAGAGAGCGGCAAGGTCTACGGTTATCGCAAGCTGCACGACGATCTTCTCGACCAAGGCGAGATGTGTTGCGCGAACCGGGTTGCACGTCTGACCCGTCTCGCCGGGATCAGGACGCAGATTGGCTACAAACGCCGTCCCGGCATCTACAGCGGCAGGCCTGCCGTCGCTATCGGCAACACGCTCGACCGGCAATTTGACGTAGCGGCTCCGGACAAGGCCTGGGTCACGGACATTACCTACATCCGAACTTGTGAGGGCTTCGCATATCTCGCTGTCGTCATCGACCTCTATTCCCGTCGGATCATTGGCTGGGCACTGCAGGGCCGCCAAACCACGGACGTCGTATTGCAGGCTCTGCTCATGGCGGTGTGGCGACGCAAACCAAAGAACACCGTGCTGGTCCACTCGGACCAGGGCTCGCAGTTCACCAGTATGGACTGGGCATCGTTCCTCAGGCACCACAATCTGGTTCACTCGATGAGCCGACGTGGCAACTGCCATGACAATGCGGTGGCCGAGAGCTTCTTCAATCTTCTGAAGCGAGAGCGGATACGTCGTAGGATCTACGGAATGCTGTCACCCGTCGAGTTCGAGAAGCGGCAGAAAATCTAACCCGTGGGTGTCTACGAAACTCGGGGCTATTCAACCTCTATGTCGCGATAGACAGGACGTCCAAGTTCGCTTTCGTTCAAATGGTCAGGCGCGCCACGACCAGAACGGCGTCAGACTTCCTGGAAGCATCGGTTGCCGCTGTTCCTTACGAAATACACACCGTGCTGACCGACAACGGCATCCAGTTCGCCGACATCCCCAAGAACCGCAACGGACCAGCCGCCCGGTTCCGCGGCCATCCGTTCGACCGGGCATGTTGGCGACGCGGCATCGAGCATCGGCTGACCAAACCCAAGCATCCCTGGACAAATGGCCAGGTCGAACGGAGGAGCCGGACGATCAAAGAGGCGACCGTCAAACGCTATCACTACGACAGCCACGATCAGCTCCGCCGGCATATCGGCGATTTCGTCGCGGCATACAATTTCGCCCGCCGGCTCAAGACCCTTCGAGGCCTTACACCCTATGAATATATCTGCACCGTCTGGACAAAGAAGCCCGAAAGATTCAGGCTCGATCCAACCCATCAAATGCCGGGACTGAACACATAGAGGGCTCCATGCATTCCTCCTCTCCTTGATTGACTATACAAATGTTTGACGATACGCAAATATCAATAGCGACTCCAAGGAGAGCGAGAGAATGATCAAATCTGGCGATACAATTCTCAAACTGATCTCAAAAACGGGGTATTACGATAAATGCGAGCCGTTTACATGGTTTGCTATGGATCGTTTCATATGGTGTGCCGCCAATGTCCGAACTTCGGTAATTGCATAATGGAAAGGCGAATTTTCCTCCAAAGCGCACTTTTTGCCGCCTCCATTTCTGGGGCCTCTAAGTCAAATGCTCTTCCAATCGCAGTATCCTCCCAAACTTTTCACAGCGACTCCGTTTTCACAGTCATGCTGCATAGTCACATTGCAAGCGAGGTATCAACAATAACAACTTCAGGCTACGCTGTGTGGGGCGATGGTGGCGCAGCTTCTTACGCCCGAGTAGATGCGGAGCCGCCCTTTCCACCGCCATTCAAGACACGCTCCTTAGATCGTTATACTGCAAATGGTGATCATGACAGCGCTGATGGCGGTTGGTGGCAGATTGCAGATAAAGAAATCAACGTCAGAATGGCAGGCGCGGGGTCAGGCTCGGATGATACCAGCGCATTCTCTGCAACCGCAAAAGCCGTATTCGCATTGGATAATGTTTTGACTCCGTGGAATACCTTGCCTCACCCTAAAGTGGGCCAGGTCAGAATTCCTGCTGGCCGATATAAGTTAACAGAACTTGTGGACACGGGTGGGCAGGAAATCACTTGGATAGCAGACCAAGCTGCATATATCGACGGAATCGAGTTTCTTAACGGTGCTTTAATTCGTGATATGCGGCGCATAACGTTAGGCTATCCTATTGGCACGCTTGATCAAGCATGCGGCTTGGTCGTTTCCGTTGGCGGAAACTATGGCGATAAACCAGCTCCTGTGCTTCAATTCAGCAATATTCAGGAGCTTGCCAACTATGGACAGCGGGATGCCGTCGCATTTGCGGCAGCCGCATATTCGGCCCCGGCGATCGTGAACGTAAGTGTGGCAAGCTACACAAGAAGCACCGCTAGCCTAGCGTCTTTGACGAATGAACAGGTTAAGCGTTTGCGTTCAGGCATGATAATTTATACAAAACACGTTAACCGATGCACGGGCATTCTTCTGAATTGGAACGAAGATGGATCGGTCCTCACGGTAGCAGAGTGGCGCGAAAAAGATGGATCAGAGCCCATCATCCCCTCCAGCGGCGTCGGTCTCACGATAGGATTCGATAAAATTTGGGCCCTGAACGGTGTTGCCAACCTAGAGCAGGCTGGATTAGCTACCCAGGCTATAGGTCAGGAACTCTCGATAAGGAACTTGAAGGGGCATGCACCTTCAACAAATATCGATGACCCCGTAAATCGCGTTTGGGGATATCTTGCCGCTACTAATGCGTCAGGTACTTTGGGCTCTTACCAGTGTCAGACTGGCTTTATTGCTCGGGGAGATTGGTTTCGAGGCTTTACTTCACATGATCAGCAGGTCGGGTTTTATCACAGAACGACAACATCAAAGATTGGCTTTATGTATCACGGCATCGGCGATGCCTTAGTGGTTGAAAATGCCGCAGCCGGATTTATTACATTTAGGGCGAATTATGCAGGAGATATATTTCTTGGCGCCAAAGAGAGCGCCACAAATATAGGGCGTTCCATAACATTTTATACTTCCGGAAATAAGAATTCTTTTGATACCCGTATCCGGGCCACCGGTGGTAATGCTTCTCCAGGCGGCGGAACCTTGACGTACGACGCGCGTGATAATGTGTTTCTAGGTAACGTTCGGCCTTCCGCCGATAATGTCGGAAGTATCGGAAGTGCATCGTTCCGGTGGGCGGAAGTATTTGCGGTTAATGATGCAATTAATACTTCCGATGAAACCCAGAAGTCAGAATTCCGACAGTTTACCGACACGGAGAGACAAGCGCTGCTTGCCTGCCTTCAACATATAGGCTTATTTCAATGGCTAGCTTCAATCACAACCAAGGGGGAAGTAGCAAGGCTGCACAGCGGAGTTCCAGCACAAAAATGTGTTAACGAATTCGAGCTACGTGGTCTTAATCCATGGCGATATGCTTGGTTCTGCCGCGATAGGAAGTTGGTTGTTAAAAAAACAGTTGTCAGGGAAGAACGGCCAATCATGGAAGAGTTTTTTGTCGCTGAGCTTGAAGTTTACGTTGACGGAGATGTGGCCCGTCGAAGGAGAGTAATAAAAAAGGAGCTTCGCCCCAAAATTAAGAAACTGCCTTTATTAAACGAAAGTGGCGCGCAGATTTTTGACTCTTCGCCCGACGGTACGACTTCTCCAATATTTCATGAGGTGCAGGCCACCGAAATGGTCGAGACGATAATCGAACAGCAAGAAGAAACGGACGATTGGACGTATTCTATTCGTTACACCGAGTTTTTAACGGCGCTATTATCAGCATTATTTCTACCTCCGCCGATGGGATCGTCAATTGGATTTCCCAGTACGGCGTCTTACTGAGTATGAATCGCTGGCTGTCAAGTATTCATAACAAATCGATATTCCGTCCCTATATTTCGACCTCACCAATATTCGAAATCGTAAGAAACGGCCGTTTTTCGGTCTATTTCCTTGTGAAGCACTTGCAGACCCGGCGCACGAGCGACATGCCGAAACCCTCAAATGGTGGTAAGCGGTTAGCTGAGGGCGTGTGAACTGAATTTCCATGGCATGAGGGCGTCTATTTCTGAGGCGGGCCAGCCTTGAGCGATGCGGGTCAATGTCTGGGAGAGCCAGTCGAGGGGATCGACGTTGTTCATTTTGGCCGTCTGCAAAAGGGTGGCGAGTGTCGCCCATGTATTACCGCCGCCTTCG
This sequence comes from Hyphomicrobiales bacterium, assembly GCA_900469615.1. Lineage (GTDB taxonomy): Bacteria > Pseudomonadota > Alphaproteobacteria > Rhizobiales > Rhizobiaceae > Rhizobium. Next base: position 157,274 of record UBYA01000016.1, on the reverse strand, counting down.
GAGCCAAGTTCATAATGCCGGGTTTCTGGCATTTGAATCCACGGTCACGTATCCCTTCCATCCACTGGTTGACCAAACCGTATTGGTAACCGGTAGCCATGAGCACGAAGGTGTTCATTATCTGCTGATTCGACAAGCCCATGGTAGCTCATTTCAAATCCCCGCAAGGATGTTTGATCCTGCGGCAACTTCGATCGAGATTGTAGCCGAGCCGCGCCTTTCGGCAGCCAAGCTTATTGAACTGCGCGCATTCATTGATTCTCTCGTACTTTGTCGCTCGGTTCAAGAAGCCGAAGGGATAAGCCATGAGAAGCAATTTAGCATGCAATTGGATCAGTTCGCGACAGCCCGGCCGGTAGACCTGAGCGACAACCAGCGCCGGGAAGCCTTAACGCTCCTGCAATTACTGTTGACGGAAGCGGCGGCAAATCTGGCCGGCAAGCGGTGCGCCGACGGCGGAAAGGAGGCGGGCAATGAGTAAGATTACCGCTGACCATCTTAGCTTTAGCGCTTTCGTCTACGTCACGCAGTCGACGGCTTACCAGGTTGCCAATAACCTGGAAAAGCCAACGACGGCAGTACGGCTTAGTCGAGCGTGCTCGACAATTGGGTTGGGAGACAGTTGAGATCGTGGGCGATGACCTTGGACGATCCGGAGGTGGCACGCCCGCCTGGGATTCGAGAAGCTGTTAGCGGCAATATGTGAAGGTCGGGTGGGAGCAGTCGTATCGCTTGAGGCCTCACGTCTGGCGCGCAATGGCCGTGATTGGCATACTTTGCTGGAATTTTGTGGTCTGGTCGGCACTCTGATCGTCGATCAACAGGCTATCTACGATCCGCGCTCGCCTTACGATCGTCTCCTTCTTGGCATGAAGGGCACCATGAGCGAGATGGAATTATCCGTGTTTCGGCAACGATCCGTCGAGGCCATGCGCCAAAAGGCGCGGCGCGGCGAACTTCATCTGACCGTTGCCGTCGGATATTTGAAGACGGATGATGCTCGTGTGCGGCAAACGGCCGATCGAGTGGGAAGCTTCGGTTTATCACACCCTTCATTACATCCTGACAAACCCGGCCTACGCCGGCTCCTCGCCTATGGCCGGCGTGGGGCACGAGTGATGATCAAGGATGGGCGCAAACGGGTGATCCGTGATACGTTGCGGCGTAATTCGAAGGACTTGGAGGTTTTGATCCACGGCCATCATGAAGGCTATATTAGCTGGGCCGAGTTTGAAAGGAATCAGCATCTGGTCGCCGAGAATGCGAATGGAAAAGCTACATGGGACGCGGTTCGATAAGACGTGGCGAAGCTTTATTGCCCGGACTATTCCGTTGCGGTCGCTGCGGTCGCCGATTGCATAATCAATACTCTGGGAAAGGCGGCAATACGCAGCGATATGTTTGTTGCGGCACGTTCGGCGACATGGCGGTCGTCAACTGTATCGGCTTCGGTGGCATGCAGGTCGATCGGGCCGTCACGCAGGAAGTTCTCGAGCGGTTGGAACCTCTCGGAATCGAGGCTGCCCTGCGAGCAATGGAGGCGCGCACTCAGCGTCATAGCGATAAGCATCAGCAACTTGAGAACTCAATCAAGCAAGCACAATACGAGGCGACCCGGGCGCACCGCCAGTATGACGCTGTCGATCCCAACAATCGGTTGGTCGCCGGCGAGTTGGAAAGGCACTGGAATGAAACGCTGATACAATTGCGCGACCTAGAGATCGAGCTTGATACGCTCTCGACCGATGGGTGACATGCCTGCACTATCGGCAGATGACCGTGCAAGACTGATGAAGCTCGGCACGGACCTGGGGCAAGCATGGGACAGCCCCAGTGTATCCACCGAGACGCGCAAAAAGATCATTCGGTTACTGATCACGGAAATTATCGTCGATATCGTCGACGACACATTGGTGCTCGTCATTCATTGGTGAGGTGGCGATTACACCCGGATGACAGTGAGGAAGAATAAGATCGGACAGACCCGCTGGACAGTTAAGGCTGATGTCGTTGATCTTGTGCGTACTTTGGCCAGGCAGTTACCTGATTTGTCAATCGCAGCGATCCTGAACCGCTCCGGCAAGCGGACCGGGCATGGCGCCAGTTGGACGCGAAGCTACGTCTGCAGTCTTCGCAACATCCATGGTATTCCGTCTATCAAGAAGGTGAGCGGGCCGAACGCGGTGAGAGAACTCTCGATGAGGCCGCGGACATCCTGAACGTGAGTCGAGCTACGGCCTATCGGATGGTCAGCAGCGGCGTTCTCCCAGCGTGCCAGCTATGCATCGGAGCGCCTTGATCGCCCGACTTTCTGACCTTCAGCACGATGCCGTGCGCCGCGACGCCGATGCCACGGGAACACGGCGCCCGAGATCTCAGGATCTGGTTCAAAATGCCCTTTTATTATAAGGTCATCATCAGATGAGCAGTATGACGCGCCAACGGCACTTCCGGCGAATAGACTGTTCTTCCTCGTAATTGTTTGGGATCGGATGGCACGCTCGACAATGTTGGGTCGATTTCGATACGACCGTCCGTTAGAAAGCGCTCCAGTGCCTCGCCGTGTGAGAGCATAGCGGATTGCCTCCGCAGGTTTGGATTTCCCGGAGACTTTGCCGAGTTCTCTTTCCCAAAGATCGAAGAGCCTTGCGACAATACTGCGGATTTTTCCTGACGAAATGTGGAGCGGGGCTGTCGGCGTCCTTGCCACGAACCTAGAGCACATCCATTTTACTCTGGGTCATACCCGCATGCGGTGAAGTAGTTGGCGCACTCTTTGGGTTCGAAGAGCGGGACGATTTCGCCAGCTGTATCCCATAGGGCATCGACGGTGCGGTTGGCTCGCGCACGCAGAATGGCCTTCAGCTTCGAGAAAGCCTTCTCAATGGGGTTGAAGTCGGGGCTATAGGGTGGGAGATAGAGAAGCTGGCAACCAGCACTTTCAATCGCCTGCCGCACGCCGTCCGCTTTGTGCGCAGGCAGGTTGTCCATCACCACGACATTGCCAACTGTCAGCGTTGGAACGAGAACCTGTTCGACGTCAGCACGGAATGCCGTGCCATTCATTGCGCCATCGAGCGCCATGGGCGCGGTCATGCCCGAGAGCCTGAGCGCACCGGTGAACGTCGTGGTCTTCCAGTGCCCATGTGGGATCGCGGCTCGGCATCGCTCGCCGCAGGGGGACCTGCCGCGCAACCTGGACATCTTCGTAGACAGGCCGTTCGACGGGCAATCGATTCACTGGATCGATTGCTTCTCCGTCTCACCATCAATGAACACAAGTCGGGCGTGATCGAGATCGAGTTGACCGTCGAACCAGTCGCGACGGCGTTTCAACAGGTCGGGGCGTTCCTGCTCCAATGCATGTGCGGTCTTTTTTTGAAAGTCCAGCCGCGCTTGCGCAGCCATACGTCGAGGGCGCTGCGGCCGATGGAAACGGCCTTCTCTTCGGCCAGCCGCAGAACCATTTCGTTCAGCGTGATGTCCTTTTCTTCTTCGATCATGCCAACGATAAAGTCCCCATGGGCATCCAAACGAGAACCGCCACGCCGTCCTTGTTTAGCAGGCGTCATCTAACCATGCCGTGCGCTGGCTATCCAAGCGATAGCCGTTGAGATTCCGATCCCGAACCGGGCGGCCGCTGAGCGTGCCGACATGCCATCACGGGCCGCCGCCAGAACACGGCTGCGAAGATCATCGTTAAAAGCGCGGGTCATATTGCCTCCGACCAAATCACCAGTCGGATAATGGAATCAGAAATCGACCTGCAACGGAACCCTCATTCCGATTCCGCGTTTAACGGACGCGATCTAGCGGCGAACTGGACTGCGGCGATGAAGTTGCGTGAGAGCCCATCAGGGCTCATAAGCTATTTCGTTCATTGCAAGCACATTACGACGTAATGGCGCTCCCAATCTCCCTCCGAATACCCCGCACTTAATTCCCGCTGCAACGGAGGAAAAGCGGATTGCGTCACCTGGAGCCATGCCTTCCGCGATGGCGAGAGCGAAGGCGCCGTGGAAGATGTCTCCAGCGGCAAGTGTATCGATGGCCTTCGCGGGGAGCGTCGGGCAGTGCTCGATTTTGCCGCCGTCATTATTGAACCGGTAGCTGCCTGCCGCGCCCGCCGTTACGCAGATGAAAGCGTGGCTGAAGCGCTGTTTCAGGAGGAGCACCGTTTCAGGTATATCGTTTGCGCCCGTCAATCGCTGTGCGGCCGGCTCGGAGAAGATGATGTGCGTGGCTTCCGGTGCCAGCAGTTCGATGATGCCGTCAGGCGCCACATCGCCGTCTAGAATGGCGGGCTTTCCCATCGCTTTGACGGCTTTGAGAACCTGAAGCGCCAACGCGGGCCAGCGGACGTCGACAAGCACGGCGTCGAAGGCAGCGATGTCGCCGGTCGTGAATTGCTTTACTGTGTGATGCAGTTTCGGATCGTAGAAGGGAACGATCAGTCTTTCGCCATCGTCGTCCACAAGGATTGTCGAGACAGCGGAGCGGGCGCCTTCCACGCGCAGCATGCCTTCTACGTTGATACCGGTTTCGCCGATCTCGCGAATGATCCGCTTGCCCGTTTCGTCATCTCCGACGGCGCCCCACAGGCTCGCGTTGCCGCCGAGCCGAACGATGGCGTAAGCCGCGCTGGAGGCCATGCCCTCGGCGATCTGCAGCATATCGTAGGGTAGAACCTTCCCCTGACCCTGGGGAAGGGTGCGGACACGAAAGATCGTGTCCATGACGGCGGCGCCAACGCAAAGGATGTGCTTGGGCGGGCCGGGCGGCGGATCGAAGATGGACGGGGAACTCAAAGCCGCTTTCCGCTCGCCTTGTCGAAAAGGTGTATGCATGTCGGATCGATGGCGATTTCGATCTTGTCGCCAAAGCGGATGTTCAACCTTTCGCGGAAAAGGCAGGAGATTTCCTCGCCGCCGCAATCGAGTCTGGCATAGATTTCCGAGCCCGTGCCCTCGACGATGCCGACCCGGGCCGGCAGGCCGCCGCCGGTTGTCGCCCGAATATGTTCGGGCCGGATACCGTAGACGAGTGGGCGGCCGCCATACTGCGCAAGGGACAAGCTGTCCGGCAAGGGCAGGATCAGCCCCTTGCTGCTGCGGAAGACGCCTTCCTCGATCCTGCCGTCGATGAAGTTCATCGAAGGAGAGCCGATGAAGCCGGCGACGAACAGATTGGCAGGGCGGTCGTAGAGATCGAGTGGGGCGCCGACCTGCTCGATGAGGCCGCCGTGCAGCACGACGATCTTGTCGGCCATGGTCATCGCCTCGACCTGGTCATGCGTCACGTAGATCGTCGTCGTGCCGATGCGCTGATGCATAGACTTGATCTCGCCGCGCATTTGCACGCGCAGTTTCGCGTCAAGATTGGAAAGAGGCTCATCGAACAGGAAGACCTGCGGGTCACGCACCAGCGCGCGGCCCATGGCGACGCGCTGGCGCTGGCCGCCGGAAAGCTGGCGCGGCAGACGGTCGAGCAGGCTCTCCAGGCCGAGGATCGCAGCCGCCTTCTGTACCTTGGCTGCGATTTCCGATGGATCTGCCTTTTTCAGCTTCAGCGCAAAGCCCATGTTGTCCGCGACCGTCATGTGCGGGTAGAGCGCGTAGTTCTGGAAAACCATGGCGATATCACGGTCGCGCGCCGGCAGATTACTGACTTCGCGCCGGCCGATGCGGATCTCGCCATCGCTGACTTCTTCCAGCCCGGCAATCATGCGCAGCAGCGTGGACTTGCCGCAGCCGGACGGCCCCACGAGGACGACGAACTCGCCATCGCCGATATCGACGCTGATATCGTGAATGACCTTCACCTGGCCGTAGCGCTTCTGGATATTCTGTATGTTGACGGGTGCCATGAATGTGTTCCTGTCAGAAAGGGAGGTGAGCCATCGTCAGCCGCCCTTGACGGCACCGGCCGTCAGGCCCGCGATGATCTGGCGCTGTGCGAACAAGGTGAGGATGAGCACCGGCAGCGTGACAATCAGGGCTGCGGCCGCGAGCGGTCCCCAGCTTACCTGCTCGAAGGAGAGCATGTTGTAGACGGCGACGGGGAGGGTGCGGGTCTCGCGGCTGGCAAGCACGATGCCGAAGACGAAGTTGTTCCAGGAAAAGATGACCGAAAGAATGAAGGCGACGACGATGCCGGGCCGGGCCATCGGCAGCGCGACCAGGCGAAAGACCTGCCACGGCGTCGCGCCATCTATGCTTGCTGCTTCCTCCAGTTCCATGGGGGTCGTCTCGAAATAGCCGATCATGATCCAGACGACGATCGGGACGGTGACGACGAGATGAATGATGATCTGCGGCCAGAGCGTGCCCAGAAGGTTGAGCCACTGGAACAGCAGGAATAGGGGGATGAGGAAGGAAAGGCCCGGCGTCATGCGGGCGATCATGATGACGATCGCCGACTTCTCCGCTTTCAGCCGCGCAATGCCATAGCCGGCCGGCACGCCGATGATAAGGGCCAGCAGAGTGGCGGCCCCCGTCACCAGAACGGAGTTCCACAGGTAGAGGAAGAAGTTGTTTTCCTTGAAAACGTTGACGTAGTTCGTCCAGGCAATGCGATCCGGAATGAGGATTGGCGGATAGGCGCCGTTGTCGATCTCGTATTTCAGCGACAGGGAAATCATCCAGAGGAAGAAGAGGACGACCGGCGAGACGATGACCAGCGCCACGAAGAACAGGCCGATGCGGTTGAGCGTCGAACGCTTCATATCAATGGCCCTCCTGGTCGGTCCATCGCGTGCGCTGGCGGATCATCAACAGGATGAAGGAAAGCGCGACGATGACGATGAAGAACACCACGGCCATGGCCGAGCCATAGCCGATGTCGTAATAGGAGAATGCGGTGTTGTAGAGATAGATATTGATGGTTTCGGAAGCCGTTCCCGGTCCGCCCTGCGTCATTGCATAAATGATGTCGAAGCTCTTGATCGCGTCGATGCTGCGGATGATGACCGCGATCATCAGGAAGGGGGCAATCATCGGCATGGTCAGATAGCGGAACTTCTGCCAGGCATTGGCGCCGTCGATTTCGGCGCTTTCATAGGGCTCGCGCGGGACGGAGGCGAGGCCGCCGAGCACGATCAGCATGATCAGCGGAGTCCACTGCCATACTTCGACAAGGACGAGCGAAGGGATGACGCTATACTGATTGTAGATCCATTCCTGCGGGCCGATGCCGACGAGGGATAGCAGATAGTTCAGCACCCCAAGTTGCGGGTGGAACATCATGGTCCAGACGAGCGCCACGGCCACCGGCGTCGCCATCATCGGCATGACGAAGATGCCGCGCAAAAAGCCGCGCAGCGGAAAGTTCGCATCGAAGATCAGCGCGGCCAGCGTCCCGAAAAACAGCGGGCCCACGACGGAAAGCACGGTGTAGAGAACCGTGTGCCACAACGATTCCCAGAAACGTGCATCGGTCGCCAGCCGCACATAGTTGTCCCAGCCGACGAAACTCCGCGGCTGGCCGAGTGTCCAGTTGTTCGCGCTCATCCACAGGGTAAAGACCCAGGGAAAGACGATGACGGCGGCAATCACGATCAGCGCGGGAATGACAAAGGGCCAGTAGTTGGGAGCAAGCCGTTGTGGCTTGCTCCTTCCTTTGGCCGATGCCGCAGCGGTCTCTTCGATACTCACGGAGGCCATTATCCCTCGCTTCGCGCCAGCACCGGCTCGAACTGGGCGGTTGCCGTTTTCAGTTCGGCTGCCGGATCGGCGCCGCCGATCATGTTCGTCAAGGCGACGCCGTAGATGTCACGGAACTCGGTGACCGGAATGATAACGGGCAATGCGAGTTGCGAGACCTTGGCAGAGCCGACGACGGCATCCAGCCAGGCGCCCGGCATCTTGACGCCTTCGCGCACCTTCTGATCCTCCAGAATGGATTGGCGGAAGGGAACGCCGGCGCCGGCCTGCAGCAGGCGTGCGCCCATGTCGTGGGAAATGGCCCACTGGCAGAAGAGGTAGGCCGCTTCCTTATTCTGGCTGGCGGCGGTGACGCCGATGCCGTCGCCGGTCGTCGCAGCGGCTTGCGCCTTCGGCCCCTTGGGCATGATTCCGTAGCCGACTTGCCCAACGACGCGGGACTTTTCGGGATTTTCGATCGGTGGCGCAAAGCCGACGCCATCGAGCCACATGCCGATCTTGCCTTGCAGGAAGGCCGATTGCGCTTCTGCCCAGTTGAAGCCGGAAACGCCGGGAGGCGCGGAATTCGTCATCAGCCGCTGATAGAGTTTTGCGGCATCCACAGCTCCCTGCGACTCCGTCTGCAGCTTGCCGTCGTCCGAAAGCGGCGTTGTGCCATAGCCGAGCATGAAGGTCGTCCAGACCGGCGTGTTGGCGTTCTTCAGGCCGCGCGCGACGAAACCATAGGTGTTGGTGGATTTGTCGGTCAGCGCCTCGGCGGCCTTGACCATGTCTTCGAAGGTTTCGGGATAGGCGAGACCTTTCTTCTCGAACAGGGCCTTGTTCCAATAGATGATCCAGTAATCGACCGAGAAGGGCAGGGAGCGCATCACGCCGCTGGCATCCTTGGCGAACTTCAGGCCGGCTTCGGCGAAATCGCTCTCCGTCAGCGACGGATCGGTAAGCGATGGGTCTTTCATGAAGCCGCTGATGTCGGCAAGCCAGCCGCCCTTTTCGAACTGGCGTTTCTGGACGTGGTAGCTCAGATGCACGACGTCGAAGCTCGGCTTGCCGGAGCTGAGCTCGATCGTCGTCTTCTGGCGCTGCTGCTGTTCGGGCGTGGCTTCCGCGTTGACCTTGATGCCCGTAAGGGCTTCGAATTCGCTCAAATATTTGAGGATCGTTTCGCTACGCGGGCTCTTGATGAGGTTGACTTCGAGCGTCGTTCCGGAAAAGCGCTTCCAGTCTACGGCTGCCGAGGCGGTACGTACACCCAGAAGGCTTGCGGCGCCGAGCGCTGCCGTGCCGGCCATGAAGCCGCGACGTGTCGGATTAAAAAATGACGATGACATTCTATTCCTCCTCCTTTGGCCGAAAATCTCCTCATTCGCGGCCTTGTTATCCAATGCTATTCAAATCTTCAGTGCGCGGTCCCGTGCTCCATTGATGTGGGATACGAGGGCGGTAACAGCCTCCTCTGCGGATCGCCGCTGGATGGCCTCAAGCACTTTCAAATGCTCTTCCATCACAGGCCCGACATGGCCGTTGATGCGGAACCTGTCCTGGCTGATCAGGCGCATCTTGATTGAATTGACCCGATAGGCATTCGAGATGATGGTATTGCCGAGCGCATCGATAAAGGCGTCGTGCATGCCCCAATCCACTGATTGCGCATGCAGTTCGAGTTCCTGCGAGCCGTCGCCGGAGCGAATGGCGTCGGCGATATCGCGATGTTCTTTCAAAAGCTTGGCAATCGTCTCGTCCGATGCGGAATAGGTAAACAGCGCGACGGCTTCCTTCTCCAGAAAGAGACGAAGCTGGAAGGCCTCCCGGATCAGGTCGAGATCGATATGGGCGATCTGCAATCCGCGCTGCGGAACCGTCTTGATCAGTCCTTCGGCTTCAAGGCGAGGGATCAGTTCGCGGATCGCGCCAAGCGTGAGGCCCGTCAGGTCGACCAGCCGCCGTTGCGAGATGAACTGGCCAGGCCGAACGTCGCGCGCCAGCAGATGGCGCGTGAAGCTTTCATACGCCTTTTCTCTCAACGTCGGCTGTTCGCCCGGTCCATCCATCGGCAGCTCCGCGCTGTTCGCTCAAGCCGCCCTGGCGCGGAACAACGCGCTGAAGGCAGCAAAGAGCGTGTCAGAATCTTGTCTGTTCATTGGCACGAGAGGCGGGCGCACGGCAAGCCAGCTGTCATCCTCGGTCAGGCGGGCGAGAATTGCCTTGATCGAGGGGATGACGGGATAATTCAGCAGTTGATCGACGAAACGCTCGACATTGAGGTCATCGATTCCTTCCTCCGCCATGGCTTGGACTTCGCGGGGAAGAAGATTTGCCATGCCTGAAATGGCGCCCTGTCCACCGAGCCGCACCCCGCGTGCCAGATGCCGCTCGTCGCCGATCAGAATGACAAGATCGCCCTGGGTTTTCAGAAGTTCCTCGGTATAAGGCCAGTCGCCGGAGGAGTCCTTGACGCCGACGACGATATCGGGAAAAGCGGCGCGCAAACGGCCGACAAGCGAGATGGAGAGCGGCACCATCGTCACCGAGGGGATATTGTAGACGATCACGTCGCGAGCATGCGTTCCCAGCATGGTGAAGACGGCCGCAAACCACTTGAAGAGACCATCGTCGCTGACATTCTTGAAATAGGACGGCGGAGCAAGAAGGATGTTTCTGACGCCCTGGGCAAGGGCTTGTCCCGCCTGCGCTGCGGCATCCTCGGCGGCATCGACCAAGACGCCCATGACGATCTGAGACGGGGCGATGCCGGCCTTCATCATCGCGGCGAGCACCTGCTGGCGCTCCTGCATGCCGATGGATGCACCTTCGCCCGTCGTGCCGAAGAGCGTGATGCTTTTGCAGCCGTTGGCAAGGCAGTGCTTCGCCTGTTCGATCACGCCCGGGATCGCGATGCCGCCATTGGTGTCAAAGGGTGTTGCCAGGGCGGCCGACAGGCCAAAACTCTCTCTCATCCGATCCTCCCGATCTTATGAGGTCAGTGCGTATCATACTGACATGTTAGTTGTAAAGCTGAGTTTATTTCAGTCCGTCAGCTAGGCCTGTGACAAACGACCGCATTCGCAAGCATGCCATGCATATGAGTTCCGCCGACTGCTTTTGCGTGATTCAATCATCTCGTGAGAATTGCCGAAGACGGTAGCGGCGGTCTGGACGGTTACGCAGCCGATGTATCGGGTCTGGGGCGAAAATTCGACCGCTCTTATCTACGTCATGGATCTGAAAGACGGCACTCTCTGCGAGGTTGATACCAGCTACGGGCAATAAGAGTTCGGAAGTAGAGCGGTTCAACGTCATCTATCGAAAGAGGCTATTTCTGGTTGCCCTCGGCCCGTCGGCTCTCAATCAGCTTCCAGTTTCTTGTCAGGATAACAGACTTAATTATAACGATTGTCGAAACGGCAAACGGGGATTCGCATGACAGAAATTAGATTGAACGTCGGCGCAGGTTCAAAAAAGCGACCTGGATTTCTGAGTGTGGATGTCCGCCCAGCCGAAGGCGTCGATATCGTTTCGAACGCGTGGGAGATTTCCACGGTGGCGGATGGCTCCGTGTCGGAAATATATACGCGACATATGCTGGAGCATCTCGACCCAAACGACGCACAAGCGGCTATCGCCCGTTGGTTCAGCCTGCTCATGCCGGGTGGATCATTGAATGTCGTCGTGCCCGATCTGGAGTTCCATGCGCGACAACTTCTGGGCACGGCCCAGAGCCATTTCGCCGATCAGCAGATGCATGCTCATGCCGGATTCTTCGGCTGGCGGGACGAAAGCCGCGGTGGAAATCGCGAAGATGCGCATCGTTGGGGCTACACCGAAAGGACGCTCGCTGAACTCCTGCGTTGCTGCGGGTTCGTGGGGATTGCGCGACAGTTTTCCGGCAACGACAGCGAGCCTTGGCATCTTAACATGACGGCGATCAAGCAGGGCTGACAGCTCATATCGGTCAGCTTTCCGAATGACGTCGATCCTTTTCAGGATCGCAGCCAAATCGTTGTTGATCCCATCATGTCGGCCGGGCGACAGCATGGGTTCTCTGCGCGGGCATTTCGGCGCATCGCGCTGGGGTTATAGATCGGTTGGCGAGCCGCGGGAAAGAACTATTCCGCTATTTCTGTGTGGGCACGTAGTCGAGTCCGCCGTCTATCCGTGCCGGTCTTCCATCGAGGAAGAGTTCGCCGATGCGCGGCGCGGAGCGGGCGATCATCTTGCCGCGCTTGATGACGGCAAGACGGTTGGGTTTCAGCCGCAGCGCCTCGAGCGTGTCGACAGCTTGCAAGACCACCAGATCGGCGTTGCAGCCCTTTTCCAACCCATAGCCCTTAAGGCCGAGCGTTCTGGCGGAGTTGATAGTCAACGCGTCGAAGATCTTCTTCTTGTCTTCGATGCCGGCCATCTGCGCGACATGAATCGCCATATGGCCGACTTCGAGCATGTCGCCGGAGCCCATCGAATACCAGGGGTCCATCACGCAGTCATGGCCGAAGGACACATTGAGCCCGGCATCCATGAGTTCGCGTACGCGGGTCATGCCACGGCGCTTGGGATAGGTGTCGTGCCGACCTTGCAGCATGATGTTGATCAGCGGATTGGGAATAACGTTGATCCGTGCTTCCGCCATAAGGGGGATGAGCTTGGAAACGTAGTAGTTGTCCATCGAGTGCATCGAGGTCAGATGCGAGCCGGCAACACGGCCCTGCAGTCCGAAGCGTATGGTCTCCGCCGCCAGCGTCTCGATGTGGCGAGACATGGGATCGTCGGTCTCGTCGCAATGCATATCGACGGGCAGGCCGCGATCGGCGGCAATCCTGCACAGTGCCTCGACCGAGGCCTTGCCTTCCTCCATGGTCCGTTCGAAATGCGGGATGCCACCGACGATATCGACGCCCATGTCGAGCGCCCGTACGAGCGAGGCGACACTATCTCTGGTGCGGTAATAGCCATCCTGCGGGAAGGCGACGAGCTGCAGGTCGATATAGGGCTTGACCCTTTCCTTCACCTCCAGAAGCGCCTCGGCCGTCACCAGCCGGGGATCGGACGTATCGACATGGCTGCGGATAAACAGCAAGCCTTGCGTCACGGCAAGATCGCAGTAGCGCAGCGCACGCTCGACGAGCTCTTCTTTCGTGACGATGGGGCGCAATTCTCCCCAAAGCGCGATACCTTCGAGAAGAGTGCCGGAAATGTTCATGCGCGGCAGACCGAGCGAAAGCGTGGCGTCCATATGAAAATGCGGATCGACGAAGGGTGGGCTCACCAGCCGGTTGGTGGCGTCGATTTCCTCTTTCGCCTCGGCGGCGATGGAAGCCTCCACTGCCGCGATCCGGCCGTCCTTGACCGCGATATCGATGCCCTTGCGGCCATCGGGCAGATTGGCGCGGCGGATGATGAGGTCGAACACGGAAGCTCCTCGCATTGTTTCGATGTGGCTGTGGTGTAGTCTGCAATATCCCCGATCATTTGTGCAATGGTTGCGAGGGTGGGGATCGAGATCGCTGATACCGGCAAGCGCGAAATACGCGGCCTGTGAACGTGCAGGAAATGCCTTCCGAAAGGTCGGCGGCGTAGAGCGCGATCGCTAAAATCTGCCGATGCGCCTCTATGCTTCGTTAACTAGGTCATTTCACCCATCTTTTGGTTTTCTATGAGAAGAACCGGATGAAGGTGAGGTGAGCCATGCAAGAGCTTTCGGTTTCGTCAAAGATCATCAAGTCCGTCTTCTTCCGGCCGGAAGACGGGCGATTGTACATCCGCTTCAGAAACGGGGAAGAACGCCAGTTCGCCGGCGTTCCGCGGAAAGCGGCGCTTGCCATGGTCAAGGCGCCTTCGCCGGGCCAGCATTATATCGAGCATATCCGCACGCGGTTCGAACGCGTCGCTTGACGCTTGCCCAGATCTATCGGAACAGCGCCATGATGTTCTGTGCGCTGGAATTGGCAATGGAAAGCGACTGAATGGCCAGTTGTTGCTGCGTCTGCTGCGCAGCGAGCTTGGCGGATGCCTTTTCCATGTCCGCGTCCACCAGCTTTCCGACACCGCTGTCAATATTGTTCATAAGGCTGGCCGTGAAGTTTGCCTGATAGTCGAGCCGCTTTTGAAGGCTTCCGACCTGGGATGCGCCTGATATCACGCGCTGGCTGACGGATTCGATGTAACCGAGATAATCTCTTACTTTGTCCGGATTGCTGGCGATATCGATATCCATGAAATTGATCGTCGGCAACGGCTCGTTACTAACATGGAAATTGGAGAAGGTGACGCCCGTACCGGCGCCGGCCAGCCGGTCAAGTGCCGGATCCGATTGAACGATAACCGACGAGGGGCTGTCGGCGTCGATCTTGAGGGTCGGCCAATCAGCTGACATCAGCGACTTGAGAAGTGTCGCCATTTGCTCCGACGTTTCGACTTTCCCATTTTCGACACCCAGCAGGTCGTTCACGTAGGTACGATTGAATGTGTAGGTCTTGGGCGCGGCGCCGTTGATGGAGAAGTCGAAGCTGATGGTGATCCCGTCTGCGTCGTTGCCGTCCTTGTAATCCTGAAACGGCGTAAAATTCAACGTCAGCTTCGATCCGCGCAAACCGTAATCCGAGGCATTACCAAGGCCGCCAGACCCGACATTGCTGGTAAAGTTGCTGACTTGCACATACGAGCCGTTCAGTCCGGTCGAGCGGTCCTGCAGCGTATAGATGCCGATTCTATTGATGATGGGCTGATTGTTGCTGTCGCGATATGTCGTCGCAGCGGCGCCGATATTGGCCTGCGCAAGCGCGTAGCTCAACACCTGCTGATATTGCGTGTAGTTCGATATCACGCCGTTCCAGGAAGCGTTGACGGCATCGACGGTCGATCGGTCGATTGCGACCGTCGTTGTCTTTCCCGCGCTATAGGGCGGCGTGATGCCGTCGGCCGGGTTGTCTGCGTCCACGGTCACGTCGAAACTGATCTGGTCCGACACGTCATCGAAGGTAAGAGGCCCTGAAAATGTGAAATCGAAGCTGGCTTTCGCGCCGGCGCTCTGGTTGTAGGGCCACCAGCCCGTCTCAACGGCGGAGCCGTTCTGCCAGCTTGCCCAATAGCGGATGCCGCCGATCGATCCCGCGTCACGCCCGTCTTTCTGGAGAATGCCGCCACCGGTGCTGTTGAACAGCGAGGTCTCGGACAAGTGCATGCCTGCCGTGTTGACGGCGACATTGCCGTTGGCGTCTCTGACGAATGAAGAGGCGACCGTATCGCTGTTCGCGCTGACGTCATAAATGTCGGGGACGTCGGTAACGAGCCAGTTTTGTCCATTGAAGGAACTGGAATATGCGATCCCAAGAACCTGCTGTTTGTACTGATCCAGCTCTTGCTGAATTTTGTCCTTGTCGGCGCTGGTTTCAGTCGCGGTAACAAGCTTTTCCTTGAATTTGGCGAGGATGTCATGCACCGCGTCAAGGCCGTCATAGGCCGTGTCGACCTTGGCCTGTCCAAGCCCGATCGCATCGGAGACGGCGGAAACGGCCGACCTGTCGGATCGCATCGTCGTGGCGATGGACCAATAGGCCGCATTGTCGGCGGATTTTTGAATTCTCAGACCCGAGCTGACCTGTTGCTGGGTTTGATCGAGTCCCGAGTTTACGGTGCGAAGCGTTTGAAGAGCAGCCATCGCCGATGTGTTGGTCAAAATGCTGGTCATGGTGAACCCTGAGAGAAGCAAAGTCGGATATGCCCACGCCAATTCCAGCAAGGATTTGGCGGGCAACGAAATGAACTTGAAAGGAAATTAAGCGGTGTCACCGGAACCGATGGTCGCCATCATGACGAAACCGCTGGAAGAAACGTTAACAGTTCTGCAACCGAAATGGCAAATGAAAAGTTAACAAAATGCAATTATTGTTTGCATATCGCTGCGGCAGAAAGCAATTATAAGAATATGCCGGACCGTGCGGCCGGCTATGTGTGCGGACAACAACGCGCGTCTGAACAGCCCCGATTTTCGCATCGCACGCTTTCCATCGCCGTCTGCATTGATAAACGCTGAGTTGCGCTATCTACATCGATCAGGATCGTCTTTCAGGGAGGAAGAGGCGTGGTCGATGAAAAGCAGCTTATATCCAAGATCACCTGGAGGCTTATGCCTTTTCTGGGAATCCTTTATCTGATCGCTTATATCGATCGCCAGAACGTCAGTTACGCGAAGCTCGAGATGGTCGGCGATCTGGGCATGAGCGAGTATGCTTATGGTCTCGGCGCTTCACTGTTCTTTATCGGCTATTTCATCTTCGAGGTGCCGAGCAATCTGCTCCTCGACCGATTCGGTGCCAGCAAATGGTTCGCGCGCATCCTGATATCGTGGGGAGCGGTCACGGTCGCGCTGGCTTATACGCAGAATGCGACCATGTTCTATATTCTTCGCTTCCTGCTCGGGGCATGCGAAGCCGGCTTTTTTCCCGGTGTTCTCTATCTTCTGACGCTTTGGTATCCATCCGCCTATCGCGGCACGATGGTCGGGCTCTTCATGATTTTCAGCGCTTTCGCCAACGCGATCGGCGCCCCGCTTGGCGGCACGCTGCTGGATTTGAATGGGCTTTATGGCATCGCCGGCTGGCAATGGGTTTTTCTCGTCACCGGCATACCGGCCATACTTGCCGGCTTCATCACGCTGTTTTACCTGCCCGATCTGCCGGCCAAGGCTACCTTTCTCGACGATACGGAGAAGGGCTGGCTAAGGGATCGGCTCGCAGCTGAGAATTCGGACATGGAGAAAAGCGCCGCCGACGGTTTTCGCGCATTGATCAATCCGCGCGTGCTGCTGATGGCGCTTTGCTATATCGGCTTTCCGCTTGCGGCCTATGGGCTCAGCTACTGGCTGCCGACGATCGTGCAGAATTTCGGTGTCAGCAACACCACGAACGGCTTCCTGAATATCATTCCATGGCTGCTCGTCGCCATCGCTCTTTACGCGGTGCCGGCGGCTGCGGACAAGGCGGAGTCCAAGACGCCCTATATCGTCATCCCCGCGCTGGTCGGCGCCGTAAGTCTGGTGCTGTCCGCGATCATTCCCGGCCATACGCTACAATTTGCCTTCCTCTGCATCGCGGCCGCCGGCATCTTTGCGGGCCAGCCGGTCTTCTGGAGCCTGCCGTCGCGCTTCCTGCAGGGAGCCGGCGCTGCCGCGGGGCTTGCGGCAATCAACTCCGTCGGAAACCTTGGTGGCTTTATCGCTCAAAACGTCGTTCCCTGGATCAAGGATTCGACCGGAAGCACCATCGCACCGATGTTCTTCCTTGCCGCCTGCCTGCTGGTAGCGGTGCTTCTGGTTCTCGTGATCGGACGCATGGTGCCTCGCACGCCGCGACGGGAGGATTTCGGCAATCCGGGTTCAGCACGCGTCGAATGATCGAAAATCCGGCCGCAGGATACTTCCTCTGAGAAAGAAGGGGCGGGCAAAGGTCCGCCCTGTCGCGATAGAGCTTCGCGTTACTCTCCTGTCGGGGGCATGGATGCTGCACGGCAAGGGGCGCAGGTCGGAAACCGCGCCGCATCGCGTGGCGCGCGAGAGGATCAGGTCTTCGACGCATATCACATAATAACTGGATTTGACAGATTTTTACAGATACGTTATATCCCTTGCTGCACCACGAAATGCGCTTGACGGTTGGTCGTCACATTCGGGAACGGCAACGATGAACTTCCCTGCAGCCAACGACTCCGGTACGGGCGCGGTCCGCTTCGGCGACATTATCTATGAGAGGATTGTCGCCATGATCGCGGATGGAAAGTTTCCGGTAAACGAACGGCTACCCGCGGAAGCCAAGCTTGCGGAGATATTCGGCGCGTCGCGGCCTGTGGTTCGCGACGCTCTGGAGCGACTGCGCGCGGATGGCTTGATCGTTTCGCGCAAGGGATCCGGTTCCTATGTGCGACAAAAGCCTGATTCCTTGATCCTGAAGATGGTTCCGGTCGGTTCGCTGGCCGACGTTCAGCGTTTCTTCGAATTTCGCGCCGGACTTGAAGCCGAGGCAGCCGAGCTTGCAGCACGCAATTGGCAGCCGGCCGACCAGGATCGGATTATGACGGCACTCCAGACGCTCGAACAATGTCTCCGCGAAGGTCGGCTTGGCGCTGAGGAAGATCGCGAGTTGCACGATGCAATTGCCGTTGCGACGGGCAATCAGTTTCATATCACGATACGCGACCTGTTCAGTCCGCATTTCGCCATCGGCCATTCCGTGACCCGCAGCCTCAGTCTCAAGCGGACGCCCGAGCAGATCCGCAGCGTTCAGGACGAGCATGCGGTCATCGTGCAGGCGATCTTTGCGCGTCAAGAAATCGAAGCACACGACGCCATGAAACGACACATATTGAATGCGCGTGCCCGCATGTTCCAGGGTGTTGGGTGAGGTTCAGGTGTCCTCGCTATGTTTCGACAAGCGAATGAGAGTAAGGGGATAAGGATGAGCATTGAGACCATGCGGCAGGCACTGGCCGGTGTATCCGGCGTGCCGGTAACGGCTTATGACGGAAATGGCGAAGTGGAGCCGCGCGTGACCGCTCAAGTCTACCGGCGGGTGGCCGCCGCCGGCATTCACAATATCGTTGCGGCAGGCAATACCGGTGAGTTCTATGCGCTCACTCCCGAGGAAATTCGCCATGTCCATGAAGCTGCCATAACAGGCGTCGATGGCAAGGCGCCGGTAACGGCGGCAATCGGCCGTTCTCTGCGCGAGGCAATTCGCATGGCCCGTGATGCCGCCTCGATGGGGGCCTCGGCCGTGATGTCGCACCAGCCGGTAGACCCTTTCGCGGCGCCCGCATCGCAGATCGACTATTTCCGTGATCTGGCGGAAGCCTCGCCTCTGCCGCTCGTCGCCTATGTCCGTGCCGAGGGCTTCAGCGTCGACGACATGGTTCGTCTGGCCGGCCATGGCAACATTGCCGGCATCAAGTTTGCGACAACCGATCTGATGCTGTTTTCGCGGGCGATCGCTGCTTCCGATCCGAATGGTGCATTGTTCGTCTGCGGTTTGGCCGAAAGCTGGGCTCCGACGTTTGCCGCAGCCGGCGGACGGGGCTTCACTTCCGGTCTCGTCAACGTGGCGCCAAAACTGTCGCTGGCCGTCCATGCCGCCTTGGCAAGAGCCGACTTTGCCGCCGCCCGCGCCATCGTCAGCAAGCTCGAACCGTTCGAGCGCATGCGCACCAAGTTCCGCAATGGTGCGAACGTCACCGTCGTCAAGGAAGCGGTGACCTATTCCGGCCTGAATGTCGGCCCCGTGCGTGTTCCGGGGCTGCCGCGACTTGATGAAAAGGACCGCGAGGAGTTGTTTGCGCTGCTTCGAAACTGGCAGGAGGCGGGCGATGCCTTTTCGGATCGCACGGTCGGGGCCACGGCGTGACGCTGACGCCCTTTTGTCTCGACCATGCCATGCGATGCTTCCTGCGGAGGCACCGGTCTCCGCAGAGGTACGTCGGATGAAATGAACATATTGCAGTTGAAGAGCGGCAGCCCGCTCAAGACCAGCCCTTATGAGGAACTGTTAGCCGGCTGAAGGCGGAAATTCGCAGCCAAGCCCTGCCGGCGCGGCCGGCGTCGCGTCACTCGTCAAAGATATAGATGTCGCCTTCCTTCAGCGCGGCAATGAATGCCTCCTTGGCTTCCTCCGCGTCGATCTTTCCGTTGTGGGCTGCCAGCAACGCTTTCATCCCAGCCTTATAGGCTTGGCCGTCCTCAAGCGTCGGCCACTCGTTGAGCATGTATTCGGTCGCGCGTTCCGCATTCGATATCACCAGTCGATCGCCCGTCTTTCGTGTCTCGACGATGACGGGCTTACTCCACCATTGGGCCATGAGCGTTCTCCTTCCCACCGTCAACGTGCCGCTGATTGGAATGTTCCTGGGAGCGGGCCTTTGGCGGAAGCGATATGCTCACGACAACAAAGGAACTCCGGCCTCGACCGCCGCCGCTATAAAGGCCACGCGCGCTTCTTCAGGCGCCCGTTCGCCGTTCTGGACGTCGATGCAAATGAGAAGTGCGGAGAGGAAGCAATCCCCTTCATCCGAAGGCCAATCGTCAAGAAGCGTCTTCCAGGCTTCCGCGGGCGATCCTACGGTCCTGGTTTCTCCAGTCTGACTCTGGACAACGCAGACTGGAGAAAAGTTAGGCACGTCGTTCATGGTCGAAAATCTCCGGCACGAGAGAGGCCATTGTGGACCTTCTTGCGACGCGCATGCATTTAACTTTTTTAATTCGGACGAGAACCTTGGAGGCCACGATCGATCATCGCCCGCGTTCCTGCGATATCGCCCGCTATACGGTGTGCAGGTCTTCGGAAGCCGTCGTAAGGGGAGGCGAGACGGGCAAGGCCTCCGGCGTATCGGGAGGTCACGACGGCGTGTCAGTCCAATCATAAGCGTTCGACCAATCTTCGCCATCGCTGAGCACTCCGGCGGGCGGCAGGTCCCCAACGATCAAGGTCGTGTAGAGTTCAGTCGGATAGACCCGGGTTCCGATCTGGTAGATCTGAAACCACCCGCCTGCCGCTTCGATTTTCACGGCTTGCCCAACGGCGAACGGAGGCGATTGACTGTCAGTCTCTACGATGTGAAACGGTTGCTCTGAGATCTTTTTCGCGAAGCCGATAACGTGGCGCATGGAAAATACTCCTCATCGTGTGGACGATATCCAAACGTCCTCTTCGGCCCGGTTGTTCCGAATTGTTCGCGCTCGGCGCGCCCCTGGCCGGCCCATTGGCCGATCGGCTAATGGGTTGCATGTCGCCACGATCGCCGGAGTGGCGTAATTTGCCAGAAGAGCCACGCCGCTGAGCCTGCACAGCCCCGGCGGATGTGAAGTCGTCCTGCTCCCCGGGGGGGTAAGCCTGGCGCAAGCGGATGGGATCATCAATTCGATGAATTCTGGCGGGGGCTGCGGGAAATGCGGAATGATCTTTGGTCAAGGACCGTTACGATACAAATTTCAGGTCACAAGAAAGCACAGCTCAACAATGTTCGGGAGGCGGCCGAATTTCTGCTTGAGAGATGGCCCGGACCGAAAGACGATTTCTACAAGCAAGCCGTCATCCAGTGCACGCATGCGATAAAAGGAGAAACGGAGGCCGATGCGGCGCTGCTTCATTTCCTGGTCGCCGCCAAACAGTCAAAGACGCGAATTGAGCTGTCGGAAGACTGGTCGCATCCCGATGAGTTCGTGTCGAGTCTCTGGAGAGAGTGCGAAAACATTCTCTGAGCGAAACAAAAGGCCGCCAAGCCCGGGGATTATCGAAGTCGAGCGCCATATACCGGTCGCGGAAATAGCCGACGCCACCTTCGGTATTCGGGAAGATCGCTTGCGCGACTGCCTTTAGTCTCAATAGTCTCCCGGCTGCGGATGTGTGGCGAGCATGAGGTCCCGCAGGCCGCGGCTGCCGTCGCGATTGCCGGTTGCGGCAACGGCGGTGAAGATGCGCTCGGCATCGTCGTACATTTTGAGATTAAGGTAGCAATATCCGCGCAACACCATGAGGTCCACGCGCTCCTGCTGCAGCTGTGCGCGCTGGTCGAGATAGAGCAGCGTTTCCTGATAGCGCTTGCTGGAAAACGCCGAGAGTGCGCGATCGGCCAATATGGCCACCTGCAGCTCGGCCGCGCGCTGATGGTTCATCGGCGCCTTCGTCGCGGCAACGGCAGCGTTGTTGGCAAGGCCGGCGCGCAGATAGGCGAGGCTTTGACCGTAGGCCGCCTCTTCGCGCGACTTGGGATCGCTGTTGTTCAAAGCGACGCCAAAGGCTTCCACCGCTTCCATCGGCCGATTGAGGTTCATCAGGCACCAGCCACGCGCCAGGGCATTGCCCGGCGTCAGCAGCTCTGCATTGGCAGTGGTGGTACAGCCGGCCGGCTGCCGAGCCGAGCGGGTCGTCGTCCGGATCCGGGTTTCTGGCTCGGCATATTGCGGCGAAGGAGCCCGGCGACCGGGCGCGACCGGCTGCGCGGCGATCTGTGCGTTGCCGTAGGGTTGCGCCACCGGAGGCTGCGGCGCGGCTTGGGAAGCCACGGGCGGCGCGCTCTCAAGCGTCCCTGGCTGCACCATCTGCGGTTCCGTTTGAGGCATCAGCTGGGGCGTTGACTGTGCAGCCTGATTGGGGGAGGGCAGCGGCGCGGAAACGGGTGTGCGCGGCGTCCGCTCGCCAAGGGCGGCGATGCGCGGGGAGCGGCCGGCCCAGAGCCGCTGGACCTCGGCGACGCCCTGACGATCGTTCAGCTGATTGCGCGTAATGGCCAGCCCGTAGGCGGAAGGTTCGTCATCAGGCTTCCAGCGCAGAGCCGTTTCGAACCACCGGGCTGCCGCCAGCGGCTGGTTCATCGAACGGGCAAACCATCCGAACTGCTGCGCCGTTGGCACGTATTTCTGCTTTACCACTTCGGCGGCGATGCGGGCGAGAACGTCCTCGCTCAGATTGGCGGGCGGTTGCAGGGCCATCAGATTGGCCGTTGCCGCGAGATAGGTCGCCATCGCATCTTTCGATTCGTCGCGCCATTTGTACATGGCGTCTTCGGCTTCCTGCGGCTTGTGGTTTGCAATCAGCACCAGAGCCAGACCCTGCGAGATCGTTGCGGAATCTTCCTTGTCATGTGCGGCTTTGAACCATTGCCCGGCATCGCCATAGTTGCCGCGGCGCAGATAGTACCAGCCGAGAAGCGAATCATCGGAGGCGAGACCCTGGCTGCGCGCGGCACGTTCGACCTGCGAGAGATAATCCGGCGAAACCGTCAGTTTCGGATCGTCATTCCCCTGGGCCACGAAGCGGCGGGCCAGATCGGTCCTGATGCTGTCGAACTCCCGCCCGCCGTTGCCATCCGGCTTTTCGAGGGCAAGAAGATCCTGCATCGGCTGATAGGGCAGAAGGGCGGAGGCTTTCTGGATGGTTGCAAGCCTTTCCTGCGGGTTGGTGCAGGTCTTCAGAATGTATTTGTAGGCATCCTGGCCGCGTGCCGCGCGATCCGTACGGATGAAGGCTTCCGCCACCCGCCACAGGATGTCGATATCGCTGCAGGTAAGCAGGCTCGGTGTCTTGGCGCCGATCTCGATAACCGTCGCATATTGTTTGAGATCGGAGGCGTTGATGAGGCGGGTGCGCGCCTCCGCGATGTCGAGACGCTCCAGAAGATCCGCGGGTGCCTGCCAGCCGGCTTCGGCTGCTTGCCGGTCTGCAATTGCCTTGCGGACCTCGGCATAGTGGCCTTCCGAATAAAGCTGCCACATGGCCTCGAGCTGCTTGTCGCTGTTTTGCGGTATGGCCAGCGGGTCGGCAGGCGGCGTCCAGTTTGGATAGAGCGTCTGTAGCCGGGAAATCTCAGCCTGAAGCCGCGCTTTGTCGCCTCGGCTGGCGAAATAGCGCAACGCACTTTCATCCACCTTGGGCTGATTGTTGGCGGCTTGCGCCGGTGCGGGCTGCTGCGATGGCGATTGTGCGCTCGGCTGCGTTTGGGTCTGTTGCGGCGCGGCCTGCGCTAAGGAATCGGATGCGTCGGGACCTGAAGATGGCGTGTCGGGCGGATCGGAGAGGACTGCCGATGGCGCGGTTGCCTGTATGTGATCGGCAAGCGCCTGCAGATCGATCGGCTGACCCGAGCCATTACCCTGCGTGGTATCGGAGGCGAGCGTGATCTGTGGATCGAGGCGTCTGGATTTTGCCAGCTTGATCTTGTCTTCCGGCGATTCGTGATCCTTGGTCGCGAGCGTAAACCCCGCCACGGCGACGGCCACAAAAGCCATTATCAAGGTGGACTTTATAAACACTCCGGATGTTTCTCCGTGACGAAAGCCAGGCTCAACAGCTGCAACGTGGCCGGATAGTAAAGCGATGGTGCGAACTGCCGAACCGAAGCGGATAGTTTCGTTCCGCTCACCACACACGCCACAACATCGTTAACAATTCTATAACCGGGGTCGGAAAGCAGGTCTTTCGGCTTGCCTGTGACCAGGTCTATCGTTGCCGGCTCGTCCCCCTCGACGGTCATGCCTCGCTGCAGGCGTGCGAGCAGAGTCTTGTCGCCGATGTCGGCGCGCGCCAGATAAAGCGGGATTCTGACGGCATTATAGCCGAACTCCGCGTCGAACCCATCGGCGGGCGCCGGCTTGGCCTTGAGGCTGACCCAATCGGCCGGAAGTCTGCGCGGCCCGAACTGAGCCGAACGCAGCAGGGCAAGTCCGTCGTCGCTCAGTTTCTGCCAGCGATCGGATGGGGCAAGCAGCGCCATGACGGGGATTGCCTCGAAGATCCAATAGGACGGATTGACGACAGGGCC
Organism: Hyphomicrobiales bacterium; assembly: GCA_900469615.1. Lineage (GTDB taxonomy): Bacteria > Pseudomonadota > Alphaproteobacteria > Rhizobiales > Rhizobiaceae > Rhizobium. Next base: position 133,317 of record UBYA01000016.1, on the reverse strand, counting down.
GTCCTTGCGACCCGGCGAGTTGTAGCCATCGACGCCGGGCATGAGCAGCGTTCGGCCGCCGGCATCGATGACCACATGCAACAGGATCGCCTTCGCCATGTGTGCGGCGGCCTGCAAGTAATCCTTTTTGCTCCAGGCCGATCCTGCCAGCGCCAGCGCGTAGGCAATCAAGAGATCGCCATCCGACGCATTATTCGTATCCGTGACATGCGGCGTGACGGCCGGGTCCCATTTCCAGACGGCAAGCCCGTCGTCGCGCAACAAAAGCTCGGTGCGGGTGAAGTACCAGATCTGCTCGAAATCGGCCTGGTTGTTGGCGAGATAGGCGAGTAGCAGACCGTAACCTTGCCCCTCGCTATGGCTGATGCCGCTGTTGCCGTTGTCGATGATGCGGCCGTTCGCATCGAGGAATTTCGCCTTATAGGCCGTCCATGCCTGGGGATCGAGTGCCGTGCGCTGAGCGATGGCCGGCTGGGCCACCATCAGCGCGGTGGCGCTGCAGATCGCAAGAATGGAGCGCAGGAGCCTCATTCGCGCCTGCCGATCTTGGAGAGAACGCTCGCGGTGCTGACACCGAGCAGGAAAGAGCCGGCGACGAACAGGAGCGCATAGGACAATATGTTGCTGGAAAGCCAGTTCGCGGCAATCAAGCGATAATTGGTCAGCGACCAGGGCTGCGACACGACAAAGGCGAAGCGAGTGACCGGGACGGTATCGATCTTGCCGGTCTTGCCGGAATAGACCGTGATCCGGCCGCTGATCTGCTGCCAGGTGCTTTGCCCCGTCATGGCCTCGACGCCTGAGCGCAGGTCTCCGGAGCTCGGCGCTGTCACGACGGTCCACGTTGCGTCATTGGTGGGGTTGGCTTCCTGTGCGATCAGGAAAGTGTTGGCGTTCGACGGCGTGAACACCTGCTCGGAGCTGGGTATGAAGCGCAACGAACTCAACGTGATATCGAAATTGCGATGCATCCATTGCTGGAACCGCTCCATCTGTCCCTGCAGCAATCCGCCGCTGATGCGGGAGCGCCAATCGGCAATCGTCACCGAGGCTTCCGGCGCGCCTCCCTGACCCGGAGCGGGCGGGCGCCAGGCAACCTGGCTCGATGCCGTGATGTTCATCTGCGTCAGGATGGTCGACGGCAGTTGCGAGACGGAGCCTATGAACAATGCGTTGCGGGTGCCGACGGTACTCGGCGAGGCGGTCGGCTCCAAAGTGATGGGGTGGCCGGCGACAAGTGCCATTTGACCGAGTAGGGTCGCGGTCGCGGACAGGGTATCGGCATCTGCGCGATCGATGAAAAGAGCGGTCGGATCGGTTTCCCGATTATAGGGATAGCCGGTCCCGGCAAAGGCGGCGAGGTTGGGGCGCTGCGCGACCCTGGCAAAATCCGGAACGCGGAACCGGCTGGTATCGAACAAAGCGAAGCGAGGCGTCGTGCTGGATGTCGCAGCGGGCGCGCAGGCGGAATCCTCATCCGTCATCAGCATGGCCTCGAGCGCGATCGTATTCAGCCCCGGCTTGAAATGACGCATGGTGATGCGGATGGGCAATTGCCGGAAAATGCCGCCGCCGGTTCCCGTGATCGGTTTCGTCGTGGCGATGCTGCCGTTGACATAGACGTCGATGTGGCTCCCCGGCCGTACATCCTTGGCGTAGGCCGCGTCGAGCAGGATGGTGGCTTCGCCATAGGCGTTCGCATAAAAGTCGGACGGGATCGCCACGTTGAAACTGGTGCGGAAACGCCGCCCGGAGAATTCCGTGGTCCTTACGCCCAGCTGTTCGAAGGAAAGGCTGGTGCCGGAATAGATCAGCGGCGCATCCGGCGCGCTCCAGCGCTGTGTCACCAGCAGATCGCGCCGCGTATTGGGATCGCGGTCGGTCGGGGACACGACCATATCGATCGCAGAGGAGATCGCCTGCCAGGAGGGGCCGCTGACGAGCAGCAACTGCTGGCCGTTGTGCGGATCGGTCGCAAAAGTCGCCAGCGCCCCGCTTTGAGCCGAGGCGGGAACGGCAAATACGGGCTGCAGCTCGGCAGGCGTGCCGACGACAACGGTCATTTTGCCCGGGCCAGGGGGCGGCAGCGAGTCCGTGCCGAACGAAAAGGTCTCGTTCGGCATTCCGCTGAGCAGCGCCAGCCCTTGCGCAAGGCGCAGGATCGGCTTGGTCGTTCCGGGCTGCGCCAATGCAGGCACGACCAGATTGAATTGGGTTTTGCCGGCATCGTTGACGCCGATTGCGCGGATCGCGTCCGTGGTCGACAGTTTTTCCGCATCGCGGCCTGCAAAGCTCAGATAGGTTCTTGCAGGATCGATATCCGACCAGAGTTCGTAGGTGGAGGGGATGTCGCAATCGACACGATGACGTTGCGTTGCCTCGAAGGTGAGCAGGTTTGCGCCCGGCTGCAGAAGCCCGCGCGGGATGTCGAAGCTGATATCGGACTCGTTGTCGGAAGAGCCGATCTGCTGCTGGTGCACCACGCGATCGTTGAGGAGAACCGTGAGCTGCGATGCTTCGGGAGCGACGACGACCGCGTTCTGATAGGCAAAGTTGAACTTCGCCGGCGCGGCTGCCTGCTCAGGTGTCAGATAGATGGACCAGGACTTGCGGTCGGCTTCGCCCTCAAGCCGCAATTTTGCAAAGGGGGCGACATAACGGCGCAATCCGGACGCGGCCGTCTGCGTCTTTTGTGCCGCTTGTGCGGGCTCTTGGGCCGGGGTAGCGGGCACGCTGGTTTGCGGGGTGACTGTTTGCGGCATCATGGCCGGCGGTTTCGTCGCCAAAGGCGATGTCGTCTGGGGAACGACAGGCTGCGTCGTCGTCTGCGGTGCGATGATCTGCGGCACGACGGGCGGCTCGCCTTTCGGCCGTTCGCCCGACATGTCGAAAGGCGTCGTCTGCGCCTGCGCGGCAGCGGCGGCAAGGAGAAAAATCAGAGCAGGAAGGATGCGGTTCATCAGCTTCTCGCCTTCGCGTCCTGCCGCTGTTGCGCGCGTTCCGAGCCGACACCCCTGAAAAGATAGATCAGGCCGCGGCTGGTCTGATAAAGCGACAGGCTCAGGAACCAGATGGTGCCGCGGATGATGCCGGGGTTGCGGCGTCGCGCCTGCTGGAACTTCGTCCATTGATCGGAATTGGCAAAGACGAGATCGGCAATCAGTCGATGGTCGGCAGCGCCCTTTGGGATGTATTGGCAGCCGATGGCGGTGATGTCTCCCATCTGCTCGATATTGCGGACGACGACCGACAGCGTCACCATCTCGGCGCCGCTATAGGGCTGGAAGCGTATGGTGCCTTCCCGGCCGATCTTGATCGTCTCCATATCCTTGTTGAAGACATTCAACCTGGCGCCGTGGACGGAAACATCCTCTATGGACGCCGAATTCCAGCGGCCGTCGATCCCGAACTCGCTGCGCCGATCGACCCTGACGCGCCGTGAGGAGGCACGCTCCCCGCGTTCCGAGACGACGCCGAGCGCGCAGCCGGAAAGGATGAGGTTGATGATGTTCCAGCCGCCGACGACGAGCGTAACATCGGCTTTATACGGCTCCGCATAGACGCGGTATATGGTGACTGCCAGCGCGATGATCTGAACGGCGAAGATGACGAAAAACGGACGGCTGATTTCCGAAAGCCGGCTGACGGCGATCGACTCGTCCTTGGCCGTGACCTTGAAGGTCGGCTTGCGGGGATTGAGCATGACGGAAACCACGGCGGGCAATAGATGGACCGTCTGCACGTATTCATAGAGCTCGGAAACCCAGGGCCAGCGGAACGAGCCATAAAGGTAGTTCTGCATCATCAGGTTCACGAGCATGTAGGCAAGCGTATAGGCAAGGAACTCGCTGCCGGAGGCCGTAAAGATCTCAAGATCGAAGAACAGATAGAAGAGCGGCGCGAACAGAAATATGACGCGCGGAAACGGAAATAGCCAGAACAGTGTCGAAGACATGTAGCAAAGGCGCTGCGGCAGCGTGAGGCCACGTTTCAGAAGAGGGAAGCGGAAGCGCAGGATCTGCATCATGCCCTGCGCCCAGCGGCTGCGCTGGCCGATGAAGCTGGCGAAGGTCGCCGGCTGCAGGCCGGCAATCAGGGGCTTGTCGACATAGATGCTGTTCCAGCCGGCTCCGTGAAGCGCCAGCGCGGTTTCGCAGTCTTCAGTGATGCTGATGCCGCTGAAGCCGTTTTGCGATTCCAGGGCCCTGCGGCTGAGGACGGCGGCAGACCCGCAGAAGAAGGCGGCATTCCACTTGTCCAGGCCGCGCTGAATGATGCCGTAGAACATCTCGTTCTCGCTCGGCATGTTATCGAAAGTGCGCAGGTTGCGCTCCAGCGGATCCGGATTGATGAAGAAATGCGGCGTCTGCACGAGAAAAAGCTTCGGGTCGTCCTCGAAATAACCGACGGTTTCGCGCAGGAAATCGCGAGCGGGTGCATGGTCGGCGTCGAAGACCGCGATCAGTTCGCCGCTCGAATGCTCCAGTCCATTGTTGAGATTGCCCGCCTTGGCATGCTCATTGCGCTCGCGCGTCAGGTACTCGACCTCAAGCTCGGCGCAGAGATGCTTGAGCTCATTGTGGCGCGCGATGGCGGCCTGCGATTCCAGAACCTTGGTCGAGTTGCGCTTCTGCGCGGTGCCGCCGTCGTCGAGCAGCCAGACCTTGAGCTTGTGAGCCGGATAGTCCATCGCCTTGGCGGAGGCGAGCGTGTTGGCAAGCAGGTTGGTATCTTCGTTATAGGACGGCACGAAGACGTCGACCGTCGGGAAATGCTTCGTCTCGGACGTGCGGGCGGTGCGCGAGGGCAGAGGCGTGGCGACGATGAAAAGGCTGAGCATCAGCATCGCCACGTTGTACATTTCGGCGAGATAGAGCAGCAGCCCGGGTATGAAGTTTTCCGGCTGGTTGACCGGCGGCAGCGTGTAGGACGTGCGCCAGTAGACGTAGCGCAGCACGATGGCAGTGCCAAAGGCAAGGGCGACCAATCGCCAGGTGCCTTGACGCTTGAGGATTTTGATGATCGCCATCATTGTGACGACCACCGTGCTGGCAATCAGCTGGGTTTGAAGGTTGACCGGCAGCGTGATCAGTACGATACCGCACAGTGCTATCACGGCCCATATCAAGATGCTGCGTGCTGTGTGCATCGATGTCCCTTCAAAGGTATTGCCAGCGCGCCATCCTGGCGCACCGAAGCGGTCCCGCTTAGCGGCACGCTCCGAATATGGCAGCTTCTCCGTTACAGTCAGGTAAAGGCACGATGATATTGCTGGCTGTCTTCGCAAGTGGCGGCTGCGCCGCCATGGAGGCGGCTCCGCCTGCACCATTCGTCTGGGACGACTCGTTCGGTCCATCCGGCAAAGGGACGCGTGGCCCGATCATGGGCGGCAACGCAGGCTGGACCTGTGGCTGCGGCTGGACGACGGCCGGTCTGCGGACGACCACTGGCCGGGTTACGACCGGGCGGTTCTGGTATCCGATATCGATTGGCGCCGTGCGATAAGGTGTCATATCAGGATAGATCATTTCGCCCGGCTTTCCGAGTACGGCATTGGCGCTGCGCGGCCCGCCGAACGGGTTCAATGCGGCGCCGGCAAAGTGACCGGCGATCGTATAGCCATAGACGGTGCCCAGCAACTGTCGCTCCGTCGCGCGGGCATCGCAGAGCCGGATGCGAACCTGAACCATGCCGAAATTGCGTTGCTCCTGAGACGGGGCGAAGCCGGCTTTCACCTGTTGCCAGGCATAGAGGCAGGTATCGCCTGTCCTGCTCTGGCCGGAGGCGTAGCCGAACGGGCCGTAGCTGTTCTGAACGAGAATTGCCGAGCGGGCGAGCCGCACGCCGGGAATGGCCGACGCCATTTCGCGAGCGATCACGCGCTCGTTGATCGTATCGAACGGCCTGCTGCCAAGTCCGGGATTCGAGCCGGTTATGCCAAGAAACTGCACCTTGAGAAAATTCTGGCCGGGAACCGAAGACGAGGTGAAGAGCGAGATCGTCTGTTCCACGTCCTTGGCGTGCCTGCGCTCGACGATATTGACGATCGCCGGTCCGCCGGGAGGCGGAAACGCCAGCGCCTTGTCGCTGGAGACGGTTTCCACGCCGATCGACTGATGGACCTGGCCGGTTGTCGTGCAACCGGTTGCCAGGCAGGCCAGGCTAATCAGCGCTATCGTTCTTTTAGAGTGCATCTTTTGGGATCGCGACAATCGTGTGTGGTCACATTTATCGGCAAATTGCGCGCCGGTTCCGGGAATCAAGTCATTGTATTCGATGTGCCGAATAAAGGTGATTATGGTTAACCAACGGTTAATTTGCTGCCGGCGACGGGCCGGAAGAGGGGAGGAATCCACGTTAAATGCCGTCTTTCGCACCGATGGCGCGAAAGACGGAGCGCGTGTGGCGCCTCCATCTGCAAGCCTGTGAGTTTAAGTTATTTTGATCCGCGGAATGCGATTTGCACGGCCCTGTTCAAGGCGACCGGAAGGACCGACATATGGTTCTCTCCGGGGTATTCCTCAAAGGTGACGGAATCTGCCGACGAGGCCAGCCTTGCCCATCTCTGCGCCATCTCGCGCGCGAGTTCCACCGTGCGCGTCTCCTTTGCGCGTTCCTGTCGCTTCTGCTCATCGGGCGTGCCCTTGTGGAAGGGCGCAAGTGTCTCGCCTTCATATTGTCCGGCGGAAAGATGCAGTTCGATATCGAGGGGACCCGGATGCCTGCTCAGGAATTCGCTCTCCGTCGAAAGAATGCAAGCGCCTTCCCAGTAGATTGCGGGGCTTGCCGAAATCCAGCGGTTGAAGGCCGTTGGTCTTGTGAACAGCGCGTGGAGCGCGAGAAGGCCGCCGAACGAGTGGCCGAAGAGTGTCTGGCGCGACCGGTCGACCGGGATCTGCTGCTCGATCCAGGGTTTCAGCTCATCCTCGATCAGCGCCAGGAACTGTTCGGCGCCGCCTGTCCTGACATCCGGCGTGTCGGGATAGAACGGCGGATAGACCCGCCCGGGCGGCGGGCTGAGATCCCAGGAGCGGCGAAGCGGGTCATACGGCTCGTCCGTCGGATAGCCGATGGCGACGATCACGCCTTCGCCGACATTGGTCCCGCCCGGATAACTCGCCTGCACCTTCAGCGCATCGACGGCCGTCGCGAAACAGGCGTTTCCATCCGTCAGATACAGGATCGGCCACCCCTCCGGCGGAGCGTCCTTGCTGGGGCGATAAAGGAAAATTCTATGCGGCTGATCGGCATTTTCAAATTTGAGATCGGCAAACGTGCAGCCGGCAAGCGTGACTGGAGCCGATGCGGCTGATGCTTTGGACGATGTCGGGGACATGGCTTCTCCGGCTGATCGAAAATGGGGCACTCGATTAAGAACGCGGTCATTTGAAAGATGATTAAATTACTCATATTATTGGAATCGCGATCTGGCAAGCCGGCCGGGCTGTTGCGGAAATGTAATTTAAGGTTGCAAATCCGCGCCGCGTTGCGCGACCGGTTTGGCTATCTGCAACATATGTTCGGAATCCGTCAAAAAAGATGACTATTATACTCATGTATTCTTGACGCCGCCTGCACCTGCGAACTAACTTGCGCCGTCTTTGTCAGGAACGGGTAGGTGAAAAGCGATTATGAATCAGGGGTCGTACAGTAATATCAACGGTTTGGTGGGGGCCAGATTCCGTCTTGCGAGCGGCGCGACCGCGCTTGCCACTATGTTTGCCTTGGGCGGAAATGCCCTCGCGCAGGATTCAGCCGGCGGCAGTGGCGATGCCACCCAACTGGCGCCGATCATCGTCAGCGGCCAATCGAGCGGTGAAAGCGACAATACGACCGTAACGGCCAAGAAGAGCCAGGGCGCCACCAAGATCGATACGCCTCTGGTTGAAACGCCGCGTTCCGTTTCGGTCGTGACGAAGAAGGAACTGGAGGAGCGTGGCGCGCAGGATATCACCGAAGCCGTGCGCTACTCGGCCGGTGTCCAGACCGGCGCGTATGGCTTCGATCCGCGCTTCGACCAGATTATTATCCGCGGCAACGACATCACGACCGACGGCGACTATCGGGACGGATTGCGGCAGCCCTACATGAACTATGGGATGTTCCGCACCGATCCCTATGCACTTGAACGGGTCGAGGTTATCAAGGGGCCGGTTTCCGTGCTCTATGGCGCCGGTTCGCCGGGCGGCATCGTCAACAAGGTGTCGAAGCTGCCGACGGAAGAAACGATCAGGGAAGTCGGCGTTGTCTATGGGACGTCTGACCGGGCCCAGACGATGTTCGATTTCGGCGGCCCCGTCACCAAGGACGATGATAGCCTGTTGTACCGGATCGTCGGTCTGGCACGAAAGGGCGACACCAATTTTCATATCGCCGACGACCGCTATTTCATCCAGCCATCCTTCACCTGGAAGCCTGATGACGCCACGAAATTCACGGTCTACGGTTCGGCGCAATCGAGCGAAAACGATGCCAATGTCGGCGCCCTGATCGGCCCCGACGGCAACGTGCTCGATCTGCGCGACAGCGATCCGGACTACGACTATCAGAAGACGCGGCAGCAGCAGATCGGCTATCAGTTCGAGCACGAGTTCGATGGCGGCTTCACCTTCCGCCAGAACCTTCGCTTCTCGCATCTGGATCTGAAGGCGCGCTATCTCAGTACCATCGACTGGACCGATACGATCGCGCATCGCAATGCGACCTCGATCCGGGACGCGATGAATGTCTTCCAGGTCGACAATCAGCTGGAATCGAAATTCGACACAGGTCCCGCGGCCCATACCATGCTGGTCGGCCTGGATTATACTCATGTCAACGATTCCTTCGGGCTGGGCATGGATGCGACGACCAGCCCCGCCTACGACTTCGATATTTCCCATCCGGCCTACGGCGTTTCCGGGCCGACGCCGGATTATAATCTCAGCACGGTCAGCGCCAGCCTGCAGCAGATCGGTGCCTATGCCCTCGACCAGATCGAACTCGATAAATGGCGCTTTACGGTTGGCGGACGGCAGACATGGGTCAAGCAGTCGACAGATACGACGGACGTATCGTCCGGAACGACCACGGACGATAATCTCAGCAAGCACGCATTTTCGGTCCAGACCGGCGCTCTCTATCTCTTCGACAACGGTATTGCGCCGTTCACCAGCTACTCGACCTCCTTCAATCCGGTCACGCAGCGATCCGCATCCGGCAGCATCCTCGATCCGACGAAAGGTGAACAATACGAGCTCGGCGTAAAGTATCAGCCACCCGGCACCGATATTCTGCTGTCGGCGGTAGCCTATCACCTCGTCGAGAAGAACAAGCCCGTTCTGGTCGACCCCCTGACCGCGATCTACGCTTCGCTCGGGGAGGTGACGAACAAGGGTATCGAGCTGGAAGCCAGGGCGACCGTCACCGATGGCTGGGACGTGATCGCATCCTATTCCTATAATCATTCCGAAATCACGCGCGGCGACGATGCGGGCAACGCCCCTGCCGTGACGCCGCAGCACATCGCCAGCCTGTGGTCGAATTACACCTTCCAGGAGGATTCGGCGGCGAACGGACTGACGGTCGGAGCCGGCATCCGCTACACGGGCGAAAACTATACCAGCACGGCCAACACCGACAAGAATGGCGCAAGCTTCTACATGGACGCGGCGCTTTCCTACGATTTCGGCGCAATCGACCAGAAATACAAAGGTCTGACGGCGTCTGTGGATTTCCGCAACATCGCCAACCGCCGTCTGACGGTCTGCAATGAAGGTTATTGCTACCTCGGACAGGGCCGCAACATCACGGCATCCTTGAAGTACCGCTGGTAAATCTGTTGCAGGCGCTGTGTTTTTTCACGGCGTCTGCCGTTCCCGAGGCGGCCTGCAGAGCGGTGAACTCTGCTTCCTTTTTCCCGATCCGGCTTTATGCCGGATCGGGCGCAATCGCTCGCCAATTAAGAACCGCCAGGGAAGTTTCAGGAAAAGTGCGCAGCGGCTTTCCGTCCGGGATCGCGTAAAAACAAAGCGATAGAGCGGAGCTTGAAAGCACGGCGCCGGCTCCGGAGGATCTTTGCTTGTTCGTCCTGGGCTTTGGATACGGGCAAAGCGCCCGCCCGCAAAGGGGGAATGCTTCCATCCACCTGGCTTGTAAACTGGGAAAAGCGCCTTTGCGCCTGACTTCTGGCTCCTGCGGACTTAAACGGTCCTGCGACGTTTCATCAGCAGCACCAGCAGCAGCGGCGCGCCCACCAGCGCCGAAACGAGACCGGCCGGCATCTGATACGGGAAGGCGGCCATTCTGCCGAACCAGTCGGCTAGCACCATGAGGCTGCCGCCGGCGAGTGCTGCGCCGGCAAGCTGAGGGGCGGCACGCCGCAGACCAAGTTCGCGGGCCAGATGCGGACCCATGAGGCCGATGAAGCTCAAGGGGCCGACGACCAGGGTGGCGGCGGCCGTCATTGCCGCAGCAAGCGCAAAAAGGCAGGCGCGCGCGCGATTGACGCGGATGCCGATCGCCTGCGCCGCCTGCGGGCCGAGCGGCAGAAGGTCCAGCCATCGATAGGCGAGAAAGGAAAGCGCAAGGCCCGCAGCGGCAGTAAACATTGCAGAAATTGCTCGTGGCGTATCAATAAGATAGGTAGATCCGCTCATCCATTGCAGGACGATCATCGCACGCGGATCGCCACCGGCGGCAAGCATGCTGATGAAGGCATCCAGCATGGCTCCGAGCGCAATCCCGGTCAGAAGTACCCGCTCCGGCGCAAAACCGGATCGGATGCCGAAAAAAAAGATGGCAATGAGAACGGCGAAAGCGCCCATGCCGCCGAAGCCAAGCTGCGCGGCCATGCCGGGTGCAGGCAGGAGAAAGAGCGCGGCGGTGACGCCGAGCGTCGCGCCCGCGGAAATACCCAGCACCTCCGGACTTGCCATTTCATTGCCGCTGAGCCGTTGCAGGATCGCGCCGACGACCCCCAACATCGCGCCGGCGGCGAAGGCGCCGACGATACGCGGCAGGCGATAGGGCAGTACCTCGACCCAATGACCATAGGTCAGAAGCGTCCATGCGCCATCCGGGGCTCGACCGAAGAAGATTGCACCGGCCAGCAGAAGCAGGAACAGCGGGACCGCGGCAAACAGCAGTTTTCGTGCGCGCCCGGCGTGGATTGCATTCTGTGCGGGATTCGGCGCATTGCGTTGCACCGTCTTCAGGCGTGGCAGCATCAAGAGCAGCAGCGGAGCGCCGAGCAATGCGGTGATGGCTCCCGTCGGAAGGAAAGTCGAGGATGCTCCGGACAGGAGTATCGAGGCTTCATCCGTCAGAAGCAGCAATCCCGCTCCGATAAGCGGCGCCCAGATGAGTTGGCTTTTCATGTGACGGGCGCCGGCAAGCTGAGCGATGCGCGGCGCGATCAGGCCGATGAAACCGATGACGCCGACCGCGCTGGTAACGACGGCGGCAAGCGCAATCGCTATGCAGACGGAGACGATGCGCGTGCGCTTCACCGAAAGGCCAAGTCCGCTCGCGCCGCTATCGCCGAGTTCCATGAGCGATAGCGGCCGCACCATCAAGGAGGCGGCGATGGAAAGAGCGGCGATTTTCGGGAGAAGGGAAAGCGGAATGGCCCAGCTTTGCTGTACCAGCGATCCGGCGCCCCAGATGAAGAGGCCGGAGAGGTAGCGATCGTTCATCAGCACGAGAATGGCCGAGAGCGCGCCGCTCCAGACGCCGACGATCAACCCGGCCAGCACCAGCGCCAGCGGCGAGAAGCCGCGCCTTGAGCCGATGAGGAAAACCACGGCTGCGGCTGCTGCGCTGCCGAACAGGGCGACTGCGTCGCGGCTGAGGCCTTGAAGGGCGGGAAAGGCGAGCATGACGGTGACGAGCGCCAGGTTGGCGCCTGCGGAAATGCCGAGCGTGGAAGGCGAAGCCAGTGGGTTGCGCAGGACTTGTTGCAGCAGGCTGCCCGACAGCGAGAGCGCGGCGCCGGCCAGCAACGCGGTGGCGATCCTCGGCAGCGTCGAGTAAAGCAGCAGCAGGCGTTGCGGGTCGTAGACGGCGTCCTGCTCCAGCAGCCGCGAAAAGTCCGGCGCCAGCTGGCGCCAGACGAGGAGGCCGGCAAGCAGCAACAGCGTCAGCGCCACGGCGGGAGCGCCGAGCCTGTTATCGGCTTCGAGACGGGTCATGCGACTTTTTCCAGATGGTCGAGCAAGATGCGCGCAAAGCGCTCCGCTTCCTGCACCATGCCGAACATTAGCGTGCCCGGCAGTACGGATACGCGTCCGGCCTGCACGAACGGGAGACTGGTCCACAGCGGGCTGTCCTGCAGGTTGTCGAGGACATTGGGCGGAAGAAGGGGTTCGAAGGCGATCAGGCGAAGGTTTTGGTCGAGCGTCGCCAATTGTTCGATGCCGATCGTTTCAAAGCCCCAGTAGTCGCCCGGCCCGGTCCACGCATTCCTGAGGCCGATTTTGGTCATGACATTCTGATAGAGGCCGGCGCCGCAATAGATGCGCGCATGACGCTGGTCGACGAAATTGACGAGCGCCAGCGGCGGCGGATCGAGTTTCTTCACGCGGCGTGCGCATTCGTCGAAGAATGTTTCCGAGCGAGCGAGGAACTCTTCTGCCTGCGGCCGCCGGCCGATGACGTCGGCCAGCAGGCGGGTAGCCGCAATGGAACGCTGCAACGCTTGGCCGCCCTCGGCATAGATGGTCAATTCCAGGACCGGAGAAATCGCTTCCAATCGAGGCTTCAATGACGCGAGATAGGGCGTCGTCAGGATCAGTGCCGGCTTGACGCTCGCCAGAACCTCGAGATTGATCTCGCCGGTGGTGCCGAGATCGATGACGCCGGGCGGCATTTTCGGTTCCACGACCCATGTGTTCCAATCGGCAAGCGAGGCGATAGCCGCCGGCGTGACACCGAGCGCAAGCAGCGTCGATGCCAGCCCGTAATCGAGGGAAGCAATCGGCCCGGCTATCGTTTCGGCCGCCGCTCGCGCTTGCGGCACGGCAAGGAGCGTCGCAGCGGCTAACAGGGCGCGGCGCGATAGCATCGGCTTCTCGAAGCTGCGGTCAGATGACATAGGCCAGCGGCGTTCCATGCACGGGATGGGCTGTGACGCCCATATTGGCACCGTAGATCGTATGCAGCGTCTCGGCTTTCATGAGGCTTGACGAAGGGCCTGCGGCAATCAGGCGTCCTTGCTTCAGAGCGTGCAGATGGTCGCAGAAATGTGCGGCGGCATTGATATCGTGCAGGACGAGGATGACGCTCAGGTTCTTTGTCCGGCAGAGGTCCCGCACGAGCCCGAGTATTTCCATCTGATGAGCGATATCGAGCGCCGATGTCGGTTCGTCGAGCAGCAGGCAACGGCTGTCCTGGGCTACCAGCATGGCAATCCAGACGCGCTGGCGCTCGCCGCCGGAAAGCGTGTCCACCATGCGGCCCTTCAGGCTGTCGACGTGGGTCAGATGCATGGCGGTCTCGACCTTTTCGCGGTCGAGATCGGTGAAGCGTCCGAGCGCGCCGTGCCAGGGGTAGCGGCCGCACGCGACAAGCTCTTCCACCGTCATGCCCGCAGCCGATGTCGTGTCCTGCGGCAGATAGGCGACGGCGCGCGCGAAGGCGCGCATATCATAGGAGCCAGCAGCGACACCGTCGAACAGGATGCGCCCGCCCGTCGGCTGAATCTGCCGCGCCAGCAACTTGATCAGGGTGGATTTTCCAGAGCCGTTATGGCCGATCAGCCCGGAGATTTCGCCCGCATTGAAGCTGACGTCGAGCGGATGAAGAATGGTTTTGCCCTCGACTTCGAAACGCAGGCCTTCCGTTGCGAAAACTGTCGCATGGTACTGGTCGTTTCGGGTGGTCGCTTCGTCTTTCATAATCTTTCCTGCTGAAGCCTTGTGGCTTGATGAGATGCGGATTGCCGGGAAACCGGCCCGGTTAACCGATCGAGGTGGATGGCGTGCCGATGCGGAGACATGGCCGTCAGCCTCGCATCTCCCGGATCCGGTTGGGCCGGTTCCGTCTGTGATCGCCGCCTGCCGCACGACTATGCCCGGCTTCGAGGGAGATGGCCGCCAGGCAGCGCGAATGCGCCTCGCGCAGGAGACCGCAGACCAGCGCACAGGATACGCCCGCCTCTTTGGCGATGATATTCTGGGGGACATCGTCGAAATAGTGCTCCTCATAGAACTTGCGGGTTCTTGCGGGCATGGATTCGACCGTGCAGCGGAACGCCTTGTAGGCTTCGGCCTCATGGAGATGTTCCTCGGGGCTTCCATAGGCCGACGTGTTGCCGCCCACCTCTTCTTCGACAAACAGGCCGCGTTCATATTGAAGGCGCCGCATGTGGTCTGTCGCCAGATTGCGCACCATGCGCATCACATAGGGGGCGGGCGCGGCTATATCTTCCCTGAGCGGCTTGGAAACCAGTTGGAGGAGAACTTCCTGAACGACATCTTCCGCCAAACTCATGCAGCCCGTGATCCTGCGCGCAACGGAAAGAAGCTTCGGATAGGCGTGCAATGCTGTTTGGAGCTGCTCATTGGACGTCGACTGCAAGTGGTTGGCAATCATCTTGGGCTCTCGCTGAAATCCAAAGTTGCATTCCGGTGTGCCCCTCTTTTTGAAGGGACCCTATAAAACATGATAATAATAGTCAAGATACGGAAGGCGAAAAGTGAAGGGCTTCTAAAATTCGAATTATCCCTATGATTCCGCAGTGATATCAAAGGAATCTCGTTAGGAAGTCCCGTTCCGCATGATGTCGCCACAGCAGCTCCGTGGTGGCATTGGATGTCGCAACGGCCCAGTGAAAATGTTGGGATTCCTCCCCATCGAAACGACCCGAACGGATCGCGATCGGCTCTCCTAGGGGCGGAGCTTCAACGCTGGAAGTTGTACCATCCGGATCGAGCGTCACAGTCTGCGGGTTGGCGAGAAAGCCCTCGCCGAGGCACTTGAGCGCGGCCTCTTTTCGAACCCAATAGGATAGAAGGACCGTCCGTCTTGCTTCTGCCGCCAGCCTTTGGACGCGATCGAGCTCCTGATCGGAAAGGATCAGCGGCATGATTTCGAATGCAATCTCTTCCGGGAAGGCATCGAGCCTTTCGATATCGATGCCGACACGACCACCATGGCAGACGGCAAGAGCCAGCCGGTCTCCCGAATGCGAGAGATTGAAGTCGATCTCGGGATAATCACACAGGTAGGGTCTGCCGGACGGTGTGATGGCGAGGGAAAGGGCCTGCGGTGCGCAGCCGACCATATTGCCGATGATGCCGCGGCACAGGACTCGCCCGGCAACGAAGAGACGGCGTGCCGCCGATGATCGGAATGCCGCGGCACGCTTTTTCTCCGTCACGCTCAGCATGGAGTCCGGAATGTGAAGTCCATCGCGCAGATGCAGGCTGTGCAGCTCGATCGGCGCGCGTCCTTCTCCCTCTCGGAAGGCTGCCACTTTATTCGGCGGCCTGTCCCATATGGGTGGCAAGCCCCGGCGCGCGTCCGGGTGTCTCCCATTGAACGATCGGATCGAGCTGACCGAGATCGAAATGCTCGCGGCCAAGCAAGGCGTTGGCGATGACGGCGCTGCGCCACGCGGCCAGGCTGAGCTGTGGTTCGGCGATGCCGTGGCTGTGACGTCCGGCATTGAGCACAAAAATGCGATTGTCGCGCGGGCCATCCCATGCTAGCGAGAAGTCGCTTGCCAATATCGGCTCGCCGATGGCGCTCAGCTCGATGCGGTTTTCGAGCGAGTGCAGGAATTCGGGCAGCACGAAGCGGTAACCGGTCGCAAGCACGATCATGTCGACGGCGAGCGTTTCGATGCTGTTGTCGAAGCCGTTGCGCATGCTCAGGGAAATTTCGGGGCCGTCCTGGTCGGCCGCGATGACGTCGCGAAACGGGCGTAGCGAGATGCCGCGATCCGGGCCGGCGGCGGCCTCCAGCTTCCGCTCGTAGAGCCGGCGATAGAGCTTTTTCAGGGTCGACGCGGAGACGCCGTCGCTCGCAAGCACCTGCCGGTGTGTATGCAGAAGCCGCAATTCCTCCGGAAGCCCATGGAAGCG
Source organism: Hyphomicrobiales bacterium (assembly GCA_900469615.1). Lineage (GTDB taxonomy): Bacteria > Pseudomonadota > Alphaproteobacteria > Rhizobiales > Rhizobiaceae > Rhizobium. Next base: position 117,253 of record UBYA01000016.1, on the reverse strand, counting down.
CTCCATATAGGCAGGCGTGAACAGTTCGTTGGTGAAGGGGGTCGCGTCCAGCGGTTCGAAATTCGGCCGGCGGCTGATCCAGTGAATGACCGAAACCTGATCCAGATCGAGAAGCGCATCGACGATTTCGGCACCGCTCTGGCCGCCGCCGATAACGGCAACACGCGGCGCTTTCACATCGCCAAGTCGTGCTGCTGCTTCGCTGCTGTGGAAAGTCCGCGAATTTGGCAGCTGTTCCGCCCAGGCGGGCCGGGCCGGGATCTTGCCGACGCCGACGGAGAGATTGCGGGCGCCGATGGCGCCGTCGTCCGTGGCGATGGAGAAAAATCCGTCATCGGCATGGACTTCCCGCACGCCCGCGCCAAAGCGCAGCGATGTCAACCCACGCGCGACCCATCCGAGATAATCGGCGAATTCCTTACGCGGGACCGCCTCGTACTCCGCATTGAGAAACTGATAAAACCGTTTATGCGCAACAAGATAGGCGAGAAAGCTCCAGGGACTCGTCGGGTTTGTCGCTGTCACCAGATCCTTGAGGATGGAGGTCTGCATTTCCGCGCCCGGCAGCATCATTCCCGGATGCCAGGCAAAGGATGGGCGCCGCTCGAAGAAGCGCACCGAGAGCTGCGGTATGGAATCGAGCTGGGCAGCAAGGCTGAGGTTGAACGGACCAATTCCGGCCCCGGCGAGGTCGAGCACGTACGATGTCATGATGCAGCTCCAGAGTGATGTCGAAAGTGGGGGTTACTTGACGATGTCTGTGGACAGTGTGCCCGGTGCGAAAGCGTGATCGAGCCGCCGCGCGAAACGCTGATGGAACGGCGTCTTGCCGATGATCGTCAGATGGTTGGTGCCGGTGACGATCTCCGAGGCCGTGGCATTCGGCGAGTAGCGGCGCCAGTCGATCACATTGAGGGCGCGCGTGAGGGAGTCTTCGGCGGCAAAGGCGTGGATGCGAAAATCCGAAGGCGCGAGGCGGTAGTTTCGGAAGATCATCGCGTTGTCGATGAGGATCCAGAACGTATGTTCTTCCGAACCGATGTCCGGACCGTCTGTGGGCAGTTTGACCTTATGCTTGACGATATGGTGGAGAAGCTGCTCGTAGACTTCCTCGTTCATCGCCGCAAAGAGCCTCTTCCAGTCCTCGCGCATCGGCGTGGCGGCGAGCCAGCTCTGGACCGCGGCATGGGTGCGATCCCGGATGCCGTCTTCGAAGCGCGGCATGATGCCGAGCGTGAATTCCTCGTCCATGTCGCAGACGTCGACCATGCCGATCATGCGCAGATCGATATCGCTGCCGAGCTGCCTTGCGGCCTCATAGGCAAGCAGCCCGCCCCACGACCAGCCGAGAAAGGCGCACGGCCGCCCCTTGGCTTTCTTGCGCACGGCCTCCGCATAACGCGCCGTGATGTCTTCGACGCGGGTGCTGAGCGTTTTGGTTTCGGTCAACGAATAGCAGATAAAGCCGGTCGCCGGTTGTTCCGGGCCGAGATAGTCGACGAGACGCATGTATTCGCGCGTGCTGACGAGGAGGCCGGGGAAGCAATAAAGCACCGGTCGCTCTCCGTTCCTGCGGAGATAGACGACATCGACACCCGTCTCGTCCCGGCTGCCTTCGATGGCAAGCGCCAGATCGCGGATGGTCGGATGGTTGAACATGTCGGCGATCGAAAGCGGCCATTCGGGATGGCGTCTCTTCAGGCGCGAAACGATGCGCACGGCTGCCAGCGATTGCCCGCCGATATCGAAGAAATTCTCCGTGACGCCGATGTCCCCGATGTCGAGAATTTCCTTCCAGGCTTCGAGGATCGCTTTTTCCTTGTCATTGGCGGGAGCGATCATTTCCCGTTCCATGCGCGGCGGCGGCAGGGCCGCGCGGTCCAGCTTGCTGTTCGGCCCCATCGGCAGCCTGTCGATGATCATGATGGTCTGCGGCACCATATAATCCGGCAGTGCGGCCACGGCCGCGCGGCGCAGTTCCGTGACGCCGAGCGTCTCGCCCTCGCGCGCAACCACATAGGCGACGAGCGAGCTGCGGCCACCCTCGTTGTGTAGCAGTACGACCGCCTCCGCGACGCGCTGGTCGGAGCGCAGCACGGCTTCGATCTCGCCGGGCTCTATTCGAAAGCCGCGCAATTTGATCTGATGATCGACGCGGCCGGCGAATTCGACGATGCCGTCTTCCCGCCAGCGCCCGAGATCGCCCGATTTATAGAGACGTCCGCCGGGCGTGAACGGATCCGCGATGAAGCGGTCTGCCGTGAGCTCCGGCTGGCCGAGGTAGCCGCGCGCCAGGCCGCCGCCGCCGATGTAGATTTCGCCGATCACGCCGACGGGAACGGGCGCAAGATCGGCATCGAGTACGTAGATGCGCCGGTCGCCGACGCCGCGGCCGATGGGTGCGACCGTCCCCTCGAAACGGGTTCCTGCCGGTATCTTCCATATCATCGGCGTCATGATGGTTTCTGTCGGCCCATAGCCGTTGATCAGCAACTGCGCCTTGAGGTTTTCGGTGATCATGTCGAACACCGCCTGCGACAACGCCTCGCCGCCGAAGGAATAGAGACGCAGCCGCGGGATATCGTCATTTTCACCGGCATATTCGGCAAGGCCGCGCACGTAGCTGGTAGGCAGGCTGGCATTGTTGACGCCGTGTCGCTTCATCATCGCGAAGGCGTCTTCCGGCGTCGCGAGCTTGTCCTGTGTCAGGACCACGCCGCCGCCTGCCATCAAGGGTACCATCCAGCGTTCATGACCGCCGTCGGAGGTGAAGGGAAGAACAGGATATTCGCAGGACTCTTCGCTCATCTCGTAGATGCGCAGGGTTGCCTTGCAATGATGCGCCAAAGGCCCGTGCTCGACCGCGACTCCCTTGGGAACGCCCGTCGACCCGGAGGTGTAGATCACATAGGCGAGTTGCTGCGGGGCGACCACGGTCGCGGGCGCTTCGCTGCTTTCCGACGACAGGTCGGTTGCATCGAGATCGAGGAAAGGCGCCTCAATGTCACTTGGCAGGCGAGCGATATGTCGGGTGCGCGAAATGACGAGCGCAAGGCCGGGGGCCGTGAGGATATGGCGGTTGCGAGCTTCCGGGTGGTCCGGCTCGACAGGCGTGAAGGCGCCTCCCGACTTCAGCACGGCAAGAATGGCGACGATCGCGTCGATCGACTTCTCTATCGCGATGGCGACGCGCTTTTCCGGCCCGATCCCGAGTGAGATCAGACGGTGCGCCAGCCGGTTGGCGGCGGCCTCCAGTTCTCCATGCGTTATCGATTTCTCCCCTTGCGCGACGGCAAAGGCATTTGGCCGTCGCCTTGCCTGCGCGCAGATGACCTCGTGGATCGGTGTGCCATCGTCCGGCTCGGGCGCATCGGGATAGGGGGCGGAGAGCCTGTCCAGCTCCTCGGCCGAAACGAACGAAATGTGCTTGATCTGCTTGCCGGGATCGCTGCCGAGGCTTGAGAGCGCGATGGCGAGATCGTCGGCAAAGCGAGTAATCTGCTTTCGTTCATGCTTCTGCGGATCGAAACCGATGCCGATGCGGAGCCTCTCGCCGGACATGGGAAAAACGGTTACGACCAGTTCGGCGTCGCGGCGCGCCGGAGGTTCGACGGCACTGCGGACCATGAACGCGCTCGGTTCGGTTTGCGCGAAGCGGACGGGCGGCCGCACATCGAGAAGCGTCTTGACGAGGCCGGTCGTGTCGAAAAACTCGTCCCGCCGCAGGAGGGCGTCGGCAAGCGCCTCGAAGGGCACGGACTGTCCGGCGGCGCTCTCGGCCTCCGCCGCGAATGTTTCGCGGGCATCGCGCAGCGTCATGACGCCGTCGAGTTCCGCCGTCACGATGAGTATATCTTCGCCGCGGGCTGCGATCGTCTGTCTTTCCGGTCGTGTAACCAGTCCGATCCTCTGCGTTCCGTATCCGGAATGGCGGCGCAGAGCGATGCCGAGGGCGGCAAGGATGTCGCGGGACAGTTCCGCCATCGATTGCGACTGAAGGGGCCGGGATGAGATGGAGACCTCAAGCATATGCTCGAACCACGCCTCGTCGACGATATCCTTCTCAGCCGATGTTTGCGGTGCAAGCGAGGCGATATTTTCCTGCGCCGTCAGGCGCTGGAACCAGAAATCGACCAGTTCGGGTGCGGGCCGGCGCAGTGCATCGCCGCCGGCCATCCACGATGCGGCGTCGGGAAGTGTCGTCTGCGCAATGTCCACCGGTCCATTGCCTTCGATATTGCGCAAAAAATCGGTTGCGAGCAGGTTGAGTGTCGCGGCATCGGCGAGGATGGCATGAAGGGAAAATACAACTCCAAATGCCTGCCCGTTCCGCGTCAGAAGAGTGAATCGGGCCGGATTGCCATCGGTAAGATCCATGGTCCGGGCGCGTTCGCGCGTGGCGGCCGCAACCAGCGCCTCGTCCAGATCCTCGCCAGCCTTCAGATCCGTCTCGATCATGTCGACCGTGCCGTTGTTTTTCAGGATCTGCCGGATGGCCCCACCGGCGCGCGCCTCGAATTCCGATGTTATGAGGGGATGTTGCCGGGAAAGCGTTGAAAGCGCTGCGTGCGCAGCGGCCAGAGAGACCGGCGAAAAGGCAACGGCGAGTATTTGTCGCCCATAAACGACTTCGTTCCCCGTCTCGGACAGAAGCCAGATGCGCGACTGTCCCGGCGACAGCAAGCATTTGGCGACGTAGTCTGAGTCATTTACTGCCTTGGCGTTCCGATCGTGGATGGTCATTTCTTCGCCAATCTCCCCAAATGCATTTCAATGAATGTCAAATCAATCAAAATACAATAGTGTATACTTCTATATATCTATAACAGATATAGAGTTAATTCGATTGAATGACGTGATATTCCTGTATTTGTATGGTCGGATGTTCCGAGAAATACATTGATGTAGCTGCATGACGAATGGAGATGATCGAAATTCAGCAAAATTTCGAAAAATATTTTCGGAAAATATTTTGAATTCCGCGCGCAGCCATTCGTCACTGTAAAATTGGCGCCGTGCGTGATCGGTCGATCATGAGTGGCGCAGCTCTGAAAAATGGAGAAGACGCATGGATGCTTCGGTCGCGATGAGGAGTGATAAGACGACGGAGCGATCTTTTGATCCATGCCTGCCGGCATCGGGTTTTTCGAGCAGCGCACTTGCCTGCGGCCAGCCGCTCATCGTGTCACCGGGGCAGGCGTCGGGCGGCTTCCGCGTCGAATATCATGGGGTGCAGGTCGCCTCTGGTTATTTTGCGGGTCCCGCCGCCAATCGATTGGTCTTCGACACTTTGTCTGCGACCGTGTCATCGGTTTCGGGCGACGATATCGTCAATGCCGTCTTGGAGGCGGTTCTGGCGTGCAATCCGCAGCCGGCCTGCTTCGAAGTCGAGGTGGCGGACCGTGATCTTGCCGCCCGCCTGCAGGAGGCGGGCGCGATCGAGCGGCGCGCAGAGCGCCTGATCGTGCGACCGGAATCCTTTTTTCAGCTGGCAAAACCCTGGCTTGGAAGCACTCCGAGAGCTTACCCGGAGGTGCCGATCCTGACGAATGGCGCCCTCCATCCCCAAAGGCCGCCGAAGCCCGCCGGCCGCGTCTATAGTCGCTTCATTCCCTGGCTGAACACGCAGCTTGGCTTCCATGTCGCCGATATCGAGGCCGACCTTGCGCATTTCCATCGCTGGATGAACGATCCGCGGGTTGCCGCCATATGGGAGGACGGCGGCGATCTGTCCTACCATCGCGATTTTATCGCCGGTCGCCTTGCCGATCCGCGCACATTGCCGCTGATCGGAACCTTCGGCGACGTTCCCTTCGGATATTTCGAGCTCTACTGGGCAAAAGAGGACCGGATTGGCCCCCATTACGATGCCGATGGCTATGATCGCGGCTGGCATGTGGCGATCGGCGAAGACGATTTCCGCGGCAAGGCCTTCGTCAGCGCCTGGCTGCCGTCGCTGATGCACTACATGTTTTTAGCCGATCCGCGCACCCGCCGCATTGTCGGCGAGCCGATCCATCATCACGCGCAACAGATCCGTAATCTTGACCGCTCCGGCTTCGCCAAGGTCAAGCACATTCAGTTTCCGCACAAGAAGGCGCTGCTGGTCATGCTTCTGCGCGAGCGTTTCTTCATGGATCGGTTGCTGTCGCCGGATCTGAGCGGCCTCTCCGGCGAGGATGGCCGGCCTGTCCCTGGATCGCTGCCACGAGGCGCTGCATGATGAAGGCTGCCGTCGATATGAACGATCCGCGCATCAGGCGGCTCGTTCTGACGGTCGCGCTCCCGGCGGTCGCCGGGCTGGCCGCCAGCGCCGGCCATCATGCGATCAACGCAATCTTCCTCGGCGCTCTCGGGCCGGATGTCCTGGGCGGTATCAGTCTGGTCATGCCGCTGTTTTTGCTGGTGGCGGCCGCAGGCGAGGGGCTTGGCATCGGGATTGCCACGCGGCTGGCGCGTCATCTCGGCGAGGGCGATCCGAAGGCCGCCTCCTCGGTAGCCGCAACGGCGCTGGCGGCGGCGATCCCGCTCGGCATTGTCCTGTCCGTATTGATCTTTTTCGGCCTTCCCGATTTTGTCGGCGCTCTCGGCGCAAGCGAAAATCTCCTGGCGCCCGGGCTCGATTACGGACGGTTGCTTGCTTTCGGCCTGACATTCGGGCTGTTGCAGGCGATCTGCGATTTCATCGCCATAGCCGAGGGAAACTCGCGCTTCTCGATGATGGTGCTGATCGTAAGCTTTGCCTTGAATGCAGTCCTCGATCCCGTCTTCATCTTTCTCTTCAAGCTCGGTGCGTCCGGCGCGGCGCTTGCCACCATTGTTTCCTCGCTCGCAGCGCTTGCATGCTATGCCGATTATTTCCTCCGTGGTCGCGGCACGGTGAGAGTGACCGGCGGGCCGATATGCTGGCGACTGCTTCTGCCGATCGCCAAAATCGGCATTCCCGCCGCCGCGACAAGCATCATGACCGGTATCGGCTTTCTCGTCCTGATACGGGCGGCTGCGATCCACGGTGGCGATACTGGCGTGGCCGCTACGGCGATCGCCATCCGTTTGATGACCCTGGGGCAGCTTCCGCTGTTCGGCTTCTGCTTGGGAGCCCAGAGCGTCGTCAGCCATGCCTTCGGCGCCGGCGACGCCGAGCGGTTGAAGGCGGCAATCCGGTTCATGCTGGCCGTAACGGTGCCGGTCGCCTTGCTCTATTCTGCCCTGCTGTTCTTCGCCGCCGAACCGATCGTACGCCTGTTCACGAACAATGCCGGGGTGGCCGATGAGGCAACCGCCTGGCTACGGGCGCTTTTTCCGGTCTTTCCGCTCGCAGCCTTTCAATCCGTGCTGCTCGTGATGCTGCAATCGCGGGGCCGGGCGGGTTTGTCTGCGCTCGTGGGATTGGCGCCGCAGGGCTATCTGCTGATCCCGCTTCTGTTCACGTTGCCGCTCTGGATGGGTTTTGCCGGCGTTTCCGCCGCAACCGCGGCCGCAGCCGTCCTTGCCGCCATTCTCGGTGTTTTCGTCGCGCGGCGGGAATGGCTTGCGATTCTGCCGGCCGATGTAACAGGCCCATTGGCTGGCCAATCGACACTTCACCCCTGACCAAGAGGAACGTCATGAACGAGACGCCGAGATTCGATGCTTACAGAAATGCCATTCCCGACGCGCTGATGCCGCCTCGCGACGATCCGTTCGATGCAGCCGTGCCGCCGATCTACCAGACATCCCTGTTCCTGTTCGACAGCTACAAGGAGCTCGAGGATGTCTTTGCCGGTCGTTCGAAGAAGCCGATCTATTCGCGCGGCGACAATCCGACCGTGCGGCTTCTGGAGCGCAGGATCGCCGAAATGGAAGGCGCGGAAGAGGCGCGCGCTTTCTCAAGCGGCATGGGCGCCATCGCGGCCGCGATCCTTGCTTTCGTTGGTCCGGGCGACCGCATCGTCACCGTGCGGCACGTCTATAGCGACGCTTTCCGTTTCTTCGAAAAGGTTCTGAAGCGGTTCGGCGTAGCCGTCGACTATATCGACGGCACGGATACGGAGGCCATGCTTGCCGCTTTGCCCGGCGCGAGGCTCGCCTATCTCGAAAATCCGACCTCCATGGTCTTCGAACTGCAGGATCTGACTGCCATCGCCGAGGCAGCACGCCGTCATGGCGTCGTGACGATGGTCGACAATTCCTGGGCAACGCCGCTCTTTCAAAAGCCGCTCGCCGCCGGGATCGACCTGGTCATCCATGCCGCCTCGAAATATCTCGGCGGGCAAAGCGATACCGTCGCGGGCCTGGTGACGGGCTCCAAGGCGCATATCGACCGCATCAACAGCGAGATCTTCCCCTATACCGGCGCCAAGCTTGCACCGTTCGAGGCATGGCTGGTCCTGCGCAATCTCGAAACCTTGCCGTTTCGGATGCGCCACCATCATGAAGCCGGCCTGGAGGTCGCGTCATGGCTGAAAGCGCATGAGGATGTAACCAATGTCATGCATCCAGCACTCTGCGAACATCCCGGAAAGCGCACCTTCAGCGGTTTCGGCGGGCTGTTTTCCTTCGAGGTTTCGGATCGCATCGAGGTCGCCGATTTCGTCGACGCATTGCGCCTCATTCGCATCGGCGTCAGCTGGGGTGGGCCGGAAAGCCTCGTGGTGCCGGCCAAGGCGGCGCTCAGTATCTCGCCGGAGACCAACGTCTTCGCGCGCTTCGGTGTCAGCGACCGTACGATACGGTTGAATGTCGGGCTGCACGCGGCAAAAGATATTGTTGCCGATCTCGAACAGGCGCTTGCGGCAGCGGCGCGGTAGGTCGCTTCAACATCGTTCATAAAGCAAGGCGGGCGGAGTGGCACTGTCGCTCCGCCCATACTATTATGCGTTGTTGACTTATTCCCGCCCAGGCTGATCGAGACAAGATGACCATCCCTACCAATGAAATGCTGAGCGCGCTTGCCGCCGAGTACGGAACGCCACTCTGGATCTATGATGCTGCCGCGATCCGTCGCCGTATCGCTCAATTATCCGCCTTCGATGTCGTGCGCTTTGCCCAAAAGGCCTGCTCGAACATTCATATCCTGAAAGAGATGCGCAAGGCAGGTGTTCGGGTGGATGCAGTATCGCTCGGCGAGATCGAACGAGCGAAGCGGGCTGGCTTTGCTGCCGGTGGCACATCGGAGGCGGCCGAGCTGGTGTTCACCGCCGACGTTTTCGACCGGCCGACCCTCGAACGCGTCGTTGCCGACGGGATCGAAGTCAACATCGGTTCCATCGACATGCTGCATCAGCTGGGGCCGCGGTCGCCCGGCCATAGGGTGTGGCTGCGGATCAATCCCGGTTTCGGGCATGGCCATAGCAAGAAGACCAATACCGGTGGAGAAAACAGCAAGCATGGTATCTGGTTCGAGCAATTGCGGGAGGCCGTGGCGCTGACGCGACAATATTCCCTGACGCTTGTCGGCCTGCACATGCACATCGGCTCCGGTGTGGACTACGGGCACCTGCAGCGTGTCTGCGGCGCAATGGTCGGCTTCTGCCGAGAGCTTGATGTGGATATCGAAGCCATCTCGGCCGGCGGCGGTCTTTCCGTGCCGTACAGAGAGGGCGAGGAGGAAATCGACCCCGCGCATTATTTCTCGCTCTGGGATGCGGCGCGGCACGAGGTCGAGGCGCATTTCGGCCATCCGATCCGGCTGGAGATCGAGCCAGGCCGTTTCCTGACCGCGGATTCCGGTCTGTTGCTTGCCGAGGTAAGAGCCGTCAAGACGATGGGGCGCAACCGCTTCGTGCTGGTCGATGCCGGGTTCAGCGATCTTGCCAGACCCGCTATGTATGGCAGCTACCACCATATCTCGGTCATACCGGGCGGGGCGCCTCGCAGCGCCGAGGGCGAAATCTTCCCGACCGTCGTCGCCGGTCCTCTCTGTGAGTCGGGCGATGTATTCACGCAGACCGATATCGGCACGGTGGAGAGACGCGACCTGCCGGAAACGCATGTCGGCGACTACCTTGTATTCCATGGCGCCGGAGCCTACGGGGCGACGATGTCCTCGAACTACAACAGCCGCCTCTATGCGCCCGAGGTGCTGATCGATGGCGAAGCCCACCGGTTGATCCGCCGGCGTCAGACACTGGATGAACTGCTGGAGCTGGAAGCCATCTAATTGATTTCAAGGCCAGGCGAGAGCTTCCGGTCCTCTGAAGCAAGGGGCTTTTCTGCGGTTGCGAAATGAATATAGTGAGCGCGGCCGGGCAGCCTGTGAAGCCCGGCGGCATCCACATCGTCACCGGCCGCAAGGCGCGAAAGTTCTGCACCTCCATGCTGGCCTGGCTTGATCAGAAAACCGAAGTCGTTGAACTTGCCGATCACCCGGCACGATATTTCGAGCCGGCTCATGCCGCCTATTATAGCGGCAAGCCGGGTCAGCCGCTGAAGCTCATGTTACAAGCGCGCAGCGACTTCCTGTCGATCTGGCGCCGTGCGGATTACCGCGAGCATGTGGCGGAGTTCAAGCTCCTCGGCCGCCAGCTTATCATCGTCAACTCGCCGGATGCCATCCGCTATGTGGTTGCCAAGCGCCACGAGAATTTCGAGCGCAAGACGCCGCAGATGCGCCGCGCCCTGGAATATCTGCTGGGTGACGGGCTGTTCATTTCGGACAAGGAGACCTGGAAGCAGCGCCGGCCGCTTGTCTCCGACATCGTGCACAAAAATCGCGTACCGGCCTTCGGTGCGATCATGCGGAACACGGCAAGCGAGCTTGCCGACCGCTGGCAAAGCCTCGGGGAGGGCGCGGAGGTCAACGCCTTGTTCGAAATGGCGGGCCTGACAGCTGAAATCATTTCCCGCAGTATCTTTGGCAACGACCTCGGCGAGGAAAGCGCCAATGCCGTCACCGAAGGGTTTGCCAGCTACCAGTCGCTGGTCGATTCCATCAATCTCGGTTATTTTCTCGGTTTCGACGAGGGGCTGCCGATCATCAAGACACCGAGTCTCAGCCGGTCGGTCAAGCGCATCCATCGCATCATCGATCAGGTGATCGAAGATCATCTGGCCGGGAAGGGTGACAACAGTTCGATGGTCGAGCTGCTGATCCGGCGGCAGCAGCGCAATCCCGAGCTGAAACTCGACGTCGTAGCGTTGAGAAACGAGGCGGCCACGATTTTCATGGCCGGCCATGAGACCACCGCCGCGACCTTGACCTGGGCTTGGTATCTGCTCGCCGGTGCGCCTTGGGTGGAGGCGGCGGTTCATAAGGAAATCGAAGCCGTGTGCGGCGACCGTGTGCCGTCGATCGACGACGTTTCCGCGCTCGAATGGTGCCGGGCCGTCATCGAGGAGACCTTGCGCCTTTATCCGCCGGTGCCGATCCTGGCGCGGCAGGCGGCCGAGCCGGATGAAATCGGCAGCGTCAAGGTGCGCAAGGCGGCATTGATCATGATCGTCCCCTGGATCCTGCATCGTACGGATACGCTGTTTCCCGAGCCGCATCGGTTCAAGCCGGAGCGTTTTCTGGGCGAAGCGCGGCCGACACCCTATAGCTACATTCCTTTTGCCGCCGGCCCGCGCGTATGTCCCGGCTTGCAGTTCGGACTTACCGAAGCGATCCTCTGTCTAGCGATCCTTGCCCAGCGCTTCCGCGTGCGGATCAAGGAGGGGCATAAGGTTCAGCCCCAATGCCGCCTGACGCTGCGCCCGCGCGGCGGCATGCCGGTGACGCTCCACAGGCGCGGATGATGACGAGCGGAGACGATACCGGCAAGAACGTCGCTGCGAGCAAGCGCAAGGCCTGGACCTATGAACCGCCGAAGGCTCCTCCGTTCGCCGATTTTCTGGCGGGCGGCGACCGGCGCCAGGCGTTTCTGCGGTACTGGCTTTACGAGAATATCGACAACGCCGTCGATCTCTTCTTTTATTTTGCCTTCATGCTGCTGCCTGCCGGAGCCTGTTCCGCGATCGGCGGCTGGCTGGGGCGACTGATGGCGCCTCGCTTTCACAAAGCGGCTTACGCGCGCGCCGCGGTCAACCTCAAGATGATAAGGCCCGATCTCAACGATGCCGCGCTTGAGATACTGCTCAGGGCTTATGCCGATTCTCAGGGCCGGCAGATGGCGGAATATTCAGTCGTACCCAGACTGGCGCGCAATCATGTCCGAAAAATCGGTACGGAGGGACTGGTCGAGCGCTGTTCCGAAGGGCCTGTTATCTTCATTGCGCCGCATGTCAGCAATTGGGAAGTGCTCTGGCACTGCCTTCTGGACATGGGGCTCGCCGTCACCATGAACTATGATCCGCCGAAACGCCGCTCGCGTCACTACATTGTCAATCGTCTGCGCAAGGGCGCGGGCCTCGGCATTCTGAAGCCCGGCCGCAGCTTCGCAAGACCGGCTCTCCGAATCCTGGAGAGCGGCGGCAACTTGCTGATGTTCTGCGACGAGGGTTTCAATGGCCGCATCCGCGCGCCTTTTTTTGGTCTCCCCGCACATCTTGAAGGCAATTATGCAGTCATTGCCCGCATGGCGCGTAAGACGGAGGCATTGATCTATCCGCTTTACATCGTCCGGGAGAAGGGAGCGAAGTTTGCCCTCAAGGTGTCGGAACCGTTGCGGTTGCCTGATGGAGACGCGAGCGAGGAACGGATCGTAGCGGATGTGAAGCATTTGAATGCGATCATCGAACCGATGGTGCGCGAATATCCGGAGCAATGGTACTTTGTCGATAATCGCATGCAATAAAGGAAACGATGCTCGGTTCGCGGGAGAGATTGTTGCAGTTTTTGACCAAGGTATTGCCAAGAGGTACGGAGATGCCATCCAGCGGTTACGGCTATGGGTTGTATCCCTGCGCTTTAACGGGTTGAAGCGCAATTAAACCTAAGATACTGCTTTATCGGAAGAATTGGAGGCGCTGTCGTCTTTGGTCCTTTTTTGCAATAACTGATTGTCGATGCGTGGGTCATCTTGCCGCTCGCGGTATCTGTTTTATATTGGGCTAAGGCATGAATGGACTTTAGATGACGATTTTAATTTCTGGTGGTGCCGGTTTCATTGGCGGGAATTTCGTCCTTGATTGGCTTGCTCAATATGACGAAACGGTCGTCAACCTCGACAAGTTGACCTATGCCGGCAATCTGGACACCCTGAAGGGGTTGAAAGGGAATAATCGCCATGTGTTCGTGCATGGCGATATCGGCGATCGCGAGCTGGTAGGGGAGCTGCTGTCGATGCACAGGCCCCGCGCGGTAATCAATTTTGCCGCCGAGAGCCATGTCGACCGTTCCATCCATGGACCGGGTGATTTCATCCAGACGAACATCGTCGGCACATTCGGACTGCTGGAGTCGGTGCGCGGCTATTGGGACAGCCTGCCGGCGGAAGAAAAACAGGCGTTCCGCTTTCTCCATGTTTCCACGGACGAGGTTTACGGCACGCTGTCGAAGGATGATGAGCCGTTTAGCGAGCTTAACCGCTATGAGCCGAACAGCCCTTATTCCGCCAGCAAGGCAGCCTCTGACCACCTTGTCCGTGCATGGCATCATACCTATGGCCTGCCGGTTCTGACGACGAATTGCAGCAATAATTACGGCCCTTACCACTTTCCGGAAAAGCTGATTCCGCTGGTGATCCTGAATGCGCTTTCGGGCAAGAGCCTGCCGATTTATGGCGACGGCCAGCAGATCCGCGACTGGCTCTATGTCAGGGATCATTGCAGTGCCATCCGCCGCGTGCTGGAGGCCGGCGCGGTCGGCGAAACATACAATGTCGGCGGCTGGAACGAGAAGCCCAACCTCGATGTCGTGCATACGATTTGCGCCATTCTCGACGAACTACGGCCGAAAGCCGATGGCGGCCGCTACAGTGATCAGATTACCTTCGTGAAGGACCGGCCAGGTCATGATCGCCGCTATGCGATCGATGCGCGCAAGATTGAACGGGACCTTGGCTGGAAACCGCAGGAAACGTTCGAAAGCGGCATTCGCAAGACGATCGAATGGTATCTCCAAAACCAGGATTGGGTGCGAAACGTCACCAGCGGCGCCTATCGCGAATGGGTCGGCAAGCAATATGAGGTTGGGCTGTGAGTGCAATTCTCATCACCGGCGCCAACGGACAGGTCGGTTTCGAGCTGCAGCGCTCCCTCGCGCCATCGGGCGGCGTGGTGGCTCTGGCCCGGGCGCAGATGGACCTTGCCAACGAAGCGGATATCCTTGCCGCCCTTCGCGAGCACAAGCCGCAGATTATCGTGAACCCCGCGGCCTACACGGCTGTCGACCGGGCTGAAAGCGATGCCGAGCAGGCGATGGCGGTCAATGCCGTGGCGCCCGGGATCATGGCGCGCTGGGCGGCCGACAATGGCGCTTGGCTTGTCCATTATTCCACCGATTATGTCTTCGACGGCACGAAACCCGATCCCTATGTCGAAGAGGATGCGGCCAATCCGCAGTCTGTCTACGGCGAAAGCAAATGGCTGGGCGAAGAAGCGGTTCGCGCGGCCGGTGCTCCCCACGTAATCCTGCGGACGAGCTGGGTGTATGGCCATCATGGCAACAACTTCCTGAAGACCATTCTGCGGCTGGCACAGGAAAAAAATTCTCTGAATGTGGTCGCGGATCAGATCGGTGCTCCGACCTCGGCGGCGCTGATCGCCGACGTCACCCACACGATTGTCGAGCGTCTTGCCGGTTCGAAAGTGCGGGACGACCTCTCCGGAACGTATCATCTGAGCGCTCGAGGCAGCACCTCCTGGCATGGCTATGCCGCACATATCGTCCGTCAGGCATCGGCCGGCAACTTCAAGGTTATGCTTGCTCTCGACGCGCTCAAGCCGATATCGACCTCCGAATACCCGACTCCTGCCAAACGTCCTGCCAATTCGAGGCTGGATTGTACGAGGCTGATGGACCGTTTCGATATCGCTCTTCCGGCGTGGGAGGTGGGCGTCAGCGATGTCGTGGCAAGATTGCAGCCCGAGCCGAGTTGAGAATGCAGCACACGTAACGCCCTTCGTAACCCAACGCCAGCTAACACAGATATGGACTGAGGAAGAGAAGCCGGATCATGACGACACCACGCAAAGGCATCATACTTGCCGGCGGATCGGGAACGCGCCTTTATCCGCTGACGCTTGCCGTCAGCAAACAGCTCTTGCCGATCTACGACAAGCCGATGATCTATTATCCGCTGACGACCCTGATGCTGGCGGGCATCCGCGAGATACTCATCATTTCGACTCCGCAGGACACGCCTCGTTTCGAGCAGTTGCTGGGCGATGGCAGCCGATGGGGAATCCGGCTCGAATATGCGGTTCAGCCGAGCCCGGATGGCCTCGCGCAGGCATTTCTGATCGGCGAGGCGTTCCTGGGCGGCGCGCCGTCGGCTTTGGTGCTGGGAGACAATATCTTCTACGGCCACGACTTCAGCCGATTGCTGCACGAGGCTGGCGAGAAAGAGGCTGGCGCCACCGTCTTTGCCTATCATGTGCAGGATCCGCATCGCTACGGCGTGGTCGAGTTCGATGGCCAAGGCCGGGCAATCAGTCTGGAGGAAAAGCCGAAGCTGCCGAAGAGCAATTATGCCGTGACCGGCCTCTATTTCTATGATGAGAGCGTCGTCGACGTGGCAAAATCCATTCGTCCTTCGCCGCGCGGCGAGCTGGAGATAACGGATGTCAACACGCATTATCTGAAGGCCGGCCAGCTCGACGTGCAGACCATGGGCCGCGGTTATGCCTGGCTCGACACCGGCACGCATGAATCGATGCTGGAGGCCAGTCACTACATCGCGACCATCGAAAACCGCCAGGGGTTGAAGGTCGCCTGCCCGGAAGAGGTTGCCTATCGCAGCGGCTGGATCAGCGCATCCCAGGTCGAAACACTGGCCGATCCCCTCAAAAAGAACGCTTATGGGCAATATCTTCTGGGAATGCTGCGCGAACAGGTATTCTAGAGCTTTTCCGCTTTTCTTCGAATCGCGAAAACGCTCTATCCATTTGTTTATGCAACTCCGGGAAAACCGCTGCGCACTTTTCCCGAAGTTATTCTAGTCCGCCATGGCGCGTTCAGCGCTGCTGCCTCCTCATGCGAACGTTTGAACTGGAAGACAAATGAAAGCCATCGATACCGCCATCCCCGACGTCAAGATCCTCGAGCCGACCGTGTTTGCCGATGATCGAGGCTTTTTCTTCGAGAGCTTCAGCAAGATGAAATTCGAGGCAGCGATAGGCAAAAGCGTCGACTTCGTGCAGGACAATCATAGCCGTTCGGGAAAGAGTGTTCTGCGAGGGCTTCACTACCAGCTGCCGCCACACGCCCAGGCCAAGCTGGTGCGCGTCGTGGTCGGTGAGGTCTATGACGTCGCCGTCGATATCAGGAAATCCTCGCCGACATTCGGACAATGGGTCGGCGTCCTTCTTTCGGCGGAAAACAAGCGGCAGTTCTGGATTCCGGAAGGGTTTGCCCATGGTTTCCTGACGCTAAGCGACCATGTCGAGTTCCTGTACAAGACCACCAACTACTATGCTCCCGAAAGCGACCGCGGCATTCGCTGGGACGACCCATGGATCGCCATCGACTGGAAGCTCACGGAGCAGCCGCTGCTCTCTCCGAAAGATCAGCGCCAGCCTTTGCTCGCGGATGCCGAAACTTTCGAGTGATAATTTTGTACACTCCGCGTGCAGATCGTGGGCCGCGGTTATGCTTGGCTCGTCATCGGCACCCATGAGATCGATGCTGGAGGTCACCTCAGACTTCCATTCAGTGGACACCTGAACGTCTGCACCGTCTCATTGAGGCCAATTCGACAAAGGAAACGCCTCAATGAGATTTCAGCGCGAACCAATCAGTCAAGCTGTATCATCGTGTAGCCACGAATAGATACGAGACCTCCGTCTTTGGAAGTCATTCTGACTTCAAGTTTACGAACAATGTCATCCAGCTTAAATCGAAATGATTTTGATTGCGATTTTGCGACATCGTATTCAAAATGCTTAACCTTTGCAACGTCACTGACAACATCGACAATTACGGATGATGTATTGGAAATATCTGCGTCGATATCGACCTTATACTCTCCCGCTGGCACTGTTACGTAAGGCCCATAAAAAATCACGCCGCTGCCCCTGTTTTTCAGAACGCCGTTTTCCAGATAACCGACCTGCGTAAACTTTACCAATTGGTCTGCCGTCATTGCCAAGCGGAACGGTTCACTTTTCGGCAATTTGGTCAAATTTGAATTTTGAGCGACGATAGCCCCGCAGGCATATACATCATCGATTTGACTACACTGTTCTCTCGGTAGCTCAATGTATTTAATCGCTGCGACAGGTGCCAATGAAAGGGTTCCGGGGTCTTTGCTTACCTGTTTGAAATCGCATACCAACGGCTCGGAATGTCTCGCAAGGTGGGCGCTATCAGTTTGCTTGCCCGTCTTTGCGGCAATCCAATTGATCTCTGTTAACGTAGATAGGCCTTGGGGGGCGCTGAGGCAATCGATGGGGATGAGGTACGATACGCGCTCCGCCTGCGATATCAGTTGGGCGAGTTCGGTCCGATCCTTGCCCACAGACCCCTGCTTTATTTTCATTACCGGCCCCAGCATATCGGTAACCTGTATGATCATAAGAGCAGCCAATGCGATGTAAGCCGCTAATTTTAATTGGCGAGCGCGGGCTATAATCGCCAGTGATATGAAAATTAAAAGATAGCTCAAGGGCCACATTATGCGGCCACTAGCGCGAAGGATAGAATAGGGGGGGAGATTTTCCGGAACTGGGTATTCGAATATAGGGATACCCGCAACCCTGATGATATTGCCAACGGCGTAAACCGCACAACAGGCGAGCACAACGCTTAAAAAGGGATGCTTTCGCAAAAACTCATATGGAGATTTGCGAGCGATAAAGATTGCCAGCACTATCGCTAGTTCCCCTCCAAGTCCAAGGTAATTGTTTCCCTCAAAGCGGACTTCGCTGGTGAATGGCGATTTGAAATGTAAAAATGTCGATTCCGTGGGCCACACCATCGAAAGAAGGTCAGCCGAATAAATGCTGTAGCCATCCGCCGCGCCAGAACCGCTACCGTATCCGCCAATAACTGCGAGGAATATCGTGAAGGCGAAAACCGCCGAGCCAATAGCTATTGTTCGAAATGCCATACTCCGCTTGAAAAGCGCAATATCACTGACTGCGGCTCCGAATATCGCAAAACAGATTGCATAGAGGTAGGCATGCGTCCAGATCGCCACGCCCAGTATTGCTGCCCAGTAATAAGCCGACAATTTCCGCGACTTCACGTCTTTAAAATAGAAACCGAGTGAGAAGAGAATTAAGAAATGACTGCTTAGCGCGAGATGACTATGGCGCATAAGGAAGAACGGGCACGTTAAAGCTATTATGCCGATCAATGTTGGGGCGACCCATCCCTTCACGTCGAGTTGCCGCGCCAAAAAAGCTCCTGAAACGGGCTGAAGAACCCACAGGACAAAGAACCATGTGCCAATATAGTTCCATCGCAAACCTGTGATGCTGTTGATAATCTTCGCGATTAGTCCGGCAAACGGAGCACTGTCTGTGAAGATTATATTCGCTCCGGCAGGTGCGTTGATCCGATCTGTATAAAAAAGCGGAAACGACCAGCGCCCGTCCAGATATGCGTAGGCACCGGCAATGTGCTGGGCAAGATCGCCTCCAGGATGGTCATAAGCTCCCCCAATTCCCGCTGCACGAAGCAAGCCAAACAGGTAGAAGAAGCTAGCAATACCAATGAGAAAGGAAGGAACCAAGTAAGATTGTCGGCTCATTGCCCTAATGAGCTGCCGGCTATGCAAATTTGCCAAGATCTACCCCAGATACGTGCCAGATTGAGAGCTCTTTGCCACGCGGATATTTAAAGGGGCAAGTGGCAAAATAGATACATTTAGAAAACTTTAGAAGCAAATCAACAATGTTCATTTGCTTTGATTTCAAATGGCCATTTGGATTAAAGGCTGCAGCGCATTCCAAGGGGGTTAAAATGGTGAACATGCCAGTGTTGTCGGTTGTGATACCAATGATGAATGAAGAAGAGGGAATTCCGGTTCTTTTCGGTCGTTTGGTTCCAATCCTTGAACAGACAGGGCGGTCATTCGAGGTGGTTTGCGTCAATGACGGAAGCCAGGATAGAACCTTGGCGGTCTTGCAGGAATTCCAGCTGCGTTATCCGGGTATCGCTATCGTGGATCTCAGCCGAAACTTCGGGAAGGAGGCGGCTTTAACCGCAGGCTTGATGCAGGCGCAGGGGCAGGCGATCATTCCGCTCGACGCGGATTTACAGGATCCGCCGGAATTGATCGGCGAAATGCTGGATCGCTGGGACAAGGGAGCAGAAGTTGTTCTCGCCGTGCGGGCTAAAAGGGAAACGGATACCGCGTTGAAACGCGCCACCGCGAACGTGTTTTACCGGATCATCAATTCGATAAGCGAGATCAGCATTCCACCGAATGCCGGAGATTTCCGTCTGATGGATCGGAGCGTTATCGAGGCCCTGAAGCAACTGCCGGAGCGCAGCCGGTTCAACAAAGGCATTTTCGCGTGGCTGGGGTTCAGGACGGAAATTATCGAATATGAACGGCCGCCCCGCGAAGTCGGCATGACGAAATGGAATTATAGAAAACTCTGGAATTTTGCGCTCGACGGGATCACATCCTTCAGTTCCGCGCCGCTCCGCATCTGGAGCTATATCGGCATTTTGATCGCGGGTTGCGCGATGCTTTACGGACTGGTGGTAATTTTCAAGGTGCTCGTCCTTGGCTATAGGGATGTTCCCGGCTATGCCTCGTTGATGACGATCCTGCTGTTTTCCAATGGAATCGTTCTGATTGGTCTTGGCGTGATCGGAGAATATCTATCACGCGTCTTCATCGAAACGAAGGGAAGGCCGCTCGTCATCATTCGCAAGGTGCATAAGTTCGGACAAAATGATTAAAACGCTCTACCAGATAGGATCGTTCGGGCTGGTCGGCCTGTCGGCAACGGCTTTGCACACGCTCGTGTTTTCGATCCTGTCGTGGAGCGGCGTTACGCCTTTGATCGGCAATTTCATTGCGTTTTGCTGCGCCGTGCCGGTATCTTTCTATGGCAACCGTTACCTGACGTTCAAAACCGACGGTAATATTTTCAAGTTTGCCCTCATGTCCTTTGCCGGTTTCGCCCTAAACCATGCGAATGTCTGGTTCGTCACCCATTTTCTGCGGATGAGCTGGGAATATGCGCTTCCAGGCATGCTAATCGCGGTACCTGCTTTCAGTTTCATCATCAGCAAATTGTGGGTTTATGAACAGTAGCCTTACTCCATGCGGATACAACGATAAGTTGACACAGCGAAACGACGGGTAAGAGAAGGTGAAGCTCGCGGAATGCCTGGGCGATTTGCGACACGAAAAGGCGCCATGGTGTGAGTGAGCGGCCGGTGACTCCCGTCCCAACTTTTTGGGAGAGTTACGAGGAGCCAGATTCCCGACCAAAAGATCGCAGCGGACTTTCGAATCGGAACAAGGCGCTTCTGCAACCACAGCGCATCTGCTCACTGCGTTGCGCATAGTGGGCCAAGGTGAATCACTGACGCCACTTTGCCCGCGACATCGTCTCCGGCATTGGCTTTCGCTGATGGATGTCCGAGTTCAGGCGTTCTCTGTAAATCACACAGGCCAGACTGAATCACAAAACCGGCTCAGCGGGAGGTGAATCGAGATTTCCAAGTTATCAATCGCTAGGCGATACTTCAAAGCCGGCTAATGAACTCATCGTTACCGCTGAGAAGATCGCACCACCGAATGCAGAGATCATACGCAATCCTCGGCAGGCCGCACGAGCGGCAGCTTGGATAAAAGAAGATCCGCGCTCTGCTCCCACGTCAGCCACGGCATTCCCGTCGAAGCCGGATGCAAGCCCTTTTCGTGCAGTCCTATCCATTTTTCGATGGCAAGGGCCAGATCCGCCGGCTGGTCGCCTTCGAAGTAAAACGCGTGATCGCCGGCGATCTCCTCGAAGACCGGAATTCTCCGCAGGATCAGAGGCAATTCCTTGTGGGCCGCCTCGATGAGAGGGAGACCGAAACCCTCGCCCATGGAAGCAAAGATCAATGCCGAGGACTTACCGTACAAGAGATTCAGGAATTCATCGCTGATATCCTGAAGCCAGAATAAATTCCGGTCGCGCTTGGGATGCGTCCGCAATGTCTTGCAGAGGTCATCGACATTCCACCCCTGTTTACCGACGATAAACAGATTATACGGCTTGCCTTCATCCCATAGCCGCTCGAAAGCACGAAGCACCTGAGCGTGTCCCTTGCGCGGCTCCATGGTGCCGACCATGATGAAGCTCGGGGCCTGACCCATTCTGTCCAAGAGCGCCGGTCCGTTCTCCGGCAAGCCCTTGCTGGGCAGGCTGGAATCGATATCCGCACCGAGATGGAAATTGTCGATCGTCAGGTAAGGGTTGACGGGGAACGATCCCGCACGCTCCCGCAGCCAATCGCGCGTGTCGTCCGCCACGTATGCGGAAACGCAAATGAGGCCGTTGGCGTGGTAAGCCAGGCTCGGCAGCCAAAGAGGGAACCAACGCCGTATGCCTTCGTCGCACCATTCCGGATGACGTAACGCCATGATATCGTGGATCACGAAATAGACTTTGCCTCCGGCGCGACGCAGCATGTCGAACTGAGGTTCGATTGCCGGAAACAAATGGCATGTCAAATCCGTAACAAGGACGATGTCGTCCTTGCCGAACAGCACGGGCTCGTCGGCACCGAAGTCGATTCCGAAACTCCGCTTCACGAATTGATTTGCGTAACGGTAGCAATCGCCGTTGGCATAGCGAATTGCCCGAACCTCGTAACCCGGAATTTTCCGGGACAGGAGCACATTGAGGATACTGCGGGACACGCGCTGGATACCGGTCTTGGCATCATGTTCGGCCAGCACGGAAATGTCCACCAGCAGCTTGCGTCTATGATCGCGAAAGCTGTTCCGGGCGATGGCCCAGGCCAGCCCCAGCTTATCGGCATCGGTCAGCTTCTTCTGACGGCGAAGCGCGCCGAGCGCATCGGCCTTGATGCCGCCCAGGCCCCCTTGCCGCACATGTCCATCCGGGGTCCCCGACTGCCTCTCCAACAAGCCGTCGAAGCCGGCGATCGCCATTTGCGCAGTCTTGTCCCAGGAGAATTTCTCCGCCTGCGTCAGCGCGTGACTCTTCAAGTCTGCCCAATAGGCCTCATCGGTCAGGGCTTTCTCCAGCGTTCTGGAAATATCCCTGACGTCATAAGGATCGAACATCGCCTCGTCCCAGCCGATCACTTCCGGCAGGCTCGTCACATTGGAAGCAAGGGTGGCGGCACCGCACCTCATCGCCTCCAGGGCAGGCAGGCCGAAGCCCTCATGCACGGAGGGAAATACAAAAACCCTGCACAAGTTATAAAGAGCGATCAGATCGTCGTCCGGAAGATAGCCCGTAAAGATCAGATGGGCCGGATCGACGTCATGACTCTGGGCGAGCGCCTTGATGCGCTCCAGATCTTCCGGCTTGACCTTATAAGCGAGAACGAGGGGATAGTTGCCCTGTAACGCTTTGGGAAGCAGGCCGTATGCCTCGATCAACGCCTCGACATTCTTCCTGGGTTCAATCATCGCCAGCGACAGTATGAACCGGTCCGGCAATTTATATTTGGTTTTGAGATCCTGTTGTTGCCCGGCGCTATAGGTGCGGACGAAGAATTCATCCCCGACGGCGGAGGAAATGTTCCGGATCCGCTCCCGGGGAACTTTCGTATACTTCTGGACCTCGCCCATCACGGAATTCGAGATTGCGTATACGGCATCCGCAAGCTCGAATTCCGCCAGTTTGTCCATGTAGAACTTATGATAATTCGGATCGCCGAGATAGCGCTCCTTGTTGAGGAGCGGTATCAGATCATGGCAGACCGTCACTGTTTTCCAGGGGCGGGGCTCCTTCGGGATCGAGACCGTGAAGTCGTCGTCGTATCCTTCAAACAGGCTCGTGACGTAGACGATATCCGGATCGATGTTGGCAATCGCAAGATCGCGCACATGACGGGCCGCCTCGAAACGCTCGTGGTTTTCCGTCTCGCGATAGGCGGTCGGCCCGCACCCCGAGAATATGAACATTTCCTCTTCGGCCAGAATGTCGCGATAGGCATTTCTGACTTCCTCGACGTTCTGCAAAGGAAACATGCCATTGATCAGGATGCTGACCCTGTGCGGGCCGGCATTGTGAATGATGGCCCGGCTCATGGCGAGGGTACTGCGTCCGATACCACGAAACTTGCTTTCGGACTGATATCCCTGCACATCAATAAGAATATGCAATTCCTACCCCTGCTGCGTTGATTATCGCGATAGTTCTTCGAAGAGGTCGTTCACCGCCGGAGGCAGCAATTTTCGATCGGCCAGTTGATCGGCTATCTGCCGCTGCAGGTGGCCTGCCGTATCCGCGGGCGGGTTTTCGATTGGCATGATGCGGCGGTGGATCCGATGCACGTAGCCATAAAGCCCGGAAAACCGCAGAATGCGAAACGCCAGGTTTTTCATGGCCGGATGGCGGTTTGCCAGACGCACGGCCAGCTTGAACAGGCGCTTGAGAAAGTGCTTGCATCGCTGCCGGATGCCGTATTGCCGTAAAAGCGCGACCTGCAGGCCGAGATAGCGATAAGGAGCTGTCATCCTCCACGAGCGGCTGCGATAAACCGCCTGTAGCGTCTCGGCATAGGCCTCGCACCGGTCGGTCAGTCCCCGGAGGCGCTCCTCATGGGCTTCGCACCGCTCGCCCAATGCCCGCAGGCGCTCCTCGAGGGTCGCGATGGCGTTCGAGTGCGCGGACAGCCCTCCCTCCGCCCGCGACAGGCTTTCCAGTACCCCCGACCGGTCTCTGCTCAACATGTCCACTCTGTCGCGCAAATCGCTTTCGCGGTGGAGCCTCTCCAGGACATTCAACTCATGCGCCCGCAGCCAGGCCTCCGCGCCGTGCTCATAAGCAGCCGGCTGGGGCAATGACATGCGCTGTTCGAACAGCGCGGCCAGCAGAGAAAAACGCCATTCGGAAACGGGTCGCTGCCAAAACGCATAGAGCCAGCCCGCGTAGGGGGGCGCGAGATGATACGGGCTCAGCAAGGGCGGCCGCGCCTTCTCGACTTTGGCCACATCGGGCATCAAAAGCTCGTGCACGAAGATAAAAAACGCCTGGAAAATGTTGTGCGGCCAGACACAATCCTTTGCTTGTATCCCGACAGAACCGTAATCGATCAGGCTGAAGCGCTGCCCCGCCCGATCGTACATCACGTTCCAGAGGCGAATGTCGTCGTGATAGAGGCCTGCGTCTTCCAGGGCGATCGATTGCCGCAATACGTCGCTCAGGACCCGGTCGACATCGAGCGGCGTGCCATCGCCGGCCATATCGGAAAGCAGTTCGCCGTCGATGACCGACGTTACGATCCATCCTTGCAGCGCATTTTCCCCATGCGCCAGCAGCCGTGGTGTTTCGAAGCCCTCCGGCGGCCGCTCCAGGAATTTGGTCTCGGCCCTCAACTCGGACCTGTTGCGGGAGCCGACCTCCGGCGGAAAGGACTTCCGCGTAGAGGTGAAGTCGAAGACCTTGCCGAAAAACGTTGAACCCCAGTAATAGCGGCGGCTTCCGTTATGCGCTTCGCCCGCGCCGGAATAGGGTTGCTTGCGCCAGCGGTCGAACTCGCCGCAAAAATTATCGAGAAGCAGGGTTCGGTTGCTGACGAGATACATCGGCCTTCTGACATGCGACAGGTGCGTCTCGTAAGATGCAATCTGGTGATAGAAGGCACAGCCGCCGATCAGGTCGCGGGGGTCGTCGGGCTGGGCACTGCCCCAATAAAGAGGCTCCTCCTTGAGAGCGAATTCGAATATCCCGAGATTGACGTCATTCATCAGCGACGTGAGAAGGCGAGCGACATGCTCGACCCCGTACAAATAGACGAGATGGTGGAATACGCTCAGCCCGAGGACGACATCGTACTCGCCCGGCTCCAGCCTTTCCACGAAGTCTTCTATGCGAGCCTGGACGAAGCTTACCGACAGGTCCGGGTTCTCTTCCGCCAGCGCAGAGCAGACGGCGATGTTTTCAGCCTGGAAGTCAACTCCGGTGACGGTTGCCCCGCTGCCGGCCAGGCTCAGGCTGAAAAAGCCCTGCGCACATCCCAGATCGAGAACCTTGAGCGGGCGGTCCAGGTGCCCGGATAGCCGCCGGCAAGCGTCTTCGATGATCACCAACCGGGCCCGACAGTCCCGCGCGGCTTCCCCATCCCATTCGGGGTGCCCGTAAATGACTTGATAGAGTTCGGGCAGGCCGTCGACCAGGCTCTGCAATTTTTGATCGGTCATCGGCTTGGCCTGCCATCGTCCACGGTATGAAATTCGGCCTTCAAATCGACGACGCCCCAGAACTCCATGCCCTTGCTGACATGCAGGATCACCGAGTCGTACCGGCGGTCGAGGGGCGTCATATCACCTTGCGGGTTTCCTGCGGAAATGCCGAACGAGAGAAGATAATCGCCGCTGTTGAGATTGAGGGGCATGGAGAACTTGAAGATTCGTACATCCCCGCGCCTGGCCGATATGTTTTCGCGGCCGGCCGATGACAGAAACGAATTCGAGCCGTACAGGAACAGGCCATCGAGCGTCTTGATCAGTATCCCAGGGACGACATTGTCGAAGTCGACCTCGAATCTGACCTTCAGATAGAATTCCGCCGGCTCGCCGCTATTAATGCTCGGAGGATAATGCGTGCCGCCGACCTGTATGTCGTAATCGATGATCACCGCGCCGCCCTGGCCCCAGCGATATTCTTCCGGTCGGTAGCCGTGACGGGTATGATAGACGTCGCCCTCGTTGACGGTCGACAGCGCGGTCCGGGACGACGAATTGGCGGCAGGCGTCTCTTTCCTTACGGTTTCGAACTGCGGCTTGCCGAACAGCTCGTCAAGATAACGGTTCGTCACATCGCGGGCCGATCCGTCCATGCCGATGGTGCCGTCCTTGAGAAATATGGCGCGATCGCAATGCCGCACGATGTCGCCCACGCTATGCGAAACCAGCAGCAAGGTCGTGCCCTGCTTCTTGAAATCCGAAATGCGCGTATAGCATTTCGCCTGGAAACGCGAGTCACCGACCGAAAGGGCCTCATCGACGATGAGAATGCCGGGCCTGGAAGCCGTCGCGACCGCGAACGCCAGGCGCATCTGCATGCCGCTGGAATAAACGCGAACCGGCCGGTCGATATACTCGCCGATATCCGCGAACTGCTCGATTCCGGGCATCAGTTCGTCCATCTGGCCGCGGTTGTAGCCCATCATCAGCCCGGACATGTACACATTCTGCCGACCGGTGAATTCGGGATGAAACCCCATCCCGAGCTCCAGCAGCGCAGCCACCCTGTCGTTCACCTGGATGCTGCCGCTCGTCGGCTGCGTCGTCCCCGTCAGCAGCTTCAGCAGCGTACTCTTGCCGGCGCCGTTGACGCCGACGATCCCGACTGACTCTCCCGTTCCGATCTCGAACGAAATGTCCTTCAGCACCCATTTCTTCGTATGCCACTCTGCATTTCCTGGATACAGCTTCTCCCAGACGCGGTGCCACTTAGAAGTGTAGTACTTGTAGCATTTCGAAATATTATCGACAGCAATGCTTCCCATAGCTAGAGCTCGTCAACGATATCTGCGGAGTGCTTTTTGAACATACGCCAGCCTATTGCGACCAGACACAAGGACAGTACCAGGACGAGAAGCAGGGACCGCCAATCCGGATCCACCTTATATATGAATATATTTTGGTAGCTCATGATGATTACCGCCATAGGGTTATAGGAGATAATGTTTTTGACGGAATCCGGCAGGATTTTACTGACGTACACGATCGGTGTCAGCCAGAACCAGAACTGAAGCACGATCCCCACGAATTGCCCCACATCGCGAACGAAAACGTTCATTACTCCCAATATAGTTCCGAGACCTATCGTAAAAAGCATTTGAATTATGAGGACCGGAATAACATAAAAAACAGAAAGCCCCGGAAAATTGTTGATGACAATCAGAAATATTAAGAACAGGCCAAATATGATAAGAAAATTCACAAAGGACGAGAGCGAGACGATAATCGGTAAGCAGATTCTTGGAAAATTCAATTTCTTCAATACATTGGCATTAGATATGAATACGTTGACCAGACCATTGAGGGTTTCGATGAACAGCCCCCAGGTCAAGACGCCGGAGCACAGATAGATGCTGTAGGAAAAAGCACCCGGCATACCCGCCAGACGGGATCCCATGACCTTGGAGAATATTACCGTATAAACAAGAATCATTGCCACAGGCTGCAATACAAGCCAGGCGGAACCGAGAAAACTGTTTTGATAGCGGGACTGGAAATCCCGCTTGACGCTGCCGAATATAAACCCACGATACCGAATGATACCATTCAGCAAACCATTAATCATACGACAGTTCCATAAACATTCGATAACAGCTCTGCTTCTTTCCGATCGTGGCCATATAATGCGTTATGGGCCGAAATAAGGATGGCATCGCGCCCGTTCCTGTAGATTGGCGCGCCGCTCTTCTGCAGTCATAATGAGTGACAAACGCCTATGCGCTCGCTTTTTTGTGCCCAGGGTGTATTGCCGATCTGACACTCAATTGCAATCCACATTCGACAATCAGGAGACATCGCCGGACTGCATGTGTCTGCGGGGCTGGGGAAGATTTGTTAAAATTCCACATTGCCGAAAAATTGGAAAACTCTTTTGTTTTCACAAAATGCGCTCCCCTACCGTCACACTTAGTATCGGGTTCGCTTCTTCATTTTCATTCAGACATGATTGCGCCGTTTGGCGATCGCCTTTTCAAAAACACATTCAAGTTGGTGCACACTTTCAGACCAGTTGAACCGCAAAGAGTTCGCCCGCGCGTTTGCTGCGAGACGGGCACGGAGTGCGTCGTCCATCGCGAGGCTTTGCAAACCATCATGGATGGATCGCACATCGTTGGGATCGACAAAAATGCCGGCTTTACCCGCGACCTCAGGCATGGAGGACGTATTGGACGTCAGCACCGGGATTCCCATCGCATTCGCTTCTATGATCGGAAAACCGAAGCCTTCGTAAAGGGACGGCATGGCCAAGAAGTGAGCATGACTATACAGCTGCGCGAGATCAGGATCGGACACATAACCTGTCAGCCGAACGGATGGCTCGATATTTAGCTCTACGATACGCTGTTTCAAGTCGCCCAATCTCCAACCTTGGCCACCGGCGAGCACAAGAAGAAATCGCTGCCGTGTGACTTCTGACAGAGCTGCATACGCCTGCAGCAGTCTCAGCAGATTTTTGCGGGGCTCAAGTGTTCCCACGAAGAGAATATAGGAGCGATCGATCCCGAACGACGATAACTCCTTCGGAGCCGCTGTTCCACCGATGGCCGTCAAGCCCGGATGGATAACATTGAGCTTCTCTTCGCACCCGGGAAATACTGTTTTCAGTACATTCGCTGTGGCGGTAGAAACGGCAACGATCTCATCCGCAACGGCGATGCCGGGTTTCATCAGCCAGCGATCTCCCATCCAGGTCTGCCAACGCATGGTCGTGGCCATGTCTCGCCAGACGAGGTCGTGAATCGTGATGACGCGAGGAATGCGGCGATCGAGAAAGAAGGGCAGACGATGAGCCGGCCCCCAAAATACATCAATCTCTTCCTGTGCCGCGCGGCGTGGTAATTCCGTCTGTGCCCAGATCATTCGCCTGATCGCACCGGGAAAGCGCGCCACATGCAGCTTCGCTGCAGGCAGATCCGTCAGAACCCTATGAGGTGTCTCTGGCAAATAGAAATGCAGTTCGTGGCCCAAAAGCGCCAAATGCCGGCTCACTTCCAGCAGGTATCGCCCAATACCGGTTGTACTCGTTACTAAATTACGCGCATCGATGCCGATTTTCATTCGCGAGTTATCCGTATACCGCTGCATGGAGCGGCCTTGCCATTATAGCGGGACTCGCAGCGAACCAGCCTTGCCCTCTGCTAAACTTATATCGGCGAAAATGCGGCCCTTGCGCTTAAATTCCGAAGAGATTTCCATCTGCTATATATGGGCGACCACCCAGTGGCAAGATGAATGGAATGTGAGATTGTTTCATCTTCAAACGCCGCGCACCGTCTTGCGCCAGTGTGGATGTCGACGGCCAGTGCGATGCTTAGTCAGCGCGATTTTCAGATCCTGCCGCAGAGATAGGCACGCTTGTGCCCATTATGGAGGAGCGACCCTCTCGGGCTGGACTAAAGCAATTCCAGGAAAAGTGCGCAGCGGTTTTCCGTCCGGAATCGCGTACAAACAAGGAGATAGAGCAGTTCGGCGATTCCGTGAAACGCAGAGCCGCTCTAGCGATGCGCTTCAACTAAGCCGCCTGCTGGACAAGTTGGATTCCGAATTCTGTTGGCGATCGATGGCTAAGGGCTGAATGCAGCCGCGTGGCATTATAGATGCCCCGATAAATCGGGGCAATGGTTTGGCGACATCTGCAAAGGTCTCGTAGCTGGCGGGGTAGATATCCTCGACCTTCAAGGTCTTCATGAAGCTCTCTGTCTGCGCATTGTGATAGGGGGTCGTCCATGGCGCTCATGGAGCCTTGCAGGCCAGCGGTAGTCCAGCCCGAGGGTTCATTCCACTTAGAAGGGCGGGCTATCCCATAATCAATAGCCTTACGATGCGGAAGCGCCGCTCACGTCCAAGATGGCCTTGATGATGCCGGCTTCCGGTTTGAGCCACGCCTTGAAAAGTTCCGGCCCATCTTCCAGCGAGCCTCGATGGGTGTTTAGCGCTGCGGTCGGAACCCGACCATTTTCCATTTGCCTTACGACCTCCGCAAAGTCGTCGGGCTGCGCGTTGCGGCTTGCGAAGAGAGTGGTTTCGCGTTTGTGGAATTCGGGATCGGAGAAGGTGATGTCGTCGCGCACTACGCTGATGAGAACGTAGCGGCCGCCATGGGCGACGAAGCCGAAGCCGCGCTGCATCGCTTTGGCGTTGCCGGTCGCGTCGACGACGACGTCGAAGAAGTCGCCGCCGGTCAGGCGTTTAGCATTGGCTTCCGCCCCGTCGCGGGCGAGCAGCGTCCGATCGGCGCCGAGCGAGGCGACGGTGAACTCCAGCCGATCTTCCCGCATGTCCATGACGGTAACATCCGCGCCGCGCGCTTTGGCGAAGATGATGGCGGACATGCCGATCGGGCCGGAACCGACGACAAGCACACGATCGGCAGCGCCAATGCCGCCGCGCTTGACGCCGTGGGCGCCGATCGCCAGGAACTCGATCATCGCCGCCTCGTCCAGCGAGGCCTTGCCCGCCGAGACGACATTCTGTTCCGGCACGCAGATGAACTCGGTCATGCCCCCGTCGCGATGCACGCCAAGGACGGCGAGGCTTTGACAGGCATTGGTCACGCCGCGACGGCAGGCAACGCATTTGCCGCAGGCAAGATAGGGAACGATATAGACATTCTCTCCCTTCTTGAGGCGGCTTGAACCATTTGCATTCTCGACCGTGCCGGACAGCTCGTGTCCCATGACGCGTGGATATTCGAGAAAGGGATGCTTGCCCTGATAGATGTGAAAATCCGTGCCGCAGACGCCGACACGCCTGATGCGTACCAAAACCTCGCCTTCGGCCGGGCTTGGGACATCGCGCTCGATCAGGGTAAGCCTGCCGGGTTCGTTGCAGATCAATGTTCTCATGGCGATGGACTCTCGAAGGGCCGGAAGCGCCGACCGTTGCTGTTGTAAATGGATGCCTGACGAAGTCGCGATTGGAAGAGCGGAGAAGCGCTCAGCTCATTGATCACCTCTGCCGTCATGTCGGCTGCTTTGAACACGGACCTCCACCGACCTCACGACGCATCTCCATTCAGCGGATAGCGCGCCGCGATCTGTCTCAGCACGGGGGCATGCAAAGTGCCGCCTGCCGAATCGGCCCAATCCAGAAAGGCATGGATGCGCCGGGCGACCTTCTCGCGGTGATGCTGGCTGATATCGGCGATGCGATGATTGAGAAACGGGTTGAGGAAACGGTCGAGTGTCGTTGTGACGTAAGCCTTTGCCTCGTCGCCCATGCCGTTTGCAGCAAAGCCTGGCAGCACTTCGTTCTGGTAGAGTGTATCGAGCCTTGCGCGTATGTCCTCGTCTGCCAGGATGGCGCGCACGGTTTCATCCGCCGGCCTGTTGTCGCGCTGCCAGATTTCGGCAAGAAAAGTATGGCCGAGATTGAGAATATGCAGCTTCAGGCGCTCATATGGCTCAAGATCGTCGGTCAGCACGATGCTGTCATGGATACAGGGAACGCGGACACCCGGCGCGCGTTTGATTGCCCATAACGCGTAGGGTTCGGCAACGGCGCCGATCGGTTCGATCGGCTCGGAAACGATGCGGTCGACCAGCGTCTCGGCGAAGGCGACATGGTCGTTAAGCCAGGTAAGGAATTCAGCCGGCACATCGTTGAGCCTGGCGCAATCGATAACCGTCTGCTTCAGCACGCGGCCGTTTCCCGTCATCAATTCGCAGGGAAGGATCACCAGCGGGTTGCGGGATCCCTGCCAGCGCCTCACCAGAAGGGCGGCAAGCTTGGCGGGGAAGGACCGGGGAACCCCGTCAAAGCGGTCCTCTTCCGGCCATGTCGTGTATCCGGTTTCGCCGGTGTTCGAGATGACGAATTCGGCACTCTCGGCAAAGAGTCTCGAAAGCTCGTCCCAATGCTCGATGGCGGAAAGCCCTCGGTCGACGCTGGTGACTTCTATGGTGTGGTCGACCGGCTGGCCGCTCGACATTCCGCGGATGACCACTGGGTATCCCCCCGGTTTGCCGAAAGCGCCGACGCGTCCGCTGCGTCCGCTGTCGCCTGAAACCTGAACGACGGCGATGGGGCCGATATCCTGTCCGGATTGCCTCGCTTCATGCACGAAGAATGCCGCATGTGCCTGCAGGAACCGGCTGGTGCCGAACTGGATGATCCGCGCGTTCACGCCAATATCCTCATATGTTCAAAGCCAAAAGGCGTGGCTGCGTGATCGGGGCGGTCAGCGGACATCCAATATCCTCCCATATCTGTTTTTTATCTATAGAAAACAGCCAAGCGGCCGGCCGTCAAATGTTTTTTATGGAAGTAAAAAGACGTATGGATTTGCTCTTCTGGTTGAAGGGCAGCGGATAAGATTGCGGCCAGGCGAGCGTTCAGCCGAAGAGGTACACCCCGGCGGGTCTACGTAGCCGATCAAATGCCTGCTCCTCGGCCGGCAAAGTCTGGAAAGCGAAAATTTCATAAAAATAACAACAAAATGTCAAATATTTTGTGATTTTGTCGTTTTTATTTGTTATGAGCCTATCGGGATGATGCGGTGCAGGAACGGCCTTCGCTGGATTTTCGAGGAATTCGCATATCGGCAGCGGCTATTCTGTTTCGTGCCGCCGTCAAAAGCGCATAGCATCACCCGCGCAATCATGGCTACCATCATGACCCAGGGGGAGAGTTGAATGGCACGTATCACCTTAAGGCAACTGCTCGATCACGCCGCTGAAAACGGCTACGGCGTTCCTGCTTTCAATATCAACAACATGGAACAGGCGCTTGCCATCATGGAAGCGGCCGATGCCGTCGGCGCGCCGGTCATCATGCAGGCATCGAGGGGCGCCAGGGCCTATGCCAACGATATCATGCTGAAGCACATGATGGATGCCGTGGTCGAGATCTACCCGCATATCCCGGTCTGCGTGCATCTCGACCACGGCAACGATCCGTCGAGCTGTATGACGGCGATCCAGGCCGGCTTTACGTCGGTCATGATGGACGGATCGCTCAAGGCAGATGCAAAGACGCCGGCGGACTGGGATTATAATGTCGGCGTGACGAAGACGGTTACGGACATGGCGCATCTTGGCGGCATTTCCGTCGAGGGCGAGCTTGGCGTGCTGGGTTCGCTGGAAACCGGCATGGGCGAGGCTGAAGACGGCCATGGCGCGGAAGGCAAGCTGTCGCACGATCAATTGCTCACCAATCCGGACGAGGCCGTTAAATTTGTACGCGAAACCAGGGTCGATGCGCTGGCGATCGCCATGGGCACCTCGCATGGCGCCTATAAATTCACGCGCAAGCCGGATGGTTCGGTGCTGGCGATGAACGTGATCGAGGAGATCCATCGCAAGCTCCCCAATACGCATCTCGTCATGCACGGCTCATCCTCGGTTCCCGAGGAGCTGCAGGAAATCATCAACAAATATGGCGGGCAGATGAAGCCGACCTGGGGTGTGCCGGTCGAGGAAATCCAGCGCGGCATCAAGAATGGCGTGCGCAAGATCAACATCGATACCGATGGCCGCATGGCGATGACGGGTCAGATCCGCCGCGTGCTGCAGGAAGACCCGAGCGAATTCGATCCCCGCAAGTATATGAAGCCTGCCATGGCGGCCCTGACGAAGCTCTGCAAGGAGCGTTTCGAGCAGTTCGGAACGACCGGCCACGCCTCGCGCATCCAGCCACTGACCGTTAGCGAGATGGCCAGGCGTTACAAATCCGGTTCGCTCGACCCGGTCTTCTCCTGAGACAGGCAATCAGCGTGACGCCGGGCTTGCCGCCCGGCGCACGCTTTCTTCGGTCAGTGTCTGGCCATGGAATTTCGCCAGCGACGCGACGACGTCGTCGATTTCCTTGGCCAGACGCTGTGCATCCCATTGCAGGGCATTCGCCGCGATAGCGCCGATTTCGCGCAGGCCCTGGATTGTCAGCAGGCCCTCGATTGCCATGGTGGTGCGGCGGAAGACGATATCCGACAGATGAACGACCATTTCCTGCCGCGCGATCCAGTCGATCTCGCGCGCGCTGTGGCGCGGCGCGCCGCTGATGCGTTCGCCGTCGTCATGCGCCGAAGGATAGGCAAGGATCGCTGCTGCGGTCGTGCCGTATCGGCTTAATAGCTCATCTGCCCTGCTTGTCTCGATGCCGGTCTTTGTCGCCACCGTCCGGGTCCATGCTGCACGCGCATTCGAGTCGAGCGGAAAATCCCGGCCGCCGCCGATGGCGAGCCGTTCGGTGGATGTTTTACGTGTGCGCTGAAGGCGTGCCAGCACCGTGTCCGCAACCTCCTCCGCAAAGCCGCGGAACGTGGTCCATTTTCCGCCGACCAGCGAGATGATCGGAAATGGACGTCCGGCCTGGCGTTCGAACACGGGTGCGGAGTGATCGCGGCTGATCAATCCCGGCGACGAAGCGTCGGAGGCGGGCAGGGGACGGATGCCACTGTAGCTGTATGTCACCTGGTCGCGGTCGAAACGCAGGCTGGGCAGCAGCGACCGCACGCTGTCGATGAAATAGTCGATCTCGTGTTCCTCGCAGCGCACATTGTCCGGGTCGTCGCAGGGAATGTCGGTCGAGCCGACCAGCGCCTGCCCGAGATATCCATAGACGAGGCAGATGCGGCCATCATCGGCTTCGAAATAGATCATGTGGCCATTCAGGCTGCGCACCAGCTCGGGATGGTCGAGCAGGATGTGCGATCCCTTGGTGCCGCCGATCAGGTGAGCCGGCGCGCCGAGAGCGGCGTTGACGTGGTCGATCCAGGGACCGGCGGCATTGACGACAAGCTTCGGCCTGACCGAAAATGCATATCCGTCCGAGCGCTGGAAGGTCAGCAGGCCGTCGGCTGCGGAAACTAGGGCAGTAGCGTTCGCCGCCACCGAGCTTCTGTTCGTCTCCAGCCCGTCCTTGACCAATTCGTAGACGAGTCTTTCCGGCCGGCTGATCTTGGCGTCGTAGTAGATGCCGCCGGCAACGATCTGAGGCGTCACATGCGGCATTTCCTTCAGCGCGCGGCTCTTCAACAGGAACCTGTGGCGCGGCATGACGCGGTTGCGCGAACCGAAGAAATCGTAAAGCGCGAGCCCGATCTTGACGAGCACGGCACCGCGGCTGCGCGGCGCGGTCGTCGATCCCAACAGTGTGCGAAGGGCTGCGGGTATGCCACGCATCCAGGAAAAGATCGGCACGAAGGTCGGCAGCGCTTCGACGCAGTGCGGGGCATTCTTCAACAGCAGGTTCCGCTCGAGCGCCGACTGGGCGACCAGCCGGAACTCGCCCGTTTCGAGATATTTCAGGCCGCCGTGGATCAGCCGCGACGGCGCCGCGCTCGTTCCCGAGCCGAAATCGGATTTGTCGACGATCAGGCAATTGACGCCCTGCGCGGAAAGATCACGAAACAGCCCAGCGCCGTTGACCCCGGCGCCGAGAATAACGACGTCGACATCGCCTTCTTGAAGTTGCGAGAAGCGTTGTTTCAGATCGGCGGTCATATCGGTCATAACATCATCGTCCTGCTGAACTGCCGCGCGAAACAGCCTGTCGGCGCGGCGCAATTGGCGGTCTAGTCTTGGGGGTGTCGAACGGCGAGATTGCCGATCCGCGGCCAGAGCGGCGTCATCGCTTCGGCAATATCGCGGAACAGCTCGTAGCGGACGCGGTAATCCGTACTGCGGGCGGAATCCGGATAACAGGTCGTGGCGATCTTGCCGACATCGCGAGGATCGCTTTGCGGGCTCGCGTAAATACCGGCGCCGGCGCCTGCGCAAAGCGCAGCCCCCCAGGCGGCAGCCTCATCGGTTTCAGTCACGGTAACAGGCATACCGAGCACGTCGGCAAACATCTGCACGACGATCGGATTGCGCGATACGCCGCCTGCCAACCTCGCCTGATCGAAGGAAAAACCGTCACTTAGCGCGTCAACGTGAATCTTGTGGTTGAAGGCGATTCCTTCGAGGACGGCGCGCAGCATGTCGCCGCGATCGTGCCAGCCGCCGAGCCCGAAGAAGCTGGCGCTTGCATCCGCGCCATAGGGCGAGCCGAACAGATAGGGATGAAACAGCGTGCTCGACGGGCGGTTGAAGGCGGCCTCGATCTCGGGGGCCAGCAGGGCGTGAATGGACCGACCCGATGCCTCGGCGCTTGCAATTTCGCTGGCGCAGAGCTTGTCCAGAAACCACTCGTAATTCGCCGATGACGCCGGCGAGATCGACATGTTGTTCCACTGACCCGGAGCAATGGCATTGCGGCAGAACCAGCGGCCGTCGACACGCGGCTCCGACGAAAGCGTTTCGTTGATCGAATAGGTGCCGGCAATCACGGCGACGATGCCGTCGGCATAGCCGCCGGCCCCAAGCGCGGAAGCGGTGACATCATGCAGGCCGGCGACGACGGGAGTTCCTTTGGCAAGGCCCGTTCGTTGCGCAACCGCCTCGGTCACATAGCCCACAATCTCGTCGGACCGCGAGGCAGGCGGCAAGGCATGGGTCGCCTCCGCCACGCCGAAGAGCTTCAGCGCATCGGGCGAATAGTCCTGGGTCGAAACATCGGTGAAGGACGTGCTTGCTTCGGTCCGGTCCGTTCCGGCGACATCCGTCAGGCAGAAGCGCAGCCAGTCCTTGCAGCTGAGGATGTGGCCGATCCGGGCATAGCGTTCGGGCTCATTGGCCTTGATCCAGGCGAGTAACGCCGATGGAGCCGAGACGTGCGGCAACTGGCCGGTCAGTTTCAGGGCTTCGTCGGCAAGCGGGCTCTTCAGCCATTGGTCGACGATCGATCCGGCGCGGCTGTCGAGCGACAGGATGGCGCGCCCGAGCGGCTTTTTTGCCTTGTCGAGCAGATAGATGCCGTCGCCATGCGCGGTTGTGGCAATGGCCTGTATGTCGGCGGCGGGGCGGTTGCTGAGCTTGATCGCTTCGGCAATCGCATCTGCGGTCTGCGTCCAGAGCTCGTCCATGTCGCGTTCGACATGGCGGGCCTTCGGCATGAACTGGGTCACGCGGCGGCGCGCGACGGCAAGCGGGGTCCCGTCGATGTCGAAGATGACGGCTTTGGTGACGGTCAAACCGCTGTCAATTCCGAGCAGACTCGGCATTTTCGTTACTCCTGATGGCGAACGATGCAGGGCAGCCCATGCCGGGCCGCCTCAGGATCGCTCCCTGTCGCCCCTGGCGACGACCACATTGATATTCTTGCTCCGCATGCGCTCCAGATGAGCGGCCGGCGTTTTCTCGTCGACGATGACGACATCGAACTCGCTCAGGGATGCGAAGCTATGAAGGGCCCGCCGTTCGAACTTCGTATGATCCGTCAGCAGGATGCGCTTGGCGGCGCTGTCGAACATCGCGCGCTTGATATCGACGATCTCGGGCGACTGATGGAACACGACGTCATCGATGATGGCCGACATCGAAATGAAGGCGACGTCGGCGCGCAGACACTTGATTTCGTTGATCGTCATGCGCCCCATGAAGGCGTTGCACCAATTATAGTATTGTCCGCCGAGCGCCAGAAGCGTCACGTCATGCATGTCCTTCAGCGCATTCATCAGCGTGAGTGAATTCGTGATCGCCGTCAGCGGAACCTTGGCAGGCAATTGCGAGGCCATTTGCAGGACGGTGGTGGAATCGTCGAGGAAAATCGCCTGGCCGGGCTCGATGAACTGCATCGCCGCGGCGGCGATCATTTTCTTTTCGCTCGCCTGGCGATTGGCGCGATACACGTCGCTCGATTCAATCAGGCTGGTGGCGGCGGCGGAAACGATGCCCCGCGTCTTTCGAAACAGGCCGCGGCTGACCAGTTCGTCGACATCGCGATGCGCCGTCATCAGGCTGATGCCGAAACGATCGGTCAAATCCTCGATGCGCATGGAGCCTTCCGCCATCACGGCTTCGGCGATCATCTGCCGTCGGGCGAGCTGGCGGGAATGCCGACTGTCGCTCGGCAATTCGTCTTGCAGGAATGATATGGAGCTTGTCTTGTCTGTCACGTTGGCCTCTGACGCTGAGCCTTGCGGGGTGTCAACTTGCTGCAGCGAACGCTACACTATTGGAAAATAGTATAAAAACAATTCGCTATCAGAATTTCTGCAAGCTCTGTCTGATCTCTGGTCAAGGGCCGCTATTGAAGCAATTCCAGGAAAAGTGCGCAGCGGTTTTCCGTTCGGAATTGCGTAAGAACAAAAGGATGGAGCGTTTTCGCAATTCGAGGAAAAACGGAAAGGCTCTCGCGGCAAAGGATGAGGGCGCCGACGCGCGGCGCCCTCCTTGTCATTACTCGGACAGAACGAACGGAGCCGTGTACTTGTCGACATTGTCCTTGGTGATCAGGATGCAATCGAAAAGCTGCTTTTCGCTCTTGGCGCCGGTCTTGCCGGTCTTGATGAAGCTGTCTGCCTGCTTGACGGCTTCTTCGGAGAAGACGGCGACCGGCTGCAGAACCGTGTACTGGAGCTCGCCGGCCTTGATGGCGGCGACAGCATCCGGCGAACCGTCGAAGCCGCCGACCTTGACGTTGGCGAGCTTGCCGGCTTCCTTGAGAGCGGCAATCGCGCCGAGCGCCATTTCGTCATTGCCGGAGATGACGCCGATAATATCCGGATGAGCCTGCAGGATGGACTGCATCTTGTTGTGGCCCTGGGTACGGTCCCAGTTGGCGACTTCCTTGGCAACCTTCTGCAGGTCCGGGTACTGCGTCAGAACGGTTTCATAGCCGTTCGAACGGGTTGCGGCGTTGTTGTCGGACGGTGCGCCGAAGAGTTCGGCATACTTGCCCTTGTCGCCAACGGCTTCGACCCACTGCTGCGCGCCGATGGCGGCGCCCTGGGCGTTGTTGGAGACCAGCTGCGCCTTGGCAAGGCCTTCCTGGTTGATCTCGGCATTGACCAGGAAAACCGGAATGCCGGCGGCAACGGCCTTCTTGACCGCGCCGACGGAGCCGTCGGCGTTGGCCGGATCGAGGATGATGGCGACCGACTTGTTGGTGATGGCCGTGTCGATCAGGTTGCTTTCGGTGTTGGTGTCGCCCTTGTGGGCGCCGACCGTTGCCGTGTAGCCGAGCTTTTCGGCCGTCGCCTTGGCGACATTGCCTTCCGTGAGCCAGTAGGGGTTCGACGGATCGTTGACGATGATCGTCATCTGGCCGGCGGCCCATGCTGCTCCTGTCAGAAGCGGTGCGACTGCAACCGCTGCCATGACGATGCGCAAACCTTTTTTGAACATTAGTCTCTCTCCCTTTTTGATGAGCTCAGGTTGATGCCGGCGAACCGGCGGTGCTTTCTCCG
This sequence comes from Hyphomicrobiales bacterium, assembly GCA_900469615.1. Taxonomy (GTDB): domain Bacteria; phylum Pseudomonadota; class Alphaproteobacteria; order Rhizobiales; family Rhizobiaceae; genus Rhizobium. The sequence goes on along the minus strand of UBYA01000016.1, from coordinate 78,106 downwards.
ATCGGCATTTTCACCGATCGGTGACAAGTTCGAATGTCGCACGTCAGCTGGACTTGGTCCGGCGCCCGTACTGGATGCTGTTCATGAGCACGGCGAGCACGATGACCGCGCCGGTAAAGACCGTCTGCCAGTAGGCCGACACGCCGATGATGACGAGGCCGTCCGACAGGAAGCCGATGACGAACGCGCCGAGCATGGTGCCGCGCACCGTGCCGCGACCGCCTGTCAGAGCGGCACCGCCGATAACGACGGCGGCGATCGCCGTCAGTTCGTAGGTGGTGCCGGCGGTCGGGCCGGCCGACGTCAGCTGCGAGGACAGGACCAGGCCGGCGATGGCGGCGCAAACGCCCGACAGGACATAGACGATGATCTTGACGCGCTTGACCGGAACGCCGGAAAGATCGGCGGCGCGTTCGTTGCCGCCCGAGGCATAGAGCCAGCGGCCGAAAGCGGTGCGGCTGAGAACCAGGCCGCAGATGACGGCGAGGACGGCAAGCACGATGACGCCGATCGGGATGCCGGCGAGGCGATTGAAGCCGAGCCAGTCGAAGCCGGTATTGCCAAGCTCGGGCCGTCCGCCGAGATTGTTGTAGGTGAGGCCGTTGGTCATCAGCAATGCGATACCGCGGGCGACATAGAGCACGCCGAGCGAGGCGACGAAGGCCGGCACGCGCAGATAGGCGATGAGCACGCCGTTGACGGCGCCGACGACGGCGCCGAGCACACAGGTCAGCACGACCACGGCCCAGACCGGCGGATACAGGATGACGCCGAAGCTCGAAAGCGTGACGCCCTGCATCAGGAAGCCGGCGATACAGCCGGCGAGGCCGAGGGTCGAGCCGACCGAAAGGTCGATACCGCCGTTGAGGATGACCAGCAGCATGCCGATCGCCAGGATGCCGAAGATCGCGACATGCGAGGCCATCGTCAGGAAGTTGCTGAGCGAGAAGTAATAGGGCGACAGGAAGGAAAAGACCGCGATGATGACGATCAACGCGAAGAAGGCGCGCCCTTCCAGGATCAGCCGCACGAGATTGAAGCTTCGCCGCTGTCCGTTCGAAATTGGCTTTTTATCTGTGATGTTCGTGACTGACATAATCAGTGCTCCATGAATGCGGCTAGTGCGCGACCACTGCTTCGCCGGAGGCGGCCATGATCTTTTCTTTGGTGACGTCGGGACCGAACTCGGCAGAAATCTTGCCGCGGTGCATGACGATGATGCGATGGGCGATACTCAGGCATTCGGCGACTTCCGACGTCGAATAGATCACCGCCAGGCCTTCCTTCGCTCGTTCGGCGAGCAGCTTGAAGACTTCGGCCTTCGCGCCGATGTCGATACCGCGGCTCGGCTCGTCGAGCAGGATCACGCGCGGTTCCGTCGCCAGCATCTTGCCGATGACGACCTTTTGCTGGTTGCCGCCGGAGAGCGACCCGATCGCAGCGTCGCCGCCATCGGTCTTGATGTGAACCTTGCGGATCGACTCGCCGACCAGGGCCCGCTCGCGGCCGCTTGAGGTGAAAAGGCCCTTGGTAAAGGCGCCGATGCTGGCAAGCGAAAGGTTCGAGCCGACGGTCATCGTCTGCACGAGGCCGTCGCGCTGCCGGTCTTCCGGCACCAGGACCAGCCCTTGCGCGATGCGGCCGGCAATGCTGAGGCCGCCGATATCGGTATTGCCGAGCAACACACGGCCGCCGCTCGATTTCAGGCGCCCGGCCACGCATTCGAGCAATTCGGTGCGGCCGGCACCCATCAGCCCGTAGATGCAGACGATCTCGCCGGCACGGACCTGAAGCGACATGTGGTCGACCGCGTTGTACGCCGCTCCCGACGGGCCGGGAACGGTAAGATTATCGATCGTCAGTGCCACATCGCCTATCTTGTAGCCGGCCGGCGGGCTGCCGAGGTCGAAGTTGTCGCCGACCATGTTGCGCACGATCCATTCGAGATCGATGTCCTTGCGCTCGGCATAGGCCGTCATGTTGCCGTCGCGCAGCACGACGGCGTGATTGGTGATCTGCAGCGCCTCTTCCAGATGATGCGAGATATAGACGATCGAAACGCCGCGGTTCGTCAGGTCGCGGATGACCTTGAATAGCACTTCGACTTCGCTGGCGCTCAGCGCCGATGTCGGCTCGTCCATGATCAGGATGCGCGAATTGACGGAAAGCGCGCGAGCGATCTCGACGATCTGCTGCTGGCCGAGGCGAAGGTCCTCGACCGGCGTGAGCGGATCGATGTGCTCTTCCAGCTCTTCCATCAGCTTGCGGGTCTGGCGTTCCTCCTCGGCGAAATCGACCACGCCGCCCTTCATGATCTCGCGACCCATGAAGATGTTGTCGCGGACGCTAAGGTTGGGCGCCAGGCTCAATTCCTGGTGGATGATCGAAATGCCGCAGGCGCGTGCGTGCGTCGACGAGGCAAAGGTAATCGGGTTGCCGTCGAGGATGATTTCTCCCGATGTCGGCTGGATGACGCCGGACAGGATTTTCATCAGCGTCGATTTGCCGGCGCCGTTCTCGCCGAAGAGCGTCGTTACTTCGCCGCGGCGGATGTCGAAATTCACGCCCTTCAGCGCGTGAACGCTGCCATAGGCCTTGGCGACGTTACGAGCGGCGAGAACGACTTCGCCCGTAGTTGCCTCATTTTGCAGGACCTCGCTCATTTCACGTCGACCTTTACCGGGGTGACGAGCCAGTTCTTCGGATTGATGAGCTTGAAGACGCCGACAACCGTTGCCGTCTTGCCGGTCAGTTTCTCCGGATCGAGGCTGCCAAGCGTTGCCTTCTTCATCTCGTTGTTGATGGCGGAACCGGCGTCCTGGTACTCGATCTGATTGGTAAACTGGCCGAATTCGATCGTGCCGGTCGCATCGCGAAGATCGGTGCCGTTGATTGCGGGGCCGGTTTGTACCCGAATGGTGATACCGTCCGGCATGCCGTCGACCTTGAATTCGTTGAGATTGGCCTTGCGCTCGCCGAATGTGCCGGTCAGCGATACGGGCAGGACAGGGCCTGTCGTCGTCGCAACGCCGTATTTCGCGCCGGCCGCTTTCTTGTCGGCCAGAACGGCGTTGGCGAGCGTCACCGCATCGACGGCGCGCTTTTCGACATCCGCCTGCACCTTGGGGAATTCCTGGGCGCCATAGCTTTCGGGCTGGAAGCCCTGTTCGCGGACATCGTGCGCCGAGCCTATCCGGACCACCTTGGTATCGGCGGCAATGGCGCCGATCACGATCACCACGGCGGCGATGCCCACAGCGATCTTGAGCTTCGAGCCTGCCGGCTTGGCAGTTGCGTATTGAGCTTGCGTATTCATGTTCAAACGACCTTCGGCATGTTTTGCCGCATTGCCTGATGGAGAAATGGAGAGGATTTCCTCAGGCCCGGCTTGGCGGAAACGCGATCCGTGCATCCGGAGCCGCAGATGATCCGTTCGGCCTCGCATCGTGCCGTCGGCGGATAAGGAAATTCAACATCAGGAGCCTCCTCAGCGTGCGGACGGCTGTCTCCTCCAGTCGCCCATTCGGATTCACAATCGCCATATCCATGCGAAATTTGTGATATAAGTGTGTTAATAACCGCAATTCATATGTTATAAATTTCTTCACCTGTCAACGACGATTTCATCTTCTCGGGATATCGTCAGCCGCCATGCAAGTCTGGAGCCCATTTTGCATGCCCATTGAAACTTCAATTCGATGGGCGACTGACGAAAATTCCATTGCCAGCATGTGTGTCATCGATTCCATGTGAAGGATTCGGTATAATCCTTTGTTGTTGAAGCGTAATATGCATCACTGCATCGCGCGCTGTCGGCAGCGGCGGCGATTTTTCGTAACGGGTGACGTCCTTTGCTTCTCTCTTCTCCGCCGCGCTCTCAAGGCTCCTCCTTGCTGCGGTCGGGGAATTGACAGCAGCTATTTTATATGAAAAAAATTACAACACCAGAAAAATATTACTGTAACAATGGTATCTCTGTGTTATAAGTGGCGAGCATGATCCATGGGCGGCTGCGGATCTTGTTTCGGGGCTGCTGTGGAATATGTGGCGGCACTGCGGGATGCTTTGGCCCATGCTTAATCGGGATTCAGCTGCTGTGTTGCGTGCGCATTGGCGCGGATTATATGCGCGGCTGCGTGGGGAGGAATGAAGATGTTCGTGATGTATGCCAAGGCCCCTGTCTCAGGGTGCGTGATGGCGGAGCCGGCGTGCAATGCCTAAGAGTGACGGGATCATCATCGGGATCGATGCGGGGACCTCGGTTCTGAAGGCTGTCGCCTTCGAATTGTCCGGAAGGCAGATCGCTTCCGCATCGGCGCGCAATCGTTATGAAACCGGTGAAGACGGTTCGGTCACGCAGTCGCTCGGCCAGACCTGGGAAGATTGCGTGAGCGCTCTGCGCGGGCTTGGGGAAAAGGTCGAGGATCTCGCTGTGCGCACGGCGGCAATAGCCGTTACGGGGCAGGGCGACGGCACCTGGCTCGTGGGCTCCGGCAATGCTCCGGTCGACGATGCCTGGCTCTGGCTCGACGCCCGCGCCGCATCGACCGTGACCCGCCTGAGCGCCGCGGCGGGCAACCGCGCTCGCTTCGAGGCGACCGGCACCGGTCTCAACACCTGCCAGCAAGGCGCGCAGCTTGCTCATATGGATCGCTTCATGCCCGAGCTTCTCGATCGGGCGGAGACGGCGCTGCACTGCAAGGACTGGCTTTACCTGAACCTTACCGGCGTGCGCGCGACCGATCCGTCGGAGGCAAGTTTCACTTTCGGCAATTTCCGCAACCGCCAATATGATCCAGTCGTCATCGACGCCCTCGGCCTTGCACGCCGGCGTTCGCTGCTGCCGGAGATCATCGACGGCACCGAAATCAGCCATCCCTTGACGGATGCCGCGGCCACGGCCGCCGGCCTGCTTGCGGGGACGCCGGTCTGCCTCGGATATGTCGATATGGTCATGACCGCACTTGGCGCCGGGGTACGCACCGACGGCCGCAACGCCGCCTGCTCGACGATCGGCTCGACAGGCGTGCACATGCGCGCCAAGGCGGTATCCGACGTCCAGCTCAACGACGAAGGCACCGGATATGTCATCGCCCTGCCGATTCCCGGCATCGTCACGCAGGTCCAGACCAATATGGGCGCGACGATCAACATTGACTGGATCCTGCGGATCGCGGCGGATCTGATGTCCGCGGGCGGCAGCCAGGTTTCCTATTCGGATCTCATCCCGCGCATCGACGCCTGGTTCGCCGAAGCGCGTCCGACGAACCTTCTTTATCATCCCTATATTTCCGAAGCCGGCGAGCGCGGCCCCTTCGTCAATGCGCATGCGCGTGCCGGCTTTACCGGACTTTCCACGCGGCATGGCTTTGCCGACATGTTGCGGGCCGTGGTCGAAGGGCTCGGCATGGCGACGCGCGATTGCTACGCGGCCATGGGCGATATGCCGTCGGAATTGCGCATAACCGGAGGTGCGGCTCGGTCGCGTGCGCTGCGCGGCTCGCTATCGGCCGCCGTGAAGGCCCCGGTGCGGATTTCGGACCGCGAAGAGGCTGGTGCTGCCGGTGTCGCGATGATGGCGGCAGTCGCCATCGGCGCCTATCGGGATATGGACAGCTGCATTGCAGATTGGGTGACGCCGCTGCTCGGCGAGGCAGAGGGCCCGGACCCGGAAAATGCCGAGCGCTACGACCGCCTGTTCGACGCCTACAAGGACGTGCGGCAGGCGATCGCTCCGGCCTGGGACAAACTGGCCCGGCACTAGCCGCCATTGCCGGCTGATGAGCGAGCGCCGCCTGAAGATTGATTTGATGATGCCATGGGCATCCGAAGGAGCATGACATGATGGAACCGGAAATCTTTGACCTTTTCGTGATCGGCGGAGGCATCAATGGTGCCGGCATCGCCCGCGATGCTGCCGGCCGGGGCCTTTCGGTGATGATGTGCGAGAAAGGCGATCTCGCGGAGGGAACATCCTCGCGCTCCGGCAAGCTGGTGCATGGCGGCCTGCGCTATCTCGAATATTACGAATTCCGTCTGGTGCGCGAAGCCCTGATCGAGCGGGAGGTTCTGCTGAATTCGGCAAGCCACATCATATGGCCGATGCGTTTCGTGCTGCCGCACAGCCCGACGGATCGTCCCGCCTGGCTGGTGCGCCTCGGCCTCTTCCTTTACGATCATCTCGGCGGCCGCAAGAAACTGCCGGGCACGCGTTCGCTGGATCTCAATCGCGACCCGGAAGGGGCGCCGATCCTCGATCAATATTCCAGGGGATTTGAATATTCCGACTGTTGGGTTGACGATGCCCGGCTCGTCGTTCTCAACGCTCTCGACGCTTCCGCCAAGGGCGCGCAGATCCTGACGCGCACGGCTTGCGTCAGCGCTCGCCGCGATCAGGGGAGTTGGGTCGTGCAGATGCGCAATCAGCGCTCCGGCGAGGTGCGCACCGTGCGCGCTCGCGTGCTGGTGAATGCTGCAGGCCCTTGGGTCAACGATATCATCGGCCGCATCGTCGGCTCGAACAGCCGCCGCAGCGTCCGGCTCGTCAAGGGCAGCCACATCATCGTTCCAAAATTCTGGAGTGGTCAGCAGGCCTATCTGATCCAGAACCATGACAAGCGCGTGATCTTCATCAACCCTTATGAAGGCGACAAGGCGCTGATCGGAACGACCGACATTCCCTACGAAGGCAAGCCGGAAGAGGTGGCGGCCGACGAGAAGGAGATCGATTATTTGATCACGGCGGTCAATCGCTATTTCAAGGAAAAGCTGCGCCGCTCCGACGTGCTCGAAAGCTTCTCCGGCGTTCGCCCGCTGTTCGACGACGGCAAGGGCAACCCTTCGGCGGTGACGCGCGACTATGTCTTCGATCTCGACGAGACAGGCGGCGTGCCGCTCCTGAGCGTGTTCGGCGGCAAGATCACGACGTTCCGCAAGCTGTCCGAGCACGCGATGCAGCGGCTCGCAAAATTCTTCCCGAAGATGGGCGGCGACTGGACGGGAGAAGCCGTCTTACCGGGCGGAGAGATCCCGAATGCCGATTATGTCGCCTTTGCCGATACGCTGCGTACGGCCTATCCCTGGATGCCGCGGGAACTCGTCAACCACTACGGCCATCTCTACGGCGCGCGCACCGGGCAGATCGTCGGTAGCGCCACTTCGCTTGCAGAGCTTGGGCGACATTTCGGTGGCAATCTCTATGAGGCCGAAGTCCGCTATCTGGCCGCGTCGGAATGGGCGCAGACGGCCGAAGACGTGCTGAAGCGTCGCACCAAGGAGGGCCTGCGCATGACGGCGGAAGAGAAGGCGGCTTTCTCTGCCTGGTTCGATGCCGAACTGGCACTTGCCGCCTGAACCAACAGACCTTGCCGGGAGACATCCATGCCCTTGACGCTTTCACTCAACACCAACCCACTGGTGAACCGATTTGCCGAGCCGGACGATCTGATCGAAACCGTGGCGCGCGATCTGCGCATCCGCGACCTGCAGCTCACACACGAGTTCATCAATCCGAGCTGGCAGGCTCCGGTCATCCGCCGCCTGACGCGCGATATGCGGGCGGCATTGACGCGCACCGGCGTTCGCGTGACTTCCGGCATGACCGGCCCCTACGGTCGCCTCAATCATTTCGGCCATCCGGACAAGGATGTCCGGCGCTATTATGTCGACTGGTTCAAGACCTTTGCCGATATCACCGCCGACCTCGGCGGTCATTCCGTCGGCACGCAATTCGCGATCTTCACCTACAAGGACTATGACGATCCGGTCCGGCGTGAGGAGCTGATCGATATCGCGATCGATTGCTGGGGCGAGGTGGCCGAGCATGCGCGGGCGGCCGGCCTTTCCTACATATTCTGGGAGCCGATGAGCATCGGCCGCGAATTCGGCGAGACCATCCATGCATGCATGACCCTGCAGGACAGGCTCATCAAGGCTCCATTCGCCATACCGATGTGGATGATGGCCGATATTGATCATGGCGATGTCACTTCGTCCAACCCCGACGACTACGATCCTTATGCCTGGGCGCGTGCCGTGCCGAAGGTTTCTCCGATCATCCACATCAAGCAGAGCCTGATGGACAAGGGTGGGCATCGCCCTTTCACGGCGGAGTTCAATGCCAAGGGGCGCATCCAGCCCGAGCCGTTGCTGAAGGCCTTCGCCGAAGGCGGCGCCAAGGACAATGAGATCTGCCTGGAACTGTCGTTCAAGGAGCGCGACCCCAATGATCGTCAGGTCATCTCGCAGATTGCCGAAAGTGTAGCCTTCTGGGCGCCTCATATCGACACGGGTGTCGACGACTTGCATATCTAACCGCTGGAACGCCGCCGATTCTCTGCAAGGGCATCCCGAGCGGCAAAGAAGCAGCGGCGCTCGGATTCGGTGTCCGGACGAAAGCAGGCGAGGGGCCATGAGTGACGAAATGAAAGGGAGCGGACGATGACGGATGCGGATGCTTCGCTCGCCGTGCGGGCGGCCTGGCTTCATTACGCGGGCGGCCTGACGCAGTCCGAAGTGGCAAAGCGTCTCGGCGTTCCCTCGGTAAAGGCCCATCGGCTGATCGCGCGCGCCGTCGCCGAGGGCGTCGTGAAGGTGACGATCGACGGCGATATTGTCGAATGCGTCGAGCTCGAAACACAGCTCGCGGCACGCTTCGGCCTGCAATATTGCGAAGTTGCGCCCGATCTTGGCGAGGAGGGCTTCGAATTCCGCGCACTCGGGCAGGCGGGCGCCGGCTTTCTGCGGCGTGAGATCGAGAGCGGCAACAGCAGGGTCATCGGCCTCGGCCACGGCCGAACGCTTTCCTCCGCCGTCCATCACCTGTCTCGCGTCAGCGCCAAGAACCTGCGCTTCGTCTCGCTGCTCGGCGGCCTGACGAGAAACTATGCGGCAAACCCGTACGACGTGATGCATCGCATTGCCGAAAAGACCGGAATGCAGTCGCATGTGATGCCGGTGCCTTTCTTCGCCAACACGCGGGAAGATCGCGACGTGCTGCTTGCCCAGCGCGGCGTGAAAGAGGTCTTTGACCTTGCAAACGGCGCCGACCTCAAGTTCGTCGGTCTCGGAACGGTTGACACCGACGCGCAGCTCGTTCTGTCGGGAATGGTCGAGCCGAAGGAAATCAAGGAGATCACCGCGGCCGGAGGCGTTGGCGAAATTCTCGGTCATTTCTTCGATGCGGATGGCAACATGCTTGAGACGACGCTGACGGCACGCACGCTTTCGGCCTCGCTGCCGCGCAACAGGGGCGAGAGGTTGGTGGCGCTTTCGGGCGGGTTGCCGAAAGTCGGGGCGATCCGCGCGGTTCTCAAGAGTCGCTGTCTGTACGGGCTGATTACGGACGAGAAAACGGCGCGGGCATTGTTGAACGATTGAGCTTGGGCTATCGGAGAGAAACACAAGAATAGCACAACTTAACAATGAAAATGTTGAATTGTGAGATTTTTGTGTTATATTCTCCCTGTGTCCTTTCAGGCCAATGGCCGGAGTGCAAGGTGAAACGGGAAGAGCGCCAGCAATCGATCATCAATCTGCTTGTCGAGCACAAGACCGTCGATCTCGACGATCTGGCCGACCGCTTCACCGTGTCCAAGATGACGATCCATCGCGATCTCGACGATCTCGAGCAGGCCGGCGTGCTGCGCAAGGTTCGCGGCGGCGCGACCATCGATGCCGGCACGCAGTTCGAGAGCGATTTCCGTTTCCGCGAACGGCAGGGCCATGACGAGAAGCTTGCCATGGCTCGCTTGGCGCTGGAGCTGGTCGAACCTGGCATGACGGTCATGATCAATGACGGTTCCATGGCCGCCGTTCTCGGCGAGATGCTGCTGCAGAAGCGTCCGCTGACGCTGATAACCAACAACGCCGCGATCATAGATCGCATGAAGAGCGAAAGCGGCATCACGCTGATTGCGCTCGGCGGCGTCTATTCCGCCAAGTTCAACGCCTTTCTGGGCGTGGTGACGGAGGAGGCGCTGTCGCGGCTGCGGGCCGATATCGCGTTCCTGTCGACGCCGGCCGTTTCCGGCCGGCTTGCCTATCACATGGACGACGACGTCGTGCGCACGAAGCGCGCGATGATTGCATCCGCCACCCGAACCTGCCTGCTCGTCAACCACAATCGCATTGGGCATACAGCCCTGCATGTGATGGCCGACCTCACCGATTTCGATGCCGTAATCACCGATCACGCGCCGGATGATGCCGTTATCGAGCAATTCCGCCGGGACGGCATCGCCCTTACCATTGCCTCGAACCAGGATATGACATGACAGATAAGCCTCGCTATTGGATCGGCACGAGCTGGAAGATGAACAAGACGCTGGCGGAGGCGCGCGCCTTTGCCGAAGCCTTGCGTGCCGCCGATGCTCTTCGGGATGCCCGCATCCAACGTTTCATCATTCCGCCGTTTACTGCGGTGCGCGAAGTCAAGTCGATCCTTTCCGACAGCTCCGTCAAGGTCGGCGCTCAGAATATGCACTGGGCGGATCAGGGCGCCTGGACAGGCGAGATTTCGCCGCTGATGCTCAAGGATTGCGATCTCGATATCGTCGAGCTCGGCCATTCGGAGCGTCGCGAGCATTTCGGCGAGACCAACGAGACTGTGGGTCTGAAGACCGAGGCGGCCGTCCGTCACGGCCTGATCCCGCTCATCTGCATCGGCGAGACGCTGGAAGATCGCGAAAGCGGCCGTGCGACGGAAATCCTGGGCGAGCAGGTCACGGGCGCGCTTTCCAAGCTTTCCGCTGCGCAGAAGCAGGCCGAAATCCTGCTGGCCTATGAGCCGGTCTGGGCGATCGGCGAAAAGGGGATTCCGGCCGAACCTTCCTATGCCGATGCGCGCCAAGCCGAGATCATTGCGGTCGCGCAACAGGTGCTCGGTCGGAAAATTCCGTGCCTCTACGGCGGATCGGTCAATCCGCAAAACTGCGAAGAACTCATTTCCTGCCCGAACGTAGACGGGCTTTTCATCGGCCGCTCGGCCTGGAACGTCGAAGGTTATCTCGACATCCTCGCCAAGTGCGCCGCAAAACTCTGAGGAGAAAATATCATGAAGCTTGCAATTGCTGGAGACAGCGCCGGCGAAGGCCTCGCCAAGGTTCTCGCCGACCATCTGAAGGACCGTTTCGACGTGAGCGAAGTATCGCGCACGCAAGAAGGCGCGGACCCGTTTTACGCCAATCTTGCCGACCGCGTCGCTTCCGGCGTCATCGACGGCACCTATGACAAGGCGATCCTCGTGTGCGGCACCGGCATCGGCGTCTGCATCTCGGCCAACAAGGTTCCGGGCATTCGCGCGGCTTTGACCCATGACACCTATTCGGCGGAGCGCGCCGCGCTGTCGAACAACGCCCAGATCATCACCATGGGCGCGCGCGTCATCGGCACCGAACTCGCTAAGGCCATCGCCGATGCCTTCCTGGCACAGACCTTCGACGAAAACGGCCGCTCGGCCGGCAACGTCAAGGCGATCAACGAGGTCGACGCGAAGTATAACGTGCGCTGAAACCTGTCCTCCCAAGACGCGGAAAGCCCGGCCGATCCTTTCGATCGACCGGGCTTTTCAGCATCTGTGCGCTTGTTGGCGCGTACCGGATGGCGTGCCGACCACCCTAGAATCGATAGGTGATACCGGCGCCGACCAGCCAGGGATCGAGTTTCGCCTTTCCGCTGACATTGGCGCCGCCGACCGTCGCATCGAAATCAGGGCGCAGGAAAATCTTCTTCACATCGAGGTTGGCGCCCCAATGCTGGTCGAACATGTAGTCGAAGCCCGCCTGCAACGCGACGCCGAACGTATTCTTAACATCGAGGCTTTCCGCGCTCTTGCCGGACTGGTTGTAGAAGACCGTGTAGTTTACGCCCGCGCCGATATAGGGCTTGAAGGCGCCGAAATCGGTGAAATGATATTGCAGCGTCAAGGTCGGCGGCAGCAGCCAGGTCTTGCCCACTTCGCCGAGCCCCGCAATCGAGCCTTTGCCGTAGATCTTCGAAGACGTCGTGCCGAGGATCAGTTCCGCGGCGATGTTGTCGGTAAAGAAGTAGGAGACATCGAATTCCGGGATGACCGAATTGGATGACGATAGGTCCGATCCGGCAATCCCGTCCACGCGACCGGAATCGTTGGTGATCACGCCGAGCGCACGCAAGCGGATCTGCCAGGGGCTCTGCGTGGTCGGCGCATCGGCGGGAGCCGCCGGCGCGGTCGTCGCCGCGAGGTCCGCTGCAGCCGCCGCGCCGCATCCGGCAATCACCAGGCCTGTGGCGATAGCCCCGACGATGATCCAGTTTCCGCTCATTGTGTCAGCCCTTTCCATGACGAATATTTTCGCTATGAATCAATCTATTGGGGCCTCGGTCGTGGCGGTTTGAGCTAGATCAAAGACGTGATGATTTATCGGTGGAGCCCCTTTTCCCGTATGTCTACGGCCGATGCCGGACAGGACGACGGCATTTCAGGTTCGCATCATCAATGCTTCAGCGCTTTGTCAGACGGCATTGCTAAAGCACGGCCGTATTCTGCTGGACGACCACATTGGCGCGCAAGATCGCAATCATTGTTGGCAATGGAAAACTGGAGCGCAATGTCTCGGGGATCGTGGACGGCGCGCAATTCGTCATGCGTTTCAATGAGCCGAATCTTGCCGGCGGCATGAGCGGCGAGCACACCGACATGGTCATGCTGGCCGCATCGAGCAAGGTCCTGTATCGGCGGCTGATCGCCCCCGGCTTCCTGGACAATGCGGCGCTGAAGGCGGCAAAGGTACTGATGCTCGCCTATCATCCCGATATCATCCGCAGATATCACCCGCGGCCCAATATCTTCCAGCGCCTGCAAGGCAGGAGGGCCGATTGGACGATGGAGGCGATCGACGTGATGGGCCGCGCCGGCAAGGAGATCCGCATCATGCCGCCGCAGACCTACAACGACGGCTGCAGCGAGCTTCATATTGCTGGGCCCCAAATGCGCAAGGTCTTCCCGAGCACCGGCTTCCTCGGCATCTGCTATACGCTCGCAAACTTTCCCGCCTCCGAATGGGACGTCAAGCTATGCGGCTTCAGCTGGGAAGGATGGAAGCGGCACGACTGGCAAAACGAGCATGCCTGGGTCAGGAACAAGATCGCCTCCGACCGCATCAGCCTGCTCGCCTGAACCGGAATGGTCTCGGCCGCAAAAGCCGCGTCTGTCCGTCTGCGGCTACTGTGCCGCGAGCAACGCGCGCAGCTCCGGCAGGCGGTCGTTCACCAGCCAGCCGTAATAATTCTCTTCCGGCAGCTTCTTCCCACCGGTGGCATCTGCCGCCTGCCGCAAGGCAAGCGCTCGCCGGCGCGGCTGCCCGACATTGTAGAGCGTCGCCGTCAGGCCGGGATTGTCGGTAATGTCGAATCCCTGGGCGCGATAGGCGTCGATGGCGTCCTTTACGATCGCGGCGATATAGATCACGCTTCGATCGGGATCCATGATGTCACGATAGATTGCCTGCGGGTCGTCGACGGACAGTTTCGGCAGGCCGCTGGTGGCGTGCACGAGATCGGTGACTTCGAGCGCCGTCAGCGGGCTGATCTGGCCGAGACCAAAAGTCTGCCCCGCGAAGAATGGCTGGAAGAAGGCGCGCTGGAACGTCATATTCTCATAGGTGACGCCATCGACGATCCTGCCGCGAAAACTTTTGTCCCAGGTTTCGTCGCGACATTCCCACAATTCCGCGCTGCCCGTGAAGCTGTCGCAATGGGCGAATTCGGGCCTCTTGACGAAGGACTGAACGGTTACGTCCTTGTAGCTGAACCTGAAATCGGACTGCGAATAGGCGAGGGCCTTGACGTAGTAGGATTTCACCCTGTTCACGATCGTAATGTTGTAGGTATGTTCGCCGACAAGGGCGCCGACGATGTGGATGGGATCGATCTGATAGGCCTGCGCGGCCTTCCTGATCGACGCCATCAAGTCCTTGTCGTCACGGAGCACCCCGACGATTTTCTGGTATTTTTCCTCATACGTCGTGTTGAATGCCTTGGCCCGCAGCGCCGAGGTGTTGGGTATGGGAGGCTGAACGCTGTTGCGGTTGCCCGCAGGCACGCGCACGAGCTCGTGCCCGATGCAGGCATTGGCCAGAGCAAGAATAATGAGCAGGCCAAGTGCCGGAATCCTCGACAGGGATGTTCGCATTTGCAAAATAACCTTCAAAACTGTTCCCTGGCGCAAGGACGATCTTCATACGCGATCGGTATGCGAAGGCAAGGACGCGTGCTTCTGCCGCCGCGCGAATCACAATAAACTTTGCAGAAGGCGGCCGCCGGCCGAAAGCGCGCAATGATATTGCTGCGAGCAGTTGCAGGCTTGCCGCTCTGGTTTTCAGGAGGCTGCCGGTGAAACATCTCGTGATGGCAGGAAGTATTCTGCTTGCGGCCGCGCCGGGCGAGGCGATTCCGACGATGGCCGACGTCCCCGAACTTGCCAGGGCGGCCGTCGCCCGGCGGATGGATGTGCCGCCCTCTGCAATCCATATCCTGAGCGCAAGGCCCAGCGAGCGCATGCCCGGCTTCGTCGTCTGCGGGCGGGTGGATGGCTCAAGGAGCGACACGGACGGCAGTATCGCCGGCGACCAGCGCTTCTTCGTCGTCATCCCGGGGGATTTCGCTATCCTGGATCAGGACGGCAAGAGCCTCGTCGATACCTATTGGTCCGCCAATCATTGCGAGTGAGCGGCCAATGCCTTGCTGATCATGGCGAGCTCTTCGGGCGTGCGCCCTGATTCAAGCCGGACCCAGTTGTCCGGATTGTCGGCGGTCTGGCGCTTGATGAAGGTATAGCCTGTCGCATCCCAGGTTTTGATCGCGTCGGTCAGATTGTCCAGGATCAGATCGCCGTCGTTCGTGCGGACCATCAGTACCAGATGCCCTTCATTGTGCGTGTCGAGGACAACCGTCAACAGCAGCGCCGAACGCGGCCAGCCGGCTTCCACCAGCAGCTTCTTCTTCAGCAGAACATAATCATTGCAGTTGCCGGCGCCGTCGTCGGGATAGGTCCACCAGTTGATGATACCGAGCTTGTAGATGCCGTAGTGGTCGTTATCGCCGATGCCCTGGATCTCGTGATTGACCAGGCTGTCGATCTGCTGCAGCTGCGCCCTGTGTTGGCTGTCGAGGGCGACAGTTTCGTCGCTCTTCTGGCCGGAGGCGCATTCGGCCGGCTGAGCCTTGCAGAAGCCGGTCCAGCCGACAGGCGCGCTTGCATCGGCCACGACGCGGGCGAATTGATGCGGTCGCGCGGCATTGGCATTCGCCGTGGGTTTGGCGGTCGTGGCCGTCGAAAACGACAGACCCGCAAAGAAGAGAACGCTTGCAGCGACTAGGAATGCACGCATACTTGGCTCCATGAACTGCGCTCATGAAATCCGATGCGGTCAAATTTATTCGAAAGAAGATTATTCGCATTTTAGCGAACCGCCGCTTGGCCGCCGGCCGGCATTCCACCGGTCTCCGAGCTTATGATTTCCGAATGGCTGCGAAACTGGCTCGGAATGAAAAAGATACGTCATTTCATCGACATATCGCACTGGCGTAAGGGCATGGCGCGTGTTTATGATTTGTTTGTCTTAAATTGCGAAGCCTTGCCGCAGAGCGGCGAGGAGATGAGCAGGAAAACAGTTCGGGAGGCACCATGATCGACGATATTCTCGACCGGATGACGCTTGAGGAGCAGGTTTCGCTGCTGTCGGGGGCCGATTTCTGGACCACTGTGCCGGTCGAGCGCCTCGGCGTTCCCAAGATCAAGGTCACGGATGGTCCGAACGGCGCGCGCGGCGCGGGTTCGCTGGTTGCCGGTGTCGATGCCGCCTGCTTTCCTGTCGCGATCGCACTCGGAGCGACGTGGAATCCCGCCCTTGTCGAGCGTATGGGCGTGGCGCTTGCCGGCCAGGCCAAGAGCAAGGGAGCATCTGTGCTATTGGCGCCGACGGTCAACATTCACCGCTCCGGCCTGAACGGGCGCAATTTCGAGTGCTATTCGGAAGACCCGGTGCTGACGGCCGAGCTCGCCGTCGCTTATATCCAGGGCGTGCAAAGCCGGGGCATCGCCGCAACGATCAAGCACTTCGCCGGCAATGAATCGGAGATCGAGCGCCAGACGATGTCGTCCGACATCGGCGAGCGGGCGCTTCGCGAAATCTACCTGTTGCCCTTCGAACAGGCCGTGAAGAAGGCGGGCGTGATGGCGGTCATGTCCTCCTACAACCGGCTCAACGGAACTTACACGAGCGAGCATCCGTGGTTGCTGACCAAGGTTCTTCGAGAGGAATGGGGTTTTGACGGCATCGTCATGTCGGACTGGTTCGGCTCTCATTCGACGGCAGCCACCGTCAATGCCGGGCTCGATCTGGAAATGCCCGGCCCGACGCGTGACCGCGGCGAGAAGCTTGTGGCGGCGGTCCGCAACGGCGAGGTGGAGCCGGCGACCGTGCGGGCCGCCGCTCGCCGCATTCTGGCGTTGCTCGAACGCGTCGGCGCATTCGAGAAAGCGCCGGACCTGAGCGAACATGCGCTGGATCTGCCGGAGGACCGTACGCTGATCCGTCAACTCGGGGCGGAAGGCGCGGTACTTCTGAAAAACGACGGCATCCTGCCGTTGAAAAAGGGAGGACTCGGCCATCTGGCGGTTATCGGGCCGAATGCGGCCGAAGCCCGCGTCATGGGGGGAGGCAGCGCCCAGATTGCCGCTCACTACAGGATCAGTCCGTTGGAGGGGATCCGTCAGGCCCTGTCGAATGCCAACAGCATTCATTATGCCGCCGGTTGCCGCAACAACCGGCTGATCAATGTCTTTTCCGGCGAAATGCGCGTGGAATACTTCAAGGGCCGCGATCTTGCCGGTACCGCGACAGTCACTGAAACGGCAAACAAGGGCGAATTCTTCTGGTTCGATCTGCCATCCTCTCAGCTCGATCCGAACGATTTCTCCGCCCGCATGACAGCCTTCTACGTTCCGGCGGAAAGCGACGAGCATGTATTCGGAATGACCAATGCGGGTCTCGCCAAGCTCTTTGTCGACGGCAAGCTGGTCGTGAATGGTTACGACGGATGGGCGCGCGGCGACAACTATTTCGGCACGGCCAATGTCGAACAGCGGCAAGGTATCCATCTGGAAGCGGGGCAGCGCTACCAGGTGGTGGTCGAGTATTGCTCGTCGGCGACGAGCGAAGAGGGGATCAACCTGACGGCGGTGCGCTTCGGCGTGGAGAAGCCTCTCGGCGAAGATGCCATGCTGGATGCCATCGAGAAGGCGGAGAATGCCGATGTCGTTCTGCTCTTCGTCGGCCGTGACGGCGAATGGGACACGGAAGGTCTCGATCTTCCCGACATGCGCCTGCCCGGCCGGCAAGAAGAACTGATAGAGCGCGTGACGGCGGTCAACGCCAATGTCGTCGTCGTGTTGCAGACAGGGGGGCCGGTCGAAATGCCGTGGCTCGGCAAGGTTCGGGCGGTATTGCAGATGTGGTATCCCGGCCAGGAGCTGGGACATGCCGTTGCCGATGTGCTCTTCGGCGATGTCGAGCCCGGCGGCCGCCTGCCGCAGACCTTCCCGAAGCGTCTTTCGGACAATTCCGCCATGATCGGCGATCCCCACGTCTATCCAGGCAAGGACGGGCATGTACGCTACGACGAAGGTGTCTTCGTCGGATACCGTCACTACGATACGCGCGGTATCGAACCCTTGTTCCCCTTCGGCTTCGGTCTCGGTTACACCCGCTTTTCCTGGGGCGAGGCAAAGGCGTCGGCGGAGCAGATGGGGGTCGAGGGGATTACCGTTGCCATCGATATCACCAATAGCGGCGAGAGGGCGGGCTCGGAACTTGTGCAGCTCTACGTGCGGTCGCCCGCATCCACGGTCGCACGGCCCGAAAAGGAGCTGCGCGCTTTTGCCAAGCTTCGGCTGGCGCCCGGCGAAACGGGAACGGCTTTTCTGGTCGTGCGGCATCGCGATCTCAGCTATTTCGACGAGCCGACGAAAAGGTTCCGTGCTGCGGCCGGTCGTTACGAGCTGCTTCTGGCAGCCAATGCTTCGGACATCCGCTCGAGAGTGGCGATCGACCTTGCAAGCGACTGGAGCGGCGAGACCTCCGATCGGTCGATCTGATTGCTTGGCCGGCACCGGCAACAAGTTTGAGACCGCAATTCAGGGCAAGGGCGCTTCTCACGATGTCGCCCCGCCTGGAGCCGACGGCCATTGCTTTCATGGGCAAATATCAAAAACGAGCAAAAGACGTATCGCGCGAAGCTGCGGATAGTTGTTCTTGCCAATCGTGACCTGAGCTTGCCGTCTCCGCTTTCTTAAGAGGAAAGCTGTTCACAGTGCGACCGCGCTTCATCTTCCGGCAAAAGGCGCGGGCGAGGTTTCGTTCGTCAATTTGCCGGGCATCCGAATATATATGCCGGCCTTCGTAACTTTCTCCCCAATATCCATAATATAAAATGGAGTCGTGTCTCTTACGAGAATTTCAATATTTATGCGTAAATATGTTTCCAGAGTATATTACGAAGTAATAATACGTTCGGCGCGTGAATGATCACGAAATACAACCAGAGTTATATGAAGAGTTTGCTCGTGAAGAGATTCAGGAACTGTTCGCAGCCGTTTGATGTATTGCGCAGGCTTTCGCGAAAGCTGCTGACGGACAGGTCCGGCAATTTTGCAATGACGACTGCTCTGGTCGCCGTTCCTCTGATCGCGGTGGGGGGGCTGGCGCTGGATGTGACCAACGCAATGCTGGTCAAGACAGAATTGCAAAATGCCGCCGATGCGGCTGCCGTCGGGGCAATCGCGGATTCATCCCCGGCCGTTGCAGCCGCCATGGCCATGACGAAGGACGGTACTGTCGCTATAGGGCAGGACGACGCCAACAAGCTCTTTCTGGGTCAGGCATCGAGCGATCTTCAAAACATCCCGGTCACTGTCAATGCGGCAGTCACGCGCAGTGGAAACATCGTCTCGTCGACCGTCAATTTTTCGGCGAATGTACCGACCTCGCTCAGTCAGATCATCGGCAAGACATCCATTCCCGTCAGCGGTTCGGCCTCGGCGCAATATCAGACGGCGACCTTCATGGATTTCTACATGCTGCTGGACAATACGCCTTCTATGGGGGTCGGTGCGACGACAACCGATATACAGACGATGGTATCCCATACGTCCGACAGCTGCGCTTTTGCATGCCATAATCTCGATACGACCAACAACTACTACAATCTGGCCAAGAATCTGGGAGTGACGACGCGTATCGACGTCGTCCGACAAGCCACACAGAAGCTTACCGATACGGCTGCGGCAAATCGGGTGACATCCGATCAATATCGCATGGCCGTCTATACGTTCGGCACGCAAGCGGAGAAGGCCGGCCTTACCGCCGTATCGCCGCTCCTGTCCGATATGACAAAGGTCAAGAGTGCGACAAGCGCCGTGGACCTGATGACGATCCCTTATCAAGGCTATAACAACGACCAGACGACCAGCTTCGATACGATGCTGACGCAACTCGCACCGATCATCGGGACGGGTGGGGGTGGCACGACCAGCACCGATCGTCAGAAGATCCTTTTCCTCGTTACCGACGGTGTCGGCGACAGTTACAAGCCGAATACCTGCACCAAGCCGACAACCAGCGGCCGCTGTCAGGAACCGCTCGATATCTCCTTCTGTCAGCCGCTGAAGAACCAGAACGTCAAGATCGCCATCCTTTACACGACCTATCTGCCTCTGCCGACAAACGGCTGGTACAATCAATGGATCGCGCCGTTCCAGTCGCAGATCGGAACCGATCTGCAGAATTGCGCTTCGCCCGGTCTCTACTTTGAAGTGAGCCCGACGGAGGGTATCTCCGACGCAATGAACGCCCTGTTCCTGAAGGTCATCCGCACTCCGCGCATTACCAGCTGAAGGGCGTGTCCGCGCCATGACGTCGCTGGGTGGCCGGAGCCGGGCCGGGGCCGCCGACCGGCACCGGCGTCATTGCCGTGCAGCTTTTACGGAATTGCTCCAGATCACCGTTTCCGGCTCTGGGCATCATCTTTCGCGGCGTCTGCCGCTACCGGCGTGGCGTCGACGTCGAAGATATTGCCGAGCGTTTTCAGAATCTGCTGAACGCCGGGATGATCGCACGTATAGTATCTGAATTGTGCCTGACGGCGGACCTTGACGATTCCCGAGTGATGCAGGCGGGTCAGATGCTGGCTCAGGGCCGATTGAGATATCCCAAGCTTCTTGGCCAGACTGTTTACATCCTCTTCGCGGCCGGACAGATGAATGCAGACCTCCAGTCGCTTGGGGTTGGAGAGCTGGCTGAGAAGATCCGCGTGGTAGATGAGACGCTCATCTTCTACGGTCTGGTCTGATGAGTACATGGCGCGGCCGATCGTTGGTGGTTAGATTTGGAGCCCCGGCGTTGCGTGATAATAAACGCAAAAATTGCAGAACTATGGTCTGAATCATCGCACGATATTGCGTCTTCAAGGAGCAAGCGGACCTCCCGTTCAGGCCAATCGCAGCCGATCGACCTTTGCGTAGCCGGTAACTAGGGTCCTATTGTAATTTTGGAATATGTCCCACCATGGGTTTTGCAATTATTCTGTAACAAAATCGAACGAACTGCCTTGGTTTTGTCCGTCTTTTGACATCCCCTTGCAAATTAAGCCGTCTATCTTCTGCTCGAACGAACAGGAGGTAACAATGACCCATAGGGACTTGACGATCGCCGAAGTTCTGAAAGATCCGCTGATCCGCCAGGTCATGCGGGCGGATCAAATTTCCGTAACCGGAATGGCAAACCTGCTGCAGGATGCCGCGCGCAGGCAGGCGCTTGCCTCGTCCGCCAATCTGGCGCCGATTGCCCATGCGGCCGCGCGCGCCGTGCCGCAAGCCGATTTACGTTGATATCGTTTGCACCGCAACGACGGCAATTGCCACGCAATGAACAATTGTCGTCGTCTTGCGGTCCGTTTTCAGATTCCGCCGTCGCGCAGCAACCGCCCGGCCGTCAGAGTGCGCCGCTTCGATTGAGCGAAATCGAATAGACGCTGGTGGTTGCCGTCATGAACAGCTTGTGCTTGCCGCGGCCGCCGAAGCAGAGGTTGGAGACGGTTTCAGGCACAAGGATCTTGCCCATCAGATGCCCGTCGGGAGCGATGCAATGCACGCCGTCGGCCGCAGACGACCAGAGATTGCCGTCGCTGTCGAGGCGCATGCCATCAGCGCAGCCCGGCGAAATCGCGTGAAACACATTGCCGCCGGACAGCCGCCAGCCCTCGCCGACATCGAAGACGCGGATATGTTGCGGATCGCTGCCATGGATACGGCCGGTGTCGGCGACATAGAGCTTTTTTTCGTCGGGGCTGAAGGCGAGGCCGTTGGGGCAATTGAAGTCGGTCAGCACGGCCGAGATCGCGCCGGATGGATCGACACGGTAGACATTGCAAGGCAGTTCCTGCTCGCTTTTATGCCCTTCATAATCCGTCGCGATGCCATAATGGGGATCGCTGAACCAGATGGCGCCGTCCGAAGTCACGACGACGTCGTTGGGCGAGTTCAGGCGCTTGCCCTGATAGCTGTCCGCAATGACCGTGATCGATCCGTCATATTCCGTGCGTGTGACGCGTCTGCCGCCGTGTTCGCAGCTGACGAGCCGGCCTTGTCGATCGCGCGTGTGGCCATTTGAAAAATTCGAAGGCTCGCGAAAGATGCTGACGCCGATGCCCGGTATCCAGCGCATGATGCGGTTGTTGGGGATATCCGAGAAGAGCAGGCAATTCAGATCGCCGAACCAGACAGGCCCTTCCACCCAGTCGAACCCCGAGGCGATCTGCTTGACGGGCGCATTGCCAAGAACGAATTTTCCAAAGGCCGGGTCCATGATCTCGAAGAACGACATTGTAACAATACCTCCCATAAAGTTAGATCGCAGGATCGATCCGCTATCGATAACCCACTCACACGAGTCCGCAAGTTGCGAGGATACTGCATGAGCCATGTTCTGACGTCGAGTGTCTTGAGCGACGAGGGAGTGATGACATTGCTGGCCGCCGCAATCTCCGCCGCCACCGGAATGGGGCAGCCGCAATGCATCGTTGTCGTGGATCAGTCCGGAGTGACGCTGGGCTCTTTCCGCATGCGCGGCTCGCGGTTCCAGTCGCTGAAAAGCGCGCTTGCCAAGGCACAAACGGCCGCTTCCATCGGCGCGCCGAGCAACTCCCTGCCGGACCATGCGAGATTGCCGCTGGCAGTCGCTACGCATGGCGGGATGACGGGATTGCGTGGCGGCTTGCCGATCCGCGTCGCCGGCACGCTTGTCGGCGGTATCGGCGTGGGATCGGGTTCCGGCGAACAGGACGAGCAGGTGGCACGCGCCGCCCTTAAAGCGATCGGCGCCGACCTCGAATAGAGGATGCCTTGCGTGAAATCCACCCAACTCCACGGCTGGAAGATTTCACGCAAGCGCTCGCGGCTCAGGCGAAGACGATCTGCGCCTTCATGGCCTTGCTTCGATCAGATGCAATCTCGAACGCGCTGATTGCGTCGGCAAGCGGCACCGTATGAGTGATGAGCGGCCGTACGTCGATAAGGCGCTTGCGCATCAGGTCGACGCCGACGGCAAACTCCTCGTGAAAGCGGAAAGAGCCGCGCAGCTCCAGTTCCTTGGCGGTAATCGCCATCATCGGCAGGCTCATGTCGCCGCCGAGGCCGAGTTGCACGATGATGCCGCGCGGGCGAAGCGCGGCAATGCCGCCGACCAGCGCCGCGGCCGCCCCCGAGCACTCGTAGAGCACATCGAAAGTGCCCTTGTCGGCGGAGTAGGCGGCCAAGGCCTCCGGCTCGCTCTTCGTGTTGATGATCCGGTCGGCGCCCACTTGCCTGGCCAGCGACAGGGTGAAATCCGAAAGGTCGGTCGCCACGATCTCTGCGGCACCCGCCCGGCGCGCAGCCAGGATCGACAGGACGCCGATCGGACCGCAACCCGTTACGAGGACGCGCTTGCCCAGCATCTCGCCGGCGCGTCGCGTCGCATGCAGGGTCACGGCCAGCGGCTCGGCCATGGCAGCTTCGCCCGCCGTCAGCCCATCGGCCGGCACGCATTGAATGGCATCGGCGACAAGCGTCTCGCGAAATGCCCCCTGAATATGCGGAAAGGGCATGGCACTGCCGTAGAAGCGCATGTTGAGGCATTGATTGGGCAGTCCCTGCAGGCAGTAGCGGCAGGTCCGGCAGGGGCGGGACGGAGAAACCGCAACGAGTTGGCCGACCTCCAGACCTTGCACGCCGGGGCCGAGTGCGGTCACGGTCGCGCTGACCTCGTGCCCCAGGATCATCGGCTCCTTCAGGCGGACGGTGCCGAAGCCGCCGTGATTGTAATAATGCAGATCGCTGCCGCAGACCCCGCCGGTCGCGAGCTTCAGCTTGACTTCTCCGGCGCCCGGTTCCTCCTCCGGACGATCCTCGATCCGCACATCCTTTGCGGCGTGAGCAACGATGGCTTTCATGTCTTCCTCCTTAAAGAACGGGTGTCGGCAGAGTCTGGCCGGCGAAATGGGCAGCAAGATTGTCGCGCAACAACTGCCCCATGGCCTTGCGCGTCTCCACCGTGCCGGAAGCATGATGGGGCTGCAGCAGGACGTTATCGAGTGCGAGGAAGCGCGGATTGAGCTTCGGCTCGCCTTCGAAGACGTCGAGCGCGGCCCATCCGAGCCTGCCCGTCTCCAACGCCTGCAGCAAAGCGTCCTCATCGATATTGGAGGCTCTGGATATGTTGATCAACATGCCGTCCGGGCCGAGCGCTTCGATCACTTCCCGACCGACGATATGCCGGGTCGCTGCGGAGGCGGCGAGCGTGACGAACAAGAAATCCGACTGTCGCGCCAGTTCGACAGGGTCGGCGACGAACGTCAACTCCGAAGCATACGGCTTGGCATCGACATCGGAGTAGGCGATCTGCATGTCGAAGCCCTTCAGGCGCTTGGCAACCTCGAAACCGATCCGGCCGAGGCCAAGCACGCCGGCGCGCCGCCCCCAGACGCGGCGTTTCAACGGGTAGAGCCCCTTTTCCGCCCAGCTGCCATCGCGCACCCAGCTTTCGGCGCCGATCATGCCGCGCGATTGGCAGAGCATCATGGCGATCCCGAGATCCGCTACGTCATTGGTCAGGACGTCGGGCGTATTGGTGACGCGGATGGCGCGCTCGCGGCAGGCTTGCAGATCAACCGCATCAAAGCCGACGCCATAGACTGAAATGACCTCCAGATTGGGGCAGGCCTCTATCATCGCGCGATCGGCGCCGAGCTCGCCGCGCGTTGCAATGCCCCTGATCGACGGCCCGACCTCGGCAAGCAGTTTTGCCTTGTCCGCAGCTTCGAAATAGCGATGGACCTGAAACGCGTCGTCGAGAGGTTCCTGATCCCATTGCGGGTAGGGGCCAATTTGCAGGATCGCTGGCTTGCTCATCGTTTACGTCATTCCCTTGACATTGAATGTTATCGATAACATAAACAGGAGAAGCAATCATTGTCGAGATGAAAAAACGGAGGAAACGATGTCTCTTGGCCTCTTCGATCTGAAAGGGCGGCGCGCGCTGGTGACGGGTTCGTCGCAAGGGATCGGGCTTGCGCTTGCCAAAGGACTGGCGGCGGCCGGCGCGGAGCCGATCCTCAACGGCCGGGACAGGGACAAGCTCGCCACGGCGGCTGAAAGCTTCGAAGGCAGCGTGCATGTGCTGGCATTCGATGCCACCGATCACGGCGCGGCGCGCGACGCTGTCGATGATTTCGAGGCCCGGACGGGTGCGATCGACATCCTCGTCAACAATGCCGGCATGCAGTTCCGCACGCCGCTTGAAGATTTTCCCGCCGATGCCTTCGAGCGGCTGCTGCGGACGAACATATCGAGCGTTTTCAACGTCGGTCAGGCTGTGGCACGTCACATGATCAAACGGGGCGCCGGAAAGATCATCAATATCGCGAGCGTGCAGACGGCGCTGGCGCGGCCATCGATCGCACCCTATACCGCGACGAAAGGAGCGGTCGGCAATCTGACGAAGGGCATGGCGACGGATTGGGCCAGGCATGGGCTGCAATGCAACGCCATCGCGCCCGGTTATTTCGATACGCCATTGAATGCAGCGCTCGTTGCCGATGCCGATTTCTCGGCATGGCTCGAAAAACGTACGCCGGCTGGTCGGTGGGGGCGCGTCGAGGAGCTGGTCGGCGCCTGCGTTTTCCTGGCGTCGGACGCCTCGTCGTTTGTCAACGGTCATGTGCTCTACGTCGATGGCGGCATCACGGCTTCACTCTGAGGCCTCCTGCCATTCGCAGAAAGGGCATATTATTTTGATGGTGACGATAAGATGGGCCGTTGATGAGCAATCATCGTAAAACGCCGACCATGGCCGATATAGCCCGCGTCATGGGAGTGTCTCCGATGACGGTATCGCGCGCCTTCAAGGCGGATAGCCTGGTCAGCGCGGAGACCCGCGAAACCATTCTGAGAACAGCCGAAGAACTGGGCTACGTCTTCGACAGCACGGCCGCCAACCTGCGTTCGCAGAAATCGGGCTTTGTCGCGGTCACTATTCCTTCCATCAACAATGCCAATTTCGCCGATACTGTCGGCGGGCTCTCCGATACCTTGTCGCGGCGGGACATGCAGATTCTGCTTGGCTACACGAACTATAATGTCGAAGAGGAAGAGCGGCTGATCGAGCAACTGCTTCGCCGCAAGCCGCAGGCGATCGTCGTGACCGGCGGTACGCATACGCAGCGCGCGCGCCGGCTTTTGCAGACGGTGGCAATTCCCGTCATCGAGACCTGGGACATCCCGGCCGATCCGATCGGCCACTACGTCGGCTTTTCCAATGCGGTCGTCATGCGCGACATGGTGAATCATTTCGTTGCCCTCGGCTGTCGGCGCATCGCCTTCATCGGCGGCGATGTCGAGCGTGATGCGCGCGGCAGCGAGCGCAGGCGCGGCTTCGTCGCGGCGATGCAGGCGCATGACCTCGACCCATCCAGGCTGATCGCTGCGGGGCCGCCCCCGATCTCCATGCGTGAAGGCGCCGATGCCATGGCGAGGCTGATCGAACTCTATCCCGATACCGAGGCGATCGTCTGTGTTTCGGATCTGGCCGCCTATGGTGCACTTACGGAATGCCATCGGCTCGGCATTGCCGTTCCCGACCGCTTTTCCATCGGCGGATTCGGAAATTATGAAATCGGCGAGGTCTGCGTACCGACGCTGACGACGATCAACGCCCATGCGCGCGAAATCGGTGAGCGGACAGCCGAACTGATCCTCGATATTCTCGACGGTTCGCGGCCCGGTGCCGATGTGAAGATCGAACCCCGGCTGATCGCGCGCGACAGCAGCCGCGCGTTGTTGCCCCGCCATTGAGAGGAATGGCGCGGGCCGCGCCATGTCCTGCTGCCGGGATTACCGATTTCGGATCTACCCGCACGCGGCTCCACGATCCCACAGCATCGATGGGAGTGCGATCAATGCGGCCAGACGATCGTTCGGAGGGGATTACTCGCCGACAGCGGTCACGATGCGGCAGAGGTTCTTGCTGACGCCGGGAGCCACTTGTCCCGCCTGCACGATGAACACCGCATCGACGCGGCTGCCTTTGCCGTTCTTTCGCACGACGACACGCAAGGTCTGGGGTCTGCCGGATCCGCTTGTTTCCTGTTGAGCGGTCAGCGTGCCGAGCTTCTTCTCCACGTTCACATCGACAAAACCCTCGGCGAGAACGGCGCGCGATACTTTGTCAAAAGCGGCATTGGGGTTGACGGACGGAAAAACCATCCAGGTCTTGTAGGTAATGCCCGTAACCAATGGGACGCCGCTGCTTTCGAAATGATTCGAGCACGCATCGGCGAATGCCGGTGACGTTGAAAGAAGGCCGAGAGCAAAGGCGCAAGCTATCCTTGTAAGCATGATTTCATAGCCTCTTGGCAGGTGGAGAGACCGTGCAGGTCAGCACGGGCGGTACTGAATACTAGGAGAGAGCGGATGTGTCTATTGAAGGCTGCACGCATGAATAGAGAGTTTTAGGCAGGAGGCCTGCCCGATATCCCGGAAATCGACCCACGGAGAAACTAGGCCGACATACCGGATTGACAATGGGAGGGAGCGCGCATTCGGCATTCCCCTTTTCCGAACGTTGCCGTTGATTCGTATTTTCCCTTCATATTTCAGCGACAAGCCGCATTCGAAGGTGCTGAAAACGCCAGGTTCGGGGGCTTATGTCCATAAGCGGTTGCTATTTGGACACAATGGTAAACAACCGAACCGTCATAATTCATTATTTATTAGGCTCGCATATTGCCTCCCGCCTTCTGGTTGATATTTCTGCCTTGCCTTTAACATCCGAAGGAGGTTCGGGAATGCGGAAATTGGCGGCGATTTTACCCTTGGTTGTCCTCAGCGCCTGTGCAAGGCCGTCCGATGGACCAAGCGCCGGTAATATTCGCAATGCGACCATGCCATACACTCACGAGCGGATTCCGGTCGTGCCGCTGTCGTCGGCTCCGATGGGCGGCCAGGTCGTGGCACCCTCCTACGCTCCCACCGATCGCGGTCTCGCCAGCTTGCGTTCGGGCGGCTTTTCGGATGCGCGGCTTCGTCCCGGCGATGTCTTCGACGTGACGGTGCTGGATACCGGCGAAGACGGATTGTTGTCGGCCACCCAGAGCAAGTCGCTCAATCTCGGCCGCTTTACCGTCGATTCCCGCGGTTTCGTCACCATGCCCTATGTCGGCAAGCAGCGGGTGATCGATTCGACGCCGGAGGGCCTGCAGTCGCAGATCGTAACGGCCCTCAAGGGATCCTCCGTCAACCCTCAGGCCGTCGTGACGGTCGTCGACAAACCCTCGAGCGCGGTAACGGTCGATGGCAAGGTTCGCTCTGCCGGCCGCTTCCCGCTGACGGCGCGCAAGGAACGCGTGCTTGATGTCATCGCTCTTGCCGGAGGCGCGTCCTCCTCGCCGAGCAATGCGACTGTAACGCTGACCCGTGGTTCGCAGCGCGCCACTGCGCCGCTGGATCGCATTTTGCAGGACGACAAGCAGAACGTACGCCTTCTGCCCGGCGATCAGGTGTTCGTCGATGGTGCGTCGCAAAGCTTCACCGCACTTGGCGCCTTCAAGAGCGTCGGCGAATTCCCGCTGGAACCGGGCAAGACGACCTTGGCGCAAGCGCTCGCGCGTGCCGGCGGCCTGCTCGACGATCGCGCCGATTCCCGCAATTTCTACCTCTTCCGCAATCAGAAGACCTATTCGCAGGCCGCCGCCCCGCTGGCCAAGGGAGCAAGCGTGCCGACGGTCGTTTCCGTCAAGCCCGTCATTTATAGCGTCAACCTGAAGGATGTTTCGAATTTCGTGCTGATGCAGCAGTTCAAGATGCAGGATGGCGACACGATCTATGCCAGCAATGCCGGCATGGTGGATGCGGCCAAGCTGTTGACCGTCTATCAGAAGAGCGTGCCGACCGCTGCGGCGCCGCTTCCGGGCAGTTCCGCCTCGAACTGAGCGGATTGGAACTACGCCTCATTCATCGAAGCAAGCGCCGCCAAAGCATCGGGCGGCCTTTTCGAGCGGCAATCGGCCATCAACCGCAGGGCCAGCGCCTTTAGCTGCTCGACTGTTTCGCCTGCGTCGTCGCAATGGTCGAGAAGCAGGCTGATTACGCAGCCGGCGGAATAAAGATCGGCGCGTGGGTCGGCGGCTGAATTGGCCGATATTTCCGGGGCTGTGAAACCCGACGTCGCCGATTTTGCGATATCGACATCCTGGTAGCAGGCGCCGCGCTCCATTGCCGTGCCGAAATCGGCGATCTTCAATTGATTGAAATCACCATCACGCAGCAGAAGGTTCGCGGGCGAAATATCGCCGTGCACATAGCCAGCCTCATGAATGGCCCCCAGCCCGAGAAGCAGGGATTTCGTTGCAGTCCTGATATCCACCGAAGAAAGAGTGCCAGCGGCCAATCGTTGCGACAAGGACGGCCCGATCCATTCCATGATGATCGCCGGACGACCGTCAGGCAGGCGGATGGCGCATCGCGCGGCGGCGAGATTGCTGTTGCAAAGCAGCATACCGATGCGGGCCTCGCGCAGCAGCGAGGCGGCGGCAGCCGCGTCATTCGCCCGATCGACCCCGATTGTTTTCATGGCATGAAGCGTGCCGAGGTCGCGGTGGCGCAATCGGCTGATTTCCGTCCGTCCGTTGCGGTGAACGCCGGCCTCGACCAGAAAGCTGTTGCCGATGAAGGTCGGGGCATCATCGGTCAGGGAAGGCAGGCGCCGGTCCAGCGTATCACGCAACCGATCGATCAGCAGATCGCGGATGTCTTTCGGCCGCTCGGTTTCGCCATTGTGGGTGAGAAGACGCAGCAGCCCGGCAAAACTGGCTGCGATCCGCCTCATCTCCTCGGTGTCCGGATATCCGTTCATGGCACGCCGATGACGATGGCGCTGACATTTTCGCGGCAATTGGCGATCAGCGCCTCCTGGATCAGCGCCTCGGCCGCCTGTTCCAGCGGCGTCTCGATCAGGATCTCGGCTATGATGCGATCGGTAAGCGTGCGCGACACCGGGCCGCTGGCGAGCAGAAGCCGGTCGCCACGTTGAAACCGGTCGCCGACGGCTTCGGAGACGAACTGGTCCTTCAGTCCCAGCCCGCGGCCAAGCGTGCGCCGGAGGCCGATGTCGATATGATCGCGGGTCAGAAGCCGCATCATGCCATCGCGCAGCAGGTAACATCGCGCGTCTCCTGCCCATATGGCAGCGAATTCGCCGTCAAGCAGTGCGGCCGTCACGATGCTGGCGACGGGAGGTTCCCGTTCGATGTTCGCTCCCTTGGCGCGCAGGATGGCATGCGCATGGCTGAGCTTGCTCTTGATGTCCTGCACCAGGCCCTGCAGGTTTTCCCGCTCGGGAATACCGGCTAATATACTTGTGGCGATCCTTGCCGCCTCGATGGCGCCGATGCCGTTGCCGACACCATCCGCGATTGCGAAAATGTGCGGCGCATCGCTGAGAAGGAGTGCGTCGGCGTTCAAGGAAAGGCGTGTTCCGGCGTGGCTGGCGTGGCTGTGCGCTATTGCCCATTCCGCTCGGGTCGCTGCCGCTGGTTCCGGCTCCCTGATTGCGGCAGGGGTGGCGGCACGCACCGGCGGCGGTTCGGCTGATACGGGCAAGGTGGGCGCTTCCGCCGTAACCAGTTTAACGAAATCCTGCGCCGTCGGGGCTGTCATGGTACGGAATCCCTTGCCATGGCGGCTGCCGGGATTGATGCGCCACCAGAGCGAGGCTGGCGCCCTCATCTCGTCAGGGCTCGCAGACTGCGTCGCGGCTGACCGCTTGTCGATGAAAGGCGCGCGGAGCCGCCTGATACCCTCGATGAACCGTTGCATCTCGAAATCGGCTTTTTCAGAGCTCTCCGCCAGCGCCTCGGCGGCGGTAAACCAGCTGTTGTCTTCGCACAGATCGCGTAACTGGCCGGAAAAGCGCTGCAACTGGGCGGCGATGATCAGCGGAAAGCTTCTGCCGACGCGATCGCGGCTGGGCAGGAGAACGCCGGCAATGGCGGTTGGCCCCCAGACACCGTTGCCGACGACGAAGCGCCAGGCCGTCGTCGCGTGAAACGGCCGGCGCCAGTCCGGTCCCAATGCGGCTTCCAGCGCGATGAGGCCGCTGCGGCTCCATTGATCGAGCTCGCTCCGCAGACGCAGACCGAGCGCTGAAGAGACGAAATCGCCGTGCGTCGGCAATTTTCCGAAAAAGCCGATCGCGTCGGCTTGCATCGGCGATTGGGTGCGAGCGAGGGGTTCGTTCATCGGCGGACCGTCAAAATTGGGTCGGGCAGCTGAAATCGGACAATGCCTGTAGCCGGAACGGATTGAGCACCGAACCGAACTGCACGTCGAACTCCGCCGTCCGGCCGTCCTTGTCATCGAAGCGCGCTCGGAAAAGATCGGGGCCCTCGACCGTCACTTTCGCCGCATCGAACAGGCGGAAGGGCGACCAGTCGCCGTTCTGCATCATGGCTTCATCCCAGTTGCCGGGCAAAAATACGATCCGGGACTGGTTCTCCGCGCCGGCTGCCGGCCACGCGATGGATTTTGGCACCACCCGTCCGTGATTATAGACGACGCGTTCGCCGCCGATTTCCATGAGCACGGCATTGGCCGAATCCGAGAGCGAAATCGGCTTCACGTTGATGGCGATTGCAGGTTTCTCGCTGCCGGCCGGGAAGAAGGCGTGCTCGATCTTGCTGGCGTTTTCGAACTGCGCGATCGCCTGACTGGGGATGCTGTCACCGCCGAAAGTCCCACGCCATCCCCAGGGTTGCGCGCTTGTATCTACAAACGCTTCCAGCCGATTCTTAAAGAAAGACTGGAACAATCCCTGCGGGCCGAACAGCCGGACAAAGTCCGCCATGGCGATATCCTGACCGGAGGAGCGGTCGAAGGGATATCGACCGGCAACGATGCGGGCACACAGGTCGGCGCCTTCGCTTGCCCAAAGGTCGTTGATACGGGCGCGCGCCGTCTTGACCGCCAGCGATCCGATATCGGCGGCAACGGCGACCATCCATGCATCGGCGGGCGCGGGAAGCCCGCGGGCCTGCTGCAGCAGATCCTGGTTGGCATTCGCGAGCTGTCCGCCGGCGTCGAAGACACGGGCGACCTCCGCCGTCGAGTTCGCGGCACGGGACAACTGGCCGTAGATGTTTTGCAGGGTCGGCTGGAGGCTCTGGATCTGCGAGCGCGGCTTATCGCTGCCGCTTTGGTCGTTGCCGTCGCGGGACGCTGGCTGCGCGTCGGCGGCATTCGGCTCAAGGGCAGCCCGCAGCGGACCGTACGGGTCGGGCGTATTCACGGCGCCTGCTGTTGCGGCTGTCAGGGCTGCATCCGGAACATCGTCGAGCGCGGCAACTTCCGTGCCCGAAGCCGGACGCAGGTCCGTGGCTGCGGCAATGGATTTCAGCACCATCTCCACCGGGCTCGGATTGGCCGCCAGGATGCGCGCCGTCTCGGTCGCATCGGCAAGGTTGCCCGACGGCCGTACCTGGAGATCGGCGAGAAGCGACGACCAATGCTGCTGGAAGGCATCGAAATAGAGCTGCAGTGCCGCCTGCGAAATCACATCCGTGGTCATTCCCGCGGGAACCGGGTCATTGTCACCCCGTACCCATTGCTCCTTGAGTGCTTCCGAAGCGGCGGCAACGACGGTCGGCAGCACTACCTCACGATAACCCTTGCCAGTGAAAATTCCCGGAATGCCATCACGTAGCGTCGCCTTGGACTTGCGCTGGAAGATCTGGGCGCCGAGCGGCCCCAATCCATCGGCGGGAAGCCAGGCATCCAGTTGGCGGGCCTGACGCGAATGCGTCAGGATGTCGTAAGCACGGGCCGCGAGGCTCTGTGAGTGGATCGTCTCGCGAGCCTTGGCGATCAGATCGGTATCCAGCTCGATCGCGGGCAGGCTGCCGTCGGCCATGGCCTCGACATGCGTGAGAAGAGCCTTGCGCGTGGCGGCTCGTCCTTCACCCTTATAGAGCGCCGCAAACATATCTTCAGACTGCTGCGAGACAAATTCCCTGTCGACAGGCCCCATCCCGCCGAGCATGCCGTAAAACTTCAAGGCATCGAACGTCTTCTGCACATCCGACGTCTGCTTGAGCTCATTTTGCAGCTCCACCAGCATACGCGGCAAGAGAAGCGCGTTCAGCGCGCGTTGATAGGCCCCGCGCTGGCGGCTGGCGATCTTGTCTTTCTGGTCGAGGCCAAAGCTCGTCGGCCAGAGGCGAGCCTCGTCGAAGCCACCGGTCACAGCCCGCAGATTGTCGAGCGCCGGCAAGACGCGCAGGAAATCCGCATCGGTAACATCGCGCAACGGAATGCCGGTCGCCAGCTTCTCGTAGTTGTCGATGCGCCGTTCGGCGGCGGCAATCGCGCGCGAATTCTGGAAGTAGGTCGCCGTCCACCCGGTAAAGACGATCGCGAGCGCGAGGGCGGCGGCACCATAGGCAATTCGCCTGATCATGGCCTGCCGGCCCGACAGGCGCCTGTCGCGGGCAACAAGCGACGCCTCGCCGAAGATCACGTCCTTGAAGAGACGCGACAGGAAATAGCTGCGGCGCGTGCGCGGCGTTTCCGTCTCGCGGCTCTGCGTGCCGGAAGCGAAGTAGACGCCGCGAACGAGGGGAGCTTCGACGAGATTGGAAGACGAGCAAAGCTCCGTCAGCAGTTCCTGCAGGCGCTCGCCCAGCGAGGCGAGTTCCGCGGGAAAGCGGAAGATGCGGCCGCGAACCTCGACATTCGGCTCCTGCTGCAGGCGCTCGATCAGCATGGCATCGACCCGCTGCTGCAGCAGCGCGAATTCTTCCATGAAGCGCTCCGGCAGGTTCTGCCCCTTGTAGCTTTCGTCGAGATCGAAGGTCGTGCCCCAGACCTGCTCTCGGTCGGTTTTGGCGAGACCGTCGAAGAATTCGACAAAGCCCGTCAAGAGATCGGCCTTGGTCAGAACGACATAGACCGGCACGCGGGCATGCAGGAACTCGTCGAGCTCCGACAGCCGCTTGCGGATGGAACGCACCTCTTCGAGCTGTATTTCGTGATCGCGGCTGAGAAGGTCGCCGATCGAGAGCGTGACGAGCGCGCCGTTGATCGGCTGCGAGCGGCGATATTTGCGCAACAGCCCGAGAAAGCCTTCCCATCCGGCTTTCGACGCACCGTTCAAATCGTCCTGTGTGGTATAACGGCCGGCGGTATCGATCAGGATGGCTTCGTCGGCGAACCACCAATTGCAGTTGCGGGTGCCGCCGGCGCCCTGCACCGAATTGCTTCCCATCGCATCGCCGAGCGGGAACTTCAGGCCCGAATTGGTCAGCGCCGTCGTCTTTCCCGATCCCGGAGCGCCGAATATGACGTACCAGGGAAGTTCGTAAATATAGCCGAAGCGCTTTTTGCTGATGCGGCGCAGCAGCAGCAGCGCTTCCTTCAGGCGGCTGTGGATTTCCCCCACTTCCGCCTGCTGGCTGGCCGCATCGTCGGCGATACCGTCCACCAGCGCCTTGTCGCGTTTGCGGGCGCGCAGCGTCGAGACGAGCAGGTAGATGAGCCAGCCGGCGATGATGACGCCGATCGCGATCATCCGCGCGCCGGCGCCCGACAGCGGCTTGAAGCTGCCATAGCCGGCCATGGAGCCGTAGAACCAGACGACGATGCAAATCGCCGCAACCCAGATCAACGATATGAAGCGCTGGCCGAGAAGGCCGGCATAGGCGGAGACGTAGGAGCGAAGCGTATAAAACGCGCCAAGCGGGTTCATCGGGCTCCTCCCGTGGTCGTTGCAGGCGCCGGCATGTTGCCGGTCTGCGTCTGAGGTGTGGCCTGCGGATTGAGGGCCGCGTCGCCGAGGCGCTGCGTCGGGTCGGTCAGCACCAGTATTTCCGTCCGGCGATTTGCCTCGCGGCCTTCCTGCGTGTCGTTGCTGGCGAGCGGGTCGCTATCGGCGCGTCCCTCGGTCAGGATCGCATCCTTGCCGGTATAGGTCGCGAGGATATCGCCGACGGCGCGGGCCCGAGCCTCGGAAAGATGCCAGTTCGACG
The DNA here is from genome assembly GCA_900469615.1 of Hyphomicrobiales bacterium. Classification (GTDB taxonomy): domain Bacteria; phylum Pseudomonadota; class Alphaproteobacteria; order Rhizobiales; family Rhizobiaceae; genus Rhizobium. Next base: position 43,459 of record UBYA01000016.1, on the reverse strand, counting down.
GGAACTGCGCGGTGCGGATCGGCACGTTGTCGGTATAGCCGACGACGACGGCGCGGAATTTTTCGGAGGCGAGCGCCCCGCCGATGTGCTGGAGGAGATCGCGGAATTTATCGCTGACGTCGGCGCTGCCCGTGTCGAACAGGCCGGAATTGTTGATGCGCACCAGCAGCCGGCCGTTGGAGTTCGAGAGCGTGACCAGCTTGCGGTCGACCTCCGGCTGCAGGAAGGCAAGCAGATTGTCGAGCGGGGTCGGCTGCGGCTTGACCACCACCGGCGGCGGTGTTACCGGCGGCTTTTTCACGGGCGGCGGCGTCTGCGCGACGACTTCCTTCGGCTTCGGCGTCTCGATCAGAACGCTTGGCGTATCGCGCGGCGGCAGGTTGGCCAGGCGCTCGAAGGTCGCGTCGGAGGCGCTATTCAGCGACAGCGTGAAGAACATGTAGCCGAGTGCAAACAGAAGCGCGAGCACGGACAGGATGGTCCAAAGCGCGACGGCGGTGCGCAAGGGCTTGTGGCGCGCGGAAACGCCACGCCAATGTGGCGACAGCTCGCGCTCGAAGACGCCGTACTGGCCGAGCAGTGTCTTGTACAGGCTATCGCGAATACGCCCGAGTTCCAGAGATCCGCGCGGCGAAACGCGCGTGCGGCCCTCGAAGGCGAGCGACAGGCAGAGATATATGAGAAGGAGCAGATCCTTGTTGGCGCCGGGGCTCTGCTGGAAATGGTCCAGCAGATCGAAGACACGATCGCCGCCGGTCACGTCCATGTGGAAGGTCGAAACCAGACCGGAGCGCGCCCAGCCGGCGCGCACGCCCCAGCGCTTGCTCAGAACCACGTCGTCGATGGTCGCGCAGACGACGTAATGGGCCGCTCGTGCCCGCTCCGGGCTGATGCGCGCGCTCGCGAGATCGCGCTCGTAGCGTCCGACCGCATCGATCGTCACCCGCCGCAGCTCGGCAATGTCAGGTTGCTCTTCGGTGTTGCGCAAGCTGTGGGCGAGGTTGAGCAATGGCGCTGCCGAGCGCACGATGGTTGGAACGTCCTCGCCGCCGAAGCGAAAGCCGCGGATCAAGGCATCGACGGACCAGCCGCCGTTCGCTTCGCCAGCCTTGCCGCTTGGCTGCCCGTCCAGTTCGTCATCCAGCAGATCGGCCATCTTGCGTGCGGCGTCGTTCTTGCGTGCGCCGTCTTCCGTCAATTCGATGATCGTCGGCAGCTCGTGCCAGGGTGTTGATCGTGGTGTGTTCATTCTCGGAGGGCCCACAGTTCCATCTCAAGGCCAGGGAAGTCGCCCGCGAGATGCAGCGCGATCGCGCCGGAGGTATCAAGCTGTTTCCAAAGCGGATTTTTCGTATCGAGCTCGAAATAGATCGTGCCTGAGCGGTAGGGCAGCTGCCGCGGCAGTACCGGGAGGGGGCGGACGGGAATGCCCGGCAGCGCGACGTTGACGAGTTCGGCGATCCGCTCCACCGGACCGATCTTGATCTGTGCGGGCAGCTTGCGGCGCACATCCTCGGCCGACATTTCGGCGCGGACGGCAAGCACGAAACCGGCATCTTTCAGCAGGGAGCGGTCGTTGATGGTGCCGACACGCACGTCATGGCGCCGCTCGATGAGCTCGATTGCCACCGCAGCCTGTTCCAGAACTGAGGAAAGAGACGCGCGCAAGTCATTGAAGACAGCGGCAAATGTCGCCTTCAGATCGTCGTGGCGATAGGGCGGAAAATCGCTGGCGCGCTTGCGATCGGTCGTGAAGGTCGCAAGCTCACCCGCAAGCTGAATGCATTCTTCATAAAAGGTCATCGGATGCAGTCGCGATGCATTCGCCGCAATATGGCGCAGCATCGGATCGGCACGATTGAGTATGTGGAGCAGAAAATAGTCGCCCACTTCCGCGGTTCCGCGGACCGTGGGATCGCCGATGCGTTCGGCAATGGCTTCGGCGCGATGACGCACGATGCCGAGCAGCTCGGTGATGAGCTCATTCAGCCGTGCTTCGGCGGCGCAATTCAGCGAGGGAGCTATATAGTCCGGATCGAGAATGACCGATCGGTCGGAGCGCACCTCGATGATACGTGCAAGGCCGATCAGATCGTAACCCGCAAGCTCGTCGCCGGTCTTCAGGTAGCGCAGGCTCAGGCGGCCGACATCGATCGGCGCCATGAAGTCGGTTTCCATATTCGCATCCGGCGCCTCATATTGCGAGGCGGTGATGCGCACGCTGTTGCGCATCGCGCTGCCATTCATGGCGACGTCGGCTCTCCCGGGCTGTCGCGTCGGCAGGGCCAGATAGACAACGGCGTTCTTGGTGGAATCGTCGAGTTCGAGCGGAGGAGGCAGATCCGCATCAACAGGCGCTTCGAATGGCGTCCCATCGGGCAGGATGCCGCGCAGGTTCGACAGCGCAAACTGGCCGATGGCAAGCGCGCTGCGATCGATGCCGATTTCCGCGATCCCCCAGGGATAGGGCGCAAGTCCCCGCGCGGTCGTGCGAACCAGCCGCTCCGTCCAGCGGTCGGCCTGCTGAAAATGCTGCACGCGAAGGAACATGCCCTCGCTCCAAGCCACGCGATTTTCGTTCTTCATCGGGTGTTGCCCGTCCTCTCTGCAAAACTGGTGGTATCCTGCTCGTTCTCTCCGTCCGCGGAGGCGCGAAATGCCTCGGCCAGGAGGTCGCGGACGGAAATGCTCTTTCCGTCCTTTTCGAACTGCGTGCGGTAAGCCTTCCAATAGTCGCCATTGCCGCGCCAAAGTGCCTTGCGCGGGGAAGCGTCGACATGCGCCTCGATCATGCGGGGCTCGAACATCCGGTTGGCTTCGCGCACCAGGTTTTCAAGCCCGGCATTGAGGGCGGATTGCCTCGAAATGACTCGTCGCAGACGGTCGGCAAGCTGCTCGCTCCGTTCGCGGCTGAACAGTGAAGCGGACGAGTGAGTAAGGTCGTTCCCAATTCCGAAGATGGATGCCTCGTCATCGACTGTCTGTTCCAGTGTGGAGACGAGCGCTTCGAGTTGCCGCAGCGGATCGAATTGCAGCGCGAAGCTCCTGTCCTCCGCGTCCTGATCCGCCTCGTCGTCGATCCGCATATCGTTGGCGGGAACGATTGTTTTCGCGGTCTCGGCCGCGTCCGCTGCGGGACTGCGCGCAACGGCGACGGAGACATGCGTCGCCGCGCCATGCTCCAGCTGACTGCCGAGCTCCAAATCGGAGTTCCAGTCGTCCGGAAGGATCGGTTTGATGCCGTTGATGTCAGGCGGGCCGTTCCAGCCGATATCGATGTTCCTGCTCGGCGACTTGCTCTTCTTCGAAGATTGCGGAAGTGTGGCGATCCAGTCATCGCCGTTTCGCTGGCCGAGCAGACCGGTTGCCGTGCTGCCGCCGGGTGCGATGTCGGCAAGGATGGATGAGATCGTCAGCGTCTCATCGCTGAGGCGCAGGTCGGCGGCCGGATCGCCGATATCGCGGTCGGCTTCCCCCGTGATGATGACGCTGAAGGCGATATCGCCGAATGCGATCCTGGATTTGTCGGCCAGTCTCGCCGTCTCGCCTTCCAGGATCGTCATCTCGTCGACGCGAGTTCCGTTCGCGCTCTGGTCCCGCAGCAGAAAGCCGGCGCGATCGCGCTCGATCACGCAATGGGTCTTCGAAATCAGGCGTTGAGGGTCCGAGACCTGCCAGTCGCAATCCGGCGATCGGCCGAGCGTGCGCTTGCCGCGCTCGAGGAACCATCCCTTGCTGGAGCCTTCTCCCGCGATTTGCCGCAGTTCAAGCCGCATGGCGCCCTCCCTGATCGGATTGCCTTTGCGCGTCGCGCGGCTCGATGATGATGGCGTCGCCGCTATCGCGATCCGCCGCCGCGACGCGCGCCCAGCTGTTCCATCCGAGCCTCGGCGGATCACCGTCCGCACCGAGCCGGCAGAAAGGGACATGCTCTTTCTTCAACAGGACCTGGATGTCGAAATTGAGCGACGGATCGACATATAGCCGCGTCAGCGCGAACAGCGCATCGATATTGGCGCTGCCCGGTGAAAGCGACCGGTAGTCGTCATAATCGACAGGTCCGATCACGACGCGAAAACTACCGCCGAAATCATGGACTGCGGTCCCCGCGGTCGCATTGACGCCAAGCTGCACGCCCTGCGGCTGCCCCATGCGACTACGTTCGCCCTCGGGAATGGAAAGCCATTTGCCCTTGAACGATTCGATCGCCACCGGCAGGCCGCTGAATTCCTGTAGCATGGCCTGCAGATTGGCCGCATTACGGGTCCGGGCTGCAAAGAAGCCGGAAAAACGGAGGATCAGTTCGTCATCGGGCCGAACCCTTTCCTTCAGCCGCGCCGTTCCGAAGCCGGCCAGCGAGAACAGCGTCTTGATGAAGGTATTGCCGTTTCTGTCCGGGCTCCATCGCAACCGTCGGGCGAGGCGATATTTCTCGCTCGCATCGACGAAAAGCTCTGCGAGCCGGCTCGTGAACAGATCGAAGAAGCTCGATAGCCCGTGTGCCCGATTGCGCTCCTCGCGGATTACCAGCTCGTTGTAGCTCGGCGGCATTGCCCCAAGCGGGCCGAGCAGTCCGGCCATGCTGGCCCGGACCGTGCCTGTCGCGCCCTTTTTCCTGAAGTCGCTGACGGCAAGGGGAGCCGGCGAAACGCCGGTGGGCGAAGACACCGTCAAATGATCGCCAGCCGCTTGCTGGGCGACGCGAAAAGCCGTCGACGGTTCGAAGCGACCGGGGTCGCTTTCGAGCAGTGCGGCGAGCATTTCGCTGTCATTTGGCCGGAGCTGGTCCATCCTTGTCGATCACCTTTTCATCACAACAGCGGCCGCTCGGCGGCGCGAGCCGGCCAGACGGCGATCGGTTTCGATTGCCCCTTCATGGCAATGGAGAGGCGGGTAAAACTGTTGATCGAGGTGTAAAGCCCGAAGAAGCGGTCAAGAACGCTGCCGAAGAGGTAGGCTGACGGCCTGTCGATCGCTGCGGGATCGAACTCCAGCCGGATATCGGTGCCCGTTACCATTCCGCCGCTGCCAAGGCGGGTCATCGAGTTCCTTGCCTCGACGCGGACGATGGCGTCGGCGAGCTGACGGGTTTCGCGGCTGTCCCTGAACGCGTAAAGCGCCAGGATGTCCTTCAACGCAGCCCCGTCATTGTCGAAGATCGAGAGGTGATTGAGCTGAAGATGCGACATGAGGCGCCAGTTGCGCCCCTGCTGCTCGTTCATTCGCACGGAGGGAGTAGGGGCCATCAAGGCTTCGACCGAACCGACCGCCTCGCTGCCGGAGGCGAGCTGAAGGTAGGGATGACCACCGCCGAAGGGCAGTTGCTCGGGCAATTCGCGATTGAGGCACAGGGCGTCGATACTGGCGATCTTATCGACAGGGCCGATGGCTCGCCGAGCGCGATCCACGAAGGTTATCTCCATGTCCGAGGTGTCGTCGTCGGCGTCGAAACGGCGGGCGCATTGCCAGAACAGCGATGGGGTTCCCCCCTTCAAGCTGCGCCCGAAGAAGGGCTGGCACTGCTCCTCCTCGCCGGTGCGCCCGGATACGAGCACCTTCTCGATCGTATAAATCTCGCGCGTCTTCTGCCGCCTGGCATCCGGCAGCACGCGATATTCGGTGCGCGCGCCGTCGAGCGCGATCGGTTCGCAGTTCTGCCGAAACAGATTGACGATCGGCGTGGCGTTCAGGACGAAGTCGCGCGCTGAAATCGCCCGCTCCAGCTTGGCGCTGGTTTCATCGAGATAGATGAAGATTTCCAGCGTCTCGCCGTGCCATGCCTTCAGACCGACGATATCGACGAAGAGGAATTTCTGCGGCAGCGCAAAGAATTCGGTCAGCAGGCGATAGCCGGTGAAGCTCGATGCCGGGTAGGGCAGTATCGCTTCGTCCGCTTCGAAGCCGACCGGGCCGAGCGCCTTGGCCGGCAACATGACCGGGGCGCGATCATCGGCATGATGGGCGAGCGCAATGCCGAGCGTGTGATTGACGAGAAGCTCGTGAATGGCGACTGCCTGCTGCCACGAGGAGGCGATATGGAGCCGCAGCCGGTCGAGGCCGATTTCGCCGAGCGGCTTGTTGGCATCCCGCGCCCGGATCGACAGGCGCAGGCAACCGGCCGCGCCTGCATGCGGAGATGGTGGCGCGCTGATCGGATGGCCAGTCAATGAAGCCGAGACGATCTCTACCGGCGCGACCTCGGTCTCCTGTGTCGTTCGGAAGCGGCAGCTCTCGCCGCCGATCGGCTCTGCGAAGATTTCGGTGTGACGCGGCACGGTCTGAACGGATGCCAGCGTGCTGCTCGGCACAAAGCGCACGATGCTCATAGAGGGCAGCGGCGCCAGGTAGTGTGGATAGAGCGTTTCGAGCAGGCCATCCGTCAGTTCTGGAAATTCGTCGTCGAGCTTCTGCCGCACCCGCGCGGCCGAGTAGGCGAAGCTCTGGATCAAGCGCTCGACATGCGGATCGTCGGCGACCTCGCCGGTTACGCGCAGGCGGCCGGCAATCTTCGGAAAGGCGTCGGCAAAGCGCGCGGCCCGCCGACGGATGGCGGCCAGTTCGTCGTTATAGCGCTGCAAGAAGCCATCAGCCATTGTTAGCCTCCACAAGGAAGCGCTGGGTCGACGGATCGATGGTCGATTCAAAGCTGATCGGCGGCATGCCCTCGTGTACGCGGAAGGTCGCATGAATGCGCAGCCGCAAGGCGCGCTCGCCATTTCCACGGCTCCTGAGAATGCTTACCTGCACGTCCGAAAGCCGCGTTTCGAACAGCGCAATGCGCCGCTCGATCAATCTGGCGAGGCGGCTCTTGGCTTCGTCGGTGACGAGGTTGGCCGATACCATTCCGTCGACGCCGAAGGACACCAGCGCATTGCCGAGCTCTTCATAGACCGAGGGCGGCGCAGTCGGCCGGCGACGGGTGTTGAGCAAGGCCTCGAGGTCGCGGCGAATGCATTCGCGCAATTCGCGCAGCTGTTCGGCCGATGTCAGCGGCGGATCCTGCAGACGATCGGGATTGTCGTCGATCAGCCGATCGATGATCGATCTGGCGACGATCCTTTCCCGCGGCCTGTAGCGTTCCAGTGGATCAGCCATGGGCGGCACGCCTCGTGTCGCCGGAGCCAGATGCCGTTTCAAGCGATGCCAGATCGTGGAAGGAAACCAGATCGTCACCGGCCAGGAAGCACTTCTGACCTCGGCCGGTCGTAATGCCGGTCGGCTCATCGACCCATTCGGTTTCGCGGCCGAGCAGCAGCTTGGAACCCTTTGTGCCATGATAGATCGCGGGCAGAAGCACGGGAGCGCTTGCCCCATCCGCAAGCTCCAGCTCGGCCCTGCGGAAGGCGAGATCGCGCGGGCGGGCGATCGGTTCGACGCGCAGGGCGGCAATCCGGGAGAAGTCGATCCACAGATATGCTCCGCCCGTCATGATGACTTCGAGCGCATGGGGAATCCGGTCGTCGAGATCGCGAAAATCCGAGACGGGACGACCGTTCCAGTTCATCGGTTGTTCGCCGCGGATAGCCTCCAGGGCTTCCAACGCCGTGGCCGTATCGGAAGAATGGGCGTGGTGGGCAATCGCCAGCTTCATCGCTGCCTGGTCGAGGGCCGTCGGCCCGTTCGGGAAATCCGGTGCGGCGGCCTCTTCGAACCAGGCGGAGCGTGCCGCCATCGCCCGCAGCTGATTGCGCAGCATCGCAAAGCCCATCATGTCCTCGGGCGAAAACGTCGTGGCGAGATTGCACTGCGCGTCCGCCTTTGCGTAGTCGCCGGCAAGGATCAGAAGATCGATGAGGATGTGGCGTCCATCCTTGTCCGTAGGCGCCGTTTTGACATGCGCTTTCGCCTGCTCGATCGCATCGTCGAGCGCGTTTTCGCTGAGAGCTTCGGCGATCTTGGCGGAGAGCGTCATGCGGACATCCTTTGCGGCGTATCTGCGGAACGGGCGAATGCATAGGTCGCATTCGCCGTCTCCGCGATGAGATGGAAACTTGTGGACACGTCGTCGAGCTGAAAATGCGGCTGCAGCCGTACCGTGCAGGCGAACATGCCGGGCTTGCCGGGAATTTCGTCGACGCTGATGCCGGCCGAGCGCAGCGGGAAGCGCGTGCGCAGCGTGAGGTCCGCATCGTCGTTGCCGAGCGTGTAGGTGGACAACCAGTCGTTCAGCTTGCGTTCGATCGAAGCGGCATCGGCAAGCCGGCCGATCTCATCGCGCATGATGACCTTGAGGTAATGCGAGAAGCGCGAAGCACAGAGCACATACTGCAGCATCGCCGCGATGCGGGCATTCTGACGTGCGTGCTCGCTCGAATAGTGCGGAGGCGCGTGCAGGGACTGGTTCGAATTGAAGATCACCGAGGGTGAAAGATAGGTGGTGGCGACCGGAACCAGGCCGAGTTCGCAAAGCTGCTGCTCCTGGCCGTTCGTCAGGCGAATCTCGACGGGAGGCTGCTGCGAAAGGCCGTTGCTTTCGATGCCGAGATCATAGGGGGCCAGCTCGTCCGTGCTCAGCAGGCCGCCGTCGACGGCATCCTGCGTCACGCCGCGGATATCGGCGAACCATCCGGATTCGATGAAATTGCGAATGACGATCATGGCGAAGGCAAAGGCGCCATTGCCCCAAAGCAGCGTGCTGCCATCGGCAGCGATGCTTTCGCGGAACGGAAACTGATCGTCACGCCCGCGGGAGAACGCCTCGTAGGGCGCTCGCATCAGTATCCGCGGCGCAACCAGCCCCAAAAACCGGGAGTCGTCACGCGCCCGAAGCCCATTCCAGCGAATGCGGGTGGGATCATAGGCAAGCCACGAAAAATCCTGGATGCGGTTGAGCTCGTTGAAATCCTGCAGGCCGATTGCCTGGGGTGCGGCGGCTGCGACGAACGGGCAGAAGGCGGCGGCGGCGGCCATGCCGATCTGCGTCAATGCGCCGACGGTATCGCCGCCGGTCGGGTCCTGGGGCGAAAGCTCGTAATCGCCGATCAGCAGGCCGAAAGGCTCGCCGCCGGGCATGCCGAATTCGCGGCTGTAGATCAGCTCGAAGAGATGGCTCTGGTCGAATTCGGTCGTCCGCTCGAGATGGCGCGTCAGCTGCGCCCAGCTGACGCTGAGGATCTTGACCTTCACCTCTTCCGACCGGCCGGTGTGGCGCATGAGCATGGCAAGGCCACGCCACCGCGCTTCCATCGCCTGGAATTCGGGGTGATGCAGAATGGCGTTGACCTGCCGGTTGAGCGCATCGTCGATCATAGCGATCACGCGATGCACCTGACGCGGCCAGGCTGCTCTCGGTTCCATCGTTGTCGCGGTCATGGTGCTGACTGAAGGCGCGCGGCGAGACGATCGCCGCGCCGCCTCTCCTAGTTCTTGCTCGGAATGCGGGCGACCATTCTGAGTGACGTGGTCAGCTCTTCCATCTGCAGCCACGGACGCATCCAGGCGACGGCGTTGTAGGAGCCGGGCTTGCCCGGAACTTCCTGCACCGTCACCTTCGCGTCGCGCAGCGGATACTTGGCGCGGGATTCTTCGCCGGCGTCGTCATTGGCGTTGACGTAGTTGGCGATCCAGCGGTTGAGCCAGTTCTCGCAATCCTGCGCTTCCATGAAGGAGCCGATCTTGTCGCGCCCCATCACCTTCAGGTAATGCGCGAAACGGGACGTCGCCATCATGTACGGCAGGCGTGCGGAGACGGCCGCGTTGGCCGTTGCCTCCGGCTTGTCGTAGACCTTCGGCTTGTGCGTCGTCTGCGCGCCGAAGAACACGGCATAGTCGGTGTTCTTGTAGTGGCAAAGCGGCAGGAAGCCGAGCTTGCCGAGTTCGGCGTCGCGGCGATCGGTGATGCCGACTTCGGTCGGGCACTTGAGGTCGAGGTCGCCATCGTCGCTCGAGAAGATGTGCATCGGCAGGTTCTCGACCTTGCCGCCATTTTCCGCGCCGCGGATCGCTGTGCACCAGCCGCTCTGGGCAAAGGCGTCCGTCAGCCGCGTTCCCATCACGTAGGACGCGTTCATCCAGCAATAGGAGTCGTGATCGAGCTCGCCGGTCTTCGAATGTTCGGTCTCGTCGAAGGCGAAATCATCGATCGGATTGGTTTTCGGGCCGTAGGGCATACGGGCGAGGACGCGGGGCAGGGCAAGCGTCACGAAGCGGGAATCCTCGCTGTCACGCAGGCTGCGCCACTTGGCGTATTCGACCGTTTCGAAGATCTTTTCGAGGTCGCGCGGACGGGCAAGCTCGCGATAGTCGTCGAAGCCGAACATGCGCGGGCTGGCGGCCGATATGAACGGCGCGAAGGCCGCCGCGGCGATTGATGAAATTCCCTGCAGCGTCTGCACGTCGTCGAAAGAGTTGTCGAACTCGTAGTCGCCGATCAGGGCGCCCATGGGCTCGCCGCCGGGCGTGCCGAATTCGTCTTCGTAGATCGATTTGAAGAGACGCGACTGGTCGAATTCCACCGCTTTTGCGAGGTCCTTGGAGACGTCGCGCTTCGATGCATTCAGCACGCGGATCTTCAGGTTGACGCTGGTCTCGCTGTTCTTGACGAGATAGTTCAGGCCACGCCAGCTACCTTCGAGCTTGGCGAATTCCGGCGCCTGCATGATCGCGGCAAGCTGGCGCGAGATTTTCCGATCAAGCTCGGCAATCGCCTTGTTGAGCGTGATCGTCAGATTGCGATCATAGGTTACAGTACCCTTGAGAGCCTGGTCGGTGAGGGTCTTCAGCAGATCCTGGGCACGGTCGGGTTCGGTTTGCCGGGTTGCGGCCACGATCTGCGACAGGAGATTTTCCTCGGGCGCGAACTCGGCCTCTTTGGTCTTCAGTTGGCTTTCAGCGCTCATTTTTAGATCCTTGCGGAAAATGCGGTCGATATCGGTCGAGATCGAGGTCTGCCGCTATCGGCTGCTTGAAACGAATTGGGCGACCGGCTCCCGCAGATCGCCGACGACGATCAGCTTGCGGCCGGCTTCTCGGCCAACCCGAGCTCGGACATCAGCTTCGAGAGATCGGCCTTGTTCTGCAGGACATCCTCGAGAAGCCGTTCCAGCTCTTCCGAGCGGTCGGCCTTGCTCATGAGGTCGCGAAGCTGGTTGCGGGCATCGAGAAGCGCCTTCAGGGCGGGGACCTGATTGACGATGGAACCGGGCTCGAAATCCTGCATGCTCTCGAATTTGAGCGAGACGGGAAGCTGCGAGCCGTCGCCTTCCAGAGTATTCTCGACCGAGATGTTGAGGCCCGGCGTCATGCGGCGCATGACGTCATCGAAATTGTCCCGGTCGATCTGCACGAATTTGCGCTCGCCGAACGGTTTCAACGGTTGGGTCGGGTTGCCAGAGAAATCGCCGAGCACGCCGACGACGAAAGGCAATTCCTTGACGACCATGGCGCCTTCGGTTTCCACTTCGTACTTGATATGGACCCTCGGCTTGCGTACTCGCTCCAGCTTTTCGTGAACACTCGCCATAAAACTTCTCCTTCAATGCCAACGGCAAATTCGCTTTTCACATGTGGCGCAACTCGACTTTGGAAAGGGCGGGTTGCAAAAACTTCGGGGTGCCGGTTGTATTCGTCACCCAGTCTTGTTCGGTTTCGGCTGAATGCCCGCCGCCGTCAGAACGGCGTTGCGGACCTGCTGTTCGGGTAGCAATTCGGTCAGCAGTTCCGAAAAATCCATGCGGCCACGTCGAACCATTGTCTCGATCGACATCGAAATCGGGGAATGCGGTTCGGTGCGGCGGAAATAGCGCGCAACGGCCAGCAGCAGTTCGAACGCTTCCTCGCGTGAGCCGATCGATTCCGCGCTCAAGGGCCGCGGGCGGCTCTGCGCCGGCTCGGCGGCGCCTTCCTGTTGCTGCGGCTCGGCCTGCGCATCGGTCGCCTGGGATTCGAGGCCTGCGAGGGCGCGAAGCGCCAGCGCAGCTTCCTGCAGGACGTTGTGGGTATTGGAACTGGGCGGCGCCATCTGCCCGCAGCGCTCGTTGAGAACGGAGACGAGCCGATCGAAAGCGGCGATGCAACCGTTGACCGTTTCGAGATGCGCGCTCATCGCGGTCGTACCCGCCTCAAGGGCGGCCTGGCTTAGCTCATCGCGACGCTTCACCTCGTTGGGACGCTGCGACAGCTGAAAATCCCAGAGGGAAAACTGGCCGAATTTGGCACCGGGGACGAGCGGCGACAGCCTGACCGCCTGAATGATGGTGCCTTCGCCGCCGATGCCGTTAAGACCCGAAAGAGGCGCGAGCCGCTCTTCGAGATCGTCGGCGCCGACGGAATGAAATTTCTCCCAATGCTTGTCTAAAAGCGACGCAATCGCCTCGTAGACATCCCTCAAGCCTTCGAATCCGCGCAGACGTAATTCCGCCTCCGCTAACCATGCTAATACTTCGAGATCCTTACTTTTTGAAGAAACAATCTGCAATCCCAGATTGCTAACATCTAACCACAGAGGTGAAAGACTAATATTTTCACCTGGTGATATACCTCGTTCCGCTGCTCTCGCCTGGTTTCTGGCGTCCTTTATTCTGTAGTATATTTCACGCATAGAAGTATTATTGCGCACATTCTCTCCGCATGGCGCGTTTTCTTCAAATGGAGTTTCTATGTTGCGCACATTCAGCAGAGGATTAACTCCATATTGTGAACTACATCGTTTGAGCGCTTGATAGTTAGATCGATATATTCCTTTGTCAACCATGTCTATTCTGCTACAGAATTGTGACGATTCCAGTCCATGTCAGCACAAAAAAATTTATGTTTTCGATCTGGACGCCTGTCGATAACCGCCCTAGTTGTTGCGGCGACTTGGAGGGTGTAATTGAATTGAAACCAAAAGGAGGAAATTTCTAGGTGTCGAACATCGATCTCAATCGTCTGATCAGAACGCTTGAGCCCGCATTGCGCGTCGGTCTTGAGGCTGCAGCGTCGCTTGCAGCACGCGATCGGCATGCAAATGTCGATGTCGCACATTGGATATGTGCATTGTTGGACGCACCGGAAGTTTGCTCCTTTTTTGAAGAACTTAGCGTGCCATCGGAGGCCCTGCGCACGGAGCTCGATAGCGCCATTGCCGAACTTCCGAGGGGAGATGGCGCCGCGCTGGTGCTCTCCCAAAATCTGCTTGCGCTGATGCGGGAGGCGTGGCTTGTCGCGTCGCTTCAATGTGGCCGGAACAGCATCACCCTGGCCGACCTTCTGACCGCGCTCACGGACGATCAATCGCTGCGAATCATGGCGCGGGGCATGGCGCCCTCATTGCGAAACCTCGATCGCAATGCTCTCGAAGGACGGTTGAATGCCGCCTCGTCCAGCGATGCCGCCGCACCGTCGCGAAATCCCGAGACGGTGCCCACAGCGGGTGAAAACGAATTTTTGCGTCTCTACACCCGCGACATGACGGCGGATGCAAGGCTTGGCAAAATAGATCCGGTCATCGGACGCGACCGCGAGCTGCGCCAGGTCATCGATATCCTGATGCGTCGCCGGCAGAACAACCCGATCCTGGTCGGCGAAGCAGGCGTCGGCAAGACGGCCGTGGCCGAGGCGCTGGCGCTCGAGATTGCCACCGGCAGCGTGCCGGACATGCTGAAGCCGGTGCGTATCCTTCTTCTCGACCTCAGCCTGCTGCAGGCCGGAGCCGGGGTGAAGGGCGAGTTCGAACGCCGCCTGCATGGTGTGGTCGCGGCCGTACGGGCCTCGGCGGAACCGATCATCCTCTTCATCGACGAGGCGCACGGCCTGATCGGCGCCGGTGGACAGGCCGGGCAGGGCGATGCCGCCAACATCCTGAAGCCTGCCCTGGCGCGCGGCGAGTTGCGGACGATCGCGGCCACGACATGGAGCGAATACAAGCGCTATGTCGAGAAGGACGCGGCATTGACACGGCGTTTCCAGGTCGTTCAGGTGCTCGAACCCGATGAGGAAACCGCCATTCGCATGTTGCGCGGTGTCGTCGGCAGCTTCAAGGCCCATCACAAAGTCCGCATTCGCGACGAGGCGCTGGCGGCGGCCGTTCGCCTTTCGGCGCGCTATATCCCGGCGCGTCAGCTGCCGGACAAGGCGATCAGTCTTATCGACACGGCCGCTGCAGCCGTGTCTCTCGCCCGTCAGACCGTTCCTGAAGCGCTTAAGGGATTACGCGACGAGCAGGAGATGCTCGAGGCCGAAGCCGAAGCGCTTTCAGCCGAACCGCCGACGCCGGAACTGCTTGCTCGCCTTGCCGTCATCGAGAGCGAGAAGCAAGAGGTCGCGACCGAGATCGAACGGTTGCAGGCGAAATTCGATGAGGAAATGAAGCTATCCGGGGAAGCGGATCGAATTGAAGCCTCGCTGGCCAATACTCAGGATCATCGAGCGGAAGAGGATGCCCATTCGCGCGGCGACAATGTCGCTCTCTTCCCGCCGAACGGGTCTTCTCCGGACGCCGCGCGCGCCGCACTCGCGCAGGCCGAGCGCAATCTTGCCGATGTTGCGGGCGAAACCCCGTTGGTTCCTCGCGTCGTCGACAAGGAAGTGATCGCCGGGATCGTGGCGCGCTGGACCGGTATTCCCGTCGGGAAGCTGCTGTCGGATCAGGTCGAGACCGTCAAGACGCTCGATGCAAGGCTGAAAGAGCGTGTTCTTGGCCAGGATGCGGCGATTGGGCGAATAGCGGCCGCCATGCGGTCCGCCCGCGCCGGCCTTTCCGATCCGCGCCGCCCGCCCGCCGTTTTCCTGCTCGTCGGCATGTCGGGAACCGGCAAGACCGAGACGGCGCTTTCGCTTGCGGAGCTTCTCTATGGCGGCAGCCAGTATCTGACGACCATCAACATGTCCGAGTTCAAGGAAGAGCACAAAGTCTCGCTGCTGCTCGGCTCTCCGCCCGGCTATGTCGGCTATGGTGAGGGCGGCGTCTTGACCGAAGCGGTGCGCCGTCGCCCCTATGGCGTGCTGTTGCTGGATGAAATCGACAAGGCGCATCCGGGCGTGCAGGAAGTGTTCTATCAGGTCTTCGACAAGGGAACGCTGCGCGACGGCGAAGGCCGCGACATCGATTTCAAGAATACGACCATCGTGATGACTGCCAATACGGGGTCCGAATTGCTGGCCGCGCTCGCCGCCGATCCGGAGACGATGCCCGAGGGCGAGGCGCTGGAAGCGCTGCTGCTGCCGGAATTGCAAAAGCACTTCAAGCCGGCCTTTGTCGGTCGCACGACCGTCCTGCCGTTCATGCCGCTGAACGGCGAGACGTTGAGCGGCATCGTCGATATCCAGATCGGCCGTATCCGTGATCGTGTCGCGGCGTCATACGGCACGAACGTTTCTCTCGCTCCGGAGGCGCGCGAGGCGCTGGTCGCCCGCGCCAAGGCAAGCGAAATGGGTGCGCGCGCCATCGAAACCATGATCGGGCGTGACCTGCTTCCCGAATTGTCGACTTTCTTCCTCGACGCTGTTGCGGCGGGACGCAAGGTCGCCGGCATCATCATCAGTTTTCACGATCAGCGCTTCCTCATCGAGGAAAGTCCGGTGATCGATCCCGAATTCGCCGGTTCCCGAGAGGGCGACACGGCGAATGAAGCAGCCCCGGACGAACACAACGCCCGGATGCGGCATTAGACGGAAAGGTAAACCCGCCTTGCAGCGACAGGGCGTATTCAAATCCCAACAGGAGAGTTGAGAGCATGCCGATTTATCTGCAGATCGACGGAATTCAGGGCGATGCAACCCACGAGCAGCACAAGAAGTGGATGGACATCGAAGTCATTCACTGGAACGTCTCGCGCAACATGAAGACGTCGGCCGGTTCGGCGGCGAACCGCGAAGCTTCCGAACCCACCGTTTCGGAAGTCATCCTGACCAAGGTCAGCGATTCCTCGTCGACCAAGCTGTTCCAGGAAGCATGCTCCGGCCGTACCGGCAAGCAGGCCGTCATTCATCTGGTCACGACCGGCAATCCGGGCGACACCTACATCGAGTACACGCTCACCAATACGCTGATCGCCAGCTACTCGGTCGATTCCAACGGCGACCGGCCGGTCGAGACGATCAAGCTCAACTTCACGAAGATGGAAGTGAAGTACACGCCTTACGACGACTCGCAGACGCCGCAGTCGCCGATGATCGCTTCTTACGATCTGGCAACGACCAAGGCTGCCTGACACTAGCATCGCTTTCCGGCGCGTTGGGGTCGACGCGCCGGAACCGTGTCCGATGCCAAATCGCTGCCGTGGCCGCGATTGGCACGTTTTCGAGAACGTTCCTTCATCGAGGTCGCCATGGTAGATTTTTCCGTTTCGTCGCCGGCGCTGCAAATGGAGCCGGTGAAACAAACCGACCTTCCGCCGGTCCGGCGCGCAGGCCGCGGTCCATCCTATGACTACTTCTCCTATCAGAGCGGTCCGCGCGAATTTGCAGCGCGTGGGCAGGCCATGGGAGCCGCCGCATCTCTTTTCCGGATGTTTTCCGAAAAAGCGAATGAGATGTCCTTGACGCACTGGCTGCAAAGATGGCTGCGCAATAACGAGGCTCACATCATCCGGGAGATGGATATCAACCATCACTCTGTATTCGTTGCGCAATTCAATTACTCCGTCACCGACGGCGAAACCCGTGTGCTGATGGCGCGGGGCGCCTATCTGCTGGGCACGGTGGCGAGCCGCGCCGATATCGGCAAGATCCTGACGCCGGAGGTGCTCTATGGGCCGGGCATGCATGAGACCCTGCCGAATGGCACTCATTTCCAGATGGTCTATCTCGTCGGCGGCCGCAAGCAGGTGATCGGCAGCACAGGCAAGGCAGGCTCTGCGAACTCACTGGTAGGATAAAGCGCAGATGAACGATCAGCCGTCGGCCAATGATTTCATTCAGGCGACCCGAAATCTCCGGGTCGTCTCGCCGCTTGGTACGGACCAGCTCCTGCCGGAACGGGTGATGATAACGGAAGGCGTATCCTCGCTTTTCGACATCCGGCTCTCCGTTCGTGCCAAGCGCGAGATCATCCAGCCCGAAGACCTGATCGGTCGTCTCATCGACATCTCGCTGGAGGTTCAGCAGGCCGAAGACGGGGGCGACGGCGTTCGCCGCCCCTTCAACGGTCTCGTCACGTCTCTTCAGGAAGGGCCGCCGATCACGCGCGGCCTGCGTTCCTATTCGATGGTGCTGAAGCCGCAGATGTGGCTCCTGTCGCAGCGCTCGGACTGCCGTATATGGATGGACAAGACCAGCATCGATATCGTCGAGACGCTCTTTTCCGAGCACGGGATTCCCGCTCCTGACGTCTCGGGCGTGGTGACGCCGCCTCCGCCGCAGCACTATTCGGTGCAGTGGAATGAAACGGATCTGGACTATCTGACCCGCCGCTTCGAGGAAGACGGTCTTTTCTACTGGTTCTCGCATGAAGACGGCAGTCACCGGTTGCATGTCGCTGACGGCGCCAATTCCTGGGCCGGACCGTCTCCCTCCGCGCAGGGCGACGGAAGGGTGCGCCTTGCCCAGGGCTCGACCGACCGCAACCATATCAACGAATGGATGAAGCACTACGCTTACGTCCCGGGGCAGCGCGCCGGCGCCGACTGGAATTTCGAGACGCCGCAGATGGTGCCGGGCACGACCACACCGTCACTGGTACAGATGCCGGGCGCCATGAAGCGCGAGCTTTACGAGTATCCGGCCCGTATTTCATCGGTTGCCGAGGCCGAACGGGCACAGAAGCTGCGCATGCAGGCCAGCGAGGCCGACCACAATCGCGTCGTCGGACGCTCGACATCGCGCATCCTGGAAGCCGGCCGCCGCTTCACCCCCTATGAGGTGGCGCATCCGGAGCATGTCTACGAGGAGCACGTCATCGTGCGTGCGACCCATTTCGCGGTCGATCCGTCCTATGAAACCAATACGGACCAGCCGGAATACATAAACGAATTCGAGGCGGTGCCGTCGCGTGTGCCGATGACGCCGCATCGCAACACCGAGAGGCCGCGGATCCGCGGCACGCAGGTTGCGATCGTCGCCGGTCCGCCTGGAGAGGAAATCCATCCCGATCAGTATGGCCGCATCAAACTTTGGTATCCGTGGGACCGCCGTGCCAGGAAGGATGGATCCGACACCTGCTGGGTGCGCGTCGCCCAGAGCTGGGCAGGCGGCACATGGGGCGGCCAGGTCATTCCCCGCATCGGCATGGAAGTCATGGTCGCCTTCATCGACGGCGATCCGGATCGGCCGCTGGTAACAGGCGTGGTGACGAACCCGAGCAACGGCGTGCCTTACGATCTGCCTGCCAACAAGACCCGCATGGTCATGCGCTCCAACACCCATAAGGGCACCGGCTTCAACGAAATGACCTTCGAGGACGATGCCGGCCGCGAGAACATGTTCTTCCACGCGCAGAAGGACCAGACGACGCGGGTACGCAACGACCGCACCAAACGAGTCGACCGCCACGAGGTCGCCTCGATCGGCGGCAACCGCGCCGTCGAAGTCAGCGGCAACCAGAAGCATGAGATCGGCGGATCTGTGAATACGGTCGTGGGCGGCACCGGGCCGATGGCCACGGCGCTGATGGCGGCGGTGCAGGGGCTTTCCGGACAGACGGCCGGATTGCTGTCCCAGGCAGGCCAGATCGCCGGCGCCGGGGGGGACGGACTTGCCGCATTCGCAGGCACGATTGCGTCCTCCGCCTTGGGTTTCCTCGGCCTCGGCGGACTTGGCAGCCGGGAGGGCGTCGTTTCGGGACCCAATCCGAGAGCAGATGCAGGCACGGATCTTGCCGGCTCCGGCAGCGGCCTGGGCGAAGCGGCGGCGAGCCTCTTTCCGCTTCCCGGCATCATGAATACCATCGTTGGAGCATACAAGTCGGATACGATCGGCATTACGAGCGCCGAGCAAATCGGTATCAGCAAGGTTACGAATGTCGGCCAGACATCGCTCGAAAAGGTCGGAAAGTTCAAGAAAGTCATTGTGGGCGACGAGTTCGTCATCGAATGCGGCGCCTCCAAGTTCATCATGCGCCAGGATGGCACGGTCATCATCCTGGGAACGCATTTCAACTTCACGGCATCCGGGCCGACGCAGATCAACGGCAAGGTCGTCGATCTCAACAAGCCGGGTGGCGGTTTCGCCGAGGCTTCAGCGACATCGTCGGATACGACGGCACAGGGCTGAGGCGCCATGTCGGTCGACAATCGCACACCTTTCCCGGCGCTCGCCTTCCGGCAGTATAATCTGGCGGGCGATCTGCTGGGCGTCGTTGTCGCGAGAGGAACATTCAAACTGGCAAACGGCGGCCCGCTGGTTTTGGACGATATCCAGCAACCGTTGGTCATGTCGGATGTCTACGACGGCGATCCGCATGAGACGCCGCAGACGGCTTGCACTGATCTCGCGCCATTCAAGCCGGCCACGGACGTAACTTTTATCGGCGCCGCCTTTGCGCCTGATGGTGTCGCTGCGTCGTCATGGACATGCGGCCTGAAAGTGGGGCCCGTTCAAAAGCGATTGCGCGTTCATGGGCCGCGTGTCTGGCGGGCAAAGACCCGCAAGACGTGGCGAGGGCTCGTCGACAGAGAGAAGGAAGATGCGCTCGACGGCTGGGACCTGGCCTCGGGAGAACCGGCGAGCTATGTACCCATCGACTGGAGATTTGCCTTCGGTGGGCGGCTAGATAGCGGGGAAACGTTCGAGCGTAATCCTGTGGGTATCGGTCTTGTCGATGAAGAGCGGTTTCGCGACAAGCCGGAATGGCCTGCGCCACAGATCGAGGATGCCGACGAACCAATTCGCTCTGTCGGCGACAGGCTCGCACCCGCAGGTTTCGGTCCGCTTTCGCCATTCTGGGAAGACCGGCTTGAGAAGGCCGGGACCTACGACGACGCTTGGCTGAACGAAAGGCATCCGCTGCTCCCCCGCGACTTCGATTTTTCCTTCTGGCAGGCAGCGCATCCGGACCTGATAGCGAATCCCTGGCTGCAGGGGGATGAACCCTTTGAGCTGGATCACCTCCTGCCGGGCATAGCAACGCTTCAGGGGCGGCTCCCCAATATTCGGCTCGAAGTCACGATCGATCGAGGCACCGGCCAGGCGCGCGGCCCCATGGTGCTCGACGGCGTCCATTTCGACATGCGGCCTGGTGTCGGGCGCGTTTTCCTGACCTGGCGGATCGGCTTTCCCTGGCCGGAGCGCCGTGGGCTGCCCAAGATGAGTATTGTCAATCTTTCTGAAGGTGTGAGCTGATGGCCGACAATCAGCCTACAGAAACGCCGCCAGAGCCAGAACCTCTGGAATATGTACGGATTCCTCCCGGCACTAGTGGTTACTTCTACCTGCCGGACAACGGCAAGCAAGCCGCAAAAGGTCCTAGAGTAACGCCCGCGGCGGCTGATCCGCCGCCACCCGAGCTTATTCCAGCAGATAGTAACGCCCTCGCCGTATGCCTGTCACCGGATGTCTGCAAATCCCCGGATAAACCGGTGCCCTATATGTCCTGGGGTAAGGCTTCGGACGAGCAGAATTATTCTCCCGATGTCCGATCAAACGGCATGGTCATCAAGCGGCAAGACTCCATGTTTTTCCGTTGCTATGGCGACGAACCGGGCGTGGGATTGGGGTGTAAATCAGGCACCGTTGGCGATGTTGTGGAGCCGGTTACGTCTTCCGGAATCGTGCGGGCTAATGGTGTCTGGGTGCAGCGCCACAACGATCGTTGCACGCTGAATAGCGGTAATACCGACGGTGAATATGTCTATGTTCAGTCGACCGAGGAGCAAAAAGCGCCAGATGGTAGCGATCAAGACGATAAGGCTTGGTATGAAAAAGCCTGGGATTGGACCGGCGAAAAGCTCCACAACGCTGGGCAAGCTATTCATGAATTTGATGACAATCATGGCCGCGTCATAACGCGAGGTATGGGAGCGCTGCAAGCCATAGGTGGGGCTGGCGAGAGCGTCGCTGGGGCTGGTTTGGCTGGCGTCGGTGGTGCGGCATCCGCTACCGGCGTGGGGGCCGCACCGGGTGTCCCCGCGATGATCGGCGGCGCCGCTCTTGTAGTGAATGGCTACGATAACTTCTCAACCGGCTTAAAGCAGCTATGGACTGGGGAGACACAAACAACAGTTATCGCACAGGCTGCTGGTCAGGTCGCAGGTGCTATGGGTGCCTCTCCCCAAACGGTGCAATCGGTTGAGAACATAACGGGACTTGTTCAAGGTGTTGGAGGGGCCACGGGAACGCTCGCAGCAAGCATGCGGACATCCGAGCGCACTCTTGTTGTAGCGGGCGTACAAGGAGCAAGAAGCACCGCATTACCGCGTGAGATAATGACCATCGAGCAACGATTGCAGGCACATTTGCGCACTGCTCAGCAACGGGCTCGTCTTACGCCTAAACAAGCGGCTGCGGTTGCACGTAATCCAAATCAATATAATACTCACATGGGTACGCAAATCGACACAGAATTTAAGAATCTCGTGGACAACGATCCCAGCCTCGCGGGCTTGGTCACAACTACGCCAAGGTTCCAATTCGGACCAGACGTAGTGGTTACAGGAAAGCCCTACTGGTTCGACGTAACAACAGCTCCGCAATGGGGAGCTCATGTATCAAAATATACACCAGGCTATGGCACTGGTGTACCTTTAATTTGGCCGTAGCATGGAGCAGAAAGTTGACGCAGCAAAGAATTCTATCTGAAATTGAAGCGGCCGTTGCTTCGGGCCAAGGTGCTACCTTTTCCGATATCGAATTTTCATCCGACCCACGGCTTCGGAGTAAGAAAAAATATGCGGAAGTAATCGCTCCTTTCAATGTTCATATTAAGAATACTTCATGGGTTGGTATCAATTTTAAGAACTGCTCTATATCCGGCCTCGCATTTTCCGATGTGCGTTTGCGAGATTGCACCTTTGAAAATTGTCTTCTGGCTGTTCGCAATTGGGGAAGTTTTTATAAGGATAGCAGGTTTATTTCATGCGATATGAAGAGCTTTTCGTTCGGCGCCGATGATCCTTCGAACGCAAATACTTTCGAAAACGTCATATTTGAGAAATGCAATATGCAGGGTCGCGCTGTCGATTATTCGAAGTTCGAGAAAAGCGCTTTTTTGAATTGCCGATTAGATCGTGTTGAGTTTCGGCAAGCTACAATATCAAACTCAACGTTTACGGGGAAACTAGACGACGTCGTGTTTGGACGAGACTATACGCAAAGGCCAACCAGTATAAATGGCGCCGACTTTAGCAAAGCGACGTTGAGTTATTGCATCTTTCCCCATACCCAGGTTTCGCACATCCTTGCACCCGAAAACCCCAAGAATCATGTAATTAAGCGGTTTAAGGAGTTCGTTGCTGAACTTGATCGCGCTATCCAAGCAGATTCAAATATCGGAGACGTGCCGTTGGCGGGAATTTTCACCACCGAGTACACATCTGGGTCTAATTTCGGAATTCTCAATGAAGACGATTTCCGGGAATTGCTAAAGCCGAAAGGGCAGGCACTCCTTGCCCAGATGTTGAGCGACCCCATATGGCGAGAGTGAATTCTCGGTGCGCTATTAATGGTCCGGGCAACTTAATTACTAGCGTTTTATTGTATGATGTAGCGTCCAAGTGATCAAATACTAAAACGCGAGGTTCTGGTGCTGTTATGATGGCGAATAAGGTGTGGGGCGGGATGCGCAATCTAGCCTTGCGGAACCGGTTATACCCTACGAAGTCGTACGCGTAGACTGTACTAAGGCGTCATAACGATCGCTACATTAGGCCAAAATTGTTGAACGGCCGAACCACACATAGGTTCTTAAATGAACAGCATCTATCTCACCCGATTTTGGGGGAGTGACTACCGCGTGATTCTCGATGCGGCAGATATCGGCCGCTCACTGACGCCCCTTTGGGTGGACATTGCGACTACGGATCAAAGCCGGAGATTGGAAGCCTTTAGGGCGCTGGTGCCCCAAGTCTTCATTCATATGCCTGAGACGAGCAGTCTTCTCATGGAGAGAACAACCGATGCCTATCTCGTCAAAATACGGGGTGATGTCGCGCTGGTTGCCGACCGGCAGGCGGACGATCAGGTTTTATCCTACAGGGGATTTGCTCCGACGGGTAAATCCATGTTCGGCGGAAGCGTTGGGACTTTCTACAAAGCGCTCGACGGCTTCTGCGACTTCCATTCTATGGGTGGCTTGCTGCCGGAAGGAGAAATCCGTCCGATAGGTAAGGACGGTAACGAGTATTGGACGGAGCCGTCTTCGAAGTTATTCGAGACTGTCAAATCAAAGGATTATTTTCACATATTCAACAGCGGCGGAAAGGGACAGGGCTATATCAGCCTTCACAGCACCGTTGTTGATGATCCAGAGGGATTGCTTCTCTGGGTTGACGATGACGAACCCATGACAGATATGGATTTCTGGGATCTTTTTGACAATTGGACTTCCATCGCAATGGAAGACAATTGATCGAGGTGGTTTGGAAGCATTCCATGATGTCGCCTCGTCGATTTCCAAGGTATATGCTTCTTTGCGATAGAGGAGCGAGAGGTTGTCCGGTATCTAGTGCGCCTCAACGGCGGAGCACAATTTTTCGTCGGAATCGTTCATTCTGACAGAGGCCGTTGCTTGAGATCGTATATGCTGAGTGTCACCATGGTGTCGCCATAACGCTAGGGATTGCACTGGCAGCAGCACTTTGTCAGCGGACCCTAAGGAACTGCTGACTCGAGCACTGAACGTGAGTTCTCACTTGGAGGCCGTCAGTGCAAGACGTGGCAAGTCTCCTCTTTGAGAAAGGACGCGGAACGCACAGGTCGCAATGATCGGGATATTGCAAATGCGCATGTCGAGTTGAATAGACGTAGACGGGTCATGCCACCAATTCATGAAAATTTGCAATACGCGTTGGAGGAATACGGCCCAGTAAAGCAAATCCGATTTGCGTCTAAACCAGAGCTTTCGGAGTTGCGTCGAATGCTACCGCAGACGGTTGTCGATTTCATTGAGGAGAAGGGGTTTTGCTCCTTCCACAATGGTCTCTTTACCATGTGTAGCCCAGATGAAATGAGGGCTGTCACCGCATTAGCGTTCGGTGCAGACAACGATTTTCACCACAGGAACTGCCATGTGTTCGGCTACACTGCTTTCGGCGTTCTTTATTGTTGGTCGGATAAGCTGTACAATTTTCGGATAGAATTGCCGTTAAATGTTATTTACTGCCGCGCTCTTACAGCGCCAGAAAACTGGCCGCCCTAGGCAAGTGCAGAGCATATTGCGTCGGGCATGATTCCAGACGAAGAAGAAGCTGATTGTTTGGACGTTAACGGCAATCCCATGTTTGCCGCATGTCAACGCGCTTATGGCGCGAATGAAGCGAACGAATGCTATGGTTTCTTCCCTGCTTTGGCGATCGCCGGTGCTTTCGGCCCGGCGCAAGACTTAAAGCACATCAAGCGAGTGAAGGCACTAGAGCATTTCACATTCCTTGCGCAGTTGCGGCAATTCTATCTTGTGAAGCCTGTTTCGGGCGGCCTGCAGGCGGTACGACCGATCGGCTAGCTAAGGTCGAGGACATTTTCCGCTCTTTTCGGTTCTCCCTGAGGTCGCTTCATGATGTATTAGGATAAGCGCGTGGACCGAGCCAACCTGAGCAGGCTCTCAATCCTCTGAAGACTGGATACCGCGAGTTATCCGCCAGTGTGGGATCGGAGCGGTAGATCGGTCCAAGCTATATCTTTGGATTACACTTGGATAATATATAATTGAAATGAATAAACTTTATGAAGATATAGCTCGCAAATATGGCAAGCCAACTTTGTCCGTCTCCTTTACGGAACAGGAGTATTTAGCGCTTCAAAAAGTCATTCCGGGTGAAATTGCCGATTTTTGCTTCGATATTGGCCGGTCGGTGTTGCGTGAAGGGCTTATTCAATCATGCCATCCCGATGACATGAGGGGAGTTCTGGCGCTTATTTTCGGCGCTGACAGAGATTTTTCGCACGATAATTGCCATGCTTTTGCTTATTCTGCTTTTGGCGTTATTTTCTTTTGGATGAAAGATTATGGGTACGGCAATATCAGTGTTTATGAAGGCCGTTTGACGCACAAGAATTTCGTCAAGGGGCAGCCTGCGGGGGCGATGGCTGCCAATGCAATTTCAGTTCCGTTCGGGCTATCGGATCAAGCGCTGGATTTTGAGGATGGATCAGGCAAACCATTGTTCATACGGGCTTCTAAGAAGCTCGGATCTATCGAAACTGGCGAATGTTATGGATTCGTGCCTGCTCTAGCTCTTGGAGGAGTTGCGGATATTGCTCATCTTAAGCGCCTAAAGGCACCTGAGCATTTTGCTATCGTCGCGCAGACTATGGAATACAATCTTGTCGACGTTCAAGGATACGGACAGTCGGTCATCGTGCGTCCGATAGGCCCGCGGTAGTATTCTCCTGTGTTTTCAGCAAAGCCAAGTATTCTTGCAATCTCTTCTGATTGCCCAGCTCGGCAGACATCTGATGAAATTCATCTTCGTTCAACTGACGACTTTGCCTCCACAAATGTATCCCGCATCGCCCGCAGAATAATCACCGCCGAGGCCGCCCCTGGATCAACATGTCCCAGCGACCGTTCTCCCAGCCGCGCCGCGCGACCGCGGGCGGCGACCATGGAGCTTGTGGAGTTCGCGCCGGTTTCAGCCGCTTCGAGGATGGCATTCCACATGGCGGCAACATCGCGTGAGCGTGCCTTCGCATCAATGGCAGCCTCGGCGGCGGGTATCCATGCGTCGAGCATGGTCTTGTCGCCGCGCTGGCCCTTGCCGCGCTGCTGAATGCCGGCCCGCATCTCGTCGACGATCATCGCCTGGCAGGCAGGCGATAGGGATTCGTCCGTTTTCAGCGCCTGCGAAGCCCGGCGGAAGGCTGTGGCATAGAGAGGCCCCGTCGAGGCGCCGACGGCATCCAGAAAGGCCGAGGCTGCGATGGAGAAGATGTCGGACGGCAGTGCCTGCGCGAGATCGAGCTTTGCGAGTTCCGCATTCACCGCCATGAAGCCCAGCGCCATGGTGATGCCGTGGTCGGCGTCGCCGATCGCTCCGTCCAGTTCGGAGAGCCGGTCCTTCTCGGCATTGATCGCGATCGATATGCGCTGGAACATGCTGCCCAGGCATCGCGCGGCTTTTTCCGACATCGTCTTCCTCCCGGTCCCGGTCTTTTCTGTTGTCGCCGGGCACATTCTTATAGGTTCAACCGACCTTCAACGCGAAGGTATCACATGGGTGGTGCAGCATATCCGTCAGTTCCTGATCGAGATGCAGGATGGATATGGATGCGCCGACCATGTCGAGCGACGTGCAATAATGCCCCACCCAATTCGCCTCGATCCTGATATCCTTGGCGCTCAGCCTTTGCTCGACGCGTCGGAACAGAATGTAAAGCTCCATCAGAGGGGTCGCGCCGAAGGAGTTGATCAGCACGGCGACCCGATCGCCCGCAACGGGCTTCATTTCGGAGAAAATACGGTCCATCACCCGGTCGGTGATTTCATCGGCGCTCATCATCTTTTCGCGGGTAACGCCGCGTTCGCCGTGGATGCCCATGCCGAATTCGATATCGTCAGGCCCGATCTCGAAATTATGACGTCGCGTCTGCGGCATGGAGCAGGGCTCCAGCGCAACGCCCATGGTAAAGGTCCGGTCGTTGGCCTTGCGTGTTACGGCCTCACAGGCATCGAGCGACAGACCGCGGTCGCAAGCGGCCCCGGCAATCTTGAAGATAAAGAAATTGCCGGCCACACCACGGCGTCCTTCCCGATCCTCGATCGGAGAAGAAGAGATGTCGTCCGTCGTCAGGACGGTGCGAACCTCGATCCGTTGCTCCTGCGCCATTTCCGCAGCCATCTCGAAATTCATGACGTCGCCGGCATAGTTGCCATAGACGAAGAGGACGCCTTTTCCACCGGAGGAGGCCTTCGCACATTCAAGGATCGGTGTCGGCGGAGGCGAGGAAAAGATGTTGCCGATGGCGACGGCATCGGCGAGACCCTTGCCGACATAGCCTAGAAAGCATGGCTCATGGCCGGTGCCGCCGCCGATCACCAGACCGACCTTGCCGGCTCTCGGGCCGGCCCGGGCGACCAGCGCCCGGTTCGACCCCTTGATCGGCATGATATACGAGGCGTGCGCCCGGACGATGCCATCGAGCATCTCGTCGACGACATCGTCGGGATTGTTGAGGAACTTCTTGGTATGCGTGCGATAGCTGCCGGGCAGTGCGACGCTGTTGTCCGTTCGCGGGCGTTGATTGGGCCTCTGATCGAATTCAGTTACGCCATCCGCATTCAGAATGCCGCCCCCTGTGGCCGCATCGGTAATCAGCACATTGATATAGCCGCCGCGCAGCGCGGCGAGAATGGCAGGGACCTTATCGAAACCGCCGGCTACGGCGATGCGCAGCCCGATGGATTTCAGCATGTCGAGGGATATGCCGACAGTGCGATCATCTAGCGGCCCGGCAACCGGCTGGCCTTTCGCATCGATGAAGCGGCCGGCAAGAACGCCGACGGCATTCTTGGCCAGATAATCCTGCAGCGAAACAGATTCAAAGAAGCCACTGCTGTGGATCGTCGAGTTGGGCCGAAGCGACGCCACGCCGAATATGGCTTTGTTGGCTTTGGACAAGGTGGCGAATTGATCTTCGATCAGCGGTTCGCGCAGCAGGATCTCGCGAACCTCGGGCGCCGAGACGATGGCAGGCGCGGTGATATTGACGAGCTTGCCGTCCGTCGCATTCGCAAAGGCGCTGGCGCAGAGTTCCGGCGTATAGGCAAAGCGCGCCCGCGTGCCGCCGGTCGCCTGAACGATGGTGACATCCTGCAGGTTGGGCACATTGGCCTGCTCGGCGACGGCGAGAACCGTGCGGCCCCAGGCGACGGCCAGCGTGTCGCCGGATTTCAGAAGCCTGGCGATGGCCTGCGCCCCCGCCGTGCCGAGACGGTCGATCAGCGGCCGCGTTCCATCGTCGCTCGGCACCACAAGACAGTCGTTCAGGCCGAAATGGCGCTTGAGCTCCTGTGCGATGGAAAGGGAGCTCAGCCGGGAGGGCTCGAGCGAAATATTGACGATGCCTCGGCTGCGTGCATCGGCCAGGTAGCTGTTTACGGTCGCCCGCGAGATACCCATGATTTCGGCGATATCGCCCTGGGTCTTGCCGTCCTCGTAATAGAGCCAGCACGCCCACACATAGGGATCGTCGCCATAGCGCAGCGGCATGGCGTCGGTGACGTCCGGCACGCCTGCCTTGCTTGCACCGTTCTTGCCGATCGAGGATGCCTTACCAGTCATGACGATTCACAATTCCCTTTTCCCGT
This sequence comes from Hyphomicrobiales bacterium, assembly GCA_900469615.1. GTDB lineage: Bacteria > Pseudomonadota > Alphaproteobacteria > Rhizobiales > Rhizobiaceae > Rhizobium. Next base: position 15,144 of record UBYA01000016.1, on the reverse strand, counting down.
CCGAACATGGAAGCAATGGCGCATGTTTGCAAATGCTTCTTCGCGGGAAGGGCGGCGCGCGACCCTGCGGTGGATCGCAGGATCGCGCAGCCTCGGGAGAACCCGTCTATTGCAGCCGTTCGCGCGCACCCAGGGAAAGTTCCTTCAGGATGATCGCGCAGGAGGTTGCGCCTGCATCCAGCACGCCGAGCGAACGCTCGCCGAGCCGGCTGGCACGGCCGATCTTGGCCACCAGATTGAGCGTGGAGTCGCGGCCCGCCTCGGCGGCCGCGACCAATGCGTCGAGTGCGTCGGCAAACGGCTTGCCGGCTGCATTCGCGGCATCGAAAGCCTCGATTGCCGGAACCAGCGTATCGAGCAGCGTCTTGTCGCCGACCTTGGCCGACCCGATCGACTGGATGCCTTCGAGCCCGGCATGCAATGCCTTGCTGTAGGCGGCACTGTCGATCGCCTCAATGCCGTCGAGCTTCTCGGCGATCTCGGTGAACATGACGCCGTAAAGCGGGCCCATGGAACCGCCGATCTCGGTCATCAGCACCGTGCCGAGCGTGTCGAGCGAAGCCGACAGCGACTGGTTCTTGCCCTTCAGGCGCTCCGCGGCCATGCCGAAGCCCTTGGCCATGTTGACGCCGTGATCGCCATCGCCGATCTTGCCGTCGATCTCGCTCAGATACGCCCGGTTCTCGATGATGCGCTCGGCCATCGCCAGGACGATGTCGCCTGATGTTGTATTGTTGAATGTCTGCATGCGTGCGTCCCCCTCAGAGCAGCGTCGTGCACTTGACCTCGACGTCCAGAAGCTCCTTGAGCTCCGCGTCGAGCGCCATCACGGTCAGCGTCGCGCCGACCATTTCCAGCGACGTGAAGTAGTTGCCGATATAGGTCTTGTAGATCTTCAGACCACGCTCGGAGATCTTCGTCTCGATCGTATCGTTAAGGATATAGAGTTCGTTGACCGGGGTCGCGCCCAGGCCCGATACGAGGACGGCCACTTCCGTTCCGGCCGGCAGATTGTGATCGTCGAGAACGATCTGGCACATGGCCTCGCCGATCTCGGCTGCCGTCTTCAACGGCTCGACGCGGACGCCGGGCTCGCCGTGATGACCGATGCCGACTTCCATCGTGCCGGGCTCGATCTGGAAATTGGGATGACCGACGGCGGGCAGGGTGCAGGGACCGAGGCCGATGCCGACGGAGCGGCAATTGTCGATCGCCTTCTGCGCGGCAACGCGGACTTCCTCGATGCTTGCGCCCTTGGACGCCTTGGCGCCACCGATTTTCCACATGAAGATTTCGCCGGCGACGCCGCGGCGCTTCTCGCGCTCCTCCGGGGGAGCCGAGCAGACGTCGTCGTTGGCGACGACGGTGGCGACCTCGATGCCATCCTTGGCGGCAAGCTTCGTCGCCATCTTCACGTTCATGTTGTCGCCGGCGTAGTTGCCATAAAGGCAGATGACGCCGCGGCCGCCATTGGCCTCACGAATGGCATCGTGGAAGCTCTTGGCCGTCGGGGAGGAAAAGAGTTCGCCGACCGCGACCGCATCCAGCATGTTCTTGCCGGTATAACCGATGAAAGCCGGTTCATGACCCGAGCCGCCGCCGGTGACGACGCCGACCTTGCCGGCATGCGGCGCATCCCTGGCGACGACGACGCGTGGATTTTCTGCCAGACGGACAATGTCCGAATGCGCCTTGATGAAGCCTTTTACAGTATCTTCAACGACTTCATCCGGATTGTTGATGAACCGCTGCATGGTCTCTCCTGTAGAATTGTCGAGCGTTTGCGCTCAGAGAATGGTGTAACCGCCGTCGATCAGCAGATCGGCGCCGTTGATCATGTCCGCACCCGGCGAGGAGAGGAAAACAGCCGCGGCTGCGATCTCCTGCGGGAAGGCGAAACGGCCGGTGGGGATGCGCTTCTTGGCGGCCTCGCCCTTTTCACCGGCCCAGGCCTTCTTGCCGAGCTCGGTCAACACGATCGTCGGCGAGATGGTGTTGACGTTGATGCCGTGCTTGCCCCATTCGGCGGCGAAAGTCTTGGACATGCCGATGACGCCGAACTTCGAAGCGCAGTAGGCGACATGCTCTTCGATGGCGACCGTGCCGGCCTGCGAGGCGAGGTTGACGATCTTGCCGCCCTTGCCGGCGGCGATCATGGCGCGACCGACTGCCTGGGTGACGAGGAAGGTGCCCTTGAGATTGATGTTGATCGTCTTGTCCCAGTAATCCAGCGGCAGATCCTCAGCGGGCGCGAGGAAGACGACGCCGGCGCTGTTGACGGCAATGTCGATGCCGCCGAAATGCGAAACGACATCGCTGACAGCCTTGTTGACGGAGGCCGGGTCGGAAACATCGCAGACGAATGGCGCCGCGCCGCCGCCGATTTCGGATGCCTTGGCCTTCGCCATGTCGACATTGATATCGAGAACGGCGACCTTCGCGCCCTTCGAGGCGAATGCCGTTGCAATCGCTGCACCGATACCGGAGCCGCCACCCGTTACAAGGGCGATCTTGCCGGAGAGCGGGAAGTTAAAATCAATGTCTGGAGCTGTCTCGGTCATCTTTATCAAAACCTCTGTCTTAGGGGCGAAGCGGGGCAAGGTGCTTGCCCCGCCGCATTGATCTTACTTGCGGGTTTCGAGCAGCTTGTCGACGTTGTCTGCCGTTACCGGGGTCCACGGAACATTGTAGTTCTTATCCTTGCCGTCGTTGAACGGCATGTCCGGATACTGTTCCCAGATCTTGGATTCCGGCTTGTAGTTGCCCTTCTTGGCGGCAAAGATCGCGAGATCGAGGGCGCCCTGCGCCTGTGCGCTCGCGTCCTGCAGGATGGAGGTCATCGTACCCTGCTTGACGGCGTGCAGCGCGTCGGTGATGCCGTCGATGCCGGCAATGGCGAAATCCTTGACATTGAGATTGGCGGCCTTGATCGCCTCGATCGCGCCGAGCGCCATCTCGTCGTTCTGGCCGATGACGCCATTGATCTGGCCAGGGTGCGACGTCAGCCAGTTTTCCATCAGCGTCTGGGCCTCCGCGCGCGACCAGTTTGCCGTCTGATCTTCCAGCACCTTCACATTCGGGCACTCGGCGAGCGCCTTCTTGTTGCCTTCGAGGCGCGAGATCTGCGCGGACTGGCCGATCGGGCCTTCGAGGATGACGACATTGCCCTTGCAGCCGATCTTGTCGAGCACGGTCTTGGCTTCCATGTAGCCGGAGACCGTATCGTCGGAGCCGACATAGGAGGTGAGGAGATCGGAGTTTACGCGCGTGTTGGAGCCGACGACCGGAATGCCGGCGTCATGGGCCGCCTGCACGGCCGTCGCTGCGGCCTCGATGTCGATCGGCACGAAGATGATCGCATCGAACTTCTGCGTGATCATCGTGTTGACCTGCTCCTGCTGAACGAGCGCGTCGTAGCGGCCGTCGAAGATGGTCAGATCGACGTCGCCGTTCTTGACGGCGGGATGTTCCTTCAGCGCTGCCGACCAGATCTGCATGAACTCGGCATTGAGACCATAGGGTGCCGCGCCGATCTTCAGCTTCTTTTCCTGGGCGAGGGATGGCGAGGCTAGAAGCGCGGTGGCAGCTGCAAGGGCAATAAGTAATTTCTTCATTATATTTCTCCTCCGTTGGAAGTCCGGCGGCCGTCCTGACGCGCCGTTTGGTTTCCGAGTGCGAACACAAGGATTGCTTCGGGCTCAGCCGCCCAGATTTCTCTTTTGGTCGAGCATGACGGCGCCGACGATGAGGGCGCCCTTGAGGACCTGCTGGTAGTAGGACTGGATGCCCATCAGGTCGAGGCCGTTATTCATGACGCCGATGATCAACGCGCCGATCAGCGTCCCGGTAATGCGGCCGACGCCGCCGGAAAGGCTCGTCCCGCCGATGACCACGGCTGCGATCGCATCGAGTTCGTAGGCGATGCCGGCTTGCGGCAGGGCTGAACCGGTGCGGGCTGCGAGGATCATGCCCGCCAGCCCGGAAAGACCGCCGGAAATGACATAGACGAGGAAACGCAGCTTGCTGACATTGATGCCCGAGGTGATGGCGGCATGCGGATTGCCGCCGACGGCGTAGATGTAGCGGCCGAAGCGGGTACGATTGAGAACCCACCACGCGACGATGAAAACGATGGCCAGCAGGATGACCGGCATGGGGATGGACAAGATGTTGCCGGTGCCGATCCAGCGGAAATCGGGCGTGAGAGCGGGAACCGGCTTGCCGCCGCCATAGATCAGCGTCAGACCGCGCGCGGCGGAAAGCATGCCCAGCGTCGCGACGAAGGCGGGAACGGCAAAGCGCGAAACGATGAGGCCGACCACTGCGCCGCAGGCAACACCGACCAGCAGCCCGACCGCAAGCGCGACATAGGGCGGATACGGGGCGCCGACGATGCCGGCCGTCGCCGAGGTCGTTGCGAAGCTCGCGCTGACGATACCGGTGAGTGCGACGACGGAACCGACGGAAAGGTCGATGCCGCGTGTCAGGATGACGAATGTCATGCCGATCGCCAGCACGCCGTTGATCGACGTCTGAAGCAATACGTTGGAAATGTTGCCGGCCGTCAGAAAGTACTGGTTCGAGAACGAGAGGACGACGGCGAGCAGCAGGAAAGCGAGAAAGATTCCGTATTCCTGAATGATCAATCTGCGGCGGTCCGAGCTGAACCAGGAATTGGACTGATTGTTGTCAGTGGCGGACATTGCAAATACCTCTTGTTGCCGGGCGCTTCATTCTGGGCTTCGTGCTCTGCCGCATTCAGGTCGACAGGTGCACGAGCGATTGCGCGTCGGCCTCCTCCCTCTTGAGAATTCCGGCGGAGCGTCCCTGGCGCATCACCAGGATGCGGTCGGACATGCCGAGAACCTCGTCTATCTCGGACGAGATCATGATGACGGTGCCGCCTTCGGCGGCGAAGTCGCAGATGATGCGATAGATTTCGCGCTTGGCGCCGACATCGACGCCGCGCGTCGGCTCGTCGAGCAGCAGCACTTTCGGTTTGCGCAGGAACCACTTGCCGAGCACGACTTTCTGTTGATTGCCGCCGGAAAGGCCGGAGACGGACATGCTGTCGCGCGCCGCCTTGATGCCGAAGCGCGTGATCATATCCTGGCTGGCGCTGGCTTCCGCCCGGCGGTCCATCGAGAAATGCGGGCTCATTTCCGGTAAGCTTGCAAGGCAGATATTGTTGCGCACGCTGTCGATTAGATTGAGACCGGTCAGCTTGCGGTCTTCCGTGACGAAGGCGATGCCGTGCTGCATGGCTTCGGCTGGCTTGCGCACGACGATCGGGCTTCCGGCAAGCTTGATTTGGCCGCTCGTAACGGCATCGACGCCGAAGATGCAGTTGAAGATCTCGGTCCGGCCCGATCCCATCAGGCCGTAAATGCCGAAGATCTCGCCCTTGTGGGCGGTGAAGGAAATGTCGTTGACCTTTCCTTGCGCCGTCAGGCCGGCGACTTCCAGTCCGGGCGCTGCCGTCGGCACATTCGTCTTGACGTACTCTTCGCCAAGCTCGCGGCCGACGATCATGCGGATGAGGCCGGGTCGGTCGATATCGGCAAGCGCACCGCTGCCGACATAGGAACCGTCGCGGAAGGCCGTGTAGGAATCGGCGATCTGGAAGATTTCCGACAGCCGGTGCGAGACATAAACGACGCCCTTGCCTTCGGCTTTCAGCCGCTCGATGGTCGCAAACAGCTGTTGCGCTTCCTTTTCGCCGATGGCCGAGGTGGGCTCGTCCATGAAGATCACTTCGGCATCGTGGCTGAGTGCCTTGGCGATCTCCACCAGCTGAACCTGCGCGACCGAAAGGTTCATCATGAATTGCGTGGCGCGGATGTTGAACTGAAGCCGATCGAGCAGCGCCTGTGCATTGCGGTTCATCGTCTTGAAGTCGATGCCGCCGAAGCGCGCCGATGGCTCGCGGCCGAGATAGATGTTCTCGGCAACGGTCATGTGCGGGATGGGGCTGAGTTCCTGTTCGATGATGGCGATGCCTGCCGCGAGCGCCTCGGCGGGGCTGGCGTAGTCCACTTCCTTGCCGCGGCGGCGAATGGAGCCGGCATCGCGCTTGTGAATGCCCATCAGGATCTTGAGGAAGGTCGACTTGCCCGCACCGTTGCCGCCGCACAAGGCATGGACGGAACCGGTGCGCAACTGAAAGCGTCCGTCGCGCAATGCAGCGACGCCGCCAAAGGACTTCTTCAGCCCCTCTACTTCAAGCAGGAATTCCACTTTCCCCTCCGCACTCCCGATGCTGGAAAAAACGTTCGGCGACAATGACGATCGATGTCCAGCACCAACGTTGACAATATTCGGATCGCTTTCGACAAATGTCAATATGGAGATATGCAAATCGTCAAGTCGCGATATTTTTGGGCGGGACCGAGGGAGAGGGTTTTAGATATTCCTCTTTAGGTAATTCAAATAAGTATATTGTTTTTATTGATAATTTAATCGAATCTTTTCGCTTCTGTTCAATGAGGTCGACATGGGCAGCGCATATTTTGAGGGGTGCTCTCATTTGCCGAAGCCGCCAGGAGCATGCCGACTGCCTCGAAAATCGGCGGCAAAATCGCTGGCGGGCAGGGGGCATCGGCAATGCGCGCCTTCGCACTGGATGCGTGATCCTGATTACTTTCCAGGCGCATTATGCTAATGTGTCATCATATTATGACTTACCGCAGCCTGCGCGATGATGCTGGGCGGCTGAATCGAGGATCGGAAATGACGATAAATGCCGGAGGGCGGCAACGGTTGGCGCAAAAAGTCATCGACCAGTTGCGCGAGCAAATCGAGACCGGCAAGTTGCAGGCGGGCGACCGGCTTCCGACGGAGCCGCAGCTGGAAGCCGCATTCGAGGTTAGTCGGACGGTGGTGCGCGAGGCGATTGCCGATTTGCGCGCCGCCGGTCTGGTGACGCCGGTTCAAGGCAAGGGTGTTTTCGTTTCCGCCATGCCGGCGCCGTCCAGCCCGGTGCTGACCCCGGTCGAGATCAAAAGCATCCCCGAGACGCTGGAATTGCTGGAGTTTCGAATGGCGACGGAAGGCGAGGCGGCGGCGATTGCAGCCTATCGCAGAACGGCCGAACAGGAAGCGGCGATCGCCGCCGCCAATCGAAAGATGGCGATGCTGATAGAGCAGGGGCTGCCGACCATCGAGGCTGATTATGAATTTCACATGGCCGTCGCAGTCGCCACCAACAACCGCTTCTATGTCGACGTTCTCCGGCACTTCGGCTCGCGCACGATCCCGCGCGGACAGTTTCCGACATTGCCGGAGGCCAGTGACCGCGCTTATCTGCAGAAGGTTCATGCCGAACATGCCGAGATCCTGGCCGGCATAGCCGATCAGGACGCGGAGAGAGCGCGGCAGGCGATGCGCGCGCACATGATGGCGAGCCAGCGGCGCTATCGCCTTCTGGCTGAGCTGCAGCCGCAATAGCGCTCGACTCGCGGCCAAAGTCATATTATGTCATATGATGACTTTGGCCTTGGAGATGCCGCGGGTGTATTTGGGAACGCAGGTCGAGGCGCGGGACGACGATGACTATCGGGTTTTCGCGCAACTGGGAGTGAAACATATCTGCGCCGACCCTCCGGGCAGGCCGGATAGCTGGACGCTCTGCGATCTCGAGCGCCATCGCGACAAGGTCGAGGGCTTCGGGTTGATGCTGGATATGATCCAGCTTCCCCTGCCGTCCCAGCCGATCGAGAAAGCCTCCTATCCCGATATCCTGCTTGCCGGGCCTGATCGCGACCGTCAGATCGATGCCGTGTGCAAGCTCATCGAGAATGCAGCCATCGCCGGCATACCCGCAGTGAAATACAACTTCAATCTGATCGGCATTCCCCGTACGCCGGATGAGCGGGGGCGGGGCGGTTCGCTGAATGCGAGCTTCCGTTGGGACAAGGTGGACCGGCAGGCCGCACCTGGCCTTGCGGGCGTTTTGCCGGAAGACGAAAACTGGGAGAGAATCGATTATTTTCTGGAGCGGGTCGTGCCGGTGGCCGAGAGCAATCGCGTCCGCCTCGCCTGTCATCCGCACGATCCGTATACGCCGCCCGGATATCGCGGCGTCACGCGGGTACTCGGTTCGGTGGACGGTTTGAAGAAGTTCGTGCTGATGCGCGAAAGCCCCTATCACGGCCTGAACTTCTGCCAGGGATCGATCGGCGAGATGCTCGACAATCCGCGCGAGGAGATCGACGATATCATCCGCTGGTTCGGCACGCGCGGCAAGATCTTCAATGTGCATTTCCGCAATATCCGGGGCGGCAAGCTGTCGTTCATGGAGACCTTCCCCGAGGAAGGAGACATGGACATGGTGCGCTCCGCCCGGATCTATAAGGAGGTCGGCTACCAATACATGCTGATGCCCGACCATGTGCCTGTCATCAGCGGCCGCGATCCGGCCGGCGTCGCCTTCGCCTTCTGTTACGGCTACATCGCCGCTCTCCTCCAGACCCTCGATCAAACCTGAACCTATACTGCCCGATCGATCAGAAACAGGATGTCCTCATGAACCCGAATGAATTGAAAAAGGCGGTCGGCAGCGGTCTGCTATCGTTTCCCGTCACGCATTTCGATCAGGATCTCGCCTTCGATGAGACGAAGTATCGGAGCCACATCGAATGGCTGGCGAGTTATGGCGCGGCTGTCCTTTTTGCAGCCGGCGGCACCGGCGAGTTTTTCTCCCTCAATCCCGCCGAAATTCCCCAGGTCGTTCGTGCCGCAAAGGCATCGGCGGGCAATACGCCGATCATCTCGGGAACCGGTTACGGCACATCGCTTGCCATAGACATCGCCAGATCGGCCGAAAAGGCCGGTGCCGATGGTTTGCTGCTGCTGCCACCCTATCTTATGTTTGCCGAGCAGGCGGGTCTGATCGCCCATGTCAGGGCGGTCTGCCGGTCCGTCGATATCGGCGTCATCGTCTACAATCGAGACAATGCCATCCTCAGCGCCGAAAGCCTGGCCTGGCTTGCCGACGAATGTCCCAACCTCATCGGTTACAAGGATGGGGTCGGCGATGTCGACAAGGTCATCGAAATCACCACGACCCTCAAGGACCGCCTGGTCTATGTCGGCGGCATGCCGACACACGAAGTCTATGCCCAGGCCTACTTTGCCGCGGGTGTGACTACCTATTCCTCGGCTGTTTTCAATTTCGTTCCGGCGCTGGCGCAGCGTTTCTACACGGCGCTCCGCACGCAAGACCAGATGACGGTGGATCACCTGCTCAGGAGTTTTTTCTTTCCGCTGGTCATGCTGCGCAACCGCAGGAAAGGCTATGCCGTTTCGATCATCAAAGCGGGCCTGCGCGTTCTCGGCAAGGATCCGGGACCTGTAAGGCCGCCGCTGATCGACCTTACCTCGGAGGAGATGGTCGTCCTTGAAAAGATCATCGCGGCCGCCGGATAATATCTGCTAGAGAACGCGCCTGATCGCCGGCAAAGCCGGCTCAAGTGCGGACAAGGTAAGGTGACGCGTGAACCAGACTTCTTTCGACACACGGGCCCGTACATTCGTCTATGTTTCCGCCGCCACGGCCGGGACGATCGACATCTATGCCATGAATATGGCGACCGGTGCGCTGACGCCGGAATCGAGCCTCGACGTGGGGCAGGCCGTCATGCCGATGGCCGTCAGTCCGGACAGGAGATATCTCTATGCCGTCATCCGGTCGCAGCCGTATCGGGTGCTGTCGCTGGCGATCGACGACAGGACCGGCCAGCTCACGCAGGAAGCATCCGCCGCTCTGCCCGATAGCATGGCCTATGTTTCCACCGATCCGTCGGGCAGGCTTTTGCTCACCGCCTCCTATGGCGGCAACAAGATCGCCGTGTTGCCGGTAGACGGCGATGGACGCGTCACGGCGGAGGCAAGTCAGGTGATTCCGACCGGGCGTAACGCCCATTCGATCGTCTGCGACGGCACCGGCAAATATGTCTTCGTTACGAATCTCGGTTCCGATGCCGTGCAGCAATTTGCCATCGACTTCGAGACCGCGAGCCTGAAACCGAATGATCCGGCACAGGTGTCGACAGGCCCGGGTTTCGGTCCGCGTCATATCGTTGTTTCGCCGGACAACAGATCCGCATACGTCCTGACGGAACTGACCGGCCACGTCGTCCACTATGCTCTCGATGCCGCCAAGGGCACGTTGAGCGAGATCGAAAGCGTTGCGTCCGTTCCCGAAGATGCCGGACTGTCTCTCGGCACGCCGCCATCGCCGTTGGCAGCAAATCATGGGGATGACGGCAAGCCGAAGATCTGGGCCGCGGATATCGGCATCACGCCGAACGGCAAGTTCCTCTATACGACGGAGCGAACCACCAGCCGGATCACCCTGTTTCATGTCTCGCAGCATGATGGGAAGCTGGCTTATGTCACGAATTATGAGACCGAGCGGCAGCCTCGCGGGATCCGTATCGATCCATCGGGCCGGTTTCTCGTCGCATCCGGCGAGAAGTCCGACAGGCTGTCGGTCTATACCATCGATCAAACGGACGGTGCCCTCATGCCGGTCGGCCGATATCCGGTCAATGCCGGCGCGAACTGGATCGAGATCGTGACATTTGCCTGAAGGAGCAACGGCCGCGGCCGATCGCGCATCATCTCTGGCCGGCGTTCCCGGTAAGGGACTGCGGCAGTCGCGCAATCAGGCTTTCAATCTCCGAAGCGGGAAGGGGCTTGGCGAAAAGAAAACCCTGAAACATTTCGCAACCGGCCTGTTCGAGGAAGTGCGCCTGCTCTTCGGTTTCCACGCCCTCGGCAACGACTTCCAGTGCCAGGGTCCGGCCCAGCGATACGATGGCGGAGGTAATCGCCATATCGCCGGGCTTGTCGGGAATCTCGGCGATGAAGGAACGGTCGATTTTCAGGCGCGAAAGCGGGAAGCGCCTGAGCGTACTGAGACTTGAATAGCCCGTGCCGAAATCATCGATCGCCAGGCTCACGCCGAGCATCTTCAATTCGTTCATGCGCTCGATCGCTCCCTCGACATCGCGCATGATCAGGCTCTCCGTCAGTTCAAGTTCGAGCCATTGCGGATCGAGATCCGCAGACCGCAGCGCCGATGCGACCTGATCCGTCAGTGAACTTTCCAGGAACTGCCGTGCCGACACGTTTACCGCGATGCGCAGCGACGGCAGACCTTGCTCCTGCCAGGCCCGCGCCTGACAACAGGCTTTTTGCAAAACCTTCTCGCCGATTGCGACGATCAACCCGGTTTCCTCGGCCAAAGGGATGAAGGTGCCGGGCGGCAGCAGGCCCTCGGTCGGATGCTGCCATCGCACGAGCGCCTCGACCCCGATCACTTTGCCGGTGCGAATGTCCTTTTGCGGCTGGTAATGGAGCACGAATTCATCGCGTTCGACGGCGTGCCGCAGTTCTTCGATGCGGGTGAGCTTGTTGCGTGCATCCTCGGCCATGGCCGGCGAGAACATCTGAATGCCGTTACGCCCGGATTCCTTGACGCGGTAAAGTGCCGTGTCGGCATTGGCGAATAGCTCGGAAGCCGTAGCGCCATGCCCGGCGGCACATGCCACGCCAATGCTGCATGTTACCCGGATCGCTACGCCGGCAATGGTCAAAGGCTCCGATATGGTATCGAGGATAGTCTTCAACCTGTCGTAGACGGCATCGTGGCTCTGCTCCAGGACGAGAATGAACTCATCTCCCCCGATTCTCGACACGAGACCGTCGTCTCCGATGCAAGCCGATATCCTCTGAGCGACCACCTTCAACAATTCGTCGCCGGCGACGTGCCCGAGATTGTCGTTGACCAGTTTGAAATTATCCAGATCGACAAAAGCAACGGCCAGAGACCTTCCCTCTGTCGAGGCGACTTCCAACATACTGCCGAGCTTGCGGTTAAGGAGCGCGCGGTTCGGCAGGCCCGTCAGTGCGTCATGTTCGGCAAGATAAGCGATACGGGCGATGTCGCGATGGCGGTCGATGGCAATTCCGACCGTCTGCGCGATGCCGGCAAGGAATTCCGTAAGACCGGTTTCGTCGTCCACGGCCCTTGCGACCACCAGTGTCCCATGCCTGCCGCCATCCCGCGAGGAAATGGGGAATTCCCAAACCTCGTCAGCAATCGGTGCCGGCTGCCCGTCATCGAGAACAAAGCTGATCGGGCTTCCGTTGAGCAGTCGCTCAAGCAGGGCTCGGGCTTCATGGAGAAACAAGTCGAGGTCCACGCCTCGCGCTACATCCTGCAAAAGCTTTGTCTGCGCACTCATCAACTCTTCCGCCCGCTTGCGAGCGGATATATCGCGAGAGGCGCCGACAACGCCGATAATGCTGCCGTTTCTGTCGCGCAGCGGCACGCGAGACATCATGAGCCAGCCTTCGCCCCTCAGGCGCCGTTCCTCCACGCCGAGGTCCGCTTCGCCGGTTTCCATGACGCGCCTTTCGACTTCCTCGATCTTGTGGGCGTCGGCCATCGGATGGATTTCCGCGTCGGTGAGGCCAATCAGCTCGTCGACATGCGTGAAGCCGTTGTTGAGGACGATGGCCCGGTTCGCAAAGAGAAAACGGCTGTCCCTATCCTTCGCGTAGATGAAGTCCGGCACATAGTTGATCATCGCCTCCAGCCACTCATAGCGCTCGGCGAGGGACTGATATTGAGCCTGAAGCCGTTCGAGCATATCCCGGAGCGGCCGGTCGTCGCTCTTTTCTTTCCCGCGCGCTGACTTCGGCGATCTATCCGGCTGCTGTGTCATCTACATTCTCTCACTCGGGGCGCGGACGTATCGGCAGGCAGTTATGCAATCATGACAGCGTATGGAGCATCCTGGCCCACCTGGGCCGGCATGCACGATTCTATCCGACGGTCGGCGGCGCAGTCTGGTCCACTCATATGGATGTTATCTTATAATATAATCTATAAATATTCGCTCAATCGTTGCGGGAAGATCGCCGCGGCCTTCCGGAACTCAGCCAGCGGCAGCTGCCTTCCCTTTCGGCGTCGTTACATTCGTAACATTTCTCCCTGACAGATAGAACCGGGAACGACGCGACTCCGCGCCTTGGCCGGAAGGGCAGGCGTCTTGCAAGGGGAGGGTAAAACCAGCTACCAAGGGCCGGGGTAGTGGAAATTCAGGATTCGCAAGGAATAAATCAGCATGCGTGTTGGCAAAGGCGCGGCGACCGGCAATCTCGTGATTGCCGGCATGCTTTTGATGCTCCTCGGCGATTTCCTCTTTTCGTTGAACGATGCCATGGCCAAATGGCTGGTTGCGAGTTTCTCCGTCGGGCAGCTCCTCGTTATCCGCTCGATCGGCTCCTTCATTATCCTCGCCCCCATGATCGCACGACAGGGCAGCGATGCGCTCTTTCACGTCGAGCGGCCGCCGCTACAATTTTTGCGCGTCGTGATGGCGACCTTCGATGTCGGCCTTTTTTATGCTGCCGTCGCCTACCTTCCGCTTGCCGATGTCATGACCTTCTACATGGCCGGTCCCATTTACGTCGCGGCGATCTCGCATTTCTTCCTCGGCGAGAGGATCGGCTGGCGGCGATGGCTCGCCGTTTTCGTCGGCTTCATCGGCGTGTTGATCGCGCTCAGGCCTTCGGCGGCGATGTTCTCCTGGCCTTCGCTTTTCGGCCTTGGCGGCAGTTTCGCATTCGCTCTCACGCTTGCGCTCGGCCGGCGGCTGCGCCAGACGACAGATGCAACGCTCGTTGCCTGGCAGACGGTGGGCGCTCTCGCCACCGGATTGGTTCTCAGCATCGGCAACTGGCGTTCGACATCGCCACTCGATTTCGTGGCCATGCTGGCGCTGGGCGTCGTTGCCGGCAGTGCCCACCTGTTGATCACCCGATCTTTAAAGCTTGCGCCGGCATCGCTGTTGGCCCCGCTGCAATATAGCCTGCTCGTCTGGGCAATCGCCCTGGGTTTCATTTTCTTCGGCGATATTCCGGATGCCCAGATCATCGTCGGATCCGTCATCATCGTGCTCGCCGGGCTTTTCATCTTCCACCGGAAGAATCTGGTCGACACGATCCCCAAGGAGGCCGTCGCGCGCGACGGGCATTGAGGCAATCGCCGGATCGGATAGGCTGGCCGCCGCCGCTACTATTATCGCCTCGGGGCGGATGGGGGATCGGCCGGATTGATGCATCGATCTGATCGGCAAGTCGCGCTTCATCCTTGAACGCACCCCTCTCTCGAAAGCCATTTCCGGACCCGACCATTGGTGTTCTCGACAGTGCCTTTCTGCCATGGCGATTGCGGGTCACAGAACTAGGTTTGCGTGCCAATGCTGGCCTGGAGGTAGGGCCAGTCGGTGAACTCTGTTCCTCGGTCAAAAGTGATCGAACGGCGGGCGAGGTGGGGCAGGGCTTGCAGCGTACGAACCAGACCATCCATGACCGGCCGTGACTGTCGATCGTTGTTGCGTAGGAAGATGGCGAAGCGACTGACCCGTTCAACGAGTGATGTCACATTGGCCTTTCCAAACTTCTTCCGGAACTGAATGAGATCGCATTCCCAATGTCCGAACTGCTTTCGATCGGCGACGACCTCTGGGCGGCGCAGGATGTTGAGTTCGGGGCTAAACCTTTGTCCGTGCTTGCGTCTGGCATGTCGCGGTCGGCGGCGCGCACGATGCTCCGGCAGATGCCGCCACAGTTTGATCGCTTGGCCATCAGCCGAGTATGCGAACTTATAGATCGTTTCGTGGCTCACCGAGATCGGATGTTGCTCCAAGCGCATCCGACCGGCGATCTGCTGCGGTGACCAACCGTGCATGATCCGCTCGATCACCGATTGTCGCACATGCGAGTAGCGCGCCAGCTTCCGTAGCTTCGCACGACGGTCGCGAGCCATGTCATGCGCCGCGACGCAGTAGTAGCCGTTGAGATCCGGAACGACCTTGTCGACGAACATGTTGCGCTTGATCTCACGAAAGATCGTCGATCGATGCCGTCCGAGCTTCTCGGCGATGATACTGACGCTCAGACCAGCCATCCGCCAGCGAGCAATCTTGCGTCGTTCATCCAGATCAATATGGGAGTAGGTGCGTTCCATTGCATCTTCCTTGCGAGTGACAACCCATTGGTATCATTCGCAAGTCGCGCTTCATCCTTGAACGCACCCGGCTACAAAGATTGTCAAAGCTGAATAGGGCT
>UBYA01000022.1 GCA_900469615.1 Hyphomicrobiales bacterium | reverse complement strand
GGTGGAGGTCATGACTTTGAATTTGCTTATAGCTTTCAGCCGTTGTTGCGCCGGCGATCATGCACTGGCTGGTAGGCCATGCGCTGGTGATAGGTGCAGTAAGGCGAGGAATCCGGGCTGTCGTTGCCGCAGAAATGGAAATCGTCCTTCAGCGGATCGCCGACCGGCCACTTGCAGGTGCGCTCCGTCAGCTCCGTCAGGCCGAGGCGGCGGGAGATCGGAACGACGACGTTCGATGCCGGACGATATTGGATTTCGTTGACTGAATCGACCTCGACCTCTTCCTTCAGCATGGTTGCGCCCTGCTGGCGGGTAACCACGGTGCGGGTTGCCACGCGCGAACCGAAGCTGGCAGGGCGCGGTGCCGCGGCGCTGCGCTTCGGGGTGCGCGCTGCAGTTGCCGTGCCGCCGGCCTTTGCCCGGCCGGGAAGGTTCAGGCGATGTACCTTGCCGATGACGGCATTACGGCTCACGCCACCGAGCTGCGCCGCGATCTGGCTGGCGCTCAACCCTTCGGACCATAGCTTTTTCAGCTTCTCGACGCGTTCGTCTGTCCAATTCATGCCCTGTCTCCGCTGTCGCGTTTCCGATGGCAGAATCCCTCACCATTGCCTCGCATGGTAACAAGGCGCGAAACGCTCTAAAATTGTGGTGACTAGTTCCGCCGCATGCAGTCTAGCAATTGGTTTTTAACCTAGTGTGAGGCTGACTCCGTGACAAGAGTCGCGGGAATCTTGAGGAATCGATTTCTAGGTTTTCCCCAACTTGCTGTCCGGGCGTGGCATTTCTGCAATAGGCGCCGTCGAACCCATCTCTTTTGCCCGCAAGCGCTTTCTCGCACCTGCTAAAGCGCCAGTTTTGTTGACATCGCGGTGCAAAACATCAATAGTGCCCGAGCCGCCGCAAGGCGGCATTTTTGATTTTTTCGGACCCGTTTCATCAAACGGAAGCGATTGGTCCTTAAAGTTGTGATCGAGGAGACATGGCCATGGCCGAGACCACGCCGCTTTATGACACCTATATGCGTGCTCCGCTGCGGTTCGAGCGAGGCGAGGGCGTCTGGCTGATTACCGAAAACGGCGAGCGCTATCTCGATTTCGCAGCCGGTGTGGCGGTCAATTCGCTCGGTCATGCGCATCCCCACCTCGTCTCGGAGCTGAAGGCGCAGGCCGACAAGGTCTGGCATCTCTCCAACCTCTACGAAGTGCCCGGCCAGGAGAAGCTGTCGAAGCGGCTGACGGAAGCGACCTTCGCCGACAAGGTGTTCTTCACCAACTCCGGCGCCGAGGCGCTGGAATGCGCCATCAAGACGGCGCGGCGCTATCATTTCGCCAAGGGGCATCCGGAAAAGTTCCACATCATCACCTTCGAAGGCGCCTTCCACGGCCGCACCATCGCGACCATCGCCGCCGGCGGTCAGGAAAAATACATCGAGGGCTTCGGCCCGAAGGCGCCGGGCTTCGATCAGGTGCCGTTCGGCGACCTCGATGCCGTGCGCGCAGCCGTCACCGATGCGACGGCCGGAATCCTGGTCGAGCCGGTGCAGGGCGAAGGCGGCATTCGCCCGGCCACCAACGAGTTCCTGCGCGGTCTGCGCCAGATCTGCGACGAGCATGGCCTGCTTTTGATCCTCGACGAGGTGCAATGCGGCGTCGGCCGCACCGGCAAGCTCTTTGCCCATGAGTGGGCCGGCATCAAGCCTGACATCATGGCCGTCGCCAAGGGTATCGGCGGCGGTTTTCCGCTCGGCGCCTGCCTTGCGACGGCGGAAGCCGCCTCGGGCATGAAGGCCGGCACGCACGGGTCGACCTATGGCGGCAATCCGCTCGCCATGGCGGTCGGCAACGCGGTGCTCGATATCGTGCTGGCCGACGGCTTCCTCGAACATGTGCGCGATATCGCGCTGGTCTTCCGCCAGGGCCTCGCCTCGCTCAAGGATCGTTTCCCCGACATCGTCGAGGATGTTCGCGGCGAGGGCTTGATGCTCGGCGTCAAGGCGGCCATTCCGCAGGCGGAGCTGCTGCAGGCGATCCGCGCCGAGCATCTGCTTGGAGTGCCGGCCGGCGACAACGTCATCCGTCTGCTGCCGCCGCTGGTCGTCACGGCGGAGGAAGCACGCGAAGGCATTGCCCGCCTCGAGCGCGCCGCCGAGCGCGTACGCGCCGCCCGCACCAAGAAATCGGCTTAAGTTTACCGCCCGCATTTGAGGCGGTTGCTGCGCCGTGCGTCGAGACGACGCGCAAAGGACGCGGTAACATTTAGGAATCGCATAAGCTTTCCTAAAAACGGTGCCGATTTAAGGGCTTATGCGTGCCCCATGCGGGCGTTGTTGTTTTTTCTGGAGTACAGGTAAGGACATGGCTTCTCCGAAACACTTTCTCGACCTCTCGGCCGTCGCGACCGCGGATCTGCGTAACATCATCGATGATGCGATCGTGCGAAAGAAGGCGCTGAAAGCCGGCACGGCCGACAAGCCGCTGGCCGGCAAGATGCTGGCGATGATCTTCGAGAAACCCTCCACCCGTACCCGCGTTTCCTTCGATGTTGGCATGCGCCAGCTCGGCGGCGAGACGCTGTTCCTTTCCGGAACCGAGATGCAGCTCGGCCGCGCCGAGACGATCGGCGACACGGCAAAAGTGCTGTCGCGCTATGTCGACGCGATCATGATCCGCACGACGGATCACTCCCGCCTGCTGGAACTGGCGGAGCATGCCACCGTTCCGGTCATCAATGCCCTGACCGACGACACGCATCCCTGCCAGATCATGGCCGATATCATGACCTTCGAAGAGCATCGCGGCCCGATCAAGGGCAAGACGATCGCCTGGACCGGCGACGGCAACAACGTGCTGCATTCGCTGGTGGAAGGGGCCGCCCGCTTCGGCTATCGCATGAATATGGCCGTACCCCTTGGTTCCGAGCCCAAGGATCACTATCTGAACTGGGCCCGCAACGAGGGCGCCGAAATCATGCTCACGCATGATGCAGACCGTGCGGTCGCCGGCGTCGATTGCGTGGTAACCGATACCTGGGTTTCCATGAATCAGGAGCACCGGGCACGCGGTCACAACGTCTTCCAGCCCTATCAGGTCAACAAGGCTTTGATGGCACAGGCCGGCAAAGACGCGTTGTTCATGCATTGCCTGCCCGCCCATCGCGGGGAGGAGGTGACGGACGAGGTGATCGACGGTCCGCAATCCGTTGTCTTCGATGAGGCGGAAAACCGCCTTCATGCGCAAAAGTCGATTCTTGCTTGGTGCCTGGGCGCGATCTGAGGATATGATGCCGCGTCGCAAGGGCGCGGGCGCAGTAGGAGTAAAGCAATGGCAGAAAATGCCGCCTCGCTGGGTCAGTTCGATTTTGCCGGTGACGATCACGTCGTGCCCTTCCAGGTGGAAGGTCTCGATGTGCGTGGCCGCGCCGTGCAGCTCGGTCCGCTGCTGGACGCCATTCTCGCCCGGCATGACTATCCGGCGCCGGTCGCGCGCCTTCTGGCGGAGGCGATCGTCCTGACCGTGCTTCTCGGCACATCGCTGAAGTTCGAAGGCAAGTTCACCGTACAGACGAAGGGCGACGGTCCGGTCGACCTTCTGGTCGCCGACTTCTCGACACCGGAAAATGTCCGCGCCTATGCCCGCTTCGATGAAGAGGCGCTGGCAAAGGCCATGGCCGAAGGCAGGACCGAGCCGGAGCAGCTGCTGGGCAAGGGCGTGCTGGCCTTCACCATCGATCAGGGCCGTTTCACGCAGCCCTACCAGGGCATCGTTGCGCTCGACGGCGCTTCGCTCGAGGAAATCGCCGGCACCTATTTCCGCCAGTCGGAACAGATCCCGACGCGCGTGCGTCTGGGCGCCGCAGAGCTTTTCGATCGCGATGCGGATGGCAAGCCGCGTCACCGCTGGCGGGCAGGCGGCCTGATAGCGCAGTTCCTGCCGGAGGCCCCCGAGCGCATGCGTCAGCCGGATCTGCACGGCGGCGACGGCGATACCGGCGTGCGCGCCCATGTCGAGGACGACGCCTGGGCGGAAGCGCGCAGCCTTGTGGAAACCATCGATGCCGATGAGCTGACGGACCCGCAGGTCGGCACCGAGCGCCTTCTCTATCGCCTCTTCCACGAGCGCGGCGTGCGCGTCTACGAGCCGAAGGCCGTCTACGATCGCTGTTCGTGCTCGCGGGACAAGCTGAAGGGCGTCCTGAAGGGCTTTACGGCCGAGGAGATCGAGGCGAGCCAGGACAATGGCGAGATTACCGTGACCTGCGAGTTCTGCTCGACGACCTATCGCTTCGAAGTGTCCGAGATAGAAGCGGCCTGACGTTGCCGGTTGCGGCGCCGGCTCAGTTCAGCGTGCGCAGCAAGTTGGGCGTGTCCAGCGAAAAGGCGGGGATCTTGACATGGAAGAGCTCCCCGTCGTCCGTTTCCATCTGGTAATGGCCGAACATCATGCCTGACGGCGTGTCCAGCGGGCAGCCCGAGGAATATTCGTAGGTGTCGCCGGGCTTCAGATGCGGCTGCTCGCCGACGACGCCGGGGCCGGTGACTTCGTCCACCATGCCGTTCATGTCGGTGATATGCCAGTAGCGCATCACCAGCCTGACGGCTTTCTCGGAGTGGTTGGAGATGACGATGCGATACCCCCAGACATACCGATCGTCGTCCGGATCGGATTGCTCCTCCAGATAAAACGGCTCGACGACAACCTCGATGTCGCGTGTTAGGGCGCGATACATGCCTGATACCTTGCCATTGCACCGAAACGTTGCGTGCTCCTTCAAGCATCAGCGTTGTTTCAACATTTTCAATGTCTGCGGCATATTATCCGCTTTCCACCGCTCCCGCAAAGTGCGGGATATCTAGCGGTATCCTATACCCGATCCGTTCCGTCAAGGAACGGCGTGATGAAATCTCGCCTATGACGAGAGAAACCTCGTGAACTTCAGCTATTACGGCTGATGAAAAAGGTTAGTGGTCTTTCCCCTGAAGTATCTCATTCCTTTTGTCATTTAGTCTTGTTTGCCGTAATGCCAGGCGGACAATCCCGTTGCGCACGGATACGCTTCCCGCAACTGCGGGTGCACTTGTATTTTGCGCGTGAATCCGCCGATATCCGTCAAAACATCAGGATCCTATAATACTCGATCCTGTCTTATGTTCCGCGGGCAAGCGGCTGCGCGAGATTTTCCGACGAGCGAATTTCGGTTATCATCTGATTCTGGCACGGCCCGCGCCTCCCCCCTCCATATGGGAAAGCATATTTCATGCGGGGCTATCGATAGCCGAACCGACTGTTCGAGTGAGAAGCATAAGGAGGGATTGCGGTCACCGCTCGCAATAGGAGGTTTATATGAGGCTTTCCGCCCCCGTTTATCATTTGAAACGCAAGGCGAGGCTGTTGTCCCGCCAGCAGAATATACCGTTGCATGCCGCGCTGGATCGCATCGCGGCCGGCGAGGGTTTCGAAGGATGGAGCTTGCTTGCGGCCAGGACAGGCGCAGCCATTCCCGTCGGCGAACTGTATTCGCGGTTGAAGCCGGGCGATCTGGTGCTAATCGGCGCCCGGCCCGGCCATGGCAAGACGCTGATGAGCTTGAGGCTTGCCGTCGAGGCCATGAGGTCTGGCAACCGCGGCATCCTCTTTACGCTGGAAGATACGGAAAGGATGGTGCACGACCGCTTCCGGGTCATCGGTGCCGATCATGCCGAGTTTGCCGCATTGTTCGATTTCGACAGCTCGGATGCCATCAGTGCCGACTATATCGTGGAAAAGCTGGCCGCAGCACCGCGCGGCACGCTCGCCGTGGTCGATTATCTGCAGCTGCTCGATCAGAAGCGGGAAAAGCCGGAGCTGATGACCCAGATCCGGACGCTGAGGACGTTCGCGCGCGAAAGGGGCGTGATCGTCGTGTTCATCTCGCAGATCGATCGGTCATACGATCCGGCGCTGAAGCCCTTGCCCGGTATTGAGGATATTCGTCTGCCCAATCCTCTGGATTTGGCGCTGTTCGACAAGATGGTCTTCCTGAACAACGGCCGGGTTCAATTCACGGCCGCGAGCTGACGGGCGGCCATGTCCCGGCAAGCCTGCCCGGCGAGGGCAGATCGAACCGCCCGGAAAACAAATCCGGGCGGTTCGAGCGATGTCGGCAAGAGTCCGGAATCGCGTAAAACAAAGGGATAGAGCGGTTCATCGATTCCGTGAAACGAGGAACCGCTTTAGGCGGAAACCTGCTCCAGGGCGCGGGCGAAATCCTCGACCAGATCCTGGCTGTCCTCGATGCCGGCCGAGAAGCGCACGGTGCCCGGCGAAATGCCGAGCTCGGCGCGAGCCTCGTCGGTGAGGTTCTTGTGCGTCGTGGTGGCCGGGTGGGTGATCAGGCTCTTGGAGTCGCCGAGATTGTTGGAGATCTTGACGATTTCCAGTGCGTTCTGCAGCTTGAAGGCGGCTTCCTTGCCGCCCTTGAGCTCGAAAGCGACCAGGGTCGAGCCGCCGCTCATCTGCTTGGCGATGATATCGGCCTGCGGATGGTCCTTGCGGCCGGGATAGATCACGCGGGCGACCTTGTTGGTCTGCTCGGCGAGGAAATCTGCAACCTTTGCCGCATTCTCCGTCTGCTGCTTGACCCGCAACGGCAGCGTCTCGATGCCCTTCAGCAGCGTCCAGGCGGTAAACGGCGACATGGCCGGGCCGGTATGGCGGTAATAGTCCTGCAGATGTTCGTCCACCCACTGCTTGTCGGAGAGGATGACGCCGCCGAGCGAGCGGCCTTGGCCGTCGATATGCTTGGTGGCGGAATAGACGACGATATGGGCGCCGAGTTCCAGCGGCTTCTGGAAGAGCGGCGTGGCAAAGACGTTATCGACCACGACCTTCGCGCCGATCTGGTTGGCGAGCCTGGCGACGGCGGCGATATCGACCACTTCCAGCGTCGGGTTGGTCGGGCTTTCGAGGAAGAAGACCTTGGTGTTCGGGCGGATTGCCTTTTCCCAGTTCTCGGTGAAACGGCCGTCGACCAGCGTGCATTCGATGCCGTATTTCGGCGCGAGCGTCTCGACCACCCAGCGGCAGGAGCCGAAGAGCGCGCGGGCCGCGACGATATGATCGCCGGCCTTCAGCTGGCAGAGGATGGCGGCCGCAACGGCGGCCATGCCGGAAGCGGTGGCGCGGGCTTCTTCGGCGCCTTCCAGCGCACACATGCGCTTCTCGAACATATCGTTGGTCGGGCTGCCGTAACGGGCGTAGATGAAACCGTCCGTCTCGCCCTTGAAGCGGGCTTCGGCCGCTTCCGAGGTGTCGTAGACGAAGCCCTGGGTCAGATAGATTGCTTCGGAGGTTTCGCCGAATTGCGAACGGAGCGTTCCGCCGTGAATGAGCTGGGTTGCGGGGCGCCAGGTCTTGCTCATGCCATCACCACTTTCAAAACAAAAAAACCGGTCGCGTAAGCAGACCGGTTCAACCCCGGTCTTTTTAGCCATTTGTTTAACGTGGCTGCAAGCCGACCGGCCAAATCACCACGGGATAAGTTGCAATACTGCCGTTGACCGCTTGCGTCAATTCCCCGAGTTTGGTTTTGTCTGCGACAAATTACTGCCCGCGTATCCATGCGGATGCGCAAGGGGCGCGGTAGCATTTTTGAATCGGAGTGTAACCCGGCAGCCTGTTCTCGACTTGCCGGTTTATGCGCTGGGGAAGAGGCATGATGGCTCGCAATACTGGAATTTTGGCCGATCGCGCCATCGCGGCGCTCTTTGAAACAGGGCGGCTGACGAGCGAAAGAGAGCTGGATGTCGATCAGATCCAGCCGGCAAGCCTCGACCTGCGGCTCGGTTCGCATGCCTTCCGCGTCCGCGCCAGCTTCATGCCGGGGCCGTCCCATCTCGTATCCGACAAGCTCGACCGGCTGAAGCTGCATGTCGTCGATCTTTCCGAAGGCGCGGTGCTGGAGACCGGGTGCGTCTATATCGTACCGCTGATGGAGCGGCTGGACCTGCCTGAGGACATGTCGGCATCCGCCAATCCGAAGAGCTCGACCGGCCGTCTCGATATCTTCACCCGCGTCATCACCGACCGGGCGCAGGAGTTCGACAAGATTCCGGCCGGCTATTCCGGCCCGCTCTATCTCGAAATCAGCCCGCGCACCTTCCCCATCGTCGTGCGTCGCGGTTCGCGCCTGTCGCAGATCCGCTTCCGCGTCGGCCAGGCCCTGCTCACCGAGCCGGAATTGCTGGCGCTGCATGAGAGCGAGACGCTGGTCGCCAGCAAGAAGCCGAACATCACCGGCGGCGGCATCGCATTGTCGATCGACCTTGCCGGCGACAAGGAAGGGCTGATCGGCTATCGCGGCAAGCATCACACGGCCGTCGTCGATGTCGACAAGAAGGCCCAGCACGATATCTTCGATTTCTGGGAGCCGCTCTACAGCCGCGGCCGCACCGAGCTGATCCTCGATCCGGATGAATTCTACATTCTCGTTTCGCGCGAAGCGGTGCATGTGCCGCCGCATTTTGCCGCCGAAATGACACCGTTCGATCCGCTGGTCGGCGAGTTCCGCGTCCACTATGCCGGCTTCTTCGATCCGGGATTCGGTCATGCGCCTGCGGGCGGGCGCGGCAGCCGCGCCGTACTCGAAGTGCGCAGCCACGAGGTGCCCTTCATCCTCGAAGACGGCCAGATCGTCGGCCGCCTGATCTACGAACACATGCTGGAGCAGCCGAGCAGCCTCTACGGCTCCGGCCTCGGCTCGAACTACCAGGCGCAGGGCCTGAAGCTCTCGAAGCATTTCCGGCTTTGAACCGACCCGGCCTTGACAGAGGCCGTCAACTGGTGGACATCTCTCGGTGTCGCGCGGGTGTAGCTCAATGGTAGAGCAGCAGCTTCCCAAGCTGAATACGAGGGTTCGATTCCCTTCACCCGCTCCAGCATCTTCACGTCAGAAACGGTCTTTTCGATTTCAGCGTTTCCATCAACGCTTCGCCGAACGTCGCAATCGGACGGGCGAGGCGTCCGGCCGGCGGGCGATGCACGAGCCAGTTGACCACTTTCGGGCGGAAATCCGGAGCCTCGACAATTTCGATGGCGTTGCGCCAGCGGCTGTCCTCCAGCGCTGCCGGCGTCATGACGCCGATGCCGAGGCCGCGCGCGACCAGTGACAAGCGCAGATCCGCGCTCATGGCCTCGACCCCGACGTCGAAGGGAAGGCGCTCGGCTTCGAAGCGATGCTGAATGAAGGCCCGGAAGCCGCAGCCGCTCTGGTTCATGATCCAGGGGAAGCGCGAGAGATCTTCGAGCCGGGGCTTCTCGGGAACGCCGAGCGACGGGGCGGCGACGAGAATGACGCTATGGACACCCAGCACATCGCCGACGACATTCTCCGGCGGCCGTACGCCTTCCGCCAGGCAGACCGTTGCCGCATCGAGCTGGCTGTGGGCAACCTGCTCGATGAGCTGTGGCGACCAGCCGGTGGCGATGCGCAGCGTCAATTGCGGAAACTGGCCGCGCAGCTGGTCGAGCGGGGCCGACAGGGCCGCCTCGGAGAGATACGGCATGATGCCGAGACGGAACTCGCCGCCGATCGTGCCCCCGGGCGAAACGCCGGCCTTAAGATCGTCGAGCGAACGCAGGACGCGGCGACCGTGTTCATAAGCCTCGCGTCCGGCTGCCGTCGGCTTCAACGGTTTCGACTGCCGGTCGAGCAGGATAATGCCGAGGGTATCCTCGAGATTCTGTATGCGCCGGGTGATGCCTGGCTGCGTCAGATGGATGCGCGCTGAGGCGGCAACGATCGAACCCGTTTCGACCACTGCCACGAAAGCTTCCAGATCATGGATATTCATGCTGATCTCGCATAATCATTATTATTTCATTTCAATTGTCGCATTATGCAGCAAAGCGATAAACGTGGCTATCGATATTACCAGAAATTATTGGAGAGCCCATGTCCCAAGTTCCCGAATGTCTGGCGGGCGAGCCGGAAGACGAATTGCCCGTGGCCGCATCCCCGCCTTCGACATTGCTGTTTGCCGTCGCCACCGGCGTCATCGTCATGAATCTCTTCGCGCCGCAGACGCTGGTGGGCATCATCGGCCCATCGCTCGGCTTTTCCGAGAGTGGCGCGGGGCTGGTCGCCATGGCTTCGCTGCTCGGCTATGCCGCGGGCCTGTTCTTCCTCGTGCCGCTGGCGGATCTGGTGGAAAACCGGCAGCTGGTGCTGCGCATGCTGCTGTCGGCTCTGGCGATGGCTGTCGCTGCCGTTTTCGCGCCGACGGGGTGGAGTCTGCTGATCTTTCTCTTTCTGCTGGGGGCGGCGTGTTCGGCCATCCAGATTCTCGTGCCGATCGCGGCGGCGATGGCCCCGCCGGAGCATCGCGGCCGGACCATCGGCAATGTCATGAGCGGCTTGATGGTCGGCATTCTCGTATCGCGCCCGCTGGCAAGCCTCTTTGCCGGTCTCTGGGGATGGCGGAGCTTTTATGTCGCGAGTGCCGCCACGCTTGCGCTCCTGGCGACAGCGCTGGCCATGCGTCTGCCCGAGCGGCGTCCTTTAGCCGCCGCAAGCTACGGAGCCTTGATCGGCTCGCTCTTTCGATTGCTGCGGCAAGAGCCCGTGCTGCGGCTGCGCGCCTTTACCGCCGCCCTGATGATGGCGAGTTTCAGTCTCTTCTGGACCTCCGTCGCTCTGCGGCTGTCGCAGCCGCCATTCTCCCTCGGCCAATCCGGCATCGCATTGTTTGCGCTCGTGGGCGCCGGCGGCGCCGCCGCGACGTCTGTCTTCGGCCGCATGGGCGACCGGGGCTGGACGCGGCAGGCGACGCTGGTCTCGCATCTGATCGTGCTTGCCGCCATGGCCCTGGCCGCCTGGGCCGGGGCGGCACGCTCCGGCGGTTCTGCGGCCCTTTTGATCCTCCTGGGCGCCGGCGCCGTCATGCTCGACGTCGGCGTGACCGGCGACCAGACCCTGGGACGCAGAGCCGTCAATCTGTTGAAACCGGAGGCGCGTGGCCGCATCAACGGCCTTTTCGTCGGCATCTTCTTTCTCGGCGGCGCGCTGGGCTCGGCGCTTGCAGGGCCTGCCTGGGATTTTGGCGGCTGGATTGCCGTCTGCGCCGCCGCCGCAGGCTTCGGCGTGGTGGCATTGATCGCGGATATCGCCGCGCGTAAGTGAGCCATGAGAGGGATCGGGCCATATTGTGGCCCATTTCCGCACGCGATGTTTCGACTCATTCAGGCGGGTGCCAGACAAGCATGACAAAATGGGCGCCCTGAATAGGAGCGTTCGAATGCGCGTTATACCGTCATTGTACAGGCTGCGAGCGATCTTCGTGCATGGCGTGCTCACGATAGCCCGAGGCGCAAGAATTCCATTGGGAACGAGGATCATCTGGAAACGCGGCAGCATCCGCATCGGTGAAAAGGTCCGTTTTCGCAAGGGCGTCGTCCTCGATGCGCAAAAAGGCAGCATTTCCATCGGCGATCATGTGTCGTTCAACGAATATACGATCCTCTTGGGCCGTGGCGGCATCTCCATCGGCAACGACGTGCGCATCGCCGCTCACGCGATGATCGTCTCCTTCGATCATAATTTCGACGATGTTTCCCAGCCGATCCGCCTTCAGGGCGTCACGGAGAAGCCGATCGTCATCGAAGACGATGTCTGGATCGGCGCGGGAGCGAAGATCCTCGGCGGCTCCCACGTCGCCAAGGGATGCGTCATCGGCGCGAACGCCGTCGTCAAGGGAAGGACCGAGCCCTATGGCATCTATGTCGGTGCCCCGGCACGACTGCTGAAGCGGCGCGGAGAGGCGAATGGCGCCAGATCGCGAAATGTCGGGCTGTTCGCCCTTTCGAAAAAGTAGCCGATCAGCGCAATCTCACCCGGATAATCAAACTCCATCGAATTGTGTCGCGGGCGGCCTTTTTTGTCCGGTGCTGCCTGTTTTCTAGAATTCCGTCCAGTCCGCGTCCTTGCCGTTTGGCGCTGCCGTCTGCCTGGCGCCGAATGCGCTCATCAGCTTCTGGCCGAGCGCACGGGCCGGGGAGGGAGCCGGGCGCACCCTGGCTTCATCCACCGCCCGGATGCGCGCAGCGACGACCGGACGTGACGCGGGGCGCGCAATGGGTTGCGAAGCGGCGCCGGGGACCGGGGTCGCGGGCTGCCGGAAGGCCTCCCCGCTGGCGGTGCGGAACTGGGCGAGCAGGTTTGCCAGCGAAGCCGCCTCCGTCGCTAGGCCATGGCTCGCGGCGGTGCTTTCCTCCACCATGGCGGCGTTCTGCTGCGTGCCGTGATCCATGGTGTTGACGGCTGTATTGATCTCCTGCAGGCCGGCCGACTGCTCGCGGGAGGCCTCGGCGATGGCATGCACATGCCGGTTGATCTCCTGCACGCCCGAAACGATGGCATCGAGCGCCTTGCCGGTCTCTCCGACAAGGCTGACGCCGGTACGCACATGCGTTTCCGAGGTGGCGATCAGCGCCTTGATTTCCCTGGCCGCATTGGCGGAGCGCTGGGCAAGTTCGCGAACCTCCTGCGCGACGACGGCAAAGCCCTTGCCGGCTTCGCCTGCGCGAGCCGCTTCGACACCCGCGTTCAGGGCCAGTAGGTTGGTCTGGAAGGCGATGTCGTCGATCACGCCGATGATCTGGCTGATCTCGCTCGAGGATTTTTCGATCTGCTGCATGGCGCCGATCGCGTTGCGGACGATCTCGCCGGATCGCTCCGCGCCGGTGCGCGTATGGGCAACCAGCTGGCTTGCTTCCTGCGCGCGCTTGGCGGCATCCTTGACCGTGGTGGTGATCTGCTCAAGCGCCGCGGCGGTTTCCTCGACGGAAGCGGCTTGTTGCTCGGTGCGCTTGGAAAGCTCGTCGGCTGCGCTGCGGATTTCGTCGGCGCCGGCGCTGATGGCGCGGGCATTGGAGCCGGCGGCCTGCATTGTCCCGTTGAGCTTGTCGAGCGAGTTGTTGAAGTCCTGCCGCAACTGGTCGAGATGCTCGACGAGTTGCGTGTCGATGCGCGTCACGAGATCGCCCTCCGCAAGGCGCTTCAAGCCATCGCCGAGCGCCTGGACCGCCTGCTGCAGATGGGCCGCCTCGGCAGCCTGCCGCGCCTCGCGCTGGGCTCGCTCGCTGTCGCTGAGCGTGCGGTCCGCTTCGGCCTGCGCCTCCAGACGCGCCCGCTCGACGGCATTGTCGCGGAAGACGGCAACGGCGGCTGCCATCTGGCCGATTTCGTCCCGGCGTTCGCGACCGTCGATTTCGCTTGCCGTGTCTCCGCTCGCAAGCGTCGTCATGCGCCGATGCAGCCGCATCAGCGGCGTGGCGATGCTCTTCTGCGCGACATACAGGCCGAGGACGATGGCGAGCAGCGTCATGCCTGCGAGAGCGATCAGCGTGTAGTTCACGGAGCTGTTGAGATCGGCCGAAAGGGCATCGGCGCCATCGTTCATGCGGTTCGTCAGCGCGTCGTCATTGGCCTGCATGTTCGCGACAAGCGTCAGCAGCCTGGTGTTGACCAGGGCCATGGTCGCCTTGGCGCCTTCGGCATCGCCGTTCTTGCGCTGGTCGAGGGTCTTGTTCGTCAGGGCCTGCAATTCGTCGAGGCCGGCAAGGATATCGTCGATCGGCTGCTTTGCGGAAGGAACGAGACTTTCGGCATGCGTCAGCCTCTGCCTCGCTTCGGCGAAATGGTCGCTGCCGGCGGCAACCGCCCTGTATGCATCGCTGCCGGGATCGAAATTCAGCATCAGGCTTGCCTGCAGCACGGAAGCGAGCGAGGCCGCGCTTGCGCGCGCGGCTTCCGACGCCGCAACCGCTTCCCTGTCGAGGAAGGCGCTGTAGGACCGATCCGCCTTGCGGAATTCGCTGGCGATTTGCAACAGGCCGACGAAGGAAATAACGCCGAGAAACAGGATCACGGCAAGCATTTTTGTTTTGATTTTCAGGTTCCTGAACATGGCGGTCCGCCTGCGTGTGCCGTGCCCTATCCAGGATGAAATCAACAGCCCGCCCGCCTGTTATGGACCGGGAGAGCACATTGCCTGATATGCGCGGGTGAAGCCGAGTTTACGAAATACCTTGCCGAAAGGTTCGGACGACCTGCATCATGCGATCCGCTTTCCAGCCGATGTCGTCGATGCCATGAGTACAATCAACAGAGCTTAATCGACTGCTAACGTCGGCGCCTGCGAATGGTGAATTCCCATGAATTTTGAAGATCTTTCAACGCCGCGCAACCGCCCGCTGCGCGCGGTATCCGCCACTCATCCTGCAGGCGCGGCGGCCATCATTCCGGCGCGCGATATTCCCCCCGCGGCATGACTCTGTTACATCGTGTCAGTGAATCAGGAATGTGCATCCACGACAGGAGGCCGGATCAAGACCATGCGTGTTTGCCTTTCGTCGCCGATCTCCATCGCCCGGCTTGTGACGTGCGCGGCGCTGATCGCCATCTCGTCTGTCATGCCGCTCGCTGCCCAGCAGGCCAAGCCGTCGAACCTGCCGATCCTGTTCGATGCGCGCGAGCGCTTGCCGAAACCCGACCTGTCCTCACTTGTTCGGCTGCGGTTCCTGACCTCGATCGATTTCCCGCCCTTCAATTTCCTCGATCAGAACGGCAAGCTCGCGGGCTTCCATGTCGAGCTTGCGCGCAAGATCTGCGACGAGCTGGCAATCGCGGACAAATGCCAGATCCAGGCCTTGCCCTTCGGCGAGTTGCAGGCTGCGCTCGCAGCCTCGCAGGGCGATGCGGTGATCGCCGGCGTCGCGGTCACGCCCGAACTGCGCAAGACCTTCGCTTTCTCGCGTCCGTTCCTGATGTTGCCGGCCCGTTTCGTGCGCAATCTCAAGGCGCCGATCGGCGGTACGACCGCCGCCTCATTGGCCGGCCGCTCCGTCGGCGTCGTCAAGGGCACGGTGCACGAGGCGATGCTGGCCTCCTTCTTCCCGGCGATCAAGCCGGTGCCGTTCGATGACAAGGATGCGCTGCTGGCGGCGGTCAAGGATGGCAAGGTCGACGCGGCCTTTGCCGATGGCTTGCAGCTTTCCTTCTGGGTTTCGTCGCCGGCGGCGGAAAAATGCTGCGCTCTGTTCGACGGTCCCTATCTCTCGCAGCAGTTCCTTGGAGAGGGTATGACCATCATGCTGCGCCGGCAGGATGCCGATCTGACGGCCGCGATCAACCATGCCCTCGCGACCCTTTCGCGCGACGGCAGGTTGCAGGAAATCTATCTGCGCTACTTCCCTTACGGGCTCTACTGATCAGGCCTTGCGATAGCGGGCGATCGCGCTGCGCTCGATGGCGGCGCAGGTCAGCTTGTCCAGGCCGAGACGGTCGCGAAGCAGGCTGAGCAGGCGCAGCTCCTCCGCCTTCACCGAGAGGTCGGCGGAAGCGACTTCGACGGCAAGCGCATAGGCCGTATCATAAAGCCGCGCGGGTAGCGTATCGCGCACGGTTTCCAGCACGATATCGAGCCCCTCGCTGCCGGCCAGAAGCTTGGCGCAATCCCGGGAAACGGAAATCAGCTTTTCGTCGTCGAAGCCCTTGAAAACGGGCAGGACGTGGATGAGCTCTCCGATCCGGCTAAGTTCCCGGTCGTTCATCGTGCGATCGACGGCCGATGCCAGGACCATGACGTAGATCAGGGCCTCGTGAGCAGAAAGCGGCTTGTTCATGACAGGCGAAGTCCTCTGAGTTTGGCAGACTGAAAAGTTGCGCGTCTCATGGCAAAAGCTGGTGGCGGAAGCAAGGCGTCAGATCGGGTTGAGCGGATCTTCCTTGGGCAGGGGCGGCGCGAGCGTCGACTTTCCGTTCCTGCGCGGGTCGTCGCCGTACATGCCGCGCTTTTTCTGCCTGGCCTCGTCCACAAGCGATGCAAGCGGCGAGCCGGGTTCCGGATCGGCCCAGCCGAAGCGGACGAGCCAGGCGCTGAGATCGACGCGGACATAGCGGCAGGCTCCTGTTACCGTGCCTTTCCAATTGGCGTCCGGCACGTCGCAATCGATCGAGCGCCCGCGCAGATACATGCGGAACGCGGTGCGCGCGGCCTGGCCGCATGGCCAGCTCTTGCCGCTGGGGCCGGTGCACATGCGGTCGACATCGGTCGGAATGACGCCGATGAGCCGGACGCTCCTGCCGGCGAGGGTCAACAGGCCGGCTTGGTCGGCGAAGGGGCGGACCAACTCTATCGTTGTCGTCTGCTCCTGCGGCCCGGATGCCGGATCGGCAGAGGCTCCTTCAGAACCTGCGGGGGGGTGAGCCGCGAGCTGCGGCGGAAGGGTCTGATGCGCGGCGGCCGCCATCTCCCTGTCGATCTGGTCGGCCGGTATCCGGTTGTCCGGCACCGGATCGCTCTTGGCCTGGTCGGCGGGTGCGGTTTCCGGCGGGGCGGCTGCGGCCTTGTCCGACGTGGTTTCGTCTGGCTGTGACGCCGGGGCAGAGGCGGTGTCCGCGCCCTTCGCCGTGTCGGCCGTCTCCGCCTTTTCCGGTTTCGTCGCTGCATCGCTCGAGCGCGCCGGATCGGTGGGAACCTTGTCGTCCTGCGGCGCTGCCGGCCCGGTAGCCGCCGGCTTGCTTTCCTCTGGCTTGGCGCCGTCGGCACGCGGCGTCCCGGCGGCATCGTCGCCCGCCGGTGCGGGCGTTGCCGCGGCCGGCTGCGTTGCCTTGTCGGGCTGGGCCGTTTCAGGGGGCTTCGCTGCCTCCATGGCCTTTTGCGGCGTCGAATCGGCCTTGGGGGCCTCGCTCGGCGCGGCTGCGGCGGGCTTGCCCTCGGCCACCGTGTCGCTCTTGCCCCGGCCGGGCAGGCTGAAACCATGCCCGCCGAACTGGACCGCGACGAGGGTCAACCAGGAACCGGCGATCGCGCCTGCCACGCCTGCAAGCCAGATATCACGACGCATAACGAGAAAACTTTCCTATTGGCTGGCCCATATGATCCGGGCAATCCATTCCACTTCCATCAGGTCGAAGCTGCGGTTTGGGTGCTCAGGGTTGAGCGACAGCAGTTCTATCGACTTCGGGCTCTGCCGCAGCAGGACCTTGGCCATGACTTCGCCTTCGCGGGTCTTCACCACCACACGGTCGTTCTTTCTGATCTGGGCACCCGGCTCGACGATCAGAATATCGCCGTCTCGATAGAGCGGCAACATGCTTTCGCCCTGCACCTCGAGCGCATAGACCCCGGCCCCTTGCCCGGCCGCGACCGGAAATTCCACCACGTCCCAGCCCTGGCCCGCGGGAAATCCGCCGTCGTCGAAAAAACCACCCGCGCCCGCCTGGGCAAAGCCGATCAGGGGAATGGAGTGTCCGGCCGGAGAAGTTTCATGAATCGCCCCGGGGGGCGGCAATTCTCCGGGTCGGATGAAGCTGAGGAATTGCTCCAGGCTGGCTCCGGTCGCATCCAGGACCTTGGCGATCGATTCCGTCGAGGGCCAGCGCAGGCGTCCATCCTGACTCAGCCGCTTCGACTTGTTGAAAGACGTGGCGTCAAGCCCGGCGCGGCGTGCGAGGCCGGAGGGTGTCAGTGCATGCCGCTCGGCAAGCCTGTCGATCGCCCCCCATATCTGCTCGTGTGACAGCATCGCCGCTCGGTATCCACGCGCCGGCTCGCCCGGCGCTCAATTCTTTCAAAAACGTTAACCGAGGCGTTTTGGCGAGTAAAGACCGGCATAGGAATGCGGTCCTTTATCCCCTTGCTTTCGTCTCGCAATCTGCCGTCCTCAGGTCTTCTGCGGCAACGGCTTGGCCTGCGGCTCCCCGTTCTGGAATTCCTTCGCCATGCCCATGAAGCCGCGCATGAATTTCTGCATGATGCCGAGCGTGCGATCGACATCGGCATCGCTGGGCAGGTCCGATCCCTTGTTCGCGGCGACCGTCTTTTCCAGTTTCGTCACGCGGTCGGCCAACCGGTCCAGCTCGTCGTCATAGGCGCTGCGTTCGTCGGCGGCCATGCGGCAGACGAGATTGCCGCCCTGGTCCTGGCATATGGACATGGCACCCGTCTGCCGGTCGAGACGGATGAAATGATCGCCGCTGCGCTCCAGCTGGAAACGCGCCGTATCCTGTTCGGCCGCCGCAGCCGGCAGGGATAGAAGAAGAGCGGCGGGCATGAACATGGCTGCAAGGCCGGTTTTCAGTTCCTTCGTCATGTCATCCTCCGGATTTTCTGCGTTAAACCCCAAATCCATCACGGAAACCGTGGACATCGGCCGATGTTTTCGTGCAAAGCCCTATCAGGACAGCTCTACATGGGGATGATGACTGCCATGCCAGTGGTTTACAAGATCGTGCCGGACGCGCTCTGGCAGCAAGCCAGACAAACCGGCGTTTTTCATGGCGCGGCGATCGATCTGACCGACGGCTACATTCATTTCTCCACCGCGAAACAGGCAAGGAAAACCGCAGAGCTCTATTTCGCTGGCCAGACCGGCCTGCTGCTGGTAGCGGCCGATGGCGATGCGCTCGGCGACAAGCTGGTCTTCGAACCCTCGCGCGGCGGCGATCTCTTCCCGCATCTCTACGCGCCGCTGCCGCTTTCGGCCGTGCTGTGGGAAAAGCCGCTGCCGGTCGGCGACGATGGCGCCCATGTTTTTCCGGAGATGGCGGAATGATCGGCGCCTTTCGCGATCTCGGCCGGCGCGGCCTGTTTCTCTTCGATCCGGAAACCGCGCATGGCATGTCGATATCGGCGCTGAAATCGGGCCTTGTGCCGGCTTGCCGCATCAACGCCGATCCCCGTCTGCGCCAGACCGTGGCCGGCCTCGATTTTGCCAATCCCGTCGGCATGGCGGCCGGCTACGACAAGAATGCCGAGGTGCCGGAGGCGCTGCTGAAGCTCGGCTTCGGCTTCACCGAGATCGGTACGGTGACGCCGAAGGCGCAGCCCGGCAATCCGCGCCCGCGCATTTTCCGCCTGGTGGAGGACGAAGGCGTCATCAACCGTCTCGGCTTCAACAATGAGGGCCACGAGGCGGCGTTGCAGCGCCTCAAGTCGATCCGCGGTAACGGCATCATCGGCGTCAACATCGGCGCCAACAAGGACAGCCCCGACCGCATCGCCGATTACGTCGCGGGCATTCGCCGATTCTATTCCGTGGCGCGCTATTTCACCGCCAACATCTCCTCGCCGAATACGCCGGGCCTGCGTGACCTGCAGGCGCGGGAAAGCCTTTCGGCCCTGCTGTCCGCCGTGCTTGCCGCGCGTGACGAGGAAGCGACGAGGGCCGGCAACCGCATTCCCGTCTTCCTCAAGATCGCTCCGGATCTGACCGAGGAGGGCATGGACGATATCGCCGCCGAGGCCTTGTCGCACGCGCTTGACGGTCTGATCGTTTCCAACACCACGCTTTCGCGCGATGGGCTGAAGGACCAGCGGCAAGCGAAGGAGGCAGGCGGTCTTTCCGGCAAGCCGGTCTTCGAAAAGTCGACTGTCGTGCTGGCGAAGATGCGCCGTCGCGTGGGTGCCACGCTGCCGATCATCGGCGTCGGCGGTGTGTCGTCGGCGGAAACGGCGCTGGAAAAGATCAAGGCCGGCGCCGATCTGGTGCAGCTCTATTCCTGTATGGTCTACGAAGGGCCGGGATTGCCGGGCCGGGTCGTGACCGGCCTGTCGAAGCTGCTTGACCGCGATGGTGCCGGCTCGATCCGCGACCTGCGCGATGCCAGGCTGGACTACTGGGCGAACCGGAACGTCTGATCGGCCCGCTTCTTCAGCCCAATGGCCAGGAAGATGCCGCGAAACAGCAGGAATGCGTTCATGGCCATCCAAAGGCCGTGATTGCCGAGCGTCGGCACGAGGGCGGCAAGCGCTATCAGATAACCGCCGAAGGAGAGCAGCATTTTGTTGCGCATCTCGCGCGACCATGTGGCGCCGATGAAGACCCCATCCATCAGGAAGGCGAGCGCACCGGTCAGGCCCGTGATCGCTGCCCAGGGCAGGTAGGTTCCGGCTGCGGCGCGTACTTCTTGCGAGGTCGTCAGCAGGCGGATCAGCGCCGGACCGACGGTGAAGAAGAAGACGGCGGCGGCAAGCGCCAGCCCGAAGGACCAAAGCCCGGTCAGCTTCAGTCCGCGTTCGAAAGCGGGTCGATAGTTGGCGCCGATCGAGCGGCCGGTGATCTGTTCGGCGGCGTTCGCCAGCCCGTCGAGATAGTAGCCCGACAAGAGGAAGAAGTTCATCAGCACGGCATTGGCGGCAAGGGTCACCGAACCGAAGCTGTTGCCGATGCGCGTCATCAGCGTGAAGGCTCCGATCAGAACGAAGGTGCGGATCAATATATCCCGGTTGAGCGCGAAAAGCTGGGCGAGCTTGGCACGCGAGAACAACTCGCCGCGGGCGGGCCTTTCCTCCCCTGCGAAGCTGCGCAGCACGATCGTCAATCCCAGCAGCGTGCCGCTCGTTTCGCCGATCAGCGTGCCCCAGGCAACGCCGGCCACACCCCAGCCAAGACAGAGGCCGAGAAGAATGGCGAGAGCGATGTTGACGCCATTGATGACGGTCTGCAGCAGCAGTCCGATGCGGCCCTGGCCACGGCCGAGCACGAAACCGAGCAGCGCATAATTGGCAAGCGCCATCGGGCCGGAAAGCATGCGGATGGAGAAATAGGTGCGTGTCGCGTCGGCAATGCCGCCCTGCGGCCCCATCAGCTTGATGCCGAGCCAGAGCAGGATGGGCGACAGCATCACGAGCAGGCCGCCGCTGGCGAGCGCCGAGATCAGCGCCCGCCAGAAGACCGCCTGCTGCTCACGGCGATCGTGGCGGCCGTAGGCTTGTGCGGTAAGGCCCGTCGTGGAAGCGCGCAGGAAGTTGAAGCTCGCGAAGATGAGGTCGAACAGCACCGCGCCGATCGCCAGTCCGGCCAGCGCGTCCGGCTGGCCGAGATGGCCGACGACCGCCGTATCGGCGAGGCCGAGCAGCGGCGTCGTCATGAAGCCGAGCGTCATCGGAAGCGCGATCGACAGCACGAGCCGATGCGTCACGTCGAAGGGCAGAACCCTCCCGCTCCCTTGCTGGACATCCATGTTACGCTATGCCTCCTCAGTTCGAGGACAGCACCATGGACCAATAAGGCCTGCCGCCGGAAGAGGGGGCATAGGCAAGTGCGACACCGAGGCCGTCATATTTGCCGAGCATGTTGTGCAAATGCTTCGGCGAGTTGATCCAGGCCGTCACTGCGGCGTTCACGTCGCGCTGGCCTTCGGCAATGTTCTCGGCGGCCGGCAGCTTGACGCCGCTGGCCTTGACCCGCTTGCCGAAATCGTCGCCGATGCCGATCAGATGCTCCATCTTGCCGGCATCCGCCATGCGCCGCGCCTGATAGACGGCGGCGGTACTGGCGGCGGTGTCGATCTTCAATGGCGGCAGGCCGTTCTTGGCACGCAACGCGTTGACGAGCGGCAGGGCCGAGGCGGTCTGGTCGCTGGCCGGAATATTGGAAACCCTGGCGGGCGGCGTGGCGCAGCTTGCAACGGTTGCAGTGAGCGCAAGGGCAACGAGGCGCAGCGCATCGCGGCGCGTGCAATTCTGTGTTTGGAAGGTCATGTCAGCGGCGGTAATTGAACAGACGGAGGATAACGAAGAGCGGGATGACGATGGTTGCGCCGAGCATCAGATAATCGCCGAATTCGCCAAGCGCGGCGAAGCCGCTGTGCCAGAGATCGACGATGAAGCGGCGGACGCCATAGAGAAAGTCGAGCGGCCGCCAGCCGAAGAACTTCATCACGAAGCCGACGACGAGCGACACGATGATGAGCTTCACCAGCGTTCGGCCCGGCGAGTCGCCAAGGAATCGGTTCACCTGATCGGACATACTGACGTCTCCATGATGGCGGTCGGTGGTGTTGAGATAGGGCCGGGGCCGGCGACTCGCAAGCACTTTTGCCCGGCATTCACCTCAAACCGATGGACCCTAGGACAAGTGCCCAGCGGTTTTCCGTCCGGAATGCGGAAAGAAACTGGTCAGAGCGCTTTTGCGATTCGAAGAAAAGCAGAAGATGCTCTCGCATCTGCCTGAAATAGGACTTGAGTTTTTTTGTGGCCGCGTTCAAAGGCGGGCGTCAAACAGGATGAAACATATGCTGCCGAGCCAGCTTTCCTCCGGCGATGTCATCGCCGACCGCCGCGCCGACTATGCGAAGATGCTGGCCGAAAGCGGCGAGCCCGCGAGCGCCGCCGAACTGATGGAGCAGGCGCTGGAGCTGGTGCCGCGTTGGGCGGCGGGCTGGTTCACGCTGGCGGCCTATCGCGAGAAGGCCGGCGATGCGCGGGGCGCGATAGCTGCGCTGAACGAGGTGCTGACGCTCGATGAAGGCGATGTCTTTGGCGCCCGCCTCAAGCTCGCGGTCCTTGGTGGCGGCGATGTGCCCGACCGGCCGCCGAGCCTCTATGTCGAGCGGCTGTTCGACGATTATGCCGATCGCTTCGAAACCTCCCTGGTGGAAAAGCTCGGCTACAGCGTGCCGGGCAAGCTTGCAGCGCTGATTGCCGGGACGGCCGATATCCCGAACCATTTCCGCCTTGCCGTCGATCTCGGCTGCGGCACGGGACTGCTCGGACCCGAGATTCGCGACAGGGTCGACCGGCTCGAAGGCTACGATCTGTCGAAGGGGATGCTTGCGAAGGCTGCTGAGAAGCATGTCTACGACCACCTCGGTCAGGCCGACCTGTCGCTGGAGCCGGATCTGTCCGGCATGTTTGATGCCGGGCTCGCCGCCGGCCGCGCGGATCTGGTCACCGCCGCCGACGTGCTGATGTATCTCGGCAATCTGCAAGGGGTGCTGGCGATCGTGCGCAGGCTGGCGGCCGATGGTGCAATCTTTGCGTTTTCAGTCGAGGACGCGCAGCAGCCGGCCGGCTATGTGCTGCGTGACTCCCTTCGCTTTGCCCATTCGGAATCCTATGTCACGGAGATTTTGGCCGATCACGGCTTTATCGTGCGGGCCCTGGCCCGCAGCGTCATTCGCATGGATGGCGGAAAACCGGTCCACGGCATTCTGTTCATTACGTGCAAATCCGCCTGAATATTCGAATCTTGCGAATTTCAAATAGGTCAGCATTGCTTACGTATTTTCTCTTGATTGTCGCCCGGGCTTTCCGCAGAATTCCTGAAAAACAGAGGGAAAGCACATGGCGAACGCGAAGAGCGCTTTTGGCGTCTGGAATACATCCGCGACCCGGCATTCATGGGCCGAGGACGTTCAGGGGATCCTGACGGGTAGCCTCATTTCCTCGCTCGGTCTGTTCTGCCTTTCGAGCGCCGGCCTGTTGACCGGCAGCACCGCCGGCATCGCCTTTCTGTTGCATTATGCGATCGGCGTGAATTTCGGTCTCGCTTTCTTCGTGGTCAACCTGCCGTTCTTCTATCTGTCGCTGAAGCAGCTCGGTCCGGTCTTCACCGTCAAGACCTTCATCGCCATTGCGCTGACCGCGCTGCTGACCAATCTGCAGCCGCTTCTCTTCGATGTCGCGCATATCAATGCGCTTTGGTCGGCGGTCCTCGGCGGCATCCTGCTCGGCTTCGGGCTGCTCGCGCTCTATCGTCACCGCGCCAGCCTTGGCGGCGTCGGAATCCTGGGAATTTATCTGCAGGAGCGTTTCGGCGTGAGGGCAGGGCTGGTGCAGCTCGCAATCGATCTATGCGTGCTGGCCGTCGCCTTCGCGGTAACGACGCCTCCGGTGGTCATCTGCTCGGTGATCGGCGCAATCGCGCTCAACCTCTTCGTCGCGATCAATCATCGCTCGGATCGCTACATAGCGCTGTAAGGCCGCTGCCTATTGCTTGCGGGTCTCGTCGGATTCGACAATCGCGGCTTCGTGATACCAGCTGTCGAACGCAGCCGTCGCAATGGTCGGGCCGATATCCGGGGTAAGGTTCACCTTCGGACGCTGGCTGACCGCCGTGGAGCGGGCCGTGACGGGAAACTGATAGATCTTTGCGGTTTCGTGCCGAGTACCGATTGCCATTCGTTGTCTCTCCCTTTTTGGTGTTCAAGCGGGCGCGCTTCAAGAGACAGCTCATATATAGCAAAGCCGAAGGCGAATATCACCATTCCGCTTAAAAAAAATGCTAAATGATGAAATTATAGGCATATCGACGATGGCGGGGTGGATGCCGTTTCTTTGATCTGCCAATTTTCCAATCCATTCCAAGGCTCTCGATCCTGCGACATCTTGGCAACCCGGTTGGAAACGACGCCGACGATTTGAACGAAATCCGGCGGTTGACGCCCGCAAATCTTGCCCGAATACGACTGGATAATAAAAATCTCAGCTAACAAGCCAGGTGTCGATGCAATCTGGCACGGCAAATGCATCTTCCTTGTCAGCCGTTCGTAGTGAGGAATTTTCCGGCGGGCGCGCCGGCCAAGTTTTCCTGCTTCGCCTGATTAACTGTTATGAGGTGCGTAATGACGAAATATAAGCTCGAGTACATCTGGCTCGATGGGTACACCCCGGTGCCGAACCTGCGCGGCAAAACACAGATCAAGGAATTCGACGCATTTCCGACGCTCGAGCAGCTTCCGCTGTGGGGCTTCGATGGCTCGTCGACGATGCAGGCCGAAGGCCGCAGCTCCGATTGCGTGCTGAAGCCCGTCGCCATCTATCCGGACCCGGCCCGTACGAACGGCGCGCTCGTCATGTGCGAAGTCATGATGCCGGATGGCGTTACCCCGCATCCGTCCAACAGCCGCGCAACGATCCTCGATGACGAAGACGCCTGGTTCGGCTTCGAGCAGGAATACTTCTTCTACAAGGACGGCCGCCCGCTCGGCTTCCCGGAATCCGGCTACCCGGCTCCGCAGGGCCCGTACTACACCGGCGTCGGCTACAAGAACGTCGGCGATGTCGCCCGCGAAATCGTTGAAGAGCATCTCGACCTTTGCCTGGAAGCCGGCATCAACCACGAAGGCATCAACGCCGAAGTGGCCAAGGGCCAGTGGGAATTCCAGATTTTCGGCAAGGGCTCCAAGAAGGCCGCCGACCAGATCTGGATGGCGCGCTACCTGCTGCTGCGCCTGTGCGAAAAGTACGGCATCGACATCGAGTTTCATTGCAAGCCGCTCGGCGACACCGACTGGAACGGCTCGGGCATGCACTGCAACTTCTCGACCAAGTTCATGCGCGAAGTCGGCGGCAAGGCCTATTTCGAAGCGCTCATGGCGCAGTTCGACAAGAACCTGCACGACCACATCGCGGTCTATGGCCCGGACAACCACATGCGCCTGACCGGCAAGCATGAGACGGCTCCGTGGAACAAGTTCAGCTACGGCGTTGCCGACCGCGGCGCTTCGATCCGCGTTCCGCACTCGTTCATCAAGAACGACTACCGCGGCTACCTCGAAGATCGTCGTCCGAACTCGCAGGGCTGCCCCTACCAGATCGCTTCGCAGGTTCTGAAGACCATCTCGGAAGTCCCGACGGCTGGCTTCGGCTCGGTTGCTGCCTAAGCATTGATTATGGCGTCGATCTTCCGGATCGACGCCATAATTGTATCTTGGGGGTATGATTTGAGGATTGGCCGCAGCTTTTGCACTTGCCGAGCCGCCGATGCCCCTCTCAACCGCATCTGTCTCGTCAGGCAGCCTTGCTTGCCGCATCCACCGGATGCTGCGAGCGGAAGCCGACGGCGAGCCGGTTCCAGACATTGATCGTGCCGATCGCGACAGTGATCTTGACGATCTCCTCTTCGCTGAAATGCTGCTTCAGAGGCTCGAAATCGGCATCCGGAATGCCGGTCTGGGCGATCTTCGTGACCGAGTCGACCCAGCGAAGCAGCGCGCGTTCGCGGTCGTCGTAGACGGGCGATTCCCACCAGACGCACATCAGATTGATCCACTGCTCGCTGAGGCCGTCGTGCCGCGCCTCCTTCACATGCATGTCGACGCAATAGGCACAGCCGTTGATCTGCGAGGCGCGAAGCTTGATGAGGTGGATGAAGCGGCGCTCGAGGCCGCAGGTCTGCACGAAGTTTTCCAGGGCGGACACCGCCTTGTAGGACTCGGGTGAGGCTTTGGCGAAGTTAAAGCGGGGATGCATGCTCTTCTCCTTGGGTAAACTTTCGTGGGTTCAGTTTCTGGTCTTGCGTTCATGCAATTCGAGAAAAGCGCAGCCTCTCGCGGCGATACCGCCGTCCATATCCGTCTGCCTGAGATCGGTCAGCACGTCGGCAATGCTCGTCTTGGCCAATTCGGCACGATAGACGCGCTCGGCCGCCAGCATGGCGGCATTGATGCCGCAGGGCTTGGCGAAGTAACGTCCTTCCAGCGGGTTCGGGCCGCGCTGCCGGATTTCGGCGCAGCGGAAGGCGGGTGCGGGGCCTTCGGCCGCCAGCACGATATCGAGCAGGCTGATCGTCTCCGCCTTGCGCGCCAGCCGATAGCCGCCCTTCGGTCCCGGCACGGTATCAAGGATGCCGGCACCCGAAAGCGCCTGCAGATGCTTCAAGAGGTAGCTGACGGAGACGCTATGGAATTCGGCAAGCGCCGCCGCCGACAGCACGCCGCCATCCGACAATCCTGCCAGCATGGCCACGCAATGGATGGACTGTTCGACGCCGTCTCCGAGCTTCATCTTCATGTCCTTCTAATCATGGATATTTTTTATCTATGATTATGGCGGGAGTCAAGTCTTTGCAGTTGGCGCCAAAAACTGCCGTTCTATGTGCCGTACCCCCGCGCGCTCTTCTATCTCTTTCGGAACATCTCCCCCTTGAGAGCAGGGTAATTGCCTGTGGCTGGGTCAGCATCGGAAGTTCCTTCTCCCCTTGGGGAGAAGGTGGCCCGAAGGGTCGGATGAGGGGGCTTTCCGACCTGAATTCATGGATTTTCGTGCTCTTGGCAGGCACCCCCTCATCCGCCTGTCGGCACCTTCTCCCCGTGGGGGAGAAGGGGGCGGCTACCGTGTAAGCTCATATGCAATTGCCCTCCTCGTGGAGGAGATGTCGCGATGGGGATGTGTATCTCCCAAAACCCCAAGGCCAATAACACGCCCCGCTTCTCATCCGCTGCATATCCACTACATTGAACCTTGTGGACCAGATCGACGCCGACCGCCCCCTTGCCATGCCTGCCCCCTTCACCCGCTGGTTTGCGGAAAAGGGCTGGCAGCCGCGTACCCATCAGCTCGAATTGCTTGCCCGCGCCGAGGCCGGCGAAAGCACGTTGTTGATTGCGCCCACCGGTGCGGGCAAGACGCTGGCCGGCTTCTTGCCGTCGCTCACCGATCTCACCCGTCGCGGCAAGATCCCGCCGGGTTCGGCCTTCACTGGTATCCACACGCTTTATATTTCGCCGCTGAAGGCGCTCGCCGTCGATATCGAGCGCAATCTGATGAAGCCCGTCTCTGAAATGGGCCTGCCTGTATCGGTCGAAAACCGCACGGGCGACACGCCCAGCGGCAAGCGGCAGCGGCAGAAGCTCAATCCGCCCGATATCCTGCTGACGACACCGGAGCAGGTGGCGCTGCTGCTCGCCAATCGCGAGGCCGAACGCTTCTTCAAGGATCTGAAATACATCGTCTTCGACGAGTTGCACTCGCTCGTCACATCGAAGCGCGGCCACATGCTGTCGCTCGGCCTCGCCCGCATCCGCAAACTGGCGCCGCGCGTGCAGACCATCGGTCTTTCGGCGACGGTCGCCGACCCGATGGACCTGCAGAAGTGGCTGGTGGCGCAGGAGCCGGGGGAGGAGCGCCACGCCGGCCTCGTCATCGTCGAGGGCGGCGCCAAGCCCGATATCTCGATCCTGTCGACGGAAGAGCGCATCCCCTGGTCCGGCCATTCCGCCAAATATGCGATCCCCGATATCTATCGCGAGCTGAAGGCGCATCGCACGACGCTGCTTTTCGTCAACACGCGTTCGCAGGCCGAAATGCTGTTTCAGGAGCTGTGGTCGGCCAATGACGACAATCTGCCGATCGCGCTTCATCACGGCTCGCTCGATGTCGGCCAGCGCCGCAAGGTGGAGGCGGCCATGGCGGAAAACCGGCTGCGCGCCGTCGTCGCCACCTCGACGCTCGATCTCGGCATCGACTGGGGCGATGTGGATC
Source organism: Hyphomicrobiales bacterium (assembly GCA_900469615.1). Taxonomy (GTDB): domain Bacteria; phylum Pseudomonadota; class Alphaproteobacteria; order Rhizobiales; family Rhizobiaceae; genus Rhizobium. The sequence goes on along the minus strand of UBYA01000022.1, from coordinate 181,896 downwards.
TCGTCATCCATGTCGGCGCGCCGAAGGGCGCCAGCCGCCTTGCCCAGCGCATCGGCCGCGCCAACCACCGCATGGACGAGCCCTCGAAGGCGATCCTCGTGCCCGCCAATCGCTTCGAGGTCATGGAGTGTCAGGCAGCACTCGATGCCAATTACATCGGCGCGCAGGATACGCCGTCGATCGGCGCCGGCGCGCTCGATGTGCTCGCCCAGCATGTGCTCGGCATGGCCTGCGCCGAGCCCTTCGACATGCTCGAACTTTATGACGAGGTGCAGAGTGCCGCTCCCTATGCCGGGCTTTCCTGGGAAACCTTCGAGCGTATCGTCGATTTCGTCGCCACCGGAGGCTATGCGCTCAGGACCTACGAGCGCTATGCCCGTATCCGCAAGATGGCGGACGGGCGCTGGCGCGTCTCCAATCCGCAGGTCGCGCAGCAATATCGCCTGAACCTCGGCACGATCGTCGAAGAGGCGATGCTGAACATCCGCATGGTGAAGCGCAATGCGCTGGGCTCGCTCGGACGAGGCGGCGCGCCGCTCGGCAAGGTCGAGGAATATTTCGTCGAACAGCTTTCGCCCGGCGATACTTTTCTCTTTTCCGGCAAGGTGCTGCGCTTCGAAGGTATCCGCGAGAGCGAGTGTCTGGCGTCGCAGGCTTTCTCGCTCGACCCGAAAATCCCCTCCTATGCCGGCGGCAAGTTTCCGCTATCGACCTATCTCGCCGATCAGGTGCGGGCGATGATCGCCGATCCCGACCGGCGGCACCGCCTGCCGGATCAGGTGCGCGACTGGCTGGAAATCCAGAACGACAAGTCGCTGCTGCCGAAGCGCGACGAATTCCTGATCGAGACCTTCCCGCGCGGCAGCCGCGCCTACATGGTCGCCTATCCTTTCGAGGGGAGACTGGCGCACCAGACGCTCGGCATGCTGCTGACCCGGCGGCTGGAGCGGGCGGGCGCCAAGCCGATGGGCTTCGTCGCAACCGATTATTCGCTCGGCATCTGGGGGCTGGAGGATATGGGGCTGATGATCGCCAACGGGCATCTCAGCCTTTCCGATCTTTTCGATGAGGACATGCTTGGCGACGATCTCGAAGCGTGGCTGGACGAATCCTTTCTTTTGAAGCGCACCTTCCGCAATTGCGCCGTGATTGCCGGCTTGATCGAGCGCCGGCATCCGGGCAAGGAAAAGACCGGCCGGCAAGTGACCGTTTCGGCCGATCTCATCTACGACGTGCTGCGCAGCCACGAGCCGGACCATATCCTGCTGCAGGCAACGAGGCAGGATGCGGCGACGGGACTTTTGGACATTGGCCGTCTTGCGGATATGCTGAAGCGAATCAAGGGCCATATCACCCATCGCGCTCTGGACCATATTTCCCCGCTCGCCGTGCCGGTGATGCTGGAAATCGGCAAGGTGCCGGTGCCGGGCGAGGCGCATGACGTGGTGCTGGCGGAAGCGGCCGACGACCTGATCCGCGAGGCAATGGAATAAGGCATGGTCCCCAGCCGGATGGGACGCACGGTGCGGTTTTCGGAAGGGATCGCGCAAGCAAACGAACGAGGATGAACTGACGTGATCAACCGGCTGGCGCTGGCGCGGAACTTGAACAGCCAAGCTGGCGAACGCGCGTTCGCCGCTGGTGTCGAGACCGCCATTCAGGGCGTGGCCGCCGTCTGCGATCCGTTGGGCGCGCTCTATCTGCCGGATGCCGGCATCCTCGTCGTTTCGGACCTGCATCTGGAAAAAGGGGCGGCCTTCGCCCGCCGTGGCATGCTGCTGCCGCCCTACGATACGCTGGCGACACTGACCGTTCTTTCCGCCGTGATCTCCCGCTACGATCCGAAGCTCGTGATTTCGCTCGGCGACAATTTTCATGATCGGATCGGGTCGCAGCATTTGCCGGAAGAGTTTCGCAGCCTCATCGTCGATATGGCCCGCGGCCGCGAATGGATCTGGATCAATGGCAATCACGATCCGGACGGCACGGTCGACCTTCCCGGCCATTCGGTCGACGAGATGCACTATGGCGGCTTGACCTTCCGCCACGAACCGAAGGCGGGACAGCAGGCAGGCGAGATCGCCGGGCACCTGCATCCATCGGCGACCGTGCGTCGCCGCGAAAAGTCGGTGCGCCGCCCATGCTTTGCGACCGACGGCGCCCGTCTGCTGATGCCGGCCTTCGGCGTGATGACCGGCGGCCTCGATCTTCGCCACAAGGCCATGGCCGGTCTTTTCGAGCGGGAGAGCCTGATCGCCCATCTGCTCGGCCGTGATCGCATCTATTCCGTGCGCTTCGGCAATCTCTCGGCCTGAGCCTTAGCTCTTCCGGAACAGGAAGCTTGCGCCCCAGCCGGTGACGAGAGCCAGCAATACGGAAAACACGCCATAGGCGATCGGCTGCTGATGCGCCGCATCGGTGATCATTTGTTCCATGCCGGTCTTGATGACGCGCAGCGGCAGGTATTTCTCGCTGAGGAACTTGCCGCTCTTGAAGAGATAGGCGCGTACAGTGTGCACGCCGTTCGGAACGTCGGCGGGAATTCTGAGCGTCGCCTTGAAAAGCGAGGAGCTGACGAAGCGCACGCCGGCGGGGTCGCTTTCGTAGAGGCCGCCTGCTTTCTGCAGTCGCCGGAAGGCGTTCCGGAATTCCGGCACGTCGGCGATGTTGCCGACGAAGCCGACCGGCGCCAGCGGAATATGGTCGACGCCGATGCCACGATCGCTGAGTTCGAGCGGTGCGGTGATGTTGTCGACGGCGCGCGTGCTCGACAGCGAATAGGCTTGCGGCACATGTTCGAACGTCATCGAGCGGGTGTTGACCCAGATGCCGAAGACGCGTTCCTTCCGGCGCACCGTTGCATTCTCGCGCGGTCCCTCCAGCACGACGACGATATCGTATTGACCGATTGCCAGAAGCAGCTGGTCGGTGTTGGAAAGGGCGCCGAAAATCGTCAGGTCGGCGCCGGTGAAGTCGGACGTTATGGCGATCTCGCTGGTCGAGGTGCCGATCTCCATCGTCTCCCGCGCCGTGGTGGAGGTCGTCGGCTGATCGAGCATCACCTGTGCCTGTCCGGTAAGCGGCGCAAGCAGCAGCGTGGCAGCGATCATCAGGCCGAAGCGCCTCATCGGCTCACTCCTTCCATGACAACCGAATAGATGTCTGCCGGCGTGACGATGAGGGCGATCGCCAGGCGAAGGCCGACGGCTAGGACGAGAAGACCGAGCAGCGCGCGCAATTGCTCGCCGCGCAGCTTCTGGCCGACGCGCACGCCGTACTGCGCGCCAATCACGCCCGCCACCATCAGCAGGAAGGCCAGTATGATGTCGACGGAATAGTTGGTGGCCGCCTGCACGATGGTCGTGAAGGCCGTCACGAAAATGACCTGGAACAGCGAGGTGCCGACGACGACGTTGGTCGGGACGCGCAGCAGATAGATCATCGCCGGAACGAGGATGAAGCCGCCGCCGATACCCATCGGCGTCAGCATGCCGACGAAGAAGCCGAGGCCGATCACCGGAACGGCGCTGAGATAGAGCTTGGACTTCTTGAACCGTAGCTTCAGGGGCAGGCGCTGCACCCAGTTATGATGACGCGGCTTGGCCGTCGACGGCGGCAGCTTGCCGGCCGCCCGGCGCATGGCCCGCACGCTCTCCCAGAGCATCAGCGTTCCCACGGTGCCGAGCAGGAGCACGTAGATCAGGGAGATGATCAGGTCGATCTGGCCGAGCCTGCGCAGGATCACGAAGAGCCATAGCCCGAACGTCGCGCCGGCCAGACCGCCGGCAAGCAGGATCGCGCCCAGTTTCAGGTCGAGCGAGCCACGGCGGAAATGGGTAAGCGCGCCCGACACCGAGGACGCGACGACCTGGTTGGAGCCGGTGGCGACGGCCACGACCGGGGGGATGTTGTAGAAGATCAGGAGAGGCGTGATCAGGAAGCCGCCGCCGACGCCGAACATGCCGGAGAGAAACCCTACGGCTGCACCCATGCCGAGAATAATGAGAATATTCACCGACAGTTCTGCGATCGGCAGATAGATCGTCACTCGCTGTTCCCACTTGCAGGCATTCCGGCACGGTGGCCGAAGCCCATTTTCCCCTTAAACGGTGGATTTTAATCCGAAATCATTGCCAGAGCCTTAGGAAAAGCCGTGCGTTTCGGTTTTCGAATGGCCGGTCTCACTCTAGCGCGGCTTTTTCCGCTTTTCTGTGACGTTGTTTCGGGAGAGCGCGTGAATGGCATGCGACGGGGCTTCGTCGAGCCTTGCCCGAACAAGACAATGCCGGCGCGATCGCGCCGGCATTGTCTTGTTCGGTTGCTTCTCGCGAAAGCCCGTGCGGCTACTTGTTGCGGGCCAGCAGTTCCTTGACGACCTGATCCGTGACCCGTCCGTCCGCCGGCAGGCCGACCGACTTCTGAAAACTCTTCAAGGCGGATACCGTCTTGTCGCCCATGGTGCCGTCGGGGGTGCCGGCGTCGAAGCCGTTCTTGTTGAGGATCGCCTGAATGTTGCGAATGGCCTTTTTCATGTCGATGGAGGCCGTGTTCACGCCCTTGCCGGTCGTCCATTCGTCGGGAACGTCGGTGCCGTTGGCCTTGGGGTCGACCGGCTGCACTTTCCAAAGGTCGACCTTGGCGCGTGCGCTTTCGAGATCGGCCGGCTTCATGGCGTTGGCGACCTCGTCGCGCTTCTGGGCGGCATCCTTGTCGCCGCTCTTTGCGGCGATCGCGAACCACTTGTAGGATTCCTGCAAATCCTGCTTCACGCCGTTGCCGCGCGCATAGAGGATGGCGAGGTTGAACTGGCTGTCTGAAACGCCGAGATCGGCGGCGCGGATGAACCAGTTTGCTGCGGTATCATAGTCCTGCGGTCCGGCCGTGCCCGAAGCATAGAGGACGGCGAGATTGTGCATGGCGCTGGCGTTGCCCTGATTGGCCGCCTGCTCGTAATATTGCTTGGCCTTGACCAGATCGCGATCGACGCCGTTGCCTTTCTCATACATGCTGGCAAGGCGGTATTGCGCGGGTGCGTAGCCCTTGTCGGCCGAAAGCTGATACCAGCTCGCCGCCTGCTTCATATCGGCGGTGACGCCGCGGCCGTCGGTATAGCGTGCCCCGATTTCGAAGAGCGCGACCGGATCGGCCGACTTGGCAGCCGCGACCAGCGACGGCGGCTGAATGCCGTCGGGAACGGCGATCTCCGGCGCTGCCGGGGTGGCCGCGGGAGCCGCGGCCGGCTTGTCCGTCTGAACGAAGGCTGCCGTCTGCTGCGCGGGCGCGGGGCTGCCGGCAGGCGTCAAGGTTTCGCTTGGCGCCTGGTTGCCGTCGAGGGGTGTGGCTGCCGTCAAGTGATCGCTCGCCGGCGCGAGTGCGGGATCGGCGGCCGCCGGCGCGGGCTGGGCTTGTGCCGTGTTGGCTGTTGCGGGTGCGGCCGCTGCGGACTGGCCGGCGGCAGGCTGCTGATTGCCGTCGGTCGGGTTCGCATTGGCGGCGACGTTGCCGGTCGCGGCGTTCGCCGAAGGCGCAATCATCGTGGAGACTTCGGCGGGTGGCGGTGCCTTCTGGCCGCGCGTCAGCGTGTTGACCAGCGGGAAAGCCATGATGGCGAGGAGCGCTGCGCCGATGGCAAGCAGGATCGGCCGGCGGAAGCGCGAGAACGCGCCGCCTTTTTTGGCGTCTTTCCTGGAGGCGGGAGCCGAGCGCTGCGTCTGGTCGACCTCCATGGCGGCGGCCTGCGCCGCGCGCCGGGCGGCAGCGATGTAGTCGGCCCGTTCGTTTTCGGTCGGCTGGCGAGCATTTCCATTGCGGGAGGCAGTCTGGCTGGCACGCACACGCTCGAGGATCTTCTTGATGTCGGGCGCGCCGGAACCCGGCTCCAGAAGTTCGTTCGCTTCTTCGGCAGGCAGCATGTCGGCCGGATCGATCGACGGTGCCTGTTCGATCACCGGGCGGTCCGGCGGGAAGATGGGCTCCGCCTTTTCCGGGGTGAAGAAGCGCTTGCCAAGGTTGGCGAACAGGCTGGCCTTGCCGCTCTTCTTGGCGGCAGCCTTGATTTCGGCTTTCGTATTGGCGTCGATCGCCTGTGCGACTGCCGTTTCGGAAGAGACCGCGGCTTCGGCGGGCGCAACCGTGCGGATGATCGGGCCGGCCTTCGGCGGCGCGGCCATCGGCGGCTTCAGGGCCGGCATCTCCTCTTCGGCAAAGACGTCGCTTTCGAATGTTGCAGCCGGCATGGCAGGCGCCGGCCTGCGATGTTCCATATGATCGAGCCGGTCGGCAATCTGCAGCAGCGTGTCGTGCAGGGCCTCGAAGGTGCGGTGCGTGCGCTCGTCGCTGACGCGGCTGAGGTCTTCCAGATGACGAAGGTCTTCGGCCAGTGCCGTCAGTGCGGACATGTCGGCCGCCTGGACGCCGTGGCCCATGCCTTCGCGCGAATAGGCTTCGACGACGGTTTCCGCCGCATGGCGGGCCGCTTCGATGATGTATTCGTCGTTGGTCGCCATGTAGTCCTCGATCGCGCTCATGCGGCGGTCGAAGTCGGCTGGCATGTGATCGGCGGTAGCGCGCGGCTCGTTCGTCAGCAATGTCGAGAGATGGGCGATCTGATCTTCGAGATTGCGCAGGGCCTGCGTATCCGTGGGCGGTGCCGCCGTGCTGGCTTCCAGCCGTGCCGCGATGTCGGAGAGGCGTCCTTCCAGCCGGCGCACCACGCCGTCGTCGATGCTGGCGGCCGGAACGGGCGGATGGAAATCCATTTCGTCGATGCGGCGGGCGAGGTAGTCCAGCCGGTCCGCCAGCACGTTGCCGACCGAACCGTGCTCCAGCGCATCGATCTTGTGGGAGATGTCGGCGAGATAGGTGACGAGTTCGGGCTGCGGCGCCGCCTTCTGCGAGCGCTCCATCAGGTGCGAGAGCTGGTCCAGGCGCTCTTCGAGGCGGGCAACGGCCTTGGCGCTGCCGAGCTCGTCGATGCGCATGGCGAGCGCTTCGAGGCGTCCGGAAAGATCGTCGGCCGGCCGATGCCGGGACGCGTCGCGGTGCATCAGGTCGATCTGGTCGGCAAGGCCGCTCAGGCGGCCTTCCAGCCGCTGCATGGCCTGGTCCTGCGGCTGCATCATGGAGCCGAGGCTTTCCATCGCGGATGCGATCGTCAGCAGCTTGTTTTCCAGCGCATGCACGGCCGGGCTGTCGTTCATGCCGCCGAGATGCTGCTTGATGTCATCGAGACGATAGGCGAGCGAAACGAGCTCGTCCTGCAGGCTTGACGTATCGATCGCCTTCACCTGGCGCTCGACGTGGTGCAGGGATTCCTCGCGGGCAAGCCCGTCCATCAGCGAGCGCAGCTCGTCGAACTCGGCTTTCAGGCCGACCGTTTCCGACTGACCGGCGAGCTGATTGATGCTGTCGGCAAGCCGGGCCATATCTTCGCGCACGTCGGCGGCGAAATGCTTGTCCTCGGTGTTTTCGCGGATATCGCGGATTTCGGCGCGCAATGCGGTGACCTCGCGAGTCACGCTTTCGGCGATGTCGCGCTTGAGATCCTGGCGGAGGTTGACGAGGGCCTGGGCAATGTCGACCGGCGCTTCTGCGGCAGCGGCGCGCATCGGTTGGCGGGCCGGATAGGAGTCGGCCTGTCGCCGTGCCGCCTGCGGTTCGGCGTGGGCGATTTCCTCGCGGCGGGCGAGAAGCCGCTCGCGGTTTGCCTCAAGCGCGCGCTGGCGCTGGCGGATTTCGGCAAGCGGATCGGGTCGGGGATCGATGTCCTGACGCTCGCTGCGCAGCGGCCGCTCGTAGGGTCGGCTGGGATACTGCTCCCGTTCGGGGCGGGGGGATACCCGCTCCGGCGCGGCGGCCCGTTCGGCTGCGGGCGCATAACCGGCGGCGACATGCTGGCGCGCATCGCGCGAGGCGGCGGTGCCCATCAGTCCCTCGATGCGAGCTTCAAGCCCCTCGATCGTGCGGCTCAGAGCATCCAGCGACGTCCAGTCGCCCGTGCTGCTAGGATTTGATCGCGATCCGCTCATGTCTTTTGCTCGCCTTGAACTTTGGACCACCTGGGCCACCGGACTGAAGGGAACGGGAAATCGCGACATTGCCGCGCTATCCGTATCCCGCCAATCTGAAAGGGATAAATGTATTGGCTTTCCTCAAACAGAGCTGCAAGACAGCGCGCCCTCAAAGGATAAGTTGAAGAAACGCGAAGCATTGCTGCTCATCTCGTACAATTTACGAAACGTGGTAAACAACTCGTTAAGTTTCCTGGAAGTCTTAACCTTTTATTTCGGTTCTGCTGCCGAAAGCCCCGATAGTCTTGTGAGCCGGCTACGGCATGACCTCCTGGACCAGAGCCATGAGCCGCCATTCGCTCACCAAAAATTCAGCGCGCGGGACGAATTTGACGTTTACGCAAACGTCAATATTTTGTAAGAGTAACGCAGTGGCCGGACTCTGAGGTCCGGCGGCGAATTGGAGGAATTCGAAAGATGCCAGTCTACAAGGCCCCCGTGAACGATACGCTCTTCGTCCTGAACGATGTGCTCGGGCTGGATCGCTACAACAATCTTCCCGGTTATGCCGATGCCACGCCCGACATGATCGAGGCGATCGTCGGCGAAGCGGCCAAGATGGCGGAGGAAGTGCTCTTCCCGCTGAATTATTCCGGCGATCAGGAAGGCTGCGTGCGCCACGACGACGGCACCGTCTCGACGCCGCAGGGCTTCAAGGAAGCCTATCGCGCCTATCGCGAAGGTGGCTGGCTGGGTCTGGCCGTGCCGGAAGAGTTCGGCGGGCAGGGGCTGCCCTATGTCCTGCACTGTGCCGTCGGCGAATACACCTCCGCCGCCAACATGTCGCTGATGATGTATCCGGGCCTGACGCAGGGCGCGATCGCTGCCATCCTGGTGCATGGTTCCGACGCGCAGAAGCAGGCCTATCTGCCGAAGATGGTGGAGGGCACCTGGTCCGGCACCATGAACCTCACCGAACCGCATTGCGGCACCGATCTCGGCCTCTTGCGCACCAAGGCGGTTCCGCAAGCCGACGGCAGCTACAAGATCTCCGGCCAGAAGATCTTCATTTCCGCCGGCGAGCACGACATGACGGATAATATCGTTCATCTCGTCCTTGCCCGCATCGAAGGTGCGCCCGAAGGCACCAAAGGCATCTCGCTGTTCATCGTGCCGAAATTCATGGTCAACGACGATGGCTCGCTCGGTGCCCGCAACCCGGTCTCCTGCGGCGCGATCGAGCACAAGATGGGCATTCACGGCAACGCCACCTGCGTCATGAACTACGACGAGGCGACGGGCTTCCTGATCGGTGCCGAAAATCGCGGTCTCAACGCCATGTTCGTCATGATGAACGAGGCCCGCCTCGGCGTCGGCCTGCAGGGTCTCTCCATCGCCGAGATCGCCTATCAGAATGCCGCCAACTATGCCCGCGAGCGCATCCAGGGCCGCTCGCTTTCCGGCCCGAAGGCGCCGGACAAGAAGGCGGACCCGATCATCGTCCATCCCGATATCCGCCGCTCGCTGATGACGATCCGCGCCTTCAACGAGGCCGGCCGCGCCTTCCTGCTCTGGACGGCGCTGAAATCCGATATCGCCCATCGCTCTCCCGATGAGAAGGATCGCCAGGCGGCCGACGATATCCTTGGCCTGGCGACGCCGATCCTCAAGGGCGTCATGACCGACAAGGGCTTCGAGCACGTCGTCATGGCGCAGCAGGTCTTCGGTGGCCACGGCTATATCGAAGAGCATGGCATGAGCCAGTATGTCCGCGATGCCCGCATCGCCATGATCTACGAAGGCGCCAACGGTATCCAGGCGCTCGATCTCGTCGGCCGCAAGCTGGCGCTGAACGGTGGCCGCGCCGTCATGGCTCTCTTCAAGGAAATCGGCGATTTCTGCGAGGAGAACCGCAACGACGAGCAGATGGCTTTCTTCACCAAGCACCTGAAGAAGGGCTTGAACGACGTGCAGGCCGCGACCATGTGGTTCATGCAGAACGCCATGGCCAAGCCCGATAATGCCGGTGCCGGCTCGACCGATTACATGCATCTCTTCGGCCTCGTCATCCTCGGCTACATGTGGGCGAAGATGGCGAAGGCGGCGCAGGCGGGCCTTGCGGGCGGCGACAGCGCGCGCGAGGATTATCTGAAGAACAAGCTTGTCACGGCGCGGTTCTACATGGAACGCATCATGCCGGAGACGGCATTGCGCAAGGCCCGCATCGAAACCGGCGCCGACACGATGATGGAACTGGCGGCGGAAGCCTTTTGACTGGAATCCCTTCTCCCCGCTGGGGAGAAGGAGAGTTATTGAAAGACGGCTTGCCGCCGCAGGGAGATGAGACATGACCGAGGTTTTCATTTACGACCACGTGCGCACGCCGCGCGGGCGAGGCAAGAAGGACGGGTCGCTGCACGAAGTGCCCTCCGTTCGCCTTGCCGCCAAGACGCTGGAGGCGATCCGCGACCGCAACGGCCTCGATACTGAAACGGTTGATGACATCATCATGGGCTGCGTCGACCCGGTCATGGATGCCGGTGCCGTCATCCCGAAGGGCGCTGCCTTCGAGGCAGGCTATTCCAACAAGGCGCCGGGCATGCAGATTTCCCGCTTCTGCGCCTCGGGCCTCGATGCCGTGAATTTCGCCGCGGGCAAGATCGCTCAAGGGGCCGACGATATCGTCATTGCCGGCGGCGTCGAAAGCATGTCGCGCGTCGGGCTTGGCATGTCGGGCGGCGCCTGGTTCATGGACCCCTCGGTCAACTTCCCGGCCTATTTCATGCCGCAGGGCGTGTCGGCCGATCTCATCGCCACCAAATACGGCTTCTCCCGCGATGACGTCGACGCCTATGCCGTCGAGAGCCAGAAGCGTGCCGCCAATGCCTGGGAAAAGGGCTACTTCAAGAATTCCGTCGTGCCGGTGAAGGATATCAACGGCCTGACCATTCTCGACCGTGACGAACACATGCGTCCCGGCACGGATATGCAGGCGCTCGCTTCGCTCAACCCTTCGTTCCAGCTGCCGGGCGAGATGGGCGGCTTCGAGGCCGTCGCCATCCAGGCGCATCCGGAAATCGAGCGCATCAATTATGTCCATCACGCCGGCAATTCCTCCGGCATCGTCGATGGCGCGGCCGCCGTGCTGCTCGGCTCGAAGGCGGGCGGTGAGAGCATGGGGCTGAAGCCGCGCGGCCGCATCAAGGCCTTCGCCAATATCGGCTCCGACCCGGCGCTGATGCTGACCGGCCCGGTCGACGTCACCGAGAAGCTCCTGAAGCGCACCGGCATGACGCTCGCCGACATCGATCTGTTCGAGCTCAACGAAGCCTTTGCCGCCGTCGTGCTGCGCTACATGCAGGCTTTCGACATTCCGCACGACAAGATCAACGTCAACGGCGGCGCCATCGCCATGGGCCATCCGCTCGGCGCGACCGGCGCGATGATCCTCGGGACGGTGCTGGACGAGCTGGAACGCCGCGATCTCAACACCGCGCTGGTCACGCTCTGCATCGGCGCCGGCATGGGCACCGCCACGATCGTCGAACGCGTCTGAGGGGAGGAAACCAATGGCCTACACGAATTTCACCGTCGAAACCGACGCAGACGGCATCGCGCTTGTCACCTGGGACATGCCCAGCAAGTCCATGAACGTCTTCACCGCCGAGATCCTCGACGAGCTGAACGCCATCATCGACGCGACCGTCGCCGATGCCGCCGTCAAGGGCGTGGTGTTCACCTCCGGCAAGTCTTCCTTCTCCGGCGGCGCCGATCTCTCGATGATCAAGTCGATGTTCTCCTTCTATCAGGAGGAGAAGGCGAAGGACCCGGCCGCAGCCGCTCAGAAGCTTTTCGATCTTGTGGGACGCATGACCGGCCTGTTCCGCAAGCTGGAAACCTGCGGCAAGCCCTGGGTCTCGGCGATCAACGGCACCTGCATGGGCGGCGCTTTCGAGCTGTCGCTCGCCTGCCACGGCCGCGTCGCGTCGAGCGCCAAGAGCGTCAAGATCGCATTGCCTGAAGTCAAGGTCGGCATCTTCCCCGGCGCCGGCGGCACGCAGCGCATCCCGCGCCTGACGGACGCGCAATCCGCCCTGCAGATGATGACGACCGGCCAGTCGCTGACGGCGGCACGCGCCAAGGCGATGAACCTCGTGCATCAGGTGGTCGAGCCGGATCAGCTGATCCCAGCCGCCAAGCAGATGATCAAGGACGGTCTGAAACCTGTGGCACCCTGGGACGAAAAGGGCTTCAAGGCGCCGGGCGGCGGCATTTGGACGCCCGCCGCGGCCCAGCTTTGGCCGGCAGCACCCGCCATCCTGCGCCGCGAAACATCGGGCAATTATCCGGCAGCACTCGCCATCCTGAAATGTGTCTATGAAGGCTTGCAGGTCCCCTTCGATACCGGCCTGAAGATCGAGCAGCGCTATTTCACGCATGTGCTGCAGACCACCGAAGCCTATTCGATGATCCGCTCGCTGTTCATCTCCATGCAGGAACTCGGCAAGGGCGCCCGCCGTCCGGCCGGACAGCCGAAGACCGAGCTGAAGAAGGTTGGCGTCGTTGGCGCCGGCTTCATGGGCGCTTCCATCGCCTATGTCACCGCAGCCGCCGGTATTCCGGTCACGCTGATCGACCGCGACATCGAAGCGGCAACCAAAGGCAAGAGCGTCGGCGAAGGGCTGGTCAAGGCCTCAGTCGGTAAGGGAAGGCTGACGCAAGACGAAGGTGCTGCTCTGCTTTCCCGCATCACGCCGTCGGCCGATTATGCCGACCTGAAGGATGCCGATCTGGTCGTCGAGGCCGTGTTCGAGGATCGCGAGGTCAAGAAGGCCGTCATCGAGGCCGTCGAAGCCGTGTTGCCGGCCGGTGCCGTCTTGGCCTCCAATACCTCGACGCTGCCGATCACCGGCCTTGCGAAGAATTCGAAGCGTCCGGCCGATTTCATCGGCGTTCACTTCTTCTCGCCTGTGGAGAAGATGATGCTGACCGAAATCATCCTCGGCAAGGAAACCGGCGACCGTGCGCTGGCCGTAGCGCTCGACTATGTCGCGGCGATCAAGAAGACGCCGATCGTCGTCAACGACACCCGCGGCTTCTTCGTCAATCGCTGCGTCTTCCGCTACATCCACGAAGCCTACGACATGCTGATCGAGGGCGTGCCCGCGACCATGATCGAGAATGCCGCCAAGATGGCCGGCATGCCTGTGGGACCGCTGGCGTTGAACGACGAAGTTGCCATCGACCTCTCCTACAAGATCCTGAAGGCCACCGTCGCCGATCTCGGCGAAAAGGCGGTCGACCCGCGTCACATGCAGCTGGTCACCGGCCTGGTGGAAGGCGAAGGACGTCTGGGCCGGAAGAACTCCAAGGGCTTCTACGACTATCCGCCGAAGCCGGCCAAGAAGTCGCTCTGGCCGGGCCTCAAGGAACTCTATCCGCAGAAGAAGGCGGATGAGGTCGATGTCGCCGTGCTGAAGCAGCGCTTCCTCGCCACCATCGCGCTCGAAGCGGCCCGCACGATCGAGGAAGGCATCGTCACCGACCCGCGCGAGGCCGATGTCGGCTCCATCCTCGGCTTCGGCTTTGCCCCCTATACCGGCGGCGCGCTGTCCTACATCGACGGCATGGGCGTGAAGGTGTTCGTGGAGCTCTGCGAAAAGCTGGCCGCCGCCTATGGCCCGCATTTCCAGCCGACGGCGCTGCTCAAGGACATGGCCGCGAAGGGCGAAACCTTTTACGGACGCTTCGACCCTTATGTGACCACGAAGGCGGCCTGAGGCGCAAAGCCGAAGCTGACCCAAAATAAAGGGCCGCTCCTGTCGGGAGCGGCCTCGTTTATTGCAAGGCTAAATCGTAAGTAAAATCTTACGCAACACTCAGCGGCTTCCCCTGACCGGCCCTTAGCGCGAGTACGCCCCAGCCGACGAGCAGAAGGATCGCCCCCGCGTAGATATCGGCGGCCTCGGCAAACCCGAGCGTTTTCGACAGGAAGCCTGCCAGAATGGCGGGCACACTGAAGGCGAGATAGCTCTGGATGTAGAAGGCGGAGAGCAGCCCGGCGCGCTCGTCCGGCTTTGCCAGCGGCATGATGCTTCTGACCGTGCCGAGAAAGGTCGCGCCGAAGCCGGCACCGGCAGTCAACGTTCCCAAGACGAGGATCGACACGTCGGCCGCATGCATGCCAGCGATGACGGTCAATATGCCGAGCGTCATGCTCGGTATGCCGAACTTCATGATCGTGGCCGCGGATCTCTTGCGCAGCAGGAAGACGGCGGTCGCACCGCTGATCGTCAGGGCTGCGACCACGGAACCGCCGACCAGCGGCATCGTGCTGCCGGTCGTTGCGGTTACAAGCGAAGGCACCAGCGACAGATAGAAGCCGGCGAGCGCCCAGACGGCAACATTGATCGGCGTCAGCGCCAGCAGCACCCGTCGCACCTGCGGCGGTACGGCCACCTCGGGCTTCAGCGATGCAAGCAGTCCAGCCCGTCGGCTCGTTGTCTCCGGCACCAGCCAAAGCAGCACCGCCTGAAGCGCCAACAGGGCAAACGTGACGATATAGACGAGCAAGGTGGGGGCTGGCGCGAATTGGATCAGTAGGCTTGCGCCGAGCGCACCGGCGGCCATGCCGGCAAGCGGGGCAAGGCTGTTGGTGATCGATCCTCTGATGGGATCGAGATCGACAAGGGCAGCGCCGATGGAACTGACCGCAGCGCCTGTTGCGAAGCCCTGTACGATGCGGGCGGCAATCAGCCAATCCGGACCCTTGGCCATTAAAAACAGCACCATCGCTACCATATTGAGGAGGATCGACGCGAAGATCACCGGGCGGCGGCCGAGATGATCGGAAATCGAGCCGACGATGAGCAGCGCGGCGAGAAGGGAGAAGGCATAGACGGCGAAGATCACCGTGATCAACACCGGCGAGAAGGCAAAGGCTCGCTGATAAAGGCGGTATAGAGGCGTCGGTACGGATGACGCGGCCAGGAACAGGGCGCTCGTTGCGGCATAATAGGCCGGCGCCAGACGTCCGGCTGGTGAAACCGGCTGGCGGACAGTGGAATGAGACTCGGTCATCGACTATATCCTAGCTTAAAGCTAAAAGATTGCGTTAGGCGGATATAGGATGCACGACGCACAAAAGCAAATAATTTGCGTTAGTGGATAGCGCAAGGTTGTTCGCGAATGGCAAAAGGGAAAGATTGGCAAAGACTTATGGGCTATAGAGAAAATCCCCGCCCCGGCGGACGCAGCGCCAGAGTGCAGGCCGCTGTGCATCAATCCGTCCGCGATATGCTCGCCACGATGGATCGGGCAGACGTCACCATACCCTTGATCGCGCAGCGCGCCAATGTGACGCCGTCGACGATCTATCGCCGCTGGGGCGATCTTCAGGCACTTCTGGCCGACGTGGCCGCCTCGCGCCTGCAGCCGGAAGGCGAGCCGGCGAGGATCGGCAGCGCCCGCGATGATCTGGAGGCCTGGGTCGAGCAATATGCCGACGAAATGGCCTCCGGCGTCGGACGACGGATGCTGCGCGACATTCTCTCCGCCGCCGACGGCGCCAATGCGGAAAAATGCAGCGGCTATACGCAGCATCAACTCGCGGTCCTCATCGCGCGGGCGGAGGAAACCGGCGAACCCTTTCCGACCCAGACGGAACTCATGGATCACGTCATTTCGCCGATCATCTACCGCATTCTTTTCGATCAGGCGCCCGGTGCGGATTATGTGCGTGAACTCATCGCGAAAGTGATGCCGGAGGGAGCGTTGAAAGGCGGAAGCGCAAGGACCAGCCGCGCGACTCGGTGAAGCTTTCGGCCAGCACAGGCGCGGCGACTCCGCTTGCGTTGCGCGCAACTGACGAACATCTATGTGCGCACATGCACGGACAGATTGCCTAACCCGTGGAATTATCTTGGGATATTCGCGTCTGAGTAAGGTTCGCCGCCAATTTGCTGTTGAAAAATAAGGAAAAAGATGGTGCTAATCATCGTCAGCGAATTCAACGGCAACGCGAAGGGGACTGCTCAATGCTTAATGAATTCAAGGCATTTATCGCCCGTGGCAACGTCATGGATCTTGCCGTCGGCGTGATCATCGGCGGTGCTTTCGGCGGTATCGTGAAATCGTTGGTTGACGATATCATCATGCCGATCGTCGGCGCGATTTTCGGCGGCTTCGATTTCTCGAACTACTTCATCGGCCTCGCCTCGGGGGTCAACGCACCGACGCTTGCTGCGGCCCGTGCCCAGGGCGCGGTCCTCGCCTACGGTAGCTTCATTACCGTCCTCATCAACTTCCTGATCCTCGCCTGGATCATCTTCCTCATGGTCAAGGGCGTGAACGCGCTGCAGACCCAGGTCGCGCGCAAGGAAGAGAAGGTTGCCGAGGCAGCGCCGCCGCCGGCTGACGTTCAGCTGCTGACGGAAATTCGCGATCTCCTCGCCAGACGTTCCGCCTGAACCGGCTTTCCCGAGCCTCTGTCAAAGCCCCGGTTTCACAAGGATCGGGGCTTTACTCATCACCAAAATCGATCGGTCGCTAAGGCAAAGTCATGGGATTTGTCCGCCGCTCTGCTTTATGAAGGCAGAAACCGGAGACTTCGCATGTCGATACTAGATAGCCTCAGCCCGCGGGCGCTCGCAGCGCCTGAAAGCGGGATCGTTGAAGTGGTAAACTACGCCCGCGGCCGCGAGGGCCTGCTGCCGCTCTGGGTCGGCGAAGGCGATCTGCCGACGCCGGATTTCATCAATCGCGCCGCCATGGCCTCGCTCAATGCCGGCGAGACCTTCTACACATGGCAGCGCGGCATTCCCGAATTGCGCCAGGCGCTGGCCGATTACTATGGCCGGCATTTCGGCACGTCTCTGCCGATGGAGAATTTCTACGTCGTCGGCTCCGGCATGCAGGCGATCCAGCTCTCCGTGCAGGCGATCACCTCTCCCGGCGACGAGATGGTCTATCTCTCTCCGGCCTGGCCGAACATCGCCGCTGCTCTCGAGATATCGGGCGCCCGCTCCGTGCCCGTGTCGCTGCAGTTCGAGCATGGCAAATGGGCGCTCGATCTCGGACGCCTGGAAGCGGCGATCACGCCGAAGACCAAGGGCCTGTTCATCAATACCCCATCCAACCCGACCGGCTGGACGGCGACCCATCAGGATCTTCGGGATATTCTTGCCCTGGCGCGCAAGCATGATCTCTGGATCATGGCCGACGAAATCTATGCGCTGTACCACTATGCCGGCGGCCGCGCGCCGAGCTTCCTCGACGTCAAGGAAGCCGACGACAAGATCCTTTTCGTCAATTCCTTCTCGAAGAACTGGTCGATGACCGGCTGGCGCGTCGGCTGGATCGTCGCTCCGGCAGAACTCGGCCAGGTGATCGAAAACCTCGTGCAGTATTCGACCTCGGGCGTGGCGCAATTCATGCAGAAGGGTGCGGTCGCGGCGTTGAACGAGGGCGATGATTTCGTCCGCTCCAACATCGCCAAGGCCACGCGCTCACGCGATATCCTCTGCGACGCGCTGATCGCCACCAATCGCGTGCAGACGCTGAAGCCCGACGGCGCGCTCTATTCCTTCCTCAAGATCGACGGCGTCACCGACAGCCGCAAGGCCGCCATCGATATCGTCGACAAGACCGGCGTCGGCCTGGCGCCGGGAACGGCCTTCGGATTGGGTGGCGAACTCTTCATGCGCGCCTGCTTCCTGCGCGATCCGGTGCAGGTTGCCGATGCGGCGGAGAAGTTGAGCCGGTATATTTTGGGTTTGTAGGGACGGCCGGTGCGCTGCAGCTGGCAGCTTTCGATTTGGATGGTCCGCACCCCCCTCTGTCGCTGTCGCGACATCTCCCCCACAAGGGGGGAGATCGTTGGGAGTTTGCCGTTCGGCCTTTGAGAGTAATAGGCATCAGCAGACACGATGCTGGTTTGTAAACAGCAGGTGGCCACGGGCAACCAATCTCCCCCCTCGTGGGGGAGATGTCACGAAGTGACAGAGGGGGTGAATACTCTCCACGTCCACCAAAATTGCCGTCGCGCACTCAATCGATAAAATGCAATCGATCCACGAAATCCCCTCCTAACCATCCCCGCAATCTTTCCCGCCAGCTCTCCCGCTTTTAATCAATTTCGCAGGGAAGGCGGCCCCATATGGTCCTGACAAGACTTGGCTGGGACGCGAAGCATGACGGTGTTGGTGACGGGCGGAGCCGGTTATATCGGTAGCCACATGGTCTGGAGATTGCTGGAGGCGGGCGAGGACGTGGTGGTCCTCGATCGCCTCTCCACAGGGTTCCGCTGGGCGGTCCCGCCCGCGGCCCGCTTCTATCTCGGCGATATCGCGGAGGAAGCGCTGCTGCAGATGATTTTTGCCGAGAACGACATCGAGGCTATCATTCATTTCGCCGGCTCGGCCGTCGTG
The DNA here is from genome assembly GCA_900469615.1 of Hyphomicrobiales bacterium. Taxonomy (GTDB): domain Bacteria; phylum Pseudomonadota; class Alphaproteobacteria; order Rhizobiales; family Rhizobiaceae; genus Rhizobium. The sequence goes on along the minus strand of UBYA01000022.1, from coordinate 163,460 downwards.
CCGATGTCGATCGAGGATCCTCTCGCCTATTACGAGAACAACACCGGCAAGACCCGCATCCTCATGAGCGCCGCCATCAAGGCCGGTATCCGCCATTTCGTCTTCTCGTCCACGGCCGCGGTCTACGGCCAGCAGCCGGCCGACAGGCCGGTCAGCGAAAATGCGCCGCTGCGGCCGGAATCGCCCTATGGCCAGTCCAAGCTGATGTCCGAGCTGATGCTGCGCGATGCCGCCGCAGCCTATGACTTCCGCTATGTGGCGCTGCGTTATTTCAACGTCGCCGGCGCCGATCCGCTGGGCCGGGCCGGTCAGTCGACCGACGGCGCGACCCATCTCATCAAGGTCGCCTGCGAGGCGGCTCTTGGACGCCGCCGTCAGGTCGATATCTACGGCACCGATTATGCGACGCATGACGGCACCGGCGTTCGCGACTATATCCACGTCAGCGATCTCGTCGAAGCCCATCTGGTGGCATTGCGGCATCTGCGCGAGGGCGGCCGGTCGCTGGTTGCCAATTGCGGCTATGGTCAGGGCTATTCCGTGCTCGATGTGCTCAATATGGTCATGCGCGTTCATGGTCGCGCCTTCCGCATCCACATCGCGCCGCGCCGGCCCGGCGATATGGCGAGCGTTGTCGCGGACGCCACGCTCGCCCGTCGCGAGCTGGGCTGGACGCCGGAATACAATAGCCTTGAAACCATCGTCCGCTCGTCGCTCGATTGGGAGCTTCGCCTTGCCGAACGCGCCGGCTTCGATGCGGCCGGGCTCAAGAAGATCTACGCCGCCCCGAGCATCCTGTAACGGGCGGACACCTCAACTCTCGGGGGTTCTCCAGGGGCCGAGAAAGGCCGGCGCGTTCTGCTGCACGACATCCGTCAGAAAGCCGATGACGGTGCGCACGCGCGGCGACTGCCGCAGGTCGCGGTGGCAGGTAATCCAGTAATGACGCCTGAGATCGACCTCGTGCGGCAGCACCACCTGCAGGTCCGCATGCTTGCCGGCGATGAAGAACGGCAGCACGCAGAGCCCCTGGCCGTTCTTCGTCGCCGTCAGCTGCGCAAATATGCTCGAACTCTGGAATTGCGGCTTGATGCGTGGATGCACGTCACCGAGATAATCCAGCCCCGGTGCGAAAATCATATCCTCGATATAGCCGACGAAAGCATGGTCGGGCAGGTCGTCGCGGCTTGCGATCGGCGGATGGCGTGCGAGGTATTCTCGCGATCCGTAGACCTGAAGATGATAGTCGCTGAGCTTCTCGGTGAAGTAGGGCCCGGCCTTCGGCGGATCGAGCACCACGACGATATCGGCCTCCTTGCGCGAGAGCGACATGATCTGCTGGATGGTGATCAGTTCCAGCGAAATGTTCGGATGCCTGTCCGAGAATTCAGGCAGGACGCTGGTGAAGAAGAAGTTTGAAAAGCCTTCCGGCGCGCTGATGCGCACCACGCCCCGCTGCGCCGCCGATCCTGCGGAAAGATCGGCCCGAAGACGCTCGGTTTCCTGCTCCATGCGTTCGGCCGTGTCGATGAAGCGTTGGCCCATCGCGGTCAGCATGTAACCGCGCGGATTGCGCTCGAAAAGCTTGACCTTGAGGGCGAATTCCAGCCGGTCGATGCGGCGCGAAACGGTGGCGTGGCTGGTGCGCAGTTGCCGCGCCGCGGTCGAAAGCTGCCCGGTCCGTGCCACCGCGAGAAAAAACTGCAGATCGTCCCAGGTGAAGTGCGGCGCGTTTTTCATGTCACCCCTTTCTGTTCAAAAATGAACAGACATTGTTTGGAATTAGTTGCAATCGCGACTTGCGTCAATGCGCGAATTCCGTGATCCTCCGTGTCGGGAAAAGTCGTTTTGAGGAAAACGGCTGGCCAATTTTGAACAGATTCATTTTTGCCAAATCTCTGGGAGGAGAGGATATGCGAAAGAGTCTTATTGCATCCCTGGCATTTCTGCTTGCAACCGGCACCGCGGCCTTTGCCGACGGCGCATCCGATGGTGTCGTCAAGATCGGCATCCTCAACGACCAATCCGGCGTCTATGCGGATTTCGGTGGCAAGTCCTCGGTCGAGGCGGCCAAGATGGCCGCAGAGGATTTCGGCGGCAAGGTTCTCGGCGTGCCGATCGAGATCGTCGACGCCGATCACCAGAACAAGCCCGATATCGCCTCCAACATCGCCCGCCAGTGGTACGACCAGGACAAGGTCGACGCCATCATGGAGCTGACGACCTCATCGGTCGCGCTGGCCGTGCAGGCGGTCGCCAAGGAGAAGAAGAAGATCGATATCGTCACGGGCGCCGCCACGACGGATCTGACCGGCGCGCAATGCTCGCCCTACGGTTTCCACTGGGCCTATGACACGCATGCTCTCGCCGTCGGCACCGGCGGCGCGCTCGTCAAGCAGGGCGGCGATACCTGGTTCTTCCTGACGGCGGATTACGCCTTCGGCTACTCGCTCGAACAGCAGACCAGCGATTTCGTCAAGGCAAGCGGCGGCAAGGTTCTCGGCTCCGTCCGCCATCCGCTGTCGACGAACGATTTCTCGTCCTTCCTGCTGCAGGCACAATCGTCGGGCGCCAAGGTCATCGGCCTTGCCAATGCCGGCCTCGATACGTCCAACGCCATCAAGCAGGCCTCCGAATTCGGCATCACCCAGGGCGGCCAGCATCTGGCGGCCCTGCTCTTCACGCTCGCCGAAGTGCATGGCCTCGGCCTGCAGGCGGCGCAGGGGCTGACGCTGACGGAAGGCTATTACTGGAACCTCGACGACAAGAGCCGCGAATTCGGCAAGCGCTTCTTTGCCCGCACCGGCAAGATGCCGAACATGATCCATGCCGGCACCTATTCCGCCGTGCTGCAATATCTGAAGGCGGTGCAGAAGGCCGGCACCGACGATACCGAGGCCGTCGCCAAGGAACTGCATGAAATGCCGGTCGACGATTTCTTCGGTCGCGGCGGCACGGTCGGCGCCAACGGCCGCATGATCCACGACATGTATCTGCTTCAGGTCAAGAAGCCGGAAGAGAGCAAGGAGCCGTGGGATTACTACAACGTGCTGGCGACGATTCCCGGCAAGGAAGCCTATATCGATCCCGCCAAGAGCGGCTGCGGCCTCGTCAAGCAGTAAGGTTCGGACCGGCCCATGGCGATGTCCGCGACACATCCGCATGAAGAGCCCCGGGTGGTCCTGTCCGCCCGGGGACTGCGCCGCGATTTTGGCGGCTTCACCGCCGTCAAGAATGTCGATCTCGACGTCCAACATGCCCGCGTCCACGCGCTGATCGGCCCGAATGGCGCGGGCAAGACGACGGTATTCAACCTGCTCACCAAGTTCCTGCAGCCGACGCACGGGACGATTACGCTGCTCGGCACCGACATCACCAGGACGAGGCCCGACAAGGTCGCGCGAATGGGCCTCGTGCGCTCCTTCCAGATTTCGGCCGTCTTCCCGCATCTGACGGTGCTCGACAACGTCCGTGTCGCGCTGCAACGGCCGAGCAATCTCGCCCACCAGTTCTGGCGGCCGCTTTCGGCCCTCGATAGCCTCAATGCTCGTGCCGAGCAGCTTCTCGCGTCCGTGGGACTCACGAAGGAACGCGATGCCATCGCCGCCGATCTTTCCTATGGCCGCAAGCGCGTGCTGGAGATCGCCACTACGCTCGCGCTCGATCCGAAGGTGCTGCTGCTTGACGAGCCGATGGCCGGCATGGGGCTGGAGGATGTGAACACCGTCTCCGCCATCATCCGCGATGTGGCGCGCGACAGGGCCGTGCTCATGGTCGAGCATAATCTCTCCGTCGTTGCCGATATCTGCCATCACGTCACAGTCCTGCAACGCGGGGAGATATTGGCCCAGGGCGATTATGCCGCCGTCAGCCGGGATCCACGCGTCCGCGAAGCTTACATGGGCACGGAGGAGGCTTGACGATGGCGCCGCTTCTGGACGTTCAGGGTCTCAATGCCTGGTATGGCGAAAGCCACATCCTGCATGGTGTCGACATGCGCGTGGGCGAGGGGGAAACCATCACCATTCTTGGCCGCAACGGCGTCGGCAAGACGACGACGCTGCGCACCATCGTCGGCATCGTCCGCGCCCGCAAGGGCAGGATCACCTTCGCCGGCAAGGACATGATGCAGGTGCCGCTGCACAAGACGGCGCATCAGGGCATCGGCTTCGTGCCGGAGGAACGCGGCATCTTTTCCACGCTCAGCGTTTATGAAAACCTGATGTTGCCGCCCGTCGTCGCCCCCGGCGGCATGACGCTGGACGAGATCTTCGAGCTGTTTCCCAATCTGCACGAGCGGCGCAACAGCGTCGGCACCAGGCTTTCCGGCGGCGAGCAGCAGATGCTCGCCATGGCCCGCATCCTGCGCACCGGCGTCCGCATGCTGCTGCTCGACGAGCCCACCGAGGGCCTTGCTCCCGTCATCGTCCAGCGCATTGGCGAAGTCCTGCAGAAGCTGAAAGGCCGCGGCATGACCATATTGCTCGTCGAGCAGAATTTCCGCTTCGCCAGCCGCATCGCCGATCGTTTCTATCTGATGGATCACGGCCAGATGGTCTCGGAATTTCCGGTCGCGGAGCTGTCCGAGCGCATGGACATGCTGCACAAGGTGCTGGGGGTCTGAACCATGACGACGATATTCGGCATTCCCGCCCAGGCCCTTCTCGGTCAATTGCTGATCGGCCTCATCAATGGCTCCTTCTATGCGCTCCTGAGCCTTGGTCTGGCGATCATCTTCGGCATGCTCAGGGTCATCAATTTCGCCCATGGCGCGCTCTACATGCTCGGAGCCTTCACCGCCTATCTGCTGCTTGCCTATGCCGGCATCGGCTATTGGCCGGCGCTTATCGTTGCGCCGCTGATCGTCGGCCTGTTCGGTGCGCTGGTCGAGCGGCTCTGCCTGCGCCAGCTCTACAAGATCGACCCGCTCTACGGATTGCTTTTCACTTTCGGCATGGCGCTGACCATCGAAGGGACTTTCCGCTATATTTACGGCTCATCTGGCCAGCCCTACGCCGTTCCCGCTGCCCTGGCGGGGGCGCGCAACATCGGCTTCATGTTCCTGCCCGTCTATCGCGGCTGGGTGGTCATCGCCTCGCTGATCGTCTGCATCGGAACCTGGCTGCTGATCGAGAAGACCAAGCTCGGCGCCTATCTGCGCGCCGCCACCGAGAACTCCGTGCTCGTGCAGGTTTTCGGCGTCAACGTGCCGGTGCTGCTGACGCTGACCTACGGTTTCGGCGTGGCGCTGGCCGCCTTTGCCGGCGTGCTGGCCGCGCCGATCTATCAGGTCTCGCCGCTGATGGGCTCGAACATGATCATCATCGTCTTCGCCGTGGTCGTCGTCGGCGGCATGGGCTCGATCATGGGGGCGATCGTGACGGGCTATATGCTCGGGATTGCCGAGGGCCTGACCAAGGTCTTCTATCCGGAAGCGTCGAATATCGTCATCTTCGTCATCATGGCGATCGTGCTGCTCTTCAGGCCCGCTGGCCTCTTCGGTCGGGATGCGTGATATGGCTGGATTAATCACAATGAAGCCGAAAACACAGCCCGCCCTCTCGATCCAGAAACTATTGCTGGTTATCGGCCTCGTCGGCCTGATCTGGGCGCCGTTCCTCGTCTACCCGATCTTCGTCATGAAGGTGCTCTGCTTCGCGCTGTTTGCCTGCGCCTTCAATCTGCTGCTCGGCTATGCCGGCCTGCTCTCCTTCGGTCACGCCACCTTCTTCGGCGGCGCGGCCTATTTCACGGCCTATGCGGTGAAGGAGTGGGGTCTGCCGCCCGAACTCGGCATTCTGATCGGCGTCGCCGGCGCTTCTCTGCTCGGTCTCGTCATGGGCTTCGTCGCCATCCGCCGGCAGGGCATCTATTTCGCCATGATCACGCTGGCGCTCTCCTACATGTTCTATTTCTTCTGCCTGCAGGCGGAATTCACCCATGGCGAGGACGGCATTCAGTCGGTGCCGCGCGGCTACCTCTTCGGCGTCCTCGATCTCAACAACTCCTTCAACATGTACTACTTCGTCCTCGCCGTCTTCCTGATCGGCGTGCTGATCATCTGGCGCTTCATCAATTCGCCCTTCGGCATGATCCTGAAATCGATCCGCGAAAACGAGCAGCGGGCGATCTCGCTCGGCTATTCCGTGGCGCGTTACAAGCTCGGCGCCTTTGTCATGTCGGCGGCGCTGGCGGGGCTTGCGGGCGCGGTCAAGGCGCTGGTCTTCCAGTTCGCGACGCTGACCGATGTCGCCTGGCAGATGTCCGGCGAGGTCATCCTCATGACGCTGCTCGGCGGCATCGGCACGCTGATCGGCCCGATTTTCGGCGCGGGATTCGTGGCGACGCTGGAAAACTATCTCGCAACCTCGGAATTCCCCGTCACCATCATCACCGGCATCGTCTTCATGGTCTGCGTCCTGCTCTTCCGCCGGGGTATCGTCGGCGAATTCTACGCCTCGCGGCTGGGACGGAAACTGGGGTTCGAATATCGGCGGTAAAGATCAAACCTATGCGTTCTTGTTGTACACCCCCTCACCCCAGCCCTCTCCCCGAGGGGAGAGGGGAAATTATTTCTGACGATCACCGGATTCGGGATCGAGGCAAATACCGAAATGATCCCCTCTCCCCTTGGGGAGAGGGTTAGGGTGAGGGGGCATGCAGATGGATCGCTTCGACTACATCATCATCGGTGCCGGCAGTGCGGGCTGCGTGCTGGCCAACCGGCTTTCGGCCGACCGCAACAATCGCGTGCTGCTGCTGGAAGCGGGCGGCAGCGACAATTATCACTGGGTCCATATCCCGGTCGGCTATCTCTATTGCATCAACAATCCGCGTACCGACTGGTGTTTTACCACGTCGCCGGAGCCGGGCCTGAACGGCCGCTCGCTGAACTATCCGCGCGGCAAGGTGCTCGGCGGCTCCTCCTCCATCAATGGCATGATCTACATGCGCGGCCAGGCGCGCGACTACGATCTCTGGCGCCAGCTCGGCTGTGCCGGCTGGAGCTGGGACGACGTGCTGCCCTACTTCATCAAATCCGAGGATCACTATCGCGGCAAGGATGAGATGCATGGTGCCGGTGGCGAATGGCGGGTCGAAAAGGCGCGCGTGCGCTGGGCCGTGCTCGATGCCTTCCAGGCGGCAGCCAAGGAGGCCGGCATTCCGGAGACGGCGGACTTCAATCGCGGCAACAATGAGGGCTCGGGCTATTTCGATGTCAATCAGCGCTCCGGCATCCGCTGGAACACGACGAAAGCCTTCCTGCGGCCGGCGATGAAGCGGGGCAATCTCACCGTCTACACCAAGGCGCAGGTTCGCCGCCTGATCGTCGAAGGCGATGCCGTGACCGGCGTCGAGTTCCAGCATGACGGCGTGGTGAAACGTGCCTATGCGACCAAGGAGACGGTGTTATCCGCCGGCTCGATCGGCTCGCCGCATATTCTCGAGCTTTCGGGTATCGGCCATGGCGATATATTGAGCAAGGCCGGCATCGAGGTCGTGCGCGAGGTCAAATCCGTCGGTGAAAACCTGCAGGATCATCTTCAGCTCCGCCTTGCCTACAAAGTAACCGGCGTGCCCACGCTGAACGAGAAGGCGACGAAGCTGATCGGCAAGGCGGCGATCGGGCTGGAATATCTCATCCGCCGCTCCGGCCCGATGGCGATGGCGCCGAGCCAGCTCGGTATCTTCACGCGCTCCGGCCCGGACAAGGAAACGCCGGATCTGCAATATCATGTGCAGCCGGTCTCGCTCGACAAGTTCGGCGATTCGGTTCATCCTTTTCCGGCCATTACCGCCAGTGTCTGCAATCTGAGGCCCGAGAGCCGGGGCTTCGTGCATGCGCGCAGCCCCGATTTCGCCATGCAGCCGGTCATCAGCCCGAATTATCTTTCCGCGGCGCGCGACCGTGAAATCGCCGTGCGTTCCATTCGTCTGACGCGGCGGATCGTGGCGCAGCCCTCATTCGCCCGGTTCCGGCCGGAGGAGTTCAAGCCGGGGCCGGCCTATGAAACGGATGCGGATCTGGAGCGTGCCGCTGGCGAGATCGGCACGACGATTTTCCATCCTGTCGGCACATGCCGCATGGGCGGCGACGCACAGAGCGTGGTGGATCCCCGCCTGCGGCTGCGGGCCTTGGCAAGGCTGCGCATCGCCGACGCTTCCGTCATGCCGTCGATCACATCGGGCAACACTAACTCGCCGACCATCATGATCGCCGAAAAGGCAGCCGAGATGATCCTTGCCGACAATCGCTGAAGGCTTATGGATGGACGGAGGCAAGGACAGGAGATTTGCATGGACAGCACGGACGAGGTCATCATCGAGCGGCGTGGATCGGCCGGCATCATCCGCCTCAACCGTCCGAAGGCGCTGAACAGCCTGACGCTGCCGATGGTGCGGGTCATCGCCTCGGTCCTGGATGAATTTGGCGCCGATCCCGCTATCGCGAGCGTCATCGTCATGGGCGAGGGGGAGCGCGGCTTCTGCGCCGGCGGCGATATTCGCCTGCTGCATCAGAGCGGCAAGGAGGGGTCCGATGGCGCCGAAACCTTCTGGCGCGAGGAGTTCCGCCTCAACCATGCGATCTCGCGCTATCCCAAACCCTATGTGGTATTGATGGATGGCATCACCATGGGCGGCGGTGTCGGCCTTTCGTCCCATGGCAGCCATCGCGTCGTCACCGAGCGCACGCGTCTTGCCATGCCCGAAACCGGCATCGGCTATTTTCCCGATGTCGGCGCTACCTGGCTGCTGCCGCGCGCACCGGGCGAAGCCGGCACATGGATGGGGCTGACCGGCCTTGCCGTCGGCGCCGCCGATGCGATCCATGCCGGCCTTGCCGACTGCTGCGTGGCATCCCCGGCCTTGCCGGCTCTGGTGGAGGCGATTGCGGCGCTGCCCGCCTCGGCTTCTGCGGAAGATGTGCGCGCGCTGATCCGGACAATGGCGGTCGATGCCGGCGAGAGCCGGCTTGCCGTAAACCGGGATGTGATCGACCGCGCCTTTGCCGGCGATACCGTCGAGGAGATCCTGCAGGCACTGGCCGGCGAGCCGGGGGAGTTTGCCGCGGAAACAGCCGGCGCGATTGCCGGCCGCTCGCCGACCAGCCTGAAGTTGACCTTGCGGCTGCTGCGGGCGGGGCGAACGAGCGCCAATCTCGCCGAATGCCTCAATCGTGAACTCGGCGCCTGCATGGGCATATTGTACAATCACGATTTCTATGAGGGCGTGCGCGCTGCGGTCATCGACAAGGATCGCAATCCGAAATGGTCTCCGGCCAGCCTTTCGCAGGTGAGGCCGGGCGATATCGACCGCTTCTTCGTAGCGGCGCAGCCGCCGCTTTTTACGACGTAGGCCGGTTCAGATCGTCACGAATCTCTGAACCGCCCTGTCGCATGGCTTCAACCGATCATGGGAGGAAAACATCATGACACGGATCGCATTCATCGGCCTCGGCAATATGGGAGGGCCGATGGCCGCCAATCTCGTCAAGGCCGGCCATGCCGTCATCGGTTACGACCTCTCGCATGACGTGCTGCAAGCCGCCGAAGCGTCGGGCGTCAAGCCCGCGAGCGTCTTGACCGAGGCCCTGGCCGACGCGGAAGTGGTGGTGACCATGCTGCCGAAGGGCCAGCATGTCCTGACCGTCTGGACCGACGTGCTGCGCTCCGTGCCCAGGGGAACCTTGCTGATCGACTGCTCCACCGTCGATGTCGACAGCGCCCGCAAGGCGCATGCGATGGCGGGCGATGCCGGCTGCCTCTCGCTCGATGCGCCTGTTTCCGGTGGTACCGGCGGCGCTGCGGCGGGAACGCTGACCTTCATGGCCGGCGGCTCGACGGAGAGCTTTGCGGCGGCGAAACCCCTGCTGGAAGTGATGGGCAAGAAGATCGTCCATTGCGGCGATGCCGGCGCCGGTCAGGCGGCGAAGATCTGCAACAACATGATCCTCGGCATCTCCATGATCGGTGCCTGCGAGGCCTTCGTGCTCGCCGAAAAGCTCGGCCTCTCGCATCAGGCCCTGTTCGACGTCGCCTCCACCTCGTCCGGCCAGTGCTGGTCGATCAATACCTATTGCCCCGTGCCCGGCCCGGTGCCGACCTCGCCCGCCAACAACGACTACAAGCCGGGCTTCTCGGCCGCCTTGATGCTGAAGGACCTGCGTCTGTCGCAGGAGGCCGCTCTCTCCAGCGGCGCATCCACCCCCCTGGGCGCCGAGGCGGCGCAGCTTTATGCGCTATTCGAAAAGCTCGGCAATGGCGGCCGCGATTTTTCGGCGATCATCGAGATGTTTCGCGAAGCGAAGTGAGGTTGGCTGGTGATAACGGACAGGGTGGAAAGCTGCCCTCTCACCCCGCTCGCGGCGGTGCAATCGCATATGGGCAAATCGGGCCACCTTCTCCCCTCGGGGAGAAGGTGGCCCGAAGNNGGGTCGGATGAGGGGGCTGACCGATTTGAATTCATGGATCCTTGAGTTCTTGGCGGGCACCCCCTCATCCGCCTGACGGCACCTTCTCCCCGTTGGGGAGAAGGGGGCAGCTACGATGTAAGCCCATATGCGATTGCACCGCCGCGAGCGGGGTGAGGGGCCAGGCACAAAGAGCCGGGTCGGCGAGCATGCCCGATCCGCCGATCTCAATCGCTCCAACTCACCGCCACATGCCGCGCATGCGCGCGCCCACATCGACCCTTACCTGCCGCGCCCGGATGGCGGCGGGGCTTTCGGCCCGGGCCTGCGGCCAGCCGCAGACTTCGAAGAATTGCAGCAACGTCGCGGGGATGAAGCGGGTGCGCGAGGCGAAGACGTGTCTGTCGCCCTGTGCATGCTGGCCATGCACGAAGAAGCGTTGCGGGGTGACGAGATCGAGACCGTCCTTTGCCCGCGTCATGGCGACATAGAGCAGCCGTCGCTCCTCTTCGATCTCCGCCGACGATCCGACGGCAAGGTCGGCGGGAATGCAGCCGTCGACGGCGTTGAGGATGAAGACTTTCGTCCATTCCTGCCCCTTGGCGGAATGGATGGTCGAGAGGATCAGATAGTCCTCGTCCAGCAGCGGCGTGCCGGCCTGATCGCTTGTCGCGTCGGGCGGGTCGAGCGTCAGTTCGGTGAGGAAACGCTCGCGCGAACTATAACCGGCGGCGATCTGCTCGAGCTGGACGAGATCGGCCTGACGTGTTGCGGCGTCCTCGTGCGCGCGTTCCAGATGCGGCTCGTACCATTGGCGAACCAGGCCGATTTCCGCCGGCCAGCCGGCCTTGCCGCTTTTGACCTCCCGCATCGTCTCGACGAAAGCCGTCCAGTCGTCCCCCGTGCGCGGCGGCGGAGGAAGCTCGGTGAGCGCCGTGATAGGGCTTGCCTCCTCGCCGATCTGGTCGAGCACGCGCTGGGCCGTGGAGGGGCCGACGCCGGGCAGGAGCTGCATCAGGCGGAATCCCGCCACGCGGTCGCGCGGATTCTGGGCAAAGCGCAGCGCCGCCAGCATGTCCTTGACATGGGCACTGTCGAGAAACTTCAGCCCGCCGAACTTGACGAAGGGAATGTTGCGCCGGGTGAGCTCCACTTCCAGCGGGCCGCTATGGCTGGAGGTGCGGAACAGCACGGCCTGCTGTTTCAGCCTCGTGCCGCCTTCGCGGTTTTCCAATATCTGATCGGCGATGTAGCGCGCCTGATCGGACTCGTCGCGCACCGTCACCAGCCGTGGGCGCTCGGTGCTCTGCCGCTCGGTGCGCAGGTTCTTGGTGAAGCGCTCCGAGGCAAGATCGATCACGGCGTTGGCGGCGGCCAGGATCGGCTGTGTCGAGCGATAGTTGCGGTCGAGCGTGACGATATCGGCCGACGGCGTGAAAGCCTTCGGGAAATCGAGGATGTTGCGCACGGTGGCGGCACGGAAGGAGTAGATGGACTGCGCATCGTCGCCGACGACGGTCAACCCCCGGCCATCCGGCTTCAGGGCAAGCAGGATGGAGGATTGCAGCCTGTTGGTATCCTGATATTCGTCGACAAGCACATGATCGAAGCGGCTGCCGATATCCTCGGCGATCAGCGGCTCCTGCAGCATATGCGCCCAGTAGAGCAGCAGGTCGTCGTAATCGAGCACGTTCTGCACCTGCTTCGCCTCGACATAGGCGGCGAAGAGATCGCGCAGCTGCTGCTCCCACATGGCGCACCATGGAAAGAAGTCGCGCAGCACACCGTCGAGCGGCGCTTCCGCATTGACGGAGCGGGAATAGATGGCAAGGCATGTCGCCTTGGTCGGGAAGCGGTTTTCCGTCTTCGAAAAGCCGAGATCGTGGCGCGCAAGGTTCATGAGATCGGCGCTGTCTTCCCGGTCGTGGATCGTGAAGGCCGGATCGATGCCGATCTGTTCTGCATAGTCCCGCAGCAGGCGCGCGCCGATGCCGTGAAACGTGCCGCTCCAGGCCAGCGCATCGGCGGTGATGCCGGCGTTCGCACCCAGAACTTCGCGGCAGATCCGTTCCACACGGCGCGCCATTTCGGCAGCGGCGCGGCGCGAGAAGGTCATCAGCAGGATGCGGCGCGGATCGGCGCCCTTGACGATCAGATGCGCCACGCGATGGGCAAGCGTATTCGTCTTGCCGGAGCCGGCCCCGGCGATGACGAGCAGCGGCCCGGCGACATGGCCGCTACCCGCGGTCGTGCCATGCTCCACCGCCAGGCGCTGCTCCGGGTTCAATTTTTCCAGATAGGCGGCGGTCATCAACTCTCCTGAAGGGACGGGAATCGCAGGCGCTATGCGCGACGAATCGCAAGAGCGAAAATATATGGGCGTTCTATGGATGTTCCGAATCGCCAAAGCCTGTCAAGATTGGCGGCGTATGCACGCAGATGTGAGCCCTGGCGCAAGAATCTTCTCTGGATTTGGCGAAAGATAGCTCGAAAAGAACTTTCTTCGTCCTTATGTATCGTTATGGCGCGGCAATTTGAGTTTTTGGAGTTTCGCAGTGCGTAGAGTGAAGGTTTCAGAACATGAACGACACGATTGCCACCGGCCTGCGTCTGCCTAGCGGACTGGTGGCTCTGCCGGACGGGCGCTTCGCGCTTGTCGAAATGGATGCCAGTCGCCGCTGCCTGAAGCTTTTCGACACAAGCGGCGCCCAGGAAGAACTGTGCCGGATCGGCGGCACCCCGACCGGGATCGCGATCGACGGCGACGGTTGTTTCTGGGTAGCCGATGGCCCGGAGGATTCCCTCGTGAGGCTTTCGCCGCAGGGGCGGGTTCTTCAGGTGATCGAAGGGGGTGCGGATGGCCCGTTTCTCCATCCGAACGCTCTGGCCTTCGGTCCGGACGGCCTGCTCTACATGACCGATTCCGGAATCCGTCTCGCCAATCTGCTCGAAGGCGGCCACATCCATCCCGATTTCTTCAAGGCTGCCTACAATGGCTGTGTCTATCAGATCGATCCGGCGGAGGGCCGGGTCATTCGGGTGCTGGCTGCCGGCCTGCTTCTTGCCGGCGGCATCGCCTTCGGACCCGACGGGCTGCTCTATTACAGCGAAACGCTGACCGGAAAAATCTATCGGCAGATCGTCGGCGGCCGGCAGGAGATGTTTGCGCAATCGATGACCTCGCCCGCCGTGAACATGCTGCGCGGCCCCTCCGGCCTCGCCTTCGATCGCAGCGGCACGCTTTATTGCGCCATGTATGGTCTGGGCGAAATCTGTCTGATCGATACCGAAGGCAGGATGACCGGCCATATCCGCACGGCCGGCACGCGGCCGGGCAACATTGCCTTTACCGTCGATGGCAAGCACCTGCTCGTCAGCGAACAGGAAAAGGGCGTGGTGGAGAAAATAACGGCGCCGCGTCCCGGGCTGCCTTTGCATATGCCGGTCATTTCCTAACGCTTTTCCAGGAAAAGCGCATGGCGCTTGCCGTTCGGTGCTGCGCTAAAAATCGATGGAGCGTTTCGTGATCGCCGGATTCGGTTCCGCGCTTCAGATCGTTGTTTTACCGCAAGCTGCCGCACCGCCTCAAGCGGCATGAGTTCATTCGAGGGACATGCCCGGAGGCCGGGCATGTCCTGTTTTCCTATATCCGCTGCTTATTCGGCTGCGGGGATCTGCTTGTCCTTGCCGGATGTGCCATCGGCCTGCTTGCCGTCGTTGGCGGCGGGCTTGGCATGGCGGCGGCGCCAGTCGCCGAGGAAAAGCAGGATCGGCGCTGCGATGAAGATCGACGAGGCGCCGGCGACGAGGATGCCGAACACCATCGGGATCGCGAAGCTGGAGACGGCGCTGCCGCCCCAGATTGCCATCGGCACCAGCGCCAGGAAGGCGGTGGCGTTGGTGTAGAGGCTTCGCGCCAGGGTCTCGTTGATCGACCTGTCGATGATGTCGCGCAGCGGCATCGACTTGTAGAGCCGCATGTTTTCACGCATGCGGTCATAGACCACGACCTTGTCGTTCACCGAATATCCCACAAGCGTCAGGATCGCCGCGATTGCCGTCAGGTTGAAATCGAGGCCGGTGATCGCGAAGAAGCCGATCGCCTTGGTCACGTCGAGGACCAGGGTGACGATGGCGCCGACCGCGAACGGCCATTCGAACCGCACCCAGATGTAGACGAGCATCGCCAGGCTGGCGATCACGACCGACAGGATGCCGGCCCAGGCAAGCTCGCCGGAGACCTTCGGGCCGATGACGTCGGTGCCTTCGATGGTCGCGCTGGGATCGATCTTGACGATTTCCGCCTTGAGCTTCGTCACCGCGGCCGTCTGCGCCTCTTCGCCGCCGTCCTGGCGCTGGGCGCGGACAAGAAGGCTGTTGTTGTCGCCGAAGGACTGCAGTGCGATTTCGCCGAGGCCGAGCGTGTTCAGCCCCTCGCGGAACGTCGCCAGATCGGCCGCGTCCTTGGTCTTGACCGACATCTGGATGCCGCCGCGGAAATCGACGCCGTAGTTGAGGCCCGGGTGAATGAACAGCACCACAGAGGCGATCGACAGGATCGCCGAGACGGTGACGCCGAAGAAGCGGGCCTTCATGAACTGGATATGCTTGTCATAGGGGCTGAAGGGGATCAGCGGCCTGATGTTGAGCACCTTCAGCTTGCGGCGACGGGTGATGGCGATCATCACGACGCGCACGAAGGCGACGGAGGTGAACATCGAGATGATAAGGCCGAGACCCATGGTCACGGCAAAGCCGCGAACCGGGCCGGAGCCGAAGTAGAACAGAATGGCGGCGGCGATCAGGGCCGTCATGTTGCCGTCGATGATCGTCGAGTAGGCCTTCTTGAAGCCGTTATCGATGGCGGCGAAGGCGCCGCGGCCCTTGCGGGTTTCTTCGCGGATGCGCTCGTTGATGAGAACGTTGGCGTCGACCGCAAGGCCGATACCAAGGACGACGCCGGCGATGCCGGGCAGCGTCAGCGTGGCGCCGACCAGCGTCAGGGCCGAGAAGGTCAGGATCGTGTGGATGAGCAGCGCGACATTCGCGAGAATGCCCCAGGCGCCGTAAAGCACGAAGATGAAGGCGGCAACCAGGACGAAGCCGAGCAGGCCGCTATAGATGCCCTTCTGGATCGCGTCGCTGCCGAGGTCGGCGCCGACGGTGCGCTCTTCGATGACGGTGAGCTTGGCCGGCAGCGCGCCGGCGCGCAGCAGGGCTGCGAGCGTGGTCGCGCTGTCGGCGGTGAAGTTGCCGGAAATCTGGCCGGAACCGCCGGTGATCGGCTCGCGGATATTCGGCGCGCTCAGAACCTTGTTGTCGAGAACGATGGCGAAGGGCTTGCCGACGTTTTCGCGGGTAATTTCAGCGAAGCGGTTGGCGCCGGCGCTGTCGAAGCGGAACGTCACCAGCGGCTCGTGCGTGTTGGGGTCGAAGCTGACGCGGGCGTCGGTCAGCCGGTCGCCCGACAGTTCGATGCGGTCGAGAACCGGGTAGCTGTTGCCCTGCTCGTCCTTCATGATGGTGACGCCGGGACCGGGATTGTTCGGATCTGCGTTTTCCGCGAGCAGATGGAAGGACATCTTCGCGGTCGAACCGAGCAGCTCGCGCAGGTGCGACGGGTCCTGTGCGCCCGGAAGCTGCACGAGAACGCGGTTCGGGCCGACGCGCTGGATGGTCGGTTCGGCAACGCCCACCTGGTCGACGCGCTTGCGGATGACTTCAAGGCTCTGCTGGACGGCGGAATCGACGTTGGCGGAAATACCGGCCTGCGAGAAGGACATCGCGATCGTCGCGCCGTTCGGCGTGATGTTCAGATCGGACTGGCCCGCCGAGAGACCCGAGGTGATGGTGTTGGCGAGTGTGCGCAGCTGCGTGACCGCATCGTTGCTCTGCGAAGCGTCGCTGAGCGTCACGACGATCTGATCGCCATTGCGCACGACCGAGCGGGTCTGGATGTTCTTGTCGCGCAGCACGCGGCGCGCGTCCTGCTGCAGCGATTGCAGCCGGCCGTTGGTCAGGTCCTTCTCATCGACTTCGAGCACGAGATAGGAGCCGCCGCGAAGGTCGAGGCCGAGAGAAACCTGGCTATGCGGCAGCCAGGACGGGATTTTGCTGAGAACCGACTGCGGAAGCACGTTCGGCAGGGCGATAAAGAGGCCAATCACGATGACAACTGTATAAAGTGCCACGAGCCATGGTGAGGTGCGCATGGGTATTATCCTTGAAATACGCTTATGCCGGCGGCTTGGCCGCTGGCGGACTTGAGGTCATGTCGGAGATGCGGGCGCGTCTGCGCCGACCGCTCAGGCGAGATCGCTCGGAGGGGCGCGGGCGAGATAGGCGCGAAATGCAAGGGATTCGAGCCGGGCGGTATCGCCCGCATGGCTCGGCCGCCAAAGCGCGGTCGGATATCCGAGAGAGGGTAGGGCGGCAAGCGTCGCGGGACCGATGTCATGCCATGTGGCTTTCGGCGTTACCAGCCGATCGGCCACGGCGATGCCACGAACCGGGTCCCGCAAGGAAAGGTAGAGCGGCTGGCTGTCCTTGCCGGAGGAGAGGGCATCCGCATCGGCGCGGGTGGCGAGATTGATGCCGCCGCCCAGCGCCAGCCCGATATAGGCGAAAAAGGCGACGAACAGCGAGGCGATCACGCGCGCTCCGGCGCGGTGCGTCCTGTCATCTCTATCTTCGCTGTCGGCGAGGCCGAATTCGAGCGGGCTCAACGGTCAAAAATGCCTTTATTCCTCTGCCGGTGCGGGCTCCGGCGGTTCGGTCATGATATCAGGACGTCTCGCGTCTTCATACTGCGGCCTGTCATGATGCACTTGTGCGAACCGGTCAACCGTTCCGGCGCGATTTCTTAATTTTCCGTTGGCTCCGTTTCGGCCGATGCCGGTCTGGGCGTCAGGCAGGGTGCCGGAACGCGATAGGCATAAAGCGTCTTGCCTTTCATGTCTCCATAGGGCGGCGACCAGCTCTTGAGAAGCTCGGCCTGACCCCCGGGGCAATCGATCGGATTGTTGTCGACGAACAGGACCGGGCCGGTCACGGCGGGCGGAAGTGCGAAATTCTGCTCGTAATAGCTTTTGGGGAAGCCGCCGAAGTTGCGGGCATAGATATGAAAGGGCCTGCCCTTCAGGGTGTAGTAGAGATCGGCGAGCATGTCGCGGTCCTGCGCGACGATATCGGATATCCCCGCATTCGTCGCGATATCGGCGATTTCCCGGCTTATGATGCTGCGGCCGACATAGCGCTTCATGACGAGATCGCCGTTCGGCAGCTTGATATCGAGCGCAAAGACCGTCAGCACCGGGATCACGAAGGCGACGACGGCGCCGATGACCAGCGAGATGGTCAGGCCCTTCTTCGTCAGGCGATAGAGCAGCCAGACGGCGAGAATGGTGCCGGCGGCATAGGCCGAGACGGCCCAGTTGGCATAGGCCTTGGCCAGGAGCGCCTGCAATGCGATCAGGATCACCACCGGCATGGACAGCCAGAACAGCAGCTTCTCCCGGTCGTCGCTCCGGCCGCGGATCAGCCGCCATGTCGCCCAAAGCAGCGCATAGAAGACGATCGGTCCGACCACACCGAATTGCGCGCCGACGAAACCCAGCCCGCCGAGCAGATGCTTCAGCACCCCGCCATTGCCGCCGCCCGAACCCCAGTGAGCGATGGTCTGCGTGTGACGCACGGTCGCGGCTTGATGGGTGACGTTCCACCAGAGATTGGGCGCGACGACGATGGCGCCGACGATCGCCGCTATGGCGACATCGCGCCAGGAGATGCGAGCCGAACGCAGCGTCAGCATGGCGATGCCGACGCCCGGTAGCAGGAACAAGACGGAATACTTGGTCAGGAAAGCAAAGCCGAGGCTCGCGCCGAGGATGACGGCTTCAAGGACGGACGAGCGCCTGGTGAGGCCGAGAAAGGCCCAGATCGCGATGGTGACGAACAGGATCTGGATGGTGTCGGTCGACACGAGCACGGCCGAGAGCGAGGCCGCCGGAAGGGTGATGAAGATGACGCCGACCCAGGGCGCGATATCGCGTCCGGTCTCGTCGTCGATCAGCCTCCGCGTGGTGCACATCAGCATCAGCGCGGTGGCGAGGTGGAAGAGCGGCGCCGATACGCGGATCCAGAAGGTCGAGTCCGATCCCGAGATCGTGTTGAAGAACCGGATGACCCAGGCGATCATCGGCGGCTTCGAATAATAGCCGAAATCCAGATTCTGGCCCCAGAACCAGTATTGCGCCTCGTCGACGAACAGGTCGGTCCTGTTGATCTGCAGCATGAGCACGCGCCAGAGCGTGACGCCGAAGATGATGGCCAGGGCCAGCCCCAGCGAAAGTTTCTGGGAGTTCGTTCGGGATTGGGTGGTGTCGAGCATTAACGGATGGATCTCGGTGCCGGTCGTAAGGCTTCATACGGAACTATTGAGGCCAAAGCTAGCTCCCGGCCGCCGGTTTGCCGGCATCGGTCGCAGAGGACCCTGTCTCCGGTTTAGAAATCCGAAATGTCCGTTGCGGTTGCCTAGAGGATGCGCGAAGCGGTCTTGCCGCGCGTCTCTTCGATGCGGCACAGGAGCATGAACGCCGTAAGCGTCAGGCTGGCCATCAGGGTGGCGGTCAAACCAAGAACAATCATTGCTCTCTCCGTATCGACATCGAAGCTGTCTAATCCCCTTGGGTACTAGGGCATGAAACTTGCTCGTGACTTGCGTTGCGTGCCCTTGACGATCATGCGGACGCATAAATTGAATTCGTCTAATTTAGGATGATGCGATGCGAAACGTGCTGTATTCGGTCATTAACCTTCAGGCAAGGAATTAACCATAAATATTGAGCTTGAACGTCGGAATGGGAAAATTGTGACTCGTTCTCACCAGGCATGAAGCCGCCCCGTCGTACCGGGTCAGATCCGGTATCCATTTCATCAAACAGGTCCGCAACAGACTTTGATGAACGAGCGAGCTTCAGCGCCTCGATCAGTCGATCGACGGCGATGCGTGTCCTGTCTCGCCTCTTCATTGCGCTCGGTGCGGATCATCAGCGGTTTCGCCGGCGCTTGGGCGCGCGGCAGTTCGGCGGGGACGACTTTGGCGCAGGATACGCCGTCAGATCAGGCAGGCAGGGCGCAGGCAGGCAGCCTTCGCGACCGCTTGCGCTTTGCTGGTCTCGACGCCGGGCAATGCGACGTTCTGCGCCGT
Source organism: Hyphomicrobiales bacterium (assembly GCA_900469615.1). Classification (GTDB taxonomy): domain Bacteria; phylum Pseudomonadota; class Alphaproteobacteria; order Rhizobiales; family Rhizobiaceae; genus Rhizobium. The sequence continues at coordinate 143,841 of UBYA01000022.1, read as the reverse complement.
AACCGGCCGATGCTCCAGGCGCATCTGAAGGCCGGCCTGCGGGATCTTTTCCACCGCTATCAGACCCTTCCGGACGCCGCACGCCACTTCACCAGCGAAAGCCAGCTGGAACGGCTGCATGATCTGCAGTCCTCGCACTGGGATGTGCTGACGGATGCGCGTTTCGACAGCCTCTACGCCGAGCGCGTCAAGGTTCTGTCCGACAGCGAAAGCAAGATGGGCCTCGACCCGCGCTGGCATGTCGCGGGCCATGGCGTGATGCTGGAACATCTTCTTGCCGGCCTCCTCGACGAGATGGGCGGCCGCGCCATCCTGCCGGGCAGCAAACGTCGCGCCCGCGAATTGAGCGAGCTCGTCACCGCCGTCGTGCGTCTCGTCATGGTCGATGTCGAGATCGCGGTATCGCTGCGCTTCAACGAATTGCGTGTCGGCCATCAGCGGGCGCTGGCCGAACAGCGCACCGCAGATCGTGGCGAGGCGGCATCCCTCATCGCCGGACTCGCCAGCGGCCTCGCCGATCGCGATCTGACCGCCCGGCTGCCGATGGATTGTCCCGAGGCCTATGCCGAAGTCGCGGAAGCGTTGAATATGGCGCTTGCCGACATCCAGCAGCAATTTTCGGTTCTGTCCGGCGGGGTTCAGGCAGCGGAGACGGCAAGCGATGCCATTTCCCGCTCGTCGCAATCGCTGGCGGAGCAGTCAGCCGAACAATCGCGTGCGCTGGCGGTCTCTGCGCGGCAACTCGCGGAGCTTGCCGGGCAAGTGCGCGGCAATGCGGCCAATACCCGCTCGGCGGAGCGTGTCACCGCATCGACGCGCGTGGCGGCGGAAGACAGCGGCCGCATCGTCGGGCAGGCGATATCGGCCATGGCCGATATCGAGACCTCGGCCGAAAAGATCGGTCAGATCATCGGCGTCATCGACGAGATTGCGTTCCAGACCAATCTTCTCGCCCTGAACGCCGGTATCGAGGCAGCCCGGGCCGGCGATAGCGGCCGCGGCTTTGCCGTCGTCGCGCAGGAAGTTCGCGCGCTTGCGCAGCGCTCGGCCGACGCGGCGCGCGAGATCAAGGTTCTGGTGACGGGCACCAAGGCGCAGGTGGATGCCGGCGTTCAGATGGTCGGCCGCACCCAGGATGCGATCGGCAGCATCGTCCGTCAGGTGACTGACATCAACGAGGCGATTTCCGGGATTGCCGCCGCCAGCGACGATCAGCTTGCCGGCCTGAACGCGCTCACCGCCGATATCGGCGGTTACAGCGAGCGTGCGGCGGCCGGGGAAGACCAGGCGAACCGCTCGCGGGAAGGGGCCGATCATCTGCATACCGTCGTCGTCGAGCTCGGCCGGACCATTCGCGAGTTCCGCATCGAGCGGGAGCGGCGGCATGCCGCGGCGCCAGCCCCGGTGAAGCCCGATCAACGACGACAGCTGTCCGCTCGGGATGAGCTCGATATCGGCCGGGACGAGGAAGAGCTGGCCGATTTCGGCTTCCCGCTTCGCAGGGCTGCAACGGGAGGCGAGCGGAATGCCCGCTGATTTCACGTTTTCATTCGCATGCGGGCCGGCCGGTCCGATTTCAGACAACAAGGATTGAAGCGATGCCGAGCAAGAAAGGCGAAAAGACAATCAGTCTGGCCGCGGTGCTGGACCTCAACGAGGCCTCGGCCCTTCGCGGCACGTTGATGGGTGCGCGCGGCAGCAATGTCGCGATCGATGCGTCCGGCGTCGAAAGGATCGGGACCTTGTGCGTGCAGGTCATCATGGCCGCCGCCAAGACCTGGGATGAGGACAAGCTCTCCTTCACCTTCTCGAAGGTGTCGGATGCATTTCAAAAAACGATGCAGGTGATCGGGGTGGATATCTCCCATCTGCTTGCCAAGGAGATCCGGCAATGAAGAAAAAAGTGCTGACCGTGGATGATTCACGGACCATTCGAAACATGCTTCTCGTCACCCTCAACAATGCGGGTTTCGAGACCATTCAGGCCGAAGACGGCGTCGAGGGCCTGGAAATTCTCGAAGAAGCCAATCCCGACGTCATCGTCACGGATATCAACATGCCGCGCCTTGACGGCTTCGGCTTCATCGAGGGCGTGCGCCGCAACGACAGATATCGCGCCGTTCCGATCCTCGTGCTGACGACCGAAAGCGATGCGGAAAAGAAGAACCGTGCCCGCCAGGCCGGTGCGACCGGCTGGATCGTCAAGCCGTTCGATCCCGCCAAGCTGATCGATGCCATCGAGCGCGTAACCGCCTAGACAGGATCCACCCCTCATGGATATGAACGAAATCAAAGAGATTTTCTTCCAGGAGTGCGAAGAGCAGCTCGCCGAACTGGAATCCGGTCTCCTGAAAATGAATGACGGCGACCGTGATCCGGAAACCGTCAATGCCGTGTTCCGCGCCGTTCATTCCATCAAGGGTGGGGCTGGTGCCTTCGGTCTGGACGACCTGGTCGCATTCGCCCACGTCTTCGAGACCACGCTCGATTGCGTTCGATCCAACAAGCTGGAGCCGACCCAGGATGTCCTGAAGGTCATGCTCAAGGCCGCCGATGTCCTGGCGGATCTCACCAATGCCGCGCGCGATGGCGGCAGCGTCGATCAGGCGCGCAGCCGCGGCCTGGTCAAGGAGCTGGAAGCGCTGGCAAATGGCGATCTGCCCGCGCCGACGGCCGCAGCTGCCGTCGAGGCCGCTCCCAAGCCCGCGATGCCCGTGCCGACCGATGAGAGCGGCTTCCAGCCCATCCCCTTCAGCTTCGACGACGATTTCGGCGCAGACGAGCCGGCGGACGGCGGCGTGCCGGAATATGAAGTCAACTTCAAGCCGCGCTCCGATCTCTACGCCAAGGGCAACGACGCCACGCTGCTGCTGCGCGATCTCGCGCGGCTGGGCGAGATGAACATCTTCTGCGACATGGACGCGTTGCCGGGTCTTCCCGACCTCGATCCGGAAGGCGCATATTTCAAGTGGGCGATCTCGATCAAGACCGACAAGGGCGAAGACGCCATTCGCACCGTCTTCGAATTTGCCGAGTGGGATTGCGATCTCGAGGTCCGGCAGGCCGGAAGCGGCGCCGGTTCCCCGGACGGCGAGGAATTGCCGATGGTGCCGGTGCCCTTCGATCTGTCGATCCTTGACGAGGACGGCGCCGTGCCGGCTGCCGAATCCACCGAGGATGCGCCGGCGCCGAAGAACGATGCCGCTGCCGCCGTGGCCGCCGCGGAAACGGCCAGCAACGTGACGCAGCTTGCCGCCGCCGCCGCGCGCGTCGAGAAGAAGGAGGCTGCCATGGCCGCCGCCACCGCTGCTTCCAATGCGGTCGCCGCGCAGAACAGCGCCGCCGCCGGCGTCGGCCAGACCATTCGCGTCGATCTCGATCGTGTCGATCGCCTGATCAACCTTGTCGGCGAGCTCGTCATCAACCAGGCGATGCTTTCCCAGAGCGTCATCGAGAATGACAATAACGGCACGTCCTCCATCAACATGGGTCTCGAAGAGCTGCAGCAGCTCACCCGCGAGATCCAGGACAGCGTCATGGCGATCCGCGCCCAGCCGGTGAAGCCCGTCTTCCAGCGCATGTCGCGCATCGTCCGCGAAATCGCCGACATGACCGGCAAGTCGATCCGCCTGATCACCGAGGGCGAGAACACCGAGGTCGACAAGACCGTGATCGACAAGCTCGCAGAACCGCTGACGCACATGATCCGCAATGCCGTCGACCACGGCATCGAAACGCCGGAAAAGCGTACGGCGCTCGGCAAGAACCCGGAAGGCACCGTCCGCCTGACGGCCAAGCACCGTTCCGGCCGCATTCTCATCGAGCTGGCAGACGACGGCGCCGGCATCAACCGCGAGAGGGTGCGCCAGAAGGCCATCGACAACGATCTGATCGCCGCCGACGCCAATCTGTCGGATGAGGAAATCGACAATCTGATCTTCCTGCCGGGCTTCTCGACTGCCGACAAGATCTCCGACATTTCCGGCCGCGGCGTCGGCATGGATGTGGTCAAGCGCTCGATCCAGGCGCTCGGCGGCCGCATCAACATCACCTCCAAGCCGGGGCAGGGCTCCGTCTTCACCATGAGCCTGCCGCTGACGCTCGCCGTCCTCGACGGCATGGTGGTGACGGTTGCCGGCCAGACCCTCGTCGTGCCGCTGACGGCGATCGTCGAAACGCTGCAGCCCGAGGCATCCGCCATCCATTCCTTCGGCGCGAACCATCGCCTGATCTCGATCCGCAACAGCTTCTGCCCGCTGGTCGATGTCGGCCGCATCCTGAACTTCCGCGCCACGCAGGCCAATCCGGTCGAAGGCGTCGCGCTGCTGGTGGAATCGGAAGGCGGCGGTCAGCGCGCCCTCATGGTCGATGCCATTCAGGGTCAGCGCCAGGTCGTCATCAAGAGCCTAGAGGCCAATTATACGCATGTGCCGGGCATTGCGGCCGCCACCATCCTCGGCGATGGCCGCGTCGCCCTGATCCTCGATGTCGATGCGGTGGTCGGCGCTTCGCGCGGCCAGTCGCTGAAGCCTGAAATATCTTACGCAGCGGTGGGGTAAGTCATGTCCTATGCCGTCAAGAACCTGACGCAGGGCGTCCGCGAGTTGATCGCCTTCCGGATCGGGGACCAGGAGTTCTGCGTCGATGTCATGTCGGTTCGCGAAATTCGGGGCTGGACGCCGGCAACGGCCATGCCGCACGCGCCGGGCTACATGCTCGGCGTCATCAATCTGCGCGGCGCCGTGCTGCCGATCGTCGATCTCTCCGCCCGGCTCGGCATGAAGCGGTCCGAGCCGACACAGCGGCATGTGATCATCGTGGCGCAAGTCAGACGCAAGGCGGTCGGCCTTCTTGTCGACGCGGTTTCGGACATCCTGACGATCACCGGCGACAGCATCCAGCCGACGCCGGAAGTCTCCTCCGATTACGAGCGGCAGTTTGCGCGCGGCATCGTGGCGATCGATCGCCGCATGATCTGCCTGATCGAGCTGGAAGCCCTGTTCCTTGACAGCGAAAGCGAGGCTGCATGAGCGTGATGGGAGCAATGGATTTCAAGGCGTCTCCGGATGAGATTCTGGCGAGCGGCGAGTATCCGCTGACGCGGCGCGATCTCTCCGAAATTGCCGCCATGATCTATTCCGATGCGGGCATTTCGCTCAACGAGAGCAAGGCGTCGCTGGTCTATTCCAGGCTGTCGAAGCATATCCGCGCGCTCGGCCTTGCCGGCTTCCGCGACTACTGCCAGCTGGTTTCCTCGCCGGCCGGAAGTGCCGCGCGCCGCGAGATGCTGTCGCATCTGACGACCAACTTCACGCGCTTCTTTCGCGAAAACCATCATTTCGACCATCTGCGCGACGAGGTTCTGCCGGGCCTGCTGGCGCGCGCCAGGGCCGGCGGCCGGGTGCGCATCTGGTCGGCCGCGTGCTCGGACGGGCAGGAACCCTATTCGATCGCGCTGACGGTGCTGGCGATGATGCCGAATGCCGCGGACTTCGATTTCAGGATCCTGGCGACGGATATCGACCCCAAGATCCTGGGTCTTGCCCGCGCCGGCGCCTATGACGAAGCATCCCTCGAGACGATCTCGCCTGCCATGCGCAAGCAATGGTTCCAGGAGGTCAACGTGCAGGGCCGCCGCAAATTCCAGATCGACGATCGCGTCAAGCGGCTCATTACGTTCAATGAGCTCAATCTCCTGGGGCAGTGGCCCTTCAAGGGCATGTTCGACGTCATCTTCTGCCGCAACGTGGTCATCTATTTCGATGAACCCACGCAGACGAAGATCTGGGCGCGCTTTGCCGGCCAGCTGCAGGATGCCGGCCACCTCTACATCGGCCATTCCGAGCGCGTCTCCGGCGAGGCGAAGCACCTCTTCGACAATATCGGCATCACGACCTATCGCTATCTCGGCAAGGCCGCGGGGAGGAAACCATGAACGCTGCCGCCCGTGTTCTCGTGGTCGACGACTCGCCGACCATGCGCGGCCTGATCAGCGCCGTGCTGCGTGCCGATCCCGAGGTCGACGTTGTCGGCCAGGCCGGCGATGCGCTGGAGGCGCGCGCCGCCATCAAGGCGCTCAATCCCGATGTCGTCACGCTCGACATCGAGATGCCGAACATGAACGGCCTCGACTTTCTGGAAAAGATCATGACGCTCAGGCCCATGCCGGTCATCATGGTCTCCACCATGACGCATCGCGGCGCCGATGCGACACTCGCGGCCCTTGAAATCGGTGCATTCGACTGCGTCGGGAAACCCTCGCCGGGCGAGCCGCATCCGTTCGGCGACCTGGCCGAGAAGGTGAAGGCGGCAGCCCGCTCGCAGCGGCAATACGTCAAGCCGGCCGCCGAGCGCGTGCCGCCGCCGGCCGTTGCCGATTTCCGTGTCGGCCGCAAGATCGTCGCCATCGGTTCTTCCACCGGCGGTGTCGAGGCGCTGATCAATGTGCTTCAGAAATTTCCGGCCAACTGCCCGCCGACCGTCATCACGCAGCATATGCCGCCGACCTTCACCCGCAGCTTCGCCGAGCGGCTGAACCGCCTGTGCGCGCCGGTCGTCCAGGAAGCGACCGACGGCGCGCGGCTGGAAATCGGCAAGATCTATCTGGCGCCCGGCGGCGAAAGGCACCTGCGGGTTGTCAATGCCTCGGCGCCGCATTGCCGTCTGGTGGACGGCGCGCCGGTGAACGGTCATCGCCCTTCCGTCGACGTGCTCTTCGATTCGGTTGCCGAACTGGCGGGCCGCAATGCCGTCGGCGTGATTCTGACCGGCATGGGGCGCGACGGCGCTGCCGGTCTCCTCAAGATGCGCCACGCCGGCGCGCGCACTATCGGCCAGAACGAGAAGACCTGCGTGGTCTACGGCATGCCGAGGGTCGCCCACGAGCTTGGCGCCGTCGAACAACAGTTTCCGCTGAACGCCATTGGCGAGGAAATTTTGAAGATAACAGCCGCCCGAAAGGAAGGGAGCGAATAATGTCTCTAGCGGAGAAAATCAAAGTTCTGATCGTCGACGATCAGGTCACCAGCCGCCTGCTGTTGAGCGATGCGCTGACGCAGCTCGGATTCAAGCAGATCACGGCTGCCGGCGACGGCGAGCAGGGGATGAAGATCATGCAGCAGCAGCCGCATCATCTGGTCATCTCCGATTTCAACATGCCGAAGATGGACGGGCTCGGCCTCCTGCAGGCGGTGCGCACCAACCCGGCGACCAAGAAGGCGGCCTTCATCATCCTGACGGCGCAGGGCGACCGCGCGCTGGTCCAGAAGGCAGCGCAGCTCGGCGCCAACAACGTGCTGGCCAAGCCCTTCACCATCGAGAAGATGAAAGCAGCCATCGAGGCTGTGTTCGGAGCATTGAAATGATCGTCGAGGGTGCAGCCCGTCGCGTGCATATCATACAGGGCGAGTACAAGGTCATCAGCGATCCGGAAGTGGTGCTGACGACCATTCTCGGCTCCTGCGTGGCGGCTTGCCTGCGCGACCCCATCGCCGGCGTCGGCGGAATGAACCATTTCCTCCTCCCGGGAATGGCCAATTCGCCGATGAGCGGCGGCGATGCGACGCGGTACGGCGTGCACCTCATGGAACTTCTGATCAACGGCCTTCTGAAGAAGGGGGCGCGGCGCGACCGGCTGGAGGCGAAGGTCTTTGGCGGCGCCAAGACGATCGCGACCTTCTCCAATGTTGGCGAGCAGAATGCGGTCTTCGCCATGCAGTTTCTGAAGGACGAAGGCATACCGGTCGTCAGCTCCAGCACGGGTGGAGAGCATGGGCGCAAGGTCGAATACTGGCCCATCTCCGGACGGGCCAGGCAATACCCGCTGACCGGCGCGGAGACGCAGAAGACCGTTGCGCTGGAGCAGCGTCCGGTCGTGGCTCCCAGGCCGGTCGACAACACGATCGAATTTTTCTGATCAGCGAGGCTACCGCATGACCCCCTTCCAGCGCGTTGAAGCGACGTCCATCGAAGAGACGCTTCCCGCGATCCTGCTGCGCATCGTCTCCGAATTGCACGATGTCGCCTATCTGATCGAGCGCATAGAGCCGCAACTGCTCGATGTCGGCGGCGCCGGCATGATGGCATCTCCGGAGGCCATGAAGGTGGTCCAGGGCATCGATCTCGCCGTTCAGAAGACGCGCGGCATCGCCGAGTTCATCGACACCATCGCGGGCGCCATGCCGGAAGGCTGGACCGTCGATCTCGCCACGGCGCTGAGCCTGGTCAAGCTGACAGAAATGCAAAAGGCGCTTGGCGGCGGCAGTTTCCACGCGCATTCGCAGCCCGTGGCGAAGGCGGCCGGCGATTTCGATTTCTTCTGATGGGGCGCGTTGCAGCCGATACCGTTTTTCCTGTGTAACCCTTCCGTTTCCCGGGGCTTTTTCCCGTCCCGCCCGGCCGGACGAAACGCTCGCACAAGTTTCGATTTCTATTTTCGCCGCAGGGTACAAAGCCATCAGGTCTTTGACGAATCGTGCGAGAACAGAATGAATCTGTTAAATCAATTAGTTCCCTTGTTCCGGAACATTCAGAATCTCGGGAGAACGCGGCTGCTGATCCTCGGCGGCGTCGGTGCAGTCTCCATGCTGCTGATCCTCTTTGCAGCCCTCTACGTCAATAAACCCGCACAGGAGACGCTTTATGTCGGCCTGGATGCGACGGATCTGAACCAGATCAGCATCGCGCTCGCAGAAGCAAAGATCAATTTCCAGGTCGGCTCGGATGGCACGAGCCTGACCGTCCCCGCAGGCATGACCGGCAAGGCGCGCGCCCTGCTCGCCGAGCGCGGCCTGCCCAACAGCGGCAATGCCGGCTACGAGCTGTTCGACAATGTCGGCTCGCTCGGCCTGACATCCTTCATGCAGGAAGTCACCCGCGTCCGCGCTCTCGAAGGCGAAATCAGCCGCACCATCACCTCGATCGCCGGCATCAGCGCCGCGCGTGTCCATATCGTCATGCAGGACGTCGGCAATTTCCGGAAGGCGGACCAGAAGCCGACGGCATCCGTCATGATCCGCGCCAGCGCCGAAGCGGCCCGCAAGTCGGCCCCGGCCATCCGTCACCTCGTCGCCTCGGCCGTTCCGGGCCTGGAGGTCGATGACGTCACGATCCTCGACTCCACGGGCCAGCTGCTCGCCTCTGGCGACGATCCGAGCAATGGCGCGATGAGCCGCAATCTCGGCATCGTGCAGAACGTCCAGAACGAAGTCGAATCCAACATCGACAAGGCGCTCGCACCCTTCCTCGGGATGGACAATTTCCGCTCCAGTGTCACGGCGCAGCTCAATACCGACAGCCAGCAGGTGCAGGAGACCACCTACGACCCGGATTCGAAGGTCGAGCGCTCCGTCCGCACGGTGAAGGAAGCGCAGAAGTCGCAGCAGAGCCAGCCGGATACCGCGGCGACCGTGGAGCAGAATATTCCGCAGGCGGCTCCGCAATCCGGCGGCAACTCGCCGACCTCGAACGATCAGTCCGACAAGCGCGAAGAGCAGACCAACTACGAAATCAACAGCAAGACGACGGCGACCACCCGCAACAGCTACAAGATCGAGAAGCTGTCGGTCGCGGTCGTGGTCAACAAGGGCCGCATCGCCCAGATGGTCGGCCAGGGCGCCGACCAGGCGAAGATCGATGCCTATGTCGCCGAGATGCAGAAGATCGTCGCGACGGCCGCGGGCGTCGATCCGGCCCGTGGCGATGCCGTCACCGTCAACGCCATGGACTTCCTCGACAACCAGCTGCTCGACGACACCTCCTCCAGCTTCAGCATCACGGATATGCTCAGCCGCAACATGGCCGGCATCATCAACTCGCTGGCCTTCGTCGCCGTCGCCTTCCTGATCGTCTGGATGGGCTTCCGTCCACTGATCCGCTCGCTTGGCGGCTCGGCCGGCGGAGCGGCATTGCCCGAAGCGGCAGGACTGGAACTGCCGGACTTCGCACCGGCCGTCGGCGGCCCCGGCGCGGCGCTGATGGACGGCTTCGGCTCGGACTTCGGCTTCGACAGCACCGACGATCTGCTGACGATGGGCGAGGACGGCGGCACCTTCAACCGCCGCGTCAAGGAAGGACCGGAGCGCCGCCTGTCCCGCATGGTGGAGATCAGCGAAGAACGCGCCGCGAAGATTCTCAGAAAATGGGCCGTGGACCAGGCGGCCTGAGAAAAGGACCGGAATATTGTTCGAGCCTCAAGCTGAAGTTCGGACTGTCACGAGTATCTGTCGCCGGACTCCGGTTTTACGGGTGAGTTCTGCGACAGACATGCGCTTGAAAAGACGGCACGCCCGCTATCCGTCAAAAGCGAGGGTCGCGGGCTTCTTGGCCCGCTTCTCCGCACCTTGACAGAATCTCGTCGACAACGGCGGCGAGCGGAGCGGTGGCATCGATGCTCGTCGCGTTGTGGGGAATGTCTTTTTTCTCCGCGTGCAGTCGCAGAACCACGTCCCGCTCGGCCGGCCTTCCGCCAAACTCGTCTTCAGGCCTGCTGGCAAGCCGCCTTTTCAGTGTGTCCATATCGACGTCGAGGACGAAAACCCCGTCAAACCGATCGATAAAGCGATGGAAATTCCTCGATCCGCCACAGAAGAAGGAGATCGGATGGCTCCGGTCGGCGACCAGGGATTTGACTTTGTCGACATTCCAAAGGTGGTGCTTGTGCCCAAAGGCCACGTCCGGACCATGCTTGTCACACTCGGAATCGTCCAGCGGCTCACCCGTTTCCGGATCGCCTTTATAGGCCAGTTCCCGGTCGCCATGGATGACGTGATGGCCGCGCCGCTGCAGTTCGGTGGCGACTGAGGTCTTGCCGGTTCCCGAAACACCTTCGATCAAATAATTCCTGACGCCCATTTCGCTTTCGTCCGATGCCTTGCGCGCTCTTTGGCGATGGCCTGATATCCCGCTGCCTTACTGCGGAATTCTGACAGATTTCCGACGCTTCGTGCAGATGGATGAAACGTCCAGGCTTCGCTTCGCGTCGGGTGCGGAAGCAGCGGCGATGTCGCGAAAGTCCCGGTTGAAGCGCCGGGGATATTCAGGCCCCTTTTTCGTTGCGGAGGCGATGGAATGCCGTCCCTTCGGCGCAGTTGTCGGCCGGACCTGTGATCAATTAGTCGCTGCCGGGTAAATTGACGTGCTCGTAAACTGGAATTTCTCCGGATCTTCGGTTGCTGGGTCGATAGAATCGACTTACTAATGGTATGCCCATTGCGTAAAGCCGTGTATTCGGAGCAAATCGGCCCTCGATTTCCGCGTTTCTCATGGTTAAAGAGTTCGCAGATTCCGGAGCGCGGAAACATCAGTTCATGCGTCATCGGTCGTGTCTGGGGCGGTATGTGCCAGCATGGTTGCCGATGTGGAATTCAAGGATGGGCGCGCTCATCCGCCCGCTTCCGCCGGGGTATGTTTGCGTTGCGGTGAAAAGATCCGGCTCTGATGCCTCATCGGGAAACCAGTCGGTTTCCGGGCAACGCGTCGGGTTCTGGCTGAACAATGCTCTCGTTGACGACCGATCGTGCAACAGCGGCAGGAAATGCAAGTATGGACATGCAGATATCGCAGGTGAGCAAGGGCGATAGGGATGCGCGATCGATCGTGCCTGCCGCGGCCATGTCACGCGAGCAACTCATACTGCAGCTGAATGCCGTTTCAGGCCCCGCCTATCTGCAGGCCGGCCTGTGCGCGCTGGCGAGCTATGCCGGCGCCTCCCACTATCTCCTTGTCCGGTCCGATCTCATTCAGGAAAGCGGCCTCGACTTCGTGATCTCGTCGAATTGGCCTTTCGATCTCGTCCGGCGCCTGGCGGCGGAGCTGATCAACAGCTATGGCCGTATCGGCGAGCTGGAGAAATGCATGGCGCTGTTCCAGCCGAGCCTGGCGCAGCTGCCTGACGACGTCGCATTGCCGGATGGCGTGGGCCGGCAATATCACGCGCTGAGCTTCAATGTCGGCCGCACGCGCTTTTCGCTGCTGCTGCTGACGCGCGAATCGGCCACGCTCTCGCACGAGCGGCTGCGCGACGTCGGCCTGCTGTCCGGCTATCTCGCCAGTTCGACGCGCTGTTTCGAAGGCAGGCTGGAGAGGGATTTCGATCTGACCGAGCGCGAGCTGGAATGCCTGTTCTGGATCGCCGAAGGCAAGACGAGCGATGAGATTGCCATGATTCTCGGCATCTCGCGCAATACCATCAACAATTACATCACCAGCGTCATGCGCAAGACCGCCACCAAGACCCGCTCCGAGGCCATAGCCTTCGCAGTGCGCAACAATCTCGTTTAAAGGCCACCGGATGCGCTATCAGCCAGACAGGACGACGGATATGCCGGTCGAATCGCGGCTTACCCGTTCCGGACGAATTTCTGGTCGCTCCGATCTCTTTCCGAAGCTCGTGTCGATGCAGAAGCTGATCGATGCGCAGCATTTCGCGGTCTATCGTCTTCACGGCTCCGGCCTGCCGCACAAGCAGCGCCTGGTCTGCGAGCTCGACAATTGGGGCTCTGCCAATTCGGTGGTCGGAAAATCCTTCGTGGAAGCCTATGGCGAAGCGTTGATCGAGCATATCGACAAATCGCTGTTACCGCTCATGTGGAACGGGCGCGACAGCGACAGCACGGCCGAGACGCCGGATTTCGCCGTGTTCACCCAGCGCCTGAAGCCGCATCTCGTGCCTTTTGCGGGGGTGGCCTTTCCCGTGCGGCTGGGCGCGGTCGGCAACGGCTATATCGTCTTCACGGCCAAATTCATCGACCTGCCGAGCGACATCATCGTCGAGCTGCATGGCCGCAGCTGCCAGATCATGATGGAGCTTCTGTCGCTGGACGAGCGCCGATCGCAGGCCGCGGAAGCCTTGAGCGAGCGTGAGATCGCCTGCCTCCAGCTTGCCGGCGACGGGCGCATCAGCGAGGAAATTGCCGAGAAGCTGGGATTGTCGGTGCACACCGTCAACGCCTATCTCGGATCGGCGACGATCAAGCTCGACAGCGTCAACCGTATCCAGGCAATCGCAAAGGCGATCCGCTTCGGCTATATAAGCTGACGTTGCGGCATCCTGAAGCATTTGCGGTCAGGCAAAGCGGCCAGCCTCGCACAAAGGCGATGGAAACAAACGGCCGGCGCGGCCTATGCCCCGTTCCAGCCGCCGCGCAAATTCTGGATGCCGAATTCCCTCAGGCCACGCGTGCCGTTTCGTCGCGGACGACATACCGCGCTTCCTTGAGACTGTGGGCGAGCAGCGCCGTATTCTCATCCGGATCGGCAGACGCCTTGTCGAAGGCGATATGGTTGATTTCGATGCCGGCGAGATGCTCCGTCAGGGCGAGCTTGGCATAGATGGTGACGCCGCGGGGCTTGATTTCCAGGTCGATGGTAACTTCCGCCGGGCCGCCCCAATCGAGCTTGTAGTCACCGCCAAGCCCGAAATTCACGGTGCCGGGAAGAAAATAGAGCTCGGCGGCCGAGGCGACGAGGTCAGCGAGATTACCGTATCGTTCGAAGCGCAGCAGCGAAATCAGGTCGGCTGCATCGAGGAGGCGCAGCTCGCTTGCGACAGGGCTGATGGCTTCGGCGAGTATTTGTTCACGTTGGGCAGAGTAGGGGCATTTTTTCATATGGTTTATCTTACCCGTTTTCTATTCGACTGCCCGGCGTAAATCCGATGGATGAGCTCGGCGACAGCCTTGTAAAATACTGACGGTATGACGCTATCAACCGAGACTTGCGCAAACATGGAGCGTGCGAGCGGCGGATCCTCGAAAACGGGAATATTGTTGGCCTCCGCTATCTCCCTGATCTTCAAGGCAATCAGATCCTGGCCCTTCGCGACGACGACCGGGGCCTCGTTTTCCTCGCGGACATAGCGCAACGCCACGGCGAAGTGAGTCGGGTTGGCGATGACGAGCGTGGCGCGCGGCACCTGCTTCATCATGCGCCGGCGGGCGCGGTCGCGTGCGATCGAGCGCTGGCGCGACTTGACGATCGGATCGCCCTGGGACTGCTTGTGCTCGTCCTTGATCTCCTGCTTGGTCATCTTCAATTGATCGAACCAGTGATGCCGGCTCCACAGCAGGTCGGCGATGGCGACCACGGCTGTCGCCATCAGCACGAGGACCAGGATGCGCTGGACGATAGTCGACAGCCGTATGAAGATGGTCTGCGGATCGGAAACCATGGAATCGATCGCGTGGAAGAACTGGCCGCGCAGCACGAAAAACATGATGATGCCGACGAGCAGGATCTTGGCGAGCGATTTGCCGAACTCCACCAGACCGGTCGTGCTGAAGATGCGCTTGAAGCCCGACACGGGCGATATGCGCGAAAATTGCGGCCGGATTCGCTCCAGGACAGGCGTGGGCAGGTTCTGGAACATCGAGGCGCCGATGCCGAAGACGAAGAAGAGCACCACGGCCGGCAGCACCATGTTGCCGACTTCCCAGCCTATGCGGGTAAACAGCGATATGGCATCGGGACCGGTCTCGAGCTGCCACTGATCCGGCTTTTCGAAAAGATCGCGCAGCACCTCGCCCATGCGGCCGATTCGTGTCGGCAGGAAGAAGGTGACGTAGATGACGGTCGCCAGCATGGAGGCAAAGAGGGTCGCCTCCTTCGAGTGAGGGACGTTGCCCTTCTCGATCGTATCGCGGAGTTTTTTCTCCGTCGGTTTTTCTGTTTTACTGTCCTTGTCTTCGTCAGCCAAAGCAGCCGCCCTTTACGAAACGGAAAGAGGCCGCGCATCATGCGCGGCCCGGAGCTGGTCAGTGTATGACGTTCAGCTGAGTCGCGCCGAGTTTACGCCGCTTCGTCCACAGGCGTATTTTCCTTGGCCTTGAGCTCGATCTGGCCGGAATTGGCCAGGCGGATGGCTTCCTGGGCGATGGCTCGCCGGGCGATGGCGATTTCGCGCGGATTGATGCCGGTATTGCCCATCTGGAGATCGGATTCGATCATGCGGCGCTGGCGCGGGCTGATCGAGGAAAGCACGATTTCGCGGATGTCGTTGTTCGAGCCGCGGAGCGCCATCGTGAGGATGTCGGCGGCGATGTCGTTGAGCAGCAGAACGCGGCTCGGCTGCGGCATGCGCGTGAGATCGTCGAAGAGGAAGATCTTCGGGCGAACCTTCTCGACCGATTCCTTGTTGAGCGATTCGAGCGAGCTCAGCAGGGTATCGACCTGCGGCTTGTCGAGCTCGTTCATCAGGTCGGCGACCTTCGTAGAGCCGGAAGCGTTGCGTTCGGCGTCGATCTCCGCCATCAGTCCCAGCACGCGGTTCTCGATGATCTGCGCTGCCTTGGGGCTGACGTCCTTGATGTTGACGGTCCGGTTCATGATGTCGGCGCGCTGGGCTTCCGGAAGCTGCAGCAGGATCTTCGCGCCGAAGGCCGAAGGCATCATGGACAGCACATAGGCGATGGTTTGCGGATGTTCGCGCAGGAAGAACCTGGCGACGAAGACCGGATCGGCCTCGCCCAGGCGGTCCCAGATGGATGTCTCGTAGGCCTGGAATGCGGTGCGGCGGCCAAGCAGGCTGTCGACCTCGTCAGGCGTCAGGCCCTCCTCGAGAATGCTCTCGATGGCCTTGGCGTTGTCCATGAGGCCGGCGCCTTCGGTGAAGAGATCCTCGAATTCCGCCACGAGCTGCGCCAGTTCGTCCGGTGGAATGAGCCTCAGCGACTGGGCCGAGGCAATGATCATCTGCAACTCGTTCTGCGTGAAGTATTTGAGCAGCCGTCCTGCCACTTGCTTTCCCATGGCGAGAAGGACGGCCGCTGCTTTTTCAGTCTGAGACAACGGTTTCTCGGCGAGCGCGCCGCTGAAATCGTCAAAGTCCATCATGGTCTTCATCTCCATCCCGCAGGGGGAGTGGGCTCATCCTGAGCCGGTTCAGCTTTTCTTCGTATTGTAGATTTCGGTGAGCTTGATGCCGAACCTGGTGTCGTCATGTTCCAGAACGGTAATCTCGCCCCGGCCGATCTTGCGGCCGTTCACGGTGATTTCGACGGGTTCGCCGATTTTCTTGTCGAGCGCGATGATCGCGCCCTCGGTCAGGTTCATCAGGCCGGACACCTGCATGCGGCTGCTGCCGAGCATGATCTGGACATCGATGGGGATGTCCATGATCAGGTCGAGATTGGCGGTCAAAGCGCTGCCGGGAGCCGCAGCGGCGGTGGAAACGCCACCGAAGTCGCCATCGCCGAAGGCAGGGCCGGAATCGTCGTCGCCGAAATCGCCGAATGTGGAAAGGCCCGTGCCCGCTTCCGCGCCGAAGCCTTCGGCGTCGAAATCCGGCAGGCTGCCTTCGTTATCCTTCTTCAGGACGCCGCGCAGACCGTCGATGGCCTCGTCCAGGGCGGCGTCGCTGCTCGAAATGTCCAGCGATTCCTCGCTGCTTTGCTGTGTCGTCTTCGTAGCCATGAAATCACTATTCCAGTTGAAACTTGCCTCAAGCTGCCGTGAGCGCGCGCACTCCCCGACCGATCAATTCATCAAGTGCCGAAGAAGCTCGTCGTCGGAATTTACGTTGTCCTTGACGCGCACCGTGTAGTTCTCGCCAGAGCGGCCGAATTCGCAGATATACAGGTCCTTGCCGTTGGCGCTGACCTCGACCCGGACGTCGCCGCTATCCATGAAGGGAATGACGTCGCCGACCGCGAGCTTGGAGATCGTGGCGAGCGTCAGCGATTCCAGCCGGATTCGCGCATCGAGCGTCACCTGCGAGCGGCGCACCTGCTCGCTGATCTGTTCCGACCACGACTGGGAGGCCGCCGTCGGGTTCTTGGCGCGCGGAGCACTGACGACGGTACGAAGCAGATCGCGTTGGGGCACGATGATGACGATCTGGGAAATCGATTTGCCGAGCGAGATCGTCATCGCGATCGCGGCGGCGAAATCATCGCTGTCGTCGCCGGCGGCCGCAGGGCGATCCTCGACGTTGTGGGGCGGCTCGAGATAGGGCTCGAAGCCGCCGGATGCGTTGACGGCCGAACGCAGCACATTGGCGATCTTTTCGAACACCATGACGGAGAGGTCGAGCTCGATCACGGAAAGCGGCCGCGCGACGGCCGCTTCCATGTCCTCCGGGCGCGCGCCCAGCATATGTTCCATCAGTGTCATGATGAAGCCGGCGCCGCAGCCCAGAACGAAATTTGGCGCCCAGTTGCGCAGCGAGCCGTCGACGAGCGCATGGTTGCCGCCAAGCCCGGCGATCAGATCGTTCATCAGGCCGGAGCGACAACCGGCATAGGCGACATTGATGTCGAGGCCGGTCTCGCTCTTGATGATATCGGGCAGGAATTCGGCGTAGACCTGGGCGAAGGATGCGCCCAGCCTGGCAAGCGTCGCCTGATCGCCGAGATTGCCCGTGAGCTTGGCAAAAAGGGTGCGGTCCATCGTCTGTGCCTTATGCGCGGATTGCTGGCTCATGATCGTCAGGCTGCCTTGCTTTCACCGCCGGGGTTCATCATTTCCTGCTCGACGGCGTCGATCGAGGGACGCTCGTAGGAGGAAATGGTCTTGCGGCCGTATTCGAGCGCGACCTGCGGCACCGAGCCGTTCATGTAGGCGAGCAGCGTCTGCTTCACGATCACATAAAGGCGGTGCTGCTTGTTGCGCACGACCTTGATCTGCGAAACCAGCGGAGCGCAGACCGAATAGGACAGGATGATGCCGAGGAACGTGCCGACCAGCGCCGAGCCGATGAGATGGCCGAGCACCTCGGGAGATTCGTTGATGTGGCTCATCGCCTTGATGACGCCGAGAACGGCGGCGACGATACCGATGGCCGGGAAGGAATCGCCCATGATCGTGATCGAGTGATAGGGCTTCATCTTGTCGTGCAGCATGGTGTCGAGCTCTTCGTCCATCAGCGCCTCGATCTCGTGCGAGCGGGCGTTGCCGATGATGATGAGACGGACGTAGTCGCAGATGAAGGCCGTCAGGTCCTTGTTCTTCAGGACCGTCGGCGCGGCCTTGAAGATCGTCGATTCGTCGGGATTGTCGATATGGGCTTCGATCTCGTTGCGCGACTTGGTGCGCAGGTCGCGCATCAGGGCATAGAGCACGCCGAGCGTGTCGAGATAGTCGCGCTCCTTGGGGACCGCATGGCGGAAGGCTTCTCCGAGCGCCTTGCCCGAATCCTTCACCACCTTCATCGGATTGGCCATGATGAAGCCGCCGAGACCGGCGCCCGCGATAATGACAAATTCGAAGGGCTGGAACAGCGCGCCCACGTCTCCGCCCATAGCCATGAAGCTGCCTATGATGCAGCCGCAGGTCACTACAAATCCGATAATAATATTCATCGTCGGTCCACACCTGAACGTTGCTTCATACGATGAACTAGGGGACCTGCCTTGCGTGAGGCTGTTCGATGCGGCGTGAGCGCGTCCTTTTTGCCTTGTCAGCTTCGCACAAGCCAAGCCCTGCAGGATGGAGGGTAAGGGCATCCACGCCCCGCTAACGAAATGTAGGAGCGCCCGCGGCGTTTCCTTTCCCGTTATTCTCCAATGTCCGGAGGGCGTTGAAAATGCAGTCTGGTATCTATGTCGCGCTGTCGTCGCAGATGGCGCTCGAGCGGCGTCTGACGACCATCGCCGACAATCTGGCCAACGTGAACACGACGGGGTTCCGTGGCACCGAGGTCAAGTTCGATCAGGTCCTCAGCAATACCGAAAACAAGCTCAACGCCAAGGTCGCCTTTGTCTCGCAGGGCAACGACTACCTCTCGACCGACAACGGCGAACTTCAAAATACCGGCAATCTGTTCGACTTCGCCGTCAAGGGCGACGCCTGGTTCGGCATCAACACGCCGGCCGGCCTTGTGATGACGCGCGACGGCCGTTTCACCATGAGCGACAATGGCGCCCTGGTTTCCGTCCGGGGCTTTCCCGTGCTCGATCCGGGCGGTGCGCCGATCCAGCTCGATCCGGCCGGCGGCGCGCCGACCGTTTCGGTCAACGGCACGATCACGCAGAACGGCCGGACCATGGGGCAGATCGGCCTTTACAGCGCCGATGTCGGCAAGGGCTTCCTGCGCTACGAGAACAGCGGCATCCTGCCGACCGATGCGCCGCAGCCGGTGGTCGACCGCTCGAATACCGGCATCGCCCAGGGCTATCTCGAAAATTCCAACGTCAACGGCATGCGGGAAATGACCAATCTGATCGAGGTCAGCCGTGCATTCGACAATATCAGCACGCTCACCAGCAGCAGTGAAGGCACGCTCACCGACGCCATCAAGACCCTCGGCGGCAGCCAGTAAAGAGGCGGATCATGGTCGAGGATCGGTTGCCGGAGGGCGTGATATCGCCGAAGCTTTCGCATATGGCCGCCCTGGCGGGTCAATATGCGATGGCGGAGAATGCCGTGGCCCATGGCGGCCATGTGCGCACCATCGCCGCCGGGCATTATACCGTCGCGGGCCTGTCCCGGCAGGTGCGCCTCGGCGATTTCGTCGCGCATCGGTCGCAGACGGGCATTCACCTCGGCGAAGTGGTTCGCGTCGAGCCGGAGCTCACCTATGTCTGCCCGATCGAGCCGGGCGAGCCGATCGGCATCCAGGATACCATCATCCGCAAGGGCGCCTTTCGCATCGCGCCTGATGACAGCTGGTGCGGCCGCACGATCAATTCGCTGGGCGAGCCGATCGATGGGCTCGGGCCGCTGGCATCGGGGCTGGTGTCGCGCTCGATCTCCAATACGGCGCCGCCATCGATGACGCGCCAACGCGTCGAAACCGGGTTCAAGACCGGCGTGCGCGCCATCGATATCTTCTCGCCGCTCTGCCTCGGCCAGCGTCTCGGCATTTTCGCCGGGTCCGGCGTCGGCAAGTCGACGCTGCTGTCGATGCTGGCGAGAGCCGACGCCTTCGACAAGGTGGTGATCGCGCTTGTCGGCGAACGCGGCCGCGAAGTGCGCGAGTTCATCGAGGATACGCTCGGCTCCCATATGCAGAAATCGGTGGCCGTCGTGGCGACGAGCGACGAAAGCCCGATGCTGCGCAAGATGGCGCCGCTCTCGGCTATCACCATCGCCGAACATTTCCGCGACAAGGGCGACAACGTGCTGCTGATCGTCGACAGCGTCACCCGCTTCGCCCATGCCATCCGCGAAGTGGCGACCGCCTCCGGCGAGCCGCCGATCGCGCGCGGATATCCGGCGTCGGTCTTCACCGAGCTGCCGCGCCTTCTCGAGCGTGCCGGCCCGGGACCGGAGGGCACCGGCACGATCACCGCCATCATTTCCATCCTCGTCGATGGCGACAACCACAACGATCCGATCGCCGATTCCACCCGCGGCATTCTCGATGGGCACATCGTCCTTCAGCGCAGCCTCGCCGAAGAAGGGCGCTATCCGCCGATCGATCCGCTCGCATCCGTTTCGCGTCTGGCCCGCAAGGCTTGGACATCCGATCAGGAAAAGCTGGTTTCGCGCCTGAAGGCGCTCGTGCACCGCTATGAGGAGACGCGCGATCTGCGCCTGATCGGAGGCTACCGCCAGGGCAGCGACGCCGATCTCGATATCGCCGTGCGCCAGGTGCCGATCATCTACGACATCCTGAAGCAGACCCCGGGCGAAGAGCCGTCGGCGGATGCTTTCACCGATCTCGCGACCGCTCTCAGAAACGCGTCGGGCGGCGTCCCCGCCAGGGGCAAGTGATGGCGGTCCGGAGCATTCCCCAGATTTGTTCTTGTCCGCGGCCGGCCGGATATCGCCGGGTTTCATGCCGAAAGAGGGGTCAGAAGTGAGAGAATCCGACGCAGACGAACCGGTCGCCCCGCCGAAGCTGGCGAGACGGCGAACCGTTGCCGACAAGGCTCTGGCCTTCGCGGGACTGGCGCTCGCCGGCGCCTCCGCCTTCTTTCCCTGGTACGTTTTCCTGAACCCGGACAAGTTCGGCATTCATGTGGCCGAAGGCGACCGCACCCGCGACCTGCCCAACTGGCCGGGCCGCGAAGTCGTCAGCGTATCGCCGCTCGCCATGGTCAACAGGAATCCCGGCGAGCCGAAGGATATGATTCCCGATCCGTTGACGACGGCGACGGTCAGCAATTCCGGCCGCGAGGACGACAATGGGCTGCCGGCCGACCAGCAGCCGTTCCCCGGCAAGTCCGCGTTCCATCTGCTGCATGTCGCAAACGGCCGCGCCCTGATCGAGGACGATACCGGCATGTACGTCGTGCGCGTCGGATCGGTCCTGCCCGACAACAGCCGGCTGGCTTCGATCGAGCAACGTGACGGAAAGTGGATCATCGTCACCTCGACGGGCGAGGTTTACGGCAACAATTGAAAACCCCGCAAACGCCCGGCTTTCAGGCATTTCGAAGACCCTTACAGGAACGCATTTCCCGCAAGTCCCACGCAAGATTATCCCGCTAGATTCCCAGTGTAAGAACGGAGAGAAGCCCATGCAACCGATTCAGCTCTTTGACCTGGCCTCGCGGCAAGCCGAGTGGCTCCAGGTGCGTCAGGAGGTTGTTGCCGGCAATATCGCCAATGCCAATACGCCGAAATATCGCGCCAAGGATGTGACGCCGTTCCAGGCAGTTCTGGACAACCAGAACGTCAACATGGTTCGCACCGATCCCGCGCATCTTTCGGGCAGCGAATTCAGCACGAGCGGCGACGTCAACGTCGAGGAAGCGCCGCTCAACCAGGAAATTGGCGTTCAGGAGTCGGGTAACACCGTCGGCCTGGAAGACGAGCTCGCCAAGGCCGGTGACATCAAGCGCCAGTACAGCTTGAACACCGCGCTCGTAGGCTCCTTTCATCGCATGATGTTGATGACCGTAAAACAATAGATGAAGTGAAGATGTCATGGACCCCTTATCAGCCGCATTGAAAATTGCAGGTTCCGGCCTGGAGGCTCAATCGACTCGTCTGCGAATCGTCTCCGAAAACATTGCCAACGCTCGTTCGACGGGCGACACGCCCGGCGCGGACCCTTACCGGCGCAAGACCGTCACCTTCGGGGCCGAACTGGATCGCGCCAATGGCGTCACCACGGTCGGCGTCAAGAAGCTCGGCCAGGACACGGGCAAGTTCGTCGAGGAATACGATCCCGATAATCCGGCGGCCGACCAGAAGGGCTACGTCAAGATGCCAAACGTCAACATCCTCGTCGAGATGGCCGACATGCGTGAAGCCAATCGCTCCTACGAGGCCAATCTGCAGACGGTCAGACAGGCCCGTGACCTCATCTCCTCCACTATCGACCTGCTGAAGAACCAATGATCGACTCGATTAAGAATGTAGCCTCCCTCTCGGCGACCCGCGGCCTCGGCAGCATCGCCACGGATCTGACCTCCGCCGCTTCCAGCGTCATGAACGCCTCGCCGGCCGTCGCCATGGGTGCGGACGCCGGCATGAGCTTCGCTTCGGTCATGTCGAATGTCGCCAAGGACTCCATCAACACCCTGAAGGAAGCCGAAAGCGCCTCCTTCGCCGGGATCAAGGGCACGATGAGCACCCGCGAAGTCGTCGACAAGGTCATGCAGGCCGACCAGACCCTGCAGACCGCGATCGCGCTGCGCGACAAGGTCGTGTCCGCATTCCTCGACATTACGAAGATGCAGATCTAGGGCGGGGTTCCCCGCTTTAATTACCTGATTTGGCGACAGCTGTTCGCAGGCTCGTTCCGGGCTGCGAAGGTTTCGCCCCAGATCCAAGGACGAAAGCATGAGAGCGCTCGCAATCGCCGCGACAGGCATGGACGCCCAGCAGACCAACCTCGAAGTGATCGCAAACAACATCGCGAACATCAATACCACGGGCTACAAGCGCTCGCGCGCCGAGTTTTCCGATCTTCTCTACCAGACCGAGCGCGCCAAGGGCATCGCCAACCGGCCCAACCAGGCGGTGGTGCCGGAGGGCGCCAACATCGGTCTCGGCGTTCAGACCGTGGCCGTTCGCAACATTCAGATCCAGGGCGAACTGTCGCAGACCCAGAACGAGCTCGACGTCGCGCTCGTCGGCCGCGGCTGGTTCCAGATCCAGATGCCGGACGGCACGACGGCCTATACGCGCGCCGGCTCCTTCAACAAGAGCGATACCGGCCAGATCGTCACGCCCGACGGCAACGTGCTGGAGCCGGGGATCACCATCCCGAACAACGCGAGCAGCCTTGCCATCAGCCAGTCCGGCGAAGTATCGGCGATCATCGGCACGGCGACGACGCCGACGGTGCTCGGCCAGCTGCAGATCGCCAACTTCGTCAACGAAGCCGGCCTGCAGCCGATGGGCAGCAACCTCTTCACCCAGACGCCGGCTTCCGGCGATCCGGTCGTTTCCGATCCGAACGAGAACGGCTTTGCCTACCTGAAGCAAAACTACCTGGAATCGTCGAACGTCGATCCGGTCAAGGAAATCACCGACCTGATCACCGCGCAGCGCGCCTACGAGATGAATTCCAAGGTCATCACGACGGCCGACGAAATGGCGCAGATCGTCAGCAAGAACCTGAAGTAGCGGGAAGGACGGGCCGAACATGAGGTTTCGCCGGATGAAAAGCTTAGCAATGGCCTGGTTCGCCGCGGCGAGCCTCTCCGTCGCGTTCGCCTCGGCCGCGCCCGCAGGCGCTGTCGGTGCCGATGGTCCCGGCCTTGGGACCGCCGTGGTGCCGACCGAGACGATCTATCCCGGCGATATCATCAGCAGCGCCCAGCTCGATGAAGTCGAGGTCACGAACCCCAACCTGACCGGCGATTATGCCAAGCGGCTCCGCGACGTCACGGGGCTGGTGTCGAAACGGACGCTTCTTCCGGGCCGCACGATCTCCATTTCCGCATTGCGCCAGCCCTATGCCGTGACGCGCGGCTCCAACGTGCGTCTGGTGATGAGCATGGGCAGCATGACCATCACGGCGGCGGGAACGCCGCTGGACGACGGCGCCGTCGGCGATAGCGTCCGCGCCCGCAACATGGATTCGGGCATCATCGTCAACGGCACGGTTCTCGAAAACGGTACGATCCGCGTGGTCGCGAAATGAAACGGCTTCGTCAGTTTTTCGCAGTCCTGTTGGCATTGCCCAGCCTGATCGTCGCAGATCCGGCCGCGGCGATGCAGTCGCGCATCAAGGATATCGCGTCGCTCCAGTCCGGCCGCGACAACCAGCTCATCGGCTACGGTCTGATCGTGGGCCTGCAGGGGACGGGCGACGGCCTGCGCTCCTCGCCCTTCACCGAGCAGTCCATGCGCGCGATGCTGCAGAACCTCGGCATCTCGACGCAGGGCGGCCAATCCGCCGCGAAGAATACGGCCGCCGTCATGGTGACTGCGAACCTGCCGCCCTTCGCAAGCCCCGGCAGCCGCATCGACGTGACGGTCAGCTCGCTCGGCGACGCGACCTCGCTGCGCGGCGGCACGCTGATCATGACGTCGCTGACGGGTGCCGACGGGCAGATCTATGCCGTGGCACAGGGCTCGGTCATCGTCTCCGGCTTTCAGGCGCAAGGCGCGGCGGCGACGGTGACAGAGGGTGTGACGACAGCCGGCCGCGTGCCCGGCGGCGCCATCATCGAGCGCGAGCTGCCGTCGCGCTTCAAGGATTCGGTCAATCTGGTCCTGCAACTGCGCAATCCGGACTTTTCCACCTCGATCCGCATCGCCGATACGGTGAATGCCTGGGCGACCTCGCGTTTCGGTGCGCCGATCGCGGAGGCCAAGGACTCGCAGGAGGTGGCGATCGCCAAGCCGAAGATGGCGGACCTCACCCGCCTGATGGCCGATATCGAAAACCTGAACGTCCAGACCGACACGCCGGCCAAGGTCGTCATCAACGAGCGCACCGGAACGATCGTCATAGGCGCCGACGTCCGCGTCTCGCCCGTCGCCGTCAGCTACGGGACGCTGACCGTGCAGGTGAGCGAAAACCCGCAGGTGATCCAGCCCGAGCCCTTCTCGGACGGCCAGACCGCCGTGCAGGACCAGACGGACATCACCGCCACCAAGAGCGGCGGCCGCGTCGCGGTCCTGGAAGGGCCGGATCTGAAGACGCTGGTTTCCGGTCTCAACAATATCGGCGTCAAGCCGGACGGCATCATCGCCATCCTGCAAGGCATCAAGTCGGCCGGCGCCCTGCAAGCGGAGCTCGTGCTGCAATGATATCGATCGTCACCGCCAGAAAAATGCTGCTGCCATGCGGTCTTGCAACCGGCGCCCTGCTGTTGTCGTTCGGCGTGGCGGCGGCACAGGACGCGGCAAAACCGACCGTCGATCCGGCCTCCAGCCAGGATGAGATCAAGCAATTCTGCACCAACATCGCCGATCCGGCGCGCGACCAGCGCTATCTGTTGCAGAAGCAGGAGCTGGACAAGCTGCAGGCCGATGTCGATCAGCGCATCGCGACCATGGAAAAGCGCAAGGCCGAATATGAGGACTGGCTGAAACGGCGCGACGATTTTCTCAAGACCGCGGATCTCGGCCTGGTCGATATCTACAAGAACATGAAACCGGATGCGGCCGCGGCGAGCCTCAACGATGTCAGGATCACGGTTGCCGCCGCGATCATCATGAAGCTCTCGTCGCGGCAATCGAGCCTGATCCTCGCGGAAATGGATGCGCACAAGGCGGCCGTCATCACCAACATCATTGCTAGCGCATCCGACCCGAATACATCGAAGTCGAAGGACCCCTCATGAACATGCGTCTTACGGCCGCCTGCACCATCGTCGTCTTTCTCGCCGGTTGCCAGTCGCAGGCCCTCAGGGAAATCGGCAGGGCGCCTGCCATGAGTCCGATCGGCAGCGGCCTGCAATACGCGCAGACGCCGCAAATGCTGCAATATCCGAAGCGGCCGCACCAGGTCGCGCAAGGCTATTCGCTGTGGAACGATTCGCAGGCCGCGCTCTTCAAGGATGCGCGCGCGCTCAACGTCGGCGACATCCTGACCGTTACCATCCAGATCAACGACAAGGCGAACTGGGACAACGAGACGAATCGCAGCCGCACGAACAAGAGCGATATGAACTGGGATATTTCCGCCAAGATCTTCGGCTGGAAGCCCGCCACCAACGCCGATGCGACCTCGGGCTCCGACACCAGCACCGACGCCAAGGGCAAGATGCAGCGTTCCGAGCAGATCAACCTGCTCGTCGCCGCCGTCGTGACCGGCATTCTGGAGAATGGCAACCTGATGATCAGCGGCTCGCAGGAAGTCCGCATGAATCAGGAAATCCGCATTCTGAACGTCGCCGGCATCGTGCGGCCGCAGGACGTCACCGCCGAAAACACCATTTCCTACGACAAGATCGCCGAAGCACGCATCTCTTACGGCGGCCGCGGCCGTCTGACGGAAATACAGCAGCCGCCGCGAGGGCAGCAGGCGGTCGACCTTCTGTCGCCGCTCTGACCCGACGGCATCGGCCAGTTTGACAACGAACGGATAGGGACATGGCAGCAGCCGCAGACGAACCGGCAAAAGGCAAGGCATCGCCGATGATGATGATCGTCGGGCTACTGGTGCTGACCGTCCTCGGCGGCGGCGGCGGCTGGGTGCTCGGAACCGTCGTCGCGCCGAAGATCAAGACCGCCGCCGCTGCGGTGCAGGCGAGCGAGAAGGCGGCAGGCGACGGCAAGCACGCCGCCGCGGCCGGGCAGGCGAACGGGATTATCGCCCTCGATCCGATCACGACCAATCTCGCCTATCCCTCGCAGAGCTGGGTCAGGCTGGAATTGGCGCTGGTCTTCAAGGGGCAGCCGGACGCTCAGCTCGCCCAGGCGATCCATCAGGATATCCTGGCGTACATCCGCACGGTCTCCCTGCAGCAGATCGAAGGAGCGCGGGGCCTGCAATATCTTCGGGATGACATCCAGGAGCGTGTTGACCTGCGCTCGGAAGGACGAGTATCGAAAGTCATGTTCAGAACTTTCGTGATCGAATGAGTCGGCTAGCGCTCGCCCTGTCTATAACAGTCATTGCTGCACTGTCGCCGGAACTGGCGGTGGCGCAGCAATTGTCGCAACAGCTTCCCGCCGATCTTCTGAATGCTCCCGTCAACGGCTCGGTCGCCGCCTGGATCATTCGCACGTTCGGGCTTTTGACGATCCTGTCGATCGCGCCCGGCATCCTGATCATGGTGACGAGCTTTCCGCGTTTCATCATCGCCTTTTCGATCCTGCGCAGCGGCATGGGCCTTGCGTCGACGCCGTCGAACATGATCCTGCTGAGCCTGGCGCTGTTCATGACCTTCTACGTCATGTCGCCGACCTTCGATCAGGCGTGGAAGGACGGCGTGCAGCCCTTGCTCGCCAATCAGATTTCCGAGGCGGACGCGGTGCAGCGCATTGCCGAACCGTTCCGCACCTTCATGTCGAACAACACGCGTGACAAGGATCTGAAGCTGTTCGTCGATCTGGCGAAGGAGCGCGGCCAGACGACGGTCGTCGATAACAAGATCGATTACCGCGTCCTGATTCCGGCCTTCATGATTTCCGAGATTCGCCGCGGCTTCGAGATCGGCTTCCTCGTGGTCCTGCCGTTTCTCGTCATCGACCTGATCGTGTCGACCATCGTCATGGCGATGGGCATGATGATGCTGCCGCCGACCTCGATTTCGCTGCCGTTCAAGATTCTCTTCTTTGTGCTGATCGACGGCTGGAACCTGCTGGTCGGCAGTCTGGTTCGCTCTTTCCACTGACAAGACAGGCGAAAGGCGACGCCGGAGCTATCGCCCCGGCGTCGGCGGGCTTTATTCGGCCGCGATCGCCGCCGCGTTCTGGTCTTCTTCCATGAACGGCTCCAGGCGCACCGGCAGCGCCGGCACGTCGATGTGGTCGGGTGCGAGGCCCTGCCTGGCGCGGGCGGCCATCATCTCGAAGGCCGTTTCCAGATGGTGCGTGAAGCGCTCCGCATCGAAAAGCGGCTTGATGTAGCGATTGGCGGCCAGCGTTTGCTTGAACTGCGCGATACGTTCCGGCTGGCCGGCGAGCTGCACCGCCATATCCTCGTAGGCTGTGAGATCGTCGGCCACCAGCTCGGGCAGGCCGATGGCGTTCAGCAGGCTCTCGCTGACGCGGGAGGCGAAATTGCTGCCCTTCGTGGTCAGGACCGGCAGGCCGCCCCAAAGCTGCTCCGACGTGGTCGTGTGACCATTGACCGGGAAGGTGTCGAGGCCGAGATCGGCCAGCTGCTGGCGGTCGATATGGTCTTCGTAGCGAATGCGCGTGGTGAAGACGACACGCTTGCGGTTGATGCCGCGCGCTTCCATGCGTGCCCATATGTTGGCTTCCGCACGAGGGCCGTTGCACAGCAGCCAGAGAACGCTGTTCTTGCTGCGCTTGAGGATATTGCACCACGCGTCGACCATCTGCGAGGTGATCTTGCGGTTGCCGTTGAAGGAGGCGAAGACGAAGGCGTCTTCCGGCAGCCCATGCTGCGCGCGGGTCGTCGGCCGCGGCTTCGGGCGGTTAATCGGGTCGTTCGGCTGATAGCATTCGGGCAGGCGGCAGAACTTCTCGTGGAAATGCTCCTTCGAGCCATCCGGCAGCACATGATGGTCGCCGATGATGTAGTCGAGGTCGATGTTGACGGTCGTGCCGGGGAACCCGAGCCAGGCGACCTGGATCGGTGCGGCCATATGGTTGAGGATGAAGGCGCGGCTGCCCTTTGTATGCCCCTTGAGGTCGACGAGAATGTCGATTCCGCGGCTGCGGATGGCGTCTGCCGCCGCCTGGTTGGAGAGGCCGCGTATATCGACCGTCGCACCCAGCTCCGAGTAATCGAATGCTTCGTCCTGCCGGTGAGACAGGTCGGAGTGATCGAAGAGGGTAATTTCGAACCGGTCCTTGTCGTGCAGATCGAGAACGCGCTGCATCAGCTTCATCGTTGCGTGGCCGGGCCAGAAGTCGGATGAGAGATAGCCGATGCGGATCTTACTGCCCCATGCGTGCGGCAGCCTGCGGCGCGTCTCCGCGTGACCTGCGGGCAAGGGATCGGTGTCGTGGATTGCGAGCTTGTTGATCGCCTCGTCGCCGCACCAGTGAAGGTGGAAGAACGGGTTGTCGGGGATGACGTGGTCGAGCTTGCCCTGGGCCAGCGAAGCCGTGACGGGCGCCATGTGCCTGTCGACCGCAGCCAGATCCGACACTTCGCGCGCGAAGATCAGATAGAGCGTGCGGAAGATGATGTTTTCGGGATGCTTCTTGAACAAGGTCGTGACGATATGCCGGTTGCTCTCGTCGTAGAGATCGTCGGTCAGCAGCTTCGCGGCCATCTGGCGATGCCTGATGTCCGGCCCTTCCACGAGCACCGTCTTGAAGCCGGTCAGCAGCTCCTTCTGCTGACGGCTCAGCAGGATGCGGGTGAGGATGAAGGCAAGATCGGCATCCTTGAACGCCAGCGGCAGGATCAGGCTTCCGACCGCAAGCGCCTGGTCGTCGTTGCCGCAATCGCCATGGAGCAGCAGGGCTTCGCGAAGATAGTCCTCGCGCTGCGGCTTCTGTCTGCCGGCCAGTTCGTAGGCGCTCGCCGCGTCCGACTTGAAGCCGAGCTTGAGCAGCGTCTTCGCCAGCAACGCATAGGTCTTGGGCGATCTGTCGACGTTCAGCAGCTCGTTCAGCGTTTCGAGCGCGCGCGTATATTGCCCCTTCTGATAGAAGCCGGACGCTGTCAAAAAGGCTTTTCTTGTAGTCACGAGCGAGAACTCCGAGCGATATGGTGAGCGGCTCCCGCCGAAGGTCGAGGGCCGGCATCATGGATTCGCGTGATGATCTCTCACGTAGCTTGCCTGAAACCGAAGCAACGGTCGAAATTGCCTTTACGAATTTTTAGCCACGTTCCGGATAGAAAGTCTGCCGCTGCCCCCGGTTAAGAAATTCGCAAGCAATGGGTGCGACTTTCCTCGCGACATGACGGGTTTGGTCCTCCAGGAAATTGGATCGAGGGGCATGAAGCTGCTCCGTCATCGCCGGTATTCCCAGTCCGGTATGTCCTCCTTTCGTATTCAGTTTCCAGGGGACACTCAATGACTAGCGTTATCACCAACAATTCCGCAATGGCCGCCCTCCAGACGCTGCGCGGCATCAGCAGCAGCCTGCAGGACACGCAGAACGCTGTTTCTTCCGGCCTGCGCATCTCCAAGGCCTCCGACAACGCCGCCTACTGGTCGATCGCCACCAGCATGAAGTCCGACGACAGCGCCATCGGCGCCGTTTCCGACGCTCTCGGCCTGGGTGCAGCCAAGGTCGACACTGCATCGACCGCCGTCAGCAGCGCCATCGACATCGTCGGCCAGATCAAGGACAAGCTTGCCACCGCCATGGAAGGCTCGGTCGACAAGAACTCCGTTCAGGAAGAAATCGGCCAGCTTCAGCAGCAGCTGCAGAGCGTCGCCCAGTCGGCTTCGTTCAACGGCGAAAACTGGGTCATGGCCAAGGGCGGCGATTCCGCCTCGGTCGTCTCGTCCTTCATCCGCGGCACCAACGGCACCGTTTCCGTCAGCACAGCCTCCTACGAGTTCGACTCCGGCGCAACCGGCAACGTCCTGTTCGGCGCGAATGCCAATGGCACGATCGATACCTCTTCGGGTATCCTTGGCAAGGTTGACAGCACGGTCGGCGCTTCGGTCTTCAGCCTCGACATCAGCAACATGACCGGCGGCCAGATCTCCAGCGCGCTCAACATGGTTCAGACCGCTCTGAACTCCATGACCAGCCTGGGTTCGAAGCTGGGCTCCATCTCCAGCCGTATCGACCTGCAGACGAGCTTCGCCTCCTCGCTCTCCGACTCGATCCAGTCGGGCGTCGGCAAGCTGGTGGACGCCGACATGGAACAGGAATCGAGCAAGCTCTCCGCTCTGCAGACGCAGCAGCAGCTGGCCGTTCAGTCGCTGTCGATCGCAAACTCCTCGACCCAGTCGATCCTGTCGCTCTTCCGCTAACGGGAAGCGCCAACGCAGCGCGTTGGACGACAATCCTAAACAAGACGTTAACCGCGCCTCCCTAAGGCGCGGTTTTTTTTATATTTTCCGGCCAAAAGCAGTTCAGGTTTTCTTAACCATATTGCTGTTTCTTAAGACCATCGAAGCGGCGAGTTAACCTTAACTGATTTGGTTAACAGGCATGATGCTGAATGCCGTTACCGGTTTTAGGTCCGGAATGTCCCTTATTTAACCACTGCCAAAAGGGGCAAATATCATGACGAGCATTCTTACCAATAACGCCGCAATGGCAGCCCTCCAGACGCTGCGCTCCATCGGCTCCGATCTGCAGGACACGCAGAACGCCGTTTCTTCCGGCCTGCGCATCTCCAAGGCTTCCGACAACGCCGCCTACTGGTCGATCGCCACCAGCATGAAGTCCGACAACAGCGCCATCGGCGCCGTTTCCGATGCTCTCGGCCTGGGTGCAGCCAAGGTCGACACCGCAACCACCGCCGTCACCAGCGCCATCGACATCGTCGGCCAGATCAAGGACAAGCTCGCCACGGCCATGGAACCGTCGGTCGACAAGAAGTCCATCCAGGAAGAAATCACGCAGCTTCAGCAGCAGTTGCAGAGCGTCGCCCAGTCGGCTTCGTTCAACGGCGAAAACTGGGTCATGGCCAAGAGCGGCGATTCCGCCTCGGTCGTCTCGTCCTTCATCCGCGGCACCAACGGCACCGTTTCCATCAGCACGAGCTCCTACGAGTTCGACTCCGGCGCAACCGGCAACGTTCTGTTCGGTTCGAACAACGGCACGATCGATACCTCTTCGGGTATCCTTGGCACACAGAACACCACGGTCGGCGCTTCGGTCTTCAGCCTCGATATCACCAACATGACCGGCGGCCAGATCTCCAGCGCGCTCAACATGGTTCAGACCGCTCTGAACTCCATGACCAGCCTGGGTTCCAAGCTCGGTTCGGTCTCCAGCCGCATCGACCTGCAGACGAGCTTCGCCTCCTCGCTCTCCGACTCGATCGAATCGGGCGTCGGCAAGCTGGTGGACGCAGACATGGAACAGGAATCGAGCAAGCTCTCCGCTCTGCAGACGCAGCAGCAGCTGGCCGTTCAGTCGCTGTCGATCGCGAACTCCTCGACCCAGTCGATCCTGTCGCTCTTCCGCTAACGGGAAGAACCGGCGCCACGCGCCGTGTGATCGCAAGCGAAGATTTCGCCGCGCCTTCTCCGGAAGGCGCGGTTTTCTTTTTGGATCCGGTGCCTGCTCGCGGTCGACCGCTGCGCACCTTTTCCGAGCTGCCTAGGAGGCGATTGCGAGCGCCGCTGTGGCCCGGTGCCGGACGGCATCGACGAAGCCATCGAAGAGCTTGCGCATCGCAACCTGCTTGTAGGGGTAGACGATGGGGTCGTCCATATTGTGAACCACCATTGCGACGTCGAGCTCGAATACCAGCAGGCGGCCGTCGGGAAGTTCCGCGCAATCGATGCCGAAATAGTCGAGCCCGATATGGCGGCAAAGGGCAGCGAAGCTTTCGCGGTGGCGAACTGCGAAATCGTGGTCGAAATTCTCCATCCACGCCTGCTCGACGGCGCGCTTTTCCGCGCTCTGCGCCATGCCGGCGCTCAGATAGTGTACGATCCAGTGCTCCGACAGCGCCATATGGCTGGCAAAGGCCCTGCCGTTGATGAAGACGACCCTTTGCTTGTTGTAGAGGCCGTCGGAACCGCGAAAATCGATGAATGGCGCGACATAGAGCTCCTGGGCGGACTGCGTCTCCAGAAAGGCCGCCAGTCCGGCCGGATCGGTGATGCGCTCCATTCCGTTGCCCGCATGCGTGCTGATCGGGCGCACGACGAGTGGGAAGGAGAGCCCCGGGGCGCAGTCTTCGAGTTGGCGGATTCCCGCGCCGATCGCTGCAAGATCGGCACGCGACAGGCGATGGGTGGCCGGTGACAGGATGGACGGCTCGCCGGCCAGCATTCCGCTCACCCCATCGCGGGTGAGCCTGGCGATCAGTGCCGGATCGCGGTTCATCACCGGACCGTCGAACCCAGCCAGCAGCCCTTGCATATGGGCGAGCAGGGGAGTGTTTTCGCTCGATTCACCGATCGCCATGAAGGCTACGTCATGGTCCGGCAGATCGGTGAGGGCCGTGGTGTCCAGGTCGACATAGTGCAGCCACAGCACGCAGTCGCTGCCCGCCAGCAGGAAATCGAGCGGGGTATTGGCCATGAAGTCGCCTTCCGTGACGAAAGCCAGCAGCCGCGGTCCCGTGCCGTTGCCATGGACGACGCAGAAGTCGCGGCGAAGCTGCACGGCGCTCCTCAGGATCTGGCGGGCCTCGTCCTTGCGGCTGAGCGTTTGCAGTATGGTCGCCATGTCCAGAAGTGCGGCCGCATCTGCCGGATCCGTCGTCACGCGCTGCATGAGCTCGTTCCATAGCGACGTCACGTCATGGCCGGCATAGACGAGCGAGACGATTCGCTGCATGCCGAGAATTCGAGCGGCGTCCGGCGTGTTCAACAGGGCCGGGTCGGTAGGCGGGGCTTTGGTCATCAGCATTGAGGGAGATCCTGTCGGGAACCGATTGTCAAAACGCTTTCAACGAGTGCGTCGATATCCGTCTGCCGCGTCCGGTGATTCACGATCGCGGCGCGGATGGCCGGCTGCCCGTTCAGATGGGTGAGGGACGGGGCGACGCGGCCTTCGGCGTGGAGACGCTCGACGATATGGGAGTTGATGGAGGATGGCATCGTGCCGTCCGCTCCGACATAGGCGAAGCAGACGATGTTGAGGGCGACGGGTGCGAGCAGTTTCAGCGCAGGTTCCTGCTCGATCCGCTGCGCCAGCCTGCGCGCCAGCATGCAATTGGCGCTCATGGCGTCCCCCAATGCTCTGACGCCATAGGTTTTAAGGGTAAACCAGGTCTTCAGCGCCCTGAAGCCGCGCGACAGGTCGGGTCCGTAATCGCAAGGCCACCAGTCTCCGCCTGCAAGGCCGGTGGCCGCGCGGCTGAGATAGGCGGCATCCGAGGCAAAGGTCTGTCGCTGCCACTCTGCGTCGCGCACGAGAAGGAAGCCGGCGTCGTAGGGCACCTGGCCCCATTTGTGGAAGTCGAAGGCGAGCGAATCGCAGCTCTCGATTCCGGCGAACAGGTGGGCCAGATCCGGGCTGAGAACGCCGAGCGCCCCGAGTGCGCCGTCGACGTGGAAATGAAGGTCGTGAGTGTCGGCGACATGCCGAAGGGCGGCGAGATTGTCGACGGCGCCGGTATTGACCGTCCCTGCACTGCCGATGACGAGGAACGGCAGGAAGCCTTCCTGCCTGTCGCTGAGGATTGCCTGTTGCAACGCCTCGACATCGATCTGGCCGAGGGCGTTGACGGCAATGCGCCGCAGCCGGTTGCTGCCGATACCGGACATTTCGAAGGCGCGAGGGACGCATCCATGCACCTCGCTCGATGCGTAGGCCACGAGCCGGGATTCGTCAGACAGGCCGGCGGCGCGCACGTCACGCCCGAGCTTGCGGCATCTGGCGATCTGCACCGCGGCGAAATTGGCCTGCGATGCGCCGGTCAGGAATATGCCGCCGGCCGTTTCCGGAAAAGAGAAGATCCGGCGCATCCAGCGGATGATCTGCCGCTCGACCTCGATCGGCATGTGGTCGCGTCCGCCGAGATTGGCGTTCAGCCCGCCGGCCAGCATTTCGGCCAGCATGCCGGCGACCGTGCCGCCGCCCTGGACCCAGCCCATGAATCCGGGGTGAATATTGCCGCTGCCGTAAGGCAATATGCTCTCCCGGAAGACGGCATGCACATCCGCAATATCGCTGGCCTCGACGGGTAAGGGCGCATCGAACAGAGCACGGGCGGAAGCCGGGGCATGTTGCCAGACCGGCTTCGTGCCAAGCGCCTGGAGATGATCGAACATGTCGTCCAGCATCCGGTGGCCTTGCCTGCGCAGGGCCTGCCAGTCGTCCGGGTCGAGGCTTGTTCGCTCATGGCGATCGACCGCCGCTCGCCCGGCATCCTGCAAACTGAACATTTCAACCTCGTATATGGCCGGGCATGCCGACATTCCGCCGAAGCGGTGGCGAATATGCCGACCGCTTCTCGCGCGACACGGGACGGATCGCCCTATGCTACGACGTCCAAGGTGGCGCGAGGCTGACTTGCGGCGCGCGACGCGCGCCAAATGACGATGTCGCGGCGCAAACGGCATGAAACCGAGTAGGTGACATCGGCCGCGCCGACCGGCGGACCGTATGATTTCGTTAACTTTTAGCGATCGCGTTAACCTTTTATTAACCATCTTGCTGTCAGTTGCTGCTAACGCAACGGTTGGTTAACCTCTCTTAAGAGGCGGTTAACAAGCATGAGGCTGATTGCCGTTCCCGGCCGCAGACCGGAATGTCCCTTCCAAATTCAGCCACAAGGGGCACCCTTCCATGACCAGCATCCTCACCAACGACGCGGCGATGTCCGCTCTCCAGACTCTGCGCACGATCAACTCCAGCCTGCAGGATACGCAAAGCCGTGTTTCCTCGGGCTACAAGGTCGCCAAAGCCGCAGACAACGCCGCCTACTGGTCGATCGCCACCACCATGCGCTCCGACAACAGCGCGCTTTCCGCAGTCTCCGACGCGCTCGGCCTGGGCGCGGCCAAGGTCGATACGGCCTATACGGCGATGGACAATGCCATCACGGTCGTTCAGCAGATCAAGGACAAGCTCGTCGCGGCGACCGAAAACAGCGTGTCGAAGGCGGATGTTCAGGAAGAAATCACGCAGCTTCAGCAGCAGCTGGAAAGCATTGCCCAATCCGCCTCCTTCTCCGGGCAGAACTGGATGTATGCGGCCAGCGGCGCCTCGGCCTCCGTCGTCTCCTCCTTCGTGCGCAACAATGACGGCACGGTCTCCGTCAACAGCACCAGCTACAGCTTCGATACCGGCTCGCAAGGCAATGTCCTGTTCGGCGCGAAGTCCGGCGGCGCGATCGACACCAGCTCCGGCATTCTCGGGAGCAAGCAGAATATCAGCGGCAAATCCTATTCCGTCTTCAGCCTCGACATCACCAACATGACGAGCGGCGACATCGGCAAGGCGATGAACCTCGTTCAGGGCGCCCTCAACGCCATGACGAGCACGGCCTCGCAGCTCGGCTCGCTTTCGACCCGCATCGATCTGCAGACCAGCTTCGTCTCCACGCTCAGCGACACGATCGATTCCGGTGTCGGCAAGCTCGTCGACGCGGATATGGAAGAGGAATCGAGCAGGCTGTCGGCCCTGCAGACCCAGCAGCAGCTGGCGATCCAGTCGCTGCAAATCGCCAATACCAGCGCGCAGAATGTCCTGGCTCTCTTCAAGTGAGCCTTGACCGGAGCTTACGTTGAAATGGCGCGGCGGCATTTCCCTCTTGTCGCCGCCCATAAGCTTTTGTTAACGTTGCCGGTAATTGATTTGCAGTTCTTGTGCAGAATCCGGCCTTTTCTTCTCCTTCGGAGCGGTCGCCGGATCCTGCTTCAGCGACGGGCCGCGCTGGGAGTTCTCCCGCTGGCGGGCATGAGGCCGAACGTTGCTGCCGGATAGGCCCGGCTTGCCAGTCCCCATGGAACGACGGATTTTCTGATGAGCAATGTGACGACGAATCCTGCCGCGTCGGCGGCGCTGACCGTGTTGCGCGGAATCACTACAGATCTCGGTGTCGTGCAGCAGCAGGTCTCGTCCGGCTCTCGTATCGCCACGGCGAGCGACGATCCGACCTATTGGTCGATGGCAACCACCATGCGCTCCGACCAGAGCAGCCTTTCAACGATTTCGGATGCGCTCGGCGTCGGCTCTTCCAAGGTGGATACCGCATCCACGGCAATGGATACCGTCGTCAGCCTCCTGACGCAGATCCAGTCGAAGCTGGTCTCGGCAAAAGAGCCGGGCACCGACAGGGATGCAATCAATGCCGATATCCTGCAGCTCAAGAATCAGCTGCAATCGGTCACGCAGTCGGCCTCCTTTTCCGGTGAAAACTGGCTCTACAACACTGCACAACAGCCGAGCACGCAGCAATCCGTGATCAGCAATTTCACGCGCGGCGCTGGCGGCCAGGTCAGCCTGACGACCATCGGCTACGACAGCTCCGAGACGCTGATGATCGATACGGCCGATCCGAGCCGGGGATTGTTGACGAAGAATATCGACGCAAGCACGTTCGACACATCGGGCAGCGGCAGCACCACTGCCCGCAATTACTATCTCCTGGCGGCCGATACCGGCACGCCATCGGCCGGCGGGACGGAAATCGCCATATCGAGCAGCACGACGGATGACGAGCTGACCGACATGATCAATGTCACCAACTCGCTCCTGAAGTCCGCGACCTCGGCGGATTCGACACTGGGGCTGATGAAGTCGAATATCGACGATCAGTCGGATTATATTTCCAAGCTCAGCGATGCGATCAAGAGCAGCGTCGGCGATCTCGTCGATACGAACATGGAAGAGGCGTCGGTGCGGCAGAGCGCCCTGCAAACCGCCCAGCAGATGGGGATCCAGGCGTTGTCGATCGCCAACAGCATGGCGAACAAGGTGCTGATTCTCCTGCAATCGAAATAGTGGTTTCGGCGGTGCGGCCCGATCGGCCGAGCCGCCGCATTCATCCTCGCACAAGTTTGACTGCCTACGGTCCTTCGCAGTGGCATGGTTGCGCAATGTGCCGGTGACGTCAGTCATTTCCGGAAGGCGTAGCCAGAGGACGGAAACCGGAAGCGTGATGATCGACGTTTTGAGAATGGGAATGGATCGGCCCCTTGGCGGCATCGGCTCGCAGCGCCTTGCAGGCGTGAACGGGGGGATGCGCGCGTGAGCCTGGCATTGTCCCGATATCTCAAGGATTTCAGCGCCGAACAGGCTCCGCCGCCCCCTCATGTCGAGGACATGGCGTTCGCCGAGCCGGGGGAATTCCTCGAAAGTCCGGCAGAGCCGCCCGTCGATGTCGAGGCCGAGCGTCGGGCCGCCTATGCGGAAGGGCATGAGGCGGCAACCCTGGAATTGTCGCAGAAGCACCAGGCCGAACTCGATGCCATGGCCGAATCGTTCCGCGCCGAGATGGATGCGTTGCGGGCACGCTACGAGGAGCAGGCAGCGGAGAAAATCGCGGCCGACATGACGCGCATCGCCACCTTGCTGGGGCAGGCGATCAGCGCCGACACGGCCGCCATCCTCGCGCCGGTCATGACCGGGACTCTGACCGCCAAGGCCGTCGCCGAACTCGCCGAGCTGGTCAGAGCCGCAATTCTCGACGGCAGCGCCGGGACGATTTCGGTCAGCGGTCCCCACGATCTTTTCGAGGCTCTTCGCACGCATCTCGGCGATGACGGCTCTCTGCTGCGCCATGTCGAGGCGCCGGATGTCGATCTCACCGTGACGATCGGCGAGAGCGTGCTCGTGACCCGGATGTCGGCCTGGGCCGCTGGTCTGAAAGAGATTCTGAAATGAGCGACGGCGATCAAAATCACGGCAAGCACGAGATCATCATCGTCAAGCGCCATGGCGGCGGCGACCACGAAGGCGGTCACGGCGGCGCATGGAAGATCGCCTATGCCGACTTCATGACGGCCATGATGGCCTTCTTCCTGGTGATGTGGCTGGTGAACGCCGCCAACGAGGAGACGAAGGCTTCCGTCGCGTCCTATTTCAACCCGATCAAGCTCGCTGACGAAAAGCCGACGGAGAAGGGTCTCAAGAAGCCTGTCGATCAGGCCCAGGGCGAAAAGAACCAGCAGAAGTCGGACAAGCCGCAGGACAAGCCGAGCGACGGCAAGTCGGCCAAGACCGGCGAGGACCTGACATCGACATCAGGCGATCAGACGAACTACTCCGAAGCCGATTTCTTCGAGAATC
Organism: Hyphomicrobiales bacterium; assembly: GCA_900469615.1. Classification (GTDB taxonomy): domain Bacteria; phylum Pseudomonadota; class Alphaproteobacteria; order Rhizobiales; family Rhizobiaceae; genus Rhizobium. Next base: position 105,081 of record UBYA01000022.1, on the reverse strand, counting down.
CCTATTCGGTTCTTGCCGAGATCGCGCAGGAAGTCGGCCAGCAGGCCAATGTCAGCGCCAAGGGCGATGGCGGTGCCGCCCAGTCGGGTCCGGCAACCGGCGCGGACGGCGGCCAAGCCTATCGCGATCCTTTCGATCCGGATTTCTGGACGAAGCAGGTTCAGGTTTCCAGCGCCTCGAAGAAGGCGGACGAGGAACAGTCCGCCAAGTCGGATCAGTCGCCCAAGGGCGAAGTCGTCGCTTTGTCGAAGGCAACGGCTGCCGACACGGGACAGCCTGCCGATCAGCCGGTGACGCCGGAACAGCAGTCGACGGCGAGCGAGCAGAAGCAGGCTGCCGGCAAGGCACAGGGAAAGCAGACGCAGTCCCAGCAGCCTGCCGGGGCCTCCGGGCAGAGCGATGCATCGGCGCCCGAGGACAATGCCGCATTGCCGCAGGGCAGGGACGCCGCCCCGACGAAGGCCGAGCAGCAGCAGGCAAAGGATTTGCAGCAGGCTATCCAGGCGGAAATCAAAGGCGTTGCCGGCCAGCTGGCCGAGGGGCTGCAGGTCACTGCGGCCGAAGGCGGCGTGCTGGTGACGATTTCCGACCAAAGCAACGACCCGATGTTCAATATCGGGTCGGCGGTTCCGCGCCGCGAGATGGTGTTGGCGATGGAGAAGATCGGCAAGCTGCTCGCCGCGCGCAAGGGATCGATCCTGATCCGCGGTCACACCGACGGGCGCCCCTACATGGTCGACGGACGCAACGACAACTGGCGCCTTTCGCTCGATCGCGCCCAGAGCGCCTATTACATGCTGACCAGCGGCGGGCTGGACGAGAAGCGGGTGGTTCAGGTTTCCGGCTTCGCGGACCGGCGTCTGAAATTGCCCGACGATCCCTTCAACGATGCCAATCGCCGCATCGAGATTCTGATTGCGAACCCCTCGAACCAGGCCGCGGCGGACCCTGCGGGCAGCCAGGCTCCCGCCAAGCCCGCCTCGGGCAAGGGCAAGTCCGGCCAAGGCAGGCAGGGATAGTTCATGGTGCGCAAACAGCGTCGTCATCACCTTGCGCTCACGCTGACCTTCGGCATTCTGGTGCCGGGGGCCGCGAGTGCCGAGGGGCAGGACAACCTGCCGCTCTACAAGATGCTGCGCTCGCTCGAATTCGTCCAGGATTCCATGGTGGCAGGCGACAGCTCCGCCGGGGAGATGCAGCGTTTCCTGCTTGCGACCATCGACGACCGCCTGCGCAATGCGGATAAATCCGTGTTCGAGGACGGGCGCAACGTCGATGCGGCGCTGATCTATGCCATGAGCGGGGGCAATCCCGAGACACTCGAATATCTTATGTCGCGTGACGTCAACGGCAATTTCGACAATCGCGTTGCCGATGTGCTCAGGAAGTACCTGAACGGCAAGGGACTGCTGGTCGTCAACACGCTTGCCGACATTGCCAGGGAATATCGCGACAAGCCGATCGGCCCCTATCTCTCTCTGGTTGCCGGCAACGTCATGTCCGGCAAGAACCCCAAGGCGGCCTTGAAGCTCTACGACTGGGCTCGTCTGATGGCGCCCGGGACCATCGTCGAGGAATCGGCGCTGCGCCGTTCGCTTGCCTTGTGCGCCGATGCGGGAATGGTGCCGATGGGGCTCGATTATGCGCAGCGCTACACGAGGCGCTTCCTGCATTCGCCCTATGCCAGCCAGTTCGCCGATCTTTTCGTGCAGCTCGTGGTCGACCATGATTCCGATATCAAGCAGCAGGATATTATCGACACCCTGTCCTTCATGGACCCGCCCAGGCAGCGGGAAATCTATCTGCGCATGGCGCGCCGCGCCGCGATCGCCGGCAAGTCCGATCTTGCCACGCTGGCGGCGAGCCGTGCCCAGGCGATCTCCGTCGGCGGCGGCGATGCCTTCGGCGCATTGGCGAACTTCTATGGCGGCGTGGCGGCCATATCGACGCCCGAGCTGAAGTCGGCGATCAGCGATGTCGACCAGATGCCGGCGGGAGAATTGAACACGCGTGACCGGGCGCTGCGCGATGCCGCAAAGGCGGTGGCGCAGGAGATCATGCGCACGCCGGACGCTGCAAGCCTCGGGCAAGGCAGTGTTCCTACCCTTTCCAACCAACAGAATACTGAACACGATGCTGCTGTGACGAATCAGGCGGGAGGCCAATCTCCCGGCACGGCGGGTGTTGAGCAGGGAGCCCCGGCAGACGCGGCTCCCGCCCCGGAGGGAGGGCGGCAGGAGGCCGACTCTTCATTCAACGCATTCGTCACGACGAGCCGTTCGAAGCTGGATGCCATCGACGGCCTGTTGAAGCAGGAAAGTCATTGATCATGAACGACATCGGTGTGTCCGGCGCCTCATCGGGGGCGGATATTCTTGCCGCCGCCAAAGGTGCGCGCTCCTCGAAGCAGGACGACGGCAAGGGCTTTATCGATGCGCTGACCAGCTCGCTCGGCAATGGACGCAGGTCCTCCGGCCCGAATGCCGGTCAGGCCGGGGCGGCTGCGGGCGCAAGCGCCAATGGCGATGCGGGCTCGGCAAGGACAGCCGCGGGCAATTCCGCGGCGCCGGCTCCTGCCGTTGATGACAGTGCCAATGCAGGAGCTGGAATGATCGACACGTCCGGGGCCAGTCTTGCCAGCCTCGCCGGCTTGCAGAAGGGCGCAAAACCTTCTCAGGGGGGTGGCGCTGCCGCGCTCTCGAAATCGCTGATAGAGTTGCAGAAGGCAGCCTCGGCCGCTGCCGAAGGCGGCAAGGCCTCGGTTGACGGCGATCAGCCCGCCTCATCTGCCGATCCGGCCATGCCGGCTGCCGATGACGGCAAGGTGCCGGCGCAATCGAGCGCGCTCGATCAGCTTGCCGAGATGGCGCAGCAACTGGCCGATGTCGCAACATCGGACGGTCAGGCAGCGCCGGTGAAAGGCGACGGGAAGACCGCTGCCGCGAAAGGCGGGAAGGATGCGCAGTCTGCGGATGATGGTAAGTCGCCGCAGACGCAAGGCGGTCAGGCGGCCAATACGATCTCGGATACCCTGTCGCTGCTGAACGTTCCCCAATCCGCCGCTGCGGCGCAGATGGGCTCGGCCCAGCCGGGCAAGGGTGCCGACGATGCAAAGGTTCCGGGAGCGGCGCTCGCCAACGCGGCACTGACCGGGGATGCGTCCGACGCAGCATCGGCGGTTCCGGGCGATGCCAAAGGGACGGACACGGCGCAGACTTTCCGCCTGACGCGGGCGGACGGCCGTGGCGGCGCGCTCGATCTGTCGATCAGCAAGAGTGGCGATGATGCGGCCGACGTCAAGGCCGGAGCTTCCACGGGCGGCGATTTGCAAGGCATCACCGTGCTGGACTCCCGCCGCTATCTGGGCCTTGCAACTAACTCGGCGCTTGTTGCCGGAGCTTTGTCCGGCGACCGCGAATGGTCGGCTGCAATGCAGCCGGGCTCGGCACTTTCCAATGCCGCCAGCGCGGCGGGCGCGGGCAAGGTCGTCAACACGCTCAAGATCCAGCTGCGCCCGGACAATCTCGGCGACGTCACCGCCACCATGCGGCTCTCCGGAGACCAGCTGAGCGTCGACCTCAAGGTTCAGACGGGCGAGGCCTACAGGCAGCTTCACGCCGATCAGAGCCGCATGATCGACGCGCTGCGGGCGCAAGGCTATCAGGTGGACAACATCACCGTTAGCCTGGCCTCGAACGCGGACCAGCAGCCGGACAGCAGCCGCTCCGGCTCGAATCAGCAGCAGCAATCCCTGCTGAATCAGGGACAGGGGGGCGATGCGCGTCCCAGAGGCCAGAACTATTCGGGACAGCAGGCAAATGGAAACGACGGCAATCGCAGTTCGGGTGAGCGCGGTGTTGAAGACGGCGCTGCTGGTGGCGTTCAGCGTTCTCGCTCTGGCGCGGTTTATCTCTGAGGCCGATGCCTCGGGAAATCCGGCTCCCCCGGACAATGGCGCCGCGGGTCTTTGCGAACGCGAAATCCAGTCCGCTGCCGCGAAATATGGGATACCGGAGGGGATACTCTACTCGGTCGGATTAACGGAAACGGGCCGCAAGGGATCGCTCTATCCCTACGCCCTCAATGTCGAGGGCCGGCCGATCTTTCCGCCGTCGGAAACCGCGGCCCTGCAGGTATTCGCCGCGGCCCGGCAGAACGGCGCCAAGCTGATCGATGTCGGCTGCATGCAGATCAATCAGTATTTTCACGGTGAGAATTTTACGTCCGTCGCCGCAATGTTCGATCCGCGCAGCAATGTCGAATATGCCGCGAAGTTCCTCCGCAATCTGCACGACAGGCATGAAACCTGGACGATGGCGGTAGCCCGATACCATGCCGGCCCGAACAACGACCCCGCCCAGAAGGTCTATGTCTGCCGTGTCATCGCCAATCTGGTTGCCACCGGCTACGGAAAATGGACGCCCAACGCAGCGACATTTTGCCGGAATTGAACAACCTATAGGTTGTATCTCGCCTCCCGTTAGCCGCCGCTAACTCAAGCAAGGCGGTTGACTGCCATCGATATGCCCAAAATGGGGATGTTAAGAACACGCTAACCAACGACTTTTTTATCGGTGTAAAATGCAAGGGACCTACTACATCTAGTGCAAATCGCGCCTCTAAAGTTAATCAATTATTAATTTCTGCCACTCATTTCCGACAGTTGTTCGTGATTCGCCCGATTCGTACCCATAGGTCATCGAAACACCACACTGATTCGGAGGCGGACGAATGATCGTAGTGGTTGATGAGCGAGAGCTCGTTAAGGACGGATATACATCACTGTTTGGACGCGAGGGCATCCCTTCCACGGGATTCGATCCACGCGAGTTCGGCGAATGGGTTACGACGGCGGCAGAGGGCGATATTGCTGCTGTTGAAGCCTTCCTCATCGGACAGGGGCAGCATGTGCACGAGCTGCCGAGAGCGATTCGTGATCGCACGGCAGCACCTGTCATCGCGGTCAGCGATCAACCCTCGCTGGAAGCCACCCTTGCACTTTTCGATTGCGGCGTGGACGATGTCGTGCGCAAGCCGGTGCATCCCCGCGAAATCCTGGCCAGGGCCGCGGCGATCCGCCGCCGGCTGAAGGCGATCAGCAACTATACCGATATCGGCCCGATTCGCGTCTTCGCGGATGGCCGCGATCCGGAAGTCAACGGATCGGTCTTCGCATTGCCGCGCCGCGAGCGCCGCATTCTCGAATACTTGATCGCCAACCGCGGCCGCCGGGTAACGAAGACGCAGATCTTCAACGCCATCTACGGCATCTTCGACGAGGAAGTCGAAGAAAACGTGGTTGAAAGCCATATCTCGAAGCTGCGCAAGAAGCTGCGCAAGAAGCTCGGTTTCGATCCGGTCGATTCCAAGCGGTTCCTCGGCTACTGCATCGACTGGAGCTGATAGCCCCGAGCGCGCAGCCAGGATGCCGAATTCAGCAAAAGGCCCGGGAATCACATGATTCCCGGGCCTTTTCGCTTGCGTCATGCCGCTTCGGGATTGTCGTGGAACGTAGGTCGTTTCTTACGCTTCCTCCCGGCAATGCGTAATCCGGAGCTGCAAAGCGGCGATTGCCGAATGGCCTTTTTACGATGATCGGCTTTTCGTCCTCTCAGACAGCTTCACGCAAGGCCCGCCACCTACTCTCAGTCGTATGAAGGATAACGAGGATTCCAGATGAGGAATTTCGGCAGCATGGAGACCGGATTTGCGGATGCGAGCGCACAGGCGATTTGCCTCGGCGCGCCGTACGATCGCGTCGCCGATGCGATGCCGGCCCATGATGCGATCCCGGCGGGAAAGGGTGCTTCGCAGATTCCCGTGATCGCTTCCCATATCCGGCGCAACGGTGTTCTCGTCTTCCAATACACTTGCAGACGGTCGTCTTCGGCTTGCTCCGGCGGCCTTTCATCCACTCTGCGGCGCTAAAACGAATAGGGTATCGAGTCAGTCATGTCGCTCACAACAGCTCTCAATAACGCGCAGGCGATATTCAACAATACCGGCACGCAGAGCAGTGTCGTATCGAACAATATCGCAAACGCCGGCAACACGAGTTATTCGCGTCGACAGGCGGTGTTGACCACCGACATGGCGGGCGCCCAGGTTGTAAAGATCGAGCGAAGCAGCGAACCGGCGTTGCAGAAGGCCTATCTCAGCTCCTCGTCGTCGGATTCGGCGCAGCAGCTGCTTTTGAATGCCTACAGCAACCTTCAGTCGGCAACCCTCGGCGGCAACGATAACGAGATTTCGCCGGCGACCTATCTTTCGGCGTTCCAGACGGCGATGCAGACCTACTCCGGCTCGCCGTCGAGCACGACGGCTGCCCAGTCCGCGATCAGTGCCGCGCAAAGCCTCGTGACGGCACTCAACAACGCCACGACGGCCGTGCAGAGCGCCCGCACCGATGCCGACAAGCAGATCAGCTCCGATGTCGATACGCTGAACAGCCTGTTGAAGCAGTTCCAGACGGCGAACGATGCGGTGAAGTCGGCCACGACGACCGCCGGCCCGACGTCGAACGCTCTGGCCGATGCCCTCGATCAGCGCGATTCCATCCTGACGCAGATCTCGCAGATTGTCGGCGTGAACGCGGTGACGCGCGGCAACAACGACATGGCGCTCTACACCACGAGCGGCACCACCCTGTTCGAAACCATTCCGCGCACGGTGACGTTTCAGCCGACGAATTCCTATACGGCCGCCGATACCGGAAACAGCGTTTACATCGACGGCGTTGCGCTGACCCCCGGCCAGGGCGCCAACACGACCGCGCAGGGCAGCCTCCAGGCGGCATTGCAGGTTCGCGACGATGTGGCGCCGACCTACCAGAAGCAGCTTGACGAAATCGCGCGCGGCCTGGTGACGACGTTTGCGGAAACGGACAATACGGACCCAAGCAATCCGGTCATGGCGGCCGGCCTGTTCACCTATTCGGGCGCCTCCACCTGGAGCAACGGCACCGGGCCGGGCAGCGCGACGGTCATAACGGGCCTTGCCGGTTCCATCACCGTCAATTCCGCTGCCGTTTCGAACCCGACCCTGCTGCGCGACGGCGGCATCAACGGCACGAACTACGTCGTGAATACCAGCGGCGACAGCGGCTATTCCACGCAGCTCGACGCCTACATCACAGCAATGAACGCCAAAACGGGCTTCGCTGCTTCAGCCGGCTCGGATACCAACGCCAGCCTCATGGATTATGCATCGAGTTCCATCGGCTGGCTCGAGGGGCAGCGCAGCACGGCTACGACGGCGGCTGAAAATACATCGGCGGCGCTCTCGCGCTCCTCGGGCGCCTATTCGAATGCGACCGGCGTCAATCTCGACGAGGAACTGACGCTGATGATGGATATCGAGCAGTCCTACAAGGCTGGAACGAAGATATTGAACGCTGTCAATGAGATGCTTCAATCGGTACTGGACATTGCGAGCTAAGCTATGAAACTTTCTTTCATTTCGAGCACAGCCATTCAGAACGCCATGCGCCAGACGATCCGTCAGGCGCAGAACGAGATGACGAGCGCCTCGACGGAGGCAACCACAGGCGTCTATGCGGATATCGGCGTCGCGCTGGGCAGCAATACGTCGCTCAGCGTGAATCTGACGCGGGAAGTGTCGCGCATCGATTCCATTCTCAGCAGCAATTCCATTGCCAACCAGCGGATGACCTCGTCGCAGACTGCGTTGAGCGGCATGGGCACCCAGGCGCAGAAGCTGATGGATCAGCTGGTGGCGTTGCGCGGCAACACGGATGGCAGCAGCGTGGCGCTGTCGCAGTCGACCGCGACCGCCGCACTTTCGAGCGTCATCGCCTCCGCCAACACCATGGTCAACGGCGAATATCTCTTTGCCGGCACCAACACCGATGTCCAGCCGATGACGGATTATTCGGCGACGGCGAACGCGCAGATTCAGACTGCGCTGTCTCAATACGCCACCAGCAACGGCACGACCGTCGACAAGCTCACCGCCGATCAGGTGAAGGACTTCATTACGACCACGGTCGAGCCGATGTTCACCTCCGATAGCGCGTGGGCGAACTGGTCGAGCGCGTCGGATCAGAATATGACGAGCCGCATCAGCAATTCGGAAGTCGTGGAAACCTCCACCAATTCGAATGCTTCCGGCATGCGCTACCTGGCGCTCGCCGCCAGCGTGACCAATGCGCTGATGGGCACGACGCCGGCGCTGAACTCGGACGCGCTGAACGCCGTCACGGACCAGGCCATCAGCTACGCGCGCCAGGCGGTGGACGGCCTGAACAACCAGGCAAGCCAACTCGGTCTGTCACAGTCGCGCCTGTCGGACGCGAATACGGCGCTGAACGCCCAGAAGACCATTCTCAATACCAGCATAGGCGACCTGACCGGGGTCGATCCCTACGAGGCTTCGACCAAGGTCAACAGCCTCGAGACCCAGCTTGAAACGGCTTACACGATTGTCTCCAAGATCCAGCAGTTAAGCCTTGTAAATTACCTTTGATGATCAAAGGGAAGTAATGACCAGGAAGGATGCGTGAATGTATCAGTTCTCATATGCGGAAGTCATGCAGGATGACGTGGCCGACGCCAAGGAACGAGAACGGCAAGTTCTGGACCGGTCGATAGCTCTCCTCTCTGCGGCCCGTGATGCGGGGAAATACGGCCGCGAAGCGATCGAGGCGCTTTTCTATACGCGACGCGTATGGGTCAGCTTCGTCGAGGACCTCAAAAGTCCGGAGAACCAGCTCAATGTCGAACTACGTGCCAACCTAATCTCGATCGCCATCTGGATCTTGAAGGAATGCGATCGAATCCGGCGGCGCCAGTCGGAAAATTATCAAGGCATCATCGATGTCACCACCATCATCAGGGATGGACTTAAATGAAAAGTACGCTTCGCATATCGCTCAAAGCCGGGGAAAAGATCTTTATCAACGGGGCCGTCCTGCGCGTCGATCGCAAGGTTGCCCTGGAATTCCTGAATGATGTGACATTCCTGCTTGAGAACCATGTGCTTCAACCCGAAGACGCGACGACTCCGCTGCGCCAGCTCTATTTCATCGCGCAGATGATCCTCATCAATCCGGAGGGCAAGGAGCAGTCGACGGCCATGTTCCGCAAGTCGATCGTCATGCTGCTGTCGTGCTTCCACAATGAGGAAGTGCTGGCCGAGCTGAAGCGCATCGACGGTCTCGTCGCCACCGGCCGCGCCTTCGATGCGCTGAAGGCGATCCGTGGCCTCTACCCGGTCGAGGACGGTATTCTGAACAACCAGGAGATGCCTGCGGCGACGATCGAGCACATTCGTCGGGAGATCGCTCCATGGCAGCGGTAGACGCCGTCACCAGCAGCACCAGCAGCAGTTCCTCGCAGAGTGCCGCAACCGCATCGGCGAGCGCCAGCCTGAATTATAACGACTTCCTGCAGCTTCTCATCGCGCAGATGAAGAACCAGGATCCGACGGACCCGATGGATGCAAGCCAGCAGATTTCGCAGCTGGCGAGCTTCTCGCAGGTCGAGCAGCAGATCCAGACGAACTCTCATCTGGAAACCGTCTTGCAGAACCAGTGGATATCGCAGGCATCGGACTATATCGGCAAGGAAATCATGAGCGCCGATGGCAAGACCACCGGCACCATCAAGCAGGTAAGCGTCTACACGGACGGTATTATCGCCGAAACCGATGCCGGCGACAAAATCCTGATCCAGGCCGGCGTCACGATCGCTCCGGCGGGTACGGCCATTGATGCGTCGTCCACGTCGAGCGATAGTAGCAGCAGCAGCGATTCGTCGAGCACGGATTCGACCAGCGGCTCATGAGGAGCTGCTGAACCGGGAGTGGAAATGTCATGAATGAAGCCGATGCGTTGGATATCTTCCAGGCGGCGATCTGGACGGTGCTCGTGGCTTCCGGCCCGGCCGTTCTTGCCGCCATGGTCGTCGGTCTGGTGATTGCGCTGATCCAGGCGCTGACCCAGGTGCAGGAGGCGACATTGACCTTCGTGCCGAAAATCGTGGCGGTCATGGTTACTATCGGCATTTCGGCTCCGTTCGTCGGCGCGCAGATTTCGATCTTCACCAATCTCGTCTTCTCGCGCATCCAGTCGGGCTTCTAGAATGGGCCCGGAGGCCGTTGCGGCTTCCGGATCGCGAACACCGATGGCCATAGGCCATGCTCGCGCAAGCTTCGACTTTTAAAGGTCGGTTCCAATAGGGCAGGCGGCTCGGCCGTTTGCCTCCTCTCATGAAGAGACGGAACCGGTCGATGGCACAACCACCCGCAATAGCACTCCCCAAAGCCAATCCCAGCGTACGCGATATCGGGTTCGCACTCGGCATCATGGTCATCCTGTGCGTGCTGTTCCTGCCGATTCCACCGTTTCTGATCGACCTTGGGCTGGCCTTCTCGATCGCTTTTTCGGTGCTGATCCTCATGGTGGCGCTCTGGATCAAGAAGCCGCTGGAGTTCTCGTCCTTCCCGACGATTCTGCTCATCGCCACCATGACGCGACTGGCGCTGAACATCGCCACGACGCGCGTCATCCTTTCGCACGGCTATGAGGGGCATGATGCCGCAGGCGGCGTCATTGCTGGCTTTTCCAGCCTGGTGATGTCGGGCGACTTCGTCATCGGCCTGATCGTCTTCCTGATCCTCATCACCATCAACTTCATCGTCATCACCAAGGGCGCGACGCGTATCGCCGAAGTCGGCGCCCGCTTCACCCTCGACGCCATCCCCGGCAAGCAGATGGCGATCGACGCCGATCTCTCGGCCGGCCTGATCGACGAGAAGGAAGCGCAGCGCCGCCGCCGCGAACTGGAAGAGGAAAGCTCCTTCTTCGGCGCGATGGACGGCGCCTCCAAGTTCGTGCGCGGCGATGCGGTCGCCGGCCTTCTGATCACCTGCATCAACGTTTTCGGCGGCATCATCATCGGCTATTTTCGCCACGGCATGCAGATCGGACAGGCGGCGGACGTCTTCGTGAAGCTCTCCGTCGGCGACGGCCTGGTGTCGCAGATGCCGGCCCTCATCGTCTCCCTCGCCGCCGGCCTTCTCGTTTCGCGCGGCGGCACGGCCGGTTCCACCGACCAGGCCGTCGTCAACCAGCTCAGCGGTTATCCGCGCGCGCTCGCCGTTTCGGCGGTCCTCATGGGCATCCTGGCCATCATGCCCGGCATGCCCTTCTTCCCCTTCCTCGTCCTCGGCGGCCTGATGGCGACCGGCGCCTGGTTCATCCCGCGTCAGATCGAGGCCGAGAACAAGCTGCGCCGCGATGCTGAAGAGCAGAAGGTGATGCAGACGAAGGAAATGGAAAAGGATTCGGTCAAGTCGGTTCTGAAGACCGCCGAGATCGAGCTGGCGCTCGGCAAGATCGTCTCCACCCGCCTGCTCGGCGCCCATCAGGAGCTGGCCTTCCGCGTCGGCAAGATGCGCAAGAAGTTCGCAACGCAGTATGGGTTCGTCGTGCCGGAGATCAAGGTGATCGACGACATGGCGATCGCCGACAAGTCGTATCAGATCCGCATTCACGGCACGACCATCGCCTCCAACATCCTGCGTGTCGGCGAAGTGCTCGTCGTCACCGGCTCTGGCCGCAAGCCGACCGTGCCGGGCGACGAGATTCGCGAACCCGCCTTCGGCATGCCGGCCGTTTCCGTTCTCGAGGCCTTCACGGAGGACCTGAAACGCGAGGGTTTCCAGCCGATCGACAACGTCTCCGTCGTGCTTACCCACATGAGCGAGGTCATCCGCAACAACCTGCCGGCCTTGCTGTCCTACAAGGACGTCAAGATTCTCATCGATCGCCTCGATCCCGAATATAAAAAGCTCGCCGACGAGATCTGCTCGTCGCACATGTCCTATTCGGGCCTGCAGGCCGTGCTCAAGCTGCTGCTGGCCGAGCGTGTCTCTATCCGCAACCTGCACCTCATCCTCGAGGCGGTCGCCGAACTTGCGCCGCATGTGCGCAAGACCGAGCAGATCGTCGAGCATGTGCGCGTGCGCATGGCGCAGCAGCTTTGCGGCGACCTGGCCGACAACGGCGTGCTGCGCGTCCTGCGCCTCGGCAGCAAATGGGACCTCATCTTCCATCAGGCGCTGAAGCGCGACCAGAAGGGCGAGGTCGTCGAATTCGACATCGATCCGCGCAGCCTGGAGGAGTTCAGCGAGCAGGCCGGCAAAGTTATCCGTGAATACATGGATCGCGGCATGCCCTTCGTTCTTGTCACGTCGCCGGAAACGCGCTCCTATGTGCGCATGATCATCGAACGCCTGTTCGCGACCCTTCCGGTCCTGTCGCATGTGGAATTGGCCAAGGGGATCGAGATCAAGATTCTAGGTTCGATTTCATGATAACCGACCCCCAGGGGACCATTCTGGCGCTGTTCGTCGCCTTCTGCCGCATCGGCGGCTGCATGATGGTCCTTCCGGGATTTTCCTCGGGCCGTGTTCCCGGGCAGATTCGGCTGCTCCTCTCGGTCGCGCTGTCGCTGGCTATTCTGCCGCTGCTATGGAACACGATCTATCCGCAGGTGTCGAAGGGCGACGCGAATTTTATCGGGCTGATCTTCACCGAGGCGGTCATCGGATTGATGTACGGAATGATGGCCCGGATCTACACGCTGGGCCTGCAGTTCGCCGGCACGATCATATCGATGCTGATCGGGTTCAACGCACCGGCCGGCGCCGACATCATCGAGGATGCGAGCGAAACCTCGCTCACCAGCCTCATCAGCTTCTGCGGGCTCATGATCCTCTTCATCCTCGATTTCCATCATTATGTCCTGCAGGCGCTGGTCGATTCCTATTCCATCATTCCGCTGGGCGGTCACATCGAGCCGCGCGCCGCGCTGATCTCTATCACCGATACGCTGGAAACCACCTTCTTCATCATGCTGCGGCTGGCGAGCCCGTTCCTGCTTTACGGCCTGATGTTCCAGATTTCGATCGGTTTCATCAACAAGCTGGCGCCGCAGATCCCGATCTATTTCATTTCCACGCCGTATCTGCTGATGGGAGGGCTGTTCATGCTCTATCTCAGCATCGCGGCGCTGGTCAGTCAGTTTTCCAGTTCGTTCCTCACCGTCTTCAACGGGCATTAGCCCGCAAGCGGAAAGAGCACGCAGTCCGATTCGGGTGCAGCCGGCAGGTAGGTAGGCGATGGCGGAGAAAAACCGTTCTGAAAAATTGAAGCGCCTGGTGGCGGTGCAGCGGCATCTGGAGCGAATAGCGGAAAACGAGCTGGCCGATACGACCCGTCAGCGCTCCGAGGTCACGGAATCGATGGAGCGGGTCATGGATGCCATCGGCTCGGTCGATCCCGTGCACATGGCATTCTCGATCCATTATGCCGACCGCTACGGCCGCCTGATGATCAAGGACCAGCAGCTGGAAAGCATCCAGACGCTCATTCAGATGAAGGTCCAGCAGGAGCGCACCAAGGCCGACCGGCTGGAAGAGCATATGAAGGATGCCCGCGAACTGGAAACGCGGGAGGCCGACGACAATGCGGTCTACGACATCATCGACCAGCGCTTCGCCGGCGCAACGCCAGCCTCCAGCAAGGTTCAAAAACCATAATCGTCACGATCATGGAGCAGGATTCGCACCGTTGGGTTGCCGTTCTGCTCTGACAGTTTGATTCGACATGCCTGGGAATGAGCGCCGTGCCGCGCGTTTTCAGGCCGTTCGACAGCAGAAGGAGACGTGACGTGGCTATTTCGCCTCCGAGTGATTTGGTCCTCGATGTCGTCAAGGCGGCCAATCCCGCCGATGTGGAGGCCGCGCAAGCCAAGCTTGCCGCCAACCGGGCCGCCTTTGCCGCCACCAGCCTCGCCGAAAACGGCAACGGCTTCGGGGCGACGGTGGACGCGCTCAACAGTGCCGCGACCCAGGCCGGTCTCGGCAATGCCAATACGCATGCGGCCGGAACGAAGGTTCCGCAGGTCTATCGCAAGTTCGAGGCTATGGTGCTGCAGAACTTCGTGAAGAACATGCTGCCGAGCAGCGAGACGCTCTACGGCAAGGGGTCGGCCGGCGAGATCTGGAAGGGCATGATGGCCGAGCAGCTGGGCAACACGCTCGCCAAGAACGGCGGCGTCGGCATCGCCGAAAAGATGTACCAGGAGCAGGTCGACAAGATGCGCAATACCGGCGCCGTCCACTCCGCGACCGATGAGAACGACAAGAAGATGGCGCTGAGCGCGATCACCGACTTTCAGCGCAAGACGCTGGCTGCCAATGATGCCGACAACGACGGCAGCAAGAGCATCACCAACCAGAATTCGTTGACGTCCCAGAAAGCATGAGCGAGGTAACAAACATGGAAATGATGTCGCAGGACTATCGGATCAAGTCTGTCCTTGGCCGGCTGGAGATGATCATCGACAACGAGAACAACCGGATCGGCACCGACCCGGAGTTCGATCTCAAGGTATCGAACGCGCACAAGAGCCGCTGCCTCTACGAATTGTCGATGCTGTTTCGCGATACCGATCCGGCCGATCTCGCCGCCGCCCATATCGAGCAATTGCATGATCTGAAGAAGAAGCTGGTTCTGAACGCCCGCCGCGTCGAGGCTCATCTCGAAGCCGTGCGCGCCGTCGCCGAGATTTTGAAGAATGCCGTGCAGAACGCCGATGCGGACGGCACCTATTCGCAGGAGCAATTCCGCGTCCGTGAGGCCGGATGATCAAGCTCGTTCTCACCGGCCTGTGGGTCTGTGCCGTCACATTGGCCTCGGTCTATTTTTCGGTGCAGGTGGCGACGGCGCCCGCGATCAGCCCTGACGACGCCAAGAAGGCGCAGCAGGAGCTCGTCAAGGGCGAGTCGATCAACGTCCCCGTCATCGCCAACGGCCAGGTGACCGGCTATTTCCTGACACGCATCTCCTTCATGATGGACAAGGGCAAGGCAAATGCGCTGCAGATACCCTTGCCGGAGCTCACGACCGACGAACTCTTTTCGCTGCTGATCGGCAACAAGGCGATCGATATTTCCAACGCGCAGAGCTTCGACGTCGCCGCCTTCCGCAGCGATCTGAAGAAGCGGATGAACGAGCGGCTCGGCGGCGACTATGTCGCCGACGTGCTGATCGAGCAGCTCGACTACCTCTCCAAGGAAGAAACCCATGGCGGAGAAAGCATCGGCAGGAGAACGGTCAAGCCGGTGAAGATCGTGCAGGATGCGGCCAAGGACAAGGTGCCGGTCGAATAACCGGCGAACGGCATGCTTAACAGAAGTTGACCTGTTTCCCGCAAATTCGACCTTCCATCCTAACGGAAAGTTGGATTTGCCCTGCTATAAACCTCTCCGAGCGATGTCTCGTTGTCGCAGTGCCGCTGACCGGTGAAGGGGCATGCTCCCGTTATCACCGGTGCCAGGCGCGTTTGCGGCGTCGGGCAGGAGGTTGTTGGATTGAACCAGGTAGCCGATTTTGCCGTCGTTGCGTCACGCCGCATGATCTTCGATCTGCCGGTGTGCGATCTCAACTGGGACGACGCGCTGACCTTCGTCAACGAACTGGCGTGCCTGTCGGTCGGGCAAACCTCGATCTCTTTCGTCAATGCCCATAACATGCTGGTGATGCTGCGGGACGAAAACTATCGCAATGTCCTGGAGCGCAATCTGGTGCTCCCCGACGGCGTCGGTCTCGATATCGCCTCGCGCGTGGCGCACGGAGAGCCTTTCCCGGCCAATCTGAACGGCACGGATTTCGTGCCCGCGCTGCTGACTTTCATGGAGCGGCCGAAGCGGATCGGCCTCATCGGCGGCAAACGCTCCGTGGTCGAGCAGGCGGCGGAGAAATTTCGCCAGCATGCGCCGTGGCACCAGTTCGTCGTGGTCTCCGATGGCTTCTTCAATCCCTCGAGAAGCAATGCCCTTGCGGCGGAAATCGCCCGCCAGAAGATCGATGTACTGATCGTCGGCATGGGAACGCCGCTTCAGGAAAAATGGGTTGCCGAACATATCGGGCCGCAACATGCCCGGCTGGTGCTGACCGTCGGCGCTTTGTTCGATTTCGTGTCCGGGACGGTGCCGAGGGCTCCGGCGCTCGTGCGCGCATTGCGCAGCGAGTGGCTGTTCCGGCTGATGCTGGAGCCGAGCAGGCTATGGCGGCGCTACATGCTGGGCGTGCCGCTCTTCCTCTACCAGGTCGTCCGGCATCAGTTCGGCCGCAAGCAGCGCGCCCTGCGCGCCGAGCCGCAGCGCTTGCCGCAGCGGCGCATCGCATCTCCGGATAAGTTAGCGAGTTAGAGCGTTTCCGCTTTTCTTCGAATCGCGAAAACGCTCTGTCCTTTTGCCTTTCCGCAATTCCGGACGAGAAACCGATGCGCGCTTTCCTGGAGTTGTTCGGGTATTTACGGGCGCGGCGTTAACTCTTTCTTTGGCATGAAATTTTAAAGTGGGTTAACCATTTGCATCGGTCGCGGACCGTGCGTGCGAGATAACCCGCCATGTCTGAAAGCAAAGCCAGAACCGGATTCCACCCAGACGATGCGGAAGCCTTCGAGGTTTCGCGACGGGCCGGCCGGCATGCTCTTCCCCTTGAGGAGGAAGGCGGCCTGCCCAGCGCTGCCAACTCCGACGATCCGCGCGACGTGGAACTGCGCGCCATCCTGCGCAGAATGCTGGATGGCGACCCCTATCCGGTGTCGGGCCGAAGAGCGCCGATGTCGGCAGCGCCACAGGAGGTCCGGCCCGCCGCCCGATACGTCGATCCCGATCCATTCCCTCGTCATGCGGAATCCGGGCAAGTGCGGGAGCAGGCATCCGAGCCCATGCCCGATCTGCCGGACATCGTACCCGACCTGCTTGAGGGGATAACGGAGCCGCCGCGCCCGGTGGCCGCACCTATCGACCTCACGCGTCCGCCGCGTACGGGGCGCTGGTCTCTCGGTATCCGTTCTCTGGCCTTCGTCGTCGCGACCGCGCTGACGGGAGCCGTCGTTCCGACCTTGCTTGCCCCGCCGCCGCTCTACATGTCGCAGGCCATCCTGCATGCGGCAGGCGAGGGCGCTGCGCGCCAGGCCCTTCTCGATGTCGCAGCGAAGCGTGCCCTTGCTCCGTCCATACTGTCCGATGTCGTCGCAAGGATGAAGCTCGATCGCGATCCGGAATTTACCGGCGCGCGAACCGGCGCCCTCGGTGTCGCCGTCGATCTGCTGTCCGGCAGCGGCAACGCATCCGATGCGCCCTCGCGCGCGCAGGCGGCTCTTCGCAAAGGCATTGCCGTCGGCATAGACGGCCAGACCGGCCTGCTGCGGTTGATCGCGACAACGGGCGATCCGGTCAGATCGGCCGATATTGCCAATCGGCTGGCGTTCGCCATTCTCTATGACGCTGCCGTCATGAAGGCTGCAGGCCCATTGGCGGCGCGCGAAACGACTGTCGATCGCAGCCGCAAGGACTTCGACCGCGCTTCCGCGGCGTTGACCGAATTCAAGGCGCGCTACGGCGAAGACAAGATCGCGGCAGCGCTGACGCTTCAGCAGCAGCGTCAGCAACTGGACGGCGAGATAAAGGCGGCCGATCAGGCGGTGCGCTCCGCCAGGGCACGCCTTTCGGCGGTCCGGTCGGCAACGCCGGCCTCCGTGCTGAGCGGCGCTCTGCCGGCCGATCTCTCGTCCGCCGGCCTCGACGATCTGCGCGGCCGCTACAGCGCCGCCAGGGCGCAACTCTCCCAGCTTTCGGTGCAGCTGGGTCCACGCCACCCGCGCCTGCTTGCACAGCAGGCGACGGTCGACGATCTTGCCGCCACTATTCGCAGCCAGCTGCAGCGGCTCGCCGTCAGCAGCGAAGCCGATGTGAAGGCAGCTCTCGAAAAGCAGGCGGCTCTCTCGGCGCAAATGACCGATATCGGCCGCAAGGATAGCGATGTCGATCTCGTCAGCCTCGCGCAGCTGCAGGATGCAGTTGCCGCTGCGCAGACGCGGTATGAGGCCGACCAGCAGAGCGCCGCCATGACGGTGCCTGAAGCCAGCCCGCCGCTGATGGTGCTTTCCCAGGCTGTGGCCTCCATCGCACCGCTGGACGATCATCTCGCGGGCAATCAGGCGATCGGCTTCCTTGCGGGTCTCGGTCTGGCGCTTTGCGCCGTGTTCCTGCTCAAGCGGCTGGCCGGCGCGGAACCGGCGGAGGAGCCTGCAGCGGACGATAGCATCGTTCCTCCAGAGCAATTCCAGGAAAATTGCGCAACGGTTTCCCGTCCGGAATCGCATAAGGGCAGAGAGATGGAGCAGTTCAGCGATTCCGTGAAACGCGGAACCGTTCCAGCTCCCGATTTGCGCCACGATGACGGCATGGAGCTGCCCGATATCATGGTTGAGCCATCGCCGCCTGCTTTGGATAGCGCAAGCCAGGCGGATATCGCGGATGAGTGGATCCGTATCCGGCAGGAGCTGGCGGCTCTGCGCGCCAAGGTCGAAACCTATGCCGCGCGCCGGCATCATGACCATGGCTGACCGCCTTCCCGTTTTCCCTTGCAATTACCGCTTTCAGACACCATAGGGCGTTGGCAGGCAATTCCGCCGGGCCGATGGCCTGTAGATTGCCACCGAATTCATGATCGGGAGACGAGCGTGACGACAGTGATCGACGGGAAGAAAGCGGCGGCTTCGGTGATCGAGGCTGTGAAGGCTGCAGCGGCGGGGCTTGAAAAGGATGCCGGTGTGAAGACCGGGCTTGCGGTCGTCATCGTCGGCGACGATCCGGCCAGCCACACCTATGTCGGCGCCAAGGGCCGCATGGCCAAGGAATGCGGCTTCAACTCCATCCAGCACACGCTGCCCGCCGAGACGACGCAGGAGGAGCTTGCGAGCCTGGTGGCCTCGCTGAACGCGGACCCCTCCATTCACGGCATTCTCGTGCAGCTGCCATTGCCGAAGCATCTGGATTCCGATGCGATCATCCAGTCGATCCGGCCGGAAAAGGATGTCGACGGCCTGCATGTGGTCAATGCCGGCAAGCTGGCAACCGGCGATCTCGCAACCGGCCTCATCTCCTGCACGCCGGCCGGCGCCATGCTGCTGGTGCGCGCCATCCATGGCCAGGATCTTTCCGGCCTGAATGCCGTCGTTATCGGCCGCTCCAACCTGTTCGGCAAGCCGATGGCGCAGTTGCTGCTCAACGCCAACGCCACGGTGACGACGGCGCATTCGCGCACGAAGGATCTGGCGTCCGTGGCGCGGGGCGCCGATATTCTGGTGGCGGCCGTCGGCCGTCCCGAGATGGTCAAGGCCGATTGGGTCAAGCCGGGCGCGACCGTGATCGATGTCGGCATCAACCGTATCGACGCGCCCGAGCGGGGCGAAGGCAAGAGCCGGCTGGTGGGTGATGTCGCCTATGCGGAAGTTTCCGACGTCGCCAGCGCCATTTCACCCGTTCCGGGTGGCGTCGGACCGATGACCATCGCCATGCTGATGGCCAATACCGTCATCGCAGCCTATCGCGCCGCGGGCCGGCAGCCGCCGAAATTTTGAGCCGGCGTCAATCGGCCGGCGCGACGCCGGTCGAGGCGCGAACGATCAATTCGGCCTTCCACAATTCCTGTGCGGGAAACGTGTCGGTATGCTTGATTTCGCCGATCAGCCGCTCGGCGATGCGCACGCCCGCAGCCCGCAGCGATGACCGGGTGGTCGTCAGCGGCACGGTGAAGCTTTCCGGCTTCAAAAGCGTCAGGACGTCGTCATGGGCGATCAGCGAAATGTCCTCGCCCAGCTTGAGCCCGAGCTGATTGATGGCGCGAACGGCGCCGAGTGCCAGCACGGTACTGGAGCAGAGCACGGCGGTCGGGCGTTTTTCCAGTTGCAGGATGCGCTCCATCGCCAGCAGGCCCTGTTCGTCGGTCATCGGCGTGTGGCTGACGTAAGCCTCCTCCAGCGTCAGGCCCCGTTCTGCGAGGGCAGCTTCCATGCCGTTCTTTCGGCGGATGGCGAAATCGAGGTAGATGGGGCCGTTCAGCAGGGCAAAGCGCCGGTGTCCGAGTTGCAGAAGCAATTTCGTCGCATCGTAGAAGGCGGCTTCGTTGTCGAGGTCGAGGAAAGGATAATCCGGCTCCGGGCCGATCGAACGTCCATGTACGAGGAAAGGCATGGACAGCGTCTTCAGCATTTCCAGGCGCGGATCGTGCCCGCGCATGTAATTGACGAACAGGGCATCGACATTGCCGCTGGCAGCCAGCCGTTTCAAGGCGCCGACTTCGTCGTTCGGGTCGGCAGGCGTCAGCACGAAATGGAAGTCGTGCCGCAGGGCTTCCTCGCCCAGCCCCGTCAGGAACTCGCTGAAATGCACGTCGGATGAGTTTCCGGGCGACGTCGGCATGACAAGCCCGATCGAGCCCGCCTTACCGGTCGCAAGCCTTTGAGCCGCTTTATTGGGTCGGTAGCCGGTTTCCCGAACCGCTTTGAGAACGCGCTCGCGAGTCTCGTGGTTCACTTCGGGATACCCGTTCAAAGCCCGGCTGACTGTCGTCTGCGACAGCCCGAGCATTTGCGATAGCTGTTTCAGATTCACGGTATTTCGGCTCCTCCAACTGCCTGCCGCCAAGAACCGAGACTGCCTCCCGAAGAGCCTCCGGCTTTCAAAGCGCTTTTAATTATGTAGCAAGAGGCACATGCGAGACAAGACGATTAGTGAAATATTCGTTCCTATTTTACGCTGCAACGCCGCAAACAGCGCGCCATTATGAGGGGAAAACTGAAAATCGCTTGACTTTATCCTGCTCTCAATGGATGACAGAAGTAGCCAAAGCGCTTTGAGGAATGGAGCGCACAGCACAAAATTGTGTTTGGGCTCATGGGTCTTGTTATTTGGGAGGACAACCGCATGAAAAAGATGTTTCTGATGACCGTCGCTGCCGCCGCACTGGCGGCCGGTACGGCGATGGCGGCCGATCTGAAGTTTCAGCCTGGCCAGGACTCCAAATTCAACTGGAAGAGCTACGACGACTTCAAGGCTGCGCATGCCGACCTGAAGGGCGAGACGCTGACGATCTTCGGCCCCTGGCGCGGCGAGGACGAGGCGCTCTTTACCAGCGTCCTGAACTACTTCACCGAGGCGACCGGCGTGAACGCCAAATATTCGTCCTCGGAAAACTACGAGCAGCAGATCGTCATCGACACGCAGGCCGGTTCGCCGCCGAATGTCGCCATCCTGCCGCAGCCGGGCCTGTTGGCCAACCTCGCCAGCAAGGGCTACCTGACGCCGCTCGGCGACGATCTGGCGGGCTGGATCAAGACGAACTACGGCGCGGGCGACAGCTGGGTCGGTTACGGCACCTACAAGGGCAAGGACGGCAAGGATGCCTTTTATGCCTTCCCCTACAAGGCCGACCTGAAGTCGCTGGTCTGGTATGTTCCGGAAAACTTCGAGGAGGCCGGCTACAAGGTTCCGACCACAATGGAGGATCTGATCAAGCTTTCGGACCAGATCGTCAAGGACGGCGGCACGCCCTGGTGCATCGGCCTCGGTTCGGGCGGTGCCACCGGCTGGCCGGCCACCGACTGGGTGGAAGACCTGATGCTGCGCCTGAATACGCCGCAGGACTATGATCACTGGGTCGACAACTCGCTGAAGTTCAACGACCCGAAGGTCGTCGCCGCCATCGAGGAATTCGGCAAGTTTGCGAAGAACCCGAAATATGTCGCCGGTGGCGTCGCGGCGGTAGCCTCGACGGACTTCCGCGACAGCCCGAAGGGTCTCTTCACGGTTCCGCCGAAGTGCTACCTGCACAAGCAGGCATCCTTCATTCCGTCCTTCTTCCCAGAAGGCACCAAGCTCGGCCAGGATGCGGACTTCTTCTACTTCCCGCCCTATGCCTCGCATCCCGAACTCGGCAAGCCCGTCGAAGGTGCCGGCACGCTGGCGGCCATCACCAAGGATTCGAAGGCCGCCCGCGCCTTTATCCAGTTCCTGCAGACGCCGATCGCCCAGGAAATCTGGATGGCTCAGTCCGGCTTCCTGACCCCGTACAAGGGCGTCAACACCGCCGCCTATGCCAACGACACCCTCCGCAAGGAAGGCGAAATCCTGACCACGGCGACGACCTTCCGCTTCGACGGTTCCGACCTGATGCCCGGCAAGATCGGTGCAGGCTCGTTCTGGACCGGCATGGTGGATTTCGTCGGCGGCAAGTCCGCACAGGATGTTGCCGACGGGATCCAGAAGTCCTGGGACGCCATCAAGTAAGACATCGTAGCCCAGGCGCCGCCGGTTGAAAGCCGGCGGCGCCATGCAGCATTCAACGGTGCGCCTCCGTGCGCGGCCGATGTCGGACGGGTGGCCTCATCGAGGCAAATTCGGGGAGGGATGAATGTTTTCGCAGATCGTATCGGCGATTGGCGCCATGATATTCGGCGTTGCCGTTTGCGCCGCCTATTTCTGGTTCTCCAACAAATTGCTGGACTTGATTTTCCCGGCTCGTGAGGGGGATGACGTCCATCGGGCCGCCGTCAACCTTCGCCGCCGCGGCCTCATCCGCCCTTGGCTGTTCCTGGGGCCGGCGCTGATCCTGCTCGTCGTTTATCTCGTCTATCCCGTCGTGGCGACTTTCATCCTGTCCTTTTACGGGCCGGATGGCAGCAAATTCGTCGGCGGCGCCAACTATCTCTGGGCCGTCAACGACACCGAGTTCCGCCAGTCGATCTTCAACAACATCCTCTGGCTCGCCGTCGTACCCGCCGCCTGCACCTTCTTCGGCCTCGTCATCGCCGTCATGACCGACCGCATCTGGTGGGGCAATATCGCCAAGGCCGTCATCTTCATGCCGATGGCCATCTCCTTTGTCGGCGCCTCGGTCATCTGGAAGTTCATCTATGAATATCGCGGCGGCACCGACGCGCAGATCGGCCTTCTGAACGCGATCGTCCAGCTGTTCGGCGGCACGCCGGAAGTCTGGATCACCATTCCCTTCTGGAACAATTTCTTCCTCATGGTCATGCTGATCTGGATCCAGACCGGCTTTGCCATGGTCATCCTTTCCGCCGCCTTGCGCGGCATTCCGGAAGAAACCATCGAAGCGGCCGTCATCGACGGCGCCAATGGCTGGCAGATCTTCTGGAAGATCATGGTGCCGCAGGTCTGGGGCACGATCGCCACGGTCTGGACCACCATCACCATTCTCGTCCTCAAGGTGTTCGACATCGTTCTTACGATGACCAACGGCCAGTGGAACACGATGGTGCTCGCCAATCTGATGTTCAACTGGATGTTCCGGGGCGGCGGCGATAGCGGCCGAAGCGCCGTCATCGCGCTCGTCATCATGATCGCGGTCACGCCGATCATGATCTGGAACATCCGCCGTGCAAACGCAGAAACGAAGGGGCGCTGACATGATTGGAAATCTCGGTCGCATCGGTCCCGCCCGCATCTTCGTTCATGCCGCGGTGCTCCTTATCGTTCTTCTCTGGCTGTTGCCGACGCTCGGCATCTTCGTTACCGCGCTCCGCGACAAGGACCAGATCGTCGCCTCCGGCTGGTGGACGGCCTTTGCCGGTTCCTCCCGCACGACGGCCGCCCGTCTCGACGGTCCGGACAAGGCGAAGCCTGACGGCGCGAATTTCGTGATTGCAGGTACGCTCGCCATCGAGGGCGGCGGCAAGATCCAGTCCTTCGGCCTGCGCGTGCAGGAGCCGGCTGCCTACAAGGCGGGCTCGCCCGCCGAACTGGAAAACGGCGAGACCCTCACCGTCAATGCCGACGGCAGCTATCGCTATCAGAAGAACGGCGCCTTCGAGGCCGATGCGCGCGCCAGGCGCGTCTACCTCACCGTCGCCACGCCGCCGCAATTCACGCTCGACAATTATCGCAGCGTACTGGGCGGCGAGGGCATCGGCCAGTCCTTCATCAATTCGCTGACGGTGACGATCCCGGCGACCGTCATTCCGATCCTGATCGCCGCCTTTGCCGCCTATGCGCTCGCCTGGATGGAGTTCCCCGGCCGCGCGATCCTGATCGCGCTCGTCGTCGGCCTCATCGTCGTGCCGCTGCAGATGTCGCTGATCCCGCTTCTGCGTATCTACAACGATATCGGCCAGGTTTTCGGCGTACCGTCGAAGACCTATCCGGGCATCTGGATGGCGCATACGGCCTTCGGCCTGCCGCTCGCCATCTATCTGCTGCGCAACTACATTGCCGGCCTGCCCAAGGAGATCATCGAATCCGCCCGCGTCGACGGCGCCAGCGATTTCGATATCTTCGTCAAGATCATCCTGCCGCTGTCCTTCCCGGCGCTGGCCTCCTTCGCGATCTTCCAGTTCCTCTGGGTATGGAACGACCTCCTGATCGCGATGGTGTTCCTCGGCACCGACAAGGATCATCTGGTCCTGACGGCCGCCCTGAACGCGCTGCTCGGCTCGCGCGGCGGCAACTGGGAGATCCTGACGGCATCGGCCTTCGTCACCATCCTTATTCCGCTCTTCGTCTTCTTCGGTCTGCAGCGCTATCTCGTGCGCGGTCTGCTCGCCGGATCGGTGAAGGGGGGCTGATCCAAGTTTATTCCATTCAGACAGGACCCATTCAGCATGAGCATTGCTCCTCAAGCAACTTCCGCGGTTGACAAGGACTGGTGGCGCGGCGCCGTGATCTATCAGATCTATCCGCGCTCCTATCAGGACTCCAACGGCGACGGCATCGGCGATCTCAAGGGTATCGCCGTCCGCCTTCCGCATGTCGCGGCACTTGGCGTCGATGCCATCTGGATTTCGCCCTTCTTCACCTCGCCGATGCGCGATTTCGGCTACGACGTCTCCAATTACGAGGACGTCGATCCGATCTTCGGCACGCTGGCCGATTTCGATGCGATGATGACGGAAGCCCATCGCCTCGGCATCAAGGTGATGATCGATCTGGTGCTGTCGCACAGCTCGGATCGTCACCCCTGGTTCGTCGAGAGCCGCTCCAGCAAGAACAATCCCAAGGCCGACTGGTATGTCTGGGCCGATGCCCGGCCGGACGGCACGCCGCCCAACAACTGGCTGTCGATCTTCGGCGGCTCGGCCTGGGCCTGGGATCCGACCCGCATGCAATATTACATGCACAACTTCCTGACCTCGCAGCCGGATCTAAACCTGCACAATCCGGAAGTGCAGGACCGGTTGCTCGATGTCGTGCGCTTCTGGCTCGATCGCGGCGTCGACGGCTTCCGCCTCGATACCATCAACTTCTATTTCCACGACAAGGAACTGCGCGACAACCCGGCGCTGGAGCCTGCGCGCCGCAACGCTTCCACCGCGCCGGCGGTCAATCCCTATAACTTCCAGGAGCATATCTACGACAAGAACCGCCCGGAAAACCTGGAATTCCTGAAGCGCTTCCGCGCCGTGCTCGACGAATATCCGGCCATCGCCGCCGTCGGCGAAGTCGGCGACAGCCAGCGCGGCCTCGAAATCGTCGGCGAATACACCTCCGGCGGCGACAAGATGCACATGTGCTATGCCTTCGAGTTTCTGGCGCCGGATGCCTTGTCGCCGGATCGGGTCGAGGAGGTCATGAAGGATTTCGCTGCCGCGGCCCCCGAGGGCTGGGCCTGCTGGGCGTTTTCCAATCACGACGTCGTGCGCCATGTCAGCCGCTGGGGCAACCTGGTCGCAGACCGCGATGCCTTCGCCAAGCTCTATGCGGCGCTGCTGCTGACCTTGCGCGGTTCCGTCTGCCTGTATCAGGGCGAGGAACTGGCGCTGACGGAAGCCGACCTTGCCTACCAGGACCTGCAGGATCCCTACGGCATCCAGTTCTGGCCGGAGTTCAAGGGCCGCGACGGTTGCCGCACGCCGATGGTCTGGGACAGTCAGGTGGCGCAGGGCGGCTTTTCGACCGTCAAGCCCTGGCTACCGGTTCCCGTCGAGCACATCCTGCGCGCCGTCAGCGTCCAGCAGGGCGACGAGAATTCGGTGCTGGAGCAGTACCGCCGCTTCCTTGCCTTCCGCAAGCTTCATCCGGCCTTCGCCAAGGGCGGGATCGATTTTTCGGAGCCGCAGGGCGATGTGCTGATATTCACCCGCACCTATGCCGGCGAGACAATTCTCTGCGTCTTCAACATGAGCCCGGTGGAAACGCTGGCAACCTTGCCTGATGGCAACTGGCAGGCATTGACGGGACACGGCTTTACCAGCAACAACTACGGCAACAAGATTGATATTCCGGCCTGGGGCGCCTATTTCGCGCGTCTTGCCTGAACCTTTGGAGGAGGGAGCATAATGACGGGACTTGTTCTGAAGGATATCAAGAAATCCTACGGCAGCGTGCATGTGCTGCACGGCATCGACCTGGAGATCAACGACGGCGAGTTCATCGTCTTCGTCGGTCCGTCCGGTTGCGGCAAGTCCACCTTGCTGCGGATGATCGCCGGCCTCGAGAGCATCACCGCAGGCGATATGTTCATTGCCGGGCAGAAGGTGAACGAGGTTCCGCCCTCCAGGCGCGGCATCGCCATGGTCTTCCAGTCCTACGCGCTCTATCCGCACATGACCGTCTATGACAACATGGCTTTCGGCATGCGCATTGCCGGGGAGAACAAGCAGGAGATCGACCGTCGCGTCCGCGCCGCCGCCGCCAGCCTGCAGCTTACCCAGTATCTGGAGCGCCTGCCGAAGGCGCTTTCGGGCGGCCAGCGCCAGCGCGTCGCCATCGGCCGCGCCATCTGCCGCAATCCGAAGGTCTTCCTGTTCGACGAGCCGCTTTCGAACCTCGACGCCGCCCTGCGCGTCGCGACCCGCATCGAGATCGCCAAGCTCAGCGACTCCATGCCCGATACGACGATGATCTACGTCACCCACGATCAGGTGGAAGCCATGACGCTTGCCGACCGCATCGTGGTGCTGTCGGCCGGCCGCGTCGAGCAGGTCGGCGCACCGCTGGATCTCTACGAGCGCCCGGCCAATCTTTTCGTCGCCAAGTTCATCGGCTCGCCGGCGATGAACATCATCCCTGCCACGGTGCTGGAGACGGGTGCGACGACGGCCGTGACGCTGACGGGCGGCAAGACGGTGACGCTCGACATGCCGACGGCAGCCTCCGAGAAGGGCAAGTCGGCGAGTTTCGGCGTGCGTCCGGAGGACCTGCGCATTGCGACGAGCGACGACTATCTCTTCGAAGGCGAGGTCTCCATCGTCGAAGCGCTTGGCGAGGTGACGCAGCTCTACATCGAAGGTCTGGTCGACGGCGAGCCGATCATCGTCAAGATTCCCGGCATTGCCGATATCCATCGCGGCCAGAAGATGCGCTTTGCCGCCGACCGGCAGAAACTGCATCTCTTCGACGCGGATGGCCATTCCTATCGCAAGTAGTATTGGAATACCGCTGAAGAGCGCCGCCGGCTCAAGCAAGAATGCCGAACAAAAATTATCTTGGGCCGGCGCGCTCGAACCTTCTGTTAAAGACCCGCTGATAGTCTTGCCTTCGTAATATACCCCAGGGGTTTACCAAGATGGCTGCTTTCGGCAGAGCTAGTACAGGTCAGCACTTCCTCAATAAAGAAGAATCCTTCATGTATGACCGCGAAGTGCGGTTCCGCATGGAAGACACGATGAACGCGGCGCGCCTCGAATATACCGAAAAGGGCGTGATGAACCTTGCGTCCCGCCGCTGCGATATTATCCGCATCTCGCAGAGCAGCGCCATTCTGGCGATCCTTACGCAGTACAATCTGCCGAAGCAATTCTATCTGGATATTCCGGATGCACGCATCAGCAAGGTCGGCTGCGTGCTCATGAAGGTGTTCCCCAACAATACGGTGGAAGTCCGTTTCCTGCGTCTCCTCACGGAGAAGGAAATGAACAAGATCTTCGTCTATAGCACCCATCCGGCCCATCGCAACCGCGTGCTCGACATCCGCGCCTGAGCAGCCGAAACAGAAAGGCCCGCGCGATTGAAACCGCGCGGGCCTTTCTGTTTGTCCTGATTTGCCTTAGTGGTGGAACAGCACGCTCGCACCCTGATCCGCCGGTCCCGCGGCATGACGGAAGGGAGCGAAGAGTTCGCGGCCCATGCCGAATTCGTTTTCCGACAGATCCGCGACGACAGGCTCGCGCTCGGCCATGTCGGCGGCATCGACCAGCACTTCCAGCGTTCCGGCGATCGCGTCGATGCGGATGATGTCGCCCTCCCTGATGCGGGCGATCGGGCCGCCGTCGACGGCTTCCGGCGTCACATGGATGGCGGCGGGAACCTTGCCCGACGCGCCGGACATGCGCCCGTCGGTCAGAAGCGCCACGCGGAAGCCGCGATCCTGCAGCACGCCGAGCGCCGGCGTCAGCTTGTGCAGTTCCGGCATGCCGTTGGCTTTCGGTCCCTGGAAGCGGACGACGGCGACGAAATCGCGGTTCAGCTTGCCGTCCTTGAAGGCCTGCTGCATTTCGAGCTGATCGTGGAAGATCACGGCCGGCGCCTCGACGATATGGCGCTCCGGCTTGACGGCGGAAATCTTGATGACCGCCTTGCCGATATTGCCGCGCAGCATCTTCAGGCCGCCATTGCCCTGAAAGGGCGTCTCGATGCTTGCCAGCACCTTCGGATCGTGGCTCTTGTCCGGGGCCGGCTCGCGCGCGACATTGCCGTCTGCGCCGAGCTTGACGTCGACGGTATAGCCGCCGAGACCCTGGCCGTAAACCGTGCGCACGTCGTCGTGCAGCAGTCCCTTCTTCAGCAATTCCTTGATGAGGAAGCCCATGCCGCCGGCGGCGTGGAAATGGTTCACGTCGGCAAGCCCGTTCGGATAGACGCGGGCCAGCAGCGGAATGATGTCGGAAAGCTCGGAAATATCCTGCCAGGTAAGCACGATGCCCGCCGCGCGCGCCATGGCGACGAGGTGCATCGTATGGTTCGTCGAGCCGCCCGTGGCGTGCAGGCCGACGACGCCGTTGACGATCGAGCGCTCGTCGATCATCTCGCCGGCCGGCGTGAACTCGTTGCCCATGGCGGTAATCGCGAGCGCACGCTTGGCGGCCTCGCGCGTCAGGGCCTCGCGCAGCGGCGTGCCGGGATTGACGAAGGAAGCGCCCGGCATATGGAAGCCCATGATTTCCATCAGCATCTGGTTCGAGTTGGCCGTGCCGTAGAAAGTGCAGGTGCCGGGGCCGTGGTAAGACTTCGATTCCGCCTCCAGTAGCTCGGCGCGGCCGACCTTGCCTTCCGCATAGAGCTGGCGCACGCGCGACTTTTCGTCGTTCGGCAGGCCCGAGGTCATCGGTCCGGCCGGAATGAAGACGGCGGGCAGATGGCCGAAGGAGAGGGCGGCGATGACGAGGCCGGGCACGATCTTGTCGCAGACGCCGAGGAAGACCGCGGCGTCGAACATGTTGTGCGACAGGCCGACGGCAGCCGACATGGCGATCAGGTCGCGCGAGAAGAGCGAAAGCTCCATGCCCGGCTGGCCCTGCGTGACGCCGTCGCACATGGCCGGAACGCCGCCGGCCACCTGGGCGATGCCTCCGGCCTGCGCCGCCGCCTCGCGAATGATGGCGGGATAGGTCTCGAAGGGCTGATGCGCCGAGAGCATGTCGTTATAGGAGGTGATGATCCCGAGATTGGGCACGCGGTCTCCCGCCAGCGCCTCCTTCTCGGAGGGGGAACAGATGGCGAAGCCATGCGCAAGGTTGGCGCAGCCGAGCACGGAGCGCTGTGCTCCCTTCGTTGCGGCATTGCGCAAGCGGTCGAGATAGCGCTCGCGCGTCGGCTTCGAGCGCTCGACGATACGTGCGGTAATCGCGGAAATGCGGGCGTCAGCGGCCATGGTCGATCTGCCTCCGTCTGTTCTGCGCGACGTCCCGGAAGATCTGCTCCGATCTGCCTTGGTCAAGGACGTGGCGCGGGTTCAAAATGTCAATGCTTTGCCGGTGCGCCCGCAGGGGGCGCATGGCGCAGCACATGTTGCTGTGTCTTTCAGGGATCGATGACGAGGCCTTGTGGCCGTGTCACGGAGCCCAATAAATCTCGACCGGAGAAGCGGCCCGGCGCAGCATGGCGCGGATCGGCATCTCGGTTTCCTCACCGGCTGCTTCGGCCTTGGCGAGGACGTCCTTCTTGCCCTCTCCCTCGATATGGAGCACCAGCAATCGGGCATCCTGAAGACTGGAGAAGGTGAATGTCAGGCGCGGCTCGCCGGCACCTTCCGCTTCCATCGTGATGATGCCGCGCGGGGTGTTCGGATCGAGTGCGGTCTTGAGATTGCTGCCACCCGGAAAGAAGGAGGCCGTGTGGCCGTCATTGCCCATGCCGAGGATGGCGACATCGAAGGGATGACCGACAGCCTTGGTCTCTTCCGTGGCGATGACCGCAGCCTCCTCGACGGAAGCCGCGGCCTGATAGAGCGGAAGGAACCTGGCGGCAGCCGCCTTGTCCTTCAGCAGGTTCTCCTGGACGAGCAGGTGGTTCGAGCGCGGATTGTCCGCCGGCACGAACCGCTCGTCGACCAGGGTGATCGTTACCTTGCCCCAGTCGATCGCACGCGATGACAGCGCCTGAAAGAAGGCCTTCGGCGTCGAGCCGCCGGAGACCGCGATGCTCGCGGAACCGCGCGCGGCGATGGCGGACGAAAGGGTTTCGGCCACCTTGTCCGCGAGCTTGCCGGCGAGTTCGGCACCATTGGCGAAAGCATGCATGTTCGCTGTCATCGTCGTCGTCCCGGATTAGATATCGTCGTGCCAGGTGCGGCCGTCACGCTCGATGAGCGCGATAGCCTGGCTCGGACCCCATGTGCCGGCGGTATAGCCCTGCACCTGCTGGCCGGCTTCTTCCCAGCCCTTGAGGATCGGATCGACCCATTCCCACGCCGCTTCCACCTCGTCGCGGCGCATGAACAGCGTCTGGTTCGAGCGGATGACGTCCATCAGCAGCCGTTCGTAGGCGTCCGGATTGCGGACGTTGAAGGCCGAGGCGAAGCTCATGTCGAGCGAGACGTTGCGCAGGCGCATGCCGCCCGGACCCGGGTCCTTGATCATCAGCGACTGCTTGACGCCTTCGTCCGGCTGCAGGCGGATGATGAGCTGGTTGGCGACGATGCGGCCGGCGGCCTGATCGAAGATGGTGTGCGGGATATGCTTGAAGGTGATGACGATCTCCGACACACGGCCGGCAAGGCGCTTGCCGGTGCGGATGTAGAAGGGAACGCCGGCCCAGCGCCAGTTGCCGATCTCGGCCTTGATGGCGACGAAGGTCTCGGTGTTGGAAACGCCGCCTTCCAGCTCGTCGAGATAGCCCTTGACCGGGCCGCCTGCCGAGGCGCCGGCGCGGTACTGGCCGCGAACGGTCGCCTGCTCGACATTGGAGGCGTCGATCGGCTTCAGCGCGCGCAGGACCTTCAGCTTCTCGTCGCGCACGGCTTCCGAATCCATGGAGGAGGGAATTTCCATCGCGGTCAGGCAAAGCAGCTGCAGGATGTGGTTCTGCACCATGTCGCGCAGGGCGCCGGCGGTGTCATAGTAGCCGGCGCGGCCTTCCAGACCGACCGATTCGGCAACCGTGATCTGCACATGGTCGATGTGATTGGCGTTCCACAGCGGCTCGTAAAGGGCGTTGGCAAAGCGCAGCGCCATCAGGTTCTGCACGGTTTCCTTGCCGAGATAGTGGTCGATGCGGAAGATCTGCTCTTCCTTGAAGACCTTGCCGATCGTGTCGTTCAGCTGCAGCGCGGAGGCGAGGTCGCGGCCGATCGGCTTTTCGACGACGATGCGGGTTTGCTTGGTGATGAGCTTGTGATCGTGGATCTTCTGCGAGATGTCGCCGAAGATGCCCGGAGCAACGGCGAGATAGAAGGCGCGCACGCGCTCCTTGCCCTCGTCCAGAAGCTTCTTGAGCTGATCCCAGCCGGCGTCGCTGCGGGCGTCGACCGGCACGTAGAACAGGCGGGCCAGGAACTTCTTGACTTCGGCCTCGTCATATTCGCCCTTTTTCAGGTGTTCCTTGAGGGCGGCGTCGGCAAACTTGCGATATTCCTCGTTGGAAAGCGCGCTGCGCGAAGCGCCGATAATGCGAGTCGGCTCGGAAAACTGGCCTTCGACCTGGCGATGATAAAGGGCGGGCAGAAGCTTGCGCTCGGCAAGGTCGCCGCTGCCGCCGAAAACGACATAGTCGAATGGTTCAACGGGAATGATTTGGCTACTCATGAGCTATCTCTCAATCGGTCTTGGTTGAGGCCCCTTTTAATCTAATCGATTTAAAAAGGCCAGTGTGCATCGCAAAATTCAGACTCGGCCTTTTAGAGCGGACTGCCGGCGGAAGAAATCATCTTCCGGTTTAGAACCTGTCGCGCAGCGCAAACCACGAGAGCGCCAGGAACAGCAGGGGCGCCCGCATGCGCGCACCGCCGGGGAAGGGCGGGATGTTCAGCTCCTTGAAGAGATGAAGCTCGTCCACATTCCCGAGAACCGTTTTCGCATAGAGTTTACCGCAATAGTTTGACAGCATCACCCCATGCCCGGAATAGCCTCCGATGGAGGTGACGCCCGGCATGACTTCGCGCACGAAGGGCTGCCGCGGCATGGTGATGCCGACCGAGCCGCCCCAGGCATAGTCGATGTTGATATCGCCCAAGGCGGGATAGATCTCCGCGATCTGCCGCCGGATGTGCTGCGTTATGTCGCGCGGATTGTCGGCCGTATAGGCTTCGCGACCGCCGAACAGCAGCCGCCCGTCCTTCGATTTGCGGAAATAGCGCACCACGAACCGCGAATCGGCCACCGCCTCGTTGCCGGGAAGCACCTCCGGGAAGCGGTCGAGCGGCTCGGTGGCGCCGATGAAGGAGCGGATCGGCATGACATGGCTCGATGTCACCGGCTCGAGGTTGCCGATGTAGCCGTTGCAGGCGATCAGCACCCGGTCGGCGGTGATGTTTCCGCCATCCGTTTCGATGATCGTCTTGCCGTCTGCCTGCCGCAGGGCCTTCGCCCTGGTCATTTCAAAGAGCGAGGCGCCGGCCTCGGCCGCCACCCGGGCGAGGCCGACAAGCAGCTTCAGCGGATGGATATGGCCCGTGCCCGTATCCCGGACGCCATAGAGATAGAATTGCGAACCCAGCCGTTCCCGGGTTTCGGCCTGATCCATGAAATGCATGTGGGGATAGTTGTAGCGGGCCGCCGCGATCTCGGCATTGTCGATGTAGTCACGCTTGTAGCTGCGCTTGTGCGTGACGTTCATCTGGCCGGGCAGGTAGTCGATGTCGATGCCGTGTGCGGACGCGAAATCGAGCAGATGATGCTTGGCGTCCTCGGCAAGATCGAAGAGGGCCTTCGAGCGTTCGTAGCCGATCTTCTCTTCCATCTCCTCGGGCCACCAGCGCTGGCCGGTGCCGAGCTGGCCGCCATTGCGGCCGGAGGCGCCGTCGCCGAAGCGGCTGGCGTCGATCAGGACGACGCCGGCACCGCCCTTGGCGAGATTATAGGCCGCCTGGAGGCCGGTATAGCCGCCGCCGATAATCGCGACGTCGGCCCGGCGCGACCCGTCGAGCTTCGGATAGCTCGCACGCGGCCCGACGGTCGCCTGATAGAAGGAAAGGCCCGGCGCGATGGGGCTCTGCCATGTTTCCTGCAGCGTCATGGGGGCTCCCTTCACACGTTGAGCAGAAGGAATTCCCGCTCCCACGGGCTGATCACCTGCATGAAGGTTTCGAATTCGCCGCGCTTGACGCCGGCATAGATGCCGATGAAATCCTCGCCGAAGACCTCTTCGAAAGCGGGTTCGTCCTCCATGAGCGCGATGGCTTCGAGGAGGCCACGCGGCAGATCGATGGAGCCTTCATTGGCCGAGTCCTCGGTCGGCGCCGTCGGCTCGACCTGTTTCATGATGCCGAGCAGGCCGGAGCCGAGCGAGGCGGCAAGCGCGAGGTACGGATTGGCATCCGAGCTCGGCAGCCGGTTTTCGACACGCCGTGCCTGCGGATCGGAAACCGGTACGCGGAAAGCCGTGGTGCGGTTGTCGTAGCCCCAGGCATTGTTGACCGGGCAGGACATGTTCGGCGCCAGCCGCCGGTAGGAGTTCACATAGGGCGCCAGCATCGCAAGCGCGTTCGGCACGAAGCGCTGCATGCCGCCGATGAAGTGGAAGAATTCGGATGAGGGGCTTCCGTCGGGGTTGGTGAAGACGTTCTTGCCGGTTTCGATGTTGACGACCGACTGGTGGATGTGCATCGCCGACCCCGGCTGGCTCTGCATGGGCTTGGCCATGAAGGTCGCGTAGATGCCGTGCTTCAGCGCCGCCTCGCGGATCGTGCGCTTGAACATGAACACCTGGTCGGCCAGCTCGATCGGATCGCCGTGGCGCAGGTTGATTTCGAGCTGGGCCGGCCCTTCCTC
The DNA here is from genome assembly GCA_900469615.1 of Hyphomicrobiales bacterium. Lineage (GTDB taxonomy): Bacteria > Pseudomonadota > Alphaproteobacteria > Rhizobiales > Rhizobiaceae > Rhizobium. The sequence continues at coordinate 70,816 of UBYA01000022.1, read as the reverse complement.
ATGGATCAGCGTGTCGATCTCCAGGCCCTGCTTTTCGGAGAAGTGATAGATGTCGTCGATCAGCTCGTCGAACTCGTTGATGCCGGCGATGGAATAGCCCTGTCCGCCGAGGATGGAGCGGCCGGAGCGGCCCTTAGGCGGATGCAGCGGATAGTCGGGGTCGTCGTTCTTGGCGACGAGGTAGAATTCGATTTCCGGCGCCACCACGGGCTTCCAGCCCCGCTCGCGATAAAGCCCCATGATGCGCTTCAAGACGTTGCGCGGCGTATAGGAGACTTCCTGGCCTTCGGAATCGACGATATCGCAGATCACCTGCGCTGTCGGATCGGTCTCCCATGGCACGACGGACAGCGTCGACAGGTCGGGGACCAACTTCAGGTCGTTGTCGCGCGGCTCATAGCGGAAGCTCTCGGTCTCTTCCGGATATTCGCCCGAGATCGTGTGACGATAGATCGCGGAAGGCAGCGCCAGCGATGTGTTGGAGGTGAATTTCGAGGTCGGCATCATCTTGCCGCGCGGCACGCCGGCCAGGTCGGGGGTGATGCATTCTATGTCTTCGATCCCGCGCGCCCGCAGCCATTGGGCCGCTTCCTTCCAGTTTGCCACGCCGCGTGCCGATCTCAGACTGGGAGGAACAGTAGGGACTTTGGAGACAGGCACGGAAGCTTTCAGCGGGGTCTTTCTCGCGGGCATAAAACACCGTATTTGGGTTGATCGGTGATTGCATCATAGCCGCAGTTTGCCAATTGGCGAGGGGGAAAACCGCTCGGACTTTCGCCATATGATGGAAAAAATGACGAGCGCGTGGCGAAGAGTAAGAGGTTGAGGCGTGACTGGCAGATATGATGTGATCGTCCTCGGTGCCGGCGCCGCAGGCATGATGTGCGCCATCGGCGCCGGCCGTCGCGGACGCTCCGTCATCGTGCTCGACCATGCTGGCGCACCCGGCGAAAAGATCCGCATTTCGGGCGGCGGCCGCTGCAACTTCACCAATATCAATACTGCGCCGAGGAACTTCCTCTCCGCCAATCCGCATTTCGCCAAATCGGCGCTGGCGCGCTTCACGCCGAGGGATTTCCTGGCCATGGTCGAGCGCCATGGCATCGCCTGGCATGAAAAGACGCTCGGCCAGCTTTTCTGTGACGACAGCGCCAAGGACATCATCCGCATGCTGACCGACGAGATGCGCGCGGCCGGAGCACAGCTGCGATTGCGAACCGAGATCGGCGACATCGAGCAGACCTCCGACGGCTATCGCATTGCCACGTCCGAGGGCATTTTCCAGGCGTCTTCGCTTGTTGTCGCCACCGGCGGCAAGTCGATCCCCAAGATGGGCGCCACCGGCCTTGCCTATCGCATCGCCGAGCAGTTCGGATTACCCCTCGTCGAAACGCGGCCGGGCCTTGTGCCGCTCACCCTCGATCCGCAATTGCTTCAGCGCCTCGCGCCGCTGTCGGGCATTGCCGCACCCGCCGAGATCCGCCACGGCAGGACGGCATTCCGCGAGGCCTTGCTCTTTACCCATCGCGGCCTCAGCGGCCCCGCCATATTGCAGATTTCCTCCTATTGGCGCGAAGGCGAGGACATCACCGTGGTCATCGAACCCGACATCGACATGTTCGCGCTGCTCAAGAAGGCGAAGCAGGCCAATGGCCGGCAGTCGGCGCAGACGGCCTTGGCGGAGATCCTGCCGAAGCGGCTGGCGCAGCATTTCGTCGAAAGCGAGGGCCTGTCGGGCAACATGGCGGATCAGTCCGACAAGCGGCTGCAACAGCTCGCGGCCGCCATCCAGTCCGGGCCGATCAGGCCATCCGGCTCGGAGGGCTATCGGACGGCGGAAGTGACGCTTGGCGGCATCGACACAGCTTGCCTCGATTCGAGGACGATGCAGGTGAAAACTGCGCCGGGCCTCTTCTTCATCGGCGAATGTGTCGACGTCACGGGGTGGCTCGGCGGCTATAATTTCCAATGGGCCTGGGCCTCCGGCCATGTCGCCGGCGAGGCGGCCTGAATTGATCTTGCCAAGCGGCGGCAAATCGGAGAAGACCCCTTTGACGCGAACATGCAAGATGGAAGCAATTATGACGTTTAATGTCCGGATATCCCGCCAGGCGGTTCTTTCAGGCATCGCTGCGGCCATGGCGATGTCGCTCGGCATGCTTGCCATGACGGCATCGGGTGCCAGCGCCGCTTCCGCGCAATGCAACAAGCTGGATCCGAACGGCCGGGATAGGGGCGGCGATACGAATTTCGCCATTGCGATCCGCGACAGGAAAAGCGATGTCGTCAAGAAGATGCTGGCCTGCGGCGCCGAGGTGAACCTGAAGACGACGGAGGGCTGGGCTCCGTTGCATACCGCCGCCTATTACGGACCCGCGAGCATGATCGATCTTCTGGCTTCCAGGGGTGCCGACGTCAACGCGCGCGGCGATTTCGATGGCTGGACGCCGCTGCATATGGCGACCCAGCAGCGAGATCCGGCTATCGTCAAGGCATTGCTGAAGAATGGCGCCGACAAGTCCATCAGGTCCACTTCTGGCAAGACCGCCGCCGAAATGGCGACCAATCCCGCCATTTCGGCATTGCTGAAGTAACGCGCTCCTGTCGCGCGCTCCCTGACCGGTGGGTGCGACACTTGCGGCCAACCTCTGGTTTTCGTGTTTTCATTTCCTACATCTTTCGTGAATAGATTGGCAGTTGCCGAAAGCACCGTTTGCCGGTTATCGTGTCAGTGCGAAAATGGGAATATGCTCATGAACAGAACAAAGCGTCGTGCTCGCGCCATCGCAATCGCTCAGACCCGCGATAACGCCAGGCTTTTGGCCGTGAAGTTTTTGATGCTCGCGACAGGCGTTACCGCCGCTTGCATCGCATTGCTGGCGGTGCGCGGCTACTGATTTCAGCCGCTTCCGCCATCTTGCGGCCGCCGCTCGACGACGGCTTCTTCCGCGTGAAATTCATGCCGCGCCAGCCTGTCCGGCGGTGCTTGTTCGAGCCGGCAATGGCGGCTGCGGACCCCTTATCTGAAAATTAATTAATCGCACCCACAATCCCTGGCGATTTCTTGGGGCGCTCTACTGCAAGATAGAGCCGGAGCAATGATTGCTTCCTGACACGACTCGGGACCCCCGCCTGCGGATATTTCAAGAACGATGGTTATACATCCGGTCAGCGCCGAGGGGGCGTCGACGGGGGAGCGGTGTTGAGAGGTCTGAGCCACTATGTTCATTGACAAGATATTATCGCGTTTCAAGATCAAGACGAAGGTTCTGATATTCGTCCTGCCGTTCGTCATCAGCATTTCCGCCGTGGGCCTCACCGGGCTTTATGCGTCGGGCCTGCTGCAGGGGCGCATGGAGATTTCCAACAGCGTCCTGCAGTCGCTGACCGGCTTCAAGAACCTCTATGGTTCGATGGACGACTTTCTGCGCATCACCAACGAGCAGCAGCGCGACAAGCTCTATGACGACATCAAATCTCAGCAGAGCGTCCTTGATACGACGCTCGGCCAGCTGGGGCAGGATGCGGAAGGCCGCGACAATCTGACCGAGGCGACCGCCAAGACGGCCGACATGTCCAACCTGGTCGGCAGGTTGTGGTCGCTGCACGAGCAGGAGCTCTCGCTGCGCAAGACGATCGACGACGCGCAGCGCGCTCTGATCAGCGCCCGTTTCAATGTCAACTTCAACAGCCAGCAGCTGGAAGACCAGATGCGGCAGGATCAGGCCGACGCGACCTCGACGCTGCGCTCGGCCGACCGCCTGCTGAAGGGCGGCGACCTGCTGGTCTCCGTGGCGGAGGATTTCAACAAGGCGGCAACCCCGGCCGACAAGGTCAAGCTTCTGAAGGACCGGCTGCAGGATCTGACCAGGGCTCAGCGCTCCATCGATCTCGCCTTGCCGCAGAACCAGAAGAGCGTCGTTCAGTCTCTGGTGGGCACGATCAAGGATCTTACCGCCTTCACCGAAAGCACCGACGTTCCGACAGACGACACCATCGCCAATATCGGCCGGCTGCTCTCGCGCTTCCGCCAGACTTCGACCTATACGCAGCTGACGGCGACGCAGATGATGCGTCAGGCGACCACGACGTTCGTTTCCCTTGATGCCCGCGTCGCGCAGACCAACTCCGTCCTGCAGGATACGCGCCGCCTCGAAGACTCCGTCTATTCGCTGCAACTCGTCCTCGCGGAGTTCAACGCCAATACCAACAAGGACAATCTCGTTCGCCTGCGTCAGGAAATCTCCAAGCTCGCCGGCGATATCGACACGCTGAACCAGAGCGCCAAGAGCATGGATTTCGCCGGCGACATCGATGCGGCCATTCGCCCGGCCATCAAGTCCATGGACGATGCCGGCGGCAAGCTGGTCGACACCATCACGCAGCGGATCGGCGAATATGCGAGCGCCCGCCAGCAACTCGATCAGGTCTGGGGCCAGCTCACCGCCTTTGCCGAAACCCAGAAGCAGAGCGCCGGCAGCGAGCGCAACCAGGCGAATTACATATCGATCCTGGCAACCGCCCTCGGCATCATCCTTTCGGTCGCCGGCGGAATCGCGCTCGTCCTGACCCTGCAACGCCCGATCGGCCAGATCACTGCCGCCATGCGCCGCATTGCCGACGGCATGCTGGAAACTTCCATCTCCGGCGAGCAGCGCCGCGATGAAATCGGCGACATGGCCCGCGCCCTCGGCATCTTCAAGGAAAACGCCATCTCGAAGATACGCATCGAGGAGCAGAGCGACGAGGAGCGAGCCGCCGCCGAGCACGAACGCCAGCGCAACGACGCCGAGAAGCGCGAGCTCGACCGTCAGATCGACTACGCCGTCAGCGAGCTTGCCGCCGGTCTCGAACGCCTCGCGCAGGGCGATATCTCGGCAACGATCGACACACCGTTCATCGGCCGCCTGGAGCAGCTGCGCCAGGACTTCAACAGCTCGCTGTCGCGCCTGCAGCAGACGCTGAGCCAGGTTCGCAACAATGTCGAGATGATCCAGAGCAACGGCGCGCAGATGGCGGCCTCCGCCGAGGATCTTTCGAAGCGCACCGAACAGCAGGCCGCTTCGCTGGAGCAGACCGCCGCTGCCGTCGACGAGATTACCGCCACGGTCCGTTCCTCCGCCGAGCGCGCCAAGGATGCGGATGCCATCGTGCGCGAAGCCAAGCGTAGCGCCGACGACAGCTCCATCGTTGTCGGCAACGCCATCGACGCGATGACGCGCATCGAGGATGCGTCCCGTCAGATCGAGCAGATCATCGGCGTCATCGACGAGATCGCTTTCCAGACGAATCTTCTGGCGCTCAATGCCGGAATCGAAGCTGCCCGCGCCGGCGATGCCGGCAAGGGCTTCGCGGTCGTCGCCATGGAAGTGCGCGAGCTTGCGCAACGCTCCGCCGCTGCCGCAAAGGAAATCAAGGGCTTGATCAACAAGTCGACGCAGGAGGTCAATTCCGGCTCGCAGTTCGTGCAGGAGGCCGGCTCGGTGCTCGCCCAGATCAGCAGCCAGATCGTGACGATCAGCCAGCATGTGGAAATGATCGCACGCGCCAGCCATGATCAGGCAAGCGCCCTGCAGGAGGTCAACTCCTCGGTCAATCACATGGACCAGATGACGCAGCAGAATGCCGGCATGGTGGAAGAGACGACGGCGGCAAGCCGCGAACTTGCCGGTGAGGCCGATGCCCTGCTGCATCTGATCCAGCAATTCAAGATCGAGGCCGGATACGGCGCCGGCTACATGCGCGAAGAGGCTGCCTGAGCGCAGCCGTCGTTGCTATTGCAGGCGGATCGGCTGGTCTCCAGCCGGTCCGCCTTTTTCATTGAGCGCTTTCGGTCGCGCAGCCCGGCGACCATGCGCCCGAGCCAGTGGAAAAAGGGCAGGGGATCCCGCGCATAGTCGAGGTAGAACAGATCCTCGTTGCGTCGCCATTGTTCTTCGCGTGCGATGCTTTGCAATTCGAGGGCCTTGGCTAAAGCGATGCTGTCCATCATGAGATGTCTCCGTGGTTTGGGCATCGCTTCAATTACCCAGCAGAATTTGCTTTATAAACAGCCGTTTTCGGCCTATGTTTTTCAGCTATGAAAAACACGACGTGGGATTCCTACCAGCTCTTCCTGGACGTCGCCCGCGGCGGCGGTCTGACGGGCGCCGTTGCTTCGAGCGGCCTGAGCCCGGCGACGATCGGCCGCCGCATGCTGGAACTGGAGGGGCAGATCGGACGCCCACTTTTCGAGCGCAGCCAGACAGGCTACGCGCTGACGGGCGACGGCCAGGCGCTGTTCGACCAGTTGTTGGAGATGGAAGCCGCCGCCCGCAAGGTCGACAGCTGGCAGCGCGACGCGCAGGGCATGTCCGTCGTCCGCATCGCCGCGGGCACATGGGTCGGCTGGCTGCTCAGCCAGAACATGCCGACGATCTGCTCGGAGCGCGACGGTTTCCGCATCGACCTGCATCTCGGCGAGCGCCGTGCCAGCCTCGCCCATCGCGAGAGCGACATCGGCATCCGCGCCTTCGAGCCGGAGGAGACCAATCTCGCTGCCATCAAGACCGGCGATGTCGCCTATGCCGCCTATCAGGCGCGCAACATGCGCTTCTCCGGCCCGCAGCGCTGGATCGCGGTGGCGGAAGACGAGGCCGTGTCGGCCTATCTGCGCTGGCCGCACCGGAACAGGCGGGAGGACATTGCCTTCACGGTCAGCCGTCCGCGCTCGCTGCACGATCTGGTGCTTGCCGGATCGGGGATCGCCGTCCTGCCCTGCTTCGTCGGCGATCAGGAGCCGAGGCTGGAACGGGTCGGCGAGGAGATCGCGTCGCTGCGCCACCGGCAATGGGTCGTCATGAACAATGCCGACCGTCATCGCAGGGAAATCCGTACCGTGGTCGACCGCATGACCAAACTGCTGAAAAGCCATTCCGAATTGTTCGCGGGCAAGCGCCCGACCTATGCGTGAGCCGTGTCTCGCGGCGCCTTTTCTGGAGCGGATGCGCCTCTTTCGGCCGATGGACGACAAAATGTGAAAGAGTATGCGGCGACGCTTTTCCCCTTGTCGCCTTCCGATTTCCTTTCTAGTCTAGCGGGAAAAACAGAGGGTTGGGTGTCGCCTGGATGCCCTTGAACAAAACAGGAGGGACTATGAAGTCCATGTTCGCACGGCTTGCAGCAACGGCTTTCGCGGTCGTTTCGCTGGCGGCGGCCGCTCAGGCGGAAGACAAGGTCGTCAATATTTACAACTGGTCGGATTATATCGACAATTCGATCCTGGAGGATTTCACCAAGGAAACCGGGATCAAGGTCGTCTATGACACCTTCGACCAGAACGAGACCCTGGAAACGAAGCTGCTGGCGGGCAAGACCGGCTACGACGTCGTCGTGCCGACGGCCTATTTCCTGCAACGCCAGATCAAGGCCGGCGTCTTCCAGAAGCTGGACAAGTCCAAGTTGCCGAACCTCTCCAACATGTGGGATACGGTGCAGCAGCGCATCGCCACCTACGATCCCGGCAACCAGTACGCGATCGACTATATGTGGGGGACCAGCGGCGTCGGTTATAACGTCGACAAGGTGAAGCAGATCCTCGGCACAGATGCAGCGCCCGATATCGACGTGATCTTCGATCCCAAGCTAGCCGCCAAGTTCAAGGATTGCGGCATCTACGTGCTGGACTCTCCGACAGACGTCATCCCGGCAGCCTTGCGCTATCTGGGGCTCGATCCGAATTCGACCAAGCAGGAAGATTTCAAGAAGGCCGAGGATCTGCTGACCGCGATCCGCCCCTTCGTTCGCAAGTTCCACTCCTCCGAATACATCAATGCGCTCGCCAACGGCGATATCTGCATCGCCTTCGGCTATTCCGGCGACGTGCTGCAGGCCCGCAACCGAGCCGCCGAAGCCAAGAACGGCGTCAACATCGGCTATTCGATCCCCACCAAGGGTGCGCAGATGTGGTTCGACGTCATGGCGATCCCGGCCGATGCGCCGCATGTCGAGGAGGCGCATATTTTCCTCAACTACATCATGAAGCCGGAAGTCATCGCCAAGGCCAGTGACGCCACCACCTATGCCAACGGCAACAAGGCGTCGCAGCAGTTCGTGAGCAAGGACGTGCTGGACGATCCGGCTGTCTATCCGACCGACGAGGTCCGCGAGAAGCTGTTCACGCTGACCCCGTGGGACCCGAAAACGCAGCGCCTGGCAACGCGCTTGTGGACAAAGGTCACGACCGGCCAATAAGTCGAAACGGCCCGGACGGCAACGTCCGGGCCTTTCCTTAAGAGCATGATGCAGGAATCACGAGCGCGCCGGAATGGGGAAGAGCCGGCGCCAACGCATTTCCGGGAAAAGTGCGCAGCGGTTTTCCGTCCGGAATGCGGAAGTGCTTTAGGAAAGCCCTTGCGGGCATCCATTTGGGGATAGATGATGAAGTCACTCGGTAATATCCGGCGCTCCTTTGCTCCTTGGACCGATCCTTCGGCCAAGCCTTACATTTCCTTCAAGAATGTGACGAAGAAGTTCGGTGATTTCACCGCCGTCGACGACCTCTCCCTGAATATCTACAATCGTGAATTCTTTGCTCTCCTTGGCGCGTCGGGCTGCGGCAAGTCCACGCTTCTGCGCATGCTGGCGGGCTTCGAACAGCCGACGACGGGCGAGATCGTGCTCGATGGGCAGAATCTCGCCGGCACGCCGCCCTACCGCCGTCCCGTTAACATGATGTTCCAGTCCTATGCGCTCTTTCCGCATATGTCGGTCGAGAAGAACATAGCCTTCGGCCTGCGTCAGGACGGCATGGCGAAGAACGAGATTGCCGATCGCGTCACGCAGATGCTGAAGCTCGTCAAGCTGGAGCAGTTCGCCAGGCGCAAGCCCAACCAGCTTTCCGGCGGCCAGCGCCAGCGCGTGGCGCTGGCCCGCTCCCTTGCAAAGCGCCCGAAGGTGCTCTTGCTGGACGAACCGCTCGGCGCGCTCGACAAGAAGCTGCGCGAGGAAACCCAGTTCGAGCTCATGGACCTTCAGCAGAACCTCGGGCTGACCTTCGTCGTCGTGACCCATGACCAGGAAGAGGCGATGACCATGGCCGACCGCATCGCGGTCATGAGCCACGGCAAGGTGGTGCAGGTGGCAACGCCGGCCGAGATCTACGAGGCGCCCAATTGCCGCTTCGTCGCCGATTTCATCGGTGATGTGAACATCCTCGACGGCAATGTCATCTCGGCGCAATCGGGTATCGTCGAGATATCGGTCGATTCCGGCTTCACGGTGCGCACCGCCTCGGGCGGCGCCCCGGCCGAGGGAAGCCGTGCCAGCCTTGCCATTCGCCCGGAAAAGCTGCGGGTAACGCCCCGTCCGCCCGCCAACGCATCCCTCAATGCCGCCGAGGGCGAGATCTGGGATATCGGCTATCTCGGCGACATGACCGTTTTCCACGTCAAGCTGAAGAGCGGGCAGGTCGTCAAGGCCTCGTCGCTGAACGCCGTGCGCGTCGTGGAAGAGCCCTTCACCTACGACCAGAACGTCTGGGTCTCCTTCGACGAAAATGCCGGCGTGTTGCTGAAGGATTGATTCATGAGAGCGCTCGGTTCCTCCATCTATCAGCGCCTTGTCATCATCGTCCCCTATGCCTGGTTGCTGACCTTCTTTCTCGCACCGTTCCTCATCGTCTTCCGCATCTCGCTGGCGACGAAAGCGATGTCGGTGCCGCCCTACGATCCGTCCTTCGCCTGGAGCGACAGCTTTGGCGACTGGTGGGACAAGCTACAAACCATGTCGTTCGACAACTACACATGGTTGGCGGGCGATCCTCTCTACATGAACGCCTACATCCAGAGCCTGCAGATCGCCGGGATTTCGACGCTGCTGACGCTGATCATCGCCTATCCCATCGCCTACGGCATGGCGCAGGCGCCGCGAACGATCCGTCCGACTTTGCTGATGCTGATCATCCTGCCCTTCTGGACGAGCTTCCTGATCCGCGTCTATTCCTGGATGTCGATCCTCAGCACGACGGGCCTGCTGAACCAGCTGCTGATGGCGCTCGGCATCATCCACGAGCCGCTGGTCATCCTCAACACCAATACGGCGGTCTATATCGGCATGGTCTATTCCTATCTCCCCTTCATGGTGCTGCCGCTCTATTCGGCACTGGAGAAGATGGACGGCACGCTGATCGAGGCGGCGCAGGATCTCGGCTGCACGCCGATCGGCGCTTTCTGGCGCGTCACCTTTCCGCTCTCCATCCCGGGCGTGGTTGCCGGCTGCATGCTGGTCTTCATCCCGGCCGTCGGCGAATTCGTCATTCCCGATCTGCTCGGCGGCTCGGAGACCCTGATGATCGGCAAGGTGCTCTGGACGGAATTCTACAGCAATACCGACTGGCCGCTGGCGTCGGCGGTGGCGACCATCCTCCTTCTGGTGCTGGTGGTGCCCATCGTCTTCTTCCAGCATTTCCAGGCCAGGGCCGACGAAAAGGGGAGATAGTCGATGATCCGCTGGTCCCGTTTCAACATCGTCTCGGTCACGCTCGGCCTGGCCTTCCTCTACCTGCCGATCCTGCTGCTGGTCATCTACTCCTTCAACAGGTCGCGGCTGGTCACGGTCTGGGGCGGTTTTTCGACGCAATGGTACGTGCATCTTTTCAGCAACGATACCATGCTGAGCGCCGCCTGGCTGACGGTCCGCATCGCGCTCCTGTCGGCGACCATCGCCACGGTGCTCGGCACCATGGCGGCGCTGACCCTCGTGCGCTACACGCGTTTCCGCGGCCGCATCCTGTTTTCCGGCATGATCTATGCGCCGCTCGTCATGCCTGACGTCATCACCGGCCTGTCGCTGCTGCTGCTCTTCGTCACCTCCGGTGTCGATCGCGGCTTCTGGACCATCGTCATGGCGCATACGACGCTGACCATGTGCTTCGTCGCCGTCGTCGTGCAGTCGCGCCTTTTGACCTTCGATCGCTCGATCGAGGAGGCGGCGCTGGATCTCGGTGCTCCGCCGGTGCGGACTTTCTTCGAGGTGACGCTCCCCATCATCGCGCCGGCCGTATTCTCGGGCTGGGTACTGGCTTTGACCCTGTCGCTCGACGATCTGGTGATCGCGACCTTCGCGTCCGGTGCGGGCGCCAAGACGCTGCCGATGCTCATCTACAGCCAGGTCAAGCTCGGCGTCACGCCGGAGATCAACGCCATCTGCACGATCCTGATCGGCGTCGTCACCATCGGCGTCATCTGCGCTTCCATCGTGACGAAGCGTCGCGAAGTCCAGCGGCAGCGGGATGAACAGGCGGCTGCCGCGGCCTGAGGCGCGGCGGCGCAACCGGCAGGCTTGGGCGATTATTGTTGCTGCAGCGGCTGTATCGGCTTCTGCAGGAGCGTTGCGACCGGCGAAACGACCGGGTTCGGCCAGCTGCCTCCGATGAAGAAGGGCAGCATCGGCAACTCGTCGGCATCGGAGGGCGATGTCGCCTCGACCGCGCCCGAGAGCGCGAGGCCATTGGTGCGGAACGGAACGACGCCATTGAAGGTAATCGTTTCGTTCTGTCCCGCGATCGAGGCATTCTTCACCTCGACCGACCCTTTCGCAAAGCTTGCATCGACATTGATGCTGTCGAAGTCGAAAGATGCATCGGCGACGTCGCTCATCCGGAAGAAGGTTTTTTCAGCGGCCAGCGTCCGGAAGGCGGAGATGTCGAATTGGCGCAGCGACCCCGCCGCCGACTTGAAGTGCAGCGTGCCGGCCACGTCGCTGAGCGTGGCCACCCAGATCGGCTTGGAGGTGCTGAGCGCGAGATCCAGCGATCCGGACGATGGCATCGGCAGCGGCCCCACCAGCTTCAATCGGGTGAAGAGGCCGCCGAAATCGGCGTTTCGGATGGAGATCTGCAATTTGCCGCCGCCGTCGAAATCCCCGGGGGCGACTTCCAGATGCGCGGTCAGCGACCCGCTCTCGAAACCGCTGTCCCCGATGTCGAACTTCGCCTTGCCGCCGGCCACCAGCAGGCTTGCGCCGATATTCTCGAACTGGAAGGGACCGAGCGCCGCCTTGTTTGCCGACAGGCGCATGTCGAGATCGAGCCGCTGCAGCGGATTGCCGTTCAAAAGCGCGTCGATCGCGGTTTCGGCCGCAAGGCGCATGGAAAAGGCGGCCAGGAACGGATTGAGGTTCATCTGGTCGAAGGCGAGCGTTCCGGAGATCTTGGGCTTGCCCGCTGCCGTGGAGTTGAGGTCCATGACCCCTGAAGCCGCCGAATCATTGACCTTGAAATTGAGGTTGTTGAAGCGCAGGCCGTTGTCGATCGCGGCAATGTCGGCGCTCAGAGAAACGTTCTTGAGGGCGTCGGCGGCCGGCAGACGCTGGCCGCTCCATGCCAGGAAGGCGGGAACATTCGGTACGCTGAGCTGCAGGTTGCCCGATAGCGCCGAGAGGTCCGATATGCTGGTGACGCCGGCATAGGTCCAGTTGATCATCGACGAGGCGAAGCTGGTTTTCGCGTCGACGCTCTTGCCGGCAAAGAAGAGCAGCGGCTGCGTCGAGTCGAAATTGAGCTTGACGTCCTGGTCGTTGAAACGCGCAAGAATGACGGCGGTCATCGGCTGCGACAGCCGCGGCCAGGAAATGTCCGCGTTGATGCCGTTGAGCTTGTAGATGTTGCCGCTGCGTTCGTCGGTCATCTCGATGCTGCCGTCCTCGATGGTCAGCATGCCGATGGCGGCGTCCTGGTCCTTCCGCATCGATATGCCGTCGCCGGAGGAGGCCTCCGCCTGTTCGATAGCCTTGGAGAGACGGCCCTCGTTCGTCCAGTCGATCAGGCCGTCCTCGTCGCGGCGGATATAGAGGACCGGGCGCAGAAAATGAAACTCATGAAACCGCGCATGGCCGCGGATGGCCGACAGCAGCGAGAAATCCGCCGAGAGGCTGTCGACATGGCCAAGGACCTTGCCGTTTTTCGTCGGCTCGCGGATCGTCACCTGATTGAGCGTGACGCGCGCCGTCGGCCAGAATTCCAGCGTCGGATCGCCTTCGATCTGAGCGCGATATCCCGTCCATTCCGAGAGGGCCTTCTCGATGCCGGAGCGCACCAGGCCGCTGGAAATCAGGAAAGGCGCGGTCGCTCTGAAGACAGCGAAGACGATGAGAATCGTGAGAAGAACGATGCCGGTCGTGCGGGCGGCGCCGGGCAGCCAACGCGAGGCCGATCGCAACGTCAGTCGCCACTTATTGTTTTTCGAAGCTCTCATGATCCCGTGGGGACTCTCGAACTGATAGGGATGATCTGCCTGCGTTTGCCGGATATAGGAATTGTTTGGCGGATGCAAACACCACGCACTGGCAATCGCCATAACACCGTGATTTTATAATGCGTTGCAGCATTGCTATATAGGACGAAAAGCGGGGGAGAGAAATATGCAGGATCAGCGGCCGCTCTGGACACCATCGGAAGAATTTCGCCGCCAGAGCCCGATGTTTGCCTTCATGCAGGAGTGCAACCGGCGTTTCGGCCTGTCCTTATCCGATTTCACCGGTCTCCATGGCTGGTCGATTGCCGACCGGGAAAATTTCTGGACGGCGGTCTGGGATTTCTGCGGCGTGAAGGGTGAACGCGGCGAGCGGGCGCTTGTCCATGGCGACCTGATGCTGGAAGCCCGCTTTTTTCCCGATGCGCAGCTGAATTTCGCCGAAAACCTGCTGTCGCGGAGCGGCGGGGGCGATGCGCTGGTGTTCTGGGGCGAGGACAAGGTGCGCGATCGCTGGTCGTGGGACCGGCTGGCGGCAATGGTCTCGCGCCTGCAGCAGGCCTATCGCGCCCATGGCATCGGCAAGGGAGACCGCGTGGCGGCGATGATGCCGAACATGCCGGAGACGATCGCCTGCATGCTGGCGGCCGCGTCGATCGGTGCGATCTGGTCTTCCTGTTCGCCCGATTTCGGCGAGCAGGGCGTCATGGATCGCTTCGGCCAGATCGAGCCGAAACTTTTCATCGCCTGCAGCGGCTATTGGTATGGCGGCAAGTTGCAGGACGTCACCGCGAAGATCAGCGCCATAGCACGGCGCCTGGATGTGCCCGCCGTCATCGTGCCTTACGCCGGCAGCGCCGAGGCGGTCGTCGCTGCGACGCCGGCAGCGCGGACTCTCGCCGATCTGGTCGCGTCCTACGAGGCGAAACCGGTCGAGTTTGTTCCCGTCGCTTTCTCCCATCCGCTGTTCATTCTGTTTTCCTCCGGCACCACCGGCGTCCCGAAGTGCATCGTGCATTCGACCGGCGGTGCGCTGCTCCAGCTTGTCAAGGAGCATCGCCTGCATTGCGGGGTGGTGCCCGGCGAAAAGGTCTTTTATTTTACCACCTGCGGCTGGATGATGTGGAACTGGCTGGTGGCGGGCCTTGCCGCCGGCGCGACTCTCTGCCTTTACGACGGATCGCCCTTCGCGCCCGACGGCAACATCCTGTTCGACTATGCGCAGGAAGAGAGGTTCGCGCTGTTCGGCACGTCGGCCAAATATATCGATGCCGTCCACAAGAGCGGCCTCACGCCGAGGACGTCGCATGATCTTTCGAGCCTGCGGCTGATGACGTCCACCGGCTCGCCGCTGTCGCCGGAGGGCTTTTCCTTCGTCTATGAGGGCATCAAGGGCGACATTCAGCTCGCTTCGATTTCCGGCGGCACCGACATCGTTTCCTGCTTCGTGCTGGGCAACCCGCTGCAACCCGTTTGGCGCGGCGAAATCCAGGGGCCGGGCCTTGGCCTTGCCGTCGATGTCTGGAACGACGAAGGCAAGCCGGTACGTCGCGAGAAGGGCGAACTCGTCTGCACCAGGGCCTTCCCTTCCATGCCGGTCATGTTCTGGAACGATCCGGAGCGCGTCAAATATCGCGCCGCCTATTTCGAGCGCTTCGACAATGTCTGGTGCCACGGCGATTTCGCCGAATGGACGGAGCATGACGGCCTCGTCATTCATGGCCGCTCGGACGCGACGCTCAATCCCGGCGGCGTGCGCATCGGCACGGCCGAGATTTACAATCAGGTCGAGCAGATCCCGGAAGTGCTCGAAGCCCTCTGCATCGGCCAGGATTGGGAGGATGATGTCCGCGTCGTGCTCTTCGTCCGCCTTGCGCCGGGCGTTTCCCTGACCGACGATCTCGTCAAGACGATGAAGACCCGCATTCGCACCGGCGCTTCGCCGCGTCACGTTCCGGCGAAGATCATTGCCGTTGCCGATATCCCGCGCACGAAATCCGGCAAGATCGTCGAGCTTGCCGTGCGCGACGTGGTGCATGGCCGGGCCGTCAAGAACAAGGAGGCGCTCGCCAATCCGGAAGCGCTCGACCTCTTTGCGGGGCTCGAAGAGCTGAAAAGTTAAGACGAACCTTAAAACTGAGGGGCAAACGATGACCCCCGTTTGGTAACTTCGCGTTAAGAAAGCTTGGTCAAAGGTAAAGGCCGACTTGAGACCGTTCGCATGAGCTAGGAGCGGATTGGAGCTGCCCCTGGCTCCCGAGACATGAAGTTCCCCGACTCGAGCTAGCTTTAGACAGCATCAACTTCAAAGGCAGCGCGCTTCGCTGCCTTTTTTTCGTTCCGACTCGCGCGAATACGCCTCTGCTCTGTACATCGGCTTGCCAAACAAGTATGTGCACGCCTGAAGAAGAGGTTCGCGACGTGCGAACCACGATGATCGCCGCCGATTGGTGCGCGAAGAATTCCGAAAGACAGATGATGACTGAATTCGAAGGCATCGTTCCGGCGATTGCCCAGGCTTTGGCGAAGCGCGGTTACGAGACGCTGACGCCGGTGCAGAAAGCCATGCTCGATCCCGGCCTTGCCGGCAAGGATGCCCTCGTCTCCGCCCAGACCGGTTCGGGCAAGACGGTCGCCTTCGGTCTCGCGCTGGCGCCGGGCCTGCTTGACGGCGCCGAGCGCTTCGGCCCGGCCGGAGCGCCGCTGGCGCTGGCGATCGCGCCGACCCGGGAACTGGCGCTGCAAGTCCAGCGCGAGCTGGAGTGGCTCTATGCCCTGACGGGCGCCACCATCGCCTCCTGCGTTGGCGGCATGGACATGCGCACCGAGCGGCGCACGCTGGAGCGCGGCGCTCATATCGTCGTGGGCACGCCCGGCCGCCTGTGCGATCATATCCGCCGCAACTCGCTCGATATTTCGAGGCTGCATGCCGTCGTACTCGACGAGGCCGACGAGATGCTCGATCTCGGTTTCCGCGAGGATCTGGAATTCATTCTGGAAACCGCGCCGTCCGAACGCCGTACGCTGATGTTTTCCGCGACCGTGCCGCGCTCGATCGCCAAGCTTGCCGAAAATTACCAGCGCGATGCCGTTCGCATCGCTACCGCCTCGGAAGCCAAGCAGCATGTCGATATCGAGTATCGCGCGCTGACGGTCGTGCCGAGCGACAAGGAAAACGCCATCATCAACGTGCTGCGCTACTATGAAGCGCGCAACGCCATCGTCTTCTGCTCGACGCGCGCCGCCGTCAATCATCTGACGGCGCGGTTCAACAATCGCGGCTTTTCGGTCGTCGCTCTCTCGGGCGAGCTTAGCCAGAACGAGCGTACGCACGCTTTGCAGGCCATGCGCGACGGCCGCGCCCGCGTCTGCATCGCAACCGACGTCGCCGCTCGCGGCATCGACCTGCCGGGCCTCGAACTGGTCGTTCACGCCGATTTGCCGACCAATCCGGAAACGCTGCTGCATCGCAGCGGCCGCACGGGGCGCGCCGGCAACAAGGGCGTCAGCGCCATGATCGTGCCGCTCAGCGCCCGCCGCCGCACGGAACGCCTGCTGGAAGCCGCCCGCATCCGCGCCACCTGGGCAAAGCCACCGTCTGCCGACGAGGTGAGCCAGCGCGACGACGAACGTCTTCTCGCCGATCCGGTCTTTGCCGGACCGCTCGCCGAGGACGAACAGTCGATCGTCCGGCAATTGCTGGAGCGTCATGGTGCCGAACAGGTCGCCGCCGCCTTCCTGCGGCAATACCGTGCCGGCCATTCCGCGCCGGAGGAATTGCAGGACGTGCCGGCCGAAGGCGAGCGCAGAAAGCCTCGCCGCGACGATTTTCCGGTCACGCCTCGCGATGAGGGCTCATCTGCGGGACGCAACGACTTTACCGACGGAGTCTGGGTATCCTTGTCCGTCGGGCGCAAGCAGAATGCCGAGCCGCGCTGGCTGATCCCCATGCTCTGCCGCAACGGCAACCTCACCAAGCGCGACATCGGCGCCATCAAGATGCAGCCCGAGGAAACCTTCGTCGAGCTCGCGCCCGATGGTGCCGAGCGATTCCTCTCGGCCATCGGTCCGGACAAGACGCTCGAGCGCGGCATCCGCGTCAAGCAGCTCGCCGGCATGCCGGATTTCCAGGCCAGGCGGGAAGGCGGCTTCGCAAAGAAGAAGCCTTTCGCCGACAAGGGGCCGCGTTCGAACGACGGCCCCAAGCCGAAATGGAAGTCCGATCGCAAGCCGGAACGGGCGGCGGGCGAGGGCGGCGTTTCCGAACGCCCGGACAAGAAGCCCTGGGCGAAAAAGACCGGTAAGCCGGGCTTCGCCAAGAATGACGGCGGCGCCCCGAAGGGCGGCAAGCCGAATTCAAGGGCCGCTCGCAAGGCTGCGAAGGTACGGGACGAATAGCTCGAACGCGTTATTCACCCGATAATGCTCGGACGGTTTCTGGCCATTATCGACGATGCGATGACGATCAGTCGCTATTGCCCGGCAAGCCGGCGATGAGCAACTTGTCGATCTGTTGACGAAAGGCGGCGCCAAAGACTGACGCCGTTGACCGTCCGCAGCGCGCCGCCTCAGTTTCGCGAAGTCAGCCAGACACCCACGAGCGTCACCCCAAGCCCCACGAACATCGCCGTGGTCAGCGGTTCGGAAAACAGCGCCCAGGCCCAAAGCATCGTCACGGGCGGGCTGAGATAGATTGCCGCGCTGACCTGCGCCACCGGAAAGAGGCGCAGGCTGGTGTAATAGATCGAATAGGCGGCAAAAGTCGCGATCAGTACCAGCCATACCATGCCGATCGCAAAACCGCGGGTGAGCGGCGGGGCAAGGTCTCCCTGCATCATCGCGCACGCGCCGAACAGCACCGAAGCGGTCAGGGTGTGGATGCAAAGGCTTTGGTGAACGGGCATGTGCCGGGTCCGCCGCCGCTTGTGCAGGACCGATGCAAACGCAAAGACGAGCATCGAGCCCACCGTCAATCCATAGGCCCAGGTGGGAGCCGCGCCAAAGCTGAGGCTGTCCAGCGAGACGATCAGCACGCCAGCGACCGCGATTGCGGTTCCCAGCCATTGGCGTCCGCTCAACCGCTCCCCCAGCACCGGTTGGGAGAGGGCTGCGATGGCGAGCGGCAACAGGTCGGAGATCAGCGCCACCAAGCCCGTCGGCACCCGCTGTTCGATCGCCAGGGCAAAGCCGCCGAGATAGAGGAAGACCGACATCACGCCGAACAGCATCTGTTCGGCAATAGCGCGCATCCGCAGCCGTGGTCCGAACGCCAAGGCAAATGGCAGCAGAATCAAGCCCGACAGGAGCGTCCGCCAGAACAGCACCAGCATGACGCTGGCCTCCTGGCTCGCATAGCGGATGCCGATGAAGCCCGAACTCCAGCCGAAGATCAGGAGCACCGCCATCAGGGGCCAAAGGAAGCGGCGTTCGTTTGGTGCGGGCCGGGATAGACACTGATCTGTCATTGCGGGTCTGTCATCGGGTTCTCGGTTGGGATGTATCGATCGAATGTCCTTCGCGGCTCAGGCATAGGCGAGCGCCGGCTCGATGGCACATGACAAATATCGATCACGGCATGACATATCAGCCTTCGGGCTCATGTTTGTTTGCCAGATGCCGTTGAAACATGCATTCTTTCGGCAGCCGTATCATCCGAGCCGAGTTTGCCATGACCGAATTGACCAGCCGACGTTTGGAAATCGACGCTCTGCGCGCGCTATGGGCGATCCGCCATCACGGCGGCATCACCCGCGCCGCCGAGGCTTTGGGCCTGTCGCAATCCGCCGTCAGCCACAAGATCAAGCGGCTCGAGACGAGCCTCGCCTGCGATCTGTTGAGCCGCAAGCCGGGAGCCTCGATGTTCACCGCGGCGGGCGAGGATCTGCTTGAGTATGCCGGCCGTATCCTCGGCTTGCATGACGAGGCGCTGTTGAGCCTGTCGAAGACGTCGCTTGCCGGCCGCGTCGCCCTCGGCCTCACCGAGGATACGACCTGCACCGATCTTGCCCGCATACTGGGGCGTTTCCGCCGCCTGCATCCGAATGTCTCCGTGCGCACCAAGGTCCGCATGAGCCTCATCCTGCGGGGAATGCTGGAGCGGGGAGAGCTCGATGCCGCCATCGTGCAGGTCTTCGCCCATGAGGTCCGCCCGACCGATGTCGTTCTCTTTCGTGAGGAACTCCATTGGGTCAAGCACCCGGAGCTGGCCTTGCCGCCGGACGGCCCGGTTCCTTTTCTATCCTTCGACGATGAGTGTTTCTATCGCCGATGGGCGCTCGATATCGGGCAGGACGGCGGCGTTGTCCTTGAAACCGTCTTCGAGTGTCCGAGCGCTGCCGGAATTATTGCGGCCGTGACCTCGGGTCTGGGCGTGGCGCTTCTGAACGGCCGTCATCTGCAGCAGGATATGGAAATCGTCGCCCATGGCCTGCCGGCGCCGCCTGCCCTGGCCTATGTGGTGCGCCGTGGACGCAAGGTGAGAAATCCCGCTCTCGATACGCTCGTCGCCGAGATCGAAAGCGAAATCAGCCGGTATGGAGGGCTGGCGCTCGCAAGCTGAGCCGGCGGATGCTCCACTGGATCGGAACCATCGCTGCACGCTGAAATCTCGCGGAACCGGACGTTGCGGCAATTGCAACCGCTCCCGTTTCATCGCACACTTCCGATGCCGTTACCGTGAATTCTGCCGGAGCCGAGCATGGTCAACCTCGCCCTTTACAGCGACCAGATAGTTCCCGAAAACAGGGCGATCGACCTCGGGCTTCTGGCGATGATGGCAGCACTCGGCTTGGGAACGCGCATTGCTTATATCCCATCCGGGCCGGAGCCGGATCACCGCTTCTTCGATGATCGCAAGCAGTACTACCGAACCTATGGCTTGGAAATGTCGCTGTTCTATGATCCGGAGGAGCCGCATGGCAGCGAGGAGAGAGACGCGCTTTTTGCCTGTGATGCCATTCATCTGACGGGTGGCCATACCGCTGACTATCTGCAACGGCTCAGGCGAAGCGGAATGCTGCCGCTTCTCAGAGACTGGGCGCTCGGTGGCGGTGTCCTGATCGGCACCAGTGCCGGCGCCATTCTCATGACGCCGACGATCGCTACCGACGCCCTGTTTACGGACGAGATTCCGGAAACACGGATGAGGGAAGCCGCGCTCGATCTCGTGCCGTTCGAATTCTTCCCGCACCTGAACGAAAAAGCGGCTTATCTCAAGGAGTTGGTCCGCTATAGCAAATTCACGAAACGGCCAATTCTTGCCTGCAATGATGGCGATGGCATTGTCGTTTCGAACGGGCGGGCAAATAGTATCGGGGAACCTGTCTGGATCGCAGATGGCGACGTCAGACAGCCCAATGATATCAGGCTCGACGGATTGGTTCTCTCGCACGAATCCTAGAGCACCTCAGGCAAAGGTGAGACCATGCTGATCGGCTCATGCCATTGTGGCAAGGCAAGTTGGACCCTCGAAGGCGATCCCGGCTCGATTACGGCCTGCAACTGCACGCTTTGCCGGCGCTATGGTACGCTGTGGGCCTATGATTATGAAGGAGAGCGGATCTCCGTTTCCGGTCCGACGGCCTCCTACAGTCGCGCCGGGAAACAGCCGTCCCTCGAAATATTGTTCTGTCCATCCTGTGCCTGCGTCTTGAGCTGGCGCGGCCTGAGACTCCAGAAGGATGGCCGCCGGCGCATGGCCGTGAACATGCGGCTGGCACCGCCGGACCTCGTCGCCGACCTGCCGATCGATCATTTCGATGGCCTTGATAGCTACGAAGACCTGCCGTCCCAGGGCAAATGCGTGCGCGATCTCTGGTTCTGATGGCGAACTGGCGATTTCTCAGTTCGCCAATACCCTCGGCGACGGGAAGGTGATTTCCACCAGCGTTCCCTCGTTGGGGGAGGAGTTGATGGAGAATGTCGCCCTGTTGGCATCGACCATGGCCTTGGTCAGCGGCAGGCCGAGGCCGGTGCCGTCGCCGCGCTTGCGGGAATTGGTGGACACCTGCCGGAAGGGCTTCATGGCCTGCTCCAGCTCCGAACGGGTCATGCCGACACCCGTATCCCTGATGCGCATCACGACGCTGCCATTGCCCTCATAGGAGGTCGACACGACGATCTGGCCGCCCGATGGCGTGAAGCGGATCGCGTTGGAAAGGATGTTGAGCGCGATCTGCTTGATCGAGCGCAGGTCGGCCACGACATTCGGGACCGCTTGCGACAGCGCCGTGCGGATAATGACGCGCTGGCTGTTGGCCTGCGGCTGTACCAGCGACACCGCTTCGGTGATCGCCTCGTTCAGGCCGACCGAGGCGAAATCCAGGTCCATCTCGCCGGCTTCGATCTTGGAGATGTCGAGCAGGTCGTTGACGATGTCGAGCACATGCCGGCCGGAGCGGCCGATATCGGTCGCATATTCGATGTAGCGCGAATGGCCGATCGGCCCGAAGCGCTCGCCGGACATCATGTCGGAAAAGCCGATGATGGCGTTGAGCGGCGTGCGGATTTCATGGCTGACGCGCGCGAGGAAATCCGTCTTGTGGGCATTGGCGGTTTCGGCGGCGCGCTTGGCGTTGCGCAGCTCTTCCTCGGTGCGCTTCCATTGCGTGATGTCGCGGATGACCGCGCAATAGCCGTTCGAGGAGTTGAGCCGGCCCATGGTCATGAACAGCGGCACGAAGCCGCCGGACGCCTCGCGGCCGATCACTTCGCGCCCGTCGTTGAGCACGCTGGCGACGCCATGGCCGGAAAGGCCGCCGAGATAGTCGAGCACCGCCTTCTGGCTCTCATGCGCGAACAGCATGACGAAAGGTTTGCCGCGCGTTTCCTGATCGTCATAGTTGAAGAGGGCGCTTGCCGAGCGGTTCATCGACCGGATCTCGCCCTCCTGGCCGATGATGATCACGCCGTCCGTCGCCGTCTCCAGCGTCGAGCGCAATTCCTCGATTTCGACCTGCAGCTTCGCGACCTTTTCGAGGATGCGTTCCGGACGGGCTTCCTCGGGAACAGGCTGCGGCTGTGGTGCCGGCGGCTCGGTTCTTTCCACCGGCATCAGCGCCAGCATCAAGGCGGTGCCGTCTTCCCAGCGGATCGATTGCAGCCGGGCCGTCACCGGCACCAGCACGTCGTCGGCGCGCACCACCATCATCGTGCCGGGCCGTTCGGTCTTGCTCTCCAGGTCGTTTCGCTGCAGCAGCGCATCGAGCCCGCCGACCTGCTCGAGGTCTTCGAGATTGTCGTAGCCGGTCAGCCGCAGGAATTCCGGATTGCCGTGAATGAGGCGATCGCCGGCATGGACGAGAACGGCAAGCGGCAGCTGGTCGACAATATCCGGCGACAAGCCCGTGCGCATTTTCACGCGCGGCGGAATGGCGTTGCTGAGGACATCCAGCGGATCGAAATCCTCTTCCGGCTCGGCGGAAGAGGAGGAGCTTTCCGCATGGGCGTCGCCCGTTGCCGGACTATCGTCATCCGTGGTCTCGACCAGCTTGACCACCGGCGAGGATGCGGCCTCTTCCGCATGGGGAGCTTCCGCCCGATGGTCATCGTCTCGGCTGATGTCATCGGCCGTTTCGGTCGCGTCTGACAGGATCTCGTCGGCCGCATTCGGTTGCGGGGCGGTCTCGCCGTCGTCTTCATGCCGGGCGTCGCGAGGCTGCTCGGCAGGCGGTTCGGCGCGTTTGCCAAAGGGCTCGAGCTGCCGGGCGATCTCGCGGAAGGCAGCCTGCTCGCTGAGCGAAAGGCCGGCCTGAGTTCCGGCTTGAGTGAATGTCCGGCGCTCGTGCAGCCGAACGACCTTGTCCGATTCACGGCGGTTGTGCGCCTCGGAAATCCGCAGGGCAGGCGGCTCGTAATGCGAGGCGGAAGCATCCTCCGGCGCGTCCTGTATCGGGCTTTCGGTCTCTTCTGCCGCCTCCGCGACAGCAGAGGTATCTTCGGGTTCCCGAACCGGCAATTCGGCCGGGGCGGCGTCCGGCTCGGCAACGGCTTCGGCTATTGGGGCTGCCTCATCGGCTTCCCCGCTTTCGAGAGCCATGCCGCGTTTCGCCGGATCTTCGATCGCATCCGCGAGACGGACGACGCCGAAGCCCCGGAAGCCATCGAATTCGCGGCTGCGCGTATAGGTCGGCAAGGCGGCAAGATCGACCGGCACCTTCAGGCTCGTGCCTTCGACCGGCCAGTAGATCGTCCGGCCGGACCATGTGTCGCGTCGCGCCAAAAGCTCCGCGATCTTGCCGTCCGGATCGAGATTGAAACGGCGGGCGACATCGGCGAAAGCAGTGCCTGCAATCCGCGCGGCGTGCGGGCCGACCGCATCGGCGAATTCGCGGGAGACCTCGCTGAATTGGCCTGCGGCGTCGATTTTCCAGACGAACCGGGTGGCGCGCCCGTTGCGCTTGAAGCTGAAGCCTTCCTCCGCGGTGCCGTCGGTTTCGGCTTGAGCTTCCGGCGGAGGCGTCCCTGCTTCCGGCGCGGTTTCTACGGCACTGTTGCTTTCGCCATCCGGAACGGTTGCCGGCTGCTGGTCGTTGGCCTGAGCCGGTGTTTCGGCAGCGGCCTCGGGCGCGCTGTCGGATGCCGCATGTATATCCGCCGTCGCGTCCGTCCCGGTTTCGCTTGCGTTTTCGTCGGCCGGTGCCGCGCCGTGGCGGTCGTCCGCCCGATATTCCGGCGTCTCGTCCAGTTCCTCGATACCGGCCACCGCGTCGATGACGTCGCCGAAAGGCGTTGCCGGGGCAGCTTGCGGCGTCTCGTCCGCCGTCGCCGCTTCCAGCTCCGCGCGGGCTTCTTCCGCCTGCGGTTCGACATCCGCCGTGGAGCGTTCCACCTCGACCAGGCTTTCCATAGGGTCGAGATGGCCCAGCATCGTTTCCACGACGAACAGCAAATGCAGGGCGGGAATTTCGGAGAGCTTGCCGATGGCAGCGGGCAGATAGCCGCGGCCGGTCGGGATCGGCCGCTTGATCAGCCGGTCCGGCTGCGCGCCGGCCATCGTCGTCAGCATGCGCGCCGTTTGCGGCGTTATGCCAAGCGCGCCGAAGCGTGCTGAAGCGGTGACGATTTCGCCATCGCGGCCGATGACGGCCATATGGGTATCGGGATCGTCGAAGCCGTCGATCATGCGCCTGGCGCAGTCGGCCGATGCGAGAGGCTTCGAAGAGACCGGGGAGGAAAACAGCATCGCCTCTTCACCGGCCTGGATGCGGATGAGCTCGACGGCCGCGTTGACGACTGCCCGCTGGAAACCCGAGGCCATGCGGATGAGGAAGGTGCGCTGGTCGCCGACCGCGCCGAGGCCGCGCGCCGTCGCTTCGATCTGGCGGAACGAGACGTCGCCGGGCTTCGGTCCCTGCTCGACGAAATCATAGATGGCGCCATAGCCGAAAAGGTTGGCTCCGGCGCCGTTGGCCCAGAGCACGCGATCCATGCCGGTCGAGAACATGACCATGGCTTCGCCACGCGCGAAACGCTCCCGGACGCGCGGATGCACGGCAATGTCAATGAACGGATATTGAATTGCGGGCATATTCCAACCTGTTTTGCGGGCGTAACCGCCTCTCCTGCTTTAACAGTTTATTAATATCGGCGCCCCGCTTCCCGGTCCAGCGAACGGCCCATTTTTCGGCCGAAAAGGTTAACGCGTTGTGCGATGCAAAAATATGTTGCACTGCACAAAATCCTGTACTATATAAGCTGCACAAACTTTAACGACTGGTGCCTCCGGGAGGCCCCCCAAAGGAGTGTAATCATGGCTACTGTAAAGAAAGACGACGTTTTTTCAACGGCTGCATTCGACCCGTCCAAGTTCTCCGAATCGTTCCGCGACTTCGCGGAAAAGGGCGCAACGCAGTCCAAGGAAGCCTTCGCAAAGCTGAAGACGGCCACCGAGGAAGCCGGCAAGACGGTTGAAGCAACCGTGCAGAACGCACAGGCTGGTTCCGTCGAAATCGGCCTCAAGGCCATCGACGTTCTGCGCACCAATGCCGAAAGCTCGCTGGCGCACATGGAAGCCCTGCTTCGCGTCAAGTCCGTTGCCGAACTCTTCGAACTTCAGACCGCTTTCATCCGCAAGCAGGCGGAAGTTACCGTCGAGCAGGCCAAGTCCATTCAGGAAACCACCAAGAAGGTTGCCGAAAAGCTGGCAAAGCCGGCCAAGGACGCCGCCGAAAAGGCAATGGCCTCCTTCAAGGCCTGATCAATTCCCATACGCCTCCCAAGGCACGAACGTCCCGTTCCCAAGGCTGAGGCCTCGGGAACGGGATTTTTCATGTCGCCGATGCAGATATCGGATGCCGGTGCGCATCTTGGCTTGGATATCTTGAAAGCTTTTTTATATTGCGGGGAGATAGGACTTGAAATAATTTCAAAGTCCTCGTATGTCACCCCCGTTCGCGGCGACGCGAGCAAGTGCGGTTGTAGCTCAGTTGGTTAGAGCGCAGGTTTGTGGCACCTGAGGTCGGAGGTTCGAGACCCCCCAACCGTACCATTCTTTCCCGATCCATTCGCTGAGCATGCCCGAGGCCATTGGCCGTGGAAATTATTTCTTGTCTTCCGGCTTCTTCGATACATGGCCGGGCGAGATCGGGTCGCTTGCGGGGAAGGTCTCTTCCAGCGCTTCCTCGAGATAATCGTCCTGTTCCTTGCGTTCTTTTTCGCTTGGTTTCGGCTGCTTCTTGTCGTTCATCGTCCTGACTCCCTGACCTTTCAGTGAGATACTAGGCTTCGTCCGCCCTTTGTCCAGCGGCGAGACGCGTGCGGCTTCAAAACTCCGGATGCCAACTCTTTTCCCCGCATATTGAGCTTCTCCTGGAACCGTGCCTGTTCCCGGCCGTTGTGTTCGTGTGAGCAACGAGACGAAAGGAGCGGGGCCATGTCTGTACCGAACGAGCCGATCCCTGACTCGCCTCCGATGCCGGACCCCGGCTGGACGCCGAAGCCGCCGATCGAAGAGCCGGAGCCCGACAGGTTGCCAGACGAGGTTCCCGTTCCCAACCCGGACGAAAACGAGGAGCCGCCCAAGCATGCCGTAAAGCAGTTCCAGGAAAAGCGCGCAGCGGCCTTTCGTCCGGAATCGCGGACGAACAAAGAGATGGAACGATTCGGCGATTCCATGAAATGCGAAGCCGCTCCAGCTGCGATGCTGCCGCATCCTCCGTCATGGTGGAGCACTTTGGTGCCGTGAGCGGCAGCGTGACGTCATAAGAACATCCGCCGCTCTTCGCTGACGAGTTCCTGCAGGAAATCCGCGACGGTGCGCACGCGCACCAGGTCGCGGGCGCTTTCATGATAGGTCGTCCAGTAGGCGCGCTTGATGGAGACATCGGGCAGGATACGGGTCAGTTCCGGAAACTGCCGGGCGATATAGTCGTGCAGGATGCCGATGCCGGCGCCGGAGCGCACCGCTTCGGTCTGGCCGATGGCGGTGGAAATCTCGAACGAGGCGTCCCAGCTGCGCATGATCTCGCCGGAAAAATTCAGCGAGGCGGTAAAGATCAGGTCTTCGACATAGCCGACGCGCGGATGCAGCTTCAGCGCCTCGATGCTGTCGGGCAAGCCGGCCTGCTCCAGATAGGCTTTCGACGCATAGAGCCCGAGCGTGTAATCCGTCAGTTTCGAGGAGATCAGCCGCCCTTGCTCGGGGCGTTCCAGCGTGATGGCGATATCCGCTTCGCGCTGCGACAGCGAGAAGGAGCGGGGAACGGGCACGAGCTGGATGCGCAGCTCCGGATAGCGCGCGATCAGCCGGCCGAGCCGCGGTGCGAGAAAGGACACTCCGAAACCATCGGGCGCGCCGATCCGCACCGTGCCCGTGATGGCGCTGTCGAGATGGCCCACACTTGCCTGCGCGCGCAGCATCTCCGTTTCCATGCGCTCTGCGGCGTGCAGGAAGATTTCGCCTTCCGCCGTCAGATCGCAGCCGCTGGTGCGCCGCACCAGCAGCCGCGTCTTCAGCCGCTCCTCCAGCGTCGTCACGCGCCGGGAAAGGGTGGCGTGGTTGACGCCGAGCCGCTTGGAGGCCGCCAGGATCTGTCCCGTGCGCGCCACGGCGAGAAACATGCGAACGTCATCCCAATCCATTTGCACATCCAGAGCTTTAATTTTTGCACAACGGTTGCTTATATCAGCTCATTGATTTGTGCAAATTGAAGTGCCATCCTGTCATCATTCAGAAAACGAGGAGGTACATCCATGCGTGAGATCGGTCATTTCATCGGCGGCAAGCCCGTCGCCGGCAAGAGCGGACGCACCAGCAACGTCTATAATCCGGCAACCGGCGAAGTGCAGGCGACCGTCGCGCTCGCCAGCGTCGAGGAAATCCGGGCAGCCGTCGAAAACGCCAAGGCCGCACAGCCGAAATGGGCTGCCACCAACCCGCAGCGCCGCGCGCGCGTCTTCTTCAAGTTCGTCGAGCTTCTGAACAAGCATATGGATGAGCTTGCCACCATGCTCTCCAAGGAGCACGGCAAGACGGTCGAGGACTCCAAGGGCGATATCATCCGCGGTCTCGAAGTCTGCGAATTCGTCTGCGGCATTCCGCATCTTCAGAAGGGTGAGTTTACGGAAGGCGCCGGCCCGGCGATCGACATGTACTCCATCCGCCAGCCGGTCGGCGTCGGCGCCGGCATCACGCCGTTCAATTTCCCGGCCATGATCCCGATGTGGATGTTCGCCCCGGCGATCGCCTGCGGCAACGCCTTCATCCTGAAGCCGTCCGAGCGCGATCCCTCCTTGCCGATCCGCCTTGCCGAACTGATGATCGAAGCCGGTCTGCCCGCAGGCATCCTCAATGTCGTCAACGGTGACAAGGCTGCGGTCGACGCCATCCTCACCGATCCGGATATCGCAGCCGTTTCCTTCGTCGGCTCCACGCCGATCGCCCGGTACGTCTATGGCACTGCTGCCATGAACGGCAAGCGCGCCCAGTGCTTCGGCGGCGCCAAGAATCACATGATCATCATGCCCGACGCCGACCTGGACCAGGCCGTCAACGCGCTGATGGGCGCCGGTTACGGCTCTGCCGGCGAACGCTGCATGGCGGTATCCGTCGCGGTGCCGGTCGGCGAGGAAACGGCCAACCGCCTCGTCGAGAAACTGGTGCCGAAGATCGAATCCCTGCGCATCGGCCCCTACACCGACGACAAGGCCGATCTCGGCCCGCTCGTCACCAAGGATGCCTACAACCGCGTCAACGGCCTGATCGACCGTGGCGTCGAGGAAGGCGCCAAGCTGGTCGTCGATGGCCGCGGTTTCAAGCTGCAGGGCTACGAGGACGGCTATTTCGTCGGGGGCACGCTGTTCGACCACGTCAAGCCGGAGATGGACATCTACAAGACCGAGATCTTCGGGCCGGTTCTCTCGGTCGTCCGCGCCAAGAACTACGAGGAAGCGCTCGACCTGCCGATGAAGCACGAATATGGCAACGGTGTCGCCATCTACACCCGTGACGGCGATGCGGCCCGCGATTTCGCCTCGCGCATCAATATCGGCATGATCGGCGTCAACGTTCCGATTCCGGTTCCGCTCGCTTACCACTCCTTCGGCGGCTGGAAGGCTTCCAGCTTCGGCGATCTCAACCAGCACGGCACGGACTCCATCAAGTTCTGGACGCGCACGAAGACGATCACCGCCCGCTGGCCGTCCGGCATCAAGGATGGTGCCGAGTTCGTCATGCCGACGATGAAGTAAGCTTTACTGCCGCAATGATAGCGACCGCCGTCCGGCATTTTCGGGCGGCGGTTTTTTGTTGCGTTTGTTTTCGACCGAGTCATCTTGCCTAAGCCGTCGTTTTCGTCTAGAACAAAACATGAACAACGGGAGGGCCGCGCCGATGTCCGTGACCTATCAGATCGATTATCTCGAATTTCCGTCGAAAGACGGCCTGAAAACCCGCCGCTTCTTCCAGGAAGCCTTCGACTGGAGCTTCGTCAGCTACGGTCCCACCTACCACGCCATCGAGGCGGCCGGCATCGATGCCGGCATCCAGGGCGATGCGGCGGAAGCGACCGGAGCGCCGCTGCCCGTGGTACGCACGACAGATCTGGAAGCCGCCCAGCGCGCGGTCGAATTCGCCGGCGGCACCATCACGCGCCCCGCTTTCGATTTTCCCGGCGGGCGTCGTTTTCATTTCCGCGAGCCGGGCGGCTGCGAAATGGCCGTCTGGGTTTCCTCGTCATAGATGTCGCGATCCGGGATCGAGGTGCGCCGGGCGGCCGGCACGCTCAGAATAACGTGAATATGAATTTCATATTTTGGAATTGTTCAAAACTGAGAAAGCCACTATATACGTGTCCGGCCCCAAGCAGCCTTGATTCCAGGAGATCGGCATGCGTTTGACGAAACAGACCAATTACGCGGTGCGCATGTTGATGTATTGCGCCGCCAACGATGGCCATTTGAGCCGGATTCCCGAGATTGCGAAGGCGTACAGCGTGTCCGAGCTGTTCCTTTTCAAGATCCTGCAGCCCTTGACCAAGGCGGGTCTCGTCGAGACGGTGCGCGGCCGCAATGGTGGCGTGCGGCTGGCAAAGCCCGCGACCGATATCAGCCTGTTCGATGTCGTCCGCGTCACCGAGGACAGTTTCGCCATGGCGGAATGCTTCGAGGAAGGCGTCGTGGAATGCCCGCTGGTCGATAGTTGCGGCCTCAATTCGGCGCTGCGCAAGGCGCTGAATGCCTTCTTCGATGTCCTCACCGAGTATTCCATCGACGATCTCGTCAAGGCGCGGCCGCAGATCAACTTCCTGCTTGGCCTGACCGATCAGGACCACAAGGCGATTGCCAAGAAGCCGCCGATCGTGGCGCCGGCCGCCTGACCGCCCGTTCCGAATTCGGATCCGTTCCTGGTCCGCAGTTGCCTCCGGCAGCTGCGGATTTTCGTTTGTATTGCCGCCTATGCGAGCAATCGGCAGCTGACGAATTGTAAGAAGAAAACGCTAATTCGTTCCGAATCCGCTAAAAGGACGCAAAATTTTGCCAGAATATTACTAATTCAAAGGTATTTTCGCCTGAAAATTTCCAAACTCCATAAATTGGAAAAAATTTAGGCGGCGCTTGTTGCTTTCAAACTTAAAATAAAGTTCCATCGGCGCGATCCGGATGGGACCTCTGCTGGTATCCGCGGCTTCAAAAGAATAACAAATCTGGGAAACGATATCATGAAAAAGATTTCTGTCCTGCTGGCAGCGACAGCCTTGGCTTCGGTCATGGCGACGTCCGCCTGGTCGAAAACGCTTGTCTATTGCTCGGAAGGATCGCCGGAAGGTTTCGATCCGGGTATTTATACTGCCGGCACCACGTTCGATGCTTCTTCCCGCACGGTCTATAGCCGTCTCGTCGAATTCAAGCACGGCAGCACCGAGGTCGAGCCCGGCGTCGCCGAGAGCTGGACCGTTTCCCCCGACGGCAAGGAATACACCTTCAAGCTCCGCAAGGGCGTGAAGTTCCAGACGACCGATTTCTTCACGCCGACGCGCGACCTCGATGCCGACGACGTGATCTTCTCGATCAGCCGTCAGCTCAACACGGACAATCCGTGGGCCAAATATGTCGCCGGCGGTTCCTATGAATATGCCGACGGCATGGGCTTCCCGAAGCTCATCAAGTCGATCGAGAAGGTTGACGACCTCACGGTCAAGTTCGTCCTGAACCGTCCGGAAGCTCCCTTCCTCGCCGATCTGGCCATGGACTTCGCCTCGATCCTGTCGAAGGAATACGCAGACAAGCTGCAGGCCGACGGCAAGATGGAACAGATGAACCAGCAGCCGCTCGGCACTGGTCCGTTCACCTTCGTCGCTTACCAGCCGGATGCCGTCATCCGCTACAAGGCGAACGAATCCTACTTCAAGGGCAAGGAAAAGATCGACGATCTCGTCTTCGCCATCACGCCGGACGCATCCGTCCGCGCTCAGAAGCTGAAGTCCGGCGAATGCAACATCATGCCTTACCCGAACGCAGCCGACATCAAGGATCTGAAGGCCGACTCGAACCTCAAGGTTCTGGAACAGGCCGGCCTGAACGTTTCCTACCTCGCCTACAACACGCTCGTTGCTCCGTTCGACAAGGTCGAAGTGCGCAAGGCCATCAACATGGCCGTCAACAAGCAGGCCATCGTCGACGCCGTCTTCCAGGGTTCGGCCACGGTTGCGACCAACCCGATCCCGCCGACCATGTGGTCCTACAACAAGGACGTGAAGGACGACGCCTACAATCCGGACGAAGCCAAGAAGCTGCTTGAAAAGGCAGGCGTCAAGGATCTCAGCATGAAGATCTGGGCCATGCCGGTTTCGCGTCCGTACATGCTGAACGCGCGCCGCGCCGCCGAGCTGATGCAGGCGGATCTTGCCAAGGTCGGCGTCAAGGTCGAGATCGTCACCTACGACTGGGCCCAGTACCTGAAGCTGTCCTCCGCCAAGGACCGCGACGGCGCGGCCATCCTCGGCTGGACCGGCGACAACGGCGATCCGGACAACTTCCTTGACACGCTGCTCGGCTGCGATGCCGTCGGCGGCAACAACCGCGCGCAGTGGTGCAACAAGGAATTCGACGATCTGGTGAAGAAGGCCAAGCAGACGGCCGACCTCAAGGAACGTACGAAGCTCTATGAAGAGGCTCAGGTCGTCTTCAAGCGCGAAGCACCGTGGATGACCATCGACCATTCGGAAGAGTTCGTCCCGATGACGAAGAATGTCACCGGCTACTTCCAGGATCCGGTCGGCGTTCATCGCTTCGACGGCGTCGATATCGCCGAATAACGAAAAATCTGTGAGAATGCCCGGCCAAGACCGGGCTACCCGGCGGTCAGGCCCCTTGCCTGACCGCCGGAAAAATTTGGACATCTGCCATGTTGCGATTTCTTTTCGGCCGCCTTGCGGTGCTGATCCCGACATTCCTCGGCGTATCGATCGTTGCCTTTTCCTTCATCCGCCTGCTTCCCGGCGATCCTGTCATGCTGCTGTCGGGCGAACGTGTCATGTCGCCGGAACGCCATGCGCAGATTTCCCACGACCTCGGCTACGACCAGCCGATGGTCGTCCAGTACGGCAAATACATCTGGAATGCCCTGCACGGCGATCTGGGCACCTCGATCACCACCAAGCGCGACGTGCTGACCGACTTTCTGACTTTCTTCCCGGCAACGCTCGAGCTGTCGATCTGCGCCATGATCATCGCGATCTGTCTTGGCATCCCGGCTGGCGTTTTCGCCGCCGTCAAGCGCGGCACATGGTTCGACCAGAGCGTCATGGGCGTGGCCCTCGTCGGCTATTCCATGCCGATCTTCTGGTGGGGCCTGCTGCTCATCATCGTCTTCAACGGCTACCTGCACTGGACGCCTGTTTCGGGCCGCATCGGTCTCATCTACTTCTTCAAGCCGATCACCGGTTTCATGCTGATCGACAGCCTGCTCTCCGGTCAGAAGGGCGCCTTCTGGTCCGCGCTGAATTCGCTGATCCTGCCGACCATCGTGCTCGGCACCATTCCGCTGGCCGTCATCGCCCGCCAGACGCGCTCCGCCATGCTCGAAGTGCTCGGCGAGGATTATGTGCGCACCGCCCGTTCCAAGGGCCTGTCGCCGCTGCGCGTCGTTTCCGTGCATGCGCTGCGCAATGCGATGATCCCGGTCGTCACCACGATCGGCCTGCAGGTCGGCGTGCTGCTCGGCGGCGCCATCCTCACGGAAAGCATCTTCTCGTGGCCGGGCATCGGCAAATGGATGATCGACGCCGTTTTCAAGCGCGATTATCCGGTGGTGCAGGGCGGCCTGCTGCTGATTGCCGGCATCGTCATGCTCGTCAATCTCGCTGTCGACCTGCTCTACGGCTTCGTCAATCCACGCATTCGTCACTAGGAGCGGTCCATGAGCACGGTAAGCGTCAAATCCGACCGTCCTTCCGCTCTTGCGGAGTTCTGGTATTACTTCTCTCGCAACAAAGGCGCCGTCATCGGCCTTGCGATCTTCCTCTTCGTCCTGTTCCTGGCGATCTTCGCCGGCGTGGTTTCGCCGCATGATCCCGACGCCGCCTATGGCAGCTCCATGCAGCGCCTGCCGCCCGTCTGGGCGCAGGGCGGCAACAGCAGCTTCCTGCTGGGCACGGACGCCAACGGTCGCGACCTGCTGTCGCGCCTGATCTACGGCACGCGGTTCTCGCTGTTCATCGGCCTCGTCGTCGCCTCGCTTTCGGCAGTCGCCGGCATCCTGATCGGCCTTGTGGCCGGTTATGTTCGCGGCCGCACGGATACGATCATCATGCGCGTCATGGACATCATCCTCGCGGTCCCGTCGCTGCTGCTCGCCCTCGTGCTGGTGGCCATCCTCGGGCCGGGCCTGACCAACGCGATGATCGCGATCTCCATCGTCAACCAGCCGCATTTCGTTCGTCTGACGCGCGCGTCCGTTATGGCCGAGCGCGACAAGGAATATGTCATTGCCTCGCGCGTTGCTGGCGCCGGCCCTGTGCGGCTGATGTTCAAGACCATCCTGCCGAACTGTCTCGGACCGCTGATCGTGCAGGCGACGCTTGCCTTCTCGGCTGCCATTCTCGATGCCGCGGCACTCGGCTTCCTCGGCCAGGGCGCCCAGCCGCCGACGCCGGAATGGGGCACGATGCTCGCTGACTCGCGTGAATTCTTCCAGAGCAACCCCTGGCTCGTTACCTTCCCCGGTCTCTGCATCCTGATCACGGTGCTCGCCATCAATCTGATGGGCGACGGCTTGCGCGATGCGTTCGACCCGAAGCTGAAGAGGTCGTAATGGCACTCCTCGATATCTCCAATCTATCCGTTGAATTCCAGACCTCGTCCGGCCTGTTCCGGGCGGTCGACGGCGTCTCGCTGAAATGCGACAAGGGCGAAATCCTGTCGATCGTCGGCGAATCCG
Source organism: Hyphomicrobiales bacterium (assembly GCA_900469615.1). Lineage (GTDB taxonomy): Bacteria > Pseudomonadota > Alphaproteobacteria > Rhizobiales > Rhizobiaceae > Rhizobium. Next base: position 36,712 of record UBYA01000022.1, on the reverse strand, counting down.
GTTCCGGTAAATCCGTCTCCATGCTCGCCATGATGGGCCTTCTGCCCTGGACGGCGAAGATCACCGCCGACCGCATGATGTTCGATGGCAAGGACCTGCGCGGCATTTCCTCGCGCCAGCGCCGCAAGATCATCGGCAAGGACATGGCGATGATCTTCCAGGAGCCGATGTCGAGCCTCAATCCGTGCTTCACGGTCGGCTTCCAGCTCGGCGAGACGCTCCGCATCCATATGGGCCTCGACCGCAAGGCGCGCCGCGAACGCTCGATCGAGCTTCTGAAGCTCGTCGGCATTCCCGCGCCTGAGGATCGTCTGTCGAACTTCCCGCACCAGATGTCCGGCGGCATGAGCCAGCGCGTCATGATCGCCATGGCGCTCGCCTGCAATCCGAAGCTGCTGATCGCCGACGAACCCACAACCGCGCTCGACGTCACGATCCAGGCCCAGATCCTCGATCTGCTCGTGCGCCTGCAGCGGGAGCAGGGCATGGCGCTCGTGCTCATCACCCACGACATGGGCGTCGTTGCCGAAACGGCGGAGCGCGTGCAGGTGCAATATGCCGGCCAGAAGGTCGAGGAGCAGCCGGTCAGGGAGCTGTTCCGCGATCCGCATCACCCTTATACGGCGGCGCTTCTCTCGGCTCTGCCCGAGCGCGCCGAAGTCGGCGAGCGCCTGCCGTCGATTGCCGGCGTCGTTCCCGGTCAGCATGATCGTCCGACGGGCTGTCTTTTTGCGCCGCGCTGTTCCTTCGCAACGCCGGAATGCGACAAGGGCGTCAAGCGCCAGGGCGCCGAACTCGGCCTGACCCTTTGCAACTATCCGCTGGAACATGGCAAGCCGCTCGGCCACCCCGGCATTGCCGCCACGCAACAAGCAGGAGGTGCCGCATGACCGGCGCTGTTCTCGAAGGGCGCGATCTCGCCCGCTTCTACACCGTCAAGCGCGGCAGCTTCAAACCGGAAGCGACCGTCAAGGCGTTGAACGGCGTCAGCTTCAGCCTGCAGTCGGGCCGCACGCTTGCCGTCGTCGGCGAATCCGGCTGCGGCAAGTCGACGCTCGCCCGCCTGGTGACGATGATCGAAAACCCGACGGCTGGCGAATTGCTGATCGACGGCAAGCCCGCGAAGCTCGGCGACCGCAGCCTGCGCAGCGCCGTGCAGATCGTGTTCCAGAACCCCTACGGCTCGCTCAATCCGCGCCAGAAGGTCGGCTCCATCCTGGAAGAGCCACTGAAGATCAACACGGATGACGATGCCGCCACCCGCCGCCGCAAGGCGGAGGAAATGATGGCGCGCGTCGGCCTTCGTCCGGAACATTACGATCGCTATCCGCACATGTTCTCCGGCGGCCAGCGCCAGCGTATCGCCATTGCGCGCGCCCTGATGCTCAGGCCGAAGGTGCTGGTACTCGACGAACCGGTCTCCGCGCTCGACCTGTCGATCCAGGCGCAGGTGCTGAACCTGCTCATGGACCTGCAAAAGGAGATGGGGCTTGCCTATCTCTTCATCTCGCATGGCCTCTCGGTCGTCCGCCACATCGCCGACGACGTGATGGTGATGTATCTCGGGCGTCCGGTCGAAACCGGCACCGCCGACGAGGTCTTCACCCGGCCGCGCCATCCCTATACGGCCGCCCTCCTGTCGGCGACGCCGATCGCCGACCCGGAGCGTGAGAAGAACCGCATCCGCCTGCAGGGCGAGCTGCCGTCGCCGCTCAACCCGCCGAAGGGATGCCATTTCAATCCCCGTTGCTGGCGCGCTCAGGATCAGTGCCGCCAAGTTGCGCCGGAGCTGGCGGGCGAAGGGACGCATAAATTTTCCTGTTTCTTTCCTCTGGATTGATCCAGGTTGCGAATCGGGCATGACTGGCGAAAATGATCATGCCCGATTCAATTCAGTCATTCCGGAAGGCCCCGATGCACGATAACCAAGACACTCCGCTTGCCATCATCGTCATGGGCGTGAGCGGCAGCGGCAAATCCTCCATCGGCGAGGGTGTGGCAGCTCGCCTCGGCGTGCATTTCATCGAAGGCGATGCGCTGCATCCTGCCTCCAACGTCGAAAAGATGAGCAAGGGGATTCCTCTTACGGATGAGGATCGCTGGCCATGGCTCGAAAAGATCGGCGAGGTGATCACGGCGAGCCTCGCCAAGGGGGAGGGGATCGCCGTTTCCTGCTCGGCGCTGAAGCGCATCTATCGTGAGCGCCTGCGGACATCCGCCGGCGGACATCTCTATTTCATCTATCTCGAAGGCTCGAGGGAACTGCTGACGAGGCGCATGGGCGAGCGCAAGGGACATTTCATGCCGACTTCGTTGCTCGAAAGCCAGCTGCAGACGCTGGAGGTTCCCACCGGCGAGCCCGGCGTCGTGACCGTCGACATCGACGATACGATCGACGCCATCGTCGATGCTGCCGTCAAGAGCCTCAGGGCAGCTCTCTAGAACGTTTCCTCGTTTCACGGAATCGATGAACCGCTCTATCCCTTTGTTTATACGCGGTTCCGGACGGAAAACCGCTGCGCACTTTTCCTGGAATTGCTCTAGAATGTTTCCGCTTTCCTTCGAATCGCGAAAACGCTCCATCCTTTTATTATCTTCACGCAATTTCGGACGGAAAACCGTTCCGCACTTTTCCTTGGAATCGCTCCGAATCGACGGGTCACGATATCACCGGGTCACGGTGCGAACCGGTCCGGGGCGTAGGCCGAAATATCGATGAAGGGCTTCTCGCCGGTGATAAGCTCCGCAAGTACGCGGCCGGTCACCGGTCCGAGCGTCAGGCCATGATGGGCATGCCCGAAAGCGAACCACAGGCCGTTGTGGCGCGGCGCCTTGCCGATGATCGGCATCATGTCGGGCGTACAGGGGCGCGCGCCCATCCAGGGTTCCGGATCGAGCCGCTCGCCGAGCGGGAAGGCGGCGCGGGCGAGGGCTTCGGCGCGGTCGAGCTGCACCGGCGTCTTCGGCGCATCGCGCAGGGCAAACTCGGCGCCGGTCGTCAGCCGAATGCCGCGGCTCATCGGCGCCAGCAGATAGCCGCGCTCGGCATCCAGCGTCCAGTTGTTGAGGACGGCATCGCCTTCGGCCGCATAATGCATGTGATAGCCGCGCTTGACCCCGAGCGGAAAGGCGTAGCCGAAGCGTTTCGTCACCAGGTCGGCCCAGGGCCCGAGCGCGACGACGACATCCTCCGCCTCGATCGATCCTTCCGCCGTCACCATTCTCCAGGATGAGCCGGCCATGCCGAGCGAGACCGCGTCCCCCGTCGTCACGCGCCCGCCGATGCTCTCGAAGTAGCGGCGATAGGCCGATGTCAGCCCATGCGGGTCCAGCACCGACCAGGGATCGCGCCAGCGCAAGGCGCCGGCAAAGCTGCCCCTCAGATGCGGCTCGGCGGCTGCGAGCTCAGCGCTGCTCAATGCTTCGTAGCCGATCCCGAATTCGCGGTTGAGGCGTTCGGCTTCGGCAAACTCCGCGTCACGCTTCTCGCTCGACCGTAACAGCTCCACCCAGCCGTTCTTGCGGATCAGTTCCTCGGCATGCGAGGCTTCGATAAGGTCGTTGTGCTCGCTGACGGAATGCTCGATCAGCGGCGCATAGGCGCGCGAGATCATTTCGTGGCGCTTCGTATTGGAGTTCCACCAATAGCGCGCGAGGAAGGCGATCTGCGACGGCAGGGCGCGCAGGTGATAATGCGCATCGACGCGATTGTTGAAGGCATAGCGCAGCAGCAGGCCGAATTGCTGCGGAAAGCCGTAGGGCACGACGCCTTCGCGCTGGATGAGGCCGGCATTGCCGAAGGAGGTTTCCCGGCCGGGTTCCTTCCTGTCGACAAGGACGACCTGGCGGCCCCGCCGCTGAAGATGGATTGCCGTCGAGACGCCGACGATGCCCGCCCCGAGAACGATTGCGTCCTTTGTCATTTTATCCTGCTATCCGCATGCCCGTTGCACGCCCGCCCGGTTCTTCACGGCAGCTGCCATGGCCCGGATCGTGCCGTAAGCATCGAAAATGCCTGCCAAATTTCGGCGGCGCAATTGAAAAATGCGATCAGTGCACACTCTGTCGCAGGCAGGCGTTTTCGGCACGAATGCGGATCGTCAGAATGATGCCGTTGAGCAGCGAAAAGAGCGCGGCGTAAAGCGGCATGCCGAAGGCGAGCGGCAATACGGCGATCTCGCCGACGACGATCGCATAGTTCGGATGGCTGAGGAAGCGATAGGGCCCTTTCTTCACGAGAGCCGCGCCGGGCAGGATGACGATGCGCGTCGTCCACCGCTCTCCCAGCGTCGCCAGCACCCAGAGACGCAGTCCTTGAAGCACCATGAACAGCAGGAACCAGAACGGATCGACCGGCCGGCCGATGGCGAATAGCCACAATCCGGCGAGCCACGCCGCGTGCATCGCCACCATGAAGGGGTAGTGCTCCGGCGCGCATTCGCGGGCGCCGCGGGCAAGCAGGGCGGCGGTGTTGTGCCGGGCATAGACGAGTTCCGCCAGCCGTTGCAGCGTCACGAAGGTCAGAAGCGCGATGGATGGCCATGGCATCAGGCGACCCTCCTCAGGGTGATGCAGCTGGCCGAAAAGCCGGGGCCCATGGCGAGCAGGGCCGATCGGGCCGGCAATCCTGACGCGATCACGCGTTCCAGCACGAACAGCACGGTGGGGGAGGACATGTTGCCATAGTCGCCGATCACATCGCGTTCGATATCGAGCGAGCCTTCATCGAGATCCAACGACGTCTCCAGCGCCGTCAGTACCTTGGCGCCGCCGGGATGGCAGATGAAACGATCGATATCCGGGAGCGAAAGCCCCGATCGCTCCAGAATCCCGGCAATCGCGCTTCTCAGGTGGGTCTCGGCGAAGACGGGCAGCGATTGTTCGAGGATAATGCCGAAGCCGGTATCGTCGATCTTCCAACCCATGATGCCGAGGCTGTCGGGAAAGAGATGCTCGCCTGTCGATTCGATCTCCGCGATGCCGCTTTCGCCGGCGCGCAGCACGCAGGCAGCGGCGCCATCGCCAAAAAGCGCCGTCGCGATGATGTTGGACCGCGTCAGTTCGTCCAGGCGGAAGGCGAGCGAGCAGAGTTCGATCGCAACGAAAAGGACGACGGCGCTCGGCCGGCTTCTCGCCATTCTCGTCGCAATCGCAAGGCCGGACACGCCCGCCGCGCAGCCAAGGCCGAAGACCGGCACACGCTCGATATCGCCGCGAAAGCCCATCTCGCCGGCAAGGCGCGCCTCCAGGCTCGGCGTCGCAAGCCCGGTGGAGGACGCCGTCACGATGCAGTCCACCTGATTGGCTGCGATGCCTGCGCGCTGCAGCGCCGCGGTCGTGGACCGACGGAAAAGCCCGGATGCGGCCTCCGCATAGGCGGCCATGCGGTCCTGCCAGCCATGCGCTTCTTCGAACCACGAAAGCGGCCGTGCGGCATGGCGTTTGCGAATGCCTGCGTTCTCGAACACACGGGCGAGATATTTGAAGTCCTGGAAGCGGCGCGAAAACAGGCGGCTGGCCGTCTCGGCGGCCTCCGTCTGGAGGATGATGTTGTCGGGCGTTGCGACGGCAAGGCTTAGAAGTTTGACGGTATCTGTCACGGGTTTCTCCTGCGCCCTTGAGGGGCATGTCGGCGGAAACACGCGATCGAGGCGGTCTATTCGATGCCGGACCGGTCACGAAAGAGTGACGGCGCCTGATGAAAACGGGTTGGCTGAAAAAGTTCGGGACCTCTCCGAATAAAAGCTGCCGGCAGTGTGTTCTCCCCTCGCAACGTTCATTTTGCCAAGGAGACATTCCATGACGACCAAAGCATTTCGCCTGGCTTCCATCGCCCTCGGCGCGGGCCTGAGCCTCGGCGTCTTCGCCGTTCCCGTCTTCGCCGCCGGCGATGATTCAAGCACGACGCCGACCTGCAAGAAGGGCGAGATCTACGACCAGAAGACGAAGAAGTGCGTCAAGCAGCAGGGCGCCAACGTCACGGACGAAAACCGCGCCGACTACGCCTATTCGCTGGCCAAGAAGGATCATCGCTATCAGGAGGCCCTGGCCGTTCTCGACACGATGAAGAACCCGAACACGGCGGAGGCGCTGAACTATCGCGGTTATGCCACCCGCAAGCTTGGCCGCACGGATGAAGGTATCTCCTACTACACCAAGTCCGTCGCCATGGATCCGAAATACACGCTCGTTCGCGAATATCTCGGCGAGGCCTACGTCATCAAGGGCCGGATGGACCTTGCCGAGGATCAGCTGAACACGATCAGGACACTCTGCGGCAATACGAGCTGCGAGGAATATCGCGACCTTCACGCCGCAATCCTCAATCCCTCCAGCCTTTGACGGCGGATTCGGAGCAGCGATGAGGATGGCAAGCAGGGAGCTTTGCGAGAGATATGGGAGTGATGCCGGTCGCTCGTGGTGCGATTTCTGCCTATAATCGGTCTGCGAGGGAGCCGCCGAAACGTTCGGCGGCTCCCGGATGCGCCAATGCCGCGGAGGATGTCATAGCGAGCGAAGAGGATATCAGGGCAGGCCTGTCCCGGCACCTGACGCGGCTGTGGCGCTATGGCGTGGTGCTGTCGCGCCAGCGGGACGTGGCTGACGATCTCGTGCAGGCGACTTGCGTCAGGGCGCTGGAGCGGGCGCCCCAGTTTACGGCGGGCACGCGGCTTGACCGCTGGTTGTTTGCCATTCTCCATTCGATATGGCTGAACGAGGTTCGTTCCCGCCGGGTGCGCATGGGGCAGGGCTTCGTGGATGCCGACGAAACGCTGGTTTTCGACGGTGCGCAGGAAACCGAAACGCATATTCTGGCCGGGCAGGTGTTGCAGCGCGTGCAGGCACTGCCGGAGGCGCAGCGCACCGCCGTATTCCTGGCCTATGTCGAAGGGCTTTCCTATCGCGAGGTGGCCGAGATCCTGGAGGTGCCGATCGGAACCGTCATGAGCCGGCTGGCGGCCGCGCGGGCGAAACTCGCGGATGGCATGGGGGCGACAGCCGACGGAAAGGCTTCCGGCAGCGGGCGACTGGGGAATGGAAATGAGTGAAATGAACAAAGGACAGACGCCCACGGACGAGCAACTCACCGCCTTCATCGACGGCGAGCTGGATGCCGCCGATAGCGAATGGATCGAGCGGTTGATCGCCGGCGACGAGCGCGTGGCGGAGCGTTTCGATTTCCTGTCGCGCAGCGCGTTGCCCTTCGGGGAAGCATTCGAGCCGCTGCTGGCTGAGGCACCGGCCGCGAAGCTGGACGCCATGCTTGCGGCCATTCCATCTGCAAAGGAGAACAGCAAGGCCCGGCTTGCAGGCATCGGCCGCCGCGGTTTGCTTGCGGCGATCGCCGCCAGCTTCATCGCGGCCATTGCCGTCGACCGCGCGGTGATCGGCATCGGCCACCGGCTTTCGAAACCGGATGAGGATACCGAGTGGCGTGCCGTGGTTGCGGAATATCTCTCGCTCTATACGGCGGATACGCTGAGCGCCCCGGCCGGCGATGCTGCGCAACAGGCGGCGCAGTTGAACGACGTCGGCTTCAGGCTCGGCCTGCCGCTGAAGCCTGAAGCCATTGCCATGCCGGGTGTCGAGTTCAAGCGCGCCCAGATCCTGAATTACGACAGCAGGCCCCTGGCCCAGATCGCCTATCTCGATCCGGAAAGCGGCCCCATGGCGCTTTGCATCGTCCAGTCCACCAAGGGTGCGGCCGCGCCGGATATGGAAAACCGCCGGGGCATGAACGTCGTCTACTGGTCGAGTCCGACCCATGCCTTCATGCTGATCGGCCACGCACCGATCGACCGGATGCAGCAACTTGCGGCTGATGTCAGGGCGCATCTGATCGCCTGATGGCTGCTCCTGGCATGTCCAAACCGGCGTGATTCAAAAAGAATTTGGCGAAAACCCTTCCTGCTGGTATTCTTTGTCCAACGAAAATCGAACGAGCGCCAGCAGCATGCTTCAGGGCCTTGCGCGGCGCGGTGGAAAAGATACGTGAGTGACCCCGACAGCGGCTCAGCGCCGCAGGCAGACGGGGCGTCGGCAGCAGAACGCAGGAAGGGTAAATCCTCCCGGCGCGCGAAGCGTAAGCGTGGCAACAGCCGCCCGAACGCTCATTCTGCGGAGGCCAGCCAGGCAGGCAAGTCCGGCCAGGTGGCGCAACGCCCAGCAGAGGATGAGGCCGGCTCACCGGCCAGAAAGCGCAAGCGCCGACGCCGTGCGCGCGGCGGAGCCCAAGGCGGTGCGCAACCTGTTTCCCAGCCCCAGCAGCTTTCATCGACGGCGGAACATCGGGCCGCGGCGGATCACGGCCATCCGTCATCGCACAAGGGCGGCAAGAACCGGCGCAAGCATCGCAGCAAGCGTGGCCTGCAGGGCCGGCCGCTGGCGCATGAAAAAACGGCGCAGATCGTTGCGCCGCCCGGCATGTCTGCGAATGCCCATGCCTCGGCTCATGACGATCATCGCCAGAGCCGGCAATCGCAGCCGCGGCGCGAAGGGCAGGGGCCGCATCATCATCATGCAGACGCCGATTCCCGCCCTGTCGATCTTTACGCCGCCCTCGATCTCGGCACCAACAATTGCCGCCTGCTGATCGCGCAGCCGACCCGTCCCGGGCAGTTCAGGGTTGTCGATGCGTTTTCCCGCATCGTGCGGCTCGGTGAGGGACTCGGGGCGAGTGGACGCCTGTCGAGCGAGGCGATGGACCGCGCCGTGGAGGCGCTGCGCATCTGCGCGGCCAAGCTGAAGACGCGCGAAATCCGCCGCATGCGGCTGATCGCGACCGAAGCCTGCCGCGCGGCCGACAATGGCGAATCCTTCCTTTCGCGGGTCACGGAAGAAACGGGATTGCGGCTGGAGATCATCGATCGCGAAACCGAGGCGCGGCTTGCGGTTTCGGGCTGCTCGTCGCTGGTCGGGCCGGAGGCGCGCTCGGTCGTGCTGTTCGATATCGGCGGCGGCTCCTCCGAAATCGCCGTCATCCGGATCGGCGAGAACCGCTCCAGCCGGCTTGCCAACCATATCACCCACTGGACCTCGCTGCCCGTCGGTGTCGTGACGCTCTCGGAGCGCCATGGCGGACGCGACGTGACGCCGGAGCTGTTCGAGACGATGGTGTGCGAAGTTCAGCGCATGCTCGAACGTTTCGATTGCCCGCCGGTGCATGGCGCCGCGCGCGACAGCGGCGATTTCCATCTGATCGGCACGTCCGGCACGGTGACGACGCTCGCCGGCGTCCATCTCGATCTGCCGCGTTACGATCGCCGCCGGGTCGACGGCGTCTGGCTGTCGGACGACGAGGTGAGCGCCATGCAGGCCAAGCTTTTGTCCTGGGATTTTGCCGGCCGCGCCGCCAATCCCTGCATCGGGCCGGATCGCGCCGATCTGGTGCTGGCGGGATGCGCCATTCTGGAGGCGATCCGCCGCCGCTGGCCGAGCCCGCGCATGCGCGTTGCCGATCGCGGCTTGCGCGAGGGATTGCTGACCGACATGATGGCAGACGATGGCGTGTGGCGGCGGGGCCGTGCGCGCCGTGGCGGCCATCGACCGAGGGATATGAAGGGGCCGCAGACGTGACCAAGCCAACCATCGCCGGCAACCGCACGGGCCGCAAGCTCGGCCAGCGTGTCAAGAAAAAGAAGCTGAAGGCTTCGTCCCGCCAATGGCTGGAACGGCATATCAACGACCCCTATGTGCAGCGTGCGCAGCTTGAGGGCTATCGCGCCCGCGCCGCCTTCAAGCTGCTGGAGATCGACGAAAAGCACCAGATCCTGAAGGGTGCGCGCCGCATTATCGATCTGGGCGCGGCACCCGGCAGCTGGTCGCAGATCGCAGCAAAGGTGACTGGATCGACCGAAGAAGATATTCGCGTCGCGGCCATCGATTTTCTGGAGATGGCGCCAATCCCCGGCGTCGGTATCCTGCAGCTCGATTTCCTTGATCCGGAGGCGCCGCAGCGTCTGATCGATGCCGTTGGCGGCACGCCCGATCTCGTGATATCCGATATGGCGGCGCCGACGACGGGCCATCACCGCACCGACCATCTGCGGACCATGCATCTCTGCGAAGTCGCGGCGCATTTCGCCGTCGAGGTGCTGGCCGAAGGCGGGCATTTCCTTGCCAAGACCTTCCAGGGAGGGACGGAGCGCGATCTGCTGACCTTCCTGAAGCAGAATTTCCGTCAGGTCGTCCATGTGAAGCCCGGCGCATCCAGATCTGAATCGGTGGAAATGTTTCTGCTGGCGAAAGGCTTCAAGGGCCGCAAGGCGGATGGCGAAGCCACGGAGGCTTGATCCGTTTGTCTGTTTCGTCCGATGATGCCGAAGTCCAAGGCATCGCGGACGACCAGGACGTTAGAGCCTTTCCGCTTTTCTTCGAATCGCGAAAATGCCCGGCCTTTTGTTTGACGCAATTCCGGACGGAAAACCGCCACGCACTTTTCCTGGAACTGCTCCATCATGCTCCTTTATGTAACGCTCGGCTCCAACGACATCTCGCGCGCACAAGTCTTTTATGACGCCGTTCTGCCCGTGCTCGGCTATCGGCGTCAGCGATCGTCGGACGAGGAAATCGGTTATGCCGCCGATGGCGATACGCGTTGCCGGTTCTGGGTCGTCGTCCCCTACGATCGGCGAACGGCAACGATCGGCAACGGTTCAATGATCGCCTTGCATGCCGAAAGCCGCGCCGCAGTCGATGCCTTCCATACCGCGGCTCTGGCGCATGGCGGTATGGATGAAGGCAGGCCGGGGCTGCGCTCCTTCCACGCCAATTTCTATGCGGCATACGTCCGCGATCCCGACGGCAACAAGCTGAGCGCCGTCTGCGAGAGGCCCGAATAACGCGCGATTGCGCAAAGCCGCGACCGGAACGGGCTTATTTTGCGGCAGGCTGCTGAACCTGCGGCTGCGCGGCGGCGACGCGTTTCAGGCCGGCCTTGTGGCCGGAGACCATGGCGCCGGCATTGCGATCCATCTGGATGAACGGAATGGTGGCAACCACGGTCAGTACCGAGATGCAGAAGAAGGCGATGTGGAAATCGCTCACTTGCAGCTCCGTGCCGCGGAAGAATGTGGAGGTTTCCAGGATCATCGCTGCAACCGCGACGCCGAGCGCGAGACTGATCTGCTGCATCACCGAGCTCATGGATGTCGCCTGGCTGGCCTGATTGTCGCTGATATCGGCAAAGGCGAGCGCATTGATGCCGGTGAAGAAGAAGGAGCGCGAGAAGCCGCCGACCAACAATATGGCGATGATGACGAGATGCGGCGTCCAGGGCTGGAAGAGGCCGGTGCAGATCGTCGTGACCGTCGTTACGGCCGCAGCGGAAAGCAGCGCGGTCTTGAAACCGACGGCGGTGAAGACCCGGCGCGCGATGAACTTGGTGGTGATCGCGCCGATCGCCCCGGCAAAGGTGATGAGGCCGGACTGGAACGGATTGAGGCCGAAGCCGAGCTGCAACATCAGCGGCGTCAGGAACGGCATGGCGCCGATACAGATACGAAACAGCGTGCCGCCGGTGACGGAAGCGCGGAAGGTCGCATTCTTCAGCAGCGACAGATTGAGGATCGGCGCCGGGTGGCGGCGTGCATGGCCGACATAGAGAAAACCGCAGATGAAGCCGATGACGACGGCTGAAATGCCGATATAGGGCGGCAGGGCCGGCAGGCTGATGACCGACATGCCGAAGACGATGCCCGACGCCGCGAAGGAGGTCAGCAGGAAGCCGACGACATCGAGTTTCGGCGGCATGGTCGCTTCCACGTCGGGCAGGAAGATCGACGCCAGGATGACGCCGAGGATGCCGACGGGCACGTTGATCAGGAAGATCCAGTGCCAGGACGCATAGGTGGTGATGAAGCCGCCGAGCGGCGGACCGGCGAGCGGGCCGACGAGGGCTGGAATGGACAGCAGCGCCATGGCCGAAACCAGATCGCTCTTCTGCGTCGTGCGCACCAGCACCAGGCGCCCGACCGGTGTCATCATCGAGCCGCCGACGCCCTGCAGGAAGCGGGCGAAAACGAATTCCAGCAGGCCGCCGGAAAAGGCGCACATGATGGAGCCGATGACGAAGACGCAGATGGCGACGCGGAAGATGTTCTTCGCGCCGAAGCGATCGGCCATCCAGCCGCTGATCGGAATGAACACGGCCAGCGACACCATGTAGGAGGTGAGCGCCAGCTTCAGCGTGATCGGGCCGACATGGAGATCGTTGGCGATGGCCGGCAGCGCTGTCGCGATGACCGTGGAATCCATCTGTTCCATGAAGAGAGCTACGGCGAGGATCAATGGAACGATGCGATTCATAGGCATCCGCCTTGACAGGTCTATCTTCGGGAAGGCTGTCGCCCACTGCATAATTCCTTCAATCGGAATCGACTGAAGGAATTATGCAGCGGACTGAAAGTGCTACAGCGACCTTTGCGCGTCACATGCGTGCGCGGCGCTGTAGGGCGATCAGCCGCTCTGTAGTCCTATGCGAGGCTGCTGCCAATCCCGGATTTTACTCCATGAACGCTCGGGGATCACGTCTTCGTGATATCCGTCGCCGCATGGCGCGAAACGCAGGATTTGACATATGCTAAGAGCATGGAAATGCTAAACGCATAAAACGTCGTTCGGTGTATTAGCGGATTTGGATGGGGTTGTCATGACCAAACTTTCGGTCGGGCATGATGGCGCCTATCGCCGCTGCCGCCGGCGGCGGCGATAGGCGCGGCTTACGCTGCGCATCAGAACAAGGAGTAAGATCATGGCTGCTGTCCCGCCCCCAGACACGCATCAGTTCAAATTGGGATCCTGTACCGTCACCGTCGTCAAGGACGGCGCCAACGTCATGGATAATCCCTGGGAGACATTCGGCTCGAACCAGACGCCCGACACCGTGCGCAAGGTGCTTGAGCAGAATTTCCTGCCGGCGGAAAAGTTCGTCAACAGCTACACGCCCGCCATCATCGATACTGGTTCCGATGTGATCGTCGTCGACACCGGTTTTGGCGAGGCCGGGCGCGGGCGCGGCCTCGGCCGCTTCCGCGAGGGGTTGAAGGCCGCCGGCTATACGCCGGAACAGGTGACGGTCGTCGCTCTCACGCATCTGCACGGCGATCATATCGGCGGATTGCTGGAGGACGGCGCGCCGGCCTTCCCGAACGCCCGTTATGTCGTCGGCGAGATCGAATATGCCTTCTGGACGGACAAGGCGCGCGAGGGAACGCCGGCGGAAGGCGGCCAGAAAGCCGTGTTGGCCAATGTCGTGCCCTTCGCCGAAAAGATGACCTTCCTCAAGGATGGCGAACAGATCGTCAGCGGCATGACCGCCATGCTGGCGCCTGGCCACACGCCCGGCCATCTCGTCTTTCATCTCGAATCGGACGGCAGGCAGCTTGTCATGACCGGCGATACCGCCAATCACTACATCCTGTCGGTCGGTCGCCCGGATTGGGAAGTCCGCTTCGACATGGACAAGACGCAGGCCGCGAAAACCCGCCGTCGCATCTTCGACATGATCGCCGCCGACCGCATTCCCTTCCTCGGCTTCCACATGCCGTTCCCCGCGGTCGGCTTCGTGGAGAAGCAGCCGGAAGGCTTCCGTTATATTCCGAAAAGCTACCAGTTCGACGTTTGAAGATAGTGGCTGTCATCACGCCGGCTACGGTGTGCTAGCTCGAGGAGCGCTCGCGAAAGAGACCGCTATCCTGGCGCGAAACAGAGCGGATGGCGTCTGCGAAAGCAGCAGGCGCCTCCTGCGGCAGGTTGTGGCCGACGCCCGCAATGATGCGGCGTTGATAAAACGCCCCCTTGAAATGCTGGGCGGCATGGTCGGCTGCGGCCGGTGGGTCAACACTATCATCGGCTCCCTGAAGTACGAATGTTGGCACGGCGATATCAGGCTGGCCGGCGAGTTTCGTTTCTATGAAGTGCAGTCCCTGGTCTCCGGGGATGCCGCCGAACCGGTGCCGATATGAATGGATGACGATATCGACAAAGTCAGGGTTTTCGAATGCCAAGAAGCTCTGTTCATAGGTGGCATCGTCGAAACTCCATGTGGGCGACCATAGCTTCCAGATAAAGCGGCAAAGCTCGCGGCGCTTCTCGGTCAATCCCGCCCTGCCACGCTGTGAGTGGAAGTAATATTGGTACCAGTAACGATGTTCTTCCTCAGGTGGTGCAGGTTGTCCAGCGGCGGCGATGTTCTGGATATTGTATCCCGTTCCGCAACTGACCAGGCCGCGAACGCGCTCGGGCCAGAGGGCGGCGACAATGCAAGCAGCGCGGCCACCCCAGTCATAACCGCCAAGCGTCGCTGAAGAGATGTCGAGCGCGTCCATGAAAGCCAGAAGGTCGAAACCGAGCGCAGCCTGCTCTCCTGAGCGAAACGTCGCGGCCGATAGGAAACGCGTCTGACCGAAGCCGCGCAGAAAAGGCACGAAGCAGCGCCAGCCATCGGCGGCAAGCTGTGCCGCCACCTCGTCATAGGCGTGGATGTCATAAGGAAAACCGTGCAAAAGAATGACGGGCTGTCCATCGGTCGGCCCGCTTTCCCTGTAAGCGATTTCAAGAACACCGGCTGTGACTGTCTTCATGGACCACTCCTCTTCCGATCAAAGGCGCATGCGGCGGATGTTTCGAGCATGACAAGGCCGCTCTTGAAGCTCAAGGAGAAATCTCGGATGCGTGCATCGCGAGATTTGAACAGCGAAATGCTGCGGTTGCCGATCCGTGGTCAGATGAGAGGAATGGGGGGAGGTGCCTTGCATTTTTTGCTATTCCCTTCCTATCATAGACGTGTTACCAGCCCTCGCCAACTTCCAAGCAACACTTGCAAGATCGCCCGGTAGACGATTCGTTCCGGGCTTTCCTGTTTTTCACAGACGAAGGAATTGGCCATGGCACGCATCATTGAAACGTCAACCGGGTTGGATGCTCTGACATTCGACGACGTGCTCCTGCAGCCGGGACACTCCGAGGTCATGCCCGGCCAGACCAATATCGCCACCCGCATCGCCCAGGACATCGAGCTCAACCTGCCGATTCTCTCCGCCGCCATGGACACGGTGACGGAAAGCCGCCTTGCTATCGCCATGGCCCAGGCCGGCGGCATGGGCGTTATCCACCGCAATCTGACACCGGTGCAGCAGGCCGAAGAGGTCCGCCAGGTCAAGAAGTTCGAAAGCGGCATGGTGGTCAATCCCGTTACGATCGGCCCCGACGCAACGCTTGCCGAAGCGCTTTCCCTGATGAAGGCGCACGGCATATCCGGCATTCCGGTCGTCGAAAAGTCGCACCGCCTCGTCGGCATCCTCACCAATCGTGACGTCCGCTTCGCTTCCGACCCCTCGCAGAAGATCTACGAGCTGATGACCCGCGAGAACCTCATCACGGTCACGGACGGCGTCCAGCAGCAGGAGGCCAAGCGCCTGCTGCACAAGCACCGCATCGAGAAGCTGCTCGTGGTCGACGGCGACAGCCGCCTCGTCGGCCTGATCACGGTCAAGGACATCGAGAAGTCCCAGCTCAACCCGAACGCTTCGAAGGATGCGCAGGGCCGCCTGCGCGCCGCTGCCGCCATCAGCGTCGGCGACGACGGTTTCGAGCGTGCCGAGCGTCTGATCGATGCCGGTGTCGATCTCTTGGTCGTCGATACCGCCCATGGACACTCGCAACGTGTTCTGGATGCCGTGACCCGCGTCAAGAAGCTGTCCAATTCGGTCCGCATCATGGCCGGCAATGTCGCCACCTATGATGGTACGCGGGCGCTGATCGATGCCGGCGCCGACGCCGTCAAGGTCGGTATCGGCCCCGGCTCCATCTGCACGACGCGTATCGTCGCCGGTGTCGGTGTGCCGCAGCTTGCCGCCATCATGTCGGCGGTACAGGCGGCACAGGATCAGAATATCCCGATCATTGCCGACGGCGGCATCAAGTTCTCGGGCGACCTGGCAAAGGCGATCGCCGCCGGCGCATCTGCTGCCATGGTCGGCTCGCTGCTCGCCGGCACGGACGAAAGCCCGGGCGAGGTCTATCTGTACCAGGGCCGCTCGTTCAAGGCTTATCGCGGCATGGGCTCCGTCGGCGCCATGGCACGCGGCTCGGCCGATCGCTACTTCCAGGCGGAAGTGCGCGATACGCTGAAGCTCGTTCCGGAAGGCATCGAAGGCCAGGTCCCGTATAAGGGACCCGTTGCAGGCGTGCTGCACCAGCTCGCGGGCGGCCTCAAGGCTGCGATGGGCTATGTCGGCGGCGCCGATCTCAGGGATTTCCAGGAACGCGCGACCTTCGTGCGCATTTCCGGCGCGGGCCTGCGCGAAAGCCATGCCCATGACGTCACGATCACCCGCGAAAGCCCGAACTATCCGGGCGCAGGCGTCTGATCCATGGCGGATCGCGCTCAGGAAAACGCCAGGTCCTTGCAGGGCCTGGCGGCGATCCTCGCGGCTCTTTCGCTTGCCCTTTTTGCCTGGATCCAGGCCGGCTTCGTCAGAGCCTTCAGCGACGCCGCGGCCGGTCAGCAGATGCTCGATGTGCGCATCGGCGGCTATGAGCGAGAGGACGTCGTTGCCATGCTGCGCTACCTCAAGGATCATCCCGATCCGGCCTCGATCCTGCATTCCATGTATCTCGGGCCGGAACTGATCTTCCCGCTGGTGCTGGGTGGGCTGCTGTTCTGCCTGATGCGGCTGGTCGGCCCCGGCGGCTTCTTCTTCGGCCGGCCGATCCCGCCTGGTGCGACCACGGTCATTTTCTGCCTGCCGATCTTCTACACGATTGTCGATTATGCCGAAAATATTGCCGGCTTGATGCTCTACCCGCCTGCAACCCCGTCCGATGCGACGGTATCGCTGCTTGCAAGTCTCCTTCCCATTGTCGTGCGGCTGAAGTTCCTGACGCTGGTCGTGACAGTTATTCTACTGGCCCGATTCGCGATTTTTCGCTACCTGTCGCCGGACGGCTCCAAACCGTCCTGATCGACCATTTCGGCTTTCGGAAATTCCAAAGGAGTTGGCGGCGTGACAGGCTACGAAATGTTCTGGCCCATGGTGGCGCATGCGGTGCTGGTCTTCGTTCTCTACGCTCTCCTCGGATGGCGGCGCCGCGGTCTGGTCAAGGCCGGCCGCATTCAGCCCGCGCAGTTTCGTGAGAACCATGCAGCCAACGAGCCGGCCGAAAGCCTCGTTGTGCGAAACAGCATCGCCAACCAGTTCGAGCTTCCCATGCTCTTCCATGCCTGCTGCATCGTGCTCTATGTTGCCCAGGCGGATAATCTGGCGGCCGTGATCCTCGCCTGGATCTTCGTTGCCACGCGCTATGCCCATGCGTTCGTACATGTCACCAGCAACGACCTGCGCTATCGCAGCCCGCTCTTCGCTCTGGGCTTTGTGGCGCTTGCGGGCATGTGGGTCTGGCTCGGCATCTGGCTTGCCTTTTCCTGACGTCTCCCGCGATGCTGCGGGAGGCAGCCCGCGGTAACGTGTTTGTGTTTTTCCTTTACCGTTCCGCCGCCCCCGGCTGACCTATCTTGTCAGCGGGTGGCTTGACGCAGCATGCGTGCCGCCGGGGAAAAATGGGAGAACAGCATCATGAGCATGGAGAAGCCCGTCGTGACGCAGGCGATGATCGACGCCTATGATGAATATACGCATCTGACGCTCGATCGTCGGGGTTTCATGGAAAAACTGACCAGGCTTGCGGGTTCGGCCGGTGCGGCGGCCGCTATCGCGCCGCTGCTTGCCGCCAACAAGGCAAGCGCCGCTGTCATTGCGGCCGACGACGGCAGGCTGGAGGCGAAGGATGTGACTTTTGCCGGCAGCAAGGGCGAGATGAAGGGCTATCTCGTCCGGCCCAAGGCCGCGACCGGCAAGCTTGGCGGTGTCATCGTCATCCACGAGAACCGCGGTCTCAATCCTCATATTCGCGATGTCGCACGCCGCATGGCGCTGGAAGGTTTCGTGGCGCTGGCGCCGGATTTCCTTTCGCCGCTCGGCGGCACGCCTGACGACGAGGACAAGGCGCGCGACATGTTCGCCAATCTCGATCCGGCGCTGACGGCTGCCAATGCCGAGGCGAGCCTGGCCTATCTTGCAAAGGCGGATGGCGCCAACGGCAAGGTCGGCGCCGTCGGCTTCTGCTGGGGCGGCGGCCTCGTCAATCGCTTCGCGACCGTATCGCCGGAGCTGAAGGCGGGGGTCGCCTACTACGGCGCGCAGCCGCCGGCAAGCGACGTGCCGAAGATCAAGGCGGCTCTGCTGCTGCATTATGCCGGGCTGGACGATCGCATCAATGCCGGCATCGACGCCTATCGCAAGGAGCTGCAGGCAGGCGGAAAGACCTTCGAAATCTTCGTCTACGACGGGGTCAACCACGCCTTCAACAACGACACCTCGGCTGCCCGCTACGACAGGAAGGCGGCCGATCTGGCCTGGGGCAGGACGGTTGAATTCCTGAAGAAGTACCTGTCCTAGAACGATACGAATAGCCGGCGACGGCTTATTCGTGTTGCAATTTATTACGGAGCCGAAACCAAGTTCCGGCTCCGGTCCGGGAGTTTGCCCGAAGCTCCTAAGTAATGATTAAATTTGGACTTTTCCCGTTTACGCACATTGAACGCGTCGAATGTCATAGCGTCTGCTGCGCTTGAGCGCCGTTCAGTATGATAATGAAACGGGAAGAGAATGAAACCGGATCGCCCTGACCGCATAACGTTCCGAAAAAAGCCACAGCAGGAACGAAGCATCCAGCGTGTCGATGCCATCCTGGCGGTTGCGGCCGCTCTGATCGCCGAAAAGGGCGTCAGCGCGATGAAGATGACGGAGCTTGCCGCCGTTGCGGCAATTCCGATCGGTTCCGTCTATCAATATTTTCCCGACAAGACCGCGATCGTCAGGGCTTTGCTCGACCGGCACTCCAGCCGCATCCAGCAAAAGGTCGAGGAAGCGTTTTCGACGGTGACGTCGCTCGACCATGCCATCGAACAGGTCTGCGGCATGATCGATTGGTACTATCGCGAATTCCGCAGCGATCCCGCCTATCTCGGCGTCTGGCTCGGAACCGAGATCGACCGCGATATCCTGCAGATGAATATTGCGCACAGCAATCGTGTCGCCGGTATATTCCTTGCGAGTATCCGGCCTTTCCTGCCGCCTGAAAGCCGGATCGACCTGAAGGCGCGCACCCAGCTTTTCAGTCATCTGATCGGCGCATCCGTCCGCTTCGCCATCATGAGCGACGACGACATGGCGTTGCGCATGCTGCACGAATGGAAGCGGGTAATCCGCATTACCCTGCTGGCGGAGCCGGCCTGACGGTCGCCAAAAGTAGCAGGTTGGCGGGTCTCTTGCTCACCAGCCCGGCAGGATATGACCGGGGCGCTGGCGCGGATAGAAGCGCGTGTAGGTCTTCACATCGCCGTCGAGATCGTCGTCCACCGCGGCCGGCGTGATATTATCAAGACAGGCCGAGATATGGGCGGTGATGGCGTTCATCAGCGAGACGGAAAGGCCGGCCCGCTTCATGATGCCGATCTGAACCGGCGGCAGTGGCGGGAAACCATCGGCCTGGGTCAGCACCTTCATGCCCGTGCGCAGCGCCGATTCCGGCATGACCGAGACCGCCATGCCGGCAAGCACGGCCGCAGCGACGACAGTGCAGGACCAGCTGGTGAACAGAATCTGGTAGTCGCGGCCGCCGGCATCGAGCGCCGAGCAGGCAAGCTGGCGCCATTGGCAATCGCGTCGCCCGACGGCGAGCGGAACGGGCGCGTCGTCACTCAGGGGATGGTTGGCCGATCCCACCCAGCAGAGCGGTTCCGTCCGCACGACATCGGACATCCGCTCGCGCGGATTATGCGTGACAAGCGCGATGTCGAGTTCGCCGCGATGCATGCGCTCGGCGAGATCGACCGAGGGCTCGCAGACGATGTAGAGCTCGACATTCGGATGTGTCTTGGCGAAGCGGCCGATGATTTCAGGCATGTAGCGGTCGGCATAATCGTCCGGGGTGCCGATGCGCAGCGTGCCTTCGAGACGGTTGTCGTCGAAGGCGGCAATGGCCTCGTTGTTGAGGCGGATGATGCGGCGGGCATAATTTAAAAGCTTTTCGCCCTCCGCCGTCAGGCGGTTGCCGCGACCGTCCTTGATGAAAAGCTGCTTGCCGACGCGCTCTTCCAGCCGGCGCATCTGCATGGAAACGGCCGACTGCGTCTTGAACACACGGTCGGCTGCCTTGGTGAAGCTGCCGGAGTCCACGATTGCGATGAAGGTCTGCAACTGATCGATGTCAAGCGGCGCGGACATGGTTTCACCTATAAAGGAGTTTGATAGTTATCATTAGAAACATTCGTT
This sequence comes from Hyphomicrobiales bacterium, assembly GCA_900469615.1. Classification (GTDB taxonomy): domain Bacteria; phylum Pseudomonadota; class Alphaproteobacteria; order Rhizobiales; family Rhizobiaceae; genus Rhizobium. The sequence goes on along the minus strand of UBYA01000022.1, from coordinate 16,376 downwards.
GGACTGATCAATAGGGCTTTGGCATCTTCGGGATGCAATTCAGCATACCAATCGAACAGAAAACCCTGTCGAACTCCTCCCGGCCTGCGGCCCTTTTCCGGAATACCGGAAAGGGGCTTGGCTGGCGTGTGCCTGAAGGAAAGGACTATGGAAATGCGCACGACAGATCGGACCCTTGACCTCGGCCTTGCAACGCCATCGCTGCCGCTGACGGCACGCGCGATGTTTGCTCTGGGCAAAGTCGCATCGATCTGGCGCGCAGTCCGAAATCGTCAGGAAATCGAATATCTGGCGGAGCTGAACGATAGCCAGCTGCGGGACATCGGCCTCAGCAGGCAGGATCTCAGCGCTGCGCTGACCACGTCGACCTTCTTCGAGGATCCGTCCAGCCATCTGACCAATTCTGCGCGCCGCCGCACGCGCCTTTCCGCCTTCAGCAGCTCCAGAGGCTGATGCCGGACAACAGTTTCCCCGCAGGGTGATAGCCAATAAGCCCTGCCTCTTTCCCGGTGTTCGGCCCAAGGGCCAGCACCGGGTTTTTTCTTTTCGGAGACGGCATTCCCCATGGTGCATGCGCGGAAAAGTTGCCACCGGCGGCAATTGTCTTATCTTACGGTCTGATCGAAGCAGAAGGGATGCGGCGATGGCAACGGTGATCTTCTTCCATTCCGTCTACGGCTTGCGTTCGCTCGAGCATGAGGCGGTGGAGCGTGCGCAAGCGGCCGGGCACAAGGCTTTCGCACCGGATCTCTATGACGGGCTGATTGCCCGATCGATCGAGGAAGGCTTCGAATTCAAGGACGAGATCGGCTGGCCGACGATCTGCGAGCGCGCCGAATGGGCGCTCGCCGGCCTTCCGGCGTCGACCGTGCTTGCCGGGTTTTCGATGGGGGCGGCCGTTGCCGCAAGCCTCTGGCCCAAGCGGGAGAAGACCGCCGGCATCCTGTTTCTGCACGGCATCGCCGCCATTGCCGACAATGCGCGCAAGGGCCTGCCGCTGCAGCTCCATCTGGCCGACCCGGACCCATTCGAGCCGGCTGAAGACGTCGCCGAATGGCGGCAGGCGGCCGATCGCTCCGGCATATCGGCCGAAATTTTCACCTATCCCGGCCGCGGTGGCCACCTCTATACCGATGCCAGCCTGCCCGATTACGATGCCAAGGCTGCCGATCTCACCTGGAAGCGGGTCATCGATTTCCTCGATGCCGTCGACGCCAAGAGTTGAACCCGCCCGGACTTTTCCCGTCGGGCTTGAACTGAAGCGGTTTGTCGCCTAGTTTACGGGCATCCGCGATACCAACAGGATGTGTGCAGCAATGGATTCCACCTCGACCGCAATGCCGTTCAGCCTTGCCATCGGGGAAATTATTGCTCATGCCCATATCCATCGTTCTATCCGGTCTTTCGTGGTCCACGCCTGACGGCCGGCCGCTTCTTTCCAATCTCGATCTGAGCTTCGGCGGCGAGCGCACCGGCCTTGTCGGGCGCAACGGCGTCGGCAAGACGACGCTGATCAAGCTCATCGCCGGCGAATTGCCGCCGCTTTCCGGCAGGATCTCCTTCAACGGCCGGCTGGGCATTCTGCGACAGAGCGTGCAGGTGCGGGCCGATGAAACCGTTGCCGATCTCTTCGGTGCGACCGAGGCGCTCGCCGTGCTGAAGCGCGCGGAGGCCGGCGAGGCGACGAGCGAAGAACTCGCTTCGGCGGACTGGACGCTCGAGGCGCGCATCGCGTCGGCGCTCGACCGTGTCGGGCTGGGTGTCACGGCGGAGGCCCGTCTCGTAACCTTGTCCGGCGGCCAGCGCACCCGCTGCGGTCTCGCCGCACTGATCGTCGACGATCCCGACTTCCTGATTCTCGATGAGCCCACAAACAATCTGGACCGCGACGGTCGCGCCGCGGTGATCGAGCTGCTGGCGGGCTGGCGAGCGGGCGCCATCGTCGTCAGCCATGACCGGGAATTGCTCGATACCATGGATGCGATCGTCGAGCTGACGTCGCTCGGCGCATCGCGCTATGGCGGCAACTGGAGCCGGTATCGCGAGCGCAAGGCGCTGGAGCTTTCGGCAGCCGAGCATGATGTCGCCGAAGCGGAGAAACGCGTTGCCGAAGTCGAAAGAAGCGCGCAGGCGACAATGGAGCGGCAGGCCCGGCGGGATAAGGCAGGCCGGAAGATGGCGGCCAAGGGCGGCATTCCCCGCATCATGCTTGGCGGCTTGAAGGAGCGAAGCGAGATGACGGGCGGCGAGAGCACCCGGCTTGCCGAACGACGTCGCGTCCAGGCCGTGCAGGATGCCGCCGCCGCCCGCGAAAAGATCGAGATCCTGCAGCCGCTGACGGTGAAGCTGCCGACATCGGCATTGCCGGCAAACAGGATCGTCCTGCGGATGGAGGACGTCAGCGCCGGCTACGAGCCCGAACGGCCGATCTTGAGCGACTTCGACTTTGTCATTACCGGGCCGGAGCGCGTTGCCGTCACCGGGCCGAACGGCTCGGGCAAGACGACGCTGCTGGCGCTGATTTCCGGTGCGTTGAAGCCCTGGAGCGGAACGGTGCGGGTCGTCTCCTCGGCCTTGCTGGACCAGAGGGTCAGCCTCCTCGACCCATCGCTTTCGATCCGCGACAATTTCAGACGGATCAATCCGGATGCGGACGAGAATGCCTGCCGCGCCGCCCTGGCGCGCTTCATGTTCAGGGCGGATGCCGCGTTGCAGGTCGTTTCAAGCCTCAGCGGCGGCCAGCTTCTGCGCGCCGGCCTTGCCTGCGTGCTTGGCGGCTCGGTGCCGCCCCCGCTGCTGATCCTCGATGAACCGACCAACCATCTGGATATCGATTCCATCGCGGCGGTCGAAGCCGGGCTGCGGGCTTACGACGGCGCGCTTCTGGTCGTCAGCCACGATGATGTGTTTCTCGACAATATCGGAATAACGAGACGGCTCGGGCTGCCTGCCCGGGCGGGCCCGGATTGCTGAGGGATCGCGTCAGGCGTGGCCGGCCCCGGCGATGCGGTCGAGTTCGGCGACCGCATCATCCGGCAGCTTCAGGTCGGCGGCGGCGATATTCTGCTCAAGGTGCGCAAGCGACGAGGTGCCGGGGATGAGCAGGATGTTCGGCGCGCGCTGCAGCAGCCAGGCAAGCGCCACCTGCATCGGCGTCGCGTTCAGCCGCGCGGCGACATCGGAAAGCGCTGAGGACTGCAGCGGCGTGAAGCCGCCGAGCGGGAAGAACGGCACGTAGGCGATGCCATCCCGATTCAATTGGTCCACCAATGCGTCGTCCGTGCGCTGCGCCAGGTTGTAGAGGTTCTGCACGCAGACGATTTGCGCAATCTTGCGGCCTTCCGCGATCTGGTTGTGTGTCACGTTGCTCAGTCCGATATGGCGCACCAGGCCCTGCCGCTGGAGCTCCGCAAGGGCGGTCAACGGCGCCTCGATCGAGCCCTCTGCCGGGTGATGCGGGTTGAGCATAATGCGAAGATTGACGACATCGAGCACGTCGAGCTGCAGGTTGCGCAGATTGTCGTGCACCGCCTGCTTCAGTTCATCGGCGGAGAAAGCCGGCAGCCAGGATGCATCCGCGCCACGCCGCGCGCCGATCTTGGTGACGATGACGAGATCGTCGCGATAGGGATGCAGTGCTTCCCGGATCAGCTGGTTGGTTACATGCGGACCGTAGAAATCGCTGGTGTCGATATGGTTGACGCCGGACGCGATGGCTTCACGCAGGACCGCGAGCGCGGTTTCTCGGTCCTTCGGCGGGCCGAACACGCCGGGGCCCGCGAGCTGCATGGCGCCGTAGCCGAGCCGTTTGACCTTACGGTCCCCGAGGGTAAAGCTGCCGGATTGATCGATGCTGGACATGGCTGTCTCCTTTCAAGATGAAAACAGAGATAGGCTTCGTCTCAGTGTTTGATAACCGGGCGCAATGTGTACGGGCTGTGCGGAATTACGAACAGTGAATCCGGGCCAAGTCGGAAACCCGGACGTCACTCCTGTTTCGGCGCCGGCTTTTCCTGCGGCTTCAAATAGCTGTCGAAGATCGCTTCCATGTTCTTCTGATAGCTCTTCTGCACATCCAGGCCGCTGTCGAACATTGCGTTGAACATATCGGTATAGGCGGCCATGTCGACGCCTGCGGCGGGTTTTTCCTTCGCCCTGGCTTCTTCCTTCGGCGGTTCGGCGGCCATCGGGAAGTTGCGCATCATGTCCTGGAAAGCCTTGGCGAATGGGTTGTCGAGGAAGGGATTGGCTTGCACCGGCTTCTCGCGCTTGACCGGATCGGCGCCGAACATCAGCTCCATCGCCTGCGTGAACGGGTTATCGAAGATGCTGGCCTGCGGCGTCGGCTGCTGTTTCGGCGCAAAGCCGATGCTCTGCAGCCAGCCCTGCATCATCTCGCCCATGTCGGTATTGAGGAAGGGATTGGCCATCTGCGGGATCTGGCCGCTGGTTTCCTTGAACAGGCCGCCCATCAGCGTATCGGCCATGGCGGGCAGCATGCGCTTGTAGATTTCCTGGCCGACCCCCGTCATTTGCGCGGCTTGAGCCGCGATCGCGCGCGAGACTTCCTTGGAACCGAACAGCCGCGCCAGCACCGCATTGCCATCGGCAATGCCCTGGGGCGTGAAGGCCTTGCTCATATCCTCGAAATATTTGGCATAGTTGCCGGAGGAGATGTCCTGCATCACGCTCATGAAATTATACGGGTCGGTCGCGCTGCGCTTGAAGCCGGAAGAAAAAGCCGGCATCAGCGCGGCCATGGCTTTGGTCGCCTGCTCCTGCGCAAGGTTGAATTGCTTGGCCATGGCCTCCGTGGCGGCGCCATTCTGTGCCTGCATCATCATGTCGAAGAGTGGCAGCATCGAAGTCCCTTTCCCCGCTATGAGGCCGCTCTGGAATCACGCGGCGCATATTGCAACAGTATAGCGGGAAAAAAGGCAGCGCATACCGGTTTCTGCCGTCATGCCGCCCGGGTGGGCAAGACGGTCATGCCGCCATCAATATTGATATTCCTCGAAAATCGGCTCGACCGACTGGTTCCAGCGACCGTTATAGAGCATCAGCAGATCGTCGGCGAGCGTGCCCTTCTTGGCGAGCACTTCCTCGAGTGGCGCGAGAAAGACGGTTTCGTCCTGCCCATCGCCATTCAGGCGGGCGCGGTTCTTCAGGCCGAGGCGGGAAATGCCGATCACTTCGCGGGCCACATCCAGCAGGCTGTGCCCCTTGATGGAGGGCTTCAGGCCCTGGGCAGGCACGACGTCGCGCAGCTCGTTGACTTCGTCGAAGCTCCAGTCCCTGGTCAGTTCGTCAGCGGCCGCCAGGGCTTCGTCGTCATAGAGCAGGCCGACCCAGAAAGCCGGCAGCGCACAGATGCGCCGCCAAGGACCGCCATCGGCGCCGCGCATCTCCAGGAAACGCTTGAGGCGTACGTCGGGGAACAAGGTCGAGAGATGATTCGTCCAGTCGCCCATCGTCGGTTCCCAGTCGGCGATTTCGCCCTTGAGCGCACCGTCCATGAACTGGCGGAAGGTGACGTGCGTGCAGTCGTGATAGCGGCCGTCGCGGACGACGAAATACATGGGAACGTCGAGCGCCCACTTCACATAGTCTTCAAAGCCGAAATCGTCACGGAAGGTGAAGTCGAGCAGGCCGCTGCGGCGGTTGTCGGTGTCGCGCCAGATGTCGCCGCGCCAGGAGGAAAGCCCGTTCGGCTTGCCTTCCGTGAAGGGGGAGGAGGCAAAGAGCGCCGTCGCCAGCGACTGCAGCTTCATCGACACGCGCATCTTGCGGCGCATGTCGCCTTCGGACGAGAAGTCGAGGTTCACCTGGATCGTGCAGGTGCGATACATCATGTCCAACCCCTTGGTGCCGACCTTCGGCATGTAGCGGGTCATGATCTCGTAGCGCGATTTCGGCATGCGCGGCGTTTCGGCCAGCGTCCATTTCGGGCTGCCGCCGATGCCGAGGAAGCGAATGCCCATGGGCTCGGCGATCTCGCGCACCGCCGCCAGATGGTTGTTCGATTCCCTGCAGGTCTCGTGGATAGTTTCGAGCGGCGCGCCGGAGAGCTCGAACTGGCCGCCCGGCTCGATCGAGATCGCGCCCATGCCCGAGGGTTCGCCAAGCCCGATGATGTTGCCGCCGTCCATGATCGGGTCCCAGCCGCTCTTTGCCTGCAGCCCCTTGAGCAGCGCGGAAATGCTGGCATCGCCGAAATAGGGCACGGGGCTGTTGTCGGCGCGGAAAAACACGAATTTCTCGTGCTCGGTGCCGATGCGGAACTTCTCCTTCGGCTTGCTGCCGGCGGCCAGATAGGCCGTCATTTCCGAGACCGAGGAGAGCGGAGTCTGGTCGGTGGTGTCGCGCGCCATGGTATTACCTTAGATCTCGGAGGAAAACCCGCGCCAGCCGCAGGTCAATTGGAGGGTGATTGACGCGGATTGAGGTACGGTGCAAGTGAATTTCTTTCAAGGGTCGTTCAAAAAAATAGGATTTTATGTCTCGCAAGCGCATCACAGCCGTGTCAGCCCCGGCATATTTGCACAAGCGTTCAAGACATCCGGCCCTTTTCATCGCTAGTCCTGTTTCGACTGACAACCGTCGGAGCATATCGATGATGGGACCAAACGGCCTTTGCTATTCTATACTGACGCTGCTTCTGGCGTCGCTGGTCGTCATGGGAAGCCCAGGCCCGTCGACGATCAGCGCGACGGCGATGAGTGCGGCCTATGGCTTCCGGCGGTCGCTCGGCTACGTCTCCGGCCTTATCGCCGGTACGGTGACGGTGTTGCTCGCCGTGGCGGCCGGCGTCATCGCCATCCTGCTGTCGGTGCCGCATGGCGCTTTCATGCTGACGGCCGTTTCGGCTGTCTACATCCTCTATCTCGCCTTCAAGATCGCAACCGCCCCGCCGCTGTCGCGCCGCGATGATCAGGCGCACGCTCCGGCCTTCTCCGGCGGCTTCCTGCTCGCCGTCGCCAATCCCAAGGCCTATCTGGCCATCGCCGCCGTCTTCGCCGGCGTCAGCCTGTTTCAAAACCAGCGGCTGCTGGACGCCGCCGCCAAGATCGCGCTGCTGACGGGCATGATCGTCGCGATCCACATGGTCTGGCTTCTTCTCGGCGCTTCCCTGTCCCGCTTTCTGCAGGATCCGCGGGTCTCGCGGATCGTCAACATTTCGCTGGCGATCCTGCTGATCGCGGCAACCCTCGTTGCGGTCCTCGGATGATGGCTCAGTTCCAGTCGCCGATCGCGGCCTGGATCACCGCCATGGCGGCGACGGCGGCCGTGTCGGCGCGCAGGATGCGCGGGCCGAGCGGAATGGCGGTGACGAAATCGAGGCTGCGCAGAAGGGCGCGCTCCTCTTCGGAAAAGCCGCCTTCCGGGCCGACCAGCAACGCCAGTTGCTTCTCCTTCACCTGCGTCAGCAGCGGTAGCGGATTCTGGCCGGCATCGCCTTCGTCGCAATAGACGATGCGCCGCTCGCGCGGCCAGCGGGCGAGCAGATCGGCAAGCTTCACCGGTTCCGCCACATCGGGAATGCCGAGGATGCCGCATTGCTCCGCAGCCTCGATGACATTGGCCCTGACCTTGTCCAGATTGGTGATCTTGCCCTGAACATGCTGCGTCATGACCGGCTGCAGCAGGCCGGCGCCCATCTCGACGGCCTTCTGCACGAGATAATCCAGCCGCCCCACCTTCAAGGGCGCGAAAAGATAATGCAGGTCGGACGGGGCCGGTTGCGGGCGCGTCTCCTCGACCGGCGTCAACAGGATGCGCTTGCGGGAAGGAAAGGAGACGCTGGCCTTCCATTCGCCGTCGCGGCCGTTGAAGATGAGCAGTTCGGCGCCGTCCTCCATGCGCAGCACATTGGCGAGATAGTTGAACTGATCCTGGTCGGCTTCGATGGCGATGCCGGCCTTGATGTCCGAAGTCACGAACAGCCGCTGCATGCGGAAATTGGCGCGCATGGATTACCCCCTGAAGCGATTCCGGAACAGGCGCGGGGCGGCCTTCCGTCCGGAATTGCGAGACAATGAAAGATAGAGCGGTTCATGCATCCGATGAAAAACCGAACCGTTCTAAATGAAGAGCGCGACCATAACCCAATATACGGCGGCGGCAAGAAGGGCTGCGACGGGCACGGTGATCGCCCAGGCGGCGACGATGGTCATGAAATGGGAGCGGCGCACGAGACGCCGGCGATGGACCTCGTCGGGATTGCGCTCGTCCGCATTGTCCGGCTCGCTCCAGGGAATGCCGGCGGCCTCGGCCTTCTTGCGCATATAGTCGAAGCGCCGCCTGGAGCGGCTGGTGGACCATTCGCGGAAAAAACCGACTCCGAAAACCGCGCCGACCGCAATATGGGTCGAGCTTACCGGGAAGCCGAACCAGGCGGCGACGATGACGGTGAGGGCCGCGGACACGGCAACGCAATAGGCCCGCATCGGATTGAGCTTGGTGATCTGTTCGCCGAGGAGCCGGATAAGGCGGGGGCCGTATAGCAGCACGCCGACGGCAATGCCGCAACCGCCGATCATGACGACCCAGAAGGGCGCCTTCTGCGTCGTCGTTTCGGCCACCACGCCAAGCGAGCCGCCAAGGCCGATATCGCGCACGATGGCAGCCAGGGGGCCGATGGCGTTGGCGACGTCGTTGGCGCCGTGCGCAAAGGACATCAGCGCCGCCGAACAGATCAGCGGCAGGCGGAAAAGCTTGCGCAGAGAGCTGTTCTTGTTTTCCAACCCGATAGATTGCGCCGCCACCAGCGGCCTTGCGCAGAGCCAGACGACAAGGCCGAGGCTGACGCCGATCGCAAGATTCAGCAGCGACGGTATGGCGCCCTTTGGCTCGAGCTGGACGACGAGGTAAGCCGAGAAGGAGCCCGCCATCAATCCGATCAGGATCGGAATCCAGTATCTGGCGGCGGCGATCTTGTCGTCGCGGTAGATGATGAAGGTCTCGATGAAGAACAGGATGCCGGCCGCGATGCCGCCGCCGAGGAAGGGTGTCACCACCCAGCCGGCGGAAATTGCCGCCAGCATGTTCCAATTCACGAGTTCGGGGCCGACCGCCGCCGCACCGGCGCCGACGACGGCGCCGACGATCGTATGCGTGGTCGAGACGGGCGCCTTCAGCCAGGTGGCGAAGTTGATCCAGAGCGCGGCCGCGAGAAGTGCGGCCATCATCAGCCAGGCAAGCTTGCCGATGCTGATGATGCGGTTGGTGTCGACGATGTGCGTCGAGATCGTGTCGATGACCGGGCCGCCGGCAATCATCGCGCCGAGGATTTCGAAGGCGGCCGCCATGACAAGCGCCTGCGTCATGGTGATCGCGCGCGCGCCCACGGCAGCGCCGACATTGTTGGCCACGTCCTTGGCGCCGATGTTCATGGCCATGTAGCCGGCAAGGGCCACGGCGGCGAAGATCAGCGTCGCACGCGGCTGGTCGAGCACGTAAATGCCGGCAAAAACCATGGCGAGGCCAAGGAAGATCAGGCCGAGGCCGGGCGCTACCAGGCGTTTTGTGACGTGATGGGTCGCATCCTCGACATAGGTAAATTTGTCGAGGTCCTTATCGAGCGTCCTTTTTGATGGCGTGGCCGGTCGGTCGGGCATGCAAATCTCTGAATCAAAACTCTCGTATTGCGCTGACCGATGCGGCGCGCAATATCCGCCACGTATTCTGGCACAGTTTCTTGTGAGTAATGTGGCTTACTTCGCCTGCACCGCCACAGCCGGTTTGGCCGCCCGCCGGCCGAAGCCGAGAATGATGTCACTCAATTCCTGTTCGCGGACGCGTCCGGCCGCGTCTTCGCAGGAAACCCATTCGAGCGAGCGCTCGCCCTTCTCCTTGAAGTTCTTGACGAGTTCGCTGACCTCCAGCGCATAGACCTGTACCCGGCACGGTATCTGGATTCCATCTTTCAGCAGCTTGTCATAGCCGAAAGAGCCGAGCGGCTCCGTTTCCACCGTGCCGCGGACGCCGGCCTCCTCGTAGGCTTCGCGGGCCGCAACCTCATGCGAGAGTTTGCCCGGCATCGGCCATCCCTTCGGAATGACCCAGCGGCCGGTGTCGCGGCTGGTCAGCAGCAGCACCTCGATATCGCCCGTCTTTTTCTTCAGCCGATAACAAAGCGCGGCATATTGCTGCCGCGGCGGACGCCGAAACATGAGTTGCACGTCATTTGCTATGCGGCTGAGAATGGCCAATTGTCGGTTCACCTTTTGGGAAGTTGGAGTGAAGGACTGATTCTATATTAGCATCATGTGGAAAAAATTTGCTCTCCATAGAGTGCTATATGGTATTTCCCCACAAATTTATTGAGTGGTGGGTAGGTAAAAAGGCGAGGATTTGGCCTCTGATATTCGCCAGCGATTGTGCTGAAGGCGACATTGAACAGCATTTTCATGCCGCAGATGACGCAGCTGCTTGGTTGCCGGCCCGATCGCACTGAAAAGAAAGATAAAACCTTGCCGTCCGAATCCGTTTCATCCCGACGCTTGCCGCCTCTGAACGCATTGCGCGCCTTCGATGCCGTGGCGCGGCGCGGCAGCATCCTGAAGGCTGCCGACGAGCTTGGGGTGGTGCGCGGCGCCGTGAGGCAGCAGTTGAACGTGCTGGAGGCCCACTTTGGTACGGCCCTGTTCGAGCGGGAAAACGGCAGGCTGGTGCTGACCGTAAAGGGCAGGGCGTTCGCCGATGCCGTGGGCGTCGCCTTCGGCATTCTGACGCGGGCTTCGGCGGAGCTGTCGATCGGAGGCCGGCGCTCCATCCGGCTCGGCGTTCCCTCGGCCTTCGCCGTCTGGTGGCTCATGCCGCGCGTCGCCGCCCTGCAGGCTGCGCTTCAGGATATCGATGTCGACATCGTGCCGATGGCTGTGGTGGAACCTCTGGCCAAGCGCCCGGATCTCGAGGCGGTCGTGATGGGCGGTGAATACAGGCCGACGCGCGATGTTACCGCCATCCGCTTCATGGAAGATGAGTTTGGCCCGGTTGCGACGCCTGACATGGCCGGCCGCCTCGGGCTTGCTGCCGGCGTCCCGGCGCTCGCGGGGGCTGTCGCCCTTGCAAGCCGGTCGGCTCCGAGCCTTTGGAGCGACTGGTTCGCGGAGAGCGGTCATGCCCCCGTCCGCTTTGCCGGCAGCCGCGACTTCGAGGATTTGCTGCTTGCGATCGGCGCGGCCCGTTCAGGCCTGGGCATTGCCATCGCGCCGCGTACCGCCATCGGCGACGATATCGATCGCGGCACCCTGGTCGCACCTTACGGCTTCATCCGAAGACCGGCCGGATACAGTCTCAGCATCCGCAGCAGCGATATAAAGGATCCGGCTCTTGTCCGGCTCGCGGACTGGCTGAGCAAGGCGGGAGCCGTACAGCCTTGACGGGATTATCCGCCGCGATCGGACTGCCCTGGCAGATTTTCTACCATGTGGCGCATCGCAATGTCCATCGACAGGGTATTTCCCGTCGTGCCAGATCGCGGCATCGAACCGGCCGGCAGGAGCGCATCATGGAGCAGCCTTCTTCTCTTTCCCGTATAGACTGGGTGGCGCGCAGCTGCCGCCTGCTGGCCGCCACGGCGGCGGAATTTCGCGACACGCGGCCATTTGCGGGCCTGACCATCGGCACGGGCATCCATCTGGAGCCGAAGACGGTCGCGCTGCTGATGACGCTGCGCGCCGGCGGCGCGGGCCTCGTCTGCACCGGCAATCTCAACAGCACGCAGCCCGAAACGGTCGACTATCTTCGTGCCCAAGGGATCAAGGTCTTTGCCACCCAGACCCGCAATGCCGACGAGCATGGCGCGAGCCTCGATGCGATCATCGAGGAGAAACCGGACCTGCTGCTCGACAATGGCGGCGATCTCTTTGCCCGCGCGGCTGAACGACCCTACGCCGGACTTATGGGCGGCACCGAGGAAACCACCTCCGGCCGCACCCGGCTCATGCCGATGCGTGACAGGCTCAACATGCCGATCCTCGTCATCAACGACAGCCCGATCAAGCAGTTCGCGGAAAACCGGCATGCCGTCGGGCAGAGCATGTTCGAGAGCTACCTGCGTTTCACCAACCGTTCCACCAACGGCAAGCGCGTCACCGTCTTCGGTTACGGCGCCTGCGGCAAGGGCACGGCGGCATGCTTCCGCAATGCGTTTTCCGCCGTCAGCGTCGTCGATATCGATCCGGTCACGACGCTTGAGGCGCACCTCGACGGCTTTTCGACCCCGTTGCGCGAGGCTGCGATCCGCTCCGCCGATATTCTGCTGACCGTCACCGGCTATGCCGGCATCATCACGGCAGCCGATCTGCCGTTGATCAAGGACGGCGCCATTCTGATGAACGGCGGCCACTTCCCGCATGAAATCGATGTCGAGGGCTTCCGCAACAGTCCTGCCGTCGCGGCTATCGATCGTTATGAGGCCGAGCAGATCGAGACGGTGCGCCTGCACGACGGCCGCGCCTTCCACATCCTTGGCGGTGGTCACATGGCCAATCTCGCTGGCCCGCGCCCGCTCGGCAATACCGTCGAATCCATGGATCTCGGCTTTGCGCTGCAGGCCCGGTGCCTGGAGCGGGTCGCCACGGGCGGTCTTGGCAGGGAGGCCTGCGTCATCCCCGTACCGGCCGATATCGACGCCTCGGTCGCTTCCGCCTATCTCGATCTGGCGCGCTAGAGCGGTTCCTCGTTTCACGGAANNTTTTCCTGGAATTGCTCTAACCGTCAGACGTCCGCGAGCGCTTGCGGCAACAAGCGCTCGTAAAGCGCCGCCATTTCCTCGCCGAAGCAACAGAAGATCACCTCCTCGAAGGCGCCATCCCTGCTTTCGGCAAGGGAGGTGCGGATCGCAATACCTGCCGCCGGCTCCGCAGGAAAGCGGTATATGCCCGTCGATATGGCGGGGAAGGCGATGGTCTTGAGCTGGTGTTGCCGGGCAATGCCGAGGCTGTTGCGATAGCAGCCGGCAAGCAGTTCCTCCTCGCCGTGATCGCCGCCATTCCAGACGGGGCCGACCGTGTGGATGACGTGCCTTGCCGGCAGGCGATATCCGCCCGTCATCTTCGCCTGCCCGGTCTTGCATCCATTCAACGTCCGGCATTCGGCGACGAGGTCCGGCCCGGCGGCGCGATGGATCGCGCCGTCCACGCCGCCGCCGCCGAGAAGGCTGCTGTTGGCCGCGTTGACGATGGCATCGACCGGGAATTTGGTGATGTCGCCGAGAGCTACGGTGAAGCGCGTCTTTGCATCAGGGGCAAGATCGGAGCGAGTGATCTCAGGTACGGACATGGCGATCTCCTCCAGTCTCGAAAGGGCATTCTACCTCTCCCAATAGGGAACAGGCCCGTAAAGTTCCGCAAGGAAATCGATGAAGACGCGCACTTTGGCCGGCAGGAACTGTCGACTTGGGTAAACGGCCGAAAGCGTGACGTTGTGCGAGCCTTCATAGGCCGGCAGCACCTGAACGAGGCGGCCCTCGCGCAGTTCCGTGCCGACGTCCCAGGTGGAGCGCAGCGCAATGCCGAGGCCGGCGATGACGGCTTCGCGGACGACTTCGCTGGAGTTGGTGATGAGCCTGCCCTCCGGCCGGAAGATCAGGCTTCCCTTCGGTCCCTCCAGCCGCCACGGATCGTGGTTGTGTGCCGGCAGGCAGATATGCCGGCGCAAGTCCTCGATATCCTGCGGCATGCCGTGGGTCGCGATATAGGCCGGCGATGCGCAGAGCACGCGGCGCACCGGCGCGAGCCTGCGGGCGACGAGGCTGGAATCGGTAAGCTCCGCAATACGGATGGCAAGATCGAAGCCGCTTCCGACGATATCGACGAATTCGTCGCTCAGCACCAGGTTGAGCGCCAGTCCCGGATGGGCCTGCATGAAGGACTTCAGATGCGGCGCGATGTGGAGGCGGCCGAAGGATGTCGGGGCCGATATTTTCAGCGTGCCGTGCATCTGCGAGGAGCGCCCGGCAATATAGGCTTCGGCCTCTTCCAGGCCGGCGAGAATGGCAAGCACGCGGTCGTAGAAGCCCTGACCGGCTTCCGTCAATGAAATCTGCCGCGTGGTGCGCTGTAGAAGGCGCGTGCCGAGCCTGTCTTCGAGCCGCTTTATGCGCTTTGAAATGACGGCGGGCGAAAAGCCGAGCGCCCGGCCGGTCAGCGACATGCTGCCTGTGGCGACGACGCTGGCGAAGATTTCGAGATCCCCTAAATTGGTCATGCACAATTATTTCCTGTTTTAGAATAAATGCTTATCATTTGCGCCGAATTTGGGAAAGCGCTAAGCCAGTTATGCGCTAAAAGGAGGCTGCGCCCGAAATCGGATGCAGGAGGAGGACGGCATGGCCGAGGCCATTTCATTTCTGGAACCCCGAGCGGATGTTCTGGCTCGCCGCAGCGCCATCGTGGCAGATCTGGCCGATCTCCTGGCGCCGGAATGTCTGATCCACGAGCCGCGCGAGCTCGTGCCCTTCGAAACCGATGCCTTCGTATCCTATCGCCGCCTGCCGCTCGCTGTCGCGCTGCCGCGCTCGACCGCGGAAGTGGCGGCGGTCATGAAATATTGCCATCGCTACGGCATTCCCGTGGTGCCGCGCGGCGCCGGCACGTCGCTGTCCGGCGGCGCCATTCCGCAAGAGGATGCCGTCGTTCTCGGTCTCTCGAAGATGAACCGTATCCTCGACATCGACTACGCCAACCGAACCGCGACCGTGCAGGCGGGCGTGACGAACCTGCACATCTCCGAAAGCGTCTCGGCCGATGGCTTTTTCTACGCGCCGGACCCGAGTTCCCAGCTTGCCTGCACCATCGGCGGCAACATCGGCATGAATTCCGGCGGCGCGCACTGTCTGAAATACGGTGTGACGACCAACAATCTGCTCGGCGTCAAGCTGGTGCTGACCGACGGCACCGTCATCGATCTCGGCGGCAAGGCGCTGGATGCTGCCGGCTACGATCTGCTCGGCCTCGTCTGCGGCTCGGAAGGCCAGCTCGGCATCGTTACCGAGGCGACCGTGCGGCTGCTTGCCAAGCCGGAGGGCGCAAGGCCGGTGCTGTTCGGCTTCGACAGTTCCGAGGAAGCAGGCGCATGCGTCGCCGATGTCATCGCCGCCGGCATCGTTCCCGTCGCCATCGAGTTCATGGACAAGCCGGCGATCGGGATTTGCGAGGCCTTCGCCAAGGCCGGCTATCCCCTCGATGTCGAGGCTTTGCTGATCGTCGAGGTGGAGGGGTCCGAGGCGGAAATGGACGATATGCTTGCGAGCATCGTCGCCATTGCCCGCAATCACAAGGTCAAGACCGTGCGCGAATGCCAGTCGGCGACGGAAGCTGCCCTGATCTGGAAAGGCCGCAAGTCCGCTTTCGGCGCGACCGGCCGCATTGCCGATTACATCTGCATGGACGGCACCGTGCCGCTCAGCCAGCTCTCCCATGTGCTGAAGAAGACAGGCGAGATCGTCGATGGCTACGGTCTGCGCGTCGCCAATGTCTTCCATGCCGGCGACGGCAACATGCATCCGCTTATCCTGTTCAATGCCAACGATCCCGAGGATGCCGCAAAGGCGGAAGCGGCCGGCAACGATATCCTGCGCCTCTGCGTCGATGCCGNNGAGCATGGCGTCGGCATCGAGAAGCGCGACCTGATGCGGCATCAATATGCGGATGTCGATCTTGCCCAGATGATGTCGGTTCGCGCCGCTTTCGATCCGGGCTGGATCCTCAACCCGTCCAAGGTCTTCCCGCTCGACGGACGCAACGCCGCATGAACGAATTTCGACCCACGACGGAGGAGGAAGCAGCCTCCATCATCCGCGATCATACGGCGCGCGGCGCTGCTCTGGCGATCGTCGGCGGCAATACGCGATCCGGCTTCGGCAATGCGGTTGCGTCGGACGCGGTGCTGTCGTCGCGCGGCATTGCCGGCATCGTCGCCTATAATCCGGGCGAGATGGTCATGACCGCCCGTACTGGCACGCCGGTCGCAGAGATCGACGCGGCGCTTGCCGAGGGCGGCCAGATGATGGCGTTCGAGCCGATGGATCACAGGCCGCTGATGGCGACGCAAGGCGAGCCGACGATCGGCGGCATTTTCGCCGCCAACGTCTCCGGCCCGCGCCGTTTCGTCAGCGGTGCCGCGCGCGACAGCCTGCTTGGCGTCCGCTTCGTCAATGGCAGGGGCGAGATCGTCAAGGCCGGCGGGCGGGTGATGAAGAACGTCACAGGCCTCGATCTGGTCAAGCTGATGGCCGGCTCGCATGGGACGCTCGGGCTGCTGACCGAGGTGACGTTCCGCGTGCCGCCGAAGCCGAAGACCGAGGAGACGATTGTCGTATCCGGCCTTAACGATGTGGCGGCGGCCAATGCCATGGCCGCGGCCATGGC
>UBYA01000003.1 GCA_900469615.1 Hyphomicrobiales bacterium | reverse complement strand
CAACGTGATATTTGCAGTCCCACGTCGCATGCGAGAGCGATTGCTCATCCATATAACCTCCTTGTTTGAAGTCTGGGCCACACCAGAGGTTCAAGCAGGAGGTCTCTCAACTACCGTGTAAAACTCGTCCAGTCCTCCACCGTAGGTGGAGGTTTATTCTTGATATAACAAAAAAGCGGCCCATAGGACCGCTTTCATCTCGTTCATCAATACGCGGATCGCATCAATCCTGCGGGATCGAGCCGCGCAGATGCGAGAGCTCCATGATGAAATGCTCGAGGCGCGACTTGTGCTCGTGATGCTCGGCGTCTTCAAGCTCGGTCTTGGCGGCATTGATGCGGCGATCCAGCTCGTCGCGGCTCATGTCTTCCACCGGCACGGCGGATTCGGCGAGCAGCGTGCACCCGGTCGGCAGGATATCGGCAAAGCCGCCGAAAACGACGTAATCCTGCTTCTTGCCCGAAGCCGAATGCACCTTGACGACGCCCGGCTTGATGGTGGTCATGGTCGGCGCGTGATGCGCCATGACGGTCATCTCGCCTTCGGTGGCAGGAATGACGACATCGATGACCTGTTCCGACAGCAGCAGGCGCTCCGGAGAAACCAGTTCGAAATTGAAATTGTCAGCCATGGCCCGTCACTTCTCGATTGTCTTATTCGCAAGGCAAGGGCGCGCGGGCAATGCCGCGCGCCGATGGATTGGCCTGATCAGGCAGCCAGCTTCTTGGCCTTTTCGATCGCTTCTTCGATCGAGCCGACCATGTAGAAGGCAGCTTCCGGCAGGTGGTCGTATTCGCCGTTGACGAGGCCCTTGAAGCCCTTGATCGTGTCTTCGAGAGCAACGAGCTTGCCCGGCGAGCCGGTGAAGACTTCGGCGACGAAGAACGGCTGCGACAGGAAGCGCTCGATCTTGCGGGCGCGGGCAACAGCCAGCTTGTCGTCTTCGGAGAGCTCGTCCATGCCCAGGATGGCGATGATGTCCTGCAGGGCCTTGTAGCGCTGCAGCGTCGACTGAACCTTACGAGCGATTTCGTAGTGCTCTTCGCCGACGACCAGCGGGTCGAGCATGCGCGAGGTGGAGTCGAGCGGGTCGACGGCCGGGTAGATGCCCTTTTCAGCGATCGAGCGCGACAGAACCGTCGTTGCGTCCAGATGGGCGAACGAGGTTGCCGGTGCCGGGTCGGTCAAGTCGTCGGCCGGAACGTAAATGGCCTGAACCGAGGTGATCGAGCCCGTCGTCGTCGTGGTGATGCGTTCCTGCATCTGGCCCATGTCGGTGGCGAGCGTCGGCTGATAGCCCACGGCCGAAGGAATACGGCCGAGCAGGGCCGACACTTCCGAACCTGCCTGCGTGAAGCGGAAGATGTTGTCGACGAAGAACAGAACGTCCTGGCCTTCATCGCGGAAGTTTTCGGCAACCGTCAGACCGGTGAGAGCGACGCGAGCGCGGGCGCCCGGCGGTTCGTTCATCTGACCGTAGACGAGCGCGGCCTTGGAGCCTTCGCCGCCGCCATGCTTGTTGACGCCCGATTCGATCATTTCGTGGTAGAGGTCGTTGCCTTCGCGGGTACGCTCACCCACGCCTGCGAAGACCGAGTAACCACCGTGCGCCTTGGCGACGTTGTTGATCAGTTCCATGATAAGAACGGTCTTGCCGACGCCGGCGCCGCCGAACAGGCCGATCTTGCCGCCCTTCGCGTAAGGAGCGAGGAGGTCGACGACCTTGATGCCGGTGACGAGAATCTGCGCTTCCGTGGACTGCTCGACGTAGGACGGAGCATCCTGGTGGATGGCGCGCTTCTTGGCAGTGTTGAGCGGACCCGCTTCGTCGACCGGCTCGCCGATGACATTCATGATGCGGCCCAGCGTCTCATGTCCGACCGGAACCGAAATCGGTGCGCCGGTGTCGTTGACACGCTGCCCACGGACCAGACCTTCGGTCGAGTCCATGGCGATCGTGCGAACGGAGTTTTCGCCGAGGTGCTGTGCGACTTCGAGAACCAGACGATTGCCGTTGTTGTCGGTTTCAAGCGCGTTCAGGATCGCCGGGAGCTCGCCTTCGAAAGCAACGTCCACAACGGCGCCGATAACCTGCGTAACCTTACCGACAGAACCTGCAGGGGTAGCTGCGTCAGCCATATTCTTACCCTCTTTCCCTAACCTCAGAGCGCTTCCGCGCCCGAAATGATTTCAATCAATTCCTTGGTGATCTGTGCCTGGCGCTGACGGTTGTAGTTCAGCGTCAGCTTGTTGATCATCTCACCAGCGTTGCGCGTCGCATTGTCCATCGCGCTCATCTTGGCGCCCATCTCGCCGGCGACGTTTTCGAGCAACGCGCGGAAGATCTGGACGGAGATGTTGCGCGGGATTAGGTCCGCGAGGATCGATGCCGCATCCGGCTCGTATTCGTAGACGGCGCCCTTATGGGCCGCATCTTCTTCGACGACGGCCGGAGCCGAAGCCGGAATGAGCTGCTGCGCCGTCGGCACCTGGCTGATCACCGACTTGAATTCGGAATAGAACAGCGTGCAGACGTCGAACTCGCCGGCCTCGAACATCTCGATGATGCGCTTGCCGATGGCATCGGCATTGTCGAAGCCGATACGCTTGACGTCGCGCAGTTCCTTGCGCTCGACGATCAGCGATGCGTATTCGCGGCGAAGAATGTCATAGCCCTTCTTGCCGACGGTCAAGATCTTTACCGTCTTGCCTTCGGCCAGAAGCTTGCGGGCATGATCGCGGGCGAAGCGCGCAATCTGCGAGTTGAAGCCGCCGCAAAGGCCGCGCTCGGCCGTGCAGACGACAAGCAGATGCACATCGCTCTTGCCGGTCCCGGTCATCAGCAGCGGCGCGCCGTCGGCATCGCTGACGGCAGCCGAGATGTTGGCCAGAACAGCGGCCATGCGCTGCGAATAAGGCCGGGCGGCTTCGGCCGCCTCCTGCGCACGCCGAAGCTTCGCCGCGGCGACCATCTTCATCGCCTTGGTGATCTTCTGCGTCGCCTTGACGGAGGCGATCCGGTTTTTCAGATCCTTGAGTGAAGGCATCCCTGGTCCGTCCTAGAGCTTGGGCCCGATTACGTGAAAGACTTGGCGAAGCTGTCGAGAGCAGCGGTGAGCTTGCCCTTCGTCGCGTCGCTGATGGCCTTTTCGGTGCGGATGGTGTCGAGGATTTCCTTGCCTTCCGAACGGAGGTAGGACAGCAGACCCTGCTCGAACTTGCCGACCTGCGCGACAGGCAGCTTGTCGAGATAGCCGTTGACGCCGGCGAAGATCACCGCAACCTGCTCTTCCGTCTTCAGCGGCGAGAACTGCGGCTGCTTCAGAAGCTCGGTCAGGCGGGCACCGCGGTTCAGCAGGCGCTGGGTTGCGGCATCGAGGTCGGAACCGAACTGGGCGAAGGCGGCCATTTCACGATACTGGGCGAGTTCGCCCTTGATCGAGCCTGCAACCTGCTTCATCGCCTTGATCTGGGCGGACGAACCGACGCGCGAAACCGACAGACCGACGTTAACGGCCGGGCGGATACCCTGGTAGAACAGGTCGGTTTCAAGGAAGATCTGGCCATCGGTGATCGAGATCACGTTGGTCGGAATGAAGGCCGAAACGTCGTTACCCTGCGTTTCGATGACCGGGAGAGCGGTGAGCGAACCGGCGCCCTTCTCGTCGTTCATCTTTGCAGCGCGCTCGAGGAGGCGCGAGTGCAGGTAGAAAACGTCGCCCGGATAGGCTTCGCGGCCCGGCGGGCGGCGCAGCAGCAGCGACATCTGGCGGTAGGCGACGGCCTGCTTGGAAAGGTCGTCGTAGCCGATCAGCGCGTGCATGGCGTTGTCACGGAAGTATTCGCCCATGGCGCAACCGGCAAACGGAGCCAGGAACTGCATCGGAGCCGGATCGGAAGCGGTCGCGGCAACAACGATCGAGTACTTCAGGGCGCCACGCTCTTCGAGCACCTTGACGAACTGGGCGACGGTCGAGCGCTTCTGGCCGACGGCGACGTAGACGCAGTACAGCTTTTCGCTGTCCGGGCCGGCATCGTGAATGGCCTTCTGGTTCAGGATCGTATCGAGAATGATGGCGGTCTTGCCGGTCTGGCGGTCGCCGATGACAAGCTCGCGCTGGCCGCGGCCAACCGGGATCAGAGCGTCGATGGCCTTGAGGCCGGTCGACATCGGCTCGTGAACCGACTTGCGCGGGATGATGCCCGGAGCCTTGACGTCGACGCGCGAACGGCGGGTCGCGTTGATCGGGCCCTTGCCGTCGATCGGATTGCCGAGGGCGTCGACGACGCGGCCGAGCAGCTCCGGACCGACCGGAACGTCGACGATCGCGCCCGTACGCTTGACGGTGTCGCCTTCCTTGATGTCACGGTCGGAGCCGAAGATAACCACGCCGACGTTGTCGGCTTCGAGGTTCAGCGCCATGCCGCGGATGCCGCCGGGGAACTCGACCATTTCGCCGGCCTGAACGTTGTCCAGACCGTAGACGCGGGCGATGCCGTCACCGACGGAGAGAACCTGGCCGACTTCGGAGACTTCAGCTTCCTTGCCGAAGTTTTTGATCTGATCTTTCAGAATTGCGGAAATTTCCGCCGCGCGGATATCCATCAGCCGACCTCTTTCAATGCAAGCTTAAGGGTGGAGAGTTTGGTGCGAAGGGACGTATCGATCTGACGCGAACCGACCTTGACGATCAGGCCGCCGAGGATCGACGGATCGACGGTGACGGCAATCGCCACGTCCTTGCCGGTGACGCCCTTCAGCGCCGCCTTCAATTCATCTTCCTGCGCGGGGGTGAGCGCATGGGCCGAGGTTACCTCGGCGGAAATCTCGCCGCGATGCTGGGCGGCGATGATACGGAAAGCCTTGATCATTCCCGGCAGCGCAAAAAGGCGCCGGTTGCTGGCCACAAGCTTCAGAAAATTGGTGACGTAGGCGCCGAAGCCAGCCTTCTTCGCCAACGCTTCAATCGCGCCGACCTGCTCTTCGGCCGAGAAGACCGGGCTGAGGACAAAGCGCTTCAGATCTTCGCTTTCGTCGAGCATGGCTTGGAACCGATCGAGATCGGCGGTCACTGCCGGCACGGCACCCTCTTCGAGGGCCAATTCGAACAGCGACGAGGCATATCGTTCTGCAACGCCAGAAACATGCTGGGATGTGTCTGCCACGGGCACAAAATTCCCTGATTTCAACCCAAGAACCCGACTCCCGGATGACGGAAGCCGCATG
Organism: Hyphomicrobiales bacterium; assembly: GCA_900469615.1. GTDB lineage: Bacteria > Pseudomonadota > Alphaproteobacteria > Rhizobiales > Rhizobiaceae > Rhizobium. The sequence continues at coordinate 137,350 of UBYA01000003.1, read as the reverse complement.
CCCTTGAATTCGTTTTGATTTCCCCCAGAAATCAGCAGGAGCGCGCTCCTGCCTCATCCGAAATTCGGGGTTCGTCTAACATAGGATATTGAGACTCGCAACACGCGTATTCGCCGAATACGCCATTCGGGCGAATTTATGATGTCAAAATTCGAAAAGCATGGGGATAGCGCGGGCGAATAAGCCAGCCCCGGAGCCGTTTTCGGCTCAAATATAGCCCAGCCCGTAGAGAAAAGGTAGCGCGGCCAGAATCGCCTGCACAACCAGAAGGAGAAGACTCAGGAGTATGCTGCCACGATCCGACATGAGCGACAGGATCCGACCGAAAGCCGCGACGCCGAAGGAAGCCCCGAGCGCGAGATAAATCATCGGCTGCGCCAGCAGGATCGCCACCAAGCCGAAACCGAGCATGAAACCGCCGGCCGAGCGCGCCTCCGCATAGGCTTCGGACCGCCCCTCTTTCACCTGCAGCTTGAGGAAACGGTAGGTATAACCGGGGGCAAACATCAGGAAGAGGCCGATCAGCGCCGTAACGGCAGCCGAACAGTAGGCAAGCCGCTCGCCGAATTCTGTCGGAAAATAAAGCTCCATCGGTCGCCCCCAATCAGCTGCGCGCAAATCAAGTCAAGTGAGACGGCTGACTTATGGCATGATCCGCGTTGCAAGGGGAAGGCGCAGCCAAAATATCTGCGGCATCAATCACAGAAAGCTTTGCGGATCGATATCGAGCTGCACCTGCACGGAGCCGCGCTCCTTCGGCGATTGCGACAGCATGGACCTGAGATATGCCTGCATGTCGGAATTGCGCCGGCCGTGCACGAGCAGGCGGAAGCGATGGCGGCCGCGCACCAGGGCAAGCGGCGCCTCGGCCGGCCCGAGCACGGAAATACCAGACACCTGCGGGGCGGCGCTGCGCATGGCACGGGCATGGGTCTCCGCATCCTGGCGCGTATCGGCCGAGACGATGATCGAGGCGAGCCGGCCGAAGGGCGGCAGGATGGCCCTTTCACGCTCGGAAATCTCGCGCTCGTAAAAGGCGCCGGCATCGCCTGAGACGATCGCCTGCATCACGGGATGCTGCGGCTGGTAGGTCTGCAGCAATCCATGGCTCTTGAGGCCGGTTCGCCCGGCGCGTCCCGTCACCTGCGACAGCAGCTGGAATGTTCGTTCGGCGGCGCGCGGATCGCCATTGGCAAGTCCGAGATCGGCATCGACGATGCCGACCAGCGTCATCAGCGGAAAATTATGGCCCTTGGCGACGAGCTGCGTGCCGATGACGATATCCGCCTCGCCCTTGGCGATCGCATCGAGCTCCAGCCTCAGCCGCTTGACCCCACCCATGATGTCGGAAGAGAGCACGATCGTCCGTGCGTCGGGGAAATGCCGCTCCACCTCCTCGGCGATGCGCTCGACGCCCGGCCCGCAGGCGACGAGATGATCGAGCGTGCCGCATTCGGGGCAAGCCTCCGGCGTGCGCTCGGCATAGCCGCATTGATGGCACTGGATCTGGCCGCGGAACCGGTGCTCCACCAGCCAGCTCGAGCATTGCGGGCACTGGAAGCGATGGCCGCAGACCCGGCAGAGCGTCAGCGGCGCATAGCCGCGCCTGTTGAGGAACAGCAGCGCCTGCTCGCCCTTGGCAACGGTCTTGCCGATCGCGCGGATCATGACGGGCGAGAGAAAGCCGCCGCGCTCCGGCGCATGCCGTCGCATGTCGATCAGATGCAGATCGGGAAGCGCCGCATCACCATAGCGCGTCGGCAGGTGTATGGTCGTGTAGCGCCCGCTCTGGCCGTTGACCTGGCTTTCGACAGAAGGCGTCGCCGAAACGAGCACCACGGGAAAATCGCCGATGCGGCCCCGCACGACGGCCATGTCGCGCGCATTGTAATAGACGCGATCCTCCTGCTTGTAGGCGGGATCATGCTCTTCGTCGACGATGATCAGCCCGAGATCCTCGAAGGGCAGGAACAGCGCCGAACGCGCCCCGGCCACCACCCTGACCTCGCCTGTCACAGCCTGCCGCCAGACCTTCTCGCGCATCTTCGGCGCAAGATCGGAATGCCATTCGGCCGGCTTGGCGCCGAAGCGATCCTGAAAGCGCTCGAGAAAACTTGCCGTCAGCGCGATTTCCGGTAGCAGGATCAGCACCTGCTTGCCGCGCCTCAGCGTTTCGGCGATGGCTTCGAAATAAACCTCCGTCTTGCCGGAGCCGGTGACGCCATCGATCAGCGAAACCGCGAATTCGCCCTTGCGCACGTCGGCCAGGATTTCGTCGGCCGCATCCTTCTGCGGCCCCTGCAGCCGCGATCCTGTGAATTCCGGATCGGGCCTGGCGACCACCGGCGGCGGCGGCAGGAAGATGGTTTCGAAAATGCCCTGCGAGATCAGCCCGTCGACGACGCTGGTGGAAACGCCGGCCGCATGCGCAAGGCCAAGCCGCGTCCACGACAATCCGTCGGCGGCAATCTCCATCACCTTGGCGCGCGCCGGCGTCAGGCGCTCCGGCTGGCCTCCGATGAAGCGCAATCCCTCGATCATCGGTTCGGGATCGAAGGCGGCCGGCGCCCTCAGCGCCATGCGCGCCACCAGCCCCGGCGGCGAAAGCGTGTAGGCGGCAACCCAGTCGATAAAATCGCGCATATGCCTGCCGAGCGGCGGGCAATCGAACATATGGCTGATGGGCCGGAGCTTCTTCGGATCGACACCGTCGTCGTCATCGCCGTCCCAGACGACGCCGATGACCTGCCTCGGCCCGAGCGGCACCTGCACCACCGAACCCGGCACCACCGCCATACCCTCAGGCACGGCGTAGGAATAGGCTCTTGGCGCCGGCAGCGGAACGAGAACCGGAACCGTGCGGGCCATCACAGGTTTTGCGGGCGCCGCCTCGAAAAGCGCACCGAACAGATCGGAAGAATCTTTACTCATTGCGGCAGACCATGCCCCGGACAGGCGCAAAAGAAAACCCGCATTGCCCGGCTGCCGCTATTCATCGTCGTCACCGATTTCGCCGGTAAGCCGCATGCCGTCGATCCAGGTGGAGCCGTCTTCGCGGACCACGCGGCGCGGCCTGGCGCCGCAACGCTCGCGCACCGCCTGCGCCAGAAGCTCGGAATGGGTGACGATCCAGATCTGGCTTGTCTTGGCGGCCTCGGCGATCATGTCGGCGAGCGGCGGCAGCATGTCGGGATGCAGGCTCGCCTCCGGCTCGTTGAGCGCGATCAGCGGCGGCAGGCGATAGGACATCAGCGCCGCGGCAAGGCCGAGAAAGCGGATCTGGCCATCGGAGAGCTCGCGCGGCTGGAAGACGCGGTTGGGAAACTCCGGCAGCATCAGGCCGAAATCCGCCGTTTCCTGCGGTTCGGGCACGACGAGCCGCGCCCCGCCGAGCGCTGCGGCAAGAACACGATCCAATTCGACGGTATCCTCGCGCGTATGGACGAGGGTGGCGAAGACGGCGGCGATATTGGCTCCGTCCTCGTCCAGCATGGGCGCCGTGACCGCAAGGCATGGCGCCCGCAGCGGCGAACCGCGATCGGTGCGGAAGCCATGATAAAACCGCCAGGCATCGACGGCACGGCGGAAGGTGCCGACTTCGGGAAAATATCCGGCATCGCCGAGCAGCGCGATCGCCGTTTCCGAGGTCAGGGCCTGCTCGCGGTGCTGATCCATGCGGCCGGTCTCTCCGCGCACGGAAATACCGGGACCTTCGCGCTTCATCATCGTCACCGGCCGACGCCCGGCCTCGACCGACAGTTCCTCGGCCTTGACTTGCGGTTCCAGCGGAAATCCGGCGGATGCGCAGGGCGGACGCATGCCCGCTTCGATCCAGTAGCGGAAGATCGCCGCTCTTTCCGGGTCGAGCAGCTCCACATCGAAACGGATGCGGGCGGGCTCATGCGAACGCCGCTTGCCCGACCACATGGCCGAAAACATGCCGCCCTCGCTGGAAATCTCATGCGCCAGCCGCCCGCGAACCGCCGCCTGCACCAGCTGCAACGAACGATAAAGGTTTGATTTTCCGACGCCGTTCTCGCCGATGAACAGGTTGACATCGGAAAGATCCATCCGGATCGCGCGCAGGGAGCGATAATTCTGGGCAAACATGGAGCGAAGTTGCATGCTCCGGGGTTTAACCGATTCCGATATCAAAGAGAATGCGGAACCAGGCTGTCGTCGTCTTTGGAAGGAGCGAGCGGCGAGAAGGTTGCATTGTCGTCGGCAGCAAGGTCGACGACCGTGTGCTTCTCCAGCGCCTTCGTGACCTCGTTGACGTCGCCGTCCAGATGCTCGACGGGAATAAGGTTGCCGATGAGAAAATCGAAGCGGTCGCCGCGCTTGTTGAGCAGCTCGTGAAACACCGTCATGTCGCGCAGTTCCGTCGACCATTTGGCGAACCAGTAGAACAGGCCGGAATTGCGCGCGGTCAGATGCACGGGCAGGATCGGCAGGTTGTATTTGCGCGCCAGCCCCACGGCCGATGTCTTCCACGGGCGCTCGTTCAGCCTGCCATTCGCCCAATAGGCGATGCGGCCCGAGGGAAACAGCACCGTGACCTTGCCGTCGGCGACGGCGCGATTGGTCAGCTGCAGCGTTTCGCGCGTCTTCGGCTTGCTCTTGTATTCCTCGCGCCATTCCACCGGGATGATCATCTCGGCGAAACGCGGATTGACCCGCACGGCATCGCGATTGGCGAAGATCATCATATCCGGCCGGCGCGACTTCAGAAGGTCGAAGACGGCGACGCCGTCGGCAATGCCCGTCGGATGGTTGCTGACGAGAATGAAGCCGCCGGAGGCCGGAATGCGCTCCGCATGGGCCACGCCGATATCGAGCCTGAGCAGATCGCTCATATATTCGAAGCACTGGAAGCCCGAAAGCTTGGCGACGTCATCGGCAAATTCGATCGCCTTGTTGTAGCGCAGCAGCGTGTAGAGAAAGGGGCGCATGACCGGCCATAGCGGATTGCGCACGATCTTCTGCCCGCGCTCGGCGATCAGCGTATCGACGATATGTCCCGGCTGGCCCTGAGACACGAGAGCGATCGTTTCTGCAAGCTGTCCCAGTGCAGTTATCGAACCGCGACGTGCCATGAAGTGTCCTGAATGGTTGGGATATATTCTTTCGCAATCGAATATGATCGAAGCATGACAAGCGCCTCGCATGGATCGGCCGGATCATCCGGGATCGGAAATCGGCCGATGTGCAGTTTTTGAAGTGCAGCCGCATCCCCGGCACGGGGAAAGGCAGCGCGGCTACGGGAAAGTTAGCGATTCCATAACCTTCCTTCCTTCAAAGTGGCAGAAGGAATCCGAATTTCAAGGGGTTTTCCACTGAACGAATTGTTGATCATCGCCGACCCGAGGTTGATGGCCGAACGCAGCCGCTGGCTCGAGGCATTGGGTCAGGAGCGGCGGCTTGCAGCCCATACGCTGACCGCCTACGAGCGCGACACGCGGCAATTCCTGACCTTTCTCACCGGCCATCTCGGCGGCCCGGCGACGATTGCGGATATTCACGCGCTGCGCCCCGCAGACTTCCGCGCCTTTCTCGCCGCACGCCGAAAGGATGGCGCCGGCGCGCGATCGCTGGGGCGCAATCTCGCCGGCCTTCGTTCACTTTTGCGCTACCTCGAAAAGAAGGGGCTGGTGAACGCTGCCGGAGCCGCCGCCGTGCGCTCGCCGAAACAACCGAAGTCGCTTCCCAAGCCGCTGTCCGACAAGCAGGCGATCACGGTCGTCAGCGACGAGGCGCAGCTGCACGAGGAGCCCTGGATCGCCGCGCGCGACGCGGCCGTGCTGATCCTGCTCTACGGCTGCGGCCTGCGCATCTCCGAAGCGCTCGATCTGAAACCGGAGGACATGCCGAAAGGCGCAACCTCGCTGCGCATCACCGGCAAGGGCAACAAGACGCGGCTGGTGCCGCTGCTGCCGATCGTCGTCGAAGCGGTCGACCACTACCGAGCGATCTGCCCCTATCATCTCGATGCCGGCGGCCCGCTCTTTCGCGGCGCGCGCGGCGGCAAGCTGCAGCCAGGCATCATCCAGCACGGCATGCAGAAGCTGCGCGGCGCCTTCGGCCTGCCGGATACCGCGACACCCCATGCGCTTCGTCATTCCTTTGCCACCCATCTGCTGGCCGGAGGCGGCGATTTGCGCACCATCCAGGAACTGCTCGGCCACGCCAGCCTGTCGACGACGCAAGTCTACACCGGCGTCGATTCCTCGCGTTTGCTCGAAGTCTACGATCGCGCCCATCCGCGCGCGTAATAAAAGATTAACCTCGCGCGTTAAGGGAATCTCCGTCTCGAACGCATAGAGCAGAAGCATCTGTCGGCGTGTCTCCTGAAAGCCACTTTCCTGCATCAGGATTCACGCCGTCTGCGAATGGAAGATTTCGATGATTTCTGCCCTCGGATCCAAGACGATGCGGTCGGTGAAGCCGACGCGCGGCGATATCCTGCTCTGGTTTGCCACAGCCTTTCCGTTGATGCTGGCTATCCTGCTGCTCGCGACCTTGCTGACGCTGCAGCCGGCCCATGCCGAAGGAGCGGTATCCGACAGATGCGGTGGTAAGGATCTCATGTCCGAGCTTGAAAAGAGCGATCCGGCAAAATACGCTTCCATCATCGCCGCCGGCGACAAGGTGGAAAATGGCAAGGGCATCTTCTGGAAGATCGAGAAGCCCGGCCTGAAGCCGTCATGGCTGCTCGGCACCATGCATGTCTCGGATTCGCGCGTGCTCACCATGCCGAAGGGTGCGGCCGACGCTGCGGCCGAAGCCGATACCATCGTCGTCGAATCCGACGAGATTCTGGACGACAAGAAGGCGGCGGCAGCCCTTTTCGCCAATCCCTCCTTGACCATGCTCACCGACGGCTCGACCATCAGCGAGCATCTGTCGCCGGAAGACAATGCACGCCTGGAGGCAGGGCTGAAGGAGCGCGGCCTGACGCTTGCCGCCGTTTCGCGCATGCAGCCATGGCTGATATCGAGCTCCTTCGAGGTCACGGGTTGCGAGGTGCGCCGCAAGGCGGCCGGAGCGAAGTTCCTCGACCAGAAGCTCGCGACCGATGCCGCCGCCGAAGGCAAGCAGGTCAGGGGCCTGGAAACGCTTGCCGAGCAGGCCAAGGCCATGAGCGATCTTCCGATCGCGTTGCATCTGAAGTCGCTGATGCAGACGCTTCAGCTGGGCGACAGGATCAACGACGTCAATGAAACGATGACCGATCTCTATCTTGCCGGCAATATCGGCGCGATGATCCCGATGCTGAAGGTGATCGAGCCGGACCAGAAGATTTCGGACGACGATACCGCCGCTTTCGAGCAGCGCATCATTCTCGACCGCAACAAGGTGATGGCAGAGCGGGCTGTGCCGATCCTCGACAAGGGCAATGTCTTTATCGCCGTCGGCGCACTGCACCTCGTCGGCGACCAGGGCCTCGTGGCGCTGCTGCGACAACAGGGCTTTACGGTGACGGCCGCGAACTGACCTCCCGCATGCGCCTGGCGAAATCGGCAAGCATGATCGCGACGATCAGCCGGTGAAACGGTGCGATCAGCGCGATGGAGGGCAAGTGCGCAGCGGTTCTCCGTGCGCAATCGCATACGAACTAAAGAGATAGAGCGGTTCGGCGATTCCGTGAAACGCGGAACCGCTCTTGCTGCCGGGTGGCCGGGCGGAGTGCTTTAACGCACGGCCGATCCGTTCGCCGGCAATATCTTCAGCCGCCAGGAAGCCTCCGGCCTGAGATATGTCGTTGCGATGGCGCGGACATCCTTTGCGGTAACCGCCTGATAGCCGCTGATGCTGCTGCGAATCCGCTCCAGGCGCCGAGGGTCCGTCTGGGCGCCGTGCAGGTTCTGAAGCCAGTAGCTGTTGGTCTGCTGCGCTCTCTTTACCGCCTCGATGATCGGAAGCTTGGCCCGCTCCAGCTCGTCGGACGAAACGTCTCCGTCGCGCAGATCGGCCGTAATCCTGTCCACCAGATCGAAGAAATGATCCACCTTGGCGGGCGTCGTCTCGACATAGACATAGGAAAAACCATAGCCGGGGATCGATCGCGAGAGATCGACATCGCCCTGCGGGCTGTAGGTTGCCCCTTCCGCGACCCGGAACTGGTCGATGAGCCGGTTCTGCAGGATCGCCCCGGTCACATTGGCGGCAGCAGCCCTCGGCAGATCGGAAAGGAAATCGCCGATCGGCATGGCGACGGCAGCGCCGGCGCTATCGTTTCGCCCATCGTGCAGCCGGACGACCGGATTCGGCGTCGGTGCGGGAAAGTGCACCCCCGTATCGGCGGCCTGATCCTTTGCATCGCCACGGGCCGGCAGCGCGCCGAAGGTCTGTGCGGTCATGCGGATGGCATCGTCGACCTCGACATCGCCGGCGATAATGACCTCGATCTGCCCTTTGGAAAGAAGCGGCCGCAGGAACGCCTCGAAATCTTCCGGCCTGGCATCGAGCAATTGCGTCCGGCTCGGGAATGTCCAGCGCGGATCGTCGGAATGCAAAAGACTGGAGAAATCGCGTTGGAAGACGGTGCCCGGCGTCGCCTGAAGCTGGGCGAGCGTGTTCAGATAGGCTTGCTGGACCCGCTTGAAGACATCGGGACGGTAAGCCGGATCGGCGACATAGGCCGTCAGGAGCTGCAATTGCGTCTGCAGATCGCGCGGCCGCGTGGCACCCTCGAATTTGAAGTCGGCGTCCTGGATGGAGAAATCGTTCCCGACCACTTTCGCGGCAAAAGCCTTCTGCATGTCGTCATAGCTGATGGCCTTCAGGCCGGACAGCGGCAGCGCCGGCGCCGCCCAGATCGGCAGCGGGCGGTCGCGTGGCAGGTCCAGCCGGCCACGGCCGATCTCCGCGCGCACCAGCACCTCGTCCAGGCGCAGCTTGGTCGGCTTGATGGTCAAGCGGACGCCGTTGGCAAAACGGACCATCGTAATGCCGAGATCGTCGACCGCGCGCCGTTCGACGACATCGCCCGGCTTTCCGAAATCGGTATAAGGCCATGCAACGGAGGCGGCATATTCCGGCGCCGTCACCGCTACGGCGCGCGAAGCGGCATAGGCCTTTTCGACGGCCGCATCGCCGCCATCCGGCATTTGCGGAATTTGCAGCACGAGTTGCGGACCATTGCCGGCAAAGACCCGCTGAAGACTTTGATTGACTTCGTCCGCCGCCAGCCCCTTCATCGCGGTATCGAACAATGAGAGATCTTCCGCAGGCGAGGTGAAGACCAGGTTTTCACCGACGCTCCAGTTCAGCGTGCCGGCGATATCCGGGCTCGTGCGCGTTGCCGCTCCGCCGACGGCGGCTTGCAGCATCGAGCGATATTCGGCGATTTCGCGGTCGATCTCGCTCTGGTCGACGCCGAACTGCGCGATACGGCGCTGCTCCTGGTCGATAGCGGCAAGCGCGGCCTGCCACTTTGCCGGATCGCTGTCGGCGGCAATCATCGCGACGTGGGCCGATTTGAACACATCCTGGGCGCCGGCTTGCGCATTGACGAAAGGCGGATCGGGCTGCTGCGCCAGAACCGAAAGGCGCCGGTTGAGGACGGCAAGGCCGATATCCTCGACCAGCTGCGCACGGCGCTTGGCAACGGTATCCGGCGCGACGTCGTAGGGCCGCGTCCAGACGATCTGCACGCGGGTCGCGCCGCCGGGCACGACGACCGTGCCGACACGTTCCGCATGCTTTTCAGGCGTGCCGAGGTCGGGATCCGCCGGTGCGGGCGCGGCCGCAGTCCAATTGCCGAAGCGCTTGCGGATATCGGCTTCGATGGCAGCAGCATCGATGTCGCCGACGACGATCAGGGTGGCACGATCCGGTCGATAATACGTTCGGTAAAAGTCCCGCAGCAGATCGACCGGAGCGTTGCTGATGATATCGGTCTTGCCGATGGGCGAGCGTCGCGGAACGAGCTGGCCCGGCAGCAGCTGATTGAGGAAGCCGATCCCGCCCCGATATTGCGGGGTGTCTCGCAGCTTCTCTTCCGAAAGGATGACGCCGCGCTCGCGGTCGAAGGCGCCGGCATCGAGCTTCAATTCGCTGGCCGTCTCGCGCATGAGCATCAGGCCGGTCGAAACCGTTTCGGCATCGGCCTCCGGCAGATCGAGCGAATATACGGTTTCACCATAGCTCGTGGAGGCGTTGGTATCAGCCCCGAAAGCCAGGCCGAGGCGCTGGAGGGTGCGCACCATCTCGCCCTCGGGAACATGGGTCGATCCCTTGAAGGCCATATGCTCGAGGAAATGCGCGAGACCCTGCTGATCGTCGCGCTCCTGCAACGAGCCTGCACCGATGCGGAAGCGGATCGCCACCTGACCGGACGGCGTCGCATTATGCATGATGGCGAAGCGCATGCCGTTCGGGAGTGTGCCGAAGCGGATACCCTGTTCCACCGGCAGGTCGCTGACCGCCTGCGGCCAGCCCGCGACCTGCGTTTCGGCATGCGCGGGTGCCGCAACGGTGACGAGGAACGCGAGCGCGGTCGCAACGAAAAGTTTCAGGGAAAAGTGTGCGGCAGGGATTTGACGTGACATGCTTGCTTTGTTGATGAGAACGAGTCGATGATGCGATGCACGGGAGCCCCGTTCATCGCATCATCGGGCAAGCATTGCAATCCTGGCGCGGAACCCGGCGGAAACCGCCGGTTCTTACATGTGGATCGGCTTGAAGAAGGTCGCGAGCGCTGCTTCCTTCACGGCTTCCGACATGGTCGGATGCGCATGGCAGGTACGGCCGAGATCTTCGGACGAACCGCCGAATTCCATCAGCACGGCAATCTCGTGGATCATCTCGCCGGCGCCGAAGCCGACGATATGGCCGCCGAGAACCCGATCGGTTTCCTTGTCGGCGAGGATCTTGACGAAACCGTCCGTCGCCAGCATGGCGCGGGCGCGGCCGTTGGCGGAGAACGGGAACTTGCCGACCTTGTAGGCGATGCCCGCGGCCTTCAGCTCTTCCTCGGTCTTGCCGACGGAGGCGACTTCCGGCTGCGTGTAGACCACGCTCGGGATGACGTCGTAGTTCACATGGCCAGCCTGGCCGGCGAGGATCTCAGCGAGCGCCACACCCTCGTCTTCCGCCTTGTGCGCGAGCATCGGACCCTTCACGACATCGCCGATGGCATAGATGCCGGCGACATTGGTCTTGAAGTGACCGTCGATCTCGACGCGACCGCGATTGTCGAGCGCAACGCCAGCCTCTTCCAGGCCGAGACCCGCCGTGTAGGGCTTGCGGCCGGTGGCGACGAGAACGACATCGGCGTCAAGCACGACCTTGTCGCCGCCCTTGACCGGCTCGAAAGTGACCTTCGCGCCGTTGCCCGATTTTTCGACGCCGACCACCTTGGCGCCGAGATGGAACTCGATGCCCTGCTTGGCCAGCATGCGCTGGAACTGCTTGGAAACTTCGCCGTCCATGCCGCCGAGGATGCTGTCGAGATATTCGACCACCGTGACCTTGGCGCCGAGGCGCGACCAGACCGACCCCAGCTCCAGACCGATGACACCGCCGCCGACGACGATCATCTTGCCCGGCACCTTGTCGAGCGCAATGCCGCCGGTGGAGGAGATGATGACCTTCTCGTCGATTTCGAGCGGAACGCCCGGAATGCCGGCAACATCGGAGCCGGTGGCGATGACGATGTTCTTGCCCTCGATCTCCGTCACCTTGCCGTCCTCGGCCGTCACGGCGACCTTGCCAGCGGCAACGATCTTGCCGGTGCCCTGGAAGGCATCGATCTTGTTCTTCTTGAAGAGGAAGGCGACGCCGTCGACGTTCGACTTCACGGTCGCATCCTTGTGCGCCATCATCTTCGAAAGATTGAGCGTCGGCGCGGCAACCTCGACGCCGAGCGCATCCATGCCATGGCCGGCATGATGGAACACTTCGGAAGCGTGCAGCAGCGCCTTGGACGGAATGCAGCCGATGTTGAGGCAGGTGCCGCCATAGGTCGCGCGCTTTTCAACGACCGCGACCTTCAGGCCGAGCTGCGCTGCCTTGACTGCGCAGACATAGCCGCCGGGACCGGTTCCGATAATGATCACATCGTAGGACATGTTTGATTTCCTTGTTCTATATATTTGTTAGTCAGTCGCCCGTGCCAAGGCGAGGCGGATGCCGAAGCCGACGAGCGCCGCTCCGGTGATGCGGTTGAACCATTTGCCCGACGCGATGAAGCGATCGCGCACCGGCTTGACGGTGAGGAAGGTGGAAACGCCGGCAAACCAGGCGACGAGCGCCGTCGCCATGCCGATGCCGTAGCTGAACTGGATAAGCGCCGGCGTGTCGTGATGGACCAGCGTCGAAAACAGCGACAGGAAGAACAGCACCGGCTTCGGATTGAGTGCATTGGTGATGAACCCCGTCGCCAGGCAGCGCCAGACGGAGACCGGCTTGCGATCCTCCTCGGTGATCTCGACGTCCTTCACCTGAAGGCCGGATTGGCGAAAGGACTTGATGCCGAGATAGACGAGGTAGCCCACGCCAGCCCATTTGATCAGGCTGAACAGGAAAAGCGACTGCGACACGATCAGGCCGAGACCGAGAATGGTGTAGCTGATATGGAAGAGCAGCGAGAAGCCCATGCCGAGCCCGGTCATCATGGCGGCGCGGCGGCCATGGACGATGCTCTGGCGCAGGATGACGGCAAAATCGGCGCCCGGAACGACGATGAAGATCGAGAACACCGCCATGAGGCCGAGGAATTCGAGAATATACTGCATGTTATCGATCCATTCCGATCATCGGCCGCCACTCACGTCGAGCACGGCGCCCGTTATATAGGATGCATGAGGGCTGAGCAGGTAGAGGATGGCGTCGGCAACCTCGTCGGAGGTTCCGGCGCGCTTCATCGGCAGCTGCGGCGCGATATCGCGCGCCCGGTCCGGCAGGCCGGCGGCCGCATGGATATCCGTATCGATAATGCCGGGGCGCACCGCGTTGACGCGGATGCCTTCCGCCGCCACTTCGCGCGCAAGGCCGACGGTGAACGTGTCGATCGCGCCCTTGGAGGCGGCGTAATCGACATATTGCCCGCCGCCGCCGAGCGTGGCGGCCATGGAGGAAAGATTGACGATCACCCCGCCCTTGCCGCCATGCCGGGTCGACATGCGGCGCACGGCTTCGGCCGCCACCAGCATCGAGCCGGTAACGTTGATGCGGAACATGCGGTCGAGCCGCTCGGGCGTCATCTCGTCCAGGCGCTGGATGACGTCGACGATGCCCGCATTATTGACGAGCCCGTCGATCCGGCCGAAATGCTTATCGACCTGGGCGAAGATGGACTTGATGTCCTCGGGCTTGCCGACGTCGCCGGCAACCGCGATCGCCTCGCCGCCGGCATCGCGGATCGTTCCCACCACGGCCTCGGCCGCATCCTTGTTGGACACATAATTGACCGCCACGGCCCAGCCATGCTGGGCGGCCGCCAGGCAAACCGCGGCACCGATGCCGCGGCTACCACCGGTCACGAGAAGAACAGCAGTACTCCCGGTCATTGGTAGCATCCTTTCAGACTGAGGACATCCCAGGGGGCGACGGTCGCCTTTCCTTCGCCCCAGAGAGACGACTTCTGGATCGAAGGTCCAAGCGCCGGCAGGAAAAGCCGGTCGGCCGCATTCTCGCCTTCCCCCGGCAGCGCGCGGATATGGCCCTTCAGGTCGGAGGCGTAGACCATGCCCTGCCAGACGGTGCAGGCCCTGAGGTCCGCTCCGGTCACGTCACCCTCGGGGCATTCGAACATGATGCGGCCATCGGCGCGCAACTGGTCGTCGCTGCGCATGACGACGCCATCGGCAACGACGGCGGTGTTGCGCACCGCCAGCTTGAACTTGTTGCTGACTGGCGAGTCGGACCCCATGGGCTCGAAGCGCAATTCGTAGGCATTGTCCATATCGACATAGACCGCCTTTTCCTGCACGCATTCTTCCGCGTAGGCAGGCATGGGATTGACCGCGAATGCCAGCATGACCCAGGGCGTAGAAGCCAGTCGTGCTATCATGTTCTGCGCCGGCATGGTCATTCCCCTCCCGGCTCGCGCCGGCCGTCGGCATTTTCCGTTACGCCGAAGTCCGTGAAGAGAACAAGCGGCCGTCCGCTGGCATCGAGGCCCCAGAAAACCGGATAGAAACCGTCGCCCCAGCCGCTCCAGAAAATGGCGACATTCCCCCGCTTGCCCGATACCGGCCGGTGCATGGCGTATTTTTCTTCGTTCGCTTCCAGCTCGGACGCCAGAACGTCGTCATAGTAATTGATGTCGGACGACGCCTTTTCCGCCTGAACCTGCTTTTCGCGCTCCTGAATCAGCGCGTAGGTATCGGCATCCATGTAGCAGCCGAGGCCGGCATCGACGGGATAACCGAAGAATTCGTCGCCCTTCAGCGAATTGACATCCTGGCCGGGGACCACGGCAAGCTCCCAGCGCACCGGCTTGCCCTCGGCGAACCGCATGCTGGCCGCAGCGATGCGGCCGAAGGCTTCATAGAGCGTGACGGGATAGTCGCCGGGGGAAACCGTCCGCACGAGCGCGGCACGGTCGGGGCCGACAAGCGGATCGCTGGCGACGATGCGTCCGGAGGTCAGTTCCACCTTGCCGATGCGCAGGACATTGATCGAGCGGGCGGCGAGATCGGCGTCGCCAAGCGACGCAAGATCGAAGTTGCTGCTGAGCTTGGAAACGTCGAGCCCGTCCGCGCCGGCGGACGATGGCATCCATGCGGCGGCAGCGCATAACAAACCGCGCAGCATCCGCATGGGCCATGTCGACATGATCCAGCGCTCCCTTAGAGATCGAGAACCAGACGTTCGGGATCTTCCAGGCTTTCCTTGACGCGCACGAGGAAGGTCACGGCTTCCTTGCCGTCGACCATGCGGTGATCGTAGGAGAGAGCCAGATACATCATCGGACGGATGACGACCTGACCGCCGATGGCGACCGGACGTTCCTGGATCTTGTGCATGCCGAGAATGCCCGACTGCGGCGCGTTCAGGATCGGCGAGGACATCAGCGAGCCATAGACGCCGCCGTTGGTGATGGTGAAGGTGCCGCCCTGCATGTCGGCCATCGACAGCGTTCCGTCGCGGGCAGCCTTTGCCAGACGGCCAAGCTCCTTCTCGACCTCGGCGATCGACATCTGGTCGGCATCGCGGATGACCGGAACGACGAGACCCTTGTCGGTGCCGACGGCCATGCCGATGTGGCAGTAGTTCTTGTAGATGATGTCGGTGCCGTCGATCTCGGCGTTGACGGCCGGCAGCTCCTTCAGCGCATGGGTGACGGCCTTGGTGAAGAAGCCCATGAAGCCGAGCTTCACGCCATGCTTCTTCTCGAAGATGTCCTTGTATTTGTTGCGCAGGTCCATGACGGCCTTCATGTCCACCTCGTTGTAGGTGGTGAGCATGGCGGCGGTGTTTTGCGCATCCTTCAGGCGGCGGGCGATCGTCTGGCGCAGGCGGGTCATCTTGACGCGCTCTTCGCGGTTGACGTCCTCGACTGCGGTCGGGGCACGCGCGGCGACCGGAGCAGCCGGTGCGGCGGCCGGCGCAGAGGAGGCCTTGGCGACGGCGGCGATGACATCGCCCTTCAGCACCTGACCGCGCTTGCCGCTGCCCTCGACCTGATCGGCGGAGAGATTGTTTTCAGCGAGCAGCTTGGCGGCGGCCGGGGCCGGCGGCATGGAAGAAGCCGGCGCGGAAACGGCAGGAGCCGCAACCGGGGCGGCAGCGGCCGGGGCCGGAGCTGCCGGGGCGGCGGCCTGAGCAGGAGCGGCGGCAGCGCCGTTGCCGGCGGAGATCTGGCCGAGCAGCGCTCCGAGGCCCACGGTTTCGCCGGCCTGGACAACGATTTCGGACAAGGTGCCGGCGGCGGGCGCCGGAACTTCGATCGTCACCTTGTCGGTTTCGAGTTCGAGAAGCGGCTCATCGGCCTTGATGGCATCGCCGACCTTCTTGAACCAGGTGCCGACGGTCGCTTCGCTGACGGATTCGCCGAGGGTAGGAACGCGGATTTCAGTGGCCATTGTTCAAATCCTGATTTTCGTCATTATGAGTTAGATGGAATTCCGGCGACAGAGGGCCGGGGGACGGGTGATGCGCCGTGACACAAGCACCCGGACGACGGCAACCGTCGACCGGGCATGGGCTTGATCCTGGCGATAGGCGGCATGGTGCTGTATGGCTGCCATCTTCTCCCCCGTCGCATCATGCGGAAGGCTGGAACGCGACGACGCGATCTTCAAACGAAAACCGGTCATCGCGCAACCCCTCAACCGCCGAGCGCGTCTTCGAGGAACGCCGCAAGCTGCGACAGATGCTTGGACATCAGGCCCGTCGCCGGGGAGGCGGCGGCCGGACGGCCGGTGTAGCGTACGCGCTGGTACTTGGCATCGATATGGGCAAGCACCCATTCCAGATAGGGATCGATGAAGGACCACGCACCCATGTTCTTCGGCTCTTCCTGGCACCAGACCATCTCCGCGTTGCGGAAGCGGCTGAGCTCGTTGATGAGCGCCTTGGCCGGGAACGGATAAAGCTGTTCGATGCGCAGCAGGTAGATATCGTCGATCCCGCGCTTCTCGCGCTCTTCCAGGAGATCGTAATAGACCTTGCCCGAGCAGATGACGACGCGACGGATCTTGTTGTCCTTCTGCAGCTTGATCGGACCGTCCTTGATCAGTTCGGCATCGTCCCACAGCAGGCGATGGAACGAGCTTTCGCCCGCCATCTCCGCCAGCGTCGACACGGCGCGCTTGTGGCGCAGCAGCGACTTCGGCGTCATCAGGATCAGCGGCTTGCGGAAGTCGCGCTTCAGCTGACGGCGCAGGATGTGGAAGTAGTTCGCCGGCGTCGTGACGTTGGCGACCTGCATGTTATCCTCAGCGCAGAGCTGCAGATAGCGTTCCAGGCGGGCGGACGAGTGTTCCGGACCCTGGCCTTCATAGCCATGCGGCAGCAGGCAGACGAGGCCGGACATGCGCAGCCACTTGCGTTCGCCCGAAGAGATGAACTGGTCGAAGACGACCTGCGCACCGTTGGCGAAGTCGCCGAACTGGGCTTCCCACAGGGTCAGCGCGTTCGGACGAGCGAGCGAATAGCCGTATTCGAAGCCGAGAACCGCTTCTTCCGACAGCATCGAGTTGATGACTTCGTAGCGGGCCTGCGTCGGAGACAGGTTGGCAAGCGGGATATAGCGCTCTTCGGTCTCCTGATCGTAGAGAACCGAATGACGCTGCGAGAAGGTGCCGCGTTCGCAGTCCTGGCCGGAGAGACGGATCTTGTGGCCTTCGACCACGAGCGAACCGAATGCCAGGGCTTCCGCCATGGCCCAGTCGATGCCCTCCCCGGTCTGCACCATGTTGGCGCGGTTTTCCATGAAGCGCTGGATGGTGCGGTGCGCATGGAAGCCGGCCGGGATTTCCGACAGCTTGCGGCCGATATCCTTCAGCATCTTCATCGGCACGGCGGTCTTGCCGCGACGCTGCTCGTCGGCGTTGTCGGCCGTATGCAGGCCGGACCACTCGCCGTCCAGCCAGTCGGCCTTGTTCGGCTTGTAGGATTGGCCGGCCTCGAACTCCTGTTCGAGATGCGCGCGCCAGTCGGCCTTCATCTTCTCGACTTCACCCTCGGTCAGCACGCCTTCGCTGATCAGCCGCTGCGAATAGAGCTGCAGCACCGTCTTGTGGGCGCGGATGACCTTGTACATGTTCGGCTGCGTGAAGGACGGCTCATCGCCTTCATTGTGGCCGTAACGGCGGTAGCAGAAGAGGTCGACCACAACGGGCTTGTGGAACTTCATGCGGAATTCGGTAGCGATCTTCGCAGCGTAGACGACCGCTTCCGGATCGTCGCCGTTGACGTGGAAGATCGGGGCTTCGATCATCTTTGCGACGTCCGACGGATAGGGCGACGAACGCGAGAAGGCCGGATTGGTGGTGAAACCGATCTGGTTGTTGATGATGACGTGCATCGTGCCGGCAACGCGATGACCGCGCAGACCGGAGAGGCCGAGGATTTCGGCAACGACGCCCTGGCCGGCGAAAGCCGCGTCGCCATGGATCAGCAGCGGCACGACCTTGGCGCGCTCGGAGAGCGGGATGATGTCGCCGTCCCACTGGGTGGCGCCCATGTCCTGCTTGGCACGGGCCTTGCCCATGACGACCGGGTTGACGATTTCCAGATGCGACGGGTTTGCCGTCAGCGAGACGTGTACCTTGGCGCCGTCGAAATCGCGATCCGAGGAGGCGCCGAGATGGTACTTCACGTCGCCCGAACCTTCGACTTCGTCAGGCGCATAGGAGCCGCCCTTGAACTCGTGGAAGATCGCGCGGTGCGGCTTTCCCATGACCTGGGACAGCACGTTCAGGCGACCGCGATGGGCCATGCCGAACACAGCTTCGCGAAGACCGAGCTGGCTGCCGCTCTTGAGGATCTGTTCGAGAGCCGGGATCAGCGATTCGCCGCCGTCGAGACCGAAGCGCTTGGTGCCCTTGAACTTGACGTCGAGGAACTGTTCGTAGCCTTCGGCTTCGATGACCTTCTGGAGGATGGCCTTCTTGCGTTCCGGATTGAAAGCGATGCCCTTGTCCGGACCTTCGATACGCTCCTGAATCCAGGCCTTTTCCTCCGGGTTGGAGATGTGCATGAATTCGACGCCGAGGGTGGAGCAGTAGGTGCGCTCGAGAATCTCGATCATCTCGCGAACGGTCGCGTATTCGAGGCCGAGCACGTTGTCGATGAAGATCTTGCGGTCGAGGTCGGCCTCGGTGAAGCCGTAAGCTTCCGGCGACAGTTCCTTGTAGTCTTCGACCGGAGCGGCGATGCCGAGCGGATCGAGCTTGGCGTGCAGGTGGCCGCGCATGCGATAGGCGCGGATCATCATGATGGCGCGCACGGAATCGCGCGTCGCCCGCAGGACGTCGGTCGCGTCTGCCGGAACGCCGGCGACCTCGGCCTTGGTCTTCAGCTTGGTCTCGATGACCTTTTCGACCACGCCCCAGTCGCCGTCGAGCGCGGAGACCAGATCGCCCTTCGCCGGGATCGGCCAGTTCTTGCGCTGCCAGGAGGCGCCCTTGGCCGCTCTCTTCACATCGTCGGGGCTATCCTCGAGCGCCTTGAAGAAAGACCGCCATTCGTCGGAGACCGATGAAGGATCGTCCTCATAGCGCGCATAGAGCTGCTCGATATAGGCAGCGTTGGCGCCATCCAGGAACGAGGTGATCTGAAATTGCTCGTTGGCTTCTTGCCTTGCCATGGTGAATCTGCGGACGCTTTCGCCCGTCTCCCAACTTGTTTGCATTGCCGGTTTTCGGATCCCGGCGACCGTATTTCATTCCAGGCCGTCAAGGCCGTAAGTCCGCACTTGCGAATGTCGAAACCGGACGGGACAAGGCGGCTGCCGCCCCGTCCGGCCTTGCTATAGGTAGGGTCAGCCCTTCAGGACTTCCACCAGCGTCTTGCCGAGACGTGCCGGCGACGGCGACACGCGGATGCCTGCCGATTCCATCGCCGCGATCTTGTCTTCCGCGCCGCCCTTGCCGCCGGAGATGACGGCGCCGGCATGGCCCATGGTGCGGCCGGGAGGTGCCGTGCGGCCGGCGATGAAGCCGACCATCGGCTTCTTGCGGCCCTTCTTGGCTTCGTCCTTGAGGAACTGCGCGGCGTCTTCTTCGGCCGAGCCGCCGATTTCGCCGATCATGATGATCGACTTGGTTTCGTCGTCGGCGAGGAACATTTCCAGGACGTCGATGAATTCGGTGCCCTTGACCGGATCGCCGCCGATGCCGACGGCCGTCGTCTGGCCGAGACCTTCGTTGGTGGTCTGGAACACGGCTTCATAGGTCAACGTGCCGGAGCGCGAGAGAACGCCGACGGAGCCCTTCTTGAAGATGGAGCCCGGCATGATGCCGATCTTGCATTCGTCCGGCGTCAGGACGCCCGGGCAATTCGGCCCGATCAGGCGCGACTTGGACTTGATGAGACGATCCTTGACCTTGACCATGTCGGCGACCGGAATGCCTTCCGTGATGCAGACGATGAGCGGGATCTCGGCTTCGATCGCTTCGAGGATAGCAGCCGCAGCGCCTGCCGGCGGCACGTAGATGACCGAAGCGTTGGCGCCGGTTGCGTCCTTGCCTTCGGCGACCGACTTGAAGATCGGCAGCTTTTCGCCCTTGGAGCCGGTCCAGGTTTCACCGCCCTTGGAGGGGTGGATGCCGCCGACCATCTTGGTGCCGTGATAGGCGAGCGCCTGTTCCGTGTGGAAAGTGCCGGTCTTGCCGGTCAGGCCCTGAACCAGGACCTTGGTGTCTTTGTTGATGAGGATCGACATCTTGCCTCAGGCTCCCTTGACTGCCTTAACGATCTTCTGGGCGGCATCGTCCAGGTCATCGGCAGAGATGACGTTGAGACCGGATTCGTTGATGATCTTCTTGCCGAGCTCGACATTGGTGCCTTCGAGGCGCACGACGAGCGGAACCTTCAGGCCGACTTCCTTGACGGCCGCGAGCACGCCTTCGGCAATGACGTCGCACTTCATGATGCCGCCGAAGATGTTGACCAGAATACCCTGGACGGCCGGATCGGCGGTGATGATCTTGAAGGCAGCTGTGACCTTTTCCTTGGTGGCGCCGCCGCCGACATCGAGGAAGTTCGCCGGCTCGGCGCCGTAGAGCTTGATGATGTCCATGGTCGCCATGGCAAGACCGGCGCCGTTGACCATGCAGCCGATGTTGCCGTCGAGCGCGACGTAGGCCAGGTCGTATTCGTGCGCCTGGATTTCCTTTTCGTCTTCTTCCGTCGTGTCGCGCAGCGCGCGGATGTCTTCATGGCGGAAGAGGGCGTTGCCGTCGAAGGAGACCTTGGCGTCGAGGACGCGCAGGTGGCCGTTGGTCATGACGATCAGCGGGTTGACTTCGAGCAGGGCCATGTCCTTCTCGACAAAGGCCTTGTAGAGCGCCGGAAACAGCGTGTCGGCGTCGGCGCGGGCGGCACCTTCGAGCTTCAGCGCTTCGGAAAGGGCAGCAATGTTGGCAGCCGTGACGCCGGCGGACGGATCGATATCGACGGTGATGATCTTTTCCGGCGTGTCGTGCGCGACGGTCTCGATGTCCATGCCGCCTTCGGTCGAAACGACGAAGGCGACCTGACCGACCGAGCGGTCGACCAGGATCGAGAGGTAGAGTTCGCGGTCGATGTCGGCGCCGTCTTCGATGTAGAGGCGGTTGACCTGCTTGCCGGCCGGGCCGGTCTGCTTCGTCACCAGCGTGTGGCCGAGCATTTCCTTGGCATTGGCGACGACTTCGTCGACCGACTTGGCAAGGCGAACGCCGCCCTTGGCGTCCGGTCCGAGCTCCTTGAACTTGCCCTTGCCGCGTCCACCGGCATGGATCTGGCTCTTGACGACGTAAAGCGGGCCTGGAAGCTGCTTGGCAGCGGCGGCGGCCTCATCGGCGGAGAAGATGGCAACGCCGTCCGCGACGGGTGCGCCATAGGTCTTCAGCAGCGCCTTGGCCTGGTATTCATGAATGTTCATGGATTTATCCCTGTTGGAACGCGGAAATTACTTCAGCGACGGCGCGATGGTCGCGCAGGCTTCGCAAAGCCCGGCAACGGCTGCGACCGACTTGTCGAAGGCTTCCTTCTCGGCCTTGTTCAGGTCGATCTCGATGACGCGCTCGATGCCGCCGGCACCGATCACCGTGGGAACGCCGACATACATGTCCTTGACGCCGTACTGGCCGTCGAGATGCGCGGCGCAGGGCAGAACGCGCTTCTTGTCCCGGAGGTAGGATTCAGCCATGGCGATGGCGGAAGCGGCAGGTGCGTAATAGGCCGAACCGGTCTTCAGCAGGCCGACGATCTCGGCACCGCCGTCGCGGGTGCGCTGGATGATTTCTTCGAGGCGCTCGGCGGTGAGCCAGCCCATGGTGACGAGGTCCGTCAGCGGGATGCCGGCAACGGTCGAGTAGCGGGCGAGCGGCACCATCGAGTCGCCGTGGCCGCCGAGAACGAAAGCCGTGACGTCTTCGACGGAAACGTTGAATTCCTTGGCGAGGAAGAGACGGAAGCGCGAGCTATCGAGCACGCCGGCCATGCCGACGACCTTGTTGGTCGGCAGGCCGGAGAACTTCTGCAGCGCCCAGACCATGGCGTCGAGCGGGTTGGTGATGCAGATCACGAAAGCGTTCGGGGCATATTTCTTGATGCCGGCGCCGACCTGCTCCATGACCTTGAGGTTGATGCCGAGAAGATCGTCGCGGCTCATGCCCGGCTTGCGGGGAACGCCTGCCGTGACGATGCAGACGTCGGCACCCTCGATCGCGGAATAGTCGCTGGCGCCGGTGAGGTTGGCGTCGAAGCCTTCGACCGGCGAAGACTGGGCGATGTCGAGACCCTTGCCCTGGGGAATGCCGTCCGCGATGTCGAACAGGACGATGTCGCCCAGTTCCTTCAGGCCGGCGAGATGCGCCAGCGTGCCACCAATCATGCCAGAACCAATAAGTGCGATCTTGTTGCGCGCCATTTCGGTGTATCCTTTGCGATCAAAATCCGTGGCGGGATACCGTGACGGGCATCCACAATAGCCGTCAATCGCATAGACCCAAAGGGTGAAATTGGCAATTGATTATTTTGAGAGCAGGAATTTCAATCGGTTAGATCGAAAATATCTTACGTAAACGTAAGATAACATGTCACCGGATCGTCACTCGGCGGCACGTCTGGCCGAAGTCTGGGCCAGATATTCCGCGCTGCGCATCTCGAAAAGCCTCGACGCCGTGCGGTCGAATTCGAAGCCCTCCGTTCCGCGCCGCTCCTCCAGCAGATCCTCCGGCATGGCGGCTGCGGACACGTAGAGGCGGATATTGTGATCGTAGAGCGTATCGACCAGAATGATGAAGCGCTTCGTCTGGTTGCGCTTATCCGCCCCCAGCTTCGGCACGCGATCGAGGAAGATCGTATCGAAGCGTTCGGCGATGGCCAGGAAATCGGCAGGTCCGAGCGGCGCGTCGCAAAGATCGGCGAAAGAAAAGCGCGCCATGCGGTCGACGGCCAGAGGCACATGAATGGAGCGCCCTTTCATCGGGATCTCCGTCGGCTGCGCCTTGCGTCCATGCAGCGCCTGCATCCAGGATGCATCCATCGCCATATCGGCACGCTGGTCGAGCGGCGTCAGATAGACCGGCTGGCTGTTCAGCTTCTCCATGCGGTAATCGGTCGGCGAATCCAGCGTCACCACATCGACGTACTTTTTCAGGAGATCGATGAAGGGCAGGAACAGGCCGCGGTTGAGGCCGTCGCGATAAAGATTGTCCGGCTCCACGTTCGACGTGGCGATCAGCACGCAGCCGAGCGAGAACAGCTCGGAAAACAGCCGCGACAGGATCATCGCATCAGCGATGTCGGTGACGGTAAATTCGTCGAAGCAAAGCAGTTCGGCCTCGGCGTAGAGGTCCGCGGCAACCGGCGGGATCGGGTCCGCCTGTTTGGTTTCGCCGTTCTTGAATTTCAGCCGCTGCGCCGCGATGCGGTTGTGCACGTCGGTCATGAACTCGAAGAAATGCGCCCGGCGTTTCTTCTGGCACGGCGCCATGGCAAAGAACATGTCCATCAACATGGTCTTGCCGCGACCGACGCTGCCGTGAATGTAGAGTCCCTTGATCGCCTCGGCCGACTTCTTGCGCGCGGCAAACATCCAGCCGAGCGCACTGGTTTTGGCGGCGGGCTTCCTCCGCTTGAGATCGGAAAGCACGCGGTCCAGCATTTTCGCCACATCCATCTGCGCCGAGTCCACCTGAAGGGATCCGGACGCCGTCAGCGCCTTTAGCTGTTCGCAGACGCTGATCGAGTAATCTGGCATGGGCTGCATGGGGAAATATCCGCCTGTGCAAATGGGGCGCACCCAGAAGATGCTGCCCGTCAAATAAGCTTATCGGCTGAGGCTGAGCGGCTGGCCGGAGGCGGTCGAACCGTCAAAGCGCGAATCGGCGGTCTTGTAGAGCGTGCCGATCGTGGCGCCGTCACGATTTTTCAGGAGAACCTGCTTGCCGGAAACCTCCCATGAACCCATCGCCGTCAGTTCGCCCGCGCAACCGCGCGTGCCGCCGCGCGAGCCGCTGCCAAGGTTGGTCAGCGTCAGGAACATGTCGCAGCTCGATCCGCCATTGCTGACTTTCCAGCTGCCGACCATCGATTCCTTCGTGACGTCCATCGCGGATGCCGCCATCGCCTGCTGTTGCTGCTGGTTGCCCGCGTTCGCCGCACCCGTTGGCGGGGGCGCCGGGAATTGCGAGCCGTTGCCGGCGCCTGCGGGCGGAAGCTGGCTGGATTGAACGGAAGGAACAGGCTGGGCCTGCAGAGGCGGGGCAGAATAACTATCGTTGTTGTATGCCGTGCGCTGGCAACCGGCAAGCGACAGACCAATCGCCGCAGCCGTCACTGCATATCTGAACTGCATCATCACACTCCTAAATGATTGTCCACCGCTGACATCTGTAAAGTGATATTTAGTGATGTCCGAATTATCGTATTTCACTTTGGTTAATCAAGTCGATACCGCCATAAATTGCCGTAGGCCATAGCTGGACAAGAATCGGGTGGTTTCAAGGCGCCGCCCGACGAACCTCATCCAGATAGAAGCGGTCGGCAAATTCCTGCATGCTTTTTTCGCGCGCTTGGTCTTCCCCATGTCTGCTCGGAAAACTTGAATATCGTTCGAGCGCGACCGCGAGAAATTCCGCGAGAGGAGCTGGCGGCACGCCCTCTCCCATTTCACGCGTCTCTCTCTTGACCTCCACCAACTCCAGAATGCTTGTCCGGATGTCTTTCGCTATCTCGATATCCGCGAGGCATTCAAGCATGTTCATTGGCGGCAATTTCACAAAATCCGTCTGCCGCATCCACTCAAGCGCGATTGCCGGACGAATGGAGTAAAGCAACGTCTTCAGGCGGATGGGCGCAGTTCCTTCATCGGGCCGATGCTGTCTCATCAGCCCGACATAATGCCGGGCAACCTTCTCCGGCACCATGATTGCCTCAAGCAATGTGCCGAGGCGGTCACGGAAGCCCAACTCCTCTTCGTAGACGATCGGCGATTTCAACCATTCGACAAGGACTGCGTTGCCCTTGAGCGCCAGAAGCAGGGCCTTGCGCAGGTCCCACCCACCGGTGTCAATATCACCGACGATCGGAAATTCGATGACATCGCGATGCGGGAACAAAGTCAGATGATGCCGCTCCGACCTGACATAGACGAAACGGCAATCGTAATCGCTGTCAGGCGACGGAAATCCCCATGCACGGCTGCCGCTTTCGATAGCAAGGCCGATCCGGATACCCTCGGCCTTGACCGAAGCAAGCCTTGAGCGGATTTCGGCCACGGTCTCCGGCGCAAAGCCTTTCATCATCATTCGAACATCATCCTCGTCGCCGAAGTTGGCGAATGAGCGCCGGCGGGTCAGACCCGCCGCTCGACCATCATCTTCTTGATTTCGGCGATCGCCTTGGCCGGGTTGAGACCCTTCGGGCAGGTCTGGGCGCAGTTCATGATCGTGTGGCAGCGATAGAGGCGGAAGGGGTCCTCGAGGTTGTCGAGGCGTTCGCCCTTGGCTTCGTCTCTGGAGTCGATCAGCCAGCGATAGGCCTGTAGGAGGACGGCAGGGCCGAGATAGCGGTCGCCGTTCCACCAATAGCTCGGACAGGAGGTCGAGCAGCAGGCGCACAGGATGCACTCGTAGAGGCCGTCGAGCTTCAGGCGGTCCTCATGGCTCTGCTTCCATTCCTTGGCCGGCGGCGGGGAAACCGTCTTCAGCCAGGGCTCGATCGAGCGATGCTGGGCGTAGAAGTTCGTCAGATCCGGCACGAGGTCCTTGACGACGGGCATATGCGGCAGCGGATAGATTTTCACCGTGCCCTTGATCTCGTCCAGACCCTTGGTGCAGGCGAGCGTATTGGTGCCGTCGATGTTCATCGCGCAGGAGCCGCAGATGCCTTCGCGACAGGAGCGGCGCAGCGTCAGCGTCGGGTCGATCTTGTTCTTGATGTAGAGCAGACCGTCGAGCACCATCGGGCCGCAATCGTCGACATCGATATAGTAGGTATCGATGCTCGGATTCTGGCCGTCGTCCGGGCTCCAGCGATAGACGCGGAATTCGCGCGTGTTCTTGGCGCCGACCGGCTTCGGCCAGACCTTGCCTTCGCGCATCTGAGAGTTCTTGGGGAGAGCGAGTTCAACCATGGTCAGTTCCTCTCAGATCAGTACACGCGTGCCTTCGGCTCGATCTTGTGCGGATCGATGCCTTCGGCGATCAGGTCGGTGTGAACCGGACGATAGTCCAGCTTCACATCGCCTGCATCGTTGACCCAGGCAAGCGTATGCTTGCGCCAGTTTTCGTCGTCGCGGCCGGCGAACTTGCCCTCGGTGTAATCCTCGCGGGCATGCGAGCCGCGGCTTTCCTTGCGGGCCTCGGCGCCGTAGATCGTCGTGATGGCATTGGCCATCAGATTGTGCAGTTCCAGCGTTTCGACGAGGTCGGAATTCCAGATCAGCGAGCGGTCGGTGACCTTGATGTCGGACATATCCTTCCAGATCTCCGAAATGCGGCGGCAGCCGGATTCCAGCGATTCCTGGGTACGGAACACGGCGGCATCTTCCTGCATGGCGCGCTGCATCTTCTCGCGAAGCGCCGCGGTCGGTGTCGAGCCGCTGGCGTGACGCAGGCGATCGAAGCGATCCATGATCTTGTCGCAGGCAGCCACGTTGACCGCCGGAACCGGACTATCGCGGTCGATGACCTGACCGGCGCGGATGGCGGCGGCGCGGCCGAAGACCACGAGGTCGATCAGCGAGTTGGAGCCGAGGCGGTTGGCACCGTGCACCGAGGCGCAGCCGGCTTCGCCGACGGCCATAAGACCCGGCAGAATGCGCTCGGGATTGCTGCTGTCGGCATTCAGCACTTCACCCCAATAGTTGGTGGGAATGCCGCCCATGTTATAATGGACCGTCGGCAGCACCGGGATCGGCTCGCGGGTCACGTCGACGCCGGCGAAGATGCGGGCGCTCTCGGAAATACCGGGCAGACGCTCATGCAGCACGGCCGGATCGAGATGGTCGAGATGCAGGAAGATATGGTCCTTGTTCTTTCCGACGCCGCGGCCCTCGCGGATCTCAAGCGTCATGCAGCGTGAAACCACGTCGCGCGAGGCAAGGTCCTTCGCCGAAGGCGCATAGCGCTCCATGAAGCGCTCGCCCTCGGAATTGACGAGGTAGCCGCCTTCGCCGCGCGCGCCTTCCGTGATGAGACATCCCGAACCGTAGATGCCGGTCGGATGGAACTGGACGAATTCCATGTCCTGCAGCGGCAGGCCGGCGCGGGCCACCATGCCGCCGCCGTCGCCGGTGCAGGTATGGGCCGAAGTCGCCGAGAAATAGGCGCGGCCGTAGCCGCCGGTCGCCAGCACCACCATCTTGGCGGCGAAGCGATGGATCGTGCCGTCATCGAGGCACCAGGCGACGACGCCGGTGCAGCGGCTGCCGTCATCGGACATGATGAGGTCGAGCGCGAAATACTCGATGAAGAATTCGGCGTTGTTGCGCAGCGACTGGCCATAGAGCGTATGCAGGATGGCATGGCCGGTACGGTCGGCGGCGGCACAGGTGCGCTGCACCGGCGGTCCCTCACCGAAATTCTGCATATGGCCGCCGAACGGGCGCTGGTAGATCTTGCCCTCTTCGTTGCGTGAGAAGGGAACGCCGTAGTGCTCGAGCTCGTAGACGGCCTTCGGCGCTTCCATGACCATGTACTGCATGGCGTCGACGTCGCCGAGCCAGTCGGAACCCTTGACGGTGTCGTAGAGGTGCCACTGCCAGCTGTCCGGCGTCATGTTCTGCAGCGAGGCGGCGATGCCGCCCTGGGCCGCGACGGTGTGCGAACGGGTGGGGAAGACCTTGGTGATGCAGGCGGTGCGGAAGCCCTGTTCGGCCATGCCGAGCGTGGCGCGCAGGCCGGCGCCGCCGGCGCCGACGACGATCACGTCATAGGAGTGATCGATATACTTGTAGGCTTTCCCGTTCTGAGCAGGCCCATTCTGAGTGGATGAGTTCGGTGCCATGATGCAATTATCCTACGAACGCGATCTTCAGAATGGCGAAAAGACAGAGCCCCGCCATGACGATCGCGAAGAACGTGTTGAGCATGAGAAGGACGATCTTGCCGAACTCACCGTGGACATAGTCCTCGATGATGACCTGCATGCCGAGCTTCATGTGAATGACGCCGGAAATCACCATCAGGCCGAAGATAACGGCGACGATCGGGTTCGACAGCGCGTGCACGACTTCCGCGTAGGGCGCGCCGGCATAGATCATCAGGAAGATGACGAAGAAGAGGAATAGGGGAACATTGGCAACGGCGGTCAGGCGCTGGCGCCAGAAATGATCGGTGCCTTCCTTGGCGGAACCGAGACCGCGGACTTTGCCCAGAGGGGTGCGCATATCCATGAGAAATATCCTTTAAAGCACGATCCCGAAAGGCATCCGAGCACTTCCGGGAAGGATCATGCCAATTCAACCCAGCCGGATGACGATGCCGATAATCCAGACCAGCGCGGTCAGACAGATCGAGGCGATGAGCGTGAACTTGGCCATCTTCGTCGAAACGGCCGGGTCGAAACCATGACCGAGATCCCAGACGAAGTGGCGCAGGCCGCCGATCATGTGGTGCAGCAGCGCCCAGGTATAGCCGAGCAGGATGATGCGGCCGATGATCGTGCCCATGATCCAGTTGACCAGGTCGAAATAGGCCTGGCCGGTCGCCGCGGCAATCAGCCACCAGGCAACCAGCAGCGTGCCGAAGTAGAGCGCGCCGCCGGTGATGCGGTGGACGATCGACATGACCATGGTGGGGATGGGTTTGTAAATTTGCAGGTGCGGCGACAGAGGCCGGTTTTGTGTGACGTTCGCCATCAGAACCTCGCGGCGTTACGATACGCTTAGAACCCGGATGTCCGGGGCAACGCGCGCGCAAAGACATGCAGTGTGCGTTGCATCATTGCGACCATTAATCACCCGGAAGCCTATCGACAAGCACAATTGATGCCTGCATTGAATTTAATCGATTCGGGTCCCTCTGCACTTTAGCGAGCATGCAACGACGGACTCCCCATTCCGGGCTATTTACCATTTCGGCAACCCTGGCGTGGACTTCCCGCCGCTCTTGGGGCAATCTGGCGTTAAGATTTCATTAACGGACCGAAGCGGGGACGAATCATGAGGCCGCATCTTTTCAAGGCAGCAGCGCTCGTTTTGGCGGCAGCAGCCATTCTTTCCTCGACACAGGCGTCGGCGGGCGACTATCGCCACAGGCATCATCACGACCATTCGGGCATCATGCGCCTGCACCAGATTTCCGGATCGCAGGGCGCCGGGCTGCAGCAGCCGGCCAGGATCGTCGTCATGGAGCGGCGCGACGCCGCAAACGCCGGCACCTATGCCGGCACGGCCGATGTCTATCATGCCAATGGCGGCACATATGTCCTGGGCTATGGCGGTTACGATCCCTATGCCCGCCCTGCCGCGGCGCAGCCAAGGCCGCGGGCAAAGGTCAT
The DNA here is from genome assembly GCA_900469615.1 of Hyphomicrobiales bacterium. Classification (GTDB taxonomy): domain Bacteria; phylum Pseudomonadota; class Alphaproteobacteria; order Rhizobiales; family Rhizobiaceae; genus Rhizobium. The sequence goes on along the minus strand of UBYA01000003.1, from coordinate 107,737 downwards.
CGATGTCCGCTATGCCGGCAATCCCTGCTCGTACGAAGCCGGCGTCTGCGTCATCCGGCACTGACGGCACCGGGCTCTTTAAAGTGTGAAACGCGGAACCACACGGCTAACCGGCAAGAAATCGCCAGACAGTGGTTTTCTTGACCTCGCTGTCCTCCAGCGCCCGCGTCACCGGCACCTGATAGGTCGCCCGCTTCTCCAGGCAATCCTTGGGAAGATAGGCCCTGCCGGGATCGCCGACCAGAACGGCCTTGCCCTCGCCCGCCAGACGCCGCAGCCAGGGGACGAGACTCGCGGCGAAATCGCGATCGTAGAAGACGTCTCCGGCAAGAATTACCTGCGCATCCACGGCGCGGCCGACGATATCCTTGCCGTCAAAGTCCAGCGCGACGCCATTCTCAACGGCATTGAGCCGGATCGCCGTACCCGCCCAGGGATCGATGTCGACGGCAAGCACATGGCTTGCGCCCGCACGGCTGGCCGCAATGGCAACAAGCCCGGAGCCGCTGGCGAAATCCAGCACGGTTCTGCCGGCCACGGTCTCGGGATGATCGAGGATGTAACGCGCCAGACCCTGACCGCCCGCCCAGGCAAAGGCCCAGAAGGGCGGCGGCAACCCGATTTCCTCCAGTTCTTCTTCCGTTTTCAGCCAGAGTTCATGCGCCTCGCTTGCCAGATGCAGCCGGATTTCCGGCACATGCGGCGGCGCCATCAGGCTGGTGTTGGCGCGGATGAAGCGTTCCGGATCGGTTTTCAAAGAGCGCCGCCCACCGAATCAGGCCGGATCAGACCGGCGGATTGTCCAGGCCGCCCATGCGGCAGACTTCGAGCCATTCCTCATCCGTCACCGGCTGCACGGAGAGCCGCATGGAGGTGACGAGCGACATCTGCGAAAGCTTCGGATTGGCCTTGATGTCCTTGAGGGTCACGGGCTTCGGCATGTCGCGCACGGCGCGAATATCGACGCATTCCCAGCGCGGATCGTCCTTGGCGGTCGAATCCGGATGGGCCAGCGCGCAAACCTCGACGATGCCGACGATCTCCAGCCCGTCATTGGAGTGATAGAAGAAGCCCTTGTCGCCGATCTGCATGGCCCGCATATTGTTGCGGGCGAGATAGTTGCGCACGCCGGTCCACTCGGTTCCCTTCTCGCCGGCATCCTTCTGCTGCTGCCAGGACCAGGAGGACGGCTCGGATTTATAAAGCCAGTGCGCCATCTCTCATGCCTCCGGATTGTTGAAAACCCAGTTGAACGGCTTGATCTCGACACTCTCGAACAGGCCGGCCTTCGTATACGGGTCGGCATCCGCGATCGCGACCGCCGCCTCGACGCTCTCGGCTTCGACGATGACCAGGCTGCCATTCGGCTTGCCTTCCGAATCCAGGAAAGGTCCCGCCATCTTCAGCGTGCCTTCGGCATTGAGCTTGTTCAGATGCTCTACATGCGCCGGACGCGTCTCCATGCGAACATTCAGGTATCCGGGCTTATCCTTGCAGACAAAGGCAAACAGCATGATTGGGCTCCTTTAGATATCGAAAAACTATTCCGTGGTGATCGGCCGTGTCATCAATTGCCCGATGGCCGTCGCAATATCGAGCTTTCCGTCGATGATGGCGGAAACCGCATCGGTGATCGGCATGTCGACGCCGAGTTCGTGCGCGAGCCGCGCAGCGATGGATGCCGCATAAGCGCCTTCGACCAAAGCGCCATGCGTCGGATCGGCAGCCTTGCCCTCGCCGAGCGCGATGCCGAAGCGCAGATTGCGGGATTGATGGCTGGTGGCCGTCAGCACGAGGTCGCCGAGGCCGGAAAGCCCGCGCACAGTTTCAGCCTTGCCGCCCTTGGCCGCGACGAAGCGCGACATTTCGGCAAGGCCGCGGCTGATCAGCGCCGCGCGCGCGGAATCGCCGATACCACGGCCCTCGACGATGCCGCAGGCAATCGCCAGAACATTCTTCAACGCGCCGCCGAGCTGCACGCCGATGCGGTCATCCGAGGCATAGAGGCGGAAGGTCGGGCCGGAAATCGCCTGTGCGAGCCTTTCGGCCACCGCCATGTCGGCCGCGGCGATCGCCATGGCCGTCGGCAGGCCCCTGGCGATATCGGCGGCAAAGCCCGGCCCGGAGAGAACGGCGATGGCATGCTCCGGCAGCTCGCGCTCCAGCATATCGGTCAGGAGATCGCCGGAAACCTTGTCGATGCCCTTGGCGCAGGTGACGACGATCGCATCCTTGGCGAGATAAGGCCCGTAATGGCGGGCGGCATCGGCCTGCGCCTGCGAGGGCATGGCGAAAAGCACGATACCCGCGTTGGAAACGGCATCCGGCTCGGCGAAAAACCGCAGCGAATCGGGAAGTTCGATCCCGGGCAAGGCGGTATCGTGCATGCGATCGGCGGCGAGATCCGCCATCAGCCCGGCATTGCGCCCGACGAGCGTCACGTCGCTGCGGCCGGTCAGCGCGATAACGGCGGCAAGCGCCGTGCCGAAGGCGCCGGCGCCGATGACTGCGATCCGCTCCCTGCCGCTCATGCCTTCGCTCCTCGTTTGCCGTACCCCAACAGCGCTTCCGCCTTCCGATCCAGCGGCCAGCGCGAGCGCGGCTGCACGTCGAGGTCATCCGGTGCCGCACCCGTTGCCATGCGCTCCAGCCCCGCCCAGGCGATCATGACGGCATTATCCGTACACAATCTCAATGGCGGCGCGATGAAGCGGAAGCCATTGGCATCGCAAAGCTCTTGCAGCGTGCGGCGCAATTCGAGATTGGCGGCGACGCCGCCGGCCACGACGAGCGACGGCTTTTCCGCCGTCTCCGGAAATTCCGCCTTGAAGCGCTGCAGCCCACGGCCGATCCGGTCCTTCAAGGTGCGCGAGATCGCCTTCTGGAAGGAGGCGCAGATATCGGCGATATCCTGCTTCGTGACGGGTGCGATCGACGTCGCCGCCTGCCGCACGGCCGTCTTCAGGCCGGAAAAGGAAAAGTCGAGACGGGTCTCGCCGACCAGCGGGCGCGGAAGATCGAAGCGGTCCGGATTGCCGTCTTTCGCGGCTGCCTCCACTGCCGGCCCGCCGGGATAGGGCAACCCCAGGAGCTTGGCGGTCTTGTCGAAGGCTTCGCCGAGAGCATCGTCGATGGTCGTGCCCCAGCGCTCGTACTCGCCGACGCCACGCACCAGGATCAGCTGGGTATGGCCGCCGGAAACGAGCAGCATCAAATAGGGAAAGGAAAGTCCGTCGGTCAGCCGCGCCGTCAGGGCATGGCCTTCCAGATGGTTGATGGCGTATAGTGGCTTGCCTGTCGCCCGCGAGATCGCCTTGCCGGTCATCAACCCCACGAGCAGGCCGCCGATGAGGCCGGGGCCCGAGGTCGCGGCAATGGCATCGACGTCCGAGAGCGACACATTGGCGCGTTTCAATGCCTCGTCGATCAGCGTATCCAGCGCCTCGACATGCGCCCGGGCGGCGATTTCCGGCACCACGCCGCCATAGGCGCTATGCTCGTCCAATTGGCTGAGGACGACATCGGAACGGACCGTGGGCGTGCCGTCATCCCGGCGCTCGACAATGGCCGCAGCGGTTTCGTCGCAGCTTGTTTCGATGCCGAGAATACGAAGAACGGATGCCATGGAGAAAGTTCGTTGCCTACAGGTCGATTGCGGTAAAGCGGAAATATGGTTACGGGAACTGTCGGTAACAACGGATCAAAGCGGATGCAAACAAAACCTTTCCGGATCGGCACGCGCGGCAGCCCGCTGGCGCTCGCCCAGGCGCACGAGGCGCGCGACCGTCTGATGGCGGCCCATGGCCTTCCGGAGGAGATGTTCGAAATCGTCGTTCTGACGACCAAGGGCGACCGCATCACCGACCGCTCGCTGGCGGCGATCGGCGGCAAGGGCCTGTTCACCGAAGAGCTTGAGGAGAAGCTGACCTCCGGCGAGCTCGACTTCGCCGTGCACTCGGCCAAGGACATGGCGACGAAGCTGCCGCAGTGCCTGGCGCTGAATGCCTACCTGCCGCGCGAGGACATCCGCGATTCCGTCATCGGCCGCACGGCGCCGAAACTGATCGAGCTGCCGCATGGCGCAACCGTCGGCTCCGCGTCGCTGCGCCGTCAGGCGCTGATCCGGCGCCTGCGCCCGGATATCAACGTCATCACCTTTCGCGGCTCGGTTCAGACCCGACTTCGCAAGCTGGAAGAGGGACAGGCCGACGCGACCCTGCTGGCGCTCGCCGGCCTGAAGCGGCTCGGCATGGTCGAGGTTTTGACGGACATTCTCGATCCCGATGATTTTCCGCCAGCCCCGGCGCAAGGCGCGATCGCCATCGAAAGCCGGATCAACGACGCCAGGATGAACGACCTGCTCGCCGCCATCAACGACGCACCGACCTTCGATGCCGTGTCCTGCGAACGCGCCTTCCTGGCTGCGCTCGACGGCTCCTGTCGCACGCCGATAGCCGGCTATGCAATTTGCGAGGGCGATCACCTCCGCTTTTTCGGCATGATCCTCACGCCGGACGGCAAGCAGGTGCACACGACCACCATCGAAGGCCACCGGCGCGACGCCGAGGCGCTCGGCATCAACGCCGGCCAGGCGATCCGCGCCGAGGCGGGCAGCGCCTTCTTCGAAGACTGGACCTGACGAAAGATGCGCGTCGTCGTCACCCGCCCTCGGCATTCGGGTGAACGCACCATGCGGCGGCTGGCGCGGATGGGACACGAAGCCCTGCTGATGCCGCTGGCCGAGCCGTTCCACCTGCTGGAGGAGGCAAGACGCGCGCTTGAGGAAACGGAAGGCGCCATCGCCGTTACCAGTGCGGAGGCGGTCCGCGTGCTTGCCGCGCTTGGAGCGGATCTGAAGCCGCATCTTGGCCGCCCGATCTTCGCGGTCGGCAAGGCGACAGCCGCCGAAGCGGCCGATCTCGGATTTGACGTTGCTGCCATGTCCGCCGGCGGAGGCACCGAGCTTGCCTCGGTCATTTCCGACCATCGGGCAAGCCTTGGGAATTCCGCCCTCCTCTACCTCGCAGGCTTTCCCCGTGCGCCCGGCTTCGAAACGGGATTGACGGAGTTGCGGGTAGCCTTCGATACGGTCGAATGCTACCGCATGCGCGATATCGTCCCCGATGACGCGGTTCTTCGCCGGCTTTTCGTCGATACCCGGGCGGATGCCGTGCTGCTTTACTCCCATCAGACGGCCAGACGTTTTTTCAACCTTCCCTTCGTCCAGGGAAATCCGGAGGTTTTCGCGGACACGCGGTTCCTATGCCTCAGCGAGGCGATCGCCGAAGCAATTCCCGCATCCATGCGTTTGCACATCGATATCGCCGACATGCCGAGCGAAGACCGGCTTCTGACGCTTCTGATCCACGCGTGAAGCCGCAATTTTGATGTAAGGCCTTTCCATAATCGTCTTGTCTGTCTAACTTCGGTGCAGCGCATGAAAAGAGGACCTCATGGTATCGCGAAAAACGCCTAACCATTCGAAGCCCAACGACGAACCGGTCACGATCGATCTGGAAGCCGAAAAGACCGCGCAGGACGCAGCGCCCGAAGATATGCCTGAAGACATGACCGAGCGCAGCCACGACGACTTGGGCTCTTCCTCCGCCAATGAAGTGGAAATGCCGCTCGAAGCGGACAAGGAGCCGTTCCGCGAGGACGTTCAGGAGCCTGCCGCCGCCGGGCCCGAAGAACCCAAAGCTGCGGCGCCGTCACAGGACGACCCTGCGCCTTACCATGCCGAGCGGTCGCAGCCACCGCGGGAAGGATCGACCTCCGGCCTGATCGCTGCCGGCATCGTCGGCGGTCTGATTGCGCTCGTCTGTGCCGGTTCCCTGCAATATGCGGGCGTGTTGCCGGGCGGGCGCGCCGCCAAGGACAGTTCCGCCGACATTGCGGCATTGAATGCGGAAATCGATGGCCTCAAGCAGAGCGTCGCCAACCTTGCCGCAGCCCCCGCAGCCAAGCCCGACGAAGCGCTTGCGGCTCGCGTCGCGGCACTCGAGGCGGCCGCGGCCAATGGCACTTCGGCAGCCGGTTCGGGCGAGGCAAGCGCGGCATCCGAGCAACGGATCGCCTCGCTGAGCGGCGAGGTCGAGCAACTGAAAGCGGATCTCGGCAAGGCGACCCAGACCCAGGCCACATCCGACGCGGAAGTCAGCAAGCGCCTCGATGACGCCGAAAAGAAGCTGAGCGGTCCGAGCCAGGAAAGCGCGGTCGCCCGCGCCATCGCGGCGGCGGCCCTGAAGGCGGCCATCGACCGCGGCGGCCCCTTCCAACCGGAACTCGATACCTTCGCCAACGTCGCTCCGGACGATCCGGCCGTTGCCGATCTCAAGAACTTCGCCCAGACCGGCGTTCCCTCCCGCGCCGATCTGATCCGCCGGGTTTCGGATGCCGCAACGGCAATCGTCGCGACGACGCAGAGCGACGATCCGAACCAGAGCTGGAGCAGCCGGCTGATGTCGAGCGCCAAGTCGCTCGTGCAGGTCCGTCCGGTCGGCAATGTTCCCGGCGACAGCGTCGACGCGATTGCCGCGCGCTTCGAGGACAAGGTTCGTAACGGCGACCTGCCGGGCGCCGTGACCGAGTGGAACAACCTGCCCGAAGCGGCAAAATCGGCTTCGGCCGCCTTCAAGCAATCGCTGGAGGCCCGCATCCGCGTCGAGGATCTGGTAAGCGACGCCCTCTCGAAGGCGATCGCCAATACCGGGAAACAGAATTAGAGCATGATGCCGAAAAGTGTGAGCGGTTTTCGGACAACATCATGCTCTACCTATTTGATTTTAGGGCGGATTCAGATTTTAGATCGTTACGATCTAAAATCATCCGGCTCTAATGACGGAGCGCAGCAATGATCAGACTGCTTATCTTCGCCATTCTCGTCCTGGCTCTCGGCTATGGCTTTTCCTGGCTCGCCGATCGCCCCGGCGATCTTTCGCTGGTATGGGAAGGCCAGCTCTACCAGACCAAGCTGATCGTGGCCGCCGCGATCCTCATCGCCCTCGTCGCCGCCGTCATGATCCTCTGGTGGTTCGTGCGGCTGATCTGGACATCGCCGCACTCCGTCACCCGCTATTTCCGTGCCCGCAAGCGCGACCGCGGCTACCAGGCGCTTTCGACCGGCCTGATTGCCGCCGGCGCCGGCAACGCCTTGCTGGCCCGCAAGATGGCGGCGCGCACCCGCGGCCTCATCCGTGCCGATCAGGAGCCGCTCATCAACCTGCTCGAGGCGCAAGCGGCACTGATCGAAGGCAAGCACGACGAGGCACGGCAGAAATTCGAGCTGATGGCCACCGACCCGGAAACGCGCGAACTGGGACTGCGCGGCCTTTATCTCGAAGCCAAGCGCCTCGGCGCGCATGAAGCCGCAAGGCAATATGCCGAGAAAGCCGCCGACCAGGCTCCCTATCTGCCCTGGGCGGCGCAGGCCACACTGGAATATCGCAGCCAGTCCGGCCGCTGGGACGATGCGATCAAGCTTCTCGACCAGCAGAAGGTCGCCCATGTCGTCGACAAGACGACGGCCAACCGCCAGCGCGCGGTCCTGCTGACGGCGCGTGCCAATGATAAGCTGGAGAGCGATCCGGCCGGGGCGCGAGACGATGCGCTGGCGGCACTGAAGCTCGTGGACGATTTCGTGCCCGCAGCTCTGATCGCCGCGAAGGCGCTCTTCCGCGAGGACAAGGTGCGCAAAGCGGCCTCCATCCTCGAACAGGTGTGGAAGGCGCATCCGCATCCCGAAATCGGCAGGGCCTATGTGCGGGCCCGCAGCGGCGATTCCGTCACCGACCGCCTGAAGCGCGCCGAACGGCTGGAGGCGATCCGCCCGAACAATATCGAAGCGCTGCTGCTGACGGCCAAGGCGGCGTTTGACGCCGGCGATTTCGGCAAAGCCCGCGCCAAAGCCGAGGCCGCCGCGCGGATCGATGCCCGCGAAGGCGCCTTCCTGCTGCTGGCCGACATCGAGGAGGCCGAAACCGGCGATCAGGGCCGCGTCCGTCACTGGATGGCGCAGGCATTGCGCGCGCCGCGCGATCCGGCCTGGGTTGCCGATGGCTTCGTTTCGGAAAAATGGCTGCCGCTGTCGCCCGTCACCGGCCGTCTCGACGCATTCGAGTGGAAGGCGCCTTTCGGCCAGATCGACGGGCCGGTGGAAGAAGGTTCTGCCGTCTCGGTCGACGCGGCGCTGAAATCGCTTCCGCCAGTGCGCGCGGCCGGTCCCGCAACCGCGGCGGAGACGGCGAATTCACCGAAAGTTGCATCGCCGGCGAGCGATACCTATGTCATGGAGTTGGAACCCGCCGCGGCAAAGCCGACATCGGAGACGGCCGTTGCAGCGCCGCAGCCGGCAGCGCAGGCATCCGATCCCCGCCCCTTCTTTGGCGGTGCGCCGGATGATCCCGGCGTGAAAGATCGCAAGCTTGAACCGGAAGCCAAGACACGGCTCAAGTTGTTTTAAGGCAACTCCGGCAAAGGTGCGCAGCGGTTTTGCGTCCGGAATTGCGTGATGACGAAAAGATAGAGCATGGTGCCCCAAGAACCTGCTCTGCTTGCTTTGAGAATGGATACGGATGTTCGAACGTTTTCAGGAATTTCTTCACAACCTGACCCAGGACCACCCCAAATCCGGTTTCGCACCCGACGACCCGCGCGTCGCCGTCGCGGCGCTCTGTATCCAGGTCATGGAAGCGGACGGCAAGATCGAGAACAGCGAGAAGAAGAGGCTGCGCAAGCTGCTGAAGGACCAATATGGTCTTGACGGCCGCCGGCTCGACGCGCTGATCGCCGCCGGCGAGGAAGCTGAGAGCGAGGCCGTCGATTACTACCGTTTCACGTCGGATCTGAAACGCCACCTGGACAGCGCGCAGCGGCTCGAACTGCTCGGCATCCTATGGGATATCGTCTATGCGGATGGCGAACGCAGCGAAATGGAAGACCACGCGATCTGGCGCATCGCCGACCTCATGGGCATTTCCGACCGCGAGCGCATCATGAAGCGCCAGGAAGCAGCCGCACGCGCGCCCGGTTCGAGGGTGGAGACAGGCAATGATGATTGAAGCGCCGAGGAGCGCCGGCCGCCCGATATTGATTGTCCTGCATCAGGAGCGCTCCAGCCCCGGCCGCGTCGGCCAGATGCTGCTGGAAAAGGGCTTCGATCTCGATATCCGCCGGCCGGTGCTCGGCGATCGCCTGCCTTCGACGCTCGAGGCGCATGCCGGCGCCGTGGTTTTCGGCGGCCCCATGAGCGCCAACGACCCGGAAGAATTCATTCGGGCGGAGACCGACTGGCTGAAAGTGCCGCTCAAGGAAAACCGGCCCTATCTCGGCATCTGCCTCGGGGCGCAACTGCTCGCCCGCCATCTCGGCGCCAAGGTAAGGCCGCGCGACGACGGCAAGACCGAAATCGGCTGGTATGCCCTGCAGCCGACGGAAAAGGGCCGGCTGCTGATGCGCTGGCCGCAGATGGTGTATCACTTCCACCGCGAAGGCTTCGAACTGCCGCATGGTGCCGATCTGCTGGCCACAGCCGAGACCTATCCCAACCAGGCCTATCGCTATGGCGCCAATGCCTGGGGGCTGCAATTCCATGCCGAGCTCACCCGAGCCATGATGCAGCGCTGGGTCGTGCACGGCGAACATCGCTTCTGCATGCCGAACGCCCAGCAAGGCCGCGAACATCTGGAAGGCCGGATGATCTTCGACGCCGCCCTCAAGACCTGGCTATCGGAATTTCTCGATCTCGTCTTCGAAGGCAAACAGGCAATGGCCGCCTGAAGCCGAGGCATGTCGCCTCGAAGATTCGCCCGAATCACCTTTTTCCACGGCCCCGCATGCTATCTTGGCCTTGTGTATTCCGGACGGAAATCCGCTGCGCACGTCAGCTGGAAACGCTCTAAGCCGGCTGCGGCTCGCCTTCGCGATCCGGTGCGTTCAAACTGTCGATCCGGCGCAGCTGCGGGAAGCCCGCGGCCCAGAGGGCAGCAACCGCAAGCGTGCCGAGCCCGCCGATGACGACGGCGGGGATCGCGCCGAAATAATGCGCCATGGTGCCGGCACGAAATTCGCCGAGCTCGTTCGAAGCGCCGACGAAGACCATGTTGACCGCATTGACGCGGCCGCGGACGTGATCGGGAGTCCAGAGCGTAATCAGCGTTTCGCGCACATAGACGGAAATCAGGTCCGATGCCCCCATGAGGGCGAGAGCGGCGATCGACAGCCACGGCGTATGCGAGATGCCGAAGACCAGCGTTCCCAGGCCGAACATCGCCACGCCGACGAACATATAGAAGCCGGCCCGGTGCCGGATGGGATAGGTCGCCAGAAACAGGCCCATGGCGATCGCGCCAAAGCTCGGTGCCGCGCGCAGCAGGCCGAGCCCCCAGGGGCCAAGCGTCAGGATATCGCGCGCATAGACCGGCATCAGCGCCACCGCGCCGCCGAGCAGCACGGCGAAGAGATCGAGAGAGACTGCGCCGAGCACCACTTTTTCCGACCAGATAAACCGGAAGCCCGCGAGGATTTCGTTCATGCTTTTCGATTGGTGGGCCGCACGCTGCTGCGGCTTGGGAATGAGGAAGGTCAGGATCGAGCCGGCAGCCAAAAACACCACGGCGACCGTGTAGGACGCGCCGGCGCTGACGCCATAGAGCAAGCCGCCCGCCACAGGCCCGAGAATGGCTGCCGCATCCCATGACATGGAATTCCACGTCACGGCGTTCGACAGGTCCTGCGGCGGGATGAGATTGGGGGCGAGCGACTGCATTGCCGGCGTCATGAAGGCGCGCTCGACGCCGAAAACGGCCAGGATCATGAAGACCGGCAAGGGCGCAAAACTGCCGGTGACGGTCAGGAAGAGCAGCGCCGCCGTACAGAGCATGCCGACGAAAACGCAGATCGCGGCGACCCTGCGCCTGTTGTAGCGGTCGGCCACCGTCCCGGTGACCAGTATCAGCAGCAGGGAAGGCAGGAACTGCACGAGACCGATGAGGCCGAGATAAACGGGATTTCCGGTGTGGTCGTACATCTGCCAGCCGACCGACACGCTGACGATCTGGGTGGCGAACGCCGTCAGGAACCGCGCAAAGAAGAAATAGGCATAGGCAATGTGCCTGAAGGCGGCAAACCGGTCTCCGCTGGCAGCGAACGACATGGGACGAGACTTTCCGGCAGGGCAGCCGGCGCAAACACGGGCGCCAGCCTTTTAAACATGATTCAACATGCTTCGGAGCATGGGACTTGCCCGTTTAGTCGCCAAAGTCTACATGTCTGTCAACCGCGAAATGGAGACGGACATGCTCGCCTTATTTCAAACCATTGATCTGGCTTTGAATCTTTATACCTGGATACTGATCGCCAGCGCCATCTTTTCCTGGCTCTATGCGTTCAACGTCATCAACTCGAGCAACCAGTTCGTCAATTCCGTCGGCAATTTCCTGTATGCGGTCACCGAGCCGGTGCTGCGCCCGATCCGCCGCATCCTGCCCGATCTCGGCGGTATCGACATCTCGCCGGTCATCCTGCTGCTGATCATCTTCTTCATCCGCTCGCTGATGTGGAATTCGATCGTCCCCATGTTCCTGCGGTGAACACGCCCTGGCAGGCTTTTCCGGATCATCTCCGGCTTTCGGTGCGTCTTACGCCCAATGGCGGGCGTGACGCGATCGACGGACTGGAAACCGGCAGCGACGGCGAAGCCTATCTGAAGGCGCGCGTCTCGGTCGCGCCGGAAAAGGGCAAGGCCAACAAGGCGCTGCTCGCATTGCTCGCCAAGAGCCTCGGGCTTCCCAAATCCTCTCTCAGCCTGCTCAGCGGCGACACCGCGCGTAAAAAAATCCTCCGGATCGAGGGCGAACCGGAGGATTTGATCGTAAGGCTCTGCGCCATAACCGAAGGCCGTTGATCAGGCCTTCTTTGCGCGCTCGATAGCTTCGAGAATGAGCTGGCCGGCTTCCTTCGAACCCTTCCAGCCGAAGATCTTGACCCACTTGCCGGGCTCCAGATCCTTGTAGTGCTCGAAGAAGTGCTCGATCTGCTTCAGCGTGATCTCGGGCAGGTCGGTATATTCCTTGACCTTGTCATAGCGCATCGTCAGTTTCGGCGCCGGAACGGCGATGATCTTCTCGTCCTTGCCGGAATTGTCTTCCATCATCAGCACGCCGATCGGGCGGACGTTGATGACGCAGCCCGGAACCAGCGGGCGGGTGTTGGCGATCAGAACGTCGATCGGGTCGCCGTCGTCGGAGAGCGTGTGCGGGACGAAGCCGTAATTGCCCGGATAGGTCATCGGCGTGTAGAGGAAACGGTCGACGACCAGCGTGCCGGCTTCCTTGTCCATTTCATACTTGATCGGATGACCGCCGACCGGCACCTCAACGATGACGTTGATATCTTCGGGCGGGTTCTTGCCAATGGAAATCGCGTCGATACGCATGCTTGTCCCCTAAATAAGGATTGTTGCCGCCAGCCAAATAATAGGATTCATGCCGCAACGCAACAACGCATCGGGAAAGAGGCGGATTTACTGCATAATTCCTTAAATCGGATTCGATTTACGGAATAAAACAATGCGACAGATTGAAAGCGCTATAGAAACCTTTTGCGCGTCATATGTGACGCGCGGCGCTTCAGGTGCCGCTCAGGACCAGACGAAACCGATCTTCCTGAGCTGCTTGTGATCGAAGGTTTCGATGCCCTCGCAGAAATCCGCGCCGCCCTGCCCGCGATAGAAGCGGTAGGCGTTTTCGTTTTCTTCCAGGCACCAGACCACCAGCCCCTTGCAGCCGAGGGACTTCAACAGCCGCCGCGCCTCGCCGAACAGCATGCGTCCAAGGCCGAGGCCCTGATATTGCGGACGCAGGTAAAGCTCGTAGATTTCGCCTTCCTGCGGCAGCGCGCGGGCGCGGTTGAGCCCGAGCGTGGCGTAGCCTGCAACCTCGCTCGCAACGTCGAGAACCAGCAGCGTCGCCGGGCCGCTGGTCGCCTTGCGCCACCAGGCCTCGCCGCGGCGCTCGATCATCTGGCCGAGAGCGCGATGCGGAATGATGCCGGCATAGGTGTACTGCCACGATTGGCGGTGCACCTCGGAAATGGCTCGGGCATCATGGGGTTCTGCCCGCCGAACATCAATCGACAACGTCTTCATAACGTCTACTCTGGTCTCGCCAACGCGAATTAACCATCCTTATTCATAAAGATGGCGAACTTGCCCACAGGCTTTATCCGTGGATCATTAACAAAAATTAACGACTTTTTAACCTTTAGGACAAGGGCTCAAAAACCGAACAAACAAATAAAAACCCCGGCGCGATGGCCGGGGTCGAATGGTTCGATCAGCTAGGGTGATCAGGCCAGACGGGCCTTCTCGTAACGCTTGCGCTCGTTCGGATCGAGATACATCTTACGGAGGCGGATCGACTTCGGGGTCACTTCCACCAGCTCATCGTCCTGGATCCAGGAGAGCGCGCGGTCGAGCGTCATGCGGATCGGCGGGGTCAGCTTCACGGCTTCATCCTTGCCGGCGGCGCGGATGTTGGTGAGCTTCTTGCCCTTCAGCACGTTGACTTCGAGGTCGTTGTCGCGCGAGTGGATGCCGATGATCATGCCGGCATAGACCTTCTCGCCGGCGTCGATGATCATCGGGCCGCGATCTTCCAGGTTGAACAGCGCGTAGGCCACGGCTTCGCCGGCTTCGTTGGCAAGCAGAACGCCGTTTACGCGGCCGCCGATTTCGCCCTTGTACGGCTGGTAGTCATGGAACAGACGGTTCATCACGGCCGTGCCGCGCGTGTCGGTCAAGAGTTCCGACTGATAGCCGATGAGGCCGCGCGTCGGTGCCCAGAAGACCAGACGAACGCGGTTGCCGCCCGAAGGACGCAGCTCGACCATTTCTGCCTTACGCTCGGACATCTTCTGCACGACGATGCCGGAATGCTCTTCATCGACGTCGATGACGACTTCTTCGATCGGCTCGAGCAGCTGGCCGCTCTCGTCCTTGTGCATGACGACGCGCGGACGCGACACGGCAAGCTCGAAACCTTCGCGGCGCATGGTTTCGATGAGAACGGCGAGCTGCAATTCGCCACGGCCGGAGACATAGAACGAATCCTTGCCCTCGGCTTCCTCGATCTTCAGCGCGACATTGCCTTCGGCTTCCTTGAACAGGCGGTCGCGGATGACGCGCGAAGTGACCTTGTCGCCTTCGGTGCCCGCATAGGGGCTGTCGTTGACGATGAAGGACATGGTGACTGTGGGAGGGTCGATCGGCTGCGCGATCAGTGGCTCGCTGACCTGCGGATCGCAGAAGGTATCGGCGACGGTGCCCTTGGACAGGCCGGCGATGGCGACGATGTCGCCTGCCTGCGCTTCTTCGATCGGCTGACGCTCGATGCCGCGGAAGGCGAGGATCTTGGAGATGCGGCCGGTTTCGATGAGGTTGCCATCGGCACCCAGAACCTTGACGGCCTGGTTCGGCTTGATCGAACCGGAATGGATGCGGCCGGTGATGATGCGGCCGAGGAAGGGGTTGGCTTCCAGGATCGTGCCGATCATGCGGAACGGGCCTTCGCCGACGGTCGGCTCGGGAACGTGCTTGACGACGAGATCGAGAAGCGGGCCAAGACCTTCGTCCTTCGGACCTTCGGGCGAATAGTTCATCCAGCCGTTACGGCCGGAACCGTAGAGGATCGGGAAGTCGAGCTGCTCGTCGGTGGCGTCGAGATTGGCGAAGAGGTCGAACACTTCGTTGATGACTTCTTCGTGGCGGGCGTCCGGACGGTCGATCTTGTTGATCGCCACGATCGGGCGAAGACCGACCTTCAGCGCCTTGCCGACGACGAACTTCGTCTGCGGCATCGGGCCTTCGGCGGCGTCGACGAGAACGATCGCGCCATCCACCATCGACAGGATGCGCTCGACTTCACCGCCGAAGTCGGCGTGGCCGGGGGTGTCGACGATGTTGATGCGGGTATCCTTCCAGACGACGGAGGTCGCCTTGGCAAGAATGGTGATCCCGCGCTCCTTTTCGAGATCGTTGGAATCCATGACGCGTTCTGCAACGCGCTGGTTCTCGCGGAAGGAGCCGGACTGCTTCAGGAGCTCGTCGACGAGGGTGGTTTTCCCATGGTCAACGTGCGCGATGATCGCGATGTTGCGAAGTGCCATATGTCTTAATCTCTGAGGCTGGGGCGCAGTGTTTGGTAAACACGCCAATTGCATTTGGCGCGCTCATACCCTTTTTTTCGCGAATGCGAAAGGGGGGAGGCAAGAAAGCTCTTTCACAAGCCTCCTCCCGTCATGCGGAAGAGCGTTCAGACATCAGGCCGGATTTTGAACCCGAAGGCGAAGATCAGGCCGCCAACCCCTTCTTCTTCAGCATGGCTTCCGGGCTCGGCAGCTTGCCGCGGAAGGCCTTGTAGGCGTCTTCGGGGTCGATCGAACCGCCGACGGAGTAGATGTTGCCTTTGAGTTTCGCCGCCATGTCCGGATTGAAGGCATCGCCGGTTTCCTCGAAGGCGGAAAAGGCGTCGGCGTCGAGCACTTCCGACCACATGTAGGAATAGTAGCCCGCCGAATAGCCGTCGCCGGCAAACACATGCTGGAAGTGCGGCGTTGCATGACGCATGACGATCGATTTCGGCATGCCGATCCCGGCCAGCACTTCCGCCTGGACCGCCATCGGGTCCTCGACCGCGCCGCGCGTATGGAATGCCATGTCGACCAGGGCCGACGATGTGAACTCGACCGTGTTGAACCCGGCATTGAAGGTGCGGGCCGCCAGAACCTTGTCGAGCAGCGCATGCGGGATCGGCACGCCGGTCTCGTAATGGACGGCATATTCCTTGAGGATATCGGGCACCGTCAGCCAGTGCTCGTAAAGCTGCGACGGCAGTTCAACGAAGTCACGGGAAACGCCGGTGCCCGAAACGGACGGATAGGTCACGTTCGAGAGCATGCCGTGCAGCGCATGGCCAAACTCGTGGAACAGCGTGCGCGCATCGTCGAGCGACAGCAGCGCCGGCTTTCCTTCCGCCGGCTTGGCGAAGTTGCAGACATTGTAGATGATCGGCAGTTCACCGACATGGCCGTTCTTCAGCGGCAACTTATGCTGCGACTGGAACGAGCTCATCCACGCTCCGGAGCGCTTCGAGCTGCGGGCGAAATAATCGCCCAGGAACAGGGCGACCAGTTTGTCGGAGCGGTCGCGGATCTCGAAGACGCGCACGTCGGGATGATAGGCGGGAATGCCCTTCTGCTCGACGGCCTTGATGCCGAACAGCCGGCCGGCGACATCGAAGCAGGCGGCGATGATCTTTTCGAGCTGGAGATAGGGCTTCAGCTCCGTTTCGGAGAAATCGAACTTCCGCGTCCGGATCTTCTCGGCATAGTGCCGCCAGTCCCAGGGCATCACTTCGTGATTGCGGCCTTCCTCGGCGATGAGCCCGGCAATGTCCTTTTCTTCTTCCGCAGCGCGTTCCGCAGCTTTCGCCCATACGGTCATGAGCAGATCGTTCACGGCGGCCGGCGTCTTCGCCATGGTGTTGTCGAGTTTGAGTTCGGCGAAATTGGCATAGCCGAGCAGCTTTGCCTTCTCCGCTCTCAGCGCCAGTGTTTCGCGGATGATCTCGCGGTTGTCGGTCTTGCCGCCATTGGCGCCACGCGCCACCCAGGCGTTGAAGGCCTGCTCGCGCAGGTCCCGGCGCTCGGACGACGTCAGGAAAGGTTCGATGATCGAGCGCGACAGCGTGACGGCATATTTGCCGTCCTCCCCGCGCTCGCGCGCGGCTGCGGCCATCGCATCGCGCAGATAGTCCGGCAGGCCGGCAAGATCGGCCTCCTCCGACAGTAGAAGCACCCAGCTCTTCTCATCCGCCAGCACGTTCTGTCCGAATTGCGCGCCAAGTCCGGCAAGCTTTTCGTTGATCGCCGACAGGCGCTCCTGCTCGGCCTTCTCCAACTTGGCGCCCGACTTGACGAAGCCCTTCCAGTGCCGTTCCAGCACGCGGGCTTCTTCGAGCGTCAGCCCAAGGGCGTCGCGGCCCTCCCACAGAGCGTCGAGGCGGGCAAAGAGCGCCGCATTCGTGCCGATCTTCGAATAATGCCGCGCCATCTTCGGCGCAATCTCGCGCTCCAGTGCCTGGATCGTCTCGTTCGTATGGGCGCCTGCCTTGTTCCAGAAGAGTGCGGAAATGCGCGACAGTTCGTCGCCGGCGATTTCGAGCGCGATCACCGTATTGGCGAAGGTCGGCGCCTCGCCGTCATTGGCGATCGCATCGATCTCCGCCTCATGCGAGGCGAGCGCTGCATCGAAGGCCGCGGCAAAATCCGTATCCTTCACGGCATCGAAACGCGGCAGGCCCTGATGTCCGGTCCATTCGACGAGCGCGGGATTGACGGCGGTAGGGGAAGACATGCGGGGCATCCTTTCGGCAGACATCTGATCGAAGCACGATATAAGGCCGGCCCCGCCGAATTGGTATGGCGGAGCGGAACAAATTCATCGATGGAAATCAGGCCCTGCGCCAGCCGAGCAGGCCGGGCGTGGCATGCCAGAGCGCCTGCGCAGCGAAGCCCATGAACAGCACGCCGGAGCAACGCACGATCAGCCGCTCATGCGCGCGGTAGAAGCGCCGCACCGTGCCTGCTCCGATGATGCCGACGAGAATGAGGTCGGCCGTTATGAAGCCGGCGAAGGAAACGATGAGCAGCAGCGGCAGAGCGCTGAAGGTCAGTGCGCTGGCGGAGCCGGCGACAAGGGCGGTGAAGGTTGCCAGCGCGACGGGATATCCCTTCGGATTGGTGACGCCGAAGATCAGGCCGCGGCGAAAAGGACGGTCGACATTGACCAGCGACTTGCCGTCGCCTTTCGGCTTGGCCGTCACGGCGTTCCAGCCGATCCAGGCGAGATAGAGGCCGCACAGCAATCCCAGCAGGTCGAAAACGAAAGTGCCGATGGTCCTCGCTCCGACGATCGCAACCAGCGCCAGCGTCGACCAGACGAGATCGCCGAGCAGATGGCCGCTGACGAAGAAGGCGCCGGCTTTGCGCCCCTGCCCCGCCCCAATGCCGAGCAGCGCCAGAAAAGCGGGACCTGGAATGAGCACATAGAAAAGCGCGGCGAGAAAGGCGCCGACAATAAGCGATTGCGTCATGATGGTTGTTCCCACTGGTAATTGCGTGAGAGTAGCGTTCTACAGAATCAGGTCAAGCTGCGCTTCATTTTAAGTATCAAGAAGCCGTTGTGTTCGCGGGACGAAAACAATAAGAACGTAAGCGGGGCCCAAAAATTAAAGAGCGTAGGTAGGGAAACGCTTATGAACAGCAGGATTAATACGGACTCGCTCGCTTTTCTTGTAAGCGATTGCGCCCGACTGATCAGGGCGGCCTTCGAGCGGCGCATTCTTGTCGCCGGGCTCGGACTGACGGCAGGGGAAGCCCGAACGCTGATGCAGGTCGCCGCCATCAATGGCAGCCGCCAGCTCGACATCGCCTCCCGGATGGGGCTGGAGCCGATGACGGTCAGCGCCTTTCTGGACAAGTTGCAAGCGCGAGGCCTGATCGAACGCCAGCCGGACCCGCTGGACCGCCGCGCCAAGCGGATCGTGCTTTCGGAATCGGCCGACGCCAAATTAAAGCAGATCGACAAGGAAATCTGCGAAGTCGAGCGCAATGCGACGCAGGGTTTCGGCAAGGAGTTGCAGGTGCAGTTGCACGACGCGCTTTGCGACTTCCGCAGTAATCTGCAGAAGGCCGAAGCGCCCTCGGAAGTCGAACGCGAATTGAGGCCGGTGGATTAATTCCTGGCCGCCATCTTCCAAAAAGAAAAGCCCGCTTCCGGCGACCGGAAGCGGGCTTTTCTCTATTCTGATGTCGATTACTTCGACAGGTTGCGCTTGGCGAGCGTGCGCAGGCGCAGCGCATTGAGCTTGATGAAGCCGGCGGCGTCCTTCTGGTCGTAAGCGCCCTGATCGTCCTCGAAGGTAACGAGCTTGTCTGAGTAAAGCGACCTCGGGCTTTCGCGGCCGATGACCATGACGTTGCCCTTGTAGAGCTTCAGCGTCACTTCGCCTTCGACATGCTCCTGGCTCTTGTCGATCAGCGCCTGCAGCATCTCGCGCTCCGGCGAGAACCAGAAGCCGTAATAGATCAGCTCGGCATAGCGCGGCATCAGCTCGTCCTTGAGGTGCGCGGCACCGCGGTCGAGCGTGATGGATTCGATGGCGCGGTGCGCCGTAAGCAGGATCGTGCCGCCGGGGGTCTCGTAGACGCCGCGCGACTTCATGCCGACGAAACGGTTCTCGACGAGGTCGAGACGGCCGATACCGTTGTCGCGGCCATATTCGTTCAGTTTGGCAAGCAGCGTCGCCGGGCTCAGGCGCTCGCCATTGATCGAAACGGCGTCGCCCTTTTCGAAGCCGACCTTGATGATGGTGGCCTTGTCGGGAGCGGCCTCAGGGGAAATCGTGCGCATATGCACATATTCCGGCGCTTCCTGGGCCGGATCTTCCAGAACCTTGCCTTCGGAGGAGGAGTGCAGCAGGTTGGCGTCGACGGAGAACGGCGCTTCGCCCTTCTTGTCCTTGGCAACCGGGATCTGATGCTTTTCTGCGAATTCGAGCAGGTCGGTACGGCTCTTGAAAGACCAGTCGCGCCAGGGGGCGATGATCTTGATGTCCGGGTTCAGCGCATAGGCCGAAAGCTCGAAGCGAACCTGATCGTTGCCCTTGCCGGTCGCGCCATGGGCGATGGCATCGGCGCCGGTCTTCTTGGCGATCTCGATCAGATGCTTGGAAATCAGCGGACGGGCGATGGAGGTGCCGAGCAGGTAGACGCCTTCATAGACGGCATTGGCACGGAACATCGGGAAGACGAAATCGCGCACGAATTCCTCGCGCACGTCCTCGATGTAGATTTCCTTGATGCCGAGCATTTCGGCCTTCTTGCGCGCCGGCTCCAACTCTTCGCCCTGGCCAAGATCGGCGGTGAAGGTGACGACTTCGGCACCCAGCTCCGTCTGCAGCCACTTCAGGATAATCGAGGTGTCGAGACCGCCGGAATAGGCGAGAACGACTTTCTTCACGTCTTTATGTGATGCCATGATGAGTTCCGTTTCAAGGCGAGCCAGGGGAGAGGCCCGCAAAGCTGTGTCGCGAAACTTTTAGCGAGATTATCGCAAGGCGCAAGGGGAGGCGCGGCATCGCCGCCTCACCGAGGTTTGACACACCTTCCGAAAGCACCATATTTCGGCGGCGAGCAAGCAATGCCTGGAGGGCACGCCTTTGACCGATATTCAAGACATTTTCAGGAAATCCAATGTTGCCGTCATCACCGGCGGCGCTTCCGGCATCGGCTTGGCCGCGGCGAAATATTTCGCCTCGCGCGGCATGAGCGTCGTCATTGCCGATCTCGGCGGCGACCGGCTGGCGCACGCAGCCACCGAACTCAAGGCGATCACGGGCGAAGAACACGTATTGGCCGTCGAGACCGACGTCGCCGACAAGGAGGCGCTGGAAGCGCTGGAGCGCGCCGTCCTGCAGCGCTTCGGCCGGGTGCATGTGCTGATGAACAATGCCGGCATCGGCCCGGAAACCTCGATCTTCAGCGCGCAATCGGGCTGGGACGCCATCCTCGGCGTCAATCTGCTCGGCGTCATCAACGGCACGCGGGTCTTCGGGCCGGGCATGATCGCGCATGGCGAGCCGGGCCTCATCATCAACACCGGCTCGAAGCAGGGCATCACCACGCCTCCGGGAAATCCCGCCTACAATGTCTCGAAGGCCGGCGTGAAAGTGTTTACCGAGGCGCTGCAACACGAGCTGCGCAATACGGAAGATGCGAAGATCTCGGCTCACCTCCTCATCCCCGGCTTCGTCTTCACCGGCCTCACCAAGGGCGAACGCGCGGAAAAGCCGGACGCCGCCTGGACGCCGGAACAGACGGTGGAATTCATGGTGGAAAGCCTGGCGCGCGGCGATTTCTACATTCTCTGCCCGGATAACGATGTCGCCCGACCGACCGACGAACGCCGCATGCTCTGGGCGGCCGGCGATATCGTCGAGAACCGGCCGCCGCTATCGCGCTGGCACCCCGACTATGCCGATCAATTCAAGGCCTTCCTGGAAAGGAAGGATTGATTTGCAATCCCCCGGAAGCCGGATGGAAAACGCCGACCCCTATCCGGCCTTCGGAGCAGCTTCATGGATTTCATGCCCAGCCTGCCGACCCTTCTCGCCTTCTCGGCGGCGAGTCTGTTGCTGGCGCTGACGCCCGGTCCGGGCATGACGCTGTCAATCGGCCGCGCGATGGCCTGCCGTCATGGCTGCAGCGGAATCGCTGTGTGATGCGCGGCCTCGACTACGCTTTTGCCAGCGTCTTTTCGGCTTTCGCGGTGAAGATCTTCTTCACTCAGGCTCGTTGAGAATAGGGTATCGGCCGGCGATCAGCCAGTAGACGGTCGCGCACGCAGCCCCCAGAAAAGCGAAGCAGACCGCGATCGTGATCAGGTTGAGGGGCTGCGGCTTTTCCATGGCACCTGAAATCAGGATGGAGGCCACCGTCGACAGAACGGCGCCGTAGATCGCATATCCGAACCAGCGGCGCACGCGGCGCCATTCCATGATCGGAATGACGACGAGGGATGGCAGAATGCTGACGATCATCGCAGCCTTGGTCATCTCGACGGTCAGCGCGAAAAGTTCGGGCGCTCCGGTTCCCGGCAGGGTATAGGCGGCAACGCAGGCCAGGACGAAACCCATCAGAGCGCAAGCGGCGAGATAGCCCCACAGGAGCCTGATCGGCTTGCGCAATCCAACGAGCATCAATCTCAATCCTCGCCGTGATTGGCGATCATCATTGCTTCGAAAGCCAATCGCTCCGTCTTGCGCATGCGCTCCGACTCCGACTTCAGCTGGCCGCATGCGGCGAGAATGTCTCGCCCTCTCGGCGTGCGGATCGGAGAGGCGTAACCGGCCGAATTGATGAAATCGGCGAACTTCTCGATCTGCTCCCAGTCCGAACACTGGTAATTCGTGCCGGGCCAGGGATTGAAGGGGATCAGGTTGATCTTGGCCGGCACGCCCTTCAGCAGCTGAATGAGCCCCTTGGCATCCTCCAGGCTGTCGTTGACGCCCTTCAGCATCACATATTCGAAGGTGATGCGCCGGGCATTCGAAAGACCGGGATAGGCGCGGCAGGCGTCCATCAGTTCCTTCAGCGGATACTTCTTGTTGATCGGCACCAGCATGTCGCGCAGGTCATCGCGCACGGCATGCAGCGAGATTGCCAGCATCACGCCGATCTCGTCGCCGGTGCGATAGATTTCCGGCACCACGCCCGAGGTCGAAAGGGTGATGCGCCGCTTCGACAGGGACAAGCCATCGCCGTCCGATGCGATCAGCAGCGCCCGCTTGACGCTGTCGAAATTATAAAGCGGCTCGCCCATGCCCATCATGACGATATTGCTGACCTTGCGGCCCTCGGCCGGCATGATCGTGCCCTGCGGCGCTTCGCGGTCCGGGAAATCGCCGAGCCGGTCGCGCGCCAAAAGCAGCTGCGACAGGATTTCCTCCGCGGTCAGGTTGCGCACCAGGCGCTGCGTGCCGGTGTGACAGAAGGAACAGGTGAGCGAGCAGCCGACCTGGCTGGAAATGCAGAGCGTGCCGCGCCCTTCTTCCGGAATGTAGACGCTTTCGACCTCGACGGGACGTCCCGCGCCGCGCGGCGGAAAGCGCAGCAACCATTTGCGGGTGCCGTCGTTAGACACCTGCTCCTCGACGATTTCGGGACGCGCGATGGTGAAATGCGTCTTCAGCATTTCGCGCATGTCCTTCGAGACATTCGCCATGGCATCGAAATCGGAGACGCCGCGCACGTAGATCCAGTTCCAGAGCTGGCTGACGCGCATCTTGATCTGCTTGTCCGCAACGCCCTTTTCCTTCAGAGCCGCGCCCATTTCTTCGCGCGTCATGCCGATCAGCGACGGCTTCGGCGAAAGCTCGACCGGCTGCGATACCGGCATCGGCTTGAGCCTGGAGGGAGTTATGACATCGGTGGCGGACATAGGATCGTTCCAACGGTTCACATCGGCGATGCCGCAAAAGCTGACGAAAGCTGCGGATGCGGGCAAGGCACGGAAATCTGAAGATTCATGCGGTGGCGGGACAAGCTGTTTGCCGGACACCTGCTGTTGGCGCGGCCTTTAGCATTAATTTCCGCCCGCGTCATCCCTTTCCCTTAAAAGCGAGGCTGGCCCTCAAAAGCGAAAGGCCGGTCTACATGACCGGCCTCATCATTGCGGTCGCGGCAGCGGGAGGATCACATTACCGTGATCTCTCGGCCCTCGATCTTATTTGCAGTTTTCGATCTGCTTCAGCGCGGCACTGACGCCCTTCAGCGAATAGGTATAGGACGTGGCCGTGCCCTTCTTGGAGGTCGCCGAAACCTTCAGCGAATGGCCCGATTTCAGCGCCGCCACCAGCGCAGGCTCCTGCGCGGCGTTTTCGACCCAGGCGGCCTTGTCCTTGGTGAACATCACGAAGGACTTGTTGTCGATGACGACGTTGACCTTGGAATTGTCCTTGAGCGGATAGCCCATCATCGCCTGCGGCTCGTAGGAAATGTTCTGGCCGGGGCGCTGCGACACGATGAAGAAATTATCGCCGTGATCGATGCCCGTCGCCGGCGTCTTGGCGGTCGGCACGGAGAGGACGTAGCAGACCTTGCCGCCGGCGGACTGGTAGGAATAGGCGCCCCAGGCGTCGAACTGCTGAATGCGCGAGGGAGCCGCCGGTGCTGCCGCTGCCTGGGTCTGCTTCTTGGTCTGCGCGGACGCGATACCGGTTCCGGCCAGAACGAGCGAGAGGGCGATTGCGAAGCTTTTTACAAACATGGTTTCCTGCCGATTTCTTGCGGTCCAGAGCTCATGGCGATTCGATTGACGCACGCCGATGCTCGTGAGCTGCCTTATTTTGACTTTATTCAGGTTACCAAACCGTCAACGGAACGCTGCCCACCACTGGCTCCGTGCCATTTCAATCCAGATATCGCGCAAAGCTTGAAACGCATCAGAAGGAATTGGAAAACCCGGATGATGGGAACACCATCCAACAGCTTCGATTTAAGACAGAAAGATTCGGGCAAGAATTTGACCTCGCTAAAATCAGGGGGAGCTCATAAATCTCTGGAAACCCGAGAGGATTCGGATCTCCCCTGAAAGCGGGCATCAGGCCGTCTTCATGGGCGCGGGCTCGTTCTCCAACGCCCGGTCGGCGGCATCGTAGTGTTCCTGGCGGATATGGCCTCTGATCATGCTGAAGGCGAGCGTCAGCACAGCGACATCGTCCGAATATCCGATAACGGCAAAAAAATCTGGGATGATATCGACCGGCATGACGAAATAGCCGAGCGCGGCCAGCAATATGCCGCGAACGCGCGTCGGCGTCTGCGGGTCGAGCGCGCAATAGAAGGCGGCCACGACGTCGCGGGAAAAGGGAATATGGCGAGCCGCCTTTCGCAAGGTCGGCCAGAATTTGCTGCGCACCGATTTCTCCTGCTCTTTTTGGGTCTCTTCGTCACCAGGCAACAGGATTTCCCCGTACTTGATGTCATCCATTCCATTCACCTCTATCGAGGCCCGTTGCCCGGACCGTGTAAACATATGGTGATCGCAGGCCGCGATTCAATCGATCCGGTCAATCGATCCGGCGCGCTGCCGCCTTCTCCATCGCCTTCGCCAGCTTGACGTCGTGATCCGTCAGGCCGCCGGCGTCATGCGTCGTCAGCTTCACCTCGACACGGGAATAGACGTTGAACCATTCCGGGTGATGGTTGAATTTTTCCGCAGCGAGGGCGGCTTCCGTCATGAAGCCGAAGGCCTCGACGAAATTGCGGAACTTGAACGTCTTCGAAATCGAAAGACCGTCGGCCGCAAGCGCCCAGCCGTTGAGCTCCGCAAGGTTTTCATCGATTGCCGCGCGGTCCAGCTTCTCGTATTTCATGACGGATCACTCCTCTTCAGCGGTTGAACGATAGCATGGATCGTCACAGGATTCTTTTCGTCTGCGCCGGCAACATCTGCCGGTCGCCCCTTGCGGAAGGCATATTCAGGCATCTGGCAAGCAAGGCCGGCCGCGCGGGCGAGTTCGAAATCGATTCGGCCGGCACCGGCGGCTGGCATCGGGGGCAGCGGCCGGATCGCCGTTCGATTGCGGCCGCGGCGGGTCATGGAATCGATATTTCGGGTCAGCGCGCCCGACGCATCGAACCCGCCGATTTCGTCAGGTTCGATCTGATCCTGGCGATGGATCAAGACAATTTGAAGAACTTGCGCAAGGCAGCGCCCGCCCACGCTCTCGGCAGGCTGCACCTCTTCCACGCCTTCACGCTTGATGGCGACAAGGACATTCCCGATCCCTATTACGGCGATCGCGAGGATTTCGAGGCGGTCTATACCATGCTCTTGGCTGGCTGCAGCGCGCTCTTGCCCAAACTCGGGTAAGCGCTCCGCGGCTCGTGAAGCGGGAATATCTCTTCCGTGAGATAGGGACCGCCACCAACCGATTCGCGCGAGGACAGAAGCACGAAGCGCCCGACCGTAAACGGCTGGGTATAGAAATTGCCGCGGCCGGAGAGATAGTGCACCACGTCGTCCACCCGCGAGGATTTCAACCGGGCGAGCGTCACATGCGGCGTGAACTTGCGGGGATCGGGCTGCAGGCCGATGCGCTGGCAGATACGCTCGATTTCGCCTTGCAACGCGTACATGTCCGGCGTCTGCGAGACCCCGGCCCAGACCGAATGCGGTTTCTTGGAGCCAAAAGAACCTATGCCCTCCAGCCGAAGCTGGAACTCAGGGCGATCTATCCGGTCCAGCCGGTCGACGATCTCATCGGCCGTCCGGCCATCGACATCGCCGATGAACCGCAGGGTGATGTGATAATTTTCGACGTCGATCCACCTGGCTCCCGGGAGACCACCGCGCAACAATGACAGGCTCATGGCCGCGTTGCGCGGAATTTCGAGGGCGGTAAAAAGTCTCGGCATGACGAGGACTCCCCGAATCTCTTGCAGGTATAAGCAGGGAATCACGCATTTGCAGTCGGTGCAAGCATCTATTTCGCACCTGCGTCAATCATCCCTACAAAACTCATAACGGCCGGTAAGATATGCTCGACCATGACATCGACCCCTTTGGGGTTCGGATGCATCCCGTCCGACAGCTGCAGATCCGCATGGGTTGCCACACCGTCGAGGAAAAATGGGTAGAGCGAAAGCTGGTACTTGCCGGCCAATCGCTTGTAGATCGGATTGAACTTGCCGGCATAGTCGGCCCCCATGTTCGGCGGTGCCAGCATGCCGACGAGAAAGACCGGGATTTTTCTCTCCTTCAGCCGCTCGATCATCGTCTCGAGGTTCTTTTCCGTCTGCTCCGGAGGAATGCCGCGCAGCGCATCGTTGGCGCCGAGTTCCAGGATCACGCCGTCGGTGCCGTCGGGGACCGACCAATCTATGCGCGAGAGGCCGCCCGATGTCGTATCGCCCGAAACGCCGGCGTCGGCGACGGCCACATCCAGCCCCTTGGCCTTCAGCGCGGCCTCCAGCCTGGCCGGAAATCCGTCGCCGGGCGGCAGCTGATAGCCCGCCATCAGGCTGTCGCCGAAGCCGACCAGCTGGATCGTCCGCGCCTCGGCAACGCCTGCCGCGCCAAACAAAAGACCGAAAGTGATGACAGCGAAGTGAAGCGCGGCAACTTTAAAACCCATGATCCATTCCCTAGATTCGCTGCTCGGGCCAAATCGCGCCCGCTATTATCCCTGATGTTCTCCGATATATAGGGCGTTCGCATTGGCAAAAACCATCATCGAGCTGAAGAAGGCGGATTTGACGCTCGGCAATGCCGCCGCATCGGTCCATGTGCTGAAGGGCATCGATCTCACCGTCATGGAGGGCGAGGCCGTCGGCATCGTCGGACCGTCAGGCTCCGGCAAGTCGACCCTGCTCATGGTGCTGGCCGGCCTCGAAAAGCTCGACGGCGGCGAACTCCTGATCCGCGATACGCCCCTGCATAGTCTCAGCGAGGATCGCATCGCCGATTTTCGCGGCCGCAATATCGGCATCGTCTTCCAGTCCTTCCACCTCATCGCCAATATGACGGCGCTGGAAAACGTGGCCGTGCCGCTGGAGCTTGCCAATGTCCGGGACGCCTTCGACATCGCCCGGCGCGAGCTGGAGGCGGTGGGGCTCGGCGAGAGGCTCACGCACTATCCCGGCCAGCTTTCCGGCGGCGAGCAGCAGCGCGTCGCGATCGCCCGCGCGCTGGCGCCTTCTCCGGCCGTCCTGATTGCCGACGAGCCGACAGGCAATCTCGACACCGACACCGGCCGCCAGATCGCCGATCTGCTCTTTGCCCAGCAGGCCGAGCGCGGCACGACCATGCTGCTCGTCACCCATGATCCCGCCCTAGCCGCCCGCTGTTCGCGCCAGATCCGCGTCCGCTCCGGCGAGATCGAGAACGACAGCGCGCGGACGCGCGCCAGCCAGGCGGCGATGGCATGAGAGCGGCGGGACTGCGCCTGCCCCTCGCCTTCCGCCTTGCCATGCGCGAACTGCGCGGCGGCCTCGGCGGCTTCTACATCTTCCTCGCCTGCATCGCGCTCGGCACCGGCGCGATCGCCGCCGTCAACTCCGTTTCCCGTTCGATCACCGACGCCATCTCGACGCAGGGGCAGTCCTTGCTGGCCGGCGACGTCCGCTTCCAGCTGCGCAACCGCGAGGCGACGCCGGAAGAGCTCGCCTATCTCGAAAGCCTGGGCAAGGTTTCCCGCTCCACGGGCCTGCGTTCCATGGCCCGCCTGCCCGACGGCTCGGACCAGGCGCTGGTGGAGGTCAAGGCGGTCGACGGCGCCTATCCCCTCTACGGCACCTTCGAAGCCGAACCGAACCAGCCGCTTTCGACGCTGCTTGCCGCGAAAGATGACACCTACGGCACCGTTGCAGCCCCTCTGCTGCTCGAGCGCCTGAACCTCAAGGTCGGAGACGACCTGCTGCTGGGCAACGCCAGGCTGCGCATCACCGGCACCGTCCAGAGCGAGCCGGATGCCGTCTCCGAAGGCTTCGGCTTCGCGCCCCGCCTGCTCACCAGTCGCGATGCCCTGATCGCCTCCGGCCTGATCACCACAGGCAGCCTCGTCGAGCAGTCCTACAGGATCCGCATGGACGACCCGGCAGCCGGCATCCGACATATCGGCGACCGCGCCAATGCCGCCTTTCCGCAGGCAGGCTGGTCGATCCGCAGCAGTGCCCGCGCGGCTCCGGCGCTTGCCGACAACGTCACGCGTTTCTCGCAGTTCCTGACGCTCGTCGGCCTGGCGGCCCTGATCGTCGGCGGCGTCGGCGTCGCCAATGCCGTGCGGGCCTTCCTCGATTCCAAGCGCACGACCATCGCCACCTTCAAGTGCCTGGGCGCGCCGGCCTTCGTCGTCGTGCTGATCTATCTCATCCAGATCACCGTCCTTGCACTGGCCGGCATTGCGGTCGGCCTCGTCCTCGGCGCCATCGCGCCGATGATAGCTTCGCAGTTCATGGCCGAATTCCTGCCCATCTCGACCGCGCCGCGGCTTTATCCCGGCGCGCTGACGCTCGCTGCCCTCTTCGGCCTGCTGACCACGCTTGCCTTTGCCATTCCGCCGCTCGGCCGTGCCCGCGAAGTGCCGGCGACGGCGCTGTTCCGCGAACAGGGCTTCGAAGCCCGCCGCCTGCCCGGCTGGCCTTATCTGCTCGCCGCCGGCCTGCTGATGGCGGGCCTTGCAGCGCTGGCGATTTTTACCGCCTATGACCGTTTCCTGGCGATCGTCTTTATCGTCTCGATCGCCGGGGCTTTCGTCGTGCTGCGCCTGGTCGCCGCCCTGCTTTCCTGGCTTGCCCGCCGCAGCCCGCGCGTGCGCTCGCCTGCGCTGCGGCTGGCGATCGGCAACATCCACCGGCCGGGTGCGCTCACCTCGTCCGTCGTACTGTCGCTCGGCCTCGGCCTGGCGCTGCTGGTGACGCTGACGCTGATCGACGGCAACATGCGTCGCGAGCTGATGGGGCGCATGAGCGAACAGGCGCCGAACTTCTTCTTCGTCGATATTCAGGGGCCGGAGCTGGAAGGCTTCCGCAAGATCGTCCTCGACGTCGATCCCAAGGGCAAGCTCGTGGAAGCGCCGATGCTGCGCGGCCGTATCGTCGCCTTCAACGGCGAGGACGTGACCAAGATGAAGGTGCCGGCCGCCGGACAATGGGTCCTGCGCGGCGACCGCGGCATCACCTATGCCGAAACCGTGCCGGAGAATGCCTCCGTCACCGAAGGCAAATGGTGGGACAAGGATTATGGCGGCGAACCGCTGGTGTCCTTTTCCGAAGAGGAAGGCAAGGCGCTCGGCCTGAAGCTCGGCGATAAAGTCACCGTCAACGTGCTCGGCCGCAACATTACCGCCAAGATAGCCAGCTTCCGCAAGGTGCAATGGCAGTCGCTGTCGATCAATTTCGTGATGATCTTCTCGCCCAATACCTTCAGGGGCGCGCCGCATGCCTGGCTGGCGACGCTGACCGACACGTCCGCCACCTCCGAGCAGGAAGCGGCGATCCTGCGCAAGGTCACCAATACCTATCCGACCATCACCAGCGTCCGCGTCAAGGATGCGCTCGATGTCGTCAGCACGCTTGTCGGACAGCTCGCCACGGCCATCCGCTCGGCCGCTTCCGTCGCGCTGATCGCCTCCGTGCTGGTATTGGCGGGCGCGCTGGCTGCGGGCAATCGCGCCCGCACGCACGACGCCGTCATCCTCAAGACGCTCGGCGCGACGCGCGCGACGCTCATTCGCGCGTTCAGCTACGAGTACCTGATCCTCGGCGCGGCGACCGCCGTCTTCGCGCTGATGGCCGGGGCGGCATCCGCATGGTACATCGTCAGCCGCGTCATGCATCTGCCCTCGGCTTTCCTGCCCGATGTCGCCTTCTCCACGCTGATCGTCGCCCTGGTGCTGACCGTCGGCATCGGCCTCATCGGAACATGGCGCATCCTCGGCCAGAAGGCCGCACCCGTTCTGCGCGAGCTCTGATTCGCTCCGGAGCGGAAGCGGAAGCCGCCGAAACCGCCCGATATTACATCGATTTAACATGAGGCGGAACGCTTGACCCTTGTGTATGAGGCCCGAAAGCCTCATATTCTGTGCAGGCATGCTGGAGCTCCGCAGCGGCGCCTGGGCCTCGAAGACCCGACACCGTACTTTCATCGGAGCTTGAAAGAGGAAAACATGGCTGACTTTCGCAATTACCAAAACCGGGCGCAAAGCGGTGCGCAGTCCGGTGCGATGATAGACGAGGGCCTTCGAGCTTACATGCTCAAGGTCTACAACCTGATGGCGCTGGGTCTGGCGATCACGGGTGTTGCCGCCTATCTCTCGTTCTCGCTCGCTTTCGCAGACGGACAGATCACGGCCTTCGGCCAGGCGATCTACCTGAGCCCGCTGAAGTGGGTGGTCATCCTCGCTCCGCTGGCAATGGTGTTCTTCCTGAGCTTCAGGATCAACCGCATGAGCGTGGCCGCCGCGACGACGACCTTCTGGGCCTACGCAGCCCTGGTGGGTCTGTCGCTGTCGTCGATCTTCATCATCTACACCGGCCAGAGCGTCGTGCAGACCTTCTTCGTGACCGCCGCCTCCTTCGGCGCGCTGTCGCTCTTCGGTTACACGACGAAGCGTGATCTCTCCGCGATGGGCTCGTTCATGATGATGGGTCTCTTCGGCCTGATCATCGCATCGCTGGTCAACATCTTCCTGCATTCGTCCGCGCTGCAGTTCGCCATTTCGGTAATCGGCGTGCTGATCTTCGCAGGCCTGACCGCCTACGATACGCAGCGGATCAAGGAGATGTATTATACAGCCGACGATGCGACCGTAGCTGGCCGCAAGGCCATCATGGGTGCCCTGTCGCTCTACCTGGACTTCATCAACCTGTTCATGTTCCTGCTGCAATTCATGGGCAACCGCCGCTGATCGCGCAGCATGAATGAGAAACGGAAGGCGGCCTCGGCCGCCTTTTTCATTTGCCTGGCCACGAACCCTGCGATTTGATAGCGACCGTCGCAAACCGGCAAATCAGGCAACAGGAAGCAAATGTCCGTCAGTCTCCGCAGCGCTACCGCAGACGATCTTCCCCACATCACCGCCATCTATCGCGACTCCGTCCTGAACGGCACGGCAAGCTACGAGATTACGCCGCCGGACCACGAGGAAATGGCGGGCCGCTTTCAGGCGATCCGCGACAGGGGCTATCCCTATCTCGTCGCCGAAGACGAGGCCTGCACCTTCCTCGGCTATGCCTATGCCTCGTCGTTCCGTACCCGGCCGGCCTATCGCTGGATGGTGGAGGATTCGATCTATCTCGCCCCGGAAGCACGCGGTCGCGGCGTCGGCAGGCTGCTGCTCGATGCGCTGGTCGAAAACTGCCAGACCCTCGGCTTCCGCCAGATGATCGCCGTCATCGGCGGCGCCCATCCCGCCTCCGTCGCCGTGCATCGCGCCGCAGGCTTCGCCGAGGTCGGCCTCCTGAAAGGCACCGGCTACAAGCACGGCCGATGGCTGGATACCATGCTGATGCAGAAAGCGCTCGGGGACGGCAATGGCAGCGATCCCGACGCTGCGGTCTATCCGGGGACGCTGTTCGGAGGTTAAGCCGGCTCTCGTAGAGGCCGCACGCTCCCTCGCCACATAGCCAACGGAGAGAAGCTACTTATCCACCAGCTTCAACTGCTTGTCGAAAACCTTCAGAACCTGCTGCAGGTCGTGGCCGCGTTTCAGGATCATGCCGTTGGTATTGACGACGGAAAAGGCACCCTGCTTGGCGGCCAGTTTCGGATTCTTTTCGATACGGAAGAGCGGCATCTCGCCGGAACGCTTGAAGACGGAGAAAACCGCCATGTCCTTCAGATGGTCGATCGCGTAGTCGCGCCATTCGCCCTCGCCAACCATGCGTCCGTAGATCCACAGAATCGCATCCAGTTCCCGGCGATGGAACGTCACCGGTAGCGGGTCCTTGCTCTGCTTGTATTCCCTGAGATCGACCACAACGGAGGAATTCGTATCGACGGGGCGGCTTTCGCCGTGTCGCAAATCCGGCTGATCAGTCATCAATCCCCCAGGGGTTATCTCATGACAGGAGAATGACAGTTTGCCTCAGCCACGGCAAATTGCAAGACGGCTGACGGCTCACAATTTCTTTCCGATGCCCGAAAGCGTCTCGTCCGCGCCGCATTTCAGTCAAACCGACGCCCAATTTACAGGAAGTATAGAGGGCCGTTTGGCGCCGCCGCGTCAAACGGCCCGGCCGGGGCGCATCGATTAAACCCCAGCCCCGAATGCGTCCTCGCCGGGCACCTCTCCTTTCGGCGCATGCCGAGATTCGGAAAGGCCATTCAGCCGTCCGAGCCGATCGTCAGAACCGTCGCCCCGAGAATCGCCGCCGGATCGCCCGAAGGCGTCGAGGATTGCAGGAGGACGGCCATGCCTCTGCGGCCGGCCTTGTCGAGCACGTTGGAAGGCAGCACGACGCTCATGGCCTTGCCGTCCCACATGCCGACGGTTTCGACATCCGACACGGCATGCATATAGGCGATCTGCTGGCCGTTGTTTTCGCCGCCCTTCGGCGCCACCATCTGCTCCTTGTCGAAATAGACGATGACGACATTGGCCTTGCCCTGGCCGGCCCCGATCTTGATTTCGAGCTCATCGCCCTTCATGGCGGCGTTGACGGGGATCGTCAGTCCCTCGCCGACACGCTGGAAATCGTCGAGCTTGACATTGATGGCGTTGAGGTCGGCACCGTTCATATGGTCGCGGCCATTAACGATCGCCTGCGGGGTATAGACCCCGCTGCGTCCCATCGTGCGGGCGTAGGCATATTGGCGCGCGGTGTTGTCCTTGGACGCCATGGTGTCGTTCCAGCCGAGATAGTTCCAGTAATCGACATGGTAAGCGAGCGCCACGACATTGCCCTGGCGGATCAGCTTGCGGAATGCCGCATCGGCGGGGGGACAGGAGGCGCAGCCCTGCGAGGTGAAAAGCTCGACGACACCCTTGATCTTCGCGGCCTCCTGCGCGTGCAGCGAACTTGCCAGCGCGATGCCTGCCAGAAGTGGAACCGAAAATCGAAGGCGCATTTCCTCTTTACCTCTGTCTCAAACCCCGAAACGCTCACGCTCCCTGGGCGACCAAGCCCACATCAAGCCCGAAAAATCTGAAACAAGAGATAATAGTTTAGCGCGATGACGCAAAGTCACGAAGGGGTGAGGCGAAGGTCAGGCAGCCGGCCCGCCGTACACATCAGCGTGAAAAACAAGACGCCGCCGGGAGAGTTTCCCCGGCGGCGTGCAAGTGTGCCTCGAAGGCCTATCAGGCAGCGAGATCGCGCAGAACGGTCTGCAGGATGCCGCCGTTGTTGACGTAGACGACCTCATCCAGCGTATCGATGCGGCAGATGATCGGAACGTCTTTCACCGAGCCGTCGCCATAGGTGATCTTGGCGATCTTGCGTTCGCGCGGCTTGATGTGCTCCAGACCTTCGATGGTGACGAGTTCGTCGCCCTTCAGCCCAAGGCTGGCCCAGGTGGTGCCTTCCTCGAAGACGAAGGGGATGACGCCCATTCCCACAAGGTTCGAGCGGTGGATACGCTCGAAGGACTGGGCGATCACGGCGCGCACGCCGAGCAGGTTGGTGCCCTTGGCAGCCCAGTCGCGCGACGAGCCGTTGCCGTATTCGACACCGGCGAAGATGACGAGCGGAACGCCCTCGGCCTTGTACTGCATGGCCGCGTCGTAGATCGACGTCTCTTCCTTGGACGGATAGTGGATGGTGTAGCCACCTTCCTTGCCGTTCGGGCCGAGCATGTGGTTGCGGATGCGGATGTTGGCGAAGGTGCCGCGCATCATGACCTCATGGTTGCCGCGGCGCGTGCCGTACTGGTTGAAGTCGGCAACGCCGACGCCATGGCCGATGAGGTAGGCACCGGCCGGCGAGGCAGCCTTGATCGAACCGGCCGGGGAAATGTGGTCGGTGGTGATCTTGTCGCCGAACAGGCCGAGAACGCGGGCGCCCTTGATGTCGGAAACGCCGGCGCCGGTCTTGCCCATGCCCACGAAGTAGGGCGGGTTCTGCACGTAGGTCGAATTGTCGTCCCAGGCATAGGTCTGGCCCGGAGGAACCTGCACGGCCTGCCAGTTGGCGTCGCCCTTGAAGACGTCGGCATATTTGCTCTCGTAGAGCTCGCGGGTGACGTACTTCTGGATGAATTCCTGAACCTCGTGCGAAGTCGGCCAGATGTCCTTCAGGTAGACCGGCTTGCCGTTCTGGTCTTCGCCGATCGGCTCCTTCGTCAGGTCGAGCTGCACCGAGCCGGCGAGCGCGTAGGCGACGACGAGCGGCGGCGAAGCGAGATAGTTCGCCTGGACGTCCGGCGAGATGCGGCCTTCGAAGTTGCGGTTGCCCGAGAGGACGCCGGCGACGATCAGGCCCTTGTCGTTGATCGTCTTGGAAATCGGCGCCGGCAGCGGGCCGGAGTTGCCGATGCAGGTGGTGCAACCGAAGCCGACCAGGTTGAAGCCGAGCTTGTCGAGATCGGCCTGCAGGCCGGACTTGGCGAGGTATTCGCCGACGACTTGGCTTCCCGGTGCCAGCGAGGTCTTGACCCACGGCTTGCTCTTCAGGCCCTTGGCGACGGCGTTACGGGCGAGAAGGCCGGCAGCGATCAGCACCGACGGGTTGGACGTGTTGGTGCACGACGTGATGGCGGCGATCGCGACGTCACCATGGCCGAGATCGAAATCCGTGCCTTCGACCGCATAGCGGTTGGAGAGCTGACCGGGCTTCTTGTATTCGGTGTCCATCGAGCCGGCGAAACCGGACGCGATGTTTTCCAGCGCGATACGGCCTTCCGGGCGCTTCGGGCCGGCCATCGACGGCACGACGTCGCCGAGGTCGAGTTCCAGCGTGTCGGTGAAGACGAGGTCGGCGCCGTCATTGTCGCGCCACATGCCCTGAGCCTTGGAATAGGCTTCGACGAGGGCGATGCGGTCCTTGGCGCGGCCGGACATGTTGAGGTAGTTCAGCGTTTCCTTGTCGACCGGGAAGAAGCCGCAGGTCGCGCCGTATTCCGGACCCATGTTGCCGATGGTGGCGCGGTCGGCGAGCGGCAACGCGTCGAGGCCGGGGCCGAAGAATTCGACGAACTTCGAAACGACGCCCTTCTTGCGCAGCATCTGCACGACGGTCAGCACGAGGTCGGTCGCGGTGACGCCTTCCTTGAGCTTGCCGGTCAGCTTGAAACCGATGACTTCCGGAAGCAGCATGGAAACCGGCTGGCCGAGCATGGCGGCTTCAGCCTCGATACCGCCGACGCCCCAGCCGAGAACGCCGAGGCCGTTGATCATGGTCGTGTGCGAATCGGTGCCGACGCAGGTGTCCGGATACGCGATCGTTTCGCCGTCTTCTTCCTTCGTCCAGACGGTCTGGCCGAGATATTCGAGGTTCACCTGATGACAGATGCCGGTGCCGGGGGGAACGACGCGGAAATTCTTGAATGCCTGCTGGCCCCACTTCAGGAAGCGGTAGCGCTCGCCGTTGCGCTGGTATTCCAGCTCGACGTTGCGGGCGAAAGCCTGCGGCGTGCCGAATTCGTCGACGATGACCGAGTGGTCGATGACGAGGTCGACGGGAACGAGCGGGTTGATCTTTTCCGGATCGCCGCCGAGCGAGACCATCGCGTCGCGCATGGCAGCAAGGTCGACAACGGCGGGAACGCCGGTGAAGTCCTGCATCAGCACGCGCGCCGGGCGATAGGCGATTTCGTTCTCGACGGTGCCCTTGTTGGTCAGCCATTCGGCGACGGCAAGGATATGTTCCTTCGTGACCGACTGCCCGTCTTCAAAACGCAGCAGGTTTTCCAGAAGCACCTTCATGGAGTAAGGCAGCTTGGAAACGCCGGGCAGACCATTGGCTTCAGCCTTGGGCAGGCTGAAATAGACATAGTCTTTCCCGTCCACGGTCAGCGTGGAACGACAATTGAAACTGTCAAGAGATTTAGACACGAGATACCCCGTTTCTGATAGCCAACACAGTCGTGCGAACGCCTATGCACTTTATGCACATCAGGATGCGGGTACGGCCATTTCCGCTGTCCGCACGTAAGGCAGAAAACCTTATGTTCGGCGCAAGGATGAAATTCACGCCGACCGCTGGCGTGGTTGCAGGTCTTATAGATAATTTCGTAAAGACTTGCCAGAGTGACAAGATGCAAATTTGGACAATTTTTTGCGCATTGCGGTAAAGAAAATAGGGAAAGCCTGAGCGAATGCATCTAAGCGCTGAAAATCTGGCCGCAAGGCGGGGCGAAGACCTGATTTTCTTGAATGTTTCCTTCAACTTGGAGGGTGGCGGCGCCCTCGTTCTGACCGGGCGCAACGGCTCGGGAAAATCGACGCTTCTGCGCGTTGTGGCAGGCCTTCTGAGGCCGGAAAAAGGACGTGTCGCATTCATCGGAAATGACGGCGAATCGGACCGGCCGGCAGGCGAAGCCAGCCACTATCTCGGCCACCGCAATGCGATGAAATCCGAGCTGAGCGTCGCGGAAAACCTCGCCTTCTGGAAAACCTTTCTCGGCGACACGGCAGGCAGCATCGGTCTGGATGTCGATGAGGCGGCGGACGCCGTCGGCCTTGCCGGCATCACGCACCTGCCCTTCGGATACCTCTCCGCCGGCCAGCAGCGGCGAATCGCCTTCGCAAAGCTCCTGGTCGCCCATCGCCCGATCTGGATTCTCGACGAGCCGACGGCAGCGCTCGACAGCTCCGCCGACCAGCTCTTCGCGCAGTTGATTGCGGCCCATCAGAAGAACGGCGGCATCGTTCTTGCTGCAACGCACCAGCCGCTGGGGCTGAACAATGTGCAGGAAATGCGGATGACGGGGTTTGCCGGGGTGAGCGAGGGGGTTTGGGGATGAGTTCGATGCTTTTGCCTATGCCGCACCTTCGATACCCCCCTCTGTCCCTTCGGGACATCTCCCCCACAAGGGGGGAGATTGTTGGGAGTTCGCTGCACCTGCTTATAAAACCAACGAGCTCTGTCTCTGCGGATTCGATGTTGGATGAGGGCTTGTGTACGCCACAAGTTACCAATCTCCCCCCTTGTGGGGGAGATGTCGCGAGAGCGACAGAGGGGGGTATCCCGGGTATCTCTCAGCATGAAAGAGTTTCCTCATGACCGCCCTCTTCCTCCGCGACCTCAAGCTTTCGGTGCGCGCCGGCGGCGGAGCGCTGATCGGCATCCTCTTCTTCCTGACCGTCGTCGCCGTCATTCCCTTCGGTGTCGGCCCGGACCTGAAGCTTCTGTCGCGCATTGGCCCGGCCATCGTCTGGATCGGCGCGCTGCTGGCCAGCCTCCTCGGCCTCGACCGGCTGTTCCAGGCCGAGCGCGACGACGGTTCGCTGGATCTGCTCGTCATGCAGGAGACGCCGCTGGTGCTGACGGTTCTCGTCAAATGCGCCGCCCATTGGGTGGCGACAGGCCTGCCTCTCGTCATCGCCTCGCCGCTTCTCGGGCTCTTCATGAATATGAACGGGACGGCAATCGGCGTGACGGCTCTGACCCTGCTCGTCGGTTCGCCGGCAATCACCTTCATCGGCGCGGTCGGTGCTGCCGTGGCCGTGGCGTTGCCGCGCGGCGGCCTGCTGGTCTCCATTCTGGTGCTGCCATTGGCGATCCCGGTGCTGATTTTCGGCGTCGGCGCCACCTATGCCGCCGTCGAGGGGCCGCAACCCTTCCTGCCGCCGTTCCTGATCCTGATCGCGCTGACGCTGTTCTTCGCCGTCATCGGCCCGGCCGCCGCGGCCCTTGCGCTGCGCAACACGGCAGATTGATCGGAGCAATTCCAGGAAAAGTGCGAAGCGATTTTCCCTCCGGAATTGCGTAACAACAAAAGGATAGAGCGTTTTCACGTTTCGAGGAAAAGCGGAAAGGCTCTAACGGAGATACTGTTTCGTCCATCTGAGACAATGCGGTCGATTGCCGGAAAAGCCATATCGGGTTAAACAAGCCGCATGAGCGATATCAGCCCTGCGATCAGCCGATTTTCCGACCTCGCCAACCCCACGCGGTTCCTGGCCTTTTCGGCGCGTCTCATTCCCTGGCTGGCCGTCATCTCGGCGATACTTTTCGCAATCGGCCTCTATCTCTCCTTCTCCACCGAAGGCGATTACCAGCAGGGCGATACCGTCCGCATCATGTATATCCACGTCCCGGCCGCCTGGCTCTCGATGATGTGCTACACGATCATGAGCATGTCGGCGATCGGCACGCTCGTCTGGCGCCATCCGCTGGCCGATATCGCCGGCAAGACGGCAGCGCCGCTCGGCGCCGCCTTCACCCTGATCGCGCTCGTCACCGGCTCGCTCTGGGGCAAGCCGATGTGGGGCACCTATTGGGTCTGGGATGCGCGCCTCACCTCGGTCTTCATCCTGTTCCTGATGTATCTCGGCCTGATCGCGCTGAACCGCGCCATGGACGATCCGTCGAAGGCGGCCCGCGTCGCCGCGGTCCTGACGCTGGTCGGCTTCGTCAATATCCCGATCATCAAGTTCTCCGTCGACTGGTGGAACACGCTGCATCAGTCGGAAAGCATCATGCGCATGGATGGACCGGCCATCGACGCGGAATTCCTCTGGCCGCTCTTCACCATGGCGCTCGCCTTCACGCTGCTGTTCTTCACGCTGCATCTGATGGCGATCCGCAACGAGATCTGGCGGCGGCGCATTGCCGCGCAGCGCCGCATCGCCGCACGCATGGCCAGCCGGGAGGAATAGCATGACGCATCCCTTCTACGTTTTCGGGTCCTACGGCTTTGCCGCGGTCATGATCCTCGCTGTCATTGCCTGGATATGGATCGACGGGCGCCTGCGCCGCCGCGAACTGGCGGCGCTCGAAGCCTCCGGCATTCGCCGCCGCTCCAAGCGCGCGCCCGAAGGCGATGCGAAATGACTGCCGATACCGACAACAACGATCGGCCGAAATCGGGCGGCACGGCGCGCTATCTGCTGGCGTTGATCCCGCTCATCGTCTTTGCCTGCATCGCCCTTGCCGTCGGCAAGGTCATGTACGACCAGGAAGTACACGGCACCGACATATCGGCCATTCCCTCGGCCCTGATCGGCACGAAAGCGCCCAAGCTTGCCCTGCCGCCGCTCGAAGGTTTCAATCTCCCGGCGCTCACCGATGACGCCATCAAGGGCAAGCTGACCCTCGTCAACGTCTTCGCTTCCTGGTGCATCCCCTGCCGCGACGAGCATCCGGTGCTGAAGGAACTCGCCAAGAGCGGCCAGCTCAACATCGTGGCGATCAACTACAAGGACACGAGCGAGAACGCGCTCCGCTTCCTCGGCGAACTCGGAAATCCCTACAACGCCATCGGCATCGACCCGAACGGCTCCGCCGCCATCGACTGGGGCGTCTACGGCATTCCGGAATCCTATCTCGTCTCGCCCGACGGCACGATCCTCTACAAGCAGGTCGGCCCCTTCACGCCGACCAGCCTGAAGGAAGGGCTGTACCCGGCAATAGCGAAGGCGCAGGGGAAATCCGCTCCGTAACTTCCCTCTCCCCTCGGGGAAAAGGTGCCCGAAGGGCGGATGAGGGGACTGGGAAGCGAAGCGACGAGGGCCTGAAGTGGCAAACTGGAGGCGGCTCTCCCGGTACGCCCCCTCACCCGGCGCTATCGCGCCACTCTCTCCCCGCAGGGCCGAGGGTAAGCCTAAATCCCGCCCTGCCAGGTCTTGATCGCATCGACCGGCCAGACCAGCATCAGCACGTTGAGCGTGAGGTTGTCACGGATCAGGTAGCCGGTGAGCAGCTCGAAGAAGATGGCGATGGCAACCGTCACCAGCACCGGCGCGCGCCAGGCGAACAGGAATCCGACCACCATGAACACGGCATCCATCGACGAGTTGAGGATGCTGTCTCCGACGTAGTCGAGCGAGATCGTCGCGGCACGATAGCGATTGATGATGATCGGGGAATTCTCCAGGATTTCCCAGCCGGATTCGATCAGCATGGCCACGAACAGCCGCATCGACAGCGGCTTGCCGCGCATGATCAGATGCGTCAGCCCGAAGAAGAGGAAGCCGTGGATGATGTGCGACGGCGTGTACCAGTCGGCGATATGCTGCGAGTTGCCGCTGGATTTCACCACCGGCTCGAAAAGCTTCACGTAGCCGCAGGTGCAGATCGGCACGCGGCCCATCATGTATTCGGCGACGATCTGCACCAACAGAACGACGGCACAGGCGATGAACCAGAAGCTCTGCTGCCGGTAGCGGTTTTGCGCGTCAATTGTCTCGGTCATTTCCCGCCTTCCGCCGGCGGCTCGACCGTATGCTTCATGATGAGCGGCATCTGCGACAGGGTGAAGAGGATGGTGATCGGCATCGTTCCCCAAACCTTGAAATTGACCCAGAGATTGTCCGCGGCCTTCACGTCGGGCAGGTAGAGCCAGTTCGAACCGCGCCAGACCACTTCGTTGAGCACGGCGAGAACGAAGAAGAAAAGCCCCCAACGCAGGGTGAGCTTGCGCCAGCCCTCGCTGTCCAGCTGGAAGGCGGCATTGAAGACATAGCCGAGCAGTGATTTGCCGAAGGCAAGACCACCGAGCAGCACGACGCCGAACAGCGCATTGACGATGGTCGGCTTCATCTTGATGAAGGTTTCGTTCTGCAGGTAGATGCCAAGCGCGCCGAAGACGAGCACCACGATGCCGGAAACGAAGGGCATCAGCGGCAGATGCCCGAGCATCACCTTCGAGACGATAAGCGAGATCACCGTTGCCGCCATGAACAGGCCGGTGGCGACGAAGAGCGGGCCGCCAAGCGTTGCAAGCTGCGGAAAATGCTGGGCCAGCCAGTCGCCGCGCAGATTGCCGAAGAAGAAGACCAGCAATGGTCCGAGTTCCAGCACCAGCTTCAGCATCGGATGGTGCTTGTCGGCAGCGCTTGGGGTGAGTTCGTTGTCGCTGGTCGTCATCGCGGCACTTTCGCTATCGTCGAATTTGTTCTTGTCGTTCATTGGCTGCTTCCGGCACCTGTCCCTGCGATGGCGTTGGCGAAATCCTCCGCCTCGAACGGCTCGAGATCGTCCACACCCTCGCCGACACCGATGAAATAGACCGGCAGCTTGTGCTTGGCCGAGATGGCGACGAGAATGCCGCCGCGCGCCGTCCCATCGAGCTTGGTCATGATGAGACCGTTGACGCCGGCGACGTTGCGGAAGATTTCCACCTGGTTCAAGGCATTCTGCCCGGTCGTGGCGTCAAGCGTCTGCAGCACGGTATGCGGCGCATCCGGATCGAGCTTGCCGAGCACACGAACGATCTTTTCAAGCTCGGCCATCAGCTCCGCCTTGTTCTGCAGGCGGCCGGCGGTGTCGATAATCAGCACGTCGCTCTTGTTGGCCTTGGCCTGCTGGAACGCATCGAAGGCAAGGCCGGCGGCATCGGCGCCGAGCTTGGTGCCGATGAATTCCGACTTGGTGCGGTCGGCCCAGATCTTCAGCTGCTCGATGGCGGCCGCGCGGAACGTATCCCCGGCGGCGACCATCACCTTCAGCCCGGCGCCGGAGAGCTTCGCCGCCAGCTTGCCGATGGTCGTCGTCTTGCCGGTGCCGTTGACGCCGACGACGAGGATGACATGCGGCTTGTGGCTGAGATCGAGCTGCAGCGGCTTGGCGACCGGCTTCAGCACCTTGGCGATTTCCTGCGCCATGATGCGGCCGACGTCCTCGCCGGTCACATCCTTGCCGTATCGCTCCGAGGCCAGCGTATCGGTGACACGCATCGCCGTCTCGACGCCGAGGTCGGCCTGGATCAGCAGATCCTCCAGATCCTGCAGCGTCTGGTCGTCGAGCTTGCGCTTGGTGAAAAGTGCGGCGATCTGGCCGGTCAGCTGCGTGGATGTGCGCGCAAGGCCGGCGCGCAGGCGTTGGAACCAGGTAAGTTTTTGCTTCGGGGCTTCCGGAGTGGGCGCAGGGGCAGAAGCGGCGGTA
The DNA here is from genome assembly GCA_900469615.1 of Hyphomicrobiales bacterium. Classification (GTDB taxonomy): domain Bacteria; phylum Pseudomonadota; class Alphaproteobacteria; order Rhizobiales; family Rhizobiaceae; genus Rhizobium. The sequence continues at coordinate 65,629 of UBYA01000003.1, read as the reverse complement.
GAGAAGCCTTTGGGGAGGATGGGGGCAGATGGGGTTTCGGTGTTTTCCGAGGTAGCCTTGGCTTCCTCCGTGCTTTCCGACGAAGGTTCCGAATGCGCTGGAACCTCCTCACCCCCCTCTGTCCTGTCGGACATCTCCCCCACAAGGGGGGAGATCGGTTCGATGGGGTGCTCTTCCGAAACTATGCTGGCTTCAGTATCGGCGGGTTGCTCCGGTTCGATTGCCTGAAGCTCTTCATGCTGCTCTTGCGCCCCGGATTCAAGGGAGCCTGGAACCTCAACGGCCTCGATATCTTTTGCAATGGAAGCATCCGCCTCGCTTTCAGCCTGCCGCTCTTGTTCAACCGGCGCTGCATCCTCCAAACGATCTCCCCCCTCGTGGGGGAGATGTCCCGAAGGGACAGAGGGGGGTGACGAGGGTTCGGCAAGTTCGGAAGCCGGCGAAACATCTACTTCCTGCTCGACGACAGGCGTTTCAACCTTCCGCAATTCCTCAGTAGGCGCCTGCTCCTCAGCCGGCTTTTCGCGGCCGAAGGTGAAGACTTTTTTGATGAAACCGAGCGCCATGAAATGTCCGTTGAAGCATTAGGCCGCGTCGGCGGCCAGAAGTTGCATATCGAGGTGCTTGCCATTGTGGCCGGTGATTGCGACCTGCACAAGGTCGCGCGGGCGAAGGCCGGGGGCGGCGGCAAGCGTGAAGTTTTCCGTATGCGCCAGCCCGTTATTCTCCACAAGCAGCCATTGCCGCGTGCCGACCATCTTGTCCAGATGGGCCTGGTGCAATCTTTGTCCAGCCTCGCGCAGGCGGGCGGCGCGCTCCTTGACCAGAGCGCGGTCGAGCTGCGGCATGCGGGCGGCGGGCGTGCCGGGACGCGGGCTATACGGGAAGACATGCAGATGGGCGATGCCGGCTTCTTCGGCCAGGCCGACCGCGTTTGCAAACATCTCTTCCGTCTCCGTCGGAAAGCCGGCGATCATATCGGCGCCGAAGCTCGTCTCGGGGCGCAGGCGGCGCACATCCTCGATGAAGCGCATGGCATCGACGCGAGAATGCCGCCGCTTCATGCGCTTGAGGATCATGTCGTCGCCATGCTGCAGGGAGAGATGCAGATGCGGCATGAAGCGCGGCTCGTCGGCGATGAGGTCCATCAGATGCTGATCGGCCTCGATGCTGTCGATGGAGGAAAGCCGCAGCCGGCGGATTTCCGGAATCTGCTTCAGCAGCGTCTTGGCAAGCAGGCCGAGCGTCGGCGTTCCCGGCAGATCGGCGCCGTAGCTGGTGGCATCGACGCCGGTCAGCACGATCTCGCGATAGCCGCTTTCGGTAAGATTGCGGGCCTGATCGACGACGGCGCCCATCGGCACCGAGCGCGAATTGCCGCGGCCATAGGGAATGATGCAGAAGGTGCAGCGATGGTCGCAGCCGTTCTGCACCTGAATGAAGGCGCGCACATGGCCATCGATATGGCGGATCATCTGCGGCGCTGTCGCCCGCACGCTCATGATATCGTTGACGCGCAGCTTCTCTTCCGCCGAAACGCCGAAATCCGGAAGCGCCCGGTAGGAAGCGCTCTTCAGTTTTTCCTCGTTGCCGAGCACGGCATCCACTTCAGCCATTTCGGCAAAGGTCTGCTTCTCGGTCTGGGCGGCGCAACCCGTCACGATGATGCGGGCATGCGGATTGTCGCGGCGCGCGCGGCGGATCGCCTGGCGTGCCTGACGCACGGCCTCGCCCGTTACGGCACAGGTATTGACCAGAATGGCATTGTTGAGCCCGGCTTTTTCCGCCTCGGCCCTCATCACTTCGGATTCATAGGTGTTGAGACGACAGCCGAAGGTAATGACCTCGACCCCGCTCACCGCGCCTGAGCCCCCTGCTCTTCATCGCGCGCCCAAAGGCCGGTGATCGGATCGACCCTGCCGGACCATTCCCATTCCGCAGGTCCGGTCATGACGACGTGGTCGTCGCCCTCTCGCCACTCGATGGTGAGACGGCCAGGTGCCGGCGCGGAGGCAACGTCGATCGCCACCTTTCGGCCGGTACGGCCGGTGCGGGCGGCGCTGACGGCGGAGGCGCAGGCGGCAGAACCGCAGGCAAGCGTCAGGCCGGCGCCGCGCTCCCAGGTACGGGTGCGCAGCAACGTCGGAGAGAGAACCTGCGCCAGCGTGATATTGGCGCGCTCGGGAAACATCGGGTGGTTTTCAAGCAACGGGCCGAAACGATCGAGATCGAACGACATCGGGTCCTTGTCCACCCAGAAGATCGCATGCGGATTGCCCATCGACGCTGCCGAAGGCGAATGCAGGATAGGGTTGTCGATCGGCCCGATCTGCAGTTCGATACGGCTGGTATCGGCAAACTCCTCGGCAAGCGGAATCCTGTCCCAGGCAAAGACCGGCTTTCCCATATCGACCGAAATCGTGCCGTCCTCATGCTCCCTGGCATTCAAAATGCCGGCGACGGTCTGGAAGGTGAAGGCCTTCCTGCCGGTTTCGGCGGCCAGCGCCTGCACGACGCAGCGCGTGCCATTGCCGCAGGCCTGCGCCTTAGTGCCATCGCAGTTCAGAATATCGATCCAGGCGTCCGTGCCCTGCAGCTTCGGATCGTGGATCGCCATGATCTGATCGAACTGGGTTGCCGGATCCGCATTGAGCGCAATCGCCGCCGCAGGCGTCACCACATCCTTGCGGCCGCGCATGTCGACGACCAGGATCTTGTTGCCAAGCCCGTTCATCCTCGCGAATTCGACCGTATTGCTCATGATGCCATGTCCGTCCGTGTTTTCGAGCTGTATATGGCGGAATTGCGGGGGAATTACCAGTGGGATGATGGCTTGCGACGTGGTGCGGCGAACCATGCGTAGGCTGAGTGCTAGTCGGATCTACGCAACTCCGTCGCAAAGAGACCGTAACGAGTACCGTGGCCGGCAACGATGATATGGGTACCGGTCGCAAGGCCTTTCCTGAATTCGTCTGACACACCGCACACTTTGTCGAAACCGATTATAAGCCCCTGAAGCTGCAAGGGCGAATAGCAATGCTTTTCATAGTGGTTGTCGGCGCGACCGACCGTATATGAAAGCTCTGCATGATGCCCAACGACCAAGGCCAGCATCATAGGCCAAGCCATGACCCCCACCATATAGCCTCCAAAGTAACCGAGAACTGGAGAAAACAGGATGCCCAGAACCGGCTTCAACCCCTGTTCATACGTTCCGTTTTGCAACTGCCTGGTGGCGCCAGCCAACACTAGACAGAACAAAAGCAGCCCGGTTCCCACGCCCACTGCGACACCCTGCCAACCTATTGATGCTATCCATTCCGTCGAGGGAAGGAAGCGATAGCCTGCGACCCCGGTACAGATCACAAAAAGGATCACAATTAGTAGGCAGAAGATAATCCAGCCAAAACTCAAAAGCACAGCCGCTCTTATCAGGATGTGCTTGCTTCTCCAGTCCCCAGATCCGCCCATCAAACAACCGCCATCGAAACTTATCTACGAATCATATCATGTACCATCGGTTGTTAGTTCAAGATGTATGCACAAACTGCGATCGATTATTGTGCTACGGCCTGCCGCTGATTGAAGTCGTCAGCATGAGAGTGTCGCCGGCCTGTTGCTCCACTCTGCTTCATAGGAATCGTCGGACGCCGACCTATCTTCAAAAAAATCATTCGCCGTGTCGGATTGCCGAAACCTCACCCGTCCTAGGCTCGTCCACTCCGTCAAACCAGAAGGATTTTGACAATGCCGAATACCATACGCCTGCACCGCGTCCTCGCCACCAGCCCGGAAAAGGTCTATCGCGCATTCATCGAAGCGGATGCACTTGCCAAGTGGCTGCCGCCGAACGGCTTTGCCTGCACCGTGCATCATCTCGAGCCGAGCGTCGGCGGCACGTTCAAAATGTCGTTCCGCAATTTCACGACGGGCGAAAGCCATGCCTTTGGCGGCGATTTCCGCGAGCTGATCCCGGGCGAGCTGGTGCGCTACACCGACAAGTTCGACGACCCCAACCTCCCCGGCGAAATGGAAGTGACCGTGATCTTGAAGAGGGTTCTCGTCGGCACCGAGGTCAACATCACCCAGGCCGGCGTGCCCGACGTCATTCCGCCGGAAGCCTGCTATCTCGGCTGGCAGGAATCGCTGGTCAATCTGGCGAAACTGGTCGAGCCCGAAATTAGACAGTAGGGCGCGATGCCCCTAAGGCGGCCGCGCAACCTTTTCCCCCCTCGGGGAGAAGGTGCCGACAGGCGGATGAGGCGGGAGGAGCTGCCGGATTACGAAAGTCGCGGCTTCAAGATGGTTAGCCCCCTCATCCGACCCTTCGGGCCACCTTCTCCGCCGAGGGGAGAAGGTTCTTTCAGTCCCGCAGCGCCCCTCAGCCAACAGGCACGTCAAAAACTTCCCCTGCCCGGAGCGGGCGAAAGCGATCCGGCTCCACGCCCTCGGCCTTCAGCGCGGTATCCAGCGCCTGAACAGGCGCATCGATGCCCTCATCCGTCAGCTGGAAGGTCGCGAAGTGATGCCCGGCGACATAGGCGGCGTTGCAGAGCTTCATGCCCCTCACCGCCTCCTCCGGATTCTGATGCTGGCCCTTCATGAACCAGCGCGGCTCATAGGCGCCGAACGGCAGGATCGCGAGGCGGAAACCGCCATGCTTGCCAGCCGCCGCCTCGTAGTTGATGCCGCCGTGAAAGCCGGTGTCGCCGACGTGATAGATCTTGCCCGCTGGCGTGGTGAGCACGAATGCGGCCCAGAGCGCCATGCGCCGGTCGCCCATGCCGCGCGCCGACCAGTGATGGCATGGTTCGGCATCGATCGTCACGCCGGCCTTGACGGCGATGCGGTTGCCCCAGTCGACCACGGTGATGTCGGCGTCGGGAACCGCGCGGCGGATGATCGTGTCGTTGCCGAGCGGCGTGACGATTTTCGGCCGGTGCGCCTGCTGCAGGCGGCCAAGCGTGGCGAGATCGAGGTGGTCGTAGTGATTATGCGTCACCAGCACGAGGTCGATATGCGGCAAATCCTCGAAGCGGATGCCGGGCGGCACCACCCGCTTCGGCCCGACCGACCGGAAGGGGCTGACCCGCTCCGACCAGACCGGATCGGTCAAGATATTCAGTCCGGCGATCTGCAAAAGCATCGAGGCATGACCGACCATCGTCACCCGCATCTGTTCGCCGAAGACGTGCCGGTCGGGTTTGGCCGGAGGAAACGCGCTTATGACGGGATTGGGCCAGCGCACCCGGCCGCCGCCTAACTGCCAGCGCAGGAGATCGAAGGCCCCGCCCGGCTCGACGCCGCCGGGATTGAAGAAGCGTCGACCGTCGAAGTGATCGGAAACCGGACCCTGATAATAGGGATTTTTCCTGGCCGGGCCGGATGTGCTGGTCATGCCCTGTCCGCCCCTTCCACACCCGTCGCCTCGCCGGACGGCAAGCCGGCCTTGGCGAACCAGTCCTCGGCCTCGCCCGTCGTCAGCGCCTCCTCCAGCACGACATTCGCCGGCATGGCGAAAAGCTGCGGCGTGAAAAAGCTCGTATCCCACAACGCCGCCCCTTCGGCGGCAGGCGAAAGCAGGATGATCTGCCGGCCATCGATGCGGGAAATCGTCTCGACGGATGCCTCGCCGGAAACCTCGACAAGACTTGGCTCACCGGGTTGAACTGTCTCATAGCGCCACCAGGGCTCGTCATTGCCCTCCTCGGCCACGGTCACGCAGCGCGCCATGTCGACGATGAAGCGGTTGGGGGAGCGCCCGCCGGGAAGCCGCTCGCCGATGGCCGCCTGGATGAGCGTGAAGAGATGAAAACCGTTGACGATATTCTCGTAGCGCAACCGAAAGCCCTGGCGGCTTGAAAGATGGAGCACCAGCAGGTCGTCGCTTCGGCTCAGGAGCACCTGACGGACCCAGGCCGCGCCCGGCGTGTAATCCTGCAATTCCGCAAGCTGCGCCATCAGCGCCTTGTTGCCGGCGGCGAGCATGCGCTCCCGCGGCATCGCGGAAAGGTGCGAAACCACGGATTGGCCGAGCAGCTGGAACGCGTCGAGCAGTTGCCGTTGCCGCGGGCTCAGTTCCTTGCGGCCGGCAAAGCCGCGGTGGATCTGTGGCAGCCATGCGAGATAAAGCTCCCACACGGCCGGACCGCTGCGTTCGACCGACCCGCCCTTTTCGATGATGGTACCGAGCATGTTGGCGAGGACGGCAGCACCCGGAGGCGGCAGCCGACCAAGCTCGCGCGCTGCCCGCGCCACGATTTTCGGCTGGGCGACGGCACTCGCATAGAAGGCTTGCGCCGCCGCGTTGAAACGGCTGTCGACCCGGCCGCCGGCATAGGCGCGGCAGGCGGCGAGAAGATCGGTCAGGGCTGCGTCATTCATTCGGAACGGTCTCGGGGATTCGTGTCTCGGGCGGGGATCGATACTACAATTGGAAGACGATGGTACGGCCAAAACGACATTGATATGCCAATATGGTCAGCGCACATGCGGCATTTCCGCGGCCTTGGGTTGACTTTGCCGGTCTTTTCCTGTTTATCGCCCGCAATCTGCGACGAGCACAAGCCTCCGAGCCACCGACCGGGACCCATATAAGGTATAAAGAGATCCCGGAGGTCAACACCCGACAGCGCGATGCGCCCTCGGGTGCTTTTTGGCTTTGCGTCTTGTTTTCGTCATGGAAAAGCACGACGTTTTCGAGCGATGAGCCGCGCCCATGCGCAAATTCAAAGCTCCAAGCGATCGATAAGGAAGAACCGATGTTTGAAAACCTCCAGGACCGTCTTGGTTCCATTCTGAATGGACTGACAGGCCGCGGCGCGCTTTCGGAAGCCGATGTTTCCGCAGCACTCCGCGAGGTTCGCCGCGCGCTGCTCGAAGCCGACGTGGCGCTGGATGTCGTTCGCTCCTTTACCGACCGCGTCCGCGAAAAGGCCGTCGGCGCCGAAATTCTGAAGTCGATCAAGCCCGGCCAGATGGTCGTCAAGATCGTCCATGACGAGCTGATCGAAATGCTCGGCGGCGAAGGCGTCGGCATCGACCTCAATGCCCCGGCTCCGGTCGTCGTGATGATGGTCGGCCTGCAGGGCTCCGGCAAGACCACCACGACCGCGAAGATCGCCAATCGCCTGACGAGCCGCGACCGCAAGAAGGTCCTGATGGCCTCGCTCGACACGCGCCGCCCGGCCGCGCAGGAGCAGCTGCGCCAGCTCGGCGTGCAGACGGGCGTCGACACTCTGCCCATCATCGCCGGCCAGTCGCCGACCGATATCGCCGCCCGCGCCGTGCAGGCCGCCAAGCTCGGCGGCCATGACGTCGTCATCCTCGACACCGCCGGCCGCACGCATATCGACGAGCCGCTCATGGTCGAGATGGCGGATATCAAGAAGAAGTCCAATCCGCACGAAATCCTGCTGGTCGCCGATAGCCTGACCGGTCAGGACGCCGTCAATCTCGCCCGCAACTTCGACGAGCGCGTCGGCATCACCGGCCTCGTGCTGACCCGTATGGACGGCGACGGCCGCGGCGGCGCGGCCCTTTCGATGCGCGCCGTGACAGGCAAGCCGATCAAGCTGATCGGCGTCGGCGAAAGAATGGGCGAGTTGGAGGAATTCCATCCCCGCCGTATCGCCGACCGCATCCTCGGCATGGGCGACATCGTTTCGCTCGTCGAGAAGGCGGCCGAGAATATCGACGCCGAGAAGGCGGCCGCCATGGCCGCCAAGATGGCCAAGGGCAAGTTCGATCTGAACGACCTCGCCGACCAGCTCGGCCAGATGCAGAAGATGGGCGGCATGGGCGGCATCATGGGCCTGATGCCCGGCATGTCCGGCATGAAGGACAAGATGGCTGCCGCCGGTCTCGACGACCGCCTGTTCAAGCGCCAGCTCGCCATCATCTCCTCGATGACCAAGGCGGAGCGCGCCAATCCGGACCTGCTGAAGCATTCCCGCAAGAAGCGCATCGCCGCCGGCTCCGGCACCGACGCCTCCGACATCAATAAGCTTCTGAAGATGCACCGCCAGATGGCGGACATGATGAAGATGATGGGCGGCAAGGGCAAAGGCGGCATGATGAAGCAGCTGATGGGCGGCCTTGCCGGCAAGATGGGCCTCGGCGGCGGCATGGGCGGCATGCCCGACCTGTCGAACATGGACCCCAAGCAGCTCGAAGCCCTGCAGAAACAGGCCGAAGCCGCCGGCCTCGGCCGTCCCGGCGGCATGCCGGGCCTCGGCGGCGGTGGCGGATTGCCCGGTCTCGGCGGCGCCAAGCTGCCGGGTCTTGGCGGTGGTTTCCCGGGCCTGCCCGGTTTGCCGAAGAAGAAGTGAGAAGGATCGTTGACCCCCATGATTGATCCAGACGTAAAGGCCCAACTGGGCAACTACCGCCAGTCGATCGACAATATCGATGCCGCACTGGTGCACATGCTGGCCGAGCGCTTCCGCTGCACGAAGGAAGTGGGCGTGCTGAAGGCCAAGTACGACCTGCCGCCGGCCGACCCGGCGCGCGAAGAATTTCAGATCGAGCGCCTGCGCCGCCTGGCAAAGGACGCAAATCTGGACCCGGATTTCGCCGAGAAGTTCCTGAACTTCGTCATCAAGGAAGTCATCCGGCATCATGAACAGATCGCTGCGGATTTCAAAGGGTAAGCCCCGGCCGCATGATCCCGAAAGACGAGAGCACGTTTTCGACTGGGATCACGCGGCAAGAAAAAAGCAGCGCGACGTAACCATACCGCACAACGAAGCGGTCAAGAAAAGCCTAAGGAGTAAAGACATGGCACTGAAAATTCGTCTCGCCCGCGGTGGCTCCAAGAAGCGCCCGTACTACCACGTCGTCGTTGCCGACGCCCGCTCGCCGCGCGACGGCCGCTTCCTGGAAAAGCTCGGTTCCTGGAACCCGATGCTTGCCAAGGACGACGCCAAGCGCGTTGAGCTGGACGGCGAGCGCATCAAGCATTGGCTCGACAACGGCGCCCAGCCGACCGACCGCGTTCTGCGCTTCCTCGCCGAAGCAGGCCTCGCAAAGCGCGACGCCAAGAGCAACCCGGAAAAGGCAAAGCCGGGCAAGCGCGCTCAGGAACGCGCTGCCGAAAAGGCTCAGAAGGCTGCTGACGCCGCCGCTGCCGCTTCTGAATAATCCGTCCCTGTGACGATCGAGAACGGGCGGCATGGCGACATGCTGCCCGTTTTTTGTTTCCCATCAGCGGGTGTTCATCCTATGAGAGAACGCAAATTGATCCGGCAATCGGCGAAGAGACCATGACGACACTGCAAAACCCGGTATTGATGGCGACCATCGGCGCGGCCCAGGGCCTGAGGGGCGAGGTGCGCGCCCGCGCCTACACCTCGGACCCCGCTGCGCTTGGCGATTACGGCCACTTGCACAGCATGGACGGCCGGACTTTCGAGGTTCTGGAAATCCGCGAGGCCAAGAATATGGTCGTCGTACGCTTTCGCGGCGTCAACGACCGCAACGCCGCCGAAGCGCTGAACGGGCTCGAGCTCTATATCGAGCGCGACAACCTGCCGGATGAAGAACTCGATGACGACGAATTCTTCTATACCGATCTCGAAGGGCTGGAAGCTGTCGACGACCAGGGCACCGGTTACGGCACAGTCACCGGCATCTATGATTTCGGCGCTGGCGATCTTCTGGAGTTGAAGGGTCCGGGCAAGCGTCCCGTGCTGATCCCCTTTTCGGAGGCCGCCGTGCTCGAAATCGATCTCGAGGGTGGCAAGATCCTGATCGATCCGCTGGCCGCCGGCCTGATCGACAATCCTGACGACCTCATCGGCAAGCCGGAAAAGCCGGAAAAACCGCAGGGCAAGACGAAGAAGTGATCCTCCTTGGGACATGACCGCGCCATGAGTTTCCGGGCCACCATCCTCACGCTTTATCCCGAGATGTTTCCCGGCCATCTCGGCACGTCGCTCGCCGGCAAGGCGATGGAGCGCGGACAATGGTCGCTGGACACCGTGCAGATCCGCGATTTCGCCACCGACCGGCACCGCACCGTCGACGACACGCCGGCCGGCGGCGGAGCCGGCATGGTACTGAAGCCTGACGTGCTTGCCCGCGCCATCGATCATGCCAGCGAAAACGACAACCGCCCGCGCCTGCTGATGAGCCCGCGCGGCAAGCCGCTGACGCAGAAGCGCGTGCGCGAACTCGCAAGCGGCGACGGCGTCATCATCGTCTGTGGCCGCTTCGAGGGCGTCGACCAGCGCGTCATCGACGGCCGCGATCTCGAGGAGGTCTCGATCGGCGACTATATCCTCTCGGGCGGCGAGCCCGCCGCGCTGATCCTGCTCGACGCAATCGTCCGCATCCTGCCCGGTGTCATGGGCAACGACCTCTCCGGCCTGCACGAAAGCTTCGAAGGCGGCCTTCTGGAGCATCCGCACTATACCCGCCCGCAGATATGGGAAGGCCGCGAAATCCCTGCCGTGCTCACCTCGGGCAATCACGCGGCCATCGCCAGATGGCAGCGCGAGCAGGCCGAGCAACTGACGCGGGAACGCCGGCCCGATCTGCTGGAAAAGCAGTCGAAGAAATAACGATATCGACCCGGCGTCGAGACTTCTCGTCCGCAGCTACGCCGGCAATCGGGCTATGGCCGCCCACGGCCGGAGCCGCAACGCATCCACGAGCCAGAGTAACCCGAAGGCCAGGCGCATCGAGGCCTGGGTTGCCATGACCGGACATCGACGCCGGGGAGATGTCCTCCCGGCAAGGCGCGGTGGCGTCGAACGCCAGCAAGCGGTAAAGAGTCCAGGCAGACGTGAAAAGCGAGGAGGCCCCGGGGATGGCAAAAGACAACGCAACGGAGGTGGAGCAGGCAGCCTCCGCGTCCCGGCTGATCGACCGGAGGATCGAGGAGCTGGGCGACTGGCGGGGCAAGGTGCTGGCCAGGGTCCGGGCTCTCATCAGGCAGGCTGAGCCCGATATCGTCGAGGAATGGAAATGGCGGGGCGTTCCCGTGTGGTCCCATGCCGGCATCATCTGCACCGGCGAGACCTACAAGAGCATCGTAAAGCTGACTTTTGCGAAAGGCGCTTCGCTGGACGATCCCACCGGCCTGTTCAATTCCAGCCTTGAGGGCAATACGAGGCGGGCCATCGATATTCGCGAGAACGAGGAGATCGACGAGGAAGCGCTGAAAGCGCTCATTCGTGCCGCAGCGGCGCTCAACGCGTCGGCACGGAAAAAGCCGAGGAAGGCATGATCCCGGCGCCTGCAACGGCGCTGGACCATAAATCGCCGTTCAAAGCCGCTCTCAAGGCGGCAAACGGCCACTTAATTCGGCCGCAAGGGGTGACAAAGGCGCGGCAATAGGATATGTGCGCGCCCGGCATGGGAAATTTCCCATCAACCACCAAAGAAAAGCAGACGTATCCGCCCATGCCGTAACTGGCATATATCGCGCGGCGCGACCTTCGGGTCCGACCAAGGATAGATCGTTCGGGCGCTCTGGCTGTTGAAGCAACAACGAGGTTGATACTATGAACATCATTCAGCAGTTGGAAGCCGAACAGGCCGCCAAGATCGAAGCCAAGCGCACGCTTCCCGAATTCTCCGCCGGCGACACCGTTCGCGTCAACGTGAAGGTCACGGAAGGCAACCGTACCCGCGTTCAGGCCTATGAAGGCGTTTGCATCGCCCGCTCCGGCGGCGGTCTGCAGGAAAACTTCACCGTTCGCAAGATCTCCTACGGCGAAGGCGTCGAGCGCGTATTCCCGGTCTACTCCCCGATGATCGAAAGCGTCGAAGTCGTTCGCCGCGGCAAGGTCCGTCGCGCCAAGCTCTACTACCTGCGCGACCTGCGCGGCAAGGCTGCCCGTATCGTCGAGAACACCGGCACCCGCGCCCGCAAGCTCAACGACGCAGAGCGCCAGGCTCTTGCCGACGAGAAGGCACGCATCGAAGCCGAGAAGGTTGCAGCCGCTCAGGCGCTCGCAGCTGAAAAGGCGGCAGCCGAAGCCGCTGAAGCAAAGGCAGCCGCTGAAGCTGCTGCTGCCGCAGAGCCTGCAGCAGAATAAGTTTCGATCCAACGGATCGCGACAATGAAAGGCGGCCTTCGGGTCGCCTTTTTTGATAGTCGCCGCCCCGCGCGCGGCAGGCGGAAATTTCTGCGTCAACCGCCAGTTTTAGAGTTGCTTTTCCATTTTTCGTGATTGCGCCCGTGGCAATGGCCTTGCCATGAGCTTTGCAAATATGACAGTTTTCCGCCACGCTAATCGGGGAGATTTCCATGGCATTCCGTCGTTCGTTCCTTCTGGGCCTCAGCGCCCTCGTGCTTGCGCCCTTCGCATCCTTCGCCGCCGATCTTCCGAACCTCAACGGCAGGACCGTCGTCGTCGTCACCGAGAATGCCTACCCGCCGCTGCAATTCATCGACCCCAAGACGAACAAGGCGATCGGCTGGGAATACGACGCGATGAACGAGATCGCCAAGCGCCTGAACTTCAAGGTCGAGTACCAGAACACCAGCTGGGATGCGATGATCCAGGCCGTATCCGAAGGCCAGTACAACATCGGCATGACCGGCATCACCATCAAGGACGACCGGAAACAGAAGGTCGATTTCTCCGACCCGTACATGCGCTCCGAGCAGTTCATGCTGGTGCGCGGCGATGAGACGCGCTTCACCGATGCCAAGAGCTTCGCCGCCTTCAAGGACGGCCTGATCGGCGCGCAGCCGGGCACGACCCCCTTCTACACCGCCGTCTATGAAGTCCTCGACGGCAACGAGCAGAACCCGCGCATCAAGACCTTCGAAACCTTCGGCGCCACCGTGCAGGCACTGAAGACCGGCGACGTCGATCTCGTGCTGACCGACGGCACGGCCGGCAAAGGTTACGTGGATGCCTCCAATGGCGGCCTGAAGCTGATCGGCGGCCCGCTCGGCTCCGAGGATTTCGGCTTCATCTTCCAGAAGGGCTCCGATCTCGTCGCCCCGGTCAACGCCGCGATCGCCAGCCTCAAGGCCGACGGCACCTTCGAAGCGCTCAACAAGAAGTGGTTCCTCGACTACAAGATGGGCCAATGAACCCTGCAGATCGACATACCGGAAGCCCGCTCTGATGGCACCATTTGCAGCCTCGGGCGGGCGCCATGGCAAGGATGATTTCCCCTGGTGGCTGGTCGCCCTTGCCATCCTCGGCGTCGTCGCCTCCATCGCAATCGCGGCAAACGGCCTCTACGCCCAGATATTCTCTCTTCTGCTGAATGGCATCGGCGTCACGATCTTCGTGACGCTGGTGGCCTTTACGCTTGCCATGCTGCTCGGCCTCGGGCTCGCCTTGCTCGGCCTGTCGGATTTCCTCGTGCTCAGGCAGGTGGCACGCTTCTATATCGAGATCGTGCGCGGTATTCCCATGCTGGTGCTGCTCTCCTATGTCGCCTTCGTCGGCACGCCGGCCTTCGTCGCCGCCTATAACTTTATCACGTCCCCGCTGGTCTCCGCCGGCTGGACAAGCCCGCTCGTCACGCGCGACGTGCCATTCGTCTGGCGCACCATCATTGCGCTGACGGTCGGCTACTCCTCCTTCATCGCCGAAATCTTCCGCGCCGGCATACAGGCCGTCGACCAGGGCCAGATCGAAGCGGCGAAAGCGCTCGGCCTCAGCCGTTTCCAGCGCTTCCGTCTCGTCGTCTTTCCGCAGGCGATCCGCGTCATCCTGCCGCCGCTGTCGAACGATTTCATCGCCATGGTGAAGGACAGCTCGCTGGTGTCCGTGCTCGGCGTTGCCGATATCAGCCAGCTTGCAAAGCTCTATTATTCGGCCAACTTCCGCTATTTCGAATCGCTGTCGATCCTCGCCTTCATCTACCTGCTTTTGACCGTCGGCCTCTCGCTGCTTCTCAGGCAGCTCGAAGCCTGGATGCGCCGGCGTTCGGGCAGCGACCGCTCCGCCTTCCCCCGCATGACGCCCGGTCAGCCGCCGGACGCGCAAATGTGAGCGGTGCGGCCAAATGCCGACCGTACCGGGACACCCCATTGTCGCCATTGCCGAAGGTTTTGAAAATTGATATGAGCATGCCCATGACTAGGATCATGAGCAAAGACGGGCGTTACGTCACGGCTTTCGTGCTGCAGGACCACAAGCGCCTGCCGGCACGCTTCTTTGCGATGATTTCGGGCGCGCTCAACAGCCGACTTCGCTGATCACACCCGAGGCCGACGGTCCTTATCCGTCTATCCCCTTTTCGACACCGCCAATTTGGATCTGTAGCCATGAGCGCTCCACGCACACTTTACGACAAAATCTGGGATGACCATCTGGTCGACGCACAGGACGACGGCACCTGTCTTCTCTATATCGACCGCCACCTCGTTCATGAGGTGACGTCGCCGCAGGCCTTCGAAGGCCTGCGCATGAGCGGTCGAAAGGTTCATGCCCCGCAGAAGACGCTGGCCGTCGTCGACCACAACGTTCCGACCTCGCCGGATCGCCACCTCGGCATCAAGAACGAGGAAAGCCGCATCCAGGTCGAGCAGCTCGCCAAGAATGCCGCCGAATTCGGCGTGGAATACTACTCCGAGAGCGACAAGCGTCAGGGTATCGTCCACATCATCGGTCCCGAGCAGGGCTTCACCCTGCCCGGCATGACCATCGTCTGCGGCGACAGCCACACCTCCACGCACGGCGCCTTCGGCTCGCTCGCGCACGGTATCGGGACCTCCGAGGTCGAGCATGTGCTCGCCACGCAGACGCTGATCCAGAAGAAGGCGAAGAACATGCTGGTGCAGGTCGACGGTCAGCTGCCGCCGGGCGTCACCGCCAAGGACATCATCCTCGCCATCATCGGCGAAATCGGCACCGCCGGCGGCACCGGCTACGTCATCGAATATGCCGGCGAAGCCATTCGCTCGCTGTCGATGGAAGGCCGCATGACCATCTGCAACATGTCGATCGAGGGCGGCGCCCGCGCCGGCCTGATCGCTCCGGACGAGATCACCTTCGAATACATCAAGGGCAAGCCGCGTGCGCCGAAGGGCGAAGCGCTGGAGCAGGCGATCGCCTACTGGAAGACGCTGACATCGGACGAAGGCGCGCATTACGACCGCATCGTGAAGCTCGACGCGGCAAGCCTGCCGCCGATCGTTTCCTGGGGCTCCTCGCCGGAAGACGTCATCTCCGTTCAGGGCGTCGTCCCGAACCCGGACGAAATCCAGGATGAGACCAAGCGTACGTCCAAGTGGCGCGCCCTTGATTACATGGGCCTGAAGCCGGGTACGCCGATGACCGAGATCAACATCGATCGCGTCTTCATCGGCTCCTGCACCAACGGCCGCATCGAAGACCTGCGCGCCGTCGCCAAGGTCGTCGAAGGCAAGACGGTGGCTTCGACTGTCGACGCCATGATCGTTCCGGGCTCCGGCCTCGTGAAGGAACAGGCGGAAGCCGAAGGTCTCGACAAGATCTTCAAGGCCGCCGGTTTCGACTGGCGCGAGCCGGGCTGTTCCATGTGCCTGGCCATGAACGACGACCGCCTGAAGCCGGGCGAACGCTGCGCTTCGACCTCGAACCGCAACTTCGAGGGCCGTCAGGGCTTCAAGGGCCGCACGCACCTGGTCTCGCCGGCCATGGCCGCCGCCGCCGCGATCGCCGGCCACTTCGTCGATATCCGCGAGTGGAACTGATCCGTTCGAAGGCATGAATGACAAAGGGCGGCCTGATGGCCGCCCTTTTTGTTTATCGAACTGAATTCGATCGTCCGTCCTATCGCCTCGATGTGACGGGCTCGCTCGCCGCCTGCGCGGAACTTCCTGCCGCCGGGCCCTGCTGCGCCCGCTGGCTGAGCCAGACGCTGCCGAGCACGATGACGATGCCGAACATCTGCATCGGGCTCAGCTGCTGGCCGAGTACCGCCCAGCCCAGGATGACGGCCGTGGTCGGGCTGAGAAAGCCGAGCGGCGACACCATGGACGGCTCGAGCCGCGACAAGCCGCGAAACCAGAGAATATAGGTGAGTGCCGCGCCGATCAGTCCGAGATAGGCGAAGCCGAGAATGTTGGCGCCGGTCAGAGGCGGCAGCGGCGGCTCGAGCAGCAACGCGACCGGCAGCAGCAGCAAGCCGCCCGCCGTCAACTGCCATGCCGTGAAGGTCAAGGGCGAGACCTCGGGTCGCCAGCGGCGGCTGAGCACGGTTCCCGCCGCCATGGAAAAGGCACCGCCGATACCGGCGACAATGCCGATCGGATCGAGCGTCGCTTTCGGCGTCAGGATCAGCAGGGCGACACCGCCGATGCCGGCAATGGCGGCGATGATGGAAAGACTGCGAATCGGCGATCCCAGCAGCAGCCGCGCCAATATGATCACGATCAGCGGCTGGACGGCGCCGACCGTCGCCGCCACGCCTCCGGGCAGCCGGTAGGCCGAAATGAACAGCAACCACCAGAAGACGGAGAAATTCAGCGCGCCGAGAACGAGCGATTTCAGCCACCAGACCCCATGCGGCAGTCGCCGCACGATGGCAAGCAGCAGCAGCCCGGCCGGCAGGGCGCGCAGCATGGCGACCGTAAGGGGATAGCCGGCCGGCAGCAGCTGCGTCGTCACCAGATAGGTGCTGCCCCAGATCGCCGGCGCGATGGCCGTGAGCAGAAGGTCGAAATTGCGGTTCATGGCCCTGCTTCCGAAATTTATCTTGACCTCAAGATAATACAAAATACCTTGACGTCAAGATAAATTCATGGCGAGGTCCCGGCATGGATCGCATCGACAACATTCTCGAGCAGTGGCGCCGCGAACGGCCGGATCTCGACACCGCAGCCATGGGCCTCTTCGGGCGCATGCGCAATCTCACGCTCCATCTCGCGCGCGAAATGGAAAAAACCTTTGCCCGCTTCGACCTGAATTCGGCGAACTTCGACATGCTGGCAACCCTGCGCCGCTCGGGCGAGCCCTATGCGCTCTCACCGGGCGATCTCATGGCGACGATGATGGTGACATCGGGCACGATGACCAACCGCATCGACCAGCTGGAAAAGGCTGGCCTCGTGACACGCAGCCAGAACCCGAACGACGGCCGCAGCTTCCTGATATCCCTGACACCGAAAGGCTTCGAGCTGATCGACGCGGCGGTCACGGCGCATGTCGAAACGCAGGCGCGGCTGGTGGCGGCGCTTTCGGAAGAGGAGCGAGCGGCGCTGAACGGCCTGCTGCGCAATTATTTAGCCAGCTTCGAATCCCGGGACTAGCTCCGCAGGCCGCTCCGCGCAGACATCGCGGATGCAGGCGCGCAGCCAGCGATGTGCCGGATCGGCATCGAGGCGCGGGTGCCATAGCAGTGAGATCGTCATATCCGATACCGCCACCGGCAGCACGAAACTATGCATATCGGTCCGCAGGTTGCCCGTATAGCGCTCCGGCACGCTGACGATCAGATCGGAAGAGCGCGCAAGGGCAAGCGCTGCCGAAAAGCTGCCGACGATCGTAGCGATCTGCCTCTTCAGTCCCAGCGCTTCCAGCGCCTCGTCGACCTGCCCTTTCTGCAAACCGCGGCGCGAGACGAGGATATGCCGGCCGGCGGCATAGCGTGCAGGCGTCATGGCGCCGCCGCTCAGCGGATGGCCGCGCCGCACCACGCCGATGAAACGATCCCGGAACAAGGCCTGCGTTCGCAACTCGGGCCCCGTATCGTCGCCGACGACGCCGGTTTCCAGATCGACGGAGCCGTCACGCAATGGTGCGCTGTCCTTGTCCAGTTTCTGCGTGAAATAGAGCCGGACGCCGGGCGCCAGCTCCGCGATGCGCGCGATCAGCGGCGGCCCGAAATTCTCCACGAAGCCCTCGCGCGTGCGCAGCGTAAAGATCCGGGAAAGCCGCTTCACGTCCAGCGTCTCCGACGGCCGCAGCGCCGCTTCCGCCTCCTGCACGAGCCGGCCCACACTCTCCCGCAATTCCAAAGCACGCGGCGTCGGCACCAGCCCGCGGCCGGCCCTGACCAGCAATGGATCGCCGGTCGTTTCGCGCAGGCGGGCCAGCGCGCGGCTCATGGCGGAGGGACTGAGCCGCAATCGCCGGGCGGCGCGCGCGACGCTGCCCTCCGCAAGCAGGGCATTCAGGGTGACGAGCAGGTTGAGATCAGGCGCGGACATGCGGCGACCATAGCACAGCTTTCCCATATATGGCGTCAGGCGTACGAATAAAGTGCAAACGGTGCGCATTCCGCCATGTCGCATCGACAGCTACCTTTCCGCCGGGACTTTCTATGACGTCGCCGGAAAAGGAGCGCATGTTGAAGCCGATCATTGAGGAATTGGGTGACGCCGGACACACAAGGGCAGCCTTGCCGATGCGATGGGCGCTTGCCAGCCTGTCGCTCTCCATGCTGATGCCCTCGCTCGATACCAGCATTGCCAATGTCGGCCTGCCGACGCTTGCCCAGGCTTTCGGCGCCTCTTTTCAGCAGGTGCAATGGATCGTGCTTGCCTATCTGCTGGCCATAACAACCCTGATCGTCAGCGTCGGGAGACTGGGCGACATTTTCGGCCGGCGGCGTCTGCTTCTGACCGGAATAAGCCTTTTCACGCTCGCCTCCCTGTTTTGCGGCATCGCGCCCACATTGCCGGCTCTGCTCGCCGCCAGAGCCTTGCAGGGCCTCGGCGCCGCGATGATGATGGCGCTGACGGTAGCGATGGTCGGCGAAACCGTACCGAAGGAAAGAACCGGCGGCGCCATGGGCTTGCTCGGCACCATGTCCGCCATCGGCACCACGCTCGGCCCGTCGCTCGGCGGCATCCTCATCGCCGGCTTCGGCTGGGAAACCATCTTCCTCGTCAATGTGCCGCTGGGAATTGCGAATTTCCTTCTCGCTGCCCGCTTCCTGCCGGCGGACCGCCGGGAACGGAAATCAGCCCAGGCGCGACCGGATGCCATCGGCACTTTGCTGCTCGCCCTGGCGCTTGCCGCCTATGCGCTGGCCATGACCATGGGGCACGGCCGCTTCGGCGCGTTGAATCTCGGCCTGCTGCTGACGGCCGCCCTCGGCATTGCTCTCTTCGTCTTCGCCGAAACGAAGGTGAAGTCGCCGCTGTTGCGCCCTTCGATGTTTCGCGATTCCTCGCTGAGCGCAGGCCTTGCCATGAGCACGCTCGTTTCCACGGTCATCATGGCGACACTGGTGGTCGGCCCCTTCTATCTCTCCCACGCCCTCGGCTTCGACGCCGCCCATGTCGGCGCTATCATGTCGGCCGGGCCATTGGTCTCGGCGCTGACCGGCGTGCCGGCCGGCCGCATCGCCGATCGCTTCGGCGCCCGTCGCATGAGCGTGACCGGTCTTGCCGGCATGATTTTCGGCCTGTTCCTGATCGCCGCGCTGCAAGGGAGATTCGCCGCCGCCGGCTATATCGGCCCGCTGGTCATCGTTACCGCCAGCTACGCGACGTTTCAGGCGGCCAACAACACCACGATCATGTCCGACGTCATGCCAGAGCAGCGCGGCGTCATATCGGGCATGCTGAGCCTTTCACGGAATCTCGGCCTCATCACCGGCGCCTCCGTGATGGGCGCGGTCTTCACGCTGGCGTCCGGAACCACCGACATTGCCGCCGCAGCCCCAGAGGCGGTAGCGAGGGGAATGCAAATCACGTTTGCGACGGCGGCCCTGCTGATTGCCGGGGCATTGGCGATGGCACTCGCCGGTTTTGCGCGTGCGAAGCGGACCTTTTCCTCAAAAGAAGCACCATGAGCCGCTCCATGGCGAAAAGGCCGGAAACATCTGCTTCCGGCCTTTCCGGAACTCACATCTTGAAATCAGAAGCTCGCCTTCAGCGGGTCCGGGCCGATGCGTCCGCCGGCCGAATCGAGCTTGGCGATCTCGGCCAGATCGTCGGCGTCGAGCTTGAAATCGAAAACCTTGAGGTTGTCTTCGATGCGGCTCGGGGTGATCGACTTCGGAATGACGATCAGGCCGTTGTCGATGTGCCAGCGGATGATGACCTGCGCCGGCGTTCGGCCGTGCTTGGCGGCCACCTTGCCGATGACGGCATTGTCCAGAAGCTTGCCCTGGCCGAGCGGGCTCCAGGATTCCGTCTTGATGCCGAGCTTGTGGTGGACGGCGCGCAGTTCCGTCTGCTGGAAGGTCGGATGCAGCTCGATCTGGTTCAGAACCGGCGTCACGCCGGTTTCGGCGATGATGCGGTCGAGATGCGCCTCGACGAAGTTGGAGACGCCGATCGAACGGGCGCGACCCTCTTCCTTGAGACGAACGAACGCCTTCCAGGTATCGATATAGCGGTTGCGATGCGGCGACGGCCAGTGGATGAGGTAAAGGTCGACATAATCCGTGCCAAGGCGCTTCAGGCTTTCGTCGAAGGCCCTCAGCGTTGAATCAAAGCCCTGGTCTTCATTCCAGAGCTTGGTGGTCAGGAAGATATCCTTGCGGGCGACGCCGGACTGGCGCATGCCTTCGCCGACGCCGTCTTCATTGGCATAGATGGCTGCCGTATCGACGTGGCGATAGCCGGCTTTCAAAGCCGTGCTGACCGCCAAAGGTGCGACGTTTTCCGGCGTCTGCCAGACGCCGAGGCCGACCTGCGGAATGGAATTGCCGTCATTGAAAGTGATTGTCGGTTGCGTGGTCACGATAGGTCTCCAAGGGATGAGGTGGGGTGGAGTGAAGGCGTGATTTAAATTCGAAAAGAAAAGGATTCTGCCTGCGCGAGCGCGCCGGTCGAAGACCTATATAGTGGAGAATGCTGCGATTTTAACCCCGTGGGATCGGGTCAGACAACCCGGACGGTCGTCCCCTTGCGCAGCAGCGGAAGGATGCGCCGCATGTCGCGAAGGTTGACCGCGACGCACCCCGCGGTCGGCTCGTAGCCCGGCCTGATCAGATGAAAGAAGATCGCCGAGCCGCGATGACGCCGGCGCGACCTCACGTTCCAGTCGAGCACCAGGCAGACATCGTAAAGGCCGTCGCTTCGCCGCATTTCCTCGTGGCTCGGCCCGAAGGGAGCCTTCACCAGCCTGTTATAGTTGGAATTGCCGGGCTCGTCGCACCAGAGCATGTCCCTGCGGATGCGCCGCATCGGCAAGGCCGTCCGCAGGAAGCGGACGTTGTCGCCGCGCGTGAAGCCGTAGAGCAGCTTCATGGCCGCAATCGGTGTCGCGCCGTCTCCCTCGCGCTTCAGGATGCTGCGCCCGGATCGGCCGATTGCCGCCGGCACGGTCATGGGGC
Organism: Hyphomicrobiales bacterium; assembly: GCA_900469615.1. Taxonomy (GTDB): domain Bacteria; phylum Pseudomonadota; class Alphaproteobacteria; order Rhizobiales; family Rhizobiaceae; genus Rhizobium. The sequence continues at coordinate 44,437 of UBYA01000003.1, read as the reverse complement.
CGACCTGCACCAGCGCCCGCGTCTTCTTGCCCGGCTGAGGACGCACGACGATCGTCGAAGCGCCCCGTCTGGCTCCCGCCCTTGTCTTTTCCATTTTCCTCACATGTTTTTGCTTTGCGCGTGATTTCATTTGAAATCATAGCAGTTTCAAGCAAACGACCAACCCTGAGCCGCCTCGCGACTTGCTAAAAATGCAATTTGGCGTAGGACTTAGGTAGGATTAGAACGAGGATCCGAACGGCATGACTGCACGCACCATTCTCCTGGTGGACGATGACAACGACCTGCGCGAGATGCTGGTCGAGCAATTGTCGCTTTACGAGGAATTCAATGTCCTGCAGGAGGCGACTGCCGGAAAGGGCGTGCACACCGCGCGCACCGTGCCTGTCGATCTCCTCATCATGGATGTCGGGCTGCCCGATATGGACGGCCGCGAAGCCGTGAAGCTGCTGCGCAAGAACGGCTTCAAGGCGCCGATCATCATGCTGACGGGCCACGACACGGATTCCGACACCATCCTCGGCCTGGAAGCAGGCGCGAACGATTATGTGACCAAACCCTTCCGCTTCGCCGTGCTGCTGGCGCGCATCCGCGCGCAGTTGCGCCAGCACGAACAGAGCGAGGATGCGACCTTCACCGTGGGGCGCTATCTTTTCAAGCCGAGCCAGAAGCTGCTGACCACCGAGGACGGGCAGAAGATCCGCCTCACGGAAAAGGAAGCCGCCATCATCCGCTATCTCTATCGCGCCGACCAGAAGGTCGTGACCCGCGATATCCTGCTGGAGGAGGTCTGGGGCTACAATTCCGGCGTGACCACCCACACGCTCGAAACCCACGTCTACCGCCTGCGCCAGAAGATCGAGCGCGATCCCTCCAATGCCGAAATCCTGGTAACGGAAAACGGCGGCTACAAGATCATTCCATAGGCGATAGATGGCGCTGAACGACGATATCCGACTGCTGTCGCAATTGCCGCTGTTTCACGGCATGGGCGATGAGCCGCTGCGGCTGATCGCCTTCGGCGCCGACCGCCGCCATGTGAACCAGGGCCAGACGCTTTTCAGGGAAAAATCGCCCGCCGAATGCGCTTATGTCGTCGTGCGCGGCAGCTTCGAGCTCAGCACGATCGACGCGGGCGGGCAGAAGCAGGTCGAAGCGCTCGTGCAGGCCGGCACCATGCTCTCCGAACTCGCGCTGGTGACGCTGGTGGAACGGAAATATACGGCGGTCGCCGCCGAGGAATCCGACGTGATCCGCATCACGCGCGCCCTCTTCCACAGGCTGATCGAGGAATATCCCGACGCCGGCCTGCTGATCCAGAACCGCATCCGCGAAAACTTTGCCGCCCTTGCGAGGCAAGCGGCCGCGCTGCTCGGCCGTTTCTCCTAGAGCACCGCCCGAAAAGCGCCTTGCACGTCTCCGCCCGGAATTGCGTGAAAATAAACGGTTGGAGCGTTTCCGCGTTTCGAAGAAAAGCGGAAAGACCCTAATATCTTCAACCTCTTCAGAGATTGAAATGCGCCGTCACAGGCACATGGTCGGACGGGCGATCCCAGCCGCGCGCCGCCTTGAGGATATCGATCCGCTGCAATAGCGGGCCGAGATCGGAGGACGACCAGATGTGATCGAGACGACGGCCTCGGTCGGCAGCCTCCCAATCCTTGGCGCGGTAGCTCCACCACGTATAGAGCTTCTCGTTTGCCGGCACCTGCTGGCGCATCAGGTCGAGCCAGGCGCCGCGCTTCATGACCTCGATCAGGCCATCGGTCTCGACCGGCGTATGGCTGACGATCTTCAGGAGCTGCTTGTGCGACCAGACGTCATGCTCCAGCGGTGCGATGTTGAGGTCGCCGACGAGGATCGCCGAGGTGTTCTGCTCGGCGTTCGCATGCAGCCGCTTCATCTCCTCGATGAAATCGAGCTTGTGGCCGAATTTTGGGTTGATCGCGCGATCCGGTTCGTCGCCGCCGGCCGGAACGTAGAAATTATGCAGGCGGATGCGCCGGCCGCCGCGCTCGAAGATTGCCGAGATATGCCTGCTGTCGCCGACATTGCAATAGTCCTGCCGGTGATCCTCGGTCAGCGGAATGCGCGAGGCGATCGCCACGCCGTGATAGCCCTTCTGGCCATGGATGATGATATGCTCGTAGCCAAGGGCACGCAGGGGAGCATAGGGAAAAAGCTCGTTCGGGACCTTGGTTTCCTGCAGGCAGAGGATGTCGGGCCGGGCCTGCATGACGAACTGCTCGACGATGGGCATGCGCAGCCGCACCGAGTTGATGTTCCAGGTCGCGATCGAGAATCCCATGCCCCAAGCCTTTTCCTTATCGCAACCTCAGGAAAAGTGCGTAGCAGCTTCCTACCCGGAGTTGCGTCAAACAGACAGCGGGAGGGGTCGGGCGATTCTGCGAAGCGCCCGACCCCTCCAGTCGGTTAAGGCTTTAGACCGGCGGAGGCGGAAAGAAAAGCGCCATTCGGCGCTTACCCAAGGTCAAACGGCAGGCGTTGATCAGCGCGTATAGTCGATACGGAAGACGCTGTCGTCGAAGGCGAGATTGGTTTTCACGTTATTGATGATGACATCCGTCGTCTTGCCTTGCGGATCTATCACGGTCCATTGGCGCAGATCGTAGCTTTTCGAATCGAAGATCATCGTAATGGTGGAATCACCGAAGACGGTGCGGTTGCCGAGCGTGATCTTGGTGAGATCCGGCTGCGAATCGACATTGCGCACCATATCGGCGGACAGGTCGATCTTGTTGGCAAGCAGCAGGCTGAGCGGCGTCTTCGACAGCTGATACATGTTGCGCGTCTGCGTCTGGTCGTTGATGACCTGCACGTTGTTGCCGTCGCAGATCACGCGCATGCGGGACGGCGGATCGTAGTTGAAGCGCATCTTGCCGGGACGCTGGATGAAGAATGCGCCGCTCATCTGATCGCCGCGCGGCCCGATCTGCAGGAAGCCGCCCTTCATCGTCTTGATGGACGAGAAATGATCGGCGATCGCCTGGGCGATGTTGGGGTTGAGGGCGGCTGCCTGTGCCTGCGCAAGGGCCGAAACCGGCAGAGCGCCAGCCGCACCGGCCGCGACCACGGCGCCGAGGAAATGCCGGCGGGTCAGGGACAATCGGTTGAACGGCTGCGCATCGAACTTGGTCATCGAATTCTCCTTCATGCTTTGTCCATGGCGCGCAAAATCGGCGTCTTCATGGCGCAGCGGCCCCTGGCCGGTTGTGGGCCGCGATCAAATTTCGCTGAACATAGGCGATCTGCAAGACGAAAAGACGGATCGTCTCAGCGATCCAGAATATCCGCCTCGGTGGGAACGAGAATTTCACGCTTGCCGGCGTGGTTGGCCGGGCCGATCACGCCCTCCTGCTCCATGCGCTCGATCAGGGAAGCGGCCCGGTTGTAGCCGATCCCGAGACGGCGCTGGATATAGGAGGTCGAAGCCTTGCCGTCGCGCAGGACGATCGCGACCGCCTGATCGTACGGGTCCTCCGAATCGGAAAGATTGGAGGTGCCTGCCGGACCATGCCCGTCGTCGTCATCCTCGTCGTCATCGGCGGTGATCGCATCGAGATATTGCGGCGCGCCCTGCGTCTTCAGATAGGCGACGATATCCTCCACCTCACCGTCGGCGACGAACGGCCCATGGACGCGCTGGATGCGCCCGCCGCCGGCCATATAGAGCATGTCGCCCATGCCGAGCAGCTGTTCGGCTCCCTGCTCGCCGAGGATGGTGCGGCTGTCGATCTTCGACGTCACCTGGAAGGAGATGCGTGTCGGGAAGTTCGCCTTGATCGTGCCGGTGATGACGTCGACCGAGGGGCGCTGCGTCGCCATGATGACATGGATGCCGGCGGCGCGCGCCATCTGTGCAAGGCGCTGCACCGCGCCTTCGATATCCTTGCCGGCGACCATCATCAGGTCGGCCATTTCGTCGATAATGACGACGATATAGGGCATCGGCTTCAGGTCGAACTCTTCCGTCTCGTAGATCGCCTCGCCGGTCTGGCGGTCGAAGCCGGTCTGCACCGTGCGGCTGATCGCCTCGCCCTTGGCCACGGCCTGCTCGACGCGGCTGTTGAAGCCGTCGATGTTGCGCACGCCGATCTTCGACATCTTCTTGTAGCGCTCTTCCATCTCGCGGACGGTCCATTTGAGCGCGACGACGGCCTTCTTCGGATCGGTGACGACGGGCGACAGCAGGTGCGGGATGCCGTCATAGACCGACAGTTCCAGCATCTTCGGGTCGATCATGATCAGGCGGCATTGTTCCGGCGTCAGGCGATAGAGCAGCGACAGGATCATCGTGTTGATGGCGACGGACTTGCCCGAGCCGGTGGTGCCGGCAACGAGCAGATGCGGCATCTTGGCGAGATCGGCGATGACGGGCTCGCCGCCGATCGTCTTGCCGAGCGCCATGGCGAGTTTCGCCTTGGAGGCCTCGAAATCGCGGCTGGCGATGAGTTCGCGCAGATAGACCGTCTCGCGCGTCGAGTTCGGCAATTCGATGCCGATGGCATTGCGGCCGGGAACGACGGCGACACGGGCGGCGATCGCGCTCATCGAGCGAGCGATATCGTCGGCAAGGCCGATGACGCGGGAGGACTTGATGCCGGGCGCCGGCTCCAGCTCGTAAAGCGTGACGACGGGGCCGGGACGGACATGGATGATCTCGCCCTTGACGCCGAAATCCTCCAGCACGCCTTCGAGCATGCGGGCATTCTGTTCCAGCGCATCGGCCGAGAGCGTCGCATCGCGGGCAACGGCCTTCGGTTCGGCGAGCAGGTGAACGGCCGGAAGCTGGAAGCCATAGGGACGGATGAAGGAGGTCTGCGCCTCGCGCTCGGCGCGCGCGCCCGGCTTCGGACGCGGCGCGGCCGGAATGACGCGATGGCCGGCGGCTGCCCCCTTCGATGCGGAGGCCGTCAGCGGCCAATCCTCGTCCTCGTCGTCGGGCAGGATATCGGCCGGACGACGCGGATCGCGATCATAAAGCGAATCCTCGTCATCATCCTCGTCGTCGCCAAGGCTGATCGAGGGGGCGGAAACGACGCGGCGGGCCGCGGGAGCATCCATGGACGGCTCGAGACGATCGCCGCGAGCGACAGGCGCCTTGGCGCGCACGGGCTCGTTCAGCGTCCCGAATTCGTCATCGTTGAAATCATAGGGCGCATCGAAGGCGTGGTCGCGGCGCTTGCGCGGCCCCATGCCGAACAGGCGGCGAACGCGGGCCTGCGTGTTGTACCAGGCATGCATGACGGCGCCGAAAGCCATAAAGTTGGCCAGGAAGCCGCCGCGGTCGTCATCCTCGTCCTCGTCGCCCACCCGGCGGGCGCGGCTGCGGGTCTCCTCGTATTCGCCATCATCCTCATCCGCGTCTTCCACGAGGTTTTCGCCGATGACGCCGGAGGCGAAGAGCATGAGCCAGATGGCCGGAATGGCGAGAACCGAGCCGATGACCGTGGCCACGACGCCGCTCGGATAAGTGCCGATGAAGAGGGCCGGAAGGCGCAGCAGAAGATCGCCGATCACGCCGCCGATGCCGTTCGGAATCGGCCATGTGGGCGGCGCCGGGAAGCAGGCGATGGAGCCGGCTGCGACGATGCAGCCGCCGATCCAGGCGCCGAGACGGGAGGGCACGCGATGAAGCTTGCGGTTGGTAATCAGCGCCAAAGCCCAGGCAGCGACGGGCAGCAATGCCAGAACCGAGGCAAGGCCGAGCGACTGCATCATGAGGTCGGCAAAGGCGGCGCCCGGAAAACCGAGCAGGTTGGTCGGCGCGTTAGCTGTCGCGTAGGAATAGCTGGGGTCCATGACGTTCCAGGTGCCCAGCGCCGCGGCGGCGAGCGCCAGCAGGAACAGCACCGCGAAGCCTGTCAGGCCCTTGACCTGACGCCAAACTACACTCGATAGCGATAAACGGTCGGGGCGACCGCTCAACGCCGCCGAATTGCTTCTGCCCATGATATCCAGCCCCGTTCCTTGTCGATAGCGCAAGCGAATCGGTCGATGCCCACTCGCCGGCAGGTTAGAGCTACCTAATCAGAGGAGGGTTAATGCCATGTTAACCATGCGCGCCAACCGACAGGTCTTTGGCGTCGCGGCGGGATTATTGCCCCGCAGACAAAAAGGGCCCGAACCGGGGTTCGGGCCAAAAGCGGCCTGTCTGCGATGAAACCGGCCGCGACGGGACGTTCGGCGATGCCGGAGACCGCGCTCCGGCATCGCAAGCTCGCATCAGGAATTGTGGTAGGCGGCTTCGCCGTGGGAGGCGAGGTCGAGGCCTTCGCGCTCGGCTTCGGTCGTCACACGCAAGCCCATGATCAGGTCCACGATCTTGTAGAGGATCGCAGAGCCGATACCGCACCACAGAATGGTGGTGACGACGGCGGTCAGCTGCACGACCACCTGGCTGCCCATGGTCACGCCGTCGGCATAGCCGACGCCGCCAAGCGAGGCGCTGGCGAAGACGCCGGTCGCGATGGCTCCGAAGATGCCGCCGATGCAATGCACGCCGAAGACGTCGGCCGTATCGTCATAGCCGAACTTGTTCTTCACGACCGAGACGAAGAAGTAGCACAGCGGAGAAACGATGAGGCCCATGACGATCGCGCCCATCGGACCGGCGATACCGGCGGCAGGCGTGATGGCGACGAGACCGGCGACCATGCCCGAAGCGCCGCCCAGCATGGAGGCTTTGCCGCGGGTGAAGGTTTCGACCAGCGACCAGGAGATGATGGCGGCCGCGGTTGCGACGAAGGTGTTGGCGGTCGCGAGCATTGCGCCGCCGGAAGCTTCGAGGTTCGAACCGGCGTTGAAGCCGAACCAACCGACCCAGAGCATGGATGCGCCGACCATGGTCAGCGTCATGGAATGCGGAGCCATCATGTCCTTGCCGAAGCCGACGCGCTTGCCGACGAGAATGGCGCCGACGAAGCCGGCGATCCCGGCATTGATATGAACGACGGTGCCGCCCGCGAAGTCGAGCGCGCCCATCTTGAACAGCATGCCGTTGGAATCCCAGACCATGTGGGCGATCGGGAAATAGACGAAGGTCGCCCACAGCGCGCAGAACAGCACGGCTGCACCGAACTTGATGCGCTCGGCAAAGGCGCCGATGATCAGGGCCGGCGTGATGGCGGCAAAGGTCATCTGGAACAGCATGAAGATGAATTCAGGAATGACGACGCCCTTGGAGAAGGTCGCGGCCGTGGTCGAGGTCGAAACGCCCGACAGGAACATCTTGGCCGTACCGCCCCAATAGGGGCTCGTGCTGCCGCCGAAGGCGAAGGAATAGCCGTAGAGAACCCAGAGGATCATCACCACCGCGCCGACCATGGTGCACTGCATCAGCACGGAGAGCATGTTCTTCGAACGCACGAGACCGCCGTAGAACAGGGCAAGACCCGGCACGAGCATGAAGAGCACGAGAATGGTGGAGATGAACATGAACGCGGTGTCGCCCTTGTCCGGAACCGGAGCGGCAGCGGCGGCAGACGTCGCGTCCTGCGCAAAGGCGATCGCCGGCGCAAGCACGGCCGCAGAAAGCGCGCCCACCCGTGCGAAGGTGGAGGAAAGCTTGGAAAATGACATGCAAATAACTCCCTGATCCGCCGTGTCTTACAGCGCTTCTGAATCGGTTTCGCCCGTACGGATGCGCACGGCATGGTCAATGGAATAGACAAAGATCTTGCCGTCGCCGATCTGTCCGGTCTTGGCGGCGGACGCGATGGCCTCGACGGCCTTGTCGACGATTTCGGATGCGACTGCGACCTCGATCTTCAGCTTCGGCAGGAAGCTGACGGCATATTCGGTGCCGCGATAGATCTCGGTATGCCCCTTCTGGCGCCCGTAGCCCTTCACTTCGGTCACGGTCAGGCCCTGGATGCCGACAGCCGTGAGGGCCTCACGGACCTCATCGAGCTTGAACGGCTTGATAATGGCCATCACAATTTTCATCTGGTTTCCCATCCTTTGTTTACCCTCGGCACGGAGCCGACTCTCCTTGCCGCCGACGAGTGTTTCTGCAGCGACTGGGCATACACATTCAAAGGACGTGCCAGATTCGTGACACATTTATAACCTATTGAAATATAAATGATTTATTGGAGACATCCAACAAAACGGCATTTCGCGCCGCGCGAGCAGCACAAATAAAGTGCAAATTACCAAGTTTGCCGCTTATTTAATCATTTGCCTTTTTACGAATCAGGCCTTCCTGCGCCACCGACGCAATCAGGACACCGGATCGCGTAAACAGGCTGCCGCGCGTAAATCCGCGCGCGCCGGACGCGCTGGGGCTCTCCTGGCTGTAGAGCAGCCAGTCGTCCAGCTTGAACGGGCGATGGAACCACATGGCATGGTCGAGGCTCGCCACCTGGACGCTCGGGTCCAGAACCGATGTGCCATGCGCGTTCAGGGCAACATCGAGCAGCGTCATGTCCGAGAGATAGGCGAGCACGGCATTCCTGTAGAGCCGGTCGTCCGGAACCGGCCCGGTCAGCCGGACCCAGATGTTTTGCCGCTGGCTCGGTTGCGAGCGCGAGAAATAGCTCTCGATCGAGACGGGCCTGATTTCGATCGCCCGCCTGCGCTCCCAGTAACGACGCACGTTCTCGGGCGCATGGGCGAGGTAGCGCTGCTTGATCTGCTCTTCGTCCATCAGTTCCTCCGGCATCGGCACGCCGGGCATGTCGCCCTGATGATCGAAGCCGGGTTCGTCGACCTGGAAGGACGCCGTCAGCGCAAAGATCGCCTTGCCGTGCTGGACCGCGAGCACGCGCCGCGTGTTGAAGCTGGAGCCGTCGCGCAGCCGGTCGACCTGATAGAGGATCGGAACCGAGGGATCGCCCGGCAGCATGAAATAGGCATGCAGAGAATGCGCGAACCGATCGCCTTCGACCGTCCTCTGCGCCGCCATCAGCGCTTGTCCGATGACCTGCCCGCCGAAAACGCGCTGCCAGCCGACCTGCGGGCTGTTGCCGCGAAACAGGTTCATTTCGATCGTTTCCAGATCGAGCGTCGCAAGCACGGTTTCCATCGGGGTGGGTTTCTCGGTCTCTCGCGACATTTTGCTTGAACTCCAATGGTAGGAACAGCCAACGGGATGCTCTATATAGAGCAGGACGTGATAGTAGAACACACGATAGTAAGACACAGGGAAGCGCTATGTTGGACATGCTGGTAGTGGGTGGCGGATATGTGGGCCTTGCCGCCGCAGTTGCCGTCAAGCAGGCAGCCCCTCATCTCGACGTCATGATCGTGGAAGCAGCCCCGGAAACCGCATGGAAGAAGGATATGCGGGCATCGGCGATCATCGCGGCGGCATCCAGGATGCTCGATGTCCTCGGCGTCTGGGAGGAAATCGCACCGGAGGCCGAGCCGATCACCCGCATGGTCGTCACCGATTCGCGCACCGGCGATCCCGTGCGCCCGGTCTTCCTTACCTTCGACGGCGAAGTGACCGAAGGTCAGCCCTTCGCCCATATGGTGCCGAACGTCACCATGGTCGGCGCCCTGCGCGGCGCCTGCGAGCGGCTCGGCATCACCATCAAGCATGGCCTGAGCGCCACCGGATTCGTCACCGACGACAGCAAGACCACCCTCACCCTCTCGGATGGCAGCACGCTGGAAACGCGGTTACTGGTCGCCTGTGACGGCGTGCGCTCCAAGCTGCGCGACATGGCCGGCATCAAGACGGTCAACTGGGATTACGGCCAGTCCGGCATCGTCGTGACGGTCGAGCATGAGCGGCCGCATGGCGGCTGTGCCGAGGAGCATTTCCTGCCCTCCGGGCCTTTCGCGATCCTGCCGCTGAAGAACAATCGCTCCTCGCTCGTCTGGACAGAGCGCACCCCCGATGCCGAGCGGCTGGTCGCCTCGGACGATCTGGTATTCGAGGAAGAGCTGGAGCGTCGCTTCGGCCACAAGCTCGGCGCTCTGCGCACCGTCGGCGACCGCCGCGCCTTCCCGCTGGGCCTGACGCTGGCGCGCGCCTTCGTCGCGCCGCGCTTCGCGCTGGCGGGCGACGCCGCGCACGGCATCCACCCGATCTCCGGCCAGGGCCTCAATCTCGGCTTCAAGGACGTTGCGGCGCTTGCCGAAACCATCGTCGAGGCCGACCGCCTCGGCCTCGATATCGGCTCGATCAATACGCTCGAGCGCTACCAGACCTGGCGCCGCTTCGACACCTTCCGCATGGGGGTGACGACGGACGTGCTGAACCGGCTGTTTTCCAACGACAACACGCCGCTTCGCATCGCCCGCGACTTCGGGCTGGGGCTCGTCGACCGCCTGCCGAGCCTCAAATCCTTCTTCATCGGCCAAGCCGCCGGCACGATCGCAAAGGACAATCCGCGACTTCTTGCCGGCGAGGCGATTTGAAGGAATAGGCTGGAGGTCAATCCTCGATGCGGCGCGCTTCCGAAATCAGCATGATCGGTATGCCGTCGCGGATCGGATAGGCAAGCCGCGCCTTTTCCGAGATCAGTTCCCCTTTTTCCCGATCGTAGCTCAGCCGTCCCTTGGTGAGCGGGCAGACGAGCAGGTCGAGCAATTTCGGATCCACCTTGCTGACGGTGACATCCATCGGAAACTCCTATTGCAGCAGCGAATCGGTATCGCCGGAGCCGGCCAGCACGATCTTGACGATGGCGATGAAGGTTTCGGCGCGGGTCTTCAGGTCCGGCGCCTCCAGAAGGGCCTGTTTTTCGGCGGGATCGAAGGGCGCCATGATCGACAGGGAGTTGACCAGCATCATGTTGTCGGCCCGTTCGACGCTTTCCCAATCCGCCTCCAGCTTGTTGGCCTCCAGATAGGCGCGGAAAGCCGCCAGCAGCGCGGCGCGATCCACCGTATCCTCCTCGTGATGCGACTTGAGATCGGAGATGAACGGCGTGATGCGGAACGTGCGGTAAGGCTGATGACCGGTGATTTCATCCATCAGCCGGAAGCGGCATATGCCGGTCAGCGCGACGATGTAGCGGCCGTCGCCGGTTTCGGCAATGGAGGTGATGCGCCCGAGGCAGCCGACATGCGAGAGGTTCGTGGAGTCGGCCGGCTCGGAAAGCGCGGGCTGCACGATGCCGACCAGCCTGTTGCCGGCGATGGCCGCATCGAACATGGCAAGATAGCGCGGCTCGAAGATATTGAGCGGCAGCTGCGCCCCCGGCAGCAGCAGGGCGCCGGACAGCGGAAAGACCACCACCGATTCGGGCAGATCGCCTGGCTTCAGATATCTGGCATTACCGACTTGCATCTTCTCCATCCCGCTAGGGCAATTCCAGGAAAAGTGCATAGCGGTTTTCCGTCTGGAATTGCATAAAGACAAAAGGCTTTAGCTCACGGCGCTACCGGTCGCGGCAAGCCGCGCAGAAACGACAGCCTCGCGGCCATGCCCGATCCACGCCGCATCCACCCGACAATGTGGCCCCGTCTGCCGAAAACACAAGAGCATTTTAGCCGACGCGGCAGTGCATGCCTTTCGGCCGCTCTCCTCTAACAAACGGTCGTGCGAAAGGTTTCGCACGAGCTGCCCATTACGAAAACAGGATAGAGGAAAGCTTGCGCCGCGCCGAGACGGTGGCAGGGTCCTTCGGCCCCCATACCTCGAAGAAGTCCAGCAACTGGCGGCGCGCGCCATCGTCGTCGAAACTGCGGTCCTTGCGCATCACCGTCAGCAGATGCTCCGCCGCCTCTTCCCGCTTGCCTTCGACGTTGCGGATCTTGGCAAGCTTGATGCGCTGCTCGTGATTGTCGGGGTTGGTGGTCAGTTCATGCTCGATCGCCACGGGATCGCCGAGTTTGCGGGCCTCGTCGATCTGGTCGAGCTTCTTGACCACGGCCTGGATGCCGGCATCGTTTGCGAGCGTCTCCGGCAGGTCGGCCAGTGCCTCGCGGGCGCGCTGGCTTTGCCCGGCGGCGATCATGCATTCTGCCATGCCGGCAAGCGCCTTGGCATTTTCCGGATCGGCCTGCAGCACCGCGCCGAAAAGCTCGGCGGCGCCGTTGACGTCGCCGGCGGCGAGAAGGCCGCTCGCCTCCTCCAGAACGGCGGCGATCTCGGCCGCCTGATCGTCGGCGCCGCCCGCGGGGCCGCCGAGGCGATCGATGAACTGGCGAACCTGGCTTTCCGGAACGGCACCCATGAAGCCGTCGGCCGGCCGGCCATCGACGAAGGCGATGACCGCCGGGATCGACTGGATGCCGAGCTGGCCGGCGATGGACGGATGGTCGTCGATGTTCATCTTGACCAGCTTGACACGGCCCTGGGCTTCGGTGACGACCTTTTCCAGCACCGGCGTCAGCTGCTTGCACGGGCCGCACCAGGGCGCCCAGAAATCGACCAGCACCGGCTGCTTGCGTGATTCCTCGATAACGTCCTTGGCGAAGTTGGCGGTCGTCGTGTCCTTGATCGGCGAAGCGCCGCCGGCCGCGGGCGCGGCACCGAAGGAGGCCGTGGCCGACATCTGCCCGCCGAAGGAAGCGTTATAGGGATTGTTCGAACCGCTCATGAGTGTCTCCCGCCTGCCGGCATCCTTGATCTTGTGAAAAGCATGATCTCCAAACGAGCCCAAGAGGTTCGCCCGGCAGCACGCCCGTTGAAATGGTCGGAACGATCGGACAATTCGATAGAGAAGTCGATCGCCATGATCTTTGCGCTAAAATCGTATGTCAGTTCGTCACTTTCAAGACTAGCGGCGCATGACCCGTCGCCTCCATGAAGCGCAGGAGATCGGCGCTGGCGATCGACGTCGTCGCATCGTTCGAAAGCGGATGGCAATTGACGACGTCATGCGCCATCAGCTCGGCGTCGAGAACGAAAGTGACATTGTTGGCCGTGTCGTTGATCGCCCCGAATGCGGTGACGGAGCCTGGAATGACGCCGAGATATTCCATCAGCTTTTCCGGCTTGCCGAAGGACACCTTGCTCCCCGCGCCGATCAGCGTGTGCACGGTCTTCAGGTCGACCGTCGCGTTTTCCTCGACGGTCAGCAGGAAGAAATTATCCTTCTTGTCCTTCACGAACAGGTTCTTCGTATGCCCTCCCGGAATCTCGTCACGCAACGCCACCGATTCGGCGACGGTGAAGACGGGAGCGTGATCCTTGGTCGTATGGGCGATACCGAGCCCATCCAGGAATCGGAAAAGATCGTCGCGGGTTTTCGGGCTGGTCTCGGTCATGGCGTCTCGCAATGAAAATGGTTCGCCCCTGATACGTCGCCCATAATTTCATTGCAATCTTTCAGGCGAAAAAGCCCGGCATTTCCGGGCTTTCCGGCAGCCGGCAGAAAGAACGTGCAATTTTTCTTCGCGAACTCGTCATTTCCCTGTTGCATTTGAAAAACGGTTAGGCCATATAGCGCCCGTCGCCGCAAGACGACGCCCAGCGGTCCAACACACTACCCCGGATCGCGACGGGAATGAGCGGGTGTAGCTCAGGGGTAGAGCACAACCTTGCCAAGGTTGGGGTCGAGGGTTCGAATCCCTTCGCCCGCTCCAGTTTCTTCGATTTCCTTTGTATATAGAGAGATTGCGGCTTCGCCGCGAAACGTCCGTCCGACCGCATGCCGCGGCTCCATCTGCCTGTTTCCTGCTTGCATGGTCATGCTCTCGCGCAACGCGGGCAGGGTCGCAAATCAGTCTCATTTGACGTTCAGGTCTGTGCATCACATCGATGGACGCAACGCGGTATTGGCTCGCATGAAAAGAAAGATGTCCCTGCTGGTGGCGACGCTGTCGCTTCTGCCCGTTCCGGCATTCGCCCACCCGCATATCTTCATCGATGCCAAATTCCAGGTCGTCGCAGCGCCCGATGGCTCCATCAGCGAGTTGCGCAACGTCTGGAGCTTCGACGAAGTGTTCTCCTCCTCCGTGCTGATGGATTTCGACAAGGGCGACAACCAGACGCTCACGCCGACCGAGCTGAAGGCGGTAGGCAAGACTGTCAGGGATTCGCTTGCGCAATACGGTTACTACACGAACGTCACCAGCAACGGCAAATCGGTGCCCATGGCCAGGCCGGACGCGATCCAGGCCGATTACAAGGACGGTTCGCTCATCCTCACCTTCTCGCTGAAGCCGGAGCAGAAGACGTTCCTCAAGGGAACCACGATCTTCGGAATCTACGACAAGACGCTCTACACGGCGGTCGACTTCGACACCGACAACGACGTGGCCACTTCGGGATCGGCCTTTGCGCGCTGCAAGTCCAAGGTGGTCAGACCCAATCCCAAGGAAGTCATGGCGGAGAACCAGGCGGCCCTCACCAGCATGTTCTTCAGCGATCCGAAGGGCACGGACTATTCGCTGCTCGTGGCGACGCGGCTGGAAGTCCAGTGCTGACCTCCCGCCCGGGAGCGCCTCTCCTCACTTGAAAGGCGGGTCATCGCTTCCCGCTTGGACATTGCCGTTTCGGGAAAGCGATATGTAGCGACGGGCGATGATCCAGCAGGCGAGCGCCCAGGTCGCGCCGGCGCACCAGCCGCCGAGAACATCGGTCGGGTAGTGTACGCCGAGATAGATCCGGCTCGCTCCGATCATCAACGTCAGCAGGATGCCGGCCACCACGATGAAAATGCGGGTCGAGCGATAGGCGCGCGTCCCTGAGATCAGCGCGGCGAGGGTCAGATAGGTCACCGCCGACACCATCGCATGGCCGCTTGGAAAGCTCAGATCGTTGACCTCGACCAGATGCGGCACGATATCCGGCCGCGGCCGCGCGACACCGAACTTCAAGGCCGCGCTCAGCGCCCATCCGCCCAGCACGGACGCGAGGATGAAGATGGCGATGGCGCGCTGCCGGTCCAGCATCAGATAGATCGTCACCAGAACCGTCATCATCGCCAGGACCGTCGTTCCACCGAGACTGGTGATATCCTTGACGGCATGCGTCAGCCATCCCGGCCCTATCGGCACGGAAAGGTCGCCGGACTGGCGAAGCGCCAGCAATATCGCCTCGTCGAATCCCTTCGTGCTGCCTTCGATCACTTCTCCCGTCAGGTAGATGAACAGAAGAATTCCGCCCGAAAGCGCGGCGAACATCACGAGCAGCAGAGGCTCGTAACGGTTCAACCATCCAGGTATGGCCGACTTGCCGAATGGTCGATCCTTCATGCGCAGAAACCCGCCTGTCCCATGTTCACGTCGCCTCCTCCGCCTTCGAACCCCAAATGGGGACAACGCCTATCTAGGAACAAAATGCGCGGCTTCCAACCGCGACGAAACCCGGCAGGCCGCATTTGAAGCGGCGAGGCTTCAGGTTCATGACATGTTGCATCTCTATCCTTGCGCGCATTCCCTGCAATCGCCGGCAGCGGCCGAACGGGGAATGCAAGTCCGGATCATTGCCGTCGGGGGATCGAATGTCGGGGATGCGACAGATGGACCAGATGAATGCCCGCACCGTGTCTTCGCAAGCGCGGCAGAAACTCTCCGGCTGCAAGGCGGCCACTATGACCTCCGGCAAATTTTCTGCTACTTTCGGCGCCCCGAGCTGTGCTAGGAATACGGCGAGGGCGATCACGGATCAGGTGTTGTCAGAGTGTTAAGCGTTGGGACATCTTTCACCGCCCGGTTGTCGGCGTTTGCCGGAATGGGCCTGCTGGCGGTGTCCGCAGCCGGTGCGTTTCCCGTATCCTCCAGGGCGGAAGATGCGGCGAAATCCTCATCCGACACATGGGTCGTCACCCTTGGGGCGACCGTGGAATACGGCCCCAATTACGAGGGATCGAAGCGCCGTTCCTTCGGCGCCCTGCCCTCCTTCGATTTCCATCGGCTCGGCGAAGCCCAGGAATACAGCGCACCCGACGATAACTTCGATTATCAGCTCTTCGATCTCGGCGGCCTCGAAATCGGCCCCGTGGTAGGCCTGAGGGACGACCGCTTCGATCTCAACGACCTGCATCTGCAGAGCCAGCGCCGGGTGCGCTGGAATTTCGATGCCGGCGGCTTTGCGCAATACTGGCTGACGGAAAACCGGCTGCGGTTTCGTACGGAGGTGCGCCAGTCGCTTTGGGGCGGAGACGGCCTGGTCGGCGATCTGGCTCTAGACTGGTTTCAACCGCTTGGCGACAAGTGGCTGCTGTCCGCCGGCCCCCGCCTGTCCATGGCGAATTCCGTCTATATGCGCACCAATTTCGGCATCTCGGAAAGCGAGGCTGCAAGGCATGACCATGTCAGCGCCTTCGACGCCGGCGCCGGCGTGAAATCGGTCGGCTTCACGGTGGCGGCGACCTACACCATTTCGCCGGAATGGAGCGTGCAGGTCTACGAGAAATACAATCGCCTGGTAGGCGACGCAGCCGACAGCCCCATCACCTCGCAGTTCGGCTCACCCGACCAGAACATCATCGGCTTCACGCTGAACAGAACGTTCAACGTCAAGTTTTGAGGCGCTGCGCGCTTCGTTTTCGGCGATGTAATTGCGCGTCAGCGGAACGATGTCGTTTCGCTTGGTCATCTGGATCTGGAAGACCACCAGATCCTCGTAGCGGAAGGCGGCCTCCGCCGTCGACAGATAATATTCCCACATCCGGCAGAAGCGCTCGTCGTAAAGCCTGGCCGCATCATCCCAGCGCACCATGAAACGCTCCCGCCAGCTTTCGAGCGTCTTTGCGTAGTGCAGCCGCAGCACCTCGACATCGGTGATGGCAAGCCCCGCCGCCTCGATCTCGGGCACGATTTCGGAAAGCGCCGGAATATAGCCACCGGGGAAGATGTATTTGTCGAGCCAGGGCGTCGTGAAGCCGGGCGTTGCCGAACAGCCGATCGTATGCAGCACCATGATGCCGTCCTGCTCGAGCAGCTGCGCGCATTTACGGAAGAATGTGCTATAGGACGCCAGCCCGACATGCTCGAACATGCCGACCGAGACGATCCTGTCGAAATGGCCGGTGAGGCTGCGATAGTCTCTCAGCGCGAACTGAACCTCCGCCGGCATCCCCTTGTCGGCCACGCGCTTCGAGGCATAGTCGTGCTGCTCCTCGGAGAGCGTGACCCCGAGCACGTAGCCGCTCGGCGCCTGCTCCGCAATATGAAGCGCCAGCCCGCCCCAGCCGCAGCCGATATCGAGAATGCTGTTGTCCGGCTCGATCAGCAGCTTGGCGGCGAGGTGCCTTTTCTTGGCCAGCTGCGCCTCTTCCAGCGACTGACCGGCATGCTCGAAATAGGCGCAGGAATATTGCCGGTCGGGATCGAGGAAGAGCTCGTAGAGCCGGCCATCCAGATCGTAGTGATGAGCGACATTCGCCTTCGAGCGTCCGGGCAGATTGCGGTGACGGAAGATCCGCAGCCTGGTTCGGGCATGATCGATGATACGGGCAATGAGCGGATGGGTGCTGTTCTGCGCCTCGCGCAGCATCATCGCCACGAAATCGTAGAGCGTGCCGCGCTCGACGACGAAACGGCGGTCCATATAGAGCTCGCCGAGCCGCAGATCGGCATCGATGAGGAACGCCCATTCGGCCCGGTTGTCGGCAAAACGAACGTGAACCGGCTCGCCGGTGCCGTCGCCGAACGTCAGGACGCGGCCGCTTGCCGTCGTCACGGTCAGCGCGCCGCGTGTGACGATGGACGACAGCGCCCGCCTCACGCACGAGTCCGTCAGGCCGGAGAAAAGGGCATTGCTTTTGCCGCCGGGGCGATTTTCATCGTGTGAACTGGGCATCATCCATCCTTGCCTGCACCGCTCCGCAGACCGTCAGGCCCGGCGTGCCAATCGCCGGGGCCCTCCGTTTCCACATTGACGCTCGCGATCAGCCAGACGCCCGCCAGGATCAATCCGCTGCCGATCACCTGCAGCGCGACGACCTTCTCCCCGAAGACGAACCACCCCGTCGCGATGATCAGCACGTAGCTGATGCCTGAAAGCGGAAAGGCGCGGCTGAGGTCGAGTTCGGCCAGCACGTTCATCCAGATGAAAAAGCAGGCGACCTCGACGGCGATCGCCGCCAGGATCCAGTATGACGACAGCGCCTGCCAGAGCCATCCTTCCGCGCCGCCGTCGCTCAGCTGCTCCGCCCCGTGCTTGACGAAGAACTGGAACAGGGTGTTCAGCACCGGCACCGCGAGCCATGAAAGACGCATCGGCATCACGCATCCGCCTCGTCTGTCGAGAACAACGGCGAGACCAGCCGCAGCAGCCTCTGAAAGAAGGCGCTGCGATGGCGAAAATACATCGCATTGGCAGTCAGCTTGCTGCCGAGACGCACCTTGTTCTCATAATAGGCCTGGCCGCTCTGGTAACGGCTCAGGCCGTGCTCCAGGCAATAGCGCAGGTTGGTGAACCAGCTGAGGAAATAGAGATTGTAGGGCCGTCCTTTTTCGCCATCCATGCAGAAGAACTTGTCGATGGCCACGCTGTCGTCATGCACGATCAGATTGGCGGCCAGCAGCCTGTCTTCGACGAAATAGAAGGCGCAGAACGAACGCCCGCGCATGCGGCCGAGAACTCCCTGGAAATATTCGGGCGTCAGTTCCTCGAACTGCCAATCGCTGCGATTGCGGGTGTCGTGATAGAGCGCCATCACCTCGGGCAGGAATTCGCCGAAGTCCGTGCGGATCTCGACCCTGACCTTATCCAGGGATTTCAGCTTGCGGCGCATGTCCTTGCGGGTGCCGGACGAAAGCTTGGCGAGATACGCGTCGATCGTCTTGAAATCGATGTCGAGCCACGCCGTCGAAAGTCCGCCGATCGAGGCATAGCCGCGCCCTGCAAGCAGATCGCCGAACTCGGACGAAGCCTGTTCGGGAATATCCTTGAGGCCGACCAGCGCGCAATTCTCCGTCTCGGCGAGCTGTTCGAAGAAGGACAGCATCTCCGAAAGCAGGGCGCTGCGATGCTCGCCCGGCACATCGGAGCGAAAGCCGATCGCTCCCGTCTCCGTGCAGGGCGATCCGAGGCAGGCAAGCCGCAGCTTCAGGAAGTTCGGAAAGCGGCGCTGGATGCTGCGCACCGACCTGCGCAGAAACCCCTCCTCCAGCGTCGTATCGAGCGCATAGAAGCAGAGAAAGGCCGGCATGGCGGCGCTGACCCGCCCGTCTTCCGTGACGGTGATATAGCGCCACTCGAACCCGTCGAGACCCGCCTCCTCGATGGCAAGCAGGTAATCGTAATCCTCCACCTGGCCCTGGAAACAGGCATTCCACGCATCGCGGCCGATGGCGCGGATGCTGAAATGAACCTCGGCAACCGGATTGCCGGCCGGCACCGGCGGCATTTTAAGCAGCGGCAGCGACATGGCGGGCCTCGAAGAAATCTGCCGTGAAATCGGCCACCTGGCGATGCTGCCGGTCGACATGGATCATATGATAGCTGTCCGCGATCCACCTCAGCTCATGCGGGGCGCCGATATGCTCGGAAATGTAGCGGGCATGCTTCGGGCTGGCGAGATCGTCGTCCTCGGCATGCAGGATTAGCGTCGGCGTCCGCATGGTCGGCAGCATGCCGCGAAGCGTCTTGCCCAGCCGATGCATTTCGACAAGGCCCTTGCCGGGAAACTTCTCGAGCACCCCTTCGCTGGCCATGCCCTCGATCAGCCGGCGCATGCGCTCGTCCTTGATGCCCAGCGACGTCGTCTCGCTGAAGCTCAGGCGATCGAGGAAAGGAACGCGCGAAAGCCATCCGATCTGGGAGGCCAGCAAAGGATAATAGAAGGGAACGTCCCAGCCGTCGTAGCTGAAGCAGGGAGAGTAGATCGCCACCGCGCTGATCGCCGTCTTCTGCTCCGCCGCGAGCATGGCCAGCTTGCCGCCGACGCAGATACCGGCGGCAAAAACCTCCTGCGTTCTCGACGCCAGCAACTCCGATGCCTCGACGACCGAGCCGAGCCAATCCTCCCAGCGGGTCCGGCGCAGCGTCTTCGCATCGACGCCGTGACCGGCCAGCAGCGGCGCATAGATGCTGTAGCCCCGGCGGTTGAGGTGACGGGCCACCAGCTTCATTTCTGCCGGCGCTCCCGTCAGGCCATGGATCAGAAGGACGCCTTTGCCGTTTGAGCCCTCCATGAAGAAGCTCAGCTCGTCATGTTTCATGAGACAGCTCCGACGGCCGGTTTTCCTTGGCCATGAAGCCAAGCGCGTGGCAGGTGCTGATGACATGCGTGCCGTTCTTTTCCTGCTCTTCCCTGATCTGCTCGTGCAGCGTCTGCAGCTTCGTCCAGTGCGTGCGCGGGCGATAATGGTGCTCGGCGTGATAGCCGTTGCCGAACCAGAGCCAGTTGTAGAAGGATTTGTGGCTGGAAACGCCCCAAGCGATCGGCTCGTCCGGATCGCCGTTCAGATGCTCGTAATAGCCGTTCAGCGACGACAGGCAGTTGCCGATATAGTAGAACGGCACGAAGAACAGCACCGCCTTCCAGTCGTAGATCAGCGCGAGCGCCGCAAGTCCCAGGAAGAAATAGAGTTCGAAACGGCCCCAGGCCGCATCGAAGGGACGGTTGCGGGCGATGGCCTTGTGGATGTCGCCGAGGCTGTCGCGGAAGAAGCTCAGGAAGGTGTAGGACCAGACGTTTTCCGGCTGGCCGTCGCGACCGTAGCGATAGATCGACAGCAGGTCGACCGTCTCGCCCTTGTCGTTCGGCCGGTCGCTGTTGCCGGAGTGATGGCGCATGTGCACCCAATGATAATAGGTCTGCGAAAAGCCGATCGCGACCGATTCCAGCAGGCTGAAGGCGTAGTTCATCCAGCGCGGCTTGAAATAGGGCGTGTGAATGAAGTTGTGCGAGATGCTGTTGATGTTCCAGGAGATCGATACCGCGTAGAGGCAGCCGAGGACGGCCGACAGCCAGAGCGGGCGGCTTTCGAAGCCGACGATCAGATAGACGTCGAAAGCGAGATGGGCGACGGCCGCCAGAACCGGTGCCAGATCCCATCGGGTGTGCGCAAAGATTTTCATAGTCCGGTAACTCCCACGCAGGCCACACCGGCGGTGACGAGAAAGACACCCGTCGCATGGCGCAGGTTGATGTTTTCCTTGAAGATGACGGCGCCGGCCAACACGATGACGACATAGCTCAGCGCCATCAGCGGGAAGGCGATGGTCAGGGGGACATGCTCCAGAACGACCGTCCAGGCGAGGAGCTCGATGGCCCAGAACAGAATGCCGAGCCACGTAACCGGCCTGCCCAACGCCGCAAGCAGCGCGTTTTCGCTGGCCGACTGCTTGAAGCAGACCTCGCGGGCGGTTTCCGCCAGCACGCAGAACAGGATGAGTCCAAGCATGGGAAGTGTCAGGCTGCCGGTCATTCCATGTACTCCGCCAGCACTTCCAGCAGCGCGTGATTGGCCGCGCTGTTGATGTTCCTCGTCGTTTCCGCGCCATGGCGCATGCGCGGCTGATCGATGAGGATCTCCGCACGCTTCAGCAACTGCGTCCGCAGGCTGCCGGCATAGTTGGGAGTCGAGTAATCGCCGATGACATCGGCGCCGATGATACGGTGGCGGCTGCCGATTTCGCTGATCAGAGCCAGAAGATAGGGCAGTCGCATGCGGCCCTGATCCCAGTTGGTAACGGCATCGTCGGTTGCCAGCACATCCTTGTCGACCGTGATGTAGACGGCCTCGGTGCGGATGCGGCTGAGCATGCGGTCGATGAAATTCTCCTCGCCGATCTCGGCGATCGATTTCCAGTGCAGCGCGCCCCTTTCCTGCTGATAGCTGGCGCCGTTGCCGTAATCGGCCAGCACCCGGCTCGGCGGATGCTCATAAGGATAGAGCTCCAGCTTGCCGTCCCCGAGCCAGTGCAGGTTCGCCCCCTTGCGCTCCGGACTGCGAAGATCGCTGCTGCACACGCCGATCGTGATGACCTTCTGGATATTGGGATTGGCAAGGGCCCTGTTGACCCAGGAGCCGCAATGCATGCCGCCGTCGAACTTGACCCAGTCGGGGTGATTGTCGAAATGGATCAACGTGGCGGAACCGGGCTGCCGCTCCAGCGCATCCTCGAGCAGCAATGCCGTGATGTGATGGAAGTCGCCCGACCCCATGAAGCACAGCTGCGGAACTTTGCCGGCCGCAGGCCCGTTCCTGACGATTTCGCGGCTGAGATCGTCAAGGGCGCCCTGCCTGCCCCAAAGCCTTATCTGCCGTCCCTTGTCCTTGCCGAAATACTGCTGCGCGCCGGCAAATTTGCAGGCGCGCACGAAGTCTGGCTGCAACTCCAATGCATCGTCGAGATGGAGAAGCAGGAGTTGCACCGTCTTATCTCCGGGCAGCACGCGTCAGAAGCTGGTCGAGCAGGGCAAGCGCCAGATCGATCTCTTCGTAGCTGATGAGCAGGTTCGGCGCGAAAGTGATGACGTTCTTGTGGTAGCCGCCGACGTCGAGCACGAGGCCGTAGGTCTTGCCGCCGACCTGAAGATCACCCTTCATGCCTTCGTCGCACATCCAGTCCATCGTCGCCTTGTCGGGCGTGTAGCTGTCGTCCTTGCAGATTTCCATGCGCAACGCCAGACCGAGGCCATCGACTTCGCCGACGATGGCGTGACGCTGCTGCAGCTGCTTCAACCCGTCGAGGAAACGGGCGCCCTTGGCCATCACCGAAGCGCCGAAATCCTCCTCCTCCAGCATCTTCATCGTCTCGAGCGCCACGGCGGTTCCCATCGGATTGCTGGCGAAGGTCGAATGCGTCGAGCCGGGCGGGAAGATCGTCGGATTGATCATCTCCTCGCGAGCCCAGACGCCGGACAGCGGATTGAGTCCGTTGGTGATCGCCTTGCCGAAGACCAGCGCATCCGGTGAGACGCCGAAATGCTCGATCGACCAGAGCTTGCCGGTGCGGTAGACGCCCATCTGGATTTCATCGACCACGAGGAGGATGCCGTGGTCGTCCAGCACCTTCTTCAGTTCGACGAAGAAGTTCATCGGCGGAATGACGTAGCCGCCCGTGCCCTGGATCGGCTCGATGTAGAAGGCGGCATATTCGGACTTGCCGGCCTTCGGATCCCACACGCCGTTATATTCGCTCTCGAACAGGCGGGCGAATTTCTGCACGCAATGGTGCCCGTATTCTTCCTTCGACATGCCCTTCGGGCCGCGGAAGTGATAGGGGAACTCGACGAACTGGGCGCGATCGCCGAAATGGCCGTAGCGGCGGCGATAGCGATAGCTGGAGGTGATCGCCGAGGCGCCGAGCGTGCGGCCGTGATAGCCGCCCTCGAAGGCGAACATCAGGCTCTTGCCGCCGGTGTAGTTGCGCACGAGCTTCAGAGAATCCTCGACGGCCTGCGAGCCGCCGACGTTGAAGTGGACGCGGCCCTTGTAGCCGAACTTGCGCTCGGCATCCTGGGCGATCAATGCCGCAAGCTCCACCTTTTCGCGGTGCAGATATTGCGACGCGACCTGCGGCAGGCGGTCGAGCTGGCGATGCGCGGCCTCGTTCAGGCGCTCGTTGCGGTAGCCGAAATTGACGGCCGAATACCACATCTGCAGGTCGAGAAAGGGCGTTCCGGTCCGGTCGTAGACGAACGAGCCCTCGCACTCCTCGAAGAATTTCGGATTGGCCGTATAGTGAACTGTATCGCCATGGGAGCAATAGGCCTCCTCAAGGGCGCGCAACTCCTCTTCGGAACGGACGGACTCGGTCTCGCCGCTGAAGGCTTCGGCTACATTCGTTTTCATTCAATGCCTCTCGGTCTGGTTCACGCCGTCTTGAAATGCGGCAGCGTGCGGGCGCGTCGTTCGACGCGCGGGAGAACGGCTTCCATCTTCGGAAGCAGGTCGGAAAAGTCTTCGAAACCGACATAGGGAATGCCGCTTTCTTCGCAGTAGTCGACGAGCTTCGCCTTCGCGAAGACGAGATCGACCTTGTCGGAAACGCAGAAGTCGCTGCGTCCATCGCCGATGTAGACCCGCAGGTCCGTGCTATCGACGACGCGGCACTTGCAGACGCCGGCGCCCGACAGGCAGCCGGTCGTCGGAACGGGCGGAAACAGCGAATAGCACTCGCGATCCTGTGCAACGCTGCAGGTCAGCACATTGGCGACGATCGGCAGGCCGTCGATGCCGTGGCGTGCCAGGATGCGGCGAATGAAGTAATCGACGCCATCGCTGACGATGGTGACGGGCAGCTCGCCGCGGCGGCAAAAGGACAGGAAGCCGTCGAAACCCGGATCGATCGACAGCGTGTCGAGAAACCGGTCGAGCTCGGCCCTGCTTGCCTGAATGAGGGCGATCTGCCGGCGCATGCACTCGCCGGAGCCGATGAGCCCCTGCTTCCACAGCCGCTCGATGTCCTCCCACTCCGAACCGGCGAAACGGGACAACACCATATCCGTCGCGTCTTCGATGGATATGGTTCCATCAAAATCGCAAAACACCTGCATGCCGCACCCTCTCGCCATATCCTGAGTTGCGTCTAACAACCTCAGATGAGCCGGGCATGAGCGGAAAATGATACGAAAATGAAAAACGACGTGACGTTGATTTTTAGTTCAGCGGCAATCTTAGATCGACCTGCAGGCCACTCCCCAGCCGGGACGTGGACAGCTCCACCGTCGCCGAAAGACGATCCGCGGTATCGGCAACGATGGCAAGACCGAGACCGGCCCCCTCGGTATGGAGCGTGTTGAGGCGATAGAAGCGCTTGAACACCGCTTCCCGCTCATGCGGCGGAATGCCCGGACCGCTGTCGCTGATCGAAATGCGGCCGAAACCGCCTTCCGACGAGACCGAGACTTTGATCTCGCCTCCATCCGGCGTGTATTTTATCGCATTGTCGAGCAGGTTGGTGACCATCATCCGCAGCAGGGATTCGTCGGTCCTGACCTGGATCGCCTCATCTCCCTCGAGCACCACCTCCAGCTTGCGGCTGGTGATGATGTTGCCGAATTCGGCGATCAGCGACGCCACCCAATGATACAGCGTCACCGACGTCAGATTGAGGGGGTGGTGGCTGACCCTTGCCAGCCGCAGCAGCTGCTCGATCAGATGGATGGTGCGGTTGTTGCTGGCGACGAGATCGGCAACGATCGATTGGCGCTCGTGGTCGCTGTCGCTGTGTTCGAGCATCCGCAGCAGGAGTTTCATGCCGGCCTGCGGCGTGCGCAGCTGGTGGGCGGCAAGGTCGGAGAAGCGCCGCTCCAGCGTCAGCGACTGGCCGAGCTTTTCCAGCAGCTGGTTGATAGACCAGCCGAGCGGCAACAGATCGCGCGGCAGCCCTTCGACCGGGATGGCGGAGAGATCGTCGGGCGAGCGTGTACGGATGTGCCGCACCAGCCCGTGAATCGTGCGCAGCCCGCTGTTGATGCCGAGCCAGATGAGAAAGCCGATGACCGGCACCAGCATCAGCAGCGGAAAGAACAGATTGAGCAGGATGTTGGAAACCAGCGTCTCGCGAAGCGCGATCTTTTCGCCAAGCTCGATCACGATGGTCGTATTCGGGATCGGCAGCGAATAGACGCGCCACTCCTCCCCGCCATAAGACAGGGTGGTAAAGCCCACCTTCTGCTGCGGCACGTCCGAAAGGAAGGCCGTGCTGCTGTAGAAGCGGATGCTGCCATCGACCCAGGCGCGAAACATATGCGCATCGGCATAATCGTCGGCGTCTTCGTTGAAGGCCAGCTGGTTGTCCATGTTGAAATCGATGTCGTCGATCTGCTTTGCCGCATGATCGGGCGTCTTTTCCAGGGGGCGTCGCAGCAGGCTCCAGATCACGTTGGCATCGTCGATCAGCTGGGCGTCGTAGATGTTGTTGATTTCCCGCGTCGCGCTGTTGAAGGCGAAGGCGGCGATCACGACGATCGTCACCACGACGACCGGCGCGATGCGGAGAAAAAGCTTTCGGGTCAGCGTGGAGTTGTTCATCGCTCGATCATGTAGCCGACGCCGCGGATCGACTTGATGAAATCGGTGCCGAGCTTCTTGCGCAGATTGTAGATCGTCACTTCGATCGTATTGCTTTCGACGGTGTTGTCGGCGTCGTAAAGCGCATATTCGATATCGTTCTTCGTCACGTAGCGGCCACTGCGCTCCATCAGCAGCTTCAGCAGGTGGAATTCCTTCGCCGTGGTGTGCACCGGCGCATTGGCCTTGCGCGCGACCATGGCGGAAGGATCGACCTCCACATCGCCGCAACGGATGACGCTCTCGGTGCGGCCGTCGCGCCGCCGGATGAGCGCGCGCAGACGCGCCAGCAGTTCATCCAGGTCGAACGGCTTGACCAGATAGTCGTCGGCACCTTCATCGAGGCCCTCGACCTTCTGGCGCACGGAGTCCATTGCCGTCAGCAACAGCACGGGCACCGAATTTCCCCTTTGCCGGATGCGCCGCAACACCTCCATGCCGCTGAGCAGCGGCAGATTGATATCGAGCACGATCGCGGCGAAATGCGAATGCGCCGCCGCCTCGAGGCCGGATTCGCCATCGCGCATCCAGTCGACGCCATAGGCATGCTTTTCCAGCGCCTTTTTGAGCGATGATCCGAGGATATTGTCGTCTTCGACAAGCAGAACACGCACGATCGACCTCATTTAACGGAATTTTCTCAGGCGATGTGAGCCGCAATTGGAGCGACCGTATGGCAAAGCTATGACGGATCATTTCCATCTGACAAGAGCGAGGCTTTCCCGCCTTGCCCAAACCTGCCGGCACCGATGCGCGATGCGATCGTCCTCAGGGCCGATAAGGCATCGGGCGTCGGTAGGCTGGCCCTGAAATCGTCCTGCTCTAGCGCAGCCTTTTCATCGACGCTTCCAGCGCCTCGAAAACCCGCGCATCGGCCGATTGCGCCACATTGAACCGCATGAAGCGCCCGGCGGTATCCGACAGGCTGAAGACATTTCCCGGTGCGAGGACGACCCCTTCGGCCAAGCAGGCGCGGGCGAGATCGGCGGCATCCAGCCCCTCCGGCAGCCGGCACCAGAGAAACATGCCGGCCTGCGGCTTCAGCCACGGCACGATACCGATGGCCTCCAGCCGTGCCGATACCTCCGCCATCGCCTTGGCCAGCCGCACGCGCAACGCCTCCACATGCTTGCGATAGCTGCCGTCCTTCAGCGAGAGATAAACGAGTTCGGCCGACAATTGCCCGCAGCTGAAGCTGCTGGCGACCTTGAGGTCGACGAGCCCGTCGATCCAGTCCGGCCTTGCCGCAATGAAGCCGCAGCGCACGGAAGCCGACAGCGTCTTCGAAAAACTGCCGATATGGATCACCCGGTCGAGACCGTCATAGGCGGCAAGGCGCGGTGCCGGAACATTCTCGAAATCCGCAAAAATATCGTCTTCGACGATGATGAGCCCCGACGCATCCGCCAGCTTCAGCAGGCGATGCGCCGTCACCGGCGAAAGCACGGCGCCGGTCGGATTGTGAATGGCCGAATTGGTGATGTAAAGCCGAGGCTTGTGCCGTTCGAGGGCCTGGCCGAACAGCTCGATATCCGGACCCGTCGGCGTGAAGGGCACAGAGACGACATTGGCGCGATGCGCCCGCAGGAGCGCGTGAAAATTGAAATAGCAGGGATCGTCCACCAGCACGGTATCGCCGGGTTCCAGCAGGAAACGGCAGAGAAGATCGATCGCCTGCGTGCCGGACTCCGTCAACAGGATCTGATCCGGCGGCACCGTGATGCCGTGATCGCCGAGGCGCCTGGCGAGCAGCTGGCGCAACGGCGGCAGGCCGAGCGGGGTTCCGTAATTGGCAAGCGCGCCCATGTCCCCCCGCGCCAGCGTTCGCATGGCACGACGCAACGCCGCCTGCGGCAGCCATGACGGCGGAAGCCAGCCGCAGCCCGGCTTCAGAACCTCGTCGCCCACCTCCAGCGATTGCCGCGAGATCCACAGCGGATCGACATTGCGATCCGACTTCGCACCCGTGTCGGACAGCGAAAGCGGCGGCAGCGGGCCGCATACATAGAATCCCGAACCCGGCCGCGAGCGGATCGTACCCTCGGCGGCAAGCCGCTCATAGGCCTCGACCACGGTGGATACCGACACCTGCATCGTCCTCGCAAAGCCGCGCACGGAAGGAAGCCGGGCCCCCGGCATCAGGCTGCGGGTGGCGATGCGATCGCATATCGCCGCCATCACCCCCTCGATACGTGTGCCGCCGACAATGCCGGCCGTTGAAAGACGATCCATCCGTAGTGCACCTTCAACCATAACAGTTCGCGAAAATTGTACTGCACCGTCTCTGGCTTGGCCAGACAAATACGCCGATACCGTCCGGGATCAAGAAGGAGCATGCGCAATGGACAAGACGACGACGGGATGGATCTACGGTTTGACGGGAGTGTTGATCTTCAGCGGTTCGCTGCCGGCGACGCGGGTGGCCGTCATGGATTTCGATCCGCTGTTCCTGACCGTCGCCCGCGCCGTGATCGCCGGCCTGCTCGGCCTGTGCCTGCTGCTCGCTTTTCGCGAGAAGCGCCCGGCCCGCGGCGACATCGTCTCGCTTGCCATCGTCGCCCTCGGTTGCGTCGTCGGCTTTCCGCTGTTGACGGCGCTGGCGCTCAAGCACGTCACCTCCGCCCATTCGATCGTCTTCATCGGACTGCTGCCGCTGGCAACGGCCATCTTCGGCGTGCTGCGCGGCGGCGAACGGCCACGGCCGGCCTTCTGGATATTCTCCGCCGTCGGCAGCGCGCTCGTCAGCGGCTATGCGCTGGCGCAGGGCGTATCGGCCTCGCCCGCCGGCGATCTCCTGATGCTTGCGGCCGTCATCGTCTGCGGCCTCGGCTATGCCGAAGGCGCGGTACTGTCGCGCCGGCTCGGCGGCTGGCAGGTCATCTGCTGGGCGCTGGTCCTGTCCCTGCCCGTCACCATCGCACTTTGCTTGATCACCATGCCGCATACTCTCGACGGCATCGGCGAACCGGCCTGGATCGGCCTTACCTACGTGTCGTTGTTCAGCATGCTGATCGGGTTCGTCTTCTGGTATCGCGGGTTGGCGCAAGGCGGTATCGCGGCGGTCGGCCAATTGCAGTTCCTGCAGCCCTTCTTCGGCTTCGCGCTCGCCGCAGCCCTGCTCAAGGAGAGCGTCAGCTGGCCGATGCTCGTCGTCACGATCGGCGTCGTCGCTTGCGTCGCCGGCGCCCGGAAGTTCGCACGCTGAGATATCGGCTGCGATGCCGGCCGAAGGAAAACCGTGCCGCTTGATCTTCTGGACCGTTCGGTCTATTTAAAACTGAACGGTCTAGAAGGAGTCAATCTATGCCCAGCCCGCTCACCCCGCCTTTCACGCGCGAAACCGCCATCGCCAAAGTCCGCATGGCCGAGGACGGCTGGAACAGCCGCGATCCGGAGCGCGTTTCCGAGGTCTACACCGAAGACAGCCAGTGGCGGAACCGCGCCGAATTTCCGCGCGGCCGCAAGGAGATCGTCGAGTTCCTGACGCGCAAATGGGCAAGGGAGCTGGATTACCGGCTGATCAAGGAGCTCTGGGCGTTCGACGGCAACCGCATCGCCGTACGTTTTGCCTATGAGTGGCACGACGACAGCGGCCACTGGTTCCGCTCCTATGGCAACGAGAACTGGGAATTCGATGGCGACGGCCTGATGCAGCGCCGCTTTGCCTCCATCAACGACATGCCGATCCGGCAGGAGGACCGGAAATTTCATTGGCCGCTCGGCCGCCGGCCGGACGACCATCCCGGCCTCTCCGATCTCGGCCTTTGAGATGGCGCGTATCGTCTTCGAGAAATCCGACGCCATTGCCCTTGTCGCCGAGGTCTTCCGCGAGCTCGGCTACGAGGGGGCGTCGATGAGCGAGATTACCGCCCGCACGAAACTGTCGAAGGGCAGCCTTTATCACTTCTTCCCCGGCGGCAAGGAGCAGATGGCGGCGGAGATCATGGCCCATATCGATGCCTGGTTCGCGACGGAGATGTTCGGGCCGCTGGAGAAGGAAGCACCGCGCGCGGCCATTGCCCGCATGTGGGAGACGACGGACAGCTATTTCCGCTCCGGCCGCCGCGTCTGCCTGATCGGCGCCTTTGCGCTGGACGAAACGCGCGATCGTTTTCCCGCCGCTATCCGTGGCTATTTCCATCGCTGGATCGATGCGCTCGCCGGCGCCCTGACCAGAACCGGCTTGCCCGGCGCGGCAGCGAAGGCGCTCGCCGAAGAGGCCGTCATCGGCATTCAGGGTGCATTGACGCTCGCAAGGGCGCTCGGAGACGACACGATTTTCGGCAGAACCCTGGCAAGGCTGAAGCGGACGCTGGAAGCCGCATCGGGATAGCGCCCCAGACCGGCGCGAATCACCGCCCGTCCGGGTCCCCGTGTGTCGCGGAAGGACGATTCGCGCGGTTCGGCAGACCGGAAAACTGTTGAAAAACGCACGCCCGATACCGGGAACAGCGCGTAATGCCCTGATCTTAAACAATTCTCCATAAATGCATGCAATATTAACCATGTTTGATTTGCAACTATCCAAGCTCTCGTGCTCAGCAAGGAACGGGAGCGCCGAGGAGACGGATAGACGATGCTGCAACAGGTAAACGACACCGACGATGCCCTGATCGATCGACTGCAACGCTCGGCGTTCGACTATTTCATGCTCTATACCAACCCGGAAAACGGGCTGGTGGCGGACACCTCCATCAAGACGAGCCATTGCAGCATTGCCGCGGTCGGCTTTGCGCTGTCGAGCTATCCGGTTGCCGTCGAGCGCGGCTGGATCGGCCGCGCCGATGCGGCAAAACGGGTGCTGGCGGCACTCGATTTCTTCGCCGACAGCCAGCAGGGAACCGAGCGTGGCGCCACCGGCCATCGCGGTTTCTACTACCACTTCCTCTACATGGAGACCGGTAAGCGCGCCTGGAACAGCGAGCTTTCGACCATCGACACCGGTCTTCTGCTGCTCGGCGTCTTGACCGCAGCCGCCTATTTCAACGGCTCCTCCCAGGTCGAGCGCGATCTCCGCAAGCAGGCGAAATTCCTCTACGAGCGTTGCGACTGGCACTGGGCCCTGAACAAGGGGCAAACCATCAGCATGGGCTGGAAGCCGGCCAGCGGTTTCCTGCGCTGGCGCTATCAGGGCTATGACGAAGCGATCTTCCTCTATGTGCTGGCGCTCGCCTCGCCCACGCATGCGATTCCGTCCTCAAGCTACGACGCCTTTGCCTCGACCTATACCTGGATGATGTTCAAGGACGCGCCCTTTCTGTATGCCGGGCCGCTGTTCATCCACCTCTTCTCGCATGCCTGGATCGATTTTCGCGACATTCGCGACAAGCATGTGGCCGACAAGGATACCGACTACTTCCGCAACACGCAGACGGCGATCGCCGTGCAGCGCGATTACACGGAGCGCAATCCCGGCCACTTCGCCGGCTATACGAAGGACATCTGGGGCCTCTCCGCCTGCGACGGCCCAAACCCGACAGGCACCAAGCACAGCCTCCGCTACGCTCCGAAGGTTTTCGGCTATGCGGCCCGCGGAGCCCCGCTCGGCCCGGACGATGGCACCATCGCGCCGTGGGGCCCGCTGTCCTGCCTTGCTTTCGACCGTCAGGCCGCCCTCGATGGAACGAAGGCCCTGCTTTCGACCTATCCCAATCTGCTGCTCGACGGCCGTTTTCCGGGCGGTTTCAACCCGAGCATCAAAGGCTCCGGCCCCGAAGGCTGGGTGGACGACCGTTCGGTCGCCATCGATCAGGGCCTGCTGGTCATGATGATCGAAAACGCCCGCACCGGCATGATCTGGAACCTGATGCGGCAGTCGCCGATCCTTCGCACCGGACTGGAACGCGCCGGCTTCACCGGCGGCTG
The DNA here is from genome assembly GCA_900469615.1 of Hyphomicrobiales bacterium. Lineage (GTDB taxonomy): Bacteria > Pseudomonadota > Alphaproteobacteria > Rhizobiales > Rhizobiaceae > Rhizobium. Next base: position 12,724 of record UBYA01000003.1, on the reverse strand, counting down.
GCTGAACGAGAAGAAGGCAAAGCCCGCCATCGCGTGATCTGCGGATCGCGGTGGCCATCAGGTGTTTCTGTCGACACATCCGCTGCCTGCCTGACCCCTCATAACCCTCTCCCCGCTTGCGGGGCCGGCTATCGCATGTGAGGTGAGATCGTTGCCGCGCCCCCTTCTCCCCTCGGGAAGAAGGGACAAGCCGCTCTGGTCGGCACCATATGCGATGGCCCCGCCCGGGTAAGGGCCGTGCTGAGAGAGCGACAAAACACACTCACCCGACTATCGTCCTCACCACATCAAAGCCGCTCTATCGTCGAAACCACTTCATCCTCAACGAAGATCCCCTCGCTTAGCGCAAGGCGCCGTGAACTCTGCCCGCGCCGGCCCGGCAGGCGGACGTTGGGATCGCGGGTGATCTCACCCGCCAGCAAGGCCAGCCGCCGCGCCGTATCCGCCGCACTCGTCGCGGCCGGATTGATGGCGATGATCGTGTGGCCGAGAGCCGGTGGCTCCCCCTTGTCGTCGAAGAGCGACGAGGATTCGAAGGAATAGTTGGCGCCCGTCAGGCCGGCGGCCAGAATTTCCACCATGAGAGCGAGCGCCGCCCCTTTCGAATCCCCGGCGGGAATCATCGTGCCGGCCAGCGCCTCCTCGGCATTCGTGGTTGGCCTGCCCTCCCGGTCGAACGCCCAGTCTGCCGGGATCGAAGCGCCCTGCTGCCGTGCGGCCATCACCTTGCCGCGCGCCACCCTCGACAGGGCGAGATCGATGACGATCGGCTCGTCATCGGGCAGCGGCGCAGCAAAGGCGATCGGATTCGTGCCGAAGACCGGCGTCCTGCCGCCCCAGGGCGCCATGGCCGCCGGGGCATTGGCGACCATCAATGCCACCAGTCCCTGATCGGCGAAACGTTCCACCGTCAGACCCATGACGCCGGCATGGTGCGAGCGGCTGATGGCGGCAAGCGCGATCCCCTGCTCGCGGGCAATCCTCGGAAGCTCGGCAACGGCGAGGTCGAGCGCCGGATAGGCATAGCCGTTGCCGGCATCGATGCGCAGCACGGCCGGGAAGGGCCGGCTCGCCCGCGGCACGGCGAAACCATCGGTCTTGCCGGCCTTGGCCTGTCCGGCGTAGGCCACCACCCGCCGCAAACCGTGACCGCCCTGCCCGGCAGCTTCCGCCGCCACGAGCGCAACCGCGACCGAGCGGGCATTCGCCGCATTTACCCTGCTTCGCTGCAGCGCTCCCGCGACCAGCGTCTCGGCTTCGGCAAGCGACAGATGCATGAGGCAAGACCTTGAAAACGAACAGGGAGGACAAAGGTTTTTACGCCTTCATCCTCCCCATCGCAATGCAGCAGAGCTTTGCTTACGCCACGTCGAACTTGACGCCCTGGGCGAGTGGCAGAGTGCGTCCGTAATTGATTGTATTGGTCGCCCGGCGCATATAGGCCTTCCAGGCATCCGATCCGGATTCGCGGCCGCCGCCGGTTTCCTTCTCGCCGCCGAAAGCACCGCCGATCTCGGCGCTGGATGGGCCGAGATTAACGTTGGCGATGCCGCAATCCGAACCGCGCGCAGAGACGAACGTCTCGGCCTCGCGCATGTCGTTGGTGAAGATCGAGGACGACAGGCCCTGCGGCACGGCATTGTGCAGCGCGAGCGCCTTGTCGAAATCGCTGTACTTCATGACATAGAGGATCGGCGCGAAGGTTTCCTGCTCCACCGGACCGGCCTGCTCGGGCATCTCGACCAGCGCCGGCCGGACATAGAAGGCGTCGGCGGAACCGTTTTCGACGCGCTCGCCGCCGGTGATGGTGCCGCTGGCCGCTTTCGCGGCGGCGAGAGCCGCCTGCATGCGGTCGAAGGCCTGCCGGTCGATCAGCGGACCGACAAGGGTTCCCGCTTCAAGGGGATTGCCTATTGTCACCGAACCATAGGCTTTCCGCAGGCGCGGCACGAGCTGGTCGTAGACGCTTTCGTGGACGAAGAGACGGCGCAGCGTCGTGCAGCGCTGACCTGCCGTGCCCATCGCGGAAAAGGCGACGCCGCGCAAGGTCAGATCGAGATCGGCCGTCGGGCAGACGATGGCGGCATTGTTGCCGCCGAGTTCGAGGATCGCGCGGGCGAAACGGCCGGCCAGACGCGGGCCGACCGCACGGCCCATGGCCGTCGATCCCGTTGCCGAAACCAGCGGCACCTGCGGATGATCGACCAGCTGTTCGCCGAGATCGCGGCCGCCGATCAGCAGCGTCGAAAGATTGGCCGGCGCTTCGCCGCCCTCGGCGACATAGCGCTTCAGCGCCTTTTCGAACAGCGCCTGCACGGCGAGCGCCGTCAGCGGCGTCTTCTCCGACGGCTTCCAGATGGTGGAATTGCCGCAGACGATGGCGAGCGCCGCATTCCATGACCAGACGGCAACGGGAAAATTGAAGGCCGAGATGATGCCGATCGCGCCAAGCGGATGCCAGCTTTCCATCATCCGGTGTTCCGAGCGCTCGGTGGCGATGGTCAGGCCGTAAAGCTGGCGCGAGAGTCCCACGGCGAAGTCGCAGATATCGATCATCTCCTGCACCTCGCCGAGGCCTTCGGAGGTGATCTTGCCGACCTCGATGGAAACGAGGCGGCCAAGAGCGGCCTTGCCGGCGCGCAGTTCCTCGCCGAGCAGGCGGATCAGCTCTCCGCGCTTCGGCGCCGGCACGTTGCGCCATGCGAAAAACGCCTCATGCGCCTTGTCGATCGCAGCCTTCGCCTCGGCGACCGAGTGTTCTCTGAGGCGGCCGATTTCGGCGCCGGTCACCGGAGAGGTGACGGCAAGCGTGCCGCCGGTATAGCGCTCGGCCGATACGCCGATATCAGTCAATAGTGCCTTGGTCTCGGCAGCAAGATCTGATGTCGCGGTCATCGTGTTTCCTCTTCTCGTGATGCTGGTTCGGTTGCCGTTTCAAGAACGGCTCAGCGTTTCATCTCTTCGTCTTCACGCAATTCCGGAGGGAAAACCGCTCGGCAATTTTCCCGGAATTTCCCTAGACCCTGGCGCCGACGAAATGCGCGGCCTGGGCTCCCGCCTCGTACCACATCTCCTTCGCCGCCCTGAAGCTCGGCTCGACGATGTCGGTCACCGGCAGCGGCAGGTCGGCCTCGGAAATCTGCCCGAGAATATGGCCGGCAAGCACCTTGCCGAAGACGGTGCCCGGCGCGATGCCGCGGCCGTTGTAGCCGGAGAAGCCGACGACATTCTGTGCCAGCCTGTGGAAACGCGGCAGCGCATTGTCGGTCATGCCGATCTTGCCATACCATTCGCATTCGAAGGGAATGTCGCCGAGCTGCGGGAAGAGCTTCCTGAGCGAACGCCGGGCCCAGCTCTTATGAATGGCAAGGCCGGTGTTGCGCAGAGCGCCGACGCTGCCGAAGACGAGCCGGCCGGCCTGATCCATGCGGAAGGACGAGAGGACCTCCTTGGTGTCCCACGCCCCTTCCCGCCCCGGCAGGACGGATTTGCGCAGGTTGTCGCCAAGCGGTACGGTGGCGAAATTGAAATAGGGCAGATGCACCTGTTCGTTTCGCACTTTCTCCCAGGGACCGGTGCTGTAGGCGTCCGTCGCGACGACGATCCAGTCGGCGCTGACCTTGCCGGCGGCGGTCGAAACTGCCCATTTCGCGCCGGTCTTTTCGAAGGCCGTCACACGGCTGCCGGTATGAACGTCAACGCCCGCCTTGACCACGGCATGGGCAAGGCCGCGCGCATAGGCAAGCGGCTGGAGCGTGCCGGCGCGCATGTCGAGCAGCGCGCCCGCATAGGCAGAGCTGCCGATCCGGCGTTCCGTCTCCCGCGCATCGAGCACCGTCACCGGTGCGCCCCGCTTTGCCCATTGCCGGGCGCGCTCCTCGATTTCCTTCAACCCGTCGGGTCCGACGGCGCAATGCAGCGTGCCGTTGCGCTCCAGCTCGCAGGCGATGCCGTGCTTTTCGATCAGCTCCATGACTAGCTTCGGCGCGTTGCCGAGCACGTCGAGAAGCCGCTCGCCATGGACCGCTCCAAGTTCGCCCGGCAGATCGTCCGGCATCACCCACATGCCGGCATTGATCAGGCCGACATTGCGCCCGGCGCCGCCGAAGCCGATCTCGTTGGCTTCCAGCAGCACCACGCTCGTGCCGGCTTCCGCCAGATGCAGCGCCGTCGAAAGGCCGGTATAGCCGCCGCCGACCACGACGACATCGGCGGACACCTCGCCGGAAAGCGGCTTCGTTGCCGGCGGTGGCGGGGCGGTCTTTTCCCAAAGACCATGGGAGCGTGGGTCATTCAGCATGAAATAGGTCCGTTCGACAGAAATGTTGGCGTCAATCTAGCGCTACGCCCAAAATTGCGGAAGCGGCAAGAGCGACATCCCGTGGACAGAGAAAAACTTGCATGGCGACGGCGCTTTCGACCATTATAGAGGACAGGGCCGGCCGCCATCATGGCCGCAGATAAAAGCATGCCGTCACCGCGGCTGCGGACACAAGCAGGATACCCTCATGAAGCCTATTTTCGTTCAGCTCCAGTGCTCTCCCGGCAAGACCTACGAAGTCGCCGACGCAATCTACCAGACGGAGCTGGTTTCGGAGTTGTATTCCACCAGCGGCGAATACGACCTGCTGATGAAGGTCTACATCGCCGAAGAGCAGGATATCGGCAAGTTCATCAACGACCATATCGCCAACATCCCCGGCATCATCCGCTCGCTGACCACGCTGACCTTCCGAGCGTTTTGATAGGGCGGGACTTCGGGTCTGAATATCACAATTAAATCCATGCTGGGGCGGGGGCAGTTGCTCAACGCCCCCACATTAACCCTCTTGCCCGAAACCGCCCGGCTTCCCGCGCAAGATTAAGCCCTTTTTAACCGCCCCGGTGATCTGCTTTGCCGACTGATCAAAGGGCGGCGCGCTGCAGCGCCGGATTGTCGGCGCCAGGCGCGGCATAGGGGTCGAGGGTGGATCGATGACATCGGCGGTTGCGGATAATCAGGCAAACAAGCAGGCCGGGCCGCTGATCGTTCATGTCGTGCGTCAGTTTCTGCCGAACAAGGGCGGCCTGGAAGACGTCGTCGCCAATCTCTGCCGCCAGCTGGTCGCCCGCGGCTATCGCGTGCGCGTCGTCACCTGCAACAGCCTGTTTTCCGATCCCGGCCGGGAGCTCGCGGAACACGAAACCATCGACGGCATAGAGATCGTCCGCATCCCGTGGTCCGGTTCCAGCCGCTATCCGTTGGCTCCAAAGGTTTTTCGCCACCTGGCAGATGCCGACCTCGTTCACGTTCACGCCGTCGATTTCTTCTTCGACGCGCTGGCCTGGGGCAAGCTCATGCATGGGCGGCCCATGGTCGCCACCACGCATGGCGGCTTCTTCCACACGCAAAAATACGCCGCCATCAAGAAACTCTGGTTCAATATCGCTACGAGGCTTTCGGCGCTCGGCTACCATTCCCTGATTTGCTGCAGCCAGTCCGACGCGCGGCTCTTTTCCCGCATCGCCAAAAGCCGCGTCCGCCTGATCGAAAACGGCGCCGATGTCGGCAAGTTTTCCAATTGCGCCGCCTTGGAAGCACGCCGCCGCATCGTCACCATCGGCCGCTTCTCGGTCAACAAGCGGCTCGACCACCTGCTCGACGTCATGAAGGCGCTGGCGGCCCGGCATGACGGCTGGCATCTCGATATCATCGGCGCAGAATCGGACCTCGGTCGGCCGATGCTGGAACAGGAAATCGCGGCTCGCGGTCTGGAGCGGAATGTGGCGCTGCATATCTCGATCGACGATTGTTCGATCCGCAACATCATCGCCCGCGCCTCGCTCTTCGCCTCCGCCTCCGAATATGAAGGCTTCGGCCTGGTGGCGATCGAAGCCATGAGCGCCGGCCTGCTGCCGGTGCTGAACGCCAACGAAGCCTACAAGGCGATGGCCGAAACCCATCCGGCCCTCATGCTCTCGGATTTCTCCGATGCGGAGGCGACCGCGGACACCCTCACCGCTGCATTCGAGCGCCTGCAGGCCGACGACCTGACCTTGCGGCAGGAACTGCTGAACGATGCCCGCGCTTACGCCTGGGACGAGGTCGCTCAGCGTTACATGGATGTCTATGCCGAGACCCTGACGCCGAAAGGCGCGTCGCCTCAGCTCCTGCGCCAGCGCGGCCAGGCGGCGTAACCTTCCAGAATGCCCGCAAGCCAGGCGCGCTTGTAGCGCGCCGCATCAAGGTTGAAACGCGCCAGCGCCGCCAGCCATCCGGCGACCGGCCGGAACAAACGATAGCCGACATAATAAAAGGGAAAGGCCTGCTTGCGCATCAGGGCACCGAAACCGCGCCCGTATTTGCGGGCGCGCTCCACCTGCCGCGGCCCGTATTCGCTGGTGACTTGATCGTGATGGACGACGAGTTCCGGAAAGAACACCGCTTCCCTGCCGGCGGCAAGCGCGCGCAGCAGAAAATCCGCCTCCTCGCCGCTTTGAAAGGGCGAATCCGAGCCGACGCCGAGATTCTCGTCGAAACCGCCGATGTCGGCCAGTGCCGCGCGGCGCACGAAGATGCCATTGGAGTTGCCGCATCTCAGATAGTTCCAGCGCGTTAGCGCAAGCCGCGTCTCGCCCGTCGGGCTGACGGAGGGAAGCCCCTCGGCATCGAGCGTGCGCCCCGTGACGATCGAAAGCTCGGGATGGGCGGCAAACAGCGTCGCGGCCGTCGAGAGCGTATCGGCTTCGTACCAGCAGTCGTCATCGGGAAAGCAGACATAGTCGCCTTCCGCGACCGCCATGCCGTTGTTGCGCGCCCGGGAAAGTCCCTTCGGCGAACGGATATGGCGAATGCGGAAGGAAGGGGAAAAGCCGTCGATCAGCGCCTGCAGCCGGTCGTCCGCATTCTGGTCGACGACGATCACCTCGAACTCCCTGAGGCGTTGCCCGGCCAACGAACGGAAAAGCCGCTCCAGCTGATCGAAACGATCGATCGTGCAGACGATGAGGCTGAACAATGAAACCCTCCGCACAAGCCCCGAAGGCGGCCAATATCAGAAGGAAGAATATTAGCCGAAGTAAAAAATGAACTTAGAGCAGCATTAAGCCCTAAATATTAAGGCATATGAAATAGAGCTGACGCTATTCCCGCGAAAAACCGGATACATGCGGTAAGTTCCGGCGATTTGAGGAGCAGTCTGTCTTCATGACGAAGAGCATAATGGCAAATTCGGCTTTGAACGCGGCAGCGGGATTGACCCTGCTCGCGACCGGCTTTGTCTGTTCGATCATCGCAGCGCGCCTGCTCGGCCCGGAGGCGAACGGCATCATCGCTTTCTCCCTGTGGCTGACGGCGACGGGCGCGCTCATCGCCGAACTTGGCGCCGGCGTCACGTTGCTGCGCGTCCTGCCGCAATTGAAGGGGCAGGGCTATTCCACGGAGGAACGGCGAGGCTTCGCCGCCTATCTCCTGCAGCCGACGATCCTCGCGACCCTGATCCTGCTCGCCGGCTATGCGGCTTATTATTGGGATACGGAGCGCTTGCACTGGGCCGGCGATGCATCCTCCGTCATCGTCATTACCGGCGTATTCTTCGTCCTTCAGTCGCTTGGCGCCTATAGCAAGAACTATCTGATCGGCGAGCAGCAGCTCGGCGCCTTCCTGCGCATTACCGTGACGAGTTCGGCGCTACAGCTCGCCACCGTTCTGCTGGGAGCCATCTTCTTCGGCGTCAGCGGCGCACTGGCCGGCTATGCGGTCGGCCAGCTGCCCATGTTCATCGCGACGCTCAGAATCGCGATTGCGCGCAGGAATAGCTGCGGCGTCGGCCTCTCCGCTCTCATCAGCTCGTCGCTCATTCTCTCGATCGAATTAATCAACAGCTCGATCTTCCTCAATCGCATCGAGCTTGTGTTCCTGCAGCATTACTGGGGGATCGAAGCGGTCGGCTTCTATGCCGTCGGCCTGTCGCTGGCCAATCTGGCGCTGCAGCTGCCGGTGCAATTGAGCGGCAGCCTGCTGCCCTATTATTCCGAGCAGATGCAGGCGCGGGCATCGAACAAGCTTCCGGTCCATGTCTTTGCCGGCGTGGCGCGCAGCATAGCCTATATTACCCTGCCGATGAGCTTCGGGCTTGCCGCCATCGCACCCGAGCTCGTGGTGACGGTCTTCGGCCCGCCCTTCGCCCCGAGTGGAAACATGGTCGCGCTGCTGTCCCTGACCGCCGTGCCTTACGTCTGCATGCTGATATGCACGCAATATCTCTATTCGCTCGACCGCATGCGCGAACGCACCGTCATCGGCGGCATCGCCAGCGCCATCATGGTCGGCGGCTGCCTGATCGCGGTGCCCTTCTACGGCGGCGAAGGCGCCGCGCTGGTCCGCTTTGTGGCCTATAGCTCCCTGTGCCTGCTGATGGTACGCCGCATGGAATTCGAGGGATCGACGCGGGACATGCTGGTCAACCTTGCAAAAGTCACGGTTGCCGCCATTCTGTGCGCGGCCGCAGCCTACGGTTTCACGCAGGCGCTGACCGGTGTGGTCGGCCTTGTGAGCGCCGTCATCGCCGGCGCCGTGGTCTATGGCGTCGCGCTCAGGTTGCTGAAAGCCGTTCCGCCCGAAGATATCGACATCTTGCAGAAGGTCGCAACGCGACTGCCTGCCCGGGCTCATCCAATTGCCACTCAGGCTCTGGCTCTACTGGCGCCACGCCGAATGTGAGGAGACGATCATGGCTGGTTGGGGAGCCGCCGAACAACAGAACACAGGCAAGCAGGTGAGATCGGCAGCGCTACCGGTGACTTTCGCAGACACCGTCGGCCTGTTCATGCCGGCCGTTGCGCCTTCGCGCGGCGCTGCCGTCCTGTTTCTCAGCCCCTGGGGCTTCGAGGAGATGTGTGTCCGCAAGTTCTGGCGCATTCTGGCGGAAGATCTTGCCGATACCGGCATAGCCAGCTTGCGTTTCGACTATCCCGGCACCGGCGATGCGCTCGATGTCGCCGACGAAGGTCTGGCGGCGTGGGGGGAAGCCGCGCTTGCCGCCGCTGCGGAGCTGAAGGCGCTTTCCGGCTGCGAACGGCTGATCCTCGTCAGCCAGGGTCTTGGAGGAACCATCGCCGCCACGCTCGGCGAACGCCTTTCCGGCGTTGACGGCATCGCCTTCCTCGCGCCCGTCATATCGGGCCGCGCCTATCTGCGCGAACTGACCGTCTGGTCCAGGATGATCGACGAAAGCATGGGTCTCTCGGAAGCACAGCGCCAGACGGAGGGCGTCACGGTCGCCAGCTTGCGCATGCCGGACGGCATCGCCGATGTGGTGAGGAAACTGAACCTCATGACGCTCGACCGGCTCGGCACGCCGAACTGCCTCGTGCTGACGCGGCCCGCACGCCCGGGAGACATCGACTTCGCGCATCATGTCGAAACCCTTGCCTCCCATGTCGAGCAGGCCGTCTACGAAGGGTACGACGATCTCGTGTCGAACCCCACCGTCGCCACCATGCCGATGGCAGCCAGCCGGAAAATAGTCGAGTGGACCCGGTCGGTCGCTACCCGACCCGCTGCAATCGGATCGGCGGGCCTCATCCCGCCCGCCGCCGAACCTCTCGCCGGCGAAGGCTTTCGCGAGACGCCGGTCCGCTTCGGCAAGGGCGAGCGCATGTTCGGCATTCTCTGCGAACCGCAGGGCGCCCGCACAGGCGCGACCGCACTGCTCCTGACGACGGCCTATGACAGGCACGCCGGCTGGGGCCGGATGTCCGTCACCATGGCGCGCGCGCTCGCCCGCGACGGCATCGCCTCGCTGCGTTTCGACACGGCCAATGTCGGGGACAGCCCGCCGCTTTCGGGGGCACCCGAACAGGTGCTCTATTCCCGCGAGCAGTATCGGGATGTCGCCGAGGCACTGGACTTTCTGGAGGCGAAACGCCTGCTGCCAGCCTATCTCGTGGGACGCTGCAGCGGCGGCTACCTCGCCTTCCAGGCGGCGGTGCGCGATGCGCGCTGCGATGGGCTCGTCACCGTCAACCCCTACAGCTTCCATTGGGATGAGAGCAAATCGGTCGACGAGGCGCTGCGCTTCGCGCCCCGGTCGCTGGAAACCTATGGCCGGAAACTCCTGCAGAGGGAAACGCTGAAGCGGCTGCTCGGCGGCCAGATCGACGCGAAAAACGCCATGCTCAACATGGCGACGGGACTGGCCCGGCGCGGGATGCGAACAAGCCGCCGGCTGCTGGGCGCATTTCCTTTCTTCGCCGCCGCGCAGGGGCCGGTGCTCAGCGGCTTCCGCGCGCTCGCCAGGCGCGGCGTCGACATGTCGCTGATCTACAGCGCCCACGACATCGGCCTCGATCACCTGCATGACCAGTTCGGCGAGAACGGCGCGGGACTGAAGCACTTCCCGGACATACGCCTCACCATCATCCCCGAAGCGGACCATAATCTCAGTCCGCCCTATGCGCGCAAGGTGTATCTGCGAGAGGTCAGGGAGATGGGGTTGAGGCTCGGCAAGCCGGTGACGCCGTAAGCGGAAAGTCGCCGGAAATATTCGCCACATCCGATCCTTGCTGTATAGTCGAACCATGAGGCTGCTGATCGTCGAAGACAACCGCGAATTGGCGTCCTGGCTCGGCAAGGCGCTGCGTCAGGCGCAATATGCCGTCGACATCGCCTATGACGGCGAAGATGCCGAGCACATGCTGAAGGTCGCGGCCTATGCCGTCGTCATCCTCGATCTGTCGCTGCCGAGGATGGACGGGCTGACGCTGCTGAAACGGCTGCGCCAGAGCGGCAACAAGGTGCCCGTCATCATCCTGACGGCCAATGCCAGCCTTGACGGCCGGGTCGCCGGCCTCGACAGCGGCGCGGACGATTATCTCGCCAAACCCTTCGAAATTGCCGAGCTGGAGGCCCGCATACGCGCCGCCGTGCGCCGCGGCCACGATCATGCCGCCCCCGAGATCGCCGTCGGCGACCTGCTGTTCGACGGCGGCACGCGGCAATTCTATCTCGCCGGCGAGGCGCTGGCCCTGACGCCGCGCGAACATGCGGTGCTCGAACATCTCGTCATGAAGGCCGGAACGACCGTGACCAAGACCACGCTGTCGGAAAGCGTCTTCGGCTTCGACGATCTCGCCGACACCAGCGCCATCGAGATCTATGTGCATCGCGTGCGCAAGAAGCTCGAAGGCAGCACCGTGCAGATCGCGACGCTGCGCGGCCTGGGCTACCTGCTTCGCCATGCGCAATGATGCGGCCGTCCCGACCAAAGGAATTCTCGGCCGTGCCCTGAGGGCGCTGACGACAAGCCTTCGGGCGCAATTGTTCGCCTGGGTGGTGCTGACGCTGATCGGGGCGATCTGCATCAACCTCTATCTCAGCTTCCGTTCGGCCGACGCAACGGCCAATCTCGTCACCGATCGCACCTTGCTCGCCTCGGCGCGCGTCATCGCGGAAGCCGTGCATGTCGATGCCAGCGGCACGATACAGATCGATGTTCCGCCTGCCGCGCTGGAAATGTTCGACACCGGCTATGGCGACCGCGTCTTCTACCAGGTCGTGACCGCATGGGGAAATCTCGTCGCCGGCTTCCCGGATCTGCCGCGGCCGAAGCGGGACCTGCTTGGCGAAGACAGGACGTTTCGAACCGACAGCGTCCGCGTGCTCATGCTGAGCCATCCCGTGGTCGGCCTCGATCAGGACAGCACGATTTCCGTCGCCGTCGCCGTCACGCGCAACAGCCAGGATGCCATGCGCCGCAGGCTGTGGCTGTCGGATTTCACCAAACAGCTCGCGCTCGTCCTCCTTGCCGGCCTTGTGACCATCATCGGCCTGCAGCGCGGCCTCGCTCCCGTGCTGCGCCTGCGCGACGCCGTGCGCGAGCGCGGCCGCCAGCGCCTGGATCCGCTGGATCCCCATATGGTGCAGAACGAACTTCGGCCGCTCGTCCACGCCCTCAACGATCATATGGAGCGGGTGCAGAACCAGATGGCGGCGCAACGCCGCTTCGTTTCGAACGCCGCCCATCAGCTGCGCACGCCGCTGGCCCTCATTTCGACGCAGGCGAGCGTTGCCGCGCGCGAGAGCGACCATAATCGGCGGGACGAAGCACTGACGGCATTGCGCTCCAGCACGCGGCAAGTGACCCGGCTTGCCAGCCAGCTCCTGACGCTCTCGCGCGCGGAGCCGGGCAGCCGGCGGCCGCGAAACGACACGATCGACCTTGCCGAGACGGCGCGGCGGGTGCTGGAAACGCTGGCCGAGGAGGCCTTGCGCCGCCATATCGATCTCGGGCTGGAGGCCGACGACATACCGGTGCATATCGAGGGCGACGGCACCATGCTGCGTGAGATGCTGGTCAATCTCGTGGACAATGCCCTGCGCTACACGCAGGCGGGCGGCCGCGTGACGGTCGGCGTCGGCCGCGAAGGCGATACGGCCCTGCTCTGGGTCGAGGACAACGGGCCCGGCATTCCGGAGGCCGAGCGGGCGCAGGTATTCGAGCGCTTCTATCGCATCATGGGCACCGAGCCGGAAGGCAGCGGCCTGGGCCTTGCCATCGTCCGAGAAGTCGTCGACGGCGCCGGCGGCTCGGTCATGCTCGGCGAAGCGGCCGGCGGCGGCCTGCTGGTCAACGTGCGGCTGCCGGCGGTGTGAGAGTGCGGTAATTGCGGGATAGTCCCCTCTCCCCGCCTACGGCAGTGCAATCGCATATGGGCGGATCAGCGCTGCAAGTTCCTTCTCCCC
>UBYA01000042.1 GCA_900469615.1 Hyphomicrobiales bacterium | reverse complement strand
GTAACCGCCCGGTTGTTACCGCGGAGATTTTGCTTTGATGCGAGCAACAAGCTCTTTGTCGTCGACAAAGCCGTGGAGGAAGTCGTTCCATTCTTGGGGTGAGCGGCGGGCGTCTTTGAGCATCTGCTCCAGTTCGTCCATCCCGTCGTCTGTCAGTGCGGTCACGGTAGCATCGTCTCCGGTGTAGACGGAGATGATGCTACCGTAGCTCAGATTATCATCGTTGGAGACGATTGCCTGAAGCAGCTCCAGGTCCTCTTCAAGAATTTCGGCAACAAATTTGATCGTACGAACGTAGGTGACTGTCGCCATCAGGCTGCCTCGGCGGAGGTTGTGACGAGCGGCGACCAGTTCCATGGAAGCAATTCGTCTAACCGGTTGATCTTGTGATCGTGAATGCGATCGAGCACGTCAGCCAGGTAGGCCTGCGGATCAAGGCCATTCATCTTGGCCGTCTCGATAATCGTCATGGCGCGCGCCAAGGTCTCCGCTCCCGTGTCGGCTCCTGCGAAGAGCCAATTCCGTCTTCCGACGCCGATTGGTCGGAGTGCCCGCTCGGCAGCATTGTTGTCGATCGCAATGCGGCCGTCTTCGAGGAACAGACAGAGTGAAGCCCACCGGCTCAAACCGTAGCGGAATGCCGCAGCCAGTTCGCTTTTTCCAGGAATGCGGGTCAATTGCGCTTCCGCCCAAAGCCGCAATGCCTCCACCTTTGCCTTGCTCTGGCTTTGACGCGCAACAAGTCGGACTTCAGGCGGCTGGCCGTTGATGCCTCGCTCGATATCGTACAGCGCTCCGATACGATCGAGCGCCGCTCGCGCGATCTCGGACTTGTTCGATGTCCAGATATCATGGAAGTCGCGTCGCCAGTGGGCCCAGCAGGCTGCCTCTTTGAAGCGGGGCAGCCCATTCACTCCGGGTGAGTATAGCTTGCCATATCCTTTGTAGCCATCCGCCTGAAGGATGCCGCCTGATTGCTGGAGGTGGCGGTGGACGTGCTCTTCTTTCCAGTCAGGAGCAAAATAGTAGACTGCACCAGGCGGGGAGCTGCCTGCCCATGGACGCTCATCGCGGACATACGTCCAGAGCCTGCCCTTCTTCACGCCCTTGCCCAACCCCTTGTCTCGTAGCGAGCGATCCAGCACCCGGATCGGGGTGTCGTCGGCATGAAGGAGATCACTCGCCATGACCGCTGTTTCGATCCGCTCGATGAGAGGCTGGAGCACCTGCATCGCACGACCACACCAATCGACCATCGTGCTGTCGGGAATGTCGGCACCCATGCGGGCGAAGATCTCGTTCAGGCGGTAAAGTGGCAAATGGTCGTCGAACTTCGAGACCAGAATGTACGCCAGGAGGCCAGCGCCAGCCATGCTGCCCGGTATCGGCCGGCTGGGAGCTGGTACTTGCACCATTTTCTCGCAGCAACGGCAGGACTTCTTCAGCCGAGCAACCTCGATGACTTTCATCTGTGCGGCGATCATGTCGAGGATTTCGCTGGCGTCCTCCCCGACAAGACGCAATTCACCGCCGCATTCCGGGCAGCAGGAACCAGGATCGAGCTCCCAGCGCTCCCGAACTGCCTTGTCTGAGACGCGTGGGCGGCGGCGCATGATCTTTTCAGACGGATCCGACGGGAGCGCAACAGACGACGCACCATCAGCTTCATCGATCGGCGCCGCACTGCCTTCAGCGGCGGCGATCAACAGATCCTCAAGCGCCAGTTCCAACTGCTCGATTTCACGCTCGATCTTTTCAGACGACTTGCCGAAGACCTGTTTCTTCAGCTTGGCGATGCGCAGCCGCAGTGTTTGGATTAATTGGTCGTGCGCCTGCAACGTCGCCGACATCTTTGCATTATCCGCCAGCAAAGCGGCAATCATTGCCTTGAGAAAGGCTGGATCGTCCGGAAGATCTGTCGGAGCGTTTGACATGATCCTGACTACCATACGTCAGGAGAAATTGCCATAAAAACGAGTGGTTTCAGTGGGATAAAATCACCCGACACGAGCCGGTGGCGCGCCCCAGTCGGGTCGTCGCCAATCAATCCCTTCCCACAACATCGCCAGTTGAGCCGACGTCAGCCGCGCCGTACCGTCAGACGCGGCAGGCCACGGGAAGCGACCTTTCTGCAAGATCTTGTAGTACAGGCAGAAGCCTTGACCATCAAAATACAAAAGCTTCAAACGATCACCACGCTTCCCGCGAAAGGCGAAGACCGCGCCGCCCGTCGGCTTCTGACGCAGGACATCCTGCGCAAGCACAGCCAAGCCTTCAATTCCTTTGCGCATGTCCGTGATCCCGCACGCAAGGTAGACCCGAACGCCGGTCCCAGGTCCGATCATGCTGCTTCAACCGTCCGGATGAGTTCCGTTAGGGCGGCAGTATCGAACGTACTGCCGAAGCGGAGAGTGCGGCCGCAGTTCAATCGGAGCTCGACTATCCCGGGGCACCTTTCATCATCAGCGGCATCCATCTGCACCGTTTTCATCTCGAGCGGGATGAACAATGCATTCGACGACGCCGAGAGAAGCCCCTTCTTCTTCAGCTCGCTACGCCAGGCGTAAATCTGCTGGCGCGTAATTTCGTGCCGATGGGCAACCTCTGTAATGGTCGCTCCAGCATCCCCAACCGACATGACAATCGCGAGCTTCTCATCGTCGCGCCATCGACGCCGCCGCTCTTGCCCAAGAATTTCAACGCGCATCGCACTCTCCGCCTAAGACACGTCGCTAACGACGTCGTTAAACACGTGTCTTAGGCCATCAAGGCCTTATGCGGCAGGCGGTGCCAATCGGGCGGTTAC
>UBYA01000002.1 GCA_900469615.1 Hyphomicrobiales bacterium | reverse complement strand
GGGAACCAGTATCTTCATGGCCAAATCCTTCTGTTTCAACGAGTGGGCACGGGCGGATCGCTGCGATAGTCATAGAAGCCGCGGCCGGTCTTGCGGCCGAGCCAGCCGGCTTCGACATATTTCACGAGCAGGGGACAAGGCCGATATTTCGGATCGCAGAAACCTTCGTTCAGGACCTGCATGATCGACAAGCATGTATCGAGGCCGATGAAATCGGCAAGTTCCAGCGGTCCCATCGGCTGATTGGCGCCGAGCTTCATGCTGTTGTCGATATCGATGACGGAACCCACGCCTTCATGCAGGACGAATATGGCCTCGTTGATCATCGGCATGAGGATGCGGTTCACGATGAAGGCCGGGAAATCTGACGCGACGACCGGCGTCTTGCCGAGACGCTCGACAACCTCCTGGACGGCGACGAACGTCTCCTCGTCGGTGGCGATGCCGCGGATCAACTCCACCAGCTGCATGACGGGAACCGGATTCATGAAGTGCAGCCCCATGAACCGCTCCGGATGCGGCGTTCTGCCGGCAAGCCGCGTGATCGAGATCGACGATGTATTGGAGGTCAGTATGCTGCCCGGCTTCAGGTGCGGAACAAGGTCGTCGAATATCTTCTGCTTGACGCTCTCCTTCTCCGTCGCGGCTTCGATGACGAGATCGCATCGTCCGATGTCGCTCAGCGCAAGGCTCGTCTCGATGCGACGCTCGGCGGCTTGGCGATCCGTCTCCGAAAGCTTGCCGCGCGCCGCCATTTTTGCAAGGCTCGCCGAAATTCTGGAAAGCGCAGTTTCGAGCGCATTGGCGGCGACGTCCGTCAGCGTGACGTCATAGCCGGCAACGGCAAGGACCTGGGCGATCCCGCTTCCCATCTGGCCTGCGCCGATAACGCCGATCGTTCGAATTGTCATGTCCTGTCGTCTCCCGTGGTGAAATTCCGTGCGCCGTTGCCGAGAGCCGGGCCTGCTTTATCCAGCGCCAGCGGACTTCTGGAAAAGCGGATCGGCGTGCGAAGCCCCGGCAGGCTCTCCGGTTCGATCTTCATCGCGCGCGATAGCACCTGCGGATCGGCAATGGCCTCTTCGACGATGGCGCTCCACGAAGGGCGGACCCCATGAACGGGTATCGTCGCCCTTCGTGCTTTCCACCTCGGCCACCTTCAGCCCGACAAGCGGCGCGCGTTCGCCGCCTGCCATCAGAAAAAGGCCTGCAATCCGGTCTGTGCCCGACCGAGGATCAACGCATGGATGTCATGCGTGCCTTCATAGGTGTTGACCGTTTCCAGGTTCTGCGCGTGACGCATGACATGGTATTCAATCTGGATGCCGTTGCCGCCATGCATGTCCCGCGCCTGGCGCGCAATGTCGAGCGCCTTGCCGCAGTTATTGCGCTTGACGATCGAGATCATCTCCGGCGCGAACCTATGTTCGTCCATCAGGCGGCCGACGCGGAGCGACGCTTGCAGACCGAGAGCGATCTCCGTCAGCATGTCCGACAGCTTCTTCTGGTAGAGTTGTGTGCCGGCAAGCGGCTTGCCGAACTGAAGGCGATCAAAACCATACTGGCGGGCACGAAACCAGCAATCCTCCGCAGCGCCGAGAACGCCCCAGGAGATGCCGTAACGGGCGCGGTTAAGGCAGCCAAAGGGACCGGCAAGCCCGGATACGCCGGGCAACAGGGCATCCTCGCCGACCTCGACCCCATCCAGCACGATCTCGCCTGTGATTGACGCGCGCAGCGACAGCTTGCCGCCGATCTTCGGCGCGGAAAGTCCCTTCATGCCCTTTTCGAGAATAAAGCCGCGAATCTTGCCGTCGTGCGCCTCCGACTTCGCCCAGACGACGAAAACATCCGCAATCGGCGCGTTCGAAATCCACATTTTGGATCCGCGCAGCCGATAGCCGCCGTCGATCTTTTCGGCGCGTGTTTTCATGCCGCCCGGATCGGAACCGGCATCCGGCTCCGTCAAGCCGAAGCAGCCGATCAGTTCGCCCGAAACGAGGCCGGGCAGATATTTGTCCTTCTGCTCTTCCGAACCGTAGGCGTGGATCGGATAGATGACCAGCGAGGATTGGACGCTCATCATCGAGCGGTAGCCGGAATCGATGCGCTCGACTTCGCGGGCGACCAGGCCGTAGGCCGTGTAATTGGCGCCGGCGGCGCCGTATTTCTCCGGCAGCGTCACACCCAGCAGGCCGGCCCTGCCCATCAGGCGGAAGAGCTCGGGATCGGTCTGTTCCTCCAGATAGGCGGCCTCCACGCGGGGAAGCAGTTCCTCGCCGGCAAAGGCGGCAGCCGCATCGCGGATCATGCGCTCTTCGTCCGACAGCTGATCGTCGAGGAGGAAAGGATCATTCCAGGCAAAGGCGCTTGTGTCGCGCCCATGACCATTCGAAGAAGCGATCTCGGCAGACAAGAAAACCTCCGTTGCGAGTGTAATATGCAAAAATACCGAACGTGTTGCTGCCTATTCACATAATGCTTGCCAGGGGCCTGAGATAACGCTATCTGCCCCTGACATCATGTATAAAATGCATAGGTTTCGATGCGCCCTCGTCGCTTCCTGCCCTCCGTCAGCCTGCTTTTCGCCTTCGAGGCCGTGTTGAAAACCGGCTCGACCGCCGCAGCGGCCCGCGAACTGAACCTGACGCAGAGCACCGTCAGCCGGCTCCTTCAAAATCTGGAGCAGCAGCTCGGCCGGCCTCTCTTCGAGCGCTACCGGCAAAAGCTCATTCCAACGCAGGCAGCTCTCGCCTACGGCAAGGATATCACGCGGGCGCTGGATCTCATTCAGCGGGCCAGCATGGAATTCACCACCAATCCGGGCGGCGGCACCCTTTCCCTTGCCATCCTGCCGGCCTTCGGCACGCGCTGGCTCGCTCCGCGGCTCGGAACGTTCCTGACCGCCCATCCGGGCATCACGGTCAACCTGGCAACCCGTCTCAAGCGCTTCAACTTCACAGCCGAAAGCTTCGATGCGGCGATCCATTTCGGCGCCGACGACTGGCGCGACGCCGGCCATATGAAACTCTTCGACGAACGGCTGACCGCCTGCATCGCACCGGAGGTTCTGGCAAGTCATCCCATTCGGCAGATCGAAGATGTTTCGGAGTTTCCGCTTCTTCAGCTTGAGACGCGTCCAAGCGCCTGGAAGATATGGTTTGAGGCGCAAAGTGCGAGCGCACCCGCCGCGAAGGGGATGCTGTTCGACCAGTTCGCCACGATGACGCAGGCGGCCATCTCCGGATTGGGCATCGCTCTGCTGCCCGATTATCTCGCCGACGTCGAAGTGAGCGCCGGCCGTCTCATGCCCGTTTTGAAGCGCTCCGTGGCGGGCTCGGGCGCTTATTGGCTGGTGTGGCCGGCATCGCGCGCCGACTACCCTCCCCTCGAAGCCTTCCGCAGCTGGCTGAAGCGCGAGATGGTCGGGGAATAATCGCTTTCAGAGCGAGCCGCCAGAGCATGCCGGCAGCGGTCACGGATGGTTCATGCCCGGGTGGCGCCGGGAGCTCACGATGCGATGTGTCTCATTCTCGTCATCCAGTATTTCAGGTCTTCATCGCCCAGGCTGGCGACAATACGGGCGAATGTTTCCGCCGTCTCGTCCTGCCCGAGTTTGAAGCGCGCCGAAACCGACAAGATGCGGGCGATTGCCCTCGATCACCGAAAGATCGGAATGGCAAAGGCCCGCTGCCGCCATTTTCACCAGCACCTCGCCCGGACCCGGGCCTTCCAGGTCCAGGATTTGCACATCAAGCGGCCTGGTTTTGCCATAGGGACGGGCAAGCCCCATTTCATCGAGAACGGCTGCCTTGATCTTCATGGGATATCCTTTGCGGTCGAATCGAGTGAGCTGCAACCGCTCAGCCAAGGATATTGCGCGCGACGCGCATGAAAATAGTCGCGCCGACTCCGATCAATACATCCGGAAAGTCATAATCGGGGCTATGAAGGGCCGGGCATTCGGTTCCAGCTCCGAGAAAGACCATCGCGGCAGGACCTGTCGAGCGAAAACGGCCGAAATCCTCGGAAGCAAGCATCGGCAGCGTGCCGGGACCGTGGGGTATGCCTTCGTCTTCCAGGGCTCGCCTCAAATGGTCGGTAGCCTCGGGGCTATTTTCGCAATGCGGGAAAATATCATGATAGTCGATTTGCACCGCGAGACCCTCCTCCGCTGCGATTTCCCGCGCGAGCGTTTCGACGGACGAAGACAGAGCCTCCATCCGCGCATCGATCAGCGTTCGCAGCGTTGCCCAGACTTCCGCCGATCCGGGCGCTACTCCGAATGTGGGTTCGCCAAGCGTGGCGTGCGTCACGGTGATCATCGCGAAGTCGCGGTTCAGGCCCTTCTCGTTCCTGATCCCAGCCTCCGACATCCGCGCAAGACCAGGCATCAATCGCGTCATGGCCAGCATCGGAGATTTGCCGGAACCCGGTGTCGATGCATGGGCGGTTCTGCCGGTCAATCGGATACGGATTCCGCGCGATGCGCAATTGACGGGTCCATCCGTCAATGCCGCAAAACCCAGCGCATGGCCGGGCGAATTATGCAGGGAGAAAGACATGCTCGGCCGGACCTCGGCAAAAAGAGGATCTTCGAGAACGGCCAGGGCGCCGGCGCCCGTCTCCTCCGCCGGCTGAAACAGCAATATGACCTTGCCCCTGGCCGGTCGCTTGCGCGCAAGACCCCGCGCCAGCGCCGCAAGGATCGCCATGTGGCCGTCGTGTCCGCACATGTGCCCCTTGCCGGGAACGCGCGAGGCGTAAGGCGGCGAACCTGTTTCCGCTATGGGCAGTGCATCGAGCTCGCATCGGAAAAGGATCGTCGGCCCCGGTTCGTTTCCGGCAAAAACCGCCGCCACGCCGGTCTTGCCGAGCGCGGTCACCACCCGATCCGGGTTCAGGGATGCGAGAAATGACACGACACGCTGCGCGGTCTCATGTTCCTCCCCCGAAATTTCCGGATGACGGTGAAGTTCGTGGCGGAACTGGATGAGTTCCGCCATGTCCTGTTCGGTCAGGAACGAAACGCTCGTATCAAGCATCAAGACCAGTCTCCCTATCTAGCCTGCCGGGCACCATGGATCATGGTTGCCGCCCGTTCAGTATATGGTCAACGAAATTCGCGCCATGGGCAATCGCATCCAGCGCAAAGCGCGACATGGACATTGCGATCCATCACCGGGCCGGGTCCGCCTCGTCGATCGCGTCGCGCTGCAAATTCGGGGCTGATTCCCGCAGGACCACCCATGGCAGGCGCGGCCCGGAGGCGGCGGACGGTATGGAAATTGTTCGTTCTTGCAGCTGGCTTTGAGGCAACCGCCCGCACGCTATCGACGCATTCCGTTGACGATGAAAATTTTGCATACAACATTCGGAACGCAATAGATTATGATACCACATGCCGCATCAGGGCTGGACAGACGTGGACGGAAAAGGTACGTCCAGAGCTAAATCATTATTTTCTAAAGGCTAGGGGATCGATATGGCGGCAGGCTCCGACCCAGTTTCGAGCACATCGGGCGCATTTGTCAGCGAGTCCGGCCCGATCGCCCGCGTGTCCCTTCACGACGCGATCGTCAATCGCCTGCGCGACATGATCATCGAGGGTGAGCTGCAGCCGGGTTCGCGCATTCATGAGACCCAGATGGGCCAGCGGCTCGGCGTCTCCCGCACGCCGTTGCGCGAGGCGATAAAATTCCTGGCAAGCGAGGGGCTCGTGGAGCTCGTGCCGACCCGAGGAGCTATTGTGCGCCAGTTCAACGCCAAGGACATCAAGGACATGTTGCTTGTGCTCAGAACCCTTGAGAGCCTTGCGGGACGCATCGCCTGCGAGCGTGCGACCGACGAGCAGATCGCGCATATCCGATCCCTGCATGACCAGATGCTTGCCTATTATCGCGAGCGCAAGCGCATGGAATATTACAAGCTGAACCAGAACATCCACTCGGCCATCGTGGCGCTTTCCGACAACGAGCCGCTGGCCTATACGCACGGCATGCTGCAGGGACGCCTGAAGCGGGTGCGCTTCGTCGGGCATCAGGGCGAAGAGAACTGGGCCAAGGCGGTCCGCGAGCATGAAGAGATGATCGAAGCTTTCGAAGCGCGGGATGCCGATCGCCTGTCGAAGATCATCGAACGGCATCTGGCGGCCGCATGGGAACGGGTCGAGGCGTTCGTGTGAAGGCAATACGCCCGCGGACGCGGGTCGTGGCCGCTTAAGCCCAGCTCGTGCATTGCCGGCATTTGCTTGGGGAATATTTTCGATCGAAGCGGGAAGCGGCGGCGCTTCCATTATCCGGGCGCTCCCTTGAAACGAACTCATCCGCCCGGTCAGGCAGCGCCGGCGCGTGCATCGAGCTTGCGCTGAAGGCCCAGCCATTCAAGCACGGCGGAAACCAGCGGCGAACGGTTCATCGTATAGAGATGAAACTCGTGGATGCCGCGGCGCATCAGATCCCGGATCTGCTCGGCGGCGACATCGGCGGCAACCTTGGCTCGCTCCTCGGTATTGTCTTCCAGTCCCTCGAAACGCGCATCGAGCCAGCCGGCCGCCAGGAGCTCCTTGATCACCCGATGCGTGTCCTCGCGCGTCGCGCCGACACAGGTCAGATGCGACGCGGTCGTGAACGGCGTCTCATGGATCATCCGCCGCACGGCCGACAGCGTCGGCGCCTTGGTCGAGCCGCCTGCCCCTTAAGTCACGGAGACGAACTCTGGCTCCCATCCGCTCAGATCCGCAACCGTGTTCCACAATTGCTGCTCGGCCTCTTCCGACTTCGGCGGAAAGAACTCGAAGGAGATGCGCAGATCGCCGTTACGGCTTTCGGATCTCGAAGTCATGTCAAATTCCTCCATCACGAACAAGGAGAGGCTGGCAGCATTGACGGGATCGACTTGGGAGCCGGTCGGCAGCGTCGCTCGCTAAAGCCGCAACTTCCAAAGTGGATTGCCGGTTAACAAGGTGGATGGTCCGGCGATTGGCCGGACCATCAGATCGCTTTACTGAGCGGCCTTGCGCAGCTCGGCTGCAGCCTGCACCATATTGACGAGTGCCGGCCGGACCTCGTTCCACTTGCGGGTCTTCAGTCCGCAATCGGGATTGACCCAGAGCTGCCGGTCCTGCAGCCGCTGGCGTGCCAGCGACAGGAGCTCGGTCATCTCGCTGACCTCGGGGACACGCGGCGAATGGATGTCGTAGACACCTGGGCCGATTTCGTTCGGATACTTGAAGTTCCTGAAGGCATCGAGCAGTTCCATCTTCGACCGGGAAGTCTCGATGGAAATAACGTCGGCATCCATCGCAGCGATGGCGTCGATGATCTGATTGAACTCGGAGTAGCACATATGCGTGTGAATCTGGGTCTTATCGTCGACGCCGCTCGAGCAAATGCGGAAGCTTTCAACCGCCCAATCGAGATAGGTTTTCCAATCCTTGTGGCGAAGCGGAAGGCCTTCGCGAAGGGCCGCTTCATCGATCTGGATCATCTTGGCGCCCGCGGCTTCGAGATCGTTGACCTCGTCGCGGATGGCCAGCGCGATCTGCCGGCACGTCTCGCTGCGCGGAATATCGTCACGCACGAACGACCAGTTGAGAATCGTGACGGGACCGGTGAGCATGCCTTTGACAGGCTTGTCCGTGAGCGACTGCGAATACTGCCACCAGCGGACCGTCATCGGGTTCGGCCTGGAAACGTCACCGAAGATGATCGGCGGACGGACATAGCGAGAGCCATAGCTCTGCACCCAGGCATGCTGGGTGAAGGCGAAGCCCGAGAGCTGCTCGCCGAAATACTGCACCATGTCGTTGCGCTCGAACTCGCCATGAACCAGCACGTCGAGGCCGATTTCCTCCTGCCAGCGAATGGTTGCCTCCGTTTCCTTGCGCAGGAAAGCTTCGTAGTCGACATAGCTCAGCGTACCCTTGGCATGCGCCGAACGGGCCTTGCGAACCTCCGGCGTCTGAGGGAAGGAGCCGATCGTCGTCGTCGGGAAGAGCGGCAGCCTGATCGCTTCCGCCTGTGCTGCGCGGCGCGCCGCAAACGCGCTTTTGCGCTGCCTCATGCCCGCATCGATGCCGGCGATGCGACCCCGCACCAGCGGATCGGTAACTTTCGGGGAAGAGGCGCGTGCGGCGATGGCTCTGGAAGCCGCGTCGACTTCGGCAGCGACGGCAGCCTTGCCCTCGGAAAGACCGCGACCCAGAATGGAGAGCTCCGAGAGCTTCTGCGTCGCGAATGCCAGCCAGCTCTTCAGCTCGGCATCGAGCGCCGTCTCAAGCTCGAGATCGATCGGCACATGGAGCAGCGAGCACGAGGTCGCCACTTCCACTCCGCCGCCGCGGCGGGCAGCCACGACCGGCTGAAGGCGGTTGAGGATCGAGGCAAGGTCGGCCCGCCAGATGTTGCGTCCGTCGATAACGCCGAGCGACAGGACCTGATCCTTGCGAACGGCCTTCAAGACATCGTCGAGCTGCTCCGGAGCCCGCAGCAGATCGACATGCAGACCGGCGACCGGCAGGGCGGCAACGGCGGCAAGATTATCTGCCAGGCCGCCGAAATAGGTCGCCAGCATGATCTTCAGTTCCGGCACGGCCTGCGTCAGGGTCTTGTAGGTGACGGAAAGCGCGTGACGCTCGCCCTCCGTCAGGTCGAGGACGGAGATCGGCTCATCGATCTGCACCCAGTCGGCACCCGCAGCGGCGAGACGGCGCAGCAGCTCTTCATAGACCGGCAGCAGTTTCGGCAGCAGATCCAGCGGCTTGAAGATTGCCGAGCGCGCCTTGGCGAGTTTCAGGAAGGTAACAGGCCCCAGCACGACCGGGCGGGTGTGAATGCCCAGCGCTCTAGCTTCCAGGAAATGGTCGAGGGGCTTCTGCGAGGTCAGCGTGAATTCCTGCTCCTCGGAAACTTCGGGCACCATGTAGTGGTAGTTCGTGTCGAACCACTTGGTCATTTCGAGCGCCGGCACGCCGTGACCATGATGCGTATGGCCGCAATCGGCATGACCGTCGCCCTGGCTGCCGCGCGCCATGGCGAAGTAGGTTGACAGCGGGACGTCGCCGCCCGTCCAGCCGTAGACGGACGGGATGGCACCGACCATCACGGCCGTATCAAGCACATGGTCGTAGAAGGAGAAATCGTTGGAAGGGATGCGCGTGATCCCGCAGTCGCGCTGGAGAGACCAGTTTTCAGCCCGAAGCTTCCTGGCCGTCTCAAGTAATTCGGATTCTGCGATCTTGCCGGACCAGAAGCCTTCAAGCGCGAATTTCAGCTCGCGATGCCGGCCGATTCTCGGAAAGCCGAGCGATGCTACTGCAATGTTGTTCTGTGACACTGTCATACCCCATTGGTTTGTGGGGGCATGGGTAAAGCGGACGCGTGCAAATACGGTCCTTTCGGAACCGTCGCAGCAACCACCGGGACACCCCGCCCGTGGACGTTATCTTGTCCTGGCAGGTCTCCTGGCTCACGGGTTATCGCCTTTGTCCGTCTTCCCAAGGCTCATCGCCTCAGTGACGTCGTGGACAGCGGCTCGCCGTTTACAGTTGCGGGGGCAGCCCCGGAATAACCGACTTCTCGGCTCACCGGATTCCCTCTTAGCTCCAAGGCAGACAAGCTGCCCCAGAGAACCATGACACGCGAATTCTTACCAACGGAGCGCCAAAGTCAAGTGGCATAAATAAATCTTTATATATTTATGTCAGGAATATTTTCTCATTCATCATCGACATCGCGATGGAGATCGGCTTTTCAAGCACGGCACATTTACCCGGGTCTTCAGGAGCATCTACGGCAAGACCCCGACGCAGGTTCGCATCTCCGCTCCGCCGTCCCAGTTCATGCATGGATAATTCGGCTTGCTCATGAACTTGTAAGAAGTCAGTGTCATTTCGGTCTTCCGGGACATGATTGTCGTTATCGGCCGCGATTCAGGCTGCAGCTGTTCGGCAAAATCGAAAGGAATAATGTGGCAAACGAGCTTAATCGCAATCAGGCGGCCTTCGCGACCCGCGCCGTCCATGTCGGGCAGGAACCCGATCCCTTGACCGGCGCCGTCATTCCCCCCGTCTATCATGCAACGACCTTCGTTCAGGACGGCATCGGCCGCAGCAAAGGGTTCGACTATTCCCGCAGCGGCAACCCGACACGCAACATGCTGGAGCTTTGCCTCGCAGACCTCGAAGGCGCGGAAACCGCTCACGTCTTCCCGAGCGGCCTCTCGGCCGCGGCGACATTGCTTGAGGCTTTGCCGGCCGGCTCCTCGATCCTGGCGCATCACGACCTCTACGGCGGCGTCTACCGGCTGCTGGCAGACGTCAGGCCGGTGACGGCGGGCCACAGGATAAATTTCGTCGATTTCTCGGACATCGACGCCCTGAAGCAGGCAGTCGCGGCGCATCGGCCGAGCCTGCTCTGGTTCGAAACGCCGTCCAACCCGACGCTGCGTATCGTGGATCTGGCCGCTATTGCCCGGATCGGCAACGAGGTGAATGCAATCACCGTCTGCGACAGCACGTTTTCCTCGCCCGCGGGCCAGCGTCCGATCGAGCACGGTATCCATGTCGTCGTGCACTCGGCAACGAAGATGCTCAACGGCCACTCCGATCTTCTGGGCGGTGTCGTCGCTGTTTCCGCCACTGCGCCGGCAGGGCTTGCCGAGCGGATAAAGTATCTGCAGAACGCTCTCGGCGCGGTGATGTCGCCGACGGACTGCGCCCTGCTTCACCGCTCACTGAAGACGCTGGAAATCCGTAGCGCGCGGCAATCCGCCTCGGCCCTGTCGCTCGCCACCAGCCTGCAGCGGCGAGCCGGTGAATTGCGTCTCGACCGGGTCGTGTATCCTGGTTTGGAAAGCCATCCGCAGCATGCGCTGGCAGCCCGGCAGATGTTCAACTTCGGCTGCGTCATTTCCATCGAGCTCGCGGGCGATATCGGCCGCGTGGAACGCGTGCTGACGGCAACCCGCTATTTCCGCTTCGCCGTCAGCCTCGGAAGCGTCGAAAGCCTCATCCAGCACCCGGCATCGCTGACACATGCAGCCGTTCCGGAAGACCGAAGGTCCGCAACCGGAATCGGCCCGCAACTCATCCGGCTTTCCATCGGTCTCGAAGACCCGGTCGATCTCGAGCAGGATTTGGTGCAGGCGCTCAAGATCCAATCCTAGGCAAATTTGCGGATGTCGGCCGCCTTCGCCTTTTCCGAATTGGCGTCTTCAAAAAAGCGGTCGACGGCTCCAAAGCGCCTCGATACCGGCGGCTGAATGGCAACGCCGATCAAAAGTGCGCAATGATTTTCCGTCCGGAATTGCGTGAAAACAAAGAGATAGAGCGACTCCGTGAAATGCGGAACCGCTCATCCAGCCTGAATTCCCCATCTGAACGGGTTGAGGAGCATGGAATTTCAGTTTCAAAATCTTCGGGATGAATCCGCCCGTGGAACAGATGTTCTCTCTGAAATCCGGGAGTTCTGTCTTAAGATCATCAAGGATTTCTATGGCATTGATTATACGAAGGAGTGGCACGCCGATCTCGATTCCCTGTTGCTCGATGGCGACGGCAACTGGTTCTCTCGGGAAAACCGTGGCTCGTTCTATCATGTCCGCGACGGTGCCGGGGCGATCATAGCGACCGGAGGCGTCTACGACCTGAAGCGTAAACCTTCGACACGCCAAAGGATCGCCAAGCGCTATGGCGATGACGCGGAAATTTGCCAGATCGTTCGGGTCTATCTCGATCCGAATTTTCGAGGAGCCAGCCTGGGCTCTCGAATCGCAACCCGCCTGGAACGGGATGCCTTGAGCTTGGGATATGACGTCGCTTATCTGCATGCCGATGCCCGGGCGCCAAAGGCACTGAGCTTCTGGAAAAAGTGCGGCTACAGCGACTTCGGTAGTTTTTCCTATCCCTCCAAGACCGGCATGGATACGAGCGTCGACTTTGAAAAGCTCTTGTAGCCGGCAGGTTGCCGAAAGCCGCCGAGCCCCATCTGGGCGTAACGCGCATGTCATCGCCCGTCCGAAGTCGCTAGAAACTGGATTATAATAATCCACTATTGCCAGCCCGACCTGCGCATACTATTGCTGTCGCGACGCGGACGAGGCGTCGCTCGGGACCTCTTCATGACAGACCACAACGATGAACTGTTGGCGATCTTTTCTGGTCATGAGACCCAACTGCGCCGCTATCTGCGCTCGAAAACGAAATCCCGCGAAGACGTCGACGATCTGTTTCAGGAAGCCTGGATCAAGCTCGCCAGGAACGGCGCGGCAGCTATTGCGGCTCCTATCCCCTATCTCATGCGCATTGCACGCACCCTTGCGCTCGATCACGGCAGAGCGGAGAGCCGCCGGCTCGGGAAGCGCGAGGTGGCCGATCTGCTGGAGGTTGCCGACCAGCGAGCGGGGCCGGAAAAGACCGCCCAGGATCGCGATCAGCTTCGTTGCCTGATGGAAATCATCAACGAACTTCCGGCGCGCCAAAGGCAGATGTTGACCGCCAGCCGGCTGCAGCAGCGCCCCCATGCCGAAATCGCCAAGGAATTCGACCTTTCGGTCCGTACCGTCGAACTGGAAATCCGCAAGGCTTGCGACTATTGCCGTCGGCGGCTGGACGACAAGAACAGAATTTGAGCGACCGGACCGGCGCGGCCTTTCGACTTTTCAATTTTCAAGCGTTAATAGCATGGGATGTACGCGCATCCATGAATTCATTTTGGCAAGGGATCGGGATTTGGACCAGGATATCGACGCTCTGAAAAAGGAAGCGACGACCTGGATCGTCCGGCTGACATCCGGCGACGCAACGGTTGCGGATGCGAATGCTCTTAAGCGCTGGCGCGCGCAAAGCCCGGCACATGAAAGCGCGTTCCAGGACGCGGCGCAGACCTGGAACAGGCTTGGGACGGCGCTGGAAACGCAGCTGGCGCGGCCCCGCGCCGCCGTCACGAGACGGCGGTTCCTGGCTGCCGGCAGCCTCGCGGCTGGTTCGGCCGGCGCTGCATTCTGCCTGACGGAGCTTGGCATCATTCCTTCGATGGGCATGCTGCTCGCCGACTACACGACCGCAATCGGCGAACAACGCACCATCCGCATGCCCGACGGGTCGACTGCGGCGCTCGATGGCGGCACGGCATTGTCTGTGCGCTTCTCGCAAACAGAGCGGCAGGCAAGCCTTGTCGCGGGCGCCGCAGTCTTCGACGTCGCGCATGATTCTGCGCGGCCGTTCACCGTCTCGGCGGCAAACGGACGGACGATGGGTTCGGATGCATCCTTTGCCGTCAGCCTCGCAACGGACGAGGTCTCCGTGGAGTGTTTGCGCGGCCATGTCGGTGTCGAATGTCGTGGGCGTGACGACCTGATCCAGGGAGAAGCCGTCAACTATTCGGCAGACGGCCTGAGTGAAAAGACCAAGGCGGACATTGCAACCTCTGCCGCCTGGCGCAACGGGCTGCTGGTGTTCAAGAACCGTACGGTCTCGGACGTCGTCTCGGATCTCAACCGGCATCGCCGGGGCAAGATCATTGTCGCCAACAGCTCCTTGCAGGCGAGGCGCATCTCAGGTGTCTTCCACCTCGACCGGCCGGACGAGGTATTGTCGCATCTTGAGGCCACGCTGCATGCACGGCCCGTCAGCCTGCCCGGCAGCGTTGTCGTGCTCCTTTAAAATTATCTGCAAAAAAATCCGCGAAAAACCTGAATTGAATTTCGGGTTCGCGATTTGTGATCGTTTTCTTCAATGGGTGCCGCGGGAGAGTTTGCGCGGCTGATCGCATTGAGGGCGTTACATGTTGCAGTTTACCTATTGGCTCGAACGGGCGCGACTTTTCAATCGTTTTCACAGCCTTTCGGGCGGCACCGCCCTCGTCGCCGTTCTTGCGTCGGCCACTATCGCCTGCGCGCAGACGACGACAAGCTACTCCATCGCCGCGGGCAGCCTCGACGGCGCACTGACCAGTTTTGGCGCCTCCAGCGGCATCCAGGTCCTCTACAATGCGTCGATCACGAGCGGGCTGCGCACGGCCGGCGTGAGAGGCAAGCTCTCGCCTCAAGCCGCGCTCACAAGGCTGCTGGCCGGTACGGGACTGAGCTTCCGGTTTACCGGCGCGACCAAAGTGACCATCAGTGCAGGTGCCGGCGGGGATGCGGCGGACACAAGCGACGGGGCGACCGCGCTGGCGCCGATCACCGTCCATGGAAGCGGCGACGGCACGGTTGGCTATGTGGCGACGCAGAGCGCTGCCGGAACAAAGACGAATACGCCGATCATCGAGACGCCGCAGGCCATTTCCGTCGTCACGCGCAAGCAGATGGATGCCCAGGGCGCTCAAAGCGTTGCTCAGGCGCTCAGCTACAGTTCCGGCGTCGTCGCCGAGCAGCGTGGCGTCAACATGTCCGGCTTCGAGTATTTGACCGGCCGGGGCTTCCAGATGGAAAAATATCTCGACGGCCTGCGTCTGCCCAACATTGCCTACAACCTGCCATCCTACGAGCCCTACGATCTCGACCGCATCGAGATACTGCACGGCCCCGCGTCGGTGCTCTACGGACAGACCTATCCCGGCGGTCTCGTCAATCTCGTCAGCAAGAAGCCGACACAGGATGCTTTCGGCGAGGTGCAGGCGACTGTCGGCAGCCACAACTATGCCGGAACGGCCTTCGATTTCGGCGGCCCCGCGCCATCCACCGATGCATTCCTCTATCGTCTGACCGGCACCTTCCGGAACAGCGACACACAGGTCGACGGCACCAAGGAACGCCGATTTTCCATTGCCCCTGCATTTACCTGGCAACCCGATGCGGACACCACGCTGACGTTGCTGTCCAGCTACCAGGATGATCCGGAGGCAGGCTATTATAATTTCGTGCCGGCGCTCGGCACCGTGCTTGCCAATCCGAACGGCAGGATTTCCTCCTCGCTCAATCCCGGAGAACCCGGATTTGATCGTCACTCGCGCGAGGAATACAATATCGGCTATCAGTTCGAGCACCGGTTCGACGACACATGGACGATACGCTCCAATCTCCGCTACACTTACCTCAAGGACGATCTTCAGAACGTCTTTGCCAACGGGTTTGCGGCCGACGGCCGGACGCTTAACCGCTACTCCTTCTTCAATGACGAAAGTCTCGGCCAGCTTACGACTGACAATCAGGTCGAGGCCGATTTCGATACAGGCGCGCTTTCGCACAAGGCGATCGTCGGCCTCGACTACCAGCGCGTCAATTACCAGGAACTCTACGGTTCGAATTTCTTCACTACTCCGGGCCTGGATGCCTATGACCCGAACTATGGTGCCGATATCGCCAGGCCGGCCGCCACGGGCAGCGACGATGCCGTCATGAACCAGCTCGGCGCCTATGGCCAGGATCAGATCAGTTTCGAGAACTGGCGCTTCATGGTGTCAGGCCGCCAGGACTGGACGAACTCTCGTGATTACGACCGGATCAACGATACGGACACCAGGCAATCCGACCGTGCCTTTACCTGGCGGGCGGGTCTCGTCTACCTCTTCGACAACGGTCTGGCGCCCTATGCCAGCTATGCGACCTCCTTCCAGCCGCAGATCGGCCAGAGCTATTCCGGAGCCGCATTCAAACCGACCAAAGGCGAGCAATACGAAGTCGGCCTGAAATATCAGCCGACTGGCTTCAACAGCTTTGCGACCGTCTCCCTCTTCAACCTGACGCAACAGAACGTCCTGACGGCCGATCCCATCCATGCCAACTTCAGCGTCCAGAGCGGCGAAATCCGCTCGCGCGGAGCCGAACTGGAACTGCATGCGAGCCTCACCGACAATCTCGATCTCGTCGCCGCCTATACCTATCTGGACAATGTCGTGACGAAAGCCAACGAGACGGATTCGGCTTACAACATCGACGTCGGCAAGCATCCGTCCGGAATCCCCAGCAATGCCGCGTCGCTATGGGGGAACTACACCTTCGACAACGGACCTCTCGCCGGCCTCAGCCTCGGCGGCGGCATACGTTATGTCGGTTGGACCTATGGCACCAACAACAACGTCTGGGGATTGAGCGGCTACGAGAACACGCCGTCCAAGGTGCCGAGCTACACCTTGTTCGACGCGTCGGTGAAGTATGATTTCGGCGCCAGAAATCCGAAGCTGCAGGGACTTCAGCTGGCGGTGACGGGGCGCAATCTCTTCAACCGAAACTATGTCGCCTATTGCCAGAGCGCCGCCGCCTGCCAATACGGCACCGGTCGGACCGTGCTGGCGACCTTGAGTTATCGCTGGTAAGCCGCGTTGCACGGTGTCCCGGAGCAGGAAGGTGCCGAAGCCGGAAGAGAGACCGGGCGCCGTGTCGTGGCAGCCAGCCGGCGCAGCGTGCTGAAGCTTGCCGGCGGCGGGGCACTTGCCTGCCTTTTCAACGGCGCTGGGCTCGCCGCAAGCCAGCGCGTCGTCGCTCTCGACTGGGGCGCGGCGGAAACGATGATCGCCATGGCCAGTCCGCCAGCGGGTCTGGCCGAGCGCGACGCCTACAACAAGGTTGTTGCCGATGCACAATGCGCGCGGCTCGAAACAGTCGATGTCGGGCTGCGGCTGGCGCCGAATGCCGAGGCGCTTTACGCGCTCAAGCCAAGCCTGATCGTAATCAACTCGGCCCAGGCCTATATGCGCTCGTCACTCGAGCGCTTTGCCCCGGTGCACACATTTACGATCTACGGGACTGAGGACGAGCCCCTTGCCATGGCCGAACAGGCGACGTCGCTGCTTGGTAAGGCAATGGCCGCGCAGGAGCAGGCGGCCGAGCTGCGCGGAACGACCGCGGCCGCTCTCCAGCAGCTGCGCCGGTCCCTGGCGGGCAAGACACAGCGGCCGGTCTTCGTCGTTCAACTGCAGGACGAACACCATGCGGCGGTCTTCGGCAAGGGTAGTCTTGTCCAGGGAGTTCTGGATCGGATCGGCATCAGCAATGCCTGGACGGGCAAGGCTGATTTCTGGGGACTGTCGGTCGTAGGGCTGGAAGCCTTCGCCGCCGTCCCCGAGGCAATCCTGATTTATTTCGCCCTCCCCCAAGTCGATGTGGCCTCCATCAGATCCGGATTCTTCTGGCAAAACCTGCCGCAAGTCCGCGCCCAGCGAGCCGTGTCGCTGCCTTCGCTATGGGCTTATGGCGGCCTGCCCTCGGCCACAAGAATCGCCGCCGCGATCGCCGCGGCCGTCGACAGGTAAACGGATGAGACAGATCCTTGCTCTGAAAGGCCATATTCCAGCCATTGGCCTCATCGTGCTGGCGGCAGCACTGTCGTTATGCGGGCTCGAACGGGAGCTGCCGCTTGCGCTGTGGCAACGCGCGCTCACGCATCCCGACTTCACCGATCCTCGACAGCTCGTTGCCCTTTACAGCCAGTTGCCGCGGGCGCTCACGGCCATTCTTGCCGGCATGGCCCTTGCTCTTGCGGGCGTCATATTTCAGCAGATCGCACGCAATCCATTGGCCGAGCCAGCAACACTCGGCACCTCGGCGGGCGCTTATCTGGCGCTTACAGTCGGCACGGTCCTGTTTCCGGGCCTTTTCGGCGTGAGCCGTGAATTGACGGCTCTTGCCGGAGGCGCGGCTGCGACCTTGCTGGTCTTTGCCCTTTCCTGGCGGCGAGGCCTTGCTCCGGGGGCGTTGATCCTTGCCGGCCTCATCGTCAGCTTCATCTGCGGATCTGTGAGTTCCGTGCTGCTCCTTTATGCCAATCCCTATGACCTTTCCCTTTATCTGTGGGGAGGCGGCTCGCTCAGCCAGAACGACTGGAGCACGGTCTTGACGCTTCTACCGCGTCTCGCCTGCTGCGCTGCAGCCCTCGGCGTGCTCGCTCGCCCCTTGACGCTGCTCGGGCTTGATGACGCGGCGGCGCGCAGCATCGGCCTGCCCGTGATCTGGACTCGGCTGGCGGGGCTCGTG
This sequence comes from Hyphomicrobiales bacterium, assembly GCA_900469615.1. Taxonomy (GTDB): domain Bacteria; phylum Pseudomonadota; class Alphaproteobacteria; order Rhizobiales; family Rhizobiaceae; genus Rhizobium. Next base: position 374,278 of record UBYA01000002.1, on the reverse strand, counting down.
ATCGCGGTCTATCTCTCCGTTTCCGTGGTCTGCACGGTCGGCATCATAGGCTTCATCGGTCTGATCGCGCCCGCGATGGCACGTTTCGCCGGCGCAAGGACATTGCGCCAACAGATCGTTTACGCGCCCATGATCGGCGCCGGTCTGCTGTGGTCGACGGATCAATGCCTTCTGCTCGGCACCGGCGGCGGACGGGAATGGCTCCCGGCCGGAGCCGCGACCGCGCTGATCGGCGCGCCGGTTCTGCTTGCCATGCTTTTGCGCGGCTCGCTTCCGGCCGATCCGCCAGGTCCGGGCATCAACATGACGGCGCGCAGCAGGCGCCCCTGGGCAATCGTCCTCGGCGCCGTGGGCCTGCTGACGATACTGGCGGTGATCGCGCTGGACCTGGGGAAAGGCGTCGGCGGCTGGTACTGGGCAAGTCCGGAGCAGCTGGACGGCCTTGTTGCCTGGCGCGGCCCCCGCGCAACCGGCGCGGCGGCGGCCGGTGCCATGCTCGCACTTTCAGGCGCCATCCTCCAGCGCATCACAGGTAACGATCTGGCCAGTCCGGAAATCCTCGGTCTTGGCGGCGGAGCGACCTTGGCGCTTGTCATCCTTGCGCTTGTTGCTCCAGCTGCCGGAGCCGGATGGCAGTTTGCCGCGATGTGCGGCGGCGCCGGCGCGGTCACTGCGGCCCTTCTGGCGCTTGGACGCAGCACGAGCTTCAGCTCGGATCGGTTTCTGATCAGCGGCGTCGCCATCGCGGCGCTAACAAACGCCATCGTCGTCGCTGCGCTTGCCACCGGGGCGCCGCCGTTACAGAACCTGAAACTATGGATGGCCGGTTCGACCAGTCAGGTCAGTGCCGGCCAGGCGCTGACGGGCCTCGCTCTGGCGCTTGCCTTCCTCGCCGTCGTGCCGCTGCTGCGGCGTTGGCTGGACCTCCTGCCGCTAGGGCATGCGGCGGCCCGGGCCGCGGGACTTCATGCACAGCGGGCGCTGTTCATGCTGGTTCTCCTCGCTGCGGCACTGGCCGCAGCCGCCACGCTCATCGTCGGGCCGCTCGCTTTCGTCGGCCTGATGGCACCCCGGCTCGCCGAGCATTGGGGCATTCGGCAACCGACGGCGCAGCTCTTCGGCGCAGCAGCCATCGGTGCCGTCATCATGCTCGCCGCCGATTGGCTGGGCCGAACGCTGCTCTTCCCTTACGAAATGCCTGCCGGATTGATGGCCTCCCTGATCGGTTCGCCATTCTTCCTCTGGATATTGTGGGCACGAAAGAGCTGACGCTGCGAGGCGGGAAACCTCCACACACAGGGGGTGCGGAATAGCGACAGCGAACGGCAAATCCGGCGCGAACGCGGCGCCTTCCCGTGTCGGCTCGAGCGAAACGGATTATGTTTGTTCGAACTCCACGAGCGCACCCTGGAAGTCCTTGGGATGGCCAAAGATCACCGGCTTGCCATGCGCGCCGATTTTGGGTCTGCCGTCTCCCAGAACGCGCGCGCCGATCTCGGTGATCCTGCTCTGTGCGGCGTCGATATCCGCCACCTCGAAGCAGAGGTGGTGAATACCGCCCGCCGGGTTCTTGCTTAGAAAGCTTGCGATCGGAGAGTCGTCGCCCAGCGGATAAAGCAGTTCAATTTTGGTATTGCGCAACTTGATGAAAACGACGGTTACGCCATGTTCCGGCAGATCCTGCGCCTCGGAAACATCTGCTCCGAGCAAACGGTACTGGGCGGCTGCCGTTTCCAAATCAGGAACGGCGATCGCCACATGATTGAGCGAACTTATCATCCAATCCTCACTGGTTGCGGCGCTTGCCTTCGAGAAGGTCGATGACGGCATTTGCCGCATCGAGAACATTGGTGCCCGGCCCAAAGACGGCCGAAACGCCATTCTCCATCAGAAACTCATAGTCCTGGCGTGGTATGACCCCGCCAACGACGACGATCACATCACTGGCGCCCTTCGCTTTCAGCGCTTCGACCAGTTGCGGCGCAAGCGTCTTGTGGCCTGCCGCGAGCGACGACATCCCCACGACCTGAACCCCGTTTTTCACCGCCATCTCCGCCGCTTCGTCAGGCGTCTGGAACAACGGGCCGGCCAGCACGTCAAATCCGATATCCCCGAAGGCAGAGGCGATGATCTTCGCGCCCCGATCGTGACCATCCTGGCCGAGCTTCGCCACCATGATCTTCGGCTTCCTGCTGTGCAAGGATGCATAGTCGGAAAGCCGGCTGGCCAGCGTCCTGTATTCCGGATCGTTCTCATAGGCCGGGCCGTAAATATCGCCGACGACTTCCGGCACGGCGGCATGATCGCCGAAGGACTCGCGCATGGCGTCGGAGATTTCGCCGACGGTTGCCCGCGCGCGCGCCGCCTCGACTGCCGCCTCGAGCAGATTGCCCGCGCCGGTGCGCGCGACCTCGGCCAGCCTGGCTAGCGCCTGCTCCACGGTCTTCGGGTCGCGCTGGCGCCGGGTCTTTTCCAGCCGCGCGATTTGCGACTTGCGCACCGCGGTATTGTCGATCGCCAGAATGTCGATTGGATCTTCGTTTTCCAGACGATACTTGTTGACGCCGACGATGATTTCCTCGCCCCGATCGACCTTCGCCTGGCGCAATGTCGCGGCTTGCTCGATCAGGCGCTTCGGCAGGCCGTCCGCCACCGCCGCGGTCATGCCGCCCATCGCCTCGACCTCTTCGATCAGCGCCCAGGCCTTTTCCGCCAGCTCGTTCGTCAGGGTTTCCACGTAGTAGGAGCCTGCAAGCGGATCGACCACCTTGGTCACGCCCGTCTCGTGCTGAAGGATGAGCTGGGTGTTGCGCGCGATGCGGGCGGAAAACTCCGTCGGCAGGGCGATTGCTTCGTCCAGCGCATTGGTATGCAGCGACTGCGTGCCGCCGAGCACGGCCGACAGCGCCTCGTAGGCGGTTCTGACGATATTGTTGTAGGGGTCCTGCTCCTGCAGCGACACGCCCGAAGTCTGGCAATGGGTGCGCAGCATCAGCGAGCCGGCCTTCTTCGGCTCGAACTCTTCCATGATGCGGGTCCAGAGAAGGCGCGCGGCGCGCAGCTTGGCGGCTTCCATGAAGAAGTTCATGCCGATCGCGAAGAAAAAAGACAGCCGACCGGCGAAATCATCGACATTCAGCCCCTTGGCGAGGGCGGCGCGCACGTATTCGCGGCCGTCGGCCAGGGTGAAGGCCAGTTCCTGCACCAGCGTCGCCCCGGCTTCCTGCATATGATAACCGGAAATCGAGATCGAATTGAAGCGCGGCATTTCCTTTGCCGTGTACTCGATGATGTCGGCAATAATGCGCATCGAGGGCGCCGGGGGGTAGATGTAGGTGTTGCGGACCATGAACTCCTTGAGGATGTCGTTCTGGATGGTCCCGGACAGTTCGGCGCGCGAGACGCCCTGCTCCTCGCCGGCAACGATGAAGTTGGCGAGGATCGGGATGACCGCACCGTTCATCGTCATGGAAACGGACATTTCCTTCAGCGGAATGCCATCGAAGAGGATCTTCATGTCCTCGACGCTGTCGATCGCCACGCCCGCCTTGCCGACATCGCCCTCCACGCGCGGATGGTCGCTATCATAGCCGCGGTGGGTCGCAAGGTCGAATGCGACCGACAGGCCCTTCTGGCCGGCCGCGAGATTGCGGCGGTAGAAGGCGTTGGACTCTTCAGCCGTGGAAAAGCCGGCATACTGGCGGATCGTCCACGGGCGGCCGGCATACATGGTGGCGCGCGGTCCACGCACGAAGGGTTTCATTCCAGGCATCGTATCCAGATGCCCAATACCCTCAAGATCGTGGGCGGTATAAACGGGCTTTACGTCGATGCCCTCGGGCGTGCGCCAGGTGAGGGCCTCGGTTGAGCCTTTCAACTCGCGCTCAGCCATCGATCGCCATACTTCGAGCTTGTCATCCATACTGCTGCCCCGTTACTCGAATTCCATGATCAGCTCGTCCACAGCCAGGCTTTGGCCGCTGGTTGCGACCACTCGCTTCACGATCGCCTGCCGCTCGGCCTTGAGGGAGTTTTCCATCTTCATGGCTTCGACCGTCGCCAATGTCTGGCCGGCCTCGACCTTATCGCCGACCTTGACCGTCACCACAGTCAGAACGCCGGGCATCGGGCACAGGAGCATCTTCGACGTATCGGGCGGCAGTTTCACCGGCATGTGTCGAGCCAGCTCCGCAACACGGGGGCTGCGCACCCGTGTTGCGATGTCGATGCCGGCCCAGCGCAACCGGATGCTGCTGCCAATAAGGTCGATTTTCACCCCGATCGTTCGGTGGGCGGCGAGATCCGGTGCGTCAATCGTGAAGAGCGCATGGCGCTGCCCGGGCACCCAGGAACCGATCACGCTGAGGTTCGGGCCGTTTTCGAACAGAGCGACGGTTTGCCCTTCTTCGGTGCGAAGCGTAACCGCTTCCTCGTTGGATCCAAGCTTTACAACCCATTTCGATCCGACAACCCGCCGGTGGTTGCCGACTGTGCCGGAGATCGTCGAGGCGCGCTCCTGGACATTTTGATGAACTATGGCGGCAACCGCGGCAAGGAGCCGGACAGCGGCGGCATCCGGCTCGACCCCATGGAAACCGTCGGGGAACTCCTCCGCGATATAGGCGGTCGTCAGCCGTCCCTCCCGGAAACGTTCCTGCTGCATGACGGCGGAAAGGAAGGGCAGGTTATGGCCGATGCCCTCGACCTCGAAATCGTCGAGCGCGCGGGCCATGGCATCGACAGCGGCCAGACGCGCGCCAGCACCCTCGCCGGGCGCCCAGGCGCAGAGCTTGGCGACCATGGGATCGTAATACATCGATATCTCGCCGCCCTCATAGACGCCGGTGTCGTTGCGGACGATGGAGCCATCGGCGGCCTCGCCTTCTTCCGGCGGGCGGTAGCGCGTCAGGCGGCCGATCGAGGGCAGGAAATTGCGATAGGGATCTTCGGCGTAAAGCCGGCTTTCGATCGCCCAGCCGTTAAGCTTCACATCGTCCTGCGCGAAGGATAGTTTTTCGCCGGCGGCGATACGGATCATCTGCTCGACGAGATCGATACCGGTGATGAGCTCAGTCACGGGATGTTCGACCTGCAGGCGGGTGTTCATTTCGAGAAAATAGAAGTTTTTCTCGCCGTCGACGATGAATTCCACCGTGCCGGCGGAGTGATAACCGACCGCCTTGGCAAGCGCGACGGCCTGCTCGCCCATGGCCTTTCGGGTTTCCGGATCAAGGAAAGGTGAAGGCGCTTCCTCTATGACCTTCTGGTTTCGCCGCTGGATCGAGCATTCACGCTCACCGAGATAGAGCGTCGTGCCATGCTTGTCTCCCAGCACCTGGATTTCGATATGGCGCGGCTGCGTCACGAATTTTTCGATGAAGATGCGATCGTCGCCAAAGGAGGATTTCGCCTCGTTCTTCGACGATTGGAAGCCTTCGCGCGCCTCCTGGTCGTTCCAGGCGATGCGCATGCCCTTGCCGCCGCCGCCGGCCGAGGCCTTGATCATTACGGGATAGCCGATGGAAGAGGCGATCCTCACGGCCTCGTCGGCGTTCTCGATCAGGCCCATATGGCCGGGCACGGTGTTGACGCCGGCTTCTGCCGCGATCTTCTTCGACGTGATCTTGTCGCCCATCGCCTCGATCGCGGCGACCCCGGGGCCGATAAACGCGACGCCTTCCGCCTCAAGTGCGGCCGCAAACGCTGAATTCTCGGAGAGGAAACCGTAACCCGGATGAACCGCGTCAGCGCCGGTCTGGCGGATTGCGCCGATAATCTTTTCGAGAACGATGTACGATTGGCTCGAGGGTGCCGGCCCGAGACGAACGGCCTCGTCAGCCATTTTCACATGCAGGGCGTCACGGTCCGCGTCCGAATAAACCGCGACGGTTGCGATTCCCATTTTCTTCGCGGTCTTGATGACCCGGCAGGCGATTTCGCCGCGATTGGCGATGAGGATTTTCTTGATCATGGATTCATTCCTCACAGCGGGATCGTGTCGTGCTTTTTCCAATGCGCCGTCGCCTGTTTGTTGCGCAGGGACGCAAAGGCTCTCGCGATGCGGCGGCGGGACGAGTGCGGCATGATCACTTCATCGATGAAGCCCCGCTCGGCGGCCACGAAGGGGTTGGCGAAACGCTCTTCATACCCTTTCGTGCGCGCGGCGATCTTGTCCGGGTCGCCAAGCTCCGACCGATAGAGGATTTCGGTGGCGCCCTTGGCCCCCATGACCGCGATCTCCGCCGTCGGCCAGGCATAGTTGATGTCGGCGCCGATGTGCTTGGAGGCCATGACGTCGTAGGCACCGCCATAGGCCTTGCGGGTGATGAGCGTCACCATCGGGACCGTTGCCTGGCTGTAGGCGAAGAGCAGCTTGGCGCCGTGCTTGATGACGCCGCCGTATTCCTGGGCGACACCCGGCAGGAAGCCGGGAACGTCGACCAGGGTCAGAATTGGAATATTGAAGGCGTCGCAGAAGCGAACGAAGCGCGCCGCCTTGCGAGAGCTATCGATGTCAAGGCAGCCCGCCAGTACCATCGGCTGGTTGGCAACGACACCGACCGTTTGCCCCTCGAGCCTGATAAAGCCCGTGACGATGTTCTTTGCAAAAGCTTCCTGAAGCTCGAAGAAATCGCCCTCGTCGGCGATCGCAAGGATCAGCTCCTTCATGTCGTAGGGCTTGGCCGAGCTGTCGGGGATCAGGCTGTCGAGGCGGGAAACAAGCCGAGCCGGATCGTCGTGGAAGGGGCGGACCGGCGGTCTTTCGCGATTGTTGAGCGGCAGAAAATCGAAGAGCAGGCGAACATGCTCCAGCGTTTCGATATCATTCTCATAGGCCGCATCGGCAACCGAAGATTTCCTTGTGTGGGTTGATGCACCACCGAGCTCCTCTGCGGTGACGATCTCGTTTGTCACCGTCTTCACCACATCCGGACCGGTGACGAACATATACGAGCTGTCCCGCACCATGAAGATAAAGTCGGTCATGGCGGGAGAATAGACCGCGCCGCCGGCGCATGGTCCCATGATGACGGAAATCTGGGGAATAACGCCCGATGCGTCGACATTGCGCTTAAACACGTCGGCATAGCCCGCCAGCGAGGCGACCCCTTCCTGAATGCGCGCGCCGCCGGAATCGTTGAGACCGATCACCGGTGCGCCGACCTTGACCGCCATGTCCATGATCTTGCAGATTTTCTGGGCGTAAGTTTCGGACAAGGAGCCACCCAGCACCGTGAAATCCTGGCTAAAGACATAGACCTGCCGGCCATTGATGGTGCCCCAGCCGGTAACGACGCCATCGCCGGCAATCTTTTGGTCGGCCATTCCGAAATCGGTGCAGCGATGGGTGACGTACATGTCGAATTCTTCGAACGAACCCTCATCCAGAAGGACTTCGATCCGTTCGCGCGCAGTCAGTTTTCCCTTGGCGTGCTGAGCGTCGATACGCCGCTGCCCTCCGCCGAGCCGTGCCTCGCTCCGCCGCTTTTCAACTTCCGCCAATATCGCCCGCATAGCTCTTCTCCTGCTTTCGCCATATCTGGCTAGCTGCATTCACCCGAGAAGAAAACACTTGAGAATGCGCTTAGGTGAAACTATCAAAATTGAGAAAGTGAAATTGGGGATTTGTGAAAATGGCGACAGGCAAGCTGTTCATCGGCCGCAAGGTGCGCGAACTCAGGTTGAGCACAAACGCCACACAAGTTCAGTTCGCCGAACGGCTCGGCATATCCACGAGTTACCTCAACCACATTGAGAGCAATCAGCGCCCGGTCTCCGCCACCGTTCTCATCGCTCTCATGGACAAGTTCAAGATGGACTTCTCCGAGCTTGCGAGCGGGGAAACCGACAGGCTGCTCTCGGCACTGTCGGAAACCCTTGATGACCCGATATTCGAGGGATATTCGCCGAGTCTGCAGGAGCTGAAGCTCATAACTCACAATGCGCCGGGGTTTGCCCATGCCCTGATCGCCTGTCATCAGGCCTATCGAACCAATAGCGAGCAATTGGTAAGCCTCGACCGGGAGGTGGGCCGCGGGCTGAACGAAGTCACGCCATACGAGGAGGTGCGCGACTTCTTCCATTTCGTCGACAATTATATTCACGATATCGATGTCGCTGCGGAGGCCTTGGCCAAGAGTTTGAACTTGTTGGCCGACCCGCGCTCGAAGCTCATGCATTGGCTTGAAAACGAATATAAAATGAACATCGGCTTCGGCCCCGCCGATGCGCCTTTGCGTGACCTAGACCATGAGCACCGCAGGATTACGCTCAACGGTTTCGCCGCACCGCAGACCCAGACGTTTCAGCTGGCTGTCGCGCTGGCACAGCTGGCGGTTCAGGACTCGATCACGACCATCATCGAAAGCGCGAGCTTCCGCACGCAGGAAGCCAGAGACATCTGTCGCGTCGGGCTGCACAATTACTTCGCCGGCGCCCTGTTGATGCCTTACGGCGATTTCCTTGAATCCGCCCGGCTGTTACGCCACGATATCGAGCTGCTCGCATTGAAGTTCGGCACGTCTCTGGAGCAGGTCTGCCACCGGCTCTCCACGCTCCAGCGTCCTAATAACAAGGGCATTCCCATTTTCTTCGCGCGCATCGATCGCGCCGGCAACATCACGAAACGGCACAGCGCGACGAAATTGCAATTTGCCCGTTTCGGAGCTGCCTGCCCGCTTTGGAACGCGCATCAGGCATTCGAAACACCAGGGCGAATAATACGCCAGCTTGCGGAAACCCCCGACGGCGTGCGCTACCTTTCCATCGCCACCCAGGTCGGCAAAGGCGTGGTGGGCTTTCACGCAGACCGGCCCGTCTACGCCTTGGCGCTGGGATGCGAGTCGACCTATGCAGACGCATTCGTGTATGCGGACGGCTTGAATCTGTCGGACCGCAGCGATTTCGAGCCAATAGGAATTTCCTGCCGCATCTGCGAACGTACAAATTGCGCCAGCCGCACGATGCCACCGCTCAAACGTCGCCTGAGCGTGAATCACGGCAGGCGCGGTCTCCTTGCCTATGAGCTGAAATAGCCGGGCGGCGAACACGGCCGCTGCCATCAACCATGGCAACGTCGTGGAAGCGCTTGCCCCGTCGCGCCATCGCTGTTTCAGGCTTGCGAAAGTAAGATCCGCATTGGCAAAACCGGTTAGTCCCCGCGAGCAATCAATATTCCGAATATGACAATCATTCCGCCGATCGCCTGCATGAGGCCAAGGGGTTCGGTCAGGAAAACCCAAGCCAGAAGCGCTGCCACAACCGGCTGAAGCATAAGCGTGAGCGATGAAAACGACGGCGCCAAATAAGCGAGCGCATAGGCGATCATGCTTTGGCCGGCAGCATGCGTCATCCATGCCAGCGCGGCGAGTATGAGCCAGCCGTGGATTGTCATCGGCAAGATTCTACCTTCCATGAAATAGGCCACTGGAAGGGAGATGGCAGCTGCGGTCGCAGTGCTCCACAGCATGATGCATCTGGTCGAAAAGCGGCTGCGCAGGCGTCCAACCAAGAGAATATATCCCGCGTAGAAGACGGCTGAGAGAAGCGCGATGCCATCGCCCGCCGACTGCTCGTGCACTATCTCACCCACGCCACCTTTCAGAACAACGACACCGGCGATGGCGATTGCCAGTCCGGCAATGAGCCTGCCGCTAATTCGCATCCTGAAAAGGAGCCATGCTCCAATGCTGACGAAAATCGGTGCCAGATTCATAAGCAAGGTCGCATTCGCCACGGACGTCAAATGCAGCGAGAAATGCCAAGCGCCGAGATCGGCAGCGATGAAAATTCCCGGCAAAATGAGTTGAAGGCAATTTATCAGGTTGAACGGCGAGCGCTCCTGGAGCTTCCGGCGTTCACCGGCACCAAACATGAAAAGAGGGAACATGGCCAATGCCAGGCGCCAGAAACTGGTGGCGATGGGCCCTACTTCAGACAAGCGTACAAATATCGGGGAACTGCCGATAGCGATGCCTCCGGCGATCAGCATCGTCATGGCCCACCGCTGGTGCTGCGCCTGCGGCGGGATAGTGCCTGAAATAGACGGCTTCGGCATTCTCGAACTCAGTTAACGGATAGATGAGACCAACTGCCGGCTCGAGCCTGCCATGCAACGCAGAGGCCTAGCTCGGCAGTCCTCCAACAGCGTGACGGACTTCTACTTGCCGGGCCTTGGTATCTGATCGACAAGAGCCGCAGCCTGGATCAGAACCTCGTTCTCATGCGGCTTGAGCTCGTGTCCGCCAATTAGGCCGAACCAACCGAGATAAGGATCCTGCGCTTCTGTTTTAATGCCGGACATTTCCTCGAGAACGGCCAATCCGCACCAGGGGACATACGTTTCCGAATAGCCGCCCTCGTGGGTCATCATCAGCCGACCCTCGCAAAGCCGGTCTGCCGCGGTCATCAGCAGGCGGGTCATCATTCGGAATGTCTCCGAACCCGCCATCTGGCGGCCGAGGGGATCGAACACGCTGGCATCAAAACCCGACGGCACGATAATCATTTCAGGCTGGAAGCGCGTGAGAGCCGGAACCACCACCCGCTCAATCGCCGCCACATAGGCTTCATGGCCCGAGCCTGCGGGCAGTGGAATATTGAGGGAGGCTCCCAATCCGTCTCCGACGCCTCTTTCTTCAATTGACCCGGACCGAAACAGGCGATCCTGGTGAATGGAAATCGTCAGAACGTCCGGATCGTCGTAGAAGATTGACTGCGCCCCATTGCCATGATGGACATCCCAGTCGACCAGCGCAATACGCTTCACACCGCGGACCTTGCGCAAATGCTCCGTCGCGATCGATGCATTCGCGAGAAGGCAGAAGCCAATCCCGCAATCGCGTTCGGCATGGTGTCCCGGAGGACGGCACAAGACATAGGCGTTGCGAACAACACGATCATATACAGCGTCGGCAGCGACGATACAGGCACCCGCAGCGCGTTGGGCAATTTCGAACGAGCCCTTGCCGACCAAGGCTCCCCTGCCGGCATCGCCGATGCCCGCATTGCTCAGCCGCTTCAGCTTTTCCAGATAATCCACCGTATGAACGCGGAGAAGTTCTTCATCCGTGGCAAGCCGCGTGGGCAGAATGCTCAGGTCGTCAAGCAGGCCGCTGACTTCCAGCAGATTCCGCAATCTGCGCTTCGTCTGTTCGTTTTCGAAAGGGGCTCCAGGCTCCACAAAGCCTCCGGCCGGAATCGATCCGGAGACCGTTCCAAACGAATGCCATGCAAAATATTCGTGCCAGAGAAATCCCGTCTTCATAAACCACCTCGCATTTTTGAATCGAATGCCGACTATCGCTGCCGACCAAACACCGTCACACCGAGGCGAGGTTTTGGAGACTTGGCGCTGCGGCCTTTCAAGCCGCAAAGGAACTATTTGGTGAGGGTCGTATCTTCAAACGTCCATGTCAGCGAAGGCGTGAGTTTCAGACCTTCCACTCGCTTGGAGTATGCCACCGCATTCGGCGCGTAGTAGAGCGGGATCTGGGAGACCTCTCGTGTGGTGATCTTCTGAATCTCCTTATAGATCGCCAGGCGCTTGGCGGGATCGGCCTCCCTGGCACCTTCTTCGATCAAGTCGTCCACCTTGGGATTCTTGTAGAAGGTGTTAAAGGCATTCGACTTACAGGAGCCGCATACGGACCAGCGAACCCCGATATCGGGATCAGGCGACTCCTGGTACCACCAGGAGACGGCCGCATCATAGTCCGCCTTGCCGGTCGCATCCCACCATGCACCGCTATCGACATTCACGATCGTTGGCTTCAGGCCGATGGCCTGCCATTGCGCCTGCAAAAGCAGAGCCGTCTGCTGCCCTGTCGCATCGGGCAATGCGAGGATCTTCACCTCGTGCCCCTGCATCCCGGACTCGGTCAAAAGCTGCTTTGCCTTCTGGATATCCTGCGGAATGCCGGGATACGCATCGTCATGGAAATCAAAGCCATCCGGCAAGGTGGTATTGGCCGGCCGGGCATAACCATATGTCAGCGCGGCGGTCATTGCTTTGTTGTCGATGGCGTAGGCTGCCGCCTGGCGAGCCTTCATGTCTGAAAAAGGTTCGCGTTTATGGTTGAGCAGCACTTCGTAGATGACACCGGATGATTCCATCCGGACGACGATCGAAGGCAGTTTCTTGAGTTCCGCGATATTCGCCCATGGGACCGACCTCACCGCGTCCACAGTGCCTGCTCGCAACATGGCGATACGCGTCTCGGCCGAGGACGTTTCCAAGAAATGAATGGTGGCATCGGATTTCGGGTGGCCGGCGCGCCAGTAATGCGGATTGGGCCGCAGCTCTATCCCCTCATTGGGCTTCCATTGCTTCACTATATATGGGCCAGACGTAACCGGATCGCTGGTGAAAGCCTTGTCTCCCTGCTTTTCGACATCGGACTTCGACACGATACCCATGTTGAAGGCGGCAAGGTTCTGAAGAAACGACGAGCGCGCCCACTTCAACTTGATCAGAACGGTCTTCTGGTCTGCAGCGGTCACTGTGTCGACCGCGCTCAATCCGGCGGGATACACTGATTGCTTATCGCTATGGACGCGGTTCAAGCTGAAAGCCACGTCCTCGGCGGTGATCGGCGAGCCGTCCGAGAACCGGGCGTCACGCAAATGAAGCGTATAGGTCAAACCATCCGGTGAGACCTCCCAACGATCCGCCAGAGCCGGCTCAAGCTCGCCGGTTTGGGAATTCCGCCTCACTAGGCCCGAGTAAAGCTGAAAATAGACCTCGATATTCCCCGAGCTTGTCGATCGCATCGGATCGAGGGTGGTGATCGGATTAGGCGTCGCGAGGGTTATCGTATCAGCGGCGATTGCCGCTGCCGTCGTGCTGAACACGATCGCCAACAATGCCGAGCTGCGCAACGCGCAAGCGCGAAAAATCCTGCAGACACCCATGCTTACACTCCTCCCCAGTGTTTGGTGTCCATCATAATGTTGATTTTAAAACATTAGTCAACAATATTGGTGGAAATACAACATATAAATGGAAAGATCATTCTATCTCATTGAAAAATAAAATGTTCAGACAGAAGCCTCGGTGGAACGTTCGAAAGTGCTGGGCAGCCTCCAATCCCGCCGACGTGCGGAGGCCGGCATCTTTCGCCGTCTGCACGCTGAATCTCGGGCCGGATTGCACGTTTCCGGTTGCGCTGGGATGAATGCTCCCAAGAACGCCGTGGCGCAGGCGGATATTCGCTTTCCAGACGGCCCCCATCGCCAAATACCGGCAGTCGCGACTCGCGCCACAAAGAGGCCCTTCCGCGGAGAAATCGGCATTTCCGACCACGCAACACATAGATGTGAAAATCGACCCTATCGCGAATGATCGATAATTACGATATATGGTCACGCAGCCAAAGCAAATCATTGCGATAATTTGAAAGGAGGCCAGGACCTGCCATAATTTCCCGCAAGAGCGCACCGTCGCGAAGACATCAGCATGATACTTATAAACAGCTGATATGAGTTCATGCTTTTCAATTCTTCGGCAGGCCGGCACATCTTTCCGCCATAACAATCTTTGGAGCGGAATGATGTCATGCGCGACAATCTATATATCTATTTTGCAAATATATAGACGGGAATTTATCGAAAAACTCGCATAACTCTTGCCGCTGACCGTGCAATACCGCCGCACTCTTCGCCCGATGGCGAACGCCTGTGCGGCGTTGGAGATGCGATGTCCCATGAGCTCAAGACCGACGTCGGGGAGCCGCGTGCCAACTCTGACTTGAAACACGCGGGACCGCATTTCTCACATGGAAATCATGCAGCAACAACGAAACCGATCCGCTCCTAAAAAGCGGTCATGATCCGAAAAGGAAAGAGGTATCCATGAAAATGTCCTTCCCTCACATGATTGCAATTTCTGCGGCAATGGCCGCATCGCTCAATGTCTGCAGCGTATTCGCCGCCGAGCGCAACCTGAGCATGGAAGAATCGAACCGAGCGCTTGTCGTCTCGTTTTACGACAAGTTTTTCAATCAGCATGACGTCGCCGAAGCCGCCCAAGTGGTCGCTGACGACTACAAGCAACACAACCCGAACGTTCCTGACGGCAAAGCCCCCTTCGTTGGCTATTTCACCAAGGCCTTTCAGGATAATCCCGCCCGCAAATCGCAGATCGTTCGCAGCGCGACGGATGGCGATCTCGTTTATCTCCATGTCCATGCGACAAGCGGACCGACCGATCCGGGCTCGGCCGTCGTTGACATCTTTCGCGTCGCAAACGGCAAAATCGTCGAGCATTGGGACGTTATCCAGAAAGTGCCCGAGAAATCGGCCAATACCAACACCATGTTCTGATGTTGGCACGCCAATTTCCTCGGACAGGCGGTTAACCGCTTGAGTTTTCAAGAGCAATTCCAGGAAAAGCCCTGGCGACTCACGTTGTTGCACGGGCGAAGATTTTCCGCGCACTCTCCAAACTCCGTAACAATGTCGTTGACGGACGGGGGAGACCCTACGGGCGGTGATCCTTTATGATTATCGCCCGGCCATGGCGGCGATCGCTCAACCGCAGAATCGGCACTTCTGCCTGGAAGAGGTTTTCTTCCCTGTTGCCCGCAATACCGGTGCGGGCAACAGGCAGACCGCCTCCGATGCAAGCGACGCTCGACGGAATGAACGCTTTCGCGGACAATGTGCAGGCATTTTGCCAAGAAGGCTGATGGGAACCCCATCGCTCTCGGTCTGCCTCGGCGCGCAAGCGCCGGCAGACCGGATGTCGTTTGGAGAAGCACGCCGCATGGACCGGCGCGGATATCACAGAGAAAGCCGTGTGCTTTCCGCGCTCTTCGCTAGAATGTCGGAGGGGTGCAGGCGCTTACGACTTCGCAGGGTAGCGAACCGACGCAGCGGAAACGGTGCGGGCGGCGACTTTCGAAATAATATGCATCCCCCGGCCCCAGGATGCGGCGTTCGTCGCCCACGGTCACATCCAGACGACCCGAGAGGACGATGCCGCCTTCCTCGCCATCGTGGACTAACGATACCTTGCCTGTATCTGCCCCGGGCTGATAGCATTCCCTGACGATCTGAAGGCTGCGGCCAAAGAGGGTCTTGCCGACCTGCCGATACGAAATTGCTCCTTTGCCAATCTCGACCAATTCATCGGACCGGTAAAAAGCGCTCGCTGGCCGTTCCGGCTCGAACGCGAAAAACTCTGCCATCCCGATCGGAATTCCATCCAGTATCCGTTTCAACGCACCGACGGATGGATTGGACGCATTCGATTCGATCAACGAGATCGTTGAATTGGTAACACCGGTGCGTTTGGCAAGTTCGCGCTGGGAAAGGTTGTGCTGCATGCGCAAATGACGCAACCTGCCCCCGATGTCGACGGACGTGGATTTCCCTGCCATTCTCAACTCATTTATGGTTGGCAAGCGGCGTCGATTGCCAGGTCAGCATTCTTGGACCTGAAGCCGTGCTTACCCATGTGCAGCAATAACGAATACGAATCGAGGCCGGGACGTCACCCCTGTAGAGATCCATCTCCAGAATACCGGCAATGGCGACGGTCTCTCCGCATGCCCCCGACCGCTCGATGTTGTTTCCGATGCGCATGTAGCGAAGCATGCCCGTTTTGACTTTTTCGATGAACTCGGACTTCGAATCGATATTGCCGGCGGTGTGGATATAAAGGCAATCTTCGGCCATAAGCTCTTCCAGGACAGGAATATCGGCAGCCAGGCAGGCATCCAGCCGTCTGCGATCGGCTTCCAGTGCTTCATCGATAGTCATATCAAGTTTCCTGTTTATGGTTGAGAGTTGGAACGCTTACGAATTCGTCGAAGTCCGCCATCAGTTTCGTAAGGACCTCGCAATGCTTTGTCGCCTTTGAGCCGAGCTTCATGGCCACGGTATTGATGAGCAGATTGAGCACAACGTTTATCGACGCCGAAGAATCCCAATAGGTCTGGACATGGGCGTGGGCTTCGAAAACAAACTCGGTATAGGCAAAGCCCCAGTGGCTAAACATGTCCGTTACGATGATCAAAGGCATGCCGATGTCTTTCAGACGCTGCGCCAGCTTTATGCTGCGTGTGGCATAGTTTGCGGCGTCAATGAGCACGACCAGGCTGTGCGCCGGGTCGGCCGCGATGATTTCCCCATAAGTACCGCTTGCACTATCGACGAAAATCACGTTTGGGCGCGTCCACAGCAAGCGACTGGCAAAGTCCATTGCGAGGCCTTTGATCGCCTGAAATCCGACGACATAGATCGTTCGCGTTCTCGCCAGCGCGCTGGTCGCATCGTCCCATAATTCGGTCGTTGCGAGCGCATAGGCTTTGACAATCGCATCAAGTTCCAGACGCAGGCTTTCCTGCAATACCTCATGCCGCTTATCCCGCACTTTGAAGCGGGATGTGTAATCGTCGAGGTCCCCTTCTTTTTCAACCGCGCTGCGCAACTTGCTCTTCAGGTCGCGGAAGCCCTGGAAGCCAAGGCCCCGCGCGACGCGCAGCACCGTCATTTCGCTTACGCCAACCGCCTTGGCGATACTGCCGCCCGTCTCAAACGACAACATCTGCAAATTTTCGAGCATGAAGGCAGCGACGCTCTGCTCGGAAGGCGTCGCGGTCGCAATATGCGCCCGCAGGAGCGCTTCGATATCGACTTTCTTGCCATTTTCAATGGCACGCTTTTTCTTTTCCCCGTTTCGCGGCTTTGCCACTCGCAGTCCTCCTGTTAGTGGCCGGCGTAGATATCAGGCAATCCCTGCCCCCATATACCCGGCTTACCCTCCAGTTGTTCCTCCAGTTGGCGCGCGATCGCAAGCAAAAGATCGTCACGCCCGAAACGACCGACAAATTGCATTCCGATCGGAAGGCCATTGCCGCTACGGCCAAGAGGCAACGAGATCGCCGGTTGACCGGTGCCGTTAAAAAGGGCGGTAAAGGTTTCTTTGGGCTCGAGGTCCGCGAAAACGTCGTCGATATCCAGACCTGGCCTGTTGGGGTCGTAGGTGCCGATCAGCTCCGGCGCAATCGCACTTGTTGGCGTTAGCAGGAGATCGTACCGTTGCATGAAACGCCCGACCTGCCTTGTGATGTGATCGTAGACCTCCAGCGCTTCCCTAAGCTGGGAAGCGCGCAATGTGCATCCAAAGCGATAAACAGCATGAACGGAAGGCCCGAGGGTATCTTCATCCAATGGGGCACCGGCTAATTTCGCCAGAACGGGCAAGTCAGCGGCAGCTCCTGCTGCCCAGATGATCTTTTGCGCATGAAGGAAAGCGGAATAATCGAAATCCGGCGAGGCGTTCTCGATATGATGGCCGAGATTGCTCAGCCGGTCCGCCGTAAGCCGTGCGGTGTCCAGAACATCCTGCTCGACAGGCGTTCCGGACCAGGAGCGCGTGCACACGGCGATACGCAATTCCTTTGGCGAACGATGCATGGTCCCGGCATAAGCCTCGGAGGGACGCGTGATCTCATAGCCATCGCCCGCATCGGGGCCGTGGCAGACGTCCAGAAGGGCGGCTGTGTCGCGAACCGATCGCGTAAGCATGAAGCCGGTCCCCAGGCCGAAGCGCGGAGCGTTTGCATGTGGGGAACCTGTCACGCGACCGCGGGAGGGCTTGAGGCCGATGACGCCGCAAAACGATGCGGGATTGCGGATTGATCCACCACCGTCGCTGCCTTGAGCGAAGGGCACTATGCCAGCAGCTACGGCCGCGGCAGCGCCAGCACTGGAGCCCGCTACCCCTCGCTTTACATCCCATGGGTTGCGGGTTGCGCCATACAGCAGCGTTTCCGTGGCCGCGGGGATGGCGAACTCGGATGTCGTCGTGCGCCCTACGCTGATCAAGCCGCTTTCGCGCAGCCGCTGCCAGTATACCGCATCATGCTGTGCCCGAAAGCCCTTCATCAGGCGGCTGCCGAATTCCGCGTGCCGTCCGGCCTCGATCGGCAGGTCCTTGATCAGCGTTGGAATGCCGTAAAACGGACCTGCCCCCCTTTGGTTCGTCAACCGATCGAGAGCATCGGCAAACACCTCCACAACGGCATTGAGTGCCGGGTTGACGGATTCGATTGCCTGCACCACGCACTGCCCGAGATCACGCGGCGTTATTTCCCCTTCCCGGAGGAGACGGGCGAGGCCGATGCCATCCTGCGCGGCATATTCATCAAGTCGCATCGCTAAGGTCCAGTTTCACGGATACATGGAATTGTCGAGGCGCATGTCTCCTGTCGAACTCCTAAGCGCGGGGCCGTCCGGCAAAGACCGGGGGGAGACCTTGTCCCCAAACGCCGTTATTTCGGTCGAAGTTCTCTTCCAGCTGCCTCGCCACCCCAAGCAGCAGGTCTTCGCGTCCGAACCTTGCGACCAACTGGCTGCCAATCGGCAGACCCGCCGACGAAGTCCCGGTCGGCAGGGATATCGCGGGCTGGCCCGTACCGTTGAACAGAGCCGTAAAGGTCTCCTTCAACTCCATGTCCGCAAAGACGGTGTCGACGTCAATGCCAGAGCGCATCGGATCATAAGTGCCGAGAATCTCCGGCTGGATGCAGCTCGTCGGCGTCAGCAAAAGATCGTAGCGATTAAAGAAGCGTCCGACCCGCCGCGTCATCTCGTCGTAAACCTTGAATGCGTTCACGAGCCGCGAAGCGCAAAGATCCTTGCCGAAATGATAGACCGCAAGAACGGTGGCACTGAGGTTTTCTGACCCGATCTCCCGTTGCATCTGCTGCGCTACCTGCGGCAAGCCCGCAGCCAGGTCGGCGCCCCAGATAACTTTCTGCGCCTCCAGGAATGCCGCATAGTCGAACTCGGGCGCCGCCTCCTCCACCTCGTGGCCGTACGAGGCGAGCAGCCGGGCGGTTTTCAGGACGGACTCCGCAATTTCCGGATCACAGGTGGTTTGCGACCATGACTTGACACAAAAGCCAATGCGCAGAGCTTCGGGAGGGCGCCGAATTGCTTCGCTGTAGGGGGTGTGCGGTGCGCAGATTTCGTATCCGTCGCCGGCATCCGGCCCATGGCACTCGTCGAGCAGCAGAGCCGTGTCACGGACCGATTTTGTCAGCATGAATGCGGTGGCAAGTCCGAACAGCGGTGCATTCGCTCCCGGCGACCCCGTGACGCGTCCGCGGGAAGGTTTGAGGCCGATCAATCCGCAGAAGGAGGCCGGATTGCGGATGGAACCGCCGCCGTCGCCGCCATGGGCAAAGGGGACGAGGCCGGCAGCGACCGCTGCCGCCGCCCCCCCGCTGGAACCGGAAACTCCTCGCCGGATATCCCAGGGGTTGGCAGTGTTGCCGTAAAGAGATGTCTCCGTGGCGGCCGCCACCCCGAATTCCGAGGTGGTGGTGCGGCCGACATTGACAAGGCCCGCAGCCTTGAGGCGTTGCCAGGCGACGGTATCCCGGAGCGCCCGAAAACCTTTCGCCAGCTTGCTGCCGCATTCTCCGGGCCTGCCTGCCTCCACGGGAAAGTCCTTCGTCAACGTCGGAATGCCGTAAAACGAGCCGGCGCCGCGGGTCTGCGGCAAAGCATCCAGTGCATCCGGATAGAGTTCGACGACCGCATTGAGCACGGGATTCACTGCTGCCACCGCATCGACGACGCAGCCACCAAGCTCCTTCGGCGTTATTTCTCCCTTTGCCAAAAGCTCTGCCAGGCCAATCCCGTCATAAGTTACATATTCATCGAGACGCATGGGCATGCTCCTGTTCTGCTGCTGTCTTGAGATGGGTAATCGAGCCGATCAGTTCCTGGGTATAGGGGTCCTGCGGTCGGCTCAGCACCTGACTTACAGGGCCGCTTTCCACAATCCGGCCGGTTTTGAAAACGTAGACCCGCTGGCAGATACTGTTCACCACGCCGAGGTCATGAGAGATATAGAACAGAGCGAGCTGGCGCTCGCGCTGCAGTCGCTTCAACAGCTCCAGGATCTGGGCCTGCGTGGTCACGTCGAGCGCCGACGTGATTTCATCGGCAATCAACAATTCCGGCTCCAGAGCCAGCGCGCGCGCCAGTCCCACGCGCTGGCATTGGCCGCCGGAGAGTTGCCGGGGCCGGCGCTCGCGCAGGGTCGCTGCCAGCTCCACGCTGTCCAGGAGCGCATCGGCCCGGGCCAACGCCGTGCGCCGATCCGCGAGACCGTGCCGCCAGATGGGCTCCGCGACGGCGTCGCGAGCCGTCATGCGGGGGTTGAGAGAATCGTACGGATTTTGGAACACCATCTGGACGCGCCGCCGAAACGCCAACAGCGCTCCGCCTTGCAGCTTGTGGATGTCCTCTCCATCGAAGCGGACCCGACCGGCGCTCGGCTGGATCTGACGCACGATCGCGCGTGCCAGGGTGCTCTTACCCGATCCGCTTTCCCCAACTACACCAACGGTTTCGCCGGGCGCGATCTGAAGATCGATGCCCTCAAGAGCGCGGAACGGCGCCCTGGCTTCGCGTGAAGAGAATATGCTACCCTTCCCAGCGAAGGAGACGCCCAGCTTTTCGACACTGAGTAACGGCGCCGCGAGAGAGGGTGAAGGGTCGGCCGAAGCTTTGCTCCAGTCATTCGGCTGCGAGGCGAGCAGTAGCTTGGTATATTCGTGCTGGGGACGGCTGATGACGTCGGCGGTCGCCCCTTCCTCGACTATTTCGCCGTTGCGCATGACGATGACACGCGTGCAGGTGGCGGCGACGGCGGCAAGGTCATGGGAAATCAGGATGACGGAAAGACCCCGATCCCTGTTGAGGTCGCGCAACAGCTTCAGGATACGGGATTGAACCGTCACGTCCAGCGCTGTGGTCGGCTCGTCGGCGATCAGCAGTTTCGGGTTGCAGCCGATGGCCGCAGCGATCATCGCACGCTGCTTCATCCCTCCGGAAAACTCGTGAGGATAGCTGCGGGCTCTTTTCGCGGCATCGCGGATTCCCACGTCTTCAAGCAGGCGAACCGTCCTTTCCTCCGCCGCGCGTTGCGACAGGCCGAGATGACGTTTCATGGGCGCCGCCACTTGCGCGCCGATGCGGCGTAACGGATCGAGATGAGACGCGGGGTTTTGGAAGATCATTCCAATCTCGCTGCCACGCAGAGCACACCACTTCGCCTCGGTAAGGTCGAGCAGATTGTCTCCGGCGAGCCGCACCGAGCCGGTCGCATTCGCCAAGCGCGGCAGAATGCCCATCAGCGCTCGACAGGTCAGCGATTTTCCCGAACCGCTCTCGCCGACGATCCCCAAAATCTCGCCGGCGTTGACATGGAAGGATACGCCCTTAACGGCCTTGAACGCACCGAAGGCAATGGTCAGGTCTGCGACCTCCAGCAAAGGCTGCGCGGTGTCGATACGGCCGGTCATACAGTCACCTCCCGTCGTTGCAGGTGGCCCAAACCGTCTCCGAGAAACGCGAAGCCGAGCCCAAGCGAGATGGCTGCGAGGCCGGGGAAGAAGCAGATCCACCATGCTTGCTGAATGAAGGCCTGGCCATCTGCAATGATGACTCCCCATTCGGCGGTGGGAGGTTGCGCACCCATGCCGAGATAGCCGAAGCTCGCGCCGGCAAGCATCACGAGAACTGCGTCGCTCACCGCATATGCAATGACCGGACCAATGGCATTGGGCAGAACATGACGAAGGAGTATCGCGCGCTTGGGATAACCGAGGCATTCCGCGGCGCGGATATATTCGCTTTCACGCACTGTCAGAACCTCGGCCCTGACCAACCGAGCATAACTGACCCAGCCAACCACGGTCAGTGCGATGATAAAATTAACAAGTCCGGGACCAATCACGCCGACAATGGCAAGAACGAGTACGAAGAAAGGGAAAGCCACAGTCAGATCGTAGATGCGCATGAAGATCGAATCGATGATCCCTCCGAAGTAGCCACTGAGAAGCCCGACGAAAGTACCGATGATAAGCGGCGGCAATACGCCGAGAACGCAGAGGAGAAGATCGACTTGTGCCGCATAAAGGACCCGCGAGAAGATATCGCGCCCGACCTGGTCCGTGCCGAACCAGTGCGCAGCACTCGGACCCGTCAGCATATTGGCGATATCGATAGCATCCGGATCGTAAGGAGCTATGAAAGGAGCGGTTAGCGCGACAACGAACCATCCTGCCAATATGACGACAGCGATAATCATCGTCGGAGACCAGGCAAAGAAAGCCGTTCTGGCCACGCCCGAAATAGGAATGTTTGACATTGTTAAACCTTACAGCCGGATGCGTGGATCGATGGACGCCGACAGGAGATCAACGGCGAGCGTTATGAGGACAGTGGCGAATGCGAAGACCAGCGTCAGCCCCTGCACGACATAGTAATCCCGTCCGAGCAGGGCGCCGACCATCAGGGAACCGAGCCCCGGTATGGCATAGACGGTTTCCACAATGATTGCCCCGCCGATCAAATAGGCGACCATCACGCCGAGCAGGTTGATCGTTGGCAGCACGGCATTCGGTAGGATCGTTCGCCAGAAAATTTCCCGCTCGTTCGCCCCCTGCGCACGCGCCGCGGTGACAAAATCCGCTGTTGTCTTCTGGATCAACGCTGCCCTGAGGCTCTGCGTCAGCACCGGAATTAGCCAGAGCGAAGTGGAGATCGCCGGCAAGAGCATGTGATACAGGTGGTCCACGAAGGAATCGCCGTATCCTGATACCGGCAGCCAGCCAAGCGAGACGCCGAAAAAGCGCGACATCATGAGGCCGAGCCAGAAGACGGGAATCGTCAGACCCATGATGCCGAGAAGGCGGATAAGCTGGTCCGCAAACCCGCCTGGCCGGCGCGCGCTTGCTATGGCCAGCACCACGGTTGGCGGAACGGCAAGCACGACTACATAGCCCGTCAGAAACAGGGTGGGCCACATAAATTGCCCAATCAACTCGATCACAGGCCGCTGAAAGCGTAGCGACAGACCGATATCGCCTTTCGCAAGATTGAGGAGATAGGCAAAATATTGCTGCCAAAGCGGCAGATCGAGACCATATTGGGCGCGAATGGCCGCGAGCGTCTCCGGACTGGCGCGATCCCCTGCCAGGAGACGTGCCGGATCACCCGGCGCAAGATGTAGCAGAACGAAAGTCACTACACTGATGCCGAACATAACGGCAAAAAGTTGCAACAGTCGCCTGACGATGAGTGACAGGAAGGTCAATATAGCTCTCCGGAAGAAGAAAGATGGCGCGGCCCGGTGGCGGCGCCATCTGGTGTCCATCTATCTATTTGGTGATCGTTGCGTCCTCTAGCGTCCATTGCAGCGCAGATGTCAGCTTCATACCCTTCAGCTTTGTCGAATAGGCGTTGGTATTGGGCGCGTAAAAGAGTGGTATCTGCGATACCTCTTCGGTGGAGATTTTCTGAAACGCTCAAAAAAAATTAAAGTGTGTAATATCAATATGTTACGAGGACTTTTTCGCCAGTTTTATAGCAAGCTTTATTGTGGGTTTTGTAGCCGGGAGATAGGTTCTCCGGAGGGCAAAATCACTTAGGGGCGTAAGTCGATGGGGAAACTACAAAATCTCGTGAAAGCTATCCTGTTGGAGAGACGCAAAAGGCTTAAAGGTGATAGCGAGCCAAAACCGATTTTTAATCCAGTCTTCGAGAAGCAAGGATTTAGAATCTTTCTAAGCACATTTGATGATCGTTTCAAAATCTCCATGGCCTCGAATGAAGCCTTGGGAGCTCGCATCAAGTTTGCGAAGTATGACAACGCCCATGAGGCACGCAACGAGAAGCCAGAATTCACCGCCGCCGAGATCGCAGCGATTGGGCTAGAGCTGCTATGGTTGTCGAGTTGCTGGCTGTATTCGGACGATGGCCGAGATCTTGAGGATTTCGAAGATGCGGTCCGCAACTGGCGCAATAGTAAGCTAAACGTCGAGCGCAACGAAAAGCCTTATTGGTCGGAGGAATCGCATATGCTTCGCACGCTTGGCGCTGTCGGATATGAAAGAGAGTAATAGATAAAACCCCGCCGAGGAGATCGACGGGGTTTGGTGACTGGGGTGTGACCGAGGGCGTTACGCGGCGCGGCGCTCGCGAACGTAGTCATCGTATGCTTTGTCAAGTTCGGCCTGGGTGAGATGACCATCGGCAATCATCTGCTGTAGCTCTTCCGGCGAGGCGACTTCAAAGTCATCGTCATCCTGCTCGTCGGCGCGTGCGCCGATCTGGCTCTCTTCAATGAGGCTGCGAATTGCGGGGCTGAGTGCCATGTCGATTTCTCCCTGTTGTTCAAACCACCGGCCATTGCCGGGACTCGCTGAATAGACGGCAGAAACTCGGCTCTGCCGTTTTTCTTTTACGATTGCCGAGAGCGTGTCTTTTCTGCCACGCTTACGCCGCATCCGGCGTAGGCAGATCAATCACAAGCGGATCGACATCGATCTGAATGTTCCTCGGCTTGGCGCGCATGTGCCGTGCGAGGCTGGCGCGTAGATCGCTGGCGAGTTGTTCGCGCCGGATAGTCTCGCGGGCTGCGTCCAGGACAGGCATAGCGCCGGGATGGAAGTGATCGAGCTTCGGAGCCATCGAGGCAGCCAAGGCGACGTTGAGCTGATGCAGGCCGGCTTGCAGATCGCGGAGCGTTTCGAAGTAAGCCGGTTCTTCCATCATTCAACCTCCTTTGCCGAGACGTAGCTCGCCAGCACGCTTTCCGGCCAGATGCTGGCAATCTCGCCGAGCATAATCTTGTAGGCGTCCGGGTCCGTCGAGCCGGGATTGTCGTTTGCGTGGGCAACAAGGGCGGCAATAAGGCGGCTGTAAACTTCATCGCTAAGAATGCACTGCATGGGATCGGTCCTTTGTTTCGGTTGGTATGCGTTGAATCTTTTCATGGCCGAGACTCTGCGTCAACAGAAATTTTGAAATTTGTTGTTAAAACTCAATGGGTTAAGTCAATATTGACTTACTGACGATGGGATAGCCGGGTGAATGATCTGGACCTGGCTCGACGCCTGCATCCTCTTGCGCGCCGGATGAGCCTGCGATACCAATGCCGGACAGGGTTGGGGTCATTCATGCGAGCACATACGATTTTCCTTGCAGCTGCTTTTCTTGCTGGCGCAAATTCGGTCTGCGCGGCAGATGATGAATTGACGATTGCGAAATTCGTGGATCTTGCACAGCACAACGCTGCTCTTACCGTTGCTATAGGTGCATCTGGTGAGACTTGGGGTTTTGCCAATGCAGAGATGTTATCCCGCAACCAGGCGCCGTTCTATTGCCAGCCGGATAAGCTTGCGATGACTAATGATCAATACGTGCAAATACTGGCGAGAAAGGTTGACGAGGGAACTCCGCAATTAAAGGCGAAGGACTTCAATATCTGGCCGATGGTGCTGCTTTTTGGCCTGCAGGACACATTTCCCTGCCCGAAGTGATCATGGCTGCTTTCCGTGCCGGGGATAGTTCGAAGGTCGGCGCGCTCAATTTTTCCGTCTTCTTAAAGACTGTCTATAAGCAGGCAGGGAAACAGGAAGCTCTTACGCGCGTATAACCTTAACCCTCATCTAGGAAATGGGCATAGCTTTACCTAGCNNGCTAGGTAAAGCTATGCCCAAGCCAGATTCTCATCTGAGGCCACGACAACATCGCCATATGACGGGATGCAGCGGGAGGTCACATCAGACTTCGATAACCTTATGACAGGTAAGCGGGGGTTAGCTGTCCGCTTTTACATCGGGCTTTACGATCCGAGGATCACCAGCGTAGTTCGATCGAAGCCAAGTCTGACGACCGCGACCTTCCTTGCGGGACGCAATCTACCAGCGTTGCCCGCACCTACGGCACCCAACAGCAATGTTCTGAAATCGTCGGCGATTATATCGGCTTATCCAGAATGCGGTTACTGTCGAGAGCCGCTTTTAGCCGCCCAAAGCTGGGCGACATGCATATGATAGCAAGTTCAAATATGAGTTGCAAAGAAATATTTTTAGAAAAAGT
The DNA here is from genome assembly GCA_900469615.1 of Hyphomicrobiales bacterium. Lineage (GTDB taxonomy): Bacteria > Pseudomonadota > Alphaproteobacteria > Rhizobiales > Rhizobiaceae > Rhizobium. The sequence goes on along the minus strand of UBYA01000002.1, from coordinate 348,367 downwards.
TTGTGCATTCGGGCACAAAACCGACTATTATATCCGTATTGATGATTGTCGTTACCAGAGGCGGCAATCATTTAAACCCCGGCGAAGTCGAGAGCGCCGGGGTTTTCTTTTTCTATACGCTTGTTTGTCTAGAGCTTTTCCTTTTATGGACATTAGACAAGCAATCTGTATTGACGGATACTTAGAACCCTGCCAAACTAATGATGTTCAAGAGCACGAAGCAGCAATATTGTATTGCTACACGCCGTCGATTGGGCAAAATTGATTCAGAGCGCCCGGTTGTCTCCCGACTTCCGGGCGTTTCTGGTTTCTGAGATGTGCTTTCAGTCGACATGAATCAAATCCCGACCATAGCGACTCACCAGCGCGCGTTTGAATGTCGAGATGATAGAACATACCAGCGAGAGCAAACGCGCGCTGGTGAGCTTCTATGTGACTGCCTTCAGGCGGCGTTACTGAATGATTGGTTGAAGGTCGCGGTAATCTTTCTGGTGCCGTCGTCGTTCACGGTGTCGTCCCATTCTTCGCACGTCCATTTCACCGGAACGGTTTCTCGAGGCGGCGTGTAATAGAAATCGAGGTCGCCTCCCCTCTCCTCGAGAAAGTCGGCAATCTCCCATGCCTGCGCATCAAGCAGCGTATTCCAGGATAGCGTGAGCTGCCTACGCCGGTGATTGATGCCGTCGCGGGTGGTCTGCGTGTAGCCGTCGCCAAACTCGGACTTTAGCAGTTTGTAATTTGTCTTCCTGCCGGTTGATGGTGAAGGCTCGATAGAAGGCGCGAACGTTGGGATGGTCATCGGCGCATTCCGCTGTTGAGTAGGTTGCCTGGCTTCATTTGGCGGATCAACTCGTCACTTACAATGCCGCGCATGGTTGCTTCCATCTGGCTGCCGATCTGCTTGGCGAGATCGGCGTTCTGCTCTTTGGTGCCGCCGCTGGCGTGAACCGTGACCGGTGCCGAGATGTTGATGCTCTGATTTGTCGTGCCGTTGCCGTTAGCCGCCTTGATGTTCGGCGAGCGAAGTGCCGGTGCAGTGCCGGCGTAACCGCCGCTTGCGAAGCCGCGCTTGGCTGCGTTGTGCATGGCCTCAAGGTTCTGGACGCCGATCCGGCGCGTTGCCTCCTTCGACATCACGTATTCGCCACGATGCACGATGCCGGCTGGCTCATACTTGCCGCCTGCACCGGTGAAGCCTCCGGACGAAAATCCAAAGAGCGCTCCGAAGATTCCGCCCACGCCGGTTTTGTTGCCTGTTGCAGGCGCGGTGCCGAACAAGCTGGCAAGCGGGCCTTGACCGAGGAACGCGGCTTTCAACGCGGCGTCGGTCAGGCTGTTGAGCATGGATTGCAGCGCCTGGCTGAAGGTCGTGGTGCCGGTGATCAAGCCGCTCAAGCTCTGCGTGAAGCTTTCGGCGAAATATTTCTGCGCCTGCTGAACGCCGGTCAGCTGGTCTTTCAGTTCGCCGTTTTTGGTTTTGAGTTGTTCGGTCGCGGTGACGCGCTGGCGGATCGAGGCAACCTCTTCGGCTGATAGCGTGATACCGGCCTTGCGTGCCTGCTGTTGCGCTTCAAGCACTTGCAGATCGATCCGGCGTTGCATGGCGCTCTTGCCGAGTTCGGAGTTTTCCAGCTGCTCTTTTTCGAGGTTGTCATCGATGGATGCGTTGAGATTCTTGCGCGCCTCGGCCTGCTGTTTGAGCAAGGCGGCTTGCTTCTGCTGGCCGTCTGTCGGGGCAAGCTTCTGCGCACCGGTCGGGGTCGCATTGTAGAGATCGCTGATGGTGCCGTCATCGACGCGTCTCAAGCCGGTCCATTCTTTGCGAAGCTCTGTCGGGTTGTTGCCACGGCGACGCATAAGGGCGCGGGCCATTTCATCCTGTGTTGCCTCGTCAAAGAGCCGGTCAGGTGTCAGGCCGAGTTCATTCATGAGGCTGTCGAGGGTCGCACCTGTGATCTGGTATCGACCGAGCGCTGAGGAACCCTTGCCGTTGCCGTAAAGTGCACGGTTTGCCGGATCGGCAAGCATGCGCCGCTGGAGGGCGCGGACATCGCCGAGGGACATTGATGTCAGGTTGACCGCGCCACCTGTCCAGCGCCCGTTGTCCAACGTGCTGTTGTAATCGCCGCCTGATTCAACGCTGGCAACAAGATCAAGGAAGTTCTTCGACTGGCCGAACTGCGCTTCGGTCCTGCCACGGTTCCATGCGTCGGTTGCACGCATGACTTGACCCATGGTTGTGGCATTGGCAACGGTCTTTTGATAGGCCGCGTCGATCTGGCTGAGATTGCCGAGGGTGTCGAGCTGCGTCTTGAGAGACGGCACAAGCTTGATCAGTTCCTCAAGGCTGCTTTTAAAGTTGACTGCCATCGCGTTCACTCGGCCAAATCCGCCGGTGGCGTCAATGAAGGTCTGACCGAGATCTTTCAGCGCGGATTTAAGCTGCGGACTGTCACCGGCCAGTTCGTTGATATGGGCGTCGAGATCGGCAATCTCGGTCGTGAGCCGCTGAATCTCAAGTGTCTTGAGACCATTGTCAGGTTGCTGCTGGACGTCATCGAGCTGCGCTTGGAGCTTCTTGCGCTGCGCCAGCGCATACTTGAGCGGTGCGTCGGGGTCTGTCGCCTGTTTCTTCAACTGGGCGATATAGTCATCGCCTTTCAGCCAAGAGATCGCACTGATGATCTTTTGGGCGTAGCCGACTGCATCGATGGTCGCTTTCTTGGCATAGGTGCGGACGTTGGTCCACATGGTTTCCCATGCGGCGTCGATTTCCTTGGCAGCCTTGATTTCCTCATCGGTGAAGGTTGCGGCTTGGCTGCGCAGTTCCTTGAGCTTGTCAACGCTCATGCCGAGGAACTTGCTCATCTCCTCTGCGCCTTGTCCACCGAAGAGCTCGTCCATGGCTCGTGCCTGCGAGGCGTTGTCGAGTTGCTGAATCTTACCCAGTAGCTCGTCAATGAACGTTGTCGGGTCTTTACTCTTGGTTTCAACGTCTGCCTGACTATAGCCGAGGTTCTTGAACCATTCCGCTCCGCCGCCTTGGCCGGTGCGGGCGAATTCATCGCTGCGGATCTGTAGCTCTTTGAGGGCGTCCGTCACTCCATCGACGTTTGCGCCTGCTGCCTTGGCTGCATAAGACCAGCGCTGCCAGTTCTGCGGAGACATGCGTGCCTTGTCGGCTTCCCGGCCTACCTCTGCGATGCTGTCGGCAACTTCTTTGATGGCTGTCGCGGCGCCTACAACGGCAGTCGAGATGATGCCGCCTGCCATGAGCGGCTTGAATGCGGTCATGAGCTTGCCGGTGAGTGCATCACCTGCCTTGCCCATAGCGCCTTCGATACCTGCACCGGCGTCCTCTGCGCTCTTCTGCATCGCACGGAAATTGGTGCTGGATTTGGACTTGGCGCGCTCAAGGTCGCGCTCGAATTTAGTGAGCCTCGCCTCAAAAGAGACAAGCAGGCGTTGTTCATCGTCGGACATGGTAACTCCTATGCCGCTTCGCCGTCGTCGCGAAGCTTTTCAAATTCATCGGGATCGAGGTCGAAGATCGACCGAGTGTTGTCGTTTGCCGCTGCACGGAAGACTGCAAGCGCCGCACCGATAGCGCCATCAATGTGGTTGGAATGGCGGGTGCCTTTGTGCATTGTGATCGTCTCGGTAATGTTGGTTGATCGCTTCACAACCGCGCCGTCGAAGTGCTGCCGAAGGATCGGGTGTGCGCCGTGTCGGACACGTCGGCTGCTAACCACGCGCTCAAGGTCGTAGATCGGGCCGCTCATCATTGACGGGTTTTGCGGCTGCCGAAACACTTCAATGCCTTGATCGATCAACTTTGACATGATCACGCCAGCAAGCGCCGGATCGAAAACTACCTCCTGCACGTTGAAGCGGGCGCAAAGTTCGATGATCTGGTCGCCGATCACGTCAGGCTCAATTCTCGCCCCTTCGATAACGTTCAAGAGACCTTCGTCGCGCCATGTGAGGTAAGGCAGTTGCTCAAGGCGGGTTTTCTCTTCCAGCCCTTCCGACGGCAGGTAGAACCAGGGCGCGAGCGAGATGCGGCCATCGGAATGACGGAAGGCGGCCACGATGGCAGTGAGATCGCCGGAGCGAGACAGATCGACGCCCAAATAACAAGGCAGTTCCTCTAGCTCGCTGAGATCGAAATTCGGATCGTAACCGGCGTCATAGACGGCCATGTCAAAGAGCGGATCGCGGCTGTTGCCCTGCCAGATATTCAAGTTGAACTGCTGGAACTGGAACCTTGCCGGCGGGCTGTTCTCTGCCGTGCGCGCGGCCTTCCTGAGACCTTCGATATTGGGGAAGCCGAACGGCAAGCCAGGATTAGCCTTTTGCCATATCTCTTCGCTGCGCCAATCGTCGCCTAGCTCTGCCTGAAACAGGATCGGCAGAAAAGACGGGTCGTCAATTTCGCCGGTCGCCACGCGATAGGCGTAGTTATATTGCTCAAAGCCGATACCATCCTGCCCACGGCCAGCGGTCGTGCAGATGACCATAAGGGGATCGTCGGCCTTGACCATGCCGCTGTCGATGGCCTCCCAAAGGTCACGGCCCTTCCATGCATGGATTTCGTCAACAAGCACGAATGTCGGCGTGGTGCCGTGCTGGGCCTTGCCATCGCTGGAAACGGCTTTAAGGATCGAGTCGTCAATGTGACTCTTGATCGTCTTGATGCCGGCATGCGGATCGTAAATCTTAGTCGAGTTATCGAGCCGCTTGTCCATACGGACGATGTTCGCCGCCTCGCGAAAGCCGATTGCCGCTTGGTCGCGGTCGGACGCCGCAAAGATAATCTGTCCACCTGGGACCGCTTCGGGGCCAAGTAGGTGCAAGAGCGACCATGCGGCTGCATGGCTGGTCTTGCGATTGCCGCGACCGAGCATAAGGAAGACGGTTTTGACGATCCGGCGACCGAGTGCATCACGCGGGCCGTAGATGCCGCGTGTCATGCGTTCAAAGGGATCATAGAGCTGAAAGGCATTCTTCGGCGCGGTGCTGGCCGGATGCTTGAGCGCTCGAAGGAAGTCAACGGCGTCCTGCCCGTAACCGAGAGGGTCCGGGATCGGTGAGCCGTCATAAATCCAGTTCGGGAATGCGCTCTTAGCCACAGCGGTTCCTGCCGATGGTGAGCGGATTGACGTCGTCGTCCTCGTCTTCGGTCTTGGTGCCGCCCACGCGTGCGCGGCTGGTGGGTGTGAGACCGTATTCGGCTGCAAGCTGGCGAGCGATCTGCATGTATCTGATTTGAACGCCAGCGAGCTTGTAGGGCGGGATCGGCAGTGCAGTGTTGCCGGTCTTCTCTGCGATCACGCGAACGATGCCGGTCGCCGTGCAATAGGCTTCCACGCCGGAGAGATCGCTCCGCGTGATGATACCGCGCTCGATAAGACCGGGCATGATGCGCTTCCATTCCGCGCGTGCTTCGGGTGCGAGGTGCTTCGGCGCGGGCGGTGCTTTCGTGAGCGCCTCGCTGTCGCGCTGTGGTTTGGGTTTTACGCCGCGTAGGTGCACGCTCATGCCGTTAGCCTCGCGCTGTAAAGCAGCGCCGGAGGCGATGCACATTCCAGTACGTAAAAGGGGGCAAAATCCTTCATCATTGGATCGCCTCTGCTCTGAGTTCGAGACCATCGCGCCACCCGATTTCCTTCACTTCCTTGATGTCATAGGCGGTGCCTGCATAGGTAACGCGATCTGCCGTTGTGATACCGGTGCGCCAGCGAATGCGAAAGATCACGCTGCCGGTCTCGGCTTCGCCGTAGCCGGTGAAGAATTCCGTGGTGCTCTGCTGAATAAGCTGCGCCCAGGTAGACGCAATCTCGGTCCATGCCTTGGTGACATCGCCGGATGCTGAGATCGTCTCGGTCAGGCGCTCGATTGTGATGCGCCGGTTCATTGCGCCGATATTGAGCATTAGAGTATCCACCGGATCAGCGCCTCGCACGAAAGGATGCCGTGCCCGTAGGCCGGATCGGGATCGCGCGGAAAGCGGGAGGTTGTGATGCGGAAGTGATCGCAATAGCCGTCGGTGATATCGAGCGGACCATGATCGAGCGCTGCCATGACTTCACCGGCGATCTGCTTGGCTGCATCCTGGCCTTGATCGAGCGTCCAGATATGGAGATCGAGGTAGACCCATGCCGTGCGCTGGGCACGGTAATTGTAGCCGGACAGAGAGGTATTGCCGTCGCTGAGGATGATTGAGGGCGTCTTGTCGGGGCGCGTGCTACCGGAGCGAATATTGGCTGCTGGCACAAGCGCGGTGACGCCTTGCGCGGATACAAGCGCGGTGCGGATTGCGGTCTGGGCTGCGAGGGTCGGCTCAAACATCGCCGTTGACTCCTTTCCATGCGTCTTTGATCGCCTTCTTGCCGGCGCGGTTGATGCGGTTCTGTAGGCGCTTGCGAAGAAGGCGGAGTGCAGGCCAAAAGAAAGGCTGTGCCTCTGATTTTGAAGTCCCGTATTCGACGAGGTGGCTATACCTTACTTGGGCGTCACCCGCTGTCACTATCACTTCGAAGTCACCGGCAACGCGTGAGCCACCCGGCTGCGAATAAGGCGGTGTGCTCTGGCCGGGCGGTGTGACAGCAATGCTTCGTTCCAGTGCGCCGGTCTGCTTCGGCGCAAGGTGCTGCTGGGCGCTGGCGAGTTCGTTCGCCGAGGTCAGGAGCGCCTTGTTGATGTTTTTGCGCGGTGCGTCCTTCACGGCGTCCATGCGCTTCAAGAGATTGGCTAGACCGCCGTCGTTACGCGCCATCGGTAAACCACTCCTCCCTGTAGCTGTCGAGGATCGAATTGATGCTCTGCGGTGCCATCTGGATCGACACGCCGAAGGATGCGAGGTTGCGAACCTCGTGGTAGTAGGCGACAAGCCGGAGGATCGCGATCTTGATATCAGCCGGAACGGTATCGAGATCGGCGAGATCCTTGCCGAGATAGTTGCTGCAATACTGCTCTGCCGCGTCGATGTAGAGCTGAAGCAACTCGTCATCGATCATGTCGGCGTCTATCTTCATGTGCGATCTAGCGAGCGTCAGGGTGATGATGGACATCGTATGTTAGCCTTTCATTGAAAACTTATTTTCGGGCGTCTCTCTTGCAGTGCTGTGTGCGCCGGTCTCTTCGTCCATTAGAAAGTCCTTGGACACCCCGGGGGTCTGGCTGTTGCTCTGGCTGTCGCTCTGCTTCACGGTCTGGCGCTCATGCTCGTGCTGGTGTTCGTGGTCGCTCTGTGTCTCGGGCTGCTTCGATAAGCGTTGATCTGGAAGGGTCACAGCTGCTTCAAGAGAGCCGCGTCGTTTGATACGTGCCTTCAGTGCATTCTTGGTCATGCCGAGGCGGTCGGCCCATTGCTGAAGCGTGAGAGATTCGCCATTGAGCGTATGGAGCTTGGGCTTAGGACCGGCAGCTGTTGCGGCCATGTTAATCGCCGCTTCGAATGTGCCGTATCTGCGCTTGCGGGTATACAAGCCGTGGGTGGAGATACCGAGGTGTTCGGCCCATTCTTTGATCGAGCGGGTTTCGTTGTTGACGGTGATGGTCTTGGGAGCGTGAGTATGGCTGTTGTCAGTGCGCCATGTCATCTTTGCTTCTGGTGCGCGGCCTAGCCATTCATCGATGCGCCGTTGGGTGCGCTGGCGGCACTCGGCTACATAGATGCGGGCGCGCTGGCGTGCGGCTGCGCACTCGGCTGCGAATTCTTCCTGGTCGATCTGGCGGGCTTCGGCTGGGGTCACTTTGATTTCTCTAGGCGCTGCTTGGTGGAGTTGTGGTGCGGATGACAGAGGGATTGCCAGTTGGATCGACTCCAAAAGAGAACATCGTCGCCTTTGTGCGGAATGATATGATCGACTACGCTGGCGAGGTTGTTGATGCCGCTCGCTGCGCACATGACGCAGTGCGGATAGAGAGCTAGATATTCCTTGCTGGCTTTGCGCCATGCGTGGTTATAGCCGCGCTTGTGAGCGGTAGGTCGAACATGGCGCTGGTCGCGTTGCTGCTTGGCTTTGCGCTGGCAGGTGCAGAGAACGCCATGAGCAACTTTCTCGTTGCAGGGGCAGATGCGGGGTGGTTTGGTCATGGCTAACTACCGAGCTGTTCGATATCGACGCCGATGGAAGCAACCACGCCACCGGTAATAACCTCGCCATAGACAAGCGGCAGGGCGCTGCCCTGGTCGTAAGTGTTGCCTGGACCGGTGAAGAGGTAGCTATCCTCTTTCTTGTCGGGCTTGTTCTGCGGAGAGAGCATCTGGCTGATGCCGCCTGCGGCAAGAGCAAGGCCGAGAAGGGCCATGTTACCGTAGGTGACGTTGCCGAGAACGCCGGGAGCGATTGCAGTTGCGAGCGTGCCACCTGAGAACACGAAAGCAGCACCGATCAGGGCAACGCCGAGAACGATCTTGAGCGCGCCGCCGCGTTTCGAGCCGACGATGTAAGGGGCGATATGGAGCGGAGCCTTACCGAGTTTGTAGGTTTGGCAAAGATCGATGTCGAGATCGCGGCCATGATCGATGCTCTTGCCGCGAACAACATGGAATTGGCCGTGGCGCATGACGCCTTCGAAGCCGGGAAAGTTGACACAGAGCGCACGCACAGCCTCGGCTGCGGTCTGGACATCAAGGCGGTGTTCGGAGCCGAAACGTTTGCCCAGATCGCCATGTAGGTAGATGGTGCGCATGGTTATTTCCCGGTGTGCTTTCTGAGTTTGTCTAGGCCGGTGCGGACTTCCTGCTCGGTGACTTCCTCTTGGGGGTCATGGTCGGGTTCGTTATCCTTGTCGCGGATAAGAGTGCCGATCCTGACAAGGTGCTCGATATGGGCGGCGTAGGCGCGATCAATCTCGGTCGGCGTCGCGTTCCATGCTTGATCTGGGGTCCAACCGAGTGCGCCGGTAGCCTGATCATAGAGCGCCTTGTAGAGCGCCTGCCATGTGATCGGCTTGCCCTTGCCGGTCGATGGCTTGGCTTTCGGATCGGGCGCGGGCGCGAAGAGTTCGAGCAGCTGAAAGAGCGGCTGCTGGACAGCGAGGAAGAAGGGGAAGAGCGGCTTTCCCGCAAGGACGGACAGGAAAGCCGCGTCATCCGCGCGGATGACTGTCGCGCGGATGATTTCGGAGATGATCGTGAGATTAAATTCGTCCAGGGCTTTGTAGAGCGCTGGGAAGCCGTAGCGAGCCTCAAGAGTTGCAGCCGCACGCAATGAGGGTCGGAGCCGCAAAACGTTGCCGTTATGCGAGATCATGATTTCCTCATAGGCTGGGCGGCTGCTGGTCATGGCTTAGGCGGCAACCTTCAGCTTCAGGAAGCGGTCTGGGTTCGTGACATCGCCACCCACGCGACGGCGTGCGACGAAACGAACAACGCCCTTGGTAGCCTGCGTGAAGGCGTCACGGAGAACCGTCAGGCCGACGCGGTCGACAATCCGGTAGCCGCTGAAATCGCCAAAGACGATCGGATATTCGTCGGCGTCGATGTCGGGCATATCGATGCACTCGACAATCGGGCGACCGAGCAGGGTTGCCGGTGCGCCTGCCGAGATCGGATCGAGCAGGATGAAGCGGCCCGTATCGTCCTTCAGGCTGCGGAGCGTGCCGAGCGTTGCGCGGTTCATCATCCATGCGCCGTTCTGGGCAACAACGGACGGAACCTTGTGGAACATGCCGATGATCGTTGCAGCCGGATCGGTGCCGAGGGTGCCAGCGTTGCCGGTCGTGACTTCGGCGATACCGGGAGCTTCAAGCAGGCCGGTCGGTTTGCCGTTGCCGTCACCGGAAACGAAAGCGGCTGCTTCCATCTTGCCGAAAGATTCGCCGAGGTCGGCAGCGAGTTCGCCTTCGAGGTTATAGGCGTTGTCTTCGAGCAGCTGAGACGAAATGTCTGCGAACGTGCCCATGCGATACGGCTTGAGCGAGACCTGCTCAAAGGTCATGTCGGACTGCGGAGCGGCTGCGGTTTCGTCCAGCCAAGATGCGGTCGTGCCGGAAACCTTGCGCGGATAGGTGACTTCGCCGGAGCTGATGGTGATCACTCGGGCGTAGGAGCGGATCGGCGAGAACTCGACAACGCTCTTCAGGATTTCGTTGCCGAACTCCTGCGGAGCGAGATAGCCGCCCTGGCTGTCATCGGAGGCGACAAGTGTGGTTGCTGCCTTCTGCTCCATACGTTCGACGCCGCGACGGGCGAAGTCAACGAACGCTTTGCGTTCGAAGTCGCCGGCTGCGTTCTCAGTCTGCTGAACGGTGCCGACTGGACGATTTGCCTTGGCCTTGAGAGCCTTGACTTCTTCCTGAAGCGCCTTGAGAGCCTTCACTTCTTCCGAAGCTCCAACAGATGCGGGGCTAACGACAGTTTCGCCCGGAGTGACAACGCCGGGATTCATTTCTTCTTCCATACTGGATTCCTTGATGATGGATTTGACTTCTGTGGTGCGGGCGTCCGGGTGGACCGGGCGCTTGCAAAGGCTGATTTCTGTGATGGTGAGATCAGTCAGGATGCGCCCGCCTTCCGGTCGAGCTTTGGCTTCATGAAGCTGATAGCCAATGGACAGGCCGCGCATGATACCGGCCTTGAGATTGCGACGTGCCTTGCGGGCGGGTTCAACGCCTTCGACAAACAAGCGGCCTTTGACCTCCAAGCCCTTGGCGGTGACTTCCAAATCGTTCCAGATGCCGACAACGTCGCGCTGCTCGTGTTCAACGATCATCGGAATTTCCGGTGCGAAGCTAAAGGCAGTCGGCTCGATAAGATCGCCGGTGCTGTCGGGCTTGCCGAACGGCCAAGCAAGGCCGGTTACAGTGCCAGCGTCATCGATGGTGACGTCGGCTTTGACTTCGAAAGTGCCGGTGTCCGTCATTAGCGGCCACCTTGCATCATCAGCATCGGCATACGGACTGCACGACTCCTACCTCGCAAGAGGGGAGCGCATTCGTATTCCTTATAGCCGTCAGCCATACACTGCTGCATCAGGCGGTGATTGTTCGTTGTATCTGCAATAGCGGCGTATACAACGATGCTAATGAGCGCGAAGCCGATCATTGGAAGAAAGACAAATGTCAGCCATTCACCTATGCCCCAATACTTCATGCTGCCACCTGTTTGATTGCCTTGGAGGCAGCCGCCGCCATCTTGTCGGCAAGCTGATCATGAAGAGCGCTGCCTTCTTCGACCGGAATAAGAGAAGGGGTTTCACTCGGCTCCGGTGTGGGTTCTTCGCTGCCGAAGAAGAGAGCTGCGATGACACCATCCGCGACGGCAAAGACATCTGCGAGCGGCTGACCGACTGCATAGAGGTTCACAAGCTCGTCGGCGCGCTTCGGATTGAGACCGCCGCCCACGAGACCGATACGGATAACATTGAGCACGTCGGCCAGGCTGTAATCGGACGTGCGGAAACGACGGAAGAGACCGCCGATACCGACGCCGGTCTTGCGCTCTAGCTCTTCAATGAGTTCCTTGGATGGGAAGGCGAAGACGTAAGTGCCGTCGCCGAAGAAGGCGGTATGGGAGATCACTGGGCGGTCTCCGTCAGGCCGACTTCAAGACTCCCGATGAATTCGGAGAGAACTTCGTTGACCGCCTTTTTGAGAGCGGGCTTTAGCTTTTCCTCGATGTCACGCTCGATACCGGCGATGTGGACTTTGATCGTGATCGGGCGCTCTGCCTGCTTCGGCGATCCGAAGCCGTAGGTGCCAGCCTCAAGGTCGGCAGCTTCTTCCGGCGTCAACTTGCCATGACGCTCAAACCATGGTGTTTCGGTTTTCCACCATGGTTCCTGCAAATAATAGAGGTCAAACAGCGCGTCCGCCTCTTCCTTTGTCAGGTCGCCGGACACAACAAGCCTAGCTAGGCGCTTGGTCATGCCGGGCATGACGGCTTTTTCAAAAAAGCTCGAACGCGCCTTCTCGATAGCGGCTCGAATGCAATCCGAAAGTTCTCCCCTAAGAGGACTTTCAAGCGACGGCGGAATCTTGACGGCGAAGTCAAGATAATCGATCCTGAAAGACTGCTGAATTTCACTAGCCATAATTTACTCCTTGGCCGGCACCTGGACAGGTGCGGCGCTGCTGATGGTGTGGGGGTTCATGAGTTCGTCGCCACCGGGAAGGGGCGGCATATTCATTGCGGCGCGTGCCTCGTTCGGGGTCATTGCGCGTGCTGCAATGAGCTTGGCGAAGATTTCTGCGCGGGCGGTGCTGTCGGCGCGAAGCAGATCATCGACAACGAATTCGAAATAATAGGTGTCGCGCTCTTCTTCGGTGAGCAGGCAAACGGCATAGGCGTCCTGCCAGCGATCAAGCCATGGACGCAGGCAGAGCGTAAGGAACTGCTGTGCAAGCTGCTCACTATTTGACCATGTGCCGCGATTGAGTTCGAAGAGAAGCGTCTGGGGAACCCCGAATGCCCGAGCTATTTCATCGAGCTGGAAAACGCGGTTCTCAATAAACTGAGCATCCGTCGAAGACATAACCGGCTGTTCAATGTCGGATGCGGGCGGGAGGATTAGCGGCTCGCGCGGGTCTTCCTGCCAGCGCTGGAAATCCTTGCGGATATTCTTCCACTTGTTTGCGCCTGCGTCATTGTCGGCGATCTGGGTCTTGATGATGACCGAGGGCTTTGCGCCAGAGGCAAACAGCTGTGCCGCCGAACGCTCAAGAATGGCAGCGAGACCGATTGCCTCCCTGCCATGAGTGATGGGCGAGACGCCATCAAAGGTAGAAATGTGCAGAATGTCGCTGTGGGGGAAGATCGTCGTGCCGCCTGGATAGGAGACATGATATTCCAGAAAGCCGGTGATGTCGTCCTCGTAGACCGAGGTGCAGCCGTGCTTGATCCGGTAGATTTCGAAGGGCGAACCGTCATCGAAGCGCTGCACGCGACCGAAGCCGCTGCCGTAGAGCAGTGCATTCTTGGTGAGCAGTTCGCGGAGATTGCCAGCGCTGAATTCGGCGTTGGCGCGGCTATGGGCCAGCTTGTAGGCCGGGTGGTCTTTGGCCTCTTCCTTGCCGTTGGGGCCGTCGCGGTAGAGCTTGACTGGTAGAGAGCCAATCGTTTCAGAGATTAGACGGACAGCCTGCAAGACGGCAGGAACATTAAGTGCCTGCTGTCCGCCGACATTGACGCCGGAATAAGTAGGGCGATAGTTGAACGCCTCTGCGAATTCAGTGCTGTTGAGGGAATACGCCTTCTGTTCTACCGGAAAGCCAAAGGCTTTCTTTGCACCTGAAACAATACCGGCAAACTTCATTACGTTACGTCCTCAATCCAACTTGGAAATATTTTCCCATAGTTGATTGAGGATTGGAATCCCTCCCGGCAAATTATTTCACCAAAATTGATGATTTAGGCCAAAAACATCAATTTTTGTGGTCTATTTTGTATCGAGGTATCCTTTGACGCCGAAGTCAACGCGGTTGATGCCTTCGTTCATTGCCTGCACCATCGTCAGGGCTTGATCGCTGATGTAGATGCCGCCTACGGACTGGTCCTTGTGGCCGGTGATCAGATCGCTGATATCGCGGTTGACGCCGTAGCGAGCGAGCGCGGTTTTCAGGCTATGCCGAAACGAATGAAAGACTTTGCGGCGATCATTGATGCCGACTTTCTTTTTGTAGGTGTTGAGGAACCAGTTATTGATCTTGTTCTTTGGCTCCCATGTCGGAAACAGCTTGGTCTCTTTTTGGTCGCGTAGCGCCTGCACGCGGTCGAGGAAGCCCAATTCAATGAGGTCTTTATGGATCGGCACGAGGCGCTTCGAATGGACATTCTTCGTTGCTTCGATCAGATGTATGACCGGAACGCCTTGCTCCTCGTAAATGTCGGTCAGCTTAACCCGCTGAATTTCGGAGGATGATCGCGCGCCGGTGTAGAGGGCGAGCAGGATCGCCCAGTGTCGATCTTCGTAGGTTTCTACCTCTTTGAAAAAGGGATTGCCGAAGATCACCGCGAGGTCCTCATTCGAGAACGAGACACGCGTCGGCTCCTTGAAGCCCTTGCCGACATCGATCTTGACGCCTTTCGCCGGATTGCTGGGCATAAGATCGTTGTTCGCCGCCCAGCTGAAAATGGCGCTGATATGCATGAGCCATTTCCCGTTGATCGTCGCGGCTTGTAATACCGGATAGGGCTGCTTGCGTTGTGCATTGGCTTTCGCAGCCTGGACTATGGTCATGTCCGGAAAGCGCTGCTGGCTATTGACGGGTGTCTGACGGAGCGCGTCCTTGTAGGCGAGCATGTTGGCGCGGGTGATCTTCTGGACCGGGAAGGTCTTGCCGAGGAAACCGCCGAGCATGCGAATAGCAACATTGCGTTCGGTCTTCGTCCTTTCTGCTCCGCCGCGTTCGCCATGGAATTTTTCGAGCAGCTGCTCAAGTGTCATGCCGTCCGGTTTTGTGGGTGCCGGCGGATTGATCGGTGGCAAGGGTGCCGGATCGGGTTCGAGCAACTGCGGCGTGCGAGCTTCTGGCGGGTGCGCCTGGCCGGCGTCACGGCTCTGAGAGACCGCGACCGAGTCCATGCGGACACTGGCAAGCACCTTGAGCAGTTCGGCGCGCTGCGTGGGCGTCGAGGCGACGGCAAGCCCCTTGGTTATGAGATCGTCAGCCGCATAGCCTATCAGCGCTTCGGCTTCATCGCCGGTGATCAGTCCAGCCGAGACCAGCCGAAGCTTATCGAGGTAGGTTTGTTCCGCGCCGGGAATGACTGCACGATCCGTGAGCAGGCGCTCGCGTAGATCGTAAGCGAGTTCGGCTTTGAATGCCGCCTTAGCCGCACCGGCGAGCGTCGGCTTGCTTGTGGCAAGGTGGGCTTTGGCAAGGTCCAGCTGCTCGTGGAAGCGTGCAAGCACGGCGTGTGAGCGCTTCTCTGCAATCCTTGGATCAGCGCCTAGCCATTCCTCTAGGGTCGTGCGCGGCGTGCCGTCCTTCTTGAGAATGAACGGTTGCAGCTCTTTCGGGATTCGAATGATCGCGCGCCACTGCCCGCGATAGAAGTCTATGTTCTTGCCGATCTTCTCTTTTCTGCCAACGGATTTTGCCATGCCCATAAACCTCGTTTTATAGCAAGTTTTATAGCATTGCTTCTAGCAAAACACGTTGATTTGCAAGCGTTTTTAGGAAAATCAGTCGCTTAACGTGTGACTATGGGAGATTTTCTGAATCTCCTTGTAAATCGCCGCGCGCTTGACAGGATCGGTTTCCCGAGTTCCCTGCTCCACGAGATCGTTGACCTTTGGGTTGTTGTAGTACGTGCTGTAGGAATTGGACCCGCATGTGCCGCACACCGCCCAGCGAACGGCGAGATCGGGATCGGTCGTCTCGTTATACCAGGAAGAGGGGGTCGCATCGTAGTCGCCCTTGCCGATCGCGTCCCACCACGCGCCGACGTCGACGTTAACAATGGTTGGCTTCAGGCCGATTGCCTGCCACTGCGCCTGGAGAAGCAAAGCGACCTGCTCGGTCGGACCGGACATTGCGAGGATCTTGACCTCGTGACCCATCATACCGGATTCCTGCAGAAGAGCCTTCGCCTTGACGGGATCGTAGGGAATACCGGGATAATCATTATCGTGAAAATCGATCATCGGCAGGGTCGTGTTCGCGACCTGGGCGTTGCCAAGCGTGACCGCCTTGGCTATCGCCTTGCTGTCGAGCGCTTCCGCCGCGGCCTGCCGTGCTTTCAGATTCGAGAATGGTTCGCGCTTGTGATCGAGCAGCGTCATGTAGATGGTCGTCGATGGCTCGAGCCGCATGTCGATGCCCTTCGTTGCCTTCAGGTCGGCGATCTGGGTCCACGGCACGCTGCGCACCACCTCAGCCTCGCCCGCCTTGAGCATCGCGATCCGGGTCTCGGGCGAAGTCACTTCCCGCAATTCAACGGTTGCGTCCGACTTCGGATAACCGGTGCGCCAGTAATGAGGATTGGGCTCAATCACGAGCATCTCATTCGGCTTCCATTCCTTGACCTTGTATGGACCCGAAGTCACCGGCATGTCGGCAAAGGCCTTTTCGACGCCTCGCGCATCGACGTCCGCCTTGGAGACTATGCCCATATTCCAGATCTCGAGATTGTCCAGGAACGGTGCGAAGGCGGACTTTAGCGTGATGACGACCGTCTTTGGATCCTTTGCCACGATCGTATCCATCGCTTCCAGCGGCGCGGGATAGGCTGACTGCTTATCGCCGTGAATGCGCGACAGGCTGAACACCACGTCATCCGCCGTGATCTGAGTGCCGTTTGAGAACTGGGCATCACGAAGATGGAACGTATACACGCGGCCATCATCGGAAATTTCCCAGCGTTCGGCGAGACCCGGTTGGAGTGCTCCGCTGTCCGGGTCGCGTCGCAAGAGACGCGCATAGATCTGCCCGTAGGTCTCGATGTTGCCCGCCGACGCCGAGCGCATAGGGTCGAGCGTCGTCGTCCGGTAAGGGGAAACAATACGAATTAGATCCGCCGACAAGGCGGGATCAGAGGCAAAGGCGGAGATCGCCAGTGCGAATGCCGCCGATGCCAACGAGAATCGTTTTGATATGCCCATGGTCGCGCCTCCCAACGCAAACGGAATAATTGACAGGCGGCATATTCGTTATATTACCAACACCTGTCAACATATTTGTTAGTTTTATCACCATCGCGACCCGCAACCGCTGGCCCGTGTGCAATCGATACCGGACATGACGATAAGAAGCGCAACCTCTGGAACGCGCCGATCGGAGGCCTGGCAGGCCCGGCAGAACACGATTTCGGATTGTCGGCTAAGGATGGTGGAGTTCGGTCATCCGATGTTCGGCGCCGTCGGCGACGGACGCCGAGCGAAAGCAATCACACGCTCGACATACGGGAGTGGGAACGGCATCGGCTGTATTGCCGACTGGACCAATGACGAACAGCCCCATCCTCCCATGAGCGTCACGACAGGCAAAGACAGGACGGATGATGGCCACAGGCCTGCACTCCTTCCTTGCCGGCGTTCCGCATCGCGCGAAACATTCCGGAGAGGCGCTGAAGCATATCGCGTCACGAAGCGAAGTCCGGCTCGCGACGGGCGGCGAGATCATCGACGCATACAAGCGGCAGATGACGGAAGGCGACCGTCCGCCGCAAGGCAATGCCGCAGCCGGCGCTCCAGCCCCTTTTTTGCCTTGCAATCCGATTTGTTTCGCGGCTTTTCAATTCTTGGACGGCAAGCGAGGAGATACGCGCTGCGGGCAGGCGCAGCCAGCCGAGAGGAAGCGGCGCCCATTTCAGGAAACACCCAGGCCGCCGCATCTCGTCACCGAAGAAAACGTCCTTCGCAACGGAGGTATCACCTTTCCATCGGAAAAGACCTCCATCTCTCAATCCTGCGCATCGAGGCACGTCTGCATGACCGGCATGCCGGCTGCCAGAATATCCGCGCCGGTCAAGTATTCCAGCATTCGGGGGGCTGGGGCGGATGGACCGGCTCGCGGAACGTGCGTTGCAGCTTGCCCCAGCCGGGATCATGCATATGGGCTTGCAGTCCGGCGCGCTCGACAAGCGCCAGGGCTTCCTGCTGGCCGAAATCGAGTGCGGCTTCGATGTCGGCGGTCAGCACCTTGCCGGCTTCCATCAGCAGCTTGCCGTCGACGATCACGGTGTCGACGTCGCTTCCCAGAACCTGATGGATGAGGCGGTGGACCGGCATCCAGTTGGGCATCAGATGCGGCTTTCGCATGTCGATGATGGCTATGTCCGCCTTCTTGCCGATCTCGAGCGATCCGATTTCATGTTCCATGCCGATAACCTTTGCGGCATCGATGGTGATCATCTCGAAGATCTTGCCCGGCGGCAGCAGATAGCGATCGTGGTTATGCAGGATGTGCTGTGTCGACTGGGCGAGCCTGGCGGTCTGGAACATGTCGAAATGCCGGCTCGGCGAGACGCCGTCCGAGGTGATCGCCAGCGGAATGCCTCTGGCCATCATTTCCAGAATCGGCGTGGATCGACCTGGCGGCGCATGGGTGACATGAGTTCCGGTCTCGGCCAGGATATCCATCTCCTCATGCGAAATCCCCCAGCAGTGCTGCAGATGCACATCGGGTCCGAGAAGAGCATTCTCCTTGTCCTGAAACGCCATGCGGATCTGGCCGGCAAAAGCATCGGAATGGATGCGTACATTCCATTTGCGGGCAGTCTCCCGAACCCGGCGTGCCTGCATGCGATCGTCATCCGTCAGATTGACCGCCTGATCCGGCGTCGAAGCATTGGACGGCTCGACCGATGGGACGATGGTAAAGGGGGTCAGGAATACGCTGATACGGCCATCCGCGCTGCCGTTCACCGCCTCGATCACGGCCTCCGAGCCTTCGATCATCTCCTCGAAGGCGATATGGCGGCGCTCGGGCCTGCCACTTTCCCAGCGCGTGACGGGATGCGGCCACGGCAGCCCCGAAGGACCGACGCATACGATCTCGCGCAGGCCGAGTTCGCTATAGGCGCGCGCGTGGTTGATGGCGAAGACCGGGTCGTCGCTGCGGGGCATCGAGGTGATGATGCTCGCACCCGTCGTCACGCCCGCGCGCAGCCGCTCAAGCCCCGACACGAGCCCGTCCGCATACCAGAAGTCGCGCGTGACATAGTGATAATAGGTTGGCGTCACCACCCGCATCCACATGCCGTTGGTATCGGCGGCGATGCTGCGGATCAACGCGTGTCCGGCGTGGCCGTGGGCGTCGATCAGACCCGGTATGATCAGCTTGCCGCGGCAATCGATAATTCTCTTGTCCGCATGACGGGGCATCAGCTCCGCGGCGGTGCCGATGTCGACGATCCGGTCCGCCGATATCGCCAGACCTCCATCCTCGATGATGCGTCGCTCCCCATCGACGGTAACGATCGTTCCATGCACCAGTAACAAACCTTCCACACTTTCCTCCTCTGTGTCTACGCGTGAAGTGCCGCTGATCCGTTCGGACTTTGGATACGATAATTGTCAACAATTTTATTGACAATAGAAAAGGTCACATCGATACTTCGGAGCAAATGGGAACAGAGCCCATCATACCGGAGGGAGGAATCAATGCTTCATTTCAAAAAGGTCATCATTGCCGCACTGGCGGCGGCGGCCATCGCCGCGCCGGCGGACGCAGCCACATTGCGCTGGGGCAGCCGGGCGGACATCTATTCGCTGGACCCGGATTCAGTCCCGTCCACGTCGAATCTCGCTTTTCTCAACCATATCTACGAAGGGCTGGTTCGCTACGACGCGAACTTCAAGATCGAACCGGCGCTTGCCACCGAATGGAAGCTGATCGACAACAAGCATTGGCGCTTCACCCTGCGCAAGGGCGTGAAGTTCCAGAACGGCGCGGACTTCACCGCCGACGATGTGGTCGCGTCCTTCAAGCGTGCATCCGATCCCGCTTCGCCGCTGCGCGGCAACATTCCGCTCTATGTCGGCATCCAGAAAGTCGACGACTATACCGTCGATATCGAGGTTTCCGCATCGACCTCGCTGTTCCTGAACGACATCACCAATATCTTCATATTCAATGCCAAATGGCTGAAAGACAACGGCAGCGAAAAGCCGACCGATTTCGCCTCGAAGGTCGAAGGCTATGCGACGATGCATACCAACGGCACCGGCCCGTTCAAGCTTGAAAGCCGCGTACCCGACAGCAAGACGGTGCTGGTCGTCAATCCCGGCTGGTGGGATCAGAAAAAGCACAATCTCGACCGCATCGAGTTCGTACCGATCGCCTCCGCCGCCACGCGCGTTGCCGCCTTGCTGTCCGGCGAGATCGACTTCATCGATTCCGCGCCGATCCAGGATCTGCCGCGTCTTGAATCCACGCCCAATATCACCGTGAAGAAGCGCACGGAGCTGCGTACCGTCTTCATCGCCTTCAACCGCAAGGAAAAGCTGGAGGACGGACGTCCCAATCCATTCAACGACTTGCGCGTGCGCCAGGCTTTCGAAGCCTCCATCGACCGCGATCTGATCAACAAGAAAGTCATGCGCGGCCTGGCGCGGCCGTCCGGCTCGCTGATCGCGCCGGAACTTCCCGGCTACGTCAAGGATCTCGATACCTACCAGCCGGCCGACCCCAAGCTCGCCCAGAAACTGCTGGAGGAAGCCGGCCAGAAGAACCTGGCCTTCACCTACATGTGCATGAACGACGAGAGCATCAACGAGGAGGATATCTGCTCGGGCGTCACCAACATGCTGAAGCGCGGCGGCTTCCAGCCGAACATCGATATCGCTCCGCGTGCGGTGCAGACATCCAAGCGCAGCAACGGCAAGGCCGATGTCTTCAACCTGAGCTGGGCCAACGAGCCGACCCTCGATGCCTACTCCCTGCTCTCGCAGGTCCTTTCGACGCGCAACGGCGCCATGGGCGTTTCCAACTACGGCGGCTGGTCCAACCCCGACCTTGACAAGCTGGTCGCGGAGGCAGCGCAGGAGCCGGACAATGACAAGCGGCTGGCCCTGGAAGCTCAGGCGCTGAAAATCACCAAGGATCAGGTCATGCTCATTCCCCTGCATCAGCAGCCCATCGCCTGGGCCTTGCTGAACAAGGTCAAGAGCATCGATTTCCGGGCCGACAACAAGCCGCGCCTGTGGCTGACGCAGATGGCCGAATAGCAGCCGCCAAACCGCGACGACGAAGGAAGATGGAGCGCTTTGCAAACCCTGCAAGGCGCTTTTTTCGTCGGCCGGCCGATCCTTCGACAAGATTTCCGCAATCGCCGTCACAATGGCGGGCATATGCTCCGCCTGCGGCAGAGCGGCCCGCCGGCTTACCGGTGGAAAACCTGATTGAGATACATAAGGGTTCAATATTGTCGACAATCAAGTTGACAACTTTCAAATATCTGCGTTAATGCTGACTAGGGAGCGAGGGAGGTTTGTTCGCAGCGGGCGATGTTCGTGCGGCGGTGGCTGCCGGCTTGCGGCAGGGTCGGACGACACATCGTTTGCGCGCGGCTGCGGCTGTTCTTTCTTCACTTCCTCGACTGAATTCAGCCGGGTCTTATCGGGCAGCCTTGCCGAAAGACCAAGCGAAGCCGGGAGGTTCTCATGCTGGTTTTCATCATCAAGCGCCTCGGGAATGCCATTCTGGTGATGCTTGCCGTCGCCCTGCTGGCATTCCTGATCTTCCGGCTTGCGGGCGACCCTGTCGAAATGATGGTCGGCGAGCAGGCGTCTCAGGCGGATCGCGCCGCGCTGCGCGAGCGGTTGGGCTTGAACGACAGCCTGCCGACGCAATATATCCGGTTCGTCGTCAATGCGTCCGAGGGAAATTTTGGCGTCTCCTATCGCAATGGCCAGCAAGTCCTGCCGCTGATCGCCGAGCGTTTCCCCGCCACGCTGGAACTCGTCTTCGTCGCAACCTTGATTTCGCTGGTGCTCGGCCTTCCCTTGGGCGTGCTGACGGCCATCAAGCGCGGCAAGTGGTACACCGAGGGTCTGCAGTTTCTCTCCATCATCGGCGTGTCCCTGCCCAGCTTCGTCGTCGGCATCCTGCTCATCCTGGCCTTCTCCGTCACCATGGGCTGGCTGCCCGCCTTCGGCCGCGGCGACGTCGTGCAGATCGGCTGGTGGTCGACGGGCTTCCTGACACCGTCGGGCCGCGCGGCGTTGATCCTGCCGTCGATCGCGCTCTCGCTCTATCAGATCACGCTTGTCATGCGTCTGGTGCGCGCCGAAATGCTGGAAGTGCTGCGCTCCGACTATGTGAAATTCGCCCGAGCGCGCGGCATTCCGCGCTGGCGCATCTATTTTCGTCACGCCCTGCGCAACTGTCTGATGCCGGTCGTCACCATGACCGCGATGAACGTCGGGTCGCTGATCGCCTTCGCGCTGATCACGGAGACCGTGTTCCAGTGGCCGGGCATGGGCATGCTCTTCATCCAGGCCGTCACCTTCCTCGATATCCCGGTGATGGCGGCCTATCTCTGCATCATCTCCTTCATCTTTGTCGTGCTCAATACGCTGGTGGACATCGCCTACGCGGTGATCGATCCCCGCCTGCGCACCGCACGCTGATCGAAACCAGGAGCCCGTCGATGACCATGGAACTGTCGGAAATTTCAAAGCTGGAAAAGGCCGCGCGTCCGTCGCGCCTCAAGCGGCTCCGCAACAGCGACCTGTGGTGGTCGTTCACGCACAGCAAGGCGGCGATCATCGGCGCGACCGTGCTTGCGATCCTCGTCCTGACGGCGACCCTGGCACCGCTGATCGCGCCGCAAAACCCCTATGACGGCGCCCAGCTCGACATGTGGAAGGCCGAACTGCCGCCGATCTGGCATGATGGCGGCGAGATGCCCTATCTGCTCGGCACCGATACACAGGGCCGGGACATGCTGTCGGCCATCCTTTACGGCACGCGCATCTCCATCGTCATCGGCCTCGCCTCGGTCGTGCTGTCGCTGGTGATCGGCATGATCGCCGGCCTCGTTGCCGGCTTCTTCGGCGGCTTCATCGACAACCTGCTGATGCGCATCGGCGATGTCATGCTCTCGATCCCGACCATTCTCGTCGCCATTCTGGTTTCGACCGTCGTGCGGCAGATGTTGCCGGAAAGCCTGCGCGAAATCGGCGCTTCGGCCGTGCTCGTCTTTGCCATCGCGCTGTCGAGCTGGGTGCAATATGCCCGCACGGTGCGGGCGCAGGCCATCGTCGAAAGCGGGAAAGACTACGTACAGGCAGCAAGGCTGATCGGCGTGCCTGCCCGCCGCATCATGGCAAAGCATATCCTGCCCAATACGCTGACGCCGATCATGGTCGCCGCGACGCTCAATTTCGGCATGGCGATCCTCACCGAGGCGACGCTATCCTTCCTTGGCATCGGCATGCCGCCGAGCCAGCCTTCGCTCGGCACGCTCATTCGCATCGGCAACCAGTTCCTGTTTTCCGGTTCGTGGTGGATCGTGCTGTTCCCCGTCATTCAGCTCTGCCTGCTCGTCGTCGCCGTCAATCTCCTCGGCGACTGGCTGCGCGACGCGCTCAATCCGAAACTGAGGTAAGTTCATGAACAATCTTCTGCTGCGCAATGTCCGGCCCATGGCGGGCGAAACCTGCGATATTCTGATCCGCGACGGGAAGATTGCCGGCTTCGGTAACTTCGAGGCCGAGCCGGGCATGGTGATCGAGGACGGCGGCAATGCCATCGTCGCCCCCGGCCTGATCGACGCGCATACCCATCTCGACAAGACGACCTGGGGCATGCCCTGGCATGTGAACAACCGCGCCGCGATCCTGCGCGAACGTATCGATTTCGAGCGCGAGCACCGCCTGGAAATCGGCATCGACCCGCATCGCCAGTCCATGCGCCACGCCATCGGGCTGGCGGCGCACGGCGCCAGCCATATTCGCAGCCATGTCGATATCGATCCGACCCATGGCCTGCGCCTGGTCGAGGGCGTATGGGAAACGCGCGAGAAACTGGACGGCATCATCGACATCGAGATCGTCGCCTTCCCGCAATCCGGCGTCATGGTCATGCCGGGCACGGTGGAATTGCTTGACGAGGCGCTGCGCCAGGGCTGCGAAGTGCTCGGCGGCATCGATCCCTGCGGCATCGACCGCGACCCCAAGGGCCAGCTCGATATCCTGTTCGCCCTTGCCACCAAGCACGGTGTTCCGATCGACATTCATCTGCATGAGGCCGGCGATCTCGGCGCCTTCACGATGGAGATGATGTTCGAGCGCATCCGCGCCAACGGCATGCAGGGCAAGGTCGCCATCAGCCATGCCTTCGCTCTCGGCATGAACGATTACCTGCGCGTCGGCAAGCTGATCGACGAGATCGCAAAGCTCGATGTCGCGATCCTGACCACCGGCGCGCCTTCGGCGGCCGTGCCCTCCATCATGCGTCTCAAGGAAGCCGGCGTCCGCGTCGGCGGCGGTTGCGACGGCATCCGCGACACCTGGGGTCCGTGGGGCCAGCCCGACATGCTGGACCGCGCCAAGGTGATCGGCATGAAGAACGGCCTGCGCTCGGATCGCGATCTGGAACATGTTCTGCATGTCGTTTCGCAGGGCGGCGCGGACGTCATGGAACTGGAGAATTATGGCCTGAAGGTCGGCTGTGACGCCGATTTCACGCTGCTGGCCGGCCAGACGCTCGCCCATGCCGTGGTCGATGTCGCCCCGCGCCCGCTGGTCGTCAAGCGCGGCCGCGTGGTGGCACGCCAGGGACAGGCCATAGTGGAGATGCCTTGATGTCGCAGGATTTTGCAGACCTTTCGCTTGGTCGTCGCCCGGAAGGGCGCACTCTGATCACGGCAAGCTGGGTTGTCGGCCACACGCACGGTGGCCACACGCTGCTGCGCCACGGTGAGGTCGTGTTCGAGAATGGGGCCATCCTATTCGTCGGATATCGCTTTCCCGGCGAGGTGGCGCGCCGCATCGATTTCGGCAATGCGCTCATCAGCCCCGGCCTGATCGATCTCGACGCCCTGTCGGATCTCGATACGACGATCCTCGGCATCGACAACCATCCGGGCTGGGCCAAGGGCCGCGTCTGGCCGCGCTCCTATGTGGAAGCCGGGCCTTATGAAATGTACGGCGAAGAAGAGCTGGCGTTCCAGAAGCGCTTCGCCTTCGGCCAGCTTCTGCTGAACGGCATCACGACCGCCGCGCCCATCGCATCGCTGTTCTATCGCGAATGGGGGGAAACCGTCGCCGAGTTCGATGCCGCCGCCGATGCGGCCGGCGAGCTCGGCCTTCGGGTCTATCTCAGCCCTGCCTATCGTT
Organism: Hyphomicrobiales bacterium; assembly: GCA_900469615.1. GTDB lineage: Bacteria > Pseudomonadota > Alphaproteobacteria > Rhizobiales > Rhizobiaceae > Rhizobium. The sequence continues at coordinate 323,627 of UBYA01000002.1, read as the reverse complement.
CCGGCGGAATGGTGCTGGAAGCGCCGGGCAAGATGGTGCCTGTCTTCGACGAGGAGCGTGGGTTTCAGGGCCTGAATGACGCCGTTGCCTATATCAATCGGCAGAACGGCAGGCATGGGGATCTCGTGCGCGGCATGCTGGCGCCCGATCGGGTCGAGACATCGACGCTCGCCCTGCTGCAGCGCACGGATGCCGCCGCGCGCGATCTCGACTGCAAGTTCCGCCTGCACATGGCGCAGGGCACGATGGAAGTCGATACGGTGCGCATGCTGCACGGCTCGACCGCTCCTGCCTGGCTCGCCAGGAACAGGTTGCTGAGCAAACGGCTGATCGCGCCGCACGCCACCAATGCGACCGCGGACGATCTCGGCCTTTACGCCGAGCATGGCGTTTCCATCGTGCACTGTCCCCTCGTCTCGGGGCGCAGCGGTTCGACGCTCAACTCCTTCTCGAAGTGCCGCGAGCGCGGCATCAACATCGCCATGGGCACGGATACCACGCCGCCCGACATGCTGATGAATCTGCTCGTCGGGCTGATCACCTGCCGCATCAACGATCATGCACCCGATCGGGTCCGCTGCGCCGATCTCTTCGACGCGGCAACGCTGGGCGGCGCACGCGCGCTCGGACGCCCGGATCTTGGGCACCTGTCGCCAGGCGCACGCGCCGACATCGCCGTCTTCGGCCTGGACGACGCGATCATGGCGCCTTCCGTCGATCCGATCACGACGCTGGTCATCGGCGGCTCCGGCAAGGCGACGCGGGCCGTCTTCGTCGATGGCCGCCTCTCGATGCTGGATCGCCGGCTGGCAAGCTTCGACATGGAAAAAGCACGGCAGCGGGCGCAGGCGCAATATGACGGGCTGATTGCCAAGTATCCCGAGCGGAGCTGGAACCATCCGCCCGTTTCGGAGATTTTCCCGCCCAGTTATCCGATCGAGGCCGACAATGGTTGAGGCAAGGGAACCGGTCATCGACGTCAAAAATCTCAAGGTGGAGTTTCCGAACCGCCGCGGCACCGTTACGGCGCTTTCGGATGTAAGCCTCTCTATCCGTCCGGGCGAAATCCTTGGGGTGGTCGGCGAATCCGGCGCCGGCAAGTCCATGACCGGACTTGCCATCCAGGGGCTGCTCGAACGTCCGGGCCGCATCGCGGGCGGCGAGATCTGGCTCGGCAACAGGCGGATCGACACGCTGGACGACCGATCCATGGAGCAGATTCGCGGCCGCGAGATCGGCGCGATCTTCCAGGATCCGCTGACCTCGCTGAACCCGCTTTTCACGGTCGGCGCGCAGCTGACGGAGACGATCCGGCAGCATCTGCCGCTCGGCAGGGCCGAAGCCCGCGCGCGTTCCGTCCAGCTGCTGCGCGATGTGGGCATCCCCGCGCCGGAGGAGCGCATCAACCATTATCCGCATCAGTTCTCCGGCGGCATGCGCCAGCGCGTGGTGATTGCGCTTGCGCTCACCGCCTCGCCCAAGCTGATCATCGCGGACGAGCCCACCACCGCCCTCGATGTCTCGATCCAGGCGCAGATCATCTCGCTGCTTCGCCGGCTGTGCAAGGAGAAGCAGGCAGCCGTGATGCTGGTGACGCACGACATGGGCGTGATCGCCGAAGCCGCGGACCGCGTGGCGGTCATGTATGCGGGCCGGCTCATCGAGATCGGCCAGGTGGAGCAGGTGCTGCATGCGCCGCGTCACCCCTATACGCAGGGCCTCATGGCTTCCATTCCCTCGCTCGGTGCGCGTGTCGAAAAACTGAACCAGATCGATGGTTCGATGCCTCGGCTGGATGCCATTCCCGATGGCTGCGCCTTCAATCCCCGGTGCAAATCCGCCGGTCCGCGCTGTCTGCGCGAACGGCCAGAACTGATCACGGCCAGCGATGGTTCGAGCGCCTGCTGGCTCAACGCGGGAGGCACGGCATGACCGCATCGTCCGAAAAAACATCCGCCTTGGCCGTCGACGGGCTGGTCAAGACATTCGACGTCTCGGCTCCCTGGCTCAACCGCGTGGTGGAGCGCAAGCCGCGCCAGTTCCTGCAGGCGGTCAACGACATCAGCTTTGCCGTACCCGCCGGCGGCTGTCTCAGCATCGTCGGCGAAAGCGGCTGCGGCAAATCCACGGTGGCACGGCTTGTCACAGGCCTCTACAAGCCGACAAGCGGCGAAATCCGTTTCGCGCCCGGGCGCAGCGGCGAGCCGCTTTCTGCCCAGATGATCTTTCAGGACCCCTATGCATCCCTCAATCCGCGCTGGCGGGTGAAGAATATCATCGCCGAACCGCTGCGCGAGCTGAAGCTGCGCAGCACTGCCGCCGAAATCACCGAGCGCGTCGAGGAGCTGCTGCTGACCGTCGGCCTCTCGGTGTCCGACGGTGAAAAATTCCCGCATGAGTTTTCCGGCGGACAGCGCCAGCGCATCTCCATTGCCCGCGCGCTTGCCAGCGAGCCGGAATTTCTCGTATGCGACGAGCCCACCTCCGCGCTCGACGTTTCGGTGCAGGCCCAGGTGCTGAACCTCATGCGCCGGCTGCAGGACGAACTTGGCCTCACCTATCTCTTCATCAGCCACGACATGAGCGTCGTCCGCCATATGTCGGATCGCATCGCGGTCATGTACCTGGGCAGGATCGTCGAGGAAGGGGAAACCGAGGCGCTGTTTTCCCGGCCCCGCCATCCCTATACGCAGCTCCTGCTGCAGACCATTCCGAATATCGAGGCGCCGAAGCGCGATCACGAGCTGGCCAGCGGCGAGGTGCCAAGTCCGCTCAAGCCGCCTTCGGGTTGCACCTTTCATCCGCGATGCCCGCTGGCGACGATCCGATGTTCGGTGGAGATGCCGGCGGTGCGCTCTCTGTCGAACGGAACGCGCGTCGCCTGCCATCTGGTAAGCGACGATTGACGGACAAGGCGCAGGGCCGTTCAGGCCAATGCCGCGCGCAGATCATGGGAGAGATCGCGAAGCTCGGTCAGGTCGAGTTCGGATTCGACATGCTCGAGATGATGCGCCATCAGGCGCGTCGCTTTGTCGACATTATTGCCGACAATTGATTCGACGATCTCCGCATGTTCGTCCGGTCCGCAGTTGAAGCGGTTCGTATTGCGGTAAACAGCTGTTATCAGGGAGGAACGGGCAATCAGATCGCGCATCGTCGCAAACAGAAAATCCGAGCCGGCGGTCTCCGCCAGCAACAGATGGAAGCCACCGGAAAGCTTGATGATATCGGTGGTGATATCCTCCATGTTGGCGATACGTTCCTTGGCCACATGCTCGCGAAGGCGTTTTGCGTCAGCCTTGGAAATACCCTTGCAGAGCCGCTCGACCACGCAGCGCTCGACGGTGCGCCGAACGAAGAACACATCCCGGGCCTCATCGACCGACGGCTTGGAGACGAAGGCGCCGCGATTGGGGATGATCATGACAAGCCCATCGCGCTGCAATGTCGCAAGCGCCTGGCGGATGCGGGCGCGGCTGACATTGAAGATCGCGGCCATCTGCTCTTCCTTGAGCTGAACGCCGGGCCTGAGCCTCCGCTCGGCGATCGATAGCCAGACCTTCTCGACAATCTGCTCCACGGAGGCCCCGTTTTGGTCAGTCATGCTTTTACTCCTCGTTGCAGCTAGAGAAGCGTGATGCGGCGGAAAAAGTCAATCAGGGCCATTGGATTTTGATTGCAGAATTGTCAACAATATGGAATGATATTGTCAATCATAAATCGACATGTGGATGGCGCGATGGAATTCGACTTTGCCGAGCTTGAACCTCAAAGCCGCTATCGGCTTTTGACGAACTTCGTGGGACCCCGCCCGATCGCCCTGGTCACGACGCGCTCGCCCGCCGGCCACAACAACGCCGCGCCGATGAGCTTCTTCAATGTGTTCTCGCACGATCCGCCGATCGTGGTGCTGGGCATACAACCGCGTCTGAACGGCGAGGAAAAGGATACGATCGCCAATATCCGCCGGACGCAGGAATTCGCTGTAAACATGGTGGATTTGGCAATTTCGCAGCAGATGCTGGTTTGCGGTCTGGGCTTCGGCAGCGACGTCGACGAGCTGGCGATGGCCGGCCTCTCTGCAGCCCCCTGCCGCAAGATCGATGCGGCCTATGCCGGCGAATCCCCCTGCGTTTTCGAATGCCGGGTGGAGCGTCTCATCGATTACCCACGCCGCACGCTCGTTCTCGGCGAGGTCGTCCATATGCATGTGCGGCGCAACTGCCTGGATGCCGCCGGGCACTACGTCGATCCGGAGAACTATCAGCCGATCGCCCGGCTGCATGCCGACAATTATATTGTCCCGGATCGCCAGTTCGTCCTCAAGGCTCCGCCGATCGCCGACTTCCTGAAGCCGCAAGACAAGGATTGATGAAAGGTCCCGTCTCCATGCATATCCGTCTCATCAATCCGAACTCGACAGCGTCCATGACGGCCCAGGCGCTGGACAGCGCCATGCGCGTCAAACAACATGATACGCAGGTATCTGCCGCCAATCCGGCTGACACGCCCGTCAGCATCGAAGGCTCCGCCGACGAGGCCTCTTCCGTGCCGGGCATGCTCGCCGAAATCCGCAAGGGAGAAGCCCTCGGCATCGATGCCTATGTCATTGCCTGCTTCGACGATCCGGGCCTGCACGCCGCCCGCGAAGTCGCGCGCGGGCCGGTCATCGGCATCTGCCAGGCCGCCGTGCAGGTTGCCATGACCATCAGCCGCCGGTTCTCCGTCATCACCACCCTGCCCCGTTCGATCCCGATCATCGAGGATCTGGTGAGCGACTACGGTGCCGAGCGCCATTGCCGCAACGTGCGCGCCATCAACCTGCCGGTTCTCGGCCTGGAGGAAGATCCCGCCGAGGCGGAACGGCTGCTGATCGATGAAATCGAAAGGGCAAAGAAAGAAGATCGCGCCGAAGCCATCATTCTCGGCTGCGCAGGCATGTCCTCTCTCTGCGACCGGCTGCAGGCGGCAACCGGTCTTCCGGTCATCGACGGCGTCACCGCCGCCATCAAGCTTGCCGAAGCTCTGGTCGGGGCCGGCTATGCGACCTCCAAGGTCAATGCCTACGACTATCCGCGCATCAAGGGAGCGGAATGCCAGGCTTTTGTCTGACGCATTCCCATAACGACGGCGGCAACAGGCGGTCCCCCCATCGCGATCACGTCATTCCTGCGCACCGATGCGGCGCGTGCGGGAATGGCGGATCCAGTGGCTTCGCGCGGATAGCGACCGCCGGGAATACCCAACGATCGATGCACTGACAGCGGTGAACCGAGCTCGACGGCAAACCGAGCGAAGTTCCCGCCGAGCATCAGGTCTGGCCTTCGCCAAAGCCGTCTGCACTTGCGCTGCAGGCGTGCCCGAGCCAATCGGCGAAGGCACGCACCTTCTGGCGCGCCTCCGCCCGGGCAGGCCAAAGGGCATAATAGCCATAGCCGCTGTCGATGATCCGTTCGAAGGGCGCGACAAGCTCGCCGCTTTCCAGGTCCTGCCGCGAAAAAGCGAGATCGCCCATCGTCACGCCGTAGCCGCTTGCCGCCGCGGTCATCGCGAAATCCTGGGTGTCGAAGACCTGATGACGGGACGCCTGGAAGGAATAGGCACCTTCGGCCTGCAACCATAGCGTCCAGTCGCTGTGGCGGGGGTTGGAATGCAGCAGCACGCAGTTCTGCAGGTTCTGCACCTCGGGCGGATTCCCGAGTTTGGAAAGCAGCTGCGGAGAACACATCGGCGTCAGGCGCTCGCGCAGCAGCGGCAGCACGTCCATGCCGGGCCAATGGCCGTTGCCATAGGTGATCAGCATATCGATGTCGCCGACGGAGAAGGTCGGGCGTAGAAACCAGGCGGTGTCGATATTGATGTTCAGGTCTTCGTGATGGCTGTGAAGATCCGGCAGCCGCGGCAGGAACCATTTGCGCGCGAATGTCGGCGGCATGCGGATCGTCAATGAGCGCACGGTCGTTCTGGTCGCCTCGAACGAGGTCTTCAGCGAGGCGAGAAGACTGTCGACGATCGGGATGAGCGCCATGCCGCGCTCCGTCAGCGCCACCTTGCGCGTGTGACGCTCGAACAGGCTGCAGCCGAAATAGTGTTCGAGCTGCTGGACCTGCCTGCTGATGGCGCTCTGGCTGAGATTGAGCTCGGTTGCCGCCGCCGTGAAGCTGCCCGTTTCCGCAACGACGGAAAAGGTCTGCAGGGTTTGCAGCGGCGGCAACCTGTTATGATCGAATCTCGGCTCCATTCCCTATCCGGCTTTCTCGCTGCTTTTGGAAGCGACAAGCTTTAAAGCATGCGGATCGAATGGCAACCGATGTGCTCAGGCGATCGCGCGGCGCACGGTCTCCACGGCCTCCCTCACCCGGCGCGGGGCCGTTCCACCCTTGTGATCCCGGCTGGCAACCGACCCTTCCACGGTCAGAACATCGAAGACATCCGCGCGGATGGATGGCGCGAAGGCCTGCATATCGGCAAGGGAAAGCTGCGAGAGCGTCGGCAGCGCCTTGTCGCGGGCCGCGCCCACGATCGCCGCAACGGCATGATGCGCATCGCGAAACGGCATCCCGGCGCGCACGAGGTAATCGGCAAGATCGGTCGCCGTCGAATAGCCCTGATTGGCGGCGGAGAGCATCCTGTCGCGCCTCACCGCGATGGTCGGAAGCATCTGGGCCGTGACGCTGACGGCGGCGCGAACGGTTTCGAGCGTATCGGTCAGCGGCGGCTTCGATTCCTGCTGATCCTTGTTGAAGGCCAGCGGCTGGCTTTTCATCAGGGCCGCGGAAAAAGCGAGGTTGCCGATGACGCGGGCCGCCTTGCCGCGCACCAGCTCCGCCAGATCGGGATTGCGCTTCTGCGGCATGATCGAGGAGCCGGTGCAGAACTGGTCGCCGACCTCGATGAAATCGAACATCGGCGTGCACCACAGGATCACTTCCTCGCTGAAGCGCGAAAGGTGCCCCATGATGATCGAACCAGCGCTGCAGACATCGACCACATAGTCGCGGTCGGAAACGGCATCGAGGGAATTGGCAAAGGACCGGGAAAAACCGAGTCGGGACGCGCTGTATTCGGGATCGATAGGATAACCCGTGCCGGCCAGCGCGGCGGCACCGAGCGGCGAGATATTGAGACGCTCCCGGGCGGCGGTGACGCGATCGAGATCCCGCCGGAACATTTCGGCATAAGCCATCATATGATGCCCGAAGGTGACGGGCTGGGCGACCTGCAAATGCGTGAAGCCGGGCATGATCGCATCGGCATGCTGTTCGGCAAGATCGGCGAAGGCGCCGATCAGCGTCTTCAGGTCGTCGGCCAGAAGATCCAGCTGCTCGCGCGCATAGAGGCGGATGTCGGTCGCGACCTGATCGTTGCGCGATCTGGCGGTGTGCAGCTTCTTGCCGGCATCGCCGATCAGCGCGATCAACCGGTTCTCGACGTTCGTGTGAACGTCCTCGAGTTCCGTCTTCCACTCGAAAGTGCCCGAACGCATCTCCTCGGCGACCTGATCGAGGCCGGTCTGGATCTGGTCGTTCTCCGCGGCGGTCAAGATGCCGGCGCGGGCCAGCATTTCGGCGTGAACCTTCGATCCGGCGACATCGTGCAGAGCAATGCGCTTGTCCTGGTCAAGGCATTCGTGAAAGCTCTCGAAATCCCTGGACACGGCCTCCTTGAAAAGCGGCGACCATGTGGCTTCTTTCTGATTTCTCATCTCGGTCTTCCCTTTTGGATGGATGCCGCCCTCCTCCGGGCGCATCCTCTATTGAAGCAGAGCAAGCAGGGTGCGGGCGTCGGTCTGGTTTTCGAGATCGAGGACGAACTCGCTGAGGGCATCGACCTTGGATGCGGGTAACACCATCCCGGCAAGCTCGGCATATTTGCCGATCAGCCGCTCGTCGCTCAGAGGGTTCTGCGGGCCTCCCAGCGGAAACTCGACGACGAGCCGATGCCGCTCGCCAGCGGCGGTGACGATCGTGATGGCCGGTTCGTCCTCGTCCTTCATGGCAGGATCGATGCGGACGGCGATGCGATCCATCAGCTGGCCGATTTCCGCAGCCGACCAGGCCGCCTCTTCCAGTTCGGCCAGAAAGACCTTGCCGTAACGCAGCCGGGCGGCCAGCGCATAAGGCAGGCTCATCTGCGCCTGCGCGCGCGATTCAATGACCTTGCCGCCGCACATGCCATACTGGAAACCGCTGATATCGACCTCGACGGCGGCGATATCGGCAGGCGAAAGGCCATGGCGCTCAAGCATCAGGTCCAGCGCATCGATCCCCGCATGCGTGCCGCGGCAGGTGGCGTGCGGCTTGATGGAGCAGCGGTTCAAGCGCCAGTAGCCTCCAAAGTCGCGAACGAGCGCCTGCGGATCGCCCTTGCCCGCGCCGAAGGTCGCAAGGAAGCTGCCCCAGCGTTCTGCCTCGAAGACGCTGTCGGGACCTTCGAAACCCTGCCTCGCGAGACAGGCGGCCATTAGGCCGCCTTCGGCGGCGCGGCCGGCATGGAGCTTCTTGGTCGAGCTGCCATTGTGGATGAAGGCCCAGGTGCCACCAGCGAAAGAGCAGGCAGAGCCGAGGGCAGACGCCATGGCATTCGCATCGAGGTTCAGCATGCTGCCGACGGCGGCGGCGGCGCCGAATGCACCGCATGTGCCGGTGGAATGCCATCCGAGGGCGTTATGCTCTTCGTAACCGCCGACCGCTTCCAGCACGCGCCGACCGACCTCGTAGCCGAGCAGAACGCAGCGCAGAAGTTCGCGGCCGCTGAACGGCCGGTCACGATCGCCGAGCGCGGCCAGCACGGCGGGCAGGACGGCTGCACCGGAATGATCGCAGCCGCCGCTATCGTCAAGCTCATAGGCATGAGCCGAAACGCCGTTGACGAAGGCTGAAGTCCTTGCGTCAGAGGAAATGGGCCGGCCCCAGATTGGCGAGCGCCCGGCTCCGGCCTCAATGCCAAGCATCCGGACGACGGCATCCGTCTCGCGAGATGCCGAGCCGGCAATCGCGGCACCCAGCGTATCGAGAATATGAAGCTTCGCCTTGTGAACGGTCTCGACGGGAAAGGCATCGAAGCCGGTTGCACATACGAGGCCGGCAAGCGTGCGGGTCAGATTATCGCTCACCGGCTCGCTCCTCGTCGACATAGGCGTCATAGACATTGATCGGGTGATCGGCAGGCGCGAAGACGCCTTTGCCGGCGTGCCAGCGGGCAACCTCGGCCGCCGTAGCCAGCCACACGTCGTCGAAGCTGCCGATGTGCGCGAGCAAGGCTTCGACAAGCGCGATCCGGCCAGGCGTGCCGGTCCATTCCGGCCGAAGCTGGATGACGTAGCAGAGGCCGTATTTGCGGTAGGCGTCGAACTCGGCGATCCAGTTGCCTAGCACGGCCTCGTAAGACGGAATGCGGCTTTGCCCCTTCGGAAAGGCAGGTGTGAAATTGAACTGGAAATAGGGCCGGTCCTCGAGCTCGTTATGAACCGGAATTTCAACGAGCGAGGACGAATGGCTGTAGGGTACATCATCGCCGTTCAGCGATGCCGACCAGGTATAACCGGCCTCAACGAGCAGACGGTCGAAACGACGCGGCCAGTTGCCGGCCGGAAGCCGGAAGCCGGAAACCTCGTTCGATGCGACTGTGTTCAACCTCTCACGGCTGCGCTTGAGCAGCGCCACGGCCGTCGGCGCATCCATCGCGTCGTAGCGCTCGAAATCCCAGCCATGGCTTTCGATCTCGTGGTGGGGCGACACGACATCTCGCAGCAGCCGCTCATGCTTTTCCGCTACCACGCCAGGCACAAACCAGCTCGTGGAGACACCGGCATCGGCAAAGGCGTTGCAGAGGCGCTCGACGCCGCGTGTGGCGCCATACTGCCAGACGGAAAAGCTCTTGCTGCGTGCTTTCAGATCCGGTGCCTGCGCGATGGCATCGAGCCCGTCATCGAAGATCACGGAGACGATGGCGGCGCATCTTTTACCATGAGGCCAGAAGCCTTCAAAAACCGTGCTGGTCATGCGGCAATCTCCGGATGTCGTGCGATCCACCATCTTGCGATTTCGGCGCAATGCGTGGCCCAGACGCCATCGCCATGGGCGGCGATCGCCTTGAAAAGCCCTTCGAGGATGGCAAGCCGGCCGGGCCGCGCGCAAACCTTCGGATGCAGGATCGTCGTCCAGCAGAGCCCTTCGCGATGATAACCTTCGAATTCGGCGCACCAGTTTTTCTGAACATCGGCATAGCCCGATATCCGGTCGAGACCGATGGGGAAATCCGGGTCCTCGCTATAGGCAAGGGCGGTATAGTCATCGATATCCCAGCGCCCCGGAATCTCGACCAGACCCCGGCCGCGCGGCGTCGCATGAAAGTAAGGGCGATCATCACCGCGCATCGAGCTGGAATAGATCACGCCGAACTCGTGCAGCAACTGCGCCGTCTCGTCGCTCCAGTCGCCGGACGGCGTGCGGAAGCCGACCGGCGTCACACCCATTCGGCGTTGGAAAATGTCGCGGGAACGCCCCATGATATCGAGCTGCTGCTGCCGGCTGCAGTCGATGAAGACCTCGTGATAATGGCCGTGATAGGCAATTTCATGGGCGTCGCGAAGAATGCGCTCGCATTGCGACGGCCAGTGTTCGACCACCCAGGTCGGAACGAAGAAGGTCGCCTTGAGCCCGTATTCACGGAGAAGATCGAGAAGCCGCGGCAGCGCCCGCCATGGACCATAGGCGCCCTGCGTGAAGTAACGGGGATTGGCGAGCAGCGAGCCATCGAGCATCGCATCGCCCGTCGGGCCATCGACATCGAAGGCAAGCGCCACAGCCGACTGCCGGCCTTCCGGCCACAGGCCTGGTTTCGCTGATTTGGTTGCATTCTTCGCAGTCATGGGACTCAGCATGCGTTTCGAGATGTTTTGGGTCGCAACCATCCACCCGCGGGCGCTGAAGCGCCCCGGCCGATGGCTGCATGCATGGGACAGGGAAGCGCCGCAGTGATCGCGGCGCTTCTTCAAGCGTTACTTGACGCCGTTGATGACGGCCTTCGGAACGGCGTTGTGAACGAGACCCCATTTCTTAAGGATCTCATCGTAGGTGCCGTCCTTGATCAGTCCGTCGAGAGCGCCGGCAACCGCATCGCGAAGGGCGGTATGGTCCTTCTTGAAGCCTATGCCGAACGTGTCGTTGCTGAGCAGCGGCTCGCCGACGAGCGTATAAGTGTTGGGCTCGATGCGCATCTGGTAGGCGATCGTTTCGATGCCCTGCACGACTGCGTCATAACGGCCCTGCTTCATGCCGAGACGGGCGGCGTTCGAATCCGCGGTTCCCTCGAACTTGATGGCGGGCTTGCCCTTGCCTTCGCAATTCGTCGCGCTCCAGGCCTTGACGTTGTCGCCGAAGGAGGTGCTGCGGCTTCCGGCAACCGTCTTGCCGCAGAGATCACTCGCCTGCTTGTAGGTTCCGGCATTGGCGTTGACGGTGAAGAGGATCGGGCCGCTGGTGATGTAGTCAACAAAGTCCATGGCGGCCTGGCGCTTCACGTTGTCGCTCATGCCGGAGATGATCATGTCGGCACGGCCGGTCTGAAGGCCGCTCTGCAGCTCCTGAAAGGCGGACGTCACGAAAACGGTCGTCAGATTAAGCTTCTTGGCGATGGCATTCGCCAGATCGACGTCGAAGCCATCGATCGTGCCGGTATCCGGATTGACGAATTCCATCGGCGGATAGATCGGGTTGGTCATGATGCGCAGTTCGCCGTCCTTGAGCAGGTTCAGGCTCGAATCCGCGGAGGCGGCTGTCGCAGCGAGGGATAGCAGGGCGGCCGAAACGGCGAGACGAATGAGTTTCATGAAATTCTCCTCTGATGTTCTTTCTTCAGGTTTTTGTTGTCAAAGCACCGCAGAGATGAAGTTCTTCACTCTGGGATTCCTGGGGTTCTCCAGAATTTCGCCGGGCGTGCCGGTCTCGACGATCATGCCGGCATCCATGAAGACGACGCGGTCGGCAACCTCGCGGCAAAAACCGATCTCATGCGTGACGACGATCATCGTCGTGCCGGAAGCGGCAAGCTCCTTCATGACGCCGAGGACTTCGCCGACGAGCTCCGGGTCGAGCGCCGAGGTCGGCTCGTCGAACAGCATGGCCTTCGGCTTCATCGCCAGCGCGCGGGCAATCGCGATGCGCTGCTGCTGGCCGCCGGACAGTTCGCCCGGATAGGCGCCCGCCTTGTCGGCGAGGCCGACGCGCTGCAGGAGAATGCGCGCCTCGGCGATGCATTCCTGCTTCGGCCGCTTCTGCACGCCGACCGGGCCTTCGATGATGTTCTGCAGCACCGTGCGATGCGGAAAGAGATGGAATTTCTGGAAGACCATGCCGACGGCCTGCCGCTGGCGGGCGATCTCGCGATCCGGCAGCGGAAAGAGCCGGTTGCCCTCGCGGCGGTAGCCGGCGATTTCATCCTCGACCGTGACATAGCCGGCATCGATCTGTTCGAGCTGGTTGATGCAGCGCAGGAACGTGCTCTTTCCCGAGCCGGAAGGGCCGATGATGCAGACGACCTCACCCTTCCTGATCTCGAAATCGATGTCCTTGAGGACGTGAAAGGTGCCGAAATATTTCTGCAGACCGTGTGCCTTGATGATCGCATCCATCAGGAAGCCTCCCCGGCCAGAGCCTGGTTGGCGGCCTGCTGGGCGCTCGCATCGCGCCGGCCCCATCCCTTGGAGAAATGCCGCTCGATGTAGATCTGCCCGACGCTCAGGACGGTGACGACGATCATGTACCAGATGGCAGCCACGATCAGCAGTTCGATGACGCGCGAGTTGACATAGTAGATGTCCTCGACGTTTTTCAGCACTTCGGAATACTGGATGACGCTGGCGAGCGACGTCAGCTTGACCATGCCGATGGTCTCGTTGCCGATCGGCGGAACGATGACCCGCATGGCCTGCGGCAGCACGATCTTCAGCGTTGCCCGCAGCTTCGTCATGCCGATCGACTGGGCGGCCTCCATCTGACCCTTGTCGATCGACAGAAGGCCGGCGCGCACGACTTCGGCCGTATAGGCGCCCTGCTGGATGCCAAGGCCGAGAAGGGCGGCGACGAACGGCGTCATGACGTCGACGGTGCGGATCGACCACAATCCCGGAATGCCGATGGTCGGGAAGATCAGGGCGAGATTGAACCAAAGGAGAAGCTGAAGCAGCGCCGGCGTGCCGCGGAAGAGCCAGACATAGCCGACCGAAATGCTGCGCAGAACCGGATTGTCCGACATGCGCATGATGGCCGCGACGACGCCGAGGACAATGCCGACGATCATGGCACAGAAGGTCATGATGATCGTATTGCCGACCCCGATCATGACCGCCCTGGCAAACAGGTTCTGTCCGACATATTCCCAGGCAATATCGCCCTTCCAGAAGGCTCTTGCCAGAAGAAGAAGGAGGATGATGCAGATCGCCGCCATGATCTTGGTGCCGATTTTTCGCTGCGGCACGATCACGAGCGCATTCACGTCGAGTGGCGCTGAGTTCGTCAAGTTTCGATCCCCTGAGCTCGTTGGTGAGCTTCCGTTTTCTAGTGGGGAAAACTTACGTTGCTTTTGAATTCATCCGCAAACGAGATTTGAACATGCGATTTATGCGCCACATGCATAAATCGCATGTGCAGGCGGTGCGGTTTCACCGCGGACCGCGGTACTTGCGGCTGCCCGGCCCAGAGGGATCGGGGGCCTTCACTTGTCCTGCGCGAGAGCCGTTTCGACCATGCGCAGCAGGCTCTTCAATTCCGGCTCGCGCACGCGCGCCGCTGCCTCATTTGGCGAAAACCATTGAAGCTGGCGCTGTCTCCGCTCGGGAAAGCGGTCGTCCAATCCGGACACTTCGAGAAGGTGAACCTGCACGATGGATGGAACGGTCTCGCCGGTATCGAGCGATTTCAGATAGGTATAGCGACCGAAGCTCTTCTTTCGTGCTTTTCCCTTGACCCCCGCCTCTTCCCAGGCCTCGCGCTCGGCGACCTGATGCGGCAGCTTCTTGTCCATCGGCCATCCCTTGGGGATCACCCAGCGGCCGCTCTCGCGCGATGTGATCAGCAGGATTTCGACATCCTTCTGCCCCGGCAGGCGCCTGTAACAGATCGCGGCATACTGCTCTATCGAACGGCCGGCAAAGATCTTCTGCGCTTCGCCCGCCAGGCGTCTGAGATAGGTCTTTTTAGTCATTCGCCGTCACTGCCGCCTGTGGAACCGGGCTTGGCGTCCGGCTTTGCAAGAGTTCGCCGCGCTCTTCGAGAACGGGATAGGCGGCAGCGGCGACGAAGTGGGAATTGATCTGCTTAAGATCGCGCAGCAGGTCGAGATGAAGGGAGCTGGTCTCTGCCGTCTCGATCCCGCCCTGGCGCAGACGCTGAAAATGCGCTTCCGTTCCCTCGCGCTCCGCCTTGCGAAAGATGACTTTCTCCTGCGCCAGCATACGGGCGGCGCTCTCGTTCTGCGTCATGAACAGGGCTGCCGTCGTCTGCAGGTTCGATTGCAGACGGTCGAACAGCCTTGCCAGCTCGAGCTGGCCTTCCTTGGAGAAGCTCAGACCCCGGCGGAGGCGTTTGGCCAGATGCGGCAGAAGGTTCTGGTCCAGCACATCGCCGGCGTGCTCCATGTTCATCGAAAACAGCAATATCTCGTTCAACCGCCGCCTGTCGGCTTCGCCGAGCTCATCCGGATCGATCGAGGTCAGATAGGTTTTTACCGCCGTGTTGAGACTGTCGAGGATGTTGTCCAGCGACCGCAGGCGCGTCAGGGCTTTCCGGTCCGTCTCGGAAAGGGCGAGCTTCGCCCCCGCGAGCATTTCCGAGAGCACATCGACCAGTCTCAGCGCCTCGCGCGCAGCCGCGCCGAGAGCCACGACTGGCGTCTCCTTGGCGGCCGGATCGAGATATCTCGGGCGCGTCGGGTCAGCCTCGTCGATCTTCTGCGGCAGCAGTTTCGTCAGCAGATCGGCATAGGGCCGCAGGAGCGGCATGAATATGACGGCCAGAACGATATTGAAGGCGCTGTGGAAATTGGCGACGGCCCGGGCGCTGTCGCTGTCGATCATCGCCGACAGGCGTGTGACCGGCTCCAGGAAGCCGATCATCGTAGCCACACCGACAATGCGCGTCAGCATGTTGCCGATCGGCAGCCGCTTGACGGACAGATCGGAGCCCGATTGCCCTTCGATCAGCGGATTGATCGCCGTTCCGAGATTGGCTCCGAGGACGAGGGCAAAGGCCTGGTCGATATTGACGAGGCCCTTGCTTGCCAGGGACATGATGAGCAGCACCACGGCAACGCTGGAGTGGGCCGCCCAGGTCAGAATGGCGGCCAGAAGCAGGCTGAGAACCGGGGTCGACGCGATGGCATCCAGCACGTAGGCCAGCGCCTTCGATCCCTCATATTGCGTCATCAGGTCGAGCAGCTGGTGCAGCGCCAGAAGCATGAAGCCAAGCCCGATCATGACGCGTCCGAGATCGTGCACGCGGGAATTCGCGGTTCGGCGGAACATCAGCACGCCGATAAGGATGAGCGCCGGCGAAGCAGCGGCGACATCGAAGGACAGCACCTGGACGATCAGGGTCGTGCCGACATTGGCGCCCAGCATCACGGCAAGCGCCGGCACGAGGTCCACCAGCCCGCCGGCCGCGAAGCCGGAGGCCATCAGACCGGTTGCCGTGCTGCTTTGCAGGATGGCGGTAACGCCGATGCCGGCGAAGAACGCCTTGATGCGATTGCTCAGCGCGCGGCCCAGAAAGGAGCGCAGATCGGGGCCGAAGGCACGCTGGATGCCCGTCTGGACCATGCGCGTGCCCCACAGCAAAAGGGCGATGTGGCCAGCCAGAGCAACAAGGCCGAAAATAAGCGCCATAACGGTCCTCCGTATGCTTGTGACGCCCGATCCGATGCCGGACGACAATATCTCAGTTCGCTAAGTTTTCATTAGCCGACTATGTTTCTCCCCTGTTTGCATCTTTTGCAAGGCGAATTGTCACAAAACTGTCATAAATTTTATTTATGCATTTATAAACAAAAAGATAGAAGGTAAATTCTTCTGTAATCCTTCTGTTATGTACCTGCGGTCAGCCGCCCCTGACCGAATCGCGCCAGACGAGTTCGGGCTGCAGCCTCAGCGATCTGCCCTGCGCGACGCCACTCCCGGACAGCCATGTCACCGCCTCGCGCGCGATTGCCGTCACCGGCTGCGAAAATGTCGTCAGCCGATAGGACGACCAGGAAGCCTGCTCGATGTCATCGAAGCCGACGACGCAGAGCTGCTGCGGAACGGAAAGCGAAAACTGGTGGCGGGCGGCGTCCATGAATCCGCAAGCCAGCAGATCCGTTGCGCAGAAGACGCCGTCAGGCCGTTCCTTGCGGGTGAGCAAGCGCTGCGCCAAGATCCGGCCGGCCTCATATCCAGTCCAGCCATGCCGCTCGACGACGACGTCCAGGCCGTGATCCCTGGCGGCGGCGATGAAACCCTCCTCCCTTGCCATCAGGCTCGGCGTGCCGGCCTCCGAATTCGCAAAGGCAAGCCGGGTGCACCCGGCCCGAACGAAGGCCGTCACCACACGCGCCGCCGCCTCGCGGTCGTCGAGATTGATGTGCAGCGGTCCCGACTGGTCCTCATCGCGATTGATCAGCACGAGCCGTTGCCCGCTGCGCAGGCAGAGCTGCGTGATCGATTTGTCCGGCAGGCCGGACAGGATGACGGAGGCATCGGCACGGTAACGGATAGCCTGCTGCAAGGCCCTGTTGACGCTGCCGTCGGAGCGATCGGTATTGATCAGCATCGCCACCTTCCCCGCATGCTGCAACTGCAAGGTCAGCTCACGCAACAGGGCGGAGCGATAGGGCGTCGCAACATCGGAAACGATGAGGCACACGATACCGCTCTCATTGCGCATGAGCCCGCGGGCGAGATGATTGACCTGATAGCCAAGCTCTTCGGCCGCCTGCAGAACCTTTTGCCGCGTCGCTTCGGAAACGCTGGCGCCGGGGGTAAATGCGCGCGACACCGCCGAGCGCGAGACGCCGGCTCGCTGCGCCACTTCCTCAGCGCTGACAAAATCTCGTTGCGACACGGTGCCTCCCTAGTCTTCGATGGACTTGAGCATAGATTGCAATCGCGTGCAACATGGCAATCATGTCAGTATTGTGAAACTTTTGTGACAATGCTGGTTGACATGGTGAAGCAACCAATGCAGCATTTGCACACGCTTGCAAAAGCGCTCGGCGTGGAGGCGCCGCAAAGCAGGAGGACATCATGCGATTGGTCAACATGGCTGCGGCGGCACTTGCCGCGGGAATATCTCTTATTGCCTGGTCGGCGCACGCTGCCGGCGATCTCAACGTGATCTGCTCCGCAGATCCCGAAGTCTGCGACCTGATGAAGGGTCTGTTCGAAAAGCAGAGCGATATCAAGGTCAACATGGTTCGGCTTTCCGCCGGAGAAACCTATGCCAAGATCCGCGCCGAGGCGCGCAATCCGAAGACGGACATCTGGTGGGCGGGAACCGGCGACCCACATCTGCAGGCCGCAGCCGAAGGCTTGACCCTGGAATATAAATCGCCGCTCTTCGACCAGCTTCAGGACTGGGCCAAGAAGCAGGCGGAAAGCGCCAATTTCCGCACGGTCGGCGTTTATGCCGGCGCGCTCGGCTGGGGATACAACACCGAAATCCTGAAGAAAAAGGGCCTGAAGGAGCCGAAGTGCTGGGCCGACCTGCTCGATCCCTCCTACAAGGGCGAGATCCAGATCGCCAACCCGAATTCGTCGGGCACATCCTACAACACGCTGGCGACGCTCGTTCAGATCATGGGCGAGGACAAGGCTTTCGATTACCTGTCGAAGCTCAACGCCAACATCTCGCAATATACCAAATCGGGCTCCGCTCCGGTGAAGGCGGCCGCGCGCGGGGAATCGACGATCGGCATCGTCTTCATGCATGATGCCGTTGCCCAGACCGTCGAAGGCTTCCCCATCAAGGCGGTCGCGCCTTGCGAAGGGACCGGCTACGAGATCGGCTCCATGTCCATCATCAAGGGCGCCAGAAACCTGGAGAATGCCAAGAAGTGGTACGACTGGGCGCTGAGCGCCGAGGCGCAGTCGCACATGAAGGACGCCAAGTCCTATCAGCTCCCCTCCAACAAGTCGGCCGAGGTTCCGAAGGAAGCGCCGAAGTTCGAGGACATCAAGCTGATCGACTACGACTTCAAGAAATATGGCGATCCGACCGTCCGCAAAGCCCTGCTTGCCCGATGGGACAAGGAAATCGGCGCGAAGGCCAACTGATCGTCCCCTCGATCCTGCGGGCCGGGGCGCACATGCATCCGGCCTGCACCACATCTGAACTTTGCTGAATGGGATGCGAATCCGACCATGACCAATAGCAAACGCCGGCTGGATGTCGCACTTGTTCTCGGCATCGCCGCCTTGATACTACTCCCATGGTATCGCATCGAAGGCGGCTTCTTAGGCTTTGACTGGCTGGGCAGCTTTCCTCGCGACCCCTCCACAGCGCCTGGAATCCTGCAGATCGCCAGTTATGGCCGATGGTGGCTCGCGATCGCCGCCGGGCTCTTCGTGCTCGGCGGCATCGCGCGCTTCGTTTCCGACCCCATGCGCCGCGGCGCGCTCATGGCCCTTGCCGGTGCACTGGGTTTCGTCTTTCTATCGCTGCAAGGCCTTGCGATCGCCTCGTCGGGCTGGAGCTGGACGATCAGCGAAACGATGTTCGGAGCACTGGCGGACGGTCAGCCGGCGATGGGCGCCGGCGCCATCACGCTTGGCATCGTCTTCGTGCTGCTCTTCGCCTTCGGCCTTGCGGAACGCGGCGTGATGAAGGGTGATGCCTTCGTCGTCAGCGCCATCACCATGCTGGTCGTCCTTGTCGCAATCTTCGTATTCTACCCGGTCGGCAGCATGTTCGTCGGGGCCTTCCAGTCGTTCGACGGCTCGTTCGATCCGACCGGCTTCACGACGAACATTCAGGATCCATCCATCTGGAGCCTCAGCTGCATCGTCGGCGGCGACCGCTGCGGCGTTGCCTGGCGCACGCTCTGGCTCGCCATCCTCACGGCCGGGGGATCGACGCTGCTCGGTCTCTGCTTCGCGCTTGTCGCCACCCGTACCAACTTTCCCTTCAAGAAGGGATTGAGGCTGCTGACGATTCTCCCGATCATCACGCCGCCCTTCGTGGTCGGCCTTGCCCTGACCTTGCTGTTCGGGCGGGCGGGCGTGGTGACGCAGGCAGCAGCATCGATCTTCGGCACGGAGCCGGGCCGCTGGCTCTACGGCCTGACCGGCATATGGATCGCGCAGGTCCTCTCCTTCACGCCGATTTCCTTTCTGGTTCTCATCGGCGTCGTCGAAGGCGTGAGCCCGTCGATGGAGGAAGCCTCGCAGACCCTGCGCGCCAACCGCTGGCGCACTTTCTGGCGGGTATCCCTGCCCCTGATGAAGCCCGGCCTGGCAAATGCATTCCTGATCGGCTTCATCGAGAGCATGGCCGATTTCGGCAATCCGATGGTGCTGGGCGGCAGCCATGGGGTTCTGTCGACGGAGATCTTCTTCAGCGTCGTCGGCGCGCAGAACGATCCGTCGCGTGCCGCCGTCCTCGCCATGGTCCTGCTCTTCTTCACCTTGAGCGCATTCCTTGCCCAGCGCCTGTGGCTGCAAGGCAAGAGTTTCGCGACGGTGACGGGCAAAGGCGATTCCGGCGCCCACGCAGCCCTTCCCCGCGGCCTTTCGATCGCAATTCATGCGCTCGTCATTCCCTGGATGATCTTTACGGTCGTGGTCTACCTCATGATCCTCTTCGGCGGTTTCGTACGCACCTGGGGTCTCGACAACACGCTGACGGTCGAGCATTACGTCAAGGCTTTCTCCATCGGCCTGCGCGACGATGGCGGCCTTGCCTGGAGCGGCGTTGCCTGGAATTCCTTCTGGACGACGATGGAGATCGCCCTGATTTCCGCGCCGCTGACGGCCGCCGTCGGATTGCTCACCGCCTATCTCATCGTGCGCCAGAAGTTCGTCGGCCGCGGCCTGTTCGAGTTCGCGCTGATGATGAGCTTTGCCATCCCCGGCACGGTCATCGGCATCAGCTACATCATGGCCTTCAATTTGCCGCCGCTGGAGATGACGGGAACGGCATTGATCCTCGTCGCCTGCTTCGTCTTCCGCAACATGCCGGTCGGCGTTCGCGGCGGCGTGGCGGCCATGAGCCAGCTCGACAAGAGTCTCGACGAGGCATCCCTGACGCTGCGCGCCGACAGCCTGAGAACCATAAGGAAAGTGATCCTGCCCTTGCTGCGGCCGGCGATCAATGCTGCGCTGGTCTATTCCTTCGTGCGCGCCATCACCTCGATCAGCGCGGTCATCTTCCTCGTCAGCGCCCAGTACAACATGTCCACCGCCTATATCGTCGGCCTCGTCGAAAACGGCGAATACGGCGTCGCGATCGCTTATTCCTCCGCTCTCATCGTCGTCATGATCACCATCATCGCCGGCTTCCAGCTGCTCGTCGGCGAAAGACGCCTGCGGCGCGTAAACCGTGTCGCAACGACGCCGACGACGCCCGCATCCCTCGCTCAGGAGAAAACCGCATGAACCCGAAGGCTCCCGGTTCCGTCGTCTTCGAGAATGTCCGCAAGAGCTTTGGCGCGTTCACCGCCATTCCCGACCTGTCGCTCACCATAGAGCCTGGGACGCTCGTGACCCTGCTCGGCCCTTCGGGCTGCGGCAAGACGACGACGCTTCGCATGCTGGCGGGGCTGGAGCATCCCTCCTCCGGACGCATCCTGATCGGCGGCAAGGACGTCACCATGCTCCCGGCGAACGAGCGCGATGTCTCGATGGTCTTCCAGAGCTACGCGCTGTTTCCGCATATGACCGCGCTCGACAATGTCGCCTACGGGCTCGAATCCTCCGGCATGAAGCGCAAGGAGGCACGCGAAAAGGCGGAAAATGCCTTGAGCCTCGTCGGGTTGGCGGGCATGGGCGTGCGTCTGCCGGCAGAATTATCCGGCGGCCAGCAGCAGCGGGTCGCCGTGGCGCGCGCCCTCGTCGTCGAGCCTCAGGTCCTGCTTCTCGACGAACCGCTCTCCAATCTCGACGCCCGCCTGCGCCGCCGCGTCAGGACGGACATCCGCGAATTGCAGCAGCGCCTCGGCTTCACCGCTGTCTACGTGACCCATGATCAGGACGAGGCCCTTGCGGTTTCCGATCGCATCATCGTCATGAAGGATGGCGGGATCGCCCAGCAAGGCGCGCCGCGCGAGCTCTACGACGCTCCGGCCTCCGCCTTCATCGCCGACTTCATGGGCGAGGCCAACGTCATGCCCTGCGATATCATCGAGGTCGATGGCGACAGCGCGACGATTGCGATCGAGGGACTTCGCCACAAAGTGAACGGCCGCTCCGTCAAGCGCGGCCCGGCGCAGCTCGCCGTCCGGCCGAACGCCATCACGCTGACGCCGCGCAGGGACGATAGCCCGTTCAACGGCCAGATCGTCCATTCCGCCTATCTCGGCGATCACGTCGAGTATGAGGTGCAGACCGAGCGTGGCTCCCTCTTCGTCGTCGACACGACCGTCGATGCAGCTCTTCCTCCCCGCACGGACGTCGCGATCGCCTTCAAGGATCGCGGCATCGCAGTCATCGGCGGCTGAATGCCGTCAAACATCAGACGATCAAGGACATATCGCATGACATCCGCATCTCCCGCCGATCTCGAAACCCGTTTTGCGCTTGCCGAGACTATCGGCCGCGAGGCAGGAAAGCTCGCCCTCGATTATTTCAAACGTCGAGAGACGCTGATCATCGAAACCAAGCGCGACCTGCAGGACGTCGTGTCGATCGCCGACCGCGATGTCGAAAATCTCATCCGCGGCCGTATCCACCAGGCCTACCCTGACGACAGCATTCTTGGCGAAGAATACGGCCTGGAGACGGGCACGTCGGGCTACACCTGGGTCGTAGACCCCATCGACGGCACCAGCCCCTTCGTCAACGGCATGCCCAATTGGTGCGTTTCCATCGCCGTGCTGCACGACGGCGTTCCGGTAGTGGGCGTCATCTCGGCCCCCTGCCACGACGAGCTCTATGCCGCCGCGCTCGGAAAGGGCGCTACCCTGAACGGCAAGAGCCTCAAGCTCGATTCTGCGCGCAACATCCGCAATGCCGTCACCGGCATCGGCGCCAACAATCACGTTACCCCCGCCTTCGTCGCAAGAATGATCGAGCAGCTTCTGGAGGCCGGAGGCAATTTCGTTCGCAATGGATCGGGCGCCCTCATGCTCGCCTACGTCGCGGCCGGCCGACTGGTCGGCTACTACGAACCCTATATGCATGCCTGGGATTGCCTTGCTGGCTATTGCCTCGTGAAAGAAGCCGGCGGTTGGTATCATCCCTTCCCCACGGAAGGCGAACGCCTGACCAAGGGATCGGTGGTTCTGGGGGCGGCCCCGGGCGCTATCGACGATCTACGCAGGATCGCCGGCGTTTAAGGCTGGAACCGATATGCCGGCAGTGCCGGATGGTCGCCACGCAGCCTGAATAGCCGCGATCCAAAACCCGTTCCGCCCGCCATTTATGCGAAAGCAAGGTGGCGAACGGGCACCGACGCGGCTCCGGAGGCAAAAAACAGGGCACGATGCCGGCCTCTTATACTTTTCGGCATCGTATTTTAGAGCCCTTCCGCTTTTCCTGGGATCGCCCTACTCCTCCAGCGCCGCCTGCCTGTCCTTGATCAGCCGCATCGGCAGACTGACCGTCACCGACAAGCCGCCGAGGCCGGAGCGGGCGAGTGTCAGCTTTCCGTCATAGGCCTCCACCAGATCCTTCGCGATGGCGAGCCCGAAACCGGTGCCGGCGACGCTTTCGTCAAGCCGCCTGCCGCGGCGGATGAAGGCGATCTCCGCGTCCTCCGGCAAACCGGAACCATCGTCTTCGATAAGCAGTTCCACGCCTTCGTGCTCGGGCAGGAGCGACAGGCGGACCTTGACCCTGCCCGCCGCCCACTTCCTGGCGTTGTCGATCAGGTTGCCGGTAATGTCCGCGAAATCGGCTTCGTCGATCGCCAGCCACATTTCGCCCGGCGCGACAAGATCGAACTCGATCTCGCGCTCGACCGACAGGCGGCGCATCACCGAGATGATCTTCTGCAGATCGGCGCTGGCGTTCAGGACACCCACCGTATGGGCGGCCGCCAGGCTTGCGCGGGTTTGCGCCAGCGTTCGCTTGATCTGCGCCTCCATGCGGCTGACTTCCGTCTGGATCGCCGCCGCCCGTTCCGACATCCCCTCTTCCGAAAGGATGCGCGCCGTCGCCTCGAGCGCGGCCAGCGGCGTCTTGAGGCCATGGGCCAGATCGCCGGCGCGGGCGCGGGCCTGGGTCAATTGCGTCTCGCGCGACGCCAGAAGGCCGTTGAGGTCGTCCACGAGAGGCTGGACTTCGCGCGGAAACTGGCCGGTGATCTTGCGCGCGGAGCGCTCCTGCACGGCCATCAAGGCCGTGCGAAGATCGTTCAGCGGCCGCAAACCGTAGCGCAGAAACGCCATGACGGCCGCGATGAGGGCGACCGAGAGCACGCCGAGCGAGGGCGCCATGGCATAAAAGAAGCGCCAGCGCGCCGGCGCCAGCTCGCTATTGTCGAGCGCCATCACGATATCGACGATCTGATCGCCTGACGCCGAAGGGATCGAGATCGATCGTTCGACAGCGAGAAGATGGCTGCCGTTCGGCCCCTTCATATCCGTCGCCCTGTCGGCGTCGCGAGGGCGGGAGCGGGAACGCAGCCATGGCAGGTTCTGCTCCCAGAGCGATTGCGAGCGCAGTTCGACATTGCCGTTTCGCCCGATCTGCCAGTAGAAACCGCCATTCGGGATGCCGAAGCGGGGATCGGTCGGCGTATCGTCGAGAAAGAGCTGGTTGGATGAATTGATATCGACGGCGGCAAGCAGGACGCGCAGTTCCTCGTCTATCTCGGAGAGCGCGAGCGCCCGGACGGCCAGCCCCGAGATGGCGTTGATGCCGACACCGGCAAGAAAGGTCGCGACGATGATCGCCACCACGGAACCGAGCAGCAGCCGTCCCCGCAACGAGAACGGTGTCATGAGGGCGGCGCCTCGCGCGGAATGACATAGCCCTGGCCGCGGCGCGTCTCGATGACGGTTCCGTCGAATTTGCGCCGCAGGCGCGCGACGACGACCTCGAGCGCATTCGACAGAAGCTCCGTCTCCTCGTCATAGATGCTGTCGGCGATCTGCGAGCGCGACAGGACCGTGCCGGCATTGTGTAGCAGATAGGCGAGAAGCCGGTATTCGAGCGCCGTGACCTGAACCGGCTGGCCGCGAAACGACACCGTGCGCTGACGGGTATCGAGCTCGAGAACGCCATTGGACAATATCGGTGACGATTGCCCGGTCGCACGGCGCATCAGGGCGCGCACGCGCGCCAGAAGCTCCTCCATGCGAAAGGGCTTTGTGAGGTAATCGTCCGCGCCGGCGTCCATGCCGTCGACCTTGTCGCGCCAGCCGTCCCTGGCCGTCAGGATGATCACCGGCATGCCGCGCCGTTCGGCACGCCAGCGCCGCAGCACCGTCAACCCATCGAGCTTCGGAAGTCCGAGATCGAGAATCACCAGGTCGAAATGCTCGATGTCTCCGCGATACCACGCCTCTTCGCCGTTGCTGACCGTCGAGACGACATAATGCTGATCCTCCAGGCAGCGGCGCATGTCCGCCACGATACTGGGCTCGTCCTCGGCAATCAGAATGCGCATCGTCAGCGTCTCTCGATCACGGCGAGCGAAACACCATCGAGCACGATATCGCCGCGCTTGCCGTCGGCTTTCAGCACGCGCACGGCGTAAGCCTGGCGTCCGGCCCGGCGAACCCGCTTGATTCGCAGCACCCTTCCCGGCATTTCGCGCGCGACGACCGCATAGATGTCGCGCAGCGGCCGCAGCGGGCCGGAATCCTCCACCAGGACGCTGCTATGCGAACGGGCCGATGCGTCCATGCCTATGCAGCTCAGCAAAGCCGCCACCAGGAGAACGGACAGCCGGCGGGGCCGACCGGCTCTTTGCCCGAATATGTGCAACGATGTTCATCCTTCTTTCGAGATTGCACGCGGGCCGTGTCGCGCCTCGGCCCAAGCATAACTTTCTCAACATTACAGTTCCCTGACAACCCCCGTAAGAGAGCTGCAAATTGAAAGGTGTATAAGCGTTGAGAGATGGCACGCTGATTGTGCCGAATTTCGTTTCGCAGAAGTTACCATGACTATCCAGATTTCGTCGATTATCTCAAATGCCAGCCTCTCCGTATTTTCAGGCGGCATACGGCCCGAGTTCGTTCGCAACGAAACCCTCGTGGACATATTCAGGGCGACGGTCGCCCGCAGCCCCGACAAGACGGCCCTTGCCCTGATCGGAACCGACCAGGCGATGAGCTATGCCGAGCTGGACCGGTTGTCCGACGAAGCGGCGCGCGCGCTGAGCCGCCGCGGCATCGGCCCCGGCGACTTTGTCGGCCTGTGGTTCCAGCGCTCCCTCGATCTCCACGTCGCGCTTCTCGCCATCCTCAAGGCCGGCGCCGCCTACATCCCCTTCGATGCCGCGGCCCCTGCCGACCGCGTCGCGGTGAGCCTGGCCGATTGCGGTGCGAGATGGTTGCTGACACATGACGAAAAGGCGGCTCTTGCGCCTGCCTTCGACGGCCAGACTCTTCTCCTCGAATCCCTGCTTGCCGAGGACGGTTCGGATGTTGTTCCGCGTGCCGCGGGCAGCAACGATCCCGCCTACGCGATCTACACCTCCGGCTCCACGGGCAAGCCGAAAGGGATCGTCATCACGCACCGGAACATCTGCCACTATCTGCGGGCAGGCAACGACGTTCTGGGCCTCGTCGAATCGGACGTCGTTCTCCAGCAGGCCTCCGTTGCCTTCGATCTTTCGCTCGAGGAAATATTCGTTCCCTATCTGGTCGGCGCAACCCTGAAGGTGGCGACCTCGGCCGTGATGGCGGAGCTCGACAGGCTCGCCGATGTCCTGGAAGCGGAAAAGATCACGGTCATCGACACCGTCCCGACGCTGCTCACCATGCTGGAGCGCGACGTCGACAGCCTGCGCGTCATCATCGTCGGCGGTGAGGCATGCCCTCCGGCAATCGTCAGCCGTTTCTGCAAGCCCGGCCGGCGCCTGATCAATACCTACGGCCCCACGGAAACCACGGTGGTCGCCACTTATGCCGAACTCGATCCCTCGCGACCGATCACGATCGGCCGCCCGATCGCCAACACAACCGCCTATGTTGTCGATGAAAACCAGCAGCTGGTTGCGCGCGGCGACACCGGCGAACTGCTGATCGGCGGGCCGGGTGTAGCTGCCGGATACCGGAACCTGCCGCAGCTCACCGCCGCCAAATTCGTCGCCAATCCCTTCGTCGCCAATGGCGACCCGGTGCTTTACCGCAGCGGCGACGCCGTCCTGATGGATGAGGAAGGCCAGCTTCATTTCCTCGGGCGCATCGACGATCAGGTCAAGATACGCGGCTATCGCATCGAGCTCGGCGAAATCGAAACGGTCGTCGGCGAGCTTCCGGAGGTCAAGGCGGCCTCCGTGGTCGTGCATCGCCCGCCGGACGGCGAGGACATGCTGGTCGCGCATATCGTGACGACGGGCACGGGCTTCGATCGCGAGAAGGCCCGCGCCGTGCTGGCGGCCAAGTTGCCGCCCTATATGGTGCCGGCCGCCTGGCACAGCCATGTGTCGTTGCCGCGGCTGCCTTCCGGCAAGATCGATCGCAAGACGCTCGCCGCGATTCCGCTGGCAACCGATCAATCGGCCCAGGCGCAGGAGCCGCCCCGCACATGGACCGAAGCACAGCTGCTGAAGGCGGCGACCGAGGCGCTTCGCCTGCGCTCCATCAATTTCGAAGCCGATTTCTTCACCGAGCTCGGCGGCCATTCCATGCTGGCGGCCCGCTTCGTATCCGAAGTCCGGAAGATCCCGCTGCTGGCGGGCATCGCCCTGCGTGACGTCTATGCCGGCCGCACCCTGCGGGGTATCGCGGCACTCCTGGAGCAGCGGACCGAGCGCGCCTCCGGGCAGGAGCGCAGGAATTTCGAGCCGGCTCCCTGGCGCCGGCGCTTCTTCTGCGGTCTGGCCCAGGCCGTGGTATTGCCCTTCATCGTGGCGCTTGCGACCCTGCAATGGATCGGCCTGCTGCTGGCCTCGATCCTGCTGATCGGTGACGGCGCATCGGTCTGGAACGAAGTCCTTGTCCTCGGCGGCGTCTATCTCGGCCTCAATCTGGGCGAGAAGCTGATGGTCGTAGCCCTCAAATGGCTCGTCATCGGCCGCACGCGTCCCGGCGTCTATCCGCTGTGGGGCACCTATTACTTCCGCATCTGGCTGATGCAGCGCATCGTTCAGCTCACCGCTCCGAAATTCCTCAAGGGCTCGCCGCTCATTCGCGTCTACATGCGCGCCCTCGGCGCCAAGGTCGGCAAGGACGCGATGATCGACGAGTTCGAGGAAGGCGCAATCGATCTGGTGCGCGTCGGCGCAAGATCCAGCCTCGGCGTCAAGCTGAAGCTCGCCAATGTCGAAGTCATCGGCAACGAGATCCATGTCGGCACGATCGACATCGGCGAAGGCGTGCAGATCGGCAATGGTTGCGTCATCGGCCACAACGTCAAGATCGGCGACGGCGCGGTCATCGGCGACCTGACGGCGCTTGCCGCCGGCACCAAGGTCGAAGCCCATACCCAATGGGACGGCTCGCCCGCTCGCCTGACGGGTCCTGCCGAACGCGAGGCCATGCCGGCGCATCCCGAGCTGGGAGCCGTCGGCCGTGCGTTCCAGTTCGCCGCCTATTTCGTCGCCTACAATCTCAGCCTTGTCGTCGGCCTGCTGCCGATCTTCCCGGCGTTCTTCCTGTTCTCGGCCGTCCAGCAGATGGTCTCGCCGGGCACCGACGAGTCCCTGTCCTGGGGTATGATCGCCGCGCTTTCCTGGCCGGCCGCGCTGCTGCTGATCGTCGTATCCATGGCGGCGGTCGTGGCGCTGCGATGGGTGCTGTTGCCGCGCGTCGTGCCCGGTCGCTACTCCATCTTCGGCAACCTCTATTTCCGCAAATGGGTCGTCGGCCTGACGACCGAGGCGATGCTGGAGACGCTGAACTCGCTCTACGCCACCGTCTTCATGCGCAACTGGTATCGCCTGATGGGCGCAAAGATCGGCAAGGGCACGGAAATCTCCGCAAACTTCGCCGGCCGCTACGACCTCATCGAAATGGGCCGCGACAACTTCATCGGCGACGAGACCATTTTCGGCGACGAGGAAATCCAGAACGGCTGGATGGTGCTCAAGCGCCTGAAAACCGGCGACCGCTGCTTCTTCGGCAATTCCTCCGTCATCTCGCAGGGCGCGGTGATCGAGAGCGATTCGCTGGTCGGCATCAAGACGCGCCTGCCCGACTCCCTGCATGTCAAGGCGGGCGAAACCTGGTGCGGCAGCCCGGCCTTCCAGTTCCCGACGCGCGAAAGGCTGCAGGCCGCAGCCACCGCGACCTATGCGCCGCCTTTGCGCATGCGCCTCGTCCGCATCCTGTTCGAGGCGATGCACACTTCTCTGCCGACGGCGATCCTGATCGTCATGGCGCTTGCCATGTCGGACATGCTGGCGGATGCGATCTACGACCGCGCCTGGGGCACATTGTTCTGGACGCTGATGGCATCCGGCCTGGCGACCTCCGGCATCCTCTATCTGGTCGCCGTGGCCTTCAAATGGACCCTGATCGGCACCTACAAGCCCATGAACCGGCCGATGTGGTCCTGGTGGGCGATGCGCACCGAGGCCGTCGCGGTCTTCTACGGCGGGCTCGCCAGCAAGATGCTGCTCGACTATCTGCGCGGCACGCCCTTCCTGCCTTGGCTTCTGCGTCCCTTCGGCGCCCATATCGGCCGAGGCACATGGATCAACAGCACCGATATCTGCGAGTTCGACTGCACCCATATCGGCGATCATGCCGTCCTCAACATGGGGTCCTGCCCGCAAACCCATCTCTATGAGGACCGCATCATGAAGGTGGGCCGCATCGAGATCGGCCAAGGCGTATCCGTCGGCTCCGGCAGCACCGTCCTCTACGAGGCCAATGTCGGCGATTTCGCCGAGATCGGGCTGCTGACGCTGGTCATGAAGGGCGAGGCCATTCCGCAGGGAACGTCATGGGTCGGCACGCCCGCCCAGGCCGTTCAAGCCGAGCAGGAACCTGCGCCCGCGGTTCGGAAGGAAGCCTTGCCGTCCGCAGCCGCATGAGCGCTGCCGTGATGACTCCTCGCTTCGAGGTGGTTCTGAAGGTTGCGGATGCGATGGCCGTCCTCGTTCGCCCGGCTCCGGGCGGACGCGAAGAGCGCGACCAAGCGGCGCAGGCCGCGCTGAGAGGTGCGACGCAACGGGACGATCTGCTCATCTACCGCCGGCCGAGTGCCCGGCCGGCGCTGAAGCCTCCCTATCATGAACTGGGCGTTTCCCTTTCGCACCGCGCCGATCTGCTGCTGGCGGGATTCTCCCCAGACAAGGCAATCGGCGTCGATATCGAGATCGGAGACGATCGCGGTTTCGACCCGATCACCTTTGCCGCCGATCACTTCTCGCCAGGCGAGGCGGCGGCCATTGCCGGACTTGATATCGTTCCGGCACTGGATACCTGCTATCGTCTCTGGGTTGCCAAGGAAGCTGTATTGAAGATCAGCGGCCGCGGTATCTTCGACGGGCTGGACGAACCGGATCTGGCGAAGCATCTGGACCGCATCCGCATAAGCGGCGCAACCGTTCGCCTTGACGCTGGCTCGCGACTGCCAGCGATCGCCGTATCGGTCATCCGGCTTGCCGCACCGGCGGCCGAGGAGCCGACTTATTGCGCCCTTGCCTGCGCGCTGGGCTGACGGATACGCAGCCGCGTCATGCGGCCTGCCCTTCAAACATGACGGCCTTTAAGTTCTCGACTTCAAATGATCGGTCGGCAGCGCCGTGGTGTATTTGATCTGGCTGAGCGCGAAACTGGAGCGGATGTTGGCGACGCCCGGAATACGGGTGAGGAAATCGACGACCAGTGCCTGAAACTTCATCAGATCCTCGACCACCACTCTGAGCATGTAATCGGCTTCACCCGTCATCAGATAGCATTCGACGATTTCCGGTTTCGTCCGGATCGCGGCGTTGAAGACATCGAGCGATTCCCGGTCCTGCTGCTTGAGTGAGACCTGCACGAAGACGTTCACGGCAAGCCCGAGCGATTGCGCGTCGACCAGCGCCACGGAACCCTTGATGAGGCCGCTTTCCTTGAGTTCGTTGACCCGCCGCCAGCAGGGAGACGCCGAAAGGCCAGTCGCTTCGGCCAGGTCCGAAATGCTCATTTCGGCATTCTGCTGCAGGAGGTCGAGGATGCGGATGGAAGCGGTATCGAGGGATGATCTGGAAACAGGCATAATTGACCGACAAGAGAAGATTTTTCGAAAGAAGATTTCGCATTTTCTCAAATCTGGGTCAACTGAGACCAGTTTAATCTCGAATTCAGGTGTAGCATTTCGCAAAACTGCCCTGGAGGAGAAAGACCACGATGACTGCGCCGGCCATAACACCAGCAACGCTGGCATGCCTGAAGAATCTGGAGCGACAGGTCCTTTGGCATGCATGCTGGATGATCCACAATGCCAACCATTTGCGGGCGAAGGGAGAGGTCAAGGTCGGCGGCCATCAAGCCTCTTCGGCATCGCTCGCCTCGATCATGACCGCGCTCTATTTCCATGTCCTGCGGCCGGAAGACCGCATCGCCGTCAAGCCGCACGCCTCGCCGGTTTTTCACGGCATCCAATATCTGATGGGCAACCAGACGCGGGAGAAGCTGGAGAATTTTCGCGGCTTCGGCGGCGCGCAATCCTATCCGAGCCGTACCAAGGATATCGATGACGTCGACTTTTCCACCGGCTCCGTCGGGCTCGGCGTCGCCATCACTGCCTTTGCCTCGATCGTGCAGGACTATATCAGCGCAAAGCCGTGGTCCAAAACGCGGCCGGCCGGGCGCATGGTCGCGCTGGTCGGCGACGCGGAGCTGGATGAGGGCAATATCTACGAATGCCTGCAGGAAGGCTGGAAGCACGATCTGCGCAATACCTGGTGGGTGATCGACTATAACAGGCAGAGCCTCGACGGCGTCGTGCGCGAGGGGTTGTGGCAGCGCATCGAAGGCATATTCACGGCCTTTGGCTGGGACGTGAAGGTGATGAAATACGGCGTGCTTCAAGAGGCCGCCTTCCAGGAGCCGGGCGGCGACGCTTTGCGCGGCTGGATCGATCGTTGTCCGAACCAGCTCTATTCGGCGCTGACCTTCCAGGGTGGCAGCGCCTGGCGCAAGCGGCTGACCGACGAAATCGGCACGGAACCGGGCGTTGCCGATCTGCTGGCCGCGCGCAGCGATGATCAGCTCTCCGACCTCATGAACAATCTGGGCGGCCATTGCCTCGAGACGCTGATCCACACCTTCGAAAGCATCGACCACGACCGGCCGACGGTCTTCCTTGCCTACACGATCAAGGGCTGGGGCACGCCGCTTGCCGGCCACAAGGACAACCATGCCGGGCTGATGACCAAGGCGCAGATGGAGGCTTTCCAGAGCCGCATCGGCGTCAAAGCGGGCCAGGAATGGGAGATATTCGGCGCGATCCCTTCCCCTGAGCCGGTGCGCCGCTTCCTTGCGACCGTGCCGTTCTTTGCCGAGGGCAGACGCCGGTTCAAGGCTCCCGCCCTGCCTTCCTCCGGCCCCGTCTTCCTCGACGACCGCGAGCTGTCGACGCAGGCGGGCTTCGGCAAGATCCTCGATGCGCTCGCCCAGCGGGACGACGATCTCTCGGCACGTATTGTCACGACGGCGCCGGATGTCACCGTCTCGACCAATCTCGGCCCATGGGTCAATCGCCGCGGCCTTTTCGCGCGCGCGCAATTGGCCGACACCTTCCGCGACGAGCGCGTGCCATCGGCGCAGAAATGGGAATTCGGGCCGGGCGGCCAGCATCTCGAGCTCGGCATCGCCGAGATGAACCTGTTCCTGCTATTGGGCGCCGCCGGTCTCTCCCATTCGCTGTTCGGGGAACGCCTGCTGCCGATAGGCACCGTCTACGATCCCTTCGTCGCCCGCGGCCTCGATGCCCTGAACTATGCCTGCTACCAGGATGCGCGTTTCATGATCGTCGGCACGCCCTCGGGCGTGACGCTGGCGCCGGAAGGCGGCGCTCACCAGTCGATCGGGTCACAGCTCATCGGCATGAGCCAGGATGGGCTTGCGAGCTTCGAGCCGGCCTTCCTCGACGAACTGTCCGTCATCATGGATTGGGCGTTCGACTACATGCAGCGTGACGGCGAGGCAAAGCACGACGAGCGCACATGGCTGCGCGACGAGACGGGCGGATCCGTCTATCTGCGCCTGACGACCCGGCCATTGGAGCAGATCGCCATAAGACGGCAGGATTCTGTCTTCCGGCAGGGCGTGATCGATGGCGCCTACTGGCTGCGCCAGCCGTCTGCGCGAACGCGCATCGTGCTTGCCTATCAGGGCTGCGTCGCGCCGGAAGTGTTGATGGCGGCCGGGCAGCTCGCCGAAGCGCACGGCGATATCGCCGTGCTGGCGGTCACTTCGGCCGACCGGCTGAATGCCGGCTGGACGGCAGCCCAGCGCGCGCGCCGACACGGCCACGCCTCCGCCTCCAGCCATGCGGAAACGCTGCTCGCCGCCGTTTCACGCACCGCAAACCTGATCACCGTGACCGACGGACACCCCGCAACGCTCGGCTGGCTCGGCTCCGTTCACGGTCACAGGACCGTGTCGCTCGGCGTCGAGCACTTCGGCCAGACCGGCACGATCGCCGATCTCTATGCCCATTTCGGCATCGACACGCACGCGATCATGGAGGCGGCCGAATCGCTGATGCGCACGGATGCTACCGTGCAGATGCGGATGGGGGCAGCCTGACGCCGCGTCGGCACGAAAACGGGGCGACGCTTCCGCGCCGCCCCTTGCTCATGCCCGCCCGGCTTCGCTCAGATGGCCTTGGCGGCTCTTACGAAGGCGGCGATCTTGTCGATGTCCTTGCGAAAGCCGCCATCGGGCAGCGGCTTGTTGGTATGCGTCAGCGAATCCACGGCCCATGGCTGAACGGCAGCGATGGCGGCCTGGACGTTGTCCGGTCCGAGCCCGCCCGCCAGAATGACAGGCAGCTTGCTGCGCTTGACGATTTCGCGGCTCAGCGACCAATCGTGCGTCACGCCGGCGGCGCCGATGCCATCGATATGGGCTGCGACCGAATCGAGGATGAAGGAGTCCGCATAGGGTTCGAAAGCGGCGGCATGATCCAGCGCTTCCGGTCCGGTCATGGGAATGGCCTGCAAAATCTGCAGCCCGGGATAAAGCGGCAGCAGACGCTCGCGCAACTGGCGCACATGCTGCGGCGTCACCAGCTTGATATCCCCGCACAGATGCAGCACGTCCGGACGCACGGAGCCGACCATGTCGGCGATGAGGCCGAGATCGCTTTCGACGGACAATGCCACGCGCTGAGCCTTGCCTTTCAGCGCATCGACGATTTCCCGCGCCGTCTCGAAGCTGATTTCGCCCGGCAGACCCCGGTTGGACGGCGTCACGCCGAGATAATCCACGCCCGCAGCAGCTGCTGCCAAGGCTTCGGAGACGGTCTGCATCGTATAGATTTGAACTTTCACGGAAGTACCTGCTTCAATGGCTAGATCGATTTGGGAAGAATGGCGTTGACCATGCGTTCCTCGGTAAGCTGAGCCCGCTCGGCATTGCGTGCGACGAGGGCGGAATAGAGGGCATCGATAAGCGCCATCTGGGCGATCTGAGCCGCCATCGGCTCGCTGCCCTGCTCATGAGAAACGCTGACGAGAACGACATCGGCGAGCCGCGCGAGCGGCGAGGCGCTGTTGCCGGTAATACAGAGTGTCGCCGCTCCCCGGGAGCGGGCCTCCTGAAGCATCAGCACGGGATCGCTGGTAATGCCGGAATAGGAAATGACGACGACGAGGTCTTCCGGCCCGGTAAGTGCCGAATGCATGATCTGCAATTGTGAATCGATGGGCGCGTCGCACCGCAGCCCGAGACGGATGCAGCGCTGATAGAGCGCCTGCGCGACAATGCCCGAACCGCCGACGCCGCCGACAAGGATATGGCGCGCACCGGCCATCAGGTCGAGCGCCTTGGCGAGCGTCGCTTCGTGCAGGACACTTTGAGTATCGCTGATAGCCTGGGCGACCGCGCGAAACAGGCGAACGGCCGTCTGAAGATCGCTGGCATGCGGCTCGTTGCCAGCTTCGCTGCGCCTGTCGCGCGGCTCCTGCGCCAGCGCCAGCTTAAGATCGGTAAATCCTTCGAAGCCGGCCGTGCGGCACATGCGCAGCACGGTCGTATCGCTGACATCCGTCGCCTGGGCGATGGCCGACATCGAATTGCGGATGGTGGCGTCGACATTTTCCAGGACCCACAACGCCACACGCCGCTCCGACTCGGACAATTTCGGCAGAACGCTTCGCAGCCGGCTGCTGGCTGGGTTCACTGGACCACGCAGGTCAACGGTCATGGTGGTTCTTTCGCTGGCGGACGCTGTCGACCGGAAAGCTAGCATGGTGATGTTGTGGTGTCACTATAGACAATACATTTTTGTTGTGGCATCACTGCACGATGCAGCTGAGGGGCTGCGAACACTTCTCGAAGAGGATGGGGAGGATACCGTGAAGCTCAAACGTCTTCTGATAGGCGCGGCCCTGGCGCTTGCAGCATTTCCGGCGATGGCCGGCCAACTGACCTTCTGGCATGCTTATGCGGGGCAGCAGGACAAGGTCGATTTCATCAACTTTGCGCTGGGCGAATTCGCCAAGAAGCATCCTGACATCAAGCTGGACGTGGTGGCTGCGGAGCAATCGGCCTACAAGACCAAGCTGAACACGGCAATGGCGTCCGGCAATCCTCCGGATGTATTCTACACCCTGCCCGGCGGCTTCCTGAACGCCTTCGTCAAAGGCGGGCAGATGTACGCACTGGATCAGGACCTCGCCAAGGACGGCTGGCGCCAGAGCTTCCTCGAAAGCGCCATCGCGCAGACGAGCAAGGATGGTCATACCTATGCCGTGCCGATCGATGTCGATTCCGTCGTCTTCTGGTACAACAAGGCGCTGTTTGCCGAAAAGGGCTGGACGGTTCCCAAGACTTACGACGAGCTGATGGCGCTGGCCGAAAAGATCAAGGCCGACGGCACCGTTCCTTTCGCGCTCGGCAACAAGGATTCCTGGCCGGCCACGTTCTGGTTCCAGTATCTCGAAATGCGCCTCAAAGGTTCGGGCGTCGTCGCCTCCTTCGTCAATGGCGACGCCAAGGCAACGTTCGGGCCGGAAGGCGAGAAGGCCTTCGAAAAGGTCGCCGACATCGCCAAGAAGGACTATTTCCCCACCGGTTTCAACGGCATGAGCGACCAGGAAGCCAACATGCTGTTCCTGAACGGTCAGGCTGCGATGATGCTGAACGGCACATGGCAGATCGGCGCTTCCGCCGACGCGCCTGAAGGTTTCGATCTCGGCTTCTTCTCCTTCCCGACGGTTCAGGGCGGCGCGGGCGACCAGTCCGACGTTCTTGCCGGCGTTGCCGCCTCCTTCGGCATCTCGCAGAAGGCCGAAGACAAGGCGGACGCCGTGACGCTCCTGAAGTTCCTCACCTCGCCGGAGGTGATGACCAAGTATGTGGAGCTTCGCAAGACGATGGTGACAGTCAAGGGTGCCACCACCGAAGCCGCGGCCGGCCCTGTGCTTTACGGCATCAGCAACGGCCTGGTCAGCGCCGCCGGTCATCTCGATTCCTTCTACGACACGGCCATGCCGCCGGCCGCGACCAACACCTACTATACCGCCCTGCAGGGCGTTCTGGATGGCTCCGTCGCTCCGGCCGATGCCGCCAAGCGTCTGGAAGACGCGCTGAAAGCCGGCAAGTAACGCCCAGGACATGAAACGACGACAAGGCCGCCGACCCCGTGCGGCGGCCTGATGAAAGTTCAGAGAACCGGCGGGATCATGAGCACTGACGGCCTAGCAAAAAGATACAATCGGGCGGCACTTCTGTTCCTTTCGCCAGCTCTCTTGTTCGTTTGCGTCTTCGTCGCCTATCCGGTTGCCTATGCCGGCTGGCTGACGCTGTTCCAGTGGGACGGCGCCTCCGCGCCCATCTTCGTCGGCGCCGGCAATATATTGCGTCTCGCAGCCGATTCCGTCTTCTGGGCGTCGCTCGGGCGCAATCTGCTCGTCGCCCTGTCGGCCATTGTCTTCCAGGTGTTTCTGGCGCTGGCGATCGCTTACTGCCTGGTCCGCATCATCCCCGCCTTCAGCCGGATCTTCCTGTTTCTCTATCTCGTGCCGGTCATGGTAAGCGAGATCTGCATCGGCCTCCTCTGGCGGTTCATGTACAATCCCTATTTCGGCCTGGTGAACGCCGCCCTGAAACTCGCCGGACTGGATAGCCTGAAGCGCGGCTGGCTCGGCGAATCCGATACCGCCTTCCTGGCCGTGGTCGTGGTCATGAGCTTTACCTATCTCGGGCTCTACGTTCTGTTGTTCACCTCGGCGGTGCGCAGCGTGCCGGAAAGCGTCTACGAGGCTGCCGAGATCGACGGCGCCGGCGACTTCCGCAAGTTCTTCTCCATCACCATCCCCATGGTCTGGGATGCCGTTCGCGCCAATTCCCTGCTTGCGATCATCGGCTCGCTCAAGACCTTCTCCCTCGTGTTCGTATTGACCAATGGCGGTCCGAGCCATGCCAGCGAAGTGGTTTCCACCTACCTCTATAAAGTGGGCTTCAGCAGCTTCCAGATGGGTTATGCGGCCACGATCGGCTTCGTGCAGATGGTGCTGACGGCGCTGGCCGCCTGGATCATCTTCCGGTTTCTCAAGCGCAGGGGTGAGGCATGACGACCGTCGTTCGCCGCTGGAGCCTGACGAGCACGATCGTCCTTGTGGTCCTGACGCTGCATGTGCTGCTGGTGATCTTCCCCTTCATCTGGATGATCTACAGCACGTTCAAGACCAACAAGGAATTCATGCGCTCTGTCTGGTCGCTTCCGACCAGCCTGAATTTCGATGCCTATGTCGGTGCCTGGAGCGGCGGCGCGCTGGGCGGCTATGCGCTCAACTCGCTGATCATCATGGCGGGCTCGACTCTGATAACGGTTTTCCTCTCGACGCTGGCCGGCTACGCGCTGGCGATCTATCGTCCGCGCTGGATGCCGGCGCTGGAGCTTTCGCTGACGGCGGCGATGGCGATCCCTGCCTATGTGGCGCTGGTGCCGCTGGTGGTCATGCTGCGAAGCGTCGGGCTGCTGGATACGCATCTCGGCGTCATCCTGCCGACCGCGGCCTTCAATATACCGGTGTCGATCTTCATCATGCAGGCCTTCTTCAACACGCTGCCGCGCGAGCTTTTCGACGCCAGCCGTGTCGACGGCGCATCCGAATGGCGCATCTTTCAGAAGATCGCCCTGCCGATCGCCCGCCCCGCCATGTTCACGGTCGGCATCGTCAACATGATCTGGGTCTGGAACGATTTCCTGTTTCCGATGGTCTTCATCAACAATCCCGCACGCAAGACCCTGCCCGTCGGCCTCACCGACTTCGTCGGCGAGCACATCACCAACTACCCCGTGATGCTGGCAGCGATCCTGCTCGCCGCGGTGGCGCCTCTCATCCTTTTCATCTTCTTCGAACGTCAGATCACGGCCGCGCTCATCGGAGGCGCCGTGAAAGAATGACCCACGGGTCTTATTTTCCAGGAGAAATGCCATGTCTTCCAAAGATCTCGATTTCGCCAGCCGCGCCGTGTTCTACGAGCCGGAAGAACATTCGCAATCGATCAGCTATCCGATCTACATGTCGGCCAACTTCCAGTACGCCGGCGATATCTACGACCAGATCGTGGACGGCGCGCGCAAGGACGTGAACATCTATTCCCGCTGCGGCAACCCGACCGAATACAAGCTCGAAGAGCATATTTCGGGCCTGACCGGCGGCACGGCCTGCCTCGCCACGGCTTCCGGCATGGCGGCAATCTCGCACGCCCTGTTCGGCATTCTGAAAGCCGGCGATCATATCGTCGCGGATCTGACGACCTATTCCAGCACGCATGAATTCTTCGACCACCGCGCCCAGGACTTCGGCCTGAAGGTCAGCCTTGTGGATTGCACCGATGTGCGCGCCGTCGAGAACGCCTTCACCGATCAGACGAAGGTGCTTTACGTCGAGGCGATCGCCAACCCGACGATGAAGGTTCCGCCGCTGCGCAAGCTGGTGGACCTTGCCCATAGCCGTGGCATCGTCGTCATCTGCGACAACACCTTTGCTTCGCCGGCCGTCTGCCGCCCGCACGATTTCGGCGTCGACGTCGTGGTCGAAAGCGCCACCAAGTTCATCGGCGGCCATAACGACGCCGTCGGCGGCGTCATTACCCAGAAATCCGATATCCTGCCGGCGGACTGGCTGGAGGATGTGCGCTGGAACACGCTCAACAAGCTCGGCGCACCGCTTTCGCCCTTCAATGCCTGGCTGCTCCTGCGCGGTGCGCAGACCCTGGCGCTGCGCCTTGAAAAGCAGTGCGCCAATGCGCTGGCGCTCGCCAGGCACCTGGAGGCGCATCCACGCGTCAAGCGCGTCTTCTATCCCGGCCTGCCCTCGCATCCGAACTACGAATCGGCCAGCGAACAGCTGCGCGGCGGCGGCGCAATGCTGTCCTTCCAGGTGGATAGCGAGGCGGCCGGCGTGCGCCTGCTCAAGCGGCTGAAACTGTGCTCCTTCGCAGCCAGCCTCGGCGGGTTGCGCACGACCACCCAGGTTCCCGCCACCATGGCGTTTCTCGATATTCCAAGCCAGGAGCGCGAGGCGATGGGCGTGGTCGACGGCCTCGTCCGCTTCTCCGTCGGCATCGAACACATCGACGATATCATTGCCGACGTCGATCAGGCCATCGAGCAGATGCATACCGATCTCTGAGGCGCATGAGAATGGCCGTCATCGTCCTGCTCGGCGATATCAATATCGATCTGGTGCTCGATATCCCCGACTATCCCGCCGAGGGTGGGGAAGCGATCGCCACCGCTCAAACGGTGGCGATCGGCGGGTCGGCGACGAATACGGCAATCGCGCTTGCCCGCGCCGGGCATGAATGCCGCCTGCTGGGGCGGGTCGGGCAGGATGCATGGGGCAGTCAGGCGCTGTCGCAATTGCAGGCAGCGGGCGTTGCGACGCACTGGATCGGCCGGGATGCGACCGAACCGACCCAGCTGAACGTTGTCGCCGTCGGCGCGACGGGCGAGCGGACCATGTTTGCCTATCGCGGCGCCAACGCGCAATTGTCGGCGGAGATGATCGATGAGACCGCATTTGCCGATGCGGCACTGCTGCACCTCTCGGGCTATGCGCTGTTGCAGCCCCGGCAGGCAGGGGCGGCGCTGCGCGCGATCGACATTGCCGTCCGCAACGCCATTCCGGTCACGCTCGACATTCCGAGCGGCGTGGTGAGCGCGCTGGGGGAAAAGGTGCGATCTCTCCTGTCCAAGCTCGACACGATCCTGCTTGCCGACAGCGATCTCGCCCGGCTTCTGAACCGGCCGGAACACACGGATCATAACAGCCTGATCGCCGCCCTGCTGGACGCAGGCGTCAAACGGGTGGCGATCAAGGGTCGCGGCACGGTCTCGCTGCTTCATCAGATCGATATCGAAGAAAGCGCGCCGTGGTTTCCCGTCGATGTGGTGGACACCGTCGGCGCGGGCGATGCCTTTGCTGCCGGCCACATCCACGGACGCATCGCCGGACTTGGCGGCGCCGATTGCTGCCGCCTTGCCAACGCCTTCGGCGCGGTTGCCGTTACCCGCAAGGGCGCCGGACAGGCCATGCCGACATGGGATGAAGTCACCGGTCTCATGGCCGGCGCCCGGCGATAGCCCTTGAGTCGGTAGATCGCACGGCCAACAGCCGATATCCGATATGAATTTCGCGGTTTCCGAACCATCGGCGCACCGTCGCCTTGTTTGAGCGATATAATCCCGCGCGGGCATCGACATCATCGACCGGCGTCCTCGAATGTTCTGTGTGCGGCCTGGTCGCCTTGCAAGGAGCAGAACGGATGACCGTCACCGAACCCGAACCCATGTCGCGCAGCGCCGCCATATCCTATGCGATCGGCTTGCCGCTTGCCTTGCTCGCGCTCGTTTTCCTGCCGGCCGGTCGTCTTGACTGGCCGCCCGGATGGATCTTCGTCGCCTTTCTCGCCCTCGCCTACGGAGCGTCGCTCCTGGTTCTGAGGCGCGTAAACCCCGGGATCTTCAGGGCACGCAGCCGCTTTCAAACCGGCACCAAGCACTGGGACCTCATTCTGGTTTCCCTCATGTGCCTCGGCATGGTAGCCGAAATACCGGTCGCAACCCTGGACGCCGGCAGAATGTCATGGTCGGCGGTGCCAATGCCTGTGATGATCCTGGGCTATGTGCTGCTTGCCGCCGGTATCGCGCTTGCGACGTGGGCACAGGCGATCAATCGCTTCTTCGAACCCGGCGTGCGCCTGCAGCGCGAGCGCGGGCAGCACGTCGTCAGCAACGGCCCCTACGCATTCGTGCGCCATCCAGGCTATGTCAGCGCCATCATGGTGTTTATCGGGTTGG
This sequence comes from Hyphomicrobiales bacterium, assembly GCA_900469615.1. Taxonomy (GTDB): domain Bacteria; phylum Pseudomonadota; class Alphaproteobacteria; order Rhizobiales; family Rhizobiaceae; genus Rhizobium. The sequence continues at coordinate 282,844 of UBYA01000002.1, read as the reverse complement.
CATTGTCGCTGGCATCGTGGTGGGCTCTGCTGCCGGCCGGCTGGGCGACCGCCTTGCTGATCCTGCGCACGCGCTGGGAGGACGCGCTGCTGCGCGACGAACTCGAAGGCTATGTCGAATATTCCCGACGCGTGCGGTTTCGGTTGCTGCCGGGCCTTTGGTAAGGCTCGGTCCGCGCATCGAGCGGGTCCAATGCCCGGACACCGGGACCCGATCCTGTGAAGGCGGCTTGGCGATCCCATGAGACGCCGACGGTCCGTTCCCTCGCTTTACGCGGTCCCGGACGGAAAGCCGCGGCATCCTTTCCAAGGCATGGCTCTACGTCCTCGCATGCCACAAGGACCGCAGCCCGCCGGCCTTTCCCCTTAACGGATCCGTCGCCGGCACGCCGAGCTCTTCGATCCGCGCCTTCTGCTCAGCCGACGGCATGTTGCGGCAGAGATCAGCTTCCTGGCCCGGCGGATAGCCGCCGATCACGAGAAAATCGCCACTGGCCTCGAGCCTGCAATGCCCGGTTCCGGCTGGCAACAGCAGGGCATCGCCGGCTTCGACATGAATCTCCTTGCCGCCGGGCCCGCCAATCAACAGTGTCGCCCGTCCCTCGGCTATTCCCAGTATTTCATGAGCCGTGGAATGATAATGATGAAAGGGATAGACGCCATTGCGCCAGATCCCGCCCCATCCGTTGGCCCGGAAAAGCCGTTCGAACTCTTCCGCCCGCGCCGGCATATCGAGCACGGCGCGATAGACGACAACCGGGAAATTCCGGTTGTTGGGAACCCAGTCACGCGGTTCGAGCCTGATCGCCTGTTCCATCCGTTCTCTCCTCGTCGCCTCGCCATAACCGCGCAACCCGGCGGCGGTTCCACGAGAAACCCGGGAACGATCGGCCGTCGTCCCGGTTTGGACGGGTATCCGGATCAACGAAAGAACGAAAGGACAGATCATGCCTTCCATCGATTCAGCTCATATTCTCATCCTTGCCACCGACGGCTATGAGCGGTCCGAGCTCCGTGTCCCCCTCGACGAACTGCGAAAGCGCGGCGCCAACGTGAAAATTGCCTCCATCAAGGAGAACAGCATAAAGAGTTGGGACAAGACCGACTGGGGCGACAGCGTTGGCGTCGACCTGCTGGCAAAAGACGTCGATGTCGGTCAATTCGATGCGCTGGTGCTGCCGGGCGGCCAGATCAACCCCGACAAATTGCGCATCGATGGCGATGCCATGCGCGTCGTCCGAGAATTTTTGAGCTCCGGCAAAATCGTCGCCGCCATCTGCCATGCGCCCTGGCTCCTGATCGAGGCCGACGCGCTGCGCGGCCGTCAGGCAACCTCCTATCGGTCGATCAGGACCGACGTCGAAAATGCCGGCGCGACATGGCAAGACGAGATGGTGGTGACGGATCAGGGCATCATCACGTCCCGGTCTCCCGACGACCTTCCAGCCTTCGTCGACAAGATCGTCGAAGAGATCCGGGAAGGCCGCCATGAGCGGCGCGTGGCGTGAACCGGAAAAACCCCTCGAAACCCGGCTGCCACAGCCGGGTTTTCATTGCTGCTCTCTCCCCGTGACATGGCGATCGCATATTGACTGGGACGTCCTGCTTTGATCTGTTGACCGGATATGACAATACCTGACACCCAGCAGGATTGGGATGTCCGGGAGGGACAGCAGGGCATGATGATGGAGGCTGTGCAGGCGGTCAGCCTGAAACAGGTGGCGATTTCGTTTGAAATTGCCGGGAAAACGCGGTTCGACGCCGTTTCGGCTACCGATCTGGATGTGGGGGCGCATGAGTTCGTGGCGATCGTCGGCCCGACGGGATGCGGCAAATCCACTCTTCTCAATGCGACCGCGGGCCTTTTGACACCCGCATCGGGCACGGTCGACGTCTTCGGCCAGCCGCTGAAATCAATCAATCGCCAGGCAGGCTATCTCTTCCAGCAGGATTCGCTGATGCCCTGGAAGACGGTGCTGGAGAATGTCGCGATCGGGCTGGAGATCGCGGGCGTGGGCGCCGTCGAGGCACGGAAGAGAGCGCGCGAATGGCTGGGGCGTGTTGGCCTTGCCGCCTTCGCGGACCGCTTTCCGCGCATGCTGTCGGGTGGCCAGCGCAAGCGCGTCGGCCTCGCCCAGGTTCTGATCCGCGACCCCAAGCTGCTTTTGATGGACGAGCCCTTCGGGCCGCTCGATGCGCAGACCCGCCTGATCATGGGCGATCTGCTGCTGAAGCTCTGGTCCGAAGACCGCAAGGCCGTCATGTTCGTCACGCACGACCTCGACGAAGCCATTGCCCTTGCCGACCGTGTCGTCATCATGTCCGCAGGCCCGAAATCGCGCGTCATAGGGGACTTCAAGGTGCCGCTGGAACGCCCGCGCGATATCGCCGAGATCAGGCATGATCCAGTGTTCATCCAGCTGCACCGGGATATCTGGCAAGCATTGCGAGACGAAGTCATGACGGCCTATCGGCAGAGCAGTGGAGAGACCGCATGAATCGCTCAGTCCTCCTTCTGCTGCAGATCCTGGTGGCGCTGGTCGTCCTGGCGCTCTGGCACCTGGCGACGAACACCAGCCTTTTCGGCAATCCGAAGACCATTTCCTTCTTCTTTGCCGACCCGCTGAAGGTCGCGCAGCGCATCGTGCAATGGTTCGCAAGCGGATCGATCTGGTATCATCTCTGGATTACGCTGTCGGAATCGATCCTGGCCTTTCTGCTCGGCGCCTTCGGCGGCATCGTCTTCGGTTTCTGGTTCGCGCGAAGGCCGGTGATCGCGGCCGTGTTCGATCCCTACGTGAAGGCGGCGAATGCGCTTCCCCGCGTCGTGCTGGCCCCGATCTTCGCACTCTGGTTCGGCCTCGGCATCTGGTCGAAGGTCGCGCTCGGCATCACGCTCGTCTTCTTCATCGTCTTCTTCAATGTCTATCAGGGCGTCAAGGAAGTCAGCCAGACGGTGCTTTCCAATGCCCGCATGCTGGGCATGAACGAGCGGCAATTGCTGCGCCATGTCTACCTGCCCTCGGCCTTGTCCTGGGTATTTTCCAGCCTGCATACTTCGGTGGGCTTTGCGGTGGTCGGCGCTGTCGTGGGCGAATATCTGGGATCTGCCGCCGGTCTGGGATATCTGATCCAGCAAGCCGAAGGTGTCTTTGACGTGACGGGGGTCTTCGCAGGCATGGTCGTGCTGACGGCCTTCGTCCTGCTCGTGGACTGGCTGATGACGATTGTCGAACGGCGGTTGCTGGCCTGGCGCGGTCAGTAACGCAGAGAAAATAGCAACGCGGAGGAGGAAAACATGGAACGCAGGACATTTCTGATCGGAACCGCAAGCTTCGGGATCGGCGCATCGCTCGCCGGAATTCTGCCGGCTGCGGCGCAGGACGCGAAACCGGAAAAGCCGGATCTGTTGATCGGGGTCGGCGGCAAGCCGTTGCTCTATTATCTGCCGCTGACGATCGCCGAGCGGAAAGGCTTCTTCAAGGAAGAAGGTCTCAATGTCACCATCAATGACTTCGCCGGCGGCTCGAAGTCGCTCGAAGGCCTGATCGGCGGCTCCCTCGATGTCGTGGCCGGCGCCTACGAGCATACGATCCGCATGCAGAACAAGGGGCAGGACATCGTCGCGATCTGCAATCTTGGCCGCTTCCCCGGAATCGTCATCGCCGTGCGCAAGGATCTGGCCGGCGAGATCAAATCCATGGCGGATATGAAGGGGCGCAAGATCGGCGTGACGGCGCCCGGCTCTTCGACGGCCCTGATGTTCCAATATGCCATGCTGAAGAACGGCCTCAAGGTCGACGACGCGTCGCTGATCGGTGTCGGCGGCGGCGCCGGGGCAGTCGCCGCGGTCAAGAGCGGACAGATCGACGGGCTCTCCCATCTCGATCCCGTCATTGCGCAATTGCAATATGATGGCGATATCGCCGTGCTTCTGGACACCCGCACGGAGGCTGGCACCCGCGCCCTGTTCGGCGGCCCGAACCCGGCGGCGACGGTCTATATCAAGCGCGAATTCGCCGCGGCGAACCCGATCACGACGCAGCGGACCGTCAATGCCTTCATGAAGGCATTGAAATGGATTTCGACCGCAAGCCCGGAAGATGTCGCCGGTGTCGTGCCGGAAGAATACCTGCTCGGCAACCGCGATCTCTACATGCAGGCCTTCAAGAACTCCAAGGAGATGTACTCCCCGGACGGCATGGTGACGAAGGAAGGCTACGATTCCATGATGGGCGTCCTGAAGACGCTCGATCCGGAACTCGCCAATGCCGATGTGCCGTTCGACAAGACGTTCGATCCGACCTTCGCAAAGGCCGCGAAAACCTGATCGGCCGCACTGACACTCCCTGCGAAGACGTAGGGAGCACCATCCGAGCAGGATCGCGGTCGAACGTCGCCCGCGATCCCATCTTATCTTTCCGCTGAAAACAGGTTGGCTTTGCCGCCTTGCCGCGATAGATATGGTGCGTATCGCTCTTCGCGTCGGTGACGCCGGGCGATTCTCGTCCGGCCCCTCGGTCATTTTCAGCGGACGACCAGCCGGAACGAGCTTCCGGCCGCGCAGACATGGTCTGAAAAACTAGAATGACTTTCGCGAATTGCAGGGAAATCCGGCTCTAGCGCCCAAAGCCTTTAAAAGCGCACAATCCCCCCTCGCTGCGAAGCGTTTACAGGCGCTTCCCGCAACCCGCATCGGAGGAGATGCAGGCAAGCCCCATGAGGTCACGAGCGCCTGAAGCGCTTAGGGAGGAACAATGCTTGAACGAATTTTCAAACTGAGTGAGCACGGCACGTCCGTCCGCACCGAAGTCATCGCGGGCGTGACGACGTTTCTGACGATGTCCTATATCATCTTCGTCAATCCGGACATTCTGTCGACGACAGGCATGGACCGCAATGCGATCTTCGTCGCCACCTGTCTTGCCGCCGCATTGGGCTCCATGATCATGGGCCTCGTCGCCAACTGGCCGATCGGGATGGCGCCCGGCATGGGACTCAATGCCTTCTTCGCCTTCACGGTCGTCGCAGCACTCGGCTTCACATGGCAGCAGGCGCTTGGCGCGGTCTTCATTTCCGGCGGCATTTTCGTCCTGCTGACGGTCACTGGCGTACGCAGCTGGCTCATTGCCGGAATTCCACACTCGCTTCGCAGCGCGATCGCCGCCGGTATCGGCCTGTTTCTGGCCATCATCGCGCTCAAGAGCGCCGGTGTCGTCGTTGCCAACAAGGCGACGCTGATCGGACTGGGCGACCTGAGGCAGACCGGCACCCTTCTCGCGATCTTCGGCTTCTTCGTCATCGCCGCTCTCGATGCATTGAAGGTAAAAGGCTCGATCCTGATCGGCATTCTCGCCGTCACCGTCCTCTCCTGGATCTTCGGCGTCAGCGAATTCCACGGCATCGTCTCGGCCCCACCCTCGATCATGCCGACCTTCCTGCAGCTCGATATCGTCGGCGCTCTGCATGGCGGCCTTGTCCATATCATCCTCGTCTTCGTGCTTGTGGAGGTTTTCGACGCCACCGGAACGCTGATCGGCGTCGCCAAGCGCGCAAAACTCATCGAGGAAGGGAAGCCGAACCGCCTGAGCCGCGCCCTGCTCGCCGACAGTGCCGCCATCGTCGCCGGCTCGCTGATGGGCACCAGCAGCACGACGGCCTATGTCGAGAGCGCCTCGGGCGTTCAGGCTGGAGGCCGTACCGGTCTGACGGCATTCACGATCGCCGTGCTTTTCCTGGCTTCGCTCTTCATTTCGCCGCTCGCCGCCTCCGTGCCGGCCTATGCGACGGCGCCGGCCCTGCTCTATGTCGCCGGCCTGATGATGCGCGAACTGACGGAAATCGAATGGGATGACCTGACCGAAGCAGCACCGGCGGCGCTGACCGCGCTTGCCATGCCCTTTACCTATTCGATCGCCAACGGCCTTGCCTTCGGCTTCATCAGCTATGTCGTCCTGAAGGTTTTCACCGGTCGCTGGTCGACGCTGCATTTGGCGACGCAAATCGTCGCCGCCCTGTTCATCGTGCGTTTCGCCTTCTTCGCGGACTAGAGACTTTCCGCTTTTCGTCGAATCGCGAACACGCTGCATCCTTCTGTTCGTACACAATTCCGAACGGAAAGCCGCCAGGCGCTGTTGCCGGAATTGCCCCGGCAGCGCCGCCGATCCATGGCCCGGGTCATTCGACAGAATGTCCCGGGCCTTTCTGGTTCTTGCGGGGCGGCATCCCTTCATATCGTACAGACAACGCATCGGATGAAAGCCGGAGCGCTGCCCTGATGGAAACAGATCGAGGGGCGCTGCGGCCGCGGCGCCCCTCTTGCCATTTGGACCGGCTCCGATCCGCTCAGCGGATCAGGAAGGGCTCTTCGAAGAAATGCTCTTCCAGATTCACGCCTTTGCCGCCGCGATCGACCACGATGAAGTCGGAGATGCCGTCAAGCGGCGTCAGGATGCCATGCCAGACATTGCGCCAGATATTGACGCCCTGCCCCGGCTTCGTGCGGAACGCCAGCGGCTTGCCCGGACCATTCTCCGTCTCCTCGGCCGCGACCACCAGGAACGGATTGCTCGTCAGCGGGACGAACGCCTGGCTGCCGAGAGGATGCCGCTCCACCATCCGCAGCTCCAGCGGCAGAGCATAGGGTTCGCCGCGCAGCCAGCTGATCATCGTTCGTGCCTCCTCGCCGATGGCCTCGACCTTGGCGAGGTCATGATAGCGAACGCATTTCCCGGCATTGATGGGATAGCTTTGCGCCCCGTCGATTTCGATCACGTCGCCGAAGGGGGCGAATGCGGCTTTGGTCAGCGGCTGAATCTCGATCACTTTCATCCATGGTCTCCCGTTTGCGTTCTTCGACGTTGCCCCATTCCGCGTTCGGCGACATGTTGGCGAGGTTCAATGCGTGGGCTGCAACGCGGCCAGCAGGGCTCAACCGGAGCGCAAAGTGCGCTCCGCCCGGCCGGCAGCCTTGGCCGCTTCCATATTTCGATCGTTGCCCTTGCTGGGCCTGAAATCTTTACGCCCCGTCCACGCTGCATTTCGCCAATGTCGCGTCAGGAAAATCGGACCTCATGATCCGGCGGGGTTCCGTATCCGGGAATGCACGCGTTCGTTTCTTCCCGCCTGCGAATTCGGCGAAGACCGGATTTCCGATAGATGTCTGCCCGGGCATTTCCGAAATCCGCCAGGCACAGTGGCTTACCGGCGCGACATTCGCCTATCCCTGCCGCTCAGCCTTTGAAGGGCTGCCGGCGGCGGCTGGGTCCATGCATGTCAAGGCGATATCGCATGAAACGCTCCTCCAAACGTTTTCGATGGCAGATTTCTAGCCGCAAATCACGCGCGCCATTCCCCTTGGAAATTTTGAAAGTCTCGAACGATCCCGCTGCTTTTCAGTGGAATGGACCTGTCGGATAGTAGAGGCAGGAGTGCTACGTTCGGGAGAAAAACATGCAGTCTGATTTGCGGAGAGCCGGGCGGCTCACGACCCATGTGTTGGATACGGCGCTCGGCAAGCCGGCCCAGGGTCTGCGCATCGATCTCTACCGGATCGACGGCGAAGCCCCGCAGCTTCTGACGTCCACCGAGACCAACGACGACGGCCGCTGCGACGCGCCGCTGCTCTCGGGCGAAACCATGAAAGCCGGCACCTACGAGCTGCGCTTCCACGCCGGCGACTATCTGGGCCGCGCGAGCGAAGCTCCCATGTTCCTGGACATCATCCCGATCCGCTTCGGCCTCGCCGACGAGGGCGCGCACTACCATGTGCCGCTGCTGCTCTCGCCCTATAGCTATTCTACCTATCGGGGGAGCTGAACGATGACCGCTACGACAATCCGTTCGGAACTGCGTTTCATCCTCAATGGCCAGGACGTCAGGCTCACCGACGTCGCGCCCGACTTGACCCTGCTCGACTGGCTGCGCCTCTCCCGATCGCTGAAGGGCACGAAGGAAGGCTGTGCCGAAGGCGACTGCGGCGCCTGCACGGTGCTGGTCGGCCGGCTGTCGCCGTCGAATGGCCTGGTCTATGAAAGCGTCAATGCCTGCATACGCTTCCTCGGCTCGCTGGACGGCTGCCATGTCGTCACCGTCGAGCACCTTGCAGGTGGCGACGACCGCCTGCATCCCGTGCAACAGGCGATGGTCGACTTTCACGGCTCGCAATGCGGCTTCTGCACGCCGGGCTTCGTCATGTCGCTCTATGGCCTGTGGATGCAGACGCCGAACCCCACGGATCAGCAGATCGAAACGGCGCTTCAGGGCAACCTCTGTCGCTGCACCGGCTACGAACCGATTCTGCGCGCCGCCCGCTCCATTTCCAGCTATGGCGGAACGCAGAACGATCCCCTGCTTGTCGAGCGCGAAACGATGATCGCGCGGCTCAAGGCCCTGGGCGACGGCGCACGCGTCGAGATCGGCGGGGAACGCCAGCGGCTGATCGTGCCCGCCAGCCTCGATGATTTCGCCTCGGTTCTCGAGGCGTCGCCGACCGCAACCGTGGTTGCCGGCTCCACCGATGTCGGCCTCTGGGTCACAAAGCACATGCGCGACATCACGCCGGTCGTCTTCATCGCCGGACTTCGGGAATTGAAGTCTGTCACCGTAGCGGACGGCGTCGTCAGCATCGGCGCCGGCGTGACCTATTCGGAAGCGATCGCGACACTTTCGCAGCATATTCCAGCGCTCGGCCCGCTGATTGCCCGCATCGGCGGCCAGCAGGTCCGCAACATGGGCACGATCGGCGGCAACATCGCCAACGGCTCGCCGATCGGCGACACGCCGCCGGCGCTGATCGCGCTCGGAGCATCGCTGACCTTGCGCAAGGGTACGATCCGACGCACCATTCCGCTGGAAGACTTCTTCATCGCCTATGGCAAGCAGGACCGCCAGCCCGGCGAATTCGTGGAAGCCGTGCATATTCCGATTCCGGCTGCGGGCGAAAATTTCGCCGTCTACAAGGTAACGAAGCGCCGGGACGAAGATATCACGGCGACGCTCGGCGCCTTCCGTCTGGCACTCGCCGCCGACGGCACGGTCGCCGCGATCCGGATTGCCTATGGCGGCATGGCCGCAACGCCGAAACGCGCTCTTGCCGTGGAAAATGCGCTGCTCGGCCAGCCCTGGAATGAAAAGACCGTGGAGGCGGCGATGGCAAAATACGCCGAGGACTACGCCCCGCTATCCGACATGCGCGCCACCGCGGAATATCGCGCGCTCGCAGCCAGGAATCTTCTGCTGCGTTTCTACCTGGAAACGACGTCCAGTGCGGCACCCGCCCAGGTGTCCAGATATGAGGCTGCGTGAGCCATGAACAAGCACACTTCAGACATCAAGGCCGAAACCATCGTTGGTGGCGTTCATTCCAGTCCGCGCCATGATTCCGCGCACAAGCATGTCTCCGGCGCCGCCGTCTATATAGACGACATCCCCGAGCCCGCCGGCACCCTGCACGCCGGTCTTGGCCTGTCGACCGTGGCGCACGGCATCCTGAAGTCCGTCGATCTTGCCGCCGTGCGCGCCGCTCCCGGCGTCGTTGCCGTCCTGACCCACGAGGACGTGCCCGGCGTCAACGACATCTCGCCGTCCAACATGCATGACGACCCGGTGCTTGCCGCCGACAAGGTCGAGTTTCACGGCCAGCCGATCTTCTGCGTGATCGCCGAAACGCGCGAGCAGGCCCGCCGCGCCGCACGGCTGGCAAAGATCGAATACGAGGAATTGCCCGCCGATATCGACATCTGGGATCTCGATGTTTCGACGCATCGGCAAGTCGTCACGCCGCTGACGCTGAAGCGCGGCGATGCGGCTGCCAATCTTGCGAGCGCTCCCCGGCGCGTGACCGGCCGCATGCGGCTCGGCGGACAGGACCATTTCTATCTCGAAGGCCAGATTTCGCTTGCCGTTCCCGGCGAGGACGACGAGGTCGCCGTCTATTGCTCGACCCAGGGCCCGAGCGAGACGCAGCACATGGTTGCCCATGCGCTCGGCGTATCCAGCAATGCCGTGACGATCGAGGTTCGCCGCATGGGCGGCGGCTTCGGCGGCAAGGAAACGCAGGCCAACCAATGTGCCGCCATAGCCGCCATCGCTGCCAAGAAGCTGAAACGCGCCGTAAAAGTCCGGCTTGACCGCGACGAGGACATGGTCGCTACCGGCAAGCGGCACGATTTCGCCATCGACTACGATGTCGGCTTCGACGAAGAGGGCCGCATCCTCGCGATCGATTACACCTTCGCGCTTCGCGCCGGATTTTCCGCCGATCTTTCCGGCCCCGTCGGCGACCGAGCGCTGTTTCACTGCGACAATGCCTATTTCTTTCCGCATGTTCACGCGAAGTCGGCGCCGCTATATACCAATACCGTCTCCAACACGGCCTTTCGCGGCTTCGGCGGACCGCAGGGGATGGTGGGCGCCGAACGCGTCATCGACGAGGTGGCCTTTGCCGTCGGCAAGGACCCGCTCGAAATCCGCAAGCTGAACTTTTATGACGCGATGGGCGTCGACGGCGCACGCAATCTCACCCCCTATCACCAGAAGGTCGAGGATTGCATCATCCAGCGCATCGTCGCCGAACTGGAGGAAAGCGCCGATTATGCCGGACGCCGCAAGGCCATCGCCGAATTCAATGCGAAAAGCCGCATCGTCAAACGCGGCATCGCGCTGACGCCGGTAAAATTCGGCATTTCCTTCACCAAGACCGAATCCAACCAGGCCGGCGCTCTCGTCCACGTCTACAGCGACGGTTCCGTGCACATGAACCATGGCGGCACGGAGATGGGGCAGGGCCTGCATCTGAAGGTGGCGCAGGTCGTGGCGGAAGAATTCCAGATCGATCTCGACCGGGTGAAGATCACCGCAACGACCACCGCCAAGGTGCCGAACACCTCGCCGACCGCAGCGTCCTCGGGTGCCGATCTCAACGGCATGGCCGCACAGAACGCCGCGCGCCAGATCAAGGACCGGCTGATCGCCTTTGCGGCGGAAAGCCATCAGGTGCCGCGCGAGCAGATCGTTTTCCTGCCCAACCGCGTGCGGATCGGCGATACCGAGATGTCCTTCGACGATCTCATCAAAAAGGCCTATATGGCGCGCATCCAGCTCTCCGCCGCAGGCTTCTACAAGACGCCGAAGATCCACTGGGACCGTTCCAAGGGCCGCGGCCACGCCTTTTACTACTATGCTTACGGCGCGGCCTGCTCGGAGGTGTCGATCGACACGCTGACCGGCGAATATGTTGTCGAACGCACGGATATTCTGCACGATACCGGCCGTTCGCTGAACAGGGCCATCGATATCGGCCAGGTCGAGGGCGGCTTCATCCAGGGCATGGGCTGGCTGACGACGGAAGAGCTTTGGTGGGATGGCAAGGGGCGCCTGAGAACGCATGCGCCCTCGACATACAAGATCCCGCTTGCATCCGACCGGCCAAAGATTTTCAATGTAGCCTTGACCGACTGGTCGGAGGCCTATGAGCCGACCATCCATCGTTCCAAGGCGGTCGGCGAACCGCCGCTGCCACTCGGCCTCGCCGTCCTGCACGCTCTTTCGGATGCCGTGGCGAGCGTCGCCGACCACAAGATCTGCCCGCGTCTCGACGCGCCGGCAACGCCAGAGCGGGTCCTGATGGCGGTCGAGCGCCTGAAGGCGATGCACAAGGAGTGAAGTCATGCCCGCCGCGCGCGAGGACATTCGGGATTTTCTACGCCGCGAACCGGCGTCGATCCTCGTCGAGGTGACGGGGGTCGCAGGTTCCGCGCCGCGCGATACGGATGCCTGGATGCTGGTGTCGGAACGGGCAATCTTCGCGACGATCGGCGGCGGCCAGCTCGAATATATGGCGATAGACCAGGCGCGCCGGGCCTTGCGTTCCGGCCTTGCGGCGGAGCCGATGAACGTGCCGCTCGGCCCGGAGATCGGACAATGCTGCGGCGGCCGGGTGGGGCTTGCCTTTACGGCGCTCAACCCGGAGCTTGCGAACGGCCTCGTCGCCCGCAGCGATCGGGAAATGGCGGCGCGGCCTCATGTCTATGTTTTCGGCGCCGGCCATGTGGGCGATGCGCTCGCCATGGCGCTTTCGCTCGCGCCGCTGCGCGTCGTGCTGGTGGACACGCGGGAAGAAGAGCTGACCGCCTCCAACGTGCCGCGTATCGAGACCTGTTTGACCGCCATGCCGGAAGCGGTCGTGCGCGACGCGCCGGCAGGCAGCAGCTTCGTGATCCTCACCCACGACCACGCGCTTGATTTCCTCATCACCGCCGAAGCGCTCAAGCGCGCGGATGCCGCCTATGTCGGCATGATCGGCTCGAAGACCAAACGCGCCACGTTCCGCAACTGGCTGTCGCGAGAGACCGGCCAGGCGGATCTTTTCGACCGTCTCATCTGCCCGATCGGCGGAACGGCGGTGAAAGACAAGCGCCCGACCGTCATCGCGACCCTTGCCGCCGCCGAGATCATGACGGCGGCGCTGAGCTGGGCGTCAGACCGGGCAAGGCTTGCCGGAGCCGTCGGCCGCTAGGGCAATTCCAGGAAAAGTGCGCAGCTGTTTTCCGTTCGGAATTGCATAAAAACAAAAGGATAGAGCGCCTCCGAAACCACTCCCCGGTAACCTTGCCTGCCGTAGTCCCACGCAGGCTTCCGAAAAACCTGTTATTGGACAACGGGTAACTGCTTCAGGGGATTGGCGAGCGGCACGCCAAGCGGCTCGAAATGGCGCTCGTTGGCCGTCAGGACGGTGAGGCCATGCGCAGCAGCGGTCGCGGCGATGGCAATGTCCTCAAAGCCGGGGTCGTGAGCGCGCGCCCGGTCAAGCATCAGGCCAGCGTGTCTTGCCTCTTCAATTCCGAACGGCAGAATGTGGCCGGCATAGAAATGTTCCACTGCGGCAAGCCAGCGGCGTAAATGCTCCGCCTTCGTCGTCGCCCCGATCCGGACGGCACGGGCGATGCCGGCCTCGATCTCGGCTACGGTGATTGCCGAAAGATAAAGCCGGTCACTATTGGCGCGCATCCAAGCCGCGAACGCGTCGGCGCCGACCTGGCGCTTGGTCGGCGCATCGACCGACACGATATTGGTGTCCAGAAGATACAAGATCAAAAGCCATTTTCACGCAACGCACGGGCGGGCTTCCGCGATCGTTGCGGAATATCCGCCGGCTCGCCGGGAAAGGCCAAAAGCAGGTCGGCGAAATCAGGGACTCTGGAAATCCGTTGCCATTCTTCGAAGGAAACCAGCACGGCTTCCTTCCGGCCATGGCGGGTAATAACCGTCGGCTCGCCGGCCACGGCTTGATCGACCACAGCGGAAAGCGTCGCCTTTGCATCCTTGAGCTGGATTTCCTTCATGCCGCGCCTCCATATGACCATCAGTAGTCATATATGATCTCGTCCGGTTTGAATCAAGCGGAGATCAACCTGCGGCCTCGGATCACGACGCTGCGGCCACCGGCTCGTCTTCCAGCAGCTTGCCGATCAGTCGCTGACATCGCTCCGCCATGAAGTCGATCATGAGGCGGACCTTCGGATCCTGGAAGCGCTTGTGCGGATAGATGGCGGCGAGCTGAACGGGCGCCGGCGGACTTTCCTTCAGAATTTCCACCAGCCGGCCCTCCGTGAGATAGGCCTTTACCTCGAATAGCGGCTTGTTGATGATGCCGCGGTCTTCCAGCGCCCATTGCGTGAGCACATCGCCGTCATCGCTGTCGTAAGGGCCGGCCACCTCGAATTTGCGAGGGCCTTCCGCCGTCATCAGCGTCCAGAAATATTCCTTCGAGCCGGGATAGCGCAGCAGAAGACAGTCATGCTTGTCGGCGATCAAGGCGTCCGCACCTGACGGCACGCCGCGGCGCGCGAGATAGGCCGGCGAAGCGCAGAGCACCCGCTCGCAATTGAGGATGCCGCGCATGCGCAGATTCGAATCCTCCAGCACGCCGAGCTTGAACGCGACGTCGACCCCTTCGGCAAGAATATCGACATTGTGATCCGACAGGCGGACGCGCACCTCGATATCCGGATACTTGTCGTGGAATTCCGGAATGCCCGATGCGATCAGCCTGCGGCCGATGCCGAGCGGCGCGGTGATCCTGAGCGATCCCTTCGGGTTGCGCGAGAGATCGGCGATCGCCGCCTCCGCCTCATTGACAGCCTCGATGATCTTCACCGCCTTCTCGTAGAAGACGCGGCCGTGCTCGGTCGGCGAGAGCTTGCGCGTCGTCCGGTTGAAGAGACGCACGCCGAGATGGCGCTCAAGTTCCTTGATGCGATTGCTCGCAACCGCAGGCGTGACACGCTGGTCGCGCCCTGCTGCCGAAAGAGTACCGAGTTCGACCACGCGAACGAAGACACGCACGTTATCAAGATAGGACATGATCCCTTCTATCACATCGGCGTGAGGAACAAACCGGGGTGCATCTTATAGATTTTTTTGAAAGTGTTGCGGATTCACCGGGATTTCCGAGAAAATCGAGCGATGGCAAACAATCCGGTAAAGATCGGGCCCGTAAAATTCGGGAGGGAGTTCCCATGTATGAATACGCCATCGCCTGGGACTGGCTGACATTTGCCGTCCGCTGGCTGCACGTCATTACGGCGATTGCCTGGATCGGCTCGTCATTCTATTTCGTCGCGCTCGACCTGGGCCTGAAAAAACATCCGGCCTTGCCACCGGGCGCCTATGGCGAGGAATGGCAGGTTCATGGCGGCGGCTTCTACCATATTCAGAAATACCTGGTGGCGCCGGCCAACATGCCGGACCATCTCGTCTGGTTCAAATGGGAAAGCTACGTCACCTGGCTATCCGGCTTCGGCATGCTGTGTCTCGTCTACTATGCCGGCGCCGACCTCTACATGATCGACCCGGCCGTGCTCGACGTCTCCAAGCCGGTGGCGATCGGCATTTCGCTGGCCTCGATCGCCGGCGGCTGGCTCATGTACGACCTGATCTGCAAGTCGCCCTTCGGCAACGACAATACGCGGCTGATGGTGGCGCTGTACTTCATTCTGGTGGCGGTGGCCTGGGGCTATACGCATCTGTTTACCGGCCGCGCCGCCTTCCTGCATCTCGGCGCCTTCACGGCGACGATCATGTCGGCCAACGTGTTCTTCATCATCATTCCGAACCAGAAGATCGTCGTCGCCGACCTCCTTGCCGGCCGGAAGCCAGATCCGAAATACGGCAGGATCGCCAAGCAGCGTTCGACGCACAACAACTACCTGACGCTGCCGGTGCTGTTTCTGATGCTGTCGAACCACTATCCGCTGGCATTCGGCACGCAGTTCAACTGGATCATCGCCTCGCTGGTCTTCCTGATGGGCGTCACCATCCGCCACTGGTTCAACACCCGCCACGCCGATGCCGGCAAACCGACCTGGACCTGGATCGTCACCGTGGTCCTCTTCATCGTCATCATGTGGCTCTCCACCGTGCCGAAGATCCTCACGGGAGAACCGGCCGAGCCCAAGCTCTCCGCCACGCAGCAGCCTTTCGTCACGGCCGAGGCCTTTCCCAAGGTTCGCGATACCATCATGGGGCGCTGTTCCATGTGCCATGCGAAGGAACCGAGCTGGGAGGGCATCATCGCGCCTCCAAAGGGCGTGATGTTCGAGACCGACCGCGATATCGCCGCCCATGCCCGCGAGATCTATCTGCAGGCCGGCCGCAGCCATGCCATGCCGCCGGCCAACGCTTCGCATATCACCGACGAGGAGCGCCGTCTGCTCGTCTCCTGGTACGAGAGCGCCGTCAACGGGGAGAAGACCCAATGAACGAAGTTCTGATCCGTGGCCGTGTGCTGACCTTCCTGGCCGAACCGCAAGGCATCGATGATGCCGCCTCCTATCGCTATATCGAAGACGGTGCGGTTTTCGTTCGCGATGGAAAGATCGTCGAGATCGGCGCCTACGGCGACATCCTCAAACTGGCGCGCTCCGACACCAGGATCGCCGATCATCGGCCGAACCTCATCCTGCCCGGCTTTATCGACACGCATCTGCACTTCCCGCAGACGCAGGCGATCGCCTCCTATGGCGCGCAGCTGCTCGAATGGCTGAACACCCATATTTTCGTCGAGGAACAGAAGTTCGCCCGCGCCGCTCATGCGGCCGAAGTGGCCGACCGCTTCATGGACGAGCTCCTGTCGAACGGCACGACGACAGCGGTTGCCTATTGCTCGGTCCACCCCGAAAGCGTCGATGCCTATTTCGCAGCGGCGGAAGCGCGCGGCATGTGCATGATCGGCGGCAAGGTGATGATGGATCGCAACGCGCCGGACGCGTTGCGCGATACGCCGCAGCAAGGTTACGACGAGACGAAGCGACTGATTGCCAAATGGCATGGCCGCGGCCGCGCGCATTATGCGATCAGCCCGCGCTTTGCCATCACCTCGACGCCCGGGCAGATGGAGATGAGCGCGGCGCTCGTAGCCGAACATCCGGACTGCTACGTCCAGACGCATCTCTCCGAAAATCGCGACGAGATCGCCTTTGCCACCTCGCTTTATCCCGAAGCGAAGGACTATACGGATATCTACGCTCGCTATGGCCTGCTCAACGAGCGCATGCTGCTCGGCCATTGCATCCATATGAGCGAACGGGAAGTTGCCGTTCTGGCCGAAACCGGCGCGGTCGGCGTCTTCTGCCCGACGTCGAACCTCTTTCTTGGCTCGGGGCTCTTCAACGCCGCGGAATTCGACAGGCTCGGCGCGCGCTGGTCGGTTGCGACGGACGTCGGCGCCGGCACCAGCTTTTCCATGCTTGAGACCATGGATGAGGCGTATAAGGTGCTGCATCTGCAGGGACAGCGGCTGACGCCGTTCAATTCCTTCTATCGCATGACGCGCGGCAATGCGCTCGCGCTCGGCCTCGAAAGGCGGATCGGATCGTTGCAGGCGGGAGCGGATGCAGATATCGTCGTGCTCGATTCCAGCGCCAAGTCGGCAATGGAATTCCGCATGCGCACCGCAAGCTCGCTGGCCGAGGAGCTTTTCATCCTCCAGACCATGGGTGACGACCGCTGCGTCGCCGAGGTCTATGTCGCCGGCAAGGCCATGAAGACGGAGAAGCCGCAAACTGCGGCACGCGAATCCCTGCAACTCGCCTGATCAACCGATGCCGCGATTCGTCGGCGCCGTTTCCGGATGGGAAGGGGCGCCGGCAGCCTATCCGAGAACGCCTTTCATCAGAACCGGTCATTCGCAAAGCCGTTCAGAAACGCTTTGCCTTCCCGCCCATTGCCTTCGTCAATTCCTCTGCGGCTGCTCTTACGACGGGACCGAGCGCCGCGACCCTCTCGTCCGGCAACCGCACGGCCGGGCCTGAGATGGAAATCCCTGCAACGGCCTCGCCGTATTCATCAAAAATCGGCGCCGCCACGCATCTCATGCCGAGCGTGTGTTCCTCATCGTCGATCGACCAGCCTCTTGACCGTATCCTGGCAATATCCTCCAGCAGCGAGGAAATCGTATCGCAGGTCCTATCGGTGAAATGCTGCAGTGCGCGACCGCCGAGCACCGCCTCGATCCGGCTATCCGGCCATGTCGAAATGATCGCCTTGCCGATGCCGGACGCATGGATCGGCCCGCGCCGGCCCGGGCGGAAAAAAGCGCGCATCGGCGCATGGCTTTCCGCCTGCGAGATGAACACGACGTCGCCATCGTCCTCGATGGCGATATTGGCGGTTTCACCGGACTCTTCCATCAACTGCTTCAGGAAAGGCCGACTGATCGTGCCGAGCTTGCGGAAGCGCAGGTAGGCCGTTCCGATCTCGAAGGCTTTGACCCCGATCGTCCAGGCGCCGGTCTCGCCGTCATGCGTCACCATGCCGTGCTGGGCAAGGGAGGTCAGCAGACGATGGACGGTGGACGGCGCCATGGCGGATCTGTCGGCCAGATCTGTCAGCACCGCGCCGTCGGCTTCGGCCACCAGCTCCAGTAACTTCAAACTGCGATCGAGCACCTGCACGGACGAAGCCGCCGCATTCTCGGCAGGCTTTCGGCCCGGCCTCCCCCTCGTCTTTTCCCGATTGTCCGCCATGATGCCCACTTTTGACTGGAAAGCGCCGTGCATTTTGGCTCGGCGCCTGTGCCTCATCCCATATCCGCTTCGCATCGATTGTTCCAGTTTCGTTGAAAATGTTTATTTCCACATGGTGGGATTAATTTCCATTTTATGATTGCGCCCATCGATGCATGCGCTACCTTCACGTCAGAAACGGAGGAAGTCCCATGGCAAAGATGCGAGCAGTCGATGCCGCAGTGCTGGTTCTGGAAAAGGAAGGCGTCAACTGCGCCTTCGGTGTTCCGGGCGCTGCGATCAACCCCTTCTACTCGGCAATGAAGGCGCGCGGCTCGATCCGCCATGTGCTTGCCCGCCATGTCGAGGGCGCAAGCCATATGGCCGAGGGCTACACCCGCGCCCGGGCCGGCAATATCGGCGTCTGCATCGGAACGTCGGGCCCGGCCGGCACCGATATGATCACCGGCCTCTATTCAGCCTCGGCCGATTCGATCCCGATCCTCTGCATTACCGGGCAGGCACCGCGGGCGCGGCTCGACAAGGAGGATTTCCAGGCGGTCGATATTGCAAAGATCGCTGCGCCCGTCACCAAATGGGCCGTGACCGTCATGGAGCCGGCGTTGGTCCCTTACGTCTTCCAGAAGGCGTTTCATACGATGCGCTCCGGCCGTCCCGGCCCGGTGCTGGTCGATCTGCCTGTCGACGTCCAGCTCGCCGAAATAGAGTTCGACATCGAGACTTACGCCTCGCTCGAACCCTATAAGCCGTCGGCAACGAGGGCGCAGGCCGAAAGGGCGCTCGCCATGCTGAACGCGGCCGAGCGGCCGCTCATCGTCGCAGGCGGCGGCATCATCAACGCCGACGCTTCCGACCTGCTGGTCGAATTCGCCGAGATCACCGGCGTTCCGGTCATTCCGACGCTGATGGGCTGGGGCACGATCCCGGACGATCACCCGCTGATGGCCGGCATGTGCGGCCTGCAGACTTCGCATCGCTACGGCAACGCGACGCTGCTCGCTTCCGACTTCGTCTTTGGCATCGGCAACCGCTGGGCCAATCGCCACACCGGAAACGTCTCCACCTATACCGAGGGCCGGACCTTCGTGCATGTCGATATCGAGCCGACCCAGATCGGCCGCGTCTTCGCACCGGATTTCGGCATCGTTTCGGACGCCGGTGCCGCACTGAAGCTGTTCCTCGATGTTGCAACGGAATGGAAGACCGCCGGTAAGCTGCGCGACTGGTCGGCCTGGGCGGAGGAAAGCCGCGAGCGCAAGCGCACCATGCTGCGCAAGACGCATTTCGACCAGACGCCGCTGAAGCCGCAGCGCGTCTATGAGGAGATGAACAAGGCCTTCGACCGCGACACCTGCTATGTCTCGACCATCGGCCTCAGCCAGATCGCCGGCGCGCAATTCCTGCATGTCTACAAGCCGCGCAACTGGATCAATTGCGGCCAGGCAGGCCCGCTCGGCTGGACACTGCCGGCAGCACTCGGCGTGCGTGCCGCCGATCCCGACCGCCCGATCGTCGCGCTGTCCGGCGACTATGACTTCCAGTTCCTCATCGAGGAGCTTGCGGTCGGTGCCCAGCACAAGCTGCCTTACCTGCATGTGGTCGTGAACAATTCCTATCTCGGCCTCATTCGCCAGGCCCAGCGCGGCTTCAACATGGATTTCGAGGTCAGCCTCGCCTTCGACAACATCAACGCATCAGGCGACGCGGAACCGGGCTACGGCGTGGACCATGTCGCGGTTGCCGAGGGTCTCGGCTGCAAGGCGATCCGCGTTCGCAGCCCGAACGAATTCCAGGAGGCGTTCGCCACGGCCCAGAAGCTCATGAAGGAACACCAGGTTCCCGTCGTCATCGAGTTCATTCTCGAACGCGTCACCAACATCGCCATGGGCGCCGACATCAATGCGGTCGTCGAGTTCGAGGACCTTGCCGAGCGCGGCGAGGATGCCCCGACCGCGATCCTCGCCCTGCTGGATTGAAGGAGAGATATCATGCCGAGATTTGCGGCCAATCTGACCATGCTTTTCAACGAAGCGCCCTTTCTGGAGCGCTTCGCACTCGCCGCCAAGGCGGGCTTCGAGGGCGTCGAGTATCTTTTTCCCTATGACTTCGACAAGGATGCACTTCGTGCCGAGCTAGATCGTCATGGCCTGACCCAGGTGCTTCACAATCTGCCGGCCGGCGACTGGGCCGGCGGCGAACGCGGCATCGCGATCCTGCCCGATCGCATCGACGAATTCCGTCGCGGCGTCGCCTCCGCGATCGATTACGCAACGACGCTTGGCTGCAGCCAGATCAACTGCCTCGCCGGCATCGCGCCATCGGGCATGTCCGACGAGACATTGCGGACCACCTTCGTCGTCAATCTCAGATATGCCGCCACCGAGCTGGGCAAGCATGGCATCCGCCTGTTGATCGAACCGATCAATCGCTTCGACATTCCGGGCTTCTACCTCAATACCCCTGACCAGGCAGCTTCGATCATCGCCGAAGTCGGCGGGGACAACCTGTTCATTCAATACGATCTCTACCACCAGCAGCGCACCGAGGGCGAACTGATCGGCACGTTCAAGAAGCACCAGGCGCAGATCGCCCATGTGCAGCTTGCCGACAATCCGGGCCGCAACGAACCGGGCACCGGCGAAATCGCCTATCCCTTTATCTTCAATGCGCTCGATGCGCTCGGCTACGAGGGCTGGATCGGTTGCGAATACAAGCCGCGAACCACGACGGAAGCGGGGCTCGGCTGGTTTGCCGCAGCCGGCCGCCACGGCGAAAGCGCGACCATTCTCAATATCAGGAGCTAAGAACCATGGCACATATCGGATTTATCGGCCTCGGCATCATGGGGACACCCATGGCGCGTCACCTGCAGGATGCCGGCCACACCGTCATCACATCCAGGTTTTCCATTTCGCCACGCCAGGAACTGCTCGACAACGGACTCCAGTTCGCCGAGACGCCGAAAGCGCTTGCCGAAACGGTCGATACGATCATCCTGATGCTGCCGGACACGCCGGAGGTCAAGGATGTGCTCTTCGGCGAAAACGGCGTTGCCTATGGCCTGTCGAAAGGCAAGCTCGTCATCGACATGAGTTCGATCTCGCCGATCGAGACCAAGGAATTCGCCAGGAAGATTCGCGAGACCGGCGCCGAGTATATCGACGCGCCCGTCTCCGGCGGAGAGGTCGGCGCCAAAGGCGCCTCGCTCTCCATCATGGCTGGCGGTTCGGAGGCAAGCTTCGAGCGGGCGCTGCCGCTCTTCCAGCTGATGGGCAAGAACATCACGCTCGTCGGCGATTGCGGCGACGGCCAGGTGACAAAGGTCGCCAACCAGATCATCGTCGCACTGACGATCGAGGCCGTGTCCGAGGCGCTCGTCTTTGCCTCCAAGGCCGGAGCCGATCCGGCCCGCGTGCGCTCGGCGTTGATGGGCGGCTTCGCCTCCTCCCGCATCCTCGAAGTCCATGGCGAGCGCATGATCAAGCGCACGTTCGAGCCCGGTTTCCGCATCTCCCTGCATCAGAAGGATTTGAACCTTGCCTTGCAGGGTGCCAGGGCGCTCGGCGTCTCGCTGCCCAACACGGCAGCGACGCAGGAGCTTTTCAATCAATGCGCCGCCAATGGCGACAGCGGGCTCGATCACTCCGGCCTCGTCAAGGCGCTGGAGCGCATGGCGAACCATCCCGTCGCCTGAAGCATTTCCAAATCCTGAAATGTGAGAAACCCGATGCCGAGCATTGCCGATCCCCGCGCCTTTCTGGAAAAGCTCTTCTATGCAGCCGTCGCTGCCGCCGATCCGGACAAGGCGCTCGCCGCCCATCTGCCGGAGAAGCCGAAGGGGCGGACGGTGGTGGTCGGCGCCGGCAAGGGCGCGGCACAGATGGCGCGTGCCTTCGAGCGTCTGTGGGACGCGCCGCTTTCCGGCGTCGTCGTTACACGCTACGGCTATGCCGCGCCATGCGAGCGCATCGAAATCCTGGAGGCGGCCCATCCCGTGCCGGATGAAAGCGGTCTGCGCGCGTCCGACCGGCTGATGGCCGCCGTCAGAGGGCTGACGAAAGACGATCTGGTCGTAGCGCTGATTTGCGGCGGCGGATCGGCATTGCTGCCGGCCCCCGCTGGCGATCTCACGCTTGCCGACGAGATTGCCGTCAACCGGGCGCTGCTTGCCTCCGGTGCGCCGATCAGCGCCATGAATGCGGTACGAAAGCAGGTCTCGCGCATCAAGGGCGGGCGGTTGGCCGCACTGGCCTATCCCGCCCGTGTCGCCTCTCTCGTCGTTTCCGACATTCCGGGAGACAATCCCGCCCTCGTCGCCTCCGGGCCGACCATTGCCGACGCGGCGACACGCGCCGATGCGCTCGAGATCATCGATCGCTATCGGCTCGACCTGCCGGAAGCCGTCATGTGCCATCTCAAGAATGGCGAAGACGAACCGCCGCTGCCATCAGACCCCCGTTTCGTCCGCAACGAGGTGAAACTCGTCGCCTCGGCCGCCATTGCGCTGGAGGCGGCGGCCGATGTTGCGCGCCACGCCGGCGTCGAGCCCATGATTCTTTCCGACGCAATCGAAGGCGAAGCATCCGCAGTCGGCCGGGAGCATGCGTCGATCGCGGCAAAGATCGCACATCGCGGCCTCGCATCGAAGAACCCCGTGCTTGTGCTGTCAGGCGGCGAGACGACCGTGACGATCAACGGCAAAGGCAAGGGCGGCCGCAACAGCGAGTTCCTGCTGTCCTTCGCCTGCGCCATATCCGGCCGTGAGGGCATTTTCGCGCTTG
The DNA here is from genome assembly GCA_900469615.1 of Hyphomicrobiales bacterium. GTDB lineage: Bacteria > Pseudomonadota > Alphaproteobacteria > Rhizobiales > Rhizobiaceae > Rhizobium. The sequence goes on along the minus strand of UBYA01000002.1, from coordinate 260,038 downwards.
CCGCCGATACGGACGGCATCGACGGCTCCGAGGACAATGCCGGCGCCTTTGCCGACGGCACCACCGTGTCGCGCCTTGCCCACCAGAGGAAAAATGCGGCGGAATTCCTTGAGCGTAACGACAGCTGGTCGGCCTTCGCCGCTCTTGGCGACCTCTTCGTGAGCGGCCCGACCGGCACGAACGTCAACGACTTTCGCGCGATTCTCATTGGCTAGAATTTTCCAAATACATGCGGCGGCGACCTGTCGGAAAGGAGGCGCCGTCCGCCGCATGGCCGCTCCCGCAATGAAGATCCCTTCCATCCGGCCATATCGATCGCGTCGTTCACGGCGCGAAACCGGGACCGCCTTCGCAGTTGCCGGCACCGATAAGGATTCCAACAGTCGGCTGTGAAATGGAACGGATGATTTCGCGGTCATTACCGAGAATATTATTCCAAGATCGTTTCGGAAATTAGCAAATCACTATAGGCTTATCATCGACTCGGCTGCGCATGGGCTTCGAGCGAGTTCGTTGCGCCCGTCGAGCAAGATATTTGCTGTGAAGAAAAGCCGACATGCCCAAAAGAACCTCTCCGCTCGTCGCGTTTCAGTCCAAAACCTTCCGCTCCCTCTGGTCGGCCACGCTCGTCTCCAATCTCGGCGGGCTGGTGGAAGGCGTCGGCGCGGCCTGGCTCATGACCAGCCTTGCCACATCTCACGGCATGGTGGCGCTGGTGCAGTCTTCCACCACCCTGCCTGTCATGATCTTCTCGCTCGCGGCCGGAGCGCTGGCGGACAACTACGATCGCAGGCGGATCATGCTGATCGCGCAGATGCTGATGCTGTGCGTCTCGGCAACGCTCGCGGTATTGTCCTACAGCAATGCCCTGACGCCCTGGCTGCTGCTGAGCCTTACATTCCTGATCGGCTGCGGCGGCGCCTTGCACAATCCGTCATGGCAAGCCTCGATGGGCGATGTCGTGCCGCGCGACCACCTGCCGGGCGCCGTCGCTCTCAACAGCATGAGCTACAATCTGATGCGCAGCATCGGCCCGGCGATCGGCGGCGTCATCGTCGCGGCAGCGGGCGCGGCCTTTGCGTTTCTCTTCAATGTCTTCTGCTATTTCGCGCTCATTATCACATTGCTGCGGTGGAAAAAGGCGCCTGCCAGCAACATGCTGCCGCGCGAGCCTTTCGGCAGCGCCATGTCGGCCGGATTCCGCTATGTCCTGATGTCGCCCAACCTGCTCAAGGTCATGTGCCGCGGCTTCGTCTTCGGCCTGACCGCGATCGTCATCCTGGCTCTGCTGCCGCTGGTCGCGCGCGATCATGTGCATGGCACCGCAATTACCTACGGCATCATGCTCGGCTTCTTCGGGTTCGGCGCGATCTGCGGCGCGCTGCTGATCGGGCGCATCCGCGATGTCCTGAGCAACGAATGGGTCATTCGCGGCGCATTCTTCACGCTCGCGGTCAGCTGCTTCTTCCTGGCATTGAGCCATCAGGTATGGCTGAGCTGTCTTCTCCTCATGCCCGCCGGCGTCGCCTGGGTGCAAGCTTTCTCGCTATTCAATGTGACCGTACAGCTTTCCACGCCACGCTGGGTCGTCGGCCGCGCCCTGTCGCTCTATCAGACCGCCACTTTCGGAGGCATGGCGGCCGGAAGCTGGCTCTGGGGCGAACTGGCAGATGCCCATGGCGTGACCGGTGCCCTGTTCATCGCAAGCGCAACCCTGGTGATAGGCGGCCTGCTTGGGGTGCTGCTGCGCCAGCCGGACTTCGAATCCCTCAACCTCGACCCGACGAACACGTTCAGCGAACCGCAGCTGCAGCTTGACCTGCGTTCCAGAAGCGGTCCGATCCTGGTCATGGTGGATTACAACATCGATCAGGAAGACGTGCCCGAATTCCTGGCGGTCATGGCCCAACGGCGCAGGATGCGAATCCGGGATGGCGCGAAACAATGGTCGTTGTTGCGCGATCTGGAAAAGCCGAACACCTGGACGGAAAGCTACCATCTGCCGACATGGATAGACTATGTTCGCCACAGCCAGCGCCAGACGCATGCGGACGTCGAGGTGGCCGAACACCTCGATGCGCTTCACCGCGGCGGTCAGGCGCCGGTCATCCACCACATGATCGAACGGCAGACGGTCCCCAGGCACGACGACATGCCCCTGAAGCCCTATCTCGACGCGACATGACGGCGCCGCCCGATACCCTCTCGTGTTGGGCTACGCTCGTTTCGACGGCCCCGGCCGATCTTCATGACTGAAGAACCGCGCCCGCTGAATCGCTTCGCGCATGCTGGCGCGCCATTTCCCGCGGCGAACAGCCAAAAACCCGTTTGAACATGGTGGTAAAGGCCGCCGGGTTCTTGTAGCCGAGGTCGATAGCGATCGTCGTCACCGGCGCTCCCGCGACCAGCCTCGGAAGCGCGGCGTGCAGGCACGCCAGCTCGCGCCACTTGACGAAGCTGAGGCCCGTCTCGAGGCGAAACATCCGGGTAAATGCGCGCCGGCTCATGCTCATATGGCTGGCCCACACGTCGATCGTATCATGCGTTGTCGGCTGGCGCAGGAAATCCTGGCACTTCCGGGCGAGCATGCTGTTGCGCGGGATCGGCAGGGATAACGGCAGCGGCTTAAGCCTTGCCAGCTCGTGCAGAAGCAGCGTCATCAAGGCGCCGGCGCGATCGTTGACGTCATAGTCGACGGGAATATCCACCGCCTCGGCAATCAAAGTTCGCAGCAGCGGCGATATTTCGACGACCTGACAGCGATCCGGCATCGTTTCGATGGCCTGAGGCTGAATATAGACGCTGCGCATGCTGACATTGCCGAGCATCCGCACACTATGGATGACGCCGGGAGGAATCCACATGCCACGCTCCGGCGGCATGACCAGCGTGCCGTCCGGCGTGGTCACGACCACGACACCTGAAAACCCATACAGAAGCTGGGCGCGGCGATGCTGGTGCGGATCGACACGGTGTCCGTCTCTGTATTCGTTGCCGAGCGCGACAAGAGGCCGGTCGACATCGATGAATGGATCTATGCGGCTGTTCCTGACCATTCTGGCCCAGTCTCGTAGTAATTGCGCCTTATCGCGGTAGCGGGCGATTGCGTTTTCTAATATCAGCGCGGCGAATGATTTGAAAGTGAGAGCCATGAGCCAGGCCATGAACGCGCCACGCGCGGCCACAACAATCTACCCGGTCCTTCTGGTGGCCAGTCTCGGTCACTTCATCAACGACGTCACCCAGTCCCTGCTGCCGGCGAGCTATCCGGTGCTCAAGACGGGTTTCGATCTCAGCTTCGCGCAGCTCGGCGTGCTGACCTTCGTCTACCAGATCACGGCCTCGATCCTGCAGCCCTTCGTCGGCTGGTATACGGACGGACGGCCGCAGCCCTATTCGTTGCCGTTCGGCATGGCATGCAGCTGCACCGGCATGATCACGCTCGGAATGGCCTCGAACTATCCGACCCTGCTGATGGGTGCGATGCTGCTCGGCCTCGGTTCTTCCATCTTCCATCCCGAGGCATCCCGCATCGCGCGCCTGGCGTCCGGCGGAAAGCACGGATTTGCCCAGTCGCTGTTCCAGGTCGGCGGCAATTTCGGCACGTCGCTCGGGCCGCTGCTGGCCGCCTTCTTCATTCTTCCGCATGGTCAGCATGGAATGGCCGCGCTTGCGAGCCTGGCCTTCATCGGCATCCTCGTTCTCGGCGGGCTGGGCCGCTGGTATCAAGTAAACGGCGGGCATCTGCGCGCTCCGGCCAAGTCCGGCAAGCCGCACAAGGCGCTGAGCCTGTCGCGCGCCCGCGTCGGCCTTGCCATTGCCGTCCTGATCGCCTTGATTTTCTCCAAATATTTCTATCTGGCGAGCTTCACCAGCTACTACAATTTCTACCTGATGGCGCGGTTCGGCGTCAACGAACGGACGGCGCAGCTTTGCCAGTTCGTGTTCTTCGCCGCCGTCGCCGTCGGTACGATGGTCGGCGGTCCGGTTGGGGACCGCATCGGCCGAAAGAAGGTCATCTGGGGTTCCATCCTCGGCATCCTGCCCTTCACCATCGTCCTGCCCCATGCCAATCTCGAAACGACGATCGTCCTCAGCGCGATCATCGGCACGGTCATCGCATCGGCCTTTTCGGCAATCGTCGTCTATGCGCAGGAGCTGCTGCCCGGCCGCGTCGGCATGGTCTCGGGCCTGTTCTTCGGCTTCGCCTTCGGCATGGGCGGCATCGGAGCGGCAGCACTCGGTGTGCTTGCCGACCATACGAGCATCGAATTCGTCTTCGAGCTGTGCGCCTTCCTGCCGCTGATCGGGCTTTTGACCATCCTGCTGCCAAACGTGGAAAACTGAAGAAATAAAGACGCCCAAGGCATCGATACGGAAACGGCGACTCCCTGGGCCTGCTCGAATTGAGGCTTCGAGCCTCGATGCCGGACGTCAAGCGCCAGCTGGAGCGGTTCCGTATTTCACGGAACCGCTCTCTCCTTTTGTCTTCACGCAATTCCGAACGGAAAGCGCTACGCACTTTCAGGCGGTGGCCGCAAGCAGGCCGGCGGATATGCCGGCTCCTTACGTCGCCGATATCTTCCTGACCCAGGTTTCTATTTCATCGCCGCTGCTCATGTCAGCCTGCACAAGACCGTCGATCATGAAGGTCGGGGATACGTGGATGCCGTTCTGCCGGGCATATTTGCAGTGCCACTTGATCGCGCGGTCGAGATCCGGAATTGCAAAGGCCTCCTTCAGCCTGACGCCGCTGTAATTTTCCAGCCGCTCGATCAGTTCGTTCGGCGTTACGTCCATGTTCGGGCCGCCCGCATGATGGGCGAACTCGAACTCCTCGCGATGGGCGGCGATCGCGGCCATCACCTTCCTCGCCGTCTCCCTGCCTCCGGGAAGCGTGGAGGCAGCAAGAATGCAGCGCACCAGGACCCCTGAATACAGATGCCACGGCTGCGATTGCAGGCGGATCTTGACGGTGATCTTGTCCTCGCCCGCCTGTTTCAGGAGATCGTCGAGCTTGTTGAAAGCCCTGACCGAGAACGGGCAGGTCGGCTCCAGAAATACTTCGAAAATGCGCGGCCCGTGACCCCAGGTCAGAGAATCCGCGTGCCAGGCGACGTTGGTCATGCTGGTTCCTTCATTCATCTCGAATTTCGTAATGGAACAAAACTAGAGCAATTCCAGGAAAAGTGCATATCGGTTTTTGTCCGGAATTGCGTGAAGACAAAAGGAGAGAGCGTTTTCGCGATTCGAAGAAAGCGGAAAGCCCCCAGACGCGCCCGGCTCGTGCGATCAACGCCGGCGGTCGAAAAGGTTAACCCTGCAGGCATCTGGCGGCCTCGTCGTTGCGAAGTCGGTGGATGGTCCACAACCAGGTATTGAGCCCGAGGGTAAAATGTCTATTTTTCCGCGCTGCAAATGTAGGCGCAAAGCCAACCCCCGGGATTTCGCGAAGCTCGTGCTTCGCCCCCTGCTTTGCAGATGCCTACGCAGTTACTCGGAGTTCCAGGCAGATAATGACATTCCCGACGATACAGCTTCCCCAGAGAGCGCTCATGCTTGCACGCGGCGTAATTTCCACGCCGAAAGCCAGCTATTTCTCCTTGCCGATCCTGATCGCCCTCACCGTTTTCATGGCGGTTTCCGAAACACCGGGCATCTTGCGGGATTGGACGATCAATCAAAATCCCGTCAGGCTCGACGACGGCGATATCAGCAACGGAAAATGCTCGACGCGAAAGGGTTTTTTCACCAACTGCTCGGCTCACCTGAACTATGTCTATAAGGGCCAGAGCTACGAGAAGGATATCGAGATCATGTTCGTCGATGCGCATGCCGGCGACTATGAGACGGATCTCGTCATCTCCGGCGACCATCCGGAGTTGGCGACGCTCAGCCTCGGCATCGAGAAGCTCTGGAACCGGATCATAACGCTCGCGGCGTTCGTGGCCCTTCTTGGCGGCGCCTGCATCGCGATGGTTTTCCAGATCCTGCGTATCTGGCGCGCCCGCGCGCAGCTTCGCCATCCCGCTCAACTCGTGCCGGTTCCGGTCGAGATCACGGCATTCGACCGCCGGCGCAAGCGATTGACGGTCACTTACGCGGACAAAATTGCCGGCAGGAAGACCGGACGGGTGGCGCATACCCGCTTCGAACCGGGGCAGGAGCCGCTGCTCGTCGGCGAAAAGGACGGCAAGACCGTGGCGCTCGCCGTCTGGCACGGAAGCACGGCGCTGCCTGTGCTTCTCGATGAACGGCTGGAGCGGATCGACATGACGGCAGGAGAACGCGCAACCATTCTCGCCCCACTGGGCGCCGAACTGGCCGCACACCCGCCGGAACTCGTCGCCCAGGGGAAGAAAGGCCCATCCATCAAAGCGCGGCTCGCCAGATTCGTCCTGGTGATTCTGCTGATCATCGGCGGCGTCATCGGCTATTGGCTCTGGTATGTGACCAGCGCGGCCTCGCAGTTCACCTCTCCCGGCATGGACATCAACAACATGATGCCGGCTCCCCTCAACCGCTGGGGCTGCGATCAGTTAAAGAAGCGTTTCGGCGATCAACGCGCGCCTTTCGGATGCGCCGCGTCGGATTTCACCAGCTGGAAATGACGCCGAAGGTCATGGATTGAATACTGTCTGACGCAGGCTTCCCCGAAGCCCGCGTCAACCTCGACACCGATGCCATTCGCGGCACGCTACACCCGTTCATTCGATAATCTCGGGCATGACGGGCGGCGCACTGCGCAATGGTCTGCGAAAAACTTCGGCGCAGGCCACCCCCACCAACGCGGCCCCGCCGCCGATGACGTGATAGGCGCGTACCGGTTCGCCAAGCACTACAATGGCGCCCGCCGCGGTAAAAACCGGCAACAGGTTCATGAAGGCCGCGCACCGATTGGGGCCGAGGATATGAACGCCACGCACCCATAGAAACGGAAGAACGACGGAGGCCAGCCCTCCGGCGTAGGCGATGAGCGGCAAGGTCTCTGCGTTCAGCGCACGCATGGATGCAGGCGTGGCAAGGAATGCCGGAAACATGATCACCAGAGCGCAGATCGCCTGCATATAGGTCGACTGCCAGCCGGCGACCGGCAGGTTCCAGCGCTTGAGCAGTACGCCGTAAACGGCATAGCTCAGCGCTGCAATGAACATCAGCGGATCGCCAAGGTGCACGCCGTTGCGTGCGAGCGCGGCCGGGTCGCCGGCGCTGACCAGATAGACAAGCCCGGCAAGCGAGAGCACGCCGCCACCGACCATTCCGACGGTCGGCGTATCCTTCAGCAAAAAGGCGCTCAAGGCCACGGTGAGCAGCGGCGTCAGCGCCGTGAACACCGCCATGTTCGTGGCCGTCGTCGTTTCCGCCGCCAGATAGGACAGGCTCTGGAAAAAACACATGGCAAGGAAGCCGAGAATGGCGAACTGCCCCAGATGCGGCCAGATGACGAAGCGATTTCGCCAGGCCGGGACAGCGACGAAGGTGCTCATCAGCAGGACCGCGAGCAGCAGGCGATAGAAGGTGATCGCCTCCGGTCCGATCGTATGCGCGGACATTCGGGAAACGATCACGTTGCCGGACCAGAGGATGATGGCGACGAGAGGGTAGAGAAATGCGAGCTTGTTTTTCATATGCGATACCCATGGATCCATTTCGAGACCCTGGCTTACTGCCTTGATGTCGGTCCGTATCGCTTTATGATGACCAAGACTGTAGAGATTGGGACATGCAGACCGACCCGACGCGGAAACATCTCGATTTTCACGATACCCATCGCGCCATGGCGGCGATGGACGTCAATTATCCGGACGGGGCCTCCACCGGCTGGCACTCACATCCACGCGGCCAACTGCTCTACGCGATCGAGGGTGTGATGATCGTGCGGTCGGCGGAGGGGTCCTGGGTGGTGCCGCCGAGCCGGGCGCTGTGGCTGGCGGCCGGGCTGGAGCATGATGTGAAGATGGCCGGCGAGGTGAAGATCCGCACGGTCTTCATCGACGCGACGGCGATCCGCCATATGCCGGTAAAAAGCTGCGTCATCGAGGTTTCGCCGCTGCTGCGCGAGCTCATCGTCGCCGCCGTTCGCGTGCCCCTCGATTATGCGGAAGGCAGCCGCGACGATCGCCTCATGCAGCTGCTCGTGGACGAAGTACGCGTCTCCGATGTACTGCCCCTGCATCTTCCCATGCCGGAAGACGAGCGACTCAAGCTGATCTGCGAAGCGATCACCGAACATCCTTCCGATACGTCGACCGCTAGCCAATGGGCCGAACGCCTTCGCGTGACGGCCAAGACGGTGCATCGCCTCTTCGTCAGGGAAACCGGCATGAGCTTCGCGCAATGGCGAGAACAGGCGCGACTTTTGTTTGCGCTGCGCAAACTGGCGAACGGCGAACGCATCATCGACGTCGCCTTCGATTGCGGCTACGCCAGCCAGAGCGCCTTTACCGCGATGTTCCGCCGCCATTTCGGCAAGCCGCCGTCGGAGTTCTACCGCTAGGGGTTCTCCGCCGGATATCTTTTTGTCGCTGGATGTCTCGTCAGGAAGACAAAGCCGCCAGCTCGTTCAAATCGACAGGCTTCATTGATCGATTCAAAATTAATCATTATGATTAGGATTAAATCGAACCTCATGAAAAGGATGATCGCATGTCAGGTTCCGGCACCAAAGTCTTGACCGCGCATGTCCCGCTCTCCTTGGCCGAAAAAGTCGATTTGATGGCTGAAAGGCTTGAGCGTTCTCGCGGCTGGATCATGAAGCAGGCTCTTACCGCTTGGCTCGACCAGGAAGAAGAGCGCGAGAGACTCACCCGGGAAGCGCTTCTGGACGTAGACGCGGACCGTGTGATCGACCATCAGGCAGTGCAGGCATGGGCCGATAGCCTCGGCAGCGACGAACCTTTGCCGGTTCCTCGCTGATGCAAGCAAAATGGACCAGCAAGGCGCTATCCGAGCTCGGTCGTCTGTATGAATTTCTGGCGGCTGTAAACAAGCCTGCAGCCGTTCGCGCGGTGCAGTCCCTGACCAAAGCGCCGACTATTCTGCTGGCCAATCCAAGAATTGGCGAACGACTCTTTGAATTCGACCCACGCGAAGTCAGGCGGCTGCTCGTCGGCCACTACGAGATACGTTACGAAATTCAGCAGTCAACGATCTATATCCTGAGACTATGGCATACGAGGGAAGATCGTTAGGCGGCCGAGTTTCTCGTAAGCCCCCGAACCGGACCCAGGACGGGATGCCGGCCCAAACCGGCATCCCGCAAGCATAAGCGACTTCAGCCCTGATTGTGCCCCATGCGGGCGAAGCGGGCCGGATCGACGCGCTGCAAACGCATGGCGGCGAGATAGCCCACGATTGCCGCAAGCGGGATCAGCGAGGGCAGGACGATGCCGAGCACGCCGCCGGTCGTGCCGGTCAGATCGCCGAAATGCAGGAAGATGTAGACGAACAGCGCCGCCATCACCAGACCGGAAACTAGCGGCAGCACCAGCGTCGTCAGCACGGATGCGGAGTGACCCGCACGGCGGAAGAAGGCGATGACGGCGACCGACGTGACCGTCATCATGCCGAGAACGCCCAGCGTGCCGATCTGGCTGATCCAGGTGAACATGTTCAGGACCGGATCGAGTTGCAGCCCGGCGAACAATGCCAGGACGATCAGCGCCCCCGCCGTCTGCGTCACCGAGCCGACATGCGGGCTTTGATGGATATCGTGCGTCCGGCCGAAGATATCGGGCAGCAATCCCTCGCGGCCGGCGACATAGCTGTAGCGCGCGATGTAGTTATGAAAAGCCGAAAGTGCGGCAAACAGGCTGGAGACCAGCAGGATGCCCGCGATATTGGCGATCGTGCCGCCGGCATACTGACCGGCCAGATCGAAGAAGAACGTCGAAGGATCGGGCAAGCCCTGGATCGTCGGAACCAGCTTGTCGGCACCGATGCCGACGATCATCAGCCAGGTGGTGAAGATGAAGAAGATTCCGATCATCAGCACCGAGAGATAGGTGGCCCGGGGAATCGTCCTTTCCGGATCGCGCGCCTCCTCGGCATAGATGGTCGTCGCCTCGAAGCCGATGAAGCAGCCGAGGCAGAAAAGGACCGCCGCGGTGAGCGAACCCGAGAAGACGGCGTTTGCGTCGAAGAAATTCAGCGCAAGTCCGCTCGCTCCGCCCTTGCCCAGAATGGCGAAATCGACGACCAGCACCACCAGATATTCCAGGGCCACGACGAAGACGAGCACCTTGGCGGACAGGTCGACCTGGCGATAGCCAAGGAAACCTACCAGCAGGATGGCGAGCAAGCTCCAGACCCACCAGGGCAGAACCAGCCCGAACGAGCCGAAAATGCCGGCTGCGATGCCGCCGAACAGGCCGATGAGCCCGAACTGCATGGCGTTATAGGCGACCAACGCGGTGACTGCGACCGCTCCGGCGACACGCCCACCAAGGCCGCGCGCCGCATAGGCGTAGAAAGCGCCGGCATTGGTAACGTAGCGCGACATGGTGACATAGCCGGCGGCAAAGGCCAGCATCACCAGCGTCACGAAGACGAAGGTCGCCGGAATGCCCGCACCGTTCCCCAGCATGAATGCCAGTGGCATCGCGCCGGCAACGCCCGTCAGGGGGGCCGCCGCCGAGATCACCATGAAAGTGACGGCGATCAGTCCGAGCGAATTTTTACGAAGTTGGTTACTCCCTGCACCAGTCATGCCGATAGCTTCTTCCTGAGCCATATTCCCCTCTCCATTCTGCCGCTCCTGGCGGCGTCTATTGCGGTATTCTCCCGTCAATTCTCACGTCGGCAGCGCCCTCCCTCCCCGTCAGGCGCGCTTGAACGACATCCTGCATTTTTCAATGAAGTCCCTGGCCAGCCGGCTTTGGTCATCCGGCTTCTGCATAACGGCAATGACAGCACCCTCCGGAAACTCCTCGTCCAGCGGCACGGCTCGAATTTCACGTCCGTCCGGCCCGGTTCTGTTTTGCGGTTTTTGCGGAACGATCGAATAGCCGAGACCCTGGGCCACCAGTCCCCGCACCATGGCGAAGGATGGCGACTGCAGACGGACGACCGGCTTCATCTCATTGCGCTTGAAGAGAGCGGCGATCGCGGCGCGAACGGAGGGATAATCGAGCAGGATCATCGGCAAATCGGCGATATCGGCAAGGCGAAGGCTGGATTTCGCGGCAAGCGGATGATCCGCACTCAGCAGCACATGCGGCGCCGGAGCGCACAGGAGTTCACTATCGAGTTCCGGCTCGTCCACCGATCCGAAGGTGACGGCGGCCTCGATCTTGCCGGCACGCATCTGCTCGATGAGATCGTCGTGGTCCGCCTCCAACAGCCGGATGTCGACCCCCGGCGTCTTGCCGGCAAACTCGGCGACCAGCGGCGGCACGAACTCCGGGCCGAGCGTGATGAAGAAACCGACACGCAACTGGCTTTCCGGACTATGCGGCTGATCGTCGTCCGGCGCGATCGGAATGGCGCGGCGATAGCCCCGATTGGCATAGACGAGCGGCGAGCGTTGCCGCGACAGTTCGATCCGCTCGACCTCGCCGATCAGAATGAAATGCGTGCCCCAAAGCAGGGCCGTCTTCAGCTCGCAGTCGAGGGAGGCGATGGCACCGTCGATGACGGGCGACCCCGTCTCGCTGCTGTGCCAGCCGATCGCCGAGAACCTGTCGTCGGCGAGATGCTTGAGGCGACCGGAGAAAAGGTCCGAAACGAAGCTCTGGTTGCCGCTGAGCACATTGGCGCAAAACCGCTTGTTCTTCCGGATCGCTTCACCGGCAGGACTGAGGTGATGAATGCTGACCAGCAGGGAAGGCCGGCTCGTATCGGCCGAAACCGACGTCATGGACGAGACGGTGACGCCGAAGCGGCCCGCATCGCCATCCGTCGTCACGACCGTAACGGCAGAGGCGACCCGGCTCATGCTTTCCAGGAAAAGACCACGAAGATCTGCGTCCATATGCGTTCACCCCAAATCGAAGAAGCGTTCCAATTCCACATCGGGAATCTTGCGGCGGAACTCGTTGTGCTGCGTTTCACGCGTCGAGGTGAAAGCCTCGACAAACCGGGCGCCCAGCCAATCCTTGGCAAAGGCCGAGCCACGCAGCCGCTCGATCGCCTCGGGCATCGAACGTGCGAAATCGCGCTCCGGCTCCTGCGCATAGCCGTTGCCGACCGTCTCCGGCTCCGGTTCTATCTGCTCCAATATGCCGGCGATGCCGGCCGCGATCGTGGCCGCCACGGTCAGATAGGGATTGGTGTCGGCGCCGGGCAGGCGATTTTCGACCCTGAGCGAACCGGCGTCGTGGCCGACGATGCGGAAACAGGTCGTGCGGTTTTCGTAACCCCAGCTGAGGCCGGGCGGCGCGAAGGTGCCTGGCGCGAAGCGGCGGTAGGAATTGACGGTCGGCTGGAAGAGCAGCGTCATGTCGCCGATATAGGTCTGCAGCCCGCCGAGAAAGTGGCGGAAGGTCTGCGACACGCCGTTCTTCTGCGCGGGATCGTGAAAGATCGGCCGGCCGTCGCGGTCCTTGAGCGAGATGTGCACATGGATCGACTGGCTGTCGGCGGCCTCCGTCCAGCGCGGCATGAAGGTGACGCACCTTCCCTGCCTCTGCGCCAACGAACGCAGGAAATTCTTCAGCAGCACGAGCTGATCGGCAGGCTCCAGCCCCTCGCCGGCCGCGATACAGGCCTCCAGAAAGCCGCCGCCGATTTCCTCGTGCATCTTGGCGAGATCGATCCGCAGAGGCTCGCACATCGCCGCGACGGCTTCGTACCATTCGGTCTGCTGGACCTGATAGAGCACCAGATCGTGGCTGTTGTGCTGCGTTGCGGTCTTGAGATTGCGATAGCCTTTGGCGCGGGCGCTTTCCGGCGTTTCATCGAAGAGGGTATATTCAAGCTCCATGCCGTAGCGGGGGGCATATCCGGCATTGCCGACACGCTCGAGGACGCGCTTCAGGATGGAGCGGGGGCACAATTCGGAAGTACCGCCGGAATAATTGGAGAGAACCAGCAGATCATGGCCCGGCTTCGACCATGGCAGCCGGCGAGCGGTGGCCGGATCGATGATCAGCGGATCGTCGTGAAAGTCCGACGTGCCGTCGGAGACGCCGGGGATGGTCAGCACCACGTCGGTCGGATCGAGCGCCAGCGTCACCGGCGACATGCCCATGCCGTTTTTCGCGATCCCCTTGAGGCTGCCGACGGACACCATCTGCCCGCGCAGAAGCCCGTTCGTATCGGTCATCGCGACCGTGGCAAATCGACTGGCCGGGTCGTCCAGATAGTTTTCAATCGTCATGTTCCACCTGTTGAAGGGAATGGGCGTTTATCAGCGCCTCTATTTTGGCCAGATCCTCCTCTGGCCGGGTCGAATAGGCCTTCAGGAATACCTTGAGGCCGTTGTTCAGATATCGTGCGATTTCGGTCCGCCCCGGCGGGTGGTCCGGCATGTAGAGAGCCTGGGTTCGAGGCGCCGACAGGATCAGGCCCCAGAGATCCTGTGCCGCCAGCTCCGCATCCTCGAAGGCAAGCCGTCCGGCGGTCCGTTGCGCCTCCAGATAATCCATGATCCCGCGCAGCAGCCGGTCGGGGCCGGACTCCTGATAGGCACGGCCGATCTCGGGAAAGCGCTGCACCTCGCCGATGATCAGACGCGCCAGCGACAGCAGGTCGGGGCGCATCACCGTGTCGGCGTAGTCCCAGGCAAAGCCATGCAGGTCGGCCACCATCCCCTTGCCGGAAGGATGCTGAAAGAACTCCAGCATCAGGTCGCGCTCGCCGAGCATCATCGCCGAGAAGAGCGCCTCCTTCGACGCGAAATACTGGTAGAGCGTAGGCTTCGACAGGCCCGCCTCGATGGCGACCGCGTCCATGGTCGCTCCCGAATAGCCGGTCTCGGCAAACACCTTCAGGGCGGCATCGAGGATACGCCGCTCGCGCATGATCCTGTTCTGCTGGCGGCGGGGAAGACCATTCATTGCGGAAGCTTTCCAAGGAAGTCGAGAAGTATGCGATTATAGGCTTCGGGCTGCTCCACATTGCAGACATGGCCCGCACCCCGGATCGTTTCATAGCGAATGTCGGGCAAGGCGGCATCGGCATGGATACGCGTCGCCACGCCGCGGATCTCGCCCGGCGCGGCCAGCCGGTCATACTCGCCTGTCATCATCAGCACCGGCATGGTCAGGCGGGAAAAATCGAAGCGTTCCGGCGGATCGGTGAAGCACATCAACGCGTCGCGATAGGTCGCGGCCGGGATCGCCGCCATGGAGCGCAGCAGTTGCTCCTTCACCTCATCCGAAGCGTTCGGACCGGCCAGCACTTTTACCACATCGGGCGCAAAATCCGCCGGCGCCAAACCGGCATCGAGCGGCACCCGGCGGCTGACGCGGAACGCCTCGCGCTCTTCGTGAGACGCTTCCGACATGCCGGTGCAGCCGCCGGAAAGCACCAGTCCGGCCAGCAGACCGGGATGGCGCGTGGCGAAGGACGTGGCGATCCACGAACCATAGGACAGGCCGACCAGAACCAGCCTTTCCGCTCCCAGCGCCTCGCGGATACGCAATATGTCGGCGCAATAATCGTCGACCGCCGAAGGCTCCGCCCCGAGCGTGCTGTCGCCATAACCGCGCAGGTCCAGAGCCGCCGCGCGCATGACGCTCCCGGCGGCGGCAAGCTGCGGCAGCCAATTGGCCCGCCCGCCACCGATACCGTGCAGGAAGAGGCAGAGCGGCCCATCCTTCCGCGGCGTTGCCGTCAACGCCAGCCGCGGCTGGCCGCCGAGCGATATGTCCTCGAAAGTGACCGGCGCCGGGGATCGCTGCCGGGACGGAACCGTCTCATGACGCCGGGCTCGATCCGAAAGGGCGGCGATGCCAGCCTCGAAAATTGCCTTCGTACCCTGGCATATCCCGGCCAGACGCGCCGCGTCCGGGGCATCGACCTCGGCGGTCCATTCGACAAGGCTGCCGCCGGCACCATCGCCGGAGACGGTCACGCGGCCGTCGTAACGATCGACGCCGGAAATGCCTTCCAGATGGGTGTAGCCAAGCGAGCGGTCGCTATCGCTGAACCAGGTAAGCTGCTCGCGGTAGAGCGTATCCTCGCCGTGCACGGTGAAGGCGCGGATAAGACTGCCGCGCGCATCGCGCTCGGCTCGGATGCCGGCAATGGCGGGATGCCATTTTCCGCAGAAATCGCCGGCGATGGCCCAGACCGCCTCGGGAGAGGCTGGGCATTGCCCGATGATCTGCACCCGGTCGCGCGGCATGGGGACTACCTCACTCCGCCCGCGCCGCCGGCATCGCCGCGCCAGAGCGACGTACGGGCGCCGCCTTCGTCACCTGGAGCATGATCGAGCTCGTCCATCTCGTAGAGCGCGAGCACGCCGAGATAATCCTCCATGATCTCGGAGGTGAAGGGCAGCATCAGCGCGCCGCAGCGGCTGTCGCGATACATGCGCTCCAGCGGCAGCGACTTCAGCATCGACTGGCCGCCGCAGGTGCGGATCGCCATCGACGTCATTTCGGCAGCACCCTCCATGACGTTGTATTGCGCGGCATACATGCGCAGCACCTCCGCCTTGCTCGGGAACCCCTTGGCCTCGCTGAAAGCCTGCCACCACAAAGCGCGTATATTGGCAAGGCGGGCATACATCTTGCCGACAGCAATGCGCTTGGTGGCATACATGCGCCGATCGATCGGCGGCTGGCCGGGGATCTTGCCCTTGAGATAGTCCACCATGAAATCATAGGCGCCTTGCGCCACGCCCATATAGGTCGGCGACAGCGTGATCATCATATGCGGCCAGTTGGGCAGGGTCTTGTTGAAAATGCCGCGCGGCATCAGCAGATCGTCGGCCTTGACGAAGACATCCTTCAGGATGAGGTCGCGGCTGTTGGTGCCGCGCATGCCGAGCGGGTCCCATTCGCCCTTGACGGTCAGGCCGGGGGTGTCCTTGTGGACGACGAACAGCATCGTGTCCTCATGGCGCGGCTCCTGGCCCTCGAACGTCTCGGTGCAGACGATGGTGTAATAGTCGCAATAGCCGGCAAGCGAGGCGAACTTCTTGAAGCCGTTGATCTTCCAGCCACCTTCCACCTTGCGGCATTGGGTCTGGTTCGGCTTGGAGGTCCAGTTCTGCCCGCCTTCGGAAATCGGCTGCGAGAAAATGGCTCTTTCCGCGATGGCGCGGCGGAACTGGCGCTCGCGCAAGGGGGCGAAGGTCGCCTTCTCCTCGAGCGTCAGGTTCGGCATTTCGAACATGAAGCGCGACCAGGCCATGGAGGAATTGTGCATGTTGAAGGTGAGCGCCGTGGCGCCGCAATATTTGCCGATCTCGGCCCCGACCATGGCGTATTCGAACATCGAAAAGCCCCAGCCGCCGAACTCCTGCGGAATGCAGAGCCCGAGGAAGCCTTCCTCGGCCAGATCCCTGTAGTTCTCGACCGGAAAGGAAGCGTCGTCATCGACAGCCTTGGCACGAAGGGCGAAGCGTTCGCGGCCAAGCTCGTTCACGCGGTTGAGGACTTTCTGGACTTCCGGCCGGATGCGGGAGAGGTCGTAGTAATCGGCAATTTCGCTCATGCTTCTTCTCTCTTCGAAGGCGTCAAAGCGCCAGTTCACCCTGCAGGACGCCGTTCCTAACGACGACCTTTCCGTCGAGCTCGATCGTGCAATTGCGCATCGGCAGATCGAAATGGCCGAGCGTGTAGCGGCCTGCATACTGGTTCGCGCCCGTGGACCACAGGAAGGAACCGGCAAGCGCCCGGAATTCGACCGCCTGCATGTCACGCTTGTCGTACATGGCCGCCGACACCCAGCGGGCGCGCGGGTGCATGCCCCAGCCGACATGGCTCATGCCGTAGGCGTTCCTGTCGTTCCAGGCTTCCATGTATTCGCGGAAATGGATGGCATCGATGCCGTCGCCCTCGATGGCGGTGACGAAATCATTTTCGACGGTGAAATCGATGCGGCTTGTCAGCGCCGTCTTGAAGGTCAGGTTCATGTCGCCGACATCCATGACGATGCGGCCGTTGACGGAATTCTGCCCCGGAAAGGCAAGGCAAAGGCCGCCCGGCCAGTGCGCCACGTCGCCCGGCCTGGTGCCGAAGCCCGGCGTGCCGCCGCAGGGAGCGCCGCGCAGATCGATCAGAAGATCGGTGCCGACAGCCGAGGTGACGCGCATTTCGCTCGCCTGGCGCAGCATTTCAACGCCGAGCGCGACCTTGGGGCCGAGTTCGGCTGTCGGCTCGGTGCGCTCCAGGATTTCGGGATGCTCGTTGCAGACGACGAGAAGCCGCGTATTGCCCGATGCCTCGATCTCCGGCCATTCCGGCGCGTGAATCAGGCCCTCCACCGTGCAATCGACGATGACCTCGACCCGCTTCAAAGCTTCGATGACGGCGCGGTTCTGCTGTATCGCCCAGGAGGTGCCGGTCGATTTTACCGGAACCGGTGCCGTCTGGCGCGGCGTCGGCATCTGGATCATGCAGTATTCCGCCCCCAGGTCGTGCAGCGCCAGATCCGAAAGATGGACGAGAACCGGCCGCGACTGGGTTTCGGACAGAATGGCAACCTGCGTGCCCTGGCCGATGCCGTTCAACTTGAAGACGCGGCGGAACGAATCCAGCCAGCGACCTTCGACGCGTTCCTGCATCATCGCGGCATTTCCTCCCTTGACGAACCACCAATTCGATGAATTTCTTAACTCCGGAGTTAAGTTTCTTTCACTTCCCGCCAACTGTCAACGGAGATTTTCGAAAATATTGAATTATTCGACGATTTCTCCGGAGGGCCATTGAAACCAAACGAAAAGACGCCAAGACCGGTGACGACGCAGGTACGCCGTCACCGATCGGCAAGACGATTTTGGAGGAGGCTATTCCGGTTTCGGGCCCTGCCGGTCGCTCCATTTCGGGCGAACGAGGCTGAAGGTATCGTGGCTGCGCACGTAGTCGCTGCCGTAGGAGCGGGCGACGAGATCAAGCTTCGGGGTGTCGATATGGGCGCGCTCGACATCCAGCACGCAATCGTCGGCGACATGAACGGCCAGCACACGGCCGATCACCACGACCTGAGAGGGACCGGTGACGACCGACGATAGCGATACGCATTCGAAAGCGACGGGACTTTCGGCGATCCTCGGCGGACGGACATGAGCCGACGGCGCGGTCGCAAGTCCGGCCAGCGTCAGTTCATCGATGCCGCGCGGCGCATCGATGGCAGTGATATTCATCGCCTCGACCAGACGCTCGGGCACGAGATTGACGACGAATTCGCCAGTGTCGAGGATATTGCGCGCCGTGTCCTTGAAGCCTCTTTCCGGGTCGGCCATGATGCCGATCGCCACGGTCGGCGGCGATGGTCCCATGACGTTGAAGAAGCTGTAGGGCGCCGCATTCAGCCGGCCCTGCTCATCGAGCGTCACCACCCAGGCGATCGGTCTGGGCATGACGGTGGCAGCCAGCAGCTTGTAGGTATTCTGGCTGCCGACGTTGTCGAGATCGAAGCGCATCAGATTTCACGCACGGCCGGCTTGGCGCGTGTATCGACCGACAGGCTGAACACATCGGGCCGCGCATAGTGACCGGTGACGTCGAAATCGAACTTTGCCCGCATGACGTCGCCGGGATCGATCTGCGCATATAGAATGGTTTCGCCGGAAAAATCCGGACCGGCCAGGACCTGTCCGAGCGGATCGACGATAGCGGAACCGCCGCGCATCATAACCCGGTCCGGCTCGTCGCCGAGGGCGCTTTCATGATCCGGCCCGAAGGCCGCGCGGGTAATGTACTGGCAGGCGGTCAGCACAAAGGTACGCCCTTCGAGCGCGATATGCCGCATGGTCGGCAGCCAGCTATCGCGGTCGTCCGCCGTCGGCGCGCAGTAAAGCGTAACGCCCTGATGGTACATGTGCATCCGCAGCGCCGGCATGTAGTTTTCCCAGCAGATCACCGCACCGATCACACCAAGCTCCGTGCGAAAGGCCGGCATGGTCGAACCATCGCCGAAGCCCCAGATCAGCCGTTCGCCGGCCGTCGGCATGAGCTTTCTATGCTTGCCGACCAGCCCCTTGGCACCGTCGAAATAGAGTGCCGTGCAATAAAGCGTCGCGCCGTCACGCTCGATCACGCCGACAACGGCAAACGCGCCCGTTTCCGCCGCAGCCTCGGCAAGGATTGCAACCTCCTCTCCATCGAGATCGATCGCGGCGGCATGATAGCGTGCGAAGGCCTCACGCCCCTCGGCTTTCCGCATGCCGATCGGAGCACCGAAACTCGCCCCCTTGGGGTAGCCGCCGATCAACGCCTCGGGAAAGACCACGAGCCTTGCCCCGTTCGCAGCGGCCTCGCGCAGTCGCCCAGCCGCCGCAGCCGCGGTGGCTGGCGCGTCGCCCGGCATGGACGCCATCTGGACGACGGCCGCCTTGAATGGTTGCATGATGGCTACTCCGGCGTTGCGTCGACGACGGGATGACGCAGAGAGCCTATCCCTTCGACACAGGCGACGACAACATCCCCCGGCCACATCCATTCCTGCGGATCGCGGCCCGCTCCCACGCCTTCCGGCGTGCCCGACGCGATGATGTCCCCCGGCTCGAGCGTGATGCCGGCCGATATATCCGCGATCAGTTCATCGACCTTGAACAGCATATGGCGGGTATTCGAGCGTTGCTTCTCGACGCCATTGACCGTCAGCCACAGATCGAGACCTTGCGGATCGGGAATTTCGTCCGCCGTGACGATGCAGGGGCCGAACGGCGCGTAGGTGTCCTGCCCCTTGGAAAAGATCCACTGGCCTGCGCGCCTGTTGTCGCGAGCCGATACGTCGATCATCACGGAGTAGCCGAAGACATGCCGCAGGGCTTCGGACCTGGCCACACGCCTGGCCGTCGTGCCGATGATGACGGCAAGCTCGACCTCCCAATCCAGCTGCTGCGTGATCCTGCCATTGTGCTCGATGCCCTCGCCCGGCCCGATGACGGTGGTCGGCGGCTTGGAGAAGATGACCGGCTGCTTGGGCAAATCCCGCGCGGTATCAAGCGACTTGGCGCTTTCGGCGACATGCTCGACGTAGTTCAGTCCGATGCCGAAGATGTTCTTGCGCGGCCGCGGGATCGGAGCGAGCAGCTTCACATTGGCAAGCGCCGTGGCGGCGCCGGCCGGAAACTGCCCGTTGGCTTCGCTCAGACAGGCGCGCAATGTTTCGACACCGGGCCGGCCCGCATCGATCAGCCCGAGCATGGTATCGGGCAGGTCTTCGCCCTGCGATGCGGCCAATGCCTCGACGTCCACCACCAGATCGTCGACGATTACGCCAAGCCGGGCCGCGGCCTCGACGGAAGCTCGGTAAGTCACAAGTTTCATATCGTTTTCCCTAAAGAAGCGGCTGGAAGCCGCCATTGTCGCCGAACGCCTGCTCCCGATAGAGACCCAGCGCCCGCATCACGGGCAGGTCCGACAGGCAGAACAGGCATGCGTCCTCCCGCTCCGAGCCATTGACGTGCTCGTGCCACGCCCAGGACGGCACGCAGAAGATATCGTGCTCCTGCCAGTCGTAGCGCTTGCCGTTGATGATGGAATGGCCACCGCCCTTGGCGACGTGATAGAGGCCGCTGCCGGTGTGGCGGTGCGCCTTGGTATGTTCGCCCGGACGCAGCATCTGCATGCTGGCGCCCATGGTCTGCATGACAGGCCCGTTGGTGACCGGATTGACATAGTCCATCAGCACGCCGTCAAACGGCGAGCCATCCGTGCAACCCGCATATTTCACCAGGGATTCGTAAGTCGGCGCCCATTCGTACTTGAACATCGGGCTGTAGCCCTTGTTCCAGGCCTGCCCAGCCGGCGTCAATCCGGGGTTCCCCCAGGTCTTGGTCATGTCGTCGACGGCAAAGCCGACCGCTTGCGAGAGATCGGGATGGACTTCGTAGAAGTTCGCTTCCATCGCATTGACGAACGGAATGTCGAGGCCATCCTGCCAGATGCAGGGCGAGCCGCTCGCCTCGACTCCATGCTCGTGCCAGGTGCCGTTGGGAGTCAGCACGAAATCGTTTGCGCCGAGCGTCATCTTGTGGCCATCGACGACCGTATAGGCGCCGGCCCCTTCCATGATGAAGCGGATCGCGGACGCTGAATGGCGATGCGCGCTGGCAACCTCGCCCGGATTCATCACCTGCAGCCCCGCATACAGCCAGCCCACGGCCGCAGCAACATCGCTCCGGCCGGGATTGTTGAGGTAGATGACGCGGCGGCCGGCCTTTTCCGGCGTCACCAGCTGGACAGAGCGCAGCACATGGTCGCGAAGATCCGTGTAGCGCCAGACGACAGGCACGGACCGCGACTTCGGCTCCCACGGCTCGATCTTGTTCGCCACGGTCCACAGCGCGCCGGCGCTGTACCGTTCGAGATCGCCGTAATAGGCCAAAAGCTCGGGCGTATCTTCGACATTGGCACGCCCGACGACATCCTCACGATGATTCTCACGGGGCTTCGTCATCGAACCCTCCTCTCCGTCATTTTGGATAGCGCCAGCATGAGCGATCATATTTGCGAAAGCAATACATATTTTCGAAAATTTTTGGAATTGCCGACAAACAGCCCGATAGACTACTGTTCCCGAAGCAAAGGACTCATCATCATGACTCTCGCCGAAAAGGCATATGACGCCCTGCGTCACGACATTATCCGCGGCGAGCTTCCGCCAGGACGCCCCTTGCGTCTTTCCGACTTGAGCGAGCGCTACGAGATGGGCTTCTCGCCCTTGCGGGAGGCGCTGAACCGGTTACAGGCGGAGCGCCTGGTGACGGCCGAATCCCTGCGCGGGTTCCGCGTCGCGCCCTTGTCGCTCGACGAACTGCTTGACGCCGTGAACGTGCGCATCCGCATTGAAAGCGATGCGCTGCGCGCTTCGATCCGGTCCGGCGACGACGCGTGGGCTGCCGGGATCGTATCGGCTCTCTACGCGCTCAATCTTCAGGTCGACAGAACGGGCCCGGACGCCGATATATGGACGCTCGAGGCGCGCCACTACGCGTTCCATCGCGCCCTGCTGGCAGCCTGCAACTCGCCCTGGACCCTGGAATTCTTCGAGCGCCTCTATGCGGCAACGGAACGATACCGCATTCCGGTGCTCCTCGCCGCCGCGCACCCGGCAGGAAGGGATGTCCAGGGGGAACACGGCGCGCTCGCCGAAGCGACCCTCGCTCGCGACGCCGACAAGGCGACGGCGCTTCTGGAGGAGCATTATCGCAGGACGGCAAACCATCTGGCCAATGTTTTTGGCATGAAACGGCCGGATGAGCTGATCGCGGCAGGTTGATCCAGCCATCCCGTTTGGCCCGGGGCGCCAAAGGCCGTGCGTCTCTCGCACGATATGCAGCCAGCTTTGCGCGTCCATAGGGAACAATGACCCTCGGTTGCCGTTTCACACCCATTGTCGGTCTGGAGCTGGAACATGAGCCCGCGCGCCCAATGGAAAGGATATCTGAAATTCGGAGAAGTGAGCTGCGCTGTCGCGCTCTATACGGCCGTCTCCACCTCGGAGAGGATTTCCTTTCATACGCTGAACCGGGAAACGGGCAATCGCGTCAGGCGCGAATTCATCGATAGCGGGACCGGAAAGCCGGTTCCGCGCGAAGATCAGGTCAAGGGCTATGAACTCAACAAGGACGAGTACGTCACGCTGAAGCCGGAGGAAATCGCCGCCGCCGTGCCGGAAAGCGACAAGGTTTTGCAGATAACGGCCTTCCTGGCATGTTCGGATGTCGATGACGTCTATTTCGACCGACCCTATTACCTTACCCCCTCCGCCCCGGCCGGCGAGGAGGCCTTCGCCTTGATCCGCGAAGGCATGCGCAGGAAAAAGGTAGCCGCGATTGCGCAGACCGTCCTGTTTCGCCGCCTGCGGACGCTCATGATCCGTCCCCATGACAAGGGACTGATCGCAACCACCCTGAACTTCGACTACGAGGTTCGGCCGGCCAGGGACGCTTTCGAGGGCGTGCCCGACATAAGGATCAAAGGCGAGATGCTCGATCTCGCCAGGCACATCATCGACACGAAAAAAGGCATCTTCGACGCCAGCGAATTCGACGACCGTTATGAAGCGGCCCTAGCAGACCTTGTCAAAGCCAAGATCGAAGGCAGGGCCATCCCGCACCGCAAACCCGCCAAGGTTGCCAAAGTCACCGATCTCATGGAGGCTCTGCGGCAGAGCGCGGGTGTTGGCGGCAGCGGCAAGGCAAGTTCGAAGCCCTCGGCGAAAAATGCCGGCTCGGCACCTCGCAAGGCAGCGAAATCAAGGACATCGTCTACGTCGCGGCCGCAACGCAAGGCAGGCTGACAATGGGACTCGAGACCTACAATCGTAAACGCGATTTCACCAGGACGTCCGAGCCGAAGGGTCGCGCGGGCAGGAAGAAAGCGGCTTCCGCCGGCAACAGCTACGTCATCCAGAAGCATGATGCGCGCCGGCTCCACTATGATTTCCGCCTCGAACTGGATGGCGTGTTGAAGAGCTGGGCCGTGACCAAGGGGCCGAGCCTCGTGCCCGGCGAAAAGCGGCTCGCGGTTCAAACCGAGGATCATCCCCTGGAATACGGCGATTTCGAAGGCACGATCCCGAAGGGTGAATATGGCGGCGGAACCGTCATCGTCTGGGATAGGGGGTCGTGGACTCCGATCGGCGACCCTCACAAGGGACTGGCAAAAGGGCATCTCGAATTCGAGCTTCACGGAAAGAAGCTGGGCGGACGCTGGCACCTGATCCGCATGGCGGGAAAGCCGCGCGAGAAACGGGAAAACTGGCTTCTGATCAAAGGAGAAGACGACGCCGCTCGCCCGCAAGGCGCGGCCGACATTCTCGAAGAGCGGCCGGAGTCTGCAAAGACGGGCCGCATCATCGGCGAGGTCGAGAACGAAGCGCCGGGCTGGTCCTCAAGGACGGGCAGGATCGATCGCCGAAAGGCCGGGACGAAGAACGGCGCCGCCGAGGAAAAGGCCGGCAAGACCGCGCCGGAACCCGATCCGCCTTCCATCGACCCATCGTCCCTGAAGGGCGCCCGAAAGGCCGCCCTGCCGGCGTTCGTCGAGCCCACCCTGGCGACATTGGTGTCCAAGCCGCCCACGGGCACGCGCTGGCTGCACGAAATCAAGTTCGACGGCTATCGGCTCGAGGTTCGCATCGAGGCCGGACGCATCAGGCTGCTGACCCGCAGCGGCCTCGACTGGACCGGGAAATTCGGCAAGGAGATTCTTGCCGCCTTCAGGGACCTGCCTGTCGGCACGGCCCTGATCGACGGAGAGCTGGTTGTCGAGCCCGCCGCCGGCGCCTCGGACTTCTCCGCGCTTCAGGCCGACCTCAGCGAGGGCCGCACCGACCGCTTCGTCTTCTACGCGTTCGATCTCCTCTATCTCGATGGCTACGATCTCACGGCATGTCCGTTGATCCGCCGCAAGGAATTGCTGCAGACGATCATCTCTTCGGAAACCGGGAAGCTCCGCTTCAGCAGCCACTTCGATGCCAATGGCGATCTGCTCTTGACGCATGCCTGCCGACTGAGCCTGGAAGGGATCGTCTCCAAGATCGCCAACGATCCCTATCGCTCCGGTCGCGGAAAGACCTGGGTCAAGTCGAAATGCTCGTCGCGGCAGGAATTCGTTATCGGCGGCTGGGTTCCCTCCACCACATCGCGAAAGGCGATCGGTTCGCTGGTTCTCGGTGTTTACGAAGACGGCAAGCTCGAACATGTCGGCCGCGTCGGCACCGGCTACACGCACATGGTTGCCGAACAGCTGTTCAAAACGCTTGGCCGCCTGAAAGCGGAGCAGAGTCCCTTTGCAACGAAGTTGACGGCGGAGGAAAATCGCGGCGTGCGCTTCGTACGGCCTGAACTGGTCGCGGAAGTCGAATTCCGCGCCTGGACGGCCGACGGCCACCTGCGTCATGCCTCCTTCCGCGGCCTGCGAGAGGACAAGAGCCCGCTCGATATCGTTCGCGAAGCGCCGAAAGGCGGCATGAAACCTCCGGCCGGGAAGCCTGCCCGAAGCAGCGTAACCCTGACCCATGGCGATCGTCTCTACTGGCCGGACGAGGGCGTCACGAAAGCGGGGCTGGCGGATTACTACACGGAAGTATGGCGCTACATGGGACCCTTTGTCGTCGGCCGGCCACTCGCGCTGGTGCGCTGCCCCAACGGCATTCATGGACAGCACTTCTTTCAAAAGCATGCCTGGAACGGCATGAACCGGAACATCGCATTGGCGAAGGATCCGCAGGACGAAGAACCGTATGTGAGCATTCAAGACCTGAACGGGCTGATCGGCCTCGTGCAGGCGGCGGTCCTCGAAATTCACCCCTGGGGATCGATGGTCGGCAACTGGGAAAAGCCGGATATGATCATCATGGACCTGGATCCGGGGCCGGGCGTTGCCTGGACCGACGTCATCGCCGCCGCCGAAGAGACCGGAGAACGCTTGAAACAGGCCGGTCTGATCCCCTTCGTCAAGACATCCGGCGGCAAGGGGTTGCACATCGTCTGTCCCCTCCTCGCCGAGGCCGAGTGGCCTGCCGTCAAAGCGTTCACCAAAGGCATCGCCGACGCCATGGCTGCCGACAGTCCGGACCGCTATGTCTCGACCATCACGAAATCGAAACGTCACGGCAGGATTCTCGTCGATTACCTCAGAAACCAACGCGGATCGACGGCGGTCGCACCCTATTCCACCCGTGCGCGTCCGGGAGCGGCCGTCTCCATGCCGCTTTCATGGGAGGAATTGAGCCCTGCCATCGGCCCGGACTATTTTACCGTTCTCAATGCAGCGACACGCCTTGCCGCGCTTCGCTCCGACCCCTGGGCCGAGTTCAAGGCAGCCTCAGAACCGCTGCGCCAATCGCAGGGAAGGCGCAAGCGCGGCTCCTAACGGGGAAGGCTGGCTCGGAACGGAAAGACCCTGAGACACGCTATCGTTTCTTCGCGCCCTTTTCCTGCGAAAGGCTCTTTCGAAGCGCATCCATGATGCTGATGACATTGCCCGGCGCAGCGTCTTCCTCCGCCTTCGCCTTTGCGGGGCGCTTGCGTCCCTTTTTCTTGGAGGCGATGATATCGAGCAGCTTTTCCTGAACCGGGTCCGAGACCATGCCGGGCTCCCACGGCTTCGTTCGCTCCTCTATCAGAGCTTCGACCAGTCTCATCAGCTTGGTGTCCACCGGTTTCGAGCCGATATCCTCGAAATAGTCCTGTTCGTCGCGGACCTCATCGCCAAAACGCAATGTCCAGAGCACGATACCCTTGTCGCGAGGTTCCAGCATGACGGCGCGTTCGCGGCGATACATCACCAGCCGCGCGATGCCGACCATGCGGCTTGCAGCCATCGCGTCGCGGATGACGCAATAAGCCTCCTCGCCGACGGGGTCGTCCGGCGTCAGGTAATGCGGCGTATCGAACCATATCCACTCGATGCTGTCGCGCGGCACGAACATCTCGATATCGATCGTCCGCGTGCTTTCCAGGGCGACCGCGTCGAGCTCCTCGTCCTCAAGCATGACATAGTCATCCTCGCCGCGCGCGTATCCCTTGACCTCGTCGTCCTCGTCCACCGCTTTGCCGGTGATCGAATCCACATACTGGCTGACGACGCGATTGCCGGTCCTGCCATTGAGCGTATGGAAACGAACCTTTTCGTTATCGCTCGTCGCAGGCGCCATGGCGACCGGGCAAGTGACGAGCGAGAGCTTGAGGTAGCCTTTCCAGAATGAGCGCGGCGCCATGAGATTTCCCTCCGATACCCGAAAGGAAACGGCCTGCGCCTCGCTTGGTTCCGCCGGGCAAGCCGCGGCACCCGCCTCGCCCGCAAGGCAACTCGACCGGATGGATGCGGAAAGCGAGGCAGGCGAGGTTCGCCATGACAAGCCCGAGGTGGCGGACGCGCTACGTCTGCCGAACGCACGAGGCCGGCCTTCCGCTCTCAATGCGCCCCGCCACCGCCGCTCTCCTTGAGATCCACATTGCTGAGGATCAGTGCCAGCGGAATGGCGCAGAGCACGATCAGCATCAGCACATGGAACACATCGATATAGGCCAGATAGCTCGCCTGGGTCTGCACCTGCTGGCCGATCCAGGCTGTTGCCTGCGCCTGCGCATCCGGCGTCGTCGCTCCCCTCTCGGCAAAATAGCGCGTCATGGTCTGCAGCGTCTCGTGATAGGCGGGTGAGGACGGCGTGACATGCTCCACCAGCCGGCTCTGGTGCCATTGCTCGCGATGCGCCAGGACATTGGAGGCGATGCACACGCCGATCGAACCGCCAATATTGCGGGCGGCATTGATCATTGCGGAAGCCTGATTGGTCTGCTCCGGCTTCAGGCCGTAATAGGAAGCGGACGTGATCGGGATGAAGATCAGCGGCAGGCCCAGCCCGATATAGAGGCGCGACCAGACGAAAAAGCCGAAATTCAGCCCGGGATAGAGCTCCGTCAATTGCCACATCGACATGGCGATGACCGCGGAACCGATGGCGATCAGATATTTCGGCTGAACCAGGGAGCTGATGCGCCCTGCGACGAACATCATGACCATTGTTACCAAGCCACCCGGCGATAGCGCCAGACCGGCCCATGTCGCGGTATATCCGTAATTCTGCTGCACCACTTGCGGAATGAACTGCGTGGTTGCGATCAGAATCGCGCCGATTGCCATCATGACGATGAAACAGGAGCCGAATTGCCGGGTGCCCAGCAGCCGGCCATCGATGATCGGATTGGCTTTCGTGAGCACCCAGGGAATGGCCAGCAGAAACGAAAGCACGCAGATGGCCGTTATCATGATGATGAAGCTGGAGCCGAACCAGTCGTCGGTCTGGCCGCGATCGAGCGTCAGCTCCAGCGAGCCGAGAAAGGTCGCAATCAGCAGGAAGCCGACAATGTCGAAGCGCACGCCCTTGCGGCGGAATTCCTCGCGCATCTGCTTCGTCTTCGGCGTTTCCTTCAGCAACGCATAGACGAGCGCGAAGGCGAAGACCCCGACCGGCCCGTTGATAAGAAAGCACCAGTGCCAGGAAAGATTGTCGGAGAGATAGCCGCCCAATGTCGGCCCGATGACCGGCGCAACCACGACGGCCACGCCGAAGAGCGCAAAGGCCTGGCCCCGCTTTGCCGGCGGAAACGCATCCGCCAGGATCGCCTGTGACGTCGGCACCATTCCGCCGCCGGCAAAACCCTGGATCATGCGGAAAACCAGCAATGCCTCGAGATTCCAGGATAGGCCGCACAGAATGGAGGCGATGGTGAACGTCGCCAGGCAGAGGAGATAGAACCGCCGCCGCCCGAACCGCTCCGCGAAATAGCTGCTGGCAACCAGGACGATCGCGTTGGAGACGAGATAGGTCGTAACCACCCAGGAGGCCTCGTCGGAGCTGACGGCAAGGCCCCCGGAAATATAGCGCAGCGCCACATTGGCGATCGTGGTGTCGAGCACCTCCATGAAGGTCGCCAGCGACACAACGATGGCGATCAGCCAGGGATTGGTGGCTTGCGTGGAAGGCGGCGCCGTTCCACCTGCCGTTGCCTCTGCGTCGCTCATGTCAGGTCCTCGGCCGCACCGTCACCGTCGGCACGACGGACATGCCGGGGCCGATGGCGACATCCGCGGGCCACTTGTCGACGATGATCTTGACCGGCACCCGCTGTGTCACCTTCACGTAATTGCCTGTCGCATTCTCGGCCGGAAGAAGGGAGAAGGCCGTGCCGGAGCCGGGCTGAACCGACGCCACCTTGCCGTGAAGCGTATGATCCGGATAGGCGTCGATCGTGACGTCCACCGGCTGATCCGGCCGCATATCGGTGAGCTGCGTCTCCTTGAAGTTCGCGGTGATCCAGACCTCGTCGGGAACGAAGGTCGCGATCGCCTGCCCCGCATCGAGGAATTGGCCCCTGGCGCCGGTCAGGTGAACGATACGACCGGGCTGGACAGCGATGATCGTCGTATAATTCAGATTTTGCTGCGCCTCTTCGGCTTGCGCCTGCGCCTGCTTGAGGCTTGCCAGCGCGCTGGATTTCTGCGCCTCGGCCACAGCCTTGTTCTTCAATGCCGAAGTCACGTTCGCCTGCATTTGCGCGAGGCCGGCCTGATCCTGCTGGAGGGTCGCCGTTGCCTGCTGCACCGATTGCACGCTGCCGGATCCGGATTTGACCAGCTGCTGCTGGCGATTGGCTTCCTGCTGGGCATATTGAAGCGCGGCGCTGGCGGAATTCTGCTGGGCTCTTGCGACGTCGACGGAAGCATTGGCCGCTTCGATCTGCGCATCGGCACTCTCTATGGAGGCCTTGGCGACTTCCACCTGTCCGTTCGTCTGATCGAGCGCAATCTGATAATCGCGAGGGTCGATGCGCAGGATGACATCGCCAGGCTTGACGTGCTGATTGTCCGTCACCGGCACCTCGGCCACATAGCCGGAGACCTTGGCGGCCACAGAGAAGCTGCGCGCATCGACAAAGGCATCGTCCGTCGATTCATAGGGATAGAAATAGATCTTCCACACGAACCATGCGGCAACGGCGAGAACCGCCAGCGCCACCACGCCGAAAAGCACCCAGAACGGGTGACGGCGGATGAAGGACGGTCGCTTCGGTTCCGGCGGCGCCTCGATGCGGCTGGAAGCGCCGTCCTTGGGCTGCCGTCTGGGCCGATCCGGTTTCGTTTCCATGATATCGGGTTGATTGTCAGCCATGACAGGACCTTTGTTTATTGTCGGGCGGAGTTCGTTTCCCGACCGGCAGGTAAAACGCCCGACCGGCGGGTAAAACGATTGTCAGCGCCGCAGAAAATGCCGGATCTTCTTCAGATCCCGGATGAAGGCGAGCCTGCTCTTTTCCCTCTCGTCCGCCTCCCTGATCCGCAAAAGCGCCGAGGGATGAATAGTCACCAGAACATCGGGTTTTCCCGAGGGATGCAGGATCCGGCCGCGATCGCGCATGACTTTGATTTTCGATCCGAGCAGCGACGACACCGCTGTCGCGCCGAGCGCGACGACCAGCTTCGGTTTCAGAAGGTCGAGCTCCGCACCCAGCCACCAGGCGCAACGCTGCACCTCTCCGGCATTGGGCCTTGCGTGAAGGCGCTTCTTGCCGCGCAGCTGGTATTTGAAATGCTTGACGGCGTTGGTGACGTAGCACCGCTGCCGATCTACGCCCGCCTCGTCCAGACATTGATCGAGCAGTCGGCCCGCCGGCCCGACGAACGGACGGCCGGCGAGATCTTCCCGGTCTCCGGGCTGCTCGCCCACAAGCATGACATCGGCTGCGCCCGGCCCCTCGCCGAACACGAGATGAGTGGCGTTGCGATAAAGGTCGCAGCGCGTGCACGAGCAAGCGTCATCGCGCAGCTCGCCGAGTGTTTCCGCGTCCGCATGTTCATACGCCAGCGAAGGGCCCGTGCCGGCCAGGGGAAATCTTTCGAGCATTGGGGGCTCGCAATCGTTCCAGACATTCCCACGATCAACTAATCGCTGTTCTCTTTGTTCCATATGGGGGCAAAAGCGTGACCCTGCGGGAACCCGCTCCCGCGGCGCTCGTTAAGTCGGTAGGACCACGCCAACGGAGGAATCGGCCATGAGCAGCGAAAGCAAGATCGGCTCATTTGCGCTCAGCGCATTTTTCAATGACGAATATGACGCGGAGGCAACGGTCCAGGCATTGATCGATGCCGGCATACCCAGGGATGTCATCACCATGACGCCCGGCAATCGCCCCGATACGTCGCCGATCGATCACATGGGGTTTCTGGACGCCCTGACCGGAATCTTCTTTCACGAAGAGCAGCGTGCCGCCTATGCCGCAGCCCTGGAACGGGGCGGAACGCTTGTGACGGTGCAGGAAATGAACGAGGCTCAGCATAATATCGCTCTGCCGATCCTGGCCGAGAAAGGCCAGATCGATATCGACGAACGGGAGCGCTAGAGCGCGGAGGCGGGCTTGCCATCTGACGGCGTCGCGCGGCTGTTTCCAATGCTGCATGCGGGCGCAACCCATCCGGGATAGCGCTAAGACGCGCCCCGAGAGAGCGGAGCGCTATTATCGTTGAAAGACCATGTATCGCGGACGGCCCCTCAATTCGGCGGATGGCCGGGCAGATGCTGATCGCTGCGTATCTTTTGCGCGTCGAGAAATCCCTGCGCCCACTTGTCCCGGCACCTGTCGCCTTCCTCAAACGGATTGTTGTCGCCGCTTGCTCCCTTCGCGAAGGCTTTTCCACCAAGCTCGTAGGCTTCCTCTTCCGTAACCGTGTTCGATGGGCGTGTCATGACTGGCGCTCGTCCATCGACATCAGCCGCGCATCCACACAGGCAGCCACGAACGCGTCTCTGGAAGTCTCGATCGGGATTCTATGCGAGACGGCCGCGACGCATTTCTCCCTGGCATGAGCGTATGACCTTCCTCGTTCGCAGGGCCATCGCCGCGACAGGAAGAAGATCGCGTCTTCCGGCCCGCGAACCGCGTAGCCGGCTCGATCAGCCGTTGCAAGCCGGACCGGCGCCTTCCAGAGAATTTTGAATTCAACATCAATGACTTCAGACATTTTATGCTCCCAAACCGCAGACGTGTTCCCACAGCAATCTAACGTCGTGCAAACTCCGTTGTTCCCGATTTCGACCCAGGTGTCGGGTGGGATTTTTCTCCGATGCGGCGAGCGAGATGCGGAAACTTCCGCGCGCGCCGAGGGTTCGTGACGCTGTGCGGCGCCATGTTCCGGACGGCATGGGCCGAGAGCTGAAGGACCGACGGGCAGGCGGCAAAGGCATCTTTGCAGTTCACGTCCGGTTCACACGCCGTCGCGTATAAAACAGGCATAACCTGGATCGATGGATGGTCAATTCAACGACTCCCCATAGCTCGATGTTGTCGGGCAAGCGGCTTTTGATCGTGGAGGACGGATATTTCCTCACCGATGAAGTGCGTAAGAAGCTGCATATGCTCGGTGCCATCGTCGTCGGTCCCGTCAGCGATGTCGAACATGCCGCGGAACTGGCCGAGGCGGACGAGGCGGATGCCGCTATCCTGGATCTGCATCTCGCCGCGGAGTGCGCATTTCCGCTCGTCGAGCGGCTTGAGACACTGAAACTCCCCTACCTCTTCGCGATCGGCCGGGAACCGCGCGGCGTCACCACCGGGTTTGCCGGCTTTGTGTTATGCGAGAAACCGGCCGCGATCGAGCATATCGCCGAGGCGCTGTTCGGCGTACGAAAGCGGGATATCTAGACGCGCGTCCACGCGATGAGCGCTCTCAATGCATGTCTTCGTCGAGCCGAGCGGCCAATTGCTGGCGGGCTCGATTGATCCGGCTTTTCACGGTGCCGATCGCGCAGCCGAACTTTTCGGCGGCATCGTCATAGGAACGGCCCTCGATGACGACATATTCGAGCACCACCCTGTAATGCTCGGGCAGGAGATTGCAGGCCGCCGCCAGCTCCTTTGCCCGGACGGTCCATTCCTGCGACGGCGGGGCGACGCCATCGCCGGAGACGCATTTCTTGTTGCCGGGCGCCTCCCGCTTCGCAATCCGGAACTTCGTGCAGAACGTATTGCGCATGATCGTGAACAGCCAGGATTTCAGCCGGGTGCCGCGATCGAACTGGTTGAGATTGGCCAGCGCTTTCGCCAGCGTTTCCTGGACAAG
Source organism: Hyphomicrobiales bacterium (assembly GCA_900469615.1). Lineage (GTDB taxonomy): Bacteria > Pseudomonadota > Alphaproteobacteria > Rhizobiales > Rhizobiaceae > Rhizobium. The sequence goes on along the minus strand of UBYA01000002.1, from coordinate 227,348 downwards.
GTCATCGGCATCGTTGGCGTTTCTGTGGAAGGTCCGCGCAAAAGCGCGAAGGGCAGGAATGAGGTCCACTATTTCGGACTGCAGACCGGCTGATCGAAGCATATCGGTCACAACTTTCCTCCTTGGGAGCCAGTGAAGGGTGCGACTTCCTACCGGCGCTGGCCCGCAGTGGATGATCCCGGCTATTGCCGGACGAAGCCGCCATTGATTTTGGTTCGAACAGGCAATGCCACTCTCTTTGCGCCGCGACCCTCGCGATGCCTGGCATTGGCTTTCAGGTTTCAGGTTTCAGGTTTCAGGTTTCAGGTTTCAGATGTTCCTTGCATCCTTCCGGGGAACGGCTGCATACCGAGCTTGTTCCCCACCTTTTCAAAAAATCACAAGGCCCCGCAGCCATTCGGCTGAGACGGAGCATGACGCCCATTGCTCGATCCCCTCAGGCGCCGTGGATAGAGGACATCGGGATGACAAAAATCCGAAAGCCTGGAAACAACAACCGCCTTGTCGAGTTTGAAGGCGGCAAACGAAAGAGAGGAAATACCCATGTTGACTAAGATGATCGCAGTCTGCGCCCTGTCGATTGGCATGGCGACGACCGCCATGGCCCAGCAATCGGGTTCCGGCGGCACGGGTTCGGGAGGTTCCGGCAGCAGCAACGGCGCGGCGACGGGCAGCCAAAACGGCGACACATCCGGCGGAAGCGGAGGCGCCGCCGGCAGTACCACGTCCGGCACCAGCGGCACACCCAACTCCAACGGCCAGTCGCAGGACTGCAATGCGGTGAAGACCGGCAAGAACACGACGCAGACCAACGATACGCAAGGCACGCAGTCGAACGACGGCACGGCGACCGCGAATTGTCCGCAATGACGGCAAGCTCGGGAAAGCTTGACCGCTTTCCCAAGCCCAACGATGGCCTCTTGCGCGAATACGAACGCCACTGAGAGACAGACGGCGACAGGCGGCCAACAAAGCGAAGCACGCCGGCACATTATTCGAGGAGCATGGTGATGATGAACAGCGCTCAAGACCTCGCGGAGGAATATCTCCGGCTCGGAGGACGCAGGCTTCTGGTCATGGACGACAATATTCTCTCGACCAAGAGCTGGGAGGCCGATCCACCCGAAGCCGAGACTTTCTGGAATAGGGAAATCGAGATTCTGGCACCGAGGCGACGCAGCGAGGTGATGTCCTTCCTGCCTTCGATCAATGTCACCTGACCGGCCGGGCATAGGCACCGAACGGAACTTTTCCGAAGAGCAAGACATCAATCCGGCTCGGGTTTGACGGCATGGCAAAGACAGGCACGATCCGCATCGGCATATCCGGCTGGACCTATGCGCCCTGGCGCGGGGTTTTCTATCCAAAGGATCTGACGCAGAAATGCGAACTGGCCTATGCGTCCAGCCAATTCCCATCCATCGAAATCAACGGAACATTCTACGGCCTGCAACGGCCCGAGACTTTCGCGAGGTGGCGCGAGGAGACACCGGATGGATTCGTGTTCGCAGTCAAAGGCTCGCGCTACATAACGCATCTGCGCAGGCTGCGCGATGTCGAGACGCCGCTTGCCAATTTCATCGCCTCGGGTCTGCTGCGGCTGGGTCCGAAACTGGGGCCGATCCTCTGGCAGTTCCCTCCGCGGCTGCGTTTCGATCCGCAACGCTTCTCCGCCTTCATGAACATGCTGCCCAAGGACACCCATGCCGCGGCGAAGCTTGCCGAGCGGCGGGATGCGCGGCTGAACGGGCAGGAGTGGCTTGAAAGCGAGGAGACGCGGCCGATCCGTCATGCCTTCGAAATTCGCCACGAGAGCTTTGAGGATGCCGAATTCATCGAGATGCTGAGGGAACATCGCATCGGGCTTGTCTGCGCCGATACCGTCGAATGGCCGTTGCTCATGGATGTCACGTCGGATTTTGTCTATTGTCGGCTGCACGGTTCGGAGGAACTCTATGTCAGCGGCTACGACGACGAAGCCCTCGATAGATGGGCGAGCCGTATCGATGACTGGGCGCACGGTCGGGAGCCCGCCGATGCCAATCGCGTACTGGAACCATTGAAATCGTCGCGGAAAGGCCGCGATGTCTACGTCTATTTCGACAATGACGTGAAGGTGCGGGCACCGGAGGATGCGCGGCAATTGAGCCTGAAGCTTGGATTGGACACACCGGCAGACGCCCGGTCCCCGCAAGCGCGCAAGCGGCTGCGCAGGCGCGAGATGTCCGAAGAGGCCCGCCGGCACGGGTCCGTCTAGAGGGGTTTCTCGGTTCGCGGAATCGCGAACGCGCTCACGCAATTCCGGGCGAAAGACCGGTATGCACTTTTCCTGGAATTGCTCCAGAAAGCCGGCGTCAGGCTACTCCAGCCGGCCCCAGGCAGGATTCCATTGCACGCCTTCCGACAACTCGACATAGATCGGCCGCATCTGCTTGCCGGTCATCTTGTTCCGGGCGGCTCGAAAGGCGTCGTCCGGCTCCATTTCCTCACCGGGAAAGACCGCATCGTCCTCTCCCGGCGGCGTGACCTTGCGCAGGAACCCTCTGATCTGGTCTCCGGAGTGATAGAACTTGACGACGATGGAGCCCGGTGAAGCCTCATTCTTGCGATACCGGCGATAGATTTCCATTTCTCACCTCCTGGTAGCGGCAGCCGCGAGGCATGGGACGCGCCTCATGAAGCCGGCGCGCGAGCCCTATCCGGCCCTATCCATATCGAACCTGCCTGCCCCGATCTGGTTCCGCCGGCAGGTCAAAAATGCCGGTTCGCGCCGGATTCGCCGATTGCCGCCTTGGCCCGCATGGGAGGCTTCAGCCGGCGCCCGGCGGCAAAGCCTGCCGCAGCGATAAAGAGTCACACTCGACAGCCTGGGCGGTTGCTTCCGCCTGCGAATGCACTAACTTGCGGTGGTCGACACCCCTAGTCCGAGGCTGACATGACCGACGATGTCTTGCTGACATTCAATGCCGGATCTTCGACCTTGAAAATCGGGATCTTCGAGCTGAAGCCCGGCCTGGCAAGAAATGTCGGCCGAGGGAAGATCGATTTCGATCAAGATCCGCTGACGCTTCGCTATTCCGTGGGTCCGGATCGGTACGAGAAGGCGATCGGGGGCGACAACGACGCGCATTTCGTTTCCGTCGTGTCGGAAACCCTGGAGCATATGCTGGCGCATCTTCCCGGCAGGTTGCGCGCCGTAGCCCATCGCGTCGTTCATGGCGGCATGACGTTTCGGGACGCGACGCTGCTGAATGGAGCCGAAATCGGACGGATCGAAGAGCTCGTTCCCCTGGCCCCCCTCCATCAGCCGCAAGCCCTGCGCGTCATCCGGTCGATCGAAACGCTTCGACCGGACGTCCGGCAAATAGCCTCTTTCGACACGGCCTTCCATTCATCGCAAGCCGACCTCGTGCGGCGGCTGGCAATTCCGCGCCGGCTGCACGACGATGGCGTGCGCCGCTACGGCTTTCACGGCCTGTCCTACAAATATATCGCCTCACGGCTTCGGCAGATCGATCCGGCCGCCGCCAAAGGCAGGGTCATTGCCTGCCACCTCGGCAGCGGCGCCAGCCTGTGCGCCATGGAAAACGGCATCAGCAGGGACACCAGCATGGGGTTTTCGGCGCTGGACGGTATTCCGATGGCGACACGCCCCGGCTGGCTGGACCCCGGCGCCCTGCTCTATCTCCTGCGGGCCGGAAGGCTCCAGCCCGAACGGATCGAGGACTTTCTCTATCATGAGTGCGGCCTGCTCGGCGTGTCAGGCATCAGCGGGGACACGCGGGTTCTGCTTGACGACAGGCGGCCGGAAGCGGCTGAAGCCATAGACCTGTTCTGCCTGCGCATCGCCGGCGAGATCGGCCGGCTGTCCATGACGGTCGGCGGTCTCGACGCTCTCGTCTTCACCGCGGGCATCGGTGAAAACCAGCCACAGATCAGAGCGCGCGTCGCACGGAGGTTGCAATGGCTGGGTATCGAAATCGATGACGACGCGAACGAGCGCAATTTGACCTCGATCAACGCAGCGTCCAGCAATGCCAAGCTATTCGTAATTCCAACCGATGAGGAACAGGTGATCGCCGACGAGGCCATGGCTCTCATCATGTGACGAAAACGAGGAACCGGAAATGAATGCTGTTACCACACCGCTTTCGCCCGAAGAACTCTCTCTGATCGACCGCTACTGGAGGGCAGCCAACTATCTGTCCGTCGGCCAGATCTACCTGATGGACAACCCGCTGCTGCGCGAGCCGCTGAAACCGGAGCACATCAAGCCGAGACTGCTGGGACACTGGGGAACGACACCGGGACTGAACTTCATCTATGCTCATCTGAACCGCGTCATCAAGGCGCGCGATCTCGATATCATCTATATGTGCGGTCCCGGCCATGGCGGTCCCGGCATGGTCGCCAACACCTATCTCGAGGGCACGTACAGCGAAGTCTATCCGGACATACCCGAGACGACGAGCGGATTGCAGAAGCTGTTCAAGCAGTTTTCCTTCCCCGGCGGCATTCCGAGCCATGCCGCTCCGGAAACGCCCGGCTCCATTCACGAGGGCGGCGAACTCGGCTATGCGCTCGTGCACGCCTATGGCGCCGCTTTCGACAATCCGGATCTCGTCGTTGCCTGCGTCGTCGGCGACGGCGAAGCCGAAACCGGCCCCCTGGCGGCAAGCTGGCATTCCAACAAGTTCCTCAATCCGACGCGCGACGGCGCGGTGCTGCCGATCCTCCACCTCAACGGCTACAAGATCGCCAACCCGACAATCCTCGGCCGGGCAAGCGACGACGACCTGCGCGACCTGTTCTCGGGCTACGGCTACGAGCCCTTCTTTGTCGAGGGACACGAGCCAGCCACGATGCATCAGGCGATGGCCGACACGTTCGACCGGGTATTCGACCGCATTCGCGACATACAAAGAAAGGCACGAGAAAAGGGGACCTCCGACGGGATGCCGCGTTGGCCCATGATCGTTCTGCGCAGCCCGAAAGGCTGGACCGGCCCCAAGGAGGTCGACGGCAAGAAGGTCGAAGGCTTCTGGAGGGCGCATCAGGTGCCGGTCGCCAATTGCCGCGGCGACGAGGGCCATCGCAAGATCCTGGAAGACTGGATGCGCAGCTACAACCCGGACGATCTCTTCGACGGTGACGGCCGGCTCAAGGCTGAATTGAGCGCGCTTGCGCCGCAAGGCGAAAGGCGCATGGGCGCCAATCCGCACGCCAATGGCGGCCTGCTGCGCAAGGAGCTATTGGTCCCCTCCATTCGTGACTATGCCGTCGAGATCGGCGAGCGCGGCAGCAAGCAGGTGCAATCGACCGAAATTCTCGGCCACTACCTGCGGGACACGCTGAAACTCAACGACGCCGCGCAAAACTTCCGCATATTCGGCCCGGACGAGACGGAATCGAACCGGCTCGGCAGCGTCTTCGAAGCCACCGACCGGGTGTGGATGGAAGAAATCGAGGACTATGACGTCCATCTGGCCCGCGATGGACGCGTGATGGAGGTTCTGAGCGAACACCTGTGCCAGGGCTGGCTGGAAGGCTATCTTCTGACCGGCCGTCACGGCCTCTTTTCATGCTACGAGGCCTTCATCCATATCGTCGATTCCATGTTCAACCAGCATGCCAAGTGGCTGAAAGTCTCGCGGGAACTGGAGTGGCGCAAGCCGATCTCGTCGCTGAACTACCTGCTGACGTCCCATGTCTGGCGGCAGGATCACAACGGCTTTTCCCATCAGGACCCGGGTTTCGTCGATCTCGTCGCCAACAAGAAGGCCGACGTGGTGCGCATCTACCTGCCGCCGGACGCCAATACGCTGCTGTGGGTGGGCGATCATTGCCTGCGGACCTATGACCGGATCAACGTCATCGTTGCCGGCAAGCAGCCGGAATCGCAGTGGCTCGGCATGGACGAGGCGATCGCCCATTGCAAGGCCGGCGCCGGCATCTGGGACTGGGCGAGCTACGAGGACAACACCATTGCCCCCGACGTCGTCATGGCCTGCGCGGGCGACGTTCCGACCATGGAAACGCTGGCCGCCGTCATGCTGCTGCATGAGGCGATCCCGGACCTGAAGATCCGCACGGTCAACGTGGTCGACCTCCTGGCCCTCCAGGATCCCGAGCAGCATCCGCACGGCCTCGATCACCAGGCGTTCGACCAGATCTTCACCACCGACAAGCCGGTGATCTTCGCCTATCACGGCTATCCCTATCTGATCCACCGCCTGACCTACCGGCGGACCAATCACGACAACATCCATGTGCGGGGGTTCATCGAGGAAGGCACCACCACCACGCCGTTCGACATGACCGTCCTGAACGAGCTCGATCGATATCATCTTGCGCTGGAGGCGATCGATCGCGTGCCGGGACTGGCGGAAAAAGTTCCCGATGTCATAGATGCCCTGAAGGGAAAGCTCATCAAGCATCATGACTATGTCCGGCGCTACGGGGAGGACATGCCGGAGATCAGCGATTGGCGATGGAAACGATAGGACAATCCTGAGCCGGCGATAGAGGGGAACAGCCGCCAAAACGCCAGAATTGGCAGTCGTGTTGCGGCTTTCCCCTTTGCCTTGGCGACGCCATGAAGCGCTTTTCCGGAAATGCCCTATCCGGCAAAGTGCACCTGCAGGATCACGAGCGCCCTGGCGGACATCTTCCGACGCGAACGCGCGGGGTTCATTTCTGCCTGAATCGTCTTATCCTTTTCTCATTGCCGTCATCCTGCTCAAGCGGAATCCAGCTTGCGCCGATGCGATTGGCGCAAGCCCGGCGGCCGGCGGATCGCAGTCTATGACTGATAGATGCCGGTCAAACTCGCCTCTGCCAGCATGTGTTTCCTCACTATCCGCCACATCGCCTCGGCTCCTGCGGCCTCGGGGAGCGTAACCCGCGGTACGTCGAGGGCCGCAAGCCGGAAAATATAGCGATGCGGAGGGTCGCCGCTTGGCGGCTGCGGACCGTCATAGCGGGCGTTTCCGAAATCGTTCTTGTAAAAGCGGAGCGCCTGCTCCTGGAGGGTATCCACGCTTTCGGCCAAGCCATCCCATCGCGCGGGGATATTGGCGATGCCGCAATGGCGGAATGTGCCGCTCGGCGCATCCGGATCCTCGACAATCAGGGCAAAGCTGCGAGTCTCGTCGGGAGCACCGTTCCAGGCAAGAGGCGGAAACACATTCTCGCCGGTCAGCGCGTACTTGGTCGGTATCGGTTCGTCTTCAGCAAAAGCCTTGCTGATCAACGTCAAAGCCATCGGATTCTTCCTCTGCGTGTTGCGGATTCATACGCCTGTGACGTTCTGGATTTAAGGTGCAACCCGTCAGCATGATTATTGTTCCCGACACGGAACATTCCCCCTCGGCCGCGGTTCGAAACATCCACAGAGGAGAAGAAAATGACGGACGAACGGTTCGAGTGGATCAGCAAGCGGGCTTACGCCATCTGGGAAGCGGCCGGGCGGCCCTGGGGATGCAATCAGCATCATTGGGAGCAGGCCGTCAGGGAGCGCGAGATGATGGAGCGGACGCGGGCCTCCGCCGATGGCGCAGAGGTGCTGGTGAAGCTTCGGAAGAAAGCTGCAACGCATCGCCCGGATAACGATACACGCGAAACCGGCGAAGATAAGCATCCTGAAGGCCGTCATGTCGGCTAGCGTCTGCTCATAATCGGTTCCCGAAAATCCCCTCACCCGGCCGGCCCAGGTCCGGCCACCATGGGCCAATCATCGATCGTTCGATTTGCGAAAGACCGTCGCCTAATTTTGGGTGCCGTCGCGGCTCGGCTGTGCCGGGGTGCTGTTTATGCCCTGCTGGTTGTTTTCCGTGCGGTCGCCGGCGGCCGGCTGGGCCGATTGTCCGGCGGGCGGCGTATTGTCGATCGTACCCCCCTGCGGTTGACCGCTGGAGGAGCTTATGGTCGGCTGCGAATTTTGAGAGTCGGTCGGTTCGATATAGCGGCCCCAGACTTCAACACCGGCCCACACGATCGCGACCAGCACCAGCGCGGTGACCAGCACGGTAAAGAGATGTACGCCGCGTACGCCCTGCCGGGCCTCGGTCGCGGACAATGGCTTCTTGGGCTCCTGCGATACCATCACAAGCCTCCATTTGTTGCAAATGCCGTACTGGACTAACCAGCATGGGTGGAGATGGTTCCATTGCGGCGCGGCGGCGTTCGACCGGCGCGAACCGGAACAATGCTTGCCGCCCGGCGTTAGGTTCATGAGGTTGCAGATCGTGCCAAGCGGACATGATGGTGCTGAAGAATATGGAGATTTTTCCGCTTTCTCTCCATAGCCGACGAAACGGCAGTCGAGCTTCCTATCCATCCGCTCTGCGACCTCTCCGATGTAAGGAGATTGGAGATGGATGAAACTCTCAAGCTTTACCGACTTGTTCCGGTCGCGGCCGACGACGATCCCAATTGGCTGGATGCGAAATCGCACGGCGAGGTTCTCGTGGCCGCCCGAACCGCAGGCGACGCCCGTATCGTCGCATCCGAAAGGGAGCTGGATTTCATGGACATCGATGCCGCGCCCGCGGAAGACAAGACGACGACAATGGCGAGCGTCTTTCGCAATGAGAAACTCTACACCGTCATCGAGGTGAACAATGGTCAGGAATATCATCAACGCGGCGTCATCGACGGCTCCATCGGCGTCGATACGATCATTTCGACCCAGGTTTGAATGGGGGAGCAACCCGAATGGCCGGGCCTTGTCCGGATGCGGTCGCATCCTTTTCGGAACGGCGCTTGCGATTGCCCTGTCGTCATCCTTCGCACACGCCCAGCAGCCGAACGACGACCGGTGCAAGGCGACGGAGACTGATCGGCAAACGGAGGGCAGCCAGGCCGGGAACGGTCAGGCAGCGCCGGCACCCGATAGCAATCCGAGCGAAAAACTATCGGATTGCGGCGGCGTGCTGAAACCGCCGACGGTTGGAGACGGTGCAATGGAAAAGCCGGCGCCGAAGGTCGGCAGGACACCCGTCATCAAGCCGGACGACACGCAGAAGAAACAGCAGAACGATCAGTCTCCGGGCAAATGAGCGGCCATCGTCAGGGCTTCGGCTCGGGCTGCTCTATGGGACCGTGCGGTACGGCGCCGGAGTCCCGGCCGTCATTCGAGCTGAACGGCTTGATCACCAGAATGGCCAGAACGGAAGCAATCATCAGAAAGAAGATGATAAGTAAAAGCGGTCGCATATCGGCATCCCGATCTATGGCGCTTTGCGGATGGCAAGATTGCTGTCGTGCCCGACAATGCCGGTTGCCTGGCGGGATATCGCCTCGGCTCGCTGCTTGGCTTCGTGATTGTCGACAGAGCCTTCGATCAGAACACGCCCGCGGCTGACGGTCACGAAAATGCTGGTCTCATCCAGCAACCGGTCTTCTTGCAGCCTGCCTTCAATTTCGCTGCGAATTTCCGCATCCGTTCTTTCCTGATCCGGCGCGGGAACGTCCGATGCGGCTTCTTCATGCGCGTCATCAAAACGAGAAGCTGCCTTTGGATGCGATATCCCGAAAGACACCTCATCGACCGTCTTCTGCTTGCGCCATCGGTCCCGCTCGACCGAATCCTTGCAGCGCGCATCGTCGGTGCCGCGTTCCGGCCCGGTCGACGGCGCCGAAGACGGCCTCGCCTGCTGTTCCGGCACTATATCTCCCGAACCGCCGGCAGCCTGATCCAGGGCCTGCAGGGTGCGGATGTCACCGCGATCGGGAGAACTCTCTGCCTTTTTCGTATTCTTGAGCTCGTTCATCGTTTTCTCCCATGGTTTGCAGGAAAAACCTTTGCCGATGGCGAATGTTCCGATGCCGCCATCCACCGTCAGGTTCCTATGGTCAGCATTTCGAAGGAGATGATTTTGTGATGTTTCTCGAGAATGGCCAGGAGCCTCGTGCCGCCGTCATCCGTTCCTGCCTGCTTCCACCGGACTTCGTAGGAAACATGGGCCGTGGCCTCGGTCGGCCCGGCCGTCTTGCCCAGGAAGAAGAAAGCATATCCAGGCGGCCCGGACGTTGTTTCCAGACCGGCGACGGCGATATCGGCCTCGCGGGGTTGTTCGATCACGAGGCGGGCCTTCCGGCGGCGCGATATCAGCCTGTCGAGCCGCTTGAAAGGCGACAGCACAATAAAGGCGATGATCGCGCCAGCCGAGCCGACGACCAATTGTCCGCCGCCGATACAAAGGCCAACGGCGGTCATGATCCACAAGGTAGCCGCCGTCGTAACGCCGGTGACGAGATCCCCGCGCTTGAGAATGGCGCCGCCGCCGATGAAACCCACCCCGGTCAGCACGCCGAGCGGAAAGCGCAGCACATCCATAGAGGCGAACGATTGCGGCGTTTTTCCCAAGGTCGAGAGCAGGAGATTGGCCTGGATCATCGACAGGCAAGCTGCAAGCCCGACCAGGATGGTCGTACGAAATCCGGCCGCATGCCCGCCTGTCTCGCGGTTGATGCCGATGAGTGCCCCGGCGGCAACAACCAGCACCAGACGCGCGACGATATCCAGCCAGCCCGGATTCATGGGCATGATATCCGTCATCAGTTCAGGCACGACCTCCTCCGGCGGCAGATCCGTTACCGTTCCCTCATCCAACAGCGTTGAGCGCTTTTCGTTCCGCAAAACGTTCGGCGGCTGTGTCTGAAAAGGGGCCGTTCCACCGGCAGGCGGGCGCCGCTCGCAGCGGCTTCCTCGGGAATAGTATCAAATGCCCGGCATCGGCAGCATCCCTGCCCGCCGAGATCGGCAAAAGCACTTTCACTTCAGCGCGATGACGTTATATCGTGCCGAGGTACTGCAAAATCTCGGATTGATTTGAAGGATATAGAAAATGAGCGTGCTTTTTACTCCGGAACTTACGGTTTGTGGAATCGAGGAGCTACCGAACCAGCGCGCTCGAAGCGTTACCCATGTGCTTTCCCTGCTTGATCCCGAACTCCCGGATCTGGACGTCTTTCACTCCTATGGCGAGCATCATCGCACGACATTGCGCTTCCACGACATCATCGATGCCGCTCAAGGACGCGTGATGCCGCAACCGGAACATGTCGAAGCAATTCTGAAATTCGGCTCGGAGTTTCAGGCGCAACGGGACGCACAAGCCTCGAGCCATCTGCTGGTACATTGCCATATGGGCGTATCCCGCTCGACGGCGGCCATGCTTTCGCTGATGGCCCAGGCAAATCCGGACGAGTCGGCCGAAGACCTGTTCGTCCGCCTGGTTGCCATCCGGCCGCAGGCCTGGCCGAACTCCCAGATGATTGGCTTTGCCGACGAGCAGCTTGGCAGGAAGGGCGATTTGAAAACCGCGCTTGCGCGCCATTATGCCCGGCAGATCAAGGCACGGCCGGAATTCGTCGAATGGATGACGAGTCTTGGCCGTCAGGCGGAGCTTGGCATGGCGAGCCTCGACTGACGCCCGCCATCGAGTTTGACCTCCGGCTGCCCCTTCTTCCAAGATGGACGAGCTTCGGGACAGCGTGAATCTCTGCGGCCAGAAGGCCCGGCTCCGGTACTGCGGGAGCCGGGCGCTTACGTTCTCCGGATCATTTGCGGCCGGTCGTATTGCCAGCGCTGGTTGCTTTCGGATAGACCCTGTCTATCTCACCTGTGTCCAGATTCTCCGGAGCCTCAAATGCGCCTTGAACCGCAGCAGCGGGTTTACGTCTGCTTTTTCCTCTTTGCGGTGTCGATCGGCGCGTTGCTGTCCCGCCTTCCCGACCTTCAGGATGCCCTGGCGATCGACAAGTCCGAGCTTGGCCTGACGCTGATCGGCGCCGCCATCGGCGCCCTGATATCGCTCACCTTCGCGTCGCCGATCGTGGCACGGCTTGGTGCGCGCAGGACGGCATTCATCACCGTGCACGGAACCTCCGCATCCCTGGCGCTCGTGCCATGGATGGGAGCCGCTCCCCTGGTTTTCGCCGTGCTGTTTTGCGAGGGCCTGCTGGCCGGGGCGCTCGAAATCAACCTCAATGTCGAGATCGATCGCATCGAGGCGCAGCTCGGACGAGGCGTGATGAACCGCGCGCATGGTTTCTGGAGCCTCGGCTTTTTCGTCACCGCCCTCGTATCGTCGGCGGTCCGGCAGGCCGGCATTCCGATGCAGCTGCACCTTGCCCTGACATTCGCCTTTGTCCTCGTCGTGGGTTCGCTGACCATAGCCGGCATGCGCAATACGCCGGCCCGCCCCACGCATGATCATGTCGACACCGGCCATATCGCCCTTCCGACGCTTGGATTGCTGCCGCTATGCGTGATCGGCATTGCCGCATTCCTCGTCGAGGGCGCCGGCATCGACTGGTCGGCGATCTACATGCGCGACGTCTTTCACGTCGAGCCGTTCATCGGCGGCCTCGGACTGACGCTGTTTACCTTCTTCATGGCGCTGGCGAGACTGTTTGCGGATCGGTTCGTCGACCGCTTCGGCTCCCGGTCAGTCGCGCTTTTCCTCCTGCTGCTTTCGACCGCCGGGCTTTGCGCCGTCTGGCTCGCGCCCCATCCCCATCTGGCGCTCCTGGGCTTTGCCTGCATGGGCGCCGGATGCAGCGCAGTCTATCCGCTTGCGGTTTCCGCGGCCGCCCAGCGCACCGACCGTCCGGCTCACGTCAACGTTGCCGCCCTTGGGCAAATGTCGTTCGTCGTCTTCTTCCTGGCCCCGCCGCTGCTTGGATTCGTCGCCGAGCATGCGGGTGTCCGCACCGCATATCTCGTGTGCATGCCGGTCATCCTGGCTGCGCTGATGGGCATCGGCTCGCTTTCGCCGCGCCGCAACGCGTTTGCATAGGGGCCTTGCGCCCCTGCGGTGGGTAGGAAGCAGATCGGCAGTCCCCGTGCCATCGGGCCTCGCAAATACGGCCCGCCAAGGCGGCTCCTCTCGCAGGCGAACTTGGGGCATTGCTCGCCTGCGAGGTTTTCACCGGATAAGAGGCTGCGTTGCGCTTACCGCAGCGAGCGGAACGCAGCCCGGACTTCGCCGGTGAAAATCGTCGGCTGTTCCCAGGCCGCGAAATGTCCGCCGTTATCGGCCTCGTTGAAGTAGATCAGGTTGCCGTAGCAACGCTCGGTCCAGCTCCTCGGCGCCTGGTAGATCTCCCCCGGAAAGACGCTGACCGCGACGGGCAGGGTTGGAATCCGGATGGCGTTGAAGTTGTTGGAATGATCTTCCCAGTAGATCTGGGCCGCGGAGGTTCCGGTTTGCGTGAACCAGTAAAGCGAGATGTCGTCCAGCATCTCGTCGCGGCTCAGAACTTTTTCCGGGTGCTTGTCGCTGTAGGTCCAGGTCGCAAACTTGTCGTAGATCCATGCTGCGAGGCCGACCGGCGAATCGACAAGCGAGTAGCCGATGGTTTGCGGTCGCGTCACCATCATGTTCGCGTAACCCGAGCTGTCCCGATAGAATGCCGCCAGCTTGTCGAAGCAGGCGCGCTCCTTTTCGGTCAGGTTTGCCGGAGCCGGGTCGCCGGCGGCGAGAATATGGGCAATCTCCGTGGGAACGATGCCAGGCATGTTAAGATGGATGCCGAGCAATCCCGGCACGTTCTGGAGCGCCATGCGCTGGGAAATGACAGAGCCGCAATCTCCGCCCTGCGAAACGAAGCGCTCGTAGCCGAGGCGATGCATGAGCGTGCCCCATGCCCTGCCGATATGGTCCGACCCCCACCCCTTCGTCGTCGGCTTGCCGGAGAAACCGAAGCCGGGGATCGACGGCACCACGAGATGGAATGCATCTTCGGCCTTGCCGCCATGGGCCGTCGGGTTCGTCAGCGGATCGATGACCTTGAGCATTTCGAGGATCGAGCCCGGCCAGCCATGGGTCATGATCAGCGGCATTGCGTTGTCGTGCGGCGAGCGCACATGGATGAAGTGAATATCCAGCCCGTCGATTTCCGTCATGAACATCGGAAGGGAGTTGAGTTTCTGCTCCACCTTCCGCCAATCGTAGCCTTCGGCCCAATATCCAACGAGATCGCGCAGACGCTCCAGCTGCACGCCCTGGGAGTCGTCCGCAACGTTTTCCCTGAGCGGCCATCGGGCCATCGCGAGCCGCTGCTTCAAATCTGCGATCGCGCTGTCCGGGATATGGACCTTGAACGGCTTGATTCCGTCCGGCAAGGCTTCGGAGCCGGCGAGGGACATTGCCGGTTTCAGCATGGCAGCTGCTCCGGCGACGGCGGCTCCGGTCACGAAGGCGCGTCGGTTCAATGGGTATGAAAAAGGCGGCATCTGCATCTCCATAGGTTCGGGAGGTTTGTTGATTGCCGCGAAGTTTTGCGTGCCGCGTGTATCCCGGTTGTGTCTTCAACTGCGTCGAATTGTATCTTGCGGTGTCCGAACCGGCCAAAACTACAATGGAATACAGACCGGACATTTCCCGGTGTCGGCGGCAAACGCGACCAAACGGACAAGGCGCACCTTCACCGCTTTCGGCGGCGGCCCTGTTACCGGCATGGGATGGGATGAAACGATGGTCGCCTCGATACGACCGAGACCGGGATGCGGCGACAATCGCATCCCGGTCTCGGAATGAGCGGCTATCCCGGCGGGAGGGGAAGCCGTGGATAGCCGGCCGGCCCCGATGCGGCGCGCTCGGGCCGGCAATTCCAGTTCAGCGCAGTTGACGGGACTTACGGCGCGTAGCGCGTGAAGACGTAGTCGTGATCCTTCACATTGCCGACATGGCAGCTGAGACAGGTCTCGTGCTGAGCGATATCGACCGGCTTGCCGTTGACGAACCGTCCAAATCCCCAGCCGTGACTGTCGGGATATTTCTTCGAATCCTTCACCATGACCTGCACGGTGGTCGGCGTTCCCGGCACGGTTGCCGGCGCGAACTCCGTCGATTGCTTGCGCTTATAGGCAAGTTTGACAAGGATCGATCCATCCGGAAAAGGCAGGATGCCCTTCTTGTAGGCGTCGACGGCGATGTCATTGCCGAGCACCGCACGCAGTTCGTCGAGCGGCGGAGCCTCCTGCGCCGGCGCAATGAACCGCCAGTCCCGATAACCCTCCGGGATGGTCACGCCATAGATCGGCGAGGCGTTTTCCGGCGGCGCAACGGTCGGGGCGGATTGCGAGGCGGCAATGCCGACAGCAAGGCTTGAAACGGCAAATGCGCCAAGGAGAGCGAGCTTCATGTTTGACTCCGGCCAGATCGATGGTCTGGGTGGAGGATCGCGGCAAATTGTATCCGCCAAATTTCCGGAAACGGCCAAACTGTATCGAAGTGTAGCATCAAGGCACCCGACCTTCGCCGTCGCGACTCTCGGAAGGGCGCGGCTTCCACCTCGCAATCCGGCGAGGCCACTTGCCGGCTGTCATGCCGTGAAATGCCGGCCGGCCCTCATGATGGTCACGGAGGGTTGAAATCGCGGCGCGTCGGCGCAGGAAACACCGAATTTTGAGCCGGATTTACAGATCGTTAACCATAAATGCTGTTTCTAACAATGTGCAACAACACGTTGTAGGACGCTTTTCAATGCTGGCTGCTGCGCGCGCCGCCCTGCGCATATCGACCTTTCTCGTACCGATGTCGGCCTGCCTCGCCTCGGCAGCTGCCCTCGCGGCGTCTTTATCGTGGACGGGCGGGGTAGACAGCAACTGGAACAATGCGGGCAACTGGTCGGCCGCATCCGTGCCCGGCTCCGCAGATTCCGTCACGATCGACGGCGGCGCCGTTGCCCCCGAAATCATAGCCGGCAGTTCCGCCTCGGCAGGCGATCTCACCGTCGGGCTCGATGGGGACGGTGCGCTGACGGTTCTCGGCTCGCTGCAGACCTCTTCCGCTTCGATCGGTTCGCATGCGGGTGCCGGCGGCGTTTTCGATCTGACCGGTGCCGCCGCAGACTGGCAGAACAGCGGCACGCTCCTGGTCGGCGACCAGGGAACCGCGACGCTCACGATCAGCGCCGGCGGTCAATATGAGGGCGGAGGGCCCGTCTATATCGGCTCCGCGGCCGGAAGCAGCGGCAGCATCGTCGTCAACGGCCAATCCTCGTTCACGCTTTCCGGCAGCCAGCCGCTGTTCGTCGGTTACAACGGGCAAGGCTCGTTCGATCTGGCCGATGGTGCCACGGCGAGCACCGGCGATGCAACGCTCGGATATGCCGCGGGAAGTTCGGGCGACGCGTCGGTTTCAGGCGCGGGAACAAGCTGGCTGATCGACGGGGACCTGATCGTCGGTGGCGACGGCACCGGCACGATCGTCATATCAACCGGTGCGACCGTTTCGAACGACAATGCAACGATCGGCCTTGGAAGCGGTAACGGCGCCAGTTCGGCGACGGTGTCCGGCCTGGGCTCTCAATGGACCACCAGCGGGCTTCTGACGGTCGGCTCCAGCGGAGACGGCGCGCTTTCGATCTATTCCGGTGCAACGGTGTCGAGCGGGTCTGCCATCGTCGGCCGTTTTGCCAGCGGTTCCGTCACCGTCGGCGGTGTCGGTTCGCTGTGGGATACCGGCGCGTTGCTGGTCGGCGGCGATCATGCCGATGCGGACAGCTCGGGTGCCGACGGCAGGCTCGACATCAGCACCGGCGGCGCGGTCACGAGCAGTTCGGCCGTCATTGCCGACGGGAAAAATTCGGCTGGCGCGGTGACGGTCGATGGCACCGGCTCGCACTGGGATATCAATGCCGACCTGACCGTCGGCAACGAGGGATCCGGCTCCGTGACCGTTTCCGGATCGGCAAGCGCCAGTGCGGCAACGGCGACGCTCGGCAAGGAAGCCTCGTCCAGCGGCACGCTCGTCGTCGTCGGCAATGGCAGCCATTTCGACATGAGCGGCGAGCTGCAGGACGGCGCGGCCGGAAGCGGATCGCTACAGGTCCTGGCGGGCGCAACCCTTTCGACGGGCGACGCATCGCTCGGCACCGGCGCGGGCGGCAATGGTCAGGCGCTTGTCAGCGGCGGCGGCAGCCACTGGTCGATCGACGGCGAGCTCGATGTCGGCAGCGCCAGCGGAGGCACGGGAAGCCTTGCGGTGTCGTCGGAAGGTGCGCTGACGAGCCAGAGCGCCAGCATCGGCACGTCTTCCGGCTCCAGCGGCTCGGCCACCGTCACCGGCGACGGCTCGACCTGGAGCAACCAGGGCGACATGATCATCGGCGATGCCGGAAGCGGCACGCTGGACGTCATCCAGGGAGGCACGGTCCACACGGCAAGCGCGACCATCGGCGATGCGGCGGGCAGCAGCGGCGCAGTCACCGTAACCGGAAACGGATCGACGCTTTCGGTCGACAACGGATTGACGGTCGGCAATGCAGGCGATGCCAGCCTCACCCTGAGCGGCGGCTCGACGCTGTCTGCCCCGAGCGTGACGATTGCGGCTCAAGCCGGTTCCACCGCCTCGGTCAATATCGGCTCAGCGCTCGGCCAAACGGCAACAGGCGCGGCGACGCTCGACGTCGATGCCATTCACTTCGGCAGCGGCAACGGCTCTCTCGTCTTCAATTTTGGCGGTACGCCGCAAACCGTGAATGCGGCGATCGACGGCAATGGCTCGCTCTATGTCGCATCCGGCGACGTGACCCTGACCGGCAATTCCAGCGCGTTCAGCGGCGTGACCTCGGTCTCCGGCGGCAGCCTGATCGTCGACGGCACGCTTGGCGGGTCGATCAATCTCAGCGGCTACGGCCTGCTCGGCGGAACGGGCACGGTCGGCTCGACCGTGGTGGGAGCCGGCGCGACCCTGTCTCCGGGCGACAACGGCATCGGCACATTGACGATCGACGGCGATCTGACCACTCAAAGCGGCTCGACCGTTCTCATTGAAAGCAATGACACCGCCGCCGATCGGATCGACGTTACCGGAACGGCCAGCCTGAACGGCGGGACGCTTTCGCTGGCCGGCAGCGGCCTGAAAGCCTTTACGAGCTACACCATTCTCTCCGCCGCAGGCGGAGTTTCCGGCAGCTTCGACACGATTAAGTCGAATTACGCTTTCGTCACCCCTGTTCTCGACTATTCCAGCGGCACGATCGATCTCACCCTGCAACGCAACGACACTTCCTTTGCGACCGCAGGTACGAATGCAAACCAGCGCGCGGCAGCGGGCGGCATCGAAAGCCTCGGAGCCTCGAACAGTCTGTACGATGCCGTCTCGGTATTGAGCATGGATGAAGCATCCGGAGCGCTGAAGCAGCTTGCCGGCGAAATTCATACGTCGCTCGCCGGGGTAGCCTTCGACAATGGCCGTTTTATCCGCGATGCCGCTATCGATCGCCTTCGCGGCATGCAAGGAGGCATTGCCGTCAGCACCAAGCAGGCACGGGTATCGGGCGATGCCGGCCTTGCCTACACAAATGGCGACCGGCACGAGACGACGGCATCGGAAAAAGCCATCGACGGCATTCTCTCCGATCCCGCCAATGGCCTGGCCGCATTCTGGAGCGCGCCCTATGGAGGATGGACCTCCTCGGACGGCGGCAGCAGCAGCACCGGCGGCGTGCTGTTCGGCTTCGATACCACGCTTTACGACTCGGATTGGCGTGTCGGCGCGCTCGCCGGCTACGGCCGCAGCCGCTTCTCCCAATCCGGCGTCTCGGCCCATGCCGATACCGACAACTACAATATCGGGGTTTATGCCGGGCGAGAATGGGGACCGCTGGCGCTGCGGCTCGGAGGCACCTATAGCCTGCAATCGGTTTCCACCCTGCGCGACATCGACTTCTCCGGCTATGCGGATTCGCTGCGAGCCGATTATCATGCCTATACCGCGCAGGCGTTCGGCGAACTGGCCTACGAGATTTCCATGGGCGATACGCGCCTCGAGCCGTTTGCGAATGTGACGTTCACCGATGTTCGAACGAGCTCATTTTCAGAGCGCGGCGGTGCGGCCGCCCTGAGCGGCAGCGCCGATCAATCGGCAATTACCTTCGCCACGTTTGGCGCGCGGGCGGAGCGGGACATCGCCTTGGCGGACATGCCGGCAAAACTCTATGGCTCGCTCGGCTGGCGGCACGCATTCGGCGATCTGGATATCACCTCCCGCATGGCTTTCGCCGGCGGAGACATCTTCACCGAAAGCGGGACCGTGGTCGACCGGGACGCGCTGGTGGTCGATGCGGGCTTCGACATTGCGCTCAGCCAGCAGATTTCGCTTGCGCTGGATTATAACGGCAGCTTCGGCGCGGAGAACCGCGCACATCTCTTCCGGCTGCTGCTGCAGGCGCGTTATTGAGGCGCGGATAACGGCATCCCGCCGACCGCCTCATTCTCCTCACAGGCTTCGGAAACACATCCTGCATGTTCTGCAGCGTGCAAATGCGTAAAGCGCGGACGACATCAATTCTCCCTCGCATTCCATCGGAAATCGGGTGGCTGCCGATCCGTTTTGGACGCTAGCATTCGAGGTCTCGCGGCCCCCGGACGTATCGAATGCCGCTCAGACCGAGGACATGACATGCACACATCGACATCCACCATCGCTCCGATCCCCGCGGAACGTTCTGTCGCGGCGCGGGTCGACACCTATGATTGGCAGGCTCTTGCAGCAGAGCTTGACGGCTTCGGCTGCGCCATTCTCCCCAAACTTCTCGCACCGCAGGAGTGCGATGCGATCGCCGGGCTTTATCCGCAGGAACATCACTTCCGGAGCCATGTCATCATGGCGCGTCACGGCTTCGGGAAAGGCGAATACCGCTACTTCAGCTATCCGCTGCCGGCGCTCTTGGCCGGGTTGCGCAGCACGCTTTACCCTCGTCTGGCCGGCATCGCAAACGGCTGGAACGAACGGATGGGCATCGCGCAACGCTACCCGGAGGACCACACCTGCTTCCTGAAACAATGCCATGAGGCCGGCCAGACGCGCCCGACGCCGCTGCTGCTGCAATACGTGCCGGGAGACTTCAACTGCCTGCACCAGGATCTCTACGGCGCGCTTGCCTTTCCCATCCAGGTCGCAATCCTGCTTTCCGAGCCGAGACGGGACTTTACCGGAGGCGAGTTCGTTTTGACCGAGCAGCGGCCGCGCATGCAAAGCCGTGCGGAGGTGGTGCCGCTTCGGCAGGGCGATGCCGTCGCTTTCGCCGTTCACAATCGCCCTGTGCGAGGAGCAAAGGGAAACTACCGTGTCAATCTCAGGCATGGCGTCAGCCGGGTCCGTTCCGGCATGCGCCATACGGTCGGCATCATTTTTCACGATGCCCGCTGACAGCGCACCCGCCGGCAGGTCTCAGCCGACGAAGCCGGCATAGCTCTCGCCGGTAATTCTGCGCATTATGGCGGAATAGGCTTCGTGATTGCGGTCCCCTGCCGAGACACGCCCCAGCGACGGTTGCGCAAAAGCCGAGATCGGCAGCAGCGCCAACGGCGTCGAGACCGGCGTGAGATGCGAACCCTGACCGGCGCGCAACGTCGTCAGGAGACCGAACATCTCACCCGTTATGCTCGGCCGGGACAATATCGCCATGCGATACTGCCCGGACGAATTCGTCACGAGATAGATATGCCCCGACAGATGCGGAACGGATACCGAGCCTTGCTGTGAAAAAGACGCATCGCTGCGCTCGCGCTCCTTGAAGCTCAGGCGCGTGCTTTCTCCATCCCAGGCGATTTCCGTGCAATAGGCAAAGATCGCATCCGGATCGCCGAAGGACGGTCGAAGCGTCAGGTAGACGCCCTCGAGCCAGGACACCGAAGCGCGCGAATAGGCGCCGAGCTCTTCGGGAGCGTGGCCCGGCCTGTCGTTGATCGAAGACGATTGCGCGCCTCCCGCTTCGCGCAGAACCACGCCCATCGCCTGCTCCAGGCGGATGATGGTCGCAAGCGTGAAGGGCCGATGTCCGGAAAGAGCCTTCTCCAGCGTCGAAAGGCTGATGCGCGCGTCGTTGGCGAGACGCTGCCTGGAAATACGCCTCCGGGCGATTTCTTCGCGAACCCGCTCCGCCACGGCACTGTTCTGATGATCGGATAGGTAGGGGTCGCCCTGGACCATTCATTCATTTCCTGATTGCGTAATTTTCTTCACAATTCCACACATGCCCGCCATCGGCAAGACCGTTTACGGCAAGATGCGGACGAAACAGGGCAAAGCTTACGCTGGCGGGAAAATAGCCTTTGTTGACAATGGCTTCAGTCATTCCTCAACGAACAAGGAGCCTGTCATGTCAGCCCTGCCAAGCCTCTCGCGCCGTCAACATCGGCGAACCGTCCTCACAAGATTCGGCCTGCTGTTATGGTTCAGCAATGCCATCCTGCTGCCGGTGCTTGCCGTCATCTTCGCCTTGCTGCACCCTCTGGAATCGCATGCACAGCCGGCAGCCTTCGTCACGCCGAACGAAATGGGCGCGGGCAGCCTTCTGCTGCAGACGACGCAGGACGGCAAATATATCGAGGCACCCCGGCTTGCGACCGATGTCGACATCGACGTCAACGGACCGACTGCACGGGCTGTCCTGACGCAGGCTTTCGAAAACTCGACCGACAAATGGGTCGAGGCCCTCTACGTCTTCCCTCTTCCCGAAGACAGCGCGGTCTATTCCCTGAAGATGATCGTCGGCAACCGTGTGATCGTCGCCGACATCAAGGAAAAACAGGCCGCTCGCGCCATCTACGAGAAGGCGCGCCGTGAAGGCAAGAAGGCGACCCTCGTGGAGCAGCAGCGCCCGAACGTCTTCACCAACGCGGTCGCAAACATAGGCCCGCATGAAAAGATCGTCGTGCAGATCGAGTATCAGCAAGCCGTGCGCCTGGCGGACGGCCGCTTCTCCCTGCGAGTTCCGCTGGTCGTCGCCCCGCGCTACACCCCGCAGGACACATCGCCCATTACACAGAATGCCGATCTGAAGGCCGGCTGGGGAAGCCCCCGGGAAAACGCCTCGCGCAAAGGCAGCGGCAAGCCCGTGTCCGCGCCGCTGATCGCCCCCGATAGCGACCGCACCAATCCCGTCACGCTCAAAGTAGACCTCAATGCCGGTTTCCCGGTCGACGATGTCAAAAGCCTCTATCACGCAGTCAGGATCGACAAGATAAACGACCAGGCACGCCGCATCGTTCTGGACGGCGATACGACGGCGGATCGTGATTTCGTGCTCGAATGGAATGCGGTCGCAAGCAACGTGCCGAGCGTCGGCCTATTCCGCGAACACGTCGGCAAGGATGATTACGTGCTCGCCTATGTAACCCCGCCGGCCGTAGCGACGCCGCAAAAGGCTGGCCGCGAAGTCGTCTTCGTCATCGACAATTCCGGCTCCATGGGCGGCACGTCGATCGAGCAGGCAAGGGCAAGCCTCGATTACGCCCTGTCCCGGCTGGAGCCGAACGACCGCTTCAACGTCATCCGCTTCGACGACACGATGACCAAGTTCTTCCCGGATTCGGTCGTGGCGACGGCTGACAACATTGCCAAGGCTCGCCGTTTCGTCACCAGCCTGGAGGCCGCCGGCGGAACCGAAATGCTGCCGCCGCTCCAGGCCGCGCTCGATGACAGCCATCAGGCCGACGGATTGCGCCAGGTCGTGTTTCTCACGGATGGCGAAGTCAACAACGAGCAGCAGCTTCTCGATGCGATCGCGGCATCGCGTGGACGCTCGCGCATCTTCATGGTCGGCATCGGCTCGGCGCCCAACACCTATCTGATGAGCCGTGCCGCCGAGCTCGGCCGCGGCAGCTTCACCCACATCGGCTCGGTCGCCGAAGTGAACGATCGCATGCACGCCCTCTTCGACAAGCTGGAGAACCCAGCCGTCACCAATGTCGCGGCGGTCTTTTCGGAAAAGAACGTCAGCCTGTCGCCGAACCTGCTGCCCGACATCTATCATGGCGAGCCGCTCGTATTGGCTGCCCGAATGGGGAAGGCGGCCGGCACCCTGACGGTCAGCGGCATGGTCGGCGATCGCCCATGGATGATTTCGCTGCCCCTCGATCAGGCCAGCAATGCCAAGGGCATCTCAAAGATCTGGGCGCGCCGCCAGATCGACGATGCCGAGGTCAATCTCACCCTCGGCAAGATCACACAGACGGAAGCCGACAGGCGCATCCTTCGACTGGCGCTGGAGCATCACCTGGTCACCCGCCTGACCAGCCTTGTCGCGGTCGATACCAGGCGCCTGCGCCCGGCGAACGCGCCGCTGACCGAGGCCGACATTCCGCTGCAGCTGCCCGCCGGCTGGGACTACAACAAGCTCCTCGGCATCGGCACGGCCCGGAATGCGGAGGCTGACGCCGGACACCGCCAGGCAGCCGGCAACGCGCAAGGTGCCGACGAGGCCGCCGAGCTTGAACCGATCTCCGCGGCACCTCCCGCCAGCGTTCCGCTGCCGCAAACGGCAACCCCGGCTACGCTGTTCATTCTCGAAGGATTGCTTGCCCTGCTGCTTGGCTCTTCGCTTCTGGCCTTCGCATCGAGAAGGAACAGGGCATGATCGCCGCCGTCCGGACCCAAGCCATCGGGAGCGCGCCAGCGCGCTCCCTTCTGACGCTGGCCGCCGCCATCTTGATAGCGGCCGGTCTCCTCCTTGCAGCGCAGGGCGGATGGATTTATGCCAAAGCCGCGCTGGCGCAGGTTCTGCTGGAGCGCGCCTTCGCCCAGAGCATGACGTCCGGCGTGCCGATCAAGCCATGGAGCTGGGCCGACACCTGGCCGGTGGCGCGCATAGAGGTGCCGCGCCTTGGCGCCTCCGCGATCGCGCTGAAAGGCGCAAGCGGCCAGGCCCTCGCCTTCGGCCCCGGCCATCTCGACAATACGCCGCAGGCGGGCGAGGAAGGCACGGCGGTCTATGCCGCGCATCGCGACACGCATTTCACTTTTCTCAAGGACATCAAGGAAAATGACCGTATCCGCATCACCCGCCGCGACGGCCGGATTTTCAGCTTCCGCGTCACCCATATGGCCGTCGCACGCTGGGACGAGGCCGAAATCGATACCAGCGCGCCCGGCGTTCATCTCGTGCTGGCGACCTGCTTTCCCTTCGACGCCGTGACGTCCGGCCCGCTTCGCTATCTGGTCTATGCCGATCTCGAAGAGGCTGCCGCGCCTTGACGGTCTCAGAGAAATGATAGGCTCGTCGCTTGCTGCCCGCGCGCGGAGCGTACGCCTTGGCCGGGTTCCACTTACCGCCAGCTCCCTGCGGCCCGAAATCAAGCCGACCTGTCGGATTCTGCCGGCACCGGAAACATGCAGGTTCCTTGTCGACCCGTTTCGTGGAGCATGTACGAGGAACCGGCAGACGCAGCTGCGGCCGGAAAAATCAAAACGAGCCGTTCAGCCAAAGCATGGTCGGAGTGCCCAGTACCGCCACTACGATCGCCACAGAAACAGCCATCTTGATTGCCTTGATGCGCCGTGTCCTGGCACCGCTCCAATCGTAACTCACAATCACTAACCCTCGCAAATCATTAGAGATTCGCGAATGTAGAGTCGACTTGGCTTTCGACAAGGGACGGAAATGATTCGTCCACAGCGGATATTTTTCCGATCTTTCTCCGCAAAGCACCGCCGCGTGTGGCGCCGGCACGGCATGCATCGCGCCGGAATTTCCGGCGTTCCGGGATGGCGGATTTCCGCGCGGCGATGCCGCAACGATCTCAGAAGCGACTGCGCCGATGGTCTGGGTAAATTCCCATGATAGGTTGACGGGAGGACGATGACGGGTTGTAACGCGGTCGACCGGTCCGCCGGCATTGGGTAAACATATACAGGACCGTAAGAAGATAGGAGCAGCAGCCATGGGCAAGCTTCCCGATATGACGAAGCACCGCGGATTCCCCTCTGGCATGCCGGGGACGGGCATCCAGTTCACCATCCGTCGCGCCAATCCCAAGGGTGTCACGCCGATCAAGTCTCTGCCGCGCCGCGCCCGGCCGGGATCGGCCGAACACCGGGTCGATGCGGCTTTCCTGCACGCGCTCTGGCATCACTTCGGAGCGGAACCTTTCGAGCGCGGCAATCTGGATGCCGCGCGATTGAACCTGTTCTTCGGGCGGGAGGTGATCGCCGCCGACAAGGATTTCGATCCGACCTCCTACGAGGCGATGCTGGTCATCAACGAAAAGCTGGCGCGGGAAAATTTTCCCGAATCCTTCGAGGACGTGATGGAGGTCTGACGGCGGCCCGGGTGGCTAGGCCGATCGCCCTTGCCCGTGGCGCCTGAACGGATGGGCGCCTGTCTCCCGGTTTGGCGGAGCGGAGCTTCAATCTCCTCTCCTTCGGAACGGAAATGAGAGGGCACCCGAAACTTCCGGCGACTTACCATGCAACTTGCCCAAATCGATTGAGCAATCTGCTCGGTTTTCTGTAAGAATTTCTGCAGTTCTCAAATTTCATCTGACGCTATGCCTACCTACGCTGCCTCATCGAACTTCCTGAGGGAGCTGAAAACGTGGTTCAATATGCAGGCGGCAGCAATGCCGTTGAGTTGGTCCGATCCATCGGCATCGAGGCATTCCTGTCCGGCGAGGCGGCAGCTGTCCGGCAACGGAGCGTCGGCTGAGCAATGAGCAAGCTTTCCGTACAGGCGCCGAAGTCCGTCGTCATGATCCGGCCGCATCACTTTACGCCGAATCCGATGACCGCGAACGACAACTCGTTCCAGTCGAACGATGAGAAGCGGGCAGCGGCGGCGATCGCCAGCACCGCCTTCGATGAGGTCACGCGCATGGCCGAGGGCCTGGCCGCCGCCGGCGTTACCGTCCACGTCTTCGAAGACAAGACGGCCGCGACACCCGACTCCGTATTTCCGAACAACTGGTTCTCGACGCATTCCGGCGGGCATGTCGCCATCTATCCGATGTATTCCGCCAGCCGCCAGTCCGAACGGCGCAGCGACGTGATCGAGATGTTGAAGACCGATTATCGCGTTCAGGACGTCATCGACTATTCGGGCCTCGAAAAGGACCATGTCTATCTCGAAGGCACCGGCGCCATGGTGCTCGATCATATCGGCCGCGTTGCCTACGCCGTCCGCTCCAACCGTACCAACGAAGTTGCGCTGGAGCGCTTCTGCACGCATTTCAACTTCGAACCGATGGTCTTCGATGCCGTCGATCGCAACGGCAAGGCGATCTACCATACGAACGTATTGATGTGCATCGGAACCGACTTTGCGCTCCTCGGGTCGCAGATGATCCCGGATGTCGCCCGCAGGCGCGAAATCATCGCACGCCTCGAAGAAACCGGACGCAAGGTGATCGATCTTTCGATCGAGCAGATCGAGAACTTCGCTGGCAATGCCATCGAGCTGGACGGCCGCGACGGCAGGCTGGTCGTGCTGTCCGCCAGGGCTCATTCCGCGCTGGATGCCCCCCAGATCGAGGCGATCGAGCAATCTGCGAAACTGCTGCCGTTCGATGTCTCCACCATCGAACTGGCGGGCGGATCGGTTCGCTGCATGCTCGCCGGCATCCATCTGTCGCGCCGGGAACCCGCAGCCACACAATTGCTTTACGCCGCCGGTTGAGCCGGATAGAGAAGCCCGTACGAAAACAAAGGTATCTGGAAATGTCGCAAGCAAGATCAGTCTATCACTTCAATTCGGTGATCGTGCGCGAGCCTTCGCGTTCGGTCGTGAACGGCCTTCGCGCCGATGATCGGGGCAACCCGACCTACGAGGGCGTCAAGGCCGAGCATGACGCCTATATCGCCGCCATGCGCGATGCCGGCGTCGAAGTGACTGTCCTTCCGGCGCTGGAAGCCTTTCCCGACTCGATCTTCGTCGAAGATCCGGCGCTCGTCTTCACCGAAGGCGCGATCCTGCTTCGCCCGGGTGCGGTCAGCCGCGTCGGCGAGACCGTCGAGATCGCGCCGACGCTGCGCGACATGTTCGAAACCGTCCTTGACCTGCCGAACCCGGGCTTTGCCGACGGTGGCGACGTGCTGACGACGCCCAAGAGCGTCATGATCGGCCTGTCGGCGCGCACCGACAAGGTTGGAGCCGAAGCCCTTTCCGCTTGCATCGCCAAGCTCGGCCGCAAGGCCGAGATCGTCGCAACGCCGGAAGGCGTGCTGCATTTCAAGACCGATTGCTCGCTGCTCGACGACGAAAGCGTGCTTTCCACCGCCCGTCTCGCCCGTTCCGGCGTCTTCAAGGATTTCAAGCAGATCATCATTCCGGAAGGTGAAGAGCCGGCCGCCAATGCTCTGCGCGTCAACGATGTCGTCATGGTCGGCTCGGACTTCCCGCGCACGATCGAGATGCTCGACAAGCTCGGCTACAAGGTCGTGCCGATGAAAACGACCCAGATCGGAAAGATCGACGCAGGCCTGTCCTGCATGTCGCTGCGCTGGTATCGCAACGGCCGTTAAATACCCTCAAGAATAAATCGGGAGAACAGCATGCACAGCTTCAAATCGAAAATCATCGCCGGCGTCGCAATTCTATTGTCCGCCGGCCTCGCTCACGCCGAGGACACCATCCGCCTCGGCATGACGCCTGAACCCTACATGCCCTTTACCCAGGTCAATGCCGCCGGCGAGTGGGAAGGTCTGGAAGCCGATCTGTCCCGCGCGGTCTGCGCCAAGTTGCCGGTAAAGTGCGAGATCAAGCAGATGGCCTGGGACGGCCTGATCCCCTCGCTGAACGAAAAGAAGGTCGATTTCATCATCGGCGCCTTCTCGATCACCGACGACCGCCGCAAGGTGGTGGATTTCAGCACGCCCTACTACACCGAGGGGACATCCTTTGTCGGCGCCAAGTCCGACAGCACGAAGATCACCACGGTCGACGCGCCGGACGGCTCGGGCAAGATCATCGATCCGGCCGTCGTTTCGGGCAAGATCATCGGTGTCCAGACCTCCAGCGTCCAGGCCGCCTATGTCGCGAAATATCTGAAGGGCGCCGAAGCCAAGAGCTATGACACCGCCGACAATTCCGTGGCCGATCTCGTTGCCGGCCGCGTCGACTATGTGCTGATCCCGGACCTCTACATCCAGACGTTCCTGAAATCGGATGCCGGCGCCGATTACGAGGTGAAGCTGAACGTGCCGAAGAACGCCGCGCTCGGCGAAGGCGTTGCCTATGCGACCCGCAAGGGCGATGCAGACACGCTCGGCAAGATCGACAATGCCCTTGCCGAACTCAACAAGGACGGCACGACGCAGAAGCTGGTCGACAAGTGGATCTTCGGCAAGAAGTAACCGCGTGATACCGGGCGCGGCTTCGGCTGCGCCCGGGCGCCGTGGCAATATGCCTTGCCGCTCCCATCGCGACATCGCGTCTGCCCACGCATCGGGGCTTTACAGGCCCGACGGCGCCTGATCCCGCACCATCGGCAACACCAAGGGCTGTCCGGCTGATCGCCGCAAGCAAGGCCGGATCGAGCAGGTAATCGCATGGATACATATTGGCACTTGCTTGGCTGGGGGCCGGAAGGCTGGGGCGCCAATTTTGCCTGGGGTTTTCTGATGACCCTCCAGGTATCGATCGTCTCCTACATCGTGGCCGTGATCTTCGGCTTCCTGGGAGCCGCCGGCAAGCTTTCGCATCGTCGGTCGCTTCGCCTGATTGCCGGGCTCTACACGACCGTCGTCCGCTCGCTGCCGGAACTGCTGGTCATCCTGCTGCTCTATTTTTCCGTCGCCAGCGGCGCGGAGCGCTTCCTCAAATATGCCGGCCTCGTCGGCGCCAATTTCCAGTTCAGCCCATTCTGGGCGGCGATCGTCGCGCTCGCCTTCGTCTCCGGCGCCTTCATGACCGAAGTTCTGCGCTCCGCCTATCTCGCCGTCCCCCCCGGCCAGATCGAGGCCGCCGTGTCGATCGGCATGCGCCAGCGCAAGATCCTGACGCGCGTCGTCCTTCCGCAGATGATGCGCCACGCCGTTCCCGGCATGGGCAATCTCTGGCTGTCGATCACCAAGGAAAGCGCCATCATTTCCGTGCTCGGTTCGTTCAGCGAACTGCTCTATACAGGCTACCGCGCAGCCGCCAGCACCAAGCAGTACATCCTTTTCTATGGCCTCACGGCCCTGCTCTTCCTGCTCATCACACTGGTTTCCGTCTTCATCATCAGCCGCATCGAAAAGCACTTGAACAGGGGGCATCGCTGATGGAAACGATCACCAACGTCATCTCCTTCCTGCCCGCGCTCATCAGGGCGATGCCGCTTACGCTGCTGCTGACGGTAACGGCCGGCATCTTCGGCCTCGTCATCGGCACGCTGACGGCGCTCGCCCGCCTGTCGAAGTACAAGCTGCTGGCCTGGCCGGCCTTTGCCTTCACCTTCGCCTTCCGCGGGACGCCATTGCTGGTGCAGATCTATCTGATCTACTATGGCCTCGGCCAGATCCTGCCGGGAACCTGGGTTCGCCACAGCTTCCTCTGGCCCTACCTGCGTGACGGCCTCTGGTACGCCATCGCCGCACTCAGCCTGAACCAGGCATCCTACAACGCCGAAGTCATCCGCGGCGCGATCCAGGCGATCCCGCGAGGCCAGATCGAAGCCGCTCTTTCGGTCGGCATGCGGCCCTGGACGATCCTTCGCCGCGTCACCCTGCCGCAGGCGTTCCGCCATTGCATGCCGGTCCTGACGAGCGATCTCATCATCCTGCTGAAGACGACATCGCTCGCCTCGACGATCACCATTCTCGAAGTCATGGGGACGGCGCGGATGCTGCAACGACAATCGCTGCTGATCTTCGAACCCCTTATTGCCGCCGGCATCATCTATTTCGTCGTGGTCTTCATCCTGACCCGGGTCATGAATGTCGTCGAGTTCCGCATGACGCGCTATCGCGCCGCTCGGGCGTGAGCCTGAAAGCCTCGGGAGGAATTGAAATGGTCGAAACTGCACTTTCGGTAAATGACATCCACAAGAGTTTCGGCGGCGTTGAGGTCTTGAAGGGCATCTCCTTCGAAGCCCGCAAGGGCGACGTGATCTCGCTGATCGGCAGCAGCGGCTCGGGCAAGAGCACCCTGCTTCGTTGCATCAACTATCTCGAAACGCCGGACAAGGGCGAAATCTCGGTTGCGGGCGAAATCATCCGTACGGTCCCTTCGCGCGGCGGCAAGATGCATGCCGCGGATCCCCGGCAGCTGGAACATATCCGCACCCGGCTCGGCATGGTCTTCCAGAGCTTCAACCTGTGGTCACACCGGACGATCCTCGAAAACATCATTGAAGGACCGATCCATGTGCTTGGCACGTCGCGCAAGGACGCGATCGCCGAGGCGGAAGTCCTGATGGAAAAAGTGGGCATCACGCCGAAACGCGATCAATATCCGGCACAGCTATCCGGCGGACAGCAGCAACGCGCGGCCATTGCCCGTGCGCTCGCCATGAAACCCGAAGTAATGCTCTTCGACGAGCCGACGTCGGCACTCGATCCCGAGCTCGTCAACGAAGTGCTTCAGGTGATCAAAAAACTGGCCGAGGAAGGCCGTACCATGGTGATGGTCACTCACGAGATGGCGCTTGCACGCGACATTTCGAGCGAGGTCATTTTCCTTCACAAAGGCCTGGTCGAAGAGCGTGGCGCCCCCGATACCGTCATGAAGAACCCGCAATCCGACCGGCTCCGTCAATTTCTCCGCATGGGATGAGGACTGCAATGAACGACATCGATTTCCAGGGCTTTCTCCCCGAACTCGTCGAAATCCGGCATCAGCTGCATCAGATGCCGGAAATCGGCCTTTCCGAATTCAAGACCTCGGATTTCATTGCCGGGCAGCTTGAAAAATGGGGCTTCGAGATTACCCGCGGCCTCGCCAGGACCGGCATCGTCGCGACCCTTCGCGCCGGCAACGGCAATCGCGCCATCGGCTTCCGCGCCGATTTCGATGCCCTGCCGATGCAGGAGGAAACCAATCTTCCCTATGCCAGCCGGCATCCGGGCGCCATGCATGCCTGCGGCCATGACGGCCACACCAGCATGCTCCTCGGCGCAGCCTGGGCGCTGTCGCGTGACAAGAGCTTCTCCGGCACGGTGCATTTCATCTTCCAGCCGGCCGAAGAGAATTTCGGCGGCGGCAAGCTGATGATCGAGGACGGCTTGTTCGAGCGCTTCGCCTGCGACCAGGTTTTCGCCCTGCATAACTGGCCCGGCATTCCCGCCGGCACCTTTGCAACCCGCGCCGGACCGATCGCGGCTTCGATCGACGTGGTGACAGTCACGGTCAAGGGCAAGGGCGGCCATGGCGCGCAGCCGGAATTGACCGTCGATCCGGTGGTCGTCGGCTCCAGCATCGTCATGGCGCTGCAGACGCTGGTCTCGCGAAACATTTCCCCCCACCAGCCCGCGGTCGTGACCGTGGGCGCCTTCCTGTCCGGTTCGGCCTCCAACATCATTCCCGACGCCGCCGTTCTGGAAATCAGCATGCGGGCGATGAATCCGAAGGTGCGCGAGGAAATCCGCGAGCGCGTGGAACAGATCGCGACGCTCCAGGCCAGGAGCTATGGCGCCGACATCTCATTCGACTGGCAGGTCGGTTATCCCGCGACCATCAATGACGGGCAGGCCGTCGAGGCTGCAAGATCCGTGATCGCCCAGCGCTTCGGCGAGGACGCATTGGTCGACCTCGATCTTCCCCTGATGGGAAGCGAGGATTTCTCGTTCCTGCTCGAACGGGTTCCCGGCGCCTATGTCCTGATCGGCAACGGCGACAGCGCCGGCCTGCACACCACGACCTACGACTTCAACGACGACATCCTCGAGCGCGGCGCCATGTACTTCTACCACCTGGCAAAGGAGCAGCTGGGCTGAAGAGATAGAGAGCCGTTCGGGCAAAGCATCGCTTCGCGTATGAATTTCCACCCGCGGATCACGGCCCGGAGGCTTGCCCAACAGGGGCCGGCGTGCTGAATGCTTCGGACTGGCCGCCGGAAACGGCGGCCGTTGCAGCCACGCTTTGCGATGCCTCGTCCGAAGGCCTGCTCAGTCACACCCGACACGAGCGCTGCTGGCGGCATGCCTCACGGCAGTTTGATTTCGAGCGTGATCATATAGTTGCTGTAGTTGGGAACAGCCGGCGGATTGTTGATCGAGTAGGACGTTATACGCGGCGGCGTGGAAGGCGGCTTCACATCCGGCCGCCAGGAAGCCTTGATCGTTATTTTGTCCGTGGGACGATAGGAGAGATCGAGCTGGCGATCCCTGCTCGCTCCATTCCTGGAGCGTTTGCCCGCCAGAGACCATTTGTCCCATGATGCCTCCAGGGACTCGATCGTCTGCGTGCCTTTCCGTTCGTAACCGGCACTCAACGACGCCTTGTCGTCCTTGGCGGCCAGCGTGTACGCCTGATCCTGAACCTTGCCGTCGAAGTCCGTCGTCACCGTGGCGCCGCCTTCCAGCGAACGCTTGCCATCCGCCAATCGTGCATGGACGTCGAAAATGATCGTCTTGTTGCCGACATAGACGCCGACATTCGGATTGAGCCCGTTCGTCTTGAAACCGATGTCGCTTTTGGCCTTGGTGTCGAGCACGATGGGACGTTCGGTCGATGGAAAGTATTTTCCGAGCAGATCCTGCTGAGGCTTGGTGGGGGCGACGGGCTTGCCCACTGGATCGAACGCTCCCATGACGGTACAGCGACGGCCGCTTACCCAGCTGTTGACGGCGAAGATGAGATATCCGTCGTCCGCAATTCCGGCAATGCCCTGATGCAGACTGTTCCTGATATTGTATCGGCCACAGCACGACAGAGTATTGTCGCTCGCGGCTTCGAAGGAGCGACCCGAAAAGACCACGCCGGACGGCTGTCCCGATGCCGTATCACCACCCAGGATCGGGCAACTTGAGAGCGGGATCAGATGAAAGCGATCCAAATCCGTTCGCGACGACTGGCCGATAGGCCGTGTGAGTGGTGCTAATCCCATGTTTGATCTGCCGTTTTTTTCAGTTCGCTGACAAAATATGAAAATGGAATTCCCCGGCTGTCCTGTCGGCATGGAGCGGCGGGCAATGCGATCTATGCGTGTTCCGACACGGCAAAGTTAGGTCGACGAACTTATTTGTCCAGCAGGCATTTCTCGTTTTCCGTGCGAATACGCCGGTTTTGCCCAAGGGTATTCCGATGCACGACGAGCATAAAGCCGCCTCCTGCCTCCGCGTTGGAAAAGGGAGCTATCCAACCCTCATGAGTATGCATTCGAACGTCATGGGGGCGAAAAGCGCCTGTATTTCCCGGAAAAATCTACATATTCAATCGTATATTCTGGGCATTGTACATATTTCTGCGCTTTTCGAAAGTAAAGATTAAGTAATTCCGTATGCTAAAGTTTTTGTTAATTATTATAGTTTATTAAAATTGATAATGCTAAATTTAACAATTAGTTCCCGCCTCGAATAAATCAGTAGTTGAAATTGCCGGAAGGATGTCACGACCATGTTAGGAATCCATGGTGCTGCCGGAACGATGAAAACCGGTGCGCTCGACGCCATGAGCGCCAATATCATGATCGCCGACGCCAAGCTCAATATCGTCTATATCAATCCGGCAACGCGGGAATTGCTGCAGGAGGCAGAAAGCGATCTGAAGAAAGAACTGCCGCGCTTCGACATGGCGACCCTCGTCGGCGCCAATATCGATATCTTCCATAGGAATCCGGCGCATCAGCGCGGCATGCTCGCGGCCCTGAGGTCTCAACACAGGGCGACGATAGCCGTCGGGCATCGCGTCTTCGACCTGATCGTGACGCCTCTCAAGCGAGGAGAGGGCATCATCGGCTTCGTCGTGGAGTGGGCCGACGCGAGGGCGAGAATCCAGAATACCGACTATCGCAACCAGCTGCTGGCAATCAATCGCGTGCAGGCGGTCATCGAGTTCACGCCGGCCGGCGAGATCGTCAGCGCCAACGATAACTTTCTTGCCGCCGTCGGCTACACCCTTGCCGAAACCAAGGGACGCAATCACCGGATGTTTCTCGAAGAGGGCGAGACGGGAGATCGCCAGTTCGAGCAACTGTGGTCCGACCTTCGCGCCAACAAGCCCCATATCGGCGATATCGTGCGCTTCGGCAAAGGCGGCAGGGCCATCTATCTGAATGCATCCTACAATCCGATCACGAACGATTCCGGGAAGGTCGTAAAGGTCGTCAAGTTTGCGACCGATGTCAGCGAGCGTGTATTCGCGGTTCGGACGGTCGGCGACGCCCTGTCGAAACTCGCGCTGGGCGACCTGAGCTTTTCCCTCGATCAGTCCTTTGCCCAAGACTTCGAAGCCTTGCGGGAGAATATGAACTCGGCCATGCAGCAGCTCGGCCAGACGCTCGCCTCCGTCTCCCGCTCGACCGGACTGATCGATGACGGCGCGCGCGAGATCAGCGACGGCGCCGGCAACCTGTCGCGGCGCACGGAGCAACAGGTCGCGGCGCTGGAGGAAACGGCCGCCGCCCTGGATGAAATCACCGCCAATGTCGGTAACGCCTCCAAGCGGGCCAACGAGGCTCGCCAGGCGGCCGAGACGGCAAATGTCAGCGCGACCCGCTCCGGCCAGATCGTTGCCGACGCCGTCGGCGCGATGGCGCGCATCGAGCAATCCTCCGACCGCATCGCCAGCATCATCGGCGTGATCGACGAGATCGCCTTTCAGACGAACCTGCTGGCGCTGAATGCCGGGGTCGAGGCTGCGCGCGCCGGCGACGCGGGCAAGGGATTTGCCGTCGTCGCCCAGGAAGTGCGCGAGCTCGCCCAGCGTTCGGCAAAGGCCGCGAAGGAAATCAAGGAGCTGATCCGAAACTCTTCGGAAGAGGTCAGACATGGCGTGAAACTTGTCCACGAGACGGGCGACGCGCTCAGGACGATCCAGGACAATATCACCTCGGTCAACGAACACATGCAGGCCATAGCGGTCTCTGCGAACGAGCAGTCGACCGGCCTGACCGAAGTCAACTCCGCCGTCAATCAGATGGATCAGGTGACGCAACAGAACGCGGCAATGGTGGAAGAAGCCACGGCATCGAGCATGACGCTCGCCCAGGAGGCCGAGAAGCTGCGGCAGATGGTGGCCCGTTTCAAGCTGCCGGCGCAGTCGAACCACATCGGCACACTTCGATCCACGACCATGTCGGCAAAAGAGGAACCCTTCGCATCGTATGTCCAGCCGAAGAAGATCGCGCGCCTGCGCTCCGGCGCGGGTGCGCGGGGCGAATGAGAAAGCGGCTTGATCGGCATCGAGCCGGGGATCGATCTCGCCGATCTTTCCGAAAATACCGCCGCGGCATTTGATTGCCCCACAAGCAACCGGCCACCCGTTGTTGCAACCCCGATTGCCTTGCGGGCATTGGCGATTGTCGCCGGCACATTCATCACGAGGGAGGCAAAAGCCGCAGTTTCGGCCGCCGACGGTTTAGGAATAGCCATCCGGCGGGTTTTCGGGCAAAGTTCATGCTTGGCCGGAATATCGCCTTTGCCGGCGCCGGCCCGCTATCCTGATAGGAGGATCGATGGATTCCCTTGCCCCTCGACTGACGGAACTCGCGCACGGCGGCGGTTGCGGCTGCAAGCTCTCGCCGGCTGTCTTACAGCAATTGCTCTCCGCCCAACCCGCCGCGCGCCCCTTCGCACAGCTTCTCGTCGGCAACGAAATGGCCGACGATGCCGCTGTCTGGCAGATCGACGAGAATACCTGCCTGATTGCGACGACCGACTTCTTCATGCCGATGGTCGACGATCCCTTTGACTTCGGCCGCATCGCCGCAACGAATGCGATCTCCGATATCTATGCCATGGGCGGCAAGCCGATTCTGGCGCTGGCGATTCTCGGCATGCCGATCAACAGGCTCGCGCCGGAAACCATCGCCAGAGTGCTGGAAGGCGGCGCGTCGGTCTGCGCCGAAGCGGGCATCCCCGTCGCCGGCGGCCATTCCATCGATTCCGTCGAGCCTATCTACGGTCTCGCGGTCATCGGCCTTAGCAGGCCGGATCGGATCCGGCGCAATGACGGCGCCAAGCCCGGCGACGCGCTGGTCCTGACGAAAGGTCTTGGTGTCGGCATCTATTCGGCCGCCATCAAGAAGAGCGCGCTGCCTGCCGACTGCTATGAGGAAATGATCGGCTCCATGACGCTGCTCAACCGCATCGGTTCCGAGCTTGGAGCAGACCCGGACATTCATGCGCTGACCGACGTGACCGGCTTCGGCATTCTCGGCCATGGACTGGAAATGGCCAGAGCCTCCGGCGTCTCGCTGACGCTGGAGCTGTCGCGCATGCCATTTCTGTCGAAAGCCGGAGCACTTGCCGAGCAAGGCTTCGTTACTGGCGCATCCGGCCGCAACTGGGCAAGCTATGGACAGGATGTCGCCGTGCCGGAGGGGCTGCCGGAGTGGAAGCGCCAGCTTCTTGCCGACCCGCAGACATCCGGCGGGCTGCTGATCGCGTGCGCACCAGACAAGGCGCAGGACATCGTGGAACGGATACACGGCGCCGGCTATCCCTTGGCCGGGATAATCGGGCATGCAAAGGCGGGGGCGCCAAGCATAGAGGTCCTCGCCTGATCCGGGTACTGCTCAAGGAGCCGCCGGGAAAGGGATTTCAAAATCGCATCCTTCGCGTCGTCCGATCAGTGCGGCTTGATTTCCTCGACCGCCAGCCTCAAGCCAGCGGAATTGAAGAATTCGCCATCCCGGATCAGCAATCGATCTTCGTGAAGCTTGCGGACCAGAGAGGAAAGCCTGGCCTTGGCCTGTGGATCGTCCACCAGTCCCTCGCGGCCGGCGCGAAAGAAAACCACGCCCGACCAGTCGACGCCGGCCCCGCCGAAAAGATGCACCATGTCAGGCCAGCGCAATTCATCGCCGACGACGTGAAGATAGGCCGAGCGAAGAAGATCGATGCGAATACCCTCGACGCGCAACAGTACGAAAAGCATCGTAAACGGCCCGGTTTCGGCAAAAGCCGAGAGAATCCAGTCGTCGAAATCGGTCTCGTTTGCCGACGCGATCACGGATCGCCTCCGGATGGCGGAAGAGAATGGGAGTCGAACCCACCCAAGACAGCCTCGCTGTCCCACCCGGATTTGAAGTCCGGACGCCCCACCGGGGACGACTCTCTTCCATCATTTTCCCCGGCGGCAGGCTCTCCGAACAGGTCGAGCCTGTGCGGATTGACGCGACGAACATCGCCCCGCCGGATCGTCACGCCATGCCGATCGAAAAACTCCAGGATTTCGATCGCAACTTTTCTACCGTTGTTGACACGATCGCGAAAGAGACCGGCCGCGAATTCCCCATCTGCCGCGTGTGCCGAAATATCCTTGATGATGTCCATCATCTCGGCCGTCGTCCGGCGCGTGAAGAAATGATCGTGCCGGATCTGGTCGACACGGCCCAGCCGCGCGCAGAGCTTCAGCACGCGCCGGATTTCGCCCTCCGGAAATCCCAGCATCTCCGCGAAATCGCGCACCCGCGGCGGCCGGAACCGCTCTTCTCCTTCAAGATGCGGCAGCAGCCGCGCAAAAAGCGCCTCTTCGCTCTCGCTGAGGCGGACCTCATGCCCCGGCAGGCGGACGAACGAACCTTCAAGGACCAGCCGGCCGGCGGCCTGTTCGGCCTTCAGCGCCACAAGGAAGGCAGCCGGCGACAGCCTTGGAACGATCTGCAGCCGCAAGCGCTCGCGGCCAATCCCCTGCAGATCGGGGTTTTCCGCGTGGAAAGCGGCAAGAACATGCTGCGCATCCGCACAAAACTCGGACCATCGCTTGTCGGAAAGTGCATGACGAGCCGTTGGCGTGACGATAATTTTGGCGGCCGCAAGCCCGACGGCCACCTGCAGGAGAGGCTCGGACAGGGCTTTGTCGCGGGCGAAGGCGTCGAGATCGACCACAAAGGGAAAAACCTCAAGCATGGCCGACAGGGCATCCGCAGGGTCCGCGAGAGCCGCAGCGCCAAGATATTGCAAGCGTTCGGCCGACCGCCGCTTGCGTGCCGGCGCGCGTAAATCAAGGAGCTGGCCGCCGCCGATCGTACGGCGGACCGAGACATCGCGCAGGATGAAGCGATCGCCGACCGCCGCTGCGATCGGCCGGTCCAGTACAAGCTGCACCAAGCCTGTTTCACCGGGCGCGACGGGCCCCTGAAGGGGAACGATACGCACGCCTGTTTCAGCACTGCCATGGTGAAAACGCGCCGGGAACCAATCGCCGATCGGTTTCGGTTCGCTTGTCAATATTTGGAGCCTGGCGTCGATGCGCTCGGTCGGCGCGTCGAGAAGCGGATCGACCGCCATATCGCCGCGTGCGATCGCTTCCTTCGATATGCCCTCGCCGGCCAGGTTCAGCGCGCAGCGCTGTCCGGCAAAGCCGATTTCGGCCTGCTGGTTCTGCACATGGATGGTACGCACCCGCGCGGACAGGCCGGGCGGCGATATGGCGACCTGATCGCCTATCGCGACCGCCCCGGAAAGTATGGTGCCGGTTACAACCGTGCCCGCGCCGGAAAGCGTGAAACAGCGATCGATGGCAAGCCGGAACCGCCCTTGCGCCGAGGTGGCGGCCGTCTCGCGCTCGGCCTCGGCCAGCCGCTGCTTCAATGCAGGAATTCCCTCCCCCGTGATCGCGGAAACGGGAAGAATCTCGCTGCCTGCCAGCGCGGTTGAGGTCAACAGCTCGGCGATGTCAGCAATGAGGCTTGCAAGCCGCGCCGGCTCGACAAGATCGATCTTGGTGATCGCCACCAGGCCACGGCCGATGCCGAGCAGATCGAGAATGGCCAGATGCTCAAGCGTTTGCGGCTTGATTCCGTCGTCCGCGGCAACGACCAGCAAGGCGTAGTCGATGCCGCCGGCACCGGCGAGCATGGTATGGATGAAGCGCTCGTGGCCGGGAACGTCGATGAAGCCGGTGACGGCTTCCGGCGTGAAGCGGCAATAGGCAAAGCCGAGGTCGATGGTAATGCCCCGCGCCTTTTCCTCCTTCAATCGGTCCGTATCGACACCGGTCAATGCCTTGACGAGCGTCGTCTTGCCGTGATCGATATGTCCCGCCGTCCCGACGATCATGGCGTCTCCTCCGGCAGGGGCTTGCCCGCGCGGCGCTCCGCCTCCTCGATCTCGGCCGGCGACAGACTGTCGCGCACCTGTCCTATAAAGGATGCGGCCAGCGCGCTGCCGCCATTTGCCGCGCGGATCAGCCAGGCCAGTGCCGCCACGCCGTCGCGCGCCGTACCGGCTCCCATATGGGACGCCGCGCCGAGCATCGCCTGCGCATCGGCATCGCCGCGTTCCGCGCCCTTACGCCACCAGCAGGCCGCCTTTTCCGCGTTGCGCTCGACGCCGAGCGCATTGTGATAGAGCATGCCGAGACGTGTCATGGACGATGCGATGCCGGCCGCGGCAGCCCTTTCAGCCCAGCGCCGTGCCTCCTCCGGATTAGGCGGGATGACCTCGCCTTCGAGCAGCAGCCAGCTCAGCATATCCTGGGCCGGCGCGTCGCCCTGCAGCGCGGCACGCCGGTAATATTCGGCAGCGGTGCCGTAATCGGCATCGGCGCCTGTCAGCCCCTGCAGGTGGAATGCGGCATAGTTTCGCTCGCCGACGGGATCGCCTGCCTCGGCGGCCAACCGCAGCCACCGAAGCGCGAGCTGGCGATCGATCGGCACGCCGAGACCTTCGGCAAAACAGGCCCCGATATTGTTCTGGGCTCGTGCCACGCCGTTTCGTGCCAGCGGTTCCCATATCGACAGCGCGGTTTCATAGTCGCCGGCATTGGCGGCTGCCAACGCCACGGCCATCGGATCGGCCGGCGACGGTTCCCGCTTGCGTGCGGCGATACGCTCAAGCCAACGCATCGCCGAATCCTTCCGACAGGCTCCTCATGAACTGAGCCTCGTCCTGAAGACAGCGTAGATCGAGAACGAGCGCGCCGTCCTGAAGCCGCCCGAGGATCGGCCGCGAAAGCGATCGGAAACGGGCGGCAAGCCTTTCGAGCGCACTGCCGCTCGATGCGGTGATCCTCAGCCCGGCGCTCGCGATCGTATCGACAGGAAGCGCGCCGGAGCCAATCTGGCTCGAGCAGCGGCATGGCTCGACCGCGTATCCTTTCGGTGCGAGAAGCTTGGCGATCTGCGGCGCAAGCCGCTCCGCCTGCATGCGTATGTCCGGCTC
This sequence comes from Hyphomicrobiales bacterium, assembly GCA_900469615.1. Lineage (GTDB taxonomy): Bacteria > Pseudomonadota > Alphaproteobacteria > Rhizobiales > Rhizobiaceae > Rhizobium. The sequence continues at coordinate 187,362 of UBYA01000002.1, read as the reverse complement.
GGGACGCGAGAGCATGCGAAGCGTCGGCAGTCGAGAGGCCAGCCGGTCCGGATCGCGGTAGAGCTTCAACGTGGCGACCATTGCCGCGATACGGATTTTGTCGATACGAAGCGCCCGCTTCAACGGATTGCGGTTGATCTCGGCAATCAGCTCCTTGCGGCCGACGATGAAGCCGGCCTGCGGGCCGCCCAGCAGCTTATCGCCGGAAAAGGTAACGAGATCGGCCCCCTCGGCAACCGCCTCGCGCACGGTCGGCTCCCTGGCGAGGCCGTAGCGCGACAGGTCGACCAGCGTCCCCGAACCCAGGTCGTTGAGCAGTGCTATACCCGCCTGGCGCGCGATCGCTGCAAGCTTCGCGCCCGATACCTCCGCCGTAAAGCCTTCGATCCGGTAATTCGACGTGTGCACCTTCAGAATGAGCGCCGTTTCGGGACGAATTGCCTTGATATAGTCCTGGGCGTGAGTGCGGTTGGTCGTGCCCACTTCGACGAGTTCGACACCGGCCTTTTCCATGATGTCCGGCATCCGGAAGGCGCCGCCGATTTCGATCAGTTCGCCGCGCGAGACGATCGCCTGACGTCCGCCGCCGACGGTGCTGAGTGCGATCAGCACGGCGGCAGCATTGTTGTTGACTATGGTGGCATCTTCCGCGCCGGTCAGCTCGCGCAACAGTTCGCGCAGGTGGCTGTCGCGCTCGCCGCGCTTGCCGGTGTCCAGGTCGAACTCCAGCGCCGCCGCCTCCCGCATGGCGTCGATTGCCGCTGAGACCGCTTCTTCCGCGAGCAGCGCCCGTCCGAGATTGGTATGAAGCACCGTACCGGTGAGATTGAAAAGCGGCCGGAGGTTGGAGCGATCCCGATATTCGAGCCGGCTCGTCAGCGAGGCGAATACGGCGTCCTCCCCCGGCACTGTCCCCTGTTCGCGCGCCGATTGCCGGATCTCGTCGAGGGTCTTGCGCAATTCATCTGTAACGACCGACCGGCCGTAGCGCGCAAGCAGCGGCGAAATCGCCGCCGATTTCAATACTCGGTCGACCGACGGCAAGGCACTGAGATCGACGGTTTCCGACATCGGATCAATAACCTGCCAGGAACGGATTGAAGCCCGCTCTTTTGTATTCTGTCTCCTTCATCAACAGGTCGAGCCCGAGGCTGGCGACATCGTCCGCCGCAACCACGATCGAGGGATTCCTGTTTTGATAGAGGATCTTGACCCAGCCGGTGCAGGCATCGCAGATCTCGGCCTTGATCGTTGCCTCCTCCCCGCCTGTCTCTACCGCCCGATAGCCGACGCCCTTGGTGGAGCCGCAGGCAAGGCATTTGACGCGAACCTCGTTCCACATCGTCGCACAGGTGGAACAGCAGGCATAACGGGCGCCTTCCGCCCCCTGAAAACCGACTACGACGGATGCGACCGGCCGGCCCCCGCAGGCGGGACACACGCCGGTCCCTATCGGTACGAGCCGGCCGCCGTCGAGGCTGGCGGCCAATCGGGCCGCATGAACCTGCACGGCGGCGGCGACGTAGAGATGATGGGCGAGGCTTTCGAGCGGGAGCGTGTCGGCGGCGATATTGCCGATCATCCAGGCAAGCGTCTCGTCATCCGCCGCGACGACTTGTGCAAGCGCTTCGGCCGCCACGGCCGGCTTTTCCAAGCTCTCCGCGCGGGCAAGAAGCGCTCGAAGCGTCGCAAGACAATCGCCGGACGAGGCCAATGCGGAGCGATCGATCGGCGGCATCGCATTGGCGCGCGACCGTTTGGCATGGTCGGCTGCGATCGGTTCCACAGGCGGCAAGGCACTCGCCAGCTCATTCTGTATCCGAGCCAGTCCGGACAGGAATCTGAGATAGGGACCGAGATGACTGCCTTCCGCCAGCGCCTCGAAACGTGCTGCACGCTCGCCGAAAAGGCGCTGCGGATTCGGCATCAAGGCAAATGGCGCTTTGCTGATACCACCGACCGCTGAAGGATCGGGCTGGATCGAAGATATCGACATTTCACCTCGCTGGGCCGACCGGCCACAGGTCATTTTAGACTATTCTGCAGGATCAATTCTTCCGCGTCCAGCCAATTCCCGGAGCCACTTGCGATGGTGACGCCAGGCCCAGCCGCCCGTCACCGTGCCCTTCGTCATGGCGCGGAGAGTCCCGCGAGTCCAGATCGCGGCATAGACGTGCAGAATGAAGAGCAGGATGATCAAAACCGCCGAGATCGAATGGACGAGAATGGCGATGCGCCGCAGTTCGATCGGGGACGATTCTCCGAAATACTGGTCCCATATGACGATCCCGGTCGCAATCAGCACAACGATGAAGAATGCCATGCCCCAGAAAATGAACTTCTGCCCGGCATTGTACTTGCCTATTTCAGGCAGCTTTTCCTCGTGGCCGGCGACCACCTCGTTGATCCGGGCGACCCATTGCACATCGACGCGATTGGGCAGGTTGGCACGCCAGATCTGCACGAAAAAGATGAAGAAGCTCACAAAGAGCACCACGCCGATCCAGGGATGCAGCATCCTTGTATTCTGGCCGCCGCCGAAGAGGCCGGTCAGAAAGAAGAGCGACGGATGGAACATGGCGAGGCCCGACAGCAGGAGCAGGATCAGGCACCCCGCCGTAATCCAGTGGTTGACCCTCTTGAGCGGACTGTAACGAACCACCGTCACCGGCGGGCCGCGGCGGATCGCATCTCCGGACTGGACGTCGCTCGACTTCGGCATCAAGTGTCCTCCCTGCTGCTTTGCGCGCTCTCAACGAATTTCTCGGCGTTTTCCTCGTCCTCCGGGTGAACGCGGCTGGGCTTGCCGAAGATTCCGTGCAGGATGACTCCGGCGGCGGCAAGACCCATAGCGGCAAGGCCCGCATATTTCGTCACGCCCTTCCATGCCTGCACGATGCCGGAGATCTTCGGATCGTCGGGCAATCCGGCATAGATATGCGGCTTGTCGTTGTGATGCAGCACATACATGACATGCGTGCCGCCGACGCCCGGAGGATCGTAGAGCCCGGCATTGGCATAACCGCGCGACTTCAGATCGGCGATCCGCTCGTCCGCATGCTTTTTCATGTCGTCCTTGGTGCCGAAGACGATGGCCTGTGTCGGGCAGGCCTTGGCGCAGGCGGGTCCCTGTCCCACGGCGACACGGTCGGAACAGAGCGTGCATTTATAGGCGCGATGATCCGCCTTCGAAATCCGCGGGATGTTGAACGGGCAACCCTTCACGCAATAGCCGCAGCCAATGCAGTTCTCGTGGATGAAATCGACGATGCCGTTGGAATACTGCACGATCGCTCCGGGCGACGGACAGGCTTTCAGGCAGCCCGGATCGGCGCAATGCATGCAGCCGTCCTTGCGGATCAGCCATTCGAGATTGTCCGTCTCCGGGTTGACCCATTCCGTGAACCGCATCAGCGTGAACATGTTCTCGGTGAGATCGTGGGGGTTCGTATAGACCCCGACATTCTCCTCGATATCGGGATGCGTGTCGTTCCACTCGATGCAGGCGGACTGACACGCCTTGCAGCCGATGCATTTCGAGACGTCGATGAGCTTTGCGACCTGCGTGAGCTGCCGCTCCGGCGGCGGCAGTTCGCTGCTGGCCGAGCGGCGAATGAGGTCCCGCTCGGTCAGGTTGCTTTCCATAGGCTGGACCGGAGGATTGCTGACGGCTGTACGCGGACTGTCCATCATGCCAGACCTTCCTTGTCTTTAGGCGCCGTGGTCGGCTCGATATTGCAAAGGAATGCCTTGGATTCCGGCGTCTCGATATTGGCATCGCCGACGAAAACCGCGAGCGAATTGGGACCGAACCCCTTCCTTGCCGACCCTGTGAAGCCCCAGTGCAACGGAACACCGACGACATGCACGGGCTTGCCGTCGCAGATGAGCGGCCTGATGCGCTTCGTCACCAGCGCCTTCGCCTTGACCGAGCCGCGCTTCGACCATACCCGGACCCAGCTGCCGTTGGCGATATTCTTTTCCCTGGCGAGCTCCTCCGATATCTCGACGAAGAATTCCGGCTGCAGGGCGGAATTCACCCGGTTGTGCTTCGTCCAGAAATGGAAGTGCTCCGTCAGACGGTAGGACGTGCCGGCATAGGGGAACTCCTCCGATGTACCGAGCTGCGCTATATCAGTCTCGAAGATGCGGGCGACCGGATTGCCGCGCATCTTCGGATTGAAGACATTGGGCACTGGCGATTCGAACGGCTCCATATGGGCCGGGAACGGTCCGTCGCGCATCATCGCGCGCGCGAAGAGACGCGCGGTTCCCTCCTGGTTCATGATGAAGGGTCCGACATCGCCGGGCTTTGCCGTCGGGGCGATGTCCGGCACGTCATAGCCCGCCCACTTCGCACCATCCCATTCGATGATCTTGCGCGTCGGATCCCAGGCCTTGCCTTCAAGATCCGCAGAGGCCCGATTGTAAAGCGTGCGGCGATTGATCGGCCAGGCGAACGTCCAGCCGAGATAGGCACCCGTTTCGTCGGGATCGTGGTTGTCGCGCCGGGCCATGTTGTTGCCCTGCTCGTTGAAGTTGCCGGAGTAGATCCAGCAGCCGCACATCGTCGAGCCGTCGTCCTGAAGCTGCGAGAAATTCAATACCTGCTTGCCCGCCGGGACCAGAACCTTCGACGGGTCCGTGGGGTCCTTGACATCGGTCAGAGCGCGGCCGTTGATTTCCTTCGCCAGTTCCTCCGGCGTCGGCTCGTTCGGGTCCGCATAATCCCAGGACAGATTGACGATCGGATCAGGGAAGGGACCGCCCTCCTTCCGATAGAGTTCCCTGATGCGCAGGAATATCTGCGCGATGATGTAGGTATCGTGCTGCGCCTCGCCGGGCGGCGTTCCGCCGGCCCAGTGCCATTGCAGCCAGCGGCCGGAATTGGTGAGCGAACCCTCCTCTTCGGCAAAGCACGTCGTCGGAAGCTGGATCACTTCCGTCTGGATGGATGCCGTGTCGACCGGGTTGAAATCGCCGTGATTTTCCCAGAAGCGCGCCGTTTCGGTCTCCAGCGGGTCCATGGTGACCAGCCATTTCAGCTTTGCCAGCGCCTTGGTGTTCTTCTCACGGTTGGGGAAGGCAAGGATCGGATTGAAGCCCTGGCAGATATAGCCGTTGACCTTGCCGTCATACATCAGCTCGAACATACGCAGCACGTCGTAGGACGGCACGTCGAGCTTGGAGATGTAATTGAAGGCCCAGTCGTTGTCGGCGCGGGCATTGTCGCCCCACATGGCCTTCTGGAAGGAGACCATGAATTTCCTGTAGTTCTGCCAGTAGCTCGTCTGCCCCGGCCGCAACGGCTTGAACTGCCGGGTCGACATATAGGTCGTGAAGTCCACATCCTTTTCGGTCGGCATGGTGAGATAACCGGTCAAAAGATGCGACATCAAGCCGAGATCCGTCAGGCCCTGAATGTTGGAATGGCCGCGAAGCGCATTCATGCCGCCGCCGCGTACGCCGATATTGCCGAGGATCAGCTGCAGCATGGCCATGGCTCGGATATTCTGCGAGCCGCTGGAATGTTGCGTCCAGCCGAGCGCATACATCGAGGTCATCGTCTTGGTCGGCGACGAGCATTCGGCGATCATCTCGCAGACCTTCAGGAACTTGTCCTTCGGCGTGCCGCAGATGCGCTCCACCATTTCGGGCGTATAGGGCGCCAGATGATCCTTCAGCAGGTTCCACACGCATCGGGGATGCGCAAGCGTCGGATCGGCGGTGACGAAGCCGTCTTCTCCGAGAACATATTCCCAGCTGGACTTGTCATAGTCCCTCTTCTCGGGATCGTAGCCGGTAAACAGGCCGTCCTGATAGCCGAAGCCGTCCTTGACGATGTAGGAGGCGTTGGTGAACGCCTTCATGTATTCCCACTGCACCTTGTCGTTGTCGATGCAGTATTTCATCACGCCGTTCAGGAAGGCGATATCCGTGCCCTGGCGAATGGGGGCATAGTAATCCGACACCGATGCCGTGCGGGTATAGCGCGGATCGACGACGATCAGCTTGGCGCCGCGATGCGCCTTCGCCTCCGTCACCCATTTGAAGCCGCAGGGATGCGCTTCCGCCGCATTGCCGCCCATGACGACGACGAGGTCGGTATTCTTGATGTCGGTCCAGGCGTTCGTCATCGCGCCACGGCCAAATGTTGGGCCCAAACTGGACACCGTAGGGCCGTGTCAGACGCGTGCCTGATTATCGAAACCGACTATTCCCAATCCCTTGGCGAATTTGAAGGTCGCCCAGGCCGTCTCGTTGGTGGTGGCCGATGCGGCGAGCATCCCGACCGTCGTCCAGCGGTTGACCGGAACGCCGCTCTGATTGTGGGTGATCAGGTTGGCGTCGCGGTCATCCTTCATCAACCGCGCGATGCGGTCAAACGCATCGTTCCACGAAATCCGCTCGAACTTGTCCGAACCGGGCTTGCGCTGCATCGGATATTTGAGACGCGAAGGCGACTTTACGAAATCCTTCAGGGCCGCGCCCTTGGGACAGAGAGTACCGCGATTGGTCGGATGATCGACATCACCCTCGATATGGATGATGTCCGCCGCCTCACCCTTGCGGATGTCACCCTTGGAATAGATGATGATGCCGCAGGCGACAGAACAGTAGGGACAGGTGTTGCGCGTCTCGGTGGTCATCGTCAGCTTGAAGGGCCGCACATGCGCGGCCTCCGCCGCTTCAGCCTCGCCAAACCCCATCGCACCGAGCGATGTAGCCGCAATCCCTGCTCCGGTCAGCTTCAGAAAGCTGCGCCGAGAGAGATCCACATTCATAGATTGGCCTCCTTGTCTCGACTGCTTGTTTCCCGATACTATTGTTCGGGGAACTCAAGTCAAGTTTACCTTTGCTGCGGTCGATGCCGATCCGCACGCGTTTACAAGGGCACCGCCGCCGTCAACCCGGACGGTGAGGAGCAGATGCCGTCAGGGAACCATCGCTTCGGATGATTTCAGGCAGGCATGTCTTCGGCAATTCGGAAGCGGCCGGCGTAACCGGAGCGGAAAACTCCATCTCGCAACTCGATCCCGCTTGCGGCCGACTGTGCCCTCCACGAGGGCGTCATGTCCACCGGCGTTGCCGGAAGGATATGCATCGACGGAGGAATGACCGACGGCGGCATCGCGCGGCTTGGAAGGCGATCCAAACCGCGCGCGGCGCCGTCTGCATGGCTCAATTTGGATGGAACCTTGGCATTGCTCGACCGAGCCGTTTCGTGTAGGCGTTGCCCTGTATTGACCGGAAGCAATCAGTCTATCGCGATCTCGGGCGTCAACATCACCCGGGCATCCTCAAGTTGAGCATCCGCAAGCCCCGCAGCCCCCATCGTCGACATCACGTCCGGAAGCCATGCCCAAGCAGCCCAAGCCCTTCATCGTCGAATTCAAATCCTCCCGCCGGAAGAGAACCAAACCGCTCGAACAGCCGAAATCGATCTGGGGCAACCTCGCCATTGAACTGCAGCAGAATTTGGCGGAGGAGCAGGAGACGTCGATCGGTTCGCCAGCATCGCAGCAGGATGCGACGGCACCGGACTTGCCGGCAGCAACCGTAGCCGTTTGCGACGAAGACGCCGCCGCCGCGCCATCCACCTCCCGGTTTATCCGGAAATGGTCGGAGAAAATGGCCGAAAAGCCGAGCGCCAAAGGCACCGATGCCGTTGCGGCCTTCCTTGTCCGGATCGAGCGGCAAAAGGCGCTGCTCGTCGAATTCCACGCGGACCCTGCGGGATTCGACAGCTGGCGGTCGGCATGGTTCCGCAAGGTGGCGGGAGGGTTCGGCGTCAATATCGGCCATGATTCCGTCGATGCCGGAGCCGGTCTGCGATACGTGGTCGTCGAAAGCATTCAGGATGTCACCGAATTTCTCGACGATCTCGCGCATCACGCGCAGACAGATACGAACTTTCAACGCGCGCTGGAAGAAACGCGTCGGCGACGCGCCGCCCGCCGGGTCCGCACCAGGCAGAGGTAAGCCGCGCCCACTCATACCACAAAAGCCGATGCCGCCGGTTGCGGCGTGCCATAGCCGATCTCCAACGCCTTCAGCGCTTCATCGAACGAAGAGGCTGGCACGGCAGCGGGCTAGCGGAGACCGGCCGTTCTTCGGGACATTGATCGCCCATAAAGCCCGGCGCCCCGTCTTTCAACAGTTGCGCTCGCTTCAACAGTTGCGCTTGCGCTTCATCATGGTCTTCAGTCTTTCGGCACCCGCTTCGTCGATCGGCGTGTAGACGATCATCCGGTCGTCATTGCTCGGGCTCGCCCACCAATTGTTGGATTGCAGCGCGAGGATCGTGTCGTCAGCCAGACGAAACCGCTTTACGGCATTTTCGATGCCTTTGAGCTGGTAGCGGTCCCATACGATGCGGAATTGATCCGAAGCGCTCATATAGCGTTCCAACTGCCGCTCCCAGGCCGGATCGTCGAGATGCTCCGCCATGGAGGCGCGAAACAAAGCGGCCATATTGGCCAGCATTTCGTCGGGGTCGGCCTGACTCGCGCGCCAGGCGGGATTGACGAGGGACAGGTAGATGCAGTTCCGATCCTCGAGCGGAACCGCATGGAGATCGACGCCGACGAGGCGGCGGTAGGATTCGTTGAAGCCGCGTATGTTGTAGCGCTTCGTCTGGATAAGGGCGGGATAAGGACAGAGCTGGTCGAGAATGTGCTGGCTTGCCGTGGCGAGCGGCTCGCAGACCCGCGGACTTTCGAGCCGCGGCGGGGCCGGCAGGCCGGCCAGCTTGAACAGGTGCTCCGTCTCCACCTCGTTGAATTCGAGAGCTTGCGCGACCGAGAGAAGCACACGCGGCGAGACGCGGATGGACCGGCCCTGTTCGAGCTTCGTGTACCAGGTGATGCCGATATCGGCGCGCGCCGCCACTTCTTCCCGACGCAATCCCGGTGTACGAACGCGACCGGCGCGGCCAAGACCGAGCCGCGCGGGATCGAGCGCTTCCCGCCGCCGGCGCAGCATCTCACCGAGCTCCTGCGCCCGCGACAGCAGGTGGTTGGTGACGATATCGAGCGTGCCGTGCATGTCCCTTCTCCAGCCTATCACTTTTTATACCAGTCTAAACAGTTATCTTGTACCAGTCTATCATAGGTGTAGAAGGGCATGAAACCTGTTTCGGAAATGCTCTGAGGTCCTTATGTCCCCCGCACCAATCCGGCTTGGCCAAGCCGGCCTGATGATCCTGCTTGCCGGGCAATTGCTGCTGCAGCTGGATTTTTCCATCATCAATGTCGGCCTTGCCGCCATCTCTGTTTCGCTGCACGCCGGCGAGACCGAGCTCGAACTTTTCGTCGCCGCCTATGGTGTCGCCTTTGCCGTCTGCCTGGCGATGGGCGCGCGTCTCGGAGACAATTTCGGCCGCCGGCGCATGTTTGGCCTGGCCGTCCTGATGTTCTGCCTTGCCTCGCTGCTTTGCGGCGTGGCGACATCCGTGGCCTTCCTCATCGTCGCCCGCGCGTTGCAGGGAATTGCGGCCGCGCTGATGGTGCCGCAAGTGCTGGCGACGATCCACGTCAGCCTGACGGGGCGCGACCATGCCCGTGCCGTAGCGCTTTACGGCGCGATCGGCGGCATTGCCTTCATTGTCGGCCAGGTGCTTGGCGGCTTCCTGATCTCGGCCGATATCGCCGGCTCCGGCTGGCGCAGCATCTTCCTCATCAATCTGCCGATCTGCATGCTGATCCTTGTGAGCATGTGGCGCTACGTTCCGGAAACGCGCGGCCATCGCAAAGTCCCGGTGGACTGGACCGGCATGGTGACGCTGGCGCTGCTGACGCTCTCCGTGCTGCTGCCGACGGCGCTCGGTCCATCCCTGCATTGGAACTGGCTATGCCTTCTCGGCTTCGTGCCGATCCTGCCGCTGATGGCGCTCCTTTGGCGCATCGAGCGGATAAAGGAGATGCGCGGCGCCTTCCCGATCCTGCCGCCGTCCCTGACCCGAATTTCGAGCATGCGTTTCGGCGGGCTGATCGCGATCCTGTTTTTCACCTGCTGGAGCGGCTTCATGTTCATCCTGGCCCTGACGCTGCAGGCGGGCGCCGGGCTGACACCGCTGCAATCGGGCAATGCCCTGATCGCGCTCGGCGGCTCCTATTTCATCTCCGCCGTCTTCGTCACCCGCCGGCTTGCCGGCATTCGCCGCGAGGCCATGCTGGCGACGGGTTGCCTGATCCAGATGACAGGACTCGTGCTGCTCATCGTGACGCTGAAGATGGTCTGGCCGCAGCCGGGCGTCATCAACCTCATTCCCTCAACCATCCTGATCGGCTTCGGCCAGGCGCTGATCGTCAATTGCTTTTACCGCCTCGGGCTTGCCGACGTGCCGCATGAACATGCCGGCGCCGGCAGCGCCATGCTGGCGACCATGCAGCAGGTTTCGCTTGGCCTCGGGCCGGCGATTCTGGGCGCCGTGTTCGCGCAGGTCCTGCAATATTCGGAATTCTACCTCGCGGCCGGGGTTACGGCCATCGCCGTCGAACTCGGGCTGATGGCGATCCTTCTGACGGCCACGCTCCTGCGACTGGCCCGCCAGCGCGCCCTTCCGGAAGACAGCGTCGAAATCGACGAGACGCTGATCGTCGCCCCCGATTGACCGATGCGCCAAGTGCCCCTCATCATCCGGCAGGATCAGGATTTGCCGGGCGGCAAAATCGCCCGGCAGCGCTGCCTGAAGTCGCCGTATCGGGGCAATTTTCAGCTGCGATTTCCGGTCCCGGCGCATCGACGACGCCGCTTTACAGCGGGCCGACCCTTCCCTTCCCGGAAATCTTTCCTCAAGGAATGCATCTGTCTGGTTGCCAAAAAACCATAATTGTTCCACCTAGATTATAGATTGAACAGTCAACATTGAGAATCGGGTCAGAGCTTGATGCGTATGAAATATGGTTTCCTCTGGATATTCCTGGCAATTGCTCCATCGGCATATGCTCTGGAATCCGGTTCACCACCTGTTTTGACACCGCTGCCGCAACAGGCGCAAGCCGCTCATTTGACATCGCAATTCCTTGAGCGCTTTCACTACAAGCCCGTTCCCCTGGACGACGCCTTGTCGGTGAAGATCATGAACCGGTTCATCAAATCGCTGGATCCGGACCGCGTCATCTTCCTGCAGTCCGATATCGACAAGTTCATGGCCAGCAGCACCAAGATCGACGACGCCATCGATCAGGAAGACCTGAATATCCCGTTTTCCATTTTCAACCTTTATGAACAGCGCGTCGTCGACCGCATGAGCTACGCGCGCAGCCTGCTCAAGCAGAAATTCGATTTCAGCGTGCAGGAAGACTATACCCTGTCGCGCGACAAGGAGCCCTGGCCCCGCTCGGAGGCCGAAAGCAACGACCTGTGGCGCAAGCGCGTCAAGAGCGACTGGCTGCGCCTGAAGCTGGCGGGCAAGGATGACGCCTCCATTCGCGACACGCTCGACAAACGCTACGAGAACTCGCTCGAACGCGCCTACAAGTACAAGAACGACGATGTGTTCCAGACGTTCATGGACGCCTATACGACGTCGGTCGATCCGCATTCCGATTATTTCGGCGCGACCGCCTCGGCTGAATTCGATATTTCGATGAAGCTTTCGCTGGTCGGCATCGGTGCGGTCCTGCAGGAAAGGGACGACTACACGACCATTCGCGAGCTCGTGGCCGGCGGCCCGGCGCAATTGTCCGGCAAATTGGCCGTCGGCGACCGCATCATCGGCGTCGGTCAGGGCGAGAACGGCCCGGTCAAGGAAGTCGTGGGCACGCGCCTCGATGAAATCGTGCAGATGATCCGCGGGGCGAAAGGCTCCGTCGTGCGCCTGGACATTCTGCCGGCGGATGCGGGGCCGGACGCCAAGCATCGCCTCATCAGCCTGGTGCGCGACAAGATCAGCCTCGACAAGCAGGCCGCCAGGAAGACGGTGCTTTCGGTGAAGGATGGGGATGCCACCCGCAAGATCGGAGTGATCACCCTTCCGGCATTTTATGAAGACTTCGAAGCCCGCCGCAAGGGCGACAAGGATTACCGTAGCGCCAGCCGCGACGTCGCCAAGCTTCTCGGCGAACTGAAGCAGGACAAGGTCGATGGGGTGCTGATCGACCTGCGCAACAACGGCGGCGGATCGCTGTCCGAAGCGATCGACTTGACGGGCCTGTTCGTCGGCAAGGGCCCGGTGGTGCAGCAGCGCGATGCAGGCGGCGCCGTGGAGGTGGAGAGCGACGATCTTCCCACGCCGGCCTGGACCGGTCCCGTCGGCGTGCTGATCAATCGCGGCTCGGCGTCGGCTTCCGAGATTTTCGCAGCGGCGATACAGGATTACGGCCGGGGCGTGATCATCGGCGAACCCAGCTTCGGCAAGGGCACGGTGCAGACCGTCGTCAACCTTGACCAGGTCGCCCACAATCTCAAGCCGAAATTCGGCGAGCTGAAGTTGACGGTCGCCCAGTTTTTCCGGATCGACGGCGGTACGACGCAGTTGCGCGGCGTGACGCCAGACATCAGCCTGCCGGGTCTTTCGGATCTGACGACCTTCGGTGAATCGAGTTACGACAACGCCTTGCCGTGGACGCAGGTGAAGCCTGCCAAATATCAGCCCGAGGGAGATATAAAGGCGCTGCTGCCGCAGCTGCAGAGCCGTCACGATGCCCGGGTGAAGAAGGATCCGGATTTCCAGCGCTTTGTCGACGACGTTGCCGTCTTGAAAGCGCAGCGCGAGAAAAAGGTCATTTCGCTCAACGAAGCCGAACGCCGCAAGGAACTGGCTGCTCAGGCAGATCGGCTGAAGTCCAGCGGCCAGATCAATGACGGTATCGATACCGGCGAAGACGACGGCCTCCAGGCCAACGAGCGTAGCCTGAGTGCCGATATCGCCATCGAGAAAGCCCGCAAGAACGCGAAGGACGTGCTGCTGAACGAAGCTGCGGCCATTCTGGCCGATGAAGCGGACCTGCAGGCAGGCGCACCCAAGACCGTAGCGCAGTAACCCTCAAGGGCTTCGCCCGCCGTGCCGGCAATATCGAGGGCGCCGCCATCAACAGCGGCACGCTCGCCTTCATCGGGATGGAGATGAAGGCATCCGGTCATCCCGGCGCATCAGCGCCGGGTGTGGCGACGAGACGGTCGGGCTCACAACGGTCAATCCCCGGCATTGACGTCTCCGCCAAGCGTGCGGTGCGGCCCTTTCGCTCCTCGCGATGCGGGTCACGCCCGACCGGGCGGTCAGCTATGAAGATACTTCTTCAGAAAGGAACGCGTTCGATCCTGAGACGGATTTTGCAGGACCTGTTGCGGCGTGCCTTCCTCCACGACCACTCCTTTGTCCATGAAGACGATGCGGTCCGCGACTTCGCTTGCAAAGCGCATTTCATGGGTGACGATCAGCATCGTCATATGCTCGGCGGCAAGCTGCTTCATGACCGCATTGACCTCATCGACCAATTCGGGATCGAGTGCCGATGTCGCCTCGTCAAAAAGCATCACCTTCGGCTGCATGGCCAATGCCCGCGCTATGGCGACGCGCTGCTTCTGGCCGCCGGAGAGCCTGGACGGATAGTCATCGATCTTGTTGGCAAGCCCGACTTTGGACAAGAGCCCCATTGCCAGTTCGCGGGCTGCCGGCTTGCTGAGGCCCTTGAGCTTGATAGGGCCGAGCGTGATATTCTCGAGGACGGTGAGGTGCGGAAACAGATTGAAATGCTGAAAGACCATGCCCATCTGCTGGCGCACGGCGTTGATATGCCTTTCGAAAGCATTTCCTTTCAGCGCGCGGTTGACCTGCTCGCCTTCGAGCCAGACTTCGCCGCCATTCAACACTTCGAGATGGTTGATCGATCGCAGAAGCGTGCTCTTGCCCGACCCGCTCGGGCCAATGATCGCGATGATCTGTCCACGGGAAACGGACAGGTCGATCCCCTTGAGGACTTCGAGCGCCCCGTAGGCCTTGCGGGCGCCCTTGACTTCAACCATAGGCGTTGCAGCGCTCATCGCGACATCTCCACTTTGTTTTCAAGAAATTGCAGGCCGGCTTCGAGAACGAGGTTGGCCGCGTAGTAAATGCCTGCCACGGTCAGATAGAATTCGAAAGGGGTATAGGTCTCGCTGATGGCAAGCTGCGCACTGTAAACGAGCTCCGCTATCCCAATAATCGAAACGAGCGAGGTGTCCTTGAGAAGAACGATCAGATTGTTGCCGACCGGCGCGATCGTCTTGCGGAGCGCCTGCGGCACGACAACATAACGCTGGGCCTGGCCGCGGCTGAGGCCGATAGACCGCGCGCCTTCGATCTGACCGGGGTCGACCGAAAGGATTCCGGCGCGGAAGACATCGGCATTGTAGACGGCAAAGTGCAGGCTCAGGCCGATGATGCCGGCACCAAGAGCAGGGATGTCGATCCCGATCTGCACGAGCCCGTAATAGATCAGATACAATTGCAGAAGGAGTGGCGTTCCCATGAGCAGCCAGGTGAGAAACCGCACGGGAAGGGCAAGCGCTGCCGGCGCATGAAGAACGACAAGCGCGAAGACTATGCCGAACGCGAGGCTCAGGATGCTTGAACTGACGAACATGACAATCGTCCACCAGAGACCGGTCATGAGAAGGCCGGTGTAGGGCGTGACGACGCTGAAATCGAGATTTTGCATGGAGGCATCCTCACCTTGGCGCGAAATGGCGATCAAGACGATCGACGATGAATCGAACCGCGTAGACCATCACGATATAGAGCACGGCGGAGACGGCGAAGATTTCGAACGGCCGGTAAGTCGAGCTGATAAACCGTTGAGCAGTGTAGGTGAGCTCCACGACGGATATCGTCGATACCAGAGCCGACCCTTTGATCAGCGCGACCGCATTCACCCCAAGCGGCCGTATCATCAGGCGCGCGGCCTGCGGCAAGACCACCAGCCAGAGGGTCCGACCGCGGCCGAAGCCGATGGAGCGCGCGGCTTCGGCCTGGCCTCGGTCCACATTTGCGATGGCGCCGCGAATGGATTCGGCCATGTAGGCGCCGATGTTGAGCGCAAGACCGATTACCCCAGCCGAATACGGCTCGAGCTCGAGCCCGATTTGCGGGCCACCGAAGTAAAGGACAAACAGCTGGACGAGACAGGGCGTACCCCGGAAGACGCTGACATAGGCCCGGGAAAGACATCGGGCGACAATGAAGTCCGACAGCCGGCCAGCCACCAGCACCGCCGCAATGACGAACCCGAGCAAAATCGCGAGGACGGAAATACTCAATGTCACCCACGCGGCCTCCAGGAAAAACGGGAGGACGCGCTGCATTAGCGCCAAATCCATAGAAACGCTCCGAAAAGTCATGGTGAATGGGCCGGAAAATCCGGCCCATAGGGAGCCGGGTCAGCGAATGTCGCGACCGATCCATTTCATCGAGATCTTTTCGTACGAGCCGTCGGCGAACATGTCTTCGAGGATCTTCTGCATCTTTGCCTTGAGCTCCGGGTTATTTTTCCGGATCGCAATACCAAGCGCGACGCGCCCGCCCTCGATGTTCGGAGTGTCGAGAATGCGGACCTTTTGTCCGGTCTCCTTGACCGCCACCATGACCGGAATGCTGTCCATCACAAGAGCGTCGATACGGCCGGCATCGAGATCGACGAGCATTTCGGGCAGACCCTTATAGGACCGTACGGTCAGGTTCCCCTGTGCTCTTGCCCATTTCTCATGGGCATCTCCGAGAGTGACGCCCACGGTCTTGCCATTGAGGTCTTCGAGCTTCTGGATAGGAGAATCCCCTTTCACCACGATGGCTCTGCCGGCATGGTAATAAGGGCCGACGAAATCGACCGCCTTCTCCCGCTCCGGCGTGATCGTCATCGAGGCGACGACAGCATCGTATTTCTTCGCCAGCAGGCCGGCGATGATTCCGTCAAAGGGCGTCGTCACGATCTTGGCTTTCAGACCCATGCGCTCGGCGATGGCCTCACCGATCGAGGCATCGAATCCGACGACTTCATTCTGCTCATTCGCAAAGCTGAAGGGCGGATACTGCCCGCTCATGGCCACGCGCAGCTCGCCGGATTCCTGCAATGTCTTCAGTTCATCGGCATGCGCATGCGAAAGGGAAAATGTCGCCGTAATAGCCATCGCTGCTGCGGCTATCAGGTTGGTAAGCTTATGATTCAACACGTCCGGTTTCCTCTGTTGGCATTTTGTTTCGTTTTGTCGGTTTGCCAGCAACCTTCACCACCGGAGTTTTGCATAGCCGTTTTGTCCAAGCACCAAGCAAGGTGTCAGCGCGCCTGACACATTGCCGGAATCGACCGGCATTATGTCGCCGACGCATCCCCGATCCCGGCAAGCAAGGCAAGGCGTGCCGGGACAACGGTCGCAACGGCGGCCGATCAGATCCCATAAAGAAGGCCACATTCCCGACCGTTTCCGGAACGGGAATGTGGCCTTCAAAGGCGGCATGGCAGTGCTTTGCGAACTACCTCAGGGCAGCCTCGAAGCTCGCGCTCAGGACATCGAGCAGATGGTCCGCGTTTGCCCGGCTGAAGATCATCGGCGGCCGCATTTTCAGGACATTGTCGTGCGGCCCCTCCGTCCCCATCAGGACGCCGCGCGTCCGGGCGCCATCGCTGATTTTCCGCGCCAGATCCGTCGCCGGCGCCTTCGTCTTGCGGTCCGTGACAAGCTCGATTCCCAAAAACAGGCCAAGACCGCGAACGTCGCCGATCATATCGAACCGTTCCTGCATCTTTCTAAAGCCGTTCAGGAGACAATTGCCGACGTCCAGGGCATTGTCCCGCAGCTTGTCGCGCTCGATCACATTGAGGACTGCCAGCCCTACGGCGCAGGAAACCGGATTGCCGGCAAAGGTGTTGAAATACTCCATGCCGTTGTTGAAGCTCTCCGCCACCTCGCGCGTCGCGACCACCGCCGACATGGGATGACCGTTGCCGATGGGCTTGCCCATGGAAACGATGTCCGGAACCACGCCCTGGGTCTCGAAGGCCCACCAATGGCTTCCCACGCGACCGAATCCAACCTGCACCTCGTCGGCAAGGCACAGGCCGCCTTCGGCGCGCACCATGGCATAGACATCCTTCAGATATCCCTCCGGAAGGAAGACCTGCCCGGCAACGCTGGGGATCGATTCCGCCAGAAAGAACGCGGGGGCACGCCCCTTGCTGCGCATGGCGGCAATCTGTTCGGCGACGCTTTCGGCAAAGCGCCTGCCGTGCTCCTCCGCGGGCCAGTCTTCAGGGGCATGGTATCCGTCCGGGATAACGGCCTCATAGACATGATCGGGACGTCCTTTGCCGCCCTTGCGCTTGTATTTGTAGGGGCTGAGATCGATCAGTTCCTGCGTCGTGCCGTGATAGGCCCAGTCAAGGACGATCGCTTCGTCGCGTCCGGTATGGTTGCGTGCCATCCGGAGCATCAGGCTGTTCGCCTCGCTTCCCGAACATGCAAAGGAAGCCACCGCCAGGCCTTCCGGCAAGGTTGCCGTCAGACGCTCGGCATACTCCACGATGGCGTCATGCAGATAGCGCGTATTAGTATTGAGTAGCCCCGCCTGTCGCGAAAGGGCCTCGACGACGTCGGGATGCACATGCCCGAGATGGCAAACATTGTTGAAGCAATCCAGATAGGCTCTGCCATGATTGTCGATCAGCCACACGCCGTCGCCGCGGACGAACTTGATCGGCTCAGAATAGGAGATCGAAAGGTTGGGCAGCAGCAGCTGCCTGCGTTTGGCCACCAGCTCCTCTCTCGTCCGGCCATGCTGCGCAAAGGTCTCCGGCGGAAGACCGGCAAGCACCGACGCATCGGGGAAAATCTCCGCCCACACGTCGAGATAGGCGGATTCGCCGACGCCGATGATTTCAGTCGCCGTCAGATGAACGTCGGTCGAAATCTGGAAGTGCAAATGCGGTGTCCAGCCGCCGTTTTCGTGGATATCGCCCATATGGCCGACGAGCGCACCGGCTTCCAGGCGATCGCCGGGCTTCAGCCGGGCAAGCGCCTCATGCGCCATGTGACCCCAAAGAGTGACGAAGGGCGGGCAGCCCTCGGGAGCATGCTCAAGCGCGATGAGCCCACCATAGCCGAGCGGCTCGTGTTCGATCTCGACGCTTTTGACGGTCGCGGCCACAGGCGAATAAAGCGGCGTTCCTGCCGGCATGAAAAGATCGACGCCGAGATGGTGAATGCGCCGCTGGCCTTCGATGAAGCGCGATTCGAAGGCTTTGTCCGTATAGACCGTCCTTTTCTCCCCCCACGGTCCAACGCCGAGTTCGACTTTGTGTTGATCGGAAAAATCCGTCCACCATCTGGTCGCCTCCTGGGGCCGCTGATCGGCGGAAGCAACGGTCATGACATGCGACGCGTCGCCGTAAGGAACGATCGCCTTGCTCATCGTGGCGGGCGCCGGACG
This sequence comes from Hyphomicrobiales bacterium, assembly GCA_900469615.1. Taxonomy (GTDB): domain Bacteria; phylum Pseudomonadota; class Alphaproteobacteria; order Rhizobiales; family Rhizobiaceae; genus Rhizobium. Next base: position 168,956 of record UBYA01000002.1, on the reverse strand, counting down.
CACGATAGCGGCAAAAGTCTTGCTGCTGTCGGCAATCCAGCGGCGCACCGCGCCTGCTCCATCGACCGCATCGAGGCCGCAAGCCTTCCGCAGAATGGCGGTCGCGAGCCGGGGATTCATCGCATCCATCTTTTCGAGCAGGCGCCATGCCGGCGCCTCGCTGATCGCAAGATAGGGATTGTCCCCGGTCTGGTCGTGGCGGGAGGCGGAGAAGGTGACGCTGGTTACGAGGCGCATGGCGATGAGATCGAAAAGAACGTCGAGCTCCTCGGCCTGCAGCGGATATTTTTCATGGAAGCCGGAAGCGAGCGCCGCCGCTGCGCCGATCGGGTCGTCCATGTCCAGGATGGAATAGGCGCAGGCGATGGCGACCTCCGCGATCAGGACGGTGTGGACGGCATCGCCGAAATCGATGAGGCCCGAAATTCTTTGATTGTCCTGATCATCGACAAGGACATTCCAGTCGTTGGCGTCGTTATGGATGACCTGGGCGCGGAGCTGCGGAAGCTTAGGCTCGACAAGGGTTTCGAAGCGCTCAAGGAACCGCTCGAGGATGGCTCGCTTCTCCGGGTCGCGTACGAAGTGCAGGCGCGAACGCGCGCGCGCGGCGTAACGGAGATCCCAATCGAGATCACGCAAGGCGCCGGGATGAATGAAACCCTGCAATGCGCGGTCGAGTTCGCCAAGGGAACGGCCAAGACCGCGCATCAGCTCGCATGTCCTGCCGACCTGGGCAAGGGGCGTACCCTTCAGCCAGCCGACCAGGCGCAAGGCATGCGTCTCTCCGTTCGAACCGGTCGCAGACGCCAGGAAGTCGCCCGCCAGACTGGATTTCAGATGCGGGACCGCCAGCTTGGCGTTGGCGTTCGCGAGGTGATGAAGCAGGGCGGTTTGAAACTCGCTTTCGATCCTCGGCTCGCTGGAATTGACAATCTTCAGGATCCAATCGGCGTCGCCCCCTGTCTTCAGCCGATAGTTGCGATCCCGTTCGCTGTCGAGCGGCGAGGCTTTGCCCGTGACACCAAATATGTCGCGAGCGAGCGTCTCGGCATCGCCTGCCGAAAACTGGGGAGCTGGGTGGGAGAGGTCGGTCATAGGTATTGTTTTTCCAAGCTATTTTTCTCCCGGACAGCTTGGCATGCAATCCGTTTTCAGGCATCAAGTATCCTGCCGGATCCCGCCAGTATCCTGTCGGAGCGAACCGTCAGTTTGTCGGAACGGACCGTCAAACCGTCGGCCATAAAGTGAGAAGATGATGCGTGACCTTGACGTCAAAGATCGCGAGATACTCGAAATCCTGTCGAAAGAGGCACGCATCGCGGTAAAGGCTCTGGCCGGCAGGATCGGATTATCGAGAAGCGCGACGAGCGAGCGTGTCACCAACCTCGAGCGCAGCGGCGTGATCCGGGGCTATCGTGCCGACATCGGCGAAATCGATGCCAACGTTATTCGCGCTATCCTCCTCGTCAGCCTCAAGCGCACACCGGCGCTGGGCCTGCTTGATCTCCTTGCGCGCCATACCGAGGTACGCCGCGTTTCGTCCGTGAGTGGCCAGCTCGACCTCGTCATCGAACTGGAAGCCGCATCCATCAACGACCTCAATCAGGTCCGCGACATGATCGCCAGCCACGAGACGGTGGAAGATATCACGACGGCGGTGGTGCTGCGACGAGATATCGACCGCGAATCGAGATAATCGAAAAGCCCGAATTCATCTTCCGGCATATCGCGCCATTCATGCCGCCCCTGGAGACGGCGCGGCCAGCGCGTAGTCCCGTTTCATGGCTAAACGCCTGCGGAAAATGTATTTTCCTCTTCCCGCCAAGCTTCCGAGAAGCTGAGGGGACGACGGCTTCCATTTCATCACAGCATCGCAGGACCGTATGTATCCCTCCGAGGAATTCGGCGGGCTGAACGGAGCCGCAAAGATTCGCTTGCAAAATCGCGCCATATTGATTAATCGATTAATCAATATAGTTCGAGCGCCCGTCAAATGAATCAGGCACGCCCCTCCTCCATTCGCGAAATTGCAAACCGGCTGGGTGTCTCCACGGCAACCGTGTCCAATGCGCTGCGGGGCAAGGGGCGCGTTTCGCCCGCCCTTGCCAGCCAAATTCGCGTCGAGGCGGATTTGCTGGGCTATGTGCCGGATCACGCCGCGCGCGCTCTGCGCACCGGCAAGAGCAATACGGTCGGCCTGCTGGTCCCGAACATCGGGCAGCCTTTGTTTCCCGCTTTTGCCCAGGCCATCGAGCGGGCTGCCAAGCAACGGGGCCTTGCCGTCCTGATCGGCGACAGTCAAGGCGACCCCGGGCAGCAGGATTTCGAAATCAGAAACATGATCGCCCGCGGCGTCGATGCTTTGATCGTCATACCGACGCGCGGCACGACCGTTGCGCCGGAGAACGTTTCCGTCCCGATAGCCGTCATCGACAGCGCTGCCACCGCCGGCAACATTGCGGCCAGCGATCACCGCGAGGGCGGTCGCATGATCGCGCGCCACCTGATCGAACTCGGTCATGACAAGCTTCTCGTGCTCGCCGGCCCGGAGAATTCGCTGGTGGCGCACGAACGCGTCGGAGGGATGTGCGAAATCTTCCGCTCTGCCGGGATTGAACCGGCATTGAAATATAGCGATGCAAGTTTCGAAGCAGGATGCACCCTCGGCCGCGAACTCGACCTGCATCGCTTTACGGCTTGCGCGGCCGCCTATGACGCCCTCGCCATAGGCTTTGCCATTGCCGCGCGAGACAGGGGATGCAGCATACCGGACGATCTGTCGCTCACCGGCTTCGACGATCTGATGTGGGCTCAAATCGTCTCTCCTCCTCTCACCACTGTCCGGCAGGATCTGGAAGCGGTGGCCAACCACGCGCTCTCCTTCGTTGTCGGCGAATCCGATGCCAGCAGAATTTTCCCGACCGACCTTGTTGTGAGACGATCCACAGCGCGCCCGTCGGCTTTAGCCAAGGGAGGCAAAAATGCCGAATGAACCCCATGACCTCAATTCCTCCGAACTGCGCGATCGTGCCGTGCGGGCCGCGCGCGGGCTGGAGCCGTTCGATGTCCTCATCGTCGGCGGAACGCTTGTCGACGTGGCGACCTCCGAGATGAGGCCGGCCGATATCGGTCTTGTCGGCCCGTTGATAGCGAGCGTGCATGCCGCCGCGACCAGGACGGACGCCGGGCAGACCATCGATGCCTCGGGACGCTACATCGCTCCCGGATTTATCGACACGCATATGCATGTCGAAAGCTCGATGGTGACGCCGAGGCGGTATGCGGAAACCGTCGTTCCCCAGGGAACGACCACGGTCTGCTGGGATCCGCATGAAATCGGCAACGTCGCCGGCCTGGACGGCATTCGGTGGGCACTCGAGGAAACCCGGCGGCTGCCGCTGCGCTTCCTGACTTTGGCGCCGTCCTGCGTGCCTTCGGCACCCGGCCTTGAGCTCGCCGGCGCGGAATTCAGGGCCGGTGAAATGACGACCATGCTGAGCTGGCCGGAGATTACCGGCGTTGCCGAAGTGATGAATATGCGCGGTGTCCTCGAGCGAAGCGAGCCGATGCGCGGTATCGTCGAGGCCGGACTTGCCAGCGGCAAGCGTGTCTGCGGCCACGCGCGCGGCCTTGAAGGCGCGGAATTGCAGGCTTTTGCCTCCGCCGGCATCCAATCGGATCACGAGATCACCTCGGGCGAAGACCTGCTGGCGAAATTGCGGGCCGGCCTTACCATAGAGCTTCGCGGTTCCCATGACTATGTCCTGCCCGGCGTAATCGAGGCTTTGAAGAAACTGCCGCATCTGCCGCAAACGCTGACGGTCTGCACCGACGACGTCTTCCCCGACGACCTCGTGCGCGACGGGGCGATGTCCTCCGTTCTCAGGCGTCTGATCGGCTATGGAATGAACCCGATCGATGCCATCCGGGCCGCCACGCTCAACGCCGCCATGTGGCTGAATCGCTACGATCTGGGGCTGATCGCGCCCGGCCGCCGCGCCGATATCGTCATCCTGGCCGATCTGGAAAAGATCGCTGTCGAGCGTGTCTATGCCTCGGGAGCCGAGGTTGCCAGAGACGGCAGGCTCATCGCAGGCGCCGATCGCCCGTCCATGGACGCTTATCGCGACACCGTGAAACTTGAAAAACTTTCCGCCGCCGACTTTGCCATCGCGCTGCCGGGCATGACCGAGGCGCGCGTCAATACCGTCGTCAGTCCCCGTTTCACCAAATGGGGGGAGGCCGTCGTCGGTACGGACGCGGGCAAACTCGTTCTGCCCGACAACATGCTCTTGATGGCGGTCATCCACCGCCACGGAAGAAATAACCCCTCGCCCGTCATCGGCATTCTGGAAGATTGGGGCCATTGGCGTGGCGCCCTGGCGACGACCATATCGCATGACAGCCATAACCTGACCGTCTTCGGTCGCGATCCGGAAGACATGGCCGCTGCCGCCAATGCGGTCATCGACGCGGGCGGCGGCATGGCGACCGCGGCCGCCGGCAAGGTTACGGCGGTGCTGCCGCTGCCCGTCTGCGGATTGCTGTCGGACGCCCCCGCGCAGGAGGTCGCCGACGATTTCGCCAGGCTCCGTGCGGCAGCCGATTCGATCGCCGACTGGATGCCGCCAATCCGTACCTTCAAGGCAGTCGTCGGAGCCAGCCTCGCATGCAACCCCGGCCCACACGTCACCGACCTTGGGCTGACGGATGGGACGACCCGGGAAATCAGACCGCTTCTGGCTGCAAGCCAAAACTGATGTCACTCGCCGCGCGGCAGCGTTTGCCGATTTAGGAGATACGTGCAATGGCCACAAATATGAATGTCGGGCAGCCGGACGGCGCATCCGAAGCGCGGTGGAAGAGCTATTTTCGCATGCGCGAGCGCAACACCAATACGAAGACGGAGATCATTGCCGGCATCACGTCCTTCCTGGCTTCGGCATACCTGCTCGTCGTGATCCCATCCCTGCTTTCGGCTGGAGGCATCGACCGCGCCGCCGCGACGACTGCGACCATTCTGGTCATCATCGGCGCGACGCTCTTCATGGCGCTCTACGCCAATATGCCCTTCGTGGTCGGCCCCGGCATCGGCGGATCGGTTCTGGTAGGGCCGACGATGGCGGCCGTGGAGCACATTCCCTGGCAGACCGGCCTTGCCATTTCGTTCTGGTCGAGCGTCATCTTCGTTCTGCTGACCGTGCTGGGCGTGCGGCAGGTCATCGCGCGCATGGTTCCAGCCCAGATCAAGCTCGGTCTGGGCGCGGCCATCGGATTGTTCATAGCGCTGCTTGGCTTCAAGAATGCGGGCCTGGTCGACGTCAATGCCCGCAGCCACGCGCTCATGCTCGGCTCGCTCAACTCGTCGCAGGCAATCGTTGCCATTTTCGGCATCTTCCTGGCGGTGTTCCTGCGCGGCCGCAAAGTGCCCGGACCGATCTTGTGGGCCATTCTCGGCAGCACGCTACTCGGCATTCCGCTTGGAATCACGAAAGTACCGGATACGCTTTTCGGAGTACCGCACGGCATTGCGGAAACCGGGCTTCAGCTCGATTTCCTCGGTGCCCTGAAGATACAGTATTTCCCCTATCTTTTTGCCTTCTTCGCTTCGGAATTCTTCTCGACGCTCGGCACGACGCTTGCCGTCGGCGCGAAGGCCGGCCTGGTCGATGAAGAGGGCAACATGAAGGATCTGGGAAAGCCGTTCCTCGTCGACTCGATCGCGGCCACGATCAGCCCTCTGCTCGGCATTCCGTCCGCAACGGCCCTTGTCGAGTCCGCCACCGGCGCCGAAGCCGGAGGCCGCACCGGTTTCGCCTCGCTTGCGACCGCGGCCCTGTTTGCCCTCACGCTGCTCTTCACGCCGATCGCGCTGATGATCCCGGCCGCGGCGACCGCACCGGCCCTGATCCTCGTCGGCATGTCGATGTTCAGCGCGTTGAAACGGGTCGATCTGGAGAATTTCTCCGACGGTCTTTCCGCCTTGATGATGGTCCTGCTGACATTGGTCTCGAACAGCTTCGGCACTGGCATCGCCGGAGGACTGCTGTTCTACGTCATCGTCAAGGTGTTGTCGGGAGAAGCAAAGCAGGTTTCCATCGGCATGTACCTTCTTGCCATTCCGCTCGCCTACTATTTCTGGACAGTGGCCACTCATTGAGTGGCCACGAAATCCATTCAACCCGGCTCAGGAATGGGACGGGCACGGATCGCGGGCAGCGTCCGTTCCCATCCTTTTGTCTTCAGGCAATTCCGGGAAAACCGCGGCGCACTTCTCCCGGAATTGCTTCAGCTACGCTTGAATTTCTCGGCCTCTTCCGACCCGCCGGTCGCATTTCCCTTTGAGTAGGAGTGAGCGCCGACGCCGGCGAGATTGCCGCCCTGAACGATGAGATATTCATCGCGAATGGGACGGTTCTCGAAGAAGCATTCGAGGATTTCACGCGTGCCGGCCGCGTAGCGCGTCTGCGCCGACAGCGACGTGCCCGAAATGTGCGGCGTCATGGCGTTATGCGGCATCTTCCGCCACGGGTGATCTTTCGGTGCAGGCTGCGGGAACCAGACATCGCCGCCATAGCCGGCCAATTGCCCGCTCTCCAGTGCCCGGGCAACGGCGTCGCGGTCACACAGTTTGCCGCGTGCGGTGTTGACCAGATAGGCGCCGCGCTTGAAGAGCTTCAGCGTCTGGTCATTGATCATATGCTCCGTCTCCGGATGGAGCGGCACGTTGAGCGTCACCACATCGCAAGCGGGATACATGTCCTCACGCGTCTCATGCCACGTCAGGTCCAGCTCCGTCTCCACCTCTTTCGGCAGGCGGTGACGGTCGGTATAGTGCAGATGCATGCCGAAAGGCTTGAGGCGGCGCAGCACCGCGACGCCGATGCGCCCGGCGGCCACCGTGCCGACATGCATTCCTTCGACATCGTAGGAACGTTCGACGCAATCGGCGATGTTCCATCCGCCGTCGACGGCCCATTGATGCGAAGGGGTGTAGTTGCGTACCAGATTGAGGATCGTCATGACCACATGTTCTGCGACACTGATCGAATTGCAGTAGGTGACTTCCGCCACGGTGATGCCGCGTTCCATGGCAGCCTGAAGATCCACATGGTCCGAGCCGATACCCGCCGTCAGCGCCAGCTTCAGCTTCTTCGCCTTGGCGATGCGTTCGGCCGTGAGGTAGGCGGGCCAGAACGGCTGGGAGATGACGACGTCGGCATCGACCAGTTCCCGCTCGAACGCCGAATCCGGCCCATCCTTGTCCGAGGTGACAACGAAACTGTGACCGTTCGATTCCAGATAGTTACGCAGTCCGAGCTCGCCGGACACGCTGCCCAGCAAGCTGCCGGGAACGAAGTCGATCGCCTTCGGCGTCGGCAGCGTCTGCCCATCGGGATAGCACTCGACAACCGGCAGGGAATCCCGGGCATAGGATGCCGGATAGCCGTTGATCGGATCGTCATAAAGAACGCAAACTACCTTAGCCATGTTCATCTCCTTGGATTTGGGCAACAGGAGACACCGCCGGCAGCGTGAAGTTATCCGCCGTTCGCAGAAATCGTTTCTGGAGGAGTTGGCCGGCACCCGGTTGCCCGAGGCAGGTCAGTAGCCGGTGTTTCCCGAAGCCGCGTTCCGTTTCCACGGAACATCGTTTCAACGAGGAGAATGCTCTCACGGCATCCGAAAGCAGGCAAATGAAAGCTTTCTACCGCGCGATAGACAACGTCGATGGCACCGGGCCTGCCGGCATCCGGTCCTGGAAATCGCGGTCGAAATCAGCACCGTGCAGACAGCGGATCAATGCCTTCGTCATCGGCGATTGCGGCATCCGATCGGAAATGACCAGACCGACGGCGTGCGTTTGATGCGGATCCGTCAAGTCGATGGCGACCAAGTCGGACCTGTCTCCAAAGACGTAGAAAAAGGTATGGGGCACGATGCTGCACCACAGGCCGTTGCGGATATGGGCGCAGACGGCGAGAAAAGAGTTGCTTACCACCGGCGGCTTCATCGTAAGGCCGGCCGATGCGGCGATGTCGTTGAGGATGCGCCTGTTCTGCATGTCCTCGCTCAGGAGGCAGAGCGTTTCCGACACGGCCTGCGCCCAGGTGATGGAGCGGCGGTCCGCGAAGGGATGATCGGAGCGGCAGATAAAGACATAGCGCTCATGATAAAGCGGGATGCGCCTGACATTTTCCAGCGGCTCGTTGTCGAGATAGGTCAGGCCGCCGTCTATCTCGAAAGTGTCGAGCCCATGCTGGATGGCACGCGAGGTCATGGACCTGATCTCGATCGTCGCGTCGGGATGATCCTCGCTGAAGCGCTCCGACAGAAACGACACCGCGGGCATGGCGGCGGGAACGACGCCAAGGCGCAAAGTACCGGCCAGTCCCTTCTGCGATCCGCTGAGATCCTTCTGCAGGCTGTCGTAATCGAACAGGATCTGACGCCCCCATTCGAGGACGCGCTCGCCATCCGGCGTCAGGCCCATGTAGCGGTTCCCCCGCACGATCAGCGTCGTCTTCAGGTCGTCCTCAAGCTTGCGGATGGCGGCCGATAGCGTCGGCTGGGTGACATTGCAGAGATCCGCTGCCCTCGCGAAATGCTTCTCTTCCGCAAGAGTGACGAAAAAGGAAAGATGTCTGATCAGCATAAGCAATCCTCGTCGGGTCAGCGTTATATTTCATGGAATATAGCGATGACCCGATCAAGCTCTTTCGTTGGCGGCTGGTCTTGCCCGCTCCCAAGGATGATCCAGGCGCACCGCCGGCCGATTGAGGCAATGGCGAAATCACCGCCAAACGACCGGCACAGGGAAGTCGGCCGGCGCGCGAACCGGCGAAAATACCAGGACATACAGCGCCGCTATCCGCCGGCCGCAATCTCTGCGACGACGGCCATGAAGCTCGCGAGGCTGGCTGACCGCAATGGCAGATAGCGTTTGCCACTCTCGCGGCACAGGCGCTTGACGATGCCAGCGGCCGAATGGCTGATGCAATTGACCGGAAAGACGATGGACGCCGCCTGGCCGACCAGAGCCGGCAGAAGGGACAGATTGTCCTCCATCCCGCCATCATGGAACAGCACGTCAAAGCCGCGGCTCCGTCCGATCGCGCGGATGCGCTCCGACAGATTGCGCCGCCCACCCACATAAAGAATGGAACCACCCGCCGCCGTCATCGTGTCCACGGCAGCCGGCCCATCCTCCGGCTCGAGCAGATTTGCCACGACATCGAGCTCGCGCTTCAGCGCCTGATTTTCCTCCGCGAACTGCGAGGACCGTCTTTCGGCCTCAAAAAGCTTCGCCTCCATCGCAGCCAGGCGGATACCAAGCTCCTCCGCCCGCTGCTGGGCACTGTCCAGCCTTCCAAGGAGGCCCATATCCTTTCCCGCATCGCCGGAAGCCGGTCGTGACTCGACCGCAAGCGCCCGCGCACGGGCCAGGCTCGCCTCCAATTGCTCGACGCGCTGTAGCAGCCCGTTTCGCTCCTCCGAGACGTTACGAATGCGATCTTCCTGCTTCGCGAGCTTTTCGTCCTTCGCCTCCAGGTCGATCTGAAGCTTGCGCAACCGGGCAAGATCGAGCCGGCTCGAACTGCCGACGATATGCGAAAGCATATGCACCTCGCCGAATATGGCCTGGACGAGGGTACGATCGCTCATGGGATGGCTCATCGCCGCCCAATAGGCGCCTGAAATATCCCCCTCGTCGACCGCCGCATTCCAGTGCTGCCTTATCTCCTCGGCGGTTCCAAGCGCGGCGAAACGCTTAACGATCCGTTCGTGGCGCTTGTCGAGAGCCTTGTTCAGCAGTTTTCCGGCGATGTCGCGCTGACCTGCCGCCCTGACCCCTCGGCTGTGCAGCGCGTGATCCGAAGCCGTCTTCACGTCGATGTCGCCAACCTTGGCCAGCACCTGCCGCAGCTCGCCCGTCGTCAGGCACGTCCCGACGATCGAACAATGAAACATCGGCGAGAGATCCCAGGTCTTCAACCGCTGCTGCTTGGCCCCCGAATCCAAATTCAGGGCCTTTTCCAGACTTTGCGGCGGATTGAGATCGGGGATCGTCAACCCGGGAGCGCGCTTGTAATTCAGAAGAAGAGACATGGTCGACAGCAGCGTTATATTCGAATGAATATTACGGTACTGTTTGTCCGGCGATCGCGCAAGTCATACGGCGACAGCCGGAGATCCTCGTGCGCGCGGCCGGGACCGTCTTCGGCCTCGTCGAAACCGATGCGGCCCCTCCCTTGCCCTGTCGGAACCCCGCATTGCGCGGTTATTACCAGACGAAGCGGCCGTCGCTGCCATCGCTCGACTGGAAGACGCTCAATGCGTCATTTCCGCATCCACGGGCGACATCGGGTCGCAGCGCGCGAAATTCTTGGCAAACCGATCGTGCGGTTGGTAAAGCAAGCTGATGCTGAAAATCGTGGGGGGCGAGGCAGGTGTCTACGGATTTCAATGCAGAACTACATGCCCGGCCGTCAATCTATTTCAACGGTCCCGCATTCGTCGAGCACGTCGCTCTTCTTCCGAAGGAGTTCGTGGGGCTGCACAAAACCCAGGCCGTGGTCGCCGCAGCCGAAGGGCAAGGCGAGAAGATCCGCAGCCAGGTCGAATATCACACCGAGTTCGTCACCATCACCACTGTCCGGGAACTCGACGAAGACGTCACCGACTGGCCCGACGGCGGGCTGTCGCTTTCGGAAGCACAGGAACTGGCCGGGGCGCCGGGCGCCAGCCTTGTCTGCAGGACGTCCATTCTGATAGCGGGCCCTGCTCCTTCCGATCTCGGCCCGGCGCTGAGCGCTTTTGGCTTTGGCGACACCGCTGCATCTTCGATCGGCGGCGGAGCGGCCCAGATCTGCTCCGATTTCCGCGTGCGCCCCGACGAGACGAGCCGCATCGTCCTGTTCAACAAGGAGCTGAATGCATATCGGCTGGGAAGAATGGTGCGGCGGATCTACGAAATCGAGACCTACCGGTCCATGGCGCTCCTGGGACTACCCGAAGCGCGCCGGCTCGCACCCCGGCTCGATGCCTTCGATTCAAAGCTCGTCGAACTGACGGATCGAAATCTGGCCACATCGTCGTCCGAGCACAAGGCGCTGCTCGACGAGATCACGGGGCTGTCGTCTCAAATCATTTCGGCGGCGGCGGCAACTCGAAATCGTTTTGGCGCAACAGCCGCCTATGCGCAGATTGTCGAAGAACGCATCGCCGAATTGCGCGAGGCACATGTCGACGGTTTCCAGCGCTTCGGAGTATTCGTCGCGCGGAGATTCAAGCCCGCAATACGCACATGCGCCGCGACAGCCGTGCGGTTGGATCGCTTATCCCATGCGACGATGCATCTGATTGATCTTCTTCAAACCCGCATTCAGGTCGAAATCGAATATCAGAATCTGGTTCAGATCCAGGCCATGGCCGATCGCGCAGCGACGCAGGTGAAGATACAAAGGGCAGTGGAGGGGTTTTCGATCATCGCGATCAGCTATTACCTGCTCAGCCTGTTGAAGACAGGGTTTGAAGCGCTGGATCACGCCGGCTATCACCTCAGTCCTGTGATCATGCTGGTGTCGATCCCGATCGTCATCTGTGCCGTCATCATCGCCGTGTGGCGCGTGAAGCATGCTCTCGAATCGGAATCGTAAAGCGGGCACGGTGATTAAAAAGAAAAAAGGGCCAGCGGAAAACCGCGGCCCATAAGGTGTGAAGGTCAAAAACCTCCAGAGGGGAACAGCTGCTGCGGCGGAACTGGGAGGAAAGCCGCCATGTGCATCAGCTGTGTGCTTTATGCCGCTTTTTTCGCCGCATTGCACCTAAATTTTGTGCAATGCAGCTATGCAGCCACTGCTACGCTCGCCTGCAAAGGCGCGCTTGTTTCGCCGCAAGCTGCGGGAGTGTCGATCGCTCATGTTCAGATCGCCAGGGCATAGGCCGCAGGCAGGCCCCGCAGATGCTCCAGCGTTCGCGCGATCCCCGCCTCCAGGCTGACCTGCGGCGTCAGCCCGTAGGAACGTTGCATGGCCGTATCCCCGCAGCGGTAGAAAACACCCTCCGGATGGCTCGACCGGCCGACGACGGCCGGCTGCCAACCGATCTGCCGGCTGATGGTCTCTGCCAGTTCGATGAAAGAGGTGGCCGTGCCGGTCGAAAGATTGAGGCTGGCGCCGTCCGGAAGCAATTCCTTGGTCCGCCAGATGAACTCGATGCAATCGGAAATGTGGATGAAATCACGGCGCTGACGGCCCGACCCCCAAACGAAGACCTCCGCCGCGCCCTTTTCCGCAAGCAGGCGGCGACAGATCGCCGGAAAGGGATAGGCGGCATCCTGATCCTCGCCGTAGCCGCTGAATGGCCGGTAGGCGATTGCCCTTCGGCCATAACGTTCGACATAGAGCTTCATCAGATATTCGCCGGTCAGCTTCGCCCAGCCATAGCTGAGATCAGGCACGCCGACGGCGGCATCGAAGTTGATCATCTCCTCCGACAGCAGCCGATGATTTTCAAGGGTTTGCAGCGATACGGGATAGGCCGCGCTGGAACTGAAGAAGATCACCGCGCCCGGCCTTGCGCGTGTCGCCCACTGCCATAGCGCCGCATCGACCGCAAGGTCCTCGGCGACATCGAGCGATTGCGTCTCCAGCGTCACGCGGCCGCCGACCAGTGCTGCCAGATGAAAGACATAGTCGAATTGCTCCGGCGGACGTGCAAAAAAGGCGCGGCAATCCTCCTGAAGGAAGGCGAAACGGGAACGCGGCAGACGCTGCCACAGATCGGGGTGAAGCGCGCCCGTTCCAGCCACAAGCGCATCGACGCAAACGACATCGAGCCCTTCGGCAAGAAGTCGCCGGACAAGATGTCGGCCGACGAAACCACAGCCGCCCGTCACCAAAGCACGTCCCATGGTCCACCCTCCCCCGCCAGAGCGGTTCCGCGTTTCACGGAATCGCGGATCCGCTCTATTTTCTCTGTTTGCACGCGATGCCCGACGGAAAGCTGCTGCGCACAGTTCCCGGAGTTGCTCTAATGCGCGAAAAAGCCGCTCCGCCCCATATAGATATCCACCATGCGGCGCTCCCATTCCGCTCTGCTCGGCGCGATGCGTTTGCCGAGGGCAAATGCGCCTACGCTCAGCCTTCGCATCAGATGGTCGTCATCGGTCTCGGCCAGTCTCCCCGCCAGAGAATCCGCATCGCCGCTGTCGAAAACCAGGCCGGCGCCGCTCCTCTCGACTTCCTTTGCGATCAGTGCGTTGCTGCTGACGATGACCGGAATTCCGGACATCAGCGCTTCGGCCGCAACCAGCCCGTAAGGCTCCGGCATGCGGGACGGCATGACGAAAACGCGCGCTTCGCCGGCAAGCCTTGCGACCTCCTCATCGCTCAGCCAGCCGGGCACGAAACAATGCGGCAGCGCGCGCTGCATCTCCGCAAGCAATGGGCCGCGTCCGATGAGCGTGGCCGCCCTGCCCGTCTTGTTGAGTGCGTCCGCCAGCGTGCGCACGCCCTTCTCCCAGCACATGCGTCCGAGAAAAACCGTGCGGCGGTTGCGCCATGCCGCCACCGGTCCTCGCGTCAACGGTTCGGTCGGCGTGCGCAGCGTCGTGAAGTTTCGCAGGGGACCGGCGCGGAGATGCGCTTCCATGTTTTCATGCGCCAGCACGATGCCGACGCGGCTCCAGAACTCCTCGCCGACACCCCGCTGCGTCAGGGCACGGCGGAAACGCCAGAGCTTGTGAAAATAATTGCGCTTGTCGCAATTGGTCGCCAGGCATGCGGCGGACAGCGGCTTGATATGACAGATATCGCCGCTGTGGAAATTGATGAGCCCGCCGTTCGGGCAGTTCAGAAAGAAATCATGCGCCGTGACGATGACCTTGGCCTCATGCTTGGCAAGCGCGTAGAAGATCGACGGCGACAGGATCTGCGACCAGCCGTGGACATGCACGACGGTTTCCTCCTGCGACTCGCGAAGCAATCCCTCCATGGCCTCGTAAGCGCGCCTGTTGTAGTTTTTCGCAAAGACGTCGATGACGGTCGGACCTTCCCGAAGAGGCCGCTCGCCGAGCGCGACAGTCCGGATGCCGGCAAACCGCGGCTTCAGGCCCTCGCCATCATCGCCGACCAGTATGGCGCATGTCAGGCCCGCATCCCTGCTGGCGTCGAGACATTGCAACGCCACCTTGGTCGCGCCACCGCGAACGGTCGAGACATCATTGACAAGGATGAGACGCATGAGACCGACAACTCGCCCGCTTGTGTTACCCGGGCCGAACGAAAGAAACCACCCTCCTGCGTCTCGCGCCCAATATATAAAGCGCCCTATTCCGGTGGCTTTTCAATTCATCCATTCGCACGAGGGCATCCCGCTTTCAGATTGAATCCACAGGATCTCATCCATGCGGAGGATAGAAACGCCGCCAGACCGCAGGGGCCATTCCACTCGCCCCGATCGGGCGGATCGCACACGTCCCGGCGCCGCAACGCCATGAGGGGACGGCGCTTTGGCATCGTTCAAACCGACTTATGTCGGGGCGAGCTTTCCGAATAGGTCAATGTGACCTCGCCTGCCGCTCATCCCCTCGCCTTCCTGACGGCGATCTCCATTTCCTTGAACGGACGCCGAAAGGTCGGCACGCGCTCGGCAACTTCGGGAAATGCGCCGAACGGCTTGTGCGGCTCGGCCTGATACCAGAAGGCCACCGAGGAAATATCGTCCGACCGGCGGTTGGCATGGCCGTGCTCGATCGTGACGCGGATATGCTTCTGGAAAATGGCCGGATCCTCGATATGCCAGCGGTAGAGCGTCACCGGTTCGGTCCAGTTCGGTCCGCCGCCGGCAATGATGCCGTGATAGGGAGCGCTATATTCCTGAGTCGGGCACCATGCCGTGTTGAAATAATCCTCCGTGCCGGTGCCATGCAGCGTCGGCGGCCAGGCATCGTTGGCGCCGGGCGCGGATTCGGGGCGCGGCTCGATCAGCGCCGCCTTCGGTCCGATGCGCGGATCGGGCTTGCGCACCGTATCGGGCACAGAAAGCCCCGGCTCGCCATCGATGAAGATCATGTCGTCGCCCTCGCCGTACCAGTCCCACACATCGGAGCGGCGCCGCGAATAGACGCTATAGAGCACGCCGACATAATGACCCCGGCCCTCGGCTTCCAGAATCGTATAGTTTTCCCTGCCGTCGACATTCTCGCCGCCGAAGAGATATTCCTCGTTGGTGAGGCCCGCATCGCTCAGCCCTTGCGGCCGCGACTGGCGGTACTGCGCATGGAAGCGCCCCATGCCCTCTTCGAGCTTTTCGTGCAGTTCGAGATCGACATAATAATAGAACAGGAGATCCTGTTCGGCCTCGTTGGTGATCGTCAGCTTCATATGCGAGCCGAAGGGCATCGGAAAATAGCAGTTGAATGCCTTGCCGTCCTCCGGACTTGCCTGCATGGGCAGGCTGGCGTAGTTCGCCGTGCGGCCATGGCCCATGCCGAAGAAATCGCCGATCGGCGCCTCTATGCTCGGCTCGGTCTCGCCATCCCAATAGCCGCGAAGCACGATCTTGCGCAGGAAATTCTCGCTCTCGCAGGCAAGCGTCGCCCAGATATGGGTGACGATGCCGGCGCCCGAATGTTCGGCGATGATCTCGGTCTTGCCCGGCTCGATATGGAAGCGATCGTCATTGCCGCCGGTGCGGTCGTAGCTCGAAAAGCGGTGCGTTTTTGCCTCGCGCAGTTTTGCCAGCCCACGCAGGGGGGAAAGGCCGAGATTGCTCATGAAGGTCTCCTGTCTTGAATGAAGACGGCTATTTCAGGCCGCTGGTCTTCAGCGAATCCATGATCTGCCGTTGGAAAATCACGAAGAGGATCAGCGTGGGAATGGCGACGATGGTCGAGGCCGCCATCATGTAGTTCCAGGACGCCGAATATTGGCTTTTAAAGTTGGCGATGCCGACCTGCACCATCCAGAGGTTGGGATTGGACGTAATGGTCAAGGGCCAGAGGAAGGAATTCCAGTTGGCCAGGAAAAACAGGATGGCAAGCGCCGATATGATCGGCCGGCTCAAGGGCAGAATGATGCTCCAGTAGATGCGCCAATAGCCGGCACCGTCGATCACCGCCGCTTCCTCGATTTCGCGCGGCAGCGAGAGGTAATATTGCCGCAGCAGGAAGATACCGAAGGCATTGAAGATCGCCGGCACGATCAGGCCCGCATAGGAATTGATCATGCCCATTGCTTTGACGATGATGAAGAGCGGGACGATCACAACGGGTAGCGATACGAGAAATGTGGAAAAGATGGCAAGAAAGATGATCTCGCGGCCCGGAAACCGTAGCCGCGCAAGCGCATAACCGGCCATGGTATGGAAGAAGAGAGCCACGATCGTCACGGTCGCCGAGACGAAGAAGCTGTTGAGCATGTATCGGACGAAAGGAACGCCGGTCAGCACATAGATGAAATTATCAAAGGTCGGCGATTGCGGTATGAGCGTCGATGAAAACGACTCTGCGGCCGGCTTGAATGCGATGGACACCATCCAGAGCAGGGGAAAGAGCGTCATCAAGGCCAGTATGGCGGCGATCAGCATCCACAGGCAGCGCACCAGTGTTATCTGTGATCGGCCAAGATAGGCGTGTGAATGATCATTCCGCATGATCGAACCGCCCTCCGCGCGTCACACCAAAGAATATCGCGGTGACGACCATGAGCGCGACGACGAGGACCGACGACATCGCAGCCGCATAGCCGAAGGCTCCGAACGAGAAAGCCTGCTGGTAGATGTAGACGATGAGCACAGCCGTCGAATTGGCCGGGCCGCCCTTGGTCATGACATAGATGATGTCGAAAGCCTGTGCACCGGCCACGGCGGCAACCATCGATACCATGAACACGAAAAAGCTGGTCGGCTTCAGAAGCGGCAGCGTGATGTATCGAAAGCGTTCGACCGGCCCCGCACCATCGATCATCGCGGCCTCGTAATACTCCTTGGGAATATCCTGCAGGCCGCCCAGAAAGATCAGCATGTAGAAGCCCATCAGGAACCATACGCTGACGAGGACGACGGTGATCAAGGCAAAGTTCGGGTCGCCGAGGAACGAAATTGCAGGAAGGCCGAAGCTAGACATGGTCTGGCCGACGACGCCGATCTTGTCGATGACCATGAATTGCCAGACAAGCGCGACGACGACGAGACTGACCATGTTCGGCGCAAAGAACATCGAGCGCATGACCGCATTGAAGCGGTTGGTCTGCTGGACGAGAAGCGCAAGCCCCAGGCCCGTGACATAGAGCGACGGCACGAGCATGAGGGCATAAAGCGCAGTCACTCTCGCCCCTTTCCAGAACAGGGGATCGTGCCACATGCGAATATAGTTCTTGGCGCCGACGAAATTGTAACCGCCGAAGCCGTTGACCTCGTATACGCTCAAAACCAGCGACAGAAGCATCGGCACGCCGAGAAAGAGGAAGAGGCCGAGCGCTTCGGGCAACACGAAGAGATAGCCGGCAATCCATTCGCCATGCCGGGCGGATAGGCCTTTGCGTCTACCATTTGCATGGCGTGTCGTCGCATCTGCAATTGTCGTCATGATTTCGCCCCGAAAAGAGAGACGGCCGCTAGGCTGGATGCGCAGCGGCCGGCATTTCCTAGAGGATCGGCGCACCGCTATAAGAGCCGAGGAACGAGTCGAGCTGTTGCGAAGCAGAGGTCGCCGTTGCCTGAGGATCGGCGCCGCCGAGCTGTGTCTGCTGGATCGCATCGGAGATGATCTTGTAGACCTCCGGCGGCACGCGCGGTTCGGCGCGCGCTCCCGGATAGACGTCCGAGGCAAACTTGCCGATCATGCCGGTCTTGAACGCATCGCCGCCGGCTGCAAGCGCACTTTCGCGCGGCGGCATGTCCGACTTGCCCTTGGTGCACCAGTCGGCGACGCGCTGAACGGAATCCTTCTCCTTGGAAGCGAGCGCCCAGCCACAAAACTGCGCAGCCGCATCCGGATTTTTGCCCTTCGCGTTGGCGACGAAGGCCCAGCCGCCCCCGACGGTCACATACTTGCCGTTCGGTGGCGTCGGCAGGCGGAAGACGCCGTATTCGAAATCCTTGGCATTACTCTGCAATTGCGAGATGCCCCAGATGCCTACGTTCTGGATGGCGCAATAGCCCGAGGCGAGATTGGCGACCGTATCGTTGGCGCCGCTGCCCATGACCTGACGCGGTGCAGCCCCGGAATTGATGGCATCCTGCCAGAATTTCAACGCCTGCACCGTGGCCGGCGAGTCGAAGGCGCTCTTGCCGTCCTTGCCCTGGAATTCCCCGCCACCCTGCCAGAGGAAAGGATACCAGGTAAAGTTCTGGTAGTAGCCGGGCTGGGTCTCGAACAGCACGCCGAAGCGCTTCGGCGTCGTCAGCTTCTTGGCAAGCTCGAGCAGGTCGTCCCAGGTCTTGGGAACATCGTTCTCGTTCAGCTTCGCCTCTTCGAAAGCCTTGACGGAATAGTACATCGCCATCGGCTCGACTTCCATCGGGATACCGTAGATCTTGCCGTCGACCATCCGGTTGGCGATCACGCTTTCCGGGAAATCCTCCTTGGCGTCGATGTGCGGCGTCAGGTCCTGCAGGACGCCGCCGTTGTAATAGCGCAGGAAATCGCCCGGCGAGATGAGGAAAATGTCCGGCCCCTCGCCCGAGGCGAAGGCGGTGGCGAGCTTCGGGCCGTTGATGTATTCGGCGTTGGGCACATATTCGAGCTCGACTTTCTGCGGGTGGCTGTCGTTCCAGGCCGCAACCGCTTTTTCGAACCAGTCGATCTGGCTCTGCACCGGGCCGCCCGGCGCATAGAACTGCCAGAATTTCAGCGGCGCGCTCTGGGCCCGCACGGCCATGCGCGACACATAGGGGAAACCGCTCAACCCGGCAGCGGCGCCGACGGCGAGAACAGCACCGCCCTTGAGCACGCCGCGACGGGTTGCGGCAGCAATGAACTTGTCTTTACCAGTCATGACTTCCTCCCTTTTGCCTGACCGCCGCCACGACTCCTCCCGGGCGACGGCACCTTAATTCATGCGGTATCGAAAGCGTGCAGATTGCAGGGGATCACCTCCGAGCGCGCCGGCCCGGCATAAGCTCCCGAAAGCCTCTCCAGCAGCATCTCGATTGCGCGATGGGCAAGCAGCGACGGCGTATTGCCGACCCTCGTAATGCGGGGCCGCACATATTCGAGCTGCGGCTGATCGCCGAACACGGCGATGCCGATATCCTTCGGCACATTGATGCCGCGATCGAAAAAAGCCGCGAGCGCGCCGGCCGCCATCAGATAGTTTCCGAAGAAGATCACCGACGGCAGATCGTTTCCATGGGTCGAGAGAAGCCAATCCACCGCCTCTTCGCCCGACGGGCCGAGATAAGTCCCTTCGCGCCGCAGTTCCGCAATCGGCTCGATGCCGCTGTCGCGTAATCCCTGCTCGAAGCCGGCGGCGCGCGCCATGGCCTCGGCAAAGAACGACGGGCCGGTCAGATGCGCGATGCGCCGGTGCCCCTTGCCGGCCAGGTAAGTCCCCATCTGATGGCCGCCGCCGAAATCGTCGATCTTGACGCTGTCGACCGCCTGGTTCGGCAGATCTCCGATGAACACGGTCGGCAGATCGATTTCGAACAGCGTATCGTGCATGCCGTGCAGGGCGAAATCGCCGACGATGAGGCCGTCGATCCGCCGGCTGCGGATCTGGCGGAGATAATGCTTGCCATGCTCTTGCGAGTGGCCGCCCGGAACATCCGTGTTGAAGACCAGAAGATCGACCCCGATCGCCTCGAGATCGGATTGAGCCGCCTGAACCATTTCCGGATAAAACGGGTTGCGGATATCCGGGATCAGCATGGCAACCAGATTGGTGCGGCCGGTTCGCAGGCTCTGCGCGAGCGGGTTTGGCACATAGCCGAGTTCCGCGATCGCCTCCTGGACCCGCTTGCGTAAATCCACCGACACCCGGTCGGCATGGTTCAGCACATGCGACACAGTGGTCGGCGAAACTCCGGCGCGCTTGGCAACTTTGGCGATGGTCGTCATTCGAGCACGCTACGTCATTGTAAATCGATTTGCAAATGGTTTTGCAAATCGATTTACAAGCTATAATCTGCGACTTGCGAAGCCGATAGACGGCCGCGACCGCGGAAGCCGCCCTTGCCATAGCGCGTGCATGAGCCAAATAAGCCCTGTCGCCGGGCTCCCTTGGAAAGACCGGCGACAAGGGCAATCCCAAGTCGGACCCGGCAATGAAGCAATCGGCCATCAGGAAAGCCAACAAGGCACTCTACACGCGTATCGTCGCCGGTGTCGGCGGACTTCTCGCCGGCGCGCTGTCCCTCGGGCTTTCGATCTATGAAACCCGCACGGGCGCGGAAGTGGAGCAGGTCGCCGCCGGCACCGCCGTCAATACCGGTCAGTGGAAGGTTACTCTCGTTTCCGCCAACACCGCCGGCCAGACACCGGACGGTCTGCATGTCGCGGACGGCAAGAAAGTGCTGACGATCGACCTGACGCTTGAGAACCTAACCGCGGAAAGCTCGAATCTGTATCGCGATACGCTGAAGCTCGAAAACATTCCGAATGCGCCCATTCCACAATTCTACCTTCCCCGGGATCGCGATGTGCTTTGGGATCTCCAGCCAAGGATGCCGGAGGCCGTGAAGGCGGCCTGGGAACTGCCCGCAAGCCAGAAGTTGCCCGATATTGTGAAGGTGACGATCGTCGGCACCACCTATAAGGCCAAGGATAATCTCTATGCCGCGCCCGGATGGTTCAATCCGACCGACGTGGCACGCGTCGATCTACCGCTCTCTCCGGCAACGGGAGGAACCCTCCCTTGATGCGGCTGCTTCTTTCCCTTCTACTTGCGGGTGCGACGGCCGTGATTCTGGCCTTTCTGCAATCGACCACCCCGAGCTATGCCGTCCTGACAGGGCCGATCGATACTGCCGGCCTGCAGAGGGACACGGTGTCGAGCCGGGCGTTCAGCGTCAAGGTCGACAAGATTGTGCGCGCCAAGACGATCTCGTTCACACGCTATGGCCAACCGGCGGAGCGGCAAACGGACGGCAGCTGGCTGATCGTCAGTGTCGAACTGCAATCGAAATACGAAACGATGACGATCCAGGCCGCGGCGATCGAGGGAGCCTCCGGCCGGCTTTACCGGCAGACCCATCGCGCGGACGGCGCCCCTCGCCTCGTTTCCGCCAAGGAATTGCAGCCCGGCCTGCCGACCACGGGCATCCTCATATTCGAACTGCCGGACGATGAAACGCGCGATATGACCCTGGTCGTTTCCAGGCAGCCGTCGCCTCAACTGGAATCGGAAATTCGCGTCAGGCTCGACCCGGGGAGCATCGAGACGCGCCAGCATACGGAGATCGCCAATAATGGTGTCTAGACGGGAAAGGCGGCTTTGGCTGTTGTCCTTGCTCAGTCTGCCCGCATTGCTGGCCGGCAACTACGCCATCGGCGCGTGGCGCAATGTCGAGGACTACGTCCGGCGCAGCGAATTGCGGGTCCATGACGATATTGCCGGACAAGCCTATGCCGGGGCAGTATGGACGCTCGCTCAGGCCAGGCTGATCGGCGACGGGCGTGAGGCAAAGATTACCTTTCCCGGACAGATGCGCCTCGTGATCGTGCGGCTGGCTGCAAAAGCCGAAGATGAGATCGGCGATTCCTGGACGCAATGCCGGTTGACCTTGACGGACCCCGGGGGGCACCGCTGGCTGCCCCTCAATTTCATTCTTTCGGGCAATATCAGTCGCGATCTCGATCCACAGGCGACACCTGTCGATGGCTGCGATGCCGTATCCCGCCAGCCGCCGGCCAAGGGCGCGGACACGCTCATCGAGGAAAAGTTCGTCGTGCCGGCGGATGCGGTTCCTTCCCTGTCGGTACAGCTGAGCTTCGCCTCGACAAGACCGGATGCCCTGTCCCTTCCATTGGGATTGAAATAACGTCAGTTGCCGCTGCGGCGCCACTGGCGTCCCCGCGCAAAGCCGATCTCCAGCGCGGCGGCCAGCAGGCAGATCTTGATCGGCATGATGAGAACGCCATCGCCGGGCGCGCTGGGGCTGCCGAAGACAAGCGAAATGGCTTGAGCGATCATCTGCCATAAGGGTAGGTCATGCGGGCCGATCAGCCGCGATGTGGTATACCATGCCCAGGCGGAACCCCAATCCAGCACCCTGTACAGCAGGACGACGGCGAGCGTCAGTCCGAGACCGGAATTCAGGGTAAGACCCACCCCCTCCGCCAGCGCTCTATAGCGTTTGGCCGTTCCCGCGATGAAATGCGAAACGAAGTCGCGGACGGCTTTCGGCAGTGCCTGCCAGCGCGAAACCGCGCGCGCCGCGCGTCCGTCTGCCAGCGGGCGCTCGCCATTGACATCATAGCCATAGACCAGCGCGGCCAGGGTCAGCCAGACCACAGGATAGAGAGCATAGAGGAACAGGCCGCGCACCTGCCTGGAAAGCGAGATCGAAGCTTCCTCGGCCGTCGGCGGAAAGACGGTTGCCGCGGCGGCATCGCCAACCGGATTGAAAAAGCCGAGGAAGTGGCCGATCGTTTCCGGAAGCTTGGCCACCCAGGCGCGGATGTCGCCCTGCCAGATCGAAATGACGTAGAGACCGATGAAGGCCCAGTTCGCCTCGCAGATGACGATGACGATCGCCCAGACAGGTGCCTTCGATCGCTTGTGCATGAGCTTGGCAAAGCGCCTGACCAGCCATGCGCCGGCAACCGAGATGAGAAGCCATGCACTGCTGCCGAACTTCAAGGGGTTGTAGCCTTCGCCGAACAGCATCAGGTCAAGCGACAGTTTGGAATATTCCCGCACCGTATCGCTGAGAAAGCCCCAGGCGGCATAGTAGGCGAAGAACGGCACGAGTGTCAGCGCCAGTATCGAGGCGAAGCCCGGCGCCCCGGCGCTGTCGCCGCTCTCGGTTTCCGGTCGCGCCGCGGCAATGCGCGAGGCGGCGTCGAGTGCCGGCAATCCGGGCCGCACGGTCTCGAACAGCGCGACGATGATGACCAGCTTCAGAAGCACGACAAGCGCCAGCGTGGAAAGACCGGCCAGCGCATTCAGCCGGCCGATCATCACGGCAAGTTCGTTGAGAAGCGAATTTCCAATCAGGCCGAGAAGCCAGAGCGCCATAAGCTGCGGCCAGAAACGCCATAGCAATTGCACGGTCAGCAATGGCAGCTGGAACAGGTGGCGGATCGGTGAGCCGGTATCCTGGGAGAGTGCCGTCATGAGACCCATAGTAGCAACCGAAGCGGCGATCGCCAAGTGATTGCGACCTCCGCCCGGCTCGCAACCCTATGCCTGCTCAGCTTTTGAAAGGGGCCATGCTCTCGCGCAGAATGAGCTTGCTGCGGATCACGACGCATGGTTCCCACTCCCTCCCCTCTTGCCCGATGGCATCCAGCAGGCGCGCCACGGCGATCTCCCCCATCTCCTCGAATGGCTGTTCGATCGTCGAGAGCGGCGGGAAGCAGAATTCGCAAACCGGTGCGCCGTCGAAGGAGACCACCGACAGATCGCCGGGGATGCGAAGTCCCGTTTGCTGTATGCGGCTGACGAAGGAGATCGCCATGTCGTCGCTGGTGGCAATGACCGCTGTCGGACGCTCCTCGAGGCGCGCGAAATCGGCAGCGGCCTGGATGCCGATTTCGAAGCCCTCATGGTAGTCGAGATCGCCGCCGGACAGCGAAAGCGCGTCCTGCGGAATTCCCGCGTCACGAAGAGCTTCCAGCGCGCCGGCATGGCGTTCGACATCGTGATAATTACCCCTCGGACCGGCAATATAGAAAAAGCGCCTGTGGCCCATTCCGATCATTTCCGCGGTCGCGTCGCGCACCGCCTCACGATCGTTGGTGACGACGCTCGGCACGCCGGCATCGCTCATGTCGAGCAGCATGGAGACGATCGGCAGGCCCGCATTGGCCAGCGACCTCCCGTCGACCTCGGGCAGCTTGGACGACAGGATGATGACACCGCGAACGGTGCCGCCGAAAGCCAGGTCGAGAATATGCCGTTCCGATTCCGCGTCGCGACCCAGATTGGCGATCATCAGGGTGTAGCCATTCTGCAGCAGCGCCTTGTTGATGCTTTGCAGGACCTGGGGGATGACCTGGGAAACGCCGTAATAAAGCGACCCGGGAAGGATGATCATGACGGTGCTGGACTTGCCGACCCGCAAGCCGCGGGCCATGGCGTTGGGCGTGTAGCCCAGTTGCTTCGCGGCGGCATCGATCTTGGCACGCGTCTTCTCGTTCACGCGTCCCGGATTGGCAAGCGCGCGGCTTACCGTAGAGATTGCCACTCCCGCCAGCCTCGCGACATCCGCCATCAAGGGTCCGGAATGCTCCTCTATAGGCATATCCTTGTTATTTTTCACTTTTTTGTTTCCTCCCCGATGCATGTCGCGCCGGATGCTACGGTAATCCCGCTCGTTTAGCAAACGTTTGCCAAAAATCGCTTGCATATGAAAACGACTTGTCTACTATCAAGGAATGGCAAACGATTGCCAAATGCTAGTGTATTGAAATAATTGAGAATTATTCGCCATGGAGCGCGCTCCGTGTGCGATGGCCCCTATCTTGAGAACGGACAGCATCATGAGCTCGACCGAACGACTTCGCTTTGGCGTGGATCTCGTCACTTTCTTCCATCCCGACTTCTGGGGCGTCGAGGATTACGACGGCATCATCGCCCTGTCCCGCAACGAGCCCCGCGCCTTCTGGGACAAGATCCTCGATGCCGTGCAGGCGTCCGGCGTCACCGGCGTCGAGCTGACCTTCTCTCCCTTCAACTGGCAGGATGCGACGAAAACCTACGGTTCGGTCGAGGCATTTGCGGGCGAGCTGCGCAAGCGCGGCCTGACACTCGCGAGCGGCTTCTTTGCCGAACTCGAGGCCGCCGGCGATTTCACCGAAGCCTCGGCCCAGGCCGCCATCATCGGAAAAGCGGAGAAATATGCCGAGTTTCTCAAGGCGTGCGGCAGCGACATCATGGTCATCGGTGCGCCGCTGCGCCAGACGCCCGGCGAGCAACCCGCACGGTTCTTCGATTTCGAACAGGCACGCAGGATTGCCGACTTTCTCAACCGCCTCGGCGCTATTCTCTATGCGAAGGGCGTGCGGCTTGCCCTCCATACCGAGGCGCATTCGATCTTTGCCGCTTCGCGCGATGTCGATCTGCTGATGCTGCTGACGGACCCCGCCTATGTCCACATGTGCCCGGACACCGCCCATATCATCGTAGCCGGCTCCGATCCGCTCGATGTCGTCGGCCGTCATCACGAACGGGTCATCATCGCCCATTGGAAGGACGCTCTCGGGCCGATGCCCGCCGACACGCCGATCGACAAGCATATCCACGATCGTCATCGCCCCTATTTCTGCGGCTTCGGGCTCGGCCGCGTCGACTGGCCCGGCTGGATCAGGCTCCTGCGCGACCGGGGCTACGAAGGCTGGGCGATCCTGGAACTCGACGCCGCCCCCGATCCGGTCGGCGACATCGCCAACGGGCTGACGCTTGTCCGGCAGGCGCTGCTGCCGATCTATCGCTGATTTCATGACCTGACGACAAACGGCCCCGCAAAGAGGGCCTTCTTGAAGAGGTGGAACGATGAGAAACGCAATGAAACTGCTCATGGTGGGTGCGGCCCTTGCCGCCGCGTCCGCTGCCGCTTGCGCAGCCGACAAGCCGAAGGCCGAAGTCATGACGTCGTGGACGTCCGGCAGCGAGGCGGCGGCGCTCGATGTCATCAAGCAGGAGTTCGAAAAACGCGGCGGCGTCTGGAAGGATTCATCCATCGCCGGCTTCGGCGCCGCCGACGCCGCCTTCCAGAACCGGCTCGTCGCCGGCGATCCGCCGGCGGCCAAGCAGGCCGTGATCGGCCTTGCCAATACCGATTTCGTCAACCAGGGCCTGCTGAGCCCGATCGACGACACCGCCAAGGCCGGCAAATGGGCGGATGTACTGCCGAAGTCGATCCTCGACCTCATCTCCTACAATGGCCAGGTCTATCTTTCCCCTACCGACGCGCATGGCGAGAGCTGGGTCTTTTATTCCAAGGACACCTTCGCCAAGGCCGGCGTGACCGAGGAGCCCCGGACCTGGGATGAGTTTTTCGCGGCGCTCGACAAGCTCAAGGCCGCCGGCGTGCAGCCGGTCGCCTGGGGCGGCCAGTCCTGGCAGGAATCCAAGGTCTTCAACATGATCCTGCTGACGCAGGTCGGCATCGACGGCTTCCTCAAGATCTATGCCGACAAGGACAATGGCGACGCATCCGTCGAGGGCGTGAAGAAGACGCTCGATATCCTCGGCAAGCTTCGAACCTACGTCGATGAGGGCGCGCCGGGACGCAACTGGAACGACGCCACCGCGATGGTCATCACCGGCAAGGCCGGCGTGCAGTTCATGGGCGATTGGGCCAAGGGGGAGTTCGTCGCCGCCGGCAAGCAGCCGGGCAAGGATTATGGCTGCATGCTCGTCCCGCAATCACCGGGGATGGTGTATGTCGCCGATTCCTTCTCCTTCCCGAAAATTGCCGATCCGGCATCGCAAAAGGGACAGGCATTGCTGGCGGAAGTCGCCATGGATCCTGTGGTGCAGGTCGAGTTCTCCCTGAAAAAGGGTTCCGTGCCGATGCGCACCGATGTCGACAAGTCGAAGCTCGATATTTGCGCGCAAAAGGGCCTGGAACTGATGAGCGCCGGCAAGATCGTGCCGGATCAGGCCCTGATCCTCTCACCGCAGCAGGCGGGCGCGCTCAACGACTTTGTCGACGAGTTCTGGAGCAACCCGTCGGAGGATAGCGCCTCCGGCGCCGAAAAGTTCTTCGCGATCTTCGAATAGAACGCTTCCGGGCCGGGCGGCGGCGGATTCGCCGTTCGGCTCCCTTCATCCCCCTTGAGAGAGTTTGCTCATGCAAGCCAAGCGCAGACGTTCCCTTGCTGCGACCTGTGCGCTACTGCCGACATGGATCGCCGCCATCTTCGTCTACATCGGCACCATGATCTGGTCCGTGCGGCTGTCCTTCACGGACTCGACGATCTTTCCGTCGTCCAACTATGTCGGCTTTGCCCAGTATGCGAGGCTGTTCAGGAATTCGAGATGGCTCGCATCGCTGGAAAACGTGCTGATCTTCGGCGTGCTCTATGTCGCGGGATGCCTTGCTCTGGGCTTCGTGCTGGCGGCCGCGCTCGACCGCAAGGTGCGCTTCGAAAGCGTCTTCCGAACCATATTCCTTTACCCCTATGCCATGTCCTTCGTGGTCACGGGGCTGATCTGGCAATGGATGCTCAACCCCACATTCGGCATCCAGGCGACGGTCCGGGCGCTCGGCTGGCAAGGCTTCGTCTTCGACTGGATCGTCAATCGCGAGATGGCCATCTATACCGTGGTCTTCGCCGGCGTCTGGCAGGGCGCCGGGCTCGTCATGGTGATCGCGCTCTCCGGCATGCGCGGCATCGGGGAGGAACAGTGGAAGGCAGCCCGGATCGACGGCATCCCGGTCTGGCGCATCTACCTTTCGATCATCCTGCCGCAACTCGGTCCGGCGCTTGCGGCATCGGGCATGCTGCTCTCCATGGGGGTCATCAAGACCTACGATCTCATCGTGGCGCAGACCGGCGGCGGCCCGGGCTATTCGACCGAGGTGCCGGCGAAATTCATCATGGATAATCTGTTCGAACGCCAGAACCTCGGGCTTGCCAG
This sequence comes from Hyphomicrobiales bacterium, assembly GCA_900469615.1. GTDB lineage: Bacteria > Pseudomonadota > Alphaproteobacteria > Rhizobiales > Rhizobiaceae > Rhizobium. The sequence continues at coordinate 141,195 of UBYA01000002.1, read as the reverse complement.
CGCGGGCGCCACCGTCCTCGTGCTTTCCGTCGTCATGGCCGTCACCCCGTTCCGCTATGCGCTTGCCATGCGCGCCCGAAGAAGAGGAGCGCAATGATGACAGCACTTCGGCATCCTCGCGGCCCCAGGCCGTCACGGCTGACGGTCGGCCAGATCGGGCTTTACGCCTTCCTGGTGCTGTCGGCGCTCTTCTTCCTGCTGCCGCTTTATACGATGCTCGTGACCTCGCTGAAGTCGATGGAGGAAATCCGCCAGGGCCATATCTTCGCCTTGCCCGGCACCGTCGATCTCGACGCCTGGAAGACCGCATGGTCCGGGGCCTGCATGGGTACGCAATGCCTCGGCGTGCGCGTCGGCTTCTGGAACTCGGTCAAGATCACCGTGCCCGCCGTCGTCATTTCCGTCTTCATCGGCGCGATCAACGGCTATGCGCTGTCGCTCTGGCGGCCGAAGGGCTCGAATTTCCTGTTCGGGCTGCTGATGGCAGGCGGCCTCATTCCCTATCAGATCTTCCTCTATCCGCTGGTGCGGTTGCTTGCGAATTTGAGCCTCTACAATTCCGTGGCCGGAGTGGTCCTCGTTCATGTCATTTTCGGCCTGCCGCTGGTCACGCTGCTGTTCCGCAATTATTTCGTCGCCATCCCCGAAGAGCTCTGCAAGGCAGCCCGCGTCGACGGCGCCGGGTTCTGGCGGATCTTCATCGAGATCATGCTGCCGATGTCGGTGCCGATGGTGATGGTTGCCTCCATCTTTCAGTTCACCGGCATCTGGAACGACTTCCTGATCGGTCTGGTTTTCGCCGGGCGCGACAATCTGCCGATGACGGTCCAGCTCAACAATATCGTCAATACCACCATGGGCGAACGCGCCTACAACGTGAACATGGCCGCCACGATCCTGACTGCCGTTGTTCCGCTCGCCATCTATTTCTTCTCCGGCCGTTGGTTCCTGCGCGGTGTCGCAGCCGGCGCCGTCAAAGGGTAACGCCATGCAGCCTGCCGTAGCGGTAAAAGACCTCAAGATTGCCTATGGTGACCATACCGTCATCGAAAGACTCTCCCTCGACATTGCCCCACGGGAATTTCTGGTGCTCCTCGGCCCGTCCGGCTGCGGGAAGTCGACGCTGCTGAATGCGATCGCCGGCCTACAGGACATCCGTGACGGCGAGATGTGGATCTCGGGCAGGAACGTGACCTGGGAGGAGCCGAAAGATCGCGGGATCGGCATGGTTTTCCAGTCCTATGCGCTTTACCCGCGGATGACGGTGCGCAGAAACCTGTCCTTCGGCCTGCGCGTCGCCGGCCTGCCCAAGGCTGAGATCGAGGCGCGCGTTGCCCGCACGGCGTCGCTGCTGCATCTGGAGAACCTGCTCGACCGCCGCCCTTCCGAACTGTCGGGCGGGCAGCGCCAGCGTGTCGCGATCGGCAGAGCGCTGGTGCGCGAGGTCGATGTCTTCCTGTTCGACGAACCACTCTCCAATCTCGATGCCAAACTGCGCAATGAACTGCGCGTCGAAATCAAGAAGCTTCATCAGAGCCTCGGCAACACGATGATCTACGTGACTCACGATCAGGTGGAGGCGCTGACCCTCGCCGATCGCATCGCCATCATGAAGGATGGCGTCATCCAGCAGCTTGCGAGCCCGTTGGAGATCTATCATCGCCCCGCCAATCTCTTCGTCGCGGGCTTCATCGGCGCACCGGCGATGAACTTCATCAAGGGAGACATTGCCATCAAGGCGGACGGCCCGCTCTTCGAAAGCGACAGCCTGGCCGCGCATCTGGCCGACTATCCTTTTCTGGCGGCGGCCAAGGCTGGCCCCGCCACGCTCGGCATCCGGCCGGAACATATCGTTCCAGCCGGGGAAACAAGGCATCTGCCGACCCTCGCCGGTACGGTCTCGGTGGTCGAGCCGATGGGTGCGGATACCGTGGTCTGGTTCGACTGGGCCGGCCAGAGCCTGTCCTACCGCCTCATGGGCGACACGACGCTCCAGCCCGGCGCGGCGATCGCACCCGGGCTCGATATCGCCAGGGCCTCGCTCTTCGACGCCAACGGCGTCCGCCTCTAAACCGCCTTCGGATCATTACGGAAAATATTCATGTCTCAGACTGTTTACGATGCGCTGGTCATCGGCTCCGGCGCTGCCGGTTCCTTTGCCGCCAGAGAACTGACCGCCCAGGGGCTTTCTGTCCTTCTGCTCGAGGCCGGCCCTGCCGTGACCGGGAAGGATTTCGATCCGACCCGCAAGAAGCAGCCGGCCAGCAGCATCAACATCTGGGAGCGCTCCCGCGCCACGCTGAAGGGGCAGCCCATCCAGGCACGCGCCGCCTTCTTTACGGAGCGCTTCAGCCATTTCTTCGTCAACGACCGGAAAAACCCTTACACGACCCCGAAAGACGCGCCGTTCCTGTGGATTCGCGGCCGTCAGGGCGGCGGTCGCCTGCACAGCTTCGGCCGTGTGCTGCTGCGCTGGACGGATGACGACTTCAAGATAAAGTCGCGAACCGGCAAGGGCGTGGACTGGCCGGTCGGCTATGACGATCTCCTGCCTTACTACGAGGAGGTCGAGACCTGCCTCGGGCTTTACGGCAATCCCGACGGCGTGGAGACCCTGCCTGATGGCATCTATGCCCGCCCGGCCAAGCTGACGCCGGCCGAACAGGTCTTCAAGAGCGAAGTGGAAAGCCGCTGGCCGCAGCGGCACGTCGTTTCCTGGCGCTATATCGCGCCGGATGCCGAACGCACGCCAAAACCCTTGCGCGAGGCACTTGCGACCGGAAGGCTGACGATCCGCCACGATGCCATCGTCCGGCGTATCGTGACGGACGATCAAGGCGCCCGGGCAACGGGTGCCGAGTTCATCGATCGCACCACCAGCCAGGTCGAAACCGCACGGGCAACGCTCGTCGTGCTTTCGGCGTCTCCGATCGAAAGCGTGCGGCTGCTTCTCAATTCGGCATCCGCCCGGCATCCCGGGGGATTGGGCAACAGCTCCGGTGCGCTGGGGCGCTATTTCATGGACCAGCTTCCATGCCTCGCCTTCGGCTCCTTTTCCAAGGCAAAGGGATGGGCAGTCGACGATTCCGCCCCGGTCGATCCGTTCTACAACCCCACCGGCGGCATATTCGTGCCACGCTTTGGAACCGGCGACCCCGGCCGCGGCGATTTCGACTATCAGGGCAGCATCGGCCGCGCGCCGACGGCCGACGACGAACCAGCCCGCCTGGCCTTCTTCGGCTTCGGCCGCATGCTGCCCTATGCGGACAACCGCATCACGCTCGATGCGCGGCGCAAGGATTCCTGGGGCATTCCCGCGCCTCATATTCGCTGCGTCATGGGCGAGGAGGAGCACGCGCTGCTCCGCCAGCAGGAGAAAGTGCTTGTCGACATGGTGCATGGCGTCGGCGGAGATCTGGAATTCATCGGCTCCCCGACCGGCCTGAGGGAAATGGGCCGCGGCGCCTTTCCCGATGCCGATCCCTTCAGCCGTTTCATGTTCCGAAAATGGTTCCGCAAGACCATGTGCATGGGAGCGGCGATCCACGAGACGGGCGGCGCGCGGATGGGAGAAGACCCGCGCGATTCGGTGCTAAACTCTTACAATCAGCTTTGGGATGTCCCGAACGTCGTCATCACGGATGCGAGCGCCTTTCCCGGCAGCGGCATCGCCGGCACGACGCTGACCGTCATGGCGCTGACGATCCGCGCCTGCCGGAATTTGGTCGGCCAGCACCAGAAGCGCTGATGCCGGCGTGATTTCCGGACGGGCGGATCGCCACCGACGCCCGTCCGGGCACCGGCGCGGCCGCGATCAGATCTTCCGGGCCTTGCGCCCGACCGTGGCGCCGGCCGGAGCCGCAACGGATGCGCGCTTGACGAGCGAGCATTCGAGCTTGGTGATCTGGTAGCGGCGCTCGCGCGGCAAGACAGCGGTTTCGAGATGCTCTATCGCCCACTGGCCCATGGCCATATGCGGCAGGATGGATGTCGTCAGAGGCGGCACGAGATGGCGGCAGATGTCCTCATCGTCATAGCCCATGACCGACATGTCCTCCGGAATGCGAAGCCCGGCCTCCTTCAGCGCCTCGTAGCAGCCGATGGCGGTGCGGTCGTTCTGGCAGAAGATCGCGGTCGGACGCTCGGCAAGCGAAAGCAGCTTCATGGTGCCGGAATAGCCGGCGCTCGCCGACCAGTCGCCCTCGATGACCAGTTCCGGGTCGAAGGGAATGTCGGCGGTCGCCAGAGCCCGGCGATAGCCGGTGAGGCGATCCTGCGCCGCCTGCATCCACGGTTCGCCCGTGATCGTCGCGATGCGGTGGTGGCCATGCGAGATCAGATGCCTTGTCGCCGTCTGACCGCCGGCAATCTCGCTTGGAACGACGGCCGGAAAGGCATAGTCGGAGGTGTAGCAATTGAGAAGGACGATCGGAATGTTGAGGTCGTAGAGATAATCCGGAACCTCGACCTCGCGGGTGAAGATCGTCATGTAGATCAGCGCGGAAATCCCGCTGTTGCTCAGTGCCTGGAGCGCTCTCGGCTCCATGACCGGATCGCTCATGGTCTGCGCGACGAGCAGCACGTTTCCGGCATTCCAGGACGCCTGGCGCGCCCCCTCGATCGCAACGACCGCTTCCGGACTGGTCGCGAGCTGGTCGACGGCAAAGCCGATGACCCCGTCCAGCTGCGAGGGCGACAGAAGCGCGGGCGGAGTGGAAAGAACCGGCGCGACGTAACCGAGCTGGCGGGCGGCCTCGATGACCCTTTCGCGGGTCTGCTGCGACAGGCGCATGCCGGGCGTGTTGTTCAGGACGAAGGACACCGCGGTCTGCGAACATCCAGCCGCCTTGGCGATATCGGTCATCGTGACGCGCGCGCCGGGACGGCGGCCGTTTCTCTTCGAAATTCTGCTGTCGTCGGCCGTTTGATCGCCGTTTGCGGCCGATATCTTCTTCATGATGGCGCCTCATCTCCCGTGAAACGAAGCCGGCCAACAACCCCACCGCCAGCTTCGCTAATATTTATTACCATCAATGGTGGGAGTTCGGCAACCGGCGCAATGATAAATCGGCACGCCATCCACAAATTCAGCACCCATATGGTCTTGGAATGACACAGAAAACAGCGTTTTCCTCGCGATCCCCGGCCATGCTCTTCGATTTGTATTACTAATTCTATTTACTAATCGAAATTAGTCGTATACCGTTGCCTCGTGGTTGGACGTGCCGCGTCTCGCTTTGCGAGAAACCCTAGGAGGGGGTGCAGGACGGGCCGCTACGAGTTGCAACTAGTCCCGCCAGCGGGTCTATGGGAGGATGATCATGAAGTACCTAAGACGGGGTGCTGCCGCCTTTGCGGCAGGGCTGATGTTAAGCTATGCATCGGCAACTTACGCCGCCGACAAGCCGACGCTCGCATTTGTAGTCAACGGCGCATCCGACTTCTGGAAGGCTGCCGAAGCCGGCGTCAAGAAGGCCCAGGCCGAGCTGCCCGATTTCAACATGGAACTGAAGTATCCGGAACAATCCTCGGTCGCGATCCAACAGCGTCTGATGGAAGACCTTGTGGCTGCGGGCGTCAAGGGCATCATGGTTTCCGCCGTCGATCCCAAGACCTCGACGGAGGGCCTGAACAAGATCGGCTCCGAAACCGCTCTGTTCACCACCGACAGCGACGCGCCGGATACGAACCGCGTCGCCTATATCGGCTCGTCGAACGTCGACGCCGGCAAGCAGGCTGCCGAAATCGCCAAGAAAGCCATGCCGAACGGCGGCAAGTGCATCGGCTTTGTCGGTCTTCTCGGTGCGGACAATGCCAAGGAGCGCATCCAGGGCATGAAAGACGGCATCGCCGGCACGAAGATCGAACTGGTTGACGTTCGCGGCGACGACATCGACCAGACGAGAGCGAAGAAGAACGTCGAGGATGCGCTGGTCGCAAGCCCGGACGTCACCTGTATGGTCGGCTTCTATTCCTACAACACGCCGCGCATCTACGAGGCGCTGCGCGAAGCCGGCAAGCTCGGCCAGATCACCGTCGTCGGCTTCGATGACGATCCGATCACGCTCGGCGGCGTCAAGGAAGGCACGATTGCCGGCACCGTCGTACAGCAGCCCTATCTCTGGGCCTATCAGGGCATGAAGCTGATGGCCGCCTACCTGAAGGGCGACAAGTCCGGCATTCCCGACAACAAGCTCATCATCATCCCCACGAAGATCATCGGCAAGGATGACGTTGACGCCTATGCCGCCAATCTCAAGGCGATGGCCGGCAATTGAGGCCATCCCGCAGCAGCGCCGGTTACGAGGACCGGCGCTGCTGGACTTGATAAATGCTCACGACGCGACGGCTTTCGAAGCCACGTCGCACAGGCGCGATACTCGTCATGAATCAACGATCGGATACACTGGTAGCGCCGGCAGGCACGGTGCCTTTTCTCAGCCTTTCGGGAATCGGCAAGACCTACCCTGGCGTCGTGGCGCTCGATAATTTCTCGATGGATGTCGCTCCCGGCGAGGTGATCGGCCTCGTCGGCGAAAACGGCGCTGGCAAATCGACACTGATGAAAATCCTCGGTGGCGTCGTCAAGCCGGATCGCGGAGCCATTCGTCTCGATGGGGCCGAGCAGGGCGCCTTCACGGTCGAAAGCAGCATCGCCTCGGGCATCGCCTTCGTCCATCAGGAGCTGAACCTGTTTGAAAATCTCGATGTCGCGGCGAATATATTTCTCGGCCGCGAGCCTCTGCGGGGCGGCGTCCTGAAGCTTGTGGACCGAAGCCGCCTGCGCGACATGGTCGCTCCTTTGCTCAAGCGCGTCGGCGCCAATTTTTCGCCCGATACGCCGGTGGCTTCGCTATCGCTCGCGCAGCAGCAGATGGTCGAAATCGCCAAGGCGCTCTCCATCAATGCCCGTCTCGTCATCCTCGACGAGCCGACATCGAGCCTGCCGCTGGCCGAGACGGAGAAGCTGCTGGCCGTCATCTCGTCGCTGAAGGCGGATGGCATCAGCGTGATCTTCATTTCGCATCGCCTGCATGAAGTCGAACGCGTCGCCGACCGTGTCGTCGTTCTGCGCGACGGAACCCTGGTCGGCACATTGCCGAAGGATTCGATCGACCACGACCGCATGGTGAAACTGATGATCGGCCGCGCCCTGGCCGCGCGCTCGATAGAAGCCGCCCGGCCGCCGGGTGAGGTTGCACTCAGGATTTCCGCAGTCCAGACCGCCGCCTACCCGATGCAGCCGGTCAACCTGGACATTCGCTACGGTGAAATCCTGGGCCTCGCCGGACTTGTCGGTTCGGGCCGCACCGAGCTTGCCCGCGTTCTCTTCGGGGTCGACCGGAGCTACGGCGGCACCATCGCGCTTGGCGGGCAGGATCTGCGGCTGCGCTCTGCCAGAGACGCCGTTGCCAACGGCATTTTCCTCGTGCCGGAAGACCGGAAACTCAACGGCATCCTGCTCGACATGCCGATATCGCAGAACATATCCCTGCCCAATCTTCCGGCCTATGCGCGCCGCTGCATGGTTTCGCCGGACCGCGAAAATGCAGTGGCCGAAAGCCAGCGCCGGCAGCTCGGCATCAAGGCGCCGTCGATCTCGACCCGCACCGGCACGCTGTCGGGCGGCAACCAGCAGAAGGTCGTGCTCGCCAAATGGCTGGCGATGCATCCGAAAGTGCTGATCTTCGACGAACCCACCCGCGGCATCGACATCGGCGCGAAGAGCGAAATCTATAACCTGATGCGCAAGCTCGCCGATGCCGGCGTGGCGATCCTGATGATCTCGAGCGACATGGAGGAGGTCATCGGCGTCTCCGACCGCATCGCGGTCATGCACGAGGGCCAGATCTCCGGCATTCTCGATAAGGATCAATTCAGTCAGGAAAACGTGCTTTTGCTGGCCGTCGGCAAGGCGCTACACTAAGGCGGTTCAGCTATCCACGGGATCTCTGAACCGTTCTATCTCCTTGTTTTAAGCACTTCCGGACGGAAAGCCGCTGCGTATTTCTCCTGGAATTGCTCTAACGGCTGCGGCCAATGGGAATGGAAATCGATGAGTAAGAAAGATCTGGGCCTGCTCCTGTTGATCATCGTCGTCGGCATCGTCGTCGCGATCATCAATCCGCGCTTCCTTTTGCCGATCAACCTCGCCAACACGTCGAACCTCATCGGCCTTTTCGGAATATTGTCGATCGGCCAGGCTTTCGTCATCATCACGGGCGGCATCGAACTCTCCGTCGGCTCGCTGGTCGCTCTGCTCGGCGTCCTGTTCATCGACTTCATCGCCGTCCAGAACATACCCTGGGCGGTAGCTCTCCCGCTCATCCTGATCCTCGGCGGCGTCCTGGGCGCGATCCACGGCTGGCTGATCACCAAGCTCAATCTTCAGCCTTTCGTCGTCACGCTCTGCGGCCTTTTGATCTATCGCGGCGCGGCGCGCTTCTACACGGCGGACGGTACGGCCGGCTTCGCCTTCGGCCAGAACTTTCCGGCCCTGGAATTCCTGACGGCCGGCCGCTTCTACGGCGTGCCGAATACCTTCATCGCGCTCGTGATCATCGCTGCCGTCATGTGGATCGTCCTGCATCGCTCCGTCTACGGCCGCTATCTCTACGCCATCGGCAAGAACGAGGAGGCCGCCAAATATTCGGGCATCCGCACAAGAAAGATGGTGACGGTTTCCTACGTCATATGCGGCGTGCTGACGGCGCTTTCCGCGATCTACTTCGCCATGTACACGCGCTCCATTTCGCCGGCGAGCCACGGGCAGTTCTACGAGCTTTACGCCATCGCCGCGGCTGTTCTCGGCGGCTTTTCGCTGCGTGGCGGCGAAGGGTCTCTCATCGGCGTGGTGCTCGGCACCATTCTCTTGCAGGAGCTTCAGAATCTGGTGAACCTCCTCGGCATCCCCTCCTCGCTCAACTTCGCCGTCATGGGCGGCGTGATTATGCTCGGCGTGCTGATCGACCAGCAGTGGAGCGCCATGCGCGCGCAGCGGCGCCTGGTCTCGGCTGCGCGCCAGGCGGAAACGCGACAGCCGGCAAGCCAAGTGCAATCGTAGCGGCGACCCCGGATCGATTTGGCTGAAGCGGAGGCCGCAGAGTCGCGATGTCTGCTTGCAGCAACGAGGCTCCTGACGGCGAGCGCGGGCCCTATATCGCCCAAGAATCTCAGCCGGCCGGCGGCGTCGGCTCTCCCAGCGACAGCATCAGCCGGTTTGCCCAATTGAAGAAGGCTGCGCCATGGATGACATCGGCGATCTCCAGATCGTCCAGTCCTTCCGCGCGCAGCTTTTCGATTTCGTCCGTGCCGAATTGCGGCGGCGTCGCCGTCAGGGCCGCCGACGCCTCGACAACGGCATTCCACCGGTTGCCGAGATCGGCCTGGAGACCTTCGTCCAGCAGACGCTGCACGTCATCCGCCCGTTTGGAATGATGAGAGGCAAACCGCGAATGAACGGAGGCGCAGAAGATGCAGCCGTTCGCGCGCGAGGCGGCCGTGGCGGCAAGCTCGCGCTCGGCGCGGGGAAGACCGGCCGAGACGTTGTAGAAGATATCCTTGTCCGTCTTGGTGCGGGCCTGGAGAATATCGGGGTCGCGCGCCAGCAACATGAAGTAGGGCGATTTCGCGCGGGACGCATCCACGAGGCCGGCCCAGTGACGCTCGGTCAGATCCGCCTCGTCAAGCGGCTGCAGCCATGGGGTCCAGCCGATTTCGGCCTGGGTAAAGGCATTCGGCCGGTTCTCGATTGCGGGATGAATGACGGTTTCGGTCATATGGGAGTTCCTCCTGATTCAATTCGAGCAGTTCCAGGAAAAGTGCGCAGCGGTTTTCCGTTCAGAACCGCGTAAAAACAAAGGGATATAGCGGTTCCTCGTTTCACGGAAACGATGAACCGCTCTAGGCCGAAGCCGCCTGCCCGGCATTGGCTGCGGTCTTCGCCAATGCCTTCAACCCGGCGACGACGCGGATCTGAAACGCCAGAAAAGCGACGATCTGCGATAGAGTCACGATGCCGGTCGCCGTCCAGCCGGCATCGAGCAATTTTTGCAACGCCGCGGCACTTGCCTCTCTCGGACGGAAAACCAGAAGATGGCTGTGTTCGAGCGCCGCTGCCAGCTTCGGCCCGAGCGCATCCCTGCTCTCGCTCGAAACCTCGTAGACGAGTCCCGACCGGTCCTCGCCGGAAAGCGGACCGGCGGGATAGCGCCCATAGGGGCCGTTCGTGCGGCCGCGCTCGACTTCCCCATCGACGGAGACGGCGAACGCCGCGCCGCCGGCCTGCTCCTTCAGCCTGGAGGCGTAGAAGCTGCCGGCCTCGTCTGCGCCGTGGAGCCCCGCAACGAAGACAGCGATGGCAAAGCGCTCCAGCAGCGTCACATCGCCCTGATGCGCGGGCTCAAAGAGCGCCTGATAGCTTTTCTGCGCATTGAGACGCGTCTCCGGCCTTTGCGCCCGCAGGCGATCCAGCACGGATCCGGCGTGAATTCCCGCAAGGAGATCGATGGTATCCGTGGTCTGTGACGTCATGGTTGAGTCCTTCCCTTTAAATGCCGGTCTTCAGACCCGCGCGGCCCGGCGCGGTTCGTTCGCGGCGGAGCCTTGCCGCGCCCAGCCGAGTGCGGGCGCGACGTGCTTTGCGACAAGTTCCAGCGAGCGCAGGATGTATTCATGCGGCGGATCGACGGAATGCACCTGGAAGACCAGATCCGTGACCCGCGATAGCGCGGTATCGGCCCGCAGCGATGCAATGACGTCATCCGGCGTGCCGACATGAACGTCGAAAGCTCTGATCAGATCGGCCGTCGTTTCGCCCGGAATCGTAAAGCCGCTCGCCTTGAAGCGCTCGACATTGCGCCCCAGGCCGATCTCGGCGAAGTGCAGGGCTTCCTTCCTGCTCTCCGAGACGAACAGGCTGCGCGAACCCAGAATTCGCGGCGGACGCCCGGCAGGCAAGGCCGCGAGATAGGCATCGATAATCGGATTTTGCAGGTCCCAGAGCTCGGCGTCCGGCGTTTCCGGCGGTCGCGGCTGCGTGCGCGACAGCATCAGCCCATCGCCATCGCCGCCGGCACGAATGCCGCCGCCGACGGAGAAAGTGGCCTGCCAGACGCGATCGCGCAGATGCGGCGCTTCGGGACAGAGGCGATTGCCGCCGGCAAGCTCGCCTCCGGCCCAGGCCTCGCGCACCAGGGCGAGGTGCCTGCCGTAAATCTGTCCGCGTTCGCCGCTTTCCAGGCCGAAAGGCAGGAACGATTGCGGGGTGCCGCCGGTGCCGAAACCGACTTCCAGCCGCCCGTCGAGCAGATGATCGAGCACGGCGGTGTCTTCGGCCACCCGCACCGCGTTTTCCATCGGCAGGGTGATGACGCCCGTGCCGAGGCGGATACGGGAGGTTCGCGGCGCCAACGATGCAAGGAACACCAAAGGCGCGGGCAGGCCGCCCTCCTCGCCGCTGAAATGATGCTGTGCCACCCAGGCGCTGTCGAAGCCATGCTTCTCCGCGTGAACGATCTGTTCGGCGACAAGCCGGTAACGGGTCGCGGCGTCCGCCTGATCGAGGACGCGGCTGAAGAAGCCCAGTCTTTTCGGTGACGTACTCATAAAACTATCCTGCACTGAGGGGGAAATCGATTGATCGCGGAAACTTCTTGCCCGGAACGGCGTCGATCAGCTCACGCGTGTAGGGGCTCTGCGGATTGCTGAAGACATCGCCGATCGCGCCCGTCTCGACCAGCCGCCCGCCGTTGAGGACCGAGACCGTGTCAGCGATCTGCCGCACAACCGCAAGATCGTGGGAGACGAACAGATAGGTAAGCCCCAGCTCGCGCTGCAACTCGTCGAGAAGATCGAGAATCTGGGCCTGCACCGTCACGTCGAGCGCCGAGACCGCTTCGTCCAGCACCAGGATCTGCGGGTCGAGCACCAGGGCGCGGGCAATCGCGACACGCTGGCGCTGCCCTCCCGAAAGCGCGTGCGGCCGCCGCTGAAATACCTCGGCCGGCAGCTTGACCCTGTCGAGGGTCGCAGCCACCTTTGCCAATCGCTCCCGGCGCGGCAGCCGCTCGAAATTCAGCAACGGCTCTTCCACGATGCTCGTGATCGTCTGGCGCGGATCAAGCGATCCATAGGGATTTTGATAGACGAGCTGGATTTTCTTGCGAAAAAGCCTGAGCGTTTCGCCACGCAGCGAAGACAGGTCCAGCCCGTCGATCACAACCTTTCCGGAAGTCGGCCGCTGGAAGGCCGAAACGATCCGTATCGTCGTCGTCTTGCCGGAACCAGATTCTCCGACGATCGCGTGCGTACTGCCGCGGCGCACGCGAAACGAGACATCATCGACGGCCCTGAACCTATCCGCATCTCCGCCATGGCCGAAATCCTGAACCAGCCCTTCGACGACGATGATGTCATCGGTCGGCTGCGGCGCAGACGCGATCGGCCGAGGGGGAATGCGTTGCGGCCCGGCGTTGAGCGATGGCGCGTCGGCGAGCAAACGCCGCGTATAGGCGCTCTGCGGATGCCTCACGACGTCGGCGGTACGCCCCTGCTCCTGAATGCGGCCATGCTGCAGGACGATCAGCCGGTCCGATCGGTCGACGGCAATGCCGAGGTCATGCGTGACCAGCAGGACCGCCGTGCCGTATTCGCGCCTCAGATCGTCGATGAGGTCCAGAATGTGCCTCTGTACGGTCACGTCAAGCGCACTTGTCGGCTCGTCGGCAATGATGAGGGAAGGCTTCAAGGCCATGGCGATGGCGATCAGCACGCGCTGGCGCATGCCGCCGGAAAGCTCGTGCGGATATTGCTTCGCACGCAACTGAGGCTGGCTGAGACCGACGCGCTCCAGAAGATCGATTGCCTGGACGCGCGCGGCCGCCCCCGACGCCCTGCCATGGACGACAAGGATCTCGGCCACCTGATCGCCGATCGTCCTGACCGGGTTGAGGGAATTGCCGGGGTCCTGCGGCACGAGGCTGATAACCGATCCGCGAATGCCATCCAGCCGTCTTTGCGGCCAGCCGCCGATCTCCTCGCCGTTCAGGCGGATGGTGCCTTGCTGCAAAAGGCCGCCTTCCGGCAAAAGGCCGATCACCGCCTGAGCCGTCGAACTCTTGCCCGAGCCGGACTCGCCGACCAGAGCGACGACTTCGCCGGCATGAACCTGGAAATCGATATCGTGAACGACCGTGCGCAGACCGCTCCTGTCGCGATAGCCGATCCGCAGGCCCGCCACGTCGAGGATGGGAACGGCCTTGCTCTCGAGCGAGCCAATCAATGGAACCGTCATTTCCCGTTCCTTCCGATAGCCCGGCTGATGCGATTGATGGAAATGACGACAAGGACCACGACGAGACCGGGAGCCGCCGTCAGCCACCATGCGGTTGCGATGTAATTGCGGCCCTCGGCGATCAGCAGCCCCCATTCCGGCGTCGGCGGCGGGGCGCCATAGCCGAGGAAGCCGAGGGTCGACAGCTGCAGGATGGCCCAGCCGGCCTGAAGAGCGGCAAAGGCGATCACCGAAGTCAGCGAATTGGGAAGAATATGACGCCACAGGACCTTGAGGAAAGTGCCGCCGCTGCCGAACGCGGCTTCGACATATTCGCTTCGCCGCACCGTCACGACCTCGGAACGCACCAGCCGGGCAAACTTGGCGATCAGCGTGCAGCCGACGGCGATTGCGGCATTGACCGTGCCGAAGCCGAGGAGAACGATGATGCTGAGCGACAGCAGCAGATCCGGAATGGACAACATGACGTCCACCAGCCTCATGATGACGGTCTCAAGCCTTCCGCCCAGCGAGCCGGCAAGAACGCCAAGCGTCGTGCCGACCAGAAGGGCGATGCCCACGGCGGCGAGCGCGCCGGACAACGAATGCACGGCTCCGTAAACGATGCGGGCATAGAGATCGCGACCGAGCGAATCCGTACCCAGCAGATGTGCTGTGCCCGGCGGGCGAAGATGCTGGCCCGGCAAGCCCTGAACCGGATCGTAGATCGTGAAGAGTCCGGGAAAGATTGCCCAAAGTACCGCCAGCGCGAGCACGAGGCACGCAAGGATGAGCCCGGGCTGGATGACCGGCCACCGCCGGCCGGATGGGACGGTTTTTCGAAAATCCCTCCGGAGCGTTGCCGACGACGGGTTACCTTCAGGCTCGGACGGATCGAGGCTTGGATGATGTTGGACGGTTTCGATACTTGCCATCATGCGGCCCCCAATTTGGTCTTCAGACGGGGATCGAGCACCGGATAGAGCAGATCGACGACGAGATTGATGATGACGAAGGCGCCTGCGGCAATGACGACGATCGCCTGGAGAACGGCGACATCCTGACTGTCGACCGCCTGCTTGGTCAGGCCGCCGATGCCGTTGAGCCCGAAAACGGTTTCCGTGATGACGGCTCCGGCAACCAGCTCGCCGAACAACAGCCCGGCGACGGTCAGGACCGGCAGCAGCGTGTTCTTGGCAACGTGCGCCCACAGGACCCTTGCATGGGAAAGCCCCTTGGCGCGGGCGACCGGCACGAAGGGCCTGGTCAGCACTTCGTCGATATTCTTCAGCAGGATTTGCGCCAGCGGCGCCGAGATCGGGACAGCCACGGTCAGGACAGGCAGGAAAAGACCCTCCCAAGGGCCCGGATTGATGACCGGCACGAGGCGGAAGCGGAAGGAGAATATCTGGATAAACATGATGCCGAGCCAGAAGGTCGGCACAGAAACGAAGAGCGACGGAATCGACTGGATCAGGCCGCGCAGCCATGCAAAGCCCGATAGATTGGAGGCGATTGCGATGAGAACGGCAAGGCTCACTGCCACCGCGAAACCCAGCCCCGCAAGCAGCAGGGTCGGCGGCACGTTGGTCGCCAGCAGCGAGTTCACCGGAACCCCCGCCTGCAGGGAGTAGCCGAAATCGCCCGTCAGGAAATTCCAGGCGGAATGGAGATATTGCTGCAGGAAAGATCCGTTGGCGCCGTAAGCGGCCCTGATATCGGCAAGCTGCTCGGGGCTCAGCCCATAGTCCGGATTCTGGAACTTGATCAGCACCGCATCACCCGGCAGCGATTGCAGCAGCACGAAGGACACCGTGAATGCAGCCCACAGCACGAACAGGGCCTGCCCGATTCTGGATAATATGTATCTCGCCATACCGATCTTGCGCCTTCACATTCCGCAAGCCCGGCGCAACGCCGGGCCCGCATCGTTCATCAATGCGCGGCAAGCCATGTGCCGTAGAAAGAGGGGCGGCCGACCGCCTCGAATGCAATCCCCTTCACGTAGGGCGCGCCCGCAAAGACCTGCGGCTCCTCGAAAAACGGGATGACATAGGCCTGATCCAGCAGATATTCCTGCGCGGCCTTGGCTGCGGCCAGTCGCTTGCCGCTGTCGGTTTCGGACGCAACGGTCTCGAGAATGCCGTTCAGCTTGTCATCGGAGAAGACCGCCTTGGGATTGAGGCCGCCCTTCTGCAGCAGCGCATCCCGGTTTTTCGCATAGAACTGGCTCTTGATGACATCGGGATCGGCGCGGCCGACTTCGGCCACCACCAGCGGCGTCTTTGCCGGATCGACATTGTCGGTCACGAGATTTCCCGATGTGCCGGCCAGAACCTGCAGCTTCACGCCGATCTTGGCCCATTGCTGCGCGACGAGCTGCAGCACGGCCTTGTTCTGCGGCTGCGGCAGGGATTCGTAGACGGCGAGCGAAAGCGGCTTGCCGTCCTTCTGGCGAACGCCGTCCGTTCCCTTCTTCCAGCCCGCTTCGTCCAGCAGTTTCTCCGCAGCCGCCGGATCGTAGCCCAGCTTCGAGGAAAGATCCGCATAGCCGGCCGCAGCCGACGAAATGATCGACTTTGCCTGCGGATAATTCGCCGAAAACAGCGTATCGACGATTTCCTTGTTGTTCGTGGCATGCAGAAGCGCCTGGCGAACCTTGAGGTCGGCAACGAGCGGATTATCCGGCCGGAAGGCGACGCTGTCGTTCACCCCGCGCGTCGGCGCTGCATAGATTGCGAAGCTCTGATCGGCTACCTGCTTTTCGTCATAGGCTTGAAGCTGCCGGATGAAATCGGCCTGGCCGGAAAGCAATGCGCCGATACGCACGCTGTCCTCACCGGTGATGATGTATTTGATGCCGTCCAGATAGGCGCGGCCCTGATGTGCGAGCTTGACCGGACCCCAGTCGTAGTCCGGCCGCGCTTTCAGTTCGAGCTGCTTGCCGAGCGTCTCGCTCGCGACGACGAAGGGGCCGGAACCGATGATCTTCGTCGCATCGCCGAGCTGGTCGAAAGGCAGGGCCAGCGTCTTCAGGGAGACGAGGCCGGAGCCGATGACGGAGGTTCCCTGCAGGAAACCGGGCGACGGCTTCCTGAAATAGAACTTCACGGTATAGGGATCGATCACCTCGCTATGATCGTAATTGTTGATGACCTCCGAAACCGGCTGCTTCAGCTCCTTGTTGCCAAGGCCGAAGGTATCGTAGTTCCTGGCGACGGCACTGGCATCGAGCGGCGACCCGTCGGAAAAGGTCACGCCCTTGCGGATCTTGAAGGTATATTCGGTGGCATTGTCATTGACCGTCCACGACTCGGCTATCCAAGGCTCGATCTGCAGGGTTTCCGGGTTCTGATAGGTCAGCTTGTCCGTTATCTGGTTCAGCACGCCGCCGTTCGGATAGAAGCCGCCTGCGGGCGGATAGAGGTTCGTATGAGCCTGCTGCTCCAGATAGATGAGCGTGCCGCCCTGAACGGGTTTGCCTTCGTCAGCCGAAAACGCGGCTGACGAGACAAGCGACAGGAAGCCGGCAGTCAGAACAAATGCCTTCAAATTTGCTGCGATCGTCATTGAAATCCCTCGGATACCGAACGTTCCGGAAGGGTATCGAAGCGACTGGAGCATTCCAATATACTCTATGGAATTAGTCTTCTATTTTTCGCGAAACTATTGAAACGACATCCGCCAAGTCTGCCATTATCGGCAACTTGGTGTCTGATCGACAAAGGTGGCCACGGTTGTCATCCCGCACCATACGGCAGCGCGGAACGGCAGCCGATCAGGTCATCCATTTGCGGTGTTCGATAAAGCGTTCGGCCAGCAGATCGATGAACAATCGTACCTTGGTCGGCAAATGACTGCGGTTCGGATAGATCGCGCTGATCGTAAACTCCACCGCGCGATAATCGGGCATGGCGCGCACGAGACGTCCGGCGGCGACATCGTCGAAGACGATGAAACTCGGCGCCAGGAAAATGCCCTGCCCGCTCTCCAGGAGAAACCGCAACGTCTCGGCGCTGTTGGAAACGACATTGCCGGAAATCTTGACGCCTTTCTGATTGCCGTCGGCATCTTCGAAACGCCATTCGTCGCCATAGGGATAGTAAGCATATTGCAGGCAATTATGCGCCGCGAGATCCGCCGGAACCTTCGGCATGGGATGGGTGTCGCGATACTCGGGCGAGCAAACCAGCATGTGGCGCCAGGGTGTAAGCTTGCGCGCGACAAGCGTCGAATCCTGTGCCGGCAGTGTGCGGATCATCAGGTCGTAGCCTTCCTCGATCATGTCGATCGATCGTTCTCCGACGTTGAAGTCGAGCGCGATCGCAGGATACTGCGTCATGAATTCGTTGATGACGGGAAGCAGGAAACGAACGATGGCGCCGCTCGTATAGATCTTCAGCGTGCCGCGCGGCATGGTGCTGAGCGCGCCCGCCGCGCGATCGGCCTCCTCGAGATCAGCAAGGATTTGCGAGGAACGCTCGTAATAGTACTTGCCCGTTTCCGTCAGACTGACACGGCGCGTCGTGCGGTTCAGAAGCCGCACGCCGAGACGGTCCTCCAGGGATTGCACATGGTTGCCCACCATGGTGACGGACATGTTGAGCCGGCGGGCGGCCGCGGAAAAACCGCCGCATTCCACCACCCGGCCAAAGACTGTGAGGCTGGTCAGCCGATCCATATCGCCCTCGGATTATCCACTGTGAGTTGATGATGCTTCCAGATTTGAGGAGATTATCAGAAGGACCGTTCCGACGCATCTTCACCGCATTAAAAATGCCCCTCGTAAAGGGGTAGCGATACGAGAGGAAACGGACGATGGTCGAACTACCCCGCAACGAGGCGTTCAGAAACGCAAGCCATGCCGATGCCGCTCCGGCTGGCGAGATTGCGAAATCCCCCGCCGCCGATGCGCCGAAGGCACCGGCTGCCGTCACCGCTCCCGGGACGGGCCGAAAGCTCGTCAAGCGCGGTGTCCTCATTGCCGCCCTGCTGGCCTGCGTCGCCCTCGGCGCCGATTTCGGCTATCATTACTGGACGGTCGGACGCTTCATCGAATCGACGGACGACGCCTATGTGAAGGCCGATTACACCGCGCCCGCTCCCAAGGTCGCCGGCTACATCAAGGATGTGCTGGTCAACGACAACGACACGGTCAAGGCCGGCCAGGTGCTCGCCCGCATCGACGACCGTGACTTCCAGGCCGCCCTCTCGCAGGCGAAGGCGGACCTTAAGGCCGCCGACGCGGCGATCGCCAACATCGACGCGCAGATCATGCTGCAGCAATCATTGATCGGACAGGCCAAGGCGACGGTCGCAGCCTCGCAGGCCTCGCTCGACTTTGCCCGGTCCGATGCCGCCCGTCAGGCCCGGTTGATCAGCAATGGTGCCGGCACCCAATCGCGCGCCGACGAGACGCAATCGGCCAGCAAGCAGGCGGCGGCTGCCGTCGAGCGCGATCAGGCCGCGCTGGTCGCCGCTCAGAACAAGGTGCCGGTGCTGCAGACCCAGCGCGATCAGGCGGCTGCCCAGCGCGACCGCGCCGCCGCCGCGGTCCAGCAGGCGGAGCTCAATCTGTCCTACACGAATATCGTCGCCGCGGTCGACGGCACGGTCGGCGCCCGCTCGATCCGCGTCGGGCAATACGTGACCGCAGGCACGCAGCTGATGGCGATCGTTCCCCTGCATTCGGTCTACGTCGTCGCGAACTTCAAGGAAACGCAGCTGACCTATGTGCGCCCCGGCCAATCGGTCGAGATCAAGGTCGACAGCTTTCCGGACGTTGCCATCAAGGGCCATGTCGACAGCGTCTCGCCGGCAAGCGGGCTGGAATTCTCGCTGCTCCCGCCCGACAACGCGACCGGCAATTTCACCAAGATCGTCCAGCGCATCCCGGTCAAGATCGTCATCGACGACGAGCATCTGGCGGGGCTGCTGCGCTCCGGCATGTCGGTCGAGCCTGAAATCGATACCAAGGCCGTTCAAACTTCGGCAGCCAACGCCGAAGCATCGTCCGGCCACGCCGGCTGATCCCGGCCCTTCTTCGTCGAACGTCGCGACAACATCGTCACAAGATTTTTTCGGCTCCGGCCGAAAGGAGACGCGCCATGGCCACTCTTCAGATCGCCGCAAACAACAATCCGGCCGCAGCCGCGAATGCCGCGGCCGCCCGGCCGGCCATGAGCCCGCTGCGCATGTGGACCGCCGTGATCGGCTCCACGCTCGGCGCCTTCATGGCCGTCCTCAACATTCAGATCGTCAACGCCTCGCTTGCCGATATCCAGGGCGCCATCGGCGCCGGCACGGACGACGGCGGCTGGATATCGACTTCCTACCTGATTGCCGAGATCGTGGTCATCCCGCTCAGCGCCTGGCTTGCCCGCGTCTTTTCGGTTCGCATCTACCTGCTGACAAACGCCATTCTCTTCCTCGTCTTTTCGGTCGGCTGCGCCTTTGCGGCCAATCTGCAGCAGATGATTATCCTGCGCGCGATCCAGGGCTTTTCCGGCGGCGTGCTGATTCCGATGGCCTTCACCATCATCATCACATTGCTGCCGAAACCCAAGCAACCGATGGGCCTTGCCCTCTTCGCCCTCTCGGCAACCTTCGCGCCGGCCATCGGCCCGACCATCGGCGGCTATCTCACCGAAAGTTGGGGCTGGGAATATATCTTCTACGTCAATCTCGTGCCCGGCATTCTGATGGTCGGCATGCTCTGGGTATCGCTCGACCGCACGCCGATGAACCTGTCGCTGCTCGCCAAGGGCGACTGGGCGGGCATCATCACCATGGCCATCGGCCTCGCCGCCCTGCAGACGGTGCTGGAGGAGGGCAACAAGGACGACTGGTTCGGTTCGCCCTTCATCGTGCGCCTGTCCGTCATCGCCGCCGTTTCGCTGACGCTTTTTCTCGTCATCGAACTGCGCGCGTCCCACCCGCTCCTCAATCTGCGCCTGCTGGTGCGCCGCAACTTCGGCTTCGGCATCGTCGCCAACTTCCTGATGGGCGTCGCCCTCTACGGCTCGGTCTTCATCCTGCCGATCTATCTGACACGCATCCAGGGTTATAATTCCGAGCAGATCGGCATGGTGCTCGCCTGGACCGGCATTCCGCAGCTCATCCTGATCCCGCTGGTGCCGCGGTTGATGAAGCGTGTCGACGCCCGGATTTTGGTCGTCATCGGCTTCGCGCTCTTTGCCGCCTCGAACTTCATGAACGTCCACATGACCGGCGACTATGCCAGCGATCAGCTCTTCTGGCCGAACATCGTGCGCGCCATCGGTCAGGCGCTTGCCTTCACGCCGCTGACGGCCATCGCCACCGCCGGCATCGAGCAGGAAAATGCCGGCTCCGCCTCGGCGCTCTTCAACATGATGCGTAATCTCGGCGGCGCGGTCGGCATCGCGGCGTTGCAAACCTTTCTTGCCAAGCGCGAGCAGTTCCACTCGAACATTCTCACTAATTCGGTTTCCGTGTTCGAAGACGCCACGCGCGACCGGGTTGCAAGGCTTACCGATTATTTCATGAACCACGGCATCAGCGACCAGGCGCTCGCCACCCACAAGGCAATCGTTGTGATCGCCTCCAGCCTGCGCAAACAAGCCAATATCATGGCCTTCAGCGACACCTTCTTTCTGCTCGGCGTCGCACTCGTCGTCGCCCTGCTTGCCAGCCTGTTTCTCAAGAAACCCGGTCATCTTTCCGGCGGCGGCGCGCATTGAGCGCCGCATCTAAAAAAGGGAGGACATCGACATGACCTTGATCTACGACATGCCTGAAACCGCCACCCGCAAGTCCAGATTGCCGCGCGGCGGGATCAATCCCACCGCCGCCCTGAGCCTCATCGAATGGCTGACAGGCGACGAATGCCATGCTCTCGATGAGGCAAGCCTCGTCTCCGGGCTTGGGCGGCGCCTGCGAGCGCTCGGGCTGCCTGTCGACCGGTTGACGCTGCATCTGACGACGCTGCATCCCGAATTTGTCGGCCGCACCTTCGCCTGGGCGCCGGGCGAACCGGTCGAGATACACGACCGGGAACACGGCACGCGCCTGGCTTTCGCCAATACGCCGCTCCTCAAGGCGCAGGGAATGCGCGAACCGCTGATCGTCGGCCCCGGCGAAAGCGCGCATGGCCCCTGGCAGCACATCGACATCTTCTCCGGCCGCGATCTCGTGCAGCTGGTGATAGCGCCACTGTGCAATGCCGACGGGCCGATCAGCACCGCCGTCTTCGGCACGCGGCGGCCGGGCGGCTTCACACCCGTCGAACAGGACGTACTCGAGCGGATCCTGCCGGCTCTGCGCAACACCTGCGAGCTACACGTTCTGCGGCAATGCGAGCTCAGTCTGCTCGACACCTATATCGGTCCCATGACGGCGAGCCGTATCCTTGCCGGACATATCCGCCGCGGCGAGATCGAATCCATGGAGGCCGCACTTCTGCTGTGCGACCTGCGCGGCTTTACCGAACTCTCCAACCGGCTGCCCGGCGCCATCGTCCTCGGCCTCCTGAACGCCTATTTCGACAAGGTCGTACCGGCGATCAGCCGCGAGGGCGGCGAAGTGCTGAAATTCATGGGCGACGCCGTTCTCGCCTTCTTCCCGAACATCGACGCGGCCGCGGCCTGCAATGCTGCGCTGAACGCGGCAAAGACGATCCTCGACGAAGCGGATGGCTTCCAATATGACGGCATCGGCATCAAGGTCGGTATCGCGCTGCATTATGGCGAGGTCAGCTACGGCAATGTCGGCTCAGGCAACCGCCTGGATTTCACGCTGATCGGCCCCGACGTCAATGTCGTCAGCCGCATCCAGAGCGTCTGCAGCGAGAGGGGCGAAGCGCTCCTGCTGTCCGACGCCTTCTGCCAAAAAGCCGAGATCACGGATGCGGTCTCGATCGGGACGCATCACTTGAAGGGTTTTGCCGATCCGATGGAACTGTTCACGCTCATCCGCTGAGGCGCATTCTGCCCGACCGCGCGAGACAAACGATCACATAGGCTGGCGCTCTTCATCGCCTGCCGCCGATGTCAGGCTGCATCCAGTGTCATCCCCGCGTTTGCGGCAGCGCCCCGCTCGTCCATATTACCGTCGGCCGGCTGCCCATGCTCCCATGAAGACGTGTTCCATCGCATCAGCTCAGGGCGGCATTATGCGGCGCACTCAATACGACCTGCTTCTTTCCGGTCGCCGTCAGGCCCACGGCAAGCTCCGCCGCCTTACCGACATTGACCGTATGCGCGGCAAGGATTCGCTGCGCTTCGGCGGCATCCTCTTCCGTCAGCATGCTTTGCGGTTTAAGCGGCCTGCTGCCGCGGCGGAACTCGGCCGGGCTGCAGCCGAAACGGGCACGGAACTTGTTGTAAAAGACAGCCGGATTGCCAAACCCGTTCCGCTCCATGATCACACTGATCGTATGATCCGTTGTGCGCAGCTCGTCCGCGGAACTGTCGAGGCGAAGATTTTGGGAATAGTCACGGTAACCGATGCCGAGATGACGCTTGAAAAGGCGTGAAAGGTGGCTGAGGGTCAGACCCTCTGCCTCGGCGATTTCGCTCAGGTGCTGATTTTCGTCGTTGTCTCCAAGCGTATCCATGATTCTCAGGATCCGATTGCGGCTGTCGGAGCGCAGTTGCGTACCGGCGGCGTCCGCCTTTTCGTACGGAATCCAGCGATAGATAAAGCAGGCAAGAAGATTGGCGATCGTCTGCCGCGCCATTGCCTCTTCGGGGTGGTTCGTCTGATCGAGGATCAGCCGCGCCATCAGAGCCTTGATCGGCGCGACGCGGTTCATGAACGAACGGCTGTGCAGAAAGGTGCGGCAGAGATATTGCCGCGAGGCAAAACCGGGCAGGCCCAGCCGCTCGAAATGTCCGGCATCGAGGTGCACTCCGCAGATAAGCGCTTCCCGGGAGATCGACGTCGAGTTGTGCGGGACGTCGGCGTTGATGATAATCATATCGTCTTGATTCATCTCGCAAGTCTGGCCGTCGACCACCAGACGGAAGCTGCCCCGGAGAACGAAAAGTATCTCCATTTCCCGATGCCAGTGATAGGGCACGTCGGCATAGCCGTGGACGAACGGACGGCAGTGAGATCCCGCCGTCGGCCCGTGATTTTCAAACCCGCAGTCGCGGACCTCCTGCCACTGCTCGGTCCTCAAATAGGCAACGTTCATCGTCTGTCCTCCTCGCTCCGGTGAGGAATAAACATCAAAAACTGTCGTAGTTCCAGAGCAATTTTCGCGGCTAGATGATACCGGCGTCCTATGCCATCAATCCATCATTCTTTGGCGCGGACGGTGATGCCGCACAGGCGAGGAGGCCTGCAAAGGCCGTCGGAATGCCTGACAGGATGGGATGGAATGCCGATGACGTGGAATATATCCGACAAGGAACTCGCTCAGCTCGTGGAGCAGATGACGCTTGAGGAAAAGGTGGCGATGGTCAGCGGCTCCGGCCTCTGGCGCACCCCTGCCAACTACCGCCTTAATATCCCGGAAGTGCTGATGACGGACGGCACCTATGGCGTGCGCTATTCGATCGAACAGATCGACGGGCCGCAGGACAGCGACAGCCAGCTTGCCGCGTTCCTCGGCGTGGTCAATGCCGATCTTTCGCGAGGCGTCGAGGGCGCCTTCGGCTCGACCCGGCCGGCAACCTGCTTTCCCAACGGCTCGTCCTTCGCCTGCTCGTGGGATGTCGATCTCGCGCATGAGCTGGGCGAAGCGCTCGCCGCCGAGTGCCAGGCCTTCGGCGTCAACATTCTGCTCGGGCCCGGGATCAATATCCGTCGTATGCCGCTCGCCGGCCGCAGCTACGAGTACTACTCGGAAGACCCCGTCGTGACGGGTGAGATCGCCGCCGCCGTCATCAACGGCATGCAGGAAAACGGCATCGGCGCTTCGCTCAAGCATTTCGCCTGCAACAACTCCGAGGTCCAGCGCACCACCATGAGCTCGGTGGTCGAAGAGCGCGCGCTTCGCGAAATCTATCTTGCCGGCTTCGAGCGGGCGATCCGCAAATCCAATCCCTGGACGGTCATGAGTTCCTATAACCGCCTGAACGACGTGCAGGCTGCGGAGAACCACTGGCTGCTTACCGAAGTCCTGCGTGACGAATGGGGGTATGACGGCGTCGTCGTTTCCGACTGGCACGGCATCAAGGATCGCCCCGCCTCCCTGAATGCGGGCAACGACCTCGACATGCCGGAGAGCGGCGCCCGCAAGCAGGAACTGATCGAAGCCGTCGGGGCCGGGCGCGTGCCGATGGAAACGCTCAACCGTTCCTGCTTGCGCGTGCTCAAGCTGGTTCGCACGGCCAGGAACGATATCCGGCCGGACGTGATTGCGGACTACAGGAAGCATCATGCCCTCTCGCAGCGCATGGCAGCGGAATCGATCGTTCTGTTGAAGAACGACAACGGCCTTCTCCCGCTTAGCGGCGCGAAGCTCCGGAAGATCGCCGTTGTCGGAGCGGCGGCGACCGAACCGGTCATCCAGGGGTCGGGATGCGCAACCACGCGCCCCACCGAAGTCGACATCCCGCTCGACGAGATTCAAAAGATGGCGCCCGGGGCGCACATCCGCTTCCATGCGGTTTCCGATTTCGACGCTGGCAGCGCCGGTGAACAGGCGGCCCTCGCCGAGATCGATGCCGCCGATATCGTTCTGTTTTTCGGCAACACCGAAGTCGGCTATGACGGCGAGGGGTCGGATCGCACGCATCTGAACCTGCATGACGGTCAGGACGACCTTATCGAGCGCCTGTCCGCACGCAACGACAAGCTCGTCGTCATTCTTGCAACGCCCGATGCGGTCGTCATGCCTTGGCTCGGGCGCACGCCGGCGGTGCTTGCCGCCTTCTTTGGCGGCCAGGGAGCGGGCCATGCCCTGGCGCAGATCTTGTTCGGCAAGCAGAATCCATGCGGCAAGCTCACGGTCACTTTCCCGGCACAGCTCGAGGATACCCCCGGTTTCCTCTCCTACCCGGGCGAAAACAACCGGCATATCTACAGCGAGGGCATTCACGTCGGCTATCGTTCCTACGACAAGCGCAAGCTCGCTCCGCTTTTCCCCTTCGGTTTCGGCCTCAGCTATACGACGTTCGAATACGCGAATGTCACGGTCGATGTCGCGACGATAGATGCATCGAGCACGTTCCAGGTTTCGTTCGACGTCAAGAACACCGGCAGCGTCGCCGGCAAGGAAATCGCCCAGATCTATGCCCGGCCCCACGCACCGCGCCTGATCCGGCCGATTCGCGAGTTGAAGGGCTTTTCCAAGATCGAATTGCAGCCCGGCGAAACCAGGCGGGTCGTCGTCACGCTGGAGGCACGCGACCTTCGCTACTACGATCCCGATTACCGGCAGTGGCTGCTGGACGCCGGCAAGCTGATGATCGAGGTCGGGGCGTCTTCCCGCGACATTCGCCTCGAAACGACGATCGAGGTAAAGGCGCCGGCCCTGCCGCTGAGCATCCTCAATGTCGAGAGCCAGCCCTTCATGGTGCTGGAGCAGGAATTCGCCCGCAAACGCTTTGGCGAATTCCTGCAGAAGCAGCTCGGCCTCGATGACGAGGAAACGGAGAAGATGCTGGAATATTGCGGCGGCTCCTTCCTCGGAATCTACAACACCGTCGCCTGGGTCGCCGGCGACAAGATCTCGAAGAAGGACATGGCCGACTTCCTCGACGGCGTGAACAGGGACATGGGCGTGGTCGTCGGCAAGGCCGCATGACATCGCGAAGCGCCGGCCGTCCCGGCGCTTCGCAACAAGATCAAGAATAAGGGAGCTCCAAAGGGAGGGGATTGATATGACACTCAGGCACTTAACTTCCTCAGTCGCTTTTCTCGGCTTGTTTGCGGCGTCGACTTCCGCTTTTGCTCAGACTGTCGACGTGCTGCAATACTGGACGAGCGCCAGCGAATCCAAGGCCATGAACGCCATTGCGGATGCCTACAAGGCACGCGGCGGCAAATGGATCGACAGCCCGGCGGCCGATTTCGATTCCGCTGTTGCGGCTGCGACGAGCCGTATTGCCGGCGGCGAGCCGCCTTCGGCCGTACTCATGACGCCAAGCGCTGCCATGCGCGACCTCGCCACGTCCGGACAGCTGCGCAACTTCGACGATCTCGCCGCCGCCGGCGGGTGGCAGAAGGTGATGCCGCCAATCGTCTGGAACAAGCTGAGCGTCGACAACCACCTCGTCGGCCTGCCCGTCGGCATCCATGCCGATAACTGGATCTGGTATTCCAAGCCTCTCTTCGACAAGCTGGCGCTCGGGGAACCCAAGAACCTTGACGAGATGTTCGCCGCCGCGGACAAGCTCAAGGAGGCCGGCTATACGGCCTTTGCCGTGGGCGGGGAGCCGTGGCAGGAAGTGTCCATCCTCACAGACATGATCATTGCCCTCGGTGGTCCGGAATACTGGAACCAACTCTTCATCAAGCGCGATCCGGAGGCCATGAAATCGCCTATCCTCTCGAAGGCGTTCGAACTTTACCGCAAGGTTTCAACCTATACCGATCCGGCAAGCCCGGGCCGCTCGTGGAACGACAGCACCAACCTGGTGATAACGGGCAAGGCCGGCATGCAGTTCATGGGCGATTGGGCGCGCGGGGAATTCCTCGCGGCCGGTCAGGTCGCCGGCAAGGATTTCGGCTGCTTTCTCGCACCGGGAGAAAAGCCCGCCTATGCCGTGATCGTCGATATCTTCGCCTTCCCCGTCAACACGGATGCGGATCGCATCAAGGGGCAGACGATGCTCGCGGAAACGATCATGGATCCGAAGGTCGAAGCCAAGATCGCGGCCGTCAAGGGCTCCGTACCGTCCCGCTCCGACGTCGATACCAGCACGCTCGACGCCTGCGCCGCGAAGGGCGTCAAACTGCTCGGTGATCCGGCGGCGGCCGTATCGGCATCCTACGACGCTCTTCCCGGCGATCTGAACGGGCAGATGACCGACCTTGCGACGCAATTCTGGACCGACCCTTCCATGTCGACCCAGGCTGCCGTGGATGCACTGAGCAAAATTCTTCAAAGTAAGTAATCGCTGGAAGCGGGGTGGCCGATCGTCCGCCCCGCCTTCTCCGCCGACAGGCGGAAGAGGGATCGCGGACATGTTCAGGGGTGAGGAAAACGGTTGCGGCCTACCGTACCGTACGAGGACTTGAAATGACCAACTGGCTCAACCGGCAAGCCTTCAGGCCGGACATCACGATCGCGATATTCTTCGCGATCGTAGCACTTTTCTTCTACGGCTCGATTGCCTGGACCTTCTACATGTCGTTGACGCGCTCGACGCTGCTTCCGACCTATCAGGTGGTCGGCTTCGAGCAATACGTCAAGCTGTTCACCAACGATCGCTGGCTCGTTTCATGCCTGAACATGGTGATCTTCGGCGTTCTCTACATTCTCGGCACGCTGGTCTTCGGCATGCTGCTCGCGATCTTTGCCGACCGGCAGATCCAGGCGGAGTCGCTCTTTCGCACCATCTTCCTCTATCCGCTTGCCGTTTCCCTGATTGTCACCGGCCTTTCCTGGCGCTGGCTTCTGGACCCTGTGAACGGTCTGCCGGCACTGATGCGCGCCATCGGCTGGGAGAGCTTTACCTTCGATTGGCTGACCCGCCCCGATCGGGCCATCTATACGCTCGTCATCGCCAGTATCTGGCACTCGGCCGGCCTTGTCATGGTCATTGTACTGGCAGGACTGCGCGGAATTGACAGCGACTTGTGGAAGGCGATCCGAATGGAGGGCATTCCGGTCTGGCGTGCCTATCTCCAGGTCATCTTTCCAGGCATGCGTCCGGTCATCGCGTCCTGCGTGGTGCTGCTGATGTCCGAAGTCATTCGCGGCTACGATCTCGTCATCGCCATGACGAAAGGCGGTCCCGGCATATCCACGGAAATGCCGGCGAAGTTCGCCGTCGACTTTTACTTCGCGCGCGTCAATCTCGGTCTTGCCTCGGCGGCGTCGATCATGATGCTGGTGCTTTCGCTGGTCCTGCTGACGCCCTATTTCCTGAGCGAATTCCGGAGGCGCACATGACGGCCGCAGCACAGAAACCGGCTTACGGCGCCCGCGTCGCACGCGCCGGCCTCTATACGTTCCTGATCGTTTCGGCCATCTTCTTCCTGCTGCCGCTCCTGCTGGTCATCATGAATTCGCTGAAGCCAATGGAGGAAATTAGGCAGGGCGACCTGCTGGCGCTGCCGGTCAACCCCAATTTCGATGCCTGGGTGGCCGCCTGGAAGAGCGCATGTACCGGCCTGGAATGCGGCGGGGTTCGCCCCGGCCTGTGGAACTCGATAAAGATCAGCGTCCCGGCTGTGGTGATCTCGACATTGGCTGGCGCGCTCAATGGATATGCGCTCGCCCAGTGGCGATCGCGACATGCCAACATGACGATGCTGCTGATCACCATCGGCCTGTTCATTCCCTATCAGGCCATGCTCTATCCGACCGTCAAGATCCTCAGCAACGTCGGGCTGTTTCGCACCTATCCCGGTATCGTCTTCGTGCACGTCATCTATGGCCTGCCTTATACGACGTTATTGTTTCGCAACTTCTATGTCGGCATTCCCGATGAAATCAGTCGTGCGGCGCGCATGGAGGGCGCGAGCTTCCTGCGCACCTTCTGGTCGATCATTCTGCCGCTTTCGACCAATATCCTGATCGTCGTGGCCATCCTGCAATTCACCGGCATCTGGAACGATTATCTGCTCGGTCTGATTTTTGCCGGAAACGACAATCTTCCGATGACGGTCCAATTGACCAATATCGTCAACAATGCGCGCGGCGCAGCCAATCCGAACATCAACATGGCCGCGGCGCTGATCACCGCCATCCCGACGCTCGTCGTCTATTTCGTCTCCGGCCGCTATTTCGTCCGCGGCATTGCCGCCGGCGCCGTCAAGGGTTGAACATGTCCAGCATTTCTCTCCACCAGATAAAGAAATCCTTCGCCGGCCTGACCATTCTGCAATCGGTCGACATGGAAATCGAAAAAGGCGAATTCATCGTCATTCTCGGTCCATCGGGCTGCGGAAAATCAACCCTGCTCAACGTCATCGCCGGCCTGGATGATTGCGACGCCGGCCAAATCGTCATCGACGGCCGCGATGTAAGCGGGCTGGAGCCGAGCGAGCGCGGCCTGGCCATGGTGTTTCAGTCCTACGCGCTCTTTCCCGCGATGACGGTGCGGCGCAATCTGTCGTTCGGCATGCAGATCGCCGGCATACCGAAGCAGACGATAGCGGAAAAGGTCGCCTGGGTCGCCAAGCTCCTGCAGCTCGAAACCCTGCTGGAGCGCAAGCCGAGCCAGCTTTCCGGAGGACAACGCCAGCGCGTGGCTATCGGACGCGCGCTCGTGCGCTCGTCGAGCATCTGCTTGTTCGACGAGCCGCTTTCCAATCTGGATGCAAAATTGAGGGCCGAGACCCGTGTGGAGCTCAAGCAGCTTCACGAAACCCTGAAATCGACGATGATCTACGTCACGCACGATCAAATCGAGGCCATGACCATGGCAGACAGGGTCGCCGTCATGCACAAGGGGAAGGTCGAGCAATTTGCCCCTCCCCAATCGATCTACGAAAAGCCGGATAGTCTCTTCGTCGCCGGGTTCGTCGGCTCGCCGTCGATGAATTTTCTCGACGGCAGGCTCGATGGCGCGGCCCGGTTCCTGGCCGATGCCGTTTCCATCGATATCTCCGGCTATCGGTTCGGAACGCCACCGGCAGTCGAAGACGCCGTTCTCGGCATCCGATGCGAAGACGTTTCGGTATTGGAACAGAACGCGCCGGATGGCATTCCGGCCACCCTGGCCTTCACCGAGCTACTGGGAGCGGATGCTCTCGGCTGGTTCGACTGCCTCGGCAAGCGCTTCAGCGTCAGAATGAGCATCGAAGCGGCACGTTCCATGCGCAAACACGTCAGCCTCCGGTTCAACATGGCAAAAGCTTCGATATTCTCGAAATCGAGCGAAAGGCGGCTGTGAGCATGAACGCGGCAATGCCGGGGTAATGTCGGCGCGATCCGTGTCCTTCCCCGGAACTGCTCTTAGGCCGCCGCGTCGGAGCCCTTCAAAGTTTTCAGCCATCCGGCTATTTCGTCGACAAGCAGATCCGGGCATTCCCGGTGCGGCGTGTGTCCGACATCGGGCAGGACGCGGCAGATACCGCGACCGTTGGCGATGATGCGGGGATGGGCAAGCGAGCCGTATTCGTCGCGATCGCCATGGATGGCCAGCACCGGACGGCTGATCCTGACGAGCGTGGGCTCCAGGCTCCAGGATTCGAATGCAGGAGAAAGCCAGGTCCCGATCCACGCTTTCAGAACCCACTCCGCCTTTTCACCATGATAGCGGGTGAGCCTGTCCAAGGCTCCCGGCAGGGAAAAAGCCTCTTCAGCCACCTTGATGCCCTCGATCGTCCTGTCTTCGACAAAAGCCTGCGCTGCGATGGTGATGATGGCTTCGCATCGCTGCGCAAAGAAGGCGCCGGTCTCCACGGCCATGCCGCCGCCGACGCTATGGCCGCATGCCACGAAGCGATCGACCATAAGATTGTCCAGAACGAACGGAAGCTGATGGACCGCCTCATCGCGCAGGAAATTCAAATCGAGCCTGTCATGACGCGCGGACGATTGCCCGAAGCCGAGCCTGTCATAGGCAATCACGCGCCGCTGCAGCTCCGCCGCCAGCAACGCCGGAAAATCTCTCCAGAGCGTGACGCATCCGAGTGAATCGTGATGCAGGACAACGGGCACCCCGCCGCTCTCCGACCGCGGCGTCCATGACTTGGCAAACAAATCTCCCTTTGGCGTTGCGATCCAATGTTCGGCTTCCTCGATATTCCGCATTCTGTCCTCTACGCTACGATCGACCGCCCGGCGACGATTGCCGGAGGGCGGCATTTTTCTTCCTGCGCGCACGCAGCCTGGAACCTATCGCGATTTGCGGAGAAATGCCTCCGGGCATATCGAAGCATCCGGACGATTTGCCGCCAGTGACGATATCCCCGCACTTGGAGCAATTTCAGGAAAAGTGCGCAGCGGCTTTCCGTCCGGAATTGCTCCAGTCGAAGATTCCGATCCGTCAGGCCGGCGCGTAAAATCCTGCCTCGTGGGCTGCCCGGTCCAGCCCCTCGCGGAAATCGGGGTGAGCCAGTGCGATCAGTGCCTTTGCACGCTCTGCCACGGACTTGCCCTTGAGATTGGCCCAGCCATATTCCGTGACGATGATGTGGATATCGTTGCGCGGCGTCGTCACCGGGCCCGTCAGCGTCGGAACGATCCGCGAAAGCGTTCCCTTCGCCGCCGTCGCATGGCAGGCGATGATCGAGCGGCCGCCGCGCGAAGCATAGGCGCCGCGCACGAAATCCACTTGCCCACCCGTTGCGCTGAACTGTCTCCCGTTGACGAATTCGGAATTGCACGCACCATTGAGATCGATCTGCAGCGTGGCATTGACCGACACGACACGGTCGTTCTGCGCAATGACGAACGGATTGTTCACGTAATCCACGGGATGCGCCTCGAC
The DNA here is from genome assembly GCA_900469615.1 of Hyphomicrobiales bacterium. Classification (GTDB taxonomy): domain Bacteria; phylum Pseudomonadota; class Alphaproteobacteria; order Rhizobiales; family Rhizobiaceae; genus Rhizobium. Next base: position 109,383 of record UBYA01000002.1, on the reverse strand, counting down.
ATCGGGATTGTTGTTCAGGAAATCGTAGAGCGGCTTGTCTCCCAGCGCGAAGGTGAAGATCGATCGGCCGAGATGCGTTTGCTTGCGGCTGTTGTCGACCATGCCGGCCTTGATGAGAGCGGCAAGTCCCGGCGTCATCATCTCGGTATGAATGCCGAGGTGACGGTGCTGCGAAAGACCGGCACAAACAGCGTCGGGCAGCGCGCCGATGCCCATCTGCAGGCAATCGCCATCGTCCACGAGCCCGGCAATGATGGCGCCGATGGCATCGTCGACCTCGGAACGGGGAGCAGGAGCGAGTGCCGGCAGGCTGGCGTCATTTTCGACCAGCGCCGTGACGCTCGACACGGGAATCATGCAATTGCCGCGTACGTAAGGCATGTTGGGATTGACTTCGAGGATCAGCCGGATCCCGGGCTTGCGCGAGACCGTCGCCGAATAATCGGTGCTGATGCCAAGGCTGAAGTTTCCGTCCGAATCCATGGGGGAGACGGTGGCGATCAGCGTATCCACTCCGACATGCTCGACCAGGGAGCGCGGCACCTGGCTGAAATGGCACGGCACAAGGTCGACGGCAGGCAGCGTTTCCGCCAGCCGCCTCTTGTCGAGCGCGCGCTCCACCGCTCCGTGAAAATAACTCATCGGAATGATCCGGTCGCGCAGATCGTGTTCGAATACGCTGGTGCCGGCGATACCCGTGCAAAGCAGGTAATGAAGCCTGACATTTTCTATGGCACCTGCCCGGGCGCGCTCGGCCAGCGCGGCAAGGACGGCCGGCGGCTGGCCGGCCGCCAGCGGCATGGCGATCTTGGCGCCGGACGGGATCAGGGCGACGGCCTCATTTGCGGAGCGCAGGCGTTCGCGATACAGCGTCAGATGATTGGCAGCCATCGAGTCCTCCCCTTGAATGCCACTTTCGGCACAGATCCGCATCCTCCGCGCGATCGCATACGGTCCCACCTCCATGGCCGTTGCGAGCGCTTTCATTGCAGCGGGACGCGCCTACATAAAAGCGCGCAACTTGCCGTTTGCGCAAGACCCGAGCGTCGCCGGTGCCAGCAAACGCGCGAGATGCCACGGAAGCGAAGGCTGGATCGGCTCCCATGGGGCAGACCCGAATGGACGGACGGTATCAAGCGCTTCCGTTGGCTCATCCCATTTAGTCCAATATGGACCGTTACGATTTCGCGCCCGGCGATTCTGCACCTATTCTTTCGCGGTCCAAGGGAGAGACGCTGGCCGGCGACCTTCGCCAGCCGCAAGCCGCAATGGGAGGACTATCATGCTCTATGCCGTTCACTGCCTCGATCACGCTGACGCGCTGCCGCGTCGGCTGGCCAATTACGATGCACACAAAGCTTATCTGGCAACCGGCGCGGTCAAAACCGTGATTTCCGGACCGCTCGTGGCGGCCGATGGCGAAACGATGATCGGCTCGCTCTTCGTGTTCTCGGCAAACACCATCGAGGACGTGAAGGCCTTCAATGCCGGCGATCCGTTCCATGCGGCCGATGTCTGGCAGAGCGTCAGCATCAATCCCTTCCTGATGCGGGTCGATAATCGCGACTGAACAGAGGAAGCCGCTCCTGACTGGCACGAATCCGGATCGGTCCAATCTGGACCATGGCTGGAGTCGGCCGCCCGAACTGTTGTATCTTCCCGCTGAGTTCCTGAGGATAGCTGGATGAACGACCACGAGTTTCTGCGTGTTTTCGAGTTCGTGGATCGACTGCGCAAGCCGTTCCTAGACGTCGCCGGTATCGAAGACGAGGCATCCTGGCGGATCGTTCACTACCTGATGACGTCCGAGCTCGAAGGCTATCCCGTAACGATCAGCAAGCTTGCGCTTGTCTCCAATCTGCCGCGGGGCACGGCCATCCGGCGGATCCAGGGCATGATCGAAGACGGGCTTATCGAGCGGCGATCGTCCTCCGAAACGGCAAAGCGGGCAACTTTGCATCCGACGGCCCGCCTTTCCGCCCTGGCGGTGAACTATGCGGCGCAGACAAAGGCTTTGATCGCGGAAATCCTGGGTGGACGCCACGTCGAGGAGCATGAGGCGGACTATTATTTTGGCGCGCCGAGGCGCGGCAATCCCGTCATCCCGCCGATCAATCTGCTGACCAACAGGATCACGAAGGGCGTCGAACTCCAGTTCCTGCTGAACGACGACAATTATTTCGCCGCCATGCGCAACATGTGGTCGGACTTCCGCAACAATCTGGCGACGGCGAAGAGCTTCAAGCTGGTCCACCAGAACGACCTCTACCGGGAAGGCCTCGCCAATGGCGCGCGCGCGGTTTCGGCTTATGACATCATCGCAATCGACATGCCGTGGCTGGGGGAGTTTGCGAGCAAGGGGCTCATTCTTCCCATCGGCGAGATGATCCGCGAATCCGGTATCAACCCCATGGACTTTCACCCGTCGATCTGGTCGACGACAACGTGGCAGCGCGTGGAATACGGTGTGCCGATCTACTGTACGATCGAAGTGCTGGCATGCCGCTCCGATCTTTTCGAGAGAACCGGTTTCGCACTGCCGCGCACCTTCGACGACGTCATCCAGGTGGGCCGTTCGTTTTGCAATCCGGCCGCGGATCGGTATGGCATCGCTTGGAACGCGGCGCATATGCCGCTTGCCTCCAGCTTCATGTTCTTTCTCGGCTGCTGCGGCCAGACAGTGCTCTCGATCCGGCGCACGCCGACCGGCTACTCCACCGAAAACCTGGATGCGCAGCACATGCGGCCGCAAGTCGACAGCGAGGCAGGCCTGCTGGTCCTGGATTACATGCATCGGCTGGTCGAAATCGCGCAGCCTGGCGTCCTCGAGGCGGATTGGGACGATGCCTGCGCCATTTTTCTCAAAGGGCAGAGCGCCATGGCTTACGTCTGGACCATGCGTGCGGCGCAGTTCGAGGCGGAAGTGCGTTCCGCCGTGAAACGGCGGGTCTCCTATGTGCCGCAGCCATCCGGGCCGGGCGGCACCAACACATCGCCCATTGGCGGCTTTCTGCTGTGCATTCCCTCGAACATCGATCCGAAGCGGCTGCCGTTGGCAACCGAAGCCCTTGCCTGGATGGCCTCGCGCGAGGCGATGAAGGAGCATGTGAAGAACGGCTTTCCGGTCGCGCCGCGCTTCTCGGTCAGTTCGGATCCCGAAGCTATTGGAAGATCGCAGCTCGTGCGCTTCGTCGGCAGCCTCGGCAACCGCAATCTTCTGCGCAACTGGCAGCGCCCGCCGGTTCCTTTCTACACCGGCATGGAGCGCATCATCGGCGAGGAAATCCATGATGCGCTTTCAGGCAGGAAATCCGACCGGGCGGCCCTGAAGCATGCTCAGGACCGGCTCGACCGGATCATCGATCGCAAACGTATCGACGGCTGACCCGTCAGGCAATCGCCCGGATCGAGCCGCCGTCGACGCCCCAGACGGAAGACGTGACGAAGGAGGCAAGGTCTGAGGCGAGGAACACGATGACATTGGCCACTTCCTCGGGCTTGCCGAGGCGACCGAGCGGCAGCTGGCGCAAGGACATTTCGTGCTCGACGGCCTTCTGCGGCTCCATGTTGTGGAACTTGCCCATGGTTTCGGCAAAGCCGCCCGGCTGCGTCCAGAACGGCGTCCAGATCGGCCCCGGCGCAACGGCGTTGATGCGGATGTTGTTGACGCCTTCCGAGCGGGCAAGCCCCTTGGTCAGCGCCAGCACGGCCGCTTTCGATGCCGAGTAGTCGATCGGTACGCCTTCGGGCTGTCGCGCCAGATCCGAGCCGTTGTTGATGATCGCGCCATGGCCCTGCTTGCGCATGACCGGCAGGACGGCGCGGGTCATGCGCACATAGCTCATGAAATTGAGCGAGAAGGTCTTGTCCCAGTCCGCATCGGTCAGCTGGTCGAAGGTCCGCACCGCTCCGGCGCCGACGTTGTTGACGAGCACATCGACCACGCCGCCAAAATGGGCGATGGCCGCCGCCACCTTTTCCTCGATATCCCCGGCGGAGGAGAGATCCGCCTTGATGGTCGTCGCTTTGCCCCCGGCCGCGTCGACGGCGGCCGCCGTCTCGGCAAGCCCGGTCTCGTCGATATCGAAGAGCGCGACCCGGCTTCCTTCGCGACCGAAGGCGACGGCCGTCTCGCGGCCGATGCCCTTGGCCGCGCCGGTGATCAAGACCGCCTTCCCTTTGAGATTGGTTTCCATGAGATCCTCCCTATTTTGCGGCAAATTGCGCCATCGTGGTTTCGAACGAGCGACGTGCCGCCTCTTCGAGCGGCAAAACGCGATGTTTTGTCGAGATCACTTCCACCGAGTAGAAGCTGTCGAAGCCGGTTTCGCGGATCGCGTCGATGAAGGCAGGCGGATTGAGCACGCCCTCGCCGCAGAGCCGGCGTTGATGGATCGTGTCTTCCCATAGCGTGCCGACGACCGTTTCATCGGCATCGTCGAGCTCCACCGAGACGACGTATTGCTTCGGAATGCCGGCAACGGCTTCGTAAGGAATGCCCGCCCGGGCGATATGCCAGATATCGAGCAGCAGCCCGCCGTTCGGCTGCGCTGCCCCCTCGACGATGGCACGCGCCGTTTCCAGCGTCCGCACGTTGGAAAAAGGCATGACCTCGAGCGCGATCTTCGTTCCATGACGTGCAGCTTCCCCGCAGATCGCGGCAAAGCTGTCGGTGACATGCGGCAGGTCGATTGCGTCGGCCTCGAATTCCGGCGCAATCTTCACATCGCGCGCTCCGAGCACTTCCGCCGCTTCGAAGAGTTCTCGGCGGACTTTGTCCGAAGCGATGCGCAGCTCGCCCGAGGCAAACCAGTGCGTGATGAATTCCAGCTCGACATGCGGCATGGCGTTGGCATCGAGGATGCGGCGCATTTCCTTGAGGCCGATCTTCTCCCTCGTGGCCTGAAGATCGGCATGGATAAGGCCGACACCCTTGTAGCCGGTCTTCGCCGCCGCCTCCACGCGCTCGGCAAAGGAAAAGGGGCTGATTTCGTTTTCGGCGAACGGATAGACATCGCCCGAGATGGTCCAGTAGGCGGCGACGAGTTCAATTGGCTTGCTCATGACATCCTCCTCACACCGATGCGCCTTCGGAGCCCGTGCGGAAATCGAAGCTCGTGGTCAACCCGCCATCGGCGACGATTTCCGCGCCGTTGAGCGCCGTCGAGGCGTCGGACAGCAGGAAAAGCGCGGCACGAGCGACTTCCGCAGGATCGAGAATGCGACCCGAGGGCTGGCGATTGGCGCGGGTCGAGAGAAAGCGGTCAGGATCGATGGCCGACTTCATGTGGCGCTCGAACAGGCCGGCCAGCATCGGCCCCGGGCTCAGAACGTTTGCCCGCACGCCCTGCCGGGCATGATCCATGGCAACCGTGCGCGTCAGCTGGCGGACTGCCCCTTTCGAGGCGGCATAGATGGCAAGCTGCTGCTCGGCAAAGGTCGCGTCGATGCTGGCGACGGCGACGATCGGACCGCCGCCCCGCGCGATCAGCAGCGGCAGCAGCGCCCGGAACGCAAGCGCTGTTCCGATGAAGTTTACCGACATGGTCTTTTCCATGGCCGCCTTGTCGAATTCGAGCACTGTTCCGACATTCAGCATGGCTGCGGACGTGACCAGACCGACCGTTCCGGGATCCTCGCTGTTCACCGTCGCGACGATGCCTTCCCACGTCGCCTCATCGGTTACGTCGCCCTGAACGTGAGAGTAGAGATCGCTCGAAAGGATTTCCGGAGCCGGGGCCAGATCCACGCCGATCGTCCGTACGCCGCTTTCCGCCAGCAGGCGGGCGATGTTGGTTCCAAGACCAGAGGCCGTGCCGGACACAACGACGAGTTCCGGAAGAGCATTGTTGAAGACTGGCTCCGAAGCCATGGGATATTCCTTTTCTGAAATCTGGGGAGGTGAGACACGGCGCTCGACGCCGTGCCCCGGTTCAATTCAGCGGCCGATGGCGGCGTCGCATTCGGAAATATTGTCCTTGGTGATGATCTCGTGCGGCAGGAAGATCTCTTTTTCGACCGGCTTGCCGTCGAGAAGATCGACCACGGCTTTTGCCGCATACTTGCCGTCGTCGATGGGCGATTGCAGGACGGTGGCATATTGCGTGCCGTCCTTGATCTGATTGACGCCCTCGATCGAGCAGTTGGAGCCGACAAGCACGAGTTTTGCCGGATCGATTCCGGCGCGCTTCGCGGCCACGATGACACCCGACATCATATTGTCGGCCTGGGCGTAGACGCCTTTCACCTCGGGACCGATCTGCGTGAAGAGAGCAGCGGCGGCATCCGTGGCCTTGGTCTGGTCCCAGTTGCCATTTTGCTTGCCGGCCACGGTGATGCCGCCAGCCTTTTGGCCAAGAACCTCTTCGAAGCCCTTGGAGCGCAGAATCTGGGGCGGCGTGCCCGGAACGCCTTCGACGATGAAGATCTTGCCTTCGCTGCCGAGTTTCTTCTCGGCGAAACCCTTGATCATGGCTTCGGCCGCGGACTGGCCGTTGCCGAGATCCGAGGGACCGGTGAAGACGTTCCAATAGTCGGCATACTTCTTGTCAGGCTCGGAATTGGTGATGACAAGCGGAATGCCTGCCTGCTTGATCTTGCGCAGGGAAGGCACGATGGCGCTCGAATCCGCCGGCCACAGCACGATGGCGGCTGGGTTCTGCGCGATGGCCTGATCGACCTGCGATGCCTGTTCGGCGGCATCGTAGTTGGTGATCTTCACCTCCAGATCGATGCCGGCGGCGGCTGCGACCTCCTTGAAGGCCCGCTGGTGCAGAGCGCAATATTCACACTCCTCCGTCACCGTCAGCAGGATCACCTTCGATCCCTTGGCGGCGGCGCTCGCCATTGCCGGCACCATCAGCGCACCGAGCATCGTCGTTGCCATCACCAGTTTCGTCAGTCCTGAAAGCCTCATTGCTCTTTCCTCCCGTTTAAAGATTGCACGCCTCCTTGCCCGCCGATTGCGCCGGCGGTGATTTTACGAAGGTCGTACGGTTGGTTCCGCTAAGCGGAATGCCCGGCCCGCAACATTGTGAGCCGCTCGCTCATCCATGCGCCCAACTGACCGTCGAGCAGCACGATTCCCATCAATACGAGGCCGTTGGCGAAGAGGATGCCTGTCGCGCCCATGCCGATCAGGCTCATCCCGTTGTTCATCACCGTCAGGATCAGCGATCCGAGCAGCACATGCGCCGGCGTCCCCGAACCGCCGGACAACGCCACGCCGCCGACGATTGCGGCGGAGACCGCCTGCAGCATCAGATTGCCGCCTGTCGTCGCCGCCGCGCTGGCAAGGCTCATCGCAAGCATGCTGCCGGCAAGCGCGGCGGCGACGGCCGAAAGCACGAAGACGATCAGCAACGACCGCCCCACTCTCGCGCCGCTGGCCGCGGCCACCTGGCGCTTGCTGCCGACCACACGGATATCGCGGCCCATGAGGGTGTAGTGCATGAGGATGCCGACAAGTGCGAAGGCAGCAAGCGTGATCAGGCTGCGTGCCGAAAAGACGACGAGAACCGGATCGTCGAGCGCAAAACCGAGATCGAAATTATCCGTGCTGATTACTTTGCCGCCAGCAAGCCAGAAGGCGAATCCCGAGAGCGCCATCATCGAACCGACGGTAACGACGAGCGACGAGACGTTGAAGCGGCTGATGACGATTGCGTTCACGCCGCCGACCAGGACCGCGAAGACGAGTGCCACCCCCATGCCGCCGGGAAGGCTGTCGCCACCGGCCACCAAGGTCAGGAGACCGCCCACGGCGACCATCGAGCCGACGCTCAGATCGAACTCTCCGGCGATCATCGTCAGCGACAGGCCGAGCGCGACCATGCCCAGCAGTGCGAAGGATTGCATCAGCGCGTAGAGATTTCGGCCGCTGATGAAGGCCGGATTCCAGAGGGCGAAGATCACGACCAGCGCGATCAGAAGAGCAAGGCGAAGAAGGGTCGCGCCCGAGACCACCTTCGATTTGTAGCGCGTCGTCATGGGCCTACCTCCGCAAACCGAGTGAAAGAGCGCCGAGGATGACCGAGCCGATGACCACCAGCCCCTTGACGATGAGCTGAATCTCCAGCGAGAGACCCTTGAGCAGCAGGATATTGGAAATCATGGCGAGGAAGACCGCGCCGATGGCGGCATCCAGCACGCGCCCCTGGCCGCCCCTGATCGCCACGCCGCCGACGAGCACGGCGGCGATGGCATCGAAATCCAGCCCCGCACCGAGCTTCAGATTGCCCTGCGCGGCCTGGGAGCCGTAGAGGGCTCCGGCAAACGCCGCCGCCATGGCCGCGAAGACATAGGCGAGAACGAGGGTACGCTCCACACGAAGGCCGGTGAAGGAAGCAGCCTTCGGATTGAGGCCGATCAGACGCAGCTCCCGGCCGAAGCGGGTCCGTTCGACGACGAAGCCGAGTACGACCGCGGCGAGCAGGAAGAGGAGGATCTGGTTGGGCAGGCCGAGGGTGCGACCGACGCCGAGCCAGCTCGCATCGCCCTGCCCCACGACGGTCAGCCCCCCGGAATAGAAGGAGCCGGCGCCGGTGATGATCGAAGCCATGGCGATCGTGGTGATGATCGGATTGGTTCGGAAGAGCCCGACCGCGAGACCCTGGGCAAATCCGAACAGGGCACCGATCATCACCACCACGACCAGGCTTGGGAGCAGGCCTAAATAAAGGAAGGACGCGAAGAGGATGGTCGAGACGGCGGCCGTTGCGCCCATCGACAGCATGAAGAGATTTCCCGAGAGCGTGATCAGCGCCATGCCCACCGCCGCGATGCCGACCGCCGATGTCGAGTACATGATGGCGGAGACATTGGCGTTGGACGAGAAGCCGGGAATGGTCAGCGTTGCCCAGAAGGCGAGAAGCAGGGTGGCGATCCACACGGCCGTCGACTGGATGCGCTCCGGCCGGACAAGGCTGGCGCCGAGCGCCTTCAGGTCGAATTCGGTCAAGGCCGTGCCTCCACGCGTCGTATTGCTTTTGCTGCTCATGCTGCCCTCCTGACAGGACCGCGCACGACATCGCCGAGGACGGAATCCATCGTCGTTTCTTCGACCGGCAGGTCATTGACGATCTCGCCGCGGAAGACCGTGATCACGCGTTGCGACAGTTCGCGGATCTCTTCCAGGTCCGTCGAAAAGAACAGGACGACCAGTCCCTGGCGGGCAAGCGCCTGGATTTCACGATAGATTTCGGTTCGGGCGCCCACATCCACGCCCCGGGTCGGCTCGTTGAGCACAAGGACTTTCGGTTCGAGCGCAACGGATTTGGCAATCGCCACCTTCTGCTGGTTGCCGCCCGAAAGCGTCGACGCGGCGAGCGGCAGACGCCGGCTATCGATCTGGAACCGCCGCGCCAGATCGTTGGCGCGCTGGCGGGCATCGGCAAGCGCCAGGACGCCGAAACGGTTGAGGCGATCGAGGATCGCCGCGGTCAGGTTGACCTCTATCGGAGCGCCGAGAAAGAGGCTCTTGCCGCCGCGATCCTCGGAGACATAGGCGATGCCCGCACGCGTCGCCGCAGCAATCGAGGTAACGTTCACGGCCTGTCCATCGATGCCGATCGAACCCGTATAATGTCTTTCGAGGCCGGCGAGCGTTTCGACCATCGCATTGGCGCCGGCGCCGAGCTGGCCGATGAGCCCGACGATCTCGCCTTTGCGGAAAGAGAGATCGACCGGCTGGAACTTACCGGGCACGCCGAGACCTGCGAGCCGGATCACCGTATCGGCAGCAGCAAGTTCGTCACTGTTGCGGATCGAATGCGCGGACGACACCTCACGGCCGATCATCTCGGTGACGAGCTCGTCGTTCGTCCATTCGCCGGTGGGCTTGGTCATGACGCGCTGACCGTTGCGGAAAACGGTGACACGATCGGTGAGCGCGAAGATTTCCGGCAGCCGGTGGCTGATATAGATCACCGCGGTCCCCTGGCCGCGCAGCCACCGCACCGTCTCGAAGACGCGCTGGATCTCGGCGTCGGAAAGGCTCGCCGTCGGTTCGTCCAGGATCAGAACCCGGGCACCGCGCATGACGGCTCGACAGATTTCGAGAAGCTGCTGCTCTGCGATCGCGAGCCGGCCGGCTTCGATGTCGAGCGGGACATTTGCCAGGCCGAGCTGGTCGAGCGTTTCGCGCACCCGCGCCGTGTAGCGCCTGCGAAAATAGAGCTGCGAAATATCCGGATCTCCGAGGAGCACGTTGTCGAGCACGGAAAGGTGCGGAATGATCGACAATTCCTGATAGACGACGGAAACCTGCTTCGGACTGGTGAGCTCGCCTGCCTTGAGGAGTTCGCCGTCGATGCGGATTTCGCCCGCATCCGGCGCCATCAGCCCGGCGATCATGCGCACAAGGGTACTTTTCCCCGCACCGTTCTCTCCGCACAGGGCGTGGATCTCACCGGCCTGAAGATCGAAGTCGACGCCTTTGAGCGCCTGGATTCCGCCGAAAGATTTGCGCAGGTCTCTGACCGTCAGAACGGCTCTTTTGTCCATGATTTCCTCCCAAGCATCGCGCCTCCGAGCGATGAAAGAGAAGCTAAACCAGAAATCCGGGCAGCCCATAAGCAAATAGTCCATATTGGACCATCGACGCCGGAAGCCAGAGCGGCCTCCTACGGCAGATCACCTGGGCGCATCGGGCGCCACCGTTGGTAGAGCGACAACCCGCACCCGGCAGCCGTCCGGCGTCTTCTCCGATTCCTCTCGAAGCTCGTTCGGTTAACGCGGCCCATGGTTGGACTTTTCGCCAAAATTCGCCTGATCATGCGCGGCGCGCCAAATTCTGCGTTCTGTATACAACATACTTGACGGCACAAAGTTTCCCAATTAGCCTCCCACCGAAGTCGAATGACAGGTGCAATCCGATGTCGAGTGGAATGAACGGCAGCCCCATCATAGCGCTTGCCATGGGAGACCCGGCTGGCATAAGCCCCGAGCTGACGGCGAGGTTGATGATCTCGGAGCCAGTCAAGGCGGCGATGCGGCTGATCGTCATAGGCGATCGGCGTGTGCTCGAGCGCGGCGCGGACGAGGCGGGGCTTGCCCTCGACTTCGAGGAAGTTGCGCCGGATGCGCTTCCTGGTGCGAGCTCAGCTCGTCCCGTCTTCGTCAATCTCGCAAATCTGGATCCCGATACGATCGTACGCGGTGAAGCGACCCCCGTTGGCGGCCGGTTCGCGACCGAGAATTTCGCCTTCGCCTTGACGCTCGCCAAAAACGGCGTGGCGGATGCCGTTTGCTTCACGCCGTTCAACAAAAAGGCAATGCGGTACGCCTATGATGGCTATGATGACGAGATACGCTTCATCTCCGACGTGATCGGCTTCAGCGGAAAGGCAAGAGAGTTCAACGTCTTGGAGAACGTATGGAATGCGCGCGTGACATCGCATATTCCCCTTGCCCAGGTCGCCCCGAGCCTCTCGGTCGATGCGATCCTGGCCGAGCTCGCGCTCACCTTCGATTGCCTGCGGAAGACAGGGATCGAATCTCCGAAGATTGCCGTTGCCGGTCTCAATCCGCATGCAGGCGACGGCGGAAGCTTCGGCCGTGAGGAAATCGACATCATCGCGCCTGCGGTCGAAGAGGCCGTGCGCCGCGGCATGTCGGTCAAGGGCCCCTATCCCGCCGATACGGTCTTCCTGACCGCCTTGAAAGAAGGTTTCAATGCCGTCCTGACGATGTATCACGATCAGGGGCAGATCGCGATGAAGATGATGGGCTTCGACCGCGGCGTGACGATGCTCGGCGGCTTGCCGTTTCCCGTTTGCACGCCCGCGCATGGCACTGCCTACGATATAGCGGGCAAAGGGATCGCCAACCCGAATGCCAGCGAACGGGCGCTTCTGCTTGCAGCCAGCATGGCAAGCAGGGCGCACTAGCCGAAATCGGCAGATACTGACTTTGCGACATGCCATGGAAGGGAGTGAGGCCATGGAAGACGACAAGGTGCTGATCGAGGATCCGCGTATGAGGCCGCTCACGCGGCCCGGTGCCGCGCTCGAACGCCCGTGCACGGATGCCATATGGAGCGAAGGCCCCGTGTGGTGGGAAGACGGCGCCGTTACCAGGAGCGGCTTCGACGTCGTCGACGGGCGGTATCCGAGATATGGCCGCGTCTTTGCGGTCATCGAGCCCGGCCTGTCCGATGGCTTCAGGCTGGACGCCGATGGCAACCTGTTCACGAGTTCGGCCGACGGCATCCAGGTCTATGCACCGGATGGAACGCGGCTCGGCAAGATCGTCGTGCCGGAGGTCATTTCGAACTGCACTTTCGGCGGGCCCGATCGATCGACTCTTTTCGTCACGGCCAGCACCTCGCCCTATTCGATCGAGCTGGCGTCGAGAGGCAGTGTGCGGCCATGAATGCTTCCTCCGGTTCTCAGGCAACGGACGGCCGGCCGGCGGACGACGCGCTGGTCTGCTTCGACAATATCAAGAAGCAGTTCGGCGGGGTTCAGGCGTTGCGCGGCGTCTCCTTCTCGCTCGCCGGCGGAGAAATCCTTGCTCTGCTCGGAGAGAACGGCGCGGGCAAGTCGACGCTCATCAAGGTTCTGGCCGGGGTCTACACGCCCGACGAAGGCGAAGTCCGCTATCGTGGCAAGCGGTATCTGCATGCCGCCCCGAAAAGCGGCGTGAGGCAGAGCGTCGCCTTCATCCATCAGGATCTCGGACTGCTCGAGTGGATGACGGTCGCCGAGAACATCGCCATGGCGATCGGCTTTCCACGCCGGGCCGGCATCATCGACTGGGAGAAGACCGGCGCCACCGCCCGCGCCGCCCTCGATCTCATCGACAGCGACATCGATCCCGACCGGCGCGTCCAGGATCTGAGCCGAACCGAGAAATCCCTGGTCGCCATTGCGCGTGCACTGGCCGTCGAGGCGGATGTGCTCGTGCTCGACGAACCGACGGCAAGCTTGCCGGCCGACGAGGTGAGCCGGCTGTTTGCGGCGCTGAAAAGGCTGCGTGACAGGGGAATGGGCATGATCTTCGTGTCGCATCGTCTGGATGAGGTCTTTCAGATCGCCGACCGGGTGGTCGTTTTGCGTGACGGACAGCTTGTCGGCGACGAGAAGGTCGCGGATGTCGATGCCGACAGCCTGGTCCACATGATTATCGGACGATTGCCCGAACGCATCGTCACCAAGACGGAGAGCGCCGGCGGCCGCACGCTGCTTCATGTGCACGGCATGCGGATCAACGACGGACCGCCGCTCGATTTCACGCTTTCGCAGGGCGAAATCCTCGGTCTCGTCGGGCTGCGCGGCGCGGGCCAGGAAAATGTCGGGCGGGCCCTGTTCGGCGCATTGCGCTTTTCCGGCGACGTGACGCTGAACGGCAAGATCTATAATCCGGCCACCCCGCGTGCAGCGATTGCGAGCGGTGTCGGCCTCATCGCCCGTGACCGGACCGAGGAATCGACCTTCGCGGCGCTGAGTATCCGGGAAAACGCCTATATCAACCCCGGAGCCGTCGGGCGGCCCCTCCTGTCCATCATGTCGCCGCGCCGCGAGGCGGGACTGGCGGCGATCCTCGGGAAGGCGGTCGGACTGCGCCCCAATGAACCTTCCCTGCCGATCGAGGCCCTGTCAGGCGGGAACCAGCAGAAAGTCGTCGTCGGCCGCTGGCTTTCGATGGGCGGAAACCTGCTGATCGCGGAAGAGCCCACCGCCGGCGTCGATGTCGGCGCCAAGGCCGAAATCTACGGGCTCATACGGGAAGGGCTGAAGCGCGGACTGGGCGTCATCCTGATCTCCACGGATTTCGAGGAGGTGGAGAAGCTGTGCCATCGCGCGCTGGTTTTCAGCCGTGGCGCGATCGTCGACGAATTGACGGGCGATGCACTGAACATGGATCGCCTCATCTATTCCGCATCCGCTAAAGCCAGCTGAATTGTGACGGTATCGGGAGGAGCCGCAGGTCATGCAATCAATCAAATCCAACGCAGTCGAACCGACGAAATATGATCTGCGCGGGAAATCGCTCGGAAAAAAGCTCCTTCACCTTCTGCCGGTCTACGGTCTGGTGCTGCTGACGCTTCTGCTGATCGTGATCTTCTCGCTCATTCTTCCCGACACGTTTCCGACCATGCTGAACGTGCGTTCGATCATCAGCGACAAGGCGATCATCGCCATTCTTTCGCTCGCCGTGATGATCCCGATGGTCACGGGCAAGATCGACCTCACCGTCGGCTACGGTATCGTGCTCTGGCACATTCTGGCGATCAGCCTGCAAACGCAGTTCGGCTTTCCGTGGCCGGTGGCGGTGATCGTCGTCCTGCTGCTGGGCGCGTTCGTCGGCATGGTCAACGGCATCCTGGTCGAGGTCGCCCAGATCGACAGCTTCATCGCCACGCTGGGAACAGGAACCATCCTCTACGCGCTCGCCCTATGGCACACCGGCGGCAGACAAGTGGTAGGCACCCTTCCCGAAGGCTTCTCCGCGATCAACAACAGCTGGCTCTTCGGCCTGCCGATCACCGGCTATTACGTCCTGGCCCTGGCGGTCGCTCTCTGGCTGCTGTTCGAATATACGCCGCTCGGCCGCTACCTCTACGCGATCGGCGCCAGCAATCGCGCCGCCGCGCTGAACGGCATTCCGGTGCAGCGCTACGTCATGGGCGCCTTCATCGGTTCCGGCGTGCTCTCGGCGGTCGCCGGCATCATCCTGGCGTCCAAGCTCGGCATCGGCCAGGCAAGCGTCGGTCTCGAATATCTGCTGCCGGCGCTCGTTGGCGCGTTCCTTGGGTCCACGACGATCAAATCGGGCCGGGTCAACGTCTGGGGCACGATGGTAGGCGTCACCATTCTGGCCGTCGGCATTTCCGGCATTCAGCAGTTCGGAGGCGAGTTCTTCGTGGAGCCGCTGTTCAACGGGGTGACGCTGCTGATTGCCATCTGCATTGCGGGCTATGCGCAGAGGAGGCGCAGGTTCTCGACACCGAAGGATACAAACTCGAAGGGCAACTAGTTTTTCAATGGGAGGGAAGAGCATGCGCATGAACAGTTATTTAGCCACGACCGCGGCCATCTTGGCCTGCATGCTGGTGAATGTCTCGGTGGCTTCGGCCGACGCGCTGGTCGACGAAGCCAAAGCCAAGGTGGCGGCGGCATCCAAGAAGGTGGACAAATGGGACGGCCCGACCTCCGGGCCCAAGGCGGCGGCCGGAAAGACGATCGTCTACGTTGCCGGCGATATGCGCAATGGCGGCATTCTCGGCGTTTCCGACGGGATCAAGGAAGCGGCTGGCGTAATCGGCTGGAACTATCGCGCGATTGACGGTCAGGGCTCCGTTTCCGGCCAGGCAGCCGCTCTCGCCCAAGCCGTGGCCCTGAAACCGGATGCGATCGTCGTCGGCGGCAGTGACGCCGTCCAGCAGAAGGCTGCGCTCACCGCCGCCGCCAACCAGGGCATCATCATTGCCGGATGGCACGCAGGTCCGGTTCCCGGCCCGATGGATGACGAGCATCTATTCGTGAACGTCACCACGAATGCCATGGACGTTGCCGAGGTCGCCGCCATGAAAGCCATCGCCGACTCCGACGGCAAGGCCGGCGTGGTGATCTTCGCGGACTCCGCCTATGCGATTGCGATCGCCAAAGGGCGCGCCATGGAAGCCGTCATCAAGAAATGCGGCGGCTGCAAGGTACTGGAATTCGAAGATACGCCTCTTGCCGACACGTCGACGCGCATGCCGCAATTGACGACCACCCTCTTGCAGAAGTTTGGGGCGAAGTGGACCTATTCGCTGGCAATCAACGACCTCTACTTCGATTTCATGGGTCCCTCGCTGACCTCGGCCGGCCTGAAAGGCGATGGCGCCCCCTTCAACATCTCCGGCGGCGACGGGTCGGAATCGGCCTACCAGCGTATTCGCAGCGGCCAGTTCCAGACGGCGACCGTCCCCGAACCGCTGAACATGCAGGGCTGGCAGGTCGTCGACGAGCTCAACCGCGCCTTTTCAAAGCAAGCCTGGTCCGGCTATATTCCCGGTATCCATCTCGTGACGAAGGACAACATTGCGTTTGACGGCGGAGACAAAAACGTCTTCGATCCTGGCAACGGATATCGTGACGAATATCGGAAGATCTGGGGCAAATAGCCCGCATCGTCCACGCCGCTTGAGCGAGGCGGGACCGTGCTGCCTCCTCTTCTGTCGTGAACCATGTATCGGAAGAATGTATTGCCGGAAGATCGTGCAGCAGATCGGCTTTTGATGCTGATCGAAAAAAGCAGCCATTGCCTCAGCTTTTACGACTGTGAAAGCGGCGCCCTGGTCGATTCCATCGCGCTGCCGGAATTTCCGCACGAGTTCGTCGTCGATTCGGCGCAACGATATGCCTACGTCGCGCATTACGGCGTGCGGACCTCGTCGAGCACCGAGCCGGGAGGAGCTTCGATCCTGGTCATCGACCTTGTCGGTCGCAAGCTGCAAAGGCGGATCGACTGCAGGCCGTTTTACCGATTGCATGGCATCGGCATGGACCGGCTCGACCGCCTTTACGCCCTTAGCGAGACGGCGGGCGTATTGTTGCGATTCGACGATCCGCCGACGGCCGAGCTTCCATCGCGTGCCGTGGTCAGCGGCGGGCTCAAGAGCCACCTTTTCGCGCTCAGCCGCGATGGCCGGTGGGCCTATTGCATAAATCTCCTAAGCCATACCGTGACGAAAATCTCGCCTCAGGACGCGACCATAGCGCCGGTGGCGATCAT
Source organism: Hyphomicrobiales bacterium (assembly GCA_900469615.1). Classification (GTDB taxonomy): domain Bacteria; phylum Pseudomonadota; class Alphaproteobacteria; order Rhizobiales; family Rhizobiaceae; genus Rhizobium. The sequence continues at coordinate 92,661 of UBYA01000002.1, read as the reverse complement.
ACCCGGCGAAAAGCCGGAGGGCACCTTGCTCAGCGGAGACGAGAAGACGCTTTACGTCAGCAACCGGCTGTCAGGGACGATCGTTTCGATAGACACGGAGACGATGGAGATCACAAGGCGGGCATCATGTCGCACCGATCCGGCGCGAATCTATGCGCTGCCGGGCGACCGATTGCTCATCGCGAACTACGAAGGCAGAAGCGCTTCGCTGCTTGCATCCGACACGCTCGAAGAGATCGGCCTGGTGCAATTCCCGGGCCGCCCAGCCGCCGCCTGCGTCGACGATCTGTCCAATACGGCGTTTCTCTCGCTCGATACGAACCAGTCCGTCAGGCTCGAACTGGAAACGATGCGGATTGTCGGCTCATTCGATACGAAAGCAGAGCCCGATTGTTGTTTTCTTCTCGCAAAGCGATGATGCGATCCGTGACCGAGGTGTCGCGCCATGATGGCTTCGCGTTGCCGAACGGCAACAGGGCCATAAAAACATGATTTTTATATTCAAGATAATATCCAGATGGAAAACGACGAAAGGCGAATGGAAACAGGCACTTGCCCTGTCCGTTCGGAGATGATCCGATATCGGTCGCCTAAACTTTAGAAGCGATCCAGAATATTGAGATTGCAAGGGATTTGTCGTTCACCTACTGCCGAAGGATGGGCCTTGCCCAGCGCGCAGTCCGGATAAGGTCGATGAACGCCAAGACGTTTGACATTGCTGGTTTGTATACGTCGGAGCAGGGGCGCCTGCGCCAGCTCGTCAGGCGCCTCGTCGGAAACAAAACGACCACGGAAGATCTTGTTCACCAGACCTTCGTGAAGTTGCTGGCAGCCGCGGACGGCGGCAATATCGACAATTGCCCGGCCTATCTGAGGACAACGGCCCGCAACCTCGCGCTCAACCATTTGCGTGATCTCAAACGGCACGCCGAGGTCGGCGTCACGGATGCCGAGCTTCACGCCATACCCGACCTGCAGCCCTCCCCCGAAATGACGGCGGTCTACCGATGCGAGCTGCGGCGCGTTCTCCAGGCAGTCGCCTCGCTTCCGCCGAAACGGCGCGAGGCCTTCGTCCTCAACAAATTCGAGGACATGAGCTACGACGAGATAGCCGCTCGCCTCGGCGTTTCGCGAAACACGGTGATTTCGCACATCGTCATCGCCCTTGCCGATCTCGATCGGAAAATCGGCGGCAAATAATCCGGCGCTCTCTTCATTGGATTGCCCTGCAGCGGTGTCATGAAGGTTAAGGGTATTGGCATGCCGGGACCCGGAAGGCACCCGGATTTTGGAGCGACATGAGCGAAGACGCGACCGATCCGATCGTCATGGAAGCCTTGGAGTGGTTCGTGCGCATGCGCGACGACAAGGTGACGGCGGTCGAGCGGCAGGCTTTCGAGGCCTGGCTCGCCGCCGACGATGCCCATGCCGCCGCCTGGAAACATGCGCAGGCCCTTTGGGCTCGTTTCGATATCATGCAACCGGAATTCGACCGGCTGCGCCGTGGACGATCATTGCTTTCACGGCGTAACTTCACGCTCGGCGCAATCGCGCTCGCCGGCGGAGCGGGCGGCCTTTACGCGGCTGGTCAGCCGGGCCTTTTCGCCGAGTATACGACCGATATCGGTGAACGCCGCACGATCGGCCTGCAGGACGGCAGCTCGGTCGAACTCGGCAGTTATTCGGCGTTTTCCACCCGCTTCACAGAGAGCGAACGACACATCGAATTTTATCGCGGCGAGGGTTTCTTCGATGTTTCGCCCGATCCCTCCCGCGCATTCCTCGTGCATGCCGGCGGCGGGACGACGCGAGCGCTGGGGACGAAGTTCGACCTGAAATTCGTCGACGATCTCGTCACCGTCGCCGTCAGCGAACATGCCGTGCAGGTGCAGACGGAGGGCCTTTCCAATCTGAGGCTCGAGGAAGGATGGCAGGTCAGCTACGCAGGCGGCAGGCTTGGCCAGCCGACCCAGGCGAGCCTCGACACGGTGGAAGCCTGGCGCAGCGATCGCATCGTCTTCCAGGACGTGCCGCTGCGGCGCGTGCTGGCGGAACTGGAACGCTACCGGCATGGGCGCATCATCCTCATGAGCAGCGGTATCGGCGATATTCCCGTCACGGCGATCTTTGAAACGAAGCACACCGGGAATGCCCTCCGGACGATCGCCGACACGCTCGGCATCCGCCTTATCGATGCCGCCAACTACGTCACGCTCGTCTATCGCGCCGGCTGACATCGGAAAACATGAATTTTTTTCTCAACTCATTCATTAGCTCCGTCCTCGCGGGTGTCTAACGTTTCGGGGATCTCGATCAGAGGCCCTTTCGAACGGAAATCCCGCGATTGGCGGGCGACAGGATGCAGGTGGGGCGATGCAGTACCGCGGAAACGGAAATCGGGAATCACGACGGGTCGAAACGGGTGGCAATCTACGGCGTCACCGCTCGCCGGCAATCGCGCTCCTGGTCGCGACCGCGCTCGGCACCGTCGCCCTCGCACCCGCACCGGTATTTGCGCAGGCTGCCGAAAAGACCGGCCGCGTTTCCTATGACATCGCGCCGCAGCCCTTGTCCCAAGCTCTCGTCCAGTTCTCGAAAGTGACCGGAGTTCAGTTGTTCTTCAACGCCGATCTGGCCCGGGGACTAAGCTCGAAAGGCGCCAGGGGAGCTCTCACCAGAGCCGAAGCCCTGGAGCGAATTCTCGCGGGATCCGGCCTGGTCTATCATTTCACCAATCCGGCGACGGTGACGATTTCCAATCCCGCGGGCGCATCCGGCGGTTCGGCCGCCGCCGATGGGGCGACCGCACTCGCCCCCATCGTCGTGCAGGCCGGCAAGCAAAACGGCTTCGTGTCGACCGACGGCAGCGTCGCCTCGAAATCGAACATCCCGCTTCTGGAAACGCCGCAGTCCGTGCAGGTCGTCACGGCCGCACAGCTTGAGGTTCAGAAGCCGCAGACCGTGCGCCAGGCCATTGCCTATTCGAGCGGCGTCACCACGCCGGACAGCCCCGACAATCGCCTGGACAATTTCATCGTCCGCGGCTTCGAGGTCGATCAGTACTATAACGGCCTCAAGCTGCAGCAGGGGACCTGGAGCACGCCGAAGGTCGATCCGTTCTTCCTCGACAGTATCGAAGTTCTGCAAGGCCCCGCATCCGTTCTCTACGGGCAGGGCTCGCCCGGCGGTATCCTCAACCTGGTCGGCAAGAAACCGACCGACGAACCGCTCCATGAAATCCAGTTGCAGACCGGCAGCTACAATCGCGCCCAGGCTGCCTTCGATTTCAGCGGGCCGGTCAACGATGACGGCACACTGCTGTATCGCCTGACCGGATTGGGCCGAACGACGGGAACGCAGGTCGAAAATCAGCGGGAACAACGCGTGGAAATCGCTCCGGCCGTCACGATCAAGCCGGACGAGGATACCAAGCTCACGATTCTCGGCGATTACCTCAACGACCCGAAAGGCGGCTTCTGGAGCCGCTTGCCGGCAACGGGAACGCTCGTTCCAACCAGCCGCGGCACTTATTTTCCGACGGACCTGTTTACCGGCGACAAGGATTTCGACCATATGCGCCGCCAGCAACAGAGCATCGGCTACGAGTTCGAGCATCGCTTCGACGATGTCTGGACCGTACGGCAGAACCTGCGCTTCCAGCATATGAGCGTCGACTATGCCGAACTGCAGGCCGCTTCGCTCGCAGCCGATGGCCACACGCTGAGCCGGTCGGCCTATACGGCGCAGGAGCAGATCAACACGCTCGCGATCGACAACCAGGCCGAGGCGGATTTCGATACCGGCGCGGTCTCGCACAAGGCCCTGTTCGGCCTGGATTATCAATATAAGAACTGGAACAATTTCACCCGCTACGGCCTTGGACCGTCGCTCGATCTCGACAATCCCGATTATACCCAGGCCGTGACGACGCCGCCCGTTTTCCAGAGTGCGCGGCAACGGCAGAGCCAGGTCGGCCTTTATGCCCAGGATCAGTTCAAGCTCGACAATTGGACGCTGTTGCTTTCGGCGCGGCAGGATTGGGCGACGACCGACAGCACCAACTATCTGACCGGCGTCGATACCGACCAGAACGACCATGCCTTCACCTGGCGCGCCGGCCTCACCTATCTCTTTGACAACGGCTTTGCACCCTATGTAAGCTATGCCACCTCCTTCAGCCCGACGGTCGGCGTCAGCTCTTCCGGCGACCCCTTCAAGCCGACGACCGGCAAGCAGTATGAAATCGGCTTCAAGTACCAGCCGACCGGCTTCGACAGCTTCATAACCGCATCTCTCTACGATCTGCGGCAGCAGAACTATCTGACCAGCACATTGACGACCCCGGTCGTCCAGACGCAGGTCGGCGAGATCAGAAGCCGGGGCGCCCAGATTTCCGCCGTCGCCAGCCTTACCGATGAACTCAACGTCACCGCCTCCTACGCCTATCTCGACAACGAGATCCTGAAGGCGAGCGACGGCACGGCGGGCAATCGCATCGCGAATCTGCCGGCCAATACCGCATCGCTATGGGCGGATTACAAGTTTCAGGATGGGGTGGCCGACGGACTTGGTCTCGGCCTCGGCGTCCGATACATCGGCAGCCGCTATGTGACCAACGCCAATACGGCGAAGATTCCCGACCATGTGGTATTCGACGCAGCCTTGAACTACGATCTCGGAAAGATTTCCAACGAGATGCGCGGAGCCACATTTGCCTTGAACGTCTCCAACCTGTTCGACAAGCACTTCATCAGCGATTGCACGGCGGCCGGTTGCGTCTACGGCATGCGCCGTACGGTTTTCGCGACGCTCGGATACAAATGGTGACGCGATACCGATATGGCCCGGCAGCCGGTATCGGCCGTCGGGCGCTACTGGCCGGCCTTGCAACCTCATGGATCGGCGGCATCGCCGCGAAAGCCGCCGGCGTTCCGGAGACGCCTTCCGGCGCGGTTTCCCGGATCGCTGCCCTGGATTGGGGAATTGCCGCAACGCTCCTGAGCCTCGGCGTCGTGCCGGTCGGCGTGCCGGCTCCTGCCTGGTATGCTCGCTACGTCGTCGATCCGGCCCTGCCCGGATCGGTCATCGACGTCGGCCTGCTGTTCACGCCGAATTTCGAACTGCTGCAGGCCCTTTCCCCGCAACTCATCGTCGCCACACCTCTCCTGCAACAGGCTGCTCCGATGCTGCAACGCATCGCGCCCGTATATGGCGACCTGCTGTTCCAGCCAGCGCCGGACGTTCTGGAAATAGCCGAGAGGGGAACGCTCGGGCTGGCCGACAGGATAGGCGTAACGGCAGCGGGCAAAAGCCTGGTTGAATCGACGCGCAACGAACTGGCCGCAACGGCCCGGCGCCTTGCCGGCCATGCGAGCCGGCCGCTGCTGCTGGCAAGCCCGCTGGATGCGAGGCACGTCAGCCTCTTCGGCCCCGACAGTCTTTATGGCGGCGTGCTGCGGCGATGCGGCCTGACGAATGCCGGAACGGCGATCCGGGGAGAATTCAACATTGTCGGCCTGGAAAAGCTCGGCGCCTACGGCGACGTCACGATGATCCTTCTCGATAGTCCCGCCGCGCCCGGAATGGCAGTCCGACTGACCGAAAACCGCCTGTGGCGAACTTTTCCCTTCGTTCGCGCGGGACGGCTGCATGTGCTGCCTGCCGTGCTCGGCTCCGGCGGTCTGCCGTCCGCCTCGCGCTTCGCGCGCCTGCTGAGCGCCGCCCTGACCGACAATGCCGGGGGATCGCAATGATATCGGCGCAAGACAGGCACCGGCCGGGCGCGGCCGCGATTGTCGTCGCCTTCCTGTTGGCGGCCGCTCTCGTTTCGACCGCGACACGGCTTTCCGAATTGCTGCCCGTCCACGATTGGTGGCAGGTGCTGGTCAGCCCGGATCTCGCTTCCTACGCACAGGTTCTCGTTCACGACAGCGTTCTGCCGCGGTTCATCATAGCGCTGCTTGCCGGCGGCGCGCTCGGCCTTTCGGGCGCGATCTTCCAGCAGGTGCTGCGCACGCCGCTTGCCGACCCATCGACGCTCGGCGTCTCGGCAGGAGCCTACCTTGCCTTGGCGGCAGCCGGCCTGTGGGCACCGGCGCTGGCGGCATCGATGCGGGAAGCGATTGCTCTTGCCGGCGGCCTGACGGCTTTTGCGCTCGTCTTCCTGATCGCCTGGCCGCATCGCCTCTCGCCGATCTCGCTGATCCTGGCCGGCCTTGTCATCACCTTCGTTTGCGGCGCCATCTCGGCGGCGATCAGCCTGTCCTACAGTCTGGGAATGAGCGGACTTTTCGTCTGGGCGAGCGGCTCGCTGACCCAGAACGACTGGTCCGCGGTCTCGCGGCTTTTCCCTTACGCCGCCTTGGGCTGCCTTGGCGCCGCGTTTCTCGCCCGGCCGCTGGGCGTGCTGTCGCTAAGCGACGAGGGCGCAAGATCGCTCGGCCTTTCGCTTTCGGCCGTGCGGCTGCTGTCGATCCTGCTTGCCGTCATGCTGGCTGCCTTCACCGTCAGCGCCGTCGGGGTCATCGGCTTCGTCGGATTCGCCGCGCCGTTTATCGCCCGGGCGAGCGGTGCACGCAGGCTGCCGCAGCGCATGATCGCAAGCGTCGTCATCGGCGCCGTTCTGCTGCTCGCCGCCGATGAAGCATTACAGCAGGCCGCGCGCTTCATGCGGGAAATCCCTGCGGGTGCTGCGACCGGACTTCTCGGCGCGCCGCTCATCGCCATCTTCCTGGCGCGGCTGCCTATCGTGGAAACACCGGCGTTGCCGGCCGCCGAGCGACGCAACCGGCACCCTCTCCTCTATCTCGCGATGACCGGGGTGGTGCTGCTGGCACTCATCTGGATCTCGCTGTCGCTCGGTCCCTCGCTTGCCGGATGGAGCTTCGCCTCGCCTTCGCAAGTCCAATCGCTGCTGATCTGGCGATTGCCCCGCCTGGCGGCGGCGGCCGCAGCCGGTATCCTCTTCGCGCTTTCGGGAACCATCATCCAGCGTATGACCGGCAATCCGATGGCGAGCCCCGAAATCATCGGCGTCAGCACCGGCGCCGCGCTCGGCATCCTCCTGCTTGTCCTGCTGGCTCCGGCCTTCACGCCCCTGACGCAGCTGGGCGCGGCGGCCGCCGGCGCGATCATCAGCCTCGTCGCCGTTCTGCTGATGGGACGGCGAAGCCGCTACAATCCGGATCATGTGCTTCTCTTCGGCATTGCGATCAATACCGCCTTTGCCGCATTGATTGCAGTCCTGCTCGGCACAGGGTTGCCGAAAATCTACGGCGTCCTGCAGTGGATGGCGGGCTCGACATACAGCACGACCCCGACGCAGGCGACGATCGCCGTCGTCGTGGCGGCGATCTTGCTGTCGATCGCGCCGTTCTTTACCCGCTGGCTGGATCTGCTGCCGCTCGGCGCTGCCTCGGCGAAAGGCCTCGGCCTCAACATATCGGCCAGCCGGGCCGTACTTCTGCTTCTGTCGGCCCTCTCGGCGGCGGCGGCAACCTTGCTGATAGGCCCATTAAGCTTCGTCGGCCTCATGGCCCCGCATATCGCCCGCACGCTCGGCTTCCAGCGCGCGCTTCCCCACATGATCGCAGCGGCCTTGGCCGGAGCGGCGCTGACGACGATTGCCGACTTCGTCGGGCGTGTTTCGCTGTTTCCCAATCAGCTGCCCGTCGGCATCATCTCGACCCTGATCGGCGGCCCATACTTTCTCTGGCTGATGCGAAAACAAGGGCGATAAACTCAAGATTTACTATAGCAATCGAGGCCGATCTCTTGCTAGGACGGACATGCAGCCATTGACGATCCGTCAGCGGATCGAACGCCACCAAAAGACGAAGGAATGTGAAAGATGATGACGACTGCTTCCGAAGCACGGCCCGTGCCGCCGGTCGGCATTTCGGCAATGAGTGAAGAGGCTCTCTTCCAGCTCGACGCGGTCTCCTTCGCCATATCCGGTCGCACGCTCCTTCAACCCATGACGCTGACGCTCGCGCCGCGACGCACCGTCGGTCTCATCGGCCACAACGGCTCGGGAAAATCGACGCTGCTGAAACTGCTCGCGCGGCAACAACCTCCGGCGAGCGGCACTATCCGCTTCGAAGGCAAGCCGCTGGCGGATTGGGGCGACCGGGCCTTCGCCCGCAAGGTCGCCTATCTGCCGCAGGCGACGCCGGCGGCCGCCGGCATGCTGGTGCGCGAGCTCGTGGCGCTCGGCCGCTATCCCTGGCACGGTGCCCTCGGTCGTTTCGGCCAAACAGACCGCGACAAGGTCGAGGAAGCAATGCGGCTCACGGATGTGGTCGGCATGGCCGACCGCCTGGTAGACACGCTTTCGGGCGGCGAGCGTCAGCGAGTCTGGCTTGCCATGCTGGTCGCGCAGGATGCCGAATGCCTCTTGCTCGACGAACCCATCTCGGCCCTTGACGTGGCCCATCAGATCGAAGTGCTCTCGCTGGTGCAGAGCCTCAGCCATGCCAAGGGGCTCGGCGTCGTCGTCGTGCTGCATGACGTTAACATGGCCGCGCGCTTCTGCGACCACATCATTGCCCTCCACTCGGGCAGGATCATTGCCGACGGCCCGCCGGAGGATATCCTTACCTCCGAAGCGCTCCGCGCAATCTACGGCCTCGACATGCATATCGTCCAGCATCCCGCCTCGGGCCATCCCGTGGCGATCCCGCTTTGAAACGCCCCGAACCAGAAAATGAGCGAGGGGCATAGCCCGAGCAATTCCGGGGAAGCGGCTTCCGTTCGCAATAACGAGAGGAAGCGCCAAGGAGATTCCGTCCAGGCCGGCTGATTTGGAGACGACGGTTGCGCTAAGGGTCTTCGATGCCGAGCCTCGCGCCGACCGCCGTCACGCCAGATATGCCTGCCTTATTGGACGACGATACGCGAGCCGGTGCTCACACGGTCGTAGAGATCGATGATATCCTGGGCGAGGAGCCGGATACAACCGGCGGAAACCGCCTTGCCGATGGACGACGGCGCATTGGTTCCGTGCACGCGATAGTAAGTATCCTGCCCATCCTTGTATATGTAGAGAGCCCGCGCGCCCAGAGGATTGCCGGGGCCGCCGTCCACTCCGTCCCTGAATCGACCATAATGCTCCGGGCTGCGCCGGATCATGTTCGCCGTTGGAACCCAGCGCGGCCATTTGCGCTTCAGGGCGATTGTCGCTGTTCCGTGAAAGCTCCGGCTCATGGGGCCGACGCCCACCGCATAGCGAATGGCCTTGCCGCCCGGCCTGACATAATACAGGAAGCGTGCCCGCTGATCGACGACGATGGTGCCCGGCGGTTCGGTCGTCTCGAAATCGACCTCACGGCGAATATGGTCGGGGTTCATCTTCGCAACGTCGACGGCTGGAATGTTGAATCCTGCGTCATTCATTTCGCGGTATGAATATGCCGGGTCTTCGCTGCTGTCCGCGGTCGCTGCCGGGCTCGGCGTATCGTATGCAGCCGAAGATATGTCCACGTCATTGCTGGCGATCTCGATATCTTCGGCCTGGGTCGAGCAGGCTCCCAGCATGAACAATGCAACAGCCAGAAACGCCCACGTCATCTTCCAGTTCTTCAATTCTATTTTCCAACCTCGTTCGATAGCATTCACATGCGAAGAGGTCCGACTGCGAGAAAGAGGCGAAAGGATGAAGCAGGTTGAGTTTATTCATGGATAAAAGCTCTAAGCTGTAGCCTGTTGCAAGAGTGGCACAGATTCGGAAGCCGGCATCCGACCGTTCCGGGCCGCGCCTGCGACCGGTTGCGCCGACCGCGGCTTCCTGCAATGGAGTTGTGGATATCGATTCGAAGCATCATTGCGAGGTTCCATGATTTCCGGAACGACCGAAAAAGGCCCGATTGCCGGCATCGCGCTCGCTTGCGCCGGCTATGCCTGCTTTGCGCTGCAGGACGCGATGGTGAAATGGCTGGTTGCCAGTTACGAGGTTCCGGAAATCCTGTTCATACGCAGCCTCGTCATCGTCGTCGTGGCGGGCGTGCTCGTGCGTTATCGACGCCATCCGTCGATCTTTCAGAGCCCCTATCGCGGCACCGTCGTCCTGCGCGCCGCGCTGATGCTGATCGCCTGGCTTCTGTTCTACAACGCAGCCCGCCATTTGGGACTGGCCGAACTCACCACGCTTTACTTTTCGGCTCCCATCATCGTCATGGTCCTCTCGATCTTCATCCTGAAGGAGAAGATTGGCGCAGGCCGCTGGATCGCCTGCATTGTCGGCTTCATCGGCGTCATGATCGCGGCGAACCCCAGCCACTCGCCCAACCTTCTGCCCGCGCTCATGTGTGTCGTCGCGGGATTCTGCTGGGCCTGGAGCACGATCCTGATCCGCCTCGTCAGCCGAAGCGAAACGACGCTCACGCAGATGTATGCCACGAGCCTGCTGTTCGGGTTGGCCTGCGCACTGTCTTTCCCGTGGATATGGAAAACGCCGGATGCCAGCGGCTGGGCGCTCATGCTCGGGCTCGGCGTCATCGCGACCATCGGACAATTCCTGCTCTACGAGGGCTTCCGGCATGCGCCGGCGTCCACGCTTGCGCCGATCGAATACAGCGGCCTCGTCTGGGCCTTCGTCTACGGATACCTGATCTGGGCCGAGATTCCGGCCGCAAACGTCTTTATCGGCGCACTTCTCATCATCGCGTCGAGCCTGCTGCTGGTCCTGTGGGAACGCCGCTTGGAAGGCGCGCGCAAGAAGAGTGCGCAATACTAGCAAGGACATGCGGCAGCGGGCATCTTGAAAGTCTTCGGGCGAGAAATATCTGACTTTAAAAGTCGATGGTTTCGATATGCGTCGATGACGAAAGCTTGAACATGACTTTGCGGATCAAACGAATCTACGAACCGCCGGCCGCGCAGGACGGAACGCGCATTCTTGTCGATCGGCTGTGGCCCCGCGGCGTCAGCAAGGAGGAGGCTCACGTTCACGCCTGGCTGAAGGAGATTGCGCCCAGCGCCGAACTGCGGCGCTGGTTCGGCCACGATCCCGAGAAATGGGATGCATTTCGCCGGCGCTATCTGGAAGAACTTGAGAACAATCCGGCAGCTGTCGAGGAGCTTAAACGGCAGATCGGCCAATCGACGGCAACGCTTCTCTATGGCGCCAGGGACACGGAGCACAACAACGCCCTGGTGCTCAGGGACTTCATCGACGGTCGGTAGCCCGACGCCGGGTCGCCACACCCGGATTGAAAGGTCGCTTCGGTTCTTGTTGAAGGGCTCCTCGCCGATATTTGCAACGGCGTCGCGATCTTCAGCTTCGCGGGCACAACATTTCGGAGAGAAATTTTACTCCTCGTTCACCTTATGATTAATAAGATTCCCTTGCCAATAATAAGGAATCATCGATGAAGAAGATTTTCATTGCCGTCGTTGCCGCTGCAACGCTTTCCGCGCCTTTTGCCAATGCGCAGGAATGGCCTCGGCGCCACCACGATCGCCACGGCGAAGTTCACCGCAACGTTCCCCAGCGCGGACCGGGACGTGGCAACTGGGGACCTCATCGCGGCAAGGACGGCCCGGGTTACTACCATGGCTATCGGGGTTATCACGATCGGCGGCCTGGCTACCGCCGCCACAAGGACGGCCTTTGGTATCCCGCAGCCGCCTTCGCGCTCGGCGCGATCATCGGTGGCGCTTTGAACAATTAAGCCTCGACACCAAGGCACAGCATAAACGAGCCGGAGCCATGCTCCGGCTTTTTCATATGCCCGCGGTCAGGATCGGCCGGAGAGCCGGTAACGCTCGGTCAGCACTGCGGACATAAGGTCGACGAGCTCGGCAATCCGGCCTGTCTTCTCCCAGGAATAGATCGAAACGACCATGGCGGTTTCCATGCCCAGAAATTCGGCCGGCCTGACATCATAGTTTTCGACCGTGCTGATCGGGATCAGCGAAATGCCGAGACCGGCTTCCACAGCGACAAGGACGCTGTTGAGGCTTGTACTGGTGAAGGCGACGTAGAAGCGGCGACGTTCACGCTCCAGGCGCTCGAACATGGTTTCCCGATAGAGGCCGCCCACGGAAAAGGCGACCAGCGGAATGGGGTCGCCCCAGATACGGGGCGATTTTGCGCTTTCAAACCAGCCCATGCCCTCGGGAAAACTCGCTCGATGGTCGGCGCTGGCCGTCGGTTCCTTGACGACGACGATGTCGAATTCTCCGGTTCGAAAGCGCCTGGTCAGATCGCGGCTGAGGCCGGTCGTCACATCGAGACGGATCTCCCGATGCGCCTCCGAGAACGACGCAAAGGTCTTGCTCATCGGCAAGGTGACGATGTCGTCGGGAAGCCCGATGCGGATCGCGGCCGTGCCGGCGGGATCGGCAAGCAGCGTTTCGGCTTCCTGCTGCAGAGAAAGAATGCGCCGCGCGTACCCCAGCAGCCGCTCGCCGGCTTCGGTCGCCCTGACAGGGCGATCCGCTCGATCGATAAGGATGCGATCGACCGCCTGTTCGAGACGGCCCAGTTGCTGGCTGATCGTCGATTGTGTCATGTGCAGCCGCTCGGCAGCCGCGGTAAAGCTGCCGGTATCCGCGATGGTCACGAAGGCGCGTAGCAAGCGTTGGTCCAGCATATCCATCAAGCTTTCGAATGATCGATCCTGCATATGCACGACGCGCGACGGCCCGAGCCGCGACACGGCACCCGGAATTTCCCGCATGCGTGTCGATTCGACACATGCACGATCTGAATAGTTTACATGAAAACATTTAATTTCCGAATATGAATTGCTTCCCCTACATTCCCGTCGACGACCTTCTCATTCTGGGAAACGGCGTTCCGATCGAGATCGACCATGAGGTGATCGGCGTGCTCGCCGGGATCGATCAGGTCAAGGACGAGCTGAAATAGAGTATCGACAACGGTACGGCATAGACACTATCGAAAACAGGAGGAGGTGATGCATGCACGGAAGACTGCTTATCTGCCTGGCGTTCTTCATGTCGCTGATCGCCTCTCCGCTTTTCGCATCGGAACGGACAATGAATGAAGTAAAACTGTTTGCGGCGGCCTCCAGCGGCGATGCCGGCGAAATCCGGAAACTGCTTGCCGGCGGCATGAATGTCGATGTGCGCAACAAGGCGGGAGAAACGCCGCTGCTGGTCGCGACACACAGGAACAACATCGACGCGGCACGGGTACTGATCGAAGCCGGCGCAGACGTGAACGCCAAGGACATGATCCTGGACAGCCCCTATCTTTACGCCGGAGCGCGGGGCCACCTTGAAATCCTCAAATTGACCCTTCTTCACGGCGCCGACCTCAAGAGCACGAACAGGTTCGGCGGCACGGCGCTCATCCCAGCTTCGGAGCGTGGGCATGTCGCAACGGTTCGCACGCTGATCGAGGCGGGCGTCGACGTCGACCACGTCAACAATCTCGGCTGGACGGCGCTGATCGAGGCCATCATCCTGAGCGACGGCGGAAAGCGGCATCAGGAGATCGTTCAAGCCCTGATCGATGCGAAGGCCGACGTGAATCTGGCCGACGGACAGGGGGCGACGCCCCTGCAGCTCGCACGGAGCCGCAGCTATGCGGAAATCGCCGAAATCCTCCTCCGATCCGGCGCCAAATAAGCAAGAGAGACTATCATGAACAAGGAATCGCTATTCCTTTGCGAAGCGATCGAGCTCGCATACTCGAATTCCGTACAGGGCGGCCGCCCGTTCGGGGCCCTCGTGGTCAAAGACGGCGAAGTCATCGCAACGGGCGTCAACGAAATCCTCAGCACCAACGATCCGACCGCTCACGCGGAAATGACCGCGATCCGCCATGCCAGCCGGAAGCTCCAATCGGCCAGCCTCCAGGGATGCACCGTCTATGCCAGCGGCCATCCCTGTCCGATGTGCATGGCGGCGATGCGGCTGGCCGGCATCGCGGAAGTCTTCTACGCCTATTCCAACGACGACGGTGCGCCGTTCGGCCTGTCTACGGCGGCGATCTACGAGGATCTGGCCAAACCCTTCTCCGAACAGTCGATGAAGATCCGCTATGTTCCGGTGCGTCCGGAAGCGCGGCCGGATCTCTATGCCGACTGGAAGCGCCGGCAGGAAAGCCGGGCTTAAATTATGAGCAAGACCATTTCGCCATCCTCCATGGCCCCGCTTCTGCTGGTCGTTGCGGTCATCGGGCTCAATTTGAGGCCCTTTATCACCGGCGTCGGTCCTCTCGCGGCGGATATCCGGGCGGGGACCGGCCTTGGACTTCAGGGCATGTCCCTTCTGACGCTGGTGCCGATGATCCTGATGGGGCTCGTCGCTTTCGTCGGGCCGTCCCTTCAAAGTACCATAGGCGCGCGCCGGTCGATAATCGCAGCTCTGGCCGTGCTGGGAACCGGATCGGTTCTGCGTCTCTTTTCCGACTCGGGCTGGGCGCTGGTGGCCACGGCGGCCGTGATCGGCTTCGGCGTTGCGATCGTGCAGGCGGTCTTCCCGGGCGTGATCAAGCGCATGTTCCCCGCGCATGCCGCGCGCGTCATGGGCCTCTACTCCTCGATGCTGATGGGCGGGGGCGCTTTCGGGGCAAAAATTTCGCCGATAATCGCCGACGCGACCGGCAATTGGCGGATGGGCCTCGCCTGGCTCGCCATCCCCGCGGTGGTCGCCGTGCTGCTCGCATGGATCTATCTGCCCTCGGACGGTCAATCCCGGCCGGCCGGCAATGTCGCATTGCGCCTGCTCAAGCGGCCGCGCGCATGGCTCCTCATGGCCTGCTTCGGGCTCGTCAATGGCGGCTACTCCTCCGCCGTCGCATGGCTGGCGCCGTCCTATCAGGCACAGGGATGGAGCGGCCCCGCAAGTGGAAATCTGCTGGCGGTCATGGCGACCTGCCAGGCCGCGTCGGCATTGCTCTTTCCCATGCTGATCGGCCGGGAGGGCGATCGCAGGAAATGGGTATGGCTGACGCTCGCATTTCAGGCGGCGGGCTTTGCAGGCCTTGGGTTCTGGCCACAGCTTGCACCTTCGCTCTGGGCCGCGCTGGTCGGCGCCGGGCTCGGCGGCTGCTTCGCGCTGTCGATGGTGGTGGCACTCGACCATCTGGCGGAGCCTGCCCTTGCCGGAGCCCTGTCGGCCCTGATGCAGGGCGGCGGGTTCCTGATCGCCGCCATTCCGCCGTGGATCGTCGCAGTTCTGCATGATCTGACGGGCGGTTATCAGGCCGGCTGGATGCTCCATCTGACGAACGTGATCATCGTCATGATACTCACATATCGCCTGGCCCCGCATACCTACGAAAAAGCGCTGCCAATGGTGAAGGAGGGTCCCATGCACGACCCGAAATTTGCCGCGTAACATGCACCAACCGGATGCCGGCATCTCCCTGCCCGGCGTCCGCGTCATTCACGGGCCGCGTCTTGTCGTCGACGCTGCATATTCCGGCCGGAAACCGGAACAACCGGCCTTAAACGGCGCCGCGCGGCGCTCGATCCTCGAACATCCGCGCTGGAGGCCGGCTCGCTTTTTGTGCTTCCGCCTGCGCGGCAAGCGCGACGGTATTTCTGCCGCCGGCCTTCGCCGCATAAAGGTTCATATCCGCGGCATCGAGGCAGTCTTCCGCATCGAAGCCTGCTTCGCAATAGACCGCGCCGATGCTCGCGGAAACGTGCACGATCGCTCCCGAGGCGGCGCGTACTTCCAGATGCGCTATGGCAAGCCTGATCCTTTCGCAGCATTCGAACATGCCTTCGGCAGCCAGTTCGCCGAAGAAGAGCACGAACTCCTCGCCTCCCAGGCGGCCCGCAATGTCGTAGCGGCCGCAGTGAGCATTCAGCACCTCGCCGACCTTCCGCAAGACCTCGTCGCCGGCCGCATGCCCGTATCGGTCGTTGATCGACTTGAAATGATCGAGATCGAGAAACAGCAACCCTCCGGACATGGATGCTCTGCTGAAGCCGGCCAGATCCTCCTGAAAGGCCTGACGGCTGAGAACGTTCGTCAACCCGTCGAGCCGCGATTGCAGCCTTAACTCCTCATAGGCCCGGGCAAGTCGCAAAAGCGCGTCTGCCGCCGCGGCTTCGGCCCTGCGCAACTTTTCGGATTGATGAAAATGGAAAGCGGAAACCGGGATGGCTATGGCCAGCGGACACAGGACTGCCATCATCAAACCAAGGCCGTCGACCTGACCACCGAGAAGGGGAACAATGCTGAAGCAAATCGCCAGGGAAGCCGCGAGAGACAAAAAACCCAAAAAAATGGCTTTGATCAAAACAATACGCATAGCAAAACCGGAGGATCAATGGCATCACCGGTCCAATTAGCTATGATTCCCTTAATATCTTCTACGTGAATGAGTAAAAACCCATCTATCTGCGAAGGTTATACACGCGCCGGCAACCGCGGACTTGATCACGGGAACCGGGACGCACCTCGAAGCAGGCTCAATCGCTGGCTTCTCCCGCAGCTTTGCTCGATCTCGCGTCACAGCCTCACGTTGGGGCCGGAGCGGCAGAATGCGGTCTCATGATTGCGGGCAATGATAAAGGGAACGGCGTGAAGTCCCCAAGCGCGCGAAGCGGGCCGATGACGGCAAGCCCATGAACGCGGCGAGGAGAATGCGAGACCTCGCCCGTCAAACGACATAGATGAAGATGAATTGCTGGATTTCGTCAGCCGCAGGGTTGAGCGGTCGACATTGGGTGCGGAAAACATGATTTCGCACCCATGAAACTTTACATGCCCAGGCGCATCCCGATGGATATGCGCCTCGAAGGCTCAGTTACCGCGGCTTCCGCTGACAGCGTAGGGAATATGCGCGCGGGAAATGCCGAGATCGCGAAGGACATGATCATCCAGTGCGGAAAGCTCGCGGATTGCTCTGCGCTTTTCAGAAAAACGTTTAATCGTCTCAAGAACTCTCATCGTATTGTCTCCTTTGTTTCTGCCCGCTAGATATGCATTTATCCGCCTAAATAAAATGCACATGCCTGCACGATAGCCATGCCGCTTTTGCAAGGCTCGCGGGACAGCGGCCGATTGCAGGTGACTCGGCGAATAATTCGCAGGCGCGGAGCCGGAGACGAGCACTACACTTCTTCGAAATCCGCCGCGTGACGCTCTCCGGGTCGCGTCGTTAAGGAGCTCGCCCACTGATAGAACGCGGCGACTTCGGATCGGCGCAGCGCTTTCGCCGATGCAACAACGTAGTAGGCCCACTTCACAGGCCAACGGACATCCGGCAGCAGGTGAACGAGACGGCCACCGTCGATTTCCTGGGCGACCAGCGCCTTCCGCACCAGTGCCACGCCCCTTGCAGTCACCGCCGCCTGGATGACGGCTGCCGTTGAATTGATTTTGAGTCCGCCATCGAGCGGGGTCTGGTTCGCACCGGATCGGGCGAGCCATTCCTCCCATGTCGGGAAGCCACCTCCCGGATGCGGCGTGCCGTCATGGATAAGCGTCTGCCCGGCAATCCATCCGGCTGTGACGTCCTGATCCGATGGCAGAAGCTTGCTATGACAGACGGCTATGATCTCCTCTCCCATGAGAAAGGTGGATTTCACGCCCTTCCAGGATCCAAGCCCACACCGGATTCCGATGTCGGCTTCCCCCTGGGACAGGTCGATCACCCGGTCCGACACGTCGAGCCGGACGTCAATGTTCGGATAGTTGGCCGAGAAATCCTCAAGCCGCGACAGGAGCCAGTTGGCGACCAGTGCCTGCGATGCCGTCACGACCACGACCGAGCGCGCCTTGCGACCGCGGAGCTTGCGGAGACCGGATTCGAGAAGGTCCAATCCTTGCGCGATGTCGTCGAGCGCGTCCCGCGCCTCTTCGACCGGCGTCAGTCGTTCCGCGCCGGATCGGCTTCTCTTGAACAGAGGATACCCGACCCAATCCTCCAGCGAGCGCACGAGCTGGCCGACGGCCGGCGGCGTCACATCGAGTTCCGAAGACGCTCCCACGAAGCTTCCATGACGCGCGGATGCTTCGAGGGCTTGCAGGGACTTCAGTCTGGTGAGATTTCTCATATCGACCACGACAAAGATTTTCTTTCTTATCGATATGGTCCATTTTCCTCGCGAATGCAAACCCGGGACGATAGATGTGGATGATTGAACACGCGAGGAACGACGAATGGTTCTTGAAGGAAAGACCGCGCTGGTAACGGGAGGATCGAGCGGCATCGGGCTGGCGGCTGCGCGGCTGCTGCAGGACAGTGGTGCGCGTATCGCAATCGCGGGGCGCTCTCGGGAAAAGCTGGAAATGGCTGCCGCCGAACTCGGCGGAGATGTCGTGACGATCCGGGCGGACGTTACCTCGCCCGCCGATCTCGGCCGGATGAAGGCGGAAGTCGAGAAAGCATTCGGATCATTGGATATCCTGTTCGCCAATGCTGGCGTCGCGCTCGGCACTCCGCTGGCAACCGCAGACGAAGCAACCTACGACAGGATCATGGATGCCAATGTGAAGGGTGTATTCTTCACCGTTCAGGCAGTCCTGCCTCTTCTTCGCGAAGGCGGCTCGATCATCCTGAACACATCGTGGCTGAACCGGGTCGGAACGCCGGGCCGCGCGATCCTGTCCGCGTCGAAAGCGGCCGTGCGCTCGTTCGCGCGAACGATGTCCGCCGAGCTGCTGGATCGCAGGATCAGGGTCAACGCCGTCAGCCCCGGCTCGATCGAGACACCGATCCATCGCGGAAACAACCAGACCGAGGAAGAGTTCCGTGCCTATGCCGACCGGGTCGGCGCGCAGGTTCCGATCGGTCGAATGGGAAAACCGGAGGAGATCGCGGCAGCCGTGCTTTTCCTCGCCAGTGACGCGTCCAGCTACATGCTCGGCGCGGAAATGGTGATCGACGGCGGCAGATCGGAGCTCTGACATGCTATTGAATGAAGACCTCACCAAGCGCACGCTCGTCCACGCTGCCAGTCTCGATTGGGTTCCCAGCCCGGCCAAGGGGGTCGACCGCCGCATGCTGTTCCGGATCGGCGATGAGAAGGCCCGGGCAACATCCATCGTCCGTTACGCTCCCGAGAGCAGCTTCTCGCACCACCAGCATCCCGGCGGTGAGGAGTTTCTCGTGCTCGATGGCGTGTTTCAGGATGAGAGCGGCGATTTCCCGGCCGGCACCTACGTCCGTAATCCGCCTGGAACCGGACACGCTCCGATGAGCGAGGGGGGATGTACCATTCTCGTCAAGCTATGGCAGTTCAAGCAGGCAGACCGCGATCGCATCGTCCGGCGTCCAGGCCAGGGGCAGCCAGGGCCGGTCCGTTCCGGCGTGGCGTCCTCCATGATCCTGTACGACGGATCGGACGAGCTGGTCGCTCTCGAGGACTGGCAGCCGGAGAGCGAAATCGGGCTGGCGAACCCGAAAGGACTTGAGCTGCTGGTGATCGAGGGCGAATTCATCGAATCCGGAGACACCCTCACCCGCTGGAGCTGGTTGCGACTTCCGCCCGGCCGGCACCTCACGGTGAAGACGGCATCGAGCGGTGCGCGCGTCTGGTTCAAGTCCGCGCCTCTGCTCCATGATGATGTCTGCGCCTTCGGCGCTCCACAGGAAGGTAAATAGCGATGGATGGTTACAAGGTCGCCGTCGTCGGCGGAGGGCTTGCGGGCCTCTGCGCGGCTCAAGCCCTCCACGCTTCAGGCATCGACGTGGTCGTGATCGAGGCCCGCGATCGTCTGGGCGGACGGATTCTGACAACGGACGAAGAGGGAGCGCCATCCGACGACGGTTTCGATCTGGGTCCCTCGTGGTTCTGGCCGAACATGCAGCCGGCGATGGCGTCGCTCGTGGAGGATCTTTCGCTCCAGTCCTTCGCGCAGAACAGCACGGGGGACATCGTCTTTGAACGAATGTCCCGGGAGCAGCCGCAGCGTTACTCTCCAACAATGGAAAACCAGCAGTCCATGCGGATCGCAGGCGGCACCGGAGCCGCGGTTCGGGCATTGGCAGGCAAGCTTCCGGGGGACCGCATCCTTCTTCGAACGAAGGTGACTGCCATCACGCTGTCGGAAACCGGAGTCGAGCTGACGGTACAGACTGACGGCGGCGGTAGCGCCACCCTGCCCGCATCATATGTAGTCGCGGCTCTGCCGCCAAGACTTCTGGAAGCGACCGTGAGCTTTGCACCCCCACAGGATCCGGCGATAGCGGCGCGGTGGCGCAGCACGCCCACATGGATGGCGCCGCACGCGAAGTTCTTCGCCGTCTACGACAGGCCATTCTGGAGAGCGGACGGACTGGCCGGAACCGCCCAGAGCATGGTCGGCCCGATGGTCGAAATCCATGATGCGACGACGTCTTCCGGAAAGGCAGCCTTATTCGGCTTCCTTGGAGTTGGCGCCGAGCAGCGCGCCTCTCTCGGCGAAGACCTTCTGAAGCAGGCATGCGTAAAGCAGTTGGGCAGGTTTTTCGGTCCCGAGGCGCTCAGCCCGCGGGCAACGCTGCTGAAGGACTGGGCGGCAGACCCTCTGACGGCGACCGCAGCCGACGCGACCGGCGGAGATCACCCAGCTCCCGGAAGTCCCGACTGGGTTTCCGTACAGTGGAACGACCGTCTCATTCTCGCCGGAAGCGAGACCAGCGACACGGAACCCGGATATCTGGCCGGCGCCGTCGAAGCCGCCAACCGCGCAGCGGCTCGAATCCTCTCGCATCTGAAAAAGCCATGAACGTCGCAGTCCAGCCCACAGCAGATCCGAACGTCGCCAGGCGCAACGCCTGGATTCTGACCGTTGCCCAGGCCTTCGGCGGCGCCAACGCTCCGATCGTGATCTCGCTTGGCGGTCTTGTCGGGCAGCATCTGTCTCCCGACCCCGATCTCATCACGCTGCCCGTCAGCCTGCTGAATCTCGGCCTCGCGCTCGGAACCCTGCCGGCGGCCTACATCATGAGACGGTTCGGGCGCCGAAGCGGATACTTGTTCGGGGCAACGATCGGCATGATCTCCGGCCTGATCGCCGCGTCGGGCATTCTGCTATCGAGCTTCATTGTGTTCTGCCTCGGCACATGCATGGCGGGCTTTTATTCGTCATACGTCCAGAGCTACCGTTTCGCGGCAGCGGACAATGCGAGCGGTGCGCAGGGACAGAAGGCGATCGCCCGCGTCATGGTAGGAGGGCTTGTCGCCGCTATTATCGGACCGCAACTTGTCATCTGGACCAGGGACGCGGTTCCCGGAACGGCGTTTGCGGGCAGTTTCATCAGTCAAGCCATGCTTGCCGCCCTCGCATTTCCCGTGCTGTGGTTCCTCCGCCCGCCATCGACTCGGAAATCGAACGGCGGTGTGGATACGGGCGAACGTCCCCTTATCGAGATCCTGACATCTGCGCGGTATCTGTTGGCAATCGCCACGGGCGTGGTGTCGTACGGTCTGATGACCTTCGTCATGACCGCCTCGCCGGTGGCGATGGTCGGCCACGGCCATTCAATCGATCAGGCCGCATTGGGAATTCAGTGGCACATTCTGGCCATGTACGGACCGTCCTTCGTCACGGGACGCCTCATGATCCGCTTTGGCAAGGAGCGCGTTGCGGCGACCGGGCTGCTCCTGATCGGCTGCTCGGCAGCGGTCGCGCTTTCGGGCGTCGACTTAAAGCATTTCTGGATCTCGTTGATCCTCCTCGGTGTCGGCTGGAACTTCGGGTTCATTGGGGCGACGGCAATGGTGGGTGATTGCCACACGCCCGCTGAACGCAGCAAGGTTCAGGGTGCCAACGACTTCCTGGTGTTCGGAACTGTCGCTTGCGCATCCTTCTTCTCAGGCTCCCTGCTGCATAGTTCCGGATGGGAAACGATCAACTGGATCGTTCTCCCCGCGGTGGCATTGGTGCTGGTACCCTTGGTCTGGCGAGCGGCGCGGCCGCTGCCGGCAGCCTGAACCGCTCTCGAATACAGACCAGTGGTCGAGAGTTTCCTCCTTTTCAGCGCCCGCTCGATCGCTACGATAAGCAGGAGACACGAAGACGCGGCACTGGCACGATCGCCACCGGAACGGTCATTGCCGCAACAGATGTCATGACGATCCGTACCAGTGCTGGAACAGGAGGCATGCGTGCGGTCGGGTTCGAGCGTCTTGCAGCCATTGAAGTCGACCCCAAGGCTGCGGTAAGAGACATCGCAGGCGCCTCAGCGCAACCAGCCAAGAGACTGCCATGTTCGCACTCGTATCGATCACGACCGCCAGCCAGGACATCAAGCGAAGCCGGTTCCTGGCAACGGCCGGTCCGGTCGCGGACCTCGAAGCCGCAAAGGAATTTGTCGCGCGGCACTCGGACATCGAAGCCAATCACAATTGCTGGGCCTGGCGCATCGGCCAGAGCTACCGGTTCAGCGACGACGGCGAGCCGAGCGGAACTGCCGGCAAGCCGATCCTCCAGGCCATCGACGGTTGCGAGCTGGACATGGTGGCGGTGGTGGTGACGCGCTGGTTCGGCGGCACGCTGCTGGGAAGCGGCGGCTTGATCCGCGCATATGGCGGCACCGCCGCAATCTGCCTTCAGACCGCGGAAAAACGAAAAGTCTTTCCGACCATAGCGGCGGCAATCGATGTGCAGTTTTCCGACCTTGCAAAGCTGAAGGCGCGTCTCTCGGCACAGGAGGGCGTCGAGATCCGCGGCGAGCGTTTCACGGGCTCCGGAGCCATCCTCGACGTCACGATCGTCTCATCGATCGCCGACGATGTCGTCGGCAGCGTTCTGGACCTGACAAGTGGCCGGTCAACGGTGACGCTGGAATAGGCCCGATGCTGATGCTTGCGCAGGCTGGATGCGGATGCATGGCCGAAACCCGCGGGTTCCGGCCATGCTATGTGAATGAAGCCGCGCGCAATTCACGGCGTCGGCAGGGACACGCCTTCGTCGGCCGGCTCATCGCGCAGAACGCGAAGCTCGTACCAAAGGGCATTGAGAACGCCGACGGAAGCCGCCAGACCAAGCCCGAGAACCCAGGCAAAATACCACATGTAATCTCTCCTTTCCTTGTTCAGTAAGCCGAATGCCCGGCCTTCTCGATGCTCTTCTCGCTCACCTTGCCCCACAGAACCCGGTAGACCCAGGCGGTGTAGAGAAGAATGATCGGCATGAAGAAGACGGTCGCCAGCAACATGTTGCGCAGCGTCGCGCGGCTGGAGGAGGCGTCGAACACGGTCAGCGAATGCGATGGATTGGTGATCGACGGCAGGATGACCGGGAACATCGCAAGACCGACCGTCGCGATGATCATGGCGACCGAGAGCTTCGACGCGATGAAGGTCAGGCCCTCGCGGCGCGTGCGGAAGCCCAATGCCACGAAGAACGGGCCGGCGATACCGAGGGCGGGGACCAGCCAGAGAACCGGATGGGCCTGGAAATTGGCAAGCCACGCGCCGCCGTCCCTGGCGACACTCTTCAGCAGCGGATTGGAAGGGCCGTCCCATTTGATGGCCGAGGTGATCCGATAGCCGCCGAGCAGCCCGAGCCAGACCAGCCCGCCGCCACCGGCAAACAGCAGGCCGGTGAGGATGGCCGCCTTCGACCCGACCGCCTTCGCGCGTTCGGCGACAATACCTTCGGCCTTGAAGGCGAGCCACGCCGCACCGTGCATGACGAGCATCGAGAGGGAGACCAGGCCGCAGTAGAGCGCCAATGGATTGAGCAAGCCGAACAGCGTGCCCTCGTAGATCGGCCGCAGGTCCGAGGTCAGATGGAACGGCACGCCCTGAAGCGCATTGCCGACGGCAACGCCGAAGATCAGCGAGGGAACCGCGCCACCGATGAAAAGCGCCCAGTCCCAGCGCGTACGCCAGGCTTTCTCCGGCTTTTTCGAGCGGTACTTGAAAGCGACCGGCCGCAGGATGAGGGCAAGCAGCACTAGGAACATCGCAAGGTAGAAGCCCGAAAAGCTGAGCGCATAGAGCGCCGGCCAGGCTGCGAAAATGGCGCCGCCGCCCAGAATGAACCAGACCTGGTTGCCCTCCCAGACCGGCCCCACCGTGTTGATGGCGACGCGGCGCTCGAGGTCCGTCTTCGCGACGAAGGGCAACAGGGTTCCGACGCCCATGTCGAAGCCGTCCATGACGGCAAATCCGATGAGCAGCACGCCGAGCAGGAGCCACCAGGTAATGCGCAGCGTTTCATAGCTGAATAGAAATTCGATCATTGAATTGGTCCTTCAATTACTGGCTATTCGCCTGGCTGCAGTGCCGGTTCCGCCTCGCTGCCCGGAACGGGCCGCCGGCCGGTGATCATGTCGGCGATGTCCGGCCCCTTGCGGATCGCGGCGAGCATCAGCCGCACCTCGATGACGGCAAGCACGCCATAGACCAGCGTGAAGCCCGCAATGCTCAGGAGAAGGTTGTAGACGCCGAGTTCCGAAGTCGCGAGGAAGGTCGGCAAGACGCCGTCGATGATCCAGGGCTGGCGACCGAACTCGGCGACGAACCATCCGAGCTCGATGGCAATCCACGGCAACGGCATGGCAAGCACTGCCAGGCTGAACAGCCAGCGCGGAGCACCTTTTTCCCGCATCGTGTACCAGAGCGACGTGACGAAGAGGACAAGCAGGGCGAAGCCGCAGGCAACCATGATACGAAACGAGAAGAACAGCCACGGAACCTGCGGCACGGACGACCAGGCGGCATCCTTGATCTGCTGATCGCTCGCCGTACGGGGGTCCGCGACGAATTGCTTCAGAAGCAGGGCATAGCCGAGATCCTGCGACTTTGCCTCGAATACGGAGCGCGCGGCGGCGTCGGCCTGGTTCACCTTCAGCTTTTCCAGCGCATCGTAGGCACCCAGGCCATTGCGTATGCGCTCCTCGGCCCTTGCCACCAGCTGGTCGATGCCGGGAATTTCCTTGTCGATCGAACGGGTGCCGATCAGGCCCATGATCCAAGGGATATGGACGGCATAATGCGTCTTGCGGTCGGCAAGGCTCGGTATTCCGAAAGCCGTGAAGGATGCCGGTGCGGGTTCCGTTTCCCACATGGCCTCGATGGCGGCGAGCTTCATCTTCTGGTTATCGGTCAGGGCGTAGCCGCTCTCGTCCCCCAGCACGATGACCGAGAGCGCCGAGGCGACGCCGAACGCCGCAGCGATTACGAAAGAACGCTTCGCAAGCGCGACATGACGGTTTCGCAACAGATACCACGCCGAGACGCCGAGAACGAAAACCGCGCCGCATACATAACCGGCGGAAACGGTATGCACGAATTTCGCCTGGGCGACGGGATTGAACAGAACGGCCATGAAGTCGGTGACTTCCATGCGCATGGTGTCGGGATTGAAGGCCGAGCCGACCGGATTCTGCATCCAGCCATTGGCGATCAGGATCCAAAGGGCCGAGAAGTTCGTGCCGAGCGCCATCAGCCAGGTCACGATCATGTGGGCGCGCGCAGAAAGGCGATCCCAGCCGAAGAAGAACAGGCCGACGAAGGTCGCCTCCAGAAAGAAGGCCATCAGGCCCTCGATCGCCAGCGGAGCGCCGAAGACGTCGCCGACATAGTGGGAGTAGTAGGCCCAGTTCATGCCGAACTGGAACTCCATCGTTATGCCGGTGGCGACGCCGAGCGCGAAATTGATGCCGAAGAGCACGCCCCAGAACTTGGTCATGTCGCGCCAGATGGTTCGCCGCGTCATGACATAGACCGTCTCCATCATGGCGATCATGATGGAAAGGCCGAGCGTCAGGGGTACGAAAAGGAAGTGGTAAAGCGCCGTCAAGGCAAATTGAAGCCGGGATAAGTCGACAAGGAGGGGGTCGAACATGGAAACATCCTTTCTTGATCGACCTCTGTTAACGCCGCAAATCCCTTCGCGAGTTGATTTAGATCAACGGGAGCGACAAGGAACGATGCCAAAAGAGCGGTATGACAGACGACAAGGCATCGACAGCAAATCCTGAATGCAATCACGCGGGCGCCGCCAGGTTTCGCGCGCTCGCCTTCGCACAAGGGCTGGCCAAAGGCAGCTTGCGCCATGTGCTCGCAATCCAGATGATCCGCATGGTCTTGCGGCTCGGCTTCATGGCGGCGGCGGCCGTGGCCGCCGGCAAGCTCGTGATGAACGGTCCCGTCGATCCGCGTTTGATATCGCTCGGGCTCGTTCTGCTTGCCGGCGCGGCGATCGCCGGCTTCCTTGCCGACAGGGCCCAGGCCGCCGCGGAGGCGGATGTCGCGATCCGCTTGCGCGAGGCCGCCTCCGCGCGACTGAACGCCATGCCGCCACGGCAGCTGAAGCAATTGCCCGTGGGGACCCTGGTCGTGGCCATGCAACGGCACCCGGAAGCCATGGCATCGCTGGTCATCGGGCACCGCGCGGCCTCGACGATGATGGCAGCCGGCCCGCTGGCCGCCGCAGCCGCGCTTTTTCTCGTTTCATGGCAGGCGGCAGTTCTGGTCATCTGTCTGACGCCCGTCATGATCCTGTTCTTCGCCTTGGTGGGCGACATTATCCGCAGCCGCGCAGCCGCGCAGGAACGCGCCTTTGGCCGTCTCGCCGGCCAGTTTGCCGATCGTATTCGCGCATTGCCGACCATCCTTGCCAATCACGCGCTTTCCAGCGAGGAGACCAAGCTTGCCGGCCGGCTGGAATCCTATGCGCGCGAAACGATGGGCGTTCTCGGCATTGCTTTCATAAACGCCGGCATCATCGATTTCTTCGCCTCGCTGTCGATCGCCCTGCTCGCCGTGTTTCTCGGCCTCGGGCATCTCAAATTGATGATGATTCCCGGTTTCTCCAACCTGGAGCTCTGGCAAAGCCTTTTCATCCTCATGATCGCGCCGGATTATTTTGCCCCCTTCCGCCGCTTTTCGGAGCAGTACCACGCCAAAGCCGAAGGCCTTGCCGCGGCGGCGGCCCTCGACCGCATGCTCGATGTCGACGCGCCGGAAAGATTGGCTATCGCGGCGCTCGACCGGCCACTCCCGCCATTGCCCGAGCACGGTCTCGTCGCCGTCGTCGGACCGAGCGGCTGCGGCAAGTCGACCCTGTTGCGCCAGCTTGCAGGCATCGAGCAGGCCGCATCGGCTCAGCCCGAACTCACAGATGTCGTCTGGGTTTCGACCGATAGCCACATCCCCGAGGGAACCCTTGCCGAGGCGATCGCCTGGAAGCTCCCGCCGCAGCCTCGCGAGAAACTGCGCGAGGCGGCGAATGCGGTGGGCCTGCTGGATGACGCGCTCCTTCCCGGCGGCCTCGATGCCCTGCTCACCCGCGGCGGCGGCAATCTTTCGGGCGGGCAGAAGCTTCGCATATCGGTCGCCCGCGCGCTTCTCGCCGGACGGACGGTGATCGCGGACGAACCGACAGCGAAGCTCGACGCCGGCACCGCCGGCCTTGTCCGGAAAGCGCTCGTCGGGATGGCGCATTCGCATCTCGTCGTCGTGGCAACCCATGACAGGGAACTTGCCGCCGCTAGCCGAGTGACGATCGACCTGAGCAATGACGGAACCTTCGAGGTGGCGGCATGATGAGCAAGCCCGTTTCCGAAAGCCGAAAGACTTGGCGGTTGACTGCCCTGCTCGGCTGCTGTGCGCTTTTCTGCGGCATCCTGCTTGGCGGCGTGTCCGCGTGGTTTCTGGGCGCCGTGGCGACGGCGGGCCTGACCGCCGCGGCTGCGACGTTCAATTTCCACGTTCCGGCCGCGTTCATCCGGTTGTTCGCCATCGGCCGCACGGCGGCACGCTACGGCGAGCGGCTTTTGGGTCACAAGGCAGCCCTTGCCGATCAGGTATCGCATCGGGTCGGCCTTTTCGCTGCCATGGCCGCCGCACCTTCCATTCGCAAGGCCGGTTGGCAGCTGGGCGACGAGGCGCGGCTTGCCGACTATCTGGATGATGTCGAGGATATCGAATATGCGCATCTGCGCGCTCGCCTGCCCTCGCTGACGATCGCCATCGGCCTTGCCGGGCTGCTTTCGTGCTCCGCCATCGTCGCCCCCCTGTCCTTGCTGCCGATCCTATCCATGCTGGCATTCGGCGCCTTTGCCGGCCGCCGGCTTGCACGAGACGGCGCGGCGGCCTGGTCGCAGGGCACAACGTACCGGCGGGAGGGGGCCGGGCGGATGGGGAGCGCCATGGCATCGGCCGTTGCCCTGAAAGCGGAGCGCGTCTGGTCCGAAGAATGTGAGGCGGCCATGAATGCGCTTTCCCATGCGGATATCGAGACCCGCGCCTTGCGCCGTCTGCAATCCGGGTTCGATGGGCTTGCTTCTCTCTTCGGGCCGCTGGCGGGAGCTTGCGTCGTTGCGGCGGCATGGTGGGCCGGCGACCGTGGCGAGGTGCTGCTTCTTCCGCTCGCTCTCGCATTCGCGTGGCTGGCGCTGGGCGAGACCATGAACGGCGCATCGCGAATTCTGGTTGCCAGGCTGCGCAAGAATGCCGCCGCCGCAGATGTCGGCCGCTGGACCGGGGATCAGGAAGCACCGATGCCACGCGCGACATCGTCCGGAATGCCGCGCGAGCTGCAATGTCGGCATATCAGGCGGCTTTCGCCCTCCGGCACGCCGATCGGCGACGATCCGGTCGACCTTCGCCTGCGGGCCGGTGCGCCGACAGTCCTTGTCGGGACGAGCGGCACCGGCAAGACGAGCCTGCTGAAACAGGTTGCCGGCTGGATCGGCGAAGACCGGTTCGATACTGGGAACGCAAGCCTCACGGCACAGGAGCGGCATAGCTTATCGACCCTGGTCCTGCACGACGCGGCAATTCTGGACGACACCGTGCGGGCCAATCTGTTCGAGCCGGAAGGCAACGACGCGGCGATGTGGCATGCGCTGGAAGCAGTCGAGCTCGGTGAACGGATACGGACGGCCGGCGGCCTCGATGCGTGGATCAGGCAGGATATGCTCTCGCTCGGCGAGGCACAGCGGCTCAACCTGGCTCGCGCGTTCCTTGCTCATACGCCGATCGTGCTGCTCGACGAGCCGACGGAACATCTCGACGCGGCGCAGGGCCAGCGAATCCTGACGCGCCTTGCCGCGCACCTCAGCGACCGTATCGTCGTCATGTCCACCCACCGCCCGCTTCTGGTCCGCAACAGCACGATCCTGGAACTCTCCGCATGACAGCCGTCCCCACTCACCGCCTGATCGACGCCAATGTCCCGCGCTACACCAGCTATCCGACGGCGCCGCATTTCCACGACGGCGTGACGCCTGAAACGGTCTCCGGCTGGATCGACGCGATTCCGGCAGACGAGGCCATATCGCTTTATCTGCACATCCCTTACTGCGACCGGCTATGCTGGTTCTGCGCATGCCATACGAAGCAGACTCTTCGCTACGCGCCCGTCGCCGACTATCTCGCGATGCTTTACCGCGAGATCGCGATGGTCGGCCGGCGCCTGGCGGGACGGGGCATCGTACGCGCGATCCACCTCGGCGGAGGTTCCCCGACCATGCTCAGGCCCGAGGACATGCAAAGCCTGTTCAGACGGCTGCGCGAGAGCTTCACGATTGCGGCCGACGCGAGCGTGAGCATTGAAATCGATCCCAACGACATGGATGAGGCGCGGCTGGATGCCCTGGCCGAAGTCGGAACCACGCGCGCAAGTCTCGGCATCCAGGATTTCGACCGCCGCGTTCAAAACGCCATCAACCGCAAGCAGAGTTTCGAGACGACGCGCGAGGTCGTGGAAGGCTTGAGAGGGCGAGGCGTCGGCTCCGTCAATTTGGACCTTCTGTATGGCCTGCCCTTCCAGACGCTCGCGACCTTGGACAGGACCATCGAGCTATCGCTGTCGTTGCGGCCGGATCGCGTGGCGATCTTCGGATATGCGCATGTGCCGTGGTTCAAGAAACACCAGACCATGATCGATGAAGCCGCGTTGCCTGGCCCCGACGCGCGGCTGGAGCAGGCGCAGGGCGCGGCCAGGCTCATCTGCGAAGCCGGCTATCTGCCGATAGGCATCGATCATTTCGCCCTTCCGGCCGATAGTCTTGCCGCGGCCGCGCGCGAGGGGCGGCTGACGAGGAATTTTCAAGGCTATACCGACGAGCGCTGCGACACCCTGATCGGCCTCGGACCGTCCTCGATCAGCCGCTTTCGTCAGGGCTACGCCCAGAACATGCCCTCGACCGCCGCCTACGGGCGTCTGATCGAAGCCGGTGGCCTTGCCGTCGTGCGTGGCCTTTCGCTTTCCGATGAGGACCGCATGCGCGGTTGGGTGATCGAACGCCTCATGTGCGATTTCGGCTTTTCCGTTACCGCATTGCGCAGCCGGTTCGGCGCTGGGGCGGAAGCAATCCTGCATGAAGCGGCTTTGCTGGCGCAGACGTCGCCCCACTTCGCCTCTAACGGGGATCGCTTTGCCATCGGCGCCGACAGTCACCTGTTCGCAAGGTCGATCGCGGCGCACTTCGACAGCTATTTGAGTTCGCGCAAGGCGCGTCACTCGGCCGCCATATAACATCTTCAATACCGGCACCTGCGCGTACGGCATCGGCAGCGATGCCGTACGCTCGCAAATGCGTAAAAACAAAGAGATAGAGCGGTTCAGCGATTCCGCGAAAGGCGGAACCGCTCCGGCAAAAGCGGGACGGCCCTAATCGAGAAGTTCGCGCAGCCGCTGTGCCAGTTCGCGCGCCGTGTAAGGCTTCTTCAGCCAGGTTCCCGAAAGAGCAAGTTCCCGACCGGCAATCGTGGGCTCCGCATAGCCGGACGTGAAGAGGATTTTGACCTTCGGCCGCAATGCCCGGACGGTGTTTGCAAGCTCGTCACCCGTCATGCCGCCGGGCATGACGATATCGGTAAACAACAGCGCGACATCGGGATTTTCATCCAGCCGGTCGAGTGCGTCCCTGCCATTGGCCGCCTCGACGACCTGATATCCTGCATCGAGCAGCCGCGCAACGGCGACGCGCCGCACGCGCGGATCGTCCTCGACGACGAGAATTTTCTCCGAACCGCCAGGAATGCCGGGCTGAGCGTGCTCCTCCGGCTGCCGGTCGGCCGCCCCGGCATTCTCTTTCTGCGCGGCAGGCAGGAAGATGCGCACGCTCGTTCCCTGTCCTATCTCGCTGTAGAGCTGAACGTGACCGCCCGACTGCTTGGCGAAACCATAGACCATCGACAGGCCGAGCCCCGTACCGGAACCGACGCCCTTGGTCGTGAAGAAAGGCTCGAAGGCACGCTGCTTGATGTCCGCCGACATGCCCTGGCCCGTATCCGTCACCGCGATCAGGACGAAATCGCCGGTGCGAACCTGCGGATACATCTGCGCATAATCGACGTCGAGCTGGACGCGCGAAATCTCGATCGAAAGCCTTCCGCCGCGCGGCATGGCATCGCGCGCATTGAGAACGAGATTGAGCAGCGCATTCTGCAATTGGGAGGCGTCGACCAAGGCCCTGTTCGCCGCACCGGAAACGATCGTGCGGAACTCGATCGCCTCGCCGAGCGTGCGCCGGAGGAGATCGGAAAAGCCGGAGACGAGCTGGCCGATATCGGCGAGCTTCGCATTGAGCGGCTGGCGGCGGCCGAAGGCGAGCAACTGTCCGGTCAGCTTGGCGCCATCCTCGGCGGCATCCTGCGCCTCGCGCAGCAATGGCCGGAGCTTTTCATCCTGCAATTTGCCCTCGATCATTTCGAGATTGCCGCTGATCACCGTCAGCAGATTGTTGAAATCATGGGCCAATCCGCCGGTAAGTTGCCCGATGGCTTCCATCTTCTGGGCCTGGCGCAGCTCTTCCTCGATCTTGTGACGGCTCGTCAGATCCCGGATGAAGCCGGTAAAGATCCGCTTGCCCTTCGTCACCGCCTCCCCGACGGAAAGCTCCATGGGGAATACCGAACCGTCCTTGCGCCGTCCCGTCACGACGCGACCGTAACCGATGATGCGCCGCTCGCCCGTCGTCAAATAGCGCGAGATATAACCATCATGCGCATCGCGATCGGGCTGCGGCATCAGCATCTTCACGTTCTTTCCGCAAACTTCCGCGGTCGTATAGCCGAACAGCTTTTGCGCCGCGGCGCTGAAGGAGGAAATCGTGCCGGCCTCGTCGATGACGATCATCGACTCCGGCACGGTGTCGAGGATCGAGCGCAGATGCGCCTCCCGCTCTGCAAGATCATCTTGAGCTCTCTTCATATCGCTCACATCGTTATTCGTCTGTATGATCAACGTCGTGCCGCCGGCAGCCGGGGTGACGAGAGCCCAGCGCGTGGCGACGAAAAGCGTCCGCCCGTCCTTGGCCCGGTGCACCACCTCTCCTTCCCACGCTCCATCCCGCCGGACCGCCTCCCGGATATTTTCGAGCGGCGCCGGAAATTGCGTCGACAAAAGCTCCTGAACAACCTTTCCCACGGCCTCCGTCCGCGACCAGCCATAGAGGGCTTCGCAGCCATCGGTCCATCGGACGATCACCCCATCGAAGTCATGTACGATAAGGTTGACCCCCTCGAGCAGATGCACGATGTCATCCAATTTGCTTTCGGTTGACACATCTGCGGCATTTTTGCTGTTCATAGGCCTTCTTCATTGCGATCAGTGGCGATTGGCTCCAGCGTAAGCGATCTGGCCACGCTCGTCGCCATAATATTCGCCATCACCGGAAAGCTGGACAAGCAGCCCGTATTTCATGATCCGGACGGCATGGCGACCCGCCGGACAGATAATCCCCTTCTGCGCAAGCTTCGTCATGGTCCGCGAGACGGTTTCGATGGTAAGGCCGAGATAATCGGCAATGTCGAGCCGTGTCATCGGCAGGTCGACAACGGCATTGTATGCGCGAGCGCCCGGCTCACGCGGTAGCCGCTTCAGAAGAAACGTGCAGACCCGCTCCTCGGCGCTCTTGCACGACAGAAGCACCATCTGGTCCTGAGCCGCCGCCATCTCGTCGCAAACACGCGCGAAGACCTCTTGCCGCAGTTCGGGAGAGCAGGCGACCTCGGCATCGAAGGCCTTGCGCGAGAGGCGGCGTATCCGGGTATCGACGATCGCTTCGGCGCCATACAGATAGCGGCTTTTCAAAGAGATGCCGACGATATCGCCGCCATGCTGGAAACCGGTGATCACACGCCGGCCGTCCGAGGTGATCTTGAAGATGCGCAGGCTGCCTTCGACGACCTCGAAGAGATGTTTTGCCATATCGCCTTCGAAGAACAGCGTCTGGCCGGCGGCGAAGTGTTCGACAGGCTGCTTTCGGAAAAGCGCTTGCACACAATTCGGCTCGGCGCCGAGGAGCGCTGCGCTGGTGACTTCCCTGAGATGATGAACGTTGTTCGCCTGCAGCATGACCAATCCCCTGTGTCGTCGATGACGACAGATGACCCGTCGCTGGTGACACCAGCATGCCGTGCGTGTTAAAGACGGTGCTGTTTGGTAACAGTCTGTAACAATGGCGGCTTGATACATTGACCGGATCGACGATGGCGGCACTCCAGCACGAAGCGCGCATCCTCGTCGTCGACGACGATCCTCGCATTCGCCAGATGTTGACCCGCTATTTCGAGGACGAAGGCTACACGGTCTCCTCGGCAGCGGACGGAAACGAGATGCGCTCGCGCCTGCGCCAGCAAAACTTCGACGCCATTCTTCTCGACCTTGTCCTGCCGGGCGGCACGGACGGGCTTGATCTCGCCCGCGAAATTCGCGCCACCTCGGACGTGCCGATCATGATGCTGACCGGCCGCGACGACGTGGTCGATCGCATCGTCGGGCTGGAAATCGGCGCGGACGACTATATCGCCAAGCCTTTCCACCTTCGCGAAGTCCATGCCCGCCTCAAGTCGATCCTGCGTCGACGCCAGGCCCCTGTCCGGAATTCGGAACCCGGCGCGGAGGAGATCATCCGCTTCGAGGGATGGCAGCTGAACATCAGCCGGCGTCAGGTGCTCGATCCCCGGGGACAGGACATCGGACTGACGACCGGGGAGTTCGAGATGCTGACGGCTCTCGTGCGCAACGCCGGAAGAGTGCTGACGCGCGAAGTGTTGATGGATCTCACGAGAGGACGCGACCTGGAAGCGTTCGACCGCACGATCGACACCCAGATCGTGCGGCTGCGCCGCAAGATCGAGACGGATCCGAAAAAGCCGCAATTCATCAAGGCGGTGCGCGGCGTCGGCTATGTCTTCACCGGAAAGCTGGATTGATCAACCTCTGCCGCGGCCTGCCGATCGGTCCACGATCGCGGCGGCTGCGCAAGGATGAGCCTGCACGCAACCGCTCGTCTTTCCGGCGAAGGCCGAAAAGGCCATCTCTCCGCCACGGCCGCCGGATGGATCGTATCGATGACGACATGCATCAGGCGACGGCAGATCGAGCCCGGATTGGCACGAGCAGGATCCGGCAAAATTGAGAGCACGCCGCCCGCATCCTTGATCGTGATCAAAGTGAAAAGCTGCCGGGCCTCTATCCTGTCGCCAACATGCTGAACCAAGTGGCATGGATTTATCCAAGAGGAGTGCGCTCTACATGCTTGTTCATGCGATCATGACATCACCCGCAATAGCCGTCCGCCCCGAAACGCCCATCGCGGATGCCGCAAAGACCATGCTCGACAATCATATCAGCGGCCTTCCCGTCGTGGATGCCGCCGGCAGACTCGTCGGCATCGTCAGCGAAGGCGATCTGATCAGACGGACCGAACTCAATACCGAACGCAAGCGCTCCTGGCTGCTCGAGCTTCTCACCAGCCCCGGCAAGCTCGCGAATGAGTATGTTTCGACCCACGGCCGCACGGTCGAGGACGTCATGTCTTCCACTGTCGTCTCGGTAACGTCTGCGACGACCTTGCAGGATGTGGTCGAGCTGATGGAAAAACACCACATCAAACGCCTTCCCGTCGTCTCCCGCGACAAGCTGGTCGGCATCGTCTCCCGATCCGATCTTCTGAAAGCGCTCACCAAACTTCTTCCGACCCGGACGGCCGACAGCAAGGATCAGGAGATCGAAGCCGCGATCATAAACGAGCTTTCGGCGCAAAGCTGGAGCCGAAGCGGCTCCATCCGCGTGAAAGTCACCGACGGCGTTGCCGAACTTTCCGGCAGCATATTGGATGAGCGAGAACGCCTGGCCGCAAAGGTCGCCGCAGAAAACGTCCCCGGCGTGCGCGCCGTATTCGACAATCTCGTCTACATCGATCCCTATATCGGCATGATCTGAACGCAACCGTTCCCAGCGACAGGGTGACGCCTAACCCCACGGCGGCGCCTGTCCGGCCTCGCCCGATACCAGCCATGGCATCGATGCTGCGATATCGTGTGTTCTCCTCGATATCGCCGCTGCATATCGGGCGAGGCAGGATCGCTTCTCCGGAAGGCGGTTCGGTTTACCGTCCGTGCATGCCACGATCCATCATGGGCACAATTCTCGCGCAACGCGGAACTGCGCTTCCGTGCGGGCGCGCACCTCGTCGACGGTCACGCCGGGTGCGAGTTCCACGAGGGTCATGATTTCCTCGCCTCGCGTCGCCAGTGTGAAAACCGCGAGATCGGTGATCAGCAGTTCGACCACGCGGCTGCCGGTCAATGGCAGGCTGCAGCGCTTCAGCACCTTGGATTCACCCCGCGCCTCATGCTCCATGACGACCACGACCCGCTTGACGCCGGCAACGAGATCCATGGCGCCACCCATGCCCTTGACCATCTTGCCGGGGATCATCCAGTTGGCGAGGTCGCCGTTTTGAGCCACCTGCATCGCGCCGAGGACGGAAAGATCGATATGTCCGCCGCGGATCATGGCAAAGCTGTCCGCGCTCGAGAAGAAGCTGGTGCCCGGCAGGGCGCTGATCGTCTGCTTGCCGGCATTGATGAGATCGGCATCCTCCTCTCCTTCGAAGGGGAAGGGTCCCATGCCGAGCATGCCGTTCTCGCTTTGGAGCGTAACGTGGACCCCGGCCGGAATATAGTTCGCCACCAGGGTCGGGATGCCGATCCCGAGATTGACGTAGAACCCATCCCGCAATTCCCGCGCGGCCCTTGCCGCCATTTCGTCCCGTGTCCAGGCCATCAGACTGCCTCCTCCCGCCGCGGCAGAACGGTCCGTTTTTCGATCCGCTTCCGCATGTCCTTGACCTCGATGAGGCGCGAAACGTAGATGCCCGGCGTGTGGACATTGTCGGGATCGATATCGCCCGGTTCGACCAGCCGCTCGACTTCAGCGACGGTCGCGCGTGCGGCAGTGGCCATGACCGGATTGAAATTGCGCGCCGTCTTGCGATAGGCGAGATTTCCGTCGGTATCGCCGAGGTAGGCATGCACAAGGGCAAGATCGGCGACGAGCGCCATCTCCATGATGTAGCTTTCACCGCCGAACTCCCGCACGTCCTTGCCTTCGGCGATCTGCGTTCCAACGCCGGTGCGCGTGTAAAAGGCGGGGATGCCGGCGCCGCCGGCCCGGATCCGCTCGGCGAGCGTGCCTTGCGGATTGAATTCGATCTCCAGTTCCTTCGCCAGATACTGCTGCGCGAAAAGCGCATTTTCGCCGACATAGGACGAGATCATCTTGTCGACCTGGCGTGTCTCCAGCAGGCGTCCCAGACCCACGCCATCGATACCGGCATTGTTGGAAATCACCGTCAAGCCCCGGGCACCCGACAGGCGCACCGCCTCGATCAGGGCTTCGGGAATGCCGCACAACCCGAAACCGCCCGCCATAATGGTCATTCCGTCCCTGAGCAGCCCCGCCAGGGCCGTCGTCGCATCACTGTAGACTTTTCGCATGCTTCCTCCCGCGCATTCGTTTCGAGAGGAAAGGTACGGCTTGAACGGCAAGGCCTGTTAGCCGTATTTATACGGCATGACACGACATGCTGGTTCGATCGAAATTCCCGATATGGCAGCGGGCCTGCGTTTTTCGCTGAATGAAATTCCCGTGCCGATGGTCTATGCGACGCACCGGATCATTCGCGATTGCAACGATGCCTTTGCCGAGCTTTTCGGCTATGAGCGTGCCGATCTGACCGACAAGAGCTTCGCCGTTCTCTATCCCAAAATTTCGGATTTCATCCGCACGGGCAAAATGTGGCTCGAACACCTGCCGGGAAGCCGCAGCTACTATGACGAACGTATCATGATGTCGGTGACGGGCCAGCGATTCTGGTGTCAGGTCACGGGCAAGAGCTTTCAGCACAGCGATCCGTTCGCCCACGCGCTATATTGCTTCCAGAGGCTCAACCGCCCGACCACCAGCCCGCAACGCGC
Source organism: Hyphomicrobiales bacterium (assembly GCA_900469615.1). Lineage (GTDB taxonomy): Bacteria > Pseudomonadota > Alphaproteobacteria > Rhizobiales > Rhizobiaceae > Rhizobium. Next base: position 55,567 of record UBYA01000002.1, on the reverse strand, counting down.
GCTGACAGAACGCCAGCATCAGGTCCTGACGCTGGTCTCGCAGGGAAAAACCAACATGCGCATCGCCGAGGAACTGAAGCTTTCGGTCAGAACCGTGGAATCCCACCGCGCCCGCCTCATGAAGATCACCGGCTGCATCAATTCCGCACAACTGACGTCATGGTTCGTCCATTCGCCAACATCCGAGTGAACAGGAAACACCCTGGCCACCTGTCGCCCATATAGCCTGATCTTCGACCCCGTGAACGGCAAGGATGCGCTTGCTCGGCCCTCCAGCCGCTTCAGCGCTCTCCAACTGGACCGGTATGGGCGAGAAGGTACGGAATGGTTTCCGGATCGACATGGTCGCACGGCGCGCGAATGCATCCGGCTGGTGGCCCAGCGTCCCCAGCGGGAACCGGACCGTCATCAACGAAATGAACCCCTGCAGAATCGTACGCCTTCGGTTGCGATGGGCCGCTTCCGCGTCAGAGGTCCATCGGCCAGGTGTCCGACAGCCTGTAGCCGGCAGGGAACGGATCGTCAGGGTCGACCATCAGCTGATGCGTGCCGACGATCCAGGCACGGCCTGATATGATCGGGCTGATCGCGGATTTGCCGTTAAGATCGACGGCGCCGTCGATACTGCAGTGGAATTCGGTGTCGATGAGCGAAGTTCCGACGAACCGGTCGCCGACCTTCATCTGCCGCCTTGCATGAAGAACCGCCATGCGCGCCGAGCATCCGGTGCCGGTCGGCGAGCGGTCGATCTTGCCGGGGCGAATGGCGACGGCGTTCTTTCCCCAGAGGATGCCGTCCTTCATCTGGACCGGATCCGTGATCTGGCAGAAGGAAATGTGGTTCCAGTCGTTGACGGGATGGCGGAAGCCGAGCTGTTCGTTGGCGGCCTCGGTGATTTTCACGCCGAGGCGGGCGATGTCGCGCGCCTGATCCGGTGTGAGGCTGAGACCGAGCGACGCGGCATCCACCAGCACGAAACTGTCTCCGCCATAGGCGGTATCGACCGTGATCGTGCCGACACCCTCGACCTCCAGCTTCGCATCGAGCCTGTCGGCGAAGGACGGTACGTTGCGCACATGAATGCGCTCGGCCTTGCCTTTGCGGCATTCGGCTTCCACTTCGATGAGGCCGCCCGGCGCTTCCAGGACCATGCGGGTGATCGGCTCCTGCATGGGGATGATGCCGGTGTCGAGCAGAACGGTCGATACGCAGATCGAGTTCGATCCGGACATGGGCGGCGTATCGGCTGGCTCCATGATGATCCACGCCATCTGCGCTTTTGGATTCTTGGGCGGGACAAGCAGGTTCACATGGCGGAAGACACCGCCGCGCGGCTCGTTGAGAACGAAGTTCCTCAAGGATTCGTCCTTGGCGATCCAGCGCGACTGCTCCCAGATCGTCGCTCCCGGCGGGGGCGCCACCCCGCCGACAATCACGTCGCCGACCTCTCCTTCGGCGTGACAGCTCACGACATGGACGACTTTCGATGTGCGCATAATTGACCTGCGTATTGAAGACCGGAAGTGACTGCGGATTGCAAAGGAAGTCCGACGGCGCGACCAAGATTATTTGTATATCGTATACGATAATGCGCTTTGTCAAGCCGCCTTCGACATCGACGGCACAACCTCGCACCGTCGCGCCGGAAAGGAAATCCGGATATGGCCGCGAACTATCTGACAATGCACATCAGATCGGCTTGCCAATCCTTGCTCCACCATCTTCCGCGACATGGAGGGTGGCTGGCATTATCGTGTTCGTTCGCGTCTCCGCCGATGCGTCCGGAGGACGGCAGCCGTCGGATGAGGCGGCACTAGAAAATCAGGCTTTCGTCCTTCCACAGGCGAAAGCCTCCCAGAAAGGCATTTTCGTTGTCACCGGCGCGGCATCCCTCGGGCAGCGTCTCCAGCTTTTCGACGTTGCCGCCGCCAATGACGGTTTCATGCGGCATCAGCGCGGCTTGCAGTTTGCCCACGACCTTCCCCACCGATTTGCGCCATTTCTTCTTGCCGTATTTTTCGAGGCCCCGTTCGCCGACGAAGTCCTCGAACGTCTCTTTCTTCTTGTAGGGCAGATGGGCAAGCTCCATGGGCAGACATACGTGATTGACGATCATCGCCGAGCCCAGCCCGGTGCCCAGTCCGAGAAACAGCATGTTGCCGCCGTTATAGCCGCCGATGGCCTGCATGACCGCATCGTTGACGAGCCGGACAGGCTTGCCGAAAGCGGCCGAAAAATCGAAATCCTTCCAACCGGGGCCAAGATTGTGCGGCTCCAGCGTCGGCTTATTGTCGGCGACCGGCCCGGGATATCCCATGCCGATGACATCGTATTGCCAGTCGCCCGCAAGCTTCTGGACTGTCTCCACCATCTTTTCGGCCGACATCGCCGTGCCCGAGACGGCGGCTCTCCGGTCGCTGCCCGAACTCAGCCGGACCTTGACGTGCGAACCGCCAAGATCGATCGCCAGCACGACGAGATCCTGCGGCGCGACGGTCGTTGTATGGTTGAGAGATTTGGATTTCGTGGTCATGATGCATCTCCGTCCGTTGCCAAATCGGCCTTTATTCGTCGCCGCCATCCACAGTGACGGCGAAATCCACCCCCTCCCAGTGATCGCTATCGGGCCAGTAGAAGGTGAAGACGATCACTGTGCCTTTTGGCAGCCGATCGGTGGGGAGCTCCACGACGTCGATGCCAAAGCCGTTCCGGCGGCTTTCGGTATCGCTCGCATTGTCCCAGCCGTCCGCGCTCCAGCGAACGACCGCCCGCGCCATCACCTCTATCCTGAGGCGTTTGCCGACGGAAACCTGCGATATCTTGTTGTTGAAGCGCCAGAGCATGAAGGGCGCGGTGGTCTTGTTCTTGACATAGCGGTCGACCCCTTGGGGCGGCATATCGAAAACCGCATTGTCTCTCAGCGAGCGCAGCAGCTTGATATGTTCGGCATGAGCCCAGACAAGCGGCATCGCGCTGCCGGAGGGTTCGCCGAAAACGAGGCCCCGCTCGGGGAGATCCGGCTGGTCCCATACCTGTTCGGGCAGCAGGCCGCCCGGCCCGGCGGAGCCTTCAAGAGCGCCGAGCAATGCAATGGCGGCTTTCGGCCGGCCGGCGGCAAGCTCGTAATGGGCTCGCTCGCCGGCGAGCAGCGGCCACGGCCGGCCGATGCCGGTGCCGTCGAACGGCCCGCCATCGGCATGCTCGCCATAACCGTCCCCCGTATAGCGATACCACAGCGGGCCTTGCGGCAGCTCGCATTTGAGCTGCGCGTCGATCACCTTTATCGTGTCGACGATGCGTGGATCGTTGGCGGCCCGCAATCCGAACCGTACAAGCGCCAGGGCATCCGGGCTGACGACGCGGGCCGTCGGCAGATAAGAATCCGCAGGCGGGCGGTTCTTGATCGGCACGAATCCATCGGCGGGCGATGCGCCATCGGCGATGTCGGGCGGGGCGATACGCACGTAATAGCCCCGGACTCCAAGATCTGCGGTGGCCGCATCGGCGGCGACATAGGTCCAGCGCTCGACCTGGTCGTTCCAGGCATCCGCCGTCTGCCGGAGGTAATCGGCATTGTGATCCTGGCCGGCAATTTCCAGAATGTCGGCGGCGGCAAGCAATGCCGCGATCTCGACTGCGAGGGTAAAGGGAGAAAAGCCGCCATCTTCCTCCCATCGGTCCTCGCCCGTCACCGGACCGTTGACGACCACATAGCGCGCGGCCCTCTCGACCATCGAAACATAGGACAACAGTGCCTCGCCGGTAAGGGCTCCCTCACGGCGCAGCGCATCGGCAAGCAGGATGGGAAAGGCGCATTCGTCCATCTGGATTCCGGTCCAGTAGGGCTCGCCGTCGAGCCAGGCGTTCTGCGGCCAATGCCCGTCCCCCTCCTGGATCGCACGCAGATAGGCGAGAATTCGGATCGCATCCTGCGGGGCACCCGCCGCGAGGAAGCCGCCGGCCGTCTCGACGAGATCGCGCGGCCAGACAAGGTGATAGCCTCCGAGATCCTCATCGCCCTTGGCAAAGCCCCAGGGAATGGACAGCGAGGCGACCGCCGGCCCCTCGAAGGATAGCGGCCGGTGCGTTGCCAGAACGGCCGTCGATATCCGATACCGATTGAGTTCGGGCGGCGGCGCCCTCGGCTCATCCAGCGGCAGGAGCGTGCTCTGCCATCTCCGCCAGTCGGCGACATAGCTGCGCTCCGCATCCTTGTAGCCGGCCTGCAGGCTGGCAAGCGCATTGTAGGCCGCCTCCTCCGGTCGGCTTCCGAAACCGAGCGAGAGAAGCACGGTGTCGCTGCCGGCTTCAAGGTCGATTTCACCCGTCAGCGCGACGTTGCCGTCGGCGGCGTGGGTGACGCGCGGGTCCAGGTCTCCGGTATCCTGCAGCTGGCGCCAGCCGTCGGAAATGCCTACATAGCCGGCAGACGCCGCCTTCCAGCCGCCGCTGACGGCCAGCGCCAGCGAAACGCCGTGGCTGCCCGTCGCAAAAAGCATCGGGGTGCCTTTGTAATCTCCCGCCCAGCCGGTATTGCCGGCACCCGCATTGACCAGATGCGGAGCAGCAAGCACGAAAAGGCGATAATCGTGAACCGAACCATGCAGGGCTTCGAACGATATTTGCTGAAGCAGGCTGCTGCGTACCGGATCGACGATGACGCGCTTGATGATGCGGTAGCGTCCGTCGAATGCCGTATTGACGAGCCGATAGGCCGGCACGCCATCCTCCACCGTCGTCACGACACTTTCGGTATCGCGCTTTTCCTCGGAGAAATAGCCGTCCGGGCCGGTAACGATCAGGCCGAGGTCGCGCGTGCAGGCGCAATCGACGCGCGGAAAATAAACTTCGTTGAGGATGCCGTGGCTGAGGGTGAACCAGATGCGACATGCCGGCGAAAGCGCCGTGCCCACCCCGCTCTTCGCGCTGGATGTCCAGCGAGGAGCGATACCCCCCGCACCAGAGCCCGAAGTATCGTCCTGAATCATGCGTCCATCTCCATTGTCGCAGCAATCTGCTCTGACAAGCCGGCTTCGGCAAGGGCTGCTGTCATGACATTGGAGTGATGCGGCGGCCGGCGCCAAATTGCGGGGCAGCTCTAGGCCGAAAGTGCCAGGCGCCGGCGAAGCCGCGCAGTCCGCGCGCTGCCGGTCGTCGTCGAGAGCTTCTGGAAGGCATCGAGGTAGTTGTCTTTCGTGCGCAGAATATGCGCCGTCAGCATTTCGGCCAGTTCGCCGCGCCTGCTTTCGGCAAGCAGCGAGATCATGTCCCTATGATCGCGGTATGACCGATCCGGCTCGCCTTCCGCACGAATGGCGAGATGGGTTCTGAGCGAGGCGACGCGACCAAGGATGAGGTCGTATGCGCTTTGCAGATAGCGATTGCCGCAATAGCGGAAGAAGGCCAGATGGAATGCCGTGTCGGCGCGGCCATAGGCCTGCATGTCCCCGGTTTCGACGGCCTTGTCCATGACGGCGAGCTGCCGCCTCAACTCCGCAACCGCCTGCTTGAGCGCTTTTTCAGGGGTAAGTGCGACGGCCTGCTGCTCCAGACCGATCCGATAATCGCAAAGCTCGGCGATGTCTTCCAGCGTCGGCGTGAAGACGTAGGTGCCGGATTTCGGGATGATCGTGACCAGTCCCTCCATCTGCAACAGGTTGAGCGCTTCGCGCACGGGCGTACGGCTCACCTCGAAAGCGGAAGCCAGCGTATCCTCGGAAAGGTTTTCGCCGAACTCGAATTCGGCGTCCACGATCGCTGCGCGAATCTTGTCGGCGATGGTTGCGACGAGGCTCTTGTTGGCTTTCACCGTGGGACTGGGCATACGCGCTTGTTCCTTGAAACGAATCCGGCAGCGCTTTTTCGAACGCTGCCGGAAGTTTGGTCTAGTCGCGGTTGGCTTTCAAGCTCATGCAGAGGAAGAAGGCGATGATCGGAAAGACCGCAAGCGTCAGAAGCGCAAGCGAGAAACTGTTCGTCGCGGTTTTCACCCACCCCACGATATAGGGGCCGGCAAAGCCGCCGATCTGGGCAAAACCGTTGATCGCCGCAAGGCCGCCGGCCGCTGCGGCACCTGTCAGGAACTGGGTCGGCAACGTCCAGAACACACCGAGATAGGACCACAGGAAGAATGCGCAGAAGCAGAGAAGCACAAGCCCGACATACGGGTTCGGAACGAGCGCGCTGGCTGCCAGAAACAGGCCGCCGAAGAGTCCCGAAATCGCGGTGTGGACCTTGCGTTCGCCAGTCCGGTCGGAGCTGCGCGATATGACGACAAGGCCGGCGGTCGCGAAAACGAACGGTATCGCCGAAACGAAGCCCGCCTGGACAGTCGACAGCCCGACGGACTTGACGATCTGCGGCAGCCACATGATGACGCCGTAAACCGCGATGCCGTTGAACATATAGACAAGCGTAAGCAGCCAGACGCGGACATCGCTGAAGATCTCGCGCAGGCTGTGGCGGGCATCGGCCTTGATGTTCTTCTGATCCTGCGCGAGCTGCCCGAGCAGCCAGGCGCGCTCGTCGGGCGCCAGCCACCTAGTATCCTTGGCCGGCGAATCGACGAGGTAGAAGAAAGTGATGATACCGAGGAGAGCCGCCGGCAGACCTTCGAGAATGAACATCGCCTGCCAGCCGTGCAGGCCGAACAGACCTTCGCCGGCATCGATCAACCAGCCGGAAATCGGCGCGCCGACGACGATCGAAAGAACGGTCGCCGTCATGAAGAGGGCCGTGGCGCGGCCGCGCTCCTTAGCCGGGAACCAGTAGGTCAGATAGAGCAGCACGCCCGGCGCGAATCCGGCCTCGGCGACACCCAGCAGGAAGCGCAGGATGTAGAAAGAGGTCGGACCCTGTACGAAGGCCATGGCACAGGAGACCAGGCCCCATGTGACCATGATGCGGGCAATCCAGATGCGCGGCCCGACCTTGTGAAGGATCATGTTGCTGGGAATTTCAAAGGCAAGGTAGCCGATGAAGAAAATGCCTGCACCCAGGCCGAACATATAGGGCGTGAGCCCAATGTCGTCATTCATGTGAAGCGCCGCGAAGCCGATGTTCACGCGGTCGAGATAGTTCACGATAAAGCAGATGAAACAGAACAGCACAATTCGCAGATTGAGCTTGCGGATCGTTCGGTCACGGAGACTGGTATTCAAATAAGTGCCTTCAGCGCTGCTCGCGTCCGCCATGGCATCCTCCCTGCAAATGGATGCCGCCCTCCGCAGCACCTTCGCAAGCGCTATAGAACAGGAAACTGGAATGCACAAGTGGGGCACATAAACTAGAACCCTAGTTGACATTTTTCCGCCGAGGGTCTTTCTTCCTCCGCACCGAACTCAACATGACGCCGACAGCGGCGGGAGGATTACGTGCAGCAGTCTCAATCAGCCGAAGCATGCGCCGGTTACTTTCATGATCGCGTTGCCCTGGTGACCGGCGGCGCCTCCGGTATCGGCCGAGCCGTGACCGACAAGCTCGTCGGGCTCGGGGCAAGGGTCGCCGTCTGGGATATTAACGCCGAACGATTGGCGGAATGCCGGGCACAGCACGGCGATCGTGTCCTGACCGCAGTTGTCAACGTTGCCGAACGCAAGGCCGTGGACGAGGCAATGGAGGCGCTCGTCGCGTCGTTCGGCGGGATCGACCATCTTCTCAACAATGCCGGCATCATTGGCGGCCGCATGACCGTGGAAGACATGAACGAGCTCGAACTCGACCGCGTTCTTGCGGTCAATCTCAAGAGCGCGTTCTATGTCTCCAGCGCCTTCATCCGCGCGCCGTCTGCCCGCGAGGATCGCTCCGTCGTCAACCTGTCGTCAATCGCTGCTCGTACCGGCGGCATGGTGGGCAACATCGCCTATGCGACGACCAAGGGCGCCATCGCATCCTTCACCGTGGCCCTGGCCAAGGAGCTTGCGCCCAAGGCGCGCGTGAATGCCCTCGCACCCGGCGTCATCAACACGGAAATCCAGAAGGATGTCTTTGCCGATCCCGCCAATATCGAAGCGATGGCAAGTGTCATTCCACTGAAGCGCCTGGGAACGGCGGCTGAGGTGGCGGACGCCGCCGTCTGGCTCCTGTCCGGCGAGGCTTCCTACATAACCGGGATCGTCGTCGACGTATCCGGCGGCCGTTGATCGGGAGACAATGATGAAGAACGCAGCCGAAAGACTTCGCGCCGATATCCTGTCGGGCCGCCTGCTTCAGGCACCCGGCGCTCCGGATGCGCTGACAGCCCGCCTTGTCGAGATGGCCGGTTTTCCAGCGATCTACATGACCGGGTTCGGTGCAACGGCATCCCGCCTCGGCCTTCCCGACATCGGTCTCTTGACCCAGACGGAAATGACGACCCACGCGCGGGACATGGTTCGTGCCGTCAGCACTCCCGTCATCGCCGATGCAGATACCGGCTACGGCGGACCGGCCAATATTGTCCGCACCGTCGAGGAATATATCCAGGCAGGCGTGGCCGCGATCCATCTGGAAGATCAGCAACTGCCCAAGCGCTGCGGCCAGCGCGCCGGCGTGCGCGTCATCCCCGCGAACGAGAACGTCCGCCGCCTGCGCTGCGCTGTCGAAGCGCGCGGCGACAATCCGATGCTGCTGATTGCCAGAACCGATGCGATCCAGAGCGAGGGCATCGACGAGGCCATCCGCCGGGCCAGGCTATACCAGGATGCCGGCGCCGATTTGGTTTTCGTGGACGGCATCAAGAAGATTGCCGATGTCGAGGCCGTGTCGAAGCGTGTGCCCGGCGCAAAAGTGGTGAGCATCGTGGACGGCAACGAGACGACGGCGCTCACGGCGAAAGACCTCGAGGAGATGGGCTTCAACATTGCCTTCTATGCACTTTCGGCGCTGTTCTCCGCGGTCAAGGCCGTACGCGATACGCTGGACGCGCTCAAATCGGAGGGGACACCGAAGAGCCGGGAGGATGCCATGGTCAGCTATGCGGAGTTCAGTGCCGTGACCCGCCTTGCGGACTACGATGCGCTCGACGACCGCTTCGGCTGGCCGGAACACAAATAGGACCCGACTTGGGGAGGGTGCGCCATGAAGACGTCGATCGCGACCGTATCGATCAGCGGAGAACTGCCTGAGAAGCTTGAAGCGATCGCGCATGCCGGCTTTGATGGCGTCGAAATCTTCGAAAACGACTTTCTGGCCTTCGATGGCAGTCCGGCCGATGTGGGCCGGATGGTGCGCGACTTCGGGCTTGAGATCACGCTGTTCCAGCCGTTCCGCGATTTCGAGGGCATGCCGGCCTCGCACCGGAGCCGCACGTTCGACAGGGCCGAGCGCAAGTTCGATGTGATGCAGGAACTCGGCACCGACCTCGTACTGGTCTGCTCGAACGTTTCGCCGGTCTCGCTCGGCGGGATCGATCGGGCTGCGGACGATTTCCGGGAACTCGGCGAACGGGCGGCGAAGCGCGGCCTCCGGGTCGGGTATGAAGCGCTCGCCTGGGGCCGGCATATCAGCGATCATCGCGATGCATGGGAGATCGTCCGGCGCGCCGACCATCCCAATATCGGCCTTATCCTCGATAGTTTTCACACGTTGTCGCGCAGGATCGACGTCAATTCGATCCGCTCTATTCCAAAGGATCGGATCTTCATCGTACAACTGGCCGATGCGCCGCTGATCGACATGGACCTGCTCTACTGGTCCCGTCATTTTCGCAACATGCCGGGCGAAGGCGATCTGCCGGTCGACGCATTCACCGCGGCGGTCGCCGAAACCGGCTATGACGGTTATTTCTCGCTGGAGATCTTCAACGACCAGTTCCGTGGCGGCTCGACCCGCTCGATCGCAGCCGACGGACATCGCTCGCTGATCTATCTCGGCGATCAGGTGCGCCGCTCCCCGAACGTGACGGCGCTGACCGTGCCCCCGATGCCGGAGCGCGCCAAGGTCCAGGGAGTAGGCTTCGTGGAATTCTCCGCCGACGAGAAGGATGCCGCCGACCTCATCGGCATCCTCAGAACGCTCGGCTTCCGCAAGCTGGCAAGGCACCGGACGAAGAAGGTCGAGCTGTTCGGCCAGGGCGAGATCCGGTTGATCGTCAATACCGAAGACAAGGGGTTCGCCAACGCCTCCTTCGTCGTGCATGGCACGACCGCCTATGCCATGGCGCTTGAGGTGGACGACGCCAGGGCGGCACTGGCCCGGGCCGTGGCGCTTGGCGCCGAACCGTTCGAGCAGCCGGTGGCCGACGGTGAAGCGCAGATCCCGGCAATCCATGGCGTCGGTGGCAGCCTGATCTATCTGATCGACCAGGGGAGCGATCTCGGCCGCTATTCGGAGGTCGATTTTTCAGCTGTCCGGGACGAGAACGAGGATGCGGTTGCGCCTGCATATCTGGAGCGTGTGGATCACGTCGCGCAGACAGTAGCCTACGACGAGATGCTGACCTGGCTGCTGTTCTACACATCGATTTTCGAAACCGGCAAGACTCCCATGGTGGATATCATCGACCCGGCCGGCGTGGTGCGCAGCCAGGTGATCGAGAATCACAGCGGCGCCCTCAGGATCACGCTGAACGGAGCGGAAAACCGCCGGACGCTTGCCGGCCATTTCATCGCGGAGAAATTTGGCTCCGGTATCCAGCATCTGGCGTTCTCCACCGCGGATATTTTCGCCACGGCCGAAGCGCTGAAAAAGAATGGCTTCAAGCCGCTTCCGATCTCACAGAACTATTATGGCGACGTGGAAGCCCGTTTCGGGCTGGAGCCGGAGCTGACCGAACGGCTGAAGGCGCACAACATCCTCTACGATCGCGACGAGCATGGAGAGTATTTCCAGCTCTACAGCGGCACCTACGGCGAGGGCTTCTTCTTCGAGATCGTCGAACGACGCCGCTACCGCGGCTACGGCGCCCCCAACGCAATCTTCCGCATCGCCGCCCTCAAGAAAGCGCTCAGACCGGAAGGCATGCCGAAGAAATAGACACGCCAGCCACATCGCCGACCGACGAGCGTTGCGCGAAGATTGTCGAGACGGACTGCTTACAACGCCAGCAGATTGGATTGCCCCGCGGCTGTGCGCAAAGCGCGCGAAGAAAGCAGTCCGCCGATGCGCACATGGCTTGCTCCACGCAGATCGCGATTTTCCGGCCGCGTTGGTGGCTGCCAGCGCCGCACGATGAGGTGGCTTGGGCTATTCCCCAACCAAAGCTGGCAATAGAAACGGCTTCGCTTTCGACCGGACGCCCCTCCCAGTCCACCATGATTCGTGACGAGCAGAGCCTTGACGTGCGCTTGCGGGCGCTCCGCCCGGCCGTCGGTGTAAACCGTCAGCAATGCTGAGACGGCAGCTTCCACATCGATGCTACAGAGAATGACTTGGCATCAGAGCTTTTGATTGGGGGAGATTTCTCGTCACTATTTTCCCAAGGCAGCGCGCCCTTATCGATTGAGGCGATACGATATCGAGCGACACTCGCCAGATCCTCGGATTTTCGGAACGGCGGAGGAGATAAAACGTCCATCGCCGTCCACGCCGACAGGTGCTTACGGAATCATCGCCAACAGGGGACGTTCCAAAGTAAGACGGATTGTTATTGCCGAGGAAGATGCTGGCTCACAACAACTTGCCGCCGAGCATAAACCTTTAAGGTACCGCACCCATCTGCCGTGCCTTTCGGACGGCCACGGCCATCCAATCGTATAATAGACCTTGATCCTCTTTGGAGAAACGCGCCCTATGTTTCAGCCATTCCAATGTATCCCCGGGATGGCAACGGGCGTAGTCCTCACGGATCAATGCCTCGTATTCGTCACGAAGCTCCGGATCGCCCGGCTCGATCGGCAGCATAAGTCCATCTGCTGCGAGATAAAGTGTTGGGTCCTCGGCTGCACTCATCGCCGACCCCCGACTTCGTCAACATGGAGCAGCAGATCTGCGGGGTCGTCATAGACACGGATCGCACCCGCATCCCGTAGTTCTTCCCGCCCATAACCACCGCTCAAGAGACCAACGCCCAGCGCCCGTGCGCGCACCGCCGCAAGCATGTCCCAGATGCTGTCCCCGACGACGACTGCTTTTCCAATATCGACGCCAAGTGCATCTGCCGCCGCAAGGAATAGGTCCGGATCAGGCTTGGCATACTTGACCATGTCCCGGGTGATGACGGGGAACGACGACGTGTCCACTCCGAGCGCAGCAATGTTTACCGCGGCCGTCTCCATCCGACCGCTGGTCGCTATCGCAAATGGGATGCCAGCATCAGCTAACCAGCGCAGAAGCTCGCTGGCGCCCGGCAAGGGACGGATTTTGTATCCCAGTCGCCGATATGCCTCTGCGTGGAGATTTCGCAGCCGCTCGTTCAGCTCGTCGGTAATCTCTATGCCAGTCTCTCGAAGGAGCTGATTGGTGAACAATCCCCCGCTCATTCCGATTTTCCGATGGATCCGCCAGATCGAAAGGTCGATGCCCTCTTCATCAAGCGCCTGCTTCCATGCGAGAACATGTTGGTAGACGCTGTCGACCAACGTACCGTCGAGGTCAAAAAGAAAAGCGTGGTCTATCCGCATAGCAATCTCCCACTGTATTTCCGTATCGCATCGCCTTTCACAATAGAGCAACGCTCGTGCCATTTCGGCGAGTTCAGAAAATCAAACAGTTACCTGATCAACGTTAGTCCTCACAGACAAAATGTCTCGAGTTTCAGGGCAAAATGTCCAATTGAAACAATGCTGTACATCGACGAATTGTTTGATTTTACTATTTATTTGTGCAGAAATTCATTCGGGGAGCTTTTGCCACCGCACTGCACCGTTAGCCTGCTACATAATACCACATAAACGGGGCTCGCATGAAGCTGACTTACGAATTACTACTCTTGAGTACCGAGTGGGTGGTGCGTCTGGGTGCGCTTGTCGTCATCCCGCAACGCCGCTCTCCTTCGTCTGCCCGGGCGTGGCTGCTGTTGATTTTCTTCCTGCCGATTCCAGGGCTTATCCTGTTTCTCGCTATCGGAAACGATCGCTTTCCAGGATGGCGGAAGGCTCGGTTTCAATCTCTTCGGCCGTTCTTTGATGCAACGGTCGATACCGTGCGGCCTTTTCAGGCATTTCTGGATGCGAGGCAGCCAGTCGCCGAACTTGCAACCGCTCTCGGCCGATTCCCCGCCACGGACGGAAACAGGATTGAGCTGATCGACGACTACGATGCGGTGATCGACAAGCTTGTCGAGGATATCGATGCTTCGACGACTTCTGTCCATCTGCTGGTCTACATATTTGCAGACGATGCCGTCGGCCAGAGGATTGCCGATGCGCTTGGACGCGCGAAGGTCCGGGGTGTCGACGTGAGGGTCATGTTCGATCCGGTCGGGTCGCATCGTTGGCGGCGCGGCACATTGCGCATGCTTCACGCGCAGGGAGTACAGGTTCGTGAAGCCCTTCCCTTGCGCTTCATCAAGTTTCGTTCTCGGGGCGACATGCGCAATCACCGCAAGCTTTTCGTCATCGACGGCAAGATCGGGTATGCCGGTTCGCAGAACCTCGTCGCGAAAAACTTCCGCAAGGGGATTACCAACCATGAACTGGTCGTCCGGTCGCAAGGGCCGGTCGTGGCGGTCATGGACGCCGTCGTCAGAGGCGATTGGAGCATGGAGACGGGCAAGGTGCCTGTGAAAGGACAAGTTCACCCTCGACAGGCCGGGTCCGCCCAGGCCCAGCTCCTGCCGAGCGGGGAGGACTACCGGCTCGAAGGGTTTGAATCCTTGCTGGTGTGGCAGATCCATCAGGCACGGGAACGCGTCGTCCTCGTGACGCCATACTTCATCCCCGATGAAGATATTCTCGGAGCGCTGCGAACGGCCGTCGTTCGCGGTGTAACGGTCGATATCATCCTGTCGAAGGTGGTCGACCAGCGGCTCGTCAGACTATCCCAAAGCTCCTATTACGAGGATCTGCTTGCCGCCGGCGTCAAGATCCATCTCTATCGTGACTATCTGCTGCATGCGAAGAATGTCAGCATCGACGGCACGCTCGCTATCGTGGGATCGAGCAATGTCGATCTGCGCTCTTTTCAGTTGAACGAGGAAGTCAGTCTGCTTCTTTACGACGCGGATTCCATTGAACGTGTCGACGCCATCCAGCGCGGTTACATGGAAAAGGCGGACGTCCTGGAGCTGGCAGCCTGGAAAACGCGGTCGCCGTTTCGCAAGATCGGCGAAAATGCCGCCCGGATGGTCAACTCGCTGTTTTAATGGCATCGCTGGCCTTTCGCCACAGCTTCACGCCTGTCGTTCGGCATTGCCTGGACGTCGCGCGCGGCGAAGATTGTCTCGCAGCGATCGCGGGGATGAAAATGGACCGCGCGGCTTACGCTTCTTGGCACTTCTGTGAGCGTGCCACATGATGACGGCCGATATCTCTATCGATTCCGATATTCAGCAATAACCTTGTCGATCAGACCTTCATTGCGTCGGATAAATTCATCTCTCGACAGTCTGGAGGCAAGCCATGCGGCTTGAAGGCTGGAATCTCGATCAAGCCATTGATCGCGCGTTTGATGATCGATCTTATGACGCCGGGCGTCCTGTGATCCATGCGATGCTCTGTCATGATCCTTGGACATTGTATGATCCTCTCTATAGCGAGTTTGTTTTCACCCCGAACACGCGGTCGTGGTGGAGAAACAGACGGGCAGGCTCCATGGCCGGAAATACCGCTGTGACCGTTGCGCACCGACAATGCCGGCCGGAAATCGACAAGCGATAACGCGTGGTGTCATCCCGTCGGCTGTGTCGATCAACATCGATCCCGTTTGGCTTCTTAGGTATCGAAAGCTTTGCAGTACTTAGATAAGCAAATGGCGTGCCATTATATTAGCTGATAAGAACCAATAGTTTATATTGCGCGGACTGCCTGCACCGGACAATTTAGCGAGACCGCGCAGCCAAAATGTCCCGTGGGTATGAACTCGGACGGCCAATCATCTTCGGGCGCGACCTTTCTTTCTAAAGCACAGCGGCTACGCCCCAGAACCGAAGCTCATCGCCGGCTTCGTTCCCGTTCTCTCATGCTCAGGCCTTGGACGAGTTTTCCGGAGACGCTTGTGACAGCTTGATCATCGTTTGTTGCGCCATGGTCGAATTGGCGATGATGATCTGCCGCTGATCGTCGGTTCGAAGGATGGTATAGCCGAGCGAAATATCCTCCACCTCACCCACTTCGAGGCCTGTCGGTGCCTGGATTTGCAGGCGATCACCGCGCCGGAACGGCTTGTAGAGAACAAGACTGATCCCGGAAACAAGATTTCCCAAGGTAGCCTGCGCGGCGAAGCCGACGATCACCGACGCCAAGCTTACGCCGGCGAGCAAGGCAGTGCCCAGCTTGTTCAAGGCGGGGATCAGGTGGGCGTAAGACGTTGCCAGCAACACCCAGATCAGCAGAACCGCAAGATGGCTCAGGAACGAGAGGGTGATTTGATCGACACGGGCCGTTTGGTCATGACGCAGCACCGCCTGGAGAACTCTTCGCACGAGCCAGGACAGGATCAGACCCTGAGCGATGAAGAACGCCGCCAGCAGAAGAGCGCCCGAAATTCGATCCGGACTTAAGAATTGCATCATCGACAGAAAATATCCCTTTGTTGAACCAACCAACGGTATCGAAACCATCATTAAACTGCATGGCTCTGGTCTCGATCGTCACGCCCATGCGCGCTTCCTCATTGTTCGGCAGACCGAAGAGGATCAGAGAGGCGTCCTCGGCATGTGTGCGTCGCCGGCGAAAATCTGGATCGGCGTGACGATCGCCGCCATCCACATCGCCCTTGAGAACATCTTCCGCGCTCCGCGATTGGAACGGTCCCTGAGCAGATGCCGTGCTCCGGCACGGCCAACGACAAATGTCGTCGTCAGGTGGACTGCGAAGACCATATGCACGAGACGATAAGGGAAAATCGGTTCGAAAGTGACCGCTCCCGGTGCTTTCTACGCCGCGATTACCCTGACCGGGATGGACTTCGCCGCCGGAGTGCCGCTGATCCTGTCGTAATATTCGAGCGGAAGCAGCGGGTTGAGTTCCGGGTAATATCCGGCAACCGAGCCGCGCGGCATCGGGTAATCCAGCACCGTAAGGCCCTCGACCCGACGCTGAACGCCGTCCTCGGTGATCGTCTCCAGGCAGATGCGTGCGCCCACGCCGAGATTGCGCTGCTTTCGATCGTCCTCGTTCATGAACAGGACCATGCGGTCATTGTAGACGCCGCGATAGCGATCATTGTAGCTGTAGATGGTCGTGTTGAACTGATCGTGCGAGCGCACTGTCGCGAGCCTCAGCATGGCAGGGTCCGCGACCGGTGCGTTCACTTCCAAGCCGGGCAGCAGAAGAAAATTCGCCTTGCCGTTCGGCGTGGGCCAGACAAGCCGGCGCGGCGGAACGTCCAGGTGGAAGCCCCTGGGGTTTTTGATCTTTTCGTTGAAGTCCGTGTAAATTTCCGGATAGACGGCTGCGATCTTGTCACGGATCAGATTGTAATCGTGGATATAGGCTTCCCATGGGATCTTGCTGTCGGGAAGCGTCGCCATTGCCATTCGGCATACGATCTCCACCTCCGGCTTCAGATGCTCACCGGCCGGCGTCAGCACGCCACGCGAGGCCGTGACATTCGACATGGAGTCCTCGATCGTTACGAACTGTTCGCCGGCGGACGTACGTATCCATTCCGACCTGGCGATCACCGGAAGGATCAGCGCCTCCCTGCCGTGAACGAGGTGGCCGCGGTTGAGCTTGGTGGCAATCCCGACGGTAAGCGCGAGCTTGCTCATTGCCGCATAGGATCGTTCGGTATCGGGGATGGCGCGAACGAAGTTTCCACCCATGCCGATGAAGACCTTGGCGGTCCCCTTCTCCATCGCCTCCACGGATTCGACCGTATGATGGCCATGCTCGCGGGGCGGCTCGAAGCCGAAGACGTCCCGAACGCGGTCGAGATATTCCTGCGTCGGCTTCTCATCGATCCCGACGGTGCGGTCGCCCTGAACGTTCGAATGTCCACGGATCGGAGAAATCCCGGCTCCCGGCTTTCCGAAATTGCCCTTCAGCAGCAACAGATTTGCAACCTGTTGCAACAGGCGCGACCCATCCTGATGCTGGGTCAGGCCCATGCCATAGCAGATCATCGTTGCTTGCGAACGAATATAGATTTCGGCGCAACGGCGGATCTGGTCTTCATCCAGGCCGGACGCCTCGACGAGTTCGGGCCAATCACGGGTCATGATCTCATCGCGGATAGCATCGAGACCAACGGTGTGCTTGGCGATGAAGTCATGGTCGAGGATCGCTTCGCCCTTGGCCTCGCGCTCGAACATCACTCGCATGATACCTTTCAGGAAAGCAAGGTCGCCGCCGATTTTCATATGGACGAATTCGCTGGCGATCGGAGTGGAGCCGAATGTCGCCATCTGGACCATATCCTGAGGTTCGGTGAAGCGTATCAGCGCACGTTCCGGCATGGGATTGACGGCGACGATCGGAACGCCGCGCTTTCGCGCTTCGACCAGGTTCGTCATCATGCGCGGCGAGTTCGTGCCGGTATTCTGGCCGATGACGAAGATCGCCTCGGCATGTTCGAAATCCTCAAGGATCACCGTGCCCTTCCCGACGCCGATCGCCGGCGGCAGGCCACGGCTTGTCGGCTCATGGCACATGTTGGAACAATCGGGGAAATTGTTGGTGCCGAAGGCTCGGATAAAGATGGCGTAGAGGAAAGCTGCCTCGTTCGGTGTGCGCCCGGAGGTGTAAAATTCGGCCTGATGCGGGCTCTCAAGCGATCTCAGATGTTTGCCAATCGTTGCGAAGGCGGTGTCCCAGTCGCAGGGCACATATTTGTCCGTCGCCGCGTCGTAGCGCATCGGCTCCGTCAAACGGCCCTGCATCTCCAGCCAATAGTCCGACTGCTCCATGAGCTCGGAGACGGTGTGCTTGGCGAAGAATTCCCGTGTGACCCGGAATTTCGTCGCCTCATGCGCCAGCGCCTTGGCACCGTTCTCGCAGAATTCGAGCGTCTTCTTGCAATCGGCATCCGGGAAGGCGCAGCTTGGACATTTGAAACCGCCAGGCTGGTTCATGGCAAGGAGCGCTCGCGACCCTTTGGTCACGACACTTTGCTCCAGCAGCACCTTTGCTGTCGCGGCCGCGGCTCCCCATCCGCCAGCCGGATGATGATAGGTCTTATACTGCGCTTTCCTGTCATCCATAAACCGCACTCCGCACGCATGTTACTATCGTCAGTAGAGCACGTTATCCTATTGTTTTCCATGGACAATTTGTCCTATGTCGACGGACAGTTTGTCCATCTGGCGGCAGCCTCGCCCTGCTAACCCTTTGACAATGCTGTCCGCGCGAAATGGTACGGTTCTTGCGGAGGAAACCTGGCGTGCGAGGTCGGACGAAGCAGTTTCATGCACCCTTGCTGCCGTGAAGCCGCTCCTCTTCGCCGCGAGACGCAATTCCACAGCAATCAGGTGAAACATGATCGTCCGGGAAACTCCGAACCTGCTCCGTCTCTTCCTTGAGGTTCGCGGATCGGTGATCAGACGCATCTATCCTCGCGTCCTGATCGTTATGTTCATGTCGGCCATCGTCGTATGGGCGCACACGCGACATCCGACGCTCGTTCCGCTGGTCGACGGCGCGCCGTTTTATCTGATCGGCCTGACGCTCTCCATTTTTCTCGGGTTTCGAAACAACGCCTGCTACGATCGCTGGTGGGAGGGACGTAGGCTCTGGGGCCATCTTCTCGCATACAGCCGCGATCTTGCCCGCCAGACAATCATTTTGCTGCCGAGCGGCGATCAGGCGGCCAAACAGCGTGAAAGGCTGATCCGGCTGAATATCGTCCTTGTCGAGGATCTCGTGCGCCATCTGCGCTGCGGAAATCGGTTGGGCGACAATGCCGAAACCCTGCTCTCGAATGAAGAAAGGGCTAGGCTTCTCAAAGCATCCAATTCGCCCAACTATATCCTGCAATTGATGGGAGAATGTCTCGCCGTGCTTTCAGCCAAGGGCTACGTCACCGACATTGAGTTCAGCATCCTCGACCGCACGATCTCGGGAATGAATGAAGTCATCGCTGGCTGCGAGCGCCTTCGCAACACGCCCGTTCCATTCGGTTACACGCTTCTGCTTCACAGAACCGCCTACCTCTTCTGTTTCCTCCTGCCGTTCGGTCTCGCCAATATGCTTGGACCGATTACGCCGCTCGCCGCCGGCATCATCGCCTACACGTTTTTCGGGCTGGATGCTCTTGGCGATGAGCTGGAGATGCCATTTGGAACCATGCCCAACGACCTGCCGATTGCAGCGATCGCCAAATCCATCGAAGTGACCTTAAGGGAGGCTCTGGGAGAGGAAAACCTCCCCGAAATGCCCGTGCCGATCAATTCGATATTGCTATGACCACCAGCAGCACAGGAATTCGACAATCGGCGCCGATACTTTTTCGCCCGATGATGGTTTTCAACCACAACGACGCTCACCGCTCATACGCCGCTGCCTACGGGAGGGTAGACAATCGTTGCATCGGGCTGGACGACAGCACCCGGTGTCAGTTGGGCGAGCTCTAACCTACCCTGCCCCATGATATGGAAAACAGTTTCATCATTCGCGATCAGGTAATCCGAAACAATGCGCCGATGGCACCGCCACCAGACGGCTTCCGAACACATGATCACGCAGCGATGTTCTCTTCCTCGCGCCAGCAGATGAGCAAGACCGGCGCGAAACTGTTCCGATAGCGCATAATCGGCATAGCGATGGAAGCTCCTGTTCACCCAGAAGCCGTTTACATCCGCCGACAGATGATATGCGTTTCCGCGCAAACCGCCGAGCGCGTTCATGTGCTCGTAGAAAATGCCCTTGGTTGCCAAATCCCGAGCGAGAACCTCCTTGTTGAATTGAGGATTGGCCCTCGACATCGGGAATCGCCTGATGTCTGCGACAAGGCCGATCTCGGAACTCATCAAAAGCAGGAGAAACGCGTCCAAACTACGATCGGAATGACCAATGGTGAAAAAGGGTGCCTTCATATTTCTCCAATGAGGTGAAGGGCCCCAGCCTTGTGAGCCGCGATATGATCGGTCTTATCGCTCTTGATCTCGTACTGAGGATCATCCTCCGACGCGTGGTGGATGTGCCCTTTGTAAACAAAGTCGCTCGTATGGATGGAAATAATGACCCCCGATACCCGACCAGCTTCCGAGTTCCAACTGACATGATCACCGATCTGGAAGCGCTTGATCATTATCTTGCCTACCTCGATATTGCTGCGCGGCTCGCCATAGTGGCAGGCCAAAAAGGTTGAGATATGACGATCTCCGCTGTTCGGCATAAGCTTCTCGAATTCGCAATCGGGGCCGTCCTTGTCCGCCGTTACGATCGGACAGTGGCTGATGCTCCTGCGGACTGGTACGCACGCCGAGAGCGTCCGACACCGATTCCAAAAGCTCTCCAGGCTCGAGGCGGTCGATCATGATCGCCCCGAGCGAGGTCAAATTTGCCGAACTAACCTTGGCTCACTCGCGCTCCGGGACGGGACGGCCGGATCGTTCCTCTTCGAGCGTCACCGCGATATCGGCGTTGGCGGAAAGACGAACCCTATCGCCTTCGACACCGGCGACGAAACCGAGTTCGATATAATGGTGATGCCTACCCCTGTGAAACGCGTCGCCGCTATCGCTCTTGATGAGCTTGATGCGATTGCCCTCCAGCTCATCAACGGTCCCGACGTGGACACCATCGGCGCCGATCACTTCCATTCCCTTTTTGATCTTATGGTCCGTCACGTTTCTTCTCCTTTGCTGGTAGACTGGGAATCCAGGGCGGCTGCGCTGGAATCGGGGGCCGGGCGGCAAGCCGGGCCACGCGGTCGATCTGCGACGCCTATTCGTCTTCATCCTCCATGATCTTGACGGCCTTGCCATTGAAGGTGAGTCCATCTTTTCCGACCGAGAGCTTCACGGTCGAATCATCGTGAACCTCTCCGCCCAGAAGCAGCTCGGCGAGTGGGTCCTGTACGTAGCGCTGGATGGCCCGCTTCAGCGGGCGCGCTCCAAAGGCCGGGTCCCACCCCTTCTCGGCAAGCCAGTTCTGCGCCTTCGTGTCGAGTGACAGGCTGATTTTTCGATCGCTGAGAAGCTTCTTGAGGCGTGCGAACTGAATGTCGACGATGCGGCCCATCTCGGCCTTCTGGAGACGGTGAAACAAGATGATCGCGTCGATGCGATTGAGGAATTCCGGACGGAAATGGACGCGAACCATTGCCATGACCTCTTCGCGCACCACGCTCGTCTTTTCACCCTCCGGCTGGTTGACCAGATATTCGGCGCCGATATTCGAAGTCATGATGATGAGCGTGTTGCGGAAATCGACCGTCCGGCCCTGCCCGTCGGTCAGGCGTCCATCGTCAAGCACCTGAAGCAGGACGTTGAAGACATCCGGATGCGCTTTCTCGATCTCGTCGAAGAGAATGACCTGGTAAGGCCGCCGCCGGACGGCTTCGGTCAATACGCCTCCCTCGTCATAGCCCACATAGCCGGGGGGCGCGCCGATCAGCCGCGAGACCGAGTGTTTCTCCATGAATTCGGACATATCGATGCGGACCATCGCGGTTTCGTCATCGAAGAGAAATTCCGCAAGAGCCTTGGCGAGTTCTGTCTTGCCGACACCGGTCGGCCCCAGGAACATGAAGGAGCCGATCGGACGATTGGGATCTTGCAGGCCGGCACGGGCACGGCGAACGGCGGTCGATACCGCGCGCACGGCCTGCGCCTGGCCGACGACCCGCTCGCCGAGCTTTTCCTCCATGTGGAGCAACTTGTCCTTTTCACCCTCCAGCATCTTGGTGACGGGCACGCCGGTCCACCGCGATACGACCTGGGCAACGTCGTCGGCGGTCACCGTCTCGCTGATCGAGGAGGTTTCGCTCGCCTCGATGGCGGCAAGCTTCTTTTCCAGTTCCGGAATCGTGCTGTAGGAAAGCTCGCCCGCCCGCTGGAACTCGCCTTTGCGCTGCGCATTCGCAAGCTCGGTGCGATATTGCTCAAGCTCGCTTTTGATCTTCTGCGCATCGGAAAGCTTGCCCTTTTCCGCCTGCCACTTGGATGTCAGGTCGGCCGATCTCTTTTCCAGGGCGGCCAGTTCCTTTTCCAAAGCCTGAAGCCGGGTCTTCGATCCTTTGTCATTCTCCTTTTTCAGCGCTTCCTGCTCGATCTTCAGCCGGATGACATCGCGGTCGATCGTGTCCAGCTCTTCCGGTTTCGAATCGACCTGCATCTTCAGGCGCGCGGAGGCTTCGTCGACGAGATCGATGGCTTTATCGGGCAGGAAGCGATCCGTGATGTATCGATTGGACAAGGTGGCGGCCGCCACCAGGGCTGCATCCGAAATCCGAACGCCATGATGCAGCTCGTATTTTTCCTTCAGGCCGCGCAGGATCGAGATGGTATCCTCAACGCTCGGCTCCGGCACGAAAACCGGCTGGAAGCGCCGCGCCAGCGCCGGGTCTTTCTCGACGTGCTTGCGGTATTCATCGAGCGTGGTCGCACCGACACAATGCAATTCGCCACGCGCCAGCACCGGCTTCAGCAGATTGGACGCGTCCATGGCGCCATCGGTCTTACCCGCACCGATCAGGGTGTGCATTTCATCGATGAACAGGATGATGCCGCCTTCCGCGGACGTCACCTCCTGCAGTACGGCCTTCAGCCTCTCCTCGAACTCGCCCCTGTATTTCGCTCCGGCGATCAGAGCACCGAGGTCGAGCGCCAGAAGCTTCTTGTCATGCAGGCTTTCGGGCACGTCGCCATTGACGATGCGAAGCGCCAGCCCCTCGACGATCGCGGTCTTGCCGACGCCCGGTTCACCGATCAGAACGGGATTGTTCTTGGTGCGGCGCGACAGGACCTGGACCGTCCGCCGGATCTCCTCGTCGCGGCCGATCACAGGGTCCAGCTTTCCGTCCCGTGCGGCCTTGGTGAGGTCGCGAGCGTATTTTTTCAACGCGTCATATGCATTCTCGGCCGAGGCATTGTCGGCGGTTCGCCCCTTGCGCAGTGCGCTGATCGCCGCCGTGATCGCCTGAAGGTTCACCCCGGTATCGGACAGAATCTTGCCTGCATCGCTGTTGCGATCCTCAACCAATGACTGGAACAGCCGCTCTACGGTCACGAAGCTGTCGCCGGCTTTTTCCGCGATCTTTTCCGCAGCGTCGAATATGCGGGCGAGTTCGGAGGCCATATAGACCTGACCTGCCCCGGAACCCGAGACCTTCGGCAATTTCGCAAGCGCATCCTCGGTCGCGCCGAGAACGGTGCGGGAGTTGCCGCCGGATCGATCGATAAGGCCGGAAACCAGGCCTTCATTATCGTCCAGCAGGACTTTGAGCAGATGCAGGCTGTTAAATTGCGGGTTTCCATCCCGCATGGCGAGCGATTGGGCGGACTGTATGAAGCCCTTCGCGCGATCCGTGAATTTCTCGATGTTCATCTTGGCCACCTTCTACAACGGCGTTTGGACGACTGAGGCAAGCTGGAACAAGTCAGCGTCAGCTGTGCGAGGAGGTCCCGGTGGGCGGCGTGCTTCCAAAGCCGGGCGACGCCGCCAGCGCATCACGCAACGCCTGCTCCTTGGTGTGATCCAGCGATGTTCTAAGGACGGTTCCACCGGTGCCCTTGAGTTCATCGAGCACCTTGTCGGCGGTCATCTTGCGGATCAGCAGGAACAATGCGGCGTTCTCCGGCTTCAGATTTGTTGCAAGCTCCCTCATGAAACCGTCGTTGATACCGTAATCGGTCAACGCGCCGCCGAGTGCGCCGGAAGCGGCGCCGATCGACGCGCCAAGAAGGGGCATGAGAAAGATAGAGCCGATCAGCAGCCCCCAGAAACCGCCGGAGATGGCGCCGACTGCCGTCGTATTCATCAATTGAATGAGCTTGATCCTGCCGTTGTCCTGCTTGACCGCGATTACGGCGTCGGAAAGCTCGATCAAATATTCCTTCTGAAGGTTCACGAGCTTCTGCCTTATGGCTTCGGCTTTGTCTTCGGTCGGATAAACGATAACGATCAGATCGGGCACAGCTATCTCCCTCGTTCCAAACCATTCGGCTTCAGGTATGGAATACCGGAGCAACCATCGTGCCAGATGATAAAACCTTTTATAATCAGATACTTGTCCGCCTGACGCAACGCCGGCAAAGACAATGTGTCGGCCCATGCAGGACAAATTGTCTTTTCATCGAGGCCTATTGCGTAGCCCTGTTCGGACCATACAGGATTTCAAGTGCCGTGAGCGCCGTCAGGATATAGGTGCCGTTGGAATCCATATCCTCGTCTGTCGAGAGATCGAGCTGTTTCCAGACGCCGTCCAGGTAGCCGGCCTGCCGCTCCGCGATCACCTTGTTGGCGATCCGGCCGATAGCGTCGAATTGCGCGAGATCGTAATTCAGCCCGCGATCATCCAGAAAGAGACCATGCTGCTGCAGAAGATCGGCCATGGGCATGGATGTCCCCGTCACGTAGAAGAGCAGGTCGTTTGCGTTTAGCGGCTGGTCCTGCGATTGCGGGATCAACCCGGCCTGTTCGAGCTCTTGTGCAGAGGCTTGCATGTCTTTCGAAAGTTGTTCTGTCGATACGGCGGTCATTGAGGACCTCCAGGGTTCCGTCCGCGTTGAATATTACGCCGCCTGATCGCTGTTCGTCACCCAGCTTGATTGGCGGGTCGCGAAACGACGCCGCAACAATCGTGCCATTTGCTGTTTTCAAGCCTTTTCAACGGTTCACGGCGGCAGACGGCAACTGTTGCGGACAAACTGTCGTCCCTTGGCAGGACTATTTGTCCCCGGCAGCGCCGTCTCAGGCGGCTTCCGGAAGCCAGACCGTAAAGGTCGTTCCTTCACCCGGCTTGCTGGCGACCGCGATGGTGCCACCCTGCCGCGTCACGAGCATCTGGCAGATGGAAAGACCCAGACCTGTACCCTCGCGGCGCTTGGTCGTAAAAAACGCGTCGAAAATCCTCCTGACGACGTCCGGTTCCATGCCGTTACCGGTGTCCGCGACCTCAATCGTTATCCCCGGTGTTCGATCCGCCTCTGAATCGAATGTGCGCAGAGTCAGCTTGCCGCCTTGAGGCATGGCATGGAACGCATTGACAATCAGATTGATCAGCACTTGCTGAAGTTCGGTGCGGGGCATGGCGATGAGCCGGGATGCATCGTTTTCCCGCTCGATCGTAATGGTGGTTTTCTTCAGAAGGTGCCGCACGAGCGGTAGAGTGTCGCCGATGACATCGGCAGGATCGTATCGCTCCAGAACCCCGGCATATTCCTGAGGCTTCGAAAATTTGAGGAGATTGGTGACCATCTCGCTGATCCGCATCAATTGCTGGTCGATCAGCTTGAATTCGCTCCGGGCTTTCTCGGCCTCGTCTCCGACGATGCTCTGAATGACTTCGAGATTGCCTTGGATGACGGCGATGGGATTGTTGATCTCATGAGCGACGCCGGCCGTGATTTCACCGATCGCCGCGAGCTTTTCCGACATGATCAATTGCTTGGTTGTGGTCTCGAGCTGCTCGTTCGCCGTCTGCAGCGCGCGAGCCCTCTCCTCGACGCGCTGGTTGAGTTCCGTGTTCCATAGCCGCAGTTCCGCATCGCGCTCCTGAACCTGGTCGAGCAGCCGGTCCAGTTCCGATGCGACCTGACCGATTTCGTCTCTCATTTTCGGAAGGCCGGTGCGCGCTGCGAGGTCGCCGGTTTCGACCGCGCTGATCGTCCGGGTCATGCGCTCCAGCGGTCGGAAGATGTTGCTCGCCCAGACAAGAAACAAGGGTACGGTCGCGGCAACCGCGACGCCGAAGGCGATGACGATAGCGATCAGCGTTTCTCTTTTCGCGTCGGTAAATGGCTTCTGCAGGAAACCGACATAGAGCATCCCGACGCGGCGATTGTAAGTATCCAGCAACGGTTGATAGGCGGAAATGTACCAGTCGTTGACGACGAAGGCCTGCTCTCTCCAGGTTTTCCCGTACTTGAGCACCGCTTCGCCGACCTCCGGCGAAACGCGCGTGCCGATCGCGCGCCGTCCTTCGAAAAGATCCACATTGGTGCTGATCCGGACATCCGACAGGAAGACGGTGGCAGTCCCGCGGCTGTCCGCGGGCAGGCTGGCTTCGTTGTAAATCAATCTGTTGATGGTATCGATAAACGAGGCGTTCTTGTTCAGAAGCACACCGGCAACCAATGCACCGCGTTCCCCATTCCCCCAGGTCGCCACGGTGGCGGAGTGAAGAACAAGACCCCTGCTTTCCTGTTGAGCACCGGAATTCGGATCTGCAGTCGATGACACAAGCGCAATCCGCGCTCGCTCTGCAAGCTCCGGGCTCAGCGCGGAAAGTTCGTTCTGGTCGAGGACATCGAAACCGGCAGATGACTTGCCGTCCAGAGCCGCCTTGACGACGGGCCAGTCCCAGCGGGGCGAAGCGCTGGCAAGCGGACTGCTGCTGGCGACGACCTTGCCCGAGTCGTCGATGAGATAAAGGAAATCCAGGCCGCGGTCATCGGCCGTCTTGTTCAGGAAGGCATCGAGATCGCTGCTGGCGACACGCCCGCCGGCAGTAAGATCCCGAAAGCGGGCGGATTGGCTGACCGCAGCGAGACGCTCTTCCGTCACCGCGAGCATTCTGTCGATATAAAAATGGGCGATCGTCAGGTCATCGTTGACCTTGGATATCGCGAGCGCGTCGAAGCGCTCGTTCCAGCGATAGATCGTGATACCCAGCAATATGGGCAGGATGACAAGCATCGGCACGAGTGCGATTGCCAGAAGGCGATAACGAACCGAGGCCTTGCGGTTTGAAATCTCGCTCGTTCCCTCACCCATTCCAGCTTACACATTTCCGGTCGATCGTTTTGCGAGAAATGCCAAGCCGTCGCGCGGCTTCCTCACGATCGCCGTCAACCTCTCTCAGCACAGACAGAATATGACGCTTTTCGACTTCCGCCAAGCTCTGCCCATCGGCGCGTGCAGGGGCCAAAGGCGTGTTTTCTGCATCCTCGGGAAAGCTTCCGAGGATGACAGCTCTTTCGATGAAATTTCGCAACTCCCTTATGTTGCCTGGCCAATCATATCGCAAGAGATAGGATCGGACGTGTTCATCGATCTCGACTGCCGGCATACCGACCTGCTGTGCAACTTCGCGCATGAAGAGCGCCGCCAGCTCCAAAACGTCGCTGCCGCGGTCTTTCAGTGGCGGCAGTCGAATCTGGACGACATTGATCCGAAAGTAGAGGTCCGCGCGAAAGGTTCCGGCTGCGACGCGGCTCTCCAGATCGGCATTTGTTGCGAAGATGAACCTGGCGTCGAACGGAAGCTCACGCTCCGAGCCAATCGGCCGAACGCGCCGATCTTCCAACACCCGCAGCAGCTTGCTCTGGAGCAGGTAGGGCATCTCGGCGATTTCATCGAGGAAGATCGTGCCGCCTTGCGCATGCAGGAACAACCCCTCGCGCGTGCGGTTGGCGCCCGTAAACGCCCCCTTCAGGTGGCCGAACAGTTCGCTCTCGATCATGTCGGCCGGGATCGCCCCGCAATTGATCGGTACGAACAGCTTGTCGGCACGATCTGAAAGAGAGTGAATGGAACGGGCAGCCACTTCCTTGCCGGTCCCGGACGGTCCGGTCAGCAGGACCGACGTCGATATTGGAGCAACACGGGCAATCATCGCCCGCACTTTCTCGATGGCGGGCGATTGCCCGATAATATTGTTTCGAAGATAGACCTGATGGGCCGAAAAGTTCAATTGATGCCGCAAAACGTCATTCTCGCGCTGCAACCGGCTGCGATCGAGGCAACGGGCAATCGAATTTAACAACTGGTTCGACCTGAAAGGTTTCAGAACGAAATCGACGACGCCGACGCGAACCGCATTTATGGCCGTGTCGAGATCGGCATAGGCGGTCATGAGGATGACATCCGCGAAGAAACCGGCGGCGCGCTGTTCCGCCAGCCAGTCGAGACCGTTCATATTCGGCATGATGTTGTCGAGGATCACGACATCGAAATGCTGCTGGTCGAGCTTGCGCGACGCCTCGGCCGCATTCTCAGCCTCTTCAATAATCTTGCAGCGGGGACCCAGGGTCTTGAGCAGGAAGTTCCGCATACCCGGTTCGTCATCCACGACGAGGATCGACGCTTGAGCGAGCCATGGTCCGAATTCGGGGTTCCTGACGCGTTCCGATATATCGCTGGACTCTTCCTCAGACATCACCACCACTCCTGGATGCTATCATACCGACGATTGCGCATTGCCGTGCCACCAAAGCATCCCGCTTGGGGGATGCTGTCAACAGTTTCAACTCAAGCCTTAGAGCTGCTTATCCTTCAGATGAGATTGCAACTGCTCGAAGGCACGCCGCATGCCGTGTAGCTGGTCGAGCAGATGCAGGATGAGGTCGACCCCGGCATCGTTCGCGCCGACTTTTTCCGTCAGGTCGCGAATGAGATGGACCCGGGCGACATCGGTATCCGAAAAGCCCGGTCCCGACGGCGTATCCTGCGGGATGACCCATTCCTGCTCGATCCATAGTTCCAGCGTCTTCACCTTGAGACCCGACCGAGCGAGAAACTCCTTCTTCGTGATGATCATGACCTGTCCTCGCGTGGGTTGAAGTCTCGTCCAGCCGCCCAGTTCGACACGAAGGTCTCAAGCTCCGTGTCCGGGTGCTTTGGCAAGACGATCTTGAGCTTGACGAATTCGTCGCCATGCCCTCCTCTCCGCTGCGGGGCTCCCTTGCCGCGAAGGCGCAGCGTTGTCCCCGTGTTCGATCCTTTTGGGATCGACATGGACACATCGCCGGTGGGTGTCGGCACGCGTATCTTTCCACCGAGCACGGCCTCGTTGAGCGAAATCGGCAATTCTATCGATATGTTGTCACCGTCGCGCTGGAAGCGCGGATCAGGGAGAACCTCCACCTGAATGAGGGCGTCGCCAGGCCCGCCCTTTCCCGCACCGGGAACCCCCTTGCCTTTGAGACGAAGGATCTTGCCGTCGACGAGGCCAGCCGGGATGGTGACGTCAAGGGTGCCTCCGCCCGGCAGCGTCAGGCGCTTATTGGCACCGGTGATCGATTCAACGAAAGATATGGGAAGCGTGTAATGCAAATCCTCACCACGGCGATTTGCCCGGCTGCGCTGACCGCGCCTGAGCAGTTCCGCGAAGGCATCGTCGGAATCCATGAAGTCCGCAAAGCCGGACGTGTCCATATAGGGGTGACCGCCATCGGAATGCGCGAAATCCCTGTAGTAGTGATGCTGCGGTCGCTCCGCACCGGTCTCATCGATCTCGCCGGCATCGAAGCGCTTCCGCTTGTCTGCATCACCGACAAGATCATAGGCGGCGGCAACCTCCTTGAACTTGTCTTCGGCGGATTTATCGCCGGGGTTCAGGTCGGGATGCAGCTTTTTCGCAAGCTTGCGATATGCGGACTGAATATCCGATGCGGAGGCGGTCGGGCTGACCCCAAGAACCTCATAGGGATTTTTCACGTCTTACTCCGGATATGATTGAGTTACCAATTTTCGACTGAAAGTTCCGTCGGACATCCAGGCTTCATCACGCGGCGGGACAAGCATAAAGAAGAGAGGGCCACTCATTTCCCCTCGGGAAAATCGCTGCAAGCCCAGCCAGACGCAGCACCTGTGGCTGGATCTCGCCGCGATTATGCGAGGGACGGTCGAGGGGCGGATTGCCAGGCTCCGCCCCATCCATCTCAATTCGCTTTCTTCTGATCGTCGTCGAGTTCGGTGAATTCCGCATCGACGACATCGTCATTCCCGGAAGCCGGTGAGGCCGGTTCAGACTGTTGAGATTGCGAGTAGACGGCTTCGGCCAGTTTCATGCTGGCCTGCTGGAGCGCATTGACCTTGGCTGCGATCGCCTCGCCATCATTGCCTTTCAATGCCTCGCGGAGGTTCGACACGGCATCTTCAATCGCCCGGCGATCGGCATCTGCGAGTTTTGCACCGTGCTCGGCCAGAGTTTTCTCCGTTTCGTGGATAAGGGCATCGCCGGCGTTTTTGGCCTCGATGGTTTCCCTTCGCTTCTTGTCCTCGCCGGCATGGATTTCGGCATCCTTGACCATTCTTTCGATATCGGCCTCGGAGAGACCGCCGGAAGCCTGGATCTGGATGCGCTGTTCCTTGCCGGTTCCCTTATCCTTGGCCGAGACGTTGACGATACCGTTGGCATCGATGTCGAACGTGACCTCGATCTGCGGAGTGCCGCGCGGTGCCGCAGGAATTCCCATCAGATCGAACTGGCCGAGCAGCTTGTTGTCTGCCGCCAGTTCACGCTCGCCCTGGAAGACGCGGATCGTGACTGCGTTCTGGTTGTCCTCGGCGGTGGAGAAGATCTGGCTCTTGCGCGCGGGTACGGTCGTGTTTCGCTCGATGAGGCGTGTAAAGACGCCGCCCAACGTTTCCAGTCCGAGCGACAGCGGCGTGACGTCGAGAAGCAGCACGTCCTTGACGTCGCCCTGCAACACGCCCGCCTGGATCGCAGCGCCTACGGCAACAACTTCATCGGGGTTCACACCCTTGTGAGGCTCCTTGCCGAAGATCTTTTCGACGACCTCCTGGATTTTCGGCATTCTGGTCATGCCGCCGACCAGCACGACCTCGCTGACCTCCTTTGCCGTCAGGCCGGCATCCTTCAAGGCGCTGAGGCAGGGTTCGATCGTCCGCTGCACCAGATCCTCGACC
Organism: Hyphomicrobiales bacterium; assembly: GCA_900469615.1. Taxonomy (GTDB): domain Bacteria; phylum Pseudomonadota; class Alphaproteobacteria; order Rhizobiales; family Rhizobiaceae; genus Rhizobium. Next base: position 24,791 of record UBYA01000002.1, on the reverse strand, counting down.
AGGGATTCGAACTTGGCGCGCGTAATCTTGACCTGCAGATGCTTCGGCCCCGTCGCGTCGGCGGTGATGAAAGGAAGGTTGATTTCGGTCTGCGTCGTTGTCGAAAGCTCGATCTTCGCCTTCTCGGCCGCCTCCTTCAGGCGTTGCAGTGCGAGCTTGTCGGTTTTCAGATCGATACCCTGCTCCTTCTTGAACTCCGAGCAGAGATATTCGACGAGACGCATGTCGAAGTCCTCGCCGCCGAGGAACGTATCGCCATTCGTCGACTTCACCTCGAAGACGCCGTCCCCGATATCGAGGATGGAAATGTCGAACGTGCCGCCGCCGAGGTCGTAGACGGCGATCTTCGCTTGCTTCTTCTTCTCAAGCCCATATGCCAGCGCGGCAGCCGTCGGCTCGTTGATGATACGCAGGACCTCAAGCCCCGCGATCTTGCCGGCGTCCTTGGTTGCCTGGCGCTGGGCGTCGTTGAAATAGGCGGGAACCGTAATGACGGCCTGCGTCACCTTCTCCCCGAGGTTCGCTTCGGCGGTTTCCTTCATTTTCTGCAGGATGAAGGCGGAAATCTGGGATGGTGAGTAGGTCTTGCCTTCCGCTTCGACCCATGCGTCACCATTGCCCGCCCTGACGATTTTATAGGGAACGAGGCCCTTGTCTTTTTCGACCGTGGGGTCGTCGTAACGGCGGCCTATGAGACGCTTCACGGCGAAGATCGTGTTGGTGGGGTTGGTGACGGCTTGTCTGCGCGCAGGCTGGCCAACCAGCCGTTCGCCGTCGCTGGTGAAGGCGACGATCGAGGGCGTGGTTCGCGCACCTTCCGAGTTCTCGATAATTCGCGTGTTCTTGCCATCTATCACAGCAACGCAGGAGTTGGTCGTACCCAGATCGATTCCGATAACTTTACTCACCGTATTACTCCTCTGCTTTCTTCTCGGATTTGATGTCGCGCCCCGCACAGCCATCCGTCCGGGATCACCCCTTTGCCAGCTCGCACAGGCCGCGATCCTTCAAGAACCAACGGGCGGTCGTCCGGATCGGCCTCCGCCGCCGTCAGGATTTCAGGCGAAGAACTGGTATTGCCGAAGCGAGGAGCAACAGTCGTGCCAGTTTCTGATAGTCATGAATATCAATAGTTTAGAGGCGATTTGTCGAATTTCTCAGACAGGATGTCCCGCGCCGGTCGGACAAAATGTCCGGCGCCACCCCTGACTTTTCAGGAGTGGCGCTGACAAAACTGGCAGATATGCGGTTGCTTCCATTGGGCCTGTAGCAACGCCTAGCAATCGCGGCGAATATACCATGCATATCTTGAATTGGAAAAGGAATCCGTTTCCGACCCGATACTCCGGACAGGCACGAATGAATGCTACAAGCATGCTCCCAAGCTTGGACATCTTGTCCGGAACCATCGACATAATGTCGCGAGTCAAATGCCTCATAGCAGCAGCCAATTGATTACGCTGGTCTTTTGGAACTGGCACGGCCGTTGCTTCAATGTCGTTGCAACGATCAAGCTGGACGACGCCAGCCTTTAGCATGACAAGATCCGTGTCGGCAGCGGATCTGCATGAGTTTTGAATTGGGTTGCAAAGGAGGAGGAGATCCCGTGCAAGAATATGATCTTTACGTCAACGAAAAAAAGCCCGCCATCGGTCTCTACGTGCGTGCCGGAGCAAGCCTTCCAGATTTTGCCGATCCAAAGGAGTGGATTTTTGACGGCACCGACGCAGCGGACCTCCTGCCACCGAGTGTTATCGAGGGAGTGGCCACGGCCGGACATGCATTCCGTGACATGGACTAATGCCATTCGATCAGTTGATGTGATTTTGCCGGCGTCGACTTTTTTATAGGAGGCGGCGGTGTCCACAGCAATTTCCGATCCGCGCATCCAGGGACGGCATTCCGCTCGAACGGCCGTCTATGCAGCATTGGCCGGCAACGTCGCCGTCGCAGTAACGAAGCTCGCTGCAGCTGTCATCACCGGCAGCGCCGCAATGTTCAGTGAGGCTGTGCACTCCGTCGTCGACTGCGGCAACGAAACACTTATTCTTTATGGGTATCATCGTGCCGTTCGAAAGCCGGATGTCATCCATCCCTTTGGTTTCGGCCGTGAATTATACTTCTGGAGTTTCATTGTCGCCTTGCTGCTGTTTGCGCTTGGCGCCGGCGTTTCGGTCTACCAAGGCATACGGCATGTGCTGGCTCCGCAACCAGTCGAATATGCGCGGATCAGCTATATCGTTCTGATTCTTTCATTCATGTTCGAGAGCGCGTCCTGGGTTGTCGGCTGGCGGGCTTTCGCAAAGGCGCGTGGCAGCCTGAATTTCTGGAAAGCATTCCGCCAAAGCAAGGATCCGCCCGCATTCATGGTGTTGTTCGAAGACAGTGCCGCCTTGATGGGCATTGCGATTGCCATGATCGGAATTGCCACAGCCAAGAAGCTTCAAATGCCGGTGCTGGACGGAGTAGCCTCGATCCTGATCGGCATTGTTCTGGCGATAACGGCAATCCTTTTGGCGGCCGAGAGCAAAAGCCTGCTCATAGGGGAACGCGCAACCCCCGCTCTGGTCGAGGCTATTTGCAACATTGCTCAGGAACAACATGGCGTGGTGCATGCAAACAGCGTACTGACAGCACAGCTCGCTCCCGATCAGGCGATGGTCGCGCTTAGTATTGAATTCGATCCTACCCTATTGACGGAGCAGATCGAAGAATGCGTAGCCACGATCGAGGAGAAGGTCCGCGCCGCGCATCCGGAGGTTGTCGCTTTGTTTGTCAAACCGCAAACGCTCGAACAGTTCGAAAGTGCTCGCAGGAAGCGGTTCGGCAACTATCTGTTTCCAGCTACGCCACCATAAAAATGGGCACCTCGATTGGCCTTATTCCCTCGATCATCACCGAGAATCTGATCTTTTTTCCACTTGTTCATCCGACATCTTGTCCCGAAAGGTTCGAACAAGGTGTCCATTTCCCGCTTTATCACCAAACGCGACATGCTGTTTTTACATGCATTCCAACTGGCACGTTCACTGCTTCCAACAACTGCATGGCTTGCAGCGGCGAAACTCCCGATCGCCGATTTCAAGGCGGATTTGAAATCCTTGCGGTCAATTCGCGCGAAGGATTCGAACGTCTCGATTTCACTTGCCGGCGAGCTGCGCCAGCTCGAATATTCGCAACGGCTTGGCCTCGCGGCCCGCAACGTCTTCACCCCGCCGAATTCCTGACGGTTGCTTCCAATCATGACGTGAGTGGCTAACCTACCCCAGCCATACGGCAGCCGTAAAATGCCCGAGCGCTGCCAATGCTTGACCGATAGGGGCGAATTAGAGAAGTCAGCTCCGCTGGGGTAGCAGGTTTTGGTCAGACTGTCGGAAAACTAGAAAGGCGTAAAACGTGTTTGAATTCTATTCCGCATGCAACTCCCGGCAATCGTATTCAATGCCTTTTGAGGGTAAGCTCAGCCCGCAGATGACTTGTAAGGGCTGAAAGCGGATCGGTATAGGATAGCTTTCTACGTGCAATAGCATGACCAGGGTCTTTAGACCATCTGCGGGAATTTCACCACGAACAGCGATGATGAGTTCGGACACATTTGGCAAATGCGATCGCAGGAAACCATGCAGGAATCGGATTTTCAGATCGATACATGTGCCGCCTGGGTGATGGCGTGCCTGACTTCATCGGACCCTGACGAAGCTCTTGTGGCGTTGAGCGGCGACCCGCAGCCACTTGCGGGTGTGGTCGGCGAGGAAAACAGGCCGCTTCCTCTCGTCGGCCTCGTCACCGCCATGATGGCCGGTGCTCTGATCCGATCCGGCAGGCCCGCTGAGGTCGAGGCAATCTATGAGCGTATCGCCGATCTCTTCGCGCCGCAGCGCCGAGTTTATGTCCGCGGCAGCAATTTCAGCGATCTCGTTGGTGCGTTTCCTTACCTCCATCTTTCGGCTATTCGCGCCTTTCTCACCCTCGGCGACCAAGCATCGGCATTTTCGGTCGTCCTGTGGATCGACAAGGTGCTTCGCCGCAGTCCGCGCTGGGACATTCCAGAGGATCCTGTCCTGAAACCCCTCCTTTCCCACCCGGCGATGGAAGCCTATGGCCCGTTTTCGATCGAGCGCAACTGGCTGCTGGACCGCCAGGATGAGATTCTGGCCAATTTCAAACCCGACCGATATTTGGAAAGCACTTACGACTTCGACGAGTGCCTCGTTCTCAACGCGCTTCTCACCGAGCAGCCCGGACGAGCACTGCCAGTCCTCGAACGCCGCGGATTGCTCGGCTCACAAGCGAGTATCGAGCTTGCAAACAGCGGTCATCTCGAATTCAACGCCGTGTGCGTCCTCGCAACGCTCGGCCGCTTCGATGCAGCTCTTGCGCTTGCCCGCGCTATGGTACAGCAGGGCTATTGCCTGGTCTTCTCGGAGCGCCCGTCGATCGAGACGCATCTGGCCCTGGCCGACTATGGCGATCGCCATGCGCGATGGCGAAAAGGCCTCGTCAGCGCGATGCGAGCCTATGCGCTTCATCTCTATTCCAACGTTCACCCCGGAGCCGACTGGTTTCTGGAGGGACTCGAGCATTTTTCACGCGCGCGCTGCAGTCAGCTCCTGTTCTTTCTGATCCATCATCCGGAGGACGATGACGTGCTTGCCACCATGATCGAACAGGAATGGCTCCCGAGCGGTGTCGGCACCGGCGGTTATGACGCCTATGAAAATGCACGCGCGTTCTATTATCGCGCAGCCATACTCAACCGCATGCTTCACGCTCCGGATCGGCTCGATTTCTGGTTATCCATGCCCTGGGTCCTCTATTATTCGAAGATGGCCAAGGACAGGGAAACCCGACAGCTCGTCGAGCGATGGCGAAAACGGAAGGCGCGCTGAACGTTTCTCGCCGCCGCAAATCTCGGGAACTGCATGAGGATATCGATCGGCTCGATCTGGCTCTGGATTGTATCGATGTTCTCCTTCAAGGTATCGCTGTAGGTGACGTCCAAGTCAGAGGTTGAAACAACGGCCAGCAGCAGCTTCTGACTGCGGGAGAAAGTCGTCCAGCTTGGCCAGTCGCGGCCGGTCAGCACCACTTGGCGCCGTGTCCCGCCACATCCCTGGCAAGAGCCAGGCCGATGTCTTGTGCTAGAGCAATTCCAGGAAAAGTGCGCAGCCGTTTTCCGTCCGGAATCGCGTAAAAACAAAGGGATAGAGCGGTTCATCGATTCCGTGAAACGAGGAACTGCTCTAGGAGCCGGTCACGAACGCGCCGGACGGTGGGAATAAACAGCGGGGAAGCCATTCAGACCACCTCCTTCGATAGCGTCTTCTTGACGCTTGCAATCCCGCGGCGCAGGAACGGGTCCGTGTGGACATAGAAATACTGGACGCCCTTTTCCAGCCAATGCGGCAGTTCCTCGGCCGTCACCAGCGTGCCAGCCACCTTGCCGGCCGCCCGGATCTTCTCGACCGCGATTGCAACCTTTTCCATGACGACGGCAGGGCGGGGTTCGCCGAAGGGCGGAGCTGGCGGATAACCCATGTCCTGCGAAAGGTCGCCGGGCCCGATAAAGAAAACGTCGATACCCTCGACCTTCAGCATCTCGTCGAGGTTTGCGATCGCCTCCTGTGTCTCGATCATCGCGACCACGAGGCGTTTCCCATAATCGGAAGGCAGCGCATAGCGCACCGCATCGACAATGGCGCGCGCCTGGTCGGCGTTGTCGACCATCGGCACCATGATACCGTCGGCGCCCGCGTTGAGATAGCGGATGATGATCGGACGCTCATGCGAATGCGGCCGGATGATCGCCGCGCCGCCGACCGACCGGACGATCTGTCCGGTCATGCGTACATCCTCGAAGCTCCAGGTTCCGTGTTCGCAGTCGACGAAGACAGAATCGGCACCCAGTTCCACCAGCCGGGCGGCGAGGCCGGTGGAGGCATGGTGGGTATTGTACATCGTGATCGCCTCGCCGGCCTGCAGCCTCGCGCGCAACTTCGCTCCGTTCATGGTCATGCTCCAATCAGAATGGTTGATCTGCTGTCAAAGTCAGTTCGAGGGTCGGATAGCCGTTGGCGACCGCCTTCATCAGCCCCTTGGCCGGCAGGGGAAGAGGACCGATCCTGGCGCCGGTGATAATGACGTCGCCTTCTTTCAGCGGCCGGTGCCGCGCCGCGGCATGGTTGGCAAGCCATGCAAGCTGCTCCAGCAGGTCGGCCTTCGACGGACCGCCTTTGCAGGCGGCAATCTCGTCGCCGTCGACCATGAGGCCAATCGCGAGCCTTGAGATATCGATAGCCTGCCATTGCTTTACCGGCGCACCGAGCACGGTCGCAGCATTGCTCTGGCAGTCGGCGATGGCCGTCAGGGGCGTGATCGACATACGGTCGACAAAACGCGATCCCACGAGTTCGTATGCCAGCCGAAGCGATCCGATGCTGGCTTCGACGGTGGACGACGTATAGGGCTTGGCGCGCGGAGGAAGATCGGCCCCGAGGACGACGGCTATTTCCACCTCGACGCTGTCTGCGCCAAGCGCGGCGGCGGACAAGACGCAGGGCGCCGTGTAGAGCCCTTGGCCGACCAAGGGGGCGCATCGGCGTTCGTCCCCATTCCTGGGGAAGCCCACTTTCCAGCCGTAGCTTGTTTCCCGCTCGGCGACCGCATCCTGGACGGCATAGGCCTTCTCGATGCTGTCGGGAACGAGGTCATGCGGCAGTTGGCTGATCGGCGCGCGGTCGTGGCGCGCGTCGGTCAGCAGATTCAGCAGTTCGGATGTTTTCGAAGACACTGTTTTTCCGTTTGTTTATGCCACGTCATTTCCCGGACGGAGACGAGACGCCGGTGATTTCGCTTGCATCGATCGTTCGTCGGACGCCGAAGAAATAGATGAATGCCGAACTCACACCGATGACCGCAGCCGTGATGAGTGCCGGTTCGAACGAACCAGTCGATTGTACGATGAAGCCGGTGACCGTCGGCGCCATGGCGCCTCCGAGATATCCGACGAAATTCTTCATGCCAGCAAGCGAACCGACATAGGCTCTCGGAGCCACGACGCCGATCATGGTCCAGGCATTCGTCAAGGATATGCCACCCAGAAACATTGCGATAGACAGGCATGTTATTGCAACGGGAGTGCTGCTGACCTCAGCTGCAAAGATCGTGAATATCGACATTCCCAGAGTACCGCCGGCCGCAGTCACCTTGACGCTCATGAGCGGGGAAATCTTTCGCAGGATCAGCCACTGAGTGAACAGGCCGCCGGAAACCGTACCACCCATCGAACAAAGAAAGGGAATGGCTACCAGAATGCCGGTCTTGGGAAGGCTGAGATGGCGGTCGATCGAAAGGTAGGATGGGAGCCAGGCGGTGTAAAGCCAGCTGAGGTAAGTGGTTCCTACGAAACCCAGCACAACGCCCCAGGTCGTTGATAGCCGCATGAGACGAAGCCACTCGGCAAGCGATGGTTTGTGGGGCGGCTCCCTGCTCTCCCCAGCGGAGAGATACTCGACTTCGTCCTCAGTCAGTGCCGCCGTGTCGACATCGCGGTAGAATATATACCAGACGATCGCGAGAAAGATGCCAAGTAGCCCCATGATGGCGAACATCCATCGCCATCCGAATTGCAGCATCAGGAAAGTCAGGATCGGCCCAGCAATCGCCGTACCCAATGCGGACGATCCGGCGAAAAGACCGGTCGGCAACCCGCGTTCGCGGACATTATACCAATCGCGGACCACGCGAATGCACGACGAGAATTGTGGTGATTCGCCAATGCCCAGTACTGCGCGCGTGGCAGCGAACGACATGAATCCGGTTGTCAGCGCGCTGACTGCCTGCGCAACCGACCATACAAACAGACCGAGGCCCAGCATCTTGCGTGGACCGAAGCGATCGACCAGGCCACCGACCGGCAATTGAGTGAAGGAATAAGCCCAGAGGAAGACCGACAGAAGCAGACCCATGTCGGCGATGGATAGACCGAACTCGTCGCGGATCAGCGGGCTTCCGATCGATAGTGCGGCCCTGTCGATATAGTTGATCATGCCGGCGGCCACGAGCATTGCAAGCGCGCTCCGCTGCCGGAACCGGATGCGCTTCGAGGCCCTTCCACTAAAGCCCTCGCTTGCGTGGCCCGCAGAAGATCGGCATCGCGACTCGGGCGAGGCATGGCGGGTTGTGTCGTCGACATCGTAATTTGGTTGCATGAACTTCGTTCCTCCCAACATATTGTCGACAATATGTCGAAATACCCTTTGGTCAAGCGCATATTATCGTAAAAATGTCGACAAAATTGCAATTGGACTTTCGCTGGACAGAGATTAGGGTGTCGTAGAAACATCAAATTGAGGGCCGCATGCGAGATCCCACCGCAGATCAGCAATCCGAGACTACGCGCGTGGCGCGTTGCATCGAGGAGGACATTATTTTCGGGCGCATAGAACCTGGGGCGGCGCTCAGGGAAGAAAGACTGCTCGCCCGCTTCGGAGTATCCAGGCATATCGTTCGCGCGGCTCTGGCTTTGCTCGAGCATGATGGCATCGTCATCCGCGAACTCAACCGCGGCGCACGCGTGCGCACCTTCAGCGCCGCCGAGGTGAAGGAGCTACATGAGGTCCGCGAAGTTCTGCAGCGACATGCGGCCTTGCGCATCAGGCTGCCCGTCGAGCAGAGTGAGATCGAAAAGCTCGAAGAAATCGAATCTCGCTACGAGACAGCTGTCGAGACAGGAGATTTGCGCGGCATGCAGGACATCAACAGCGAATTTCACAGAGGCGTCTTCGCGCTCTGCGGCAATGCGCATCTTTGCAACATGATTGCCGACCTTTTGCATGTCACCTTCCCGGTTCGCGCCAACAGCCTTGGCGACAAGGCGGACAGGCAAAGGGCGATCGCGGATCATCGCCTCATTCTGAGCCTCCTGAGTGGGAACGACTCCTGGGCGCTCGCGGAAGTATGCGTCAATCACATCAAGGCGAGGCGCGATGCCTACCTCGAATTTCTCGAAAAGGACCACAAGGGCAGCCGCTGACCGCAGCGGTGGTCGGAGCGGCTCAAGCCAACGCCGCTCCAAAAGGCGATAGCCGCAGCTCGATACCGGTCACCGCTTCGGCATATCCGTATCATTCCCGGCGTGATGGTAGCCTTGCTTCTGTATGGCTACGTCGGGGCCTTTATTCGTCGCGCCAGCTTTTCCGCCTTTTTAATACGGCAGGTGCGCGTTTTCGTTTCCCGGCGACTTTCGCCGGCCTTCGCTGAGCCGACTCCAGCCGCGGCGCGGTGTAGCGCCATCGGCTGGGCGTACCAAGTCCTGCTGGAACGGACTATTCACGGCACCTGAGCGCCTGTTGCCGTCGTGTAAACCCGATAGAGCGATCGCGTGGCGGTGATGAACAGCTGATTGCGGCGGGGGCCACCGAAAGTAAGATTGGCCACGGTCTGCGGTATCTTGATCTTGCCGATCAAAGTACCATCGGCGGCGAAGCAATGGACGCCGTCGCCGGCGCTCGTCCAGATATTGCCGTCCACATCGGCGCGAAAGCCGTCGGGAATGCCGGTATCGATGTCGCAGAAGACGCGACCGTTTGCGAGCTTCTTTCCATCCACGACATCGAAGACGCGAATATGCCTCGGGGCTTCGATGTCATGGCTGGCAGCGGAATCGGCAACGTAAAGCCTTGTCTCGTCGGGAGAGAAGGCCAGGCCGTTCGGCTGGCGGAAATCCTCGATCACGACGTCCAGTTCACCCGTCGAAGGATCGAGCCGGTAGACATTGCGGCTCGCCTGCTCCGGTTCGGCCTTGTATCCCTCGTAATTGGAGAGGATGCCGTAGGTCGGGTCGGTAAACCAGATGGTTCCGTCTGAACGAACGACGACATCATTGGGCGAGTTCAGGCGCTTACCCTTATAGCTGTCCGCAAGAACCGTGATCGAGCCGTCGATTTCCGTGCGCGTCACCCGGCGGGTACCATGTTCGCATGATACCAAGCGCCCCTGGCAGTCGCGCGTGTTGCCGTTGGAAAAATTGGACGGCGCCCGAAAAATCGACACGCCGCCGCCTGGCACCCAGCGCAACATGCGCTCATTGGGAATATCGCTCCATATCAGGCTTCCGCTATCGGCAAACCAGACGGGACCTTCCGCCCAACGGCAATCGGAATAAAGCTCCTCCAGCCCAGCGCTCGGAACGACAAGGTTGCGGAAGCGTATATCATAGATTTCATACAGAGGGGATGCGTCGTTCGGCATTACGGATGTCCTAAAAACTGCTGGGGAACAGTGTCAGCGTCCGCCGGTTGGGCGGCCACCTGCGATCAGAATAACGGCGATGATGATGAGGCCGGTGAGAACCAGCCGCGGGCCGGCGCCGAAGCCATATGTGTTGAGCATCGAGACAACGAGGAACATGAAGAGCGAAGCGCCCCATATGCCGGGCACATTCGAATCGCCGCCGGCCACAGCCGTTCCCCCGATGATGACGACCGCAATCGACATCAGCAGATATTCGGCGCCCATGTTCAAGGCAGCGCCACCGGAAAAGCTGGCAAGAAGATAACCGCAGATCGAGGCCAGGATCGCGCAAAGCACATAGGTCGCAAGTCGCGTTCCATCGACGGGAATGCCTGCCATTTTCGCGGCAAACATGCTCTGCCCGATGGCTGAAATCCACCTGCCATAGATCGTCCGCTCCAACAGCAGCCAGCCTAGTGCGGAGAGTACCAGCGCGACGATCGCCACATTCGGCACCCCGAGGAAACTTGAGGTCGTGAAATCAGCCAGCTGTTCGGGCGGTTTGATGCGCAGGCCGCGATTACTCCAAATTGCCGTCGACTGGATGATGAAGCTCATCGACAACGTCGCGATGATCGGCGGGATGCGCAAGAGCTTGATGAGTGCGTAATTGCCGATCCCGATGCCAAGGCCGATGAGGATCGACACGAGCAGACCGGGCATGATCAGGCCGTCCTCGACGTTCATCAGTTTCAGCGCCAAGGTCCCTGCAAGCGTCATGGTGGCCGGCACGGAAAGATCGATGTTGCCCGGACCGAGCGTGATGACGAACATCTGCCCGATGCCGACGATCACAGAGAAGGCCGCAAAGGTCAGGGCGGCCTGCGAAAGGCCAATCGAGCTTGCTCCACCGGTAAAGAATACGGTCACGAGCCAGACGATGATGGCGGCCAAGAATGACCATATCCAGGGCTTGCGGCCAAGCGCGCGAAGAACCGTCATGAGTGTTTCTCCCGCTTCTCGACACGGTTGAGCAAGAGCCGCAGGGCAAGCACGACGATGAGAATGGCGCCTTGCGCACCGATCTGCCAATCCGGCGAGATCCGCAGGAATGACAGAAACGAGCCTGCCAGCGTCAGCGTCAAGGCGCCGATGACGGCTCCGACCGGAGATACGCGACCGCCGATGAATTCGCCGCCGCCGAGAATGACGCCGGCGATCGACAGCAGCGTGTAACGCAGCGCGATATTCGCGTCCGCCGAGGTAGTAAGTCCGACCAGCGCGATGCCCGAGAGCACCGCGAAGAGCCCGGCGAGCGCGTAGGCCGCCGCACGCAGAGTGACGACGGACCAGCCGGCGCGTTGAAGCGAGCGTTGGTTGCCGCCGACCCCGCGGATCAGCACGCCGAAGGACGAACGCATGACGAGCAAGTGGGAAATCAGCGCAATGACGACACTGGCAACGATCGCCATCGGTACGAGCGGCGGTTTGGATGTCATCAGCCAGCGAGCCCAGTCGGGCGCCGCGCCGCCCGGCGCGGGCAGCAGCAGCACGGCAAGGCCGCCCCAGACGAAACTCATGCCGAGGGTGACGACGATAGAGGGCAGATCCCTGATGTAGATGATGACGCCCATGGCCGCGTAGACGGCGATCGCCGCGACAAGAATGAGGACGCCCAAAAGCGGGGTCGACTGAAGATAGGTCGCAGCAACGCAAGCGGTGAAACTGACGAACGTGCCCATCGACAGATCGAGATCGTTGACCGACATGATCATCATCTGTGCGATCGTCGCGAGCGCAATCGGCACAGCGAGATTAAAAAGCAGGTTGAGGCCGAGATAACTCATGGCGCGAGGCTGAAGATAGAAGACCGCAATGAGCAGGACGGCCAGCGACAGGGCCGGGATCAGCAGGCGCAGGGTGGCGGATGATGGACGCATCAAGTGCCCTCCCCGGCAAAAGAGGCTGCCAGCACATTTTCCTCCGTGATCTCATCGCCAACGAGTTCCGCGACGATGGCGCCGTCACGAAAGACGTAGGCGCGGTCGCAAAGGCGAATCTCGTCCATTTCGGTGGAGTACCAGATGAATGTCCGGCCGGCAGAAGCCTCGTCGTTGAGGATGCGATAAACTTCCTGCTTGGTGCCGATATCGACACCGCGCATGGGATCATCCATCAGCACGATCGGCGAGTTCGTCGCGAGCGCGCGGGCGAACAGAACCTTTTGCTGATTGCCGCCGGACAACGACAAGATGCCGTTCCCCATCGCTGGCGTACGGATTTCGATCCGTCCTTTCCAATCCGCGCCCAGACGCTCCTCCCGTTGTCTGTTGACCAGCGACATCTTCGACAGGTCACCGAGCGATGCGATACTGAGATTCTTGAGGATGCTCCATAAAGGGAAAGTCCCGTTCAGGCTGCGATCGCCGGCAACGAACGTAATCCTGTCACGCCTGCCGGGCAGCCAGTTGCTTGACAAGGCTCGATGCAATTCAAGCAGCATCTCGGTCTGGCCGTGACCGGCAAGACCGGCAAGACCAATCACTTCTCCCTTGCGGATTTCGAAGGCAAGACCGTTGCCGCCGCGCGCCGGCAAGGCAAGAATGGGAGCGATTGCGGCGCGCTCTTCCGGCCTGCGCTTGCGGTCTTGCTCCTTGACGACACTTCCCATTGCCTGAACAAGACTATGGACGGAAAAATCCTGCGCTGCCCGATCAGCCACTACACGACCGTCTTTCATGACCAGAATGCGGCTTGCCGTCGAAAGGATCTCGCCAAGAATGTGCGAGATCAGCATCACGGCGCCGCCATCCTCCACAAAGCGGCGCACGTATGCCATCAGCTGTGCGGCCAGCCCTGCATCGAGCGAGGACGTCGGCTCATCCAGAATGACCAGCCTCGGTGCCTGGCCGACACTACAGAAGGTTATCGCAATCTCCACCATCTGCCGTTCGGCGATCGAAAGTTCGCCGACGGTGCGCATGACATCGATCTTGTGGCCGGGAAAAACCTCATCAAGTTTGGAGCGCACGATCGTGGCCGCCTGTCTGCGCCAGCTCCAGCCGGAAAGACCGTGATGGACGACCCGCATATTTTCGACCACGGTCAGATTGGGAGCAAGCGAAAGCTCCTGGAAAACGCAGCGAATGCCGTGCGCGCGCGCCGCGTTGATGCCGTGCGCCTTGTCATCGCCTTCATACGAAATCGTTCCTTCATGCGGGCTGAGGCCCCCATTGATGACGTTGACGATCGTCGACTTGCCGGCACCATTGTGACCGACAAGACCGATACATTCACCGGCATGAATGATCAGGTCGGCACCATCCAGCGCCTTGACGGCACCGAAATGCACCTTGACGCCCTTGACCGAAACGATCGCGTGCCGCTCGGCATTGTGTCTCGCGCTATTGTCTTTGACTGCAATCATGGATCGTCCGGCCGGGCGTTGCGTCAACCGGTGCCGCCACGTTGAGCGGCACCGGCCATTCTTGCTGGCTGATATCGACTATTTGGCCGAAGCAATGACCTTCTTGGCATCGTCGAGCGTGTATTCGACGTTCGCGACGCCGCCCGCCTGCGTGGTGGCGAGATTGGTTTCAAGGTTATCCTGATCAATGCGCAGGAACGGAACCACCAGATCCTTTTTCACCTCTTGACCGTCGAGGATCTGCTGAGCGACCCAGAAGGCAAGCGTCGAGACGCCTGGAGCGATGGAGACCGACATGGTTTCGTAGCCGCTCGCGTCCTTTTCCTTCTTCCACCAAGCAAGTTCGTCTTGCCGGTTGCCCATGACGATCGTCGGCATCGGGCGCTTTGCGGCGGCAAATGCCTGGGCGGCGCCATAGCCATCTCCGCCCTGGGTTACGACCGCAGCAATATCGGGAAGGCTCGGGAGAATACCGGCAACCGCGCGCTGCGCAACGTCCTGCGCCCAGTCGCCATGAACCGAACCCACGATCTTGAACTGCGGATACTTGGCGACGGCGTCATGGATCCCGGCCGAAATCTCGTCATCGACGGAAACGCCGGCGAGCCCGCGGATTTCAAGCACGTTGCCGCCCTTGGGCATCTTCTTGGCAAGATATTCGATCTGGCTCGCGCCCATGCCCTTGAAGTCGACGGCAATGCGCCAAGCGCAGGGTTCCGTGACGATCCCGTCGAATGATACGACGACGATCTTCGCATCACAGGCTTCCTTGATGGCTCCATTCAGCGCGGTCGGAGAGGCGGCATCGATGACGATCGCATCATAGCCCTGCAGGATCATGTTCTGAATTTGGGCGGCCTGTTCGGTCGCCTGGTTTTCCGCGGTGGTAAACGGATCGGCGGCGGCGACCACGCCGGCCTTTACGGCTTCGCCCGTGACCTTCTGCCAGCTTGTGAGCATGGCCTGACGCCAGGAATTGCCGGCGTAGTTGTTCGACAATGCAATTTTCTTGGATGACGTATCAGCAGAAGCGGAACCCGGCACGACAACGCACGCGATGACGGCGGATGCCAGAAGCATCTTGGCAATGTTCATATTTTCCTCCCAATAAGCCCGTTCTTCAATCACCGGGCCAAGATTTTCGAACGCGCTCCTCAACGAACGATCGAAAATAATATTTGCACTGAAGGTTCCCCTCTCAGTACAAACAGGATGTCTGAGATCGTCAGGCTTGTACAGGCGCTTACGACGAGCGGCCTTGCGGGATCCCGCAGAAAAAATGCGCAAGTCCGCAAGACGAACGGATCAGATCGGCGCTTAATGGCGTCGTGAATTCGCATGCTGCGATCGGCCCGAGGAAAAGAGGCCGGCGCATTGCCTGGGAGGGCGTGTTTTGCGCGATCTGGCGCCGCAATCGGTCTTCGACCATTATCTCAACATCTCAAGGCTACTTGCCGGACAGCTCGATTTTCACTCCGTCATCCAGGCGGTGGCGGCCGAAATCAGCCATGTCATCCCGCACGACCATCTCGACGTCTGCATCATCATGGTGGACGAGCAATTCCACACCGCCTACGAAAGCGGAATGGAAACGGACTGGGGCCGCCGTTTTCCCGCCCCGGTCAGCAACAGCCCCATCCGTACGCTGCTCTGGGGCGAAAGCGACTATCTTCTGACCGACGATGCCTGGAGCGATCCGCAATTTCACTTCCAGGGCGCTTTCTCGCATCCGATCTTTCATCAGTCGCTGCATAGCCGTCTCCATGTTCCCCTCAAGGTGCAGGGCCACGTCATCGGCGCGCTCTCCTGTTCAAGCCATAAGATCGGCTTCTATGACATGAAGGATATCGAGAGCGCCCGCGTCATCGCCGATCTTTTGTCGCCGCATTTCTTCGCGATTCGCGCCGCCGATCAGGCCAAGCGGTCGGCAATCGTGGAAGCCGAAGCGCGCGCCCGCGAGGAAGGCTTGCGGCTTGGCGCCCTGAAACTGACGGAGGCTCTGGAGGCTGAACGCCAGCGCATCGGCATGGACCTGCATGACCAGATTCTCGCCGATCTGACCCGCCTTTCCCGCCGGCTGGAGCGGCTTGCGCGCCAGCCCGACGTCACGGGCGAAGCGCTCGAGCCGCTGTTTCGCGGCTTGCAGCACAGCATGCATGACCTCCGTCAGATCATAGAGGAGGCCAAACCCTCCGTCCTGCAATTGTTCGGCTTCGCCCAGGCGGTGGAGAACCATCTCGAGCGATCGATCCAGGAGAGCGCGGCCAGTCTGACCTGGTCGCTGAACGACGAGACCGCCGGAGCGATCGATTGCCTGGAACAACCCGTTTCCATCGCTCTCTTTCGTATCGCGCAAGAAGCCATCAACAATGCCATCCGCCACGCACAGGCTAGCAATGTTCAAGTTCAGCTCAAAGCAACCGAGAGTACGGTGACCATAGAGATTATGGATGACGGCCTTGGGCTTGGAAATGCCCGCAGATCGTCGGGCGGCGGCATCGAAAACATGCGCACCCGGGCGCGGCTGATCTCCGCGCGCTTCGCAATCAAACCCGCCGGCGCATCGGGAGGAACCTTGGTCAGCGTCGCCCTGCCCGCCAAAGCGCCGCCGGCGACAGGAGTCGTTTCATGAAGGTTCTGGTCATCGAGGACGACCCTCTGCATCGCTCCTACCTCAACGAGGCGATCCGCGCGGCGCTGCCTGAATGTGACGGTGTGCTCGAGGCTGAGAACGGTCATGCGGGTGAACGATTGGCGCGTGATCTAAGATCCGCCCATATCGTCATGGATCTGCAGATGAGTCAGCGCAACGGCATCGAGGCCGCGCGCACCATATGGAAGGAACGGCCGGAAACGCGCATTCTCTTCTGGTCGAACTATTCGGACGAAGCCTATGTTCGCGGCGTCTCGCGCATCGTCCCCGTCGGCGCCGTCTACGGCTACGTCCTGAAGTCGGCTTCCGACGACCGACTGAAATTGGCGCTTCGCAGCATTTTCATCGAGAGCCAGTGCGTGATAGATCGCGAAGTACGCGGGACGCAGCAAAAGAGCCTCGGCAACGTCAACGGCTTCACCGAAGCCGAATATGAGATCCTGATCGATATCGCACTTGGCCTGACGGACCGCGCAATCGCTCAAAGACGCAATCTTTCGGTACGGAGCGTACAGAACCGACTGCAACAGCTCTATATCAAGCTCGGCGTCTATCAACCGCTCGGCAACCACGACGACGATGGCAGGTTAAATCTCAGAGCACGGGCGGTCGCCGTGGCATTCTTGAGAAAGCTGCTCAATCACAGCTCGCTCGAGCGCGCGGAAGCCGACCTCACATCCTGGCTTGCACGTCAACCACACGACTGCCCGCCCCTATGAAGGCTGCGAATCTTCAGAGCGTGCCCATCCCGCCACGGGTCGGCTTCGAGGCAACGGGCGGCCAGGAATGGGCACTGTGGAGGAAACTTGCGGGGGCCCTGGGTGGATGCCGTGCGACTGCCTCCGGCACAGATCGAGGCCTTCGCGCTTTCCCGCGGCACCCGCGCAAAAACAGACCGGATCGGATGATGACCTCAAAGCGATGCTCGATGCGCCATCGTAAATGCGATCCTCAAATCCGCCTCTTCCTGGAGGCACCAGAACTCCGCATAAACACAGTTGCTAGGCGCCAGAATATTCTCGTGCCCTGTCAAAATCGGCTCGCGATCCCGTTCGAGTGACAAGCTTTTCGCGAAAAAATCGTATCACCGCAAGCGCAGGATAAGTTTCCCTGGAAAGGTTAGGACCCACAATCCATTAGACGCGTGGACATCCCGAAATCGTTGTCGAAGATCATCGCGGCTGTGGCGACAGCTTCGCTTATGAACGCCTTTCAGCAAACGCATC
This sequence comes from Hyphomicrobiales bacterium, assembly GCA_900469615.1. Lineage (GTDB taxonomy): Bacteria > Pseudomonadota > Alphaproteobacteria > Rhizobiales > Rhizobiaceae > Rhizobium. Next base: position 7,252 of record UBYA01000002.1, on the reverse strand, counting down.
GTCGATGCGAACGGAGGCAGCAGACAAATCCGGCCGTGCCGCGGCGACGCATTGGAATAGCACTTCCGCAAGCCCGACGGCAATGATGCGTCCGAGCACCTCCGCGCTTCCCGGCAGGCCCATGCCGGTTGGCAACGAAATCCGGATGTCGGCCATGTTGTGAAGCGCGGATGACACACTGCCACAGATGGCGGCAACGGTTGCCCCGGCATTCTTGGCTGCGCCTGTTGCCCATAGAAGCGACTGTGTATTTCCGGAATGAGAAACGGCAATAGCCAGGTCCCCGGGCCGCATCAGCGAGGCCAATGTCACTTGCGTATGATGCTCCTCGCTGAATTGCATCGGCAAACCCAGGCGGACCAGACGAAGGTGAATGGCGCTGCAAACCGCGGCGGACTCACCAGCGCCAAAGAGACAGATCTGCCGGGCATTGAGTATCTGTTCTACGAGCGTGTCGAGATCACTACTGGTTTGCAGCGATCGAGAAAAAGCCTGTGCGCGCATCGCAATCGCCTGCATCACCCGATCGGCGATCTGGCCCGTGTTCTGCCCTTCGCCCGATGCGGCCTTTGCTTCCCGTGAGGCGCCTTCCAACAAGAGTGCCTTGCGCATCTCCTTCAGGCCCGGATAGCCGAGCTTGCGCGACAGACGATCGATGCTCGAGCGGCTGGCGCCGGAGAGTTGCGAGAGGTCCGAGGACGTCATGATGGCAAGCTCGTAAGGCGGGACCGCCATCAATCCTCTGACGATGCGTTCCTCCGCCGGAAACAGACTGACTGCGCCGACGCGCTCAGCGAAGGCAACCGCGTCTTCGAAAACGGCTGCTGTCTCCCTGTCGTCGTTGATTTCCATCACGCCCTCCATGACACAAATTGTCCCTCAAAAAATCACATGACACCTATTGCGGGACATTTTGTGTCTCATTATAGTGACTTTTATAAGCGGACGCCCGAATATAGCCCGTTTATTTACCGGAGGAGGAAACAATATGAAACATTTTGTATCGCGGCTGCTCGCAAGTTGCGTCATCGTATCCGCCATCGCCGCCAGCCCGGCGAGCGCCAAGGATCTGAAGGCGGTCGGCGTGACCGTTGTCGACCTGGGCAATCCGTTCTTTGGAGCGATCGCGAAGAACATCGAGACCAAGATTCAGGCCGTGGCGCCCGGAGCCAAGACGACCATCGTGTCCGGCGACTACGATCTCGGCAAACAGTCGACACAGTTCGACAACTTCATCCAGGCTGGCGTTGACCTCATTATTGTTTCCGCGGTCGATTCCAAGGCGATCGGCGCGGCCGTCAAGCGTGCCGAAGCCGCCGGCATCTCCGTCGTGGCGATCGACAACACGGCCGATGGCGCGCAGGCAACCGTCACGACCGACAACGTGACAGCCGGCAAGCAGGCCTGCGGCTACCTCGCGGACAAAATCGGTGGCAAGGGTAACGTGATCATCGTCAATGGACCCCAAGTCTCGGGCGTAATGGATCGCGTCGCCGGTTGCAAGGACGTGCTCAAGGACAAGTCGGGCATCAAGATTGTCTCCGACAACCAGAACGGTGTCGGCACGCGCGAGGGCGGACTGAACATCACGACCGGCCTGCTGACGGCGAACGACGACGTCCAGGGCATCTTCACCATCAACGATCCGTCCGCCATCGGCGCCGATCTCGCGACAAAGCAGCTCAACCGCACCGGCATCGCCATCGCGACGGTCGATGGCTCGCCCGATATCGAGGACGCGCTCAAAGGGCACACCCAGATCGTCGCCTCCTCGGCGCAGCTTCCGTCTAAGCTGGCGGAAGCCGCGGTAGAGGCCGGCATCAAGTTGATCAATGGCGATAAGCTCGCCGACCCCAACATGCTGGTCGCACCGCAGCTCGTCACGCGCGACACCGTCGCCGACTACAAGGGATGGGCCTCCAAATAGCCACCTTCTTTTGGGCCGGCTCCTCTCGCCGGCCCAACCTTCGCCCGCGAAGGCAGCCGGTCACGCCGGGTGTCGACGCGGATCGCCGGCATCAACCAAGGAACCACTTCATGCCACTCGTTTCCCTGCAACATCTCCTCACGCACGCGTCCGACAACAAATATGCCGTCGGCGCCTTTGTCTCCATGAACACGGAGATTATTCAGGCCGCGATCGTGGCCGCCGAGCGGAAGAATTCGCCGGTGGTGATCCGCATCCACCCCGATGTGCGTGAGATTACCCGGTTCGATACGCTGACGGCGGTCGCCAAGCAACTGGCCGCCGAAGCAAGCGTCCCGGTCGGCATCAGTCTCGATCACGGCGAGACCTTGGGCGATACGATCGACGCGATCCGCGCTGGCTGCACCAGTGTCATGCTCGATGCGGCAGAAAAGCCGCTGGAAGAAAACATCCGCCTGGTCAAAGAAGTCGTTGATGCGGCACGTCCGCTCGGCATCCTCGTCGAAGCTTCGATCGGCCACATGGAACATGGCGCCATCCAAACCGACGATGATCTCGCCGATGTGGCAGAGGCAGTGAAGCTGGTGAAGGAAAGCGGCGCGACGATTCTGGCACCGGCGATCGGCAACGTCCACGGCTCCGCTCATGGCGAGCAGAAGGCAACGCCAAAACTCAACATCGAGCGCATCGTTGAACTGCGGAAAGCCACCGGCGTTCCGATCTGCATGCATGGTGGGTCGGGCAATCCGCGCGATCAGATGCGCGCCGCCACCGCCGCGGGCGTGTCGCTGGTCATCCTGTTTTCCGATATCATCACCGCCTATAACCGTGAATTAAAGCGTGTGCTGACGGAAAACTCCATCGGCATCGCCATCATCGATGCGCTGGTTCCCGCGCAGCGGGCCGCCGAAGTCGTCATAGAGGAAAAGATGGAAGATCTCGGATCAGCCGGCCAAGGCGAAGCGTTCATGACCTGGATGAGAAAAACGGCGGCCTGATGCAACCCTCCGATCCCATTCTCGTCGGCATCGACATCGGCACGACCAATCTCAAATTCGTTGCCGCCAGGCCAAGTGGGCAGCTTGAGGCGGTGGTGCGGCGGACGATGAGTGTGGATCGGCCCTCGGCCGGCGCCGCGCAGTTCAATCTGCCGGCACTGCGCCGCAATCTGATGGAAGGGCTGGCCGAACTTGGTCAGCGCCTGGGCGAGAACGATGTTGAGCGGATCGCGGCAATCTCCATTGCGAGCATCGGCGAGAGCTTCATCGGCCTTTCGTCCGAGGGCGACCCCCTCACCCCTTGCCCGACCTGGTATGATCGTCGTACCGTAAACAGCCGGCTCTCGCTCGATCTCGATGCAGGAGACTGGTTCGATACCACCGGCATGGTGGACGACGATATCTATACGGTGCATCGCCTCGCCTGGTGGCGACAGCATGAGCCCGAACGGATTGCCGCGGTCAGACGTTGGCTGATGGTGTCCGACTACGCCACCTATCTTCTGAGCGGGGCCTTCGCATCAAGCCCGTCGCTGGCCGCCCGTAGCGGTTTGGCCGATCGAAACACCGGGCAATGGTCGGAGACAATCCTGTCGGCCGCCGGACTGTCACCGGATGCGCTACCAAGACTTCTCCCTTCGGCCGTCGTCGCGGGGCGGCTATCGGATCGCGCGGCACGAGCGACCGGGTTTAAAGCAGGGACGCCGATCGTCAACGCCGGTCATGATCATCCCTGCGCGGGGCTTGGCTGCGGGTTGGCCGAACCGGGAGATATCATCGATTCCACCGGGACATCCGAAGCGATCAAAACCGTGGTCGAACGACCGCTGACCTATCATGAGGCCGGCGACGGCGCCTATGACTGCTACCCGCATGTGGTACCGGGCCGTTTTCTTCTCTCCGGACACACGCCGGCGTCCGGCGGCTTCCTGGACTGGCTCGTCGCCCGTCTTTCCGGGCCGGAACCATCGATGGAAACAGCGGCGATGCTTTGGAATATGGCCCGGCAGTCGCCCGCCGGAGCGCGGGGCATACGGCTGACGCCCTTTCTCGAAGGAACCGGCGCCCCCTGGAACGATCGCGGCCGGCGAGCCACCTTTGCCGGCATCGGCACCGAAGTCCAGTCGGGCGACCTCCTGCGCGCCGGCGTGGAGGCGCTCGGCGCATGGCTCGTCATCAACCTCGATCTCTTCACCGGGCTTGCCGGTCTTTCGCCGCGACGGCTGGTGGTCACCGGCGGCGGTGCGCGCAACAGTCTCGCCAACGAGATCAAGGCCGCAATGACCGGATTGCCGCTCGGGCTTCCCGACGTCGGCGAAGCGGCCGGGCTCGGTGCAGCGCTCGTTGGCGGCCTCGCCATAGGCCTCTTCGCGGACGCGCGCGACGCAGCCCGTCTCCCCGATATCGCATGGCGGGACGTTGCACCGGATCCAGACCTAACGAGGGCCTACGATGCGCTGCTGCCGGACCTGAAGGCCGTGCTCGAAACGGAGGGAGAGGAATGACCGATACCAGCGTGCCGATCCTTGAAATGCGCCACGTCAGCAAGTGCTTCGGCCGGATAGAAGCCCTGAAGAATGTCGAGTTGAAGCTCTTCGCGGGCGAAATCCATGCGCTGATGGGCGAAAACGGGGCCGGAAAGTCGACCCTTATGAAAATCCTGTCAGGCGCCTACATGCCAGATCCCGGCGCCGAATTCCTGATCGACGGCTATCCGATTACGCTATCCGACCCGCAGGGTGCCCGAAAACTCGGCATCTCGATCATTTACCAGGAATTGTCGCTCGCCCCCAACCTGACCGTTGCCGAGAATATCGCGCTTGGTCGCGAGCCGCGTCACGGCCTCTTAGCTGATCGGCGTTCGATGCGGGACGCTTGCGCGGACATGCTGCGGCGGCTCGGTGTGGATTTCGAGCCCGACACCTTGGTGGCGACGCTCTCGATCGCCGAAATGCAAATGGTGGAAATTGCAAGGGCACTATCGGCTAAGGCCCGTATCCTCATCATGGATGAACCGACGACAGCGCTCTCGTCACGCGAAACCGAACGTCTGTTCACGCTTGTCGAGCAACTGCGAAAGGAGGGGCTTGCGGTTGTCTATATTTCGCATCGCATGGCCGAGGTCTACCAGCTTGCCGATCGTTGCTCGGTGCTCCGGGACGGAAGTTATATCGGCACGCTACCGCGCGCAGAGCTGTCGGCTGAGACGCTGGTGCGGATGATGGTCGGCCGCGATGTCAGCGAGCTTTTCAAGACAGCCCGCGCCGACGCCGCGAACGCTTCGGCGAAACCGGTGCTGACCATCGAGAACCTGACGGACGGTGACAAGGTCGCGCCGGCCTCCTTCGTCCTTCGCTCCGGCGAGGTCGTCGGACTCGCGGGGTTGGTCGGCTCCGGCCGCACCGAACTTGCCCGCCTTATCTTCGGGGCCGATCGCACCTCGTCCGGCAGCATTTCGATCAACGGCGTGCAACACATAATCCGCTCTCCCGCGGACGCGATGAAAGCAGGGATCGCCTATCTGACGGAAGATCGCAAGGAGCAGGGTCTCTTCCTGGACATGACGATCGATGACAACATCAATATTGCCGTCGCAGCCCGAGATGCCCGGCCATTCGGCCTGCGGCGTTTTGCGACCGCGCGCCGACGCACGGACGCGGCGATGGAGGCACTCGCCGTCCGCGCATCCTCGGGTCAGGCCACGGTGGGTGCTCTGTCGGGCGGAAACCAGCAGAAAGTGCTGCTGGCCCGCCTCCTGGAGACCGCACCGAAGGTCTTGATCCTCGACGAGCCGACACGCGGCGTCGACATCGGCGCGAAGGCCGAAATCTACAAGCTGATAGACAGGCTGGCGATGTCGGGCGTGGCCATTCTGCTGATATCGAGCGAGTTGCCCGAGATCGTTGGCCTGTCGGATCGTGTCCTGGTTATCCGCGAGGGAAGCATCGTGGCCGAAATCGGCGAACGCTCACAGATCAGTCCACAAGCCATCATCTCCATCGCCATGGGCGAGGCAGACGCACCGAAGCCCGCAGCCTGAAAACGCCGCGACGTCCATAGGGAGGAATCGCATGCAATCGTCCAGCCTCGAAACGGCGACCAAATCCAATCCGACGTACACGGGCGCAGCCGCAGTCTCGCTCATCCGCACGCTCGGCATGTTGCCAGTGCTCATCGTGCTGGCGATCGCTTTCACATTGATGAGCGGCCGCTTCCTGTCGCTTGGAAATTTGCTGATCGTCATGCAACAAGCATCGATCAATCTCGTGCTCGCATGTGGCATGACACTGGTGATCCTGACAGCAGGGATCGATCTCTCCGTCGGTTCGGTGCTGGCGGTCTCAGCCATGGCAGCACTTATCGTTTCCCTCGACCCGACGTTCGCAATGCTCGCCATTCCCGCCGCGCTTGCTTGTGGCCTCGGCTTCGGCCTGATCAACGGCCTGCTTATTGCCGGATTGAGACTTCCCCCCTTCATCGTCACGCTCGGTGGACTGACCGCCATTCGCGGTATCGCACGGCTGATGGGTCACGACACGACCGTCTTCAATTCCGATCTGCCATTTGCGGTGATCGGCAACGGCAGTGTCTTCGGTGTGCCCATTCTGGTTCTGATCGCTCTTACCGCTGTCATCATCTCCTGGTTCATACTGAGGCGAACCGTTCTCGGAATGCATATCTATGCGCTCGGCGGCAACGTGCACGCCGCGCGACTAACCGGGATCAACGTCGGTCGAGTTCTTCTGTTCGTCTACGGCACCTCAGGTCTGCTTGCCGGCCTCGGCGGCGTCATGGCCTCAGCTCGTCTCTATGCAGCAAACGGCCTGCAGCTTGGCCAATCCTATGAACTGGACGCGATCGCCGCCGTCATCCTCGGCGGCACGTCCTTCGTCGGTGGCATCGGGTCGATCTGGGGTACGCTGATCGGCGCATTGATCATCGCTGTGTTGTCCAACGGTCTCATACTGACAGGCGTTCCTGATGTTTGGCAGTATATCGTCAAGGGCCTGATCATCATTTGTGCAGTCGCACTAGATCGCTTCCGCCTGCAGCATGGCGCTCGAACCTGAGGCAATTATCCTGGGGTAAAAATTGTGTGATGCGACGACGTCCGGGCTCGACCAAACGCTGTCGTACCAGCGCCGACATGACGGATCGAAGGCATTGTGGCGGATAAATTTCGACGTTAGGCGAAGACACTGGCATGCGATGAACAGGCCCACGGGTGGTATAGCTCGCCCTACAAACGCTTGTGCCGGAAAGGACAGCCTTTCGCCGGCGCTCATGCGATTTAGTTTCACGATGTGAGGGGATTTGGTTGCGGGGG
>UBYA01000018.1 GCA_900469615.1 Hyphomicrobiales bacterium | reverse complement strand
TGCGGAGGGTTTACGACCTTCTCGTCCTTCAGCCTGCAGACGCTGGAGCTTCTCAAGGCCGGAGCGGTGGGCCGGGCGGTTCTGAATATCGCCATCTCCGTCGCGCTCTGCCTTGCATCGGTGACGGCAGGCTATCTCGCGGCCGAACGCCTGAACGGCGGTGTGGACGAGGTGGCGCAGAATGCAATCGAGGAGGAAGCCTCATGACCTCTGGAACGCACATAGACGGAGCCGCTATTCTGGCCGTGCTGGCCGAACAAAGAGGCGCACGCGCCTGTCTTGAGGCGGCGCAAGACGCCTGGACCGCCCTTGAGGGAGCTTCAGGCATCACCGCATTGCATGTCCGCGTGGATCCGATATTCGACATCATGCCGACGGAAGAGGTGCTTTCGAAGGATCGACAGCGCTTGATGGAGCTGGATGCCGTAAAAGAAGGGCATGCGCTCCATGACATCTACGCCGCATGGATGGTGGGTTTGCCGGCCAATGTTCCCTCGAACTGGTATGACATCGGCGGAAGCGAAGATGCGAAGATAGAGGAATTTGCCAGGATTGCCCGGATGACGGTGATAGCTCGGCTCGACGCCCATAGCCGGGGCCACGCGCATGAGGCTTTCCATACCTGTCTCTTTCGCACGGGAAAGCCGCTGCTGGTCGTGCCCGACAGATATCAGAAGCGCGATGTGCGGCGCATCCTTGTGGCCTGGAAGGACACCGCGCCAAGCCGCCGCGCCTTGGAGGCCGCGGCACCATGGCTCAAAAATGTCGAGCAGGTCCTGCTGCTTCGAATAGGAGACGAGCGCCCGTTGGAGCTGGAATGGGCGGTCGAGCGGCTCGTCGATCTCGGTGTGCGGAGCAAGACCCTGAACGTGCCCAGAAACCTCAGCCTTTCGGTGGGGCGACAGATTCTTCGTGAAGCACATGCCGTCGACGCCGATTGGATCGTAGCGGGCGCCTTTCACCATGGAGAATTCCTGGGCTGGATTTTAGGGGGAGTGACGGAGACGTTGCTGAAAGAAGCAACGCTGCCTGTCTTCTTCATGCACTAGGACAATCATCGATCCCGGGGGAGACGAGATATGACGGGAGTGCTCATACTTGCTCGGCAGGGACAGAATGAAGGCGAGGCGCTGGAACGCTTCGTGGGGCAGTCCGACTACCGCCTGACCCATCTGGGTCGTCTCGAGGCAAAGGGTATAGTGCGCCAGATTCTCGAGGCCCGTCTGTTCGTTGATACGATATTTGCACCTGTCTCACGACAATCCGAGGAAACGACGCAGATCATACGCAAGGGGCTGAAATCCGCTGCTCCTGTTTTTCATGCTCCGGCGCTTGGCGAGCGCGACTTCGGCGATCTCACGAACATGAGGAAGGAAATGGCGCTGGATCTATATGGCGCCACCGCAGTCGTCGCCTGGAAACGCTCATTTCACGCAGGCCCGCCTTCCGGGGAGAGCTTCGCCGCTTTGCATGATCGGGTCTGGACTTATTTTAACGAACATGTGCGGCCTTGCCTGGACAGAGGTTTGAATGTGCTGATCGTCGCCGATACCGACAGTATACGTTCGCTTGCCCTGGGAGTGGGCGAAGTGCCGGCGACGCAGATGGAAGCGTTGGAATTCGAACGCGGTCAGGTCATCGCTTATGCTTTCGAGGATGCCGGCAGCTCCAGATCCGCCGGCAGAGAGCCGCCACGTCTGCGAATTGTTGCTTAAGTGTTATTCTCGATCACCCAGCCTTTCCCGCACATCGATGCCCGAAGCCGCTCTTTTACCTGCTTTGGGTGGGAGAACGGTATCGATCTACCGATTCAAGAATGATTCGTCTTGCGGCTTCGGCATTTTGCCAGGCGCCGACTTTCGACCATTTTCCGGGTTCGAGATCTTTGTAGTGCTGGAAGAAGTGCGCAATCTTCTGCAGCGTTATTTCGGGCACCTGATCGTAGTTCGTGACGTTTTCAAACTTGCGCGTCAGATGAGGTGAGGGAACGGCCAGAATCTTCTCATCCATTCCCGCATTGTCTTCCATCGTCAACAGCCCGATGGGACGGGCATTGATGACGCAGCCGGGGATCAGAGGGCGATCGTTGCAGATGATGACATCGATAGGATCGCCGTCATCTCCCAGCGTATTTGGAACGAAGCCATAATTTCCGGGGTAGACCATCGGCGTGTAGAGAAACCGATCGACAACGAGCATTCCCGCCTTCTTATCAATCTCGTACTTGATCGGCGGACCTCCAATTGAAATCTCGATGACGACGTTGATGTCGGCGGGCGGATTCTTTCCAACGGGTATCGCTTCCAGACGCATGACGGTCTCCTTGGTTGGATGACGGAGTTGATGTGGGTTTGGTTTTCAAATCTCGCGATCCATAAGCTCCTCGAGCCTTGTCCGTTCATCGCGAAATGAGCGCTGTTCCCGGCATGCGACATCGCGCGCGGCGTCGCCAGACCGCTTCCAGCGAGGACACGCTTTCTTCATCGATGCGGAACGCCGGATATCGGGCATAGACCTGATGCCAGTCGTCTTTCTCCGACAGGCCTTGCAGGTTCGCCAATCGACGCGGCTCGACGATTACATGCCGGACAAGGCCCAGGATGCCGAAGCTGACTTACAGCTATGGAAAGAAAAATCATGACTCTACTCCGTCGCTTTTGCGCCAAGTAGGAGTCATCAGCTCAAAAGAGCAGTTCCGTCTTTGCGACGCGGCAGAATCCATTGCCGTGTGATTGAAATCACGATCCGATAATTTGCCCCATCTTTGTGAACTGTCAATATGATATCACAACCTGTCGTGGGTGCGGTTGTAATCTGTTCGATACAGCGGTGCGGCCAATGCCTGGTAACTGACTTAATTGCCGCCAGCGTCCTGGACCAAGCCTCCGCTGATGGAATCGTCAATGAAAGCGTAAGCGAAATCCTAGAGCGTCTTGGAGCGTAGTTTCTCCTTCTCGCCGCCCTGCTCGGACTGGACAGTCGTGCGCCGGATCACCAGCGAGGGGGCGATCAGCACATGCATCGCCGGCTCGTCGGGTTTCTGCATGCGGGACAGGAGGATGTCGAGGCTTTGGCTTGCCATGTACTGTATCGGCTGGCGGACGGTCGTGAGGGACATCGTTTCGGATTCAGCGAATGGAATATCGTCATATCCGACCACCGCGACGTCCTGAGGTACGCTGATGCCTTCCTTCAGCAGCCGGCTGAGGACGCCAAGCGCCTCGAGATCGTTGGACGCGAAGATGGCGGTCGGACGCGGTTTCTGGGCGAGGATGGCGTCCATGGCCTCGACGCCACCGTCGAGCGTATGCCTTCCAGAATAGACTCTGGGCACGAGCCCTTCCGCTTCCATCGCTGCGCAATAAGCTTCACGGCGGCGCTGCGAGCCGGCATAGGGGCCGCCGTCGATATGCACGATATTGCGATGTCCGAGTTCGATCAGATGTCGGACAATGAGGGAAGCCCCGAGGTGGTCGTCATTGCTGACGCTGTCGATCCGTTCGTTGGAAAGATGCCGCCCGAAGTAGACTACCGGCAGATGCCGCCCTATCCGTTCGATCGCTGCGGTGGATTCCGGGGAGCCGATCAGTATCAGGCCGGCGACACGCTGGGCAACGAGAGACTGGATCGCTTTTTCGGCGGCAGGATCCGAATGACCTTCCAGGGAAAGAAGCACTTCGTACCCCTTCTCTCTGGCCGAAGCGTCTATGCTTTTCGCGACCGATGCGGTGAAGGGGTTCAAGATGTCCGACAGAAGCACGCCGATAGTGCGGGTGCCGCCGCTTGCCAGCCTGCGTGCCGAAAGATCGGGCGTGTAGTTGAGTTCTTCGGCAATCTTGAGAATCCTTGCGCGCTTGTCCGGGTTGACGCCGGGGTCCCCCCGCAAGGCAAGCGATGCAAGCGACCGCGAAACACCTGCTCTATTGGCGATGTCCATCAGAGTGAGTTTCGGCGGCGTCTTGCTCATCAGTTTTCTTTCATCATGTCGAATGCGGCGAACGGGCAGCCGCTGATGCAGCGGTGCCCGGTCCGGGTGCATCGTCACGCTATAGCATACTGTTGCAGAATGCGTGACCCGTCACCGAAAGCCGTCCGCCGGGGTTGCGGCATTGCGGGTTCTACCTATGCCCGCCCATCGCCTCCTTCGCCTTTCCACCATCGATCGGGCTGTCCGAGCCGCTACGGCCGAACTTGCCGGAATATGCGCATCACGCGGCCTCTTCGGTGCTTTGCTGGATGCAGAAACGCAACGTGGCGGCAGAGGTCGCGACCGCATCCTCGGCTGCCATGGAATAATCCTCGTTCTCGATGGAGATGACGTCGTCATAACCGGCGGCCCGCAATGCGCGCACGATGTCCAGCCAGGCGCGGACCGAACTGCCGTGGCCGAGCGAGACGAAATTCCAGTAGCGTGAATGGACCGGGGTCACATGCTTGGGGTCAAGAAGTCCATTCACCTTCGACGCTGGTTCGATACGGGAATCCTTGCCGTGGACGTGGTAGATGCACTCTCCCAGAGCCTGAATGGCGGAAACGGGGTCGCCTCCCATCCAGATGAGGTGCGACGGGTCGAAATTTACCCCCACGACCGGGCCGACGGCGTCGCGCAACCGGAAGAAGCTCTCGGTGTTGTAGACTACCTGACGGCCGTGCTGCTCCACGCAGAGGCGTATGCCGTCCGTTTCCGCCTTGGAGGCGAATTGTTTCCACCAGGGAATGACCCTTTCGCTCCATTGCCACTCCAGAATTTCCATCGCCTCGAGAGGCCATGAGGAGGTGATCCAGTTGGGATGGCTATCGCCGGGAGCGCCCGGAAGGCCGGACATCATGACCACCCGCCGGACACCGAGCAGTTTTGCGAGTTCCAGCGTCTTGTAGGCAAGGTCCGTATCGTCGGGTCCGATCCGGCCGGGATGGAGCTGGTTGCCGGAGCAGTTCAGGGCGGAGATTTCCAATTCGCGGTCGCGTAGCTTGCCCAGCAGCCGATCCCGCTCCGAAGCGCTCGTAAGCAGCGCCTCCACCTTCAGATGCGGCGCGCTCGACCAGCCTCCCATCCCGAATTCGACGCAGCTCAACCCGAGCGCGGCGACCTTGTCCAGGCATTCGTCCAGACCGAAAGCGCCGAAGCCATCGGTGTTCAAACCTATCTTCATCGATATCCTCCTCACATTTCCATCAGACCGGAGACCGTTCCACCGTCACCGGGCCGCCGTTGTCCGCCGACGCCTGAATCGCATCGAGGACTTCGGCCGCGCGAAGGCCGTCGAGCAGCGTACCGTCTGAGATCGGACGGCCCTCGGCGATCGCGTTCAGGAAGTCGTGGATCATGAACCCGAAGACCTCCGCGTATCCGACCGCGACTCCATCGAACGGCACGGGCAGCATCGATCCCACGTTGGGTGACGACGGGCGATTGAAAACGGTCGCAAACGGCGTCTGGCCGCTGCCGTCGAAGCGGGCGATCTGATACTGGTTGATCGACTGTGTCGAGAAGCGGGCGGTTGCTTTCGTTCCAAAGACCTCGAACGAGAGCGTGTTGCCCATGCCGATCGCAACGCGGCTGGCGGAAAACAATCCCTGGGCGCCGCTATCGAAGCGCAACAGAGCGGACATGACGTCGTCGTTGTCGACGGGACGGCGTTCGGAGCTTAGCTCGACTCGATTGTGTCCCACCGTCGAGGAGGCAGCCAGGAAACGCTCCTTGATGGAAATGGTCGACACCGCGCCGGCGACTTCCGAGACTTCGCCGCAAAGGAAGCGGGCAGTGTCGATTGCGTGCGTGCCGATGTCGAGCAGCGCGCCCGGTCCGGCCCGGTTGCGCTCGTATCTCCACGAGTGGGGCAATTGAGGGTCTGCCGCGTATTCGCACTGGAACTGAACGAGAATGTTGACGATCTCACCGAGTTCGCCAGCCGAGATCATGTTGCGGATTTCGGTGACTGCCGGAATGCGGCGATAATTGAAGACCGTGGCCGCGCAGACGCTGGACGACTTGCCCTGCTCGTACAATCGGCGTGCCTGCGAAGCCGACAGGGCAAGGGGCTTTTCGCAGAGAACATGCTTGCCGGCGGCAAGGGCGGCTTCGACTGCATCGACATGCAGGAAATTCGGTAGCGCGACGCTGATCACCCCGATTTCCGGGTCCGAAACAACCTCTCTCCAGTCGGAGACCGTGCGGGAGAAGCCGAAGCTCCGCGCCAACTGTCTGGCGAGCGTTGCGTTCGGATCAGCGACTGCGGTCAGGTTGAGGCCCGGCAGGCGCGATGCAAATTTCGACAGATGGTTCCGATAGCCGAACGCGTGCGCGGCGCCGATCATGCCGGCGCCGACGATTCCGATCCCGTTGCTCACTTCATACCTCCCTTTGCGTCCGATGATGCTGGTTCAATCAGCCGGAGCGCGGTTATTGATATTGGAGCGCTCCAATTCAGTCAATTGGAAATTTTAAAGAGCTGAATGTGGTGTGATGGTATTCGTTGCCGCCTGTAACTATGCGCGGGGCACTCTCTTTGATGGCTGGAGAATGCGTAGACAGGAGGGGGAAGTTGGAGAGCTGCTCTTGGGCAGGCGCGCGCATAGGGAGAAATATATAAATAAAAATAGATGGTTATACAAAGATCGTGGATAGGTGATGCCTCTCGGCCCCGATCGATATGGTGGTTGATGACTTTTCAGGCAGTGCGGTTGGTCATTGCCCTTCGGATGAGCCGATTTCTGATGACTCGCGGATCGGCCTCCGTCTTTCATTCGATTTTTCGATTGACAATATTGGAGCGCTCCAATATTGAGCAGTGAAAGTTGGCGCCGGGAGGGTGCAACGAGAATGGGAGGTGGCGATCGGACCCGCGGGATTCCTGATCGCGAAGAGATGGTCTCGCCCTTCCAGGCCGCGAAGGTTCTGCATATGGCGCCCCGTCAAGCGCCGAGGTTGGAGATCCCGCCATCGTGGCGGGCAAGAGGAGGAGTGAACAATGAAATTGAAAGCCCTTACGAAGGTGATGCTCGCGACGGCCTCGCTCGCGCTTGCCGCCGCGCAGTCGCATGCCGCCAATATCGCCGTGATTTCCGGCTCGGCGCAGGACGCATTCTTCAATGCCATCAAGAAAGGCGTGGATGATGCGACGATGGTCGTGAAGGCGCATGGCGGCTCCGTCAGCTACATGACCGTTCCCAACTATGACAATTTTGGACCCGATCTGGTCGGCCTGATCAACACGGCAATCAGTCAGAACGTTCAAGGCATCGCTATTCCGGTTTGGGTGCCGGAGGCGCAGATTCCCGCACTCCAGGAAGCGGCAAAGAAGGGCATCAAGATCATGCTCTACAACACCCGGACGGGCGACAAGAGCCAGGATGCCATCGGTCTGAATTACTTCGGTACGGACGAGGCGGTCGCAGGAAATGCAGGCGGCGCCTATCTGGCGAAGCAAGGCGCCAAGAAGATTCTCTGCGTCATCCACGTCCCGGGGGCTGTCAATCTCGAAACGCGTTGCAAAGGTGTGACCGACGGCGCCAAGGCCGGCGGCGCGGAGGTCGAGCCTCTGCGGCTGCCATCGAGCGTACAGTCGGATATGGCCGGCACGGCGGAAGCCATTAAGGCCGAGCTGCTGAAGGATCCGTCGATCGACGCCGTCATGACACTCGGTGCGCAGACCGCCGACGCGGCGGCGATGGGTATCCAGCAAGCGGGCGTGGGCGACAAGGTCAAGCTTGGCACCTTCGACATGAGCGCATCCGTGCTCGACCGCATCAAAAATGGCCAGCAGCTGATGGCGATCGACCAGCAGCCGTATCTGCAATCGTTCCTGGCGACGACGACGCTTGCCGCGAATATCGACTACGGCCTGGAAATTCCGACGAATCCGGTGCTGACCGGCCCGGCGATCGTCGACTCGTCCAACATCGGCGCCGCCCTGAACGGCGTCCAGAACGGCGTTCGCTGACGATAGCCCGGGCGTGTGGCCAGCCCTCCGGTTCCAGGGCTGGCCTGGAAGGTAAAATTGGTTGGACCATGCGGGGAGGCGCATCATGGAAAAACTATCTATCGACAACCTCATGAGACGTCCCGAGATGGGGGCTTTTCTCGGCATGGTCTTCGTCGCGGTTTTCTTCACCATTTTCGGCGGCGTTCTGTTCCTGTCGCCGAACGGTATCGCAAGCTGGCTGAACGTGGCTGCAAATCTGGGCATTATCGCCGTTCCCATCGGCTTTCTGATGATTGCCGGCGAACTGGACATCTCGATCGGCGCCATGGTGCCGGCCTCCTCGATGTGCATCGCCATCATCTCCGGCTATTGCGGCCTGCCCATAGCAGTGGGAATTATTGCGACCCTGGCATTCGGCGCCCTCGTCGGGCTCATCAATGGCCTCATGGTCATCCGTACTGCAGTGCCATCCCTCATCGTGACCATGGGCACGCTCTTCGCCATAGCGGGTCTGATGCTGTTCCTGTCGATCGTCCTGACGAAGACGACGTCTCTGTCCATGATGTCGCCGGCCTGGGCGAAGACCATCTTTGGAAGTTACATCGGCAGCGGTTTCCAGGTGATGATCGTCTGGTGGCTCGTTCTTATGGCGCTCTACTTCTTCTTCCTGCATCTGTCGCCTTGGGGCAACTGGGTCTTCGCTCTTGGAGGCGACCGGATTTCCGCCCGCAATGCCGGCATACCAACCAGCAAGCTGACGGTCGGCCTGTTCATCCTGTCTTCGCTCTCGGCGGCCTTCGTCGGCATGTGCCAGACCATCATGTACAGCTCCGCTCAGGTTTCGACCGGACAGTCGTTCATCTTCAACACCATCATTTCGGTCGTCGTCGGCGGTGTCCTGCTGACGGGTGGGTTCGGGTCGGTCATCGGGATTTTCTTCGGCACGATCACATTCGCCATCGTCAACCAGGGGATCTTCTACACGGGCTTCGACCGCAATCTGTCTAGCTTGATCATCGGCGTGATGCTGCTGATCGCGGTCCTGATGAACAACACCTTCCGTCATATGGCCTTGAACCACACGACCAGGAAGAAGGGAGCGAAATAATGGCCACGCCCATCCTCTCCTTGAAGAACGTCAACAAGAGTTTTGGCCCGATCGAGGTCCTGAACGACATTTCCATCGACATCAAGGCCGGCGAAGTTCTTTGTTTGCTTGGCGACAACGGCGCCGGCAA
This sequence comes from Hyphomicrobiales bacterium, assembly GCA_900469615.1. Taxonomy (GTDB): domain Bacteria; phylum Pseudomonadota; class Alphaproteobacteria; order Rhizobiales; family Rhizobiaceae; genus Rhizobium. The sequence goes on along the minus strand of UBYA01000018.1, from coordinate 57,661 downwards.
ATCGACGTTGATCAGGATTCTCTCCGGCGTGCATCAGCCGACCTCGGGTACGATCCTGTTCGAGGGCAAGCCGAGCACGTTCCCGACGCCGAAGGCCGCCGCCGAGCGAGGCATCGCCACCGTTCACCAATTCGGCGGAACGTTCCCGCTGATGTCGATCGGCAGAAGTTTTTTCGTGGGCGTGGAGCCGACGAAGGGCTGGGGGCCGTTCAAGGTTTTCGATCGCAAGAAGGCGAACGAAATCGCCGTCCGGGCGGTTCGCGACTTCGGCATCACCAGAATCGATGACGGCGACCGGCTGGTTGGCGGTCTTTCGGGTGGCGAGCGCCAGTCGTTGGCCATTGCCCGCGCCGTTCATTTCGGTGCGAAAGTCCTCATTCTCGACGAGCCGACGGCCGCCCTCGGCGTCAAACAGGCGACCCATGTGCTCCGGATCGTCAACGAGGCGAAACGCCGTGGCCTGGCGGTCGTGTTCATCACGCATCAGGTGATGCATGCCATGGCCGTCGGAGATCACTTCGCTGTCCTCATTCGCGGAGCCGTCGCCGCGGACTTTGCCAAGGGCGAGAAGACCCGCGAGGAGATCACGGATCTGATGGCCGGCGGTGAAACGATGGCGGACCTCGAAGCCCAGATCGAGGGTCAGCCGAGGAGCGAGACGCCTGCGTCCATCGGCGCATGAATTGGCCCGTTCGAAAGGATGGCGTCTATGACCTCCCCGTGCGACGTCGTGCTGGATACCGTCGTTGGGGCAAGCGGGGGAAATGGTCGACGTGGCAGAGCGGTCCGGCCTGGTGACGCAGGTTGGCTTCAACTGCATAAAGAACCCCGCTCTGTCGCTTGCTCGTCAAATGATCATGGACGGCGAGCTTGGTTCCATCACATCCTTCATGGGCCTCCATGCCGAGGACTATCTGAGCGACCTGCCATGCCATGGACATGGCGTCTTGCCCCCGATGACGGCGGTGCGCTGATGGATGTCGGCAGCCATATAGTCAACATGGCCCGCTTTCTCGTGCGGTTTGTGCGCGGATGCGTCGGTACGATGGAGGTCTCCTGGACCGCAACGGGCCGGACGATGCAGCTCGTGATTGAGGCGGCACGGGAATCCTCGAAGCAGGGCAGGTGGCTCGACGTGCTTGAGAGGCGGTATCCTCAGGCGCGATCTTCCTTCGCTGCCTGTTCGTGAAACCAGCAAGCCCGGAGCCTGCACGACTTGCGGCAACATAGTGGCTCGAAGCGGAGAGATGACATGCAACCGGACAGCGGCTCAAGCCCACCCAAAGATGTTTCCGAGCTGAAGGAAAGAATCGTCTCGAGAACCACGGAATTTCCTGCATCGATCAAACGGATATTGGAGCTCGGCTTTACGCGACCTGACGCAATCGCATTTGGAAACGCCTCGTCGATAGCGGCGAAGTGCGAACTTGCGCCATCTTCCGTCTCGCGCACGGTACGGGCGCTCGGTTACGCATCTTTCCGCGAATTCCGACAGATTTACCGCGATCATCTTCTGACCGTGTCGCGTGGCTCACGCGCAGCATCGGCGGACAACGGCCAAGCGGTGCTCCGAAACCATGGAAATTGCGACAGCAGAATTTGAAACTTCAATCCGCTGATCGCGCCTTTATCTTCCAGCCGCCGCCTTTCGGGTCAGGGGTCAATATCCACGACTTTTCGGCGATATCGGTGCCACGCGCCGTCCTGTAGGGGCTTATGGTAAGGCGTATCGTGGCGCTGCCGTCGCGGCTATAGCGAGCCCCGGCGATCGTGCCGTCGCTGAACTGGGCCACGATTTCGTCTGCGTTGTCTTCATCGGCGAGCCTTACCCGGCACCCCGGGTAAGCATGGGTGTTGGCGATTTCAAAACGCATGGTTCACCTCCCGGTTTCATTCTTTCTCCTCATCCCCGCGTTGTGCCACAGCAGGCTCGGATTGCAAGATCGCCGCGGGACGGAGCGAATGCGCTTGACACATCATATACATGAAAATATATTTTGAAATATACGGATTGGCACGCGGGCTCAATCCGTTTTGGGAGGCGATCGCCTGCCAGTGAATCACGCAAACCGAGGGAGCGGGCGGCCTCAAGCATCGCTGCTCCAGAAGAGGTAATGATGTATTATTTCGCTTACTGCACCTGGCTGCACGACATTGAAATTGATCGCTACATGCCGGAGGCAAAGGCTGTTACGAAAGGCTATGCAGCCAATCATTCACTGCGGTTTCATGCCGCCGGCAATCGGACCGATCGTGGCTGGTGCCATTTCCTGAACACGGCCGAGGCCTATGGCGAAAAGGCGATGGGCGTTGTTTTCGAACATGATGAAAGCCACTTCCAGGAAGATTACGACGATTTCGAACGCTGCTGCGTAACGATCTATGGCGACGACGGAAAAACCTACGATTGCTGGACCTATCGTTTGATCACGCCTGGCATTGCGATGCGCCCGCCGAATTTCTATTGGGAGCACATTCCCGCCGGTCTCAAGCAATGGGACTTCCCGCAGGAATACATCGACAAGGTCAATGCCGTATTCGAGGCGGCTGCCGCTTGCCCGCGCGCAGATCGTCCCAATCCCTCGAAAATTCCGGGCCGCGGCGCCGAAACGCGCTGAACGAAGGCCAAAGGCGGCGGATTTCCCGCCGCCCTCACAATGGGGTATGGAGTGAAACGAACGAGCGAGGTTTTATGCGCTGGCCATGGATCGCGCCTTCTGTTGCCTGCCGGGCCGACCGGCACATCGGGCCGGGAGCTTGCGCACGCTGATCCCGGAGCGGGCTGGGCGACGGCGGTTGCACGATATCGCCGGTCGCGTGATCTTCATGGAAAGTGGCCGGATGGTGGAAGATACTGCCGCAGCAGGGTTTTACACGACCGCAAAGCGATAGGGCGCGGCAGTTTCTTGCGCGCGTTCCGGCTGCTTCTACAATATCCGGATGATTCGGAGATCAAGGGCAAATGGCGGCAAAAAAGACAGTTTCCGGTGAATCCATGGCAAAGGACGTCCGGACCCGAATTCGCAGCATGATTCTCGGCTCTGAACTCAAGCCGGGCCAGCGCCTTGTCGAAGACGAATTGTGTGAGCGGCTGGGCGCTGGACGTACGCCCGTGCGCGAAGCGCTTTTGATGTTGCAGGGTGAAGGCCTGCTTGCCCGGGCACGAGGCTGGGTGGTGGAAGATGTCGACGGATCTCAGATCCGGGCGATATTCGAGAGCCGCGCCGCCATAGAGGGCGCGACCGCCCGGTTGGCAGCCAGGCATGCGCCGCGAAAGACGTTCGATGCGTTGCTGCGGCTTATCGAGGCCATGGAGCCGAGCGAGGCTTTGACCCGGGCGGAGCTCAACCGGCTCAACAACGAATTTCACAATCTCATCGTCGAAGGCGCGGAGAACCCCCTTTTGGCCCAGTTCCACGAGCGCACCCAGTTTCACTACTGGATGCTGCGGGTTCCGATCCTCTTTTCGGAAAGCGAGATCATGGAAACGAATCTGCAGCACCGGAAAATCGTCAGCGCCCTGATCGCACGGGACGAGGACGGTGCCGATCGTGCAGCGCGCGATCATGTCGAAAGAACGATGGCCATCGTCGAGCCGGCCATCCATCTCTGATCGATGCCTCAAACGAGAACAACCCGCTCCCGACATCCCGGGAGAACGGAACCCCTATGCCGATTTTCAACTTGGACCAGCCATTCAGGAAACATAGCATGACCGAAATCTTCCAGCATCTGCACCACGTCTGCATCGTCGTCAAAAATCTCGAGAAGACCGTTGCCTATTATGAAAGCCTCGGCTTCGGCCCATGGTTCGACTATCCCAAGAAAGGCGAATATGTCGAACTCGATGTTCCGAACGCGGAAGCCTCCAAGGCCATGCGTTACAAATGCGTGGACCTGGCCAATGTCCAAATCCAGCTTTGCGATCCGGGCGTGCTGGATTCGCCGCAGAAACGCTTTCTCGATGAACACGGTGAAGGAGTCTACCATCTCGGCTTCGAAGTGAACGACCGAGACGCCGCCGAAGCCGGTGGGCGGGCGCTCGGTCTTGAGGTGATCGCGCGCGGCAAACGCACCGACGGCAGCGGCTTCTGCTATTTCGACACGCGTGCCGGTGCCGGCACCGTGCTGGAAGTCCGCAAATCTTAGGAGAGGGATGCACGCGCGCGATTTCTTGACTGTGCGGCCGATAAAGAACCGCGCGCGTTGCCCGGGCCTGAACTGACCCTGTTCGAAACACCCGCTCCGTTATGGCAGCTCGGGCGTTTGGGGAACCGCTTCTCCCAATTCCACGGAACGCGTGCGCGCGGCTTTCACCGCCTCGGTGACGAGGGCTGTCAAACGGTTGTCGCCCATGAGCACGGCAAGTGCCGCAGCGGTCGTGCCGTTGGGGCTCGTCACCTGTTCGCGCAGCCTCGTCGGGCTCTCGGCACTTGCCGCGGCGAGCGCGCCGGCGCCAGCCACAGTCTGCATGGCAAGCAATGCCGCCGTGTCGTGGGGCAGGCCAATTGCCGTGCCTGCATCGGTCAGAGCCTCGATGAAATGGAACACATAGGCCGGTCCGGAACCGGAGACCGCAGTTACGGCATCCATCAGCGCCTCGTCGTCGACCGTTGCAACCGCGCCGGAAACCTCCAGCAGGCGGGTGATAAAAGCAGCACTCGGCGCGCTCACATGGGGGTTGCTGCAAGTCACCAGCATGCCCTTGCCGATCGCGGCAGGGGTGTTGGGCATACAGCGGACGATTGCCGCATTCGCGCCCAGACATGAGTTCAGCAGTGCAATCGGTATGCCGGCCGCGATGCTGACGAAAGTCGACTGGGCGGCAAAGCGTCGATATGCAGGCAAGACATCGGCCATGATCTGCGGCTTGACGGCGATCAGCACCATATGCGGCTTCAAATCCGGCGGCAGTGTCTCCGCGCCGGCATAGGTGCGAACGCCTGCATTCGCCGCACGGGTGCGCAGCGCCTCCGCCGGTTCCACCACATGCACATCCCCAACAGTCAGGATGCCGCTTTCGAGCCAGCCCTGGAGCAGGGCGAAGCCCATGTTGCCGCATCCAACCAGAATAACCGCACGAGACATGGACCTGATGCTCCTTCGTTTGAGGGGCAGCCGTGTGGCTGCGCCGTTAAGCCGTGCTCTAAATCAGTTCATCAACGCCGATTGCGGCGCCGGATACCTCTGCGCCGTCGGCGAACCGGGCCGAAGAGAATTCGGGTTTGCCGATATCGCGGCTTTGGCCCGTCGCGATCCACTCGGCCGTTCCCATTCCAACAGCCGGCGAGACCTTGAAACCCTTTTCGTTGCCGCCCGCCATGAGGTACAGGTTGCGGCATTCGTGATGCTGGCCGTAGATGCCCTTGAAGTCCGGCGTGAAACCGTCAACGCCGGTCCAGGTATTGATGCCGACGAAACGTTCGGCTGCGGGAATGCGTTGGCGGATTTTCGCGATACCGCGGGCGACGGCCGCGGGATCGACGTCTTCCTTGCGCTGATCGGGATCGATGGTCTGGCCATAACGATCGTCGCGCATGGAGATAAGGGCGGTGCCTCCATCTTCGGGCCGAAACGACGTGTCGAACCTTCCGTCCAGAAACGTCATCGGATGTTTCACGTCGGCCGGGAGGATCACTCTGCCGATGGTCAACCGACGCGCTTGAACGGGCAGCTCGATGCCGATGCTTCGGGCCAATGGCGCGCACCAGGCGCCCGCGGCAAGGACGATTGCGTCCGCATGTATTTCACCTTGAGGCGTAATGACGCCTACCGCGCGTCCTCCCGCCGCGATGAGGCCGAGGGCGGGGGTACGCGTCAACAGCCGCACGCCACGCGCCATGGCATTGACCAGCAGTGATTCATTGGCTTTCGCGCCGTAGGCGGTGCCGCAATCCGGCTCATAGACGGCAATCGTGTTTTCGGCCGCCAGATGCGGCTGGCGTTCCGCAATTTCCGCGCCGTCTATGATCCGGCTGTTGCTGCCGATCTGCCGCAGCATGTCGACATGTGTCTGCAGCGCGCCGCGTCGATCGGCGCTATCGAGCCACAGGAAGCCGGTACGGCGAAATCCGGCGCTGCCCCCGACACGCTCTTTCCAATGGGTGAAAACATCGAGGCTCTTAAGGGCTAGCACCGCCTCGGGTTCATTGGCGTGAAACGTCCGCAACAGGCCCATGCCGCGGCTCGAAGCGCCGGCGCCGGGATAATCCCGGTCTATCACGACCACATTCCTGATGCCTCGTTCCGCCAGGAAGAAGGCCGCGGCCGCGCCGTTGAGACCTGCTCCGACGATGGCAACTTGCGCTGTTGTATAGGCTCGGTTCATTTTCAGACTCCGGAGAATAGCCGTTTCAAATGGAAGTGTGGCGCGGAGCTGCCATGGCGGCAGGCCTCCGGCGCAACGAGAGGAATGAGCCGATGCCGAAGATGACGACGCCGCAGAGCACCGTGGCGAGAGACAGCCATCCTGTCGCGCTCACGCGTTCCCCGAGCACCAGTACGCCGAGCGTGATGCCGACCATCGGCTGGAAATAGGTGTTCAGCGATGCCGCAGTGGATCCCCACAGCCGGATGAAGTGGAAGAACAGCAAATAGGTGAGAGCGGAGCCGGCGATGCCGAGTTCCAGAATAGCGAGAACGGAGATGAGGCTTGGCGTGCCGATCTGCAATGTGCCGGTCAGCAAGCCCGAGACCATCAGGTAGAATGCGCCGAGGCCGATTTGCAGGAATGCGATGACAAAGGGATGGACGGCATTGAGGAAACGGCGCGTATAGACGTTTCCGGCGGCGAACATCGCTGAACTCACGACGATGACCAGTGCCCATGCATTGAAACTGCCGCCTGTTTGCGGCTGAAAACCATACAGTGCGGCAATCCCGGCGAATGCGACGAGAAGCCCGAGCGCGCGCATCGGGTTGAAGCGTTCCGTGCGCATGAGCAGCCATGAAAACAGAAAGGCGAACAAAGGCGTCGTCGCGCTCAGCACGCTTGCGAGCGAGGAATGGACGTGAAGCTGGGCCAGCGTCAGCAGGATATAGGGAACCGAGATGTTCAGCGCGCCGAGAAAGGCGAGATGCATCCATATAACGGGATTACGCGGTAGCCTCAGCCCGCGAATGCGGACAATCGCTCCAAGCACGAGCATTGCCAGGAGCATGCGCAGAACCGGAACGGTGAAGCCGTTGAAGCTGCGAAGAGCGAGTGACGTGAAAAAGAAACTCGACCCCCAGACGCTGAACATCAGCACGTAGAGGCACAGCTGCAGCGCAGGGGCGCGCGACGGTACGCTGCCGCAGGCTGTCGGCGGTGCGGCTGCGGACGATGTCGTGCTTCCATCGCGATCACCAACGGCTCGAAGAGTGCAAATACGCACGATTTCATCCCTCGACTATTCAGTTTCCAGGTTCTTCCATCGATCGAGGCCGATATCCGGGCCGATCGATTTGGAGGTTGAGGTTGGTCAGTTGCGGATCCAAGCTTCGTCCGTTCTCATGAAGCGCTGCGTTGCCAACCCTTTGCGGGCCTGCTTGACGGGATGCAGCCGGCGCCGGATTCCGGCTTTGAAAAGCTTGCCGTAAGGGTGAGCTCATGGGTCGCCTCTGGGTGCCTCGTTGCCTTGCCGGTCACAGACGACCACTGAAATATATTTTAAAATATATTATGTCAAGAATCGGATGCGCGTGGAGGCTGGATTTTTATTCGTCTACGCAACGCTTCCTTCTGAGGATTCAGCTTAATATGCTGTTATAAATAGATATTTTAACCGTCTTCTTGCAAAGACATGCGATGGCGTTGCAAAGCGATCCCGATATTGACAATATATATCGTGGCGTATACAAAGGTATTTATCGTGCTCAATAAACCAGAGAATGCGCGAGCCAGCCATATCAAAGGGGAATGGATAATGACGAAATCGGGATCTGCAGCAAAGTTGATTGCGTTGCTTGCGGGCGGCATGCTTGCCGCATCCGCGCCGGCGAGCCGCGCGGCGGACGCCAAGTTCCAGACGGCGACGCCGGGAGTTCTGGTCATCGCCACGGAAGTCGGCAATCCGGGCTGGATGAACGGTACCGATCCCGACAATGTCAAGGGTGGAGTCGAATGGGCGATGGCCGAACAGCTCGCCAAGGACTGGGGCATTCCGAAAGTCGTGTTCCGCAACATTTCGTTCACGCCGCTCATTTCAGGCACGGCGACAGGCTATGATATCGGCCTGATGACCATCTTCAAAACGCCGGCGCGCGAGAAGGTGAACAAATACTCCGACTGCTATTATGTCGAGGATTCCGGTGCTTTGGTGAAGAAGGGGACGAAGCTGGCCACGGAAGCGGACGCAAAGAAGCTGCAATGGGGACATGTGACCGGCGGTTATGCCGGCCTGATCCTGCAGAAACTCAGCCCCGACAAGCAGCCGAAGGCTTTCCAGGACGGCCCCACCGAATATAACGCCCTGCTGTCGGGCACGGTCGACGCGATACTCGACGACTTCTCAAGCGTTGCCGGCCGCACGCGCGCTGCCGGTTTTGAAAACACCGAAGTTGCGGGAATTCTTGCCTTGAAGGGCGTGCCCGCGCCGTGTGCCGCCGCCCAGCTTCCCAAATCCGCCCCCGATGGCAATGTATCGGCGCTCAACGCCGAGCTGGCAAAATTCAAGTCCGAAGGGCTGATGAAGAACTGGATGGAGCAGTATCTGGCGCCGAATGGCGTCGATCCTTCGAAGTACAAGCGCATAGAAATACAATAACGTCGGCGAAGGCGGTGGTCGCGACACCGCCGCCTTCCTTTTCGATGACGGCGAAAGCATCCTTTGCGCTGCAGGAGTGATAATGAACGCAATTGAAGACAGCAGCTCTATGGCACGCCGGCTGGAGGCGGTGACGTCGATCCGTCGGGGGCGTTACCTTCTTCTTTCCGTTCTTGGCTTGATATTCTGCCTGCCCGCCGGACTTGTCGGGTTGTTCTACCTGCTGCGTGCGAGACGATCTGCCACGAGCAATCTGCGGCAAAGCCGGGTCGATCTTGCGCGGGGCAAGAGCTGGTCCTGGTTTGCCGTCAGCCTTGGCTGTGCGCTTGCTCTGCTTGGTTTGACGGTCCTTATTTTCGCAGCGAATGGCGGCGCCGTATTCTATACGTTCTTCGACTTCGACCTGCTGCGCGACAATGCCAGCTATATCCTGGGCGGCTTCCTGATCAATATCGAACTCTTCGTCGTCTGCGAGGTTCTTATCCTGATCTGGGCGATGATCGTTGCCGTCGTCCGCGAGATTCCCGGGCCGTCGGCAGCGCCGACCCGCTTCATCGCGGCGGTCTACACGGATGTCTTTCGCGGCATTCCATCGCTTCTGGTCCTGCTGATCATCGGTCTCGGATTGCGGCGAACCGGATTGCCGGTGCTTTCCGATCTCACGGATGCCCAGGCGGCATGCCTCGCCCTGACATTGAATTATGGCGCCTATGTCGCGGAAGTATTTCGGGCCGGCCTCCACTCCGTACATTGGAGCCAGGGCGCCGCCGCGCGCTCTCTCGGATTAAGCTGTGCCAAGACGATGCGATTGGTCATCCTGCCGCAAGCGGTCCGTCATGTCATTCCGCCTTTGCTCAACAGTTTCATCAGTCTTCAGAAGGACACTTCGCTCGTCACCATTCTCGGCGTCCTGGATGCCGTCAACAGAGCGCAGGCAGTTTCAAGCTATAGCGCGAGCCTTGCCCCCTATACAGGCGTCGCCATCTGCTTTCTCGTGATCACGCTGCCCCTGACGCGGCTGACTGAGTACCTCGCCCAGCGGGACCGTCGCGCCCGCCTGTCCCGGAGCTGAAAATGGCCCTCGTAAGCCTTACGAACGTTCAGAAGTATTATGGCAATCACCATGTCATCAAAGGCATCAGTCTTGAGGTCGATCGCCATGAGGTCGCTTGCCTGATCGGCGGTTCGGGCAGCGGCAAATCCACCTTGCTTAGATGCATCAATGGACTGGAGAAGATAGAGGACGGAATGATCACCTTCGACGGGGAGATCATCACCGATCCCGGAGTGGATCTGGACGCGGTGCGCCAGCACCTTGGCATCGTGTTCCAGAGCTACAATCTGTTTCCCCAGATGAGCGTGGCTGAAAACGTCATGCTGGCTCCGCGTCATGTCCTGCGCATGAACAAGGCCGAGGCGCAGGAGCTTGCATTCGAGATGCTCGCGAAAGTCGGGTTGAGGGACAAGGCGGACGCATATCCCGATCGCCTGTCCGGCGGGCAGCAACAGCGTGTCGCGATCGCCCGGGCACTCGCGATGAGTCCGAAGCTTCTGCTGCTTGACGAAGTCACCTCGGCGCTCGATCCGGAGCTCGTCCAGGAGGTTCTCGGCCTCCTTCGCCAACTGGCCGAGGATGGCATGACGATGATCCTGGCAACGCATGAGATGCAGTTCGCCCGCGAGGTCGCCAGTAAAGTCTATTTTCTGGCGGATGGAGAAGTGCATGAAAGCGGGCTGCCGCATGAGTTTTTCGGCAATCCTCAGAAACCACGCACCCGCGCCTTTCTGAAGCGGGTGCTCGGAAGCGACGCGCTTTGACGCGCGGCACCCGCGCCGGGAAATTGCGGCCGCGGTGATTTGCTCTGCAAGAAGCCGCTTTTTCGTGAGGAGCGGCGGAACTGCTTGTTGACGCAACGCATTTTGCGCACGCTCCGCGCCGCTTCGGCTCACCAGCCCGCCTGAGCCGGCACGAGCACGCCACTCGACGAGAAATCCGGCAGGGTTGCAGTTTTTGCGCGTGAACGTCAAAAAAGTATCAGACATTTCTCCGCCATGAGGTGGATACTTATCCCCGGGAAAGATTACCGTTGGTAAATCTCGCAGCTGCGCCGGAAAGGGAGACCGGAAGGCTATGCCTTGCAGGGAGCGACGGGGGAGGAGGAATGTGATGCAGCCGGATCTTGAACTGGTCCATATCCGCAAAGGCGAATCTTTCGCCGCCTGGATGCATGGCTATCCGTTCCGCACGGTGCGCTGGCACTACCATCCCGAATACGAAATCCATCTGGTGGCGGCGACGTCGGGCACCTTCTATATCGGCGACCATGTCGGCAGTTTCGGCCCCGGTCAGTTGATCATGACCGGTCCGAATCTCCCACAGAGCTGGATAAGCGATGTCGGCCCTGACGAGGTTGTTCCCGTCCATTCGCTGGTGATTCAGTTTCCCGAGGCTTTCATCGAGGATGCAAGCGCCGCCATGGCCGAAATGGAGGCCGTCCGTCCGCTGCTCGACCGCAGCCGCCGGGGTCTGCTGTTCGACGACGAAACCAGCGCGGCCGTGCGCCCGCTCATGGAGCGGCTGATCGAGGCGCAGGGGCTGCGCCGCCTTGCTCTCTTCTGGGAAATCCTCGGTATCCTGGCGTGCGCTCCCGCTCCCGAGGTGCTGGCCAGCCTTAGCTATGAACTCGACCTTGGCGGCGTTCATCACGGCGGGATCAACCGCGCGCTGTCCTATTTGCGGGAACATCTGATCGAGCAGATCGAGGAGGCGGAGCTCGCCCGCATGCTGGGCCAGAGCCCGAGCGCCTTTTCCCGCGCTTTCAAGCGTCATACCGGCACGACGCTGGTGCGCTACCGCAATCAGCTCCGCATCGACCTTGCCTGCCAAATGCTGCTGACCGCGCCGGAGGCGGCGGTGGCCAAGATCTGCTACGATGTCGGCTTTTCCAACTTGTCGAACTTCAACCGGCACTTCCTCAAGTTGAAGGGCATGGCGCCTTCTGAATTCCGTCACACATTCGCGGCCAACAAGGCATTCGCCATGGCCGGCTGACCTCAACCCAACCCGCAAGACACAGCCATTCATGCATCCGGACGGCAGGCGCCGTTCCGGCAACGGCAGGTCGTTCCTGCTTTCACGTTAAGGGAGAAAACAATGATGAAGAAGATGCTTCTCGCCGCCACCGCGCTGGTCGTGCTCGCCGCTGCTCCGGCCTTCGCGCAGGACAAGCTGAAGATCGGCATGAGCTTCCAGGAGCTGAACAATCCTTTCTTCGTGCTCATGCAGAAAACGCTGCAGGAGGAAGCTGCCAGCATCGGCGCGGAAGTCGTCGTCACCGATGCGGCCCATAACGTGGCCAAGCAGATCTCGGACGTCGAGGACATGCTGCAACAGAACATCGACATCCTCCTGCTGAATCCGACCGACAGCGCGGGAGTGGAAGCCGCCGTCAAGGCCGCCAAGGACAAGGGCGTGATCGTGGTCGCGGTCGACGCCAACGCCTCCGGCCCTGTCGACACCTTCGTCGGCTCGAAGAATCGCGACGCGGGCTATATGTCGTGCAAGTATCTGGGTGAAGCGCTCGGCGGCAAGGGCGAGGTTGCGATTCTGGACGGGATTGCCGTCGTGCCGATCCTGCAACGCGTCGAGGGTTGCAAAGCCGCGCTTGCGGAATTCAAGGACATCAAGCTCGTCGATACCCAGAACGGCCGTCAGGATCGCTCGGTCGCCCTCGGCGTGACCGAGAACCTGATCCAGTCGCATCCGAAACTTGCTGGCATCTTCTCGGTCAATGACGGCGGCGCAATGGGTGCGCTTGCGGCAATCCAGGAAAGCGGCAAGGACATCAAGCTGACGTCGGTCGACGGTGCGCCCGAAGTGGTCAAGGCAATTGCCGACGGCACGCCCTTCATCGAAACCACTGCCCAGTTCCCGCGCGATCAGGTGCGCGTGGCGCTGGGGATGGCGCTGGCCCTGAAATGGGGCGCGCGCGTGGTGCCGAAGGAAGTGCCGATCGACGTCCGCGTGGTCGACAAGAAAAACGCCGAAGGCTTCAGCTGGTAACGGTTTCCTCCCCGAGTCCGTCCCCGGTCGCAAGCCGGGGGCGGGCTTGTCCTTAACCCACAGGAGATTTCGATGCTTGAACTGGCCGGGATCCGCAAGAACTTTGGCGCGATCGAGATTTTGCGCGGCGTCGATCTGACCCTGCGCCCAGGCGAGATTCATGCCCTTCTTGGCGAAAACGGCGCGGGCAAGTCCACGCTGATGAAGATCCTGTGTGGCATCCTTCAGCCGAGCGAAGGCACAATCCGGCTGGACGGCGCCGAGCGCCGCTTCGCCAACTACGACGAGGCGATCGCGGCGGGAGTCGGCGTCGTCTTTCAGGAATTCAGCCTGATCCCCTGGTTGAACGCGATCGAGAATATCTTCCTCGCGCGCGAGAAGACGAACCGGCTCGGCCTGCTCGACCGCCGGGCCATGCGCGCGCGGGCGGCCGAGCTGATGCGCAAGCTTTCCGTCGAGATCGATCTCGACCTGCCCGTCAATCGCCTGTCGGTTGCCGAGCAGCAATTCGTGGAAATCGCCAAGGCATTGGCGCTCGATGCGAGATTCCTCGTTCTCGACGAGCCGACAGCGACACTGACCCCGGCAGAGGTCGAGCATCTGTTTAAAGTGATGCGCGAGCTTCGCCGGCAGGGCGTGGCGATCGTTTTCATCTCGCACCATCTCGAAGAGATTTTCGAGATCTGCGACCGCATCACCATACTGCGCGATGGTGCTTTCATCGCCACCTGCGCGGTGTCCGACGTCGACAACGACCGTCTGGTGGAGATGATGGTCGGCCGCAGGCTCGACCAGAGTTTCCCTCCCAAGCCGCCTGCCCAGACCCGCCCTCCGGTGCTGCAGGTCGAGGAGCTGCAGCTTCGCAGGGGCGGCCCCGTCTCGCGATTCGAATTGCGCCAGGGAGAAATCCTCGGTTTTGCGGGCCTCGTCGGTTCGGGGCGAACCGAAACCGTGCTTGCCATGCTCGGCGCCTTGCCCGCCGCGCGCTGCAAGATGAGGCTGGACGGCGTCGAGAAACGTTTTGCCGGACCGGATGAAGGGCTGATGCACGGCATCGGCCTTTTGCCCGAGAGCCGCAAGGAACAGGGGCTGATCACCAGCTTCTCGATTCTTCAAAACATCTCGCTGAACAACTATGGCAGATACCGGCGCGCGCACTGGTTCATCGACCTGAAGAAGGAGCGTGCCGCGACCGAGGCCGCCATGGCCCAGGTTCGCGTCAAGGCGTCCGGCCCGATGGCGCGTGTCGATACGTTGTCGGGTGGCAATCAGCAGAAGGTGGTCATTGCGCGCTGGCTGAACCATGACATGCGCGTGCTGATCTTCGATGAGCCGACGCGCGGCATCGATGTCGGCGCTAAGACGGAGATTTACGCGCTGATGCGCGAATACACGGCCGCCGGGCATTCCATCATAATGATCTCGTCCGAACTGCCGGAGATGGTCGGGATGTCGGATCGGGTCTGCGTATTCCGTTCAGGCGGCATCGTCGCAACGGTCGAAGGCGAGCGTATCACATCGGAGGAAATCATGACCCTTGCCACAACCGGGAGAGTGGAACATGTCGCATAATGCAGTGAAAGACACAGGCGTCAGCGCAGGTGGGCTCTTGCTTGGCCGGACGATCCATTCACCTCTCGCACTGCCTTTTGCCGGGTTGATCGTGGTCTCGATCCTGATGGGGATCGCGAGCGACGACTTCTTCAGCCTCAGCAACATCATGAACGTATTGCGGCAGGTCTCGATAAACGGAATCATTGCGGTGGGCATGACCATGGTCATCCTGACCGGCGGAATCGACTTGTCGGTCGGTGCGGTGATGGCGCTGGTCGGCACGCTGATTGCCGGATTAACGGTGAATGCCGGCCTGCCGGGCAGTGTGGCACTGGTCGCAGCACTGGCGGCCGGCCTCGGGATCGGACTGTTGAACGGGTTGCTCGTTGCCTGGGGCCGGATGCCCGCAATTATCGTAACGCTCGCCACGATGGGCATGGCGCGCGGTCTCGGACTGATCTATTCGGGCGGCTATCCGATCAGCGGAATCCCTGGCTGGATCTCATGGTTCGGAGTGGGGCGCATCGGTTTCGTCCCCGTGCCGGTCATCCTGATGGTCGTCATCTACGCTGTGGCCTGGGTGCTGCTCAACCGTACCGCTTTCGGGCGCCATGTCTATGCCATCGGCGGCAACGAACTGGCCGCGAAGCTGTCGGGAGTGAAGACGCAGCGGATCAAGCTTGCCGTCTATGGCATCTCGGGATTGACGGCCGCGCTTGCGGCGGTCGTACTGACCGGGCGCCTGATGAGCGGCCAGCCCAATGCCGGAGTGGGCTTCGAGCTGGATGCCATCGCGGCGGTCGTGCTCGGCGGCTCTTCGATCGCAGGCGGGCGGGGAGCGATCATTGGAACGCTGATCGGGGCCGTGCTTCTCGGCATCCTGAACAACGGCCTCAATCTGATGGGCATCAACCCTTATCTTCAGGACGTCATCAAGGGCGGCATCATATTGCTCGCCATCTATATCGGGCGCGAATGGCGCTGAGCTTTCCACGGACCTTTTACAACCAGGAGCGAAGACAATGTCCAAATCTCTCGACGGCAAGATTGCCGTTGTCACCGGTGCTGCCTCCGGCATCGGGCTTGCCACGACCGAGGCACTTTTGGCCCACGGCGCGATAGTCGTGATGGTCGACCGCAACGAAGCCGCGCTGAAGGATCTGACAGCGCGGCTCGGACCGAACGCAGTGGCGCAAGTCACCGATCTTTTGAATGCCGAAAGCTGCGCCGCCATGGTGCCCGAGGTGTTGGCGAAGGTCGATCGCATTGATATCCTCTATTGCAATGCGGGGATCTACATCGGCGGCGACCTCCAGGACACGACGGACGAGGCGATCGATCGGATGCTCAATCTGAACGTGAACGCGGTGATGAAGAACGTCCGCGACGTGCTGCCCCATATGATCGACCGCAAGACCGGCGACATCGTCGTGACATGCTCGATCGCCGGACATTTCCCGACCTATTGGGAACCGGTCTATTCCGGTTCGAAATGGGCGATCACGAGTTTCGTGCAGGGGATGCGACGGCAGATGATACCGCATGGCGTGCGGGTGATGCAGGTTTCGCCCGGCCCCGTGGTCTCGGCATTGTTGGCCGACTGGCCGGAGGAGAACCTGCGCAAGGCGAAGGAATCGGGGAGCCTGATAGACCCGTCCGAGGTTGCGGATGCCGTGCTCTACATGCTGACGCGGAAGCGAACGGTGACGATACGCGACATGATCGTGCTTCCCACCAACTTCGATCGCGTCTGAGACGGGCAGGGCGGCGATGGGCGTCCGATCACGCAGCCCGGGTGCCGCGTGCGGCAACGCCCTCCTCGCGCCGGGTGTGATATCCATGCGGGCGACGCAAGTTATGTTTCAACCCATCTGAACCCGCCAAGGAGAGATCATGCAGTTCACCGGAAAATCCGTCATCGTCACGGGTGCAGGCAAGGGGATCGGCCGCGCATGCGCACAGCTGATGGCCGCCCGCGGCGCCGAAGTCATCGCGATCAGTCGCACGCAATCCGATCTCGACAGCCTGCGGGCGGAGATCGGCGGGCGAGGCATCTGCGTCGATCTGGCCGATCCCGTTGCGGCGCGTCAGGCGATGCTCGAGGCGGGAACCTGCGATTTCCTGATCAACAGCGCGGGTATCAACGTGCTGGAGAGCGTCATCGAAATGACCGATGCGGGATACGAAGCCGTGCTGGGCATCAATCTGCGCGCGGCGCTGATCTGCTGCCAGGAGTTTGCCCGCGCCCGCCTCTCGGCAGGCGGCGGCGGGGCGATCGTCAACATCACCTCCATTGCCGGGCATCGCGGCTTCCAGGATCATCTCTGCTACGCGGCCTCGAAGGCCGGCCTGGAAGGGGCAACCCGCGTGATGGCCAAGGAACTCGGCCCGCATGGCATCCGCGTCAATGCCGTCGCGCCGACGATCACGCTGACCGAGCTGGCCGTGGAAGCCTGGAGTGATCCGGCCAAGAGCGCGGCGATGATGGTGCGCCATCCGCTCAACCGTTTTGCCGAAGTGGAGGAGGTGGCACAGGCGATCGCTCTGCTGCTGTCCGACGGCAGCGCAATGGTAACTGGCGCCGTACTACCCATTGACGGCGGGTTCCTCGCGGTTTGAGACCTCCACCGAGGTAGCGCCCGGTCTTTCTTCCTTATTGGAAGAGGCGCTTCCACAGGTAATGGAACACAGCTTTTCGGACATGGAAGAACGTGTGCCGAGACCATCAGTTTGCCCGTGAAGGTGAGCAGGCTCACTGCCGCCTTCGCCGGCCAATTGAGAGACTCCGCCAAGGTCGTCTCGCTCTATCCTCAAATCGCCGGTATGATCTCCTCGACCGGGAAGCCCGGCAACGCTGCGCGGGCGATTTTCGCCTTCGGCCCATGCTGCGGCCGAGGAAGGTTTGTGCTCCTTTGGCCGGATCGCAGATGGCATCTGCCTGCCGCGTTTTTCCGGCTTTCAAAGGCGGGCCGGGCTGACACGAAAGCCGGGCGACAACGCCTGACGGCAACCGAGACCCACTCGCTGCGGCAGGCCGCGATCCCTCCCTCTTCTTTTGCGGCTGCCTTTCCGCTCTTGACACAAACTCTCGCCGGTCTATTATTCCACTATTAAATCTTCTATTCCATAATTGGATAATAAAGGGAGAGGGGAATGAAATATCTCAAACTTGCAGCGCTTGTTTCCGCGGCCTTGATCGCATCTGCGCCGTTTACTTTTGCGCAACAGAAGGGCGGGGTGATCACCGTTGCGACGATCGGCGAGCCGCCGACGCTGGATCCGATGGTTTCGACCGCCGATCTGGTCGGCATCGTCAGCCAGCATATTTTCGAAACGCTCTATACTTTCGACGCAAGCTGGAAGCCGACTCCGCTTCTGGCAGCAGCGCTGCCGGACATCAGCGCCGACGGCAAGACCTATGTGATCAAGCTCCGGCAAGGCGTGAAATTCCACGACGGCACGGAGATGACGTCGAAGGACGTCGTCGCGTCGCTCGAGCGCTGGACCAAGGTGGCTTCGCGCGGCAAGCAGACCGCCACCATGATCCAGAAGATCGAGGCGGTCGATCCGCTGACGGTCAGGATCACGCTCTCTGCACCCTATGCGCCGCTGGTTTCGCTGCTCGCCTTCAACAATTCGGCGGCGATCATCTTGCCCGCTTCCAAGCAGGCGGAGCCTTTGACCGAATTCATCGGCACCGGGCCTTACAAGTTGAAGGAGCGCAAGCCGGACCAGTATATCCAGCTCGAGCGCTTCGACGGCTATCAGTCCCCTCCGGGCGACAGCAACGGCTATGGCGGCGCGCGCCACCAATATCTGGATGAGATCCGCTTCGTGCCGGTGCCCGACGCCAATACGCGTGTCGAGGCGGCGATTTCCGGCCAGTATGACTATGTGGATTCCATTCCGGTCGAATCCTACGACCGCATCAAGAGTTCGGATGCGTCCGAGCCCGTCATGCTGAAGCCTTTCGGAATGGCGGTTTTCGTTCTCAATTCCGGCGAGGGCATCACCAAGAACAAGGCGCTTCGCCAGGCCGTGCAGGTCGCGCTCGGCGACGAGGACATGATGATCGCCGCCTTCGGGTCCAAGGATTTCTATTCGGCGGACGCTGCGCTCTATCCGGAGGGTTTCGCCTGGCATACGCAAGCGGGCGTCGAGGGGCACTATAACGTCGCCGACCCTGCGAAAGCGGGCGAATTGCTGAAGCAGGCGGGTTACAAGGGCGAGCCGCTCCGCATCCTGACCAGCCGCCAGTACGAGTTCCACTACAAGATGGCGCAGGTTGCCGCCGAATATCTGAAGGCGGCCGGCTTCACGGTCGATCTTCAGGTGGTGGACTGGGCGACGCTGACCCAGCGCCGTGGCGATCCCAAGCTCTGGGACATCTACATCACCCACTCGCCCTTCCTGCCGGAGCCGTCCCTGATCGGCATGTTGTCGACCAGCGCACCGGGCCACTGGGACACGCCGGACCGGGCCAAGGCGGTGAATGCCTTCAATGCAGAATCCGACCCGCAGAAGCGCGTGGCTCTATGGGCCGACGTGCAGAAGGTGATCATGGACGAAGTGCCGTTCATCAAGGTCGGCGATTTCAACGCGGTTTCCGCCAAGTCCAGGAAGCTGGAGGGGGTAACGCCGGCGCCGTGGCCCTATTTCTGGAATGCATCGGTAAAGCAATAACGCGATGAATCCGGCCGGGCCAGCCCGGCCGGAGCTCGCATACTCCCGTTAGAACGCCGGAACCGTCATACGTCATGATACGCTACATAATTCAAAGATTGATCGGCATGATCGTCGTGATGTTCCTGGTCGTTACGATCGTTTTCATCATCGTCCGCGTCACGCCGGGCGATCCGGCGGCGGTGATGCTGGGGCCGGACGCCACGCAGGCCGATGTCGCCGCCCTGCGGGCGCAGATGGGGCTCGATCAGCCGCTGATCTTGCAGTACGTCTATTATATCGGCAGTCTGCTGAAAGGCGATCTCGGCCAATCGATCTTCCTCAACCAACCGGTGCTGACCGCGCTCGGGGACCGCGCGGAACCCACCTTCTTCCTGACGTTGTTTTCGATCATCATCGCCTGCGTCGTCGCCTTGCCGATGGGCATCTACGCCGCTTACCGGTGCGGCTCCCTTGTCGATCAGGCCGCGACCACGCTCGCCATGCTTGCCGCGAGCATTCCAAGCTTCTGGCTCGGCCTGTTGCTGATCCAGTTTTTCGCCGTGCGTCACGGGTGGTTCCCGGTGTCGGGCTATGGCGGGCCGGATGCGGGCTTTCTCGACCGCATGTGGCATCTGAGCCTGCCGGCGATCGCCCTCGGGCTGGTTTCCTCCGCGCTGATCCTGCGTTTCACCCGCGCATCGATGCTCGATGTTCTCAGCGACGATTATGTGCGCACGGCGCGCGCCAAGGGGCTGGATGAGCGGCGTGTCATTCTCAAGCATGCATTGAAGAACGCCTTGATCCCGATCATCACCGTCATCGGCCTCACCATGGCCGTGCTGATTTCGGGCGCGGTGGTCACAGAGACCGTGTTCGGCCTGCCTGGTGTCGGCAATCTGGTGGTGTCCGCGGTGCTGCGGCGCGACTATCCCGTCATTCAGGGCGCGCTTCTCATTATCGCCGCGCTGTACGTGCTGATCAATTTTGCCATCGACATGCTTTACCTGCTGGTCGATCCGAGGGTGCGCTACTGATGACCGATACCGCCATCGAACCCGTCATTGCTGCCGGCTCCCGGAGCGAACGCGCAAAATTCCTGCGCCGGCTTTTGAAGCGCAAGACCGTTGCCGTCGGTCTCGCGATCCTGATCGTCTTCGCGCTGCTCGCGATTCTGGCGCCGTGGATCGCGCCGTACAACCCTTACAAGCTCTCGATCGTCAATCGCCTCAAGCCGCCCTCGGGCGTCTATTGGTTCGGCACGGACGAGTTCGGGCGCGACGTCTTTTCGCGCACCATCTATGCGGGGCGGCTGTCGCTGCTCGTCGGGGCCGCCGTGGTCACGCTCACCTCTGTCATCGGCGTGACGATGGGGCTGCTGGCGGGCTTCTTTCCGAAGCTCGACGCGCCCGTCGCCCGGCTCATCGATGCGATGATGGCTTTCCCCGATATCCTGCTGGCGATCGCGCTGGTCGCGGCGCTGGGGCCGTCTCTGGCGACGGTGATCGTGGCGCTGTCCATCGTCTATGCGCCGCGCCTTGCCCGCGTGGTGCGCGCCTCGACATTGGTGATCCGCGAACTGCCCTATGTCGAGGCTGCCGTCTCCATGGGCGTATCGACGCCGCATATCCTGACGCGCCATGTGCTGCGCAATCTGGTCTCGCCGATCATGGTGCAAGCCACGTTCCTGTTCGCGAGCGCCATGCTGGCGGAAGCGGGTCTGTCCTTCCTCGGTCTCGGCGTCAGCCCGGAAATTCCCACCTGGGGCACGATGATCGCGGCGGGCCGTCAATATGTCGGGCAAGCCGACTGGATGACGCTGTTTCCCGGCGCCGCCATCGTTCTTTCCGTGCTGTCGCTGCAAATGGTGGGCGACGGTTTCCGCGATCTTCTCGATCCCCGCCTGAAAAAGGATATATGATCTCATGCCGGCGCATGCTTCGTCCAATATCTCGCTGCTTATTGCCAACGTCAAACCCGTGGCTCTGGGTGCTGACGGCCATACCGCGCCGGTCGACATCCTCGTCGGCGCCGACGGCAGGATCGCCGCGGTCGGCAAGGATCTGCCCCGCGCCGACGCCGGACGGGTGATCGATGGCAAGGGCGCGTGGATTTCGCCCGGCTGGACCGATCTTCATGCGCATGTCTGGCATGGCGGCACGGATATTTCCGTCCGGCCCAATCTGTGCGGCGTGCAGCGCGGCGTGACCACCATCGTCGATGCCGGCTCGGCGGGCGAAGCCAATTTTCATGGCTTTCGCGAATATATCATCGAGCAATCGCGCGAGCGCATCAAAGCGTTCCTCAATCTCGGCTCCATCGGCCTCGTCGCCTGCAACCGCGTCAGCGAACTCAGCGACATCCGCTCCATCGATCTCGACCGCATCGTTGCCTGCTATGAGGCCAATCGCGAGCACATCGTCGGCATCAAGGTGCGTGCGAGCCATGTCATCACCGGCTCTTGGGGCGTCACGCCGGTCAAGGTCGGCAAGAAGATCGCAAAGATCCTGAAGATCCCGATGATGGTGCATGTGGGCGAGCCGCCCGCGCTCTATGACGAAGTGCTGGAAATTCTCGGCCCCGGCGATATCGTGACCCACTGCTTCAACGGCAAGGTCGGCAGCAGCATCATCGAGGACGAGGACCTGTTCCAGCTGGCCGAGCGTTGCGCGAAAGACGGCATTCGCCTCGATATCGGCCATGGCGGCGCGTCCTTCTCGTTCAGGGTCGCGGAAATAGCCATCCAGCGCGGCCTGCTGCCGTTTTCCATTTCCACCGATGTCCATCTGCGTAGCATGAACCAGTCGGTCTGGGATCTGGGCACCACCATGTCGAAGCTCCTGAGTGTCGGGATGCCGTTCGAAAAGGTCGTGGACGCGGTGACCCACGCTCCGGCGGAAGTGATCCGCCTGCCGATGAACGACTTGCTGAAGCCCGGCGCACGCAGCGAGTTCACGATCTTCGACCTTGTCGATACCGAATTGTCCGTGGTGGATTCGCTCGGTCACAAGGCGACGCTCGATCGGCTTTTCGAACCGCGCTACGCCATCATCGGCGGCGACGTCTTCCCGGCCGCCCGTTACCAGCCGGACGCCGTGGACTGTGTCGACCACAGCCATGGCTATGATTACCGCTGATCATATCGAGCAAAATGAGGGTGGCTGCCGTTTGCGCGCCGCCGAATGACAGGAGTTCCCGTGCCGACCCGTACCGCACATTCAACGACCGGCGAAGATATCGATCCCTATGAACGCCTGGAAGCCCTCGGCATCCGGCTTCCCGACGCGCCGCCCCCGATCGCCAATTTCGTCACCCATGTCCAGGAGGGCAATGTGCTCTACCTGTCGGGGCAAGGCCCGCTCGAAACCGACGGCACGCTGTACAAGGGCAAGGTCGGCAGCGCGGTCTCGGTCGAGGAAGCCTACGGGCACGCGCGCCTGACGGGGATCAACCTCCTCGCCGTCATGCATCACGCCCTGGGCGATCTCAACCGGGTAAAGCGTATCGTCAAGCTGCTCGGTATGGTCAATGCCGAACCGGAATTCGACGAGCATCCGCGTGTGATCAACGGCTGCTCCGATCTTTTCATCGAAGTGTTCGGCTCGACCGGTCATCATGCGCGCTCGGCCGTCGGCGTCGGCTCGCTTCCCAACAATATTTCCGTCGAGATCGAAGCCATCGTGGCCTTGCACGAATAGGGCAGCCCCGGACGTGCGTGGCGATTTTCCGTTCGGAACCGCGGCACGACAAAGAGACAGGATGGATCAATGATTGCGCCAGCCCATCGCCTTCTCGATCCGCTCGGCGGACTGCCGGACGCTTTCGGTATAGTGTGCCGGGTTGTCCATGATTTTCTGTTCGGGCAGCACGATCGAGATGGTGGCGACGCAGGCGCCCTTCTCGTTGCAGATGGGCGAGGCGATGCAGGCGACCGCGTAGTCGGATTCGCCGGCCTGAACCGAAAAGCGCTGCGCGAAGGCGCGCTTGGCCGCATCGGACAGCGTCTGCGGATCGGTGTCGGCCCGACCGGTGGGCGAGGCGGTCGCGCAGCGCGTGAACAGCGCCAGCCGCTCCTCGTCGGGCAGGTGGCCGACCAGCAAGCGGCCCGACGCCGTCCAGTTGAGCGGAACACGGGTGCCGACCCGCGAGGTCACCTGAAAATGGCCGGGACCATCGGCCATGGCCAGCACTTGCATATGATCGCCGTCCAGCCCGCAAAGCTGGATCGTCTCGCCCATCTGGCGGCAAAGATCGTGCATTTCGCTGTTGGCGACGCTCAGGAAATCCAGCGAGCGCGCATAGGCGAGGCCGTAACGGTAAAGCCGGTCGCCGAGCCAGAGATTGCCGTCGGCGCTGCGCGACAGAAGGCCCTTTTCGACCATGTCCTCCACGATCACATAGACGGTGGAGAGCGGTGCGCCGATGGACTTGGCGATGGCGTAGGCGCCGCTCGGCCGGCCGGTGTCGTACAGGAAATCGAGGACTTGCAGCACGCGGTCGATGCCGCTGACACGCGAGCGACGCGCGGCTTTTTCCGTGGCGTCCGCAGGCGCGGTTTTCAGGGCTTGTTCGGCAGGCATGAAACGGGCTCCATCGAAAATTCGGTTGCGAAGCACACTCCCGGCAACGGGGGCGAAATCGATCGATTATTACATAAACAGGAAATAGATGCCAGATTTATGGAATGATCAGGCAGAAAATGAGCGCCGCAGCACCGGCGCATCGGTCCGGAGATGAAGATGACCAATGTGAATATTCGTAACATGCTTGGACTGCGCGAAGTCGTCAACGTCTCGGGCACGATGACGGGGCTCGGCGCGTCCATCGCCGTGCCTGAAGTGGCCGAGGCCATGGCGCGCATCCTGCCGCAATTCGTGGAGATCAACGATCTTCAGCGCAAGGCGAGCGCGGTGATTGCGCGCCTGACGGGGGCCGAAGCCGGCTTCGTCACGGCCTCCTGCTCGGCGGGCATCACGCTGGCGGTGGCGGGCTGCATGACCCGCGACGATCTGGCGGCAATAGAGCGCCTGCCGGATACCGCCGGGCTGAGGAACGAAATCATCGTGCAGATGGGCCATGTGGTGAGCTATGGTGCGCCGGTCGATCAGGCGATCCGTATCGCCGGGGCAAAGCCCGTGCTGATCGGGCAGGCGACGAGCACCTACGACTATCATCTGGAAGGTGCGATCAACGAGCGTACCGCCGCCGCCGTTTATGTCGTCTCGCATCATGTCGTCAATTACGGCCTTCTGGGGCTCAGCCGCTTTGCGGAAATCTGCCATGCGCGCAATATTCCGGTGATCGTCGATGCGGCCTCGGAATACGATCTTCGCGGCTTTCTCGACGCCGGCGCCGACGTGGTGCTCTATTCCGGCCATAAGTTCCTCGGCGGCCCGACCAGCGGTATCGTGGCCGGCGCCAAGGAGATGGTGCGCCATGCCTTCCTTCAGAATGCCGGTATCGGACGCGGCATGAAGGTCGGCAAGGAGAGCATCTATGGCGTCATGGCGGCGCTCGAGGCATGGGAGAAGCGCGATCACGCCGTCATTCGCGCGCGGGAAAAATCCTACCTCGATCTCTGGCGCGACACGCTGGGCGCTTATGACGGGGTGAGCGCCGTGATCGAGGCCGACCCCACGCACAATCCGCTCGACCGCCTGCGTGTGACCATCGATGCGGCGACGGCGCATATTACCGCCTGGGATCTGGTCGATGCGTTGGCACGGGGCAATCCGCCGGTCATCGCCCGCGACCACGAGATCGAGCACAATTATTTTTATCTCGATCCCTGCAACCTGCATCCCGGTCAGGAAACGGTGGTGGCGAAACGCCTTGCCGAGGAGCTCGACAAGGCGCGTGCTTCCAACGAGATCATCGCGACGCCGCTCGGCGATCGCAACAAGCGTCGTTTCGACAGCCTGCGCCGCTGGCCCGACTGAGGCATGCCTCCCGAAGGCGGGTGCCGGTTTCGGAATAAAAGAACAAGGATTCAGGAAGGAACAGAGACCATGACCCGGAATGACGCTGTTAAGCCCGTGCTTTCGGTGGAAAACCTCACCACCTCCTTTCTGGTGGAAGGCGGCTGGAAGCCCGTGGTGCGCGACATCTCCTTCACCGTCAATCCGGGCGAGACCGTCGCGGTGGTGGGTGAATCGGGGTCGGGCAAGAGCGTGACCTCGCTGTCCATCATGCGGCTTCTCCAGAAGGACACCAGCCGCATCGAGGGTCGCATCGTGCTCAACGGGCGCGATATATTGACCCTCGGCGAACCGGCCATGCGCCAGGTGCGCGGCAATGAGGTGGCGATGATCTTTCAGGAGCCGATGACCTCGCTCAATCCGCTCTTCACCATCGGAGAGCAGATTTCCGAGGCGCTGATCTGCCATAAGCCGATGAGCCGCGAGGAAGCGCGGGCCGAAACCATCCGTCTGCTTGAGCGCGTGCGCATTCCCTCCGCCGCCTCGCGCTTCGATGAATATCCGCATCGCTTTTCCGGCGGCATGCGCCAGCGCGTGATGATCGCCATGGCGCTTGCCACGCGTCCGAAGCTTCTGATCGCCGACGAGCCGACGACAGCGCTCGACGTGACGATCCAGGGGCAGATTCTCGATCTCATCAAGACCTTGCAGCAGGAGGAGGGCACTTCGGTTCTCTTCATCACCCACGATATGGGCGTGGTGGCCGAAATCGCCGATCGCACGGTGGTCATGTTCCGCGGCGACGCGGTGGAGAGCGGCGTGACGTCGGAAATATTCCACCGTTCGCGCCATCCCTACACGCGGGCGCTTCTCTCCGCCGTGCCGATGCTCGGTTCCATGAAGCCCTATGACCGTCCGCTGCGGTTTCCCGATCTCGACCCGAAGACGGGCCTGCCGGAAGAGCCGACCGTGTCGGCCGACACGGTGGACCACGACGCGCCGCCGGTGCTGGAAGTGAAGAATCTCGTCAAGCGCTTCGATATCCATGCCGGCCTGCTGGGCCGCCTGCAGGGGCGGGTGCATGCCATCGAGGATGTGAGCCTCACCCTGCGACCGGGCGAAACCCTGTCATTGGTGGGGGAATCCGGTTGCGGCAAGTCCACGACCGCCCGCGCCATCATGCGCCTGATCACGCCGGAAGAAGGATCGGTAAAAGTCGACGGCGAGGAAGTGCTGCAACTCGACAACCGCGCCCTGCGGCGGATGCGCCACAAGATGCAGATGATCTTTCAGGACCCGTTCGCCAGCCTCAATCCGCGCATCCGGGTCGGAGACGCCATTGCCGAGCCCTATCTCGAGCATCGCATGGGCACGAGAGCCGAGGCGCGCGAAAAGGTGGCCGATCTGTTGCAGCGCGTCGGCCTGCAGCCGGATATGGCCAATCGTTTCCCGCATGAATTTTCCGGTGGCCAGCGGCAGCGCATCTGCATCGCCCGTGCGCTCGCCATGGATCCAAGGATCATCGTCGCGGACGAATCCGTCTCTGCGCT
The DNA here is from genome assembly GCA_900469615.1 of Hyphomicrobiales bacterium. Taxonomy (GTDB): domain Bacteria; phylum Pseudomonadota; class Alphaproteobacteria; order Rhizobiales; family Rhizobiaceae; genus Rhizobium. The sequence continues at coordinate 31,167 of UBYA01000018.1, read as the reverse complement.
CGATGTTTCGATCAAGGCGCAGGTCATCAATCTGATGCTCGAATTGCAAGCCAGCCTCAAGCTCGCCTATCTTTTCATCAGTCACGACATGGCAGTGGTGGAGCGGGTCAGCCATCGCGTGGCGGTGATGTATCTGGGCGAGATCGTCGAGATCGGCAAGCGGTCGGAAATCTTCGAGAATCCGCAGCATCCCTATACGAAGAAACTGCTTTCCGCGGTGCCCATCCCCGATCCCGACCGCCGGCATCTGCGCCGCATGATGCAGGTGGAGGAGCTGAAGAGCCCGATGCGGCCCGTCGATTATGTGCCGCCGCGGCGTGACTATCGCCAGCTCAGCGAGCATCATTTCGTGCAGGCATGACGAAAAAGGCCGGAACATCGCGTTCGATGTTCCGGCCTCGCACTGTACGAGCCCGCCAATGACGGGCTTTCTCGACGCTGCAGTTCCGTCAGATTTCGGTCAATGTCAGCCGCTTGGTGCGATCGCTGTTGACGATCATGCCGTCCTGCGTGAACCGCACGGTGAAAAGCCATGGCAGAACCCACGGGCAGACCCGCCATTGATCGTGCACGTCCATGCTCATCGGGTGGGCGAAAAAGAAATCCGCGCCATAAGCGACGAGCTTGACGCGCTGCATGCCTTCCGGCGAGGACAGGCTCAATTGCAGGTCGCCGCCGGCCATCCGGGTTTCGCCGTGGAAATCGCCCGATTGCGCATGGAAGGCGCGGTCCGCAAACGCTTCCAGTGAAATGGCGGCGGGCGCGATGGGTAGGAAACGGCGCACGCGGCCGAAACGCTCGGCAAGAATGGCGCCATCGGGCGCGGCCTTCAGCGCAAAGGCGGGGATGGAGGCCTGCGGCTGCCATTTGCCATCATCCACGGCCAGAAGCGGGGCGCCGCCCATATTCATGATCAGGCGCGGCTGGCCGTCGCCGGTCTCGATCCGGAACGCATCGTCGCCGCCTTCCTCGCGATAGGTGCCGGGAGCGATATCGAAATCGGCGTCGGGCCTTCCCGCCGATACACCCAGGAGATCGTAGGCAATCGTGCGCGACAGCACATAGGGCGCGAAATCGTCATGGTTGGACAGCATGACGATGCCGAGATCCGCTTCCTCGAAACGAACCGATTCCGAGCGTGCTCCGGCGATCCAGCCGCCATGACCGACCGAGGTGAGCGGCCCGCCTGTATCCCGCACGAGACCGTAGCCATAGGGCGAGGCGTGGCCGTTGATCGTCACGCCTGCATCGGCCATGCGTTCGAACAGGGCTCTGTCGCCGACCTTGGGATCGCGCAGGTTCTGTTGCCAGACGACCATGTCGCGCAGGCTGGACACCATGCCGCCCTCGCCGCCGATGGCGATGCCCCAGGCGGATTTGAGCCAGTTGCCGTCAGGGCCGCGCCGGTGATGCACGGCAAGGCGAGGCACGATATCGTCGTCACGCGGCATCAGGCGGGTGTCTTCCATGTCGAGCGGACCGGTGAGGCGCTCATGCAGGAGGTCGTTGAAACTCTTGCCCGAAACCTGCTCCAGAATTTCCGACAGCAGCAGAAAATTGCTGTTGCTGTACAAAAGGTCGTGGCCCGGCTCGAAATTCAGCGCGCTCTGGCGGCTGACCACGCCGCGGGCATAGGCGCGCGAGGAAGGGGCGAGGATCGGCACGCCGCCGATCGTCATCATCTCCAGAATGTCGCGCAGACCGCTCGTGTTGGACGCGAGATGATGCAGCGTAACGGGCCGGTCGAAATGCGGCAGCCAGGGCAGATGCTTCTGAACCGCGTCCTGCATCGACAACAGGCCGTCGCGTTCCAGCATCAGAAGCAGGCAGGTGGTGAACTGCTTGCTCTGCGAGGCGATCCGCACGACGGAACGGCTCGACAGCGGCAATCCGTTGGCAATGTCGGCCATGCCATAGGCCGCCTCATGCACGACCTTGCCGCCCGAAAGCACGGCCAGCATCACGCCCGGCGAATTTTCATCGTTCCATGCGCGGAAATAGGGGTCGATGCGGGCGGCGAGCGTGCCGGCCTCGAGAATGGGAAAGCTTGCGGTCATGATATGCCTGCGAAATGCGATCGGGATGGAAAGCGCCGCATCTCGTTTTGAAATGCGGCACGCTGTCAGGTCAGTTCTTGACCTGGACGTTCCAGAAATATGGCCAGGGCGACGGGTTGAAGCCGCCGAGTTTCGGCGACGCCGCCGACAGGGCGCTGAAATCGCCAATCTTGACGATAGGCGCCTGTTCGAAGATCAGCTTCTGCAAGTCGGCCCACAACTTCACGCGGTCCTCCTGCGAGGTCGCGCGGTTGAAAGCATCGAGCGCCTTTTCCTTTTCCGGCGTGTCCCACCAGCCGCCGGCGGTCTTGGACAGGATGAAGTTCAGCGCCGGTTCGGGCAGGAACGGGCTATGGGTGATGAACACATCCCACAATTCCGGCTTCTTGTTGCGCTGGATCATGGTCGCCCAGTCGCTGACCTGAAGATCGACCTTGAAGCCGGCCTGCTCCAGATACATCTGTGCCACCTGTGCCATCTTGTAATGGAACTCGTACTGGCGGCTGGTCAGGATGCGCAGCGGCGTGCCGTCGTAGCCGGCTTCGTCCAGCAGCGCTTTGGCCTTTTCGGGATCGGCGATATTGTAGTTCTCGGTGCCGATATCCGTATGCCAGACATAGTTCTTCGGATACATGGCCGCCTCGACGGCATAGAATTTCGGATCGCCGAAGCCTGCCGCCAGCATATCCGCCTCGCTCAGCGCCATCTGCACGGCCTTGCGGATCTTCGGGTTCTTGAGCGGGCCTTCCTTGTTGTTCATGACAAAGATCGGCCAGCCGAAATGATCGAGCAGGACCGGCTTGTCCTTGCCCTGTTCCAGACGCTGATAGGATTCCACCGGAAGAGAATCGACATAGTCGTACTGGCCGGAAATCGCCGCCTCGACGCGCGTATTGGCATCGGGAAGCGGCGCGAAACGGATTTCATCCGCCTCGGCGACGCGTGCGCCGCCGAAACCGTCGGCCTTTTCGCTGCGCGGCTTGTAATCGTCGAAACGCACGAGCTGGATATATTGATCCGGCTTGTGTTCCTTGAGCTTGTAGGGGCCGGTGCCGATCACTTCCTTCAGCGGCATGGCCAGCGCGTCGGCCGGCATGATCACGGCGGCGGAATTGTTGAAGGCCAGAAGCGACAGGAGCGGCGCATACGGTTGGGTGAGGGTGATCGTCACCGTGTCGTCGGCCGTCTTCTCGACCGATTTGATATAGACCGCCGTTTGCTTGCCGCGCGAGGCCACGTCCAGCCAGCGCTTGAGCGAGGCGACGACATCGTCCGCGGTCATCTCGCGACCGTTATGAAACTTGATGCCCCGGCGCAGCTTGATCGCATAGACGGTGCCGTCGCCGCTTACCTCGGGCATGGATTGCGCCAGAAGCGGCGTGACGTTCCATTTGCTGTCGAAGGTGAACAGCGTTTCGAAGATGTGCTGCGAGATCATGCCGACCAGATCGGTCGCGCTCATCATCGGGTCGAGCGATGCCGGCTCGCCGATGGTCGCGACATTGATCACCCCGCCTTGCTGCTGCGCGAAGGCGGCAGGCGCTGAAAAGGCTAGAAGCGAGGTCGCGACATAGGCAAGCTTCAGGATATTCACGGCATTCTCCTCCCAATTAATGCCATTATTGTAGAATAATGGCTATAATTGAAGAATACCCAAACGGATTGCGACAAGTCAATAGAGGCAGATCCGCATAAGGCCTGACCCCGTTGGACTTGCTTGGTTTACGATGGCGCAATGGCTGGATTTCGAAGGTTCGCCGTGCTCAGACGACCGCCGTCGCCATGATTTCGAGGCGGATGCCGGCGGACAGGAGATCGGTCACAACGGTAGCGCGGACGGGGTACGGAGCAGAGAAGAATTCCCGGTAGACACGGTCCATGCCAGGAGCGTCGGCCTTGTCGATTAGATAGGCCTGGATCTGGACGACGTCGGCGAGCGATCCTCCGGCGGCTTCGAGGGCCTGTCGCAGATTGCGGAAGACCTGGCGGGCCTGCGTTTCGATGTCGCCCGTGAGGAGTTCGCCTGTCGCCGGATTCTTGGCGATATGGGCGGAGCGTACGATGCGTCCGGCCCTTACGGTGCCGCTGAGCGGCGCCTTGGAGGCGGCGATGCCGGTTTCGATTTTCTCGAACATAGCTGCTCCCTAGATGGCCCTGCCGAGTGCGGCATGAGCGAGGATTTCGATGCGCAGCCCCTCGGAAAGCAGTTCCTTCACCACGACGGTCGCTCGAACGGGATAGGGTTCCCTGAAAAACTCGGCATAGACGGTATTCATGCCGGCTGCGTCGGCCCGGTCGATGAGGAAGACCTGTATCTGGACGACATCGGCAAGCGTACCGCCGGCGGCGCGCATCGCGATGTCGAGGTTGTGCAGAGTGCGGCGCGTCTGGGTCTCGATGTCGCCGTTGACAGGCTCGCCAGTCACCGGGTCTTCGGAAATATGGACCGACCAGACGAGGTTCCCGGCGCGGACGACTTCGCTGACCGGGACATCCGACGGATCCGACCCGGTATCGATGGCTTCAAACATTTCATTCTCCAATATATAGGCAGGCTCATTCGGGCCGCGCGTCGAAACGGGTCACGAATTTCGTGTTGAGATATCCGTCGAAGGTTTCCGTGCCGCCTTCGCTGCCGTAGCCGCTGTCGTTGATGCCGCCGAACGGGGTTTCGGGCAGCGCTAGGCCGAAATGATTGATGCTGACCATGCCGGCGGCAAGGGCTCGGGCGGCGTGCTGGCCGCGGCTGCTCGAACCCGTGAACACATAGGAGGCGAGGCCGAAGGGCAGGCTGTTGGCGCGGCGGATGACGTCCTCGAAACCGGAAAACGGCGTGACGACGGCGATGGGGCCGAACGGCTCCTCGTTCATCAGCCGCAACGCATCCGAGCCGCCGGCCACGACTGTCGGCGCGTAGAAGAAGCCCTCATTGCCGATGCGCCCGCCACCGGTGACGATATCGGCGCCGCGCTCTCGCGCGTCCTGCACGAAGCCTTCCATCGCCGTTACCCGACGGGCGTGGCACAGCGGTCCCATCTGCACGCCGGTATCGAGGCCATTGCCGACTGTCGTCGCCGCCATCCTGTCGACAAAACGCGCCAAGAATCGGTCATGGGCGTTTGCCTGCACATAGAAGCGCGTGGGCGAGATGCAGACCTGCCCGGCATTTCGGACCTTTTGCGCGGCAAGCGCGTCGGCGGCGGCATCGATATCGGCGTCGTCGAAGACGATGACGGGAGCGTGGCCTCCAAGCTCCATGGTCGAGCGTTTCATGTGCCGCCCGGCGAGCGCGGCGAGCAGCTTGCCGACTTCGACGGAACCGGTGAAGGAAATCTTCCTGACCTCGGGGGCGGCAAGCAGCGTTTCGGAAATGTGCGACGACGATCCCCAGACTATGTTGAGGCAGCCGTCCGGGAGGCCCGCCTCCTGCATCAGCCTGGCGATCGCGATGGTAGAGGAGGGCGATTCCGCCGGACCTTTCAAGATGATTGTGCAGCCGCTCGCCAGAGCCGCCACGACCTTGCGCAGCGCCTGGCTGAAGGGGAAGTTCCAGGGGGTAAAGGCGATGCAGACGCCGACCGGTTCGCGCAGCACCGCCTGCTGCACGCATGGATCGCGCGCGGGTATGACGCGGCCGTAGATGCGCCGGGCCTCTTCCGCGTGCCAGTCGGCATGGTCGGCGGCAAAACGAATCTCGCCGATGGCTTCCGCCAGCGGCTTGCCCTGGTCGAGCACCATGTTGCGGGCGATCTCGTCGGCGTGCTTGCGGGCGAGATCGGCGAAGCGGCGCAGAATCCGGCCGCGCTCGAGCGGCGAGCTGTCTTTCCACATTTCAAAGGCGCGCTGTGCGGTGCTGACGGCGGCGGCAAGATCGGCGTCGGTGGCATGCGGCAGGTGGCCGAGGATCGCGCTGGTCGCGGGATCGACCACCGCATCCTGCCGATCGGTCTCGTACAGCCAGCGGCCGCCGATAAGCATGCCGAGCCGTTCGTAGGTGTGGGAGGCAGTCATGGCGATCTCCGGTATCAGGCGACGTAACCCTGGGCGCGGGCCCAGGCGAGCGTGTCGTCAAGTGCGAGCTGCATCCGGCCCATGAGGTCGTCGATTTCACCCTCATTGATGATCATGGCCGGGCACAGGCTGACCATGTCTCCGAGACCGCGGGTAAGTACGCCCCGTTCCGTGGCGAACTTGCCGGCGTGGTTGGCGACCTGCCAGGCGGGCGGGAAGTTTTCCCTGGTCATCTTGTCCTTGACGAATTCGAGGCCGGCGACGAGGCCCACGCCGCGCGCTTCGCCGATCAGCGGATGCTCGCCGAGCTTGCGGATGCCTTCCTGGAAGCGCGAGCCGACGGTACGAACATGGGAGACGATGTCGATCTCCTGATAGATCGTCAGGGCCTCCAGCGCCACGGCGGCTGCGACGGGATGACCGCCATAGGTGAAGCCGTGCGAGAAGGTGCCGATCTTGCGACTCTGGTCGACGAGAGCATCGGCGATCTTCTCGTTGATCATCAGTGCCGAAATCGGCATGTAGGCGGCCGAAAGCTGTTTTGCGCAGCTGATCATGTCGGGTTTCAGGCCGTAGGTCTCGCAGCCGAACATGTTGCCGGTCCGCCCGAAGCCGCAGATGACCTCGTCGGCGACGAGAAGGATATCGTACTTGGCGAGGACCGCCTGAATCTTCTCGAAATAGGTCTTCGGCGGGGTAATGACGCCGCCCGATACCATGACGGGCTCGGCGAAGAAGGCGGCAATCGTCTCGGGGCCTTCCTCGATGATCATCGCCTCGAGATTACTGGCAAGACGCGTCGCGAAATCCTCCTCGCACTCGCCGGGCTCGGCAAAGCGCCAATAATGCGGGCAATCGGTATGCAGGATATTGGCGATCGGAAGGTCGAAATCGCGATGGTTGAAGGGCAGGCCGGTGAGGCTCGCGGTCGCGACGGTGACACCGTGATAGGCCTTGCGGCGCGAGATGATCTTCTTCTTCTGCGGCCGGCCGAGTGCATTGTTGTAGTACCAGATCAGCTTGATCGCGGTGTCGTTGGCTTCGGAACCGGAGCCGGCAAAGAAGACCTTGGACATCGGCACCGGGGCCAAGGAGAGGAGTTTTTCCGCGAGCCTGATCCCCGGTTCCGTCGATTTGTGGGCGAAGGAATGGTAGAAGGGCATGGTCTTCAGCTGCCGCGTCGCCGCCTCGACGAGCCTCGACTCGCTGAAGCCGAGGCCGGCGCAGAAGAGGCCTGCGAGCCCCTCGATATAGCGCCTGCCCTCGTCGTCGATGACATAAATGCCCTCGCCGCCGGTGATGACATGCGGACCCGCTTCCTGATGCACCGCAAGGTTGGTGTAGGGATGGACGAGGCTTTGCCGGTCCAGGGCGTGGAGGGAATTGGGACGATCGTTCATGACGGACTCCGGTATGCTTGACATGGTCTTGGCGATGGTCAGGCGATGACGTGCACATCCTCGCTGCGCCAGGTGACGCGGCATTCGGAGGCGCCGTCGAGCCTGCGCGCATCGACGCCGGGCACGCGCATGCGGATCGCCTGCGTGCCGAGCTTGCCGATGACCAGAAGGTTGTCGCCGTAGTTGATGGTGCTGTCGATCTTCATCGGCTGGCAAGGGCCGTCCGCGCCGTTGGCGAGCCGGATCATTTCCGGCCGCAGCAGCAGCTCGGCCTTGCCGTTGCGGTGGGCGCCCATGACCTTCGTCTCGACCACGCCCACCGGCGTCTCGAAGCGGCCGTCGCCGAGCGAAGAGGCGGCGATGATGTTGCTGTCGCCGATGAAGGAGGCGACGAAGCGCGTCTTCGGTGCGAAATAGATCTCGTCCGGGGTGCCGACCTGCTCGATGCGCCCCTGGTTGAAGACGGCGATGCGGTCGGACATCGTCATGGCCTCGGTCTGGTCGTGGGTGACGTAGACCATGGTAACGCCGAGATCCCGATGGATGCGCTTCAGTTCCACCTGCATGTGCTCGCGCAAGGCCTTGTCGAGCGCGCCGAGCGGTTCGTCGAGCAGGATGATGTCGGGCTGGAAGACGAGGGCGCGCGCAAGCGCCACGCGCTGCTGCTGACCGCCGGAAAGTTCCGAGGGGACCCGTTTCTCGAAGCCTTGCAGCCCGACCTTGGCCAGTGCCTCGCGGGAGCGTCGCTCTTTTTCCGCTCTCTCGACACCGCGCATGCGCAGGGGAAAGGCGACGTTGTCGGCGATCGTCATGTGGGGGAAGAGCGCATAGTTCTGGAACACCATGCCGATGTTGCGTTTGTGCGGCGGCAGCTTGTCGATGGCGCGCTCGCCCAGGCGGATTTCACCGCTCGTCGGGTGCTGGAAACCGGCGATCATCATCAGGGTCGTCGTCTTGCCGGAGCCGGACGGCCCGAGGAAGGAGACGAATTCGCCGGCCTTGATGTCGAGCGACACGTTATCGGCGGCCATATGCTTGCCGTCGTAGGTCTTGTTGACACCGTGAAGCGTCAGGGAACGGGCGTTCATGGCTTTCTCCTGATCAGGATGCCGCAGCAGCGGTCGTGGTTGCGCCGTTTTCCAGGGCCTGGCTCGCGGCACCGGCCCGGCGCACGAATTGCGGCGCGAGCCAGATGCAGATGCCGGCCAGAACCAGCAGGAAGAGGAAGGAGGAGGCAGCCGAGATCGTCGGGTCCGCCTCCTGGCGGACGGCATTGAACATCTGGCGAGGCAGGGTCGCCTTGTCGCGGCCGGAGATGAAAAGCGCGATCACGGCTTCGTCGAAGGAGGCGATGAAAGCGAACAGACCGGCGACCGTGAAGGCTGGGCGTAAAATCGGGAAGGTGATCAGCCGGAAAGTGGTGAAGGGCGAGGCGCCGAGATTCATGGCGGCCCGCTCGACCGAGCGATCGAAACCTTTCAGTGCCGCGGTCAAGATCAGCGTCGACATCGGCATGGCGATGCAGCTATGCGCGAGGATGACCCCGAGATAGCTCTGCACGAGGCGAAGCTGACCGAAATACATGTAGTAGCCGAGCGCCATGACGATGGTCGGCACGATCATCGGCAGCATGATCAGAAGATTGAACAGCGCGCGCCCGACGAAGATGTACCGCACAAGGGCGAAGGAAGCGGGGATCGCCAGGCACAGCGTTACGCATACCGTGCCGAGGCCGATCACGATGCTGTTCACCAGCGGCTGCGTCCAGTTCGGATCGGAGAAGAAGTTGACGTAGTTCGCCAGCGTATAACCCGGCGGCGGGAAGGCCAACGAAGCAGCGGAGCTGAAGGACATCGGAATGACGATGAACATCGGCGCGGCGACGAAGAAGGCGATGAGAAGCGCGAGCGCGCGAATGAACGGGTTCATCGGTTGCCTCCTGCCCAGAGCCGGTCGAGGCCGAAGAAGCGGTTGTAGAGCGCGTAGACGGCGAGCGTCAGGCCAAGGAGAACGATCGAGATCGCCGAGCCGAGGCCAAAATCGAGCGTCTGTTCGATCTGGTCGCCGATAATGCCGGCGATCATCTGGTCGCGCGGGCTGCCGAGAAGCACGGGCATGACGTAGAAACCGAGGCAGGAGATGAAAACGAGCGTGCAGCCGTTGACGATGCCCGGCGCCGAGAGCGGCAGGTAGACGGAAAGGAAGGCGCGAAAGGGACTTGCGCCGAGGTTTTCCGCGGCGCGGATATAGAGCGGATCGATGCGTTTCATGACCGAGAACAGCGACATGGTCATGAAGGGAATGAGGGCATGGGTCATGGCAAGCGTTGCGCTGAAGGGGGTGAAGAGCAGCTTTGGCGCGGGACTCCAGCCGAGCCAGCCGAGCAGCGCGGTGATCGGCCCCTGGTTGCCGAGAATGACCATCCAGGCATAGGTGCGCACGAGGTAGCTCGTCCAGAAGGAGAGGGCGATCACCGTCAGGAGGAAGGTTGCGAAACGCTTCGATCCGTTGGCGGCGGCATAGGCCAGGGGGTAGGCGAGGATGAGCGCGAGGGCGGTGACGACAAATGCGGTCTTGAACGTCTGGTAGAGCACGGACGCGAACAGGCTCGATTGCAGCAGGCGGCCGAAATTTTGTAGGCCGAGGACAGGCTGCGAAACGCTCATCCAGCACACGTAGGCCAGCGGCACCAGGAAGAAGACCGCAAGGAAGATCGCCGCCGGGGCCATCAGCGGCATCGGCCCCTCGGTAACAGGCGAAAACGATCTGTGTTTCATGTTTCTGCTCCCTTTCCCGCAATCGGGAAAAAACGGGTCTTGCATGCCGATGGCGCCGGGGCGCCTCAGCGAATGCTTCTGTCATGGATGTTCCCGGTTCCGGTTGTCCGGAACCGGGAGGTCTCCGTCAAAGACCGACCCAGCTTTCGAAGCGGGTGGTCAGTTCGTCGAGCTGCGCCGTCAGCTTGCCGCCGTCGAGCATGACCGCGCGGGCGAGGTGATCGGGATAGGTCGGCATGGTCTTGGCCACGTCCGGCGGTATGAAATCGAAGGCCTTCGGGTTCATCGGGCCGTTCTGGTCGGCAATGCAGAACTGCGCGAGGCCTTTGGCATTCTGGCCGATATGGCTGATCAGCTTGAAACCGTTTTCAGCCCTTGGGCTATCCTTGGCGACGACCCAGCACGCCTGGTCGACGACGGCCTGGTCCCAGACGATCTCGATCGGCTCCTTGGAAGCCTTCTTGGCGCCGGCGGCATCGCTGTCCCAGAGGCCTGCCATGTCGACCTCGCCGTCGGTCAGGATCTGACGGGCTTGCGGACCTGCGGTCCACCAGACGCGCACGTCGTTCTTGATCTTGTCGAGCGAGGCAAAGGCGCGGTCGAGATCATAAGGGAAAAGCTGGCTGGGGGAAACGCCATCGGCAAGGAGCGCAATGGCAAGGACACGGGCGGCGTGGCGTTGCAGGCTGCGATTGCCCGGAAATTTTTCGACGTTGAAGAAGTCGGCCCAGCTCGTTATGCCAGCCGGATATTTCGCCTTGTCATAGGCGATCTGGGTGGCGAAACCGTGGGTGGAAAGTCCGTTTTCGTAGATGGCGCCCTTCCAGAGCTTGGTGGCATCGATATGATCGCCCAGCGTTTCCAGAAGACCGGCGGCATTCGCACGGGCGATGTCGGCGACGCCGAGCGTGGTCACGTCGAATTCATAGACACCGGTCGTCTTCTGCGCCGCGAGTTTTGCGAAGGAAATCGGCGAGACCGTGCGGATCTCGACGCCGGTATCGGCGGTGAAGGGGTCGAAGAGAAACTTCTTGACGGAGGCTTCCCAGTCGCCGCCCCAGGTGTTGACGTAGAGGACATTGTCCGCGGCGCTGGCGCGACGCACGAACGGCGAGGCAAGCATTGCGGCCCCGAAGAGGCCTGCGCCAAGGACGCTGCGTCGTGATAGGGGATATGCCGATGCTTTCTTGAACGTTTCCATTCGTTCTTCTCCTTAATCGAACGGTCGTTGATTGCTGTTCCCGGGGCCGCTCGCCAGCTGACGGCGACCCTTCTTTCCTTGGATTCCGTTTGCGGATCGATCACTCGGCGCGGAAGACCTCCGAATAGAGGCGCAGCCAATTGTCCCTGAGGATCTTCTTCGCCTCGTCCTGGCTGAAGCCGACACGCCGGAGCGCCGGCGCCACATCCTGGAGGTTTTCCGGCTTCAGCAGCCATTCGGGCTTCGGCACGGCGCCCGGAGTTGCCGCCGAGCCCGCTCCATACTGGACGGAGCGCGTCCAGCGGCCCTTGCGCATCCAGTCGTAGTCGCGCTGGGTATGATTGTGGGAAATGTCGGTGCCGATGCCGACATGGTCTATGCCGGCGATGTCGACCGTGCGCGCCACCATCTCGCACCAGCCGTCGACGCTGGCACAGGCGCTTTCCGGCGTGATGTTGCGGTAGGCGACGCAGCCGATGACGCCGCCGCGTTCGGCAAGCGCCTTGATCACCCTGTCGGACTTGTTGCGCTTGTGCGCGAAAAGCGAGGCAGCGTTGGCATGGGTGATGGCGACGGGCTTTTCCGACCATTCGATCGCATCGAGCGTCGTCCTGTCGCCGACATGGGACAGATCGACCAGCATGCCGACGCGGTTCATCTCACGCACCACATCCTTGCCGAAGCGGGCAAGGCCGCTGTCGTTCTCCTCGTAGCAGGAGCCGCCGAGTTCGTTCTGGTTGTTATAGGTAAGCTGTATGACGCGCACGCCAAGCTCGGCGAAGAACTCCACATAGGCGATGCGGTCCTCGAAGAGATTGGAGTTCTGGTAGCCGAGCACCACGGCGAGCTTGCCTTCGCGTTCGGCGCGTTCGATATCGGCGGCCGTGCGGGCAATGAGTACGAGGTCGGCGTTCTCGCGCTCCATGTCGCGCCAGCGAGCGAGGGAATCAAGCGATTCCATCGTTCCTTCCCAGAAGCCGAGCGTTGGCGTGACGGCGCTGTAGCCGCCGCGCTTCAACGCCTCGAAGGAGGCGCGGTTGAAATGGCCGCATTGAAGAGCATCGATGATCATGGCGTTTCACTCAATTGTTGCCAGCGGCGGAACCGATGCCCGGGGCATCGGCCAGCAGCAGAGAAAAGTCGGTTTCGTCTTCGTCCTGCCGGCCGATGACCTTGCCGTCGGCCTCCACGATGATGGGGCCGGCATGCCGGCGCGACAGGTAGGAATCAGGTGCAAGGGCTTCCGCCGAGCGGTGGTAAAGCGTCCACCAGTGCGCCGCATCCACCGCGACACCGTCGCGGCGGATGGTGTCGAGCAGGGCGATCTCCATCGGGTTCGTTGCCGGGGCAACGGCGATGGTCGCGGCCGCTGCGTCAATCTTGACGGTGGCCTTCAGGCCGAAGCGCTGGGCAAGCGCCTCGACCACCCGAAGTTCGCCGATATCAGCGGCGTTGCGTACGGTGACGATGCCCTCGCCGCCGGTTCTGAGGCTCTCGGTTGCGACATCGATGATGGCATCAGCCGCCAGCCAGGCATGCTGATGGCCGCAGTCGATGGTGAGGCCGTCAATCGACAGCGCATGCGGATCGGCCTTTCCGAGCGTATCGAGCGTCGCGGGCAGGCGCGCAAAGCCGCCGAGGCCGAGAGCCGCGGAATAAAGCGCGCAGTCGCGCAGCGACGGCACGAGGCCGCTTTCGATACGCGTCACTTGAAGCAGCCGCTCGAAGACCATGCGCATTTCGCGCAGGCTGACGATCATGGAGGCGGCGGGATTGGACTGGCAGGTGCTCACAGGTTTGGCTCCGCAGGATAGAACCACAGGTCTTCGGCGCGGCCGGAGGCGATGTCTTCCGGAATGGGGGCGCCGTGAAACAGAACGCCGCGCAGGTTGCGGTCGAGGAAGTCTCGCGTCTTGTCGATGCCGTGGATGCCGACATTGAGCAGACGGGTGATGTGGGCCGGCGTGAAGGCGCCGCTCATGATGTCGGCATGAGGCGAATGCAGGCGCGTGCCGGCAAGCGCCTGGACGCGGGTGACTATCGCCCGATGCTGGGGATGGGCGAGAAGGAAGCGCGCGGTGCTGAAATCGGGATCGGAGGCCGCAAGGTCCCGGTCGAGCGCGACGATGAGGCGCGGCAGGTCGAGCCCCAGATTGACGACATCCTCGCCGACTTCGGTGGCAAGGCCGCGGCGCGGTTCTTCCGCGGTCACGGATTTGTACCAGACATAGCGTTCGGTCGCCGGGATATCGAGGCGAAGACGGAATGCCCAGGCATAGTCGTTGCGCAGCAGGTCGCGGAGGCGCTTCACCGGCATTTCCGGCCGGCCCGTCAGTTCCTCGTCGATGACGAGACCCTCGACCAATGCGTCGGCTTCGTCGGGCACGAGTTCGATCAGCAGCGAATGAAGCGTTTCCATCGCCTCGGCATGGACACGGCCTTCGAGCGAGGCGCAGAGGTCGGCGAAGGGTTCGCTTTCGAAACGGCTGCCCGTGTGCCAGCGCTGCAGGAGGTCGGCCACGGCGCGGCGGATTACCTGCAGCTCTTCGGCCAGCACGTCCGAGCGCGTGAAATTCTCGTAGGCGGCGCGGTCCTGCGTGCGGAAGGTGATCGCCTTCTCCACGAGCCCGAGCAACTTTGCGATCTGCGAGCCCTCATCATCCGGCATCAGGGCTTTGGCGCGGGCGATGGCCTCCTCGCGGATGAAGAGCCAGCGCTCGATCAGCCGCGGATGATTGTTGACGAAAAGCATCAGACCCAGCGCAGAGCCGTTGCCGACGCCGAGGAAGCGCCGCAGGTCCTTCGCCATGTCAGGCGCCTGCGGCGAGCCCAGCCGGACGAGATGCTGCAGCAGGTCCTGCGCAAAGACGCGCATCATGTAGGCGCACAGCATTTGCGCGGCGAGCGACCAGCGCAGCGGATGATCGCCCTCGTAGGCGAGGAAGGTCTTGGTGCCGAAGGTGCCGTTGCCGTCGAGGCCGGTGTTGCGCATGAGGTAGCAGGTCTGGGCCAGCTCGGCGACGTCGGGCTGGCGGCCCGCCGACAGCGCCTGCCGTGCGCTCTCGAAAAAGCGGCCGCTGCGGTTGGAACGGCACCATATCAGCGTGCCGGGCGTGGCACGGCCCTCGTAGAGCTTGGGAAGCTCGGTGCGCGTGGTCTCGAAGTCGGCCCGGCTGATGTCGCCCTCGATCAGCGCACCCATCATGTCCCAGGCGCGGCCGATGATGCGGCCTGTCCGGCCGTGGGGGGAGGGTTCGAAGGAATAGACGGGAAAGCTGAAACGCCAGCCGCCGATTTCGATGCGATACTCCGCGACCCCGTTGCCCTTTTCATCGATCTCGAAACGCTTGCAAAGGATCTGCCAGCGGCCGCGGATCGCCTGGCTGATCAATGCGCGCGAAGCGCTGATGCGCGACGGCTGGATCGCCGCGAGCCGCTCGGGCGCCATTATTTCGCCGGCCGAACGCATCAGCCGCGCGATGCGGTAGGCGTCCGATTCCGGAGCGGGTTTCCTCAGGGCAGTCATCTACTGGTCTCCTCGCATGCGGCCGGAGCTGGCCGCCGCTGCGGCGACGACGATCCCGGTGCATTTTTCAGTGTCAAAACCTTGGAACGGGCCGGAGAGTGCGAGCGCACCGATGCATTCGCCTTGCGCGTCCAGAATGGGCGCGGCGACGGCTGAGACGGTGCGCGGGCCTTCGACCTCCGAAATGGCGTAGCCTCGCGCCCGGACGAGCGACATCATGTCGTCGTCGGGCAGGCTCACTCCCTGTGCCTTCAGTCGCTCCACGATCTCCGGGCGTGCATGCGAAGCCAGAACGCGGCCAAAGGCCGTGCGGTCGAGCCTGAGATGCGCGCCGACCTTGAGATCGGCTCGAAGCACGCCGCGCGACTCCACGCGGCGAACGATGACGGCATCCTTGCCATCGAGAACGGCGAGCGACGCGGTCTCGCCGCTCTGCGTCACCATTTCTTCCAGCACACCGGCAAAACGGGCGCCGAGATTGGACTGTTCGAGGGCCATGGCCGCATGGCTGACGACCCGAAGGCTGACCCGATAGCGCCCGTCCTGGGTCTGCTCGAGCCAGCCAGCCTCGACCAGCGTGACGAGGCGCTGGTGAGCCGCCCCTCGCGCCTCGTCAAGCTGACGGGCGATATCGGCAAGCCGCATCGGCTCCGTCGCCTGGGCGACGCAATCAAAAGCGGCGAGAGTCTTCAGAACCGATGAAAGCGGGCGCACAGCCATTTTTTCGTCCGGCCTTTCATTTTTGTGTTGTCCAACATTGAAAGACAATGTATATGTATGTTGGACGATTTACAGATGGCTGTCAACGCAGGAGTTTCTGCGCGCGTAAAAATGATCCGCCTTCTCTCCCGCTCTTGATATGGCCGACAGCCAAGCGTTTGAAATTTCATAAAATTTTTTATGTGGAATTATTCCGGGATGGGCGGTCTTGTTGCCGGAAACGGGGCACAGTGCGCTATTGATGCGCCGACGCTCTCCCCGATCTGCATAATTCCGCTCAGCGATGGATCGAAAATCCGCATCATCTGAATCTATTGGAGCAATTCCAGGAAGGGTGCGCAGCGGTTTTCCGTCCGGAATCGCGCAAAACCAAAAAGATAGAGCGGCTGAGCGATTCTAATGTAACGTGGAGCCGGTCTAGCGTTTGGGAAAGCCTGGCTGCCGCGCGTCTCTTGGGGTGAACCCGAATTGCTTTTTAAAAGCGGTCGCGAAGTTCGCAGAGCTGGTATATCCGGCAATGTGCGCGGCCTGGCCCACCGTCAGGCCTTCGTCGGCGAGCGCGATACGCGCCTTCTCCAGCCGGAGACCCTTCATGTAATTGAACAGGGTTGTGCCATGGACGGCCTGAAACAGGCGCTGCAACGTGTTGACGCTGGTATTCAATTCCGAGGCAATTGCTTCGATCGACAGGTTGGGATGCCCCTTCAGAAGATCCTCCGCTCTGGAAAGCCGCCTTTGTTCGATCGCGCTCAGACTTGCCAGTTGCGGCCCGGACCCCAGCAAGGCAAAGGCTTCGGATACAAGTCCGAGAACCTTGCTTTCGATATAGAGATTACGCAGGTGGGGTAACAGGTTGGGCGGTCGCATCGCTTGCTCGGCCAAGGCCAGAAAGGCGGCACTGGGGTTCCATGATCTGGCTGACAGCCTCAGGCTTGTGAAAGCACGCAGGCTCTGCGCGTCGGGGTGGGAAAACGTGCCGCCGGCTTCCAGCCATTCGGGAAAAATCTTGATGCTCAGTTTCCTGACCCGATCGCCGGCATTCGCGTTTCTGCGAAACAACTCCTGCTCGGCCTGATTGATCAGCGTCGCAGACGCAATCCACCGATCCGCACCGCCCGCCCGCCGGGGCATCGGAATTTCACAATTGCCGATGCTGGCGCTTACCCCGCCGCGAAAGAACAGTTTGATGCCGAGGTGCGGGGAGGCCTCGGACTCGGTCTTCAGATCGACGAGGTTCGTGACATCCGAATAATGAAGCACCAGACCTTTCCTGATCACCTGCCTGGTGAACGATCCCGTGAGCAAAGGTTGATGACCGTCGACATTCGACTTCAGAACCCGGAAGACCTGGTTCTGCTGCCGCATCTGGTCGAAGAAGTCGTCGGCCTTAACCTTGCCGTGCATGCAATAAGGTACTCCATGAAACGCCAGCCGCCGGATTGACGAAATGCAAACAAGATTGGGGGTTTTGCAAACAGGTTCGGCGTGGTCAATCGCGTCCGGATTCGTATAAAGGAAAAACATGAGTTTTTCCATCATCTTTATCCGGTCAAGACCTGAAATTCGGAAAGATGGGGCGAGAGGGATCAATGCAGTACAGACACATGGCCATCAGCCTGCTGGCCGGAACGGCAAGCCTCGTTTTCAACGCCGCAACGTCGATGGCGCAAGACCAGACGTCGCCAACGGCGCTGGCTCCGATCACCATCAAATCGGCCGGAGCCAAGGACGACGGTCCGGTCGCGAAGGGCGCGCGTGCGGGCACGAAGACGAATACTCCCATCGCCGAGAACCCGCAATCCGTCTCGGTGGTCACGAAGGAGCAGATCAGGAAGCAGGGCGCGACGAGCATTTCGACAGCCCTGCGCTATGAGCCGGGAGTATCCACCGGTTCGCGTCCGGGGGACCGCTTCGACAGCGTCTTCATGCGAGGCTTCGGCGGCTTCGGCGGAAGCGCCAACTATATCCACTTCTGGGACGGACTGCGCGTTCCGGCCGGCATCAATTACAACATTCCGTCGATCGATCCCTATTTTGTGGATCGCATCGAAATTCTGCGCGGTCCGGCCTCCGTGCTCTACGGATCGGGAAATCCCGGCGGTCTGGTCAATGTCGTCAGCAAGCGGCCGGAGGCGGAAGCCTCGCACGAGGTCTTCACACGCTTCGGAAACGACGGCCGCGCCGAAACCGGCTTCGATTTCACCGGGCCGGTGACGCAAGACGGCGACCTGCTCTATCGCCTCATTGGCGTCGGGCGCCGCTACGATCTCGGTTTCGACCATTCCGACAGCAAGCGCATCGCGATCGCGCCATCGGTGACATGGTCCCCCGACAAGGATACGACGCTCACGGTCCACGGCAGCTACACGCGTGACCCGAATGCCGCGCTCACCAACTGGATGCCGGCGCTTGGGACCCTGCAGCGCAACCCGAACGGACAGATCCCTTACGACTTCTTCAGCGGCAACCCGAACTACAACTCCTTCAGCCGCACGCAGGAAACCGTCGGCTACGAGTTCGAGCATCACTTCGACGACGTCTGGACGTTCCGGCAGAATGCGCGCTTCATGCACAATGACAGCGATTTCAAGGCCTACTCCGTCGTTCCCAATGCCAATGCATGGTCGACCGCAAGCTGCGGCGGGGTTGCCTATCTTTGCCTTGGGCGCCAGTCGACGCATTATATCGAGCGGTTCAACGCCTTTTCGATCGACAACCAGGCCGAAGCGGACTTCGATACCGGTCCTCTCGAACATCGTCTCCTGATCGGGCTCGATTATCAGCTGCTCGACGCGCAGTCGACCTATGGCAATGGCGCGACGACCTATATCAATTATCTCAATCCGGTCTATGAGGCTGCGCCGAACGTCGCCTTGACGGGCCGTCAAGATCAGACCCGGCATCAGACCGGCGTTTACATTCAGGACCAGATGAAACTCGACAACTGGACCTTTGCGCTGGCGGGGAGGGAGGACTGGTCCTCGATCAGCAGCACGACGACCACGCTTGCGACCGGCGCGCAAAAGCAGGCCGACACCGACGACCGGGCCTTTACCTGGAAAGCCGGGCTGCTCTATCAGTTCGACAACGGCATCGCCCCTTACGCCAGCTATGCGACATCCTTCGATCCCACCATGGGGACAGGCTATGGCGGGACTGCCTTCAAGCCGACCACCGGGCAGCAATACGAGGTCGGCGTCAAATATCAGCCGCAGAACTTCGACGGCCTGTTCACGGTCGCCCTTTATGACCTGCGGCAGCAAAACGTGCTGACGACGGATCTGCAGCATACCAGCACCAACACGACGCTTACCGGCTGCAGCGCCACGGTTTGCCAGACGCAGACCGGCGAAGTCCACTCGCAGGGCGTCGAGCTTGGTGCCAAATTCGCGCTCACCGACAATATCAATGTGAGCGCAGCCTATACTTATGCCGACGTCAAGGTTTCCAAAAGCAACGTCACCAGCACGGTCGGGACGACGCCCGTCGGCGTGCCGGAGCATATGGCCAGCCTCTGGGCGGATTACACATTCGGCTCCGGCGTTCTCGACGGGCTGAACATCGGCGCAGGCGTTCGCTACATGGGATCGACGAATGGCGACGCGGCAAATTCCCGCCAGATGAAAGTGCCGGACTACACGCTGGTCGACGCCGCGGTCAGCTACGACTTCGGCAACTATGATCCCAAGATGAAGGGCCTGCAACTGGCCGTCAGCGCGACCAATCTCTTCAACAAGGAATATGTTTCCGCCTGCGCATCGGCATATCAATGCTTCTACGGGACAGGCCGTGTCGTGATGGCAACCGCAAGCTACAAATGGTAATGGTTACAACGATGCTCCCGATGCCGAACACCAAGATGAAACCGACATTCGCGTGGATGATGGCACTGGCGATGCTGGTCGCAAGTTTCACCGTTCCGTCTTTGGCCCGGGCAGACATCATTCTGCACGACTTGAAAGGCCGTACCGTCACCTTGGCGAAGCCGGCGAGCCATATCGTGGTCGATGACGGGCGCATGATCGTCGCCCTTTCCTTTCTGACGGAGGACCCCGTTCGGCTGATTGCCGCCTGGCCGCATGACGTCGACCGTCTCGGCCAGGAGCTCTATGGCTCGTTTCGCGCCAGGTTTCCCTCGATCGACAGCCTGCCGAGGTCGACGAGCAATGCCCAGGACATGGTTGTCGAGCAGATTTTCGCGGCCAGGCCCGATCTGGTCGTGCTGTCGCTTTACTCCCATCCCGCCGAGCAGCAACTCGACCAGCTGGCGCAGGCGGGAATACCGGTCGTCTTCGTCGATTTCGTCAGCGATCCGTTCGACAATACCGACAGGAGCCTCGAAATTCTGGCACAGGCCATCGGCAGGAGCGGCGCGGCCGAAAAGGTCGTCGCTTTTCGCGATCAGCAAAGAGAGATGATCCGCTCAAGGCTTGCCGGCACGACGGAGCGCCCCGCCGTCTTCATGGAAACGCACGCCTCCACGCAGGAAGCCTGCTGCAACTCCCCCGGAACGGGCAGCGCCGGCAAGTTTCTCGACTTCGTTCATGCGCGCAACATAGGGGATATCCTCAAGAACAAACCTTTCGGGCAGATCAGCCTGGAATATGTCGTTGCCTCCCGGCCGGACATCTATGTTGCCACCGGCGGCGCCTACATGGCCAAACGCGCCGGCCTGCTCATCGGCCCGGCGTTTGGCCGGGACGAGACCAGGCAGTCGCTCGATCGTCTGCTCGCAAGACCGGGCTTTCGCGATTTGCCGGCGGTCAAGGCGGGAGCCGTGCACGGGCTCTCGCAGCAGCTCTTCAATTCGCCGCTGGATATCCTCGCACTCGACCTTCTCGCCAAATGGACCCACCCCGCACTTTTCAAGGATCTCGATGTGGAAGCGGCAAAGCAGACGCTGAACGGCTTGATGGCGGTGCCATTGACGGGCAGCTACTGGACGGAATGATCTTCATGGCCCGGCAAGCAAACGAGCGTCAGCATGACATCGACGACGGCCTGCCGCTGATTGCGGCAAGCTGTCGGTCGTTCACCATGTTTTCCTCCGACACGCATCTCGAATACCGGATTTTCGTGTATGTCCCCGATGAGGCGCCGCCGCCTTCCGGGTTTCCCGTTCTCTGCGTCCTCGATGGCAACGCCGATTTCCTGATGGTGACGGAAACCGTGCGACGCGCGGGCCGCCGCCCTTCCGCTACCGGCATTCCGCCATCGATCGTGGTGGGCGTCGGCTATCCCAACGCCTTCGCCTATGATCCGGAGCGGCGATACTTCGATTTCACCCGGGGGCCTCCCGCCGACGCCACGCAGGCCGACAGCAGATACAAGTATGGCGGCGGCGAGAGCTTCGCCCGCTTTCTGTCGCAACAGTTGCTACCGTATGTCAGCCAGCATTTTTCCGCGCGGCGGGACCGGAGAATACTGCTGGGTCACTCGCTCGCGGCGTTTTTCGTGCTGGACGTTCTGGCGAACCACCCGTCGCTTTTCAGCGGCTACATCGGCCTCAGCCCATCCGTCTGGTGGGATCGGGCGGCGTTGTCGCAAGCGCTGAAGCGCTACGAGGGCGACCCAGCGCCCGTTGCGGCTTACCTGGGTGTCGGACGTTGGGAGGAAGAGTTCGCGCCATGGCAATCAGTCGGCAACGACCGCGATGACTATGCCGACCTGAGAAGGCAGCGGCGCATGATCGAGAATGCCCGCCAGATCTCGCAGGAAATAAAGAGCGCTTTTGGCGAGCGGGCGCGTGTGACGTTCGAAATCGGCGAGGACGAGGACCATGCGACGATCATTCCGACGCTGCTCTGTCGGGCCTTGCGTTTCACCCTCCAGCCGGCAATCGGCTGAGCCGGGACCGCTGCTCCCGCCTTCGTTTCGTGCCTATTTGTCGAATAGCAAATCAATCGATAGAGCGCTTCCACGGGCGCCGTGTAACCGGGAACTGCTATCGGTCCTGGACGGCGCCGTCGACAAGTACGACGGAGTGACCTTTCGAGCATCGCTCGATGCGGGCATCGACCTGATAGACATCCCGCAGCATGTCGACCGTTATCACTGAAGCCGTCGGGCCGCTTGCCACCATCGATGCATTCGAGATTACGATGGTGTTCTGGCAATAGCGGAAGGCATGGTTCAGATCGTGGATCGCCAGAAGCACGATCATCCCGTTCCGCCTCGCAAGATTCGCAACCAGTTCCAGAACCTCCACCTGACGATGAAGGTCGAGCGCCGATGTCGGCTCGTCCATCAGCAGGACGCTGGGGCGTCTGACCAGAGCCTGGGCGAGCGCCACGAGTTGCCGCTGCCCGCCGGAAAGCTCCGCCAGCCGGCGCGACGCCAGATCGTCGATCCGCAACATCGTCAGCATCGCGTCTATCGCGGCAAGTTCCTGATCCGATACCCGAAGGGCGCTGCCCTGCTTTGCGGAGATGAGCACCGCCTCATGCACGCTCAGCGCGGCGTCGGTGCCTGTATCCTGCGGCATATAGCGAATGGCATCGCTACGGGCGTCCGACAGGCTGACGGCGCCGGAGCCGCCGAGAAGGCCGGCGATCCGCTTGAACAGGGTCGATTTTCCCGCCGCATTCGGACCTATGACGGCGGTCAGGGTTCCCGGTTCGATATTCTCGATCGAGATATCGGCCAGCACCTGCCTCCTGCCATAGGACGCGCCGACCTTATGCAGGCTCAACGTTACCATCGTCTTCTCCGCGCGCCAAAGATCAACACGAAGAAGAAGGGCACGCCGACGAGTGCGGTGATGATGCCGATCGGCAGCACGGCGCCCGGAATCAGGGATTTGCTGAGCACGGAACTCAGCGACAGCAGCAGCGCCCCGCACATCAGCGACGTCGGCAGGAAAAAGCGCTGGTCCTCGCCGACGAGCATTCGCGCAATATGGGGACCGACCAGTCCGACGAAGCCGATCGTGCCTACGAAGGAAACGGGTATCGAGGCGAGAAGCCCGACCAGAAGCATGGTTTGCAGGCGAAGTTGCCGGACCTTCACCCCCATGCTCGCCGCCTTGTCGTCACCGAGCCGGAGCGCCGTCAGGGCCCACGCGTTCCTCATGAAAATGGGGGTGACAAGGACGACGACCCCGGCGACGACGCCGAGCTTCGTCCAACTCGTCTTCGCGAAGCTTCCCATCGTCCAGAAAACGACCGCGGCAAGCGCCTGCTCCGACGCCACATACTGCAGCAGCGACAACAGCGCATTGAAGGTGAAGACCAGCGCTATTCCCAGCAGGACGATCGTCTCGACGCCGACGCCTCGCATGGTCGAGACCGCATAGATGAAAAAGGTCGCCACCATCGACATCAAAAAGGCGTTGAGCGGAATGACGTATTCGGTCGCGCCGGGAAGGAACTGGACCCCGAGCACGAGGGCCAAGGCGGCACCGAAGCCTGCAGCCGCCGAGATGCCGAGGGTAAACGGGCTGGCGAGCGGATTGGAAAGGATCGTCTGCATCTCGGCTCCCGCGGCCGA
This sequence comes from Hyphomicrobiales bacterium, assembly GCA_900469615.1. Lineage (GTDB taxonomy): Bacteria > Pseudomonadota > Alphaproteobacteria > Rhizobiales > Rhizobiaceae > Rhizobium. Next base: position 7,987 of record UBYA01000018.1, on the reverse strand, counting down.
AAGGCTTGCGCCGACCGCTACCGCCATGAGCGCCACGGGCATCCTGATCTGCCACATGACAACGAGTAGCTGCTGATCCGCGCCGGCCGGGGAGAAGATTGCGGCGGCAACATCGTGAAGCGAGTAGTTCGCAGGCCCGAGCGCCATGTCGAGTGCAACGCTGACGCATAGCGCAAGCAGAAGGCAGCCAATGATAAGGAGCCTTCGGAGGGCTTGTTTCCGGTAGTCCAAACTCGCCATGTTACTGAACGTTAAAGCCTTTTTTTCGACTATCACACCATGTCGGAAAGATAGTCGGCATACCGTTCCGGATGCCTGGTTTCCGCCAAAGCCCTAGGATTTTATGAGGCTCTTTGTCAAGTCTAGAGCCGGCCATACAGGCACGACGAACGGCCGTTGACAGCCGCTCGCGGCAGCACCGGACAGAATGCCGCCAAGTGCTTGCACGGAGCCGGCCGTCGTTGCGAACTGCGCCATCGGATCTTCGATCACGATCTTGCCCGTCGCATCAGGAACAGAAAATAGGGAGCGCCTATGAGCGATGCCATCAAACCCGCGGGAATCTCATAGGGAAAGAGCAGGGTGCGGCCGAGCAGATCCGCTGCCACAAGGATGATCGCACTGACGAGCCCTGCCGCAAAAGCCTGCTCGAGCGGCCGGCGAAGGCCCGCCATGCGGACGATATGCGGCGACATCAATCCGACGAAGCTCAACGGTCCGACGAGCATGGTGGTGACAGCCGTCAGGATCGCGATGGCAAGCATGATGACGATGCCGGAAACGGTGCCGTTGACGCCGATGGCGCGTGCCGGCGAGCTGCCGAGCGGCAGGATGGCGAGCCAGCGCCCAAGCAGGGGAAGCGTAGCGGCCGATAACAGGGCAAAGCCAAAGGCAAGCATGGCGTCGCTTGGGGAGATGCCGGAAATGGAACCGGCCATCCAGACGAGAAAGACACGAATGCGCGGATCCCCGATCGTCAGAAGGAAGGTGAGCGTGCCGCTGAACAGCGTGCTTATGGCGACCCCGGCGAGCAGCAGCCTCTCGGGCGAAAAAGCCGAGCGACGGACAAGGGTTAAGACCAGGGCCAATGCCAAGATGGCACCGGCAGCGCCGGATATCATCTGTGTCGCGCGGTCGGGCTGGGCAAACGCCATCACGGTGACGAGCGCACCGAGACCCGCGCCCGACGATACCCCAAGGACTTCCGGCGAGGCCAGCGGGTTGCCCGTCAAGCGCTGGCTTATCACCCCGGCAACGCCAAGAATGAAGCCCGCCGAGATTGCCGTCAACGTGCGCGGCCAGCGCCAGGAGACGGTGGCCCGGAAATCCGCGCCGACGGCAAGATGCCAATGGCTCGCATCGTGGGTCAGGGTCATGGCGAGGCCGCCGAACACCAGAAGCAGCGCAATCGAAAGGACAAGCATCGGCCAGATGCGCCTGCCTGCGGCGGAATGCTCGCCCGGGCGCGTGGTCGGCATCGACACGAGTCGCGGAAGCAGCCACAGCATAAGGGGAGCGCCGAGAAGCGCGGTGACGGCGCCTGCGGGGATTTCTCCGAAGGAACCCGTCAGCAGTTGCAGCCCCTGATCGACGGCCGAAAGGAGCAGGGCGCCGAAGAGCGAGGACAGCAACAGGCGATGTATCAGCCGACGCACGCCGGCCATGCGGGCGAACGTCGCGCCGGCAAGTCCTACGAAGCCGACTACGCCAATCGTGCTTGTGACCGCTGCACTCAGGAATATGCTTGCAGCCAGCGCCAGCAGCCTGATCCTGACGAGAGAGAGGCCAAGACTGCGCGCGCTTTCATCCTGAAGCTGCAGGATCGTCAGCGGCCTCAGAAGAATTGCGATCGGCAGGACGGAGACAAGGATCTGCACCAGCAGGCGGCGTGCGGGATGCCAGTCGTTTTGGACCAGGGAACCGGCGTTCCAGATGAACAGGCCCTGAAGACTGTCGTGATGGAACAACGCCAGTAGCGTGCCCATGGTGCCGCAAAGCAGGCTGACGATCAGGCCGCCGAGGATCAGGCGGATTGGGGACAGGTTTTCGCGTGTTGCCAGCGCCAGGACGGCGAGCATGGCAAGGCCGGCGCCGGCCATGCCGATCAGGTCCCGGCCAGCGCCCAACAGGCCGGGCGCAAAGAGCGAGACGATCGTCAGGGCCAGCGAGACGCCGCCGGAGACGCCGAGCGTGGCCGGCTCGGCAATCGGATTGCGAAGCACAAGCTGCAAGACGGTGCTGACGAAGCCGAGGCATGCGCCCGCCATCAACGCCATGACGAGCCGCGGCAATGCTGAATAATAGAGGATCGCGGCCTGCAGGTTGCCGGAGGGAGCGAATAGATCGGACCAGGCCGAGACTGGAAACGCGCGGCCGAGATGGAGTGTCGTCGCGGTGATGAAGAGAAGCGCCAAGGCGCCGATCATGACCGGCATCACGGCAGGGCGGCCGAGCGGCGGCGTGGACCGATGCGCAACCGTCATCCGTCGCTTCCCGTCAGTGCGGCAGTCAGCAAGCGGGCGAAGCGTTCGGCCGTCGGCAGGGCGCCGAAGCCCCAGATCAAGGGAAGCTGGTGGACGTCCCCCTTCGCCACCTGCGGCAACTGTCGCCAGAGATCGCTGCTGAACAGACTGTCGGACGAGGCGCCGTCGGGAGATGCGATCCAGACGATGCGTGCCTGCGAATAGGCGGCGAGCGCATCGACGCCGATCTGCGTGCTGCCCCAAAGAAGGGTCGGCGGTTTCGACCAGGCATTTTGAAGGCCGATGCGGCGCATGGCGCTATCGAACAGGCTGCCGCCGGTAAATACGACGAGATTGGTCGGCGACAGGGCCTGCACCAGCAGGATCGGCCGCTGCTCCTTTGCGGCAAGGCGCTTGGCGCAGTCGGCGAAGCTTCGATCCATGCGCGACAGGAATTCGGAGCCGGCCGCGGGGTTTCCGCAAAGCGATGCAAGGCGAAGCGCTGCGCCGCGCGCGGCCTCGACGGGATCGCCCTTGCCGCGATCGTAAAGCGTAAAGCTTTCGACCGGGGCGAAGCGTTCGAGGACCGGCCGTCCCGCCGCCTGCCATGACTGGATGAGGATCAGGTCCGGGTCGATTGCGGAAAGCAGCTCCAGGTTCGGATTGTTCTGAAAGCCGAGATCGATCACGCCAGGCGGTGTGGGTGGGTAGCCGACCATGCGCTCGTAGCCGGCGATTTCGGCAGCGGCGACCGGCTCGATATTCATCGCGTACAGCGTTTCGCTCATCGCCCAGTTCAACGATACGACACGTACCTTCGGCCGCTCGGCATCAGCTGTCGCCAGTGTCGGCAGCGCATAGGCCATTGCCAGCGACGGGAGCGTAAGAAGCAGCGAGCGGCGGGTTTGAGCCCGCCGCTGCGACGCCTCGGCGCCAGGATATGTCCGGCGGCTAGTCAAGCGAAGGCCTGCGCTACCATTTGTATCGCAGGCCTGCGAGCACGAGGCGACCCTGGCCATAGGTACAATAGGTCATGTCCGTGCAGGTGACATAGGTCTTGTCGAACAGGTTGGTGACATTGAGGGTCGCGGTCAGCCCCTTCGCCTTCGGGAACTGCTTTTCGAAGTCATATTGCAGGCCGATGTCGAACAGGGTGACGGACGGCACGCTGAACGTGTTGGTGGGATTGCCGAAGCTGCCGCCGACAAAGCGTGTCCCGCCCATGATCTTGAGGCCGGGTGCGACATTGTCAGGCATGTCGTAGGAGAGCCAGAGCGATGCCATGTTCGCCGGGATGCCGGCCGGACGCTTGCCTTGGATGTTGGCCGTCGCCCGGGTGTTTTCGATATCCGTATAGGTGTAGCTGGCGATCGCCTGCAGATCGTCGGTCAGGTAGGCATGCGCTTCCAGTTCTATGCCGCGCGAGCGCACTTCGCCCGTCTGCGTGACCGAGCCCGGGTAAAGGGAGCTCGAAACCTTCACATTCGTTTGCCGCAGGTCGAAAAGCGACGCGGTCACGAAGCTGTCGGAGCCGACGGGCTGGTATTTGACGCCGATCTCGTACTGCTTGCCTTTGGTCGGCTGCAGCGCACTGCCGGTATCGGTCGTTCCTGAAAGCGGCTGGAACGAGGTCGAATAGCTGACATAGGGCGCAAGACCATTGTCGAAGTTGTAGATCAGTCCGACCCGGCCGGTCAGCGCATGGTCGTCCTGATCCGACGCGCTGCCATCCTTATAGGAGACGGTATGCATGTTTGCCCAGTCCTGGCGAAGGCTTCCGACGAAGGTGGCCTTGCCGAATTCGATCTGATCCTGCGCATAGAGCCCGTATTGCTGCGTGCGCTGCTTGTTCGAGGTGCCGAGCATGAAGTCGGGTGTCGGTATATACTGATAGTATACCGGATCGATGATGCTGAGCGAAGGCGTGCCCGCGCCGCTTGTGCTGCCGTAATAGAGATGATGGTCGTACTGGATGTTCTGGAAATCGAACCCGAAGAGCATCTGATGGCTGAGCGCGCCGGTGTCGAAGGTCGCGATAGCCTGATTGTCGACCGTGATGGCGTCGACGGTGCCGAAATTATTATAGGCGACCCGATTCAGAGCGGTCCCCGATGCATCGTAACTGGAGCCGTCTCCGACGTGATGGATCGTCTGGCTATTATGCAGGTAGCGGAAGTTCTGCTTGACCTGCCACACATCGTTGAAGCGATGTTCGAACGAATAGCCGATGGAGGCTTCTTCCTTCTCGTATTCGTCGAAGCCGGGATCGCCGGTATTGAAGGAACGGGGAATATGCACGAGGCCGGGCAGCACGGTGCCGACCGCGGGTACGTAATTGAAGGTGCCGGCTTCGGGGTCCCGCTGGTAAACGCCCGTTATCGTCAGCTTCGTGTCTTCATCCGGCTTCCAGGTGAGGGCCGGTGCGATGCCGATGCGCTTCTGGTCGACGAAATCGGTCTGCGTGCCGGTCGTCAATCCCGTTGCGGTCAGGCGATAGAAGAGGTCGTCATGATCGGCGACGGGGCCGGAAAAGTCGAAACCGCCTTGCACGCGGCCGTAGCTGCCGGTCTGGAAGAAGACCTCGTGCTCGGGCGTTTCCGTCGGCTCCTTGCTGACGACGTTGATGATGCCGCCGGGCGGCGTCTGGCCGTAAAGCACGGAAGCCGGCCCGCGGATGCTCTCGACATGGTCGAAGAGATAGGAGTCGCGCGTCGCGATGTTGAACCCGGTAAAGGGAATCTGCAACCCGTCGAGATAGGTGGTCGTCTGGAAACCGCGGCTATAGAGATATTCGAGCGAATCCTCGTTGACACCGCGCTGTTCGGCGACGACCCCGGCCGTGTATCGCATGGCCTGCGACACGCTCTGGGCATTCTGATCGGTGATCTGCTGCTTTGTGACGACGCTCACGGAGGCAGGCGTCTTGATCAGCGGCGTGTCGGTTTTCGTGCCGCCGGCGCTTCGCGTCGCTACGTAACCCGTGGTGCCGTCCTGCGATCCCTGAACGACGATGGGCGCAAGCACGGTCGCGCCATTCGCGCCGCCGGCATCGGCGGATTGACCGGTCGCGACGATCGTCACCGTCGAGGCGTTGGTGAAGCGATAGGTCAGGCCTGTTCCGGCCAGCAGTCTGCCGAGTGCCTGCTCAGGGCTGAAGTTGCCCGAAAGGCCGCCGCTCTTGCGCCCCGTGACGAGTTGCGAAGGAAAGAGAAGCTTGAGGCCCGCGCGGTCGGCAAAGGTCGTCAATGCGGAGCCGAGCGGCTGGGCCGGGATGTTGTAGGCGGCGAGCCGGGCGGATCTTGCGGCGGCGTCCTGCGCGTGGGCGGGACCGGCCGCAGCCGTCGCCAGAAGCAGCGCCGCTATTGCCGCCGATCCGAGAAGCCTCATCGACGTCGGTCCCATAAGGCCGTATCCGTTCCCCGATCGCGGTATTCGCATTCTGTACCCCTTCGACTTCGATGCATCTGCGGGGCGTCCCTCTGCCCGGCAGCTTCTATCGGAGAGACGAAGCCTTGGCCGCAAACTTGCAGCAAAAGATGACTGAAAATTTCATATTTCGTATAAATTACTGATATGCTTGGATTATTTTATACGTGACGGATGATCGTCACCAGCGGCAGCTCGGTAATGCGCACCGGCAGCGTCTGGCGGATCGTGGTCAGGACGGATTCGGAATCCGCCATGTCGAAGACACCGGTCACCGGCAGCTGCTGCAGCGACGATCCCACAAGGACGATCTTGCCGCGGCGGTAACGCTCGACCTCGGCAATGACCTCCGACAGGCGGCGGCCGTTGAACACCAGCTTGCCGCGGCGCCAGGCCGTCTCGATATCGGCGTCGACCTCTTCCGTGGCAAGAATGATGCCGTCGTCGCTGTAGCGCATTCTCTGGTTCATATTGACCGGCATCGGCCGGTTCGAGGTGCCTTCCGTCGTGACGGAAACGCCGCCTTCGAGAACGGTTACAGCCACCTCGTCGGGCCGCATGTCGATATCGAAGACGGTGCCGACAGCCTTCGTCTGCCCGCTTGCCGCGGTTACCAGGAAGGGCCTTGCGCGATCATGGGCGACGGAAAACGTCGCCTGTCCTTCGAAAAGCGAAATCCGGCGCTGGTTGGCGTCGAACCTCGCGGAAAGAGCCGACCGCGCGTTCATCAGCACCGTCGAGCCGTCGGCGAGAACGATCGTTTTGCGTTCGCCGATACCGGTGACATAGTCGGCGAGAAAATTCAGCCGCAGAAATCCGGTCTCCACCAGGCCGCTGCCGATCAATCCGACCGAAGCCGCACCGATAAAGGCCCGCCGCGTCACTTTCGCGCGCCTGTTGCTGCGTTCGGTGCTGCGGACCTCCTTGCCGGCGACGCCGATGCCCTGCCAGATGGCTTCGGCCTCCCTGGCGGCGGCCTCGTTCAGCGGATTGTCGCGCCGCCAATTTGCGAAAGCCTCGCGGTCGGCCTGCGTCGCATGTCCAGAATGGATCCGCACCACCCATTCGATCGCCTGATCGCTGATCGCGTCGTCGATGCCCTTTGCGTCTTCCATGTCCGAATTCGCTCCGTCTCGCAGCCGTCATCTATGAGACGAAGGACGCATGCCGATCTTGCAGCCGGTCATGGGACAAACGTCTAGCCGAGCGCACGAAACGCATCACGGCAATGGCGCAACGATTGCGCGAGGTACTTGGCGACCATGCTTTCCGATACCTTCAGGCGGGCGGCTATGTCGCGGTGGGAAAGACCGTCGCAGCGGCTCATCAGAAGCGCTGCCCGGGCCTTTCCGGGCAGCTCCGTCAGTGCGCTGACAAGAGCCCGCAGCTGGTCGCGGTCGATGACGATCGTCTCCGGCGATGGCGCAAGATCTTCGATGGCGGCGAGAATGGCCTCGTCGGCGGTGCACCGGCCCTGATGACGCCGCTCGCGCCTGATGATGTCGATGGCGATGTTGCCTGCGATCCGCAGAAGGAAAGCCTTCTTGTCGCGCACTGCGGCCGGATTCGTAAGGCCGGCGACCCGAAACCATGTTTCCTGCAGCGCATCCTCTGCGACATCGAGCGAGCCGGTTCGTCTGCGCAGATGCGCGCGCAACGCATGCCACTGGCGCAGATAAATCGCCTGAAGATCGTCGTCGATATCGTCAGCAGCTATATTCATTCGAATGCAGTACGTTTGCAAAAGTAACCGTGAGGATGGCTGCTTTATGAGCAGCCAAATGCTTGCCGCTGACCACCACAGTCCTGATCTGCTGGCGACGCGATAATCTATTAAAATTGGTATATTTTAGTCAAGTTATAGTCTGCGCAGTTGCCGCCCTCGTCGGTCGTCGGCGGTCTGGCGTACCATTTTAGACACATTCGCCAGGGGAGGGAGTCAATTTAAACCGCGACGATACGGCGGCCGGCGCTTGTTTCGTCACCGATCGGATTCAACAGGGGCGTCAAGCCTGATATCGTCCCTGCATCTGCCATGCAGCAGGGCGCGCGATATCGCGCGCGGAGTGCGGCCCTCGCAGGAAGGATTGGAGAGCATG
>UBYA01000043.1 GCA_900469615.1 Hyphomicrobiales bacterium | reverse complement strand
GAACAGAGCCTCGGCATCCATTACAACAAGGGCAACGATATTCTGGACTACATCTCCAACAAGGAAGTGTTCCGTTATGCCGACGGCTTCGTCTCGATCCCGCAGGGTCCCGGCCTCGGCATCGAGGTCGACGAAGACTATGTCATCGAGCGCGCAAGGGAAGGCCACCGCTGGCGCAATCCCGTCTGGCGTCACGAGGACGGCAGCGTTGCCGAGTGGTAAGGCCACGCTCGGTCCCTGACGGACGAGAAACCGCATATCTCCAATGATGAAAGGCCCGATAGCAGCAGATCTGCGCTAATCGGGCCTTTTCTTTAGACGGTGCTCTCTTGGTCCGGCACCTTCCCCCTTTGCCGCCTGGCGGCGAAGATTGCTGTAAACTTGGTTTGCCGCCTCCCAAAAAAAGTTGCGCCTGCAGTATCGGCGCAGATACTGCAGGCGCGTCATGCGTCTCAACAAGCCCCCAGGGAGACGCATTACCGGAGCATGATCACCAAAGGCGTGGAGTGCCCTTCGGTCCAGACCATGCCCAAGCAGACAATTTCAAACTACTCCCGCTCGCCGGTGAGATTCAGCAACAGCTGGAAGATGTTGACGAAATTCAGGTAGAGCGAAAGCGCACCGAAGACGGCTATTTTCTGCTGCGATTCCTGATCGTAGTTCTCGGCATACTGTTCCTTGATGTTCTGCGTGTCCCAGGCGGTCAGGCCGACGAAGACCACGATACCGATGATCGAGATGGCGAACTGCAGCGCGTTCGAACCCAGGAAGATGTTGACGATGCTGGCGATGATGACGCCGAACAGACCCATCATCAGGAACGATCCGATGTTGGAGAGGTCGCGCTTCGTCGTGTAGCCGTAGAGGCTGGTCGCGCCGAACATGGTCGCGGCGATGAAGAAGGTGCGCGCGATGCTCGTGCCGGTGAAGACCAGGAAAACCGAGGCCAGCGACAGGCCCATGACGGCGCAGAACGCCCAGAACATCATCTGCGCCGTGCTCGCCGACATCGACTGGATGCGGAACGAGAAGAAGAACACGAAGGCGAGCGGCGCCAGCATGACGACCCATTTCAGCGGGCTCTGGAAGATCGGCACGTAGAGCGCCGGGGTGGTGCCGACGATCAGCGCGACGATGCCGGTCACGACAAGGCCTATACCCATATAGTTGTAGACGCGTAGCATGTGCCGGCGCAGACCTTCGTCGAAGAGCGCCTGAGAGCCGGCGGCGGCTCCGTAGCCGTATCGCGGATTGGTCGGGTTCATGGTCGTTCTCCTTTAATTCAAACTAGTAGAGGCTGCGGGCAAGCTTCCGGGCATCGCCATCGAGCTCCCCAGCCTTGCCGTCGCCGATCAGCGCATAGGCGACTTCACCGATCTGCCAGTAGGCAGCCTGGACCCCATCACGCTTGATGTGGCTGACCTCCTGGACGGCGAAATTGCCCGGACGAACGGCAAAAAGTGACAAATGCCCCTCCTTGCCGGCGTCGACCATCATTTCGATGCTCGGGCCGAACTCGGACGGATAGATCTGCGCATCCGTGACGCGCCAGCCGCCCGGCAGATCCGGCAATACGATTGCCGTCGATGCGCGGATTTCCTCCGGATTGTAATTTGCGGGCGCCGCCTGCGGCTTCATCTCTTCGCGCACCGTGGTCGTCCTGTAGGCACGCACCGCATCGTCGACGAATGCCGGCGCCGGCACGGACGCGTTGACCTCGCTCGCCGTGAAGGCACCGAAGGACGTATGCGCGACCCATCCGGTCGTCACCAGCACGGCAACGGCGGCGACGCGCTGGAAAGACCCCAGCATGCGGCCATAAACCAGTCCGCGCTCCAGCCGCCGGGCGGCTTCCCGCGTTTCGGCCCGGACCACATGGCCTTCCCCGGCCAGCGCCATGCGCAGCTCGCCGCGGATGCTCATATCGGCCATTACCTTGGCGGCGATCTCCGGATGTTCCGAGAGATAGGATTCCACCTCGACACGGCGCGCCAGCGTAAGCTCGCCATCGACGTAAGCGTCGAGATCGGTATCGATGATCGGATCAACGATTTTCATTGCCGCCTCCCTCGATCAGCCGCAGATGGGAAACCTTGGAGGTCGCCTCTTCGAAATGTCTCAGGCTCGCCCTTGCCCGCGCAATGCGGGACATCAGCGTGCCGACCGGAATGCCGAGCGCGGATGCCGCCTCCTGATAGGAGAGGTCCTCGATCGCCACCAGATGCAGCGCCTCGCGCTGCTCCTCAGGCAAATTGAAAAAGGCGTCGCGAACCTGGCTCAGACGCACCGTATGGTCCTGCGACGCGGGCAGCGCCGTTTCCAGATCGGCAGCCGCCTCTTCATGGCGGCGGTTCAGCGACTTCTTCTGGCGCAGGCGGTCGATATGCACATTGTGCAGGATCGACAGCAGCCATGTGCGCAGGTTGCCGCCGTGCCGGAAGGACGCCTTGCGCTCGTAAGCCTTGACCAGCGCGTCATGCACCAGGTCCTCGGCCTCGTCCGCATTGCGCACGAGCGAGCGGGCATAACGTCTCAGCGAACCGAGCTGCCCCAAAACATCGAATGTGCGTCCTTTGCGTTCCATACACCTATATACGGAAGCACTCCGGATTCTATTCCATCGCCCGACGAATATTTTTGCAGATTTTTTACATCAGCAGGAAATCTTTGGGCTGCGGCAGCGGCGGCAGGTTCTTTTCCCCAAGCGCTTCGCGCAGGTTGATCTCGATCGCATCGGCTAGGGCGCCGATGGCCAGCGCATTGGGGCGCCGCCCGAACGGATCTTCCAGCTCGTCGCCCAACGCATCGAGACCGAAGAAGGTATAGGCGATCAGGGCCGTCACGAAAGGAGAACCCCAGCCGAGCGTATCGACATAGCCGAAGGGCAGCAGAAAGCAGAAAAGATAGGCGGTGCGGTGCAGCAGCAGCGTATAGCCGAACGGCAGCGGCGTGTTGCGGATGCGCTCGCAGGCGGCCTGGGCCGCACCCATCTGGCCGATCGTGATATCCAGCATCTGATACTGGATATCCGAAATCGCACCCGACGCCTTCAGCCGCGCGAGATCGGCAGACATCAGCCGCAGAACAAGGTCGGGCCGGTTCTGGGCGGCATGATAGAATTCGGCTTCGCTTGGCGTCAGCAGGCGCAGCACCTTGCCCTCGTCGCTGCCGGGCCGCAGAAGACAGACCAGCGCCTGCGCAAAAGCCATGGTCAGGCGCAGCAGGTTCTTGCGCGCCTCGACGCCCATTTCGCCGGAGCCCTCCAGCACCAGCGTCTGCCGGGCAAAACTGCGCGCGAGCTGGACAAGCTGCCCCCAGTCGCGGCGCCCCTCCCACCAGCGGTCGTAGCAGGCATTGTTGCGGAAGCCGAGAAAGATCGACAGCGCGATGCCGAGCAGAGACAGCGCCGAGCCGTTGAAGGAGACGATGAGATGCGGCTTCTCCTCATGCCCCCAGACGATAAGGGCCGACAGCAGGAAGATGGCGATGATCTGCGGCAGGATGCGCCGGATGATCGAGCCGCGAACGATAAAGAAAAGCTGGAAAAGATTCGGCCGGTCGCGGACGATCATGACGGAACGCACTCTCGATGAATGTCTGGTGAGGCAGCAATACACCAGACGCGCCGGGAGTAACGAGCATTTCTTGCAAGGCGGCAGTGACCGGCGGACATCCCTCGCCGGTCACAGGACCGTCAGTTCGCGCTTGCGCTCGCCGTCACCAGGACCGGATCGGCGCGATAATCCTTGGGGAAGAGATGCTGGAGGTTCTTCACCTTCGGCAGGTCGTTGATGACGATATAGGGATAAGTCGGATGGGTCGTCAGGAAATCCTGATGATAGTCCTCGGCCGCATAGAATTGACGGGCCGGTTCGATCTTGGTGACAACAGCCGCATCGAACACCTTGGCGTGATTGAGCTGATCGATATAGGCGCGGGCGATATCGGCCTGCGACTGGCTGGTCGGAAAGATGGCCGAGCGATATTGCGTGCCGCTGTCCGGCCCCTGATAGTTCAGCTCGGTCGGATCATGCGCGACGGAGAAGTAGATCTGCAGCAGGTGCCCATAGCTGATCTTGTGCGGATCGAAGACGATGCGCACGGATTCGGCGTGGCCGGTATCGCCCGTGCTCACCATTTCATAATGAGCCGTACCCTTGTTGCCGCCGGCATAGCCTGACGTTGCGCTGATGACGCCGTTGACATGCTGGAACACGCCCTGCACGCCCCAGAAGCAGCCGCCGGCAAGCACCACCGTTTCCGTCCCCGCCGAAGCCGCCTTTTCGTCCAGGCCCGGCGGGGGAATGACGCGCGCATCCTCGGCCGAAGCACGGCCGACAAATTGCAGCGCGACGCCGCCAAGCAATACCGCAGCCGCCGTGAGGCCGGCAAAACGGGTGAGGCGCGCCGAATAAATGCGGATCATGTCTGTCGATAAAGTCTTCATGATGATTTCCTCTCGACCGAGATCTAAAGCTCCGGTCACAAGGAAATACGGGAAGACAGGCCCTTTTGTTACACACGCCCGCGTGAAACACCGAAACGTGAACGAGGCACTGGAAAGGATCAGTAATGCGGCGGCCTGGTAATGGCCGGCGCGTCGAGCGACTGCTCCTCCAGCGTCAGGAAGCGCTCCGTCAGCCGATCGAGCTTCTGTCGGGTCTGCTCGACGACCTTCCATTGCTCCGCGAGCTGGTCGGACAGCTCCTCGATGGTCTTCGCCTGGTGGGCGACCGTTTCCTCGAGCTTGATGATGCGGTTCTGTTCGTCTGACATATCTGATCCCTTTCGCAACGATCTATAACACCGATGCAGCCGCGTACAGTGCTTCAATTCGGCATGACGCAGGCGCCGGCGCCGTTTGACGGCGATGTGACAAAACTGAAAAACAGCTGAAAAGACCCGTTACCTAACTGACATGGGCGCCTTCTAAAGAGAGCGCAGAGACGCGCCGGTTTTGAAGGCAATCCCTTTGCCGGCGCACCCTTTCTGCAGACCTCGGAGAAGCGCCTTGAAGATCATCCAGATCACCGACACCCATTTGAGCCCCAGCAAGCCGCATTTCAACGGTAACTGGGAGCCGCTGGCGAAATGGATCGAGGCAAGCGGCGCCGATCTCGTCGTCCATACCGGGGATCTCAGTGTCGACGGTGCCGACAGGGATGAGGATCTGACCTTCTCCATGGAGATGATGCGGCAGGTTTCCGTGCCGATGCTGATCGTGCCCGGCAATCACGATGTCGGCCATCTGCCCGGCTCCCATCAGCCCGTCAATCCCGAGCGGCTGGACCGCTGGCGCCGCCTCGTCGGTCCGGACTACTGGGCGAAAGACGTCGACGACTGGCGTCTCATCGGCCTCAACAGCCTGCTGATGGGCTTCGAGGATGCCGAAGAGCAGAAGCAGTTCGACTGGCTGCAGGACATGCTCGAAAGCCGCGGCGACCGCCGCGTCGCCATTTTCGCCCACAAGCCGCTCTTCGTCGATGCGCCGGACGAGGGCGATACCGGTTACTGGAGCGTGCGCCCGGCGCAGCGCCGCCGGCTCTATGATCTGATCGCAGCCCACGACGTCGCCCTGTTCGGCAGCGGCCACCTGCACTGGACCTGGGAAGGCCGGTTCAACGATACCAATCTGGTCTGGGCACCGCCCGGCGCCTTCATCCTCGACAAGATGGAACGCGAGATGCCCGGCGAACGGCTGATCGGCGCCGCCGTCCACGAGCTTGGCGAGACCGTCTCGACCGAACTCGTCGCCGTTCCCGGCATGACCGCTTACTTCCTCGACGACGTCGTGATGGAAGTCTATCCGCTGGCCGCCCCGAAGCTCCAGAAGGAGTCGACCGAATGAGCGCACTCTCGCTTCGCGGCATCGCCAAATCCTTCGGCGGCAACGCCATCCTCAAGGGTGTCGATCTCGACGTCGAACCCGGCGAGTTCATCGCCCTCGTCGGCCCGTCCGGCTGCGGCAAGAGCACGCTGCTGCGCATCCTCGCGGGGCTCGACCATGCCGACAGCGGCGAAATCGTCCTCGGCGGCAGCGACGTTTCCGGCGTTGCGGCGGCAGACCGCAACATCGCCATGGTCTTCCAGTCCTACGCGCTCTATCCGCATCTGACGGCCTCCGAAAACATCGCCGTGCCGCTTGCGATGCGCCGTCTGTCGCGCGCGCAGCGCCTGCCCTTCATCGGCTCGCTGATCCCCGGCCAGCGTGCCGCCCGCAGCGGCATCGTCCGCGACGTCCGCGAAATGGCGGTCTCGCTGAAGATCGACCACCTGCTCGACCGCAAGCCCGGCCAGATGTCGGGCGGCCAGCGTCAGCGCGTGGCGCTTGCCCGCGCCATGGTGCGCCGCCCCAGCGTCTTCCTCATGGATGAGCCGCTTTCCAATCTCGACGCCAATCTCCGCGTGCATGCGCGCGGCGAGATCGTCGACCTGCATCGCCGCGCCGGCGTTCCGACGGTGTATGTCACCCACGACCAGGCCGAAGCGCTGTCGATGGCCGATCGCGTTGCCGTCATGATCGGCGGACAGCTGCTGCAGCTCGCCTCGCCGCAGACGATCTACGACGATCCCGCCCATGTCGAGGTCGCACGCTTCGTCGGTCAGCCGCGCATCAACCTTTTGCCGGCGCTGGCCGAAAACGGCATCGTCGCCTTCGGCGGCATCCGGCTCGCGCTGGAAGACGGCAGCTTTGCCGGCAACACCATCACGCTCGGCATCCGGCCGGAATTCGTGCGCCTCACTCAAGGCCGTCAGGATGCACTTGCCGCCCGCATCGAGCGCATGGAGTTCCTCGGCTCCGAAGTCATCCTCCATGCCAGGCTCGACGCCATCGGCGAGACCATGATCGTCAAGCTCACGCCCGCCGAGGCCACCGGACTCGCCGCCGGCACGCCCGTCGCGCTGACGCTTGCGCCGGAGCAGGCCATGGTCTTTGCCGAAGACGGCCGCCGTCTGCGCACTTCTCCGCTTACCGTGGACGCCACGCGGGAGAAGGCGCATGGCTAGCATTGCCGCCACATCCCTGCCGATGCGGACGGCGGCGGCACGCGAGCGCAGCGAAGCCCGCACAGCGCTGCTCTTCGCCCTGCCCGCCATCATTCTCATCCTGCTGTTCATCCTGGTGCCGATCGTCGCCGTCGTCGTGCTCGGCTTCACGGATTTCCAGCTCGGCGACAAAAGCCTGCGCTTCGTCGCTTTCGAAAATTACGCGCACCTGCTGCGCGACCGTGCCTTCATGAAATCGCTCTGGAACACGACGGTCTATACGGCAATCGTCGCGCCCGTCTCGATCGTGCTCGGTCTCGGCGTCGCGCTGCTGATCGAGAGCGAGGGCATCGGCCGCAGCTTCTTCCGCACGGCCTACTTCCTGCCCGTCGCCTCGCTGATCGTCGCGATGGCGACCGTCTGGCAATACCTCTTCCATCCCACCATCGGCCCGATCAACGCGCTGCTGGCCGAAATCGGCGTGCGCGGCCCGAACTGGCTCGGCTCCTCCGCGACAGCCCTCTACAGCCTGTCGATCATCGGCGTCTGGCAGTCGGTCGGCTTCAACATGGTGCTGTTTCTGGCCGGCCTCACCGCCATTCCGCGCGAGCTCTATGCCGCCGCCGAAGTCGACGGCGCGAAATCGGCCTGGGACCGCTTCTGGCTCGTCACCTGGCCGATGCTCGGGCCGACGACGCTCTTCGTCACCACGATCAGCATCATCAACGCCGTGAAGGTCTTCGACACCGTCAAGGCATTGACCGACGGCGGGCCGAACCACGCCTCGGAAGTCCTGCTCTTCACCATCTACCAGGAAGGCTTCGTCTATCTGCGGGTCGGCTATGCCTCAGCGATGACCACGGTCTTTCTCGCCGTTCTCGTGGTGCTGACCTTCCTGCAATATCGCGTCCAGGACCGACAGGTGCACTACACATGACCTCCACAGGCTTCACCCCCGGCCGCGCCTTGCGCCTTGCCGTCCTCATCTTCGGCACGTTCGTCTTCCTGGCGCCCTACATCTTCATGATCTCGACGGCCGGCAAGGCGCAGGACGATATCTTCACCTCGGCGCTGAAGCTGATCCCGACGCATTTCTTCTACGTCGAGAACATCACCAAGGCGCTGAGCAAGGTGTCGATGGGCACGCTGCTGTTCAACGGCGTCGTCGTCTGCGGCCTGATCTTCTTCTTCCAGGTGCTGATCGCCATTCCCTGCGCCTATGCCATGGCCAAGCTGAAGTTCCCGGCCGCGCGCACGATGATGGTGCTGGTCATGCTCGGCCTGCTGATCCCGATCCACGCGACGGCGCTGCCGCTCTATGTCGGCTTCAGCAGCCTGTCGCTCCTGAACAGCTACACGGCTCTGGTCGCGCCCTTCTCGATCTCGGTCTTCGCGATCTTCATGTTCCTGCAGTTCTTCCGCGCCATGCCGGACGATCTGATCCACGCCGCCCGCCTCGACGGCATGTCGGAACTCGGCATCGTCGCCCGCGTCATCGTGCCGAACGCATGGCCGGCGGTCACGGCCTTCGCGATCTTCTCGGTCGTCGCCCACTGGAACGACCTCTACTGGCCGCTGATCGTCATCAGCAAGCAGGACTACGCCACGCCGCCGCTGGGCCTCATGTATTTCCGCGCCGCCGAAGCTGGCGACGACTACGGCGCGCTCATGGCGGCGACCCTCATCATCACCCTTCCCCTCGTCGCCGTATTCCTTCTGGCACAGAAGCGCTTCGTCGAGGGTATCACCATGACCGGTCTCAAAGGCTGACCGGTTCCCTGGAACGGATGATTTTAGATCGCATCGATCTAAAATCTGAATCCGCTCCAGAACCACAGAAATAGAGCATGATGCCGTCCGAAAACCGCCTACACGTTTCGGCATCACGCTCGAACGGAGAACGAGCGATGAAGCATATCACCCAGATTCTCGCCGCCGCGGCCATTTCGATGGTCGTGTCGGTTCCGGCCTATGCCGAGACGACCCTGACGGTCCATTATCCCATGCCGGGCTTCTTCAAGGACGTGATGGACACGATCTCGAAGAAGTTCATGGAAGAAAATCCCGATATCAAGATCCAGTTCGCCGCTCCTTCGGCCACCTACGAGGAAGGCATCCAGACCATCCTTCGCCAGGCCGGCACGAGCGAGATGCCCGATGTCACCTTCATCGGCCTCAACCGCCTGCGCATGATGGACGAGCGCAACGTCGCCGTCGATCTCGGGCCGCTCGTCCAGAAGGACGGCAACATGGCCGAACAGGGCTTCTCCGATACGATCCTGAAGCTCGCCCAGGTCAAGGGCAAGCAGGTCGGCCTCGCCTTCGCGACGTCCAACCCGATCATGTATTACAATGCCGATCTGGTGAAGGCGGCCGGCGGCGACCCCGACAACCCGCCGAAAACCTGGGATGAAGTCCTGACGCTCGCCGGCAAGATCAAGGCACTCGGCAACGGCGTCGACGGCATCGACTTCCGCTGGCAGGGCGACGACTGGATGTTCTCCGCCCTCCTTTTCGGCGCCGGCGGCAAGATGCTGAGCGACGACGAGACCAAGGTTGCCTTCAACGGTCCCGAGGGGCAGAAGGCCGTCGACATGATCGAGCGCATGGTCAAGGAAGGCGGCATGCCGGTCTTTACCAAGGCTGCCGGCGAACAGGCCTTCGCGGCCGGCAAGGTCGGCTTCGAATTCCAGACGACCGGCGCGCTCATCAACACCATCAAGAACGTCGGCACCAAGTTCGACCTGCGCACCGCCAAGATTCCGCTGATCGACCCGGTCAACGGCCGCCTTCCCACAGGCGGCAACGCCGTCGTCATTCTGACGCATGATCCGGCCAAGGAAGAGGCAGCCTGGAAATTCGCCAAGTTCGCCGCCGGCCCCTATGGCGCATCGGTCGTCGTTCCCGGCACCGGCTACGTCCCGAACAACGAACTCGCGGCCAAGTCTCCGGAATATCTCGGCGACTTCTACAAGAAGAACCCGTTGTTCCAGGCCAGCCTGAACCAGATGTCGCTCATGATCCCCTGGTATGCCTTCCCCGGCTCCAACGGCGTCAGGGTCACGCAGACCATCGTCGACAACCTCTCGCGCATCGTCGACGGCTCGGCCACGCCGAAGGAAGCCCTCGACGACGCCGCTGCCGACGTCGAAGGGATGTTGCCGCGCAGCTGATCTTTCGGTCCGACCTGAAAATATCGCGCCGCTTCCCGAGGGAGGCGGCGTTTTCATGTGCAGGGATGCATCAGGGTCGAATCGTGAGATTGCGCACCGTTCCGCCTGAGCGCAGCCGGTAGGGCACCGTCAGGTGGCGCGGCGGCGCGGCATTTTCCGCCATGTCGAGCAGCAGCGAGGCGGCCGCCGCCCCCATGGTCCCATCCGGTATCTCCACCGTCGTCAGCGAAACCTCCGCCAAGAAGCCGAGGGAGATGCCGTCGAAGCCGGCAACCGAGATATCGCGCGGGATCGAAAGACCCTGGCGTCGAAGCGCGCCCATCACCCCAAGCGCCAGAAGATCGTTGGAAGCGATGATCGCCGTCGGCCGCAGACGCGAAACCGCGTCCGAAAGATCGAGCTGTTCCAGGCTGCCGACGAAGGAAATCTCCAGCGCGTCGAGAGGCGGCTGCCCTGCCGCTTCCATGGCCCTGAGATAACCGAGATAGCGCAGTTTCGCCCGATCCGATGCCGAGAAATGACCCGATATGAACAGGATGCGACGATGCCCCTTCTGCAGGAGATGATCGGTCAGGTCCCGCCCCGCACCGAAATTGTCGGTCGCGACGGCAGCGGCGAAACGCGTGGTCGGCAGGTTGCCGAGCAGCACGGTCGGCGGCAGCGCGGAGGATAGGGCAAGGCTTCGTTCTGGGTCGCAGACGGTGAGGATGAGGCCGGTCGGCTGCTGCTGGAGAAGCAAGGCGACGGCATCGGCCTCCTGCGCCGGATCGTAGTTCGACTGCGCGATCAGCACGCTATGGCCGGCATGAAGCGCCCTGTGCTGGATACTGGAAAGCGAAGCCGCAAAGACCGGATTGGTGATGCTGGGAATGAGAACGCCGATCGCCGGCCGCGCATGGCCGTTGCGGTTGCCTGCCCTATAGCCGAGCTCCGCCGCCGCCCGGCGCACGCGGCGTACCATCTCGTCGCTCACCGGACCGTTGCGGTTCAGCACCCGG
Source organism: Hyphomicrobiales bacterium (assembly GCA_900469615.1). Taxonomy (GTDB): domain Bacteria; phylum Pseudomonadota; class Alphaproteobacteria; order Rhizobiales; family Rhizobiaceae; genus Rhizobium. Next base: position 12,127 of record UBYA01000043.1, on the reverse strand, counting down.
CTGGCGGTCGCGACCGAGCAACCGGCACGAAAGGCGATCTGCTGGAGCGTCGACATGATATCAATCACCTCCGGCTTCGGGTGTCAGGCACAGGCTTCGAAAGCCTGCCGGGATGGCGAGGATTTATATCAGCCCGATGACACTTATTTGACGGAGCCCGAGTGCCGACCTCTGCCGCCCGCAATTCGGCGGCTCTAGGACGCATCCTCCTCGGCGACGATCTGGTCCAGATTCTGATTCAGGCGGCGCATCAGCCGGACCAGCGTCTCGACTTCATCATCGCTGAAGCCGGCCAGTTGGCGCTGCGCCGTGGCGGTCTCTACGAAAACTTCCTGAAGATCGCTCGTTACAAAGACCAGGGGAGCCGGCTCTACGACAAGGACGGCACGCTCATCTTTGCCGATGACGACGCCGATGAATCCGACAGGCCGGAAGTGGACCGCACCGCATTGCGGCAGATGCTGCTTGCCTCGTTGCCGGCGGAAATGATCCGCTGGGACCACCGCCTGCATATAGTGCGTCCGCTCGACAACGGCACATACGAACTGGTCCTCGAAAGCGGCACCGCCGGCCCCTTCGATCTCGTCGTCGGTGCCGATGGCAGCTGGCCCAGGGTGAGGCCGCTGGTGTCCTCCTACCGCCCGCAATATAGCGGCATCACCTTCATCGAATTCGGCATTGATGACGTCGATAAGAGTCATCCCGAACTCGCAGCCCTGGTCGGCTGCGGCAAGATCGGCGTCGAGGCCGATGGACGCGGCCTGATCGAAGCCGGCAACGACCACATCGTGCCTCGGCCGATCCATGCACTGCCGGTCGGCCATCACTGGCAGAACCGCCTCGGCATCACGCTTCTCGGCGACGCCGCGCATGTCATGTCGCCTTTTGGCGGCGAAGGCGTGAACGCCGCAATGCTAGACGCGGCCGAACTTGCCCGCCAGCTTCTTGAAAACGAAGACTGGAAAGTCGCCGTCAAAACCTATGAGGCGGAAATGTTCGATCGTGTCATCGAGCCGGCCGAGCATGCTGCGGAAGCCGTCGCCACAGAACTCTCCCATCTCGGAGCGGAACTCACCCTTCAGCATTGCCAGGCGCATCTCGACTCCCGTCTTCAGGGCTCGGCTGCCTAGTATCACGCAAAAGAGAAGCGGGCCAAAATGGCCCGCTTCGGAAATTGTAGCCTATTGCACAGGAGCAGCCGCTCAGCTGCCCTTGCGCACGCCATCGAGAAGGTGCGGCAGCGACCTGACGCCAGCATCGCGAAGCTCGGCCGGCAGCAGCCCTTCGGGCAGATCCTGATAGGAGACCGGCCGCAGGAAGCGGCGGATGGCGAGCGTGCCGACCGATGTCGTGCGGCTGTCCGACGTTGCCGGGAAAGGCCCGCCATGCACCATGGCATGAGAGACTTCGACGCCGGTCGGCCAGCCATTGGCAAGAATACGCCCGGCCTTGCGTTCCAGCACCGGCACAAGCTTGGCAGCCGTGGCATAGTCATCCGTTTCGATCTGCAAGGTCGCGGTGAGCTGGCCCTCGAGCTTCTCCGCAACCGCGATCATCTGGTCGATATCCTTGCAGCGCACCAGAAGGCTCGCGACACCGAAAACCTCATGCCCCAAGCGCTCGTCGGCAAGGAACTGCTCGACATCCGTCTCGAAAAAGATGCCGGGACTGCGGTTGACGCCTTCGGCCGGCGCGCCATGAGCGACGGTCTTGACCGCCTCATGCTCGGCCAGTGCCGCCACACCCTTGTCGAAGGCGGCGTGAATGCCCGGCGTCAGCATCGGCGCCGGCGCGCGGCCGGTGAGAGCATCGCCGGCTGCCTGAACGAACCGGTCGAGATCGGGGCTTTCAATTGCGAAAAGAAGGCCGGGATTGGTGCAGAACTGGCCTGCACCGAGTGTCAGGGAATCGATGAAACCCGTGCCGATCGCCTCGGCGCGCGCGGCAAGCGCTGCCGGGAAAAGGAAGACCGGGTTGACGCTGCTCATCTCGGCATAAACGGGGATCGGCTCGGGCCGGGCCGCGGCAATCGCGCCGAGCGCCATGCCACCGCCGCGCGAGCCGGTGAAGCCGACAGCCTTGATGCGGGGATCGCGCACCAGCGCGGCGCCGGTCTCGTTGGCGCCGGTCAAAAGCGAGAATGTGCCTTCCGGCAGGCCGCAGGCAGCAACGGCGGCGCGGATGGCCCTTCCCACGAGTTCGCCGGTGCCCGGATGGGCAAGATGCCCCTTGACGACGACCGGGCAGCCCGCGGCAAGCGCCGACGCCGTATCCCCGCCGGCGACCGAGAAGGCGAGCGGGAAATTGCTGGCACCGAAGACAGCGACCGGACCGAGCGGGATCTGGCGCAGGCGCAGGTCCGGCCGCGGCAGCGGCTTGCGCTCCGGCAATGCCGGATCGACGCGCAGATCGAGCCACTCGCCGGCACGAACCACCTGCGCGAACAGCCGAAGCTGGCCGACGGTGCGGGCGCGCTCGCCCTGCAGACGCGCCGCCGGCAGACCGGTCTCTTGCGTCGCCCGCTCGATCAGCGCATCGCCGATTTCCACGATGTTGTCGGCAATCTTTTCGAGAAATGCCGCGCGCCGCTCGGGGCTGGTCGCACGGTAGACATCGAACGCCTGCGCCGCCAGTTCGCAGGCCTTTGCCACATCGGCTTCACCGGCAATGGCAAAGGCCGGTTCCAGATCGGCACCCGTCGCCGGATTGATGGCGCGCGCGGTTCTGTTCTCTCCGGTCGAATCCGCGCCGATCAGCAAATCGCCGCTAATTACAAAAGACTGTGTCATGGATATTCCTTGATGATGTCGGAGCGCGAAGCTCTGCGCCCCCGAAAGCAGATAGCAGGATGGGATGACACATGTAAGATGATAATCGTCATCTAATTATCAAGCCGCAAGCCGAAAGATTGAACAACCGCCAGTCCTTGCCCTTGTTTCGTCCCCATATGGTGTCGCGACCTCTTTCGTGCCAATTTAGCATCCATCCGAAAGACCGCGTGCGGCCAGGCTCCCATGACCATTGCCCTTCTTGGTGATCCGATCGTCCAGTTCTGTATCCTGGTTGTCGTCGGCACATTCATCAGCCGCGTCATGCTGCGCCGCCAGCGTGCGGGGCGCCTGATCGGCCAGATCGTGTTCTTCGTCTCCCTGACGGTGCTGCTGCTCTATCACGGCATCGTACCCTACGAGCCGAGCCCGCCGCAGGTGTCGGTGGCGCTGCGCACCTTTACCGGCTTTGCCAAGATCGTCTGGTGGGTCAACGGCGCCTGGGTGCTGATCGCCTTCGTGCGCCTTTTCCTGATTTTCGAGCGCAAGCCCCGCGAGGGCCGGCTCCTGCAGGATCTGGTTGTCGGCATCATCTATCTCGGCACCATTCTCTCCATCGTCGGCGATGTTTTCAGCGTCCCGATCGGCACCTTGATCGCCACGTCGGGCGTTTTCGCCATCATTCTCGGCCTTGCGCTGCAAAGCACGTTGAGCGACGTCTTTTCCGGTATCGCCCTCAATCTCGGCCGCCCCTACTCGGTCGGCGACTGGATCGTGCTGGACAACGACGTCCAGGGCCGTGTCGTCGAGACCAACTGGCGTGCGACGCAATTGCTGAGCGGCACCAACGACCTCGTCGTCATCCCCAACAGCGTGCTGGCCAAGTCCCGGATTACCAATTACTCGTCGCCCGACGAGAGCCATGGCGTCACCGTCAATGTGAGGATTCAGCCGACGACCCAGCCAAGCATCGTCGCCGATGTGATGCAGAAAGTGTTGATCAGCTGCAATTTCATCCAGAAGACGCCCGAGCCTTCGGTTGCCATCGATTCCATAGACGAACAGGCGATCGAGTTGCAGCTTTCCTTCCGCGTGCGCGACATGTCGCAGACGACCGCCGCCAGGAACGAGATCTACGATCTGCTCTATCGCCACGTCAAAGCGGCCGGTCTCAGGCTCGCCGGCCCTCCCGGAACGATCGCCATTCCGACGGAACACAAGGGCGAGGACGCCGGCGGACAGCAAGGCCCCGGCACGCCATGGCGCCTGCTCAACAACATCCCTCTCTTCTCCTCGCTGACCGAAGACGAAAAAGAGCATCTAGCAACGCACATGCAGCGCCGCACCTACCACAAGGATGCCATCATCGCCGAGCAGGACGCACGGCTGCGCGCCCTAACCATCGTGCGGTCCGGGGTCGTCAGCGTCACCCGCCGCGAGGGCCATCGCCAGATCGAACTGACCCGGCTCGCTCCCGGCGACTATTTTGGCGAAAACGGCCTGCTGATGGGCAGCGGCGAAGTCGGAACCATTCGCGCCCTGACCTTTGTCGTCACCTACGAAATCGGCGAGGATTGCCTGTCGCCGCTGCTGCACGACAGGCCCGCCCTTGCCGAAGAACTGGGTGCGATCATGGCCAAGCGCATCGAGGCAGAGCGGCACATGTTTGCCAATGCCGACATGCTGGTCAACGGCTCGCCCGTCTCGACATTGAGTTCACGCATCAAGCACCTGTTTCAGCTGTAGCCGCGATCAATTCGACTTTATCGGCGGCGGGACCTGGGCCTGTCCGGCGTAAAACGCCTTGGCATCCGTCGTGAACCGGTCGCGCGATGCCGGCCGCGTGTAGAACATGTGACCGCCGCGGTAGAGCTTCAGCGCCACCCGGTCGGCAAAGGCCGGCGGCATGTGGTCGAGCACATATTTGTTGACGCCGAAGGGGATGACGAGATCGCTATAGCCCTGTCCCACCATCAGCCGGAAGGACGGCGACAACGACAGCAGTTCCTTGAGATCGTCGGTAACCCCGGCCGTCAGCCGCGAGCCGCCATTTCGTCCGCCCCATTTCCATTCCCTGTTCACCGATGTCGACAGCAGCGAATAGGTCATGTCGGTGCGAAAGCCCAGCTCATCGCGGGCATAGCTCGAAAACATGCCGCCATAGGCCCGGACGAAACCGTCCAGAACCGGGTCGCCGCCATGCTCGGCCTCGGAACGGGGGTAAGGATCGGGGGCGAGGAAGGACGCGTCGTAGGCGCTGGCCACATCGCTGCCGCCGCCGTCGACATGCTTTTGATAGACGTCGCCCAGAAAGCCCTGGTTTCTGGCGACGACATCCTCGGGAATGCCGGTCAGCTTCGCCACCCGATCGTAGAAGGCGCCGCCTGCGTCGCCCGAAGGCGGCGCCCCGGCGAGGACAGGCAGATATTCGTTCAGGGCGAAGGTCTCGGCGTCCTGGACTGCTTTTTCGCTGAAGGCATTTTTCCGTTCCAGTTCGGCTGCGGCCAGCGAAGGCAGCTTGAGAGCGGCACCGAATGCATCTTCATCGCCGCCGAAGACCAGCCGCCCCTCCAGCAAGGGGGAGAGCATGACGATGCCGGAAATCAGAATGCCCTGATCCTCGCGCAGGCTGTTGGCGACCTTCACCGAGCGGAAGCCGCCATAGCTTTCCCCGAGAATATATTTCGGCGATGCCGCCCGGCTGTTATGGGCGACATAGAGGGCGATCGCCTTGACCAGGCTTTCGGCATCGCCGCCCACGCTGTAGAAATCATTCTGGTCATCCGGCTTTGCCGTACGGCTCCAGCCGGTGCCGATCGGATCGATCAGCACGAGATCGGTGAATTCGAGCCAGCTTTGCGGATTGTCGACCAGCCTGGCATTGGCGCCATCGCGGCCATCCGCCCCGAAATCCACGATACGCGGCCCGACAAGCCCAAGGTTGAGAAACGCCGATGCGGCGCCCGGCCCGCCATTGAAGACGAAGGTCACGGGCCGGTTCGCATCCCGGTTCTTTGCGACATAGGCGGTATAGAAGATCGCCGCGCTGCGCTGCCCGTCCTGACCGAAGAGATCGAGCGTGCCGGCCGTCGCCGTGTAGGGAATGGCCTTGCCGTCCGCATTCAGCACATGATCGCTCACTGCGTCCGGCGGCAGGAGCGAGAGCACGCCGCTGCCGGCGGGCGCGCCATGCCCTTGCTCCGGAGGCGCAGCGGATGCGGATGCGGACAACAGCGAAAAAGCCAGCACCAGGCCGGGAACCATCTGGCGAAAAGACATGAAATCGTATCCTCCAAAGGTCCGTCGAATAGAGGCTCTTGCCGGCGATACTATGTCATGGAAGACCGTTGCCGAAACTCAAGAGATGTTGATCGGCGGATCATCGATCCCTGCCCCTTTTGAGGAAACATGCTCTTGAGAGCCTGCGGGCCGTTTGTCAAAGTGCCGGGCAGCGGCAGAAACACGCGCCGATAAGAAGATCGCAAGGGATTCGACGATGAAGCAGGAAATCGACATCAAGACGGCCGACGGGACTGCCAAAGCCGCCCTCTTCCGCCCCGACAACGGCGCATCCGCCGAACGCGGCATAATCCTCTACATGGATGCCATGGGGCCGCGTGCAGCGCTGGACGGCATGGCGCAGCGGCTGGCGGATGCCGGCTACATCGTGCTGCTGCCCGATCTCTTCTATCGCTTCGGCGCCTACGGCCCCTTCGACGGCAATTCCTTCGGCAATCCGGCGTCCCGAGAGACGATCATGACGATGCTGCGCGGCACGACCCAGGGCATGACCAGGGCCGACAGCGCCGCCTTTCTCGACACGCTGGCCGCCGCCGGCGCCAAGGGGCCGGTGGGCGTCGTCGGATATTGCATGGGCGGAGGCCGCGCCCTGACCGCAGCCGCCGCCTATCCCGATCGCATCGCCGCTGCCGCGAGCTTTCACGGCGGCAATCTGGCAAGCGACGCGGAAGACAGCCCGCATCGCCTCGCCGCCGATATCAAGGCGCGCGTCTATGTCGGTGTCGCCGGCGTCGACAACAGCTTCCCGCCCGAACAATCGGCCCGTCTCGCCGAAGCGCTTCGCTCCGGCGGGGTCGATCACATCGTCGAAAACTATGTCGGCATGGCGCATGGATGGACCGTGCCCGATCACGGCGTCCATGACCCAGCCGGAGCCGAAAGACACTGGAAACGGCTGCTGAACCTGTTCGACGAAGCCTTCGCCGAGTGCAATTCCAGGAAATGTGCATAGCGGCTTTCCATCCGGAATCGCGTAAGAACAAAAGGATAGAGCGTTTTCGCAATTCGAGGAAAAGCGAAAACGCCAGCCAAACCGGATATCCCGTCATCCGGCAGTCGTCAGAACTTGATCCTGTCGATACTGGTCAGCGTCGTCTTCTGCGATACACCGGGCGCATTGACCATGTGCCAGGCCACATATTGTTCGCCATAGAGCTCGGTGGACGACATGCCGTCGACGGGGAGCACGATGTTCATGCCGTTGAGGGCCGCATCCGTCGCCGTGTCGAGCACCGCGCCCTCCGAGGCCGTGCCTGTCACGATGACGGTCTTGATGCCCTTGTCGGAGAGAATGCTGCGCAGGTTGGTGTCGATGAACTTGTCCGGTCCGGATTTGACGATGGGCTCGCTTGCCAAAGGCGCCAACGCCGTTGCGATATCCTGCGGCTCGCCGACGCCGGCCAGGCTGAAGACGACAAGCATCTCCTTGGCACGCGCCCGATCGAGCAACGCTTTGACCTTAGGCACGGAGGCAAGGCAACGCGGCTTGGTATTCTTGTTGCATGGCCCCTTGGACGGATCCTGCGCACCGTTGAAATCAAGGATCAGCAACGCAGTCGTCTTCGGATCGACCGTAACCGGCTTCAGCTCCGGCGGAGCCGGCGGCTTTACCTGATGCCACTCGTCGATGATCGTCTGTGCCGATGCCATCGACGTGGCGGCGAGGCTGAAGGCCGCACAAAAAATGGCACAGGCGCCGCCGGCGGCAAGACCCATCCTCCGCGCTTTCCCGCCTGTCTTTCCGATCGAGTTCCTCTCCTGCATCGACGTCCCCTTGGGTTGACGGTGGTAGAAGAGAGATAGGCCATAAATCGCGACGAGGCATCGAAACTCTTCGTGAAGTTTCCGCCACCCCTGCTCGATGGAAGGCGATCCGGGACAATCCGCCGTTGACAAAAGCCTGTCAGACCATAATCTGCGGCGGCCTTTAAGGTCGCCCATTTTTCTTTCGGAGATCAGAATCATGCTGGCGAATTGCGTGAGACGACTGGTTCTGGCCGGCATTGTCCTCGGCATGTCGGCCTATGCTGCTACCGCCGCGCAGACGCTCGATCTCATTGCGCAAAGAGGCGCTATCCGCATCGGCTATATCAGCGACGAGGCGCCTTTCTCCTTCAAGAAAAAGGACGGCACTCCGGCGGGCTATGCCATCGACCTATGCGGCAGGATTGCCGATTCCGTGGCAAGCAAGGTCGCCAATCTGAAGCGCGATTACGTCGAAACCACTCTGGCCGACGGCTTCGATGCGGTAAAGAGCGGCCAGGTCGACCTTCTCTGCGGCGCGCTGACCATCAATCTCGGCAGGCGCCAGAACGTCGATTTCTCGCAGCCCATCTTCCTGACCGGCGCAAGCGCCCTCCTGCGCAAGGACTCGCCCGATTATCTGATGATGCTTTTCCTCGACAGGATGCCGACGCAGGTTTCAGCCAGACAGGCATCGGCAACGAGCACGATCGGCGTTCGCGCCGACACGACGACGGGCGCGACGCTGCGGGAAGCACTGGGACCCGACATACCGAAAACGCGAATCGCGGATTTCGCCACGCATCAGGATGGCTTGAACGCGCTCGAAAACCACAAGATCGATGCCTATTTCGCCGATCGCGCGCTGCTTTTCGACCTGGCATCGCATGCACACAAACCATCCGCGCTGGTGATCGGCAACCGCCTCTTCACGCACGAACCTTATGGCATCGCGCTTCGCAAGGACGATTCCGCTTTCCGCCTGCTCGTCGATCAAACGCTGACCGAAACCTTCCAATCGGATGATTTCGCCAAACTGTTGACGACCTATTTCGGCGAGGAAGGCCCGATCCTGCGCCGCGAGATCATGATGCAATCCATCCCGCGATAGGACGGCAGCAACTTACTGGCCGCGATAGCGTCGCCTTTGCGACATCGTGGTTTGACACTCGCCGCAGCGAGCCCTCCTTTTTCCGATCCGAATGGCATTGCGGTGGTCGTGCAAGCAACTTGATTATGTCGTAGACAGGCTCTGGTCGCGGTCGCACTCATCATAAAATCCCTCACCAATATCAATCAGGGTCGCACGAAATGGCAGTATTTCCTCAAAAGGCGAAGGTCGTCATCATCGGACTCGGCGGTATCGTCGGCGCATCGATCGCCCATCATCTGATCGAACGCGGCTGGGACGATATTGTCGGCATCGACAAATCCGGCATCCCCACGGATATCGGCTCCACGGCGCACGCATCCGACTTCTGCTACACGACCAGCCATGATTTCCTGTCATGCTGGACGACCCTCTACTCCATCGATTTCTACGATAAGCTCGGCCACTATGCCCGCGTCGGCGGCCTCGAGGTCGCGCGTGTCGACGACGATGACCGCATGGCGGAAATCAGGCGCAAGGTCACATCCGGCAAGGCTTTCGGCACGAACGTCCGCCTGGTCGAGCCCGCCGAGATCAAGGAGAAATTCCCGCTGATCGAGGAAAGCATGGTCCAGGGCGGCATGTGGGACCCGGATGCCGGCCTCGTCATTCCCCGTTCGCAAACCGTTGCCGGCAAGCTGATCGACCAGGGCGAAAAGAGCGGCAAGCTGCAATCCTTCGCCAATACGCCGGCCCAGTCGCTGATCGTCAAGGACGGCCGCATCTCCGGCGTCGTCACTCATCGCGGCACGATCGAAGCCGAGTATGTCATCGTCTGCGCCGGCCTCTGGGGCCGCCTGATCGCCGAGATGGTCGGCGAAGACCTGCCGGTCATGCCGGTCGACCACCCGCTGACCTTCTTCGGCCCCTACAACGAGTTTGCCAACACGGGCAAGGAAATCGGCTTCCCGCTGATGCGCGACCAGGGCAACTCCGCCTATATGCGCGACACCGGCGATCCGAAGACCGCCGAAGGCGGCCAGATCGAATGGGGTTACTACGAAGAGAAGAACCCGCGCCTCTGCCATCCGCGCGATCTCCTCGAAAAGCACGAGGCTCGCTTTTCGCCCTCTCAGCGCGATCTCGACATGGAACAGATCCTCGAGCCGCTGGAACGCGCCATGGAACTGACGCCGATCCTCGGCGAGCTCGGCTACAACGAAGGTCATTCCTTCAACGGCCTCCTGCAGGTGACGACCGATGGCGGCCCGTCCGTCGGCGAAAGCCAGAAGGTCCGCGGTCTCTGGTATTGCGTCGCCATCTGGGTCAAGGACGGCCCCGGCTTCGGCAAGCTCGTCGCCGACTGGATGACCGATGGCCGCACACCGATCGACCATAACAGGATCGATTACTCCCGCTTCTACCCGCATATGCTGGAAGAGAAATTCATCGAGGGCCGCTGCACCGAGGCTGCCCAGAAGATCTACAATCCCGCCGTCCATCCGCGCGAACCCTATGCGACCGGCCGCAACGTCCGCCGATCGCCCTTCTGGGAGCGCGAAAAGGAACTCGGCGGCTATTTCATGGAGCTCGGCGGCTGGGAGCGTGCCCACGGCTATGCCGCCAACGAGCACCTGCTTGAAAAATACGGCGACCGCGTGCCCGTGCGCGAAAACGAGTGGGACAACCGCCATTTCTGGCGCGTCTCCAATGCCGAGCACCTGGCGCTCAGCGAGGATTGCGGCATCATCAATCTCTCGCATTTCGCCATGTACGACATCGAAGGCCCCGATCATGTCGAACTGCTGGAATGGCTCTGCGCCGCCAGGATCGGCGGCGATGCCAATATCGGCAAGGGCATCTACACCCACTTCCTCGACGACGAAGGCATGGTGCGCGCCGATTTCACGGTGATCCGCATGGCCGACCGCTGCCGCCTGATCGACGGCGCCGATGCCGGCCCGCGCGATTTTCACTACATGCGCCGCGTTGCCGAGGACAAGGGTTTCGACGTCACCATCACCGATGTCACCGAACGCTATGTCACCATCGGCATCTGGGGACCGAATGCCCGCACCAATCTGCAGAAGGTGGTCGAGAATCCGGAAAGCCTGTCGCACGAAAACTTCCCCTTCGCCGCCATCAAGCAGATCCGCATCGCCGGCAAGAACGTCACCGCATTCCGCATCTCCTATGTCGGCGAACAGGGCTGGGAACTGCACATGGCCTATGACGACGCTCTCGCCGTCTGGGATGCGTTGCGCTCGACGGGCGCCATCGCCGTCGGCGTCGAGACCTATGCCAATAGCCGCCGCATGGAAAAGAGCCTGCGCCTGCAAAATGCCGACCTGCTGACGGAATATAATCTGCTGGAAGCCGATCTTGCCCGCCCGAAGGTCAAGGAGGCCGATTTCCGCGGCAAGGCCAGGCATCTGGAATATCGCGCCCGCGACCATCAGCCCGCGATGCTCTGCACGCTCATCGTGACCGACAATATCGATTCCAACGGCGTGGCCCGTTACCCGGTCGGCATCCTGCCGGTCATGGACCCCGAAACCGGCGAAACGCTGGTCGACGAGCTTGGCCGCCGCTCCTTCACCACCTCGATTGCCTACGGTCCGACCATCGGCAAGAACATCGCGCTGGCCTACCTCCCCTGGTCCCATGCGCAGGAGGGCCGCAAGCTGAAGGTGGAATATTTCGGCGAAACCTACCCGGTGGAAGTCGTCGGCGTCGGCTACAAGCCGCTCTACGATACGGAGAATTTGAAGCCGAGAAGCTGATCTCTTCGTCTGTTGGAGAGCCAAGCCTTCTCCTGCCCGCTGGTACGCCAGCGGGCGGTTTTGTTTCGTGCTCATGCCCGGTCTGCGACCGACACGCCAATTCTGAGGGAGTGCTGGACACCAGCCTCCATCATGGCTCCTCATGACCTACGGCTTGAAACACATAAGGGCTGAAGGCATACGCCTGAAAATATGAAAGCCGCCCCTATTCGGGCGGCTTTTTCAATACGGATCATTGCTCCGTCAGGCTGAGGTCTTGGCGTCATTATGAGCTTTAGACCCGTGCTCTTATTGCTTGCTTTTGATGGCATGCTTTGACCCTTCGGCCTTTTGGTTATGTTTCTGAAGCACGACGAGCTACGCTGCCATAGCGAAGATGAAGACTTGGCGCCCGCGATAGAGATTATTCTATATTTAGGGGAAGATTTGGTTGCGGGGGCAGG
>UBYA01000020.1 GCA_900469615.1 Hyphomicrobiales bacterium | reverse complement strand
TCGAGCCGAGCTGGCTCGGCTCGATGCAGTTCGATCAGAGCGGAAACCAGCTTGGCTCATCGATGTCGGGGGCCAGCAATGGTGCGGGGGCGCCGCCGAGCGCCGGTTCCGGAGCGCAGACCGCTTCGCTCGGCAGCGAGAGCGAGCAATACAAGGCTGCCTATGGCCATGTCCTGTCCGGCGACTACAGTGTCGCCGAACAGGAGTTCCGCCAGTACATCGAAAGCTATCCGAGCAGCGCGCGAGCTGCGGATGCGAATTTCTGGCTCGGCGAAGCGCTTTATTCGCAGGGCAAGTACAACGAGGCCGCCAAGACCTTTCTGAATGCGCATCAGAAATACAGCGGCTCCGAAAAGGCGCCTGAAATGCTTTTGAAGCTCGGCATGTCGCTCGCCGCGCTTGATAACAAGGATACGGCTTGCGCTACGCTTCGCGAAGTGACCAAGCGTTACCCCAAGGCCTCCAAGGCCGTGACCGGTAAGGTCGCCAGCGAAGAGAAGCGGCTTGCCTGCTGAACGCCATGTCTGTTGACGCTGTGACCGGCTGTGCCACAGCTCCCGTGCCCGAAGTGGCCACAGGCGAATTTCTGCATTCCCTATCGAAGCCTGCCCATATCCTGGTCGCCATTTCGGGCGGCAGCGATTCCACCGGGCTGCTGGTTACGCTTGCCGAGCGGCTGAAATCGGACCTTCACAAAGATGTTACTCTTAGCGCCGCGACCATAGATCATGGCTTGCGGGCTGAAGCGGCAGACGAAGCGCGCCATGTCGCCGCACTCTGCGCTTCGCGCGGTATTTCCCATTTCATCCGTCGCTGGAACGACGAGAAGCCGAAGAGCGGTATCATGGCCGCTGCGCGCGAGGCGCGCTATGAGCTGCTTGCCGATCTCGCCGACGAGATTTCCGCCGATCTGATCGTCACCGCTCATACTCTGGACGACCAGCGCGAGACGATGCTGATGCGCAGCAAGCGGCGACAGGAAGACGAAGGCGGCATCGGCACCGGCATCGCCGATGCGGTGCTGTTCGACCGCCGCATCTGGATTGTCAGGCCGTTTCTGGCGTGCCGGAGGGCGGATATCAGAGCCTATCTCAAGACGCGCGGCGTATCCTGGCTCGATGATCCCAGCAACGAGGATGTGAAGTACGAGCGGGTTCGCACCCGCATGGGTCTCGCACGGGATGCGGCGGTGGCCATGCCTGCGGATGGGGCTGCCGATCGTTCGGCCCTTTCGCGGCGGGCGGCCGCGTGGCTTGACGATCACGTCGCCGTTTATGCGAACGCGCTCTGCGCCATCGATCGATCCGCGCTCGGCGCGGATAAGGCGGTCGTGGCCTATGCCCTGTCTTATCTGGCTGCCGTCTTCGGCGGCAAGGCTTATGCCCCCGGACGCGCGCAGATGGAGCGTATTCTCGAATTCGTGAAGGGTGCGGATTTCGGTCGACGTACGGCCGGCGGTGTGGTCTTCGACCTGCGCCGCGATGCGCTCTACCTCATGCGGGAAAGCCGCAACATCGCGCCGCTGTCGATCCTGCCCGGCGCAAAGGGCATTTGGGACGGTCGCTTCGAGATCGGCAATTTGGGCCGGACGTCGGTCGGCGTGCATGCCTGCGGAGCGGAAGGTTCAGCGTTTTTCCCGTCGACGCTGCCGAAAGCGGCGGTGAAACGCGCTCGCGCGGCGATGCCGCTGATTGCGGCGGAAGCCGGAGCTGGAGCGGCATCGGTGGAGATTACGCCTTATCTTGCGCCGTTCGACCGCTTTCTGACACGATTTGACCTCACATTTGCCGATCGTCTTTCGATCGTTTTTGGGCGAGAAGCCTATAGGCGGCTGCCGCTTTCGGCCCTATAGACGGAAAAAACATGCGGCGATGCGGTTTGCCTTGGCAACGGCTTGGCGCAACCCTATGTTAGGGATCAAGTAATGCCGTCGCTCAGCGACGGAAGTTTCAGTGCTGGGGAGTTCGATGAACCCTAATTTTCGTAATTTCGCTCTGTGGGCAATCATAGCTCTGCTGTTGATTGCCCTGTTCAGCATGTTCCAGAACGCGCCGGCACAAACAGGCTCCAGGGAAATTCCATATTCGCAGTTCCTCCGGGAAGTTGATTCCGGCCGCGTTCGTGATGTGACCGTCACGGGCAACCGCGTCGTCGGCAGCTATGTCGGAAACGACACCCCTTTCCAGACCTATGCCCCGGTCATCGACGACAGCCTGCTTGAGCGCCTGCAGACCAAGAACGTCAACATCGTCGCGCGTCCGGAATCGGACGGCTCGTCGAGCTTCCTGAGCTACCTCGGCACGCTGCTGCCGATGCTCCTCATTCTCGGTGTCTGGCTGTTCTTCATGCGCCAGATGCAGGGTGGCTCGCGCGGTGCCATGGGCTTCGGCAAGTCGAAGGCGAAGCTTCTGACGGAAGCGCATGGCCGCGTCACCTTCGAGGACGTCGCCGGTGTCGACGAAGCCAAGCAGGACCTGGAGGAAATCGTTGAATTCCTGCGCGATCCGCAGAAGTTCCAGCGTCTCGGCGGCCGTATCCCGCGCGGCGTTCTGCTCGTCGGACCTCCCGGCACCGGCAAGACGCTTCTGGCGCGCGCCATCGCCGGCGAAGCCAATGTGCCGTTCTTCACCATTTCCGGTTCCGATTTCGTCGAAATGTTCGTCGGTGTCGGCGCGAGCCGCGTGCGTGACATGTTCGAGCAGGCCAAGAAGAATGCGCCCTGCATCATCTTCATCGACGAAATCGACGCCGTCGGCCGCCATCGTGGCGCCGGTCTCGGCGGCGGCAACGACGAGCGCGAACAGACGCTCAACCAGCTGCTGGTCGAAATGGACGGCTTCGAGGCCAATGAAGGCATCATCCTCATTGCCGCCACCAACCGTCCCGACGTTCTCGACCCCGCATTGCTGCGTCCGGGCCGTTTCGACCGTCAGGTCGTGGTTCCGAACCCGGATATCGTCGGCCGCGAGCGGATCCTCAAGGTTCACGCCCGCAACGTGCCGCTGGCGCCGAATGTCGATCTGAAGACGCTGGCCCGCGGTACGCCCGGCTTCTCCGGCGCCGACCTGATGAACCTCGTCAACGAAGCAGCCCTCATGGCCGCCCGCCGCAACAAGCGTCTGGTGACGATGCAGGAATTCGAAGACGCCAAGGACAAGATCATGATGGGCGCCGAGCGCCGCTCTTCGGCCATGACCGAAGCGGAAAAGAAGCTCACCGCCTATCACGAAGCCGGCCACGCGATCACGGCGCTCAACGTCGCCGTCGCCGATCCGCTGCACAAGGCGACCATCATTCCGCGCGGCCGTGCCCTCGGCATGGTCATGCAGCTCCCTGAGGGCGACCGCTACTCGATGAGCTACAAGTGGATGGTCTCGCGCCTCTGCATCATGATGGGCGGCCGTGTTGCCGAGGAATTGACCTTCGGCAAGGAGAACATCACGTCAGGCGCATCCTCCGATATCGAGCAGGCCACCAAGCTTGCCCGCGCGATGGTGACGCAGTGGGGCTTCTCCGACGAGCTGGGCCAGGTCGCCTATGGCGAAAACCAGCAGGAAGTCTTCCTCGGTCACTCCGTTTCACAATCGAAGAACGTTTCGGAAGCAACGGCGCAGAAGATCGACAACGAGGTTCGCCGTCTGATCGACCAGGCTTATCAGCAGGCTCGGGATATCCTCACCGAAAAGCACGACGAGTTCGTGGCCCTGGCGGAGGGGCTTCTTGAATACGAGACCCTGACCGGCGACGAGATCAAGGCGCTGATCCGTGGCGAAAAGCCTGCCCGCGATCTTGGCGACGACACGCCGCCGAGCCGTGGCTCGGCCGTGCCGAAAACCGGTGCGAAGAAGGACGGTTCTCTCGGCGCAAAGGGTGACGAGCCCGAAGGCGGATTCGAACCGCAGCCGCGCTGACGGCCTGAGACCTTTGAGCGAAATACAAACGGCCGGCACCTGAAAAAGGGAGCCGGCCTTTTTCCGTCTGGCCGTCTGGCGCAATACTCCGGACGTGGGCAGACGCACGATCTGCTTAGCCGGAAGAAGTAATACGGGCAGCGCATGCTGTGAATTGGAATATTGTCAGTCTCCGTCCGGCGCAGTTTTTTAGTGCTTATTAATGGTAACGCGTTGTAATAGGCGGTCTCGGTAATTTAAGTGCCGAGTTTTACAATCTGTGGCATGAGCCACAAGCATCGATCCTCGTAGCGCCTCCGGATCGGAGCGACGATTTCGATGCCGCTGCATGTCTCGCAACGATGCAGCAACGACAGGAGTGCTTATGAAGCGTCGCTATTTCGGAACGGACGGAATTCGCGGTCAATCGAATATCTACCCGATGACCCCGGATCTTGCCATGCGCGTGGGGATTGCCGCCGGCACGATCTTCCATCGCGGCAGCCACCGTCACCGCGTCGTGATCGGCAAGGACACGCGTCTTTCCGGCTATATGCTGGAAAATGCGATAGTCGCGGGCTTCACCGCGGCCGGTGTCGACGCCTTCGTTCTTGGCCCCATTCCGACGCCTGCCGTTGCCATGCTGACACGCTCGCTGCGCGCCGACATCGGCGTGATGATTTCCGCCTCGCATAATCCCTATGAGGACAACGGCATCAAGCTTTTCGGCCCCGATGGCTACAAGCTGTCCGACGATCTGGAAATGAAGATCGAGGACATGCTGGACCGGGACATGTCGGAGCATCTTGTAAAGTCCGGCAATATCGGCCGGGCCAAGCGTATCGACGGCGTGCACGACCGCTATGTCGAGCATGCCAAGCGTACGCTGCCGCGCGACGTCACGCTGCAGGGGCTCAGGATCGCCATCGATTGTGCGAACGGCGCCGCCTACAAGGTTGCCCCGGCCGTTCTTTGGGAGCTCGGTGCGGATGTCGTAACCATCGGCAACGAGCCGAACGGCACGAATATCAATCTCAATTGCGGCTCCACCAGCCCGGTGGCGCTGCAAAAGAAGGTGGATGAAGTGCGCGCCGATATCGGTATCGCGCTCGATGGCGATGCCGACCGCGTCATCATCGTCGACGAAACCGGCGCCATCATCGACGGCGATCAGCTGATGGCCGTCATCGCGGAGAGCTGGGCCGAGAGCCAGACGTTGCGCGGCAACGGCATCGTGGCAACGGTCATGTCCAACCTCGGCCTGGAGCGCTTCCTGGAAGATCGCGACATGTCGCTTGCCCGCACGGCTGTCGGCGACCGTTACGTCGTCGAGCATATGCGCCAGCACGATTACAATGTCGGCGGCGAGCAGTCCGGTCATATCGTGCTTTCCGACTATGGCACGACGGGCGACGGCCTGGTGGCTGCCTTGCAGATCCTTGTCGCGGTAAAGCGCACCGGCAAGCCGGTCAGCGAAGTCTGCCGCCGTTTCGAGCCCGTGCCGCAGTTGCTGCGCAATGTCCGCATATCCGGCGGCAAGCCGCTGGAGGACATCCAGGTGCGTCAGGCGATCGCCGATGCCGAAAGCGAGCTTGCCCGCAATGGCCGCCTCGTCATCCGACCGTCCGGCACCGAACCCCTGATCCGCGTCATGGCGGAAGGCGATGATCGCGGCCAGATCGAGCGCATTGTCGGCGGCTTGATCGACGTAATATCGAATGTCCGCTCGGCTGCCTGAACGGCGGCGGGACAATCGCGAATTTCAGATCATGGCCGCCTTGTCGAGGTGGCCATTTTGCTGTCCGGCTCCGGATACGGGTTTCCGCTTACCGGAACATTTCGCCGGGATAAGCGCCCCAAAGCTTGTCCTGCCTGACATAGCCTCTTGCCGCGTGCTCGGTGACTGAAACCCGGCACCATGTTCCCGTGCAGGATTGCAGCGAAACGAGCACGCGCGGCTGCAGCTCGGCGATCGCCCTGCCGGTCGCGGAGGGATCGGCGCGCAACATGGCGTTCTTCGTCAGCCATGGGGCGATCACCGCCGTACGCATGCCGGAGAGCAGGGCGCTGTGCATCCAGCCGGTCACGCCGGTATCGTCGCGGACCTGCCGCCAATGGCCGTATTCGTCGATGATCTCCAGAGGGAGGCCGGGCTTCATATAGATCCATTTGGTTGCGTAGATCGTGGACGGGCCTACGCGCATGCGCGCCTTATGGGCTCTGAGCGAAACATAGCGCGGGATCGGCAGCCCTGTCTCGCGCCCCTTGTTCCATACCGTGGCTGCGACGGGCTTTATCGGCATTGTGCCGGCCAGAGCGCCCGAGCTCAGGAAGATAACGGCGAGCCCCAGGCAGGCCCAAATTCTTCGATGACAAGTCAAAGATTTCCTCCCTGAGTCAGCTTTCCTGCCGCCGTACTGTAATGGCGCTATTCTTGCCAATTGGTTTAGAAGACCGGCTCAGATATCTTCCTTCGGCTCATCTCTTACTACAGAAGTAACGGGCGCCACCATCCGTATCTCTTTCTCTTTATTGTAGAATCTAAAATTACTAATATATTGATCGAAGTATATGCCTTAAAAAACAGGGTAAATATTCGTAGTTAATCAGGTTTTAACTCCTTTTCTTCATTATCCCTGCGATGTCTTTTCGCTTGGCAAGCATCTGCTGTGCCAAAGGCGAGAAATTTGGAGCCAAAGCCATGATGAAATCCCTGTTGGGGGCACTTGCCACTTTGCTTGTCGGCACGTCGGCCTTTTCCGCTGATCTTTATACACCGGAACCGGCCCAGCCGGCACCGGAAGTGACCGTCGCCCAGTCCAGCGGCTGGTATCTGCGCGGCGATGTCGGCTACGCCTTCACGAACCTGCGCGGCGCCAACTATTTTCAGGGCTCCAACTCCAGCCTGGTCGATTTCGACCGTGCGAAGCTTGACAACAACGTCACCCTCGGCGGCGGCGTCGGCTATCAGATCAACAACTACCTGCGCACGGACCTGACGCTGGATTACCTCTTCAAGTCCGATTTCAAGGGTTCGACGAAGGGCGATTGCGGCGCCTGCGGGCCGGGCTACACGCCGACCGCGGCAACCTCCCGCGACCTGACCTCGCTGACGGCATACAGCCTGCTTGCCAACGCCTATGTCGATCTCGGCACCTACGGCGTCTTCACGCCTTATGTCGGCGGCGGTCTCGGCGGCACTTACGTCAAATGGGACAAGCTGAAGAATACCTCCTGTTCGGATGCCAATCCGGATTCGTGCGACGGGACGGTTTCGCACAACGGCCGCGGCAGCTGGCGCTTCACCTACGCGCTGATGGCCGGTACTTCCATCGACCTGACCTGCAACCTGAAGGCTGATATCGGCTATCGCTATCGCCATGTTCAGGGTGGCGACATGTTCGGCTACGCCGAGAACGGCGGTCCCGGCTATGACAAGGGCCTGAACCTGCACGAAGCCCGTATCGGCGCCCGCTATACCTTCGGCGGCTGCCAGACCGCAAGCTATATGCCGCCGGCCGACATTCCGGTGCAGCCTTCGGTCTACAAGTAAGCACTTCGCATCCACGTCGTTGAAAAGCCGCCCGGTTCCATCCGGGCGGCTTTTGCTATTTTCCCTCTCGTTAAGCAATTCCTTGTGGTCTTAAAGCTTCATTAACCATGAATTCCCTATGGTTAATGAAATGAGAACGGCGGCTTTCTGCAGAGAGTGCTCCTTTGAGGCATTGCGCAAGGCAAAGAAGTCGGCCGGTTCGACATGCGGGCGTTTGTCCGAGGTTGGAAGGCGAGGGGTAATGATCCGTTTCGACGCTTTGGCGCTGGCCGCGGCGATGGCAGGCGCATCCGCGAATGTTGCGCTTGCGGGCGATGCGCCGCCGCCGGAGATCAAGATGCCCGAAGTCAGCGTCCAGGCTGCAAAGGGATGGTACGTACGCGGCGATGTCGGATACGCCGTCAACGCCAGCCGCAGCGATACGACATTCCGCGCCTATGATCCCGCTGGAGGCGATTACGATTCCGGTCATTTCGATTCGAACCGCTTCGGCGGTGATTTTTCCGGCGGCCTGGGCATCGGTTATCAATTCAACGACCTGTTTCGTGCCGATGTCAGCGGCGATTTCTTCACTGGCGACTTCAACGGGCGCGTTTCAAGCGATTCGTCTTGCTCCGGCGGAGCGGGCGGCACCGGTTGCTCCACCAAGGCGCGGTCCTCCTTCAAGGCCGGTAGCCTGATGGTCAACGGCTATGTCGATCTCGGAACGGTTGCCGGTTTTACACCCTATGTCGGCGCCGGTCTCGGCGCGACGCATGTCTCCTGGAGCAGCGTCAATGCCGTCGGCTCCTGCGTGGATGGAATTTCGGGCTGCGCGGGTGCGGCTTCGGTCAGCACACGCTATCCCGGCGAGAGCGACTGGCGTATGACCTATGCGCTGATGGCCGGCGTCGCCTACGAGATCGCGCCGAACGTCAAGGTCGACCTTGGCTATCGCTTTTCCCATATCGCCGGCGGCGACATGTTCGGCTATTCCGCGGCCGATTCGGCTGCGGGCGCCGGCGGCACCATGGGACGCGACGGTGCGCTGTCGCGTCACGAAATTCGCGTCGGCCTCAGGATCACCACCTGGTAGGCCGATGCCCGGAGCGGCTCGGCCTTTCATGGAACCTCCCTAAGGCGTCGTCAGTACATAGGCGATGCGGCGAAAGAAATCCCAGGTACGGAACAGATGGGCCGGTATGCGGCGCCACGCGGATGATTTGGCGGCGCGGTAATCGCGGCGCCAGCCGATCATGGTCTTTCTCTGCAGCCGGCTGAAGCCTGCAATGTTTGTGCGCGTGCTGAAGATGGACACGCGCATGTCCCAGCCGCGCTCCACGGCGACGTCCCAGGGCAGCGACATGATCGTCAGCGATTTCACGATTTTTTCGGCGCCGCCGCGCGTGACGAGATAGCAGGCCGTCGAGCCCTGCGGGCCGAAGAGGCAGCGGCCGACGATATCTCCCATGCGGCTGCGCGTCGTGGTGCGGAAGCCGCCCCAGCGGTGGTTGACGAGCTTGATCAGGTCGGCGGTGGGTGCGGCTTCCTTCGCTGCCAGCGCGCGCGACAGGAAATCGGCATCAAGGGCGACATCGTCCTCGATGATCACGGCCATCTCGTCGCCGCCGGCCAGAAACTGGCGCAGCGCCATCAGGTGGCTGCGGTAGCAACCGTATTCGCCCGGCAGAATGGTGCGGCCATGCCTGCGCTGGAAGCGATCGTGATCCACATCGACCCATTGCTCGCATGGAACGAGGGCGCCGTCGACGCCGTCGATACGTTCGAACTGGAAGCCGAATTCATCGCCCTGCCGCTGGATTTCAGCGAGCCTTTCCGCCGCCCGATCGATGTTGATCAGATAGACAGGCATGGCTTGCGCAGGCGCAGATTGGCTTTCGGCAAGTGCAATTAAAGACATCAAGCACACTTATTATTTTTGTCGGCGCAACCATCGGGCGTCTAGCCTTATATGATCGTCTGCCGGCACAAAAACCAGCTTTTGGAAGATCGAATTTAGCGTTATTTCATTGCGCGTGACTTGCACGCCAGCAAACTTTTCGCACGACTTCGTGATGAAGCGCCATCCGTAATTTTTGCTATTGCGCTTGTAGGCGGCTTCCCATATATCCGGCGGCGGGACACTCCTCCCCAACGAGGAGCTTTCTATCTGAGAGGATAGCATCATGACTAAGCTCGCCAAGCCGGACATCCGTCCGGAGAATACCCATTTCTCTTCTGGCCCCTGCTCGAAGCGCCCCGGTTGGACGCTCGATGCTCTTTCCGACGCGGCCCTCGGCCGTTCGCACCGCGCGAAGGTCGGTAAAGCCAAGCTGAAGCAGGCCATCGATCTCACCCGCGAAATTCTGGAAGTACCGGCGGACTACCGCATCGGCATCGTTCCGGCCTCCGACACCGGCGCCGTCGAAATGGCCCTGTGGTCGCTGCTCGGCGAGCGCGGTGTCGACATGCTCGCCTGGGAAAGCTTCGGTGCCGGCTGGGTCACCGACGTCGTCAAGCAGCTGAAGCTCAAGGACGTCCGCAAGCTCGAAGCCGGCTACGGCGAGCTGCCCGATCTTTCCACGGTCGATTTCGACCGCGACGTGGTCTTCGCCTGGAACGGCACCACCTCGGGCGTGCGCGTCCCGAACGCCGATTTCATCCCGGCGGACCGCAAGGGCCTGACGATCTGCGACGCCACCTCGGCCGCCTTCGCGCAGAACCTCGACTTTGCCAAGCTCGACGTTGTTACCTTCTCCTGGCAGAAGGTTCTGGGCGGCGAGGGCGCACATGGCGTCATCATTCTCTCGCCGCGCGCCGTCGAGCGCCTCACGACCTATGTGCCGGCCTGGCCGCTGCCGAAGATCTTCCGCATGACCAGCGGCGGCAAGCTGATCGAAGGCATCTTTACTGGCGAAACGATCAACACGCCTTCGATGCTCTGCGTGGAAGACTATATCGACGCGCTTCTCTGGGCGAAGGACCTCGGCGGCCTGAAGGCGCTGGTCGGCCGCGCCGATGCCAACGCCAAGGTCATCCACGACTTCGTTGCCGCCAACGACTGGATCGCCAATCTTGCCGTCAAGGCGGAGACGGCGTCCAACACTTCCGTCTGCCTGAAGATCGTCGACAAGGATGTCGTCGCTCTCGATGCCGACGGTCAGGCGAATTTCGCCAAGGGCCTGGTTGCGCTCCTCGAGAAGGAAGGCGTCGCCTATGACGTCGGCCACTATCGCGACGCACCCTCGGGCTTGCGCATCTGGGCTGGTGCAACGATCGAAGCTTCCGACATGCAGAAGCTGATGCCCTGGCTTGCCTGGGCTTTCGAAACGCAGAAAGCGACGCTCTCCCAGGCTGCTGCCTGAGGCTTGAAGCGTTTATGGCTCCGCCGCGACAGGCGGAGCCCGGCATCTCGAAATTCTCATTGTTTTTCACGCAATTCCACACGGAAAGCCGTCCTTTATCTTTCCTGGAATTGCTCGTCGTAGCTGACCTTTTTCAGGAGGCCTCAATGGCACCTCGCGTTCTCGTATCCGACGAACTGTCGGAAACTGCCGTCCAGATCTTCCGCGATCGCGGCGTCGAAGTCGATTTCCAGCCGCAGCTTGGCAAGGACAAGGACAAGCTGTTCGAAATCATCGGCCGGTATGACGGCCTTGCCATCCGCTCCGCGACCAAGGTGACGGAGAAGATCATCGAAGCGGCCAAGAACCTCAAGGTCGTCGGCCGCGCCGGTATCGGCGTCGACAATGTCGATATCCCGGCTGCCTCGCGCCGCGGCATCATCGTCATGAACACGCCGTTCGGCAATTCGATCACGACGGCCGAGCACGCTATCGCGCTGATGTTTGCCGTTGCCCGCCAGCTTCCGGCAGCCGACGCCTCGACGCAGGCCGGCAAGTGGGAAAAGTCGAAGTTCATGGGTGTCGAAATCACCGGCAAGACGCTCGGTATCATCGGTGCCGGCAACATCGGCTCCATCGTCATTGCCCGCGCCCTCGGCCTGAAGATGCACGTCCTTGCCTACGACCCGTTCCTGTCGAAGGAGCGCGCCGAGGAAATGGGCGTGACCAAGGTCGAGCTCGACGAGCTGTTCGCCCGCGCCGATTTCATCACGCTGCATGTGCCGCTGACGGACAAAACCCGCAACATCATCGACGCAACCGCTCTCTCCAAGATGAAGCAGGGCGTCCGCATCATCAACTGCGCCCGCGGCGGTCTGGTCGATGAGGCAGCCCTTGCCGCCGCCATCAAGTCCGGCCATGTCGCCGGTGCCGCTTTCGACGTCTTCGAAGTCGAGCCGGCCAAGGAAAGCCCGCTGTTCGGTCTGCCGAACGTCGTCTGCACGCCGCATCTCGGCGCTTCCACCACGGAAGCGCAGGAAAACGTCGCTCTCCAGGTCGCCGAGCAGATGGCGGACTACCTGGTGAAGGGCGCCGTCTCGAATGCCATCAACATGCCCTCGATCACCGCCGAGGAAGCGCCGATCCTGAAGCCGTTCATCAAGCTTGCCGACGTTCTCGGCGCTTTCGTCGGCCAGGTCACCGAAGATCCGATCAAGGAAATCGAGATCCTCTACGATGGTGTGACCGCCAACATGAACACCAAGGCGCTGACGAGCGCATTGCTCGCCGGCCTGATCCGCAATCAGGTCGCCGACGTCAACATGGTCTCGGCGCCGATCATGATCAAGGAAAAGGGCATCGTGCTTGCAGAAGTCAAGCGCGACAAAACCGGTGTCTATGACGGTTACATCAAGCTGACCGTCACCACCGACAGCATGACGCGCTCCGTTGCCGGCACCGTCTTCTCGGACGGCAAGCCGCGCTTCATCCAGATCAAGGGCATCAATCTCGACGCCGACGTGGGCAACCACATGGTCTATATCGCCAATACCGACGTTCCCGGCATGATCGGCTTCATCGGCACGGCGCTCGGCTCCGCCGGCGTCAACATCG
This sequence comes from Hyphomicrobiales bacterium, assembly GCA_900469615.1. Lineage (GTDB taxonomy): Bacteria > Pseudomonadota > Alphaproteobacteria > Rhizobiales > Rhizobiaceae > Rhizobium. Next base: position 93,611 of record UBYA01000020.1, on the reverse strand, counting down.
CCAACTTCCAGCTTGGACGCGACAAGCAGGGCGGCGATGCCATCGCATTGCTCTATGTCGACGGTCCGATCAGCGACGATGTGCTTGCCAAGCTGACGGCGCATCAGGCCATTCGCCAGGCGAAGCCCCTGGTGTTCAACGTCGACTGAGCCTGACTGCTTTCGAAGGGCGGCAGCCACGCAGTTCGCTCCTCCCAAGGCCGATCCGGAAGCCCGGCGCGACATGAGTTGCGCCGGGCTTCCTTCATGATGCGTGGGTTGTGGATAAGGTCGGCCCTCGGCTATCGAGGCAGATCAAAGGCGCCTATCTCTTGTGTCATGCAGGCGTTGAGGAAGAACATTCTCGGGGAAGGGATGGGTACGCCGATCGAATGGCTGGCGAAACCCGTTTCCGTGGCGATCGTGTTGTTTGCGCGGGCGATTACCGCCGTTCGGGCGATCTGGCCCGAAAGCGGCATGCGGACCCGCCGCTGCGTCTATTTCGCCAATCATTCCAGCCACGGCGATTTCATCCTGATCTGGACTGTTCTGCCGCCGCGACTGCGCCGGCGCGTCCGACCGGTGGCTGGCGCCGACTATTGGCTGAAATCGCCGCTCAACAGCTTCATCGGCCGGGACGTCTTCAACGCCGTGCTGATCGAGCGGGATCGCGACGCCCGCAAGGAGGATCCGGTCACGCAGATGACGCAGGCGCTCGATGTCGGCTCCTCGCTCATCCTGTTTCCGGAAGGCACCCGCAATCTGACCGAGGAGCCGTTGCAGCCGTTCAAGAGCGGGCTCTTCCATCTTGCGCAGGCTCGTCCCGATATCGATCTCGTTCCGGTCTGGATCGACAATCTCAACCGCGTCATGCCCAAGGGCGAGTTCGTGCCCATTCCGCTGATCTGCACCGTCACCTTCGGCGAGGCGCTGCGTATCGGCGCGACCGAGGAGAAGGCGGAGTTCCTGGCGAGGGCGGAAGCGGCGCTGCTGGCCCTTGCACCCAAGCGGGCGGGAGAGCGCGCATGAGTGCTGCAAGCGCCGATCTGATCCACCTCGTTCTCGGCATTTTCGGTGTCCTGGTCGTCGCCTCCGTCATCGGCTACGTGCTGGAAAAGCGCCTGTCGCCCGACGGATCGAATGCCGCGATCGAAAACCTGAATGCGCGCATCAAGGCCTGGTGGGTGATGGTGGTACTGATCGGCATCGCCTTCGTGGCGGGCCGCGCCGGCGTCATCCTGCTTTTCGCCTTCTGCTCGTTTGCGGCGCTGCGCGAATTCGTGACGCTGATCAACACGAAGCGCGCGGATCACTGGGCGCTTGCCGCCGCCTTCTTCGTGGCCCTGCCGGTGCAATATTACCTGCTCTGGGACGAGCAATACGGCATCTACTCTATCTTCATCCCCGTCTACGCTTTCCTCTTCATGCCGATCATCGCCGTGCTGCGCGGCGACACCGAGCGGTTTCTGGTGCGGATCGCAGAGGTGCAGTGGGCCCTGATGATCTGCGTCTTCTGCGCCTCGCATGTGCCGGCGCTGCTGACGCTGCATATTCCGGGCTACGAAGGCCGCAACGTGCTGCTGATCGCCTTCCTGGTGATCGTCGTTCAGCTCAGCGATGTCCTGCAATATGTCTGGGGCAAGCTTTTCGGGAAGACGAAGATCGCGCCGCGGCTTTCGCCGTCGAAGACGGTGGAGGGTTTCGTCGGCGGCGTCATCAGCGCGTCGCTGATCGGGGCGGCACTCTGGTGGGTGACGCCGTTCACGCCGCTGCAGGCCGGGCTGCTTGCCTTCGTCATCACCCTCATGGGATTCTTCGGCGGGCTCGTCATGTCGGCGATCAAGCGGGATCGCGGCGTCAAGGATTGGGGCAATCTTATCGAGGGGCATGGCGGCTTGATCGACCGGCTGGATTCGGTGGTCTTCTCCGCGCCGATCTTCTTTCACCTCGTGCGCTTCTGGTGGTCGGTTTGAGCGGCGGCACGCTCAAGGCGTTGGCCGGCAGCAGCATCGTGCATGTGCTTTTCGCCTTCCTCGCCATGGGCAGCTGGGCCGTTTTCGCCAATCGCATGCATCCGATGCCGCGCCCGCTGATATCAGGCATCGTGCAAGGCGTGCTTTCGGGCTGCCTGACGCTGTTCTTGAAATCCGCGGTCGAAGCTTTGTCGAGGCGGTTCGCTGGCTTCACGCGCCTGTGGGTGCCGCCGCTGATTGCCTGCCTGGGCTCGGCGACGATCCTGATCGTCATCCACGCGCTGAGTGGCACGCCGGAAATCCTGAAAACCATTGCCGTGCCGCTGCTGGTTTCCTCCAGCTATGCGACCATCTACAATTATTCGATATCGGGCGGGAGGCATCGAAGCCATGGCAGGTGAGGGGCGATGACAGGCGAGGACCAGGCAGGCAAGGGAACGGGCGACAGGCGGCCGCTGGCCAGCCGCAACACACGATGGGCTCAGACGCTGGCCCGGCGCATGACCGCGCTTTCAATAACGCCGAACCGGATATCGCAGGCAAGCATGGCCATGGCGGCGCTGGCGGGGGTCTCCTTCTGGCTCTCCGGTGTCGTCGGCAACGTCGGGCCACGCGCAATCTTGCTGATCCTGGCGGCCTTGTTCTGCCAGTTGCGCCTGCTTTGCAATCTGCTTGACGGCATGGTGGCTGTCGAGGGCGGAAAAGGGGAGGCCGACGGCCCTTTCTGGAACGAATTTCCGGATCGCGTCGCCGATATCCTCATCTTCGCCGGCATCGGCTATGGCGTTGCGATGCCGGGGCTCGGCTGGGCGGCCGCCGCCTTCGCCGTCCTGACGGCCTATGTGCGGGAACTCGGACGCGCCACCGGCAACCCGAGCGATTTCGGCGGACCGATGGCCAAGCAGCACCGCATGGCGGTCACCACGGCGGCCGCACTCCTCTCCGTTGTCGAGGCATTCTGGAGTGGCGGCGCGTGGATCCTGACCATTGCCCTCTGGATCGTCGCCATCGGATCGGTGGTTACGGTGTTGCGGCGTAGCGGCAATCTGATCCGGCATTTGAAGGCGCGGGGATAGCGAGCGATTCGCCCACCCCTTGCATGGGTTGGCAATCCTTTCTATATCCCTCCACAATTGAGGCTGGCCGCAAAGAGCGGTCATTGCAGCGCCGCGCGTCTTTCGAGACGCGCAAAGGATGCTGTAACGCTTTGAGATGCTGCATAATTTCTCCTTAAATCGGTTCCGATTTAAGGAATTATGCAGTAGCCCCGCATGATGGAAATTCGCCGCTTTTGCATGGCATCCGGCGGTCAGAAGCATGATCCCGGAAAGTGCACAGCGGTTTTGGATCAGATCATGCGATATTAAATAACAAGATCGTGACGGCGTTTCGAAGAAAAGTCATCCCGTTCTCGGTAGCATCGAAGATCGTTCAAGACTGGCGGCAACGACCGTGAATACACTGGATTTTGACAAGAGGCCGGAAGATACCCGCGTCGTCGTCGCCATGTCGGGCGGTGTCGACAGCTCCGTCGTCGCCGGCATTCTGAAGCGGCAGGGCTATGATGTGCTCGGCATCACGCTGCAGCTTTATGACCACGGCGCGGCCGTTCATCGTGCCGGCTCGTGCTGTGCCGGCCAGGATATCGACGATGCGCGCCGCGTCTGCGAGACGCTGGGCATCCCGCATTATGTGCTCGACTACGAAAAGCGTTTCCGCGAGACGGTGATCAATCCCTTTGCGGAGAGCTACGTGGCCGGCGAAACGCCGATCCCCTGCGTTGCCTGCAACCAGACCGTCAAGTTCGCTGACCTTCTGTTGACTGCCAAGGAGCTCGGCGCCGATGCGCTGGCGACCGGCCACTATATCCGCTCGCGTCCCAACCCGTCGCCGGAGCATCCCGATCGCCGCGCGCTCTACCGCCCGGCCGATGCCGACCGTGACCAGAGCTATTTCCTTTTTGCGACCACGCAGGAGCAGATCGACTATCTGCGCTTTCCGCTTGGCGGCATGCCGAAGGCAGAGACACGCGCGCTTGCCGAGGAAATGGGCCTCGTCGTCGCCAAGAAGGCCGACAGCCAGGACATCTGTTTCGTGCCGCAGGGCAAATATTCCGACGTGATCGCCAAGCTGAAGCCGAATGCGGCGCTCGCTGGCGAGATCGTCCATCTCGACGGCCGCGTGCTCGGCCATCACGAAGGCATCCTGCACTACACCATCGGCCAGCGCCGCGGTATCGGTATTGCCACCGGCGAGCCGCTCTACGTGGTCTATCTCGACGCCCGCTCGCGCCGTGTCATCGTCGGCCCGAAGGAGGCGCTGGAAACGCACCGCGTCCATCTGCGCGATGTCAACTGGCTGGGCGACGAGCCGCTGCTGCAGGCGGCATCCGGCCAAGGCTTTGCCTGCTTCGCCAAGGTCCGCTCCACCCGCGCGCCGTCTCCCGCCGTGCTGCACGCCGATGCCAGCGGCATCTATGTCGACCTCGCCGTCGGCGAGGCTGGGGTCGCTCCAGGCCAGGCCTGCGCGCTCTATTCGGCACCGGGCGACGACGCCCGCGTCTACGGCGGCGGCTTCATCGAGCGCTCGGAACGCGAGCCCATGGCGGAGGCATCGCTCAAGGCGCTGCTGGCAAGCCCGGTGGCAGCCTGAAGGCCGGATGCATCCGCCTGCGAGAAAGCACTGATTTTTCCAAATCATCCGCTTGACACCAAGCCGAACCGCACCTTATAAGCCGCTCAACCGACGAGCTGATGCTTTCGAGCGACGGTTCGTTTGACCTTTGCGCACGATCCGAAAAGATCATGCGTCGACGTGGCGGAGTAGCTCAGTAGGTCAGAGCAGAGGAATCATAATCCTTGTGTCGGGGGTTCAAATCCCTCCTCCGCTACCATCGTATCCCCCCCAAAAAATACCAGCGCGCTCGCCGTTCAGAGCCGAAAGTCTGTTGGTGACTTTTGCTTTGACGTGACCGGGCGATATGTCTTGGATGACGGTGCGGTTTGCCTGAGCGCGGGTGGCGTTCGGTCGAGAAGGGCGCGAATTCCGGCCTGATTTCACGATGATATCCTGGGCCACGGAGGGCTGTCGGTTTGCAAGGCGAACAAGTTGGCGTCGTTTGCGTTGTATTATCAAACAGTCATCGGAAAACCGCGCAACATGTCTTGCAAGAGGAAACGTGCTCTGGCACCGTGCCGTCATAGGGGATCGGGGTTTTCGATGAGACTGTTTTGGGCGGTGACCACTATGCTGGCGGTCGCCAATTTTGCGATGGCTGCCGACGATGCCGTGACCAATGCGTTCCGGGTCTGCAAGATGATCGACAATACCGGCTTGTTCACAGCCCCGTGCCAGGTTTCCAGCCGGAGAAATGCCGTCATGGCGACGATAGATCTGCCGAGCGCCGATGCCAGAAAGGCCTGCACGCAGATTGCCGGCGTGGTCTCGTCCAAGGGATTTCATTTCCCCGGCGGAAACTGGACCGTGCAGATCAAGTCTCCGACCAGCGGCGACAAGTCGATCGCATTCTGCAGATTGCCGAAATAGCGCCGTCAGGCCGATGCGTTCATCTCATCGGCGGCATAGACGAGTTGCAGTTCCATCTGAACCGCATGCATGAAGAGGCCGGCCTGCCGCGAAATCTCTTCATCCTCCACTCCCTGCTCGCGCAGGGCAGCGGCAAAGCCAGCCATTTCCGAGCGCCAGAAGCGATTTGCCGCTTCTCCGTGAAGCTGTTGCAGGGCTGTGGCACACCGCCTGACATTACTGGTACGCCTGTCGGCCGGGAATGGTAGAAGCGACATATTCTCTCCGTCATTGGCAAGGCGAATCGCCCGCCTTTGTTGGAAACATCGCTGGCACTCGTTCATAAAAAGTGAATTGTCCTTGAGAGATCTCGATCGCCGCCGGGAGAAAGAGGCGGCTTACTGCATGACGGATATGCCTGCCTCCCGCGCGGCCTTGATCAAGGCATCTCTTACGACCTCGGGCGGAACCGCACCGAGCATGGCTTCAAGGCAGACGCGCACTGCGGCGACATATTCCTCGCCGTTTTCGACCGGCCATTGCCCCAGCAGCAATTCCGCCACCTGGTGCACCGAATTGATACGGCGGGTTCCGCCGCTTTCTCCTATCACCAGCGTAACGGCTGGAAATGGCCGCAAAGTGTTTCGTTTCAAAACGCATTACCTCCGAAACGTAAATGCTTCGGTGACCCAGCAAGAAACGTTCCGGATCGAACGCCGATTGCCGCCGTCAGCGAGGCTGGTTTCGTTCGTCTGCCGGTTGAGGCTCAATCGCCGGCCATGGGTCTCGCAGCGCGCGCGAACATATGTCCGAAGACGTCATGGGAGCTTCAGGCCCGATCGGATTTTTCGGTGGCGATGCCATGCCGATCCCTTGGAATCTGTGCCCAAGCCCTCAGTCTCCGGGGAGGCCGGCGGCAGGTTCGGTCTCGCACGAATGGCCTAATCCAGCACGTTGGCCTCGATGCAGGCTTCGACGAACACCTCCCGGGCTTTCTGGCAGAGAAGCGGATTGGTGTTCGCCTCCGTGCAGAGATTTCGGGCTGCGTCGTATTTTTCGCCACGAACGGCCGGCCAACGGAAAAGGAGGTGGTTGCAGGCTTCCTTCGGGCTTCTGATCGCTTCCGGGATGCCATAGCCGATACGGAGATAAACGGGCTCATGCCAGCGAATATCGCCGCTATTAAAGATCATGTTCATTTCGATGATGCTCCGACATTGCCATCGAAACTCGCGTGGCGGCAAAAGGTTTCGTGACTTCGTGAAAATCGATCGCGGCCGGTTCCGAAAGCAGGGCCGGCGGCCGGAAATGCTTGGCTGCTATATCGCAATCAGCAGCAGGACCACCGCGAGGAGCGCCAATCCTGCGAAAAGGGCGCGCAGGATGCCTCGAAACATCGCCGCAAGGAAAATGAGGAGCAAGAGTGCGACAATCATGAGGGGCCGGCGTCAGTCATTGTCCGCTCAGGCATCTAACTGTCCGAAAATGAGACAGGAAATCGCGCCGCACGCGAAAGAGCATGGCAGAAGGGGACCGCAGTTCTATTGGACCACCGGGACTTCGATCGGCACGCCAGCCTCCATCGCTGCCGCGAGAAAGCTGTTTCGGGCCTCGAGCGACCGGCCTTGGCCTCGCTCGACGTCGGCGCAGATCTGCAGGGCCATCATGAACGCCTTGCCTTCCGCCACGGGCCATGCGTTCAGCAGCATATCCAGAGCTTCTTTCGTGTTGGCGACCGTGTAGGTTTTTCCGGTGCGCTTGCAGATGACCATGATGGGATCATTCCAGTCTTTATTATTCATGGTACAGGCTCCGATCCAACGCCGCCGCAATTAACGCCACGATGCGCGAAATCTCAAGTTAATTTCAAGACGATATCTGGAGCAGTCTGGAACTGTTTCAATCTCCGGGAAACCAATTCCAACGACAGGGCGATCAACTTTCGAGTCATATCTTCCGATGCCGTGTTTTCCTCGGCGATCAGGACGCGGAGATTGCTTGCGCGGACTTGCGAGATCATAAAAGATTTGGGGGCGCAGCACAGCCGGACGAGGGATAGCGATGGGACGCTTTGCGGAGATTCAGGAACGGGCCGAGAAGCGCAAGGGCGGTGCCGACGGATTGAAGGCCTTGCTGCCGAAGCTGCCCGATCATGACGTTTTGCGCGCCCTGTCCGACGACCGGATTTTGTCCGAGATGACGCGCTACGTCTTCTATGCAGGTTTCGTGCGGAACGTCATCGATTCCAAATGGCCGGGCTTCGAGGCGGCCTTTTCAGGCTTCGATCCCGCCTTTCTCAATCTTGCTCCCGACGACTACTGGCATGACTTGACCTCCGATACGCGGGTCATTCGCAATGGCGCCAAGATCATGTCGGTTCGGGCCAACGCTCAGTTCGTCCGCCGGCTTGCCGATGAGCACGGCAGCGCCGGGCGCTTCTTCGCCGATTGGCCGCTGGAGGATCAGATCGGCCTGCTTGCCGTGCTGGACAAGCAGGCGAACCGGCTGGGCGGTATGACAGGGCAATATCTCCTGCGGGCGCTCGGCCGCGACGGCTTCGTCATGAGCCATGACGTTCTCGCCTGCCTGCGGCTTTCCGGCCTGCCTATTTCGGAGAGCAAGCCGGGCAAGAAAGATCTGCGCTTGATCCAGGAGCGGTTCAACGCCTGGCACGCGGAAACGGGCCTGCCGTTCACCCATCTCTCACGCATCTGCGCCTTCTCCGTCGGAATGCCGGGAGGAGAGGATGAGGCCGATTGATATGGTCAGTGGAATGATGTTGGATCGCGCTCCGGGACTGGGAGGAACACAATGACGACCGACAGCCGGCCCTTGGCCATCAGCGCGCCGGAACCGCGCTCGCTCGAGCTGATCTTCACGAAGGACGCGATGTCGCTTCTTCATTCGAGATATCGCATCGTCGAGGCCGACCCGGAAAATATTGCCGGGCTGGGGGATGAGGTGCTTGCCGAGGCGCGCTACGTCATCGGCCAGCCGCCCCTGTCGAAGGAGACGCTGGATCGCATGCCGAAGCTGCGCTGCATCCTGAATGTCGAGAGCAATCTTATCAACAATATGCCCTATGAGGTGCTTTTCGAGCGCGGCATCCATGTCGTCACCACCGGGCAGGTCTTTGCCGAGCCGGTCGCGGAAATCGGCCTGGGATTTGCGCTCAGCCTGGCGCGCGGCATCGTGGATGCCGATCTGGATTTCCGCGAGGGCAGGGAACTTTGGGGCGGTGACGGCAATGCGAGGGCGCGGCTCGTTTCCGGCAGCGATATCGGCATCATCGGCTTCGGCGACCTGGGTAAGGCGCTGAACCGGGTTCTCTCCGGTTTCCGCGCCAATATCAGGGTATTCGATCCCTGGATGCCGCCCTCGATTCTCAGGGAACATGGCGTTCAACCGGCGGGATTGGACGAAGTCCTGTCCGGCAGCGATTTCGTTTTCGTGGTTGCTTCCGTCACGAGCGAGAACAAGGGTTTTCTCGGTGCTGAAGCTTTCGCGAAAATGCGCAAGGGAGCGGCCTTCATTCTGCTCAGCCGGGCCGATGTCGTCGATTTCGACGCGCTGATGGCAGCGGTTGCCTCCGGCCATATCGTGGCGGCAAGCGACGTCTATCCGGAAGAGCCGCTCGGCCTCGATCATCCGGTTCGCAAGCTGAAGGGCTTCCTGCGCTCGGCACATCGCGCGGGCGCGCTGGACAGCGCCTTCAAGAAAATGGGCGACATGGTGCTGGAAGATATGGATCTGATGGATCGCGGCCTGCCGCCGATGCGCTGCAAGCGCGCGGAACGGGAGACCGTGTCGCGCATGCGCTCGAAGCCGGTCACGCGCAACTGATCGCTGTGCTCCGTTCCCGGCGCGGTGTCTTTTCGCGCCGGGAACGAGACTGCGCCAGCTAGGCTCTAGCGGCGATCGAGCCGGGTGGCGATGCGATCACCCAGCCACTGCATGCCGCAGACGAGGATGATCAGCACGACGACGACGGCGATCATGACGCTGGTTTCGAAACGCTGGTAGCCATAGCGGATGGCAAGATCGCCGAGGCCGCCGCCGCCGATCGTGCCGGCCATGGCGGAGGCGCCGATCAATGTGACCAGAGTGACCGTGAAGCCCGCGACGATGCCGGGCATGGCCTCCGGCACCAGTACCTCGCGGATGATGGTCCAGCGGTTGCCGCCCATGGCGCGCACCGCGTCAATCAGGCCGCGATCGACTTCACGCAGCGAGACCTCGGCGATGCGGGCGTAATAGGGGATCGCGGCGATGGTGAGCGGCACGATCGCGGCTGTCGTGCCGAGCGAGGTGCCGACGATCAGCCGCGTCAGCGGAATCAAGGCAATCAGCAGGATCACGAAGGGCACGGCGCGGAAGCCGTTGACGAGGGCCGCAAGGACGCTGTTGATCGGCAGCTGCTCGGCAATCCCGCCGCGGCCGGTGACGACGAGGGCAAGGCCGAGCGGCAGGCCTATGACCAAAGAGAGCAGGCCGGATGCGCCGGTCATCCAGATCGTTTCCCAGAAGGAGCGCCAGAGCAGGTTGAGGATAACGTCAGTTGTCATAGCCGAGAACCTCCACCCGGGCGGAACGGGCTTTCAGAAAATCGCCGACCCGTGCCGGCAGGGTCGCGTCGCGCGTCGGCACGGCAATGAAGAAGCGGGCGACGGGCTGATTTTGAATATGGTCGATGCCGCCATGGACCAGCCGGAAGGATCGCGGCAGGGTCGCGGAGAGCTCGGCAAAGAGCGCCCCTTGCGCGGCCGGGCCGGCGAGATCGACGCTGAGGATGGCTTCGGCGCCGGATGTTTGCGACAGGCGTGCCGCGATATGCTCCGGCAGCTGCGGACGGATGCCGCCCAGCAGGCTTGCCGTGATGCTGGCTTGAGGATTGGCGAAGACGGACCAGACCGAACCTTCCTCGACGATCCTGCCCGCATCGATGACGGCAACGCGGTCGGCGATGGAGCGGACCACTTCCATCTCGTGGGTGATGAGCAGGATGGTCAGGCCGAGCTTGCGGTTGATGTCCTTCAGCAGCGCCAGGATGGAGCGCGTGGTTTCGGGATCGAGCGCAGATGTCGCCTCGTCGGACAGCAGCAGCGCCGGCCGGGCGGCAAGGGCGCGGGCAATGCCGACGCGCTGCTTCTGGCCGCCGGAAAGCGCGGAGGGATAGGCTTTGGCCTTGTCGGAAAGGCCGACGAGCTCCAGCAGTTCGCGGGCGCGCTGCAATCGTTCGGCCTTGGCGACGCCCTCGATCTTGAGAGGCAGGGCGATATTCTCTTCGACCGTCTTTGCGGAGAGCAGATTGAAATGCTGGAAGACCATGCCGATGCGGCGGCGCAACGGCTGCAGCTCCTTTTCCGAAAGGCGGGCGATATCGCGGCCTTCGATGTGGATTTCGCCGCTGTCGGCGCGCTCCAGCCCGTTCAGGCAGCGGATCAGCGTCGATTTTCCGGCGCCGCTGCGGCCGATGATGCCGACGATTTCGCCGCGTCGCGCGGTCAGCGATATGCCGTCCAGTGCGGGTGTGGTGCCAAACCGGCGGCGGACGTCGACCAGGCGGATGATCTCGTCGCCCGTCGAACGTTCAGGCGGCGCCTGTCCGTCGATTGATGTGGCTGGGATGAAGGAGTTCATGTCTGCTTCCCGATCTTCTTTTCTTGGGTACGGCGCGGGCTAGGCTGGGCTTTAAACACCGAAGGCGGCCCGGGCAAATTGCCCCGGCCGCCCGCCGCTCAGCGCTGTCCCCCGCGCTGTCCTGACATCAATAGGCGCTCTGGCCGGTTCCCTTGTAGACCTTGTCGAACTCGGCCTTGACGGTGTCGTTCTGGTAGGACGCCACCAGGGTCTTGACCCAGGCTTCGTTTTCGCTGCCCTGCTTGACGGCGATGAAGTTGCGGTATGGGTTGCCTTCGGTCGGCTCCTGCGCGATGCGGTCGTTCTGCGTCAGGCCGCTCTTCAGCGCCCAATCGGTATTGACGACGGCGGCGTCGAGGTCGTCGATCGAACGGCCGACGATGCCGGCATCCAGTTCCTTGATCTCGACGTTCTTCGGGTTTTCCGCGATGTCGGCCGTGGTGGCGAGGATGCCGGTGCCGTCCTTGAGCTTGATCACGCCTTCATGCTGCAGCACGAGAAGCGCACGGCCTTCGTTGGACGGGTCGTTCGGCACGCCGATGACGGCGCCCTTCGGAAGCTCAGCCACGGTCTTGTACTTCTTGGTGTAGAGGCCGATCGGCCAGATGCCGGTGAAGCCGACATTGACGATATGATAGCCGTGCTGCTTCACCTGATTGTCGAGATAAGGCTGATGCTGAAAAGCGTTGGCGTCGATTTCACCGCGCTCCAGCGCCTCGTTCGGCTGCGTATAGTCGTTGAAGACGACGGGCTCCACCTTCAGGCCCTTCTTGGCGGCTTCGGAAACGACGACGCGCCAGACGTCCTCGTCCTCGCCGCTCATGATACCGACCTTGATCGTCTTGTCTGCAGCGAAGGACTGCGGGGCGGTTGCCGTCAAGCCGAATACGGCGACAGCGGAAGCAAAGATGGCGGCAAGGCCGGCCCTGCGGGAAAGGCGCAGCGTGCCGAGACCTTTGAAAAGCTTTTCAGTCATGGGAAATCCTGTTCCAGATGATCGAGATCGTTTTCTCGTTGACGGCTAGATCATCTCAGAGGCGTGCTTCGTCCGCGAAGCAGGATCATGCGTTGTGCATTGCGGTTCTGAAAAACTCTTTTCTGTGCGGCGCAAAAGAGCAAACTAATTTTCTATAAATACTGTAGATTATTTCTATGGCAAAATAGGCGTCTGCTAAAAAATTAGGCACGGTCAGCGGTGGATCGGGTCTTTCCAGAGGACTTCTTCCGGCTTTTCGACCGGTTCGATATCGAGATTGACAACCACCGGCTCTTGCCCGGAGCGGACCAGAACGCATTCCAGCGTTTCGTCGCGGCTGGCATTGATTTCCTGATGCGGCACATAGGGCGGCACGAAGATGAAATCGCCGGGGCCGGCTTCGGCGACGAATTCCAGATTCTCGCCCCAGCGCATCCGCGCCTTGCCTTTGACGACGTAAATAATGCTTTCGAGATCGCCGTGATGGTGGGCGCCGGTCTTGGCGTTGGCATGGATCGTCACGGTCCCGGCCCAGATCTTTTCCGCGCCCGCGCGGGCGTTGTTGATCGCGGTCGCGCGGTTCATGCCCGGCGTCTGCGCCGTATTCGGATCGAGAGCGTTGCCCGGGATGATCTTGATGCCGTGTTCGCGCCAGTCGACCGGCGGATGATCGTGATCGCGTCCGTTCTGATGCTCATGCTCGTGATCGCCGCACATGGTCGTCCTTTCGGCTTTGCAGAGGGATTCGCAGCCTGTCCACAGCAACGCTGTTATTTCACTCTATCCGAAGTCATTCAAAAATAAAGGGAATTGCAGAAAGTTCTCAAAGAGGCTTTTCAAGTCGTGATTAATCTATAGACTTGATCAAGTTAAATGACCGGTGGGAACATTTCGTGTGCATCCCGCGTTGCGCCGGTCACGAGATGGTTTGCCGCGCCGCCTGCCCCCATGGAATGCGTTTCAGGGCGCGCCAAACCGAAGAAGCAGCGCTTGGGTCTCGGGACGGGACCCGTCAGTTTTCATATATGCGCCGGACTTCCAATTGAAAGGAGACAGACATGTCGAATGCCTTGCCGCCCCTTCATGAGGGTCATGCCCCCATCACCCTGCAGCAGCTTTTCCGTGAAGCGCTCTACGCTTTCGAGGAATGGGACAGCGAAGTAACCGAACCGATCGTGACGTTCGATGGTCGTATCCACCCCATCAGCGTCGTGTTCGAAACCATGCGCGAATGCACCGACATCGTGCCCAACAACATCGTCTCGGCCGTGACCGAGCGGCTGACCAAGCCCTGGGAGGGTGAAGGTCCGCTCGACACGATGACCTTTTCGACCGCCGCCCGCGTGATGGGCGTGCTGGTCCGCAAAAGGCTGTTGGCCGTGAACAACGGTCTGAACGTCGCCGTTCTCGCGGGGGATGCTCAGACGACGGAAAAATCGGATCGCTAAGGAGCGACGTACGCTTATCGGAGGCCCGCCGGCATGCGCCGGCGGGCCTTTTGCATTCATCGCCGGCCAACGTCGAATTCCGCATCGACCGGGATTTGCATCGCCGTCACAAGATGGTTCGTCTGTCCTGCCAGTCCGATGACCGCGAGCAGTTCCGCATGCTGGGCGCCGGTCATTCCTTTCGCCCTGGCCGCTGCCGTATGGGAGTGGACACAATAGCTGCAGCCGTTGGCGGTCGAGACGGCGATATAGATCATCTCGCGCACCAGAGGGTCGAGCGCGCCTTCGGCCATCATGACCGCTTTCAGGCCCTCCCAGGTGCGCTTTAGCAGCGCGGGATCGTTTGCCAGGCCGCGCCAGAAATTATTGACGAAGTCGGACTTCCTGACCGCGCGGATGTCGTCGAACACCGCCTTGACCGCGGGAAGTGTCTCCGCTTCCGCATCATCGAGCAACTTGACCGTCGTCATTCTCTTTCTCCTTTCAGCGAACCCTCATCGCATGGAAGCATAATGCATTTTTCGATGGCCGGCCCGCATGGAGCTTCCATTATCCTGCCTCTTTTCATTTGCAAAAATCATCCATATGTGAAAATACTATTCACATAAGAAAACTGAGGCTGATGCGGACGCCGATCACGGGGTTATTCCTGCGATAGGCCGGCCGCCTTGAGCCGGTGATGTCAGGGGAGCGGAAATATCGATGGTGCTGAAGAAGGACTTGCCGTTGGCCGGGCTGGTCGTCGTCGACATGAGCCAGTTCCTGTCCGGTCCTTACTGCACCCTCCGGCTGATGGATCTGGGCGCCAGGGTCATCAAGATCGAACGGCCGGGCGGCGGCGATCTCTCGCGCGGGCTTTATCTCAGCGATGACGAGAGTGGCGATTCCACCATCTTCCATGCGATCAATCGCTCCAAGGAGAGCCTGGCGATCGATCTGAAGAACGAGCGCGACATGGCCGCGCTGCGCAATCTCATTTCCAAAGCCGACGTTCTCGTCCAGAATTTCCGTCCGGGGGTGATCGAGCGGCTGGGGTTGGGCTACGAGGCTGCGAGCAAACTCAATCCGCGCCTCGTCTACTGCTCGATCAGCGGTTACGGCGAGGATGGGCCGTGGGTTTCGCGGCCGGGGCAGGATCTCCTGGCGCAGTCGCGCTCCGGCGTCATGTGGCTGAACGGCGACGAGGGGCAGGGGCCGGTGCCCTTCGGCCTGGCGATCGGCGATATGCTGGCGGGCGCTGCGGCGGCTCAGGGCATTCTCGCGGCGCTGGTCCGGCGCGGCGTGACGGGCGAGGGCGGGCTGGTCGAAACCAGTCTGCTCGAGGCTCTCGTCGACCTGCAGGTCGAGGTGTTGAGCGTGCACATGAACAGCGGCAACAAGCTACCCGAGCGCTCCCATGTCCGCAGCGCCCATGCCTATCTTTCCGCGCCCTATGGCGTCTATTCCGCCGCCGACGGCTATCTCGCCATCGCCATGACGCCGATTTCCAAGCTCGCCGATCTGCTCGGCATGGAGGAACTGGCGCCTTATCGCGACGATCCGAAAAGCTGGTTCACGTCGCGCGACGAGATCAAGGCGCTGATCGCGGCGCGCATCGCCACCCGCAATGTCGATGATTGGCTCGCAATTCTCGAACCTGCCGACATCTGGTGCGCGCGGGTGCTGAACTGGCCGGAGCTTCTCGGCAGCGAAGGCTTTCGCGTTCTCGACATGCTACAGACTATCGGGCGGGACGATGGCGTCAGCCTGCACACCACCCGCTCGCCCATCCGCATCGACGGGCAGCGACCGAAATTCGAGCGTGCGGCCCCGCACGTTGGCGAGCATAATGCGGCGCTCTGGGAGGAGTTCGACCTCGGCTGAGGGGTCGAGAGGTCGCCGATGGATCTAGAAGGAGTTTTCCAATGACGCGCATCACCAATCTTCGCGTTTTCGATTTGCGCTTCCCTACATCGCAGAGCCTCGACGGTTCGGATGCGATGAATCCGGATCCGGATTATTCGGCGGCTTACGTCATCCTCGATACCGACAAGCCGGGTCTTGCCGGGCATGGCCTGACCTTCACCATCGGGCGCGGCAACGACATCTGCTGCATGGCGATCGAGGCGATGCGGCATCTGGTGGTCGGCACGGAACTCTCGACCGTATTGGAAAACCCCGGCAAATACTGGCGGCACCTGACCAGCGACAGCCAGTTGCGCTGGATCGGTCCGGAAAAGGGCGCGATGCATCTGGCGACGGGCGCGGTCGTCAACGCCGTCTGGGACTTGCTTGCCAAGGAGGCCGGTAAGCCGGTCTGGCGTCTGGTTTCGGAGATGGATGCGGAGCACATCGCCGATATCGTCGACTATCGTTATCTCACCGATGTTCTCACGCGCGACGAAGCCGTCGCCATCCTGAAGAAGGCGGAGGCCGGCAAGGCCGATCGCATCGCGACGCTCGAACGCGAGGGATATGCCTGCTATACGACCTCTGCCGGCTGGCTCGGCTATGACGACGCCAAGCTTCGCCGCCTTTGCCAGGAAGCGATCGACGCCGGTTTCAACCATGTGAAGATGAAGGTCGGCCGCGATCTCGAGGACGATATCCGCCGCCTCACCATCGCCCGCGAGGTGATCGGCCCCGACCGTTACCTGATGATCGACGCCAACCAGGTCTGGGAAGTCAACCAGGCGATCGACTGGGTGCGCAAGCTTGCCTTCGCCAAGCCCTTCTTCATCGAAGAGCCGACCAGCCCGGACGATGTTGCCGGACACCGCAAGATTCGCCAGGCCGTCGGCCCGGTGAAGGTCGCGACAGGCGAGATGTGCCAGAACCGCATCATGTTCAAGCAGTTCATCGCCGAGGGTGCGATCGACATCGTCCAGATCGATTCCTGCCGCATGGGGGGGCTCAACGAAGTGCTGGCGGTACTGTTGATTGCCGCCAAGTACGGCCTGCCGGTCTGGCCGCATGCCGGCGGCGTTGGGCTTTGTGAATATGTCCAGCATCTGTCGATGATCGACTACATCGCCGTCTCAGGCACCAAGGACGGCCGCGTCATCGAGTATGTCGATCATCTGCACGAGCATTTCATCGACCCCTGCATCATTCGCGATGCGGCCTACATGCCGCCAAGCTTGCCGGGTTTCTCGATCGAGATGAAGCCGGAATCGATCAAGGACTATACGTTCAAGGGCTGAGCCTCTGCTGCAAGTTCCTTCTCCCCTTGGGGAGAAGGTGGCCCGAAGGGCCGGATGAGGGGGCTTGCCGCCTGGTCTCATCGGCTTTTGCGCTTCTGGCTCCCCCTCATCCGCCTGTCGGCACCTTCTCCCCGAGGGGAGAAGGGGTACGTCGCATGTCGGCCCTACACGTTCCGCTTCAACCATTCCTGAATGACCGGCACGTCGGCATCGGCGAATTCGTGACTGCCGGGGACGGTGGCAAGCTCGACATTCGCGCCACCGTCGCGCAGGCGTTCGACGAGGGGCCGAGCATATGGCCCGTACAAATCCTTTTCGCCGGCGATCACGAGTACATCGGTGTCGGACAGGTCGGCGGCCGGCGGATTTTCGAGGGCTGCCATGGACCGCAGCAGCACGGCACGGCGGATGAGGTGCGGGTGCAGCGACAGTATGGCGTTGAGCAGATTGGCGCCGTTGGAATAGCCGATATAGACCATGCGGGCGGGATCGAGCCCATAGGCGTGGATTGCGCCATCGATGAAGGCGGCGAAGGCTTCGGCTTCGCCGGCAATATCGTTCTGGTCGAAGGTCATCGGCCCTGTGCGGCGGAACCAGCGCGGCGCACCTTCCTCAAGCGCGCGGCCGCGCACGGTAAGCAGCGTCGCGGCGGCGTCGATCTCGTGGCCGAGCGGCAGCATCGTCGTTTCATCGGCGCCGGAGCCGTGCAACAGGATGAAGACATTGCCGTTGGGCTCATCGGGCGTGAAGAAGCGATGGATGAAGGGCAGATCGCGATAGATGACGCGCGGTTCGCCGGGCATCGAGAACTGCGGCAGGATCACATTCAGTTCGGCCAAAAGCTTCGGGCTGTCACCGGGGGCGAAGAGGCGTGAGCCGAGCGTTGCCTCGTCCTCGTCGATCAACATGCCAGGAGCATCCGTCGCGAGTTCGAACAGGATCTGCCCGGGTTCGCGCACGTAGAGCGAGCGGAAATATTTGCGGTCATGCATCGTCGTCGGCCCGGAATTGATTGCCTGCAGCGCGGTGTGGGCCGACTGCAATTCCTCATCGTCGCTGGCGCGAAAGGCGACGTGATCGACCGTGCCGGTGCCGGGTGCGCTTGCCCAGAAGCCGCTTGCATCGCGGATGTCGAGGATATCGCCGGGCTCCGAGACGAGCCGGCTGATCGCTCCGCCGGCTGCCCGTGGCCGGTAGCCGAAGTGATCGATCAGCATCGCCTGCGTCTCCTCGGGCGTCTCGCTGAAAAGCGTCGCGCCGCGAATGCGGCGGATGGCGTGCTCCCGCGGAATGGCATCGCTCGTCCAAGGCGCTGTCGCCTTCAGGGTATTGGTTCCGACAAGCTTGACGATGACGCCGTCGGGATCCTTCAGCCGCAGGACCGGCTCTCCGAATTCCTCGGAAGGGCCTTCCGGCTTGAGGCCGGCGCTGAGGGCGCGTGTCAGCCAGAAGCCGATGCTTGCCGGATCGATGGCGAGGGAAATCTCGCCGATCTGACCGACGCCGGCGCGGCCGGGAGAACCGTCTTCCCAGACGAGAAAGGTGATCAGCGAGCCGGGCGAGCCCGTGGCGTCGCCATAGAGCAGATGAAGCTGCGTGGCGTCCTCGAAGCCGCCGGTGCGCTTGACGAGGCGCAGGCCGAGGAAGCCGACGTAGAAATCGACATTCGCCTGTACCTTGCGGGTGATCAGCGTGATGTGATGGATGCCGGCGACCATGGGGATGCTCCAGACTGTTATTTTACGTCTGGTCGCTATTTAGGCCGCTGGCGGTGTTCAATTCAATGTGCCGTCCGTGGAGGCACTGTTCACAAAAGTCGCTCTTGTCTGCGCCGGCCGGTGGCGAGCGTCAATGCTCGCCGAGGCTGTCTTCCGGCGATTTGCGGCGATGGCCGCTGATTTCAGAGCCGGCGCTGCGCGAGAAGCTGGCGTTCCAGATCACCGCAAGAAGGGCGATGGCCGTAACGACGATGAAGGCGATGGAGAAATCGGCCATCTCGGCTTTTGCGTGGCCGAAGAATTGCATCGAGCCATGCAGGGCAAGGGCGGCGACGCAGATGCCGAGCGAGAGCATCAACTGCTGGAAGGTCGAGTAGAAGCTGGTCGCGATGCTCATGCGGTCGCGCTCGATCTCGTCATAGGCGATCGTATTGTAGGCCGTGAACTGGAACGACATGAAGAAGCCGCAGAAGAACAGGATCACGAAGATGACCGATAGCGGCCAGTCGGGCTTGAAGATCGCGCACATGCCGTAGCCGAGCGTGCCGATCAGGCCGAAAATGATGAGGGCCGTGCGGAAGCCGAGCTTGCGCAGAATGTGCACCTGGAACGGCTTCATGGCCATGGAGCCCAGCGCGGTCGCAATGGCGATCTGGCCGGCGGCGGCCGCCGAAAGACCGAAGCCGAGCTGCAGCATCAGGGGGATCAGGAAGGGATGGGCGCCCTGGCTGATGCGCGTCAGCGATCCGGCGATGACCGAGGTGCGGAATGTCGGCACCTTCATCAGCGAGAAATCCATGATCGGCGAGGGATGCTTGCGGGCGTGGCGCAGATAGGCGATGCCGAACAGCAGGCCGATGGAGATGAGGAAGACGGCCAGGTAGCCTTCGCCCCCGCGGCTCGACATTTCGAAACCGAAGAGCAGCGAGCCGAGCGAAATGCCCGAGAGGATAAAGCCCGAGAGATCGAAGCGGCCGGTGCGCGGACCTTTCACCTCCTCGATGAACATCGTCACCAGGATGAAGCCGATGATGCCGATCGGCACGTTGATGTAGAAGATCCAGCGCCAGTCGAGATAGGTGACGAACATGCCGCCGACGGGCGGGCCGAGGATCGGGCCGACAAGCGCCGGGATCAGCAGCCAGGACATGGCGTTGACCATGTCCTTGCGGGCGACGCTGCGCATCAGCACGAGACGGCCGACGGGCAGCATCATCGCGCCGCCGAGGCCCTGCAGCAATCGGGCAAGCACGAGGAAGAACAGGTTCGGAGCCTGCGCGCACAGAAGCGATCCCACGACGAAGACGGCGATGGCGGAACGGAAGACGGTGCGCGATCCAAAGCGGTCGGCAATGGCGCCGCTGGCGGGAATGAAGATCGCGAGGCTGAGAAGATACGACGTCAGCGAGATACTCATGGCCGGCGCGCTGACGCCGAAGTCTCTTGCCATGGTCGGAAGAGCCGTCGCGAGCACGGTCGCGTCAAGCTGCTCCATGAACATCGCGCTTGCTACAATAAGCGCCACTACACGAAAATTCGGTGCGGCCCGCCTGACGTGGGCGGCCTGGAATATCTGATCCGACATTGTCGGGGATCGCTCTCGATGGGGCGGTGGGGTCGTAAGACAGAACCGCAAGTCTGGTCACGGCGCGAAGGCCTGTTTGAACGGCGGTTTGTATACTCCCGCATCGGCGCGATTTCCATATCAGAAATCGCAAATCTTATTGATGGGATGAAAAAAATAACGCACGTACGGCCAAAACGCGCAACAAATGAACGCGAGGTGAATGAATGGGCCGGATATCCCGCCGAAACGCTCACGCTTGGTTTTGCGACGTAAGATAATGTGCTTGTTCCGTCAGGCATTTACGCCGGAAGAGGCCGGTGCCGGGGATAGCGGCACCGGCCTCATTCATCGGTATCGGGCGGGCGATCAGTAGCCGGCTGCCAGTCCGGAGCCGGCGCGGCTGTCCATGGCGCCGTTGTAGCGGGCGCCGCCGCCCTTGGCGATGTCGCCGAGGCTCTTGCCGCCGACGAGAATGCCGGCGGACTGCCCCCAGATCGGCCAGTCGTTGTCCACCTGAACCGTATAGCCCATGCCGGTCAGAAGCTTGACCGTATCGGGCGAAAGCGCGTGCGGCTCCATATAGACCTTATCCGGCAGCCATTGATGATGGATGCGCGGCGCATCGATCGCTTCCTGGATGTTCATGCCGAAGTCGATGACGTTGATGATCGCCTCGAGCGTGATGGTGATGATGCGCGAGCCGCCGGGGCTGCCGATGACCATGAAGGGCTTGCCGTCCTTGGCGATGATCGTCGGGCTCATGGAAGACAGCGGCGTCTTCTTCGGCTGGATGGCGTTGGCCTCGCCCTGCACGAGGCCGTAGAGATTGGGCACGCCGGGCTTTGAGGTGAAGTCGTCCATCTCGTTGTTCAGCAGAATGCCGGTGCCGGGTGCGACGACGCCCGCCCCGAAAGAGCCGTTCAGCGTGTAGGTGACGGCGACGGCGTTGCCGTCGTTGTCGATGATCGAATAATGCGTCGTCTCGTGGCTTTCGCCGAGGCCCTTCGGCATCAGATCCTTGGAAACGCCCGCCTTATAGGGGGAGATGCCGTCGCGAATCTTCTGGGCATAGGCCTTATCCAGAAGCTTGCCGACGGGATTGTCGACGAAGTCCGGGTCGCCAAGCGCCGAGTTGCGGTCTACGTAGGCGTAGCGCATGGCCTCGACCATGAAATGCACGGTGTCGGCCGAGCCGTAGCCGGTATAGGAGAGCGGATAGCCTTCCAGCACGTTGAGGATTTCACAGATGATGACGCCACCGGAAGAGGGCGGCGGCGAGGAGATGATCTGATAGCCGCGATAGTCGCACTTCACCGGATCGAGTTCGCGCACCTTGTATTGTTCGAAATCCTGATTTGCGAGAATGCCGCCCTTGTCCTGGCTCGCCTTGACGATGGCGTTGGCGACCGGGCCCTTGTAAAAGCCGTCCGGCCCTTGATCCGAAATGCCGGAAAGGGCATTGGCGAGGTCCGGCTGAGTCAGCGTATCGCCTGCCGCGAAGGGCTTGCCGTCCGCCTTGGTGAAGATCGCGGCGGTGGCCGGATCGCGCGAGAGCCACTTCCTGCCCTCGTTGAGCTCCGCCGCATCGGCCTGGTTCAGCGTGAAGCCTTCCTTGGCGTAACGAATGGCCGGCGCCATCAGATCCTGGCGGGATTTCGTGCCGTATTTCTCGCGGGCGGTCTCGAAGCCCATGACCGAGCCGGGAACGCCGACGGCGAGATAGCCGTCCGTGCTTGCGCCTTTGACGATATTGCCTTTGTCGTCGAGATACATGCCCTTGGTGGCGGCGAGCGGTGCGCGCTCGCGGAAATCGAGGAAAGTCGTCTTGCCGTCCCGCAGGCGGATGGTCATGAAGCCGCCGCCGCCGATATTGCCGGCAGTCGGATAGACCACGGCAAGGGCATAGCCGACGGCAACGGCCGCATCGACGGCATTGCCGCCGCTTTTCAGCACTTCGACGCCGACATCTGTCGCCAGATGCTGCGCCGTGACGACCATGCCGTGCTCCGCCTCGACCGGCGGTGGTGCGGCGGCTCTGGCCGTGACCGAAAAGAGCGCGAATGTGACCAGGGTTACGGACGAAATCACCCGCTGGTGGAACTGGCGCATGATGGTTATGCCTCCCGTTGTCATATTGATGGAAAATGCCCCTTAAATGACATGGTGCCTAGCGGGAAAATGGCGATATCCGCCGTCACAATTTTTCGGATCCGGCCGATACACGCCCGGCGGATGGGGCCGACCGGCGCCGCGCATGCGCATTGGCGGCGGCGCCGTCGGCCCAATGTGCGAGATGACGTCACAGGTGCAATATTTTAGTTATTAGTCGATGCTACTGAATAGGCTCTCGAGCAAGACGAGAGCAATTCCGGGAAAGGTGCGGAACGGTTTTCCGTCCGGAGTTGCGTGAAGACAAAAGGATGGAGCGTTTTCGCGATTCGAAGGAAGCGGAATCGCTCCAGGTATTGCGTGGGGGGCCATGATGGCTGTGACGAAGCTGGAGCAGAGGAAAAGCGAGCGCTTGACGAAGGTCAAGCCGCTCATCGTTTCCGAAAGGACGCATGTTATTGAAATCGAGTGCGGCCATTGCAGCCGGCACTTTTTTCGATGGTCGTCGATGGCGGCGATCTACTGGCGCTGCGATGATTGCAGTGTCACCGCCTGATATCGGGCTGCGTTGCGGATCTAGACGATCAGGATGGCGCGGAAATCGTTGACGTTGGTTCCTGTCGGGCCGGGCACGAAGAGATCGCCGATCGCGTTGAAGGCCGTCCAGGCATCGTTGTTCGCCAGCATGTCGGCCGGCACCAGTCCGGCCTCGCGCAGCCGCGCCACCGTGCCCGCATCGGCAAAGGCGCCTGCATTGTCCTCGCTGCCGTCGATACCATCCGTATCCGCCGCCATGGCGTGAATGCCGGTGTGGCCGTCGATATCGATTGCCAGCGACAATAGGAATTCGGAGTTTCGCCCGCCCTTGCCCTTTCCTTTCAGCGTCACCGTCGTTTCGCCGCCGGATAGGAGCACGATGGGCCTGGCGAAGGGGCGGTTGCGGTGAAGCACCTCGCGGGCGATGGCGGCGTGAACATGGGCGGCTTCGCGCGCTTCGCCCTCGATGGCGTCGGAGAGTATGGCCGCCTCGATCCCGACGGCCCGCGCCACCTCGGCAGCGGCGTCCAGCGAGACGCCGGCGGACGCGATGAGATGCACTTCGTTGCCGGCAAAACGCGGATCGTCCGGACGCGGCGCATCCGCCTCGGCTTTCTCGATATGGGCGAGAACGGCCGGCGGCAGTTCGATGCGGTAGAGGCGGATGAGGTCGAGCGCTTCGGCGCGCGTGCCCGCGCCCGGCACCGTCGGGCCGGATGCCACCAGAGCCGGATCGTCGCCGGGAATATCCGAAACGACGAGAGAGACGACCTTGGCGGGATGGGCAGCGGCCGCCAAGCGGCCGCCCTTGATGGCCGACAGATGCTTGCGGATGACGTTCATCGCCGAAATCGGGGCGCCGGAGGCGAGCAGCGCCTTATTGACGGCGATCTCGTCGGCAAGGCTGAGCGCGCCGGCCGGCGACGGCAGCAGCGCCGAGCCGCCGCCCGATATCAGGGCGATCACCAGATCGTCCTCTGTCAGGCCCTCGACGAGTTTCAGAAGCCGGCGGGAGGCGGTAAGCCCTGCTTCGTCCGGCACCGGATGAGCCGCTTCGATGATCTCGATCTTGCGGCAGGGAGCGGAAAAGCCGTACCGCGTCACGACAAGTCCTTCCAGCGGGCCGTCCCAGCATTGTTCCAAGGCTGCGGCCATCTGTGCGGAACCCTTGCCGGCGCCGATGACGATCGTCCGACCCTTCGGCCTGGCCGGCAGATGCGCGCGGATGCCGGTCAGCGGATCGGCCGCGCGAACGGCGGCATCGAACAGCGAAGTCAGGAAGGCGCGTGGATCGGAAACGGTCATGTCGAAGTGCCTGTCTGCTGGAGCGTTTGTACGCAATTCCGGACGGAAAACCACACCGCACTTTTCCTGGAATTGCACTAAGAGCCTGTAACCATTTGGTGGCTTAACTGGCTGGAAGACGCAAGGGGCGGGAACGGCAATTGTGTCCGGCGCGAAGAATCTCTATGTAGAAGGAAAGGGTTTCACGGCTTTATTTCAAGGATTTTCGACATGGCAGAACTGAAAGTGAAGACAAGACAGACCGGCGCCACCGCTACGCTCGGCCGCACCGGTTTTCCGCATGTGACCTCGGTGACGGGCGGTGAGATCGACATCGTCACCTCGCCGTCGCAGCCCGGTTTCAACCCGCTCGATCTGCTTTATTCGTCACTCTCCGCCTGTCTGGTCTTAAGCGCCCGCATGGCGGCAAGCAGTCTCGGCGTGCTCGACAAACTGACCGAAGTGACTGCCGTCGTCACAGGCGAAAAGGCTGCCGAAGGGCTTTCTCGGGTGGAAAAGTTCAACATCGCTTTCATCATCAAGGGCGATTTCAGCGATGAGATCCGCAACGCGATCGCCCATGCGGCCGAAGATGAAATCTGCACCGTGAGCAACACGATCCGCGGCAATCCGCAGTTTTCGACGACGATATCGGGATAAATAGCCCCTCATCCGCCCTCCTGAGCTTGTCGAAGGGCTATCACCATCCCTCTCTGCTCGCGGAGTTGGGCGAGGTACGGAGATCAATTTTCTTATTTGGCCGCTGGGCGGCGTGATCTGGCAAGATCGCCCTCTCCCCGTCAAAACGGGGAAAGGGCTGGGGTGAGGGGCCATTCTATTTCGTGGGAAACTGAAATCCTTCGAGATAGGGGCCAAGCTCCGGATCGATATCCACCTTGACGGCATTGTTGTAGATCGCAGTGGCGATCATAATCCCAGCGAAAGCCACGAGATTGGCGAGTGTCGGTTCGTCGTAGCGTGCTTTAAGCCGCGTCCAGACCTCTTCCGGAATGGCATTGGAATCCCTGACGATCGCCTTGCCAAATTCGATCAGCAGGGCCTCATCTTCGGTCGGCACGATCGTTTCCGGCGTCAGGCCGGCATTGATGAGCGCGCGCCTGAAGAAACCGACGGGGATGATCGAGCGGCATTCGATCGCGATAGCTTGGCAAAGCAGCCAGACGGCGCGGTCGTCCAGCGCCGGGCGCAGCTCTTCGCGCAAGGGAAACCACTCCGCATAGATGCGATGCGCCACTGGCGAATGCAGCAGCGTCCGCTTCATGTTCGTCATGCGGCCGCGCAGCTGCACCTCGCGATCATGTTCGGCGCGCACGGCCTCGGAAGCGGTTTCATAGTCGATCGGGGTGATATGGCTCATTTTCATGTCTCTCTTACTGCGCTGCCGCAGCCGTTGCCTTGAAGAAGCGGTTCTCCGGGCGCGGCAAGCCCAGATGTTCGCGCAATGTCGTGCCTTCGTAGTCGCGGCGGAAGATGCCGCGTCGCTGAAGCTCTGGAACAACACGGGTGGTCACGTCAAGCAGGCCCTGCGGCAGGAAGGGGAAGACGACGTTGAAGCCATCCGAACCTTCCTCATGCAGCCACTTTTCCATCTCGTCGGCAATGGTCTCAGGCGTGCCGACGAAAGCGAGGCCGGCGTAGCCGCCGAGCCGCTGGGCAAGCTGGCGCACGGTCAGCTTTTCCGTCTCGGCAAGGGCGATGACGCGTTCGCGTCCGCTCTTGCTGGCATTGGTCTCGGGAATTTCCGGCAGGGGGCCGTCGGGGTCGAATCCGGAGGCATCGTGTCCGAGTGCGATCGAAAGCGATGCGATGGCGCTGTCGTAGTGGACGAGGCTGTCGAGCTTCGCCCGCTTGGCTTTTGCCTCCTCGATGGTGTCGCCGACGACGATGAAAGCGGCGGGCAGGATCTTCAGGTGATCCGGATTGCGGCCGATCGCCTTCATCCGCCCCTTGATATCGGCGAAGATCGCCTTGCCGTCGGCAAGATTGCGGGGTGCGGCGAAAACCGCTTCGGCAGTTTCCGCGGCAAGCTGGCGGCCGGCGTCCGATTGCCCCGCCTGCACGATGACCGGCCAGCCCTGCGGCGGACGGGCGATGTTGAGGGGGCCGCGGACGCTGAGTTCCTCGCCCTTGTGGCCGAGGACATGCATGCGTTCCGGATCGAAGAAGATGCCGCTTTCGGCATCGTGGATGAAGGCGTCGTCGGCAAAACTGTCCCACAGGCCGGTGACGACATCGTAGAACTCGCGGGCGCGATGGTAGCGCTCGCCATGTTCCATATGCTCTTCGAGGCCGAAATTGAGGGCGGCGTCCGGATTGGACGTGGTGACGATGTTCCAGCCGGCGCGGCCGCCGCTGATGTGGTCGAGCGAGGCGAAGCGGCGGGCGATGTGATAGGGCAGGTCGAAGGTGGTGGATGCCGTCGCAACGAGGCCGATCCTGTCGGTGACGGCGGCGAGCGCCGAAAGCAGGGTGAAAGGCTCGAAGGACGTCACGGTCTGGCTGCGCTTCAACGCCTCGATCGGCATGTTGAGAACCGCCAGGTGGTCGGCCATGAAGAAGGCATCGAACTTCGCTTTTTCCAGCTCCTGGGCGAAGCTCTTGATATGCTTGAAATTGAAGTTGGCATCCGGGTAGGCGCCGGGATAGCGCCAGGCACCGGTATGCAGGCTGACGGGGCGCATGAAGGCGCCGAGCTTCAATTGCTTCTGTTCGGTCATCGGCTCTCTCTCGAAGGTCGTCAGGCTATCGCGACGCCGGAGCGACATCGCCAGCGGAATGATGCATTACGACGTAGGCGCGGCCCTGACGCATTCAAAGAGCCGATTTCATTTATTTGATCGCTTTTATGGAATAATCATCCAGCCCGTATTTTGGCGCTGTTCTGTTCGCCAAATATTTTGACCAGCCATTCGATGAAGACGCGGACGCGCGGCGAAAGCTGGCGGCTGCGCGGATAGAGCATCGAGACGGGCGTTCGCGTCGGCGGATATTTCCGCAGGATATGGAGCAGCTCGCCGGATTGCAGCGCTTCTTCCGCGTGATAGCGCGGAACCTGGATCAGGCCGAGGCCAAGCCTGGCCGCAGCGAAATAGCTCTCGGCCGCATTGACGGAGATGGTGGCAGGCAGTGTGATTTCACGCACGGTGCCGTCTATCTGGAATTCCAGCGGCAGCAATCCGCCCGTGGCGGAAGAGCGGAAGCCGATCATGCGATGGCCGTCGAGTTGATCCGGATGAGTCGGCATGCCGAAGCGCTCGACATAGGCGGGCGCCGCAAGCGTCACTTCTTCCAGCATCGCGACACGCCTGCCGATCATGTCGCTATCCTGAAGCGTGCCGACGCGCAGCACGCAGTCGATGCCCTCGCGGATCAGATCGACGAACCGGTCGCCCTCGGTGATCTGCAATTCGATATCGGGATAGGTTTCGAGGAATGAAGGCAGGTTCGGAAGGACGAAGTGCCGGGCGAGCGTTCCGTGTACGTCGACGCGCAGCACGCCCTTCGGCCTGGCGCCGGCAAAGGCGCCTTCGGCATCCTCGATATCGGAGAGGATGCGCAGGCAGCGCTGGTAATAGGCCTCGCCGTCCAGCGTCGGGCTGACGTGCCGCGTCGTGCGCTGTAGCAGGCGCACGCCGAGCCGCGCCTCAAGCCGCTTGATCGCATCCGTCACCGTTGAGCGGGGCAGGCCGGTGTCTTCGGCGGCAAGCGTGAAGCTGCGCCGCTCGACGACCCGGCAAAACACCCGCATGGCATCGAATCTGTCCATCTTTTTGTTCGATAATTCCGGATAGTGATGGCGATTAATGGCTGATTATCCGCATCCTGAAAAGGGGCATCTTCTCCTCATCGAAAGGCGCTATGGCGCAAAGCAAAGAAGGATGAGGAAAATGAGCAGTAATTCCAATAAGGTAGCGATTATCACCGGCGCATCTCGCGGCATCGGCGCGGCTATTGCGGAGCGTTTGGCCGGGGATGGCTTCACCGTCGTCATCAACTACGCCGGCAGCGAAGCCGCCGCCGAGGAACTTGCCCGCAGGATCGAGGCAAAAGGCGGCAAGGCGCTGACCGCGAAAGCCGATGTTTCCGATGTCGAAGCCGTGCGCCGCATGTTCGATGCGGCAGAGGCTGCCTTCGGCGGCGTCGACGTGCTGGTCAACAATGCCGGGATCATGCAGCTCGCCAGGATCGCCGATGCGGACGACGCGCATTTCGACCGCCATATCGCCATCAACCTCAAGGGCACCTTCAACACGCTGCGCGAAGCCGGCAAGCGCCTGCGCGACGGCGGCCGCATCGTCAATTTCTCGACCAGCGTGGTCGGTCTCAAGCTCGAAACCTACGGCGTCTATGCCGCGACGAAGGCGGCGGTCGAGCTCATGACGGGCATCATGGCGAAGGAATTGCGCGGCCGGTCGATCACCGTCAACGCCGTCGCGCCCGGCCCGACGGCGACGGATCTCTTCCTGAACGGCAAGAGCGACGAGCTCATCGACCGCATGGCCAAGATGAACCCGCTGGAGCGCTTGGGCACGCCGCAGGATATTGCCGCGGCGGTCTCCTTCCTCGTCGGTCCCGATGGCGGCTGGATCAACGGCCAGACGCTGCGCGCCAATGGCGGCATGATCTGAGACACCCGTAGCCATCGCCAGCAACAGCCGATCCAGGAAAGGAACGGGATCATGAGCAAGCAAGTCATCGTCATCACGGGAGCATCGAGCGGCTTCGGCGCCCTGACGGCACGCGCCCTCGCCAAGGCAGGACACACGGTCTATGCCGGCATCCGCGAAACCAAGGGACGCAATGCCGGACAGGTCGCGGCGGCAGCTGCATTCGCCGAACAGAACGGCGTCGATCTCAGAACCGTCGAGCTTGACGTCGCATCGGACGCCTCCGTCGAGGCCGGCATTGCCGCCGTCATCGCCGAGCAGGGCCGCATCGACACCATCATCCACAATGCCGGCCATATGTCCTTCGGCCCGGCGGAAGCCTTCACGCCGGAGCAGTTCGCCGAACTCTACGACATCAACGTGCTCAGCACCCAGCGCGTCAATCGCGCCGTGCTGCCCCACATGCGCAAGCAAGGAAAAGGGCTGGTCGTCTGGGTATCCTCCTCCAGCACGCGCGGCGGCACGCCGCCCTATCTCTCCCCGTATTTCGCGGCCAAGGCTGCCATGGATTCGCTTGCCGTCTCCTACGCTTCGGAGCTGACCCGCTGGGGGATCGACACCGCCATCATCGTGCCCGGCGCCTTTACGAAGGGGACGAACCATTTCGCCCATTCCGGTTCGCCGGCGGACAAGGCCCGGGCCGCCGAATACGATGACGGCCCCTATGCCGGCGTGCCCGATCAGGCGCTGAAGGGGCTTGCTTCGCTGGAGCCGGCGGATGCCAATGCCGCTTCGGTTGCGGCCGCGATCGCCGATGTCGTCGACATGCCGTTTGGCACGCGCCCGTTCCGCACCCATATAGATCCTGCCGAGGATGGCGCGGAAGTCGTCAATGGTGTTGCCGATCGTGTCCGGGCGGAGCTTTTCCGGCGCATCGGCCTGGAAGACCTGCTGACGCCGCATGCGAAGGCCTGAGGCTCCCGCTGCTGCGCTTCTAACGTGTCAAATCGCCGCTTCTGTGCCACAGAGGCGGCGATCTGTCGCTTGTATCGGGGCTATTTTGCTTCGTACGGCATTCCAAGCCTATTCGTTTCGTACTAAAGCGAATCCTTCAAAGGGTCGGGAGACATCCATGGACGCGAAGGACATCGGCGAAATTGCCAGCTGGCTCATGCAGGCCGGCCTGAAAGGGGTGGCGGAAGCCGATATCCTGTCGGGTTTCTGCGAGCAATGCCGTCAGCATGGCCTCAACGTCGATCGGGCCATGGCGCTGATGGATACGCTGCATCCGGTCTATGAAGGCCGCGCCTTCCGCTGGGACGGCAACCAGGTAATCGAACGTGAGTTCGAATACGGTCCATCGCACCAGGGCATCGCCTCCGAGAACTGGCAGCGTTCCGCCTTCTATCACATGTTGTCGACGGGGGGAGACGAGGTGCGCCGGCGTATCGGTTTTGGCGACCCGATCGATTTCTTCGGGCTCGACACGCTGCTCGCCGATGGGCACACCGATTACATCGCCATGGTGCACCGTTTCGAAGAGGGCGGTACGATCGGCGAGATGGATTGCTTCTATTCCAACTTCGCCACGGCCGCCGAAATGGGGTTCCTGGAAGAAGATTTGCGCGTGCTGCGCAAGCTGACGCCGGCGCTGGCGCTGGCAATCAAGTGCACCGGCATGAGCCGCATCGCCCGAACCATTGCCGAGGTCTATCTCGGCGAGGACGCGGCCCGGCATGTGCTCGAAGGCAAGATCACGCGCGGCAAGACGGAACGGATCTCGGCGGCGCTCTGGTTCTCCGATCTCGCCAACTACACGCGCATCTCGGATACGGCCGAACCCGACGAAATCATTCCCATGCTGAACGCCTATGCGGATGCGGTCATCTCCTCGATCCACGAGGCGGGCGGCAACGTGCTGAAGCTGATCGGCGACGGTACGCTGGCGATCTTCAAGGCCAGGAATTCCGCCGATGCCTGCACTGCCGCGCTGATGGCGGAATCGCTGCTGCGCCAACGCCTCAGCGACCTGAACTCGCAGCGGCAGATCGAAGGCAGGCCGGTGACGGACGTCTATCTCGGCCTGCATATCGGCGATGTCTTCTATGGCAATATCGGCAGCATGGATCGCCTGGACTTCACGGTCATCGGGCCGGCCGTCAACGAGGTCAGCCGTATCGCCTCGATGTGCCGTTCGGCCGATCGCAATATTCTGATGTCGTCGAATTTTGTGGAGGCGCTTTCGGGCCAGCAGAGCAACGACCTTGTTTCCGTCGGGCGTTATGCGCTGCGTGGCGTCAAGCGGCCGCAGGAACTGTTCACGCTGCTCTCCTCGGCTGCGTAGCCGTTTAACGGCGGCCGGAGGCAAACATCGGGCCGCCCTTGCTCGCGGGAAAGCCGTAGCCGTTGATCATCACGAGATCGATATCGCTTGCGCGGGCAGCGATGCCTTCCGAAAGCAACTTCTCTCCTTCGGCGACCATAGCCTTCAACAGTCGGGCGACGATCTCTTCGGCGTTGAAATGCTTCCGCGTGATACCCTTTTCGGCCCGCGCGGCCCCGATCATCGCCGTCACTGCCGGATCGACGGTGCGCTTGCCATCGGGATAGGCATACCAGCCGCGACCGGACTTCTGGCCGAAGCGGCCGGCCTCGCAGAGCCGGTCGGCGATGACGACGTAACGCTCATTCGGGTCACGGGTTGCGGCTTGCCGCTTGCGGCGCGCCCAGGCGATTTCCAGACCGGCCATGTCGAAGACGGCGAATGGACCCATCGGGAAACCATAGGCTTCCAGCGCGGCATCGATCTCCTGCGGCGAGGCACCGTCTTCGAGCATATATTCGGCTTCGCGGCGATAGGCGGAAAAGATGCGGTTGCCGATGAAGCCTTCGGTGACGCCGGAGACGATGGGCAGCTTGCCCAGCCGTTTTGCCAAGGCAAGGGCCGTCGCCAGCACGTCGGGCGCGGTCTCCTTGCAGTTCACCACCTCAAGCAGCCGCATGATGTTGGCGGGCGAAAAGAAATGCAGCCCGACGACGCGCGCCGGCAGCCTGGTGGCCGCGGCAATCGTATCCGGATCGAGATAGCTCGTATTGGTCGCGAGGATCGTATCGGCGCGAACGATGTCATCGAGGCGCTGGAAAAGTTCGGTCTTGACGGCGAGATCGTCGAAGACGGCTTCGATGACGATATCGGCCTCCGCCAGTTCCTGCATTTGCGCCGTCACCGTCAGGCGGCTAAGGCGATCGTCACGGCCGGCAGCATCGAGGCGACCGGATTGCACCGCCTTGTCGATGAGGCCGGTAATGCGTTCGCGTCCCTTTTCGGCCGCTTCGCCGGTCTGCTCGACGCCAATGACACGGTAGCCGCCGTTGAGCGCCGAGACGGCAATCCCGGACCCCATGAGGCCAGTGCCGACGATGCCGACGGTTTCGATCCGGCGCGGAGTGACCGCATCGAGCCCGTCGACCTTGCCGGCTGCGCGTTCCGCAAAGAAGACATGGCGCAGTGCGGCCGCCTCCTCGCTGTCGCGCAGCGCGATGAAGGTGCGTCGTTCCTCGGCAAGACCATCCGAAAGGGAGGCGGTTGCCGCCAGACGCACGAGGCGGACCGCTTCTGCCGGCGCGCGCTGACCGCGCGCCTTGCGCAATGCATCGGCTGCTGCCTTGTCGACCGCCTCGGGAGCTTCCGGCTGAACCGTCAGCGATCCGGTGCGGCGTATGGGGGCGGCGATGGCGGCCTTGGCATCTGCAACTGCCTCAGCAATCAGCTCGCCGCTGGCTGCCGCGTCAATGATGCCGAGCTTGAGGGCTTCGGCGGTGGAGACGATCCGGCCGTTGGCAATCATGTCGATGGCGGCCGCGATGCCGGTCAGGCGCGGCAGGCGCTGCGTGCCGCCGGCACCCGGCACGATGCCGAGCTTGACCTCGGGAAGCCCGAGCTTGGCGGCGGATGCGGCAAGGCGGCGGTGGCAGGTGAGCGCCACTTCCAGTCCGCCGCCGAGGGCGGCGCCATTGATCGCCGCGATAACGGGTTTTGCAAAGATCTCGATACGGGCAATGACATCGGGCAGAAGCGGCTCGACCGGCGGCTTGCCGAATTCCTTGATGTCGGCACCGCCGATGAAGCTGTTGCCTGCCCCCGTCAGCACGACGGCGGCAACATTGCCGTCCTTCTCGGCGTGCTCGAACGCGGCCATCAGGCCGGCCCTGACATTGGCGGAAAGCGCGTTGACCGGCGCGTTGTCAATGGTGACGACGAGCACCTCGTCGGTCAGCGTCGCCGAGATGGTGTCCGAAAAGCGCAATGCCGACATGATCTTGACCGCCTGTCCTCTATTCTTCCGGGATGACGGCAGTTGCCTGGATCTCGATCTTGGCGCGATCCTCGACCAGCGCCACGACCTGCACGGCAGCCATGGCCGGGAAGTGCCGGCCGATAATCTCGCGATAGGCCTGACCGAGGCCTTTCAGATTGCCGAGATATTCCTGCTTGTCGGTGAAATACCAGGTCATCGAGGTGATGTGCTTCGGCTCGGCGCCGCCTTCGGCAAGGATGGCGACGACATTCTTCAACGTCTGGCGCACTTGTTCGACGAAATCGTCGCTTTCGAATTCGCAAGCGGCATTCCAGCCGATCTGGCCGCCGACGAACACCGTGCGGCCCGTCGCCGCTACGCCATTGGCATAGCCGATCGGCTTGGCCCAGCCTTCAGGTTGCAGGATGGTGTGCATCGGTTTTCTCCAGATGAGAGGTCAGCGCGGCGCGGAGATCCTCCGGCCATTCAATGGATGTATGCGTATCGAGCGAGGTGGCGACGACGCGGTGCCTGGCCGTCCACAACACATGGCCGTTCGCCGAGACCTGATGTTGCAGGTCGAGCGAGGAGCGGCCGATGCCATGAACCGTCAGCAGGAATTCGAGATCGTCGCCATGAAGGCCCGGCTTCACGAAGGTCAGATCGAGCCGCACCGTGGGCACGCCGAGGCGGCGGTCGTCGATCAGTTTTCTCCAGGGAAAGCCGAGCGAGGCAAAATAGTCTTCCAACACCCCGACGAGGATGTTCAGATAGGACGGGAAATAGGCGATCCCCGAGGGATCGCAATCTCCGAAACGCAAAGGTCTGATGGTCTTGAACGCCACGTCGGGCCTCAGTTCGAAAAGGCGGCGATGCCGGTGATGGCGCGGCCGAGGATGAGGGCGTGAATGTCGTGCGTGCCCTCGTAGGTATTGACCACTTCGAGGTTGACGAGATGGCGGGCGACGCCGAACTCATCGGAAATGCCGTTACCGCCCAGCATGTCGCGCGCGGCGCGGGCGATATCCAGCGCCTTGCCGCAACTGTTGCGCTTGAGGATGGAGGTCAGTTCCACGGGCGGATGGCCTTCTTCCTTCATGCGGCCTAGGCGCAGGCAACCCTGCAGTCCGAGCGTGATTTCCGTCACCATGTCGGCGAGCTTCTTCTGGATGAGCTGGTTGGCGGCCAGCGGCCGGCCGAACTGCTTGCGGTCCAGCACATATTGCCGTGCCTTGGCATAGCAATCCTCAGCCGCGCCGAGCGCGCCCCAGGCAATGCCGAAACGCGCCGAATTCAGGCAGGTGAAAGGACCCTTGAGGCCGGAAACGCTCGGCAGCAGGTTTTCTTCCGGCACGAACACATTGTCCATGACCACTTCGCCGGTGATGGAGGCGCGCAGGCCCACCTTGCCGTGGATAGCAGGTGCGGACAGGCCCTTCCAGCCCTTTTCAAGGATGAAGCCACGGATGAGTCCATCCTCGGTCTTCGCCCAGACGACGAAGACATCGGCGATCGGCGCGTTGGAGATCCAGGTCTTGGCGCCGGTCAGGCTGTAGCCGCCGTCGACCTTCTTTGCCCGCGTGACCATCGAGCCGGGATCGGAACCGTGGTTCGGCTCGGTCAGGCCGAAGCAGCCGATCCATTCGCCGGTCGCAAGCTTCGGCAGGTATTTCTGCTTCTGCGCTTCCGAACCGAAGGTTTCGATCGGCACCATGACGAGCGAGGACTGGACGCTCATCATCGAGCGATAGCC
This sequence comes from Hyphomicrobiales bacterium, assembly GCA_900469615.1. Taxonomy (GTDB): domain Bacteria; phylum Pseudomonadota; class Alphaproteobacteria; order Rhizobiales; family Rhizobiaceae; genus Rhizobium. The sequence continues at coordinate 58,995 of UBYA01000020.1, read as the reverse complement.
GCTGTCGACGCGTTCGACTTCGCGGGCGATCAGCCCGTAGGCGACGTAGCTGAGGCCGGCACCGCCATATTCGGGGGAGATCGTCGGGCCGAGCAGGCCGAGTTCGCCCATTTCGCGGAAGATCGCCGGATCGGTCTTTTCGTTGCGGAAAGCTTCGAGCACGCGGGGGCCGAGCTTTTCCTGCGCATAGGAATGCGCCGTGTCCAGCACCATGCGTTCGTCGTCGGTGAGTTGCTCCGTCAGCCGGAACGGGTCGGCCCAGTCGAAAATCTCGCGGCTCATGCTCTTAATCTCCCATTGGAGCGGTTCGATATGTCCAGTCGGCCCCGAACTGCTCAATTTTCCTTGTCTCACGCAATCCCGAGGGGAAACCGCTCGGCGTTTTTCCCGGCATTGCCCTAGGTCTTCAGAAGTTCGCGCGCGACGATGAGTTTCTGAACTTCCGTCGCACCTTCATAGATACGAAGCGCGCGGATTTCCCGATAGAGTTTTTCCGTTATCTCGCCCGACTTCACGCCGCGCCCGCCAAAAAGCTGCACGGCACGGTCGATGACGCTCTGCGCGGTTTCCGTCGCCGTCATCTTGGCCATGGCCGCCTCGCGCGTCGTCGGCAAGCGCTGCACGTCGCGACGCCAGGCTGCCCGGTAGGTGAGCAGTGCCGCCGCGTCGATGCCGGTCGCCATATCGCCGAGAGCGGCCTGCGTCAACTGAAGGTCGGCAAGGGTGGCGCCGAACATCGGACGCGCACGCGCATGGGCAAGAGATTCATCAAGCGCGCGGCGGGCAAAGCCGAGGCCGGCGGCGGCGACCGAAGCGCGGAAGATATCGAGCGTGCGCATGGCGATCTTGAAGCCTTCGCCCGGCGCGCCGAGGCGGCGCGAGGCGGGAATACGGCAATTGTCGAAGCGGATCGTCGCCAGCGGATGCGGCGCAATCACCTCGATGCGTTCGGCAATCGAGAAGCCGGGATCGTCGGCAAAGACGACGAAGGCCGAGATGCCGCGCGTTCCCGACGCTTCGCCGGTGCGGGCAAAGACCGTATAGACATCGGCGATGCCGCCGTTGGAAATCCAGGTCTTCTCGCCATCAAGGACATAGTGCTCGCCGTCGAGGCGTGCAGCGCAGCTCATGGCCGCCACATCGGAGCCGGCATCCTTCTCGGACAGCGCGAAAGCAGACAGCCAATCGCCCGAGCGCACCTTGGGCAGAACGGCCGAACGCAGTTCGGGCGAGCCGGAAAGGCCGATGGCGCCCGTGCCGAGGCCCTGCATGGCGAAGGCGAAATCGGCAAGGCCGTCGTGCCAGGCCAGCGTTTCGCGGGCGAGGCAGACCATGCGGGAATCGATCAGCGGTTCGCTGTCGGAGGACCCGGTCGCGGCGGTCAGAAGCCCGGCTTCGCCCAGCGCCTTGACCAGCTTGCGGCAGGCGCCATCGACATCGGCATGATCGATCGAAGCCATGACGCCGGACTTTGCGAAGGCATCGACCTCGGCGGCGAAACGGCGATGGCGCTCCTCGAAGAAGGGCCAATCCAGATGATCGCGGGTCGGGCCGGCGAGGCTGCTTGCCGTGGACATCGGTTCAATCCCCCTGGAATTCCGGCCGGCGCTTGGCGGCGAAGGCTTCGAAGGCGCGGCGGAAATCCTGCGTCGCCATGCAGATCGCCTGCGCCTGCGCCTCGGATTCGATCATTTCATCAATGCCCATCGCCCATTCCTGGTTCAGCATGGTCTTGGTCATGCCGTGCGCGAACCAGGGGCCGTCGGCCAGCGAACGGGCGAGCTTGACTGCTTCCTGCTCCAGATCGGTGGTGGCGTGCAGGCCGTTATAGAAGCCCCAGGCCTGTCCCTCCGCCGCCGTCATCGAGCGGCCCGTATAGAGAAGCTCGGCGGCGCGGCCCTGGCCGATGATGCGGGGCAGGATGCCGCAGGCGCCCATATCGGCGCCGGCAAGGCCGACGCGGGTGAAGAGGAAGGCGGTCTTGGCTTCCGGCGTTGCAAGCCTCAGATCGGAGGCCATGGCGAGGATCGCGCCAGCGCCGGCGCAGATGCCGTCCACTGCCGAGATGATCGGCTGCGGGCATTTGCGCATCGCCTTGACGAGATCGCCGGTCATGCGGGTGAAAGCCAGAAGCTCCGGCATCGCCATGCGGGTCAGAGGCTCGATGATCTCGAAGACGTCGCCGCCGGAGGAGAAGTTGCCGCCGGCGCCGGTCAGCACGATGGCGCGGATATCCGATGCATAGACGAGGTCGCGGAAGAGATCGCGCAGCTCCGCGTAGCTGTCGAAGGTCAGCGGGTTCTTACGCTCGGGGCGGTTCAGGCGGATGGTGGCGACGCGGCCGTCCTCGCTGACATCCCAGAGGAAATGCTCAGGCTTCAAATCCTTGAAGGGCTTCAGATGTCCCTTCATCGTCATGTCCCGATCGCTCATCGCGTTCAAACCTCTCCACCGGCAATCGCGATTGCCTGTCCATTGATCGATGCCGCGGCCGGCGATGCCAGCCACGATACGGTATCTGCAACCTCTTCCGGCTTGACGAGCCGTCCCTGCGGATTGGACTTGGTGAACTCGGCAAGCGCCTGTTCCGGCGTACGCCCGGTCTTTGCGACGATCGTCTCGATCGAGCGCTGGATGATCGGCGTGTCGGTGAAGCCGGGGCAGACGGCATTGACGGTGATACCGGTTCTGGCAAGTTCCAGCGCCAGCGAGCGGGTGAGGCCGACGACGCCATGTTTGGCGGCGACATAGGCGGAAACGTAGCCATATCCCTTCAGGCCGGCCGTCGAGGCGACGTTGATGATCCGTGCGCCGGGGCCGTAGGCTTTCAGGTCGGAAAGGGCTGCCTGCGTCACTAGGAAGACCCCGGTGAGATCGACCGACAGGACATGGTTCCATGCCTCCAGGCTCGTCTTCTCGAAGGGCGCGCTCGGCGCTTCGCCGGCATTGTTGACGAGGATATCCACCGGGCCGAATGTTTCGCGTGCCTTGGCGAGACCTTGAGCCACGGCTTCGGGGCTCGTGACATCGAAGCCATCGACGACGAATGCAGCCGCACCGAGTTCGGCAGCGACCGCTTCCAGCGGCTCCCTGCGGCGTCCCGCCAGGCTGACATTAGCCCCTTCGGCCGCGAGCGCCTTGGCGATCGCGGCGCCGATGCCGCTGCCGGCCCCGGTGACGAGGGCGTGACGGCCGGCGAGTTTGCCCGAAGTCGTCATCTCATCCTCATTTTGCCGGTGCGGCTGCGGCCGCGCGGGCGAGATTGGTTTCATACTGCATCTTGCCGGAAACATATTGCTTCGGCCAGGGAATGGAAGTCAGGCCGATCTTGGCGGCCTCGTGTAGCGACCAGGCCGGGTCCGCCAGATGCGGGCGCGCGACGGCGCAAAGGTCGGCACGGCCGGCGGCGATGATCGAATTGGCATGGTCGGCCTCCGAGATCGCGCCGACGGCGATCGTCGGGATGCCGATCTCGTTGCGGATCTTGTCGGAGAAGGGCGTCTGGAACAGGCGGCCATAGACCGGCTTTTCCTGCTTCGAGACCTGGCCGGAAGAGCAGTCGATCAGGTCGGCGCCGGCCTCCTTGAACATGCGGGCGAAGATTGCAGCATCTTCCGGCGTGTTGCCGCCGTCCGTCCAGTCGTGGCAGGAAAGACGAACCGAAATCGGCTTGTCCGCGGGCCAGATCGCCCGTATCGCATGGAAGATTTCCAGCGGGTAGCGGGCGCGGTTTTCATGGCTGCCGCCATACTCGTCGTCGCGCACATTGGTCAGTGGCGACAGGAAGCTCGACAGCAGATAGCCGTGGGCACAATGCAGCTCCAGCCAGTCGGCGCCGGTTTCGACCGCCAGTTCCGTCGAGCGGATGAAGTCGGCCTTGACGCGGTCCATATCGGCGCGATCCATGGCCTTCGGCACCTGGCTGTTCTTGAGATAGGGGATCGCCGATGCGGAGATCAGCGGCCAGCCGCCTTCGGCGAGCGGCTGGTCGATCCCTTCCCAGGCGAGCTTCGTCGCGCCCTTGCGCCCGGCATGGCCGATCTGGATGCCGACCTTGGCGGCGCTGTTCATGTGAACGAAATCGACAAGCCGTTTCCACTGCGTCACCTGCTCCTCGTTCCACAGGCCGAGGCAGCCGGGCGTGATGCGTGCGTCCGGGGTGACGCAGGTCATTTCCGCGAAGATCAATCCGGCGCCGCCGAGCGCGCGCGAGCCGAGATGGACGATGTGGAAATCGTTCATCACACCGTCCTCGGCGGAATACATCGCCATCGGCGACATGACGATGCGGTTGACGAGCTGGACATCGCGCAGCTTGTAGGGCGTGAACATCGGCGGCAGGCACCGGTCGTTGCCGACGGTAAGGCCGGATTTCTCGGCGAACCAGCGCTCATAGCCTTCGAGCCAGGTCTTGTCCCGGAGCCTCAGATTCTCGTGGCTGATGCGCTGCGAGCGCGTGAGCATGGAATACATGAACTGCGGCGGCTCGAGCGTATCGGCATAGCGGCGTCCGACGACTTCGAACCATTCCATGGCATTGCGGGCGGCGTTCTGGATGCGGGCGACGTCGACGCGGCGGATTTCCTCGTAGGTTTCGAGGACGGCCGGTATCTTGTCCTTCTCGTGCCCGTGGATCTGGAACTGGCGGGTCAATTCGATGGCGTCATCGATGGCGAGCTTGGTGCCGGAGCCGATGGCGAAATGCGCGGTGTGGGCGGCATCGCCCATCAGCACGACATGCGAATTGCCGTTGAAATGGCTCCACTTGCCGCAAATCAGGCGGTTGAAGTTCAGCCAGGCCGATCCCCGGACATGACGGGCATTGGTCATCAGCGACGAGCCTTCGAGCACTTCGGCAAACAGGTTCTCGCAGAAGGCGATGGAGCCATCCTGATCCACCTTGTCGAGGCCGTGGGCGAGATAGGCTTCCTCGGTGGTCTCGACGATGAAGGTCGAGGTCTGATCGTCGAACTTGTAGATATGCGCCTGGAACCAGCCGTGATCGGTGCGGCGGAAATCGAAGGTGAAGGCGTCGAAAAGCTTGTTGGTGCCGAGCCAGATGTAGCGGTTCGGCCGTGTGATCATATCCGGCTGAAAAACCTCCGGATAATGATTGCGGATCTTGGAGTTGAGGCCGTCCGAGCCGATCACCAGATCCGCGTCGGGGTAATCGAGATCGGAATCGACCTCCGTTTCGAAGATCAGCTCGACGCCGAGTGCCTCGCAGCGACGTTGGAGGATATTGAGCAGCTTCTTGCGGCCGATGCCGACGAAACCGTGGCCGGAGGTGCGCTGGCGCGTGCCCTTGAACAGAACCTCGATATCGTCCCAATGGTTGAAGGCATCCTCGATCTCGGCAGCACTTTCAGGGTCCCACTCGCGCATCGATACCATTGTCGCGTCGGAAAAGACGACGCCCCAGCCGAAGGTGTCGTAGGGGCGATTGCGTTCCACCACGCGGATCGAATGTTCAGGATGGAGCTTCTTCATCAGAAGCGCGAAGTAGAGTCCTGCGGGGCCGCCGCCGATACAGACGATACGCATCGCTTATCCCTCCTTTGAGGCCGGAGCCTGTCGCGAAATCATTTAAGTTTAAAATATCTTGTCGCTGCCATTCGTCAAGGCTCATCCCGCCGGAATCTGCGGCCCGCTGTACGCGGCAGTCGTCTGAAACTCGAAAATAGTCATTTAGAATCAATGGTAAATCAGAAATAGTTTAGACTTAAAATTTCTCGCTTGAACAATTCTATCTTCAATGCGATCTTTTTGGCACGCCATGCATGCCGTTCTTGGGGGAGGCGGCGATGATGGCGGTTTGATCGAGAAGAATGTGGGAGCGAGGCAATGCTGGGACCGACCGGTCATACCGATACATTCACGCGGGACAATCTGCCGCCTTTCAGCGAATGGCCCGAGTTGCTGATGGATGGCTTCGACTATCCGGAGTGGTTGAATGCCGGCTTCGAACTCAGCGACCGGATGGTCGAAAAGGGCTTCGGCGACAATGTGGCCCTGATCGGCAATGGCCGCCGCCGCACCTATAAGGAACTAGCGGACTGGACCAATCGCATCGCGCACGCCCTCGTCGAGAATTTCGGCGTCAAGCCCGGCAATCGCGTTCTCATCCGTTCCGGAAACAACCCCGCGATGATTGCCTGCTGGCTGGCGGTGACGAAGGTCGGCGCGGTTGCCGTCAACACCATGCCGATGCTGCGGGCCGGCGAGCTTTCGAAGATTATCGACAAGGCGGAGATTTCCTTTGCGCTCTGCGATACGCGGCTGCTCGAGGAACTGGTCACGGTGGCGAAGGACAGCCGCTTCCTGAAGCAGGTGGTCGGCTTCGACGGCACAGCCAATCACGATGCCGAACTCGACCGCATCGCGCTCAACAAGCCTGTGCGCTTCGAGCCGGTCAAGACCGGGCGTGACGACGTGGCGCTGCTCGGCTTCACCTCGGGTTCGACCGGCGTGCCCAAGGCCACGATGCATTTTCATCGGGATATCCTGATTATCGCCGATGCCTATGCCAAGGAGGTGCTGCAGGTCACGCCCGAGGATGTCTTCATCGGCTCGCCGCCGATCGCGTTCACCTTCGGACTCGGCGGTCTGGTGGTCTTCCCGCTGCGCTTCGGCGCATCGACGGCCTTGCTTGAAAACGCCTCGCCGAAGAACATGGTCGAGATTATCCAGGAATATGGCGCGACGATCAGCTTCACCGCGCCGACGGCCTATCGCGCCATGCTGGCGGCGATGGAGGAGGGGGCAGATCTCTCTTCGCTTCGAGTTGCGGTTTCGGCCGGCGAGACCCTGCCCGGACCGATCTTCGAAGAATGGACGCGCAAGACCGGCAAGCCGATCCTCGACGGCATCGGCTCGACGGAAATGCTGCATATCTTCATTTCGAACCGGCTGTCCGACGCCAAGCCGAACTCCACGGGCAAGCCGCTGGCGGGCTACGAGGCTCGCGTCGTCGATGACGAGATGAACGAGGTCCCGCGCGGTACGATCGGCAAACTGGTGGTTCGCGGGCCGATCGGCTGCCGCTATCTCGCAGATCACCGCCAGGCCGATTATGTGCGCGATGGCTGGAACCTGACCGGCGACAGCTTCATTCAGGACGAGGACGGCTATTTTCATTTCGCCGCGCGTTCCGACGACATCATTCTTTCGGCCGGCTACAATATCGCCGGGCCGGAAGTGGAAGCCGCGCTTCTTTCACATTCCGACGTGCTGGAATGCGCCGTCATCGGCAAGCCGGACGAGGACCGCGGCCATATCGTTCAGGCCCATGTGGTCCTGACGCCCGGCGTCATCGGCTCGGATCTGCTCGTCAAGGCGCTGCAGGATCACGTCAAGGCGGTCATCGCGCCCTACAAGTATCCGCGCTCCATCGTCTTCGTGGATGCCTTGCCGAAGACGGAATCCGGCAAGATACAGCGCTTCCGCCTGCGTAGCTGAGGATACCGTCGGCGGACGGTATCCCGCCTCGTTTCACTTGGCTGGATCTTTCGGATTCCACAGCACGGTTTCGGCATCTTTTTCATAGGCCATGCCCCTGGGATAGCTGATTGCCTCGAATTGCAGACCCCATGGTGCCTGGAAGTAAAGGATCGACTGGCCTGCGGCCGGGCCATCGTTGATCGGGAGCGGCCCTAACCGCGTTTCAACGTTCCTGCTGTCGAGATAAGCCTTTGCCGCATCGATGTCGTCGACGTAGAGCGAGATATGGAACGCGCCGATGTCGCTGTTCCTCTGCTTGAGGTCGCGCTGATCGGGAGCCGAATATTCGAACAGCTCTATGTTCGATCCGAAACCGCAGCGAACTTGCACTATCTGCTTTATTTCAGCCTTGGGGTCGACACCAAGCAGATCGGTCATGAAGGTGCCCTTGTCGTCGGCAAACGGCCCGAACGACATTGCGACCTTGCAGCCCAGCACATTCTCGAAGAAATCGATCGCCTGCTTCATGTCCGGCACCGTAAGTCCCGTATGGTCGTGACCGCGAAGGCCGGGCAGTCCGGCGGCTTTTGCCTTTCCCGGTCCAACAGTTGAAACGTTCGTTGCCTTTGACTCCGGGTCTTTCATAGTCGTTCCCTTTCTGTAGGCGGGTATTGTTGCGCGCTCGCCGCTACCCCTGTTCAAGCCTTCGCTTCGCCCTTCGGTCAGGCATCGGACGTTTCTGCGGCCACGCTCTCGCGGCGCAGCCAGTGCGGGTCGACCTCCGGCAAGGGGATGGCGTCGAGCAGCATGCGCGTATAGGCCGAGGCGGGTGCGGTGAAGACGCGTTCGCACTCGCCTTGCTCTTCGACGCGGCCATGGCGCATCACATAGACGCGGTCGCAAATGGCGCGGATAACGGACAGATCATGGCTGATGAAGGCCATGGAAAGGCCGAGGTCGCGCGAAAGCTCTTTCAGCAGGTTGAGCACCTGTGCCTGGGTCGATACGTCGAGACCGGAGACGATTTCGTCGGCAAGCACGAAGTCCGGCTTCAGCAGCGCCGCCCGCGCGATGCCGACGCGCTGGCGCTGACCGCCGGAAAGCTCATGCGGGTTGCGGTCGAGACAGACCTGCGGCAGCGTTACGCGATCGAGGATTTCGGCGACGCGTCGCTCGGCGTCCTTCCGGTTCGAAGCCAGCCCATGCAGGAGCAGCGGTTCGGCGAGGATACGGCGGATCGTATGGCGCGGATTGAGCGAGGCCATCGGGTCTTGAAAGATCATCTGCATGCGGCGGCGTAGCGGCCGCATGCGGGCATCGGGTAGACGGGTGATGTCCTTGCCGTCGAAATGGATGCTGCCCGCGGTGACGTCGACCAGCCGCAGCAGGGCGCGGCCGAGCGTCGTCTTGCCCGAGCCGCTTTCGCCGACGATGCCGACGGTCTCGCCGCGGCGGATGTCGATATCGATACCGTGCAGCACCTTGATGCCAAGGCCCGACGGGCCGAAGAGATGCGGCTTGGCACCATAGGTTACCTCGATGCCCCTGGCAGAGAGAAGGCTGTCGGAAACGCTCATCGGCCGCCCTCCGCAATGCCGATTTCGCGGCGCAATTGGTCGAAGACCGCCTGTGGAACCGGCGTCAGCCCGGCATCCGGCCGGTCGTAGCGCGGCCCGGCGGCAATGAGCGATTTCGTGTAGATATGCTGCGGATGCGCGAGCACGTCACCCGTTCGCCCCTCTTCGATGACCTTGCCGGCGTAAAGCAGGGTGACGCTGTCGCAGATCTGGGCGACGACGCCGAGATCGTGCGTGACGAAGACGACGGCGGTGCCGTGCGCTTCCTGCAGGCCGCGGATCAACCGCAGGATCTGCTTCTGCACGGTGACGTCGAGCGCGGTGGTCGGTTCGTCGGCCACCACCAGCTTCGGTTCCAGCGCGAAGGCGGCGGCGATCAGGATGCGCTGGCGCATGCCGCCCGACAATTCATGAGGATAGGCGCGCAGCACGCGCTCGGGATCGCGGATATGCACTTCCTCCAGCAGTTTCAACGCGCGCTGCCTTGCATCGCGCGACGACATTCCGCGCTTCAGCCTGAGGCCGTCGGTCAGTTGTGCCTCGATGCGCCGGCCGGGATTGAGCGCCGTCTGCGGGTCCTGCGGGATCAGCGAAATTTCGCTGCCCATGATGCCGCGCAGCTCTTTGGCCGAGAGAGTGAGGAGGTCGCGGCTCTCGAAGAGGATCGAGCCGGCGGTGATGCGGACGCTGCGCGGCAGAATGCCGAGCAGGGCCTTGGCGATGGTCGATTTTCCGGCGCCGCTTTCACCGACCAGCCCGCGCACTTCGCCGCGCTCCAGCGTGAGGGAGACATCGCGCAGGATCGGCATGCCGCCGTCGCGATCGGATACGGCGCTGAGGCCGGCAATGGAGAGAAGCGGCGTCGTCATCGGCGCATCACCGGATCGAGGGCGCGGCGCAGGCCGTCGCCGAGTTGATTGAAGGCAAGCACCGTCGCAAAGAGCGCGATCAGCGGCACGACCAGCACCCACCAGCCTTGATAGATCATCTGCCGCCCTTCGGCGATCATGCCGCCCCAGGTCGGCGTGTCGGAGGCGACCGAGAGGCCGACGAAGGACAGGATAGCTTCGACGATGACGGCAATGCCCATTTCCAGGCTGACGAGGGCGATCAGCACCGGCGTCACATTGGGCAGGATTTCGCTGAAAAGGATTCTGGCGCGCGAAAAGCCGATCGTATGGGCGGCCGTCACATAATCCATGCGTGCCTGTGCCTGCGTTTCCGAGCGCACGACGCGACAGAAGCGCGTCCAGTCGATGATGACGATGGCCGCGATGACCGAGTGAACGCCCGAGCCGAAGACGGCGACCAGCAGGATCGACAAGAGTACCGGCGGGAAGGCCATCCAGATATCGACGAGCCGGGAAATGACCTTATCGATCCAGCCGCCGTACCAGCCGGCGAGAAGGCCGAGCAGCGTGCCGATCAAGGCGGCAAGCCCGGCCGCGACGAAGGCGACCGTCAGAGCGATGCGCGTGCCGAAAATGGCGCGAGACAGGACATCGCGGCCGAGATCGTCCGTGCCCAGCAGGAAGCCCGGATCGGAACCATCGATCCACGCCGGCGGCAGGGTGCCGGACATCAGGTCCTGCTCCAGCGGATCCTTCGGCGCGATATAGGGCGCGAAGATCGCGAGGATGAGAAGGATGAGAATGAAGCCGCCGCCGAAGATCACCTTCGGCTCGGAAAGCAGCGCTCGAACGCGTTTCGCCATTCTCGACGGCGGGCGGGGGATGGCGGGCGAGGTGACGTCAGCCATGAGCAAGCCTCGGATTGAAAGCCGCGACCAGCAAGTCCACAGCCAGATTGACGAGAATGAAGAGGGCGCCGAACACCAGCACCAGCCCCTGGATCAGCGGCAGGTCGCGGTTGATGACGGCATCGATCGCCATGTTGCCGATGCCGGGATAGGCGAAGATGCGCTCGACGATGACGGTGCCGCCGATCAGGAAGGTGAATTGCACGCCGGTCAGCGCGATCGTCGGCCCGACGGCGTTGCGCAGCGCCTCTTGAAGAACGAGGCGCAGATCGGACATGCCCTTCAGCTTGGCGAGCAGGACATAATCCTGCACCATCGCCTCGGAGAGCGCGGCTTTCAGCACGCGGGCGATAACGGCCGCCAGGGGCAGGCCGAGAGCCAGAACCGGCATGACCATATGGGCGCAGATGTCCGCAAAAATCCCGAAACGCAGCGTGACGAGGCTTTCCAGCAGATAGAAGGGAGTGGCGAACTGCGCGTCGATGCTCGGATCGATGCGGCCGGAAAGCGGGAAAAGCGGAAAGAGAACGCCGAGGACGAGGACCAAAGCCAGAGCCCAGACGAAATCCGGCACGGCAAGGAAGAGGCCGTTGAGGCTGTCGATGACCGGCTCGAACAGGGTGCGGCGGGCGAGCGTGCCGACGATGGCGACCACACCGCCAAGAAGAACGGCCAGCACGAGGGCGGCAAAGGCCAGTTCCAGCGTTGCCGGAAGACGCTCCCCGAGCAGCGACAGCACATCGCGCTTCAGGGAGATCGATGTGCCGAAATCACCTGTCAGAACCGATTTCAGCCAGAGCCAGAATTGCGTGGTCAGACTTGCGTCGAGACCGTAATGGGCGCGAAGTGCGGCGATGTCGGCCGGGCTTGCTCCCGGCGAGATCATCATGGCGATCGGATCGCCCGGAACGACCCGCAGCAGAACGAAGACGATCACCGCCACTCCGAAGAGCGTGATGGCGGCCATGATCAGCCGGTTGAGAATGGACACTGCTATCATTCGTTATGAGTTCCGATCGCACGGCTATGGCGCTGAAGAGTCCCAAGCCCCTCATCCGCCCTGTCGGGCACCTTCTCCCCGTCATGACGGGGAGAAGGGAAGGAGGCGCCTGCAGCCTACCCCCAACCGCCTGTTCACGCGAGGGAACAGAGATCGTTCCCGCTCCCGTCCTGAGCTTGTCGCAGGGGCGGGGAGGGGGTTAGGGTGAAGGGCAAAGCCGCAAGAGCGATATCAGGCCTTCGATACCAGCGTCGGCTGCAGGGCGCCGGAAACGTTCGGCGTGACCTTCAGGCTCGATTTGTAGACGATCGGCTGGGCGTATTGCAGCAGCGGAATCACATAGCCTTGCTCGGCGATGTACTTGATCACCGCCTTCCAGCCGTCGATGCGCTTCGTCTCGTCCTTTTCGACCCAGAGCGGCCCCATCATGTCGTCGACATCCTTGGTCTTCCAGGCCGAGTGCGGCGAGGGGCCGAACATGGCGAAACCCGTCGAGGTCGTCGGGTCGCCGATGGCGTTGCCCCAGTTGTAGAAGGCGGCAGGGCCGAGCTGATGGGCGGCGCGCAACTCGTAGTGCTTGGCGATTTCGTAGACTTCGATTTCCGCCTGGATGCCGACCTTGCGCCACATGCCGACGATCGCCTGGATCATCTCGTAATCCTTCGGCTTGAAGCCGCGGGTGGTCTTGATGCCGAACTTGACCGGCTTTTCCGGCGAATAGCCGCTGGCGGCGAGCAGCTTCTTGGCCTGTTCCGGATCGTAGGGAATTTTGACGGAGGCGTCGTAAGCCTCGTATTCCGGCGCTTCCAGCGTCGACAGAGGCTTGCCGTAGCCGCGCAGCAGTCGCTTGATGATCGCTTCCTTGTCGATCGCCATGTTGGCGGCGAGGCGGACATTCTTGTCGAGCATCGGTTCGACATTGCTGATGAAGATCATGCCGATGTCGGAGATCGGGGTCGCGACGCCGGCAAGGCCGGATTTCTTCTTCAGTCGGTCGAAATCCTCATAGGGGATTTCCAGCGTCACGTCGGACGAGCCGGATTCGATTTCGGCGACGCGGCTCGTCGTATCCGGCACGAACTTGAAGATGACCGTCTCGAAAGCGGGCTTGCCGCCGAAATAGTTGGGGTTTGCCTTCAGGCGCAGATAGGAATTGCCCTCATAGGCATCGACCATATAGGGCCCGGTGCCGATCGGCTTCTTTTCGAAGCCTTCCGCACCCACCTTGGTATAATAGTCCTTCGGCAGGACATAGCCGGTAAGGAAGGCCATCCATTTGAAGAAGGTCGGCTCGAAACGCACGACATCGCCGGTGATGCGATTGCCTTCCACCTTGTAATTGTTGGCGGTGGACCAGATGAACTGGATCGGGTTGCCGGTGTCCTGCTTGGCGGCGCGCTCCAGCGACCAGACGACATCGTCGGGGGTGAATTTGGAGCCATCATGCCAGGTGACGCCTTCACGAACGTCCATCCAGACCTTGGTTTTGTCGTCGTTCCAGCCCCAGGCGGTCAGCAGGCCGGGCTGGAACTTCAGATCCGGTCCCTGGCCGATGTATTGGTCGAAGACCGAGCGATAGATCGCCTGGATCGTCGGGTTGACGGCGGACGGGCCGGTCGTCGGATCGAAGGAGGGCAGGTTGACGTTGAAGGCGATGGTAAGCGTGCCGGCTTCGGCAGCTTCCACCGGCGTCCTGCCTGCGAGAATCCCGGTAATGAATGCGGCTGCGCCGAGGCTGAGGGCCTCGCGCCGAGTAAGCGTTGTCATGGTCACTCCGTTCCCCTGTTGAGCGGCAAAAAAGCAATGAGGCCCGCCTGCCGCTGGCGATTTATTGTCGGAATGTTTTAATCTTAAAATACGTATTTCGGAGCGGCAAGCGCTTTCTCGGGCCGTTTTGCAAAATCCGGCCCCTTTTCGCGAATGGTTTCAAAATTTCGCGTAAATTTTATGCATATGCATAGATTTGACCAATCTCCCGATGCGTGGAGTGATGGATTCGAATGGCTGAACGATCTGGATGCGTCGCCGATATCGCAAATCAGAGGCGCGCGATCCGATAATTGTTCGTTGACAGTTCAAGGAAGTTCAAAATATGATTTTGCAAATGATTTAGAAGAAGCCCATGGGGCAAAGGGGTAACGTCTATGGCCGAGCGATCATTTGCGCGCGAGGTCGAGGATCTGAAGCTCGGGGAAGGCGATGTCTTCCGCGGCGAGGGTATTCTCGCGATCACCAAGGCACTTTTGCAATCCGGTGTCTCTTATGTGGGAGGCTATCAGGGTTCGCCGATTTCCCATCTGATGGACGTCCTGGCGGACGCCAAGGACGTGATGCAGGATCTGGGCATCCATTTCGAGACATCGGCGTCGGAAGCGGCGGCCGCCGCGATGCTGTCCGCCTCTGTTATGTATCCGGTGCGCGGCGCCGTAACCTGGAAATCGACGGCCGGAACGAATGTCGCCTCCGATGCGCTTTCCAACCTGTCTTCGGGCGGCGTCACGGGCGGCGCGCTCATCATCATCGGTGAGGACTACGGCGAGGGCTCGTCGATCATGCAGGAGCGCAGCCATGCCTATGCGATGAAATCGCAGATGTGGCTGCTCAACCCGCGCCCGAACCTGCCGTCGATCGTGCAGGCGGTCGAGGAGGGCTTCGAGCTTTCGGAAGTATCGAACACGCCCGTCATGCTGCAGGTCGGGATCCGCAGCTGTCATGTGCACGGCCAGTTCGTCGCCAAGGACAACAAGCGGCCGGCCTATACGCTGAAGCAGGCGCTCGAAAATCCCGTCCGCGACGTCAACCGTATCGTGCTGCCGCCGGCATCCTTCATTCATGAGAAGGAAAAGCTGGAGAAGCGCTGGCCCGCGGCCGTCGATTTCATCAAGAAGCGCCAGCTCAACGAGTATTTCGGCCCTTCGGAAGGCGAGGTCGGCATCATCCTGCTGGGTGGTGCGTATAATGGCGTCATGCGCGCGCTGCAGCAGCTCGGGCTTGCCGATGTCTACGGCAATTCCGCCGTGCCGCTTTATGTTCTCAATGTCGCCTATCCGCTGGTCGACGACCAGCTCGCCGAGTTCTGCGCCAACAAGAAGGCCGTGCTGATGGTCGAGGAAGGGGCGCCCGAATATATCGAGCAGTCCCTCAACACCATCCTGCGCCGCCGCGATATCCAGACCAAGGTCGCGGGCAAGGACGTGCTGCCGATGGGCGGCGAATATACCGCGCCGGTGCTGATGAAGGGCATCAAGAATTTTCTGGAGATCCACCAGCGCGTGCTGCTCGGCAACCAGCCGCCGCTGCCGGACCCGACGCCGATCCTCAACGATCCGAAGATCAAGGCGCTGGCCGAAGTGGTGCCGCCGCGTCCGCCGGGTTTCTGCATCGGCTGTCCGGAGCGGCCGATCTTCGCGGCGATGAAGATGGTGGAAAGCGAGCTTGGCCAGCATCACATATCGGGCGACATCGGCTGCCACCTCTTCTCGATCCTGCCGCCGTTCAATATCGGCAGCACGACCATGGGCTACGGGCTCGGGCCGGCCGCCGCGTCCGCCTTCAATGTCGAGGCCGACAAGCGCGTGATCTCCGTCATGGGCGACGGCGGCTTCTGGCACAACGGCCTTGCGACCTCGGTCGGCAATGCGGTCTTCAACAAGCAGGACGGCGTCATCCTCGTCGTCGACAATTATTATTCGGCGGCGACCGGCGGGCAGGACATACCGTCCTCGCGCGCGCTCAATCCGCGCCGCAAGACCAACAATTCCATCGTCAATGCGGTCAAGGGCATCGGCGCGACCTGGGTGCGGCAGATCGACCGGACCTACGATGTCGCAAAAATGCGCGACACGCTGCGCGAGGCGCTGACATCGAAGGAGCCGGGGCCGAAGATCATCGTCGCGTCTTCGGAGTGCATGCTGAACAAGCAGCGGCGCGTGAAGCCGCAATTCGCCAAGGCGGTCAAGGACGGCAAGCGCATGGTCAAGGAGCGCTTCGGCGTGGACGAGGACGTCTGCACCGGCGATCATGCCTGCATCCGTCTCTCCGGCTGTCCTTCGCTGTCGGTCAAGCACACCGACGATCCGCTGAAGGACGATCCGGTGGCGGCGATCGACAATAATTGCGTCGGCTGCGGCAATTGCGGCGAGGTGTCGGAGGCGGCGGTGCTCTGTCCCTCCTTCTATCGCGCCGATATCATCCATAACCCGACGGGCTGGGATCGCTTCGTCGCCCGCATGCGCTCCCGCGTCATCGGCTGGCTGCAGGCGCGCCGCCGCGCCGGCCGCATCGTCTTTTCGGATTGAGAGGGCGATATGAACGAGCATGTGAACATGAGTGATCTCGGTGCGAACAGACTTTCCACGGACAAGCCGCTGTCGCTTGCCATCCTCGCCATGGGCGGGCAGGGCGGCGGCGTACTGGCCGACTGGATCGTCGACCTTGCCGAAGCCGAAGGCTGGATGGCGCAGACGACGTCCGTGCCCGGCGTGGCACAGCGTACCGGCGCGACGATCTACTATATCGAGATGCTGCCGGCCCGCGACGGTCACGAGCCGATCTTCTCGTTGATGCCGACGCCCGGCGATGTCGATGTCGTCATGGCCGCGGAGCTGATGGAGGCCGGCCGCTCGGTGCTGCGTGGCCTCGTCACGCCGGACAAGACGCTGCTGATCGCCTCGACGCACCGCTCCTTTGCGGTCGCGGAAAAGGAAAAGCCGGGCGATGGCATCGGCAATGCCGAGGTGGTGGTCGATGCTACGGATTTCGCTGCCAAGCGCACCATCGCTTTCGATATGGAAACGATGGCCGTCAGGAACGGCAGCGTGATTTCCGCCTCCATGTTTGGCGCGCTCGCCGGCTCCGGGGCGCTGCCTTTCGGCAAGCAGGCTTTCGAAGCGATGATCCGTGCCGGCGGCAAGGGCATCGAGCCCAGCCTCAAGGCATTCAATGCCGCGTTCGAGAGGGTCAAGGACAAGCCGCGAGATGCTGTCTCGGCCACGCCGCCGAAGCACTTCGATGCCCTGCCGGAGACGGCCGGTCATCCGGCGCTGGACCGTCTGGTCAACCGCATCCGCTCCGAATTTCCGGAAATGGCGTGGCCGCTGCTGTTTGCCGGCGCCAAGAAGCTCACCGACTTTCAGGACCCGGCCTATGCCGACGAGTATCTGAGCCGTGTCGCGGCGCTTCACGCACTGGATCGCAAGGCCGGCGGTGCGAGCAAGGATTTCGCCTTCACCGTTCAGGCCGCCAAATATGTCGCCATCGCCATGGCTTACGACGATGTCATCCGCGTCGCAGACCTGAAGGTGCGCGGCTCCCGCTTCGAGCGCGTTCGCAAGGAGGTCGGCGCCAGGGACGACCAGATCGTCTACATGACCGAGTACATGCATCCGCGCATGGACGAAGTCTGCGGCACGATGCCGAAGGGCATGGGTCTCTGGATCGAAAGCCGGCCGCGCCTGTTTGCCCGGCTCGACCGCTTCATCAACAAGGGGCGGCGCGTTCAGACCGGCACGCTGTTCTGGTTCCTTGGTCTCTACATGGTTTCGGCGCTACGCCGTATTCGTCGCGGCACGCTGCGGCACGCGCGCGAGGTGGAGCATCGCGAGGCCTGGCTGACAGCAGCGTCCAATCTGCTGGCCGTGAATTACGATCTCGCCGTCGAAGTGCTCGGCAACCGCCGCCTCGTCAAGGGCTATTCCGATACGCATGCGCGCGGGCTTTCCAAGTTCGATCGCGTCATGTCGGCCCTGCCGCTGCTGCGCGACCGGGAAGACGGCGCCGCCTGGATGCGGCGGCTGCGGCAGGCGGCTCTTCTGGACGAGAAGGGTGCTGCACTCGACGGCGCGCTAAAAACGGTCGCGACGCTCTGACCACGACCGGATCGGCCGAACGGGGCGGCAGTCCGCCCCGTATGCTTGGGAAGCGGGCAATATTGGTCGAGGCTGATAACTTCCAAGAGGGATAATCGCATGGACAGTCTTCGAAACGGCGTCGCGAGGGACCTTTCAAGTCCTGGCGGCGGAGAAATCTCGCATGCCAAAAGCCTTGTCGTCGTGCTCATCTGCTGGCTGGCGATCTTTGCGGAGGGATACGATGTCGGCGTCCTCGGCGCCATCCTGCCGGCGCTGTCCACGGACAACGTCTGGCATCTGTCGCCGCTTCAGCTTGGAGCGATGGGCAGCTACACCGTCTTCGGCATGCTTGTCGGCGGCATCGTCGTCGGCACGCTCAGCGATCTCTATGGCCGCAAGCCGATGTTTCTGGCCTGCCTTTCGCTGTTTGCCCTTTGCACGGCAATAACCGCATGGTCCCCGACGCCGGCATGGTTCGGCGTCAGCCGCTTTGCGGCAGGCCTCGGGCTCGGCGGCATCATCCCCCTGGCAGCGGCCTTGACCATCGAATATTCGCCGGCCGCAAGGAAGAACGTCAATTACGGCATCATGTATTCCGGTTATTCCCTCGGCCTTTTCGCCGCGGCGCTCGTCGGCAGATGGCTGTTGCCGGATTACGGATGGCGGCCCGTCATTCTGGTCGGCGCGCTTCCGGTGCTGTTCGTGCCCTTCATGGCGTGGCTGCTTCCCGAATCCCTCGATTTCCTCGTGGCGCGCGGACGGAGCGAAAGCGCGAGACGGCTGGCCGCCAGGCTCGGCGTCGCCGTTCCCCCAGGGGGCGCACTGCGGGAAACCGGCCTCGGCTGGCGGGCCGTGCTGGGCGAGATCTTTTCGCCGAGAAACGCCTTTGCCACCGCCTGCTTCTGGATTGCCCTGTTCATGGGGCTGCTTCTGGTCTACGGGCTTGCTCAGTGGCTGCCGCAGATCATGCGCAAGAGCGGCTACGACCTTGGCGACAGCCTGCTGTTTCTCGCGGTTTTCAGCCTGACTTCGGCGATCGGAGGTATCGTGCTTGGCCAATGGGCGGATCGTTTCGGCGTGCGGTTGACCGTGATGCTCTCCTATCTGCTCGGCGCAGTCGGTATCGCGCTTCTCGCCTTCAAGGGCTCCATCTGGCTGAACTATACAGTCGTGGCCATTGCCGGCTTCGGCACGGTTTCGGCCTCGCTGATTCTCACGGGCTATCTTGCCGCCTACCTTCCGCCCTTCGTGCGGGCGGCCGGCACCGGCTGGGCGCTGAGCTTCTCGCGCATCGGCGCGCTCTCCGGCCCGCTGATGGGAGGATATATCGCCAGCCTGAACGTCGGTCCCGAATGGAATTTCTATGTTTTCGCCATCGTCGCCGCCATCGCGGCACTGGCAACGGCGCTCATTCCGAACAAACGCTGACGAAATCGGGAGCGGGCGCTGCTTCCGCCCGCTCAGATCTCATGCTTGCGGATGTTGTGCAGTACCTTGTGCAGGGTCGAGATGAAGGCCCGATATTCGGCCTCTTCGACGCCGTCGAACATCTGCAGGAACAGGTCGTACATGGTCGGCCACACCTTCTCGAAGGCGGTGCGGCCTTCCTCGGTGATGGAAACGTCGCGGATGCGCATATCCTCGACCCGGGGCTGACGGCGGATGTAGCCCTGCTGCTCGAGCGAGTCGAGCGTGCGGCTCATCGTCGACTGTTCGGTCACGGCGAAGACGGAGAGCTCGTTGATGGTGACGCTGGAGGAGACGCAGAGGACCGCCAGCGCCCGCATCTTGGCGGTCGTCATATCGTATTCGCGCAGCTCTTCCGACAGGTTGGCGTTCCAGCGCGCCATCAGCCGGTTCATCAGATAGGGTGCGAAGTGATTGAGGCCGATTTCGCCCATGGTCGGGCGCGTGGCGTTTTCATCGCGCGTGCGCCTCAAAACGGTGCCTGAAAACCGCTCTTCCATCGACGATACTCCTCCGGAACGTGTTACTTCAGCGATGATGCGAGCAGAAAGCCGGAGCCTCCACCGAGGCCTGGACCGGGATGCGCCGACGCGCCGATGTGGTACAGGCCTGTTATGTGGGTGCGGTGGTTAACAGATGACTTGAAAGGGCGCCAGATGAAAAACTGGTCGAGGCCGCAATAGCCGCCGTAAGGGTCGCCGCCGACGAGGTTCATGTTCATCGCTTCCAGATCGCCCGGAGAGTAGGCGCGGCGCGCGAGCTTTATCTCCGCGAAGTTCTCGATGTGGCTGGCGAGCAGCGCTTCTATGCGGTCGGCATAGCGTTCGCGCACCTCTTCCGTCCAGCGGCCGTCCGGCGGCGCTGCGATCTCGCCCGCAGCGTCGCCCTTGATATGCCGTGGCGCTTCGGGAAGCTGCAGCCAGAGGATCGATTTTCCCGCCGGCGCGCGGCTGGGATCGAGTGCGACGGGCTGCCCGACGCAGACGGTCGGCTCGGCGGGCAATAGTCCGCGCTCGCATTCGTTGGCGGCGCGCGAGACGCCGTCGAGGCCGGATGTCAGGTGCAGCAGCGCCACCTTGCCGAGTTCGGCATCGGCTTTCCAGCGCGGCGGCTCGGAAAGGGCGTAGTGAATCTGCATGTCGCCCTTGCCGTAACGGTAATTGGCGACGCCGGACCTGACCTCGGCCGGTAGCGGGTCCGGCCAATCCGCCACCAGCCGGTCGTAGAGCTGGTTGGGCGTCACGGAGCAGATGACCCCGGCCTTCGCTCCCAGCGTTTCGCCGTTCGCAAGGCGTACCCCGGCGGCGCGGCGGCCGGGGCCTGGAAGGATGGCCTCGACATCGGCGCCGAGACGGATTTCTCCGCCATGATCGGTAATCAGCCGTTCGAAGGCCGTCAGCAGTTTCGCGGCACCGCCTTTGACGATCGGTGCGCCGGCCAGCTCTATCGCAAAGCCGATCACCTTCAACATTTCGGCGGAATAGGCGCTTTCCGGCCCGAGGCCGCAATGCAGCACCCAGGGCGCCCAGAGCGCATGGATGTCCTCGGACTTGTAATTGGTTTCCAGATAGCCGCGCGCCGGCGTCAGGGCATCGCCGAACCAGGCCGCGAGCTTGCGCAACCCGCGGCTCCAGCCTTGCTTGCCGACGGTCTTCAGCGTCGATCCGGACCACAGCGCGCCGCCGAGGAGGGAAAACAGGAATGGCGCATCGGCGCCAAGCGCATCCATCTCGCGGGAGAAGGTCTGCCCATCGCCGAGCGACAGTTCGTCGAAGGTGGCGATGTTTCGCCGCCTGTCCTTGGAAAAGATGACATGCGATCCGTCGGGCCGCAACACGCCTGTCGGCAGATCGGCATGGGCAAATTCCAGGCCCCGCGCCTCCAGATCCTTGCCGATGGCGCCATAGGCCGGCGAGGTGAGGAACAGCACCATGGTCGTTGCCATGACATCGTGGATAAAGCCGGGCTCGGTGATTTCCTCGGTGCGCAGGCAGCCGCCGATGCGGTCGCTGCGCTCGAGGACGAGCACCTTATGGCCCTTTTTGCCAAGCATCGCGGCTGCGACAAGCGCATTGATGCCGCTGCCGACGATGACGTAATCATGATCGCCCATTGCGCGCTGCCCCTCACAGCCAGGATATGTGGAAAGGCGGAGTCTAATTCGCCCCCGGACTCCGGCCTTTCCAGCCTATCATGCAATCAATGCCAGTGCACGAACCGGCGAGCCGGTGCCCTTGACGAATTTCAGCGGAGCGGCGATCAGCACCGCGCCCTTGGCCGGAAGCTGATCCAGGTTGGAGAGGCTGGCGAGGCCGTAGCGGTTGGCCTTGTGCATGAGGTTGTGCGCGGGGAAGGGCGGGTTCATGCCGCCGGCCGAGCCGGCATCGGTGCCGACCGTTTCCGAACCCCAGCCGATGATGCCCTTGCTCAGCAGATACTCGATCGCCTCGGCCGTCGGGCCGGGAGAGTGGGGGCCGTTTTCATCGGCGTTCAGGAAGGTATCGGTGGAGCCGTTGCGCTTGTACCAGTCGGTGCGCAGCAGCACCCAGCTGCCGGCTTCGATCTCGCCGTTCTGGGCTTCCCATTCCTTGATGCTGTCCACCGTCAGCAGGTAGTCGGGATCGGCGGCGGACTCCTTGGAGCGGTCGATGACGTTGACCGGAGCCACGAAATTCTGCGGCGGGATGGTGTCCGTCGTGTTGTTCGGATTGTCCTTGCCGGTGATCCAATGACAGGGCGCATCGAAATGGGTGCCGGTATGCTCGCCGAGCTCCAGCCAGTTCCAGGCCCAGAAAGGGCCGTCCTGATTGTATTCGGAGATCGTGTGGACCGCGACCTTGGGCGTGTTCTTGCCGAACTGCGGCGGCAGGTAGAGCACCGGAGTATCAGGGCCGAGCGGCGCGGTGAGGTCGACGACCTTGACGGAGCCCGAAATCAGGGCCGAGGCGAGGCTGGCGAGGGTGTTGGCAGTCATGTGTCGGGTTCCCCTTGTTGTCGCGTGATCCCGCGCGGAAAACCGTCAGGCGGACCTTCCGATCGGAATCAGGCTTGAAGTCGATATCGCCATGCGCGGGGTGCCTTTCCTCCCGGCACCGGGTCCGCGCGGCAGCGGAATGAAGGGGAGCCTATGTCACAATATATGATATTGCAAGCATTCCGGTGCGGTTTCGGCGGCCAAATTTGATCCTTCGCCTGCCGGTTGAGGGATATCGCTAAATCGCTGAAGCGAAACAGTAAATTTCCGGAAACTCTGGATGGAATCTACTTTTGCTTGTGCTTTGCGATCACAATTCGCGCCAACAGGTACTTGAAGCTTAAAGCTCAAGATGTATGCATGTGACAATAATAATAATCGACGAAAGAGGGGCAAGTGATGAGCTATGATGCGATTGTCGTGGGGGCCGGCCATAATGGCCTGGCGGCAGCGGTCCATTTGGCCTCCAAAGGCTGGAAGGTTGCCGTCATCGAGGGCAATGCCGAGGCCGGCGGTGCGGTCAAGACCCGCGAGGTGACGCTGCCCGGATTCCGGCACGATCTTTGCGCCATGAACCTTTCCATGTTCGCCGGTTCGGCTTTCTTCGCTCAATACAAGAACGAGTTGACGGCCGAGGGGTTGGGCTTCGTTCCCGCCGCGGATTGCTTCGCGAGCGTCTTTCGCGACAATACCTATCTCGGCGTCAGCACCGACCTTGAAAAGACCACGGGCGCCATTGCCGAGATATCGCCGCAGGATGCTGCGGCGTGGCGCAATATGCTCTCGCAGTTCGGCGCGGATGCGCCCCATATCTTCGGCCTGCTCGGCTCGCCCATGCCTTCCATGGCGGCAGCCAAGGTCGTGTGGAAGGCCTGGCGCGAGAAGGGGATGGGCTGGGTCTACGACACGGCGCGCATGCTGTTTGCCTCGCCCCGCGATTTTCTCGACGCGCGCTTCCAGAATATCAAGCTCAAGACGATGATGGCCGCCTGGGGGCTGCATCTCGATTTCGCACCGGATGTCGCCGGCGGCGCGCTGTTTCCCTATCTCGAATCCATGGCCAACCAGGCCTTCGGCATGGTGATCGGCAAGGGCGGCGCCGATACCGTCATCAAGGCGATGGCGGCGGTGTTGAAAAGCAAGGGCGGCGAGCTGATGCTCGGCACGCGGGTCGAGAGGATCGTCACGACGGGCGGCAAGGCGACGGGCGTCGTTCTTGCCGACGGGCGCCGTTATGAGGCGAAGCGCGCCGTGATCGCCAATGTCCATCCGCAGATCCTGTTCGGCACGCTTCTGGAAAAGGACCCGTCGCGGCAGGAATTCGACGGCAAGGTTTCGCGCTTCCGCGCCGGCCCCGGCACGATGATGATCCACCTGGCGCTCTCGGGCCTTCCGGACTGGCTGGCTGGCAAGGCGCTCCAGAGTTTCGCCTATGTGCATATCGCGCCGGATCTGGAGATGATGTCGCGTGTCTATGCCGAGGCGATGGGGGGCCTGCTGCCGGCGGAGCCTGCACTGGTGGTTGGACAGCCCACCGCCATCGATCCCTCCCGCGCTCCCGCGGGGCAACATGCGCTCTGGATCCAGGTGCGCGTGCTGCCGGCGGAATTCCACGGCGACGCCGCCGGCGAAATCAGCGGCGCAAGCTGGGACGAGATCAAGGATACATACGCGGAACGCGTGCTCGATATCATGGAACGCTACGCTCCGGGTCTGCGCGGCAAGATATTGGGACGTTCGGTGTTCTCGCCCATCGATCTCGAACGCGAGAATCCGAACCTTGTCGGCGGCGACAACCTCTCGGGCAGCCATCATCTCGACCAGAATTTCCTTTTCCGGCCCGTTGCCGGCTACTCGCGCTACAAGACGCCGGTGGGTTCGCTGTTCATGTGCGGCGCCTCGACATGGCCGGGTGCGGGGACGGGGGCCGGCTCCGGTTTCATGTTGGCGAAAATGCTGGCGAAGTGACAGTCGCGCGACTTGACGTCCAAACCTTTGACATTTCAAATATTGCTCCCTAGATCGCATAGGCGAACGATGTGGAACGTAGATCGAGGCGACGTCATGACAGAGTCCGAGAGTGCAACCGTTGACCTGGAGATCATCGTTCAGGGAACGCAGGAAGGCAAAAAGCTGGAGCTGCGGCTCTGGCTGCGCATGCTTTCCACGACGAAGCTGATCTCGCAGGAAATCCGCCGCCGGCTGCGCAACGAGTTCGGGGCGACCTTGCCGCAGTTCGACCTGATGGCGCAGCTCTACCGCGAGCGTGACGGCCTGCGGCTCGGCGAACTGTCCAAGCGAACCATGGTCACGAACGGAAATGTCACCGGGCTCGTCGAACGCCTGGAGACGGATGGGCTCGTGTTGCGCGTAACGCCCGACGGCGACCGGCGGGTGACGGTCGCGAAGCTGACGGCCAAGGGCGAGACGCTGTTCGGCGCCATGGCCGCTGCCCATGAGGGCTGGCTGCGCGACATGATGGCGGATGTCGATCCTGCGATCGTCAGCGAGCTCTGGCGGGATATCGGCGCGGTGAAGTCATCGGTGAGCAATCATCTTTCCGGTGCCGACTTCGATTGACAGTCGCGCTTGGAGCGGTCCGGTATCTCACAGAAATGTCAAACCGCTCTGCGATTTTCCGGAGGTGCGCTTTATCGGGCGCGCTCGCTCTTGAATTTCCTCTCCAGCACGCTGACGAGGCGCACCATCGGCCAGAGCAGGATGACGTAGATCACCGCGGCCATGATCAGCGGCGAGGGATTGGCATAGAATCCTTGCGCGTTCTGCCCCTCTTTCAGCAATTCCGGCAAGGCCACGGTCGAGGCAAGCGAGGTGTCCTTGAACATCGAAACGCAGTTGCTTGTCGTCGGCGGGATGACGATGCGGACCGCCTGCGGCAGTACGACCTTGTAGAGCGTGATCAGGAAGGGAATGCCGAGAGCGGCGGCCGCTTCGAACTGGCCGCGCGGCACGCTTTCGATCCCTGAGCGGAAGACTTCGGCCGAATAGGCGGCAAGGACGATGGAAAAGCCGAGAATGGCCGACCACCAGGCCGAGAAGCTGACGCCGACGAAGGGCAGGGCGTAGTAGATCAGGATCAATACGACCAGCATCGGCATGGCGCGCATGATATCGATATAGGCGACCATCAGCAGCTGCAGCGGCCTGGGGGCATAGAGGCGGATCAGGCTGATGACGAGGCCGCCGGTCACGCCGATCAGGATGCTGACAACGCCGAGCGCGATCGTCATCCAGAGCCCGCGCAGCAGCTGCGGGAAAGCCGAGATCATGACGTCGGAGTTGAGGAAGGTATCGACGAAAGACATTGGCACTCCCGCGCGCAACGAAGACAGGGATAAGGTTTCCATATCTACGCCGGTCGTTGCGACCGGCGTAGTTCATTTCGATGATGATCTTTTGATCACGCCTTGGGGATAGGCAATTCGGTGACGGTGGAAGAGCCTGCCGGGGCCTTGCTGCCGAACCACTTCTCGTGGATCTTTTCCAGCGTGCCGTCTTTCTTCATCGCCGTGATGGCGTCGTTGATCTTGGCGACCAGCGGCGAATCCTTGGTCATCATCAGGCCGTACTGCTCGCCGGTCTTGATGCGATCCTTGATGGCGAAGCCCTTGGTCTTGATGAAGAGGTACTGCATGCCGGGAATGTCGCTGACGACGGCATCGATGCGGCCGGCGCCGAGATCGAGGAACATGTCCTGCTGCGAATTGTAGCCCTTGACGTCGGCAAAGCCCTGGGCCGCCTTGTTGTCGTTGACCCATTTTTCGCCGGTCGAACCCGACAGCACGCCGACGACCGCGCCCTTGAGATCGGCAAGCGACTTGATCGAGCTGCCTTCCTTGGTGGCGACGCCCATGTCGGAATCGTAGTAGGGCTGCGTGAAGGACTGCGACTTCAGGCGTTCCGGCGTGATGGTGATCGACGAGATCGCCACATCGATGCGCTTGGAGCTGGTTGCCGCAAACAGGGCCTGGAAGCCGTAGTCGGCGATGTTGGTCGTCATGCCGGCGCGCTTGGCCGCTTCGTTGACGACATCGACCTCGAAGCCCTCGAAGCCGCCATTGGCGGTCTTGTATTCGAAAGGCGGGTTGTTCGGATAGGAGCCGACGTTCAGCACATCGGCGGCATAGGCGAAATGGCTTCCGCCCGCCAGGCCGACGGCGGTTGCCAGGACCAGCAGACTGCGACGAGTAATAGGCATTTTCTTGGTCTCCCTCTGGTTACGGCTGCAGGCTTTTCCTCTCGCCCGCAGTATTCTCGTCCGCCCGGTCGGGCGGCCGTATCATGACATCGCATCGACCATGCGGTCGAGTGCGATACGCATCTGTCCGGTTTCGCGGAACGTGCACATGCGCAGGAACGCGCGCGACGACTCTCCGAAATGATATCCGGGTGCCAGACCGACGCGCGCCGTTTCCAGGATGCGCTCGCAGAGCGCCGTGGCATCGGGTTCGCCCTGCAGCGCGAAGAAGGCATACATGCCGCCGCGCGGCTTCTCCGGCAGGATCATGCCCGGTATCTTCGGCAGCTTCTCATAGGCAAGGTCGAGGCCGGCCTTGATCCGGCCACGAATCTCGGCCACCAGCGGCTCACCCTCGCGCAGGGCGGCCGCTGCTCCTGCCTGAACCATGGCCGAGGTGCCGCTGTTGATATATTGCGTCATGGCGCCGAGCTGGTCGGCGATGGCGGACGGGTGCGTGAGCCAGCCGACGCGCCAGCCGGTCATCGCCCAGGCTTTCGAGAAACTGTTGATTGCGATCACGCGATCGCCGTCCTCGGCCACCTGCAGGATCGAAGGAGCGATTTCGCCGTCGAAATAGAGGCGGGCATAGACTTCGTCGGAAATGATCCAGATGCCGGTGCGGCGGCTGAAATCGAGCAGGGCCTGCATCTCCTCGCGCGAGGCTGTCCAGCCCGTCGGGTTGGCGGGAGTCGACAGGAAGATGGCGCGGGTGCGGGCATCGCAGCGGGCAAAGAGCTTGTCGAGATCGAGCCGCCAGTCGGTGTCGAAATCGAGCGATACGGCGCGCGGCTCGCCGCCGATCAGATGGATGGCATTGTGAATGTTCGGCCATTGCGGCGCGACGTAGACGACATTGGTGCCGACATCGACGAGCAGCTCGAGCGCCATGTAGAGCGCCTGCATGCCGCCGGGAGCGACAGTCGTGCGCTCGATGGGGATGGGGCGCTGGTGCCAGTGCGTCTGATAATCCGACAGCGCCTCGTTCAGCGTCGCCAGACCGCGCATGTTCGGAACGTAGAAGGTGGCGCCGTCGTCGAGCGTCTTCTTTGCCGCCTCGCGGATAAAGTCCGGCGTCACCATGTCGCCTTCGCCGAACCAGAGCGGAATGACGCCGCCGAGTTCGCGGGCGCGCTTGGCAAGGACTGCGATGTTGTCGGTGCGCATGTCGCGGATCTGGGCGCGGATGCCTTCGAGGGCATCGCGGCCTGACATCGCGTTCGGCAGGTTATGCTGCGGCTGAAGAGACAAGGAATTTCCCCTGGGAATCCGGTGCTGAAGGGTTGAAACGGCTGCGGAAGCTTTCGTTCGGAAGACCCCTCAATTTCGAATGGTTATCCAAAAACGGCTGCATTTCAAGGACAAAGTTTAAGCTTAAAAAGTCTACCTCTCTGCTTGATTCCATGTGGCCGCTCCACTTTTTAACATGCTGATAATAATCAGTTTTCTCTCGTTTGCGCGGTTTGCTTTCCCCGTCTTGCGGCGTCGGCGCCCGCCGCCATGGCGGCGCCGAGAAATATGGTGTCGCTTGCCAGCACGAAGAAGCTTATGCCGGCCTGCGCCCATGCGCCGACATCGTCCGGCGAGGGACGGAAGATACCGACCGCGCGGCCGGCGGACAAAGCCGTTTGCGCGATGGTTCCGATGGCCGCATCCAGCCTTTCCTTGCCGCCCGGTCCCATGGCATCGATCGAGACCGAAAGGTCGCCGGGACCGATGAAAATGAGATCGACGCCCTCGACGGCAGCGATCTCGGCGATATTGGCAAGTCCGCCGGCCGTTTCGACCTGGATGGCAAGCACCAGCTCGGCATTGGCCTTGGCGAGATAATCCGGAATGCGGTAGCCGTAGGCCGCCGCGCGGCCGGGGCCGACACCGCGCGCGCCATGTGGGGGATAGCGGGTGGCCCTGACCGCCGCGCGGGCCTCCTCCGCCGTCGAGATGCGCGGCACGAGAACGCCCGCGGCACCCGCATCCAGAACGGCCGCGATATCCTCCGCTGCATGGCCGGGCACGCGGACCATGGCCGGAACGCGATGGACATCGGCGGCGCGGATCAGATCCTCGATGCGCTCGCGGCCGATCTGCGAATGCTCCCAGTCGATACAGAGGAAGTCGATGCCCGAGGCCGCCGTGACTTCGATGGCGACGGGATGCGGAATGGCCGCAAACGTACCGACGAGCAGCTTCTGCTCGATACAGTTCCGTCGGAAATCGCTCATCGTCATCCTCACATTTCAGCGGTCCTCTCAACGAGGGATAGACCGAAAAGATACAACTGCGAAGCGGCAATCTGTTCTGAATTCAGGACAGCGTTTCGTGCCGGTCGATGTGCCGGCACGGAGGATTTGCGGTGGCGGAGTTGTTCGGGCGCCGCCACCGCTCACAGGCACGGCTTATTTGCGCCGTGCCATGATTTCAGTCAGGACCGCGTCGAACCGGGCGATCTCTTCGACCTTGTTATAATGCACCAGCGACACGCGGATGGCACCCGTTTCCATGGAAAGGCCGAGCCGCTTCATCAGGCGCGGTGCGAACATGTGCCCGTCGCGCAGGCCGATGCGCTGCTTGCCCATCTCGCCGGCAAATTCCTGCGGCGTGATCCCTGGCATGTTGAAGCAGATTGTGGGAACGCGCTGCGCCAGGCGGGCCTCGTCGGAAATGCCGTAGATGGTGGCGCCGTGGCGTTTCAGCGCCGCGATCATCTCGCGCGAAAGCATCAGCTCGTATTGGCGGATCGCGCCCATGGCGGCTGCAAGCGCTTCGCGACGGCTATGATCGCCGGCCGGCAGGAAACGGCGGCCGAGGCCTTCGAGATATTTGACGGCGGCGTTCATGCCCGCGACGTTCTCATAGGTGAAGGTGCCGACTTCGATCTTGTAGGGCGGCACGTCCGGAATGAAGTCTTCCTTGAATGTGGGAAGCTTGACCAGCGCGTCGTAGCGGCCCCAGAGGAAGCCCATATGCGGCGAGAAATTCTTGTAGCCGGAGCAGACAAGATAGTCGCAGCCCCAGGCCTGAACGTCGATCAGGCCGTGCGGGCCATAATGGACGCAATCGAGGAAGGTTTCGGCGCCGGCGGCATGCGCCAGCTTGCAGACCGCGGCGACATCGACGATCGTGCCGATGGAGTGCGCCGTGACGGTGCAGGCGACGAGACGGGTCTTGTCGTTGAGCAGCGGCTTCAGGTCTTCCGGATGCAGCGTGCCGTCCTCGCGCATGCGCCACCAGACGATCTTGGCGCCATCCGCTTCCAGCGCCATCCAGGTGGCGATGTTGGCATCGTGATCCATGTCGGTGACGACGATCTCGTTGCGCTCGCCGAGCAGCTTGGCGATGCCGAGGCTTACGAGGCGGATGAAGGAGGTGGCGTTCTGGCCGAATGAGATTTCTTCGGGGCGATAGGCATTGACCAGCATGGCCACGCTTTCGCGCGCTTCATCGAGATTACGGTCGACACCCTGGCTGTGCTGGTACTTCGCCATGCGCTGGACGTTGAAGTCGATGAGGTGGTTGGCAACCGCGTCGACCACCGTCTGGGGAACCTGCGCCCCGCCGGCATTGTCGAGAAAGACGAAATCGCCGGCCTTCTGGATGGCCGGGAACATGGCACGGACTTCATCGACCGGAAAACTGTTATGGCCGGCGAATTGAGAGGCGGAAGGTGCGGAGCTCATGGGGATCTCGCTCTGGACGTTGGGATTGAAATCTCTAGTTTGATCATTTGATCACAAAATACTTTAAGGTTCAACCAAATTTCTCGATCTTTTCTTTGAAGGTTCGCGACGTGAGGTTAGCGGCGGGCCGAGCCGGAGCCCTTGCGCGGCTCGTCCTGCGTGGCCGGGCAATAATCCCGCAGGATTTCATGGGTGCGTCTGATATCGGCGACGACGCCGTCCCGGGCGCCGGCGAAATCACCGGCCTTCAGGGCCTTGACGATCGCGACATGCTCGCCGGCGGGATCGAGCTCGCCGCTGCGCATCAGGGGCTCGACGGAGGCAGAGAGCATGCGCATGTAAGGGCCGAAGCGCAGCCACAGGGTCTCGATCAGCTGCTGCAGTACCTCGGAGCCGGAGGCGCGGTAGATGGTGAAGTGGAACTGCTGGTTCCTGGCCATCAGGTCGTAGACATTGGCGCCGAGGCCGATCACATGCTGTTCGCCGGCGATGCGCTCCAGGGTCGCAATGTCCGTCGGGGTGAGGTTCGGCATGCCGAGTTCGGCGGCCAGCCCTTCCACGGCGATGCGGGCGCGGCAGAGATCGTCCAGCCGGGAGAGCGTGACGATCGGAATGCGGGCCGAGCCGTTGGCGGCGACTTCCAGCGCATTTTCCGCCGCCAGCCGGCGCAGCGCCTCGCGCACCGGCATGTTGCTGGTTCCGAAGGTTTCGGCGAGCGAGGCAATGGTCAGCGTCTGGCCGGGATCGAAATTGCCGGCCATGAGCGCGTTTCTCAATTGTTGATAGACGCTCTCCTGGATCGTCGTTCTGGAGGACACCGGTTCCAGGGCTATGCGCACGCTCGCTTCCTTTTCGCTTTTCAGGACTCGTTCATGGTAGAACGAAGGGCGGGCGAAAGGAAAGGGGTCTCCCGGAGCGGCCGTCAGGCTTCCTCCGCTTCCCAGCTTGCCCGATCGGTCGCGGGCGCGGTCCGATCGCTCTTCGCCCGGCGCTTCCGTAAGCCAAGGCCGACGCCGATGAGGGCGAGGGCGCCGCCGATGGCATGGTAGGAATGCAGCTGTTCGCCAAGAAGCGCCCAGGCCAGCGCCGCAACGGCGATGGGCAGGAGATTGATCAGCAGCGAGGTCCGGCTTGCCCCGAGCTTATGGATGCCGACCATCCAGCAGAGCGGCGCGATCAGTGAGGTCGGGATCGCGGCATAAAGGATCAGCGGCAGGTTCGCCGTGGTGACTGGCGAGATATCGCCCATGAGAAAAACCGGGATCAGCAGCAAGGTCGAAAAGCCGATCTGCCAGAAGAGTTGCTGCCACATCGGCAGCGGCATCGCCCAGCGCTTCAGCATCACGCCATAGAGCGCGTTCGAGAGCACGGCGATTATCATCAGGCCGTCGCCGATATGGAAGCCGCCGGTGACCAGCCGCATCGGATCGCCCTGCGACGTCAGATAGACAAGCCCGATCAGGGAGATTGCCCCGCCGGCGAGGCTCGCGACGGTAAGCCTTTCGCCCGCCAGCAAGCCGGCAAGCACTGTCGACAGCAGCGGCATCAAAGCGATCATGACACCCATATTGACGGCCGAGGTGGTTTTGGCCGCCTCGTAGGCGAGGCTCTGGTAGATCACCATGCCCAGCGCGCCGAGAGTGGCGAGCTTCAGCCAATGTTCGCGCAACTGTGCCCGGTTGCGCCATGCTGCCCGGCCGATAAACGGAAGCAGCACGACGAAGGCGAGCAGCCACCGATAGAAGGAGATGGAACCCGGCGAGATGACGCCGGCAGACGCCTTGGTGACGACCGTATTGCCGGACCAGATCAGCACCGTCAGCAGCGGCGCAAGACCCGCCGCGCTGAGGATGGAGGTGGACGTGTTCGGCTGGGTGTTCATGGAATCGGTCTCTCGTCGTCTTCTGGCTTGGGGCAAAATGCGGGAAGGCGGACGTGGTTCGCCATCCCGGCCTTTCTACCCTTTGTCCGAATTGTGGTATATAACGATATCAAGACAAACGGTAGTGAAATGAGGACATGTCGGTCAGGGTTCCACGCATCGAGGGCGATCCGCCCAACCCGGTTTCCTTCCGAACCGAGAACTATAAGGCGGGCACGGTCTTTCCCAACAAGAGCCAGCCCTGGGGCGAGCTCAACTATGCGCTTGTCGGCGTCTGCGAGTTCGATATTCAGGGCGTCCCTTATCTGTCGCCGCCGCATTATGCCATCTGGCTGCCGCCGGACACCATGCATGGCGCTCATAACAAGCATGATCTGCGCTATGTCACCGTCTATGTCGAGCGCGCGCTCTGCATCGATCTGCCGGATACGCCTTCGACGCTCAGCATCAGCCCGCTGCTGAAGGCGATTCTGGCGGATTTCGCGGCGCGCGATGTCACCATACCGGAAACGGCCGAGGACTTGCGGCTCGCGCAGGTTCTGGTCGATCAGATTCGGGCGGCGCCACGCTGCGAGAGCTACCTGCCGCTTTCCGACGATCCGCTGCTCGGTCCCGTACTGAGCGCTTTGCAGTCCGATCCCGGCGACCGGCATTCCCTGGCGGAATGGGCGCGCCGGATGGGGACGACCGAGCGCACGTTGTCGCGGCGCTGTCAGGACGATCTCGGCCTTTCTTTCAACGAGTGGCGACAGCGCCTGAAACTGGTTGCCGCGTTGTCGCTGATCGAGGCGGGCGAGCCCGTGCACCGGATCGCATCGCGGCTGGGTTACAGCAATGCGTCCGCCTTCATTGCCATGTTCCGCAGGCTGACGGGCACGAGCCCACTGCAGATGCGTTAGGCTTGTCACGCATTGGCGCATGCCAGGCTCCGTCAAAACGATCTTCAGCTTGCGCAGTTCTTTCGGATCGTCGCCGTTTCCTTATGGCGGAAAATGCCCCGATTTTCGGAGGCCGAGCGTGCGGCGGCCCTTATGCTCGGGGAGGCGATCACCCGGCTCGCCGACCGAGCGGATGCCTTGATCGGTCGACGAGATCTGGAACCGGCTGACTTCGACAGTCCATCAGCCGGCAGGTGCTTTCGGGAAATGATCCTTCACGAGGGCCGCGCCTTCTTCTCACGCGCCGGAGAAAAAGGCGCCCCGGCGTTTCAAGCTTCCGCGACGCGCGACGTCACCAGCAGCTTTGCCAGCCAGTCGACGAAGACGCGCACCTTGTTGCTGAGGTGGCGATTGGGTGGATAGACGATATGCAGGGGCAGCGACGGGCGTGTCCAGCCGGGTAGGATCGGGACGAGTTCGCCGCTGGCAAGCGCGTCCCGCGCCATGAAGCTCGGAACCTGCGCGATGCCCAGCCCGGTCAAGGCCGCCTCGACGTAGCTGCGGCTGTCGTTCACCGAAAGGATGTAGCGCGGGCTGATTTCCAGGGACTCGTTGCCGCGTTCGAAGGCGAAAGGAACCGTGCGGCCGGTTTGAGCGCGAAAATAGCTGACGGCATAGTGACTGGTTTCCAGCTCGTCCGGCCGTTCCGGCATGCCATGCTTCTCGATGTAGAGCGGAGCGGCACAGGTGACGAGATGTATTTCGCCGACGCGGCGGGCAATCAGTGACTGGTCGCTCGGAATGCCGGCACGCAGGGCGCAATCGACGTTTTCCGCGAGATAATCGACGAGCCTGTCGCCGACGCCGAGGTCGATATGGATATCGGGGTAACGCTGGTGGAAGTCGCATAGCGCCGGCATGACGATGCGTTCGGCGAAGGCACCGGCCATCTCGACACGCAGGCGCCCGCTCGGCAGGCTCTGCGAATTGCTGATGCTGCCGTCCAGCTCCTCTATTTCCGAGAGGATCTGAACTGCGCGCTCGTAATAGAGCGCGCCATCCGTCGTCACCATGACGCGGCGGGTCGTCCGGTTGAGAAGCTTGGCATGCAGATGCGCTTCCAGCGACTGGATGAGCGTCGTCACCGTCGCCTTCGGCATGGAAAGGGCCGCTGCGGCGCGGGTGAAATTACCCGTTTCCACCACACGCGCGAATGCCCGCATTGCTGACAACTGATCCATTCTATGATGTCCCTCGACGCCGAAGAAAAGGAGTCGATTGTTTGTGATCCTGAATAGTCTGATCGAATATAGGCTACTTATTCTCGAAGCGGAATAACAATATGTTTTTATCGTGATTGATGCAATGCGGCATGGGGGCGCCAAGGATCGCATTTTCGAGAATATGATTGCAAAGCATGATAAACCGCTTGCGGATTGGATCATATTTACTCGAGCAGACAGGGATTTGGGTCGATGAGTGCGCCGTGGAAAGATGTTGTGCTGGAAAACGTGCCTACGGGGCCGGTGGCAGCTCGGATCTACAACGGCGAAGGTTTGAAGAAAGCAGCACCTCTCGTGCTTTATCTGCACGGCGGCGCTTTTCTCGACACCGAGCACGCGACCGACAGACCGGTGGCCGCAAGCCTCGCCGAGGCCGGTGCCATCGTGGTTGCGGCTGATTATACGAGCTGCAATCAGAATGCTTTTCCGAAGGTGCTGGAATGCGCCTACGGGATTCTCGCCTACCTCAGCAACAAGCGGAACATGCTTGCGCTGGGTGGGGCGAAAAAATCGCTGCTGTTTGTCGCCGGAGAGGAATCGGGTGGCAATGTCGCAGCGGGTGTCGCTTTAAAGGCGCGCGATCAGATACCCGGTTCGCTGGACGGACAGGTGCTGATATCGCCTTTGCTCGATCCATTCATGGGATCGAAATCTTTCCTCCAGGCGGAGGAAAGCGGCATGCGCGAGCGCTGGACGGAAGGCTGGAACCGATACCTGGGTTTCCTGGGCGGAGTCTGCCACCCCTATGCAGCGCCTCGATACTGTTCGCGGCTTTCGGGCCTCGCGCCGGCATTGGTGCTCACGGCCGAGGACGACCCGCTCCGCGACGAGAGCATGGAATACGGCAGTCGGCTGAAAGCGGCCGGGGTCCGTGTTCGCCAGCAAGTCCTTCCCGCCGGGACAGGCTGGCCCACTCTCTACGGCGGGCAGTCGAAGGACAAGCCTTCGTGGCAGCAGGATGTCTGCTGTTGTTTCAAGGGCTTTGTCGAAGACGTGCAGGCTTGATCGACCAGGGTATCCCGTCCGCGAGGAACAAGCGCGGACCGGACCGGATGTCGAAGGCACGAGACCGGAGCGATGGTCACGCGGATAAGCGGCGCTTCGGACCCCCGATTTTATTGCGACGATAGGAATTCGGTCTCGTATCCCAAGACGAGGCCAAAGGAGAGACCAACATGAAGTCCAACGGTAAAAGCTGGGCCCTGTGGGGCGCCGGCATGGGTGTTGCTGCGGCTGTTGCAGGCGCGGCTTTCTATCTGGAGCTGCCGCGCGGCGCTCAGGCAACCGAAACGGCCAGCCAGGCGGCACCGCCGGCCATCCCCGTCACCGTTGCTGCCGTCGAGCCGCGCGACGTCACGGCGTGGCAGGAGTTTTCCGGCCGGCTCGAGGCTATCGACCGCGTCGAGATCCGGCCGCGCGTTGCCGGAGCGATTCAATCGGTGCATTTCCGCGAAGGCGCTTTGATCAAGCAGGGCGACCTTCTGGTGACGATCGATCCCGCACCCTACGAGGCGGCCGTCGCCCAGGCACAGGCTGAGGTGGGCGCCGCAAAAGCCAAGCTCGACCTTGCCAAGGTCGAGGTCGATCGCGGCCAGAAGCTCTCCGACAGCAGAACGATCTCG
The DNA here is from genome assembly GCA_900469615.1 of Hyphomicrobiales bacterium. GTDB lineage: Bacteria > Pseudomonadota > Alphaproteobacteria > Rhizobiales > Rhizobiaceae > Rhizobium. Next base: position 23,329 of record UBYA01000020.1, on the reverse strand, counting down.
CAGAGCGACATGGACACGCGCATCAGCAACTATGCCGAGGCGGGCGCCAATCTGAAGGCGGCCGAGGCGGCTTTGCAGACGGCGCAGCTCAACCTCGATTACACGCAGGTCCGCGCTCCCATCGCCGGCCGTGTCGGCAAGATCGCCGTCACCGTGGGTAATCTCGTGGCAGCCGGTTCTTCCTCGCCGGCGCTGACGACGCTCGTTTCTGTCGATCCGATCTATGCGAGCTTCAGCGCCAACGAGCAGACCGTGACCCAGGCCCTGGCCGAACTGCCTGCCACCGGCGGAGCCGTTCCGCCCGTCGAGCAGATCCCGGTGCAGATCGGCACGGCAAGCGATGACGGCACGCCGATCAAGGGCAAGCTGCAGCTGATCGACAACGAAGTCGATGCGGCGAGCGGCACCGTCAGCGTTCGCGCCGTCTTCGGCAATGGCGGCGGACGTCTCATCCCCGGCCAGTTCGTGCGGGTCCGCATGGGCCAGCCGAAGGCCGAGACCAAGCTGCTGATCAGCGAACGGGCGATCGGCACCGATCAGGACAAGAAGTTCGTCTTCGTGGTCGGCGCAGACAACAAGGTCGAGTATCGTCCCGTCAGCCTCGGCGACACCTCGGACGGCCTGCGCATCGTCACGTCGGGCCTGAACGCCGGCGACCGGATTATCGTCAACGGTTTGCAGCGGGTTCGCCCGGGTGCCGTGGTCGATCCGAAGCCGGAAGAGAAGGTCGCCGCCAAGTAATTCATCCGGCCGGAATGTTTAGCTTCCGGCCGTTCGTTCCAATGCTTCGATTTTGCAATGCTCGTGGCGCCTCCTGGGCCGCGGGCCGGGACTTTCTTGTCCCTTGATTCACTCGTGGAGAGGGTTCTGCCATGAACATCTCAAGATTTTTCGTCGACCGACCGGTGTTTGCCGGCGTGCTGTCGATCCTCATCGTGGTCGCCGGCCTGATCGGTCTGAAGCTGCTGCCGATTTCCGAATATCCGGAAGTCGTGCCGCCGTCGATCGTCGTCACCGCCCAATATCCGGGCGCCAACCCCAAGGTCATCGCCGAGACGGTGGCAACGCCGATCGAGGAACAGATCAATGGCGTCGAAGGCATGCTCTACATGAGCAGCCAGGCGACATCTGACGGACTGCTGACGCTGACCGTCACCTTCAAGCTCGGCACCGATCCGGACAAGGCGCAGCAGCTCGTGCAGAACCGCGTCTCGCAGGCCGAGCCCCGCTTGCCGCAGAATGTGCGTGACCTCGGTATCACCACGGTCAAGAGCTCGCCGGACCTGATGATGGTGGTCAACCTCATCTCGCCGGACAATCGCTACGACATCACCTATCTGCGCAACTACGCCACGCTGAACGTCAAGGACCGGCTCGCCCGCATCGACGGCGTCGGCCAGGTCCGCGTGTTCGGCTCGGGCGATTATTCGATGCGCGTCTGGGTCGATCCGCAGAAGGCGGCGGAGCGCGGTCTCGCCGCAAGCGACATCGCCAACGCCATTCGCGCACAGAACATCCAGGCGGCTGCCGGCATCATCGGCCAGTCGCCGAGCGTTCCCGGCATCGACGTGCAGTTGAACGTCAACGCCCAGGGCCGTCTGACGACGCCGGAGGAATTCGGCAACATCATCGTCAAGAGCGGCAGCAATGGCGAGATCACGCGTCTGCGAGACGTCGCCCGCATCGAACTCGGCGCCGCCGATTATTCGCTGCGCTCGCTGCTCGACGGCAAGCCGGCCGTCGCCATTCCGGTCTTCCAGTCGCCGGGCTCCAACGCGATCACCATCTCGGACAACGTCGTCAAGACGATGAACGAGCTGCAGACCGCAATGCCTGACGGTGTGAAGTATGAGATCGTCTACGACACCACGCAGTTCGTGCGCGCCTCGATCGACAAGGTCGTGCACACGCTGCTCGAAGCCATCGTGCTCGTCGTCATCGTCGTCATCCTGTTCCTGCAGACATGGCGCGCCTCGATCATCCCGCTGATCGCCGTTCCGGTCTCGATCATCGGCACCTTCGCCGTGATGTATATCTGCGGTTTCTCGATCAACGCTCTCAGTCTCTTCGGTCTGGTGCTGGCGATCGGTATCGTGGTAGACGACGCCATCGTGGTTGTCGAAAACGTCGAGCGCAACATCGAGAACGGCCTCAGCCCGCGTGAAGCGACCTATCGCGCCATGCGGGAAGTCTCCGGCCCGATCATCGCGATTGCGCTGGTGCTGGTCGCCGTCTTCGTGCCTCTGGCCTTCATCTCCGGCCTGTCGGGCCAGTTCTATCGCCAGTTCGCCCTGACGATCGCGATTTCCACCGTCATCTCCGCCTTCAATTCGCTGACCTTGTCTCCGGCTCTGGCGGCAATGCTTCTGAAGGATCACCATGCGCCGAAGGACATGCTGACGCGGGTGATGGACTTCGCGTTCGGCTGGTTCTTCCGCGGCTTCAACAAGGTCTTCCATCGCGGCTCTTCCGCCTATGGCAAGGGCGTCGGCGGCATCCTGTCGGTGAAAAGCCTCGTCATGGTCGTCTACCTCGCGCTCATCGGCGCGACCTACTACCTGTTCCAGGCCGTCCCCGGCGGCTTCGTTCCGCAGCAGGACAAGCAGTATCTGATCGGCTTTGCCCAGCTGCCCGACGGCGCGACCCTTGACCGCACGGATGACGTTATCCAGCGGATGAGCAAGATCGCCCTGGAACAGCCGGGCGTAGAGCATGCGATCGCCTTCCCGGGCTTGTCGATCAACGGCTTCACCAACTCCTCCAACGCCGGCATCGTCTTCGTGACGCTGAAGGCATTCGAGGATCGAACGACGCCCAATCTGTCGGGCGGGGCGATCGCCATGCAGCTGAACCAGAAGTTCGGCGCGATCCAGGATGCCTTCATCGCCATGTTCCCGCCGCCGCCCGTGCAGGGCCTCGGCACGACCGGCGGCTTCAAGCTGCAGATCGAGGACCGTGCCGGTCTCGGCTATCAGGCGCTCGACCAGGCCAACAAGGCGTTCCTCGCCAAGGCCTACCAGACGCCGGAACTGACGGGCATCTTCTCGAGCTACCAGATCAACGTGCCGCAGCTCTTTGCCGATCTCGATCGCGCCAAGGCCGAACAGCTCGGCGTCTCCGTGACCGATGTCTTCGATACGCTGCAGATCTATCTGGGGTCGCTCTACGTCAACGACTTCAACGCATTCGGCCGCACCTACAGCGTGCGCGTGCAGGCGGACGCCCAGTTCCGTTCGCATGCCAGCGATATCGGCCAGTTGAAGGTTCGCTCGGCGTCGGGCCAGATGATCCCGCTATCGGCGCTCCTGAAGGTGGAGGCCAGTACCGGGCCGGAACGCACGACCCGCTATAACGGCTTCCTTGCCGCCGATATTAACGGAGGACCGGCACAGGGCTACTCGTCCGGCCAGGCGCAGGCTGCCGTCGAGCGGATCGCCAGCGAGACGCTGCCTCCGGGCATCGGCTTCGAATGGACGGATCTGACCTATCAGCAGATCCTGGCCGGCAGCTCGGGCGTCATCATCTTCCCGCTGGCCCTGCTGCTCGTCTATCTCGTGCTGGCAGCCCAGTATGAAAGCGTCACCCTGCCGCTTGCGATCGTCATGATCGTGCCGATGGGTGTGCTGGCCGCCTTGACGGGCGTCTGGCTGACGGGGGGCGACAACAACATCTTCACGCAGATCGGCCTGATGGTGTTGGTGGGGCTTTCGGCGAAAAACGCGATCCTGATCGTGGAATTCGCCCGCGAGCTGGAGCTGGAAGGCCGCAAGCCGGTGCAGGCGGCAATCGAGGCGAGCCGCCTGCGTCTGCGCCCGATCCTGATGACCTCCATGGCCTTCATCATGGGTGTCGTGCCGCTGGTCACGTCGACCGGCGCCGGCGCCGAGATGCGCGCGGCCATGGGCGTCGCGGTGTTCGCCGGCATGATCGGCGTCACCTTCTTCGGCATCTTCATGACGCCGGTCTTCTATGTGCTGATCCGCAGCCTGACGGGCAACCGTCCGCTGAAGCAGCACCATCACAACGACAACGACCATTCGGCGGCGGTACTCCCGATCGCCGCCGAATAGGAGCCGTGCCGAGGGTACTCCAGTGCTCGACACGCTATGGGCGGGACCGCAAGGTCCCGCCTTTTGCGTTCACGGCTCTGCATGTTTATTTTGCTAATGGAATACGATTCCTGAAGAATTTGCCGCATGGCCGCCAATTTCCTTTGCATGCTGGCAGCATGGGTTTATCAAGCTCTTGGATGAGTTGATTAACGTACGTCGGGCATGAGGAGTTGCCCGTGGACCGAAAGTTTTCAAGGGCGATGGGGAACTGGAGATCATGGCTGGATGCAGCAGCCACGATCGGACCCGATGCCGCTTTGGAGCCTGCGCGGTTCAATTCGGAGGATAGTCTATGGGCGGCAGGAAGATCGCTTTTCTCGGAACGGGATTGATGGGAGCGCCGATGGCGCGGCGGCTGCTGGCCGCCGGCTTTGCCCTCACCGTCTGGAATCGCGACAGAAGCAAGGCGGAGCCTCTGGGCGCCGAGGGTGCCGTCGTCATGGATACGGCGGTTGAGGCGGCGCGGGGAGCATCGGTACTGTTCACCATGCTCACCAATGGCGGCGCCGTCAGCGAAGTCCTGTTCGGCAGCGGCGTTGCCGATGTACTGGAGGCCGGTGCGGTCGTGGTCGATACCAGCTCGATATCGCCCGCGGCTGCCCGCGAACATGCGGTAAAGCTCGCCGAACGCGGTATCAGGCATGTCGATGCCCCGGTGTCGGGCGGCGTGGTGGGTGCGGAGGGCGGAACGCTCGCGATCATGGCCGGCGGCGAAGCCGATGTCATAGATAGCGTCCGCGATATAATGGCGCCGCTCGGCCGCGTGACCCGCGTCGGCCCGAGCGGTACGGGGCAATTGGCAAAGCTCGGCAATCAGCAGATCGTTGCCGTCACCATCGGAGCCGTCGCGGAAGCGATGCTGCTGGTCGAAGCCGGTGGCGGATCGCCTGAAGCCTTTCGCGCCGCCATTCGTGGCGGTTTTGCCGAAAGCCGGATTCTGGAGCTGCATGGCCAGCGGATGATCGAGCGCAATTTCGAACCCGGCGGAACGGCACGCAACCAGCTGAAGGACCTCGACACCGTTCTGGCTACGGCCGAGGGCCTGTCGCTTCGCTTGCCGCTGACCGAGGCGGTGAGGGCGGAGTTTGCCGAATTCGTCGAGGACGGCGGCGGCGAGCGGGATCACAGCGGTTTGCTGCAGCATCTGGAAGACAAGAATGCCCGAGGAAAGGCTTGAGGAAGAGATGAACGAGAAGGGTGCATCCAAGCGTCGCCTGCGTTCGCAGGACTGGTTCGACAATCCGGATCATATCGATATGACGGCGCTCTATCTCGAGCGCTTCATGAACTACGGCATCACGCCGGAGGAACTGCGGTCGGGCAAGCCGATCATCGGCATTGCCCAGAGTGGCAGCGACCTGACGCCCTGCAACCGGCATCACCTCGATCTTGCCAAGCGCGTGCGCGACGGCATTCGCGATGCCGGCGGCATTCCGATCGAGTTTCCGACCCATCCGATCTTCGAGAACTGCAAGCGCCCGACGGCGGCGCTCGATCGTAATCTCGCCTATCTCGGCCTGGTGGAAGTGCTCTATGGCTATCCGCTCGACGGCGTCGTCCTGACCACCGGCTGCGACAAGACCACGCCGTCGGCGCTGATGGCGGCTTCGACGGTCAATATTCCGGCAATCGTTCTCTCCGGCGGCCCGATGCTCGATGGCTGGCATGAGGGCGAGCTTGCCGGCTCCGGCACGGTGATCTGGCGCTCGCGCCGCAAGCTGGCGGCGGGCGAAATCGACGAGGAGGAGTTCATGGATGCCTCGCTCGCCTCGGCGCCCTCGATCGGCCATTGCAATACGATGGGAACGGCCTCGACCATGAATGCCATGGCGGAAGCGCTCGGCATGTCGCTGACCGGCTGCGCCGCCATTCCCGGCGCCTATCGCGAGCGCGGACAGATGGCTTATCGCACCGGACGGCGCGCGGTCGAACTGGTGCTGGAAGATATCAAGCCTTCCGACGTGCTGACGCGGGAGGCTTTCCTCAATGCCATCCGCGTCAATTCCGCCATCGGCGGCTCGACCAATGCGCAGCCGCATCTGGCCGCCATGGCCAAGCATGCCGGCGTCGCGCTTTATCCCGACGACTGGCAGGTGCACGGCTTCGACATTCCGCTGCTCGCCAATGTGCAGCCGGCGGGCGCCTATCTCGGCGAGCGCTTCCATCGCGCCGGCGGCGTTCCGGCCGTCATGTGGGAGCTGTTGCAGGCCGGCAAGCTGGACGGAAACTGTCCGACAGTGACGGGCAGGACGATGGCGGAAAACCTGAAGGGCCGGCAGGCAACGGATCGCGAGGTCATCCGTCCGTTCACCGAGCCGCTGAAGGAGCGCGCCGGCTTCCTCGTTCTCAAGGGAAATCTCTTCGATTTCGCCATCATGAAGATGAGCGTCGTGTCCGAGGAGTTTCGCAGCCGCTATCTGCAGGAGCCGGGCCACGAAGGCGTGTTCGAGGGCAGGGCCGTCGTCTTCGACGGATCGGAGGATTATCACAAGCGCATCAACGATCCCGGCCTCGGCATCGACGAGAGGACGATCCTCGTCATCCGCGGCGCCGGACCGATCGGCTGGCCGGGCTCTGCCGAAGTCGTCAACATGCAGCCGCCGGACGCGCTTTTGAAGCGGGGCATCCGCAGCCTGCCGACCATCGGCGACGGGCGCCAATCGGGCACGGCCGACAGCCCGTCGATCCTCAACGCCTCGCCGGAGAGTGCCGCCGGCGGCGGCCTTGCCTGGCTCAGGACCGGTGACGTCATCCGCATCGATTTCAATCAGGGCCGTTGCGACATGCTGGTGGACGAGGCGGAAATTCAGCGCCGCAAGGGCGACGGCATTCCCGCCGTTCCGCCGGATGCGACGCCATGGCAGCGCATCTACCGCCGTTCGGTCACGCAGCTTTCCGATGGCGCGGTGCTCGACGGCGCTGCCGATTTCCGCAACATCGCCGCCATTCCGCCTCGGCATAATCACTAGCCGGGATTTTGGAAAAAACCGCTGATTGGAAACAATGCGCTGCCATTAAAGTTCGTGAAAGGGAGTAGTGCATATATATTTAGCGGCAGTCAGGCAGTCTCTTCAAATTCCGAAGGGGGTGGAGCTCTTTGGCAGAGACGATATCAGGACGAAGCGAGGAAGAGTTCCAGGACCTTTTGAGAAGGCTGGAGCTGGCGCTGGAGGCGTCTCAAATCGGTGTCTGGCAGCATAACGTCAATGACCAGGAACTGCTCTGGGATCTCCAGATGCACAGGCTCTACGGAACCCGCCGGCACAATCGCAGGGTCTCTTCCGATGTCTGGATGAAGGCGCTGCATCCGGAGGATCTGGAAAGGGCGATCAACGACTTCGACACCGCCCTGGAGAACAAGGGCTTCTACAATTCCCAGTTCCGCATCATCCTGCCCGGCGGAGAGGTGCGCCACCTGCGCTCGCGCGCACATTATTACGAAGGCCCTGATGGAGCGCCCTCCTTCATCGGCGCCGAATGGGATGTCACCGCCGACGTTCTGCTCAATCGGGAACTGACGAAGCAGAAAGCCATTGCCGAAGCGCGCGCCGTGGCGCTGGAACAGAGCCGATCGCGGATAGAGCATGCCGCCGATCACGACTATCTGACGGGGCTTCCCAATCGCCGTTATTTCGACCGGCGGCTGGCCGAGCTGCGCAAGGACGCGTCGGTCGAGACCTTGGCCGTGCTCCATATCGATCTCGATGGTTTCAAGGAAATCAACGACAAATGGGGCCATGCCGCCGGCGACGCCACGCTGCAGAGCGCAGCCGCGCGAATCTCCGGCGCGATCACCGCCAACGATGTCGTCGCGCGCATCGGCGGCGATGAATTCGTGGCTGTTCTGGTCAATGTCGGCAGCGTCGAGAAGCTGAAGGCGATCGCGGACGATATTTTCTCGCGCTTGCGGCGCGAGGTGCGTTTCGGTAACGAGATGTTGAAGATCGGTGCTTCCATCGGCGTCGCCATGAGCGGGGCCGAGGGTGCGGGCAACCTGCTGGCGGAATCCGATGTGGCCCTCTTTCAAGCCAAGAAGCTCGGGCGCAACCGGGTGGAGTTCTTCACATCGAAGCTGCAATCCGATCTGCAGGCGGAACGCCGGCTGGCCGATGAATTGCGGCTGGCGCCGGTGCTGCGCCAGATCGAACCTTTTTACCAGATTCAGGTGGATGCCCGCACCCGCAGCATCGTCGGGCTGGAAGCGCTGGCGCGCTGGCGGCATCCTGAAAGAGGTCTGTTGAACCCGGCCGCCTTCCTCAAGGTCGCCGACGAATACGGGCTTACCGCCGAGATCGATGCGTCCGTGCTGAAAAGCGCGCTGGCAGACCGGGCCGCCTGGGTCTCGCAAGGTCTCTCGCCGCCGCGCATCGCCGTCAATATCTCCGGCCGGCGGCTTGCCGATCCCGATCTGATCGACGGATTGCGGGCACTCAGGATACCGCGCCACGCCATCGCCTTCGAACTGGTGGAAACCATATTTCTCGACGATCCCGACGACAGGGTGCTCGCCAATATCGCCGGCATCAAGGAAATGGGGATCGATATCGAGATCGACGATTTCGGCTCGGGCCATGCCTCGCTGATCGGCCTGGTGAAGCTCAAGCCGAAACGGCTGAAGATCGACCGGCAGCTGGTAACGGCGATAGCCATATCCGACGAACAGCGCCGTCTCGTCGGTTCCATCGTCGAAATTGCGCAGGCTCTGAATGTCGAGGTCGTCGCCGAAGGGGTGGAAACCGAGGATCACGCGCGTATTCTGGCCGAACTCGGCTGCGACGAGCTGCAGGGTTATGCGATCGGCTATCCCGCTTGCGAAAGTGAGACCGCTATTTTGCTGAAATCGGCCCAGGCAACGAGCCGGAGCCGATCGCCAGCCGGTGCCGGCGTGCGTGCTACTGAATCTGCAGGGCAACGATCAGACCATAGCTGATGGCGCCCAGCGTCAGCAGCGACAGGGTGGCCGCCGCGATCACCCGGCCGCCGGCATGGGCGACGGAACGGATATTGACCGAGAGACCGAGCGCAGCCATGGCGATGACGGTCAGGATGCCGGAAACCGTTTCCATCGGCACCACCAGCGTATCCGGAATAAGCCCGAAGGAGCGAAGGGCCATCAGGCCGAGAAAGCCGCAGATGAACCACGGAACCAGCGAATGATGGTGCCCGGTGCGTCCGTCCGTGCCGGCGGTCTCCGCCTTGGTGATGATGCCGAGCAGGAAGATGACCGGACCGAGCATCAGGACGCGGACGAGCTTGACCAGCGTGCCGGTCTGGACGGCGAGCAGGCCGACGGGGGCGGTCGCGGCCAGCACCTGCGGCACGGCGTAGACCGTCAGTCCGGCCAGGGTGCCATATTGCGGAACGCTCATGCCGAGATGGAAATAGAGAAGCGGCAGCAGGAACACGGCGGCGATGCCGAGGACGGCGGTGAAGGCGAGGGCTGCGGCGATTTCCTGCGAATCCGCCTCGATCACCGGTGCGACGGCGACGATGGCCGAGTTGCCGCATATCGAATTGCCGCAGGCGATCAGCGTTGCGAGCCTGGGCGGCAGGCCAAGCGCCCGCCCGATCATATAGGTGGCGGCGATCGACAGGACTACGACGATGGCGATCCCGGCGATCAGCCAGACACCTGCGCCGCGGATCGCCGAAAGGCTGATGGAGGCGCCGAGGAGGACAATGGCGATTTCCAAAAGAAACTTGGCGCTGAAATCGATGCCCGGCTTCATGGCCGGCTTCAGCGGCCTGATCGTGCAGACGGCGATGCCGAGCGCGATGGCAAGCACCAGGCTTTCGATCCATCGGCCGCCGAGAAGGCTGGTTTCAACATGTTCGGCGGCATAGGCCAAGAGAGCGACGGCGCAGGTCAGCGCCAGGCCTGGGAGGATCATATTCGTGCGTTGGGCAATGGACATATCGTGCCGTCATTCATTTGTTATGCTTTGGTGACGGTAGGAAAGTCTCATCTGTCTATGTCGACATCCATCGAATATTATCCTATGTTTCGTTCGATTAATTAGAATGATTTCCCATGACCTTCGAGCAACTCGCCATTTTCGTCGCCGTCGCGGAGCGAGAGCACCTGACGCAGGCCGCGGAAGCCATCCACCTGACACCCTCCGCCGTCAGCTCCGCGATCAAGAACCTGGAAGCCTATTACGGCGTCGAACTCTTCCATCGCGTCGGCCGGCGGATCGAACTCACGGAAACCGGCCGCTCCTTCCTCGGCGAAGCCAAGGCGACGCTTGCGCGCGTGCGCTCGGCAGAGCTCATGCTCTCGGAATTGGGCGGGCTGCAGCGTGGCCGGCTCAGCCTCTATGCGAGCCAGACCATTGCCAGCTACTGGCTGCCGCCGCTGCTGATGCGGTTCCACCGCGACTATCCCGGCATCGAGCTGGACCTGACGATCGGCAATACCCGCACCGTCACCGAGGCCGTGGTCGACGGTGCGGCCGAACTGGGTTTCATCGAAGGCGAGGTCGATGCGCCGGCACTATCGATGAAGATCGTCGCGCAGGATGCGCTCGTCATCGTCGTGCCGCCGCACCACCCCTGGGCGGGCGGGCGGCAACTGACGGCCGCCGATCTTGCCGGCGGCACGTCCTGGGTGATGCGCGAGGAGGGGTCTGGCACTCGTTCGGAATTCGAGAATGCGGTCGCCAGGCTTGGCGCGGCGCCCCGGGAACTCGAAGTGGCGCTGGTCCTGCCGTCCAACGAAGCCGTTCTGTCGGCGGTTTGCGTGGGTCAAAGTGCGGCGGCTATTTCCAGCGCGGCGGCGAAAGCCTATCTCGGGCAGGGGCTGCTGGTTCAGGCAACCTTCGATCTGCCCGCCCGCAGCTTCCGGCTGCTGCGCCACAAGGAGCGCCATGCCAGCAAGGCGGCCCAGACGCTGGAAGCCATGTGCAGGACTTATCGCAAGTCCATCGCCTTCGACGCAGACGAGCGCGAGCAATAGAGCATTTCCGCCTTTCTTCGAATCGCGAAAACGCTTCATCCTTTTGTTCTTGCGCAATTCCGGACGGAAAACCGCTATGCACTTTTCCTGGAATTCCGGCAGGCTATCGCCGTTCCACCCGTTGCCGGTTGGCGACCACGAGGTCGATCTCGTTGCGATCCAGCATGGCGCGAATATCGGCCGGAGGCGTATCGTCCGTCACCAGGACGTCGAAGGATGCCGGCTCGCTGAGGACGATCGGCGCGCTGCGGCCGAACTTGGCGCTGTCGGCGACGACGATGCGATTTTCGGCGCGGGCAGCCGCTTCCCGTGAATATTCGGCCTCTTCAAGATCGTGCAGCATGAAGCCCGACGTCGCGTTGATGGCGCCGACCGAAAGAATGGCGTGGCGCACGTTGAAACGGCGCAGGAAATTGGCGGCTTCCATGCCGAAGGCGCCGCCATCATGGCCGCGCAGTTCGCCGCCGGCAAAGAAGACGCGGTTGCCGTTGCGGGTGGCAAGCGCGTGGGCGACCGCGATGGCATTGGTGACGACGAAGAGATTCTGATGCTTCTGCAGCGCGACCGCGATGAAGGCGGTGGTCGAGCCGACGTCGAGGAAGATCGTGTCGCCATCCTCGATCATGGCGGCAACCGAGGCTGCGATCATCCGCTTGGCTTCGGCATTCTCGTTCATCCGCAGATGCAGCGGCGGCTCGTTCATCGAATCCTTGATATGGACCCCGCCATGCACCTTGGTCACCAGCCCGTTGGCTTCCAGGCTGCGGATGTTGCGCCGAATGGTTTCCTCGGAAACGCCGAGCCGTTCGGCCAGGAATTGTATGCGGCTTGCGCCGCCGGCCAGGCGCAGTTCCTCCAGGATCTCGCGTTCGCGATGATTGGAGTGAAGCGGCTGGGATATGCCCGACATGGTGCTTGATCCTATTGAGGGTATCGATCCCAAAAGATGCGTGTCTTCCGGAAAAACGGCCCGTCGCCGCCAGAGGCGTCAACGCGCACGACCCCGATCCGGTTGCCTCGCGCCTGAGTTTTTAAGGCAATTCTCACTGGCGGTGAAGCGTCGTATTCACAATATCCATAGCGCATCCAATCGGGTTTTGCCTTCAAAATCCAACAAAAAGCCAAATAATCGTTTCATTTTGTGGCGCGCGTCTTGACAGCATTGTTTTTGTGAAGAAGCTTCTTATTCCAAAGGATGCGCAGCACCGGAGAGGGGAATGACTGCGACGCCGGAAGACAGGATAAAGTCTCTCGCCATCTGGGACGGGCCGATCGAGATCGCCCCGCTGGTGGGCGGCATTACCAATCGCAACTATCTGGTCGGCAATGCGGGCCGGCGTTTCGTCGTGCGGCTGGGGTCGGATATTCCAGTCCATCACATCAGCCGCGCCAATGAGGTTGCGGCAAGCAGGGCAGCCCATGCCGCCGGCCTGTCGCCGGCCGTTCTCCATCACGAGCCCGGCCTGCTGGTGCTTGACTATATCGATGCGAAGCCGCTGTCTGCGCAGGATATCCGCGAGCCTGCGACGATGGCGCGGGTGGTGGGTCTCGTCCGCTCCTGTCATCGCGATATCCGCCGGCATTTTCGCGGCCCGGCGGCGATTTTCTGGGTCTTCCATGTCGTCAGGGACTATGCGGCGGCTTTGGAAGCGGACGGCAGCCGGCACGAGACGCTGCTCCCTTCCTTCCTGGAGATTGCCGAGCGGCTCGAACGCGAAGCCGGACCTTTCGAGATAGTCTTTGGCCACAACGACCTGCTGGCTGCGAATTTCCTCGACGATGGCAAACGGCTCTGGCTGATCGATTGGGATTATGCCGGCTTCAACACGCCACTTTTCGACCTCGGCGGCCTTGCCTCCAACAATGAATTCTCCGAGGCACAGGAGGAGGCGATGCTGGCGGCCTATTTCGAGGCCGGTATCAGCGACGATCTGCGCCGGCGCTATCAGGCGATGAAATGCGCGTCGCTCCTGCGCGAGACGATGTGGAGCATGGTTTCGGAAATCCATTCCGACATCGATTTCGATTATTCTTCCTATACAGCTGAAAATCTGCGGCGCTTCGAGAGCGCCTGGCAGGATTTTCGCAATTCTTGAGGTGATACGATGAAGGAACTGCCGACCACAGCGAAAACCGTCGTCATCGGCGGCGGCATCATCGGCTGCTCGACGGCCTACCATCTCGGCAAGCTCGGCTTCACCGATACGGTGCTGCTGGAGCGCAAGAAGCTGACCTCGGGCACGACGTTCCATGCCGCCGGTCTCGTCGGTCAGCTGCGCACCAGCGCCAACATCACGCAGATGCTCGGCTACTCCGTCGATCTCTACAAGAAGCTCGAGGCGGAGACGGGGCTCGCCACCGGCTGGAAGATGAATGGCGGCCTGCGCCTCGCTTGCAACGAAGAACGCTGGACGGAGGTGAAGCGGCAGGCGACGACCGCGCAATCCTTCGGGTTGCAGATGCATCTCCTGACACCGCAGGAGGCGCGCGATCTCTGGCCCTTGATGGATGTCGACGACCTCGTCGGCGCAGCCTTCCTGCCGACCGACGGGCAGGCCAATCCTTCCGACATCACCCAGGCGCTGGCCAAGGGCGCCCGCATGAGCGGTGTGTCGATTTTCGAGGATACCGAGGTTCTCGATCTGGAGATCGACAAAGGCCGGATTCGCGCCGTCGTCACCGAGAAGGGCCGTATCGAATGCGAGCGTGTCGTGGTCTGCGCCGGCCAATGGACGCGAACCTTTGCCGCCCGTTTCGGCGTCAATGTGCCGCTCGTCTCGGTGGAGCATCAATATCTCATCACCGAATCCTTCGGTGTGCCCTCCAACCTGCCGACGCTGCGCGATCCGGACCGGCTGACCTATTACAAGGAGGAGGTCGGCGGACTGGTCATGGGCGGATATGAGCCGAACCCGATCCCCTGGGCGCTCGACGGCATCCCCAAGGATTTCCATTACACGCTGCTCGACAGCAATTTCGATCATTTCGAACAGATCATGGAGCAGGCGCTGGTGCGCGTGCCGGCTTTGCAGACCGCCGGTATCAAGCAGCTCCTTTGCGGCCCGGAGAGTTTTACGCCCGATGGCAATTTCATTCTTGGCGAGGCGCCGGAACTGGGGAATTTCTTCGTCGGCGCCGGCTTTAACGCCTTCGGCATCGCCTCGGCCGGCGGGGCGGGCATGGCGCTTGCCGAATGGGTCGCCAAGGGCGAGCCGCCCTACGATCTCTGGCCGGTCGACATCAGGCGCTTCGGCCGTCCGCATTTCGACACCGACTGGGTGCGCACCCGCACGCTGGAAGCCTATGGCAAGCATTACACCATGGCATGGCCCTTCGAGGAGCATTCGAGCGGGCGACCCTCCCGCAAGTCGCCGCTTTACGACCACCTGAAGGCGCAGGGCGCCTGCTTCGGCGAAAAGCTCGGGTGGGAGCGCCCGAACTGGTTTGCCGATCTCTTTGCCGGCGAGGAGCCGAAGGACATCTATACCTATGGCAGGCAGAACTGGTTCGACGCCGTCGGGCGAGAGCACAAGGCGGTGCGCGAGGCGGCCGTCATCTTCGACCAGACGTCCTTTGCCAAGTTCGTGCTGAAGGGGCGGGATGCCGAGGCGGCGATGTCCTGGATCGCCTCCAACGATGTCGCCAAGCCCGTCGGCGCCTTGACCTATACCCAGATGCTGAACGACCGGGGCGGCATCGAGTGCGACGTCACTGTTGCCCGCATTGCCGAGAACGAATTCTACATCACCACTGGCACCGGCTTCGCTACCCATGATTTCGACTGGATCGCCCGTAATATTCCGCTGGAGATGCATGCGGAGCTGGTGGATGTGACCTCGGCCTATTCGGTGCTGTCGCTGATGGGGCCGAAGTCGCGCGCCATCTTGCAGGCTGTGACCTCGGCCGACGTTTCGAACGCCGCATTCCCTTTCGGCAAGGTGAAGACCGTCGGGATTGCGGGTTGCCCGGTCAGGGCGCTGCGCATCACCTATGTCGGCGAGCTCGGCTATGAGTTGCATGTGCCGGTGGAATATGCCGCTACCGTCTATGACGTGCTGATGGATGCCGGCCGTGAGCACGGCCTTATCAATGCCGGTTATCGCGCCATCGAAAGCTGCCGTCTGGAGAAGGGATATCGCGCCTGGGGTTCCGATATTGGCCCGGACCATACGCCGGTCGAGGCCGGGCTCGGCTGGGCAGTGAAGATGAAGAAGGACGTCCCATTCCGCGGCAGGGAGGCGATCGCGCGGCAGCTGGCATCCGGCGTGAAGAAGATGCTCGCCTGCTTCGTGCCCGACGATCCCGAGATCGTGCTTCTCGGCCGCGAGACGATCTATCGCGACGGGCAGCGCGTCGGCTGGCTGTCGAGCGGCGGCTACGGCTACACGATCGGCAAGGCCATCGGTTACGGTTATGTCCGCGACCCCGGCGGCGTGACGGAAGATTTCGTGTTGTCAGGACGCTACGAGCTCGACGTCGCGCAGAGCCGCGTGCCGTGCCAGGTGTCGCTGAAGCCGCTCTATGATCCGCAGATGGTGCGGATCAAGGGGTAGTTATGGAGGGTGCGTGGTGCTGGATAGGATGAAGCGGAGTTGTGGCGAATATCATAAATTTGTCTATGGCTATATAAAGTAGTGCATAATATTCCTTTATGATCGTTTCGGTGGAAAACAAAGATGGTGCGAGTATTGACTCCGCCCTGTGGCTTTACAACCATGATGGTAGGGCGGAGATTGGTTAATGGAAACGTTAAAATACGAGTTAGTTTACGATGGCGGAACAGCATCTGAGAGCCGTTTACCTGCGCACAGCGGAGCTACTTCCCTCGAAGGGATGACATGGACTTTCGCACTAATAAGTCACTACGCCGCAACTGGTAAAATTCGTACTCGCGGCGAGCTATCGCCTGATGTTCGTATCTATTTGGCACCTTCACGCCAAGGCAGTTACATACAGGAGCTTTGGGTTTTCCTAACGGAACCAAATAGCTTGTTTCTGACTTCGGTTGCAGGAAGTTATATTGCAGGCACTGCTAGCCAAGCCGTTAATAGCCTTGTAACGAGCACAATAAGACAGGTGTGCGGACTAACCGTGACTCTTCTAAAACGGGAAGAAGATACATTGAATCTCCTTCCTTCAGGTGACAGGGAAGCTTTGATCGACAAGATCGAACCCTCGATGCGGCGTGCCCATTCCGTTATAGGAGACGGTGCCACTACATTGGAGCTGAAGCAGGAGCGTAAGTCTCTTTTGCAACTCGATCAAGTGACCAAAGATTATGTTAATGCCGATTTCCTAACCGACGAAACTCTGATGGTAGTTAGCGTTGGAGCGTATAACGCAAACTCTGGTAACGGGAGTGCTTATCTGCCAGATGTAGGTAAGACAGTGCGCTTCTATGCCCCCAAAGGCTTAGATTCTGATACATATGCCGCCTTGAGCTACAGTCTGGACAAATATGTTAATAGACTGCCTAGCGAAATTCAGATTGCCTGCGTGCCCACAGTATCCCTAGATGGTAGATACAAGCGTTTCAAAATCGTTAGGGCATTTAAGACGATCTTGCGGACTTGAAACCACCTTCCCTTCAAAACCTGTGATCTCCCTACCGCGGCGTCCGCCATCTCCTTGACACGTCGCCGCTTTCATCCTCAATCGGCATGCTGACAACGAACGGAGGCGAAAGACGATGGCGGAGGCGAACATCAAGCTTGAGGAAAGCTGGAAAGAGGCGCTGTCGCAGGAGTTCGAAAGCCCCTACATGCAGCAGCTCAAGGCGTTTCTTGTCGAGGAAAAGCAGCGCGGCAAGGTGATCTTTCCGCGCGGCAGCGAGTATTTCCGCGCCTTGGATCTGACCCCGCTCGATGAGGTACAGGTCGTCATCCTCGGGCAGGATCCCTATCATGGCTTCGGGCAGGCACATGGACTCTGCTTCAGCGTGCGCCCCGGCGTGCGCATTCCGCCGTCGCTGGTCAATATCTACAAGGAGCTGGAAACCGATCTCGGCATTCCGCCAGCACGGCACGGTTTCCTGGAAAGCTGGGCGAAACAGGGTGTGCTCTTGCTCAACAGCGTGCTGACGGTCCAGGAATCGCAGGCAGCGTCGCACCAGGGCAAGGGCTGGGAACGTTTTACCGACGCTGTCATCCGCCACGTCAACGACGAATGCGATGGCGTCGTCTTCATGCTCTGGGGCTCCTACGCACAGAAGAAGGCCGCCTTTGTCGATACCGAACGCCATCTGGTGCTGAAGGCGGCACATCCTTCGCCGCTGTCCGCTCATAACGGCTTTCTCGGCTGCCGGCATTTTTCCAAGGCCAATGCCTATCTGGTCGAGCACGGCAGGGAACCGATCGACTGGGCCCTGCCGAGCAATCCGGACGCGCCGTGAGATGCTGGTCTCATATTCCATTGCTTATCGTTGAACGATCCGAATTTATCGTTCACTTATCGAAGACAATCCGTTTGGCTATTGGGGGCTATCGAAACAGGGCCCGCAAGACCATCTTCTGCCCATGAGAGACGCCTGCCGGTGCAGGCGCAGAAAAGGGGTTAGAGATGCTCAACCAGATCAAAGGTCTTCACCACGTTACCTCGATGGCGGAAGACGCCCGCACCAACAACAAGTTTTTCACGGATACGCTCGGCCTGCGCCGCGTCAAGAAAACCGTGAATTTCGACGCGCCCGATGTCTACCATCTTTACTATGGCGACGAAATCGGCACGCCAGGCACGATCATGACCTACTTCCCGTTCCCGAAGATGGCACGCGGCCGGCCGGGCACCGGAGAGGTCGGCAACACGGTTTACTCCGTTCCGCAGGGTGCCATCGGCTATTGGACCGAGCGGCTTGGCCAGCATGGCGTCGAGGGCCTGAAGGCCGACGAATCCTTCGGCCAGAAGCGCCTGCATTTTTCCGGTCCGGACGGCGATGGCTTCGCTCTCGTCGAGGTCAGGGACGACAAGCGCCTTCCCTGGACCCATGGCGGCGTCGATGCCGAGCATGCCATCAGGGGCTTTCATTCCGTCGCCATGCGGCTGCGGGACGAGGGCGCCACGGCCGAACTGCTGAAATATATGGGCTACGAGGTGGTCGATACGCATGAAGGCATCAAGCGGCTTGCCATTCCCGGCGGCAACGGTGCCGACTATGTCGACCTCGAAACCATGCCGAACATCAACCGTGCGCTTCCGGGTGCGGGCTCCGTCCACCATGTCGCCTTTGCCGTCGAGAACCGCGCAAAGCAGCTCGAAGTTCGCAAGGCGCTGATGGATACGGGCTACCAGGTGACGCCGGTCATCGACCGCGATTATTTCTGGGCGATCTACTTCCGCACGCCGGGTGGCGTGCTGTTCGAAGTCGCCACCAACGAACCCGGCTTCGACCGCGACGAGGATACCGCTCATCTCGGCGAGGCGCTGAAACTGCCCGAGCAGCATGCGCATCTGCGCGGCCTGATCGAGCAGCACCTCGAACCGCTGGAAGGCTAATCCAGGAGAGGACATCATGACGGATACGAGTTACGTACACCGGCTGAAGGCCGGCGCAGCCGGAAAGCCCATTCTCTTCACGTTCCACGGCACCGGCGGCGACGAGAACCAGTTTTTCGATTTCGCCGCCCGGCTGCTGCCCGAGGCGACCATCGTGTCGCCGCGCGGCGATGTCTCGGAACATGGCGCGGCGCGATTCTTCCGCCGGAGCGGCGAGGGCGTCTACGACATGGCCGATCTTGCCCGGGCGACGGAAAAGATGGCGGCCTATGTTTCGGAACTGGCGGCGCAGTACGGTGCATCGCAGGTGCTTGGCCTCGGCTTTTCCAACGGTGCGAACATCCTTGCCAACGTTCTGATCGAGCATGGCGATCTGTTCGACGCCTCTGTGCTGATGCATCCGCTCATCCCGTTCGAGCCGAAGGCCAATGCCAGGCTGGAGGGCAAGCGCGTCTTGATCACGGCCGGCGAGCGCGACCCGATCGCGCCCGCGCCTGTGACCAAGGCGCTGGCCGATTATTTTACGGTGCAGGGTGCCGAGGTGACGCTCGACTGGCATCCGGGCGGCCATGATATTCGTCCCGGCGAGATCGAGGCCATTCGCACCTTCCTTGCGCCCTATGCGTGAGCAAGAATAACGACCGGACCATGCGGCGGAAGATCTCCGGCGCGTGGTCCGCTATTTGCCGATCAGCCGCAGCATTGCCTTGGCTTGCGAGGCGGCCGCGAATTTTGCCTTCTCGTCGATATAATCCGTTCCGCAGAAGCGGTTGAGATTTGTAAAATCCGTGCTGCCTGGTTGAGCGTGGTTGGCTTCCGCAATGACCATGCGCCAGGCGCAGCCGAGCATCCTGTCGGGCTGGATCGCCGCGTCGCAACCGGTGCTCAGGCATAAGGCGACATGCTTCTGCGCGCGATACCCGCCTGCGATTGCCTCCTCGTAATCGACCTTCCAGCTATCGCGCGTATGCTCGCAGCGGGCGGGATTGCTGCTTTGGCTGCATTGCACCGTTTTGTCGACATAGGTTTGCGCCGGCGGCCACAATGGACCGTCGACCAGGCTGACGCAGCCGCAGGCGAACAACGTGGCGGACAGCAGGCGCAACTGATTCTCCTTCGACCGGGCTGCGCGGAACCCTAGAGAGATCACAAATATGTGCAAGATCGATATGATCTTGCCAACATGGGCCGGCCGCGGAGGCATGTCATGCACATGCGAGCAGGGGTTGGCCGTGGCCTTCCTGCAACCCTCGCCATCTTCCCGCATCAGCGACAAGCCGCGACGCAAGCTTGGCTTGTGGGCCTTGATGCCGCCCGCTAATGATCTGCCACCAAGGGGCGGGGGATTCATCGTGACGCTGGCGGAACAGCAACAATACAGGCTCGGCGTGATCTACGTTGCGCTTTCGGCACTGGCGTGGTCGACATCCGGTCTTTTCGTGCGGGCGATCCATGCCGATCTCATGACCATCCTGTTCTGTCGCGGAATCGTCTCCGGTCTCGGTGTCTTCGTGCTGTTTTTCTACATCGAGCGCCGCAACGCCTTCCGCATCCTGCGCTCCATGCGCGGGCCTTCGCTGGCGGCGACGATCTTTTCCACCGCATCCATGATCAGCGGCATCGGCTCGATCTATTATACCTCGGTTGCCGATGCCATGGTCATCTATGCGACCGTGCCCTTCGTCACCGCGGGCGTCGCATTTCTGTTCATCGGCGAGCGGCCGAATATGAGGACGCTGATTGCCAGCGGCATCGCTTTCGCCGGCGTGCTCGTCATGCTTTCGGGCCATTCGGGCGATGGCGGCAGCTGGCTCGGCAAAGGGCTTGCGGCCGTCATGACGCTGACCGTCGCCGCGCTTGCCGTCATTATGCGCCGGCATCGCAGTGTGCCCATGCTGCCGGCCATGGCGCTGTCCGCCTGGCTGTGCTCCTTCGTTACATTCTGGTTCGCTTCGCCGCTTTCGATCTCGGGCCAGGATTTCGGCCTGATCGTCACTTTCGGCATCGTGCAGAATGCGATGGGTCTCAGCCTCTATACCTTCGGTTCCCGGCTGCTTCCGGCATCAGACGCGGCACTGCTGACGGCGCTCGAGGTGCCGCTGACGCCGCTTTGGGTCTGGATGGTCTTTGCCGAACGCCCTTCGGCGGCGACCTTGGTCGGCGGCCCAATCGTCCTGGCCGCGCTTTTCGGGCATATCCTGTTGGAAGTACGGCGGAATCGCGCCGTGACCTCGGCGCGGGCGCATTGAGCGTCTTGCCCCTTTCGTCTCAAAATGCTGAAATCGACGCGGTCATCAGGAGTCGGTATCGATGAAAAAGGTATTCAATCCGCCATCCGTTCGCCGCCCTTTCGGCAACTACAATCACGGGCTGCTGGTGCCGCCGGGCGCCAGTCTTCTGGTCACATCCGGCCAGCTCGGCATTGGTCTCGACGACCGTATTCCGGCTGACGTTACGGCGCAGGCCGAGATGTGCTTCGAAGCGATCAAGGCCATTCTCGACGATGCCGGAATGAGCTTTGCCGATGTCATCCGCATTTCCGGCTTCGTCACCACGCGCGAAGATTTTCCGGCCTATATGGCCGTGCGCGACCGCTATATTCTCGATCCCAAACCGGTTTCCACGCTGCTGATCGTTGGCGGGTTTACCCGAGCCGAGTTTCTGGTAGAGGTCGAGGTGACGGCGGCGAAGGTGATGTAATCCCGGCGGTCAGGACCTCTCAATTCAGCGCTGCCGGATCGGCACTGCCGATCTGCAGGAGACGAACATGACGCAAAACATCTATGACGATCCGGGCTTCTTCGAGGGTTATAGCCGCCTGCAGCGCTCGGTCGATGGGCTGGCAGGTGCGGCGGAATGGCCGGCGATACGGGCCTTGATGCCGGACATGCACGGTCTCGACGTCGTGGATCTCGGCTGCGGCTTTGGATGGTACTGCCGTTGGGCCGCCGAGCAGGGCGCCGCCAGCGTCTTGGGACTGGATGTTTCGGAGAAAATGCTGGAGCGCGCCCGCGCGCAGACGGCGGATGCGCGCATTCGCTATGACAGGGCCGATCTGGAAAGGCTCCAGCTTCCGAAGGCTGGCTTCGATCTCGTCTACAGCTCCCTTGCTTTCCACTATATCGAGGGCTTTGCCGGGCTGCTGTCGACGATCCGTCAGGCGCTGAAGCCGGGTGGCCGGTTGATCTTCTCGATCGAGCATCCGATCTACATGGCGCCGCGACAGCCTGAATGGCAGGCGGATGCCGAAGGCGGCAATATCTGGCCGCTCAGCGCCTATCAGATCGAAGGGAAAAGGCTGACCAACTGGCTCGCCGAGGGTGTCGTCAAGCAGCATCGCACGATGGGCACGACGCTCAACCTGTTGATCAGGTCCGGTTTCACCATCGCTCATGTCGAGGAATGGTCGCCGAGCGACGAGGATCTCGCCATTCACCCGGATTGGGCGATCGAGCGCGAGCGGCCGATGTTTCTTCTGATTTCGACCAGAACCTGACGGCAGATCGCCCGGACGCCTTTTCGGCGGAAAATCTCCGGTTGCGGAACGGTTCGCCGCCGCATGGTCGGAACCGGCGCCACGGCGGCCAGGGGCTCGTCTATTTCGGCAGGGCCTGCCACCCTGCCGGCACCGGTTTCCTCAATAATTTTCCTGATACCATTCGACGAAGCGGCGCACGCCTTCTTCCACCTCGATACCCGGCTTGAAGCCGGTCAGCGCTACCAGCAGGTCCGGCACGGCATAGGTGTTGTGCACGTCGCCGGGCTGCATCGGCAGCATCTTGCGGATCGCCTTCTTGCCGAGCATCGTTTCGATGGTCTCGACGAAGCTCATCAGGCCCACCGGTTGGCCGCCGCCGATATTGACGACGCGGAAGGGCGCATTTTTCGACAGGGTATCGATGATCGTATCCGATACCACCCGGTTCTCCTCCGAGGGTATGACGTTGATGAGGCGGACGATGCCTTCGACGAGATCGTCGATATAGGTGAAATCGCGGCTCATCTTGCCTTCGCCGTAGATTTCGATCGGCCTGTCGTTGCGGATGGCGTCGACGAACTTGAACAGCGCCATGTCCGGCCGGCCCCAGGGGCCGTAAACCGTGAAAAAGCGGAAGGCGGTGGTCGGCACATGGAAAAGATGGGCGTAACTATGCGCCATCAGTTCCATGCTCTTCTTGGTCGCGGCATAGATCGTCATCTGCTCGTCGGCCTTGTCGCTTTCGGCAAAGGGGATCTTTTCGTTGGCGCCGTAGACCGAGGACGTCGAGGCCAAAAGCAGGTGCTTCGGCTGCAGGTTTCTCGCCAGTTCGAGGACGTTGAAGGAGCCGACGAGATTGGAATCGACGTAGGACCGCGGATTTTCGAGGCTGTAGCGCACGCCGGCCTGGGCGGCGAGGTGGACGATCACGTCCGGCTCGGCGAGTTCCGCTGCGCGATCCAGCGCCGCCTTGTCCTCCAGCATGCCGGTCACGGCCTTGAAGCCGTTGGAGCGGGCGAGGATGGCGGTGCGCTTTTCCTTGAGCCTGACGTCATAATAGGGCGTCATGCCGTCGAAGCCGACCACGAAATGGCCCTCGTCGAGCAGCCGCCTGGCAAGGTGGAATCCGATAAAGCCGGCCGTGCCGGTGATGAGGTAGCGCATGGATCGGCCTTTGCTTGAAGCATTTCCAGGAAAGGTGCGTAGCGGTTTTCCGTTCGGAATGCGTAAACGCCCTAAAGCGTGACGTCGTTCGAGGGTCTACCGACGCTTGTATAGGCAAAGCCGTGCTTT
>UBYA01000019.1:0-2500 GCA_900469615.1 Hyphomicrobiales bacterium | reverse complement strand
CGTCTTACTGATCCTAACCAAACTCCGAATACCGGGAAGTACTACTCGGCAGACACACGGCGGGTGCTAACGTCCGTCGTGAAAAGGGCAACAACCCTAACCTCCAGCTAAGGTCCCCAAGTCATGGCTAAGTGGGAAAGGATGTGAGGATCCCAAAACAACCAGGATGTTGGCTTAGAAGCAGCCATCATTTAAAGAAAGCGTAACAGCTCACTGGTCTAGTCAAGGGTCTTTGCGCCGAAAATGTAACGGGGCTGAAGCCATGCACCGAAGCTGAGGATGTGTAGCAATACACGTGGTAGCGGAGCGTTCCGTAAGCTGATGAAGGGATACCCGTGAGGGGTCCTGGAGGTATCGGAAGTGCGAATGTTGACATGAGTAACGATAAAGAGGGTGAGAGACCCTCTCGCCGAAAGACCAAGGGTTCCTGCTTAAAGTTAATCTGAGCAGGGTTAGCCGGCCCCTAAGACGAGGCGGACACGCGTAGTCGATGGGAACCACGTTAATATTCGTGGGCCTGGTGGAAGTGACGGATTGCTTAACTTGTTCACACTTATTGGATTGTGTGGGCGGGGACGCGGTTCCAGGAAATAGCTCCACCGTACAGACCGTACCCGAAACCGACACAGGTGGTCAGGTAGAGTATACCAAGGCGCTTGAGAGAACTATGTTGAAGGAACTCGGCAAATTGCACGCGTAACTTCGGAAGAAGCGTGACCCTTATGTGCGCAAGCATGTGAGGGTGGCACAGACCAGGGGGTAGCGACTGTTTACCAAAAACACAGGGCTCTGCGAAGTCGCAAGACGACGTATAGGGTCTGACGCCTGCCCGGTGCTGGAAGGTTAAGAGGAGGGGTGCAAGCTCTGAATCGAAGCCCCAGTAAACGGCGGCCGTAACTATAACGGTCCTAAGGTAGCGAAATTCCTTGTCGGGTAAGTTCCGACCTGCACGAATGGCGTAACGACTTCCCCGCTGTCTCCAACATAGACTCAGTGAAATTGAATTCCCCGTGAAGATGCGGGGTTCCTGCGGTCAGACGGAAAGACCCCGTGCACCTTTACTATAGCTTTACACTGGCATTCGTGTCGGCATGTGTAGGATAGGTGGTAGGCTTTGAAGCAGGGACGCCAGTTCTTGTGGAGCCATCCTTGAAATACCACCCTTATCGTCATGGATGTCTAACCGCGGTCCGTCATCCGGATCCGGGACAGTGTATGGTGGGTAGTTTGACTGGGGCGGTCGCCTCCGAAAGAGTAACGGAGGCGCGCGATGGTGGGCTCAGACCGGTCGGAAATCGGTCGTCGAGTGCAATGGCATAAGCCCGCCTGACTGCGAGACTGACAAGTCGAGCAGAGACGAAAGTCGGTCATAGTGATCCGGTGGTCCCGCGTGGAAGGGCCATCGCTCAACGGATAAAAGGTACGCCGGGGATAACAGGCTGATGACCCCCAAGAGTCCATATCGACGGGGTTGTTTGGCACCTCGATGTCGGCTCATCGCATCCTGGGGCTGGAGCAGGTCCCAAGGGTTTGGCTGTTCGCCAATTAAAGCGGTACGTGAGCTGGGTTCAGAACGTCGTGAGACAGTTCGGTCCCTATCTGCCGTGGGTGTAGGAATATTGACAGGATCTGTCCCTAGTACGAGAGGACCGGGATGGACATATCTCTGGTGGACCTGTTGTCCTGCCAAGGGCATAGCAGGGTAGCTATATATGGAATGGATAACCGCTGAAGGCATCTAAGCGGGAAACCAACCTGGAAACGAGTGTTCCCTATCAGAGCCGTGGAAGACGACCACGTTGATAGGCCGGGTGTGGAAGTGCGGCAACGCATGAAGCTTACCGGTACTAATAGCTCGATTGGCTTGATCGTTCCCATTGCCAGTGCTCATCTCAGGCTGAATGCGAAAGCATTCATGCCTATCCCCCGCTGAATGCGTAGCATTCATGCGGCATGAGCAATCCAAAGACGTGTTCAAATAGACAAAACGAAGTGAAAACTTCACCAGCTTCTCAAATCGGGCCAAATCCGCAAGGTTTGGCCCGAAGTTGCGCTTTGCCGACCTGGTGGTTATGGCGGGGTGGCTGCACCCGTTCCCTTTCCGAACACGGCCGTGAAACGCCCCTGCGCCCATGGTACTTCGTCTTAAGACGCGGGAGAGTAGGTCGCTGCCAGGTCTGCTAATCGCAACTCGGGCTAAATCGCGTAAGCGGTTTAGCCCTCGCATAAATCTTCTCTGATCGAATAACGGCTCGGCCGTGTTGCAATAGGCCGCTCATGCGGCCTTTGTCGCTTCTGAAATATCTCTTCCGGTTTTGCCCGGATGAAGCATGAACCGCAAAGCGGTTCACGCAAGCGCGATAAGCCGCTCAAGCGGTTTGCGCTGGACGCGATAAACCCTTCGGGTTTACGCTGGTGACGCGGGGTGGAGCAGCCCGGTAGCTCGTCAGGCTCATAACCTGAAGGCCGCAGGTTCAAATCCTGCCCCCGCAACCAAATC
>UBYA01000050.1 GCA_900469615.1 Hyphomicrobiales bacterium | reverse complement strand
GAGCCGACCCGTTTCGATCCGGGCCGTTTCGATCCGGGCCGCGTCCCAAACCTCGCCGGCCACCCCGGCCATTTCCTGCCCTTCGGCATCGGACCCAATGCCCGCAGGCAGACCGAAAGGGTCACATCCCAGATCGCATCGGCGCTGACCGCTATCTGCAGCAGAGTGCAATTTGAGCTGCCTGCGACCTGCGCGCCGGGAAATCTACGTCCCTTTCTAAGATCCAAGCTCATGCCGCGTGGCGTCATTCCATTTGACTTCAACGAGCGCGTCATGTGCGGAGAAAGGGAGATCGCTTGATGAGCAAGCAACGTCTGGGGCGCTCCGATCTTCTCATCGAACCACTCGGCCTCGGTGGAAATGTCTTCGGCTGGACCATCGACGAGGCGACTTCGTTTCGTATCCTCGATGCCTTTGTCGCTGCAGGCTTCAACCTGATCGACACGGCCGACATCTATTCCAACTGGGCCCCCGGCAATCCTGGCGGCGTCTCCGAGACGATCATAGGAAACTGGCTGAAGTCGCGACGAAATCGCAGCCAGATCGTGCTGACCACGAAGGTCGGACATTGCAACGATCCGGATCAGCGCGGCCAGTCCCGTCGCTATATCACTGATGCGCTTGACGCCTCCTTGCGGCGGCTTGGCACGGATTACATCGACCTTTACATGGCGCACCGCGAAGATCCGCAAACGCCGCTGGAGGAAACCCTCGAGACTTACGCGGACCTCATAAGAGCGGGCAAGGTGCGCTCGATCGGGGCATCGCAGCACTCTGAACAGACATTGCAGCGCGCGCAAGACCTCAGCGCCGAATATGGATATGCCCGCTTCGAGAACGTGCAATCGCATTACAATCTCTACGACCGTCAAGATCACGAAAAGGATCTGGCGCCGTTCTGCCTTGCAAGCGATGTCGGCGTTACCAGCTATTTTTCGCTCGCCAGGGGATTTCTCTCCGGCAAATATCGTTCCCGTTCGGACTTCCGCAAAAGCCCTACGCGCGGCTTCTTCATGAAATATTACCTGAACGATCGGGGCTTGCGCATTCTCGCGGCACTCGACGAGATCGCCGCTTCGCGTCAGGTGGACGTGGCGAGCCTCGCGATCGCATGGCTTGTGGCAAAGCAGGGCGTGGTTGCTCCGATCGCAAGCGCCACAAGCCTCGATCAGCTCGACGAAATCACGACGGGGGCAAGGCTTGTGCTGCACGCCGACGAGCTCACAGAGCTTGAGATCGCAAGCGCATATTAGCCCTCGTCGCAACCGCTAGCCAAGGAGGCGCCTCATGCGGGTTCCATCCATCGACGGCATCAGCATCTGGATCTGCCGCCACGACCGGATTTCCTCCCCGGAAGATCTCGCCCGCTGCTGGGATTTGCTGTCGGAGACAGAAAGGCGTCGGGGGGAAGGGTTCCGCCTGGCGTCGGACCGCCATGCCTATGTCGTGACCCGCGCCATGCAGCGGCTGCTGCTGTCGCGCTATAGGGCAACGGATCCGCGCTCCCTGCTGTTCGACAAGGGCGCCTTTGGACGGCCGTCGCTTCGGAATGCGCTGGCTGAAAGCGCCGATCTTGATTTCAACCTGTCCCATGACGGTAATGTCATCGCGCTTGGAATGGTCAATCGCGGCACGATCGGTATCGATGTGACCGCGAGCGGCTGCCGTCCGGCATTCCTGGGCGTCGCGCGCCGTTTCTTCACACGCGGCGAAGTCGCTGCGCTGGAAGCGCTTCCAGACGATGCACGCGCTGATTGCTTCCTGCAGCTCTGGGCGCTCAAGGAGGCCTATGTCAAGGCGCTGGGCGGCGGCTTGTCGATCCCGTTTGATTCCTTCGGCTTTTGCCTCGAGAAGCCGGCATCGATTCGATTTCATGCGAATGGGAACAGGGAAGGCACGTCGCCATGGTCCTTCTGGCTGCTCAGTCCCGCAGCGGGCGTCGTCATGGCGATCTGCGCAAGGACGGCGGACAGGACCCAACCGACCATCGGCGTATACGAGTTTCGCCCCTTTGCGGAAGACACGCCTATGACGTGCCGGCCGACGCGTGCGTCCCTTCCCGCTACGATAAAAATCGACAAGGACGCCGCACTGTGAGGCGGTTGCGGCCCGATTTCGATCCTAGTTCGCGATTTACTCGGTTCACAAACATGTTCGAGGACGCGTGAAGCGCCGATGCCCGTCTCTTCTCATGGTCCTCAAAGTCCGGTCGCGTTGCCGACGGGGCCAGTCCCCTATCGACCAAGGAGCAGCGAAATGACACTGGACCTGAGCCGAAAGCTGACGACGATCTTCTGCGCGGATGTCCGCGGCGATACGTCCTTCGCAGCCAACGGGCAGGAGGCTCTTGCCGTGTTGGAACAGGGGCGCAAAACCATGAAGAGATTGATCGAGACACGCAAGGGCCGCGTCATCGAGAGCGGGGGCGAAGAGACGGTTGCGGAATTCGCGAGCGTGGTCGAGGCGGTCAGGACAGCCATCGACATCCAGAGCGAACTCGTCGGCAAAGATGCCGGGCGGCCCGGCCATCCGCAAGTCTGCTTCCGGATCGGCATCAACCTTGGCGACGTCATGGTCGATGGCGATGACATTTATGGCGATGGCGTCAATATCGCGGCGAGACTGCTGTCCCTGGCGTCACCCCGCGGCATCGTCATATCGAATACGGTCCACGACCAGGTCCATAACAAGCTCAGCGTCGGCTTTGATTTCATGGGCCGGGTCGACGTGAAGAACATAGACGGCGGGATTGCCGGCTATCTCGTGCGCATCGGCCCCGATGTTGAAGAGGATGCATCGCTGCCGCCGCCGAAGCGTGATCCGCAGCCTCCGCAGCCGACGGCTCATCGCGCGGCGATGACCAGATCGGCAGCGCCCATCGACCTGACCGTCGCCGTCATTGCCGTGACCTCGATTACATTTGCCGCCATCAACCTTACATTCTGGGAGCGAAACTTCTGGGCCCGTTGGCCGCTGCTTTTTCTGGTCGCCCTTCTCGTCTTTCTCGGCACGCGAAGGCAAAGGCACATCGATCCCATCCTGTCCCTGCTCAGTATTGCCGGTGCTGTCGTGATTGTGATCAATCTCTTTGCCTGGCACGGAGAGTTCTGGGCATCGTGGCCCGTCGGCGGATTGGCGATCATTGCCGGATTTCGCTGGATGATGCTCCAATCCTGGCGCCTCGATCGATGAAGGCCACCGCCTGCCGCCGTCATGAAAGATGGAGCCGGTGCGGCGACCGACCTGCAAGGCCGTCAAGCCGCCTGTTGGACGGTGTGCAAGAAGACAACTTCGCGATCCGGACAAGGCAGGCAGCGGCAACGCGTCCTATTTCACGATTTGGCCTTTCCCAAAACGCGTTCGAGGACGCGCCGACATCCGATTGGACCTAGGGTTGCTGCCTAGAAAGCAACAGAGCTCCGGCCCAGGGCCGCCGCGGCAGATCGTGTCTTCGTGAAGGGGGTATGCCTTGATTATCAACAGCATCGTCTCAGGTGGCTCGAATAGCCAGTGCCTGCCCCTTGCGGAACTGGGCGATGATTACGGCCTCTGCAAGGGCAGCGTTGCCGTTTACAACCGCTTCTACAGTCTTGAACGCGTGGTGCGTTGCCAAGACGCTCTCTCCGAGATGCTGGGCGGCATTCTGACACGGGCAATCGCGCGGGTTCCGCAGCCCTTGCGCGCTTCGGGACAGCTCATCTACTGCAAGACCCAAACCCATAACACCTTCTGCGACGAGAACTGGCTCTCCACCTTTGCACACAATCATGGCCTCTCGCGCTGGGAGATCTGTTCCTGGGCCATGACGAACTGCGCCTCGGCGCTCGCCGCCCTTCACTACATCGCCGCGTCAAGAGCCGGCGAACCAATCATCATCATCACCGGCGAGAAAGCCTTCCACCCGGGGATCAGCAGGCTGTCGGTCGGCCTGTTATCGGAAGCGCCGGCAGCCGCTGTATTGAACGTCGGCGACTGCGGCTGGCGCATCCTTGGGACGCATGTCAGGCACCTCGGCCAATTCTACCAAAATCCCGAGGACATGAGCCCCGCGCAGAAGAAGGAGTTTCAGGCCGTCTACGCGACGTCCCTGCAGTCCTTCGTCGCGGAAAGCCTCACCAAGCTCAGCAGCGATCGCAACGACAGCTTCGTCATCATCCCACACAATCTCAATATCCCTGTGACGCGGTCGGCAATCCGCAATCTCGGCCATGAGGAGCGGATCTTTTATGGCGATGTGAGCAACCAGGGCCATGCCTATTGCTCCGATGCCTTCATCAACCTGGACCTGTTCGAAGCGTCCAGGACAAGCCCGTCCCGCGCGGGTCAGCAGGTCTTCCTCCTGACGGCCGGCATGGGCGTGACCTTCGCAAGCTGCCTACTAGAACGGGTGGCCGATCCATGATCGCCGGACGCAAGGCCCACGGACAAGGAAAAG
>UBYA01000001.1 GCA_900469615.1 Hyphomicrobiales bacterium | reverse complement strand
CATGCTCTCCAATCCTTCCTTCAAACCTCTATGCCGTACCGCTTGCGTGGTCGAGAAGATGACCCGTTTCGTGGATCGATCTCACCATGGCGCGCGATCCGCCAACGTCTGCCTCGCTGATGGCGCATCGAGCCTGAGCGGGCCAGGCCCATGCTGTCGACGTGACCATGCCGTGCGGGAGCCGGTCATGCCATGCTCTTGTGCGGTTGGGACCGGGAACCAAGGGTTACTGCCTTCAACCCGAGCTCCGCGATCACGATCTTGTAGACGATGAGTTGCCCTGTTGCGATTTCGAACGTCTCGATCTCGAACGGGGACAGTTCCTCCAGTTCCATGGCAAGCGCGCGCAGACAGTTGCCGTGGCCGATGACGACGGCGTTTTCCCCGTTGCGCAGCCGCGGAGCGATCTCGCGATTGAAATACGCCACGACACGCTGCCGGGTGTCGAAAAGGCTTTCTCCTCCCGGAGGACGTTTTCGGTAGGAGCGCCGCCACGCAAGCACCTGTCCCGGGCCAAATTGACTGGCGGCCTCGTCCTTGTTCATACCTGTGAGATCGCCATAATCGCGTTCGTTCAGGGCGGGGTCCGACATAATGGCGACGCCCGCACCCAGTTCATCGACGATTATCTGCGCTGTATCGCGTGTCCGCCTCATGGCGGATGTGAAGAAGATATCCGGCCTGATGCGTGCCTGTTGAATCTGGTAGGCGATGAAGCGAGCTTCGATTCGCCCCTCATTCGTGAGCGGCGGGTCGTCGCGCCCCGTGAAGACATTGCTTCTGTTGCCTTCGCTTTGCCCGTGGCGGGCCAGAACCAGCATGCCGGTCATAGCCGCTCCCCCATCATGCGAGCGACAACCGGATCGCGAAGGGAAGCTGTGAAAATTCTGAGGGTGCCAAATATGACTAGCATCATGATCATCCTGCCTGGAGCAACGGCTCCTTCTATGCGAATGGCAGGAGTCATCAGCCTGATCGGCGGTTTGCGGGAGACTCCATTCCCGTAACAATCAAATAGGCGCTGGAGCAAAATTAGTCCAGAGTCGCCAACGGAAAAACTGTCTCCCATTGCTTTTCCCGCAATTCTATCGGATGTTTATGACCGGGGATGGAGTCCCCCATCTTTAAACGCCAGCCGGCTGATGACTCCTACCGTTGGGCACCACGGTAGGACTGCGTCAGGAGTACGGCTTCGTGCTGTTCATCTCTATCAAACCAGCAACCGCCAGGAACCAACGGGAACCCGCCGGCGAAGGAGAGATCATGAGTGAACATTCTATCGTATCCGTCCATGCTTTCGAAATCTTGGACTCGCGCGGGAATCCGACGCTCCAGGTAGAGGTGTCCCTGGAAGGCGGCGCCATGGGAACGGCGTGCGTGCCGTCAGGCGCCTCGACGGGGCGCCTCGAGGCCGTTGAGATCCGCGACGGCGATAAGGGTCGCTACAATGGACTGGGCACCAGGACCGCCTGCGAGAACGTCAATTCGAAAATCGCAGCCTGCCTGCGCGGCCGCGATGCCACACGCCAAGCCCAGATCGACATGACGCTGATCGAGCTGGACGGCTCGAAGAACAAATCAAAGCTGGGTGCGAATGCCCTGCTCGGAGCCTCCATGGCCGTCGCGCGCGCCGCGGCCAATTCGCTTCGCCTGCCGCTTTTTTCCTACCTCGGCGGCCCGACCGCGCGCCGGCTTCCAGTCCCGATGATGAACGTGATCAATGGCGGAAAACATGCCGCCAATCGCCTGGATTTCCAGGAATTCATGATCGTCCCTCACGGTGCGCCGACATTCGCCGAGTCTCTGCGCTACGGCGTGGAGACATTCAAGGCGTTGAAGAAAATACTGGAGAAAAAGGGCCTTTCGACCGGTGTCGGGGACGAGGGCGGTTTTGCGCCGAATCTGGAGAACAATGAAGACGCCTGCGAACTGATAACGGAAGCGATACGGGCTGCGGGCTACAAGCCGGGAAGCGATATCGCGATTGCCCTCGACCCGGCCGCATCTTCATTCTTCGATGGCAAAGGCTATCGTCTCGCTGCTGGAGACGTCCTTGATCGCGAGGCGATGCTTGCCCTCTACGAGCGATGGATCCAATCGTACCCAATCGTTTCCATCGAGGATGGGTTCGATGAGGCGGACTGGGAGGGCTACATTGCCCAAACGCAAGCAATGGGCGACCGGGTCCAGATCGTCGGTGATGACAATTACGTCACCAATCCCGCGATAATCAGGCAGGGAATCGAACGGAAGGCGACCAATGCCGTGCTGATCAAACTGAATCAGATCGGCACGGTCACCGAAGCAGTGGAGGCCATACGGGTCACGCACGAGGCTGGCTGGAACGCTGTCGTCTCGCATCGGTCCGGCGAGACCGAGGATACGTTCATTGCCGACTTCGCGGTGGCATTCGGCACCGGGCAGATCAAAACGGGATCGCTGTCCAGAAGCGAGCGGATTGCGAAGTACAACCGTCTCCTTTGGATCGAGCAAAGCCTGGGTCGGGCCGCCGCCTTCTCCTCGCCGTTCAAGGTCTGGTCGTCCAGAGGATGAGCCGATGGGATCCATGTTCCTTGCAGGGCATGGAATTCGCCACCGGCCGGCATCCGGCTGATGGCCCCCTATCGCCGCGCGCGCCGACGATAGGGGTCGGTCATCGTGGATTGCTCCAAGGAGGTTCCAGATGTCTTTGATCCTGTTCTTCTTCATGTCCGGCGCCGGGTTGTCGGCCTTCGTCCATGGCCGGGATATGTGTCGGACAAGGCGCCCCGTCCTCGTTCGCAGGGGACAGCGCCGCGGTCGGGAGCATCGTCGATGACGCTGCTTTTCTGGGTGCTGTTCTCAGTCATCGTTTCCGGCGCGTGTTCGATCTTCGAGACCGTGCTGCTGAGTGCCCGGCCGATGCACCTTCTCGAAAAAAGAAACCAGTCAGGCGTGAGCCTCTTCCTCGAAATCAAGGAGGAGCGGATCGGGGACGCCATCAGTGCCATTCTCACGGTCAACACTGTCGCCTGCACCGTGGGTCCCGGATTCGTCGGTGCTGAAGCGGCCAGAATTTGGGGTGATCCAGCCGTTGCCATTGCGTCGGCAGTCCTCACCTTTCTCCTGCTGATCCTGTCCGAGATTGGACCGAAGACCTATGCCGCGACCCATGCGGAAGACCTTGCCGGCGTCACCGGTCGCACGCTTCGTCCGCTCCTGTGGCTGCTGGCGCCCGTTCTGGCCATTACCCGGTGGCTTACTAGATGGCTTTCGGGAGACTCGAAAGGGTATGTTACCCGAAACAGCCTGGCGCGGATCATTGCCTACGCTCCCTCTCAGGGAGCATTGTCTCACGGTGAATCCGATGTGCTTTCCCATATCCTGTTCGCGCACCAGATCACGTTGGCAGATGCGCACACGCCTTTGGCTTTCGTTGTCGCCCTTCCCGAAGCCGCGGCAGCGGCAGCCCTGCTTGACGATGGTGCGGACCTCCACTTTGCCCGCATTCCGATCTATGGCGACAACCCCGAGCACTTGTCGGGCTACATCAATCAGCGGGAGGTCCTGCGTGAGGCGCTGCGAGACAGCTCAATTCGACGCAAGCCGCTTTCGGCATTCGGACATGCCCTGCCCAAGCTTGAAGACAGCCTCCCGGTGGGTCAGGCCATCGCGAAACTTCTGGATGCGCGCGAACCCATCGGTGCCGTCGTCAAAAACGGTGAGGTCGTCGGCATCACAACGCTTGAGGATCTCTTCGAAGCCCTGTTGGGAGTCGACATCACCGACGAAGCAGAGGAGGTAGCCGCGCAACGATCCGAAGCGGACATGCGGCGGCGAGATCGGATAAGGCGGCTTAGAAACCGTCGGCGGCAATGGGCGGGCGATGCCTCGTCGGAGGCTACGGCAGAGACCTGATGAGGATCAGGTCCGATCGACACCGAGGGCTGAAAGGCTGCTTAATAGGCGCTATTCATGAATGAAGCTGCGTCGTGATCGAAACCATCGTCGGCCTCGCCCCGCTCTCCACCTCTTTTCGAAGATTGTCGCAAGCTCGGCGAGACAACGTGCCGTCGCTTGCCAGATGCTCACGACGATAGTGATTATCACCGCCATGATCTGCATTTCCAACCTCGCTTCTTGATCAGCGCTGCTGCTGTTTCCCGGTAACCAGACGCGATCCCAGACCGCAGGCAAGAACGATCGGCACGATGGAGCAGACGTCTGCTCATCGCCTTGCAGTCTTGAGTGCGCTTCGGGAGCGTCTGGTTGCCGGGAATTATCTGCTCCCGACGTTTCTCGTATAGGGCCGCTATACCAAGGGCGATGTATTTGCCAACACTGTCCTGGCAATCAGCGCCATGCGTGAAGCTGTGCTGCGCTGGTCATGTGTCATCGCATTCGCCTGCGTGGTTGCCTTAGGTTTGCTTGCATTTTCGGGAAGTCTCTGTGCTGCATGATCGAGAATCCTGAGAACGGATTCCTTGTCGAGACCATCGGCACTCATCACAGCCATGACGATAGGATCGTCAAGCATATCGAATATAACGGACGGTAATGTACGTCGAGTCATGATCGTTGCTCCTGCCTCCGCGAATATCACGCGGCAATTGACTGGCAGGAGTCATCAGCACGATGCGGTTTTGGGGGACTCCATCCCCATGCACAAAAATCTACATGAACCGCTTCTCAAATCAAGTGCCTTCTCCACGGCTGACTGGAACCCTATTGAAATGTGGAAGTTATAGTTTAAATTTATCTCAGGCGATGGAGTTCGCCTTTAACCGCCATCTGTGGCTGATGACTCCTTCTACTCTGTTGAGAGAAGGAGTCGACATGACTTTAACGCTAAAGACTGTCGCCGCAGAACGAGCCGGGCAACCTTTTCCGTTCATTACGCAATCGCCGCTTCGGTCGAGAAAGCCATATGGCGAGGACGCGAGCATTCTCGAACCGGCGGGTGTCGCCGGCAAATGCGGGTCGGCGCAGCCGGAGTGCTTCCACGATTTGAATCTCGATCAAATCGCGGCTGCGATGATGGCTGGACGCGAACGATTCAAACTTGAAGATTTCATCTGGGCAGGGCCGCTGCCGGGCGATACCATCCGTTATCGCCAGGAAGTCGTGAAGGATCTTCAGAATGCCGACGTACTCGCGATAGTGCGAGCCTTCGGCGCGGGCATGAAGGAATTGCGCGAGAAACTCGAGCTTGTCGAGAAGCTTCGATATCAGCAACAAAAGAACGCATGGTTCCTCAAGGCTGCATCTCTTTACCGATCTGTTCTGATCGAACTGGACGCGGCCTTGCGGCCCTTGTCCCTGAAATCCGACGGACTGATCTCCGTACACGGATTTCTTGCGGAGCATATTTCTTCCGATCAATTTCGGATGCTCTCGGACGAGATTGACCATGCAGCGGCGGGACTGGAAAGCATTCGGTATGTGTTCCAGGTCAAAGACGCCTCAGTCAGCGTCTTTCGTTTCGATGCGGAGGAAGATTACGGAGCCGAGATTGCCCGCGTCTTCCAGCGTTTTCGTACTGGCAACGTCGACCGGCCGAAGTTCGAGATTCCGGACTTCGTCGAGATGGATCATGTCGAGGCCAATATACTCGAAGGGGTTCGCCAGCTTTATCCCGAGACCTTCAATGAACTTCAAGGCTTCTTCGAACGGCACCAGGCTCTTGTTCATCCGACCATCGCCCGGTTTGACCGCGAGCTGCAGTTCTATCTCGGCTATATCGACTATATCGCACCACTGAAGGCCGCCGGTCTTGCCTTCTGCTATCCGCAACTCGACGAAACCGAAACGAAGATTCGCGCTGACAGCACTTTCGATCTTGCGCTCGCAAAAAAACTAGCTGCAGAGGAGCAACCAATCGTAACCAACGATTTTACACTCGGCGAGGGAGAACGCATCTTCGTTGTGTCCGGACCCAACCAAGGCGGGAAGACCACATTCGCCCGCACCTTCGGGCAGCTCCACTATCTGGCCGGTCTTGGACTGCCGGTGCCGGGAGCACAGGCAAACCTCCTGCTGTTCGATAATCTGTTCACGCATTTCGAGCGGGAGGAGAACATCCATAACCTGCGCGGCAAGCTACAGGACGACCTTTTTCGCATACACGCCATACTGCAGCGTTCCACGAGTCGAAGCATTGTCATCATGAATGAGATTTTCACGTCGACCACGTTGCGCGACGCCCTTTTTCTCGGCACACGCATCCTTCAGAAAATCATCGATCTTGGCTCGCTGGCGGTCTGTGTGACCTTCATCGACGAGCTGTCGCGCCTTGCTCCGGCGACCGTCAGTCTCGTCAGCACCGTCGATCCGGAAAACCCGGCTTCGCGGACGTTCAAGATCGTGCGCAGGGCCGCCGACGGGCGCGCCCATGCGATGGCAATCGCGGAAAAATACCGGCTGACCTCGTCTGCTCTCAATGAAAGGCTGCAATCATGAAAGCCTATCTTCTTCATGCCGACAGGAACTTCGACTTCAGAGCCGACGCTCGCACAAACGCGGATGCACTGACCCAGGACCTGGAACTTGAAACGCTGTTCGACGCGATGGCGGGCAATGATCAGTTCATCGACGGTGTCGTTCGACGTGTATTGCTGACCTCCCTCCAGACCTCTGTGGAGGAGGTGCGATATCGACAGGATATCTTCATGGACTGCCAGGCGTGCAGATCCGCGGTCACGCAATTGTACAAGCTGACGATCGAAACGCTCGAACGGGAAAAGAAGGTTCATTACGGCCTGTTCCGGGATTCGCCTGAAACCGTCCTGAACCGCTCTGTCGAGGTGTTGAACCTGTACGTGGAGATGCTGAGGCGCCTGCGCGCCCTCGTGGACCAACATGGCAACAGTTTCCACTCCGAAGGCTTTCGAGCGATGTTCGCCGTGCTCAGGAAGGAGCTGAACGAGGAATATTTCAAGGTCATCGAAAAACACCTGCAAAGGCTGAAATTCTGGGGAGGCATCCTCATCAGCGCCGAGCTCGGGGACGGCAACAAGGGCAGGAATTATACGCTTCGCGCTCCGCCGCCATCCCGGAACTGGTTTCAGGAAATTATCGACTGGCTGTTCCGGAAGAGACCGGAGAGCTACACGTTCAGCATACATCCCCGCGATGAGGCGGGCTTTCGCGCCCTATCCAGGCTCAGGGACAGCGGCTTGGCGATTGCCGCCCAGGCGGTTGCCGAATCCGCCAGCCATGTGATGAGCTTTTTCACCACATTGCGCGCCGAACTCGCTTTCTACATGGGATGCCTGAACCTTGACGACCGCCTCAAGGAACTCAACTGCCAATACTGCCTGCCGGAGCCGCGCCCGATCAGCGAATATAAGTTTTCCTGCCGCGAGCTGTACGACATCTGTCTGGCGCTGCAGATGAAGAAAGCGATTGCAGGAAATACGATCGGCGCCTCGGAAAAGCATCTCACGGTGGTCACAGGGGCAAACCAAGGCGGGAAATCGACCTTCCTGCGAAGTGCGGGACAAGCGCAATTGATGATGCAGGCAGGAATGTTCGTCGCCGCCAGCATCTTCTCCGCGAACATAGTTTCCGGCGTATTCACCCACTACAAGAGAGAGGAGGATTCCAGCATGAGCAGTGGCAAGTTCGATGAGGAACTGAGCCGGATGTCCGCTCTGGTCGATCAGATCCGACCTCATTCGCTGGTCCTCTTCAACGAATCCTTCGCTTCGACCAACGAGCGCGAGGGCTCGGAGATAGCCAGGCAGATCATCGACGCCCTTCTCAAGCATGATTCAAAGGTCGTCCTGGTCACACACATGTTCGAACTGGCGGAGAGCTTGCGGACCGGTGCGGAACGGCCTGCCATCTTTTTGCGGGCGGAGCGCGATGAAAACGGGCGGCGCGACTTCAGGCTGGTCGAGGGCGTGCCTCTGACCACGAGTTTCGGTGAAGACCTCTATCAAAAGATCTTTGTCGATGAGGCGCCGAAAGCCAACATTTCTTAGAGCGTTCTCGCGCTTCGAAGGAAAAGACGCTCCAGACGTCACCGGTATTTTCCGATCGGCTGCGGGTATCGTCCGTCATGTCAGCGTCCGGCAGTTCGCATTCCAGTAGATCATGTGGCCGGCCGGTACGATTGCGTTCAACAACTCCATGGCGGCCTCGGCGACCTCCGGCGTGTCGAAGAACTCGATGACAAGCGGAAGGTCCACGGTGATGCGCAATGCGTCTGCCGCGTGAACCGCCCCGCTGGCGCCGAAGCCGACGATCCCCCGGAATACCGTCACGCCCCTGACGCGCTGCTGGTCATGAAGGAGATTGACGATCTCGTCCATCAGGTTGGTACGGCGACCGTGCTCGGTCTCATGGATGTAAATGCGCACGATCATCACTTCGTTGCTCATGGCGCAATCCTCATACGTTACGTGCCAGGTAGGCTCCGGCGAACGCCGCGAAGAACCCGAACACGAGGGACAAAAAGACATAAAGAACGGCCTTGGGATTGCTGCCCCCTTCGACCAGAAGAAGCGTTTCCATCTCGAAGGTCGAAAAAGTGGTGAAGCCCCCGATAAAGCCGGTGAGAATACCTGCTCGCAACGCTGGCGAGATCGTCTGACGCTCGAGCGTCTCTATGAAGAGAAATCCCATCAGGAAGCAGCCCAGCACATTGATGCAGAGCGTGGCGTAGGGGAAATCCCGTCCATAGATGGTCTGGATCAGATTTGTCATCGCATAGCGGCCCCAGCATCCGAACACTCCTCCGATCGCGATTGCAACATAGGTCCACATGAGCGGCCTTCGGTTTAAACAAGCACAAGCGCGAGGATCAGCACCAGCAGGCCGCCGATCAGCGCAAGATAGAAGTTGAGATGACCCGACTGCAATCGCGCGATCTTGTCAGCGATCCGGCGCACGATCCGCACCGCAGGCGCGAACAAATACGGCCCGAAAATCGGCGCTACCATGTGATTGAATGTGAGACGGCGCACGACGTACCGATTGCCGACCGTTTCACGCGCCATCGTCGACGTTGGACGATAGACGAAAGCATAGAAGACGCGCAGCGCATTTGAGAAGGCAAGGGCCGTCGTGGTCGACTTGACCGGATCCTGCCGCCCGCCGCCATACCAGACGGGTGCCCGGCGGATCGGCTGCCGCTTCAGGAAAACAAGCAGGGCTGCCGGAACGATGGCAAGGGATGGAAACGCAACGAAAAGCAGCGTCGGCGAAATAAATGCAAACGACCGGTCCGGCGCGATCGGCGTGCCGGTCCCGGGGACAAGAATTAGCCCTACCCTCATTTCGGCGGGCGTATGCACCGCGAACTGTTGATACGTTGCCTGATCCAGCGCCTGTATCCAGAGCGGCATGCCGATCACGAACAGCAGCAATCCCAACGCAATCAAGCCGACAGCTATGGTTTCCCGGACAGGTTTTATCGCGCCCGTCCGTCCGTTGTGGCCGAGAAGCCCGATTCCGAAGACCTTCACAAATGTCGCAAAGGCGACCGCGACCGAAAGCGCCAGCCCGGCGCCTGCAATCGCCAGAGTGAGCCGGTCGGAAAGGCTACCAAGATGGAACCCCTGGAAAATGGATTGGAACACATACCATTCGCTGACGAAGCCGGCCTGCGGCGGCATGGCGGACAGGCTCATGGCGGCGATCAATGCGCCCGCTCCCAGTGGCCATGCGCTGCCTTTCAGAAGTCCGCTCTGCCTGACGAGGTAGCTTCCGTCATGACGATACACCGCGTCCGCGACGAGAAACATGGTGCCTTTCGCCAGCGAGTGGCCTGCAAGATGAATGAGCGCTACGGTCCATGCAAGCGATGCCAGCGCGGTTTGGCCGCCCGCCCGGAACAGAATTGAGGTTCCGAGGCAGACCACTGCGATCGCTGCGTTCTCCACCGACGAGAAACTCAGGAGCGCCCGCCAGTCCTCCTGCTGGAACGCATAGAGGATTGCGAGAACGGCTGTCAGAGTTCCCCAGGCGACGATTATGATACCCTGTCCCGAGTTCGGATGCGGCAGCCATTCCACCAGCGATTGGCTCAGCGCGAAATAAGCGGCGTTCAACACGACGCCCGACATGATAACGCCGGTGGCGCCGCTGGCCGAAGCATAGGCTCCGGGATACCACTCGTAGAAGGGCAGCAGCCCCAGCTTGGCTCCAAAGCCCAGGAGCAGCAGCATCGTGAGCGCAAACCGCCAGTGTGCCGACAAATCCAGGGCAACCGATGGAAAGCGGCCAAAATCGAGTCCGCTTGCCAGGCCACCCAGCACGAGTATGGCAAGGAGCAACAGAATGAGGCCGGTCTCCAGCAGAGCGAGCATGAATAACACCGGCCGGCCGCTTCCCTGATTTTCGCTGAGGATCATGGCCGCGCCGCCAAAACTCATGGCCTCCCAGGCGATCAGAAATGCCGCGCCGTCGGAAAATCCGGATACACCCAGCGCTCCGAGCAGGCTGAGCGCCGCCCCGAGGGCCCATCCCGTTTCACTTCGCTTGCGCGGGGCAGCGAGGCCACAGGCAAACAGAGCCGGAAAAAGGCCGAAGCCCAGAAGCCAGAGCGCCTCCGGCTTCAATTGGAAATTGACGGCTTCTCCTGCCATGCCAACCGGCAGGGCGACGTTGTCCAGCCCATCCGGCAATCCGCTCAATGCTGCGGCTATCGTCAACAGGCATCCAAAGCACAGGAGCGTCCTGAGAGCCAGTTTCAACCGCGAGAAGGCAAGAGCCACGACAACAAGCCAGCATGTGGCGCCGGCGCCAACCAACAGATTAGCCATGGCGCATCCTTCCTCCGACCACTTTTTGCGGCATCCGGTTCAGAAACATCAAAAGCGCTTCGATGATCGCAGCAGGGTTCGGCGGACAGCCAGGAAGATAGAGATCCACCGGCAGGATACCTTCGAGCCCCGCCTGGCACGCATAGCCATCTCTCGCGATGCCGCCGGATACCGCGCAGGTTCCGACCGCCATCACGAATTTCGGGCTTGGCATTGCCTCGTACGTAGTGCGAAGGGGCTCGAGCATAGCGTTGGTCACCGGCCCGGTCACGAGCAGAAGATCCGCAAACCGTGGCGAGGCCGTGAAGAAGATGCCGAGACGATGAAGATTGTAGTAAGGGTTGTTCAACGCCTGAAGCTCCGACTCGCAACCATTGCAGGACCCTGCATCGACATGCCGAATATGCAGGCTGCGACGGAACTGCGGCTTCTCGGTCTGCGCCGGCAGACTTGGCGCGTTCTTGCGCCAGACGAGATCGTCGCGTTCGGTCACTCCAAAAGCCCAGTCCGGAGATGCTTCCATGGCACCTGTCGGGCAGGCTTCGGTGCAGAGCTGGCAAACGACACATCGGCCATAGTCCACATGGATCGTCCCCTCGCCGTTCGGGGCGTCGTCCGGGCCTCGCATCGTAATCGCCTGCGTAGGACAGCTATCGGCGCAGGCGGTGCAGTCGCTCCGGCACAATTCCGGGCGGTAACGAGGCATTCCGAGCACGCCGTCCTGGCCGTCCGATCCGTCAGCAGATGGCCAGCGGGTGGTAGCCATGCCATGCTTCAGTCCGAACAGGGTCCAAAGCGCCATCATGCCCTCCTATCTGTCGCATCCTGCGATCGTAAGACCGAAACTCGCTTCGTTGATCGCGTAATCCATCATGTTGCTGTCGTGGACGGTGAATGGAAAAACCCGCCAGTTCGAGAAAGACGGCGACTTGATCTTCACGCGCCCAAGTCGGCCGTGTTCATCGATATGCACCGCATAAAACAAGGTTCCCCGCGGCGATTCCGCCCAGCCCAGTCCGAACGTGTCGGCCGCGGGCACGCAATCGGAATGAACAGGCCCCTCCTTCAAGAGAAGAAGAATGCGCTGGATCATCACGATGCTGGCGTCGAGCTCAGCGACCCGAACCTTAAATCGGGCATGGGCATCGCCTGCGGTCTGTATAGGTACGGTCAGCGGCACCGTGTCGTAGGCAGCGTAACAATGATCCCGCCGCAAGTCCCGATCGAGACCGGAAGCCCGTTCCACCGGTCCGGTCGCGCCCTGATCGAATGCGACCTTGCGCTGAAGGACGCCGTTCGTAAACAGACGGTCGAGAAAGCTGTCCGTGCTCTCAAGCAGCTCGATATAGCGCGCCGCTGCCTTTCGCAGCCCTTCGAGCTTCGACGCCAGCCAACCTTCCGGATAAAGATCCCGCCGCAATCCGCCCGGCACCAGCACGCTGCGCAGAAAACGGCTGCCGGTCAGTTGCGCATTGAGCTGCTTGGCTTGTTCCTCAAGCAGACGGCCTTCGGCCTGCCCCACCTTGAGGGTCGTGGCATCGGCGAGATTTCCGAAATAGTGCAAATGATTGTAGACGCGCTCCATCTCGGCCAGCAGCACGCGAAGGCATCGGCCGCGCGTCGGCACCTCACAGCCGGCGGCAGCTTCGACTGCCTGGCAGTATGCGAGCGCATGGGCAATCGTACCGACGCCGGAAACACGCTCCGCCATTACGGCACCCGCTTGTATCGTCAATCCTTCGAAGCGTTTCTCCATGCCACGATGCTTGAAGAAGAGCTGCGGATGGTAATGCAAGATCTGTTCTCCCACGTAGAAGAACAGGAACTCCGCGGATTCGACCACGTCGGCCCGCACCGGACCAAATGGCAGGCGCTGGACATCCGAGCCTGCGCCCTCCAAAAGCGGCAATTTATGCCCCTCCTGCCGGCTGGCATCACCGCGCTTTGGAACCGCATCGGGATTGAATGGCGCCACGATAGACGGCACATTCTCGAACAGAAGGGAGCGCCGATCCGGGTGATCGGCGAATTCGATGCCGAAGAGATCGGAAATCTCGTTTTCGTACCAGCTCATCATCGGAAACATGCGGGACAGGCTCGGAATCGGTTTGTCTTCCACCGGACATTTCCAGATCGTGAACGGTTTTCCCTTGCCGTCGCCGACCAGGTATCGCAGTTCGATCTGACCTTGCCTGACCCTCCGGGCATAGGCCATCTGCATGCGGCCCTCGCTGGACTTCAGCTCATCGGCTGCGTCCACGAGGCCTGCCGCATCGATGCACAGCTCCTGCACCGTGACGGCCGCCTTTTCCCGAACGGCATGGCCTGAGATGTCCACGGCTTCGTCCCGCTTCCTCATGGCAGCGTTCCCGTCAGCGCTTGCGATACCGTCGCAAAATAGGTCCAGAAGGATTGCGGCCACCAAAGGCCGAAAGCGAGCAGCGGCAGAAAAGCCAGCCACATCGGCGCGATGCACCATGCGCCCAGCGCGACAGGCGGGGCGGCATTGCCGCTGCCTGGTTCGAAGTACATGCTGCGGAAGTGGTTGATGAAGCCGACGAAGATGATGATCATCATGATCAGAACGGCGTAGACGACGATATGATAGGAAGCGGAAAACCCTGCCCGGATGATGACGAGCTCGCTCAGGAACAGGCCGAACGGCGGCGCGCCGGTAATTGCGGCCGCCCCCGCCAGCCAAAGTGCGGCCTGGGTCGGAAGACGATCGGTGACCCGGGAAATCCCGCCAATGTCCTTGCGGCCATAGGCGCGC
Organism: Hyphomicrobiales bacterium; assembly: GCA_900469615.1. GTDB lineage: Bacteria > Pseudomonadota > Alphaproteobacteria > Rhizobiales > Rhizobiaceae > Rhizobium. The sequence continues at coordinate 447,475 of UBYA01000001.1, read as the reverse complement.
ATCGCATTGCCGGCGCCGAAGAACATCAGCGATTTGTTCAGCGAGTGGTTGAGCATGTGATACAGCGCCCCGGCAATGCCGAGCGGACCGCCGAAGCCGAAACCGAGCGCCATGATCCCCATGTGTTCGACGCTCGAATAGGCCATCAGGCGCTTGATACCGCGCTGCCGGACGATGAAGAATGCGCCGACGAATACGGAAAGGAGCCCCAGGCCGACCATGGCATTCCGTGGCAATGCTCCGATTTGCGAGGCGTCCATGATGGACAGGAAGCGGACAATTCCGAGCATCGCGGTATTGAGAAGCGCGCCGGACAGCATGGCCGAAACCGGTGCCGGGCTCTCGCTGTGGGCATCGGGCAGCCAGGTGTGCATCGGTGCCAGGCCGACTTTCGTGCCGTAGCCGACCAGAGCGAGCAGGAACGAAAGCGTTAGAATGGCCGGATTGATTTTCGGCGCGATGCCTCTGAGTGTGCCCCAGGTCAGATCGTAGGTAGGGCCGAGGACGAAGCTGCCGCCCCAATAGAGGATCACCGTCCCAAGCAAGCCGATGCTGATGCCGCCCGACACAACGATTATGTATTTCCACGCGGCTTCGATGCTGCTCGCCTCGCGCTCGAACGCGACCAGGAAGGTGCTGACAAGCGTGGTCAGTTCGATCGCGACCCAGTAAAGCCCGGCATTGTTCATCAGCGGACCGGCAAGAATGGTGAATGCGAACAGGGAAAACAGCGCGTAAAACCCCGGCAGGCGCGGCTCTTCGTCGAGCAGGCGCATGTAGCCGACCGCATAGATCGACGCCAGGACATAGACGATCGCGGCGCAGAGAATGACCCAGGCCCCGATCATGTCGATGAATACGTATCCGCCGAGAAATAGCGTCTCCCTGTTTCCGGCGAGAATTACCAGGCCGATGGAAACAAGGAACGAAATCACGCCGGCCGCGAGATTCAAAGCCTCCGCCGCTCTTGCCCGCCTGAAGACAATCGAGCCTGCAGACGCCAGCGCCGGGGCGCCCAGAAGAATGAGAATGAGGATTCCGATCATCGCTATCCCACCAATCTCTTCAGCTTGAAGCTGCTCGTGCTTCCAACGCGTGTAATCAGATAACGGACGAGAACGCCAAAGCACGCCACCACGATCAAAAGGTCGAAAAGGATGACGAGCTCGATGAGAAGAGGCATACCGGGAACAAGAATCTGGGCTCCCAGAAAAATGCCGTTTTCCAATACGAGCAGCCCGAAGACGTGGCTGATCGCTTCATGGCGGACGGCAAGCATGAGAAAGCCGATCAGCTTCATCGACAGCATCACGGTGAGGGCGAGAACCGCGACCGTTCCCGTCAGCCCGAGTTCCTCGCCGATCCGGTAGGCAACGACAAGACTGAAGACGACGCCACAGGCGCCGACGACGAGACTCGTGCTCGGGCGCAATATTTCATGAAGTTCCCGATCGACGTTCAGGCGCTGGATGATGCGCCACAGAAGATAGGGAAGCAACAAGCCCCTGAAGAGAGCCGTCAGTATGGCGACAAGATAAAGCTCCGGAAATCCGGCATAATAACCCACCGACGCGGATAGAGCGGCAATGACCCAGCACTCGGCGGCGAAGGCATATAGGTAGTTGTCAAGCCATCGCGATCCGAGCATGACGAACGCCAGCAGCAAACTGACAATCGTAAGGAGACTGAATACAGAGGCCGCCAAGGGACTGAGTTGTGCCATCAACATGGGCCTACCCCAATTGTGTACTGATGATCGAGAGAACGGCAAGCAGAAATGAGGCTGCAAGCGGCTCCTGATATCGATAGAAACGCAGGCGAGACTGAGCCGTTTCCACGAAGACAACGGCGATGGCCACGACGATGAACTTGACGATCAGCGCGCCAAGAGACCCGAGAATACCGGCCGTTTCTCCCTTGGCGGACAAGCCCCAAGGCAGAAACAGGACGTTGCAGAAAATCGTGTAAAGAATGAACTGCTTCATCATCGAGGCCCATTTCAAGAGGCCAAGCAACGGCCCCGAATATTCGAGGATTCTCGCCTCGTCGATCATGTAGACTTCGATATGGGTGCTCGAATGGATCGGCATGCGATCTGTCTCGACGAGAAGAAGCACAAAGAAGGCCGCAATCAGGAAAAGATGGGCCGGACTCCAGTAGACGGCGGGATTCTCGACAAGCAGATGATTGACGACAAATGGTATCATGGCCTTGGCAAGAAGCGTTATTCCGACGAATACGAGGATGAGTGTCGGCTCTGCCAGGATCGATAGCATGACGGCACGGCTCGATCCGATCCCGCCATAGGCGCTGCCGCTGTCCAGACCGGCCAGAGTAATCATGAAAGACCCCAGGGTCAGGATCAATCCGCCCCCCAGTATGTCGGCCATGTCGGAATAAGGCAGTGGAAAGTCCGTGAGGACGGGAATGAGCATCGGCACCGTCAGCATGCAGGTGAAGGCAATGACGGGCGCCAGCCAGAATATCCAGGAACTGGATTCCGGAACGACTATCTCTTTGCTGAAAAGCTTCCTTAGATCGCGATAAGGCTGAAAGATGCCGGGGCCTTGAGCCCGTTGAACGCGTTCTTCGAATTGCAGGATAATCCCCTGCAGCAGCGGCGCAAAGATCAGGACGGAAACGATCTGCGCGGCCTGTAGCAAGAGTTCGCGACCCGACATCACTGACCTCCGCAATCAATTGCGGTGCTGCCAACGCCGAATGCTTGCGTCGAAACCTGCGGGAAGGGAAAATATACTTTTCTCATACAACTCCTCCTCGCCGACTACGGCACAAGAAGGAGTCATCAGCCCTGGGGGCGGTTAAAAGGCGAACTCCATCGCCTGCGTGGATGATACCACTCTTACGTTCATGGTCAACGCCGAGGCGTCGGTAAATGTTCCTTCAACGCACTCGGGCCGATATGCGCCGAATGATACCGCTGGAAGGCTGCGCTGACGAGATCGCAAACCTTCAGAGTGGCCTAGTGATGCATGAAGATGGGCAGCGAGGTTGCCCGCAGGAGGTCTTCGGTCACACCGCCAAATATCCATTCTATCACTTCGCCATATCGAAATGCTCCGGTTACAAGCAGATCTGCATTCACTATCCGCGCCTCGTGCAAGATCTGCAGCCCGACCGACGTGTCGGTTCGCATGTCGATGCTGCGGGATTCGCATCGAAGCCCCTTTGCCTCGAAGAAATCTTCAGCCGTCTTCAGCTCACTCCTTCCATACCGCCCGACACTGAGAATGACGATGCGGTCCGCCTTCATCAGCCAGGGAACGGCGGCTTCAAGCGCACGCCGGGTCGGCGCCGTGTCCCGCCATCCGACAAGGATGCGGCGGAAAGGCTGCGCGCGATAAGATCTTGGGACCAGCAGGAGCGGTCTGTGCGTATCGAAAATGCAGGCATGGAACGCTTTTCGCGTGTGGCCGCCCGCAACGGTTTCAGGATTGACGATGACGTTCAGCATGGAACGCGATCCCAATGCTTTCACCAAGGCCACCTCGCCACCTTCGACATCGAGCCAGCGGGCAGGAGAATGAGGCCGCGCTGTTCTCACCCATTCGAGGAAGATATCGTGGAGTATCTGTCCTTCCCGCGCGGCCTGAAGCTCCATTGCCCGGATCTGTTCGGATGTAAGCACCTCTTCCGTCGGCATGATATCGTCGAACGGATCGACGCGGACGTGGAGGGCGACGAGCGTTGAACCGGATATTGCGCTGCAGGCAACGAGCGCGGCATCGAGGCATGTGCGCGCATCCGGCACTTCTGCAAGAATGGTCAGCACGGCCTTGTCGCCGAGGTCATCTTCCGTGCTCATTGCACGACTCCCGACATCGGAAACAAGGATTCCTTGAGCGAAATTTTAGATACAACGAGAAATAGATGTCGGACTCCCTGCCTCCAGAATATATCTTCTGGCTCTTAGAAGAATAGGCAGGAGTCATCAGCCGATCGGCGGTTTTATTGGGAGACTCCATTCCCAAATATTGCATCGGATTATGCTGTTTGCCCCCGCCGAAGTCAATCGGCTGCTACACCGGCCGCGCAAGCGGGATCGCCGGTGACGACGCGGAAGCGATGGCGGCAGGCATCGATTGCGAATGCGGCGTCGTGTCGGCCCATACCCCGCAGAAAGCCCCGCGGTAGGACAGGCGGCACGCCGCCGCCCGCCGATTGACACACAATAAGCAACGCCCATCACGCCTGAGGACGGATACTTCAATGAAGGCTCTGGTGATACGCTCGCAATATCTCGGTTGTGATCAAGCCACGCCCTTGCCGCCCGTGACGCCATAAACTTCGCCGTTGATGAAGCTGGCGTCCTGCGAAGCCAGCAGCACGAAAACGGGCGCCAGCTCGACCGGTTGACCGGGGCGACCGAAATCGCTGTCCTTGCCAAAATTCTCGACCTTTTCATCCGGTTGTCCGCCGCTCGGCTGCAGTACAGTCCAGACCGGTCCGGGCGCCACGACATTGGCACGAATGCCTCGCTCGATCAGCTGCTTGGCGAGCGCCTTGGTATAGGCGACGATGCCGGCCTTGGTGGTTGCGTAGTCGAGGAGGATCGGAGACGGCTGGTAGGCCTGGATGGAGGCGGTGGTAATGACCGCCGACCCAGCCGGCATGTGCGGCACCGCAGCCTTTACGATCCAGTGCAGCGCATAGAGATTGGTCTTCATGGTCTTGTCGAAGTCTTCCGTCGAAAGCTCCTCGATTTTCTCGCGATATTGCTGCCGGCCGGCGTTGACGACGAGAATGTCAAGTCCACCGAGCTCGGAAACAGCCTTCTCGACCAGCTCCGCGCACCAGTCCTCCTCCTTGATGTCGCCAGGCAAGGCAACAGCCTTGCGGCCCTCTGCTTCGATCAACGCGATAACCTCCCTGGCATCCGGCGCTTCCTCGGAAAGGTACGAAATGGCGACATCCGCTCCCTCTCGGGCAAAGGCTATCGCTGCGGCGCGACCGATACCGGAATCGCCGCCTGTCACCAGAGCCTTGCGGCCCTTCAGCTTTCCGGAGCCGCGATAGCTTTCCTCCCCGTGATCCGGGCTGGGATCCATCTTGCCGGCAAGGCCCGGCGCTGGCTGGGGCTGTTCGGGAAAAGGCGGTGCGGGATAAAGGTGACGAGGGTCGTTCAGGAGCGCGTTGTTTTTCATGATAACACCGGATCGCTGTTGGGGTTGGTTGATGCTGGGCATGTCGGCGAACGTCCGTCATGGAGGTTTGTTCCTGCAGGCCGTGAACTTGGAACAAACTTGCCGGGCATCCGTTCGATCTGCTCAATGTCAAAGGAGGACATGCGATGCCCCGTGGTGATAAATCCAAGTACACCGACAAGCAGGAACGCAAGGCCGATCATATCGCCGAGAGCTATGAGGATCGCGGCGTCTCCGAGAAGGAGGCGGAGCGTCGTGCCTGGGCGACCGTCAACAAGGACGATGGCGGCGGCAAGAAAGCAGGCGGCTCCGGTCAGGGAAAGGATACAGGCCATCCCGCCGCTCACAAGGGCGGCAGGAAAGGTGGCAAGGCCGCTGCGTCACGGAGCGCTGCGGAGCGCTCGGCCTCAGCCAAGAAAGCGGCAGCGACCCGCAAACGGAACGCGGAGCACCGTGCGCACCACTAAGCACTTCCAGGAAAATTGCGTAACGGTTTCTGTCCGTAATTGCGTAAAAACAAAGAGATAGAGCGGTTCGGCGATTCCGTGAAACGAGGAACCGCTCCAGCATTTTTCCTTTTCTCCGCGCTTCCTCGGGAAGGATCGTGGCACCCGCCTAAAACGTCGCCGGGTTTGTTCCGCTTGAATCGGAATTAATGTATCTGTTTGGGTGATGAGACTGGCGGGGCAACGACGACCACTGGAGTGAAGGTATGAAAAACAAGCTGAGCGTTATCATCGGCAGCACGAGACCGGGGCGTGCCGGGGTGCCGGTCGCCAAATGGGTTTACAGCGAGGCCGTCTCGCACGGGGCCTTCGATGTCGAGCTCCTGGACCTTGCCGAATTCGGTCTGCCGCTGCTCGACGAGCCGAAGCATCCTCGCCTGCAGCAATACGAGCACGAGCACACCAAGCGCTGGAGCAAGGCAATCGGCGCGGCGGATGCCTTCCTCTTCGTCACGCCCGAATATGACTATTTCACCTCGGCGGCTCTTGTGAACGCTTTGCAGTTCCTCTCGATCGAGTGGCGCTACAAGGCCGCCGGCGTCGTCAGTTACGGCGGGATATCCGGTGGGCTCCGCGCCAGCCAGGAATTGCGCCAGCTGATCGGCAATCTCAACATGATGGCGATTCCGCAAACCGTGCCGGTGCCCTTCTTCACCAAGTTCATCAGCGACGAAAAGATATTTGCCCCCGAGCCACCGGTCAAAGAGGGCCTGACGCTGGCGCTCGACGAGTTGACGAAATGGAGCGGGGCGTTGAAATCGTTAAGGACGGAATGACCTTCGTCCGACCATCCGTTAAATAGCGGCCGAAGGATATGGCGGCCTCGCAAACGCTGCCGGTGCCTTGTCGCGACCGACCGGCAGTTCGAGCCACCTCGGAGTGGCTCCATTGCGACATCCAAGATATTCCATCATGACGCGGACGCTCACGCGGCGGCCAGCATCTCATGCATGGACCTAATGAGCCGTCGCGGATCATAAGGCTTCGAGAAAAAGCGGCTTTCAGACGGAAGCTCGTCCATCGATACCTGTCGATATCCTGAGACGACGATGATCTTCAAGGGAGGCCACTTGTCGCGGACATAGGCGGCAAGCCTTATGCCATCCATTCCGCCTGGCATGTCGACATCGGTCATCACGAGCCGAATCTCGCCATGCTCGACGAGAATGTCAATGGCTGCCTGCGCGTTTGCCGCGTCGAATACGATGAACCCCGCATCCTCCAGATTGTCGACCAGATCCATGCGCAGTAGCGGCTCGTCTTCGACGACGAGGACCGGAATATTCTTCTTTGTGCTGCTGCTCATGCCATCCTTCCTATCCATGTCGAGCGGGTCAGGCTAAAACTTATGCTTCAACGGAAGGTTCCCACCAAGGCCGCAAAGACGTCGGAGCCTCAGCTTCCTTTTCCGCCAAACATAAGATCAGCTCTCACGCTTGGGTGCATCCCGCGCATGATCCTCCCCCAGTTCGCCTCGCCCACTGTGAAGGAGAGCGGTCGCTCTGCGCTTTTCCTCCGGCATGTCACGGCTGAAATGGGCGAGGGCTATCAACGTGGCGAGGTGATGGAGCCTGTCGAAATCGACCACTCCCCTGCGATAGATTTTGATCAACTCCGACGCGAAGGTCTCGCGGCTGAAATCGGTCAGATCGAACCACGGCTGAGCGATGACAACATCGAAAATCTTCTGCAGATCGTCGATTTCCTCGGGCTGAAGAACGCCCTCCGTAAGGTGATGGTAGCGACGCATTACATCCCTCTTGTCAGATGGAATTTTGTTGTTCGCCTTCCTCTTGCGCAAGCAAGAGAAAAAATCGAAGTCTCTTTTGAAAACAGACTATAAAACTGAAGATACATTGCAATAGCATGGACGCATGCGGCAATCAGATCGAGAGTTCTGATTGCCGCATCCTGAAATCAGACAGCAAGGCAACGGGAAATAGCTGCCGACTACATCTTTCGGCTGTGCCACGCAGATTATGCATGGCACAACTGCGGCCATCGCCTCCACGGCCTCCGGTTCACGTCGGAAAATGGTGCGCCTAATCCGTCGGATGCCGATGATTTTTGCGGTCCTGTCGATTGCGGGGGCGATGGCTGCCTTCTGTGGTGCGGTTCTCACTCGGGTCAAGATCGCCGTGGCCGGTTGTGTCGGCCGGACTTCAGCACTTCATTCAGCGCCGCATCTTTCTATGATCGCCCGACCCCCGCGCATTCGGCGAAAAAATCCGCCTCCGGGGCCCGTCATTGGACCTGGGACGATGCGCCGCCGGTCGTTGGCGGTGCCGGCTCGCCGGGATGGAACTCGAAGGTGAAATAAACGGCGATGAGACAGGCAAGAATGAAAATCGTCGCAACGAAGATCATCATGCCGCGACGCGCTTGCGGTTGACGGTCCATTTGGCCTCCTGTCGAGCGTCACGCCGCCTGCGAGAGACGACGCTTTCTCGGCGTCACATGGCTGACAAAGGATAACCGTGTCCTTCCCGGAATGTTCCGGAGCTGAGGGGTGCCGGGTGCCTCGCCGTCAGGACAATTCCTTCCGATACCGCACCCGGCCCAAGGCAGACCTCCGTCATCATGCCGCCCCGGGCGCGAGGATGGGTCGATGCACGGCGGCCGCTTCCTTTAAGGCATCGCGCCGATCGCTCCGCCCCGGAACATTGCTGACCGCAATTCGTTGGGTGAACGGTTCCTGTGGCAGAAGGAGAACATCATGGCGACGGACACGAGTTTCGAAACCTCGCGTGGCGAAGGCGGCGAGACACACCAGCACATCCCCGAGAGCGGGCCGCACGATCCTGCGGACCACCTCACCACCAATCAAGGCATCCGCGTCTCAGACAACCAGAACAGCCTCAAGTCAGGCGCACGCGGCCCCACGCTTCTGGAAGATTTCGTCCTGCGCGAGAAGATCTTTCATTTCGACCATGAACGCATACCGGAGAGGATCGTGCATGCGAGAGGTTCGGGCGCCCATGGCTTCTTCGAGCTTTATGAGCCGCTTTCCGATATTACGCAGGCCGATCTATTTCAGCGCAAGGGCGAGAAGACACCGGTCTTCGTCCGGTTTTCCACGGTCGCCGGTGGCGCCGGCTCGGTGGATACGCCGCGCGACGTGCGTGGTTTCGCGATAAAATTCTACACCAAGCAGGGCAATTGGGACCTGGTCGGCAACAATATCCCGGTGTTCTTCATCCAGGATGCGATCAAGTTTCCGGATCTCATCCATGCAGTGAAGATGGAGGCCGACCGAGCCTATCCCCAGGCGGCCAGCGCTCACGATACTTTCTGGGACTGGGCGTCGCTGATGCCGGAATCGACGCATATGCTGATGTGGGCGATGTCGGATCGCGCCATCCCCCGCTCCTATCGCATGATGCAGGGCTTCGGCATTCACACCTTTCGCTTTGTCAACGATGCAGGCAAGTCCACTTTCGTCAAGTTCCATTGGCGGCCGAAGCTCGGCGTCCAGTCGCTGGTGTGGGACGAGGCACTCAAGTTGCAGGCCGCCGACAACGACTACCATCGCCGCGACCTTTTTGAAGCGATCACTGCGGGACATTTTCCCGAGTGGGAGCTGGGGTTGCAGCTCTTCGATGAAGCCTTTGCCGAGAATCTTCCTTACGACGTTCTTGATTCCACCAAGATCATCCCGGAAGAAGTTTTGCCGTTGAAGATCGTCGGGCGGCTGGTTCTCGACCGCAACCCGGACAATTTCTTCGCCGAAACCGAGCAGGTGGCGTTCTGCCCGGCCAATATCGTGCCCGGTATCGACTTCACCAACGATCCGCTGCTGCAGGGGCGCCTCTTCAGCTACCTCGACACGCAGAAATCCCGGCTCGGGACGGCAAATTTCCATCAGTTGCCCATCAATGCGCCGAAATGTCCCGTCATGAATTTCCAGCGTGACGGCCAGATGCAAATGAACGTTCCCACAGGCCGGGCCAATTACGAACCGAACAGCCTGGGCGACACCGGCGAAGCCGCCGGGCCGCGCGAGTGTCCGGTGACGGGGTTCCGCACCTACGAGCAGGCGTCGGGACCGATGGAACAAGGTGACAAGCTGCGCGTGCGTGGCGAACTGTTTGCCGACCATTACAGCCAGGCGCGCCTTTTCTGGAAATCCCAGACACTATCGGAACAAGCCCATATCGCCTCGGCTTTCGTCTTCGAGCTGTCGAAAGTACAGCTGCCACAGGTGCCTCCGCGCATGGTCGGCAATCTCATGAATGTCGATGCCGGCCTTGCCAATCGCGTCGCCGCCGGCCTCGGGCTTGCCGGACCGAGCAAGAATCCGCCTGCACGCCAGCCGGTCGAGCTCGACGCATCCGCGGCGCTTTCCATCCACAAGATCATGAAGGAGACTCTGGAAGGACGGCAGATCGGCATTCTGATCGCCGATGGAAGCGACGCCAAGGCGATTTCCGACCTTGTCGGCGCATTGAACGACGCCAAGGCGCGGCCTTTCATCGTCGCTCCTAAAGTCGGAGAGACGAAGCTCTCCGACGGCAATACGATCCGGGCGGATGGCCAACTCCTCGGTTCGCCATCGCAGCTCTTCGACGCCGTCGCCGTCATTCTTTCCAAGGAAGGAGCAGTCTCCCTGGCGAAGGAAGGAGCGGCGGTTCAATGGGTCATGGACGCATTCGGTCATCTGAAGGCCATCGGCCATGATGCCGAGGCGAAGGCGCTTCTCGACAAGGCCGGCGTTCAACCTGATGCCGGTGTGGTCGATCTCGGTTCATTCCTAAGGGCCGCGACCAAACGCTATTGGGATCGCGAACCGCGGATCCGCACGCTCGCCTGACAAACGGCCAGCCTCGGCGCCGCCGAACAGCCTCCTTCGGCGGCAAGCGGCTCCTGGCCGGCCTTCGTGGTCGGCCAGGAGCCATCCTTTTATCGGCGCCGGGGGAAGACAGCGCTGAGCGCCTGCCTCAGGGTTCCTTTGACAACGCCGCCTTCTTCCGGATCTCCTTTCAGCAAGGCCGCACTCAGGTTGCGCATCTGCTCGAAGGTCAGGTGCGGCGGTATAGGCGGCACTTCCGGATCGGTCTTCACCTCGAGGACGACGGGCCGCTCGGCGGCAAGCGCTTCGTCCCAGGCGGCGCCCAGCGTTTCCGGCCGATCGACGAAAATACCCTGCAGACCGATCATATCGGCAAAGCGATGATAGGCGACGTCAGGTATGCGCTGCGATGCATCGAATTTGGGATCGCCCTCCATGACGCGTTGCTCCCACGTCACCTGATTGAGATCCTCATTGTTGAAGACGCAGACGACCATGCGGGGATCGGACCATTTGCGCCAATACTTGGCCACGGTAATCAGCTCCGCCATATTGTTCATCTGCATGGCGCCATCCCCGACCAAAGCCACCACCGGCCGATCAGGATGGGCCACCTTGGCCGCGATCGCATAGGGTACCGCGGCACCCATGGAGGCAAGCCCGCCGGAAAGCGACGCCATCATGCCCCGCCGCATGCGGAGATCGCGCGCATACCAGTTGGCACATGAGCCGGAATCGCTGGTGACGATGACGCTATCCGGTAGACGGGGCGAAAGCTCCCAGACGACGCGCTGCGGGTTGACGGGATTGGCTTCGGCATGCGCCCTTGCCTCCAGCGTCCGCCACCACTCGCCGACCTTCGCCTCGATTTGCTTGCGCCAGGAAAGATCGGTCTTTTGCTTGAGAAGCGGCAGAAGCGCCAGCAAGGTCTCCCGGGCATCGCCGACAAGGTTGACTTCCATGGGATAGCGAAGCGACAGCATATCCGGGCGAAGATCGACTTGAACCCCGCGCGCATCGCCTTCTTCAGGCAGAAACTCCGAATAGGGAAAGCCGGAGCCGACCATGAGCAACGTATCGCAGTCCCGCATCAGATCCCAGGACGGTTCCGTGCCCAGAAGCCCGATGGAACCAGTGACCCAGCCTAGATCGTCCGGCAGAGCCGCCTTGCCGAGCAGCGCTTTCGCCACACCTGCCCCCAACCGGTCCGCGACCGAGACCACCTCTTCGGTGGCGCCGAGCGCGCCCGCGCCGACAAGCATGGCGACCCGCTTCCCGGCATTCAGGACCTCTGCCGCGCGTGCCAGATCGATGTCGTGCGGCACGGTTTTCGGCGCAGAGTAGCCGAGACCCGACATGACCGAACCATGCTTGCGCGGCGGCGTTTCATACGGCATTTCCTGCAGGTCGTTCGGCAGGATGACGGCCGTGACCGTCTTGTTTGCCAGCGCAATGCGCACGGCGCGATCGACCAGATGGCGCACCTGAGAGGGAGCCGCTGCCTGATGAACGAAATCCCCCGCAACGTCCTTGAAAAGCGAGGCGAGATCGACCTCCTGCTGGTAGTGGCCGCCAAGCGCCCGACGGGCCTGCTGACCAACGAGAGCCAGGACAGGCTGATGGTCCAGCCGCGCATCATAGAGACCAGTCACCAGATGCGTGGCGCCCGGCCCCGACGTCGCGATGCACACGCCAAGTTCGCCCGAGAACTTGGCGTAGGCCGATGCCATGAAGGCGGCCATTTCCTCATGGCGCGCCTGGATGAATTCTATTTTTCCGTCGGCCCGGTTCAAGGCGCCGAAGAGGCCATTGATGCCATCTCCAGGATAGCCGAAGATGCGTCGCACACCCCAATCGTAAAGGCGCTGTACAATGAAATCGCCAACCGTCTTTGCCATGATCCATCTCCGCTTGTTACGCGTCGTTGTTCGCCGAGGCGAATGGCGATCCAACAAGCGGAGATGGCTTATGTTCCCGCGGCAGGGCCGGAGTTAGAGGAGAGGCCGCGTCCAGTAATCGACGCCGAGAAATCCGAGCAGGATCAGAAGCCAGAGAGCGGCGGCGAGCGCTGCAATGCGATTGAGCCCCGTCTCCTCGTTCAGATGCATGTAGCGCCAGTAAATCATTGCGGATTTGGCAACGGCGATCGAGAGGCTGACGGCAAGGCCGGCAAAGCCGCTCAAGACGAAGCTGGCCGCAACGGTCACGCCCAGAAGGGCAAGCAGGGCGACCCAGATCATGACAAGCGGATTTGCGAGGCGCGGCATGTGAAAACTACCTCGCAAGATAAAAGACGGGATAAAGGAAGACCCAGATCACATCGACCAGGTGCCAATAGAGGCCGGCGGTGATCAGGACGATCGCCCGCTGCGGCAGCGCGATCAGGCCCCTTCCCGATCGGAACAGCAGCACGAGGAGCAGCCCGATGCCGACAGACAGGTGCACGGCATGCAGGCCGGTGGCGACCAGATAGAGATTCATGAAGAGATGCTGGATCTCGTCTGCATAACGCGCATGCATACCGGGCACCGGCAGCAGCCCTTCGGTAAATTCCAGACGATATTCATAGACCTTCATAGCCAGAAAGGCCGCACCGAGGATGATGGCTCCGGCGAGCCAGCCGGTGGTCATCTTGGCCCGGCCCTCCTTGGCACTTTCCACGCCCAGAGCGACGAAGAGGCTCGACGTGAGCAAGATAGCCGTATTGATCCCGCCGATGCCGAAATGCAATGCGCGAGAAGCCTGGACGATCTCGGGCTGATGCGCCAGACGCATGGCCGCAGCAACGCAGAACAAGCCGCCGAACAGCATGATTTCGCTGCCGAGGAAGACATACATGCCCATCATCGCGGCCCGATGCTGCTGGAAGGGATCGGTGAATGGCCCGGTGACCGGCCTTGCGTCAGACATGTCCGTCCCTCATCTCGATCTCATAGTCGTAGGGCGGCCGATCGACGGTCGGCAGCCTCTCGAAATTATGCTTCGGTGGCGGCGACGGCGTCGTCCATTCAAGCCCGGTCGCATCCCATGGGTCGTTGGGCGCCGGCTTGCCGTAGCGCATCGAATAGGCGAAATAGATCAGAGGCATGACGTAAGCGATGCCGAGAACGGCGGCACCGCCGGTCGAAACCACGTTCAGCACCTGAAACTCCGGCGGATAGACATGATAGCGCCTGGGCATTCCGAGGTAGCCGAGCAGAAATTGCGGGAAGAACGTCAGGTTGAAACCGATGAAAAAGAAGATCGCCGTGACGCGCCCCCAGGCCAGCGAATACATGCGGCCGATGATCTTAGGCCACCAGTAATGAAGTGCGCCGAAGAAGGCCGATATCGTTCCGCCGACCATGATGTAGTGGAAATGCGCGATCACGAAATAGGTATCATGCACATGAACATCAATCGCCAGCATGGCGAGCATCAGGCCGGTCAATCCGCCGAAGACGAAAAGGCCGATGAAGGTCATGGCGAAGAGAAACGGCGGATCGAGCGAGATTTGCCCTTTGAAGAGCGTTGCGGTCCAATTGTAGACCTTCACACCGGATGGAATCGCCACCGCGATGCTGAGGAAGGAAAACGCGGCACTCGCATAGAGCGATTGCCCGGACACGAACATATGGTGGCCCCAGACGAAGAAGCCGAGGGCGGCAATCGCGATCGAGGAGCCCGCCACGAACTGATAACCGAAAATGGGCTTGTGGGCGCCCGCAGCAACGAGTTCGCTGATCACCCCTAAAGCGGGCAGTACCATGATGTATACAGCCGGATGGCTGTAGAACCAGAACAGATGCTGGAACAGCAGGGGATCGCCGCCGATCGCGGGATTGAAGATGCCCAGGCCGAACAACCGCTCGAGCGAGATGAGGACGAGCGTGATCGAGAGCACCGGTGTCGCCAGAACCAGGATCAACGACGTCGCATAGATCGACCAGACGAAAAGCGGCAACCTGCCCCATGTCATGCCGGGGCAGCGCAAGGTGTGGACGGTCACGATGAAATTCAGCCCCGTCAAGATCGAGGAAAAGCCGACAATGAACACCGCGCTTACCGCCAGAATGACATTGCCGTTGGCGTACATCGTCGAGAGCGGCGTATAGAAGGTCCATCCGGTATCCACGCCGCCCGCAATCAGAATGAATACCGTGAACAGCCCCGCGACCATATAGATATACCAGCTCAGCAGGTTCAGCCGCGGAAAGGCAAGATCCTTCGCGCCGATCATCAGGGGGATCAGGAAATTTCCGAATGTATTGGGAATCGACGGAATCAGAAAAAACCAGACCATCACGACGCCATGGATGGTGAAGGCGCGATTGTAGCCCTCGTTCGTCAGAAGATCGCCTGCGGGTGTCAGCAGATCGAGCCTGATCAGCGCTGCCGCGACCGCGCCTATGAAAAAGAAAAAAGTGATGGACAACACATACAGAATGGCGATGCGCTTGTGGTCCGTCGTCAGCAGCCAGGACCGGAGGCTATGTCCGGCACGAAGGTAGCTGACGCGCTGCGCCACGGTTTCCCCTGCCTCGCCTTTTTGAAATTCTGCCCGCTCGAGGTGTGGGTCGGCTGCTTCCGTCATTGTGCCACCTCTGTCCGCTTCAGCGATTTGACGTAGGCGACGAGCTTCATGACATCCTCCTCGCTTAAAATATTCTGAAAGGTAGGCATGATCGGCCGATAGCCGGCGACGATCTGCGACTGGGGCAGCAGGATGCTGTCCCGGATGTACTGATCGTCCGCGATGACGTATCCGCCGGACTGCAGAGGCACCGGATTGCCGTAGATTCCGACTAGGGAAGGCGCGTCCACGGCTGCCTCCCGGTCATGACAGCCGCTGCAGCCCCGGCTGCGAAAAAGCGCCGCCCCTTCAGCGGCAAGGCTCGTGTCGTTCGACGACCGGGCAAGCCATTCGGCGTAGTCGGCAGGGTTCATGACGATGAAGCTACCGGTCATCTCGGAATGATTGCTGCCGCAGAATTGCGAGCAAGCGATACGATAGGTGCCCGGCTTGTCGGCGACAAACCAGCTCACCGTATATCGGCCGGGCACCACATCCTGCTTGATGCGCAGAGCCGGGATGAACAGGCTGTGGATGACATCCTGCGATGCCATCGTCAGCTTTACCGGCTGGTTGGACGGCACATGCAGCTCGTTGATTTCAGCCTGCCCACCGGGATGCTGGAATTTCCACATCCATTGCTTGGCGACGACATCGATCTGCATTGCGTCGGCGGGGGGATGGTAAAGACTGGCGAACAGATCGGTCGACCAGACATAGAAGCCGAGCAAGGCAAAAAATGGAATGATCGTCCAGGAAAGCTCCAGGGGAATATTGCGGTTGGGCGCATGTCTTCGATCGGCCTTCCTGCCACGCCGGTATTTGACGACGAAGACGAGGAGCAGAATGAAAACCGGCGCCGAGAGCGCCACGATCAGCACGGTAAAGGCGATGACCAGCAGGTCGAGTTGATGACTGTAGGCCGATGCTCCAGGCGGCCAGAGCGGAATGAAACTCACGGCACCCTCCCCCTGACCTCTTTCGACCGGCGTTCGCGGCGGAGAATGGCAACAAGCGCGCTCACGCCGGCGACCGCGACGAGAGCGGATGTCAAACGAAGGGCGACCAGAATGAGCGAGGAATATCGCCCGGTGAGCGGGTCGTAGTGGTAGCACAGCACCAGAAGCTGGTCGCGCCAACTGCCGATGCGCCCGTCGCCCGCCTCGATCAGAGCCAGTTTCAGGTCCTGGCTGGTCGGCGCCAGGCCGTAAAGCCAGCGGCTCAATCTCCCATCCGGCGTCAGAACGGCCACGGCGGCCGCATGGGCATATTGGCCGATCCCGGGATCCCAGGCGTACCGATATCCGAGCGCATCGGTCACGTCGCGAATAGCCCGCTCTTCGCCCGTCAACGCATGCGCGGCATTGTTCGAGAGAGAAGGAAAGCGGCGCTTCAATTGATCGAGCGAGGCTCCGGCCTCTTTCGGCCCCTCGCGTGCATCGATGCCGAAGGCGACGATGACAAAATCAACGCCGGGCCGAAACGGCTGGCCGTCAACTGCCTCCATCAAGCCCGACAAAGTGACGCCGCAGATATTGGGACAATTGTGCAGGACCGGGGCGAGCAGGATGGGCTTTCCGCCACCCAACTGCCGAAGCGACACGACATGACCGGCCTCGTCATGGAAACGCTGGTCGAGCGGGACCGTCGCATTCGGCTTCCGTTCGATCTTGGATGCCGAGAACGGATCGAAGGCCGCTGCCGGTATCGGACTGACGAGGAGAAGCAAGCCAAGGGGCAGCATGAATGCAGCAACCTTCATCGCCCTTCCTCCCGCTCATCGGGATCCGGCCATCCGCGCGCGGCCATGATAGCCATGGCGCGATCAATCGGGATATGCGCCGTCCGGGCCTCGCGATCGACCGAGCCGTAACCTTGCAGCCGTTGTTCTGCCCGCCGTTGAAGCAGGTCACGATCGGCAGAGGGAGACACTTCCAGGCGCGGCCCCGCCGCCACCTGCCGGGAACCGAACCCCGGCTGCGGTGGCCGCGGATCGGGCGTCACCCACCACAGGAGTCCAAAGGCAATGAGAACCGACAGCCCCAAACCAAGGAAAAGCCCAAGCGTCGCCAGCAGCACAAGGCGGGATGAGACATCCCTCGGCTCGAATTGCGGGGAGGAAGCCTGTCGTCCGGATTTCTTATGGAGCAGCGCGGTCATCGGGAAACCTCCGCCGCCGTGCTTGCCGCCCGCTGGACGACAACCGTTTTCGCGCGAGAAAGGATAGCAAGCGCGAGTTGTCCCAGCCCCGTCAGCGACAAACCGCAGGCTATGATCGCGTAGCCGAGATGTGCCGTCAGCTGCGGCAGGATGAGCCAGGCATATTCCAGCATTCGTCCGCCAAGAATCGCCAGGGCCAGAGCGACCAACCACCGCTTCGACCGCCGGATCGGCGGAAAGAATAGAAGGAAAAGCGCTGCCAGATGCAGGAGAGCGATCAAAACTTCGACCGAAACCCAAATCCCTGTGCCGCGACGCTGAAACCACACCGCACCCTGAACAAGATTGCCCGACCAGATAATGAAATATTGCATGAAAGCCAAATAGGCCCAGAGCAGGATTGCAGTGATTAGCAGCGCGCCGAGCACGCTCGGCTTCGCCACGCCTCCTTCCGTCACGCTGAAAAGAATGAGCAGCGCAAGCGCGGTCAGCATCTGCCCGGCGAGGATGTAAAGCGCGAAACCGGAGGAATGGAACTGCGGATCGAGCGACATCAGCCAGTCGGTTGCCAGAATTTCCTGCAGGATAACGAAGCCGATGAGACCGGCAATGGGAAGCGCCGGGGATCGGCTGCGCGGCAATGCCTGCGCAAGCCAGCAGGCGGCCGCGAGAATGAACAGTGTCCTGAGGTCGAAGAAGAGCGGCGTCAGGAAAGCCGCTTTGAAGGTTTCCGCCGGAGGCTGCCTCGCCCACTCATAGACCGAGGACAGGCCGAACATGATCGGCAGCCACGCGATCAGCACGAGAGGCATAAGAGAGAGCACCGATTGCGCTGCATGGTCGAGGTCTCTTCGCCAGACCCCCGGAATGATACGCATCATCATCGCCAGAGCGAGGCCGCCGAGCGGCAAGGCGCTTACGAAGCTTAGCGCCGCAAGCCATCCGAACAATGCCGGCTTGGGTGCGGCAAAAGCCATGGCAAGTGCTGCAAGGCAGAAAACTGTGCCGCCGAGCGTCAGCATCCGCGCAGGAAGGGCTCGGATCCGGCTCATGATCCCGCCCTTTTCAGCTGTGCCCGATCTTCGGGCGGCAGACCGGCGATATCGGCGCCCTGGCTGAGCTGCAACGCGCGAATATAGGCGGCGATTGCCCAGCGATCGCGCGGAGAGACGCGGTCTGCATAGGAGTACATCACGCCATGACCCTTTGAGATCACCTCCACGAAGTAGCGTGATGGCGCCTGCCGCAAACGATCGATGTGGAAGCTCGGCGGGTGGGGAAAGCCACGCGCCGGCACAGTGCCATTGCCGTAACCGGCGGCGTCATGACAGGGCGTGCAATAGATTCCAAATTCCATTCGTCCGCGCTGAAGAAGCCCGGCGCTCATGGGTGGACGATCGGCAAGGGCCGAGGCATTCTGAAGGTCGTCCCGCGCCACTGTTCCTTCCGGAGGTTCCTGCAGGGCCTTGCCATCGCCAAAAAGGGAGCTTTTCTCGTAGGAGTCGTAGCGCGGCTGATGATTCATGTCATCGCAGCCGGTGAACAGCAGGATCGTTGCCAAAACGAAGAAACGGCGTCTCATTCCGGTTGCTCCGTGTGCTCGATGGCCTCCACGCGCACAGGATCGAGATGTGTCAGGAAAACGCGCGTGCGCTTCGGATGGAAACGCCTGTCGTTGCTGAAAATGACGAGAAAGAACCTATCGGAATTCGCGAAATCAAAAGCCTCGATGTCGAAAAGCGGATGGTGCAGTCTCGGCAGCCGATTCAGAATGAGCATGCCGAAAATTGCCGACAGCACGGCGAAAAGAACGGTCATCTCGAAGGTAATCAGCATGAAGGATTGCCAGGCGTAAAGCGGCCTGCCGCCGATTTCGATTGAATAGGCGTGGTTGGTATACAGTTGCAGCCCATAGCCGAACGTTGCCCCGAAGATGCCTCCTGCCAAGGTCAGCCACGGAATGATGTTTTCTTCGAAACCGAGCGCCCCTGACAATTCTTCGACCGGATAGGGCGAGTATGCCTCCATGGCGAGGAAGCCCGCCTTGCGCGCGCGTTTCACCGCCTCGACCAGCCGCTCGGGCTTGTCGAATTCCGCAAGCAGGCCGAACAGATCGCTTCCGGGACGCGGCTCACGCATGGCGCAGATCCCCCGTTTCTCGCAAGGCCTCCTCCACCTCGAAAGCAGAGATGACAGGCAGGAAGCGCACGAAGAGGAGGAACGGCGTCAGGAAGACGCCGAGCATGCCGGCATAGAGGCCCCATTCCCATATGCTCGGATGATACTGGCCCCAGGAAGAAACGAGATAATCACGATAGAGCGAAGTCGTCAGCAGCATGTAGCGCTCGAACCACATGCCGATCGTGGCAGACAGGCCGATCAGGAACAGCGCAAGCGGCTTGCATCGCACGCTTTTGAACCACAGCAGCTGCAGCGGCACGAAATTGAGGACGACGGCTCCCCAATAGCTGAAGGAATAGGCGCCGGTCAGCCGATCCATCAGGGTCCCGATCTCCTGCGGATCGCCTCCATAAAGGCTGTCGAACACCTCGGCGACGTACCCATAGGCCGTCATCAGGCCGGTCGCGAGCAAGAAACGTCCCAGCAAGTCCAGATGACGGCCGGTGACCAGCATTCCGAGGCCAAGCGCATGGCGCAAGACGACCGCGATCATGGCGACGACGGCGAAACCTGAAAAGGCCGCTCCAAGCACGAAATAGGGCGGAAAGACGGTGGAGGTCCAGCCGGGGATCGGGCCGGCCGCAAAGAGGAGCGAGATTTCGGAGTGGACGGAAACCACCAGCGGGACCGCAATCGCCGCCGTCAGCCGATAGGCCTGGTTCCATCTTGCCCAGTGCCTCGCAGAACCCCGCCAGCCGAGCGCCGCAATGCCGTAAACCACCTGCTGCCAACGCCGCTTCGCCCGGTCGCGTACCGCCGCCAGATCGGGGATGATGCCGATGTACCAGAACAATATTGAAACGGTGAGATAGGTAAGGACGGCGAAGAAATCCCAGCTCAAAGGGCTCTTGAACTGCGGCGAAATCGTCATCGTATTCGGATAGGGAGCGATCCAATAGAAGAACCAGGGTCGGCCAAGATGCAGGATCGGATAAAGCCCCGCACAGACGACAGCAAACAGCGTCATCGCTTCGGCGAAGCGGTTGAGCGAATTGCGCCAGTGGGCGCCCAGCAAAAGCAGGAGCGCCGAGATCAGCGTGCCGGCATGGCCGATGCCGAGAAACCAGATATAGTTGGCAATCGCCAAACCCCAGTTGACGGGAATATTGTTGCCCCACACGCCGACGCCGTAAATCAGAAGCACCGTCGCCGATATGGCGAAGGACAAGAGCAGCAGCAGCGAAAACGCGAAACATACCCACCATGCGCCCGGCGCCGGATATTTCAGCGGGATCCGGGTGATGCGGGCAGTCGCCGACGCATCCCGATTGCGAATCTTCGCGCTCATCCCGCCGCCTCCACCTTCGCGATCGCCGAATCCTCGATACGGGCGAGATAGGTCGTTCGTGGCCGCGTATTGGCCTCTTCGAGCAGGCTGTAGTCGCGCGAGCCGGCTTTGCGGCGGCTGACGGCGGAATTGGGATCGGCGACATTGCCGAACGAGATCGCCTGCGTTGGACAGGCTTGCTGGCAGGCGGTGACAATCTCGCCGTCGCGGATCGGCCTCCCGTCCTTGTCGGCCACAATTCGCGCCTCGGCGATACGCTGGACGCAATAGGTGCATTTTTCCATGACGCCGCGGCTGCGCACCGTCACATCGGGATTGCGCATGGCCTTGACGGAGTCCGTGTCGCCTTCGGTAAAATCGAACCAGTTGAAACGACGGACCTTATAGGGACAGTAGGACGAGCAGGTGCGCGTGCCGATACAACGATTATAGATCTGCAGGTTCAGGCCATCGATGCTATGGACGGCCGCATTGACGGGGCAACCCATCTCGCAAGGCGCCTGCTCGCAATGCATGCAGGGAACCGGCTGAAAATAGGATTTCGGTGCCGTTACGTCCCCCTCATGATAATGATCGATCCGCAACCAATGCATCTGCCGCCCCTCCGCGACGAGATCCTTGCCGACAACCGGAATATTGTTTTCGGCTTGGCAGGCGGTGACGCAGGCATTGCAGCCGATGCAGAGGTCGAGGTCGATCGACATCCCCCAGGATGGGTCCGACATCGGCCGATCCGGATAGAGCGACGGCGGCTTGAGCTTTCGGCTCGCCCGGTATTGGGGATCGAGCTCACCGGTTTCCACGGTTCGAATGAAATCGAAACCGTCGATCGCTTGATGCAATTGTGTCGTCGCCACCTGCAATGTGTTGCCGGTCGGCTCGATGGTGACGCCGGGAATATGCCATAGCCCGGTCGATCGTCGAAGAGTGTACGTGTCATAGCCAAGGCCTGCGGCAATGGAGTCCTTCAACTCCCGCCCGTAACCAAGTGTGACGGTTATCGTATCTTCCTCCTGGCCCGGCATGATCCACACCGGCCCGGTGATGGCAGCTGTATCCGCCATCAACCGGACTTCGGCGCCGTTCTCCAGCTGCCTCCGGGATGCGAGCTGCGGACTGATGAGGATCGCGTTGCCCCATGTGATCTTCGTCAGTGGTCGCGGCGTTTCCTGCGCCCAGGCATTTTCGGAGAGAGTGCCGTCCCAAACACCCGCATCAGGGCGGATGGCCAAATTCAGGCCGGAGCCGGAAACGGCGGCTGCCGATGGAATGGTTCGGTCGAGAACGGCAGGGCTGACCGGTGATGCGGCCGTGTCCGAAACAAAACCGCGATTGAGCGCATCGCGCCATCGTTCGTCGAACGCCTGCCCCCATGCTGTTCGCCATGTCTCCTGTACCAGATCCCGATCGGTGGCAGCGCGCGCCATCAGATTTTCAAGCACGACATGGGCCGACCGTACGGCATAGAAGGGCCGGACCAGAGGCTGACATATGATGGTGCTGCCATCGACGGCACGTCCGTCGCTCCAGCTCTCCAGATCATGTTGAAGCGGTACATGCCAATGAGAAAAGGAGGCGGTCTCATCGACATAGAGACCTGCGTGAATGCGCAGCTTCACCTTCTGCAACGCATCGCGAAACCCGAGATCGGCCGGCGCGTGATAGGCGGGATTGGCGCCGATGATCGCCAGCGTGGAAACCTTGCCGGCCTGCATATCGGCTGCGAGCGCATCGAGCGATCGAGACCCATCCGGCGCCGGCGCGATGATCGGGTCCAGGAAACGCAGCGTATTTCCCAAGCTTCCCAACCTCTCGTTGATCAGGAGGCCAAGCGTCTGGAGATCGGCATCATGATGCGCTCCGATCAATATCAAACCCTTAGACTTCGATGTTCGGAGAGCAGACGAGGCACTGGCGACCCACCGGCGCTCATGCTCGACAAGGCTGACCTCGCCGAGACCTTCAAAGCCGATCTCGGATCCGATGGCCCGCAGCAAACGATCCATCGCGGAATGAGACGCGCTCAGGCGCATATCGGCAACAGTGCCCGTGAGCGAGGGTGTCGGTTCGGCAACGAACAGCCGGCACGCCCCCTGTTTCTCCTGGCGCAGCCGCCGACGGTCGGCGAAGGACCGGGCATTGGCGGTCTGGAATGGACCGGGGCCGAGAAAGTCATCATCGAGGCTCACGATGGTTTCCGCGGCAGCGAATGCCGGCTGGAAAATCAATTGCCGTCCAAAAACACGCTGCGTGGCGTCCAATCGCGCCGCGTCGGGCAAAGGGTCGCAAACATGCCAGCGGGCCTTCGGCCAGCGCCTCATCATGGCCTCGATCCGGATATGCATCGTCGGTGAACTGAAAGGGGTGGTCAGAACGCGGAAACCTTGCCCCTGAACCGTATCGAGCGCGCTGGCGTTTGCGGCCATCTCGGCATCAAACGCCTCCCAATCAGCGGGCTTGCCCAAATGAAGCGGCGTTTGCGAGCGGCCAGGATCGTACAGGCCGAGCAGCGCCGCCTGCGTGAAAGCATCGGTCGCGCCGCGAGACGCCGGATGATCGGGATTTCCCTCCAGTTTAACCGGCCTGCCGGCAAAGGTCTTGCCAAGAACGGGTTGCACGTAGCCGGCAAAGGTCACGGCAGTCGCATACCATTTCGCGACTCCGACAGTAATGCCCTCGGGCGACTCAACGTAGGGAAGCGCCTCCTCATCCTCCTCGCCCTTGCAGGCCGAAAGCCCGGAAAGCGCAAGCGAGGCGGCCATGACCTTCAATAGCGACCGCCGATCGATATTGATGCCGTTGCTGTGCAGCATCGGAAATTCACGCCTTGAAAATCGATGAAACTGCTCGGTATCGGCAAGTTCTTCCAGAGCGCGCCAGAAATGCCTGCCCGTTTTGCCGGCGAGACGTTCGCGGATGGCATCCTTTGAAACTGGGCGCTCGGTCATGGGCTCACCTGTGACAGATGTTGCATTGGATAAGCTTCGTCGGCTCGATCCCGTAGGCCTTCATCACCTGCGCGCCGAAATCCTTGTGCTGTTCCGGGGCGGCCTCCCAGTCGGACCAATCCATGCGCGTCACCTGATCGGGTGGCCGCAGATTTGGCGCCGGGTTTCGGTGGCAATCCAGGCACCATTGCATCTGGAAAGGGTGTGCACGGGACATCAGCGGCATCCGGTCGACCCGCCCGTGGCAGGTCACGCAGGCAACGCCGCGGGCGACGTGGATCGAATGATTGAAGTAGACATAATCAGGCAGTCGGCTCACACGGTTCCATATCAGCGGTACGTTGGCTGCAAGGCTATGGCGCACGGCGGCGAGCATCTTCGCGCCCGTCCAGATCTGCGAATGACAGCTCATGCAGATATGGGTCGCGGGCAGGCCCGCGCGGGCGCTTGTCTCGACAGAGGTGTGACAATAGCGACAGTCGATGCCGAGACCCGCCACATGATGCTCGTGACTGAAGGGAACGGGTTGGTCCTGTACCCAACCAACCAGCGTGCCGTAGCTGGAGCTGGCATAACCGCCGACGAACAGAACCAGCAGAAACATCAAAATAGCGGCGGCGAGCAGGGATGCGCGCAGTCTCGTATCAGCAGATGCCGTGAAAATCTGCGTCACCGAATTCCCCTGGATTTGCTCTTGCAATGTTCCAAACGTTCCAAACGAGAACCCGAGTTGAAAGTTCCCGTTCCGGCGTCGCTCTCGCAGGCTTACTCAAGCCGCGCACGTTGCAGCCCTTATCGGGGAACTTCCCTCCGCCCCGCGGGTTTCAAGGCGATGGGCAAGATGTCGGGAGGCCGGCCTGGTCAAAGGAGAAACGACAATGAAACATCAACAGCCACGAGACGGCGCGCCGGGGACGACAGATCAATCGCCGCGATGGGAAGGACCGGCCGGCTCGAAGCCCGCCGGCTATCTTCCCGCCAAGGATGGTGGAGAAAACGCACGCGACGCCCACGGCGAAAATATTGACCATCCACGTAAACGCCGCGTCGCCGACGCTTTCAAACAAAAAGGCGATAACGAATCGCGAGACGGCTGAAGCAGCTTCCGCCGGCGAAGTGCTTCATACGCGCTTGTCCGCCGCAGCCCCGATCCATGTCAATAAGGGATGGAACAATGCCTGAGCACGAAACAAGGAAATGGTCGCATCATGTGACGGAAAGTAGCGATTCCCTCGATCTCGAGAAGGGCGTGTTCAAGAAGGGTAGCGCCAAGGAGATCGCCGCCTCCCTGAAGCAATCCGCCGAACATAGCAAACAGCGTAAAGCCCGCCCGTTTCAATCCGCCATGTCAATGCTGAACTTCTATATCAATCGAGCGGGCGATCAGCTTTCGAAATCGCGGCGCGCGACATTGGAAAAGGCGAAGAAAGAACTTCGGAAGGACTTTGGCCGGGAGCCTTGACGCGAGATGCGCGCCGTTTCCCGGCCGACCGACAGACACGCCCTTATCCTTGACCCGGATATTCGTTCTCGTTCAGCAATCTCGCCAGATGCGCCGTATTGCGCGCCAGCATCTTGACCGCCTTGGCGACGTTATCCGGAACTGCGTCCAGATCAACGAAGTTCGTGCTCCCCATGGCCTCCCCTACCCAATAGGCGACAGCGTTGGCCGGGATCGTGAAGCCGACATCGTTGAGTGCCTGGTAAAGCTCTGCGGAAACATGATGGGCGCCGTCCTCATTGCCGACCACCGCCACTGCGGCGACACGGCCATACGACACCATTCGGCCCTTCTCGTCCGTTTCCGACAGAAAGGCATCCATGCGCTCCAACGCGCGTTTCGCGACGCTCGACGGCTGTCCCATCCAGATCGGCGTACCGATGATCAGAATGTTCGCCTCCAGAATCATTCGGCGGATTTTCGGCCAATCGTCTGTCGGCCCCTGATCGGATGTGACGCCGGGCAGAACATTAAAGTCGGCAAGGCGAATTGTGGTCGACTCCACCTTTTCGCCGGCAAGCGCCTCCGCCACAAGCGCAAGCATTCGGCCTGTGGAGGATGGCTCCTTGTCAGGGGAGGTCTTCAAAGTTGCGTTCAGGGCTAGCGCCTTCAGGCTCATCATCGTTCTCCTCGGGTTGGGCCGATGATCTAACCGCGAAGGGAGGGTAGCGTTCCCGAAGAACCGGGCAGGCAGATCAGATTGGTGGCAGAGCGCTTCAGTTGCAGTCGAAGCGGCAGAGAGACGGGGCGTTACAGACGATGTCTATTTCTATTCGTAACCTCAAGCAGCACACGCAGACCATGCTCATATTTTGCCCTGCTTTGGCCGGTCTGCTCGCTTTGCCAAAGATTGTCTTCGAGATCGGCGCGTTTGACCGTCAGCGCCAGGGCGTTCGACGCTGCGCGATTGATGAATTCATCATCCGCTTCATCCGGGCGTCGCGTCAGCGCTTCGACGGCGGAGACAATCCGCGTCGGAAAGCCTTCTTCTCGCAAGCGATCCGGCGTCCAATCCTTTCCTTTCTCGACAACGTCGTGAAGATAGGCGACCGTACGGGCTTCATCACCGGAAACAAGAAGCGCAATCCGTTGGCAATGTTCGAAGTACGGCCGACCGGTCTTATCGGTTTGACCCTCATGAGCCTTGAGTGCGATCTTGATGGCCTCGTCGAGAAGTGTCATGGCGAAAGGTTTTCCAGAGTTTCGGTACTGTGACCTGAGGTTGCGCCGGCGCACTGCCGGAGCCGCTTGCAAAAGGCGAAGCGTGCAATCAACCCTGCCGGTCGTGGAATGTTCCAGCCGGCATCAATGAGCAGAGAAACGCATCTTTCACATGGCATTCGGGATCCTGCCATGCTGACGCCGAATTTCTCTGCTGATAGCTGGCGCGAGCTTTGGAAGGGCGCGCCATGGAATTCCTTAATCGTCACATTGATCGACCGTTGCTTCTTGCAGCGGCGGCGGCCATGCGGATTTGGCATGAACGCACAGGTCATCCTCCCCAGAAGCTTGCACCCCTTTGGAACATTATCGTCATTTTCATTCTGCTCTCGGCAAGCAGCCTGCTGCTTGACGGCACCATCTATATTTTCGCGCTTGGCACACTCCTGATGCTTTGTGCGCCGTCCCTTCATCTGCTGGCATTTGCCCGGATCAGCCAGGACTACGATATACGGTCCTATCGCGCGCTGGCCGCCAGGGCCGCGCGCAAGCGCGAGGCAGAATGGGCCACACGCCTGACGGTCTTGCTCACCGGCGCCGCTTTTCCCTTTTGCGTGCCGGCCAGCGATGAGGCAGCAGGTCTCTTCCTGCTTGGCGCCAGCCTCTGGTTCGTGCTGACGGCACCGGCGAAAATGTACTTCGATGCCGCCGAACCCCCGCCGCCCGCTGGGGGTGGCCAGAAGGCATCGTCACGACAACGGATATTCGCAGGCTGACGCCGCCTCCGATTTTTGGAACAAAGAACTATCAGCTCCGTTCTCCATCCAGCAAACAATGGAGAGTAAGATGCTTTATTATGCCTTGGTATTCCTCGTCGTCGCCTTGATCGCAGGCGCCCTCGGATTCGGCGGGATCGCGGGTGCGTCGGCCTCTATCGCACAGGTCCTGTTCTTTATCTTCCTCATCTTCTTCGTCGTTTCGCTCGTCATGAATGTGATGAGACGCTGACGCGGGATGCGAGTGCAGGCCCCGTAAAGCGCAAAGCCGTTTTCCCAGGGACGGCGGGATGGCCTTGACACTATTATTCAATGCCGCCTCTACGACGATTGCGCTTTGAAAATGGAACGCTCGGGACTTTCCGGAGTTCGGATATCGAAGAAAGGAGAGTGCCATGAAGCGTTTCATTCTCACCGCAGCAATAGTTTCCCTCGCCGCGGCGGCATTTGCCCAATCAGCTGCCGAAAAGACAGGCGTCAATTCCCTGGTCGGCATCGCGCCCACAACGCAGGATTTCGTCAACGAGGCCGCAAGCAGCGACATGTTCGAAATCGAAGCCAGCAAGCTCGCCTTGCAGCGTGGCGATAAGCAGACGAAGGCCTTTGCCCAGCAGATGGTCGACGATCACCAAAAGACAACAATGCAATTGAAAGATCTGGTGACGAGCGGCAAGGCAAATGCAACCCTTCCCCCGGATATGACCTCCAACCAGAAAAAGATGTTGGCGAGACTCCAGAAGCTGAATGGAAAGGAATTCATTCAACGCTATGATTCCGATCAACGTTCTGCGCATGCCAGTGCCGTCGACCTTTTCAAGCGATACGGTGAAAAAGGCGACAACCCAGCCTTGAAGGCATGGGCTGCCAATACGCGACCTACTCTCGAACATCACTTGCAGATGGCCAAGCAATTGGGGAAGTAGCATCGTTCTGATCGTCCGATCGAAACGGGAATTCAGCGATCGTTCCGCAGCAGGCCGGTGATCCTGGCCTCGGTCCTTCCACTTTGTCTCCGGTTGCGGCCCGTATGCGCCGCCCTCCGGCGCGAGAATTCCTTGCCGCATAGCGAGCCTGTGTACCCGTCATGGCTGTTGCGCCGTTCAAATTGCGCAGGCTCCGCCCTTCCGTTTCCCGGCCCTTGCCGTGCCCACTCCATCCCGCAAGGGCAACCGTTCGGCGCAGCTCGTATCCTCCTTCACCAGGAAACAACCTCTCCTCGCGATAGCGCCGCTGATCTCTCCTGAGAAAATCGCCTGCGTCTGTCCGCCTCAAGATGGCGGGAGCGTCTGCCAGCGTACCTAAAATCATCCCCGAACGCGAGGGTGCTATAGAATCGGCATCCGTCCAAAAAGCTCCGGGCTTGCCGGCCAGCCCGCCTCATTTCATGCCCGATCTCCTGCGAGAGCCATGCCCGACCTAGAACGTTCAATGATAAGAAACCGGCTTCTCGCTCGTCTACCTGAGAATGAATTTCGCAAGATCAGCAAGCAGCTCGAATCCGTCAACCTCAGCCGTGGCTTCAACATTGCCGGCGCCGATAGCCCGATAGACGACGTCTATTTTCTCTGTAGCGGAATAGGGTCCGTCGTCACGGTCTCAACGGCCGATCAGCGTGCCGAGGCGGGGATGTTCGGGCGAGAGGGTTTTTCACCGATGCCGGCGGGCGTCGGGGGAACGATCAGCATCCATGAGGTTTTCATGCAGGTGGAGGGCCAGGGCCTTCGAATACCCTTGCAGGCCCTTCAAGCCGCTCTCCCGAAAAATCCCGTCTTTGCAAATCTGCTGGCCCGCTTCATCCAGACTTTTGCGTCACAGATTTCCTATACCGCCTTGTGCAACGCAAATTGCCAGGTCGATGAACGGCTTGCCCGCTGGTTGCTCATGTGTCACGACAGGGTCGAAGGCGACGAGATAACCTTAACCCATGAGTTCATCTCCTCCATGCTTAGTGTGCGAAGACCGAGCATCACGACGGCATTGCATGTGCTTGAGGGCAAAAAGCTTGTGCGGGCGGAACGCGGTCGCATAACGATCCGCGATCGAAAAGGAATGGAGGAGTTCGCGGGGAGCTGCTACGGCAAGCCGGAGGCGGAATATCGCCGACTTATCGGCGATTTCTGAGGCGCCGCAGCTTGAGATGATCGCGAACCACCTGGTGGAACGAGATCGAAAATTTTAATGCATCGGCCTCATCGCGCACGTCCAGATGTTCATCGGGAACAACCTCGCCGTTCTTGATCCGAGCAGCGACAAGCTCCCGCACGGCTTTTATTGCGCTCGAACGCGCAT
Source organism: Hyphomicrobiales bacterium (assembly GCA_900469615.1). Classification (GTDB taxonomy): domain Bacteria; phylum Pseudomonadota; class Alphaproteobacteria; order Rhizobiales; family Rhizobiaceae; genus Rhizobium. The sequence goes on along the minus strand of UBYA01000001.1, from coordinate 418,159 downwards.
CGTCCATCGTCGCGAACTCGTCGCCTTCGCCGTCGCGAACCACTTCGCCATTTCGACGAATATGAAAGAAGTAGCGTGTCATAGAAGCCGCTTCTATTCTTGCTTCCAAACGATAATGCCGATGGTGCCGGTGCCATCGGCATCAAAAGATGCCTTTCATCAAGCGCCTGTATTCTTCCTCGGGCTTTCCATAGGCATCGTGAGCGAATTCTTCCAGCGCGGGCCTGTTCCGGATCGTGATATTCCCTCGTTGCGCCGTGATGAAGCCGTTACCTTCCAATATATGCAGCGACGTAGTCACGCTTGGTCGACGCACGGCAAGCATCAGGGAGATAAAATCATGGGTCAGGGCGATTTCATTCCCGGAGACCCGATCATGGCACATCAACAGCCATCGTGCCAACCGTTCATTGACCTCATGAAGGGCGTTCGAAATGGCGGTATAGGCCAATTGCACGGCAAATGCCTCGATGGAGCGGATCATGAGCTTGTTAAGGTTCCGATTGCGGTCCATGAGATAGCGAAACGAAGCATAGCTTATCCGATAGGCTTCGGCATCCAGCTGAATGATGACATCGTGAGCGTTGAACTCGGTGCCCGCGACAGCGGATGTAGGCACATAGCCGTCGAACCCGAACACTCCCGCCTCCGCACGGCGGCCTTCCGGCGTGGAAGCCACGATGGACCCTATGCCTGATGACAGGAAATACACGTAGTCGATCGGCTGTCCGGCTTCTCCGATGACAGTGCCGCGCGGCAGCACGATATGCTCAAATTCGGCTGCGATTTGCTCATAGTCAGCAGGGGGAAGGAGCGAGAGGAGCTTGTTTCGAATGACGGATTGGTGAGGAGCGGGCATGGATCGCTTCTTCCTGGTTGGGCAAGAGGATAAACCATCCCTTGCCATCGGCACCCCCTGTCAGCGGACACAGAAGACTATTCTTCCTGGAAGCGCGCCACAACGAACGTACGCTATCAGACAGAAACGCGGATTCTGTGGCAAAGTTCACAGCAATACCTAGTTTATTGATGTGATCCGCCTGTTCATCGCCGGTGCTCGTCGGCAGACAAGACGGATACTCTTGCAATGGGGATGCGGCTCAGTTTTTGCGCAAGTGTGGGAACATGGCAGGGACCGACGCGCGCTGCCCGTGAATGTGAAACTGGGAGAGAGAGATGAGGGGGGAGACAGACCATCCGGCGCCGGTAACAGCCCGCGAGTACAAGGCGGAAGGAATTTTGCCGCCAGCACAGCGAAAGGCTGCGTCCGAGGAGGAAGCCGGCATCCACGCTCCGCCGGCGCAGGCCTTGCTTGCCGCCATTGTCGAAAACTCTGACGACGCCATCATCAGCAAGTCTGTCAACGGCGTTATCACCAGTTGGAACAGGAGTGCCGAACGACTTTTTGGTTTCACCGCCGAGGATGCGATCGGCAAGCATATAACCCTTATCATCCCCGAGGACAGGTTACACGAGGAAGACACGATCATCGCCAGCATTCGCGCGGGAAAGAGGATCGAACACTATGAAACCGTTCGACGTCGCAAAGATGGAACCCTCCTTGATATCTCGCTAACGGTTTCGCCTGTTTGCGACAGCAATGGAAACATCATCGGCGCCTCAAAGGTTGCGCGCGACGTGTCCGAGCGCAAGCGCGCTGCGGAGCGCCAGATGCTGCTGCTTCAGGAGATGAACCATCGCGTAAAGAACATCTTTGCGATCATGAATGCCGTCATCGGGCTAAGCGAGCGTGCCGCGACCTCGCCACAGGAGCTTGCAAGCGATATGCGGGAAAGAATAGCCGCATTGGCGATCGCCTATGAGCTAACATTGCCCGATATCGGCCGCGACATGATCGAGTCTCGGGAAACGACTCTGTTCACGCTCGTCAAGGCTCTTTTCGCCGCGCATCAGAACGGCAATATAGAGCGGGTATCGATACGAGGGCACGATATCACGGTGCATGGCGCCATGCTGACGTCGCTTGCATTGCTATTGCACGAGTTTTCGACGAACGCGATAAAATACGGCGCCCTCTCCGCACATGATGGGCGCATCGACATCGATGTCCGATGCGACAAGGATTTCACATTGCTATGGACCGAGACCGGGGGACCGCCGGTCAAACGACCCGAGGGAGCCGGCGGCTTCGGCACCCAACTCGAGCGGGCGACAATTGGCTCGCTGCAAGGATCCATCCAGCGCGAGTGGAATCCGGCCGGATTGAGAATTGCGCTGCGCATCCCCGCAGCCGCCCTGTCCCCGACGACGTCGTAAGGAGAGATGGATCACCTTCTGCTCGCCGGGGAGGAGCCTTTATCAGAGCGTCTTATCAGGCGTGATGGCGGTCCACTTGCCATTTATGGTCAACCGCATGAGGCATGTCTGCATAGTGAACCGCTTCACCTTTGGAATCTTTCGCCGCCGCCGATGCGGCGGCCACGCCAGCGGCCAGTTGGCTCGGCAATTTGCGCAGGGAACGCGAAGAGGCAAACGCGCCCGGCGGCAGGGGTCCCGGAACTCCAGCGCTCTTTCGGAATTATATTCCTGGTAAAGGAGATCGCCCCATGATCCGCAAACTTAAATCCGGTGAATATCGTCTCTATTCGCGCAAGGTCGATCCAAAGACGCAAAAGCGCAAGAACCTCGGAACCTTCAAGACCCGGGAAGCCGCAGAAAAACACGAGCGCGAAGTGCAGTATTTCAAGCACCATTAGCCTGCGGCCGCAGCGTATATGGCGACGGCGCTTCGTCTGTCGAAATGCCGTACCCGGGCAGCCAGCTTCCCCGTGAAAGCGCTGCCTGGCTAGGGCTTTACCGTGTCCTGTTCAAGCGCAAGGTAGGCAATCTCCATCGTGAGAGCCAACTGCACAAGGGCGACCTTGTCGCTCCTGGCAATCTCGACAACAAGTCGCTCCCCGCCCCTTTGCGGAATTCCGTCCGCCGCCATTTCCGCCAGGATCCGCTTGGCCTCATCGATAGCGCAGATGAGATCCGGGAAATCTTGCCCCTGATCATCCTCCAGTACACTTTCCCTGTCTCTCGTATGAAAGTAAAACGTCGTCATGTTCGACCTCTGGGGCGTGTTGATCATGGAATTCCAGAACACGGCCTTCCCTGGCGAAATCGGCGTAGAAATCAGGACATCGAGACAATGGTCGCTGACTGGATCGCCATCTGGAAAATCTCGCCTCGCCCGGCTCGTGTGACAACTCCGCTTTTCAGCACGCCGCCGCGATGTTGATTCTCGGTATTCCCAAGCTATCTCGCCCGGATGCCTGGGTTCCTCCTCTTGCAGGTCGCGCTCTTATTGCTCGGCTCGCTGCAGAAGAATACGCATCTCCTCGAAGCGGCGCTTGCGGTCGGCATCGTCATCGTTGGCGGTGTAGCAAGTGGTCGACACGCAGAATTTGACGAGCTCATGGGGTTTGTCCTGCTTTGCGAATTCGCATTCGAACGTGTCGGTCATGTCGGCCGGAGCCGTGCCGGCCCGAGTGGAATAAGCCATGCGAACACCGGGCGGCTTGAGTTCCGGAAATGACTGAATCGCGCCAATCGCAAACTTCTCGGACAGGAAGAAATTCTGAGCGACAGCCTTGCAGGTCGCCTCCAGATCAGCCGATTGCGCGAAAGCCGTGGCGGGGGCAAAAGCGAAACTGAGTAAAATTAAGCGTTTGAACACTATATCCTCCTCTGGATGTCGACTGTTGACTTAAGGCAAGGGTCATAAGGCCAAATAGAAGTGCTGCCCGATTACAATTTCGAAACGACGGAGACGACCGCGCGCGATAGCCGCAGCCGCCCGTCGCACTTTCATAAAGCCGGAGCCCGGCTCAGCTCGACCGCAGCATCGCCAGGCTCCGGCTTTCGAGATCAAGTGTTCCATCGGCGATCGCTTCCGCGCCTTGCGCGCGCGGGTCCGAAGTCGAAACCTCGCGCATCCAGCGCTTGTCATCCGGCAGGGTAAAGCCGACATTTTCGTCGCGGGGATTGAACAAAATCAGCACGTCGTCCCACCCCTCTTCGAGAGGGTGCGAGCGCGAAAGCCGCAGCGCTATCGCCGTGCAATCACCGTTTGCCCATTCCTCTTCGCTTTGTTCGTCGCCGGCGGGATTGAGCCATGTGACGACCAGGCCGTCTCGCCAGTTCTCTCGTCTTAAAATGGAGTGTTCCTGTCTCAGGGAGATCAGGCGTCGCGCAAACATCTGCAGCGTTTCGGCGCTTCCATGGGCATCCTGCCAATGGAGCCAGCTGAGCTCGTTGTCCTGGCAATAGCCGTTGTTATTGCCCATCTGGCTTCGGCCGATTTCATCGCCTCCCAGCAACATCGGCGTCCCGTGCGAAAGGAAGAGCGTCGCCAGGAAATTGCGTTTCTGCCGCTCGCGGATTGCATTGATGCCCTCGTCTTCAGTCGGCCCTTCCGCACCGTAATTGAAGCTGCGGTTATCGCTGTGACCGTCCCTGTTTTCCTCCCCGTTGGCCTCATTATGCTTATCGTTGTATGAGACCAGATCGTTGAGCGTGAAGCCGTCGTGAGCCGCAATGAAGTTGACGCTCGCCCACGGCCTGCGCCCTCGCAGATCGTAGACATCCCCGGATCCCAGAATTCTCGCGGCGAAATCTCTTGTGGTGCCGGGCGTACCTTTCCAGTAATCCCGCACCGTATCCCGATACTTGTCGTTCCATTCCGCCCACCCCGGAGGAAATCCGCCGACCTGATAGCCGCCGGGACCGATATCCCAAGGCTCGCCGATCAGCTTGACTTGTGAAAGCACGGGATCCTGTCCGACCGCGTCGAAAAAACCGCTGCGCTGATCGAACCCTTCCGGTTCGCGACCAAGGATGGTACCGAGGTCGAAGCGAAAGCCATCGACATGCATCTCTTCGGCCCAATAGCGCAGGGAATCCGTGACCATCTGCAGAACGCGCGGATGGGACGTATTGATCGTATTACCTGTCCCCGTATCGTTGATGTAGTAGCGCGGCTGGTCAGGCAAAGTGCGATAGTAGGAAAAATTGTCGATCCCCTTGAAGGAAAGGGTCGGGCCAAGCTCATTGCCCTCGGCCGTATGGTTGTAGACGACGTCCAGGATAACCTCGATGCCGGCATCATGGAATGCACGCACCATTTCCCGAAAGCCGATGAGGCCGTTTGGACCGTAATAGCGGGAGGCTGGGGCAAAGAAGGCGAGCGTATTATAGCCCCAATAGTTGCGGAGCCCCTTGTCCAACAGATAGCTGTCGTCGGGAAAGAAATGGATCGGCAGCAGTTCGACGGACGTAATCCCCAGGCTCTTGATATAATCGACGATGACCTTTTGCCCCACGCCCTCGAAGGTGCCGCGCAAATTCTCCGGGATTGCCGGATGCAGCATGGTCAAGCCCTTGACGTGGGTCTCGTAAAAGATTGTACGAGACCACGGAACGGATGGCTTTTGGCTCGGCGCCCTGTCCTTGTCCGCGAGGTCGATGACGCGGCATTTGGGCATTTGCGCAGCGCTGTCCGTATCGTCGAAGGAAAGGTCTTTCTGCTCGTCGTCCAGGATATAAGCGAATTGCGCCTGAGACCATTCCACGGCCCCCACGAGCTCACGGGCATAAGGATCGACGAGCAGCTTGTGAGGATTGAAACGATGCCCCTTTTCCGGTTCGAAAGGACCATGGACGCGATAGCCGTATAAGGCACCCGGCTTCAATCCCGGCACATAACCGTGCCAGATCTCATTCGTGAATTCTGGCAGAACAATTCGCTCGACCTCCCGGCTGCCGGAATCATCGAAAAGGCAAAGCTCCACTTTTTCCGCATAGGCGCTAAAGAGCGCGAAATTGACGCCGGCGCCGTCATAAGTCGCACCCAGGCGCGTAAAGTCCCCCGGCTCAATCGCAGTCCGCTTTCGGTCGTCTGTCATGGAAACCTCATCGTTGATGCCCAGCAGAAACACCCCAATAAGTCGCTTTGTTCCAAAAGGTTGGCTCGCAGCTGCGGGCCTGGGCCTACACGCGCTAATCCGGCTTCACAAGGAACGCGACCGGATGAACCGCCAGCAAGCCAGCGACAGCAAGATCTCCGGAAGGCCATAGGTTTCCCGTCAGCAGATCTCGCATGCGGCAATCGATCTCCGGCGGCATGACGATGGTGGTATCCTCCCAAAATTCGGATACGGGCCTGTCCGGATCGGCCAGGCGCGAGGCGACGGTGATCGCAACCTGTTCGCGAAAAAAGCGCGCGAAAACGATGAGGCTGTCCTTCTTCGGACCTGCGACCTCCAGCGGCAGGTAAGTCCCGTTGAGGAAGAGATCGGGATTGTCACGGCGATAGCGCAGTACGCTGCGAGTGATCTGTCTCTTCAAGGACGCCGGTTCCGACCTGGGCGCCCCAGCCCAAATATGAGAAACCGGCCTTCTGTTGTCGGGGTCGACCATGCTGAAGTCGAGTGTTTCGGCCCCCTGATAGATATCCGGAATACCGGGGGCGGTGAGCTTGATCAGCAGCTGCGAAAGGCTGTTGCGATGACCAAGCTCGACGAAGGGAGCGACGGTTGACCCGAAATCGGTCAAAAACTCATTGTTCGTCTCGGAGAGAAGCTCACGGACGAAATCGAGCACCGCCGCTTCATAGACCTCATCGGAATCCATCCAGTCCGTTCGTAGTTTCGCCTCGCGGATCGCCTTTTGGGCATAGGCCGAAAGCCGCTCGCGCAGATCTTCCCGATCGCGTTGTCTCATCGGGGCCGGCCAGATGCCGAGGAGCGCCTGATACAGCATCCACTCGATATTGGGTTCGGGCGCCGGTCCATCGGCAAGATCGGAGCGAAAGCGAGCATTCATGCGTCGCCAGCGTTCGACCCCGTCAATCCACAGCTTGGGGCGTTGCGTTAAAGCGTAGAGGCGCGCACGCGCATCCTCGCCGCGTTTGGTATCATGCGTCGAGGTTGCGGATAGTCCGCACGGTTGCCGCCGGCATCGATCCAGCATGAAACGATGAACCGCGGCGACACCTCCGGGCGATCGCGCCGGCTCGCCACCGACCTCGTTCATCCCAAGCAGGCGATTATAGCGGTAGAAAAGCGTATCCTCGACCGACTTTGCCATTACCGGGCCGCTCAGTTGCTGCAAACGAGCTCTGAACTCCATGGCCTCGGAGTCAGCGATTTCGCCTCGGAGCAGCTCGCCCAGCGCATTCAGCGCCGCCGGCGACGCGGACGAGAGACGAGCCCTCTCGATGGCGTCGCGCAGGACGGCGTCATCTTCTGCTGACAACGCGCCCTGATATCCGTATGTGCGGTAGACCGGAAAAGCCGTCAGAAGCTCCCGAAGTGCCGTGGAAAGCGCTTCCTCGCCGAACTGCGGAAGGAGACGATGCGCGAGTTCGGCCAATCGCGCCATTTCCCCTGCAAAATTGCGCTCGACCATTTGCAGTTTCGCGGCCCTCAGCGCGCTTGCGAAGTTGACGTGATCATCGCCGACCATTCTGTATGCCGCATCGATCTTGCCGAGCCCTTCTTCCTCGACGAAAAGATCGGCCATGGCCGTAATGAATTCATATCCGGTCGTTCCGGAAACTGGCCAATCCGATGGCAAGGCTTCATGAGGCCCGAGAATCTTCTCGACGACAAGGAATGTCTCGAAGCCGACGGCTTGTCGCAAGCGGTCGAGATAAGCCTTCGGATCCGCCAAACCATCGATATGATCGATACGCAGCCCCTGGACCTGGCCGGAGCGGACCAGATCGATCGCAAGACGATGCGTCGCTTCGAACACGGAAGGGTCTTCCACTCTAAGGCCGACCAACTCCGCAACCTCGAAGAAACGACGGTAGCTCAAATTTGCCGCGGCATCCTTCCAGCACAGCAATTGCCAATGCTGCTTTCCGAGCAGCTCTTTCATTCGGACCGGGTCGGCGGAGAAGGCCTGCAATCGCGCGGCGTCGAAACCGGCTTCCGCCAAGACCTCTTTTGCACTCTCGTCCGAAAGCGGCAGCGGATCGTCGAAATGGAAAAGCATCATCCGGCCGTTGGCGGCGTCATACCGAAGCTTGAATTCGCCTGCCGCCAAAGCCTCATCCACCGGCTTTCCAAGCCGCGGCAATGTCAGCTTCCGGCTCCAGTCGATGTCGAAATAGCCGGCAAAGGCACTATGCCGGCCGTGCGCCAGCACATCACGCCACCAAACATTCTCGATCGAGGCCGCCATGTGGTTCGGAACGATATCGAGGATTAGCCCCATGCCGGCGCGTTGCAGGGCCGCGACAAAGACATCCAGACCCTGTCGCCCGCCGAGAGCCGGATCGACCTCGTTCGGATCGGTGACATCATAACCATGTGTGGATCCGGTCGTTGCCGTAAAGATCGGCGACGCATAGACATGACTGATGCCGATGTCTTCCAGATACGGAACCAGCTTAACGGCGCGCTCAAACGTAACGCCGCCGCGAAATTGCAGCCGATAGGTGGAAGTCGGAATATTCATGGCGTCCCCTTGAAGCGAGCCGGCCTCTATCAACGAAACTCTCGTGCAATCCGTTCCCGCGGAGGAACACTCGACGGCAAAATGCGTTCGGCCTCTCGGAAGGGGTCCTATGAAGAGCGGACGGATTGACATGAGAGAAGCCTATACATTCGGGCCTGAAATCCGGGATGACGCGGTGTTGTTTCGCCTATGGGCGCCGCTGGCCGAACGGGTGACTCTCCGGATCGACCAGCACGGAGACTGGACGATGCAGCCAAGGGAGGGAGGATGGCATGTCTTGAAGATGCAGCAGGCGAGGCCTGGCGATCTTTACAAATTCATTCTCCCCGATGGCCTTGAAGTGCCCGACCCAGCCTCGCGATTCCAGCCGGCGGACGTTCACGGCCCGAGTGAGGTCGTTCAGCCGCAGTTCGCCTGGAGCAGAGCGGACTGGAAAGGTCGGCCCTGGGAAGAGATGGTCCTCTACGAACTTCATATCGGCGCATTTACACAAGCCGGTACATTTTCCTCGGCCATGGAACGGCTGGATTATCTGCAATCGCTCGGCGTGACCGCGATCCAGCTCATGCCGCTCAGCGACTTTCCAGGACGCTACGGCTGGGGATATGACGGTGTGCTCCCCTATGCTCCAGATAGCAGCTACGGTCGCCCCGAAGATCTCAAGAGACTTGTCGATGCCGCGCATGAGCGTGGTATCTGTGTCTTTCTGGATGTCGTCTACAACCACTTTGGACCGGACGGCAACTACCTGCCATCCTATGCCCCGATCTTCAGCGCCCGGCACGAAAGCCCTTGGGGCAAGGGTTTGAACTTCGATGGCGAAGGCGGGCGTCAGGTGCGAAATTTTGTGATCGAAAATGCGATTTATTGGATCCGCGAGTTTCGAATGGACGGCCTGCGGCTGGACGCCGTTCACGCGATGAAGGACAACAGCGATCCGCATATCCTGATCGAGCTTGCCGAGCGCGTCCGGCGGAGCTTTCCCGATCGTCACATACACCTGATGCTTGAAAATGAAGATAACGATTCCGCTCTCCTTGCTCGAGAGCCGGATGGCGAGGCTTGGCATTTCACCGCGCAGTGGAATGACGATATCCACCACGCGCTTCATGCAGCAGCGACAGGCGAGACCTTCGGTTATTATGGAGATTATGCCGATTGGCTGCCGCGCGCTCGCCGGTCTCTTGCTGAAGGTTTTGCGTTTCAAGGCGAGCATATGGCCTATCGCCAGCGATCCAGAGGGAAGCCAAGCACTTCCTTGCCGCCGACCGCTTTTCTTTCCTTCATCCAGAACCACGATCAGATCGGCAACAGGGCGAAAGGCGATCGAATGGTTGCCTCCCATCCGGCTGAAACCATGAAGGCGATCGCGACAATCTATCTGCTCGCCCCGCAAGTTCCGATGCTGTTCATGGGCGAGGAATGGGGCTGCACACAGCCATTTCCGTTCTTTTGCGATTTCGATGAGGAGCTTAACGACAAGGTGAGGCTTGGTCGCAAGGAAGAGCTAAGGCGGCTGCCGGGTTTCGATGCGAAAGATGCCGTCGACCCCGCGAGCGATGCAACGTTTCACAGCGCAAAATTGCAGTGGGACAAACTCCAGGCCGACCAGGCCTTCGGTCGACACTATCGAGACCTCATCAGGCTGCGGCATCAGAAAATCATGCCCCTTCTCGGACAGCGGCCAGTTCACGCGACGGTTCACGACACAGATAGCCCGCTCTTGCGCGTAAGCTGGCAAATGGGTCAGTCAACACTTCGCTTGACGGCCAATTTGTCGGACCGCCCTGTGACGATATCCGTGCCGACCGGAGACGCGGCACTGTTCATATGCGGCAATATTGCGGGCGACGAGCTCGAGCCATGGAGCGTCATTTGGGAGCTGGCGGAATAGGATGAAGAACTCCCGCGATGGTCAGACCGTCACATGCGGACGCCCCGGCAAACGGGCTTCCGCAGCGCGCTGCAGCAGGGCAGCGACCTCTTCGTCGAAAAATGGCTTGGCTATCGTGGCAAATGCGCCCGCCACGCCATTTTTCAGAGTTTCGGGAATGCCTGTGATGAAGATAACTGTCGTATGATAGCGGTCGATAAGCCGTCTCGCGAGTTGCAATCCGCTCTTGCCGTCGGAGAGACCGACATCAATTAAAGCGATGTCTGCCTGGGGTGCGTATGCGAGCGCCTGCTCCATCGTCGACGCCGGACCGAGCGGCGTAAATCCGGCATCGGTTGCAATTGCTTTCAAATGAAAGGCGATGAGAGCCTCATCCTCGACGATAAGCACTTTCATATCCACTCCTCCTTCAAAATCCGGATCCGGTCGAGAAATTTCCTTTTCCGCAATTCCATAAATTAGATACTACAAATATTATCCGATAAGATCAGGCGGAAGTTGCCGGATGATCCGGCCGCAAAACAGCACAGGCTACGATAAACAATGTGGCGAGGCCGCTAGCGCCACTTGGGCCGCCGTCTCGTATTATGCCGAAGCTCGGAAGCAGTCGCGAAGGAGCCGAAAAGTTGACGGAGCCGGCGTTCCTCATCCTCGCCTAGATTATGGAGCCTGGCATAGTCCTTCACCGACCAAACGGAAATGGTGACTTTCGTCCCCTCGGGCTTGATGCGTTCCACGGCCTTTACTCCTCCTCAAGATAGTCCGCTCTTCTAACGCCGGATCATCCCGGGAGTTCCCGTGTCATCTCTCCAATTTTCGATAAGAGCCAGGTCGGGAGCGAATAAAAACACCTCTATAACGGCAGCCTCGCATAATTGGCCGAGACCTTCGGACAATGTCGCCGGTCTTCAAGTCGTTTTCCGTAAACAGAAGCATTGCGAGACAGGTTTGGCATACGGTGCACCACGATCATGCGTCTCAATGTCCGCTGGCGTACAGACGAAAAAGTCACGGAACAAGCCGCTATTGCGAGCATTGCTGGTATATCTCAAGAGGAGAAGCCAAATGCTCACAGAACCGCAGACGTCGCTACAAAATGACATCGTTGCCCTGCTTCCCGCATTGCGTAACTTCGCGAGGCGGTTCGTCTCCAACGACACGGACGTCGATGATCTGACCCAGGAGACGATCAGGAAGATTCTTGTGCATATAGATAGCTTCGTGCCGGGCACAAGGCTGAAGAGCTGGGCCTTCACCATCATGCGCAATACCTACATGACCGAGTACAAACGACAGAAGCGCGTGCAGTTGCGCTCAACCGACGAAGAACTCTTCGAGATTCCGGTGCCATGCCAACAGCAGCTTTCCATCTATACCGCCGAGGTCAGCATGGCGCTGACGCGCCTTCCCGCCTATCAAAGGGATGCGTTGCTCCTTATCGTCGACGGCGCGTCCTACGAAACTGCAGCCCAGCGCTGCGGTTGCGAAATCGGCACGATAAAAAGCCGCGTATCGCGAGCCCGGACGACGCTTGCCCAAATGCTTGGCGAACCATCAATGCGCGCCGCCGCCTCGATCCATTAAATATTCCTCTATCGAACGGCAAATCAGGGCCGAGCAGCTCGGCCCCCAAGCGCATATCAGCGCTTGGCTCTGGCCTACTCATTACATGTCTCACATGGCACGACAAACAATTCGAGGGGGCTCTTATCCGAGGCAACTGCCGAAAGTCACGGCGTCAGCCGGCATTCGACAACCGCGCTCGATGGACAAGCGACAAAACCTTTCCGGTCAGCAGGCAGACAGAAATTCCTGGACAGACATCATCTCAGATTGAACGGAAAATCGACGTTCAAGCAGCGTCAGCGCCGCCTCATGCCCATCATCGTCACCGCTACAGACCGCGTCCTTCAAAATGATAATTCCATAGCCCAACTCAATTGCACCGAGTACGGCAGCCAGTACACAAACATCTGTTTCACCGCCGCTGATCACCAAGGTATCCACATTCTCCCTGGCTAGGATTCGATGAAGGCGACCATCGGTTCAAGGCGAGTAGGTAAGCTTGTCGAAGATACGGCCAGGAGGAACAAGACGCCGAAGCGGGGCTACGAGCAGCATGGAATCGGCGGGCAGCCGACCGGTGGTCATCATCTCCCATTTTTTATAATAGTCCCGCCACTTGCCAGGCATGAGGTCGGGACGCGATGGCGGGATAAAGCGGGTGAAAATAGTACGCTCGGGAAATCGGCCGGCGACTTCGGCTATCGGATCCAGAGTACGAGACATCCACGGTACATGCCAGGGTGTCTGCTCAACGAACATACATTGCATGTCGATACAAAGATGACGCCAGATCTTCATACATGTCACGCGAATAGAAAACGTCTGAACGGCATCGGCAGGTAGCTTATCGCATCGAGCCAAACTCATATCGTTGACCACCCGGATCATCAGCCGCGCGATGAATTCCCATGAAGCCGTGCGCGCCACAACGAATGCGGCGCGCAGAAACAGTTAATTGACTGAGATCCACTGGCTGCGAACCTCGTCCGCATTTTTTGTAAGGTGGACATGCGCGTCGACATGATCGACCCAATCCACCGGGATGAGGTGGTGACGGCCATCATCCGAATCGCTCTTCGTCAACTTGATGCGGTTTCCGCCCTCCAGATGATCGACGGTTCCCACATGATTGCCATCGGCAGCTCTGACTTCCATATGTTCGCGAATCTGAGTTGGATTCAGCATGATATTATCCTCTTCGTTCGTGCTCTTCACGAAAGTAGAACGCCGCTCCCGGAAGGAGGTTCCTGACATTGGTCGTTCACGGCGTGCTTTTCCTGCGAGCGCCTTTTGAGCCACCGCTGCACGCGAATTTCCTCCTCGTCCATCCAGCGGAGGAGCCGTTCACTGCTCGTTCGGAATTTAAGAACCTCGCGAAGACGCCCTACCCTGAAATCCTCGAAAGCCGCCGGATGTATGTAGGACGATCGGCAGATCGCGCGCGTATTCACGAGCTTGGCGGCGACGGAATCGATTACTTCGTTGAGTTGCCGTGCGATTGCCCGCTCCGACGGACCGGGTTCCATGCCGGCGAGAGCCGCCACCGCAATACAGGTCGCACCCCATGTTCTGAATTGGCGCGAGCTGAAGTCACTCCCGGAAGCTTCGCGAATATAGGAATTTACGTCCTGTGAGGAAATCTGGCGGCAATCGCCATCGTCGCCGATATATGTGAAAAGCTGCTGGCCCGGCAACTCCTGCAACTTTCGAACGACGTTGGCGATGCGCCGGTCGCTATGCACAAGGTTCCACTCCTTCCCGGACTTGCCTTTAAATCGGAATTTGAGGCACCCGCCCTCGACCTTGACGTGGCGGTTCCGCAGGGTCGTCAGGCCATAGGAATGGTTCGCTTCCGCGTAGGCCGCATTGCCGACGCGGATATAGAGATTGTCGAGCATCCATACCACGGTTGCCAGGGCCTTCTCCATGGTGAGGGCCCGAGAGCGCAGATCGTGATCTACTCGCTGCCGGATGTCTGGAAGTTTGCCTGAGAAGTCGACGAGTTGGCTAAATTTCGAGCGATCCCGTTCGGACTGCCAATCCGGATGATAGCGGTATTGCTTTCGTCCTCGTGCATCGGTTCCGATGGCCTGGAGATGCGAATGCGGATTTATGGATATGATGACATTCGTATAGGCAGGAGGAATGGCCAGCGCCGCCAGGCGAGCGATCTCCTTCCGGCCGGTAATCCGCGTGCCGTCAGGCATATAATAGAGAAATCCATTCTTCCCCTGTTTTCGAGTGATGCCGTCGTCAAGGCTCTGAATGTAAAATAAATCGGAATGTAGCTTCGCTTCGGCAGCGGCTGCGGCGGCGTCAACTTTGGAAATCATCTGGTTCATGCCCGGATAACTCCGGTAAGGTTTGTCGGTTCCGGCGCAACGGCGGGAACTTTTGCGTGTTGCTTTCGTTGGGGTGACATCAGGACGAACAAGACGCATTCACGGTGGCACGAAAGCCGTCAGCAATGATCGCGCGCAATCGCAAAGCGCCAAGGCACAGCCGGTTTTGGCTAGGATTTCGATGCAGCCGGTATTTGAAGAGATTGTCCAGGGAGCAAACACGTTCCGATCGGTAGTCGATCCTCCCTTATTTGAAAAGGAAGACCGGGATGAGAAAGATATGGACCGCCGGGGTTATCATGGCATTGCTGACGGCATGCACGCCGACTGAACAGGGTGCCGGCATCGGAGCAGCCACGGGAGCCGTGATCGGCGGCGCGGCGACGGGAAATGTCAGAGGAGCGGCCGTCGGCGCCGCAATCGGCGGGGTGTCCGGCGCCCTGATCGGCAACGTGGCGGGACAGCCTGGACAGTGTTATTACCGTGACCGCTATGGTCGCCGTTACGTCGATCGCTGCTGACCGCTGATGCAGCTCGAAGGTCAAGTATGCGCCCGCCGCAGGCATGTGCGCAGTCGGCGAACATGCTTCAGCCAGGAAAGTTACGCACAATGGATCGATTTCAAAGCTCATCCGGCGATTCAGGAGGGAATAGCACGAGTAAAGCCCTCGCAATTCTTCCCGAGACGAGCAGAGCCCTTCAAGTCAGCATAGAGGCATCGGAAAACAGCCCGTCTCGAGAGATGTTGAATGAACAGTTGCGACAGCTCCGGATTGAAATCGAAATTCTCCGATCGCGCGTTAGAGCAATCGGCGTTCAGACAAACATCGTCGTTCGAAAGAACGCTGAATGGATCGATGCTTCGGCACATCATCAGCTAGGGCCATATCCATGGCTAAAGCTGTCGGCGGCTTCGCTTTTGGCTTTTGCGGCCGGAAGACTGCTGCGTCGCACCTCACTCGGAATGGCGGCGATGGCAATAAGGCCAATGCTCTTCGCACTTGCTGCCTCGATTACCACCGGCAGCCTGAGAGAGCCTTGAAGAAAGGAATTCGCAATGATACGCGCCAGGAATTCAAAGCCGCTATCGCGTGAAGAAGACTACAGAGATTTCGAAGAACGCGACCGAAACGATGGTTGGCCTTACTCCGATGGGAGCGAGGCGAGCGATACCGATCCTCGAAACAAGGAATACGGCTCCACGAAGGCGAATTTCGATACCGATGCCAGCTCCGGTTACATCATCGACAACGCCGACGAGACCGGTTTGGAGGAAAACGTCGACCACACATTCGGACCGCTCCCGGCAACTCAAATCGACGATGACAGCCTGGAGGCGGCTATAACGGATTGGCTGGGACGCCACAGCGAGATCGACGCCAACAGCTTCGAAATCCGGGTTCACGGAGATACGGTGGTCATCCAAGGCAGCGTGGAAACCGCAGACGACGCGAAGAAAATAGAAGCTTTGCTGCTAACCATCGAACAGGTTCGAAATGTAGACAACAGGTTACGAACGAGGAGCGTCGACTCGCATCTTCCGCCGGATGCGTAGTGGGCGCTTTGTGGAAGAACCGAAGCATACGGTGCCGGGAGGCGGCCAGCACGTTCAGCTCGCATTGGAGCAATCATCGCTCTCCTCCTAAAGGTCGGTCCATGAGCCTTTGGATTTGCCGCTGACGCTCTTTAATCGGAGCTGAACGAGCCTCTCCCCGCCGCTTCAGGCAAGGCTGTTGGCTTCCATCGTCGACATAGGCAACATGGCGCTATTCTTTGCGTTATCCCAATCGACCTTCCATCATGTTGTTTTGAACGCGTATTTGCTGGCGGCAGCCTGGCTCACTCCTCGAGCGTCGCTGAAGATAGCTTTCAAGTGACCGGAAGAAGACAATTCAAGGGTATCCGCCACGATACCCTATGAGCTTTACGAGCCGACCTCGATGGCTATTGGGCTTGGGCCGGCCTGTCGCATTCCTCAAAATCTCGGCGAGCGCCAAATTTCAATTTAGGTTGGGAACTTGATGGAGAGCCCTGACAACGCCGCATGCAGTCCTTCCGCGACGGACCATCCAGGCGCGCGCTATTGAATAACACAGGCCAACTCCATGCCTCGGAAGCGCCCCGCGCTGGCGCCATCCGGATTTTCCATAACCAATTCTACCAAGAACGCTTGCGAAAGCGAAATCGTTTCCGATCTCGCTGGAACTGGCACAGTGACCAAACCATTGACGCCCGACCTCATGCCACGCCAAGAGCGAACCGCGACCTCACGGAAGTGACGGGCCAAAAGTCCGCCGCCTGCTGCCGACCGGCGAGGCGACGTCGGCCAGCCCGATATTGTATTTCTGTGTAGCACTCATTGTGTACACAGATTATACAATTATGTTGACTCAGCGAAAAGCCTGTGCGACCTTTCTTCCATCGACAGGAGCCGACGGGTTCAATTCGCTGCAAAATCCCAAGGAGGAACGTCGCGATGAAGGGCGGGAAGAACAGTCTCTACGACGATCTAAAGCGTCAGATTCTGACGATGGAGCTCGATCCCGACCAGGATCTGGACGAAGTCAGTCTCAGCGAGCAATACGGGCTCTCGCGCACCCCCGTCCGCGAGATCTTCCGGCGCCTGGAAGGCGAAGGCTATATCGACATCCGGGCGAACCGGGGCGCGCGTGTCAGCCCGATGAACCATCAGACTCTCAGGCACTTCTTCCTGGTGGCGCCGATGATCTATGCCGCAATCGGCAGGCTCGCTGTTCAGAACTTCAAACCGAAGCAACTCATCGACCTGAAGGAAACGCAGGATCGGTTTTGCTCGGCGAGCAGCTCCGGCGACGCTCTCGCCATGGTGCTCGAAAACAATCGCTTTCACGAAATCATCGGAGAGATGTCGTTCAATGCCTATCTGCAGCCGAGCCTGGGCCGCCTGCTGATCGACCACGCGCGGATCGGCCACACCTTCTTCCGGCCAAGGAATGACGACATGCGCGAACGGCTTCAGCTTGCTGTCGAGCATCACGATGGCTTCATCGAAGCGATCGCACGGCATGACGAAGATACGGTCGTGGACCTGGTGTTCGAGCATTGGGAACTGTCGCGCGAGAACATGGAAATGTTCATCGCACCGCAGGGAATGAAGGCGGACGCGCTGGTCGAAGTGCCCGTTGCATCGATGGAGAAATCGTCTTGAACTTCGAAGGCATCTACACCCCGGCGATCACGCCGCATGACCCAGACGGCCAGATTGACAAGGCCGCATTCGCGGCGGTCCTGGAATCACTCATCGAGGCCAAGGTGCATGGCATCATTATCGGTGGCTCGACAGGCGAATACTATGCGCAGACTGCGCAGGAGCGCATCGATCTGGCCAGCTACGCCAGGCAAGTCCTTGCAAATCGCATTCCATTGATCGTCGGCACCGGCGCCACCCGAACGGAAGATTCGGTTGCCTATGCCACCGCGGCCAAGGAGATCGGCGCCGACGCAATCCTCGTAACCTCGCCACCCTATGCGCTGCCGACGGAGAAGGAAAACGCCATTCACGCATTGACGGTCGACCGCGCCGCCAATCTGCCGATCATGCTCTATAACTACCCCGCGCGCATGGGCGTGATGATGGGAGACGAATACTTCTCCCGCGTCGGCAAGTCCAGGAACGTGAAGGCAATCAAGGAAAGCTCCGGCGAGATGGCAAACCTCCATCTCCTGGCCAGGAAGTATCCTCACATCGCAGTCTCGTGCGGCTGGGATGACCAGGCACTCGAATTCTTTGCCTGGGGTGCGAAAAGCTGGGTCTGCGCGGGCTCCAATTTCCTCCCGCGCGAACACGTCGCCCTTTATGAGGCTTGCGTGATCGAGAAAAACTTCGACAAGGGCCGCGCGATTATGACGGCGATGCTGCCGCTCATGGATTTTCTCGAAACCGGAAAGTTCGTGCAATCCATCAAGTATGGCTGCGAGATCGCCGGCCTTAAGGCGGGCCCGGTGCGCGCGCCGCTGCGCGGATTGAACTCGGAAGAAAAGCGAACCCTCCAGACTGTCGTCGCCACCTTGAAGCGCACGGTCGCCCAGATCACGTCGGGAGCCAATCATGCATGAACCCTTGACCGCAGCCGAGTACAAGGCGATCGCCTCGAGCCTGCAGTTTCCCGCGAACGCCTTTGTAGACGGATCTTTCCGTCCATCCAATTCGGGCAAGACATTCAAGACGGCGAACCCGGCCACCGGCGAGACGCTAGCCGAGATTGCAGCTTGCGACGCGAGCGATGTCGACTTTGCAGTCTCGAAAGCGCGAGATGCATTTGAGGACGGCCGCTGGCGCCTGCAAACGCCCGGCGACCGGAAAGCCACGCTCGTCAAGTTCGCCAGGCTGCTCGAAGAGCATCGCCACGAACTTGCCGTCATGGAAAGCCTCGATAGCGGCAAGCCCATACGCGAGTGCCAGACGGTGGACGTTCCGGAGACGATACATACCATCCGCTGGCATGCCGAACTGATCGACAAGCTTTACGACAATACCGCGCCGGTCGGCTCCAATGCGCTGACCATGGTCGTGCGCGAACCCATCGGCGTCGTCGGCTGCGTGCTGCCCTGGAACTTTCCGCTCCTGATGCTTGCCTGGAAGATCGGTCCGGCACTCGCCGCCGGATGCTCCGTGATCGTCAAGCCCGCGCAGGAAACGACACTGACCACGCTGCGTGTGGCCGAACTCGCCCATGAGGCCGGCATTCCAGCGGGTGTTTTCAATGTCGTGCCCGGTGGCGGCAAGGAGGTCGGAGAGCCCATCGGACTGCATATGGGCATCGACATGGTGGCCTTCACGGGATCGACGCCGACCGGACGGCGCTTCCTGCGTTACGCTGCGGATTCCAACCTCAAGAAGATCGTTCTGGAGTGTGGCGGCAAGAACCCGGCCGTCGTCCTGGAAGATGCGGAGGATTTGGACCTCGTCGCCGAGCAGGTCGTGAACGGCGCGTTCTGGAATATGGGCGAGAATTGCTCGGCGACTTCGCGTCTCATCGTACAGTCCACGATCAAGGACGAATTGCTCAAGCGCATCGGCGCCTACATGCGCGAATGGAAGACCGGCGATCCGCTCGACCCTGAAAACCGCATTGGCGCCCTCGTCAGCAAGAACCATTTTGAGAAGGTTTCGTCGTTTCTCGACGACGTGAAGACCGAAGAGCTTTCGGTTGCCCATGGTGGCAAGTCGCACAAGGGCATCTATATCGAACCGACGGTCGTCGACGGCGTCACCCCGTCGAGCCGGTTGTTCAAAGAGGAGATTTTCGGGCCGATCCTGTCGGTGACGGCGTTTGAAACCCTTGCCGAGGCCATCACGCTTGCCAACGACACCAACTATGGCCTGACCGCATCGATCTATACCGGCAGCCTGAGGAAGGCGATCCGGCTCTCGCGCGAAATCCGGGCGGGTGTCGTCACCGTCAACTGCTTCGGTGAAGGCGACGCGACAACGCCGTTCGGCGGCTACAAGGAGTCCGGCTTCGGCGGACGTGACAAATCCATCTTCGCGCATGACAATTATTGCGAACTGAAGACGATCTGGATCGACGTATCGGACCGCTCGGTCGACGAGACGATCCGATGATCGCAAAGTCCGTCAGGCGTTTGCCGGCAGAAAACGGCATCTCTGGCTGGGAGGCGATCAGTCGCCGGTCGTTCCCGGCCCGGAGCCTCGAAGGCAACGTGACGGCGGACTGGCTGATCATCGGCGCCGGCTTTGCCGGCCTCTCGGCGGCGCGCCGGCTCCTCCAACTGCGGCCCGACGACAAAATCGTCGTGCTCGATGCAAGCGAGGTCGGCAAAGGGACGTCAGGCCGGAATTCCGGCTTCATGATCGATGTTCCGCATAACCTTTCGTCGAGCGAATATTCAAGCGGCGGCCTGGATGCCACTCGTTTGGAAATGGCCCAGAATCGGGCTGCAATCGCCTTTGCGAGAGACGCCGCGGACGAATATGGCATGTCGGCCGAGACGTTCGACCCGGCGGGCAAGATCAACGCCGCCGCGACCGCGCGCGGCATGAAACTGAATGTCAGCTTCGGCCAATCCTTGAGAAACGCGGGCGAAAAACACACGTTTTTCGACGCCGCCGAAATGCGTGAGATAACCGGCTCCGATTACTACCTCGGCGGCCTCTATACGCCGGGCGCTGTGCTGATCCAGCCGGCCGACTACATTCGCGAACTTGCGGCAGCGCTTTCGCGCAAGATCGACATCTTCGAACGCTCGCCCGTTACGGCCCTGGCGCGCGACAATGAAACATGGGTTGCCGCTTCCGCTCGCGGCAAGGTCACGGCTCCGAAAGTCATTCTGGGCGTGAACGGTCACATTGATGATTTCGGCCATTTCGGTGGCCGCCTGATGCACATCTTTGCCTACGCCTCGATGACTGCGCCCTTTCCCGCGGACGACTTCGGCCGGACCGTTACCGGCCAGGACAGGTGGGCGCTGCTTCCGGCCGATGCCATGGGAGCAACGGTGCGAAAGATCACCTCGGGCGGGACGTCGCGTATCGTCATCCGCACCAAGTATACATGCGAAACGACGATCACCGTGTCGGATCGCCGGATGATCAAGATGGCCGGGGAGCACAGACGCTCCCTCGATGCGCGGTTTCCCGGACTCAAGGACATCCCCTTTCAATACAGCTGGGCCGGACGCCTCTGCCTGAGCCGGAACCATGTGCCCGCTTTCGGCGAGATCGACGAAGGGCTTTATTCAGCGTGCTGCGAGAACGGACTCGGCACCGTCAAGAGCACATTGGCGGGCATGATGGCCGCCGAACTGGCGACGGGAACAGGCTCCCGGAACCTCGAACAATTCATGGATCAGGCCGCGCCATCCCGGTTGCCACCGGAGCCCTTCGCATGGCTCGGCATCAATTCGGTGATCCGCTGGCAGGAATTGCGTGCAGGCCGCGAGGGATGATCCGTCGCCGCGCAATCTGAAGACTGAGCGACCTCGGATCTTCAACAAGAATGGGAACGAAAACTAGGAGTAAACAAGATGAAGGCTTTGTGGACGGCGCTTTGCGCAGCGGCCATGTTCGGGTTGAGCTTCATGTCTGCTCAAGCAGAAGAAAAGACAATCACGATCGGAACCATGTCCTGGGAGGATCTCACTCCAATCACGGGAATTACCAAGAAGGTACTTGAGGATTCCGGCTACACCGTGAAGGTCGTGCCGTTCTCCGAATGGGGCATCGCTTACGCCGCCCTTACCAAGGGGGACGTTCAGATCCTCGCCTCCCAGATCGACTATGCCGCCCATGACTATTGGGACAAGAACAAAAGCCGCCTGGAGAAGATTTCACCGGTCTCGCATGGCCTTTATCAGGCCATTGCAGTTCCAAATTACGTGACGATCGATTCCCTCGACCAGCTCAATGACAATGCGGACAAGTTCGGCGGCAAGATCGTCGGGATCGAGGCTGGCTCCGGTCTGATGCGCGATGCCGCCAATGCGGTCAAGCAATATGGCCTGAAGCTGCAGCTTGTCGAAGGTAGCACGGCAGCCATGACGGCAGCTCTGAAGTCGGCGATCGACCGCAAGGAATGGGTCGCGGTTGCGATTTGGGAGCCGTCCTGGATGATGCAGAAATACCCGGTCAAGTTCCTGAAGGATCCGAAAGGCGTGTTCCCCCCGCCGCAGGGATACTACTGGATCGGCAAGAAGGGGTTCTCCGCCGACAATCCGCATGCCCGCGAAGTCATTGCCAGCGTCTATGTGCCTCTCGCGGACATCACGGCGATCAACGCCGAGGTCAAGGACGGCAAGACGATGGATCAGGCCGTCAAGGACTGGACCGACGCCCACGCCGAACTCCTGAAGCGCTGGGAGAGCATCAAAGGCGAATGATGAAAGCCGCGGGTCGCCGTTCGGTGCGACCCGCATCCCTCCGACGAAGGAAACAAGACCGGCGCCAGATCGGCATAAAGGGGAACTCGATGAATACCGCAGGGAACAATACCGGCGAAATCCTGGTCGACTGCCAGAACATTTGGAAAATTTTCGGCGCTCGTGCTCCGGCCGCAGTCAAGGCGGTATCCGAGCGCGGCCTCTCCAAGAAACAGGTGCTTCAGGAATTCAACTGCGTTGTCGGCGTCTCCGATGCCAATCTCCAGGTGCGTCGTGGTGAGATCTTCTGCATCATGGGCCTCTCGGGCAGCGGCAAATCGACCTTGGTCCGCCTCCTGAATCGCCTGATCGAACCAAGTCTTGGCAGGATTACGATCAAGGGCAAGGAAATTGCCAGGCTGAACGCCGCCGAACTGCGTGACATGCGCTCACGCCATATCGGCATGGTGTTCCAGACCGTGGCCCTCCTGCCCAATCGCACTGTTCTTGAGAACGCCGGGTTCGGGCTGGAAGTTCGCGGCGTTCCGAAAGTCGAGCGCGAAAAGACGGCCCGCGCCGCGCTCGACAAGGTCGGCCTTTCCGACTGGACCTCGCGATATCCTTCGGAATTGTCCGGCGGAATGCAACAGCGCGTCGGACTGGCGCGCGCACTGGCGGCCGATCCCGAAATCATTCTGATGGACGAGCCGTTCAGCGCGCTTGACCCCCTTATTCGCCGTCAGCTGCAGGACGAGTTTCGGCAGTTGACGAAATCGCTGGGCAAGTCTGCGGTGTTCATCACTCACGATCTCGAGGAAGCCATCCGCATCGGCGACCGGATCGCCATCATGAAGGACGGCGTCATCGTTCAGGTCGGAACGGCAGAAGAGATCGTAACGCGCCCGATCGACGATTATGTCGCCGACTTCGTGGCGGGCATATCCAGAGTTCATCTCGTCAAGGCGCATTCGGTGATGCAGACGGTCGCGGAATACAAGTCGCTACAGCCGCAGAACGACATAACCACGTTTCCGAAGACTTCTCCCGAAGCGGATATCGGCGAACTCATCGATCTTACGATGAACTCGGAGCGCGACGCGCTGGCAGTGGTGGAGAATGGTTCCATCATCGGTATCGTCACTACCCGCGGCCTGCTTCGCGGCGTCGCCGGCTCCCCGACGCAGATGGCCTGAGAGGACGGACGAAAAATGGACATCTCGGTCATTGCGGATACTTTCGATGCCTGGACCGACAATGTGCTGGGCTGGATCAGCGACAACGGCGACTGGCTGTTCGATCCTTTGCGAACTGCGCTGGAGGGAACCTACAACGGCGTTCTCTGGCTCCTTCAACTGCCGCCATTTTATGTCATCGCCATCGTCGGTGCGGTCCTCGGATGGCGGCTGATCAATGCCGTGTCCGGTCTTCTCGCCGGGTTGGCGCTTCTTTTCTGCGCAGTCATGGGACTTTGGAGCGAAACCATGAGCACGCTCGCACTTGTGGCGACCGCTACGATCTTCGCCCTGATGGTCGGCATCCCTGTCGGGATTGTCGCGGGATTTGTGCAATGGTTCGATCGGTTTATGGAGCCGATCCTCGATCTCATACAAACGCTGCCGCCTTATATTTACCTTCTTCCCGCAATTGCGCTTCTCGGCTTTGGCCCGGCGACCGCACTCATTGCGACGTTCATCGTGGCAATGCCTCCGGCGATCCGCCTGACCTCGCTGGGCATTCGCATGACTCCGCCCGCATTCATCGAGCTGGGCCAGGCGAGCGGCCTGACGCCATGGCAGATGTTCATGAAAATTCGGCTGCCATTTGCAATTCCGAGTGTCATGGCCGGTATTAATCAGAGCCTGATGATGGCGTTCGGCATGGTGGTGATCGCAGGCATCGTCGGTTCAGGGGGCCTCGGCGAGACCATCTACAGCGCGGTCCGCACGCTCGATATGGCCACCTCGATCAATGCCGCAATCGCTATCGTCATATTGACGATGGTGCTCGACAGATTGACGCAGAATGCGGCTCGCCGCGCAAAGAGGGAAGCAAGATGAATCTCGATCTCCTTCGTTTCTCGCCGGGCACATATTTCGCCCCTGTCGTCGACTGGCTGAACACAAACTTCCATCCGTTCTTCGAAGGCGTTACCAGGCTGATAGAGACAGTGCTCGGATTCATCCAATCCGCACTGCTCTACCCGCCTGCCTATGCGGTCATCGTCGCCGCAGTCCTTCTCGTCGCCTTGTTCATCAACATCAAAAGCGCGGTGATAACAGCCCTCGCACTTGCCTTCTGCTTCCTGGCAGGCCTTTGGCCCGCCTCCATGCAGACGCTTGCGCTGGTCACTGTATCGGTCACAATCTCCGTCCTGATCGCCTTTCCGTTCGGCGTTCTCGCATCGCGTTACAAGCGCTTCGAAATTGCCATAAGACCTTTCCTGGACATCATGCAAACGGTGCCGCCGTGGGCCTATCTCATTCCGGCCGTCATGATCTTCAGCCTGGGCAGCGTTCCGGCGATCATTGCAACAATCATCTACGGCGTGCCGCCGATGCTCCGTCTTACGACGCTGGCTTTCAATCAGGTGCCGAGAGATCTTCTGGAACTGGGCCAAGCCAGCGGCGCACCGCCGCGCTCGATCCTGCTCAAGATTGAAGTACCGTCGGCAATGCCGACTCTGCTCGTCGGCCTGAACCAGTGCATCCTTCTTTCGCTGGCCATGGTCGTCCTTGCCGGGCTCGTTGGAGCCGGCGGCCTGGGAGCAGAGGTAACGCGCGGCCTAACCCGAATGGAAATGGGCCTCGGGCTGAGAGCCGGGCTTGCCATCGTCGCCATCGCGATCCTGCTCGACAGGCTGTCAAAAGGCGCACTGCAGCGAAGCGCCCGATCACCGGCAAAAAGCGCCTAGGCGGAGAGACGACTTCAATGCGACACAGTTTCTTCTGTATCGATTCCCATACTTGCGGCAATCCGGTGCGGCTCGTCGCCGGCGGCGGGCCTTTGCTTCCACATCTTCCAATCGCCGAACGCCGTGAAATTTTCGTCCGTGACTACGATTGGATCCGGCGGGCTCTCATGTTCGAACCGCGTGGACATGATATCATGTCGGGCGCGCTGATCTATCCGGCTTATCGCGAGGACTGCGACTTTGCGGTGATATTCATCGAAGTCAGCGGATGCCTGCCTATGTGCGGGGCCGGGACGATCGGCCTCGTGACGGCGGCGATCGAGGAAGGTCTCGTCAGGCCACGCATTTCGGGCAAGCTCTCTATCGAAACACCGGCCGGAAGAGTGGATGTGGAATACGACAAGCCCGGCGAATCCGTAAATGTCGTCCGCATGTTCAACGTCGCGAGCTATCTTCATGCGGCGGATGTCGACATCGACGTGCCGGGGGTTGGCGCACTGACGATAGACGTCGCCTATGGCGGAAATTATTACGCTGTCGTCGAACCACAAAAGAACTGGCCCGGGCTGGACGGCATGTCGAACGATGACATCGTTGACTTGAGCAGGAAGCTACGGGATGCCCTCGCTCCGATTTGCAATCCGGTTCATCCGGAGGATGAAAGAATCCGGGGCGTTCACCATGCGATATGGTGCGATGTGCCGACAAGCCACAATGCCGACGGTCGCGGCGCGGTGTTTTATGGCGACAAGGCGATAGATCGATCCCCCGGCGGCACCGGCACCTCTGCGCGCCTGGCGCAGCTGCATGGCAAGGGTCGGCTGAAGGTTGGCGAAACCTTCCGGCAGGAAAGCCTGATCGGCACGATATTCGAGGGCCGCGTGGAGGCCGAAGCGACCGTCGGACACTTCGGGGGCATCAAGCCCAGTGTCGGTGGCTGGGCGCGGATCATCGGCCACAACACGATCTTCGTCGACGACCGCGATCCCTTGGCTCATGGTTTCCAGATCAAATAGAAGAGATTGGCGAGCGACGAAACAGGCAAAAGGCCGGTCTCCGTGAGAAAGAGTTCGACCTTGGCTGGATCTGGCGGGGGGCTGGAACTGGCGGGGGATGAAACCGAACGACAGGATTGGAGCCAGATGTGTCAGGCGATGCCGGCTGAGGCTTTAACCATCCCGAGTGAACCCATCCATCTGTATTATCGCATCGGCATGCCGAGCGCCGGGCGAATTTTGCGATATTCGTTTCTCCTCCCTCTTGAGCCATTCCAAAGCTCTTGATCGGCTTCCATGGAGAGGCTTGGCCCAATGAGTGGAGCGCAGCAGATTGTCATCCCCATCCCACCACATTTCCTTGACCACCAACAAGGCCCACCCATGCGGAGCGGGCTTGGTGATCCAATATTCATCGATTGAGAATCGCGAAAAACTGCCGTTGAAGCTGTGGCGATGCCGCACCCAATCGAGGCCGCGGTGGGTCCACCTCGTACGTCTTGGGTCGGAATGAGCTTCCGAGACCAATTCCTGAAATAAACGGAAAAAAGATGGATCAGCAAATGTCCGCACGGATTACCTCGCAGGCCGATGACGCCGACTTTGCTGCCTCGATCATTTTAACGATTGCAACAAAATCCTGCACCGCGATCGACGCAATCTGAAGTCGGTCACGCTTGATCAGGAGTCATCAGCCGTGAAGGCGGTTTTCGGGAAACTCCATTCCCCTGAACAGGGTAACATCGTGCTTCGCTGTTGGCAACGAATGCCGGGCCATTCCACCGCGGCGGGTGATGACGCCATGCATGATCTTCTGCCGGCAGGGCAGTTGAAGCAAACTCCATTCCTGTTGAATACGGGATATGCGAGGCTTTTCTACATTAACTGACCTGGCGGCGATCTCCGAGAGGATGGCAGCCATAGCGCGTACCCACGCACCGGCATGGGAATATTGCCGTGACCTCACTTAAATTGATCGCTTCCGAGAACATCCTCTTTGGATTTGACGACGCCCGTGTCTGGGGCTATCAAAACAGAATGGAGATGGAGCTCTCCAGATAACCGCCCTGCTGGCTGATGGCTCCTGCTATTGAAAGGCGTAAGCTCATTCATGGCGGGATCGTTTTTTTGCGCAATCCTGACATCGAGCCTCCGTCTTTCCCGAGAAGCCCCATATGAGCGGAAGGATTAGGCAATGCCGGGTGAGTTAAAGGATATTGCTGTTATCATCGATGGCGAGGACCCGCTGGCCGATGCGGTGCAAGCCAGTATCGCCTTGCGACTTTCCTTTCATCACGGTGCAAGAACCACTGTTTTCGAGCAGGGGCGAGCTGAGACATTCGAGCACCTTAGCTGGAGCGATGACCTCGGTGATAGCGATTATAGCGCCGTCGACATTTGCGGTATCGCCCGGCATTCGGACCTGACGGGGGAGTTGGAAACCTCGGCGATGGCGCAGCTTCTCCGTTATGCCAACGAGAACGGAGCCTGGTTTAAGGAGGCACGTCCCCAGGCTTTGCTGGAGCGGCTGCACTGCACAGATCTGGTTGTTGTCGGTCTGCCGGCGACTCTTCAGCACACATCCATGCCGCCAGTCGACGATGTCATCGTCAAGGCCGGCAGACCGCTGCTGGTGGTTCCGCGACGCTTCGCGGAGCGCCGGGGATCCGATCGAACGATCGGTTATCATGTATTGATTGCCTGGAACGATAGCGCCGCGTGCGCTAGAACCCTTCACGATGCCATACCTTTCATTCGTGATGCGGCTGAAGTGACTTTGCTCTATGTGGACGAAGGCCGAAATCGGACGCATACTCAACACATGATCGCCGCCGTCTCCGATCATCTCGCAAGACACGGCATTCGGGCGAGGCCTGAGATTGCAGCAACGAAAGGTGGCGGCACGCCGCAAATTGTCCTCGATCATATCGATCTGCTGAATGTGGACCTCCTGGTCATGGGAGCATTCGGCCGATCGAGGCTGGCCGAAACGCTTCTGGGCAGCACGACCAAGGACCTCCTCCACCATATCGGCGTCCCGATCCTGACGAGCCACTGAATGACCTCCAATCGGACCCTAAATCCCGACCCACAATCCAATCTGCTTTCGAAACGCGTCTATGAGAGACAACGGGGCATTGACCTGTCCTCGCCGACGACCTACCTCTAAGCCATGGGGATGGAGTCCCCCGTTCACGCCTTACTAGCTGATGACTCCTGCCACACTTGATTAAAGGCGCCACATCCGGCGCCAGGGCAGGAACTCATGAACGCAAATCACGACGTTTTCCGATCTTGTACGCCTGATCCATCGATGCCTTGCGGTGTCGTAAACCACGATTTCCTTGCATCGGGATGGAGGGCTGTCGAATGACTCTCCGCGAATACTCAACGTTCAGCGAGCCCGCCACCGTTGCGCCTGGTCCCTTTGAAGCCGAGACCTTCCGCAGCATCCTTTTTCCCTCTCATCTGGAAAATATGGGAGTTGATGAGGCGAGCGAACCAATCTGCTTCGTCGATTTGAATCTCGATCAGATCGTCGGTTCCATAGTGGAGAACAGAGACGAGGAAATCTTGCGGCCGATATTCTACTCTGCTCATCGGAGCGAAGAAATCGTCCGTTATAGGCAGGCAGTCTTTGCCGATCTCGAGCAGCCCGAGACCTATGCCGCATTCCCGCCGTTCTGCGACGCCATGCGTTCGGTGCGAGCCGACTTGGCGTATGCTGAACAGATCTCCCAGAAATCCCACAGAAACACCGTCATTTTACGAGCAGCACAGACCTATTGCGAGGCCATCCTCTCCCTCCTCTGGCACCTTCAGAAAGTTGACATAGCGTCGATCGGGCTAAAGCATCTGCAAAGCTACATTCGCACCTATACCAGCTCCGGCCTGTTCAAGGAGTTAGCACGCGAAACTCGGGATCTGCGCACGACACTGGCGAATTGCAGCTATGGGATGTTGTTCCGTGGCGACGCCGTAACTGTGCGCCGGTATGCCGGGGAACCGGATTATACCGTGACGATCCTGGAGCGCTTCGCACGCTTCAGAGAGACAGACATCAAGCCGACTGAAGTGAATCCCGTTAAGAATGACTTCAGCCTGAACCATATCGAGGCTGGCATTCTCGAATTTGTGAGCCGTCTCTTTCAACGGGAATTCGACCGTCTCGAGCAATATGTCGTGCACCACGCCGGGTTCGTAGATCCCACTATCGCTCGGTTTGATCGGGAGATCGGTTTCTACGTCTCCTATCTGGCATATATCGAGCCTCTCAAACGAGCCGGCCTGCCATTTTGCCTTCCTGATATTTCGACCTCGTCAAAGACGTCCGAAGCCCTCGGCAGCTTTGATCTCGCGCTGGCGCGGAAGCTGCTGCGAGAGCGGGGGACGATCGTCTGCAACGATTTCAATCTCGATGGTGCGGAGAGGCTGATCGTGGTGTCCGGTCCGAACCAAGGAGGAAAAACAACATTCGCCCGAATGTTCGGCCAGTTGCATTTCCTGGCGAGCCTAGGGTGCCCGGTCCCCGGGCGTCGCGCGCGGCTGTTCTTGCCGGATCGGATCTTCACCCATTTCGAGCGGGAGGAGGACATATCCAATCTTCGCGGCAAGCTCGAGGACGAGCTGGTGCGGCTTCATCAAACTTGCGAGGCAATGACAAGTGAAAGCGTGGTCATCCTCAATGAAATCTTCAATTCAACCAGCCTTGATGACCAGATATTCCTCAGCACGAATATTCTGAAGATGATCCTATCGACCGATGCCGTTGGGGTTTGCGTGACCTTTATCGATCGCCTGTCCAGGCTCGGCGAACAGACGGTCAGCATGGTGAGCACCGTCGACGAAAAGGATCCGGCACACCGCACCTTCAAGATCGTCAGAAAGGCCGCCGATGGTCTCGCCTATGCGCTCTCGCTCGCTCAAAAGCGGGGTGTGACCTACGCGCAATTGAAGGGGCGCATATTGCCATGAAGACCTTTCTGATGCATCCCGATCAAGGCTTTGCGGCGAAGGTGCCGTCGAAGGACAAGCCTATTGAATTTGCGCAGGACATAGAGCTGGAGGTGCTTCTCGCTGCTGCCGCGAAAGACGACGCCTACGTCCACGACATCATGGCGGCAGCGTGCCTTGAGGCATGGACGAATGACGTGCCGACCATCCTCTACCGTCAGGACATCATGAAAGATTGCATCGCAAACGCGGCAACCGTGCGTCGATTTTACCAGCTCGCCATAGAGCCGCTGAATCGCGAGCATAGCTGGAGCTTCAGCCTTTACGGCCGGGACCCCTCTTCGATGGTTGGCAGCGGCGTGAGAACGCTGCAAAGCTGCCTCGATATCCTTGGGCGCCTTCGCGACATCTGCTCGGCAAGCGCCCATCGCTTTACGTCACGCGGCTTTCGGCAGCTCTTTGCAACACTGGAGCGCGATCTCGACAATGACTATCTGGCCGCCGCCCGTGCGGATCTCGATAACCTGACATTCAAAAGCGGTCTTCTTCTCAGCGCGCATGTCGGCGGCGGCGGCAAGGCGGTTGAAACGATGCTTCGCAAGCCGCAGAAGCGTGACCTGAGCTGGGTTCGCCGAGCGTTTACGCCCGGTGCCCAGAGCTATACACTCCAGCTGCAACCACGGGATGATGCCGGAGCGCAGGCCTTTGGCGAACTGCAGGGAAGAGGCCTCGGCCTGATTTCGGATGCCGTCTACCAGTCAGCTCGGCATGTGTTGGGTTTCATCGGCGCGTTTCGTGCCGAACTGGCCTTCTATATCGGCTGCCTCAACTTGTGGGAGCATCTTGAAGAGATCGGGGAAAGTGTCGCTTTTCCAGTACCGAAGAACAAGGACGGCATATTCAATTGCCGCAATCTGCGGGATGTCTGTCTCGCGCTGACGATGAAACGGCCTCCGGTCGGCAATAGCATAATTGCGGATGACAGACCTCTCGTCATCATC
Organism: Hyphomicrobiales bacterium; assembly: GCA_900469615.1. Taxonomy (GTDB): domain Bacteria; phylum Pseudomonadota; class Alphaproteobacteria; order Rhizobiales; family Rhizobiaceae; genus Rhizobium. The sequence goes on along the minus strand of UBYA01000001.1, from coordinate 387,170 downwards.
ACGGGAGCCAATCGCGGCGGAAAATCGACCTTCTTGCGCAGCGTCGGGCTCGCGCAATTGATGCTCCAATGCGGGATGTTTGTTACCGCCGATGCCTTCGAATCCTCGTTGCACAGCGGGCTTTTCACCCATTTCAAGCGGCAGGAGGATCGCTCGATGCGCAGCGGCAAGTTCGATGAAGAGCTGGTGCGTATGAGCGGCATCGCCGATCGAATGCATCGCAAAGCGATCGTTCTATTCAACGAGTCTTTCGCTGCCACTCACGAGGAGGAAGGATCCGAGATCGCGAAGCAGATCGTGGCGCATTGCGCGAGAACGCCGTCACGGTCTTTTTCGTCTCGCATATGTACGAGTTCGCCCGGGCCTTCATCGACGACCCGCATGTGCTTTTCCTGCGTGCCGAGCGCCGTGAAGATGGCAGCAGAAGCTTTCAGCTTAACGAAGCCAGGCCGCTGTCCCAGAGTTATGGCGTCGACCTCTATGAGCGAATCTTCAAGGTCCCTCAGGATGCCGGATAACGTAAGTCTCCCCTGACGTTTGCGCTGTCTACCGAAAACTTGATCCGATGGCTCTTACGCCTCGCGGGTCAGGGGAATTGCCGGCCACGTTCGGCTCATGGCCCGCATGATCGTCAATCGAAAGGGAATGGTGTCTCCCTCAACCGCCGTCATGGCTGATGACCCCTGCCAGTTCAACCCGATGGAACGGTGGGAGAAGTCATGGAATATGAGATTGCCAACACTCCGGAAACGTTGTCAGGAAACTTCGATCCACAGGATACCGTCTGTTCGTCCCTGCCGGACCGAGGGAGGAAATTTACGGAACCTTCGCGCCTGAACGGCGGCGACCGCAGCCCGTCCGTCCTGCGGCTGCATGAGCTTCGCACCTCCATCGCAGGCAGACCGCTTCATCGCGGCATCAGCCTTTCTGTCGATCGGGGAGAAATCGTCGGCATCGTTGGCAACTCCGGGTCGGGCAAATCTCTGCTCCTCAAATGCATCATGGGGCTGCTGCCACCCGACGACGGGGTCGTTGAGATGTTCGGCACCAACCTTTACTCTGCCCGGGATGCGGAGTTGCGCAGGATCGCATCACGTTGCGGGGTACTTTTCCAGCACAATGCGCTTTTTTCAACATTGACTGTGCGGGAGAATGTCGCAGTCCCGCTCAGACATCTCAGCGGACTGCCGGACGATCTTCTGCATGAGATTGCGGATGTGAAGATCGCTGCGGCCGGCCTGCCGGCAGACGTAGCCGACAGGCTTCCGGGTGAGCTGTCCGGCGGCATGGCAAAGCGCGCCGGCCTTGCACGGGCGATCGCCACCGATCCCGAACTGCTGCTGCTCGATGAACCAACTACCGGGCTTGACGTGATTATGGCGGAACAGATCGACTCCCTTATCCATGACATGGCCCAAGTTCAGAACATTGCCGTCATTCTTGTCACTCATGACGTCGATACGCTTTTCGAGATCTGCGATCGCGCGGCAGCATTGTTTGACGGCGAGATTGTCACGCTTTGCGAACCGCGCTTTCTGCATAAATCTCCCCATCCCTGGGTAAAAGCATTCCTGAACGCCAGACCAAGAACGCTTCGAGCCAGTTAGCCGGATAGCAGAACCTGAGCTGCGGTGCGGGGTTTCGCTCGTGCTGCATCCCAGACTGTTCTCGCAGCACCGAGATTCATTGCTTGGAAGGCGGCAAAATGGTTGCCTCATGTCCGGGACATGACCGACTTGTGAAACCGGCTCACCCGCCAAAGCAGCGGCAGCGCCAGAACCTGACATAGAACCGAGAAGATTATGACGTCGGAAATGCTCTTGTCGTATAACCAGCCTATGGTCGCGCTGCCGAGGAACCAGGCTACGCCATAGCCGGCGGTAAAAAGACCGAAGGCCGATGCCCTTCTGTCCTCGCCGACCATGGGAGATACGGCGGCCGGAATAATCGATTCATGCACTCCCATTCCAATTCCCCAGATTCCAGCGCCCAGCAGGGCAATCCAGAAATTACCTAGAAAGACGAGCGGCGCGGAAGCGGCGCGGAAGCGGCGCAGACGATCGTGAGCGGCAAAAGGATTTTAAAGCCATGGTGGTCGAACATCCTGCCAAAAATCATGGATGCCGTTCCACTCACTCCCATTGCGATCGCATAGAAGATTGCTATCCACTGTCCCGTCACCGTCCCACTGACCTGAAAGTGGTAGGCTATGACCGGATAGTCGGCAAAGCCGGCCGCGACCAATCCCGCTCCGGCAAGATAGACCCAGAAAGCACCGGGGAACTGCCCCTTCGCCGACAGACTATGTTCGTCCAATGGGCCGGGATCCGGGTAAAGAAGCCGTGCAAGCATGAGCATGGTCAGGTTGAAGACAGCCGGAATCACGAGGATCGCGAATGCTTCTCGATAGCTTCCGCGATGCGCAATGACCGCAGCGATGATCAGGGGACCGCACATGGCGCCGAATTGATCCATCGCCTCATGGATCCCGAACACAAAACCATATTGCCCGATGCGCGCGCCGGCGTGCGAGAGCATGACATCGCGAGGCGGATTGCGGATTGCCTTGCCCACCCTTTCCAGAATGATGAGAAGCGCTGCCTGCCAAACGGTATGGGAAAGGGCCAGAGCGGGCACCGACGCCATCTGCACGACATACCCGAAGATGGTAATCGGCCAGAATTTCCCGGTAGCATCCGCCCATCGACCCGAGACAAGCCGCAGACCATAGCCGAGCAATTCGCCCACTCCGCTTATGAAGCCAATGGCAGTTGCGGTAGCGCCGAGCGTCAGCAGGAACGGTCCCAGAATGCTGCGCGCGCTTTCATAGGTGAAATCGGCAAAGAAGCTCAGGACGCCGACAAGCAGCACAAACCGCATGGCGACATATTGCGAAGAACCGTCACGAACTGATTTGGATCGAGAGGGGAAAGGCATGGGAGCCTCGTTTGTTGTAAATACGACTCGAGCTATAAAATCATTGCGTTTTCTATCAGATTGAAATTGCCGGCAGGCTTCGAACCGAGTTGTTCTCAGACCGCGGCCTGCCGGCAACTTTGCTTTGAAACTGAATGGTGGCGTGGCCGAGGGGCTTTGGTCAAAACCACCTTCGCGGCAGACAGGGCGCATCCTGCCGCGTAGCTTCGCAGCAGGAGTCATCAGCCAGATTATGGCGGTTACAGGGGAACTCCATCCCACTCACATGTTAATATCTACGCAGCAGATTACAACGGGAATCCTCCTGAATCTGCCGGAGTCGCATTAAATAGTTCTTGCGAGCGGCCAATTCGGAAAATCTCCGAATAACCTAGAAAGACCGGCCTGCGCTCATCGCCGCAAGCGACGGGCGAGCACTGCGCGCATCGACGCTTTGTTGTAGGCGCACACCCGACTTGGCGTCGAACAGATGGAAATTATCCTGCGAAAATCCGAATTTCAAAGTCTGGCCGGTGGTGATCTTCGCGGTCGGTGCGGTGCGCGCCGTCACTTCCTTCCCCCCGACATCGAAGATGACGAGAGTATCGGCACCTGTCGGCTCGACCAGGTCAACACGCGCATCGAGGACGACGCTGTCTTCGTTCAGTCCCTCGCCGATCGTGATGTTTTCCGGACGGATACCCAAGGTCACCGCCTGCCCGTTGGCCGCATATCCGTCCGGAAGCGGAATGGAGAGTTTGGGCGATACCTTGAGCACCTGGGCGCTCCCGTGGGTTTCGACGGTGCCATCGAGTAAATTCATTGCCGGAGAACCGACGAACCTCGCCACGAACAGATCCGCCGGCGAATTGTAGATATCGTTCGGCGTGCCGATTTGAACGATCTTGCCACCATTCATGACAACGATCTTCGTCGACATCGTCATTGCCTCGACCTGGTCATGCGTGACGTAGACGATAGTCGCGCCGAGCTTCTGATGAAGGCGCTTGATTTCGATGCGCATCTCGGTGCGAAGCTGGGCGTCGAGGTTGGAAAGCGGCTCGTCAAACAAGAACAGCTTGGGATTGCGCACGAGCGCGCGCCCCATGGCAACACGCTGACGCTGACCGCCGGAAAGCTGCCACGGCTTGCGATCGAGCAGATGGTCGATGCGCAGCATCGTGGCCACATTCTGGATTGCCTTCGCACGCTCCGGCGCCCGTACATTCCGAATCTTGAGCCCAAATTCAATGTTCTTCCGAACGGTCATCGTCGGGTAGAGGGCATAGGACTGAAAGATCATCGCGATGTCGCGGTCACGCGCCAGCGTGCCGCTGACATCTGTTCCGTCAATTCTGATCTCGCCAGACGTCGGGTAGTCGAGCCCGGCGATGATGCCGAGCAAGGTTGACTTGCCGCAGCCCGACGGTCCCAGCAACGTGAGGAACTCGCCCTGGCCTGCTTCGACGCTGACCTTGTCGAGCGCGGTGAACGATCCATAGCAACGCGTAACGTCTACGATTGAAAGCGAACCCATTTACTTCATCCTTTCACGGAACCGACGGTGAGCCCGCGGACGAAGTACTTGCCCGCAAGTACGTAGATCACGAGTGTCGGAAGTGCGGTAATGATCGTGCCAGCCATGTCGACGTTATATTCCTTGACGCCGAAGGTGGTGTTGACAAGATTGTTCAGCGCGACGATGACAGGCTGACTGGAACCCGAGGAGAACGTTACGCCAAAGAGGAAGTCGTTCCAGATCGCGGTAAACTGCCAGATGAGCGTAACCGCAATGATCGGAGGCGACAACGGCAGGACGATACAGAAGAAGATCGTCCAGTACCCTGCTCCGTCTATCTTGGCCGCCTTGATCAGCTCATCCGGTATCGAGGCGTAATAGTTGCGGAAGAACAGCGTGCAGATCGGAATGCCGTAGACAGACTGAACGAGGATCAGGCCCCAGATTGTATTCAGCAGGCCCAGTCTCCCAAGCAGTTGCGCGGCAGGGATCAGGATCGCCTGATATGGGATGAATACGCCGAAGACGATCAGGATGAACAACATGTTGCTGCCCGGGAACCTGAGCTTGGACAACGTGAAGCCGTTGATCGCACCCAGCGCGGTGGAGATGATCGCTGCGGGAACAACGATCATGAACGAATTCATATAGTAGGCCTTGAGGCCGACACACCGCGTCCCGATACAGGCTTCTCCCCACGCCTTCGTCCAGGCATAGAGCGACCAGGTTCCAGGCCAGCTGATGATCGATTGGCCCCGGAAGTCTTCGGTCGGCCTGAGCGAAGTAATGAGCATCAGCGCGAGCGGAGCCAGGAAGAAGAGTGCGAGCGACAACAGGACCGCATGGAGAACCAGCCTGGCGACAGGGCTTGCCTGTTCGACGGTTCGAGGTTCCGAGCTCGTCATCGCTTTGGCTTTCTTCCCCAGCGGCCTGATGGTCGGCTGAGAGAAATCATTTGTTGCGGTCACGGTCTGGCGCTCCAATGAGTAGGGCTGGAAGGGCAATGATGAGCGCGGCGACCAGGATCATCACAGCGGATGCGGAACCGATCCCGAGCTGGTTGCGCCTGAAGGCCATGTCGTACATGAACGTCGCAGGGAACTCGGACGAACTCCCGGGGCCGCGCTGTGTCATCACAATTACGAGGTCGAAGGTTTTGAGCGCCATACCCACAAGGATTGCACCTGCGGACAGGAACACGGGCCAGATCGATGGGACGATGATCGAGAGATAGATCCGCCAAGGACGGGCCCCATCGAGGCTCGCGGCCTTGATGATTTCGCCATCGACGCCACGCAATGCCGAAAGGAACAGAACCATCACGAATCCTGCCACCTGCCAGAGACCGGCGATCACCAGGGTATAGACGACAAGGCGCTCGTCACTGATCCACGCGAACTCGAAGTTCGGAAAACCGAGATCGCGGACAAAGCGCTCGACACCGATCGTCGGGTTCATGATCCAGCGCCAGACCACACCGGTAACCACGAAGGACAACGCGATCGGATAAAGGAAAACGGTGCGCCAGAGACTTTCGGCGCGCACACGCTGGTCGATGAGGATCGCAAGGAATAGTCCTAATGCCAGACCGATCGCAACGTAGAGAACGCTGAATACCAGGAAATTCCCGACGGCCAGCCGCCACGGTCCGAAACGCCAAAGTTTCCAGTAGTTCTCGAGCCCAACCAAGGTGAAGTCGGGAACCATTTTCGACGCCGAAAGCGAAACGAGGACAGTCCAGGCGATGAAGCCATAGACGAAGACGCTGAGCATGATGAGCGATGGCGACATCGCGATCACGGGCGCGACGTATTCCCGCCATGGAGCCGCCAGTCTTTTTCGGGTCATTGTGACCTCCCTTCATGAAACGGATCGCGACCCGTGGGTCGCGATCGCCTAATATGATCACTGCGCGAGTTCGACTGCGTCGAGCATTGCCTGGACAGCCTCGTCGGATGTCATCGTCTTGGAGCTGAAGTGCTGCGAGGAGACCTGGCGAATTGCTGCATCGATAGAGGGAGACACACCCTGGGTCATCGTCCACATGTCGCCAACAAGGGTGCCGGCTTCGTTGTTCGCCTTGATATCAGCGGCCGAACGCTGGGCGCAGCTATCGTATTTGTCGAGCGGCACGTCATTGACCGAAGGAACCGAGCCCTTGATCATTGTATAGGCGATTTCCGCATCGGGATTCAGCAGGGTCGATGCCAGGAGCTTCTGTCCCGTCGTGGCATCGTTCTTGCCCTTCTCCTTGACGAAGAAACCCATTGAATTCGAAACCATCACCATGCCGGGCCGGTTGGCGACTTCACCCGGAACCGGCGAGCAAAGGATATCGGTACCCATCTTCTTGCCCGCCTGCAGGAATTCCCCCTTCGCCCAGTCGCCCATGATCTGGAACGCTGCGTCACCCTTGGTGACCATCGCCGAAGCCAGGTTCCAGTCGCGGCCGGGAGCACCACGGTCGACATAGGTGGACAGAATCCGCATGCGGTCGAAGATCTCGCGCGTGGTCTTGCTGTCGATTGCGGTGGGGTCGCCCTTCGCGAGCTTACGGAAGTAGTCCGCGCCGCCTATCGCCAGAGCGACAGTCTGGAACGTCGTACCGTCCTGCCATTCCTGGCCACCGTGGGCGAGAACGATCTTGCCGGCCGCCTGGATCTTCTTCGCCGCCTCGTCAAACTCGGCCCACGTTTCAGGCATCTTGTCGACGCCGGCGGACTTCAGAACCTCGGCGTTACCCCAAAGCCAGTCCAGGCGATGGATATCGTACGGTACGCAAACGTAGTGACCGTCGACCTTGGCGAAATTCTTGAGGAGCTCGGGGAGCCGTTCGTCCCACTTATCCTTGGCGGCAACGTCGTCGATGTTGGCGATATAGCCCTGCTCATACCAGCGGGCCGCTTCCGGGCATTTCGGAAGTGCTGCGCCGGGTGCATCTCCAGCGAGAACACGAGCGCGAAGCGTCGTATCGTGCGCGTCGCCACCGCCACCGGCGACCGGAGAGTCGATCCACTTGCCGCCGGCCTTTTCGAACGCGTCCTTGAACTTGTAGAACGAAGCCGCTTCGCTGCCGGACGTGTTGAAATGAAGAACCTCGACACTGTTGTCGTCGGCTGCCAGTGCCGCGCCGCCGTACAGCATCGGCAGGGTAAGCGCTGCGGCGACCACCGCAAGAAATCTCATTCGCATTGCATCCTCCCAGATGGCCGCGCTCGACGGCCGGTTACAAGGCAACAGATCCCGGGGTTTCAGGGATCGTGGGCGCTCTCGGCCGTAAAAAAGGCGCAAGAGATCATTCTCTGAACCGCAGCGCGGCAGAGTTCGACGCGGCTTCACGTTCGGCGATTGTCACCTCGCCGTTGGCCTGAAGCACATTATGTGAAACACTTCTGCAGGAACTCGCCTGCTTCGATGCCGGCCCCTCCCCGGCATCCGCTCCATGTCAGATGTCGATGTGGCTCTGGTGTCCGGGTCGCGGCATCTTCGAATGGAAGGTCAGCCCCGACAATCCTGCCAGCCCTCCAGGGACACGACCGTAATCAACCAGGCGAGCAAACCAGCCGCCGACGGTAATGGTCAAACCTCGGGTGCTGCATACTGTAGCTCCCACCTCGTTCTGCTTTTTCGTTTTGGTATTTTCCATCCAACAACCTCCCGATGTCGCGGATTTCGACTTGGCAAGCGAACTTGAGCGAACCGCAAGAACGACGCCGTCCCTGCAAGACCGACCAATTACAAGGCGCACTTTCTCTCGTTCCGGAGTGATATCGGCACTGCTCGCTTTCACACGATCCAGACCCAATACGACCCGAAAACTGCCTGTATTTGCCGTTTTTAACGCTAAACAAAAAAGATATGGCTGTCAATCTTGGTTGGGTGATCATCGTCGTTTTCAGAAACTCAAAAATCAGAGGATCGGTTGCGGACGCGACAGGTTCAATATCGTTCAAGCCAATGGGCGCGAAGTGCGGACAGACACCATGGCGGAACATCAGCAACTCGCGCTTTGGCGATGCATGCCAAACCGCCTTTTCCAGATCCGCGATTTCGGCAGCCGGCTCCGTCTTCCAGCACTTGCTACCTATGTCGGCGATGCAGCGATACGATGCTTCAGCGTTACACCAGCAACGAAACAGCGAAAGAGCTTGGTTAGCTGCGGCTGACGATTGTCCTGACGATCCCACCGGATCAGACGAAGTAGACGCCGCCGTCGGCGACAATCGACTGGCCCGTCACGTAACCCGAATCCTCCGAAGCCAGGAATGACACGACCTTGGCGATATCTTCAGGTTGCGCGAGCCGACCAAGCGGAACCTTCGCGCCGACCTTTGCAAGTTCGCTGCCCCGAGGCGTGCCTTCCGTGTGTGTCACGACCTCGTCGATTGAATCGTACATCGGTGTCTGCGTCGCTCCGGGGCTGTAGATATTGGCGGTGATCCCATGTTTCGCGAGTTCCAGCGCGACCGTCTGATTGAAACCGCGTACCGCGAACTTCGAAGCGACGTATGCGCATTGCCACTCGCCGCCCTTGTGTGCGCTGACGGAACCCGCCGCGATCAGCCGGCCGCCGCGCCCTTGCCTGATCATCTGCTCCGCGGCTGCCTTGTAGCAATTGAAAACTCCGCGCACATTTACCGCCATGGAACGATCGATGTCGTCGGCCGTCGTATCCACGAAATGAGCGGTGATGGCGATACCCGCGTTCGCGACCATGACATCGATGCCGCCAAAGTCGGCAACATGCTCGGCAACCATCCGATTGACGTCATCCGCTTTGGTGACGTCTACAGTGGAGATGCGGCATCTGCCGCCAGTGCCCTCCATCTCGGCGCGGACGGCATTCAGTTTCGTCAGGCTGGATGGCAAGTCGGCCAGTGTGACCGAAAGACCGTCCTTCGCCAGACGAAGCGCGATGCCGCGGCCGATCCCCTGTGCGGCTCCCGTTACGATTGCTGTGCGATTTTTCGTGGCCATTGTCTCTCCCTCCCTCACACGGCGACTTTGGTCTGAAGGCCTGCTTCCATGCGCTTCAGGTTGGAGATCGCTGTTTCGGCATATCGATCGAAGACCTCGGGATCGGAGGTGAACGCGTTACGCCCGTAGCGGTCAAGCGCCTGCACATCACATTCCATGGCGATAGCGCCGCGATAGCCAATGCCGAAGAGCGTTTCGAGGAAACGTCCGAGGTCCAGGTGGCCCATACCCGGAGCAGTACGGTTGTTATCGGCCAGATGGACATGCTTGAGATGCCCCGCAACGGAGCGGAGCGCCCCATGAATATCGTTTTCCTCGATGTTCATATGGAAGCTATCGGCCATCAGCCCGACGTGTGGAGAACCTGAGTCCTTGACGAGGCGGTGAGCGGTCTCCAGACGGTTCGCAAGGTATGTCTCGGCCCGGTTGACGCATTCGATGACCGCCGTAACGCCCAGCCCCTGGCCGATACGGCCGATCTCCTCCAGACTCCTGACGACATTGTCCCACTCCTGCGCCAGAGAAGTCTCCGGGCTCAGTTTACCGATGCGCGTCGGCACGATGATCGCGACAGGCGCTCCGATATGCGAGGCAAACTGCAGGCATGATCTGACATACGAGACGGCGGCCGACCTGATATCGTCATCCGAACTGGAGAGGTCCCGGTCCCTGCCGACGAACCGGCCGTTCACGGACGTACACTTCAGCCCGTGAGCGTTCAGGCGGCTCTTTATCTCGGACGGCAGCATCGACATTACCGGGAGCTCCACCCCATCATATCCATAGCGGCTCAAACGCTCGAGGCTCTCCTCCAGCGTCTCGTCAATGAAAAGAGCCTGCGACCAGCTGTAGCGAAACATCAGATTCTCCAGTTCCTGTAATCAGTCGATGATGAGGCCGGCGACCGTGCGAGCGCGGAAATCGTTCAGGATGTTGGCCGTCTCGGACGCCCCGAAGCGACGCGCGCCGTTCCGGTAATAGAGAAGGATGGCATCGAGGTTGAAGCATCCGCCTGAAGCTTTGATGATCGTTTCAGGCTTGAGAACCGACCGCATCTCGCGGACATCTTCCGCGATCGACGCCTGCATGTCGGCGCGCTGGCCGGTCGACGTCTTCACGAAATCTGCCCCGGCGGCTTCGACGATTCGTGCTGCGGCAAGCCGCTGTTCGCGCGTCAGGTAGAAGCATTCGACGATTCCCTTGACCGTCACGCGATAGGGCTTGGCCAGATTGACGATTGCCCGAACGTCGTCCTCGACGTACCGGACGTCACCCGACAGAAACGCGGAAATATTGATGACCATGTCGAGCTCATCGACGCCTTCGTCCAGCGCCTGTTGCGCCTGCAGGATCTTCGTCGCCGTGTGATCGTTGCCATGCGGGAAGCCGACATAGGTCTGGAGGGCAATGCCCTTGCCTTCGAGCCTTTTCTTCGCGGCCTTCACGCGAAAGGGCTGGGTCGTGAACCTGCCGGCACGATATTCGATCGCGGTTTCGATGCCCGCGATCATATCCGCCTCTGTATGGTTCGGGTCGATGATCGAGTGATCGATCATGGAAGCGAGGGTATCGACTGTAAGCATAGTTTTCCTCCGATTTGCCATGACCTTACGCGTATGGCTGCTTGTGCCAGGCGACCGCTGATGCGCTTCCCCGGTCCGAATCAAGGGGCGAACCTGTTGATCTACGAAATGGCGCACCGGTCGGCGCCGACTGAGCGTCAGGCTGCCTGATAGGCCTTGCGCCGGCTCTCAGCCTCGTTGATCTTCATCTCCACGAAGATCCTGGAGGTGCGCGCGAAATTGTCGCCATCGCGCCAGTTCTCCCGCCAGACGGCGCAGATTGCCTTGAGCCAATCTCCGCAGCCGGCGTTCGCGAAAGCCTCGATGCCGATGATTTTGGAGTAGCCGATATCCAGTAGCGCATCGAAGATCGGAGCATACCGGATCGTGCCGGAGCCGAGATTGCCGCGATTGCTCTCACCGACGTGGAAATAGCCGATGCGATCGCCGGCAAGACGGATCGCCCGGGCGGGGTCTTCCTCCTCCATGTTCATGTGGAAGGTATCGAGGTGCAGGTAGATGTTGTCCGAACCCGTATCGCGGATGTAGGCCAGCCCCTGCTGGACCGTGTTGATCAGGTTCGTCTCGTATCTGTTCACGAGTTCGAGGCAGAGGGCGACATCGGCCGCCTTCGCCTTCGCCGCAACCTTCTGGAGGACGCCGCCGCTGGTGTCCCATCCACGGCGGGTTGGCATCGTCTTGAATTTCTGGTGGGCGGAAAACATCGGTCCGCTCATCTGCGGACTGCCGAGATCGCGGGCGACGCTGACCGCCTCGTAAAGGAACGCCTCGCCCCGGCGGACCACGTCGGGGTCTTCGCTTGTCAGGTCGTATTCGGGCGCAAGACCCGCCGAAGCGAGAACACCGAGGCCGAGTTCGTCGGCGCGTTTCGCGATGCGATCTACGTTGATCTTGCTGCGGTCGACGCCTGGGAATTCGATCAGGCTGTAGCCGGTCGCAACAGCCTTTTCCATCACCACTTCAAGGCTTTCCTGATCTTGGCCATCGGTCCATACGAAGGAGTGGATTGCAAGTTTCATCGTACACGGTTCCATTGTTCTGCCAGCGTCTGCGCCGGCTCGTTCGCGACTAGGTGGCTCGGCCGTGCGTCGTTGATACGCGCGGCGCCAGCCCCCCCCTTCGGCAGCTGACGCGGGTATCAGTCCGTGCGCACCGCACCGCCTTCGACACGCAGCAGCGCGCCGCGGGTCGCGTTCGACGCGGGGCAGCAAAGATAGACGATCATGTTGGCGACTTCGTCCGCTTCGGCAAAACGGCCCAGCAGCGATGTCGGCTCGTTGACTTCGAAGTGGCGCTTCTCGAATTCCTCAAGAGACATGCCCTTGGCCTCGCGGTAAACCCATTCGCTGATCGTGCCGCCGGGAGCAACGCAATTGACGGTAACGTTGGTCCGGTGAAACTCTTCGGCGATGCTTCGGGACAGACGAATGACCGCGGCCTTGCAAACTCCGTAATCGACCAGGACAGGCGTGCTGACGAGACCCGACTCGCTGGTCATGAAAATGATCCTGCCGAAGTCCTTCTTTTTCAGCAGCGGAGCATAGTGGCGCGTCAGACGCACGCCGCTCATGACGTTGAAGTCCCACTGGAATTGCCAGTCCTCGTCGGTCAATTGTGTAAAGGGGACGAGATTGCTCGTGCCGCCGGCCATGTTGATCAGGATGTCGATGTCCTTCACGGTATCGATGACTTTCCGGCACCCCTCCGCCGTCGCGACGTCGGCCTGGACCGTCATCACCTCGGCGCCGGGGACGCGTTCACGCACCTCGTCCGCCGCCTTTGCCAGCCGGTCCGCATTTCTTCCGTTAATCCAAACCTTCGCGCCGCGCGCCGTCAGACCCTGCGCGGTGGCAAGGCCGATCCCGGTTACCGATGCGGTGATCAGCGCAGTCTTGCCTGTTAAATCGAGGTCCATCATCGCCACGAGCACATCCTCCTATTTCGTGTGATCGATACCTGATTCCGAGGACGCCACATGGAGCGCTAAACTCGGCGGTCGGCGCTAGATTTAGCGTTAAAATGTTGACTGCGCAAGCGCTTCTGTATAATGCACGCAATAATCAATTTCAGGATCGGTTTCGGCGGCAGATTATGGCCGGAGCCGCGATCCGGTTTTACGAGCTGACCAAATGATCCGCAGGTGAAACTAGCCTGCCGATTTTCAGGACAGGCTACAGGAGCGAAGTGATGGATTTACATCTCCAGGGCAAAGTCGTCGTCGTGACCGGCGGCGGTTCCGGCATCGGAGCCGCAATCTGCGAAGTCCTGGCAGAGGAAGGAGCAAAGCCCGTTGTTCTCGCACGGCGTCGGCCGTCTCAAGAATGGCTTTCGGCGACCGGAGCGGACTTTCAACAGGCCGAGCTTTCGAATGACGACGCCTGCCGCGCCGCGGTCGGCGCGATCAGGGAGCGGCATGGTTTGATCCATGGCCTGGTAAACAACGCCGGGGCGAATGACGGCGTCGGAATTGACAAGGGACCGGCCGCTTTTCGGGCCAGCCTGGATCAGAACCTTGTCCACTACTACATGATGGTCCATCTGCTCGCAGATGACCTCCGGGCAACGCAGGGAGCGATCGTCAACATCTCGTCCAAGACGGCACTGACCGGCCAAGGCGGCACCTCCGCCTACATTGCAGCCAAGGCAGCGCAGTTGGGAATGACGCGCGAATGGGCTGTGGAGTTCCTTCCGCACAAGGTCCGTGTGAACGCGATCGTTGTCGCCGAAGTGATGACGCCGCTTTATCGCCGCTGGCTCGACACGATGTCCGACCCAGAAGCGGCACTGAAGGAAATCACCGGCCGCATCCCGCTTGGACGGCGCATGACGGAGGCCCGCGAGATCGGTGACGCCTGCGCGTTCCTGCTGTCGGATCGCTCGAACCACACCACGGGCCAATGGATATTCCCGGACGGCGGCTACACCCACCTCGATCGATCGATTGGCGCTGGGTCGCGCTGACAACGACGCAATGAGAAACGCATGACCTTTAAAGCACCTGATAGCAGGGACCTGGATCCGTGGAGGCGCGGCCTTCCAGAATGAGCCGGCGTCGAGCTTCTCGATGGACACCGTCGAGCGCGCCGATCGGTTTTGCGCGGCGACGGAGGACGTCTTCCGTCTATCGGTTACAGCCTAAGGGCAAGCCGTGCGGCGCTCCTGACTGCGATCGCGGATGAGATCGAGGCGTTATCGATCCGCAGGTTCCTGCGTCCGGCTCGCTTCCGCAACATACCCGAGGGACTTCCGCCCGTGGCATGAGAGCCGGCAAGTCCCCGTCAGCCACATCATTCGATGGGCGGGCGACGGTATCGCAGGGCCGGGCATCGATAGTCGACACGCCGAGCCGAGGACGTTACAATTGCGCTCATGGACGATCGAAAGGGCATGGGCTCCGAATTGCAGCGCAAACAGACGTTGGCTGAAAAGCTAAGCCGAAGCCTCAGGGACGCGATCGTAAACGGGGATATCGAGCCCGGCACCGTTTTGACGGAGGTCCCGCTGGCGCAGCTTGTGGGCTCCAGCCGCGTACCGGTGCGAAGCGCCTTGCAGGAATTGATGGCGGATGGTCTCATGCATCGCGCCGGAGCCCATGGCTATATCGTTGGGCCATCCGGTGTGGAGCCGATCCGTGCCCCGCTTGCGCAATCACTGGCCCGTCTCTCGATCCTTCACGAGCCCCGCATCAATTTCGCCTGGCAGACGCTTTACGACGACGTCGAGCAAAAAGTGGTCCACCGTTCCTTCTTCGGCCGAACGCGGATCAACGAGCATGAACTCGCACGGCACTACGGCGTCGGCCGCACTGTTGCCCGAGATGTCCTTTCCAGATTGGAAACACTTGGGATGATCGAGAAGGACGAGGCCTCGCGGTGGTCGGTCGTCCCGCTGGACGAGCGACGCATCCTCGAACTCTACGAACTGCGCGAGCATCTCGAACCCGTCGCTCTCGCTGCCGCGCTGGAAAGGCTCCCGGACGACGAGGTTGCCGCCATGAGCGCTCGTCTGGCCGACGGAGCGAGCCGTTATCCGGCAATTTCCGCCACCGAGATGTATGACCTTGAAGTCGATCTGCATGTGACTTGCGTGCAGCGCACCAGCAATCGTGAGCTCGCCAAGGCTCTGCAGCCAACACATTGCCTGCTCACTCTCTCAAAGCACACCGTCGGGACAAAAGTCGAGAAGCCGCCTCGGGAAGCGTTCTTCGACGAACATGCCGCCGTCTTTGCCGCGATTCGGCTGGGGGACCCCGCCAAGGCGGAAGCTGCCATGCGCGCCCACATCAGGAGCTCGGTCGCTGGCGTCGTTGCGCGCGCCGAAATGGTTCGCCACGAGGGTGCGACGGAACCGGCGAGCTTCTTCGCGTGACCTGACCTCGACGGCGAACACTTTTCCGATTGGAGCCCTGATGCCGCAGGGAACGCGACAATAGTATCAGAATGAGAGAAACCGGGACAACACGGTTTCGTGCAAGTCCATATCCTGAACCCATGCCATGGTCTTTGGGAGGACGGATATGTGCGATAGTGGACGTTATGGATCGGGGTTCGAACTGGCCAATCGCGGAGAACGGCGCGGCCCTTGTGGATCGGACCATCATCCCGTCGATGCCGATGCCGCCCGCTTTGTCGAAGGGCGCCTCGGCCAAGACGACGAGGCGGTCAGCCCCTGTTACTCCGGTCGCAACTGCAAGCGCTGCAAGGCTTCGATGGAGAAGATCGCCGGCGCTCTCGACAAGAATGCCATTCCCGGCTCCTAATCGTCTATCGGGCTAGAACTCTCGTGACCGGCTAGATTGCCCTGCCGGCGCTGCGTTGAAACGCTGTCGGTATTCTCGCGGGGTCTGCCCTTTCAGAGACTTGAACTGCCTTCCGAAGTTGGCAAGCGAGCGGTAACCCACGGCCTCGGCGATCGATGCAATGGACCGGTCTCCCGCGATCAGCTCGCCGCAGGCTTCTCCGATCCGAAGCCGCATGACATATTCGCTGAGCGTCAGGCGGGTATGCCGCATAAACATGCGATGGAATGCCGAAGCGCTGAGCGCGGCGATTTCCTTCAGCTCGGCGACCCTGATCTCATCCCGGTAATTCTTGTGGACGTGTTCCAGTACCCGGTCGATTCTTGAACCCGGCGCTTCGGTTGCCAACGGCGTCTTGTTCGGCGCGCTGAGCGGGGCCGCGCCGTCATCCGTGGTAAGCGAAAGAAGGATGGCCATAAGGTCCAGAAGACGATCGGCGGGCTTCTTGTCGAAAATGGCCTCGATCGAAGCGCGAACCCGGTCGGCCGCTTGCGGTGAAAACTGCAGGCCACGGGAGGATCGCTCCAGCATTGCGCCGATCGGCTTCAGTTCGGTCAGAAGCTCCGTCAGCCCCCGCGCCCATTCGGGCCGAAACCAGATCACCATAACGTTGTGAGGCTGGTCGTCGTCGATCTTGCTTGACGACGACCAGGTATGTGGAAGGTGTGGTCCGAGCAGGACCAGATCACCGTCGTCATACGTCCCGACATGATCCCCGATGAAACGATGGCCGCGCGAATTCGTCGTAAGTGTGAGTTCGAATTCCGGGTGGTGATGCCATTCGAACGGCACGTTGGAATGCCTGAGCGCCCGGACCATCGACCATGAAGAATCATCGGCGACAACCACCTTTTCCAGAAACGGCTTCATGAGGTATCCATCCCCAAAACGATAAGCTCCGGCGCAATTTCTGGCCCCGGCCCTTGTCAGTTTAGCGCTATAAGCGGTGTTGGGGATAGTGGTTTTCGCTCGGGTTCAAGGCAAAGCTTGCGAAACAGCGGCTTGCGTCGTTGTCGAGGGAAATGTCGATACGCGCCACGGGCTGGGTTGAAAGGGCGTTCGTCAGACGATGCTCCAGTACCCCCGATGTGACGTCCAAAGCCGGATAGACGCGACAATAGTATCATTATTCAACACGACGCTACAACATGGCGGCCAAGGCCTCGGATATCGTTCTCGAATGCCAGTTGGAGACTGGCAACCACGGAGGAGAAACGATGACCCACGCTACCGATATCAACAAGGACGACCACCCGACATCGAGCCGCGCCACAACGCCGCTCCACCAGATCAAGAAGAAGCTGCCCTTGCGCGTCCTGTCCCAGGCCGATTTCGACCACTGGCAAAGATCCGGCTACGTCATCGTCCGCAACGCCGTCCCCAAGGAGAATGTCGAGCGCCTCAAGGCGATGCTCTGGGAGTTCGAGGAGAAGGACCCCGACGACCCGTCCACATGGGACGTCGCTTCGCGCAATCCGGTTCCCGACGGCGCTGTCGCCAATACGGGCATGGTGGAAGTCTATCACCACCAGCTGCTCTGGAATAACCGTATGGAGCCGCGCATCTACGACGCGTTCGTAGACATCTGGGATATGGAAGACCTTTGGGTGTCGATCGACCGCGCGAACCTGAACACCCCGAACAGGGGCAAGCGCGCCTCTCCCGGCTTCATCCACTGGGATGCCGACACGTCGCTCGACCCTCTGCCGATCGCCGTTCAGGGCGTACTTTCGCTCGTCCACCAGGACGGCGGCGATATCGGCGGCTTCCAGTGTGTCCCGTATCTGTTCGAGCATTTCGACGAGTGGGTGAAGACCCAGCCTGCCGACCGTGACCCCCATCGCCCCAACATGGCTGGCATCGAGGACAAGGCGGTCAAGCTAGAACTCTTCCCCGGCGATCTCATGATCTTCAACTCCCTCCTCGCCCACGGGGTTGCACCCAACACGTCGGAAAACAAGGTGCGCATGGCGCAGTACATTTCCATGTTTCCTGCCGACGAGCACGACCTGGTGGAGCGTGAAGCCCGCATCCGCTCCTGGAGAGAGCGCACCCCGATTGCGCGCGCCGGCTTCGTCGGTGATCCGCGTGGCCTGGAAAAGCGTCACGGCAAGACCGCAGAGCTTACGCCGCTCGGCGAGAAACTGCTCGGCTCGAAAAGCTGGAACGCCTAACCCGTTGCAGTGGAAAGATTGTTTAGCAAGGACCAACATCGGGCTCCCATTGGTGGGAGCCTTTTTTCGTGGGCTGCGAATTTCACTTGCCTTAATTTGTCTCAGAGAAAAACTATCTTATCTGTACCGCTGGAGTCTGATAGCATCGCGATCTATCGGGCATGTGGCGATACGCATCGCTCGATATTCGAAAGGACCAAAATCGATCAATGACGACCACCCGCCTCCTTCGCCATGTCAATTCCCAGAAGTGCCTTCGCCTGCTTCGCGACAAAGGTCCGCAATCAAAGGCCGACCTTGCCAGGGAGCTTGGCGTCACCAAAACGACGGTCGGCTATGCCGTGGGTGAGTTGATGGATGCCGGCTTGGTGGTCGAAGCCGGTGTCGAGCAGGGCGGAGGCTATCGGGGCCGTCCCGGCAACGTCCTTTCCCTTAATTCCAACGGCGCATTTTTCGTCGGCGTCGAGGTCACGCCGGAGCACCTGCTGGCGGTCTTGTGCGATTTCTCGCTCGCGATCGTCAGGCGCGTGAACGTACCCATCAAGATCTCGGACATGCCTGCCGAAGACGTCGTCGAAAGAGTGAAATCCATCGTCGATGCGATGCTTCGAGAAAGCCGCCTGGCCGATTCAGATGTCTACGGCCTCGGCATGTCGGTTTCTGGTATCGTCACACCCGCAGGCAAGGTCTTTATCCCGCCCGTTCGTTCGTGGAACGACGTCGATCTGACGGTGATGCTGACCGCCGCGATGCCAAGTGGTTGGGTAATCAAATGCTGCAACGACGCAGCCGCGACGGCGTTCCTCATCTCCGAACGGCTGCCGGAACGGGAGAAGGAAAGCCTTCTCGTTCTCGTGCTGGCAAGCGGTATCGGCAGCGCGGTTGTTCGAAACGGAATCGTGGATCGGGGCGCACACGGGGTTGCCGGAGAGATCGGCCTGATGCGTCTGTCGGATGAGCTCTCCCAGAGCGGCAAGACGTTTCAGGAAGGTGCGGGCTATGCACACTTCGCCAAGTTTATCGGTGCAGCCGAAGACCCCGAGGATGCCCTCAATGCCCTGGCAGCGATCGCGGAACCTGATACGGAGCTGCTTGAGGTGCTATCCATATGGTCGGACAGGCTCGCAGCGGCGCTCCTGAACGCAATCTATCTTCTCGACCCCGCCGTTATCGTCGTGTCGGGACCGCTGTCGGTGCTCTATCCCAAGGTCGCCGATAAAGTGGCCGAACGGCTGCAGGCGAAGTTCATTCCCGGATTGTCGGTGCCGCCGATCGTCGTCGACGGTCCCGGACAACGCCTGCCCGCGGTCGGAGCGGCGGCCCTCATTCGCGAGGATCTGTTTCTTCTTCCCGCATTCAGTTCGGTCGCGGCCTGATCACCGTCCCCGGCTTACCGAGAACCGCGCGAGGTCTTCGAGCGCGGTCTTCGCTATCGGGGAACCGGTAACACTCCAGGCTTCCAGGAAGCCGTGAATGGCTCGCGGATAGATTTTCAGTTCCACGGCTACGCCGGCATAGCCGAGCTGCCGCGCCATCTCGATATTCTCGTCGTACAGGTTGTCGTGGCTGGCGACGGACAGGAATGTCGGAGGCAGACCCCGCAGGTCAGCTTTGACCGGGCTTATGAGCGGGTTTGCGGGATCACCATCCTTCCCGAGATAGAATGCCTGTGAGGCGCGTACGCCTTCTGTGGTCATTGGCAACTCGCCGCCACCGTAGCGTGAAGCCGACTCCCGCTCGTTTTCAAGATCGAACCCGCCATAAATAAGCGCGAGCCCTGCAAGCTGGGTCTTGTAACGATCACGCAGGAGGATTGCCGTGCCGATCGCGAGATTGGCTCCTGCCGAATCTCCCATCAGGACAATCGGTGTATTCGGCTCGCGCGCCATCACATGACGGACGAAACTTACGCAGGCGTCCATGTTGGCTGGGAAGCGGACCTCCGGGACCAACGGGTATTCCAAACCGATTACCCTTACCGGACCATCGGCGGCGACCTGCCGCATGATCGGGTCGTAGACATCGATATCGAGATGGCTCCATGCGCCGCCATGGAGGTAGATCACGGTCGGCACGCCTGGCGCGGTTGCCGGCCGATAAGTGCGAAAGCGCATCCCCTCGAATGCTCCCTCCTCCACATTATCAACGGCTGGAATCCTGCGCCCTGCCTCATCGCGAAGCCGTCGTGTCCCCAGTCGTACATCTTCGATTGCGTCGGATGCGATCAGGTCGTCCGCCTTTTTGAGATAGCGGGCGAAGGCCTGCATATCCGGCGATAGTTCGTCATACACGCTCATTCTCGTCTTCTCCCGCATTAACAATTTGACACAAGTCTTAGACTAAGACTATATGCAGGCCATGGAGGAAACAAGACGGCAGCGGATAGGAGAAGAATTTTAGTACTGGTCTAAGACCAAGATTATAGCTGCCCGGTTTTTTCGGCCGCGGCATCCGACAGAGAGCTCAGCGAGAAGGAGGAGAAGCTTGCAGAGTGTTCTTGAACTATCAAACGTATCGAAGAATTTCGGCGCGATACAGGCCCTGACCGAGGTGTCGTT
The DNA here is from genome assembly GCA_900469615.1 of Hyphomicrobiales bacterium. Taxonomy (GTDB): domain Bacteria; phylum Pseudomonadota; class Alphaproteobacteria; order Rhizobiales; family Rhizobiaceae; genus Rhizobium. The sequence goes on along the minus strand of UBYA01000001.1, from coordinate 366,645 downwards.
CTCGATCAAGCCTGCAGAAATCGTTGGTCTGATGGGCGACAACGGCGCAGGCAAATCGACGCTGATCCGCGTTATCGCTGGCAATCACACGCCCAGTTCCGGCAGCTACAGGCTCAACGGAAACGACGTCCATTTCACGAAACCTGCGGAAGCGAGGGCAAGCGGCGTCGAGGTGGTCTATCAGGACCTGGCGCTTTGCGACAACCTTTCGGCCTCCGCAAATGTCTTCCTCGGCCGCGAGATCATGAGGACCATCGGTCCTTTCAAGTTCCTCGATCATGGCGCGATGCGCAGGCGGGCCGTGGAGATTTTCCGCGAACTCAAGACCGAAACGCGCGCCCGCGATCTTGTGGCTCGCATGTCGGGCGGCCAACGCCAGGCAGTGGCGATTGCCCGCACCCGTCTGGCCCAGTCGAAAATCGTTCTGATGGACGAGCCGACCGCCGCAATTTCCGTTCGCCAGGTCGCCGAGGTTTTGGCGCTGATCAAACGCCTCCGAGACCAGGGAACGGCGATCGTTCTCGTCTCGCACCGAATGCCCGATGTCTTCGAGGTCTGTGATCGCGTCATCGTGATGCGTCGCGGCCAGAAGGTAGCCGACAAGGCGATTGCCAGCACCTCGCCCCAGGAAGTCACCGCGCTGATCACCGGCGCTCAGGCCAGCGCCTGACCAAATTCTACGAGCGAACATGACCGATCGAAACAATACGACCATGGGATCACCCAGTCTTACCGGCTCGAACGCGGCCGATCTCGACGCCGTTCTCGACAAGCGCGAACGCAGCCTCACAAGAGCGTTTCTGCACAGCCAGGAATTCTGGATACTGCTTGTCGTTATCCTGCTGTGTATCGTCGTCGGTGCCATCGCACCCAAGTTCCTGTCCGTCGCAAACCTGTCGAACATCCTCCAGAATTTCGCGTTCGTCGCTCTGATGGCGATCGGTATGACCCCGGTCATCATGACCGGCGGCATCGATATCTCGTCCGGCTCGAACCTCGGCCTCTGCGCGATCTCGCTGGCGATCATGTTGAACGGCGGCATGCCGTTCTTTCCCGCGGTCGTTCTGACCATGGCGGTGGGAGGCCTCGCCGGAGCCATCAACGGCTTCCTCGTCACCTATATGAAAATGCCGCCCTTCATCGTCACGCTCGGCATGATGAGCGTCTTGAGATCGATCACGCTCGTAATCTCCCGAAACCAGGTATTCTACGATTTCGGTCCGGGTGGAGACATGCTGTTTGCTGTCGGCGGCGGCACGGTCCTTGGTATTCCCACGGTGTTGATTGCGGTCGTCATCGCGGCGATCGCGATGCAGTTCGCACTGACGATGACCCGCTGGGGCCGCTACGTGAAGGCGATCGGCGGCAATCAGTCGGCCGCCGAACTGACGGGGCTGCCCGTCTACGCGATCAAGCTTTCCGTCTACATCCTGATGGGCGTCATTACGGCGCTGACTTCGGTATTCCTGCTTGGCTGGCTCGGGGCGGCGACGAACGTCCTCGGCACCGGACAGGAGCTTCAGGTCATCGCAGGGTCCGTCATCGGCGGCGCGAACCTGATGGGTGGATACGGCAGCGCGCCGGGAGCCGTCGTCGGCTCGCTCCTGATCGAGGTCATCCGCAACTCCCTTCTTCTGGCCGGGGTTGATCCCTTCTGGCAGGGAACCTTCGTCGGAGCATTCATCATCTTCGCCGTCTGGCTGGAGCGACTGCGCATGTCGCGGCAATAGGCCACCGCTCGACGGTGATCATCGGGGAAATTGCGCGAAACCAAACCACACTGAGATTGTCGAGGAGGACATCAACGTGACTTCGAAGCACAAGACTAAGCAGGCATTGGCAGCATTGGCGGTACTGGGAGGAATGGCGGCGGCGTTGCCGTCGGGTGCCGCGGCTGCGGAGACCTACGCACTCATTCCCAAGGGACTGATCGACCCCTTCGGCGCGAAAATGAAGGATGGCTGCGAAGCCGCCGCCAAGGAGATCGGCGTCACCTGCCTGTTCGTCGGCCCGACGAGCAATGACGAAGGAGCCCAAATCCAGACGCTGAACGACATGGTGACGCGGGGCCTCGATGGCATTGCCATCGCACCGAAGAACCCCAAATCCGTGGCCCGCTTCATTAAGAAGGCCAAGGATTCGGGCATTCCAGTCATCACGTTCGACAGCGATCTTCCCGAAGACAACCAGGATCTCCGCACCTCGTTCGTCGGCACGGACAACTATAATTTCGGCGTCACGCTGGCCAAGAAGGTCATCGAGACGAAGCCCAAGGGCGGCACCGTCTGCATTCAGTCGGGAACCCCCGGGTCGATCAATCTCGATACCCGCGTTCAGGGCGTGCGTGATACGCTGGCGGGTTCCGACCGGTCCAAGCCGGTCGCCAAGCTCGATGGCCAGAACGGCTGGACCGAACCGTCGGGATGCCCGCTGTACAACAACGATGACATCACGTTGGCGGCCCAGCAGCTCAATGACCTCGTCATCGCGCACCCCGATCTCGACGCGCTGATCGCGGTCGGTGGTTGGGCGCAATATGCACCGGACGCCTATAAGCGGGCGATGAATCGGGTCAAGGAGCGTATCGACGCCCACGAGTTCGTCATCTCGTTCGGCGATGCCGAGCCGCCGCAGATGCCGTTGCTGAAGGCTGGCCTGAGTAGCTTCAACGTCGGCCAGAACCCCTATCAGATCGGGTACAAGGCGCTGATGGCGCTTCACGACATCAAGGCCGGCAAGACGATTCCGCCGTCGATCGATACGGGCTTCGTGACCTGCACTCCGGAGCAGGCAGACACCTGCGGCAAATAATTCCTCCCTGCCCTGCCCTCTTGGCAGCGGCTCGCCAAAGGTCACGGCCAGTTGGCCGTGACTTCCCAACCCAAGTCTTTCAAGAGCATTGGATGCGACCATGGCGACACTTGGCCTACTTTCCCCCGAATTCCCGTCCCCTACCCTGGAAGCCAACCTGAAGGCCATGGCAGCGGCCGGCGCAACAGGTGTTCAGTTCGACCTTGTCAACGCCGTCGGCAACACGTTTCCGGAAAACCTTACCGAGAGGCAGATTGCGGCTATCAAGGATGGCTTCGCCGCGAACCGTCTCGAGCTTTCGGCCTTGTCGGGCACATACAACATGATCGACCCCGATGCGGCCAAGCGCGCCGAAGGAGCGAAAGGTCTCGATCGGCTGATCGCGCTGGCGCCCAAGCTCGGAACGAAGGTCGTCACGCTCTGCACGGGATCGCGCGATCCGGAAGACATGTGGAAGAGGCACGAGGACAGCGATAGCGCCGAAGCGTGGCACGACCTCCTTGCAACCACCAGGCAGGCCGTCAAGACAGCCGAAGCCCACGGCATTGTCCTCGGCGTCGAAACGGAAGTCGGCAACTGCATCAACACCGTCCGCAAGGCGCGCCGGCTGCTGGACGAGGTTGGCTCGCCGAACCTGAAGATCATCATGGACGGAGCCAACATCTTCCGGAAGGGCGAGTTGCCGCGAATGCGCGAGAAACTCGACGAAGCGTTCGAGCTTCTCGGTGCCGACATCGTCCTCGCCCACGCCAAGGACCTCGACAGGGATGGCGAAGCCGGGCATGTGCCGGCAGGCCTCGGCAAGCTGGATTATCCCTACTACCTGAAAAAGATGCAGGAGAGCGGCTATCAGGGATCGATCATTCTGCACGCGCTGAAGCCCGGGCAGGCCGCCGATCGTCTGGCATTTGTCAGAAGTGCCGCTCCGTCCGGCTATCTCAGGTCACGATAACATCTGGGCTCACTCCCGTTCGCATTCCACTGCATTTTCAATGAGGACTCCAATGAGAGTTGGTATCATCGGCTGCGGCAACATTTCCGATATTTACGCCGCCAACAGCAAGCTCTTCCGTGACATCGACATCGTCGCTTGCGCTGACATCCTGCCGGAGGCGTCCGGGCGCATCGCCGGAAAATTCGGGATCGAAGAAAGGTCCGTCGATAAGCTGCTGGCGTCGGAGGATATTGATATCGTCCTCAACCTGACGATCCCCAGCTCTCACGCCGAAATCAGTCGCGCGGTGCTCGACGCGGGCAAGCACGTCTACGTCGAAAAGCCGCTGGCAACCTCTCTCGAAGACGGGATCGATCTGGTCCGGCGCGCGGCAGCAAAAAGCCTGCGCATCGGTTGCGCGCCCGACACCATTCTTGGCGCGGGACAGCAGACCGCGCGAAAGATCGTCGACGAGGGCTCAGCCGGACGGGTTCTTACCGGCGTTGCGGCGATCATGTCGAAGGGAATGGAACACTGGCACCCCAACCCGGCGTTCTTCTATCAAGCCGGCGGTGGCCCCGTCCTGGACATTGGCCCATATTACGTTTCGTCTCTGTGCAACCTCCTCGGTCCGGTCGCCTCGGTATACGCGATCGGCCAGATCAGTCCGGCCGAACGCCGCTACGGGGCTGAAGGCCCGAACAAGGGCAAGACATTCAAGGTCGAGACATTCACGACGATCAACGCCATCCTGAAATTCGAGAGCGGCGCGATCATTACCTTCATCGCGAGCTGGGATATCTGGCGAAACGGAATGCGCCCGATCGAGCTGCACGGAACGAAGGCGTCTCTCCGCGTTCCCGATCCCGATACGTTTGGCGGCGACGTCGAACTCTCCGATACCACCCTGCCCCTCAACACCCACGACGCCGACGCTGTTGCCGCAGCCGGTCAAAGGCCGGATTGGAATCCGATCGGCACGACCAAGCTTCCATTCGGCGCGATCAACTACCCGTTCGGCCATCCGACGATCGCCAACTACCGCTCCCTAGGCCTGGCGGAAATGGCAAACGCCATTGCGAACAATCGTCCGCACCGCTGCTCGGGCGAATTCTCGCTTCATACGCTCGCGGTCATGCTCGGAATTCTTCAATCGGCCGACCTGCGGCGAGAGGTCCCTATTTCCCATCGGGCTGATCGACCCGAGGCCCTCACTCCCGAGCAGGCGTCCAGCCTTCGCAAGGAGCGCCCTTAAAGCAATTCCAGCGGTTTTCCGTCCGGAGTTGCATGAAGACAAAAGCACAGAGCGTTTTCGCGATTCAAAGAGAAGCGGAAAGGCTCTGGTCGGAGTCAAGCGGTTGGTCCTGACCAGCAGGAGCGTTTGTCACGGCTGCGCCCGTCGCCCGGACCTATTTCCTGAATAACGGCGGCGCCATGCATTCGTCGATACTCAATATCCAGCGCGGTCAGTATGGTCTGGCAGGATTCGTCGCTTTCCCGTTTTACTCATCAGCGGAATTGCAGCCTGCTTGACCATCTCGCCGCTGTCCCACCGCCGGAGCGGTCGGCCGTCAGAACGCGCACGGAGCGATACGATCGCCCTCAATCAGGTAATCGCACCGACCTGCCATGGAACGAATTCGTTGTCGCCGTAGTCGTAGACTTCGCTGACCGTCTTCTGTCCCGAGGCGACAGCAAGTATTTGCTCGAACAGCTTTTCGCCCGCGGCTTCGATCGTCTCAACACCGGTCGCGATACCTCCCGTGTCTACGTCCATGTCCTCGCTCATGTGCTCGTACATTTCGGTGTTCGTCGCGATCTTGATCGTCGGTGCCGGCTTCCATCCCGACACGGAACCACGGCCGGTCGTGAAGCAAACGACATTGCATCCGCCCGCGACCTGACCCGTTACTGCGACAGGATCGTAGCCGGGTGTGTCCATGAACACGAACCCCGTTTCGTCGATGATCTCGGCGTACTCGTAGACGGCCTTGAGCGGCATCGAGCCCCCCTTTGCCACCGCGCCGAGGGATTTCTCCAGGATCGTGGTCAATCCGCCCTGCTTGTTTCCATAGCTCGGATTATTATTCAGTTCAGCGCCATTGCGGGCGGTGTAGTCCCGCCACCAGTCAATCCGATCCATCAGCTTCTGGGCGATATCCGGCCGCACGGCGCGACGGGTCAGCAAATGCTCCGCGCCGTAGATTTCCGGTGTCTCGGCAAGACAGGTCGTACCGCCATGGCGGACGATCAGGTCCGATGCGTGACCGAGAGCCGGGTTGGCCGTGATGCCGGAATAACCATCGGACCCGCCGCATTCGAGCGCGACCTTGAGCTTCGACAAGGGCTGGGGTGTGCGCACGGCCTCGTTCACGGACGGCAGCATTTCGCGGATCATGTCACAGGCGGCTTCGATCGTTTTTCGCGTGCCGCCCAGCTGCTGGATCGTGAGCGTCCTGAAGCGTTGCCCTTCTTCCAGCTTATAGTGTTCGAGGATTGGCTGAATCTGGTTTGTCTCGCAGCCCAGCCCGATCATCAAGATGCCGCCAAAATTCGGATGACGTGCATATCCCTGGATGACTCGCGTCAGATATTTATAGCCTTCCGACTTGTTGCTGATGGCACAGCCGAGACCATGTGTCAGTGCCACCACGCCGTCGACGTTGCTGAAGCCTTCCAGACCGCCCATCCGGTTGAAATGATCCGCGATGTAGCGGGAAACCGTCGCCGAACAGTTCACGGTCGTCAGGATGCCGATGTAGTTTCGCGTTCCGACGCCGCCGGCTCCTCTGTCATACCCCATGAAGGTGCGGCGATCGGCCGGAGCGACCATCCCCTTCTCTTCAATCTCCGTGGAAAACTGGTGAGCGGCATGTCCCTCGGACATTGCGAGGTTATGAAGATGAACATGATCTCCAGGCCGGATGGTCTGCGTTGCAACGCCAATTACCTGCCCGAACTTCCGAAGCTCCGATCCCGCAGACATTTCGCGGAGCGCGACCTTATGCCCCCGCGGCACCAGCTGATTGGCAACGACGCCCGAAACACCGGTGGTCTCTCCGGCAGCGATCCGCCGGCGAGCGACTGCGACGTCGTCGGCGGAGTTGAGAAGAATTGCTGCGGCGCTCGAATCTATGGACATGGATAAGCTTTCTGTATATTGCGTGCAAACAACAGAAAGCTTTGGACCAGGGTAATGTCAAGAGGTTTTCGGGTCGCAAGTACCGGCCCGCGGGTCGGCATGCGCAAAAGCCCTGCACCGTTGAGGAGAAATCATGAGCTCGAAGAATGTGCTGACGTCCCCGGACGTGCTTCCCCAAGATGCCGCCTCGGCGATCCTCGTCGGCCGGATCTGGTCCGACGAGGCAGGTGGTCCTTGCCCGGTGCTCGTGCGCGAGGGACGTCTTCTCGACCTAACCGAGGTTGCGGTCACCGTCTCCGGGCTGCTTGAGATCGACGGCATCGCACAGAAACTGGCATCCGCTTCATCGCTTCCGGACTTGGGAAGCCTGGACGACATTCTCGCAGGCAGTGGCGGTCGCCTTCTAGCCCCGATTGATCTCCAGGCGGTCAAGGCGGCCGGCGTAACATTCGCGGACAGCATGCTCGAGCGCGTGATCGAGGAACAGGCAAAAGGCGACAGCGGCCGGGCCCAGGAAGTCCGCGATCGTCTCGCGCCGGTGATCGGAGACAGCCTGCGGGGCGTGGTTGCCGGGTCGGAAAAGGCCCGACAGGTCAAAGACCTTCTGCAGAGCATGGGCATGTGGTCTCAATATCTTGAGGTGGGCATCGGTCCTGACGCAGAAATCTTCACCAAGGCACAGCCGATGTCCTCGGTCGGCTGTGGTGACGACGTCGGCATTCATCCGATCTCCGAATGGAACAATCCGGAGCCCGAGGTCGTGCTCGCGGTACGCTCGGACGGCCGGATTCTCGGTGCAACGCTCGGGAACGACGTGAACTTGCGGGATGTGGAAGGGCGATCTGCCCTCCTCCTCGGAAAGGCCAAGGATAATAATGCCTCCTGTTCGATCGGACCGTTTATCCGCCTGTTCCATGGCTCCTTCAATCTTGAGGAACTCGGCAAGGTTCGCGTGACGCTGCGCGTCACAGGCGAAGACGGTTTCGAGATGACCGGCGAAAGCGCCATGGAGGCGATCAGCCGCAAGCCGGCCGACCTTGTGGCTCAACTCCGAAACCGCAACCATCAGTACCCCGACGGCGTCGTGCTGTTCCTGGGAACGATGTTCGCCCCCGTAAAGGACCGCCGCGGAGTCGGCAAAGGCTTCACGCACGAAATCGGCGATATCGTCGAGATCGGCACCCCGCTTCTTGGCCGTTTGACGAACCGGGTCGCCCGGACCGACGACTGCCCTGAATGGACATTCGGAACGCGGGCTTTGCTTCGAAACCTGGCCGACCGGGGCCTTGCTACCCGCATTTAGAAGTAGTCGGCCATATCGATCCGTTCCGGTGGTCCAGAAAGAGCGAGTTGCGAGTACCGCCGCCGATCAGCCGGAAATCCTGGGGTTCGCCTACGCCCGGGAGTTCAAATAGCGCATCCGAAACACGTCGAGCCTCCATCGCAACGCCCTCGAAGACCGCCCGGACCATGGAGCCGCGCCTTGCGGCATCCGTCAGCCCAAGGGCGGCGCGCGCATGCCAAAGTACGCCCCGCCGCATCGGCAAGCAGCGCGCGAACGCTCTGCGTGCCGATGTCGATGCCGATGATCAGGCCTCTCCCACCTCACGCACGTACGCGCTGATCCGCCAGAAAGCGCTCGACCTGCGCGAGGTCCTTCAGGCCGGCACCAGCGCCAACGGCCTGGACCGACAAACCCGCGACGGCCGATGCGAAACGCAGCGTTTCGCTCAGAGGCATATTTCGGACGAGGCAATGAACGAGCCCACCGACGAAATTGTCGCCTGCCCCGGTCGTATCGACGACAGGAACGTCAAATGCCGGGCAAGCCACCTCTTCTCCGTCAGAGAAGCCAACGACGCCTTGCGAGCCGCGCTTGAGGATGACGTTCCCGACACCTCGCCTACGGAACTCCGCGGCAATGGATATGGGATCGGTCGAGCCCGTGAAAATCCGAGCTTCGAGTTCGCTCGGAACGACGTAGTCGAGATATTGCCAGGCCTCCCCCAGGCCATCAAGGCCGTAACCCTGCTGGTCCATCACCATATCCGCGACGGTGATCGCTCCGACGGACTTGGCCTTGCGCAGAAGCGGCGCGAGCGCCTTTGTATCGAAGGGCTGCGAGGTAAAGATACTTCCGATGGACAGTACCTTCAGACCGGGACGGATGATGTCGAGATCGACGTGTTCCGGCCCGTAGGCTCCGATCGACGCGTTGCGTTCGGAAAGGAAGCTGCGTTCGCCGGACTTGTCGAGCAGAACGATCGAGGTTGTGGTCGAGCGTTGAGCGTCGGCATGGAGGCCTTCCGTCGAGACCCCGTAATCGGCGCAGCGATCCTTGATGAATTGCCCCTGGCTGTCCTGCCCGATGAGCCCCATGAGGCCGACATTGTTCCCAAGCTTGGCAAGCGCGAAAGCTTCGTTGATCGCGTCACCCCCGCAGGCCAGCGTGACGCTCGAAACGCGGCCCGTCTCGCCGGAACGGGGCATTGCCTCCAGCCCGTCGACGATGACGTCCACGACAATCATTCCTGCGCACAGAATGTCTGGTGCGGTCATTTCATGCTCCTTGGGGCCGTTCCCGACAAAGGGCAGGAACGACCGGTAATGGGATCACGCGCCTTCGAATTTGATGACGGCCTTTACCATCGTCGACTTCTCGTTGATGCAATCCTCGAAAGCCTGCGGCGCTTCGCTCAGCGTATAGTAACGGGAGATGATGCTTTTCACATCGATCTTGCCGGACGCGACCGCGTCGATCGTGGTGGGATAGATGTTGCGGTAGCGGAAGTTCGACTTGATCGTCAGTTCCTTGTTGGTCATCAACTGGAAATCGATCCTGGTTTCACCCGTCACATTGCCGACGATCATGATCGTGCCGCCACGCTTGCACATCTTGATGGTCTGCGAGGCCGCGACGGTGCTGCCCGCGGTCTCGAAAACCAGATCGGGCCCGAGGCCATCATGAAGACGGATCACCTCGGCGATCGGGTCCGTCTCGCGGGCGTTGACCACGTTGCGCGCGCCGAGTTCCCTGGCCTTGTTCAGCCGGATATCGAAGAGATCGACCACCGTGATGTTTGAAAGCCCCATCGCGCGAAGAGCAAGCAACGTCACCAGACCGATGCAACCGCCACCCAGAATGACGGCAGACTGGCCGATGCGAGCGCCGGCTTCACGCGTCGCGGTCATTGCGACTGCAAGCGGCTCGATCAGCGCGCCTTCCTCGTAGGACATGCTGTCCGGCAGCTTGAAGCACAGATCGGCCGGGTGGCAGACATATTCGCGCAGGATGCCGGGCTCGCGCGGCGCTGACGGGAAGACGACATTCGGGCAGAGGTTATAGCGGCCACCCGAGCACCATTCGCAGGTGCGGCACGGAATACCGGGTTCGATCGCGACGCGGTCGCCGACCTTGAGGTTCCTGACCGCGCTCCCGGCCTCGATGACTTCACCGGCACCCTCGTGACCGAGAATGAACGGATAGACATCGGGAAACTCCGGTTCGCCGTGCTCGTAGAAGTGAACGTCGGAGCCGCAAACGCCGCAGTATTTCATCTTGATCAGGACGTCGTGGATACCGACTTCCGGCATCTTGGCTTCGCCGAAAGTCATCTTGCGGTTTTCGAGTACATAGACTGCGTGATTGATGGTCATGGTATGTCCGTTCAGATGCCCGTGAGTTCAACAGAGAGATCGCGAAGCTTTTTGCGCGCGCCCGCGTCGTAGCACTGCGCGTTGGCAGGCATATCGACGCCGCGGTTCAGATAACGGCCCGTCACGCCGTCGAATTTCGGGTTCAGGGCGAGATCGATCAGATGACCGGCACCGACGTCGATGCTCTCGACGACAGCATGCTTCATCTGCCGGACCATAGTGGTGTCCATGAAGGAACTCGGATGCATGGTGTTTACGGTCACACCCTTGTCCTTGAGTTCTTCGGAAAGATCGAGCGTGAACATGATCTCGGCGACCTTGCTGCGGCAATATGCAGCTTCGCCGGAATAGTCGTGCTCCAGCTGCACGTTGGAAAAGTCGATTGGCTGCTGGCCATCCGATGCGACGTTGACGATGCGCGACGGGGCCGCTGCGACAACGCTGTCCCGCACGAGCTTGGTCAGCAGGTAGACCGACAGATAATTCACCGCAAAGCGGCGCTCCAGCCCGTCATCGCTGACTTCACGCGGCGCATCTTCCGGGCCTGTACCGATCCCGGCATTGTTGATGAACAGGTGGATCTTCGGGAACTTCTCCTTCAATTCGGCGGCAAACCGTCGGATGTCCGCAAGAGATGCGAGATTGGCGGCCATGAACTCCGCCGAGCCCCCGGCTTTCCTGATCTCGTCGACAACTTCCCCGCCCCGTTCCGCGCTGCGGCCATGGACGACCACATGGTATCCGGCCCCGGCAAGGCGAGGTGCAACCACCCGCCCCATTCCATCTGTCGCACCCGTAATAACGGCGACCCTTTTGGTGGACATAAACTCGCTCCCTGTGAATGTGGCGAAGGGGCGCTCCTCCCCTTCGCCATTGGCTCGACCGAGCGTTAAATTCTTTCGCCCGACGAGGTGTCGAATATTGATACGGACGCCGGGTTGAAGGAAAGCCGAAGCTTCTGCCCTTCGTGATATCCCGCATCGTCCGCAACCTTGACCGAGACCGTTTCGTCTCCGACCCTTGCCCAGATAAGGCTCTCGGCACCCGTGTTTTCAACAACGGTGACCTGAGCATCGAGCGTTTGTCCGCTGCCGGGCCGATCGCCAACGGTCCACTGCTCCGGCCGCACTCCGATTTCGATCTGTTTTCCCGATACCAGACGATCACTGCCCTCATAGCCCTTGAGCGAGAGCGACCGGCCATCCGAAATCTTCGCGTCCCGCCCGGCTGCGCCGGTCACGGTTGCCTTGATGAAGTTCATCGAAGGCGAGCCGACGAACCCCGCGACGAACCGGTTGGCGGGACGCGTGTAAACCTGCCTGGGAGGCGCAAACTGCTGAATGATGCCCTTGTTCATCACTGCGATCCGGTCGGCCAACGTCATTGCCTCGATCTGGTCATGAGTGACGTAGATCATCGTCGAACCGAGCTGTTGGTGCAGCTTCTTGATCTCGACGCGAAGTTCGGTGCGAAGCTTCGCGTCGAGATTGGACAACGGCTCGTCGAACAAGAACACGTCGACATCGCGGACAAGGGCGCGACCGATCGCAACGCGCTGGCGTTGACCGCCCGATAATTCCGCAGGCCGTCTGTCCAACAACTTCTCGATCTGCAGGATACTGACGGCGCGTCCCACGCGCTTGTCGATCTCCGCCTTGGGCATTTTGGCCATGCGCAGACCGAAGCTGAGGTTCTCGCGAACCGTCATGCGCGGATAGAGGGCGTAGGATTGAAACACCATCCCGACGCCGCGATCCTTCGGCTCCGCCCAAGTGACATTGTCGTCGCCGATCCAGATTTCGCCGTCCACGATCTCTTGCAGGCCTGCGATGCAGTTGAGGAGCGTGGACTTGCCGCACCCCGATGACCCGAGAAGCACGACGAATTCGCCCTCTTTAATGTCGAGGTTGAGATTTTCGATAACCTTGACGGCTCCGAATGCGACCGAAACATTGGTCGCCTTGACCACACCCATGACTTATCCTTTCACTGCACCGGCCGCGATCCCTCGGACGAACCAGCGCCCCGACAGGAAATAGACAGCCAAGGGAACAAGGGCCGTAATCATGGTTGCAGCCATGTTCACATTGTATTCCTTCTCGCCCGAAACCGAATTGACGATGTTGTTCAACTGCACCGTCATGGGAAGATTACCGGGTCCGGCAAAGACGACGCCGAGAATGAAGTCGTTCCAGATACCCGTTACCTGAAGGATCACCGCGACGATTACCATCGGCGTCGCCATCGGTAGCATGATGTGCCGGAATATCTGCCAGATGCTGGCACCGTCGACGCGGGATGCCTTGAACAGGTCGATCGGTAGCCCAAGAAAGAAGTTCCGGAAGAGCAGGCTCAGCATCGGAAGCCCAAAGGCGGTGTGGACGATAACGATCCCCGGCAGCGTGCCGAAAATGCCGGCCAGCGAGAAAACCCGGACCAATGGGTAGATGAAGACTTGGAACGGGATAAATGCGCCAACCATGAGGATCGCGAACAGGACCGTCGCGCCACGCACGCGCCAGAACGAGAGCATGTAGCCCGTCCACGCGGCAATACCGATGGACAACGCCGTGCTCGGAACAAGAATACGGATCGAGTTCCAGAATCCGACCTTGACGCCATTGCAGGTCAGACCGGTACAGGCGCTCGTCCAGGCACGTATCCATGCGTCGAAGGTGAACGGACTGGGCAGATTGAAGAGCCCGCCCTGGCGGATCTGATCCATGGTCTTGAGCGAGGTGATGATCATCACGACAAGCGGCAGCAGGAAGAACAGTGCCGTGACGATGATGAATGCATATAAACCGACACGGCCCGCCGTAACATGCCTGGGCTTGCGCCCGCTCGCCGCCGGATTATGACGCAGTTTGTGATGGACTTCCTTCGTCATACCGGAGCCCTCCCCTTCTGCTTGCGGAAATGCTCGAGGTAGATATAGGGAACCACGACCGCTATCACCGTGATGAGCATGACGGAAGCTGCTGCCGATGCGAGGCCGATATTGGCTCTGCGAAAGAGGAATTCCATTACGTACTTCGCGGGCACTTCGCTCGATATGCCAGGCCCGCCGTTCGTGAGCGCGACCACCAGGTCGTAAACCTTGACACCACCCACAGCGAGCAGGACGACCGCCGTTGCGAACATCGGTTTCAGCAGCGGAAGCACGATATGGGCGTAGAAGCGGAACGGACTAATGCCATCGACCTTTGCGGCCTTGGCGAGATCCTCGTCGATGCCGCGCAGACCGGCCAGCATGATCGCCATCACGAGTCCGGATGCCTGCCACACGCCAGCCAGCGCCACGACATAGATCGCTTTATCAGAGCGGGTAAGCCAGTCGATCGTCACCCAGGTCAGGCCGAGATCGTGAAAGAACTGCTGCAAACCCATCTGCGGATTGAGAATCCATTGCCAGATCAGGCCCGTGACGATGAACGACATGCCCTGCGGATATAAATAGATCGTCCGCAGAGTGTTCTCGAAACGGATGCGCTGGTCCAGCGCGATCGCCATCAAGAGCCCAAGCACCAGGCTTGCGCCGATAAAGAGGCAGCAGAATATTCCGAGGTTCACCACGGAGATCTGCCAGCGCTCATCGCTGAACAGGCGCTGATACTGTGCCAGACCGACGAAGTCATCAACCGGCAGCATCCTTGATTTCGTGAACGAAATCCAAACCGTCCAACCCATTGAAAAGATGTAGACGAAGAGGACGATTACCACGGCCGGGAGAAAACCGGCATAGCTCCCCCAGCGAGACCGCGCCTTGCGTCTTGCGGAGCTTTTCTTCGTGGCAACCCCTGCCGTGCTCTCGAGAACCGCCATCACAGCAGCCGATTTTCGAGAGGCGTTAGAGAATAGCCGCCATCAATAACCATGCACTGCCCGGTCATGTAGCTCGATGCATCGGATGCGAGGAATACCGCCGCGCCAGCCAGCTCGTCAGGCGTGCCAATGCGGTTCATGGCCGCTGGCTTGATCATGTAACCATAGGCTTCGTCGGGGAATTCGCTCAGGTAAGGCCCGAGAATATCGGTCATGATAAAGCCGGGCGCGATTGCGTTGACGCGGATATTGTGACGTGCCCACTCGTAGGCGAGGCAGCGAACGAGCATGTTTACGCCCGCCTTGGACGTGTTGTAGCAAGCTTGCGGATTTCCGTTGGCTACGTAAGCCGAAAGCGACGACGTTACGATGATGTTGCCGGACTTGCGCGGGATCATATGCCGGGCGGCGGCCTGCGCGGCGAAGAACACACCTTTGAGGTTCACGTCCATCAGGCGGTCCCACTGCTCTTCGGTCATGTCTTCGGCATTCACGTCGATGCCGATACCGGCGTTGGCAACCATGATGTCAACCTTGCCGAGCCGCTTGGCGGCCTCGTCGACGGCAGCATCCAGTGCGGAGCGGCTGGTCACGTCGGCAAGCATTGCGAAAGACCCCTTGGCACCGATTTCACGGAGCCGGGCTGCCACTTCTTCGCCTTCCTCCTTCGTATTCTTCGAAAGGATGACGACGTCCGCGCCCGCCTCGGCCAAGCCGACCGCGAGGGCTTTTCCGATGCCGCGCGATCCGCCTGTCACCATGGCAACGCGCCCTTTGAGGCTCAACCGCTCCGGAACGGTGCCAGTCACATCCGTACCGACACGACCTTGCTTCAATTGAATGTTCATTGCTTCCTCCCGCCTCACATGGCTTTCAAATTCACGATCATGATGGCCCGCCGGCGCCCGCCGGCAGACCGAGGTGGCTCAGCGCATGGACTTTTCGGATTCGATGATCTGCACCAGGGAGGCCACGAACTTGTCGGGCGTATAGCTGGGATCGGCCCAGGCCTGTGCTGCGAGATCGCGCTCCGCCCCGATAGCATCTGGCGAAATGAGGAAATCGACGTTCGGAATACGCTGGGCCGGATCCTTGAGAATCTTGATGCCCTTCGCCGCGCAGGCGTCGAGTTTGGTTTCGTCCACATCGAGACGGGCAGGAACCGAACCCTTCTTTGAGTTGAACGCCACCTGGACATCCTTGCTCATCATGACCCGCTCAAGCATCGCCTGCGCCTTTTGCTGCTCGGGATCCTTGTTGACCGGGAAGATGATCGCGTCGGACGAGACATTGAAATACTGCTTTCCGTCGCCGTTGCCGAGAATTTGGCAACCGAAATCGACATCGGCCTTCTGCCCTGCCGCAAGATATTCGCCCTTTGCCCAGTCGCCCATGAACTGGAAGCCTGCCTTGCCCGTGATCACCATATTGGCGGCTACGTTCCACTCGCGATTTGCCGCGCCATTATCGGAATAGTCGCGCAGACGGAGAAATGTCGTGACGGCATCCTTGAATTGAGGGGATTTGATCGCGTCCACGTCCAGGTCGGCGAAGACTTTGTTGAAAAGTTCGGGGCCTTCTTTCGTCAGGAGAACCGAGAGGAAAGTCTGCCCCAACTGCCAGGGTTGCGCGCCCACGGCGATCGGGATTGCGGTCCCCTTCGCCTTGATCGCGTCTGCCGCCGCAAAAAAGTCATCCCATGTAACAGGCTCCTTGGCACCTGCATCGGCAAGGACCTTCTTATTGTACCAAAGCCAGTTGTGGCCATGGTCATTGATCGGCAGGGCGTACATGTGCCCGTCCTTGAAGGTCATCGCCTTCTGGAACGTCTCCGGGATATTGTTGTAGAATCCCGTCTCTTTGGCGGCATCATCGATCGGTGCGAGAAGACCTTGCGAAACCAGGTCTTCTACCTGCTTCCCGAGAGGCATCTGTGCGGCGGTTGGCGGATTTCCGCCGGTGATACGGGAGACGATGTTCGCGATGGCCACCTCACCGCCTGCGATGGCGTTGTCTTTCCAGACGCCGCCCTGAGCGGTGTAGGCTTTCGCAACCTCCTTGATGGCTGCCGATTCACCTGCCGAGACCCACCAGTGCATTACTTCTGCCTGGGGTCCGGCCGCCATTGCGGAGGCGGCGTGCATGAACAGTGCGGCCGCCACGGCGACCACAGACACGGAACTCTTCATAGATTGTCCTCCTCAGAACCTGATGGCGCTCCTGCCCAGCGATCATGTCGGGATTACCGAGTACCGCTTCCAAAAATGTAGCGCTAAACCAAATTAGCGCTAAACTAACTGTTGTCAACTACAATTCGATCGGGCAATGATTCAATTCATCGGCGGAAAAACGCGTCAAAACGCGCATTTTTCCAGAAATCAACCGCTAGGCAGTTGTTTAGCTTATGAAAAAGGCATGAACAGGCAGACGTGGGATAGTGCCGGATATCGGCCCTTTGCGCGGCATCCGCGCATCGATGGTTCCGATCGATAGCTACCACCCTCCCCCCAGGGCTCCGGAGACAGAGATGGATACAAAGAATACGACACGCCGACGCGGCCGAGGAACGCAGAAGGTGACCTTGAAAGAGGTTGCCGACGCGGCGGGCGTATCGATGATGACGGTGTCGAACGTCATTCACGACCGCGTCAACGTCGGCACGGACCTCAGGGCGCTCGTCCAAGCGAAGATCAAGGAGCTGGGCTACACACCCAACCGCGCGGCGCAGCAGCTCGCAGGTATCGCCAGGCCGCATGTCGGCCTCATCTACACCGGGGTTACCAACCCGTTCATCGCATCCGTCATCGTCGGCACGATGAAAGCAGCATCACGCTTGCAAGTCGATGTATCGGTCGAGCTTGCAAAGCTTGACGATCCCAAGGCGCTTAGGAACACCATGCATCGTATGGAAGATGCGGGCATCGACGGCTTTCTCCTCCCATCGCCCGTCGCGGAATTCGTCGCGTCGACGTTCAAGAAGAAGGCACTGGATGTGCCTGCGGTCGCGATCGCGCCGGGCTTTCCGATCTCGGGAATGGCGGCGGTGCGCGGCGACGACCGAAAGGCCAGCCATGAGCTGGTTACGATGCTTCTGGACCACGGCCACACCAAGATCGGTCACATTGCAGGTCCCAAATCGCAAAGCGGCAGCATAGCGCGTCTCCAGGGCTACAAGGAGGCGCTCTCCGATCGCGGTATCGAACCACGCACGGAATGGATCGTGCAGACGGAGTTCAATTTCCAGCAAGGCGTTAAAGCCGCGGAACGCCTGCTGAAGCAGGAACCCGGATTGACGGCGATCTTTGCCGCCAACGACACTCTGGCGGCCAGCGTTCTCGCGGTTGCCCATAATAGCGGCATTGCTGTCCCCGAAAAACTGTCCGTCGTTGGCTACGACGACTCGCCCGTGGCTGAGCAGGCTTGGCCGGGTTTGACGACAATCCATCAAGACGCTTTGGCCATGACCGAACGCGCCGTCGAACTTCTGACGGAAGCCGTGCGCCGCCGGAAAGTCAATCCGGACGATCGTTTGGACGAGGATGTCGTGTTTCCTTATCAGATGGTCACGCGCGGCTCGGTAGCTAAGGCCCCGTAGCAGCAGCCCGGCGGCAGCGCGTTGGAACCTACCGCTCCTTCTCGAATTGCGAAGAAGCCCTATCCTCTTGTTTTTGCGCAACTCCGGACACAGGGACAGGAAAAGGCCCGCCGCTCGATATAAAGCGTACCCGCATTGGTCTGAAGCATCCGGCCCTGCTCAATCGACAGTCCGCGTAATTTCAGGATTCGAACCGGAGACGGACAGGGCCTGCCCGTAGGAGAAACGGGCAGGCCTCGATGGACATCGCAATCACAGGGTCGCGATTGCCATGTCATGAGCATCAATCCTGCTTGAAGACATTCCGCAGGATGATCGATTTCTGGTGCGTGACTTCGCGCATCACTTCGGACATGCTCTCGCGGCTATTGCCGCTGCCTTTCTTGCCGCCGCCGAATGGCAACTCCGCTGCGCGGAAACCACCGGAAGCGTTGATCGCGACGTGGCCCGTCACCATCTTGCTAGCCGCCTGAAGAGCCTTGCGGGTATCCGGAGTGATGATGCCGCCACCGAGGCCATAGCTCGTGTTGTTGTGAATTCTGATGGCCTCGTCGAGCGTGTCGAAGCCAATGATCGGCCAAACCGGACCAAAGACTTCCATATCCCTGGCGATGTCCATTTCCGGCGTAACGTCGGCGATAACGGTCGGCTCGTAGAATGCATAGGAGTTACGGCGCTTGCCACCGAAGACGACCCGTCCTCCCTGATCGGCCGTCAGCTTGACCTGCTTCTCGATGTTGTCGGCCGCACGCTTGTCGATGACGGGGCCCATCGTCGTTGCCGGGTCCATGGGATCGCCGAGAACGAGCTTGGACAGCTTCTCGTCAATCAGACGCTCCATGAAGCGCTTCTTGACGGAGTTATGGACGATGAAGCGCTTGGCGGCACTACACGCCTGGCCAGAGTTTCTCGACTTGTCGCCAGCTTCGCTGACAGCGAGATCGATGTCCGCGTCGTCGCAGATGATGAGGCCGTCATTGCCGCCGAGCTCGAAATAGTATGGCGTCAGATGCTCGGCCGCCGCCTTGGCGATCAGCTTGCCGGTGTGGGTACTGCCCGTAAAGTTGATCATGTCAATGCGCGGGTCGCCGACCAGCGTACCGCCGACACGAGGGCCGTCACCCGTCAAGCACTGCGCGACGGCAGCCGGAATGCCCGCTTCTATGAGGATCTTGTGGCATTCGATGACAGCAAGCGGGTTCTGGTGCGGTGCCTTGACGATGATCGCGTTACCAGCGGCGAGCGCTCCCCCGACCTTGAACGACCAGATCGCCGGCGGGAAGTTGAACGGAACGATGGCCGCGATGACGCCGCGCGGGATGTGCAGCGTGAACTGCAGGTCTTCGTCGTAGCCGGATTCCGTGGAAGACGGCATGACCGCACCGTAATGATGCCTGGCCACTTCGCAGCTGGCTTCTAGGATGAAGGCTACGGAGTCGAATTCCCAGACGGCTTCAGCCATGTAAGGCTTGCCGGATTCCAGCGACAGGAGCTTGCCGAGCTCCAGACGGCGGCTGCGGATAATGCCCGCGGCCTTGCGGATCAGATCGGTACGCTCGCGGGTGGTGCGGGCGGCCCAGTCCTTCTGCGCTTCGACGGCAACGGCGATCGCGCGTTGCACGTCTTCAACGGTTGCTTCCGGCACGGTGTCGACGGTCTCGCCGCTGGCCGGATTGATGATCGGGCTGGTCTGCCGATTGCTGGCGTCGGCCAAGCCGTTTCCGAGGATCATTTGCATGTCGGTTCTCCTCAACTCCGCACGTCAGGCGGAAACATCTTCAGAAATCGATCGCGATCTCAATCGCGTTCGTCATGGGAGCGGATGAAGTCCATGTTGAGCTGGAGGCCGTGACCCGGGGCTTCGATGACGTCGAGATAGCCATCGGTCGGGACCTGGGCGTTCAGGTAGACAGAGTGGGTGATCGGCTCGAACAGGCGCAGACGCTCCAGGAACGGTACGATGGCCACCGTGCTGGCGATCGGAATATGGATGTGCTCCATCGCATGCGGGGCGAACTTGACGTTCCAGGCCTCGCATAAGGCGGCGCATTTCATCATCTCGGTGTAACCGCCGGCACGCGCACCGTCGACCTGGACGATGTCGGCCGCCTCGGCCATCAGCAGGTCGCGGACGCCCCACTTCGTGTATTCGTGCTCGCCAGTCCCCAGCGGGATATCCGTCCCGCGCTTGAAACGGGCAAGGCCGGGAATGTCGTCGGCGAAGACGGGCTCCTCAAGGAGCATCGGATTGTATTCGCGAACGCGGTTTGCAAACTGAATTGCCGTTGCCGCGTCCCAGCAATTGTTGGCATCGATCATCAGGCCGATATCCGGGCCGAGAGCCTCGCGGACCTTGCGGACGCGCTCGACGTCCCTGGTCGGGTTGCGGCCGTTATCGTAACCGATCTTGAACTTGACCATCCTGTAGCCCTTGCGGACCATGTCCTGCATTTCCTCGACCAGCTGGTCATCCTCGTAGGTCGCCCAGCCGCCGCTGGCATAGACCGGGATGCGGGAGCGGCCGCCGCCGAACAGGCGGTGAAGCGGCATGTCGAGGATTTTGCCCTTGAGGTCCCAGAGTGCGAAGTCGATCGCCGAAAGCGCGCAGAACATCAGGCCCTTGCGACCGACGCCGCGGAAGATCGCAAAGAACTCCCGCCAGATGACTTCGGTATCGAACGGATCACGTCCCTTGAGACGAGGCGCCATGTCCTTCCTGATCAGAGCGCGGATCGCTTCGCCGCCGACTTCGTGGTAGGTCACGCCAATGCCCTCAAGGCCCTGATCGGTCTTGACGCGAACGACCGTCATACCGACGGTCTCGACCTTGCGCGTCGCGTCGGCGAGGCCCGAGGGAGCCTGGGTCGAGACGAGATGGACTTCTATGTCCTGAATCTTATGGCCTTTCACATGCCGCTCCACTTCGAATTTTTCGGTTCTGACGTTCACAACGAATTCTCCAATCAACGCAGGCGGCCGGCGGACATGGTCATTTCCGTGTACTGCCGGACGACTTCGGCCCCTGCGGCGATGCCGGCGGTTCCAATGGTCATGAGGGGCAGGTCCTTGGTCGGCTCCGCGTCGCAAGTGTCTTTCGCTGCCTTGACAAAGGCGTAGCGAAGGGCAGTGCCGACATTCATCTTGGCGACACCCATCTTGATCGCGCGCTGAACCTGGTCATAGGGAATGCCCGTGCCGCCGTGCAGAACCATCGGAATCTTGATGCGCTGGCGGATTTCCTCGACGAGATCGAAACGCAGCTGCGGCTCCTCGGCATAGAAGCCGTGCGCATTGCCGATCGCGACAGCCAGGCAGTCGATTCCGGTGTTCGCGAGGCGCTCCGCCCAGTCCGGATCGGACAGGTGGGCGTTTTCAAGTTCCCTACCGAATTCGTCGGTATTGCCGATCGTGCCGATTTCCCCTTCCACGGTGACGCCGACAGCATGTGCGATTTCGACGATGCGGCGGGAATTTTCGACATTCTGCTCGATCGGCAGATGGGAGCCGTCATACATGACGCTGGAGAAGCCGCCGCGGATGGCGCCCATGACGGACTTTTCGGAGTCGCCGTGATCGAGATGGATGGCAACCTCGATGTCGAGGTCCGCGCCGACCGCCCTCGCAATCGCCACAGGCACCGAGGCGTTGCCGAAATAGGCAACCTCAACCGGGTGAATGCCGAGGATCACGGGCGAACGCAGTTTGGCCGCGGTCTGAAGCACGCACTGGATCATTTCCAGGCTGGCGCAATTGAATGCGGGAACTGCGTACCTGCCTTCATACGCCGCATCCATGAGCTTCTTCATCGGTACAAGTTTCATATCTCATCCTCATGATTCATTGGGCGGCGGCATTCCAACGGCCGCCAGGTTCGGAATATCAAGGCGACGTCAACTCAGCTGGGCAGAGATCTCTTCGAGCCGACCGCATGTCGATGACGACAGCGTCAGCAGCGGTTTGCGGCATACGGGCATATCAATCACGCCGAGGCGGTAAAGCAGGTACTTCATACCGGGGAACACGCCCACCCGGACGAGTTCGTCGATAACCTCGTTGCATGCCGACTGAATGCGGGCGGCCGCCGCCATATTCCCTGCCGCCAGGCTTTCCCGCATCTGGAGGTATCGCTGTCCCATGAGGTTGTACGTACTGCCGACGCCGCCATTGGCCCCGGAGACCAGCCCGGCCATCAGCATCTCGTCGAAGCCGTTCAACAGCAGCGCGTCCGGAAATGCCCGGCGCAGCTGCTCCATCTGGTACATGTCGATGCTGGTTTGCTTGATTCCGATGACGCCGGGCAGGCTCAACAGCCGTGCAAGGTCGTCCAGGGTGAAGATGACTCCGCTCATATTCGGAATGTTGTAAATGATGAGCGGAGTGCCTTGGGAGGCATCGAGAATGTCCTCGTAATATCCGAAGATCGCATCCTTGCGGTGCGGGAAGTAGATGGGAGGGATGGCGGAAACCGCGTCATAGCCTAGCGCCGCGCAGCCCTTGGCAAGGGTTTGCGCATCGCGTGTCGCGATCGCACCCACATGACCGATCTTCGCGCCGGAGCCAGCTTCGCCTGCAACGGTCTCGAAGATCGCCAAGCGCTCCTCGACGGACTGCAACAGCCCCTCGCCCGTCGATCCCCCAACGTAAAACCCCTCGATACCCATTCCCTTGACGTGTGCGACGAGCCGCTTGAGAGAAGCAACCGACACTTCTCCGTCGGAGTCGTAAGGCGTCAAAAGCGCTGCATGCAGCTGCGCTAGACGCTGAGCGACCGGCAAGGTTCTCGAAATTTCGGGACGGGACAGGTCCATTATGCGTTTCTCCACGTTCGACCCATTGCTGGGGCACTCTTCAGGGAAACTCCCTGCTCGGTGGCAGGCATCGATCGACATGGCCAAGCATCCGGCGAAACGGTCCGCGCGCCAGACAAAAATGCCTGTCGGGTTGGCACGCGATCATCGCCTCCGTTTGATGATCCGTGGACGGATACGATCAAAGGTGCTTTTCGTTAAAAGATAGCCTCCCTGATGCATTGGAACCCTCTTCTCCCGAGGCATCCGCCGCATGTTTTTAACGCTAAACAAAGCCTTTCACGGTGTCAACGGTTAAATTGAGCGCTAAACAAAAAGGTGCAACCGCGCGGTTGACGATATGCCGCGTCCCGCCCTGACAGGGTATGCGGACAATTGAGGCGACGAGCGAGTCTACCTGGCCGGCGAAGGAATTTTAAGCTTAGGGCGTATGGAGCGCTCCGCGGTTGATCTCGCCTGCATTGCCATTTCCGCTGCCCGCCTTCAGGAGGGCAGCCGCGCCGCCATAGCTGCTTGCGCAATCTCGCTGCAGGCTATCGCTGCCCCGCCGGCATGACGGCGGCAATCCCGGTTCCGATGGAATGAGACCAAGGCGCGGACAGCCTTTCAGGACCTCTCATCGGTTGGATAAACGCCGGGGAGAAGATGTTCATAGTGCCGGCGCAAATAGCCGTAGCACTCGCAAGCGTGCCGCGTGAGCCGCTTTCGATCCTTCACGACGATGAACCCGCGGCCATGCTCTATGGCTCCCGCTCCCTCGAGCTGGTGGATGACTTTGCTGGTGTAACTGCGCTGCACTCCCAGCATTTCCGAGACGAACTGCTGGGTGACATCCAATCGCGAATTCCCGACCCGATCCTGCGTGGCCAGAAGCCACCGGGCCAGCCGGGCGTCGTATTCGTGAACCGCGTTACAGGCTACCGACTGCAGGACCTGCGCCAGGAGACAATCTGCATAGCGGGCAAAATGATCCCGCAGCGTCACCGAGCGTTGCCTAGCTCCCTCAAGAGCTGCGGCGGGAACGCGAATAACGCCTCCGCCGATCTGAACGACCGCTCGCGCAAAAGCTGGTTTTTGTCCGTGGCTGATGATGCCGCCCACCGCGCCCTCCTGCCCGATCATCGCCGCCTCGGTGACGGTTCCGTCCCGAAGCCCTAACACGAAGGACGCAATCGTCCCGGCCCCGGGAAAGTAGACATTTGCGACATCCTCCCCCGGCTCGAAGAGCACGTCCCCCTTCGAAAGGACGAGTGTTTCGACATGCGGATCAATCAGCGCGCGATCGCGAGCCGATAACGTCGATAGAAGCCGGTTATGAACTTGGCGCTTGGAGCGTTCCATGGATCCTCCGAGACATGTTGTCGGAGAAATGAATGGACGACCTTATGGTTCCCGCGTGGGGTAGATACCCGGCAGTACTCTTTCGAAATGATCGCGGACAAGCCCGTAACATTCGCAGGCCGAGGCCTCCAATACCGCACGATCTTCTATTCGAATAACGCCCCGACGATAGGAGATGGCGCCCTTTCGCTGCAATCCCCTTGCCATACGGGTGACGTAGGTGCGCGCAACGCCGAACATCTCGGCCAGAGCATCCTGGGTCATCGGCAGTTGCGGCGCCTGCAGCCGGTCCTGCATCATGAGAAGCCATCTGGAACAACGGGCCTCAAGGGGATGGACGGTGGCGCAGGCGACGGACTGCAAAACCTGAGCGATCAGGCAGTCGGCATAGCGGGTTAGGTTCTCCTGCAAACGCGGTTCGGCGCGCTTGGCCTCTTCAAGGCGCTGGATGCCGACTCGCGCGAGGTCTCCAGGAATGCGGATCACCGCGCGGGCGAAAGCAGGCTTGACCCCAAGGCTGATAATGCCTCCCACCACGCCTTCACGGCCGACTGTGGCAGCCTCGATGGCCCTGCCGTCCCGCAACGGGAGCGTAAATGCGATGACGGTTCGCCCGAGGGGGAAATAGGCATGCGATACGTCGTCACCCGGTTCGAACAAGGTGTCGCCTTTCTCCGCAGAAATCATCTCGAGGAAAGGGCGCAGGCGTTCTGTCGCCGGGGGCGGCAAGGAGGCTAGTAGGCGGTTGCAGGTCCAAAGCTCCGCCTGTCGGTCGAACATCGCCTGCGTCGGATGCTTCTCATTGAGCAAAGTCCGGATCTCACCCCTACCTCAGTGAGATTTCGCTATCACCCGATGGAACTTCTTGTCGGTCTACTAGTTGACATAAGGCAGACGTATCGCCGGAATGATGATCATGGACGGAGAGAGCCAAATGGAAAGCGAGAAGGGAGTGCTTCTTGTCGAAGACGAGTTCCTCGTTGCGCTGGACATCGAGGACAGACTGGCCGAACTGGGGATTGAACCAATCTTCGTCGCGACAAATATCGCCCAAGCGCAGGAGCTTCTGACGACAAAGGAAATCGTGCTGGCCATTCTCGACGTGCATGTCGGATCGGACCTGGTCTTTCCCGTTGCCGCCAAAGCGGTATCGAGGAACATACCGGTTATATTTTCAACTTCCGTCCTTGCGGACGAGATGCCCTCCGAGTGGTCACGATACCCGACTTTGTCGAAACCATGGAACCAGTCGGCGCTGATGCTTGTGCGTCAGCAGCTGGACAATGCCTCCATTCGTGCCTAGCAAAGACGACATTCACTCAGATCGGCATTAAGCTCGGGTAGCCAGACTCGGAGTCCAGCTTGTGGGCACCCGGCCTGTGGTCCTCCCGCAGCGCACCTCGCAGGAGGTTTATGGCTTTGCGTTTTTCCTCCGGCTCGTCTCGGTTGAAAGGACGCAAGCATTGCCGTGACGGAAATTGCTGTCTGGAACAAACTCTTCGAACCGTCGTTTGATTTCGTAAGCGCGTTCATCGAACGCGCCCGGAGCGAACAGCACGGAAAGGCCCGAAGCTGCGCCAAACCAATCAACGCAAATGGAGGAAAAACGTCGTGGATCACAGCAATCACATCCGCCTCACCGAAGACGAACTCACGCAAGCCAATCTGAAAGGAGCCTCGGTCTACGGCGTCGATGACCACAAGATTGGAAAAGTGGATCATGTTCATGGTGTCGGCAACGCCAGCAACATCGTTATCGATGTCGGCGGCTTCCTCGGTATCGGCGCAAAGCCGGTATTGGTCCCCGCAGCCAACCTAGATTTCATGCGTGACGAGAGCGGCACGATCCATGCAGTGACCAGCTGGACCAAGGATGAACTCGAAGCGATGCCCGAACATCGCGATTGAACCGTCATCGCGGTTTGCGAAAGTTCAAACAAAGGGGCAACGGCCCGGTGCATGCACCGGGCCGTTTTCGTTCGCCCCCTACCCCCGATCATCGCCGCGTCGATGACGCTGCAAGCGTCGCCGGACGATTTGCGATAGCGCAAGCACACCGGGAGCATGGCGATTGAGAGAATCGATGCCGCGATGAGACTTCGATAGGCCGAACCGATCGTCTGCCTTGCAAGAAATTGCCTGGAAGATCCCCGTGAAATCACATGTCGCAGCCAAACGCCGAAGCCTTCGCGCCGCCCGACGCCGTTGGAAACGCCTGGCTGTGACAGAAGCGCACAGGATGCCCTCAAAGCCAAAAGATATATTGTGGATATATGTTTTAAATCATACATCGATGCCGCCACCATCAAAAATCATGGAGATCCGAAATGGCTAGAGAACTGAGCGCGGCAACCAAGGCAATCGTGCAGGCCACCGTACCCGCGCTTGCGGCCCATGGCACAGAGATCACCGCCGCCATGTACGTGCTGCTTTTCAAGGACGAGCAGGTTCGCAACCTTTTCAACCAGTCTCACCAGGGCGAGGGCGGCGGGCAGACGAAGGCGTTGGCGCAGGCGATCCTCGCCTATGCGCAGAATATCGATAACCTTGCCGTCCTCGGGCCTGCTGTCGAGCGCATCGCACAAAAGCATGTCGGCCTTCAGATCCAGGAGCATCATTATCCGCATGTCGCCAACGCCCTGCTCGCCGCCATCAAGCAGGTGCTGGGCGACGCCGCAACTCCCGAAGTGCTCGCAGCCTGGGGCGAGGCTTACTGGTTCCTGGCGGATATCCTGATCGGCCGGGAAAAGCAGGTCTACGAGGAACTGAGCTCTGCCGAAGGCGGATGGAGCGGCTGGCGCCGTTTCCGCATTGCCGACAAGCGCCGCGAGAGCGACATCATCACCTCCTTCGTCCTGAAGCCGGAAGATGGCCGGTCGGTCATCCGCCATCTTCCCGGCCAGTATCTGACGTTCCGGATCGCCGTGCCCGGAAAGGGGGAATACCGCCGCAACTACAGCATCTCCTGCGCTCCGAATGGCGAGACATACAGAATTTCCGTCAAACGCGAACCTTCGGGCGTCATTTCGAATTATCTGCATGACAAGCTGGTCGTGGGCGATGTGCTCGAGGCTGCACCGCCGACCGGCGATTTCTTCCTCAAGGAGAACACGGCGCGACCGGTCGTCCTGCTGAGCGGCGGCGTCGGTCTGACGCCGATGGTCAGCATGCTGGAGGCCATCGCGGCAAAAGACAACATTGCGAATGTCTATTACGTCCATGGCGCTGAGGACGGCAAGGTTCATGCGATGGGCGAGCATGTTCGCAAGCTCACCCTCGGGCGGGACGGGATGAGATCGACGATCTTCTATCGCGCGCCGCATTCCGACGACCGGAAGGGCGTTCACTACGATCAGGAAGGCTTTGTCACCCTTGAATGGCTCGCCGAGAACACGCCGCTGAAGGAAGCTGACATTTATCTCTGTGGGCCAAAGCCGTTCCTCGCCACGTTCGTCAATGGGCTGGACAGAGCCGGCATCCCGAAAGACAGAATTCACTATGAGTTCTTCGGCCCAGCCGACGATCTGGCAGCATGAGAAAAGCGGCGGCGGCGGGACATTCGCTCCGCCGCTCGATTGCTATTATGCTGCGATGGAATCGGGAGAGAATTCATGCGGCTGACAGTTTATTCCGACTATGCGTTGCGGCTGATGATGTATCTCGGTCTCCGCAAGAGCGGCAGCTTGTCGACGATTGACGACGTCGCTGCCGCTTACGGCATCTCCAAAGCGCACCTCATGAAGATTACACACGAGCTCGGCAAGAAGGGCCTGGTGGAGACCGTCAGGGGACGCCAGGGCGGAATGCGTCTCGCCCAAGACCCGTCATCCATCAGGGTTGGCGATATTGTCAGAGCTTGCGAGCCCGATTTTGCGCTGGTTCCGTGTATGGAAGCTGAAGGCGGCAACACCTGCGCGGTCCTGCCGGCCTGCATCCTCAAGCGCGCGCTTGCAACCGCAGCCTCGGCATTTCTTGATGTTCTGGATGGTTACACTCTAGCGGATCTCGTCGGCCCGACCACGGCGCTCCGGCAGCTCCTCGGCATCGAAAATTCCGGCACTCCGCAGCATAAGATATCAAATTTGCCTCAGAGCTAACCTGATCTGCCACTGAAACGTGATCCTTCCCGCCGCCGATGGAGACATGCACTATCTCGCAACTTTTCCAGGCCGGCGACAACACTGCCGCCGGCGTCACCCGTTCCTGCGCCAAGAGGCTCGCAGCAAGTAAACTCCGGTCAGGCCGCCAGCGTCGACTTGGCAACTGCGAGGATTTTTGAGAATAGCTCGATATCCTCTTTCGAGTCGGACGGCGGCGTGCGGTTCTCCGTAAAAACCCGATAGATCGTTTCAATGGCGGCCTCACCATTCGCAGCGTCGGGCATTCCGGCAAGTTTGGTGGCGAGCAATCTCCACAAATAGGGATCACCGCGAAAACCCCATTGTTGCGGCTGATTGGCGAAAATCGCGAGATGGAGATTATTGGGCATCTGCTCGTTCAAACCTGAACACGTTGGATATAGAGCAATAATATTCGTCTCATTTACGTCCGCAAAGCGCTGACGGGCGCCTTGGCCCGCCAACATTGCGGCCAAAGCGATGAATGGCGATTGGCGAACGCCAATGTGGCGGGAGCGGCAAGTCGGCGCCATGCCATATTTTTCCTCTCAATCCACCGGCTCGCCCAATGTATCGGCGGCATGGGCCCCTCGGGCGCCCATCGGACGAGGCGACCCGGTTGTGGAATCTTTCTCCGTCTGACGCTCCAGCTCGGCGTTCAATTCCGCTCCGATGAGCAGGATCGTCACCGATAGCCATGTCCAGATCAAAAAACCGATCAGAGCACCGAGCGTACCATAGGTCGCATTGTAATTGGCGAAGTGGCTCAGATAGAAGGAGAAGACAAATGACATGGCGAGCCAGGCAAGCACCGTCAGCGCCGCACCCCACGTCATCCAGCGCAGTCGTGCCGGCTCTCGGCTTGGTCCGAAGCGATAGATGGCGAGAATTGCCGAGACTATCAGCAGCGCAAGCACGGGCCATCGAGCCAGCAAGGCCAATTCCTCCTGAGAACGATCGAGCCACAGATTGGCCAAGAGGACGGGAAGGATGGCAACGAGCCCCACCGCGGCAGCGGCGGAAATCATTGCGCAAAGCGTAAAGCACAGTGCGATCAGGTTCAGCTGGAGGAAACTTCGCTTTTCCCTTTCCTCGTAGGCGACGTTCATCGCATCGAAAAGCGCCAGCGTACCGCTGTGAGTACTCCAGAGCGCAATCGCCAAACTCACGAAAAATGCAATTCCGAGCGTCCCACGCGGTTTTGCCGTCAAAACGGAGATCTGATCGGAAAACAGATCAAAGGCTCCGGGTGGCAGGACGCCGGCCAGTTCACGCAGATGTTGAGGAAGCACGGTCGGATCGGCCGCCAGTCCATATAACGAGACAAGCGCGGCGAGCGCCGGAAAGATGGCAAGGAGAAGATAGAACGTAACGCCGGCCGCAATTAAGGTAACGCGATCATCTGACACCCCACGAACGACGCGCCAAAATACGTCACGCAATCCGATCAAGGGCAATTGCTCGGGAACGGTGGCGTGGCGACCGCGGTCGTCAAGGGCCATATTCCTGCTGTCTTTGGTGAGCGTGTGCCTTCTCCCGGCTAAAACCAGCACTCCAAGAAAAGCCGCTGTCAACGCTACGGTAATCCGGACCGGGGTCAAAGTGAACTTTCGAACAGTCATGCCTTTCTCCACGCTTGTGCTGTAAAAAACGCATGGCCTCGCGAAAAGATGCGCAAGCATCCACAACCACATCCTCTATTGCGACATTGCCGCCGTTCTCCTGCCCAGGGCCATGCGTTCAGCCGGTCATGCATCTTTTGGCGGCGCAGAGCGTTTCTCCCTCCAGCAAGCCATCAAGGAGTTCTGCCGTGAATAAATGCGAATCGAGCGATACCGGCATCGACAGGCGTTACGTCGACCGTAAAGAACGGGGCAAGTTGCAACAGGACCATGACATTTCCCACTCTGTGTCGGGTGGCCGTCATGACGCCAAACACAACGCCGAGCCCGGCCAGGATAATCGCAAACACTGACGGAAAAGCCGATGAAGATCGCCACTTACAACGTCAACGGCATCAACGGACGCCTGGAAGTTCTGCTCCGGTGGTTGGAGGAGGCAAAGCCGGATGTGGTCTGTCTGCAGGAGCTGAAGGCGCCGGAGGAGAAGTTCCCGCGCCGCGAGATCGAACGCGCAGGCTATGGCGCGATCTGGCATGGCCAGAAATCCTGGAACGGCGTTGCGATCCTTGCCCGCAACGAGGAACCGCGCGAAACCCGGCGCGGCCTTCCGGGCGATCCGGACGACCGTCACAGCCGCTACATCGAAGCGGCGATCGGCGGTATCCTCTTCGGCTGTCTCTATCTGCCGAACGGCAATCCCGCTCCGGGTCCGAAGTTCGATTACAAACTCCGATGGTTCGAGCGTTTGCACGCCTATGCCGCCGAACTGTTCGAGCTGGAAATCCCCGTTGCCCTCGTCGGAGACTTCAACGTCATACCGACAGACCTCGACGTTTACGCCCCCGAGCGATGGCGCGACGATGCCTTGTTTCGTCCCGAAGTGCGCGCGGCGTTTGCCGAGCTTGTCGCCATGGGCTGGACGGATGCCCTCCGGCTGCTGCATCCGGAGGAGCGAATCTACACGTTCTGGAAGTATTTCCGCAATGCCTTCCCTCGTGATGCCGGCCTTCGCATCGACCACTTTCTATTGAGCCCATCCCTTCGCGAACGGCTGGGAGCCGCCGGGGTGGACAAATATGCGCGCGCCTGGGACCACACCAGCGACCATGCGCCGGTTTGGATCGAGCTCGAGGGCGGATAACGCGCTGAATTTCGAGGGTATCGCGCCCGGAAAAACCGAACCGGTTTGCCGCTATCGCGTCCCTTCTTCATCGCCGGCAGACAGGAGGGAGAACGTCCGAAAAGGAACATCATGGCGAAGCAGACGTTAAATGGACATTCATCCACGGAGGCGACAGATGGCCAGAGACCCGAAATCATCCCCTGCAGTGCAAGCATACGAAATGGAAAAAGCCAAACGGCGCGCACAAGAGGACAAGGGCGACCTCGACAAGGGGCTGGAAGACACCTTCCCCGCCTCCGATCCAGTGTCACACACGATCACCTCCGTCCCGACCGGACGGACGGATCCCCGGGAGGCCGAGCGTGTGAAAGCCGACGCCGACATCGGCGCCGGTGCAAGCCTCGGCAACAGCATTAGCACCTGGATCAAGGCGAACCCGCTGACGGCTGTGGCGATTACGGCTGCCGTCGGATGGATCATGGGCGCGACACGCTAGATGTATGGTCCTAAAGTGAGCCGGTGCGGATTGGTCTTTGAGATTACGAGGCCTTTGTCCAGGCGTCGCAGATCGCCTGACAGAGTAGTCGCCATCTCAGCGCCTTGAGGTATTTGGCGAAGTCGCTTTCTTGCGATGCCGGGAGTTAGGCTCAGATTTCGATCGAAGCGGGAAGCGGTCTGATTTGGTCCGATCCTGTTCGATCATTCCCTTGACCGCTGGCGAGCGGGATCGGCATTTACGCCGAAGGAAAATCGAAGGTCTGCGGATGGCCAAACGCTCCTTCCCACGCGCGGCAGCGGCGGCGCCTATTGGTCCGGATACAAAAGAAAGCTCACCATCGCGCCCAATGGGTCGAAACTTCTTGAAGTTCCGCTATGTGCCTTGAGGGCGAAGAAGAGCCTCTTTCAAGCGATGAATATGACCCGCGCCGATGCCACAACAGCCGCCGACGATCGTTGCCCCCGCATCCACCCAGGAACAGGCAGCCAGCGGGCCGGTAGAGAGCGGACGCTGTCTGGCGGCGCTTGGAGTTCGGCTCGACGACACGGCATCGTGCGGCAGAAGAATACTTCCCATTCTCCGGGTCCGGATAAATCAATACCAGGCGCCGTCTCCGGCGCCTGGCATGAAATTGCTGATCCAAAAATACAGTGGGATTGAGCTCGCGATTCAGGTCACTTTTGCAGGTCTGTCCAGATTTTGGTGTAGATTTTCATCACTTCCGGCGAGCAGGTCTGCGCGGGAAAGCCCGCTTTCGCAAATTCGGGTGCGATATTGATCTCCGGCGCCGCCTTCATGTCTTCCGGCAGATATTTCTCCGAGCCGAGGATGCCATTGCCGTAACGGGCGAATGCGGAGATCATCGCCGCGTTTTCGGGATCCATGATGAAATTGACGAACAGCTTGGCGTTCTCGACGTTCTTTGCGTCAGCAAGGATCGCGATGTTGTCCATGAATACCGAATAGCCCTCCTTCGGAAATCCGAACTCGAGCTTGGGATTCATAAGGCGACCACGAAGGGAGGCGCCATTCCAGTTCATGCCCGCGGCAATGTCTCCCTGATTCAATTGTTCGATCCCGCTATAGTCCATCGAAACCCAATTCGGCTTGGATGCAACCAGAAGGTCGCGCACTTTTTTCAGAACCGTCATGTCATTGGTGCAAGTCTCGCCGCCGACATAGTGAACCGCCAGCGCCATGATGTCGTTCATTTCCGGAACGATATTGATCTTCCCCTTCAGTTCCTTGGGCGGGTTGAACAGTATGGCGGAGGT
This sequence comes from Hyphomicrobiales bacterium, assembly GCA_900469615.1. Classification (GTDB taxonomy): domain Bacteria; phylum Pseudomonadota; class Alphaproteobacteria; order Rhizobiales; family Rhizobiaceae; genus Rhizobium. Next base: position 333,896 of record UBYA01000001.1, on the reverse strand, counting down.
GTTGATATCCCCCTTGTAGAAATCTCTGTTCACGGTGACGCCCACGGTCCCCCACTGCCAGGGCGCGGTATAATGGCGGCCGGGATCAAAGCCGGGGTTGCTCCACTTCGGATCGACATTCTTGAAATTCGCCATCTGGTCGGGACGAGATTCGAGCAGCAGGCCTTTCTGAATCCAGATGGGCACATAGATGCCGGCGGGGATAACGATATCGAAGCCGTGGCCACCCGCTTCGACCTTGGCGAGAGCGGTGTCGTTGCTGTCATAGTCCGTGACCGTGACCTTCACATTATAGGCTTGCTCGAATTTCTTGATCAGATCCGGAGGCGTATAGTTCCCCCAGTTGTAGATGTTGAGCTCGCCGTCGGCGAAGGCGGGACCGGCGAGCAGGACTGCCGCGGCGACTGATGCTATGAAGCTCTTCATAATTCCCTTTTCTCCTCAATTAGGAATGATGCGTCTTGGAGTGATTTTCACGGCTGATGAAAAAGAACGCGACGACGAGTACGACCGAAACGGCGAGCAGCACGGTGGCGATCGCATTGGTTTCAGGGGTCAGGTTGCGGCGCATCTGGCCCAGCATGTATGTCGGAAGAGTTTCCTGCCCGGCGCTCTTGACGAATTCGGTGATGACGACGTCATCGAGCGAGGTAACGAAGGCAAGCATCGCGCCTGCCAGGACCCCGGGCCACAGGAGCGGCAGCGTAACCCGTCGAAAGGCCCGCCATGGCGATGCGTAGAGATCGGCCGCCGCCTGCTCCAGGGTCCTGTCCATCCCCTGTAGACGCGCCCTGACGGGCATGAAGGCAAAGGGGACGCAAAAGGCGGAATGAGCAAGCACGAGATAGCCGAGTCCACCATAACCGGTTCGTGTCTTGACGAAGGCAAAGACCACGAGAAGCGAAACGGCGGTTACAATCTCCGGCACCATAAGCGGCTGATTGATGAGAGTGAACATTGCGTTGCGCCCTCGAAAGTTTCCGCCCCGCCCCATGGCAACGGCAGCAAGAACCGCGACCACGGTCGAGATGAGCGTTGCGATTGTCGCAATCGCCACGGAGCGCACGGTCGCTTCCTGAACGGCCTCGTTCTGCCACGCCGTGATATACCAATTGAAGGAGAAACCCGCCCAACTTGTCAGCGCCATGCCGCCGTTGAAGGAAAAGACCACCATCAGGATGATCGGCAGATAGAGTACGACGAAGCAGAACGCTGCGATGGCTGTAAAGCCGAACTGACGGCGTGGGTCGAACGCTTTCGAACGGTTAGCCATCTTGCTCTCCTTCATTTGCAGTGGTCCGCACGTAAAAGATGAGGGCGACCGTCACCATCAGCAGCAGGGTCAACGACAGCGCCGCGCCGAGCGGCCAATTGCGGGCCTGGCCGAATTGAAGTTCGATCAGGTTTCCGACCATGAGCTGCGTTCCTCCCCCGAGCATGCGCGGGATGACGTAGGCGCCGAGCGATGGCACGAAAACGAGGATCGATCCGGCGATGATACCCGGTTTGACGGCAGGTATAATGACCCTGCGCAACACTCTCGACGGTGTGGCGTAGAGATCGTATGCAGCTTCGATGAGCGAGAAATTCAATCGTTCCATCGAGGCGTAGAGGGGTAACACCATCAAGGGCAGGTAGACGTAGACCATGCCGAGCAGGATCGCAAAATCGGTAAACATCATCTGGATCGGCTGATCGATCAGGCCGAGCGACTTCAGAAACGCGTTCACGATCCCTTCGTTGCGGATCAGCCCCATGATTGCGAAGGTTCTGATCAGAAGGTTGGTCCAGAACGGTATCGTGATCAGCAGCATCCAGCCATCCCGTTGGGTGACTGGACGCGTGGCGATGAAGTAAGCCGTGGGGAAGCCGAGAATGACGCAGAATAGTGTGGTCAAAAGGGAGAGCTTCACCGAACGCCACAGGATGGAAATGTGGGCATCGGCAAGGCTGAGAGTGCCGTCGAAGGCGTCTCTGGTGGTAAAGACGCCAAGCCAGCCATCCCATGAGAAGTGCCAGACAACTCCGCCATAATCGCCCGCCGTCAGGAACGAGTAGAAGACGACGACGATCAGCGGGCCGACGGCGGCCGCAAGCAGGAGAACGATTGCCGGCAGCAACAGGAGCCAGCGATTGCGCGTTTCGCGCCGTTTGACGGCGGTTGTTTCAGAAAGAACAGGTGCTGGGGCCACGGCGTCAGTTCCTCAGAACCTGAACAGCTTGCGGTTCGAACCCGATACCCAGGTGCTGACCCCTATCGAACGTTACGGGTTTTGCCGGGTTGTTCTGATGCCGGACGACGAAACGGGCACCATCGGCGAGCCTGAGATGGAAATGCGTGTCCGTCCCGCAATAGACGATGTTTTCCAAGACACCGGAAAGCTTAGGCTGCTCGGCCGACCGCTCCAGCATCGTCTGCTCGGGACGAATAACGAGGGTGACAGCGCCATGCGCGGATATGCCGCCCTCCGGAATATTTGCCCGGATGCGCGAGCCTCCCGGCAACTCCACCATGCCATCGGCGGAAAGCTTGGCCTGGACGAAATTCGTATCGCCGATAAAGTCCGCGACGAAACGCTCCTGCGGGCGATCGTAAATATCGCGGGGCGTGCCGATCTGTAGAATCTTACCGGCATTCATGACCGCAATACGATCACTCATGGTCAGGGCTTCTTCCTGGTCATGCGTCACGAAAATGAAGGTAATGCCCGTTTCCGCCTGCAGACGCTTCAACTCGATCTGCATTTCCTTCCGAAGCTTTAGATCGAGCGCGGACAACGACTCATCCAGAAGAAGAACCTTGGGTTTGGGCGCAAGCGCACGCGCGAGCGCCACCCGCTGCTGCTGCCCGCCGGACAGTTCGGACGGACGCCTGCCCGCCATTGCCGACATTTTGACGAGCGCCAGCATCTCCTCGACCGTACGCGCGATTTCGCCACGCAGTCGCCCCAACATTTCGAGGCCGAAGGCGACATTTCCAGCAACCGTCATATGCGGAAAGAGCGCGTAGCTCTGAAAGACCGTGTTGACCGGGCGCTTGAACGGCGGCAGCGACAGAATGTTCTGCCCCGCCAGACGAATGGCGCCCTCGCGCGGATGGATGAATCCCGCGATCGAACGCAGAAGTGTGGTTTTTCCGCAGCCTGAGGGGCCAAGAAGGGTGAAGAACTCGCTTTCGCCGATCGTCACGCTGACATCGTTCAACGCAACGAAGGCGCTCGGACCCTCGCCGAACCTGACGGAGATGCGATCGACTTCGATCATTGCATGCCTCCCTTTCGTTCCCGGGCGGCTTCCGCCACGCGAGGCAGCGCGCAGAGCATCTCGTAGAGAAAGTTCGCGGCAATCACCGCGGTATTGCCGGCGGGATCATAAGGGGGTGAGACTTCGACGAGATCGCAGCCGACGAGATTGAGCCCGGCGCAGCCGCGAATGATTTCCAAACCCTGTTGCGTTGTAAGTCCGCCTACTTCGACGGTGCCAGTTCCAGGCGCAAATGCAGGATCGAGGCTATCGATGTCATAGGACAGGTAGACCGGCGCATCGCCGATCTTCCGGCGAATGTCCGCCATCAGTGGCGTCAATGACTTCCACCAGCATTCCTCGGCCTGTATGCAGGTCCAGCCCTGCTTGCGACCCCAATCGAAATCCTCCGGGCTGTAGCCGGTGCCACGGATGCCGATCTGGAAAACCTTGTCGTTCAAGAGGCAGTCATCCTCCCAGGCCCGGCGGAACGGGCAGCCATGGGCGACCGCCTCCCCGAACATGTGCTCGTTCGTATCGGAATGGGCATCGACATGAATGAGGGCGACCGGACCATGGCGTTCCTTAATCGCTCGAAGGATAGGCCAAGTCAGTGTATGATCGCCGCCGAGCGTCAGAGGAATGGTGCCGTGTTCCAGCACATCACGATAAAACTCGGTGATGATGTCGACAGACTTCTTCAGATCGAACGTATTGATGGGGACGTCACCAATGTCGGCGACCTGCAGGACATCGAAGGGCGCTGCGCCGGTCGCCATGTTGTAGGGCCGGATCATGCGGCTTTCGTCTCGGATCTGCCGCGGTCCAAGGCGGGTGCCAGGGCGGTTCGACGCTCCGATATCCATGGGGATGCCAACGAAACAAGCGTCGAGGTTTGCGGCCGACGTTGCGGAGGGCAACCGCATCATGGTGGCGGGACCTCCAAAGCGCGGCATTGCGTTACCGCCCAGGGGCTGGTTGAAAGACATGCGACCTCCCAAAAAATGTAATCACTTGCTTTTTTGGGAGATGGGTCCGGCGGTTAACATTCCATTCTGCGGAATTTTGCGTTGAGAAAACCCAATGTATCAGGCGGCAGACTCGCCAAAGAGCCTTTAGACGTCGGCCGTTTCGGTCGCTTTGACGCGGCTCTGAGCACGAGACCGGTAAAGACCGATCAGCTTTTCGCGGAAGACCTGAAACGTCTTCGGATGCGCGCCACTTCTATAGACCAATTGCATTGTGCAGTGTGCAGTCGAAATTGTCTTCGTGGGGAGGCAGCTTTCTGAGCCGGTCGGCGAGCAGATAGGGCGAGACGACATGATCGGGCAACAGGCCGATATAGCTGCCACTCAATATAAACATGAGCTGCGCCTCGATCTGGTCGACGATACGGTCGGCTTCGATGACCTGCTGGCTTTTTTTCCGCTCGCGGCTCCAATAGCCCCTATGCACCCAGTTGCATTTGTCCATCTCCAGCTGGGTGATGCCTTCGTCCGGCGTGGAAAAAAGCGGATGAGCCTTGCCGCAGTAGACCGAGTGGCTTTCCTCATACAGGTTCGTATAGGATAATCCCTTGATCTTGTTGTCGAAACTCCCAATCCCTGCGTGGATGTCGCCCTCGGCCAACCGGCGAAGAATGGCTCCCGGTTTCTCGACCTCGATCTCGATGCGGATACCGGGCGCTTCCTCCGTGATCTTGTGGACAACCTCGGGTAGCTTGAACGCCGGATCGGATGCGACGCAATCGACAACAGCAATCTTGAGCTGGCCGACAAGGCTGCCTTTCAATGCGGTCAATGACATCGAGTGCTGGTCAATCCGCCGCAGGAGATCAACGGCCACTTCGTGAACCTGCAGCCCTTTCTCGGTGAGCTGGAAGCCGCGCCTGCCACGCTGGCAAAGGATAACACCCAGTCGCGTCTCCAATGCGGTGATATGATTGGAGATTGTCGGCTGGCTCAAGCCGAGCTCGGCTTGTGCGGCCGAGAATCCCCCGTTGCGAACCACGGAGTCGAATACGGAAAGGAGATGCAGATCGGCGCCTGAGATTTTCATCCATTCATTGAGAACGACAAATCCAAGGCGATGTAAAGCGTGATTTTTCGAGCGGCAGTCTCTGCCTATCATCCTGACGAATATGGCGATGTGTCGTCGCCCGACTTCAGACAGGAGATTTACAGTGACCTCAGTTATTCGACTTTCCCGTGACGGCCTGAGCGCGGGCGCTATGGAAGCCTGCTCGGTCGTTCCGCCCGAAGCCGTCCTCAGTGGCTCGGCCAACGAGACAGGCGCGATGCACTACGAGTCGAAAAACGGCAAGTTCCTGATCGGGACCTGGGAGTGCACGCCTTACGCCGAAACGCTCAGCTACCCGGAAACCAGCGAATTTTGCCTGGTAATCTCGGGCAAGGTCGCACTGACCAACCCCGATGGTACACTCCAGACGTTCGGCCCTGGAGACAGCTATATCGTCCCGAAGGGCTTCGAGGGGCGATTCGAGGTGCTTGAAACGCTGCGTAAGGTCTACGTCCTCTTCAATGACTGATCCTGCGGCCGAACGGGCGGCCAATGTGGCCGCCCGTCCGACCCCTTCCCCCTTATGCGAGCCCTTTATGCGAGATTGCAATGCTTGGTGAACGCGCACTGGCGAACGTCACATTCTACCCATTCTGGCTCGATCGCCCGGATGCGCCAGCGCCCAACGCGCGGCTTGTCGGCAATACGGAAGCAGACCTGCTGATTGTCGGCGGAGGCTCCACGGGGCTTTGGGCGGCGATCCTGGCAAAGGAGGCTGACCCTTCGCAGAACGTCGTGCTCATAGAGGCCGAGAACATCGCCTCCGGCGCGTCGGGGCGACCAGGCGCCATCGTCTCGACGTCGGTCATGCACGGTCTGCACAACGCGATCAGAATATTTCCCAAGGACATTGCCACCCTCGAAGCACTTGGACAGACCAATATTGCGGGCTTTCTGGCCACTCTTGATCGATACGGAATTGATTGCGATGCCGAGTGGAATGGCGAGCTGACCGTCGCCGTCGGGAAAGAAAGCACGCCTGTCCTGCGGCAAGAGTATGAATTGCACAAGCAGCACGGCCATGAGGTGATGCTTCTGGATGCGGACGAAACGCGCCGGCAACTGAACTCTCCTCTCTTCGAGGGCGGCCTCTGGGCAAAGAAGAACAGCGGCACCCTGCACCCGGCAAAACTGGCATGGGGCTTGAAGCGGGCCGCGCTATCGCTCGGCGTCCGCATTCACGAATACACGCCGCTCGGAGAACTGGCCGATGAAGGCGGCACGGTTGTCGCATCGACCCGGGACGGCCGCATCCGGGCTGGGAAAGTGCTGCTGGCGACAAGCGCGTTCGCGGCCGGTCATCCGCATATCAAAAAGCGCGTTGCCATGGTGCGGGACCGGATCCTGATGACGCAGCCCCTGACCGATGAGCAGATGGACCGGATCGGCTGGAAAAACCGCCAGGGCGTCTATGACACCCGCACTCAGCTCAATTATATGCGCCTGACGCGAGACAATCGCATTCTCTTCGGCGGGCGCCTGGGTTATTTCTTCGGCGGTCCTCGTGATCCGCGTCTTGATCGCACGCCAGCGCCTTATACGCGGCTTGCCGAAGCATTCTTCCGCACATTCCCGCAACTTGACGATGTCGGCTTCACCCATGCCTGGAGTGGTCCTATCGACCTGACCACCCGCATGGCGGTGCATCTCCAAACCTATCACGGCGGAAAGGTCGTGTATGCCGGTGGCTACTCAGGCTTTGGTGTCTCCGCCAGCCGCTTTGGTGCCGATATGGGCCTTGCGAAGCTGATGGGCTCCAATCGTCCTGAGCTCGATTGCGATTTTGCGAGCACAATGCCGGGAACAATCCCTCCCGAGCCGTTTCGCTACCTGGGCGCGCGCCTGACCATGTATGCGCTCGACACCGCGGATGCCAAAGGCGGGTGGCGAAATCTCTGGCTCAAATTCGTTGGAAAGCTCGGCTTTCCGCTGTCCTGAATACAGGGAATGAAACCATGAACCCTTTCGATCGCAATGAATCCACGTTCATAAACGGCGCATGGGAGGTCGGGCTAGGCGCCGCGGTGCTCGACGTCATCGATCCGGCAACTGAAAGATCCGTCGCAAGGGTCGGGACGACGAGCAGCGAGCAGGTAAACCGTGCGGCAGCAGCGGCCGCGCGCGCGTTCGAGCCTTGGTCGGCTCTGCCGGGCGAGACCCGCGCCCGCTATCTGAGAGACTTCGCGCGGGGGCTGGAGAGCCGTGCGCCGGACCTCATCACGCTCCAGATGATCAACAGCGGGAAACCTCGCCTTGAGGCTTCCATCGATCTCGCCGACGCGATTGCGACCTTCGACTACTATGCTGACCTTGCCGAACAGATGGATCGAGGACAGGACGCGGAAACGATACTGGGCGAAGGAGCCCACAAGGGACGCGTACGGCATGAGGCAATAGGCCCGGTCGGTCTCATCGTTCCATGGAATTTCCCGCTGGTCACTAGCGCCTGGAAAATCGCCCCGGCGCTCGCCGCCGGCTGCACGGTCGTTCTCAAGCCCTCCGAATTCACGCCTCTGGCCGAACTGTCCTATGGCGATATCGCCCTGGAGATCGGGTTGCCGGCAGGCGTGCTGAACATCGTCACCGGGGCGGCCGAGGTCGGCAAGGCGCTGACGAGCGCCCGCCCGTTGCGAAAGATATCGTTCACCGGCTCGAACGCAGCCGGGTCGAAGGTGATGGCGGCAGCCGCGGCTCGCGGCCTTCCGGTCGCTCTCGAACTCGGCGGCAAATCGGCAATCGTGGTGACGGAAGACGCAGACCTCAACCTGGCGGTGGAGTGTGTGACGGCCGGCATCTTCTTCAATGCGGGCCAGGTTTGCTCGGCCACGTCCCGCCTGATCGTTCACGGGAAAATCGAAAACAAACTGCTGGAAGCACTCGCGGAACGCGTTCGCGGCATGACGGTCGGATCGCCCTTCGCCGAGACTTGCGACATGGGCCCGCTCACCACATCCGCGCAGTTGCGAAAGGTCGAGGCCTATTTCGCGACCGCCCGCGACGAGGGTTGCGATTGCCTCATCGGCGGCCATAGGCTTGACGGATGCGGATATTTCGTCGCTCCCACCATCTATCGCGACGTCGATCCGGCAAGCCCGATCTGGTCCGAAGAAATATTCGGCCCCGTTCTTGCGACACGGCGGTTCGACAGCGATGCGGAGGCGATTGCACTGGCGAACGACTCCGAATTCGGACTGGCGGCCAGCATCGTCTCCGGAGATCCTGACCGGGCCAATCGGCTGGCGCGCCGGATCGAGGCAGGTCATATCTGGATCAATACGCCGCAAATCGTCTATCCGCAAAGCGCGTGGGGCGGCTTCAAGTCGAGCGGAATCGGGCGGGAACTCGGCCCATGGGGCCTCGCAAGCTATCAGGGCGTCAAGCACGTCACCTCGGCGAGTTAATCGACCTCACCGCCCAACCGGAAAACCAACGTAAATATCTCATCGGGAGGACCCATGACTGTCATAGCAGATCTGATCATTCGCAACGGAGCGATCAGGACCATGAACGAAGCCCAACCGAGCGCTCAGAGCCTGGCGGTGTTGGGCAACCGGATTATCCGGGTCGGCTCTGACGCCGACTGCCGGCATCTGGAAGGACCGGAAACGAAGGTTATCGATGCGCGTGGAGGCACTGTCCTGCCAGGTTTCAACGAGGCGCATCTGCACATCTTCGGGGGAAGCGTCAGCCTGCAGCAGCTTTCGATTGCAACGGTCAAGGGGGTAAGCGACCTTGCCACGCGCATTGCCGACTGGCGGGCGCAGAATCCCGGACTTGGCTTTATCGTCGGCCACTCCGCGCCATATAACTTCATCTCGGATGAGAGAATGCCGACGCGCGAGGATCTCGATGCCGCGTGCCCTGATCTTCCGGTGTTCATCTCTTCCGCGGATCATCACACGGCCTGGGCAAATACGGCAGCCCTCAGGCTTGCCGGCATCGAGCATGGAGCGTCGGTGCGCTCGGGAAGCGAGGTGATGATGGGGGCTGACGGGCTCGCAACCGGAGAGCTCAGAGAGGCACCGGCCATGAACCTGGTTTATGCGCTCTCTCCATCCGGAGGCAGAGACATGCTCGGCTCGGTCACCAGCGCCGAAGAATGCGGGATATCCGCGGAAGAGCGCGCAGCCGACATGGCATCGTTGCGCAAGGGGCTGGCATTCTGCGCGGAGAACGGCATCACCTCCATCCAGAACATGGACGGAAACTACTATCAACTCGATATGCTGCGCGAGCTTGAAGCAAACGGCGAACTGCCGGTCCGCGTTCGCGTGCCCTATCTGTTCAAGCCAGGTTCGGCTCCAGAGGAACTGCGCAGCGCCGCCGAATGGCGTGAGGAGTTTCAGAGCGATTTCGTGACCTCCGACTTCGTCAAACTGTTTGCCGATGGCGTCGTGGAATCGGGAACAGCGGTGCTTGTCGATGGCTACACGGACGCGCCCACGGAAAACGGAACGCCGCTTTTCTCCGATAACGATCTGAACGATGCGATCGGATTGGCTGATGCTCTCGGGCTGCAGGTTGCCGTCCACGCGATCGGCGACGGGGCGGTTCGGCAAGTCCTCAATGCCTATGAAACCGCCCGCAAAGCCAATGGCAAACGGGATTCCCGTCATCGCATCGAGCATATCGAACTGTTGCAGGATAGCGATTTTCCGCGGTTTGCCGAGCTTGGCGTCGTCGCGTCCATGCAGCCTGCCCATCCGCCGGCAGCCATGGACTTTCCGGAAGAGACCTATCTGCCGCGAATCGGCAAGGATCGCGAGGATATCGCCTTCCGCACCCGCGAGCTGCTTGAAGCGGGCGTGCCGCTTGTCTTCTCCTCCGATTGGCCGATTGCCCGGCTGGCCCCGCTCGCAAGCGTTCAGGCAGCGGTGAACCGGCGTCCATGGCGGGAAGGCGGCAAGGACCAATCGGTCACTGTCGATCAGGCTCTTTTCGCCTATACCCGGGCCGGCGCGTGGGTGGAGTTCAAGGAAGATCAGAAGGGCAAACTGGCACCCGGCTATCTCGCCGATATCACGATACTGGATGATGATATTTCGAAGCGGCCCGTGTCGGAGTTCTCCAGCGTCTCAGTCGCCGTGACGATCTGCAACGCGCGGATCACCTTTTCGAAGAACGACGCCTGCTGACTTCGTCACCTGGCGAGAATAAAGGGTGGGAGCTCGCGTCAGCGGCGCGAGCTCCAGAGGATATTCGAGAACCGGTCGACAACAGATGAGACGGGCGTGAGACGCGTCGAGGCGATCGCCACCATGGTCTCAGCCCGCCATCCCGGTATCCTTCAGGCTGGTATTGGCAATCGCCGCCACGATTGCCTGATCGTTCGTTTGCGGCGAGAAGGTGAACTCCTCGGTCATGACACCGAGATCGTCCCAGAAACTCAGTCCCTCGCCATTCGCAGCGCTGAGCAGCCAGCGTGCATGGCCGGCGGTGACCTCGGTCGAATAGGCGGTGCCAGCAGGAATGTTGGCGAAATCGCCAGCTTCGAGCCGATGGGTTTCGCCGGAGAGCGTCAGCTTCAAAGCGCCTTCCAGAAGGTACAGGCTGAGATGCGTCCGCTCATGCCGGATCGACGGCATCGTTGCCCCGCGGCCCGCCTCGATCGTGCGCATATCCACCTTCCCGTCGCAGATCTCCGGTGCGAGAACCTGGGTTGAGAGATGGCCGTTGAGACGGCGACGCCTTCCATAGCCGGCCTGCAACACGTAGGATTGCGGCTCCTCCGGCAGGACGCGATCGGTCGCATCGCCCGGCGAAACCTCGGCATAGGTCGCAGATGCAACGCGCATTACCCCGAAGCGCTGCATGGCGGGGCCCATCCTGGAAAAGTCGAAGGGATGGTTTATCGGCGGCAGTCCCGGCAGCTCCCAAGGCGTGCCCGCATTGTCGAAGAAGCCCTCCCAGCCTCCCGGGGCGACGATGCCGAAGAACTGCGTGCGCGGCGCGACCGACTGGTAGGAATGGATGTGATTTGGGCGAACATAGGCAAAGTCGCCCTCCGTCAGCACGCGAGAAATGCCGTTGGCCCAAATGCGCAGGCGCCCACGGGTGCAAAACCAGGTATCGTGTTCGCGCTCGTGATAATGTAGCGGAATCGGCTGCCGGTCGATCGTCGCCTCGCAAATGACGGCGCCGTAGCCGCCAGCCGTCTCATCGACTCCCGCCAGAATGCGGACTACCTGCCCGGCAACCACGAGGGCGCGGCCTTCGCCCTGACGCAGCACATAGGGAACCGCCCCGCCGGCAAGGTTCGTCTTGATATCCGGATTCGACATGGCTTTCCTGCCTCTTCTCGCTCATTACGTTGAAAGGTGGTGCCCCGCAGCCTCTGCCGCAGGACAAACTTTGATCTTCACGCCGCCGTCGCGGCCAGATTGCGCTTGAAAAACCGGACAAGCGCAGGAGCCACGCGAGCCGAAAAGCTTCCGGACGCCTCCGGACTCTCCTCCGAAAACCACAGGTGCGGCGCATCCGGCAGCTCGACGACCGTTACCGGATAGCCCGCCTGGCGAAGCGCACGGGCAAAGCCAGCCGATTGTTCCGGCGCGATATCGCGGTCCAGATGTCCCCAGCAGAGGAAGACCGGCATGCTGCGATCATAGGTGATCTGCCGCAACGGCGAGGCGCGATGATAAAGTTGCGGATCGACAAACGGCCGCGCGCCCAGCATGCGCTCGGTCTTGTCGAGGGCCGTGACGCTGTTGGAATCGCGATCGGCCTGCCAATGCGCCAGCAGGTCGTAGACGCCGTAAATACCGGCAAAGACCTTTGGCGTTGGGCAGTCGAACTCGGCAGAAAGGCTGACCAGCGCGCCGAGATGGCCACCGGCGGAGACGCCCAGCACCCCGATGCGCTCAGGATCGATCCCATGTTCTGCGCCGTGCCGGGCGAAGAACCGCAAGGCTGCCGCCACGTCCTCGGCGTTTCCCGGAAAGACCGGCTTGGCGCCCGCCCGGCGGTAATCGATGCTGGCGAAGGCCAAACCGGCCTTTGCCAGATGTTTGCCCCAGGCCGCGAGCGCTCCACGATGGCCCCGCACCCATCCCCCGCCAGAGATGCCCGTGACGAGCGGAAACGGTCCCTCTCCCTCCGGAAGGTATAGATCTGCGTGCAGCTCAGCGCCATCGGCTTCTGCGAACGTGATCGTCCTCATCTCCTCTCCTTTCCAAGAGCAACGCGGTTTTATGGCTGATTACGCTTCCTGCGTGATCGGATTTCTCAGGATGCCGAGTTTGTCGATCTCGACTTCGACGATATCGCCGGGCTTCATCCACAAAGGCGGGTTGCGCTTGGCGCCGACGCCGCCCGGCGTGCCGGTTGCGATGACGTCGCCGGCTTCCAGACGAGTGAAGGTCGAGCAATACTCGATCTGGCGCGCGATATCGAAGATCATGTGGGCGAAGGTCGCATCCTGAACCACCTGACTATTGAGCCGGGTCTGGATACGCAGCTCGGGCAAAGGACCGAGCTCATCCGGCGTCATCATCCACGGACCGAACGCGCCGGTATCGGGGAAGTTCTTGCCGGGCGTGAACTGGTGTGTATGCCGTTGGAAATCCCGCACGCTGCCGTCATTGTAGATGGCATAGCCGGCGACGTGGCTCAGCGCGTCCTGGCGGGAGATATAGCGTCCCGGTTTTCCGATGATGACGGCGAGTTCGCCTTCATAATCGAGATCGCCGGATACCTTCGGACGAACGATCGGCGCGAGATGTCCGGTCTGGCTGTTCGAGTAGCGGGCGAAGATGGTCGGATTTTCGACCTCCGCACGCCCGGTTTCCTGACGGTGCATCTCGTAGTTCAATCCGACGCAGAGGATCTTGTCCGGGTTCGGAATGACGGGCAGCCACTCGATGTCCGCAATCGGGGTCGATACGGCGGACGAGACCGCCTCCTCCACGCCTGCGAGGCCGGCGCCGATCGCCGCCTTGAGATCCGCATAGCGACCGGCAAGTACGGCGCCGACGTCGCGGAAACTGTCGCCCTCGACGACGCCCCAAGTCGCACAGCCGGCGACCTTAACGGTAGACAATCTCATGTTCTTTCTCCTGTAGCTTTCTAAGAGGGAGGCGGGCCGATCAGGCCTGCTGGGTTTGATCGGCGAAGCGCGACAGCTTGCCGAAACGTTCGATCGTCCGGTCCGGAAAGATCAAGGCAAAGGCGGAAACGGCGCCGATGATGAGGATCGCTGCCGTGAACATCATCGCATTGGCATAGCCGAGCGGCAGCTGGTCGGGGCCGGCGGCCTGGACGATCATGCCGGTCATGGCATTCGAAGCGAGTGCCGATATGGCATTGGCCGAATAGATGACGACGATCAGCTTGCCGCGCTGAACGGCGGGGGCGACCGCACCGAGCGTGATCGGGCCGTAGATGGTCGTGAGGCTCGGTGCCGCAAAGGCGACAGCAATCAGGGCCAGTTGCAGTGCGCCGGAGACATGCACCGAGCAGATCAGCGCGATCCCGCTGACGAGAAGCGCATAGCCGGAGGCGCTGCCGAGCGTCGTGCGCTTGCTCACGCCCCTCTGCAGCATGCGCTGCGCAATCCAGGAGCCGAGCAGGAGCAACGGCGACTGGAAGATGTAGACGGCCGAAATGATGGAACCGGTCTGGGGCTGCGAATATCCGAGCCCCTGCTGCAGGAAGGGCGGTAGCCAGGTAGCCGACATGCCGACGATCCAGTAGGACATCGTCGACATGATGATGACGCCGATCACGGTCGGATCAAGCCATAGACGGCGCGCCGGAACCGGGGCATCGGACGCGGCGACAGCCGCACGCTTCTCGTCGGACGCCGAATACGGGCCTTCTCCGCCAACGAACAGCCAGGCAATGATCCAGCAGATGCCGATCACGCCACAGAACAGGAAGCCGCTGCGCCAGCCATACTGCACGATAATGTAGGTCAGGAGCGGACCGCCGGCGAGCAGCCCGACGCTGATACCCTGCAGCACGATCGCGCTCGGAACGCTGCGTTTCTCGGGGCTGAACCAGTTATGCGCCGCATGCAGCGCCGTCGGCAGGCCGGGGCCTTCTCCAAGGCCGAGCAGAATACGGCAAATGACCAGAACCGTCACCGAACCAGTGAAATAGATCGGGATCTGGGTCAGAGACCAGACCGCGGCCAGGGTCACGAGAATCCATTTCACCGGCACCCGGCCGATGACGAAAAGCCCGACGACGACGCCCGAGATCGAAAACAGGAGAAAGAAGCTGCTGCCGATCAGGCCGAACTGCTGCGGCGTGATCTGAAGCTCCTTCATCATCGGCACGGCGGAAAGGCCGAAAACCAGTTTGTCGAAGAAATTGAGCGTCTGGAAGAGAAAGAGCAGAATGAGGACGGCAAACGGACGCCAGTGGCTTCCGCTGCGGAATGTCGGATCGGTCATGTTTTCCTCCCAGGAACCGGTGTTCAATCGTGAAGCCTGCACCGGCCGTCAGGCGAGACGACCGCGCAGCTCCGTAAGCTGTTGACGAAGGCTGTCGACGTCGTTGGCGGCGCCGAAAACGTAGTGGTCCGGACGAACGATGACGCCAACGGCATGATGCCGGTCGAACCAGCCGGCGAGCACATCATCCTTCTCCTTGAGCACCGAGGGCTCTTGCACATCGACGCTCCCCGGAACGATGGAGCGGACGGTGAGGCCCTCGATATCGCTGCCAAGATCGGAGCATTCGCCTGCATTCACGTTCCGGCCGTCGATGAAGACGCGCCAGCCCGTTCCGACCACCTGGTCGAGCAGACGCAATGCGCCCTGCTCGACGATGACCGGCTGCGGAAACAACAGTCCGCGTGCAGGGGTCCCCTCTGCTGCGATCAAGCCTTCCTCGATCGGCGGCACGATTTCCTGGCGGGTGATCGTCAGCGGCTGTCCACCGCCTTCCGCCAGAATCCGCGCGTCGCGGGCCTCGGCGGCTTGGGGGTCCCGCTCACAGACATTCTGGCCGATCGCCTTGATCTTGCCGGTGAGGCTGCGGACATGGCGTCCGCGCTCGACGGTATAGGTGTCCAGAAGGTCGGGCGAGGACTGTCCTTTGAGCACGCGATCGAGCTTCCAGACGAGGTTCGAAACGTCGCGCAGCCCCTGGCACATGCCCTGGCCGATGAAAGGAGGCTGCTGATGCGCCGCGTCGCCGGCGATGGCGACGCGACCACGGCGCCAGACATCAGCGACCAGCGCGTGGAAGCGGTAGGCCGCAGCACGCCACAATTCGCCATCCTGCGGCGCCAGCCACGGAGCAAGCAGCTTCCAGACGTTTTCCGGCTTCTCCATTTCCCGCGGATCTTCGCCTTGCAGAAGCATGATCTCCCAGCGGCGATGATTTTCCGGCCCCATGATAAAGCTTGTCGGCCGCGCCGGATCGCAGAACTGCGCCGACGTCGACGGCAGCTTGCCGAGCACCTCCTCATGCACCTTGACGTCGACGACCAGCCAGGGTTCGTCGAAGACGAGATCTTCGAGCTTCATGCCGGAATGCTGACGAACAGTGCTCCATGCGCCATCGCAGCCGATCATGAAGCGCGCCGATACCGTCCGGACATTGCCGCCGGCATCCTTCAATCTCGCGACCACCTCTTCGCCGGTATCCGAAAAGTCGATCAGTTCGGTTCCCAGCTCGATCGTCACGCAATCGAAGCTTCCGGCATGGTTGCGCAGCACCGCCTCGACCGGCGGCTGAGTAAAGACCATGCTCGGCGTGTAACCAAGTGGATAGGGTTGGGCCACCATGTCGATGCGGCGGATCAGCTGGCCTTTGGCTCCGAAATGCTGCGAGGCCGTGAATGGCGCGACGAAGGGACGGATCGCCTCGGCCACGCCCATATTGTCGAAATGGCGGAATATCTCATGGTCGAGTGCAATTGCTCTCGGCTTGTCGTAGATGCCGGTCAGCCGGTCGACGACCAGCGTCGAATACCCCTTTTGCCCAAGCATACCGGCGGCAACCGCTCCGGCCGGTCCAAAACCGACCACCAGGACATCGTAACGACCGGAAACTTCATTTTCGCTATGCACTTGGAAACCTCTGAATTGCTTGTCTTTCACCGATCCGTCACTTGGCGAAACCGATCGTCAGCTGAGCCTTCTTGCAGGCCTCGCTCTTTGGCGGGGCGATACCCCAGTGATCTGTGCGGCCCGGCGGCCACGTCCATTCGGACGGCCCCTTGACCTTGTAGCCGTCATCGACCTGCAGCACCTCAGCGGTGTACTCGACCACGACTCCCATCGGATCGACGAAGTAGGCAAAGACATTGTCTCCCGGACCATGCCGGCCGATACCCCAGCCGATCGGCGTCCCGGCATCGACGACCCGGCCGGAGCCGCGCATCACCGATTCCAGGTCCGGCATCAGAAAAGCGATATGGTTGAGGCCATTCGCGGCCGCTTCCGCGAGCACGACGGCATGATGGTCATCGTTGCAACGCAGGAATGCCATCATCTTCGAACGGTCGGTCAGGCGAAAACCAAGGACGGACTGATAGAAGGAAGACAGCCCCTCGACATCGTTGCTGTTGACGTTGACATGCGCGAGGCGGCAGGGACGATTGGCGACGAGTTTTGCCTGCTTGCGGATATCGCCATGCACGAATTCGAGAACCGAGCCTTGCGGCTCGCGTACCACGAAGCGGTGTCCCCCCGATGGCGCATCAGCCTCTCCGAGCTCGCGCAACGCAGTGCAGCCCGCCGCAACGGTGCGACCTGCCAACATTTGCAGATCCGACGAGGAGCCGACGCGGAAGCTGATCTTGCGCAACTCGGAGCGCTCGCCGGCCTTCAGCTCGAGTACGTGAAAGTCATCGCCGGTCGCGGCAAGAAAGACCTTGCCCCCCGCCTCCGCGACGACGTCGAGACCCCAGACGCGGGTATAGAAATCGACGGAGCCGGCGATGTCAGGAGTTGACAGCTCGACGCTGCGCAAACTCGTCACGGGAAAGTCGCTCATTTGAAAAAACCTTGTCTAGACCAAGAAAATCCAGGGCGTTCCGGAAGATCAAACGATCGCGGAGAGCCTCGTCGGCAAACGCCGACTGGATGCTGGCGACCGGATCCGCATCCCGGAAATTGAAGGGATAATCAGTACCGATCATCACCCGATCCTCGCCGAAGACGGAGACGGCGCGGCGAAGCGTCTCGACATCGAAGACGAGAGAATCGACGTAGATTCTGCGGGCCTGGACGATGGGGGACTCCGCCATGCTCTCCCGCAAGGCGGGGAAGGCAAAATAGCCCTGCTGCAGCCTCGGCAGCAGCGAGGCAAATGTGCCGCCGCCATGGCTGAAGGCGATCCGAAGTCGCGGAAACTTCAAAAGCAATCCACTCGTGATGACGGATGCCGCGGCAAGACCGACGTCCGTCGGGTAGCCCAGCACCTGCTGCAAAGGCGCGGGCCCCACAAGCCGATCCATGCCCGCCGGGCGGACCGCATGGACGAAGATCGCCGCGCCCAGCTTTTCGGCCTCTTCGAAAAACGGATCAAGACGCGGATCGCCTACCGGCACTCCGTTGATATTGCTGCCGATCTCCACGCCGGCAAATCCCAGATCCAGAACCACTCGGCGAAGCTCTTCGATGGCGAGATCAATATCCTGCAGAGCCACGCCGCCAAGCCCGACAAACCGACCCTCGCCCTCCGCCACCAGTGCGGCAATGCTATCGTTCACATGACGCACGAGATCGTTGGCGGCGCCAGCCCGGATCCAATAGCCGAACAGTTCCGGCATGGGCGACAGAGCCTGGATGCGAATGCCCGTCTTATCCATCTCTTCCAGCCGCCGCTCCGCGACCCAGCAGGCATCGTTGACGGTCCGGTACGGCTTGTCATCGATGACTACGGTCGCGTGGCACTCGCCAGATGCAACCATCGAAGGCCAACCCTTCAGGGGGCCGGGCCCCGGCGTCTCGGGAAAGCGGGACGGGACGACGTGGCAATGAATATCGACACCGCCGCACAGGCAACCCGGCTTCAGACGCAGGGAATTATCTCGCACTCCATCCATGACCATTCTCCTCGAAAAGAGGGTGTAATATACAAAATCTGAAATGCAAGCCAATAATTTATAAATTTTGCGAATTGCATCGCTACATGTATATAAAAGGCAGCTACGGCATCCGAGAGAATCATGAACACGAATTTGCTCAATCGAGGCGGAGAAAGCCCCGCAACGCTGGCGACCGGCATCTATGAACGGCTGAAGGCCGACATCCTTTCGGCCCGACTGGAGCCGGGGCGCAAACTTCAGCTCCGCTTCCTTATGGAGCAGTACGGTGCCGGCCAGACGCCCTTGCGGGAGGCGCTCAACCGCCTGACCTCAGAAGACTTGGTCGTGGGCAAGGAGCAGCGCGGGTTTTTCGTCCAGTCGATCAGCCTGGACGAGCTGGCCGAACTGACCAAGACCCGCTGCTGGGTGGAGGGGCTGGCGCTTCGCGAATCAATGGCGAACGCCAACGCGGAGTGGGAGGAGGCCCTGCTCGTCGCCCATCACCGGCTTGACAGAACGCCACGTTCGCTTGATCCGGAACACTTTGAAAACAATCCGGAGTGGGACTTCCACCACCGGAATTTTCACGCGCTGCTGATCGGCAACTGTGCGTCCCGCCCGCTGATCGGTTTCTGCGAGCAACTGGCCGACAGGCTGCACCGCTATCGATCGCTATCCAGCCGCAAGGCGTTCAGAGTGCGGAATGTGGCCGAAGAACATGCAACCATTCTCAAGACGGTGCTCAACAGACAGGCCGAAGACGCCGTCCGTCTGCTGCAGCGGCATTATGAGCAAACAGCCGATTTCATTACGCAGGACCTGAGCACGAAATAGGTCGCCGGGTGGCCATGGACTGAGTCAAAAAGCAACTGCCGCAATGCCCGTGCGGGGCGAGCGGTGAGCTTTTCAGAATGGCCATAGGTCCATGACGGCGGGTCGTCCTCGGTGCCATTGGAGCACCGAGATCCGTTGGCTTGATCCGGCGGCTTCGGGCACCATGTCAAACGGAGCACGGAGCCGGCCGATCGGTAGATCGGACACTTATCCCGAGCGCGATGCTATGGCGGGCCCATTCCCCAAGGCCGGCGATTTCCGGTAGTCAGGGCCGAAACCTCGGCATAATTTGCAATTTGAACGCAGTGCCTCATTTATTCGAAGCAAATGCTCGAGAAAGGTCCGCTCGTACCGTTTGAACGGCGGGTTTGTGCCGTATCGCAAATTCGCTTCGATACCGTCGGGATCTCTTCCGACCTCATCCCGATAGCGCAAGTAACTCGCATCATCAGGAAATGCGAAACGCGCGACGGCAACGACGGACGCATCCTCGTTCCCGACTGCCGGGAAGCTCATGGCGGCGCCAACGGGAGCCTGTCGAGAGATGAGATACCCGTCGTGTTTTCCGCCATGACGTTCGATAAGCCTCATCCAGGTCCGTGCGTATATCCTGAATTCGTCGAGGGCGTCCCGATCGATATGATAACGAACCTCGCAAACCACATGCGTCTCCGACATGAAGCTCTCCCCGACAAACAACTTCCGCTCAAGAACCATGATTCAAATACATGGTGGCGATCACAGCCGCAAATGGCGCTTTCAGGATGTCTGCCAGCACTTTCCCGCCGGATTGCCGCCTCAGGCCGGGAACTGGATGTCCTGCATGCATTGCACCGGTCAAGTCTGTCCGAAAAGAAAAAAGCGCGATCCCAAGACGGTAGCGCAACAAGAACAGTCCGGTGACGAAAGAGTAGTCCATCGCAAAAGGCGATCTTTCATGAGCTAGTCCCTATGGTGAGGGAATCTGGTTTCCGCACCTGCTCGGCGGGAAAGACATATCCGTCGAACAGCTTCCGCGCGGTCCTCACCGTGCCGGCCCCTGTCACGCTTCCGTGCGCGTCCATTTCCAGGAACACTTCCATTTCGCCCGTTGGATGCTCGATACGATACCGTCCGTCCGACGGTGCGGCGACAAGCTTGTTGGCGTGCGTTCCAGCAATGCGGGTTGCCGTTGCAACGGTAACGGCGGCCAGCACCCCGACTGAGGCATGGACCCGATGGGGTATGAAGCTACGCGTGTTGATCGCGCCCCCCCTGACCGGTTCCGACACGAGAGTCATCTTCGGGGCCGACGCCGTTCCGACATCGCCGAGGTTCATCATCCGCCCGGCCTGCAGGCGGATGGACTCGATCCGCTGCTTGAGTGCGTCGTTGGCTTCGATCTCTTCGCGCGTCTCCTGCCCCGTCAGGCCGAAGTCCGATGCCCGCATGATCACGCAAGGCATCCCGTTATCGATGAGCGTCGCCTCGACCCCGTCGATAACGTCGATCTCGTTGCCTGTCGGCAGAAGCGACCCGCACATCGAGCCTTCCGTATTGGTGAACAGGATCGGAACCGCAGCATGGTGTCCCGGCACGCCGGCGATGCCTGTATCGCCGACATAGCTTACTCTGCCGCCCGGCGTGCTGACCTTGGCGACGGCGACTTCGCCGGAGTTGACCATGTGGATTCTGACGGGAGTGACCTCGCCTGCGGCCGGCACCAGTCCCCGTTCGATCGCCGCCGGTCCGACACCTGCGAGGATATTGCCGCAGCCCTGCGCATCGCTCACCAGCGCCTTGTCGACGAAGACCTGGAGAAACAGGTAATCGACATCGGCGTCATCCCTGCTGGCCGGGGAAAGAACCGCGACCTTCGACGTCAGCGGATCGGCGCCGCCGATACCGTCGATCTGCCGCGGATCCGGAGAGCCCATGATTCTCAAGAGCAGTTCATCGCGCTCCGTCCTGTCGCCTGGAAGATCGCTGGCAATGAAATAGGCGCCTTTCGATGTGCCGCCGCGCATCCACAGGCAGCGGATGCCCTCCTCATACATATTTTAGTCCTTTTGCTTCCAGCTTCGGCCGCATCCCGTAGATATCCAAGCCGAGTTCGCCCGCCGCAAGCCGCTTGCGCTTGGCGTCCTCGTTGGCAAGCCGCTTCTCCGTGGCAACCGCAACCCCTTCAGCTTCCGCACGCTTGACGACGCAGACACCGTCATCATCGGCGATGATGACGTCGCCCGCCTCGATATAGGCGTTGGCGCATACGACCGGCACGTTCACCGAACCCAATGTCTCCTTGACCGTGCCCTGCGCTGAAACAGCCTTCGACCAGACCGGAAAATTCATGGCCGTCAGATCCCTGACGTCACGCACGCCGGCATCGATGATCAGTCCGCGGCAGCCGCGCGCAAGCGCCGATGTGGCAAGCAGGTCCCCAAAGTAGCCATCCTCGCTTGGCGAGGTCGGCGCAAGCACCAGAATGTCACCCTCCCTGATCTGCTCGATCGCAACGTGGATCATCCAATTGTCGCCGGGAGGTGCGGAAATCGTAACGGCCGATCCCGCGATCCGGGCACCGGGATAGATTGGCCGCATGTGGCTGGCAAGCAGGCCCTTGCGGCCCTGGGCCTCGTGCACGGTTGCAACGCCGGCAGCCGCAAGACGTTCGATGACCGAATGGTCCGCCCGTGTGATGTTCTGTACGACGACGCCCATTTTAGTCCCCTTTCGTCTCCACAGGCGGTGTGCCGTGGGTATGGAATGTCTCGATGGTCTTCAGGCCCCAGGCCTGCCCCTTCCTGCGCTCGGCCTCTGTCCAGACGACGGGCTCCCAATCCGGAGCAAGGATCAGGCGCGCGCCGGCATTGGCCAATTCGACCCGGTTGCCTGCGGGCTCCCAGACGTAGAGGAAGAAAGTCCCCTGGATCGCGTGCTTGTGCGGTCCGGTCTCGATATGCACACCGTTCTCGAGAAAAATGTCGGCGGCCCGGAGGATTTCTTCGCGCGTATCCGTCGCATAGGTGACGTGGTGCAGGCGCGCGTTGCCCTTTCCATGCTCCTCGGTGCAGGCGAGATCATATCCCTTGTTGTTGATCGTGAACCAGCAGCCGCCGATCCTGCCGTTGTCAAGCTGGATCATCTCGGTGACCCGCGAGCCAAGGCACGTCTGCATGAAGCGCCGGAATTCGGTGACTTCGCTGGCCAGCAGGTTCAAATGATCCAGGCGGCGCGGGTGGCATCCCTGTCCATGATACCGGGATGCGATATTTTTCAGTGCGGGCTTGTGCTCTTCCGGCGGCTGGTAGCGCACGGTATCGTAATAGATCTCGAATACGTGCCCGAACGGATCCTCGAAGCGGAAGGCCCGTCCGTGGCCCTGGTCGCCGTCAACCCAGCCGAGCACCTTATAGCCGCTCTCCTCGATCGCTTTCACCCTGCGCTCCAGCGCCTCCGGCGACGACGCGCGATAGGCGATGTGACCAACGCCCGTCGTGTGGTGGCGCGTCAGCTTCAGAGTGTGAAACTCGTAGTCGTCCCATGCCCGAAGATATGCGGACTTCTCTTCTTGAGCGGATAGCGTCAACCCATAGACGCGCAGAAAGAAATCGAGACTTTCATCGAACTTGTTCGTGTACATCTCGACGTGCGCCAGGTGCGCGATGTCGAAGCATGGCTCCATTTTCATCCTCCCGGGTTCGGTCAAAGTTCGTCGACCGTTCGCGGAAAGACCGACTGGAATCCTTCCGCATACTTCGATGCCCGACCACCGGACTGGCCGCCGGAATTACGCTGGAAGTGGTTGGCGCGATTCTGAGCGACACGCGTGTAGAATTCCCACAAATGCTCCTGGCCTTCCATGCATTCGATCGCGGCGCGCTTTTTCTCCCATACCGGGGTGATGTCGAGAAAGACGTCCGGCTTCCAGCCCATCTGTTCGGTCTGGTGCGGCTCGAAGAGGTACAGCTGCGGGGCGCCGAGCACCTTCTGGCCGGGATTATGTCCCCAGGCCTGGGCAATCATGCGGGCTTCGAGGGCGACTTGCGTGGCATACATGTGGTCCGTGTTGTAGGGATCGTACTGGGAGTGGCTCAGCATGAAGGCGGGCTGCACGTCGCGGATCACGTCTACGAGACGATACTTGTCCTCGTCCGTCAATCGCAGCGGATAATCGCCGAGGTCGAAGCTGACGAGATCATGGACGCCGAGCGCTTTCGCAGCCCTCTCCGCCTCGTTACGCCTTGCCGCCTTGACCTTCTCCAGCGTCATGCCGCTCTCTTTCCAAAGCTTGGCTGACTCTCCGCGCTCACCGAACGAGAGGCAGACGACCGTTACGTCATACCCCTTGTCCGCGTGCAGGGCGATCGCGCCTCCGCAGCGCCAGACGAAATCGGCGGCATGGGCGCTAACGACGAGTGCGGTCTTCTTTTCCGACATTTGATGTCTCCTTCCTGTTGGGGAGATATCACGCCTGGAAGAGTGGTTTGCCAATTTGGAACTAAGGCCGATCCGATAATATTTGGCTATAGGTAACTGTCGAGGCCGGCGAAACCCTACGCACATTATAGCTATTTGTTATGTCTTGCGGGCCATTTTGAAATAGCCTTCCATCCCCGATGCCTCCACGTTAACGCGAGAAAACCGGGCCCGATTTCGACGGGTCCGCAACGCGACGTGCTGCCCGAGAATCAAGAACATCGGCCGCACGGGGAGGAAACATGTTGACCCTTCTGTTCGATGGGCTGGCCTATGGGATGCTGTTGTTCGTATTGTCGTGCGGACTGGCGGTCACCCTCGGGCTGATGAGCTTCATCAACCTGGCGCATGGCGCCTTCGCTATGGCTGGCGGCTATGTCACCGTCGTCCTGACGAACCGCTGGGGCGTTCCATTCCTGCTGACCCTGCCGATCGCCTGCATTGTCACCGCGATCGCGGGTCTTGTGCTGGAACGGACGCTTTATACCAGGCTGTTCGACAAGACCCACCTCGATCAGGTCCTCTTCTCGATCGGCATCGTCTTCATCGCGGTCGCAGGCGTCGACTATCTGCTGGGGTCCCAGCAGCAGATCCTCAATCTGCCGGACTTCCTGAAGGGCCGCGTGTTCGTTTTCGGCGTCGGGATCGGCGTCTACCGCGCATTCCTGGTCCTCGTCTGCGGAGCCCTTGCAGCCTGCTTGCAGCTCGTTCTGAGCCGTACCCGTTTCGGCAGCAGGCTACGGGCCTCGGTCGACGATCGGCGCGTGGCCCGCGGCGTCGGCATCCGTGTCAACACCATCTTCGCGGCGACCTTCGCCGTCGGTTCGGGCCTTGCCGGACTGGGGGGAGCGCTCGGCGCGGAAATCCTCGGCCTCGATCCGACCTTCCCGCTGAAATTCATGGTCTACTTCCTGATCGTGGTATCGGTCGGCGGGACATCCAGCATGACCGGACCGCTCGTTGCCTCGATCTTGCTCGGGGTGGCTGACGTCCTCGGCAAATACTACGTGCCGTCGCTCGGCGGCTTCATCATCTATATCGTGCTGGTGGCGGTTCTCGTTGTTCGTCCCCAGGGCCTGTTCTCGAGGGCCGGCTGATGGCGCTCGCGAAAGAGTCAAGCAAAGCACTTTCGGCCGCGGTCAAAGCGAGCCTCAAGCACCAGACGCGCTGGGGGCTGCTGGAGGTCCTTTTCTGGATGGCGGCGGCGGCATCGTGGTTCCTTCTGCCCGACGAACATCTGATCCTCACCGAGATCACGATCTTCGCCCTGCTCGCTCTATCGATCGACCTGATACTCGGTTTTGCGGGAATAGTGACGTTGGGACAGGCGGCATTCTATGGCGTGGGCGCATATGCCAGCGGCCTCTTTTCGATCTACATAACCGGGGAGCCGCTGACCGGATTGCTGGTTGCTGCGGCAGCAGGTGCCATTGTTGCGCTGCCAACCAGCCTTCTGCTGCTGCGGGGCGCCGATCTGACCCGGCTGATGGTGACGCTCGGCGTGGCGGCGGTTCTCTACGAGATCGCCAATCAGGCTGCCTGGCTGACCGGCGGCGCCGATGGCTTGCAGGGCATCACGATCGAGCCCCTGTTCGGCTCCTACGATTTCGACATCTACGGACATGTCGGCTACGCCTATTGCCTCGCCGTCCTTTTCGTCCTGTTCGTCCTCGCCCGTTACCTCGTGGCCTCGCCCTTCGGAAACTCTCTGAAGGCGATCCGCGACAACCCGTTGCGAGCGTCCGCCGTCGGCATCCCGGTGAAGGCACGCCAGATCGCAATCTATACACTGGCCGGAGCCTATGCGGGTATCGCCGGCGCGCTGTTCACCCAGACGCAGCAGTTCATCTCGCTCGACGCCCTCTCGTTCCAGAAGTCCGCCGACGGACTGATGGTGCTTGTCATCGGCGGTACTGGCTATCTCTACGGTGGCCTGATCGGAGCGCTCGTCTACGAGCTGATCCAGGACGCCCTCTCATCCGTGACCCCGCAATACTGGCAGTTCTGGCTCGGCATCCTGTTGGTCGCCTTCGTCCTGGCGGGTCGCGACCGTCCGCGTCAGATCATCGAGCAGCTCGCAGCGCGGGGCTTGAGGGCGCGAAAGACGTCCTCTTCGATCCGGGCATCGAAAGGAGAGGCGCCATGACCACGCCCGCACTGGAAACCAGGGGCCTCAACAAGTCGTTCGGCGCCCTGAACGCGACTACCGATGCCAACTTCCGCCTCGAGCGCGGCGCCCGTCACGCATTGATCGGCCCGAACGGCGCGGGCAAGACGACATTCATCAACCTGCTCACGGGCGTGTTGCAACCGTCGAGCGGTGAGATTGTCCTGAATGGAGAGACCATTACCCGCCTGAAGCTGGAACGCCGCGTTGCGAAGGGACTGGTCCGCACCTTCCAGATCAACCAGCTCTTTGCGGGGCTCACCGTGATCGAGAGCCTGGCGCTCGTCGTGGCCGAACGCGACCGTCGCGGATGGAGCTTCCTGCGCCCGACGCATGCAATCGAAGGATTGGAGCAGGAGGTTGCCGCCCTGCTGGAAGACTTTGGCCTTGCCGGCGTGGGCAACGAAAAGTGTTCGGCGCTGCCCTACGGCAAGCAGCGGCTTCTGGAAATCGCGCTGGCGATCGCATCCAAACCCCGGGTCCTGCTGCTCGACGAGCCCGCCGCGGGCGTTCCGGAAGCCGACCGCAAGGAGGTCATGAAGCGGATCTCGGCTTTGTCGTCGGACGTGTCCATCCTGCTAATCGAGCACGACATGGATCTGGTCTTCAATTTCGCGAACAGGATTTCCGTCCTCGTTGCAGGGGCGCTCTTTGCCGAAGGCAGCGTTGATGAAATCGCCCGGGACCAGCGCGTCAAGGAAGTCTACCTCGGGGGCGCGCATGACTGAGCTTCTCGCGATCGATGCGCTGTCCGCCGGCTACGGCAAGGCGACGGTGCTTCACAACGTCAACCTCTCGGTCGAACAGGGAACCGCCCTCGCGCTGCTGGGCCGCAACGGCGTCGGCAAGACGACCGCGCTCAATACGATCGTTGGACTGACGCGCCACCAGTCCGGCTCGATCAAGCTCAATGGTCTGCCGATCGAGCGCATGCCCCCGGAGCGGCGGGTTGAAGCAGGCGTCGGCTGGGTTCCGCAAGAGCGCGGAATCTTCCGATCCCTGACCGTCGAGGAAAACATCACGGCAGTCGCGCGACCAGGAAAGTGGACACTGAAGGCGGTCTACGACCTCTTCCCTCGGCTTCGGGAACGTCGTTCGAATTTGGGCAACCAGCTCTCGGGCGGCGAGCAGCAGATGCTGTCAATCGCCCGCGCCCTCGTTCTCAATCCGCGGATCCTCCTGCTCGATGAACCCACCGAGGGCCTGGCGCCGATCATCGTCGAGGAACTGCTGGCAGCCATCCGAAGGATCGTCCGCAACGAAGGTCTTGCTGCAATCATCGTCGAGCAGCATGCGCAGCAGATTCTGGCGATCACCGACCGCGCGGTCATTCTCGACCGGGGAACTGTCGCCTATTCCGGCGACAGCGCTTCCCTTGCCGGCGATCGGGCGACGTTGGGCAGGTTCCTCGGAGTCGGCGCGGCGTAACGGTCGCAAACGTCGCCGGACGAAATGGTTTGAGACAAGGAAGCGGCATGCGGCAGACAAATGAGCTGGCATGCGGTCAACAAGGAGGAGAGAATGAACATGAAACGCATCTTAGCCGGAGCGGCCGCATTGCTGTCGCTCATGTCGATGACGGCGGTCCCCGTGCATGCCGAAGACGCAGTGAAGGTCGGCGTCGTCATTCCCATGACGGGCGGCTTCCAGTCGAACGGGCGGCAAATCAACGCAGCGCTGAAGACCTATGTCGCGACGCACGGCAAGACCGCCGGCGGCAAGAAGATCGAATTCATCGTCAAGGACGATGCGAGTTCCCCGGATAACGCCCTTCGCATCTCGCAGGAACTCGTGACCAACGACAAGGTCTCGATCCTCACCGGATTCGGCAACACGCCGACCGCGCTTTCGGTGGCACAGCTTTCGAAGCGTGCGAAGATCCCGCAGGTGATCATGGTGGCGGCAACCTCGTCAATCATGAAGGCTTCCCCCTATATGCTTCGCACCTCCTGGACGATCCCGCAGGTTGCGAGCGTGATCGGAAAATGGGCTCCCGAAAACGGCACGAAGAGGTTCGTTTCCATCGTTTCGGACTACGGCCCGGGCAAGGATGCCGAAGAATGGTTCTCAAAGACGCTGGAGGAAAACGGCGGCACGATCCTCTCCAAGATAAAGGTCCCGCTCGCAAATCCCGACTTCGCTCCGTTTCTTCAGCGCGCTGCAGACGAAAAGCCGGAAGGGCTGTTCGTATTCGTGCCGACCGGCGCCGGCGCCGCCTTTATGAAGCAGTTTGTCGAACGCGGTCTCGACAAGTCCGGCATCAAGGTGATCGCCATGGCCGATGTCACCGACGATGATTTGCTGAACGAGATGGGCGAGCCAGCGCTGGGCGTCATTACCGGAGGCCCTTACTCCACCAACCACGACTCCCCGCAAAACAAGGAATTTGTCGAAGCCTTCAAAAAGAACAACGACGGGATGCGTCCGAACATGGTCGCAGCCGCGGCTTGGGACGCCCTCGACCTGATCTACAAGACGCTGGACAAGACCAAGGGCGATGCAAGCGGTGAAACGTTCATCAAGGCTGCCGAAGGAATGCAGCTCGACAGCCCGCGCGGACCGATCTCGATCGATCCCCAGACCCGCGACATCGTGCAGAACATATACATGCGAAAGGTCGAGAAGGTCGATGGCGAGTTCTACAATACGGAATTCCAGACCATCAAGAACGTAAGGGACCCCGCTCACTGAATGCATGGGCGCGGAGACACAATCGGGTCTCCGCGCTTTATTCCGTTGGGCGAACGAGAACAATTCCGGGAAAAATGCGCAGCGGTTTCCCGTTCGGAATTGCGTGCAAACAAAGAGATAGAGCGGGTCGGCAATTCCGCGAAACGCGGGAGCCGCTAGGTGCCGGGAAGGAATGACGATGGCAACTGTAGGTCTGATGGGATTTGGGGAGGCCGCGCAGGCCTTCGTGTCCGGATGGCGGAGTAACGGGATCAGCAGCGGCGAACCCCTGAGCATTGCAGCGTTCGACGTGAAAATGGAAGACCTTGCCACCCGCTCCGATCTGCAGGACAGATGCGGGGATCTTCGGGTTCAATGCGCAGAAACCCCCGCTGAAGCGCTCGCGGGCCGAGATGTCGTGTTCAGTCTCGTAACCGCCGACAAGGCGCTGCAGGCGGCGACCCGGGCTGCGGCGGGCCTTGGGAAAGGCACGCTTTATCTCGATTGCAACTCGTGCTCCCCCAATACGAAATCGCGGGCCGCAGAAGCCGTCGAGGCGGCCGGCGGGATCTATGTCGATGTCGCAGTCATGGCGCCCGTATATCCTGCGCGGCACCGGACCCCGCTTTTGCTATCGGGCGCGTCCGCCGACAAGGCGTTGGACATTCTTTCCAGGCTCGGCATGAATGCCAGGATAGCCGGAGACACCGTTGGCCAGGCATCCTCGATCAAGATGCTCCGATCGGTGATGATCAAGGGCTTCGAAGCGCTGACCGCGGAGTGCTTTCTGGCGGCAAGGCGCGCAGGTGTCGAAGCGGCAGTGCTCGCGTCGCTTCAAGCTTCCGATCCCGGACTGGACTGGAACAAGCGCGCGGCCTACAACCTCGAGAGAATGATGGTCCACGGACAGAGAAGGGCTGCGGAGATGACCGAGGTTGCGGCAACGCTGAGAGAGCTTGGATTGCCGGACAGAATGGCAACCGCGACGGCGGACTGGCAGCGTCAGATCGGCGGAAGGGTGACGTGGTCCGTCGAAGACTCTCTGGAAGCCAGGGCCGACGCGATTTTGGGATCGACAGCCGATTGAACAACGGGACGTCTCCGACACCGCAGATTCAGCACAACCTTCGCCATCTGAGGGTCTTCCTGACCGTTGTGACCACGAACTCGGTGACGAAGACCGCCGCGGCCTGTCATCTGTCGCAGCCCGCCGTCACACAGGCGCTGGCAAAGATCGAGCGGGAACTTCGTACGAAACTGTTCACGCGAACGCCGCAGGGGCTTTTCGCGACTCCTCACGGCGACATCCTCGCCAAGAGGGCGCGACGGGCGTTCGGATACCTTGATCCTGCGCTCGACGAACTGAGCCCTCGCCTGCGGATGTTGACGACCACCTCGCAACTGCGCGCGCTGATCGCCGTGCGCGAGTGCGAGAACTTCACCCTTGCCGCAAAGAAGCTGGGGCTGGCGCAACCGACAGTGCACAGAGCGGTGACGCAATTCGAGGAGGAAGCTGGCCGCACGCTGTTCGACCGAAAGTCATTCGGCATTGTAGCCACGAAGGCGGCCAACGGGCTTGCGCAAGCCGCCCGTCTTGCGCTTGCCGAGCTCGCGCAAGCCGAGGTCGATCTCGCGGACGCAAACGATGAGGAAGCCGGCAAGATCATCATAGGGGCGATGCCCCTTTCTCGCTCTTTCGTGCTTCCAAGGGCCATTGCAGAGTTCCGCAAACTTCGACCGAGGACTCCGCTCCATGTGCTGGAAGGTCCGTATTCAGACCTCCTGGCAGGTCTTCGGCGTGGCGAAATTGATTTCCTGATCGGGGCAATGCGTGATCCGCCGCCGATTGGCGACGTCGAGCAGCGGCTTCTGTTCAGCGACACCATCGTTATCGTCGCGGGCAACGACCATCCGCTCGTCGGGAGGAAAGATCTCACGAGCAGGGATCTCGCATCCTTTCCGTGGGTCGTTGGGCAAACGGGAACACCGATCCGCCGCCATTTCGACGCGTTGTTCGCCTCGGTAGACAACCCTCCGAGCAGCATCGTCGAGTCGAGCTCCCTTATCCTGATGCGCGAGCTTCTGGCCCGAACCGATCACCTGGGATGCATATCGTTTTTGCAAGCTCAGGCCGAGCTGTCGCGCGGGCTATTGCAGGCGCTCCCGCTTGATTTGAAGCATACGGCAAGGCCGATCGGCGTCACCCTTCGAGCAGAGTGGCTGCCCACGGCTGCCCAGCAGCTGTTCCTGGATCTCGTCATGCAGACAGGAAGCACCACCAGCTTTGACGCGTGAGGATGGCCCGGTACAACGACGTCATTTCCCGCGCGGAAATGCGCTGTCGCTCGGGAAACGCGCCGCCGGGCGCGCTTCCCCTATATCTGGCTTAGACTTCGATGCGCCTTCCCTGCCTGACGGATTCCACGCAGGCATCGGCCAGCTTCAGCGCAATCACGCCATCGCGGCCGGTCGTCGCGGGTTCGCGATTTTCCTTCAACGCGGCGATGAATTCGGCGATCTCGGCCGCGTAGGACGCCGTGTAGCGCGTCATGAAGAAGTTCTGCAGCGCGGCGCTGGAGTATCCTTCCCGTGTGCCGATAACAACGGTGTTCTCAAGCTGGTTCCCGGCTCCGGCGACACCCAGCGAACCGTGAACCTCGACACGCTGGTCGTAGCCATAGGTCGCCCGCCGGGAGTTGGTGATGATCGCCTGCTTGCCGGAGGCCGTTTCGAGAATGACCGTGGCGCTGTCGAAATCACCGATATCCTTCAGTTCGGGTTTGATGAGGACGGTGGCATGCGCGGAGACCGCCACAGGCTCCTCGCCGAGCATGAAGCGGGCCATGTCAAGGTCATGGATCGTCATGTCGCGGAAGATGCCGCCCGAGCGCGATGCATAAGCGATATCCGGCGCACCCGGATCGCGGGAGGTGATCGTCACCATCTCGACACCGCCGATGCGGCCCTGGTCGATGGCGGCGCGAACGCCGGCGAAATTGGGATCGTAACGACGGTTGAAACCGAGCATGAGACGGACGCCGGCCTTCTCCGCAATCGAGACGACCGCCTCGGCCCGAGCCAGATCAAGGTCGACCGGCTTTTCGCAGAAGACGTGTTTTCCAGCCTTCGCGAACTTTTCGATAAGGTCGGCATGTGTATCGGTGGGTGTGCAGACCAGGACGGCGTCGACGCTTTTGTCTGCCGCGATCGCGTCAGGGTCCGCCGCCTTGCTGCCGGTTGCAAGTGCCAGCGCGCGGGCTGCCTCGGGCAGCGCATCCGTAACGGCCACGAGTTCGGCATCAGTGCTGGCGGCGATCGCCTTCGAATGGACTTTCGCGATACGTCCGGCACCGATGAGGGCAATTTTTATGGTCATTCTAGTTTTCTCCAACATCGATCCAGCTGCCGCTCCTGGCCGAGGCAAAGACCGCGTCCGCGACGGCCGCATTGGCACGAGCATCGTTCATGTCGAAATATGGAGCATCCGCCCCGCGGATCGCTTTCGAGAAATTCGTGACCTCCTCCTCGTACTGGTCGAGCGGCGGGAATTCGAGCATATGGACGATCGAGCTCGCATGATCTGCGGAGGTATCGATCGCAATCGCGTTCGGATTCACTCGTGAAGGCACGTAGGCCTGCGGCAGCTGAATGAAGGCGCGTTCGCAGACGATCTGGATCGACTGGGACGAAGCCTCAGCCAGCGAGACCATGAATGTCGCATGCCGGCCATCGCCGAAATCGAGGATCACCGACGTGAACATGTCGATGCCGCCGGAATTGCGCTCGACGGCGGCGAAGACACGCTTCGGCTCGGCATCGAAGACGTATCGGGCCGTCATCGCGGTATAGCAGCCGAGGTCGTAGTAGGCGCCGCCGCCGAACTCGGGCTTCTGACGGAAGTCCTGCTCGTTGGTCATCATGAACGAGAGGAGTGACGAGAAAGACATCGGTCGCCCGTAGTCGCCGTTGCGCAGGATCTCGCGAAGCTTGATCCAGCGCGGCTGCTGCCTCACCATGAAGGCTTCGGAAATCTTCAGCTTCGGATCCAGGCCCTTGAGCTGCGTCAGCTCGCCGGCGGTCATCCCGGCCGGCTTCTCGCACAGGACGTGCTTGCCGGCATCCGCAGCCTTGCGCGTCCATTCGACGTGAAGATGGTTCGGAAGCGCCACGTAGACAGCCTCGACCTCCGGATCGGCGAGGACCTCCTCGTAACTGCCATAGGCGCGGGCGATCCCGTGCCGATCGGCCATGGCTCGCGCACGGTCCCAGCTCCGCGCGCCGATCGCGACGGGGTCGCAATATCGGCTGTTCACCATCCCCGGGATGACGGCGCCATCCGCAATCCGCGCGGCCCCAAGGATACCCCAGCGGACCGGGGCAATATTATCGCTCATTGGTATCTCCTTCCCTATCGACGTTGCCTCGATGCTTCGGAGGCATTCGGCCGAGGGGTGGAGGATTTCCAAAATCCGATCCGATTTCAAAACCAATGCTGATTGATTTCAATCAACACCCTAAATCAGAAGGGAAGCGAACCGGGAATGTTTTCCGGACCGTACAGGACGAACGGAACCTCGGTATCGAGCGCGAAGGCGGGTTGGTCGAAGCCCGGAAACTCGAAGTGCCTCAGGATCATGTTGACCGCCGCACGCACCTGAAGTTCGGGGCTTTGATCGATCGTAAGGGACATTATCCCTTCCCTGAGAAAGACGGCCGTGTTGCGTGTCAGCTCGTGACCGACGAAGATCGGTCTCTTCTTCAGGATATCCGCCCGGATCGCCCGTGCGACCCCGATGTTGGCGGCACCTACATTGTACACGGCCGCAACGTCCGGGCTTGCCTTGAAGGCTTGGCGCAGTTCCAGCTCGGATCGATATCGGTCGTCGCCACCCTCCACGACGCATGCGACCGACCATTCGGGCGCCTTCTCTTCCAGAAAGCGGGTGAAGCCGCCGATTCGGTCGGAATGGGACTGAAAGCCCGGGCTGTTGCACAGAATGACGACCTTGCCGGGCACCCTCCCCATCTTCGTCACGAAGTAGCCGGCCGAACGGCCGGCCTTGATGTGATCGATACCGGCATAGCCGATGCGCGTGGAGCCGGGCACATCCGATACGACCGTCACCACAGGAACGCCTCTCAAGCTCAGCTCCTCCACAGCCGCGTGAACCGCCGGATGGTCCGGCATATAGGAAACGACCGCATCGCAAGTCGTTCTCGTCAATGCCTTGGCGAGCGTTTCCGGACGCTCGTCGTCCAAAACCGTCCGATGGATGACGATCGACCGGTCGAGCGTGGCCGACAGCCTCCGGAACTCGTAGCCGAGCCTGCCGATAAGCGGCAGCTCGGGCCGCGCGAGAACGACGTCTATGCGGATCATGCGCCGATGGGCCTGAGGAAGCGTCCGGCGAAGGCCAAGCTCCCTTGCGGCCTCCAGAACCCTTCTGCTGATTTCCTCGCTGACGTTGCCGCGATCGTTCAGCACGCGGTCGACACTGGCCGTGCCGACGCCCGCTCGCTTCGCAACATCGAAGAGGGTTGCTCGACCTCCCGGCCGTTTCGCATTCATAAGCCCCAACCTCTCCGCAACAGCCGCGGCCGCGCCGAAGCCTTTCCGACACCTGCAGCCGGGCCAGCATCCCCGAACGCCGCTATCGACCGCGATCTCCCAGATCTGATTGAAATCAATCAATCGGCCGCTTCGCGCCGTCAAGTATTTTGGTGGCTGTGGACAACGGAGAGGCCGGCGGCACGCTATGCCTCAGGCAGATTTTTCGCCGAACGGCGCTAAGCCGCGACCATCGTCCGGTTTCGTCCCTCCGCTTTGGCCCGGTAAAGAGCCTCATCCGCGCGTTTCAGCAGCATGGTTGCATCATCGAGGTCGGTCAGTTCCGCGATACCGGCGCTGATCGTCACGCGGCGAGCGGATGGAAACTGCTCCGCCGCGACAGTCTCGCGCAGCTTCTCCATGAGCATATGGCCATTCTGCAAGGTCGTCTCGGAAGCAATCAGAAGAAACTCTTCACCGCCCCATCGCCCGAAATGGTCCTGGCTCCGCAATTGCGCCGTCAGCAATTGTCCGAGATGAATGAGGACCACGTCCCCGGCCTCGTGTCCAAGTCCGTCGTTAATTCGCTTGAAGTAATCGACATCGATCATCGCCACGATAAGGGGCGCCTTCGCATGACGAGCCGCATCGATCTCCCTGCGAAGGATTTCAAGCATGGCGCGGCGGTTCAGCAAACCGGTCAGACTATCGGTTGAGGACAGAAGCTGGAGCACGCGAATATACTCGCGCGTCTTCGAATATCTCGAACGAATGACTGCAACGTTCAGGAACAGGATGACAAATACGATCTGTGCCAGAACGACCTGAAGAACCAGAAGCCGCGAGTTTACGGGCCAAAGATAAGCATCCGTCGACAATGCCGAAACAGCAAGCGGCAAGAGCATGATTGCCAGCATTGAAAATGAAAACATCACCGCAATTCTGGGCGCAAGAAAAATGAACGACACGCCGGTTCCGATGGGAAACCAGTAGGACGTACTGTAGAACTGGTAGAAATCCATGCGGCCGAATTGCGGGAAAATATTAAGATATACGCCGATGATGAGATAGACGTTCAATGCAACAGCGGGGATATAACCGATCGCATCTATCCTGTCCGGCCTTATCCGCTAGAACAGGAATGTTACGACGAAAGCCAGGGACAGCAACGGCAATGCCCATATGTCGGCCACTCCGAGGCTTCCCGTCATGAACTCGCTGACCCATATGGTAAACGTTACGAAAGCGCCGAAGCCAACCAGCACGCTCAACCATTCGAGACCCGCTTGCGCCGGATCGCCCTTTGCCGGCATGCTGTGCCTGGCTTGCTCTTCGGTCTCTTTCAACATGTCACATCCATCCGGTTCGATGTCAGTGCAGGAGTTGGCAGGAAGCGTGGCCTAGAAGGCTGCAGCGGCGACGCCGGACAGGGCTGGCGAGACAGAAGGAACCTCGGAAGCAAAGCCGCGATGGCGATGGAAAACCCGACATGCCAGCCGGCAGAAGCCCGCGCGCAGGTTCCTGCCTCAACTCCGTCAGCAAGCGACGCCCTACAGCCCGGCGCCTTCGATGTTTCCTTGGATACGTGCATATTTCAACCTGCTCTGACATCAATTTCAGAGCGCATCCGCCTCTCCGTTGTTACACCCAAAAGATCTGCGCCGATCGCCTTTGAATGGCCGGATGAACCATCTCAACGATCGGCGCATACGGCCGGCAAGCGAAAACGCGGCGACACCAATCATCATGATCGGCACCTGAAGCTATAGCACCTATCGCAATACGCCGCTCATAAGAGGAAAATACATCTTAAAATATGATAAATCAAAAATTCACAATTCGTCGGGATGGTGAGTAAATCTGCGTTGTCCGCAATTTATTACGATTTTTCCCGGAACGAACATTCCATCATATCGCGTTTTACGATTTGTCCGGTTTCATTGGGGCATCCACTCCGGCGATTCCGTGGTCTCGCGGCTCTATGACAAAGGGCATGCGCGGGATCCAGCAGGAAAACCGGCGCCCTCCTACTCGATGTTCATCGCCCGCTTGTGCTCGGCGACCTCGGCCAGCAGCCAGTCCTGAAACAAGCGGGCGCCGGGTTTGTTGCCGATGCTGCGGCGCTGTTGCAGGTAATAGCCGGCCGGATAGGCATGGCGGGCTGCGAAGGGGGCGACGAGCTTGCCTTGCCGCAGAAGGTCCTGTGCCATGATCGTGTCGGCAAGGGCTATGCCCGCGCCATTCATCGCCTCGCGCATGATGAGCGTGCAATCGTGCAGTGTGGAGCCCGTCGCGATACCGGCGCCGGAAATGCCTTCCAGCTCCAGCCATTGCTTCCAGCGCGTCGTTTCGCATTCGTGGATGAGGCGGTGGTGCAGGAGATCGGCGGGCGAGCGCAGCGGCAGCGGCCCTTCCAGCAGCGAAGGCGCACAGACCGGCGTCAGCAGCAGCGGGATCATCATCGTCAGGGCCGGGCCGGCTTTGTAGACGAACTCGTCGATGATCGCGAGATCGACATTGGTCCGCTTGCCCGAGGTGGAGATTTCCAGGTCCACGCTCGGATGCAGGCGGCGGAAGTTCGGCAGGCGGTCGGCCAGCCACAGATTGAGCAGGGTCGGCTCGCACATGAGCTTGACGCGGTGGGCCTTCTGGCTGCGCGGGCCCTCGTGCAGGCTGACATCCTCCGTTGCGCGCCAGATCGTCTCGAAGGCTTCCGCAAGCGTGCGTGCATAATAGGAGCCGCGTATCGTCGGGGTCACTTGCCGGAAGCCGCGCTCGAACAGTTCCTGGCCAAGCGATTTTTCGAGCGTGCGGATATGCCGGCTGACCGCCGAGGGGGTCAGGTGCAGCTCTTCCGCCGCATCCTTGATGCTGCCGAGGCGCGCTGCCGCCTCGAAAGCCCGCATGCCGTTGAGTGAAGGTAAAGCCATGGCGGGACCATGGATTATCACCTGAGTTTTTGTCAATCGATATGGACGAAATTGGCGCTTGAACGCTTATCCCCTTCGGCGCTACCGATTTGCATGAGCTCCTAAATCGCCATGGGAAAACGATTATTCGCTCTCTGGCACCCCTTTCGCCACCGGTGATGGTTAGTTTCCGGCACGGCCATCGCTTACGGATCGGCGGCAATTGCCGTCCTTCCGATCGATGGAAAGTGCCTGCGACAGCCAGCCTTTGCGTTGCTGTAACAGGAAGTAGCCCTCATGCCCCAATCGCCAGTCCCGGTCTTCGAAGCGGCTGATGCCGTTGCCGCCGACGCTCCGGTCATCGTGATCCTGAAAGCCGACGGGCAGGACCTCGGCGCGCGTGCCGCCGCGCTCGACGCGGCCACCGGC
Source organism: Hyphomicrobiales bacterium (assembly GCA_900469615.1). GTDB lineage: Bacteria > Pseudomonadota > Alphaproteobacteria > Rhizobiales > Rhizobiaceae > Rhizobium. The sequence goes on along the minus strand of UBYA01000001.1, from coordinate 296,574 downwards.
GGGATCGTCTCGCGCTCCTGCGCCACCGGAGGCAGCGCCTGCATCGATCTCGTGCCGCCGCAGGGCGTCACCGCCCGCCGCGTGATCGTCCTTCCGCTCGGCAAGGCGGAAGCCATGAGCGCCCTTTCGCTGGCAAAGGCCGGCGGCAGCCTCGCCGCGCACCTGGAAGACAGGGGCGAGAATGAGGCAACCCTGGTCCTCGATCCGGTTGCCAACGCCACCTTTTCCGAAGCCGAAATACTGGCGCGCGTCGCATTTGGCGTCCGACTGCGGCGCTATCGGTTCGACCTGCGCAACAAGCGACCTGTCGCTGGCGCCGACAAGAACTGGCGCCTGCAACTCGTCGGCGCGGACAAGGAAACCCTCAACGCCGCCCTCGCGCGCACCAATGCCGTGGCGGAAGGCGTCGAGTATGCCCGCACGCTCGTCAACCTGCCGCCCAATCATCTTCATCCGGACAGTTTCGCGCAGCACCTGGAACCACTGCGCGCCGCCGGTATCGAGGTGGAGGTGCTGGATGCCGACCGGCTCAAGGACCTCGGCATGAACGCCATTCTGGCGGTCGGTTCCGGCTCGGTCCGCGCGCCGAAGGTGGCGGTACTGCGCTATCGCGGTGAAGGATCGGGCGAGCAGCCGCTTGCCTTCGTCGGAAAGGGTGTCTGCTTCGATTCCGGCGGGCTCTGCATCAAGGGCGGCGTCCAGATGTTCGACATGAAGGCCGACATGGCCGGTGCGGCGGCCGTCGCGGGCCTTCTCCTGTCGCTTGCCCGGCAGAAGAGCCCGGTTCATGCCGTCGGCGTTCTCGGCATTGCCGAAAACCTGCCGTCCGGCACATCGCTGAAGCCGCGCGAAATCATCACCACAGCCTCGGGCCAGACCGTGGAGGTCTTCGATACCGATGCCGAAGGCCGCCTGATCCTGGCCGACTGCCTCTACTACGCGGCGACGCGTTTCGAGCCATCGGCGATCGTCGATCTCGCGACCTTGACCTATTCGGTCATGCGCGGCCTCGGCTCGGTCTTCGCAGGCCTCTTCAGCACCGACGATGCAATTGCCGCCGAGATGATCGCCGCGGGCGAAACGGTCGGCGAGCGCTTCTGGCGCCTGCCGCTAGACCGGGCTTATGACGACGGGCTGAAATCGCCCCTTGCCGATCTCCGCCACCATGCCAAGGATATGGAGGATGGCGACGCGCCCTATGCCGCGGCGTTCCTTCGCCATTTCACCGAAGACCGCCCCTGGGTGCATCTCGACATTGCCGGCAAGGAACTGGCTGAGGAGGACCGCCCCCTCGGCCGGGAGGGCGCCACGGCCTTCGGCGTGCAGATGCTGGAGGAATGGGTGAGGACCGGCAGGAGGAGCGCCTGAATGGCGGCGATCTTGGGAGGGGCGGCATGACGGTTCGGATCGACAGCACGGAAGGACGGGCGCCGTTCCGGGGCTATGAAACCTGGTATCGCATAAGCGGCGACCTCGGCAGCCGCAAGCTGCCGGTGATCATTCTGCACGGCGGGCCGGGTGTCGCGTATAATTATGTCGATGCCTACAAGCTGCTCGCGCGCGACGGCCGGGCCGTCATCCACTACGACCAGCTCGGTTGCGGCAATTCCACGCTGCTGCCGGAAAAAGGCGCCGATTTCTGGACGCCGCAGCTCTTCATCGACGAGTTGGAGAACGTCGTCGACCACCTCGGCATCCGCGGCGGCTTCCATGTGCTCGGGCAAAGCTGGGGCGGCATGCTGGGTGCGGAATATGCGGTGCTCCAACCCAGGGGACTGGCCTCGCTGACGATCGCCAATTCGCCCGCCTCCATGAAGCTCTGGGTCGAGGAGGCCAACCGGTTGCGGCTCGGCCTGCCGCAGGACGTGCAGGACACGCTGACCCGGCATGAAGCGGCTGGCACGACGGACCATCCCGACTACCAGCAGGCGACGATGGCCTTCTACGAGCGGCATGTCTGCCGCGTCGTGCCGTTCCCGCCCGAAGTGACCGAAAGCTTCGAGCAGGCGGCGCGCAACCCCACCGTCTACACGCTGATGAACGGGCCGAACGAGTTCCACGTCATCGGCACCTTGAAGAGCTGGAGCGTCATCGACCGCCTGCCGGCCGTCGATGTGCCCACCCTCATCATTTCCGGACGTTACGATGAAGCCACGCCGGCCACGGTGCAGCCCTTCAAGGACGGCATCAAGGGCTCGCGCTGGGAGATATTCGAACACTCCAGCCACATGCCGCATATCGAGCAGCAGGAAGACTGCATGCGGGTGGTCGGGGACTTTCTCAATCAGCACGATCGATAGAAAAGGGGACAAAAATGAAGAAACTGCTTTTGACGGCCTCGGCCGCCGCGCTTCTGGCCGGCGGATGGCTGGCTCCGGCACAGGCCGAATATCTCAAGGAACACCGTGGCGGCACGATGCGCCTTCTCGCCCGCTCTGCGGCCGGCACGCTCGACCCGCACATCAACTACACCGACCAGGGCTGGCAGATGTACCAGCCGATCTATGACGGCCTCGTCGCCTTCCGCAAGGCCGAAGGCATGGACGGCTTCACCATCGTTCCGGACCTCGCCGAGGTGCTGCCCGCAGTTTCCAACGACGGCAAGACCTTCACCTTCAAGCTGCGCAAGGGCATCAAGTTTTCCACCGGCCAGGAGGTCGGCGTGAAGGACGTGGTCGCTTCCTTCCAGCGCATCTTCAAGGTCTCCGGCCCGACCTCCGGCACCTTCTATGCCGGGATCGTCGGCGTGGACAAATGCCTTGCCGACACCAAGAGCTGCACGCTCGAGGGCGGCGTCGTGGGCGACGAAGCGGCCGGCACCGTGACGATCAACCTCGTCAAGCCGGATGCCGAGCTGCTCTACAAGCTCGCCCTGCCCCACGCCGTGACGCTCCCCGCCGACACGCCCGCCGAAGACATGGGCTCCGTGCCGATCCCGAGCACCGGCCCCTACATGATCTCCGCCTTCGACCCCAACAAGGGCATGACCGTCTCGCGCAACCCACACTTCAAGCAATGGAGCGAGGAAGCACAGCCGGACGGCTATCCGGATACGGTGCAATACGATTTCGGCCTTTCCGAGGAAGCGGCCGTGACGGCGATCCAGAACGGCGAAGCGGACTGGATGTTCGACGCGCTGCCGAGCGACCGCCTTGCCGAGCTCGGTACCAAGTATAAGGACCAGCTCCACATCGCGCCGCTTTCGGCCTGGTGGTACGCGCCGCTCAACACGCGCCTCGCCCCGTTCGATAACGTCAAGGCCCGCCAGGCGGTCGCCTTCGCCGTCGACCGCAACACGCTGGTCAAGCTCTTCGGCGGCAAGGTGCTCGCCTCGCCGGTCTGCCAGGTCCTGCCGCCGGATTTCCCCGGCCATGTGGATTATTGCCCCTACACGAAGAATCCGGGTGCGAAGTGGTCGGCTCCCGATCTCGAAAAGGCCAAGCAGCTTGTGGAGGAATCGGGCACCAAGGGCCAGAAGGTTACGATCATCGTCGAGGATACCGCCGTCTCGCGCTCCATCGGCGTCTACCTGCAGAGCGTTCTGACGAGCATCGGCTACGTCGCCGACGTCAAGCCGATTTCCGCCAACATTCAGTTCACCTATATCCAGAACACCAACAACAAGGTGCAGATGTCTGTGACCCAGTGGTACAAAGATTATCCGGCGGCTTCGGACTTCCTGAATATCCTGTTCGGCTGCGCCTCGTTCCGCGAAGGCTCCGACGCCTCGATCAACATCGCCGGCTTCTGCGACGAGGCGATCGACGCGAAGATGCACAAGGCACTCGACCTCGGCGTGACCGATCAGACCGCGGCAAATGCGCTCTGGGCCGAGATCGATCATCAAGTCACCGACCAGGCGCCCGCCGTCGGCCTCTTCACGCCCAAGCGTCTCGATTTCGTCAGCAAGCGCCTCGGCAATTTCCGGTTCAACCGCCAGTTCAACTGGATGATCACTCAGTCCTGGGTGCAGTGATATCCGGCGTAGGGGGTTTGCGTGTCGAATGAAGCCGTTGGCGTTCAGCACCGGACGCGAGGGCCATGGGCCCTCGCTTTCGCGCGGTTGAGACGTAACAGGGCCGCCATGGCGTCCCTTGCCATCTTCCTGCTCATCATCCTTTCCTGTCTCAGCGCGCCGCTCTATGCGCGCTGGGCAGGCGTGGATCCGTTCACGTCGACGCTCGATGCCGTCATCCAGGTCGATGGCGTCGAGGTTCCCGTGATGGAAGCTTCGACGGAAGGGCTCGGCCTCGGCTACACGCCGATCGGCCCGACCTGGGAACTCGGCAACTACTTCCTCGGCTCGGACAACCAGGGGCGGGACGTCATGGCCCGCCTGCTCTACGGGGGGCTGAACTCCCTCATGATCGCTGGAGGAGCCACCGTCTTCACGCTGATCATCGGCACCGCGGCGGGTCTTGTCGCCGGCTATTTCGGCGGCCTCACCGACACGGCGCTGTCCCGCCTCCTCGACGTTCTGTGGGCGTTTCCGATCTACCTGCTTGCGATCTCGCTCTCCATCGTGACGATCGCGCAGGGCATATCCATCGGCCCGATCCTGATCGAATCGGGCAGTCTCTGGCTGCCTGTCATCATCATCGGCATCGTCTACGTACCCTATGTGGCGCGTCCCATCCGCGGCCAGGTCCTCTCGCTGCGCAACAGCGAATTCGTTCTCGCCGCCATCAATCTCGGCGTGCCCGGCCGGCGCATCCTCTGGCGCGACATCCAGCCGAACGTCACGACGACCCTTATCGTCTTCACGCCGCTGATGATGGCGCTCAACATGCTGACGGAATCGGCGCTGTCCTTTCTTTCCATCGGCGTGCAGCCGCCGGCCGCGAGCTGGGGCACGATCATCCAGGACGGCCAGGCATTGCTCTATACGCGCCCGATCGTGGCGCTGGCGCCCGGTCTTGCGATTGCGGTCTCCGTGATGGCGCTCAACGTGTTCGGCGACGGCCTGCGCGATGCGCTCGACCCGCGCTCGAAGGTCCAGCTGGGGCGCACCTGATGATCTACGCCATCCTGCGCCGCTTCGGTCAGATGCTGTTCGTGATGTTCGGCATTTCGGTGATCGTCTTCCTGATTTTCTTCGCCACGCCCGGCGCCGACCCCGCCGCACGCATTGCCGGACGCAACGCTTCGCCCGAGGTGCTGGAGGCCGTGCGCCACTCCTTCGGCTTCGACCGGCCGCTTTATGTGCAGTACGGACTGATGATGAAGAAGATCTTCGTCACCGGCGACCTCACTTCCTTCGTCAATCGCGGCTGGAAGGTCGTGCCGGCGGTATTCGACGCCATCCCGGTCACGCTGTCGCTCGTCTTCGGCGCGGCCATCCTCTGGGTCGTGGTGTCGGTCGTCATCGGCATCGTGGCGGCCGCCACGCGCGACAGCTGGCTGGACAAGCTGCTGATGGCGCTCGGGCTGCTCGGCATCTCCATGCCCGTCTACTGGCTCGGCGAAGTGATGAACCTCATCACCCAGAGCCGATATCACGATACCTGGCTGTTCTCCTGGGTGCCGCCCCTCGGCTACAAGCCGCTGATGAGCGATCCCAAGGGCTGGTTCCTCACGCTGGTCATTCCATGGATCACGCTTGCCGTCCTCTATATCGGCATCTACGGCCGGGTGCTGCGCGCCGCGATCATCGAGTCCATGCAGGAGGATTTCATCCGCACGGCGCGGGCAAAGGGACTGTCGGAGACCCGTATCCTGCTGCGTCATGCCCTGCGCACTTCGCTGATCGCCTTCGTCACCTTGTTCGGCCTCGACTTCGGCGCCCTCGTGGGCGGCTCCGCGCTCCTGACCGAAGTGGTTTTCGGACTGAACGGCATCGGCAAGCTCACCTATGACGCGATGCAAAACCTCGATCTGCCGATGATCATGGCGACGGTGATGTATGCCTCCATGTTCGTGGTCGTCGCCAATGCGGTGGTCGATTTCGTCTACATCCTTCTCGACCCCCGTGTGAGGACATCATGATGCTCTCCGTGCGTGACCTTCGGGTATCGTTCCGCACCGAAGATGGCCTGATCCGGGCCATCGACGGTGTTTCCTTCGATCTCGACAAGGGCGAAATCCTCGGCGTCGTCGGAGAATCCGGCTCAGGCAAGACCGTCTCCCTGCTGGCGGTCATGGGGCTGATCAACGACCCCAACGCCACCATCGAAGGCTCGATCCGCTACAACGGCCGCGAGCTGATCGGCCTGCCGGCACGCGAGCTGCGACACCTGCGCGGCAGCGAGATCGCCATGATCTTCCAGGATCCGATGACGGCGCTGACGCCCGTCTACACGATCGGCTGGCAAATCGCCGAACAGATCCGCGCTCACCAGAAGATCAGCAAGGCGAAGGCATTGGCGCGGGTGGAGGAACTGCTGGCGGAGGTGAATTTCCCCAACCCGCGCGAGGCCATGTCCCGCTATCCTCACCAGCTTTCCGGCGGCATGCGCCAGCGCGCGGTCATCGCCATGGCGCTGTCCTGCAACCCGGCGCTGCTCGTCGCCGACGAACCGACGACGGCACTGGACGTCACCGTGCAGGCGGGTATCCTCGATCTCGTGCGCAAGCTGCGCGCCACCCACAATTCCGCGGTGGTTTTCATCACGCACGACATGGGCGTGGTGTCCGAGCTCGCCGATCGGGTGATGGTCATGTATGCGGGCCGCATCGTGGAGCGCGGCAGCCGCGCGGCACTGTTTTCCGAACCGCGCCATCCCTATACCCGCGCGCTGCTCGGTTCGATCCCGCCGCTGACCGGCGAGAAACCACGCCGCCTGCCGGCCATTCCCGGCTCACCGCCCTCACTGCTACGCCTGCCGCACGGTTGCGCCTTCGAACCGCGCTGTCCGGTACGCTATGAGGCCTGCACGACGGAAAAGCCGGCCCTCGGAGGCGGCACGCACGCCGCCGCCTGCCTTCGGGAGGCACAAGCATGAGCGACGCCATGACGAACACACACCGCCCCATTCTGGAAACCCGTTCGCTCATGAAGCGCTTTTCGATCGGCACCCGGTTTTCCGCGGAAGGCCGGCGGACCGTTCACGCCGTCGATAACGTCTCGCTGACGGTCCAGCGCGGGGAAACGCTCGGACTCGTGGGTGAATCGGGCTGCGGCAAGTCCACGCTCGCGCGCTGTCTGGTACGGCTCTACGATATCACCGGCGGCCAGCTGCTCTTCGAAGGCGAAGACATCACCGGCAAATCGCTGAACGAGTTGCGGCCGTTGCGCCGCCGCCTGCAGATGGTCTTTCAGGACCCATCGGCTTCGCTCAATCCGCGCCGGCGCGTCGGTGACCTCGTCGCCGAACCGCTGCGCATCCACACGAAACTCTCCTCCGCCGACATCGACAGGCGCGTTGCGGAACTCTTCGAAATCGTCGGCCTTCTGCCGGATCACGTCGCCCGCTACCCGCATGAATTCTCCGGCGGCCAGCGCCAGCGCGTCGGCATCGCGCGAGCCATCGCGCTCAATCCGGATCTGGTGGTACTGGACGAGCCCGTCTCCGCGCTCGACGTGTCGGTGCAGGCGCAGATCGTCAACCTGCTCGCCGACCTTCAGGAAAAGCTGGGGCTCACCTATATCTTCATCGCCCACGACCTGTCGGTGGTACGCCAGGTCTCGACCCGCATCGCCGTCATGTATCTCGGCTCCATCGTCGAGGAGGGACCGGCCGAGGAGGTCTTCTCGACGCCGGCCCACCCCTACAGCCAGGCGCTGATCTCCGCGGTTCCCGTGGTGGAAACGACGAGCGCCGGTACGCGCAGGCGTATCCTGCTGACCGGAGATGTGCCGAGCCCCCTCAACCCGCCGCCCGGCTGCCGCTTTCATCCCCGCTGCCCGATTGCAGAAGATCGCTGCCGCACGGAGCGACCAGAGCCAAAGCCCTTTGGCGCCGGCCGCAAGGTAGCCTGTCATTTCCCCACGATATAGGCAGAGGCCGCCTTGATCAGACCCCGAAAGCCATGATGCCGGGATGCGGATCGGGGGCGTAAACGTGCTGCTGACGATTTCCAACCTCTCGGGCCTGCGCTGGCGCTGGAAGGGCAGACGCTTCAATTGCGATCGGCATCTTTACCGATTTGCAACCTCACGTCGCTAATCCTACGCACTTACAGGCGAGGCCAGCTCCACATGCAGGATTTTTTTCGAGCCCGATTGGTTTTAACGGTGGGTACGCCTCTGTCCTACTGCGCCGCTTGGCTGCTGGCGAAAGCCGGTGGCCTGCAACTCGATCTGCAAGATACGATCATCGCAGTGCTGTTCGTCGGATTTTATACGATTGTCCTCAGCATCCTCGCGACACGGTTCAAACTATCGACATTTCGCGCAGTGGTTGAATGCCTGGGTTGCGGTTTCCTTTTGATCGTACCGATCACCCTCTCTACCTACATAGCGATGCGGATGGACCTTCCAGTAGCAGATCAGCAATTATCGCAATGGGATAGCTGGCTGGGCGTGGATTGGCCAGCCCTGATGATGTGGGTGGATCAGCACAGCCTTCTGGCGGCGGCGTTCAATCAGGCTTATCGGACGTTTAGCTATCAGCTTCTTCTATGGCCGCTGATTTTGATTGTTGCGGGCAGGAGCAACCGGGCCTACCAAATGGTCGGCGCATACGGATTGCTGTGCTTTATCGCCAGTGCAATTTCAACACTGTGGCCAGCCGTCGGCACCTACTCATTCTATCAGTTCGATCCCAACAAGCTTCATAATATAGATTCGACCTACGGCTATTTTTTCCTGCAGCAGTTTCACGCGGTTCGCGACGATCCCACTTTCGTATGGAGCCTTGCAAAAAGCGCCGGCATCCTGACTTTCCCTTCCGTTCATGCCGCCGTGGCCACACTCTGCGCATGGGCGGCATGGGAAATACGCCTTCTGCGCTATCCCGGCTTGGCATTGAACGTCACCATGGCGCTTTCGGCTGTACCGGATGCAAACCACTACGTGATCGATGTCATCATAGGCTGTCTCGTGGGCCTTGCTGCAATCGCTATGATCGTATCGATCACGAAGCCGCGTAAGGAAGCCGCCGGCCTAACGGTGAGTTTGCCCGTCGCTGGCAGCAACTGACGACGATCCGTTGATTTGAGCATGCAACGCCAAGGAAAATCGACGCGGGCTCGGCGTTAGATACCTTCCCCGATATCGTCGGAATGTCCTTCGCCGCCCCAGCTCGGTAAGCTGACCGCCGGCAGGATTTCACCTGAGCAATCGCCAAAGCCGATGCGATAGCCGGCGCCATGCGCATATCCGCGGATCGTCAGCTGGTCGCCGTCCTCGATAAATCCGCGCGTCTGCCCGTCGGGCAGGGTGAGCGGTTCCTGCCCGTTCCGGGTCAGTTCCAGCAGGCTCCCCCGGTTCGTGCGCTCCGGCCCCGAAATCGTACCCGAGCCGAGCAGATCACCGGTCCTCATCGGACAGCCGCAACTTGCGTGGTGAGCCAACGGCTGCGCCGCCGAACAATAAAGCTCCCGGGCGTTCGTCGCCGAGATGACGGTTTCCTGACCAGAAAGCGGGGTCAGCGCCACCGCGAGCTCTATGTCGAAGTTGAGCGGACGGGGTTCCCCAAGGTAGGCGAGCAGAGGGCGCTCGCGTGGCGGAGTGGACACGCGGAAGGGATCCAGCGCCGCCTTGGTGACGATCCACGGGTTGATGGTGGTGGCAGTGGCCTTGGCCTGGAACGGCCCCAGGGGCTGATATTCCCATGTCTGGATATCGCGCGCCGACCAGTCGTTGAGAAGCACTGCATCGACCGGGTGACGAGGTAGACGTGGCTTGCCATGCCCACCTGTATGTTGACGTCGCCCGCCGTGGTGATCGTACGCATGCCGGTGATCCATGTCAGATCGTCATCGGGCCCCTGCGGACGCATCGCGCCGGCCTTTGCCGATGAGGAAATAGAAGCGGGCCTGGCGGGGATCAGCGCAGCAGGTCGCGGCCTTTGGTTTCGGGTGTCTTCACCATGACGAGGATGGCCGGCACCGCCATGACGGCTGCATAGATACCGACGGCCATCGGCGTACCGAATCCTTCGAGAAGCCAGGTGCCGATGATCGGCGCCAGCGCGCCGCCGAGGACTGCCGCCACCGAATAGGCGGTCGACATGGCAGTGTAGCGCAGGCGTGCCGGGAACAGCTCCGTGAAATAGGCGGACATGCCGCCCACGATGATGCCGTGGCAGATGAGGGTCATCAGGGTCGCGATCACGAGTTCGGATGCCGTTGCTCCCTCGGCGAGCGTAAAGAGATGAAAACCGGCAGCTATGCCTCCGACCAGCCCGAGGATCGTTACCGGCCGTCGTCCGATCCGGTCCGCCAGGGCACCGGCCAGCAAGATCGCGGCGACCTCGACGAGCGAACCAAAGAACAGCGCGTTCAGCGCCGCCTCGCGGGGAGCCTTCAGATAGACCGTCGCCAGCACGATGAAGAAAGTCGAGAACAGGTAGAACAGGGCGCTCTCGCCCGCCTTGACCAGGAGGACACGCAGCATGTTGCCGGGATGCTCGGCAAGCGCCTCGCGCAGAGGCGCCCTGACGACATCTTCCTTCTTTTCCTGAATCTCGATGAAGGCGGGCGATTCCTCCACCTTGCGGCGGACCCATATGCCGACCGAAATGAGCAGGATAGAGGCCAGGAACGGAACGCGCCACGCCCACGCGATGAAGCCCTCGATGCCGACGAGCCCGATAACGCCGCCGACCGCGGCCGTCGCAAGCACATTGCCGGCAGGCCCGCCGATCATCGGGAACCCGGTCCAGAGCCCGCGCCGGTTGGCCGGCAGGCTTTCGGCGATCATGACCAGGGCGCCGGTCGATTCCCCGCCGACGGCAAAGCCTTGCAGGAGACGCAGGAGCAACAGCAGGACCGGCGCGATAATGCCAGCCTGTGCGTAGGTCGGCAGCAGACCCATCGCCACCGTGGAGCCGCCCATCAGGAAAAGACTGAGAACCAGGCTCTTCTTGCGGCCGACCCTGTCGCCCAGAACACCGAAGAACCAGCCGCCGAGCGGGCGGGCGACGAAACCGACTGCCTGTGTCGCCAGAGCGGCAATCAGGCCGGTGAGCGGGTTCGCTCCGGGGAAGAATACCGTGTTGAAAACAAGGGCCGCGCAAACCGCGAAGACGGCGAAATCGTACCATTCGATGACGGTTCCGGCGCTGCTGGCAAAGAGCAGCCGGATGGATGACTTGTGACCGGAAGCCGATTGCGCCGCCAGAGCGGTGGGCATGCTCATCCTGTGTATCCTCCTCGATAACGTCGGGATGCGATCTGCCGGCTGCGCTCCTTCGCCGGCCGGAGATATTCGTTGCATTTGCAACGAAGTCAAGCCACAAACTCATCATGACAAAACGCTTCGACCTTCAGCAATTTCTGCCCTACCAGCTCAATGTCGCCGCAGCCCGCGTCAGCCGGCGGCTTGCGCGCCTTTACGGTGCCGAATCCGGCATCTCCATGCCGGAATGGCGCGTGCTCGCCCATCTTCTGCAATCCGGCTCGGTCAGCGTGAAAGACATCCATGAGCGCGTCGACATGGAAAAGTCGAAGGTGAGCCGCGCGGCAACACGCCTGGAAGAGGCGGGCCTCGTGGAAAAACGCGAACACGAAGAAGACCGCCGCCTCGTCAGCCTGTCGCTGACGGCGGCGGGGAAGGATCTGATGCGCCGGCTGGTCGAGATCGCGGATGCGTTCCAGGCGGAGCTTGAAGCCGAACTCGGGCCTGCGGCGGGCGTGTTCCAGAACGCGCTACGGCAGCTCATGATGCAGGAGGACGATCATGATATTGCATGACTACTGGCGTTCGTCGGCAAGCTATCGGTTGCGGATCGCGCTTGGCCTCCTGAACGAAAGCTGGGAGACCGTCTCCGTCGATCTGACCAAGGGCCGCCAGACGGAGCCGGCCCATCTGGCCCTCAATCCGCAAGGTCTCGTCCCGGTCCTGGAGATCGACGACGCGATCCTGACCCAATCGCTGGCCATCATCGAGTATCTCGATGAAACGCGCCACGCCGGCTTCCTGCCGGCCGACCCCATAGGCCGGGCAAGGGTGAGGTCCATCGCCTATGCGATCGCCATGGATATCCACCCCGTATGCAACCTGCGGGTGGTTCGCCATGTGGTGAGCGCATCGGAAAAGCACATCACCGCGGAAGAATGGATGAGGACATTCATCGGCCCCGGACTCCTCGCGGTCGAGGCGATGCTGGCCTCGCCCGCAACCGGCCGCTTCTGCCACGGCGACCGGATATCGATGGCGGATATCTGCCTCGTCCCGCAGCTTTACAATGCTGACCGCTGGGGTGTCTCTCTTGCCGACATGCCTCGCATCCGGGCAGTTCGCGCGGCTCTGGAAGAGATACCGGCATTTATGAATGCGCATCCGGCACGCACGCCCGGTGCGATTACGGACTGATGTCCGCCGCATTACCCGCCTTGACCTGAGCTTGGCCTGTTTTACTGCCTCCGGCTTATTGACGGCCGATGTCGGTCATGACGACTTGATCCAAAGGATCTACTGCGCAGGAATGGTCAATTGAACCGCTATTGGTAATCGCGCAGCTGTGTTATCTGACCCATGCTCTTCGGTACGGCTCGATCTGTTTTCGACTTCGCACGATTGAAATCGTCGACCGACCAGGAAACGGCGATGATCTGCAGATGGGCCGCGCTTTCTATTCCAATGTGAATCAAGAGTGCCAACCGTTCCGCCAATGCTTGACGGCAGTGTTCCCTATTGTCGAACCATGGCTGGCTGGTGATGTGCTTCAAGACTTTCTGAAGTGTATCGAGTTGCTTCGGCGACAGATCGCGGCCCATGGAGGGGCGAAGGCGCTCCATATTCTTCTCCCAACAATGTTATCGGCATCGCGTCGCAAGCTTAATCCGGTCGTGCGGGCCGTCCGTTCGGCTTCCCCGATCGATGAGCGCCGATGGCCGGCCGCGACACCCAGTCGACCGCCTTTCCATCCAGCTCCCGGACGCTAGGCAAATTCCTGCGCAATACCTACGTCCATTTTTGATAGCGCGGCCGGCCGCGAACTGCCTGCGTGCGACAGGGCTTCCCTTGCCTGGGGATCGGAGGGGCGAGTTCCATGGTGAGCCGTTCGGAAAATGCCGCAGGCCGGCCCGGCAAGAGATCAATCGCGCCGGGGAAGTCGATCCGCTTGCCCGCGGCACAAATTCGTAAGTAATAGCTTACTATATTTCCGGTATTTTCACGAGAGGGATGGAAGGCCGTCCTTGAATGACCAGCGCAATCGCTTCGATTTGAAGCCATGCATTTCCAGCACGCGCTTGCCGCCAAGGCCTGCGCGATTTGCCATACCGGACCTTAGTCCGCTTTTCGGACTTCGTAGCTGCTTTGCCGGGTGACGCGATGAAATATGGTGCCGTCGAACATCGTCAGTAACGCCTGGGTTTCTTCCCGGGACCGAAAACGAGCGTCGCACGCCATTGCCCGTTCCAGCGCGGCTTCGTCCGGATACGAGATCGCGAGCAGGAGCGGCACCGACGGCGCTCCCTCGTCTCGCGAGACTTCTCTCGATATGCTAACCGCCGTCGCGCCCTCGAACTTCGTCCAGAGCGGCACGAGGCGCTCTTCGACAAAGGCGTAGAAATCGTTTTCCCTGCCTGCATGGATGGCACCGACAAATTCGGCATATCGCGTAATCATCTTTTCTCTCCTCTCAACCTCTGGGGCCATCGAAAAAGCGCATGAGCGCAGCGTTGTCGGCAGGCCCGAGGCCCGCGGATACGAGAACCTTGTGTATTTCCATACAAAGCGCCGTCATCGGCATGGGCGTGCCGGTCGTGCGCGCAAGCGACTGCACGGCATCGAGGTCCTTGACCATGTTGTCGATCCGTCCCGTCGGCGAATAATCATGGCGAGCCATTTTTCCCATGAACTCCTGGAGAATGGCGCTGTCGGCTCTGCCGCCCTGCAGAGCCGCAGGTATTCTCTGGGCATCGACACCGGCGTCGACGGCCAGCCGGGTCGCTTCGGCGACCGCAACGAAATTGAGGGCGCACAGGACCTGGTTGATCAGCTTCGTCGTCTGGCCGGAACCGCTTGGTCCCATCAAGGTCAGGTTTTCGCAAAGGTCCGCCATGACAGTCCGAGCCCTTTCGAACGTTTCCCGCTCGCCGCCGGCCATGACGGTCAGCTTCCCGAGAAGTGCCTTGGGGGCGCCGCCGGAAAGTGGGCAATCAAGCCATGGCAAGCCGATATCGGCGGCATCCTTGGCCAGCGCTCTGGTCGCGATCGGATCGATCGACGACATGTCGATAATGACCGTGTTGCGGCGGGCTCCCGTCGACACCCCCTCCTCGCCGAATACGGCCGCGCGCACGATGGTCGCGGAATTCAGGCTGAGGATCACGAATTCCGATCGTTGCGCCGCCTGGCTGGCGGACGCCGCTTTCATCGCGCCCTTGGCGCATAAGGCATCGATTTTGGCGGGGTCGCGGTCATACGCGAAAAGTTCATGCCCCCGGGCCAGCAGACGGGTGGCGATGGCACTCCCCATCACGCCGCATCCGACCATCGCGACTGTCCGTTTGCGTGTCACAAAGCTCTCCTCTCGGCCCGTCCCATGGACGCGGCCGTTCATCGATTTTCAATTGGCGGTTGGATCAACCGACTTCGGAACGCAGGAAGGCTTTCAGCTCCGGCGTCCTCGGCGCGCTGAAGAGTTCGGCCGAAGGCCCCTCTTCGTGGATGATGCCGTCTTTCATGAAGATCGTCCGGTTCGCCACGCGCCGGGCAAAGCCCATTTCATGGGTGACGAGAATCATCGTCATTCCCTGCTTTGCGAGGTTCTCGATCACGGCGAGGACCTCGCCCGTCAATTCGGGGTCGAGCGCCGAGGTCACTTCGTCGAACAGAAGAACCTTCGGCTTCATCGCCAGCGACCGGGCGATGGCAACGCGCTGCTGCTGCCCGCCAGACAACATGTCGGGATAGGTGCCGAACCGATCCCCCAGCCCGACGAGCGACAGGCATCTTTCGGCTTCCTGGCGGGCGGCAGCCTTGCTGAGGCCATTCACCTGGACGGGCGCAAGCATGATATTCTCGCCCGCAGTCAGATGCGGAAAGAGGTTGTAGCTTTGGAAGACGATACCGACATCGCGGCGAAGTTCGCGAAGCCTGGCGGGCTTGCGATCCATTACATGCCCGGCCACCTCGATGTCGCCGCTATCGATCTTTTCCAACCCGTTCAGGCAACGCAGGAACGTGCTCTTGCCGGAGCCGCTTCGGCCGATCAGGGAGATGACCTCTCCCGCCTCGACGGTCAGGGAAACCCCTTTCAGAACTTCAAGCGGGCCGAAGCTCTTGCGGATGTCTTTCGCAACGACGACTGACATGAAAACCTCTTTGCGGTTTGCGAAACCCTCATGGAGGGTTTCGCTCCAGACTTTAGAAGGAGGGCAGCTCCGGCATCGGCGTCTTCATCCACTTCTCGTAGATTTTGCCGAGCTCGCCGCTTTGCTCGTGGACGAACAGAACGGTGTTGACCCAATGCAGAAGGTCCGGATCGTTGCGGCGCATGCCGACGCCGTAGAAGCTCTGCAGATAGGTCGTCTTCTGTTCATACTGATCGGGATAACGCTCCTGCAGCTGGGCCGCGATGTAGTTGACGGTCCCGATTGCATCGACCTGGCCGGAGACGAGCGCATTCAAGGTCGTGCTATCGTCGTCAAAGCGGACCAGCTGCATGCCCTTGATGTTCGCCTCGGACAGCATTTTTTCATGTGCCGTGCCCCTCGGCACTCCGACGCGCTTGCCGGCAAGATCCTGTAGGCTGTGAATTTCCGTACCCTTGGGGGCGACGATGACGGACTTGTGGCCGCCATAGGGGTTGGAGAATGCGATCGACAAAGCGCGCTCGGTGTAGATGCCGAAGCTTGCCACGACGAAATCCACCTTGCCCGTCTGGAGTGCCGGGATGCGGCTCTGGCCGGTTACGGGGACCAATTCCAGCTGGACGCCGAGGTCTTTTGCCAAAAGCTTGGCAACGTCGACATCGAGACCATCTGGCTGCATCTGGTCGTTGGTGATGCCGAAGGGCGGGACGGACAGGTCGACGCCGATCATGACCTTCTTTCGCGCGATGATATCGTCGAGCGTAGAAGCTTCCGCCGCGACGGCAGTCGCCGTTATCGCAACCAGTCCGAGGAGGCCCACAATGATATTTCTAAGACGCATTTTCATATCCTCTCAGTTTTGTGTTCCAGTTGAATCCGGCCTCTGCGGGCCGTGTAAAAGCTAGATACCCCGCCCTCTCCCGGTGCGCGCTTCCATCCACAGGCTGAGCTGTGTCAGCGGGAAACAGACGATGAAATAAAATCCTGCCACGACCAGAAAGGCCTTGAGCGGCTCGAACGTCGCGTTGCTGGCCAGCTGCCCTGCCCTCGTAATCTCGATGAAGCCGATGATCGACGCCAGCGACGTCTGCTTGACGATCTGGACCAGGAAGCCGACGGTCGACGGCAAGGCAAGCTTCACGGCCTGAGGCGCAATCACATGGCGAAGGGTCTTGTAAGGCGTCAGGGCCAGCGCATCGGCGCTCTCCCACTGTGCCCTGGGGATTGCCTTCAGAGCGCTTTCCCAAATCGCGCCCAGAAACGCGCCGGAATTGATGGTCAATGCGATTGCCGCGGCGACCATGGCGCTCACTTCCAGCCCCAACAAGGATGGAGCGTAGTAGCAGAGAAACAGAAGGATGAGCAGCGGCAGGCCCTGGATGAGCTGCATGAACCCAAGAGCCATGCTGCGCGCCATCGCACTGTTCGAAATCCTCAACAGGGCAAGCAATATGCCGGCGATTGCGCCGCCCGCGAAGGCGATGGCCGTCAGCAAGAGCGTCCATCTGAGAGCGTAGAAGATGAACAGAAATTCGGGCGTGCCAAACGAACGCATTTCAACCCCTCCCCAGCAGGCGACGGCGAGACCGCGTGAAAACGATCAGGCCACAGACATTCAGGAGCGCTCGAAACACGAAGTTCAGCACCACATAGATCACCCCGATCACCAGGTAGGTTTCCATGGTTCTGAACGTCTCGGAGCTCGCAATCATCGCCGCGCCGGACAGGTCCTCGACACCAATCGCCGCGACCAGGCTCGTCGACAGCATCAAGAGGACGCATTGCGACACGATCGGCGCGAAAACCTTTTCGAGTGCGGGCGGCAATATGACGAACCTGAGCGTTTGGGCGTAGGTCATGCCGAGGCTCTCGGCGGCCTCCAGCTGGCTGCGATGGGTCGACTGGATACCGCCCCTGACGATTTCGGCGATATAGCCACCATTGTTGAGAACCAGCGCAATGCACACGGATACCAGCGGCGACAACCTGATGCCCAGATTAGGCAGGCCGAAAAAGATCAGGAAAATCTGCACGAGCAACGGTGTGTTGCGCATGATTTCGACGTAGCAGCGGACCAGGAAGCGAGGAAGCCTGTAAGGAAGCGTCGAGATCACCGCACAGGCGATACCGAGCGCCATGCCTCCGAATATCCCGATCAGGGACAGCAGGAGCGTCAGCCAAAGACCGTTTGCGAACTTCGGCAGGTAGGCCAGCAGTGGGGCAAACTGAAAGGTGTAGTGCATAACCTTCCTCTATCTTCCTTGCCTCGGCGTTCGAGCGCCGCGCTCACTGTATGCCGAGCGGCCGTACGCGCAGATTGGGTCCGGCGAATGCAATCGTATCCGCGCGGCATAGATCCAGCGCAGCCGAGACATGCCACCACGTATGGTCGGCCTGACGAATGATGTAGCATTCGGTGCTGTGACCAATATGCGCGCCCTCCAGCGAATGGCCCATGCAGATGTGGCCGATCTCCTCGGGAAGCCCGACCGACAGGCAGACATGCGTGCCGTAGGCCGAATGCCGGAACGACGGCTCGCCGTAGCGATCGCCGCGCTCGCGCCAGCGCTGCAGATTTACCGGATCGAACTCCCATGTCTTGCCGATATCATGGCAAAGGCCGCCCGCGAGAATGATGTCGCGATCGACCCTGGCTTCCGGAAAGGTCGCCTTGAATTCCTCATAGATCGCCAGCGCCAGACGCGTCACGCCGCGGAGATGGGCATCCTGCATGCCGCGTTTCAGCGCAAAGACATTTGGGCTGCCTTCGCCGGGGATGTCGATCACACGATCGAACGAAGACCGTTCCAACGCGAAGACCCAGGCATCGATTACCTTCTCCCGCAGATCGGCCGAAGAGATTTCGTCGATCTCGGGCAAATCCTCTAAAATATGGGCGCGCGAAATGGTCTTGTACATTTTTTCAACACCTGCTGCATTTGCTGATGTTTTGACCCTATTCGCTGTCGCATTGAAAATCTAATTAGGATAATTGGTGCTATCGATAGAAAAATTCTATTTGAGGCGCCCGATGTTGAGCTTGTCCGCACTGGAATCTTTCTACTGGGTGTCGCAGCTGAAAAGTTTCAACGCTGCGGCCGAGCAGCTCAATGTCACACAGCCGACGGTTTCCTATCGCATACGCGAACTCGAGACGCAGCTTGGCGTTTCGCTGTTCCATCGGCAAAAGCGGCAGCTGCTGCTCACGAGCGAGGGGGAAGCGCTCAAGGGCTATGCGGAAGCCATGATCGGCATCGCCCGCGATATCGAATCCAATATCCGCACGCGGAATACCCGCCTGCCGACGCTGCGCGTCGGGGTCATGGACAGCTTTGCGGTCGCTTGCCTTCCCGCGCTGCTCGACGAGCTCGACCGGCGGTTCGCCGGAAGCCGCATCGCCGCGACGGTGGACACCAGCCACAATCTTGCAAAGGACTTGTCCGAAGGCCTGCTGGACGTCGCCGTCGTCTCGACGCCGCCTGCTCATGAGAATGTCGCGCTCGAATTGCTCGGCCGGCAATCCGTCAGCTGGATCGCGAGCCCGAAGCTGTTCCCCGGAATGGATGAGGTCTCCGACGACGCGCTCCTTTCCCAACGCATATTCTCGACGCCGGCGCCATCCAATCTGCATTCGCTGACGACGAACGCGCTTCGCGGCAACAGCAATCTCGGCCTGCGCCTGAATGTCTGCAACAGCCTGGGTGCGATCCTGAACCTGGTGGAGGCCGGTACGGGAATCAGCATCCTGCCCCCAAGGCTGCTTCAGGAGCAACTGCGCCGCGGGTCGCTGACGGTGCTCAAGACGCGGACGCGACTTCCCATGCAGGAAGTGTTCGTCGCGACGAACAAGGGAGCGGTCGTGCGGGCATTGAGCCAGGTCATCGCGATGATCCGAAAAGTCAGCGTTGACGTCGGGTTTTGCAGCTAAGAGCAATTCCAGGAAAAGTGCGCAGCGGTTTCCGTTCGGAACTGCGTGAAACAAATGGCTCTTAGGGAGAACGCAACCTGCTTTCGATCAACAGACCGCTTTCGTCGAGGATCGGATGAGCGACTGATACGATATGGGCGTTGATGCGCTTGAGATCGCGCAATATGTCGAGATGCAGCGAGCTCGTTTGCAGGCTTTCGACCCGGCCGTCGCGCAGGCGCTCGAGATGGCGCCCCGAAGATTGCTTCTCCATGTGCCGCACCTCGACCTTCACCTCCATCATCTGCTTGGCGAGATTGAAATCCCGCGTGACGAATATGGTCTGCGCCATGCGCAGATTGTCGATCGTGAGATGAAAGAGCTTGGCGAGTTCGTCATAGCCATCGTCGGAAAACTTGAGGCCCTGCGTAACCTTCTTGGCAACCTGGGGCACGAGGCCCTTTTCGATGATGTCGCCGATATGTTCGAGATTGATGGCATAGTCGATTATGACGATCGAGCGGTTGGCATTGTCCTGGCTCAGCCCCTGGCGGCCGAGTTTGGACAGATAGACCTTCACTTCTCTCTGAAGGACGTCCACCCGCTGCTCGAGACCGCCGATCTCCGCAAGCTTCGACAGATCGCTCCGCTCGAAAGCGTCCGAAACACGGATCAACATGCGCTCGATGAGATCGCCCACGCCGAGCGTCTCGCGCGTCGCGCTGGCGAGCGCTACCACCGGCGTCGAAAGCTCGCGTTGATCAAGATATTTCGGGGCATTGTCCGGCTGAGCCTCGTCGGGCACCAATCGGCGCATGAGCCGCGCCAGCGGCCGGGAGAAGGGCCATGCGAGAATGGCAAGGATGAGATTGAAGCCGAGATGGGCATCGACCGGCAATTTGGTGGGACCGAGAGGCAACATCTCCAGCAACTCGCCGCCGAAACCGGCAAGCGGCAGCGCGATCGCGCAGCCGATCGCGCGGACGATGAGGTTGCCGAGCGTTACCCGCTTGGCGGAGGGTGCACCGCGCAGCGACGCAATCACGGGCGGAATAGCACCGCCGAGATTGGCGCCGAGCACCAGCACGATGACCAGACCGTTGGAAAGAATGCCGGTTGAGGATACCGACAGGATCAGGACCACGGCAGCCAGACTCGATGAGGAGACGAAAGCGACCATCGCAGCCAAAGCCAGCGCCACCGGCCATGCATTGTCCAGCAGGCCGATGAAGGCGGCCAGCGCCGGCGACTGTCGCATCGGCTCGGTTGCGCTGCTCAGCAGATGCAGCGAAAGCAGCATCAAGCCGATGCCGATCAGCGCGAGGCCGCCGCCCTGCCGATTGGTCGACCCACTCCGGTAGAGCACGATGCCGATCAGGATCACCAGCGGCGACAGCCAATCGATGCCGGTGGCGACGATCCAGGCGGTTACGGCTGTTCCGACATTGGCGCCGAGCAATACGATCTGCGCCATGCGCGGCTCGATCAGCTGCCGTTCCACGAAAGAGGATACCATCAAGGCGGTGGCCGTCGAGCTTTGCAGGGCGACCGTCGCCACGAAGCCCGATATGAAGGAGCGCAGGCCGCTTCTCGTTCCCGTGGCAAGCCCGGTCCGCAGCTTTGCTCCGAACGCCCGCGACGCTCCCTCCTTGACCTGGGCAAGCCCGAACAACAGCAGGGCAACCGCGCCGAACAGATTTATCATGACGATCGTGGAGGTCATGTTGCTTCCTCTATGGCGCTATCCTTCCTGCAATGGAGAGAGGACGCGGGATATTGTCATTCGTGAGCGGGCCTTGTGTCGCGGAGGGAAAAAACGCCCCCGGTCCGCGCCTCAGCCCAGCATCTTTGTCATGGCTATGATCTCCGGTGTCCCGCAAACGAAGTCAAGCTCCGTTGCAAGACCTTCCGCCTGCCAGTCGATGGTGGTCTCGATACCGAGCTGCTGAAGGCAGGGAAGCATGCCGAGAATATCCCAGCTCGGAATTCCGCGGCCGATGTAGCCGTCGACAGCGCCCTTGGCGATGTCGATCAGGGAAATGACGGATGAGCCCGTGACGCGGAAGGCGATCTTGAGGTCGCTTGTGACCTGCCGCAGCAGATCCAGCCCTTCTTCGGTCGGAACCTTGGGATGAATGCCGAGGCCGACGGCGGCGCAGCCGCGGTTGAACGGGCGCAGCGCGGGCAAAACGTTGCCGTTCAGGGATGGCGGATGCCCCTGTCCGCCGGCGAAGAGCTCGCGTCTTACCGGCGTGTTCACCACACCGAATGTCGGGACGCCCTGCTCAAGGAGGCCGATCGATATACCCCAGCCATCGCTGCCGCGCACGAAGTTGAACGTTCCGTCGATCGGGTCGATGACCCACACGCGACCGGACTTGCTCTCGATCGTGCTGCCTTCCTCCCCGAATATGCCGTCTTCCGGAAAAGCCGCGGACAATTGATCGCAAATGAAGCGCTCGACGTCCCGATCCGCGGCAGTGACGAGATCGAGCGGCCCTTTGGCTTCCACGTCGAGCGACGACAGGCCCATGAAATGCCCCATCGCGACTTCACCCGCCTCGATGGCAATCGTTTTTACGCGTTCATAGTCTTTATTCAATGCTTCAATCCTTTAGCGATCAAGAGAGACAAAACGGGTGTGAACGGCGAACTCGCCCTCTCGGTCGATGCGATAGACGTAGTAGGCATAGGGTTGGGATATGCAGGGGGGCTCATGGCGATCCGCTTCCAGGTCAAGTGCGACCTGGAAGGCCGGACTGCCGCCGACCGCGCAATAGGCACCATTCCAGATCGACTGGTAGGGCCGGTGGATATGACCGGCCAGGATGATCAGCCGTCCGGGATATTCCCGCACCATCGCGGCCAACGCGTCGCGCCCTTCCGTGAGCGCGGCATTGTCGAGCGATGCCATGCCCGACGGAAATGGCGGATGATGGAGCAGGACGAGCGTCGGCTCGGGCGTGGCCGGCGTGAGCCGTCCGGCGAGCCAGGCAAGACTTTCCGGCGCGAGAGCGCCCTCGCCCCGCCCCTCGATCAGCGTGTCGAGCGCCAGCACCCTGAGACCTCCGGCCCGCGTCTCGTAGTTGAGAAACGGCCCGTCTTCGAACGGAAGCGTGTCGGCGAAGGCTGCGCGCAGCGTCCGGCGCTTGTCGTGATTGCCGGGCACCATGAAGACTGGAACCTGTAGCGGCGACAATATCTCCTTCAACAGCGCGTAGTCTTCCTGCGAGCCACCATCCGTCAGATCTCCGGTAAAAGCGATTGCATCGAGCGCGGGCGTGAAGTTTGCGAGGTCCTGGACCACACGGCGCGCGACGTCGGCTATATCCAGCCTGACCTGACGGGTTTCAGGCTGGCTGGAGAAGACGTGGAAATCGGAAATGTGAGCTATCAGCATGATGTAGATCTCTTTCTGCGGCCTCGCCACCTCTGCTCAACGGATGCCGGCCCGCATGAAGCTCTGGACGAACTGCCTTTGGAAGATGATGAAGGCGACCAGAAGCGGCGCCACGGAAAGCAGGGTGGCGGCGCTCACACGGCTCCAGTCCACGCCCTGTTCGACCGTTGCGAAGACCTGCAAGCCGACGGTGATCGGCCGCGTTTCCACTGAATTCGTCACCACGAGAGGCCAAAGGAAATTGTTCCAGTGATAGCTGACCGTCACCAGGCCAAAGGCGACATAGGTGGGCTTGGCAAGCGGCACGAAGACGCGCAACAGCACCTGCAACGCATTCGCGCCTTCAAGCCTCGCGGCTTCTTCCAGTTCTTTCGGCACGCTCTTGAACGTCTGCCGAAACAGGAAGATGCCAAATGCGGATGCAAGATAGGGCATGCCCATGCCGAGAATGGTGTCCCGCAGGCCAAGGCTTGCGAGCGTACGATAATTTTCAACCAGAAGGATCTCGGGCATGATCATAAGCTGGATCAGCACCAGCATGAACAGCACGCCCGACCCGCGGAACGGAAAACACACGAACGCGTAGGCCGCTAACGTGCACACCACGATCTGGCAGGCGAGAATGAGCGTCACGAGCAGAAACGTATTCAGGAAATAGCGCGGAAACGGCGCGGCGGAGAGAACCTGGCTGAAGTTGTCCAAGGTCAACGGTGCCGTCAGATCGAAGCTGCTGGAGCCTGTGGAGGGGTGAAAGGCTGCCCAAAGCGCGAATATCATCGGAGATATCCAGACGATGGCAAGCAGCCAGGCGCCGAACGTCGTCACATGGGAAGCGCGGGTGGGTGTGGTGTCGTTCATCGATAATGAACCTTCTTGTCGAGATAGCCGAATTGGAAGAGCGCGATAATCGCAAGAAGGAGAAGCAGGAACGCCGTGAGCGCAGCCGCATAACCCGTATCCCAGTACTGGAACCCGACTTCGTAGATGTAATAGAGGAGCAGCGTCGTCGAATTGTCCGGGCCGCCCTTGGTGAGGGCAATCACATGATCGACCAGACGGAATGCACCGATCATCGCGTTGACGAGCACGAAGAGCGTTGTCGGCATGATCAGAGGCACGGTCACGCGGCGGAAGATCTGCGTTGCCGATGCGCCTTCCAACCGGGCCGCCTCGATAAGCGTCGGCGATATCTGCTGCAGAGCCGCCAGGTAGAAGATCATGAAGAAGCCGGCCTCCTTCCAGATCGTGATGACGATCAGCGCCCACAGGGCGGTGCCCGGCATGCCCAGCAGATTGTTATGACCGAAGCCGAAAAAGCCGAGCAGCTGGTCGATCGGTCCATAGCCTGGCGCATAAAAGAACAGCCAGATATTGGCGACGGCGACCATGGGGAGCACCGTCGGCGTGAAATACGCCATCCGGACAGCGCCCTGGCCGGCTATGCGGCTGTTGACGAAGAGAGCCATGGCAAGCGCCAGCGCCATCGACACGGGGATCGTTACCGCTGCGTAGATGAGATTGTTCAGCAGGGCCTGCCAGAATACCGGGTCCTGGAACATCCGCGCGTACTGATCGGTTCCGACGAAGACGGCGGCCCGCCTGCCTTTCGGTGTCGAAAAGAAGCTATGATAGAGCGTCGCCAAAATCGGCTGGTAGGTAAACACCCACAGAAGAACCGCGGCCGGCAACAGCAGCAAGCTCCCAAAGAGGACATTGCGAGATTTATTCATCGTGAATCCTGTCGGCCTTGTCTTCGCCATAGCTGAAGGAGGACGACACGCGGCGCGATAGCCGCGTGTCGTCTCCGCGGATCAGCGATAGGGTTTGAGGATGAGGTCGATTTCCTTCTGAGCGTCGGCCATTGCGGCTTCCGGCGTCTTGCTGCCGGTCAATGCGGCGGCCAGCGCGTCATTCAGGATCTTGGTCGTCCGCGCATTCTCATGTGTGGAGAACTCCGGCACGGAGGCCGGGATCTGCTTGAGCGCGACGAGAGCCTGCGGCGTCTCGGCAACGTACTTCTTCATCGTGTCGGTTGCCCACGAGCCATCCCTTGGAGCGACATAGCCCGTCTGGACAGCCCAATCGGCAAGAATCTCGTCCGAGGTCAGGAACTTGACCAATTTGAACGCGGCTGCCTTTTGTTCGTCGGATGCGTCCTTGAAGATATAGAGGTTGCCGCCACCCAGCACCGAGGCCGGGGTTGGATGACCCGGGAAAGGAGCGACGCCGAAATCGAAGGTGGCGTTCTTGCGGATATTGGTGAGATTGCCGGTCGTATGCCAGATCATGGCCACGCGACCAGCGAGGAAATCGGCAGGAGCAGTCCCCCATTCGAAGATGCCCGGAGGATGGATGGCATCCTTCTTCGACAGGTCGACCCAGAACTGCAGCGCTTCAACGACCTTCGGATCCGTCAGATAGGTTTCCGTCCCCTCGTCATTGACGAGCTTGGCGCCGTTTTCGGCGACGAGGGCACCGAACAGCCACTGCGCGGAACCGATGTTGCCGGCAATGCCGACGCCCCAGCGGCTGACCTGACCGGACGAATCCTTCGTTGTGACGGCCTTGCCCGCGGCGACCATGTCTTCCCAGGTGGCGGGGTATTTCTCCGGATCGAGCCCGGCGTCCTTGAAGGCCTGCTTGTTGTAGTACATGACGGCCGTGGAGCGCTGGAACGGTATCGACCAGAGATGCCCCTCGGTCTGGGCGCTCTTCAGAAACGCGGGCATGAAGCCTTTCACCCAGGCTTTGTCGTCGTCGGATTTGACCAGATCGTCGATCGGCTCGATGACGTCTTCGTCGATGAGGGTGAAGACGTCGGTGGCAAGCAGCACGGCAACCGCCGGCGGCGTGCCGGCCTTGGCGGCGGTCAGCGCCTTGGTGGTCGTGTCGTTGTAGTTGCCGGCATAGATGGGCGCTACGACGATATCCGGGTTTTCAGCCATGAACTTCTGCACATAGCCGTCGATGATCTTGGTGACGGGACCGCCGACCTGGACCGGATAATAGAAATCGAGTTTTGTCTGCGCCAGCGCGATTCCAGCACCGAGAGCGAGATAGGAAAGCCCGGCAGCCGCCAGCTTGAGGGCATTTCGTTTGCTGAGAAGTATCATTTCCATCCTCCACTAAAAGCTGCTTGCGGGGGCGACGTCTTCGCGCCTCAGCCCGCTTGATTTGTCAAAGAAATGCATGGCGTTCGCATCCCAGCCGAGTTCCACCACGGCCCCTTCCTGAAGGCCCGGCCTGCCGGTCACTCGCACCTGGAGCGTCTGGCTGCCGATACGGCAGACAAGGATGGTATCCGCGCCGAAATATTCGCTGGACAGCACCGTCGCCGGCTCCCCCTTGTCCACCAGACGCAGATGCTCCGGCCGTATCCCGAAGCGCAAACCGTCCGCAGCCGCGTGCGTCAGGGGCCGCGAACCGCCGGCAATGACCGAACCGTTCGCCCCCGCCGCCATATCGAGAATGTTCATGGGCGGCGTGCCGATGAACTGCGCGACGAAGACGGAAGCCGGCTTTTCGTAAAGCTCCGCCGGGGGGCCGGCATGCTCGACACGCCCCTTGTTGAGCAGGATGACACGATCCGCCATGCTCATGGCTTCCGTCTGATCATGCGTCACATACAGCATCGTGATGCCGAGCCGCTTCTGAAGGGCCCGGATTTCGCTGCGCATGCCGGCTCGCAGCTTGGCATCGAGGTTGGAAAGCGGCTCGTCGAGCAGGCAGACAGGGGTTTCGGAAATCAGGGCGCGCCCGAGGGCGACGCGCTGCTGCTGACCGCCCGACATCTGGCCCGGCCGGCGGTCGAGAAGATGCCCGAGACCGAGAAGATCGACGATCCGCTTGAGACGCTCCTGCTGCTGAGCCTTCGACACGCCGCGCACGGACAGGCCGAACAGGATATTGTCGGCGACGTTGAGATGCGGAAACAGCGCGTAGGACTGGAAGACCATGGAGAGGTTACGCTTTGCGGGCGCAAGGTCCGTCACGTCGCGATCCGCAATGGCGATGCTGCCCGACGTGACGCTGTCGAGGCCGGCAATGAGCCTGAGCGTCGTCGACTTGCCGCAGCCGGAGGGGCCGAGAAGCGCGACGAATTCAGCCTTCTCCGTTTGAAAGCTCACATCGTCGACGGCTTTGAAATCGCCCCAATGCTTCACCAGATTATTGACTGATATTCCTACCAAGACTTTCCTCCCGTCGGGCAAAACTGACCGCACGGTCAGACAAAGATGAATTTTGAACGCAGATCACCCGGCAGCGAGCGCGTAAGAGGACGTGTCTCTTCATTGGTGACGATGTGATCGATGTCGCGCAGCGGCGCGATGACCGAAAGGGCGCTGCGCTGGAATTTGGAGTGATCGGCAACGACGATAACGGTCCTTGCCACTTCGATCATGGCTTGCTGCACAGCGCCGATCTGCGGGTTCAGGGTAGCGATCAGGCCGCGGTCGAGATCGACGGCCGTAACGCTGAGAATTGCTCTGTCGACGCTGAAACGCCGCACCGCGTCGACGGCCATCGGGCCGCCCAGCGAATGATTGAGGTCGATATATTCGCCGCCGATGAAATGGAGGCTGCGGGCCCCACCCGCGACCAACTGGGCAAGCGTGTCGGTTCCGTTCGTGACGAACGTCAGAGATTGGCGTCCGGCGAGGCGTTTGGCAGCCTGCAGGGATGTCGTCCCGCTGTCGATCATGACGGCATCGCCCTCGACGATAAGCTCGGCGGCGGCCGCACCGATGCGAGCCTTCTCCTCGGCATTGGTCACTTCACGAACGGGGGTGGTGTAGTCGCGGGTTGTCTGATTGATGAGGGCCGCGCCGCCATGCATGCGCTTCAGCAGCCCGCGCGTCTCCAGTTCGTTGAGGTCGCGCCTGACGGTGGCGATCGATACGCCCAGCACATCCTTCAGCTTCTGCGCATCGGCGAAGACCTCTTCGCGCAGATGGTCGAGCAGTCGGGCCTGACGGACGGCTGCGGACTTGAACTCGTTTTCGGACAAGATCTCGCTCATCGGGAGGCCTCCTCCAGCCCAAGATGTGATCGAATGCGATCTTTTTATGATCTTTTTCGATCTTGTCAAGACGGAAAGCTTGCAATTCCGCAATTGTCGCTTCCGACGCAGCGTCGGGGACAATGGAGCAAAGCGCCTTTTATTCCAGGAAATATTCGCGCCATGCCATGCAGCGGCGATATGGGTGATCGTTTTCAATCATCAATACGGCTCTGAACGCCACCAATCCGCGCAAACTGCGCCAGGCGGACGAGGCGCCCGCAAATATCGGATGGTTCATGACCGCAGCCGAATCCGAGCCGGCTATCGGAATCTCGGGCCTGCGGCCGGCCGATTTCATGGAACCGCAAATGCGGGAACTGTCGGGAGGCCAGGTCGCGAGATAGCATTCCATCCGCACCGAATGCACTGTGATCATGCGGCAAGGGAACGTCACCGGCTATACGGCGCCTCGCATAAAGCGCCGGTTAGCCGACGACGCCCCTGCGCCGATACACCTTCACTCAGCCGATGAAGCTACGGATAGCGTCCGCAACGGCCCTCGGCTGCTCCAATGTCGGGAAGTGCGTCTCGCCCGGCAGCTTGGTCGGTTTGTACCAATGGTTTTTCGACGCAAAGTCGAGTTGGGCCTGCGTGTATTCGGGTTCAAAAGGCTGGGAATAAATATGGGTGATCGGGCGCGTCTCCTTCAACGCGGCCATGCGCAGCATCGGGTTGCCCCACTTGCGATAGGCGCTGGCGATCTCGCGACCCGAGCGCGCCCACATCTCGAAGCTGTAGTTCGCCATCTCGTTCTTGACGTGATTGACGATATCCTGGTTCTTGGTGTCGCCGATCCAGTAGTTGAAGAAATCGCCACGGCCGTTCTCCCAGTTGGTGCGGTCCTGGATGTGGTCGATCATACGGAAGAAATCCTCGTTCGGAGTCGTCTGAATCCAGTCTATGACGACCGATCGCGGAATGCGCCGCGTACCCAGCCGATCCGTCACCTCGATATTGGCCCAACCACCATGCGAGGTGGAAACTGGCAGAACCCGCTCGATGTTCATCCTGTCGAGAAAGGCAACGACGTCCGATGCCTGGTCGCTGCAGGTGAAGTCGCCGTCATGTTCACGATGGTCGCCGTGGCCGCGCCAGTCGAGACGAATGACGCGGTTCGTTTTGGCAAGCTCGGGCGCGAGCGTCTTGAACAGCCGATGGTCCTGGCACCAGCCCGACAGCAGCAGGATGACATCGCCGGAGCCGGTCTCGTCATAAGAAAAAGTGTTTGCGCCAATCTCGATCGAGTTCATGGAATGTCTCTCCGTCTCTGGAAGGTCTCGGCCGTGGTTTTGATCCTGCTCACGCTCAGACCGGCTCTGTGGCGGCCGGCGCGTAGCGGGCGGTTTTCATGCGCTCCATACCGAGTTCGACGCATCTGCCGGTGATCTTCATGACCTCGGAGCGCACGTCGTCGGGCCAGAAGTTCATATCGCCCAGACGCTCGGCCGTGTCCTGCGTGTGCTCGGTGATCGGCCGTTCGCGCGCTTCCCATTCGGTCAGTGCCCGGGGCACGTCGAGCGCTCCGTCGACCGCGACCGCCAATGCCAGTCCGTTCATCAGGGCGCAGCCGCCGCCTTGCCCGAGATAGGGAGGCATCGCATGAGCAGCATCGCCGACAATCGCGACGCGCCCCTTGCTCCACCTCTTCAGCTTGACGACTTCGAAGGCATCCCAGCGGCCCGAGCCGCCAAACCGCGACACGAGATGGGCAAGATGCGGAAAGGATTGCGCCCATAGCTCGCGATCCGCCGGCACCGCCAGCGCCTTCTCGTCGTCTGCCGCACAACACAAAGCCACGTACAGGTCCGTGGCGCTGGCCGGCGTATAGAGAATCCGCCGGCTTCCGGTGAAATATTCGATGTAGCGATCGCGATCTTCCGCGGGGACATCCGCATCGTCTCGCGCGATCAGCATTCGAATGGCGCCGTAGCCCAGTTGCTTGCGATACATCAACAAATCGAGCGAATCGCGCACCCGCGAATTGATGCCGTCCGCTGCGACGACGAGGTCGGCCTGTCGCTTCGAGCCGTCGGCAAGCAGCAGTTCGCCGTCCGGCGTGGCCGATAAGGCTTCGGAATTCGTGACGATTTCAACCCCCGCCTTGCGGCAGGTATCGACCAGGGTGCCGATCAGCTGTTCGCGCAGGATAGTCACCAGCCGCGCATCGCCGGCACCGTTGATGGGTATTTCCTCCATCGTCGTATTGTTATGATCGCGGGTGTGGAACTGCGGTCCGATATGAGCGCCGACGGTTGCCTGCTCCAGCGCGCCGAGGGCTTTCAATACACGCAGGCCGTTGCTCCAGATATATATGCCCGCGCCGTAGGTGCGTAGATTCGGGGCACGCTCATGAACCACCACCGACCAGCCACGCTGCGCCAGAGCCGCCGCGGCCGTCAGACCGCCAATCCCGGCTCCGGCGATTTCCGCCCGACGTGGCGCCCCGCTCCCTGCATTCATTCCGATCATCCTCCAACCGGCGAACGGGTTACTGCCTGCGCAGCACACGCAATGCAGTCCCTCCACGCCTCCGGTGAAGAGAATTTCCAATGATTGGAAATGTGCGCAAGTGAATTCTCTGGCGTTATCTATGAAAATTTGGAATACCGGAACCATGCCTATCGCCTTAAAGGACAGGAAATGAAGCTTCTCACGAGCCGCCTCACCATCCGGCATCTTCGCATGGTGGTCGCGATCGAGAAGGAGGGAAACCTTGTTCGAGCCGCCAAGCGGCTCAACATGACGCAGTCCGCCGTAACCAAGGCGCTGCAGGAGATCGAGGCGCTGATGAAGGCCCGATTGTTCGACCGCACCAATCGCGGCGTGGTGCCGACCATGTTCGGCCACACTCTCGCGCAGCATGCCCGGCTGGTTATCGCCCAGCTGGCGCATGCGGAAGAGCATCTGGCGGACCTTCGCGACGGTACGGGTGGAAGGGTTGCCATCGGCACGCTGCTGTCGGCCGCCGCCGAGCTGCTTCCCACGGCGATCGCGCGGCTGAGGCGGGAACGCCCCAAGCTTGTCGTCAAGATCGTGGAAGGCACCAACGATGTCCTCATTCCCGCCCTCAGGGCCGGCGAACTGGACATCGTCGTCGGGCGCCTGTCGGAACTTCCCGACCGCCTGAGCGTCGTCCAGGAAGTCCTGATGGACGACATTGCTCTTGTCGTCGTGCGGCGCGGCCATCCGCTGGCCGAACGCGGAGCGCTTCGTCTGGCCGATCTGGCCGGCTGGGAATGGATTTTACCGCCGCAGGAGACCAGCCTTCGACGCCAGATCGACATCGCCTTCCTGGAGGAGGGCCTCGAGCCGCCGACCCATGCCGTCGAATCCGTATCCCTGTTGACCAACCGCGCCCTGCTGATCGACGCCGACTATCTCGGCGTGTTTCCGGCCGCCGTCGCTCGCCGCGAGGCCGCGGCGGGAGCAATCGCGATCCTGCCGGTCGCGCTGCGGACGACGGCCATACCGATTGGGATCACCACTCGCGCCAATGCGCGCTTGTCGCCTGCCGCCGAGGTCCTGGTGGAAACGCTGAGAAGCACATCCCGGGAACTGGCGGCCCTGGCATAAATATCAAAGCCGTTTTGATATTCCCCTCGATTATATCCAGACGACGATTTTTCCATTTACGGAATTTTTCGTTGCGCCAAGCTTGGCCGACTGAAAGCGCCAGGGGAGAGCGGCGCGTCAGCGACCTGATTTCCGTTTGCACGCAGCAACCGCAATGCCGCCGCCGCGGTCGCACGATCTTGCACGCGGACACCATAATAAGAGGAGAACATTCCAATGAATTATAAGGGAATTCTGGTTGCAACGGCGTTCGCGCTGTCGGCAAGCGTTGCCAGCGCCGAACCGGTCAAGATCGGCATGATCACGACGCTGTCGGGTCCGGCAGGTTATCTCGGGCAAGATATCCGCGACGGATTCCAGCTGGCGATCGATAAGGACGGCGGCAAGCTCGGCGGCAAGGATGTTTTGCTGGCGGTCGAGGATGACGCCATGAAGCCCGGCAACGCCAAGCAAATTGCCGACAAGATGCTTTCCGACCAGGGCATAAAGCTGTTTACCGGCATCGTTTTCGCCAACGTCGCATTCGCCGCCGTGCCGGATATCCTCGATGGCGACGCCATCTATGTAAGCGCCAACACGGCCTCCGCCTCCTTCGCCGGCAAGGACTGCAATCCGAATTACTTCGTCAGCTCATGGCAGGACGATGGCCAGGGCGAGAGCGCCGGCGCGCTTGCGCAGTCTCTCGGCTACAAAAAGGCCTTCCTGATCGCTCCGAACTATCAGGCCGGCAAGGAAACCATGCTGGCGTTCAAACGCTTCTATAAGCGCACGGTCGCAGGCGAGGTTTACACCGGTCTCGACCAGACCGACTTTGCGCCCGAGATCGCGCAAATTCGCGCAGCCAACCCCGATGTCGTCTACGAATTCGAACCCGGCGGCCTGGGCATCGCCTTCATGCGGCAATACGATCAGTCGGGGCTGCTGAAACAGATCCCCATGGTCGTGCACCCGGCCTCTCTCGATCAGGTCATCGTCGGGGCGGTCGGCAATGCCGCCCTGGGCGTCCGGGTCACCAGCCACTGGAACGACGATCTCGATAACCCTATCAACAAGGAGTTCGTGGCGGCATGGAAGAAGAAATTCGGCGAGCGACCGATCACATATTATGCGGCGCAGGGTTATGACGCGGCGCTGATGATGGGAGCGGGCCTGGAGAAGGCCGCTCCCGACGATCCGGCGGATTTCCGCAAGGCCATCCTGAGCACCGCCATCCCGAGCGTGCGCGGCTCGTTCAAGCTCGGCCCCAATCAGCACCCGATCCAGGATTGGTATTCCTTGAAGGCGGAAAAAGGTCCTGACGGCAAAATCGCCCTGAAGACGGAGGGCAAGATCCTGACGGAGCACGGCGACATATACGCCGCCAACTGCAAAATGCCGGCCGAATAGAGCAATTCCGGGAAAAATGAGCGGCGGTTTCCATCCGGAATTGCGTGAAGACAAAAGGATAGGGCGTTTTGACGATTCGAAGAAAAGCGGAAATGCGCTAGCCAGCGAGGGCAGGCGGCCGTGGATAGGCCGCTCTCCGATCCCGCCACCTCTCCCGCAAGGCATCGCGGAAAGCCGTCAGCGCCGCTCGAGCGGCGCTGACGTCATGTCGTCAATTGCGTAGCGTCAATGCCGGATTATGGGCAAAGAAATTATGCGGCTCAATATGGATGGTCTTCCATTCGGTCGACATGACAGGCCAGTCTTCCATGCGCGGGATATGATGGAAACCGGCGGTGAACCAGGTGACGATATCCTTGCCCATCAGCGGCTTGTTGGCCTTGACCCACTCCGGCAGCGTGTCGGAGCCGTCGCTCTGCATGGCGAATTTGCCGCCGGCATATTGCTGGTTCGGGTCGTAGACCGTGTTCCATACCGAATATTCGATATAGGCATTGCGCTTCATCGGCGGATCCTTGACGAAGTCGAAGGGACCATAGGCCACGTCGCCGTGATGGATCATCCAGCCCGGCTCCTGGCCGAGATAGCCCTTGCGCGAGGGATCGGAGATCATGAAGTAGCGCGGCTTCATCGCCGAAAGCTGGTAGCGCGCTTCCATTTCCGTCTTCGGCATCGTGTGCTGGACCGTCCACATCGAGCGGCGCGGGTTCTTCGCGTCGACCTTGGCCGGAACGATATCCATCGTGCCGAAATGGTTGGCCGGCTGGTCGACGTCGAAATCGATACGGAAATTGAAATAATGGTCGTGATTGGCGGCCACCAGATTCGGCGCGATCAGCGTGCCGTGCGCGGTATCTGCGGCCGCCGTCGGATCGTCCATAGAGGTCGATTGCACACCCTTGACCGCGTCGAGGCCGGTCGCACCGATCATGATGCGGATCTGACCATCGGGCTGCAGGCGGTAGTCGATCAGGTAGTCGTAATTGCCGACTTCCGATGCGGTGCGCACGACGAGCTCGCTGCCGGGCCTGCCCTCCGCCGGAACCGGCTTGTCCGGCGTCTGGGCGAACACCTCGAAATGGCGCCATGCCGGATCTCCGACGCTGCGCTCGAAGACGCAGATGGCGTTCGGGATAGTCAGCGGATTGCCCTTGTCGTCGGCGATGGTCGCCGGCAGGAAGGTCGCGTAGATCGGGCAGTCCAGGCCGGCCCGCAGCGGGCTCAGGAACAGGCCGAAACCATATTCTCCGCTATCCATGTAGGTGCGCCAGTACCAGCCCTCGGTCGGGTCCATGTAGGGCACGAAGACTTCCGAGAGATGCGACTGATAGATCACCGAACGCCAGGTATCGCCATCCTTCACGTCGAGATTGGAGAGAACGAGTCCCGGGCGCTTGTCGACGCGGAAATTGAAGCGCCACATGTCCCATTCGAGATGGCTGCCCGATATCTTGTAGTTCGGGCCGCCCTGCTGCGAGAGCGTAGCAAGATTGGTCTGCGGGCGCAGCGGCTCGCGCTCGGCCACTTCCTTCTCTGTATAGCCCCAATTGTCCTTCGGACCTTCGATGGCGCCGGTATCGATGACCTTCAACACCTTCTTCTTGCCGATATCGTAGACGGCAAAGAGGCCTTCGATCGGCTTGGCATAATAATTCGACCCTTCCGGAACGTGGTAGCAAGGCACCTTCATCAGGCGTGAATTCCGGTATTCCTCGGTGAAGAAGTTGCCGGCCGTCAACGGCAGGCAGAAGGCCTGATCCGGCGTCAGGCCGCGCTTCTTGAGACCCGCGACCATCTGCGGATCGCCAAGCACGCCCTGAAGGGCGTCCATGAACTCGGTGAAGAGCACCATGGGCTGACCCTTGATCGGTGTCGTGCTTTCGACCGTGCCCCTGGTGATGTTGACGACGGCCTCCTTGAAGCCCTGCGGGCTCGTCAATTGCACCTTCGCCTCGCGGTCGAGCGGCTTGTCGCCGTCCTTCCATTGCAGGACGTCGGCCTTGGCCGGCTCCTTCAGTTCGATCAGCGGATAGAGCGTGTTGTCGTCGACCACCTTCTGCTCGCGCAGGATTCGGTTGATCTTCTGGTACTCGTCCGCCGTCAACCCGTCGAGCGGGTGCGCCATCGCAGCCGACGCGCCAAGCGTCAGCAGCAGCCCGGCCGAAGCCAGATAGTGCTTCATGTTCATTTCCATCCTCCCTGTACAATGCCTTGCAAGATCAGGCGAACATCACCTGGATATCCGTATATTCCTTCAGCCCTTCTTCGCCGAACTCGACACCGAGGCCGGAGGTCTTCACACCGCCGAAAGGCGCGTTGGGCTGGATCGCGCCGTGCTTGTTGATCCAGACCGAGCCGCATTCCATGCGCGCGGCCACGGCCTTTGCAGCCGATATGTCCGACGACCAGACTGAGCCGCCGAGGCCGTTCCGGCTGTCGTTCGCCATGCGGATGGCATCGTCGACGTGGTCGTACTTGATGACGGGCAGAGCGGGGCCGAACTGCTCCTCGTCGACCAGCGCATCGCCGTTCGACAGGCCGGAAATGATCGTTGGCGGAAAGAAGAGCCCCTCGCCCGGCGCGCCGCCGAGCAGCACCTTGCCGCGGTGCGCGGCATCGGCAACGAGCCGGCTCAGCTTCTCGAACTGCATGCGGTTCTGCACCGGCCCGAGCGCGCTCGTCTCGTCCATGCCATTGCCGACCGGCACGTTGCGCGCATAGGCGACCAGCGCTTCGCAGACGGCATCATGAATCGACTCGTGTACATAGAGACGCTTCAGCGCCGCGCAGGTCTGGCCGTTGTTGATGAAGGCGCCCCAGAAAAGGCCTTCGGCAATCTTCTCGGGATCGGCATCCGGCAAAACGATACCGGCATCGTTGCCGCCGAGCTCCAGTGTCAGCCGCTTCATGTTGGAGGCGGCCGATTGCATGACCTTCTGGCCGGTGGCAATGGAACCGGTGAAGACGATCTTGTTGATGTCGGAATGGGCAGCCATGGCGGCGCCGAGATTGAAGCCTTTATCGTCGCCCGTCACGACGTTCAGCACGCCGGGCGGCAGCACCTCGTTCATGATCTCGGCAAGGCGCAGCGTCGAAAGCGGGGTGAGCGGCGACGGCTTGACGATGACGGTATTGCCGGTGCGCAATGCCGGCATGATATGCCAGATCGCGATCATGACCGGGAAGTTCCATGGGGTGATCGAGCCGACGACGCCGACCGGCTTGCGATGCAGTTCGACGCGGCCTTCGGCATTGTCCTGCAACACCTTGACCGGAAGCGAAAGCCCGGTCGTATAGCCTGCCCAGGCGACCGCACCGCCCATTTCCCAGCGCGAGCCGAGACCGTTCAGCGGCTTACCCTGCTCGAGCGTGATGATGGTGGCAAGCTCGTCGGCATGCTCTTCGATGCGGGAGGTCACGGCAGAGCACATGCGCTGCAGTTCGCTGTCGCTGCGCGCCGACCATTCCGGAAACGCCGCACGCGCGGCCGCGACCGCCCGGTCGAGGTCGGCGGCTCCCATGTTGGGCGCACGCCCGGCCTCCTGACCGGTGGCCGGGTTCCATACGCCGAAATCCGCTTCGCCCGTGACCGGCATCCCGCCAATGGTTGCAGAATATAACGTCATTGCCAGTTCCTCCGCTGAAACCCGGCCAGGAGCCGGGGATTGCGAGAAGATTAAGCCGGGAACGAGCGTCGGGCTTGGACGGAAACGTCCGGACTGTTGGACAAAAGCGTCAGTGGCAGCGTGCGGCGGCGCCGGGCGTCATGCCGTATTTCTTGCGGAATTCGCGATAGAAATAGGAGAGATCGTTGAAACCGGCGTCATAGGCGATCGCGGCGATGCCATCGCCGGCCATATCGGCGGTGCGGGCGCAAAGCCGGCTGTGGGCGATATCGAGGCGGCGGTTCAGAAGGCGGTGTCCGGGCGTTTCGCCCAGCGCCCGGAAATGCCGCTGCAACATGCGCTCGGATACGTTGAGGCGGCTGGCAAGCTCCCGCGGACCGAAGGCTGGATCGGCAGCGTGGCGGTCGATCAGGGCAAGCGCGCGCGACAGCAAGCTCGCCGGCGCCCGCCGCGTGCCTGTCTCCCGGGCCGACTGGAAATAGGCGCCCATGAGACAGAGGAACGCTTCGCCGAGCTGCGGCTGGGCCGCCGGGCCATCCAGCATCTTGGTCATCACCGCCCGCATGGCGAGCCAAAGCGGATCGCTCCGGCTGATCGAGACGCCGCCGGTGCAGGCGTCGCCGAAACGATGCACCATCTCTTGGCGGGGAAGGTGGATCGAAACCTGGCTGGAGCGGACGCCGCCATAGAAGAAACGGGAAGGCCGGACCGAATCCACCAGGAACATGTCGCCCGGCGCCAGATCGGCGACCAGGCCGTTCTGCTCGACGCGGCAACGCCCGGCGTCCTGGATCAGGAGAAAGAAGTGCTCGCCGGGGTCCTGCCGGATCGCCTTGACGCCGCGTTCGACATGCTTGCTGGCATCGAGCCCGACGATCGCCGTCTCGAACAGACCCATGCGGCGGGTGGCGACATCGCCGGCGACGATGCCCGACGACAGCGTCGGTTCCAGGCTGAACGCGCCGCAAACCCTGCGGATTTCCGCCTCGAGGACCTCCACCGGCACCGGCGTATGAACTGGCGCAACCAACGACTGCATGGTCCCCTCCCCTGGCCTTTGCAGAATATCCCGCCCTTTTATCACATTTTTTTAGAAAACATTCGATTTTTGTGACGTTTGACACCATGGACTCCGGCAACGCCTGTTTCAGCGCGAATTCCGACCGCGGACCGTGCGGGCCTGACGGTTCCGTTGCCAGGCCGGAAGAAGTGGCGGCTTTCGCCTTTACATCCCCTGCGTACGCAAAAAGGCAGCGGCACGGCCGCAAATTGATGCTTTCCACCGCCACCATCCTTGCCGTATCCGTTAGCCATAAGACGCAGGCGAGAGGACATGGCAATGGCAAAGCCCTTCTATTGGAACGAACTCAATACCTATGATTTCGCCGATCTCTCGCCCGATACCACGATCGCGATCCTGCCGATCGCCTCGACGGAACAGCACGGCCCGCATCTGCCGATCGCCACCGATGTCGCGATCGCGCAAGGAATGCTGGCGGAGCTGAAGACCCAGCGTCCCGACGATCTCGATTTTCTCGTTTTGCCGACCCAGGAAATCGGCAAGGCCAACGAGCATATCTACGGCCCCGGCACGCTATCTCTCGGCGCCGAACTTTTGATCCCGGTCTGGACCGCGATCGGCACCAAGGTCGCGGAGGCCGGCATCCGCAAGATGGTCATCGTCAATTCCCATGGCGGAAATCTCGACATCATGGGCATTGTCGCCCGCGAGCTGCGCGTGCGGCACCGAATGGCTGTGGTTGCGACGCAATGGACCCGCTTCGGCACCCCGGACGGCATGATCGACGAGCATGAGCAGCGCTTCGGCATCCATGGCGGCGATGTCGAAACCTCGCTCATGCTGCATTTCCGGCCTGAGCTGGTGCGGATGGACAAGGCCGAGAATTTCGTCTCCAAGGCGGAATGGATGAGGGAGCATTCCCGATATCTGCAGCCGCTGCCGCCGCATTCGCTCGCCTGGATCGCGCACGATCTCAATCCCAACGGCGTCGTCGGCAATGCCGCAGCCGGCACGGCGGAAAAGGGCGCGCTCATCTGCCGGCACCAGATCGCCGGCTTCATCGAAATGCTGCGCGACCTGCGCGATTATCCGCTCTCCAATCTCTATTCGAAATAGCCGTCCGAGCGGCGGCGTTCGGAGGGCATGACGATGTGCCCCTTCGCCTGCAATTCTTCCACCATCCCGGCGAGCTCCGCGAGCAGGTATTCGACGAAAAGGCTGGTGGCGGCATCGAGCGGCGCCCGCGCGCGGGCGAACAGCTTCATGGGCTGATGCCGCGAGTTCGGCTCGGCGATCGGCCGGAACACCAGCTCGCCGCGCCGGCATTCGGTGATGACATCCAGCGGATTGAGCAGCGTCAGCCCCGCACCGCATTTCACCAGCTGCTTCAGCATTTCCGACGCGTTGCTCTCCAGCACCGGCTCGACCTGCACGGAAAGACGCGCCAGCGTCAGATTGATGACGTCCCTGAGGCTCGTGCCCGGCTGCGCCAGCAGCAGCCGCTCCTCCACGACATCGGCAAGATTGATCGGCCCCGGTCCGATCAGGGGATGACCGGGCGGCAGCACGATGCCGATCGGTATGTCGAAATTGCCGAGCGAGCGGATGCCCGGTGTCGCCGGTATATTGAAGCCGAGGCCGATATCGACTTCGCCGGAGACGACCGGCGCCATGGTGGTCGAGCCGGCATCGTTGCGCAGCTGGATAAATACCCTTGGATGTTCGGAGAGAAAGCGCGCGATAATCTCAGGCAAAGGACCGGCCGTCAGGCCGGTGGTCGCGACCATCCTGATCTTGCCGGCCTGCTGCATCTTCAGACTGCGGATGCGCCCTTCCAGCCGCTCGTAATTCTTCAATACCTCGCGGATGTGCTCGATACAGAGCTCGCCCGCCGCCGTCAGCCGGAGGCCGCGGGGCAGGCGCTCGAACAGTGGTGCCCCCATCTCCTCCTCCAGGGCCAGAATCTGCCTGTTGATTGCCGACGAGGCCACGTTGAGCCGCGCCGCCGCCTTGCGGATGGAGCCGCAGCGGGCAATCTCGTTGATGTAAAGAAGTCGTCTCGAGTGCAGCATGCCCGTTCCCATTGCTTATTTTTTATCCAGGCCGCACAATTTAGGCACAGAGCCGGGACAGATGCCGAAAAGGCATCAATGTGCACGAATTTTGATGCTTTTCAAAGCGCAACGCAATCGCTCAAATACAGGAAATGGGCTTCGACAACGACGTCCCATGGCAGATAAGGGGAACAGTCAGCCATGTATAATGCATTGAAGACGAAAGCATTTCTCGCCGCCATGGGCTTGGCGGCCGCGATCGCGGCGGCCGAGCCGGCAAATGCGCTCGACAACGTCACCTACGGCACGAACTGGCTCGCACAGGCCGAGCACGGCGGTTTCTACCAGGCCGTTGCCGATGGAACCTACAAAAAATACGGCCTTGACGTCACCATCGTCCAGGGCGGCCCGAACGCCGCCAACCAGGCGCTTCTGGTCTCCGGCAAGCTGGATTTCTACATGGGAAGCCCGCAGCAGGAAATCGATGCGGTCAAGCAGGGCATCCCGATCGTCGATATCGCCGCCATCTTCCAGAAGGATCCGCAGGTGCTGATCGCCCATCCGGATGCCGGCGTGGAAAAATTCGAGGATCTCGCCAAGCTGCCGACGCTGTTCCTGAGCAAGGACGGCTACGTCACCTATTTCGAATGGATGAAGGCCAATTTTCCGGGCTTCAAGGATGAGCAGTACAAGCCCTACAATTTCAGCCCGGCGCCTTTCATGGCCGACAAACAATCCGCGCAGCAGGGCTATGTGACCTCTGAACCCTACGAGATCGAGAAACAGGCCGGCTGGAAGCCGAAAGTCTTCCTGATCGCCGACGCCGGCTACTCGCCCTACTCGACGATGATCACCACGCAGAAGGCGCTGGTCGACAAGAACCCCGATCTCGTTCAGCGCTTCGTCAACGCCTCGATCGAGGGCTGGTACAACTATCTCTACGGCGACAACAAGGCGGCCAACGAGCTGATCAAGAAGGACAATCCCGATATAACGGATGGCCAGATCGCCTTTTCCATCGCCCAGATGAAAGAACACGGCATCGTGGAATCCGGCGATGCCCTCGACAAGGGCATCGGCTGCATCACCGACGCGCACTACAAGAAGTTCTTCGACGAGATGGTGCAGATCAAGCTCTTCGATGCCGATGTCGACTACAAGAAAGCCTTCGACACGCAGTTCGTCTGCAAGGGTGTCGGAATGTCCCTGAAGAAGTAACATTCGGACAAGGCCGCCGGGCGACGAAACAGCGACTGCCGCCACAGGTTATGGCGATAGTCATCGGCGGCCGCAAACGCGATCATCCCCTTCCCCGCCTGCGGGGTGAGGGCCAGGAGAGGGCAACTTTCGCTCCGAACCCAGTAGCCGACATCGATAGAGAGCCAGACATGACACTGCCCAATGCGACCACTGACCCCTCCGCAGAAATGCGCAAGCGGCCGCTTGTCGTCATGGAGCAGGTCTCCAAGGTCTTTTCCAACGGCACGCTGGCGCTGTCCGGCATGTCGATCAACGTGGAGAGCGGCGAGTTCATCAGCCTGCTCGGCCCTTCCGGCTGCGGCAAATCGACGGCCTTGCGCATCATCGCCGGCCTCGGCGGCGCTTCCAGCGGCAGGATCGATTGGCCGAGTTCGCGCATCAGCGCCAAGGGCTTGCCGGAAGGCGATATCAGCTTCGTCTTCCAGGAACCGACGCTGCTTCCCTGGAAGACGGTTTTCGGCAATGTCCACCTGCCCTTGAAGCTGATGGGTATTTCGAAGACCGCGGCCCGTGAACAGATCATGGAAACACTGGCGACAGTCGGCCTCCAGGACTTTGCCGATGCCTATCCGCGGGAGCTGTCCGGCGGCATGAAGATGCGCGTCTCGATTGCCCGCGCGCTGGTGACGAAGCCGAAGCTGCTGCTGATGGACGAACCTTTTGCCGCGCTCGACGAAATCACCCGGCAGAAGCTGAACGACGACGTCCTGCGCCTCTGGCAGACGACAGGCATCACCGTCATCTTCGTTACGCATTCCGTCTATGAGTCCGCCTATCTCTCCAACCGCATCGTCGTCATGAAGGCGCGGCCCGGACGCGTCCACAGCGACTTCCCGTTGGAAACCAGCGGCGAGCGCGATCCGCTTTATCGCTCATCGGAAGAGTATCGGCAGGTTTGCGAAAAAGTTTCCCTTTCCCTGATCGAGGCCATTGGCCGACAGGAGGCCCATTGATGAGCGACAGCACCAGCCTGCCCGTCGATCTTTCGGTTGAAGCCGCCGGTGTCGCTCCCGCCGGCGGAAGGCGCAATATCGAGCGCCTGCTCGGCGTCTTCGTGCCGATCCTGACCGTCGTCGTGCTTCTTGTCCTCTGGCAGCTTTTGGTCGTCATCACCGGCGTTCCGCAATATATCCTGCCGAGCCCGATCGCCGTCGCCAAAGCGCTCGTTTCCGACTGGGGCATTCTTTGGCCGGCTCTGTGGGTGACGACGGAGATCACCTTCATCTCGCTGGTGCTTGCGCTGATCGGCGGTGTCGGCTTTGCCATCTTCCTGGTGCAGTCCCGCTGGATCGAGCTGGCCTTCTATCCGCTGGCCGTCATCCTGCAAGTAACCCCGATCGTGGCGATCGCGCCGTTGATCCTGATCTATGCGCCGACGCGTGAGGGGGCATTGCTGATCTGCGGCTTCCTCGTCGCCTTCTTCCCCATCCTTTCCAACATGGTGCAGGGCCTGAAAAGCGTCGATCACAATCTTCTCAATCTCTTCGATCTCTATGGCGCCTCGCGTTGGCAGGCATTGCTGCATCTGAAGCTGCCTGCCGCCCAGCCCTATTTCATGACCGGGCTGAGGATCGGCGGCGGTCTGTCGCTGATCGCATCGGTCGTCGCCGAATTCGCTGCCGGCTCCGGCGGCCCCAATTCCGGCCTCGCCTTCCGCCTGCTGGAAGCGCAATACCGCCAGAACATGCCGCGGCTCTTTGCTGCCCTCCTGCTCCTGTCGGCACTCGGCGTCGCCATCTTCGCCTTCACCTCCTTCATCTCATGGCTGAGCCTGCATCGCTGGCATGAGAGCAGCCTCAAGCGGGAGAACTGATGTCCCACGCCTTCATGTCGCCGCCGAATGCCGCCCGCTTCGTGCTGAGCAACGCCACGGTGCCCGCCGTGACGCTGACCGGCTTTGAAGCGTCTTCCCGCGAGGGCCTTGTCAAGGCCGATATCGTCGTCGCCGACGGTCTCGTCAGCGATATCCTCGCGCCCGGCGCCGCACCGGCCGAATATGCCAAGGTCGATATGAAGGACGGCATGGTCTGGCCGACCTTCGCCGATATGCACACCCATCTGGACAAGGGCCACATATGGGAGCGCCGCGCCAATCCGGACGGCAGCTTCATGGGCGCCCTCGATGCCGTGCGCGCGGATCGCGAGGCCAACTGGTCGGCCGACGACGTGCACAGGCGCATGGAATTCTCTCTGCGCTCGGCCTATGCCCATGGCACCGGCCTGATCCGCACTCATCTCGATTCGCTGGCGCCGCAGCACCGCATTTCCTTCGAGGTCTTCAGCTCGGTTCGCGATGCCTGGAAGGACAGGATCGCGCTGCAGGCCGTCGCCCTCTTTCCACTCGAAAACATGGCGGATGAAGCCTTTTTCGCCGATTTGCTGACGGTCGTTCGCGACGCCGGCGGCTTGATGGGCGGCGTTACCCAGATGAGCCCGGAGCTGGATGCGCAGCTAGACAAGCTGATCCGCGCCGCCGCCGACAACGGCCTCGATATCGATCTGCACGTCGACGAGACCGAAGACAGAGAAGTCCTGACGCTGAAGGCAATCGCCGAAGCCGTGCTTCGCAACGGCTTTACCGGCAAGGTGACGGCCGGCCATTGCTGCTCGCTTGCCCGGCAGGATGAGGATGTCGCGCGCGCGACCATCGATCTCGTCGCCAGGGCCGGGATTTCCATCGTCTCGCTGCCGATGTGCAATATGTATCTGCAGGACCGCCATCCCGGGCGCACGCCGCGCTGGCGCGGCGTCACCCTCCTGCACGAGCTTGCCGCGGCCGGTGTTCCCACCGCCGTTGCCTCCGACAATACCCGCGACCCCTTCTATGCCTATGGCGATCTCGATCCGGTCGAAGTATTCCGCGAAGCCGTGCGCATCCTGCATCTCGACCATCCGCTGGATACGGCGGCAAGGGTCGTCACCACCTCGCCATCGGCCATTCTCGGCCGCCCGGACATCGGGCGCATAGCGGTCGGCAGCCCGGCCGATCTCGTGCTTTTCAGCGCCCGGCGCTGGAGCGAATTCCTTTCCCGTCCGCAGTCCGACCGCGTCGTCCTTCGCAAGGGCAAGGTGATCGACCGCAACCTGCCGGACTATCGTGAACTCGACAGCGTCATTGGAGCCTGACATGCCGGATTACCAGCGCATCAAGAAAGAACTCGAAGGTATCGCCGTCGAAGACAATCCGGCGCTCGTGCGCCAGAAGAGCCGGGACTTCTACTGGTATTCGCCGATCCTGAAAGCCCAGCTCGAAAACGTGACGGGCGATCTCGTCGTCACGCCGAAGACAGAGGAAGAGGTGATCCGTACGCTGAAGGTCGCCTATGCGCATGACGTTCCCGTCACGCCGCGCGGCACCGGCACCGGCAATTACGGCCAGGCCATGCCGCTCTCCGGCGGTATCGTGCTCAATCTCGCCGCCATGAACAAGGTCAAGGAGATCCACCCCGGCCGTGTCATCTGCGAGCCCGGCATCGTCATCGCCGAGCTCGACCGCCAGACCAAGGCCCATTCCGGCCAGGAACTGCGCTTTCATCCTTCGACCGCGCAGACGGCGACGATCGGCGGCTTCATCGCCGGCGGCTCCGGCGGCGTCGGTTCCATCACCTGGGGCGGCCTGCGCGATCTCGGCAACATCCTGCGCCTGCGCGTCGTGACGATGGAAGCCGAGCCCCGCATCCTCGATCTCACCGGCTGGGATCTGACCAAGGTCAGCCATGCCTACGGCACCAACGGCATCATCACCGAGATCGAAATGCCGCTGGCGCCGGCCTATGACTGGGTGGACGTGCTTGTCGGCTATG
Source organism: Hyphomicrobiales bacterium (assembly GCA_900469615.1). Lineage (GTDB taxonomy): Bacteria > Pseudomonadota > Alphaproteobacteria > Rhizobiales > Rhizobiaceae > Rhizobium. The sequence goes on along the minus strand of UBYA01000001.1, from coordinate 252,113 downwards.
ACGATTTCATGGATGCCGTGCGGTTTTCCGACGCGCTCGCCAAGTGCAACGGCATTCTGGTCAAGGAAATCGCCCCGATCGCGGCCCCTATTCCGTATGAATATTTTGCTCGCCACAAGCCCTATATCCGCCCGGGGCAATCGATCGTGGCGCTGATGATCGCCCCGCACGCGATGGATCCCTTCATCGCCTTTACGCGGCAGCAGAAAGGCGAGATCACCTTCCGCTCTGACAAGGTGGAAAGCATGAAGGGCATCCCGCATGCCTATGAGCTCGCCTGGAACCATACGACGCTGCGCGCCCTCAAGGTCGATCCGTCGATCACCTACCTGCAAGTGCAGTATCCGGGGCCGGACCATGTCGCCAAGGTGCAGAAGATGGTGGAGATCTTCGGCGACGAAGTGCCCGGCCATCTCGAATTCATCAGGTTCGACGGGGAGATCCAGTGCGCCGGCCTGCCGCTCGTGCGTTATACGTCCGAGGCGCGGCTTGAGGAAATCATCAAGATCCATCAGGATCACGGCTGCCCGATCTTCAATCCGCATCGCTACACGCTGGAGGAAGGCGGCATGAAGCAGACGGATGCCGTGCAACTCGCCTTCAAGAAGGAAACCGATCCGAAGGGCCTGCTCAATCCCGGCAAGATGATCGCCTGGGACGATCCGAATTTCGATTTCAAATCCGGCAAGAACTACCTCTTCCCGGGCCTTGCGGCGCTGATGGAGGCGTCATGAAGGTTCTCGTCCTTCATTCCCACCCGGTCGAGGAAAGCTACGGAGCCGCACTGCACCGCCAAACCATCGCGAGCCTGAAGCGTGCCGGTCACGAGGTCGACGATTGCAACCTCTATGCCGAAGGCTTCGATCCCGTGCTGTCGCGACACGACCGCGTCATCTATCACGACTATCCCGACAATACCGAGGCGGTAAAATCCCATGTCGAACGACTGGAGCGCACCGAGGCGCTGGTGATCGTCACCCCGGTCTGGAATTTTGGCTTTCCAGCTATCCTCAAGGGCTATTTCGACCGGGTCTGGCTCCCCGGCGTCTCTTTCGAGCTTGTCGACGGCAAGGTCCGCTCCAAGCTGCAGCACATCCGCAAGCTCGGCGCAGTGCTGACCTACGGCGCCGACCCCTTCCGCGCCTTTGTCGCCGGCAATCCGCCGAAGAAGATCGTCAAGCGCGTGTTGCGGGCACAGATCAAGCCCTTCGCCCCGGTCGTCTTCCTCGCCCACTACGACATGAACCGCTCGACCGATGCCTCCCGCGGCCAGTTTCTGCTGAAGGTCGGCCGGCGGATGGAGCGCTTTTAGGGCGATTCCGGAAGTCCCGTGTTTACGGCGGCGTCACCCGGCCGGACCGTACACAATGCGTGCCGCCCTTTTCATCCCGGGACTGAAATTGCCGTTTCTTGTTTCGAGGCAATGACGGATCGCCTCCGCCCGGAAAGCAGGCCGCCTGCCACTCACTCAATCCCTTTGACTTCCATAGCCGGGTTCGGCGCGCAAACGCGTCGCCGGACGCTCTGCCGCCGTCAATTTTCCGCAAATTTCTTAGCACAAGATGAATTAAAATAATTCGCGCGGATAAATAAAACTTGACGCGCGTTAAGAAATGACTTTATGAAGCATCCCGTCCGCTGGTGGGAGGCCGTGCCAGGACGGACGTCCGCTTTCGAGGTCTCATCATAGGGAGGAGCTCCTTTGACTCTATCTTCTTTCACCAAGTCCCTGCTTGTTTCCGCCAGCGTCATGTTGGCAGCCGTCACGGCCCACGCCGAAGACATCGGCGTTTCGTTGCTCACCCAGCAGCACCCCTTCTACAACGCGCTTGCCAAGGCCATCACGGATGAAGCCGCTGCCAAGAACGTTCAGGTCGAAATGTCGATCGCCAACCAGGACCTGAACAAGCAGCTGGCCGATATCGAAGACTTCATCGTCAAGGGCGTCGATGTGATCATCATGTCGCCCGTCGACAGCAAGGGCGCGTTGGCGGCCGTTGCGCGCGCCCAGGCAGCCGGCATCAAGGTCATCACCGTCGACGTTCCGGTCGAAGGCGCCAAGGTTGCGTCCTACATCGGCACGGATAATTACGCCGGCGGCGTCAAGGCTGGCGAACTGATGGCGCAGCAGCTCGGCGGCAAGGGCAATGTCGCCATCATCGACTATCCGCTGGTGCAGTCCGTGGTCAACCGCGTGAACGGCTTCAAGGATGCGATCGCAAAGCATCCCGACATCAAGATCGTCTCGATCCAGACCGGCATCACGCGCGCCGAGGCTCTGGCCGTGGCGCAGAACATGCTGCAGGCCAATCCCGATATCAACGGCATTTTCGGCTTCGGTGACGATGCCGCGCTTGCTGCGTCCGTCGCCGTGAAATCCGCCGGGCTCGGCGGCAAGGTGAAGGTGATCGGCTTTGACGGCATGCCGGAAGCGATCAAGGCGGTCGACACGGACCCCGACATGGTCGGCGTCATCCAGCAGTTCCCTGACCAGATGGGCAAGCTTGCCGTCGACACGGCCATCAAGGTCAAGGCTGGCGAAAGCGTTCCGGAAAGCCAGCCCATCGTGCCCGGCGTGTACGTGAAGAAGAACTAATCCTATCTGCTCCCAAGACGGCTTTTCTACAGAAAAGACCGCACCTCCCGGCGGCTTGCGTTTTATCGCGGGCCGCCGGAGCCAGGCAAGAAAAGGTGAGGCATGGCATCCTCGAATGGCAGTCCAATCCTGGAGATCAAGGACGTAACGAAAGTCTTTGGCTCCGTCTCCGCACTGAAGGGCATGCAGCTGCGCGTCATGCCGGGTCGCGTGCACACGATCCTCGGAGAGAACGGCGCGGGCAAATCGACCCTGATGAAAATCCTTGCCGGTGTCTATCAGCCGACATCGGGCAGCATCCGCCTTGCCGGCGAGCCCTATGCCCCGGCGGGGCCGCAGGACGCGACGAAGGCCGGCCTGACGATCGTCTTTCAGGAACTCAGCCTGTGCAACAACCTGACCGTCGCGGAGAACATCCTTGCGACACGGGAACCATCCCGTTGCGGCTTCATCAACGACAAGGCGCTCATTCGCGAGGCGGCCGAACTGGTCGCCGAACTCAAACTACCCGTTTCCGTCACCGACAAGGTGGGCGATCTGTCGATCGCGCAGCGGCAGCTGGTCGAGATCGCCAAGGGTCTCAGCATCAAGGCCAAGGTCGTCATTCTCGATGAGCCGACATCCTCGCTCAGCGACAACGAGGCGGAAATTCTCTTCGACATCATCGCACGCCTGAAGGCCCAGGATGTCGCGATCATCTACGTGTCGCATCGCATGGAAGAGATCATGCGGTTGAGCGACGATATTACGGTCGTGCGCGATGGCAGCTATATCACGACGCGCGACAGGACCGAGACGACGATCGAGGAATTGATCGCCCTGATGGTCGGCCGCGACATGAACGAGATCTATCCGCCGCGCGATGTACCTGCACCATCCGCGGATCAAAAGGCGGCTCTGTCCGTCCAGGGATTGTCCCGCCCGGGCGAGTTCGAGAATGTCAGCTTCGACGTTCGAAGCGGAGAAATCCTGGGTTTCTTCGGCCTGATCGGCTCCGGGCGATCGGAGGTGATGAACACCCTGTTCGGCATGAGGCAATCGTCAGCGGGCACCGTCTCGATCGACGGCAAGGAAATTGCCATCCGCTCGCCCGTCGAAGCCATCGACAAGCGCATCGGGTTCGTCACCGAAAACCGCAAGGAAGAAGGTCTCGTCCTTGCCCATAGCGTCGAAACGAACATTTCGATGGTGGCGCTGAAAGACTTCGCCGATCGCTTCGGCTTCCTCAAGCGCCGACGCGAACGGCAGGCCGCCACGGAAGAAGTCGGTCGCCTCGCCATCAAGACGGCATCGCTGGAAACCGTGGCCGGCTCGCTATCGGGCGGCAACCAGCAGAAGATCGTTCTGGCGAAGTGGTTGCTGACGAAGCCGCGAATTCTCATCCTCGATGAGCCGACGCGGGGCGTGGACGTCGGGGCCAAGTTCGAAATCTACAAAATCATCCGCCAGCTGGCGGCAGAAGGCACGGCAATCCTGCTGGTGTCCTCCGAACTGCCTGAGGTCATCGGCATGAGCGACCGTGTCGTCGTCATGAGCGAAGGCCGCATGACGGCGATCGCGACGCCGGACCAGATGACGCCCGAGAAAATAATGAGCTTTGCGACGGGATTTCTATCATGAGCAACAACAGCGCAGCCAATGCTGCCTATAGCCGGGTCCTCAAGCAGTACGGCGGCATCTTCTTGTCGCTCGTTGCCCTTTGCGTGATCTTTTCCCTCACCAACGGGCGCTTCATGTCGGTCGCCAACTTCCTGAACATTCTTCAGCAGGTGGCCGTCATCGCCATTGCCGCATTCGGCATGACCTGGGTCATCCTGCTCGGCGAGATCGATCTTTCGATCGGCTCCATCATCGCGGTTGCCGGCATGGTCGGGGCGCAATGCATTCTTTTCGGCCTCGGCTTCGTGCCCGCCATCGTCATAACCCTCCTTGCCGGCGCGGTGCTCGGCCTGCTGAACGGCGTGCTGACGGCAAAGCTCATGCTGCCATCCTTCATCGTCACGGTCGCGACCATGGGGATTTATCGCGGCCTCGTCAGCCTTCCGACCAATGGCGCCCCGGCGATGATCATGGACCCGAGCTGGACGGCGATCGGCACCCAGAGCTTCATCGGCATTCCGATCGTCATCTGGTTCGTGGCCGTCTTGTTCGTCTTCAATCACATCCTGCTCAGCAAGACCACGTTCGGACGCCGGGCCTATCTGACGGGCGGCAACAAGGAAGCCGCGCTCTATTCGGGCATCAAGGTCGACAGGCTGAAGATCACCATCTTCATGATCTCCGGCATCATGTCGGCCATCAGCGGCATCCTTCTCTCCTCCCGGCTCTTTTCAGCCCAGACCAATGCGGGAATGAGCTACGAACTCGATGCTATCGCGGCGGCTGTCCTTGGTGGTACAAGCCTTTCGGGAGGTGTTGGCACCATGGTCGGCACGTTGATCGGGGCGCTCATCATCGGTGTCCTCAACAACGGCATGAACATGCTGTCCGTTCCCTATTTCTACCAACTCATCGTCAAGGGCGTCGTTATCCTGGTAGCCGTCTATCTGGATGTGCGCGCGAAACGAGCCAAGCAGTAAATCAGGGCACCATTGCACCATGTCCAAAGTCCTTACCATCGGCGAAATCCTGGTCGAAATCGTTGCCACCGATCGCGGAAACGGTTTCCGCGAGCCGGTGCCGCTCATCGGTCCCTTCCCGTCCGGCGCGCCCGCCATCTTCATCGATCAGGTCGGCAAGCTCGGTCAGCCGTGCGCCATCATCTCGCGCGTCGGCGACGATGATTTCGGCTGGGTGAACACCAATCGGCTGCAAGAGGACGGCGTCGATATTTCCGGCATCGAAGTCGTTCCCCAGGGCACGACCGGCAGCGCCTTCGTGCGCTATCGCGAAGACGGCAGCCGTGCCTTCGTCTTCAACATTCGCCACAGCGCCTGCGGCACGATCACGCTATCGGAGAAGACGCTGGCGCTCGTCGACGGTTGCAGCCATATGCACGTCATGGGCACCGCGCTCTATTCTCCAAGTGTGGTCGAAAGCGTGCTGACGGCAGTCGAGCGGATCAAGGCGAACGGCGGAACCGTCTCCTTCGACCCTAACCTGCGCGCCGAAATTCTCGATACGCCCGGCATGCGGGAAGCGCTGCGGACGGTGCTGTCGAAAACGGACCTGTTCCTGCCGAGCGGGGAAGAACTCTTCCTGTTTACGACGGCCCAGACCGAGACGGAGGCCGTCGCCGACCTGCTGGCTCGCGGCATCAAAGCCATCGTCATCAAGCGCGGCGCCGCAGGTGCCACCTATCACGATGCCGGGCTGCATCTGCATCTTCCGGGCTTCGAAGTGGAGGAAGTCGATCCGACGGGTGCCGGCGACTGCTTCGGCGCCACCTTCGTCACCTTCTGGCTGAGAGGGGCAAGCCCGGCCGTTGCCCTGCGCTATGCCAATGCATCGGGCGCGCGGGCGGTCACGAAAGCCGGCCCCATGGAAGGCGCCTCGACGGAAGCCGAGCTTCGTTCCCTTATAGAAACACAAGGAATTGCCTGACATGCAGACGAGCTATCTCTCCGACATCTCGACCTGGCGCGAGCGCGCGAGCATCAAAGGCATCCCCTCGATCTGCTCGGCGCATCCGACCGTTATCGAAGCGGCAATGCTGCACGCCGGGCGCAAAGGTTGCCATCTGCTCGTGGAAGCCACCTGCAACCAGGTAAATCAGGACGGCGGCTACACCGGAATGACGCCCGCCGACTTCAAAAGCTTTGTCGAGACGATAGCCGCAAAGACAGGCTTTCCGCCGGATCGGCTGATCCTTGGCGGCGACCATCTCGGCCCGAATCCCTGGAAGACGCTGCCGGCCGACGACGCCATGGCGAAGGCCTGCGAGATGATCAAGGCCTATGCCGAGGCGGGGTTCACCAAACTGCATCTCGATACGAGCATGGGCTGCGCAGGCGAGCCGGTCGCACTTCCAGATGCCCTGACGGCGGAGCGCGCGGCCCGTCTTGCGGCTGTGGCGGAGAAGGCGCTGCAAGGAAAGCCGGGCGTGAAACCCGTTTATATCGTCGGCACCGAAGTTCCCATTCCGGGCGGCGCGATGGAGGAGCTGGACGTTCTGGAGGTGACGAAGCCGGAGGCAGCCCTTGAAACGATTGCCGTTCACCGCCGGGCCTTCGAAGCGGCGGGCGTGAAGGAGGCGTTTTCCCGCGTCATCGGCGCGGTCGTCCAGCCCGGCGTCGAGTTCGGCAACGAGAACGTGATCGCCTATATCCCGCAGAAGGCGGCGGCCCTGAGTGCGGCGCTTTCGGATTTGCCGGGCCTGGTGTTCGAGGCCCATTCCACCGACTATCAAAGCCGCGAAGCGCTTCGGCAACTGGTGCTGGACGGCTTCGCAATTTTGAAGGTCGGTCCGGGCCTCACCTTTGCGCTTCGGGAAGCCTATTACGGCCTGGACCGGATCGCCGAGTTTCTGTCCCCCGGCAAGCGGCAGGAAACGCTCGTCGCCGTCATCGAACGCGTTCTGACCGCCGATCCCGGCAACTGGGAAAAATACTACCACGGCTCGGAGTCGGAACGGCATATCCAGCGTCATTTCAGCTACAGCGACCGCATCCGCTACTACTGGCCGCATCCTGAAATCGCGGCGGCCGTGACGTCGCTTTTTGCCCTGCTGGAAGGCATCGACATTCCCGAAACGCTGATCAGCCAGTATCTGCGGCCAAGCTATCAATCGGTTCGCCAAGGTAAAATTGCTCCGCGCGCCGAAGCGCTCGCCCTTGACGCGATAGACCTCGTTTTGGAAGATTATTTCGAAGCGTGCCGGTGAGTTTTCGAACAGGCACCGAACAGGGGGCCGTAAGAAGCACCTAAGATCAAGATCGATAACTGCAAGGTGGAACAAGGGTTGTCAGAAAAGCCCATCAAGACCATGGAGGACTTTTCCGAGTTTGTCGGGCTGTCCAGACCAACGGTATCGAAGTACTTCAACGACCCCGCATCCGTACGGAAGAAAACGCGCGACATTATCGAAGCCGCTTTGAAAGATAGCGGCTTCAGGCCCAATATCTTCGCCGTGAACCTCAATCGCCGCCGCAGCAACATTCTCGGCATCATCGTTCCCGACACCACCGACCCGTTCTACATGGCGCTGACGCGCCGCATCGAAGTCATCGCGAACGGCTCCGGCTATCTTGCATTCGTCCTGTCGTCGGACGGCGACGCGGCGCTGGAGGCCCGCGCGATCGAAACCCTGCGCTCGATGAACGTCGCCGGCGCCGTCATCGCAGCGCTCGGCGTCAAGTCGCAGCAGGAAACCCTGCATGCACTGGGGCAATCCATTCCGCTCATCTATGTCGATTCCCCCCTGGATGACAGCTCGCCGTTCGTGGGCACGGACAATCGCCAGAGCTTCAAGCTGATGGTGGAATATCTGTGCCGATCCGGCGAGCCTCCCTGCTATCTCGGCATGCCCCTCGTCAACACCAATGCCAGAACGAGAGAGCAAGCCTATGCCGACGCCATGCGGCAATTGAACAAGGAGCCGGTCGTTCTGCCCATTTCCAGCGGCGGCACCTGGGATTTCGAACGCTTCGGCTTCGAGCAGGCAGTGAGGTTTATCGAAAGCGGCGGCTTTCCGACCAACACCATCCTGTGCGCGAACGACCGAATTGCCTTCGGCGCGATTGCGGCGGCCTATCACGCCGGCATAAAAGTCGGCCAAACCGGCCAAGGCGAGCTGCGAATCGCCGGCCATGACGATCATCCGTTGTCGCGTTACGCCTGCCCGCCCATCACGACCGTCGCGCAGGATTACAGGCAGATTGCCCAGGGAGCCATGGACCTTCTGTTCCGCATGATCGATCAGGACGATCAGAACATGACGGCAGCCGGTCCTTCGACTATCCTGTTGAACGGCGAAATCATGCTTCGTGGCTCGGCCTGAACGGGAATGCCTTTCCTGGCCTGAAAGCACCTCAGGCTTCCATCTGTTTGTCCGAGCGCACGCGCTGGTAATTGCCGAGCTGGAGCAATACCGGGAAAGCGCCCGCCACCTTGGCGGCAGCCCCGGAACGGTTCAACTTTTCATGGAATTGCCGTAATGAGCGATCCGGCTCGATCGGCGAGCGCGCGTCCCGACGCTCGGATCGGCAATGGAAAATGCCCGCCTCAGAGTGGCGGAAAATCCATTGAGCGGGATGGAGAAGATCACCTCCCGGCCCGTATTATCGGCGGTCGCCCTTACATGCAGGTTGCGGTCCCGCCTCAAGCTGGCGATCATGGCTGCATCGAGATCAAGATCGACGGCGCAACCGAGCGGAAACTCTGCTCTGAACGGCTGCGCCAGCCCGGAGGCAGCCTCGTCTCCTTCCAGCATCACGCCGTTTTCCCGACGCAGGCCGGCCGGGAGGACCAGCGTCCCCCTCAAGCCTCTTTTTTCGGGATACAGTTCGATCGACAGGATAGGCTTGCGCGTCTCTAGATCGAACTGCACATGGGAGATCGTGCAGCGCTGCCGCGGGCGGTCGGCCACCGTCTCGCTCACTATGGAAAGGATCCAATCGCCGTGGCGCTCCCGCCGGACGATGGAGTGAGCGTCACCGGTCGCGGTCTCTCTAATCATTGTACCCCCCAATCCGGCCGGCTCGCCAGTGCGGGCAACGGCCGAAAACCTGTCGGACCGACATCGGAATACTATCACCATTCTTCACCAAACCGCTTTCTTTATCGCAGCAAGTCAAACCGATCACGTTCGACCAGGCCCTTGCGCCTCGATGCTAGGCGAACGTGGAACCGGCGTCTCCGGCCATTTTTGAAATCTCACGGCGATTAAATTTACATGCAGTTCGTATGAGCCAGAGGACATCTGCAGCAGCTCCGACATTCCTTGAACACGTAGAGCACCATTATCTCGTCGCGCTGATTTGAAGGCCGTTCCTCCCGATGGGCAGGAGCGGAAGTCTTGCGCGCGTTGGATCGGGAGGACAGGATTAAGGGAATAAAGCGCTACTGCTTTCAGCGCATATCGCCGGAGGCCGGCGCCTCGTCGTCCATGCCCTATGCATGGAGACAAGCCTCTGCGGACGTCGGCGCCGTGCATTCCTCGCAGCCGGTGGCGGCAGATCGAAAGCGGGCGCCCCGTGGCGGCTCTTATAAGGAAAGACCCGATTGTCTAACCCAGGCCTTCCGCCGAGGCATAGGCGGACAGTACATCCCTGATGTCGTCTTCCTTGGGAAGAACGGCGCGAATGGTTATGGAATCGAGATGATGGGACATGAGAGCGACTGCCTCGGCAGTATCGCCGGCAATCAACCTGTCCAGCAGGTCCCGATGCTCCGACACCGCGCATTCGGACGAATGCGGCCGCCCGTAAAGCGCAAGTATCAGCGAACTGCGGGCAACCAGTTCGTTCACATAGCGGATGAGGCTGGAATTATTCGTCATCTGGGCGAGAAGCGTGTGGAATTCGCCTGCCAGGCGGATCGACGTGGCGTGCTGCGCTCTGGAGGCGTTCTCCGCCTCTATGTGGGCCGAAAGCGCGTCGATCTGATCCGGAGTCAAGTTGCCCGAAAGGGTTTCCACCACCAGCCGCTCCAACGCCATGCGCGTCAGGAACAGATCGCGCCCCTCTTCCAGGCTGGGCCGGGCAACCACCGCTCCCTTGTTGGGCCGCAGTTCGACCAAGCCTTCCTGGCTCAAGCGAACCAGCGCCTCGCGGACGAGCGTCCGGCTGACACCCATTCGCTCGCCGATCGAATCTTCCGGCAATTTCGATCCTGGCGTCAGGGCCTGATCAATGATGGCCCGCTTCAAAGCGCGATGCACAGCCTGGGAGCGGCCACCGCCCGCATCGCTTGCTTTCTTTGCCATTCCCGGTCTCCCACCTCTAGGTTTCTCCTCGAATTGCATACGACTATTGTGTGTGTCCAGCCTTTTTTTGCTCTCCCAAGCCCTGAGAAATTGTCCAGCTCCCGGTCGGATTATTTTCGCCGGAGCGACGAATGGCTCTTTACGAAAGATTGATTGCATGCGTAAGATGGCAAAAATTGCATACAATAATAAATGAAAAATGCGGGAACTATTGCATGCTATCGTTCATCGCCAAGCGAATCCTCAGTCTGGTCCCGGTGATCCTGATCGTCTCGATCGTGGTTTTCCTGCTGTTGAGGCTAAGCCCGGGCGATCCTGCCGTCGTCATCGCGGGCGACAATGCCGACGCCGCGACGATCGACAGAATCCGCACGACGCTCGGATTGGACCAGCCGCTGCTGACCCAGTTCATCCTCTGGGCCGGCTCGCTTTTGCGTGGCGATCTGGGCATGTCGATCTTCTCGAACATTCCCGTCGCCGATCTCATTCTGCAGCGCCTGGAGCCGACCGCCTCCCTGACGCTGACGACGATCGTCTTTTCGATCCTGATTGCGGTTCCTCTCGGCACGATTGCCGGCGCCACCGCTGGAAGCTGGCTGGATCGTGCGCTCATGCTCATCTCCGTTCTCGGGTTCTCGATCCCGGTCTTCGTGCTCGGCTACTGCCTCATCTATGTGTTTTCGCTGCAGCTGCATGTGCTGCCGGTGCAGGGATTCACCAGCATTCGCCAGGGCATCCTCCCTTTCCTGTCCAATATCGCGCTGCCCACCATGACGCTGGGGCTTGCCTATCTCGTGCTGATCGCACGCATCACGCGGGCAAGCGTTCTTGAAATGATGGGCGAGGATTTCATCCGGACCGCGCGGGCCAAGGGCGTGAAGGAGCGCATCGTGGTGACACGGCACGCCCTGCGCAACTCCGCCATACCGATCCTGACCGTCATCGGCATCGGCGTTGCGCTGCTGATCAGCGGCGTGGTGGTGATCGAGACTGTCTTCAACATTCCCGGTATCGGGCGCCTCGTCGTGGACGCCATATTGAAGCGTGATTACCCCGTCATCCAGGGCGTCATCCTCGTATTCTCCGGCGTATACGTCCTCGTCAACCTGGCGATCGACATTGGCTACGCCTTCCTCGACCCGCGAGTACGCTACTGATGAACAGCCCCGCTTCGTCCCCCCTCGCCCCGGTTTCCGCAAAGCGCCGGCTTCCTGCGCCTTTGCTCCATCCCTCCATCCTCATCGGCGGATTGCTCGTTGCGACCATCGTCGTCATCGCAATCCTTGCTCCGCTTCTCGGAACCGTCGATCCCACGCGTATCGCGCCGGGCATGCGCCTGAAGCCGCCCTCCGCGCTTGCCTGGTTCGGAACGGACCTTTTTGGGCGCGATGTCTACAGCCGTGCGATCTACGGTGCGCGCAGCTCGATCCTCATCGGGCTCTGCGTCGCGACGGTCGCGCTGACTGCCGGCGTCACGCTCGGGCTGGTGACGGGTTACTTCCGCTGGGTGGATGCCGTGGTGATGCGCATCATGGATGGCCTGATGGCAATTCCCACTTTCCTGCTGGCCATCGCGCTCGTCTCGCTGACCCACGCCGGCATCGCAAGCGTCGTCGCCGCGCTGACGATCCCCGAAATCCCGCGCGTCGTCCGGCTGGTGCGCAGCGTCGTGCTGACCGTGCGCGAGGAACCGTTCATCGAGGCGGCCATCTCCGTCGGCACGCCGACCCCGAAGATCCTCCTGCGCCATATCCTGCCCAGCGCATACGCGCCTTTGATGGTGCTCGGCACCTACATCTGCGCCTCCGCCATCCTGATCGAGGCGGGGCTGAGTTTCCTCGGGACGGGATTGCCGCCGGAAATTCCGAGCTGGGGCAACATGATTTCCGAAGGCCGCACGTTCTTCCAGGTTGCTCCCCGCCTGGTCTTTCTGCCGAGCCTCTTCCTGGCTCTCACGGTGCTTGGCATCAATCTGCTCGGGGATGGGCTGCGCGATACGCTCGATCCCCGGATCGCAAAACGGATGTGAGGGAATTTCGATGAAAACGACCCCACCTGTCGTCGAGGTCGAAAACCTCGCCATTTCCCTCCCCGGCAGCGGCGATCGCGGCCTTGCCGTCGATCACGTCTCCTTCTCGGTCGCCGCCGGCGAAATCGTCTGCGTCGTTGGAGAGTCGGGGTCCGGAAAATCGGTGACGGCACAATCCATCATGGGGCTGTTGCCGAAGGTTTTCCCGAAGCCTGCCGGACGTATCCTGTTCGAAGGCAGGGACATCACCAGGGCAACGCCGGCCGAGATGCGGGATCTGCGCGGGCGCAGCATTGGAATGATCTTTCAGGAGCCGATGACGGCGCTCAATCCCGTTCAGAGCGTTGGCAAGCAAATCGACGAGGTTCTGAGGACCCATCTGTCGCTATCGTCCAGAGAACGCTTCGACAAGGTCGTGGCCGCCATGGCGGAAGTTCGCCTGCCGGAGCCGGAAAGCCTGTATCACGCCTTCCCGCATCAGCTCTCCGGCGGCCAGCGGCAACGCGTTCTCATCGCAGCCGCGCTGATCCTGCAACCGAAATTGCTGATCGCGGACGAACCGACGACAGCACTCGACGTAACGACGCAGGCGCAAATTCTGGCACAAATTCGCGACCTTCAGCGCAAGCGCGGCATGGGCGTGCTGTTCATCACGCACGACATCGGCGTCGTCCGCGAAATCGCGGACCGGGTGGTCGTCATGAGAGCCGGCAAGATGATCGAGCAGGGCGCCGCCAGTCAGGTGCTCGATACGCCGGTCTCCGACTACACGCGCATGCTGATCGCCTCTGTTCCCACGCTGGAGCCGAAGCGAAACGGGCATGTCATAACCGGCGATGTCGCTCTCAAGGCCGAGGCGCTGACAAAGACATATCGAAGCGGCAGCCTGTTTCGCAAATCCCGAACCGTCCATGCCCTCCAGGGGGCCTCCCTTTCCGTTCGGCGCGGGGAAACGCTCGGCATTATCGGCGAATCCGGCTCCGGAAAATCGACGCTTGCACGGTGCATCATGCAATTGATCGAGCCTTCGTCCGGCGACGTGGAATTGCCGCAGGCCCCGGGCGGCCGTACGCTGCGTCAACGCATGCAGATGATCTTTCAGGACCCCTACAGGTCGCTCAATCCGCGGCGCACTGTCGGCCAGTCGATCATCGAGGGGCCGATGAACTTCGGGCGGAGCCAGGCCGAAGCGCTGGAGCGCGCACGCGAGCTCATGCAACTCGTCGGGCTGGAGCCGCATGCGGTGGATCGCTTTCCGCATCAGTTCTCCGGCGGCCAGCGGCAGCGTATTTCGATCGCGCGAGCCCTGGCGATGGAACCCGACATCCTGGTGGCGGACGAGGCCGTGTCGGCGCTCGACGTCTCGGTCCAGGCGCAGGTCCTGCGCCTGATCGACGACATCCAGAAGCGCTTCGACTTGGCGATCCTTTTCATCACCCACGATTTGCGCGTGGCGGCGCAGATCTGCGATCGGCTGATCGTCATGCATCGCGGCGAAATCGTCGAACAGGGAACCGTGTCCTCCATTTTTGCCGCTCCGGCCCATCGATACACGCGCGAACTTCTCGCGGCGATACCCGGCAGGACGGAACAAAAGCTCCTGGCGTGAAAAAACGACCTGAACAAAAAGGGGAATGACAATGATCAATTCGATTAAGGCCACATGCAGAACCTTGCTTGCCTCGGCATTCCTGCTGTCAGGCCTCGGCGCCGGCGCCGCCTGGGCCGAAAGCACCCTGCGGATCGTTCCGAGCGCCGACCTGCAAGTGCTCGACCCCATGGGGTCGACGGCCGATATCGTGAAAATGCACGGCTTCATGATTTACGACACGCTCTACGCGCTCGATGAACACTTCAAGCCGCAGCCGGAAATGGTCCAGGACATGCAGCTTTCGGCGGACAAGAAAACGTATCGCTTCACCCTGCGCGACGGGCTGAAATGGCATGACGGCCAGCCGGTCAAGGCCGAGGACTGCGTAGCCTCGCTGAAGCGCTGGCAGGCGCGCGATGCCGCGGGACAATTGATGGCGCGCGAGCTGAAGGAGATGCGCGTCATCGACGACAAGACCTTCGAGCTGGAATTCAAGGAGCCCTACGGCATCGTCCTGGAATCTCTCAGCAAGGTGGCGTCGAACGTTCCCTTCATGATGCCGAAGCGCATCGCCGAGACCGATCCCTACAAGGAAATCACCGAATATATCGGCTCCGGTCCCTACAAGTTCGACAAGGCCCAGTGGATTCCCGGCAGCAAGATCGTTTACGAGAAATTCGCCGACTATGTTCCGCGGCCGGAGCCGGCCAGCGGCCTGGCCGGCGGCAAGGTCGCACAGTTCGACCGGGTCGAATGGGATATCATCAAGGATCAGCAGACGGCCCTGTCGGCCCTGATGAGCGGCGAAATCGATTTTTGGCAGAACCCGTCGCTGGACCTTCTTCCGATCATCGAGGCGGCCGGCAACCTGAAAACCCAGGTCATCAACGAGACCGGCACACAGGGCACGCTTTTCTTCAACCACACGCAGCCGCCCTTCGACAATCCGAAAGCCCGGCAGGCGATGTTCTACCTGACCAACCAGCAGGCCTACCTCCAGGCGGTCAACGGCAATCCGGATTATTACAAGACCTGCGCCTCTTTCTTCATATGCGGCAGCCCGATGGAAACCGAGGCCGGGCTCGATGCCCTCAAGGCGCCCGATCCCGAGAAGGCCAAGGCGCTTTTCAAGGAGGCCGGCTGGGACTTTTCCAAGCCGATCGTGATCCTCGACCCGACCGACGAGAGCATCGTGCATCCGGAAACGGTGGTGACGGTGCAGGCCATGCGCGACATCGGCCTGACGGTCGACGTGCAGGCCATGGACTGGGCGACCGTGCTGAAGCGCCGGAACTCCACCGAGCCGACGGATAAGGGCGGCTGGAACCTGCTTCATTCCTATGTCGGCGGACAGGTTGTCGCCAATCCGGTCTGGAGCATCACCTTCTCCGCCGCCTGCGAGAAGGGCATTTTCGGCTGGCCCTGCGACAAGACGCTTGAGGACCTGCGTCTGAAATGGGCCCTTGCCGACGGGATCGACGCACAGAAGGCCGTCGCGGCGGAATATTCCAAACGGGCCTTCGAAACCGGGCATCATATCCCGCTCGGCCAGTGGAACACGTTCGTGGCGTATTCGAACAAGCTTTCCGGCGTGCTGACGACGCAGGATGTTCCCGTGTTCTGGAACGTCAAGAAAAGCGATTGAGGCGACGTCCAGGACTGCCGGCCTCACAGCGCCCCCCCATCAGATCGACCATCCAACAGCGAGCAGAAACATGCCGACCGACTTCGACCGCTTGCCTTTCCAACCCAACGAGTACCTGGCACGCAGGGATGCCCTGCGAACACTCATGGCCGAACATGGCATCGATGCCTGCGTGCTGAACTCGACCGAGAATATGTACTACCTGACCGGGTTCGGATCGCTTGCCTATGGCGCAACCTCCCTGATCGTTCGGGCCGACGGCAAGGCGATCTGGGTGATGCGCCTGACGGAGCTCAGCAACATCAGGGCCCTCAAGGGCAGGATCTGGGCGGATGAAGGTATCGGCGTGCCGGACGGCCAGGACTATTCGACCGTCCTCGACCGCACGCTCGCCGATTTCGTCCCCGGCAAAGCCGTGATCGCGGTCGAATACGGCACCGTGCAGACGGCTCTGCGCGGCTTCGTTGGACCGAAGGACCCGGCGATCCTCAACGCCTCCGGGCTTGTCGAACGGCTGCGCCGCGTCAAGAGCCCCGCGGAAATCGAGCTTCTGCGGCGGGCAGGCCGGATTGCGGCGCAGTCGTGCCGCGATGGGTTCGAGGCGTTGCACGAGGGAATGACCGATACCCAGCTTGCGGCGGTCGTTACCGGCAGCATGCTCGCCAACGGCAGCCATCGGCCGGCGAAGATGGCGAATGTCTGCGCAGGCCCGCGCACGGCTCGCGCCCATGTTACCTGGTGCGGGGCACCCATTGCGCGCGGGGAACTGGTCAATATCGAGCCTGCCGCTTCCGTCTTTGATTATCACACGCCGATCTTCCGCTTCTACTCGATCGGAGCGCCGTCCGACCGGGTTCGGCGCATGTTCGATGTCTGCAAGGAGGCCCTCGACGAAGGCTTCGCCCATGTTCGCCCCGGGATGACGGCACACGAAGCGGCGCGTCTGTTCGAAGGCGTGATCGAACGCCGTGGCTTTGCCGAATGGATGGTCACGCGCCCGGCCTACAGCATCGGCGGCTCGTTCCCGCCCGGCTGGGGCGAGGACGACGTCATGGCGATCCGCCGCGATTTCGATGCCGTTCTCGAGGAAGGCATGTGCTTCCATGTGACCCCCTGCCTCTACGAGGACGGCGTCGGCTGCGTTGGCGCCAGCATGCCGTGCGTATTGACTGCCGGGGGATTTGAATCCCTGAGCGGCGATGAAGCGGTTTTTGGTGTAAAATGAGCAATAGCGTTTCCCATATGCATGAAAGCCGTAGCGCCTCGAGCGACAGGACTGCCTTCGATTTCACCCGGCTTACCGCACATGAGCGGTACAAGCTGATGATCGGCACGATCATTCCACGGCCGATCGCCCTGGTGACAACCGTGGATGAGCATGGCCGATACAACGCGGCTCCTTTCAGCTTCTTCAATTGCCTGTCCGCCGATCCGCCGATCGTCGCGATCGGCGTCGAAAACAAGCCGGACATGTCCTTCAAGGATACAGGTCACAATATCCGGATGACCGAGGTCTTCACGGTCAACATCGTCTCGCATGCCATAGCCGAGGCGATGCATATCTGCGGCGCGAAATACCCAAGGGGCGTCGACGAGATGAGGGAAGCCGGGCTGACCGCCTTACCCGGTCGGATGGTTGCTTCACCCTGGATAAAGGAAGCCCCGGCTGCGTTCGAATGCCGCCGGCATATCACGCTGGAGCTGGGCAAGTCGCGCCAGATCATCATGGGCGAGATCGTCTTTGCGCATTATCATGAAGGCGCCGTGGATGAAGGCTTGCATGTCGATCCGAACATCATCGACTCCATTGCACGGCTCGGCGGCGATACCTGTTCGACGATCCGCGACAGGTTCGAGATGCTGACCCCCAAACTGGCGTGAACCGACAGGCTGACAGTGCGGACGCATATGAACGTGCGCCGGCGGCAGACTTTCCTGAAATCGCCGATGGGCCGGAGATCAAACACGCTCAGCGATGGCCTGGGCGACATTCCTTGCCTGCATGCGGATATCCGGGACCGCGGTGATCTCCCAGAACTGGCCGGCAGTGAGTGCGCCGACGGTGTAGATGACCGTATCGTTGCCCTCCGAGCGTGGGATGCGCGACCGGGCATCGACAACGATGCCAAGGCCGAGCGGGTCGGCTTCGATCAAGCCTTGGCGTCGCATTTCCCGCAGCAAGGGCGAGTGTGCGATGCCTGCCCGCTCCATGCCGGTGCAATTCACCACCCAATTCGCCTCAATTGACGCGACGGACTTCCGTCCCCGCGGCCGGTAGTGCAATGTCAGGGTGTCCGCTTCCTCCACATCCAGCAGATAGCCGGCACGAACCGAAATCTGCCCGCTCCGAAGCATGCCTTCGAACCGGCGAAACACATCCGGCGCCACGCGATGGCGGTGAATATTCCACCAGGGCAAGGCATGCCGCAGAAAGCGCCGGCGCTCGGCGTCCGGCAACCCGCGCCAGAGAGCTTGCGTCTGCGGGCGTAGACCGTCCATGATCCGGCGCCAGTCGCCGCCGCGCACGCTCTCGCGACGCAGGACGTGAAGGAGTTCGCTCATCCGCCCGGGCAACGCATCGACATCGATCTCCATCGCCGGCTTCGGGTGACTGACGTGGGCAAGCGGAACGAGGCCCCGCCGTGACAATACGGTCACTTTTCCCGTAAATCCGTGGGCAAACAAAGCCAGAGCCTGATCGATCATCGTCAGGCCCGATCCGAGGATGCAAACGCTGTCGCTCGCCCGGACGCGTCTGAGCCAGGACAGTCGCCAAGGGTTTTCGATAACATGCGCGCGTGCAGCGGCGGACAATCGCGACAGGTCGACCGGCAAGGTGGCGTTTCCGACACCAAGGCAAAGCACGATGCTTCGCCCCGCGATCTCGTTGCCATTGTCCAGCAGAAAGCCGAGCGCGCCGCCGTATCGCTCCACACAACCGGTCGCCTTCGCCTTGATGAAATCGACCCGGCAACGCGATTTCCTGTTTCGCAGCAGAGCAGCCAGGCTGTCGCGGATATAGAGACCGTAATCCTGCCTCGAGGCGAAATCCCCGGCATCCAAAGGCCGCCTGTGCGCCCGCAGCCAGTCGACGAAGGCGGTCGGGCGATCCGGAAACAGGCTCATGCGACCGGCCGGTACATTCAGGCGATGCAGATACAACTCCGTGCGATAGGCGGTGCCGCGCCCGAATCCCGGGTCGTCACCGATGACGGCGATGGATGCGGATTCGGGAAGCAGTTCCACAAGGTTGCAAACCGTGGCGATGGCGGAAAAGCCGGAGCCGACAATAACGGCATCATAGATCATTGCATGTCCTTCCCATCCCCGGGAGGCGCGGGGAGACGGCCGATGCCTCTTCAGGCTCTGATCTAGGGCGTGCCGCTGCCCGATCCAATATCGGATGTTTTCGTCATACACCCGAAAACCGGCTTTCAGTTGCGTCATTCCGTCGAGGCGCAAGAGCAGCCCGCATCCGCGCGCGTTTCAGCTCTTCCACGAAACGCTGATAGGCCTCTGCCGGCCGCGTGCGCCGTCCCGCGCCGAGCAACCCCGGTGGCGCGATCCGAAGATGCACCGCAGAAATCCGTTGAATGCGGAAGCGCGGCTGTATCACTTGGATGCAACCCGGTTTCCCCGGGTGGTTGCGGGAATCCGATCTTTGGGCGGAGCGGCGATGTGTTCCGGCCCGAAATTGGCGGGAGCGCCGTCGCTGCAGGCGGGCGCCTCGCTTTGTCGTTCCGCGAAGACATAGCCCGGCCGTGCCCGCAAACTCGAATCTTCATTGGAAAAAATTTAGGCTGTCGGTATTTTTGGAAACCCGAACGCAAGCAATATGTGCAAGCCTCTGTCCTCGATGGTAATCCGGGACGTCGCTATGAGATCGGCAAACCATCTTCGTTCAGTTGGCGAGGGCGTCTTATGCCTTGCAATGCAAATGAAATACCGCAGCCTCACGCGGTCGGCTCACAGGAATTCATGCACCTGCGGGAATTGTTCGATCGCTCGTTCAAGGCGGCTCGGATCGGCGTATGGGAATGCAGCCTGCCGGATCAAACGCTGAAATGGACGGATATGGTCTACGAGTTCTTCGATCTCGCCCCGCAGACGCCGCTGGCGCGCGACGAAATCATCAAGCTCTACACGCCGGAAGCCCGCAGGCAGCTCAGCGAGGTCCGCGACAGGGCAATCCGCACAGGCGAGGGCTTCGCCCTGGATGCCCAGATCGTGACGGCAAAAGGCAACAACCGGTGGATCAGAATAACCGCCTGCGTGGAGTTTACCGGCGGAAACGCCGCGAGAATATTCGGGGTCAAGCAGGATATCACCGCCGAGAAGACAATGATGGAGCAGCTTCGCCATCTGGCGGAGCGCGATATCCTCACAGGGCTCACCTCGCGCACGAGGTTCGAAACCTTCTTCAGCGAGATATGCGGAACCGGCAGTCACGGAACTAAGGCCCTGCTCCTGGCGGACCTCGACGGCTTCAAGTCCGTCAACGATACGCTTGGACATCAGGCCGGCGACGATTGCCTAAAGGTTGCCGGCCGCAGGCTCTCGCGGGCTGTCCCCGAAGCCAACATGGTCGCCCGTATCGGCGGCGACGAATTTGCCGTGATCCACCCATGCTCATCGCCCGAAGATCTCGCAAAGATTGCCGCCCGCGTGGTGAAGGGCATGCATTGGACGATCGCAACGCCAACGAGGAACATTCGCATCGCGACATCCGTCGGAGCTGCGATCATCGTCCCCGGCCAGTCGCCCAAGGACATCTTCGCGAAGGCGGATCATGTCCTCTACGAGGTGAAATCGGGGGGAAAGAACGGCTTCCGCATCGCACCCCCTTCGCGACCGGTCGTGGAAGGACCGCAGGCGACGTTGCTGAAAGAAGGCAATTATCTGACGGTGGGGCGTTTGTAACGCCAGCTGCCGGACCGGCCGCTTGATGCGGCTGGAACGGTCTCGCATTTCATAAGTTCGCGTGACCGTTCGCGGCGGAATGCATGCTCTCCTTGCCGGCCTTCCTTCGGTTAAAGCGCCGCGCGCTCGTCGCGCCTGCCGACGCGGGCCAGCAGATAGTCGACTTCGGCTCTCGCCGTGGGCGTGAGCATCTGCGCCGGCTTACGCTGGGCGTCAGTGGCGATCACGCCGCGCCGCTTGAGCACATGCTTGCGGACGGCAAGACCGATTCCGAGCTGCTGCTCGTAGCGGATCAGCGGCAAATGGGCATCGAACAGGTCGTGCGCCTCGTCCCTTTTGCCGGCGGCGGACAATGCCATCAATTCGGTGAGCATGTCCGGGAAGCCATAGCCCGTCATGGCCCCATCGGCGCCGCGCTCCGGCTCGAAATCGAGAAAGAGACCGCCATTGCCGCACAGGATCGAGAAGTTGCGCAGCGTGCCGGCTTTCTGCATTGCCCGCAGGGCCGAAATCTTCTCCAGACCCGGCCAGTCTTCGTGCTTCAGCATCCGGCATGATTTGTGGTTGGTCATGATCCTCGCGATCACGCCAGGCGCCATGACCACCGTCAAGGTGAGAGGATAGTCCTGGAGCACCCACGGCACGGCCTCGCCGACGGCCTCGACGGCGCCGCCGAAATAATTGACGATCTGGTCGTCCGTCCGCAGCGCGGGCGGCGGCGCGATCATGACGCCTGCCGCACCCATGTCCATCGAGTCCCGCGCCAGAGAGCGCATCCCCGCAAAACCCGGCGCAGAGACGCCGACGATGACGGGAATCCTGGAGCGAGAGACGACCCGCTTGACGATGGCCCGGCTCTCTTCCGGTTCCATCTTCGGTGCCTCTCCCATGATGCCCAGGATGGTAACGCCGGTGCAGCCGCTTTCCTCGTAAAAGTCCGTCAGCCTGTCGATGGAATTGAAGTCGATCGAGCCGTCCTCGAAGAACGGCGTTGTCGCGATCGCATAGACGCCTTTGGATTCGGTGCTGAACGTCATTGCTGGCTGTCCTTCCAGGCCTGATATCTGGCCTTCGTTTCTGCATTCATCGGATAAAGCCCCGGAAGCGGCACGCCTCGATCGACCTCACGCATGATCCACGCTTCCATGCGCTCCTGTTCCGGAGCCTCGGCGAGGACGTGTTCAAGAAAGGCAGCCGGAATGAGGACCGCCCCATCTTCGTCGACCACGACGATTTCATCCGGGAAAACGGCGACGCCGCCGCAATTGATCGGCTCCTGCCAGCCGACGAACGTCAGGCCGGCGACCGAAGGCGGCGCCGCCACGCCGTTGCACCACACCTTCATGCCACTTGCGAGAACGCCCTCGGCATCGCGCATCACACCGTCGGTCACGAGAGCGGCGACATTGCGCTTTGCCATTCTGGCGCAGAGGATATCGCCGAAGATACCGGCGTCGACGGTCCCCATCGCATCCGCCACCGCGATGCAGCCCTCGGGCATTGCTTCGATGGCGGCGCGGGTCGAGATCGGCGAAGCCCAGCTGGCGGGCGTGGCAAGATCTTCGCGGGCAGGAATGAACCGCAAGGTGAAGGCCTTGCCGACGACACGCCCCTGCCCTGGCTTCAACGGCTTTGTGCCGCGCATCCAGACGTTGCGCAGCCCTTTCTTCAAGAGAACCGTCGTCAGTGTCGCCGTTGAAATGCCCTGCAGTATTTCAACCGTGCGGGGATCGAGTGACATGAAGACCTCGCTTTCTTTCAGATGCTGCCGATCAGGCCGCCATCGATGCGGATGATGGAACCGGTGATATAGGATGCGCGCGGGCTGGCGAGAAAAGCGACCGTGTCGCCATACTCCTTCGGATCGCCATAGCGCCCGACCGGGATGGAGCCGGTGCTCTCAGCGGTGACATCCGCCACCGGCCTGTTCTCGCGCTTCGCCTTCTGCTCGTCGAGAAAGACGATGCGCCGCGTCGCGATACGGCCCGGCAGAACGACGTTTGCCGTAATGCCGTCGCGGCCGACCTCGCGGGCCAGGGTCTTCGACCAGCCCACCAGCGCGAGGCGCAGGCTGTTGGATATTCCGAGGTTGGCGATCGGCGCGACGACGCCCGACGAGGTCGACGTGATGATGCGGCCCCACTTGCGCTCGCGCATGGACGGCAGAACGGCATCCGTGACGGCGATGACGGATCTGACCATCAAGTCGAAATATTTCGACCAGTCTTCCGGCGATTGTCCCGCAGCCGGCGTCGGCGGCGGTCCGCCGGTATTGTTGACCAGAATGTCGACCGGTCCGAACGCCCTTCCGATGTCGGCAAGCCTCGCGCCGATCAGCGACAGGTCGGCAATATCCCATGCCAGCGCAAGCGCCTTGCCGCCCGCAGCCGCGATGGCATCCGCAGTCACTTTCGCGCTCTCCTCGTTTATGTCCGCGACGACGACGGAAACGCCCTCGCCCGCCAGCGATTTCGCGATTGCACCGCCAAGGCCGCCGCCGGCTCCGAAGACAAGTGCCGTCTTGTTGCTCAACTGAAGATCCAACTCTTCCTCCAATGGTTCCAGCCTACTATGACCGGTCGCAAACAGAAGAAAACCTTCCTTTTTGTTCTTTCAGACGATAGGAAACATAATTATGGAGACGCGCTTTCTCGAAACTTTTCTCATCGTCGTCCAGCATGGCTCGCTGGCGGAGGCGTCGCGACGACTGGGCGTGACGCCGGCCGGCATCGCGCAGCGCATTCAGGCACTGGAGGATGAAATCGGCCTGCCTCTTCTCGCCCGATCCGGAAGGCGGGTGAGGCCCACCGAGGCCGGGCTGGCCATTGTGGAGAAAAGCAGGCGGGTCCTTTCGGAGGTCAGGGAGCTGAAAAGTCTGGCGCATGACGACCAGGCATTCGGCGAGCTGCGCCTCGGGGCCATCTCGACGGCATTGACGGGGCTGCTCCCCGTCGGCCTGCGCCGGGTCTTCGACACCATTCCGGGCGCAGACATCTTCCTGCTGCCGGGCACGTCGGCGGAACTCTACAACGGCCTTCTCGAAGAGAAGATCGATGCCGCAATCCTCGTCAAGCCGCCCTTCGCCATACCGAAGACATTGCAATGGGATCTGATCCGCTCGGAGCCGTTCGTTTTGCTGGCGCCGCCGGAACTCGCCGAAACGCCGGCCGAGCAATTGCTTCGCGAGCAGCCGTTCATCCGCTATGACAGAAGCAACTGGGGCGGACGGCTGGCGGACACCTATCTCCAGTCGCTCCGCATCCTGCCGCGCGAATGGCTCGAGCTGGACTCGCTGGAAGCGATCGCCGTCATGGTGGAAGCGGGGCTGGGCGTATCGCTGATGCCCGACTGGCATTCCTCGCTTTTCGACAATCTGCGGATTGCCCGGCTGCCTCTCAAGAACGCCCCCATCCGTGAAATCGGCTTGCTGCGACCGCGGAATGTGCGATCCAACCGACTGATCCAGGCCGTTCTCGATGCGGTACGCACATAAAATGGCGGTTCAGAATTCCTCGACCTCATCCGGACGGTAACAGGGATATCGGCTACATAGCTGTTCATACCGTATGGCCGGCAGGCCTGTCTGCCGTCCAATGCGATGCGTTATCATGCTGACGAGACAGCGAGATATACGGGCTATGTGATAAAGGGCACGCCAGGCTGCACGCATACGCCTTGGAACGGCGTGCAAATCACAAAGGCGTTTCGGCAAGCCCGGAGCATATTCGATGATAACGGGCGGGGAAGAAGGGGCCTCTGCAGGAGACCCCTCCGATTGCATCATTCGATGATTTTCACGACCTTGCGTGTCTTCGGCTGAATGATGACGCGCTCGTGGTTCACGACGGCATAGGCGTAGGTCGGATTATCAGGCACCGGCGTAACCACGACGGCCTCGGGAAGCGGCTGGCCGACGACAATCCTATCCTGCACGACGGCTTCGGACGGGGGCATCGGCTGCTCCTGTACGTAAGTGACCACCTTCTCCGGCGGCGGATCGATCGCGCTGCCGACAATGGCGCCCGCTACGCCGCCGACAGCGGCCCCTACCGGGCCACCGACGACCGCTCCGGTCACCGCACCACCGGCGGCCCCCGTGACCGTCGAGGACTGCGCGAAAGCTGATCCGGCGAGAAGGCCGAAGGCGGCCGCCGCTGAAACGATAATTCTCGTATTCATAGCATTCTCCTTTCCTTTTCCGCTCGTAAGAGCTGAAATGGGAATGGCTGCGGCATCAGATTGTTCCTCCCGGAAGGCCGCTTGCCGCGATCACAAGTTCCTCCGTTGCGACAAAATTCGTGAGAGACGAGAAGAAGACCGGCACCGACCCTTTAACCGCAACGGGTGGTGGCTCGGCATCGCAGACTTACAGTTTGGTCTACCTTGCCTGCCCCATTTTCCAATCGCGACAATGCCTGTCACTCCGGCGGCCGTCGGGTGGCTTCATCAACCTGAGACCAGCCGCGGAATAATGAAGACCGCTCCTGTCGGCTGGGTTTTCCCGACGAGCTCCGTGACGTCGGGGCCGTCCTCCGGTCAGGCACCCGGCCAATAGCGGACTATCGGCCATTGACACGGCGAATCGTTGCCAATCGGCAACAGAATGTAACAAAACATGATTTTTAGTTTCATATTTTATCCAGCCATAGAGAAATCCGCCGAAAGTAAAAACAATGGCTTACGGCTTCATTTCCGGTCATGGAGGCCATGCTGCGCCGGTTCCATAGAATGAGTCCAATCTATAGCGATTGCGGAGGCAACCCGGTCTTTGTAATGGCTGAGCGAACGCATGTTGGAAGATCGCGAGGGATATATCGGGTTTGCGATGACGAGCTGGGGCAGCAAGATCGGGCGGCTTTTTGTCGAGCATCACCGGCGGTTGGAAGCCCTGGTGCGCAAAAGCGTTCGCAATCGCGAGACGGCGGCCGATATCGTGCAGGACGTCTTCGTGCGGGCTCTTGCAGCCGGGCCGAGGGCAACCGCCGAGGACGATCGCAACGTGCTCTATGCGGCAGCCAGGAATGCGGCCATCGAACATCATCGGCGCGAGCACAGAAGGGCCGAGATCATCTCGTGCGTCCTGCCGGAACAGATGGTCGCTTCCGCTTCGTCGGCGGAGGCTGGCCTTGAGGCGCGAGACGCTCTTTCGGCGCTCGACGAGGCGTTGGCCGGACTATCGCCGCGATGCCGGAGCATTTTCCTGATGCGCCGCGTGGACGGGCTTTCGAACAAGGAAATCGCTCGCCTGCAGGGAATCTCCGTCAACAGCGTCGAGAAGCATATCGCTCGGGCCTTGAGGCATTGCCAGGCGAGCCTTGCCGATCACATTCGGGAATAGAGCTTAAATCCTGTCGTCGCGAGACACGGTATTTCATCCCTCGCCCGTTCTCCATTATAGAGATGGCGCGCGCGTTTCGGCGTGCTATGGCTGCGCTTTGTAAGAGGAGAAATGGCAAGCGACGAACCGACCGAAGAGCAGCGCGACCAGGCGGCTCTGTGGCTGGCAAAGCGGACGGGAGGCTCCTTCGGAGCGAACGATGCCCGGAAGCTGGACGACTGGCTCAATGCCGACCGCCGTCACCGGCGAGCGTTCGATGAACTGCGCGTTCTCTATGCCCAGTTGGAATCGCCGGCTCAGCGTCTTGCGGCGAAGGCCCCTTTCCGCCGCAAGCTTGCCGTGCGTCTGCGCCCGCGTCTGGGCTGGCTCGTTCCGCCTGCCGCAGCGATTGCCGTGTTCCTGGGCGTCTGCTGGCTCAATCCATCCCTCATCCAGAACTGGCAGGCCGATATCGTCACGCATCAGGAGATCGTCTCGAATATCGTACTGCCCGACGGCTCGCTTGCCCGCCTGGGCGCGGATACGGCTGTCGGGCTGGATTTCAACGATGGCCGGCGGCACGTTCGCCTGCTGCGCGGCGAGGCCTATTTCGAAGTGCGCCATGGGGAGCCAGGCACGTTCACCGTGACCGCAGGCGGCGACGAAGTGCGCGATATCGGCACCAAATTCAATGTCGACATGGGGATCGCGGAAACGGATGTCGTGGTCTCGGAGGGGGCCGTCGCGATTCTGGGCAGCAACGATAGCGAGCCGGTCATTTTGCGCGAAGGCAATCAGGTCACGCTTGCCGGCGGGCGCGTCGGCAGGATTGCCGCCACGGATACGGGCCTTGCCCTTGCCTGGATGAGCGGGCGCCTGGTCGTGCAGGGAGCCAGGGTAGCCGATGTCGTGCGCGCGCTGGAGCGGCATTCGCCCAGGCCTATCGTGGTTCGCGGCCGGCTGGCCGATCGCAGGATATCCGGCACCTTCCCGCTGACCGACGTCGATGCGTCGCTGGATACCATCGCGCAGGCGGTCGACGCCACCGTCACGCACGTACCTTCCCTCCTGACCGTTCTCTACTGAGACGAAAATAGCCGACGACACCATTTTTCCTGGCTCGGCAGACACGGCATATGCTCCACCGCCCGTTTTACCATTGAGGGGCCGCTCGATGGCCGCATTGGCAAGGGTAGATCAAGGAGTAGATAATGGCAGGGCGTGCAGGTGGACGCAGGGCAGGCGATATCGGCAGACTGATGGCGACGACGGCATTGTTGATTGCCGGAGCCATCCCCGTGGCCGCGCAACAGGATGCGAAGGCCGATCGAGCCGCCGTTGCCGCCTCCGCCTATCGTTTCAACATTCCCGCAAAGCCGCTCGCCGCGGCTATCGCCGATGTCGGGGCCATCAGCGGCTGGCGCATCGCCTACGGCTTCAGCCTGCCGGCCGGGAGCCGGTCCGCAGCGCTCAGCGGCACGATGTCGGCGCCGGAAGCGATCGACAGATTGCTGGCCGGAACGGGCATCGGCTACCGGGTCGCCGGCAATCAGTCCATCGTGCTCACCGATCCCAGGCAGCCGGCGGCTGCCGCAGGCGCCGGCGGCGCGACGGTGCTGGCGCCGATCCTGGTGCAGGGCCAGTCCAACGGCGCGACGACGGAAGGAAGCGGCTCTTATAACACTCAATCCGTGACCATCGCCGGCAAGATGCCGGTTCCGGTTCGGGAGATTCCGAATTCCGTCTCCGTCATCACCCGCCAGCGGATCGCCGATCAGAACCTGAACACCGTCGAGGATACGCTGAGGCAGACCACCGGCGTCACGGCCACGCCCTACGGCGACGGCACCTCCTATTTCAACACGCGCGGCTACAATCTCGATGCCCAATATGACGGCATGCCCGTGCCGGGCGGCGTGCAGTATCTGACGCAGTTCGACATGTCGATCTATGATCGCGTCGAGATTCTTCGCGGCCCCGCGGGATTGCTGCAGGGCTCGGGAAGCCCGGCGGGCGCGGCAAACTTCGTGCGCCGCATGCCGCTCGATCATTTTGCGGTCTCGACCGACACGCAGATCGGATCCTGGAACTTCAAGCGCCAGACGATCGACGTGACCGGGCCGTTCAACAGCGACGGCAGCGCCCGCGGCCGCCTGATCGTCACCGGCCAGGATCGCGACTTCTTCTACGACGATGCGGGCGAATGGCACGGCACGGCCTATGGCGCGCTGCAATTCGACCTTACGGACAAGACGACCCTGAGCCTGTCCGGGGCCTATCAAAAACAGAGATTTTCACCATTCGACTACGGTCAATCGCGCTATACCGACGGTTCATACCTGAATTCGCCCAGATCGGCGTTCTTTGGCGCCGATTGGAGCTATAACGATTTCGAGACCAGCGAACTCTACGCGAATCTCAAGCATGAGTTCGACAATGGCTGGGTATCCAACACGACGCTGATGTATCGCGACATGCGCAACGACAGCACATATGCCTACATGTACGACGGAGTCGATCCCGCCACCAACGAAGCAGCCTATGCCGTGCAGGGCGGGCCGATTCATAAACAGTGGTTCGGCATCGACACCAATATCTCCGGGTCCTTCGACTTTCTGGGGCATGAAAGCCAGCTGCTGCTCGGCGCGAACTATGCCTATCGCACCTCGCGCTCGGAGAGCGGCTTTGTCGACGCCGGCCTCTTCAACATCTACTCCGCGCCCTCGACGGTGCCGGAGCTGGATGTTCCCTACACCTTCGGAGATCAGTCCCGATCCAACGAATCCGGATTTTATGGTCAGACGAGGCTGAAGCTGCTCGATCCGCTGACCGTCGTGCTGGGCGGGCGGTTCAGCTTCTACAGCAACGAAAATCGCTCGGTGGTGCCGACCACGACCGACTGGACATCGGATCCCAGCGTCAACGGCAAATTCACGCCCTATGCCGGCGTCGTCTACGACCTGACCGACCATTATTCCGTTTATGCCAGCTACTCCGATATTTTCCAGCCGCAGACGGAGACGACGGTAACAGGAGGCGGGCTGCAGCCACGCGTCGGCGAACAATATGAAGTCGGCGTCAAGGGCGTCTTCCTCGATGGCGGTCTGACGGCGACATTGGCCGCCTTCAACATCAACGACAATCACCGTGCCGTGAGCGATCCCTCGAACCCGCTCTATTCCATCTCTGCCGGAAAGGCGCGCAGCCGCGGTATCGAGGCGGAGGTGACGGGCGAGGTCCTGCCTGGTCTTAACCTGACCGCGGGCTATACCTACCTGCAGACAAAATTTCTTTCCGATCCCGACTATCAGGGTCTGGTGCTCGATCCGGAAGAGCCAAGGCATACTTTCAAGCTCTGGAGCAAATACGCCTTTCAGGATGACAGCTCGCTCGACGGCTTGAGCCTCGGCGCTGGCATGCGCGCCTACAGCAGTTCGGACCGTGGTGCCGGCACCGGCATCGACGTTGGGCATCAGGGCGGCTATGCCGTCTTCGATGCGCAGATCGGCTACAAGATCAACGACCATGCCGAGGCGAGCCTCATGGTCAAGAATATCTTCGACCGGACCTACTTCGACCGCATACCGACCCGGTATTTCGGCATATACGGCGAACCGCGCAGCTTCATGGTCAGCCTGAAGACCCATTGGTAAGCGGATGCGGGCCGATTGCGATCCGTCTGGCCGGAACTTGACCCGGCGGCGCCTGCTGGGGCTGCTGGGCAGCTCGGCTGTTGCCGCAGCTTCGCCGCGCGGAGGCGAAGCCCGGATGCGCGATGCACGACCCGCAATGGCCATTCTGGACTGGGCACTGGCGGCAACGGCGCTGGCATTGGGCGGCAAGGTCATCGGCGTTCCCGCCATCGACTACTATCGCCGCACCGTCGTCGAGCCGACGATGCCGGACGATGTCGCCGATGTCGGGCTGCTGTTCACGCCGAATTTCGAGCTGCTGGATCAGCTTGCTCCGGATCTTATCGTCATCCCGCCGGCATTGCGTGTCGGCGAACCGTTCTTGCGAAGAATTGCCCCGACGCTGGTGGTCGATCTCGCAAGAGACGGCGACGCGACCGTTACGGCGGCTCTGGAGGGAACCGGGCATCTGGCGGACGCTATCGGTCGCCAACCGGAATGGGATGAACTTTGCTCCGGCATGGAGAAACAATTGCAGGATGCCGCCGCACGGCTGGCGCCATGGCGCGACCGCCCGCTCTGGATCGCGATGCCGGCCGACGACAGGCACCTGACGACCTTCGGGCCGGGAAGCCTCTTTGCCGATGTCCTGAACAGGCTTGGCCTCGTCAACGCCCAGAAGGGCAGCGGCTTCTGGCGCGGGCAGGCGACCGTCGGCCTGGACCGCATCGCCGCCGTCCCCGAGGCGAGCCTTGTTCTCATCGATGCCGACGGCAGCAATTCGGTATCGCTGCCGGAAATGAACGGGGTGTTCTGGCAAGCGCTCCCGGCCGTGCGCGAAGGCCGGATTTTCCACTTGCCGGCCGTCATGGAAAATGGCGGCGTTCCGGCCGTCATGCGCTTTTCGAGGCTGCTGGCCGCCTCGCTCACCGGCAGGGCCGGCTGACATGATCCATGCCCGCCGTCCCTTCCTGCTTGTTTCGATAGGGCTGATGCTGGCATCCCTATCGCTCGCGCTTAGCGTTTACAGCGCATCGCAGACCTTGGATCCGCATCTCTGGTGGCAGGCGGCTGTCACGCCGGATCTTCATTCCATTGCCCAACTGACCCTGCGCTACAGCCTTGTGCCGCGGATCATCGCCGCCATTCTCGTCGGCGCGGGACTTGCGCTTGCGGGTGTGCTGATGCAGCTGACCCTGCGCAATCCCGCTGCCGAACCGGCGACGCTCGGCGTGGCGGCCGGCGCCTTTCTCGCCTTGAGTGTGGCGACGCTTTGGGCGCCTTCTTTCATCGGCGCGAGCAGAACCGGCGTTGCGTTTGCCGGCGGCGTCGTGGCCGGCCTGCTGGTATTCGGATTGGCCTGGCGAAGCCATTTTGCCGCGCAGGTCCTGCTTCTTGCCGGCCTGATGACGAGTCTTTATGCCGGCGCCGTGAACACGCTGCTGATCATGCTGTATGGCGGCCTGATCAAGCTTTTCATCTGGGGCAGCGGCTCGCTGGCGATGCAGGACTGGGGTATCGTCCTCTACCTGCTGCCGCGCCTGCTGCCGGCCTGTGCGCTGAGTGTGTTGCTCAGCCGGCCGATTGCGGTCCTTGCCATTTCGGATGAGGCGGCTGCCAGCCTCGGGGTCTCTCCTGGCATGATCCGTCTGGCCGGATTGTCCCTTGCGGTATGGATCGCATCTGTCTGCGTGGCGGGGGTTGGCGTCATCGGTTTCATCGGCCTTGCCGCGCCCGAAATTGTCCGCCGCTGCGGCTATCAGCGCGTCCACGAGCAGCTTCTGGCAGCGCCGGTCTTCGGAGCGCTGCTGCTATGGTCGACCGATCAGGTTTTCCAGCTGCTGCCGACGGCTTCGGAAATCCCGGCCGGTGCGGCAACGGCATTTCTGGGAGCGCCCTTGCTGCTTTGGCTGGTCGCACGCCGCGAGGAGATGAGGCCGATCGTCGCCACGCGGATCGCCACCCCTTCGCATCATGTTCGCGCACAAGGCCGATTGCTCGCCGCGATTCTCGGAGTGGCGGTGACAGCCGCCTGCCTTTCGTTGCTGGTCGGCCGCGGATTGTACGGCTGGACGTTCGGCGGCCTGTCTTCGCCCGAAGCGACCTTGTTCTGGCGCGGTCCACGCATGATTTCGGCGGCTGCTGCAGCAATTCTGATGTCCATTGCCGGCTGCATCGTCCAGCGTCTGGCATCCAATCCGCTGGCAAGTCCAGAGCTTCTCGGCGTGAGTTCGGGCGCGGCGCTGGGCGTGATCGCGGCGCTCCTCATTCCGGGAACGGGTGTCGCCGCCTCCGTTTCGCTCAGCATGGCAGGCGCGGGAGCGGTCCTTCTTCTTCTGCTGTTGCTCGGCCATCGCAAGGCTTTTGCCCCGCATGACCTGTTCATGGTCGGCATCGCCCTTACCACCTGGGTCAGCGCAGCCGTATCCCTGCTGCTTGCCAGCGGCGATCCGCGCATGTTCGACCTGCTGCGGTGGCTGAACGGCTCGACCTTCCTTGCCAGGCCGGCCGATGCAATCATTCTGAGCAGCTGTGCGGCTCTGGCGGCCGGCTTGTTGCCGCTGTTTTCCCGCTGGCTGACGCTGCTTCCGCTGGGGCCGGCCACGCCGACAGCCCTCGGCATGACGTTGACCCGCAGCAGGGGCCTGCTGCTTGCCTTTGCATGCGTGCTGGTGGGGTTGTCCGTACTGATGATCGGGCCGCTCAGCTTCGTCGGGCTCATGGCCCCGCACACCGCCAGGATGCTGGGTTTCCGGCGGCCCATGATGGAAATGGCCGCATCCTCGGCCATTGGCGCCGCCCTGATGATCCTTGCGGACTGGCTCGGCCGCATCCTGCTCTTTCCCAATCAACTTCCCGCCGGGTTGATCGCAACGCTGATCGCCGCTCCCTATCTCTTTCTCCTCATGGCGAGGCGCTCTTGACGCCCAAAGACCGCTCGTGCGGCGCTCGCGAACGATGCGAGAGCGCGCGGCAGTCCCTGAATATCCGGTCGAGCCGCGTGCCATGATGCCTAATCGGGCAAACGGCTTTTGCATGGGGTGGACAAAGCCCTTTGCCGCCTATCTCAGATGGTAGACGGGAAACGGAGAGCGAAAGGAGCCGAGCAATGGCAAAGAATACGATCTGCCTCTGGTACGACAAGGATGCCGAAGCGGCCGCCAATTTCTATGTCGAAACCTTTCCGGAAAGCGCGATGGGTGCCGTCATCCGCGCGCCTGGAAACTATCCGGAAGGCAAGCAGGGGGACGTGCTGGTTGTCGAATTCACCGTTGCGGGCATCCCTTGCGTCGGCCTGAACGGCGGCCCCGCATTCAAGCACAACGAAGCCTTCTCCTTTCAGATCTCCACCGAAAGCCAGGAAGAGACCGACCGCTACTGGAACGCCATTGTCGGCAATGGCGGCCAGGAAAGCGAGTGCGGCTGGTGCAAGGACCGGTGGGGCGTATCCTGGCAGATCACGCCGCGAATCCTGATGGAGGCGCTCGTAAGCGGTGGGGACGAGGCAAAGCGTGCTTTCGACGCGATGATGACGATGAAGAAGATCGACGTCGCCGCGATCGAGGCGGCGCGGCGCGGCTGAGACGCCATCGTTTCGCCGAACGGCGTCGGGATCGCGAAATCGTAGAAACCCCGGATCGCCGCCCGAGCGAGCGAGGAGGTCGTGTGCCGTCCCGTCGAAAGCCGGGCGATGAAGAACTGCGCGTTGGCGAAGTGGCGCATGCCATGATCGCGCCAATTTAGGGTGACAATCGTCCCGGTACTATTGTTGCCTTGATTCAGGATTCTATTAAGGATGACTCGGGCATGGCAAATCTGCTATCTTCGGTCGGATCTTGCAGTTCCTGCTTATCAGAAGTAGAGGCGCGCCAATGATGTTTGACTGGTCCGGTTTGTAGAAGATGACCGCCTTGGACGCCGCCAGGCCCATTCATGGCGAAGTCAATGCCGCTTTCGGCAAGCGGCAAGCATTGTTCCATAACGAGCTTCCGTCCGAAAACGCCGCTCCGACAATCCTTATCCCGATCGATTTGCGTGCAGGCTTTGGTTGCAGGCACCATGATGCTTGCGACTGCGTCGGCGCCAAGCCGTTCCCATGATATCCGCTGAATCCGGCGTCATCAGAATTTGTAACGACCTGTTCCCGAAGAGTAGAGTTACCAGTCATGATAAAACGCATGATCATCATGCTGATCGTCATAGGCCTGATCCTGGGCGGGATTTTCGGCTTTCAGGCATTCAAGAACCGCATGATCGCGGCCTACCTGGCTAATCTCAAGGCACCGCCGCAGACCGTCTCGACAACGACCGCCGCGACAAGTCCGTGGCAGACGACATTGCAATCCATCGGCAGCTTCAACGCCGTCGAAGGCGCCGATCTTTCCGCGCAGGTCCAGGGGATCGTCCAGAAGATCGGCTTTCAGGATGGTCAGGACGTCAAGAAGGGCGATCTCATCGTGCAGTTGCTCGCCGATCAGCAGATCGCGACGCTGCAACAATACCAGGCATCGGCGACGAATGCGCAGATCGCTTACGAACGCGATTCCAGGCTGATCAAGGCGAATACCATTGCCCAGAGCCAGGTCGACAGCGATCTGGCCGCATGGAAGGCGGCGCAGGCGCAGGTCTCCTCGCAGCAGGCCTTGATCGATCAATATTCGATCCGCGCGCCTTTCGATGGCCATCTCGGTATCAAGCTGGTCAGCCTTGGTCAATATCTGGCGGCCGGAACCGCAGTCGTCACCCTGCAGTCGCTCGATCCGATACAGTTCGATTTCTCGCTGCCGCAGCAAGCCCTTTCGGAACTGAAAGTGGGCCAGGCGGTGACGGCAACCGTCGATGCCTACGGAAACCAGACCTTCGACGGCAAGATCTCGGCGATCAGTCCGCTCGTCGATAGCCAAAGCCGCAACATCACCATCAGGGCGACCTTCGCCAATCCCGAGCGCAAGCTCCTGCCGGGCATGTTCGGCAATGTCGCCGTCGTGGTCGGCGAGCCGAAAGACTATATCGCCTTGCCGCAAACCGCCGTCACCATCAATCCCTACGGCAATGTCGTCTATGTGATAACCGACAAGGGCAGCGGATCGGACGGAAAGCCGCAGCTCGTCGCGAACCAGAAGTTTGTCACGACCGGAGCGGCGCGTGGCGACCAGATCGCCGTGACGAAGGGATTGAACGTCGGCGAGGTGGTGGTGACGTCGGGGCAGCTGAAACTGAACAACGGCTCGCCCGTGATCATCAACAATGACGTGCAGCCGTCGGACGATCCCAACGCAAATCCGGCCAATCCCAACTGAGGTGTGGCGATGAACATCACCGACATCTTCATCCGGCGCCCCGTTCTTGCCCTGGTGGTCAGCGCATTGATCGTCGTCATCGGCTACCAGTCGTTCCGCACGCTGACGGTGCGCCAGTATCCGCAGACCCAGAATGCCGTCGTCACCGTGACGACCACCTATCCGGGCGCGGCGCCCGATGTTATCGCCGGCTTCATCACGACGCCGCTGGAAAACGCCATCGCCCAGGCCAACGGCATCGACTACATGACGTCGTCGAGCACCAGCGGCACGTCGACGATCACGGTCAACCTGCGCCTCAACTATAATGCCGACGCGGCAATGACCGAGATCAATGCCAAGGTATCGTCCGTTCTCAATCAACTGCCGACGGGGACGCAGCAGCCCATCATGTCCGTGTCTGTCGGCCAGGCGATCGATGCGATGTATATCGGCTTTCGCAGCGATGTTCTGGCCAGCAACCAGATCACCGATTACCTGACGCGCGTGGTCCAGCCCAAATTGCAGGCCGTCACCGGTGTTCAGACGGCCGAAATCCTCGGCGGCAGGACGTTTGCATTGAGAGCCTGGCTGAAACCCGACAAGCTTGCCGCCTACGGATTGACCGCCGGCGACGTGTGGACGGCGCTCGGCAACAACAACTACATTTCCGGCATCGGCACGACACGCGGCCAGATGACCCAGACGGTTCTGACGGCGCGGACCGATCTGCATTCGGCCGATGAGTTCAAGGAACTGGCGGTCAAACAGATCGGCAGCGCGATCGTTCGTTTGAAGGACGTCGCCACCGTTGCGCTCGGCTCGCAGAACAATGACGTGCAGGTCGGGTTCGATGCGCAGACCGGCGTCTTCATCGGCATCCAGATCGCGCCGACGGCCAATCTTCTCGATGTGATCGCCGGCGTGCGTGCGGTATTTCCGGATATCCAGGCGCAGCTGCCGCAGGGGCTCGAAGGCTATATCGTCTACGATTCCAGCACCTTCGTCACGACGTCGATCGACGAGGTGGTGAAGAGCCTGGTCGAGGCTCTGGCGATCGTCATTTTCGTGGTGTTCGCATTTCTCGGCTCGCCACGTTCGGTCGCCATCCCCATCGTCGCCATACCGCTGTCGCTGGTCGGCACGTTCGCGATGATGCTGATCCTCGGCTTTTCCATCAATCTTCTCACCCTGCTCGCCTTGGTGCTGGCGATCGGCCTCGTGGTCGACGATGCGATCATCGTGGTCGAAAACGTCAATCGTCACATCGAGGAAGGCTCGCCCCCGATGCAAGCCGCCCTGGCGGCCGCGCATGAACTGGTCGGGCCGATCCTCGCCATGACGGTGGTGCTCATCGCCGTCTATGTTCCGATCGGTTTCCAGGGCGGCCTGACCGGCGCCCTGTTCACGGAATTTGCCTTTACGCTGGTCGGCGCCGTGACCGTTTCCATGATCATCGCGCTGACACTGACGCCGATGATGTGCTCGCGTATCCTGAAGCCGCATCTGACCGATCGCAGCGGCTGGGAGGAGCGTATCTCGGATTTCATCGACCGCCGCTTCTCGGAAATCCATCGACCCTATGTCCGCATGCTGCACGGCAGCCTTAACACCGTGCCGGTGACGCTGGTGTTCGCCGCAATCGTCCTCGGCAGCATCTATTTCCTCTATGCCAGCGCCAAGAACGAACTGGCTCCCAATGAGGACCAGGGCTTTCTCGCCGCGCAGGTGACGAACGCTCCCAACGCGACGCTCGAGCAAAAGCTGCTCAACTCCGATCAGGTCACCAAGACCTTCCGCAGCTTCCCGGAAACCGACAAGACCCTGCAGGTCGAGGCGCCGGGTACGTCGTTCGAGGGCATGGTATTGAAGCCATGGAACGAGCGCACGAGAACGGCAAACGATATTCAGCCGTTGGTCCAGGCTGATCTGGCGAGGATCGCCGGCGGGCAGGCGGTGGTCTTCCAGATGCCGCCGTTGCCCGGCGCCAGCGGCTTGCCGGTGCAGTTCGCCATAGGCAGCACCGGCGGCTTCGACCAGCTCAACGAAGTATCCAGCACCTTCCTGCAGGAGGCACAGAAATCCGGCGAGTTCATCTTCCTGACGAAGGATCTGTACGTCGACAATCCGCAATATTCGATAGAGATCGACCGCAGCAAGGCATCGACGCTCGGCCTGTCCATGAACAATGTCGGTTCGGCGCTCGCCGCCATGCTCGGCGGCGGTTACGTCAATTACTTCAGTATCGACAACCGTTCCTACCAGGTCATACCGCAGGCGGAGCAGCGATCGCGCCAGACGATCGACCAGATCATGAACTATCCGATCGCAAGTGTGAACGGCTCGAAGATTCCGCTTTCGGCGATCGCCACGGCAAAGCTTGAGGCGACCCCCCGCTCGGTCGCGCATTTCCAGCAATTGAACTCCGCCACCATCTCCGGGGTGCCGGCGCCCGGCGTTGCGGTCGGCGACGCTCTGGACACTCTGAAATCGATCGCCGCCCGCACGCTGCCGCAGGGCTATACGGTCGACTACGGCGGCCAGTCGCGCCAGTTCGTGCAGGAATCGAGCGGCATGGCCACCACTTTCGCGCTCGCCTTGATCATCGTCTTCCTGGCGCTGTCGGCACAGTTCAACAGCTTCCGCGATCCGCTGATCATTCTCGTGTCCGTGCCGATGTCGATTGCGGGCGCCCTTGCCTTCATCAGCCTCGGGGTCGGCGGCGCGACGATGAACATCTATACGCAGGTCGGCCTGGTGACGCTGATGGGGCTGATCAGCAAGCACGGCATCCTGATCGTCGAAGTGGCGAACACGCTGCAGGCGGCGGGAAAAACCAAGCGCGAGGCGATCGAGGGCGCATGCGGCATCCGCTTGCGCCCGATCCTGATGACGACCGGCGCCATGGTTCTGGGTGTCGTCCCGCTGATCCTGGCGACGGGCGCAGGCGCGGCGGCGCGTTTCAACATGGGTCTGGTGATCGCCACCGGGCTTGCCATCGGGACGTTGTTCACGCTCTTTGTCGTGCCTGCCGTCTACATGCTGCTTGCGGCGGATCATCACAAGCAGGCGGCGTCCGAGGCGGAGCCGGCGCCGGCACATTGATCGGAGCCTATTTCGAGGGCGCTCCGCCGGGCAGGCAGAGAAGCCGCCGCCGAATGACGGGTGCACCCGCCGTGGATGGCGCGATCGGCCGGCGCTCCGGCTGTTGTCGTCTCGGCATCTGTCTTCCCATCCTGTTTCTCCGCCTCTATAGCTTTTCGTTCGATGATGTCAGGCGGGAGAATGGTCATGGATGCGAGCGACGTCGCGGCTCACTGGGAGAGCAACGCCGAAACCTGGACGATCTATAGCCGTGCGGGCTATGACAAATACCGCGATGCCCTGAACACGCCCGCCTTTCTCGAAATGCTGCCGCCGGTCGCCGGATTGGAAGGGCTCGATCTCGGCTGCGGCGAAGGCACCAACACCCGCGCCGTTGCGCGCCTCGGCGCGCGCATGACCGGGCTCGATATCGCTCCGACTTTCGTCCGCCACGCGCGAGAAATGGAAGCGCGGGAGCCGCTCGGCATCGACTATGTCCTCGGAGATGGGCAGTTCATCGATTTTCCCGACGCCAGTTTCGACTTTGTCACCGCCTTCATGTCGCTGATGGACATGGCGGACCAGCAAAGCGTGCTGAAGGGCATAGAGCGCGTTCTTCGCCCTTGGGGCTTCCTGCAGTTTTCCATTCTGCATCCCTGCTTCGTGCCGCCGACGCGCAAGAACATACGCAACGAGGCCGGCGAAGCCGTCGCGGTTCAAATTGCCGACTATTTCGACGAAACCGCCGGCCGGATCGAGCGCTGGCTGTTTTCGGCCATTCCGGCCGAGGAACGTGCAGGACTGACGCCGTTCTCCATCCCGCGTTTCCACAGGACGCTCACCAGCTGGGTAAGCATGATCGTTGGTGCCGGCCTTGCCATCGAGGCATTCGGCGAGCCGATGGCAACCAGCGAGATGGCCCTTACCGAGCCGGTGGTCGCCGATACCCGCATCGCCCCGATCTTTCTGCATGTCAGAGCCCGCAAGCCCTGACATGCAATATCGGCCGCCATTGCATCCCTGTTGAGACCGGTGCGGCTGTCATTCGGCCGATGCGGCAACGAAAACCGCCAACTGAGCGTCGAAAGCGCGTTTGTAAGCGGACCGGGCTTCGCCGCGCGCGACATAGGCGGAAAGATTCCGATATTCGTTCAATATCCCGGATGCTTTCAGCCGAAGCAGCACCGATACCATCAGGAGGTCGCCGGCGCTGAACGCTTCATCCAGCCACTCGGCATCGCCAAGACGATTGGAAAGTTCGTCCAGCCGCGTGCGGATGCGCCCCTCGACAAGCGGCAGCCGCTGCTCGTACCAGCTCTCGCCGCCCTCTGTGAGCTTGGCGATTGCGAGATCGACGATCGGCTGCTCCACCGTGGTAAGCGCGGCAAACATCCATGTGATCGCGCGCGCACGGCCATTCGCATCGTCCGGCAAAAGGCCTGCATGCCGCTCCGCAATATGAAGCACGATCGCACCCGACTCGAACAGGGCGAGATTGCCTTCTTCATAAGTCGGAATCTGCCCGAAGGGATGAAGGGCCAGATGCGCGGGCTCTTTCATGGCCTTGAACGAAAGGAGACGCACGTCGTAAGGCTGCCCGACCTCTTCGAGAGCCCAGCGAACGCGCATGTCGCGCGCCAGCCCCCTGCCGCGATCGGGCGACCGTTCAAAGGCAGTCATGGTAATCGTCATTGTCGCTCTCCATAGCTGGTCTATCCTGAAGACGACCGGCGAAACGAGATTCCGACATGCCCGCCTTGATAATTCCTCCGATCGGGAATGGTCCGCCTGGTGAACGTATCGACCACGGGTCGATCGTTCGGGCGCACCGGCCGCAACTTCCGTTGCGGCCGGTGCGCGATCCGTCTGCATCTATCAGGCAAGACGAAAGTCTAGTGCCGCCCGTGGTCGTGCCCGTGGCCATGTTCTCCATGGTGTGCGGGAGTGGAGGGCGGGTCCACGCCGACATTGCCGGGGTCAAAAGGATACATGGACGAGGAGGAAACGGACGTCAGGACCGCGTCGGCCCGATTGATATCTCCCAGGCATCGACCTTCCTGGCCGTTGTCATGCGCGCTCAGCGCAGCCGAATACAATCCCATGGCTTCGCTTTTCTGCTGACCGTCCGGCGTATCGCGCAACTCTGTTCTGGCCGACCGCAGGTCTCCTGCGCAGGTCGACGCGGCGAAGCTGGGGACAGACGAGACCGCGAGAGCGGCAAAGGCCGTTCCCAGGACGGCGAACACGATCGTCGATTTGGATGTCTTGAACATTTCAATCTCCATCAGGAGCGATTGCCGGTTCTTCCGAACAGACATGATCGAGAGTTTCCGAAAGCGTGGCTGCCTTTACGAGCAACCGCATGGTTCAGTCTGAGCCGCTTCGTGCCGCGCCGATATAATCTCAATCAAGACGATCGGGACTTTCTGGCACACCAAGCTCACAGGAGAGGCCTGCCGTTGATCCTCTCATCGGCCCTGATGGCGATCATCCTTGGTCGCGGGAATCATGATGTCGTCGCGGCACGTTGCTGCGGTTGACACCGCTCGCTGCCGCTTACTCCTTGTTCCCGATACGAAATTTCATCCGCATATGCCGGCGATACCATCCTGTGCGGGCATCTGCCTCTCGCTCACGTCGACCTGCTTTGTGCTCTGCTGCAAGGCAGCGTATCAATCGTTCTCGACGACCCATCACAACTGTTTCACCAAGAAGTGCATGGCTCGTGATATCGGCTGCAACAGGTCATAAATCTCCTAATAGCTTGTAAGTCTTATGAAAGCTTTCAAATCACGGTTGAATGTTCAACTCGTCCGCCGCCAATCATTAAGTTGAGTTAATTTTGAGAACACTTCTGCCGGATATACTATTTCCTGTGAGGGGTAGCGTATCGATCTCGAACATTGAAGGCATCTCTCATGCCATACGATCTATCCGCGCCTGTGTATAAACCCGGCTCTTCTTTCCTATCCGCCGACCTGCGCATACATCGCTCCGCCCTGCATATCGCTCATCTGCTCAGAGATACGGGCGCCCTGGATACCTTTGCGGTCCACAGACGTATCTTCACGAAAGGATCCGATCTCATTCATGAGAATCGGCAGTGGCAGAATGCATATCTGCTCACTGCCGGCTGGGCATGTTCCTACATGCTCCTGCGCGATGGAACGCGACAGATCATCAACTTCCATGTGCCTGGCGATCTCATCGGTATTCGCAGGCTCCTCATCCCCGATGCCGACGACAATCTTTGCGCCATCACATCCATCGAAGTCCGGGAGATAGATATCGAAGGCCTGCTTGCGGCGCTTCGCGGCAACAACTGCCTTGCCATGTCCGTCCTTTGGTCTGCATTTCGGGACGAGGCTATCGTCAGCCAGCACCTGGTTGGCATCGGCCGGCGTCGACCCGTCAACAGGGCGGCCCACTTCTTCCTCGAACTCGGCTCCAGATTGAGCCTTGTGGGACTGGGAACGAAAACAGGCTATCAATGTCCCCTGACCCAGTCGCTGATTGCCGATGCGCTGGGTTTGACGGCCGTTCACTTCAACCGCGTTCTCAGGCAGCTGCGCGAATTGAATGCCATGACGTTTCATGACGGATGGGTGCAATACCTCGACGGCGAGAAGCTGGAGCATCTGGCTGATTTCGACTCGTCGTATCTGCAATAGCCAATCTTCGGGAACGATGGCCGGCGGCCGTCACATGAATTCGGCGGCGCGGAGAAGCGGCCGGGCAAAGTCGGAACCGCCGGTCAGGAGCCTTGCAAACGTCGCGGCCTCACGTTTCCTCGTGCTTGCGATAGTCGATCCCGTTTCTGGCGAATTGTTCGCGAAGCCATTTCGCGGCCGGGCCGGCCGGGCGTTGTTTGTGCCATATGAGCTCGAGCGCGACCGGGTGGGCGCCCTCGTCGAATTGAAGTACCGGCATCGCCAGTCTGGAAGCCAGCGGCGAGTTTTCCAGAATATGGGCGGGGATCAGCGCCCACCCGATCCCCTGCTGCAGAATCTGCAGGATGACCCAATGGCTTTCGACCCACCACACTTCGGCGGCAACGCGCAGGCGATGGGTCTCCGTGCCGTCGCTTCGCTTTGTCACCATGATCTGCCGGTGACGCTTGAGCTCCTCCCAGGTGACGGCGGACTGCGCCAGCGGATGGTCGCGACCGCAGACCAGAACGAGGGGAACCCAGCCAATGGTGTGAAAACCCAGCGTCGGCGGCAGATCTTCCTGCCGCCACATCACGCCGAGATCGGCCTTCCCGCCGAGAACCAGCCCGACGACATCCCTGGTCGGCGGAAACAGCAGTTCCAGCTCGACATGCGGAAACCGCTCGGCAAAGGCGGCAAACAGCACGCCGCTGGAAGGTTCGGGGTATAATTCATCGATCGCGACGGCGAGCCGCGTCTCCACGTGCTCTTCGAAGCTTCTCGCAACGCCGATCAGATGCTCGCGGCGGTCGAGAAGCAGCCGGGCCTCCGGCAGCAATCGTCTGCCGGCTTCGGTCAATGTCGGATTTCTGGTGGCTCTGCTGAAGAGCTTGACGCCCAAATCGTCCTCCAGCGTCGAGACGAGCAGACTGACCGCCGACTGCGCTTTGCGCAAATGCCGCGCGGCCGCCGAAAAGGAGCCCGCTTCGACGGCGGTAACGAAAGCCTCCAGCTGATCGAGCGAAACGTCCATCTATCCGAAATCCAGATACTATCTAACTTTACCTATGACAAATATCGGATAGAACGGCAGCCGACAACAACAGAGGACAAGAAAATGCGTACCTTCAAGGACCGCGTCCGGCATGCGGTCATGTTCGAGCTCATCGGTCTGGCGGTCTTTACACCGGGCGCCGCCTTGCTGTTCGATCAGCCCATTGAACACATGGGGATTGTCGGCATCATCTCCGCCACGGCGGCAACGATATGGAATTTCCTTTTCAACATCGGATTCGACAAGGCGATGCTGCACGTCAGGGGCAGCCTGCAGAAGACCATACCCATTCGCATTGCCCATACCGCCTTGTTCGAGGCGGGCCTGATCGTCATGCTCATTCCATTTGTCGCCTGGTATCTCGGGATCAGCCTGATGGCCGCGCTGGCAATGGATGTCGCGATCGTCGGATTTTACCTGGTATATGCTTTCGTCTTCAACATCGCATATGACCGTGCGTTTCCGATCGGACGCAAGCCGCTGCCGCACGCATCCTGAATTTCGAAGCGGGAGCGCCCCGGCCGTCGGGCCTGCGTGAGCCGAACGGCACATGCAAAGCCCTGCCCCTGCGCGCTTCCGCTCTCCTGAAGCGACCGAACTGCCGGTCGCTTCAGGCATCGCATGCCCCCCGCGGACGGGGCGCGGCATCGCGCGGTTTCAGCTGGCCGCGATCTTCAGATTCCCCCTTCTCCATCTCCTTCCTTTTCCTGGGTGACCGGCGCTCCGGAAAAATAGCTGGCTCATAAAATTTCGCCAAAGTCTGGACAGATGTGCAACAGGCGCTACAGTACATTGAACGCGCTTGCAAAGTGAGCGTTGCGCGCGTGCGAAACATTGGAGAATGCCTGTGCTGGACCAGAGGAGAGTCCGGGGCAGGAGAAAACGAAGCAAAACGGCATTTTATGTCAATGAATTCAACAGGGGAGGAGACATGTCCATTCGAGCTTTTGCAATCCACCTGGCGGCGGCGACCGTATCGATCGCAGGCGCCACGCACGCGTTTGCAGCGACCGAGCTGCAATGGTGGCATGCCATGGCCGGCGCCAACAACGAGGTCGTCGAGCAGCTTGCGAAGGAATTCAACGAGAGCCAGAAGGACTACAAGATCGTGCCGGTCTTCAAGGGTTCCTATCCGGAAGCCCTGAACGCCGGCATCGCCGCCTTCCGCGCCAAGCAGGCACCCGCGATCCTTCAGGTGTTCGACGCCGGCAGCGGCGTGATGATGGGGGCGGAAGGGGCGATCATGCCGGCCGCCGACGTATTGAAGAAGGGTGGCTACACCTTCGACAAATCGGAATATCTGGCCGGCATCGTGTCATATTATTCCAAGCCGGACGGTACGATGCTGTCCTTCCCCTACAACTCGTCCTCGCCGATCCTTTACTACAACAAGGACAGCTTCAAGAAAGCCGGCCTGGACCCGGAAAACCCGCCGAAGACCTGGCCCGAAGTCTTCGACGCCGCCAAGAAGATCAAGGCAAGCGGCGCAGCGCCCTGCGGCTTCACCTCGACCTGGCTGACATGGATCCAGACGGAAAACCTTGCCGCGTGGAACAACG
Organism: Hyphomicrobiales bacterium; assembly: GCA_900469615.1. Taxonomy (GTDB): domain Bacteria; phylum Pseudomonadota; class Alphaproteobacteria; order Rhizobiales; family Rhizobiaceae; genus Rhizobium. The sequence goes on along the minus strand of UBYA01000001.1, from coordinate 207,893 downwards.
TCGCTTACGGCACGAACGAAAACGGACTCGGCGGCACGGACGTCAAGCTCGAATTCAACTCTCCCCTCTTCGTCCAGCACTTCCAGTCGATTGCCGATCTCGCCAAGGACGGCACCTTCCGCTACGGCGGGCGCACGTCGGAAGCCAAGCAGCTGTTCACGTCAGGCGAATGCGCGATCCTGACGGAATCGTCCGGCGGTCTCGGCGACATCATCAAGGCCGGCATCAATTACGGCATCGGCCAGCTTCCTTATTATGAGGGACACGGGCCGCAGAACACGATACCCGGCGGCGCAAGCCTCTGGGTTTTCGCCGGCAAGACCGATGCGGAATACAAGGGCGTGGCCGAGTTCTTCCACTTCCTCTCGCAGACCAAGATCCAGGCCCGCCTGCATCAGGTCTCGGGCTACATGCCGGTGACGATGGCCGCTTACGAGGAAACCAAGAAATCCGGTTTCTACGACAAGAATCCCGGCCGGGAAACGCCGATCCTGCAGATGATGGGCAAGGCCCCGACCGAAAACTCCAAAGGTGTCCGGCTCGTCAACCTGCCGCAGGTGCGCGACATCATGAACGAGGAGTTCGAGGCGATGCTTGCCGGTAAGCAGGACGCCAAGACCGCGCTCGACAAGGCCGTCGAACGCGGCAACGCCGCGATCCAGCAAGCCATCGGCAACTGAACCGGCAGAGCGCCCGCGGCTTGGCTGCGGGCGCATCCTGCATGGTCAATGGAGGTCGCCTTGCAGCGCGTCGTCTTTCCCAACAAGATCCTTCCCTATATCCTGCTCGCCCCGCAGATCGTGCTTACGATCGTGTTCTTCTTCTGGCCGGCGAGCCAGGCACTCTACCAATCGACCCAGCGCGAGGACCCGTTCGGCCTGAAGAGCGGCTTCGTCGGGCTTTCGAACTTCAAGGCCATCCTGTCGGAGGAGACCTATCTCCACTCCCTGCAGGTCACGGTGATTTTCAGTCTGTTGACGGCGGCGCTGTCGATGATCGTCGCGCTTGGGCTTGCCGCGGCGGCCGACAAGGTCGTGCGGGGACAGAGCTTTTACCGGACACTTCTCATCTGGCCCTATGCCATTGCCCCGGCGGTTGCCGGCATGCTCTTCCTTTTCATGTTCAATCCCGCGATGGGGACCTTTGCCTACCTGCTTCGGCGCAACGGGTTCGCATGGGACCCGCTGCTGAACGGCAACCAGGCGATGGCCCTGATCGTAGTGGCGGCAGCCTGGAAGCAGGTCAGCTACAATTTCCTGTTTTTCGTCGCGGGCCTGCAGTCCATTCCGAAGTCGCTGATCGAAGCCGCCTCGATCGACGGCGCCCGCGGCAACCGGCGTTTCTGGACGATCGTCTTTCCGCTGCTGGCGCCGACGACCTTCTTCCTGCTCGTCGTCAACACCGTCTACGCCTTCTTCGACACGTTCGGCATCATCCATGCCGTGACCGGCGGCGGCCCGGCAAAGGCGACCGAAACCCTTGTCTACAAGGTTTACAACGACGGCTTCGTCAATCTCAATCTCGGTTCCTCGGCGGCGCAATCCGTGATCCTGATGGTCATCGTCATCGCGCTGACCGCTTTCCAGTTCCGCTTCGTCGAGCGGCGCGTGCATTATGCGTGAGGGCGGCAGATGATAGAACAGCGCCCCATCGCCAACCTCCTCGGCCACCTGATGCTCGTCCTCGGCATCATCATCGTGGCATTTCCGATCTACTATACCTTCGTCGCATCGACCCTGACGACCGCCGACATCCTGCGTCCGCCGATCTCACTGCTGCCGGGCAACCAGTTCCTCGCGAACTATGGAGACGCTCTCTCCGGCGGTGTCGAGCGCGTGGTCGGCGTCAGCCTCGAACGCATGCTCTGGAATACGTTCGTAGTCGCAGTCGTCATCGCCGTCGGCAAGATAGCCATCTCGTTCCTCTCGGCCTTTGCCATCGTCTTCTTCCGGTTTCCGCTGCGCATGGTCTTCTTCTGGATGATCTTCGTCACGCTGATGTTGCCGGTCGAGGTGCGCATTCTTCCGACCTACAAGGTCGTCGTCGATCTCGGCATGATCGATACCTATGCCGGGCTGACGCTTCCGCTGATGGCGTCGGCAACGGCAACCTTCCTCTTCCGGCAATTCTTCCTGACGATCCCCGGAGAGCTGGTGGAGGCGGCGCGCATCGACAATGCCGGCCCCTTCCGCTTCATGCGCGATATCCTTCTGCCGTTGTCGCGCACCAACATAGCTGCCCTCTTCGTCATTCTCTTCATCTATGGCTGGACGCAATATCTGTGGCCGCTGCTCGTCACCAACGATGCACGCATGACGACGATCATCATCGGATTGAAGAAGATGGTGGATTTCGCGGATGCGGCTACCCCCTGGAACTTCGTCATGGTGACGGCAATCCTCGCAATCATTCCCCCTATTGTCGTCGTCGTGCTGATGCAGCGCTGGTTCGTCAAAGGCCTCGTGGAGACGGAGAAGTAATGAGCAAGATCAGCTTGAAAGATGTGCGCAAGACCTATGGCGGCAGCATCGAGGTCATCAAGGGCGTCTCGCTGGACATCGACGACGGCGAACTCGTCGTGCTCGTCGGCCCTTCCGGCTGCGGCAAGTCCACGCTCCTGCGCATGATCGCGGGCCTCGAAGCCATCACCTCGGGCGAAATCACCATCGGCGACCGTGTCGTCAATCGCCTGGAGCCCTCCGAACGCGATATCGCCATGGTTTTCCAGAACTATGCGCTTTATCCGCACATGACCGTGCGCCAGAATCTGGCCTACGGCCTGAAGAACCGGAACGTCCCCAAGGCCGAGATAGACCAGCGCATCCAATCCGCGGCACGATCGCTGGAAATCGATCCCTATCTCGATCGCAAGCCGCGCCAGCTCTCCGGCGGCCAGCGCCAGCGCGTGGCCATGGGACGCGCCATCGTGCGCGAACCGTCTGCCTTCCTGTTCGACGAGCCGCTGTCCAACCTCGATGCGAAATTGCGGGTGCAGATGCGCGTCGAAATCAAGCGGCTACAGCGCTCGCTGGCAACGACCAGCGTCTATGTCACGCATGACCAGATGGAGGCGATGACGCTGGCCGACAAGCTGGTGGTCCTTAACGGCGGCCGGATCGAACAGATGGGCAGCCCCATCGATCTTTATGAAAAGCCCGCAACGACCTTTGTCGCCTCGTTCATCGGCTCGCCGTCGATGAACCTGATCAAGGCGGGCGAAGAATCGGGCATCACCATGCCGCCGAACATCAAGACTTCCGGAAGCGCGATGACGATCGGAATACGGCCTGAGGACCTTCATCTCGCCGATGAGGATCAGGCCGGCTCATTCGGCGCGAAGGTCCGGGTTCAGGCTGTCGAACTGGTGGGAGCCGAAAGCTATGTCTATGGGACATTGGCTGACGGCCAGACCATCGTCTTCCGCGTTGCCGGCCGCTCGAATATCGCGCTCGACCGTGAGTGCCACGTTCGGGCCGATCCCGACAAGTTGCATCTGTTCTCGGCGGACGGCAAACGGCTCGACCCGGCCTGATTTGCGATCCGCCGCATCGATGTTTTGGCAGGTCCGCGGGAATCCCGTCCGTCGGGAATTCGGCAGCATGCCATTGATTGTTCTTGCTTCGAGGAAAAACCAAGCGCATTTTCCGTGATGGTTTTGGCCGGCGGACAGCGGCAAATTGGGGGGAGCGGATGACGGACAGACTGAAGGGCAAGATTGCCATCGTTTCAGGCGGCGCCACCGGAATGGGTGGAGCGGCGTCTCGCCTGTTCGCGGCGGAAGGTGCGAAGGTCGCGATCGTCGATCGCAACGGCGACGCGGCGGCGGAGACCGTGCGTGCTATTCGCGACGCCGGCGGCATTGCCGACCACTGGGTTGCCGACGTTTCGGACGAAGCCGCCGTCAATGCGGCGGTCAAAGGCATCGAAGACCGCTTTGGCGCAGTGACCGTGCTCTTCAATCATGCCGGCACCATCGTCATCAAGCCTTTTCTCGAAACGACGCTTGCGGAATGGGAGTGGCTGCACGGCGTCAATGTGCGCTCCATGTTCCTGATGACCAGGGCCGTGCTGCCGGGCATGATCGCAGCCGGCGGCGGCTCCATCGTCTGCACCTCTTCGATCTCCGCGGTCGCGGCAACGCCGATGGAGGTGCTCTACGATACGACCAAGGGGGCGGTGCACATGTTTGCCCGTGCCATCGCCGTCGAATTCCGTGACCGTAATATCCGTTGCAATGCCGTATGCCCCGGCTTCATCCGCACGCCGCACGGATTGCGCGAGGTGGCCGAACTGCAGGCTCTCGGCGTCGACGTCTCGGATGCGGCGATCGCCGCACAGCAGGGCCGGATCGGCGAGCCCGAGGATGTGGCGCGTGCCGCACTCTATCTTGCTTCCGACGAATCCAATTTCGTCAACGGTGTCCATCTCTTCGTCGATAACGGTTTTACCGCCATCTGATCGGGACCTTGCCGGACTGCAAGCCTGGATCGCGATCCCGCCTCACGAGCGTCGCTCCGGATTGATCGGCGCGGCAGTAAAAAAATTCAAGGAGAGCATGGCTTAAATCGCCATGTTAGGCGTTTAGTGCATATCCGGCATATGAATATTGTGCTGGAAGACTCCGAAAGAGAAAGAAAGAGCAGGATATCATGAGAAAGCTTCTTATCATCGCTCTGACATCAGCCGCAGCGTTCGCATCCGCTATTCCCGCCGCCCAGGCGGCCCAGGGATGCGGTCCCGGCTTCCATCGCGGCCCTTATGGCGCCTGTCGTCCGAACCGCCCGCCCGCTCGCGCCGTCGTCGTTCCGGGCGGCCCGAGAATGGGCGTCTTCTACCATGGCCGAGGCTATTGGGATGGACATCGCTACTGGATGCACCGCGAACGCTGGCACGATGGCTGGCGCTATCACTGAGAATTGACGGCGGCGGAGCCGGACATGTCCGGCTCCGCTCTCCTCCCTCCGTAAAGCAATCGATCACCCCGTCGATAGATCGTCCGGGCGCCCGCCGACACACTTTCCTGGAGTTGCTCTAGCGGGACATCAATATAGGCAGTTTGGCATGCTGGAGCATGGCATGACTGACCCCGCCGAAAATTCTCTCGCGCATTCGGGAGTGACCGTAACATCCCATGACCATCAACTCCGCATCGATATCGGTGGCGTGTTGCTGCAAGAGATCGTTTATGGAGCGCGCACCGCTTGCGATGATATCGACCGTCACACTGATTCCGTGACGCGCGAGGTAAGCCGCGATGTCGGCGCCGGGTTCCTCGCCCTGGAGTCCCGACTGAGCGACCGGATCGACCATGGTGACATGCACATGCTCCGCCGATTTGAGAACATCGATGGCCTGATGAACGACGCGGCCGGCTTCCTGGCTGGAATCCCAGGCGACCAGCACTCTCTTCGGCGGCCAGGCAAGAGAACTGCCTTTCGGCATGATGAGCGCCGGCGTCGGGGAATGAAACAGCGCTCCATCGACAATAAATGCCTTAAGACGCGCATCCGACGCAATCTCACCGCCAATCAGCGTGATATCCGCATATAAAGCACGCTGACCAAGCAGATCAGGCGCCCACGGAAAATCACAGAAGAATTCCTCCACCTCGTGCGATATGCCGGCGGCGGCGAGTTCGGTTTTGACGGACGCAACCTTTTCGCCGAGTTTTGCCAATTCGCGCTCTCGCTCATCGACCCAGATGCTGGCCGAAGCATCTCCATAACCGCTGTAGGGAGGCATGGCGCCGAAGCCGATGACGAGCAGCACAAGATGCCCGTTGATCGCTTCGCAAAATGAAACGGCAGCACGCAAGTCTTCGTGTCCATGCCTGGACGACATGACACTTAAAACGGTCTTGTAAGCCATTGATGCGATCTCCTTGTCGCGATGATCTGCGGCACACCCTACGACGACGCCTCGCTGCGGCATTGATCGGCGTCAAAAAATCGCTTTTGCAGCCTCCATCCCGACGATTGCAGGCATCGTCCGTATTCACCGACCAATTTGACGCCGATCAATGTTGGATCGGCCAATCCATGGAAGAGATCGGATCAGCTTCAACAACAGTCCATCGTTCGGAGAGATTGCCATGCAGGCACGCGATATCATGACAACGAAGATCGTATCGATCGATGACTGCGCCAACGTCCGCCACGCCATCCGGCTGATGATCGAGAATGAAATCAGCGGCCTTCCGGTGCTCGACCGGTTGGGACGTGTCTGCGGCATGCTGACCGAAGGCGATCTGCTGTCACGCTGCGAAATCGGCTCTCTGCAGCAGTCATGTGCGGATATCGGCAAAGGCGACGACGCCCTCCTGAACTATATCAGGAGCAAAGCCTGGCGCGTCGGCGATGTCATGACGCCAAACATCATCGCCGTTACGCCGGATACGCCGCTTCCCACCATTGCCAAGCTCCTGGCATCCCACAGCATCAAGCGCGTGCTCGTTCTCGATGAGGGTCGGCTTGTCGGGCTTGTCAGCCGCCGCGATCTGCTGCGGGCCATCGCCGACATGACGCCGGACGCGATCGCCCCCGGCGACGACGCTCTCAAGCTGGCCGTTACGACGCGTTTGAGAACGGAGCTGGGGCTTGGAACGGAGCGGATCAATGTCGCGGTCCACAATGCCCGGGTCCGCCTGACCGGAAGCATCGATTCGGAACTGCAGCGCCAGGCAATCAGGGTGCTCGTCGAGCGCATCGGCAGCACATACGGTTATATCGACGAAATGCATGTTGCACCCGGATTGCTTGAGCGCCGGCAATAAGGCCGCTGCGATCGCCAGCCGGGCGATGCAAGCGAAAGCCCATTCGAACACAGGAGACCGGCCATGTCGGAACAGAAATGGAGCATCGCCACGCGCGAGGGCCTGCAAGTCTCGGTCAGACCGGCTGAGTTGGAGGACGAAGCGCTTCTGATCGAACTTTTCGATCACGTCAGCCCGCAAGACCTCCGCTTTCGCTTCCTGTCGGCGGTCAAACATGTCTCGCGCCGGCAGATCGCGGACCTGATCGGCGTCGATCACGGCGCCGTCGAAAGCTATATCGCCTTCGCGAAGGATACCGCCCCGCCGATCGCTACGGCCGTGCTCGCCTGCGATCGTGGGAAAAGGCGGGCCGAAGTCGCCATTTCCGTGCGAAGCGAATTCAAGGGGCACGGCCTCGGCTGGGGGCTTCTGGGCCTGATGGTTCAGGAAGCCGCGCGCCGCGGCATGGACAGGATCGAGTCCATAGAAGACAGAAGCAATCATGACGCCATAGCGCTCGAGCAGAACATGGGCTTCACGGTAAAGCCCTATCCGGACGATCCGACGCTGTTGCTGCTCTCGAAATCGCTCGCCCCCTAAAAAGCCGGGAGACGCTGCCGGCATCCGCCGCTCCCATAGCCATCGATAAGCGCGGCAAGAAGGCCAATGCGGCAGATTGGCCACGCCGAACCATGGCGGATACCGATAATCATGCCGCCATTCGTCTGGCTCCGAAAAGCCGGACAAGTCAAAGCACTCCGCACGAACGCATCCCCGAAGGGATCGCGGCCGTTTCCCTGTGCATGCCATGGCGGCGCGGAAAGCGCCCCGCTTCCTTGATATGCCGCCCGCAGCCCAACCCGTAATCCTGTCCACCGAAACGACGATATTGCACGCGTCACCGCGCCACGGTCGCTGACCGGCCGGCTTGGACCAGCCCTGCAATCGTTTCGAAAGCAGGCGCTGTCGAATGAACATCAGGCATTCCGGAAAAATATGATTAGAACCATCATATTTTCATGGCAAAAGCTCGGTGCGATCTGTGATTGCATGGAAAAATGCGGTATCGGCAATGCGTGGACAGGACGTGCGAGTATTTTCCGCATTGTCGGCGTCCCCGATCGGCGCGCCACGCTTTCTTCGGCACATGCGGAGACGAATTTCGTGAACTCTCGAATTTTATGTTCCAATTTTCGCTGCCCGGTTCGTCTTACCTATAGGGACGCCGCATCGTCCTCGATGACCTTGGAGATGGACGATTGAAGCAGGAGAAGATTTTCGGTGTTGTGCTCGGCCTGCTGCGGCCCTTCTGGCCGGTGGTGACGTTCGCCACGGTCATCGGCATCCTGGGCGGCCTGGCGACGGCATGGCTGCTGGCGACGATCAACGCCGGTTTGCATGACGGCGACGGCGTCACCTTCTCCCTGCTGGCGCGCTTTGCCGGCCTGTGTGTCCTCAGCGTTGCCGGCACTGCGGTTTCCGGCGCGCTCAACAGCATATTCGGCCAGAAGATCATCGCCGCGCTGCGCAAGGATATTTCCACGCGGATTCTGCGGGCGCCGATGGCGGCGCTGGAGGCACACCGCTCCTGGCGGCTGATGTCGGTGCTGACCGGCGATGTCGATACGGTTTCGGCCTTCACCTTCAATTTCTCCAGTTATGCGATCGCGCTCGCCATTATCATCGGCAGCCTTGCCTATCTGCTTTCGCTGTCGACGGTCGTCTTTCTGATGGCCGTCGTCTCGCTGGCGCTCGGCATCGTCATCAACATGATCTCGCAGCGCATCTGGATCCGCGACTATCAGGAGGTGCGGGTCGCCCAGGACGAGCTGCACAAGCAGTACCGGGCGATCACCGACGGAGCAAAGGAGCTGAAGATCAGCCGGCCGCGGCGGGAACGCGTCTTCGGCGTCCTGCTGTCGGGTGCCGCAGACCGGATCGCCGCGCTGAAAAGCCGTGCCATGCGGCTGCACTGGACCGCCGACGCCGCCGGCTCGGCTGTCTTCTTCGTCATGATCGGATTGCTGCTGGCCGGCCGGAACCAGCTCGGCATCGACAGCACCGTGATCAGCGGCGCCATCATCGTGCTGCTCTATGTCAAGGGACCGGTCGAGCAGATCGCCGGCGCCCTGCCCGTCTTCGATCAGGCGCGGATCTCCTTTGCCCGCATTGCCGCGCTGTCGGCCGAGCTCGACCAGCACGAGCCCAACATCCCCCTGTCCGCGGCGGCCGAGGTCAACGCGACGGTTCCGGCGATACAGTCGATCGAGCTGCGCGGCGTCACCTATGCCTTTTCCGCCAAGGGCGATATCGCGCCCTTCGTGCTGGGGCCCATCGACTTCACCATCCGCGCCGGCGAATTGCTGTTCATCGTCGGCGAGAACGGCTCGGGCAAGACGACGCTGATCAAGCTGCTGCTCGGTCTGTACATGCCGCAGCAAGGCCTGCTTCTGCACGACGGCATGGTGGTGAAGCCGGAGAACCGCGACCGCTATCGCCAGCTTTTCTCGACGATCTTCTCCGACTACTACCTGTTCGACGACCTCGTCTACGGCACCCTGCCGGAAGAGGCGGGACCGCATCTGCAGCGGCTGGGCATCGCCCATAAGGTGAAGCTCGACGGCGACCGCTTCACGACGACGGACCTTTCGACCGGCCAGCGCAAGCGGCTCGCTCTCGTCCAGGCCTGGCTGGAGCAGCGGCCGGTCATCGTCACCGACGAATGGGCCGCCGACCAGGATCCGGACTTCCGCCGTGTTTTCTACGAGGAGCTGCTTCCCGAGCTGAAAGCCATGGGCCGGACGCTGATCGTGATTTCCCATGACGACCGCTACTTCCATGTCGCCGACCGCATCGTGCGTATGGCCGACGGCCGCATCGTCGAGGACCATCGCGTGCAGCAACCGGCTGACGCCAAGCTGTATTCATCCTGACAGGCGGACATCGCGGAGCGATTGCCGGCTGCGGCCGAAAAAGGATGCAGCCTTCCGTGTGTCGCCTCAATATCCCTTACCGCCCTCTCAGGCTGGGCATGACGATCAGGAAAAAAACCATGCCGACCACACTTGCGAGCAGACCGGCGGGCAACTGATAGGGGAACGCCAGGTTGCGCCCCAGCCAATCGGCGGCCACCATCACCAGCGCACCGATCGCAGCCGAAATCGTCAGTTGGCTCTTCATTCCCTTGCAGCCGAAGAACGATGCCAAATGCGGCGCCATCAATCCGATGAAGCTTATCGGCCCGACGACGGTGGTAGCCGCTGCCGTGAGCACGGAAATGAGAAGAAGAAGCACTATTCTGACATTCGCAACATTCAAGCCGAGGGACAGGCTTGCGGGCTCGCCCAGCGAGAGGATCGTCAACCAACGGGAGCATCCCAGGCACAGAATGAAGCCGGTTATGCCGAGAGCCGCGATCACCTCCGCTTGCGCTTCCGTCACCTGATAGGTGGAACCGGTCAAGATAGGCAGCAGCATCCCCAATCTGGGATCGCCGCTCACGAGCAGAAACGATACGAACGCGCCAAACAGGGTGCTGATCCCGATGCCCGTCAGCAGCAGCCTGCCCGGAGAGGAAGATCGCCGCATCGCATAAAATACCAGGATGCAGAGGGTCAGGAATGCGCCGATGCTGCTTCCGGCAAGCTGGGCACTGCGGCTTGGCGCGGCAACGGCAAAAAACATGACCATGACGCCCAATATCGCTCCCGAGGACACGCCGAGAACTTCGGGCGATGCCATGGAGTTTCTTGTCAATTTCTGGACCATCCCACCCGCCAGCGCGATCATGCCGCCTGCGAAGAACGACGCGAGAACGCGGGGTCCGCGCCATGTCGCCAACAACACGAGGTCATCCCGGCGGGCGAACGCCCAGCCATCTACCGCCTTTCCAAAATCGAGGGCGAGTCCCGAAATCATGACCGCACAAACCGTCAGCACGGCCAGGATGACCGCCGGGTTCCGGTTTCGGCGAAAAATCGGCGCGGCAACGTCCGGCTTCAGGGGACCGTTCGGCATCCGTCGCAACAGCAGCAGCAATAGCGGCGCACCGAACACCGCCGTCGCGCTTCCGGTCGGAATTCCGGGGATCACGGTGGCCGCCCACTGCACGATTTCGTCCGCGCCCCATAGCAGCAAGGCTCCCAAGACGGACGATGCGATCAATTGCATGCCGAATGGCCGCGCACCGATCAGCCGCGCGATGGCAGGCGCCGCCAAACCGACGAAGGCGATCATTCCGACGGCTGCGGCAACGAATGCCGACAGCAGAACCGCCACGACCAGAGCCATCAGGCGAACCGAGCGCGCCGACAATCCCAACGCACGCACGGCATCATCGCCGAGAGACATGACGGAAAGCGGCCGCAACAACAGCCAGAGCACGGCGCTGCAAGCGAGAAGGCGGGGCAGCATGTAGAGGACGGCCGACCAGTCGTTCTGAACCAACGAGCCGGAACTCCAGAAGAAATAATCTCCGAGGTACTGCCACCGAAACAGCATCAGGATGCCGGCAACGGAGTTGCACAACAGACCCACGACCAACCCCGAGAGAACGAGCGCCATGGCCGAGAACCTCGCCGCGCTTGCCGCGGCAAAAGCCAGCATAGTGGCGAAAAGCCCCCCAGCGATGGCCAGCCATTCCTTTCCCGACAGGAGCAGGGAAGGCGCGAATAGCGAAGCCGACATGATGGCCAGTTGCGAACCGGCCGTTACGCCGATCGTTGTCGGCTCGGCCAGCGGATTTCGCAAAACCCGCTGCATGACCAGCCCGGCCTGCCCGAGAGCCGCCCCTGCCAGCAAGCAAGCGGCAATCCGGGGCAGAAACTGAAACTCGACGGCAAGCGCCGTAAACCTAGGATTGCCGGGGGTCGACAGCATAAGGGACAGACGACAAAGACTTGAAGCCGACAGCAGGACCGAAAGGATGACCAGCGTCAGCGCCGCACGGCTCGATCCCGATTTTCTCACTATCGCCCGGTCCATCATCGAACGGTCTGGCGATCATCGAGGGCATCAGCGATGAGCGTTGCGAAACGCGTGGCGCTCGGCAGGCCGCCGAAGATATCGATGGGCGGAAGGCTTCGAAAGCGCCCTGCCTGTATCTGCGGCAGGGCTTTCCATATCGGTCCGCCGGACAGGCGCCGCATCGCCAGCCCCGGCCCTTCCCAATATTGCCGAAGGTGCAGGGTCACGGCTTCGGGGCGCTCTGCGAGAACCGCCGGATCGATGCGGGACCACCCCCACATGTCGGCGCCGGATTGCCACGCATTGTCGATGCCGAGCCGCCGCATCACTGCATCCATCAGGCTGTTATGGCCGTAGACCAGGAGGCTGGCCCCGTCCTGATTCAGATTGACCACATAAACCGGAGGTGTCTCTCGTGCCGCAATCGAACGTTTCAAATTGTCGAATTGCCGTTCGGCGGCAGCGCTGGCCTCATTGGCGATTTCCCCCGTGCCCACCCGCTTGCCGGTCACGAGTACCGCCCGCTCAATCCGGGAAAGCCAATCGTCGACGCTGTCGAAAAGGTCTAACGCCAGCACCGGCGCGATGCGACGCACCGGGGCGTCCCCGGCGAGAGGCCACGCCGACAGCAGCACATCGGGACGCAGGCTCTGTAGAAGTTCGAGGTTGGGTTCGGCCGGATGCCCTATGTCGATCACGCTCGCATCCAGGGCAAGATCGGAGCGTCCGGCGCGAAAACCGCCGGCAGTTGTCGCGGCAATCAAATTCGCGCCGGCGGAGACGGCAATCTGTGTCGCCGTGATATCCAGACTCACGAGCCGCGGGCCGATTTCCGCAGCCTGAGCCGGACCGGCGCCGGCAAATGCGGCCACCGCCGCCTGCAGAAAGCCACGCCTCCCGATCCCGGGAGACGTGACACGATGGAACCGCAAGGTTCCTACCACGTTGCCCTCACCTTGAAGAGGAAGGTGCGGGGATCGCCATAAAATCCGGTGGAGGTATTGTTTATCGACCGGATATATTCCCTGTTGAAGATGTTATCCACGCTCAACGACGCGGTATAATGCTCGTTGATCTTGTAGGACACCGAGGCCGAAGCGGTCATGTAACCCGGTGCGACCAGCTTCCCGCCATCGTCTTTGTTATAAAAGCTGCTGGACGCGTAAAGACCGCCGCCAATCGTCCATTTGTCGAGGTCGTTCGGCAAGGTGTAGGTCGTCCAGAGCTTGAAGAGATGGCGCGGAGCGATCGAGCTGAAGGCAACATAGTCCGTGCTGTTACTATCGTCGTAGTTCTTGGTGTTCGTATAGGTATAACCGGCAAAGACATTCCACTGATCCGTCACCTGGCCCGAGACTTCAAAATCGAGACCCTGGGAGCGTGCCTTGCCCTGAGCGAAGTAGATCGAGCCGGTGGGGTCGCTGGGATCGGCCATCGCGCGGTTCTTCTGCGTCAGGCTGAACAAGGCGACCGAGGCATTCAGCCTGTCGTCCAGGAAGCTGCCCTTGAGTCCGACTTCGTATTGCTGACCGTCCACAGGCGCCAGCAGCTTTCCGCTGACATCGCGCACGACTTGCGGCTGGAAGATCTTGGCATAGCTGCCGTAGACGGAGAAGGTATCGTTCAGATCATATACCAGCCCGGCAAACGGAATCGCCTTGGGGCCGATGTCGTCATGTATATTGGTATCGCCCCAGTAGTTCTCGTCGGCATTCGGCTTGTAGGAGCTGTTCCACCAGATGACACGTCCGCCCGCGACCAGTGTCAGGGGATCGGCAAGGCTGATCCTGGCGTTGCCGTAAACCCCATACTGGTTGGTTACGGTGCGGCGACCGTAGACATTTGGAAAATCCGGTTCGGGGACGTTCCAATCGAAAATGTCTCCGACATGGCTATAGAATTCGTTGCCGGACGGACCGTAATAGTTCTTCTGCTCCAGGTCTTCATGCGAAGCATTGACGCCAAATGTCAGCTTGTGCTCGCGGCCGCCCAGCTCGACCGGGCCTGTCGTGTACCAGTCGAGCGCATATTGCTGGTCGTCCTGAGCCCATTTGTTGGCAACGATGTCGGCCGTCAACGTGGAGGGATCGACCATGCTGTTGATCGAGTTTGCGATAATGCTGCTCTGGTAGCGGGCATAATTGAGGGTCGCCTTGGTCTTCCAACCATTGTCGAATTGATGCTCGAGCTCGGCGAACGCGCCGGTCTGGCTGTATGTGCTTTTGTTCCAGGGCGACCCGAAGAATGTCGAGCGCGAAACGTCCAGAAACTTGTAGTCCGTCGTTACGGGAATACCGACCCAGTTTTCCCGCGCGGGGCTGCGCTGGTAATAGGCCCCACCCCGGATGGTCGTATCGTCTGAAATGTCGCCTTCGAGCACGCCGTAGATCTGTCCGAGCCTGCGATAGGTGTCGTCCTCCTTGAAGTCCTGGGTCTGCAACGTGCCCACGACGCGGCCGCGCAGGCTGCCGTCGCTGTTCAAGGGGCCGGTGACGTCGAGCTCGTTGCGAAGATTGCGGTAGGAGCCGGCGGAGACTTCGTCGGTAACATGAAACTCGTCCATCGGGAGCTTTCGAACGAGATTGATCGTGCCGCCCGGAGAGCCGAGACCGTTCAGCAAGCCCGCCGGCCCTCTTAGAACCTCGACGCGATCGTACATGGCGAGATCCTGTGCCGAGGTCGGCAAAGCGATATTCGTTGGAACGCCGCCGATCTGGATCGTGTTCACCTGAAAGCCGCGCGAATAGTAGGCGGGACGGTCGGAATCCGCTTGCTGCACGACCATGCCCGTCGCATTGGCGATCGCCTGATCGAGGGTCGTCAGGTTCTGGTCCTCGATACGCTTGCGGGTGACGACAGACACGGACTGCGGGGTTTCCTTGATCGGAACTTCTTCCTTCCCCGCCACATTCGCGTAGCCGCTGCCATAGGAATTCGTGCCCTCGGTGGTTGCCGACGCGCCCTTGACGACGATCGGAGCAAGCGTCGTCGCATCGGAGGCAGTGCCGGTGCCGCCAACTCGCGAGGCGCCGGCGATCGTAACCGTATTTGAATTCGTGAAGCTGTAGTGCAGTCCGGAACCGCTCAGGAGCACCCCGATTGCCTGGGCGGTGCTCATGGAGCCATGGACCGGCCGGCCGATCGCCGATGCCGCCGGCGTTTCGGGGAAGACGACGTTGATGCCCGTGGCGCGAACGATATCGTTCATCGCCTCGCGGATCGGCTTTGCGGGAATGTCGAAACTATGCGTTCTCTGGTCAACAGCCTGCGCGAGCGCTTTCGTGTAGCTTATGCTGTTTCCGGCAGCGCCTGCCAAAACCGTCGCCGCAAGCAGGACATAGGTCCTGCCTTTCGTTGTCATGCCCCTCATACGTCCGCCCTTGCTATCTTCGAAACGCGAGAGAAGCCGGCGAGCCCTTCTTGCCAGCCTCCTCACAGTGTCTATCGCCGGGCAGGAGCGCATACCCTCATATTTTCCGAAAAAATTTCCGGCGAAGCTTTTGCAATCGCACTATGGGCCGATGACGGTCAGCTTCCCGAAGCTGCGCATCTGGAATCCTACGGACGACTGGACGGCGGCAAGTGCCTTGTCGGTATCATCCAGCGAAATATTGCCGCTGACCCTCAGATTGCCGATGGCGGAGCCGATGACGACGATTCTCCCGTCCCGATACCGCTCGATCTGGGCAAGCACATTGGTCAGCGGGGCATTGTTGAAGACGAACCGGCCCTCATGCCAGGCCATCTCGTCCGAGATGACGGCTTCCCTCACCCGGCCCATTCCGGATTCGCCATAGTCCACGCTTTCGCCGGGCTTCAGCAGCACGTCCTGCCCGTCTCCGCTGATGCCGACTTCGACGCTGCCTCTCGCAAGAGTGACCGTCACCTGACGATCCTCGTTCATCGCGACGTCGAATTCGGTCCCAAGTACTCTCGCCTGGCCGTTTTGCGCCTCGACGACGAACGGCTTGCCCGTGTGGACGACCGAAAAGAAAGCCGTGCCACGCAAAAGGCGCACGCGCCTTTCCGGCCCCGACAGCGCAACATCGATCGCCGTGTCCGCATCCAGCAACACATGCGACCCGTCGGCCAGGGTAATCTGCCGCCGCTCGCCTCGCGGAGACACGAAATCCGCCTGCATATCCTGCAAAAGAGTCGGCCGCTCCAGCCAAAGCCAGCAGCTTGCCACCAGAAGCGCGAGACAGCCGACGATGACCGGTCCGAGCTTGCCTGTCTTCCGTTCGTCGCGAAGACGGCGAATCCTCTCCAAAGGAGCGGCGAGATCGGGGTCTTCATGAGGCGTCGAAAGCTGCGCATTCGATCCCATGTCCCGCCACAGACCGCGTAACTGGTCGTAGGCTTGCCGGTGATCGGAGGATGCCTGCAGCCAGCGCTGAAAGTCGCTTTTCTCCTGGCGCGACGGCTTGCCGTTCATGCGGGTGAACCAGGCAACGGCCTCCCGCTCGATCAATGACTGGTCGCGTAACTGTTGTCGATCGTCTGTCATCGAATGAAATCACCTGCCGTCGCGCTTAGGCGAACACGGTTCCCCATGCTCTTCATATCCTATATCGCGCGATGCGCATGCCTACCCTCAGGGATAGGACGGCTATAGTGCATTTTTGCAGGCAAGAAGCGCTTTTGCGATTTCGCGCTCGACGGTGCTGTAGGAAATATTGAGGCCGAACGCTATTTCGTCATACGTGCAGTTGTGCATCCGGTTGAGCAGGAAAACCTGCCGCGTTCGTTCGGGCAAGGTTCCGATCACCGCCTGCAGCCGCTGGACGTCCTGGCGGGCGGCAACGATCTGATCCGGCTGTATGACGGGAGGTGCATATTGTTCCTCCCGCAAGCCGCCGAGAAGCCGTTCGCGGCGCTGCTCCGCCCGAAATTGGCTGATCGCCATATATTGCGTAGCGCGAGAGAGATAGGCCGGCGTGAGCGTGATATGCTCCACTGCCCGGGACCAGACGGCGGCAAAGACGTCCTGCACCACATCCGCGGCATTCGAGCGGCCGACTTTTCGCCCGGCCAGGCGTTCAAGGCGCATCCGCTCGGAAGCATAGAGGGATTCGATTTCGGATTGCTTTGTCGTCACGAGAGGCGCCTGCGACCACGCTTAAACTGGAGTTTAAAACTCCGCTTATAGCGTTTTGAGATCTTCCGCAATTACAATTTGGATGAACGCGGTTTGCGCAGGCCATTCTTCCGGCCCACGGCCAACTGTCTCGCCAGAGCGAACGCTTTGGGGCACGCATGCGCTTGACTCGAGGCTGTGAAGGGATAAGGGGCGTTCATCAGCCCCCCCTGAGGAGACTACGTTGAAAGCGCTCGCATCATTTTCGGCATTCGTCGGCAAGACGTTTGCGATCTGGGTCATCCTGTTTGCCGTTCTCGGATTCCTCCTGCCTGACGTCTTCAAGCAGTTCGCGCCCTATATCGTTACCCTGCTCGGCATCATCATGTTCGGCATGGGTCTCACCATTTCCATCGACGATTTTCGTGAACTGGGCCGCAGGCCGGTGGAAGTCGCCATCGGCGTCGTGGCTCATTTCGTCATCATGCCGGCCCTCGCCCTTTTGCTCACGCGCGTCATCCCGATGCCGCCCGAAGTCGCCGCCGGTGTCATCCTCGTCGGTTGCTGCCCCGGCGGGACCTCCAGCAACGTCATGACCTATCTCGCCAAGGGGGATGTGGCGCTCAGCGTTGCCTGCACGAGCGTCACGACGCTCGCCGCACCGATCGTGACGCCCTTCCTCGTCTGGATGTTTGCCAGCCAGTATCTGCCGGTGAATGCCTGGGCCATGTTTGTCGGCATTCTGCAGGTCATCATTCTGCCGCTCGCCCTCGGCTTCCTGGCGCAAAAGCTGCTTCCGCGCGTCGTCAAGACGGCAATACCCGTGCTTCCCATCGTCAGCGTAATCGGTATCGTATTGATCGTTGCGGCCGTCGTCGGCGTCAGCAAGGCCGCGATCGCGCAGTCGGGCCTGCTGATCTTCGCCGTGGTGGTGCTGCACAACGGCCTCGGCTATCTTCTCGGCTTCTTTGCCGCCAAGGCGTTCGGCCTCAATCTCTACAAGCGAAAAGCCCTGGCAATCGAGGTCGGCATGCAGAACAGCGGCTTGGGTGCCGCTCTTGCGACCGCTTATTTTTCACCGCTCGCCGCCGTGCCGAGCGCGATCTTCAGCGTTTGGCACAATATCTCTGGCGCGCTGATTGCAAACTATTTCTCCGGGCGTACGGACGACGCCAAAGCCGAGTCCATCGGCGCCAAGTGACCTGTGGACGATAGCGGATCGAACGCCTTCGGCCAGAACCGCTATCCCTCCGTCCTCCGCGTCCTCCCAAAACAAGCCGATGCATTTGCCGTTTCCAGGTCCGCATAGGCAAGGCCTCGGCCGCTTCCGCCATTGAGCTTCCGCGTTGAGACATCGCGGGGCTTTTGATCTCCCGTTCCGCCGGAAGACATGACATAATCCGAAGCCAGGTGGAGTTGGAGCATTTCTCGATGCCGCGCGAAGCGATCTGGACGCTGGTTTTGTTCGTTCTCCTTGTGATCAGCGCCGCAGCAGGCTCGCTGCTGCGCGCCAGATTGCCCGCTCCTCATCGCGGCAGCGAGACGATAGACTTCCTTCGAGTCGTAACGGCCTTGCTCGTGACTTTTGCCGCGCTCGTGATGAGCCTGCTGCTGGCGTCCGAACTCACCGCATTCACGACAGCCTCCCATGATCGCAATCACTACGCGGCGAGCCTCTCGGAAATGGATGCATGTCTGAGAAACTATGGCTCCGCACTGGACGGAGAAAGGCAACTTTTGCGCAGCTATACAGCCGCGGTCATTGCCAGCACATGGCCGGGAGAGCCCCTGCCCGCGGGAGCGACACATCCCGACATAGCGAAATTGCCGCTGACCGGAGAAGCACCCGTTCTGGGGACAATTCTGAACAACATTGGCCTTGGCATTGCCCGCCAGCAGCCGGGCGACCCGTTGCATCAGGTCCTCGCGGCCCGTTGCAGCCAGCTTTTCAGCAATCTCATGGTCGGGCGATGGACCGTCATCGAGGACGCTCACGGCTCGCTTTCAGCGCCGTTTCTGGGCGTGCTGATCTTCTGGCTTATGCTGGTTTTCCTGAGCTTCGGGCTTCAGGCCCCCAGAAATCCGCTCGCGGCCTCCCTTGTCGTCGTCGCCATCGTTTCGGTCGCAAGCGTCATGTTCGTGATCCTGGACCTTGATCTTCCCTATGGAGGCTTTTTCGGTATTTCGAGCGTATCGATGCGGCATGCTCTTGCCGACATGTTGGTCCAGTAGGGCATCAGCCACGATATAAAGCCTGTTTGATCCCGGCATTTGACGATGCGATCTTCCCGCACTCCATGTCCGGCAAAAATGCGCCGGTAATCGTCGCAAGCATCGATGCGATGGTGTCATGCGCCTGTTCCGGAATGCCGGAGACATCGCCAGTCTCCCCGGCGGCAACGGAGCGGACCTCCAACCCCAGCAAGACATCGCCATGCAACCGAGCATACCGAAAGTCGCGCACGAAACCCGTTTGGATTGCTGACAGTATTGAAAACCGTACGTCTCCTTGTTACCGTGGGTTTCCGGGCGCGGGTGGTTGCTACCCGCTTCGGATTGTCCGGTCTGCTCGTCATATCGACATGTTCCGGGCTTGCGGATATTGATGCCACATCGTTGCGATTGCCGGCATCCTGGACACTATCGGCGCCGAATGCGCGGCGGCGGCTCCCCCGGGGCGGCTCCCCCGGGGCGGTTGCCTTCGTCAATGTGGCCGCCGGAACGGCATATCACTTCGTCCTCGGCGGTCGCGCTTGCAGCGGTCGCTTTCAGCCAGCATAGCCGCGCTTCTCGCCGGCATTTTCGCAGTCAAGACAACCCCGTTGATGGAGTGCCTTGTGATGGAACGCTTGCCGGAAACAGTAACCAGGCCGCCGATTGCGCGATGGGCGATCGAGAGCTTCAGGTAGTTTGCGTATGCGGCCCGATATCGTGCGGGTCGGTGGCTTATGGAGAAGGCAATGGCTGTTTCACGAAAGACCTGGCTTGCGGGCGCGATCATCCTCATCGTTGCGGCAGGTGGCTACTATGCCTGGACGCTCGTCAACGACCGCGGCCTTCCCAGCGGTTTTGCCGCAAGCAACGGCCGTATCGAAGCGGTCGAGATCGACATCGCCGCCAAGACGGCGGGACGATTGCAGGATCTGACGGTTCGCGAAGGGGATTTCGTCACCGCCGGCCAAACGCTCGCCCAGATGGATACGGCGCAGCTCGATGCGCGCAAGCGCCAGGCCGAAGCGCAATTGCGCCGCGCCGAGATCGCCATCGACACCGCCCACAGCCTTGTCGCCCAGCGCCAGGCGGAAAAGACGTCTGCGCTCGCCGTCATCGAGCAGCGAAAAGCCCAGCTGGATTCAGCGAGCAAGACCAATGCCCGCAACAGGCAGCTGCTGAGCAGCAACACCGTCTCACAGCAAGTCGTCGACGATAGCGAGGCGAACGAGCAGGCGGCACGGGCAACCCTCGCATCTGCACAGGCGGCACTCGCGGCGGCGGACGCCGCCATCAACGCCGCCAAGGCACAGGTCGTCGACGCGGAAGCCGCCGTGGATGCCGCCAAGGCCGAAATCGAAAGCATTGAGACGGATATTTCGGACAGCACCCTCAAGGCGCCACGGGACGGCCGCATCCAGTATCGCATTGCCCAGCCCGGCGAAGTGCTGGCAGCCGGCGGACGCGTGCTGAACCTCGTCGATCTCGGCGATGTCTATATGACCTTCTTCCTTCCGACCGAACAGGCGGGCCGCACCTCGATCGGGTCGGACGTCCGCCTCGTGCTCGATGCCGCACCGCAATACACGATACCCGCCAAGGTCTCCTTCGTCGCCGATGTCGCGCAGTTCACGCCGAAAACCGTCGAAACGGAGGAAGAACGGCAGAAGCTCACGTTCCGAGTTCGCGCCCAAATTCCCCAGGAGCTGCTGAAAAAATACATCCAGTACGTCAAGACAGGGCTGCCCGGCATGGCCTATGTGCGCCTCAACCCGCAGGCGCAATGGCCTGACAATCTCGAACGCAATCTCGTCAAGTAGCGGTTGACGACATGGTCGAAACCGTCGAACGCACCAAGAGGAACGACGAGGATGGCGGCGTTGTCGCCAGGCTGACCGATGTCGGCCTCGTCTACAAGAGCGCCGTCGGCCTCGATCAGGTCACGCTTGCGATACCGGCGGGCAGGATGACCGGCCTGATCGGCCCCGACGGTGTCGGCAAATCAAGTCTCCTGTCGCTGATTTCCGGAGCCCGCGCCGTTCAGACGGGGCGCGTGGAGGTGTTCGGCGGCGACATGAGCGATGCCCGGCATCGCGACCGCAGCTGCCCGCGGATTGCCTATATGCCGCAAGGACTTGGCAAGAATCTTTACCCGACGCTGTCCGTTTTCGAGAATGTCGATTTCTTCGGGCGCCTTTTCGGCCAGGACAGGAAGGAACGAGAGACCAGGATCGGCGAGCTGCTCGACAGTACCGGTCTCGGACCGTTTGCGGAGCGCCCGGCGGCAAAATTGTCCGGCGGCATGAAGCAGAAGCTCGGGCTGTGCTGCGCGCTCATTCACGATCCGGACCTGCTTATTCTCGACGAACCGACGACCGGCGTCGATCCTCTGTCCCGCAGGCAGTTCTGGGAGCTGATCGGCAGCATCCGGGCAAGCAGGCCGGGAATGAGCGTCATCGTTGCGACGGCCTACATGGAGGAAGCCGCCGATTTCGACTGGCTGATCGCGATGAATGCCGGCAAGGTGCTCGATACCGGCACGCCGAAGCAGCTTCTCGAACGCACGCAGACCAGGGATCTCGACGCCGCCTTCATCGCCATGCTGCCGGAGGCTGATCGCCGCGACTACCACGAGATCGTCATTCCGCAGCGTCCGCAAGCGACGGACGGTGTCTATGCCATCGAGGCAAGCCATCTCAGCATGCGCTTTGGTGATTTCACCGCCGTCGACAATGTCAGCTTCCAGATCCCGAAGGGCGAGATATTCGGCTTCCTGGGTTCGAACGGATGCGGCAAGACCACGACGATGAAGATGCTGACGGGCCTGCTCGCCGCCAGCGAAGGCGAGGCCAAGCTTTTTGGCCGCAAGGTCGATGCCAGCGACATGGCGGTCAGGCGTCGCGTCGGCTATATGAGCCAGGCCTTCTCGCTCTACAGCGAACTGACCGTTCGCCAGAACCTCGATCTGCATGCCCGTCTTTTCCGGTTGCCGGAAGAGCGGATTCCGGGGCGCATCGCCGAGATGGCGGATCGGTTCGGACTGGACAATGTGATGGACGCGCTGCCGGACGCCTTGCCGCTCGGCATCCGCCAGCGTCTCTCGCTGGCCGTCGCGATGATCCATGCGCCTGACATTCTCATTCTCGACGAGCCGACGTCCGGCGTCGATCCGGTCGCCCGCGATGCCTTCTGGCAGATCCTTGTCGACCTGTCTCGCAAGGACGACGTGACGATCTTCATCTCGACCCATTTCATGAATGAAGCCGAACGCTGCGATCGCATCTCGCTGATGCATGCCGGAAAGGTGCTGATCAGCGACACGCCGGCCGCCATTGCCAGGAGCCGCAACGCGGCAACGCTCGAAGACGCGTTCATCGCCTATCTCGAGGAGGCGGCCGGTATCGTTCGCGGCGAGGAGGCCAGGCCTGTCGTCGTGGCGGGCGCTCACACGGCAACCCCATCGCCCGCGCACAGCCGCCTCTTCGATTTTCGCCGCATGTTCAGCTACACCCGCCGCGAAGCGCTGGAACTGCAGCGGGATCCGATCCGTGCCACGCTTGCCGTTCTTGGAAGCGTGATCCTCATGCTCGTCATCGGCTACGGCATCAACCTCGACGTCGAGGACCTGACCTTTGCCGTGCTCGACCGCGACGATTCGACCATCAGCCGCGATTACGTGCTCGACATAGCCGGCTCCCGCTACTTCATCGAAAAAGCGCCGATCAGGGATTATGCCGACATGGACCGGCGCATGCGGGACGGAGAGCTCAGCCTCGCCATCGAGATCCCGCCCGGCTTCGGCCGAAACGTGCTGCGCGGCGACAATGTGGAAATCGGCGCGTGGATCGATGGCGCCATGCCGCAACGGGCCGAAACAGTGAGAGGCTACGTTCAGGGCATGCATGCCAACTGGCTCGCTCGCAAGGCGAAGGAGCTTTACGGGACAGCGGCCACGCAAGGCGCGTTCACCATCGAAACGCGCTTCCGATACAATCCCGATGTCAAAAGCCTCGTGGCGATGGTCCCCGCCGTCATCCCGCTGCTGCTGATGCTGATCCCGGCCATGCTCGCAGCCCTGAGCGTCGTGCGCGAAAAGGAGCTCGGCTCGATCATCAATCTGTATGTCACCCCCGTCAGCAAGCTCGAATTCCTCATCGGCAAACAATTGCCCTACGTCGCGCTCGGGGTCGTGAATTTTCTGCTGCTGACCGCTTTTGCCACGCTGGTCTTCCGAGTTCCGTTTACAGGCAGCTATCTGACCTATCTGACGGCGGCGCTCCTGTATGTCGTCATCGCCACCTCGATCGGTATCGTCATTTCAGCCTTCATGAAGAGCCAGATCGCAGCGATTTTCGGAACCGCGCTGCTGACCCTGATACCGGCGACGCAATATTCGGGCATGATCGATCCGGTGTCGTCGCTGCAGGGTGCCGGCGCCCTGATCGGCAAGATTTATCCGGCGACCTATTTCATGACGATTTCACGCGGCACCTTCTCCAAGGCGCTCGATTTCACCGGCCTTTATGGCTCCTTCGTTCCACTACTGATAGCGATTCCCGTCCTCTCGGTCCTGGGTACGCTTCTCATCAAGAAGCAGGAGGGATGACGTTGTCACTATCCAATATCCTGCAATTGGGAATGAAGGAGTTGCGCGGGCTGGCGCGCGATCCGATGCTGGTTCTGCTCGTCGTCTATGCGTTCTCGCTGCAGATCTATACCGGCTCAAGCGCCCTGCCCGAAACGCTGAACAATGCCGCCGTCGCCATCGTCGACGAGGATCAATCGCCTCTGTCGGGGCGTATCAGCACGGCATTCTATCCGCCATATTTCGTGCCGCCCAAGCAGATTTCGATCGCCCAGATGGACCAGCGGATGGATGCGGGCCTGGACACGTTTGCGCTGAACATTCCGCCGGACTTTCAGCGCAAGGTCATGGCGGGACAGCAGCCGGCGCTTCAGCTCAATGTCGACGCAACCCGCATGAGCCAGGCCTTCACCGGCAGCGGCTATATCCAGACCATCGTGACGAGCGAGGTCGATGAGTTCATGAACCGCTATCGAGCCGCCGGCAATGTGCCGGTGGACCTGACGCTGCGGGCCAGATTCAATCCGCAGCTCAACAAATCCTGGTTCGGTTCGATCAACAACATCATCACCTCGATCACGATGCTTTCGATTGTGCTGACGGGTGCCGCCCTCATCCGGGAAAAGGAACATGGCACGATCGAGCATCTGCTCGTCATGCCCGTGACGCCGCTGGAGATCATGGTCAGCAAGATCTGGTCGATGGGGCTTGTGGTTCTGGTCGCAACGGCGTTCTCGATCTTCGTCGTGGTCAAAGGCCTGCTTGCCATCCCCATCGAAGGCGCGATGACGCTTTTTCTGCTGGGGACCGCGCTGCAGCTTTTCGCGACGACGGCAATGGGGATCTTCCTGGCGACCGTGGCGGGCTCCATGCCGCAATTCGGCCTGCTCCTCATTCTCGTCCTATTGCCGCTCCAGGTTCTGTCCGGCGCCATGACGCCGCGCGAAAGCATGCCCGATATCATTCAACATATCATGCTTCTGGCACCGAACACGCATTTCGTGATCCTGGCGCAAGCCGTGCTCTTCCGAGGCGCCGGCATCGATGTGGTCTGGCCTCAGCTTCTATCGTTGCTGGCAATCGGCATGGTCCTGTTTTTCCTTGCCTTGCGGCGTTTCAGACAATTCCTGAGGTGATGGCCACCGGCGGCCACCAGCCCGGACCCGATGTCCTATGTATGCGTCACGGCATGGTCATCGGCATGTCGATGTCCGGCGTTGCCGATGTACCCGTCATCCATTGTTCTCGATCATCGCGCGATAGGCCGCGTTGAAGCCGCCCAGGGATATCGGAAGTTCCGCTGTATTGCCCTGCATCATCCGGATCGAGACCTTTCCCGATTTTTCCTTCATCAGCGCATCGAGCATCCCGGGAGGGCACAGGCCCTCCACCAGGCATCCCTGCGTGGTGCAACGCGACACCTTCGCCGTCGTCGAATATTTGCCGCCAAATCCGATCTTCACACCGGACTGAATGGAAAAGCCGAGCGGAAGAGCCATTTGCATCCCCACCTTGTTTTCGGCGGAGCGCGCCATGCTGATCACCATGAACACCTGCTTTTGATCCGCTGAGGTCAGCCTGTATGTGATCTGGCAGGGAGGCTTCATCGATTTGTCGGAACTGCATTGCAATGTCCACGCCTCAAACTTCTGTTCCGTGACCTGCGGGCCGCCGGGCTGGGCTGCCGGCGCGCTTGCAGACACGGCGGGCGCCGCGCCGCTCCTGTCAGGCTCGACCGTCCCCTTCTGCGGATCGGATTGCGGCGCAGCCGCATTGTTGTCGGCACCGGACGCCATGGGTGCGACCGCCTGCGCAAGCAAGAAAACGACACAGCATACAGCTCTCTGCCAATATAGATTCATGGTCCCCTCCAATATTTTGTTTGCTATTTTGCAATATATGAGCAATAATGTCGAACGAAACGCGAATTAAAGCGTAATTTATAGAATAAATTCCCGATAACATTTCAGTTTTCTGCTTTTAAGCAGAAAATTGCGGCGTTCAATATTTTAAAACCCGCAAGGAATAAGTTCAGATGGCACCAATGATCATTGCTGGCTATTCTCTCGTCACTGTCCTCGCGCTGAGCGACGGTGCCGTATTTGGCGAAAGCTATCTACAGCAAGCGCCTGCCACGAATACGAACCCTGCCTTTGTCGAACAGCTTCCGGAAACATCGGTCGTGCCTGCGATCCAGCCGCCCACCAATAGCCGTACTTCTCCGCATAAATCAAAACAGCCGCCGCGCGCACGTCCGCACACCCTGTTGGCAAACAGTGTCTTTCCCAGCGTTGGCAGCGGCGTCACCGAGCGGGCAGCGCCGGGGCCGCTGGACAATCGCCTGCCGACGGTCGGGGCCGGCACGGTAGGGCACTGAGATATCGTCGATTTGCCTGCCGGAATTCTCGGACGCCGATCGCCGATGAGTTCGCCAGCCACGACAAGGACTGTATCGGAGCCGGCGGCCGGCAGCGAATGAGAAACCTGGCCGGCGCCCAGACGGTCGGATTTCCGCAAGCGGTATTTCCGTAGCCGACAGCGCAAAATCGGCTCACAGTTACGATCCAGGAGCAACATCGAAATGGCACACTCCAATAAGGCCATTGCGGCCACAGTCCTGATACTTGCCGGAGTGCTTGGTTCGGCGGATGCCTTTGCCGCCGACCAACCCATTATCCGGCGTTCCGGATTCTCGGAAACCCGCATCCCCCAGGTGACCGGGCGCGTTCCCATCAGGAAGAACGGCAATCCCGAAAAGGGAACAGCTGCCAAGGCATTGACCAAGTCAAATTCGAGCGGCGGCACGCAAAACGAAACCGTGAGCTGCGGACCCGAAAATGCCCAATCCGATATCTGCCGGAAAGCGATCCAGCACCGCTAGGGCGGCTCGGCTTTTCACGGGATCGCCGAACCGCTCACTCTCGTTGTCCTGGCGCAATGCCGGATGGAAAGCCGCTGCGCACCTTTCCCGGAATTGCTCTGGTCTTCATGAACTCTTCGGCTTGCCGGCGATCACGGGCGGCTTCGATGCAGCCTCGACGGCCGGCTGGGTGGCGCTGACCTGCTGCGGATCGACGGCTGAAACGATCGGCCTACCGTTCCCGTCGAGCTTATAGGTCATCGCCCTTTGATGCTCGTCCAGATAGCGCATGAACGCCGCTCCGGCCGCGGGATCCTTGAATTGCCACAGTCCGTTTTTCACGCCTTCGAAGATCAGCGAATAGACGGCAAGCTCTATTCCCTCCTGAACCCCCAGCGTGGTCGGCGCGTTTCGCGTGATGCCGCCCTCGATCTGAAGCAGCTGATCGACACCGACGAAGCGGAAAGCCGAGCCCTGAAGCTGGACGGAGTAGACGGTTTTCGTGGTGCTTACGGAGGCGAGCACGCGCCCGGTGCTGACGCTCACGGCACGCAGTGACACGGTCACGATATCCTTGCGATATTGCGTGTTTCCGCCGATGCCGAGATAATTGGCGCCGAGGCCGCCGGTCGTCTCGTTCGAATCGTAGCCGACAATACCGCCATCAAGCAGAACGCCGGCAAACCGAAGCGGAGGTATGCCGCCGGCCTTGGCGCCATAGACCGCCGCGCGCGTATTCTGGATGATCTGCCGCTCCTGCAACAGCGATTGAAGATCGGTGCGCTCGACGACATTGAACCAGTTGCCGTTGCCCGCCTTGGTCAGGACATCGGTCAACAGCTGCGCGCCGCCTTGCGTGAGAGCGCGAGAAAACTCGGCGAAGTTTTCGTTGGGTTTGTTTTGCCCCGTAAGATCGGGAAACGCATACACCGCCACGTCCAGCGCCTGCTTGGGCTGGGGCAGGCTTTCCAGCGCCACGCCCGTCTTTGTCGCCGGCATGAGCGTTGCCGGAGTACTCATCGGATCAAGATTGCTGCCAGCGGCAGCACAGCCACTCAAGCCTAGTCCGCATAGAATGGCGGCAACGGAAAAACTGACACGTACCATCGCTCTTCGAATGAATCGCCCCCAGGAATTGAATTATCAAGCAATCAGTTTCGGCTCAGGGATTGGTGGGCACCTGGCTGCCGTTTTCGATCACGATGACCGGAGACGATCCGCTGGAGCCCGACCCTTCGTTGAGGTTCCCGAGGTTGCTCAGCGCGCTGTTGAGGCCGGACAGATCGGGCGTCTGTTGCTGGCCGGACTTGACGCCGGCGCCTTGCGTCTGAGCCGTCGAAAGAAGGAATGTGCCATTCAAGGGATTGCCGCCGAATGTCGGATTGGTCGGCTGGTAGACCAATTGCCCCGATGTGGCCGGCACTGCCGTTGCGGCGGCCAGGCCGACCGCAATCATTATCATACGCATCATCATTATCGTTCCCCTCTCCTATGTCCGGACGCGGTTGCGTCCATTCAACGCTTGATCAGCAATCCTCCACCCGGCAGCCGCGCGATCAAAACATTGACGGGCGCAGAGCCGGCAGGCTGAAGAACGCTCACTTTCAGGCCCGCCCCATTCAGCAATACGACGTTGGAGCGAAGGTTGTTTCCCGCCTGCAGCACATTGACATTGCCGTAATTCCCGATGACTCCGGCCGTTGAGATGTTGTTTGCTCCGGATTGGAGCTGATACACGCTGTTGCGGATGCCTATTTCCAGCGTTTGGGCCAGATTGTTGCCATGGCCTGCAACCGAAGCCTCCGGCACGCCCATGCCCCCCGGCGCCGAAAAACCCGGCGATGGGCGATACTGCTCCGTTTGCTGTTGCGCCGCCGCGCCATTGAATGTCACGGTCGTCGTTACATTGCCCGGTATCTGAGCCACATAAGCCGATTCCGCGCGGCATTCCGTTGCCGCCTGCCCCATCAGCATGACCAATGCGCTCGCAACGCCGAGCGCGAGTTTCATGCCGTTCGGAGGTTTCATTGTGGTAATCCGCATTGTGAGACACCTCGATCGGTTTCGACCAGCAGTCTTGCAGTGAGTTCGGTATTCGCCGGCGCGTCGACGACCGTGGTGGCCAGAAGGCCGTCTGATCCAGGCTGCAAATCGAAATTGCCTTGCTGGATGCTTTGGCTCGTGCCCGATGCACCATGTTTGACGAGAATCAGCCTGTATGTACCCGACACGGCCGACGGCGATTTTGCGATCGCCTGTACAACAAGAAGCTGATCCTTCCTGTTCGTTGCGATCTCGCACTCGACCCCGGCTTGGGACAGGGCGGGAGCGGCGGATGAGAACGACAAGGCGGAAAGACAGAAGAATGTCGCAAGCAGATTGAATGCCGGCCGCCAGCGGTTGAGCCCGACGCAGAAAAATGGCTCAACCGCTTGGAAAGAGGAGGCGGACATTTGCATTCGCCTCCTCCCGCCGGTTCAGTGCTGGCTCGTAACGGCGACGTTCCGATAGCCGAACTGCGCCGTGACCGATGTATTCGTCAATGCGCTCGAGCTGCTCTGGGAAGTGATCGCATAGTTTCCCGATCCGATCTGGATGGTTCCCTGCAGGTTGGAGCCTCCGAAGGGGAACGGGCTCTGCACACCGGATTGAGATGCGATGGCAGTATTGCGATAGCCAGCCTGTGCGATGAGCGAATTGTTCGATCCCAGCGGATTGGCGATCTGGGACGTCAACGCGCTGTTGCCGATACCGAACTGGGCGGTGGCCGACTTGTTCACGCCGAGGAACGACGACTGACCCGTGACGGCGAAGTTACGCCCGCCGACCTGCAGCGTGTCCTGCGAGTTATTTCCGCCGGCCTGATCGGCAAAGGATATGTTACCCCAGCCAAATTGCGCCGTGGAGGAGGAGTTGCCGCTCGGCCCGATCACGCCCCATTGGGAGGTGGCGGCAAAGTTTCCGGCACCGACCTGCAGCGTCGTCTGATCGTTGCTGCCGCCGTCCTGCCCCACGATGGCGCCATTGCCCCAGCCGAACTGCATGGTGTTTGAGGTATTGGTGCCGTGCTTGCCGTCCGTCTGGTCCGTCGAAGCGAAGTTCAGTCCGCCGACCTGCAGGGTATCCTGCGTGTTGTCGCCCTTGGACTGATCGGCGAACGCGGAGTTGCCGAAGCCGAACTGGCCGATCGTCGAGTTGTTCTGAGCGCCGTCCCGCTGCAATGTCGAGGCGAAGTTCAGGGCGCCGGCCTGGACGGTGCTTTGGTCGTTGGTCTTGCCCTTCTGGTCGGCGACTGCGAAGTTGCTCGAGCCAAACTGCAGGATGTCGGACGTGTTGGATTTCGCCGTATTCTGGTTGGTGACCGCAAAGTTGCCGACGCCGGCCTGGAAGGTTAGCGCCTGGTTGTTGCCGCTGTTCTGGCTGACGAAGGCGCCGTTGAAGGCGCCCACCTGGCCGATGAATGATTCATTTTCGGCAGGTGTCGGTGAGTGGGGGCCACCGGGGCCGGCAAGTGTCAAAGACGTACTTGCAAGCAAGATGGCGAGAGCTCCAATCGTCCTCATATGATCCTCCCTGTTTTCCATGGCGGGGCAAGCGACCATTCACCGCCCTCGACCAGCAGTTAAGCCGTTGATGGAGAGCCGAACAAGAGAACCGTTCGTATTAGGGCGACGACACCGGATGACATGAAATATAAATGCCATACCTCAAAATGAGTAGCAGATGAAACATGTATCGATGCGGCGTATCGGCTATACTCTTCTGTGATTAACGACGCTAAGCCATCAGGAAGGCAGATAAATACAATCCAGATGTGCGGTAATTCATACCACCCTCGGGGAGGTCAGGTGATCATCTGCCACATTATAATGGATTAGTTGACAGGTATGACTACGTTTGACAATCTCGTCGCATCCGAAGCTATCGTTAAAGTTGAGATTCAGCTTGATGGACGACAGCGGCCCAAGCGGCTGCTTTTCGCCACCCCGAGTTTTGCAGACTGGTTGGATGAACGCGTAAGCAAAAACGAACCATCGTCGCTCGGTGCGGTCCTCAGTCCCATCGAACAGCTGGACTTTCTCTTCTTCACATTTGTCTCCGGAAAGCCGCTCATTCATTCCAGACAATTCCGGGCAATCCGGGTCGAACGAAACGCGGTTTGGGAATTGAAAACGGTGGATCTTCGCATATTCGGCTGGTTCGCCATGCGTGACTGCTTCGTCGCGGTTTTCGGAGATTGGGCCGACCATGTGAAGGATCATGATCTTTACCGTGGCTACAGGCTGGAGGTGCGCCGGCTACGTCGTGAGCTTGGCGTAGGGGATGCGTTGTGTGTCGAGGGAGTAAACCCGGACGATGTCATTTCGGTTTGAAATAGGCCCTCGCGCGCGCGCGGCCAGCCGCGTTACCGCTAATGTCCGCAGCGACCTCGTTGCCGCCATTCTCGAAAGGCGGTCCGAAAAAGGATTTTCCCAACAACGGCTGGCGGAAATGGTCGGCGTCAGCCGGGGAGACCTTAACCGCTATCTCTGCGGGCGAAGAGAGCTTCCGCTTCGTTCCATCGCCGACCTGGCCTGGGCGCTCGACAAGGAGATCCACATCGAACTCCGCGACCTTACCGGGTCGAAGAACGGCAAGTATCTTCCCGAATTCGAAACTCGGGCGACCGTTCATCCCGTTTGCTCCGGCGGGATCATTTCCTGGAGCTCCTCGCGCGCTATCCGCACCATTGTCGCTCGCGCCAGCACTGATCGGGACGATTGAAACATGCGTTATGGATATTGCATCTTTTGCGACGACGTTCGCACCGAAATCGGCGAAAAACTGAGCTTTATCGGCGTCTACAGCGGAGTGCTGATGCTGCCCGAGTTCCCCTTTTCTCTGCCCAAGTTCTGCGTTCACGTAAACCTGATCACTTTGGCGACGGAGCCGTACCGGTCGATCGTTCTGCGCTGTATCGCGCCTGGCGATTCCCAACCGCTCCTCGAAGAGCGGCTGGACCCGGTCCAGCTCAATGAGCAGAAGGAACTGACGGACGGGTCGGAGGCGGATGGCATCCCGATCAATGTCGTGGTCGGCGCCAGCCTTGTCTTTTCGCCATTGAGGTTGCGACGCCCGGGCTTGCTGACCGTGAGCGCGATCATCGACGACAAGCCGGCGGAAATTGCATCGCTGCGCATAGCTCAACATTGATCTCCGGCCGCAAAGGCCGTTCACGCGCAACGTCCGCCATCGAAAGACGCCGGAGTGCGTCGAGCCGCACCGTCTCTCGAGACTTGTCGCGCAGGTGCCCGCAACGATAATCCCAACCTCAAACAATCCCAGGCGTTGCGCCGGCACTGCGATGTCGGGAATTTCCAAAACAAGGAGATAGAGCGCTCACGCACGTCGCTGCGCCGCATGTGGCAATCGTGCGGCCGTAACCGGTCGCTCGCCCCCCCGGATGACCCGCTCCGGGATCTGAAATGGCAAATTAAGCCGGCTTGCGCGCCGGAAGCCCTGAAAAGGGTCGCCGTCCTTGCGGTTTCGGCAAACAATGGAGTGGGCGTTCACCCGCCGAGCAAGCGGCAGGCAGCATATGCGCTAGTCCGCAGCTCTTCGGGATTGTCGATCGCCCCGGTTTCTGTCCGGGGCCGATCGCTGTGAAATATGCCGATGCGGGCTCGTCAAGCCCTGTTCCCGCATTCGACAACCACCCTCGGTGAGCGGTCAGCGGACGAGTTCCCGGATTTTATAAGCGACCTCGGTCCGGTTCGTCGCGTTGAGCTTCTTCATGATATTGCGAATATGAACTTTGACAGTGCTTTCACAAAGATCCATCTCGTAGGCGATGATCTTGTTTGCCTTTCCTCGCCTGAGCGCTTCCGCAACCACGACTTCGCGCGGGGTGAAAAGGCTGTCGAGGCAGCAATTGCGGCTGGCCACGGGAGTGATAGCCTCCTTGGCGGCCAGAAGGCTGCTTGCCGGCACGAAGACGCCGCCCGCGCGCGCAAGCGAAACGGCTTCCGCGGCAACCTTGATCCCGACACTCGTCGGTATATAGCCGCGGGCGCCACACTCCAGCGCGTGCAGGAGTTGCGCAAGCTCGTCGCCATCCGCACCGACGATCACCGGGCTTGTCTGGAATCTTTCCACCAGCGCGCAAATCTTGGCGCTGACATCGGCATCGGACACCTTGCGGCCGCCAATCATGAAAAGAACTGCCGACGGCATGACCTGCATGTTCCGCATCTGCCATTCGTCGAGCGAACCGACGGTGACGATGTGCATGGCGCCATCGCATTCGGTGAGACTTTTCGACAGGCATTCGCGATCCAGAGCACGGGGATCGATAAGAAGGATGTAGTCCTCCCATTCATCGACACCGGGCATGCCGGACGCAATAAACGGCCTCAGGGTATCGGATGTCCGAACCGAAATAATGCGCGCCCCTGTTTCCGAGGTAAATTTTTCATTTGCGAGCGATTGTCCATTCATGGCCGGCACCCCCAACTCTTAAAATGGCCTTTGTATTTCTTGTAACAACTTGAGTATTTACCCTATCAAAAGAGCGTGACATTCGCGTAACTTCACCATTCTCTTTCATTTTCTTTTGGTCCCCTCTCTTTAGGCATATCTTATCGTAGTAATTGCTTATTTTTCATTTGTACGCATTAACCTATGTTAATGGTATATTGAAATATCGACTAAGCGAATTCTTGAAAACGCTACCCGTCATGGAGCTTATGTATTGTTCAAAGCATAGTTGCATCAAAATAGGACTGGTCGAAATCGACGATATCCATAAGACGCGGGCGGTCGAGAAATGCGACGATGCCATTGCGGAAAGACAGAAGACCGGCTTCTCGCATATCTCTGAGAACACGGTTTATATGGACCGTCGACAGCCCGACGGCATCGCCGATGTCTGCCTGCGTCAACGGGCAATCGAAATACTCGGAATCGGCATAATCCCGCGAGGTGCCGATGCGCGAGCCGAGCTCGAGCAGCAGATAGCCGGTTTTCTCCAGCGCATCGCGGCGCCCTATATTGGCGAACCGCTCCGACATGCGAGCCTGATGCCGTACCAGCTCGGCAATGACGATGCGATAGAACAAGGTCGGTGTGTCGATTTTCGGCAAAGAGGTAAAATCGGGAAAGACCATGACGGTCACGTTGGTAATGGCCTGTACGGTCTCGCGCGACAGCGATGTCAGCGAGGTCGAGATCATGTCGCCGCGCAGAACGAATTCCGTCACGAAGCGCGTGCCGTTCGGCAGCATCTTGCAGCGCGCTGCCCACCCGTCCAGGATAAAGAGAAGGCGCGGCGCATTGCTGTCATAGTCGCAGATCGCGCTGCCGGCACTAAAGGTCCGCGCGACACCACCCAGGCTTCGGATATGTTCAATCGAAATATGCGTTGCCATGCCGTCACCCCTCAGCCAAAAAACATATCTCGAATGGTCAAAGGACCATCCAAAAATATAAATTTTCGTGAGTTCCAAGTATTTAATACCATAGAAAATCGGCAATGTCTTCGATACAAATCGATAACCGTCGTTTCCCCGAGTTCTAACGAGTTCAACGAAGAATATATATACGCCTTATGTATAAATAGTAGTAATTTCTCTGGATCTATTCACCATACATTATGCGTTCGGGGTATTATGCACCACACAGGGGCTATATTCCCGACATAACGCATTGCTCCGGCCCAACCAGATGACGGCGCATGTTCGAGATTCCGGCCTGGGCTTCCGCAACTATGACGCGATGCCGAAGCGGCTCTATCCCTTCCGTCTCGGCCGCTTTCAACAGCAATGCGAGACGCCCCGGCGACAGCGAGGCATCCTTTACGAAGTAATTTTCACGTCCTACCGAATTGAAGAAGCCCTCGACCTTTCCGTCCCACCCCAAACCGACATGCGGGACCCTCAGCGCGTAAGCCGCAATGCAGGCATGGAGCCGGTGAGCCAAAATCACATCCAGCGGCTGAATTGTCCGGATCAGGTCGATCGGAACCAGCGGGCGCCTGGCGATCTCCAGCGTGCCCGCCGCGACGGCCCGGTGAGTGGCGACCGAATGCCGGATGCTCTCGGCAAATGCCTGGTCCTCGCGGGCCCCGTTGCAAAACAGGACCACACGTTGACCGTCGTCGAGGAGCAGTCCGATCAAGTCCCTGTAAGCGCCGACGCTGGTAAAGGGAATGGCGGAGGCTTTCGCATTGCCGTGTCTATGAAGGATGATAGGATCGGTCACGCATAGGCCTATGGTAAGCTGCCGCTTAACTAATGAAACCGGTTTTCCGGCGTCCGCGGGAGCCTCTGCCAGCAATCCGGGGTCCCGTACGATTTTCGCGCCCGGTCCGTCGGGAAAATGCTCGCGCCAATTGTCCTGGGCAAAACCATCCCGCACGGATAGATGAACAAGCCGCGTACGCTTCAGGCGCGCGAAGAGGTCGTATGCCGGCTCCGACCAATGCTTGCTGACGCCGACCGCATAAATCGCCAGGGGACGGTCATGCCTATGGACGCAATCGAGCACGGTGCCGACCTTCAGCGGAAAGTTGAGGTCGTCGTCCTGAAACAGGTTGCCGCCGCCGATCACGACGGCATCCGCAGCGGCGATCTTGTCCTCCCAGCGCGCGCGAAGCCCGCGCAGCCTGCGTTCGAGCCCCAGGCGGACAAGCCGCCGCCGAAGACCGGCGGGCGAGCGGTGGAGCAGTGCGAGAATGAAGCGCCGGCGCCGGCCGTGGCCTGACGCGAAGGCTTCCCGTCCCGCAAGATCGATCGTTTCCACCTCGATCTCGCCACCGCCATTCGTCAGGGCGGCTTCGATGCATTCCGCCAGCAGCCCGTCGCCGAGATTTTCACTGTATTTGACATTGAAGACGACAATCTTCATCTCAATTCTCCAATGGCGTCCAACTGCGGCTCATAGCCCGCCCGCGCCTGCCGTGTGCCGGCGCTGAGCGCGGAAACGCTGCCTGCCAGGATGTAGAACATCAATCCAAGATCGTAGACCGTGCCCGAAGTGGCCGCGGATACGAGGACGGTGATGAACCCGGCCTTGGCGGCGCGCACGACCGCGGCGGCCTGTCGTGAGGACGGGTTCCCGGATCGCGTGTCGGTCAAGAGCACCCGGCCGACGAATATGGCGAAGAGCAACGTGCCGAAGATGCCGATATTGGACAACAGAACAAGACCGAAGCTCGATGCGCGAGCGCTCCCCAGGCCCGCACCGAAGCCGCTCGTGTCGAGGAACGCCTGATAGGCCATGGCATTCCACATGAAGCGCTCCCGTCCGGACTGGCTGTCAGCCTTGGAAAACAGCATTTCGTCAAGAAAGTCGTGCAGGTTGTGCGCGAGATCCGGCATGGCGATGAGAACGAAGAAGATAACCAGCGGCATGCTGGCGAGAATAGACACGATCAAAACAGGACGGCCCGCGCCAGGCTCCTGGCGAGCGGCAAGAAACGACTGGAGGCAAAGGATCGGCAGCACGACGGCAAGGCCGACGAGCGCGGTCGCCGATGTCGACAGGATCAAGGCAACCAGAAGCAAACCGGCGATGGTACCGGTCAAGGCCGAGCGAATGCCGCCGAGCCACAGGCTGGTAACGATCGAGAAAAGTACGAGGGTGAAATCGGCGAATGCCGAAGCCTCCGGAAACGTCCCCGAAATGCGCTTCAGCCCGCCCTTTTCGGCATTGGTCAGAAGTGCGTAGTTGGCCGTCCTCACGAAACCGAGCAAGAAATCCGTGTGCGTGAAGTACGTGATGATGTCGGCGAGAGCGAAGCCGAGATTGATGCCGGCGACAATGAGAATGCCGTTGATGAAGATCGAGGGAGCGCCGTTCCGCCGAAAGAAGGCAAAGGTGGTCATGAAGCAGATCAGGCCGCCGACGGCATAGACGGTCTGGGTGATGTTGTTGGAGGAAAAACGCAGCGGAACCAATGCGATAAGGCTGTGTGTGCCGATCGATCGCTCGACGGTCATCGTCTGCGTCACGCCCTGGAACAACCTGGGGAAAAAGATCGCGGTGAAGATGCCGAAGGCGGTCAGAACCAGCAGGAAGAACCCCGGCTGCCAGGGCGCCATGCCGGCAAGGAAAGGCCCTTCGCCATAGGCTGCGAACAGGCGCGCGGTGAAGAACAATAGAAAGAGACTTGGCACGAGCACCGATGCTCCGCCAAGACCGGGCACGGTGAAGGCGGCGGCGGCGCCGAAGACGGTCGATACGCTCATGATGATGAACGACCATCGAACAGGCGCAGTCAGCGTCACGACACCAACGATCAGTGTTACAAGCCCCATGACAAACATGTGTGGGAATCCAGCAATTCTGCCTCATCACTGCCGCGAAACTAACATGCCGCCATAAGGCTGTATCTCCGCCATTCCTAAGTCTTTTGGTGAATCGATCGGCCGAAATACGTGCTATACCCGCCATACCGCTACGTTCATGCTCCGATGCATGGACCGTTTCTCGCCATTGCACCGCGCTAAGCGCATGAACAACCGCCGCGCTTTCCTTCGCGCGTCAGTTGCCGCTGTGCTTGTTGCGATCTGCGACACGACGATCGCTCGCGCCGGCGATACCGGGGATGCGCTCGATCTCGGCAGCATGACGCTGACCTTCGAGGACGCTTTCGACGACCTCAGCATCTCGGCCTGGGGGCCCGGCACACGCTGGATTGCCCACACGCCGTGGAATGGCGACTTCGGCGGCGCCCGCTTCTCCAATCCGAGCGGCGATTTCCCCTTTGCGATACAAGACGGAATGCTGCGCATTACCGCTGCGCGCGATGCGGCGGGCATGTGGCGTTCCGGCCTGATTGCCTCCGTCGATCAGAAAGGCAACGGCTTCTCCCAGCAATATGGTTACTTCGAGATGCAGGCGCGATTGCCGGACGGGCCTGGCGTCTGGCCGGCTTTCTGGCTGATCGGCAAAGACCGATCGAAGTCTACCGCCGAGATAGATGTCATCGAATATTATGGCGACAAGCCGGGTGCCTACTCATCGACGGTGCATGTCTGGCATCGGGATGGGCGACATGATTCCGCCTACTCCCGCATCAACGTATTTGCCACCGCAAGTCCCTCCGAAATGCATCGTTACGGCGTGAAGATCGATTCGGACTTCATACGCATGTATTTCGATGGAAACCTCGTCTGGAAAACCAAGGCTTTACCGGAGCATCGCCAGCCGATGTATATTCTCATCGATCTCGGTATCGTCGATGGCGTAACGAAGATGGCTGCCGCCGATCCATCCTTCATGTTCGTGGATTACGTCAAAGCCTATCAGTTCCGATAGCTGCCTGCTTTTTCCTGTATAGCACGTTACCTCTCTCTTCATGTGGATGCTGCTCTCGGCATCCCTCATGCTGCTGCAGTCGCTGCCGCACGTAATGCTTTCGGCCGAGATGTTTCTGCCGTATCCGGCCTTTCCGGCCAAATGGCTACGCCCCTCTACAACCTACGACTTTCGATGGTGAGAACAGTTATCCCAATGATCAACTGGTGCTTTTGCTCCAGCATGAAATTCTGCAACGGGCGATGAAGCATTTCGCGTCGTCGCAAGTCGCAGGACAACCCGGAGAGCGATGATGATTGACCGCGATGCTCAAGCAGAAGCAAGTAGCGCAGCCGTTATGCATTATGATCGCAACCTTTGCCTTCACGAAATGCTGCGTATCCAGGCCCGCGCCATACCGCAGGCAACGGCCCTTGTCTTCGGCG
Source organism: Hyphomicrobiales bacterium (assembly GCA_900469615.1). Taxonomy (GTDB): domain Bacteria; phylum Pseudomonadota; class Alphaproteobacteria; order Rhizobiales; family Rhizobiaceae; genus Rhizobium. Next base: position 169,721 of record UBYA01000001.1, on the reverse strand, counting down.
ATACCCATATCAGCTATTGTGATCTCGATCGCATATCGGATGCGCTGGCATCGCACCTGATGAGAATCGGCGTGCGAAAGGCCGATATTGTCGGCCTCTTCCTGCCGCGGAGCGCCGACGCGGTCATTTGCACCCTGGCCATCCTGAAAGCTGGAGGCGCCTACCTTCCACTCGATCCGGCCTTTCCGGTCGAGCATCTCGATTTCGTCATCGGCGAATGTGCGCCGAAAGTCATTTTCGTCAATTCGGACCATGGCGACAAGCTGAGCCGCATACCCAGCATGAACGGCAAGGTCATCGAGGCAAGTGCCATTATCGCTGAAATGGCCGGCAAGCCGCGAATGGCCGCGCCCGCCATAGAGATAAACGGCGGGGATCTCGCCTATATCATGTATACCTCCGGCTCGACCGGCCGCCCCAAGGGAACGATGATCCGCCATCGCAGCATTGCGCGGGTCGTTCTCGATCAGAGCTATGTCGACTTTCGCCAGGATGACGTCGTTCTCCACACGGCCACCATCTCCTTCGATGCGTCGACGTTGGAAATCTGGGGCGCGCTTCTCAACGGCTGCACTTTGGCAATCATGCCCGACGCCGATTTCTCCATCTCGCGCCTGTCCGATTTCATGCGGGCGACGGATGTAAGCGTTTCTTTTCTGACGACGGGGTTGTTCAATCTTTTTGCCGATCATGCGCGGGCACCCCTGCCAAAGCTTCGCCATATCCTCTTCGGGGGAGACGTCGGTTCGGCCGTTCACGCCCGGCGCTTTCTGGAACACCATCCCGGCTGCAAGCTCACCAATGCCTATGGCCCGACGGAAACGACGGTCTTTGCCACCGCTTTCCAGGTCCTGCCGAATTTTTCCGGCGGGGAACTGCCGATCGGCAGAGCCATCGCGCATACGGGAATCGCCATATTGGACGAGGAGCTGCGCGTCCTCCCTCGCGGAATCGAGGGGCAGTTGGCGATATCGGGCGATGGCCTCGCCATCGGTTATTTCAAACGTCCGGAGCTGACGGACCAGAAATTCGTGACCGTCGATACGAAAGACGGCAGGACGCGCTTCTACCTGACGGGCGACATCGCCTGCCTGAAGCCGGATGGCACGGTCACCTTCAAGGGCCGCCGCGACAGGCAGGTCAAGGTCAACGGCAAGCGCATCGAGCTCGATGAAATCGAAGCCGCGCTCAGGCGCGATCCGCGCCTGGCCGATGGCATCGTCCTTTGCCACATGCAGGGCGAAAGCCTGAAGCGTATCGTCGCCTATCTGTGCCCCAAGGAAAGCCACGCGGGCGCGGGCGCCGATCTGGTGCAGAGCGTCATGGCCAGCCTGCGCGCCATCCTTCCGGCTTATATGATCCCGAGCGCCGCCGTCATCGTCGACACGCTGCCGCTGACGGCCGCCGGGAAGGTCGACCGCTCGAAGTTGACGCCGCCGCCGGTCGAAACGCAGTCAAAGCCTTCGGATACCAGAAGCAGGACCGAGGAGGCGGTGACGGCTCTGTGGCAAGACGCGTTGAGCCTCACAAGCGTCGACCTCGACAGAAATTTCTTCGACCTCGGGGGCACTTCCCTGCAGCTGATGGAAATTCATGCCGGACTGGAGGAAACACTCGGCCGTGCGATCGACGTGGTCGCGCTGCTGCGCCATCCGACAATCCGGGAACTGGCGCTTTATCTGGATGGCCGTGCGCCTGGTCCGACGCGCATCGCCGCTGCCGCCCAACGCGCGGCTCTACAGAAAAAAGCAATCTCTCACATCCGCAGGAGCTCCTTATGAAACGGAACCAGCCGGAGAATGGCGAACAGCATGATGTCGAAGATCCTGAGGATCAGAGCGAGCAGATTTCCGGGCACATCGCCATTGTCGGCATGTCCGGCCGCTTCCCTGGCGCGCCCTCCGTGGGTGAGCTTTGGCAGCTGATACTCGAAGGGAAGAACGCCTTTTCGCGGTTTTCGCCGGATGAGATCGAAGACGCGTTCACCGATGAAGAGCGGGCGCAACCCAACTATGTCGCCGCCAGGCCGCATCTCGAAGGCGCCGATATGTTCGACGCCGAGTTTTTCGGCATGTTTCCGCGCGAGGCTGCCGTTACCGACCCGCAACATCGAATATTCCTGGAAATATGCTGGGAAGCGCTCGAGGACGGCGGCTACGATCCGCAGCGCTATACCGGCCCGATCGGCGTCTTCGCCGGCTCCTCGATGCCGACCTACCTGATCAACAACGTCCTGCACGATCGCGCAAAGGCTGAGGAGTTCACCTCGCACTACCAGATCGGAAGCTTTCACGAGCTCGTCGGGGCGCTCAACGACACGCTGTCAACGCGCGTGGCCTACAAATTCAATCTGCGCGGCCCTGCCTTTACGCTGCAGTCGGCATGCTCGAGTTCTCTTTTGGCCGTCTCGCAGGCATGCCAGAATCTGCTTACCTATAGCTGCGATATGGCCCTTGCCGGCGGCGTCTCGATCACGATTCCGCAAAAGAGGGGCTATCTCTATCAGGAAGGCGGCATGGCGTCGCCCGATGGCGCCTGCCGGCCGTTCGACGCCGACGCCGCGGGAACTGTCTTTGCCAGCGGAGCCGGCGTCGTTCTCCTGAAGCGCTACGAGGATGCGCTTCAGGATGGCGATCACATCTATGCGGTCATTCGCGGCTACGGCATCAACAATGACGGCAGCGACAAGGTCGGGTTCACGGCGCCGAGCGTCGAGGGTCAGGCGGAAGCGATCGCGACGGCGCTCGCCAATGCGGATGTCGATCCTTCGTCGATCGGCTATATCGAATGCCACGGCACCGCGACGCCGCTCGGCGACCCCATCGAGTTCAACGGACTGACGAGAGCGTTCGCGCATGACGCGCCGGGAGCGGCGAGCTGCGCGCTCGGATCGGTCAAGGGCACCATCGGCCATACCGATTGTGCCGCCGGCGTGACCGGTCTCATCAAGGCGGCGCTGGCGCTTCGTTGTGCGAAGATCCCGCCGATGCCGAACTATCGGCAGCCCAATCCGCGCATCGCCCTCGAAGGAAGCCCCTTCTACATCCCGACAACGGCCATCGACTGGCCGCAGGGGCAAGCGCCGCGAAGAGCAGGCGTGAGTGCCTTCGGCGTCGGCGGCACAAACGTCCACATCGTTTTGGAGGAGCCTCTTCATTCCTCGACTACCTCGAAAGAGGTAGGGGGCGATTACATTCTCCCCCTTTCGGCGCGCAGCAAGCCGGCGCTTGCGAAGATGCGTACCAATTTGGGTGATCATCTTGCCCAGAATCCCGAGCTTTCCGTCGCACAGCTCGCCCATACGCTTCAAACCGGGCGGCGCGAGTTCGCTCATCGGCTGGCCGTTGTCGCCGCAAGCGTCGAAGACGCGATCGTCAAGCTGACGACGGAGAGCCTTCAGCCTTTGGTCGCCGCCGATCAACCGCCCGTCGCATTCATGTTTCCGGGCCAGGGCGCGCAGTATGTCGGCATGGGCGCCGGCCTCTACAGCTCCGAGCCGGAATTCGCCCGCTGGATCGACCGCGGCGCCGAGCTTTTGAAAATGACCCTCGGGCTCGACCTGCGGGATTATATCTGCCACACCGGCCCCGCCACGCAGGCAATTGCCGACGAGCAACGCGAAACCCGCATTGCCCAGCCTTGCCTCTACCTCGTCGAATATGCGCTTGCCCGCCTGTGGCTCAGCCGCGGCGTAAAGCCCTATGCCATGATCGGCCACAGCGTCGGCGAGTTTGTTGCCGCCACGCTCGCCAATGTCATTTCCTTCGAAGACGGCCTGCGTCTCGTGGCCAATCGCGGCCGGCTGATGCAGCATCAGCCGCATGGGGCAATGGTGTCCGTTCGCGCCGATGCCGGCACGATCGCCTCCTACCTGCAGGGAGAGGTCGAGATTGCCGCGATCAACGCCCCGAAGCTGTGCGTCATCTCCGGCCCGTTCGGCGACATCGACAAGGTTTGCGCAGCGCTTTCCGCCGCCGATATCGCCTTCAGCCGGCTGCACACGTCGCACGCCTTTCATTCCGCAATGATGAGCGACGCGGCTCTGGCGCTGCGCCAGGAGACCGAGAAGGTCACTTATGGCACGGCCACCATACCCTTCATCTCGGGTGTCACCGGCGATTGGCAGACGACCGAGCTGGCGACCTCTCCCGATTACTGGGCCATGCACTGCCGCGACGCCGTGCGCTTTGCCGACGGGTTGGCCACGCTCTGCCGCGACCGCAAACCGGTTCTTCTCGAAGTCGGGCCGGGGCGCACCCTGTCGGTCTTTGCCGCACAGACCATCGCCCGCGACGGCCTTGCCGCCGTCGTACAATCCTTGCCCGAACATGATCGGGCATCCGCGGCGGCGGCCACTCTTGCGGAGGCCCATGGCAAGCTGTGGATGGCGGGATGCCGGCTCAATTGGCCGGCTCTCCCTTCCGCTGCCCGACAGCGGCTTTCCCTGCCGACCTACCCGTTCCAGAGACAACGCCACTGGATCGATGCACCTCCGTCCGCTCGCCGCGCATCGACGCGGAGCGGCGGTATCCAGGCGGAAAGCCGCCCGGTAGCCGATTCCTCTGTCTCTGACGTCAACCTCACCGAGGAGAATCCAGCGATGAACGTTGCAGCACCCATTCTCATATCCAGCCGCCTGCCACAATTGGAAACGGCCCTCCTGACCTTGTTGAGCGACATGTCGGGTGAAACGCTCGGGCCGGACGAGCGGACGGCGACATTCCTGGAGCTTGGCTTCGATTCGCTTTTCGTCGGTCAGTTTGCGCAGCGCATCGAGAAGGATTTCAAGGTCAAGATCTCCTTCCGGGAACTGCTGAGCGATATCCCTTGCGTCGCCGATCTGGCTGTGTACCTCGATCAGCAGATGCCGCCCGAGGCGATGAAGGCCGCTGAACCCGCACCATCCGCCTCCCCCATCGCGGTCATGCCGACGTCGGCCGTGGCCGTGCCGATGCCGCAGCCTCTCATGCCGCCGGCCGCCCCGGTCGCATCGATGCCGGCTGCGGCATCGGATCTCGCCATGGTGATGCAATCGCAGATCCAGATGGCCCAAACCCTGTTTGCCCAGCAGCTGGCAATGCTGCAGCCCATGCAGGGCGGCCCCCAGGCAGCGTCCGCTTCGGGCGCCTCGGCCACGACATCCGCGCCAGCCGCCATGCCGCAGCAGCAGCCCGCGGCAAGCGCACCGGCTGCCGCTGCGCCTGCCGAAAGCGATTTCGGCACCGAACGCATCAAGCTGTATCGTCCGAATGCAAAAAGCCTGGCTCCGGAAATTTCCGCCGCCAAGCAGGATTTCATCGCCAATCTCACCAGGGCGTATGAAACCAAGAACGCCCGGTCCAAGAGCTTTACACAGGAACATCGCGGGCATCTGGCCGATCCCCGCTCCGCGTCGGGCTTCCGGGCGGATTGGAAGGAGATGGTGTTCCCGATCGTCTGCGACCATTCCAAGGGTGCCTATATCTGGGATATCGACGGCAACCGCTATGTCGATCTGGTCAACGGCTTCGGGCAGACCGCCTTCGGCCACGCGCCCGATTTCGTGATCGACGCGGTCAAGGCTCAGGCCGATCGCGGATTTGCCATCGGCCCGCAGACGCCGCTTGCCGGCGACGTCGCCGAGATGATCGCCGACATCACCGGCCACGAGCGGGTTACTTTCTGCAATACCGGTTCGGAAGCGGTCATGGCGGCGATGCGGCTTGCCCGCGCAGTCACCGGCCGCGATCGGGTCGTGGTCTTCGCCAATGATTATCACGGCCAGTTCGACGAGGTTCTGGTCAAGGGGCGCAATCGCGCCGACAAACCGATCGCCCTGCCGGTCGCCTCCGGTATTCCGATGGCCTCCGTGTCGAACATGACGGTGCTGCGCTACGGCGCGCCGGAAAGTCTCGATTTCATCCGTGCCAATGCCGACGAGATAGCGGCAGTGATCATCGAGCCGATCCAGAGCCGTCATCCGGAGCTGCAACCGCGAGACTTCGTGCTGGCGTTGCGCGACATCGCCACCAGATCGGAGTTCGCCCTGGTTTTCGACGAGGTCGTCACCGGCTTTCGCGTCGATCCCGGCGGCATGCAGGCAATCTGGGGCATCAAGGGCGACATGGCGACCTATGGCAAGGTCGTCGGCGGCGGAATGCCGATCGGCGTGCTTGTCGGCAGCCCGCGCTTCATGGACGCGCTCGACGGCGGCCACTGGACCTATGGCGACAACTCCGTTCCCATGACGGCTCCGACATTCTTTGCCGGCACCTTCGTCCGCCATCCGCTGACACTTGCCGCCGCCCATGCCGTGTTGCACCACATCAAGGGAGAAGGATCCGCTCTCTACGACCGCGTCGCCGAGCGGACGGAGGCGCTGGTTGCGGAGATCAAGGCCGATCTTGCCCGGCGCGGCATTGCCGATGTCGTCCACGGCTACAAGAGCTGGTTCGCCACCGACTTTTCCAGCCAGGATCCGCTCGGGGCGCTGTTTTATGCCCAGATGCGGCTCAATGGCGTCCATATACAGGACGGTTATCCCTGCTTCCTGACGACAGCCCATAACGAGGATGATTTCGATACCATTGCGAAAGCCTTCCGCGATAGTCTCGATGCCATGCAGGCCGTGGGGATATTCACGGCGAAGGAAGAGCTATCCGCCCCGGCAAGGCAGATGTCGGCGACCGCCGCGAAGCCCCTGTCCGCACCGTTGACGGAAGCCCAGACGGAAATATGGCTTGCGGCGCAGGCGGGTGACGAAGCGTCCTGCTCATTCAACGAATCCTTTTCGCTGACGCTTGAGGGAAGCCTGGATGAAAAAGCCATTCGGAAAGCCTTCGATACGGTCATTGGGCGTCACGATGCCTTCCATATCCGCTTCGACCGCAGCGGCGAGCATTTCCAGTTCATTCCGGATTTCCAGCTCGATCTGCCGATCCTGGAGGGTCTCGATCAGGAAGGTCTCGCCGGCCTCCTGGACGACGAGGCCCATACGCCCTTCGACCTCATCAATGGCCCTCTCGTCCGCGCGAGCATCGTCAGGCTGGCGCCCTCCAAGCATGTGCTGGTCTTTACCGCCCATCACATCGTCTGCGACGGCTGGTCGATCAACACGTTCGTCGAAGAGCTGTCGGCTGCCTACGATGCCTTCAAGGCGGGCAGCGTTCCGGAATTTCCGCCGGCCCTCTCCTTTGCCACCTATTCGACGGATCTTTCCCCCAGGCCGGAAAAATCCCAGGCAACCGAGCAGTTCTGGCTGGATCAGTTCAAGACCGTTCCCGACCTGCCGGACCTGCCGCTCGATCGGCCGCGCCCGGAATATCGCAGCTTCGCGGGCGGAACCTGCACCGGCTATGTCGGCGCCGACGTCTACAAGGCTCTGAAGAAGAAAGGCGCCAAATCGGGGGCCACGCTGTTCTCCACGCTGCTGGCAACGCTGCAGGTCATGATATCGCGGCTGTCCGGCCAGGACGATATCGTCATTGCCATTCCTTCGGCCGGGCAAAGCCTGCTGGATGGCCGGACCCTTGTCGGACATTGCGTCAATCTGCTGCCGCTGCGTCAATCGGTATCGCGGACGGAAGCGTTCGCCGCTCATCTGAAGGCGACGCAGCAGCTGGTTTTCCAGGCCTTCGAGCATCAGAACTACACGTACGGCACCCTGGTGCGCAAGCTGGATACGAAACGCGACCCAAGACGCCTGCCGCTCACCGAAATCCAGTTCAACCTTGAGCGCGTGGCCGGCGGATCGACCTTCGGCGGCCTGAAATCGACGATGGAGCCGAACGCGAAAGCCTTCTCCAACTTCGATCTCTTCTTCAACATGATCGAGGCTGCGGATCATATCCGCATCGATGTCGACTATAACGCCGATGTCTTCGACCGCTCGACGGTCGAACGATGGATCGGTCATTTCTCGACGCTGGCTGCGGCGCTGGCAAACGACATGGATCGCAAGGTCTGCGAGCTGCCATTGCTGTCGGCAGAAGAAAAATCCTGGTTGATCGACGATCTCAATCGGACAGCGGCGCCTTACCATCACGATCAATTCGTCTTCTCGCTCTTCAGCAAACGGGCATCCGAGCATCCGAATGCCGTCGCCGCCAAGCATGACGACCAGACGATCACTTACGGCGAATTGGAAACGCGCTCCAACCAGCTCGCGCTCTACCTCCAGATGGCGCTTCCAGACCCCGGTCAGCGCATCGCCATACTGGTCGAGCGCTCGCTGAACATGCTGATCGCCCTCCTCGCCGTCATGAAGGCAGGGCACACCTATGTTCCGATGGATCCGGCTCATCCCAGACCGCGCCTGCTGCAGACGCTGGATATCGCCCGCATCGGCGGCGTGATTTGCGATAGCGACGACATGGCCCGGCTGGCAGCCGCCGAGACTCCCGTCATCCGTCTCGACAAGGACGCCAAGGCGATCAGCTCCATGACGGGCCTGCCGCTGAAGACCCTGCCGGTCGATACGACGGCATCCGCCTATATCATCTTCACATCGGGTTCGACCGGCATGCCCAAGGGTGTCGAAGTCTCGCATCGGTCCCTGACGAACTTCCTTCTCTCGATGGCCAGGGAGCCCGGCTTCGATGCGAACGATACGCTGGTCGCGGTCACGACGATCTCCTTCGATATCGCCGGCCTGGAGCTCTACCTGCCGCTGATATCGGGCGGGAAGGTCGTCATTGCCAGCCGCGGCCAGGTCCAGGACGGATTTGAGCTGGTCAAGCTCATTGACGAGCACGACGCCACGGTTCTGCAGGCGACGCCGACGCTCTGGCAGATGCTGGTGGAGGCCGGACTGAAGGAACGGCGGACGCTGAAGATGCTTTGCGGCGGGGAACCGCTGCCCAAGGAATTGGCGCGCTCCCTGCTGTCGATCGGCGGCGAACTCTGGAACATGTACGGGCCGACGGAAACGACGATCTGGTCGTCGCTGCAGCGCGTCACGGATGCCGACCAGCCGATCACGATCGGCCATCCGATAGCCAATACCCAGCTCTACATCCTCGACCAGAGCGACAATATCGCGCCGGTCGGCGTCATCGGCGAACTGCATATCGGCGGCGACGGGCTGGCGGAGGGTTATTTCGACCGGCTCGACCTGACCGAGAAAGCCTTCATCCCGCATTGCTTTACCGTCGGCAGGCCGATGCGCCTCTACAAGACCGGCGACGTCGGACGGCGGCTTGCGGACGGTTCGCTGCAATTGCTCGGGCGACGCGACCAGCAGATCAAGCTGCGCGGCTTCCGCATCGAGCTCGGCGACATAGAAGCGGTCGTTTCCAAGGCCGAAGGTGTGCGCCAATGCGCCGTCGTCGTCGCCGAAAACGCGAAAGGCGACCGCTCCCTGGTCTGCTACATCGTACCGAGCGCAAGTGGCAGCGAGACGTCCTCAGCCAATATCGCGGTGCATGCCAAAGCCAACCTGCCGGGGCATATGGTGCCCAGCTTCTGGGTGATCGAAGCCGAGCTGCCGCAGACCGCCAACGGAAAACTCGACCGCAAGACGTTGCAGCAGCGCGGCGTACCGCAGCGCGAGGCCGCACCGAGCAAGGTCCAGCCGAAAACCGGGACGGAGCAGCGGCTGCTGGCGATCTGGCAGGATGTTCTGAACCTTGGCGATATCGGCGTCGATGACAATCTTTATGCACTCGGCGCGGATTCGCTGACCATCTTCCGCATCGCCGCCCGCATGCGCGACAACGGCTTGCCGCTGGAAGCGAAACATCTGCTGCGTCATCCGACGATCGCCGCGCTGGCTGCCTTTGCCGACAGCCAGGGAGAGGCACTGTCCGATGCCGTTCAGCTCCACACACCATCCTTGCGTGATTTTCGTAACGGCGCACGCCGCGGCCTGGGGGCAGCTCTATGAGTACGGTTGACAATAGTCCAAGCGGTTCGGTTGCCGAGCCAAGCATCATCGGTGAATTTCCCTGCACGCAGACGCAGTTGCGCTGCTGGATCCTCGATCAGCTCAATCCGGGCAATCCGGCTCTCAACGTCGCGGTTCGGTGGGAGATTCGCGGCTCATTCAAGGTCTCGACCCTTGAGGCGGCATTTCGAAAAGTAATCCAGCGTCATGAAATACTGAGAACCCGGTTCATCGACAAAGGCGGGCGACCTGTCCAGCAGGCCGTCGGCGACGTCAACTTCAAGATGTCGGTGATCGATCTTCGCGGCATGCCGCCGGAACAGCGCCAGGCGCGAATCCTGTCGATCGGCGAGGAGACGGCGCAGGCACCCTTCGACCTCGGCGCGCCCGGCCTGTTCCGCGTGACCCTGCTGATGGCGGAAAACGAGCGCGGCTTCCTGCTGATCACCGCGCATCAGAGCTGCTTCGACGGCTGGTCCATCCGCGTTCTCGGCCGAGAGGTCGGGGAAATAGCGGCAGCGATCGACGCGGGGCGGCCGCCGGCCCTGCCCGAGCTGCCGTTGCAATATGGCGATTACGCCCTGTGGCAACAGGAATACCTGCAAAGCTACGGTTTCGAGACGGAGAAAACCTTCTGGCGGGAGACGCTGCTGGGTGCTCCCTATTTCGAAGTCGCACCGGACATGCCGCGCGGGCATGTCAAAACCAATCGCGGCGACATTCTTTCCATTGCCCAGTCGCCGGCCTTCACGGACCGCATGGACGCGGCCGCGCGCGCCCACCGCGTCTCGCAATACAGCTTCGGCGCCGCCGTTCTGAGCGCGGCCCTCCATCGACTGACGCTGGCGCCGACCGTTCTGTTCGGCTCCCAGATTGCCGGCCGCGAGCATAGCGATCTGGAAGACATGATCGGCGTATTCATCAACAATCTGGTGCTGCGTTTCGATTTCGGCTCCGACGTCAGCTTTTCCGAGCACGTACATTCGGTCAGTGCGACGATAGAAGGAGCGCTGAACCATCAGCGCATGCCGTTCAACAAGCTGGTGGAACTCGTCAATCCGGTGCGCGATCCGGCACGCAATCCGCTGATCTCGGTCAACTTCAACCTGCAGAAGGCGTTTCTCGAGGACCGCCGCTATGGCGGTTTCGAGCTGATCAGCTCACCCTCGCAATCGCCGGGTGTCATCTACGATCTCAGCTTCATCATGATCGGTCGGCCGACCGGCTGGCGCATGTCGATCGAATACAATGCCGACCTGTTCGAAGCGAGCACCATCGAAAGCCTCCTGCAGCTCTGGAGGAACGCCTATGAAATTGCTCTCGACCACCCTGAGGCGCCGCTTTCTTCGCTCCTTGCGCCGGAGCGGCAACCGGCACCTTCCGCCAAGATTGCGCCAATGGATGGCGCCATCGCAGGCAAACCGCCGGTCGATACGCGAATGGAAGCGCTTGCTGCGCTTTGGAAAGAAGTCCTACAGGTTCCGCAAATACGTCCGGATGATGATTTCTTCGCGCTCGGCGGTCACTCGCTTCTCGCGCTACGGCTCCTATCGGAAGTTCGCACCCGATTCGATGCAACACCGACATTGCAACTTCTATTCAAGCAGCCGACGTTTGCGGGCTTTGCTGCTGCGATCTTCGACACCGAAGAGATCGCGACGCCGCGGGAAAAGGTCGTAAACCCGTGGGAGCTGGTCACCTGCAAGCATGGCACGGGGATCGGGGCGGTCTATACGCTCAACCATCCGTTTCTCTATTACCGCCTGGCCAATGCGCTGCCGGATACCGTCTCGGTGCATAACGTCAACATGTTCCATGCCGACCTGGCAAACGGCATGGATCGCCTCTCCATCGAGGATATCGCCAGCCATGCGATAGACGCCATGCAGATCGGCAAGCCTGTCGGGCGTGTCGCCGTCGTCGGACTTTGCGTCAATGGCGTCCTTGCGATGGAAGTCAGCCGGCAGCTGCGGGAAAAAGGCATCGATGTCGGCCTCACGGCAATCATCGATGCATGGGCTCCGGGATATTTCGCGTCGTTGCCGAAACGGGAGCAGGCGCGATGGAACCGGGAGCGGCGGCGCAAACGCCTCGCCTACTTCACCCGGAAGCTGCTGTCCCGGCGTATCGCTCTTATCGACTATCTCAAGGAGTTCGAAATCACCCTTTCGCTTCTCAGGATATTCGGCGTCAAGGCGGGCCAGTATTCCCCCGAGGAGGAAACAAACGAGAACGTCACCAAATTGCTGGTGGCGGCGGCGCGGCGCTACAAGCCGCCGCAGACAAAAGATCCCGGCGTCGTTCTGCTGCGAAGCAGCGCTACCCATTCGCGCGCGCGTCAATTGCGGTTTGGATGGGGCAATGCGATCGGGGACGACTGCATGGTGGTCGATATCGATGGCTGGCACGAGGACTCCCTCACCAGCAACGGTATCCGCGATCTGGCGTCGACTCTCTCCGGAAAGCTCGCCGGCGACTAGAACGACTCCGCGTTTCGCGGAATAGCGGAGCCGCTCTATCCCTTTGTTCTTAAAAGATTCCTGGCAAAATGCCGCTGCGCAATTTCCTGGAATTGCCTAAGGTTCCATCCCATGGCCCGCGGGAAGTCAGGCCATAAGAGGAAGCAGATATGAACGAGACCAAGCCATTGAGGGTCGGCGTTCTCGTCGCTCGCGGACGTGCGCTCGAGAATTGGGAGCTTATGATCCTGGATCGGATTTTGGCGACGCCTCGACTGGAGCTCGCCGCCGTATTCACCCATCCTTATCCCTTCGGGGAGAACAAGGCATCGAAGCTGTTATCCTGGAGCGCGCGTCTGGAAGCCAGAGCCCTTGCCCGGCAACCCGCCTATTCGCCAAAGTATTTCAATAGCCATCGCCACTTCATCGATTGCTATGATATCGACGCGGGCACATCACGCGCCGGCAGCAGCATTACGGCGGCATTCCTGAGCCGCCTGAAGCTCGATCTTGTCATCCGCATGACGCCGAAAGGCATACCGGACGATGCGAACGCCGCGTTGCCCTTTGGAGAATGGGCCTTCAATTTCTGCGACCAGCGAACCGCCGGAGCGGATTGGTTCGGATATGCAGACGTGCTTGCCCACGCCCCGACCGCCGATCTGGTCCTCTACGCCAAGTGCGGCGGCAAGCCGGACAGGCTGGAGATTGCAAGGGCAGCCTTCAACATCAAGCCCAGCGCCGCGAGATTGAGTGCCTTCGTGCGGGAACGAAGCGTCACGCTTCTGATGCGCGAACTGGCGCGATTGGCCGATACCCGGCGGTTCAGCCCGGCCGCCATCGCCGATTCCGCCAACGGACATGCGCCCTCGTTCGGCGAACTTCTGCGCTACGGTTGCATCGTCGCAGGCTCGGTCTCGGCCATAGCGCTCAAATCGATCAAGGCGAAACTCCATGCCGATTCCGCCGTATGGACCCTCTATACGGGGCGCGGCCAGATCGATGACTTCGATCCGCGCGAGGCGATTGAGATCCCTCCTTCCGACAACAGCATCAAAGCCGATCCGTTCCTGTTTCAACACGAGAGCAAATGCTATCTGTTCTACGAGGCCTACGCCCGCGGCGACCGCAAGGCGCATATCGCCGTCGGCTGCTTCGAAGGCGATACGCTCCAGCCGGTCGGGGTCGCGCTGGAGCGCCCCTATCATCTTTCCTATCCGTTCGTATTTCGTGACGGCGACCAGATCTTCATGATACCGGAAACCCATCAGGCCCGACGCCTGGAGATCTGGCGCTGCCGCCAGTTTCCGCTGCAATGGGAGCTCCACGCCACAGCCTTCGAGGGTCAATCGCCGGCCGACAGCATTCTGACCCGCCACGAAGGCAAATGGTGGCTGTTCACCAACCTGTCGGATTTTCATGCCTACGAAGATCATTGCAGCGAGCTCTACCTGTTCGAGGTCGATGGTCCTGCCCTTACCGGCATAAAGCCGCACAAGCGGAATCCCGTCGTTATCGGCAGCACCGATGCGCGGGGCGCCGGACGTATCTTCGAGCAGCAGGGGCGGCTGCTGCGGCCCTCGCAACGCAATTCGCACGGCGTCTATGGTTACGGGCTCAACATCATGGAGATCGAAACACTGACGCAGGAGGATTATCGCGAGCGCTGCATCCGCACCATAACGCCTGCCTTCAAGGCGGGATTGCACGGTTGCCACCATTTCGATGCGACCGGCGGGCGCTATATCGTCGATGCCAGGCTGTAGGCCTGGTCAAGAGCGGTTCCCCGTTTCACGGAATCGATGAACCGCTCCAGCCCTTTGTTTTTACGCAATCCCGGGCGGAAAACCGCCGCGCACTTTTCCTGGAATTGCTCCAATGTCCTCGTCGCGATACCGCAGGCAAACCCGGTGCCCCCGGGTGGAGGCGACCACAGCGCCGGCGAAGTTGACCGGTGTCGCAAGCTCCAGGACGACCCAGTTTCCGGGCGCGTCGGGATCGCCTTCCAGTCTTTCCAGCCGTGATTCGCCCTGCCTGTCGAAGATCATGTCGAAGCTGTCCAGCGGCAGCGACAGGCCCGCGCCGTGAGCCTTTACAAACGCCTCCTTATGCGTCCAGCAACGATAGAAGCCGTCAAGATAGGCTTCCGCCGGCATGGAGCGAAGGGTCCGGTATTCCCGGCCGGAGAAGAACCGCTTTGCAATATCTTCCTTCAGGAAACGTATCTCCTCGATGTCGACGCCGAGCTCGTAACGATCGGAAACGGCGAGCACCGCAAGATCGGCGCTATGGCTGAGATTGAAGCGGATGGAGGAGCTGCCGCATGCCGGGACGGCAGGCTTGCCGTTGGCGCCGTAGTCGAAACGGATCGATTGCGGCAAAAGCCCAAGATAGCGCCCCAATATCAGGCGCATCCCGCTCCGCGCCGCAACAAAGCGCTGCCTGTCGCGCTCATGGACGAAACGTTCCGCCCGGGCGCGTTCGTCGACGGACAGCAAGGTCATGGACGTGCCGAAATCAGGCACCGGCATATCCAGCTTCCAGCTCCAGACATCGATGAGGTCCGGGCCGATCGTCTCCGTGCTAGATGGTGGCATAGAAAAGACTGGCGGGTTTGGATTTGGCTTGCCGCGACATTCGCCGGGCAATATGAGCCACCAGCGTTACGGGGTAATTCTCCCCAAGGCTGATGCGGCAGCTGCGCTTCAGGATATCGAGCGTTTGCGCGCAGAGTTCCGGCGTGTAGTCGATCTTCCGATCCGTCCAGTGAAACGGATTCATCGCCGGATGGCCGGTGCGCTGCTGCAGGATCGGCTGCCAGTTCGTGTAGACGTGACGACTGGAATCGAAGAGCCGATAGACGCCGCGCTTGTTTTCCTCGGCAAATCTCTTGGCCTCTTCCGACGTCTCGAAAATGACGTGAAGGCCGGCGGCGTTGGCGACATCGTTGTGAGGCCCCACCATGAGCCGCGTGTTCTTGGAGAAGATTTCGCTTATCACATCGTAGCGCTCGCGCATGCGGGCGATCATCGGGTCGAGCTTCTTCAGCTGCACGTTCAGCATCGCGCCCTGGATCTGGCTCGCCTTGAAATTCACCCCCAGCATGGGCGGTTCGTTGGCATTGTCGAGGTGCCCGCGAAACATGGAGCCGATATCGTGATACATCCGGGCGCGCGCGAACAGGCGCGCGTCATTGGTCACGACCGCGCCGCCCTCGCCACAATTTATGTTCTTGAATTGATTGAAGCTGAATGCGCCCAAATCACCTATCGTGCCGACCCGCTTGGTCTTGTAGCGCAATCCGACGGCCTGACAGGCATCCTCGATGACCACCAGATTATTTTCGCGCGCGATGCGCATGATGCTGTCCATGTCGCACACCATGTTGGACATATGGACGGGAATGATCGCCCTGGTCTGCGGAGTGATCTTGCGCAGTATATCCTGCGGATCCATGGTGAGCGTATCGTCGATGTCGACGAGAACGGGCACGGCGCCGGCCGCCAGCGGAGCGGCGGCGGTTGCGATCCAGGTATAGGCCGGCACCAGCACCTCGTCACCTGGCCCGACGCCGGCGGCGACCAGCGCCGAAACCAGCGCCCCCGTTCCGCTGCTCATGGTCAATGCATGCCGCACGCCGAACTTGACGCAGAAATCCGCCTCAAAGCGCCCTAGCGGACCGCCGGTCTCGTCGCTGTATCGCGCCAGCTTTCCAGAGGCAAACACCGGCGCGAGCGCCAACCACTCCCGTAACCCCACTTTAGCCATACTCTTCGCTCCCCAGGAAACGCGGCATTTGCGTAGGAGCCTAACGTGTGAACGCGCGATTTTCAGCATGGCCATCCGACTGAAAACAATATCGGAACGATCACAGCACCTATCCGAAATCGGTAGATATCGCGCCCGCCTATGCCAATCGAACAATTATCCGCGCGCACGCGATGCTGGTAAAAAAGCAGAAAAAGCGGATGGAAAACGACCATGATGAACCACGACCTGAGATCGATGCCGGATCGTATTGAAATGCTTGCCGATATCGCGATTATCGGCGGCGGGCCGGCAGGAATCGCGATTGCGCGCGAGCTTGCCGATACCCGGATCCGTGTCCTTGTCATCGAAAGCGGCGGCCGGGACTACGAGGCCGAGACGCAAGCGTTGAACTCCGTCGAAAATATCGGCGAGCCTTTCGCTTCGGCGGCCGCCTTGCCCGAAGGACGAGGCTACACTGGCGCCTTGGCGTGGCTGAACGACATCCCTGCATTCGAGCTACGAAACCGCATGCTTGGCGGCAGCAGCCATACCTGGATCGGCAAATGCGCCGCCTTCGACGACATCGATTTCCGCAACCGCCCCTGGTTGCCGCTTTCCGGCTGGCCGATCGAGCGCGCGCAATTGCTGCCGGCCCTCGACCGCGCCGGGAAGCTGCTCAACCTCGGCCCCAATCTTTACGACGAGAGCCTGTTCCGGCAGTTGCATTCGCCCCCGGACGATCTCGGACTGGACAGGCAGCTGCTGCAGCCTTTCTTCTGGCAGTTCAGTCACATGCGTCATCCGCGCGCCGAGCCGACACGCTTTTCCCGACTTGCGCTCGATATCACGGCCGGAAACGTGGAATTCCTGACCCATGCAACCGTCACGCGGATCAATGTCGACGGAGAGGGCCGGACAGTAACCTCGCTGGATGTGAAGAGCCCAGACGGCCGCGGCGCGACCGTGCATGCAAGTACGATCGTCCTGTGCGGCGGCGGCGTCGAAAACGCCCGGCTCCTGCTGGCATCGAATTCCGTGCTGCCGGCGGGCATCGGCAACGGGCACGACGTTGTGGGACGCTATCTCTGTGACCATCCCCGGACATCGCTTTGCCGCTTTACCGGAGGCGACATCGATGCCATTGCCCGGCACTTCAATTTCTATGGCCTGAGCCATGGCGGGCGGACGCACTTCTATCTCAGGGGACTGTCTTTAAGCCCGAAAATCCAGGCAAGAGAAGGTCTTACCAATTGCGCCGCCTATCCCGTTCAGATCCACGCTCCGGACGATCCCTGGGCAGCGCTCAAGCGCCTGACGAAAGGGGCAAACGGAACGTTCACGACGGATCTGCTGGCGGTTGCCAAATCGACGGACATGATTACGTCGGGGCTGTATAACCGCCTGATACGTAAGCGCGGACTTCCGCATCGCTCGACCGAACTGCGTTTCGACGTCATGGCCGAACAGCAGCTCAATTCCGCAAGCCGCATCACCCTGACCGGGCAACGCGACCGGCTCGGTCAACCGTTGCCGCGCATCGACTGGAAGATCGGCACACGCGAAATAGACAGCGTCAAGCGGCTCGCACGCACGATCGCAGACGAATTCACACGCGTCGGCCTGCCGAAACCGCGGCTGTCGAATTGGATCGACGTGGACGAGGTTGCCGGTGCCCTGTTCATGGACATGGCTCACCCGTCATGCACTACACGGATGGGAACCGATCCGCGAACAAGCGTCGTCGATACCAATGCGATGGTCCACGGCACCGATGGCCTGTTCGTTGCCGGCAGTTCCGTCTTTCCGACACCGGGCCACGCCAATCCGACGTTGATGCTGCTTGCCCTGTCGATCCGGCTTGCCGATCACCTCAAGCAGCGACATGCCGCCCTGCGGTCGCACACGCCGCGCAGGAGCGAGCCTGACCTATCCCTGCACCAGATCTAGCCGCGCCGGAAATAGAAGCCGGCGCTCTCGCTACGGCCGAGTTCGGGATGGGTGTCGATCGCGTGCGACAGGGAAGGAATAGACCAGCGATCGACCTGGATATAGCCGAGCCTTGCGATGTCGCCGATGAATTCGGCCTCGTTGCGCATCTGGTAGGGCACGTATGATCTGCCGATCCGTTCGAGCGTGACGACGCCTTCGCCCTTGCGGAGCGCGACCTTGTTGAGGATCAGATGCGGCGGCAGGCTCGGCAGGCGCGTCAGGAGAGCGGACAGCGGCATATCGAGATACTGCATCAGCCCAGACCCGAGGAAGAGCGGCGTCGCGCCTGCATCCTCGATCCGTTCGATAAAGTGCAGCCCCGTCAAACCTTCCTTTTCAGCCAGGCCCTGCCCGGCGCGAACGATGGCCGGCAGATCGTACACCGTCCAGCGGAAGGACGCGTCCAGCTGCAGCAATGGACGAAAGGCGCGATATTTCGTTCCCATATGGCCACCCGCATCGACGAGTCCCGCGATCTCGGGCAGAAGGCTGCGAAGCCAGAACAGGACTGGATAATCCCACGGCGTCACCTGACACATTTTGGCAAAGGCAACGCTGGCGATCTCCTCATGATCGTAGCCGGCCATCGTCCGCCTGCGAGCGGCAGCCATGGCGGCGTCATAGGACGTATAGGCGCCGGTGAAGCGTCGTGGAAAGGGGGAGAGGTAGGTCAGCCGGCCTCTTACCAGACGCAAAGGCGAAAATCCGTGAGCGGCGGTTTGCGCCGCACCCTTTAAAACCGAGCGCGCATGATTTGACCAAAGCGACCCCGACCACAACGAAGCTATCATCCTTGCATCCCCCTAAAGCAATTCCAGGAAAAGCGCCCACCGGTTCTCCGTCCGGAATCGCGTAAAAACAAAGAGATAGAGCGATTCCGTGAAACACGGGAGCCGCTCCATTATACGCCGGCCGCTGCCGTCATCGTCTAATCGACAGAATCGCGGCCGTATCTCCCATCATCTTCTCAAGAGCGAGAAGCGTGCAGAAGTAGATCGCTCCTCCCGAAATGACCTGCAGCAGGACGGCCGGCACACGCCGCATGTTGAGCGTTTCGGCGAAATGGCCGAGTCCATAAACGGCTCCGGCCATAAGCACGATTGCGACCGCAACATAGCCGCTCTTGCGCATGACCTGCCCCCAGCCGAGGCCGCCGTAATTTTGCTGAAGATGCATCGAGGTCAGGAACGAGATCAGCGACGCCGCACACTGGCCCCACGCCGCCGCCGCGACACCGAAAGGCGCCATGACCAGGATAAGCGCAACCGAAACCAGCGCATTGAGCAGGAGGGTGGGAGGCATGCGCCTGATATTGCCTGACAGGGACAGGAGCGCCTCTGTCACGTAACCTGGCGTCAGGAGGACCTGCTTCATGGACAGGATGGCCACAAGGATGGCCGCCGGCGCCCATTTGTCGCCAAGGACGATGTCGATCAGATCGAATGAAATCAGTGAGAGACCGAGATAGATCGGCGTGGAAATCCCCATGAGAACCGTCATGAAAACGGTCGCCGAGGGGCCGGCGTTCCGAACCGACCTTCCGTCGGAGCCGACCACCATGGCCGCACGCCGGAACAACGTCCAGGCAAGCATGCGCGCCGGCTCGCCGATGAGCTCGGAAAAGGCGGCGATGATACGCTCTGCAACACGATAGTAGCCCGCCTCCGCAAGACCGAGAAAACTGCCGATCGCCAACGTGCCCGAATAGGAACGCAGAAAGAGGATCAGCCGGTTCGACAGGATGTGGCGCGAAAATTCCAGAACCTCGCGCGCAAAGGGCCAGGTCAGGTATGGAGTGGGAAACCAGCCGAGTACGATTGCGGAGGCGCCGAGGCAGACGAGTTGCGACACGAGCCTTCCGGCCACGAGCGAGAATACGTTCCAGCCGAGCCATAGTCCGAGCAGGGTCACGCAAAGCCCCGCCACCTCGCTCGCTATCCGGATGGCGGCCTGTTTGCGCAGAAGGCCGCGAGCAACCAGTAATCCGTCATAAACCGCATAAAGAGACGATGGCAGAAACCAGCAGCTGAAGAGAATCAGAAGCAGCGCTTCGTGCGACCGCCGGAAGAGGAGCCAGGCGGCGGCCGCCGCGAGCAGGCCGGCGATGGTCACGAGCACGCCGGCGATGATCGAAACCGTACCGATCTGGTCGAGCTCGCGGTCGGTACATTCGGCCTTCATGACGAACTCGCCCCACCCGCCTTCCGCGATCACGACCAGCATGACCACGATGGCGGAGCTGAAAGCGTAGAGACCGAACTCGGCGGATTCCAGAACGCGCGCGGCGACGAGAAATATCAGGAGCTGCACGACCTGTGAGACGATCTTCGAAACGAGCGTGGAAGCCCCGTCGCCGACAATCGAGGGCATGCGAGCGCGCAGCCAGTGTCTCAGGCCGGTCCGGCCGGCACGTTTGGGGTGAAGCGGAAGGCTGTCCATCAGCGCACCATCATGCTAAGGCAGTTCCGGGAAACGTACGCAGCGACTTTCCGTCGGCAATCGCGTAGAAGCAAAACGATAGAGTGGTCCGGCAATTCCTTGAAACGCGGAACCGCTCTTGTCCGACGCAGACAGAAATGTGCGTTCCTGGCTCTTGGAATGGCGGCGGATGCGAGCATAGTTGCGGATGCCGGCTTCCAGCCTTGCACCAGATAAAAAGCATAGCGTTCCCATTCAGGACATGATTCCGTGCAATGAAGCGCTGCCTGCCGACTGGACAAGCCGGAACCATGCGATTTTATTGCACGAAGATGTTTGCGTTGAACGCCAGGGTCGGATCGAAATTCTCGGTAGTGGAAGAGGAGCTTGCCGGCAATCGTCATGAAACACCAAGCAGAGCCGCTCATGAAAGACGATAACCATGATCGCAGCGCCTCCGGACAGGCGGGCAGATCGAGCCGGAAATATCTGCTTCGCTGGATATTGGTGATCTTCTGTCTTGTCGTATGGATTGCTGTAGCCGCGTTCTTCATTTGGTGAGACGTTCTTTCTCATTGCGCGCAAGCAGCACGACGCCGACGGTTTTGACGAGAATGGACAGATCGACACGGAGCGACTGGCTGTGGAAATAGTCTAGATCGAACTGAACCCGCTCTTCATATGTCGTGTCGGCACAGCGGTTGACTTGCCAGAGGCCCGTGATGCCCGGGCGCAGTCCCAGATAGCAATAGAGGTTGGAGCCGTAGCGATCGAGCTCCGAGGCGACGACGGGACGAGGGCCGACAAGGCTCATATCGCCGCGCTGAACGTTCAGCAGCTGCGGCAGCTCGTCGGCGCTGCTCATGCGCAGATATTTTCCGAGCCAGTGCACGCGCGGATCGTTCATCAGTTTCTGCGTCGACAGCCATTCCTGCCTGCGCGTCTCGTCGCGGGCAAGCAGCTCTGCCAGCTGCCGGTCGGCATCCTTGCGCATCGTGCGGAATTTGAGGCATTGGAAGGGCCGCCCGTCGCGGCCGATACGGGTATGGCGATAGATGATGGGACGGCCGTCGACCAGGAGCAGCGCAACCGCGATCGCCAGCAGAGCCGGTGCCAGAAACAACAGTCCCGCCCCGGATAGAAGGAGATCGACAATACGTTTGGAACGCCCCAGCCGTTCCGCCCGCTTCACCTCGCGGCGGGATCGCTCACGGTGGGCAACGTCGTCAAAAGTCGATAGCATATTTCAGACCCCTCACCACTTGAATGCTTCCTGCAAAGGCTGCCAGCTGGCCTCATCCTTGACAATTGACCCTGCGGGCATCGGCCTAGTCCCATTGGCGTAGGCCCCGAACGCCGGGTTGACCACAAGCCTCACCTCGTCTCATCGATCAGTCGACCCGCGACCGAAAAGTCACCGGTCATGGTCGTTTCCGCATCGATCGCGACCGTATTCGCACGTTTCAAGACACCGTCGTAAAGATCCAGCAAGGCGTCGAGCCACGAGGCCGGCGTGTGCGCCAGATCGCTGGACCGGCGAATGCAATTCATGCTCATCAAACGAAGCAGCATGTCGTCGCCGGCAAGCCGGCGCATTCCGCTCGCCAGCGTTTCCACCTTGCCGCTTTGAAAAGTCAGTCCACATCCGAGCGCTGCGATCTCGTCGCCCAGAAGCGCTGTATCCGGCAAGATAACGGGTATGCCGCTCGTCACCGCCTCCAGCGCCGCCAATCCGAAGGGCTCGGGCACCCGCGACGAAACGACGAGGGCGCGCGCCTGGCCAAGAATGCCCCGCATCTCCTCCTTGGACTTCCATCCGTGAATGACGACTTCCGGAAAGTCCCGCTCCAGGCGGGCCCGGCCGGCTCCATCGCCTATGACGCAAAGCTTCACGCCGGCGAGCCGCGCCGCGATCGCGGCATCTTCAAATCCCTTTTCCGGCTCGAGCCGGCCGACGAAGAAGAAATCGCGCTTCTTCCAGGGATCGGAGGGACGGTTGAGAAAGGGCTCGACCGGATTGCGGATCGTTTCGATATTGGCCGGCTGGATCTGCCCCCGCGCGAAGTATTCGAGCATGCGCTGGTGGACGACGACGATATTGGCCGCTACCTGCCGGATGGGATAATAATGCTCCCGCAGCAGATGGCGTGCCGACCGCCAGACTTTCTCATGATAGCCGCGCTTGTCGCAATTTGTCGTCAGGCAGCCGATCGACATCGGCGCCAGCGGGCAGACGTGGTTCCTGCGATAATTGGCAAAACCGCCATTGGGACAGGAGAGGAAATAATCGTGGGCGTGCAGGACGACGCGGTCGCGCACCGGCCACAGGGCGCGGAAGATCGAGGGCGACAGGATCTTCGACCAGCCATGGACGTGATAGACGGTGCCTTCCGTGTCGGCGCGTGAAATAAGATCGTTCAGGCAAGTGTAGGCGCGGCGATTGTAGAGGCCGCCGGCGAACGCGTTCAGGCGGCCTTGCTGCATCAGCGGCTGCGCTTCCAGATTGATGGTTTCGAACGTCGGCGGATCGGAGCCGGCGATATCGCCGGCAAAGTAGGTCACGGCGATCCCTGCATTCTGCAGCAGGCAGGCCGAAAGAATCGCCAGATTCGATGCTCCTCCTATCTTCGCGGAGCGATCATTGATGACGACGACACGATCGAGTCCGGATGGGCGCGCCACTGGACTATTCCAACGCTTCGATGTTCTGGGGCGCCAGCCTGCCCTTGAGCAGATCGCGAAGCGCGATGACGTTGCCTTTGAGCCGCCCCTTGCGGTCGACCCACGGCTCGGGCCGCCAGACCTTGACGAGATTGGCCGCGAGATTGCGGACGATCTGCATCGTGGCCTGCGGCACGCTCATGGTTCGTTTGCGCATGAGATAGAGCGGGTTTGCAATCTGCGAGTAGCCGAGACGCAGGCCGCCCGAGCGCCCGCCTTTCGTGCCGAGGTGAACGCCTTCAAGCTGCCGGGCGCTGACGACCTGGCCGTAATGGGCAACCAGCCTGCTGAAATCGACATCCTCGAGCCAACCATAGAAGGGCAGGTTTTCGTCGAACCGCAAAAGGGCGGCTTTGACGATCGACATGCGGATTGCCATGTTGCAGCCATAGGCATTGTAGATCGGCCGTATCTGCATGGCGGGCTCCGATCTGCGGCCCTTCTTGACATTGACCAAGCGTAAGCCATCACGAACGGAAATACCGGGTCCCGCGATGCCGTCGGCCAGTACCGTGCCCGTGCACATGGCGACGTCGGGCTGAAGCTGAAACAGCCGTTCCGCCTCCTCGACATAGGTCGGCGTCATCAGAAAGTCGTCGTCGAGGAAAAGAACGATGTCGGCATCCTGAAGGCTGTCGAGAATCCGGTTGCGCTGCCGGCAGAGGCCGCGCTCCGAGACAAGCACCCGCACGGGGAAGTCGAGATTTCGCAGGCAACTCGGATCGATATCCTCGGGCGAGGACAGGCAGACGACCACCTCGTCCGGCTTGCGGGTCTGACTGGCGATATGCGGGAGAATGGAGGAGAGAATGTCGCGGCGGCCGGCGCTTGCGATACCGAGCGCAATTTTCAGCGGCCGGCCGGCGGTGCGGCCCGTGAGGCGCCTCGCGGAGGCGCGCACCTGTTGCTTCTCCGATCTGCGGCGCAGAAAACGGCTCTGCTGACGCTGGCGCCTCTCATAGCTGCGATTGGCGATGATCCCGAGAATATTGATGCTCGACGTGCCGAAGCTTGCAAGCGCATCCGACAACCGCTCGACGGTCATCTTGTTCGTTTGCCCGACGACGACGATGATCCCTTCGAGATACGTGCAGATGACACGCGTATCGGCGGAGTCTTCGAACGCCGACATGTCGACGATGACGACCTTGTATTGCCGCCTCAGCAAGTCGATCTCCGCCTTCAGCGCCGGCAAATGGCCGTAACGCTGAAAGGCCGCAACGGATTTTTCGGTCTCGTCGACCGTGACGACCGGAACGCCGCCATGGGCGTGCATCATGTCCGCCTCCGGCCCCTGATCGGCCTTCGTCACCAGAACGCCACTCTCATGAGCGACGGCATAGCGGCGCGGCACATCGTTGATGTTCAGAGCCTCCATGCCGAATTCAGTGCCGGACTCCGTCACCACGCAGCTCAGCCTCGCATTGAGGAAGTCGGCGTCGATCAGGACGACGGAGGCGCCCTCGTGCTGGTAAAGCTGCGCGAGATTGGTCGCGATCGTGGTCTTGCCCTCGCCGGTGCCGACCGAGGTGATGCCGATCACCATGGGCGCATTCGGCGGGAACGCGGAGTCGATGGAGTGCTTGACGCCGCGCAGGGCTTCGGAGAACTGCGAATAGGGCGTATCGAGCACCGATCTCAGCGGCAGCATCGTTCGTCGCCAGCTGGCATTCGCCGCCGCCGTCCTTCCGGGCAGAAACGATGGGCTGGAATAGACGGGAACATGCCCCAGCGAACTGATCCCCAGCTCCCGGCGCAGCTTTTCGCTGGAACTGACGCGGCGGTCCAGGCCGTCTCTCAGAAGGGCGGCCATAACGCCGGCCGCAAGGCCAAGCATGGCCGTGAACGGCAGCACGAAGGAGGACTTCGGCCAGGTTTTCGCCAACGGAACCGCTGCGGCCGTGACGACGCGGACATTGCCGAGCGGGAACGACTCCTTTTGCAGCGCCCCGATGAGCTGCTGCAGAATACTCTCGTACATTCTGCGATAGGTGGTGGCCCGGCTTTCCATCTCCGATAGCTCGACGCGTGCCAGGTTCTTGTCCGTTCCGGCTTCCTTCAGCGAGGCCAGTTCATCGCTGAGAAGCTTTTCGCGGGTTTGGGCGACTTCGAGATTCGACTTGTAGACGGCCTGGATACGCGCGAACTCCTTGCGCATGTCGCCCTTCAGCCGATCGATTTCCTGCTGCGCGGCGACGATGGCGGGATTATCGGCATCATATCTGCCGGCGAGGTTGTTGAGCTTGATCGTAGCGGCGCCGAGATCTTCCTGCAGCTTCTGGATGCGCGTGTTGTTCACGGTCTCGTCGACGTCCCCTTCGACCTTGCCGCCTGCCATTAGCTGGTTGAGGGTCGCGAGCTTGGCGGATTCGGCTGCGGTTTGCGCCTTTGCAGCAACCGCCTGACTACTGATCTCCGACAATTGCTGCTGATCGAGAGAGGAAGACGTGCTGATCTCCATGATACCGTTCTTGGCACGGAACTCCTCCACATTCATGGCGGCCTCGCGGGCCTGCCGGCCAACCTCGATCAGGCGCGTTTCCAGCCAGTTGGCGCCGCTCTGCGCTGCGGAGGCGCGCTCGGACAGGCCCGTGCTGATATAGGCTTGCGCAATCGCGTTCGCGGCCTGCGCCGCCTTATACGGGTCGACCGAGCTATATCCGATCTCGAGGATGTAGGACTGGCCGACGCGATTGACCGAAACTCTGGAAAGGAAGGAGGCCATGGTGCGGCGCATCACGTCGTCTTCGTGGACCTCCGTCTTGGCGCTGTCGCGGTCGTCATGCCTGAAATGGCTGATGATCGCACGGAGTTTGTCATGCAGGGCTGCCTGCCACGACATGCCGCCGACGATTTCGGGATCCTCGGTGAGGTTGAGCTTCTCGACCACGGCGCGCGCGATCGCTTCCGACTTGACGATTTCCACCTGGCTTGCGATTTCGGCGGCTTCGATGATGACCGTGCCGGTGAACGCATCCTGCGAGACGATGCGCCCCTGGTCGGGATCCATGACGAGCCGCGTGGTCGCCAGATAAACAGGTTGCGTCGTCGCCATATAAAGGCCGCCGACGCCGATGCCTGCCGCAGTGAACAGGGTGAAGATCAACCAATGGCGCTGCAAGAAGCGCCACACATCGCGAAACGAAATATATTCGCTCTCCCCCCCGTTCTTGGTATCCGATGGAATACCGCGCAACCCTTTGCCGATCTCGTGAATAGCCATTTTCGTCGCCCCACCTTGGCTCGCTTATCGTTATTGGGATTGGCTGGCATCGGCCGACGAGAGCGTCGTGCCGTCCAGGCTTCCGGAAATGTTGTAGCGCACATCGAGGACATCTCCCGGCTGAAGCTCGGTTGCCTCCGATGCCTTGGATTCACTGCTGTTTCGGGTGATCCAGTATTCGAGCGGCTGAAGGTCTAGCGCCTTCATGCTCTGGCTCCGCGAAAGCGAGGCTCCGGAAATCTGCAGCAGTTGCAGCGTCGTGTTCCGCTTGAGCTTCGTATCTTCGATTTCGGTCTCGGTGGTCTGCAGTTGCTGGCCGGCTTCCGTCTTGCGCTGGCCCTTGAGATTGAGGGCGTCGCGCTCGGTCTCGCTCAACTTCTGCTTTGCCTGCATCGACGCAACGACAAGGTCCAGCTTTCCGGCCTGCATTTCGGCGACGATCCTCTCCAGCGAAGTCTTGCGGGATGTGGTCAGGATCTTGGTGTCGACCAGCTTTGAAATATCGCTCAATTCATCCTGCGCGATCTTCACCTGCTCGTCCTGCGACGTCATCTTCTCGTCGAGAATATTGATTTCGTTACGCAGCAGCGTTTCCAGATCGGCAGCGGCGGCAAGCTGCTGCTGCAGGGCCTGGCCTCTGGCATTGAACAGGTCGACCTCGCTCGTCATGATCTGCCAGACGGCCGACCCCTGGGGAGCGGCCTTGACGTCGGGCGGGAATGCGATCGCCGGCTGATCGTTGAGTTCGGCCGTCAGGCGCGCGCGCCTGGCCCCGAGCTGTTTCAGCTGGAGCTCCATGCGGCTGATCTCCCCGGCGTAGCTGATCTGCTGCGCCTCCGAATAATCGCCTGTCTGGCTGGAACGGCGCTCGCGCCCGCCGGCCATGGCGATAGCCTGCTTCACGGTCAGGCCGGGCCTGAATTCCAGCTCGCTCGGCTTCTCCACCGCGCCGGACACATAGATCATCGGATACTTGACGACTTCGACCGAGGCCGTCGGCGCTATGGCCAGGCCGGTGATCTGCTTCAGCCTTTCGCCGATATCGGCGCTGATATCCTCGACCGTCTTGTCGCCGACCTGCATCTCTCCGATCATCGGAATTGAGATCGACCCCGATTGCGACACGACATATTCGCCGTTCAGCGCGGTCCATTCCTTGTACTCGCCGGTTGCGGCGATCCATTCGACGATGGCAATCTTGATCCGGGTTTGCGGCCCGACATGATACACCTCGTCGGCTGCTGCATGGGCATTGCCCGACAGCCCCGCCCCGGCAAGCATCAAGGCCAATACGAAGGGCGCAAGATGCCGGCGCGGCTTCGAGGCGGAACGATAGGGCAGAGCGGAAACTCTAGACATGAGCCGAACTCTCGCTTTGTGTTGCTGGCGCCATCAGGCCGACGACGCTATGCAACGAGATCAGCAGCTGAACGCAAAGCGTGTAAATCCCCTGCCGAAGCAACAGGGATTATCATTTCTGACAGGGAGGTAGACGTTCCCGCGATTTCTTGGTCGTGCGGGTATATCCTTGTGTGCAGGCCGCGACCGGCGGCTAAATCTTTCGGTTACTCCGTTCGACCATTTGGATGCCGTATTGAACCGATCTGGGCCCTGTCGCAAAGGTTGCCACCTGCCCAATGTTGTTTCGACCCATGGAGGGAAAAGCAATGCGGGTAGCGATCGTGCATTACTGGCTGGTGTCGATGCGGGGCGGCGAAAAGGTGGTCGAGGCGCTCTGTGACATGTATCCGGACGCCGACATCTTCACTCTCGTCTACGATGAAAGCCGCGTCTCGGAGAAAATCCGCAAGCACAGGATCCACACGTCGTTTCTACAGCGAATTCCGGGAGCCGTCAGATCCTATCAGTCGTTTCTGCCGCTCATGCCGTTCGCGCTGGAGAGCTTCGATCTCAGCGATTACGATCTGATCATCTCCAGCGAGTCCGGTCCGGCCAAAGGCATCATTCCGCCGCCGAGGGCGACCCATGTCTGCTATTGTCACTCGCCCATGCGCTATCTCTGGGATCATTATCACGTCTATCGCTCGCACGCCGGGCTTGCATCGCGGCTGATGATGCCGATGCTGGCGCCGCTGCTGCGCTCCTGGGATGTCAATACGAGCCTGCGCGTCGATCGTTTCGTGGCCAATTCGCACCATGTTTGCGACCGTATCAGCAAATATTACCGGCGTTCCGCCACCGTCCTTTATCCGCCTGTCAATGTCGATGATTTCACGCCGGCCGCATCGGTCGAGGATTTCTATCTCTGCGCCGGTCAGCTGGTTCCCTACAAGCGGGTCGATCTGGCGATACAGGCATTCACCCGCATGAATCGCAAACTGGTGGTGATCGGCGAAGGCAAGCAGATGGAGGAACTGAAGCGCATTGCCGGTCCCTCCGTCACCTTCCTGGGCCGGGCTCCGTTTCCGGTCCTCAAGGAAAAGCTTTCCCGTTGCCGCGCCCTGGTCTTTCCCGGCGAGGAGGACTTCGGCATCGTTCCGGTCGAAGCCATGGCAAGCGGCAGGCCCGTCATCGCCTATGGCAGCGGCGGGGCGCTGGAGACGGTCGTGCCGGGCGTGAGCGGCATTCTCTTCGGCAAACAGTCCGTCGACGCCCTTATCGAGGCCGTACTCGAATTCGAGGCGACGGAGCATCGTTTTCGTCCCGAAGCGCTGCAGGCGCATGCGGAACAGTTCAGCCTCGATAAGTTCACCACGGGCATGCAGGCCATCATCAATGAGGAACTGCTGATCCGAAAGGCAGACAGGGCTCGCAGCCAGCGCCCCGTTGCGGCCATTCAGCGCGGGCTTGAGACGCAGCTGCCCGTGCTTGTTGCAAAACCGCACAGCACCACGCTCCAATAGGCCGGACCGGTATTGGCCGAAGATATGGAGCGGACCTGGAAGCCGTAAGGCGTGGGCGACGATCGGCTCTTGACGGAATGTCCGGAGCGCTCCTCGCCTGCGAACGCATGTCTTGCGGACAACCTCAGATTTCACATGACGGGGCGCACTACTTACCCTTCGTCCGGAATGGAACAAGACGTGTCCGGCGCCAGCCTTTTAATCAGCATATGTCTCGACAATCATTTGCTAAATCAAGATCCGGTAATATATTCGCTTAAAGCGGTTGCCACGTTCTGGTAGGTTACGGTTTGCGCCGGCTCGCTTGACGAGACTTGCGATTTTCGATGCGCAAGCTCCGACGCGGGCGGACCGGTTCTCGCCGGACACCGCAGACTTCGCGCAGCCGGGTTTGGGAGGACTAGGCCTTATGACCGAAAACCGAGTGGATCGGTCGCAGCGAATTCCCGGATCTGGCAGCAGCCTCGAGGCGGCTGTCTCACTTTGGAACCTCGATCTCGAACTGATCGATTCCTCGCAAAAATTTAACGACCATATCGGCGTTGCGTCCCGGAAAGACATGACGCTGTGGGAGGCCTATCCGGCGCTTGCCGAACCGACGCTTGCGGCGATCGTCCGGCAGGTGATCGATACCGGCGAACCCCGGACCATAGAGTTCGACGCTGGAACGCTCGGAAAACGCAATCTCCTGCTGTCCTGTCTCCAGCAAGGGCTCCTGATTGTCGAGAGCGAGAGAAGGGGCGATTGGAACCTGCCGCCCGAGGATGGGGAAAGAGCAAGGCTCATCCATCAGGCGACGCACGATGCGCTGACCGGCTTGCCCAACCGCCGCCAGTTCAGCGCGGCACTATCGCAACTGCTGCCGGCCAGCGGGAAACTGGGGCCTGCGCTCATGCAGCTCGATCTCGACGACTTCAAGCCCGTCAACGACACGCTCGGGCATGGCGCCGGCGACCTCGTGCTGCAACTCGCCGCCGCGCGGATCAAGGAAACACTCGGCCGCAGCGGAACGGTCTACCGGCTGGCCGGGGACGAATTCGCCATCATCCAGGTCGGATCGCAACGGGCCTTCGAGGCCGAAAAGCTGGCGGACGCCCTGGTCGCCGAATTCCGCAAGCCCTTCACGGTCAACGGAATCTCCCTCTTCGTCGGCGTCAGCGTCGGAATTGCGATTGCACCGCGTGACGGCAATGAGGGCGAGCAGCTGATGAAGGCTGCCGACGTTGCCCTTTACGAGGCAAAGAAGGAGGGGCGGCGCCGAGCGCGAACCTTCGATCCGGGCATGCTCGTCGTGGTCGAACAAAGGGAATTGCTGCGACGCAGCCTGCGGGTGGCGCTCCAGCGCGACGAATTCTTCATCGAATATCAGCCGCTGGTGAAGCCGCCCTCCAGCGTGGTGGGCTTCGAGGCGCTGCTGCGCTGGCGGCATCCGACCGTGGGGATCATCCCCCCGGCCGCGTTCATCCCCATGGCCGAGGCAGACGGCCTCATGCGCGAAATCGGCCAATGGATGCTGGAGGAGGCTTGCCGCGAAGCCCTTGCGTGGCCGTCGCATTTTACCCTCGCCGTCAATCTTTCGCCGGCGGAATTCCTGACGCCGGGCCTGACAGATCGCATCTCGCAAACCCTCGATGTCGTGGGCTTTCCTGCCGAGCGTCTGGAACTGGAGATTACGGAAGGGGTACTGCTGGAGCGCACCATCAACAATCTGGACACTCTGAACACCCTTAACGTGCTGGGCATACAGATTTCCCTCGACGATTTCGGCACCGAATACTCTTCCCTGAGCTATCTCAAGAACTTCCCCTTCGATACGATCAAAATCGACCGCTATTTCATCAAGGATCTCTTGCAGGACACGAAGAGCCAAACGATAGTTCGCTCAGTGATCGGCTTGGCCCATGGTCTGGATATGCGCGTGACGGCCGAAGGCGTCGAAACGCCGCAACAGGCCGCGTGGCTTCAGCAGGAGAACTGCGACCGGTTGCAGGGTTATTGCATCAGCCCTCCGCTGCGCGCCGACAGACTTGAGGAGTTTATAAGGCAAGGCGCGCGCTTTCCCTCGACTACGCCCCTCGATGAGTTTCGCGCCGGCACCTGATCTTTTGAAACGCATTTCATCCGGAGTTTCTTGAGTGGATACCATGGAAATGCAAGCGGACCCAGTTTCGGAGCCATTGCTCGAACTTGAGATGGAAATGGCGATCTTCGTGGCGGACTGGCTGCACTGCGACCAGTGCGCCACCTATGTGGCCAGTATGGTCAGCCATGATCGCCCCGATCCCATCCGCCATGCCAATCTGCTTTCGGCCGCTCTCAACGAACTTTTCGAAATGTCGTTCCATACGAGGGAGTGTAACGGCGCCCTTACCTGCCGCTTCTATCGAAACGGCGCAACCGAGCGGATAGAACTGACCTTTCCCTGCTCGGCCGAGCAACGGAGCGAATACAGGACAATCCTCGAACACATGCAAGGCGGCGGCCATGCGCTTGCGGCCTATCTCGACCTCATCACCAACGATGCGGCACGCGCCGAGCACGCGATCCTTCTTGGCCTGGCGCTCAACTATGACGCCGGCATCACCCTGCACGAACACGATGCGGACATGCTGACCCTTGTGGTGGATCTCGCACTCGAAAGGCTACTCAATTGAGCGACCATTCGTCCGACCGCTTCGCGGCGCAGTTCGACGCCAACAACCAGGAATTCTCCCTGTTCGGGGTGATCAGGCCGCACTCCGTATCGGAACTCGCCGACGATCTGGCCCTGCTGCGCACCGGCATCGAAACGGTAAACGGCATCTGCTACATCAATCTCAAACGCGTTACCCACATGAACAACACGGCGTTTCGAGCCTTGACCCATGTCCTGCTCGACGCCACCCGTTCAAGGCCGGATCTCAAGCTGAAGGTCGTCGCATCGAGCGTCGTGGCGTGGGCATCCCGGCTGTTTCGCCATTTGAGCGACCTTTCGCCCAATATCACCGTCGAAATCTACGATTCTGCCTTCTATCCGGGCCAGACCTTCGTGGAAAACCAGAGTTTCATACCGATCCTCAGGACGCAGACGAAAATGACCTGGCGCCATGAGCGCGAGATATTGCCGCGCCACGGACTGCGGGAGGGCCTGCATATAGCCGATATCTGCTGCGGCATCGGCGATTTCGCGATGCTGTTGCGGAAGGATTTCAAGCCTGCGCGGATCGTCGCGCTCGACCACTCGATCCCCAGCCTGGACTATGCCCGCAAGGTCGCAGAGGACTTCGACGTGCGGGACATCGAATATACCTACGGCGACGCCTCGCAGATGCTGTTCGAGAGCAACCAGTTCGATTTCGTGACCTGCAGGCACTCATTGCAGATCTTCGATCGCCCGGACGTCCTGCTGCGGGAACTCTTCCGCATATGCAAACCGGGCGGCAGGGTCTACATCACCAACGAGAAGAATTCCCATTGCCTCGGAGAGCCCAGGGCCGATAGCATCCAGTGGACGTACAAAGAGGTCGCGAAACTGTTTGCGCATTTCGACATGGATGTGGAAATGGGGCCGAAGGGTCGCCGCATGCTGCTGGACGCCGGCTTTGCCGACGTGAGGATGGAAAGCTTCATGGTCACCAATCTCGATGGCGACCCGCAGGATTTCGCCGATATCATCACCGCATGGCAGAATGTCTATGCCGATGAAATGGCGGTCAGAAGAGGCGATACACCCGAATTCATAGAGCGTTTCAAGCAGGGCTTTGCCGACCATATTTTCGCGGCGCTCCACCCGAGAGGCTATGCCGGCTGGCCGATCTGGGCCTCATCGGGGCAAAAACCGCTATGACGGAAACAGCAGTTGCCAGCAAAAGGCTCGGATTGCGCTCGTTTCGCGCCAAGTTTCTGATCGTCGTCGGAGGAGCCGTTCTTTTCGACCTGCTGGTCAGCGGTGGCCTTGCGCTGTGGAACGTGCAGCGCCTGTCGCGCAATGCGACGACCGAGGTGGGCCAGGGCCTGGAAAAGGCAAGCCAGGACTATATCCGCTCCTATGCGGATTCCACCGCCGCGCAGGTCGGTCTCCTCCTCGACCAGGTCCATTCCGATGTGAAGGCGCTCGCGGGCGTGCTGCAGGGGCAGATCGACAACCCCACCCGCAATGGAAACGTCGGGGAAGCCATGGCCAAGGCGTCGCCGGGCGCCGTAACCGTAACCTATGACCCGGCCGGCCAGTGGGCGCAAAATCTTCCCGGCACGCCCTCAGTCGTCAGCGTCTGGGGCTATCTTCTGGATAAGGACCATCGTCCGCTGCCCCAGGTGGAGGCCGACATAGAATGGAGCGCCGTGCTCGATCTTGTGGCTCCCGCGTTGCTCCACAACGGCGCATCGAAGCTGCAAATGTACTATATCGGCCCGCGGGAACGCCCGATCTTCCGGACCGCGCCCTACACGACGCAGGCCCAGACCTTCGACCGGCTCTATCCGGGCCACAACAGTTCCGACTTCTGGACCTTCTTCTTCCCCGGCCTCTACGAATCCTGGCAGCAATGGGCCGCGACCCCTTCGTCCCGGCCGGTTGCGGATTACATCACCCAGACCGCGCCCTATACCGACGCGATCACCGGGAAGCTGATCGTCAGCTTTTTCCACCCGCTCTGGACGCCGGATCGGCATGGCGTCGCGGGGGCGGCCGGGACCGATATTACCCTTGGCCAGCTCGCAGAAATCGTCGAGAACGTAAAGGTCGCCCAAAGCGGCTTCGGTTTCCTGACGATGTCGAACGGAAACGTCGTCGCGATCAATCCGGTCGGCGAGAAGATCATTGGCTTGCGCGCTTCGAGCGACGCCGCTGCCAAGGGTGTGACCGGTCTCGACCGGTCGCTGCGCAACAGCACGCAAAAGGCCATCACGACGCTGCCGCTCGATGCCGACGGCGTAATCCAGCACATCTCCCTCACCGAACAGGGAGAAGAGGTTCCCTACCTTGTGGTCGTCAAGCAGCTGCACCCGACCAACCTCTGGGTAGAGGGTCCCGTGCGGCGCGAGGTGATGTCGCTCGGAATAGTGGTGCCGGAACGCGAGATCTACGCGTCGCTCATTGCCGCCAAGGAGGAGATTTCGCGCGCCACCAACCGCATCCTGCTCTACCAGATCATGGCGGTTCTGGTGTCGCTGATGATCGTCACGGCCGCGGTCTTTGCCGCTTCGAAGCGCGTGACGAGCGGCATCAGCGCGCTGGCGAGCGCCGCCAAGCGCATACAGGCAAAGGACTACTCCGTCAGGGTCGATATCCCCACCAAGGACGAGGTCGGGGAAGCCGGCGTCGCATTCAACCGGATGGCGGAGGATATCAGCTTTCATACCGAAAACCTCGAAAAGCTCGTTTCGGACCGGACAAAGGAAATCGAGGCGGCCAAGGAAGAAATTTCCACCCTCAACAGCCAGTTGAAGAGCGAAAACCTGCGGCTGGGCGCCGAGCTCAACGTCGCGCGACAAATTCAGCTCATGGTGCTGCCGCGCGCCAAGGAGCTCACGGCGATCAAGCATCTGGAAATTGCCGCTTACATGCGGCCGGCCGACGAGGTCGGAGGCGACTACTACGATGTCCTGCAAAACGGCAACAACCTGAAGATCGGCATTGGCGACGTGACCGGGCACGGGCTCGAGAGCGGCGTGCTGATGCTGATGGTGCAATCGATCGCACGCGCGCTCCAGGAGGCGGGTGAAATGGATCCCGCAAAATTCCTGACCGATCTCAACCGCGCGATCTTCAAGAACATCGAGCGCACGAAGACGGACAAGCATCTGACCCTGTCGTTTCTCGACTATGACGGCAAGCGACTGACGATATCCGGCCAGCACGAAGACATGATCATCGTGCGCAAGGATGGCCAGGTGGAGCGGATAGAAACAGGGGATCTCGGTCTCCCGGTCGGCCTCGAGCCCGATATCGCTCCTTTTATCGATACACGGGAAATCTCTTTCGAAAAGGGCGACATGGTCGTCCTGCACACGGACGGCGTCACCGAAGCGGAGAATTCGAAGGGTGAACTCTTCGGTTTCGAAAGGCTTTTGGAAGATGCCCGTCGCCTCCATGGCGGAACTGCCGAGCAAGTGGTCGAAGGCATCCTCGATGACCTGATGGCCTACATCGGCACCCAGAAGATCCATGACGACATTACCCTCGTGGTAATGCGACACAGGTGAGAAGATGACAACTGCGGTATACGGCAAGGACCATCTGGTTTCGTTCAACGCTGCCAAAGCCCTGCGGATTTGCCTGTTCGACGGGCCGCTTCATCTGGCATGGCGTCATTCGGCCATGACCTCGGATTTTATCGCCGAGACGATGGCGCTCGGCTTCCGGTCGTCCGAGCGCCACTACAAGACGGCGCGGCACGACATCGGCTATCTGACGAACGAGCTGATCGAAAACGCCGTCAAGTTTCGCGTCTCCGGCGAGATCGTCATCGAAGCGCTGATGGATGCTCATAATTTCAGGATGCGGATCGTGAATCTGATCGACCACGAGGCGACGGCCCGCTTTCAGCGCCTGCTGGTGAAAGTGACGTCCGGCGATCCGGGCGATCTCCTCATAGAGCAGATCGAAGCAAGCGTGCTTGCGGGCGACAATGCGTCCGGGTTAGGACTGTTGACGCTGATGAGCGACTACCAGGTTCAACTGGCCTGGCGCTTCGATGAAGACGGTTCGCATAAGCGAACGAAACTGCAAACCTATGCCGCGATGGCAATCTCGTCATCGTAAACCTGCAAGAGGCCCCTTATGGAAATTAAAGAAGAAGCGTTCCGCGTCTGGTCCGAAGGCAGCATCTTGTATTTTGACGGAACCATGCGGCTGGCAGGCCCCGATGCCTATGCGCCGGTCTACGATCTCGCCAGGACAATCCTGCATGACAGCGGCGGCAAGGCGACGTTCGATCTTACCGGCCTGCAGTTCCTGAACTCTTCCGGTATCAACCTGCTCGCCAAATTGACGATCGAGGCGCGCAAGCACCCGGATATCCATCTCACCGTATGCGGCTCGTCGCAAATCCCCTGGCAAATGAAGTCGCTGCCGAACCTGAAGAAGCTTCACCCCCGCCTGGATTTGCGTTTGACGTGACGAGAAACGCGCGCCGCGCACATTTTCAATCCCGCGCTGCGTCCCATAGAGCTATGCGAGAGATTGCGGCACGGCCTCGTGAAATCATCGCAGCGATGATCGATGGAGCCAATATCCGGTAGACGACGGTCCCGTGTGCGTCCACCATCAAGGCGGGACTTGATACCACCCGTTTCAGCAAACTATGCCATCGCCATAACTGTACGGAATACAACAGCATGCGAGTTCGTCTGAATTGCACTCAGCGGTCGAACTGCCTGGCCTTGAGCTGATCCGCCATCCTGACGAGGTCGGCAAGCGACCCGGCCGCCATCTTCTGCATGATCCTTGCCCTGCGCACCTTTACCGTGACTTCCTTGATATCGAGTTCCGAGGCGATCTGCTTGTTCAGGAGCCCTGTAACTACGAGGTCGAAAACGTCGCGCTCTCCGGAAGTCAGGGTTTCCCATCTTGCCTTGAGATCGGCTTCGAGCCTCTCCTGCCCCAGCCTACGCCGGTCCCTTTCGATGGCCGAATTGACGGCGTCGAGGAGCTCCTGATCGCGGAACGGCTTTGTCAGGAAATCCGCGGCGCCTGCCTTGATCGCCTTTACGCCCATGGCGATATCTCCATGGGCCGTGATGAAGACTACCGGCATTCGCAGACCCATTCCGTCCATCTGGAGATGGAAGTCGGTTCCACTCCGCCCAGGCATTCTGACGTCGAGAACAAGGCAGGACGGCCCCTGCCCGTGACGATGTTCCAGGAACGCTCCCACCGAAGGAAACGTCAGCACCGGCAGTCCGATGGACTCGAACAGGTCTTCCAGCGCTATCCGCACGGAGGGGTCGTCATCGACTACGTAGACCGCCGGTTCGGCATCGACAGCTGTCATTCGACGGCCTCCGCTGGAATTTCGAAGATGAAGCAAGCCCCGTCGTCCGTCGGCGGCACCCATATGTGCCCACCGTTCGACTCGATGATCTGCAGGCTGATCGTCAGCCCGAGCCCGAAGCCTCCCGACTTCGTCGTCCAAAAGGCGTCGAAGAGATGCTGCCGGGCGTTCGTCGGAATCCCTGGTCCGTTGTCCTGGATGGCGAACCTGATCTTTCCAGGTTCGGCCTGCTCCGTCATGAGACTGATCCTTCCGGCGCCATCCGGGCGGATGGCGATCGCTTCGATCGCATTCAGGAGCAGATTGCCGACGACCTGCTGGATCTGGACGCGGTCCGCGAAGGCTGCGGCAAGGTTTTCGGAGAAGGACATGGTAAGTTCCGTGCCTCTTCGACCGATGTCGCCCTCAGACAGTTCGACGATCTCCCGGACCGCCTGGTTGAGATCGAAGCCCGTCCTGAGCGGGGCCTCGCCCCTCGCAAGTCCCCGCACGCGGCTGAGGATATCACTGGCACGGGACGTGTCGCTGACGATGCGTTCGAGCGCAGCCCTGGCGCGCTCGATGTTCGGAGGCTCCTGGCCCAGCCAGCGGCTGCATGCCCCGGCGCTCGTGGATATGGCGGCGAGCGGCTGACCGACTTCGTGAGCGATCGATGTCGTCAATTGGCCGAGCGTCGTCAGCCGGGCCATCCTGAGAAGCCTCTCCCGCGACTGGTGTGCGGAGAGTTCCGCCGACTTTAGGCGCAGCCCGAGATAGGTCGTTCCTCCGATCGCGACGATGCTGATGGCCATGTTGACCAATCCGACCTCGTAGGCTCCGTGCCGGGTCAGGTAGAAGGAGAGGATCGTCAGAAAAACGGACGCCGCGGCGAGCACGACCACCGCGCGGATAGAGAGGAACTGCGTCGCGATCAGGAGAACGGAGGTGTAGAAGACTGCAGCGGCAATGGCATAGTCCGTCACCGTGTCCGCTGCAAAGATCACGGCCATCAGAAGAACGAGGACGGGCAGGACGACGACAGGTCGCGAAATCATGGGTTCGGGAGCCTCCCGCTCCAAAAGGTTCTCGCAATCAGACATGCTTTTCCCGACAATTTCGCGCTTAAAACGCGCCCGTGACAAAGGCATTGGAATACAGGTGATATACCAAAGTATATCCGGGAGCCTTGTTTTTGGTGCGCCTCCTCAGCATTCCGTTTGGCGGATAAGCCAGAATACACGAAAAAACGCATATGTATCAGCATCTTGTCGAACGTCCGCAAGATATCGCCGTGCGGCGGAGCATGTCGGAAGAGGAGCCTGAGCTCCGCCGGGCATAGCTTGACTGAGGGCCGTCGTGGGATCATATCGGTCGTGTCGGATCGGTTGACCGACGCCAATCAGGACCCTTTCAATGGACCCGTCCAGTAGTCGAACCAGCAGCATGAGCCTGCCGTCGAAGACGCCGCGAACCTGATGTCCGGTTCCCTCGTTCGCGGCGGCCGGCCAGAACACGAGGTGAGCAATGCGGAACCTTCCTCCCCGCATCCTTCGGCCTGCCCGCCGCTCCCGGCAGCGCGGTGATCGAATAGGAAGCCGACGCTTTTCATAAGCGGCCGCGGGTGCGTCTCCACGCGCCTGATCTTCTCATCCGAACTTCGGTGATCAACATGACCATGCCTATTCCAGCAATGGACGCGGGCCGGGCACGCCGCTTCGTACCCAACATCTGGGACGTCGTCGCGTTCGGCCTCTTCTTCGGGTGCGTCCTCCTCTTCATCCACGGCGGCCACGCCACGCTGGTGCCGATCAGTTCGCTCAATGTCACGCCGGTCTCGCTCGATCCACGCAACCTGCCCGAATATGCGCTGCGCACCACGCTGCGCATGCTGGCGGCGATCGTTGCGTCGCTCGTCTTCACCTTCCTCTACGGAGTGATGGCGGCGAAGAGCAAGCGGGCCGAAATGGTGCTGATCCCGCTTCTGGACATCCTGCAGTCCGTTCCGGTGCTCGGTTTCCTGTCGTTCACCGTGGTCGGCTTCATGGCGCTGTTTCCGGGGCAGGTTCTGGGCGTCGAGCTGGCATCGATCTTCGCGATCTTCACCAGCCAGGCATGGAACATGACCTTCAGCTTCTATCACTCGGTGAAGACAGTGCCGCGCGAGCTGGACGAAGCCACGCGCACGTTCCACCTGACGGGCTGGCAGCGCTTCTGGCGACTGGAAGTCCCGTATTCCATGCCGGGTCTCATCTGGAACACGATGATGTCCATGTCGGGCGGCTGGTTCTTCGTCGTCGCTTCGGAAGCGATCTCGGCCGGAGACACGACGATCACGCTGCCGGGGATCGGCTCCTACGTGGCCCTCGCCATCGAGCAGCAGGATCTCACCGCCATCGGATGGGCCGTGGTCACCATGCTGGCCGTGATCCTCCTTTACGATCAGCTTCTGTTCCGGCCGCTCGTCGCCTGGAGCGACAAGTTTCGCGTCGAACTTTCGGCTGGCGGAACGGCTCCTAATTCGTGGCTCCTCGACGCCTTCCGCCGTGCACGTTTCCTTCGGGTCGTACTCCGGCCGCTCGGCTGGCTGATCACCAGCCTGCCGAAGCTCCGACTCTCCGGCCCTTCGATCTTCCCGAAATCTGCCCGGCAGATCGTGGCGAGCAAGGCGGCCGACCGCGTCTGGCTGGCGGTCGTCATCGCCGCGACGATCTATTCGGTCTGGCTGATCGCGCACTTCGTCGCGACGGAACTCGCCCTGCCGGAGGTCGCAGACGTCTTCGGGCTCGGTGTCCTTACCATGATCCGCGTCGTGGTGCTGATTGTCCTCGCTTCGGTGATCTGGGTTCCGATCGGCGTCTGGATCGGGCTTCGCCCCCGGATGGCGGAGCGGGTCCAGCCCATCGCACAGTTCCTGGCGGCGTTCCCTGCCAACATCGTCTTTCCTTTCGCGGTCGTGCTCATCGTTCGCTTCGGTCTCAATGCCGATGTCTGGCTGTCGCCGCTGATGATTCTGGGCACGCAATGGTACATCCTCTTCAACGTCATCGCCGGAGCCAGCGCCTTTCCGAACGACCTGAAGGAGGCGGCTGCATCGTTCCGGATCGGCGGTTGGAACTGGTGGCGCAAGGTCATGCTGCCGGGGATCTTCCCCTACTACGTCACCGGAGCGATCACTGCGAGCGGCGGCTCCTGGAACGCCGCGATCGTCGCCGAAGTTGCGAGCTGGGGAAAAACGCAGCTCACCGCCCACGGCCTAGGCGCCTACATCGCCCAGGCGACGACTGCCGGAGACTACCCGCGCCTGACGCTCGGGATCGCCGTCATGTCGCTCTTCGTCATCCTCTTCAACCGTCTGGTCTGGCGTCCGATGTATGACTTCGCCGAGCGCCGTCTACGTCTCAATTAAGGGAGACCTGCCATGAACAATCCTGCAGCACTCGATGTCCATGACAACCGGAACACCCAGCGCCTGGTCGAGGTCAGCGGCGTCCGTCAGGTCTATCACAAGGGCGA
The DNA here is from genome assembly GCA_900469615.1 of Hyphomicrobiales bacterium. Lineage (GTDB taxonomy): Bacteria > Pseudomonadota > Alphaproteobacteria > Rhizobiales > Rhizobiaceae > Rhizobium. The sequence continues at coordinate 128,970 of UBYA01000001.1, read as the reverse complement.
CAACGCCGATCTCGTCGTGCTCAACGACGTATCGGTCAGCATTCACGAGGGCGAGATCGTCGGCCTTCTCGGCCGTTCCGGTTCCGGCAAGTCGACACTCCTGCGGATCATTTCCGGTCTTCTGGAAGCATCGAGCGGCGACGTCCGCTGGTGCGGCCAGCCGGTCACCGGTCCTTGCGAAGGGCTGTCGATCGTTTTCCAGAGCTTCGCGCTCTTCCCCTGGCTGACGGTTCTCCAGAACGTTGAGATCGGCTTGGAAGCTATCGGCATACCTGCCGCCGAACGCCGTCGACGCTCGCTCCAGGCGATCGATCTGATTGGCCTCGACGGTTTCGAAAGCGCCTATCCCAAAGAACTGTCCGGCGGCATGCGTCAGCGTGTCGGCTTCGCCCGCGCGCTCGTCGTTCACCCGAAGCTGATGCTGATGGACGAGCCGTTCTCCGCGCTCGACGTCCTGACAGCTGAAAATCTGCGCACCGATCTGATCGATCTATGGATCGAGGGGCGCCTGCCGATCAAGTCGATCCTGATGGTCACGCACAATATCGAGGAAGCCGTCCTGATGTGCGACCGTATCCTGATCTTCTCATCCAATCCCGGGCGGGTCGCCAAGGAAATCAAGGTCGGGCTCCCGCACCCGCGCAACCGCGCCGATCCGCGCTTCCGCGAGCTCGTCGAGGAAATCTACGCGCACATGACGCAGAAGGCGCCTACGGACAAAACGGAGAAGAGGACGATCGAAGGATTTCCGGGCACGGGGATCGGCATGGCGCTGCCAAGGCTCTCGACCAACCTCCTGTCGGGCATGATGGAGGCGCTCGCCGGGCCGCCCTATAGCGGCCGGGCCGACCTGCCGGAGCTCGCGACCACGCTGCAGATGGAGGCCGACGAACTTTTTCCGATCGCCGAGACGCTCCAGCTTCTGCGGTTCGCCGAGGTGGCCGGCGGCGACGTTCAACTGACGGAACAGGGCCGCCGCTTCGTCGATGGCGAGGTCGATGCCCGCAAGCATCTCTTCGCCGAGCATCTGATAACCTATGTGCCGCTGGCCGCCCAGATCAGGCGCGTTCTGGACGAACGTCCGAGCCATCACGCCCCCTTCACGCGCTTCTCCGACGAGCTGGAGGACCACATGTCCGAGAAACTCGCCGAAGATACCATGCGTGCGCTAATCTCTTGGGGTCGCTACGCCGAGCTCTTCAGCTACGACGAGGCATCGAAGCAGTTCAGCCTGGAAAACCCTGAATAGCGCCATTCCCCGGAGGCACAAACCGTCATCTGGACTGAACGATCTCGCCTCAGCGACGTATTTCCAATGAAACTCGGGAGACATATCGGACAGCGCAAAATTCGATAAGCCGAGCCCATGGTTTAGCTGATAGAATACCGCGGAGTTCCCTCCCGGCATGCTCCTTGTAAACGAGATCGCATGATTGGCGGCGATAGTCACTTCGTCATTTCTATGAATTGTCATCTAGGCCTCCCAGCAGACCTGCATTACAATTGCATTGCATCCACTCCAAAGGAAAGTTCTTGCCGCTTCGCTTGTTTGCGTTGGTTTATAACGACACAGCATCGGCCGACACTATTTGCTGCAGATCGCTCACCGTCCATCGATGACGTTACGTGCGAAAGGTTCCTATGGACCGATGCAATCTACGGCGCGGCCAGCGAGACGGGCCATCGGTTGCATTGGTCAAATCCGGAATTTCATTGATTGCGCTGTCACCGTGATCGGAATCGCCCGTCCGCTTCGCGTCACCGTTCAGGCTCGGTCTTTTTCCCAATACCACGCTACATACATGTTCTTCCTGTCATGCCGGCGGTCTTTCAAGACGTTTCGAATGAAGCGCGCGTCTTCCTTTTCGCTGGCAAACCAGACGAAGGTTTCATCGTCCACAGACGCGATCGCTTTCCTCATTTCCTCGGCAAGGATACCTTTGGCGCCGGGCGCATAGTGCCTGCGATGCAACCAGTGGACAGCGAGTACGCCCTGGGAAGAAAGCGGCTGCTCTTCTGCGGTGTCGAACACTTCGATGATGGCTTGCAGCCGCGTGCCGGCTGGCACTTCCTCGGCGATCCGCGCGATCGCCGGAAGTGCGGTCTCGTCGCCGGCCAGCAGGATGGACCTTGCCGCCGGAACGCCTCCGCCGCCCGGTCCTAACAGGGCGACTTCCCGTCCAGGCTGTGCGTCTCGCGCGAAATCGGCGCCGGGCGTCGCAACGCCGGATGCAGCATGTTGCAGGAAGTCGATCCAAAGTTCCTGGCGCTCGGCATCGACAGCGCGGATCGTATAGACGCGCACCAGAAGTTCGTCCTCTCCGGGCCAGGCAACTCTGCCATCCTCGCGCAGGCGCGGCCAGACCGGGGGCCTGTCCGCCGGCGGCACAAGCAAGCGGACATGCATATCGCCGCCGATGAACGGAGCCACGTCGGCGCAAGTAAATTTTACCCGCCGCATGTGCGGCGTCACGTCCTCCGCGGAAATCACCGTGACAGCGTGGAGGTTCGGCAGCAGCGCCGGCGGCGCGGGGCTGGACCAGGTGAGATCGAGGGGATCGTCTCCGGCAAAATAAAACAGATGTTCGGCTATCATGCTGCGGCTCATCTCCAGCGCCTGTTCCGAGGGGCAGGTCAGCTCTATCAGCAGCGTTCGATCCTGCACGCAAAGGCGAGCGTTCGCCATCCTGCTTTTCAGCAGGGCAAGATTCCCGCTGCGCTCTACCTCGGCATGCTCGACGAAGTGTTCGCAGATGTCGTCAAGCATGCCGGCAGCGTCCCGCGGGACCGCTATACCCGAGAGTTTGAACTCCTGAACAACGCTCATGATCGATTCCCCTTGCAATTCTGGGCCGCCATCCTATGTCGGCCGACCGGGAGCATGATCGGCCGGCCCGAGGTGGGATCTGTGACAATGCGGCTTTCGAGACCGAAGATCTGCCGCACATTCTCTTCCGTCAGCACGTCCTCCGGTCGGCCCGAAATGTGGACACGCCCTCCCGCCATTGCGACGAGGTGGTCTGCGTAGCGCGCCGCGAGATTGAGGTCGTGCAGCACCATGATGATCGTGGTCCCACGCGACTGGTTGAGATCGGTCAACAGATCCAGCACCTCGATCTGGTGACTGATATCGAGAAATGTCGTCGGCTCGTCCAGCAGCAGGACTTCCGTCTGTTGAGCCAGCGCCATGGCGATCCACACGCGTTGACGTTGCCCGCCGGAAAGCTCGTCCACGGATCGTTCGGCAAGCTCCAAGAGCTTGGTGTCCGAAAGTGCGCTGTCCACGGCTTCGTCATCCTTGCGTGTCCAGCGCGAAAACAAGGTCTGGTGCGGGTGCCTTCCGCGGCTGACGAGATCAGCAACGGTGATGCCCTCCGGCGCGATCGGCGACTGCGGCAGCAGCCCCAGCGTGCGCGCCAGTTCCTTCGATGGCATGCGGTGGATCGCCTCACCGTCGAGCAGCACCTGCCCCTGGCGCGGTGCCAGCAGTCGCGACAACGAGCGCAGAAGCGTGGACTTGCCACAGGCATTGGCGCCGACGATGGCTGTGATCCTGCCGGGAGGGACGGCGAGATCAAGCTGATGCAGAATTTCAACTTGGCCGTAGCCGACGGAAAGCCCGCTGGCCACAAGGGAATGAACCGTCATAGTGTGCCTCCGGTCCGATTGGCGCGGATGATCAGGAAAATCAGATAGGGAGCCCCGAACGCGCCTGTGACCACGCCCACCGGATAGCGGCTCGACAGGAGGAACTGGCCGGCATAATCGCCTCCCAGCGCGAGGACGGCGCCGATCAGCGCCGATGGGATGAGCAACGATCCGCCGCTTCCCATGATACGCGCCGCAATCGGCCCTGAAAGAAAGGCGACGAAGGCGATCGGGCCGGTGACCGCCGTGGCGGAGGCGATCATGCCGACGGCCGCGACGATGACCAGCACGCGAGTGCGCGAAACGCCGACCCCGAGGGCGGCGGCGGTGTCATCTCCAAGCCGCAGCGCCTCCAGGTCGCGCGCGCGGCTAAGCAGAAGGCCGCCGAAGACGGCGAGCGAGGCGAGCAGCGGAGCCGCCTGGACGAGCTGTGCGCCGTTCACGCTGCCGGTCAGCCAGCGCATCGCCTCCTGCAACGTCCAGGCCGGAGCTTGCGACAGGATATAGGCGATCATGCTTTCCAGCATGGCCGAAACGCCGATGCCGACGAGAATGAGCCGCGTGCCGGCGACGCCGTTTCGGAATGACAGGCCGTAGACCAGAAGCGCGACGCCGAGGCCAGCCGTCACGGCCACCAGGGAGACGACCGGCCCCTTCAGCGACAGCACGACGATGGCGAAAACGGCCGCCGCACTGGCACCGGAGCTGATGCCGATGATATCGGGACTGGCGAGCGGGTTTCGCAGCAAGGTCTGGAACGCAACACCGCCGAGCCCGAAGCTCAGGCCCGCCAGCACCGAAAGCATGGCACGCGGCAGCCGGAGCTGACCGACGGTAAAGGCCGCACCCGGCACGTTTTCGCCGAGCAGCACGCGCACGACGTCCCCCGGCGGTGTGAAGGACTGCCCGAGCAGCAAGGTGAGCGCGAAGAGAGCTACGACGATAACCGACAGCATGGCGATCAAGAGCACATACCGGCGCAGACGCCGCCTGCGGCTGTCGATAATGCGGTCGAGTGTGGAAATGGACATGGTCACAGGTCGCGCACCCTCTGGCGACGGACGATCGCGATGAAGAATGGCGCGCCGACAAGCGCCATCACGATCCCGACGTCGATTTCGGCCGGTCTGGCGACGATGCGGCCAAGGATGTCGGCCGCCAGCAACAGGCAGGCGCCGCCAAGGGTGGAAAAGGGCAGCAGCCAGCGATAATCGACCCCGACCATCAGACGGCACAGATGCGGCACCACCAGTCCGAGGAAGCCGATAGGCCCGCAGATCGCTGTCGTTGCGCCGCAGAGCAGGATCGCGCCGAGCGAGGCCACGGCGCGGGCCAGGGCGACACGCTCGCCCAGACCGGCCGCCAGCTCGTCGCCCAGGGCCAGCGAATTCAGCTTCCGCGCCGACAGAAGGCCGATCGCGAAACCGGCGGCCAGGAATGGCAGCACGGGGACAATGCGGTCGAAGGAGGCCCCGCCCACGCCACCGATCTGCCAGGAGCGAATGCCGCCGGCGATGTCGTTGCGCGGCAGCACCACGGCGATCACCATCGAGGAGAAGGCGACCGATGTGGCCGCGCCGGCGAGGGCGAGCTTGAGCGGCGTCGCCCCGCCGCGCCCCAGAGAGCCGATGGTGTAAACAAAAGCGGCCGTGCATCCCGCACCCAGGATCGCGGCCCGGATATAGGCCTCGGCCGTTGCGATGCCGAACCATGCGACGCCGACCACGACGGCCAGCGACGCGCCCATGTTGACGCCGAGAATGCCCGGATCGGCAAGCGGGTTGCGTGTCACGCCCTGCATGATCGCGCCGGCAAGCCCGAGCGCGGCGCCGGCGAGCAGTGCAAGCAGCGTGCGCGGGATACGCACCGCGACCGCCGCCTGACCGATATCGTCGGCCCGTCCGGCCAGGGCCGAGGCAATGTCCGCCCAGGACACTTCGCGCGTGCCGATCGTAACCGAAAGCGCGCAGAGCGCGGCGAGCAGCGCGACCAGAACCGCCAGCCAGAGGCCGCGATTGCGGTTCGACCGGCCGTGTGCGGGAATCCAGTGGGAGGATTGCGAGCCGGAGGTCGTCATTCGGACTTTCTGGCTGCTTCGGCAAGCAGATCCACGTAATCCTTCAGCACCCAGCGGATCGACAGGGGCGTCGGATTGGCGGCCGTGCCGAGCGGGTTCCTGCCCAGCATGACGACCGCACCCCTGGCGATGGCCGGCATCCTGGCGGTGAGCGGATTGGCCTTCAGCGCGTCGAGGAGCTGCTGGTTGCCGTAGGTGACGACGATATCGACATCGTCGAACGAATCGATGCGCTCGGCGCTGATCGAACCCGCGAACCGGCCCGGCGCCGAGGCCTCGACCACGCTTTTCGGCGATTTCAGGCCGAGATCCGCAAGGAACTTCACGCGAGTATCGTTGGTGGTGTAGAAGTTGACCGTGCTCAGGTCGGTCGGATCGAGATGCGTTATGAACATCGCCGTCTTTCCCTTGAGCTCCGGATGCGCGGCAACCGCCTTGGCGATGTCGGCCTCGATCCCTGCGATCAGGGTCTCTCCTTCGGGGGCCATGCCCAGCCCGGCGCTGTCGAGACGGATCGTATCGCGCCAATCGGTCGACCAGGGCGCCTGCGGATAAGCGACCACCGGAGCGATCTGGCTCAGCGTGTCGTAATCCGACCTGCTCAAGCCGGAATAAGCCGCCAGGATCACATCGGGATGAGTGGCGGCGACCGCCTCGAAATCGATGCCATCTCCCTCGTCGAACAGCACCGGCTTGCCGGCATGAAGCTCTGTCAGCCTTTCCGACACCCAGGGCAGCACCCCATCGCCGTCATCGTCGCCGAAATTAGCCGCTGCAAAGCCGACGGGCACGATCCCGAGCGCTAACGGCACTTCATGATTCGCCCAGGCGACGGTGGCGATCCGTTCGGGTTTCCTGGGGATGACTGTCGTGCCGAAGGCATGCCTGATGGTAATCGGATAGGAAGAGCCCTCCCCCGCCGACGCGCCGCTGAGCGCAATAATCCAGACGCATGCAGCCGTCACACGCACGGCAGAAAGAAAGAACCGCAACACCGCGCAAAACTCCACCTGACGTTTTTAAGTGGACTTCCACTCTCAGGTTCATCGAGCCGCGTCAACGGGGATGCCGGCGCTGATGGGCGGCGGCATCGAGATTTCCATTGGATCCTACAAAACCCGGGAAATTTACAATACTGGATAAACAGGCTCAAGTTAGTAGCCCTCACGGGGTAAATCAAACCATCATCGCTGCCAGGGTCGGGAAGAGATCTCCTGCCCATGTCAAAGTACCGGGGATGCGTTCGGGATGCTCCGCAAAGCTGGCTCCAATCTTGGCGTACTCCTGCCGAAAGCCGGCAACGGCCATATTAACTTCTGGAACGTGAACATGGACATCGAAAGAACAAGCGGTCGCTCGAGACAGGCCCTTATCCGCCACCGGAACACGGTCCTTCTGGCATGTACGGCTCTTATCGCATTCACGCCGGCTATCTCGTTTGGCCAGGAGGCCGACAATTCGAGTTCAGACACCACGCTTAAACCGATCGTCCTTCAGGGCAGCGGGAACATCGGCATTCTCGACACGGGGAACGATTCGAAGTCGATTGTGGCGACCAGCACCACGGGCGGCGGCAGGATGCCGACGGATATCCTGGACACGCCCGCTTCGGTCTCCGTCATCACTTCCAAGGAAATGCAGGAGCGCGGCGCCAGCACAGTCGAGCAGGTCCTTCAGTATACCGCCGGCGTGAACACGGACTTCTACGGATCGGACGACCGGTTCGACTACTTTAAAATCCGTGGCTTCGATGCCTATATGTATCGCGACGGGCTCGTCATCGGCCGGCCTTTCGGCGGGCTTCGCGAGGAGCCCTATGCTTATGAGCGCGTCGAGGTGCTGAAGGGCGCGAATTCGACGGGCTTCGGGGTTTCCGATCCCGGCGGCGCGGTGAATTTCGTGACCAAACGGCCGAAGAGCGAGCGATTCGGCGAGGCCTATGCCACCGGCGGCTCCTACAAGCACGGCGAAGCGGGTGTCGATTTCGGTGACAACATCACCGACGACGACACGCTGTCCTACCGCATCACCGGCAAGTTCCAGAGGTCCGATGCCGAATATGACTATTCGAAGGACAACGAGAACTTCATCATGGGCGGCCTGACCTGGCGGCCCAGCGGCGATACCAGCCTGTCGGTCGTCTTCGATCATCTGGATAAGGACGGCGTTCCGGGAAGCGGCGGCCAGCCCGTAGGCTCGCATTTTGATCGAAGCCGCTTCTTCGGCGAGCCGGATTATAACTATCGCGGCATAAACAGGAATTCGGTCAGCGTCATATTCGACCACGATTTCGGCGGTGGCCTCACCTTCAGCACGAATGCGCGCTACAGCAAAGCGAACACCAATTTCGGCTACGCCTATATCTCGGCAACGCCGACCGACGGCTCGACTACCGCAAGTCGCGCCTATTTCGGTAACGACAGCTCCACGGAGCAGTTCGTCATCGATTCGCATCTTCTTTATGAGACGAATTTCGAAAACATCGACAGTCGCAGCATGCTCGGCGTCGAGTACAACACGACAGATATCGACGACAAGACTTATTGGGGCCCTGCTCCCGGCATCGACTGGACCAATCCGGTTTATACGGGCCGTCCGTCCTACGTTCCGCTGATCGCCAGCACAAAAAGCGATCAGAACACGAAGGCGATCTATTTCCAGGAAGACCTGACCTTCTTCGACAAGCTCATCGCAACCATCGGCCTGCGCAACGACTGGCTCGACCTGCACGAAACCGACAGGCTATACGGCGCCAACGGCTCCAGCGACGTCAGTAAATTCACCAAGCGCTTCGGCCTGACCTACAAGATCACCGAGGAGCTTTCGACCTATGCGAGCTACGCCGACTCCGTCGCGCCGCCGGAGACCGGCGTCGAACCGGAAACCGGCGAACAATATGAAATCGGCGTCAAATATCGTCCGGCCGATTTCCCGGCCCTGTTCAGCGCTGCGATCTATGACCTGACGAAGGAACACATCACCGTCACCGATCCCGCGACCTTGCTGCCATCCACCGTCGGCAAGGTCCGCCATCGCGGTATCGATCTCGAAGCGAAGGCCGAAGTCACCGACAATATCAGCGTGATTGCATCCTACTCCTACATTGACTCCAAGATTCTCAACAATGGCGGCGACGGCACCGAGGGCAATCGCCTCGCCCTGGTGCCGAAGCATTTCGCCTCCACCTGGGTCACCTACACCTTGCCGGGCGAGGGTCTGCGCGGAGACACGACATTCGGACTCGGCGCTCGCTATACGAGCTCCTACTACCTGAGCAACGACAATACGTCGAAGTCCAAGGCCAATGTCGTCTTCGATGCTTCGCTGACCTACAAGATCCAAAAGAATACCAGCTTTCAGCTGAACGCCAGCAATATCTTCAACGAAAAACATGTGGCTTATGGCGGCTTCGGCGCGGATTTCTACAACCCTGGCCGCGCCGTCATGGCAACGCTCCGCCAGACCTGGTGATGATCGCATCGTCCCGTCCACAATGCTGCCGGGTGGGGCATCCGCTCTAACAACTGCGCTGCATACGACGCCATGCCGCTGGTGTGGAGCCTGCGATCTGGCGGAAAACCTTCGTCAGATGCGCCTGGTCGGAGAAGCCAAGTTGGGCTGCGATATCCGCCACGGCAAGGTGGCTTTCCAGCAAGAGTGTCTTGGCATGGTCGATACGCTTTCCAAGCTGCCATTGAAGCGGAGTCTTGCCGGTGGTCTGTTTGAAAACGTTGGAAAACCAGCTTTCCGACAGACCGACCGTCTCCGCCATTTCCGCAACGGTCAACCGGCAGTCGGTGAGCCTGTCAAGGCGCGCAATCAGCTTGTTCATCTGCGCCTGCGTCAGCCTGCCATTGGTCTGCTCATGCCCCTTCTGCGGAATATCGAGTAGACCAGTGACGATGCTCCCAACGAGGTTTTCACCGTAAAGGGGATGCTTGGACGGCTTTGAAACCTCGTCTACTACCAGCCGGGCCAGAGTTTCGATGGCCAATGTATCCTGAACCTCGACCGGCCGACGCAGGGCCGTCATCGCGGCCGAGGTGCCGATCGAAGGCGAAAGATATTTGAGAAGCCTGTCCTTATGCATGTGCACATTGAGATGCGAAAAGCGATGAGTGGCACTGCTGGTCGTCCACATAGGCATGCCGGGCGGTACGTAAATCGCCCGGGTCAAAGGCCGGTAGTACTGCAGGAAATCACCGTTCCGGTTCGACATACGGATCTGGGATGACACGTCGCTGAAAAAGATCATGATGCGCGGATCGTCCGACAGATAATATCCCTTGGCGCCGGACTGGCTTTCCGCCTCCCAGAAGACGCTCACGAGCCCGTCGAACTGGCGCCACTTAACAGGCGCCATGACCTGTATACCCTCGGTGTGCCAAACCATCGAATGCCAGAAATTCAAATTAAGAATCCATTCCCGCTCGCGACATGCGCGATATCCAGCCTCAACGTCGCCCCGACGCACTGATTTCAGCAACAGCCTCTAAAGCTGCCCCGGCAGGTTTCAAACCGGTTTATGATTAACATGAGTACGATTATCATGTTTTACCGCAGAGACAAGCAACTCGTCGAGATTTATCGCACATTCACCGAACGATTCATCATCCACCGATCGCTGCCCTGACTGCTCGAAAGTAGCGCGATCTATTGTCCATTTTTTAAGTGATCGTAGAGTAATGCGGGCTGATCGCATGGAGTTTTTTCTTATCATGAGCGAGTATCAAAACAAAGCCGTAGAGTTGATGCAGTTGCGATCCGGGGAGGATTCGATCTTAGACATAAAGGATCGAAGAAATGACTTTCTTCGTAGAGCGATCGAGCTGTTTTATGCCATGGAAGGAGACGCGGCTGAAATTTCTGCCGTAGCTCAAAAAGTTTATTCAACCGGTCATCAACTCCGGGTCGATAGGGCCGTTGGAGATGTCATGTACAAACTTGCCGGTGTCGCCCACCTGTACGATATCGACATGATGCAGGCGGCGTATAACAAACTGGAGGAGGCGCATCGTCAAATCGCTTCTATCCGGCTAACGCGGAAGATATAGGCAAGAGCTCAGGAGAAGCATTATGTCGGAGGACCGGGCGACGCCTTTTTAGCCCATTGTGCCGGGTCCGATCTTATCGCTATGGCGACGGATAGGTCCGAATTCCCCAGCTCTCGCCAGGATTCAGTGAACGTCACTCGTCTTATGGCCAGCCGACGGACGGACATGTATGGCATCATGAAATCGGAAACAGATCCCAATCGGCGTCGCGATGACCGAGAATTTCGCTGGAGATCAGCGCGGCGGCGATCTGACTGAATGTAATGCCGTTCCCCCCGAACCCCATGGCGGTAAAAACATTCCTTATATGCGGCACCCGCCCGATCATCGGCAAGCCGCTGGGCGTCACTCCAAAGGCGGCGGACCACTCGAAATCCGGCTTGCCGATTGATATGCCCGTGAGATCCGCCAGCTTCTCGATGAGAATTTTGGTCTTTCGCGCACGCTTCCTCTCGTCTTTGTACGCGTCTTCGGTATCTTCATCCTCGCCGCCCAGCAAGACGCGGCCATCCGGTGTCGAACGAAAATATAGATAGGGATCCGAGCCTTCCCAGACGACGTATTCGTCCAGCCATTCAGGTCTCTTCAGCCTCGGTCTGCTTGCAAGTGCCCAGGTGGAAACGACCCTCTGACTTTTATGTGCTAGGACTTTCAAGAATTCATAGCCGGTGCAGAACACGACAGCGCGCGCTGACAGCAGGACGGCCTGCGATGTCGAGAGAACGACGTTCTCGTCAAACTCCTTGATGTCCTTGATCTCGACGTCCGAAACGATTTCCATACCCTTCTTTTTCGCATTTCGCAGGATAGCTGCGGACAATTGTGCCGGATTTGCCGATGCCGAGATCGCGCTTTCGATTGCGGCCGTACGGCATAGCGCAAACCGTTCTCGAAGGACTTCTGCGCTCAACAGGTTCGCGCTCAGGCCCGCTGCCTTCCTCACCTCCACTTCCGTCCTTAACGCCCGCGAACCATAGTCCTCGCCCGCAAGGAAAAGGCTCTTCTTTGCCTGGAAAGCGCATTTCAAATCGAGATCGCGCACGATCTGGCCGAGCTGCTCCACAGACGTCGCCGAGCGTTGCCACACCCGTTGCGCGTTGCGCACCCCGATCGACTTTTGGAGCACATGCAGGGGAGTGTCGATTTCATGCTGGATCATCGCGGTGCTGGCAAGGGTGCTCCCGCGGACAGGCCGCCGGCGATCGACCATGAGCACCCGCAGATTTTTCTCGACCAACGCATGCGACATCAGAGCGCCGCTTATGCCGGCCCCGACGATGATCACATCATAGTGCGACCGCCGACTTTTTCCCTGCGTCCTGATCGAGCCGCCGGGAGTGGAGGCCCAGAGCGGCAAATCGCGGCGCAGAGCATGACGCCTCGTCAAAGATCTGGATTTTTCCAACAGGATGTCCCCTCGGTTGCAATCGCCATGAGCTGGAGTCTGCAGTTAACGACGTGCGGGCAGCGAGGTTCCAGAAGGAATTGCTGATCGTGCAGCCTCGCTCGTCGTGGGGAGGATGCGAAATAAAACTGAACAAATGCGCCTTTCGGGCATTGACCTCATGCAACCCAGAAGGAGGATTTCCCATGGACTGGAATCGTGTCGAAGGAAACTGGAAGCAGGTAAAGGGCAAGATCAAGGAGCAGTGGGGCAAGCTGACGGACGACGATCTCGATCAGATCGCTGGCAAGCGCGAGCAACTCGAAGGGAAGATTCAGGAGCGGTATGGTCTGGCCAAGGACAGGGCCAAATCCGATGTCGACGACTGGTACGGCCGGCAAGGCTGGTAACCTGCATTCGGGGGCCGGCGCTGCCGGTCCCTTCCCTTCTACGGGCTCGACAACCGCGAAACCGTCTGATGCCCATTGAAAATTATCGGACACAGTTTTGGCGGTGCCGCCCTTCCCTCACATCAAGGGCGTGCCGCGATCCCCGGCCGGCATAACGAGTGCATGGTCTCGTGTTGTAGTCTGAAACCGCCGGCCTCATCAGCGGCGAGTTCCTCCGGTTTTTCCCGTTACCAGTCGGCAGCTTTTCCTCCCTCAGCCTCAACCACTGCGGTTCACCGCATGAGAACGCGAATGGGCTCCCGCCGCCAAAATACAGGCTGCTGGCGAGCTGAGGCATAGGCTGCCGGAACGTCGTATTGCATCTCCCCGAACATTGCGAATCCAGATCGGCCGCTTTCGCGCAGAACGCGAACAAGGAGCCGGGAACAAAACCGCCTTGATCACCGTTCCAATGAGCATCAGTTCAACTTTGGAGGATAGTCAAATGGGTCGAGGTATTCTGCTCTGGCTTCTGGGAATTCCGTTGCCGATCGTTATTCTTCTTGTTCTCTTCACGCGATAGGAGGCGTCCATGTCCGCAGTCGAAAACGCGCCGGGAGAAGCCGTTCCTATCGAATCCTCCAAACCCGCCATCGTATGGGGTCCGATCATCGGAGGTGCACTTGCCGCGACGGGAATTGCCCTCATCCTGCTGCTGCTTGGATCGGGCGTCGGCCTCACGATGGTGTCCCCATGGAGCGGTGAGAGCAGTTCCGCGACGACCGTCGGCATTACCGCGGCAATCTGGCTGGTGGTTGTTCAATGGCTTTCGTCGGCGATCGGCGGCTACCTCACCGGGCGGCTTCGCACAAAATGGGTTGAGGTTCATTCCGACGAGGTGTTCTTCCGCGACACGGCGCATGGGTTTCTAAGCTGGGCTCTGGCGACGGTCTTCGTGGTGGGCTTTCTGGCCTCCTCGTTAACTACCTTGACAGGCGCCTCGATCAATACTGCGGGCCAGATTGCCAAGACCGCGGTTACCGCCGCTGCTTCCGCAGCGCCGTCGGACAATTCGGGCTCGACCGCCTACTTCACCGACGCCCTGCTTCGGCCAACGAAGGCGGCGGACCGCGCTCAATCCGATAATGGCGCGGCGGCGGCCGAAATCTCGCGGATTCTGTTGCAAGGTGCTGCCAGCGGACAGATTCCGGAAGCCGATAAATCCTATATTGCAACGATCATTGCCGCCCGCACCGGCATCTCCGACGCGGATGCACGCAGCCGCGTCGACACCACCCTCAAACAGATCGACGAGGCAAAATCGGCGGCAAAGGAAGCGGCTGACAAAGCCCGCAAGACCGGGGCGACAACGGCGCTGGTCGGCTCTCTGTCGCTGCTGGTCGGTGCGTTCATCGCATCTGCGGCCGCAGCGCTTGGTGGTCGTCAGCGCGATGAGGAAGAGGATCTGCTCATCACGACCAGCCGCCGCGCTTTATGACAGGCGCGGCGAAGGCAGCCCGCTGTCCTTCGCCGTGGCCGCTCGATCGAAGCCCGGCAGCATGGCTGCACTAAATTCTCGGGGTGCGGTATTTCCCGGCACCCCCGAGTTCGATCAGGATCGCAGGATTTCTGAAAAAGGAGGAGCATTCGGACGGGCCCATGGCTGACGTCTGGCCCTTTGTGGCAAGGTCGCCTCCCCGCTGACAAGCTAGCCGAACTTGATGGGCACCGTCACAATCGTCTTCAGTCCCGGATTGTTGTCGGTTTCCTGTAGCTCGCCACCGAGACCGACGATGATGGCGTGCAGCATTTTACTGCCGAAACCAGCGGTCAGGCGCGTCTTTCCGCCACCGCTGTCGGAAACGATCAGGCGAACTTCATTGAGATGATGATCAAGGCATGCGCTTGTTGGCCCTGGAGCACCGCCATAAGCATATTTGTTTGCATTGGTGATCAGCTCCGAGAAAATCAGGCCAAGATTGATCGCCCGGTCGGCATCCATCAGCACCGGAGCGAAGTTGCTGGTATGGCGGCTGCGCCATTCCTCTCCCATGGACAGAAAGAGCTCGTTGGAGAGTTCGCTCAGATAGCGGGCCAGATCAACCGATCCGACATGGTTGTCCGAGTAGAGCCGCCTGTGAACCAGCGCCACGGCTGAAATGCGGGCGCGCGCATCGTCAAGATGCTGGACGATCGATGCGTCCTGCGTTTCTCGCGCCTGCATTTTTAGAAATGTCGAAACAAGCTGCAGGCTATTCTGGACGCGATGGTTGATCTCGCGCATCAGAAAATCCTTCTGCTTGAGCAGTTCATCCTTTTGCTGAAGCGTTTTCTCCAGTTCGCGGTTGAGCCCGGCGATGCGCTGACGCTGATAGCTTTCGCTGATCACGCGGCCGATGCGATGTATCGCATCGATCTTATTGTTGTTCCAGATCGCCGCAACGCCGCGGACCTCCTCGGACCAGGCCTCGAACGACGCGCGCGGCGTTAGCGGCGCGGCTGCAGCCGGCGCCTCGCCCTTGTGAGGGTTGCCCGCCCATTCCACGACCTGCACCTTCTCCGCTCGCAGCCACACGAGGAACAGATCCTCCTCCAGCGACAATCTGAGCACCGCCAGGCCACTTGCAACAGCGACCAGATCGCCGGGCAGACCGGGCGTTCTGCCGAATTGATGCGAATGGAACATGCCGCCTCTCAGGCTCGGCAGCACGAGTTCGATCAGGATGGCAAGGTCCGGCAGCTCGGGGACTGTGCCGGCCTGTGCCACGAGCGTCTTTCCCGTCACGACGGCAAAGCCATCGGCCAACATCATCTGCCGCAGATTGGGTGCGGCCTCCGCCAAAAGCGTCTGCAGCGGAGCATTGAGTTGAAGCGTTTCGATCAGGCGGTCTTCATGCGACCTCAGCCTCAGCCGCTCCCGCGCATTCTGAGCCTCGTCCTTGGCCTTGATTTGCCGCGCCAGACTCCCCGCCAAAGCCGTTGCCGCGGCGCGTATGGCAAAGGGCATGCGCAGCGGCCTGGCGTGATGGCAGGCAATCAGGCCCCAAAGAATACCGTCCTTGATGATGGAAACGGATGCGCTCGCACACACGCCCATGTTGCGCAGATACTGCAGATGAATGGGCGACACGCTTCTCAGCGCCACATCGCTGAGATCGACGGTCTGCGCCTTGCCGTCTTCCCAGCGAAGGGGTGCGGCCTGGTATGCCGAATCCGGAATGGCGCGGACGCGGTTGCGCAGATAAAGCGCGCGTGCCTGCTTTGGAATATCGCCGGCGGGGAAATGATGGTTGAGAAATGGCGGAAAGGCCTCGTTGCGATCCTCGGCGACCACCACGCCGGAGGCATCCTCGGTAAATTGATAGAGCATCACCCGATCAAATCCCGTCAGCCTGCGAAAAGCCGTGGCCGCCGTTTGAAAAAGGCTTGCCATGTCCGGCGCAGCTTCGAACGCCTGGGCGATCGCGTCGAGGTTCGAAAGCGACTGTTCCGGCGTCACTTGCGCGCTCGGTGCCGGCTCGACCTCGACCAGGATCACATCGCCGGACACATGGCCAAGTATGTCGTGAATCTCGCCAGCGATCTCTCGCTTTCCCAATATGATCTCATTTGCGCGCGGTGCTTGCTCGGCATGTCCAAGAACATCGAGTGCCAGGAGTTCGCTGATCGAGCGGCCCATCCAATTGTCGCCAAGATAGGTCTCGATCGCTCCAGCGCCACCGATGATTTTGCCGGTCTCTCGCTCGGCAACCAAAAGAAGTCCGTGCGGCTGGATCGATCCGGGAATGTGAATGGGCTCGCGATCGCATGCGCTGAGGTCGACAGCCGTCTCAGAGGTCATTGGCGAATACCTTCCGATAGTCGCTCTCGAACACCGCAAAGGCAGTGATCGCCGCAAGATCACAGCCGTCCTCGTCGCTGACAGGGGTGGTCTCGATCGTTTGAAGCATGTCTCGCCACGATCGCTGATTGCTCACCTGCCGGACCAGATGGCGGGCTCCGAACGTCTCCGACATACCGAGTTTGACCGCCTGCTTCAGGAGGATCGTTGCTCCCAGTCCGGAGCCCTCCAGGACGTAAAGCGTCCCGACGATTGCGGCCATGTCGACCGGGTTGCGCGTTGCCTCAACGGGCATGGGCGCGCCACCGCCAAGATCGTGGAGATCCTCCAGAAGCTGCGGAACGATCCTGCGCTGCGCCCAATCCGGAACCAGCGCTTCCACTCCGCTGGCTTCGAGCATGGACTCCAATCGCACACGGCTGGCAAGCGTTGCAATCAGATATTTGCGATAGGAGGGGAGTGCCTCGAACATGGCGAACTCCTTGTTCAATGCATCGAGCCGCCGGTGATGGGAATCAGTCGCCGATTTCAAACGCCCACGGCGGCCTGGCATTCCTCTTTGCAACATTCAGAAAACCCACTTTTAGGAAAATTCACTTATTAAGCAATTTGACCACGATGAATGCACGGCGCAACGATTTGTTCCAAACGGCTTGAATTTCTATCGAGCCGAACCGTCCGACGATGAGGCCTGCAGATTGATCGAACTCGCGAAATGGGTTGTATGCGACAAAAGCTCCCGTCATGCTCTATTGGACGCGCTGACGATCGAGCTGCGGAGCAGCCGGATTTCCGCTTCGAGAAAAGCCGGAACGTCGGGCGCAGACGGCAGCGCGACCCCTTTGTTAAGGGCGCTGATGATGCCGGCGAGCGCGTTGTGCACCTGCACCGCGCCGTCTCTGCCGAACAGTTCTCTCGCCAGAGCGGTATTCTCGCCCATCGCCGACGCAGAGTCGATCCGCCAGGCGGCGGCAAGCAGGCGGTAGACAAGGCGCTGGGTAGCAACGACGGCCGGCCAGAGCGGTTCGGCCGCAGCCCGGCTCTCCATGCTGCTGCCAACGGCGGCATCGAAGCTTTGCAGCAACAGAATCGTATGATGCTGAAGATTACGCCGGGCGCTGCGAGCCGCCGTTGTATCAGCATCGCCGGCTGCCAGATGCTGGGTGACCAAATCGATCGCACCCCAGGTCCGGAACAATTCCCGTGATATCGCCCGGGTCATGCCACGCTTCGCCAGCAGCATAAACACCGCGATACCGATCGCGCAACCTAGAATGGTATCTTCCGCACGGACCCAGATTTGATGTGAGATATCCGTCACGGGATAACCGCCGGAGGCAATGGTGAGCGCAATCGCCGTGATGAACACGACTGCAAGTCCATAGTTCCTGGGCACCAGCATTTCGATGATGAATTGCAGTACGACAATCGCGGCGGCGAACCAAAGGCCTTCTGGATGCAGAAACAGAACTCCGCCGGCCAGAACCGTGCCGATCAGGGTCCCGCCGACCCGCTGGATTGCCCGTTGCAGCGTGGTCGCCCGATCAAGCCCCTGGTAAAGCATCAAGACGGCCGCGGCGGTGATCCAGTAGGCATGCTCGACGTTCGTCGCCCAGCCCACGAGTCCGCTGACCGCCGAGGCTACCGCCACACGTAGACCGATCTCGAATGCTTGCGCACCGGGTCTTGTGCTCTCCTTCAGCAATTGCCAGCCACTGACGCGGCCGAGCGGAATATGGCCCATATCGGTGACGTCCTGCGGTCTGGGTCCCTGCTCGGCGATTGCCCTCACACGTTCGACATTTACCAGCGGGACAGGCTCGCTTGGTGCAGCATTGACCCTCTCGGCGAAAATCATGTGCAACTCCCTGCCCTCGGCGCGCAACCGCGTCAATGTTCCGTTCGGCCGGGGCTGGACGGGTTGCTGGCTAACCAGCACCGTCCAGGCCAGATGGAGCGCGGCAGCCGCCTGATGCCTTGCCGCGTCGGCACGCGGCGTCGCCGCAGCGGTGAGAAAATCGCCGACTGCGCGGGCTGCCGATTTCAGAGCCAAAACTTCAGGGCCGCGTGGCGCAAAGATCGCGCCCGCCATATGCAACGCCCAGGCGAAGGCTCCGCCGGCAAAGACGAGCGTACCCACATGCCACCGTGCCAGATCTTCGGCACCCATCGCCGTGCCAGCCGCAACCGCAAGCGTGAAGAGATACGCTCCGGGCGGCGAGACTTTCAATGCGCTGCATAGGAAGGCGGCGGCGGTTGCGATCACCGTGACCACCGGAATAGTCAGCCAACCCGTGCTGCCTACCGCCACACCGATCATGACGACCAGCGCAAATGAGATCGCGATCGCGCCAAGATGTATGGCGCGGTTCAGGAACGGCCGGTCATTGCCGTAGACGGCAGTGAAGCCACCGATCGTCGCCATCAGACCTGCCGGCAGGTCGCCGGCCACCCAGCCGATTGCCGCCGGCACCCCCATTGCCACGGCAGCACGCAATGCAATCGGCCAACGTCGCGCATCCGGCTTATTCAGGGTAAACAGTGAGGTTAGCTGGAAAGCCCGCTCCACCAGCGGCGGAATATCAGGTTCGGTAATCGGTTCAGGCATGACGTTCCCAGCACATTCGACAGGCCGAGGCTAATTGGCCAAGATCGGATTGGCAATCAGCTACGCGTCGGTAGCGATCGCCATGGCTTTCTTGAGAATTTCGCCTTCTGGCTGATCGTCGCGCTTTGTGGCAGCCGCTCAGAGCGCGAGGCGCGGCTTCGAACAGTGCTCAATCAGAAAATCTCGAACAGGTTCGCGACAGAATGCGAGAAGGCATGAAAACCAATCGCCAGGCATGGGCGTGTTCCCGGCGGCATCTGCTATGGTTACCAAGAGGAAACGTGAATTCGATGACGAGCAGCCGGACAGCATCATCGAGAGGATCTGACTTTCAGATAATCATTTGATAAATATGAATTTTTTAAGTCATCATAGAGATGGACGGCCTCCGTGAGATGATAATTCATTCGCAGCATATGATGATATCGACGGGACCCGAAGCCCTGTTTGCGACAACCAGCGCGACCAAATAATCTCAATTTTTTGTAGACAGTCCTTGTCTACCATCCTAAAAGCCGTTGCTGAGTGTTGAGACATAAACTGGTCCTGCGGTGAGCAGGAACATTTGTATTTGTCTGCTTTTCGCCGTCCTTCGCGCCTCCCCGGCTTATCGATCGACAAAACGACACCTCCGTTTGCCGACTGATTGATCGTCGAATCGGAAACTGGAAGACAGCGCATGGATCTGCGGATTTCAGCTGTCGTCCCGGATGAATAAACAAGAACAAGGAGCATGCCTGGACTATCGAGTCGCAGGCCCAGGATTTTATGGCATTTGCAACTGAAAATGACGCGCCGGCGCACCCGGCTTCGACCAAAATCAGTCTCAAGAACATTTACAAGATTTTCGGCGAACGCCCTTCGAGGGCCATGAACCTGATCCACGCCGGCAAATCAAAATCGGAAATTCACGCCGCGACGGGTTGCTCGGTCGGAGTGAACGATGCAAGCTTCGATATCCGGGCCGGCGAAATCTTCGTCATCATGGGCCTTTCCGGATCGGGCAAATCCACCCTGCTGCGTCTGCTCAACCGGCTGATCGAACCGACCGCCGGCTCCATCGAAATCGATGGCAGGGACATCACCGGTATGCCGCGCCGGGAGCTGATCGCTCTGCGCCGTGGCGAAATCAGCATGGTCTTCCAGTCCTTCGCGCTGTTGCCGAACCGCACCGTGTTGAACAACGTCGCTTTCGGTCTTGAAGTGGCCGGCGTCGGCGAAGCGGAGCGCAGGCAAAGGGCGATGGCCGCGCTCGAGGCCGTCAGTCTCGACGGCTATGCCGACAGTCATCCGGATCAGCTGTCCGGCGGCATGAAGCAGCGCGTCGGCCTCGCGCGCGCGCTTGCCAATGAGCCGACCGTGCTTCTGATGGACGAGGCGTTTTCGGCGCTCGATCCGTTGATCCGCACGGAGATGCAGGACGAGCTCGTGCGCCTCCAGGCTCAGCACAGTCGAACGATCGTCTTCGTCAGCCACGATATCGACGAGGCGATGCGCATCGGCGACCGCATCTGCATCATGCAGAACGGCAATGTCATCCAGGTGGGTACGCCCGACGAGATCGTCATGAGTCCTGCCAACGACTATGTCCGGTCGTTCTTCCGCAATGTGGACGTTTCGCAGGTCTTCAGGGCCGGCGATGTCGCGCGCAAGACCCAGGTGACGATCATCGAGCGTCAGGGCGTTTCGGCTGCGGCGGCGCTGGAGCGGATGAAAAACTTCGACCGGGAATATGCAATCATTCTCGGCCGCGACAAGACCTATCACGGCATGGTCAGCCATGCGTCCCTTGTCGAAAATCTGCGTGCAAACGCAGCCGATCCCTATCGCAGCGCCTTTCTTCCTGGGATAGAACCCATCCCCGCCGCCGAGCCGCTTTCCGGCGTTCTCGGCAAGGTCGCGGCCAGCCCGTGGCCCGTGCCCGTGGTCGATGACGGCAATCGCTATCTCGGCTCCATCAGCAAATCGGCGCTGCTCGAAACGCTCGACCGCGCAAGCTGACCTCCAATCAAATCGGAAGATTCCATGACCTTCGATATCGGCGACGGCATCGACAGTGCCGTCAATTACATTCTCGACAATTTTTCGCCCGCGCTCGACACCATTGCCGCAATCATCGGCTTCGTCACCGGCTCCATCCAGAGCGCGCTGACCGCGATACCGATGCCTGTCGGCATCGCCATCTTCGTCTTCCTGTCTTTGTGGCGGGTGGGATTTGCCTTTGCTGCCTTCACCGGCATCTCGCTTTTCCTGGTCAATCACATGGGCCTCTGGGGCGCGATGATGGAGACGCTGGCGCTCGTCATCGCCTCTACGTTGATGGCAATGATCGTGGGCCTGCCGCTCGGCATCGCCATGGCAAGCCGCAATGCGATCGCCGCCGCGGTTCGCCCCATCCTCGACCTGATGCAGACGATGCCCGCCTTCGTCTATCTCATCCCGGCGGCGATGTTCTTCGGCCTCGGCGCCGTGCCGGGTGCGATCGCAACGGTGATCTTCTCGATGCCGCCGGTAGTGCGCCTGACCAACCTCGGCATTCGCCAGGTCCATCCCGAATTCATCGAGGCCGGCAATGCCTTCGGCTGCACCTCGACGCAGCTGCTGTTCAAGGTGCAGCTGCCGAATGCCATGCCCTCGATCATGGCCGGGATCAACCAGACGATCATGCTGTCGCTCTCCATGGTCGTCATCGCTTCGATGATTGGCGCGGGCGGCATCGGCAATACGGTGTTGACGGGCATCCAGCGCCTCGATGTCGGCACCGGTTTCGAAGGAGGGCTGGCTGTCGTCATCCTCGCCGTCATTCTCGACCGCATCACCCAGAGCCTTGGCTCGCGCCGGCTCACCCTGCTGCAATCGCTTTTCCGAAGGAGCGAAAACGAGCGCCTGGTGACGGCCACGGCCTGAACCCTCCACCTGAAACCAAGGCGGTCTCGACCGCCAAACGCGAACCTTCCCTGAAAGGAGCAACATCCATGTTCAAGTTACTCGCAACACTGGGCCTTGCCGCCACGCTTTGCAGCGGCATGACCGCAGCCGCTATGGCTGAAGACAGCAAACCCGTGAAGATCGGCTGGGCCGCGTGGTCCGATGCCGAGTTCGTCACGAAGCTCGCCGCCAGGCTGATCACGGACAAGTTCGGCCAGAAGGTCGAGCTCGTGCAGACCGATGTCGCGCCGCTCTATCAGGGCGTCAGCCGCGGCAATCTCGATGCCATGATGATGGCTTGGTTGCCGCAGACGCATGCTGACTACTACGCCAAGGTCAAGAACCGCGTGGAGACCCTCGGCACCGTCTATGACGGCGCAAAGCTCGGCTGGGTGGTGCCCGCCTACATCCCGCAAGACCAGATCGGCTCGATCGAGGATCTGAAGAAGCCGGAGATTCAGGAAAAGCTGTCGGGCACGGTGCAGGGCATCGATCCCGGCGCCGGCCTGACCCGGCTTTCGGAGAAGGCCCTCAAGGATTACGGCCTCGATAAATACAAGCTTCAGGTCTCGAGCGAAGCAGGCATGCTGACCACGGTCGATCGTGACATACGCAGCGAAAAATGGTTCGTCGCAACCTCCTGGAGCCCGCACTGGATGTTCGGCAAATACAAGCTTCGCTACATTGCCGACCCGAAGAAGTCTCTGGGCGAAGCGGAGCATGTGGATGTGCTCGCCAGGAAGGGCTTCGCCGCCGAAAATCCGAAGGTGGCCGGCTTCCTGTCACGCATGAAACTGCCGATCTCCGACCTGGAAGCGGCGATGTTTAATGCGCAGACGACCTCCTACGACCAGGCGGTCGACAAGTACATCAAGGATCATCCCGATCAGGTGAAGGCCTGGGTCGGCGACGAAGGCTGACATTGCCGTTGCAGCCCCGCCGTGCCGCGGCGGGGTTTCTTTTCATATCGAGGTGACATGAATGTGCAATCAGATGCCGGACTGGGCGCTCGCAGCCGATGACACGCTCGGCGGCCGGATGTCATTGGCGCGCGATGCCTGCGGGCTCTCCGCAGAGGATGCGGCTTTGCTCGTGGCCGTACCGAAGCAGACGTGGCTATCCTGGGAGAACGACCGCGACGAGCCCGATCCGGCCTACCTCGGGGAAATTGCCGACTCGCTTCACATTAGCCTGGCCTGGTTATTGAGCGGTCGAGGCATCGGCCCAAGCTGGAAAGGCAGCGAACCATCCTTCGCAAGTCCGAAACGCTCTAATTGAAGCGGATGCGCAAAGCTCGGCCGTTTCAAGCTTGCCCGTCGCGCCGAGCGCCTTCAGCGCATCGCTACCGGAAGCGATCCAATGGGAGATCGACTTGAATGTTTCCCATTGAAAAGATCGAGTCGAATATGTATGAGAAAATCCAAAATCTCCGAGGAAGCCGTGCAAACCGACTTGTTGGCCGAAACCGTTGCCGAGAGCAACTACCAGCGGATACGCAGGGACATCATCTTTGGGCGACTCGCTCCGGGGCAAAAGCTGAAACTCGATAATTTGAAAGCGACCTATGAGACCAGCGTCAGCACCCTGAGAGAAATTCTCAACCGGCTGACATCGGAAGGACTGGTTGTTGCCGAGGGGCAACGAGGGTTCGAGGTCGCAAGAGTTTCCATTGCGGACCTGCGCGAGATCGCAGCGCTAAGGCTGCTTCTGGAAGAACATGCGCTGGAGCAGTCCTTCGAACAGGGTGATCTGGAATGGGAGGCGCTGCTCGTATCGGCCCATCACAAGCTTGCACGCATGGAAGCCGTCATGGCTTCGGGCGATACCGGCCAGGCCGAGGACTGGAAACGCTATGACTGGGAATTCCACCAGGCGCTGATTGCGGCATGCGGCTCGCGGCTCTTGATGGAGACACATTCAGCCGTCTTCGACAAATATCTTCGCTATCAGATGGTGGCGCTCTCCTATCGGGGCGGAGTGGCCGAGCAGGAACACCGGCAATTGCTCGACGCCGCTCTCAAGCGTGACAGCACCAAGGCGAAGGACATCCTGAAGCGCCACATCCAGGGCGGCGTCGAGCATGCGCTCGGCAAGGGGCTGCTCTCCTCCCCGGTCAAACAGGCGAAGTAATCGATGGCAGCCCCACGTAAATCGGAAAAACAGGCCGGCAATGCCGCAGCCGATGCTTCTGAGACCATCAGCGATGTTGTCTTCCGGCAGATCCGTCAGGACATTATTTCGGGAGCGCTGGCACCTGGCACCAAGATCAAGCTGGAGCAGGCCAAAATCCACTACTCGATCAGTGTGTCCTCGCTGCGTGAAATCCTCAGCCGCCTTGCCATGGAGAATCTGGTGCTTGCCGAAGGCCAGCGCGGCTTCGAGGTTAGCCCGGCCTCCCGCAAGGAACTGGAAGAACTCGCCGATCTCCGCACCGTACTGGAAACGCATGCAATCGCGCTTTCCTTTGCGGCCGGCACGCTGGAATGGGAAGGCCGCGTCGTCGCTGCGCACCACAAGCTCGCTGCGGCAGAGCGCAAGCTGCTCGCGGGAGATGCTTCACGGACGATCGACTGGGTACGCTACGACTGGGAGTTTCACCAGGCGATCGTCTCCGCCTGCAACTCGACGACACTGATGGCGACGCTCTCTTCGGTCTTCGATCGGTTTCTGCGGTATCACATGTTGGCGAAAAGCTTTCGCGGCCAGGCCGTGGCCGATGATCACAAGTTGCTTTTCGACTCCGCGCTGAAGCGCGATGTGGACGCTGCCCAGGCCATCATCGCCAGGCATGTGCAAAGCGGTATGGAACACGTTCTGCGGAGCGGGCGCATCGGTTGAACTGCGGCAACGCTGTTTCGCGCATCCCAGAAGCGCGGCTGCGGACCCCTCGGAGCCACTCGCGCATGCCGAAGAAGCGGTCGCGGCCGGGCGATGACGAGACTCATTTATACGGCATCCTTCGGAATGCCCTCCGGCCGCATCTGCTTCTTCTGCGCGGCGATCCGGAAGATCGCATTCGGCGCTCCATAGCCGCGATAAGCGCGGCGCTCGACCACCTCGAAGAAAAAACCTTCTCCATAGGTGCTGCTGTAGAGCTGGAAATACTCGCCATCGTCATCGCGATCGTAGAGAATGTTTTCCGTCCTCAGCCGCTCCGTCAGTTCAGAATCCAGCCCAAAGCGAGCTTCGACATCCTCGTAGTAGTTGGGGGAAATCGTCAGAGGCTTAAATCCCTTGGCGCGCAGGCGCTGGGCGGTCGCAAAGATATCTCCCGTCGAAAAAGCCAGATGCTGGATGCCCGAGCCGAATTTTTCAGCGATGAAATGACCGGCGAGCGTACGCCGGTTTTCCGCACCATTCATCGTGATACGCAAGGAACCGGCCTCATTTTCGATCACCTGACTGCGTACCACGCCGGAGGGGTCGATAATATCGACCATGGGCGTTTTGTGCGCTTCGAAGATCGAGGTGTAGAAGAGCAGCCAGGTCAGCATTTCGTCGTAGCTGACGGTCTGCGCGACGTGGTCGATCTCCAGCAATCCGGCATCGTCGGCCGCGTCCTGCTCCGCAACTGGCACGAAATCGATCTCCGGGAAACGGCCGAGCGGGCTTTTCTCGTCGATCAGATAGATCAGCCCGCCGCCGACCCCGCGGATAGCCGGCAGTTGCAACTCACCCTCGACGACGGCCTGGACGAACGGCTCGGCATCGAGTGCGAGCGCGCGGGAATAGGCGTCTGCCGCATCATCGACGACCAGCGCCATGGCATAGGCAAACGTGCCGTGCACGGCATAGGCGGCGTTGGCGAAACCTGCGGGATCGACATTCATAAGGATGCGGATCCGGCCCTGCTGGAAGAGCGTGACTTTCTTGGAGCGGTGCGCCGCCACCTTGCGGAAGCCGAGCGCCTGCAGGATGCCGACCAGTTCCACCGCCTCCTCTTCATCGGTGGCAAATTCGATGAAGCCGATGCCTTTGACCGCGGCGCGCGCCGGCATCTCGGTGCCGATCGGCGTCTCGACCTTCCGACGAATCTGGTCGGCCAGATAGATCAGCGAACGGTGGCCATCCGCCGCAATCGCCCGTGTCGAGCCGCCCCGAAATTGGTCATTGAATATCTCCAAAGAGAAGTATCCGTCATAACCGGTTGATGCCACAGCCTCGGCAAATTCCGTGACCGGCAAATCGCCCTCGCCCGGCATGTTGCGGAAATGCCTGGACCAGTAAAGCAGGTCCATATCGATCAATGGTGCATCGGCAAGCTGCACGATGAAGATCTTTTCCTTGGGGATCGAGCGGATAGAATTGATATCGATCTTGCGCGACAGCGAGTGGAAACTGTCAAGGATCAGCCCGACATTGGGATGGTCCGCGCGCCGCACGATCTCCCAGGCATCGCGGTGATCGTTGACAAAGCGGCCCCAGGCAAGCGCCTCATAACCCACCTTCAGCCCACGCTTTGCCGCTCGTTGCCCCAACTCGCGAAAGTCGGCGGCGGCCCGGTCGATGCCGCCGAGCGCTGCATGCGAGACATTCGAGCAGACGAGCACCATGTCCGTGCCGAGCGCCTGCATGATGTCGAACTTGCGCTCAGCGCGATCGAAGGTGCGGCCGCGCAGAGCATCCGGCATACCCTCGAAGTCGCGAAAGGGCTGGAAGAGCGTGATGGTAAGGCCAAGATCCCGCGCCATCTTCCCGACATCGGCGGGGCTGCCGTCAAAGGCCAGGAAGTCGTTTTCGAAAATCTCCACGCCATCAAAGCCGGCCCGCGCGATAGCCTCCAATTTTTCCGGAAGCTCGCCTGAGATCGTGACAGTCGCAATCGAGGTCTTCATGGCGCGCAAAATCCTCCCTGGCCGTGCCACGGCAATAAGCAGCCGAGCATGCCGATGGCATTATGGCGAATATCGTGAGGATTTCAATTCAGATGATTAAATGAAAAGTATCATATGTTTTTTAAAAACTATGTTGATTTATCCGCACCCCTCAGGCAAATATTACCGCGAACAACCGGGAGAGGGTGACTGGGAGGTTGCGGAGGCGACCATCCGAAAAGAGGAGGAACTCATGTTGAAGTCTTTACTGACGCGGCGTGGCGCCATGCTTGGTGCGGCCGTTTTCGCTGCCGCCATCGGGCTTGCAAACTCGGCAGCCGCTATCACGCCCCAGGAAATCAAGGCGCGTGGAAAACTGATCGTCGGCATCCAGGGCGATAACCCGCCATGGGGCTTCGTCACCAGCGCTGGCAAACAGGATGGATTTGACGCCGACATGGGCGCCCTGTACGCCAAGGAACTCGGCGTTGACGTCGAATTCGTCCCGCTGGAAGTCAACAACCGCATTCCGGCACTGACCTCCGGCCGTGTCGACGTGCTCTTTGCGACCATGGCCATGCTTCCGGACCGCGCCAAAGCCGTACAGTTCAGTGAGCCCTATAACGCCAACGCCATCGTCCTGATCGGCCCGAAGAACAAGTCGATCAAGACCAACGCCGACATGGCCAACCTGACCATCTCTGTGGCCAAAGGCGCGGCACAAGACACACAGGTCACCAAGAATGCGCCGGCTTCGGCCACCATCCGCCGTTTCGATGGCGATGCAGCCAGCGTCCAGGCGCTTGTTTCCGGCCAGGTCGATGCTCTCGGCGGCAATATCTTCTATATGGACCGCGTGGAAAAAGCCCGCCCCGGAGAATTCGAAAACAAGTTGGAGTTTCAGAAGCTCTACAACGGGGCCTGCACGCGTCTGGGCGAAAAGGAGCTCAACGCCTCCATCAACGCCTTCATCGACAAAATCAAGGGCAACGGCGAATTGAAGACGATCTACGACAAGTGGATGAAGGTGCCGGTTCCGGAATTTCCGAAGAGCCTGGAAGGCATTTCGTTCGTGGCTAACTGACACAAACGCTCCTGGCAATTCAGGCGCAAGGACGGGGATTCTCATCCCGTCCTTTGAACCCTTTCGCCGAAGACCAAGAAACCGCATTGCACCGTTTGAGGCGCGCCATGACCAGAACCATCTTCGTCCTCAACGGGCCGAACCTCAACCTGCTTGGCGAGCGCGAGCCGCATATCTACGGCTTCACGACGCTCGCCGATATCAAGACGTTATGCGTCACCAAGGGCGCAAGCCTTGGCTTTACGATCGATTTTCGCCAGACGAATTTCGAGGGCGAGCTGGTGGAAAGCATCCATCAGGCTCGAAAGGAGGCTTGCGGCATCATCATCAATCCCGCCGCTTTCACTTTTACCTCGATTGCGCTGCTCGACGCCTTGAAAACGTTTGATCCCCCGAAGATCGAACTGCACATTTCCAATGTCCATGCCCGCGAGGAAATCTACCACAGATCCCTTGTCTCGCGCATCGCCACCGCCATCATGATCGGCTTTGGCGCCCACGGTTATGAGCTGGCAATCGAGGCCATGGCAGGAATGGTGGGGGCCGCAAGAGAAGTATGAACTATCAACTGGATTTTACGCCCGTTATCGATGGTCTGCCAAGCCTGCTGCTTGGCTGTCTCGGCACCTTTCTGCTCGCCATCTGCGGCATGGTTCTTGCCGTCATCATCGGCATCGGCGGCGTGGCGCTCAGGGATTCCCCCATCAAACCGGTGCGCTGGCTGGTGATAGGCTTCGTTGAGCTCATCCGAAATACGCCCTTTCTGGTGCAGATCTTCTTTCTTTTCTTCGCTTTGCCGCTGATCGGCATCCGCCTCGACCCCACGCCGACGGCGATCATCGCGCTCGGCATCAATGGCGGCGCTTACGCGATCGAGATCATCAGGGGCGGCGTGCAATCCATTCCCGGCGGCCAGATCGAAGCAGGCCTGGCACTCGGGCTTCACAAGGTACAGGTGTTCCGGCTGATCATATTGAAGCCTGCGCTGAGAGCGATCTATCCGTCGCTGACCAGCCAGTTCGTGCTGCTGACGCTGTCGACAAGCATCTGCTCGGCGATCTCGGCCTATGAATTGACCGCTGTGGCGCAACGCATCGAATCCGACAGCTTCCGCAGCTTCGAGGTCTATTTCACCATCACGTTCCTCTACTTTTTCATCTCCTGGCTGATGATGCGCTTCTTCGCGCTCTTCTCGGCCCGCTATTTCACCTATCCGGTCAAGTGAGGCATCATGGGCAGCGCAGAATTCACCTTCCTTCTGATCGGCCTGAAATGGACCGTGCTTTTGTCTGCCGTCGGGTTCGTCTGCGGCTGCATCGCAGGTCTCGCCATAGCGCTGGCACGCACCTCGGGCCTACCGCTGCTCGAGCGGGCAACGTCGAGCTACATCGCTGTCTTCCAGGGTACGCCGCTCCTCATGCAACTCTTCGTCACCTATTACGGGCTGGCATTGATCGGGCTGAAGCTCGATGCCTGGGAAGCAGTCGCGATCGGCCTGACACTCCATGCCAGCGCCTATCTCGGCGAGATCTGGCGCGGTTCGATCGAGGCCGTGCCGCGCGGCCAGACGGAGGCGGCCAAGGCGCTCAGCCTCAAATATGTTTCGCGCATGAAGGATGTAATCCTGCCGCAGGCAATCCGCATCTCCCTGCCGGCCACGATCGGTTTCCTGGTGCAGCTCATCAAGGGCACGTCGCTGTCTTCCATCGTCGGCTTCACGGAGCTGACGCGTGCCGGCAACATCATTTCCAACCAGATCTTCCAGCCGTTGACTGTCTTCGGCATCGTCGGCGCCCTCTATTTCCTGATGTGCTGCCCGTTGACGATCATCGGCGCGCGCCTGGAACGGCGCTTCAATGCCATCCATGCGCGATAGCCGCGATCTTCTGATCGTATTCAGGAATCGACAATATGACAGCAGTTCCTGCCCCCTCCGCTGAAACAATGATCACCATGAGCCATGTGGAGAAATGGTATGGCGCCTTCCAGGCCCTGCGGGACATCAATATCGAAGTCCACAAGGGTGAGAGCATCGTTCTCTGCGGTCCCTCCGGCAGCGGAAAATCGACCCTGATCCGCTGCATCAACCGTCTGGAGACTTACGAGCGGGGCGAGATTCGCGTCGGCGGCATCCTGCTCGGCGATCGGGCGAAAACCATCGATGCCGTCAGGCGCGAGGTCGGCATGGTCTTTCAGCAGTTTAACCTCTTCCCGCATCTTACCGTGCTGGAAAACTGCATGCTCGCGCCGATGCGCGCCCTTGGCCTTCCGAGGGCCGAAGCGGAAGAGCGGGCGCGCGCGTTGCTCGCCCGCGTCAAGATTTCCGAACAGGCGGTCAAATATCCCGTGCAGCTTTCGGGCGGCCAGCAGCAGCGCGTGGCGATCGCCCGTGCGCTCTGCATGCGCCCCAAGATAATGCTCTTCGATGAGCCGACGTCGGCGCTCGATCCCGAGATGGTCAAGGAGGTGCTGGACACGATGATCGGTCTTGCCGAAGAAGGCATGACGATGATCTGCGTGACGCATGAAATGGGCTTTGCGCGCCAGGTCGCCAACCGGGTGGTCTTCATGGCAAGCGGCGCCATCGTCGAGGAAGCCGCCCCTGCAAAATTCTTCACCAGTCCTCGCCACGAGCGCACCCGCAAGTTCCTCGGCGAAATCTTGCGCAATTAGGATCGGATCGATGCCGGGGCTGTTGCCGGAAAGTTTGTGGATCGCGGTGACGGGTGCCGGCTTGATTGGCAGGCGCTGTATCGAGCATATGCTCGCCGAGCCGCGAACGAATCTCGCCATCAGCGTCCCCTCCGATGCCCTGCCCTCGCCTTTGAGCTGGGAGATGACCTCGGGCGAAAACCACTCCTTCCCTTGGCGGACCCGGGCTTGCCGCCGGATTGGCGGCACCGCTGACACGTTGGCGATCCCTCGGCCAATGGTTACGGCTTCGGCCCGATCGAGCCGAACGACAGAACTCGAAAGGCGATATCGATGATTAGCGGCACCACCCGGTTGATCGCCCATCTTGGCTACCCGACAGAAAGCTTCAAGGCACCGCTGATCTACAACCCCTATTTCGACGAGCAGGGCATCGATGCCGTTGTCGTGCCGATGGGTTGCAGGCCGGCGGATTACCCCGATTTCTTGAAACTCGTCTTCCGCCTGTCCAACATCCACGGCGCGCTCATCACAATGCCCCACAAGATTACCACCATGGGCCTCCTGGACGAGATCTCCACCAATGCCCGCGTCGCCGGAGCCTGTAACGCCGTCAAGCTCGGCACGGATGGCAGGCTGATCGGCGACATGTTCGATGGCGAAGGTTTCGTGCGCGGCCTGGCTCGCAAGGGCCAGCCGATATCGGGCGCCAAAGCTCTCATGATCGGCGCCGGCGGCGTGGGCTCGGCGATCGCGGCCTCGCTTGCCGGCGCCGGCCTTACCCATCTCGCTCTTCACGACGACAACAAAGCGGCCTTGGAAGGGCTGAAAAGCCGCCTCAATACCTATTACCCTGCCGTGCAGGTTACAAAAGGCACCAACGATCCCCGAGGTTTCGACATCGTCATCAATGCCACGCCGCTCGGCATGCACAAGGACGATCCACTGCCGCTCGATATGACGCGCCTTTCGCCCGAGACCTTCGTCGGCGAAGTGGTGATGAAGGAGGAAGTTACACCATTTCTGGCCGCCGCGCGTGAGCGTGGATGCCGGTATCAGGTGGGAACCGATATGCTGTTTGAACAGATACCGGCATATCTCGAGTTTTTCGGATTTGCCGCAACGACCGCGGATCACTTGAGGCAAATAGCAAAGCTTTAGTGGCGTCGCTCTTGATCGACAAAAACCATCGACCACAATACTGCAAAATGAACGTCCTTGGAAGGAATTGAACCGGCTGCCCGGTACGGCAATTCAGTCTGAATGATGCCATACTATGGATTTTATAGCACTTGCCGAAATATCAGATAGCCGTAGCGAAGCTGAACTTCGCTCTGCTCAGATCGGCGATTGAATGCCGACTGGGCCAAACTTGGCCGCCAACCGCTCGCTGCCTGAACGCCATAAATGAAGACTATAGTCAAACTACAATTTCCTTAGGAGTCGGTGGTGTAGAAAGGAGGCGGAAATCTGATATCCGGCAATAAGTCGGGAATGATCATTTTTCGACTATGCCCGATGTCGACACGGCGGTTCCCTTGCAGTTGCTGTTGATTAATTGTCCACGATACGTCCAGGCTGCGAGCAAGACCTTGCTCTTGGCCAAGAGATTTCCATTGGCTATTCTGACCTCTCGAAGACAATCAAAGGTCCCGGCTTATGTCGCTACGGTTGGACGAGTTGCGCGAACATGTGACAATTCTCGGCAATATCAATTCAGCCTCGTTTCTTCCGTGGATACAACGCCACGCCAGCAAGCTCGGGCTGTCACAGACATTCGTTCATTCTGACGCGGACCGGATCGAGCTTGAGGTTACCGGGCCTGTCGAACTAATCGACATGTTGGAAATAGGCTGCTCACTTGGACCGATCGACGTCTGGGTCGAAGAGATTCAGCGCAGGGTCGTGAATGATCCGGAAACATCCCATCTTAGGGATTCCTGATTCTTTGCCTTTTATTTAATCATTGTTGCCAATGCGAATTATTTATGCAAACCTTCGCAAGCTAAGGGATGCAGGGATAGGCGCCTGCCTATGGCCGGTGGCGCTAAGCCATTGGTGAAATGAAGAGAGTGAAGGCCATGCCACATGATGGGCCGGAATCCTGGGCGCCAGTCGCCCTTTCCGCTGATCTGCCACCAGCAACTGTCATACCGGCCTGGACTTCGATTGGCCCGATTGCCCTGTGGCGCAGTCAGTCGGGCCGCGCAACCGCATCGTCGGATCGCTGTCCGCATCGCGGAATGAGATTGTCGCATGGCTTCGTTCGCGGCGAGGCCCTGTCCTGCATCTATCACGGATGGAGCTATTCCCTCTCGGGCGCATGCATTCGCATTCCCGCCCATCCCGATCTGGTTCCGCCGGAAACCATCCGTGTCGCCGTCCGGCAGGTCGAAGAGGCTGATGGCATCTTGTGGGTAGCCGTCGGGCAACCGGCAACGCAGCCTCCGAAGCTCAATGGGCTCATACCGCTGCGCTCGCTAACGGTGGAAACGGATATTGCGGCGATCGAGGATGCGGCCGGAGCGAAGATCGACAAGCACGGGCTGATCTGTCTGCCTGAATTTCCCTGGATCGGGCTGCTGCTGGCGCCCCAGGAGAAGCATACGCTCATTCTTCTCATGATCGAAAAGGATCGCAGTCCGGCAGACCGCGTTGCGGCGTCCCGGATTGTCGAATCCCTTCGCCGCACGGCGGAAGAGCGCCATAGGGAGACTGCGGAATGAAAGGCGGCGCGATGATCGACGAATGGTATCCGGTCGGCCTCTTCAGCCAGCTCGGCGAGAAAGGAAGCAAGACCTGGCTGATGGGCGAGGCGATCGAGGTCGCGCGCGATCTGGATGGGAATGCGCGGGTGGCGACCGCCGAGGGAAGAGCCCTCCCCGTTTGCGTCCGGTATGGCCATGTCTGGTCCTCCCTCGGAAAGCCGGAGAAGGAGCTTTTCGCCATTCCGGAGGCCGATCAGCCGGGGCGGCGCTTCGTCGATGTCGGCGTGGTGCGCGTGCGCTGCTCGCCGCTTCGCGCGGTCGAGAACTTCCTCGACATCGCGCATTTTCCCTTCGTCCACACCGATATCCTCGGTGCCGAGCCGCACACCGAGGTCGAAAACTACAAGGTCGAGATTCGCGAGAGCGAGGATGAGGTATGGGCAACGCAGGTGAAGTTCTACCAGCCGCAGGCTGCAAAATCGGCAACTGGCGGCATCACCACCGAGTACATGTATCGCGTGCCGGCACCGACCTGTTCGGTACTCTACAAGACATGCCCTCCGCGACCCAGCGAATGGGACGTCATAACCCTGTTCGTCCAGCCTCTTGCCGAAGACGTATGCGACGTGTGGCCGTGGATGGCGCTCTTCGATGACGAAACGCCGATGACGGATCTCATCCACTTTCAGCAGACGATCTTCCTGCAGGATCGCTCGATCCTCGAGAACCAGATACCCGCGCTTCTTCCGCTCGATCCCGGCATGGAAATCCCGACAAGGGCCGACCTCACTTCGGTCGCTTACCGGCGATGGCTCAAGCGCCACAATTATACCTACGGCGCACAGTTGGTCGCACAATGAAACTCTACGATTATGTTCTGTCGCCCAGCTGCTACAAGGTACGGCTCATGGCCGCCATCCTGGGCATCGAGCTCGAAATCCGGCCGGTCGACTTCCATCCCGGGGCCGAGCATCGCGGGCCGGAGCTGCTGGCGCTCAATCCGGCGGGCTCCATCCCGATCCTCGAAGACGGCGATCTCGTGCTCACAGAGTCCTCGGCAATGCTTGCCTATCTCGCCGCCGATGCTGCGCCGGAATGGCTGGGTCATGGCTCACCGCGGGAAACGGCGCGCGTGCAGCAATGGCTCTCCTTTTCGCATCGCCTGACGGCGAACCTTGGCGGCGCGCGGCTTCACGAAATGCTTCTGCGTCCTGGGGACATCAAGGCTTTGCGGGTGCAGGGGATCGCGGCACTGCGCGAACTTGAAGCAGGCCTCTTCGAACAGGGCGAGCGCGGCATGCAATTCCTTGCGGCAAACCGGGCGACCATCGCCGA
This sequence comes from Hyphomicrobiales bacterium, assembly GCA_900469615.1. Lineage (GTDB taxonomy): Bacteria > Pseudomonadota > Alphaproteobacteria > Rhizobiales > Rhizobiaceae > Rhizobium. The sequence continues at coordinate 94,448 of UBYA01000001.1, read as the reverse complement.
TATCGCCTGCTTCCCCTACGTGGCACTCGCGCCTGACGGCGGCATCTCGCTTGATCCCTACCCCTTGATCCGGCTCTGGATGCGCGCCATCCGCAGCCTGCCGGGCTTCATCGAGATGCCCGGCATCCATCGCCTGCACGAACTGAAACCCGATCCGCATCCGGCAGGGGAGAAATAATGGAATGACCGGCTATCTCCTGAAGAATTGTGCGGCGGTTATCGTCGATGAAGGCAGTGGACCGGGCGTGCGGCGAAACGTCGACCTGCTCACGAAGGGTCCGGCGATCCAGGCGATCGGGGAGAACCTGTCGCTGAACGCATTACCCGAGAACACCATCGTCAAGGACGCATCCGGCTGGTTCGTCTATCCGGGGCTCGTCAACACCCATCATCACTTCTTTCAGTGCTTCGTGCGAAATCGGGCCGATCTCGACTGGACGAAGCTTTCCGTCATCGAATGGCTGGACCGGATCTATCCGATCTTTTCGCGGCTGACGGAGGATTGCTTCTATCATTCTTCAGTGACCGCAATGGCCGAGATGATCAAGCACGGCTGCACGACCGCCTTCGACCATCAATATTGCTTTCCTCGCCACGCGGGAAAGCGGCTGATCGATCGCCAGTTCGAAGCGGCGGAATTGCTCGGAATGCGCTTTCACGCAGGGCGCGGCGGCAATACCCTGCCGAAGTCCGAAGGCTCGACGATCCCGGACGCCATGCTCGAAACCACGGATGAATTCATCGCCGATTGCGCACGGCTGATCGACGGCTATCACGATGCCGGCCCCTTCAGCATGCGTCAGGTGGTGATCGCACCCTGCCAGCCGGTCAATTGCTACCGCGAAACCTTCACCGAGTCGGTCTCGCTGGCGCGCGATCGCGGCGTGCAGCTCCATACGCATGTCGGCGAAGGCGAAAGCCCCGTCATCGAGGCGCGGCATGGCATGCGCACGGTCGACTACTGCGCCGAATTGGGCTTTGCAGGCCCGGATACCTTTTATGCCCATTGCTGGGAGCTGACGCACGACGAGTTGCGCAAAATGGCGGCAAGCGGAACCGGCGTTTCCCATTGCCCGGAGCCGGTCTACCTGGTCGGCGCCGAAGTGACCGATATTCCGGCGATGCAGGCTTTCGGCTTGCGGATTGGCCTTGGTTGCGACGGAGCGGCATCGAACGACAACTCGAACCTGATGCATTGCATCCATTCCGCCTACATGCTGCAGTGCCTGACAGCCTCGACGCGTCGGCACCCCGTCCCCGCCCCGCTCGATTTTCTGCACTATGCGACAAGCGGAGGCGCAAGCCTGCTCGGGCGCACCGATATCGGTCGTCTCGCTCCGGGCATGGCGGCCGATCTCTTTGCGATCGATACGCGACGGATGGATTATGTCGGGACGCGGCATGACCCGCTGAGCCTGATTGCCAAGGTCGGTATCGGCATGCCCACCGATCTGACCATGATCAACGGACGTATCGCCTGGCAGGACGGCGAATTCACGGGACTGGACGAAGCCGCGCTGTTTGCCGCGGCCGAGGCAGCGCTTGCGACAGTAGAATTCTGAAAAACCAAAAAGGGGAACTGGGATGCAGAAAAATCTGACCCGCAGAACATTGATGAAGAGCGCGGCCGTTGCAGGCCTCGCAACGGCCTTTACCGGCCGCTCCGCTTTCGCCGCCGACGAACCTCTCGGCATCACGCTCGTCGTGCCCTCGCCCATCGGAGATGTCGGCTGGGGACATGCGCTGGCTGCGGGCCTCGAGCCCATCAAGGCCGCCTATGGCGACAAGGTCAAGGTGACGGTGATCGAGAACATTGCCGAAGGCCCGGACGCGGACCGCATCATGAACAAGACGGTCGCCGACGGCAATCACTTCCTGATCGCGGGCTCGTTCGGCTATCAGAACGGCGCGCTTCAGATTGCCCGCCGCAACCCGAAGATAACCGTCCTGCATGCCTCCGGCTTCCAGGTCGCGCCGAATTTCTCGCCCTTCGCCGCCAAGTATTTTCAAGGGACCTATCTGCTCGGCATGGCGGCAGCCGCAGTCTCCAAGACCGGCAAGCTCGGTTCGGTTTCCGCATTTGCGATTCCCGAACTGATCACGTCAATCAACGCCTTCACGCTCGGAGCGCAGGCCGTGAAGCCGGACATCGAGGTATCGGTCGTCTGGGTCAACTCCTGGTTCGATCCGGCCAAGGAGCAGGAGGCGGCCAAGGCTTTGATCTCGCAGGGGTGCGACGTGATCTTCTCGAACGCGCAGGATACGCCCTCGGTCATTTCCGCTTGCGAGGCTGCCGGTGTCTATGCCTTCAACCTGAACTCATCGATGAAGAAATACGCGCCGAAAACCTATCTCGGCTGCATCTCCACGGACTGGTCGCCCTTCTTCAAGGCATCGGTCGACGCCCATCTCGCCGGGACCTTCAAAGGTGCCAACGCCTTCCTCGGCGTCGCGGACAAGGTCGTCGAAGTCGTCGACTGGAACCCGGCGATCCCGGCGGACACGATGGCAAAGATCAAGGAGGTCGAGGCGAAGATCGGAAGCGGCAACTTTTCGCCGTTTACAGGTCCGATCGCCAAGGCCGACGGCAGCGAAGGCGTGGCTTCCGGCGCGACACTCACGGATGCGCAGATCGTCGCGATGGACTGGCATGTCAAAGGTGTGAAGACGCCTTTGCCGAAGTAATCAGGTCATGACCATCCCGCTCCTGTCGCTGCGCGGCATTTCCAAAAGCTATGGCCAGGTCCATGCCAACCAGCATATCGATCTGGATGTAGCACCGGGCTCGATCCATGCCGTCCTCGGAGAAAACGGCGCCGGCAAATCGACCCTGATGAAGCTGATCTACGGAGTCGAACAGCCGGATGACGGAACTATCGCCTGGCATGGAAAGCCGCTCAGCCTTGCCTCCCCCGCGGAGGCGAGGCGTACCGGCATCGGGATGGTCTTTCAGCATTTCTCCCTGTTCGAGAGTCTGACGGTTGTCGAAAACATTCGCCTGATCGTCTCCGGCCGCCGGGCCGAACTCGTGCGGCGCATCCGTACGCTGGGCGATGAATTCGGACTTGAAGTCGATCCGCTGGCCCATGTGCATGAGCTGTCGGTCGGCGAGCGGCAACGGGTGGAAATCATCCGCTGCCTGATGACCGATCCGAAACTGCTGATCCTCGACGAGCCGACATCGGTCCTGCCGCCGCAAGCCGTCGAGAAGCTGTTCGATACGCTGCGTCGGCTGCGCGACGGCGGCGTATCGATCCTCTTCATCTCGCACAAGCTGGAGGAGATCCAGTCTCTGTGCGACCGTGCCACGATCCTGCGCGGTGGGCGCGTGACCGGGCATGTGGATCCGCGCGAGCATGACGCCCATGGTCTCGCCCGCATGATGATCGGCCGCGACATGCCGGAAGCAATACCCGCTTTGCCTATGGTCGAGGGTGAAAAGCGCCTGGAGATCATTGGCCTCGATTACCGGCCGGACGATCCTTTCGGCATACCGCTCGCCACCATCAGCCTCAGCGTGCGCAGCGGCGAGATTCTGGGCATTGCCGGCATTTCGGGAAATGGACAGAAGGAGCTTGCCGCACTGGTTTCGGGGGAAACAACCCTGCCCCGAGACAGGCGCGACCAGATCTTCATGATGGGACGGGATGTGGGCAATCTCGATGCCGCCAGTCGGCGAAAGCTCGGCTTTGCCTTTGTTCCGGAGGATCGGCTCGGGCACGGCGCGGTTCCCGAAATGTCGCTGACGCTCAATAGCCTGCTGACGGCCCATCCCTTGAAGCTCGTCAAGCATGGCCTCATCGACAATGCGAAGGCAACCGGCTTCGCAAACGAATGCATCCGGGATTGTGACGTGCGTACGCGCGGTCCGGAGGCTGAAGCCGGGTCGCTTTCGGGGGGAAACCTGCAGAAGTTCATCGTCGGCCGCGAAATCATGCTCGCTCCTAAACTGCTGTTTCTTGCGCAGCCAACCTGGGGCGTCGATGTCGGCGCGGCCTCCGCCATTCGCAAGCGGCTGATCGAGCTGCGCAATCAGGGTATGGCAATTCTCGTCATATCGGAAGAGCTCGAGGAATTGTTCGCGCTCAGCGACGTCATCCAGGTCCTTTACCACGGCACGCTGAGCCCGCCACTTGTCACCCGCGATACGAAACCCGAAGACATCGGCCGGTACATGATCGGTGCGCAGCCTCAACGCGAAAAGGTATCCGCATGAGCAGCTCCTTTTCCGCAGTCCTCCCCGCTCTGGTCCGCCGCGATCGAGCCTCGTTCGCGGCAAAGATGCTCGCGCCGCCGATCGCCCTCATCGTCACCATCGCACTCAATCTCGGCCTTTATATCGTCATGGGTCGTGATCCGGCAGCCGTGATCTATGCCATGCTGATCGAACCATTCATCTCATGGGCCTCATTCTCGGAAGTGTTGCTGAAGACCGGTCCCCTGCTTCTGATCGCACAGGGGCTCGCAATCGGCTTTCGCGCGAAGGTCTTCAACATCGGCGCCGAAGGCCAATTCATTCTTGGCGCAATCTTCGCCTCCGCCATACCCATCTGGATGCCGCAGGCAACGGGCCAGTGGATGTGGCCCGCAATGCTGCTGCTCGGCACCCTCGGCGGCGCTCTATGGGCGTCTCTCACCGCCTTCTGGCGCGTCAGGTTCAACGCCAATGAAATCCTCGTCTCCCTGATGCTGAGCTTCGTTGCCGCGCAATTGCTCAACTATCTTCTTCTCGGCCCATGGAAAGACCCGAACGGCTTCAATTTCCCGCAGTCGGTCATGTTCCAGTACGATGCGACGATACCGATCCTGTTTGAGGGAACCCGCGTCAACGTCTCGCTTATCCTCGCTGCCGCGCTGTCGGTCGCGGCATGGATCTTCATGCAGAAGAGCTTCGCCGGGTATAAATTGCAGGTCGGCGGCCTGGCCCCCCGGGCGGCGAGCTATGCCGGCTTCAAGGAGAGCTGGGCAATCTGGCTTTCGCTGATCCTTGGCGGAGCGGCGGCCGGGCTTGCGGGGGCGGCTGAAGTGGCCGGCCCGCTTGGTCAGCTGCAGCGGTCGATTTCGACCGGATATGGGTACGCGGCAATCATCGTTGCCTATCTTGGCGGCCTCAACCCAATCGGCATCGTCATCTCGGCGATCGTCATGGCAGCGCTCTATATCGGTGGCGATAACGCCATGGTCTCCGCCAATCTGCCGATCGCAGCCGTCCGCGTGTTTCAGGGCAGCCTGCTCCTCATCTATCTCATCGCCGTCGCCTTCGTGCGCTATCGCATCGTCTGGCGCCCCATATCCGTTCGGAGCGCATCATGAGCGCCATCGAGTTCATTCTTGCCGGCATGCTGGCAGCCGCAACGCCGTTTCTGCTGGCAGCCCTGGGCGAACTCGTCGCTGAACGCGCGGGCGTCCTGAACCTCGGCGTGGAAGGCTTGATGGCAGTTGGCGCCGCCATTGCGTTCATTGTCGTTTATCATGGCGGCGGCCATTTTCTCGCTTTCCTTGCAGCCGGTTTCGGAAGCGCGCTCCTCTCCATGATTTTTGCCGGTATCACGCTGGGCTTCAACGCGAACCAGGTTGCAGCCGGTCTTGCGCTCGGCATTCTCGGCCAGGGCCTCTCCGCGCTGTTCGGCAAGAATTATGAGAGCCTGACCGTCACGACGCTGCCAAAGATCGCAATTCCCGGGCTTTCACAAATTCCGGTCGTCGGGGGCCTCTTCAGCCAGGATATCGTCGTCTGGATCTCGCTTGTCGTGACGATCGGCATATGGGCGCTGTTTGCCTATAGCAAAGTCGGTCTTATCCTCCGCGCCGTCGGTGAAAATCCGAAAGCCGCGCACGCCATCGGCTATCCCATTGTCTCGATCCGCTTCGCCGCAGTTACGTTCGGTGGCATGATGGCCGGCTTTGCCGGTGCCTATGCCTCGACGATCTACACGCCGCTCTGGGCGGACGGCATGATCGCCGGGCGGGGCTGGATTGCCATTGCCCTCGTTGTCTTTGGAACCTGGCTGACATCCAGGATTTTCCTGGGTGCCTGCCTGTTCGGTGCGGTATCGCTGATGGGGCTTGCGGCACAGGCGACCGGACTTTCCGTCCCATCGCAATTGCTTGCATGCCTTCCTTATCTCGTGACGATTGTCGTCCTCGGCATCATCTCCGCGGATCGCCGCTTGCTAAGGCTCAACGGCGTCGCGTCACTCGGCGAGCCGCTTGAGCGGTAAAATGGCATAGGACGGCTTATCGGCCCGGCGGACGTCAGCAGGGTTGCAATCGCCTGCCGTTGCAGGCTGCATATGGCCGCCGGGATCGCCGTCGGTCGCGCGACGGTCAATAAGCCATTCTGCTCGACAAGACGGCGGCGGCGCTATTCGAGTGCCATGCCGAGAGAAACCCCGCTTACGGGCTCCGCTTTCAAAAGCCGCTGATGATACTGATTTTCGATCCATCGCTGAAGCGGCTGAAGCGGAAATCGTGGGGATCGACGAGCGGCGGCGCGCCGGTGACGAGATCGGCCATCAGCCGGCCCGCAGCCGGGCCGATGCCGAAACCGTGGCCGGAGAAACCGGTGGCAATGTAGAAGCCGGGCGTCTGCTCCACCGGAGAAATGACGGGGACGGCATCCGGCGTCACGTCGATCTTGCCGGCCCATCTTTGCGCGACTTTCGCCTTCTCGAAGGCCGGAAACGCCTTGCGCAGGTTGGCGAGCGCCTTGTCCTGAAGGTCGAAAGACGGCTTCGGATCGAGGACGCGGCAATATTCGAAGGGGGATGCCTCGTCCATCTTCCATCTTCTGGGGATGCGCATCTCGTCGACAAACGCCATTCCCCCTCGCAGGATCAGCGAACGCCACTCGGCCCCCAGCGCCGGCAGGAAATCACGCAGGAAGCGGAAGCTGTCGGGAACGACATCGACGATGTTCTCCAGGCCGTTGGCGACCGTGTAGCCACCGTCCTGCCGCTTGCGGATGGCAAAGCCATTCGTCCAGATCGCCGATTCCGGCCCGCCTTCGAAAGGCTTGGTGCGCACCACCGAGTTGATCACCTTCAACTGCGGCAGCCTGATGCCGGCATTGCCGGCAAAGAGGCTCGACCAGGCGCCGCCGGCAAGGACGGCCGCATCGCAGGCGATATATCCTCTCTCGGTGAAGACGCCGCAGACCTTGCCCGCCTTCAGGTCGATGCCGCGCACGGCGCACTCGGTGAGAACATGCGCACCGCGGTCGCGCGCGCCCTCGGCGATAGCCGGCGCTGCCCGTTGCGGTTCCGCCCGGCCATCGACCGAGGTGAAAAGCGCCCCCTTGATATCCAGCCGCGAACCGGGATTCATCGCCGCGAATTGCTCGGGCGTCAGCATCCTCGTGTCGATCTGGTAGCCTTCGAGGTTCTTCATCCAGCTGCGGTTATCCTCCACCTCCTTCTCCGTCAGGCAGGTGAAGGTGATACCGGCACGGTTATAGCCGACGTCGCGGCCGAGCTTTTCGTTCAGGCCGGGCCATATGCGCAGCGCCTCGGCCATCAGCGGCACTTCGCGCGGGTCGCGGCGCGTGATCCGCACCCAGCCCCAGTTGCGGCTGGACTGCTCGTGGCCGATCCCGCCCTTCTCGCACAGCGCCACCTTCAGCCCGCGCTCTGCGAGCTCCAACGCCGTCGAGGCGCCGATGATACCGCCGCCAATGACGACGACATCGACCTTTTCCGGAAGGTCGGTATCTCCATGGAACGGGACGACAAAAGGACCGGGCATTGCGATGAGGCTCCGTGATTGAGGAATGTGCAGAGTGAAGAGGATGCTTTACGGGATCGGCGGCTAGCCGTGAAGCTCCAGCCGGCCGCCGGCGGCGGTGTCGCGGAAGCGGTCAAAGGTGAAGGAGGACAAATCGTGACCCGGCGCGCGGCCACTGACCAGATCGGCGAGGATCCGCCCGGTTACCGGACCGAGGCAGAAACCGTGGCCGGAAAAGCCCATGCCGACGACGAGACCCTCGATGCCGGGAACGCGGTCGAGAACGGGTATTGCATCCGGCGTCAGGTCAAGAAGCCCCGCCCAGCACTCCTCAATCGGCGTCGCGCCAAGGCCCGGAAGCAGGTGGTCTAGTTTCTCGATGATCTCCCGCAGGCTGGACAGCGGTGGACGGATGACCGGCCGCGGGCCGGCATCGGTCTGGACCGTATCCATGACGCCGTTCCAGGCAAGCGCGCCGCTGGTGATCCGCAGCCGGCCGTCGGCCTGCTGGCGCCCGGCCCAGTCGCCCCCGGAGACGCCGATGACCTGCTCCAGGACCGGCGCGATCGGTACGCTGCGGATGACGGCGACCATCGGCGTCTCGATGGGTACGGAGACCCCAAGCGGCTTCATAAGTTCGTTGCCCATGACGCCTGCCGCCAGAACGACGCCGTCGACGGCCATGCTGCGCGCGGATGTCCGCACACCGCTCACCTTGCCGGCCGTGACACCGATCTCCTCGACCTTTTCCGCCATGACGATCGTGACGCCGAGCCGCTTCAGCGCGCCCATATAGGCCGCGCTTGTCGCTTGCGGATCGGCATGACCGTCCGTGGCGCAGAAGGACGCCCCGACGATGCCGGGCGAAACCGCCGGCGCGATGGCGCGCACATCGGCATTGCCGGGCAGGAAGGTAAGATCGAGCCCCGAGGCCTGCTGGCTGGCGACCATGGCGCGAATCTGCTCATACTCATCGGCATTGCGGGCGAGCCGCAGGTTTCCCTTGCGCCTGTATTGCGTCGGGGCGCCGAGTTCTTCATGCAGCGTCCGCCAGATTTCGACCGCCTCCATCGCCAGCGGAAGCTCTGCCGGATGGCGTCCGGATTGGCGTACGCCGGCAAGCGTCCAGCCGGATGCCATGGCGGCGGGTCCGAACCGGTCGATCAAGACGACCTTGGCGCCGCCCTTCGCCAATGCATAGGCCGTCGCGACGCCGGTGATGCCTGCGCCGATAACCGCAACGTCGAATTTATCCATCTTGCGCTCCTGCTGATTGGCCTGTCGCCATGGCGTGTCCATAGAGGCCGGGCCGCATGTCATCCACGCGGCCCGGCATGTCGTCAAGCCTTCGGAACCACCATCGCAAATTTGCGGAAAGGCTTTAGAACCTCGAGCGAAATCGGAGCGTTGACCGGCACGTTGACGATATCGCCGGGACCGATCCTGCGAACGTCTCCGCCGGCAATTCGGCAATCCGCCTCGCCTTCCATGACGACGAAACTTTCGGCGAGCGGGCGGGCCGGATAGGCGTAAAGGCCCGGCTGCGCGCTCCAGACGGCGACCTTGGCGGCCGCATCGGCCTCGCCCTCATCCAACCAGATCATGCGGCGCCAGGATTGTGCGCCGTTGGTGGCGATTGCCGCCTCGCTGCGGCCGGCCTCATCGTCTATACGCTGATAGATAGTCATGTCCTGTCCTTTCCCTCAGTGGTGCGGCGGGAGTTCGATATTGCCGCGTTTGCTCATGAAATTGTCGACGAGACGCATCTCGCGCAGCTTGTAGTTGGGCGCATAGTCCATCCAGCGCGGCGCCTGATGCAGCGGTTCGATGCGCAGGTCCAGATCGTTTTCGGGCACGCCGACGGCCCAGTCCGACAGGATGCCGCCAAGCATCGTGCCTGTCGGCACGCCGCGCCCGGAAAGACCGGTCAGCGCGACGACACCGGGCGCCAATCCGTACAGCCGCGGCACGGTGCGGTATTGCATGTCGAGTTCACCGAACCAGTAATAGTCCCAGGTAATCTCCTCGCTGATCTGCGGATGAAGCCATTTCAGCTTGTCGGCCATGACTTTTTTCGTATAGGCGGCGTCCCTGCCCCGCTGGCCCAGGATGAACATGGAAGCGACGATGCGGTTGTCGGCCGTCCACTTGTAGCAATAAAAATCGCCGCGCCCGTCGATCATCGAATTGTTGCGTGGCAGCACGCTCTCCCGCGTCCGATCCGAAAGGCGGTTGGTGGCGCAGACATAGATCGGCAGAATGCGATAGCTTTTTTCGAGGCCGGGCCAACCGGCCACCGTGTAGGCGCCGGTCGCAAAGATCACCTTGTCGGCAATCACATGGCCGCTGTCGCTCCTGACCTTCCACTTGGCACCCTGCCGCTCGCAGTTGTTGGCGGGTGAGCCGGTATAGAGAGCGACCCCTTCGGAGATGGCCGCATGCGCCAGGCCACGGGCATATTTCAGCGGATGCAGATGGGCGCCATCCTCGTTGATCCAGCCACCATGCATTCGTGGCGAGCCGGTGATGGCGATCGCCTCGTCGCGGTCGAGCATGCGCGTCTTCGCGCCGACGGCATTGTAGCTTTCGGTCTTGTGCTGCAGGGCCGGAATGTGCCCGGGCCGCATCGCCCCGATGACCAGGCCATTCTGCACCCACTCGCAGTCGATGCCATACCGGTTGATATATTCGCGGGCCTTGTCCGCAGCCCGCGTCTGACGCCGGATCAGCCGCTCGGCCCAAGGTTCGCCCAACAGCAAGCGCACCTTTTCAAGGGTATAGTAGGAGAAGGTGGGACTGCAATGGCCGGCATTTCGGCCGGATCCGCCGTAACCGGCCTCCTGCCGCTCGATGAGGGCAACCGACACGCCTTTGCGGGCAAGTTCGATCGCGGTCGTCAGACCCGTATAACCGGCGCCGACGACACAGACGTCGGCGGTCTTTTCGCCGGCGAGCCTCCCGGTTTCCGGGGCCGGCGGAGCCGATGCGTACCAATAGGATTCATCGAATGGAGCAAAGCGTGTCACATGAAGTCCCCTCAGAAAGTGAATACTGGCATTCCCGGCGCGTGCGGCCGCTTGCGACCGAACGTGCAAGGATTTGGCGGCGAGCGCCGTCATCCGTGAACGGGTTCAACCCGATCCGCGGCGATGGAAAGTGATTGCTGGTTTCATGGCGCCATCGCGTCGCACGGGATGGCGCCGAAGGGTCCGAGCTTCGGTGATTTGAAGATCGACAGGTCGTGTTCGGTTTTTTCCTCCAGCGCCAGTTTCGCGGCAATCTCGCCGAATATCGGCGACAGCTTGAAGCCATGCCCGGAGAAGCCGTAGAGCGTCACCAGGTTGGAACAATCGGGATGGGTGTCGATGACCGCGTTGCCGCTCTCCGTCCAACTGTCCATATAGGCGCCGATGCGGACAGGATCGGGAATGACGCCGGGCAGATAGTCCCTGATCATCCGCCGCCAGCGAACGAACCATTCCGGGCTGACGTTGCGGTCGAGCTTCGCGGCATCGTCGAAGATGCCATGCGATCCGTTTCGAGCGACCTTCATCGTATCGCCGTCGATGATCGGCCACGCGCAGAAATCGAGGCCGCCCGAAAGACGCAGGAGAACCGGAAAGACATCGGCGCGAAACCGAGCCTCGTTTTCCGTGCGATACCAGGCAAGCACGATCCGCACCAGCTTGTGGCTTTCGGCGGTTGCAGGAAGAAGATGGCGTGTCCACGGACCCAGCGTCAGCACGAGCTTTCGCACACGCCATTCCTTGGTATCGGAGCAGACCGTCGCTCCATCCGCCCCGAACTGAATGTCGCGGATCGGCGTGTATCGGTGCAGCACGGCCCCCAGCGCTTCGGCGCGCCGTGCGGCTGTCATCGTTGCGCGATCCGGACGCACATAGCCTGCCCAACGGTCAAGGACGGCAACTTCGCCGCGGTAAAGCGTATGAACGGGATATCGCTCCTTCACCTGGGCTGGAGACAGGACTTCGTGGTCGATCTCGTAGTCGCGGCAGGAGGCAATGACATTGCTCATGTAGTCGCTGTCTTCGTGCGCGATCGACAATGCGCCGACGAGATGGAGAAGGTCGATCCCGGTTTCGCCCTCGAGTTCGCGCCAGAGTTCACGCGATTTGATCAATAACGGAACGTAAGCAGGTCCCTCCTTGTAGGCCGTCCTGAATATTCGGCTTTCGCCGCCGCAGGCGCTCTGGTCGTGGCCGGGGGCCAAACGATCCCATCCCAGAACGCTCACGCTGCGTTTGGCGAGACGCCAGGCGGTCATACATCCCATGGCCCCCAGCCCCACCACGCCGATGTCGGCATCATACGTCATCGCTCCGTCTCCTGTTCCCATTGGCGCGCTGGTCGTTTCAGCGATTAAATTTCGTTGCCTGATCGCAATCACTCTCGAGACGACGAGGTGCGCCATCCCGGAATGGCCTGAACGAGGGTCTGCGTGTAAGGATCTCTTGGTGCCTCAAACAGCTCGTATGCGGGCGCAAACTCCACGATGCGGCCGTGCTGCATGACCGCGATCTGATCGCAGATCTGGCTTGCGACACGCAGATCGTGGGTGATGAAGAGCATCGCCACGCGGGTTTCCTGCTGAAGCTCCGCCAACAATTGCAGCACTTGAGCCTGGATGGAAACGTCAAGCGCGGACACGGCTTCATCGGCAATCAGCAAGAGAGGATTGAACATGAGCGCCCGGGCAATGCCGATGCGCTGGCGCTGACCACCCGAAAACTCGTGCGGGTAGCGATCCATTGCCTGTTCCGGCAAGCCTACCCGCTTCAAAAGCCTGAATGCGTTGTCCCTGGCTTCCGTGCGTGACATTCCGAAGGTCATCGGACCGCAGGTCAGGGAATGCTCGATCGAATGGCGAGGGTTGAGTGAGGCAAACGGATCCTGAAAGACCATTTGGATATAGGGCCGTTTCGCCCGGAATCGCGATTCCTTCATCGGCACGATATCGTCGCCGTCCAGAATGATGCGGCCGGAATCGCTATCGAGCAGTTTCATCACCATCCGGCCGAACGTCGACTTGCCCGATCCGGATTCGCCGACGATGCCGACGGTTTCGCCTTTTCTCAGCGTCAGGCTGACGCCCTGAACCGCATGGACGACGCGCGTCTTGCCAAACAGGCCCCCCTTCGTCCTGAAAGACTTGCACACGCCTTGGACATCGAGCACGACGGGGCTATCCTCCCGGACGGCAGGCTTCGGCTCGGTGCGCATCGTCGGTATCGCTGCCAGCAACCGTTGCGAATACGGCTCTCTGGGGGCACGAAGAACCTGTTTGGCGAGCCCCTGTTCGACAAGCCGGCCCTTCTCCATGACGATCACCCTGTCGGCGATATCGGCGACCACCCCGAAATCATGAGTGATGAACAGGACAGACATTTTCTTCTGGCGCTGCAGCCGCCTGATGATGTCCAGAATTTGCGCCTGCGTGGTGACGTCGAGTGCAGTGGTCGGTTCGTCCGCGATGAGGATATCGGGGTCAAGCGCGAGCGCCATGGCGATCATGACCCTCTGGCGCTGACCACCCGACAGCCGGAATGGATATTGATGCGCGATCGTCGGCGGATTTGGCAAACCGACCATCTCGAGCAATTCGATCACACGCGTCCAGCGGTTGAATTGCGCAGCCTCAGGATGGGTGAGCATGACCTCCTCGATCTGGCGGCCGATCGTCATCAACGGATTGAGCGCCGAAAGCGGGTCCTGGAAGATCATGGACACGACGCGACCGTTCAGGCTCGTGCGTTCCCTTTCCGTCGATGCCGTGATGTCGCGGTCGTGCAATCTGATCGTTCCGCTCTCAATCTTGAGCGGCGGCGGAAGAAGCCCCATGACCGCATTGGCGGTCACGGATTTTCCCGATCCGGACTCTCCGACGATGCAAAGGATTTCACCGGACTCGAGCGTAAAGGATATGTTCTCGATTGCGTATGGCCGATCGGCAATATGCGGCAGGGAAACGGAGAGATTATCGATGGTCAGCACGGCCTTCACAAGACCCTCCGCTTTCGGGGCTGCAGCCTCAGTTTCGTGATTGGCGAGCAGGGACATCATTTCACGTCACCCCGCACATCGAGGGCATCACGGAGACCGTCGCCGATGAAATTGAAGCCGGTTACAGCCAGCGTGATCGCAATCCCCGGCACGATCGCAAGCCAGGGCGCGGTCTGAAGATACTGCTGCGCTCCGTTCAGCATATTTCCCCAGGAGGGCAGCGGCGGCTGAATGCCGTAGCCCAGGAAGGAAATATAGGCCTCCAGCAGGATTGCATTGGCAATCGTCAGCGTCGCCGAAACAATGACCGGACCCATGACGTTCGGCAGGATTTCACGGAACATAACCCGGTTCGGCGTGAGACCGAGCATGGTTGCGGCCAGCACGAACTCCCGATGCCGCAGGGAGCGAACCTCGGCGTCCACGACGCGTGCCACCTGCATCCAGCTGGTTGCGGCAATGATGGCGGTGATCATGAGAGGACTGGGCTTGATGAAGGCGGCGAGCGTCAGCATCAGGAAAACGCTGGGATAGGCCAGAAATCCATCGACGATGCGCATGAGCACCGCGCCGACCCGGCCGCCGTAGTAACCCGATATGGTCCCGACGACCGTTCCGACAATCGTCGAGATGACCATCGCCGCAACCCCCGCTGCCAGCGAAACGCGACCCGCCATGAACAGGCGCGCGGCAACGTCACGCCCGAGCGGATCGGTCCCGAAAATATGCGCGCCTGAAAACGGCGGTGCGTTTCTGGCTCTGAGGTCGATATGAAGCTGGTCGTATGGGATCAGGCCCGGTCCGAACACACTCGCAAGGATCAGCAGGCAGACGACCACGAAGCCGATGACCGCCAGTTTATGGCGCATGAAACGTGCAAGGACACGGTTGCCCGATCGCGAGGGAACGAAAACATCTGTGGTTATTGCCATTGTTCTGCCCTCACGCCAGCCGTATCCGAGGATCGATGAAGGCCGTCAGAACGTCGGCCATGAAACTGCCGAGAACCGTCAGGATCGCGGAGAACATCAGCAACCCCATGATCACGGGGTAATCGCTGTAACCCAGGCTGTCGAGAAACAGGCGCCCCATGCCCGGCCAGGTGAAAACCGTCTCGGCCACGAGAGCACCGCCGAGAAGCTGCGGCACCTGCATTCCGGCAAGCGTAATCATCGGCAACATGGCATTCCTGGCTACATGCCGTCGCATGATCGTGCGCTCGGCAACACCCTTCGCCCGTGCGGTCTTCACGAATTCCTGTCCTATCGCCTCGATCATCGAGGAGCGCATGTAGCGGCTCCAGATTGCGATGTTGACGAGCGCGAGAACGACCGAGGGAAGGACGAGGTGATGCAGATAATCCAAGGCGGATTCATCGCCCACCGTGTACATGTTGCCGGCCGGGAACCAGCCGAGATCGAGCGAGAATATATAGATCGCCACCAAACCGAACCAGAAGGTCGGGATCGAGAGCGCGATCATGGTGCCGATCGTCGCGGTGTAGTCGAAGATAGAATAGCGCTTGATGGCGCTCTTCATCCCGATCCACGTACCGAGGCCGATCGCGATGGCGGTCGAGCTTCCCATCAAGAGCAAGGTTGCGAACAGATGTTCTGCGATGATTGCAAGGACCGGACGCCCGTCTCGGAACGACCGCCCCCAATCGCCGCGAACAAGGCCCCAGAGCCAATCGAAATATTGGACCAGGATGGGACGGTCCAGCCCCATCTGATGTGCAATCCGATCCAGATCCACCTTGCTGATGCCGGGTGTGAGTGCGAACTTCGACATCGGTCCGCCCGGAGCCAGCATCAATATGCAAAAGCCGATCAGCGAAATAACGAATAGCAGAACAAGGCTCTGGCCCAATCTGCCGAGCAGGAAACGCGCCATAAGTCGATCTCCGTTTTAGCTAAGGCTGGGAATGGTCGGGCCTTTCGGCCCGACGGACAGTTTAGCTCCAACGCCAGCGATTGACGTTCCACGTATCGATGCGCACGTTCACGTTCGGAACCATGCCGTCGAAGCCCTTCTTGTAGCCCCGCAGGTCCGTGAACTGATACAGCGGCAGGAACGGAAGCTCTTCGCGTACGATCTCCTGCATCTTGAGGTAGATCTTCTTGCGTTCATCCGGAACGAATACCTTCGCGCCGTCGGAAAGGAGCTTGTCGATCTCCTCGTTCTTCCACTGCCAGGTGTTTTGTCCCGAACCGCCTTGAGCCGGAATGGACTTCGAGCTGAAATAGTCCGCGGTGTCGGGGTCTCCGCTGGTCAGGAAGACGATGCCGGCGATTGCGCTCTGGAATTGCGACATCATCCAGTTGTCGCCCCACATGACGGCAGGCGGCAAATTGCGGATCTTCATTTCAACGCCGATCTGCGTAAATGTCTGCTGAATGAACTGCTGCATCTGTTCGCGAAGATGATTGCCTGATGTGGTGGAATTCTCGAACGAAAGGCGCAGGCCATTCTTGGCGCGCACGCCATCGGCGCCTTTCGCCCACCCGGCTCCATCAAGGAGCGCGTTTGCCTTGTCGATATCGAATTCGTGCTTCGGCAACTCCGCATTGTAGTAGTAGCCCTGCTGCGGCATGTAGCTTTCGGTTTGAGCCGGAAGGCCATAGTAGAGCGCATCAATGATCGACTGCTTGTCGATTGCGAGATACAGGGCCTGGCGCACGACCTTGTCCTGAAATACAGGCAGACCGAGATTCAACGAGAATGTCTCGACCGGGCTGCCGGGTGCCTTGACGACCGTGCGATCAGCCAGCTTGGATGCCTCGTCGTAATGTTCCGCGCTGATTCCCTGCAGGCCGGTCACATCGATGTCGCCCGTCTTGAACTGCGTGTACATCACGGTCAGGTCCGGGATGTACTTGACGATCAGGCTTTGAACGTGAGGGCCATCACCGTAATAAGAACTATTGGCCTCAAGCTCGATGTAATCGCCGGCAACCCGCTTCTTCCATTTGTATACGCCAGTACCAATCGGAGCATTGTTGAAGGGGGTGTTGTTCAGATCGGCCTGACCATCGAATGCATGCTTCGGCACGATAAATGTCGATGCGAGGATGGATGCATAAGGAGCATAGGGCTTGTCCATCGTCCATGTCAGCTCCGTCGGAGAGACAACTGTGAGGTTCCGTACCAGTTCATGCCCCGTATGCCGCCAGCTATTGAACTTCGGATTGACAAGAAGCTCGATCGTAAACTTGACGTCCTCGGCCGTGAACGGCTTGCCATCATGCCAGGTCACGCCATCGCGCAGCTTTACCCGCCAGTTCAAGCCGTCTTTGGAAATACCGCCATTCGCGACAGAGGGCACTTCTGCCGCCAGGCAGGGAAAGAACTCTCCCTTTTCATCGATGCCGAAGAGAGGATCGAAGATCGCAAAGTACACACCTTCATCGACTTCGATGTGGAGAAGGTGCGGGTTGAACACCGTTGGCTCCTGCGAGAAGCCCAAGACTATTTGCCCTTTCGGAGCTTCCTTCGCTCGGGCTGTCCCTGCACTGAATAGGCCAGGCATCGCAGTTCCTGCAGCACCAATGCCTAGCATCGCGAGCATTTGACGTCTGCTCGCATGAAACGGACTGTTGGTCGATGTCATCTTTGTTCCCTTTTATTATAGAGTTTTCGCACGACGTGTCGTTGCACGGCACTATCCCCGTCCAAAGCGCGGACGAGGCATTTCCTGCTCCCAGGGAGAAAGGCAAACGCCTCTCAAGGTCAGTTTGCACAGCAGCGTGCCATGCCTGACTTCTGTTATGGACGAACATCCGAAATAGCTTCGGCTGTATTCGGATTTCCAACTGCATTCCGCACGCTACTCATTTCGGAGCGTGCAAGATCCTAGAACGACTGCTCCGCCCTGCAATTCACGGCGATTTCCGCGACACTTGCCCGGTTCGGCAGATTGATGGCCATGGCGACGAGATCGGCGATCTCGCCAGGGGTGGTCATGTCCGCCATGTCCGGCATCAACGACCGCCCCATGTCCGTCGAAACGAAACCCGGGCAAATTGCAGTGGCACGAATTCCCTTATCAAAGCCCGATTGACGCAATCCGTGGGCTAAAGCGACGGCGGCATGCTTGGTTAGTGCGTAGGCCGACGATTGCGGGGATGCCACTCGCTTGCCCGACAGCGAAGCGACGATGACAATGCGCCCGCTTCCCGATTTGGCAAGCGCTGCAAAAGCCGCACGAGCCAGGCGTTGCGGCGCCCGTACGTTGACGGTCCACATTGCGTCGAGATCCTCGTCGTCGATCTCGACCACCGACTTGGGGATCATCACCCCGGCATTGGCGATGACTGCATCGATACGTCCGAACCGGTCGAGGGCGGCACCCACCCAGGACTCCTCGCCACCCTTGGCAGCATCATAGGCGACCGTCTGGACGTTATGGTCACTCCACTCCTCCAGGCCACGCCGCAAACCGAGAGAAACAGCCCAGCCGTCGGCCAAAAGCCGTTCGGCAACCGCCCGCCCGATTCCTCTTCCCGCCCCGGTAACGAGAGCAACCCTGCCTTCTTTCATGGCTGGCCTCCTGGTGGACGCGGCGTCATGACCAAACGCCAGTAGATCTTTCTGAGCAGGGTCATAGCCTGATCGTATTCATCGTCTGAAATGTCGGCCAGAAAACGCCGGGAATCCCGGACGCGCTGACGAATCTCGCCCAGCAGACTCTCTCCTTTTTCCGTGATGAAGAGAGACCAGGAACGTGAGTCCTTGCGTCCGGCCTTGCGATAAATCAGACCGGCCTTTTCCATCCCCGTCAGCAGGCGCGCGATCTCGGCCCTATCCTTCGAGCTCACCTGCGCAATGACCGAAGGATGTATGCCGGGATATTTGCTGATCAGGAACAAAGCCGTCACCTTGCCTGTACCCCGCATCTCATCGATATCGCTGATCCGCGCATCCCAATCGCGGCTGACCTCGATACTTAAGCTACGCACGAAGAAGCTGAACGTGTCGTTCAGTACATCGAGATCCAACGCCTCCGGTGACAGAACCAGTCCCTCACCCGGCCAAAGCTCTTCCTGTCTTTCGCCGTCTCCAGGCAATTGCGCCTCCATTTGATTGACTAACTCAACTACATTATGATTGAGGATGTCAAGTACCCTGCCCCTGAATCGCATATTTTTTGTCTTTCATCGAAGACTGATGATTTTCTGAGCAGGAATGTGATCGGCTGATAAAGGGCAAGCTTCCTCGGCCTGCCAAGCGTCTGAGCGAACGCAAATTGCAGTGCTGGCCATCATGCTTGCAACCATGGTGAATAGAGATCGGTGCTATCACAAGGCTGCCCTGCCCGCGCCGCTCCGCTCGGTCCGATGAAGACCCGCAAACGCTCGTGCTGTCCTTCCACCGCTATATCGGCGATCGGCCGGCATCGATGGCAAAGTGATCCCGCCGCTGGCTGACCTTGCGGCGGCAACAGGACTTTGCGTCCTGGCAACTCACCGGGCTATCGGCTCCCGGACTATTGTGACATGCGGCCGCATCGGCTCGGGCGCGGACACCTGTCGCTTGGCATTTCCGCAGCAAGCGACAGGAAATCACATTGCAGACTTCGATTGACAACGGGACTTCGCTCACGAGGACGCGAGCGAATATCCCTCTTCCAGGTCGTCGATCACGGTCCCGTTGACCGAAACCGAATATCCGGCTGCCCCATCCGCTCTCGAAACCGAAACATCGTATCTGCCGCCGGGAAGCTCCAGCCCGGCCGAGTAGCCGTTCCAGCCCGCCGGCAGGACAGGCCTGACGTGGAGGCGTCCGTTCTCGGTGCGGATGCCCAGTATGCCTTCGATTGCCGTGCGATAGAACCATCCGGCCGAGCCGGTATACCAGCTCCAGCCACCGCGGCCCTTAAGGTCGCCTTCTCCATACACGTCACCGGCGATCACATAGGGCTCGATGCGATAGATGTCCGCGGCGGATTTATCGAGCGCGTGGTTGATGGGGTTCAGCATTTCGACAGCGCGCCAGGCGTCTTCGCCTCGGCCCATTCGGGCAAGGGCAAGAGTCGCCCACATGGCGGCATGCGTATACTGGCCGCCGTTCTCGCGGACGCCCGGCGGATAGGCCTTGATCACACCGGGATCATTGACCGGCTTGACGAAGGGCGGGGTCAGCAGACGGATAAGCTTGCCCTCGTCATCGACCAGTTTGTCGAGGACCGCGTTCATGGCCATATTGCTGCGCTCGGCATCGCCCTCGCCCGAGAGCACGCTCCAGGATTGCGCGATCGAGTCGATCTTGTCTTCCGCCGACTGGCTGGAGCCCAGAGGCGCGCCGTTGTCGTAATAGCCACGGCGATAATATTCGCCATCCCAGCCGGCCGTTTCGATCGCGGTCTTGAGCTGTGCGAGATGATCCGACCAGCGGCTGACGCGCTGCTTGTCGCCGCGGGTTTCGGCATAGGCGATGAAGCGACGCAAGGCGCCCGCGAGGAACCAGGCGAGCCACACGCTCTCGCCGCGGCCGGCCATGCCGACACGATCCATCTTGTCGCACCAGTCACCGCTCATCATCAACGGCAGGCCGTTGACGCCCGTGCGCTTGATCGCGAGATCGAGGCCGAGCGCGGCGTGTTCGTACAGCGATGCGGTCTCGTCGGAAACACGCGGCTGCAGGAATGCGTCGTACTGGCCGGGGCTGAGCTGCGCGCCTTCGACGAAAGGCAGCATCTCGTCCATGATCGAGCTGTCGCCGGTCACCGTGCAATACTGGTCGACGGCATAGGCGAGCCAGACCGGATCGTCGGAGATGTTCGTGCGAACGCCGGCACCGCTGTCTGCCAGCCACCAGTGCTGGAAGTCGCCTTCCGGGAACTGTCGGCGGCCGGTATTGAGGATCTGCTTGCGCGCGATTTCAGGCGAATGCAGCAGGAAGGCCAGCGAATCCTGCAACTGGTCGCGCAGGTTCCACGCGCCGCTCGACTGATAGAAGGCGGTGCGGGCCATGATGCGGCAGCTATAGGTCTGATAGGGCAGCCAGCTGTTGACCATGAAGTCGAGGCGCTGATCCGGCGTGGAGACACGCGTCTTGCCGGTGAAGGTCTTCCAGAACCCACGCGTCTTCTCAAGAACCTCGTCAAAGCCGACGGAGCGGATGTCGGCGATGAGAGCGGCCGCTTCTTCCTGCGAGGCGGCGTCACCCATGTAGAAGCAGATGTCGCGCACTTCGCCCGGCTCGATCGTCAGATCGAATGCCAAGGCGGCTGCCGGATCGCCATCGAGGTCGACGGCATTGGAGAGCCGCGAGCCGGCGGAGACCGTGCGCGGCTGCTGGATCGTTCCGTGCCGGCCGATGAATTCGCGGCGGCTGGTGGAAACGCTCGACGGTGCTTCGCTTGCCGCAAATGCCGCGACACGGGTTCCGAAGCTCACGCTGAACGGATTTTTCGCAAAGACCGCACCAGTCGCGCTGTCGAAGCTCGATATGATGAAGGGCTTGCTCTTGGTCGGGTTGTTGCCGAGAATCCATTCGGCATAGCCGTAAAGGCGCAGCTTGCGTGCCTCGCCCGCATCATTGCGGATGCGCAGCTGCGTCAGCTTGACGGGCTTTTCCATGTCGAGGGTCTGCGTGACCTCCAGGGAAATCTCGTCCTGGACCGTCGAGAAGACCGAGTAGCCGAGGCCGTGGCGGGCTTCGAAACGCGTGTCGGAGCGCTGCGCCAACGCCGCATACGGCACGATGACGGAGCCACGGTCGAGATCCTTCAGATAGAAGGCCTCGCCTGGCCGGTTGGTCACCATGTCGTTGGTCCAGGGCGTCAGCTGATGGTCGCGGGAGTTCTGGCTCCAGGTGAAGGCAGCGCCTTCAGCCGAGACATGGAAGCCGAAACTCTCATTGGCGATGATGTTGACCCACGGATGCGGCGTCTGCTCGCCGCCGGACAGGCGCACGACATATTCGCTGCCATCGGCCGCGAAACCGCCATAGCCGTTCCAGAAGGCAAGATCGCTGCCGTCGACGGGTAGAGCCTCGGCGGCGTCGCGCACCATGCGCGGCACCAGAGTGGAGTCGCCCCACTGCCCGAGCAGCGCAGGCGAACCGGAAACGGACCTGGCCTTCTGCACCTGGTCGATGAGGCTGCCGTCGCGACCGCGCAACACGACGCGCGAGGCGGCGATGATGGCGTCGTAGGCTTCCGGAGCCGTCAGATCCTTGCGCAGGACATAGATGTTGCGCTGGATGCCGGCGACCTCGCTGGCGTGACGCGCTGCGTCACAGAGCTGGTCGATGGTGCGCTGCATTTCGGCAGCCGCCTCACCGGCGCGCTCGTTGAAGATAACGAGATCGACCTCGACCCCGCGCGATTGCAAGAGGCCCTGTGCACGCAGCAATTCCTTGACGAGATCCGTGCCGAGCTCGTCGGTAATGCGCAGGGTCATCAGCGGTGCATCGCCGGACAAAGTCGCGCCCCAGAGGACAGACTGCGACCTCAGGCCTTCGCGGACCGCCTTGTTGTCGGCGCGCAGTGCCATGTCGGGATAGATGATATAGCGGGCAAAGCGCTGGTAGGCCGCCGCCTCCTTCGAATTGACGCCGATCTGGCGCAGCTGGCTCTGCGTTCTCGTCCATGCCTGAACCAGACCCTGGGCATAGCTTTCCGGCTGGCGATAGTGCTCAACCGCTGCTTCAAGTTCGCCACGCTCGGCGGCGGCAATGGTCCAGAAGGTTACGCTGACCTTCTCCCCGGCCGGCACGCGAAGCGTCCGGCGCAGCGACAGGCAGGTGTCCATCGTGAAGCCGCTGCTATTCGAAAGCTGCGCGCCGGCGTCGAAAGCGGCGGCTTCCGTCAGCGTGCGCCCTCGACCGAGGAAGCGCATGCGATCCGTCTCGTAGTGGGTCGGCAGATCTTCGCCCGACGTATCGACGATCAGATGGGCGATGGCGACTTCGGGATCCGTCACGCCGCGCTTCTGGCGCTCGACGAAGATCGCATCGCCATTCGCGGCGATTTCGGTCTTGAGGAACATACGGGCAAAGACTGGATGGCCCGTATCGACGGCATCGAGCGTTGCCACCGGCTCCATATAGGAGGTGACTTCGATGACCCGGTCTTCCGTGCCGGTATTGCTGATCGTCAGGCGGCGGCCTTCGGCGTCGTGATTGCTTGCAACGAAGACTTCCATTTCGCTCGTCAGATCGCCGACGGTCTTGGTGAACTCCGCCTTGTCGTCGCTGAAGCTTACCCGAACGTGCTCGTTGGCAATCGAGCGCGGCTCTGCGGTGGCAGACCACCACTCGTTGGATGCCGTGTCGCGCAAAAAGACGAACGACCCCCAGCGATCCTCGGTCGGATCGGCGCGCCAGCGATTGACGGAGAGGTTTTTCCAGCGGCTGTAACCGGAGCCGGTCGCCGTCAGCATGGTCGAGTAACGGCCGTTCGACAGCAGCAGCAACTCGCGCTCGCGCGATGCCGGGTCTTCCAGACGACGCACTTCGGGGCGCATCAGGTCGCCCTGGATGGTCGCCGGCGCATCGGTTTCGTGCTTCGAGGCCATGACGGGAATATCGCGCGGCGCCTTTTCCTGCAGCAGCAGTTCGGCAGCCTCGATCACCGGATCCGCGTGGAACAGCTCTCGCAGCAAGCCGTCGAAAGCCACGTTGGCGACAGCGGCAATCGACATGCCGTGATGGTGCGCATAGTAGTTGTAGACCACCGCGCATTGCTTGCCCTCGGGCACGCGGCTTGCCGTGAAATCGACGGCATCATGGAAACCATACATGCCGAGCGCGCCGACGGCCCGCAACCGGTTGAGGTTTTCGAGGGCTGCGACCGGATTGTACTGGCTGGCCAGCAGCGAGGCATAGGGAGCGATCACGGCGTTCTGCCCGAGGCCGCGTTTCAGGCCCAGCGTCGGCACCCCGAAATTGCTGTACTGATAGTTCATCTGGTGATCGCGAGCGTTGAAGGCCGCTTCCGAGATGCCCCAAGGCGTGCCAAGCTTGCGCGCATAGTTCATCTGCTCGATAACGATCAGATTGTTGGTCTGGTTGAGAATACCGCCGCTGCGCTCCTGCATGACGAGGGGCGGCATCAGATATTCGAACATCGAGCCGGACCAGGAGACCAGCGCACCGCGCGTACCGACGGGTACGACGTGACGGCCGAGCTTGTACCAGTGCTCGGTCGGCAAATCACCCTTCGCCACGGAGAAGAGGCTCGTCAGACGAGCTTCCGAGGCGAGCAGATCGTAGCAGGCGGCATCCACTTCTTCCGTCTCGACGCGGAAGCCGATCGACAGCAGCCGGCGCTCCGGACGGTAGAGGAAACTGAAATCCATATCGAAGGCGATTTCGCGGGCGCGATTGCCGATCCGCATCAGCCTTTCGCCGATGTCGGATGCCTGCGAGACATCAAAGGCCTTGTCGACCTGATGGAGTTCGCAGGTTTCGACCAGCTTCTCCGCCCAATGGACGACCTCGTCGCTCTGCGTGGTCTTGACTTCCCTGTCGAGGCTTCCGGCAAGTTCGCGGATTTCCCGTGCCTGTCCGGCAAATCGTTCGATGAGACCCGAGGAGAACTCTTTCTCGCGCTTGCCGGTCGCAACCGCGGCTTCGAGCTCGGCGATACGGCCGTCGAGGCGGTCGTGGAGCGATCGGTTCGACCGCGTATCGCCATCGAGTTCCGAAAGCACCTCGCGCAAAATTGCGGCGACATCGCCGATGCCGTCGAGATCGGTATGGATATGGGCAAGAGGAGACTGGGCCCAGATACGGCATGCCGATGAAACGGCAATGAGATGGCCGGCGAAATTCCCGCTATCGACCGACGAAACATATTTGCGGCCCAGCGGCTTCAACGTATCCGTATGATACCAGTTGAACAGGTGTCCGCGATATTTCTCCAGCTTTTCGACCGTTTCGATCGTCTGTTCGATGCGCTCGACGGCGTCTACGAACGAAATCCAGCCGAACCGGCGCGCCGAAATGACCGACAGCAGATAGACGCCGATATTGGTCGGGGACGTACGCATGGCCACGACGGCATGCGGCGTCTGCTGAACGTTGTCGGGCGGCAGGAAATGCTGATCGGGAACAACGAAGTGATCGAAATAGCGCCAGGTACGCCTTGCGATCTTGCGCAATTCGTTGCGGACCTCATCGGGAACGACGAGACGATCTTCCGTTTCCGCCGTCTGGCTGACCAGCCAGGCGATGGCCGGCGACAGCACCCAGAGAAGGACGAAAGGAAGCCCGACCAGCCAGGCGATATCGCCGGAAGAGGCCGCGAAGATCAGCGCCAGGATGGCCAGCAGCGGCGCGCGCCACATGACCTTGTAGTGGCCGAGGATCGTGGTCTGGGCCATGGCCTGCGCGCTGGCGGCAGTACGCCACTGCAGCATCAGCTTGCGGCTGACGAACATGCGGTAGAGCGAACGGACGATCGCATCGGCCATGACGCAGGCGATGTCGGCAATGAAGATGATGCGCAGCGCCACCTGGGCATTGGCATTCTCGATATCTTTCCGGATGGTATGGAGATGCGCCTGCAGGATGATGTCGCTTGTTCGCGGAATGATGCCGTTGATCAGCGACAATGTCGGAGCGACGAACAGGCTGAAGATCAGCAGGATCTGCCAGACGAGCGCTCCAAGAGGATCCATCCAGTACCAGCCGAGAACGGATGCCAGGAGCCAGGCGATCGGGGTCAGCGAGCGGCGCAGATTGTCGAGCATCTTCCAGCAGCCGAGCGCGGTGATGCCGCGGCGATCGTCGAAAATGTACGGAATAAGCTGCCAGTCGCCGCGTGCCCAGCGATGCTGACGCGAGACTTCGACCTCGTAGCGGATTGGGAAATCCTCGACCAGCTCACAGTCCGTCACCAGCCCGCATCGCGCCATCGAGCCTTCGAGAAGGTCGTGGCTCAAGATGGAGTTTTCGCTGATCCGGCCCTTCAGCGAAGCCTCGAAGGCATCGACATGGTAGAGGCCCTTGCCGGTGAAGCTGCCCTCGCCGGTGATGTCCTGATAAACATCGGAAACCGCAAAGACGTAAGGATCGAGACCACGATTGACGGAGAAGACACGCTGAAAGGCGGATGCATCCTTGCCCGTCGTCAGCGACGGCGTCACGCGCGGCTGCAGCACGCCATAGCCATCGACGACGCGCTGCTTCTTGTCGTCGAAAACCGGCCGGTTGATCGGATGGTGCATCTTGCCGACGAGCTTCGTCACGGTATCGCGAACAATGCGCGTATCGCTGTCCAGCGTCATGACGTACTTGACGTCCGCCGGCACCACATCGACGCCCGGAATAAAGCTCGTGTCCGGGCTGCCGCGCAACAGCATGTTGAGTTCATGCAGCTTGCCGCGCTTGCGCTCCCAACCCATCCAGACGCCCTCGGCCGGGTTATACTGCCGGCGGCGATGCAGGAGATAGAAGCGCTGCCTGCCTTCCTCCGAGTAACGCGATTCCAGCTCGGCGATCTTGCTTCGCGCGTAGTCGAGGACTTCGAGATCGCGGGCGGTCTGTTCTTCTTCCGCGTCCGGCCAGTCGGTCAGGAGAGCGTAATAAATCTCGCCGCGAGCATTGGCAAGATAATGCACCTCCAGATTGCGGACGAGTTCGTCGACATGCTCGCGCCTGCCGATCAGGGAGGGGATGGTGACGAGCGTGCGCGCGTCCGCAGGCAATCCCTTCTTGAACTCGTAGCCGACCAGGCGATCCGGGGTAATGAAGAACGTGGCAAAGAAATTGAAGAGGCCCGTCGCGCCCTCGGATGCAGGAAGCGCAAACATCAGCAGCAGGACAACGGTCGCAAAAAGCGGCATGCCGGTGTCGACGAACACCCATTCGACCAGAATCAGTGCCAGCAATGTCAGGAAGAGCACGGGAATGGCGATCGATAGCCAGTTCAGCTTGCGGACCATGCGCATGAAGCGCAGGCCAAGCGTCGGCCGGAATCCGATCTCCGCCTCGAGCGCCGGGCGCCCGTTACCGACGAAATAGTAGCCGACGTTGCCCGCAGATCCGTCCCTTTGCTCGCTTTTTGCACGTTCGGTCAGCCGGACGGCCGCCTCGGCAATATCCATTTCCGTCTTGTCGGAGCGTTTTGCGAGCTTTTCGATCTGGCGGCGATAGCTGTTGCGCGAGCCGGAATCGAGCTCGGCATAATCCGTCTGCTGCCAGAGCAGCTTGTCGATGGTGCTGACCTCTTCGACCCATTCGGACCAGTCGGTATCGTTGATCTCGCGCAGGCTCTTGATGATGCTGCCCATGAGCGCATTGGCTGCGCCAAGGCGGGTCTGCTCGGCCGACATGACGGTTTCCGCATCCGTCACCCTGGCGGCAAGCTTGCCTTCGAGCCAGTTCAGCGCGGCTTCCGTTGGCTCGAGCGCATTGCGAAGACGATAGTGCAGCTGCGTGACGAAGGTCGTGTCGTCGATGTTGGCGGCCAGCGTCTCCAGATGTTGCGCCGCGCCGGCATCGCCGAGCGCAATCGCCTCGGTGGCCGCCGCATTGGCGGCCGCACGCATCTGACGGCTCTTGTCGATCTGCGATGCCACCCGGCGAAGATTGTCGATCAGTACGTAGCGCACCAGCGAAGGCAGAGCCCAGAGTTCGCCGATCCGCAGAGTTTCGCGATCCTGAAACCCCTCCGTCACCGCCGTCATGCCGGCATTGCTGATATTGCTGTGCGCATGCGCCATGTAAAGCCAAGCGAGTGCGAGCGTGCGCGGCACCTCCGTCCCATCGAGCTTGATCTTGCGCAGTTCGCGATAGAACTTCTTCGGAAAGTCACGGCGAACTTCCTGAATTGCTTCCTCGACGATGTAGTGATTGTCGAGCAGCCATTCGGCGGCCGGCGTGATGCTCTCGCCGGCGTCGACATCCGTCGCGGCGGCACGATAGACCCGGAGAATCTCGGTCTCGTTCTCTTTATGGCGGAGATAAAAATCGAAGTCTTTGAACTGAACGAAATCCAGCGTCCGGTTCTCGGCAAATTTTGCAGCCCTGGCCCTCAGCTGCTCGTTTGACAAAAGAGCGGCGCGGATGCCGAATTCGCGATCCGAATGATCCATCTGGGAGGTTGAAGCAGAATCGTTGACAGTATCTTTAGACGACATGTGTCTTTCGCTTTTGTCGCGTCGTTTCCGGAATCCGGGGTTCTGGAAACGACAACCGGGAGCCTGAGATCTTCGTTACAGCACCCCACCCGCTTGACAGCAACCGGGGCAATCGTTGCCGCTTAACTAGCTTTAACACCCTGAACGCACGATTAATCGATCGACGCGTTCGGCAATCTTCGCTGCGTTTATGTTTATCTTCTTCAAGATCGGCACTCCCAACCGGGCATATTGTCGACCGTCAGGGCCGCTCGGCAAGGGCAATACCCATGGTGCCCGAATGGTTCCATTTTTATCCTGCAAAGTTCACGAACAAATTGAACGTCTTGCAGGAAGAGCCGTAATGGCGGTGATTGGCCCACCCTTTCTCATGTGCTTGAAAATATCGAGCAATTCAAGGATGAGCCGGATGGCGACGCCGATCTTCGGTGTCGACTTGCTTAGCTTACCAATGATTTCTACCAAAGCAAAAACGGGCCTATCGCCTGATGGCTATAGCAAGCCGCCCGTCGCCTGAGGAGCATGCGCGCTGGGCTGAGAGCCGCTGTGCAGGCGCAGATCCTGCGCTTCCTATGATGGGTAGAGAGCTTCTGGATATACTGACTCAATATTCAGGATATTCTCAGAAAGATCCGTATCAACCCCGGCGTAAACTTGCGCGAGTTTCGCTCAATAGGAGCTCACCTGGCTTTTGCCCTTGGAAAGATATGAATTGCGACCCGATTCAAGGTCCTGATAACAATTGGCGGATTTGGCTTAGCTCGCCCCCATGACCATTCACCACCGGCCGGGCGAGGAACTTCAGAGGGACACGTCTCGGTGCCCTGGTGCGTTCAGGTGGCACGCTTGTGGAAAAGCCATAGGTAATAAGGCCCTCCAATCAATGTGGCGAGCAGACCTGCGGGAATCTCGTAGGGAAACGAAAGGTTTCGCCCCAGCCAGTCTGCGAGAACCATGATCAGCGCACCAAGAATCGCCGTAAGAAGCAGGTGAGAAACCACCCGCCGACCGCCGAGTTTTTCGGCAAGATGCGGCGCCATCAGTCCGATGAAACTCAGAGGGCCGACGATCAGCGTTGCAATTGCACAAAGCACCGACACGAGCATCAGCATAGCCATCTGCGCCCGTCCGACGGCAACGCCGCCGGCGATGGCAAAGGGCGCGCCGAGCTGCAGCATCGCCTGCCAGCGCCTTAGAAGACATGCGGCGCCGAGACCGGCCATTGCCACCACAGCCATAACAACGGCAGAGAGCGGCGAGATGCCATCCGTCGATCCGACAATCCAGAGCTGGAGGATTTGGAAACGCGGGTCGGGTAGGAGTGCGATCGCGCTCGAGATCGCGCTGAGTACCGTGCCAAGACCTATTCCGACCATCAGAACATGCCCTGCCGCAGATCTGCCGCGGCGCGCAGACAGCGCCAAAAGTGCAACCACCACTCCCGAACCGGCGACGGCTCCGATGTCCTGGGTCACTGGCAGATCCGGCGAGGCGATGAACATGGCAAGCAGGGCGCCAAGGATCGCACCGCTTGAAACGCCCAGAACTTCAGGGCTTGCCATCGGATTGGCGGTCAATCGTTGCAGGCTGGAGCCGGCAATCCCCAAGGCTGCTCCGGCCGCGGCCGAGCCCAGCACGCGCGGCCACCGCCAGGGGAGAACCTTTGCAAATCGATCATAATCGAGGATATGCCAGCCATGAGCGTCCCGTCCGATCATCATGGCCGCCGCCATGCCAAGAATCGCCAGAATAAGAACGGCGGGCATGGTCGGCGCACGCGGGATCGAAAAAACGGAGGCGCCTGCGGCGGCCGTCGGCGGCGTCGCCTTTGGCTTGCGCAATAGCCACAGGAGCACCGGTGCGCCGAGCAAAGCCGTCAATGAGCCGGCTGGAATCGACTGCGCCATGGGACCGGATGCAATTAACAGTTGATCGGTTGCCAGCAGCAGCGCCGTACCGGTCATTGCGGACACCAATAGGCGCGCCGCCATTCGCCGGGCTCCAAACAGATGAGCAAGCCAAGGGGCGGCGAGCCCGACGAAGCCGATGATCCCCACGCAGGCGACGATGACGGCGGCAATCCATGTGGCCAATATGAGTGCCAGCAACCGAAAGGCTCGAACAGAGACGCCCAGTCCTGCCATGATCTCATCTTCGATGCTGAACAATGAGAGCGACCGTGCGGCTGGAAGAAGAGCCACTGCAGCAGGAAGAAGGGTGAATACCAGGGTTTCGGCCGCCCCCCAGTCATTCTGCCGAAGCGCTCCCGAGCCCCAGAATGACAATGACACCATGCCATCGCGATGGAATGTGATGATCATCGACGCAAGTGAGCCGAACACGAGATTCAAGGTCAATCCGCTTAGGGACAGTGCAAGAACCGACAATCCGTGACCCCAGGCCAGGATCAGCACCAGCGCCATGGCGAGCCCCGCTCCTGCCATGGCGATAAGAATTCTCTCCGGCATCCCCAGCCCTGGCAGCAGCCAGGACAAGGCCGATACCGCAAGATAGGCACCCGAAGAAACCCCGAGCGTCGAAGGTTCGGCCAGCGGATTGCGCAGCACTTGTTGATAGATGGTTCCGCATAATGCGAGCCCGGCACCACAGAGCATGGCGACGGCGATACGCGGCAATGCGCTATAGAATGCGATGGCTGCAGGCAGATCCCCTTCGCGGGCTCGCCGCGCCAGATCGTGCCATCCAAGCTGCGGAAATGCGGCGTTGAGATTGAACCCCGTCAGCACGAGAGCCAGCGCAAGCAATAGACCGCCGACGATAAGTGCATTTGCGCTGGAGGATTGAGCCCGCGGTTTCATGCGATCATCCGGGGATGCCTTCGAGGCTGGAGGCGATCGTTTCTGCGAAACGGATAGTCGTCGGCAGCGCTCCAAACCCCCAGAATGACGGGATCCTGGTAAAGCGACCCGATCGAACCGCCGGCAATGTCGCCCACAACGGGCTCTTCGTCAGGGCTTCCTCCGGCGCAAGCCCGGGAGAATCGATGAGTATTATCCGGGCCTTGGGATCTGTCGCGAGTTGCTCGATGCCGATGACGGCCCCTCCCCACAGCAAAGTGGGTTCGCCCTGCCATGCGTTGACGAGGCCGAGCTTGGAAAGAGCGGCGTCGAACAGGCTTCCCCGCGAGAAAACCGTGAGATTATTGTCGTCGATCATCTGTACGAGATACAGTGGAACCATCGGCTTGGCCTGCATGCTCTTTCGCAACGACGCGAACCTGGCCTCCACACCCGCAAGAAATGTTTCCGATTCGACTACACGTCCGGTCAGGGCTCCGATCTTGCGGACCGCATCGCAGGCATGCCGATAGACGTCGCCCTCCCCGGTATGAATGCCAATGGTTTCGACCGGCGCGCATCGCGCAAGCGGTGCCCGCAGTGCCTCCTGCCAGGTCTGGATAAGGATGATGTCGGGAGACAGTTGCGCGATATATTCGAAATTCGGTGCACCCTGCAGCCCGATGTCGACGGTCGTGGCCGGTGTCCTTGGCTGCCCCACCACCAGATCATAGGACGCCGTCTCGGCTGCGGCGATCGGCGTGATGCCCAGGCCATAAAGTGTCTCGCTGATCGCCCAGTTCAAGGAGGCGATTCTGCGTTCTTGCGGCGCCGCCTTCGACGTCAGGGGATACCCGATCAGAGTTGCGGCTGCGCCGGCGATAAATCGCCGGCGTCCCAACGGGTTTCCCATCCGACCGTTTGCCTGCGGGGCACTGCCGGGCCGGGACCGGTCCCGGATCACCATTTTACCGAGACGGTGCCCAGCACCGCTCTGCGCTCTCCATAGTAGCAGAACGTATCGTCATCGCAGGTGCCGACATATTTCTTGTCGAACAGATTGGTGCCGTTGAGCGCGAAACGCCAATCCTTGTAATCATAGTGGATGGAGGCATCGACGAGGAAATAATCCGGGATCTTCAGCGTATTGGCGTTGTCGCCGTAACGGCTGCCCACATAGCGCGCACCCGCGCCGAACCCAAGCCCCTCGGCTGCGCCGCTTTCGATGGTCTTGTCCAGCCACAGGCTGGCCATGCTTTTCGGCACGTCCTTCGGCCGGTTTCCACGTAGAGACGGATCATCGTCCTTGGTGATCTCTCCGTTATTGTATGTGTAGTTCGCGATCAGCTTCAGGCCGTTGTCCAGATCGGCGACCCCCGCCACTTCGAAGCCGCGCATACGGATGGCTCCGGTCTGTGCGTAGGTCACCGGCGGGCCGGGATTGGTTGTCGTCACATCGGTCTGGTCGAGATTATAAGCGGCAACCGTCATGTAGCTGTTGTAGCCGGACGGCTGATATTTCACGCCGACCTCGTATTGCTTGCCGGTGGTCGGCTTCAACGCATCGCCGGTCGTCGAATTCAGGCCGGGCGACGGCTGAAACGAGGTCGAATAGCTGAAATAGGGAGCGATCCCGTTGTCGAAAAGATAAAGGAGGCCGAAGCGCCCGGTCAGTTTCTTGTCGTCGTTCTCGACGGTTGGATTGCCGTCCGAAACCAGATCCGTGTCGCTGGTCTTCGCCCAGTCGTAACGCAGCCCGCCGGAAACGCGCCAATTGCCGAAGGCAACCTGATCCTGAGCATAGACCCCTGTCTGCCGGAGATGATCGTCGGTCGCGAAATCGACCGCCGGTACGGTGAAAGGCTGGCCGTAGACCGGATCGAGCACATCGAGAGGCGACGCCGATCCGTCGCTCTCATACCAACGGCTGTGCGAACGCATATAATCGACGCCGAACAGAAGCGTATGATCGAGCGGCCCGGTATCGAACTTGGCTTGCGCCTGCGTGTCCACCGCAAGATCATGAAGATTGGCTCTTGCACCCAAAGTCCAGCGGTCGAGTTGAGTGGTTCCGGGGATGAACCCCGAGGTCCCGATCTCTTGAATATCCGTATCCGTATAGGAATAGCGCAAATTCTGGCGCACCGTCCAAACGTCGTTGAAACGATGCTCGAACGAATAGCCCACCGACCTGCTGGAGCGGGTAATATCGTTGAAATCGGGCTCTCCGGTGAACAGGCTGGTTGGAATCTTGCCGAACGACGCGCCGTAGAGCGTACCCAATGCCGGCAGGTTCTGCACCAGACCACCGTCGTTCGATCGCTGAAACTTGGAGAGGAAGGTAAAGGTCGTATCCTCATCCGGCTTCCAGGTGAAGGCGGGCGCAATGTAGTAGTTCTTGGTGTCGACGTGATCGACCTGGGTATTTGCCGTCCGCGCAATACCCGTCAAGCGATACAGGAGAGTTCCGTCGTCGCTGACCGGCCCGCTGAAATCGAAGGCACCCGATACGCCCTTCGGCGAGCCGACCTGCCATTGAAATTCGTGCAGCGGCGTATCGGTCGGACGTTTGCTGACCGCGGCAACGAGTCCGCCTGGACTATTCGCGCCGTAGAGCGATGATGCCGGCCCGCTCAACACCTCGACCCGCTCAAGCCCATAGGGTTCTATCTTCGGCGACAGCAGCGTGTAGTAAGTGTTGGTGGTCAGGCCATCCAGATAGGGATTGGTGCCGGCGAAACCACGTATCATGTAACGGTCGATACGCGAATCCGTGCCTCCGTACTCTTCCGCAAGCACGCCCGGCGAATAACGCAGCGCCTCTCCGACGTTGCGCACCGCCTGATCCTGAAGCTGCTTGCGGGAAACGACCGATATCGACTGGGGCGTTTCGGCGAGCGGCGTGTCGGTCTTCGTGCCCGAAGCGCTTTGCGTCGCGACCAGTCCGTTTACCGGCCCCCACGCACTTTCCTTGCCGCTCCGAATTTCAATGGGTGCCAACGCAGTCGCACCGGTGCTGTCGACAGTGCCCCCCGCCGCTGCCGCCGAAATCGCGACCGTTGTGGAATTGGTGAATGAGAAAGACAGGCCGGATGCCTTGAGGATTCGGGCAAGCGCCTGATCGGGGGAGAGATGTCCGGATGCGCCGGGCGACTTCTTGCCTGCTGTGATCGACGGGGTATAGGTGACCTGAAGACCGGATTGCCTGCCGAAGGCGGCAAGCGCCTGATCCAGCGACCCCGCCGGCACCGAGAAGTTGACCTCGGCTGTCGTTTGCGCAAGCGCCGGGCCTGTGTGCATGACACCCAGGCCGACCGACATGGTCGACACCATCAACGCAGCCAAGCCTGCTCCGCCGCTATTCCTGTCCCGAAGCAGAAAAGCCAATCCACGCCCCATTAAACCACTCCAATTCATACAGATGCGAAAGAGCGTGCTTTGCCTGCTCAAGCTCGGTATGTGCCGCCCTATGGATGGAGACGAGCGTGGCCGCTGGATTTTCTCTTTTCCTGAGGAAAAAAATCAGATTTTCGTAATGACGGTGAGCCACGGCGAAATTTGACGTACCCTGCCGCCATAAGGCTGGACGACGGCTTCGAGTGCCCTGAGCGGCTGATTGAGATCGAACACCCCGCTAATGGGCAGGGACCCGAGGCCCGGATCGGCGACCAATACTTTCCCGGACTGCCAGCGGGTAATCCTGGCAATGACGGCCGAGATCGGCTCGTTGTCGGCAACGATCATGCCGTCGCGCCAGACGGCGATCTGCCCGAGGTTGCGTGCGCCGCGATCGAAACGTTTCCCGTTCGTATCGACCCTCAACCATTGACCGGCTGAAAGTTGCGCCCGGTCGACTATCGAGGCATCGACCTGCACCAGGCCGTGATCGACCGATATCGTCACGAAGCCGTCGTCATCGCTGACATCGAAGGCGGTTCCGAGCGCGGTTGCCGTGATCTCATCCACGCCAACGGAGAAGGGACGATCGGCATCCTTGGCAACCTCCGCGAACGCCATGCCATAGAGCAATCGTATGTCTCGCCGCCGCTCGCTGAACGCCACCTTGATCCCGCTATCCGGGCCGAGCGTCAGCACGCTTCCATCCGGCAAGGCCACGCGTTTGATCTCGGCCGTCGTCGTGGCGAAATCGGCACTTGCCCTCGCGATGAGCCCCGGACCGGCCAGCCCCCCGGTTGCAGCCGTCCCGAGGAGGAGCGCCCCCATGAGCATCAATTTGCGTCGGGAAATCCCAGGTGCGGATTCGAGCTGATACTGATCCGTGAGAACTTTTCCGGACATGGCGTGGATTTCCAGTACCTCCGCCCATATGCGCTCGTGCTCCGGACTCATTGCGCGCCAATGGCGGATCATGTTTAGCGCAACGGGATTGCTGCGATCGTTCTGCAGGCGGATGATCAAATTCATCGCCTCTTCGAACAATCGATCATCGTCGCCGGTATCTTGCTGCATGATTGGTCTTGTCGGTAAGCTGGATCGGTTGGGCACTATAGATGGAAACGAACAAGCGCTTCAATTTATCCGCATTCAGTCGGCGGCGGCCTGAAGGCGCTGCCTGATGTGGTGGTAGGCCTCCCGAATCAAAGTCCATGTCCGTGTCGACGACAATTCGAGCTGTTCGGCAACCTCGTTGATCGTCATATCGCCAAGACGGTGCAGTTCGAACGCAAGCCGGGTGCGTTCGGGAAGCTCTGCGAGCGCGGCAGCGGTAATTGCAAGACGCTGCTGATCGTAGACGATCGTTTCGACCGAAGGACTGAGATCGGGAATCGCGAAAAACTCTTCATCCGTGAGGTCGGCATATTGGACGAGGCGCTCCCGCCGGTAAAAATCGATACTGAGATTGCGGGCGACATGGAAAAGAAGCGCCCTCGGATTGCCGGCGCTGCGATCGGAACGGCCATTGTAGGCCAGCAATCGCACGAACGCATCCTGCGTGAGATCGTGAGCTGCTTCCCTGTTCATGCCGCGCCGGCACAGAAAGCGTACGACTTCCTTGGCATGCCGTCTAAAGAGACCGTTTAAATCCCAACTCATAGTCACGTCCCGCCAGCGCGAAAATATTGCATCAGCTGCTCCGCTGCGGTCAGCGACTAATCAGGATTTTCCTGCTCTGCAATAGTTCAGGAGCGGACCGATCGATTGGAAATCCGGCAGCCGGATAAAAATATGATTGGAAATATCATGTTTTTTCATGGGATAAGCCCGGACCGATCCGGACTTGCCCGCATCGCCCGGTTGCCGCCAGACATAACGTTTGTTCCCGCCAGTGACTAATACGCAACAATTCTCCGGTCATACGGCTTGCCGCCATGGCTCCATAATTTCCCGGACACAATCTTCCGCCTGTTAAGCGGGAGATGCGGGATCGAGACGAAAGCGGCGTGGAAGGATACCCTCACCCAGAGCGCTTCTGCTTTTCTTCGAAGCGCGAAAACGCTCTCTCCTTTTGCCTTGACGCAACTCCGGACGGAAAACGCTATGCACTTTTCCTGGAATTGCTTTAACCCCGGTGGCTGTTCGCGCTGCCCGGCGATTGCCTCCCCATTCAGGCAACCCGGAGAAAATGTCCCGGGCTCACCTGTTCATAGGTGCGTTTTGGCGGCTCATAGTTTGCAACACGGAACGGACTTCCGATCTCCTCATTGGAGATACGGCGCGTCGAACGGCGGGTCGGGTCGGCAACAGGGACCGCCGCCATCAGACGTTTGGTATAGTCGTGCTGCGGATTCTCGAAAACCGCCCGTCGAGGCCCGATTTCGACGATTTCACCAAGATACATCACCGCAACACGGTGGCTGATGCGCTCCACCACGGCCATGTCGTGGCTGATGAAGAGATAGCCGAGTCCGTACTTTTCCTGCAGGTCCAGCATGAGATTGATGACCTGCGCCTTGACGGAGACGTCGAGCGCGGAAACCGATTCATCGGCGATGAGAAGCTTCGGCTCGAGCGCGAGTGCGCGGGCGATGCACACACGCTGGCGCTGCCCGCCCGAGAATTCGTGCGGGAAGCGATCCGCCATCGATGCCGAAAGGCCGACCCGTTCGAGAAGGTCGCCGACGCGACCCTTTGCCTGCGAGGCGCTTGCCAGCCCATGCGCGATGATCGGTTCGGCGATCGCCTGGCCGATACGCATGCGCGGATTGAGGCTTTCGAATGGGTCCTGGAAGATCATCTGCGCTTCGCGCCGGATATTGGCAAGATCGTCCTTGCCGGCTTTCAGGACATCCTTGCCGTCGATACGGATTTCGCCGGACATTGCCGGGGTAAGACGAATGATCGAACGTCCGGTCGTCGATTTGCCGCAACCGGATTCGCCGACCAGCGACAGGGTTTCGCCCTGCCGGAGTTCGAGCGAAACACCCTCGACGGCGTGGATGTTGCCGACGGTCCTGCGCAGGAAACCGCGCTTGACCGGAAAACGGGTGATGAGGTTGTCGACCTTCAGGATCGGCGGCTGATTGAGCCTTACCGTATCCTCGGTCGGCTTCACAGGCTGCACCGCGCCGGTCGCCATATCCAACTGCGGAAAGCGCAATGGCCGGTCCGTCCCGGTCATCGAGCCGAGTTGCGGCACGGCCGAGAGAAGCGCGCGCGTATAGGGATGCCTGGCGCTGGCAAAGAGCGCGGCCGTCGCATCCGTCTCCACCTGCTCGCCGCGATACATGACGACCGTGCGGTCTGAGATTTCAGCAACGACGCCCATGTCATGGGTGATGAAGAGGACTGACATGCCCTCCTCTTCCTGCAGCGTCTTGATCAGGCCGAGAATCTGCGCCTGAATGGTCACGTCGAGCGCAGTCGTCGGTTCGTCGGCGATCAGAAGCTTCGGATCGCAGGCAAGCGCGATCGCGATCACCACGCGCTGGCGCATGCCGCCGGAAAAATTCATCGGATATTCGTCGAGGCGCGATTTTGCCGAGGGAATGCGTACTTTTTCGAGCAGGCGCACGGCTTCGGCCTCGGCCTGCGATTGCGACATGCCGCGATGCTGCACCAGAACCTCGGTGATCTGCCGGCCGATCCTCAGGACGGGATTGAGCGAGGTCATCGGCTCCTGGAAAATCATGCCGATCCGATTGCCGCGGATCGCCTGCATATCGGCAAGCGGCAGCGACAGGAGATCGCGTCCCTCGAACTCGATCCTGCCAGTGATCTTCGAATTGGCCGGCGACAGAAGCCGCATGATCGACATTGCCGTGACGCTCTTGCCGGAGCCGGATTCGCCGACGACGGCAACGGTTTCCTTCGGGCCGATATCGAAGCTGATATCGCGGATGACATTGCGCCATTCGCCACCGACACGGAAAGCCGTGTTGAGCTTGGAGATCGAAAGGATCGGTTTGGTCATGGCTCAGCCTTCCCGCCGTGGATTGAGGATATCACGCAGCGCATCGCCGATAAGATTGATCCCGACGATGAGCAGGAGAAGCGCCAGGCCCGGAAAGAAGCTGATCCAGTAATCGCCGGAGAGCATATATTCGAAGCCGTTGGAAATCAGCAGGCCGAGAGACGGCTGCGTGACCGGCAGGCCGATGCCGAGGAAGGAGAGCGTCGCCTCCAGCATGATCGCATAGGCCACGCGCATCGTGGCAACCACGATCAGGGGCGGCAGGCAATTCGGCAGGATATGGCGAAAGAGGATGCTGCCATCGGGCAAGGCCATCGAGCGGGCCGCATCCACATAGGCGCGTTTGCGCTCCACCAGCGCCGAGCCGCGGATCGTGCGGGCATAATAGGCCCATTGCGTGACGATGAGCGCCAGGATGATCTTGTCGACGCCCTGGCCGAGGATCGCCAGAAAGATCAGCGCGATGAGAATGGCGGGGAAGCTTAGCTGGATATCGACTATTCGCATCAGGAAGGCATCGAGGCGGCCGCCGACATAGGCGCTGACGAGCCCGATCGAAGCGCCGATGACCAGCGCCACGGCGGCGCTCGATATCCCCACGAGCAGGCTGGTACGCAGGCCGTACAGGATCGCGCTCATCAGATCGCGACCCTGATCGTCCGTACCGATCAGGTAAAGCATGCCGCTCGTGCTATGCGAGCCGGGCGGCAGGCGCCCATCGAGAATGTCGAGCTGGGACAGGTCATAGGGGTTCTGCGGGGCGAGCAGCGGCGCGAATATTGCCGCAACCACGAAGATGGCGAGGAGGATCAGCCCTGCCAGCGCAAGCCTGTCGTGCAGCAGGGCCGACATCGTCTGCCGGAAGGGCGAACGCGAGACGGCCTTGTCTGCACCCGCCTCGCCCGCATGCACCGAACCAGCGTTCGAGCTATTGTCGGCCATTACGAATTCCCTTCGAGACGAACGCGGGGATCGACGATCGAATAGAGAATGTCGACCAGCAGGTTGATGACGCTGAACATCACGACGGTGATCATCAGATAGGCGAGGATGACCGGTCGGTCGAGCACGCCGATCGCGTCGATGATGAGCTTGCCCATGCCGGGCCAGGCAAAGATCGTCTCGGTCACGACGGCAAAGGCGATCAACGATCCGAGTTCGAGGCCGATCACGGTGATCAGCGGGATCAGCGTGTTCTTCAGCACATGCACGGTGACGATCCGCCGCTCGGTCAGGCCCTTGGCGCGAGCGAACCGGACGAAATCGAGCTGCATCGTCTCCATTACGCCGGCGCGGGTCAGGCGGATGACGAGCGAAATCTTGAAGAGCGCCAGATTGAAGGCCGGCAATACCAGATGGGAGAGGCCGTCCAAGGTGAAGAGGCTGAGCGGCACCCCGAAAACCGGCACCGTCTGGCCCCGGCCGGAGGCCGGCAGCCAGCCGAAATGAACGCTAAACAGCATGATCATCACGAGGCCGATCCAGAAGGTCGGCAGGCTGAAACCGAGGATCGAGAAGGTCATGATCGATTTCGAGATCAGGCCGTTCGGCTTCAGGCCGGCATAGACGCCGAGCGGTATGCCGATGACCAGCGCCATGATGAGCGCGACGAAGGCAAGCTCCAAGGTTGCCGGCATGCGGCGAAGGATCAACGTCAGCGCCGGTTGATTATAGACGAAGGAATTGCCGAGATCCCCCGACAGCGCGCGTGTGAGAAACAGCCAGTATTGTTCCCAGACAGGCTTGTCGAGTCCGAAGGACTGAATGACCTGAAGACGCTCCGCCGGCGTTGCCGTGGGACTTAAGAGCACGTCGACGGGATTGCCGACGAGATAGAGCCCGGCAAAGACCAGAACCGACATGACGAGCAAGGTAAGAACGGTCTGGATCGACCGGCTCAGCAAATATCCGCCCATGTTTTCAACCTCCCTGCGCTGTCTTCCCGAACCCGTTCCGCCCATAGCGGACGATGCGCTCGATCAGCAGTGCGATGAACCCGGCCTCGTCGACCTCGGTGATAACGGTGGCATTCGGCGGGCGATCCATCTTTCCGTAAAAATCGGCATAGGTGTGGCCCATGGTGAGGCCCGTCACCTGCACGCCGACGAAAGCTTCGCGGCCGCGAAACAGATCCGGACGGATGAGCCAGGCAATGGTGGTGGCGTCGTGAATCGGGCCGCCCGGCCTGCCAAAACGCCCGATATCGCTGCGGTCGAAGGTCGAAAACAGATTGAAAAGTGCATTCCCCGCCTCGCCTCCAGCCCGAAACTGCTCGAAATGCTCCGAGGTAAACAGGGCCTGAAACGTCATGTCGAGCGGCATGATGACGATCGGTAAGCCGGACCGATAAACGGCCTCGGCGGCATGCGGATCGGCATAGATATTGAACTCGGCCCAGGGGGTGCGGTGGCCGAGCGCCGTGAAGGCTCCGCCCATCGAAACGATCTGCCGGATGCCGGATGCCACGTCCGGATGCTGGATGAGCGCCAAGGCGATATTGGTCATCGGCCCGATGGCACAGATGGTGATCTGATCGCCGGCCTTTGCCGCTTCGCGGGCGGAGCGCACGATGAAATGGACGGCATGCTCGCTGGAAGCGCCGATGCCGCCGGCCATGACCAAGCCATCGTCAAAGGCGCCGATGCTGGCATATTTGCCAAAAACCTGATCGCGGACCAGCGGCCCGGTAGCTCCCGCATGAACCGGCACGTCGTCGCGGCCGCTGAGGCCGACGATCTTGCAGGCGTTGAGCACCGTATCGCGAAGGGGAACATTACCGGCAACGATCGACAGGCCGAGCACGTCGATTTCCGGCGATGCGAGCGCCATCAGGATGGCCGCGGCATCGTCCACGCCCGGGTCGGCATCGATGATGACCTTATGACGTGTCATGCGATGGCCTTTTCGGCGTAGCGCGACAAACGCTCGAGAAAGAAGGCGATCACGCCCTCGGCATCGACCTTCGTGACGATGTCGGCATTCGGCTCGAGACCGCTCTTGCCATACCAGTCGGCAATGGTCTGGCCCATGCAGAGTTCGCTTTCGTGCTCCACGAAGACGCGGGCCTTTTCGGTCACGAACAGATGCGGGGCAAGGATGTAGGCGATCACCAGCGGATCATGCAGCGGGCCGCCGCGCGAACCGTAGCGGCGCACATCGTTGCGATCCCAGAAGGCCATCAGCTCGGCAAGCGTCTGCGAGATGCGCCCGCTGACGCGCGCGAACTCGGCGACATGCTCTGGCTTCAGCATCACCTGATGCGTCGCATCGAGCGCCAGCGCAACGAGCGGTATCCCGCTTGAGAAGACGACATGCGCCGCATGCGGATCGGCCAATATGTTGAATTCGGAAGTCATCGTCCGGTTGCCCGGCTCGCGATAGGCGCCCCCCATCATGACGATCCGCTCGATGCCATCGGCGATCTGCGGCTTCATCCTGAGGGCGACGGCGATATTGGTCATCGGCCCAAGGCAGCAGAGCGTAATGCGCTCGCCTGTCTGTGCTGCCTCGCTCAAGGTGTCGATGAGGAAATCGACCGCGGATTTGCTCTCCGCCGTCTTTTCAGGCTCAGGCAAGACCGTATTGCCAAGCCCGGTCTTGCCGTGGAACTGGCCGTGGATCGGCTCGCGCAACATTGGGCGAAAACAGCCTGCAAAGACCGGGATCTCGGCACGACCGCCGAGCTC
This sequence comes from Hyphomicrobiales bacterium, assembly GCA_900469615.1. Taxonomy (GTDB): domain Bacteria; phylum Pseudomonadota; class Alphaproteobacteria; order Rhizobiales; family Rhizobiaceae; genus Rhizobium. The sequence continues at coordinate 52,759 of UBYA01000001.1, read as the reverse complement.
GCACACCTGAAGGGCGTTGCGCACGGTGCGCTCCAGCGGCTGGTTGCCGCAGACCGGCGTGATGCCGAGTATATCGAGTTCCGGCGACACGAATGCGGTCAGAAGTGCGATCGTATCGTCAATTCCCGGGTCGCAATCGACAATGATCGAAATCGGCTTCATGGTGAAATGCCTTCAATAGATGGAAAATGCGATGTCAAAGGGCGCCGAGTTCACGAAGAACATCTGCGATCTCAATTCGCGCGGCCTCGCCAAGCGGAAGCTGCGGATGCATGGGGGCGCCAACAGGAAAGCCCTGCAGCTCCAGCGCCGTCTTGATGCAGGCGGCGATCGAGTATTTCGCGAAGATCTCGTTGACCCGCCAGAGCGGCCGCTGCAAATCCATCGCCCTTGCCCAATCGCCGGCATTCGCGGCCTCGTAGAGCGCGATGCTCTGCTTCGGCACGACGCAGGCGGGACCGGCCATCCAGCCGACACCGCCGATCATCATCACGCAGACCGGAATGTGGGCCGAGGCTGCGAACACTTCCATGCGGCCCTGGGTGCGCTCGATGATGGAGAGCAGCCGCCCCGTATTGGTCGAGGCGTCCTTGATGTAGCGGATGTTATCGACCCGGCTCAACCGCTCGATAACGGGCAGGCTCAAGTCGGAACGTTGGAATTGCGGATTGGTATAGAGCACCACCGGCCGTCCCTTCGCCGCCTTGGCAATGGCCGTGAAGTAGGCCTCGACACCTTCGTCGCTGACCGGAAAATAGGATTCCAGGACCGCAAGGATGCCGTCGGCTCCCGCCTCGACCATGTATTCGGTCTGGGCGACAGCGTCGCTGGTCGATGTCGATGCGACGCCGGCGACCACGGGAACGCGTCCGTGGCTGGCGGCAATCACCGTATCGACGACGCTGCGGCGCTGATCCCAGTTCAGATAGGCGAATTCGCCGGTGCTGCCGAGCGGCGTCAGGCCATGAACCCCCGAAGCGATCAGGTGATCCACGAGGTCGGCCAACACGCCCTTCATCACCTGACCGGAATGATCGATCGGCGAGACGAGGTAGGGAAATACGCCGCGGAAAGACATGTTCGATCGCCCTTTCGCCCGCTCAGTTCGGCTTCACATAATAGGGCAGCGTGTAGCCATCCGAGCGGCCGGGATAGGAAAGGTCCTTCTTCACCGCCCAGGTGTTGGCGAGGTAGAAGATCGGGATGACGCCAAGATCGTTCATTGCGATCTCGGTCGCCTTGCGAAGAAGCTCCTCGCGCTTGCCGTCATCGAGCATCGAGCGTGCTTCGTTCAGCGTCTTGTCGAACTCCGGGTTCGAATAGCGTCCGCGATTTCCCTGTCCAGCCTTGTCGCCAAAGGTCTCCAGGATCGGGCCGAGCACGCCGGATGCCTCGCCCGTTTCGACCGCCGCGCCGCCCATGATGAAGCTGAACTCCAGATTGGAGGCGCGCGTGAAATAGACGCTGCCCGGCAAGGTCGCGACCTCGGTCTTGATGCCGACACGGCTGAAGAACTGGCCGATCGCCTGGGCAACCTTGGAATCGTTCGGATAGCGGTCGTTCGAAGCATGGAAAGTCAGCGAAAACCCGTTGGGATAACCGGCCTTGGCGAGAAGCTCCTTTGCCTTGTTCGGATCATAGGGATCGACCTTGATGGACGGATCATAGCCGAAATAGCCTTCCGGAACGAGCTGCCCGGCGGGCACACCCTGCCCGTCCATGATGCGGTCGACGAGTGCTTCGCGGTTGATCGACAGGGAAAGCGCGCGGCGCACCTCCGGCTTCAGGAGCGGGTTCTTGCCGTCGGGCCCCTTGGCGAAGGGCGATACGTCGCGCGCCTGATCCATATGAAGATACATGATCCGGTTTCCGGCAACATTGACGACCTTCAACTGGTCGGAGGCCTGCAGCCGCCGCGTGTCCGCCGTCGGGATGCTTTCGATCATATCGACATCGCCGGAAAGCATCGCGGCGACGCGGGCGCTGCTGTTCTTGAATACCTTGAAAGTGACCTTGTCCCAGGCGGCCTTTTCGCCCCAATAGGCATCGTTGCGGGCAAGCACGACGTTATCGTCAGGCGTCCAGGAGACGAATTTGAAGGGGCCGGTGCCGATCACGCCCTTGCCGGAATTCATCTCTTCCGTCGTGGTGTTCTGCATCTTGGCCGGCAGGATCGCGATACGGCTGAGGTTGTTCAGCAGCAGGGGCGTCGGGCCATCGGTCTTGATGCGAACCGTCAGCGGATCGACCGCAGTGACCTCCGTGATCGCCTTGACATAGGCCGCAAAAGAGCTGGGGCTGTTCTTGGAAGCGAGCGGCACGCGCTTGATGCTGGCAACGACATCATCTGCGGTAAAATCGCTGCCGTCGTGGAATTTCACGTTCGGGCGAAGCTTGAACTCCCAGGTCGTATCGTCGACGGTCTTCCAGGACAGCGCCAGTGCCGGCTGCAACCGCTGCTTCTCATCCTGATTGACGAGGCCATCGAAGATATTGCGCGCGATCGCGCTGTTCGGGCCGACGACGTAAAACTGCGGATCCATCGATGTCGTGGAGGCTGCGAGACCAACTGTCAGATCCCTGGCCTGGCTCGCGAGCGGCATGACAAGGAAGGATGCCGCCAAGACAGCCGCGACCTTTAGAAATTTCATGATGGTGTTCCTCCGGCGTTTGCGAAATCCGCACTCTCCAAGCAGATCTTCTCTGCAACTAAACAGTCTGGCTCAAAAAGAAAAATTGCATTTTGTGTTCGGTCCATGCCCTAATGTTATGGAAAGGGCATTGGGATGCGATTGAAACCGAGACAAGTGGAAGCCTTCAGAAGCGTCATGATGACAGGGGGGATCACGGCTGCAGCCGATGCCTTGAATGTCACGCAGCCCGCCGTAAGCCGTCTCATCCGCGACCTGGAGGAAATCCTCGAGATCACGCTGTTCGAACGGGTGGGAGCCCGCCTCGTGCCGACGGTCGAAGCGACACAGCTTTTCCGGGAAGTCGAACGGCTGTATCTCGGCCTCGATCAGATCGCACAGGCCGCCGACGATATTCGTCGGCACAAGAATACCGTTCTCAGAATTGCAAGCGTGACGTCGCTCGTCCGGCCATATCTTCATCAAGCCATCCTCGATGTCGTTGGCAACCGGCGCGATATTCCGCTTGTCATCGACGTCGAAAACAGCCGGCACATCTGGGATATGGTCGACAAGAACCGCTACGATTTGGGCTTCGTGTTTGGCTCACCGCGCATGGCCGACAAGAATGCCGCGACCCTGCACAGTTCCCATGCCGTCGCCGCTATGGCGCCGGGGCACAGGCTTGCCTCCAAAAATATCATACGGCCCGCCGACCTCATCGATGAGCGCGTGCTGATCCCCGGACGAAATTCTCCGCTCAGACTGGCACTGGATCGCGCTTTCTCGGGGCAAGAGCATCAGCCGACCAGCACGATGGAAACGTCGATGCTCAATTGCTGCCATTTCGCCGCCGCTGGCATGGGCGTGGGCATTGTCGATCGCACAAGCCTGCAATCGGCGGGCGCCGATATCGTTGCGATCCCGTTCGAGCCGAAAATCGAAGTATCCTATTTCGCAATCCGCCCATCCGGCAGCCACCGGATCATGATTTTGGACGACCTCGTCCAGCGGATGCGCGAGCTCGTTCGCTCGGACGCCCTCTAACTCCCTGTCCCGCCTCGAACGAAAATGACGGCAGCCTATCATCCAAACCCCGTCGGCAGGCATCCCTTTGCGCAGCCCGCTCCTCATACATCTTCGCGTATAACTTCATCCCGCACACGCATTGCCCGCGCGTTCGATTTCGTTCCAAATCCGATAACATCAAACTGCAAATAGAGGACTGAGCGCCCCGTAACCCGTCGTCAACCCGACACACCGTGGGACCAGGTTCATGCGTCGCGGACCTGCGCTTGTGGCAAGTTCAGATGAAGTTTGCTCAGCGAATAACCTTCATCGCCCTTAAGCCATGCTGTGCAATAAGGTCTGGATGCACGCATTGCCAGAAGCAGAGTTCGAAATCGAACGGCAAGGCGGATAGCGGCTTCCCTGCCCAAGCATTGCAACTCTACCATGGTAGAATGTCAACGACAGTTCTTTTCGGCGTTTGCCCTACCTCAGTTTTCCACGAGATCGCGCCGTTGCTCGCTCAATGTCTTCGCAGTGCGAAGCACTTCTCTGAGATGCGCAGCCATTGAGTGAGCCGCTTGCTCCAAATCGCCCGCTTCTACCGCATCGACGATTGCGCGGTGCTGATTGAGGAGAACGCGCAGGTGCCCGAGATCGGGAAGGCTGAGATAGCGAACGCGGTCCATCTGCAGTTTCACGGACTGAATCACACGCCAGCTTTTCGAAAGTCCCGCCTCTTCACAGAAGCTCTTATGAAAGGCCTCGTCGAGTTCCAGAAAGAGATCGAAAGCCTCGGCGTTGACCGCCTTTTCCTGGTCGTAGAGATTACTCTTGATTTCCGTGAGAAACCGTCGAGAGCAGCCACCTGCCAGGCGCCTTGCAACCGCAACTTCAAGGGATTCGCGGATGAACTGCGCTTCTTCGACATCCCGCAGCCGGATCGGTGCGACGAAGCTACCTCGCTGTGGAAAGATGTCGATCAGGCCTTCATCGGCGAGGCGGATCAGGGCCTCACGAACGGGTGTCCGGCTCACTCCGAGCTGGAGTGACAGCTCCTTTTCGCTAAGCGCTTCCGAAGGCAGCATCGACAAAGTGGTGATGGCGCGCCTCAGCCGCTCGTAGACCTGTCCAGCGATCGGCTGCCGGGGATTGATCGCCTGCATCTGGGTCGATCCCGCAGTGGTCTCCGTCGATCCTGCACCGCTAATCTGGTTCGGTCGTCTCCCGGCCATTGCCTCGCCCTCTATCTATTCTTTCGACCATCGCATCGCATAAATCGGAGCAACAATCCACACCTATGTTGACATACTGCCATGGTAGTATATGAATAACAGCCTGGCGATAGAAGGCAGCTATCCACTGCCTTGAGGGAGGGTTGCGCATTCGACCAGATCGAGCGCATCCATCGCCGACAACGATTTCAAGGATATCCGGGGAGGATAGTGGACATGCAAGCTTCAAGAATGAAGGCCCTGATCGCGGCGTTTATGGCAAGCGCCATTACGGCCGGCGTTGCGGCAGCACAGGACGGCGCCGCGACCGGCGACACCAGCGGCAAGAAGATCGCCTTTTCAAATTCCTATGCCGGTAATTCGTTTCGTCAGGTGATGATCAAGAGCTTCGAAAGCATGGGTGCCAAGGCCAAGGCCGATGGAAAGATCGCAGACACGGCAGTCGTCAGCTCGAACAATTCTGTTACCGAACAGGCTTCCCAGATTCAAAACCTGATCCTCCAGGGCTACGATGCGATCATCGTGCTAGCCGGCTCCGATACTGCCTTGAACGGCGCAATCAAGGATGCCTGCAATGCCGGCATCGTCGTCGTCGCCTTCGCTAGCGGTGTGACCGAGCCCTGCGCATACCGCGTCGACTACGATCTCGATTCCTATGCCAAAGCGGAACTGGATTTCATTGCCGGCAAGCTGGGCGACAAGCCGGCGAACATTCTGGAAATCCGCGGTATGGCGGGCGACGGCTTCGACAAACGCCTCAACGAGGGCGTCAAGAAGGCGCTCGCGGATCACCCCAGCTACAAGAAGGTCGGTGAAGTCTATGGTCAGTGGACGGCGACGGTCGCGCAGAAGGAAGTCTCCGGCATCCTTCCATCCCTGCCGCAGATCGATGCCGTCCTGACGCAGGGCGGCGACGGCTATGGCGCCGCCCAGGCTTTCAAGGCAGCCGATCGCAAGCTGCCGATCATTATCATGGGTAATCGCCAGGACGAACTTGCCCTGTGGAAGCAGGAACACGACGCGAGCGGTTACGAGACCTTCTCGCTGGGCGCCACGCCATCCGTTTCGCAGGTTGCCTTCTGGGTCGCGCAGCAGATCCTGGCCGGCAAGAAAGTGCCGAAATTCGTCGAGGTTCCGCTGCTTCAGATCCATCAGCCGGATCTGGACGCCTGGCTGAGGGCTGCGCCCGAGGGCGGTGTCGTCAACGCCGACTACCCGCAGGACCTTGTCGCGAAGATCATCGACGCGAACGTCAACAAGCAACCGCTGCCCGTGGTTCCCGCTCCAAAGTAAGGCGATCGCAATGCTGTCTTCCCAAGCAGCTGCCCGCGTAGCCGCGAGCCTCGTCATCGAGGCGCGCGGCGTGCGGAAAACCTTCGGCGCCGTGCACGCGCTTGTCGGCGTCGATTTCACCCTTGCCGACGGAGAAGTGGTCGGTCTCGTCGGCCACAACGGCGCAGGGAAATCGACACTGATGAATATTCTTTCGGGCGCGATCGAGCGCACCGAGGGGATTTTCGTCTATGATGGCCACGCCGTCGATCGCTGGGGAACAGCCGAAGCACAGGCTGGCGGATTGCGCTGCGTCTTTCAGGAGCTGTCGCTATGTGCCAACCTGTCCGCCGCTGAAAACACGCGCATCATTCATCGCAGCCTGCGCGGCTTCGGCTGGCGGCAGCGGGCCCGCCGCCTTATCACCCGCACACTCGACGATATCTTCCCCGGTCACGGTATAGACGCCGACGCCAAGATCGCTGATCTTTCGATCGGCGAGCGCCAGATGGTCGAGATTGCAAGGGCCTTCACAGAGACGGGCGACACGGTTCGCTGCGTCATCCTGGACGAACCGACCTCTGCTCTCGGAAGCAAGCCCGCCGAGCAGCTGCTGGCCTTCATCAAGGCATCGGCCGCCCGAAACATCGCCTGTATCCTGATCACCCATCGACTGAACGAAATCCTCACCGTCTGCGACCGCGTGGTCGTGATGATGGATGGCGCGATCGTCGGTGATCGCGCTGCCGCGGGCCTGACGCGATCCGACCTGGTCGGCATGATGGGCAACATCGAAACCCACAGCGAACGCACTCTGGCCGCAAAGGACAGGGATCGGCAAAAGCTCGTCGTCAGTCACGCCGGCGTAGACGACGCCGAACAGCCGATCAACGCATCGGCCGGCGAAGTCATAGGCTTCGCCGGATTGGACGGGCATGGTCAGCGCGAGCGCCTTCGCGCCATTTATGGCGCAATGCGCAAAGTGCCCGTTGCCTTCGTTGCCGGTGACCGCGGTGTCGAAGGCGTCATGCCGCTCTGGTCTATCGCCGACAACCTGACGATTCGCAGTCTCAACGCACTTCAAAGAGCAGGCTTCGTGTCACGTTCCTCGGCGCGGGACCTCGCCGAGACCTGGTTTCGTCGGCTCAAGGTCAAGGCGCCCTCAATCGACACGCCCATCTTGTCTCTCAGCGGCGGCAATCAGCAGAAGGTCCTATTCGCACGTGCGCTTGCGTCGGATGCCGAGGTCATCCTCCTCGATGATCCGATGCGCGGCGTTGATGTTGGCACCAAACAGGAAGTCTACCAATTGATCCGCCAGGAAGCCGACCGCGGCCGTACTTTTGTCTGGTATACGACGGAATTCGAGGAATTGAAGAACTGCGATCGGCTTTATGTCTTCCGAGAAGGGCGGGCGGTGGCCGAAGTTCCCGGCGATCAGATCGATCATAACCGTATCCTCGAAGCATCCTTCGGAGGCGCCAATGGCTGACATCGCCATGTCCCAACGAAACCGGGATCTCGGAAGGCGCCTGGCGCCGGCCTTGCAGGTCGGCCTGCCGGCCGTTGCCCTGCTCGTGATGCTCGCGGTGATCTTCTGGATCAGGCCAGCGGCGATGAGCTACTTCGGCTTTATGCTTCTGTTCAAGCTGGCCGTGCCGCTGATGTTTGCATCGCTCGCGCAGATGCTTGTCATCATGCTCGGCGATATCGACCTCTCGATCGGGTCGTTCGTCGGCTTCGTCACCTGTGTGACCGCGCTTTACCTTGACACGTCACCCGTTCTGGCGATCGCCATCTATATCGCAAGCATCATCGCCTATGCCGCTGTCGGCCTCCTGATTCACCTACGCCAGCTGCCATCGATCATCGTCACCCTCGGCATGTCGTTCATATGGCTCGGCATCGCCATCATCATCCTGCCCGCACCTGGCGGCTCGGCGCCCGCCTGGCTGACTGGCTTCATGGCCTGGAAGCCGCCAGTTCTGCCGCTACCCATCATTCTCGCCGCGTTTGCGGCCGCGGTCGGTCACATTATCATCAACCGATCGTCCTATGGCGCAATCTTGCGAGGCGCTGGCGGCAATCCCCGTGCGATCCAGCGCGCAGGCTGGTCGATCAAGACGATCCGCGCGGCCGTCTATGCCGCCGCCGGCCTGCTGGGCCTTATCGCTGGCGTCACATTAACCGGTCTCACGACCTCGGGAGATCCGAATGTCGCACCCGCCTACACCCTGCTCGGCGTCGGCGCCGTCATTCTTGGAGGCGGTTCGTTCACCGGCGGCATCGTCTCGCCTGTAGGCACCGTGATCGGTGCATTCACGCTTGCGTTGGCTGGCTCCTTGCTGAGCTTTCTGCAGGTTCCGCCGACATGGCAGATCGGCGCGCAGGGCGGCATCCTGTTCCTCGTGCTCGCCGGACGAATCCTCCTTGCAGAGAAAAAATCATGAGCCGCCTTTCCCTGAAACCCTGGACCTACGGCTTCATCGTTGCCCTCGTCATGTGGATCGCGACGATCGCCTATTCCGGCTTCGGAAGCGCCGTGCCGACCTTATCCTCGGCGCTTGTCTTCGCGGCCTTCAGTGTCGTTGTCGGCACAGGCCAGATGATGGTCATCGCCTCGGGTCCCGGCAATATCGACCTGTCGATGCCGTCCGTCCTGACACTGGCAGCCTATCTCTCCATGTCGATCATGCACGGCAGCAACGACATGATCCTGCCCGGCCTCGCCGTCACGCTGGTCGTCGGAGCCCTCGCGGGCCTGGCAAACTTCCTTGCGATCACGCTGCTCCGCCTGCCGCCGATCATTGCGACGCTCGCCTGGAGCTTCGTCTTCCAGTCGCTTGCCTTCAACCTTGGCGGAGAGGCGACACTGAAACCTCCGGCGGCCCTGTCAGCCTTCACCTTCTGGTCCATCGGCGGATTGAGGATCATGCCGCTCGTGGTCATCCTTCTGACCGTGGCGGTTGCCCTTATACTGCACCGCAGTGTCTGGGGCCGACGGTTGCTCGCCGTCGGTCAGAGTGAACGGGCAGCGCGCCTTGCGGGCGTTCCCGTCCGCCGCGTCCGGCTGCTGGCATACCTGTTCTGCGGCGTCGCAGCCGCCCTTACCGGGTTCCTGCTGGCAGGCTTTTCCGGCGGTGCGGCGCTCAACATGGGTGACACCTATCTGCTGGAAGCGATCGCCGTCGTTGTCCTCGGCGGCACGAGCGTCGCCGGAGGTCAGGCCAATGCGGTCGGCATTTGGGGCGCCGCGCTGTTCTTCAATCTGATGGCGACGATGCTCAATACCTTCCAGATGCAGGCGGGCGTCCGCTTTCTCCTGACCGGCGTGCTCATCATCCTGATCGTCGCACTGGTGCCGCAGCCGAAGGCGGCCTGAGATGGATATCGCAACCCTTGCCAGAACCTTCGGCGGCGACATGACGCTCGTGGATCTGACGCATACACTGACGCCGGCAATGCCGGTCTGGCCGACACACCCCCTCTTCTGCCAGGAAGTCATTGAAAGCTATGACCGCGGTGATGTCGCCTGCAATCATGCGATCGGCATGAGCGAGCATACTGGCACGCATTTCGACGCGCCGCTGCATTTCGTACGCGGCGGCGGCGCGATCGATTCGGTGAGCCTGCATACATTCTTTGGCCGAATGGCCAAGATCGATGCGCGCGACTGTGCGCCGAACGAGGCAGTCGGTGTCGATCGGATCAAGGCCTTCGAGGCAACACATGGCGTCATCGAAAACGGCGATGCGGTCTTCTTTCATTTCGGCTGGGATCGTTTCTGGAGTGAATTGGACGATCATCCGCAGTTTCTGAGCGACTGGCCCGGCCTGTCGCGAGAGGCGACCCAATACCTGCTTGCGCGCGGGATCCGCATTGCGGGATCGGACTGCCTTTCGCTCGACTGCTTCGGAAGCGTCGATTTCCCTGCGCATAAGCTTCTGCTCGGCGCAGGTGTTCTGATCGGCGAGAACTTCGCCAGGCTCGGCGAATTGCCCGCCTTTTCCTTCCTGATCACGCTGCCCCTGCCGATAGCGAGCGGTTCAGGGGCGCCCCTTCGTGCTGTCGCAGCCTTTGCTGCCGACAGCCGGACCAATCCCGTTTAGGCCAGCGGCTATGCTTGGCCCAGAAGAGGAAGACAGATGAGACATATGTGGCGGTGGTTCGGCCCGATCGACAAGGTGAGCGTGCGCGACGCAGCCCAGGCAGGCGCGCAGGGCATCGTCAGCGCATTGCACCATGTGCCGACCGGAACGGCCTGGACCATGGAGGAAATCCGCAAGCGCCAGGATGAGGTTCGTGCTGGCGGCCTGGAATGGGAGCTCGTGGAAAGCATTCCCATATCCGAAAGCATCAAGACGATGACCGGCGACTGGAAAGCCCATGTCGATGCCTGGAGGGAAAGTCTCCGGCAGCTCGCCAGAGCCGGCATCTCAACGGTCTGCTACAATTTCATGCCGGTGCTCGACTGGACGCGCACCGAACTGCGCTGGGAGACACCGGGCGGCGCGCGCGCTATGCGCTTCGACCTTGTCGACTTCGCCGCCTTCGATCTCCATGTGCTGCAACGGCAACGGGCCGTGGAAGACTACCCGGGCGAGCTCGTCGATTTAGCCCGCGAACGCTTTGCGTCGATGACGCAGGAAAAGATCGCAGATCTGTCGCGCAACATCGGTGCAGGGCTTCCGGGCTCGGCCGACGGTTACAGTGTTGCCGAGCTCCGCACTGCGCTCGCGCGCTATGATAGGATCGGCCCCGATCGCTTGCGCGCCAATCTAATCGATTTTCTGTCGGAAGTGGTGCCGGTTGCCGAGGAGCTCGACATGCGGCTTTGTGCCCATGGCGATGATCCGCCGTGGCCCTTGCTCGGCCTGCCGCGGATCCTGTCGACCGAACGGGACTACATCAAGGTTCTCGACGCCGTCGATCGTATCGCCAACGGCGTAACCTTCTGCACCGGCTCGCTCGGCGCGCGACCGGACAACGACCTGCCGACAATGGTGAAGCGCCTCGCGCCGCGGATCCACTTCGCACATCTGCGCAACGTCACCCGCCAAACGCCAGGCTTTCCCTGTTCGTTTTTTGAGGACCAGCATCTGGATGGCCACACCGACATGATCGCCGTTATCGCGGCGCTGGTCGGCGAAGAGCGGCGGCGCAAGTCGGAAGGCCGCGCCGACCATCAGATTTTCATGCGCCCCGACCACGGCCAGGAAATCCTCGACGATCTGACGCGCGGCGCCCAGCCCGGCTATCCGGCAATTGGCCGACTTAAGGGCCTTGCCGAACTGCGCGGCATCGAACAGACCTTGTCGCATGGCACTTATGGACTGACCGCATGATGAACCGCCTTGACAAGACAGCACTCCTTCCACCGGATGTCGATCGGCCGTCCTTCGATCCGGCGTCACTGAAGGTCGGCATAGTTCATCTTGGATTGGGAGCGTTTCACCGCGCCCATCAGGCAATCTATAACGACCTTGCGATCGAAGCCGGTGCAGCCACCGATTGGGGCATTGCGGGCGCCAGTTTGCGCTCCGTCGACGTCGTCGCCGACCTCAAGGCGCAAGATTATCGCTATTGCGTGATAACCCGCGGTCCCGATGGCGACAAGGCGCGCGTGGTCTATTCGATCATCGACGCGATCGCCGCGAGACAGGAACGCGACCGCCTGCTCGAGCGCCTTGTCGACAACGCGACGCGGATCGTGACGCTCACGGTGAGCGAAAAGGCCTATGGCATCGATCCGATCTCCGGCGGCCTCGATCTCTCCCATGCAGCCATCGCGCACGACCTCAAGACACCGGAGCAGCCAATCGGGCCGATCGGCTTTCTCGTCGAGACATTCGCCCGGCGCATGCGTCTCGGGCGCGATCCCATCACCGTTCTCTGCTGCGACAATCTTCCTGGCAACGGCCACGTCGTCCGCCATCTCGTCGTCGAGATGGCGGAACGGCGCAACCCGGAGCTGGCGCGCTGGATCGAGCGGGACATGTGCTTTCCATCCAGCATGGTGGACCGCATCGTGCCGGCTGCGACAGGCGGTACACGGCAGCTCGCCACATCGCTCCTCGGCGCCGACGACAGGCTGGCACTTGAGACAGAACCCTTTACGCAATGGGTGATAGAGGACGATTTTGCAGCCGGGCGCCCGGCCTGGGAAGCCGGCGGCGCGATCTTTGTCGAAAATGTTCACGCTTACGAAAAGATGAAACTGAGGCTTCTCAACGGATCCCATTCGTTGATTGCCTATCTCGGGCAGCTCAACGGACTGGACTATGTCCGTGACGTAATGGCGGTCCCCGCGCATGTGGAGCGCGTGCGAGAACATATGGAAGCGGTTCTGCCGTCACTGGATCCCGTCCCGCAGATCGATCTCGGGATCTATAGGCAGGAGCTCGTCAATCGTTTCTCGAACCCCGCGATCGCACATAGAACCGCACAGATCGCCATGGACGGGTCGCAGAAGATGCCGCAACGCATCTTCGCCCCGGCAATGGAAAGGCTGGCGGTCGGCGACAACGCCCAGGGGTTTGCCAATGTGGTCGCGCTGTGGCTTGCTTATGTCGGATCAAGTGAGCATCTGGACGATCCACGCGCGACAGAGTTGAAGGCCGCCGCACTCCTCGCCGAGTCCACCGGTTCCGCCGCAGCCTTCTTCGATATCCCCGGCCTCTTTCCGTCAGAGCTCATGAACAACTCAAAGTGGCGCTCGCTTGTCGATGCCCACCTGCTGGTCATCCGCGGCCGATAGATCGGTACATGCCTGCAATGCTGAAGGACAAAAGACATGGTGACAATCTCCGTTCGCGAACCATATAGCCTCGTTGTCGATGACCGTGACGTGCCGCCGCCCGGCCCGGGCGAGATCGCCGTCCGCGTGCATCGCGCCGGCATCTGCGGATCGGACATGCATATCCTGCACGGTTCCAACCCCTTCGTCGTTTATCCACGCGTGATCGGCCACGAATTCGCCGGTGTGGTCGAAGCGCTCGGGGCCGGCGTATCGTCGCTCGCGGTCGGTGACCACGTTGTCGCTGATCCCGTGATCTCCTGCGGGACCTGCTATCCGTGCCGCATCGGCCGATCGAATGTCTGCGCCAGGCTTCAGGTGATCGGTGTGCATCGTGACGGCGGCTTCCGCTCGATCGCCGTCGTCCCTGAGGCGAGCGCTGTCAAGGTTTCAAAGGCGCTGGGACATGACGTTGCCGCCCTTGCCGAGCCTCTCGCCGTTGCCGCCAACGTGCTTTGGCGGACGGGATGCACCCGCGATGATGTCGTCCTCATCTATGGTGCTGGAACGGTCGGGATCACGGTTCTACAGGTCGCCAAGATGCACGGCGCGCGTTGCATTATCGCCGATATCGATGGCGATCGGTTGGAGCGGGCAAAGTCGTTCGGCGCCGATGTCGTCATCAACTCCCGCCAGCAATCGGTCGCCGCGATCGTCGCGCCGGAACTTGATGGGCTCGGGCCATCGATCGTCATTGATGGCGCCGGCATTCCGAGCCTGCTGGAGGAAGCCTGCCGCGTAGCGGCACCCGCAGGCCGCATCGGCCTTCTCGGCTTTTCACCCGCACCCTGCAACATCAGCCAACAGGAAATCGTCCGTAAAGAGCTGACACTGGTAGGCTCACGCCTCAACCGGCGCTTCATCCCGGAAGTGATTGGCTGGCTGGAATCGGGTGCGCTCAAGCCAGAGGCAATGATAACCCAGAGCTTCGACGCAAGGGAGGCACGCGCCGCCTTTGATCTCGTCGAACAGCATCCTGAGCAAACCTTGAAGGTTCAACTCGTCTTCGCTTGAGTTGGTTTTGAGGGCGGCGGAAGAGGCATGCTGCGAGCGGCAACGTCCCCTCGATTGGCGAATGCATGCTGGAACTATTGCAGACAGATGGCGGCTTGCTGCGAAAAGGTTATACGGGGATAGGTTCAACTCCGAACATACGCCCGTCTCAGGCAAGACCGCGGACGGATGTCCGAAATGTTAACCGTCGCAGCAAGCGCTGAATCGCTCGTCATGCCGAGCCTTGCTGATGACGAGAAAGCACATTTCGGCGACGTTTCGGTCGATGCCATGATCCACTCGCTGCAGGGCGCTCGCCGCGTCCATCGTTGTTGTAAAGAACGGCGCCGAAGGTGGATCTAAGTATTGTGTGGCGAATACAAATTGCAATCAAATTTGTGTCTGCTTGACTAACCATCCAGCCTCGGTGCGCTGAGGCGGCTTGCGGTGGGGGATATTTTCGATGTGCAAGTCGCGCCGGCCTCATCTTCCAAGCGGAATTCAGCAGGCCACTGCGATTCCAACAGGATTGCGGTCTGCTCTGCGGCAGCCAAGCTCGACGGGCAGGTCAGCGTTCGCTGCACTCAGGAAATGAGTGAGATTGCGGAAGGTCTTGCTCTTGCACGTTCCGTTGCCGCGATACGCCAATAGGAAAATCGCTGAGCCAGGCCTGTTCGGCTCGTCCTGTCATCCGGCATAAGCGGCATCCTGGCTGGCCTCGGGCAGTCCGGCAATCGGCGAAATGCTGTCGTCCGCGGTTTTGCGGATCGTAATTTCGACGCCCCCGACACTGACGCCATCATCCGTTATATCCGGGACGCGGATATAAAGAATTTCGGAATACTCACGAAATGTGCGGGCTATCAGTTCATAGACCGCAAGCGCGGTATTCTCCGGCAATTCGTCGATCGACACGGTTTTGCTCGGCTGCATAGGAATCCCTTTGCACAAATCGAACGCCTTGAACTGGTTCAACGGCCAGTCGCATTATACCGCGTACGTCTTGTAAAGATACCCCACAAAATTCACCATATTGTCGCAAACCGTCACAAGCCACCAGAACGGAGGCGCCGGTCCTTGCAAGCGCTCGGAGCACAACCGGCCAGGCCGGGCGTCAGGCCGGCTTCATTCGTTGCTCCCGGATACCGGCTGCCCGATGGGTCGCTGCGGTGCGCGCAGCCTGATCATAGATCCCGGTCATCAACTCGAGAGTGTGGGCCAGATCCTGAAGGCGGGCCATCAGCTCCGGCACCCGCTTGACGGCTTCGATCAGCAGGTCCGCGCGCACGTCGGCATAGGCATCCGTGACGTCGCGCCCATAGTCAGTCACCTCGTAGAGAACGCCTGAGCGCCCGCTGCCGCTTTTGCGAACGAGCCCTCCCTTGATCAGCTTGCGCAGACTGTACTGGATATTCGGAATGTCGTCTCGATTGGCCATATGAGCGAGATCCCTGACGCTCTTCGGCCGGTCATTCATCCGGATCATGTGCAGAAGGGCGTTCTCAGGCCCGCTGGCGGCAAAGTCGGCAACGGCGGAAAGACACTGCATCTGCCAGTGTCCAAACCCCTCGAAGCTGCGGATCAAGGCATATTCCAGTTCGGCAACGTCAAGCTCGTCCGGAGTGCGGGCGAGATGCCAGGAACGGTTGACCGTCTGGCGCGAATGCTTGCCTGCCGCTGCTGGACGCTTGGCCATTTTCCCCTTCCTTCCAGAACAGGACGCGCTGTTGTTTTCAGATTGAATTTATAATAGACTTTCTATCATAAAGTCGAAAGCGTATCCATACCAGGAGGAGGAGCCTGCAATGAAAACGCCAGCCAATTCCATGTTCGATGGGGATAACTTCCTGCTCGGAACATTCGCTTCCAACTGTTCGGGAGGAATGTCCGTCACCAAAATTCCGGAGCGCTGGGAGGCGTCCTGGGCCAACAATCTCAAGCTTGCCGAATTGCTCGACGACGCGGGCATCGACTTCATGCTGCCGATCGCCCGCTGGATCGGCTATGGCGGCGAGACCAATTTTCACGGCGGCGTCCTGGAAACCATCACCTGGGCGGCCGGCCTGCTGGCGAGAACGAAGAACATCACCGTTTTCGCGACGACGCATACCGCCGCCAATCATCCGGTCGTCGTTGCAAAGCAGCTCGCGACCATAGACCAGATCAGCAACGGCCGGATCGGCCTCAATATCGTCGCCGGCTGGAACAAGCCGGAATACGAGGCGCTCGGCCTGACGCTGCCCGACGACCATGAAACGCGCTACGGCTATGCCCAGGAGTGGTACGACATCGTCAGGACGCTTTGGACGAGCGAGGAGCCATTCGACTGGGACGGCAAATATTTCAAGCTGAAGAACGTTCTCGGCGACCCGCGGCCGGGGCGCCCCATGCCGATCCTCAACGCCGCCGGCTCGGATCAGGGGCGCAGGTTCGCCATCCGCAACGCGGACTTTCTCTTTACGCCGGCGATCGATCTGGAGAGATCCAGGGATGAGATTGCCGCCCTCAAGGAACTGGGGCGGCAGGCAGGCCGCAACGTCGATGTCCTGACATTCTCGCATGTGGTCTGCCGGCCCACAGAGAAGGAAGCGACGGACTATTGGGATTATTTCGTTCGGCAGAACGGCGACTGGGGTGCGGTCGACAATCTCGTCCGCCTCCAGTTCGCCCATGCGCAATCCTTCCCGCATGATCTTCTGGCCATGATCCGCGACCGCATGGCCGCCGGCCATGGCGGCTATCCGCTGACGGGCACGCCCGAGCAGGTCGCAGACGGCATAGCGGCCCTTCACGCCGCAGGCTTCAAGGGAACGACTTTGTCCTTTGTCGACTATGTCGAGGAGTTCCCCTATTTCCGCGACAACGTCCTGCCGCTTCTTGGAGAGCGCGGCGTTCCGACGAACGCCGTGCGCACCATGGCGGCACCGGGCTAAGCCCGGCGCCTGCGAAGACCGGTCACTTCGGGGTCACGTCGAAGCCGAACCACTTCTGCGACAGCTTTGCGATCGTGCCGTCAGCCTTTGCCGCCGCGATCGCATCGTTGAACATCGCCTTCAGCTGCGTGTCGTCCTTGCGCAGCCCGACCGAGCTGCCGCGCCGGAGAAGGCCGCCCTGGAAGCGCGGGCCGGTGACGGTCATGTCCTCGTTGCCCGGCTTCGCCGCCGCCGTCGATGCCGTCTGCACGCCGATCGTCTTGCCCTTGAGCATCGGCTCGAGCTCCTTCACCGCCTTGGCCGCGCCAGCCTCGTCCGTTGCCAGTGAGAACACTGCCGCAAGGGCTTTGAAGCCTGCCCAACGAGCCTTTCCACGCATGTAAAGGACGCAACACGGCCGCATTTCTCCCGCAAGGGAACCGCGACTCACATGGCTCAAGGCAGTGATTCTTGCCGGAAATCATCGACAAACTTAGCCGGGTAGAGGTTGTTCGATTGGTAACTGCCACAGGTTGCCATTAAATAGTGTGAGTCACGCCACCAGTCATCCGCGGCAACTTTTCCGGAAAAAGGCTGAAAAAGCAGTGCATTGGACACGCCGATACGGAATCCCGGGCGTCATGCGCGAGCCGGGCATCAGGCGTTAATCTCTGGACGGCCTGACAGAATCGTGTTCTATCTTCTGGCGGGCAAAGGTCGGCAAACCGGCGACAGACCGCCAAGAGGGACAGATGGCGATAGCAAACCGCGCGGAGACGATAGCTCCTTCCAAGGAAAACGCAGGCAGCAAAATTGCGCGCCATGCGACGATATTGTCGGGGCAGCTCCAGCAGCTCAGAACGCGGATGTATCCGCCGAAGTCTGAAAAGATGCTTCGCCAGTTCCTGACAAACGAAGTGTCCAAGCTAACATCGATCCCGGATTCGACCTTGAAGCTGATGTCGAGCGAAGGAAGAGGGCCGACACCGAGCCGCCTGGAGAACAATCACCGCGTCTACACGCTTGCCCAGATCAATGAATTGCGCGAGCTCTTTGCCAAACAGAAGCCGGCGGACGCCCTTCGCTTCCTGCCGCGCCGCCGCCCGGGCGAGCATTTGCAGATCCTGGCGATCGCCAATTTCAAAGGCGGCAGCGCCAAGACGACCACCTGCGTCCATCTCGCACACTATCTTGCGTTGCACGGCTATCGCGTCCTCGCCCTCGATCTCGATCCGCAGGCATCGCTTTCGGCGATGTTCGGCGCGCAGCCGGAAATCGACGTCGGCGCCAATGAAACCATCTATGCGGCATTGCGATATGAAGCATCCGAGCGGCGCCCGATTCGCGATATCATCCGCAAGACCTACTTCGATGGTATCGACCTTATTCCCGGCAATCTGGAAGTGATGGAGTACGAACATGAGACCCCTCGTGTTCTGGCCCAGAAATCGGGCTCCGGCGCCATCTTCTTCGAGCGCCTGAAACTGGCGCTGACGGAGATCGAGTCGGATTACGACGTGATCATCCTGGACACGCCTCCGTCGCTCGGCTTCCTGACGCTGAGTGCGATCTATGCGGCCACGAGTATGATCATCACGGTCCATCCCGCCATGCTCGATGTCGCTTCGATGAGCCAGTTTCTGCTCATGATGGGCGACCTGATCAGTGTCCTCAACGAGAGCGGCGCCCAGCTCGATCAGGATTTCATTCGTTATCTGGTTACGCGGCACGATCCGAACGATGCGCCCCAGTCGCAGGTCGTGGCGCTGTTGCGCCATCTTTTCGGCTCCGACGTTCTTTTGCCGACCGCGATAGAAAGCACCGCAGTCGAGGCTGCGGGGCTTGCCAAGCGCTCGATCTACGAACTCGAAATGGGCCAGATCGGTCGCGATACGCATAAGCGCGCCCGCGAATCGGTCGACGCGGTCAATGAAGCGATCGTGCATCTCATCAATTCAAGCTGGGGACGAGGATGAGCAAAAGTCCGAGAAAATCCATCGTCGCCAGTTTCGGCCTTCTTTCCGCCGAGCTGGAAGGTGAGGAAACAGTCGGCAGTCAGCCTTCGCCCGCCCCTGCCCCGGCGCAGCCCGGTCGTGTTGGAGCGGGCGTCATCGGTGCTGCGCATCGCGCCATCGGCGATATACGGGCCGAACGCGATCGGCTGCGGGCGATCGTCGAATCCGGCGGCGGCTGGATTCAAGACCTCGATCCCCATATCATCGATCCCTCCCCCTATCCGGACCGTCTGCCGGATGACGATCTCCATGAATTCGAGAGATTCAAGCGCTCCATCGAAGAAGAAGGCCAGAAGGTTCCAATCCAGGTCCGTCGGCATCCATCTTCGAGCGATCGCTATCAGGTCATCTACGGCCATCGCAGATGGCGTGCGGCCCTTGAACTTGGCCGCGCCGTCCGCGCCATAGAAGTCGAGATATCCGATCTCGATCTTGTCCTTGCGCAGGGGATAGAAAATGCCAGCCGGCAAGATCTGACCTGGATCGAACGCGCCCTCTTTGCCGCACGCATGGACGATGCCGGGATCAAGGCGCGGCATATTTATGCGGCGCTCTCGATCGAGGATGCGGAGCTTGCGCGAATGCGCAACGTCTATCGGACAATCCCCGCAGACGTGATCGAATCGATCGGGAGAGCGCCCAAGATCGGCCGGCCGCGATGGCTGGAACTGGCCAGGACGATTTCCGCACAGCCGGACGCATTGCCGGCCGTGCGTTCGGTTCTGTCCGGAACGCGCAAGGATCACGAAACATCGGACGAGCGATTTCAGCTGGCGCTGAATGCGGTCAAACCGCGCTCCACTCCGCACAACACGCAAATTCCTATTTCCGACGCGTCGGGAACAAGGCTCGGTGCCTGCATGATCTTGCCGAAAGAGGTTCGAATTTCGGCAGAAGGAGCACTGGGTACGGAATTCATAAAATTCGTCGAGGAGGAACTGCCCGACCTGGTCAAGCGCTTCTCTCGCCGGCAAAGCAACCCTAATTCCTGACAGCTGTCAGGCTTTTTTGATTGGAAAGGAAGCCCAGCAAAAGAAAAAGGCCCCCAAACGTTGCCGTCGTGGAAGCCTTCTCTTCAATGTAGCAACTGAAGAATCGCATTTCCTCGAATCCTAGTCAAGAGTTTTTGGCACCGTTTTTGGTGAGCGGATTTCTTTTGCCTGTTCGAAGGTGAAAGAAATGGAGAATGGAAGTGTAACGACGCCTTTTGGGCGGCGGTCGGTGGCGCTTGCCTTGGTGCGGCGGCAAATTGCGGCGGCCGAGACAGGTCGGGCCGCGTCGGCCGACAAATGGAAAGTCTTTCGCGACGCTTCCGAGGCGCGAGAACTGTTGGGATTGCAAGATCGCAGCCTGGCGGTGCTCAACGCCTTGTTGAGCTTTTACCCCGATAACGAGCTTCGCCGGGATGCTCAGCTCGTCGTCTTTCCCTCCAACGCACAACTGACATTGCGGGCTCACGGCATCGCCGGCGCAACGCTTCGCAGGCATCTCGCCCTTCTCGTCGAAGCTGGCCTTATTCTTCGGCGGGACAGCGCCAACGGCAAGCGTTATGCGAGAAAGGACAGGGCCGGCGCGATCGAAAGCGCATTCGGCTTCGATATTTCCCCGCTTCTTTGGCGGGCTGAGGAACTGGCTGGTATGGCACAGCAGGTGGTCGCGGACCGCTTTGCCCTTCGCCGTGCCAAAGAAGCCCTTACGATCTGCCGGCGCGACATTCGCAAGCTGATTACAGCCGCAATCGAGGAAGGGGCTACAGGCAACTGGACGTTCATCGAAGAGTGCTTTGCTGAGCTCCTCGATCGTATTCCGCGCGCTCCCAAAACGGCAGAAATCGTTTCGATACTCCGCGATATGGAGCTCCTACGGAGCGAAATCATCAACCTTTTGGAAATGCAGGTAAAAAGCTCGAATTATAGCACCAATGATGCTCATAGTGAGCGCCACATACAGAATTCAAATCCAGAATCCATCTCTGAATCTGAAGCAAGCGTTGAAAAAGAGCTGGCCGAAAAATCGCAACAGACGCTCGACAGGCAAACCATGCAGGTCTTTCCCCTCGATCTGGTGCTGAAGGCTTGCCCGGAAATTGGCTCTTACGGCCCGTTGGGTATCATCAACAACTGGCGAGACCTGATGTCCGCTGCCATCGTGGTGCGTTCGATGCTGGGTATCAGTCCCAGAGCCTACCAGGATGCCTGCCGGATGATGGGACCGGAAAACGCAGCCGTAACAATGGCTTGCATTCTGCAGCGGTCGGGACATATCAAATCTGCCGGCGCCTATCTTCGTGATCTCTCGATAAAAGCGGGGCGGGGTGAATTCTCCCTGGGTCCTGCCCTTATGGCATTGCTTCGGGCAAACGGCGGTGCCGGTCATACGGCAAGCGCAAGCCTTGTCAGGAGACTTTGAGATTTGGCTATCGGATGCGAGCTCGTTGTTCTTACGCTCTGTATCGAGATCGACCGTCATGGAGCTGACGCGAGCAACGTAAGGCCGAAGGTTTCCCGTGAAACGATACGGCCACAGCGGATCTACTCAGCTATGGCCGTCCGGTTTGCCGTCGAATGCTATCGGCGGCTTGAATGCGGATGCGGGATTAACGGCAAACGCGTTCCTTGCGGATGACCCAATGGCCGTGAACCTTGTGCTTCACAGACTTCACGAAGCACTTCTCATGATGGCGGTGAAACGGAGCAGCCTGGGAGGGAGCGCTGACGGCAACTACCGATACCAGGGCAATGGCGGAAGCGAGAAACAGGTTTTTCATGTGAGCCTCGTAAGCATTGGGGTTGATGCTGCGTGTTTACGCCAGACTTTGATGCGCTACCGAGACTTAACCGAAAATGAATAGCTCCCTTACAATTTTGTAATGATCTCATGGAATTACAGGCACAGGGAAAGGATGTGTGGGCGGTATGACCCTGACAGTATCTGGATCCCACCGCTCTTTGAGAGGAGGATGATCGGATCGATCCGCTGTCGATCCTGCTATACTGCTCTCTCATGGCCGGGGTGGGGCTGTTTGTAGAGTGAATACGGTGTTCCCGCCCCGAAAAGGAATGCATGGAACGCGGCTGGACCGGGCATTTGCGCGTTGATTACATGCGATTGACGACCAGATCCGGCATCGCATCGATACGGCAATCGTCCCCTCAGACAGACCAGTTTGGCGCTGTATGGCTGGTGGAAGCTAATGCGAAGATAGCTTCAATAAAGGAAAATTATCTTGGAAAATCAAATATCTATATTCTGTGAAATTTGACGCATACAGACTAAGATAAAGGGCGGTTACAGGCGATATTGCACGACAGTCGCTGCGATAAGTCAAGCAAAATTGCCGATTTACGCGGCAAACAAGTGGACTGTTGCGCATCGCGGTCGTTGCGGCAATGGGCTGGGGCGGACGGGCGCATCGATGGATTTCCCCCGCTTTCAAGTATCGATCGACGAAGATCGAGCATGCATGATGTTTCGAAGCAGTAAGATGACCTCGGGAACTGTCGGGCCTTCGATCGGCGGCGGTTGGAGGCGCTCGCAAAATTCACGCCAAACGAACAGGGTCAGCTCCGCGCCATCCGTTGTTTGCGGGCTGACGTCATCCGTAAATTGCCGAAGCGTTCGATATCGCTCGTCCTGCCAGAACAGCTCCTCGACCCAGCCGTAAATCGGGATGACATGAAAGTGGAAGGAGTGCCCGGCTTGGTGCCCGTATCGACCGATATAGACGCGTCCTGCCCGCAGCTCCCGACGAAGGACGGTTTGCACCAATGCCAGCAGCGGACCGATCTCGCGCAACGCCTTGTCGGATAAATCGGACAGATCACTGGCGGACGTTCTGGAAGCGACGATCAGGTAGCCGGGAAGGGCGGAATCCATCCGATGGCTGACCAGCCACTCCTCGGTCTCGGTTATGAGAAATTCGGCAGCCATTGGCAAGCGCCCCATCCTTTCAGTTCGTTCGCTGGATTAAAGCCGAGAGTTTCGCGTCTGCAAACCTATTCTTCGATAGGCTTGAAACCCTGACAGCTGTCAGGGTTTTTGCTGCCGTAGGATACACCGCAAGCTCTTATTGAGGGAGGAGCCATGCAGCAAAGCTGAAATCGCTTATATACCCAACCGCTCGCTTCGGCTGGAAAACCCTGACAGCTGTCAGGGTTTTGAATGCATGTCTTGCTGTTTCAGCGAAGTGCAATAGTCCCGCTCGAATTTCATTCCCATACCCTACTAACTGTCGCCGACAACTTTTCAACCGCACTCATCGCGCGCCGGCTACAGGAAGCAGGACAGTCGGAAATATTGTCGTTGGAAATTACCATAAGAATAGAAGGCGGATGCCGCTTCCATCGTCTTGCCGATGAAGGCCGCGCTCGGCGTTCTGTAATGCCGAGAATCAAAGCGGGCCGTCCGAGGAGGCGAGCCGGAGCATCGATGCGCGAGCAATGCTATACGACGTAGACGTTTGCCATATGCCATAATCGGCTGCGGTCGCCCTACTCGCTCAAAGCTGTTTCGAGAATTTCGTCGACCGCGCCGATGACAACGACACTGCGGGAAGGCTGGTGCGGTACAGCGCTGACAACGCGTGGCGTCGCACAGCCAAAGACGATAAAGGCACCGGATTCTTCGGCTTGATCCCGCGATGCGGATCATGATCCGGGGCGGTGGTATCGAGCCCGCGCTTCGGCAGGTGACTCCCGTCGCGGATGCGATGAAGGGGTTGTCATATGCCACGATATTATGGCGCCCGATTTCGTCCGGCATGATCTCTGCGCATTCTCGTCTGCTACGGTCCTGCAAATTTCCGTCGCCGGATCAGGTTCGCCTCGGATGAGGGCTTTCACAGTCGTGCGGCGTTTTGGGTGGGCGTCCATCGGAATATAGCCGCTTTCGCCCCGCCGCTATTCGATCTTAGCATCTCGTCGATTATGCCGGACCGGAACGCTGGCTTTCCGATGGTGCGGTGCTAAGAGGGTCTTAGCATTAGTTCATTGTTAACCAACTTAAGTTTAAAGATTCTTAATCGAGGAGCGCATCGCTCTTCCAATCTCAGCGAAAAAATCGGTAATGTCGATTATTCACGCCTTAAGTGCAAACAGCGGTCGCCTCATCCGACTAACCTTTGGCCCAGGGTGGCGCCAACGCCCGCCTGCGCGAGCCGTCGGCCAATCCAAGCTTACCAAAGCCCGAATTATGATGCTCGGCGGCGGGTTGATCGTTTGTTATGCCGCGATTTTCGCCAGGCTTACCTATTTCGATATGGAGCCAAAAGCCGATACCTCGTCCATCCCGCCCGAGCATGTGACCGCGGCGCGCCCCGACATCGTCGATCGAAACGGTGAACTGCTGGCCACCGACATTCGCACCGTGTCGATGTTCGCCGAGCCCAACCGGGTGGTCGATCCGGACGAGGCGGTGGAAAAGATCGCCACCGTCTTTCCCGATATCGACCGTAAATCGCTCTACAAGAAGCTGGCCGACCATCGCTCCCATTTCGCCTGGCTCCGTCGTCAGCTGACGCCGAAGCAGCAGAGCGATATTCTCGCGCTCGGCATTCCGGCGATCGGTTTCCGGCCGGAGGTGAAGCGCTTCTATCCCGGCGGGCGCACCGCCGCGCATATTCTCGGCTATGTCGATATCGACAATCATGGCGTCGCCGGCATGGAGAAGTATCTCGATATGCAGGGCCTGTCGGATCTCGATTCCACCGGCCTGACCAGCCGCGACACGCTGGAGCCGGTACGGCTCTCCATCGACCTGCGCGTCCAGAATATCGTCCATGATGTGGTAGAAGACGCAATCGGAAGATATAAGGGCCAGTCTGCCGGCGCAGTCATCCTGGATATCCATACCGGCGAAGTGCTCGCCATGGCATCGGTGCCCGATTTCGACCCCAACGATCCGCAGTCAGACGTCAAGGGCTGGCTTAATCGCATGTCGAACGGCACCGACGAAATGGGTTCTGTGTTCAAGACTTTCTCGATTGCGATGGCCCTCGACACCGGAACGGTTAAGCTGAGCGACACGTTCGATGCCGGCACCCCCTTGCACTATGGCGGCTTTACTATCCACGACGACCGCGACGTTCCGCGCCGCGTTCTTTCGATCCCCGAAATCTTCCGCTACTCATCGAACGTCGGCACTGCCAAGATGATGATGAAGGTCGGCATGGATATCCAGAAGAGCTATCTGACGCGCTTCGGCCTGTTGTCCAAGATGCAGACGGAGCTGCCCGAAGTGGCGTCACCGTACCAGCCGAAGGTTTGGAAGAAGATCAACTCGATTACGATCGCCTTCGGCCACGGCGTCGCCACCACGCCGATGCAGACTGCCGTTGCCGGAGCTGCGCTCATCGATGGTGGCGAGCTGATCGAGCCAACGTTCCTCGAACGCACGCAGGCAGAGGCCGAGAAGACCGAACGGCCTATCGTCAAGAAGAGCACCAGCGATGCCATCAGATATCTGTTCAAGCTAAATGGCGAGCAGGGCACCGGCAAGACGGCCGATGTCCCCGGCTTCCATGTAGGCGGCAAGACGGGCACCGCTAATAAGGTGATCCATGGCGTCTACTCCCACAAGCTGAGCTTCAATTCCTTTCTCGCCGCCTTTCCGATGGAAAATCCGAAGTATGTTGTACTGGCCTTCATTGACCAGCCATTGACAGGTCTTCACAATCTGAACCTAGCTACTGAAACGGCCGCTCCCATGGTTCACGACATCATCAGTCACGCTGCACCGCTCCTTGGCGTCCAGCCGGATTTCGGGGCGAATCTGCTCGCCTCCTATTGAGTGCCGGACGGGCCGCATGGTTTCTCCCCTGGAAAGACCGGAGGACGGGCCGTTTGACAATATCTTCATCCCTGTCCTGAGCAGGGATGGCTTTCCGATGAAGAACCTGCGTTGCGGTTCTTCGGCGCGTGTGGGATGCACAGAGCGCTCCGCTCGTCATTTTCCAGCATGATCAGAAGTGTTGAAAGCCCCGGCCGGGGAGGGACATGAGGCTGTGCGACGGGCGTTCCGTCGGCGCGGTTGACAAGCGGGCCTGAATGACGCTATTGGGTAATCGATAACCCAAGGAGGAATGAGGTTGGCGGCTTCGCTATCGGATATTGCGGAAAGGGCAGGGGTCTCCATAAAGACCGTCTCCGGTGCGCTGCACGGCGGATCGGCTCGCATGTCCGACGATACGCGGGCACGGATAAAGGAAATCGCCGAAGAGCTCGGCTATGTCACCAACCTGGCCGCGCGCGGCGTCCGGCAAGGGTGGCTGCCGCTGATCGGTGTCGTTGCCGACGAACTCATCACCTCTCCCTTCGCCACGGAAATCATTCGCGGTCTCGATGGCGCGGCGCGAACGGCGGAAATGGCGGTATTCGCTATGAACCTCAATGGAAGCCGCGATGTCGGATCGGTTCTGGAGGAGGTTCGCCGGTTCCGTCCGCGCGCCATCGCCTATGCCGCCATGTACCACAAGACGGTAGCCTTGCCGCCGGAACTTTCCAAAAGCGTCGGCGTCATGATCAATTGCCGGGAGGCCACCGGTCGGGTGACGGCGCTGGTGCCCGACGAAGAGGCGGCAGCGGCTGAGGTGACGCGCCATCTGCTGCTTGCCGGCCGGAAGCGGATCGCCTTCATAAACCTTCCGGGGCTTCTGGCCGGCGAGTTGCGCGAGCAGGGCTTTCGAACGGCACTGGCCGAAGCGGGACTTTTGCCCGCCGCCGTCCTTCCGGCCGTCCGGCGGGCAACATATAGCGATCGCGCGCCCAGCCTGGTCCTGGCGCATGTCTCGGCTCTGATGGCTGCGGCCGATCGCCCGGATGCCATTCTGTGCGGCAACGATCGCGTCGCCATGGAGGTCTACGCGGCGCTTCGGCGCGTCGGAGCCGCCATTCCCGATGACGTAGCCGTCGCAAGTTTCGACAATCAGGTCGAAATCGCATCCCGTCTCGATCCGCCGCTGACAACCATGGCCCTTCCGCATCGGGCAATGGGCCGCCTTGCCGCTGAAATTCTGCTCGACGGACAAAAGAGCCCGGCCGAATTGCTGAAATTGCCGTTCCAGCTCGTGGAGCGGTCTTCCGTCTGAAAAAACTTTCCTGAAACCATATCCGACAAAGGAGGAGGATATTATGGGTAAACGTTTACTTATGCTGCTTCTATCGTCGGCTTCGCTGGCGGCAACCGCCGGTCTCGCCGATGCAAAGACTGTCATTCACATGATGCATCAGGGCGATCCCGGCTGGGTCAAGACATATGCCGATGTCGCAAGGCGCTTTGAAGACGCCAACCCCGATGTCGACGTCGAATTCATCTACGCGCCGCACGACGCCTATAACGAGAAGTTCAGTGCGGCGGTCATGTCCAAGCAGCTTCCCGATATCATGGAGATCGACGCCCCCTTTCTCGCCAATTATGTCTGGTCGGGTTATCTGCAGCCGATCAAGCCTTTGATCGACAAGGATATCATCGATGACATGACGGCATCCAATATCTCCCAGGGAACCTATCCGATCGACAAGGATCTCTATGCCGTCGGTCTGACGGATTCGTCCGTCGTGCTTTATGGCAACAGGAAATATCTGGAGGCGATCGGCGCACGTATCCCGAAATCGGTTGACGATGCCTGGACGCGCGCCGAGTTCGAAGGCTACCTCGAAAAGCTTTCCAAGCTCGATGGCGTGAAATGGCCGATCGATATTTTCCGCGGCTATGGCATCAAGACGGAGTGGGTCACCTATGCTTACAGTCCGCTGCTGGAAAGCGCCGGCTGCGATCTGATCGACCGCAAGACATGGAAGGCGGCGGGGACCCTCGACAGCGACGCATGCGTCGGCGCCTTGTCCATGATGCAGAGCTGGGTGAAGAACGGCTGGGTCGTTCCGGGCTCGTCGGGGACCAACCAGTTCTACGCCGAAGGCCGGCCGGCAGCGCTCGCACTCGGCGGCCATTGGTTCTATGCCGAAGCGGCCGCCGCCATGAAGGACGATATCGTCGTCATTCCTCTGCCGAAACTGGGTGACAAGGGCGCGAGCCCGAACGGGACCTGGATATGGGGCATCACCAAGACATCGGAACATCCAGATGTCGCCGGGAAATTCTTGAGCTTTCTGCTGAAAGACAAGGAATATCGCGACTTTGCCAAGCAGGAATCGGCTTTTCCGGGCTTGAAGAGCTTTGCCGCGGACTCGCCGCTTTACGCACCGGGCGGAGCCATGGCGGTCGCCTTCGAACAGGCATCGAAGACGGCGGTTGCCCGCCCGCCGCACCCTGCCTACCCTGCCATTACATCGGCTTTCATGCAGGCGGTCGACAAGGTTTTCAATGGCGGCGACGCCAAGGAAGCCCTGTCCGAGGCTGCCCGGAAGATCGACGAGGATATCGACGACAACGCCGGTTATCCGCCCTTCGACGCCCAGCAATGATTCCAGGCATTCGGGGCTTGCAGCAGAGCAGGCCCCGAAGGGCTGCGTCGTGAACCCGAACATTGCGAGGAGGAGACCATGACAATGCAACAATCGCCGGCTGCGGGTCGATTGCGTCCCGGCATGCGCCGCGATCCCGGGCGGCTGATTCAGGAAATATCGATGATTGCGCCGGCGGTTCTGCTGCTGGCCTGCTTTCTGATCGCCCCATTTCTGCTGTCCTTCTGGACGGCGATGACCAATCAGCCGCTGGTGCCGAGGCCGACGCCCGTCCGTTTCATCGGACTGCAGAATTTCATCCGCATCTTCAACGACCCGCTGTTCTGGACCTCGTTGTGGAACGTATCGCGCTTTACGCTTTGGGTGCTTCCGGTCCAGTGCGGCACGGCTTTCGCCACCGCATTGCTGCTGCATCAGAAGATCCCCTGCCGCAATCTGCTTCGCAGCATGTTCTTCCTGCCCGCCATCACCTCCATGGTCGTGGTCTGCGTCGTCTGGAGCACGCTCTTTCAATATCCGAGCGGGCCGCTCAACCAGATCGTCGGCTTTCTCTCCGCCGGCCACATCCAGCCGATCGACTGGCTCGGCGATCCCAACTGGGCGATGTTTTCCATCGTGCTGTTGTCCGCCTGGCAGGCTTACGGCTTCCAGATGATCATCTATCTCGCCGGTCTGCAGGGCATACCCGACGAACTCTACGATGCCGCAAGGATCGATGGCGCCAATGCTTTCGGTCGCTTCTGGCATGTGACGATGCCCGGGCTCCGGCCGACCCATGTCTTCGTCCTGGTCATAACCACCATCCAGGCCTTCAAGCTCTACACCCAGGTCGCCATCCTGACCCAGGGCGGCCCGAAGGGAAGCACGGAAACGGTCGTTCATTACATGGTGCGGTCCGGCTTCGGCGAGCAGAAGCTCGGTTATGCCTCGGCCGTCTCCGTCATCCTGTTCGTCATCGTGCTCGCAATCGCGCTGCTCCAACGCCAACTGCTGAGGCGCTTCGATGTCTGATATCGCTCTTCCCCGATCCCTGCCCGCCGTGCGTTCCGGCAAGAGATCCCTGCGCATCGTACAGACCGTCTGCATCTTCATCATCGCGCTCGTGGTGATCTCGCCACTGTTCATGCTGCTGATAGCCAGCCTCAAGGACGACCGTTTCCAGATCCTCGCGGATATGGGCAGCTTTCGCGCCTTCTGGGTTTCGAAGCCGACATTGGCGAACTTCCGGGAGATTGCCCATTTTTCCGGCGAGCTTGCGTTCGGGCGGTATCTCGTCAATTCGCTACTGATCCTTGCGATCACCGTCGGCTCGGGGCTCGTCATCAATTCGATGGCTGGTTTCGTCCTGGCATGGGGATCGCTGCGCGGAAAGGCGATCCTGCTGTCGCTCGTGGTGGCGCTCTACATCATCCCGCAGGAAAGCATCATCATGCCGCTCGTGGTCATGATGTCGCGCGCCGGAATGACGGATACTTTCGCGGTGCAGATCCTGCCGTGGGTGGCAAGCCCGCTATATATTTTCCTGTTCTACCAGTTCTTCGCCCAGCTTCCGAAGGAACTTTACGAGGCTGCCGAAATCGATGGTGCGTCCGTCTTTCGCATCTACCGCTCGATCTATCTGCCGCTCAGCCTTCCGGCGCTCGCGACCGTGTCCATCCTGATGGGCATTGAAAGCTGGAACCAATACCTCTGGCCGACGCTGGTGACGCAGACGGATTATGCGCGACCCATCTCCGTGGCCATCGCCACGTTCTTCGGTCAGGACAACATCTACTGGGATCGCGCCATGGCGGCTTCGGTCCTGATGATGCTCCCTATTCTTGCTCTCTATCTGGCGTTCCAGCGCTGGTTCGTGAGCTCATTTATCGGCTCCGCCGTGAAAGGTTGATGGATGATTAGCCAGGCAATAACCACCCCGCCCGAATTCGAGACGATCGATGCCGAACTTGGCGCGGGGTCCGTCATTCATCTTTGGCTGAAGGCGCGCCGACCGGATCGGACGGCCACGCTCTCGCTCAGGATCGACGGCGCGAACGTCGCCGATATCGTCACGGGCCGAACGGAGGAGTTCGAATTCCACGAAATCACGCTGCCTGCCGGAGGACGAGCCGAACTCGGTTATAACGGTTCGGATGTCGCCATCTCGGTCGTCTATGCGTTTGATCCGGCGCGGGTGCTCGAGGAGGGTATCCAGCTTCTCCGTGATGCGAAAGAAAACGCTTCGCCCGCGCTGGCAAGCGGCTATCATTTCCGGCCCCCCTTCGGCTGGATGAACGATCCGAACGGCTTCGGCCGCTTCGGCGGGCGGGTGCATCTCTTCTACCAGCATTATCCGCACAGTCCGCGCTGGAACACAATGCATTGGGGACATGCCGTTTCGAAGGATTACCTCCGCTGGAAGCACCTGCCGATCTTCCTGTTTCCGGCCTCCGAACTTTCCGAGCGCGCCGACGGCCGCGGCGGCGCCTTCTCCGGTTCCGCAATCCCTGTCGCCGGACGCGACGGAGAGGAAATCCGCGTCTTCTTCACCGAGCAGATGCGTGATCGCAAGCCTGAGGAGCAGATCCAGCTTTCTGCCCTCTGCCGCGACGAACTTTCCGCTGAAACTGCCGCGATCATCCTGCCGGCCCGCCCTGAAGGGCTGGATCTTACCCAGGATTTCCGTGATCCCTATGTGTTCAAGGGGCCGGACGGTCTTTGGAAGATGCTGCTCGGCAGCCGCGACAAGGCTGGCGGCGTCGTGCTTCTGTATGAAACATCGGACCCGCAGGGAGCGGACGGCTGGACTTTCCTGGGGCCGCTGCACCGTGAGGACCGGTACGGCATGACGGCGGCGGAATGCCCGTGCATGGTGCCGCTGGGGCCTGTGGATGAGGATCAAACGCGCTGGGCTCTCATTTTCGGTCTGCTGACCAGTCGTGATCCTGCAACGGGCCGCCGCAACATGACGTCGATCACGGTCGGCCGTTTCGATGGGCGCCATTTCCTGCCGGAACTGGAGCAGGAGCTGGATTTCGGTTCCGATGCTTATGCGTTCCAGGCTTTCGTCGATGGTGATGGGCCGGTTGGCCTCGCGTGGCTGGCGAACTGGACGGACGTTTCGAAGAAGGAAGATTTTCCGACCGCAATGACCTTGCCCCGGCGTCTTTTGTGGAATGGCGAGGCGGTCCTGACCCCGCCCGTAGAGGGCATCGAGGGGCTTCGCAAGTCACTGCTCGACAGCCGCCGGCTGGCCGGCGGCGACCGCCTGGAGTTTGAAAGCGGGGCGATCGAAATCGAACTCGACCTTTCGGTTGCCGGCGGATCGTTCGAACTGCACTTCGACCATGCGGAGGTCGATCTCGGATTGCGGCTCGGCACGGATGGCCTGGAAATCCTCTTCGACCGGCGGGAAGGCAAGGCCTCGCCCCGCTATCTGGCCGCCGGTGCGCGTCCTTCGCATCTGCGCATCTTCCTGGACGCCGGGTCGATCGAGGTTTTTGCCGATAACGGCCGCTGGAC
Source organism: Hyphomicrobiales bacterium (assembly GCA_900469615.1). GTDB lineage: Bacteria > Pseudomonadota > Alphaproteobacteria > Rhizobiales > Rhizobiaceae > Rhizobium. The sequence goes on along the minus strand of UBYA01000001.1, from coordinate 20,978 downwards.
TGGAACGAAACGCCTGCCGGGATGTGCCGAGGCGCGCGGCGCGCGCCTGTCCGCCGCCGAGGGCGTCGTCCTTTCCGCCCGCGTCTGGCAGCTCGAACTCTGATAGGGAGGTATTATCATGGCATCCGTCGCAATCGATCAGGTGCATAAGCAATACGGCGCCGCGTCCGTCATCCATGGTGTCTCCGTCCACATCGAAGACGGCGAGTTCGTCACGCTCGTCGGTCCGTCCGGTTGCGGAAAATCGACCTTGCTTCGTATGCTGGCGGGACTCGAGGACATCAGCGACGGCCAGATCACGATCGGCGGCCGCGTGGTCAACGACGTGCCCCCCAAAGAGCGCGATATTGCGATGGTTTTCCAGAGCTACGCCCTCTATCCCCACATGACGGTTGAGGAAAACATGGGGTTTGCCCTGAAGCTGCAGGGACAGGGCAAGGCAGCGATTGCGCAGCGCGTTCGCGAGGCTGCGGGCATTCTGGCTCTGGAGCCGCTGCTGGACCGGCTGCCCAAGCAGCTTTCGGGCGGCCAGCGGCAGCGCGTCGCCATGGGACGCGCCATCGTGCGTCACCCGAAGGTATTTCTGTTCGATGAGCCCTTGTCCAACCTCGACGCCAAGCTTCGCGTGACCATGCGCGCCGAGATCAAGCAATTGCACCAGCGCCTGAAGACGACGACAGTCTACGTCACGCACGATCAGGTGGAGGCCATGACGATGGCCGACAAGATCGTCGTCATGCGTGCCGGCCGTATCGAGCAGGTAGGACGACCGCTGGAACTCTACGACCGGCCGGCGAACACCTTTGTCGCAACCTTCATAGGCTCCCCGGCGATGAATCTCTTTGGCGGCAGGGCCGAGGATGGACGTTTCGTGCTTGACGACGGCACCGCGCTGCCCCTGCCGGTTCGCACACGCCGCGCCGATATCCGCAGCTACGGCATCCGGCCCGAACATCTTGCGCTATCGGATGCCGGGCACGACGTCGCCGCGACCGTTCAACTTGTGGAGCCGACGGGCGCCGAGACGATGCTGGTCGTGAAGATAGGTGATCAGACTGCGACAATCGTGCTTCGGGATCGTATCGACGTCCGGTCGGGACAGACCATCACGTTGAGCATAGACCAGACGAAGATTCATCTGTTCGATGGTGCGGGAAACCGGGTGCCGCAGGAATTGTAAAAAGAAAACGGCTTGAAAGCGTCATGACGCTTTCAAGCCGTCGCAGCCGGTTCGGTCAATGCGCTTCCGCAGGGACCAAGGGAACCTCCGAACCCTTGGCGTCGTAGAGCTTGCCGTTCAGAAAATAGTCGCCGTCGTGAAGAACGGCGATGTCCTGATACCGGATCAGGCGCTCCGTCCCTGCAACGAAAACCGACTGCTGGTCGGAATTGCCGACCTTCAGGTGGTTGAACAGCAGGTTCAGCGTGATCGCCATCAGGGCTGCGGAACTGATGCCGGAGTGGAAAATGGTGATGACCCACGCGGGAAAATGCTCGTAGAAGGTCGGGGATGCGATCGGGATCATCCCGAACCCGATCGAGGTCGCTACGATGATCAGGTTCATGTTGTTGTCGTAGTCGACCTTGGCGAGGGTGCGGATGCCGCTTGCCGTCACCGTTCCGAACAGAACGAGGCCGGCTCCGCCAAGAACCGAGCTCGGCACCGCCGCAACGACACGGCCGACCACAGGCAGCAATCCGAGGGCAACGAGAAAGAGGCCGCCGGTCGCCACGACAAATCGGCTTTTGATGCCGGTCACTGCTACAAGGCCGACATTCTGCGCGAAGGCGCTTTGCGTGAAGGAGCCGACCACGGGAGCCAGGATGCTCGACAGCATATCGGCGCGCAGGCCGTCGCCAAGCCGGCGGGCGTCGACCTTGGCTCCCACGATCTCCCCGACGGCCAGGATGTCGGCGGAGGTCTCGACAAGCGTCACCATGATAACGATGCACATCGAAATGATCGCGGCGGTGTCGAAGACGGGATACCCGAAGTGGAAAATCTGCGGTAGCGCGACGAAAGGCCCGTTCGCCACGCGCGAGAAATCGGCGATGCCGACCACATAGGCAATGCCGGTGCCGAAGATGATGGCGAGCAGGATCGAAAGCCTCGATATGGCGGCGCTTGCGAGCTTGCTGAGCAGCAGGACGATCAAAAGCGTCACCGCCGCGAGCAGGATATTGGCCTGGCTGCCGAAATCCGGCGCGCTCCTGTTGCCGCCCATGGCCCAGCCTGCGGCCACCGGCATGAGCGTGAGGCCGATGGTCGTGATGACGATGCCGGTGACGAGCGGCGGAAAGAAGCGCGTGACCCGTGAAAATACGGGTGTGATGACGAGGCCGATGAGTGACGCCGCAATGACCGCGCCGAGGACGGACTGAATGCCCCCATGCCCGGTAATGGCGATCATGGTCGCGACGCCGGAAAAAGATACGCCCTGCACAAGGGGCAGGCGGCTGCCAAAGAACGGTATCCCGATCGTCTGCAAGATCGTTGCCAGGCCGCCGGCAAACAGCGAAGCTGTTACGAGCAGGCCGATGTCGGCCGGCGAAAGGCCCGACGCTTGACCGATTATCAGCGGAACGGCAACAATGCCGCCATACATGGTGAGAACATGCTGAAGCCCATAAGCGAGATTGGCGCCAAGGCTGAGTTTTTCATCTTCGGGGGGTAAGCGCCCTGTATTTTCCTCTGCAATTATTGCCAAGGTAAACTCCTCCATACCTTTGCGTGTCTCATTTCCTCCAAATGAGACATGTAGGTTACGGTGCCAGACCCTGCGTGACTTTACAGAAAAATGCGAAACACCTTACGGAAGGCTGGCGACCGGCATGACCCGGCACCGCCGGGAATCATCGATTCGATATCCGCATCGGCGGCTACAGTGCCTAACCGCTGTTTTGAAAGCAATGGCTGTCGCCTGCCGGAGTCCCGGGTCGTCGCGTCGCAGAGGCCGGGTAGCTGGCTAGCTGGGCGATCTCAGCGCTTGCGCACGAACTCGGTGCGCAAGACCAGGCCCTTGATCGTGTCGTGACGGCAGTCGATCTCTTCCGGATTATCGGTGAGCCGGATCGATCGGATGACCGTTCCCTGCTTCAGCGTTTGGCCGGCACCCTTGACTTTGAGGTCCTTGATCAGGACGACGGAATCGCCGTCCGCGAGCACATTGCCGGACGCATCGCGGGCCTCTGCGGCCTTGGCTTTCTCCGCAGCGATTTCGGAAGCGGGCCGCCACTCGCCGGTTGCCTCGTCGTAGATGTAGTCGTCGTCCTGGTCGCTCATATCCGTTCCATGTATCGATGAATTGCGTTCATGCCCTCGCCGCCGTGGCGGCAGATCAGGCGGAAACCTGCTCTATCGCGGATAGGGCGCCGGCGCAAACATGGCTGGACCGGCATTTGAGGAGACAGGCCGTTTCGTTCGGCACTGCATCCCCCGCCTTTCGCCACGCGGATCGCCGGCAGGACGATCGATGGCCCGCCGCGCTGAAATCCCGGAACGTGCGAGCGCAAGGGGCAGGGGTATCCGAACGCTGTGCCGCAACGGCAATTCCGGCCCTCGTTCCGACTTATCTGATTTCGATATGAATTCATTCGATTTATGTGGATTGTTATATGATCGAATGAATTGCATCCATGGAGGCATCCAGCCGGCGGGCTTGAAAATTCAGTTCTTTTCGCGTGGGGGAGGTGCCCAGATGACGATGAATGCCGACGTTCCGCTTTACATCGGTGGCAAGTGGCGAAAGACGGCGGAGACGTTGCCGATCATCAATCCGGCGAACGAAGATGTCATCGGAACCGTCGCCGTTGCCAGCCAGCAGGATCTCGAGGATGCGCTTGCTTCCGCGGCCGAGGGCTTCCGGCTCTGGAGCCGCACCTCGCCATGGAAGCGGTCGGAAATCATCCTGAAGGCCTCCGCCCTCATGCGCGAGCGCATCGAGGATATCGCCCGATCCATCACGGTTGAAAACGGCAAGTCGCTCAGCGAAGCGCGGCTCGAGGTCATTCGCGGCTGCGAGTTCTTCGAATGGGACGCAGGCGAATGCGTCAGGCTCTATGGCCGCGTCATCCCGAGCGAGCCTGGCATCCGCTATGCCGTCGTCCATGAGCCGATTGGCCCGGTCGCGGCTTTCTCGCCGTGGAATTTCCCGATGAGCCAGCCGGCGCGCAAGATCGCAGGTGCCATCGCCTCCGGCTGCTCCGTCATCATGAAAGCCTCGGAGGAAACGCCGAGCGGAGTGATGCACATTGCCAGGGCCTTTGAGGACGCCGGCCTGCCGGCAGGCGTGCTGAACCTCGTATTCGGCATTCCCGCCAGAATATCCGAGTTCCTGATTCCGCGTCACGAAATCCGAATGATCGCCTTTACCGGCTCCACCGGCGTCGGCAAGCACCTGACGGAGATCGCCGCACGCCATATGAAGCCGGCGCTGATGGAACTCGGAGGGCATGCTCCGGTGATCGTCTGTGACGACGTCGATCCCGTCGCCGCCGGTATCGCCAGCGCCAGCCGCAAATATCGCAATTCCGGTCAGGTCTGCACCTCGCCCACGCGCTTCTTCGTGCATGAGAGCGTCTACGAGCGCTTCACCAAGGCTTTCGTGGAGAAGGCGCAATCCATTAAGGTCGGCGACGGCCTCGATCCGGACACGCAGATGGGGCCCGTGGCCAACGATCGTCGTATCGAGGCGCTGCAGGCGCTGGTCGACGATGGCCGCGCGAAGGGCGCCAAGGTTCTATGCGGAGGCCATCGGCTGGAAAAGCGCGGCTACTTCTTCGCGCCGACGGCGATGGCCGAATTGCCTGACGATGCGCGTGCGATGCGGGAAGAGCCTTTTGGTCCATTGGCGCTGATCAACCCGGTGCGTTCCCTCGATGAGGCGCTTGAAAAAGCAAATGCGCTGCCCTTCGGGCTGGCCGCCTATGGATTTGCCCGTTCCGCCGCCAATGTCGACCGGATCGTGCGGGGCCTGGAAGCCGGCAATGTCTCGATCAACACGCTGGAAGCATCCCGTGCCGAAACGCCGTTCGGCGGCGTCAAGGAAAGCGGCCTTGGCCGCGAGGGCGGAGCCGAGGGCATTCTTCACTATACGATCGTCAAGAACATCTCGCATCTCATAGAGTGAGGGCGCCGTTCTCTTCTCGAGATAAGATGCGGCGCTCCGGTTGCCCGGAGCGCCGTCGTGCTGCAGCCGACCGAGCGGCTTTCTTCGGCCAGAAAGTTGGCGATGTCCATGACGGGAGGCGGAAAAAGATCTCGCAGGCCGCTCATGTCGAGGACGTGCTAAACGGGCGAGCTTCAGCCGCCCACCATCGTCAACAGAGCTTGAGAAAGAGCCGTCTTCTCGCTTCGCAATTCCATGAGAATATCGAAGTGATTGCGGTCCGGCACTTCGAGCATCCGGACCGGATAGCCGAGATCTGTGCATGCCTCGGCGAATGCGGTTGACTGGCGCTTGAAACCTGGAGCTTCCTTCTCCGCCCAGGCGACCACTATGGGGCAGCCGAGCCGCGGCAGATGCCGGATGGGGCTCAAGTCATCCACTTGCCGCACGTCGAGCGAAAGCCACTCCTGCGGAAAGCTGGCGGCAAGCGGCGCAAGCTCGAACAGACCGCTCATGGGCAGAGCTGACTTGATGACGTTTTCCGGGACGCCGAAGTCTTCGTGCCAGCCGCCGGCGAGCAACATGCCGGCGAGATGGCCCCCGGCAGAACTGCCGCCGATATGGATTCGATCGCGATCGATGCCGTAGCGGGCGGCATTTTGCCAGAGGAAGGCGAGGGCGGCCCGCACCTGGCGGACGATTTCGGAAAGGGTGACGGCCGGCGCAAGATCGTAATCGACGACGGCAGTCATGATGCCGGCCTTGGCCAGCATCCCGGACATCATTGCCGAATCGTGCTTGGACAGAGCCCGCCAGTAGCCGCCATGGATAAAGAGGAAGACCGGGCGCAACCCGTCGCCGGTTTCGGGTCCGAGAATATCGAGCGTCTGGCCGCTCTTGCGGTCGTAGACGATATCGGCAAAACGGAGCCACGCGCCGCGCGCCTCGTCCGAAGTTTCGCGATAGGCCCGCATTTCGTCAGGAAAGCGGTCGCCGACGGTGGCACGCGCATTGTAGTCGGCATCCAGCCGTTCCGGTGGCCATGTTCCTTCGGCAATCAGTGCGCTGGCGAAGCGATTCATCATTTCCTCCTCAAAGGGGTATCAAAGAACGAGGCCGGCAGCCCGGTTTTCGATCAATCGGACAATATTGAGCGCGGTCATTTCCGAAGACTTCGGATTGGTCGCCAGAGGTCGGTTCTGCAAACGGATTTCGAGCACGCCGAAATCGCCCTCGGCGCGGATTTCGTGGGCATTGAACCGAGCGTGCGGGTCGGCAACCAGCGTGACGCGCGTCCGATCGATGCCGATGCCGGCAAGCGAACTGATGACTGCGACATTGGCGTTCTGCGGAAAGCCGTCGGCCGCTTCGCGTGCCGATCCTTCGAAAAAGGAGAAGGGCGCCTGCAGTGCGTCGAGGTCGCACAGCGTTTCCGCTGCGGTTCCCTGCCAGGCCCTTGGCGGCTTCACGATGCGGTGCTCGACGTGGGCGAGGCTGAGCCGGGAGGCTGCTGCCAGCGCGTCGATGCCGCCGAGCGCACCGGGGGGCATCAGCAATTGCCGGCCATTTGCTTGCGCGAGTGCGACCAGTTCGGACAGAGCCGCCTCGTCGATCAAGGCGGAGGTGGAGGAGACGGCAAAATCCATGCCGGCGGCGAGCGCCGCCCGACCGAAGGTCAGCACGCTGCCGCGCCCCGCCGCCTCGACGGCCAGCGTCGCACCGGTCGCGGCAAGATCGCCGGGTTGTGAGATCAGTCGCGCTCCCGCTGGCAGGCCGGCGCGTTCGCGTGTCGGATCGCGGACGGCGACGGCGACGATCGTGAAGGGCGAGCCGCGCTCGGCCAGCAGCGCTGCCACACGCTGGCTGATGGCGCCCCAGCCGACAAGGCAGATCGCTTCAGATTCCGACATAGCCCTGCACCTGCTCGTAATCCCGATCGAGGTCGGCGCCATTGCCGGACCAGACGCTTCGCCCTTTTTCGATGATGTAGTGTCGGTCGGCAAGCCGCTTGAGCACGGCGAGATTCTTGTCGACGAGAAGGATCGCCTGGCCAGCCGCCCGCAATTTTCCGATCACGTCCCAGATTTCCGCGCGGATGACGGGCGCAAGCCCCTCGGTCGCTTCATCGAGAATGAGGAGCCACGGATTGGTCATCAGGGCCCGGCCGATGGCCAGCATCTGCTGTTCGCCGCCGGAAAGGGTGCCGGCGGCCTGTTCGGCGCGTTCGCGCATGCGCGGAAACAGCTCATACACACGCTCCAGCGTCCAGCTGTCGGCATATTTCTGCCGGTTGGCGGCGGTTGCCACCAGGTTTTCCCGTACGGTCAGCGTCGAAAAGATCTGCCGTCCCTCGGGGACGAGGCCGACCCCGAGCCGGGCGACGCGTTCCGGCGGCTGTCTTGTCATCGGGCGGCCGCTGATCGTCACCTTGCCGCCGCGGGCGGGAACGAGGCCCATGATCGTCTTGATCGACGTGGTCTTGCCCATGCCGTTGCGGCCCATGAGTGTTACGCATTCGCCCTTGGCGACCTCGAATGAAATATCGAACAGCACCTGGCTATGGCCATAGCCGGCCTGAAGTCCTTCGACGCTCAGCATAGTTCGTCCTCGTTTCCGAGATAGGCCTCGCGCACCTCGGCGCTGGCGGCGATCTCCCCGGCACTTCCGGTCATGATGATCCTGCCGTAAACAAGCACGGAAATGCGGTCGGCGAGGGCAAAGACGGCGTCCATATCGTGTTCGACCAGCAGGATCGTCACCTTGCCGCGAAGCCCCTCCAGCACTGCGATCATCTCCTGGCTCTCCGCATGGCCGAGACCAGCCATCGGCTCGTCCAGCAGCAAGACCTTCGGCCGGCCGGCGAGGGAGACCAGAAGCTCGAGTTGCTTGCGTTCTCCGTGGGAGAGATCGTCGACAACGACCTCGGCCCGCCTGCCGAGCGGGCTGCCGCCGAGCAAGGCGTCGGTTTCGTCCCAAACGTCGCGCCGGGCGCTCATGCGATCGAGAATGCGAAGGTTGCGGCCAAGTCTCGCCTGCACGGCGACGGCCATGTTCTGACGCACGGTGAATTCCCCGAGCAGGCTCGTCACCTGAAACGTGCGTCCAAGCCCCAGCGCGACGCGAGCGGCGGGCGCCAGCCGGGTTACGTCCTGGCCTGCGAACAGGATGCGGCCTTCCGTCGGCAGCAGATTGCCGCAGAGCTGGTGGATGAGGGTCGATTTTCCGGCGCCGTTCGGGCCGATCAAAGCATGAATCTGGCCTTCTTCAAGCGCGAAGCTGACATTGTCGGTCGCGATCAATCCGGCAAATCGCTTGATCAGCCCTTGTGTTTCGAGGATCGCCGTCATGCCGCCCTCTTGCGAAAATGGGCAAAGGCCCCGTGGATGCCGCCCTTGGTGCCAAGCACCACGATCAGCAGAAGGATGCCGAGAACGAGCTGCCAGTGCTCCGTCCAGCTTGCCAGATAGGTCTGCAGGATGGTGAAGGCGGCCGCTCCGAACATCGGGCCGACGAAGGTGCCGACGCCGCCGAGGATGATCATGATCATCAGCTCGCCGGATTTGGTCCAGGCGAGCGTATCGGGGCTTACGAAGCGCATGAAGACCGCCATCAGAGCGCCGGCCAGCCCCGCGCCCATGCCGGACAGTACGAAGGCAAAGAGCTTGTAGCGGAACGGCTCGATGCCGAGCGACATCATGCGCTTCTCATTCTGGCGGATGCCGGCGAGCATGGTGCCGAAGGATGAACCGATCACGCGGTTCAGCCAGAGGAAATAGAGCACGGCGACGGCGAGGATCACGAAATATACCGCCGTCTTGTCGCGCAAGCCGATGCCGAACAGCGTATTGGCGTTGCGCACGATGATGCCGTCGTCGCCGCCATAGGTCTTGAGCGAGACGAAGAAGGAAAACAGCATCTGCGCGAAGGCAAGGGTAATCATGATGAATTGCACGCCGCCCGTTCTGAGCGCGAGCGCGCCGATGACGAGCGCCAGCAGGCCGGAAACGAGAATGGCGGCGGGAATCGTGATCAGCAGCTGGTCCGTACCTGGAATGAAGCCGAACAGCAGCGTGCCCTCGCTGTGGTGGAAATACAGGATGCCGACGACATAATTGCCGATGCCGAAGAAGGCGGCATGTCCGAAGGACACCATGCCGCCATATCCGAGCGCAAGGTTGAGGCTTGCGGCGGCGATGGCATAGATCATGACGCGGGCAACGAGGCTCGGCAGCGCCGGCTGGCCGAGCGCCGGTGCGACATAGGGCAATGCCGCGAGACAGGCGATCAGCACGAGATAGAGAAAGAGGCGGCGCATCGCTCAGCCTTTCGTTGGAAAGAGGCCCTTGGGCTGGACGAGCAGCACGATAGCCATCAGGAGGTATATGCCCATGGATGAAATGCCGGCGCCCAGTGCGTCCGCGTCGGGACCGGCCATGATGTGGCGCAACAGCCCCGGCATGAAGGCTCTGAGCCCGGTATCCAGCACGCCGAGCGTGATGCCGGCGACGAAAGCCCCCTTGACGGAGCCGACGCCGCCGATGACGACCACGACGAAGGTCGCAAGCAGGATCTGCTCGCCCATGCCGACCTGGACGCTGACGACCGGCCCCATCATGAATCCGGCCAGCCCGGCCAGCAGCGAACCCAGCCCGAAAATCACGGTGTAGAGCAGCTTGATATTGACGCCGAGGGCTCGCACCATATCGCGGTTGGTCGAGCCGGCGCGAACCAGCATGCCGATGCGCGTACGGTTGATCAGCAGATAAAGGCCGAGCGCCACGAGCAGGCCCACGACAATGATCAAAAGGCGAAAGGGCGGATAGAGAAGCCCCGGCAGCAATTCGATCGGTTGCGACAGCACGTCGGGAAGTTGCAGGAAGATCGGCTGCCGGCCGAACACCAGCACCGTCAGTTCATTGAAGATCAGAATGAGGGCGAACGTGGCCAATACCTGGTCGAGATGATCTCTTTCGTAGAGGCGCCGCATCACGCCGAGCTCGACGACGATGCCGACAAGCGTCGCGGCGATCAGCGCGGCCGGCAGTCCCAGCCAGAAGTTGCCGGTGGCGTTCGCCACCCAGGCGCCGGCAAAGGCTCCCACCATGTAGAGCGAGCCATGGGCAAGATTGATGACGCCCATGATACCGAAGATGAGGGTCAGCCCCGCAGCCATCAAAAACAGCATGACGCCATAGAGAAGGCCGTTGAGCAATTGTTCAAGGATAAGGGTCATTGCGCGATCCGGTGACCTTTTGTCGAGCGGAGATCGAAGCCAAAGCGCAAAGGCCCGGGCGCGCGAAGCGTCGCCCAGGCTTTCATGCGCGGATTAAAGTTTGCAATCCTTGGCGTGGATATCGCCGTAATTCTCGACAAGCTTACGCACCGTCTTCGTAGTCGGCACGCCATCGGCGCCCTTCACCACTTCGAGCAGATACCAGTCCTGCACCGGATGCTGGTTCGGGCCGAAGCTGAACTTTCCGCGCACAGACTGGAAATCGGCCTTCTTCAGCGCGGCACGGAAGGCATCGATATCGTCGATGCCGCCGGTCGCCTTGAGCGCGGAAGCGATCAGGCGGGCGACGTCATACCCCTGGGTGCCGTAGGTGGTAAGAGGCCGATCCGGATAGGTGGCCTTCCATTTCGCCACCAGTTCCTTGCTGGCGGCATTGTCGAAGTCCGGGCTCCAGTGCGACGTGACCTTCAGGCCGATGGCGGCATCGCCGAGGCTCTTCAGGATGACTGCGTCGCTGGAGGGTTCGGAGAGCACCATCGGTATCTGGCCGAGCAATCCTGCCTGCTGATACTGGCGAAGGAAGGCGATACCGAGGCCGCCGGGATGGAACTGGAAAACGACATCCGGCTTTGCCGCGCGGATCTGTGCCATTTCGGCGGAATAGTCGGTCTGGTCGAGCTGGGTGTAGACCTCACCGACGATTTCGCCGCCGAAGGTACGCTTGAAGCCATCCAGCGCGTCCTTGCCGGCCTGATAGTTCGGCGCCAGGATGAAGGCGCGCTTGTAGCCGAGTTCCTTGGCCGCGATTCCGGAGGCTTCGTGCAGCGAGTCGTTCTGCCAGGGAACGACGAAGTAATTCGCATTGCAGTCCGGGCCGGCGAGATTGGAAGGCGCGGCATTGGCACTGATGTAGATCGCGCCGTTATCGACGACGTCGGGCACGACGGCGCCGGCGATGTTGGAAAAGATGATGCCTGTCAGCAGCTTGATCTTTTCATCGCTCATCATCTTTTCGGCGATCTGGCGGCCATTGGCCGGCTTGTTGCCGTCGTCCTCGACGACGAGTTCGACCGGTACGCCGCCGAGCTTGCCGCCCTCCATGTCGATCGCCAGTTTCATGCCGTCGCGCACGTCCTGGCCGAGGTAGCCGCCGGGACCGGACAGGGTGGTGATGACGCCGATCTTGACCGGATCGGCCGCGAATGCGGCTGTCGCGCTTGCGAGCGCGACGCCCAGTGCGAATAACGTGTTCCTGAGTTTCATAGGGTTCCCCATCATTTTCGTTATTGCATTGATTGTCAGAAATATTTTCTGCCCCTTGCGGGGCAGAGGAGACGTCACAGCTTTACCCAGCCCTCCGGCGGCGTCTTGCCGGGATGGATCGTCCCGCATTTCGGGCAGGTGCGAAGTTTTTCGTCCGCGTAGAATTTCGCATAAAGCGGAGGCAAATCATCGACGATGGACTCCAGATCGACCTCGGCCCTGTGCACTAAGGTTGTGCATTCAAAACAATACCACTCGACCGCGTCAAGGGCGCCTTCCTCGCGCTCCGCCTCGATGACGAGGCCGATCGAACCTTCCTGGGGGCGTTGTGGCGAGTGACGGACGTGGGCAGGCAGCAGAAAGACGTCACCTTCGCGAATGGGCACGTCATAGAATTCCTTGCCGTCGTACAGCTTGAGAACCATGTCGCCCTTGAGCTGGTAGAAGAACTCCTCGGACGGATCGTCATGATAATCGGTGCGACGGTTCGGGCCGCCGACGATCGTCACCATCAGGTTCCCGTCCTTCCAGATCTGCTGATTGCCGACGGGCGGCTGCAGCAGGTGGCGATGCTCGTCGATCCATTTCTGAAGATTGAATGCGCTGAGTCTGGTCATTGTCGTTCCTCTCCTTATTCGTGGTCAGCCAAGCTTTAGTCCGCTGTGTTCGAAGGCTTCGCGGGTCAGGCGTTTCTCCGTCTCGTTAAGCTCCAGCAGCGGCGCGCGCACCGGCCCGCCGGCCTGACCCAGCAATTCCTGCCAGTATTTCTGATGGGCATGCGGCTTCTCGGCCGGACGAGAGCGCTTGAAGGCATCACGCGCTTGCTGGAGGCTTGCGCTCACCGCCTTCGCCTCGGCGGCCCTGCCGGCGAAGGCAAGGTCGGTATAATCGCGCATGCGCCGGTCGACCCTGGTCTGCAGGGTGTAAGGCGGCGACGAGCAGAGATAGAGCTGCCAGCCGAGTTCCAGCACATTGTCGAGCCATTCCTCCTCGGATGCGGTGGAAACGAGAATCCGATCGCCGGCAAGCGCGGTGAGCTTTTTGTACATGTCGCGCGGGACGGAATATTTGATGGCGACCACCGTCTCGATGTCCGCGAGGCGGTTGCAGAGCTCGGGGCTCATCAGATAGCCGCTGTCGGGGTGCGACCACAGCGCCATGCCGATATCGACTTTTGAGGCAATCGTCTCATAGTAGCGCAGCAGCGTTTCGTCCTGCGCCCTGGAGAAATGCAGGATCGGCGCATGGACGACGATATAGTCGGCGCCGCAGGCCTGCGCATGTTTCGCAAGCTCGATGACAACGTCCATGTTCTGATCGGAGCAGGACATGATCGTCTGCGCCCGACCGGCGGTGGCCTCGACCGAGAGGTCGAACAGACGCTTGCGCTCGTCCAGGGACATGGAGAAGAACTCGCCCTGCTTGCCGGCGATGAAGAAGCCGTCAATGGCAAGATCGTTGATCCAGTGATCCATGTTGCGGCGGAAGCCGTCTTCGTCCAGGGCCCCGTCCGGGCGAAAAGGCGTGTTGGCCGCAGCCCAGATGCCGCGCATCGTCGCGCGCGAATGAGCCTTGGCGTTCTTGCGGTCGTATTTCATTCATCCTCCTCGGTCGCCCGGATGTTCGGGGAACACGTATTCAAGACGACGTGTCGACGGCGCGGACCGGCGGAGATGTGGTCAATCGCGACCGCAGTCCCGCCGTTTCCCTGCATGGCGACCGCCAATCCGCAGATCCTGCGCATCTGGCAGCTTCCTGTCTCCCAAACCATTAAGCAGCAGATTTTTTTATTCAAGAACCGGCGTAATGTGCATATATTCATGTTAATTCCAGTATGGATCGGCCGATGATCAATCTACGTCAGATCAAATGTTTCCAAGCCGTCGTCGAGCTCGGCAATTTCTCCCGCGCGGCAGAACGGTTGCGCACGAGTCAGGCGGGCGTTTCGCACGCAATCCACGATCTCGAAGCGCTGCTGGGCACGCGGCTTTTCGACCGCACGACGCGGCGGGTGGAATTGACCGAGGCCGGGCAGATCTTCGCCGCCGGTGTGTTGCCGGGTCTCGCCGAAATCGAACGCGCCGTGGAATCCGTGCGCGACCTCAGCGAACTGCGGACCGGATTGGTTCGTATCGCAGCGCCGCCGCTTCTCGGCGCCACCGTCCTTCCCCGGCTTCTGCAGGAAGTCGCCAAGCTTCATCCGAGCCTGAAGCTGCGCATCGAGGATGTGGGAACCGACCTGATCGTGCCGCGCGTGCGCAACGGCCTCTATGAGATCGGCATCGGCACCTTCAACACGGACGAAGAAGGGATCGACCGCCAGCATGTGCTCAGCGACCGGCTGATGGTCTTCATCGAAATGGACCATCCCTTCAAATCGCTTGAGGAGGTGGGCTGGAAGGCGCTGCACGATCAGCGCGTCATCACTCTCACGCGGGAGAGCAATATTCGCCTGCTGACCGAAATCGGTTTCGAGACGGCCGGCCTGCCGCTTCGCCCGCATCTGGAGGTGCATCAGATTCACACGGCGCTTTCGCTTGTCGAAAGCGGCGCCGGGGTGGCGGTGCTGCCGACCTATGCCTTTGCCGCCCTGAATGGCCGCGGGATCGCCGCCCGCCCGCTGGCGGACCCGGCCATCACCCGTCAGGTGAGCATCATCACCGCACGAGAGCGTACCCTCTCGCCGGCGACGACCGCCGTGCGCCCGCTCCTGAGGAAAATCCTGCGCCAGATGGTGCCCGAGATTCTCTGAAACGGCGAACTGTCCGGTATCGTTGTATACACAGGAATATAATGGTAGCGATTGGGGACCTTTTCTGGAGAAATCCCATGTTCAAGCTCCACCATTCGTTTCCTATTGTCAAAATTGCTATCATTTTGAGTAGTTTGTTATTTTCCGCTCCCGCCTGGGCCGACCGCGTCGTGACCGACCAGATCGGCCGGCAGGTGCATATTCCCGATACCGTCAACCGCGTGGTCATCCTGCAGCATCAGACGCTCAACATCGCGGTGCAACTCGATGCGATGGACAAGGTGGTCGGCGTTCTCGACGAATGGAAAAAGCAGCTTGGCGCCAATTATGTGCGCCTCGCGCCGCAGCTGCCGAACCTGCCGACACCGGGCGGTCTTACGAAAGTGAATATCGAGGAACTGCTCAAGCTGAAGCCGGATGTGGTCTTCGTGACCAATTATGCGCCGGCCGACATGGTGAAGCAGATCGAGGATGCCGGCCTTTCCGTCGTGGCGATCTCGCTGCTCGACGTGCCGCCGGCAGAGGCCGTCAAGCTCAACCCCTCCGTCAAGGATGAGCCGGCTGCGATCGATTCCGGTTTTGCGACCGGCGTCCGGCTCATTGCCGACGTCCTCGGGCGCAAGGAAAAGGGCGAGGAGATGATTGCGGCCACCAAGAAGACCCGCAAGCTCGTTGCCGATCGCCTCGCCGATATCCCGGAAGACAAGCGCGTGCCGGTCTATATGGCCAATCCCGACCTCACCACCTACGGCCACGGCAAATATACCGGCCTGATGATGGAGCGCGCCGGCGCCCGAAACGTCGCCAACTCGGTCAGCGGCTTCAAGCAGGTGACGATGGAGGACGTTCTGACATGGAACCCCGCCGTCATCTTCGTTCAGGAGCGCTATCCCACGCTCGTAGCTGAAATCAAGAAGGCCGATTCCTGGCAGACGATCGATGCGGTCAAGAACGGCCGCGTCTATCTGATGCCGGAATATGCCAAGGCTTGGGGTTATCCGATGCCGGAGGCGATGGCGCTGGGCGAGCTCTGGATGGCGAAGCAGCTCTATCCCGATCGATTCAAGGATATCGACATGCAGAAGGAAGCCGACGCCTATTATAAGGAGTTCTACCGCACCGATTATCGCGCCGCGCAATGAGCGTAGAGGCTTCCCGCTGGAAAGGACCGAGAGTCAAGATCGCCGCGCTGGCGATCCTGTTGGTGGTCGTTGCCGTCGTTTCGCTCGGTATAGGCCGTTATGACATTCCGTTCCTTCGGGTCGTGCAGATCCTTCGGGCGTGGATTTCGGCGCCGGAAGTGCCCGTGACGGCAACCGAGGCGAATGTGGTGTTCACCGTGCGTATGCCGCGCATCCTGCTGGCGCTCCTGACCGGTGCCGGCCTGGCCCTGTCGGGCGCCACGCTGCAAGGCGTGTTCCGCAATCCGCTTGTGGGGCCGCAGGTGATGGGCGTTTCCTCGGGAGCGGCTTTCGGCGGCACGCTCGCCATCCTCTTGAGTTTCTCGCGCTATGGTCTGCTTGGCGCGGCCTTCGCATTCGGGCTTTCCGCGCTCGTCATCGTCTACGCGCTGAACGGTATCGTTGCCCGCCGCAATATCCTTGCGCTGGTCCTTGCCGGCGTAGTGGTGAGCGGTTTCTTCGGGGCGCTGGTGAGCCTCGTGCAATATCTCGCCGATACCGAGGACAAGCTGCCGGCCATGGTGTTCTGGCTGCTCGGCAGCTTTGCGACCGCCAATTGGCAGAAGCTCTGGCTGATCGCCGGTCCCGTCGTCATCGGTAGTCTGCTGCTGCTTGGCCTGCGCTGGCGCATCAACCTCCTGTCGATCGGCGACGAGGATGCCCGCGCTCTCGGCATCAATGTCGAGCCGCTGCGCTGGTTGATCCTGGTGCTGGTCTCCTGCATCGTCGCGGCCCAGGTTGCCGTCAGCGGCATCGTCGGATGGGTCGGGCTTGTCGTTCCGCATATGGCGCGCATGCTCGTCGGCCCTGATCACCGCGTGATGATGCCGGCCTCGCTGCTGATCGGCGCCCTCTATCTACTGATCATCGACACCATCGCCCGGACCGCGACCGGTTCCGAAATCCCGCTCGGCATTCTGACCGCGCTGATCGGCACGCCGGTCTTTGCCCTGGTCTTGAGACAGACCCAGCGAGGCGCTCGTGGCCTTTGATCCGGTCAGGCTGCAGATAGAAAACGCCAGCCAATCCTATGACGGCAAGCGCTGGCAATTCCGTGGGCTCGATTTCGACCTGAGCGCTGGTGAGATCACCGCCATCCTCGGGCCGAACGGGCGCGGAAAATCGACCTTGCTGCGCGTGCTGGCAGGGCTCCTGAAGCCGACTGCCGGCACGATGAAGTTGAACCCCCGTACCGGCTTCGTGCCGCAGGAGTTTTCCGGTTCCTTTCCCTATTCGGTGCTCGACGTGGTGCTGATGGGCCGCGCCCGCCACGTCGGGCTCTTCCGGACGCCGCGCAAGATCGATGTCGAGAAGTCGATGGAGGCGCTTGGTCTCACCGGCATGGCCGACTATGCGCAGCGCAATATCGAATCGCTGTCCGGCGGCGAGCGTCAACTGGTGCTGATCGCGCGGGCGCTGGCAGGCGAGAATGCCGTGCTGCTGCTCGATGAGCCGGCCTCCGCGCTCGATCTCAGAAATCAGGATATCGTGCTGTCGCTGCTTGCAACCCTTGCCGATCGACAGGGTCTGGCGATCGCCTTCACCACGCATCAGCCGAACCATGCGGTCGCCGTCGCCGACAAGGTGCTGCTCATGCTCGACCAGGCAAGAACTGTCTTCGGCGCTGCCGGCGACGTGATGACGGAAGGGAATCTCGAAGCGCTCTATGGTCTGCCTGTGCGCTCGGCGACGCTCGGCAGTGGCGAACTCATGGAGACCGCGTTCGTGCCGCTGTTCCGGCAAAGAGACCGAAAAGGAAATCGCTCGTGAACAATGCAGTTCAAGTCTTGTCGGCCGGTAGTCTGCGTCATGCCTTTCCGGCGCTCATCGGGGCTTTTGGCCATGAATATGGCATTGGCATTTCGCTGACGCTCGGGCCTGCCGGACTTCTGCGAGAAGCGATCGAGGAAGGCACCAGATTCGATCTCTTCGCGTCCGCCAATATGGCGCATCCGCAGCGTCTCGCGTCGCTCGGGCTTGCGGAAGATGCCGTATGCTTTGCCCGCAACCGGCTCTGCGTGCTCGCGCGCGCCGGTCTTGGCCTGACGACGGAGAATTTTCTCGCGGTTCTATCCGATCCGGCCGTGCGGATCGGCACGTCCACGCCGGGCGACGATCCCGGCGGCGACTATGCTTTCGAGGTCTTCGCCCGCATCGAGGCCCGATATCCGGGAAAGGGCGAGGCGATGAAATCCCGATCTCTGCAACTGGTCGGTGGCCGCAACTCGCCGCCGGCGCCGGCGGGCAAGGGAGCCGGCTACCTGATCACCGATGGTGAGGTCGATCTGATGATGAGCTATTATTCGAACGCACGTCTGCTGGCCGTAGACCGGGCGTTCAGTGTCGTCGATATTCCCGGCGAGTTTCAGCCGCCCATCGAATACGGCATGGTAATTCGCCGGGGTGCGGATGTTGAAACCAGACATCTGCGGGATTTTCTTTTGTCGGCGACCGGACAGGAGATCCTGAGCGAAGCCGGCTTTTCTCCAATCGGCTGATCTGCCGGTGCGGCCAGCCGCCACACGCGCTTCGATGCGCGTCTTGAGGTATCAACTCCTCGGAGGCGTGCTGGAGCGTGCGTAAGTTTCAGCTTCGTTATGCAGCCATTCGCAGAAGAGTGCGGATTTCCGGTTGCGGCGCGCGCGGCGCAGCGCCACATATTCGTGGCCGCTTTCCAGAAAACCGTAAGGCGCTAGCAGCCGGCCGAAGCGGATGTCGTCGCTGACATAGGGCCAGGGGGCGACGCAGACCCCGAGGCCTGCGCTGGCAGCCTCGAGCATGAAATAAAAATGCTCGTATTCGACGCGCGGCCCGGTTGAGACCGATCGTCCGGAGCGGGCCAGCCAGTCGCCCCATGCGCGCAGCCGCGTTCGCGTGTGGAGTTGAGGCAGGCCGTCGAATTCGGGCGTGGATTCGGCAAAGAGCGAGGGAGCGAGCACAGCGCCCGTCTGTTCCGGAAACAGGGAAATGACATCGGCGCCGGCAGGCCAGGGCGCCGTGCCGACCCGGATCGCCACGTCGAAACCATCGCGATTGAAATCGACAGGCTTCGACGAGGCCGACAGGCGCACCTCTATATGCGGATATTTTGCCTGGAACCGGTAAAGGCGGGGGATGAGCCAGCGCATCGTAAAGGTGCCGGGGCAGGATACGTCGAGCTGACCATCCTCAGTATCGGCCACGGCTCGCACCGACAGGTCCATCTGGTCGAACACGGCGGTCAGCCCGGACAGAAGGGTCGCGCCGCCTTCGGTGAGCCTCAACCGGTTTTTCGGCCCCTCGAACAGCGGAATGCCAAGCACCTCTTCCAGATGCTGTATCTGGCGGCTGACGGCGCTATGCGTCACGCTGAGCTCGTCTGCGGCAAGCGTCATGCGGCCGAGCCGGCCGGCCGCTTCGAAGGCACGCAGGGCATTCAGGGAGGGAATTCGTCTAGCCATGTGCATTTTCCGAACATCGAGTGTTCGAACATATCGTTTTTCTTTCGAGAAAATAACGTGTTTTTTGCCAGCGAAACGAATGGACAGTGTGAACACCGAACAACAGCGGGGATGCGACGCATTTTCGCGTGCGGCGCAGCCTTGTCCGCCAGAAGCAACGGAGGCATGACATGCAAGACAGGCATCGGGACGGCAGTGCCGGCGACGCGAATTACGGTGTGATCGGATCGGGCTACACCCGCTATCGCCAGCCGGACCCCCATATTGCCGAATTCATCCGCGCCGCTCTTGGCGATGCCAGGACGGTGTTGAACGTCGGCGCGGGGGCGGGCTCCTATGAGCCGGTCGATCGGCAAATCACCGCCGTCGAGCCATCCGCCTCGATGCGTGCCCAGCGGCCGGCGCATCTTCCGGCCGCAATCGACGGCACGGCGGAACAGCTTCCTTTTGCGGACCAGAGCTTCGATGCCGCGATGGCGACCTTTAGCGTGCACCAATGGTCGGATCTCAGGCAGGGGCTTGGCGAGATGCGCCGTGTGGCGCGCGGCCCGGTTCTGGTCTTGAGCTGCGATCCGGATCTGCTGGAACGCTCATGGTTGCACGCTTACGCACCGGAGATGATCGCCGTGGAGGCGAGGCGCTATCCCGCCATGGATACGATCGCGGCGGCTCTTGGCGGCAATGTGGAAATCAAGGCCGTGCCGATCCCGCTGAATTGCGTCGACGGCTTCGGCGAGGCCTATTACGGCAGGCCCGAGCGCATGCTCGATCCCGGCGCGCGGCTCGCCAACTCGGCATGGAGCTTCGTCGATGCGTCCGTCGGCGAGCGGTTCGTCGCCGAGCTCGGCCGCGATTTGGCCGACGGATCCTGGGATCGCCGCTATGGCGCCCTTCGCACGCAGCCTTTCTTCGAGGGCTCGCTACGGCTCGTCATCGCCCGGCCGTGAGGAGAGATGCCATGAGAGAAGAACTGCGCGCGTTGAAATCCCTGGCCGGGCCGTTTCCCTCGTTCGAGGCAGATCTCATGCCCGGCGAGCCGCGCGACCTATTCTCCGCCTGGCTGCGCGATGCCATCGAGGCCGGGATCAAGGAGCCGCACGCCATGGTGCTGTCGACGATCGATGAGAATGGCGTGCCGGATGCCCGCGTTCTCATCCTGAAGAACCTCGACCGGCGCGGCTGGCACTTCGCGACGACGGGCGGCGGGCCGAAGGGTCGGCAGATTGCGGCCAATCCCTCCGTTGCGCTGACCTTCTACTGGCCGCAGCTCGGGCGGCAGGTGCGTTTGCGGGGAATGGCGCTTCAGGCCGAGGCCCACGAGCGCTATGCCGACTTTCGTGAGCGTGCGCCGGGCGCCAGGGCGGTCGCGTTGACGGGACGGCAGAGCGAGGTCCTGGGCTCGCCGCAGGACCTGGAGGATGCATTGGCCCTGCAGAACAGGCGGTTGCGGGAAGGGCCCGATCTTGTTGCCGCAGGCTGGGCGCTTTTCATCGTCATGCCGCATGAGGTCGAGTTCTGGCAGGGAGATAGCGAGCGCCGCCACCATCGCTTGCGATATCGGCGGGAAAGGGCCGGCTGGCTGAAGGAGCGGCTCTGGCCCTGATGGTCAGGCCTAGCTGGTGGCAAGGGACGCGCTGGCGCCGGTGCGGGTCTCGTGGCTCCGGTCGATCATAAGCGGCCGATTGTGCCTGCGACCGTCCAATGGCCTATGGCGACGAGCAGGTTGCGGGCAACATTTGTCAGGGTTCGATGGCGGGATACGTGCGAACTGGCATCGATGGTTCATTGCTGGATGGCCGATTTTAGAAAATCCGTCGCGCGAGAAGGCGGCGCCTGCCCGATCGGATGTCATCCGAGGCTCCGAAAAGCCCGCAAATGGAGCACTGTATCGAGGTTGGATAAATTATCATGCAATTACAATAGCTTATAAAAAACATGAATGAGGATCGATTTTGCCCATTGACGGTTTCATGTCGGCCCATCTATAAGCCCGATCACTGA
>UBYA01000011.1 GCA_900469615.1 Hyphomicrobiales bacterium | reverse complement strand
AGCGGCGCGAACGTCCATGGAAATCTCTCCAAAATCAATAGTATGTGGACAATATCTCGTTTGATTTGTCAGCTTGCTGTCTTCGACCACAAATCGCGTATTTCCTGCCTCATGAGCAGGGATTCCAGCCATCGGTCGGTGGTATCTTCGCCGTCCCTTCCGGTGATCGCATAGGGCTTCGGCCCGAGCTCGCAAGTAAAGGCGAGTGTAGCGTCCCTGTCGGCTCGCTTCCTCCAGCTCCGGAAGCCGTACTCCCACCAGCCGAGGAAAAGATCGACCCAGGGCCTGTGATGCGGGAACGAAATCTCGATCTGCACCTGTTCGCGCGAGGCGACGCGGCCGTGAAAGGCCCATGAGCTGTCCAGTATCCGCTGAATAAGCGCATGATTTTCATCGGATACCGGCCAGGCGAATTCCCGCCCGACAAGGAAGTGGGAGATATCGCCGAGCAAGCGCAGGTCCGGCAGCCGATCGAGCAAATCGAGCGTGAAGAACAGGTCCGTCGTCATCCGGTCGCGATGCGTCTCGATCCAGACGTCGATGCCGGCCTCCTCCGCCAGCCGTTGCCAGCCTTCCAGCAATGGAATGCAGTCCTCCAGCCGCCGCAACCGCACGTCCGGCTGCAGACAGATATGGTGGACATTGTATTCGGCGGCGACCTCGAGCACGGGCTTCAGGTCGTCCACGGTCTTGGGGAAGCATTGACCTTCGGCCTGCAGGCCATGCTGCTTGAGCAGGCCCGCGACACGGGCGACGGCCTTGCGATCGTACCAATGGGTGCTGATGCCGTCGAAGCCGGCGGCCGCGATCTTTTCAATATTGTCTTCCAGAGAGAGTTCCGGATATCGAGCGCTGCGTCGCTCCATGGCCCAGAGCGACTGGAATATGAGCAGGTTTTGCATAGTTCCTCCCGTACCTGTGGGCTGCTCAGATCATGAATCCGATGCCTTTGCCAGTCGGCGTGGTGATGGGTTTTGATCATGCGTGCGTTTCATTGCAAGGCCGATGTATTTACAGCCCGAGACGGATCGGCGTGATGGTTTTTCATCAAAATACTCCCGGACGCTGACCGGCTCCGCCGGTAACTCTTCTTCAGGCGGTCAGGTGGACCGCTGCTTCCTGGGAGGAGAACATGCTTAAGTTTTTGAGTGCAAGCGCGCTCGCGCTCGTGCTGTCGTCACAAGCCTATGCTGCCGATCGCATCGGCGTTTCGATGGGCTTCCTGACGACCAATTTCCAAACCCTGATCGCCAATGGCATGCAGGATTACGCCAAGACCAAGGGCCTTGACCTGCAAGTGGTGGATGCCGCCAACGACGTCAACAAGCAATTGGACCAGGTGCGAAACTTCGCGGCCGGCGGCGTGTCGGCCATCATCGTCGATCCGGTGGATTCGGACGGCACGCCGGCCATGAGCAAGATTGCCGAGGAAGCGGGCATTCCGCTGATCTACGTCAATATCCAGCCGACCGATCTGTCGACGCTCGGAAAGAAGCAGGCTTTCGTGGGATCGAACGAAACCGAGTCGGGCACGCTGCAGACGAAGGAGGTCTGTCGGATGCTGGGTGGCAAGGGCGATGTCGTCATCATGGTCGGCGATCTCACCAGCCAGGCGGCACGCCAAAGGACGCAGGATGTGCATGACGTGCTGAAATCGGGTGAATGCGGCGGGATCAAGGTGGTGCGCGAGCAGGTCGGCAACTGGAGCCGCGTCGATGGCGCCGATCTCGTTTCGAACTGGCTGACCTCCGGCCTGTCGTTCGATGCCGTCATCGCCAATAACGACGAGATGGCACTCGGCGCGATCTCCGCGATCAAGAATGCCGGCGGCTCGACCGACAAGACGATCGTCGCAGGCATCGATGCGACGCCGGATGCGCTGCAGGCGATGAAATCCGGCGACCTCAGAGTCACCGTGTTTCAGGATGCCAAGGCGCAGGGCCGCGGCGCCGTCGATACGGCGGTGAAGGCGATCAAGGGAGAGCAAGTCGACCGGGAGGTCTGGATCCCCTTCAAGCTGGTGACGAAAGAGAACATGGTTCAGTTCGAGAGCCTTAACTGAGCCAAGAGGCACCGGCAACACGGAGCATGATTGCCGGCGCGCGCGGGAAGGAGGGGCTGCGGCCTCCCCTTCCCGTCTCGTATCATGAGCCGGCGAACGTCCCGCCGCCATGAGCAAATTTCATCAAATCAATGCTGTCGTTTCGAGCCGGCGTCGCTGACACTGACCGCATAGTTCCATTCACTGGGAGGCACATCATGGACGACACGCTTTACGGCACGCGCGACAAGCGCGGAGACTGGAAACCCAACAAGCTTCTGCAATATCCGCCTGTTTTCATCTGGCCGGCCAAGCCGGTGGCCTTCCTGAAATGGTTTTTCGGCTATCCCGGCTATCTCATGCCCTGGAATGTCGTCTATGCCGCCGTCGCAACGCTGCTGTGGCTCTACGCGACACCTTCGATGGAAACCATGAAGACGCTGGCGCCGGGCTGGATCGCCTATCTCCTCGTCCGCAATGCCGCCCTGGTCTTCCTCTTCTTCGGCGCTTTTCACTTGCGCCTCTATATGCAGAAGAAGCAGGGCACCAGCTTCAAATATAATGGCAAGTGGCCGTCCACGAACAATTCCGCCTTTCTCTTCGGCAATCAGACGGTGGACAATGTGATCTGGACTTTCGCAAGTGCCGTCCCCTTCTGGACGGCCTTCGAGGTACTGACGCTCTGGGCTTTTGCGAACGGCATGATTCCCTACGTCGATTTTGCCGAACACCCGGTCTATTGCGCGATCGTCATGCTGCTTGTCCCGGCATTCCGCGATCTGCACTTTTATCTCGTGCATCGCCTGATTCACTGGCCGCCGCTGTATCATGCGGTCCACAAGCTGCATCACAACAACGTCAATCCCGGCCCCTGGTCCGGCCTTGCGATGCATCCTGTCGAGCATCTCCTGTATTTCTCAGGTGTTCTCATCCACTGGATAGTTCCGTCCAATCCAGTCCATGCCGTGTTCCACCTGACGCATGCCGCTCTCGCGCCGGCGCCGGGCCATGCCGGTTTCGACAAGATCGTGATCGGCGAAGAAGCCGGGATCGATACCCACGCCTATGACCACTACCTTCATCACAAGTTCTTCGAATGCAATTACGCCGACGGCGTGATCCCGCTCGACCAATGGTTCGGCACCTTCCACGACGGTTCGAAAGAAGCCGAGGACCGCATGAACAAGCGCTTCATGGAGCGTGCGAAGAAATACGCCGAGAAGCAGGCTCGCCGCTCGGGGACGCCGGGCTGACCCGACGCGAGAGCCGGCAGGCTGTCGCAGCCGGCACAACGATCTCAAGGGCTTGCCAAAGGCGCCGTGTGCTCCATATGCGCCATTTTGCCTCTCCCCCCTGCCACCGGTTCAACCGACCGTTGATGGCGGGAACTGCCGGAGCCTGCGGCCCTCCTTCCGCAGGCTCCGGCATTGTCTCTTATCGGTGACTGGGCGCGAGCCCGATGTTTTCCGCGGTATAGGTCAGAAACGGCACCGGCTCCTGGCTGACAGGCACGTCGATGATCCCCATTCGTGACAGAATCGTATCCAGGGCGCGCCTTGCCTGAGTTTCAGGCGCCTGATCGAGAACGAGCGTCATCAGCCCGGATGCGATGAAACGCCGTGTCTCATCGTTCAGTTCATGCGCTATCCAGACCAATTCCCTTTCCCGCTGCTGATGCAGGCGTTGGAGCACCGATCCAACTCCGAGGTTGGCGCCGCCGGCATTGTATATGCCGACGATATCCGGATAGCGACGCAGCGCCTGCGTCATCATCTCGGCGGATCTCACATCGTCATCCAGCCCGAATACGACCTCTGAAAACCGATGGGCGGGGTTGCCATGGGAGGCGAGATAATCGGAAAAGCCGCGAATGCGCTCCCTGTGAATCTGATAGGCCCAGCTATGGCAGATGGCGGCGATGCTTCCTGTCGTGTGCCGGAGCATGCGCGACATGTAGAAGCCCGCGGTTCGCCCCGCAGCGTAATTGTCGATTCCCACGAACACATCATCCCTGCCGGTGAGGTAGGAGACGATCTGGACGACTTCGACGCCGGCGGTGCGGGCCTTTTGCAGGCTCTCCCTGATTTTCGGATGGTCGATGGCGATGACGATCAGGCCGTGCCGGCGGATGCCGCTATTGGCGACATAGGCGGCAAATTTCTCGGGGTCGCTCTCTTCGACAAAGGTCCGGTGGATCGTGATCGAACTGTCCAGCGAGGCGGCGATCCGCTCGAAGGCGCGGTTGAGCCTGCCGAAGAACGGCGACTCGGGCCGCACCAGGATCACCTCGATACGGATCGTGCCGCGATACAGGCTTGGAATAAGGCCCTTGTAGCCCAGCCGCTTGGCCGCCAGCACCACTTTTTCCGCCGTCTGCGGCCTGACGCTGCCGCGCTCGTTGAGCACGCGTTCCACGGTCGCAAGGCCGACCCCGGCCGCAGCCGCGATATCCACCAGACGGGTCTTTTTCATGCCGCTCCCCTTTGAGGAAAAATGATCATAATCGGCGTGGAATGTGAAGGGCTATCTCGCGCATTCTCGAAATCGGCCCGGGGCGGAAAACGAAGCGCGATCAAGGTGCAACGCCGATCTGTTTCCACCGCCGGGAATGGTTCCTAGGCTTCTGAAAAGCTGCGATGAGGAGGAAGAAATGACGATATGGGTCGATGCATGCGCCGCCGGTGAAGTCGATCAGGAAGATGTCGTTCGGTTCGATCACGCCGGGCGAACCTTCGCGATCTATCGAAGCCCCGACGACGAATATTTCGCGACGGATGGACTTTGCACGCACGAAAAGATCCATCTGGCCGACGGATTGGTCATGGACGACACCATCGAGTGTCCGAAGCACAATGGCCGCTTCAGCTACAAGACGGGTGAAGCGCGGGGCGCGCCGGTATGCGTCAATCTGAAGACCTATCCGGTCAAAGTGGAAGGCGATCGTGTCATGATCGGAATCGGAGCATGAGCAGCGATACGGGCATCATCATCGTCGGCGCCGGAGAATGCGGGGCGCGCGCCGCGTTGAGCCTGAGGGAAAACGGCTATCGGCACTCCATCACCCTTATCGGCGACGAAGTTCACCTCCCCTACGAGCGTCCTCCTCTGTCTAAGCAGGTTCTGCTCGACGCGGCGGAGCCGAGGACATCCGCCGTTCTCAACGATATCCTGCTGGGCGAGCATGCCATCCGCCACATCGGCAGCGCGTCGGCGAGCGCCATCGATACGTCGGCGAAGCGTCTGGCTCTCTCGGATGGCCGGGTGCTGCCTTACGACAAATTGCTGCTGACGACCGGAGCTGCTCCAAGGCGATTGCCGGACGCGCCGGCCGGCAGCCGGATACTTTATCTGCGGACGATCGACGACGCGCTTGCGCTCCGCTCGTTCATGCGAGCCGGCATGCATGTGGGCGTCCTCGGCGGCGGTTTCATCGGTCTGGAGGTGGCGGCATCGGCATGCTCCCGCGGCGCGAAGGTGACGGTGATCGAGACCCAGGAGCGCATTCTCAAACGCGGCGTTCCCGCGCCGATCGCCGAAACGATTACCGCCCTGCACCAGCGCAATGGCGTTACGGTGAAATGCGGCGTGGCGGTTCTCGGGATAGAGGCGGACGAACGCCGCGTCGGCATTACCCTTTCCGATGGAGATGTCATCCCGGTGGATGTGCTGGTCGTCGGCATCGGCGCGCAGCCACGCACGGAGCTTGCCGTACAGGCCGGCCTTGCGATCGACAACGGAATTGCAGTCAACGAGCGCCTGGAGACCTCGGTGACGGACATCCATGCCGCCGGCGATTGCTGCTCCTTTCCGCATCCGCTCTATGGCGGGCGCCGGCTCCGGCTCGAAGCCTGGCGCAATGCGCAGGACCAAGGCATTCTTGCCGCGGCAAATCTGATGGGCGAGGCCCGCAGCTATCAGGCCGTTCCCTATTTCTGGTCCGATCAGTTCGATCACACCTTGCAGATCGCCGGTGTTGTCGATGAGGGGCGGGCGGTCGTCCGGAGGGAACTGGGCGATGGCGCCTTCATCCTGTTCCATCTTGACGACGAATGGCGGCTGGTCGCGGCAAGCGGCGTCGGCCCCGGCAATAGGGTCGCAAAGGACATGAAGCTGAGCGAGATGCTGATCGCGAAGCGCGTCAACCCGCCGATCGAGGCTCTGGCGACGGATGCGAGCCTGAAATCCCTGCTGCCGAGGGCGGCTTGAGCCGCCGCGTTTCAAAGGGCTTCACAGCCGCAAAGGAATGCCGCCTCAGGCCGGTTTTCTTGCCAGACGAAGGCCGCCGGTGAGATCGGTATCCAAAGCAAGACGATCATAATCCTCGACGCTGGGGTGGCGCGTGGATAAGGGTGCCCGATGGGTCGCACTGATGACGAGGACGGAAGCACCGGACGCTTCCGCCGCTTCTATACCCGCGGGCGCATCCTCAAAAACAAGACATGTTTCAATAGGTTGCGACAACATACTGGCAGCCAGCATGAAGCAATCGGGCGCGGGCTTGCCATTTTCCACGTCCTCGCCGGTGATCAGAACCGAAGGCCACGGCAGGCCCGCCGCCTTGAGGCGGACCTTGGCCAGCTCGCGCGGAGCGGAGGTAACGATTGCCCACCGTTCCGGCGGCAGGTTCTTCAGAAAATCGATGGCGCCGGCGATTGGCCCGACGCCAGCCACGTCGTCGACTTCGGCCTGGGTCAGAATCCTGACTTCCTCGGCAGGGTCGATCCCCGCCAGGCCGAGCCGGGTGATCGTCTCGATCGCCTTTCTGCCGTGAACGGTCGCCAGCAGGGCTACCGCATCGACGCCGCGTCTTTGCGCCCATGCGGTCCAAACCCGCTCCGAAACAGCAATCGAATTCAGGACGGTTCCATCCATGTCGAACAGGAAGGCGCCGAAGGAGCGGCCGTCGAAGAGCATCAGGGGCGATCCTCGGCTTTCTGATTGGTGGAGAGACGGTCGAGGATCGCCTGTGCCGTATTGGCGTCGGTAACCAGGGCGTTGATCATCCCGGAACGCGCCGCGCCGATGATGCCGCTTGCCTTGGCCGGCGTTGCCGCAACGGCGATGCAGAGCGGCACCTTGCGCAATTGTTCCGGCGAGGCCGCAATCATACGCTCCTCTCCGTCCCAATGCAGGATCTCGCCCGCTTCGGTGACGTAGTGGCGCAGCACGTCGCCGGCCGCATGGCTCAGCGCCTTCTCTGCCGGCAGTGCGGCCTCCGACGGATTTGCGGCATGCGTCAGGCCCACGCCGACGATCGCCGCATCCAGCGTGTCCCAGAGGGAGGTCACCTGCTGCACGGTAGCGTCTCCGAGAAACGCGTCGCGGAGTTCGGTCGAGGAAATATAGGGAGCGTGCAGGAAATGCGGCGAGCCGCCCATCTGGGCTGCCGCCTGCCGAACGAATTCATTGATCTGGAAGTGTGGTGCCGCCTGTTGCATGCCGCCATTCAGTGCGACGGTGACGATGCCGGGCAATTGCGGCAGTCCGGCCAGCGTCACCTCGCGAACGGCCCGTCCCCAACCGATGCCGAGCGTCGAGCCCGAGCGCAGGCCTGCCTGCTGCAGAAGCGAGCCGACCGGTGCGGCAAGTGCGCTCAGCACATTGGACGACGGCGTGTCGATCACGGCGGCAGTGCGCAGACGCAGGCCGGCGATCAGGGCGGCGCTCAGATCCTCGGCCGGCGACAGATCGATCACCTCGATCCGGACGATCCCGACCGCCCGCGCACGCTGCAGCAATCGCGAAACCGTTGCCGTCGATAGGCCCAGCTTCTTCGCTATATCGACCTGCGACATATCGGACTGGTAGTGCAATTTGGCGACCGTATGCAGCAATGCGCGATTTGCCGCAGCCTCCTGCGATTGAGACGAATTCAGGTTGAAATTCCTTTCTGCAATGTGTTACACATGCGGCACTTGAGGGAGTTATCGCTCAAAACAGCCGGTTCCGCAACGTTTATACGGCGATAAGAGCTCTCAATTTCAGGAGTCATCCCCTCGTCGAGGAGTCGAGAAGGTGTGGCTGGGTGGTGCCGTTTCGCACGGCTGGAGGAAGAAACAGATGACGAAATTGACGACGGCCGAAATGCGCGGCTACCAGCAGATTTGCGGCAGCGACGGTGCCATGATGGTCATCGCCTGCGACCAGCGCGGCGGCATGCGCAGCCTTCTGGCGAAGGACCCGGCGGAGCAGGCAGCCATTTCCGACAAGGTGCTGGGGGATACGAAGGCCGATATCGCGCGGTTTCTCGCGAGCAAGGCATCCTGCGTTCTGGTCGACCCGATCTGCGCCGTGCCAGCGCTGGTCGACGATCGCGTCCTGCAGCGCGATACCGCGCTTCTGATCGGCCTCGACGCTTCCGGCTGGGATACCTCGCCGGAGGGGTATCGTCTTTCGAAGCTGGTGCCCGGCGTCACCGCGCGCCGCGTGCGGCAGCTCGGGGCGACCGGCGGCAAGATCATGGTCTATCTCCGCTCGGATCGCGATGCGGCGAATGTCCATAACATCGCGATCCTGAAGCAATGCATCGAGGACTTCGCTCATGAGGATCTTCTGCTCGTGGTCGAATTCCTGACCTACAAATTCGACGATGAGGACGAAGCCGAATATAAGGCCAAGTTGCCGTCGCTGATCGTCGGCGGCAGCAGGATCTGCCTGGATCTCGGCGCGAAGGTACTGAAGATCCCCTATCCGGGATCGTCGGAAGCCTGTGCCGAGGTCACGCGCCTTGCCGGCGACGTGCCGTGGGCGGTTCTGTCGGCCGGCGTCGACCACGCAACCTTCCTCGCGCAGGTCGAGGATGCCATGCGCAACGGTGCTTCGGGCGTTATCGCCGGCCGTTCGCTGTGGAAAGATTGCATCTCCCTCGACCGCACGGTGACGAAGGATCGGCTGGAGGCGATCGCAGTGCCGCGGCTCCGGGAAATCCAGGCCGTCATCGCGACGCATTTCAAGGGCCACGGCTCGCACGGCGCTGACCAGGAGCAGCGCGCCAATGGCTGACACCGCCATCGGCGTCGATATTGGCGGCACGAATATTCGGGCCGCCCTCGTCTCCGATCATGGCAAGATTCTTGCCAAACTGTCGGAACGCACACCGAGCGATCCTTTGCAGGTGTTGGAGCGCGTCATTGCCATGGCGCGCCAGCTCGACGCGCCTCAGGTCAGGGGTATCGGCGTCGGCATACCCGGGCGGGTCGATGTCGCCAATCGCGAAATTCTGTCCGGCGGCATTCTCAACCTCGCGGACCTCGATTTCGTACGGCGGCTGGAGGCAAGCCTCGGAAAGCCGGTTGTCATCGAGAATGATTGCAGCATGGCGCTGATCGCCGAGATGCGGATCGGCGGCGCCAAGGGTTATCGCAATGTCGCCATGCTGACGATCGGCACGGGCATCGGCGGCGCCGTGGCGCATGCCGGCCGCATTTATCACGGTCACAGGGCCGCAGGGCAACTCGGCCATATCTGCGTATCGCAGGACGGTCCGCCCTGTCCTTGCGGCAGGCGCGGCTGTGTCGAAACCTTCAGTTCCGGGACTGCGCTGCGCCGGCACATCACCGAAGCCGGATTGGAGGTCGCGACGATAGGCGAGGTTTTCAGCAAGGCGGACGAAGGAGATGCCGCGGCGGCGCGTGTCCTGCGCCAATGGGCGGTTCCTTTGCGTGCGGCGCTCGACAACATCGCGGCGACGATGGATCCCGAGGTTATCCTGCTCGGCGGCGGGCTCGGCTGCGACGCCGCGCGTGCCCTTGCCGATCTGCCGGCGGCGGCGCCCTGGTTTTGCCCCGTCATACTGCCGGCGAAGCTTGCCGACGATGCCGGCGTGATCGGCGCCGGCCTGTCGGTTTTCGGCGATGAGACTCCGCCCCAGGGAAAGCGGGTCGTCCTGGTCAACGGCGTTCCGGCCTCCGGCAAGAGCCGGCTT
This sequence comes from Hyphomicrobiales bacterium, assembly GCA_900469615.1. Taxonomy (GTDB): domain Bacteria; phylum Pseudomonadota; class Alphaproteobacteria; order Rhizobiales; family Rhizobiaceae; genus Rhizobium. Next base: position 1,234,460 of record UBYA01000011.1, on the reverse strand, counting down.
TCCAAGGCTTTGTCCCAGCGAACCGGATGGCCGATCCTGTCTCTCGACGGCATCAAGAACCCGTTCCTGCAGCATATCGGGCCGGTCGATCGCGAGTTCAACCGGACCTTGGGAAAGGCCAGCTACCAGGCCATATGGTCCTTCGTCGCGGAAGCGCCGGCCGATTCGACTTTCATCATCGACGCGTGGTTCGGTTTCCAGCCGAAGGCGCAGCTCGAAAGTTATATCAGCGCCGCAAAGCTTGCCCAGGTTGCGGAATTGTGGTGCAAAATTCCAGGACATGTCGCCGGCGAACGGTATGCCAGCCGGCTGAAAGATCGGTTGCCGGGCCATCCTGGTGCCGAATATGTCCCGGAACTGATTGCGCTTGCCGATCGCGCCGAGCCGATGGGGTGTGGCGCCGTGATGACGGTCGATCAGACACGGGAGCCGGACATGGATGCCATCATGGCCTGGCTTTCGCAGGTCTTCGACCAAGGCTGACGCCAGTCCCCGTCCATGCGGACGGCATGAACGGGGAATAATTTCGAGCCGCCGCGCGACGCCATGTCCCCGGCGGATCGTGATATTATGTGCATGTTCGAATTATCGAAGTATATCAATCCGGTAGCGGAAATTCATTACAGAAAAAAATTACTTGACGCGCCGGTATAACCCACTGATTATCGCTGTGCCGGACAGGGGAGGTTCGGCTTCAAGAGGAGGAAAATTATGGAGCGCCGCTCATTTCTAAAAGCTACGGCCGTGGCATCGCTTGCTACCGGTGTTGCGGCAGTTGCCGGCAGCACCAAAGCCGCAGACAAGAAGTTTACGATTGCCCTTATTCCGGGTCTGACGACCGATGCTTTCTACATCACGATGCGCAAGGGTGCCGAGGCGGCTGCCAAGGCGGTCGGTGCCGAGCTGGTATTTCAAGGTGGCCCCGATTTCAATCCGGTGACCCAAGTGCCGGTACTTGATGCCGTCATCGCCAAGAAACCGGATTTCATTCTCATTGCGCCGACCGACAAGGATCAGCTGATCCAGCCTTTGAAGAAGGCTGACGATGCCGGTATTCCGATCATCACCGTCGATACCTTCATCGGCACCGGCGTCTACCAGACGGGCAGCGGCGATGCCGATTTCCCGCTGGCCTATATCGCCTCCGACAACCTGCTCGGCGGTGCGATTGCCGCACGCGCTCTGGCAAAGGCCGTCGGCGAAAAGGGCAAGGTCTACGTTTCCAACGTCAAGCCGGGCGTATCGACCACCGATCAGCGCGAGCAGGGCTTCAAGGAGGAGATGAAGAAATACCCGAACATCACTGTTCTTGAAACGCAATATAACGACGACGACGCCAACAAGGCTGCCTCGCAGCTGCAAGCCGTCTTCGCGCGCAATTCGGATCTGGACGGTGTCTTCGGGGCCAACCTGTTTTCCGCCCTCGGTGCCGCCAACGGCGTGCAGCAGGCCGGTCAGACGGGCAAGATCCGCGTCGTCGCCTTCGATGCGCCGACGTCGATCGTCGACAACATCAATTCCGGCCTCGTCGATCTGGCGATTGCGCAGCACCCGGCGGAAATCGGCTATTTCGGCGTGATGGCGGCCTATGCCCACCTGACCGGCAATTCGATCCCGACGACGATCGGCACAGGCTTTACCGTCATCGACAAGTCGAACGTAGCGGACAAGAACATCGCGAAGTTCATCTACTCCGATTAATTCGGGGATAGTCTGTGCCTCGCCGCATCGGCGAGGCACATCATCCAACGATGATAGAGCGCACGGCGCCGCAATCCTCGCGCCGGTAATGCTCCAGCTTGGACCAGTTCATGACAATCGACAATGCAGACGTCCGCAAGACGGATCAGCATGTGGCGCCTCAGGCAGACCACGGCGATCAGCAAAAAACCATCCTCAATCGTATCGCGCAGTTGCGCGCATGGCTCTTTCTTGCCGCGCTTATCGTGACGTTCGAAATCTGGGCAAGGATCGACTTCGGCGGCACCTTCATCGGTTCCAGCTTCAATTGGCAATCCGTCGCGATCTTCGCGGTGGCGCCGCTGCTGCTGGCGATCGGGCAGACCTTCGTCATCATTTCAGGCGGCATCGACCTGTCGACCGGCTTCATCATGGGGCTCGCAGCCGTTGTCGCCGCGCATGTCGCGAGTATCGCCGGCCTCTATATGCCGTTGCCGATAGCAATGGTGTTCGGCATTCTCGTCTCGATGCTCGCAGCCGCGGTTCCCGGCTTCATCAACGGCCTCCTGATCTCCCGGCTCAAGGTTCCGCCGTTCATCGGCACGCTCGGCATGTTCGGCGTTGCGCGCGGAACGGCCTTTCTGCTCGCCGGCGGTACGACGGTGCCCGTCAAGAATTCCTATTTTGCCGAACTCGGCAACGGACGCTTCTTTGGCGTGCCCTATCTCGTCATCGTCACGCTCGTCTTTGTGCTGATCATGCATTACCTGCTGAGCCAGACACGTTTCGGCCAGCATAATTACGCCATCGGCGCCAATGCGCAGGCTGCGCGCCGCGCCGGCATCAACATCAAGTCCCATCTGCTGCGGCTCTATATTCTTTCGGCCGTCTGCGCCGGGTTGGGCGGCGCGCTCTATGCGGCCCGTTTCACCGCGGGCGCGGCACAGGCCGGCGAGCCGCTGCTGCTCGATAGCGTGGCTGCCGTCGTCATCGGCGGGGCAAGCCTGTTCGGCGGCTCCGGTACGATCATCGGCACCATTGCCGGCGCTCTCGTCATCGCCGTCATCCAGTACGGCCTTGTCTTCATGAACGTGGAGCCGTTCTGGCAGTTCATTGCCGTCGGCGTCGTCATCATCATTTCGGTGCTCATCGACCAGGCACAGCGCCGGTTCAGCGGAGCGAAACAGGATGAATAGTGTCACCCCCCTCCTCGAGGTCCGCAATCTCTCGCGTTATTTCGGCGCGGTGCGTGCTCTCGACAATTGCTCCATGGTCGTGCGGCCCGGTGAAGTGGTGGCTCTTGCCGGCGACAACGGCGCCGGCAAGACGACGATGATCAAGGCGATCTCCGGCGTCTATCCGCCGACCGCCGGCGAAATCCTGATCGAAGGCAAACCCGTCACCTTCTCTTCGCCGCAGGATGCCCGCGAAAAAGGCATCGAGACGATCTACCAGGATCTCGCGCTTGCCGACAATCTGCCGATCGGCGCCAATATTTTCCTCGGTCGCGAGCCGATGAAGAAGCTCTTCGGCTTCCTCCCGGTCCTCGACCGAAAGGCCATGGCGGAAGCGGCGCGCAAGACCATGGCGGAGCTCGACTTTCATGTGAAGCGGCTCGATGCGCCTGTCAGCAACTTCTCCGGCGGCCAGCGCCAGGCGGTGGCAATCGGACGCGCAGTTTACTGGAACGCCCGTATTCTGGTCATGGACGAGCCGACGGCCGCGCTCGGCGTGCCGGAGCAGCGCAAAGTCGTGGCGCTGATCAAGTCGCTGAAGGCACAGGGACGCGGCGTCATCTTCATCTCGCACAATCTGCAGGACATTTTTGCCGTCTCTGATCGTATCGTCGTTCTGCGGCGCGGGATCGTGGCCGGTGAGCGCAACATCGCCGAAACCAACCACGAAGAAGTCGTCAGGCTCATGATCGGCGGCTAGCACGAACGCCGATGATATACTTTCCAACGGAGACGAAGCGGCAATGGCGATGAAACGTCCTTGCCGCTTCGCTATTCGTCGCGGGCGTGAAGCCTGCGGCGTCCACTGATCGACAGCATTTTGAAACTCGGAGCGGCGGCCTTTCCCGAAGGAAACGCCCTGCCCGATGGCGGCTGAAGGAGTTCGCATCGGCAAGCCTTCCGTCATTTCGGCCGGCTCCGATTATTGGCTTGCAACTGCCCGCTCGCTGTGCCTGTATATACAGGCGATAGGGCTGGATGAGCGATGCGGATGTGCACTTTCGATGACGGGGTCGTGCTTTTGCCGGGCAAGGTGACGATCGCTCTCCGGTGCCAGCAGATCGCCGCAATACGGGTTTGACCATGCCCATCGCCGTTCGATCCCTGATGGCCTATCCCATTCCCGACTTGCGGCGGACGGTCGGTGCGCGGGATGCAATCCTCTACGCGCTTTCGACCGGCTATGGCAGCAATCCGCTCGATGCGGCGCATCTGCGGCGGGTTCAGGAGCGCGATTTGATCGTCACGCCGACATTGCCGAATGTCGTGGCCGATGCGGGCGCCTGGATGGAGGATGCGGGTGTCGACTGGCAGCAACTGGTCCATGCCGAGCATCGCCTGACGATCCATCGGCCAGTCCCTGTCGACGTCCCCCTGCTCTCGCGCTCGCGCATGCGTTCGGTGGTCGACCGCGGACCCGGCAAGGGCATGTTCGCGACCTTCGACCGGACGATCGTGGCCGCGGGCGATGAAACGCTCGTCGCGACCATGTCCCAGACGAACGCCTGTCGGGGCGATGGCGGATGCGGCTCGGCGGGCACGCCGCCTGAACCGCTGCGTCCTGTTCCCTCCCGCTCATGCGACGCAACGCTTGCGCTAACGATCCCGGAGGATGCCGCGCTTCTATATCGGCTGAATGGGGATCTGAACCTGCTGCACGCCGATCCAGCCTATGCCGCCAAAGCCGGATTTCCGCGGCCGATCCTCCATGGCCTGTGCACATTCGGCTATGCGGGCTATGCCATAGGGCGCCTGCTGGGAGCGCAGGACTTCGCGGATATAGGCTTCATCGCGGCACGTTTCACAGCGGTCGTCTTTCCCGGCGATACCTTGGAATTCAGCGTCTGGCGTGACGGGCAAGACGTTTATTTCCGGGCCTGTGTCCCTAGCCGAGAAACGATAGTGCTCGACTACGGCAATGCGAGGCTTGCATGACAGGCCCTCGATGCGAGCCATCGAACGATATTCCGCATTATCTGCGGATCAAGGAGCGTATTCTCTCCCTGATCGTAGAGGGCAAACTCAAGCCCGGCGACCGTGTCTATTCCGAGAGCGAGCTTGTTACCTCCTTCGGTGTCAGCCGAATGACCGCCAATCGGGCATTGCGGGAGCTGATGTTCGAAGGAGTCTTGACGCGTTGCGCCGGGCTTGGAACCTTCGTTGCCGCGCAGCGCCAGGATGTCGATCTGCTGCAGATCAGGAATATCGCCGACGAGATATCCGCGCGAGGTCACAGCCATGCCGCCGAGGTTCTTGCCGCCGACCGCATCAAGGCGGATAGGCGCATCGCGGAGGCCCTGGATCTGCCGTCCGGCACCGAGGTCATGCACACCCTGATCGTGCATCGGGAAAACGGCCAGCCGATCCAGGTAGAGGAGCGCTATGTCAATCCGGCGGTGGCGCCCCATTATCTGACCAACGATTTCAGCACGATCACGCCGAACGAATATCTGACCCGGGTGGCGCCGATCACCGAGTTCGAACATTTCGTCGAAGCCATCAAGCCGGATGCCGGGATCAGGTCGCTGCTGGGTGTCAAGGCGGATCAACCCTGCCTGCGCGTCTTCCGGCGCACATGGTCCGGCGAACTGGTAGGAACTTGCGCGCTGCTGACCTACCCCGGCAACAAATATCGTCTGGAAGCGCGTTCTGGAAAAAGCCGCCAGACGCAAGGCGCTTTTCTTGGAGACAAGCAGGCATGACCCAGGCCGCAGACAGCGTATCTCTCACGGATGGGGCGCCGACGATAGGCGACATCGCGTCCATCGCGCGGCGCGGCGCCCAGATCTTCGTTTCGTCCGATGTCGAAGCGAAGATCAATGCCGCGCGCGCCGTCGTGGAGCGCTATCTCGCCGCCGACCGGCCGGTCTATGGCTTGACGACAGGATTGGGTGCGGGTGTCGACACCCGGCTCGCCATGGATGATCTCGTCGCATTCCAGCTGCGCGTGCCGCAGGCCCGCGCAGTCGGTGTCGGGCTGGCGCTGCCGCGCGAAACCGTCCGGGCGATGATGGCCGCCCGTGTCGCGGGCATGGCGGCCGGCGGCTCCGGCGTGTCGCTGCCGGTTTTCGCCGGGCTCGTCGCAGCGCTGAACGCTGGCTTTCATCCGGTCGTGCCGTCGCTCGGCTCGATCGGTGCAGCCGATCTCGCACCGTTGTCCCACATGGCGCGCGCGCTGCTGGGAGACGGCGAAGCCGAGGTGGGCGGCATGGTCATGCCGGCGCGGGAGGCGCTGTCGAAGGCCGGGCTGGCGCCGCTTCCCATTGGGCCGAAGGACGGGCATGTGCTGGTCGTCGCCAACAGTCTTTCGGTCGGAAAAGCCTGTCTTTGCCTGGAAGATGTCGAACGGCTGTTCCATTGGTCGCTGGCAGCAGTCGCTTTGAACTTCGAGGCATTCCGCGCCAACGCGTCGGCTCTGGACGATCGGGCGCTGGCGGCAAGGCCCGCTTTCGGCCAGCGTGATGCTGCAGCCGGATTGCGCGAGCTGCTTTCGGGAAGCTCGCTGCTTGCCGAGGGCGCGGCACGGCGTCTGCAGGATCCTTTAAGCTACCGCTGTGCTCCGCAGGTATGGGGTGCGTTCCTCCATGCGATCGGCGAAGCGCGTGCGGCCACAGAAATCGAGCTATCGGGTTCAGGCGACAACCCCGTCGTGCTCGCGGACGAAGGGCTGATCCTGTCGAATGGCAATTTCGACATGACGGCCTTTGTTCTGGCCTGGGAGCGCCTCGGCCAGGCCATGGCCCATTGCGCCGCGGCAACCGCCTACCGAACGATGAAGATCATGTCGGCAGGCATGTCGGAATTGCCGCGTTTCCTGACGCCGCTCGGGCAGAGCAGAACGGGCTTCGCCACCGTGCAGAAAACGGTCTCGGCGCTCGAGGCCGAAATACGCCATCTGGCTATTCCCGTCTCGCTCACACCCATTCCGGTGGCGGATGGCGTCGAGGATCAGGCGTCCATGGCCCCGAGCGTTCTGGCGAAAATCGAAGCCATAATCGAGCGGCTGCGCTATCTCGTGGCTATCGAGCTTGTCGCGTCCTCTCAAGCCGTTGAGCTGCGCGGCGTCACGGGCGAACTCGGCGATGGGACGCTGCGCGCCTATCGGAGCGTGCGGGACCTAGTTCCGCCGCTTGAGGAGGACCGCGCCCAGGGAGCGGACTTTCAAAGACTATCGGACTTTATCGCGCATACCGCCCCGCAGGCGGCTCCCTGATGGACATATCGGCAGGCTGTTCGCGCCTGCTGCTTCGCTTTCCCGCAGGCCACCCGACGGCCCGCATCACTCGATAGACCGGCCGAGCCGGTAAAAAGCCCTGGAGAATGCCAATGCAGGAAATCTGGATCGACTATCTGAACGCCATCGATGCCAAGGCGCTGGCGCTTTCCAACGATGAAATCCTTGATGCCGTGACCAAGGCGCTCGATGCACAGGGGCGCGGCGAGACCGTGATCGAGCCCCGCGTTCATCTCGTGCCGGAAAGCTCCGACAAAGGTCACTTCAATGTGCTGCGCGGCTATGTGAAGCCGCTCGACTATGCCGGCGTCAAGGTCGTCGGCGATTTCGTCGACAACTACAAGCAGGGGCTGCCCTCGGAAATGGCGGTCCTCAACCTGTTTGACCCGCGCACAGGCGTACCGAAGGCCGTTATCGACGCGACCGCGATCACCGACATGCGCACCGGCGCCGTCACTGCCATCGGCGCGCGTCATCTCGCCCGCAAGGACAGCAAGATCCTCGGTCATATCGGGGCACGCGGCACTTCCTACTGGAATGTGCGGCTGCTCGATCACATCTTCGATTTCGATGAGATTCGCGTGCATTCGCGTCGTGCGGAGAGCCGCGATGCCTTCGCCGCGCGGCTTGAGGAGGAACTCGGCAAGAAGATTATCGTCACGGACAATTGGGAGGATTGCCTGAAGGGCGCCGACATCATGATCGAGGCAAGCCGCCTGCCGGAGCCGACGCCGCTCTTCAAGACGGCCTGGGTCAAGAAGGGAGCCTTCGTCGTTCCCTACGGCACGATGAGCGCGCTCGAATTCGATCTGACCGACATCATGGACAAGGTCGTCGTCGATGATTGGGGTCAGTGCGGCCCCGGCCGCCCTTTCGGGGCGCTTCGCCGCCATGTCGACGAAGGCAAGGTGACGGCCGAGACGCTGCATGCCGAGATCGGCCAGATCGTATGCGGCGCCAAACCGGGCCGTGAGAACGACGGCGAGACCATCCTCTTCTGGCATCGCGGGCTCAGCACGACCGACGTCGCGCTCGGCGCGGCGATGGTCGAAAAGGCAAAGCGAATGAATATCGGCCAGCGCCTTCGATTTGCGTGAGCGGCCATGACGACCTCGGCCGCCATCGCCTGCTCACGTATGTACAATCTTAGCCAAAAGATATCAGTATCTTGGGAGAATTTCTTCCATTGGCTTGCGAAGCGGTCCGGCGTCGAACTCGAGGTCATCGCGCATGCGGCTCCCGCGCCTCTTTCCGAACTTTGGGGACGACCCGACATGGGCGCGGTCTTCATGTGCGGCTTTCCGTTCTCCGGACTTGCCGCCGACGAGCGCCCGCTGCCATTGGCGGCTCCCGTTTCGCTGGCGGATTGGGCCAAAGGGCAGCCCGTTTATGCAAGCCACATCGTCGCGGCCCGCGACAGGCCTTTCTCAAAAGCGGATCTTGTAACCGCCCGCTGGGGCTGGACCGTGCGGGACTCGCAATCCGGCTACAACGCGCCGCGCGAATTCTTTGCCGCGCTCGCGGGCGGGCAGCCGGCCCGCGAGACCATTGGCCCGCTCCTCAATCCGAGCGGCGTGGTCGAGGCGATCCGCTCCGGCGCGATAGATGTCGGCGCGATCGATGCCTATGCCTACCAGCTCCTGGAAATGCACGAGCCGGAGATGGTCGCGCCGCTGCGTGTCATCGGCACGACGGCACCGGCACCCTTTCCGCTGCTGGTCGCCTCGCGCCGGCAATCGCCCGCGGTCGTCGCTTCGCTTCGCAAAACCCTCCTCGACGCGCATCGCGACCCTGAGGGGCATAACCTTCTCGCAGCGCTCGGACTGGCCGCATTCGCGCAGCCGGATATCGCCGCCTATGACCGCCTTCCCGCAAGAGCACGCGCCATCGATGACCTACTTGGGGTCTGGTGAAGCCCATGCTTCCGCGCAGCCAGCGCCGGCGGATTACGTCAATAGTTTTTCGGCGGCAATGCGAAGGCAGTCTTCAAAGGCTGTCAGGTCCACAAAGAGCTGATCCTGTGCGACCTTGCGGGTAACGATGACGCCGCCGCGCGCTGCAATGCCACCGTCGAGCATCAGATTGTCGGCCATGTCGAAGTTTTCCAGCGCCAGGCCATCCGGACCGCGATGGCGCCCGTCCTCGCCCAGATGCACATCGCCACCGTATAGCCTGCTCACGCGCTCGAAGTGGTTCTCGGTGCAATTGGAGAAGGCGAATGCCGGGCAGCCGCGCGCGGACATGAAGCCGAGTTCGAAGGCTGTGCCGATATCCGCCGCAACGCCGCGAAAGGGCGTCAGGTTGGCGATGATAAGATCGGCGCCGGACATCAGCTTCTCGTTAATGGCACTGATGGCAAGGCCACGCTGCCGGCGCGTTTCCGTCTCCGGGACGGCGAGATCACCGGGAGAAACCGGCGTAAAACCGTAGCTGCGTGCCAGCGCGATCTTGCGATCGAGGATTTCCCTCGCATTCGGAAGAAAGACTTCCGGGCCTGCCAGATATGCTCTCAATGCCTAGCCTTCTCGATGGAATATTGCGCCGCAGGAGTTGCGGAACCATATGAAGCCTATGGCCGATTCACGGCCTTTCTGCCATAGCCGGGCGCATAATTTAAGAAATCGCGAAATAGAGGCGATTGCCGTTCCCGGTCATTGGCGAGACGCGTATAGTCGCGTTCAGCATCGAACGGGGCGCTGGCGGCCTGTGACAGGTGACGGAATTTGCGGGGTAAAGGAAATGCAATCTTCCAGTGAGGCCGTTGCCGCCTCAACGCATGACGACCATGGCAGATGGCCGATAAAGCAGACCAAGATACTCGATTGGCTGATGAACGACGTCCGGGATCAACGCTTCATCGACAATATATTGGTCGAGCTTTGCGAAAAGATGCGGGCGGCGGGAATTCCGGTTGCCAGATCAACCATGCACTTCAGAACTCTTCATCCGCAATGGCTCGGCGCGCGCATTCTCTGGCGCACGGGAATGAAAGAGGCCGATATCGCCATGTTCAGCTACGGCGTGGAGACTACGCCGCAGTTTCTGGCAAGCCCCATCAACGAGATCTTCAATGGCGCGACCGAAGTCCGGCAGAATCTGGAGGTTTCGGACAAGAGCCAGCTGAGCTACCCGCTGTATAAGGAAATGTACGCGGAGGGGCTGACGGACTATATCGCCTGGCCGATCTACCACACGCTCGGCAAGCGCCACATCGTCACCTTCGCCTCGGATGCGCCCGGCGGCTTCACCGAGCAGCATATTGCTTTCCTGAAGGACCTGCTGCCGGCCTTAACGATGGTGACTGAGATCCGGCTGAAGAACGTCATGGCCCGCACGCTGCTGCGCACCTATGTCGGGCCGCATGCCAGCGAGAAGATTCTGGCGGGCGCCACGACGCGCGGCAGCGGCACGACGGTCGGCGCGGCAATCCTGATATGCGACCTGCGCGATTTCACCACCATTTCGGACATGTGGCCGCGAGACGATGTGATCGAACTGCTCAACGGCTATTTCGATGCCATGGTCGAGCCGATCGAGAAGCACGGCGGCGAAATCCTCAAATTCATGGGTGACGGGCTATTGGCCATCTTCCCGCTGAGCGATCCCAATGCCTGTCACAATCTCCTTCTCGCCATCAGCGAAGCACAAACGGGCATTGCGGCGCTCAATGAAGAAAACCGCAAGCATGGCCGCGAGGTGCTGCGTTACGGCGTCGGGGTGCATGTCGGCGACGTGATGTATGGCAATATCGGCTCGCGCACCCGCCTCGACTTCACGGTCATCGGCCCGGCCGTGAATATCGCATCGCGGTTGGAATCCCTGACGAAGGTCGTCAAGCGGCCGGTGCTCCTGTCGAAGGCGTTCGTCGACATGGCGGGCTGCAAGCGGGATATGGAAAGCCTTGGCTCCTTCCCCCTCAAGGGTCTGGGGGAACCCGTCGATGTCTTCGCCTTCGCGGCAAAGGAGAAACTGCTGCAAGACAGCTGATCGCCGGGCGGGAAAAAGTCCGGAGGTCCGTCGATTTTGTACGGCACGATTCAGTCGGTAGCAAAACGTGAAACGGCCGGGGGTGCTGTCTTAGGCAGATCTCCCTATATTGTGATGAAGATCATGACGATAGCCGCCTTATTTTCGGGATCGTTCTGCGCGTACAGACGTTAAATACGAGTTGATTCCATCGGCTCGACGACGAGGGTGCATTCCACCCATAATACTCTGACAAGGAGAAAACAGATGAGAAAAGTTCTGACCCTGGCGTTTTCAGCAGCATCGTTGATCGTTGCAGGCGCGGCGGCAGCGCGGGCGGCGGACATGCCGACGACCTACAGCGAGGAACCGGATCAGCGCAACGGCGTGAAGATCGGCTATCTCGACTGCGAAATCGGCGGCGGCGTCGGCTATGTCCTCGGGTCGGCCAAGGAACTCGATTGCACGTACCATTCGACTGTCGGGCGCGAGCGTATCGATCACTATACCGGCGCAATCAGAAAGATGGGCGTCGATCTCGGCTTCACGACGCGCAGCCGGCTCATCTGGGCAGTATTCGCGCCGACAGCCGGCTACCATCACGGCTCGCTGAGCGGCCTCTATCAAGGCGCGACCGTCGAGGCGACTGTCGGTGCCGGCGTAGGCACGAATATCCTCGTCGGCGGTACTTCCGGCTCCATCCACCTCCAGACGGTAAGCGTGACCGGCCAGCTCGGCCTCAACCTCGCCGCAACCGGTACGTCCGTTACCCTGACCTCGACCGATTAAGGCTTTCGACCGTACTGATCGCCTTGACGTTTGACCGCTCCCGCAGAACGCCGGGGCGGCCATTTCCTTTAATGCGGCTCAGCAGAGCAATTCCACGAAAGGCGCATGAAGGTTTTCCACCGGAATCGCGTAAAAAAACAAAAGGATAGAGCGTTTTTCGCGATGAGAGGAAAAGTTGAGAGGCTCCATATTTCGGCGTGAAATCGGCTCGGCGTCGCTATAATTTATGCAAAACCGAATGATTCATTGGAGCCAGGTTCATGACCGATACCGTCACCGATCGCTTTCTTCGCTATGTTGTCGTCGATACTCAATCGGACCCGACCTCCACCGCACAGCCTTCCACCGAAAAGCAGAAAAATCTCGGGCGCATCCTCGTCGCGGAGCTGCTGGCAATCGGACTGACCGACGCGCACCTGGATGAGCACGGCTATGTCTATGCCACCATTCCGTCGAATGTCGACAAGCCGGTTCCCGTGATCTGCTTCTGCTCCCATATGGACACCGCGCCGGATTTCACTGGCACGAACGTCAAACCGCAGATCCTGCGGAATTATGCCGGCGGCGATATCCGTCTTTCCGGCGATCCGCAGCAGGTCATCCGCGTCGACGAGCACCCTGCCCTGCGAGATCAGATCGGCAACGACGTCATCACGTCGGATGGCACGACGCTGCTCGGCGCAGACGACAAGGCCGGTCTCGCCGAGATTGTGGCGGCCGCCAAATATCTCATCGACAATCCGGATGTCCGCCATGGCACCATCAAGCTGCTGTTTACGACCGACGAAGAGATCGGCCGTGGCGTCGACAAGGTCGACCTGAAGAAGCTGGGAGCGCAATTCGCCTACACGGTCGATGGCGAAACGGCGGGGCACATAGAAGACGAGACGTTCTCTGCCGATGGCGTCGAAGTCGTCATTCAGGGCGTGGCCATTCATCCGGGCTTCGCCCTGGGAAGAATGGAGAACGCCATCAAGATCGCCGGCGCGATCATCGACCGGCTGCCGAAGGAGACCGCCCCTGAAACGACGGCAGGGCGAGACGGATTCATTCATCCGACCGGTGTCAGCGGCTCCATGGAGAAGGCTTCGCTCGGCTTCATCATCCGCGATTTCGACGAGGCCGGCCTTGCGACCAAGGAAGCCGTGCTGGAGCAGATCGTCAAGGATGTGATGACGACTTATCCCGGCTCCTCGTATTCGTTTACCGTGCGACATCAATACCGCAACATGAAGACGGTTCTCGATCGTCATCCGGAAATCGTGGAAAATGCCGTGGAGGCAATTCGGCGCGCCGGCATGACGCCGGTTCGCGGCAGCATTCGCGGCGGCACCGACGGATCCAGGCTCTCTTTCATGGGGTTGCCATGTGCGAACCTCTTTGCCGGTGGCCATGCCTTTCACTCGCCGTTGGAATGGGTGAGCCGCCAGGATATGGAAAAAGCGGTGAAAACTCTGGTCGAGCTGGCAAAAATCTGGGCAGAGCGCTCCTAGGCTCGCCAAATGCCTTATTCATAGATCGAGGAGTGGCCGGCCCTGTTGCAAAACAGGGCACTCCTGTCCGTTGTGGTTAAGATCGCCGTTACTATGCAACGCATCCGTTCAATTTTCAATTGATATATTCCTAAAGTAGATTATTCTATAGTTTAGTCTTGGAGAGAGGGAGGAGACCCTTCATTCCAACTCTACGGTGCGCGCGCTCCGATCGTCAGACACTGGCTGTTCAAAAGCCGAAACTGAAACGGAGTTTAGTGATGAAAACACGATCTTCACGGATGGTACTCGCCGTATCCGCATTTCTCTTATTGACCTCGACGAGTTATGCCGAGCCTGGTGGCGGAACCGATCACGGTGGCGGCCGTTCCGCCGGCAGCGGCGGGCTTGGCGCAGGGCTCGGTGTGTCCGTCGGCGGCATCAACGCCAATGTCGGCGCCGGACTTAGCTCGAATGGGCTTGGTGCCGGCGTAGGCGCCTCCGTCGGCGGCACGAACGGCGTTAACGCCGGGGTCGGCGCGTCGGTATCCGGAGCGAGTGGCGTCAATGCGGGCGTTGGTGCATCCGTGGGCGGCTCGAGCGGGATCAATGCCGGTGTCGGAGCATCCGCCAACAGCGGCGGCGTCAATGCAGGTCTCGGCGCTTCAGTTGGAGGTGCGGGCGGTGTCAATGCCGGCGCTGGCGTCTCCGTTGGCGGATCCGGCGTCGGCGTCGGTGTCGGTGTGGGTATTGGCGGCAACGGATCCGGTAGCAGCGGATCTGGCGGCGGCAGTGGAACCGGCTCCGGCGGAAGCGGCACGGCGAGCGGCGGAATAGGCGGCACGAGCGGTTCCGGATCCGATGCCGGCACGTCCGACACCGGGGCGAGCAGGCGCACCCTTACCGCTTTCCACACAATGTCGAGCGCCGAGCAGAAGCGCATGCTGATTGCCTGTCGCCAGGTGACGGCTTCGGGCAACTTCGATTCCGGTCTCGTCAGCCTTTGCAAGCTCCTGCGCAGCACTGCCAGCGCCGGCGGTCTGTGAACGGTGCCGAAGCGAGCCCCCGTTGTTCCAGGGCGGTTCCGCATTTCGCCAAGTCGCGCGAACCGCCCTATCTCTTTGTTTTTGATCCATTCCACATGGTAAACCGCGACACAATTTTCCCGGAATTGCTCCAACGTGGCAGCGGGAATTGCATGTGTCGCGACATCGCCGATTTCGAGCCTCACCAATCTATGCGGGCGACATCATCGAGCGCTTCCCGCCCTCGCCGCAACATCGCACCAGGCGCATCCGCCGCCCGGGTCAAGAGATGGCGGGCATCGGCCAGCGGGTGAAAACCGACTCTCTCTTCCAAGGCGGGAGGCGGGTCATCGTCTCTCATCGAGGGTTGTGCGGCCTGACCATATTGCGGATATCCGGCGATCAGCGGATCTTGTGTTTCGCATTGCGGCAGGCAGCGGTCGAAGCGTTCGACGCCGCCGGACATTGCAACCTTCGCCTTTGCCATATCGGTGCGTGAGGCGACCTTCCTCGCGGAAGGGCTGCCTTTGACGGCCGCAAGAGGCGACGGTTGAGGGATCGGCACGGACATCGATGCCCGCGTGGGACTTGCATCGACCGCGACCTGCAATCCATTCGCCGCGACCTGTGCGAAAGGAACGGGGCTGGCACTGGCGATGCTTCCCCTGGTGTCGACGAAGCGCATCGCGTCTTCGGTCGGGCCCGTCCGGACGACGATATAAAGGGCGCCCACCACTATGCCGCAAACCGCAAGCCCGGTGCCCATCCGCCGGGTCGTCTCGGTTTGGCCATTCCACCATTTCATAGGCTGAGTATCCATCGATCGCTCCTGAAACAGATATCGACGGTCAATTCTCACGAGAACTATGGCGCAGCTTTTGCCGAAACATGGCCAACTGCGGATCATTTGCAAAGAAATGTTGACGAGGAGATCGCATCTCTTCTGCACGAAGACTGAGTGTTTCGGCAAGATTGCGCGGCCGTCGTCGTGTCTGGCGACAGATATACTTGCCTGAAATTCCGGAGATGCGCCGGAGAAAGGCCCGAGCATCCGCATTGCCGGGCGAACTAGTTTTGCGCGAATGCTGGCGGCATGAGATTGGCGCGAGCGGAATAGTGCGGCTGGCCGACTACATGCGAGATCACCAGCACATAGACCAGGATCGCACCGAGGACGATGGCGATTCCGTTGAGCGGAAAGCTGGTCTTCGATGGCCCCCCGGATGATGTTTCGGAAGGATTGCCGACGGTTCCCCTTGCAACAAAAGGAAGCAGCAACTCCCTTTCCATGCGTGCCTGCGCATCGGAGTGCTTGCCGTATTCCGCCGAGGGCCGGAACTGGATGACTTCGCCCATGTTTCACGCGGTCCCTTTTTACCACTTGTAATTATTGGTCATTTTCCTGGTTGTTGTTTGCATCGGTATAGTCGACACGAACGACGACCTTTTCAGGCCGTTGCTCACCATGCTGAACGATCACGGTGACGATGCAGCGTTTCTCGCGCGGCTTGACGGACAGGAGACGTCCTTTCGTTTTCGATAGGACCTGATCCACTGCATTCGAACAATCCTGAATATTATAGTCGCTTCGAACGACCTGACCTTGCCCCGCCCATGCGCAGCCTGCAATCGAACCCCCCGCAAGTATTGTCAGTATCCTGATCATGAACTCACTATACTCCAACGGTTTCGGGGAAGCGACAGCGGTTCGCAAGAAAGCCAGTCTATTTGCGCCATCTTTTCGATGTGTGTGGCTAAGCCGCAAGGGATGAATACCGAGCGGAAAGATGGACTTTTCTTGCGAATTCACAGTTGGAGACGGGCGGATTTACGGGTGTTTGCGCCATGCGGCATGCCCTTTGCATCGTCCGGGTCATTCATTTCTTGCAAGGAGCCTCATGCTTACTCTCGAAACCTCGCGGCTGTTGCTCAGGCGCTGGCGGGACAGCGATCGCGTTCCGTTTGCCGCCATCAATGCCGATGAACAAGTGCGGCGATATTACTATCCAAGCCTGCTCACGGCGCAAGAAACGGACGAATTGATCGATGAGGCCGACAGGCACCTGGCCAGGGAAGGCTTCGGTTTCCTCGCCGTCGAACGGAAAGCCGACAAAGTCCTGATCGGCGGTGCGGGCCTGTCGCGCCCCGGATCGGAGGTTCCGGGCAATTTCCCTCTCGAGATCGGCTGGATTTTGGGGCGCGCTCATTGGCGGCAAGGCTACGCAACCGAAATCAGCCATCGTTGGCTGGACTTCGCCTGGCTGCAATTGCGAGCCGAATGCGTGATCGGCTATACGTCATGCATCAACGATCCCTCCCGCCGGGCAATGCGGAAGATCGGCATGATCCATGTCGAAGACGGCGATTTCGATGACGTCACCGTACCGCCGGGGCATATCCTGCGGCCGCATGTGCTTTATCGCATCGACCGTCCCGGCCAATAGCGCCATGTTCGGTCTTGCGTTGCCGATCCTTTCGCGCGACAGATTGGCCATGAGCATACCGGCAACCCATCCCTTCGACTTCGATCCCACCTATGGCATGCATCTGGCACAATTGCAGGCCATAGAGCCGCCCGAAGCACCGCCCGGCTTCGATGATTTCTGGCAGCGACGCTACGGGCTGGCCATCGCCGTCGATCCGCAACCGCGACTTCGCCATAGCAAGTTGCGTCATGACGATTGGCATGTCCTCGATATCAGCTACATGTCGACGGGGTCGTTCCAGATCAACGGCTGGCTGCTCGTTCCGCGCCATGGTCAGGTGCGACGCGGTCTTGTCGTCGGCCACGGATACGGCGGAAGAGACCAGCCGGAATTCGATCTGCCGGTGGAAGAGACGGCCGTCCTGTTTCCCTGCAGCCGCGGCCTTTCCCTCAGCGCCAGTCCGCAGATCCCCTCGGATGCATCCGGGCATGTTCTCTACGGCATAGAAAGTCGCGACACCTATATTATCGGCGGCTGCGTCGAGGACATCTGGCTCGCGGTTTCGGCGCTTCAGACCCTCTACCCATGGCTTGCCGGGCATATCGGCTACAGCGGCATCAGCTTTGGCGGCGGTCTCGGCGCTCTGGCAATTCCGTTCGATGCGAGGATCAAGCGCGGGCATCTCGTCGTTCCGACATTCGGCAATCGGCAGCTGTGGTTGACCTTGCCGACGGTCGGCAGCGCGCAATCGGTCCAGGCCTATCAGAAGCAACATGGCAGCGTTCTGGAAACCTTGCGCTTCTTCGATGCCGCCATCGCGGCAAGCCGTATCGCCGTTCCGATGCTCGTCGCCCCTGCCCTTTTCGATCCCGCCGTCGCGCCACCCTGCCAGTTCTCCGTCGCAAATCCGCTACGGAAATTTAACGAAACCTTCATCCTGGATGCCGGCCACTTCGATTATGCTGGCAGCGAAGAGCAGAACGCACGTCTGCGTGACAAGGTAGGGCGATTTTTCAAGGTGCTATGAACCGCGAATACCTGCGCTGGTACAGCCCGCGGCTGAATCGAGACATGGAGCTGCTGGTGTTTGGCCACGCCGGCGCCAAGGTATTGGTATTTCCCACACGCGAGGGGCGTTTCTGGGAATATGAGCAGATCGGCCTCGTCGCCAGCCTCTCCGACAAGCTGAATGCCGGACATCTTCAGCTCTATTGCATCGAAGGGCTGGCCTCCGAGACCTTTTACGGCTCCCAGCACCATCCGGCCGCGCGCATTCGCCGGCATAACGCCTACGAAGAATATATCCTGAACGAAGTCCTGCCGCTGATGGCGCAGATGAACCCGCATGAGTGCACGATCGTTCATGGTTGCAGTCTCGGCGCCTTTCAGGCCACAAGCCTCGTCTTTCGCCACCCTCACCTTTTCCGCAAGCTGGTGGCATTTTCCGGCCGCTATGACCTGACGGTGAAGGTCGAATCCTTTGTTGACCTGTTCGACGGCTATTACGACGACGACATCTACTTTCATACGCCAACACATTTTTTGCCGGGGCTGGCCTGCGAGTGGCGACTGGAGAAGTTGCGGCAGATCGACATCGTCATGACGATCGGCGCCGCCGATCCGTTCTTCGACAATAATCGCCATTTCAGCCGGCTGCTGGCCGAAAAGCGGATCGATCATCAATTGCATGTGTGGAATGGACGTGCGCACCGGGCCGGGGCGTGGCGAAGAATGGCGCCGCTCTACGTTTGATAACGGCTATCCGTTCCGGCGCACGGCCAGCCGGCGCCGGTGAGGCGTAATCCCCTTACTTCAAGCCAGCGCGGCCGGTATCGGCCGAAGTACCTTGCGCACACCATAGTCGCGCTCGTGGGACTTGCGATGCTGCTGCTCGGAGCTTGCGGAAAACTCGATCGCAATGCGCTCCATCATCCCGTCCGGATAGGTTCCGGTGTCGAAGGTCTCGACTTCCGACTGGGCGGTAACGATCTTCAGATTCATCTCTAGTCCTCCAGCTCTGCACGGAAACCCTTGATTCCAATGTTTGTTCCATTAGTATCCGGACAATTGTTAAAAAATTAACTACGTCCGTTAATCAATTCGGATGGCACGGTATCGAACTTGAACGGGTGGCCGGATTGGAACATTCTTCCGATCCTGGCGTTCAATCTCTGATTGATTGGAGAGCGTGATGTATCGATCCAAATTGCCATGGATACGGCTCTGTTCGCCGCAAACGAAGCAACCGGCCCCGGTTTCGACATAGCCCGCCCTTGGGGTTCGGCATCCCGGCCCGTTTTGCATGCATTCGATCAATCACTGTCCAATCGGCGGATAGACTGGAGCGGATCATGGCCATCACCATTACATCGATCATCCTGGCACTCGTCGGCCTGGCGCTTGGCGGCGGCGGCCTTTGGCTGGTGCTGCTCGGCGGCAGTTTCTTCTATCTGTTGGCCGGCCTCGCCTTCCTCGCAACCGCCGTCCTGCTCTACAAGCGCAAGGCGGCCGGGCTCTGGCTCTATACTGTTTTCGTGCTTGCTGCTCTTGCCTGGGCCATATGGGAGGTCGGTTTCGACTGGTGGCAGCTCGGTCCGCGCGGCGGTCTGATCATCCTGATCGGCCTTTGGCTGCTGACACCCTGGGTCCGGCGCCCGCTCGGCTTTCGCAGTCTCGACGGCGTTCATTACGGGGCCAACCCGTGGCCGCTCGCCATCTCGCTGATTATCGCCATCCTTGTCGCCGGCTATTCGATGACGACCGATCCTCACGATCTCTCGGGCGATTTGCCGACGACGGTGGCGGCCAACGCGCAGATGGGCGGAGATGTTCCCGACGGCGAATGGCATCAATATGGCCGAACCTCCTTCGGCCAGCGCTATGCTCCGCTCGACCAGATCAATGCGCAGAACGTCGCCAACCTCAAGGAAGTCTGGCGATACGAGACAGGCGATGTGAAGCGGCCCGACGATATCGGGGAGACGACCTATCAGGTCACGCCTCTCAAGATCGGCGACACGCTCTTCCTTTGCACGCCGCATAGCCTGGCGATCGCGCTCGACGCAAAGGACGGCAAGGAAAAATGGCGCTACGATGCCAATGCCGGCATGAATCCAAACCGCCAGCATCAGACGTGCCGCGGCGTTTCCTACTACCACGACAGCGCAGCCGTCACGGGAGCGCCCTGCGCCGACCGCGTCTATCTGCCGACCTCCGATGCCCGGCTGATTGCTCTGGACGCGGCCGATGGCAAGGTATGCCCCGGCTTCGCCAATCAGGGAACGCTGCACCTCGAAGCCGGCATGAAATACAATCCCGACGGCTATTATTATTCGACATCGCCGCCCGTCATCGTCGCTGACAAGATCATCATCGGCGGTGCGGTGAACGACAATTATTCCACGCAGGAGCAGTCCGGCGTCATCCGCGCCTTCGATGCCAGGACCGGTGCCCTGCTCTGGAACTGGGATTCCGGCAACCCCGACCAGACCGCGCCCCTTCCCGCCGGGCAGACCTATACCACCAACTCGCCGAACAGCTGGTCGGTTTCCAGCGCCGACGAGAAGCTCGGCATGGTCTATGTCCCGCTCGGCAACCAGACCCCCGACCAGCTCGGAATGGGCCGTAGCGCCAATGTCGAGCGCTTCTCCTCCTCTGTGGTGGCGCTGGACATCAACACCGGCCAGCTCAAATGGGTTCAGCAATTCGTCCACCACGATCTCTGGGACATGGACGTGCCGGCCCAGCCCGTGCTGGTGGACCTGACCAAGGCCGATGGCAGCACCGTGCCGGCGCTCGTCGCCTCGACCAAGCAGGGCGACATCTACGTGCTTGATCGCCGGACCGGAGCCCCGATCATTCCCTTCAAGGAAATCCCGGCACCCGGAGGCACCATTCCCGAGGATCATGCCTCGCCGACGCAGCCGATCTCGGACCTGACGTTCTCGCCGCCGCCGCTGCAGGAAAAAGACATGTGGGGCGTCTCGTTGTTCGACCAGCTCGCCTGCCGCATCTCCTTCCATCTGCATCAGTATGAAGGCCGCTATACGCCGCCGTCGCTGCGCGGCTCCATCATCTATCCCGGCAATTTCGGCACCTTCAACTGGGGCAGCGTCGCAGTCGATCCGGAACGGCAGATCATGTTCGGCATGCCGACCTATCTCGCCTTTACATCGCGATTGGTTCCACGCGCGGAGATCCCGCCGAAGGGAGCAGGCGACAAGGGCAGCGAACAGGGGCTGAACCGGAACGAAGGCTCGCCTTACGGCGTCTATATGGGGCCGTTCGTCAGCCCGCTCGGCATTCCCTGCCAGGCGCCGCCATGGGGCTATGTCGCCGGCGTCGACCTGAAGACCGGCAAGATCGCCTACAAGCACAAGAACGGCACCGTCCACGACATGACGCCCCTGCCGCTGCCGTTCAAGGTCGGCGTTCCGGGCATCGGCGGCCCGATCGTTACCAAGGGTGGCGTTGCATTCCTCGCCGCCGCCGTGGACGATTATCTGCGCGCCTATGACGTGACCAGCGGCAGGCAGCTTTGGGAGGCGCGATTGCCGGCCGGCGGTCAGGCGACGCCGATGACCTATACGGCAAGCGATAACAAGCAATACGTGGTTATCGTTGCCGGCGGCCACGGTTCGATCGGGACGAAGCCGGGCGACTATGTGATCGGCTACTCGTTGCCATAGATCGCGAACGACCGGCGGGCTCCCTGCTCGCCGGCCGTCGCCGGTCAGAGCTTGCGGGAAGGCATGCGATCCCGCTCTTGGTCATTGTCGCCGGTTTCGGAAGGTGGTTCACAGCCGAAGACGCTGCGGCCGCCGTAAGAGAAGGAACGGTCGAATTCGCCCGCCACGATCTCCTTGAGATCGGGACCGGTGACATAACGCTCCAGCATCCTCGACTGGTCGTCCAGGCGCTTGAGTGCAGACAATTCCTCATCCCGGCCGAGTCGACCTTTCCTGACGGCTGATTTCATAACGCTGATCGTCTCGTCATAGACCTTCAGCGGCACCGGGAAAGGATGCCGGTCCTTGCCGCCATGCGCGAGAGAAAAACGGGCCGGATCGGAAAAGCGGCAGGGCGCTCCATAGACGACTTCGGCAACCATGGCCAAGGCCTTGACCGTTCTGGCGCCGACACCGGGCGTCAGCAGCAGCTCCTGAAAATCGACCGGGCCACGATCGGCCGCAGCCGCAAGATTGCCGTGGAGCCGCCGCATGTTCACGTCTTCTTCGCGGACATCATGATGCGCCGGCATGATGAGATAGGGCAGCATCGGCTGAAGTTCCGGCTTACTATTTGGTTCAGCCTGTCTTTCCAGTGCATTGAATTCACGAACAATTCCATCCGGACCGATAGATGCGAGCAAATCGAGCTGTTCGCTGCGGGAGCGCTCCGCACGCCGATCGGCGAGATTGATGATTTCGCCCTGCTCTCGACCTTCTATCGCCGAATGGGGCGAATCCAGAAAACTCGTCAGCCCCTCGGAGAGCCAATGATAGCGCCGTGCCTGCCGCCGCTCGCCGTTCATGCCCTGCTGGATGACGACCCATTTGCCGTCGTCAGCGACGATGAAGCCATGCAGATAGAGGTCGAAGCCGTCCTGTACGGCCGCGCTGTCCACTTTCGCGATCAGCCGGCTCTTGGTGGCAAGAGCTGCGCCGTCGATGCCGACGCGATCGCCGATATCCAGCAGTTCCCCCGGCGTCTTGCGCGATTGCGCGCCGCGGCCGCCGCAGACATGGATGCCGAGCTCGCCGGACAATGGCGTCAGCCCGCGCTTCAGCGCGCCGAGGACGCTCGTCGTGATGCCCGAGGAATGCCAATCCATGCCCATGACGGCGCCGAAGGATTGAAACCAGAAGGGATTGGCCAGACGGCGAAACAATTCGTCGCGCCCGTAATGCTGCACGATGGCCTCGGTGATGACGGCACCAAGGCGTGTCATCCGGTCTCCGAGCCAGCGCGGCACGCGGCCGCCATGCAGGGGAAGATCAGCTTTGCCAGCTCTCTGTGCCAAATCCACGACTCTCATTCTTCACCGGGGCATTGTAGCCCCGGCGGCCGATCTGCGCCATCCGTTCCCGCCGGTTTCCGCGGTCAGGCACGATTGCGCAGCAGGTAGGAACGCATCGCCGCGATGCCTTCGTCGATATTGGCGCGGCCGAAGCCGATGCGGAACCGGTCGCCGGGCGTCGGATGAAGATCCGAGTGGTAGAGGCTGGCCGGCAGAAGGAGCACGCCTGCCTGTTCGACAAGATCGCGCGCAAAGGCTTCGACGCCATCGGCACCCTTGTAGCGTGGGTAACAGACGCAACCTCCGTCAGGCGTATACCAATCGAAAAGGTGTTCGAACTCCGCAAACAGCGCCTTTAATTTCCCGAGATTGGAAGCGATCAGGCGGTTGTTTCGCTCAAGGATCCTGTCGGCATTCAGCAGGGCGATCCTGGCCAGGCTCTCGCTCGGCCCGGCGTTGCAGATGGAGAGATAGTGCTTCATCCGCTCCATCTTCGAAAGCAGGACGTGATCGCGGCAGGCGATCCAGCCGATGCGCAAACCCGGCAACCCATAGGCCTTGGACATGACGCCCAGCGAAAGGCCGCGCTCATAGACGTCGGCGGCTGCCGGCAATAGCGGCTTGTTCTCGACGGTCAGCCCACGATAGACCTCGTCGCTGAAGAGCCAGATGCCGTGCCGGCGGCAGAGGTCCACGAGCGTATCGAAACGCTCCCTTTCAAGGACCTTGCCCGTGGGGTTATGGGGGAAGTTGATCGAAATCAGCCTGGTATTCGGCCGGATCGTTGCGGCAACCGCGTCGATATCGAGCGACCAGCCGTCATCGGGATCGAGCGCCACAGCCGAGACATCGCAAATGCCGAGTGGGATCGTTTCCGCCGACTGATAATTCGGGGTGACGACGATCGCATGGTCTCCTTTATCGAGAAGCGCATGCATGGCGATGTAGATACCCTCTTCCGCGCCGGCGAAGCACAGAATGTCAGCGCCCCGCATTTGCCCATAGAGGCCGGCAATGATCGCGCGTAGCTCCGGATTGCCGAAGGTCTCGCTGTAGCCCAGCCACAGCGTCTCGTGTGCCTGCCGCTGTTCCGGCGTCGCCATCGCCAGCAGCTCCGCCATCGTCATGCTTTGCGCATCGGAAGCGGTCATATGGTAGCGCGCGCTGAACTCCCACTTGGAGAAATAGGTTTCGAGCTTGAAATCCGGCAGGAGCGGCATGGGTTTCTCCAGGAACGAGAAAGGGCCGGCATGCGTCCGCGCCGTCCCTACAGCCGCGAAACTAGAGAGATATTGACAAATTGTCAAATATAGAGCGATTGTCATAGCGCGGAAGGACGAAGGTCATGGCGAAGAGAGCGGAAGCAGGCAGCACGAAATCGGCTGTTCAGGAGGATATCCTGCAATTCGTCCCCATCGCGGAAGCGGTGGCGACGCTGCTGAAGCCGCATGCGGAAGTCGTCATCCACGACTTGAGAACGCAGACGATCGCTCATATCGCCAACAACCTGTCGCGCCGTGAAATCGGCGGCTCGTCCCTTGCCGAACTGAAGGACATCGGAGCCCTCGGCACCGATGTCATCGGCCCCTATCGCAAAACCAATTTCGACGGACGGCAGCTCAAATCCATCACCGCCGTTCTCAGGACCAAGGCAGCCGAGCCGTTCGGCCTGCTCTGCATCAATTTCGATATCGCGCCGATCGAGGCGGCACGCGACGCGCTCAATCTTCTCACCGCATTTCAGGGAACAGGCGCACAGCCGTCAGCGCTTTTCCGCACGGACTGGCAGGAAACGGTCAACAGCGCGATCGCGGATTTTCTTGGCGAGCGCGGACTGGCGGCGTCCGCATTGGCAAAGGAAGATCATGCGGCGCTCATCGAAGCGCTGGAAGAGGATGGCTATTTTGCCATCCGCAATCTCGTTCCCTATCTTGCCAAGCTGCTCGGCATTTCGCGCGCGACGGTCTACAAGCATCTTCGCGATGCCAGGCAAAAGAAACCGCAAGCAGCTGAAGAGTAAGGACTCCGGCTAAGATTGCTGTGATCAGGCCGGCACCGGCATCGGCGCAAGATCGCGCATCGCACCCGAAAAGGCCTTGGGCAATGGCGAAGCGTAGGAACTGCGCTTGCTGGTGGAGAGACCGAGGGACACCAGAGCTTCGGCCTGCTTGACCGCCGCGGCGACGCCGTCGACGACCGGGACGCCGTAAATCGATTGCAGTTCCCTTGCGAGATCCGTCATTCCGGCGCAGCCGAGCACAATGGCTTCCGACCCGTCGTCGGCAAGGGCGCGCTCTATTTCCGCCCGCAGCCTTCCGATGGCGCCGGAAGACGAATCCTCAAGCTCAAGGACGGGAATATCCGAGGCGCGAACCTTCGCGCGTCCGCCCATGCCGTAGCGCTGGATCAGGTTGTCGATGAGAATGCGCGAGCGTTCGAGCGTCGTCACCACGCTGAAGCGCTGCGCCAGGAACGCGGCCGTCGCAACGGCTGATTCACAGAGACCGACGACCGGGACATCGCAAAGCATGCGGGCGGCTTCCAGTCCGGTGTCGTCGAAGCAGCAGATGATCGCCGCATCGTAGCCCTCGGCCTGCCTCTCCTTCAATTCTCGCAGCATGCCGGGTACGGCGATGGCGCCGTCGTAATAGCCCTCGATCGAAGCCGGCCCCATTCGCGAGGTGGCGGCTATGATCTCCGTGCCGGCGCTTGCCACGGCACGCGCCGCATTCGCCGCCTTCTCCGTCATGGAAACGGTCGTATTCGGATTGATGAGCAGAAGGCGCATGGTCTCAACTTTTCCTGGCCTGGCGACGGCCGAGCATGGTCATGACTGCAAGCGCCAGGAGAATGATGGTGAAGGAAAAGAGCGTCGTCACCGTTCCGAGCGCATAGAGCACGGGCGTCGTGACATTCGTCGTCATCCCGTAGATTTCGAGCGGCAGGGTATTGTAGGTGCCGGAGGTCATCAGGGTACGGGCGAACTCGTCATAGGACAGCGTGAAGCCGAACAGCCCGACGCCGATAAGGCTCGGCGCGATCATCGGCAGGACGACATGGCGGAAGGTTTGCCAGGAGTTCGCACCGAGATCGCGTGCGGCTTCCTCATAGGCCGGCGAAAACCGGTTGAAGACCGCGAACATGATCAGCACGCCGAAAGGCAAGGTCCAGGTCAGATGCGCGCCGAAGGCAGACGAATACCAGGCAGGTGCCAGACCGCCCTGCTGGAAGACGACGCCGATCCCCAGCGAGATGATGATGGACGGCACGACAAGGCTGGCAACCGTCGCATAGAACAGAAATGTCGATCCGCGGAAGCGGCGGCGGAAGGCAAGGCCCGCCAGCAGCGAGACGACGACGGTGACGATCATCACCATGACGCCGAGCACCAGCGAGCGCTGGAACGAGGCTCCGAAATCGCCGACCGCCTGTTTCTCGAACAGATTGGCGAACCAGTGCAGCGACACGCCGTTCAAAGGGAAGGTCAGGCCGCCGTCGGGTCCCTGAAAAGACAGGATGATTACCGCCGAGAGCGGACCGTAGAGGAACAGCACGAAAATGGTGAAGAAGATCGCGAGGACGTAGAATTCCAGACTGCGCTTTTCGCGGTTCATCTCAAAGCTCCTTGCGGATATCGACGATGCGCAGGATGGCGGCAACCATCAGCAGCACGACGATCAGCAACACCACGGCATTGGCGGCGGCGGCCGGATATTGCAGCAATGACATCTGGTTCTTCATCATCAGGGCGATCGAGGCGCTTTGCCCGCCGGACATGACCTGAACGGTGGAGAAATCCGCCATGACGAGCGTGACGACGAAGATGCTGCCGATCGCCATGCCCGGCTTGGCAAGCGGGATCACCACGTTCCACAGCACCTGCCATCCGTTGGCGCCGGCATCGCGCGCGGCCTCGAATAGCGAGCGGTCGATGCGCATCAGCGTATTGAAGATCGGCGTCACCATGAAGAGCGTATAGAGATGCACCATCGCGAGCACGACGGCGAAATCGGAATAGAGCAGCCACTCGATCGGCTGCGGAATCAGGCCCATGTCGATCAGGGCGGAATTGACCAGTCCGTTGCGGCCAAGCACCGGGATCCATGAGATCATGCGGATGATGTTCGAGGTCATGAACGGCACGGTGCAGACGAGGAAGAGGATCATCTGCGTCGACGTGCGCCTGATATGGAAGGCGAGAAAATAGGCGACCCAGAAGCCGATGAACAATGTCAGCGCCCAGACGATAGCGGTGAATTTCAGCGTGTTGAGATAGGTCTTCCACGTCACCCAGGAGCCGAGCGTATCGGTGTAGTTGGTGGTGAGAAAGGCGGGGTAGATGCCGGCGAAATCGTAATCCCAGAAGCTGACGACGCCGATCATTGCGATCGGCAACAGGAAGAAGAAGCCGAGGATGAGAAATAGCGGCGTTGCCTGCAGATAGGAAATGGCCCAGGCCGGCAGGCTAAACCCGCGCGCGGCTTTGCGTGTTGCCTCTGCTGTATCCGAGGAAGCGATCGTCGCCATGGTGCGGCTCTCCGTTTTCGGGATGCCTCCCCCTGCTGTAAACAGGGAGAGGCGGTGAAGGATCTTCGGCTCAGGCAGCGATGAATTCGTTCCAGCGGCGGACCATGTAGCGGTCCTCGTCCATCACCGAATTCCAGCAGGCGACGGCGCCCATGCGGGCCTCGAAGGAGCCGCCGTCGCGAACCGCACCTGCCTTCTCCATGACCTTTCCTTCCGGAGAGAGAATATCGCCCTGTGCCGGCTTGCCTTCGATCCAGTAGCCCCACTCATCGGCCGACATGAACTGCTTGGCCGTGTCCATGCAGGCGGAATAGTAGCCCTGGCGGTTGAGGTAGCCGCCGACCCAGCCGGAGGTGTACCAGTTGATATATTCATAGGCGGCATCGAGCTGGGCGCCCTTGAGATGCGCGGCAAGCCCGAGGCCGCCGCCCCAGGCGCGATAGCCTTCCTTCAGCGGCTGGAAGGTGCAGGCGATCCCCTTGGAGCGCACGGCGGCAACGGCCGGCGACCACATTGACTGGATGACGACCTCGCCCGATGCCATCAGGTTGACGCTTTCGTCGAAGGACTTCCAGAAGGCGCGGAACTGGCCGTCGCCCTTGGTCTTGATCAGGAATTCGATCGTCTTGTCGATCTCCTCCTTCGTCATGTTGCCCTTGTCGGCATATTTGATCTTGCCGGCGGCTTCCATGATCATCGCGGCGTCCATGATGCCGATCGACGGGATGTTGATGATGGCGGTTTTGCCTTTGAAGGCCGGATCGATAATATCGGCCCAGCTGGTGATCGGACGGCCGGTGAGGTCGGGACGAATGCCGAGGGTATCGGCATTGTAGATGGTCGGAACCATCGTCATCCACTGCGTCGGCTCCTTGGCGAATTTCCGGGAGTCCTGCGCCTCGAGGAAGCCGACCGTATGCGGTGCGGTGCCCTGGGCGATGACGCTGTCCGGCTTCAGCTTGCCGGTGATGAACAGCGGCACGATCTTGTCGTAATATTTGAGCTTCTTGACATCCATCGGCTGCAGGACGCCGGCCGGGAAAACCTTCTTGGCGATCCAGTATTCGACGTCGGCGATATCGTAGCTGTTCGGCTGCGTCACGGCGCGCTGGGCGGCGGCATCGGAATCGGTCGCTGTCATCTCGAGCGTGATGCCGAGGTCGGCCTTGCACTTCTCCGCAATCGCGTTGATGTTCGAGACGCCGGTGCCGAACTGGCGCAGCGTGATGTTCGATTGCGCCCAGATGGTCGGAAAGCCGGTGATCGCGCCGGAGCCGGCCATGGCGCCGAGAGCGGCCGCGCCGGTCTTCAGCAGCGAGCGGCGGGAAATGCCTTTCGTCGTCTTGCCAACCTTCATTTCAGTCTTCGTTTCAGGCGTCATGTCAGTTCCCCTTTTTTGATGCTTCGGATCTCATGCGGACATACGGCCCAGAAGAATTGCGTCCTCCTGCGCCCAGCTCAGTGACACCGCGTCGCCGACGGCCATGGATCTGGCGGAGGCGTCGTCGTTGCTTGCAATCACGGTGAAATCGTCGCTTCCGGCACCGATGACGGTGATCTTCAGCGTCGCGCCGCGATATTCGATGTTGGAGACCACGCCGTTGAAGCCGAGGCCCTTGCCTTCTGGCTGCGAAAGCCGGACGCGGTCGGTACGGACAGCGATGTCGACAGCCTCGCCGGCCTGGCGCCCTGCCCCTCTTACCGAGAAGCTTTGCCCCTCCGGTGCGGTCAAGGCGATGATGCCGTCCTCGCTCGACGTGACGCGGCCGGACAAGACGTTGTGATCGCCCATGAAGCGCGCGACGAAGGCCGTTGCGGGCCGCTCGAAGACTTCTCGCGGCGAGCCGGCCTGCTCGATGCGGCCGTCGTTCATGATGACTATGATATCGGCGAGCGCCATCGCCTCCTCCTGGCTGTGGGTGACATGGACGAAGGTGATGCCGAGCGTCTTCTGCAGCTTTTTCAGCTCGGCGCGCATGCGGATCTTCAGAAACGGGTCGAGTGCCGACAGCGGCTCGTCGAGCAGCAGCGCCTCCGGATCCGTAATCAGCGCGCGTGCGAGTGCGACACGCTGTTGCTGCCCGCCCGAAAGCTGTGCCGGACGCCGGGTGGCATAGGCCTCCATTTGCATGAGTTTCAGCATGTCGAGCGCCTTGGTGCGACGCTCCTCCTTGGCGACCCCCTTCATCTTCAGGCTGAAGGCGACATTGTCGATCAGATCGAGGTGCGGAAACAGCGCGTAGGACTGAAACATCATCGCCGTGCCGCGCCTGGCCGGCGGAAAATCCGTGACGACGACATTTCCGAGGCGAATGTCGCCGGAAGAGATTCCTTCGTGGCCGGCGATCATGCGCAGCGTCGACGTCTTGCCGCAACCGGAGGGGCCGAGAAAGCAGCAGTAGGATCCTGCCGGTATCTTCAGGCTGATCGCATGGACGGCCGTTGTCGTGCCGTAGACTTTGGAAACGGATGCTATATCGATCTCTGCCGCTTTCGACATCATCTTCCCCTTATGTTTGGGAAAGGCTGTGCATCAATCGTGCCAGTTTTGCTGCGGCGCACTAACTGATTGATGTTTCGCGATTTTTCAAAATCGCAAAAGCAATGCCTTCTGAGAGGCAATTATATTCCTGCCTATTAAATAGGCCATTGTGCCCGATCAACGCAGATAGTTGTATACAATTTAGCGCATTCTTTGCGTCAGATTTCGTTTAACTTCAGTTGAAAAGCGGGCTATCATTTTTGCCGAATACTCAGGTAAGTAAGCGGTTATGAATTCTCCAGCAGATGGACTCTTGACGCTCGGCGATCCCACGGAGAGCGGTGCGCAGCAGATCCGCGACGCCATTCGCGATGCAATCGTCGAGCGCAGGCTCGCGCCCGGCACGAAGCTGTCCGAAAACGATGTCGGCGGCTTGTTCAACGTCAGCCGAACGCTGGCGCGCGCCGCCCTGCAGGCTCTTTCCTACGAGGGCCTCGTCAGCGTCGAAAAGAATCGAGGCGCTTTCGTCGCCTATCCGTCTCCCGAGGAAGCGCGGCAAATCTTCGCCGCCCGTCGTCTGGTCGAGCCGGGAATACTGAAATCGGCAGCCGAACGGATCACTCCGGCTCAGCTCAATCAGCTCAGGCAACTTCTCCTTGAAGAAGGCCGGTTGATGGGAGAACGCGGCCAGTCGGCCCGCAGGGCCGAGATCAAGGCTTCTGGCGATTTCCACCTGATGCTGGCGTCGTTTTCCGGCAATCTCATCATGCAACGCTTCATGGAAGAGCTCGTCGCCCGCTCGTCGCTGGTGATCGCGCTCTACGGACAATCGAGTGCCTCCAGTTGCGGTCATTCCGAACATGGCGACATCATCACCGCCCTGGAACGCAAGGAGATCGACAGAGCCTGCGACCTGATGCTTCACCACATCGCGCATATCGAAGCCGATCTCGATCTGCGCGAACGCAAGAGCTTCGGCCTGAAAGAGGCATTCGAGCGGTGAGGCATGTGGTGCGGGCGGTGCCCAAGCCGTGGCCCATTTATAAGGCATACAATCTCGTGGCCAAAGATGGTATCGTGTTGCCACGCTGAGGCTCAGGCAGCCTTATACTTCGGCCGGCTCGGAGATTTTGCCGACCGAAAAGGTTGAGGAGCGGCCTTGCATGCGCCCGCGCCTTCCTATCGTTTCAACTCTTGCTCGAATTTTTCGATCTGCTGCAGAACCCATGGATCGTCGGCGGAATGTTGCGTCGCCTCCTGTGCCGGTTCCCGTTGGCGCCGGCGCCGAATCCAGTCGATGAAAGCGCGAAGCAGCCGCATGTTCCTATCCAAGTTTTCAGTATCTGCGAGGCCCGGCCTCCAGGCCCGAAAGCCTGCCGGAAACCGGGCCCCGACGACCGCAAGGCGTTGCGGCGATTGCCTTTCTGCCCGCGCGAAAATGAACGTTAGCTGAACGTTTTGCACGGAACGATGGTTTTACCCGATCGCCACACCCAGGAAGAGCAGTCGGGCAAAGGCGAAAAATGCGCGCTCAAAAGCTGAAACCAGCAATTGCACCAGGAAACTCGGCGCATCCGCGTCAAGAAGAGAGGTTTTTTACTTAAGCGTACCGTAATAGCCAAAACTGACCTAGCCGGGAGAGCAAGGGCCGAATAAACAACGCCGCGTCGCTTCCGATTTCCCCGGAGCGGCACAAGCTTAGCCTCGCCCGCGCGGGGCTTTTTTCTTTTTTACTTGCAGTCGATCAGCGGCGGGGCTCGCCGCCCGGCGCGTAGACGGTATCCTGCTCGAAAGGGAAGACCGAGCCGCAACGGCAGCGCATCATATGCTTGCGTGGATCGGGCGACGGCCGTTCGGTGGAAAAGCCGCGAGGCATCTCGTCTATCTTGAAATCGCGATCGGGTGCGCGGCGGTCGTCGGTTTCGGAAACCTCGGCAAATCCGGCATGCTCGCATTTCGCGCATTCCAGCTTCCGTGAATATCGATCTCGCGCAGTCATTGTCTTCCAATCCGGGACTCGTATCCCGCCCTTCTAGCAGCGCCTTGGCCGCACTTGAAGGCCGTAAACCATTTCCGACGCAGCACAGTTTCTTCCCCGGAAATTTAAGGGGCAAAAAAGCGGATCGCGCAAAAAAGGGATTGACCTGATGGCAGATGTCAGACCAATTTATCATCCCATGACGAAACCAATGCTGACACCTCTTCCTTCCATAGACCGGACGCAGCAAGTCATCGAGGCGCTGTCGACCTTCATCGAGGCGTCGAAGCTGCAGGCCGGCGACAGACTGCCGACGGAGCGCGAGTTGATGGCGGCGCTTTCGGTAGGACGCTCGACCATCCGGGAGGTGATTACCTACTTCCAGGCTCTCGGGGTCATGGAAACCCGCAAGGGCAGCGGCACCTATCTGCTGAAGCCGGTGTCGAAGGCGACGATCCACATGCCGCTTTCCCTCAACCCGTCGCATCTGCGCGATGCGCTGTTGCAGACGCTTGAGGTCCGCCGCGGCATCGAGTGCGAGGCCGGAATGGTGGCGGCGAGAAAGCGGACCGATGAGGATATCGCCATCATCGAGCAGAAACTCAACGAGATGGAGCGCGTCCACATGGCCAAGGGCACGTCCGGGCCTGAGGATCTTGCGTTCCACCTCGCCGTTTATGACGCCACGCACAATCCCCTGTTCAAGCAGCTTCTCGAGCAGATGCGCGAAACCTTCGAGCGCTTCTGGGAGCATCCCTTCGACCGGCTGGATTTTGCCCGCCGGTCCTTTCCCTATCACCGCACGCTGTTCAACGCGATCGTCGACCGCGACCCCGAGGCGGCGCGCGCCGAAACACTGAAGATTCTCGACGTCGTCGAGGAAGACATCAAGGAAATGTCCAAATGACTGACGGGCTAGAGCCGTTCGAACTTGCCTCCCTTATCACAGCCCATGACGACGGCAATTTCGCCGAGGCTGTCGTGCCGCCGATCTTCCAGACCTCGTTGTTCACCTTCTCCAGCTACGACGAGATGATTGCCTCCTATCGCGGCGAGAAGGTGCGCCCGATCTATACGCGCGGCCTCAATCCGACGGTGCGTATGTTCGAGGAGATGCTGGCGAAGCTCGAAGGCGGCGAGGATGCGCTCGGATTTGCCAGCGGCATGGCGGCGATCTCGTCGGCCGTGCTGAGCTTCGTGGAGCCCGGCGACCGGATCGTTGCGGTCAAGCATGTCTATCCCGATGCCTTTCGCCTGTTCGGCACGCTTTTGAAGCGCATGAAGGTCGAAGTGACCTATGTCGACGGCCGCGATGAGGAGGCTGTCGCCAAGGCGCTTCCCGGCGCCAAGGTCTTTTACATGGAAAGCCCGACCAGCTGGGTCATGGAGGCGCATGATGTCGGCGCGCTGGCCGCGCTTGCCAGGCAGCACGGCGTCGTCTCGATGATCGACAACAGCTGGGCGACGCCCTATTTCCAGCAGCCGCTGAAGCTCGGCGTGGACCTTGTCATCCACTCCGCCTCGAAATATCTCGGCGGACACAGCGACGTGGTTGCCGGCGTCGTTACCGGCTCGAAGGAAATGATCGCGCGCCTGAAGGCCGAAGCCTATCCCTATCTCGGCGGCAAGCTTTCACCCTTCGACGCGTGGCTGCTGATCCGCGGCCTGCGCACGCTGCCGATCCGGATGAAGGCGCATGAGGCCGCCGCCATGACGATCGCCAGGCGGCTGCAGGAACTCGATGTTGTCGAGCAGGTCTGCCATCCGGGTCTCGCCAATCGCCTGCCTGTCGGCCTGAACGGCACCTCGGGCCTGTTTTCGTTCGTCTTCCGCGAAGGCGTCGATGTCCGCGCCTTCGCCGATCGCCTCAAGCTCTTCAAGCTGGGCGTGAGCTGGGGCGGGCATGAGAGCCTGATCGTACCGGGCGAAGTCGTGCTGCAGCAGAAGGCGCAGCCGAATTCGGCGCATACCTTCGGCATCGATCCGCGTTCCGTACGTCTTCATGTCGGCCTCGAAGGAACCGAGGCCCTATGGAAGGAACTCGAGGAGGCGATCGCCGCCGCCTCGTGACATCATCAATCTGAGAGGAAAACCTAAAAGGGGAACCAGCATGAAAAGACTGATAACAGCAGCACTCTTTACCGCCATGATGGCCGGAACCGCCTTTGCCGATACGACGCTGAAGCTTGTGGAAGTCATCACGAGCCCGGAGCGTACCGAGACGCTCAAGTCGATCGTCGCCAAGTTCGAGGCCGAAAATCCCGGCACCAAGGTCGACATCATCTCCCTGCCCTGGAACGAAGCCTTCCAGAAATTCGCCACCATGGTTTCCGCCGGCGACACGCCCGACGTGATGGAAATGCCCGACACATGGGTATCGCTCTATGGCAACAACGGCATGCTCGAAAGCCTGGAGCCCTACCTGGCGAAGTGGGAACATACGAAGGAACTGACGCCCCGGGCGCTGGAACTCGGCCGTTACGTCAAGAACACCGCCTATATGCTGCCCTACGGCTTCTATCTGCGCGCCATGTTCTACAACAAGAAGATCCTGAAGGACGCCGGCATCGCCGAGCCGCCGAAGACGATGGACGAGTTCGTCAAGGCATCCGAGGCCATCTCCAAGCTGCCGGGCAAATACGGCTACTGCATGCGCGGCGGTCCGGGCGGGCTCAACGGCTGGATGATTTTCGCAGCCTCCATGGCCGGCGACAACAAGTATTTCACGGACGACGGCACCTCGACCATGAACAGCCCCGGCTGGGCCAAGGGCATCGAATGGATGGTCGATCTCTACAAGAAGGGCTATGCGCCGAAGGATAGCGTCAACTGGGGCTTCAACGAAGTCGTCGCCGGCTTCTATTCCGGCACCTGCGCCTTCCTCGATCAGGACCCGGACGCGCTGATCGCCGTCGCCGAACGCATGAACAAGGACGATTTCGGCGTCGCGCCGCTGCCGAAGGGGCCGGATGGCAAATCCTTCCCGACCATCGGCTACGGCGGCTGGTCGATGTTTGCCAACAGCCAGAACAAGGAGCTTTCCTGGAAGCTGATCGCGACGCTCGAAGGGCCGGAAGGCAATCTCATCTGGAACAAGAAGATCGGTGCCCTGCCAGCCTATACGGCGGCGGAAAAGGACCCCTTCTATGCCGGCGATCAGTTCAAGGGCTGGTTCCAGGAACTGGCCGACAAGGACACCGTTCCCACCGTGATGCCGACCTATCTTGAGGAATTCGCCTTCTTCAAGGATTCGCTCGCCATCAAGACGTCGCAGCAGGCGCTGCTCGGCGATATCTCGGCGAAAGATCTTGCCGATCAATGGGCCGACTACCTGACCAAGGCCCAGCAGAAGTTCCTGGCCAAGAAATAGTTCGCATCATGGCGGCGGAGCGATCCGCCGCCGCTTCTACCCTTTGAAACAGACGGCGTTTGAACGCCGCGAACGGGAACCTTAGCAGATGACTTCCATCGCCGACACGCTCGACAGGCGTCACGATCGCAGGACGTGGCTGAAGCGCCTCGCCGACGCCTCGGAGCCCTATCTTTACAGCGCCCCTGCCCTCATCCTCATCATCGCCGTGATGCTGGTGCCGCTGGCGATCGGTATTTCCTATGCCTTTCGCGATATTCAGCTGCTCAATCCGTTTTCCGGCGGCTTCATCGGCCTGGAGCACTTCCGCGATCTCTCGAAAGACAGCGCTTTCTACTGGGCTCTGAAGAACACGCTGTGGTGGACCGGCGCATCCGTGGCACTGCAATTCATCTTCGGATTGATCCTGGCGCTGTTGCTGGACAAGCCGTTCGTCGGCAGGTCCCTCGTGCAGGCGCTGGTATTTCTGCCCTGGGCGGTTCCCTCCTTCCTCGCGGGTCTCAACTGGTCCTGGCTGTTCAATCCGGTGATCGGGCCGATACCGCACTGGCTGTATGGCATGGGCCTGATGAGCGAGCCGGGCAACATCCTGTCCGATCCAAGCTACGCGATGTGGGGGCCGATCGTCGCCAATGTCTGGTGGGGCATTCCCTTCTTCGCGATTACGCTTCTGGCGGCTCTTCAGGCCATTCCGCGCGATCTCTATGAGGCCGCCTCGATCGACGGTGCCGGCTGGTTCGAGCGTTTCCGCTCGATCACGCTCCCCTTCCTTGCCCCGACCATCGCCATCACCGTGCTGCTGCGCACGGTCTGGGTGTCCAACTTCGCCGATCTGATCGTCGTGATGACGGGCGGCGGCCCCGCGGACCGCACGCAGATCGTTGCAAGCTACATCTTCACGCAGGCATTCAAGCGGCTGGATTTCGGTTATGCCTCGGCCATCGCCCTGGTGCTGCTGGTGCTGCTGCTTGCCTATTCCATGCTGATCATCCTGCTGCGGCAGACCCTGCTGAAGGATTGAGCCATGAGACGATCCATTCTCCCCACCATTGCGCATCGGCTGGCGATCCTCTGCTATGTCGTCTTCGCGCTCTTTCCGCTGTTCTGGCTGCTCAAGGTTTCGGTAACGCCGAACGACCTGCTCTATACGGAAGGCGTACGCATGTGGCCTTCGCGCACGACCTGGGAGCATTATTCCTTCGTGCTGCAGCACAGCGATTTCCCGACCTTCTTCAAGAACAGCCTGATCGTTTCCGCTTCGACGGCAATCGCAGTCACCATCTGCGCCTCGCTGTCGGGCTATGCGCTATCGCGGTTCAATTTCCGCGGCAAATACTGGATCGTGGCCCTGATGCTGCTGACCCAGATGTTTCCGCTGGTCATGCTCGTCGCGCCGATCTTCAAGATCCTCACGCCGCTGCATCTGACCAACAGCCTGAGCGGGCTCGTCATCGTCTACACCGCCTTCAACGTTCCCTTCGCCACCTTCCTGATGCAGTCCTTCTTCGACGGCATTCCGAAGGATCTGGAGGAGGCTGCCATGATCGACGGCGCCACGCAGTTCACGGCATTCCGGCAGATCATCCTGCCGCTGACCCTGCCCGGCATCGCGGCAACCCTCGGCTTCGTCTTCACCGCGGCATGGAGCGAACTGCTTTTTGCGTTGATGCTGATCAACGGCAACCAGGCCGCGACCTTCCCCGTCGGGCTTCTCACCTTCGTCTCGAAATTCTCCGTGGATTTCGGGCAGATGATGGCGGCGGGCGTCATGGCGCTCATTCCGGCGGCGCTCTTCTTCCTGCTCATCCAACGCTATCTCGTGCAGGGCCTGACGGCCGGCGCGGTCAAGGGTTAGTCACATGGCATCGATCGATATTCAGAACGTCAAGAAGGCCTACGGCCATGTGCAGGTGCTGCACGACATCGACCTTCGGATCAAGGACGGCGAGTTCGTCGTTCTCGTCGGTCCGTCCGGATGCGGCAAGTCCACCTTGCTCAGGATGATCGCCGGACTTGAAGACATCAGCGGCGGAGAGATCCGCATTGCCGAAAATCGGGTCAACGAACTGCATCCGAAGGATCGCGACATCGCCATGGTGTTCCAGTCCTATGCGCTCTATCCGCATATGAATGTGGCCGGCAACATGAGCTACAGCCTGCGGCTGCGGAAGATGGCGAAGGAAACCATCGCCAAGGCCGTCGCCAATGCGGCGGCAAAGCTCGGTCTCGATCCGCTGCTGGAACGCCGCCCGAAGGCGCTCTCCGGCGGCCAGCGGCAACGTGTCGCTATGGGTCGCGCCATCGTACGCCAGCCGAAAGCCTTCCTTTTCGACGAGCCGCTTTCGAACCTCGATGCACGGTTGAGGGAGCAGATGCGTGCTGAAATCAAGAAGTTGCACGGCGATCTTAAAGCAACGTCGATCTACGTCACCCACGATCAGATCGAAGCCATGACGCTTGCCGACCGCATCGTCGCCATGCATGGCGGCGTGGTGCAGCAGGTCGGCAGCCCGCTTGAGCTCTATGATCGCCCGGCCAATCTCTTCGTGGCCGGCTTTATCGGCTCGCCCGGCATGAACTTCCTCGACGCGACCTATGAGGGAAATGGGGTCAAGCTCAAGGACGGCACGCTCGTTTCTCTTCCGCAATCCCTGACAATGGCGGCCGGTACGAAAGTGACGCTCGGCATTCGCCCGGAGCATGTCGTGCTGTCGTCCAATCCGTCCGATATGGCCGCCGATGTCGAACTCATCGAACCCACCGGCTTCGGCATCATCTTGCATCTTTCGCTGCATGGCCTGCCGTTCAAGGTGTTCACGCTGGATCGCAGCGCACTGAGTGCAGGCACCAAGGTCAACGTTGCTTTTCCGGCGCAATATCTGCACGTCTTCGACGAGGAAGGAAAAAGGGCGGCCTGACCGCCGCCCTTCCCTGAAAATTTTCAATCTGCGAAGGGTTCGGTGGGCCCCTTCGAAGGCTGGGTAAACCAGTGCGGGCCGTCCGACGCCATATAGATGTGATCCTCGAGCCGGATCCCGAATTTCTGCGGAAAGACGATCATGGGCTCATTCGAGAAGCACATGCCGGCTGAGAGCTTCGTCGCATTGCCGCGCACGATATAGGGCTCCTCGTGGATTTCCAGTCCGAGGCCATGACCGGCACGGTGCGGCAATCCGGGCAGCGCGTAGTCGGGGCCGAGCGAGTGCTTTTCCAGTACCGCTCGCGCCGCGTCATCCAGGCTGGAGCAAGCGGCACCCAGTTTTGCGGCATCGAAAACGGCCTGCTGTGCCTCGCGCTCGATCGCCCAAGCGTCCTCGAAGGCGCTGTCGCCGCTTTTCAGCTTGTACGTCCGCGTCAGGTCGGAGTGATAGCCATCGATGCGGGCGCCGGTATCCACGAGGATGACGTCGTCTTCGGCGAGTGTCTGGTCGCCGTTGGCGCCGTGCGGCAGTGATGTGGCCTCGCCGAAGGACACGATGCAGAAGGTCGAGCCGCCATGGGCGCCGGCCTCGCGATGCCGCCGGTCGATGAACTCGACCACTTCAGAGGCGCGAATCCCCGGCTTGAGCAAGGCATGCGCCTGCCTGTGGACATCGAGCGTCAGGTTCATGGCATATTGTATGAGCGCGATTTCGGCAGGAGACTTGATCCGGCGCAGGCTGTTGATGAGCGGCCCGCCGTTCGCCAGCCTTTCGGCTCCAATCTCCGCTGCCAACGCATTGTAGAAGTAAAGCGGCATGTTGTCGTCGAGCGCCAAAACACCTGTCTTGCCGAGCACGCGCGCGATCAATGCCGCACTGCTCTCCTCTTCCTGCCACTCGAGGATTTCCGCCGGCAGATGCGGCAGGGTTTCGACCCGGCTGCGTTCGAAGCCTGGGACGATGTAATAAAGCTCGGTCGGCGTGACCAGTGCTCCCAAAAATCGCTCGCTCGCATGCCAGATGAGGCCGGTGAAATAACGCAGGCTCTCGGTCGGTCCGAGCAGCATGCCGGCCAGTCCCTGCGTGTCGAGCAATTGGCGAAGGCGCGAAAGGCGCTGCTGCCTTTCTTCCTCGGTGATCCGGGGGACTGGATGGTGCCACGACATTTTTTACTCTCCTCAACTCTTTCGGTCTTGCGCATTTTCATTTCGTATGAGGCGCGATGCCGCCGACACTATTCCTCTTGTGGGCAAACTGTCGACAAGGAAAATGCTCGGCATTGCAGGCGTCTGCGCACCGCGTTGCCGCCCGCCCGGCGAGGACGCGGCAAGCGCGATAGCCAGCCGGCTCCTGTTGAGACAGGTTCGGAAGGCGAGAGAATCGACAGAATGGCGATCACCGCGTCAGGATTCGGCGCTTATCCGGCCAAAAGCCAAAGCATTGCGTCTCCACGCGAAGAAAAATGTAAAAAAATGTTGCCGCCGGGCTCGTAGAAAACTTCGTTCGCAATATTCCTTTTCCGGGAAATACGCAGAAACATACGGACGTATTGCATTCATACAGCCTCGTTAGCCTCGGCATCAGTTAATCGTAATGAAGGCACTGATCATGAGGCAACGATATATCGTCGCAACTTTATTGATAACAGTCGTCGGCGGCATGACCGCCGCAGCTTATGCCGCGGAGCCGGCCGTCGCGCCAGACGCGCAGGCGCCTGCCGTTACAGAGGCTGCTCACCCTGCGCCGGCAGGCATGCCGGGCGGCTGCGAGCCTTGGCCCGGCCCGCATCCCCATGGGCCGATGATGGCTTTCGGCGATGGCATGCCCATGCCGCCGCATGAACCGCCAGGCGGTTTCCCGCACGGGGGCAACCCGGCTCTGGAGCTCGCAGGCGAGCTATCCGCGATGGAGACGCTCATCGGTATCCGCAGCGCCCAGCTGGATGCCTGGAGAGACTACACCAGCGCGCTGACGGATTTTCTGACGCCCCCCGGGCATCGGCCGCCCGGTCCGCCCAGCGGCGATGACGTAGTCCCCCCTCAGGCCGACCATGATGCGGGTAAGCCGGCGCAACTCTTCGGCGAGCATATTGCCGAGCGCGCGCTGGAGCGCGCCGCCAAGGCCGCCGTTCTCAAGGACAAGGCGGCCGCGCTCCGCAGCGTTTTGACATCGGATCAGCTCACCAAGCTCGAGGACGCCGAACGATCGCTCGTTCCCGGCCCGCATCCGTTCCGCTGAACGACGATAGAGGTCAGGCCAGGGACATCCCGCTGCAAAATCGACTGAGACCATTTTCTCTCCGCCTCCAACCGATTGAGATCCCCCCGGACGCCCCTGTCGGTTGGAAGGAGCGGCTCCTCAAGGAGCCGAATGGTCCGGGAGCGCCCCGCCCGGCGCTCCCGGACCAAAGGCGTGCGAGCACCATCGTTCTTCCCGTGGAAGACAGCAGATCGCTTCCCGAAACGCTCCGTCGCCTGTCCCGGCCTCGCCGAAGGCCAGCACAAAAGACCAACGATCAGGGATAGAAATCTTGCCGACATATTTGCGTTCATACAAAGGGCTGTCGAGTATCGCCCTTGCCGTCGGGCTTGCCAGCGCATTGACAAGCTGCGTCGTCGGCCCCGACTACCGCACGCCGGATCTTGCCATGCCGTCTCACTGGGCCGGCAAGACCGGCTCCAAACCTTCGAAGGCGCCGCAGCTGTCGCAATGGTGGAAGCAGCTCAAGGATCCGACGCTCGACGCGCTGATCGAGGAAGCGATCGCCGGCAATCTGGACGTGGCGACCGCCAAGGCCAAGATCCGCGAAGCGCGGGCCACCTACCGGGAACAGAGAGGAACCTTGTTTCCGACGGTGGAGGCAAGCAGTTCCGGAACGCGCTCACGCACCTCCGCAACCGAGAGCGGCACATCCGACGCGACATTTTCCACGATCTATCAGGGAGGTTTCGACGCCAGCTGGGAGCTCGATCTCTTCGGCGGCAACAAACGCGCGGCCGAGGCGGCAAAGTATGGCGTCGATGTTGCCGACGAGCAGCTGCGCGATACGATGCTGACGCTGATCGGCGACGTCGCATCCTACTATGTACAGGCGCGCGAATATCAGGCGCTGCGTGATCTGGCCAGGCGCACCGCCGTGTCGCAGCGCAAGAGCGCGGCGCTGACGCATGCGGAATATCAGG
Source organism: Hyphomicrobiales bacterium (assembly GCA_900469615.1). Lineage (GTDB taxonomy): Bacteria > Pseudomonadota > Alphaproteobacteria > Rhizobiales > Rhizobiaceae > Rhizobium. The sequence continues at coordinate 1,193,154 of UBYA01000011.1, read as the reverse complement.
CAGGCAGCGCCACCGGCGTCGATACCGCCAAGGCCGATGCGCTGGCCGCCAGCACGGAATCCGACATCCCGACGTATCAGATTTCCTATGTCGAAGCGGTTCATCGCCTGAGCGTATTGCTGGGCAAACCGCCCGCGGCACTGGAAGATACGCTCAAGGCCGGAGGACCGATCCCAAGTCCGAAGATGAATGTTGCGACGGGCATTCCCGCCGACATCCTTGCGTCGCGGCCGGACGTTCGCCTCGCGGAGCGGCAGCTTGCGCAATATACGGCGAAGATCGGCCAGGCCGAAGCCAATCGCTATCCATCCATTTCACTAACTGGTGACATCACATCTTCCGCCGCCAGCATCGGCGATCTCGCCAAAAAATCCTCCATCGGCTGGTCGCTCGGCCCGTCGCTGACGGTGCCGCTCTTCCAGGGCGGTCAGCTCAAGGCGGCCGTCGATGTTGCCAAGGCCGAGCGCGATCAATACTTCATTGCCTATCAGGCGGCCGTCCTGTCGGCGATGGAAGATGTCGAAAACGCCGTGGTCTCGCTGACCCAGGAGCGCATGAAATACGTCAAGCTCGTCTCCTCCAGCAGCTCCTATCGCCGTGCCTCCGATCTTTCGCGGACGCTCAACAAGGCCGGCGTCACCGATTTTCTCGATGTGCTCGATGCCGAGCGCTCGCTCTACAGCGCCGAGGAATCCGTCATTCAAAGCCGGGCGTCGATCGCCACCGACTATATCGCCCTCAACAAGGCGCTGGGCGGTGGCTGGAACGGGCAGGTCGACGCCTCGACCCCGGCCGTCATCGACACCAACACCGGCCCGCACCTGACCATGGCAAAGTAATCTCATGCTGAACACCCTGGACCATAAAGCACCGGCGACCGTCAGTCCGAAACGCGCCAAGGAGGCTGCTCCCGCGAAATCTCCATCGCGCCCGCGTGTCGGAATGCGGCATCTGCTGGTTGTCGCACTCCTTGCGCTCGCCGCGATTGGCTTTCTCTCGTTCCACTATGGCTATTTCGACCAGCAGACCACGCCGGCCATCACGGCGCCGGTCACGCGTGGCGACGTCGAGGAGGCGGTGCTCGCCTCCGGTACGTTCAGGCCGGCCAAGCTGGTTGCCGTCGGCGCGCAGGTTTCCGGACGGATCACCGCGCTGCACGTCAAGCTCGGCGATACGGTGAAGAAGGATACGCTGGTTGCCGAAATCGACTCGACCACACAAAGCAACGACCTGAGGACCGCTCAGGCGTCCCTGGCGAACATCAAGGCACAGCGGCAGGAGAGCGAGGCCGAACTTGCGAATGCGGAGCTGACGCTCGTCCGCCAGCAGACGGTATTCCGCAACCAGGCCGGCTCCAAAGCCGACCTCGATAGCGCGCAAGCGAGCGTCAGGAAGATCACGGCCCAGATCGCAGCCATCGACGCGCAGATCACATCGGCCGAAGTCGCGGTGGAAACCGCACGCGCCAACCTCTCCTATACGCGCATCACCGCGCCGATGGATGGCACGGTGCTTGCCATCGTCAACCAGCAGGGTCAGACGGTGAACGCCGCACAATCGGCGCCGACCATCGTCATCCTCGGACAACTCGACACCATGATCGTCCGCACCGAAATCTCGGAAGCCGATGTCGTCAAGGTCAAGGTAGGACAGCCGGTCTATTTCACTATTCTCGGCGATCCGGGCACCCGGTATGAGGCAACATTGCAGTCGATCGAACCGGCGCCGGAATCGATCACAAGCGACAGCAGCGTCACCTCGTCGTCGAGCACAACCTCGTCGAGCAGCAGTACGACATCGTCATCCTCGTCCTCGGCGATCTATTACAACGGCGTGTTTGCAGTGCCGAACCCCGACAATTACTTCCGCACCTATATGTCGGCGGAGGTTCACATCGTTCTCGGCCGGGCCAAGGATGCCCTTATCATCCCCTCCTCCGCGCTGGGCGCAAAGTCGGCCGACGGCTCCTACGCCGTTCAAGTCGTGAATGACGACGGCGAGCGAAGCCGGCGCGCGGTCGCGGTCGGTCTCAACAACAATGTCTCGGCCGAAATCCGCTCCGGCCTGTCGGAGGGAGAGAAGGTCGTGATCGGCGAGGCAAGCGCCACGACGGCCAAGAGCAACAACAACGGCGGCCCGCCACCACCAATGGGGTTCTGAACGATGTCTTCCCCCATTATCGAATTAAAAGGCGTGCGCCGGGAATATCAATCCGGAGACCGCACGATTGCGGTCCTGCAGGATATCGACCTGTCGATCGCCGAAGGCGAAATGGTTGCCATCGTCGGGCCTTCCGGTTCGGGCAAATCCACGCTGATGAACATCATCGGCCTGCTGGACCGCCCGACCGATGGCACCTATGCGATTGCCGGCGCGCAGACGCATCGCCTGGACAGCGACGCCCTGTCCAAACTGCGCAGGGAGCATTTCGGCTTCATTTTCCAGCGCTACCACCTGCTTTCCGAACTGACGGCGATCGGCAATGTCGAAGTGCCCGCGATCTACGCCGGGCAGCCGGGTGAAACGAGGCGGGCCCGCGCGGCGGCACTTCTCCAGCGTCTCGGCATGGGTGAGCGGGGCAGCCACCGCCCCGGTCAGCTTTCGGGCGGCCAGCAGCAGCGGGTTTCGATAGCCCGGGCCCTGATGAACAACGGCAACGTGATCCTCGCCGATGAGCCGACCGGCGCACTCGACCGGCAGAGCGGCGAGGAGGTTCTTCGCATCCTTGGCGAGCTGCACGCCGAAGGCCATACGATCGTCATCGTCACCCACGACATGAACGTTGCCGCATGTGCCGATCGCATCATCGAGATTTCCGACGGGCGGATCGTTGCCGATCGACGCACGCGCAAGGCGGCCCATCCGTCGCAAGTCTCCGCCGCCGAAACCGGCTTCGGCAAATCCGTCTGGCAGGAAATGGCCGGCCGGCTGGCGGAAGCCTTCCGAATGGCGATCCTTGCGCTCAAGGCCCATCGATTGCGTACGTTCCTGACCATGCTCGGCATCGTCATCGGCATTGCATCCGTCGTCAGCGTCATCGCGCTCGGCGAGGGATCGCAGCGCAAGGTGCTGGAAAATATCAACAGCCTCGGCACGAATACGCTCGAAATCTTTCCCGGAAAGAGCTTCGGCGACACGCGCTCGGGGCGCATCAAGACCCTGGTGGTCGCAGACGCCGACGCGCTGGCGAAACTGACCTATGTCGCCGCCGTCACGCCGACCGTCTCGACAAGCAGCACCGTGCGTTTCGGTTCGACCGAGGCGAATGCCCTCATCAACGGCGTCGGCGATGCATATTTCTCTGTGAAGGGGTCGAAGCTGGTCGCCGGCAAGCTCTTCGACGCCGACAGCGTGCGGCGGCTGTCGCAGGATGCGGTGATCGATCAAAACACAGCGACGACCTTGTTCACCGACAGGGGCCTCGACCCGGTCGGACAAACGATCCTGGTCGGCAAGGTCCCCGTGCGCGTCATCGGCGTCATCGCCTCGCAGCAAGGCGGCTTCGGCTCCAGCGACAACCTTTCCGTCTACCTGCCCTACACCGGCGTCCAGGCACGCCTCCTCGGCGACATGTCGCTACGCAGCATCACCGTGCGCGTCGCCGACAATACCGAGAGCTCGACGGCGGAGACGGCCGTTACGCAATTTCTGGAGCGCCGCCACGGCACCAGGGATTTCTTCATTCTCAACACCGACGACATTCGCCAGACCATCACCAGCACGACCCGCACGATGACGCTCCTCGTCTCGGCGATCGCCGTGATCTCGCTGCTGGTCGGCGGTATCGGGGTCATGAATATCATGCTGGTCTCGGTGTCGGAGCGCATTGCGGAAATCGGCGTGCGCATGGCTGTCGGCGCGAGACGTCTGGACATTCTCCAGCAGTTCCTGATCGAAGCGGTGCTGGTCTGTCTGCTGGGTGGTGCTTTCGGCATCGCAACGGCGCTAGGCTTCGGCTTCGCCTTCAATCATTTCGGATCCAGCTTCACGCTGATCTATTCGGCCGGCTCGATCATCCTGGCGTTCGCGTGCTCCTGCGCGATCGGCCTGACCTTCGGCTACCTGCCGGCGCGTAACGCCTCGTTGCTCGATCCCGTAGCAGCGCTATCGAGAGATTGATATTTTCAGAAAAAACGGAGTGGCGGGGCCGGAAAAGCAATCCGGCTTCGCCATTCGTGTTGGGGGCGTCATGGCGAAGCCGGGTATGCGGGGCGATCAAAGCCTGCTCGAGCCAAGCTGCTGACCGGCCATAATTTTACATCAGTTGATGCCCGCAACATTTCCGAACATTGCTGAAGCAGGGCATTTTGATGACATTTGGTGTCTCGGCTTTTCTATCCGAATGACGTTATTTAGCAAATTCTGCTGCTTTACTATGAATATTGCCGCTTACCGTATTTTCGAGTGCACTACACAAGTAAAGTCCGGCTTTCACGGGATTCCGGGCTGAACAGAGCCACGTTTTCGACGGGAGCCGAGGCTGTATCCGGATATCGATTCGATCGGGCTGCCTGTGCCGGGCCGGTTCCGTTCTTCACGGAATCGCCGGATCGCTCCCTCTCTTTGCTGCCGCAGTTTCGGACGGAAAGCCGCTGCACGCTTTTTCCGGTATCGCCCTAACCTGCCGTCTTGGCGTCGGCACTTTTGAACGACACCACCTGTTCCAGCCCTTTGGGCTGGCGGTTGCGCACGGTGATTTCCCCTTCGAACCGGGTGATGATCTCACGCGCTATCGCCATTCCGAGGCCGGCACCGGGGAAGGATCTTTGCCTTGCTATGTCGATGCGGAAGAAGGGTTCGAATACCTGGTTCAGCCGGTCTTCCGGAATGCCTGGACCGGTGTCGACGATTCTCACGACGGCCCGGTTGCCGAGATGCGTCACCGTCACGGTTGCCGACTTGCCGTGCGTGGCGGCATTGATGAGCAGGTTGCGCAATGCTCGGGTGATGGCAAGCGGTCCCGCGCAGATCGTTGCCTGCTCAAGTTCGCCGTGCTTGACGTTCAAATCGATCGCAGTCAGTTCCGTGACGATGTCCTGGACGATCCTGTCGAGCCTGACCTGCTCGAGGCTGTCCTTGGAAATCTCCTCCCGAACGAGGCCGATGGCGCTGTCGGCGATCATGTCGAGTTCCTCCAGATCGGCAAGCCACTTGCGTCGCTCCTCATCGTCGGCGATGAATTCCGCCCGCAGGCGCATCCGGGTCATGGGCGTCCGCAGATCGTGCCCGGCGGCGGCAACGAGCCGCATGCGGCTTTCGGTGGCTGCCTTCACCCTGGCCGACAGGCCGTTGAGCGCTTGCGCGGTGGCCCGAATCTCGCCGGGGCCGGTTTCCGGTATATGCGGCAATGTGCCGTCCGGATTCACCGCGGCAACGGCCTCTTCCAGCAGGCGCAGCGGTTTCATGATCTTCGAGGCGGCAAAAATGGAAACCAGCACACTGCCGATGATGATCAGGCCGAGCCACCCTACGAGCACCTTCCAGCCATCCGGCGGCGGACCGTGTTGCGGCATTGGGGTGATCAGCCAGTTACCGTCGGAAAGTTTCAGCGACGCGATCATCTCTCCGGTCGATTGACGCGATATGACCGCGTCGCGCATGCCGGCAATACGAAGCAGCGCTTCCATGAGGAAGCGGGAAAGCTCCTCGTCGCGCTGGCCTTCCGCCGGCATGGGCGCAACGACCAGTCCCGCCGCCGCCGCCGTGGCTCTATCCTTCTCGGCGAAGGTCGCCAGAATGGAAAGCTGCCTGGCCATGCGCTCGACGGTCATGTCCGGCCGCGGCCCGCGCATGACGAGACTTGCCACGAAGGATGAGGAAATGACCACCAGAACGATGGCCGTCAACAGGAGCAGCGCCAGGCGCGCGCCAAGCGACCTCATAATTCGCCCTTGACGGCCGTTACCGGAACGACGAGCTGGTAGCCGCCATTGCGGATCGTCCTGAAGATCGGCTCTTCCGCAGTTTCTCCCAACTTGCGACGAAGGCGGCTCATCAGAACGTCGATCGAGCGGTCGGCAGGATCGCGATCACGCCCCTGCGTCAGATCCAGCAGTTGATCGCGCGACAGCAATCGCCCTGCCCGCTCCAGAAACGCCTTGAGAAGATCGAATTCGGCGCCCGTCAGCGAGATAACCTCGCCATTGTCCCTGCTTACCCGACGAAGTTGCGGGTCAAGCATCATGTCTGCGAACTGATAGCGCCTCTGCTCGGGCTCCGAGGACGAATCCTCGTTCGTGCGGCGCAGGACGGCCCGGATACGAGCGGCCAGCTCGCGCGGATTGAACGGCTTTCCGAGATAGTCGTCGGCGCCGATCTCAAGGCCGAGGATACGGTCTATGTCCTCCTTCAAGGCAGTCAGCAGAATGACCGGAACCCGGGGACGGCGGTTCCGCAGATCGCGGCATAGATCGAGGCCCGATCCGTCGGGGAGCATCACATCCAGCACCAGCAGGTCCGGCTGGCGACGGTTGAGCGCATCGTTGCATCCGCGAAGATCGCTCGCCGTCGATACGCGAAAACCCTGCTCCTCCAGATAGCGGCTCAGGAGCGAGCGTATCTCGTGATCGTCATCGACTATCAGAATATCCGGTGCGGCAGTCGCGTTCATAGGCTTCATTCCGTTTTCCCAACCCTTATACAAACTATCAGTTCTCTGAAAAGAAGGGGTTTGCGGCGCTAATACGGAAAATTCGGGCAGCGAAACATTGGTTTACAAAATTCCCGGCGCCGGAAATGTTGAGCAACACAATAGTGCCTGAAGCGAAAAAATGGCAGCACAGATCGAGCTGGGCGCGGGGGAACCTGCCCTGTCGAACCGTCAGTCGGCGTGCAGGCGGGCGATCGCCGCATTTCCGCATGGGAAAACCATGCCGAAGCACCCTCACAATGCGGGGATATGGATGGAAGTGCGCGAGAATATGCGCGGTTGAATTGCAATCGATAACGTAAAAAAATTCGTGGGATTTCCGCGCGACGGAAGTCGAAAAGGCGCACCGAAGTGCGCCTCTCGTTCAGACTACGAAAAAAGTCGACGGCGGAACCTGCAATGCGAGGGCAATGCGCCGAAGCTTGGCCGGATCGGCTTCCGCACCGGCCTCGATCTCAGTGATTTCCTCACTGGTGAGACCACAGGTTTCAGACAGGTCGTCGACCGTGTAACCGATAGCTTCACGCGCCTGCCGCACGGCAGCAGCGATTTCGCCATGGGGAACGGTGGAAGCTTTTGAACTATCGATATTGTTCGGAGTAATGGACATGAAATTTCTCCTTCCAAAGTCCGCCGGCCGTTTCGTTGCCGGGTGAAGGCAGCTATTGCAGCCATGAGGCATATCGACCTAAACAGACGCGGCCGAACGCTCGGTCAATATAGGCATCAATGCGGCAAGGGCAAGCACGGAAGCGCATAGCTGCCAATCCTCCAGCTCTCGGCTTATGTCCTATCTTAATATTCAGTGATGACAACCGCACGTCATAGTTACAAAAATCGCATTTCTTCACCGCTGCGCCGCCAATCGCCCCCATTCTTCATCACCAAGACGTGATAAGGCGCCCGTGTGGATAAGGGCTATTTCCTGCCCTTCGCCCTGCGGATCTTCCGACGGCCGGGCACATGAAAGTGCGCGCACACAAACTGAAACGGCCCCTTGCGGGGCCGTTTCATCCTTGGGAGGATGGAGCGAAGCTTATTCGGCGGCCTGCAAGGCAGGCACCTCTATGTCTTCGCTCAATTGCCCCGCCATCGCGGCAGCAAACTTGGTCGGGTCGAGCTCGTTTTCCCAACGAGCGACGACAACGGTGGCAACGGCATTACCGACGAGATTCGTCAGGGCGCGGCATTCCGACATGAAGCGGTCGATGCCGAGGATCAACGCCATGCCGGCGATCGGAACGGACGGCACGACGGCAAGGGTGGCGGCAAGTGTGATGAAGCCTGCGCCGGTGATGCCGGCTGCGCCCTTGGAGCTCAGCATGGCCACCAGCAACAGCAGGATCTGGTCGCCGAGCGACAGCGACGTATCGGTTGCCTGGGCGATGAACAGCGCCGCCAAGGTCATGTAGATGTTGGTGCCATCCAGATTGAAGGAATAGCCTGTGGGGATGACGAGGCCGACGACCGAGCGCTTGCAGCCCGCACGTTCCATCTTGTTCATCAGGCCCGGCAGTGCCGCCTCCGAAGACGAGGTGCCGAGGACGAGCAGCAGTTCTTCCTTTATGTAACGGATCAGAGCCAGGATCGAGAAGCCGTTGTAGCGGGCGACGGCGCCGAGCACGATGAGCACGAACAGCAGCGAGGTCAGGTAGAAAGTGCCGATCAGGAAGGCCAGGTTGGCGATCGTGCCGATGCCGTACTTGCCGATGGTGAAGGCCATGGCGCCGAAGGCGCCGATCGGCGCGAATTTCATCAGCAGGGCAACCATGCGGAAGATCGGCGTGGTCAGCGCCTGCAGGAAATCGACGATCGGGCGGCCGCGCTCGCCGGAAGCGCCGAGCGCGATGCCGAAGATGACCGAGAAGAACAGCACCTGCAGAATATCGCCCTTGGCGAAGGCACCGACGATCGTGTCCGGAATGATGTTCATCAGGAAGCCGACGACCGTCGCGTCATGGGCCTGCGCCGCATATTTGCTGACGGCCTTCGTGTCCAGCGAGGCCGGATCGATATGCATGCCGGCGCCCGGCTGAAGGACGTTCGAAACGATAAGGCCGACGATCAGGGCCAAGGTCGAGAAGGTCAGGAAGTAGATGAACGACTTGCCGACGACGCGACCGAATTTCTTCAGGTCGGACATGCCGGCGATGCCTGTGGCGACCGTCAGGAAGATCACGGGTGCGATGACCATGCGCACCAGCTTGATGAAGGCATCACCGAGCGGCTGCATCGATGCGCCGAGCTGCGGATAGAAATGACCAAGCAGGATGCCGGCGGCGATAGCGGTGAGAACCTGCACGTAGAGGTGCCGGTAGAAGGGGAGCTTGCCGTGCGGTTCAGCGGCAGCGATGGGAGCAATCATGATGTCCTCCGTTAAGCCCAACCGATCTCTCGGCCCTCCGGGCGACTAGAATTTAACAGCCTCCGACTGTTTCCTCCGCCTCTGCAATGTGCGTGCCAATTCGCGATCGCATAGATAAGCATTTGATTTTTATGAAGTTTACTTATTTCTAAAGGCGACTTCTCTCTTTTTCCGTGCGAGAATCCGCACAGATTGATTTGCCGTACGCGCGAAATCATGCACAATGCGCCGATGCTGCAGCGCCCGGCCACCGAACGATTTTTAACGCCCGAGCAACTGGGCCGGCGCTCCCGCCGGCTCTGGTTTGTTTTTGCGTTTCTGTGCGCCGCCATCGTCGCGGCTGCCCTCTATGGCGCGAGCTTCTATGGCCGCCTCTCCGCAATCGAGGCATTGCAGAGGCAGGGGCATACGGATGCGAACCTGAAAGTCGCGCTCCTGCGGGCGGTGCTCGAACGCCCCCGCGCCCTGCCGCTCTTGCTGGCCGACGACCAGCAGGTGCGGGATGCACTTGCCGATCAGCGCACCGACGAGGTCGTCGCCCTTGACCGCAAACTGGAAAGCCTGGTTTCCGGCACGAGCGCGTCCGTGCTCTACGTCACCGGCAAGGATGGCGTTGCCATGGCCTCCAGCAACTGGCAGGAGCCGCTGAGCTTTGTCGGCAACGACTATTCGTTTCGCGACTATTTCCGCAAGGCGATGGAAACGGGAACCGCCGAGCACTACGCACTCGGGACGGTCAGCAACCGCCCCGGCCTCTATATTTCCCGCCGGGTCGGCGACGCAGGCTCGGCATTGGGCGTCGTCGTGGTGAAGATGGAGTTCGATCAGCTGGAGGCCGACTGGAGCGAGACCGGCCGCCCGGCTTACGTGACCGACGAACATGGCGTCGTCCTCATCACCAGCCTGCCCTCGTGGCGCTTCATGACCACGGCACCGCTTGACCGCGAGGAGGCCGCAGCCATTCGCAAGAGCCTGCAATTCGGTGCAGCACCGCTCTCGCCCCTGCCGATCGGCCGCTCGACGGACGTTGGACCCGACGCGACCATCGTGCGCGCCGTTCTTCCCGGCAACAGCGCCGCCGAATATCTGCGGCTGACGACCGCGATCCCGTCCACGCCGTGGCAGCTCGGTTACCTCATCCCGACCGATCAGGCGATCGCCTCCTCCGTGCGCGAGACGCGCTTCCTCACCCTCACCGCGCTGTTGCCGATTCTTGCCTTTGCCGCATTCCTCCTGCGCCGGCGCGACGTCTCCGCCATGCAGATCGCCGTCAGCAGGATCGCCCGCGAGGAACTGGAGCGTCGCGTTCTGGAGCGGACGGAGGATCTCAGCCGCGCCCGCGATCGGCTGGAAGCGGAGATTGCCGATCATCGGGCGACGGAAGCCAAGCTGCAGGGCGTGCAGCAGGATCTCGTACAGGCCAATCGCCTTGCCATTCTCGGCCAGGTGGCGGCCGGCGTCGCGCACGAACTCAACCAGCCCGTCGCGACCATTCGCGCCTATGCCGAGAACGCGCATATTTTCCTCGACAGGCAGCAGACCGGGCCGGTCAAGGAAAACCTCTCGGCGATCGCGGCCCTGACGGAGCGCATCGGCACCATCACCGAAGAGCTGAAGGCCTTTGCCCGCAAGGGAAGGACCGCGCCGGAACCCGTGGACGTCAGAAGCGTGATCGAAGGCGCCGTCGTCCTGCTGAGAAGCCGGTTTGCCGGCCGCCTCGATGCGCTCAGGATCGACTTGCCGCCGACCGGATTGAGCGTCGTCGGCACGCGCATCCGTCTTGAACAGGTTCTGATCAACCTCTTCCAGAACGCGCTGGAAGCGTTGGAGGGTCGTGACCGGGCAAAGGTGGACGTGTCGGTGCGCGAGTCTTCGAGTGAAGTCGAGATCGTGGTTTCGGACAACGGGCCCGGCATTCCGGCGGCGATCCTCGATTCGCTGTTCACGCCCTTCAATACCTCCAAGGAAAAGGGACTGGGTCTCGGCCTGGTCATTTCCAAGGACATCATCGTCGACTACGGAGGGCGGATGGATGTCGAGAGCAACGGCGGCGGCACCCGCTTCACCATCCATTTGCGCAAGGCCACGTCATGAATGATAGCTCGCCCGTTTTCCTCATCGACGATGACAAGGATCTGTTGCGGGCAACGAAGCAGACCCTCGAACTTGCGGGTTTCAACGTTTCCGCCTTCTCGGCGGCAACCGATGCTCTCGCCGCGTTGGACCCCGGTTTTGCCGGTGTGGTCGTCTCCGATATCCGCATGCCGCAGATGGACGGGCAGCAGCTTTTCGCCCACATCAAAGGATTTGACGGCGATCTGCCGGTCATTCTGGTAACGGGGCACGGCGATATCCCGATGGCCGTGCAGGCCATCCAGGACGGCGCCTATGATTTCATCGCCAAGCCCTTCGCCACGGACCGGCTGGTGCAGAGCGTGCGGCGCGCGGCGGAGAAGCGACGGCTGGTGCTGGAAAACCGAGCCCTGCGGCAGGCGGCCGAACAGGCTCAGGGCGATTTGCCGCTGATTGGCCAGACCCCGGCCATGGATCGCCTGCGCCACACGCTGCGACAGATCGCCGATACGGATGTCGATGTGCTGGTGACGGGAGAAACGGGCAGCGGCAAGGAAGTGGTGGCCAGCCTGCTCCATCGCTGGAGCCGCCGCGCCAAAGGCAATTTCGTCGCGCTGAACTGCGGTGCGCTGCCCGAAACCGTGATCGAAAGCGAGCTTTTCGGCCATGAGCCGGGCGCGTTCACCGGCGCGCAGAAAAAACGCATCGGGCGCATCGAGCATTCGAGCGCCGGCACCCTGTTCCTCGACGAAATCGAAAGCATGCCGCCGGCGATCCAGGTGCAGATGCTGCGCGTGCTGGAAATGCGCGAAGTGACGCCGCTCGGCACCAACGACGTCCGTCCCGTCGATCTGCGCGTGGTCGCGGCGGCAAAGGTCGATCTCGGCGATCCCGGTCAGCGCGGTGATTTTCGTGAAGACCTTTATTATCGCCTCAACGTCGTCACCCTTTCCATTCCGCCGCTGCGTGAGCGGCGCGACGATATTCCCCTGCTCTTCGGCTATTTCGCCGAGCGTGCTGCCAGCCGCTTCAAGCGCGAGGCGCCGGCAATCTCCGCTGCCGTTAACCGCCATCTGCAACAGCATGACTGGCCGGGCAATGTGCGAGAACTCTCGCATTTCGCCGAGCGCTTCGTGCTCGGGCTGGAGGCGACCGCCCTGCCGAAGCCGGCAAAGGCGCCTGCCATCGATGCGGGGCTTTCGCTACCTGCCCGTGTCGAGCGATATGAAGCCGAACTCATTCGGGAGAGCTTGCAACAGAACAATGGCGATGTGCGCAAGACGATAGAGGCGCTCGGCATTCCGAGAAAGACCTTCTACGACAAGCTGCAACGCCACGGCATCGTCCGAGGCGATTTCGCCGGCCTCGACGGCGATGACCGGCGAAACTGACGGATCGCCCCCAAAGCGATATCAGGGTAATTCCGGCGCCGTCTGAAACAGAAACGCTCTATGCACTCGCAAGCCGCGCGGCGGAAGCGGAAGCATGCCGGGCTGCAATCTCGGCCGTGCGGTCGAGCACGATCATGGCCTGCACTATAAGGCCGGCAAGCGCCTCGGCGCTTTCGCAAGCGTGAACGACGAGCGGCGCGCTCAGGCAGATTCTCAGAGCACTTGCCGGCACATGGCCGAAATCGGCGCAGCGCACGGGTTGGCCGAGGCGCACCGCCGCAAATCCATCTTCCTCGACAGCCAGTTCCTTGTAGACGGCCGCGGTCTCGACTGCGTTCAGCACGCCGGCATTATTGGCATTGCGCAGATAGAACGAAAAGATCGACGGAATTTCGTCCCAATGGCGGATCGCCGGTGTTCCCCAGAGGCAGCGCCGGTCGAGAGGCCGGCTATCCAGCAACGCAAAGGCAGGGTCGCCGGCAAGCCGGGCGACCACCGCCTCGGCAAAGGCCGAGAGGACGGCAATGACTTGCTCCTGCGGAATTGCGGCAAAGGATTCAAGCTCGAACAAGGCCGCCTTCCAGCGCAGGAGCAGGCCGAAATTGGCGCGCTCCGGCAGCGTATCGCGCGCTGCCCAACCCTGCGGCCACTCGGCTTTGCCGCAATAATCGGAGAGGGCCGCCGGCAGAGGGCGGTTCCTGAAGCGCATCGACATTTGCGGCGGGCACAGAAGCGCACCGCTGAAAATCGGCCCTGCCAGGAATTTCGAGCCTGTTACGGCCACCATGAAGCCATGCGCCAGATAGGCGCGGATCGTCGCCGCCGACAGGCGGAACTGGCATGCGTCTATCATGATATCGAGAACATCGCCGAAACGCGCCTTGAGACGCAGCACGCTTTCCAGGCTCGGCGCCAACAGACTTGTCTTGGAAACATCGGTCACGACGAGCAGGCATCTCAACCCCGCCGCGCGGCCAAGCTCGATGAGGCCCCGCAATTCGTCCTCGACTTCGCTGTCGGCGCGCAGGGAACCGTCCTTGTTGCGCACGGCAATCGTCGCGTTACGCGTCGCGTCGCCGGCCCGCAGTTCCTCGCCCTTGGCAACCACGCGGTCGCTGCTGACACGACCCATGAAATGCCGGCCGGCCGAAGCGGTCATGACGCCGCTGCCCGTCTCGTTCCCCATCAGAGTGATGGTCATCAAGGCCCGGCCGTCCTCTCGGGCCAGAAGCGAGGCGGCGAAGAGATGGATATCGGTGCCCGATGTCGCCAGGATGGCATCGATACGCGGTTGTTCGGCTGGCTGATCGAGCCCAAGCATCCGCAACAGGTCGCAGCGCAGTCGCTCGACTTCACGCTCATAGACGGCGGCGGCCGAACCGGATTCCATTTCGCGCATCAGACGCGCATAGTAGGACTCAACCACGGCAAAGGCATTGGCGGAAATGGTCGACGCGGTGGAGGAGCCGAAGGCGAAATCCCTTGGCCGAGGCGACGGGCCATAGCCATACATGTTAAGACCGCTGACCGCATCGCAATCCAGCCGTTCGTCGCCGCCCGAAATCAGGCAGTTCAAAAGCGCTGCGCGTTCCGCGCTCGATTGCCTCGATAGCAAGCCCGCGGCGATGTTCTTATCCAGGGCTCGATCGTCAGCAACCTGCTGCATGAAGTAGCATTCCTCTTTGACCAAAGTCGAAACGCTTTGCCTGATCGCACCGCGTTCATGCCGGGCAAGACAGCCTCGGCAGCCGAACATTACGCCGGGCAAGATTGAGCGAGGCTGACTTGGCCGTGGGCGGCCGGGGTTCAGTGGCGAATGCCATAAAAAAACTCGCGGCCCTGAGACCGCGAGTTCGCAAGAATGAGCATCAAATTGTTCGTCAGCCTGCGGCTGCGATCTTGTCCTGCGTCCTGGTTTCGAAATCGCTGGCGTCGTGGCGCTCGTGCAGCTGTTCGGACGGATCGCCCGACATGCGGTTGACCATGCGGCCGCGTTTGACGGCCGGCCGCGCATAGATCTGGTCGGCCCAGCGCTGAACGTTCTTGTAGTCCTGCACTTGCAGGAATTCGCCCGCGCCGTACTGCCAGCCCTTGGCCAAGCCGCCGTACCACGGCCAGATGGCGATATCGGCAATCGTGTAATCGCTGCCGGCGATGTATTCGCTCTCGGCCAGACGACGGTCGAGCACGTCGAGCTGGCGCTTCACTTCCATTGCGAAGCGGTCGATCGCATATTCGATCTTCGTCGGAGCATAGGCATAGAAGTGGCCGAAACCGCCGCCGAGATAGGGCGCGCTGCCCATCTGCCAGAAAAGCCAGGACAGGCACTCGGCGCGCGCCGGCTGTTCGGCAGGCAGGAAGGCGCCAAACTTTTCGGCGAGATACATGAGGATCGAGGCCGATTCGAAGACGCGAACCGGCTTCGGGCCGCTGCGATCCAGCAAGGCCGGGATCTTCGAATTGGGATTCACATCCACGAAACCGCTGCCGAACTGATCGCCTTCGCCGATCTTGATCAGCCAGGCGTCATATTCCGCACCGCTATGGCCAAGCGCCAGCAGCTCTTCGAGCATGATGGTGACTTTCACGCCGTTGGGCGTTCCAAGCGAATAGAGCTGAAGGGGATGGCGACCGACAGGCAATTCCTTGTCGTGGGTCGGCCCGGCGATCGGACGGTTGATGTTGGCGAACTGGCCGCCATTGGCCTTGTTCCAGGTCCAGATCTTCGGCGGCGTATAGTCGGCAGAACCGGTCATGGGCATCCTCCTGTTCGGGAATCAGGTTTTGGGGTCGGTCTTCGATGTAGCGCGCTACATATGCCGGACATAGGGGCGGCTGTTCATTTTTGCGAGAGGAGCCCGCGCGGCTTTCGACACAAGCGGCTGGGCCTGTGATCTGCATTGCACCGGCGAAGAACAATCGAAGATGGTTTGCCGGAGATTCGTTCGATGGCCGAAATGAAAAAAGCCTGCCGCGGGAGGAGGTGCGGCAGGCTTTCTACAAGAACCGAACAGCGGATGGGAGGAGGAGTTCCGCTGTTCCTGCAGTCGTCCCTGGGAGGAGGAGTAGGACGTCTGCCAAGCGAAGGGATGCGGGAGGAGATGCATCGCTTCGATGGGGATGAGAATACCAGTCTTTTGCTCAGTTCATAGGCATTTCTTTGCAGGGCAGTTATGCGCTATGCGAAAAGCGGAAGGCTGAGCTGACGGGATTTTCACCGAATGCGGCCAGCGCCGGCCACGATGTTCACAAAACAAAAGCGCCTGCTCGGATGGAAGCAGGCGCTGGCGTAATGCAGCTTTATAAGGTGCCGTTGCGGCCGTTAGCGAGCGATGGCTGCGCGGGCGACATTGCGGATTTCGCCGCGATCGATACCCAGGTCATGCAGTTCGCGCGTGGACATACGGCCCAATTCGGCGACCGTCTGACGATACTTGCGCCAGTTGTTGAAAGAGCGTGCTACGTTCATGATGATCCCCTTTCCTCGGGCTTTCGAAGCCGGGCTGCCGTCCTTGGCGCTCCGTTCGCTTCGATGAGAAACATATAGTCCCGATCCCGCGCTTTTTGCAGAGCCAAGAGCTCACTGCACCCATGCGTCTATTGCATGGATCGCCGCGTAACGAGGCAACCTGCCCTCGCCGCCCGTCGCCGTGGCATTTGCGATTTGCTGGTGACAGCGCCGGCTTTGTCTGCGAAAAGGAAGAGATGAGAGACAGGGGCGTCCGCCATCCGGCGGGCTGAGAAGCACCCTTCGAACCTGAACCAGATCATGCTGGCGGAGGAAGTCGCTCGGGACCTTGCAGGCACAGCACGTCGTCCCTTCGCGTCTCGCTCCGCCTGAAAGGGCCGATATGCGAGATCAGATCACAGCGGGCAAGCTGCTTGGCGCCATGCGGGCCGACCCGCCCCTGGTGCAATGCATCACCAATTTCGTCGCGATGAATATCGCCGCCAATGTAATGCTTGCCGCCGGCGCATCGCCGGCCATGGTGCATGCCGAAGAGGAAGCGGGCGAATTCGCCGCCATCTCCGGCGCGCTGACGATCAATATCGGCACGCTCTCGAGCGGCTGGCTTGCGGGCATGCTGAAGGCCGCGCAGTCGGCCAACGCGGCCGGCAAGCCATGGGTCCTCGATCCGGTCGCTCACCATGCCACGGCGTTTCGCCGCAATGCCGTCGCCCGATTGATCGAGCTGCGGCCGACGATCGTTCGCGGCAACGCATCCGAGATCATCGCGCTTGCCGGCGGCGCCAGCCGCGGCCAGGGCGTCGACAGCCGCGACGCCGTCGAGCAGGCGGAAGATTCCGCACGGCAACTGGCTGAAAGGCACGGCTGCGTCGTCGCCGTCACAGGGGTCACCGATTTCGTGACCGACGGGCGGCAGGCACGGCGCGTTGCGGGCGGTTCGCCGCTCATGCCGCAAGTAACCGCGCTCGGCTGCTCCCTCACCTGCCTTGTCGGCGCCTTTGCCGCAACGGCGCCGGATGCGGCATTGGATGCAACGGTGGCCGCACTTGCCGTCTTTGCCGTCGCCGGGGAACAGGCGGCAAAGGCTGCGAACGGCCCAGGCTCCTTCTCCTGGCGCTTCCTCGATGCGCTCGCCGGCCTGGACAAGGAAGTGCTGGACCGCGAAGCAAGGATCTCGGCGGCATGAAAGACTTCGATCTCTCGCTCTATCTTGTCCTCGATCCCGTGCTTTGCGCCGACATCGGCATGATCGAGACCACTCGCGCGGCTGTTGCCGGCGGTGCCACGATCGTACAGTTGCGCGACAAGCACGCTCCGGCTGCCGCGATGATCGAAACGGGTCTCGCCCTCAAAAAGATCCTGCAAGGGAGCAATACCCGGCTGATCGTCAACGACAATGTCGAGGCGGCCATCGCCATCGGCGCCGACGGCCTCCATATCGGTCAGGAGGATATGGACGCCACCGAGGCGCGCCGCCTGATCGGGCCGGATATGATCCTCGGCCTTTCGGTGGAAACCGAGGCCCTCGCTTCCGCCATAGATGCCGGCATCGTCGATTATGCCGGGGTCGGCCCGGTCTTTGCAACGCCGACCAAGCCCGACCACAAGCAGCCGATCGGCTTCGACGGCCTTGCCCGCATCGTCAGGCTCTGCCCGGTTCCAACGGTCGCGATCGGCGGCCTCAAGGCGGAGCACGCGGCGAAGGTTCTTTCGGCCGGCGCCGACGGTCTGGCGGTTGTCTCCGCCATATGCGGCACGCCGGACCCGCGGGCAGCCACGGCCCTTATCGCCAACGCCATCAAGGAGGTCCGCCAATGATCCGTAACGTCTTGTCCATCGCCGGCTCCGATCCTTCCGGCGGCGCCGGCATCCAGGCCGACCTGAAAACCTTTTCTGCCCTCGGCGTCTATGGAATGGCCGCTCTCACGGCATTGACGGCTCAAAATACGCAGGGCGTTTCCGGCGTCCATCCGGTCCCGCCCCAATTCGTGGCGGAGCAGATCGATGCCATCTTTGCCGATATCCGTGTCGATGCCATCAAGATCGGCATGATCGCCAATGCCGCGATTGCGGGCGCCGTCGCGGATGTTCTGGCTCGGCATCGCGATGTGCCCGTCGTGCTCGACCCTGTCATGATTGCCAAGGGTGGCGCAGCCCTGCTTGCCGCCGATGCCGTCGACGTGCTGACCACCCGATTGCTGCCGCTGGCAACGGTCATCACGCCGAACCTGCCCGAGGCAGCGGCGCTCCTGCACGAGCCGGAAGCGCAAAGCCGCGAGGACATGGCTCGCCAGGCGCTTGCGCTGGCCGAGTTCGGGTCGTCGGCGGTCCTGGTAAAAGGCGGCCATCTGGAGGGTCACGAAAGTCCGGATGTGCTGGCAGGCGACGGCCGCCTGACCTGGTTCGAGGCCGAACGGCTGCCGACGAAGAACACGCATGGAACGGGCTGCACGCTCTCCAGCGCAATCGCTGCGGAAATCGCCAGGGGCTTGCCGCTTGCCGAAGCCGTTGCCGCGGCCAAAGCCTATCTCGCCGCTGCGGTGGCTGCCGCGGGCCAGCTTTCCGTTGGAAGCGGTAATGGGCCTGTCCAGCACTTCCATGCGCTATGGGCAGACAAAGAAGGAGTAAGGAAATGAGCCTGCCAATCAAGGAGCAGATCGTCATCGTTTCGGGCGCGGGGCGCGGTCTTGGCGCCGCCATCGCAACGGCCTTTGCCCGGGAAGGCGCGAAGGTGGCGATCAACTATCGCGCCAGCCGCGAGCAGGCGGAGGCACTCGCCGCACGGCTTGGCGATCATGCGAAAGCCTTTCAGGCCGATATTCGCGACCTCGGGGAGACGAAACGGCTGGTCGCAGAGGTGACGGAGCATTTCGGAGCACCGACGACGGTCGTCCACAATGCGCTGGCCGATTTCAGTTTCAACGGCGATGCGCGCTCGAAACTGGACGCGTTGAGCTGGGGAGAAATGGCGATACAGCTGGAGACCGCGCTGCAGGGGGCCTTGAACCTCATACAGGCGGCACGCCCGGCAATGGCATCGGCGGCCTTCGGCCGGATCGTCACCATCGGTACGAATCTCTTCCAGAATCCGGTCGTGCCCTATCACGATTATACCGCCGCCAAGGCGGCGCTGCTGTCGCTGACCCGTACGGCTGCCGCTGAGCTCGGCCCGCTGGGGATCACCGTCAACATGGTATCCGGCGGCCTTCTGCGCACGACGGATGCCAGCAGCGCCACGCCGGAAGCCGTCTTCGACATTATCGCCGCGAATACGCCGCTGCGCCGCGTTACCACCCCCGATGAGGCGGCCGATGCGGTTCTCTTTTTCGCCAGCCCGTGGGCACGCGCCGTCACCGGGCAAAACCTCATTGTCGATGGCGGCCTCGTATTCGGATAGCCCCGGAACGAAAATGGCGCTGCCTTAACGGGCAGCGCCATTTCCCGGCATGCCCAGATGGCTCAGGCCCAGCCCATGGTCAGCACACCGAAGAGAATGACGGCGCCGAGCACTATGCGATAGACGACAAAGGGCCAAGTCGAGAAGCGCTCCAGAAAGCGCATAAGTCCCCATATGGTGACGAAGGACGATATGCTTCCGACGACAAGGCCGACGATCAGAACCGACCAGGCTTCCATGGGAATATGCGCCTTATAGAGCTCGAAAAGCTCCTTCAGGCCGGCAAGCGCGATGGCCGGCAGACCGAGCAGGAATGAGAACCGCGCAGCCTCGTCGCGCTTCAGGCCGAGGAAAAGCGCACCGGTCAGCGTCGAGCCGGAGCGCGAGACGCCGGGAACAAGCGCGCCGACCTGGGCGATGCCGACGATCAGGGCATCCATCAGCGTCATCTGCTCGATGCCTTTCCTGTGGCGGCTGTAGAGTTCCGCGACAGCCAGAAGCAGCCCCATGACCAGGCAGGCGATGCCGATCACCCAAAGGCTGCGGAAAGACGTTCCGCAGGCGTTCAGGGATGACGACAGCAGAAGGCCCGCAATGACGATCGGTACGGTCGCAATCACGATGGCAATCGCAAGCCGCATCGCAGGCGAGCGCCAATCCCTTCGCCTGACGGCGTCGAGCGATCCGAAGGCGACATAACGGACATCGCTCCAGAAGTAGGAGATGATCGCGGCAAGAGCCGCAAGCTGCATCGCAGCCGAAAAGGCCGAGCCCGGGTCCTGCCAGCCGAGCAAGGCCGGCACCAGGCGCATATGGGCAGTGGAGGAGACCGGCAGCAGCTCCGTCAATCCCTGCACGACGCCCAGGATTGCGATCTTGGCATAGCCCAGGGCAACAAAGCCCGTGTCTACGCCTTGCGTACAAACATCAGCCACGTTTTGACATCCTCAGTTCTCGGGGGCTTTGCACCGGACCGGTGCGGCGACTTGCTGCGAAACTGTTTTCCAACACGAAAACCGCGAAAGCCGTCAGACGCTTCGCCGATTCCGCATCAAGGAACGGCCGACGATAGCCGGCCACGCTGAACCCTGTCTGAAGACATCGGCGGCAACTCCCAGGTTCAATGGGTTTTTAACCGTCGTCTTCCGGCAATGACTGCATGTAGCGGAGGATCGCATAGAATACGACGACCAGCACAAGAGCGCCTGCGGCTCGATGCATCTCGTGTGCCAGGGTGTGATGATGTCTGACCAGAAGGCACGTCAAATTGTAGGCGGTTATGGCAACCGCCGTCAGGACGGGCGCCAGAAAAAGCGCCATGTTGCGGTGAATGAAATTGACCATCGCGTACACCTCATCTGCATCCTGTCAGATACTATGAGGATTGGGGAGGAATTAGGACGAATACGCCCCCGTGCCATCGTTCAGGCGGGCCCACCGGGGAGCCTGTCATTTCGTATAGAGCGCGCGCGACCTTTCGAGATGCTTGAGCATCGCCTGCTCGGCTCCATCGGCATCATTCTCGGCAATGCGCGCGAGGATTTCCTCGTGCTCGACCAGCGTGAACTTCTCCTTACCCGTCCAGATCAGCATGTCGGTGTGATATGCCTTCAGCCATGCCAGCATGGCTTCGCTGACGGCGGCAAAGATCGGATTCCCGGAAATCTGGGCAATGCGCGTGTGGAACTGCATGTCGGCCGAAATGAATTCCTCCGCATGCCCCAGCGACGCGCGCTGCCGTTCGATGATCTCGTGAAGATCGGCGACATCCTTTTCCGTTGCCCGCAATGCCGCTTCGCGCGCCATGCCGCGCTCGAAGAAAATTCGGGCGCTCTTCAGCTGCTCGAGCGAGTCGGACGATTGTGACAGCATGATCTTGGCGGTCAGATCGACCTGTCGGAAGATCGATTTTGCCGTGAGCTGCAACACCTTGGCGCGCTCGCCGTGCGAAATATTCACCAGCCCCATATTGGCAAGCGCCTGCATGGCCTCGCGGATTGCCGGACGGCCGACACCGAATCGCTCCATGAGGACACGCTCGGATGGCATCTCGTCGCCAGGCTTGAGCTCTCCCGAGGTGATCAACCGCTCCAGCCGGTCGAATACCTCGTCAGACAGCTTTCGACGTACAATCTGTTCGACTGGCTGGCCCATGGAACCCCGCTTTCTCAAAGCTTTTCCTCCCTTATGCATTTTTGTTGCCCTGGCGGAAGCCCCATTACGAAACGCGGTATCCGCCGCCGGACAAAAAAGTCTTTGCAGAAGTTGGAATACTCATTATACCAGATTACCAGTTTGCGCCACGCGAAAAATCGTGGGCGAGAGGAGCGTTCAGCCGTCCATGACCATCACCGTCACCTATCGTATCGAAACGCCCGGCAGCATCGAAGCGATGGCCCGCAAGATCGCCAGCGATCAATCGACCGGAACTTTCGTCGCCGTGCCGGGCGAAACGGAAGAGCTGAAGGCGCGCGTCGCCGCCCGCGTCATCGCGATCCGTCCCCTGCCCGACATCGATCATCCGACCTGGCCGGAAGCGGCGGAGGGACATGGCCCGATCCACCGCGCCGACGTCGACATAACCTTTCCGCTCGATGCGATCGGCACCGATCTGGCGGCGCTCATGACCATCGCGATCGGCGGTGTCTACTCGATCAAGGGCATGACCGGCATCCGCATCGTCGACATGAAGCTGCCGGAGGCTTTTCGCGATGCGCATCCCGGCCCGCAATTCGGTGTTGCCGGCAGCATGCGCCTGACCGGCGTCAGCGGCCGGCCCATCATCGGCACCATCGTCAAGCCGGCACTCGGCCTGCGGCCGAAGGAAACGGCAGCGCTTGTCGGCGAATTGATCGGCTCGGGCGTCGATTTCATCAAGGACGACGAAAAGCTGATGAGCCCGGCCTATTCGCCACTGAAGGAGCGCGTCGAGGCCATCATGCCGCTGATCCTCGATCACGAGCAGAAGACCGGCAAGAAGGTGATGTATGCATTCGGCATCTCGCATGCCGATCCCGACGAGATGATGCGCAACCACGATCTGGTGCTGAAGGCCGGCGGCAATTGCGCCGTCGTCAACATCAACTCCATCGGCTTCGGCGGCATGAGTTTCCTGCGCAAGCGCTCCGGCCTGGTTCTGCACGCGCATCGCAACGGTTGGGACGTGCTGACCCGTCATCCCGGCGCCGGAATGGATTTCAAGGTCTATCAGCAGTTCTGGCGCCTGCTTGGCGTCGATCAATTCCAGATCAACGGCATCCGGGTCAAATACTGGGAGCCGGACGACAGCTTCGTCGAGTCTTTCAAGGCCATCAGCACGCCGTTGTTCGATACCACGGACTGTCCGCTTCCCGTCGCGGGTTCCGGGCAATGGGGAGGTCAGGCGCCGGAAACCTACCAGCGCACGGGGCGGACCACGGACCTTCTCTATCTCTGCGGCGGCGGCATCGTCAGCCATCCGTTCGGGCCGGCTGCCGGCGTTCGCGCCATCCAGCAGGCGTGGCAGGCCGCGGTTTCCGACATACCGCTTGCGGATTATGCCAGGAACCATCCCGAGCTTGCCGCCTCGATCGCAAAATTCAGCAGCGGCAAGGACGCCTGACAGCAATGTCCGATCTTCTTCTCAGCTATTACGGCGACGATTTCACCGGCTCGACCGATGTCATGGAGGCTCTTGCCTCGAACGGCGTGCCGACGGTTCTCTTTCTCGGCGTTCCGAGCGAGGCCATGCGGGAGCGATTCAAGGATTGCCGCGCCATCGGCATTGCCGGCACCAGCCGTAGTGAAACGCCGCAATGGATGGACGAACATCTGACGCCGGCGTTCCACTGGCTGAGGAGCCTCGATGCGGCGATATGCCATTACAAGGTCTGCTCCACGTTCGATTCAGGCCCCGACATCGGCAACATCGGCAAGGCGATCGAGATCGGCAAATCGCTCTTCGAACAGCCCGTCGTGCCGATCGTGGTTGGAGCGCCGCAGCTGAAACGTTACACCGCCTTCGGCCATCTCTTCGCGGCCTATCAGGGCCGGGTCTTCCGGATAGACCGGCACCCGGTCATGAGCCGGCACCCGGTCACTCCGATGGATGAGGCCGACCTGACCCTGCACCTGAGAAAACAGACATCCCTTCCCGTCAGCCTCGCCGATCTCGTCACCATCCGCGCAGCCGATGCGGACGCGCGGATCGATGAACTCGCGACCGAAACCAAGGGGATCCTGCTTCTCGACGTCGACGGCCCGGAAACGCAAATTGCAGCAGGACGCCAGTTGTGGCGCCTTGCGGGCAAGGGCAACGCCTTCGTGGCGGGCTCCTCCGGTGTCGAATATGCCCTTCTGAGCGCCTGGAGCAGCGAGGGCGTGATGGGACCAAGGCCGGAATTCGCATCTCCTGGCAGGGTCGACCGGCTGGCTGTCGTTTCCGGCAGCGTGTCGCCAACCACGGAGCGGCAGATTCGCCGCGCCGCGGCTAACGGGTTTGACGGCATCGACCTCGATCCGCTGGAGCTTGTCGGCGAAAGCGCCGCGAGCGCGCTGGACGCGGCCGTCAAGAACGGCATTGCCAGCCTGAAAGCCGGTCGCAGCGTTATTCTTCATACCGCGCTTGGGCCTTCCGCCGATCGCGGCGGTGACATCGACCGCATTCCCGGCGCAAGGCATCGCCTCGGGCAGGCCCTCGGCACGATTCTGCGGCGCCTGATCGAACAGGAAAACCTCGGCCGCGCCGTCATCGCCGGCGGCGACACATCGAGCCACGCGCTGACGGAACTGCGCGTCGAGGCACTCACGACCCTCCTGCCATTACCGCAAACCCCCGGATCGCCGCTCTGCACGGCCCATGGCAGTCATCCCCCCACCAACGGTCTGCAGATCGCCCTCAAGGGCGGACAGGTCGGGACCGACGATTACTTCGCGCAGATCCGCGACGGCAGAGGATCCTGAGGCGGATATGCCATTTTTTCGCTCGGACTAATGGCATACTCATTGACTCATCATACCACTTGCGTTACCACACTCTGAAAGTGAACGAGGTACGAACATGACTGCAATTGCTCTTTTCGGCGCCGGCGGCAAAATGGGCTACAGGCTCGCCAAGAACCTGAAAGGTTCCCGTTTCGATGTGCGCCATGTCGAGGTCAGCGATACCGGCAAGGCACGCCTGAAGAACGACCTTTCCATCGATTGCGTGCCAGTCGACGCCGCTTTGGACGATGCCGAGGTCGTTATCCTTGCCGTGCCGGATACGGCGATCGGCAAGGTCGCCGCCGGCATCGTCGACAAGCTGAAGCCAGGCACCATGGTCGTCGCTCTCGACGCCGCGGCCCCCTTCGCGGGGCATCTCCCCAAGCGGGAAGACCTCACCTATTTCGTTACCCACCCGTGCCATCCGCCGATCTTCAACGACGAAACCGACATGCAGGCGAAGAAGGATCACTTCGGCGGCCTGTTTGCCAAGCAGCACATCGTATCGGCACTGATGCAGGGGCCGGAAAGCACCTATGCGCTCGGCGAGGAAATCGCCAAGGTCATCTGGGCGCCCGTCATGCGCTCGCACCGCGTCACCGTCGAGCAGATGGCGATGCTGGAACCGGGCCTTTCGGAAACGGTTTGCGCGTCGCTGCTCGTCATCATGCGCCAGGCCATGGATGAATGCATTGCCCGCGGCGTTCCGGCCGAGGCCGCCCGCGACTTCCTTCTGGGTCACATGAACGTGCTCGGCGCCGTTATCTTCAAGGAAGTGGAAGGCGTGTTCTCGGATGCCTGCAACAAGGCGATCGAGTTCGGCATCCCCGCGCTGATGCGCGACGACTGGAAGAAGGTGTTCGAGCCGCAGGAGATCGCAGAAAGCATCCGTCGCATCACCTGATCGACGTCCCTGGGAGGGCGCCGCCCTCCCTTTGCTGCCCTGCCGGGAACAGGGCCTGTTTCATAACTGGGAGGAGACCATGAAACTGACACGCAGACTGACACTTGCAGCCTTCGCCGGTGCGCTAGCCCTGGGAACGGCAATGCCCGTATTCGCCGCCGACCTGATCGCCATCATCACGCCGGCCCACGACAACCCGTTCTTCAAGGCAGAGGCCGTCGGCGCCGAGGCAAAGGCGAAGGAGCTGGGGTACGAAACGCTTGTCATGACGCATGACGACGATGCCAACAAGCAGTCGGAAGTCATCGACACGGCAATCGGCCGCGGCGCCAAAGCCATCATTCTCGACAATGCCGGTGCGGATGCGACGGTAGCTGCCGTCAAGAAGGCCAAGGATGCCGGCATCCCCTCCTTCCTGATCGACCGCGAAATCAACGCCACCGGCGTCGCCGCGGCCCAGATCGTTTCCAACAATTATCAGGGTGCCCAGCTCGGCGCGCAGGAATTCGTCAAGCTCATGGGCGAGAAGGGCAATTATGTCGAGCTCGTCGGCAAGGAATCCGACACCAATGCCGGCATCCGCTCGCAGGGATATCACGATGTCATCGATGATTTTCCGGACCTGAAGCTCGTGGCCAAGCAGTCGGCGAACTGGAGCCAGACCGAAGCCTACGCCAAGATGGAAACCATCCTTCAGGCAAATCCCGACATCAAGGGCGTGATCTCGGGCAACGACACCATGGCGATGGGCGCGATTGCCGCCCTTCAGGCTGCCGGCCGCAAGGATGTGATCGTCGTCGGCTTTGACGGATCGAACGACGTGCGCGATTCCATCAAGGCGGGCGGTATCAAGGCAACGGTGCTTCAGCCTGCCTATGCACAGGCGCAAATGGCCGTGCAGCAGGCCGATGCGTACATCAAGAACAAGACCGTGCCGAAGGAAGAGAAGCAGCTGATGGATTGCGTTCTCATCAACGCCGGCAATGCCGACAAGCTCGAGACTTTCGCGCTGAAGGACTAACGGTCAACCATGCAGTCGCGGAGAGCGTGCTCCACGCTCTCCGCCCTGTTCGTCGAGAGATTGAGGTGCATTGCATGGCGAGGATCGCAGGGGTGATTGCGGCCACATTAATGATCGCGGCGCTACCCGGATGCAAGATCGTCAAGACGCCGACGGCCGAGGAAAAGGCCGCCGCAGAGGCGAAGAACGCTTTCGATCCGGCTGCCCGGGTCGATGCCATCTGGCAGTCCCAGGCGATACCGAGCCTTGAAAAGCGCGCCGGCGACCTGAAAGCGGTGCTGCAGGCCCTTGCCGCCAGCCCGGACGAAGCCGGAGCCAGATACGGCAACCCACGCAAGCAATCCGGCTCGCCATGGACCTATGCCGTGAAGCTGAGCGGCAGGGTAGTCGCGGCCGACACGGCGTCGCGCGCCGCGACGCTGGACGTTGACGTCGACGGAGACGGCAAAGCCGACGCCAAGGTCCAGATCGGACCGGCCATCCGCGGAACGGCGCTTCGCGACGCGCTGGATTTCGTCGACTTCAACAGTTTCAAGAACCAGATCGAATGGGCACAGTTCGGCAAGGCGTTCAATGAGAAGATCAACGCCGCCTTTCTCGGCACCCTTCCTCGCGACGGCCTGGCCGGAAAGACGGTCACCGTCACAGGCGCATTTCCCCAGCCCATGTCGGGCCAATTGCCGCTGGTGACTCCTTCGGCCCTGACATTGGGGCAATGACGATGAACACCGCCTCCGGCAACGATATCATCCTGCGCCTCGAGGAAGTCTCGAAGGTCTATTCCGGCATTGTCGCGGTCAAGCGCGCGAACCTCGAGCTCCATCGCGGCGCCGTCAATGTTCTCGTGGGCGAGAACGGCGCCGGCAAATCGACGCTGATGAAGATCATCGCAGGCGTCGAACGGCCGACGTCCGGCCGCATCCTGCTCGAGGGTAAGGAAGTGTCCTTCGGCAGCCCAGCCGATGCACAGGCGCGCGGCATCGGCATGATTTTCCAGGAGCTCAACCTCTTCGCCAACATGTCGGTCGCCGAGAACATGTTTGCGACGCGGGAGATCACCCGCGGCATTCTCGGCATCGATCACAAGGCTCAGATCGACAAGGCGAATGAGTTCCTCAGGAAACTCGACGCCGACATCAGCGCCGAAACCATGGTCGAGGACCTGCCGATCGGACAGCAGCAGCTGGTCGAAATCGCCAAGGCGATTTCGCTGGATGCCCGCATCCTGATCATGGACGAGCCGACATCGGCGCTTTCCGCCGCCGAGGTCGATGTCCTGTTCAAGGTCATCGCCGAGCTGAAAGCCCAGGGCGTTGCGATCGTCTATATCTCGCACCGGCTGGAAGAACTGATGCGCATCGGCGATTACATCACCGTTCTGCGCGACGGTCAGATTACCGGCCAGGCGATGGTCCGCGATATCGACACGCGATGGATCGTCCGCTCGATGATCGGGTCAGATGCCAAGGACTTTGCCAAATCCAGCAGCCATGCCATCGGCAGGGAAGCCTTTCGTGCCGAGGACATCAGCTTGCCGAGACGCACCGGCGGCCTCGCCGTCGATCATGTTTCGCTCTCCGTACGTGCCGGCGAGATACTCGGAATATACGGCCTGATGGGTGCCGGCCGCAGCGAATTCTTCGAATGCGTCATGGGCCGGCATACGCATTCCACCGGGCGGATCTACGTCGATGGCGTTGAGGTTCGCGCGCAGGATACGACCAGACGCATCCGGCGCGGCCTGGCCCTGATCCCCGAAGATCGCCAGCGCGAGGGTTTGGTGCAGGTCCTGTCCATCGCCAGCAATCTGACGCTTGCCAGCCTTGGCCGTTTCACCCGTCTGTTCGTCCACATCGATGCGGCGGCAGAAAAGAGCGCCATTCGCGACATGATCCGCGACCTTTCGATCAAGGCGCCCAATCCCGATTTCGAGGTCACATCCATGTCCGGCGGCAATCAGCAGAAGGTCGTCATCGGCAAGGCGCTCATGACCGACCCGAAGGTGCTGTTGATGGACGAGCCGAGCCGCGGCATCGATGTCGGCGCAAAGGCCGACGTCTTTCGCACCATGCGCCGGCTTGCCGGCAAGGGACTGGCAATCCTGTTTTCGACATCGGACCTTGAAGAGGTCATGGCTCTTTCGGACCGCATCGCGGTGCTCAGCAACGGCAAACTCGTGACCGTGCTCGACAGAAGCGAAGCGACGGAAGAGGCCATCATCGCGGCATCCGCCGAGGGACACGGACACAAAGGGAAACTCGCGTCATGACGGCAGATACGTCCTCCGGCCTTGCGGCCAACCGCTCGAACGGCTCTGTTCTCCTGACGGTGATGAAGCTCAGGACCTTCATTGCGCTGTTTGCGGTGATTATCTTCTTTGCGATCTTCGCGCCGAATTTCACCTCGACCGCCAACATCATCCTGATGTCCAAGCATGTCGCGCTCAACGCCTTTCTCGCCATGGGCATGACCTTCGTGATCGTGACCGGCGGCATCGACCTCTCGGTCGGTTCGATCGTCGGTCTCTGCGGCATGGTGGCGGGCGCCCTTATCCTGAACGGCATAGATCTGCCGATCGGATACACCGTCTACTTCAACATCTACGAAATCATTCTCATCACCCTGGCCGTCGGGCTGCTGATCGGCCTCATCAACGGCCTGCTCATCACCAAGCTCAACGTCGCGCCTTTCATCGCCACGCTCGGAACGCTCTATGTCGCCCGCGGCCTTGCGCTCCTGTCCTCGGATGGGCAGACCTTTCCCAATCTGGTCGGGCGGCCGGAATACGATACGACCGGCTTCGACGTCTTCGGCGCCGGCCGGCTGCTGGGTCTTCCGGTTTCCATCTGGATCTTGATCGTACTCGCGCTGATCGCCGCGTATGTCGCACGCTCGACGCCGATCGGGCGGCATATCTTCGCCGTGGGCGGAAACGAGCGCGCCGCGCGCATGTCCGGCATCCGGGTCGATGTGGTCAAGATTTTCGTCTACATGTTCTCGGGGCTTTGCGCTGCCATCGTCGGCATCGTCATATCGTCGGAGCTGATGGCGGCGCATCCCGCCACCGGCGAAAGCTTCGAGCTGAACGCGATCGCGGCGGCCGTGCTCGGCGGCACCTCCATGTCGGGCGGCCGCGGCACCATCGGCGGTACGATCATCGGCGCCTTCGTGATCGGCATCCTTTCGGACGGCCTTGTGATGATGGGCGTGTCATCCTTCTGGCAGATGGTCATCAAAGGATTGGTCATCATCGTCGCCGTGGTCGTGGATCAGGCGCAACGGCGTCTCCAGCAGCGCGTAACTCTCATGCAAATGGCAAAGGCAGGCTGAAATGGCAGGACTCAAGGGCGCATTGATCGGTTGCGGCTTCTTCGCGATCAATCAGATGCACGCGTGGAAAGACGTCAGGGGCGCTGATATCGTCGCGATCTGCGATCGTGACCCAGAGCGTCTTAAGATCGTCGGCGACCAGTTCGGCATCGAGCGCCGCTACACGGATGCCGCCACGATGTTTGCCGACGGCGGCTTCGATTTCGTCGATATAGCCACGACCGTGCAGAGCCACCGCGCCCTGGTGGAAATGGCTGCCGCTCACAAGATCCCGACGATCTGCCAGAAGCCATTCGCAAAGACGCTGAACGATGCCAAGTCGATGGTCGCTGTCTGCGCGCAGGCCGGCGTGCCGCTGATGGTGCATGAAAACTTCCGCTGGCAGACGCCCATTCAGGCGGTCAAGGCCATCCTGCAGTCGGGGGCGATCGGCGAACCTTTCTGGGGCCGCTTCTCCTTTCGCTCCGGCTACGACGTTTTCTCGGGCCAGCCTTATCTGGCCGAGGGAGAGCGCTTCATCATCGAGGATCTGGGCATTCACACGCTCGATATCGCCCGCTTCATCCTCGGCGACGTCACATCGCTCACGGCCCGCACCAAACGGGTCAATCCGAAGATCAAGGGCGAGGATGTCGCCACCATCCTGCTCGACCATGAGAACGGCACAACATCGATCGTCGACGTCAGCTACGCCTCCAAGCCCGCCGTGGAGCCGTTCCCCGAGACGCTGATCGAGCTCGACGGCACGAAGGGCACGCTCCGGCTTTCGCAGGGCTATCGCCTCGAGGTCAACGGCCCCGACGGCATTGCCGTTTCCGATGCCTCGCCGCAGCTTCTGCCCTGGGCCTCGCGTCCATGGCACAACATTCAGGAGAGCGTCCTGGCGATCCAGCAGCATTGGACAGACCGTCTCGCCGATGGCGGCGAGACCTCCACCTCCGGCGCAGACAATCTCAAGACCTTCGCGCTCGTCGAGGCCGCCTATGAGAGCGCCGCCAGCGGCCGCGCGGTCGATATCGCTGCGATGCTGCAATGACGACCGAGAGCGACACGTTTCAGTTCTACGGCACGCGCGAGGCGGAGACGCCGCCGGTGCGGCTGAGCGCCGGCAAGCTGGCCGTCGATTTCAAGGACGGTAATCTGCGGACCATCTGTTATGACGGCGTCGAGGTCCTGCGGGCCGTCTCCTACCTCGTTCGCGATCGCGATTGGGGCACCTATGCGCCCGCCATCGGCGACCTGCGGATCGATCAGGGGCAAGACGCCTTCTCCGTCTCCTATGTCGCGCGTTGCGCGGGGCCTCTGAACACGGATCTCGCCGTCGATGTGCGGATCACGGCCGAGGCGGGCGGCGCGCTCGTCTTCGAAGCGGAAGCCCTCTCCGCCACCGGCTTCGAGACCAATCGCTGCGGCTTCTGCATCCTGCATCCGATCGTCGGCCTCGCGGGCATGCCGGCATCGGTGGAGCATGTCGATGGCAGCTGCCGGGACACCCGCTTTCCCGACCTGATCGAGCCATGGCAACCTTTCAAGGACATGCGGGCGATCACCCATCGCGTAATGCCGGACGTGACGGCACAATGCCGTATGGAAGGCGACACATTCGAAATGGAAGACCAGCGCAACTGGTCCGACGCATCCTACAAGACCTATGTTCGCCCGCTTGCCCTGCCCTGGCCCTACCGCATCCCGGCCGGCGAGCCCATGCGGCAGAGGATCGTTCTCACGGTAGAGGATATCCGATCTTCGCCGGCCGTATCGGCTAAAGTTGCGGATACGGGTCCGGTCGCGCTGAGCCCGGGAACGAAGTCCGGCAGGATGCCTGCAATCGGGCTTGTCATCACCCCCGAAGAGGTCGGGGCGACGCTTGCCGCCCGTGATCGCCTTAGCGAAATCGCGCCGCAGGAATTGCTGTTTCACTTCGATCCCGACGCCGGCCATGGCGCGGAGGCTTTAAAATCCTTCGCCGCGATCAAGGCGGTTCATGCCGGCCGATCGACATTGGAAATCGCATTGACGTGTCGCCAAGCTCCGCTTGACGAAGCACGGCAGATCGCGACCTGGATGCGCGACGCCGGCTTCAGGCCGGATGCGATCGTCATATCGCCGTCGGTCGACCGGCAATCGACGCCTCCCGGCAGCAAATGGCCCGAGTGCCCGCCTCTTGAAGAGGTCTATGCCGCCGCTCACGCCGCCTTTCCCGGCATGCGCCTCGGCGGCGGCATGCTGAGCTATTTCACAGAACTCAATCGCAAACGCGTTCCTGCCGACAGCCTCGACTTCATCACCCACTGCACCAACCCGATCGTTCATGCGGCCGACGATCTCAGCGTCATGCAGACACTCGAAGCATTGCCGTTCATCACCCGCTCCGTGCGCGCCATTTACGGAGGTAGGCCCTATCGCATCGGCCCCTCGACCATCCCCATGCGGCAGAACCCTTATGGCAGCCGGACGATGGACAATCCCAACGGCGGACGCATCGCCATGGCGAATGCCGACCCTCGGCACAATGCCCGCTTCGGTGCGGCCTTTGCGCTTGGCTATGCCGCCCGCGTGCTCGATGCGGACTTGGAGTGCCTGACGCTTTCGGCGCTGACGGGCCCCTTCGGACTGATCGCGGCGGAAAACGAGCCGTCGGCAGCGGGAACGGCGCGACCGCTTTTCAACGCTGTCGCGAGCCTGTCTCGTCTCGCCGGCAGCCGGTGGCAGGAATGCCTCTCGTCCGATCCGGCCGCGATCCTCTCCTTCGTCACGGAGCAGCCCGAAGGGCCGCGCCAGATCCACCTGGTCAACATCACCCCCATCAGGCAACAGGTCGAGCTTGAGAGGCTCCACCCGGTAGGACAGGCCGGAAACACAAGGCTTGCACTTGATGCCTATACCGCCGCTTCCGTAACTTTGATGGATTGACCTTCACCCGCAGACGCGCATGTTAGTTCCAACAATCGCAATGATTTGGGAGAACTGCGTGAAGACGAAGAAGCTGATCAACGAAGGCGCGGCCGCCGTGGATGAGATGCTGGCCGGGATACTGGCCGCTCATCCGCGCCATCTCCGCGCCGTTGAAGGATCGCCGCGCTCTATCGTGGCGACCCGTGGCCCGCGGGCCGGCAAGGTCGGCCTGGTCATCGGCGGCGGCTCGGGGCACGAGCCGACGTTCCTCGGTTTCGTCGGCAAGGGGTTGGCGGATGCCGCCGCAATCGGCAACGTCTTCGCTTCGCCGCCGCCGGACCCGATCATCGAATGCGCCAAGGCCGCGGACGGCGGCGCCGGCGTGCTGTTCATGTACGGCAATTATGCCGGCGACGTCATGAATTTCGACATGGCGGCTGAAATGCTTGCCATGGACGATATCGAGGTGCGAACCATCTTGACGACGGATGACATCGCCTCTGCGCCGGCCGCGCAGAAAGAGCGCCGCCGCGGCGTTGCTGGCAATGTCTTCATCTTCAAGGCAGCGGGTGCTGCCTGCGATCTGATGTATGGTTTCGACGACGTCGAGCGGCTGGCCCGCCGGGCGAACGAGCGCACCTATACGATGGGCGTCGCGCTCTCCCCCTGCTCGCTGCCGCAGACGCGCAAGCCGAACTTCGAAATCGGCGCCGACGAGATGGAAATCGGCATGGGCATCCACGGCGAGCCCGGCGTTGCCCGCGGCCCGATGAAATCGGCGGATGAGGTGACGACCGAGCTTGCCGGCAAGATTCTCGAGGAGATGAGGCCGGCCCGCGGGGACCGCGTCGCCGTGCTCGTCAACTCTCTCGGCTCGACGCCGTTGATGGAGCTCTACATCATGATGCGCAAACTCAAGGCGATGCTCGACGATGCGGGCCTCGTCATCCATCTATCGCTGGTGGGGAACTACTGTACGTCCCTGGAAATGGCCGGCGCCTCGATCACCCTCATGCACCTGGACGACGAATTGCAGCGGCTGATCGATCATCCCTGCGATTGCGCGATGTTCCGTTCCGGCGAGGCGCTGCAATGACGACGATTGATACGGAAGAGCTGAAGGCGCTGTTTGCGCGGATCGCCGTGGCGATGGCGCATGAGAAAGATCGCCTCTGCGAGCTGGATGGCGTGATCGGCGACGCCGATCACGGTATCGCCATGGAACTTGGCTTTGCCGCCGCCGCCAAGGCAGTCTCGGAACTGGATTCGGCTGCAGCCGATCCGACGCTGGTTTTCAATACGGCCGCCAAATCCTTTCTCAATGCGGTCGGCGCATCGTCCGGGCCGCTGTATGCGACCGCTCTGATGCGTGCGGGTGCAGTAGCCAAGGGCAAGACGGCACTGAACGACGGCGATATCGTCGATATAGTCTCGGCCTTTGCCAAGGGCATTCAGGACCGGGGCAAGGCGGAGATCGGCGAGAAGACCATGGTCGATGCATGGGTGCCGGCCGCAGCAGCCTGTCGTGCTGCGCGAGATCAGGGGCTTTCGCTTGCACAATGCCTGATAGCCGCCTTGCAGGCCGGCGAAGCCGGAGCGGAAGCGACGAAGGATATGATCGCGGCAAAAGGCCGGTCGTCGCGGCTTGGCGATCGGGCACTGGGGTATATCGATCCGGGAGCGGCTTCGGCCGTGATCGTCATATCTTGCCTGAAGGATCAGTTCACATCTGAATAATGATTACCTCATTATACCAGTTGACATGTTGACGACGATTTGTCAAAACCGCCCTCAGCTTTGCTCAGAGGAGGACGGGAGATGGCTATCAACTCCAATTATGCGCGCTGGTTCGGTGCTGCCGCGATCGCTGCGGCAGCTTTTTCGGCAACCAATGTCGCCGCGGAAGATCTGACGCTATGGACGCTGAACTTCGATAACGGGGGCGCCAATACCGCCCTCAAGAAAGTGGCGACGGACTTCGAGGCCGCCAATCCCGGCACCCACATCGAAATCGTCCAACGCGGCGTCGATGAGCACAAGACCGCGCTTCGCGTCGCCGCCGGCTCCAGCAAGGGGCCGGACATTTATTTCAGCTGGGCCGGATTGGGCCTGGGCGGCGAATATGTGAAGGCGGGCCTGTCTCTGCCGCTCGACAAATACTACACGCAGTACAAGTGGAGCGACGAGCTGCTTCCCTCTGCCGCCGCCTTTGCCGATCTCTATCCCGGCGGCAAGCACGGCGTTCCCTTCACCTTCAAGGGCGAAGCGATCTACTACAACAAGAAGCTCTTCCAGAAGGCCGGCATCACCGAGGAGCCGAAGACCTACGAGGACCTGCTGGCCGCTGCCGAAAAGCTCAAGGCCGCGAAAATCCCGGCCTTCACCTTTGGCGGTTCGGTCAACTGGCACGTCATGCGCCTGATGGACGTGCTGCTCGAAACCAAATGCGGCGCCGACAAGCATGATGCGCTCATGGCCATGAAGGCCGACTGGACCAAGGAGCCCTGCGCGACCGACGCTTTTGCCGAATTCGCCAAATGGACCAAGGACTACACGCTGAAGCCCTTCATGGGCATCAGCAACCAGCAATCCTACACGCTGTTCGTCGCCGGCCGCGCCGCGATGATGCTGGAAGGCGACTGGCTCGTCAGCCAGTTGAGCGGCAGCAAGGTCAACCTCGACGATTACGGTGTCGTGCCGTTCCCGACGAATACGAACCGCCTCTACGGTTTTGCCGAGTACAACTACATCAGCACCAAGAGCAAGAATCCCGATCTTGCCGCGAAATTCCTCGACTATTTCCTGTCGACGAAGGTGCAGCAGGATCTCGTCGGACAGATCAGCTCGATCTCGGTCAACAAGAACGTCCAGTATGCCGACCAGAAGCCGCTTGAGGCGAAATGGCTTGAGATCTTCAAGACCTACGGCAAGGTCTACATGAACGGCGACCAGGCATTCCCGCTTGACGTGACGACCGAATACTTCCGGGTGATCAACGATGTCGCCTCCGGCAATATTCAGCCGGCGGA
Organism: Hyphomicrobiales bacterium; assembly: GCA_900469615.1. Lineage (GTDB taxonomy): Bacteria > Pseudomonadota > Alphaproteobacteria > Rhizobiales > Rhizobiaceae > Rhizobium. The sequence continues at coordinate 1,157,669 of UBYA01000011.1, read as the reverse complement.
CGCCGCCAAGCAGCTGCAAACCTTTATTTCGGGCCGCACCTGATCGATCGAGGGAGGCCGCCATCCGATTGCCAATCGCGGCGGACGGCTTCCCTCACCTTCATGCCGACGCGTCAGCCGCCGGGAGCAATCAGAATGTCATTCCGCAATCGAACACATGATCCCCGCGTTCAGGCCGCGATCCTGCTTGCTCCGGCCATGCTGATCTACGCGATTTTCGCGCTTTATCCGATGCTGAACGTGGTGGTGCTGAGCTTCCAGAAGTGGAACGGCCTCGATCCGCAGCGTCCTTTCGTCGGCCTGGCCAACTATCAATACATCTTCACGCAGGACCCCGTCTTCTGGGTCGCCTTCCGCAACACGGTGATCTGGACGATCATGTGCGTGATCTTTCCGCCGCTGGTCGGGCTGCTGTTGGCACTCAGCCTCAATCAGAAGCTTTTCGCCCGCAATACCTTTCGCGCCATCTTCTATCTTCCCGTCATCATCGCCCCGATCGCGGTCGCGACCATGTGGAAGTGGATGTACGACCCCTTCTTCGGCCTCTTCACCGAAATCCTGACGTCCATGGGCCTGCAGGACTGGATCCAGGACTGGCTGGGCGACAAGGATATCGCGCTCTATTCGGTCTTCGTCGCCTATCTCTGGCAGTCCGTCGGCTTCTCCATGGTGCTGTTTCTCGCAGGCCTGCAGAACGTTTCGCAGACGCTGGTCGAGGCCGCGCGCATCGATGGCGCCGGGCGCTGGAACATCTTCCGCTACGTGACGCTGCCCGCGCTTCGCACCACGCTGACCATCGTACTGGTACTCTCGGTCATCTCGTCGCTGAAAGCCTTCGACATCGTCTATGGCCTGACGGGCGGCGGTCCGGCGCAATCCACGCAGATGCTGGCGCTGTGGGCCTTTACGCAGGCCATGCAGATCTTCGATTTCGGCCGCGGCGCCGCGATCTCCGTCGTCCTGCTGCTCATCACCATCGCCATCGTCATCCCCTACCTGCGCTGGACGCAAAAGCATGAGGAGGCCGAACAATGACGGCAGCATCGGCCACATCCATGTCGGACGGCTTAGAGGCCATTGCTCCGGCAAAGCGCAAGCGGGACCCCGTCCTGATCGGCCTGTGGATCGCGCTGCTCATCGTTGCCGCGATATGGCTGGCGCCCTTCATCTTCATCGTCTTCACCTCGCTGAAGACGCAGGCTGACGTGACGTCGACCGGCGCCTTCATGCCGCCGCTCGATCCGGCCTTCGAGAATTATTCGAGCGCCTGGGGCCGCGGCAACTTTGCCAGCGCCTTCCTGAACAGCGCCATCATTACCGTGATCAAAGTGCCGCTCGGCCTCATCCTGTCGGCGATGGCAGCCTATGCGCTTGCCAAGATCCGCCTGAGGTTCGGCAAATTGCTGCTGCTCGCCGTCGTCTTCGGCACCATGATCCCGTTCCAGGTCATGCTGGCGCCGCTGTTTACGCTGGTCAACTCGCTCGGCCTGATCGACACCTATCCCGGCGTGATCTTGCCCTACATCGCCTTCGGCGTTCCCTATCAGGTCTTCATTCTGCACGGTTTCTTCAGAGGCATTCCGAAGGAGCTGTCGGAGGCTGCCCTGATCGATGGCGCGAGCCATTTCACCATCTTCCGCCGGATATTCCTGCCGGTCTGCCTGCCGGTGCTCGCAGCACTGCTGATCCTGGACTTCGTTTCCACATGGAACGAGTTCGCAATGGCGCTCGTGCTGCTGCAGGACCAGCATATGTGGACGCTGCCGCTGGGGCTCATGTCCTTCCAGGGGCAGTTTTCCAATGATTACGGCCAGTTGAACGCCGCCATCGTCATGACCGTGCTTCCGGCCACCATCGTTTACCTGATCTTCCAGCGCTACTTCGTCTCCGGCCTCACCTCCGGCGCGGTCAAGGGCTGAGCGGTCGAACCATCCATACATCTTTCGAGGAGAATATCATGTCCAACGCGTCCGTCGAAAAATGGGGAGTCTTCGAAGCGGCCTTCGACGGCCCTTCGGGCGGCAACCCCTATCTCGATGTGGCATTCGATGCCGTTTTCAGCCAGAACAGCCGCGAGGTCCGCGTGCCCGGCTTCTATGACGGCGACGGCGTCTATCGCGTTCGCTTCATGCCCGATAACGAAGGCGAGTGGTCCTTCCGCACGCGCTCGAAGACGGCAGAGCTTGATGGCAAGACCGGCTCCTTCATCGCGACCAAGCCTTCCGAAGGCAACCATGGCCCGGTGCACGTTCACAACAAGTTCCATTTCGCCCATGCCGACGGCAAGCCTTTCCTCTCGTTCGGCACGACCTGCTATGCCTGGACGCATCAGCCGCTCGACATGCAGGCACAGACGCTCGAGACACTGAAAAAGTCGCGCTTCAACAAGATCCGCATGGGCGTCTTCCCCAAGGACTACCCCTACAATGTCAACGAGCCGCTCTATGCCTGCTTCGAAAAGGGCGCCGACGGCAAGGAGGATTTCGACAGGCCGAACCCGGTTCTCTTCCGCCATTTCGAGCGCCAAGTCGCAGCCCTTTGCGATCTTGGCATCGAAGCCGACATCATCATGTTCCACCCCTACGATCGCTGGGGTTATGCCGACATGTCGGCCGAGCAGGATTTCCGCTATGTCGCCTATCTCGCCGCTCGCCTTGCCGCCTATCGCAATGTCTGGTGGGCGCTCGCCAACGAGTATGACTTCCTTCTCGACAGCAAGCCGCTGCAGCAGTGGGACCGCTATTTCCATATTCTTGAAGAGAACGATCCCTACGGCCATCTGAAATCCATTCATAACGGCGAGCCGACGATGAACTTCGATCATCGCAAGCCGTGGGTGACGCATACCTGCATCCAGAACTGGGACGTGAAGCGCACGCAGGAATGGCGCGAAGCCTATGGCAAGCCCGTCGTCAACGACGAGCCGGAATATGAAGGCAACATCATCCAGTCCTGGGGCAACCTGACGCCACAGGAGCTGGTGCATCGCTTCTGGATCACGATAACGCGCGGCGGCTATGCCGGCCATGGCGAAACCTATTCGCATCCGCAGGATCTGATCTGGTGGGCCAAGGGCGGCGAGCTGCGCGGCGAGGCATGGCAGCGCATCGGCTTCCTGCGCGACCTTTTGGAACAGGATGTCGTCAACGGCCTTGAGCCCATGGCCTCGTTCGGCGAATGGCCGTGGACGCGCGTTTCCGGCGCTCGCGATGGTGATGTCAGCTACATCTATCTCGGCGAGCACCAGCCCGTCATCTGGTCCACCGGCCTGCCCAAGGACGGAACCGATTATGACGTCGACATCATCGACACCTGGGAGATGACGATCACGCCGGCGAAGAAGGTGGAAGCGCCGATCCCGCATCCGACGCGCCACGGCGCGGTCGTGCGCGGCGGCAAGGCCGATGCGGCCTTCGGCGTGGAGCTGCCCGGCAAGCCATACCAGGCGCTCCGTATCCGCAAGAAGCACTGATCGACCTTGAAGGGAAGAATGTCATGTCCGGATTGACCATCAAGAACGTCAGGAAGTCCTACGGCACGGTAAACATCATCCATGGCGTCGATGTCGAAATCTCGGACGGCGAATTCGTCATTCTCGTCGGCCCCTCGGGCTGCGGCAAGTCGACGCTGCTGCGCATGATTGCCGGGCTGGAGGATATTAGCGGCGGAGAAATCTCGATCGGCGGCCGGGTCGTCAACGACCTGCCGCCGAAGGATCGCGACATCGCCATGGTGTTCCAGAACTACGCGCTCTATCCGCAGATGACGGTGGCGCAGAACATGGGCTTCGCGCTGCAGCTTGCCGGCGCGAAACGTGCCGAGATCGATGAGAAGGTCGGCGAGGCTGCCAAGATACTCGGGCTGCAGCCGTTGCTGGATCGCAAGCCCGCCCAGCTTTCCGGCGGGCAGCGCCAGCGTGTCGCCATGGGCCGCGCCATCGTGCGCGACCCCAAGGTCTTCCTCTTCGACGAACCGCTTTCCAACCTGGATGCCAAGCTGCGCGTGAAGATGCGCGCCGAAATCAAGGCTCTGCATCAGCGCCTGAAGACGACCATCGTCTACGTGACCCACGATCAGATCGAGGCCATGACCATGGCGGACAAGATCGTCGTGCTGCAGGGCGGAAAGGTGGAGCAGATCGGCTCGCCGCTCGAACTTTACGACCGGCCGAAAAATGTCTTCGTCGCCGGCTTCCTCGGTTCGCCGGCCATGAATTTCGTCGAGGGCAAGCTAGACGGCGGCGCGGCACCGGCGCTGGTGCTGCCCACCGGCACCCGCATCGAACTTTCCCGCGCTCCCGCTCAGTCGGAGGGCCGAGAAATCGTTCTGGGCATACGTCCGGAAGATATTTCCCTTGCGGCGGAAGGCGGCGTTGCCGCAACTGTCACGGTCGTCGAGCCGACCGGCTCGGAAACGCATGTCGCGCTCGATCTGCAAGGCAGGGAACTGACCTGGGTGATGCGAGAAAGGGCCGAACTGACGCCGGGCCAGACGATTCAAATCTCGCTTAAGACCCCGAACCTTCACTTCTTCGACAAGGTCAGCCAGCAACGGCTTTAAATTGGTCCCGCGTTTCGTGGAACCGATCTATCTCTTTGTTTTTACGTGATTCCTGACGGAAAGCCGCTACGGCCTTTTCCTGGACTTGCTTTAGCGCTGAAGCGCCGGCTGACGCAGACAGGTCAGCTGGCCATGCGCCTTTGCGATCCGTTGATGATCGAAAAGATCCGCTTGACGAAGGCATCGCCATCGAACTGCCTAGCGGCTCCCTCGGTCACATGAACGGGGCGATCGAATATGAAGGCTTCGATGTTGACGACGGGCAGGTTCAGGCGGCTGCGCACCTGACCGATCATCGCCGTGTGAGTGACCACGATCTGGCAGCCGCCCGTATCGTACCACGCCTGAAGAGCGGCCGTCGGTATCGCCGACACCGTCAATCCCCGCTGCGAGAGAACCGAACCGATGCGCGCGGCGACTTGCTGATTGTCGAGACAGATCAGCACGTCGGTCTGCGAATGGGACGGTGCATAGTTAGCCAGCATCAAGCAACCTCTCGTTAATCACCAACCGAATATAATGATTCGCGGCGTAACAGGGTGTTATAACTTGTTACATTTTATTTCAGAACGATGACCGCCTTGGTCGATGTCGACTGATCCACTGGCTTGATAATATACTTTAAATTCTGGCTGTAATATGTTGATATAGTGGCAGGTCCCGCACATTAAGCGAGACCTGCGTCTGTTCCGTTAAAGTTACCTGGCAAAGCGCTCCGGCCGAAAGGCCGCCAGCAGCGGGTGACGTTTGCCGGTGGCGATCTCGTCGGCAAGCAGTTCGCCGGCAATCAAGCCGAGCGTGGCGCCGCTATGGCTGAAGGCAACGAAATAGCCAGGTATCGCCTGCAACTCGCCGAAAACAGGCTCGCCGTCGCCCGGAATGGGTTTGGGGCCGACGCCGTAATCGCCGATTTCGAGCTTCGGGTTCCCCTCCAGCACCTTCGAAGCTTCCAGCAACAGACCTTCGAGCGTCGAAGGCTTGATCTCGTAGCTGCCGTCGGCATTCACGATCACCTCCTCCTCGGACCAGGCCGAGTCGAGGGCAAAGGCACCGTCCGGCGTCGGGCGGATTGCGACGCGCGGCGTGTTCAGCACGGCTTTCAGCGCATGTTTGATCGGCTTTGTCCTGACGAGAAGTGCTATGGGCGTATCGTCGCCGATATGCTGGCCGGCTTGCGCGACGATCGCCGGCACCTCGCCGCCGGCGGCCAGCAGCACGGCATCGGCTGGCCAGACGGCGCCATTCGCGGTGGTGACGCCCTGGGCGCGACCATCTTCCACATTGATCGCAGCCCGGCCGGCGTCGGTGACGATCTCGCCGCCCAAGGCGCGGAACTCGTCGGCAAGAACGCCGATCAATGACGGCAGGTCGACCCAGCCCTCGCCCGGATTGAAAATCGCACCCTGCCTCGTGACGGAGCTCGGATCGACGCCCGGTGTCGTCCCGGCAATCTGATCCGCCTTCAACAGCAAGGCATGATAGCCAAGATCGCGCTCGTAATCGAAGACCGCGGCAATATCGTTGCCGGCATCGTCCGCATCCCAGGTCAGGCCGCCGTCGAAGCGTAACCATGCCACATCCGGATATTTGGCGGACAGCGTACGATAGCGGTCGATACCGGCCAGGCGCAGGCGATGATACGCATCGGAGCGGCGCCGGGCCGAATTGAGCCAGGCGAGCGAGCGGCCCGATGCACCGTTTGCCAGCGGGCCATCGTTGATCAGGGTGGTCTGAATGCCGAGCCGCACAAGCTGGACGGCTGTGGAAACCCCGAAGATGCCGCCGCCGACGACAACGACTTTCGAAGGACGAGTGGGAGCATGCATGTTGGAAAACCTTGTCAGTGGTGGATGTTGTGATCGAGGGACCGCCGGAAATCCGCCGGCCCGCGTGTGTCAGAGAACCTCGGCGAGGAAGCGCTTCAGCCGTTCGCTTTGCGGATTGTCGAAAATCTGTTGCGGCGGGCCCGCTTCGACAATGCGGCCCTCATCCATGAAGACGACCTGATCGGCCACCTTGCGGGCGAATCCCATTTCGTGCGTGACGACAGCCATGGTCATGCCCTGGCGTCCAAGGTTGGCCATCAGGTCGAGAACCCCCTTCACCAGCTCGGGATCGAGTGCGCTCGTGACCTCGTCGAACAGAACCACCTCCGGGTCCATGGCAAGTGCCCGGGCGATGGCGACGCGCTGCTGCTGGCCGCCGGAAAGCCCGGCGGGCCGGTGATCCTTGCGGCTTGCAAGCCCCACTTCGGCGAGGCGGGTCTCGGCAACCCTGCGCGCCTCGGCCTTGGGCATCTTCTTGATCTTCGTCAGCGACAGCATGACGTTTTCAAGTGCGGTATGGTCCGGAAAGAGGTTGAAATGCTGGAATACCATGCCGACACGCCGGCGCAGGCTTTCCGGCTTCATTCCCAGAATGCTCTCGTTGTCGAGCTGAATGTCGCCACGCTTCGGCTCGACAAGCCTGTTGAGGCAGCGCAGCAGCGTCGACTTGCCCGAGCCCGACGGCCCGATGATGCATGTGACGGTGCCCCGGGCAATATCGAGATCGATGCCTTTCAGCACTTCGAGATCGCCGTAGGACATGCTGAGATCGCGAATCCTGACAGCCCCGCCCTTGAAGCGTGGAGCGCCCGCATTGCCTGGCGCCTGCGTGCCCGAAGCTGCCTCCAGCTCGCCGACTTCGACAAGGCCGCTGGTGGCGCCGGAGCTGCGCCCCTGTCGCCCGAGACGCAGACGCGTATCGATATAGTTGACGAGGTGGGTGAGCGGAACCGTGATGATCAGATAGAAGATGCCGGCCAGCAGCAAAGGCGAGAGATTACCGGTGACGACGGCCTGATCCTGCCCGACGCGGAAAATCTCGCGTTCCGAGGCCAGCAGCCCCAGAAAATAGACAAGACTCGAATCCTTGACGTTGCCGATGAACTGGTTGACGAGAGCCGGCAGGACACGCCGCACGCCTTGGGGAATGATAATCAGCCGCATCCCCTGCCCGTAACTCATGCTGAGGGCGCGGCAGGCTTCCAGCTGTCCACGCTCGACGCTTTGAATGCCGGATCGGAAAATCTCGCCGATATAAGCCCCGGCGATCAGGCTGAGTGCGATGATGCCGAGCGGAAAGGGCGACGGACCGAAAAGCTCGCGGCCGATGCGGGCAAACCCCTGGCCGATGATCAGGATCGTGACGATCGCCGGCAAACCGCGAAAGATATCGGTGTAGATACGCGCCGGCAGACGCAGCCAACGCGATTGCGAGATGCCCATCACGGCCAGCACCATGCCGATGACGACGCCAAGAACGGTGGACGCCGCGGCCAGGATGAGGGTGTTCTTCAGTCCCACCGTGATCATGCTCGGCAGGACTTCTGCCATCGCATTCCAGTCAAGGAAGCTGCGACGGAGGTTTTCAAGCCAATCCATTCAATTCCCCATGAAATTCGTCAGGCGGATCGATGCCGCCGCCCGGCAGGCCGGGCGGCGGGACGGCCTTACTTCTTGGGAAGATATTGATCGGGCATCGGCGAGCCGGGGAACCACTTTTCATAGAGCGTCTTCCAGGTTCCGTCCTGCATCGCTTCATGCAGCGCCTTGTTGAGCGCCAGACGGAAGGCGTCGTTGCCCTTCCTGACGACGAAGCCCGCGGGCGCGTCGAAGGACGGAATGTTCACCGCGATCTTCAGCCCGGGATAGCGCTCGCCATATTGCTTGGCCGCTTCGTAGTCGAGGAAGTGCGCATCGATGGTGCCGTTGTTCAGCGCCGCCACGGCGGAATTGTTGTCCGGGAACTTCACGAGATCCGTGCCGGTGAAGTTCTTCGTTGCATAGCCTTCCTGCAACGTCCCCTGCACGACGCCGAGGCGCTTGCCCTTTAGGCCGCTCGCATCCTTGATCGAGGCATCCGATGTCAGGACCGAGAGATAGCCGGCAAGATAGCCGTCCGAGAAATCGACGGTCTTCTTACGTGCATCGGTGGTTCCGATCGCGGCCACAGCAACATCGAAGCGCTGGTTGGCCACCGACGGCAGCAGAGCCGAGAACTCCTGGCCGGTAAACGTCACCTTGTCCTTCGGAAAGCCCATGCGGGAGACGACATTGAGGAAGAGCTCGATGTCGAAACCGGTGAATTGTCCGTCGGCCGTCGTGAAGGTATAGGGCTTGGCGTCACCCATGGTTCCCACGCTGATGACGTTCGGGTCGATCAGATTATAGGGGTTTTCGGCGGCAACCGCCGGACCGACGCTCGCCGCGACGAGGTAAGCCAGCGCTCCGACGCGCAGAGGCGCGGCGATGGCCGAGAAAATGCGGGATATTTTCATGTTCGTTCTCCGCTCTGAAGGATGCTCTTGTCGGCATTCACACATGCTCGCCCATAACCCCAGCCTGTTTGTAGATAGGGATTATCTGGACAAGAGACCGGTCTCATATATAAAGAGACCGGTCTCAATTGATATTTGTTAACTTGAGATTGACCGCCCGTCAACAACTCTTGTAGTCGTCATCCAATGGAAGAGCCCCTCACCCCGAAACGCTCCGTTACAGTTGCCGATGTTGCCAGAGCAGCGAATGTCTCGAAGGCTACCGCGGCGCGAGTGCTCGGCGGCTACGGCGTCGTCAGCGACAAGGTTCGCGAACAGGTGCTTGCGGCCGCCTCAGCGCTCGAATATCGGCCGAACGAACTCGCCCGCAGCATGACGACGGGTAAATCCGGCATTATCGGCGTTGTCGTCGGCGACATCGAGAACGCCTTCTTCAGCCTTGCCGTCCGCGGCATCAGCGACGTTGCGCGCATGGCGGGTTTCAATGTCATCATCGCCAATTCCGGCGAGGAGCTCGATGCGGAAAAATCGGCGGTGGACCTGCTCATCGGCAAGCGCGTCGATGGGCTGATCGTGACGCCGGCTCGATGCGACCGGATGGAACATCTCCGCGATATACGCCGCGTCGGCGTGCCTCTGGTTCTCTTTGACAGAAGCATCCCGGAACTCGGCGTCGATTCCGTGACGGGCGACGATTTCGACGCCGCGGTGACGGCCGCTCGCCACCTTCTCGACATGGGGCATCGGCGAATTGCCTATATATCGGCGATGGATGCGGAGAGCGAGTTTCTCAGCAGCAGCCGGACCCTTTCCAATTCGGCGGTGCGCGAGCGCGTCGATGGCGTATTGAAAGCGCAGGCCGGCACAAGCATCGAGGAAAGTCGGCACTACGTACGGCTTGGTGCCACCAACCAGCCAAGGACAGACGCCGTCGTCAAGCGCCTGTTGCAGGATGCGGCGCCGCCGACGGCCCTCATCGCATCCGACAGCCTCGTCGGCCTGCGGGTGTTCAAAACGCTGCAGACGCTCGGCTTGTCCATACCACGCGACATCTCGATGATTTCTTTTCTGGATGCCGACTGGACGACCGTTACGACGCCGCCGATCACCGTAGTCGACCAGCCGGTCTACGAGATGGGCAAAAAGGCGGCCGAGAAGCTGATCTCAAGGCTGAACGGCAAGACCGCGCCCGTGGAGCGTATCGCCATCAAAACGAGCCTGATCCGACGCGGATCGGTGGCCTCGCCGCCTCAGGGCAGGACATAATTGCGCCAGGCGGCACGGGGCCGCCGTGTGTCGTTTCTCAAGGAGCCACGCGCAAATTTGCTAGGCCGGGATGCGAATGCGGCGGCCATGCCTGAGATCGATGGCCGTGTGCCAGACGATCGTCGCGAAGATGATCGCCCCGCCGACGAATGTCGCCACCGGCGGCACCTCGGAAAAGAACAGCCAGACCCAGAACGGCGTCAGCACGATTTCCATCGAACTGATGAGCGCAGCATCGGCGGCGGGCATCCTTCTCGATCCGAAGAGAAAGAGGACGAAGGCCAGCGCGAAATTCGTCGCCCCGAAGGCGGCAAGCAAAAGCCAGTTCTGAACGTCTACCGAGCTCGTCGACGCAAAGGGCACGAACACCACGAATGTCAGGAGTCCGCTGGCGACGCTCGACGGCAGGATCGGAATGCTGGGGTCCATGCGCGGGATGACGATGATCAGCGCGAAAGTCACCGTCATGCCGAGCGCCAACAGATCACCGATGCCCGTACCCCCGCCGATCGAGGACGCGACGATGACCGCCACGCCGACGAGGCAGACCGCCCCTGCGACCAACGTCCGGTTCGCCACACGCTCCTTCAGCAGGGTCCAGCTGAGAAACGCGGCAATGAACGGTGCCGTCGCGTAGATCATCGTCACGTTGGCGACCGTGGTCGTGTAGAGCGCGCCGAGAAAGCAGGCCTGGCTGATGGTCTGGCAAGCCAGCATCGCGAGCCCGGCAGGATGAAAAATCGAAGCCCATTGCCGCCGCGAAAACCCACCTTCGAGGAAAAAGCTGGGGATCAGCAGGAACAGGCCGCCGAACAGCGACCGCCAGGCGATCGCCGTCCATATGTCCGTGGTCAGAAGGCGTGCGTAGATGCCGCTGCAGCTCCACGCAAGCATTGCCGTAGCCACAAGTATGACGCCCCTCTCGTAATCGCTGGCAAAAGCGGAGCGGGCCGGTAATTGGAATGTCATGTAATGGACTCAAGGGACGAAGCAGAAGGAACGCATTCTGTTTGCGCCGTTATTTGACATCAGGCAAACGAATAGTAGAGATAATAGCTATCAGAAATATTTGTGGCGTGCCCCATGCGCGAACCCATTGAAAGCGACCTGCTGCGGACATTCCTCGTCATCACCGAGACATCCAATTTTTCAGTCGCTGCTCAAAGGATCGGCCGCACGCAATCGGCCGTCAGCGCGCAGATAAAAAGGCTCGAGGATACGATCGGCGAAGCCCTGTTTGAGAGGAGCGCTCGAGGCGCCGTGCTGACGCGCGCCGGCAATCAGCTGCTTCCCTACGCGCAACGGGTGATCGAGCTTCTGAACGAGGCGGCGGCGAATATCCGCACCAAGCCGCTGGACGGACCGGTTCGCATCGGAATTCCGGAGGAATACAGCCAGACGATTCTTCCCGCGGCGCTGGCGGCCTTTGCCATCAGGCATCCCGCCGTCGAAGTCACCGTCTCATGCGATTATACCGCACACAATCTTACCGCCCTGGAGAAGGACGAGCTCGATCTTGCCGTCGTCTTCGATTGGAGCAGCCAGACGAAAGGCGAGGTTCTCTGCATCGATCCCACCGTATGGGTGACATCCATGGTGCATCGCCTGCATGATGCCGTCCCGCTTCCGGTCGCGACCTATCGCAATTCGACATGGGCGCGCGATTTTGCCTTGCGCTCGCTGGAGCAGCAGGGCCGCGCCTACCGCATCGCCTTCATCGCCGACACGAGCTCCGGCCTGAAGAACGCCGTTTCCGCCGGGCTTGCCGTGACGACGCTGTCGCGCAGCAACATTCCGCATGGCTGCCGGGAGCTGACGGGCGACGACGGCTTTCCGCCGGTCGATTCCTCCCGCGTCGTGCTGCGCCGCAACCCTTATCATTCCAGCGAGGCGATCCGCGAACTGGCGGATATGGTGCGCGAGGCCTTTCAGCCTATGTCGGCTCTGCTGCAGCCGTAACGCGCCGGCGCAGCCTGCGGCGCGTGCCGGACGGGCTTTCGGAAAAGCTGGCACGGTAGCTGCGGGAAAAGGCCGATGCCGAATTGAAGCCGGTCGCGGCCGCAATCTCGGCAAAGGAGGCTTTCGTCTCGATGACCTTGCGCCGCGCCGCGTTCAGCCTCAGCGCCAGGTAGTGCACATGCGGGGGCGCACCGATGCTTTCCTGGAACAGCGCCTGCAGATGGCGGGCACTGACGCCGATACGGCGCGCGAGACGCGTCAGCACGAGCGGCTGCTCGATATGCTCCTCCATCAGGCGGATCGCCTGGGCCACACGCGGATCGCGCATGCGCAGACCGGCCGTCGACGGCGAAAGCTCCGCCGCGCTCTGCGCGCTGGCCGGCTCGTAGATGAACAGGCGGCTGACCTCCAGCGCCAGCGAATAACCCTGTCGCCGCCGGATGATTTCCAGCATGAGATCGACGGTCGGCAGCGAGCCGGCGGTGGTAATGCGCTTGCCGTCGATCACGTAGCGATCCTTGACGGCGCGCACCTGCGGATAGGCAAGCCCGAAATCGTCGAAATCCTCCCAGTGGACGGCGGCCGAGACGTTATCCAGCAGGCTCGCTTCGGCAAGCAGCCAGGTGCCGGACTCGATGCCGGCCACCAGGCTTCGATGGCGGGCGGTTTGCGACAGTTGCATTTTCAACGCCTGCGTGGCGCTGCGCCGCCAATTGTAGCTGGCGAGCACGAAAAGCGGTGCCGTATCCGATGTCGGCCTGAAGCTGGAGGAGGCAGGCACCGGGATATGGCTGGTGGTTTCCGCCGGTGAACCATCCGGCGTGAACAGGCGCCACCGATAGAGCTCCGCTCCGGAAATACGATTGGCCCCGCGCAGCGGTTCGATGACCGAGGCGATCAAAATCAGGTTCGTCTCCGGAAGGATCAGCAGGTCGATGTCGAGCGTCTCATTGGCGGATGTCAGCATCGCCCATTCCTTCGATATTTCCGAAACTGTATTATTTGTTTCCGTTAATGCAAAGCATGAAGGCGTCTCATGGCTCGTAATGTCCTCAATACGAGGGAGAACAAAAATGCCTCTTGCGATGAACAGAGATGTTTTCATCACCTGTGCCGTGACCGGCGCCGGTGACACCGTTTCCAAATCCAGCCATGTTCCGATCACTCCCAAGCAGATCGCGGAGTCCGCGATCGACGCCGCCAAGGCTGGGGCGGCAGTGGTTCACTGCCATGTCCGCGATCCGGAAACGGGTGCTGCCAGCCGCCGGAACGAACTCTACAGGGAACTCACGGACCGGATCCGTTCGGCCGATGTCGATGTCGTGCTGAACCTGACCGCCGGCATGGGCGGCGACCTGATTTTCGGCGATGTCGAAAGCCCATTGCCGCTGAACCCCAAGGGCACCGACATGGCGGGCGCCTCCGAGCGCGTCAGCCATGTTGCCGAGTGCCTGCCGGAGATCTGCACGCTCGATTGCGGCACCATGAATTTCAATCTCGGCGACTATGTCATGACCAATACGCCCTCGATGCTGCGGGCCATGGCAAAAAAGATGACCGATCTCGGCGTCCGCCCCGAAATCGAGGCATTCGACACCGGTCATCTCTGGTTCGCCAAGCAGCTTGCCGAGGAGGGCCTGATCGAGGACCCGGTCCTCATCCAGCTCTGCATGGGCATCCCCTGGGGGGCGCCCGACGACCTCAACACCTTTATGGCGATGGTCAACAACGTTCCCAAAAGCTGGACCTTCTCGGCCTTCTCCATCGGCCGCAACGCCATGGCCTATCCCGCGGCCGCAATCCTTGCCGGCGGCAATGTCCGCGTCGGGCTGGAGGACAATCTCTATGCCGGAAAGGGCATGCTCGCCACCAACGCGCAGCTTGTCGAAAAGGCGGTGCAGGTGATCGAAGGCATGGGTGCGCGCATCATCGGCCCCGAAGATGTCCGCAAGAAGCTGAAACTGACGAAGCGCTGAGGCTCCGATGACCGAGATCAACAAGGCGGCCTGCATCGGCGGCGGCGTCATCGGCGGCGGATGGATCGCCCGTTTCCTGCTGGCCGGCATCGATGTCGATGTCTACGATCCGCATCCGGAAGCAACCCGCATCGTCGGCGAAGTGCTCGCCAATGCCGAAAAAGCCTATGCGATGCTGACCGGCGCGCCGCTTCCGCCGCGCGGCAGGCTCACTTTCCGCGACACGCTGGAAGCGGCGGTCGACGGAGCCGACTGGATACAGGAAAGCGTGCCCGAGCGGCTGGACCTCAAGCGCAAGGTGCTGACGCAGATCGACGCGGCTGCTCGGCCGGATGCCCTGATCGGCTCGTCCACGTCCGGGCTTCTGCCGACGGATCTGCAACGCGACATGCGCCACCCCGAGCGCCTTTTCGTCGCCCATCCCTATAATCCGGTCTATCTCCTGCCGCTGGTCGAGATCGTCGGCGGCGAAAAGACCAGTGCAGCGACGATCAAGGCTGCGATGGACAGGCTGCCGCCTATTGGTATGAAGGGCGTGCATATCGCCAAGGAAATCGAGGCCTTCGTCGGCGATCGCCTGCTGGAAGCGCTCTGGCGCGAGGCGCTGTGGCTCATCAAGGACGATATCTGCACCGTCGAGACGCTCGATGACGTCATCCGCTATTCCTTCGGCCTGCGCTGGGCGCAGATGGGCCTGTTCCAGACTTATCGCATCGCCGGCGGCGAAGCGGGCATGCGTCACTTCCTGGCGCAGTTCGGTCCGGCATTGCAGTGGAACTGGACGAAGCTGATGGACGTCGTCGATCTCGACGATGCCCTCGTTGAAAAGATCGGCCAGCAGTCGGACGAGCAGGCGGACGGCCTGTCGATCCGCGAACTCGAGCGCATCCGCGACGAAAACCTCGTCGGCATTCTCCAGAGCCTGAAGGGAAGCCATGGCGGCAAGGGCTGGGGCGCCGGCAAGCTCCTGAAGGATTTCGAGCAGCAGCTTTGGGCCGCCGGCGGCGGAGAAAAACAGGCCCTCGACGCTACAGAGCCGCTGCGCCTGATCGACACCAAGGTCAATCCAGCTTGGGTCGACTATAATGGCCATATGACAGAGCATCGCTATTTGCAGGTGTTCGGCGACACCTCGGACGCACTCCTGCGCCTGATCGGCGTCGACCTCGATTATGTCGAGCGCGGCCATAGCTACTACACGGTGGAGACCCATATCCGCCATCTCGGCGAAGCCAAGCTCGGGCAGGCCATCCATTCGACCTGCCAGATACTCAGCTCCGACGAAAAGCGGCTGCATGTGTTCCATGCGCTGCACGATACGGCAAGCGGTGACGTCATCGCCACCGCGGAACAGATGCTGCTGCATGTCGATGCCAAGGCGGGCAAGGCCGTTGCCGCACCGGAGGAGGTGCTGAGCAAACTGAGGCCGATCGCCGAGGCGCATGCAAGCTTGCCAGTGCCGGAGGGAGCCGGCCGTCATGTGGGACAAAAACGCTAGGAGGAAGCGATCGTGAATTTCGGACTCAGCGAAGAACAGGAGATGATCGTCAAGACGGTCAGGGACTTCGTGGAGACGGAGATCTATCCGCACGAAAACGAGGTCGAGCGCACCGGCCTTGTACCGCCGGATATCGGAAACGAGATCCGGCGCAAATGCATTGAGCTTGGCTTCTATGCCTGCAACTTTCCCGAGGAAATCGGCGGCGCCGGGCTCGATCACACCACCTTTACCCTCGTCGAACGCGAGCTGGGCCGCGGGTCTCTGGGGCTGACCGTCTTCTTCGGTCGTCCATCCGGCATTTTGATGGCCTGCGAAGGCGAGCAGCGCGAACGCTATCTCCTGCCGGCGGTGCGCGGGGAAAAAATCGATGCGCTCGCCATCACCGAGCCGGACGCCGGCTCCGACATGCGCGGCATGAAATGCGCAGCAAGGCAGGATGGCGATGATTTCGTGCTCAACGGCACCAAACATTTCATTTCGCACGCCGACGTCGCCGATTTCGTCATCGTCTTTGCCGCAACCGGCGAGGAAGAGACCCACAGGGGCACCAAGAAGAAGATCACCGCCTTCCTGGTCGATCGCGGCACGCCGGGTTTCGACATCCTCAAGGGTTATGACTCGGTTTCCCATCGCGGCTATCACAACTGCATCCTGAATTTCACCGATTGCCGCCTGCCGAAGTCGCAGGTGCTCGGCGAAGTGCATCGCGGCTTCGATCTTGCCAATCAATGGCTCTACGGAACCCGCCTCACCGTCGCTGCGACCTGCGTCGGGCGGGCTCGCCGCGTCTTCGACCTTGCCCTGCCCTATGCCGCCGAGCGCAAGCAGTTCGGCAAGCCGATCGGCGCCAATCAGGGCGTATCGTTCAAGCTTGCCGACATGATCACCGAGATCGACGCCGCCGACCTCCTGACCCTGTCCGCCGCCTGGAAGCTGGATGCCGGCATCCCCGCCAATCGCGAGATCGCATCGGCCAAGCTCTATGCCTCGGAAATGCTCGCCCGCGTCACCGACGAGGCGATCCAGATCTTCGGCGGCATGGGGTTGATGGACGACCTGCCGCTTGCCCGCTTCTGGCGCGATGCCCGCGTCGAGCGCATCTGGGACGGCACTTCGGAGATCCAGCGGCATATCATCAGCCGCGACCTGCTTCGGCCGCTCGGAGCATGAACCGATGACGCAGCGCTCGCTCGACCGCCTCATCAGACCTGGAACGATCGCCGTCTTCGGAGGCCGCGAAGCGCGGCGCGTCATCGAGCAATGCGATCTCATGGGATTTGCGGGCGAGATCTGGCCGGTGCATCCCACGCTGGAAAGCGTGCTTGGCCGCCGCTGCTATCGGTCGGTCGCGGAGTTGCCAAAGGCGCCGGATGCCGCTTTCGTCGGCGTCAACCGCACGCTCACCGTGGATATCGTTCGCGCACTTTCCGCCGGAGGCGCCGGTGGCGCCGTCTGCTACGCGTCCGGTTTCAGTGAAGCGGTTGCGGAATTGGCCGATGGCGCGGATCTGCAGCGGGCTCTGGTCGAGGCAGCCGGCACCATGCCGATCGTCGGACCGAATTGCTACGGCATGATCAACGGGCTTGATGGCGCCCTGCTCTGGCCGGATCAGCATGGCATCGTAAGAACCGGGCGCGGCGTCGCGATCCTCACCCAATCCTCCAACATCGCCATCAATCTCAGCATGCAGAAACGCGGCCTGCCCATCAGCTATCTGATGACGGCGGGCAACCAGGCGCAGACGGGCCTCGCGGATCTTGCCCATGCCGTTCTCGACGATCCGCGCGTTACGGCGGTCGGCCTGCATATCGAAGGTTTCGGCGACATCCGGGCACTGGAAGCTCTCGCAATACGCGCCAGGGAACTCAGGAAACCCGTCATTGCGCTGAAAGTCGGCAAATCCGAACAGGCACAGCGCGCCACCGTCTCGCACACCGCTTCGCTTGCCGGCAGCGACGCAGTCGCCGGCGCCGTTCTCGATCGCCTCGGCATCGGCCGCGTTTCGACCTTGCCGGAGCTGATCGAGACGCTGAAACTCCTGCATGTCGCAGGCCCGCTCGGAAGAAATGCGATCTCCTCGATGAGCTGTTCGGGTGGCGAGGCGTCGCTGATGGCCGATGCGGCCGTCGGCCGGAAGGTCGAGTTCCGCGCCCTGAAAGCCGAGCAACTGCCTGCTCTGCGCGCGACCCTCGGGCAGATGGTGACGCTCTCCAACCCGCTCGATTACCACACCTTCGTCTGGGGCAATCTCGCCCGGCAGACGGAGGCTTTCAGCGCCATGTTCGCGGGCGGCTATGCCCTCAATCTCATCGTGCTCGACTTTCCCCGGGAGGATCGCTGCGACGGTGCGGACTGGATGATCACCGTTTCGGCCGTTGCCGCGGCGGCGAAGCAGACCGGAGCGCGCGCCGGCATTCTGGCGACGCTGCCCGAAAACATGCCTGAGGCAATCGCGCAGCGATTGATCGATGCCGGCATCGTGCCGTTCTGCGGCATCAGCGAGACGTTGGCGGCGGCTGACATTGCCAGCGGGATCGCCAGCGCCTGGAAGAGGCCGCAGCCATCGGCACTGCTTAGCACGCCGCCCGCGCCGGGCGAGATCGACACCTTGAACGAGGCGGCAGCCAAGGCGGAGCTTGAGGCAGCGGGCCTTGCAATCCCGCGCGGCAAGACCGCGACCACGGCAAACGAGGCGGCCGACGCGGCCGAGCAGCTCGGATTTCCAGTTGCGCTCAAGGCGCTCGGCGTCGAACACAAATCCGATGTGGGCGCGGTCAGGCTCAACCTGTGGGATAGGAACGCCGTCAGAGATGCGGCCGAGGGCATGGCCCATGTCGCGCATGGATTTCTCGTCGAGCGCATGATCGACCGGCCTCTTGCGGAATTGATCGTCGGCGCGGTCCGCGATCCGGTCGTCGGCCTGACCCTGACGGTCGGTGCGGGCGGAATTCTGGTGGAATTGCTTGAAGATTCTATCGTTTTGCCGCTACCGGTCACGAAAGCCGAGGTTCTGGACGGCATTTCGCGGCTGAAAGTCCGCAAATTGATCGAAGGATTCCGCGGCAGTAGCGGCAGCAGCCTCGATATCGTTGCCGATGCCGTCGTATCAGCGGCAGAATATGTCGTAAAGAATGCCGCACAGCTTGAAGAACTAGACATTAATCCATTGATGGTCCTACCTGAATCTCGCGGTGTCATTGCTGCGGATGCTCTCATTCGGCGAAGGAGGTAGCAGAAGTTGCAAGACCCCATTCGAACCCGATGCGACAACGGCATCCTGGAGGTCGTCATCGACAGGCCGAAGGCAAACGCCATCGACCTGACGACGAGCCGCAAGATGGGGCTGATCTTTCGCGACTTCCGTGACAATCCGGACCTGCGCGTCGCCATCGTCACCGGTGCCGGCGAGAAATTCTTTTCCGCCGGCTGGGATCTGAAGGCCGCAGCCGCCGGCGATGCCGTGGACGGCGATTACGGCGTCGGCGGTTTCGGCGGCCTGCAGGAACTGCGCGACCTCAACAAGCCGGTCATCTGTGCCGTCAACGGCATCTGTTGCGGCGGCGGTCTCGAAATTGCGCTTTCCGCCGATATGATCATTGCCGCTCCCCACGCGACTTTCGCATTGCCCGAGATCCGTTCGGGCACCGTCGCCGACGCGGCATCGATCAAGCTGCCGAAGCGCATTCCCTATCATATCGCCATGGACATGCTGCTGACCGGCCGCTGGCTCAATGTCGAGGAGGCGCACCGCTGGGGTTTCGTCAACGAGATCGTCATGGCCGACAAGCTGGTGGACAGGGCATGGGACCTTGCCCGCCTGCTGGCAAGCGGGCCGCCCCTCGTCTACGCGGCCATAAAGGAAATCGTTCGCGAAGCGGAGGGCTCGACGTTTCAGACTGCCATGAACAAGATCACCAAACGGCAGTTTGCGACCGTCGACATTCTTTATTCGAGCGAGGATCAATTGGAAGGCGCACGGGCTTTCGCGGAAAAGCGGGCCCCAATCTGGAAAGGAAAGTAGAGGCGGCGGCAACCGCCGGATTTCCCGCATGATCGCGGGCAGCAGGCTTCACACGGAAGAGGAACCGTGCGGTGAAGCGGCTCCCCGGGAGTATTGTCAACACGGCAAGAAAAAGGAACAGGGGAATGAACGACTACACGAAATACCTGGCAGGCCGCGTCACTGCGGGCGGCCTCAGCCGCCGCGAATTCATGGGACGCGCAATGGCGGCCGGCGTGACTTTGGCGCTCGCCGACAAACTCTTTACCGAAAGTGCGATGGCGGCCGAACCGAAGCGCGGCGGCCATCTGAAGCTCGGCCTCGAAGGCGGTGCTGCGACCGACTCCAAGGACCCGGCGAAATTCCTGTCTCAGGTCATGTTCTGCATCGGCCGCTGCTGGGGCGACATGCTGGTGGAGTCCCACCCGCTGACCGGCGCTGCCGTACCCGCCCTGGCCGAATCGTGGGAACCGTCGAAGGACGCCGCCACCTGGACCTTCAAGATCCGCAAGGGCGTCAAGTTCCACAACGGCAAGGAACTGACGATCGACGACGTCATTGCAACGCTCAAGCGCCATACCGACGCAAAATCGGAATCCGGCGCGCTCGGAGTCATGAAGTCGATCAAGGAGATCAAGGCCGACGGCGACAATCTCGTCCTGACGCTGACCGAGGGCAACGCCGATATGCCGTTGCTCCTAACCGACTACCACCTCGTCATTCAGCCGAATGGCGGCTATGACGATCCCCTCGCCTCGATCGGCACCGGCCCCTACAAAATGGTCAGCTTCGAACCCGGCGTACGCGCCACCTTCGAGCGCAACAAGGACGACTGGCGTACGGATCGCGGCTTTGTGGACAGCGTCGAAATCATCACGATGAACGATGCGACGGCGCGTATCGCCGCCCTGTCGTCCGGTCAGGTCCATTACATCAACCGCGTCGATCCCAAGACCGTGGATCTTTTGAAGCGTGCGCCGACCGTCGACATCCTGGCCACCGCCGGCCGCGGTCACTATGTCTTCATCATGCATTGCAATACGGCGCCGTTCGACAACAACGACCTGCGCCTGGCGCTGAAATACGCCATGGATCGCGAGACCATGGTCAAGAAGATCCTTGGCGGCTACGGCAAGCTCGGCAACGACTTCCCGATCAACAACACCTATGCCCTCTTCCCTGAAGGTATCGAGCAGCGGGCCTACGATCCCGACAAGGCCGCCTTCCACTACAAGAAGTCGGGCCACAGCGGATCTGTATTGCTGCGCACGTCCGAAGTCGCCTTCCCGGGCGCCGTGGATGCGGCCGTCCTCTATCAGGAAAGCTGCAAGAAGGCCGGCATCAACATCGAGGTCAAGCGCGAGCCGGGTGACGGCTACTGGACGAACGTCTGGAACGTGCAGCCCTTCTCCACCTCCTATTGGGGTGGCCGGCCGACGCAGGACCAGATGTATTCCACCGCCTATCTTTCGACGGCGGACTGGAACGACACCCGCTTCAAGCGCCCGGACTTCGACAAGCTTCTGCTGGAGGCCCGCTCCGAACTGGACGAGGCCAAGCGCAAGGAGCTCTACCGCGCCATGGCGATGATGGTGCGCGACGAAGGCGGCGTCATTCTGCCGATGTTCAACGATTTCGTGAACGCCTCCACCAAGCAGGTGAAGGGCTACGTCCACGACATCGGCAACGACATGTCGAACGGCTACGTCGCGACCCGCGTCTGGCTGGACGCCTGATGCCTCACGCCGGGCGAGAACGCCCTCATCCTTGACCAAGCCCGGGACCGCGGAAACCTTTCGCGGTCCTCCCGGCGTTGATGGCAATTTCAGGAAAAAGTGCTTAACCTTTTTCCTGCTGGAATTGCGTAAAACAACAAAATAGGGTTGTTCAGCAAATACTTGAGACACTGAACTGCTTTAAGCGCGAGGCATCGGCCATGTCCAATCTTCCCCCCGGAACCGTTTTGCCCGGGCTGAGGTTCAAGCAGCGTTTTCCGCTGCTGGCCCTCGTTATCGAGCGTTGCCTGCTCAGCATCGTCCTGCTGTTTGCAGTCTCCATCCTGATCTTCGGCGGGCTGGAAGCCCTGCCCGGCGATTTCGCCACCACCTATCTCGGCCAGTCGGCCACGCCGCAGGCGGTCGCCAATATCCGCGAGGAACTCGGCCTCAACCGGCCGGTCGTCACCCGCTATGTGGAATGGCTCGGCCATGCCGTGCAGGGCGATTTCGGCACCTCCTGGGCCAGCAAGAATTCCGTCAGCGAGCAGATCGGCAAGCGGCTCGGCAATTCTCTCTTTCTTGCCGGTTTCGCCGCGTTGATCTCGGTGCCGCTGGCGGTCTGTCTCGGCATGCTGGCCGTCCATTTCAGGAATCGCATGCCCGACAAGATCATCAACGTCATCTCGCTCGCGGCGATTTCCCTGCCGGAATTCTTCATCGGCTATCTCCTCATCATGTTCTTTTCCGTCAAATTCGGCGTCGCGACCTTTCCGGCGACGGTCTTCGACGGCATGGGCTTCATCGACCGGCTGAAGGCGATCGCCCTGCCCACGGCAACGCTGGTTCTGGTCGTGCTTGCCCATATGATGCGCATGACGCGGGCAGCCATTCTGTCCGTCATGTCGTCGGCCTATATGGAAACGGCCGAGCTGAAGGGCCTCTCCGCCTTCCGCGCCATCGTCAGGCACGCCGCCCCCAATGCGCTGGCGCCGATCATCAACGTCATCGCGCTGAACCTTGCCTATCTCATCGTCGGCGTCGTCGTGGTGGAAGTCGTTTTCGTCTATCCCGGCATGGGGCAGTACATGGTCGATGCGGTGACGGTGCGCGACATGCCCGTCGTGCAGGCCTGCGGCCTGATCTTTGCCGCCGTCTACATCTTCCTCAACATGACGGCGGATATTCTTGCCATCGTCGCCAACCCGCGCCTGAGGCATCCGCGATGAGATTGAGAGATATCCCCATTACAGCCTGGATCGGAATGGCAGGCATCCTGATCGCCTTCATTTGCGCGATCTTCGCCCCCTGGATCGCCCCTCATGGGGAGACCGAAGTCGTCGGCAACGTCTGGCAGCCGGCCGATGCGCAGTATTTCTTCGGCCTCGATAACCTCGGCCGCGATATCCTGTCGCGTCTCATCTACGGCACTCGCACGACCCTGTTCGTCGCGCTGGCAGCCACGATCATCTCCTTCTCGCTCGGCATCATCCTCAGTTTTACCGCCGCCGTCTCGCGCGGGCTGATCGATACGATCTTCTCGCGCTTCAACGACCTGATGATGTCGATCCCGACGCTGATCTTCGCGCTCGTCGTGCTTGCGGTGCTGCCGCAGAACCTGATCGTGCTGATTCTGGTCATGGCCATTCTCGATTCCACCCGCGTCTACCGCCTCGGCCGCGCCGTGGCGCTCGACGTCGCGGTCATGGAATTCGTGGAGGCGGCCAAGCTTCGCGGCGAAGGCAAGATCTGGATCATCTTCCGCGAGATCCTGCCGAATACGCTTTCGCCGCTGCTGGCGGAATTCGGCCTGCGCTTCGCCTTCTCGATCCTGTTTCTCTCCACCCTGTCCTTCCTCGGCCTCGGCATTCAGCCGCCGGCGGCCGACTGGGGCGGCATGGTCAAGGACAACAAGGACGGCATCATATTCGGCATTTCAGCTGCCCTCGTGCCGGGCTCCGCCATCGCGGCCCTCGCAATCTGTGTCAATCTGGTGGTCGACTGGCTTCTAAGGCGCACCTCCAGCCTCAAGGGAGGGCGTGGCGATGCCTGAGCTTCTTTCCGTCCGCGATCTCAAGATCGAGGCAACCAGCTATCCGCCGGGCGAGCCGCCGAAACGCGTCACCATCGTCGATGGTGTCTCCTTCGATCTCCAGAAGGGCAAGGTGCTCGGCCTGATCGGCGAGTCCGGCGCCGGCAAGTCCACCATCGGCCTTTCCGCACTCGCCTACGGCCGCGGCGGCGCCGAGATTACCGGCGGTCAGGTGCTGCTCGACGGCGTCGACATCCTGCCGCTCGGCAAATCCGGTATCCGCAAGATCCGTGGCGCGCGGGTCTGCTATGTCGCGCAATCGGCCGCCGCCGCCTTCAACCCGGCGCATCGGCTCGGCGATCAGGTGATCGAGGCCACCGTCAAGCACCGGCTGATGACGAAGGAGGAGGCGAAGAAGCGAGCGCTCTATCTTTTTCAGGTCCTTGGCCTGCCCAATCCGGAAACGTTCGGCGACCGTTATCCGCACCAGGTTTCGGGTGGACAGCTGCAGCGCGCCATGACCGCCATGGCGCTCTGCTCCAATCCGGAACTGATCGTCTTCGACGAGCCGACGACGGCGCTCGACGTCACCACGCAGATCGATGTGCTCGCCGCCATCAAGCATGCGATCGAAGAGACACGCACGGCGGCGCTCTACATCACTCACGATCTCGCCGTCGTCGCGCAGATTTCCGACGACATCATGGTGCTGAGGCACGGCAAGACGGTCGAATATGGCAGTGTCCGGCAGATCATCGAGGAGCCGCGGCAGGACTATACCCGCGCCCTCGTCAACGTTCGCCAGGAAGCACGGGCGGAAGCCGCCGACCAATCCGGCGCGCTTTTGAAAGTCGAGAATATCAGCGCGCAATATTCCAATGGTTTCAAGGTATTGCACGATGTTTCTCTACATGTTCCCAAAGGCCAGACTCTGGCGGTGGTCGGCGAATCCGGTTCGGGGAAATCTACGCTCGCCCGCGTGATTACCGGCCTGCTGCCGCCGAGCGACGGACGGATATCCTTCGACGGCAAGCCGCTGACGCCGGCACTGAAAAACCGCTCTCGCGAAGAACTGCGCCGCATCCAGCTGATCTACCAGATGGCCGATACCGCCATGAACCCGCGCCAGACCGTGCGCGATATCATCGGCCGGCCGCTGACCTTCTACGACGGCCTGCACGGCGCGGCAAAGACGGCGCGCGTCAAGGAACTGCTGGACCAGATCGAGATGGGCAACGGCTTCATCGACCGCTATCCGGCCGAGCTTTCCGGCGGCCAGAAGCAGCGCGTCGCCATCGCGCGTGCGCTCGCCGCCAAGCCGGAACTCATCCTTTGCGACGAGCCGACATCGGCGCTCGATCCGCTGGTGGCCGAAGGCATCCTGAAATTGCTGCTCAAGCTACAGGAGGAGGCGCATCTTTCCTACGTCTTCATCACCCATGACATCGCCATCGTCCGCGCCATCGCCGACAGCGTTGCCGTGATGCACCGCGGCAAGCTCGTTCGCTTCGGCGCGAAGTCGCAGGCTCTGTCGCCGCCTTTCGACGATTATACCGACCTGCTGTTGAAATCCGTGCCCGAGATGGAGATCGGATGGCTGGAGCGTGTCTTGGCGACGCGAAAAATGGAGAGCGCGGGAAATTGACGGCTTGCCATCTCAAGCCCTGACCATTCGATCCTTGCTCGCTTTTATGCCGATAGAGAACTCAGCGCATGAGGCGGTTGCTGAGGTCGTGAGCCAATGTACCGGCGTTGCGTCCGGCAATCATGCTCTGATGATTGCCGGGAACGTCCACCCAATCCGCATGAACGAGAAAGCGCGCCCATATGGACTTTGGATCGCAATCGACCGGAGAGCCTTGAAGGCTGCGATAGAAAGTCAGTTGCCCGTCATAGCGGCTCGGCTTGTAAAGGCCTTTCATACGGAGTAGTTGTCTGCCGGCGGCATCGTATAGCGGAGGATAATTTCCCATCCACTGAGGCGCCAGCTCCGGATAATAGGCAGTACGCGGGTCGGCGTAGCGGAACGAAAGCGGCTTCAAGAGTCTTGCCAGACGTTCCCGGCGCTGCGTAGCCGGCAAGCGGGGCTTTGCCGGCGCCCGGTCTCGGGCAGGAGTGCCGGCTTTCGCCAGGTTCCTCTTTCTGCTGCGCGCTCTCCGCCAGCGTTGCCACATGAACTTGCCCCAGACCGCTACCGGCCACTCCTGCTCGCTCAGCGGAGTATCGAGCATCCCGAGGAACGCGATCTCTTTTTCCTGCGCTCTCAAGGCACGGGCAAGCTCCAGGGCAAAAACGCCGCCGAAAGAATAGCCGAGCAGTCGATAAGGCTCTTCTATCCCCGCCGCCTGCAGCGCCCTCAGCGCGCTCTCGATTTCGTCTTCTACCGTTGCCGGATGCCGAGGATCGCGGCAGAAGGGCGTCAACGCGACGCCGAGGATCGGCCCTGGAAAGCTGATTTTCTTGATCAGTTGCTGCATTTCCAGAAAGCAGCTTGCACCTCCGGCGAATACCAGCAGCGGCGCGATGCCGCCCCCGCCTCGGAGTTCTATGATTTTGTGCGAGGCCGAGAGGTCCTCGTGATTGGAAATTGCAAAGCCGAACGATTCAAGGGTGCGATGACGATAGAATACGTTGACATCCATCTCCTCGCCGGTGTCGCTCCACAGGCATTTTATGAAATTCAAGGCTCGGTTGACTGAAACGATGTCGGGAATATCCGCATCACGATCCAAATTGATCTTCGCTTCCTTGCGAAACAAATCGTCGAAGTAAACATGCGAGCTGGAATCTACATCCGTTCTTGTAGAGAGAAGCATTCAGACACCCCCAAACGTCAAAATATGCGTCACTACACGGCACGATAGAAATATTCTTATAAAGTGATTCTTAATATATCCTGTAAAGGCGCTGCTCCGGCTGTCAGGCAATCCGACATACCCGACCGAAAGGCCCGTCAAACTTCGCAGCCATCCAAACGATCGCCTGAATCACGGTTCCGTGCGAAAACGGTGCCGTCAATATTCCGCCGGCACCGCATACACTTCGGCCGATGGGTCCGCGAGGAACGAGCGCACCGTCGGAGGCAGCTGGCGCGACGACAGCGGCAGGGATCCGCAGCGCGATAACAGCTCGCGCAAATCGGGTTCGGCACCGATGTGCCGCCAGATCATCCGCGACGCATAGGGAAGGTTTTCCTTTCTCCAGGAGACCCCCATGGTCGTTCCGCGCAGATAGACGCGCTGATGCTCGTCGAACGGCAAGAGAATGGTCTGCGACAGCATGGAGTTCGGACCGACGACACGCTCCGTAATGAAGATCCGGTTCCTGTGAAACGCGGCCATTCCCACATATTTTGAAAACTGCTGGATGCCGTTTCCCGGGTCCCTGAGGCGCTCCATCGACTTGACGCGCACCAGCCCACCCTGCTCGCTGAGGCGACTGCACGAACAGACAACCATTCCCGGCCAGGACGGCGAACGGTGATAGGTCTGGAAATATCCGATATGGCGCCGCAGGGCAGCAAGGTTTCCCGGGAAGGCCTTCAGGAGATCGGAGCTTTCATTGAACCCGAGGGACGGTCCCCGAAGCCGCTCGCGAAAGAGCTTCGGGGCAAGAAGAAAGTCCGCCGCATCGAGATCGAAATACCTGGCGATACGGGCCAGGTTGTGGGCGGACGGCCTCGTCTGGCCGTTTATATAGCGGTTGAATTGCTGGCGATTGAGGTCGATTGCACGACACACATGCGAAATGGAACGCTGTGTGGCGCAGGCAATCTTGAGGTTCTCGACTAGATGCGGCATGGGGACTCCGTCTTGGTAAGACTAGCGTAAACTCGCTTAAACATACGTCAAGTCGCGAAATTGCGCGAGGCGGCCCGGCCTCTACGTTTCCTCCTACAAAACTGCAAATGAGGGAACTGCAATGACGCGTCAAAATGATCAATCTTCGCATCTGAACATCCGCCGCCGCCAATTTCTCGGCGGTGCGGTCGCCCTGGGCGCTCTGCCGGGCCTCGCCTCGGGTTTGCTGATGCCGCGTGACGCCCGCGCCCAGGAAGCCAAACGCGGCGGCCATCTGAAGCTCGGCCTCAAGGGTGGCGCCACCAGCGACGAGCTCGATCCGGCAACATACAGCGCATCCGTGCTGTTCGTCATTGGCCGTCTCTGGGGAGATACGCTGGTCGAATCGGATCCCAAGACCGGCGCGCCCCTGCCGTCGCTGGCAACCTCCTGGTCGCCGTCGGCGGACGCATCCGTCTGGACCTTCAAGATCAGGGATGACGTGCAGTTTCACGACGGCAGCAAGATGACCGTCGCCGACATCGTCGCCACGCTGAAGCGGCATGCGGACAAAAATTCTCAGTCAGGCGCGCTCGGACTGATGGCCTCGATCACCGGTATCGAGGAAAAGGCGGGAGAGCTCGTCCTGACGCTTTCGGAAGGCAATGCGGACCTGCCGCTCCTTCTCACCGACTACCATCTGATCATTCAGCCGAAAGGTGGCGTGGAAAAGCCTGCCGCCGCCATCGGCACCGGGCCGTATATTCTGAAAAGCTTCGAGCCCGGCGTCCGCGCGCTGTTCGAGAAGAATCCGAAGGATTGGCGTTCCGACCGCGGCTTCGTCGACAGCGTCGAGATACTCGTCATCAACGACAATACCGCCCGTATCGCCGCCCTGGCGTCCGGCCAGGTCCATTTCGTCAACAGCGTCGACCCGAAGACCGTTCCGATGCTCAAGCGCGCGCCGAATGTCGATATCGTCCGGAGTGCCGGCAAGGGTTTCTACTGCTTTCTGATGCATTGCGACACGGCGCCTTTCGACAACAACGACCTTCGGCTCGCGCTGAAATACGCCATCGACCGCCAGTCGATCCTGGACAAGGTGCTGGGCGGCTACGGAACGATCGGCAACGACTATCCGGTCAATTCCAATTATGCGCTCGCACCAACCGATATCGAGCAGCGCCCCTACGATCCGGACAAGGCCGCCTTCCACTTCAAGAAATCGGGCCTAGACCGTCCGATCCTGCTGCGCACATCCGATGCGGCTTTCCCCGGCGCCGTGGATGCAGCAACCCTGTTCCAGGAAAGCGCGCGCAAGGCCGGGATCAAGATCGATGTGCAGCGCGAGCCGGAAGACGGCTACTGGACCAACGTCTGGAACAAGCAGCCTTTCTGCGCCTCTTTCTGGGGTGGCCGTCCGACACAGGATTCCCGCTATTCCACCTCCTATCTGTCGACCGCCGAATGGAACGACACCCGTTTCAAGAACCCCGAGTTCGACAAGATGGTATTGCAGGCAAGATCCGAGCTGGATGAGACGAAGCGCAAAGCGCTTTATCGCCAGCTGGCGCTGATGGTGCGAGACGACGGCGGCTTGATCCTGCCCGTTTTCAACGACTATCTGATGGCCTCGTCGAAAACGCTGAAGGGATATGTCGACGACATCGGCAACGACACGTCCAACGGCTATATCGGCAGCCGCGTGTGGTTTGATGCCTAAAAATCTTCAGGACATATGATCATGGCAGAGCGAAGCTTCACGACCATCGAAAACCACTGGATTACCCTCAAGGACGGCACGCGCCTGGCCGCGCGCATCTGGATGCCAGATGGCGCGGACACCGATCCGGTGCCGGCGGTTTTCGAATTCCTGCCCTACCGCAAGCGCGATGGAACGAGCCCCCGCGACGAATCCACCTATCCGGTCTTTGCCGCAGCCGGCATCGCCGGGGTGCGCGTCGATATAAGAGGCTCCGGCGAATCCAGCGGCATCATCGACGGCGAATATACCGAGCTCGAGCTTGCCAATGCCTGCGAGCTGATCGCCTGGATCGCGGCGCAGCCGTGGTCGAACGGCTCGGTCGGCATGATGGGCATTTCCTGGGGCGGCTTCAACTGCCTGCAGGTGGCGGCCCTGAAACCACCGGCGCTTAAGGCGGTCATATCGATCGCCTCGACGGTCGATCGCTATAACGACGACATCCATTACAAGAACGGCTGCCACCTCTCCGCCCAGCTCTCCTGGGCGGCGACCATGCTCGGCTACCAGTCGCGCTCGCCCGATCCGGCCATCGTCGGCGACGACTGGCGGGACATGTGGCTGCAGCGCCTCGAACAGGAACCCTTCTTCATGGAGGAATGGCTCCGGCATCAGCGCCGCGACGACTTCTGGCGGCACGGATCGATCTGCGAGGATTTTGCGGGCTTCGACGTTCCGGCTCTCGTCATCGCGGGCTGGGCGGACGGCTATCGCAACACGCCGCTGCTGGCCGTGGAGGGTCTCGGGGATACGGCGAAGGCTCTTATCGGCCCTTGGGTCCACAAATATCCGCATTTCGCCTGGCCGAAGCCGCGCGCCGATTTCCATGGCGAAGCCATCAACTGGTGGAACCGCTGGCTGCGCGGCGAGCGCAACGGTGCCGAGAACACACCATCCGTACGCGCCTATATTCTCGACGCGGCCAAACCCGCAAAGCGCCGCGATTTCGATCCCGGCTTCTGGATCGCCAAACGGGA
The DNA here is from genome assembly GCA_900469615.1 of Hyphomicrobiales bacterium. Classification (GTDB taxonomy): domain Bacteria; phylum Pseudomonadota; class Alphaproteobacteria; order Rhizobiales; family Rhizobiaceae; genus Rhizobium. The sequence continues at coordinate 1,127,821 of UBYA01000011.1, read as the reverse complement.
ATGGCGGCCGCCGGAAATGCAGCGCTTCCATGTCGACCAGCTCGGCACATTGATGGAAGGCGCACCGACACCGCATGCACCGGAGCATCCCGTCTATCTGCGCTCGCCGCTCGACACCGGCACGGCCTCGGGCGAATGGTTCACCCTGAAGCCCGACGCCGAAATGGCGATCGACCAGCGCATCGATGACGCCGGATCGCTGACCTTCCAGACCGCACCACTGACGGAGGACCACGATTATCTCGGACGCCCGGTCGTCACGCTGACGCTGCGATGCGATGCGGAGACCGCCAATCTCTGCGCAAGGCTCGTCGATATCCATCCGGACGGCACGGCGACGCGCGTCTCCTTCGGCGTTCTCAATCTCGCTCATCGCAACGGCAATGCCGCCCCCGAGCCGCTGAACAAGGGAGAGCGGACCACCGTGACCGTGACGCTGGATGCCTGCGGCTATCGTTTGCGCAAGGGGCATCGCATCCGTCTGTCGCTCTCTTCCGCCTATTGGCCGATGGTCCTGCCGCCGCCGGAGGATCCGGGGCTGACGATCGATATCGCCTCTATCGACCTGGCGCTGCCCAAGCTCGGCGCGCACGAGATCGTCGACGTGAAGCAGCCCGATAACCCCGATCCCTTGCCGAAATATATCGAACATGTGCCGGGTTCGACGAAGCGGCAGGTGGTGCGCGATCTCTCCGCAGGTCGAACCCGCTATGAAATTCAGGAGGATACGGGCCTTTCCGAACATCCCGGTACAGGTCTTTCCACGCGCCAGTTGCGCGAGGAAATCTGGTCGATCGGGGCAAACGACCCGCTATCGATGACAGGCGTCTCGACCTGGACCTGCGACATGCAGCGCCCCGGCTGGTTCGTTCGCACGGTCGCGACTTCATCCATATCCTGCACGACAAAGGACTGGATCATCAGCGCTTCGGTGATCGCCTATGAAGGCGAAACGCAGATTTTCGAGAAGATCTTCGAGGAAACGCGTATCGCCCGCGATCTGATGTAGGTCAGCGCGAAGCAGCAAACCGGCTTGCCGCCGCGCATATGGCGGCAAAGCCGGCGCGCGCGCCTTCGCTCATATGGCGCGCGCGCAGCCAGGCATGCACCATCTGGGGCTCCTCGCGGAACCAGACTTCGACGCCCGCCTGCGCAAGACGCGCCGCGTAATTGCGGCCGTCGTCGCGCAGCGGGTCGTAATGTGCCACCGTAATGAAGGCCGGCGGAAGGCCGGCCAAGGAAGAAGAAGCAAGCGGCTCTGCGACCGGATCGCCCGACGGAGCCTGCAGGATGGTGCGATAATAGCTGACATCCGCCGTCGTCAGTCCGGGTGCATCGGCCATTTCCTGGTAAGAGCCGGAAACGAGATCGCCGCCCAGCGCGGGGTAGATCAAAATCTGGCCGACGACTCCCGAAAGTCCCTCGGTTTTCGCCCGCACCGCCAGCCCTGCCGCGAGATTGCCGCCGGCGCTGTCGCCGATCAGCACGACGGATTTCTTTTCGGCAAGCAGTTGCCTGAGGACGCTGAAACAGTCGTCCGTCTGCACCGGCCAGCGATATTCCGGCGCCAGCCGGTAGTCGACGGAGATCAACTCCGCGCCGGCATAGTCGGCGATTTCCGCGCAGATGGCATGATGGCTGTCGAGCGAGCCGACGACGAAACCGCCGCCGTGGAGATAGAGCAGATTCGTTGCCGTGCCGATATTGGCGGGCTTGTAGCGCCGGACAGGGATCTTTCCGGAAACGACCTCGTCGCTGGTCTGGAGGCCTGCGGGCAAGGGGCGGTCGAACCGGGCGCATAGTGCGTCGTACCAAGCCCGCTGCTGGGTGATCGAAGCCGTTACCGCATCCGGCGGATAGAAGGAATCGCAGATCTCCATGAACTGCAAGATGCCAGCCTCGCTGGGCATGGGACGCTGCGCGAATGCCATGGGATATCCTCGAATGGTCGATGCCGGCCGAGAATAGCGCGACGCAACATTCGCGCGCTTATCTGCCGACGGCCAATGACGCCGTGATGGCGACATAGCACGAGCGGCAGGCTAACGGGCTTAATCGGGAACAAATACGGTTCGCGACGGCAGTGAAAAGCCCGTCGGCATCTGCATGCATTGCGCATTCGACCACGTAATAGCTGCAAGCGCGAGAGCTGCGCCGATCACAAGGGATCATGCCATTCCCCTGTCGATGCCACCGCGAAGGCGCCTGCCCTCGCGGAATGGCCAATTTAAACGCGAAACCCGCGCCATGGCGCAACAGGGTTTGCCCGATACTGACCACGTCTTGACGCCGAGTTATGGCGAAGCCACAGCGATAGTGCGATGTCCGCCAATAATCGACAGACGATTCGACAGTCAGGCAGGCAAAGAATCCCGCACTTATTTTGCCTGATATTGCTCGTCCGTCACATGTTCCATCCAGTCCACCACCTTGCCGTCGGCATGTTCTTGAATGGCGATATGGGTCATGGCAGTCGTCGGTGACGCGCCGTGCCAGTGTTTTTCGCCGGGCTCGAACCAGACGACATCTCCGGGACGGATTTCCTCGACCGGGCCGCCGTCACGCTGGACAAGACCCAGGCCCGCGGTCACGATCAAGGTCTGGCCACGCGGATGGGTGTGCCACGCGGTCCGTGCGCCGGGTTCGAAGGTGACGCTGCCGGCCGCCGCCCGGCGGGCTTCATTGGCGGCAAACAGCGGGTCGATCCGCACGGTGCCGGTAAACCAGTCCGAGGGACCTTTCCCCGAAGGCTGCGTTCCGTTCCTCTTGATATCCATGTGTCGTCCTTCCTCGATGCCGGCCGAAATGCGCGACCGTATGGCGACAATCTAAGCCATATTTCACAGAGCGGTAGAGGTTCATCGACGCATAGACTTATGAGCTGTATCCATAAATTCGGCTCTCTGTGATCGCCGTCATCCGGTGCAGGATACCCATAAAATAGTGATGCCGGCGCGAAGAAGCGCTATACCGGCGCAGCAAGAGACTGCATTTCATGATAAACACATGGCACCGACATATGAGGAGCGTTCATGGATGCTGCGTGAAAACGTTACGGACCTGCTGTTTTTCCTGGCGGTTGCCAGAGAGCGCAGCTTTACGCGGGCAGCAGCCCAGCTGGGCGTTTCGCAATCGGCGCTCAGCCATACGGTGAGACAGCTCGAAGAACGGATGGGCGTCAGGCTGCTGACACGCACGACGCGAAGCGTCAGCCCGACACCGGCGGGAGAGCGGCTTCTGCAATCGCTGACCCCGCGCTTCCAGGAAATAGAAGCCGAGCTCGTCGCCGTCACCGAACTGCGTGAGAAGCCGACCGGCACCATCAGGATCACGGCAGTCGACCACGCAGTCGATACCTATATCTGGCCGAAGCTTGCCAAGGCGCTGAGCGATTATCCCGATATCCATGTGGAGATCATCAACGATTACGGCCTCACCGATATCGTGGCGGAGCGCTTCGATGCCGGCGTTCGGCTCGGCCAGACGATCGCCAACGGCATGATCGCCATTCGCATCGCGCCCGATCAGGAGTTTGCCGTGGTCGGCTCCCCGTCCTATTTCGAGGGGCGCGCCGGGCCGGCGGTCCCCCAAGACCTCACCGCGCACCGATGCATCAACCTGCGCCTGCCGACCCATGGTGGGACCTATGTCTGGGAATTCGAAAAGAGGGGCGAGGAACTGCGGGTCCGCGTGGATGGCCAGATGACGTTCAACGGCGTTCGCCAGGCTCTGGCTGCCGCACTTGACGGTTACGGATTGGCCTATATTCCCTGCGACCTGGCGCGGCCGCATCTGGAAAGCGGCCGCCTCGTTCGCGTGCTTGAGGACTGGTGTCCGCCATGGACGGGCTACCATCTCTATTATCCGAGCCGCCGCCAGCCCTCCTCGGCTTTTGCCGTGGTTCTGGAGGCTCTGCGCCACTGCGGCTGATACCGTGCGTGCCCGCGCAGCGGCGCCTATGACGCCATCAGCGCGCGGATATTGCGATCTGCCGATTGCAGCAATTCGAAGGCCGCGTAGCGGCGATCGTGCAGCTCCTTGACGGCACCGTCGGCCGGCTCGAACCGTTTCGCCAGCCGCGACATGGCCGCCATGGCCTCGACCAGAGAGCCGCAATGTCCGCCGGCCGTGGCACCGAGCATGGCCGCTCCCAGAAGAACAGGCTCTTCGGTATCGGCGACGGCGAGCGGCGTGCCGGTCGTATCGGCCAGGAGTTGGCGCACCAGGCCACTCTGGGCAGCGCCGCCGCTGGCGATGATGAGATCGCAGGCGATGCCATTCTGCGCCAGCTTTTCCAGCAACTGCCGGAGGCCATAACCGATACCGCAAAGGCCGGCGACGTAAAGAGCGACCAGATCGTCGATCCCGGTTTCCAGCCCAAGGCCGGAAATGACCGCACGGGCATCGGGATCGGCGTAGGGCGACCGGTTGCCGAGAAATTCCGGAACGACCTGGATGGAATGTGCGAGCTTTACGGCGTCGGAAGCGGTCCCGCATGCCTTCATGGCCCGCCGGTCGAGCCAGGCGACCAGCGAGATGCCTTCCGATTCGGCCTTGGCGCGCGCCTCGCCCGTTGCCGGATGCATGGTGACGAGATGATCGATGGCGGCGCCCGCCGCAGACTGCCCCCCTTCCGTCAGCCAGAGGCCGGGCACCATGGCCGAATAATAGGGACCCCAGACCCCTTCCACGAACACGGCCCCCTCGCTCGACGCCATCGAGCAGGCCGATGTGCCAAAGATGTAGGCGAGCCTGTTCCTGACATCCGCTTTGCCGTCCGGCCCCTGCCCGCCCAGCGTGCCGACACCGCCGGCATGGGCATCGATCAGCGAGGCGCCGACCGGCGTACCGGCGGCAAGGCCGAGATCGCGGGCGGCGGCTTCGTTCAGCCCCTCCCCGAGCGCCGTGCCCGGCTCGACAATCTCCGTGCCGATCCGCACAAAGCCCTCGTCCGCCAGCTCGCCGAGGCCGATATCTTTGAAATATTGCGCATCCCAACGCTTCTCATGGGCCAGATAGGTCCATTTGCATGTCACCGTGCAAACCGACCTCTGCAGCGAACCTGTCGCGCGCCACGTCAGATAATCCGCAAGATCGAAGAAATGATCGGTTGCGGCGAAGGATTGCGGCAGGTTTCGTTTCAGCCACAGGAGCTTCGGCGTCTCCATCTCGGGCGAGATGCGGCCTCCGACATACCGCAGCACGGCATGATTGCCGGCATTGATCTCCGCCGCTTCGCCGGCGGCGCGATGATCCATCCAGACGATGATATTGCGATCGGCGTCGCCCGACGGACCCACCGCCACAGGCGCACCATCGGCCCTGACCGCGACCAGCGAACAGGTCGCGTCGAAACCGATCCCCGCAACCGTCTCAGCCGCTATTCCAGCCGTCGCGACGGCTTCTTTGACGCTGTCGCATATGGCCTTCCATATCTGTTGACTGGATTGCTCGACGATACTGCCGGCCTCGTGCCAGATGGTGATCGGGCGTTTGGCCGCGGCGAGCAGGTTGCCATGCGCGTCGAAAATGCCGGCCCGGGCGCTGCCGGTGCCGACGTCGATGCCGATAAAATAAGGTGCCGTCATCACAGATCCGTACTCAGGGGCAGGATCACGAGATCCCGGATTACGATGTTTTGCGGCCTCGATAGCATGAAGAGCACCGCCTCCGCCACTTCCGTCGCCTCCATGAGACCGCCCGCGGCGATTGCCTCATCGAGCTTTGCCTGTGGCCAATCGCTGATCAGCGCCGTCACCACCGGCCCCGGCGCCACGGCGCCGACGCGGATGCCATGCCTGGCGACCTGGCGCCGTACCGTGTGCGTGAAGGCCTGAACGGCATGCTTGGATGCCGTGTAGATCGGCTCCCACACCACCGGCACCAGCCCGGCAATGGAACTCGTCATGATGATATCGCCGGTCTTGCGCTCTATCATGTGCGGCAGCACCATCCGGACCGAACGGAAGGCCGCGTTGATGTTGAGGTCCAGCATCCGGTCCCATGCGTCCGGATCGCCTTCCGCAACCTCACCGCCGATATAGGCGCCGGCATTGGCGTGGAAGATGTCGAGCTTGCCGAATTTCTCCAGGATCTGCGGCATCATGGTTGCCACGCTCTCGGGGTTCATCAGGTCCACGACGACCGGGAAGGCGTTCGGACCCAGCTCCGCGCAAAGGCTTTTCAGGCTGTCCTCGGCCCGGTCGACGAGGGCGACGCTTGCACCTTCGTTCAATAGCGATCTGGCGCATTCCAGGCCAATTCCGGAGGCTGCTCCGGTGATGGCGGCGACTTTGCCGGCAAAATCCTGTCTCATATCGATCCTTACCTTTTGTAGAAATCAACCGCGCCCATGCGAGGCACGGGAACGGCGAGCCAGCGAGTCGACGATGACGGCAATGGCAAGGACTGCGCCTGTTATCATGTAGCGAAGTGCCGACGACAGATCGAGCATGGTCAGGCCGCTGGCGATCGACTGAATGACGATGATCCCAAGCAGGGCCGAATAGGCACTGCCGCGACCGCCGAAGAGGCTGGTGCCGCCGATCACGGCAGCAGCGATCGCATTCAGATTGACGTCGCCGGTGCCCGCCTGCTGGCTGGCCGATGCCAGCCGTGCCGCCGCCAGCACACCGCCGAGGGCCGCGAACATGGCGCATAGAACGAAGGCGCTGGTGTAGATCCGCCGCACGTTGATGCCGGCGCGTCGCGCCGCCTCGCGATTGCCGCCGACCGCCGACATGGACCGGCCCCATTGGGTGCGCGTCAACGCATAGTCCATGACGATGACGAGTACCACGAACAGGGCGAACATCCACGGAATGCCGCGGTCCTGGTTGAGATAGAAGGCCACGAATTCGAGCGCGACGGTGATGGCGACGGCTTTCGCGACGATGCCACCGGCGGACGGGGCGGAGAGATTCGCCCGCCTGCGGCGCCGAACCGTGCCGAAACCGGAAAACAGCATCACCAGGCCGGGAACGAGCGCGAAGAGATAGGCAAGCGGCCGCGGGATGACCATCAGCTGGCCGAAATTCACGATTGCCGAACCATAGGGCAGATTGATCGAGCCCGTGGCGCCGAGCAGGTAGAGCTGCATGCCGAGGACGGCAAGCAGGCCGGCCAGCGTCGAAACGAAACTCGGCATCCCGAGCCGGTTGAAGAGCAGCGCATAGACGGTGCCGATCACACCGCCGAAGACGAGCGCGGCCAGGATGGCAAGAGCCACCGGCCAGCCCTCGTTCACCCAAAGCATGCCGACCATGGCGGAGGCGAAGCCGCTGATCGACCCGACCGAAAGATCGATCTCGCCGACCATCAGCACGCAGACGATGCCAAGAGAAATAATGCCGACGGTCGAGGCGTCGAACAGCAGGTTTGCGAGGTTGTTGCTGGAAAGGAAGGTCGGGTTGAGCGTGCCGAACACCGTCCAGATGATGACGAGGCCGACCACCACCGGCAGCGAGCCGAGATCGCCGGAGCGCACCTTGTCGATGAACGAACGGATGGTGGCGGCAATGCCCGTTTCGTGGTTGACGCGAACGTCGCTGCGGTCGAGCAGCAGGGTCGATTGCTTGCTGTCCTCGCTCATGGCTGGCCGCCCTCTCTCTGTTCCTGTTGGGCCTGGCGCCGCACCGCGCGCCGCGACACAGCATTTTCCGTAGCACCGGTAATGGCACTGACGAGTTCCTGGTTGGACGTATCGGGATAGAAGATCCCGTTATTGCGGCCGAGGCGCAGCACGACGATGCGATCGGCAACGGCGCGCACGTCCTCCATGTTGTGGCTGATCATGATCACGCCGAGCCCTCTATCACGGACACGCTCGATGAGGTTCAGCACCTCGGCGGTCTGCGCCACACCAAGAGCTGCGGTCGGCTCGTCGAGCATGATGAGCTTGGGCTCGAGCAGCAGCGAGCGGGCGATCGCCACGGTCTGCCGCTGCCCGCCCGAAAGCGATGCGATCGGGATACGCACGCTCGGGATACGCGCCGCCAGCTCGTTGAGCAAGGTCCAGGCGCGAACCTCCATCGCCGTTTCGTCGAGCTTCATCGGGCTCATCTCGCGGCCGAGGAAGATGTTCGCCACGACGTCGAGGTTCTCGCAAAGCGCCAGATCCTGAAAGACGGTGGCGATGCCGAGGTCGAGGGCAGTGGCGGGATCGCTGAGCGTCACCGGCTTGCCTGCGAACGTAATGGTGCCGGCGCTCGGCTGATGGACGCCGGCCAGAACCTTGACGAGGGTGGATTTGCCCGCGCCGTTGTCGCCGACAAGGGCAACGACTTCGCCGGCATGCACATCGAGGTTGATATCCGTCAGTGCCGAGACGGCGCCGAAGTGTTTGGAGATCCCTTTGAGGCTGAGCACGAGCTCGCCCGCCGGGGCTCTTTGATCGGAAGCGTCAGTCATGTCTCGCCACCTTCTCGGGTTGAAATGCTATCGGGTGCGTTTGGTCTCCGGCCGCCGAAGCGGCCGGATCTTGCGAGGCAGAACTCAGCTGCCGATACCGAGCTTCTTGCAGCCATCGGCATAGCGGTCGATGCAGAGCTGGTCCGGCGTCTGGATCGGCTTGCCGTTGACTGTCTTGTCGATGATCTCGGCCTTGAGGTTTTCGGACGTGACCAAGGCCGGGGTGAAGAGCTTGGTCGGCGTATCGAAGAGCTTCGTATCGGCCTTCGGCGTCTCGCCGGACAGCAATTCGATCGCGACATTGGCGGCGGCGGCGGCAACGATTTCACTCGGCTTGGAGATCGTATTGTACTGGTCGCCGGAAATGATGAGCTGCAGGCCGGCGATCGTTGCGTCGTTGCCTGTCACCGGCGGCACCGGATCGACGCCGGCAGCCTTGAAGGCGGCGACGGCGGCTCCGCCCGTGCCGTCATTGGCCGCTACGACGCCGAGGATCTTCTTGCCGAAACGGGTGATCTGGCCGCTTGCCCATTGCTGCGCCTTCGGGGGCGCCCATTCCGGCGTGTCGAATTCCGCCAGCACCGGATAGCCGCCGTCTGCAAGGCCGGCATGGATGCCTTTCTTGATCAGCCCGGCGGCCGCGTCGGTCGGCGAACCGTTGATCTCGAGAAGACCACCATCGCCGGCCTTCACGCCCTTCGCCTTCAGATGATCGACCAGCGATTTGGCGATCATCTTGCCGATCTCTTCATTGTTGAAGGAGACGTAGTAGTCGGCGGCCGCGGACGGGATCGGGCGGTCATAGGCGATGACCTTCACACCCTGGCTCTGTGCCATCTTGACCAGCGAGGCGGCGGCAGTGGAGTCGACCGGGTCGAGCACGATGGCCTTCGCGCCCTGCGAAATCGCCGAATTGAACTGCTGCTGCTGGCGCGAGGCATCGCCATTGGCATTCTGGTAGATGACCTTGCAGCCGGCGCAGAGCTTCTTCATCTCCGCCTGGAAACCGGGGAAGTCGTGCTCTTCATAGCGCGTTGAGCTCTGATCGGGCATGAGGAAGGCAACGGTCGCGTCCGTCACCTTGGCCGACTGCGCGAAGGCGGAGGTGCCGGCCAGAAGACCGGCCGCAAGCACGGCTGCGCCGGCGATTTTCAGTGCGAAATGGTTCATTGGAATTTCTCCGTTCCAAATGGTAATAGTTTCCCTCGATCATCACGGCTGTCCGCACGCGATGCGCCTGTTCGATACCCCCGCAACGGTCATCCGACCGCGCCGGCGGCTGATTTTGGACAAGCAACGTCCTTCGGGCGACAGAGGTGCCCGCTCGCTTGCCCGGAATCGTATCTTTCCTCCCTGTCCTCCCTTTTGTTAGGCGGCCTCCACCGCGCGTGCGTGCTGTGCCAGGAGCGATCTGAAGCGAGAGGGCGCCATGCCCTTCTGATCCAGAAAACGCCGATTGAAGTTCGAAATATTGTTGAAGCCTGCCGCAAAGCAGATGTCGGTGATCGTCATTTCAGCCTTGCTCATCAACAGATGGCAGGCGAAGTTGACGCGCAGTCGATTGACGTACTGCACCAGCGCCATCCCGGTATGCCGGCGAAAGCTGCGTGAAAAGGCGCTCGGGCTCTGCCCGGTGAGCTCGGCAAGATCGCATTCGCTGAACGGCTCGGTCAGATGCGCGTTGATGTATGCCAGCGCCTGATTGACGCCCGCCGACATGAAGCCGGATGGGTCCGGCTGGTAGCCGGCGCTGGCGAGCGTGCGCGTGCCCTGGGCGCTGCTCAGGGCGTCGAGAATATTCATGAAGAGCTCGATGCGCCGGATGCCCGAGGCCTCCACCAGTTCGCCAAGGATCGGCCCGACGATGGTGCCGGTCTCCGGCGTGAAGAGCGCGCCTCTGCGGCTCGTCTCCAGGATACCGGCACAGGCCGACAGTTCCGGAAAAACCTTGCTGGCGTCCGCGAAGAAGGATTCGGAAAATTGCAGGACACGGCACCGCAGCGGCAGGGTGACGCCGACAGGTACGTCGCTCACCCAGTTATGCGGCAGGTTCGGCCCCGTCAGCACCAGATTGCCCGGCTCGAACTCGCCGATGAAGTCGCCGATGAAATATCGGCCCGTGGTGGCGACGACGTGATGGATTTCATACTCGGGGTGGAAATGCCAGCGAACCGTGCGGTAGAGATAGCCGTGCTCCCAGGCTTTGAAGGATTCGCCGCTGCCGATCGCGACCACTTCCAAATCGGGATTCATCGGCACGCCTCCTTTCGTCCGTCCGCTGTCGTTGCGGTTACGGCGCCTCCTCCCAGAGGCCATCGCGTCTTCTATGTGGTAAATCTACCCCTCGCGGCCGCCTGCCGCTACTACGCCTTGTACGCTCGACCTATACTTTTTTGACATGCAGGGTGGCTTGTTTGGTCAAATGTGCAGTGCGGTATAAGACACTGCATTGCCGGATGACCTGTATCCGGCCGAAAGCGGGATCAATCGAGATCGTCGCGAATGCATGCCTTGAATTGTCCCGGCGCAACCTCCCGCAATGGCGGCACCGCAGCCGCACAAGCATCGAGGGCGTGGGGACAGCGCGTGCGGAAGACGCAGCCGCTTGGCGGATTGGCCACGCTTGGAATATCGCCTGTCAGGATCTGCCGATCGCGCCTCACATCGGGATCCGGCGACGGAATGGCGGAAAGCAGGGCGCGTGTATAGGGGTGGCGAGGCCTGGCATAGAGATCGGCGCTCGCGGCGACCTCCATGATCCTCCCGAGATAGAGCACGATGACGCGATCGCAGAGATATTCCACGACGGCCAGATCGTGCGAGATGAACAGCATGGTAAGCGCCAGCCGTTGCTGAAGGCCGCGCAGCAGATTGATGACCTGCGCCTGAATTGAGACATCCAGTGCCGAGACGGGCTCATCGGCAACGAGGAACTCCGGCCCGAGGGCAAGTGCGCGGGCTATCCCGATCCGCTGGCGCTGGCCGCCGGAAAACTCATGGGCATAGCGATTGATGGCATCTGCCGGCAAATCGACCTGCTCGAGCGCTGCCGTTGCCCGGTCCAGCCGCTCGAGACGATTGCCGATGCGCTGGATCTTCAGGCCCTCCGTCAGGATCTCGCCGATGGTCATGCGCGGCGAAAGGCTGGCGAAGGGATCCTGAAAAATATACTGCATGCGCGGCCGCATGCGCCTGAGATCGCCGGCGCCGAGTTTGGTCATTTCCGTGCCGTCGAAGCGCACGCTGCCCGAGGATGGCTCGACCAGCCGCAGGATGGATCTGCCGATCGTCGTCTTGCCGCTGCCGGACTCCCCCACGAGCCCCACGACTTCACCCTTCCCGATGTCGAAGGAAATATCGCGAAGGATGGCGAGCTTCGTACCGCGGGAAACATAGTCCTTGGCGAGATCGCGAACGGAAACCAGCGCTTCGGTCATCTAAATCTCCCGCCAGCGGATGCAGCGGCTCGCATGGCTCGCCTCAACGTTCTGAAGGGACGGCACCGCATCGCTGCAGGCCTGGATCGCATGGGCGCAGCGCGGCGCAAAGGCGCAGCCCGCAGGCATTCGCGTCAACGCCGGCACGACGCCGGGAATGGCGTAAAGCTGCTCGCCGGCCTGCCTCATCCGCGTGGCTTCGCCGAGACGCGGCATAGAGGCCAGCAAGCCGCGAGTGTAGGGATGCCTCGGATTGCGGAACACCGCCTCCGTCGGCCCCTCCTCCACGATCCGGCCCGCATACATGACGGCGACACGATGCGCGATCTCCGCCACCACGCCGAGATTGTGCGTGACGAACAGGATCGCCATGCCGCGTTCCCGTTGCAGCCGCTGCATGAGTTCGAGGATCTGCGCCTGGATCGTGACATCGAGCGCCGTCGTCGGCTCGTCCGCGATCAGCAGCACAGGATTGCAGGCAAGCGCCATGGCAATCGTCGCGCGCTGGCGCATGCCGCCCGACAATTCATGCGGATATTGCCGGACGCGTCGTCCGGCATCGGGAATTCCAACGCTCTCCAGCAGCGTGACCGCCTCGTGCATCGCCTTCGCCCGATCGGCTCCACGGTGAATGCGGATCGGTTCGGCGATCTGGTCGCCGATGGTCAGCACCGGATTGAGGCTCGACATGGGCTCCTGGAACACCATGCCGATATCACCGCCGCGGATTTCGCGCATATGCCGGTCGTCCAGCGTGGCCAGATCGCTGATAACGCCGTGCCTGTCCCGCAGCCTTATGCTGCCTGCGGCGATGGAGCCGACGTTACGCGTCAGAAGCCGCATCACCGAAAGGCTCGTCACCGACTTGCCCGAACCGGACTCGCCGACCAGCGCCAGCGTCTCGCCGGCATCGATGGTCAGATCGATATCCCGCACTGCGGTCAGCTCGCCGCCGCGCGTGCGGAAGACGGTTCTTAACCCCCTGATATCGAGAACGGGTTGGGCAGCCGGCATCATCATCCCTAAAGTAGCCCCGTGTTCTTCAAGATCGCATCGATCTTCGCCGTCTCCCCGGCATTCAGCCCCGCGCGTGGGCGAGGCATGATAGCGGTATCGATGATGCCGAGGCTCTTCATGGCAGCCTTGAAAGCGCCGATCCCGGCGGCACCGCCGCTGACGCGCCCCTGAGCCACCCAGACGATCTCGAACAGGCGGCAAAGCCTCTCCTGCTCGCGCCGGGCCGCGGCCCAGTCGCCGCGCTGCGCCGCATCCCACAGCCGCACATAGCCGCGCGGGTCGACATTGGCGATGCCGGGAACCACGCCATGCGCGCCCATCAGCAGCGCGTTGTCGACGACGATCTCCGACCCGGTCATCAGGAAGACATCCTTATGATCGGCAAGATCGAGCAGCGCGTAGCGGAAATTGCCGTCATCGCCGCTGGAATCCTTCAGCCCGACGATGGTCCCTTCCCTGGCTAGCGTTACCACCGTCTGGCGCTGGAGTTTTACGTTGACGCAAACGGGAATGTCGTAGGCGACGAGCGGCACATCGACGGCATCGCGAACGTAGCGGAAGTGGTCCAATATCTCGGACTGGCTGGTCACGGTGTAGAACGGAGCCGTGACGACGACTGCATCCGCTCCGGCCGCCTTGGCGATTTTCGAATGGGCGATCACGCGGTCGGTCGTGGGATCGATGGTCCCGACCAGCAGCGGCACGCGGCCGTTCACGACCTTGGCGGAATGCTCGATGATCTCGCGCCTCGTCCTTTCGTCATGGAAGACGACTTCGCTGGTGGACCCGAGCACGAAGACGCCGTGGCAACCGCCATCGATCAGATGCTCCAGCACTCGCGTATAGGACTTGTAATCGACGGTGAAATCGTCGTTCAGCGGCGTTACGACGGGAGGCACCACGCCCTTGAATTTGCTCATTGTCTCTTTCTTTCCTGGTTCAGTGAAGCTCGGCGCGCGGATCGAAGGCATCCCTCAACCCGTCGCCGATGAAATTGATGGCAAGGACGGCCAGAACCAGCGCGGCGCCGGGAAACAGCCATTGCCAGGGATATTGTTCGAGAACGGCGGTGGAGCGCGCAGCATTCAGCATATTGCCCCAGCTTGCCGCAGGTGGCGCGATGCCGAGCCCGAGAAAGGAAAGCCCCGCCTCAAGCAGGATCGCATTGGCGACCTGTGTCGTGGCGTAGACCACCAGAATATCGATGCAGTTCGGCATGCCGTGACGCAGCAGCAGGTGCGGCAGCCCGGCCCCCATGCCGCGCGCAGCCGTCACGAAATCCCGCTCGCGCAGTTCCAGCAGCCGCGAGCGCACCATGCGGGCGAGCAGCGGCCAGGACAGAAGCGAGATGACGAGAATCGTGGGCAAGATGCCGGTGCCGGTGATGGAGGCGAGAACCAGCAGGAAGATCACCGGCGGCAGGGTCATGACCAGATCGACGAAGCGCATGCTGAGCGCATCCGCCCAGCGGCCGGCAAAGGCCGATACGAAGCCGAACAGGAAACCGATGACAGCCGAAATGACCGTGGATCCTGCGGCGACCATCAGCGAAATGCGCCCGCCTTCGAGCACTCTGGCAAAGACGTCACGCCCGACACCATCGGTTCCGAACCAATGGATCGCATTGGGCGCCGCGTTCATGGCCAGAAGATCGATGTCGTTCGGCTGGAACCGCCACCAGAGCGGATAGGAGACGATCAGCAGCAGCATCGGCACGGCGATGCAAACCCCGCTGAGGGCCGCACCGTTCAGCCGGAAGCGGTCGAAGGCTCGGGCGAGCGGGCCATGGCTTGGTCGTTCGGTTCGCGCCAGCATCTCTCAGCCCACCTTGATGCGCGGATCGATCACCGCGTAGGCGATATCGGTCAGGAGGTTGACGACGATAACGCAGGCGCCGATGACGAGCGTCGCGCCCATGATGACCGGATAATCGCGGGACGTGACCGCATCGACCAGCAGCAGGCCCATGCCCGGCCAGTTGAAAACACTCTCGACGAAGATCGCGCCACCGATCGCAAGCCCGATGGTGGAACCGATGACGGTCACGACGGGCAGCAGCGCATTGCGCAGGGCGTGCTTGACGATCACCCAGAACTCGGTCACTCCCTTGGCGCGCGCCGTGCGGACATAATCCTGATTGAGAACCTCCAGCAGCGAGGCGCGCATGTAGCGCATGATGAGCGCGGCCTGGGCAATTGCCAGGAGCGAGGACGGCAGGACGAGATGGCGAAGGAGATCGCCGACGGAAAAATCCTCGCCGGGCGTCAGCATGCCGCCCGAGGGCAGCCAGCCGAGACGCACGGCAAAGATATAGAGACCGAGCAGCGCGCTTAGAAAAGCAGGGCTCGATATGCCGGCCAGCGCCAGCACGGACAGCGAGACATCCGTGACCGAATTACGCCTCACCGCGCCGACAACGCCTGCGGCAATGCCGGCGATAACAGCCATGATCAGGGCGGACCCCATCAGCAGCACCGTCGGGCCGATGCGCGACAGGACCAGCGTCAACACCGGCTGATCCAGCCGCTTGATGGAATAGCCGAGATTGCCCTGCAGGACCTGCAGGAGCCAGCCGACATATTGCAGCGGCAGAGGCTTATCCAGGCCGAGCCGCTCGCGCAGGTCGGCCATGGCGGCGGGAGACAAGGGCGTGCTCGGGTCGATATAGGCATCGATCGGATCGCCCGGCGTCAGCCGCAACAGGACAAAGACCAGCATGCTCAAGGCTGCGAGCATGCCGATACCGATCACAAGTCGCCTGAGACCATATTGAAGCATATCGAACCTATGTTTCCAGGGATGCGCCGGCCGCGACCTGCGGCCAGCCGAAAGCCTGAAGAGCGTTGCGATCCCTCAGATCCGCTCCCTGCGCTTCAGGTCGTCGATCTTGCGCGGCATGCCCTAGTTTGAAAGCTTCCACGCTTCCGGATGCGCGATGTAGGGGCCGCCGCCGGGCGCCGGCGTCCAGACGAAATCCTTTACCTTGGACGAAACGACGCCATATCGGTTTGCCACCCACATGGTGGCCCAGGGCAGTTCCTTGTTCATGACCTTGCAGACATCCTGGTAGCGCTGATCGCGCTTGCCGGCATCCGTCTCGGCAATGGCGTCATCGAGCGCCTTGGTCAGATCGGGCATGCGCGCGCGCACCACGTTGGCACCGGCAGGCGGGATCTGCTTTTCATTGAGCCCGGTATTGATATTGCTCGGATCGGGCCCGTTCTGCAGTCCGGCAAAGACAAGCTGGAACTGCGATGCGTCCGCGTTGGGATTGAGCACGATGCCGTTATAGGTCGGCGCATCGACGGCGCGGGGCACGACATTGATGCCGACCTGCGCCAGCATCGCCTGCATGGCCGCCAGCACGTTCGTAACGAGAGGCGTGTTGTAATAGGTCAGCAACGTGATCGGCTTGTCGCCATTGATCTTGTCCCAACCGGCCTCCTCCAGCAACTGCTTGGCCTTGGCCGGATCGTAGGAATAGGTCTCGATGCCATCCGGAACGAGCTGGCTGGCGACATAGGCGCAATTGGCTGGCTTGGCCGCGCCGCCATAGAGGCTCTTGATGATCGCATCGCGATTGATGGCATACATGACGGCCTGACGGACGCGAAGGTCCTTCCACAAGGGCGAATCCTGGTTGAAGCCAAGATAATTGACGACGAAGGAATCGCCCTCGATGACCTGGAAGGATTTATCGTCCTTGAAGGTCGGCACGTCGTTGGAATCGACATAGGTGAACTGGATTTCACCGGCGCGCAACGCCGAGATCGCACCGGCGGGATTGGCGAAATAGCGATTGATCAGCCGATCGAGAACCGGCCTGCCGCCGCGATAATCCGGATTGGCGGTCAGTTCGACATATTGATCCTGCACATATTTGACGAATTTGAACGGCCCCGTCCCGATCGGCGACGTCGACCACCAGGTGCTCTTCGCCAGTTGATCGGCCGACACTGCGGCAAGCGCATGCTCGGGCAGGATCATAATTTTCGCCAGCGTATCCAGCAGGCTCGCCGACGGCGCGGAAAGCTTGATGACGAGGGTGTGATCGTCTGGCGTCTCGACCGATGACAAGAGCGTAAACCGGGCGGCAAAGACCGAGCCGGTCTTGGAATTGGCCGCCAGATCGATGGTGAACTTGGCGTCCTTGGCCGTAAAGGCCTTGCCGTCGTGCCACTTGGCGTCGGCAAGCTTGAACGTATAGGTCAGTTGATCCGGGCTCACCTCGTAGGAGGAGGCAAGCACGCCGACGATCTTCTGCAGCTTCTCGTCATAGCTGACCAGCGGCTCGAAATAGATACTGAGCCATGTCAGGCCAGCCGTGGCGGCGAGCGGATTGAAATTGCCCTGAAAACCGCCGGGGCCGACATCGAAGCCGCCCGACATGGTTGCGGCGACGGCCGGCGCGGCCATGCCGGTCAAAGCTGACATGGCGGTGGCCGACAGCAATGCTCCCAGCGCGATTGCCGGCAGGTGAAACGCTTTCCTCATCATGATCCTCCTCCCTGGTTTGCGGTCGCTATTTTTTCTTGTTGTTGGCGATCACCCGCGAAATTCCCTCGTAGTGACGGTCGAGGCGCATACGCACCTCCTTGAGATTTCTGGATTCCAGTGCATCGACGATGGTCTCGTGGTCACGCCATGTGGCCATCGGATCGACATCCTCCAGATCGAAAAAGCGGGAAGCCTTGTAGAAGGCGAGCCAGAACACATCGATCAGGCGAACGAACGTCTCGTTGCCCTGGCAGCGAAACAGCAGCCGATGAAAAAGCTGATCATCTTCGGCAAAGGGTTCGCCAAGCTCGGCATGGGCACGCATACGGTCGACGGTGGCGCGCAGCTCCGTCAGATCTTCCGCACCGATCATCTCGACGGTCTTGCCGATCAAGCCGACTTCGAGCGTGCGGCGAATCTCCAGCACCTCCTCCATGTGCCGCAGGGCATCGCCGAGTCCGTAGGCGAGATTGTCGAGCAGCGGCGCAAAGGAGAATGCCTTGACGAAGATGCCGATGCCGCGGCGCGTCTCCAGCACGCCGAGGGATTCGAGCGCCTTGATGCCCTCGCGCAAGGAGTTGCGGCTGACACCCAATTGCGTCGCCAGTTCCCCCTCGGCAGGCAGCATCGTGCCGGCCTGAACACCGTTGTCGGCGATATAGCTTCGCAAACTCTCCTGCACGGAAACATGCAGCAGCGGCGAACGCGTCAACGGCTGGATCACTTTGCCGACCATAGAACGGAACTCCCATAGAGATCGGCAATGATCCTATGAACTTGTAGGATATCCGTCAAGTGGACAAGTAAACGAACGATCCGTGGCGGGCTTGGACAACAACCCCGCGATCGAACGAAAATGAACAATGTTGCCATAAGACGGCGAGGCGCGCCGCCTGAGGTGAGAGCCGACAAGACAGACGAAGCTTCTCCGCAATCATCCACCTCGCCGCAGTCGTCATCAATTCAAGATGAATCGCCAGACCTTGTTCTGAGGCGTCGAGGGCGTACTCGGCGGGCGTTTACGGTCGCCGGTTTCGTTATTTCTTCTTCCCTTGATCGTGATGCCACTTGATGGCGAAGAACATGCCCGTGCCAAGCACGAGAACCTTGAACGCGATGAAAACTACAGGGAACCAATCCGTCATTTTGAATATTTCCAGGCTATTCGTTGAGGTTATCTATCGTGAGGAACGCAACCTCAAAGCTGATGAATCCCACAGACCTTAGTTCGTTGCGTGCGACGCATCGGTTGCCGGAAGACGTACGAGCTTACCTTCCTCGGCCTTGTAGAAATACTGGCTGGCCACCAGCCAACCCTTCAGCGGCCGCAGCGGTGGAATGCAGGTCGCCAGCATGAACGGCCCCGTCACCAGGAACTGCACCCAGATCGGCGCCGAAAAGGCCACCTCCAGCCAGACGCCGAGAAGCACGCTCGGAATACAGGCAAAGCAAATGACGAAGAACGCCGGTCCGTCGGCGGGATCCGCAAAGGAATAGTCGAGACCGCACGCTTCGCATTGCTTGCGCAGGGTCAGGAACCCGTCGAACAGACGGCCCTGCCCGCAGCGAGGGCAACGGCAGCGAAGGCCGGTCTGTATCGGGCTCAATGGGGGATATTCGGTATCCATGTCGGCATCGCTCCTGAAACGATATTTTGAGGATATGCAATCAATAGTAAAATTGCATGCATTCAATATAGTTATAATGAATGCAAACCGCGAGTCCATCTGGCAGAATGACGCAGCGGAGCGCTTGGCGGATGACGGGAATCGTCATTCGCCGAAGCCCGCGCTCCGTTCAGCCGGCAGCAAAATCGCAAGATCGTTCTAGAAGAAGGATGCGGCCATTTCCGGCGGCCCTTCAAGCGCATGCGCCATGAAGTCCAGCGCCCCCTTCAAGGCGTCGCGGCTTATGGGGCCGCCAAGGCAAACTCGCACCGCTTCCGGTGCGGCACCCTCCACGGTAAAGGCATCGCTTGCAACGACGCCGATCCCCGCGTTGCGCATATGACCGCCGAACGTGGCGCGCGTCCAGCCATTGCCCAACGGCAGCCAGATATTGAAACTGATGGGATCTGACCGATAGCGACCGGGAGGCAATATATCCGCCACCATCTCCTGGCGCGCGGCAGCCTCTGTCCGAATGAAATGCAGGATGCCGTCGGCGGTGCCATCTTCGATCCAGCGTGTCGCAAGCGCCATGGTAAGCGGCGACGCCATGACCGTGCTGCTCCGCATCGCGCTTACGAAGGGCCATATCGTTCTGGTGTCCGGCGCCACGACGAAGGCAAGGCGAAGCCCCGCGCCGATGCACTTCGCCAATCCTCCGATATGCCAGGTCACATCCGGCGCGATCGCGGCCATCGGCGCAGGCCCGCTCAAGGGGATGAAGCCATAGGCATCGTCCTCTATGATCGGCACGCGGTATTTGCGGGCGACGGCGGCAATCGCCTCGCGCCGGCCCTGCGGGATCGTCAGCGTCAATGGATTCTGCAGCGTGGGATTGAGGTAAAGCGCCCTCGGCTGCAGGCGTTCGCAGGATTCGGCAAAGGCATCTGGCAGGATGCCATCCTCATCCATCGGCAGACCGGCAAGATTGAGCCGGAGCTGGGCCGCGATCGAGCGCATGCCGGGATAGGTGATATTTTCCGAAAGGACCGTTTCTCCCGGCTTGGCCAAAAGGCCGAAGATCGCCAGCAGGGCCGGGTGCGCACCGGGCGTCACGAAGATGCGCTCCGGTCCGGGATTGAGCCCGCGTCTGCCAAGCCAGGCAGCGGCAGCCTCCTTGTCCATACCGCTGCCGCCGAAGCCCTGATAGCGCAGCAAGGAAACGAGATCGGCTGCCACCACGGACATGCCTTCGCGCATGCGGGCGACAAGATCGGGATCGTTCGGCTCCGGCGGCAGGTTCATGGAAAAATCGATGGCGGCGGCACGGCGCGGATCCGGAGCGGCATCGAGAACGAAATCGCCGCGCTCCTTCTCCCGCCTGCCGGTCACGAACGTCCCCCGCCCGACATGGGAATCCACCAATCCGCGCTTCTGCGCCTCGACATAACCGCGCGCCACCGTCGTAAAGTCGATGTTGAGACGTTTGGCAAGCACCCTCTGCGGCGGCAACCTGTCGCCCGCCGCCAGAATGCCGCTGCGCAAATCCAGTTCGATCAGATCGGCGATGGCAATGTAGCGAGGGCTGGAGGAGCGGCTCAGATCGGGATGCCAATTTTTCATTTCATGCTCCGCGAGGGGGTCTGGCCCGCAATGAAATCGGACCGGCATTGATCGCATATTGTTGCATACAACTCATATCATGTGGAACCGTCTGCGCCAGCTTTAACACCCGGCATGACCAAATGCCGCAAGACTTCGATTTCAGAACCGTTTCCGAATGACGGATATCCAGGCAATTGACTGCATGCAAACTCGATTTGCCCATAGCAGGTGCGCAAAGCTCGCTTTCGGCACACGACCCCGTGGACGCATCGATCGGCGCGGCGGTTTTGGCCGACGCACTGATCGTAGGGCTCTCGCTTTCGTGAAATCGGCCCCGGGAAACTGAAGCCGACATAGACGGCCGACGGGTACGGAAGAAGGAAAAACCGCGAGCATTTGACCTCGATCATCGCAATTGGCGGCGGATGCACGAATCATTCCGGCGAGGCCGCCGCGCTTTGGAACAGGGTGGCCATGTCAGGCGGAGCCGGAATTACGCGGATGTGCATGGTTTCAATCGTCGCCGCGACAAGACTTGACGGGTGCCTCCATTATCGATGTGCTGGATGCGGGTTATTTGTCCGGGTAAGCTTAACCCGCAAGTTTGCGGGTTAAGTGGAAACTGCGGCGCCCGAGGCATGGGGAGAGCTCGATGTACGACAAAATCATTTGCGCAATAGGATTGGGATCGCGCGAGCGTGCCGAACGCCTGCTGCGCACGTCTCACGCTCTCCTGTCGCCTGGGGGTGAACTGACGGTCGCGCACATTATCGATCGCTTTCCCTCCGGACGCGAAAGCCCGGACGAATGGGCAGTCTCCGTCATCAGGGAGACGGAGGAGAAGCTCGGCGCGCTATGCAAGCACCTCGGCATCGCCGCAACCATAGAAGTGCGTCCGGGTACGGCGTCGAAGACATTGCTGACGATTGCCAAGGAGAAGAAGGCCGATCTGATCGTCCTTGCGACGCATAATTCGGATATCCTCGATCGCATATTCGGCTCCACGGTCGAGTATGTCATCCGCCATGCCGAATGTTCCGTTCTGGTCGAGCGGGCGGACATGAGGCATGACAACGCGGCCAAGAAGGGCAAGCCGCAGCGCGCATGAGGCCTGCCGGAACGATGGGGCCATGCGCGACCTGGCGCGGAAATTTCTATCGAACGACATCGCCATAACTGTTTGCCATGTCTTCCGACAATGCTACCTATCCGCCTCGATTCATATCCAAGACGAATTGAATGACCGAAACCGCCATCACCTGGAGCATCGCCGGCCTGACAGCCTTGGGGGTCGTTACACGGCCGTTCCGGTGGCCGGAGGCGGTCTGGGCCATTCTCGGCGCAGCACTTCTTCTCGCCTTTCGCCTCATCGGCCTCGCCGATGTATGGGCGGGCGTCTCCAAGGGGTTCGACGTCTATCTGTTCCTGATCGGCATGATGCTTCTGTCGGAGCTTGCCCGGCGCGAAGGGCTGTTCGACTGGGTGGCGGCGATCGCCACCTCGCATGCCAGGGGGTCTCCCCGCCGGCTGTTCGTGCTCGTCTACATCGTCGGCGTGGTCGTAACGGTGTTTTTGTCGAACGACGCCACCGCAGTCGTGCTCACGCCGGCCGTTTATGCGGCATGTCGGGCAGCCCGGGTGAAGGACCCCATGCCTTACCTGCTGGTCTGCGCCTTCATCGCCAATGCCGCAAGCTTCGTGCTGCCGATTTCCAACCCGGCCAATCTGGTCATCTTCGCCGGCGGCGAGATGCCGCCTCTGTCGCGCTGGATGCAAACCTTCCTGCTGCCGTCGATCGTCTCGATCATCGTTACATTCGCCTGCCTCTACTGGACACAGAGGCGGGCGCTGGCGGAAGACGCGATCGCACGCGATGTCGGCCAGCCTGCGCTTTCGCACAGCGCCCGGCTGGCCGGATGGGGTCTTATCGTAACGGCTCTCATCCTGATCGGGGCCTCGGCCATGAATCTCGACCTCGGCATCCCGACATTCGCGGCAGGCGTCCTTACGACGATCGTCGTCCTCGCGCTCACGCGGCAAAGCCCCATGGAGACGGTCCGCGGCATAAGCTGGAGCGTGTTGCCCCTGGTTGCGGGTCTCTTCGTGATCGTCCAGGCGGTTGATCATACCGGCCTGACCGCCCTTCTGTCCGACAGACTTGCAGCGCTTGCGGCGCAATCCCAGGCGCAGGCGGTTGGAGCCGCCGGGCTCTCGGTTGCAATCGTCTCCAACCTCGTCAACAACCTGCCGGCCGGCCTTTTCGCCGGCAGCGCGGTGCAGGCCGCCCATGTTCCCGATTCCATCGCCGGCGCGGTGCTGATCGGCGTGGACCTCGGTCCCAACCTGTCCGTAACGGGCTCGCTCGCCACGATCCTCTGGCTTGCAGCCCTGCGTCGCGAGGGGCTTCACATGGGAGCACTGGCCTTCCTGAAGATCGGCGTCGCCGTGATGCTGCCGGCGCTGATCCTCTCCCTTGCAACGCTCGCGCTGATCTGACGGCGAACGACATCGAGTTTATAGACGACCGGTCGATTATTTGTTATCGCACCGACCATGGTGACAAAGCGGAAATCAGAGCTGACTCGCAGCCACATTCTCGCAATCGGGCGGGAATTGGTGCTGCGCAAGGGTTTCGGAGGCGTTGGCCTGAAGGAACTGCTCGAACAAAGCGCCGTGCCCAAAGGATCCTTTTATTATTATTTCGCCTCCAAAGAAGCTTTCGGCTGCGCCCTGCTGAAGCAATATTGCTCGGATTACGCAGAACGCCTCGATGCGCTTTTCGGCTGGAAGGGCAATGGCCGCCAGCGGGTGATGCATTATTGGAACGCCTGGCTTTCCGATGGCAACACCGCCAGCCTCGCCGATCGCTGCCTGGTAGTAAAACTTGCCGCCGAAATCTCCGATCTCTCGGACAACATGCGCGTGATCCTGCTCGGCGGCGTCGAGGATCTCATTCGCCGTCTCACCAAGACGATCACCGAGGGACGCGAGGATGGCTCCATTTCACCCTCCTGCATTCCGGAAAAAACGGCCCGTTCCCTCTATAGCCTGTGGCTGGGTGCGGCGATCCTGGCCAAGCTTGGAAAAGACAGGACGCCGCTCGACCAAGCCATGCTCGCCACAGAGCAAGCGCTTTCCACATCCGGCAGCCTTTGATCCAAGGCCGGAGCCGCATGTCAACACACAAGGAAAACAAAATGCGCAGTGCCATCCACGATACCTTCGGCGATCCGGCAGCGGTCCTTTATCTGGCCGACATGCCCCTGCCGGAGCCGGCCGCGGGCGACGTACGCATTCGCACCATTCTCTCTCCCATTCACAATCACGACCTTTGGACGGTTCGCGGAGCCTACGGCTACAAGCCGATCCTGCCGGCCATCGGCGGCAGCGAGGCGGTGGGTATCGTCGATGCCGTGGGGCCGGACGTCGACAAGACGCTGATCGGCAAGCGCGTCGTTGCCGCTGGCGTGCACGGCACCTGGGCCGAGCAATTCACGGCGCCCGCCGCCAGCCTCGTTCCCGTGCCCGATGTCATCAGCGACGAGGCTGCGGCGCAGCTCATCGCCATGCCGTTCAGCGCCATCGCGCTTCTGGAATTCCTCAATGTCCAACGCGGCGACTGGATCATCCAGAACGCGGCGAACGGCGCTGTCGGCAAGACATTGGCGATGCTGGCGCACAGCCGCGGCATCCATATGATCAACCTTGTCCGGCGCGACGGCGGCATCGACGAGCTGTCGGCTTTCGGCATCGGAAATGCCGTCTCGACCGCTTCCACCGACTGGAAGGCTAAGGTGCGCGCCATGGTCGGCGACGCGCCGATCCGGGCTGCCGTCGATTCCGTCGGAGGCGTCGCCAGCAACGATCTGGCCGACCTGCTGGGCGAAAATGGCCTGCTGGTTTCTTTCGGCACGGCAGCCGGCAAGCCCATGCAGATCGCCTCAAGGGCCGTCATCTTCAAGCAGCTGACGATCAAGGGCTTCTGGGGCATCAAGGTCAGCGCCGCCATGCCGGCAGATGAACGGCGGCGGCTAATCAGCGAACTGATCGCCAGGGTCGCTTCGGGCGAAGTCAAGCTGCCGGTGGAAGCCGCCTACGACATTACGGAGATCACGGAGGCGGTAAAGTCTTCGCTCGCCCCCGGCAAGGCCGGCAAGGTCTTGCTGAAGCTTTAGGTTTCCCTGCAGCAGCACTCGCCGGTCGTCGCCCGCGACCGGCGGCGCCTGCTTTGGCAGGGCCGCCGCAGGCAAATCGCCCCGCCTCGATTTGAACCTTTTCCAATGTTCATCTCCGGACGATTCTTTAGATCCTGCTCAGACTTTTGGGTTATCTAACGGAAATCCTTTGTAGTCAGCCGGAGAGTCATCGGTGAGCGCCGTGACATTGGAAGAGGTCGATCGTCAAATCCGCAACGGGTTTCGGCTCCTCCGTTTCGAACCGGCAATCGAATCGCTCTTCCTCCGGGACTACGCCGTGAATCGGGTACGCCTCGCCCTCGTCTGGGCGATCGTCGGCACGCTGATCTACGACATGGTCTATTTCGGCGACCGCACGATGATGGCGGACGTTTTCCCTCAACTCGTCATCGTACGCTTCGGAATATTCACGCCTTTCGCCCTGTTCAGTGTCGTTGCCCTGAGACGATGGCCGAGCGCGCTGAACTATGACCTGCTTGCCGTCGGCGTGGCGGTTCTCGGCGTCCTCCTGCCCATGTCCGTCGCCATGCGCAGCGGCAGCCCGTACCTGTTCGTCTACCAGAACGGCAATGTGGCCGCTTTTCTCTTCTTCGTCATCGCGCTCCGGCCCCGATTCGTGACGATCCTGATCGGCCTTGCGCTGATGTGCGCGGTGCAGTTCACGACCACAAAACTCAGCGGCGCTTTCGACGATGTGGTTTATACCGGCATCGTCACCTTCTACGTGACGCTGGCGATCTTCCTGACGATCAGCGCCTACATCTCCGAGCATAAGGACAGGCTGAACTTCCTCAACCAGCTTCGCGGCAGCCTCCTGCATTCGCAACTCGAACAGAAATCGGAACGCGATGAGCTGACCGGCCTCTTCAACCGGCACTCCCTTGAGCGGGTGCGCTCTTCCGTCTGGCGGGCAGATGGCGGCATTCCCTGCGTCGCGATCGTCATGCTGGACATCGACCGGTTCAAACTGTTCAACGACGTCCATGGCCATATGGATGGCGATGGTTGCATTCGCGCCGTCTGTCACTGCATTTCGCAGGAAATCGGCGCAAGCGGCACTGCGTTCCGCTTCGGCGGCGAGGAAATTCTGGTCCTGCTGCCGAACGTCGATTGCGAGGCAGCCTTTGCGATCGCCGAAAGAACGCGCATCGCCATCGAGGCTCTCGGCATCCGCCACCGCGGACTCGACGACGGACAGGTGATTACCGCCAGCCTCGGCATCGCCTGCGGCGAAACCTCCAGGCAATCCCTCGGCGACCTCCTCAAAACGGCGGATGCCACGCTCTATGAAGCCAAGAGGCACGGCAGGAACACCGTGTTCCCTCCGCGCGTCCCGCCGCAATAATCTCCACGGGAAATTTTGCGAGCAGCCCGGCAAACAATCTCCGGATCGACCGCCACCATCACGAGGGATCGTGCAAGAATCCGCAAAATCGCTCTTGTCCCTCTAGTAGCTAGAGGATGTAGCAATGGTTCCATGAGCCAATTCGGAACCGGAAGATGACGTCGACAACACAACAGAGCCGCTATCGGGTGGAAGGCATGGACTGCGCTTCCTGCGCCGCGAAAATCGACACGGCCGTCCGCCGCCTGCGTGGCGTAGAGGACGTTTCCGTCTCGGTCACGGTAGGCACGATGACGGTCAGTCACCTGGGCGACCCCGACCTGCTGCCGACCATCGCCAAGCGGGTTACGGGGCTGGGCTACAAGGTCTTTCCGCTTCCACAGGGGAACGCGCCGAGGCCAATGGTGGAAAAGGACGATCATGCCTGCGGCTGCGGCCACGATCATCATGACCATACGCCGCACGATCACGATCATGGCCCCACAGGTCACGATCACGGGCCGGGCGAACATCCGCACGATCACGCGGGACACGATCACCTATCCGACGAGCCCGCCGCGGCGGCCGGCCTCCACGGGCACGACCATGGACCGACCACAGGGCCATGGTGGAAATCGGCCAAGGGGCGCCTGACGATTGCCAGCGGCGTGGCGCTTGCAGCGGCCTGGAGCATCGGCAAGCTTGTTCCCGCGCTGGATGCCTGGATCTTCATCGCTGCCATGCTGGTCGGCCTGGTGCCGATCGCCCGGCGCGCATTCATGGCCGCGAGGATGGGGACGCCCTTCTCGATCGAGATGCTGATGACGATAGCGGCAGTCGGCGCCGTCATCATCGACGCCAGCGAGGAGGCCGCGGCCGTCGTCTTCCTGTTTCTGATCGGCGAGTTGCTGGAAGGCGTCGCCGCCGGCAAGGCGCGCGCCAGCATCCAGTCGCTGACGAATCTGGTGCCCAAAACCGCCCTTGTCGAAGAAAGCGGCAAGACCCGCGAGGTTCAGGCCGAAAGCCTCGATATCGGCGCCATCATCCTGGTCCGGCCCGGTGATCGCATCCCGGCCGACGGTGTGATCCTGTCCGGAGAAAGCGCCATCGACGAAGCGCCGGTGACAGGCGAAAGTACGCCGGTGCGCAAGGGCGCCGAGGCAACCGTCTTTGCCGGCACGGTCAACGGCGATGGCGCGCTGCGCATCCGCGTGACCGCAGCCGCGTCCGACAACACCATCGCCCGCGTCGTCAAGCTGGTCGAGGAGGCCCAGGAATCGAAGGCGCCGACAGAGCGTTTCATCGACCGCTTCTCCCGCTATTACACACCTGGCGTCGTCGTTGTCGGTGCGGCGGTCGCCATCGTGCCTCCCCTGCTTTTCGGCGGCGGCTGGAACGAGTGGGTCTACAAGGGCCTTGCCATCCTGCTCATCGGTTGCCCCTGCGCGCTCGTCATCTCGACGCCGGCGGCCATTGCCGCCTCGCTTTCGGCAGGCGCCCGGCGCGGCCTGCTGCTGAAGGGCGGCGCAGTGCTCGAGAATATCGGCAAGGTGACGGCCGTTGCTTTCGACAAGACGGGCACCCTGACGGAAGGCAAGCCCAAGGTCACGGATATCGTCGGCTTCGGCATGAGCGATACGGAGGTGCTGCGACTGGCGGCGGCGCTCGAAACCGGCTCCAGCCATCCGCTTGCGCGCGCAATCCTCGATGGTGCTGCGGCGGCGGGAATGGATATTCCTCAGGTCATCGATGCGAAAGCCATCGGCGGCAAGGGCGTCATCGGCACCGTGGGCGGCGTAGACGTGTTCCTCGGATCGCCGCAGGCGGCAGCCGACAAGGTTTCGCTGTCTGAGGAGCAATCGGCCCGAATCTCCGCGCTCAACGACGAAGGCAAGACCGTCTCCATTCTCGTCGTCAGCGGTTCCGCCACCGGCCTGCTGGCCATGCGCGACGAGCCGCGCGCCGATACGGCTGCCGGCCTCAAGGCACTTGCCGACGCCGGTATCAGGACGATCATGCTGACGGGCGACAACCAGCGCACGGCGCAGGCGATCGGCAAGACGCTGGGCATCGAGGTCAAGGCGCAATTGCTGCCCGAGGACAAGCAGCGCATCGTCGGCGAATTGAAGCAACAGGGGTTTCGCGTCGCCAAGGTCGGCGATGGCATCAACGACGCGCCGGCGCTCGCCGCGGCGGATGTCGGGATTGCCATGGGCGGAGGGACCGACATCGCGCTGGAGACCGCGGATGCGGCTGTCCTGCATGGCCGCGTCGGCGATGTCGCCGAGATGATCGACCTTTCGAAACGGACCATGACCAATATCGGCCAGAACATCACCATCGCGCTCGGCCTCAAAGGTGTCTTCCTGGTCACGACGATCATCGGCATCACCGGCCTCTGGCCGGCAATCCTTGCCGACACCGGGGCAACGGTGCTGGTCACGGTCAATGCCCTGCGCCTGCTCGCCTCCAGACCGCGCCGCGTCGCGGCCTGAGCCAATCTGCGGGCGAAGACCTCGCACAAGATCGTGTCAGGCCCGCCGGACGGAGAGATAGCGACGCGGCGACAGACCGAACGCCTTTCTGAACATGGCGATGAAGCTGCTTGCGCTCGCATATCCCAGATTGTCGGCGACGTCCGCTATCGGACTGCCGGCGCTCAGATATTCGAGCGCCAGCAGCAGCCGCGCCTGCTGCCGCCAGTTGGCAAAGGACATACCCGTCTCGGCGTTGAAAAGCCGTCTGGCCGAGCGCTCGGATATGCCCGCCTGCTGCGCCAGCATATGGAAAGTCCCCTCGCCGGCCGGGTCCTGCAATACCGCCTCCGCGATGCGAAGAACGCGCCGATCCGCCGGCATGGGCAGATGCAGGCTTTCGCGCGGCGCGGCCCGCACTTCATCGAGCAAGACAACGGCAAGACGACGCTGCTGCGGAGAAAGCCTCTCCTCCCACCGCCATGTGGTCGCGCGACGCACCAGGGCTCGCAGCACTTCGCTCACGCTGAGGACGCATGGAGCCTCGGGCAATCCGGCGCCGGCTTCCGGCGTCAGCAGGATACCCCAGCCGCTCAGCACGCCGTTGATCCCGGCCTTGTGCATTACGCCCGGCGGAATCCAGCCTGCGCGCTGCGGCGGCAGCAGCCATGAGCCGGTCGGCGTGTCGACGCGCACCAAACCGCTTTCAATGCAGAAAAGCTGTCCGCGCGCATGCGCATGCCAGTCATATTCCAGCGTTCCGAGACGGAAGGCGCTGCCGGGCTCGTCCGAACCCCAGAAGGCGATGAGCGGCGGCCCGTCGAGACGATCGCCAAGATCTTCGATACTCATTGCTTGGTTTGGCCGTTTTGCAACATTTATAGTCCGAATATCGTTACCACGCTGCAATGGCCGCACGCTATCCTTCCCTCGCAAATTCGAAATCGAATAGCGAACGGAAGAAGCCATGCAGGACTTTCATGTCGTCATTATCGGCGCGGGCCTCGGGGGCCTGTGCCTCGCACAGGGATTGAAGCGCGCAGGGATTCGCTTTGATGTTTACGAACGAGATCCGGCGCCCGATAGCCGTTTGCAGGGCTATCGCATCCGTATCGATGGAAAAGGACAATATGCGCTGAAGGCATGCCTGCCGCCTGCGCTGTTCGACCTCTTTCGGGCAACCGCCTCCACCAGCCCGCGAGCTGCGCGCTTCCTGACCCCTCAGCTTCTGCCCGCCGGGGAACGCGCGCCGGCAAGCTGGGATACCGGCGGCGATCATGACGACGGCAACGGCGATCTCAGCGTCAACCGTCTGACGCTTCGCGAAATTCTGCTTTCGGGGATCGAGGATCGTGTTCATTTCGGGTACGCGTTTGCGCGGTATCGCCGCATGGAAGACAGCCGCATGGAAGTCCTGTTTGAAGATGCCGCGCCCATCTCCTGCAATCTTCTTGTCGGTGCCGATGGCGTCAATTCGCAGGTGCGCCGCCAACTGGCGCCCTCGGCCGAACCGACGGATACAGGCTCGGTATGCGTTTACGGTCAGGTCGAACTGCCGCTTGCGGTCGGTCCCGACCTGCTTGAAGACGGAACGACGGTCATCTTTGCCGATGGCTGCACGGCCATCCTCGATCTTATGCGGTTCGGCGGCGATTTTCCGCACCTTGCCGCCAGTCTCGCGCCCGCCTGCAAACTGACGCCAGTGGCCGACTATCTCTATTGGGCGCTGATCGGCCCGAGCCGCCGGCTGGGTCTTGAAACATCCGATCATACGCCGGTCATGCCTGCGTTACTCGAAACCGCGATGTGCGGCTGGCATCCCGAACTGCGGCGGATCATCGGTGCGAGCAAGGCTGCGGCAATCGCCGCACTGCCCGTCAGAACCGGACGCCCCGGAGTCCTCTGGCCGTTCGGAGCGGTGACGCTGATGGGCGACGCGATCCATGCCATGAGCCCGGCAGGAGGACTTGGCGCCAACACCGCGCTCGAAGACGCGCGCATGCTTGCGCATATCCTTGCCAAGGCCGGCGCGGATACGAAAACGATTTGCACGGCGCTGCCGGACTACGAGGCCGGCCTGCGTGAACGGGCAAGCCACGCCATCGCCATGTCGGATCGCGGCGCGGCGATGCTGTTTGCTGCAATCACCGATAAGATCGCTTGAGGAGACATGTCATGACCATCGACACGAGTTCTTTCGCCGTTCACGACGTTTCCCTCTGGCCGATCGTGTGCCAATCCGCCCGGTCCGTGCAGCCGGGTTATGCGGTGCAATGGTCCCGGGAGATGGACGCCATCCTCGCGATCTCGATGCCTTTCGTCGTGATCGTGGACGGGGATCAGCCTGCCGAAGAGCACGAGGATCGCAAGGCACGGGGCATATGGCTGAAGAAGAACAAGTCGGCGCTCGCGGCAATTTGCAAAGCCGTGATCGGGATAGAGGCGAGCGCCGTCAAGCGTGCCGCCATGCAAGTGCAGATGAGCCTCGCCACGAAAGCGTTCGGCACACGGATGGAAATAGCTGCTTCCCGCCAGGACGCCCTGCAACTGGCCGAGCGAATCCTTACGGGTAAGGAAAACGCGGGATCTTCCATCGGTTAGAGCGAACGGGACCGGCATTCCGCCGATCCGCTCGCGCAGTTCTGCCCGGCCAAGCTCAGGATGCCGAGCGGCGCAGGACTGCGGCCTCTTTCCAACCCAGCTCCGGAGCGATCGAGGTTACAAAGTCGTGGATGATCTGCCGGTATTCCTCGTCGTGAAACTCGTAGGGCAGCTCCAGCCGGAATTCGCTGACGAAGGGCAGCACGGGATCGTTGCGCAGGCGTTCGAGGATCTCGTCGGACGAACCGACGAGATCACGCGCGAAAAGCGTGCGGCGCTCACCCTGTGGCGAGAGCGTCCGCTCATGACGGCCGGCGGCATAGTCGGTATAGCGTTTGCGCGTGATCGCATCGGCGCTGTCGAAGGGAACGATGACCCGGCCGAGCGCCACCCGCCTCGTATCGCCGCCGGAAGCGCGATAGGTTTCCAGCTGCCGCGACTGCGCGACGAAAAAATCGTCGGTCTCCTCCCCCGTCGTGACATTGCCGATCAAAAGATTGAAACCGTTGCGCCCCGCCCATTCGGCCGAGCGCAGCGAGCCGCCACCATACCAGATACGATCGATCAACCCTTTTGCGTAGGGCTGCAGGCGCGGACGCTGAGGCCCGAACGGCGTCCTGATGACCGTATCCGGATTGCCGAGATAGGCTCCCTTGAGATTGTCGGCAAACCGCAACACCCTTTGATGGGAAAAGTCGTGGCTTTCCCAGTCGCCGTCGAAGGCGAGCGGTCCGATCAGGTCCGCATGCAACGGCCGGCCGGCGCTGATCCCGATATTCAGGCGCCCGCGCGACAGGACATCCACGGTCGCCAGATCCTCGGCAAGCCGATACGGGCTTTCATAGCCGATGGGTATGACGGCGGTGCCGAGCTCGATGCGGCGTGTGCGTTGCGTTGCCGCGGCCAGAAAGGCGCTCGCCGAGGAAATGCCCGGCTCGAGATGGCGCTGGCGAACCCAGGCGCTATCGAAACCTCTCTGTTCGCCATATTCAAGCAGTTGCAGGGTCTGTTCCAGGCCGGCCAGCGGATCTTCATCCGGATAGTTTCCTGGCGTGAGAAAGCCGATATGGCTGATCGACGGGGCTGGGCGGCTCATGCGGAAGTCTCCTCAATATTTCGGTAGGCCCGGCGGATTGGTTTCCGACTTCGGCAGCGCTTCTTCCGCAAGGTGCCAATGATCGAGAATCCTGGCGTAGGTTCCGTCCTTGATCAGACCGTTCGTTGCGATGGTCAATGCGGCCGCCAGTCCGCTGCCCTTGCGCGTCGTGATCGCCACATCGGAGCGATCCGGCCAGCCGGCGCTCAGCGTGCCCACGCGCTTGATGTTCCTGTCGCGGGCCGCGATGTAGACCAGCTGGGCGTGCGGCTGCACGATGACATCGGCCCGGTTCGACTGAAGGGCCAGGAGGCTTGCGGCATCGTCGTCGTAATATTGCAGCTCGATCGGCTTCAAGCCCGCGTTGACATCCTCGTCGCTCCATTTCAGCAGGATTCGCTCCTGATTGGTGCCGGCACCGACGATGATACGCAGTCCAGCCGCGTCCTTCGGTTCCTTGATGTGGGTAATCTTGCTGTCGGACTTGACGAAGAAGCCATGCAGGCCCTGCCGATAGGTGGAGAAATCGAACTTCTCCTTGCGCTGCTCGGTGACGCCGACATTGGAGATGACCGCATCGTATTTGCCCGAGGTCAGCCCGAGCGGCCAGTCGATCCAGGCAACGGGGACGAGCTCCAGCTTCAGCCCGAGCGCATCGGCAACCGCATAGGCGTAATCGGGATCCGCGCCGACCACGGTCTTCGCGTCCGTCGCGTAGGTCGCAAGCGGCGGCCCGCCGGGCGCCACTGCCACCGTGAAGACGCCGGACGTGACAAACTTGAAATCTTTCGGG
Organism: Hyphomicrobiales bacterium; assembly: GCA_900469615.1. Taxonomy (GTDB): domain Bacteria; phylum Pseudomonadota; class Alphaproteobacteria; order Rhizobiales; family Rhizobiaceae; genus Rhizobium. Next base: position 1,094,765 of record UBYA01000011.1, on the reverse strand, counting down.
ATGGCGGCAATGGCCGCTTCATCCCTCGTGGCATGAACACGGCCGGGCTGTTCGGGGCTGAGATCGAATTCCTCGGCCGCCTGTGCGGCGCCCAATCCGATCAAAGAGGCCGTCGCCATCGCCGCAAGTATGGTTTTGAGATCAGGAAGGAAAGTCACGAATAGGTCGCTCCATAAAGAAAACAAGTGAGCGGACCGGCGCGGGCCCCACCAACGCCGGTCCGCCCGGCCAACATTACGAACCGCTCTTCGGCAGGCCCGCAGGGTTGGTTTTGGATTGATCGATTGCTTCGGCGCTCAGGCTCCAGTGCTTCAGCACTTCGCCGTACTTGCCGTCCTTGATCAGATCGTTGAGTGCGAGGGTGAGAGCGTCGGCAAGCCCTGCCCCCTTCTTTGTCGTCACGGCGATTTCGGCCGTCAGCGGCCAACCGCCGGAAACAATGCCGACGAGCTTCCTCGTGCCGTTGATGGAGGCATTGTAGGCTTGCGTCGCATTCGGATTGAATTCGACATCGGCGCGACCGGACTGCAGCGCGAGATCGGCAGCTGCGCGGTCGTCATAGTACTGTACCTCGATGGGCTTCAGCCCGGCCGCGACATTTTCCCGATCCCATTCGAGAATGATCTTCTCCTGGTTGGTGCCGGCGCCGGTGATCACTTTCAGCCCGGCCACATCCTTCGGTTCCTTGATCGACGTGATCTTGCTGTCGGCCTTCACGTAGAAGCCGAGCACATCCTTGCGATAGGTCGAGAAGTCGAATTTCTCCTTGCGCTCCTCGGTGACGGTCACGTTGGAAATGACGGCGTCATACTTGCCGGAGGAGACGCCGAGCGGCCAATCCTCCCAGGCGACCGGCACCAGCTCGAGCTGAAGGCCGAGAGAGTCCGCAAGCAGCTGCGCAATATCCGGATCGCCACCGACGACGGTCTTGGCATCGGTCGCATAGGTGGCGATCGGTGGATCCCAGGGGTTGATCGCCACCGTGAATTTGCCGGGACTGACGAATTTGAAGCTCGGCGCGATCGCCTTGATTGCCGCTTCGTCCTTTTCCGCCCTGACGCGATTGGACGTATCCGGGCTCAGATTGAATTTCTCAGCCGCCGCCGCGGTCGTGCAGGTCATCGCCATTGCCGTCAGGACGCCGGCAAAGACGTATTTCGTTCTCTCGATAAATGCCATTTCCCTTCTCCTTTATCAACCTTAAGTTGTTATCATTGCCATCGCCGCCTAGACGCCTGCTGCGACAGGACATTCGAGGCTGTCTGTATCGGCTAGAGAACCTTGGCGAGGAAAGCGCGGGTGCGCGGGTGCCTCGCATCGCTGAAGACCTGCGCCGGCGAGCCGGTCTCTATAATGTGCCCGCCCTCCATGAAGACGACGGTATCGGCGACCTCGCGGGCAAAGCCGATCTCATGGGTGACGATCACCAAGGTCGTTCCGGTGCGGGCCAGCTCCTTGATCACGTCGAGCACTTCGCCGACAAGTTCCGGATCGAGCGCCGAAGTCGGTTCGTCGAACAAAAGCACCTTCGGCCGCAACGCCAGGGCGCGGGCGATCGCGACCCGCTGCTGCTGGCCACCGGACAGCTGGCGGGGATAAGCATCGATCTTGTCACTCAGCCCGACGCGGGCGAGCAGCTCCCGTGCGAATGCGACAGCCTCGTCGCGGCTCAGGCCTCTCACCTGTATCGGAGCCTCGATAAGGTTTTCCAAAACAGTAAGATGCGGGAACAAGTTGAAGTTTTGAAAGACCATGCCGATATCGGTCCGGCGCTTCAGGATGTCCTTCTCCTTGAGTTCGTAAAGCACATCGCCTTTCTGCGTATAGCCGACGAGGTCGCCGTCCACGGAGATGAAGCCGCCATCGACGCGCTCCAGATGATTGATGGCGCGCAGCAAGGTCGATTTTCCCGAGCCCGACGGGCCTATGACGGCCGTCACGCTGCCGGCAGGCAGGCTGAGTTCGATATTGTCGAGGACTTTCAGTGCGCCAAAACTCTTCGATATGCCGTGGATACGCACCGCTCCGCCCTTGGCACGCCAGTCCGCCGTGCCGCGCGAACCGCCGAGCGTCAAACCATTCACACTCGCCGAAGGTGCCGACAGCGGGCGACGGAAGCGCTGGAAGTAGGCCTGAAAGGGCAAGGGCGTGGGATTGCGCACCGCGCCCCTGGAGAAATAACGCTCGATATAATGCTGCACGATCGACAGTACCGTCATGATGACGAGATACCAGACGGTCGCCACCATCAGCAGCGGAATGACTTCCAGATTGCGGCGGTAGATGACCTGTACCGTGTAAAAGAGCTCCGGCAGAGCGAGCACGTAGACCATGGACGTGCTCTTGGCGAGACCGATGATCTCGTTGAAGCCTGTGGGCAGGATGGATCGCATCGCCTGCGGCAGGACGATGCGAAATGCCTGGCGGCGGCGCGGCAGACCGAGGGCGGCCGCCGCCTCCAGCTGTCCCTGGTCGACCGACAGGATGCCGCCGCGAACGATTTCCGCAAAGAAAGCCGACTGATTGAGCGTCAGACCGAGAAAGGCTGCCGCAAACGGCGTCAGCAGCTGCGTGGTGGGATAATCGAAGAGAACCTTGTCGGTAAACGGAACGCCTATTGTAATGGTTTCATATAGATAGCCGAGATTGTTAAGAACCAGCAGCAGCACGATCATCGGAATTGAACGCAGCAACCAGATGTAACCCCAGGAGAGGCTTGCAAGCAGCGGCGACTTCGAAACGCGCGCCAGCGCCAGCGCCGTGCCGAGAATGGAGCCGGAAACGGCGGCAAGTGCCGTCAGAAGCAACGTTCTGCCAAGTCCCACCAGCACCGGCTCGGCAAAAAACCATTCGGCAAAGACATTCCAGCCCCAGCGCGGATTGGTGAAGGTGGAATAGAGGATGAGCGCGAGGACGAGCGCGGCAAAGATCGTGCCTGCCGTGCGTCCGGGATGCCGCGCCGGCACGATGCGGTAACGCGAATAATCCGTCTTCTTCTCGGCGGTTTCCGTGCCTGGATCGACATTCGCAAAATCCGTCGTCAGCGCCATGATGCTTGTCCCTTATGGTTGTGATTGACCCGGCTGGCCGTCATCGTCCGGCGGCAGCCAGGCGCTGCGGTGAGCCGGAGGCTTCGGCGAGGTAGGACAAGGCCAGGTGGCTGATATCCTTCTCGAACGGCAGGCTCTTGTAGATTTCCGGATCGACCTTGGTGTCGAAGAGCGCCGTATAGCCGTTGGTGAGATAGAGGCCGACGGCCTCGGGCTGGCGGAAGCCCGTCGTCAGGTAAATGCGCCGATAACCTTGCCGGGCAGCCTGCGCTTCCAGCTCCACCAGCAGCGCCCGCGCCAGTCCCTGACGGCGCAGATCGTGCCGGGTCCAGATGCGTTTGAATTCCGCGGTCCGGTCGTCATAGTGCTTGAAGGCCCCGCCGCCGATCGTCTCGCCATCGCGCAACAGCAGGAGGAAGTTACCATGCGGCGGCGCGAAGGCCTCCGGCGGATAGCGATTGAGTTCGGCGGCCGCTCCTTCGGCATTGAAGTAATTGCCGTAGCGACTGTCATATTCGTAGATCAGCTCGTCGATCAGCGGCTTGGCGCGCGGGTCCAGCGGGGTCGTGTAAACAAACGTATCGCTCATATCGGTCGTCACCTGTTGTCATCCGCAAGGAAAGTTTCGGCGAGCCGCACCCAATAGCGGGCGGCGGGCGCAATGATCGCGTCGTTGAAATCGTATTGGGCGCTATGCAGCGGCGCGCTGTCGCCATTGCCGACGAAGAGATAGCTCCCCGGCTTCGCCTCCAGCATGAACGCGAAATCCTCGCTTGCCGTGCGGGGCCGGAAATCCGCCTCCACGGCGGCGGGCCCAAGCGTCTTCAAGGCGACATTGCGGGCGAAGGCGGTTTCATCGGCATGGTTGACGAGCGCGGGAAAGCCGAGGCGATAATTGACCTCGGCCAGGGCCCCGAAGCTTTCGGCCTGCGCGCGCGCAAGTGCGGGAATCCGTTCCTGCAATCTGGCGCGGACCTGCTCGCTGAAGGCGCGCATGGTCAGCTTCATCTCGACGCTCTCGGGGATGACGTTCGAAGCCGAGCCGGCATGAATGGAACCAACGGTTGCGACCGCCATGTCCTGCGGATCGATATTGCGCGAGACGACGCTCTGGAGCGCCGTGATGAACGAGGCCGAGGCCAGCACGGGATCGACAGCACGATGCGGCTCGGCGCCGTGACCGCCTTTTCCGACGATCTTGACGACAGCCTGATCGACGGAGGCCATCGCCGGACCGGCGACGAAGCCGAATTGCCCTGCTGCCACGCCGGGCCAATTGTGCAGCCCGAAAACGGCATCGACCGGAAAGCGATCGAAAAGCCCTTCCGCCAGCATCTTGCGCGCGCCCGCGCCGATTTCCTCGGCCGGCTGGAAGATCAGCCGCAGCGTGCCATTGAAATCGCCGTTTTCGGCGAGATAGCGGGCAGCAGCCAGCAGGATCGACGTATGCCCATCGTGACCGCAGGCATGCATGACGCCGGGATTGCTGCTGGCATAGTCGAGCCCTGTTGCCTCTTCGATGGGCAACGCATCCATATCGGCACGGATGCCGAGGCGCCGCCGCCCATCGCCCCGCTTCAGCGTTGCGACGACGCCTGTGCCGGCTATGCCAGTCGCGACGTCATACCCCCAGTCTGCCAGAAGCGACGCGATCTTCTTGGCAGTTCGATGCTCCTGAAAGGCAAGTTCGGGATATTGGTGCAGATCGTGCCTCAGCGCGACGATCTCATCGAGATAGCTGGCGATCCCCGTCTCGACCGGGTCGCTGACCGAAGGGGTTTTGATGATGGCGTTCATGGTGATCGTCCGGGGGCTCAGGCACCCACGGCCTTTGCGGGTTCGATGCCATCGGGCGCAGCGGCATAGCGGCTTTCGCGGAACGGCAGACCGAGGTGATCGCGTAGCGTCTCGCCCTTGAGCTCGGGATCGAAATAGCCGCGCTGCGTCAGGATCGGCAGGACATGCCTGGAGAAATCGTCGAAGCCCTCGCCGATGACCGGGAAGCCGAGAATGAAGCCGTCTGCGCCTTCCTCATCCACCCAGCGGATGATTTCATCGGCAATGTGCTCGGCGGTGCCGATGAAGGAACTGCGAGGCGTTGCCGCATCGAGCGCCACTTCGCGCAGGGTTAGCCCCTTTTGCCGCGCGGTGTTCTTGATCCTGTCCGTCGTGGCGCGGAAATTGTTGCGGCCTATGTCGCCCAGATCGGGAAATTGCTCATCCAGCGGATAGACACTGAAGTCGTGATGGTCGAAGAAGCGACCGAGATAAGCGAGCGCCTCCTCGATGGTAACGAGGCTGCGGATCGCCAGGTATTTGGCCTCCGCCTCCTCCTGCGTCGTGCCGACGATCGGGCCGATGCCCGGAAAGATACCGACATCGGCGGCACTGCGGCCATGCGCGATCGCGCTCTGCTTCACCTGCTTGTAGAAGGTCTTGGCGTCGTCGAGCGGCCCGCCATTGGTGAAGACGGCATCGGCGTGCTTGCCCGCGAGCCGGATACCGGAATCGGAAGCACCCGCCTGGAACACCACCGGCTGGCCCTGCCTCGACCGGCCGATATTGAGCGGACCTTCGATGCGGAAAAACCGGCCCTTATGGTTCAGGCGGTGCAGCTTGGATTTGTCGGCATAGACGCCCGTATCGCGATCGCGCACGAAGGCGTCGTCGTCCCAGGAGTCCCACAGGCCCTTGATGGCATCGAGATATTCGTCGGCGATCTCGTAGCGCAGCTCGTGCTCGGGATGTTCGCGGCTATAGTTACGGCCGGACCCTTCGAGCGGCGACGTTACCGCATTCCAGCCGGCGCGACCGCCGCTGATGACATCGAGCGAGGCAAACTGCCGGGCGATGGTGAAGGGATCGCTATAGGACGTCGAAACCGTGCCCACCAGGCCAAGTTTGGTCGTAAAGGCGGCAAGCGCGGAAAGGATGGTCAGCGGCTCGAACCGGTTGAGGAAATGCGGAATCGACTGCTCGTTGATGTAGAGCCCGTCGGCGACGAATGCGAAGGCGATGCCGGCCTCTTCAGCCTTGCGGGCCGTCTTGACGAAGAAGTTGAGGTTGGTGCTGGCGTCGGCCGGGACGCTCGGATGTTTCCAGGCGTTCATGTGCCCGCCCGGGCCTTGCAGCATGATACCGAAAGTGACGTGTTTCTGAACCATGATGGTCCTCCTGGGATGGCCGCTCAGGCGACGAGCGAAAGGCGTTCTTTGGCGAGCAATTCTATGGAGTTGAGCCGTTCGGCCGCCGTCAGTGCCGGAGTATCGAGCACGAACTCCTCGACGCCGTAGCGGCGATGGAGCGTATCGAGTTCGTCCCGGATCTGCGCTGCCGTACCATGCAGCACGCTTGGCGCCTTCTCCTCCGTTCGGAATTCGGAAAAACCCGCCTGACGGGCAAATTCAGCCGCCTGTTCCTGGGTGCCGACATTGACGCTCTGACCATTGGGCAGGAACAGCTTGACGATCCGGAGCCGGCCGACACGGTCGCGGGCATGTGCCTCGCTATCGGCGGCGAAAGCCGCGAGCGCCAGGATCGGCACCTTGCCGCCAGTCGCATGCCGATAGGCCTCGAACGTCTTTTCGAGATTTTCCGGGTCCCCGTTCAGGTGGCCGGCGAAAACCAGAGTCCAGCCTTTTTCCGCAGCCAGCCTTGCGCTTTCGACGCTGGCGCCGAGAAGGAAACGCTCCGGCGCGCGCGGTGGGAACGGCATCGCAAGAGCGCCTTCCGATTGCAGGTCGGTGGCCAGATAGGCGTTGATGTCGGACAGCTGTTCGGCGAAATCAGGCTTCTTCTCAGGGTCGAATGCACGCTGCAGCGCGCGCGTCGACAGTGGAAATCCGCCCGGCGCCTTGCCGACGCCGAGATCGATGCGACCGGGCGCCAGCGAGGCCAGAAGATTGAAAACCTCCGCAACCTTGTAGGCGCTGTAGTGCTGCAGCATCACCCCGCCGGAGCCTATGCGGATCTTCGAGGTTCTGGCGAGAAGATAGGCGATCAGCACCTCCGGCGCCGAACTTGCCAGATTCGCCATGTTATGATGCTCGGCGACCCAGAAGCGATGATAACCGAGTTCTTCGGCCCTGGTGGCTAAACGCGTCGTGGCACCAAGGGCGTCGGTGGCGCTGAGCCCCTGCTCGATCGGGCTCTTGTCGAGAAGGCTGAGGAGATAAGACATGCCGTTTCATCCATGTTTGCCCCCGATGCCGACCATCGAGCGCTATAATCTATAAAAAACATAGATTTTAAGTAATTTAAGAAACAGCTTTCTTTTTCTTCCGTCGGATGCGGAAAAAATCGGCAGTCAACCGAGGGAACGGGATGGGGCTTTACGAAGATGCGGAAACTCTGCCCTGACAGGACCGACTAAAGCCGCCGCGTGTCTGCAGTCGGCAGGCCACGCAAGCGGGAGGGCGCGAAAGGCGATCTTGCCAACCCGCAAACATCCCTCCCGGCAGCAGGCGGAGCCACGGTGGTTCCGCTGCCGCCGTGGGAAGCGCGCCTCAATATTGCCGAACGATCGCACCGATCGCATTCGCGAGAAGGCGTGCGGCGGTCAGGGCCGTCAGACCGTCGATATCGGCGGGAGGATAAAATTCGACGAGGTCGAATCCCGCAATCCTCGCCCGCTTGCCGAGGCCGGCGATCAGTTCGATCACCTGCGTATAGGTCAGGCCACCGGGCGTGCGCGCCGCCACGCCCGGCATGACGCCGGGATCCAGGCCATCGCAATCGAGGGTCACGATCACTCGCGCTCCCTCCGGTATGTGCCGGAGGGCTGCTTCGATCCCCTGAGCATGAAGCTCGCGGGCGGTGACGAAACGGCTGCCATAATGGTGCGCCGCTTCGATTTCGCCGGAACGAGCGCTGCCGACGCCGCGAATGCCGACCTGCACGATGCCGGCGACATGCGGCATCTCGCTCGCCCGGCGCATCGGGCTCGAATAGCCGTAGCGTTCGCCATGCAACTCATCGCGCCAGTCGATATGGGCATCGATCTGCAGGATCCAAACCGGCCCGTGATCGGAGAAGCCGGCAAAGAAGGGAATGGGCACGGAGTCGTCGCCGCCGAGCAGAATCGGCACGCCGGACAATCCCAGTACCTCGCGCGTCTTGGCCTCGATCGCATCCCTGTTGCCTGCGTTGTCATGCATGACGGTCGGAATATCGCCCGCGTCGATGCAGCAGGCCGGCTTACCATCGAAAAGCGGCCCGCCGAGATCGAAATCCCAATGCTCGACAAGTGGAGCGTCCCCCTGGCTGGCGGCGCGAATGGCGGCGGCGGCCAGGGCGTAGCCGCTGCTGTCCTTGCCGGGATAGGTGGCACCGTGACCGGCTCCGAAGATCACCGCGCGCGGCGCGCGGCCATCCGTGAGTCGATCTGGAAAGCCGAGGAAAGTAAGTGAGACGGTCATTTCACGATGATCCTGATGATGGCTTGGCGACGACTGCGGCCCAAAACCCTTTCATGCAACGATGGCGGGCGCGAGACTACCCGATCTCGCTCCAATCAACAGGATTGGTTCAAATCGAGCACGCTGCGGCAATGACGGCATCCGGCGCATCCTGCAGGAAAGCGCCTCGAGCCGATACTCGTCGACGCCGCCATTTTCGAACGCGGAGCGACGATGCCGATCATGTGCGCTTCGCTGCCCGGAAACATACCAGCGCTGTCGTCTCATCCAATTCGAACAAACAATTCCCCTTATAGTCTATAAAAATAGTTTGTTATTTCTGTCGATCCCCGCCCCTTCTTCGCTAGTCTTCCCTCATTGCACTCAGGGAACCGCCGGAAAACAGAAGTCCGGCCAAGGGGACAAACATGAAGTTCAAGACACTGATCACCGCCGCCGCCATCGGCCTCGCCAGCATCTCGATGGCAACCGTTGCGGCTGCGGCGGACAAGAAGGTCGTCGTCGGCTACCAGACGGACGCACTGCCCTCCTCCGTCGCGATCGCCAATGGCGATTTCGCCAAGGAAACGGGCTATGAGATAGATTTCCGCAGGTTCAACTCCGGTGCGGAGATTTTCGCCGCCATCGCGTCCGGCGATGTCCAGATCGGCTATGTCGGCTCCAGCCCGTTTGCGGCAGCCGCCTCGCGCGGGCTGGAGGTGAAAGCCTTCTACCTGTCGTCCATCTCGGGCGTCGATGAAGCCCTGGTCGTGCGCAACGGCTCCGGCATCGACACGCTCGCCGATCTGAAGGGCAAGAAGCTCGCCGCTGCGCCCGTATCGACCGACCACTATCAGCTTCTGGCCCTCATCAAGTCGCTGGGACTGAGCGAAAAGGACGTACAGGTCTTCGCCGTCCCGCAACCGGAGATCGTCGCCAGCTACAATCGCGGCGATATCGACGGCGGTTTCGTCTGGGATCCGGCGCTGACCGAGCTGAAAAAGAACGGCAAGGTGCTGGTGACGTCCAAGGATGTCGCCGACAAGGGCGCTCCGACATTCTCCGCCTGGGTGGCAACCTCGAAATTCGCGGCCGACAATCCGCAGTTCCTCAAGGCCTACGCCTCGGTGATCAACAAGTACTACGCCTCCTTCGCCGCCGACAAGGCCGCCTGGGGACCGGATAGCGAAAATGCGAAAACGCTTGCCAAGCTTCTCGGCGGCACGGCGGACCAGCAGGCCGCGGCATTGAAGAACCTGACGCTGTTGACGCCCGACGTGCAGGCATCGGCGGCATGGCTCGGCGGCGGCGACCAGTCCGGAGCCGCCAAGATCCTGAAGGACACTGCGACCTTCCTGAAGAGCCAGGGAAAAGTCTCCGAAGTCCTGCCGAACTACGGCGCATTCGTTACCGCCGACGCGCTCGTCAGCGCCAGCAACTGATCCTCCCGGACACCGGCGCGCATGTCGCGCCGGTGTCGAACCTTTGCGAGGTCCCATGCTCCAAGTCGACCATGCCAGCGTTTTCTTTGCGGCGCGCGATGGCAGAACCGTCCACGCGCTCGACCGCGTTTCCTTCAACATCCCGGAACGCGGCATCGTGGTCGCCCTCGGTGCATCCGGTTGCGGCAAATCCACCCTGCTCAACGCGATCGCCGGCTTCCTTCCGCTTTCGGAAGGCAAGATCACCCTCGACGGCAGGCCGGTTTCCAGGCCCGGGGCCGACCGAGGCGTGGTCTTCCAGAAAGACTCGCTGCTGCCGTGGAAGTCCGTCGTCGACAACGTGGCGCTCGGCCTGCAATTTGCGAGGCTGGGGCGGCGCGAACGACGGGAGCGCGCCTCCGAACTCCTGCGGCTCGTCGGGCTAACCGACTTTGCCGATGCCCTGCCTTATGAACTGTCGGGCGGCATGCGCCAGCGCGTCGGCATTGCCCGCGCGCTCGCCACCGATCCGGACATATTGCTGATGGACGAGCCTTTCGGCGCCCTCGACAGCCTGACGCGCGAGCAGATGCAGGAACTGCTGGTCTCTATCTGGGCCAGAACCGACAAGCGCATCTTCTTCATCACCCATTCGATCGAGGAGGCGTTGTTTCTCGGCACGGAGGTTCTGGTCATGTCGCCGAGGCCGGGGCGCGTCGTCGCCCGCTTCGAGCTCGATTTCGTGCATCGCTTTGCCGCCAGCGGCGACACGAGGGCGATCGTCACATCTCCCGAATTCGGCAACCTGCGCGAAGAAATTCGCGGCATCCTTCACAACGCCGACGCCATCAGGAGCGCCGCATGAGCGACATCATCGAGACGCACACGCTCTCAATTTCCCCGAAGGATGCGCGGCCGAAGCTGGTTCGCCTTCCCGATTTCGGCGTCGGCGACAAGCCCACAGTCGTTATCAGCATCGTCACCGCGATCGCCTGTCTCGGCCTTTGGTGGCTGGTCGCCAAGCTCGGCCTGGTATCGCATCTCTTCCTGCCCCGGCCCGACGAGGTCCTGACGCAGATCGGCGTCGTCTATCGCGATGGCTATGCCGGCGCCTCGCTTTCCGAACATATATCGGCGAGCCTGTTCCGCATCGTCGTCGCCGCGGCCATTGCGATTGCATTGGGCATTCCCGTCGGCCTGCTGATGGGCCTCAACCGCTGGGCAAAAGGGGTCCTGGACACGCCGATCGAGTTCTATTGGCCCTTGCCGCCGCTTTCCTATCTGCCGCTGATGATCATCTGGCTCGGCATCGGCGAGACCTCGAAGATCACGCTCCTCGTGCTGGCGATGTTCGCGCCGATCTGCCTGTCGGCGCAGGCCGGCGTGCGTTCGCTGCCGCTGGAGCGCGTCAATGCGGCACGCTCGCTGGGCGCCAGCCGGCTGCAGCTCTTCTTCGCCGTCGTACTGCCCTCGGCCCTGCCGGAAATCCTGACCGGCGTCCGCATCGCCTTCGGCATCGGCTGGGGAACGCTGGTGGCGGCCGAACTCATCGCCTCGACCCGTGGCATCGGCTTCATGATCATGTCGGCATCGCAGTTCCTCGCCACCGATGTCGTCTTCGTCGGCATCGGCATCATCGCCGTCTGCGCCTTCGCCTTTTCGGCAGCCGTCCGCATTCTCGAGGCCATCCTCGTTCCCTGGAAAGGCAAGCTTTAGACGCGCGCCGCCGACGGCGGCACGTACTCTTCTATCGAATTCAGACAGGCCCCGGCATGAGCAGCAATTGCGAATTTCTCTGGTACATCCCGAACGACGTCAAACCCGGCCACCGCGGCGATTCCGCCGTCGAGAACCATAACAGCCTGGAAACGCTGACAAGCCATGCCAGGGCGCTGGAGGATCACGGCTGGAAAGGCGCACTGCTCGGCACGGGATGGGGCCGGCCCGATACGTTTACCGTGGCTGCAGCGCTGACGTCGCGTACCACCACGTTCGAGCCGCTGATCGCGATCCGGCCGGGCTATTGGCGACCGGCGCATTTCGCCTCCGCCGCCGCGACGCTCGATCACCTGAGCGGAGGCCGCGTGCGCGTCAATATCGTATCGGGCAAGGACAATCTTGCCGCCTATGGCGACAGCGAAGGCGATCAGGCGCATCGCTATGGCCGAACCAAGGAGTTCATGCGGCTCGTCCGAAAGCTCTGGATCGAGGAAAACGTAACCTTCGAAGGCGAGCATTTTCGCGTCAGCGAATCCACGGTCGCACCCCGCATCCGGCGTCACGGCGAACGCCTGCACCCCAAGCTCTATTTTGGCGGCGCTTCCGACGCGGCCGAGCGCGTTTCCGCCACGGAAGCCGACGTGCAGCTCTTCTGGGGCGAGCCTCTCGCCGATATCGACGATCGCATCAGCCGGCTCAAGGCATTGAGCGGAAAGCTTGACCGCGATCTTCCGCCGCTGGAATTCGGGCTGCGCATAACCACGCTGGTTCGCGACACGACCGAGCAGGCCTGGGCGGATGCCGAAGCGAAGGTTGCCGAAATGGCAAGGAGCAAGGGCACCGGCTGGAACGATCACCGGCAGTCGGTTGCCGTGGGCCAGAGGCGGCTGTTCGATCTGGCGGAGCGCGGCGAGGTGCTGGACGACAATCTCTACACGGCGCCGGGCAAGTTCGGCGGCGGTGGCGCCGGAACCACATGGCTGGTCGGCTCCGCCGAGGATGTCGCCCGCTCGCTGCGCAGATATCGCGATCTGGGCATCACGCATTTCGTGCTTTCCGACACGCCTTATCTGTCTGAAATCCAGCGGCAGGGCGACCGATTGTTGCCGCTGCTGCGCGCGCAGATACCGGCCTGACCGGTCGGCGCACTGCATAGAGAAGCCAATTGCATTCGACAAAGCGAACGTAGCGTGTCCACAACAAACGTGGGCGACGGCTGAAAACATCGCCATTCCGCGCCTTTCCAAGCCGCGCGTTGTCAATTATGACAATTTCGCGACAATGGACGCATGGAGTGTTGATGTTAGGCTGGTTTCGCAAACTCATGCCGCGCGAGGATCGTTTCTTCGATCTGTTCGCGCAGCACTCGCGCACGATCGTCGGCGCCGCCGAGGCGCTGAACGAGCTGCTCTCGGGTAACGACATCGAGGGAAAGTGCCGGCAGATCGTCGAATTCGAAAATCAGGCCGACGACATCACCCGCGATGTGCTGCTTGCCGTGCGCAAAAGCTTCATCACCCCATTCGATCGAGGCGACATCAAGGACCTGATCATGTCGATGGATGACGCCATCGACATGATGCACAAGACGGTCAAGACCATTCGCCTCTTCGAGCAGAAGAGCTTCGATCCGCGCATGCAGCAGATGGGCGGGGTGATCGTCAAGGCGGCGCATCTCGTCGCCGAAGCGGTGCCGCTGCTGGATCGCATGGGCGCCAACGCCACCCGGCTTGCCAATATCACCGAAGAGATCGTCACGGCTGAAGGGCATGCGGACGAGTTGCACGAGCAGGGCCTGAAGGAACTTTTCCGCAGCCATGGCACCTCCAACGCCATGGCCTATATCATCGGCAGCGAGATATATGGCGAGCTGGAAAAGGTGGTCGACCGTTTCGAGGACGTCGCCAATGAGATCAACGGCATCGTGATCGAGAGTGTCTGATGGAGGCCTCGCTCGCCTTTCCGCTGCTGGTGGCAATCATTGCCACGGCGCTGTTCTTCGATTTTCTGAATGGCCTGCATGACGCCGCGAATTCCATAGCCACCATCGTCTCGACCCGAGTCCTGCGGCCGCAATATGCGGTTTTGTGGGCGGCATTCTTCAATTTCATCGCTTTCCTGTTCTTCGGGCTGCATGTCGCGGAGACGCTTGGAACGGGGATCATCGACCCGAAGATCGTCGACGCATCCGTCATTTTCTCCGCATTGATGGGGGCAATCGTCTGGAACATCGTCACCTGGATATTCGGCATCCCATCCAGCTCCTCGCATGCCCTCGTCGGCGGCCTGATCGGCGCCGGTATCGCCAAGGTCGGCGTCAGTTCGATCGTCTGGGTCGGCGTTTTGAAAACGGCCGGCGCGATCGTCATGTCCCCCCTGATCGGCTTTCTGCTCGCCCTGTTCCTGGTGCTTGGCGTCACATGGCTCTTTGTGCGGCAGACGCCGTTCGCCGTCGACCGCACCTTCCGCATCATGCAGTTCTTTTCGGCCTCGCTCTATTCTCTTGGGCATGGAGGCAATGACGCCCAGAAGACGATGGGGATCATCGCCATACTTCTTTATTCCCAAGGATATGGCGGCGGTTCCTTCCACGTTCCTTTATGGGTGGTTCTTTCGTGTCAGACGGCCATGGCCCTCGGCACGCTGCTCGGCGGATGGCGGATCGTACATACGATGGGCTCGAAAATAACGCGCCTCAACCCCATGCAGGGTTTCTGCGCGGAGACGGGCGGCGCTTTGACGCTTTTTGCGGCAACCTGGCTCGGCATACCGGTCTCGACGACCCACACGATTACCGGCGCCATCATCGGCGTCGGCGCTGCCCGGCGGGTATCGGCGGTGCGGTGGGGCGTTGCCGGCAATATCGTCATCGCCTGGGTGATCACGCTGCCCGCCGCCGCGGTGATTTCGGCACTGTCCTACTGGTGCGTCCGGATTTTCCATTGAACGGCGCAAGCATTCTTGCCCTGCCCGGACCCGGGGGTAGCGCGCCCCGAGGGTCGGGCGCCGATAAGCCGACACGGCATGAACCCGGAATCCTCATCCCCCGATTGGCGGTGACTATACCGCGATGAGGGTTTCATTGCGCTTGCGATTTATTTATAGGCTAGGCTAAATATCTTTACCACTTTCTTAGCCTTGCGAAGGTGAGCCGTCTTGACGAAATTGCCTCCCACTCCGGAAAGCCGGCTTGCCTCAACGGAAGTCGAGTCGCATGCCGAGGCCTTTCAGAAAAGCCGTGACGACCGGCGCACGGAACTGATGGAAGATTACGTCGAGCTCATCGCCGACCTGATAGAGCATTCCGGCGAGGCACGTCAGACGGACATCGCACAGAGGCTGGGAGTGACGCAGCCGACGGTCGCCAAGATGCTCAAGCGTCTGGCCGAGGAAAATCTGATCACGCAGCGCCCCTATCGCGGCGTGTTTCTGACCGAGGAAGGACAGCGCCTGGCGGTTGCCACCCGCCGGCGCCACGAGGTCGTGGAAGCCGTGCTATGCCGCCTCGGCGTCGACCCCGACACGGCGAGGAACGACGCCGAAGGCATCGAGCATCATGTCAGCGAAAAGACCCTTGAAGCGTTTGAACGCTTTCTGAAGACGTGACGGAACAGGCCCATGGAAATCGGTGCGCCGTGACGCCAGCGAACCATTTTTGGCACAGTTTCCGCAAGAATGAATTGAAAACAGGCCGCTATTGCCCGCGCGGCTTGACCAATCGGCGGATATCAACGCAAGCTTTACAAATCTTCGCTAAGCAGAACCCAGCGAACAGCCGGCCTTTGTGCTTCTCATACTGATTTTCACTGCCGGCGCAGGGAATTGGAATGAACGCCCAGGATTTTAGCAGCACAGTGTTCGATCTCGCGCCTGTCGCCATGTGGCTGGAGGATTTCAGCGGCGTCAAGGAACAATTCGATCTCTGGCGGTCGGAAGGGGTGACGGATCTGCGCAGCTACTTGCTGGCCGATGTGCAGCGCGTCGCGGCCTGCTCGCAGAAGATCCAGGTCCTTGCCGTCAACGCCAGGACGCTGGAACTGTTCGAAGCGCCCTCCTTCGAGACGCTCGTGGGAAGCCTTCCCCAGATCTTCCGGGACGAAATGCTCCGAAGCCATGTGAACGAGCTTGTGGCGCTATGGGAAGGCAAAACCGAATTTTCGGGCACCGCCATCAACTACTCCCTTGGCGGCAAGAGGCTCGATATCCAGCTTCGCGGCGTCATCCTTCCGGGACATGAGGAATCCTGGGACAGGTTGCTTTTGACCACCGAGGACGTGACGGCGCGCGAGGAGGCAAGGCGCCAGGAAGAGCGGCAACGCCGCTATGCGGAGGGGATGTTCGAACATTCGCCCGTATCCCTGTGGGTCGAGGATTTCAGCCGCATCAAGATTCTGCTCGATGAAATCCGCCATCGCGGCATCGTCGACTTCCAGGTGTTTCTCGACGTACATCCGGAATTCGTGCAGCAATGCATGAGCGAAATCAGCGTGCTCGATGTCAATCAGGCGACGCTCGATCTGTTTTGCGCGCCGGACCGCCAGACCTTGCATCACCGGATCGGTGAAGTGTTCCGGGACGACATGGAGAAGCATTTCCGCGGGCAACTGGTGGAATTGTGGAACGGCCGCCTCTTCCATCAGCGCGAGGTGCTGAACTATGCCCTCGACGGATCGGAACGTCACGTTCTGCTGCAATTTTCCGTCTTTCCCGGTTTTGAGAACGACTGGTCGCTGGTGCAGGTTGCACTCACCGACATCACCGCCCGCAAAAAGGCGGAGGCCTATCTCGAATATCTCGGCAAGCACGATGTCCTGACCAGGCTTTACAATCGCGCCTTCTACATGGAGGAGATCAACAGGCTGGAGCGCAAATCGCTGCGGCCGGTCTCGGCGATCATCATCGATCTCAATGGACTGAAAGAGGCCAACGACGAAAGCGGACACGATGCCGGCGACGCGTTGCTGCGCCGGATGGGCGAGGTGCTGAACAGCGTCGTTTCCCTGCCGAACCATGCAGCCCGGATCGGCGGCGACGAATTCGCCATTCTCATGCCGGGTACGGACGAAATCACGGCCGGAGCGATGGTTGAGACGATCAACGAACTGCTGAAGATCAACAACCAGTTCTATTCCAGCGCGCCGCTCAGCGTCGCCGTCGGTGTCGCGACGAGTCAGCCCGGCGAAACGATGGAAGCGATGATCAAACGCGCCGATCTCGGCATGTACGAACAGAAAAAGGCTCACTATGCCGCCATCGCCGGCACCGCGGGCGCACATCAGGCAAAGCACGGCGTCTGAAGCCTCCGCATGGAGGCTATCCCGTGCAATCACTTGAAACGGCTGGGATTCATGCACCCGAAGATCGGGAACAAAGATTGCGACTTCTCATTTGGCTCTCTGAAAAAGATGGAGTTTTAAAATGGAAGATCAAACGACCAACATCGTCGTCGCCACCCGCACCGCACTCGACCAGGCTTCGGCGCTTGCGGTGCAATACGGTTTCTCGATTCTCGGTGCGATCATTCTGTTGATCGGCGGCTGGCTGCTTGCCGGCATCATCAGCCGCTCGGCCTATCGCGTCATCTCGCGTATCCGCGGCATCGACGAAACGCTGGCAAGCTTCTTCCAGAACGTCCTGCACTACAGCCTGCTCATCCTGGTCTTCATCACCGTTCTCGGACAATTCGGCGTTCAGACCGCTTCCATCATCGCCGCCCTCGGCGCTGCCGGCCTGGCGGTCGGCCTGGCGCTGCAGGGCACGCTCCAGAACATCGCCGCCGGTATCATGCTGCTGATCCTGCGGCCGTTCCGCGTCGGCGAATATATCGAGACGGCCACCGTCAAAGGATACATCAAGGAAATCGGGCTCTTTGCCACGGAGATGAAGACGGCGGACGGCCTCTATCTCATGGCCCCGAACTCCACGCTCTGGAACACCCCGATCGTCAACTACAGCCGCGAGCCGGATCGACGCCAGGCATTGGCCGTCACCCTGGGCGGGAATATCGACATCGATCTTGCCCGCAAGACAATTCTGGACGTCCTGAAGGAAGATCGTCGTATCAAGAGCACGCCGGCACCGAAAGTCTACCTCGACGACCTGGCAGCCGACCAGACCGTGTTGAATATCGAATACTGGACGCTCACCACCTCTTGGTCGGATGTCCGGCACGAAGCCGTATCGAAACTGAAGGCACGGCTTGCCGAGGCAGACGTCGCCGCCAGATTGCCGGCGGACCCCGCCACCACAGCCGCAGCCGATTGATCCTGTTCGCGCATCGCCAAGCCTGCCGCCGGCAGGGAGCTGAACCAGCAGCAGGCTTCGCAAGGCCACAGGGACCTCAGAGCAAGATTGATTCCTTGCCTGCCTTAAACTTCAGTGAGCGGCATTTGTTCCGTGCCTTGCCGGCAGGGGCGGTCAGGCTCACCGAAGGACCTACCATTTGATGCGGTAGTCGACACGCAGGTTGCCGGTCGGCACCAGGGTCTGCGGGTCGACGAAGGAAGCCGAGAAATTGAGATTCGGCGTCAATGGCTGCTGCAGCGATACGGTGCTGGAAAACATGCTGCCCACATCCTTCAGATTGCCGATCGCCGATACGGACGTTCCCGTCCAGGGAACGGCGACGGTCACTGCGTTCGTGGCGGTAACGGAGTTTCCCGCATTCCGCGCGCCCGCATAGTTCACATTCAGCGAGCGGGACGTGCTCATGTCCAGATTGCTCCAGACCGCCCAGCTTCGCGAACGTTCGAGGCAAAGCGATCCCGTACCGTTGACGGTGTCGACCCTCAACGCGACTTCACGGCGCCACACGGTTGAAAAGCGTTTGTGGTCATCGATTGCCCTTCCCCAGAACGTTGCCAGTCGGCTGCTGCGCACGATTCTGCCATTGGCCGCTCCGCCAAGCCCAAGATCCATGCCCGCGCTCATCTCCCAGGCCATCGGCAGCCGAAAGCCAAGCGTCGTCTTGTATGTTCGCGGCGCCAGCTTGACCGGCGACCAGATCATCAAATCGCTGGCTTTGGCCGCCGGCGGCAAACTGACGCTCGCAAGGAGACCCAGAACGCCGCGAAGGGCGCGTTTTGACTTAAAGCTCATGAAAAGCCCGATTATCTGTGTCCCAAGGCAATGCCCAGGGCGCAATGAGACAACAGCCGGAGACGGCACAAACGTCTCATTCCGGCCTCGGATTGATGTGTTCGGTTAAGCGCTTGCAAAGCACAGCGCGCCGGAGCCCAAGTCAAGGCATCCGGGTGAAGGGAATAGCGTCGCCGCAAATCAAGCGGCACCCTTCGCCAAAAGAATCCCATCCGATGGCGCGCTTGTAAACCCCTTGGGGCAAGTTTTTTGCTGCAATGCACACTTGCCGCAGCAGCAACGATGTCGCACCCGCAAATGGCAGCGATGCAAATGGGCTGAAAGCCGGCATGCGCCGGCTCGCCACAGGATCAGCGGAAGGCGATCATATACGCCGCTGTCGAGCGCCGGTGAAGGCGGGGAAAGCAGCCATCCCTCACTCTATCCGCAACCCGGCCTTCTTCAGAAGCGGAAGCACCCGATCGCAGAAATAGGGAAGCTCCTGCGTGTAGTTGACGAAGGACAGCGCAATTCCGGCATAACCTTGCCCGGCGATCGCAATCATCTCCTCCGCGATCCGCTGCGGCGTGCCGATCAACGGGTAGCTGCCGGCACCGCCGGCAAAACGCTGCCGATAACGGTCATAAGCTTCGCGATCATGGGATTGCGAGAATTCCTTCTTGCCGGCCATATGCTGGTCGACGGCGTCGTGATCGGCCATGGTCACGGCATAGCGGGTGTAATAATCTTCCGCCTCCGCCTGCGTCTCGCGGCAAACTACATGGCAAACCGTATAGACGCCGATCTGTCTCCCCTTTCCTTCGGCACGCCCGGCAATATCGGCCACATGCTTTCCGGCTTCGCCGATTTCGGTAAAGGTGGTGAAGAGATAGTCACAATGCGTCGCGGCAAAATCGCGACCGGGGCCGCCAAATGCTGCGTTCATCGTCACCGGCCGCGGTGTCTGCAGGCTTGCCGGGCGGCTGACGGCTTCTTTCAGGTTGTAGTAGCTGCCCGCATAGTCGAGCGGCTCATCGGATGCATAGAGCTTTTCGACGATTTCGAGCCATTCGGCCGCCTGGTCGTAACCCTTTTCGACCAGCGGCACGCCGAACATGCCGAATTCCTTCGGGTTCCAGCCGCAGACAATGTTCAGTCCAGCCCTTCCCCCGCTGATATGGTCGACCGTGGCGAGCGACTTGGCGGCATAAAGCGGGTGAACGAGCGGAACATGCACCGTCATGAAGAGGCCGATCCGCTCGGTTGCAGCAGAAAGTGCGGCAGCCCAGGTGAAGGTCTCGAACGACCATTCGCGCACGCGGTTCTTGCCGCCGAAGCCGCGCCAGCGGGCAATCGGTAGAAAGAATTCGAACCCGGCCCGGTCGGCGATCTGCGCCGCGGTCAGATTATCCTGCCAGCCGGCAGTCCAGCGCTCGGGCACGTCGGTTATTGCGAGGCCGCCATCCGCATTTGCGGAAAAAACGCCGAGCTTCAAGCGGTTCGGTCCCTTCAGCGGATGCGTCTTCATGATAGCTTCCTCCTCCCCGAGTTCACCTCGCGCCAGCTCCACAGTGGATGTGCGGCGACCTGATATGGAAATGTGTGACGCTGACGAGAAAGAATTTCAAGCTTAAAATTTATCGATCGACATTGATAGAAGGAGATGCCTCGCTGCTCATGGCCTGCGATTGCGGCGTGACCTCGCTCAGCAGCCAGTTCTGGAACAGCATGGCGGTTTCGTTCGTCTGCTTCTTTTCCGGCATGACGACGTAGTAACTGTTCTCCGTCGGCATCGGCAGATCGAACAGGGGCAAAAGGGTGCCGGCTTTCAGCTCTTCCTCGATCAGATAGGTCGGCAGGAGCGCTATGCCGATCCCGGCGATGGCCGCAGCGATGATCATGGAAAACTGGTCGAAGCGCGCTCCGGGGTAGGCGTTCTCGCTTGGCAATTTCTGCAGGTCGAACCATTGGGCCCAGAGCTTCGGACGCGTTGTCAGGTGAAGCAGCGGAGCACCCGCCAGCTCGCCCGCCGAGCTCAGAGCAAGCCGTCCGGCGAGCTCCCGGCTGGCCACGGGCAGGACGGTTTCGTTGCAAAGGAACGTCGAAACGGCACCTGCCCAGGCGGGCAGGCCGTAGTGAATGGCAAGGTCGAAATTATCCTCGTCGAAGCTGAACGGCTTGGAGCGCGATTCCACCGTAACAGCGACATCGCCATGCTCGTCGAGAAACCGGCCGAGGCGCGGCACCAGCCAGCGCGTGCCGAAAGTCGGCAAGGTCGCCACCTTCAGCGACAATTTCATCTGCCCGGCGGCAACGGCGCCGATCATCAGGCGCTCCGAGCGCAGCAGCAGGTCCTTGACCTCGGGCAGCAACCGAAGCCCGGCCTCGGACAGCACCACACGCTGCCGAACGCGCTCGAACAGCTTCAGGCCCGTCTGCCGCTCCAGATCGCTGATCTGCCGGCTGACGGCGCTCTGGGTCAGGTTGAGCTCTTCCGCGGCACGCGAAAAATTCTGGTGGCGCGCGGCGCATTCGAACGCCTGCAGATTGACGATGTCCGGGATAAGCCGTCGCCGCATGATCATTCCATTTCCGCATCAAGTTAGAATTCTCTCTCACAAGACTGGCGGCCAGACAAGAGATATCCTGCCAAACAGGAATGACATAGCTTTTCAGGAAGAGATCGCACATGAAGCCTGATTACGTCTCGACCAGCGACATTCGCAGCGCCTTTTCGGCCGCCATGTCGGCGATGTATCGCGAAGAAGTGCCCGCCTATGGCACGCTCATGGAGCTGGTTGCGCGCGTCAACGACGAAACGCTCGCGGCACAGCCCAAGCTGAAGGAACGGCTGGAAGCCACCGATTATCTCGATCGCATCTCCGAGGAGCGGCATGGCGCCATCCGGCTCGGTACGGCGACGGAGCTTTCGATGATGGCGCGCGTCTTTGCCGTCATGGGCATGTATCCGGTCGGCTATTACGACCTTTCGACCGCCGGCGTGCCCGTTCATTCCACGGCATTCCGTCCGATCGGCGATGCGGAATTGAAACGCAATCCCTTCCGCGTCTTCACCTCGCTGCTGCGGCTCGACCTCATCGCCGACGAAGACCTGCGCAGGGCAGCCGCGGACATTCTCGCCAGGCGCCGCATCTTCACCGATGGCGCCATTGCGCTCACCGAGAAGGCCGAACGCGATGGCGGCTTGAACACGGACGATGCCCAGCACTTCATCAGCGAAGTGCTCGAAACCTTCCGCTGGCATGACGAAGCCAATGTCGATGCCGCCATGTACCATCGCCTCCATGATGCCCATCGCCTGATTGCCGATGTCGTCTCGTTCAAGGGACCGCACATCAACCACCTGACGCCACGCACGCTCGATATCGACCGCGTGCAGGCCCTGATGCCCGACTATGGCATTGCGCCGAAGGCCGTCGTCGAAGGTCCGCCGACGCGTGCGTGTCCGATCCTGCTGCGCCAGACCTCGTTCAAGGCGCTCGACGAGCCGGTATCCTTCCGCAATGCCGGCGGGGCATGGGAAGAAGGCTCGCATACGGCCCGCTTCGGCGAGATCGAGCAGCGCGGCATTGCGCTGACGCCGAAGGGTCGTGCGCTCTACGACAGGCTGCTGGATCAGTCGCGCAAGATCGTGCGTCCGGCCGCCGACGGATCGAATGCGCGCGACTACGAGGCCGCACTCGCGCAGAGCTTTGCCGAATTTCCGGACGATTGGTCGACGATCCGTGCCGAGGGACTTGGCTACTTCACCTATTCGCTGACGGCCAAGGGCAACGCCGCTTCAACGAACCATGGCGATATCAAGACGCTGATCGACCAGGGCCTCGTCCAGTTCGACCCGATCGTCTACGAGGATTTCCTGCCCGTCAGCGCCGCCGGTATTTTCCAGTCCAACCTTGGAGACGGTGCACAGCAGGAATTCGTTGCCAGCCCGAACCAGCAGCGTTTCGAAACCGACCTCGGCATGAAGGTGCTGAACGAATTCGACCACTATGCCGGCATCGAGCAGGCATCGATCGACGCCTGCCTGCGGGCCCTATCCAAGTAAGACGCCGCCGAGTGATGCGATGCGGCCAGGCGCGCCGCTCGCACCCCGGATCAAAGACAAATGGAGTTTCAAAAGATGAACATCGCAGCAAAGAACCCCTCCGTCGCAGCCGAGGCTGCCGCCATCCTCGAAAAGCTCGGCGTCGACAAGGCTCTCTACACGCAGGGCGACATGCCCTCCTATTCTCCCGTCACCGGCGAGAAGATCGGCAGCCTCAAGACCGTTTCGGCCGATGAAGCGGCAAAGCGGATCGAGAAGGCCCATGCCGCGTTCCGCGCCTGGCGCCTCGTGCCGGCGCCGAAGCGCGGCGAGCTGGTCCGCCTGCTGGGCGAGGAACTGCGTGCCGCCAAGGACGATCTCGGCCGCCTGGTTTCCATCGAAGCCGGCAAGATCCGCTCCGAAGGGCTGGGCGAAGTGCAGGAAATGATCGACATCTGCGATTTCGCCGTCGGTCTTTCGCGCCAGCTCTACGGCCTGACGATCGCCACCGAGCGTCCGGGCCATCGCATGATGGAAACCTGGCACCCGCTCGGCGTCGTCGGCATCATCTCGGCCTTCAACTTCCCCGTCGCGGTCTGGTCGTGGAACGCGGCGCTGGCGCTGATCTGCGGCGACGCCATTATCTGGAAGCCTTCCGAAAAGACGCCACTGACGGCGCTGGCCTCGCAGGCGATCCTCGATCGCGCGCTTGCCCGCTTCGGCGATGCGCCGGAGGGCCTGTCGCAACTGCTGATCGGCGACCGCGCAATCGGCGAAGTCCTGGTCGATCACCCGAAGGTGGCGCTCGTTTCGGCAACCGGCTCGACGCGCATGGGCCGCGAGGTCGGCCCGCGACTTGCCAAGCGCTTCGCCCGCGCCATCCTCGAACTTGGCGGCAACAATGCCGGCATCGTCTGCCCGTCGGCCGATCTCGACATGGCATTGCGCGCCATCGCTTTCGGCGCCATGGGCACCGCCGGCCAGCGCTGCACCACGCTGCGCCGCCTGTTCGTCCATAAGAGCGTCTACGACCAGCTCGTGCCGCGGCTGAAGAAGGCCTATCAGAGCGTCTCGGTCGGCGATCCCCTGCACTCTTCCGCGCTGGTCGGCCCGCTGATCGACAAGGCCGCCTTCGACGGCATGCAGAAGGCCATCGCCGAAGCCAAGGCCCATGGCGGCTCCGTCACCGGCGGCGAGCGCATCGATGTCGGCCATGCCGACGGCTATTATGCAAAGCCGGCGCTGGTGGAAATGCCGAAACAGGCAGGCCCGGTTCTGGAGGAAACTTTCGCGCCTATCCTCTATGTCATGCCCTATGACGATTTCGATGCCGTTATCGACGAGCACAACGCCGTCGCCGCCGGCCTGTCGTCATCGATCTTCACGCGCGACATGCAGGAATCCGAACGCTTCCTCGCGGCCGATGGCTCCGATTGCGGCATCGCCAATGTCAATATCGGCACCTCGGGCGCTGAAATCGGCGGCGCATTCGGCGGCGAGAAGGAAACCGGCGGCGGCCGCGAATCCGGCTCCGACGCCTGGCGGGCTTATATGCGCCGGGCGACCAACACCGTGAACTACTCCAAGGCCCTGCCGCTTGCGCAGGGTGTCTCCTTCGACATCGAGTAAGCGCCATGACGATCGCCACCACAATCGAAGAGGCGGGCTTCCAGCCCGCTTCGCGGATCGCTTCCATCGGCGTATCGACCATTCTTCAAATCGGCGCGCGCGCCAGTGCGATGAAGCGGGAAGGCTTGCCGGTCATCATTCTTGGCGCCGGCGAACCGGATTTCGATACGCCTGACAACGTCAAGGAGGCCGCCAAGGCCGCCATCGATCGCGGCGAAACGAAATATACGGCCCTCGACGGTACGCCCGAGCTGAAGAAGGCCATCGCCGGAAAATTCAAGCGCGAGAACGGCATCGACTACGCGCTTGATGAAATCACCGTCGCGACAGGTGCCAAGCAGATCCTGTTCAACGCCTTCATGGCGTCCATCAATCCGGGCGACGAGGTCATCATCCCGACGCCCTACTGGACCTCCTATTCCGATATCGTCGAAATCTGCGGCGGCGTGCCCGTGCTCATCCCGTGCGATGCCGCGGCCGGCTTCCGCCTGAAGGCGGACCAGCTCGAAAAGGCGATCACGCCGAAAACGCGCTGGCTGCTGCTGAATTCGCCATCGAATCCTTCGGGCGCGGCTTACTCGCAGGCCGATTATCTGCCGCTGATCGAAGTGCTGCTGCGCCATCCGCATGTCTGGCTGATGGTCGACGACATGTATGAGCATATTGTCTATGACGGCTTCCGCTTCACCACGCCGGTCGCGATCGAGCCGAGCCTGAAGAGCCGCACGCTGACGGTCAACGGCGTTTCCAAGGCCTATGCCATGACCGGCTGGCGCATCGGCTACGCCGGCGGTCCCAAGGCATTGATCAAGGCCATGGCCGTCATCCAGAGCCAGGCGACCTCCTGCCCATGCTCCGTCAGCCAAGCGGCAGCCGTTGCCGCATTGAATGGCCCACAGGACTTTCTTGAAGGTCGCAAGGCAAGCTTCCAGCGGCGACGCGATCTGGTCGTCAACAGGCTGAACGCCATTGATGGCCTGGAGTGCCTGGTGCCGGAAGGCGCCTTCTATACATTCTCGGGCTGCGCCGGCATGCTTGGAACGACAACGCCATCCGGAAAGTCCATCGAGACGGATGCGGATTTCTGCGCCTATCTGCTCGATGAAGCGCATGTCGCCTTGGTGCCCGGCTCGGCCTTCGGATTGTCGCCCTATTTCCGCATTTCCTATGCGACATCGGAAGCCGATCTCATTGAAGCGCTCGATCGCATCGAACGGGCCTGCGCCGATCTGCGGCGATAGTCGCCGGATAAAACGCCGGAAGCTTTCGTACCATGCTCCCACGCCTCGTTTCGGCGAAAGACAGCAGCAAGCAGCAGGTCGGCGCCTTTGGGCGCCGGCTGGCCGCACGCGGCTTTCGCGGCGACGTGGAGATCGATGACGGCGCCCGGACGGTGGCTTCGACCGACAACTCCATCTATCAGGTCAAGCCCGCAGCCATTCTCTATCCGCGCGGCGCCGACGATCTGAGGATCATCGCAACAACCATATCGGAACCCGCCTTTTCCGACATGACCATCGCGCCGCGTGGCGGCGGAACCGGGACGAACGGCCAGTCGCTGACATCGGGTATCGTTGTCGACTGCTCCAGGCACATGAACCGTATTCTGGAGATCGATCCCGTGCGCAGGATCGCCCGCGTCGAGGCCGGCGTCGTCAAGGATCAGCTCAACAAGGCCCTCAGGCCATACGGCCTGTTCTTCGCACCCGAGCTTTCCACCTCCAACCGCGCCACGATCGGCGGCATGATATCGACCGATGCCTGCGGCCAGGGCTCATGCCTCTACGGCAAGACCAGCAACCACGTTCTCGGTCTTCGGGTCGTGCTCTGCGATGGCATCGACTGGTGGTCGCGTCCTCTCGGTGACGCGGAACTGGAGAAGATCAAGACACGCGAAGATCGGATCGGCGAGATTCACAGGGTCGTCGACGGGATCGCCGGAGACAAGAGCGAGCTGATCGCGGCTACCTTCCCGAAGCTCAACCGCTACATGACCGGCTACGATCTCGCCCATATCAGGCGCGAGGACGGTCGCTTCGATCTCAATGCGGTGCTGTGCGGCTCGGAAGGCACGCTTGCCATGATCGCGGAAGCAGAGCTTAACGTTCTGCCGATCCCGGACGAAGCAGCGCTCATCAACATTCGCTACGATGATTTCAACACCGCGCTCGAGGACGCCCGGCGGCTGGTGGCGCTGAAGGTCGCCTCGGTCGAGACGGTCGACGAGAAGGTGCTGGGTCTGGCGAAGGGCGACATCGTGTGGACCAATATCGCCCGCTTCTTTCCCGAGGATGCATCCGGTTCCGCCAACGGCATCAATCTCGTCGAGCTGCTGGCCGACGACCGCGAGGAGCTGGAGCGCAAGCTCGCCGATGTCACCGCCGCGCTGGACGACTTCGCATCCGCC
Organism: Hyphomicrobiales bacterium; assembly: GCA_900469615.1. Taxonomy (GTDB): domain Bacteria; phylum Pseudomonadota; class Alphaproteobacteria; order Rhizobiales; family Rhizobiaceae; genus Rhizobium. The sequence goes on along the minus strand of UBYA01000011.1, from coordinate 1,068,018 downwards.
CGCCACAAGGGCTATACGGTTGCCCGTGAGAAGACCGGGATCGAAGCGATCTGGTCCATGCGCAAACGCGCCGTCGGCCTGCTCGGCAATGTCGAGGGGCCGGTGCGGCCGGTGCCCTTTGTCGAAGACACCGCCGTCCCGCCCGAGCATCTGGCCGCCTATATCGGCGAATTCCGGGCGCTTCTCGATGCCGAAGGTCTGGATTACGGCATGTTCGGCCATGTCGATGCCGGCGTGCTGCATGTTCGCCCCGCGCTGGACCTGACGCGTGCCGACCATCAGCCGCTCGTGCGCAAGATCAGCGATGGCGTGGTCGCACTGACGCGCAAATATGGCGGCGTGCTCTGGGGCGAACATGGAAAGGGCGTGCGTTCGGAATATGTGCCGGAATTCTTCGGCGATCTTTATCCCTGCCTGCAGGACATCAAAAGCGCCTTCGACCCGGAGGATCGCCTCAACCCCGGCAAGATCGCCTCGGCCACCTCCCGCCCGCTGCTCAAGATCGACGAAGTGCCGTTGCGCGGCGATTTCGACCGGGTTATCGGCAACGATATCCGCGCCGCTTTCGACAATGCCGCCTATTGCAACGGGAATGGCGCCTGTTTCGACTTCGACGCCGCAAGCCTGATGTGTCCCTCCTTCAAAGCGACGGGCGACCGGCGCTATTCGCCGAAGGGACGCGCAGCGCTGATGCGCGAATGGCTGCGTCTGCTTGCCGAACGGCAGGTCGATCCCCGACGCGAGGCGGAAACGCAGCGTGGCGCCAACCGCTTTGGCAATGCGCTTCGCCGAACGTTCAATTCGCTCAATCCGTCCAATCATGACGACTTTTCGCATGAAGTGCGGGCGGCAATGGATACCTGCCTCGCCTGCAAGGCCTGTGCGGGGCAATGTCCCGTCAAGGTCAGCGTGCCGGCCTTCCGGTCGAAGTTTCTGGAGCTCTATTACGGCCGTTATCTCAGGCCGTTGAAGGATCCGATCGTCGCCGCCATCGAGACGACCCTGCCGCTGATGGCGCGCATCAGGCCTGCTTACAATCTGTTGACCGGGTCCCACGCCGGTCAGTCATTGATGCGTCTTGCCGGCCTCACTGCCCTTCCGGCCATGCCTGCGATCTCGCTGCGGCGGGAAGCCGTCCGCCTCGGCGTGCGCGTCGCCACGCCGGAGCGTCTGGAGAAGCTTTTGGCGGAGGAGCGCGCTCAATCTGTCGTCGTCGTCGCCGATGTCTTCTCCACCCATTTCGATCCGGCCGTGGTCATCGCCATGCTCGAGCTCGCGCTGAAAATGGGTATGAAGCCATGGCTCGCCAGCCCGCAGCAAAACGGCAAGGCCCTGCATGTGCATGGCTATCTCGGCCGTTTCGAGAAGGCCGCAGCAAAATCGCGGGACTATCTCGATCGTATCTCGCAGACGGGCATCCCGCTTGTTGGCATCGACCCATCGATGACGCTGACCTATCGCAGCGAATATGCCGCCCTGCCCTCTGCCCGGCTGCGGGCGCCGGTCCTGCTGCTTCAGGAATGGTTCGCCGCCAATCTCAGGAGAGTGCCGCTGCCGAAAGCTTCTCCTCGCGAGCGTTTCACGCTGCTTGCCCATTGCACGGAACGAACGAATGCACCGGCCGCGCTCAAGCAATGGTCGCTACTGTTCGAGAAGCTGGGCATCAAGCTCGAAATGGCCGATGTCGGCTGCTGCGGCATGGCCGGCACTTTCGGCCACGAGCTGCGCAATCGGCCTATTTCGGAAAAACTCTATGCGATGAGCTGGCAAGACAAGATCGCCGGGAGCGGCACTCAAGATGTGGTCATGGCAACCGGCTTCTCCTGCCGCTCGCAGGTCGCCAAGATGGAGCATCGGACCATCCCGCATCCCATCGAGGTCCTGAATAACCTGATCGGCTGAGACACGGCGCCATCTTGTCAGATTTACCTCGCGCGCCTCACCCGTGATTCTGCGCATGCGGCATCGCAAAACAGATGTGGCGCCCAACAGGCGCCACATACAAATCATCATGGATAAGCGCTGCTTAAACCGCTTCTCTCATCCTGATCTTTTCCAGGCTGTAAACCTGCCCGAAGCGATTGGCGAGAAAGTCGCCGAGATCGATTTCCTCCTGGCAGACGAAGCCCTTGGCAGGCAGTTTGCCCTGAGCGAGCAGATCGAGCACGGTGGTAATGCCGGCCGCGGTGGTGATCTGGATAGCGCTCATCCTCTTGCCGGCGACGATGCCTGCATAGACTTTGTTGGCATAGGTCTCCTGCATATAGCGGCCATCGCGCCAGCCGCAGACGGTCACGAAAATAACGACCACGTCCTGCATGGTGGCGGGCAGCGCGTTTTCGAACAGATCCTTCAGCACATCGCGACGATTCTTGAGGTTCAGGTCGTTGAGGAGCGCCTTGATGATCGCCTGATGGCCAGGATAGCGGATGGTGCGGTAGTTCATCGTCCGCACGCGGCCGGTCAGCGTCTTGGCAAGGGTTCCGAGGCCGCCCGAGGTGTTGAAAGCCTCATAGGTGACGCCGTCGAGCGAGAATTCCTCGCGCTCTTCCATGGCCGGCACGGTCACGAGCTTGCCTTCGACGATTGCTTCGCACGGCTCGATATATTCGTTGATCAGGCCGTCCGTGCTCCAGGTCAGATTGTAGTTCAGGGCATTGGACGGATATTGCGGCAGCGCGCCGACGCGCATGCGCACGCTATCGAGGCTGTCGAAACGCTTGGCGAGATCATTGGCGACGATCGAGATGAAGCCCGGAGCGAGGCCGCATTGCGGAATGAATGCGGTGTTCGCACCCTGCGCCAGCTCCTCCACCTTCTTCGTCGTCGCGACGTCCTCGGTGAGGTCGAGATAATGGACGCCTGCCTCAAGCGCCGCTTCGGCCACGAAACCGGTCAGATGAAACGGTGCTGCCGACAATACGGCGAACTTGCCCTTCAGCACGGCGACCAGAGCCGCACCGTCGGCGATGTCGACGGCTGCGGTGGAAATCGCAGGATGGCGATCGATCTTGTCCAGCTGCTCCTGGCTGCGGTCGGCAACAACGACCTTGTAATCGCCGGTCTCGGCCAGCATCAGAGCAATCGCTCCACCGATCTTGCCGGCGCCGATAACCACTATGTCCTTCATATGACTCCCCTGCATTTCATTGATAATATTTTTATAAGTGTAGGCCGCAGTTGAACGATTCATAGCGACAAAAAATGCATTTCGTTGTATAAATTTCTACAAAACGACGAGCCAATTTCGCAAAATGCAGGAAGCACCATGCAGGTTACAGATAAGGATCGCGAGCTGATCGCCTTGCTCGGCCAGAACGCCCGCATGCCGGTGGCGACGCTCGCCAGAAAACTGTCGCTGTCGCGCACCACTGTTCAGGCCAGGCTAGAGCGACTGGAGCGGGAGGGCGTGATTGCGGGCTATGGCGTGCGGCTTTCGGAGGCCTATCTTTCCGGCCTCATTCGCGCGCATGTGCTGATCACGATCGCGCCGAAGGCGCTGTCGGCCGTGACGGCATCGCTGGACGCGATCCCCCAGGTAACGGCGCTTCATTCGGTCAGCGGCACCTTCGATCTGATTGCCATCGTCGCAGCGCCGTCAATCTCCCAGCTCGATCAGCTGATCGACGAGATCGGCACGATCGGCGGTGTCGAACGCACCCTTTCGTCCATCATTCTTTCCACGCGAATCTCGCGTTGAGACACGCCGGTCAGCCGGGCGATACCGGCTCCATTTCAGGCGTGGTGGAGAGAACTGCTTCCTTCAGCGCACGCGAATAGGGGTGCTGCGGATTGTCGAGGACGGTGCGTGCGCCGCCTTGCTCGACGATCTCGCCCTTCTTCATGATGATGATGCGGTCGCTGATGTAATAGGCGGTCGCAAGATCGTGGGTGATGTAGATGATCGAGAGCCCCAGCTCCTTCTTCAGCTGACCGAACAGATTGACGATCGCCATTCTAAGCGAGGCATCGACCATCGAGACAGGCTCATCGGCCACCAGCAACCGTGGCTGCGGGATCAGTGCGCGGGCGATTGCGGTGCGCTGCAGCTGCCCACCAGACAGCTCATGCGGAAATCGCCCCTTTATCTCGGCAAGCGTCAAGCCGATGTGGGCAAGTGCCGCGTCGGCCATTCGCTCGATTTCCGCTCGGCCCGGTCGCGCACTATCAGGCGCGAAATTCCTTGCTGTTTCAAAAAGATATCGATCGACCCTCTTAAGCGGGTTGAATGCCTCGAACGGATTCTGAAGCACCGGCTGGACTTCGCGCATGAAGGCGCGGCGCTCGGATTTTCCATGAATGGCGACAGGGCGGCCGCGAAAGGCAAGGCTGCCCGAGGTCGGCGCCGTCTGGCCGAGGATCATCGACGCGATGGTGGATTTGCCCGAGCCGGATTCGCCGACGATGGACAGGATTTCCGGCTCCTCTCCCAGGGTCAGACTGACATCGCGCACCGCCGTTACGTGACGGCGGCTGAGCATGCCGCCCTGCCGGTAGACCTTGCCGACATGCGAGAGTGTAAGAAGATCGCTCACCCCTGTCCTCCCGTCGCCGCAAAACAGGCAACACGCCGATCCGGTTCGAGCGCCACCATCGGCGGCGCTTCGCGACTGCAGATATCCATGCGCTTCGGACAGCGCGGATGGAAACGGCAACCTTCCGGCGGCATGGCGAGATTGGGCGGCCGTCCCTCAAGAGAGGGCCGCGTGGAAGCATCGCCGATCCGCGGCAGGCTCGCGACCAGATGCTGCGTATAGGGATGCAGGGGCAGATGAAAGAGCTTGCGCGTCGGCGCTTCTTCGACCAGCCGGCCGGCATAGACGATGCCGATGCGGTCGGAGACGGCGGCGTGGACACCCATGTCATGGGTGACGAACAGGAAGGAAGAGCCCATCTCGTGCTGGATTTCGCGGATCATCTGCAGGACGTCGCGCTGCACGATGACGTCGAGCGCGGTCGTCGGCTCATCCGCGATGATGAATTCCGGTGTCAGTATGGTGGCGAGCGCTATGGTCACGCGCTGGCGCATGCCGCCGGACAGCTCATGCGGATAGGCATCGAGAAGCTGGGCGTCGAGCTTCAGTCGTTGCAGGTGGGTGCCGACACGGTCAAGGAATGTCGCCCGATCAACCTTCATATGACGGAAGGCAAAATCCGTGAACGAGTGGCGAATGCGCCGAACCGGATTGAGCACATTCATCGAGCCCTGCATGATATAGGACAGATGCCGCCAGCGAAGCGAGGCACGCTCCTGCGGCGTCATGGCATAGATATCCTGCGTTCCGCCGTTGAAATGAAACTTGACCGAACCGGAAACGACGCGAAGCGGCGGCCGTATGGCGCCCGCTATCGTCTTGATCAGCGTCGTCTTGCCGCTGCTCGATTCACCCGCAACCCCGTAGATTTCACCGCGGCCAATGGCCAGGCTCACATCGTCGACCGCCCGCACCTCACGATCGACGCCATAGAGGAAGGCCCGATAATAGGCCTTGAGATCGTTGACCTCGACGACCGCCTCCATGCCTAGCCTCCCATCCGGTTCAAACGACTGCGCGGGTCGTTGTATTCGTTCATCGACATCGACAGCAGGAAGAGCGCCATGAACAGGATCACGATTGCGGCCACAGGCGCGGCGACCCACCACCATGTTCCGGCGATCAAGGCCGAATGCGCGTTGGCCCAATAGATCATCATGCCCATGGTCGGCGTTTCGATATCCGTGAAACCGAGCACCGAAAGCGTGATCTCCATGCCGATCGACCAGATCATGTTGTTCATGGTCGTGGCGAAAACGATCGGCAGCACATAAGGCAGATGTTCCTCGACGAGGATCTTGCGCATGCTCATGCCGGAATAGACGCTTTGCGTGGTAAAGGGCCGCGTCTTCAGGCTGATCGCCACCGAGCGGATCAGGCGCGCGTCATACGACCAGCCGAGCGACGCCATGACGACGATAAGCACTGTCCACGTCATGTCGTCCTTGAGCACGAAATAGAACAGGATCAGCAAAGGGAACTGCGGAATGACCATGATGCTGTCGTTGATCGCCATCAGCACGCGGTCGACGATACCGCCCGCGTAGCCTGCCACCAGCCCCACCACCAGCGAAATGATCCGGGACAGAAAGGCGACGCCGATGCCGAAATAGAGCGTATTCCTGAGCGCGACCGCGAGTTGCCAGAAAACATCCTGGCCGCGCGATGTCGTGCCCAGCCAATACTGACCATCAGGCGGCATATCGGGCGGCAGCAGATAGAGGTCGGCAGGACCATAGGGCGAGAAATAGGACAGGATCACCATGCCGACGATCACGGCAAACAGCAGGAGACCGCACAGGAACTCTGCATTCTGGCGAGCAAGGTCGCGAACGATCGTCAGCATGGCCTATTCCACCTTGATGCGGGGGTCGATCAACGGACCCAATATGTCGATGATGAAGACGGCGGCGGCGACACCGGCGATCGACAGGGCGCTGAGCCCGAGGACAAGGCTGTAATCGCCCGCGTGGACGGCCGAAATCAGAAGGTTGCCAATGCCTGGATAGCCGAAGACGATCTCGGTGATGACGGTGCCGTTGAAAACCGCGCCCAGCGACATGGCAAGGCCGGTAAACTGCGGCACCATGGCATTGCGGGCGATGTAGGACCGCAGAATCCTGCGCTTCGGCACGCCGCCGAGCTCTGCGAAGACGACGTAATCCTCTGTGATGATATTGGAGACGAGCGCTCTCATCCCGATGAGCCAGCTGCCCGTACCGACGAGGATCAGGGACAGCGCGGGCAGAATGGAATGGCGGAGAATATCCAGCACCAATCCGAAGGACAGTTCCAGATTGGTATTCATCTCATAGCCGCCATTGATCGGCAGGATCGGCCAGATGTAGCCGAAGAGAATGATCAGCACGAACGCCAGGATGTAATAGGGTATGGGCTGCATGGCGATGAAGACGAGGCTTACAGCCTTCAGCAGCATGCTCTTGCGATAATAGCCCGCCAACGCGCCGATCATGTTGCCGAGCAGGAATGTGATCAGCGTGGAAACGGTCATCAGCCCGATCGTCCAGGGCAGCGCCCGCGCGATGATGGCGGAAACAGGCGTTGGAAACGCCGAGAGCGACGGCCCGAGATCGCCGGTCGCAAGGCGCGTCCAGAAATGCAGATATTGCTGCCAGATCGAGCCCTGCAACCCATAGAGTTCCTTCAGGGACTGACGCATCAGTTCGACGGCACGAGGGTCCGACTGTCCCATTTGCTGGATTGCGCCGATGCTTTCCTCGACCGGATCGATCGGCGTCAGATGCGTGATGAAGAAAGTTGCGGAAATGCCGAGGAAGACGACGAGCAGAAACTGGCCAAATCGTTTCAAGACGAAAACTGGATAGGACGTCATGCCGTCGTTTTCCTTGCTGCTGCTCGCACGTCATTCTTGTCGAAAGGATCGCCGGACCCCTTCGGCGCCCGGCGAAAGGTGCCCGACGCAGCACTCCTGCCGCGTCGGGGTCGGGAGAACTAAGGTTGCGCCGGCTTGAGCTTCACCATCATCAGCCGCGAGTTTGCCCAATTGGGAACCGGGTCGGTGTACGGATCGGCTATCGTCGGATAACCCTTCCAATAGGTCGTATCCATCGAAGTGAAGACGTTGTAGGACATCAGCGGAATGGTCGGCATTTCGCGGGCGACCAGCTTCAGATAGTCCTTGCCGAGTTCGATGCCCTTCGGATCATCGGCGCCGATGCGGCGGATGTTTTCGATGATCTTGTCGAGATCGAGATTGGACCAGCGCTGCCAGTTGCGCGGCGCCTGGTTCTCGCCCTTCTTGGCAACAAATTCGGAATGCCAGCTATCGAGGAAGAAAGATAGGTCGGGATCGCCGCCCCAGGTCTCGACGCTCCAGGCGATGGCAACCTGATAGCTGCCGGGCTGCAGGGCCACCTGCCAGAGATTTGCCGTCGGCGCCGCCTTGGAATCGATCCCGAAAGCTGCCCATTGCTGGGCAATCAGCGTTCCGGCGCGGGTGAAGACCGAGCGGGTGTCGCCTTCGACCGTCAGGCGGATCTTGAAGGGCTGCCCATCCGGCGTCATCCATTTGCCGCCCACCTTCTTGAAGCCGGCCTTTTCCAGCAGTTCGGCGGCAGCCTGCGGATCGGGTTTCCACCAGCCATAGCCGAAGGCCGTGCTGATGGCGGCCGGATCGGTCGGGATCTGATCCTTGTATTTCGGCTGCTTGCGCAGGATATCGGCGATCTGCTGACCGATCGTCGGATCGTATGGCTTGATCTTGCGCTTGCCGGTATCGATCTCGAAGTTCTTGAGCCAATCCTGCAGCGACGCCTGATAATCCGTCATGGCGACCGCCGTCGGCGGAACGCCGAGCGCGGAAAGCGTCGCCGTGCCGCGGTAGCTTGCCATATCGACGGCCTTGATATCGATAAGCAACGCCAGAGCCCAGCGCACATCGGGATTCTGGAACAGCGGATCCTGCGTATTGAAGATCACGGCAGGCAGCGTCGGATCCGGATGAGCAAAGGGAAAGCCGGGGAACCAGCTGTCGACCGTCTTCGACTTCTCTTTCAGCGTGAACATGCCTTCCGGCGTGTTGTCGTGGATGATATCGAGATTGTGCTCGAGCTGCGCGATGGTGCGCTTGTCCGGCGGCCCCGGGTCGACATAGGTCACATATTTCGGAGCCGGTTCGCCGAAGCGCGCAAGCGAGGTGCGCTGCCAGTCGTCACGCTTCTCCCAGGTGTACCATTTGCCCTGCGGGTCAAATGCCTTCAGCTTGTAGGCGCCGAGCGAAACCGGATTGGCATTGTCATAACGGACGGGATCGGCGACCTTCTCGAAGACGTGCTTCGGCATGATCCATGCCCCGTTCCAGCGGACGGTGAAGATGGCGTGAAAGCGCGAATTCGGCTTTTTCAGCTTGAAGACGACCGTGTAGGGATCCGGCGCCTCAACGCTGGCGACCTGGACCGAAAAGGCCGCGCTCCAGATCATGCCCGGATGATCCATCTGCGTCTTGACGGTATAGACCACATCGTCGGCGGTGAATTCGACGCCGTCGCTCCAATAGATGCCCTTGCGCAATTTCACCGTCATCTGGGTGAAATCGTCATTATATTGCGGCTTGTCGGCCGCGAGCGAATTGTCCCAGGCCGAGCCGCCCAGGCCTTTCTCCGGATCGATGTACCAGAGCGTATCCATCGTCAGTTGCTGGAGGCCGGTCGAAACGCCGCCGCCGCCATTGACCCAGATATTGAACCAGCCCGGATTCTTGATCGTTCCCTCGGGATTCTCGACGATCAAAGTCTCCTTGCGGGGTAAAGAGGTATAGTCCTGAGCCTTGGCCGCCGCGACGAGGCCGAACGTGGCCAGCGCGACGCCAAAGGCAAGCTTCTTCCACTGCTGCATGATCTCCTCCCATTTTTATCGACTACGCGGCTGATCCGAACAATGGAGAACAGACCGCGACTTTAATCCTCTTCCCCGGCGCAACCCCGCAAGCTGCGGGCAGTGCGCTGGATCGGCAGCAAGCGGTTAGGCCACCTCCTCGCGACCTTTCGCCCGTTTCGCTGCCGGAGCGTGCCGCCCGGCGGCCGGCTGTCACACCGCCAGACGGATCACCGTGTAGGACAGCGGCTTCAACGTGGCGCGAAGCCGGCCATCCTCGATCTTGGCATCGCCGGTGCTGGTCGGGACGACGGCATTCGGCTGCGATGCCGTGTTGACCGCCCGCAGATCGCCGTGGACCATCTCATGCTGTTCGACGACACGGGCGCCCGCAAAGCCTTCAAGCCGGGTTTCGAGGTCGAGAGCGCTGTCGGGGTGACGATTGACCGCAAACAGCGTGACCATTTTGCCTGCTTCGTCGTGGACGGCCGCCACATCGAGATAGGGCACGTCGTCGGCCTCGTCGCAATCATAGGTCGGGCCGTCCGTGACGAGGCGCAACGCATAACCGCGCCCGTACTTCGAGGCGAAATAGAGCGGGTAATAGATGGTCTGCCGCCATGCCGGGCCGCCATCCTCCGTCATGATCGGCGCGATGACGTTGACGAGCTGCGCTATGCAGGCAATCCGCACCCGGTCGCACCGGCGAATGAACGTATTGAGAATGCCGCCGACCTGCAGCACGTCTTCGAAATTATAGATATCCTCCAGCAGATGAGGCGCGTCCGGCCATTCATCGCGAGCAAGGATCTCCTTGTCCTGCTGATTGGAATGATACCAGACGTTCCACTCGTCGAAGGAAATGCCGATGGTCTTCTTAGACCGCTTCTTCGCCTTGATATAGTCGATCACGCCGCCGATGGTGACGATGTAGCGGTCGAGCTTCTCGGCCTTGGCCAGATAGTTCAGCGTGTTCTTTTCGCGATTGGCGAAATACATATGCAGCGAAATATGGTCGGCACTGTCGTAGCACTGATCCAGAACCTCGGCCTCCCAATCGGGATAGGTCTTCATGTCGGAATTCGATGAGCCGCAGACGACAAGTTCCAGCGATTTGTCGAAACCGCGCATGGCTTTGGCTGTCTCGTCTGCCAGGCGCCCATATTCATAAGCCGATTTATGGCCGACCTGCCACGGGCCATCCATCTCGTTGCCGAGGCACCAGAGCTTGACGCCATGCGGGTTGGCCCAGCCATGCTTGCGCCGCAGATCCGACCAGTAGGTGCCGCCGGGATGATTGCAATATTCGAGGAAGTTTCTTGCCGCATCCAGCCCGCGCGAGCCGAGATTGACGGCGAGCATGGGCTTGGTGTTGGCCTTCTTGCACCAGTCGACGAATTCGTTGACGCCGATCTGATTGCTCTCGCGCGTCCGCCAGGCGAGATCGAGGCGCACCGGGCGTTCGGAACGGGGCCCCACCCCGTCTTCCCAATTGTAGGCGGAAACGAAATTGCCGCCGGGATAGCGGCAATAGGGCGCGTTGAGCTCGCGCACCAGCTCGATCACATCCTTGCGGAACCCGTGCTCATCGGCCGTCGCGTGACCGGGCTCATAGATGCCCCCGTAGATCGCCCGGCCGAGGTGTTCGAGAAAGGCGCTGTAGAGCCGATCGTCAATATCGGCAATTCGGAAATCACGATGGACGATCACATGCGCCTTCACGGCTTCCCTCCCTTATATATCACATATTCTGTTTCTATACCTTGATCTTGATATACTTTTGGAAGGCCGTCAACGCCGCCAGCTGTGAAAATAACTGTAAAAACGCATGATGAAGTGCCGCTCAGCGCGAAAACGACCCGCAAAAACAGCATGTTATAAAAAATATGACTTATCGGGAATTTGCTTCGATAATACGCTATATATCAGAATTTATGATATGAAACTACGCAAGATCGATGCGCATCAGAATATCGCGCCCGTAATTGCCGAAGCCGCGGCCGAAGATATTGACGCCGCCCGTATTGCGCGCGTTCGGAGCGATGCCGATCCGCAGGCGGATCGACGAATGCTGGCTGATGGCAAGGTCATCGATGGTCACGTCGGAGACGGTGACGCCATCGATAAACGTACCCTTCTTCGAGATTCGCCATGTCTTGAGCTTGCCATATTGCGAGCCCTCGAGCTTCCACCAGCCTGGCGTGAAGGCCCCGCGCTTGTCGCCATAGTCGCCCGGGGACGTCCATGTACCGGCGGCAACGTCGTTGACCCAGACCGTGATGTCGGACGGCCAGTCCGGATTGGTGCCGGGCACTTCGGACGAAAGCTCCATCGAAAACTCGATGGCATTGACATTCCTGTTCAGGATCTTGGCATTGTTCGGGAATTTATACTCGACATGGCCACGGCCGAACCAGAGGAGACCGGCCTGCATGCGTTGCGGATCGAGAAAATAATCGGGAACATCAAGGAGGCCGATCACCCCCTCGGTCGAGCAAAGGCCGCAGGGCGCATGCGTCTCGCAGCTTGTATAAAGGCCGATCGGCATGGCGACTTCGATCACGTCCTCATCGTGCTTGAACGCCTTGTCCTCGAAGCTGAGCAGGATTTCGTCATAAAGCGCGGTGCAGATCTTCTGATAGCCCTTGCGCGCTTTCGCAGCCTTGGTCTCGACGAGGCCGGCCTCCTCCAGGATCATGATCGCCGTCGCGACGGTGGATTGCGGCAGATCCAGTTCCCGCGCAATCTCGTTGACGTTCATCGAGCCTTTGGCACAGAGCAGTTTCAGCATATCGACGCGCGCCGGCGCCGAAAGCGCCCTGAACACCGCCGCGTTCTCACCCGCATAAATTGTCAGAAAGCCGCGATCCATCTAATCCCGAATGCTCCATCGATAGGCTTCATTTATATCAGGATTTTTGATTTCACAAGGGATATCGGCCCAAAAGCCCGGATTGGCGCCTTCCTCGCGGAATGAGAAGGCGCCAATCCGCTTATCCGCTATTGAATGCCACGCAACGAAATTCCCGGTCGGGCTTTCGGAACCGACGGCCTCATTTGCAAACTTCTATTCGTTTCAGGGCGGCCGTGATGCCGGAGAGCGAATAGGAGTAGCTCGTCGCGGTCCCTCGCTTGGAGACGGCCTGCAATTGCAGTTGGGCGCCGCCTTTCATGGCGCTGACCATGGACGGCTCCTGCGTTTCGTCCTTCACCCAGCCATGGCGGTCTTTCGTGAACATCGGGAACGTCTTGTCACCCACCATCGCCGTCATCGACGCGCCATCTTTCAGATCATAGCCCATTGCGGCTTCGGGAACCAACTTGTCGCCCGGAGACAGGCGCGAAACGATGAAGAAATTATCGCCGTGGTCGACATTGGCGGGCTGCTGGGCAACCGGTCGGGATAAAACATAGCAACTGACGCTGTCGCCGGACTTATAGGAATACGCCCCCCAATGATCGAATTGATCGATACGAACGGGTACTTCCGCATGCGCGATACCGGCGCCAAATGCGACGAGGACCAGAGCGGGGGCGAAATTTCTTGCAAACATGGTTTCCTGCCATTTCTTGTTTCAAGGACATTGAAAGCGAGAGATGCACTCACACGCGCGGCAGTTTCGGTGCGGTGCGTTATCTGATTGTTAACGGGTTGGTTAAAATTTGTTCATGTTGGGCAAGGCTGACACTCCTCGCGAGAGGAAGGTGCCGCCATGCAAGGCGCAGGATTTCGGCCCGGACAATGCGGCGAACGCTCCGGCGCTTTCCAGAGCACGCGGCACATGTCTTCCACCACAAAGTCTTCGATCTTTCGGACGGCGACGAAGACTGCGGGCTGTCAAGGCTTCCTCCGTCTGCGGAGCCTCCCTGCGTATTGACGATCAGTTCACAGATTGCACTGTTCCATCCACCCGCATCCGTGCACATATAGCCATTCGAACTTACGGCTTTTGCAAGCCATGCAATGAAGACGCAGGCAACGGACGTCTCTGAGGCGTTCGGCCCGTATCGTCACGCACGGCAGGAAAAATCAAGCCGAGCAAACCGGATAACGCAGGATGATATCATGAAGAAGATCGGGTTCCTTTCATTCGGCCACTGGACGCCGTCGCCCCAATCGCAGACGCGCTCGGCAGCCGACACGCTTCTGCAATCGATCGACCTCGCCGTCGCCGCCGAACAATTGGGCGCAGACGGCGCCTATTTTCGCGTGCACCATTTCGCGCGGCAGCTCGCCTCGCCATTTCCCCTGCTGGCAGCCGTCGGCGCCAGGACCAGCCGGATCGAAATCGGCACGGCGGTCATCGACATGCGCTATGAGAACCCTTTCTATATGGCGGAGGATGCGAGCGCTGCCGATCTCATTGCCGGCGGCAGGTTGCAGCTCGGCATCAGCCGCGGCTCTCCCGAGCAGGTGATCGATGGATGGCGTCACTTCGGCTACACACCGATGGAAGGCGAGAGCGATGCCGACATGGGTCGCAGGCACGCGGAGGTGTTGCTCGATCTGCTTCGTGGCGAGGGATTTGCCCAACCCAATCCTCGTCCGATGTTCCCCAACCCTCCCGGCCTTCTGCGCCTGGAGCCCCATTCCGAGGGTCTGCGCGAGCGGATCTGGTGGGGTGCCGGCTCCAACGCCACGGCAGTCTGGGCCGCAAAGCTCGGCATGAATCTGCAGAGCTCGACGCTCAAGGACGACGAAAGCGGCCTGCCCTTCCATGTTCAGCAGGCCGATCAGATCAGAGTCTATCGCGAGGCATGGAAAGACGCCGGTCACAAGCATGAGCCGCGCGTCTCGGTAAGCCGGAGCATCTTCGCGCTGGTGAACGATCTCGACCGCGCTTATTTCGGCGGCAGCGGCAAGGACGCCGACAAGATCGGCTTCATCGACGACAAGACGCGCGCCATCTTCGGCCGCAGCTATGCCGCCGAGCCGGATGTTCTGATCGAGCAGCTGGCGAAGGACGAAGCCATTGCCGAGGCCGACACGCTGCTCCTAACGGTGCCCAACCAGCTCGGGGTCGACTACAACGCCCATGTGATCGAGGCCATTCTCACCCATGTCGCGCCGACGCTGGGATGGCGTTGAAGCGATCCGGCCTGTTTGCGGCATGCTGAAAAGTGCCATTTGGCGACGGGCGACGGCCAGCGGCCGCATGGGACAGGAAACCTGCAGCAAGGCCGCCCGCGAAATCGGTTTTCGCGGGTGGTTGTTTTCGACGTTACTTCAGCGCATGTGCGACACTTGCGAATCAAGCTGCCGTTTGACGACGCCGTAAATTGTGAAGCGCAGCCAGAACCGGCAATGCCATGAACGCGGAAAACCCCACCAGCGGCCATGCGCTGTCGCCACCCAGAACGGTGACTGCGAACGTCCCGACGAGGCTCACGATCAGGCTCTGAATGCAGAAGTAAAACGCCACGGCCGATCCGGCGATATCGCCAAATTCCGCAAGTGCTCCATTTGCCGTCACGGACGCGGTGAAGACGATCCCGACGGCCATGATCCACATCGGAAGCACGAAACTTGCAAAGGACGGCGAGCCGTAGATCTGGCCGAGTGCAAGCGCCACCGAGCCGGCAAGAAGCAGCATCATGCCTCGCGCGACGCAGCCCGAGACACCCCACTTTTCGACAGATGACCGCGCAAAGCGCGCCGTGGCGATCATCACGACGGCAACCGTCGCGAATGCGATGCTGAAGCTGAATTCCGAATAGGCCGCCTTGCCGATCAGCACGCGCGGAGTAGTCGAGAAGAACACGAAGAACGTGCCCATGCCCGCACTGAAGGCGAGCGTGTAAGTCCAGAACGAGCGGCTTCTGAAGATCGGCCGGATCGAGCGGCGTGCCGCGATCAAACCCGAAGGCCGCGTTTCATGCCACCCTGCCGCGGCATTGACAGCGGCAAGAAGCGCCAGAAGCGCAAGCAGAATGAAAATGGCGCGCCATCCGAACCGATCGGCAATCATCGCCCCGGCTATCGGACCGAGTGCGGGCACGAAGGAGAGTATCGAGCCGAATGCGGCGTAGACGACCGCCTGCTCCGGACGATTGCCGTAGACATCCCGGACGGTCGCAAAGGTGGCGACCAATGCAGCCGAGGCACCGATGGCCTGCAGAACGCGGCAAGGCACGAAGGCAGCCGCGGTCGACGACAGGCCCGCTCCAAGGGAAGCGGCGGCAAAAAGAATCGCCCCCGACAACAGGACGGGACGGCGGCCGATACGATCCGAAAGCGGGCCGAACAGGATCTGGCCGAGACCCAGCATGACCATATATAGACTGAGCGTCAGCTGGATTACCGACGGCGCCGTGTTCAAAATGCCGGGCATCGACGGAACGACGGGGAGATAGATATCCATGGCCAGCGAAGCGAGGATATCGAAAGGCGCCATCAGCAGCAGCGCTGCCGGCAGCCCGTAGGCCCAGGAAGGGCGTATGTCAGACATGATAAAAATCCGCTCGAAAGAAAAATCGGGCGGCGCCTGCCTCTGGCTTCGATGGCGATGAGTTCGACAGCACGCCGCAACAACGAAAAGCTGTTGCGGCTTATCTGTCTGCTGACTTCGAGGTCCCCATGCCGATTGCTCCGTGGCGATAGACGTGACGGAAACGGCTTTAGCAGAAGACATCAAGCCGGACAATCGGGTTGGGGCATGCTGCCCGGAGCATGGTGCGGCAACGAGAAGCATGTCGCGAAAATGGGTGGGAAACCTAATGAATTTTTAACCATGACTATGTCCTAACTGCTTGTAATTTCTTCATTGGAGCAGATTATGGTGCGCGCATCGAAAATGGACGAGTTGAATGATCGGCTCGACTTTGTTGGACTGGGGCAAGATGCCCGGCAAGCCCTGGCGGAGCTGCAGCCGACCATCGAATCCGCCGTCAAAGGCTCTCTCGACGTCTTCTACGAGAGGATCACCAAGCACCCGGCAATGGTGAAGTTTTTCTCGTCGCAGCAGCATGTGGCGCACGCCAAGTCCAAGCAGCAGGATCATTGGAAGACGATTGCATCGGGCAAATACGGTCCCGATTATGTCGAAGCGGTATCGGCCGTCGGCAGGACCCATGCCCGCCTGGGGCTGGAGCCGCGCTGGTACATCGGCGGCTATGCGCTGATCCTTGAAGGCATGGTACGATCCATCGTCGCACAGCAGCTCAAGGGCATCATGCAGCGCAAGCACGAGCAGGCCCTGTCGCGGCGGCTGTCGGCGATCATCAAGGCCGCGCTCCTCGATATGGATTACGGCATTTCGGTCTATCTGCAGGTGCTCGCCGATGAGCGCGACCGCGCGGAAACCGAGCGGGCCGCCGCCCAGCACGAGCAGGAGCGCGCCCTCGATGCGCTCGGCCGCGCGCTGAACGGCCTCGCCAACGGCGATCTGACGGCCGAGATTACCGAAGCCCTTTCGGCCGAGTTCGAAGTGTTGAAAAACAACTACAACGAATCGCTGGCATCGCTTGGAACCGCAATGCAGCACATCGACGATTCCGTCACCCGCGTTCGCGACGAGGCCGGATCGATCTCTTCGGCCGCCGACAACATGGCGAGGCGCACGGAACAGCAGGCTTCCGCCCTTGAGGAAAGTGCGGCTGCGATCGACCAGATCACGACAATTTCCGAGCAGACGGCCGAGCGGACGCGCGAAGTGCAGGCGATCGTGAAGGAATCCGCCTCCGAAGCGGAACGATCCCGCGAGGTCGTCCAGCAGGCCGTCTCCGCCATGGGCGACATCGAGACCTCGTCGCGCAAGATGACCGACATCATCTCCGTCATCGACGACATCGCCTTCCAGACCAACCTTCTCGCGCTCAATGCCGGCGTCGAGGCGGCAAGGGCCGGCGAGCAGGGCAAGGGCTTCGCGGTCGTCGCACAGGAAGTCCGCGAGCTGGCGCAGCGTTCGGCCACCGCCGCAAAGGAAATCAAGGATCTGATCGACCGGTCGTCGAACGACGTGCGCCGCGGCGTCGAACTGGTCAACCGCACCGGCGAGGCATTGGCCCAGATCGGCAACCAGGTCGCCTCCATCGACCGGAATGTCGGCGCCATCGCCCGCTCGACACAGGAACAGGCCGTCGGCATCAGCGAGATCAACTCCGCCGTCCGCAACATGGACCAGATGACCCAGCAGAACGTGGCGCTAATGGAAGAGACCAATGCCTCGACGCGGCACCTTGCCGACATCAGCAACGAGCTCGCCGGTCTGGTCGGGCGGTTCAGGACGGTGCGTTCCGGCACGCGGACCGGGGCCGTCAGGCTGAAACTCGCCAGCTGAAGCAGCAGCTGTCTTCCGGGCCGGGCGCCGTCTTGCCGCACGGCGCTTCGATAGCCCCGGATCAGATCAAACGGCTCCGGATGCAGGTTCGGGGCCGTTTTCAGCTGTACGAGCTAGCCCGGCATGTCTTCGATTTCCGCAATCAGCCATTGGCGGAATGCCTTCATCGAAGCCGTCTCCGCCCGTGACTTCAACCGTGTCAGCCAATAGCTTCCGGTCATCGCGGTGATCCGGAACGGCTGCATGATCCTGCCGGCGTCGATATCGTGCGAGAACATGGCGACGGGTACGAGCGCGACGCCGACGCCGCGGGCCGCAGCCTCCACCAGCGTCAACGACGAATCGAACATCCAGCCCCGAAGATGGGGCGGCGGTAATCCTGCCGCCCGGAACCAGAGCGCCCATTCGTCGATGCGGTACGATCGCAGCAGCTCGACATCGGCAAGATCGGCAGGCGTGTGCAATCGCTTGCCGATATCAGGCGTGCAGACCGGGGAAAGCGGCGCATCCATGAGGTGGATCGCCTCCGTTCCATGCCATGCGCCATCGCCGAAACGCAGGAAAAAATCCAGCCCGTCGAGCACCATGTCGGCACGGTTGTTATTGGTCTTCAGGCGCAGGTCGACATGCGGATGCTGCACCCTGAAGCTGCCGAGACGCGGCAACAGCCAGCCGATGGCGAAAGTGCCGACGACGCCGACGGTGAGGATTTCGGCAAAATTCCCTTCCTCCAGCTGGCTGAGCGTGGCGCTCATGCGGCGGAACGCATCGGTCAGCACCGGCAACAGCGCGTGCCCCTCGTCGGTCAGGGCAAGGCCGCGAGGCAGGCGCTTGAACAGCGTCACTCCCAGCACATCTTCCAGCGCCTTGACCTGATGGCTGATGGCCGTTTGCGTGACCCGTAGTTCGAGACCGGCGCGCGTGAAGCTGCAATGCCGCGCCGATGCTTCAAAGACGCGCAGGGCGTTCAACGGCAGCTGTGAGATGTCCATTATGTCCTAAGGCCAAGTTTTTCTCATGTCTAAGCCCAAAATTGATCGTTTGTCTAGGGCACCAGGGAACGTCATAGTCCGATCTGCAAGGTGATTTGCAGGGTTCCGACGACACCCCCGGAACCTGACACGCGCACCTCTGCCCAACGTAAATCGAAGTGGAAACAAGATGACGATCTTATTGTCGCGCCGGCAAAGCCTTGCCGGCAGCTTGCTTGCGCTGCCTGTTCTGGCAGGGATTAACGGGATTGGACGCGCTGCGGACGATCATTCCGGTGAAGCGGAGCTTGCCGCGCTCGAGAGCAGGCACCCGGGCCGTATCTGCGTCAGCATTCTCGACATGGCAAGCGGCACGCGCATCGAACACCGCGCCCGCGAGCGCATCCTGATGTGCAGCACCTTCAAGGCGCTGGCGGCGGCGCTGGTACTTGCGCGCATCGACAGGGGCCAGGAAAAACTCGATCGGCGCATTCGCTACACGAAGAGCGATCTCGTCCATGGCTCACCGGCGACCAAAGCGCATTTGCGCGACAGCGCGGGCATGAGCGTTGCGGAACTTTGCGCGGCGGCGGTGACGCTCAGCGACAATACGGCCGGAAATCTGCTGCTTGCCAGCTTCGGCGGCCCGAAGGCGCTCACGGCCTTCTGCCGTAGCCTTGGCGACGACATCACGCGCCTCGACCGTACCGAACCCACGCTGAATTATCACGATAGGCCCGACGACGAGCGCGACACGACGACGGCGGCGGCCATGCTGGAGAACCTGCGGCGGCTTCTGTTCACCGATGTCCTTTCGGCCGCCTCGCGATCGCAGCTGGCCGCATGGCTGATCACCAACAAGACGGGCGACGCCCGCCTGCGCGCCGGCCTTCCGAAGGATTGGCTGGCAGGCGACAAGACGGGAACGAACGGCGACAAGGCCGGCAACGCCAACGACATTGCGGTGCTATGGCCGCCCAACCGCGCCCCCGTCATCGTCACCGCCTATTGCGAGATACCCGCGATCGCGGCCGACGAGCGCAACGGGATCGTAGCAGAAATCGGCCGCATCGCCGCAGCGATCTGAAATCGCAGGCGTCCGGCAAGCCCGGCCGCCCGCCAATCGACACCACCCGCCCTTTCTCTCGGCCGCGCGAACCGCATGGCCGGTCATAACAACGAGGATATCATCTTGAATATGCGTTCTACCTCCCTGCAAAAGCTCGGCATCGTCACGAGCTGCCTTTTCTATGGGATCGGGGCCCAAGCCGCCGAAAGCAACGATCAGGACCGGCTGGCGCGGGCAGTCAACGAGACCATCCGCCCGCTCATGAAGGAAAACGACGTGCCGGGCATGGCGGTCGCGATCACCGTCAAGGGCAAGCGCTATGTCTTCAACTATGGCGTCGCCTCGAAGGAGAGCGGCCAGAAGGTCACGAACGACACGATTTTCGAGCTTGGCTCCATCAGCAAGACTTTCACGGCAGCCCTCGCTTCTTATGCCCGGATCGGCGGAAAGCTGTCCCTTTCCGACAAGGCGACGAAATATATGCCGGAACTTGCGGGCAGCAGCTTCGACAAGATCAGCCTGCTCGATCTGGGAACATTCACGGCGGGCGGCCTGCCACTGCAATTCCCGGACGATGTGACCGATCAGGAAAAGATGGTGGCCTATTATCGCAACTGGCATCCTTCCTATACGCCCGGTACATACCGGCAGTATTCCAACCCGAGCATCGGGCTGCTCGGCTATCTGGCGGCAAGGGCCATGGGGCAGCCGTTCGATACGCTGATGCAGGAAAAAATCCTTGCCGGCCTCGAGCTCAGCCACACCTACGTTCGCGTTCCGCCGGCCGAGATGGGCAACTATGCCTACGGCTACTCGAAACGGGACAAGCCGATCCGGGTGAACCCAGGCGTTCTGGACACGCAGGCCTACGGCATCAAGACCACCGCCTCCGACATGCTTGCCGTCCTCGAAGCCAACATGGACGGCTCCCGGCTCGACAACACTCTTCGGCAGGCAATCGAGGCGACGCATGTGGGGTATTATAGCGTCGGCAACATGACGCAGGCGCTCGGCTGGGAGATTTATGCCTATCCGACGACGCTTGCCCGGCTCCTGGCCGGCAATTCATCCGACATGGCGCTCGACCCGCATAAGGCCACTCGGCTCGATCCGCCGCAGCCGCCGCGCAAGGATATCCTGCTCAACAAGACGGGCTCGACGAACGGCTTCGGCGCCTATGCCGCGTTCATTCCCGCCCAGCAGGTCGGCATCGTCCTGCTGGCGAACAGAAACTTTCCGATCCCCGCCCGCATTTCCGCTGCCTACAAGATCCTGACCGCCGTCGAGAGCCTGCGGGGCACGGGCGAATAGGAAGTTTTATCGGGAGTTTCCCTGATTCAGCGAACGGCCGGCGCTCGGAAAAGCATCGAGGGCCGGCCACCTTTATCGCGTCTGTCGCCTGCTATGGATGGTCTTCGGAACGGCGCGGAGCGGCATCGGCTTGGGAGGCTTCTGTTCCGTTGAAGAATTCCTGCAGGAGCCGGGTTATGCGCTCTGGCGACGTGCCCTTTGCATATTCTTCCTGAATCCGGCGTCTGACCAATATTTCCAAGACTGACATGTCTTTCACCTCATATATCCGGCGCAAGGAAAATGTCGCTCTCAATGGCTTGCGAGGCAAGTTACAGTTTTTTCATGGTCTTGGCGGCCTCATTGGGCGAGTGCCTGCCGCTCCTCTGCGCGCTTCGGGGCGGAAGCGGTCTTGACCGAAGCCTGATTGATCACCTACTTGCCAAATGTCGGCTCATCGTGGAATTGAAAGCGGCCAATCGGTCGGTTGTTTGCGCTTCGTTAACTTCGGTGCTTTAGCGGCCCACACCCCGACCTTTGGATAATGTCGCATGCAAGGAATGAATAATGCCCGTAAAGAAAAGCTCCGCCTCTGACGTTTTCCAGCGCAAGATTTCGGATTTCTGCGATATGCGGCTGAAGCCGCTGCTGCAGCCGCGCAGCTTCGAGAACATCAAAGGCTTCATGATCGGGCTGATCGTATTCCAGTCGCGGCCGCCACTTCGGGCGGGTCGTGTCGACTGGCAGGAAATCGCCTCTCTCTGCGGCATGGACGAGGAAATGAGCCCGGAACTCAAGCGGGCTGCCCAGCCGGGTTTCGATGCAATTCTGCGCTGGCTCGGAGCGCCGAAGACCAATACGTCCCGCGCCGTGCCTGCCGTCTCGAAAGCCCCTCTGCGGGTCGGCGGCAAAGCTGGCTCCCCGCAGACCGAGCGCCGGGCGCTCGCCTCCTAAAACGAACTGCATACCGGCTGCCACGGCCGGCCGGTATGCCTCCCGCCCGCCTCGACAGAACGCCAAAACCCGTACAGTATAATACCAGTATCGAACAGGACGAGATTTTCGTCGCCGTGCCATCGAAGGGAAGGCTCGCCTTGGCAACTGATATTGTCGAACTGGTCAGGAGGGAATTTGCGGCGGGCACGCAGGGAATGCCGCTCTACAAGCGGCTGAAGACCGCGATCGAGGCTGCCATTCGCAGCCATGCCTTCAAATCCGGTTCGGTATTGCCGGGCGAGAGATCGCTTGCTGAAGCCTTGTCGCTGTCGCGCGTCACGGTTCGAAAGGCGCTTGCCATGCTGGAGGAGGAAGGCATGCTGAGCCGGCGGCAAGGCGCGCGCAGCGAGATCGGCTCGCGCGTCGAAAAATCGCTTTCCACGCTCACCAGCTTCTCGGAAGATCTGCGCGCACGCGGAATGGAACCCGGCTGCGTCTGGATTTCCAAGCAGTTGACCCGCCCTTCGCCGACGGAAATGATGGCGCTCGGCATTTCGGCGCATGCACAGGTCCTGCGAATGCGCCGGGTGCGGACGGCCGACGGCGCACCGATCGCCGTCGAGCATGCCGCCGTGCCGGTGCGCTTCCTCCCCTCGCCTTCGCTCGTCGGCGATTCCCTGTACGAGGCGCTTGCCCAGCGTGGCTTTCTGCCCCGGCGCGCCGTGCAGAGAATGCGGGCGCGCGCCGCATCGCCCGAGGATGCGCAGCACCTGCGCTGTGAAGCGGGCGCGCCGATCCTGACGACCGAGCGGCGATGCTTTCTCGCCGATGGGGAAATCGTCGAATATTGCGAGACGCGCTACAAGGGCGAGGTCTACGACTTCGTCTTCGAACTGCAAAGATAATACCAGTTTAAAACCGGTTGCTTTCTGGTGATCATCCTCTATCGTTGCCCTGCGAAAGGGGTGCCGAATGCGCAAGGAAGATCTCAATCTGAGCCTGATCGTCTCCTGCCAGCCCGTACCGGGTGGGGCAATGGATGAGGCCATATTCGTCAGCGGCTTTGCCCGTGCGGCGCTGGCGGCGGGCGGGCGCGCACTGCGTATCGAATCGGCAGCCTATGTCGCGGCCGTCAGGGCCGCCGTCGACGCACCGATCATCGGCATCGTCAAACGCGACCTCGATGACAGCCCCGTCCGCATCACCCCCTTTGTCGCCGATGTCGAGGCGCTGGCCGATGCCGGTGCCGATATCATCGCCTTCGATGCCACCGACCGGCCACGGCCGGCAACGATCGAGGCGCTGCTTGCCGCCATCAAGGCGCGAGGCCTGCTTTCGATGGCCGACTGCTCCTGCCTGGAGGATGCAAAGCATGCCCTTGCAGCCGGCGTCGATTTCGTCGGCACGACCATGTCCGGCTATGTCGGCGGCCCCGAACCGGTCGAGCCGGATATCGCGCTGATCGCCGCCATGCGCCAGTTGACGCCCCATGTAATTGCCGAGGGTCGTATCCGCACGCCCGAGCAGGCGGCCGATGCGGTGCGGGCCGGCGCCTGCGCCGTGGTCGTCGGCTCGGCGATCACGCGAACCGAGCATGTGACGGCGTGGTTCGACGAAGCTGTTTCGGCTGCCTTCTCGCAACGGGACGGAACAACGCTGGCGATCGATATCGGCGGCACGAAGACGCTTGCGGCTCTGGTCCGGGGCGCGCAGGTGCTCGCGGAAACGACGATTGCGACCAGCCGGAAAGCCGGTCCGGGCGCCTGGCTGACGGCCATTGCCGAACAGGCAAAATCCTGGGTCGGCCGATACGAGCGCGTCGGCATCGCCGCGACCGGCCTGATCGATGAAGGGCGATGGTCGGCCCTCAATCCGGCGACGCTTGCAATTCCGGACCATTATCCGCTGGCGGCACAGGCAAGCGAGCTGTTCGGCAAGCCTGCTTTCGCCGTCAACGATGCCCAGGCCGCCGCCTGGGGCGAACACCGGTTCGGTGCCGGCAACAATGAAGATACCGTATTCCTGACCATATCGACCGGTATCGGCGGCGGTGTCGTGGTCAACGGACGTCCGCTTCTCGGCCTTGCCGGTCATTTCGGCCTGCTGCGCGGACCCACGCACGGCCAGGCGCCATTGGAAGATGTCGTTTCCGGGCGCTGGATGGCGGCTGAGGCCGCTCGCGCCGGGCATCCGGGCGAGGCGCCTGCGATATTTCAACAGGCGCGCGAGGGCGCCGGCTGGGCCAAGGCGATCATCGAACAGTCCGCGTCCCGCGTCGCACTTTTATGCCGCGACATACAGATGATGTTCGCGCCGAGGCGTATCGTCATCGGCGGCGGCATCGGTCTGGCGCCCGGCTATCTCGAAGCCGTCGGCGCACAGCTTGCCGAACTCCCTTCGCACCTGGCGCCACGCCTCGTTGCTACAAGTCTTGGGCCTCATGCCGGCATCATCGGCGCGGCCGACCTTGCCGCACGCCATCGATGAACATGCCTGCCTCATTCAACCAATAACGATAAGGAAAGGGAACAATAATGAAATTCAAGCACATATCGTCCGCAATGCTCGCTTTGATGCTGTCGGCGGCGGCACTGCCGGGGCTGGCAAACGCCAAGGTCGTCGTGCTCGGCTGGCCAGGCGGCTCGGAGGAGACCGCTTTGCGCGCCACCGCCGATCTCTACAACAAGACGGCATCGGATGCCGACAAGGTGGAGCTTCTGTTCTTCAACCGTGACGGCTTCTTCGACAAGTTGCAGGCGGACATGGCCGCCGGTTCCAACGCCTTCGACGTCAATCTGGTCGCGACCTATTCGATCGGCCGCTATGCGCCCTACATGGAGCCGATCGAGCTCAATGCCGATGCCCCGAAGGTGTTCGGCGATACCGTGCTGAAAACGATGCAGTTCGACGGCAAGCAATATGGCGTGCCAACGGACCTGTCGCTGCACTTCATGTATTACCGCAAGGATCTCGTCGACGCCCTCATCGCCGATCCCGATGCCAAGGCCAAATATGCCGAGATTTCCAAGAAATATCTCGGCAAGGAACTTGCCCCGAAGCAGCCCGACGAGTGGACCTGGGACGACTGGGCGGCCACCTCGCTCTATTTCAGCAAGCAGGTAAACCGCCAGAGCCCGGTCCGCTACGGCACCGTGCTGCAGATGAAGAACCTTCTCTTCAACATGATGGTGTTCCAATCCCTGCCGCGCTCCTATGGCGGAGACTGGATGGACGCAAGCGGCAACGTCACGATCGACTCGGACGCCTATAAGACGGGACTGAAACTCTACAAGACGCTTTACGACGCCGGCGCGTCGCCGAAGGATTCGCTAAGCTACGAATATGCGGAAACCAATGCCGCCTTCAGCTCAGGACAGGCTGCGACCGCGCTGCAATGGAATGCAGCCGCAGCCGAGCTTACCGATGCGAAGAAATCGCCGGCAGTCGCTGACGTCACCGGCATCGTTGCGCCGCCGGCGGGGCCGAACGGGCGTGCCGACCATATTCATGGTCTCGGCCTTGGACTGAACAAGAACGCGCAGAACAAGGAAGGCGCCATCAAGTTCCTCAAGTGGCTGTCCTCCGAGGATGCGGCCCTTGCCTATGCCCGTGCAGGCGGCTCGCCGGCGCTGACGCCCGATGTCGTCGCCAAGGTGGCAAAGGAGCGCCCCGACCTCGTGAAGCTCGGTGAGTTTGCCAGCAAGTATGGCTACGTCATGACCGGGGCGACCTCCGCCAAGGCGCTCTCGGTCTATGAATTGCAGGCCAAGGAGTTCACTGGCTACTGGTCCGGCCAGCAGAGCCTCGAGGATGCGCTTGCCCACACCAAGGCGGGCATGCAGGATCTCTTGAAGAAATAAGGACAAGGGCCGAGTGCCGGCTTTGGAGCAATTCCAGGAAAAGTGTATTGCGGTTTTCCGTCCGGAATTGCGTAAAAACAGAAGAACAGAGCCTTTTCGCGATTCGACGAAAAGCGAAAAGGCTCTGACGGCATCCGGCCACTGCGGCTGAAACCCATGGCTCTTGTAAAACGCGCCGAAGGCAGGCTCTATCTGGCACCGCTTGTCGGGTTCCTGCTGCTGTTCCTCGGCTTTCCCGCTCTCCTCAATCTCCTCTATTCCATTTCGACCGTCTCGTTCGAAACCTTGCGCAGCCCCCGGATCAGCGGCTTCGGCAATTACGTTACAGTGCTGACGGAAGCCGCGTTCTGGCAATCGGTCTGGTTTTCCTTCCGCTTCGGCATCATCACGGCGGTTGCAGAGTGCCTGCTCGGCCTCTTTCTGGCGATCTTCCTCAAGCCGCTCCTGTCGGCACGGCCCGTCCTGATGGCGCCGCTGATGCTGCCTTTGATGGTGGCGCCCGCCATGGTCGGCCTGATGTACCGCCTCGTGCTGCATGAATTCGCCGGCCCCGTGCCCTACTATCTTTTCGAATGGTTCGGCGACAGCCCGGCCTTCCTCGACTACACCAACGCCTTCCGCACGCTCGTCGTGGTCGAAGTGCTGCAATGGACGCCCTTCGCCTTCCTCTTGTTCTACGTCGCCTATATCGCCATCCCGGAAGATGTGCGCGAGGCGGCGACCCTGGATGGCGCAACGGGTCTGCAGCGGCTTTGGCGCATCGACCTGCCGCTGATGCTGCCGACGCTGATCGTTGCCTTCTTCATCCGCTTCATCGACGGCTTCCGTGTATTCGACAATGTCTACGCCCTGACCGGCAGCGGCGCAGGCGGATCGACGACATCGCTGTCGATCTACATCTACCAGGCATTCTTCAAGGAAGGCGCCATCGGCAAGGCGGTCGCGGCCTCCGTCGTGCTGTTCATCACATCGTTGCTGGTTCTCTACGGCCTGAACTGGCTGGGTGCGCGAAGGAAGAAATAAGATGCTGAAGCTCCTGCGCTGGATCGTCTACTGCATCGTGGTCTTCGCCATGAACTTCCCGATCCTCGTCACCCTCATCACCTCCTTCAAGACGACGCGCGAGATTTCCAGCAATCCCGGCCTGTGGATCGAGCAGCCGACGTTCGACAACTACCTCAAGGTGCTGACGGACACCGAGCGCTTCAACATCTTCCTCTATCTGGCAAACAGCGCGGCGGCGGCGCTGATCGGCACGCTGCTGGCGATCCTCCTTTCCTTCCCGGCGGCTTACGTGATCGCCCGCGGCGAAACCGGTAAGAAGCTCCTGCTTCCCCTTGTCATCAACCTTCGCGCCGTGCCGCTGGTCGTCTTCGCGATCCCGCTTTACATGATGTATCAGTGGCTCGGCCTGCTCGACACGCGGATCGGCCTGGGGCTCATCCTGACGATCGTCAACATTCCGCTGGCGCTGGTCATGCTGGTCAACGCCATATCCGACATCCCGCTGGAGCTCGACGAGGCCGCAACGGTCGATGGGGCCAGCGTTTTCCAGATCATGATCCGCGTCATCCGTCCGGTGGTCAGGCCCGCGCTCGTGACCACCTTCATCTTCGGCTTCATCACGGCCTGGAACGAATTCCTCTTCGGGCTGATGCTGACGACCAACCGCGCCGTGCCGATGACGGTCGGCGCCTCCTTCTTCTTCGCCGCCAGCGGCGGCGGGGTGCAATGGGGGCTCGCCTCCGCCGTCATGATCCTCGGCGCGCTGCCGCCGGCACTTCTCGGCCTGATAATGTATCGCCAGCTTTCCGGCTCGATGACGGCCGGAGCGGTCAAAGGCTAGCATCCGCAGATATTTTTATCCGGGGAGATCTGATCAGCCATCTGGCTCGTCTATGCCGCCCTACGAGGCGGCATTGCCTTCATCCGTGATCGGCTTGGGTTGCGGCGCGACGGAAGATCGCCTCTTCGGGATGTCCCCGAAGAGGCCGCCCGGACGCACCAGCAGAATGATGCAGAGCATGACGCCGATCGCGACGATCTGCAACGAGGCGGCGCGCGCCTGCTGCTCCGGCGAGAAAAGGACGCTCGTCAAAGCCCCCGATCCCGCCCAGATCGCCCAGACAAGGATGCTGCCGATCACCGCGCCCTTGTTGCTGCCCGAACCGCCGACGATCAGCATCACCCAGACCTGGAAGGTCAGGGTCGGAACGTAATTGTCCGGCGCGATGAAGCCGATGAAATGCGCCTGCATGGCGCCGGCAAGCCCCATGATGGCGCCGCCGACGGCAAAGGCCTGTACGCGATAGAAGCGAGCGCTCTTGCCAAGCGAAACCGCCGCGCGCTCGTCCTCGCGCAGCGCTTTCAAGACACGTCCCCACGGACTTTTCGCCAGATGTTCGAGCGCGAGATAGACGATCAGCATCACCACGACAACGACGCCGAGATTGGCAAGATTGAAAATCAGCGGCGTTTCGGCAAGGCTGGAGAACGGACGCGGAATGAAGCCGATGCCGAAAGGGCCGCCGGTCAGCTTTTGCGCGTTCAGCGCCACAAGCTGGACGACGACGGCAACGCCGAAAGTGGTGATCGCCAGATAGTCGGATTTCAATCGCAGCGTCGCAATGCCGATGACGGCGGCGGCAAGACCGGCCACGACCATGGCGCCCAGCCAGCCGATGATAACAGGCAGATCGAAGCCGCCGAAGCGCCCTGCCGTATCCGGCGTCGTCAACAGAGCCGAGGTATAGGCGCCGATCGCGACAAAGCCGGCAAGACCGACATTGAACAGGCCCGTCAGTCCCCATTGCAGGTTCAGCCCGAGCGTGATGAAGGAAAAGATCAGCGCCGTCGTCAGGAAAAAGGCGCCATAGCCAACAATATCCATCATCGCTCTCTCACTCCGAAAAGGCCGATCGGCCGAATGAACAGCACTGCCATCAGGATGATGAATGAAATGGCTGCGCGCCATTCCGCACCGATCAGCTGAACGGCAGCCGCCTCGGCAAGGCCGATGATCAGGCCGCCGAGAACCGCCCCCGGGACGCTGCCGATACCGCCGAGAATGGCGGCGGCAAACATCGGCAGCAGCATGTCGAAGCCCATCAGCGGGCGAATCTGCACGAGAATGCCGATCATGACGCCGGCGACGCAGGCCAGCCCCCCGCCGATCAGCCAGGTGACGCGCACGACCCTGGCGACATCGATGCCGACCACCCGGGCAAGCGCCGGATTCTGGCTGAGCGCCTGCATGGAGCGGCCGGTCTGCGTCCTGGTCATCAGCATGTGCACGCCGAAAACGAGAAGCGCCGTGACGATCAGGAGCACGATCTGATCGGGCGTGATGCGAATGCCGAAACCGACGGGCATGGCAATCTGGATGGCGCGGCTGAAATAGGTCGGCCGCGAGGTGAAGAGAAATTCGAGCAGGCTGCGCAACGCCATGGACGCGCCGAAGCTCGCCATGACGACGATGATGGACTGGCCCTTGGCCCGCAGCCTGGCAAACAGGACCTTGTCGAGAGCAAGAGCGAGAAGGCCGGTAAAGCCCATCGCGACGACAACAGCCACGATCAACGGCCAGCCGAAAGAGAGCGGCCCGATGGGCGCGACCTTGCCGAAGACCGCGCCGATGGCGCTGACGACGGCAAGGGTCGCATAAGTTCCCCAGGCCATGAAGTCGCCATGGGCGAAATTCGAAAAGCGCAGGATCGAGTAAGTGAGCGTCACGCCGATGGCGCCAAGGCCGATCATCGACCCCGTCAGCAATCCGTCGACGATAAATTGCAGGTTCATGCCGCGCCTCCTTTGCCTGACGTCGCGGGCCGCTGGCCGAGATAGAGCTCGGCGACCACGGGATCGTTCCAAAGCTCCGACGCAACGCCTTCGTGCCTGTCCTTGCCTTCGACCAGAACATAGGCGCGGTCGCCGATGGCAAGGGCCGCCTTGGCGTTCTGCTCGACGAGGAGAATGGTGACGCCCGATTTGCGGATATCGGTCAGCATGTCGAAAACCATCGAGACGAATTTCGGTGAGAGACCCGCCGAGGGTTCATCGAGCACGAGAAGCTTCGGATGGACGATGAGAGCACGGGCCACGGCCAGCATCTGCCGCTGCCCTCCGGAAAGATTGCCCGCTGCGATCCGGCGATGACGGGCGAGATCGGGAAAGGTCGTATACATTTCCTCGATGCGGGCCGGCACCTCCCTCGGCTTCAGAATGCCGCCGGCGACTTTCAGGTTGTCTTCCACGGACATCAGTGGAAAGACATTCTCCGTCTGCGGCACGAAGGCGAGGCCCAGCCGCACCATATTGTGCGCAGGCGCGCCGGTAATATCCTGGCCTGCCAGCTGCACCATGCCGCTTTCGACCGGCACCAGGCCGGCAATCGCCTTGATGAAGCTCGACTTCCCGGCGCCGTTGGGGCCGAGCACGACGACGATTTCCCGTTCGGCCACATCGATCGAAGCACCGCGCACGATCGGCACGCCCGGCTCGTAGCCGGCAACGAGATTGCGAACGCTCAGCACCGGTTCGCTCATGCCGCACCTCCCAGATAGGCTTCGATGACGCGCGGATCGCGGGCCACCTCTTCCGGCGTGCCCTCGCAGAGAAGCTGACCGCTCGCCATGACGAGCACGCGGTGACACAAACGCGTGACCATGTCGATGTTGTGCTCGATCAGGAGAAAGGTAATGCCGCGCTGATTGATATCGCGAATGCGGTCGATGATCGTCTCGAGAAGAGTGGCGTTGACGCCGGCGGCGGGTTCGTCGAGCAGGATGATAGCCGGATCGGCCATCATGACGCGGGCAAGCTCCAGAAGCTTGCGTTGCCCGCCCGACAGCACCCTTGCCGGCTCATGCGCAAGCCGCGTCAGGTGCACGAGGTCCAGAAGCTCCATCGCCTTGACATGGGCGGCTTTCTCCTGCTCGGCCACCTTCCATGGACGCAGGAAATTCGGCAGCAAACGTTCGCCCGCCTGGTTCTGCGCGGCCAGCATGACATTTTCGAGAAGCGTCAGATTGGGGAACGGTCGCGGGATCTGGAATGTCCGGCCAAGGCCGCGACCGATCCGGCGATGAGCCGCCTCGCCTGCGACCGCCGCTCCATTCAGGACGATCTCGCCGCTGCTCGGCGCAACGCTGCCGGCCAGAAGATCGAACATCGTCGTCTTGCCGGCGCCGTTCGGGCCGATCAGGCCTAGAATTTCGCCCTGGCGAACATGGAAGGAAACGTCGTTGACGGCGGTGACGCCGCCGAAACGCCGCACCACGTTCCTTGCCGTGAGAACAGGCCGGGCTTCCTCCCCTTGCCGTTCAGTTGTCGTACTCATGAGATCCCTCTGGCCGGAAAGCGATCGCCATCGTTTCCCTGATTATTTGATTTGTGATCACACTTGCATTGATCACGCTAATCAGCTTTAATCCACTCCGCAAGCCGAAAAAGGGATTTCGAATGCAAAAGGCCACCGCCGAAAAGAGCGATCCGATTGCCGCACAGCTTGCCCCCGTGGGCCGCGAGACGGTTCAGGACCGGGTCTATTCCGAGCTGCGCCGCGCGCTGATCGGCGGCTTGTTCGAGCCGAGCCAGATATTGACGATCCGCGGCCTGGCCGATGCGCTGATGACAAGCACCATGCCGGTGCGCGAGGCGCTGGGCCGGCTGATTACCGAAAAGGCGCTGGAAGCCTTACCCAACCGATCCGTTCGCGTACCGCCGATCACGCTCGATCGCATGGACGACCTTCTGCGCGCCCGTATCCTGATCGAAGGCGAGGCGATCGCGCTCGCCGCAACCCGCATGAATTCGCGCCAGATCGCCACCATCGAAGGCATGCTTGGCGAGTGGGACGAGATGCGTGCGCTGAAGCACAAGAAAGATGTCGACCGCGAGGTGACGCTCAACCAGACCTTTCATTTCGAAATCTACCGCGCCTGCGGCTCGGCCGTGCTGATCCCGATGATCGAGAGCCTGTGGCTGCAATCCGGCCCGTGTATCCGCGTCGCCATCTATGCCTTCTCTGAGGCCGGCGAGGTCGACACGGCACATTATCACCGCACGATCGTCAAGGCGATCGCCACACAGGATGCAAAGGAAGCCCGCGATGCGCTGGTCGCAGACATCAGCCGGCCGTTTACCTTCCTGCGCAGCAAACTGGAAGCCGAAGCCAAGAAGGGCCTGTCCGCATGAGCCAACGCGCTATCAAAATCTCCGAACCACGCTCCGGCCTCAGCGTCCTTGCGCCGCTGCTGGAGGCCAAGGCGCCCGATAACGCCACCTTTTTCTGGACCTATCTGAGCGAGCCGCGCGTGGTCGGCGGCATCCATGCCATGTGGACCGGCCCGGAAATCTCCTGCCCGATCCCGCCCGCCCACCTGAAAGACGCCTCCTATGCCGTCGCGCTGCCGGCCGAGAATGCGACGCTGACGCCGCAACCCGGCGATATCGTGCTGAGCTATGTGCCGCCGCGCGTGTGGGGCGGCAATCCGGATGCGATCTTCGATATCGGCCTGTTCTACGGAGCGGGCGCGCGCCTGCTCTTCCCGATCGGCTGGCTTGCCGGCAGCGTCGTCGCACAGGTTCGCCCCGACGAACGCGAGCACTTCGCTTCAGCCTGCGGCATTATCCGCCGCAACGGTGCCTGCGACGTCACGTTCGAACGCGCGGAGATCTGAGATGGCGGCGGCAAACGACGACAGTTTCGAACTCTTCGACCTCAGGGTCGAGGCCGTCATTCCCGAGGGCAAGCCGATCTATTGCGGCGCCAAGCCGGGAGACTATTTCGAACTCAAGGGCGAAATGCTGTCGTTGCCGTCTGGCCAGGGCTTTTCGATCTATTCCATATCGGCCGTCCTGCCGCTGCTTGCGGCCAAACAGCGGCCAACCCACAAGAACGACTGGATGACCTCGGACGCGGAAATCGCCTGCCCGGACCCCAACTGCGCGAGCCGCCTGCGGATCGTCAGGACGGCCAAGCGGCGGTTCAGCCACGCCGAAACGACGGCCGTGCCGTTGCCCGAAGGAGAATGAACCGCATGACCGCCAAGACTTTTGAGCTCAGCCCCGGATACAAGATTTCCCGCGTCATCCGCGGTGGCTGGCAGCTTGCCGGAGGACATGGCGCCATCGATCGCGCCCAAGCCGTGACCGACCTGATCGCCGCCTTCGATGTGGGTATCCGAACCTATGACTGCGCCGATATCTACACAGGCGTCGAGGAACTGATCGGCGAGGCGCGCGAGAAGCTCCGCAACGAGCGCGGCACCGAGGCCGCGGGCGCGATGAAGGTGCATACGAAACTCGTGCCCGATCTGGAGAAGCTGGCAACGATCAACCGCGACTACATTCGTGGAATCGTCGACAAATCGCTGCGCAAGCTCAAGACCGAGCAACTCGATCTGGTGCAGTTTCACTGGTGGGACTATTCGCTTTCGGGCTATCTCGATGCGCTCGGCTGGCTCGACGAGATGCGCCGTGAAGGCAAGGTGCGCAATGTCGGCACGACGAATTTCGACACGCCGCATATCGCCGAAATCCTTGCCGCCGGCATTCCCCTGGTCAGCCAGCAGCTGCAATATTCGGTTCTCGACCAGCGCCCGACGCATGGGCTCGCGCAACTGGCGGCCAGGAACGACGTGAAATTCCTCTGCTACGGCTCGGTGGCCGGTGGCTTCCTGAGCGACAGATGGCTTGGACAGCCCGAACCCGAGATGCCGCTCGAGAACCGCTCTCTCGTCAAATACAAGCTGATCATCGACGATTTCGGCGGCTGGGAGCTGTTCCAGTCGCTGCTTCGCACCTTGAAGGCCATCGGCGAGCGCCATGGCGTCGACATCGCGACAATCGCCAGTGCCTGGGTGCTGGAGCAGCCGCAGGTCGCCGCCGTCATCGTCGGCGCCCGCAATCAGGCGCATGCGCTCGCCAATGCAAAGATCATGGATATTGCGCTCTCGGACGAGGACCGCCGGCAGATCGCCGATATTATCGGCCAAAGCCCGGGGCTTGAAGGCGACGTCTATACGCTGGAGCGCGATCGCACCGGCAGGCACGGCTCGATCATGCACTACAACCTCAATGCGGGGAAGGTATGAGCCAGCAATCGCCCCTCTTCCGGAAGGCCAGTGCCGAAGTGATTGATCTCCATCGTTTCTTCGAAGATTGGTACGATACGGCAACTGCCGACAAAACGGATTTCAACCGCTGCGAGCACACTTTCGGCCAGGCGTTCCACATGATCCCGCCGACCGGCCGCATCTTCGACCGGGCTGAAACCATCGAGCTGATCCGGGCTAACCGGGCGAGCTTTCGCGGCGATTTCAACATCGAGATTTCGGATATCCGCGCAAGCTTCGAGACCGACGGCATCGTCATGCTCACCTATGTCGAAGCCCAGTCGCGCGCGGGCAAATACAGCCGGCGACAGGCGAGCGCGCTTTTCACCGCAAGTTCATCGGCGCCGAACGGCGTCGAATGGCAGCATCTGCATGAAACCTGGCTGCAGATGCCGGACAACTGACAGGTTCCTGAAAAACCAGACATGAAGATCGTTGACCGAACAAGGGGAACAAAGATGAAGAAGACGATATTTCAAATCACGACGGCTCTGGCACTTCTGGCCGCAGCCGGCGCCGCCAATGCCGCCGACTGCAAGGTGACGGTCGGCCTCGTGATGGAGCTGACCGGCCCTGCCGGCGAATACGGTCAGGCGGGCGCAAAGTCCGTCGAGATGGCCTTCCGGGATATCAATGCCGCCGGCGGAGCCCATGGCTGCGATCTGGTGACGGATACGCGCGACAGCCAAAGCCAGGGCAATGTCGCCGTCGACGCCGCCACCCAGCTCGTGCAGGTCAAGAAAGTTCCCGCCATCATCGGCGGCATCATTTCCTCGGTGACGATCCCGATCCTGACCTCGGTCACCGCACCGGCCAAGATCGTGCAGGTCTCGCCTGCCGCCTCTTCGCCGACGCTGACCGAACTCGGTCGCGACGGCAAGACCAACGGCATCTTCTTCCGCACCATTACCTCGGATTCGCTGCAGGGCATTGCCGCCGCCAAATATGCGATCGACAAGGGCTTCAAGAAGCTCGCGATCATCCATGTCAACAACGATTTCGGCGTGAACATGGTCGCCGAATTCTCAAAGGCATACAAGGCGCTCGGCGGCACGATCGTCTCGACGACGCCTTATAATGAGAAGCAGTCGAGCTACGCCTCGGAAGTCACCGCCGGCATGGCCGGCAATCCCGATGGCCTCTATCTCGTCAGCACGCCGGTCGATGGCGCGACGATCGCCCGCACCTGGATCTCGCAGGGCGGCCCGCAAAAATTCCTGCTCAATGACGGCATGAACAGCCCGGACTTCATCGACTCCGTCGGAGCCGACTACCTCAAGGAGGCCTACGGCACCTCGTCGGGCACGACGCCGACGCCGTCGACCGACTACTTCAACAAGAACTACAAGGATTTCTCGGGCATCGAGCCTTCCAATCCGGCCGCGGACCGCGCCTATGATGCCGGTGCGATCGTCGGCCTTGCGCTTGCGATCGCCGGCGACGACACATCGAAGCTGAAGGATGACATCTTCAAGGTGGTCGACCCGAAGGGCACGCCGATCTATGCCGGCAAGGAAGAGTTCGCAAAGGCGCTCGGCCTGATCAAGGAAGGCAAGCCGATCCGCTACGAGGGCGTCATCGGCCCCGTCACCTTCGATCAATATGGCGACATCACCGGCCCCTTCCGTCTTTGGAAAATCGCCGACGGCAAGGTTGCCACCGATGGCGAGTTGTCGATGGAAGACGTCGCGGCCCTCAAGGAGAAGATCAAGTAGGCCGCCAATCCATTCTGCGGAAGCGCGAGGCGGGCCAATCGGTGCGCCTCGCGACAAAACATCCTGGCGCAATCCCTTCAGCGGCTGACCCAGCGTGACAGCCATCTGCCATAGTCATTGAAAGATCGTCCGCTGATGCCCAGCCACGTTGCTCGCCCCGCCAATCCGACCCTGTGGACGCTGACGGCCGGCCGCGTGCCCGAGCTTTCCGGCAGCCTGCCTTCCCGCTGCGACACCGTCGTCATCGGCGGCGGCTTCACCGGCCTGACCGCAGCCCTTCATCTTGCCCGCGCCGGCCGCTCGGTCATCGTGCTCGAGAGCGGGCAACTCGGCGCCGGAGCGAGCGGCATGAATGCCGGCTTCGTCGTTCCGAACTTCGCCAAGGCCGATCCCGCCACCGTGCGTCAGAAACTGCCGCGCGCCAAGGCTGATGCCCTGTTGTCGCTCGTTGGCGCGGGCGCGGATCAGGTCTTCGCGACGATCGCGGAGGAGCATATTTCCTGCGATGCCGCACAGACCGGCTGGCTGCAGCCGGCCTATGGCGACGACATGGCGCAGATTCTGCGTCAACGGGCAAAGGATTGGACGGAGATCGGCCGGCCCGTCGAATTTCTCGACGCCCGGGCCATCCGGGACGAAACCGGAATGGAGATCTATTCCGGCGGATTGATCGATCATTCCGGCGGCACCATCCATCCGCTGGATTATCTCTACGGGCTTGCGCGCGCGGTAATGCGGCGCGGCGGCGTGATCCGCGAGAACGCCAGGGTCGAGCGCGTGGAACGAAACAGCGGCGGCTGGCGCGTTGCGTTCGCAGGTCATGAAATCGAGACGGACGCCGTTATCCTCGCCACCAATGCCTTTACCGACGGCGTAGCCTCACGCATGGGAAGAACCGGCGTGCCGCTGAAGGTATATCAGGTGGCGACAAGGCCGATCGACGCGGAGACCGTGGCGCGCATCGCCCCGAACCGGCGCCCCGTCGGCGACACGCGCTCCAATCTTTTCACCTACCGGCTCGATCGGGACAACAGGCTGATCAGCGGCGGCATGGCGATCAATCCGATCGGCGCGTTCGAGCGCGTCGGTCAAGCCGTCGTCGACCGGCTCACGTCCGAACTCCGCCTGCCGCACCATCCGGGCATAGAGATCGTCTGGACCGGGACCGCCATCATGACGCCGGATTTCCTGCCGCGCCTCTACCGCTTCGGCGACGGGTTTTTCGGGGGCATCGGCTGTAATGGCCGGGGCATCGCCATGACGGCGCAGCTCGGCCGGACCCTTGCAAGACTGGCGCTCGGCGAAGCGGCGCAATCCCAGCCCATCCCACTTCAATCCAGCCGTCCGCTGCCCTTTCACGCGTTCACCCCTCTCGTCGCATCGCTTGCCCTGGCACATGCGCGCTTTCAGGACTGGCGAACCGGCCACCAATAAGCTTGGGCTATCGGAAGACTTGCACATCGATCATTGGCGGCGTCGGCACAGCGTCAGGCAGCAATTGACTATTAATTCTATAGAGAAAGGAATGTAGCAGCGGCGGCATGGGTAAAAACGAAATGCCTTTTCTCGAACCCCCGCTTTGAATGCGGCATCGTGGCGCCGAATGAAATCGGAGCCTGCCTTATGAACGCGCAATTGCACCACATCAACGCCAAGCATCCCGAGGCTGCCGTGCTGGAGACCGAGCAACAGGCACTGGCCGTCGCTCAAGAGCTTGCGGCACGCTTTGCCGCCACCGCATCCGAGCGCGATAGTGAAAGGTTGCTTCCGTTTGCCGAGATGGATGCGCTGGCGCAATCCGGACTGCTCGCGATTACCGTTCCCGAGGAATATGGCGGCCTCGATGTCTCGAATGCGACACTGGCGGAGATCACCGCGATCCTGGCGCAGGCCGACGCCTCGATCGGGCAGATACCGCAGAACCATTTCTACATTCTCGAAGCTTTGCGCGTCGATGGCTCGGACGATCAGAAGCGGTATTTCTTCGGCCGCGCATTGGCCGGAGATCGCTTCGGCAATGCGCTGTCCGAGCGCGGCACGAAGACGGTCGGGCACTACAATACCCGTATTACCCGCGATGGCCCCGGCTATCGCCTCAATGGTCGCAAGTTCTATTCGACCGGCGTTCTCTTTGCCGATTGGGTGACGGTCTTCGCGCTGGACGAGAGCGAGAAGCTGGTCATGGCCTTCGTTCCCAAGGGCACCGAAGGCATCGAAATCATCGACGATTGGGACGGCTTCGGGCAGCGCACGACCGGCAGCGGCACCACGGTCCTCAACAATGTCTATGTGAATGCCGACCATGTCGTCCTCCATCACAGGGGCTTCGAGCGGCCGACGACCATCGGCTCGGTCGGCCAGATCATCCATGCCGGCATCGATCTCGGCATCGCCCGAGCCGCCTTTGCCGAAACGCTTGATTTCGTGAAGACCAGATCGCGTCCCTGGACGGATAGCGGCGTAGAACGCGCCAGCGACGATCCGCTGACCATCGCCAAGGTCGGCCAGATCGCCATCCGGCTGGAAGCCGCAACCGCGACCATCGAGCGCGCCGGCCGCAAGGTCGATGCCGCGCAGGTCGAGACTACCGAAAAGAGAGTGGTCGAGGCGACGCTCGCCGTAGCAGCTGCCAAAGTGCTGACGACGGAAATCGCCATAGAGGCGACGAACACGCTGTTCGAGCTTGCCGGCACGGCATCGGTCAAGCTCGACCTCAATCTCGACCGACACTGGCGCAATGCCCGCACGCATACGCTGCATGATCCGGTTCGCTGGAAATATCACGTCGTCGGCAATTACTACCTCAACGACATCCTTCCGCCGAAGAACGGCGCACTCTGACCAAGGCTCAAACGAAAGCCCCGTTGCCGGCCTGCGGCAACGGGGCTTTGGCATGTCCGGCGATATCAGCTCAGCTATAGAGACTGACCTCGGGAATTCGGCCGTTCAGAACGAACTCACCGACTTCCTTGGCCTTGTAGAAGACCGGATCGTGCAAGGTATGGGTCCGCACATTGCGCCAGAAGCGATCGAAGCGATACTTTTCCGCCGTCGAGCGCGCACCGGTCAGTTCGAAGACGCGTGAGGTAATGTCAAGCGATACGTGCGTGGCATTCACCTTCGCCGCATAGGCTTCGGCCGCCGCCGCGCCGCGCTCGCGCGCCGTCGCCTTGTGTCCCCTGGCAAGGGCTTCCTGGACCGCCACCGCAGCGCTGTCGGCCAGCGCAGCCGACGCCTTCAGAGCGGCGGTGAATTCGCCGGCGCGTTCCAGAATATACGGATCGTCCGATGCACGCTCCACGCCTGAAGTCACCCAGGGCCGCGTCGTGGTGCGGACATAATCGAGAGCCTCGCGCAATGCGCCTTCGGCCGTGCCGAGATAGAAGTTCACGAAGACCAGCTGAATGAGAGGCGTGTTGAACGTCGCGAGAACCGGGGCCTCGCCGCCAGTCGACGCGGCCCTGTCCAAATCCTCTTCATACACGGGGAAATCGTGAAACTCGACGCTGCCGCTGTCGGAGAGACGCTGGCCGAAATTGTCCCAGTCGTCATTGGCCTTGTAGCCAGCGCGGTTTGTCGGGACGGCAAAGCCGACGATCCTGTCATCGAGCGCAGCGTTGACGTTGATGTAGTCGGAAACGTGGGCGGCCGTGGAGAAGGATTTGCGGCCGTTCAGAACATAGCCATTGCCCCGGCGCGTCAGCACAAGGCCGGGATCGCGCGGATTGACGGCGGCACCCCAGTAAAGGTTGTTGGCAACCGTCTTGCCGCCCAGTTCCTGCGCACGCGTTTCGTCGAAAGCCCAATAGACATATTGGCTGTTGACGTAGTGATAGCCGAGAAGCTGGCCGATGGAGCTTTCTCCACGCGCGAGGATGCGCACGAGCCGCAAGCCGTCTGCCCAATCGAGGCCGCCGCCGCCGATCTGCGATGCATGCAGGGCATTCAGCAGCCCCGCATTCTTCAGCTTGACGATTTCGCCGAGCGGTGGCCGGCCTTCGCGATCAAGCTCTGCTGCGTGCCTGGAAAGATCCGCGGAAATCTCTTCCGCTCTGGCAAAGAGGTCGTCCCGCGTGGGGTTCCGATTGCTTGCGAAGACGACGTTGGACTGGCTCATGATGTGAACTCCGGTTCATGGACGTAAGCCGGCGGAATCAGACGATCCCGCCGGCGGATCGAGGTCGGCTGCCTAGAAAAGCTTGTCCGGAATCCAGCTGGCGGTCGCCGCGTCGCTCGTGCTGAAGGCCGGGATTTTCTGCGCCAGTTCCTCGATCGTCTTGACGCCGGCGGCGCGAAGCCCTTCCTGCGTCAGCAGCGTCGGCTTGACCGTGATCTGGTGCGGAACCTCCTGCCCTGCCACCTGCAAGGCGGCGGCGCGGATGGAGACGGCGCCCACGACCGCCGGATTGGTCGCAACCGTCGCAACCCAAGGGCTGCCCGGCTCGGTAATTTCCTGAATGTCGGCTGTAGAGACGTCAGCGGAATAGATCTTCAGCTTGTTGGCGATGCCGAGATCGTTGGCCGCAAGTTTCACGCCGCGCGCAAATTCGTCATAGGGAGCGAAGACCACGGTGATATCGGGATTGGCCGTCAGCGCCGCCTTTGCCTGGTCGGCCGTCGACGTCGCCGTCGTATCGCTGACATTGCCGAAGCGGGCCTTTTCGACGACCCCGGCATTCTGCTTCTTGAAGCTGTCCCATACTTCATTGCGGCGGTCGAGCGGCGCGAAACCGGCGACATAGACATAGCCTGCCTTGAAACTATTGCCGTTTTCCTTGACGACCTGCTTCAAGGCAAGGTCGGCAAGCTCGTGATCGCTCTGCTCGACCTGCGGAATCTTCGGATTGTTGAGATTGACGTCAAACGCGACGACCTTGATGCCCTTGTCGAGCGCCTGCTGGACTACGTCGCCAAGCGATTCCGGCAGGCCATGGTCGATGACGATGGCGGAGACGCCGAGATTGATCGCCTGGAGGATCTGCTCGCGCTGCGCGGCAGCGTCCTGCCGTCCCGGAAAGATGCGCAGATCGATGGCAAGCGCCTTGGCCTGTGCTTCGGCGCCGGCCTGATAGGCCTGGAAGAAGTCGCCGGCGGAAATATAGCTGATCAGGGCAATCTTTACGCCGC
Organism: Hyphomicrobiales bacterium; assembly: GCA_900469615.1. Lineage (GTDB taxonomy): Bacteria > Pseudomonadota > Alphaproteobacteria > Rhizobiales > Rhizobiaceae > Rhizobium. The sequence continues at coordinate 1,027,265 of UBYA01000011.1, read as the reverse complement.
CCTTGTCGAAGGGCGCGGGCGCGCCGTTCACGCCATCCGCCAGCGCAACCTGCGTAAGAAGAAGAGGGGCAACGGCCGACAGGGCAAGCCGTGTGATAAATTTCATCGTCGCGATCCTCACGATCCATCGGAAACGCCGTCTGACGGGGCAATGCCCCTGCGCCGCTCGCAATTATTAAATATAAACCCTATGTTTTTAGTAGATTAAATCATCCGATTTTGGCTGCCATCGGAGATTCTTTGTTCGCCTGCCGGAGAATTGCCGGGAAGGACATGCCCGGCGAATGGGCGCTCAATCCGGTTTCATCCGGAGGAGCCATCCACCGGTGCCGACGCCGACCGTCCGTGTCATCGCAAAGCCCCACCTGCCGGCATGAGAGACGACATCATGGAAATTTCCACTTGCCGTTCGGTTTTGGAAAAACGTTTCTCTTTAAATTGTTAAATCTATCTATTTTGTAATCTATTGACATTTTGAATTGCTGGAGAGGGACTTTCATGACCAAGGAAAAAACGGCCGGACTTGGCCGCCGGGACATTTTGAAGCTGACGGCCGTCGCGGGAACGGCGATTGCGGCTTCGAGCATCCTGTCGAAGACCGCCGCGGCTGCCGACGACGCCCTGTCGTTGAAAGGCAAGCGGGTTGCCATCAGCGCGACGGGAACCGACCACTATTTCGACCTGCAAGCCTACAATGCCCAGATCGACGAGGTGAAGCGGCTGGGCGGCACGCCGATCGCCGTCGATGCCGGCCGCAATGACGGCAAGCTGGTCTCGCAATTGCAAACGCTGATCGCGCAGAAGCCGGATGCGATCGTGCAGATCCTCGGCACGCTGAGCGTCATCGATCCCTGGCTGAAAAAGGCTCGCGATGCCGGCATTCCCGTTTTGACCGTCGATGTCGGCTCGACCAACTCTGTCAACAACACCACCTCGGACAATTGGGGCATCGGCAAGGACCTGGCGCTGCAGCTCGTTTCCGACATCGGCGGCGAGGGCAATATCGTCGTCTTCAACGGCTTCTACGGCGTCACGCCCTGCGCGATCCGCTACGACCAGCTCGTCAATGTCGTCAAATACTTCCCGAAAGTGAAGATCATCCAGCCCGAGCTGCGCGACGTCATTCCGAACACGGTTCAGGACGCCTTCGCCCAGATCACCGCGATCCTCAACAAGTATCCGGAGAAGGGCTCGATCAAGGCGATCTGGTCGGCCTGGGACATTCCGCAGCTCGGCGCCACGCAGGCTCTTGCCGCCGCCGGCCGCACCGAGATCCGCACTTACGGCGTCGACGGTAGCCCGGAAGTGCTGCAGCTCGTCGCCGATCCCAACTCGCCCGCCGGCGCCGATGCCGCCCAGCAGCCGGCCGAAATCGGCCGCACCGCCATCCGCAATGTCGCCAAGCTGCTATCGGGACAGACACTGCCGCGTGAAACCTATGTCCCTGCCCTCCTGGCAAACAAGAACAACGTGTCCGACGTGATCAAGAAACTCGGCATCGGTTGATCTGCAAACGGGCGATGCGGATATCCCGCATCGCCGTCCAATGCGAAAGGCTTCTTTCATGACCGCAACCGGGCCGGCGACCGAGGCAGACAGCGCGCCGCATATCCTGCGTTTCGATGGGATCGTCAAACGCTTCGGCGGTGCCCAGGCGCTGGCCGGAGCGTCGCTTGCCATCCGGCGCGGCACCGTTCACGGGCTTGTCGGGCAGAACGGTGCCGGCAAATCCACATTGATCAAGCTCCTGGCCGGCCTGCACACTCCGGACGAAGGCCGCATCGAGATCGAAGGCCGCGCCTATGCTCGCCTGACGCCGCATCTATGCGAAGAACTCGGCATCCATTTCATTCATCAGGATCGGCTGCTGGTTCCGACATTCACCGTCGGAGAGTCGCTTTTTCTCGGCCGGGAAATTCGGCTCGGCGGGACGCCCTTGCTTGATCGCGGTGCCATGCAGCGCCGCGCCGCCGAGATTCTCGCCAATTATTTCGGCGTCGACCTGCCGAAGAATGCCCTCATCGGCGAGCTTTCGACAGCGGAACGGCAGATCGTCCAGATCACCCGCGCGCTACTGCACAAGCCGAAGATCCTCGTCTTCGACGAGCCGACGGCAGCATTGGTACGGCAGGAAGCGGAGATCCTGTTTCGCCTCATCCGGCGCCTGCGCAGCGAAGGCGTGACCATCATCTACATCTCGCATTATCTCACCGAAATCGAGGGCTTGTGCGACGATGTCACCATTTTGCGCAACGGTATCGACGTTGCTTCTCTGACGACGAGCGAAATCTCGGCCGGCCGGATAGCAAGCCTGATGATCGAGCGCGATATCGCCGACATGTTTCCCAAACGGAAAGTCGAACTCGGAGAGGAAATCCTCAAGCTTGACAATCTTTCGGCGACAGGCCGCTTCCATGACGTCAGCCTCTCGCTGCGGCGCGGCGAAATCCTCGGCATTACAGGATTGCTCGGCTCCGGGGCAAAGGATCTCATACGCACCCTTTTTGGACTGCAGCCGGCGACGAGCGGAACGGTGGATATCGAGGCCCATGGCCTGAAGCCGCGCAACCCGGTCGAAGCCGTCGATCGCCGGATCGCGCTGGTGCCGGAGGACCGGCGCGGCCATGGCGTGGGGTTGGATCTCAGCGTCCGCGAGAACATCACATTAGCGAGCCTTCGCCGCTATACGCGCTTCGGTTTTCTCGACCGCAAACGGGAGAGCGACGATGCCGACGACCTGATCGGGCGGCTGCAGATCAAGACGTCCGGGCGCGAAGCGCTGGTGCGCACGCTCTCGGGCGGCAACCAGCAGAAAGTCGCGATTGCCAAATGGCTGAGCCGCCGCTCGGAAATCTATCTGCTGGACGAGCCGACCGTCGGCGTCGATATCGGCTCTAAGGTCGAAATCTATTCGCTGATCGGCGAGCTTGCCGCGCGCGGCGCCGGCGTGATCGTGCTGTCGTCGGACCTGCCAGAGCTGGTGGGCATTACCGACCGAATACTCGTGTTGTTCCGCGGTCGCGTAGCGCGCGAGCTGATTTCCTCTCAGACCACCACGGACGAAGTGCTGTCGGCATCGACCGGCGCGCTTGAAGGATTGCGCCATGTCAGCTGACGTTCAGTTTGCTTCTCTCCCCGAGAGTGCGGTGGCGCACAAGCTGCCGACCGGCAGCAAGCTTGCGGCTGCGGCCCTGCGGTTCGGTTCGCTGCTTGCCTTCGCCGCGATCCTCGTGGTTTTCGCGCTGACGGCGCCTTATTTCCTGACGGTCGGCAATATCGGCAACGTGCTCGGACAATCGGCCATTTCCGGCGTGCTCGCCATCGGCCTGACCATCGTCCTGATCGCCGGCGGCTCCAATGTCGTCACCGGCGGCATCGACCTCTCGCTTGCGGCCAATATGGGCCTGAGCGCCGCCGTCTATGCAACGCTTGTCCAGCTCGGCTTCGGCGATGGGGCCGCCATAGCTGGCGCGCTCGTCACCGGGCTCGCCATCGGCGCGGTCAATGCGCTGGCGATCGTTTTTGCCGGCATCGTGCCGCTTTTGGCGACGCTTGCCGTCATGAACGTCGTCGCCGGGCTGGAGCTGGTCCTAACGCAGAACACGGTGCTGCCCGCCTCGACCGACCTGCTGACCGTTCTTTCCTCTTCGGACGCCTTTGGCATTCCGGTCCTCGCCTACGTGCTGATCGGCTTCACCATCATCGTCGCGGCTGTCGTGCAATTCACACCGCTCGGTCTGAGGCTCTACGCCGTCGGCGAGTTCCCCGAGGCAGCCCACGCCGCCGGATTGCCGTTGAGAAGACTTACCGCGGGAGCCTTCGTCGCCAGCGGCCTCTGCGGCGGGATCGCCGGCATTTTGTCGGTCGCCTATCTCAGCGGCAGCACCACCGGCTCCGGCGAAATGCTGCTTCCAGTCGTCGTCACCGCCCTGCTCGGCTCGGTCTTTTCCCGCCGCCTGGTTCCGACCATCGGCGGCACGCTGGTCTCGACGCTATTCGTCGGCTTCCTCATCAACGGTTTCCAGCTGCTCAATCTGCCCAGCACGCTGGTCAGCGGCGTTCAGGGCCTGCTGATCCTGATCGTGGTCTCGGCAACCACACTGCTGCGCCAACGGGAGATCTGATCATGTCCGCTTCCATAGCATCGGCCCGACCGATGGCGAGCTTCGCGCGCTATGGGCTCATCGTCGCCCTGATCGCCGTTTTCTCGCTCTTTTCGGCAGTCGCGCCGACATTCCTGAGTACGGGCAATCTGCAGAGCATTCTCGTCAACAATTTCACGCTGCTTGCCATCGTCTCGATTGCCATGACCTTTGCCGTCGCCGCCGGCGGCATCGACCTTTCGGTCGGCACAGCCGTCGACTTTGCCAGTTTTGCCTTCGTCTCCGGAATTCTAGCCGGTCTGCCCGTGCCGCTTGCCGCTCTCGCGGGCCTTGGCGCGGGCGCGCTGGTCGGTGCATTCAATGCCGTGCTGATTTCGGCGATCGGCGTATCGCCATTCCTGGCAACGCTCGGAACGCTGTTCATCGGCCGCAGCATACAACAGCTGCTGACGGATGGCGGCAACCCGGTCTATCTGCCGCCATCGGGCATACCCGAGGCTTTTCGCTTTATCGGGCATGGAACACTCGGCAACATCCCCGTGCCGCTTCTGATCGCAGCCATTATCATCGCGGGCACGGCCCTTTTGTTCGCACGCATGCGCTTCGGCCGCGTCGTGCTTGCCATCGGCATCCAGCCGCGCACCGTGCGCTATTCGGGGATCGGCCTGGCAAAGCATGTGGCCGTGACTTTCGTTCTCGCCAGCACGATTGCCGCCTTTGCCGGGCTGATCCTGACGGCGACGGTCAACGTCTATATCCCCTCCTCCGGCAACGGCTTCATGCTCAACGCCATCGGCGCCACCTTCATCGGCACGACTTTTTCGCCGCTGGGCCGGCCGAACGTGGCCGGCACGGTGCTCGGCGTGCTGCTTTTGAGCATCGTCGCCAACGGCCTGCTGCTGACGGGCCTCAATTTCTATTGGCAGCAGGTCGGCACCGGCCTCCTGATCTTCGCCGTGCTGGCCTTCAGCTTCGTCAACAAGAAAGCCGCCGGCGCCTGAGCGCCGGCGAAACGATACAATCGCAGGAACAGCAAGATGACACGCGAAATCAGGCTCAATGCCTTCGACATGAATTGCGTCGGACACCAGTCCCCCGGCCTGTGGCGCCACCCGCGCGACAAATCCTGGACCTACAAGGATCTCGACTACTGGGTCCATCTGGCAAAGACGCTGGAGCGCGGCAAGTTCGACGGCCTGTTTATCGCAGACGTGCTCGGGGTCTATGACGTGCTGAACGGCAATGTCGATGCGGCCCTGCGCCATTCGGCGCAGGTGCCGGTCAACGATCCGCTGCAGCTCATCCCGACCATGGCCTATGAAACCGAGCATCTCGGCTTCGGCCTGACGGCCTCGCTCTCCTTCGAGCATCCCTATACCTTCGCGCGGCGTATCTCGACACTCGATCATCTGAGCAAGGGACGCGTCGGCTGGAACATCGTCACCTCCTATTTGAACAGCGGCGCCCTGAACATCGGCCAGCCGGCCCAGACACAGCATGACGACCGCTACGCGCTAGCGGAGGAATATCTCGAAGTCTGCTACAAGCTGTGGGAGGGTAGCTGGGAAGACGATGCCGTCATTCGCGATCGGGAAAAGGGCATTTTCACGCGGCCGGAGAAAGTACATCCGATCCGCCATTCCGGCACGCATTTCAACGTCCCCGGCATTCATCTCAGCGAGCCGTCGCCGCAGCGTACCCCGGTGCTCTATCAGGCAGGCGCATCGAGCCGCGGCAAGGATTTTGCCGGCGCGCATGCCGAATGCATCTTCGTCGCCGCCCCCTCCAAGGCCGTCCTGAAACGCTATGTCGCCAATGTTCGCGAAGCTGCCGAGCGTATCGGCCGCAATCCCCGCGACATCCTGTCCTTCAACCTCCAGACCGTGATCCTCGGCGAGACGGATGCCGAGGCGCTGCGCAAGTTCAACGAATATCGCCAATACGTCTCCCTCGAAGGCGCGCAGGCGCTGATCTCCGGCTGGACCGGCATCGATTTCGGCCAGTTCTCGCCCGACGAGGTGCTTCGCCATCGCCATACGAATGCGGTGCAATCCGCCGTCGAGACCTTCACCACCATCGACCCGGGCAAGGAATGGACGGTGCGCGAAATGGCGGACTGGGTCGGCATCGGCGGCTTCGGCCCGGTGTTCGTCGGCTCGCCGCAGACCGTCGCCGATCTCATGCAGGAATGGATCGAGGATACCGATGTCGACGGCTTCAATCTGGCCTATGCGGTCACGCCCGAGAGCTTCGAGGATGCCGTCGATCTTCTCGTGCCGGAATTGCAGAAGCGCGGCGTCTACAAGACCGAGTATCGCACAGGCACCCTGCGCGAAAAGCTCGGCGGCAGCGGACCGCGGCTCGCCGCACCGCATCCGGCGACCGCCTATCGCAATCTTGGCGAAACCACAGCCACTTCCAGGCGGGCCGGATAGACCTCAGGCAAAGGGCTCCGAAAGCATCTCGTCGAGATCCGCCTTCGCCTGCGCCGAAAGATAGGGCCGCAACAGGCTTGCGACCTGGCCGAGGCCCCAATGCACATGCTTGGGGGCGAGATCGCGCACGCCTTCCTGAAGGCCGAGATAGACGGCGAAGTAGGTCGAGACGATCCACATATTGGTCATCAAGGGCTTGCGCTCGTCTGCCGCGACACGGATCAAGCCGGCATCCTCCATTCGCTGAAAGATGACATCGACGGACAGGCGCATGCCGGCGCTGACCATGAGGATCGGCGCTCGCAGGCCGGGGGCGATTGCCAGCAGGCCCGGAATGTCGCGAAACAGGAAGCGATGGGTCCAGACGAGCGAGAACCACTTGCGCAGAAAGCCGGCATAGGCTTTCGAATCCATACCCTCGACGGCATCGGCTTCCCCGACCAGCGCCAGAGCATCGGCCTCGAAGCGCGAAAACAGGGCCAGTACCAGCGATTCCTTGGTGCGAAAATGATAGTAGAGATTGCCCTGGTTGATGTGCACCGACTTGGCGATTTCCGCGGTCGTCACCGCCTCCGGCCCCTTTTGGTTGAAGAGCGACAGGGTCGCGGCGAGAATTCGTTCGCGCGTATCGGACCCCGCGGCGACGCCTGTCTTTTTGCCTTTGTTTGCCGGCATGCTTATTCCCCACTTGAAGCTCTAAGGTATTCACCTTATTTTTGTAAGGCAAATACCTTAATCCTGATCTACAGGCATCCGCCGGGGCAAACAAGGAGACAGAAGGATGAATGCAAGCGTGAATGCTGCCGATCTCTCGCAGACGACGTTTCCCCTCACCCCGCGCTCGATGCCGCATGTCCTGCTTTCGCTGATCCGCAATCCGCTCGATGCTCTTCCGCCGGAGGTCTTCACCGAGCCGGTCGTTTTCACCAAAGTCGGCGGAAAGCTGCGGGTCTATCTCACCGACCCGGAGCTCATTTATCAGGCATTGGTGCGCAACTCCGATGCGCTCGGCAAAGGCGAGGACGTTCGCCGTGTGCTGGGGCCCGCGCTCGGCAGCGGCATCCTGACCTCGGACGGCGCCCATTGGAAATGGCAGCGCCAATCTGTGGCCGGTGCCTTTCGCCACGAAAAGCTTCTGGAACTGCAGCCGGCCATGATCGCAGCGGCCGGGCGAAGGCGCGACCTCTGGCTCGCCGGCAAGAACGGCCCTCTCGACCTATGCCAGGAAATGATGCGCACGACCTTCGATATTATCGTCGAGACGATGATGTCGGGCGGCGATGGCATCGATGTCGACAAGGTCGAGCGCAATATCACCAACTATCTCAAGCCGACCGGCTGGAAATTCGCGCTCGGCCTGCTCGGCTTGCCGGACTGGATGCCTCATCCCGGCAAGGAAAAGGCCCGATCGGCCGTCATTTTCCTGCGGGCAACCCTCGGCGCGGTGATTGCCGAACGGCGGCGCAGCGGCAAGGAGCGGAGCGATCTGGTTTCCATGCTCCTTGGCGCCGCCGACCCTGAAACCGGCCGCATGATGAACGACGAGGAGGTGATCGACAATCTGATGACCTTCATTACCGCAGGGCATGAAACGACGGCGCTAGGCCTTGCCTGGACCTTCCATCTGCTTGCCCGCCATCCCGACTGCCAGGCGCGGCTGTTCGAAGAAATCTCGACGGTAACGGGCGGCGGACCGCTGCTTGGCGAGCATGTCGCCAAGCTCATCTATGCCAGACAGATCTTTTCCGAGGCCATGCGTCTCTATCCGCCGGCGCCGATCATCTCGCGCGCGGTGATGCGCGAATTCACCATCGGCGCGCATACCATTCCCGCCGGCACCATCATCTATGTGCCGATTTACGCCGTGCATCGCCATGCGGACCTGTGGGAGGACCCGCAGCTCTTCGATCCCGACCGCTTCGAGCCGGAAACGGCAAGAAATCGCCATCGCTATGCCTTCATGCCCTTCGGGGCCGGGCCGCGCGTCTGTATCGGCAATGCCTTTGCGATGATGGAGGCGGTCGCGATCCTCGCCGTCCTGTTGCAGAAGTTCCGCGTGACCGGCTCGAACGAGGCTTCGCCCAAGCCGGTCATGAAGGTCACGTTACGCCCGATGCATCCGTTGTCGATCAATCTCATCGAGCGATAGGCCACCGGGCCGCCTGCCCTGCGCCGGGCAGAAACGATAAGATATCTTCTCTCAGCCGCCCCATGTCCGTTCGAGGACACGAACCCAGTTCTGATGGGCGATCTTCGCGATCGCCTGGTCGTCGAACCCGTGCGTGCGCAGGGCGTCGATCAGCTTCGGCAAGCCGCTCGCGTCGCCGAGCGACGCCGGAATGGTCGTGCCATCGAAATCGGAACCGAGCGCGACATGCTCGATGCCGATTCGCTCGGCGATGTAGGCGACGTGCCGGACGAGGACGTCGAGCGGCGTGTCCGTGTTCCTCACGCCGTCGTCGCGCAGGAACAGCACGCCGAAATTGATGCCGACCAGACCGCCGGTATCGCGGATCGCGTCGAGCTGTTTGTCGGTCAGGTTACGGCTGTGCGGGCTGAGCGCATGCGCATTGGAATGCGAGGCGACCAGCGGTGCATCCGACAGCTTCGCGATATCCCAGAACCCCTGCTCGTTCATGTGCGAGAGATCGATCATGATCCTGAGCTCATTGCACGCGCGGATCAGATCCTTGCCGGCATCCGTCAGGCCGGGTCCAATATCCGGTGTCGAGGGGAAACGGAAAGGCACGCCATAGGCAAAGACGTTCGGGCGGCTCCACACAGGCCCAAGCGTGCGCAGGCCGGCCTCATGCAGGACGTAAAGCGCATCGAGATCGGCCGCGACCGCTTCTGCTCCCTCGATGTGAAATACGGCGGCGAACTGGCCGTCGGCGATCGACTGCCTGATATCGGCGGCCGAGCGGCAGACCTTGATGGCCCCTTCGGACTGAGCCTCGATCGCAAGAAGAAGCCGGGCCATCGCCAGGGTTTCGTTCAGCGCGTCGGCCTGGGCAGGCGTTGGAAAATCGCCGTTTTCCGGCTTCGGCTGATCGGGCGATGGAATGAATATGGCGCAGAGCCCGCCTGCGAGACCGCCGCGGCGCGCGCGGGGCAGATCGATATGCCCGGCAGCTTCGCCATTCAGGAAAGCGTTGACGGAATTCAAGCCGCCCCGGCGCAGCCGAAGCAGCACGTCGTTGTGGCCATCGAAGACGGGAATTATCGAGGATTCAGTCATGTCTCATTCCAAAAACTGCAGTTGATAACTGGGTAAGCAAGCTTGGCGGGATGGGCAAATGCAAACCGCGCATAGGGTCTGCGAAAAACGGAATTAGTCGCTTGCAAGAGGCGCTGTTAAAGAACTCCGCGAAAATACGGTATCGGTCGAGCCATGCAAGCCTTGTCTGCTTGCCATAACGCCGCTGCCGAAAGAGTGAAAGGGGATTTCGCATGGTTTCCAGACGCCAGTTTCTTATCGGCAGCGCAACGCTGCCCTTCCTGTCCTATCTCGATCTTGCGCAGTCGGCATTTGCCGCGACGCCGAAAGACATCCTTGTCGTCGCGCAGCAGCTCGACAACATGACGAGCCTCGATCCCCATGAGAGCTTCGAGGCCGTCGGCGGCGAAGTCATCAGCAACATGTACCAGAAGCTGGTGCACCCCAACACCGACGATCCCTCCAAGGTCGATCCGGCGCTGGCCGCATCCTGGCAGGCCGATGCCGACAGCAAGGCCTTTACGTTCAAGCTCGCCAAGGCCAATTTCGCAAGCGGCTCGCCGGTGACGGCCGAAGACGCCGCCTTCTCGCTGCATCGCGCGATCAAGATGAACAAGGGCGCCGCCTTCATCATCAACCAGTTCGGCTTCACGCCGGAAAACGTCGAAAGCCGCATCGTCGCCACCGACGCCGAAACGCTGACGCTGACGACGGAGAAGCCGACCGCGATCGCCTTCCTGCTCTATTGCCTCTCCGCCAATATCGCCGCAATCGTCGAAAAGAAGGTGGTGCTTGCCAATGAAGCCAATGGCGACATGGGCAATGCCTGGCTGCAGAAGAACAGCGCCGGCTCGGGCAGCTTCCAGCTGCAGGCATGGAAGGCGAGCGAGTCCGTATCGCTCACCCTCAACCCCCATGGTCCCTACAAGGGCAATTTGAAACGGGTCATCCTGCGCCATGTCACCGACCCGGCCTCCCAGCTTCTGATGCTGAAGAAGGGCGATGTCGACATCGCCCGCGACCTGACCTCCGAGCAGCTTCGCACCATCCAGAACGACGCAGATTTCACGCTGGTCACGAAGAGCATCGCCGCGCTGGTGCTGATTTCCCTCAACCAAGGCGTTGCGAACCTGGCCAAGCCGCAGGTCTGGCAGGCGGTGAAGTGGGCGCTCGACTACAAGGGCATGCAGGAAAACATCGTACCCTTGACCCACAAGGTTCATCAGAGCTTCGAGCCGGAAGGCTTCCCGGCAGCCATCAGCGACACGCCGTTCCAGAAGGATGTGGCAAAGGCGAAGGCCCTGATGGCCGAAGCCGGGCTTGCCGACGGTTTCGAGGTGACGATGGATCACTACTCCAACCAGCCTTATCCCGACCTTGCCCAGGCCATTCAGGCAAACCTCACCGAGATCGGCATTCGCGTGAAGCTGCAGGCGGCCGAGAACCGGCAGGTGCTGACCAAGATGCGCGCCCGCCAGCATGAAATGGCGCTGTCCTCCTGGGGCACGGATTACTTCGATCCCAATTCCAATGGCGAAGTCTTCACCATAAACAAGGACAATTCCGACGACGCCAAGAGCAAGCCGTTCCTGTGGCGCTCGCGCTACAAGAACGACGACTTTGCCGCCAAGGCCGAAGCCGCCCGCGACGAAAAGGATCCCGCCAAGCGCATCGCACTCTACGAGGAACTGCAGCGCGAGCACATGCAGAACAGCCCCTTCGTCTTCATGTTCCAGTGGATGAAGACGGCGGCATGCCGCAAGGGTGTCTCCGGCTTCCAGCTCGGGGCTCTTTCGGAAGCCAACTCCTATGAGGAGACCATCAAGGCTTGACCCGTCGGATCAAATCCTTCACCGCCATCCTGAGCAGCGTCGTGCTGACGTTGCTCGGGTTGACGGTCGTCACCTTCCTGATCGGCCGCGTCATGCCGGTCGATCCGGTCATTGCCGCCGTCGGCGACAATGCGCCGGAGGCGGTGATTGCACGCGTGCGCTCGGAAATGGGCCTCGACCAGCCCCTTCCGATCCAGTTCCTGCATTATCTGAACCAGCTGCTGCATGGCGATCTCGGCATGTCCGTGCTGACGAAGAACCCGGTTTCGCAGGACATTGCCCGCTTCTTTCCGGCAACTTTCGAGCTTGCAACCGCAGCGCTCATCCTTGCCGCCGTCATCGGCATTCCACTGGGTGTATGGGCCGCAGTCCGTCAGGGGTCGATTACCGATCAGATCATCCGCGTGGTCTGCCTTGCTGGCCATTCGATCCCGGTTTTCATGCTGTCGCTGATTTCGCTGCTCGTCTTCTATTCGGCCCTCGGCCTCGCGCCGGGACCGGGACGGCAGGACATCATCTATGACGGGATGATCGAGCCCGTCACCGGCCTGCTGTCGATCGACACGCTGCTTGCCGGCGATCTCGACGCCTTCCGCGATGCACTCGCCCACATGGCTCAGCCCGTCTGCATCCTTGCCTATTTCAGCATGGCCTATATTGCCCGCATGACGCGCGCCTTCATGATCGACGCCATGAAGGGCGAATTCGTGACGACGGCGCGTGCCAAGGGCCTATCGCTTGCACGGGTAATCTGGGGACATGCCTTCCCTACCGTTGCCGTGCAGCTCGTCACCGTGCTGGCGCTCACCTATGCCGGCCTGCTGGAAGGCGCGGTCGTGACGGAAACGGTCTTTTCCTGGCCCGGCATCGGGCAATATCTGACCGCCTCCCTTCTCAACGGCGACATGAACCCAGTGGTCGGCACCACGCTCCTGATCGGCATCATCTATGTCGGATTGAACCTCGTCGCCGATCTTCTCTACCGTCTGCTGGATCCAAGGGTGCGATGATGCTGGCAACTTTTCGCAATTGGGCGCTCGACGAGTCCCCCGCATCCCGACGACAGGCAGCCTGGGGCAATCGCTATCGCATCTGGCTCGGATTGAAGGGCAACGCCCTCGGCATGATCGGCCTTTCGATCATCCTGCTGTTCATTCTGCTCGCGCTTTTCGCGCCCTGGCTCGCCATGCATGATCCGGCAACGCAGGATCTGGCAAACCGGCTCGCGCGGCCGAGTGCGGCGCATTGGCTCGGCACCGACGAGCTCGGACGCGATATCTATTCCCGCCTCCTCTATGGCGGGCGCGTCACCCTCGGCATGGTCATCGCCGTCGTGGTCCTCGTCGCGCCGATCGGCCTCGCCATCGGCTGCATCGCCGGCTATTTCGGCGGCATTGTCGATACGGCGCTGATGCGCCTGACCGACATCTTCCTCGCCTTTCCGCGGCTGGTGCTGGCGCTTGCCTTCGTGGCCGCCTTGAAGCCCGGCGTGGAAAGCGCCGTGCTGGCGATCGCGCTCACCGCCTGGCCTCCTTATGCCCGGCTGGCGCGCGCCGAGACGCTGACCGTGCGCAGCGCCGATTTCATCGCCGCCTATCGCCTCACGGGCGCCTCGTCCTGGCGCATCATCATGCGGCATATTGCGCCGCTTTGCCTGCCGACCCTGATCGTCCGCGTGACGCTGGACATGAGCTCCATCATTATAACGGCTGCAAGCCTCGGCTTCCTCGGCATGGGCGCACAGCCGCCATCGCCGGAATGGGGTGCGATGATCGCAACGGCGAAGCGCTTCATCTTCGAGCAATGGTGGGTCGCAACGATCCCCGGCGTCGCGATCTTTCTCGTCTCGCTCGCTTTCAACTTCCTTGGCGACGCATTGCGCGACGTGCTCGATCCGAAGGGGAACTGATCCATGCTGGTCGAGATCGACAATCTGCGCATCGGCTTCAAGACGCGGACGGGCTTCGCTCCTGCGGTCAAGGGCGTTTCACTCCGTCTTGGCGCCGAAAAGCTCGGCATCGTCGGCGAAAGCGGCTCCGGCAAGAGCCTGACGGCGCGTGCGCTGATGAAACTGCTGCCCAAACAGACGCGCATCGAAGCGGACAAGCTCGCCTTCGACGGCATCGACATCTTGTCCGCCAGCGAAAAGCAGATGCGGACCATCCGCGGCAAACGGGCGGGCTTCATCCTTCAGGACCCGAAATACTCGCTCAATCCCGTCAAGACCATCGGCAATCAGGTCGCCGAAGCCTGGCGCACGCATAAGGGCGGCAGCCGGCGGGAAGCGGCGGAGGCCGCCGCCAACCTGCTGGAGCAGGTCAAGATCCGCAATCCGAAGGCCGTCGCCGCCTCCTATCCGCACGAGGTTTCGGGCGGCATGGGCCAGCGCGTCATGATCGCCATGATGCTGGCGCCGGATCCCGAGCTGCTCATTGCCGACGAGCCCACGAGCGCACTGGACGCGTCGGTGCAGGCCGAGATCCTGCGGCTGATCGAAGAGCTGGTCTCCGAACGGTCCATGGGGCTGCTGCTCATCAGCCATGACCTGCCGCTCGTCTCGCATTTCTGCGATCGGGTCGCGGTCATGTATGCCGGGCGCGTCATGGAAGAGTTGCAGGCCTCGGAGCTGCTGTCGGCCGCTCACCCTTATACGCGCGGCCTTTTGAACTGCATTCCTTCGCTCACGCATCCGAAAGAACGGCTGCCCATTCTCGAACGCGATCCGGAGTGGCTGAAATGACGATAGAAATCGATAATCTGCGGATCCGCTTCGGCGAGCGCGAGGTCGTCAAGGGCGTTTCGTTCCAGGTGCCGGAAGGCGGCAGCTTCGGCATCGTCGGCGAAAGCGGCTCGGGCAAATCGACCGTCTTGCGCGCCATGGCCGGCCTGAACACCAGCTGGATGGGGCGCATCGCCTTCAACGGCGAAGACGCTCCGCAACGCCGCACGCCGGATTTTTTCCGCAAGGTGCAGATGGTGTTCCAGGACCCCTATGGATCGCTGCATCCCCGCCAGACCATCGACCGTATTCTGAGCGAGCTACCGCTCGTTCACCGCATGGGCGACATCGATCGGCGCATCGGTGCTGCGCTTTCCGATGTCGCCCTGCCACAGAGCGCCCGCTTCCGATATCCGCACCAGCTTTCCGGCGGCCAGCGCCAGCGCGTCGCCATCGCCCGGGCGCTGATTGCGGAGCCGAAGATCCTGCTGCTGGACGAGCCGACCAGCGCGCTCGACGTCTCCGTCCAGGCCGAGATCCTCAATCTGCTTTCAGACCTGCGGGCGGAGAGAAAACTCACCTACGTCATGGTCAGCCACAATCTCGGCGTGATCGCCCATCTCTGCACCGAGGTCGGCGTGATGATCGATGGCCTGATGGTCGAGCAGGTCACGTCCGACAATCTGCGGCGCGGCAACGTTAGCCATCCCCACACGCAGGAACTGCGTCGGCTGAGTGTCGAGTTCGAGGAAGCGGAACCGGTCTAACTGTATTTGCGAGGCATGCATGTCTGAAGCGGCAAACTGGAAGGCGGCGCAAGCAAGCGCGGCGAGATTCACACAGGATTGGGGCAGCGACGAGCCGGGCGGCGCCGTCATCGGCTTCGACATCGATGGCATTCGCTTTGCGGAAGCGGGCGGGGTGGAAAGCCTGTCGACCCTGGCACCCTTCACCGCCGCCAGCGTCGTGCGTTACGCATCGGTGACGAAACACGCCTTCTGCGCCATGGTGCTCGCCCATTCCGACAAGATCGGTCTCGACGATCCCCTTGGTCGACATCTGCCGGAATTGCAATCCGCGTTTCGCGACGTCACTGTCGGCCGCGCCCTCGACATGAGCGGAGGCCTGCCCGACACGCGCGAATGTCTCTCGCTGCTTGGGCTTTCGGTCTACACCGAAACCAAGGCGGGACCGCTGCTCGAATTCCTCAAGCGCCAGACGCGCCTGAATTATGAGGCCGGCACGGAGGTTTCCTACTCCAATACAGGATACCGGCTGGTGGAAACCGCACTTGAGCGACAGGGCGTTTTCTTCCGCGATTATGTCCGCGAACACGGCGCACAGGCGGGCGCGGTTCTGGATGCGCCGGATGTGTGGAACGACCCCGTCGTCGGACTTGTGCCGGGATATTGGCGCGATGGCGAGCGCTGGCAGCTTTCCGCCGCCGGCCTGCATATTTCCGCCTCCGGCAGCATGACCGGCAGCGGTGAAAGCCTTGCCAGATGGCTGATCGCGCTGCTTGGCGACAGCGGATCCTTTGCCGGGCTGCTCGAACAACTGTCGGCGCCGCGTCAGCTTGCCGACGGCAGGCCAAGCGGCTACGGCCTGGGCCTGCGACGCAGCCTGCTCGGCAACCGGACCTTCATAGGACATGGCGGCTCCCACCCCGGCTACAAAAGCTACTTTCTGCTCGATCCGGATCGAAAAACCGGACTCGTGGTCGTGTCGAACCGCGAAGATGCGAATGGTTACAAAATCGCGCTCGAAACCATGGCTGCATTGACGGGCGCCCCCCTGCCCCGCCCTTCGACCGCCTTGCGCGACGGCACCTATGTCACGGAGAGCGGCCCCTGGTGGATCAAGGTTGCGGGCAGCACCGTGACCTACCTCGACGCCGACGAAACCGTTTACGAGGATGAAGGCGGCTGGGTTTCTTCGCGCTCGGCCTCCGCGCCGATGCACCTGTCGATGGAGGGAGAAGCGATCGTCGGCGAAATCGGTCATGCCCGCCGTCGCTTGCTGCCGGTCGAAAAGCAGGAGATTTCCGCCTCGCTGTCCGGTGCGTGGACATCGCCGGAAGGCGCCCGCTTCGAGATCGAAGATGGCAAGGTCATCATGGGTATCGGGCCGGTACGCCACCGCATGCCTTTGCACGCGCTCGGCGGCGGCCGCTTTCTGTTCACGCTCAGGGACGGCCCGTGGACCAAGCGCGTCTGCCTCCATCTTCTGGAGCAGGACAGGCTGGAACTGGTGCTCGCCCGCGCCCGAATGATCGAATATCGCCGCGCAAGCTGATTGCATTCCCCGCTCATTCGGGCCAAGGAGAAACCGGTTTTGACAGCCGGTTTCTTTCGGGAGCTTCGAGTGGAAGTTAAATGGCTTGAAGATTTTCTGGCGCTGGCGCGCACGCTGAACTTTTCAAAGGCCGCCGATGAGCGCCATGTGACGCAATCCGCCTTCAGCCGCCGCATCCGGCAGCTGGAAGGCTGGGTCGGCACCAGCCTGATCGACAGGGCGACCTATCCATCGCGGCTGACGGCTGCAGGCGAACGCTTCGTGCCGGTGGCGGAGCAGACGCTGCACGCGCTCTACCAGGCCCGGCGCAATCTCCAGCACGAGGACGGCACGGATGCGCGCACCGTGACCCTGACCGCATTGCACACCCTGTCCTTCACCTTCTTTCCCGATTGGCTCAGCCGGCTCAATGCGCGCATAGGACCCGTGGTCTCGCATCTGCGCCCGGATTCCGGCAGCATGGAAGAAAACCTGAACTCCCTGATCGATGGCGACAGCGACTTTCTCCTCACCTACCAGCATCCGCATGTGCCGATGCTGCTCGACCCGCAGTTCGAGCATCATACGCTCGGCCGCGAAACCATCCTGCCGGTCAGCGCGGCGGATGCCGATGGTGCGCCGGCGCATCGGATCGAGCCGGGCTTTTCCCATGTCAGTTACCAGAAGACATCCTTCTTTGGGCAGCTGGTCGCGGGCGCCTTCGGCGAACGCCTGCCCGCCGAAAACCGCGTGCATGTCGGCAGCATGTCGGTTGGCTTGAAGGGCATGGCGGCTGCCGGCTTCGGGCTCGCCTGGATCCCGGAAAGCCTCGTCATGGCGGAGCTTGCCGATGGCCGGCTGGTGCGCGCAGCGGATGCGGACTGGAATATCGACGTGGAAATCCGCCTCTACCGCTCACGCGAGAATCGCCGTCCGATCGTCGGGCGCATCTGGTCGATGCTCGACAAGCCCTGACGATCGGGAGCAGGCAGGCGCGGCAGGTTCAGAGCGGTTCTGCGCTTCATGGAATCGCTCTATCTCTTTTTTCCCGGAATGACCCTAGATCGCGGTGCGCCGGGCGTTTTCCATGTAGAGCGCACGCAGGCGCCGGAACATCGGGCCAGGCTTTCCATCGCCGATCGCGGCACCATCGACATTGGTAATGGAAACGATGAAATTGGAGGCGCTCGTCAGCCAGACTTCCGCAGCGGCTTTCGCCTCGTCGACGGAAAAGGCCCGCTCCTCAAGCGCCAGCCCTTCCTCGCGCGCCAGTTCCAGCACGGCAAGCCGCGTGCAGCCGGGCAAGGTCGCATGGCTGTTGGCGCGGGTCACGATGCGGCCGTCACGCGTGACGATATAAGCCGTCGAGGACGCGCCTTCCGTCACCATGCCATTCTCAATCAGCCAGGCTTCGTCGAAACCTTCCGCCCTGGCGGCGCGCTTGGCCAGCACCTGCGGCAGCAGGCACACGGACTTGATGTCGCGTCGCGCCCAGCGCTGATCCGGCATGGACTTGACCTTGAGACCCTTTTCCACCGCAGCGACATGTTCGAGCGTCTTCTGCTGCGTAAAGATCACCAGCGTCGGCTGCAAATCCTCGGAGTAGAAGAAATTCCGGTCCTCGGCGCCGCGCGTGTACTGGAGATAGACCAAGCCTTCGGCAAGGTGGTTTTCCTCCACGAGACGCTTCTCGATCGCCACGATCTCGTCGGTCGTGATGGGCAGGCGGCCACCGATTTCCTCCACGCTGCGCTCCAGCCGCGTCATATGCAGGGCGCTGTCGATGAGCTTGCCATCCAGAACGGCCGTCACCTCGTAGATTCCGTCGCCAAAGAGGAAACCTCGGTCGAAAATGGACAGATGCGCCTCGTTTTCGGGCAGGAATGCACCGTTGAGATAGACGGTGCGGATCGTCGCGGCAGTCATGAAAACTCCGTATGATTGGGGGCTGGAATCTGATGGTTAGCGAAGCGCTGGCAAAGGCAGGGTTATGGCATCGACGGTCGAGCTTCTGCCTGTCGCGGCATTGTAGCCCTCGGTCCGGGTCGCCATGGCGAGCGAGTTGAGGATCGCCTCTTCCGTGGCCTCGATCGCAGCCTCGAACAGCGGCGAGACGGCATCGTTGCCCAGAGCGGGCGAAACGCTGACGCCCTTGCGCCGCTCCGGCGTGCACCGCACGGCCTCCGCCGTGGAGAAGGCGAGCGCGTAGTCGCCGGAACCGTTGCTGAGTGCCGCGCCGGTGCGCGCCAGACCGCCGAAGCTGCGCCGCGCCAGACGCTCGAGATTGCGTGAACAGAGCGGTGCGTCCGTCGCCAGAATGATGACGATCGAGCCATCCTTGTCGTGCTCGGCCAGGGCGGCATAATCATGCCCGGCGATCATGAGATGGCCACCATAATTGGATTGCACGAGCACGCCCAGCCGGTAGGTCTCGGCACCGACCGGCACGAGACGAGAACTTGTGCCGATACCGCCCTTCAGCCCGAAGGCAACCGTTCCGGTTCCGGCGCCGACTGCGCCCTCTTCGACCGGGCCCGACCTTGCGGTCGCGATTGCCGACAGGACCTCATCGACGGTGGGGCGAGCGGCGCGGATGTCGTTGAGGCGGGAGTCGTTCGTTTCGCCGACCACGGCATTGATCGACACGACCTTCTCATTGCCGGGCTGGACGAGCGTATGGCGCACGATGGCCTCGATGCCTCGCCCGACGGCCAGCGTATTCGTCAACACGATCGGCGTTTCGATCTCCCCCAGTTCGGTGATCTGGGTGGAGCCGGCCAATTTTCCGAAGCCATTGAAGACGGCAAATCCGGCTGGAACCTTGTCCTGGAACAGATTGCCACCATGCGGCAGAATCGCGGTGGCGCCCGTGCGCGTCCGCTCGCCTTCGCGGCATGTGGCATGGCCGACGCGCAAACCGTCGACATCGGTGATCGCGTTCAGCGGCCCGGGCTCGAAATGACCGGGGGCGAATCCAAACTCGCGTATTCTGTGGCGCTTGTGGTCCATGCGTGCTGTCTCATCAAATCGGCGCGACATTACTCCGCCGCGCAGCCGGAAGGCATAACAAAAACGGAATAGTTTCAGACCGGCTTTGCAAAAGTGCCCGCCATGCGCGGCTCCCGCCGGCATGCTGAATGGCGATTTGGTCCATTGCCGGCCGTCGGCCGCTGCAAATGTGCCAGCACGACACGAACAAGCGCGACCTGCTATCATATTTTAGGGCAATTGCCGCGAGAATATGGGATTGATGACCCGCAAGGCTTGCCTTTTCGGATTCGCACTGCAAATGAAGCTTTGGTGTCATCAAATAGCCGGGAATACGGTAAAGTCACCGCGCTCCGTTTCGCTGAAGAAGACAGCCCGAAGCAGGCTTGAGGCCTTATCATCGAGGCAGGGGACGGCCTTTTGCCGAAGTCATGGGCGACGACGTGACGGCGATGCTCTGTCCCGGTGGCATTCGAGGAGACCGGATTGGCTGATTTGCGACAAGAAGAGCGATCCGCATCTGTAGCGGTCGAGGCGGCGGAACGGCCATGGCGCAAGGACCGGAAATCCTTGCACGCGGAGCGGCGGCGCTTCCCCCGACCGGAAAAAGCAGCTTCCGAGGAAGCATCGCTGCCACCGGCTTTGCAGCCGTTGCGGTTTTCCACGCGCGAGATGGAGCCTGCGGCCCAGTTTGTTGCGTGGCAGACCTATGTCGCGCCGCTGGTCGATATCCGCCTGCCCGACAATGTCTCGCAAGAAGCGGGTTTTCCGGCCGACCACACCGCCTGGAATCTCGGCGGCATGCTGATCGTTCAACAAGATACGCCTCCGCACAGCTACATGCGCTCGCAGGCGAAAGTGAAGGCGAACCTTCTCGATCACTGGCATATTTCCGTGCTTCGCAGTGGCCGAACCTGGTCGGAAGTCGATGGGCGGGTGCTGGAAGGCGAACCGGGCAAGGTAGAATTGCGCTCTCTCGGCCATCCTTTTCGGGGTCGTTCGACCGAGGCGAAAACTCTCTCGCTCTTCCTGCCGCGTGAATTGCTGTTCGATGTTCCCGCCCCCGTCGAAATCGAGAACAACATCGCCCTTTCCGGGGTCTTCACCAGCATGCTGATCGAATATCTCGACAGCGTCGAAGGCAACCTCCCGCGCTTTGCCGCCACGGATCTGCCGCATGTCGTCCAGACGGTGCGCAACATGATCGTGGCTTCCGTTTCGACCTCTGCGGCGCAATCGACAGGGGTGGAGCAGCACAGCACCCTTGCGGTCACGGAGCGCGTGCGGCGTTTCGTCGAAAGTAACCTCACCTCGGGCGATCTGACCGTGGAGCAGATATGCCGCGAGCTCGGAATATCGCGCACCAGGCTCTACCAGATCTTCGAGCAATATGGCGGCGTGCATCATTATATTCAGCGTCGTCGCCTCCTGTCGGCCCATGCCGCGCTTAGCGACCCCGCCAACCGCGAGCAGATCGTCGATATTGCCTTTGCCGTCGGATTTTCCTCGGCGGCACATTTCAGCCGGGCGTTCAGCAAGGAATTCGGCTACAGCCCGCGCGAGGCGAGAAACCTCACCATTCCGCGCTATATCGGACAGGTCGCCACGCCGACCTCGCCCGGCGGCGCGCACTCCTTCGAAGAGTGGCTGAACACTCTCGGCTACTATCATTAAAGTGGTTCCCGTGTTTCACGGAAGCGCCGAGCCGCTCTATCTCTTTGTTTTTGCGCGGTTCCGGATGGAAAACGACTGCGCACTTCCCTTGGCATTGCTCTAGACGCGGCGGATCCCGGCGTCTCGACAAGCATGAGGCCGGCCGCTTCGCGCGAGGCGAAGACGTACCCCACACCATTCCATCGAGAAGCCGCGCGATTGCTCTTCAGCGATTGCGAAAATGGACGCTGCTGCAAGTTTCCGGATGCACGGCTAACGACATACGGTGCGTAACCTATTAAAAATGAAAGGGAATAGTCGTTTTGGCACCAAAGTCCCGGCGTTTGGCAAATGTACCCTGCGTCCGTCGAGGCAAGCTTTAGGGAACGTAGCAATGGTATCGACCCGCCAGACAATACAAATCAGCAAGCCGCAGCATCCGGTCAACGACTCCTACCGTGCAGTCGAGCGCGAAGAAGTCCTCGAAGTGGCCTTTCGCGATTTCATACAGATGGCGCTTGGCGCCGGCTGGAACGAACCGGAGGTCGCTTTGACCCTGGCCGATATTGCAGACGATTATGTCATGGCTCTCGCTGGGAGAGTTGCGGAAAAGTAGTGTCGCGTATGCGTACGTGCTCCGCAGGGGTGAGCACGGACGTCATCGGCAACTCCTCAGCATGCCGTCGGCGCCACCGCCCAACAAGAAGGCGGCACGCCGGCGGCATGGGTTTTGTCGGATAGCCGCAAGCACGTCTTCTTCATGCCGTGTTGCGGCCGGAGAGAACCTGAGGACTGCGGGTGGCGACGATGGCGTGAGGACAGCCTGACCGCCAATCCGAACGGGCCAGCCGACGGCGAACGATCCGCCCGACGTCACAACTCGGTGACAAAATCTCTTCAGCTACAGAGCCAAGCCATTCGACTCATCGGATCGCCTCTCTCGCTGTCGTGAAATGCGCAAGAGCGCAGCCGGATGGGAGGCTTGGGGCCTGTACCGGCAATTCGCGGCCAGACGGCGGACTAAGGCCCCGGAAATCTGAGCACGCTCGGGGTAGCACTCTTGTAAAAGCGAAATTCGCCTCCGCCTGAAAACAAGCGGCGAAATCACGGCAAAGCCTCGGAATAGCGGCAAGCCTATCTCTTTCAGCCAGCCGAAAGAATGTGTTGCCGCGAAGATAAGCGGAAGCCGATCCGCACTCGGCTTCCGCTTATGTCGTTTTTCGCGCGTCAATCGATAACCGGGCAACCGCGGCGATTGGCGAAGACCATGCGGTCCGGACCACCGTCATTCCAGCCGCGAACGACGATGCGTCGCCCGTTGCTGTCGACAGAATCGATGCGCCGGAAACCTTCCGCGCGTGCAGCCCGCATGAGGTCGCGCCGGCTGCAGCCGCGGTCGCGGTCACGATCCCAATCCCGGTCGCGATCACGGTCCCGTGGCGGGCCTCTCCAATCCCGGCCCTGATCACGCTGCCAGGGCGGTGGCGGTGCGTCGCCGTCATCGCCACCGTAATATTGCGCCGAAGCGACCGATGTCATCAGTTGCAAAGCGGCCAGCCCGATCACGGCGACGCGCGAAACTCGTACCAAACGTTCAAGCATTTCCTTACCCCCATTTCCTGTCTCATGGACAAGGAAGACATAGGCCGACTCGCCTGAACTCCGCCTGAACGCGCCCCAGCTCCGGTCGCCGC
This sequence comes from Hyphomicrobiales bacterium, assembly GCA_900469615.1. Classification (GTDB taxonomy): domain Bacteria; phylum Pseudomonadota; class Alphaproteobacteria; order Rhizobiales; family Rhizobiaceae; genus Rhizobium. The sequence continues at coordinate 1,004,350 of UBYA01000011.1, read as the reverse complement.
GCCCCGACAGGCACGAAATCTTTTCCGGCCGCCGCGGCGTAGCCCGACCCTCGGCGGATCGTTATCGGCTATCTGGATCTCGGCATTCTCGATACAGGGTTCCGTCTTGACGACCCAGGACGAGGACGCGCGTTCATACGCTGAAACCGGTCTCCTTCATGCCAATCCGCGATGGCAGTCTGAACCGACTTCGAGAAGAGCATGGCGGCGGCAAGGCAATAGAGCAGCAGAATGATTGCGGCCTCGACGATCAGTGGCAAAAATGCAAACCGAACCTCGGGGCCGTCCTCATCCTCCGGCAGCAAACCGGGCAGGCCGAGCGCCATAGCCATAAGCGGCGAGACAAGAATCGCGGCAAAAGCCAGCCCGTGAAACCACAGGCGCAACCGGGGCAGCTTTTCCGCCGCCCAAAAGGCCAGAAGCGGAGCGCCGATATTGCATATCAGCCCAAGCAGAACGGCAATCTCCGTCGGCAGGATCGAATGGTCGTACATGATCGCCAATCCCCTTATTCTGCCGAGACTAGTACCGTGTATGCGGAATGACAATCTGCTCGCATCTTGCCGTTAACGGCGCAAATTGGGAGTTCCGCCGCTCCGGATCGCTATCGGCTACTGCCACCAGGCCTCCCGCCTGTGCCACTTCAAATCGTTCCGGCGGCTCCTGCCGGCCAATTTCCTGTCCCCCTTCAGGTGATCCAGATAACCGCCCAGAACGCTGTTGATGAAGACATGCGTTTTTGTCAGTCTCGAGCCGAGACGCTTGAACCTTGCTTCCTTGTCGCTTTCCATCTGCTGAAGCACTTTCCAGAAGACGAAGCTGTCATGGCTTTCCTTCATCGTCAGGAAATATCCTGACGAATAAGCCGTCTCGAAACGGTCGGCAAAACTCGATATCGCGGGATGGCGAAGATTGTATCCCACCCATCCGCATTCAGGATAGATGCGCCTGTTGAGATAGGCGGCGAGCTCGTGGCCGCGCGGCGCGATGCCGTCGAGGAAGCTCTTCGGTAAGACCCTGTGCGTTACCGTATCGGCATCCAGCCATATCAGTTGATCGACCATGCCATGATAGCGCCGGATAGCATCGGCAACCGCGAAAACCTTGTTGGAGAAGCGCACGGCATCCCAGCGAAAATCCCGAACGAGCCCGTTGCGCGCCGGCCGATATCCGTTGGCCTGCGGATTGTTGCCGTAGGCTTCGCGAAAAGCACGCAGCCGCGGCAAGACCTCGCAATGGTCGAACACCACAAGACGCCGATCCTTTTCCTCTATCTCGACGTCTTCGGCATAGACAACCAGAGAAATATCCTTCGGCCAGCACTTGAGGAACGTCTCGATGCACTTCTTGCCGTATTCACGATAACCCTTCTCGTGAAAGGTGGTGACAACGATATGGCTCAATTCTTCCCGTCGCCACGGATTGAAAGGGAACATCGGCAATCGGACTCCATAGCAAGATAAACTCCTCGGCGGTCTATCCGATTGTTTTGCCCTGCCGGTTTCCGAATATTTCCAGCCTATGAAATTTGTGGGAAATCTTGTTGCCGAACGTAAGCCGCTGCCGCCTTGCCCGATCCGTCACGATGATTGGATTTGCTCCGTCCGGGCAGCGGTATCGCTCGGATCGATGCCGATAATCGTCGGTTTGAACACAATCGTCTTTTCACGCGCATCGCCGCCGCCCGCCACCGCCTGGCGGACCAATTGCGCGGCGACCTGGCCGATGGCGCGCCTTGGAGAGCGGGATGTCGCGACCGGCGCCGGCAGGGAATTGACCAGATCCAGCCCATTGAAGCCGGCAATCAGGATCTGCCGGGGGACGACGACGCCCAGTTCCATGCAGGCGAACAGTCCGCCGCTCGCCATGTCGTCATTGGAATAATAGATGCAATCGATATCCGGCACAGCCGCGAGCATGGCCGTCGTCAACTGCTTTCCCAGCGCGATCGACGAAAAGGCATCGTCGATCCGTTGTTCGGCAAACCCCAGACCATGGGCGCGCAGTGCGCGCTCGAAGCCGGCTTTGCGTTTGCCCGCCCGCAAATCCCTCGCAAGCGCGCTGCCGACATAGCCGAACCGCCGGCGTCCGGCCGCGACAAGCGCCTCAGCCATGTCCTCTCCTGCCGCGCCATGCGAAAGCCCGACATTGAAATCGATGGGCGCGCCGTCGAGATCCATAAGCTGAATGACGGGAATATCGGCATGACGGAGCAGATCCACCGTCTCTTCCGGCTGGTCGAGGCCGGTGACGATGATGGCGCAGGGCTGCCAGGAGAGCATGTCGCGGATGATCTCGCGCTCCTTCGCCATGTCATAATCGGATATGCCGAATACGGCCTGCATGCCGGAGCCGTCGAGGCCGGCGGAAATGCCGGCCAGGACCTCCGGAAAGACGATGTTCGACATGCTGGGAACGACGACTGCGACGAGGTTGGTGCGGCGGGAGGACAGGGAGAGCGCGAGCCTGTTGCCCACGTAGTTCATCCGCGTCGCCGCCTCGACGACCCTGTCGCGCGTCTCGGTGGAGACGTCGGCGGCACCGCGCAGGGCGCGCGAGGCCGTCATCTTGCTGACGCCGGCCTCGGTCGCGACTTCTTCCAGAGTGGGTTTGCGCATCCCCAAGCACCCCCCGATGAACAGCAGCGGCCCGCATGCCGCCGCTCTTCTTCATAGGATGTTTCTTCGAAAAGGAAAACAGCCGCCCATTGACAATTACCGGGAAAATCGGCCATGTTATCGATACCGGTATCGGTAACATTTCCAAGATCGACAGAGGTAGAACCGTGCAGCAGACGAGGAAGGCAGCCGTGATCGGCTTGGGATCCATGGGTTGGGGCGCTGCCCTTTCCCTTCTCAAAGCGGGGTTTGCCGTTCACGGATGCGATGTCCGCAGCGAAGTGCTCGCCCGTCTTGCCGAGAACGGAGGCACATCCTGCACCACGCCCGCGTCCGCAGCCGGAGACGCGGACGTAATCCTTGTCTACGTCGTCAACAGCAAGCAGGTCGAAGAGGTCCTTTTCGGGCCGGATGGCGCGCTGGAGACCGCACGGCCGGCAACGGTCTTTCTGCTTTGCGCCACCATGGCCCCGAGCGCCACGAAAGCAATCGCCGAAAAACTGGAAGCGGCCGGCATGCTCGTCATCGATGCTCCTGTTTCCGGTGGTCATGTTCGCGCGCTGTCGGGCGAGATCACGGTCATGGCGTCCGGCGCGCCCGAGGCTTTCGATCGCGCAGCCGGCGTTCTCGACGCCATCGCGGCCAAGGTGTTCCGGCTCGGGGATCGGGCCGGCCCCGGCTCTCAGGTTAAAATGATCAATCAGCTTCTTGCCGGCGTGCACATTGCCGCAACCGCCGAAGCCATGACGCTTGCCGCCAAGGCCGGCATCGACCTGAAGACGCTTTACGAGGTGATCCGCGTCTCCGCCGGGTCCTCCTGGATGTTCGAGAACCGCGGCGAGCACATCGTTTCCGGTGACTATACGCCGCGCTCGGCCGTTAACATCTTCGTCAAGGACCTTGGAATCGTGACATCGGAAGCCGAGACGGCAGGTGCCCTCACCCCGCTTGCCTCAGCGGCGCTCAGCCTGTTCACCGAGGCATCCGAAGCAGGCTTGGGCCTGGAGGATGACGCGGCCGTCGCAAAAATCCTGGCCCGCAAGAGCGGAGCCAGCCTGCCCGGCGTGCGGGAGTAGGCCATGGCTCTTCTGCTTGGCTGCATTGCGGATGATTTTACCGGGGCGACCGATCTTGCCGCGCTGCTGGCGCGCAGCGGATTGCCCGTTTCGCTGCGGATCGGCACACCGCCGGAAAAACGCGATCGGAGCGAGACGGCCGCTTTCGAGGTCATCGCCTTGAAATGTCGGACATCTCCGGTCGAAATCGCCGTCGAACAGGCCCGGCAAGCATTGGAATGGCTGAGGCAAGCCGGTGCGAGCCGCTTCTTCTGGAAGTATTGTTCGACATTCGACAGCACCGCCGAAGGCAATATCGGGCCGGTCGCGGACATGCTGATGGCGGAGACGGGCACGGCCCAGACGATCTATTGCCCGGCCTTTCCGGAGAATGGCCGCAGCGTCTTCATGGGTCATCTCTTCGTCGGCGAGCAACTTCTGTCGGAAAGCCCGATGAAAGACCACCCGCTGACGCCGATGCGTGATTCGAGCCTTGTCCGGCTTCTGACGCCGCAGGTCGCTGGAGCTGTCGGCCTTGCCAATCGCAATACCGTCTTGAAAGGCGCGGCAGCGCTGAAAGCGAGGCTGGAACAGCTCAGCGGCGATAATATCCGGCATGTGATCGTCGATGCCGTTTGCGATGAGGATCTCGGCACCATCGCAGCTGCGTCGTTCGACATGCCGCTCCTGACGGGCGGCAGTGCCATCGCCGGCCAGCTTCCGCGACTGTATGTTGAACAGGGACTGGCCGAACGCCCCCGGCATCGGCAGGCGCTGCCGAAAGCCGCCGGCGGCCAGATCGTGCTGTCGGGCAGCTGCTCCGCCATGACGCGCAGGCAGGTTGCCACTTATGCGGCGCAGGTCGCCAGCCTGCGGCTGGACCCGATCGCACTCGCCGAAAGTGGCGCGACCTCGGCCTGCGAATGGCTGCGCCGGCAACCCGACGATGCGCCGAAGCTCATCTATGCCACCGCCGAACCCGAGGAGGTGCGGCGCGCCCAGGAGCGGTTGGGCCGCGAAAAGGCAGGCCAGGTGGTCGAAGAAGCGCTCTCCGAAGTCGCGCGCGAAGCCTTCCGGCACGGTACGCGCCGCTTCGTCGTCGCCGGCGGCGAGACCTCGGGCGCGATCACGCAGGCGCTCGGCGTAACCCATCTGGCCATCGGGCCGGAAATAGCGCCCGGCGTGCCATGGACCTTTGCAGCCATCGAGGGAGAGGCGGTTGCGCTCGCCTTGAAATCGGGCAATTTCGGCGGCGAAACCTTCTTCACGGATGCCTTCGAGCGATTGGGGGCCGCATGAGCGAAGAAGCCGCATTGCGCGAACAGATATGCATGATGGCCAAATCGCTTTACGATCGGGGCCTGACCGTCGGGTCTTCAGGCAATATCTCCGCCCGCCTCGGCGACGGCCGCCTTCTGGTCACGCCGACGGGCAGTTCCTTCGGGCGCCTCGATCCCGCACGCCTCTCGCTGTTCGATAGCGAAGGACGCCTGATCGGCGGCGACAAGCCGACGAAGGAGATGCCTCTGCACGCGGCCTTCTACGAGACGCGACCGAAAAAGACCGGCGCCGTGGTGCACCTTCATTCCAGCCATTCGGTCGCGCTCTCGATCCTGCCCGGCGTCGATGCCGACAACATGCTGCCGCCGCTGACGGCCTATTCGATCATGAAGCTCGGCAAGATAAAGCTGCTGCCCTATTTCATGCCCGGCGACCCGGCCATGGGCGATGCCATTCGCGGCCTTGCCGGCAAGCGCAGCGCCGTCATGCTGGCGGCACACGGACCTGTCGTCTCGGCCAGAGATCTGGAAGCGGCCGTTTACGCGATAGAGGAATTGGAAGAGACGGCAAAGCTTGCCATCCTGACGCGCGGGGCCAATCCATCGCTGCTGACGAATGCGCAAATCGCCGATCTCGTTCGAACCTATGATGTGGAGTGGGACTGAACATGCTGCGCTTTTCCGCCAATCTGGGATTTCTCTGGCAGGAGCTTTCCCTCCCCGACGCGATCCGCGCCGCCAAGGCGGCCGGCTTCGATGCCGTCGAGTGCCACTATCCGTATGACACCCCGCCCGAAGCCGTTCGCGAGGCCCTGGGCGAAACCGGCCTTGCCATGCTCGGCCTCAATACGGCACGCGGCGATGTCGCGGCTGGCGACAATGGCCTTGCCGCCATTCCGGGGCGGCAGGACGAGGCACGCGGGGCCATCGATCAGGCGCTCGATTACGCGGTTACGGTCGGCGCGCAAAACGTCCATGTGATGGCCGGCAAGGCCGAGGGCGAGGAAGCGCGAGCCACCTTCATCGCCAATCTCCGCCATGCCTGCGAGCGCGCCGCCGCCGTGGGCGTGACCGTGTTGATAGAGCCGCTGAACCGGCGCGACGCACCGGGCTACTTTCTGCAGACGGCGGACCAGGCGCTCGACATCATATCCGCAGTGGGCACGCCGAACATCAAGCTGATGTTCGATTGCTATCACCTCCAGATCATGCAGGGCGACCTGACCCACAGGCTGCAAGCCCATATGGCGGCAATCGGCCATATCCAGATTGCGGCGGTGCCGGACCGGCGCGAACCGGATCATGGGGAGATCGACTATCGCTACATCCTGCGTTTTCTGGAATCGCTCGGCTATGACAGGCCGATCGGCGCGGAATATCGGCCTGCGACCACGACGGACGCCGGGCTGGCCTGGCTGCAGGCTTACAGATGAAAAGACGGCCGGCACTCCGAATGACTTGCGGCCGTTAACGAGATTCACGCGGGAATTATCCCGAAGATCCATATCAGCCTGTTGGGAGGAAAATCCGATATGCATGTTCTGATCCTGGGCGCTGCGGGCATGATCGGCCGCAAGCTCGTCAATCGCATTGCCGCCGAGCCGAAGGCGCTCGGGCAGACCATCGATCGCCTGACGCTGGTCGATGCCTTCCAGCCGCCTGTGCCGGAATCACTTGCATCCGTATCGAATTCATTGACGGTGGACCTTGCCACATCAGGCGTTGCGGAAAAGCTCGTCGAAGATCGCCCGGATATGATCTTCCATCTGGCCGCCATCGTCTCCGGCGAGGCCGAGGCCGACTTCGACAAGGGCTACACAGTCAACCTCGACGGCACGCGTGCGCTCTTCGACGCCATCAGGCAGCAAGGCCTGACATCCCCCTATGCTCCGCGCGTCATTTTCGCGTCCTCCATCGCCGTATTCGGAACACCCTTTCCCGAAACCATTGGCGATGAATTCCTGACCGCGCCGCTGACGAGCTATGGCACCCAGAAGGCGATCGCGGAGCTTCTGCTCGCCGATTATTCGCGACGCGGCATTTTCGATGGCATCGGGATCAGGCTGCCGACCATCTGCGTGCGGCCCGGCGCTCCGAACAAGGCCGCCTCCGGCTTCTTTTCCAACATCCTGCGCGAGCCGCTTGTGGGCAGGCAAGCCATCCTGCCGGTCAGCGATACGGTGCGGCACTGGTTCGCCAGCCCCCGCTCCGCAGTCGGCTTCTTCGTGCATGCCGCAACGCTGGATACAGCAAAGATCGGTGCTCGGCGCAATCTCACCATGCCGGGGCTCTCAGCACTCGTCTCCGACGAGATCGATGCTTTGCGCCGCGTCGGCGGCGACAAAGCCGTTTCTCTCATCCGGCGGGAGCCGGACCCGGTGATCGAACGGATCGTCGCGGGCTGGCCGACGCGATTCGACGCAGAGCGCGCCCGCAATCTCGGCTTCAAGGCCGAGCAGAGCTTTGACGAGATCTTGCAGGTACATATCGAGGACGAATTGGGCGGGAGGCTTGCATGACGGACATATCATCGAACACACGGAACGCAATTGCGCTGGTGACTGGCGGCGGCACGGGTATCGGCCGCGCCATCGCAAAGGCGCTCGGCTTGGCCGGCTTCAAGGTGGTTATCTCCGGGCGCCGGGCCGATGTTCTCGAAAAAGCCGCCCGCGAGCTCTCGGAGGAAACAGGCGCGGAATTTCTCGCGGTTGCAGCCGATGTCAGCGATCCGATATCGGTCAAAAGCCTATTCGACGCCATCGCCGGCCGATACGGCCGCCTCGATCTTCTGGTCAACAATGCCGGTATCGGCCTGCCGGCCGTGCCGATGGAGGAACTGACCATCGAGCAATGGAACGCGATTGTCGGCGCCAATCTGACCGGCGCATTCCTCTGCACCCAACAAGCCTTCCGCCTGATGAAAGCGCAGGTGCCGCAGGGCGGCCGTATCATCAACAACGGTTCGATCTCGGCGACGACGCCGCGTCCGCATTCGGCGCCCTATACGGCCACGAAGCACGCAATCAGCGGGCTGACGAAATCGACCGCACTCGATGGCCGCCCCTTCGACATCGCTTGCGGGCAGATCGATATCGGCAATGCCGCGACCGACATGACGGCGAGGATGAGCGCCGGCGTGCTGCAGGCAAATGGCGAGACCGCAGCCGAGCCGACGATATCGGCCGAGCATGTTGCCCGCGCCGTCGTCTACATGGCAAGCCTGCCGCTCGATGCCAACGTCTTGTCGATGACAGTCATGGCAACGAAAATGCCGCTCGTCGGCCGAGGGTAATCCATCATCGGCAGCGTCTATTCCGCGACGCTGCCGATGCCTTGGTGCGGCCTTTCGGCTCAGATGGCCGGACGTGCCGACGGCTTTACTTGCCTGCGTTCGATCAGGCCGCCGACGCTGAAGATCAGAACCTCGATCTCCGCGTCGATCTTGTCGCCGTCGAGCAGCCTGACGACGTCGTCTATGCCCGATACCGCATGTCCGTCGATGGCAAGCAGGTAATCGCCCTCCTGCAAGCCGCTCTTTTCAGCGGGGCTATCCTTTTCGACCCGACGCAGGCGCACCGCAGTCGAATGCGCTACCCCAGCCTCCAGCGCGATGCGCCGGTGCAACTCGACCGTATCGGCGGCGATGCCGATATAGGCGCGCCTGACATGACCGAAGCGCAGAATTTCGGACACCACATGCCTGGCGGTGTTGGAGGCAACGGAAAATGCGATGCTCTGCGCACCCTGGATGACGGCGGTATTGACGCCGATCACCTCGCCGGCCGACGAAACCAGCGGCCCGCCGGAATTGCCCGGATTGAGCGCGGCATCCGTCTGGATGATATCGTCCATCAAACGGCCGCTGGCCGCGCGCATCGACCTGCCGAGCGCCGAGACGATACCGGCCGTGACAGTCCATTCGAAGCCGAGCGGATTGCCGATGGCAATCGCGATGTGGCCGCGCTTGAGCGACTTGGAATCCCCGAGCCTGGCCCAGTTTCCGGACCAGTCGTTGGCGCGGATGAGCGCAAGATCGGTATCCGGATCGCGCCCGAGCACCCTGCCCTCGACGGTCGCCCCTTCCGGGGTCCTGATGCGCACCGCTTTCGCATCGTCCACGACATGATTGTTGGTGACGACGAGGCCGTCCGGCGAGATGGCGAAGCCGGAGCCATGCCCGGCGCGGCCACCCAATCGCTCGATCCGGCTGACCGCCGGACCGACGAGATCGACGGCGCTCGAAACCGATTGGGAATAGGCATCCAGCAGCCCGGCATCGGAAGACGGCTGGATGTTACGATCAATGAAGCCCATGAAAACTCCTCCGACGCGAAAGCGTCGCATAGAGGAACGGCAGCGACTGTAAAAATGCAGGAGGCTGTCAGTTCGACAGATTGAAATGGTGACTACTCAGATGAGGCGCCGCCGCCCCGAGTTCAAGAGCCGGCCGTCCACACCGCGCCGCCAGCCGCAGAACCCTATCTCGCACGCCTTGAGACAGCCGGATCGCGCTGGCCGGCGCCGGCGGTCCGCCAGGTATTCCGGCCATTGGCCTTGGCGCGATAAAGGGCGCGATCGGCCTCCCGAACAAGCGTTTCCCCATCCTGACCGTTCTCAGGCGCTGCCGAAACGCCGATGCTGATGCCGATATCGACCGTGGTGCCACCGATATGGAACGAGGACCTGAAGGCAGCGATACAGCCTCTCGCCAGGTCGGCAACATCTCGCTCTTCGCCAGTCATCAGGATCGCAAACTCGTCGCCGCCCAAGCGCGCGACCATGTATCCTCCTGCCGCGTTGCGCAGCCGCTCGGCCACCATCCTGAGGACCTCGTCACCCGCCGCGTGGCCGAAGGTATCGTTCACCGGCTTGAACCCGTCGAGGTCGAGACAGAAAACGGCAACACCCTTTCTGTCATTTGCCTTCAATACTTCGCCGAGCGTCTTGTAAAAACGCATCCGGTTCGGCAATCCGGTCAACATGTCGTGCTGTGCCAGACGGTTGGCTTCCGCCTCCGCGAGGATTCGATCGCTGACATCGGCGATGGTCAACAGCAAGCGGTGCTCCGGCCCTTCATGCAACTGCCGGACATAAATGAGGACATGCCGTTCGGTGCCGTCGGCCATTCTTTGCCGCCAGACCGTTCTGGCCTCGCAATCGCCCTCAAGTCCGGCAAGCGCTTTCGCAAACCGATCGGCTTCGCTCGCGACATGCATGTCGGCCGCCTTCAGCGAGAGCAGCGCCGCTTTTCCGAAACCGTAAAAATCCAATGCCGCCCGATTGGCCTGCAGAATGCCGAGACTATTGCCGTCACACAGGAGCATCGGCATCGGATTGGCGTCGAAGAGCTGGCCCAGCCATTCCTCGCGCTGCTTCAGCTCACTGATATCTATCCGCATGCCGATGGCGCCGCCGTCGGGAGTGCGCCGGTCATCATGTCTCAGCCATCTCCCGTCGCGGAGCTGCTGCTCCTCCTGCGAAACGGGCTGGCGAAACTTTCGCATGCGCTGCAGCAACCAGCGATCCTTGTCTTCGACCACTTCCGGCATGCGACCGCTGGCAAGGCTGATCTTCAGGATATCTTCAAAGGCCATGCCCGGCTTGAGATGTTCGGCGATATCTGGATAGAGCGCTGCATATTTCTCGTTCCAGAGCACGTAGCGATCGTTCGCATCGAAGACACAGACGGCTTCCGGCAACATTTCGATCACATAGCGAAGACGCAGATTGGCTTCCCGTGCCACCATCGCAGCCTGACGCTCCTCGTTCTCCTGCTCGACAAGAACCGCAGTCAACATCCCGGATGCCGAAGGCCATGTCAGCGTCCTCACCTGGCAATCCTGTCGATGTCCTTCGCGGGTTACGATCAAAGGCTGCGTTACTGCCGGGGACAATGGCCAGTCCGGTATCAGGTCGGAGATGACGAGATCGCGAGACGCCTCTGCAAGTGCGAAGAGGCCGCGGGCACCGGCATTGGCAAAGACGATCGCGCCGGCGTCATCGAGCACAAGTGCCGCCATCGGACATGCTTCCAGAAATGCGACGATTTCCGCGCCCAGCATTTTCTCGCAGTATAGCCTTTCGAAACTGTCCCTAGGTTCGACCATAGCATCCGATGGTAAAGGAATGCCGTAAGCCGCGATCATGATGTCAGCACAACCGGCGCACCTATTTCCGCGGCCATGCCAGCCTGCTCCAGTTCGCGATGTAGAATGTCGCAGCGATAAACAATCCGGACCCGATCAGATCGAGCCTATGACGTCCGAAAAGGAAAAGCCCGAACAACGCCAGCCCCATTGACGATACGATCAGGAAAAGCGAGGGAAGGACGCTCGTGATGCGCGTTCCCGCCTCGCCTTCGGCTTCGGCTCCGCTGCCTGTGATGTGGCTGCTGGAACCTGTCGATCTGTTGCCGAGCCTGATCGTGACCTGCCCCTTCCTCGTACGGATCTTGCCTTTCGCCGTCTTTGACGAAGTCAGCATCACGAGCATCGCCGATATGAGCATGCTGCCGAACGCCCAGGAAAAGACCGTGCATGCGGCCATGGCGGTCGCGCTCGCATAGGTTCGGTAAAGATGAATAGCCAAAAGCCCCATCCCCATGGTGACGGCAAGAAGCAGGGTGCCGACAATCAGGAATGTTATCCTGCCCGACAGTTGCGTTTCACCTTCCACACGGCCTCCCCGTCGCTCTCCATGGGCTCGAACAGCCAAAACTAGGGAGGTGCGGGCGATCTTCAAATGCCGGCGCGATTTTATCGCGCTGCCTGACGCGCCTGCATGGCCTTTACGAAGCTGCAACCAGGCATAGTTAGCTGGGATATCGGAGAATGGAGGTATCCCATGAGAAATTCGAGATCCGCTCTGGCGCTAATCATCATCGGCCTGTTCGCAATGCCTGCCGGAGCCGCCGGCATCGATTGCACAAAGCCGGCCTCCTCAGGCGATCGCATGATTTGCCGGGACAAATCCCTTCTTGCGCGGGATGCGATGATGAAGGATCTCTATGCTGCTGCCCTGAAGCAGGACGATGCGGCCAGAATCCGCGACCGCCAGCGGCGATGGGTCGCGACGGTACAGGCCTGCGGCGATGCGGCTTGCATCCGGCAGGCCTATGACGACCAGATCGGCGTTCTCCTGGCGACCAAGGGCGGCAGGAGCGCGTCGAAGGATTTCATGTCGAAGGGCGCCGGCGGCAATGAAGGCAATCTTGCGATTTTCGGGCCGGTCGATGGACTCGTTGCGGTTTCGCTCGCCTCGACCTACGTCGGACCGGGCGGCGCCGACGCCGGCGATGTCAATGCCGACGGCATGGACGGTGTCGCCCCGCTGACGAATGGGCATATCCAGCTCTCCGGAGACTCGTGCAGGATCGCCCTCGATCGTATCGATGCAAAGACGTGGCGGGTGTCACAGTCCGGCGTATGCAATTTTGCCGACGGCGTGACCCTTCAGGGCACCTATGGCGGAGAATAATATCCGATGCACGACGGGCAGGGATCGCGCTCCCTGGCGCAATTCCTGCCCGTAACTTTGCTTCCGGAGCCAGAGCGCCTCCGCTTTTCTTCTGATCGCGAAAGCGCTCTCTCCTTTTGTTTTTGCGCAATTCCGGACGGAAAACCGCTGCGCACTTTTCCTGGAATTGCTCTAGTTCTGGGCGCCTCCCCGAATATCTCGGACGTCGCTTGCACTGACCGGTGCTGCCGCATTGCCCCAGCTGTTGCGGACGTAGGTCAGCACGTCGCTGACCTGCTGGTCATTGAGCCGCCAGGCGAATGACGGCATGGCCGGCGTCGTCTGCCTGGACGGGGTGTAGACCCCCTGGCTTCCCGCCAGCACGACATGGGCGAGCGTTTCCGCGCTCGGTTGCTGAATGAGGCTGTTGCCCGCAAGCGCCGGGAACAATGGCATGGCGCCCTTGCCGTCGGCGCCATGGCAGGCGGAGCAGGTGTCGTGATAGATTGCGCCGCCCGCGACCATCCGCCCATCATCCGCCTTCAGCGGCGTCGGCTTGTCGGCGGCACCCGCAGAGAGGCTTTTCAGGTAGACAGCAATCGCCTTCAGGTCGGCGTCCTTCATCTGGGAGGTCGATTGCGCGATCGCCTCCGCCATCGGCCCGGAGGCTATCGTCTTATCCGTGGAACCCGTCTTCAGGTAGGCGACGATGTCCTCCTCGCTCCAGGCGCCGATACCGATATGCGGATCGCCGGTGATGTTGGGAGCGTACCAGCCCTGCAGCGAAGCGCCCTGCAGGAATTGAGAGTCCTTGTCGGCCCCGAGGAAGGACTTGGGCGAATGGCATGTCGCGCAATGGCCCGGCCCCTGCACCAGATAGGCGCCGCGATTCCACTCGGCCGTCTGCTTCTCATCCGGCACGAAAGGCTCGGGATCGAAATTCAGCAGGTTCCATCCCCACATCGACAGGCGGATATTGAGCGGGAAAGGAAGCTGGTTGGCGACGACCTTGTTCTTCACGGGCTGCAGCGTGGTCAGATAAGCCCACATGTCCGACAAATCCCTGTCGGACATCTTGCTGTAGGCCGGATAAGGCATGGCCGGATAAAGCCGGATACCGTCATGACCCGTGCCGGTCTTCATCATGCGGATGAAATCGGCCTCGCTCCAGTTGCCGATGCCGGTTTCCTTGTCCGGCGTGATGTTCGGCGGCACGAGAGCGCCGAAGGGCGTCTCCAGCGGCTCGCCGCCGGCAAAGGGCTGGCCGCCCTGCTTGGTATGACAGGCTGCACAGTCGCCCAGCACCGCCTGATAGCGTCCATTGATGACACGATCCGCAAGATCGGTGGAATCTGCAAGAGCGGCGTTGGCGGATACCGACAAAGCGCCGAATGCGATCAGAATGGAGAGCTTCTTCATCATGCTGACACCAGGGGAGCGCCGGGGTTGCGGAGATACTTGTTGCGGATCGCGTCCGCCGCTACGAAAGCCAGGGCGCCGACCGTCCCCGTCGGATTCTTGCCGGCATTGTGCGCGAATGCGGAAGCGCCGACGACGAACAGGTTCGGCACATCCCAGTTCTGCAGATAGCGATTGACGACGCTGGTCTTCGGATCGGCACCCATGATCGCACCACCGGTATTGTGCGTGCTCTGATAGGGAACGGAATCCCAGCCCTTCTTGCGGCGAGCACTGTTATATTGCCGCCCGCCCAGCGCCTTGGCGATATCCTCCATGCGATCGGAAACATAGTTCGACATCTTCAGATCGTTATCTGGGAAATCGAAGGTTATGCGCAGCAGCGGCCTTCCGAACCGGTCCTTGTAGGTAGGATCGAGATCGAGGTAGTTGCCCTGCGTCGGATAGCTGGATCCCTGCGAACTGTAGGTCATCGTGCTTTTGTAGGCCTGGGCCGTTGCCGCCTTCCATTTCGATCCCCAGCGCGGCGTGCCGGGCGGAACCGGGCGCATCGCAATCGGCCTGCCGTTGGTGGGAATGCAATTGATGCCGGCACCGCCGACGAAATCGACGGACCCGTGATCGAAGGCATCCCCGTTGAAATCGTCGACCGTCTGGCCAAGCGCTCCGGATGCGATGAAAGGGTTGAAGTTCTTGTCGTCGAAGAAAACCTGCATGCCGGCATTCGTCTGATAACAATAGTTTCGCCCAACTGCGCCTTCGCCGCTTTTGGGATCATAGGCCTTGCCGATGCCGGACAGCAGCAGAAGGCGCACGTTGTGAAGGCCATAAGCACATAGCAGCACCATATCCGCAGGCTGGAAGAATTCCTCGTCGGAGGTATCGACATAAGTGACGCCCTTGGCCATCTTGCCGGAGCCGTCGAGATCGATGCGCAGCACCTCGCTGTCGGTACGCAGCTCGAAATTCTTCTTCTTCATCAGCACGGGCAGGATCGTCGTCTGGGCGCTGGCCTTGGAATAGTTCGCACAGCCGAACCGTTCGCAGAAGCCACAGAGGGTGCATTCGCCCATCGCGATGCCGAGCGGATTGACATAGGCCTTCGAAAGGTTCGCGGACGGCGTCGGGAAGGGATGATAGCCGAGCTTGCGCGCCGCCTCCGCGAAAAGCGTCGGTGCATAACTCATCTGCATCGGCGGCAGAGGATAGTCACGCGCCCGCGAATCCTCGAAAGGATTGCCGCCGTCCTGGATCTGTCCCTTGATGTTTCCGGCCTTGCCGGAAATGCCGGCCAGATATTCGAATTTATCGTAGAAGGGCTCCATCTCCTCGCCGGTCACGCCCCAGTCCTGCACCTGCAGGCCGTCGAACTTCGATGCGCCGTAGCGTTCGGCCAGATGCGACTTGATGCGGAAGTCACTGTCCCAGAAGCGCCAGGTATGGCCGTTCCAGTGCACGCCCGCTCCGCCGACACCGTTTCCGGGCAGGAAGGAGCCGTAGTCGCGCATCGGCAACGCCGTCTGCGATAGAGTGTTGCGCATCGTCATTGCCTCGACGCGCGGCTGAAGGAAGAGATCGCGGCGGATGCCGTAGCGCAGTTCGTCCTGCACATAGCCGATGTTGAAATCGGTCGCCGTGTCCCGCCAGGGACCGCGTTCGATGGCAAGAACATCCAGTCCCTGTTCGGTAAGCTCATGAGCAAGAATGGAACCGGTCCAACCGAGACCGATGATGACGACATCTTTACGAGGAAGGATTTTTGTCATGGCTGGCCTCTTACTTTTCCGCCCAGAACGGCTGGCTTGCTATGGAGATCGGCGGGTATGGATAGGGCTCGTTGAATTTGCTGACGTGATCGCGATAGTCGTAGCGCGCGCCGGGAAAGCCGATCATCTTCCATGAAGCCATGTCCTTGTTGCCGCCGTAGACCGGATCGGCAAAAAATCCCTCCATGATGCTGCCGAGAATGGTATTGAACAGCGCCTTGCCGTCGACATTGTTGTCGAGCTTGACCTTGCCGGCCTCCAGATCGGTAAGGAAGCCGTCCTGCTCCTCGGGCGGAAGGTCGGCAAAGGCCTTCCCGCCCTTGTTCTGCTTCAGATATGCGTCGATGGCGGCCAGACCCTTGCGGTAGATTTGCATCGGATTATCCGCGCCCTGATAGCCCTGCGTCGGCAAGCCGGGCAGGAAGGGCCCCTGCGTATAGAGCCGGCTGGAATTGCCGTAGGCTCCCGCCAACTGGCGATCGAGATAAACGGCGCAGCCGGCTTCCTTGCCGCCGATGCTGAGATTGTCGGCCGGGATCATCCGATCCGCGATCGCCTCGATCGCGCGCGCCTCCTGCTCGGTGAAGAACTTCCAGCCGCCGGCCGTCACCTGCCTCGGCGGATCGGCCGCATAGGACGTCCAGGGAAGGTTGCCGCCGATATACGATCGCGCCAATACGGGACCGGCGCTTCCGGCAAAAACGGTCAGGGCAACGGAGGAAAGGAAATGGCGCCGGGACAGGCGCTTGGGACAGAGTTCAGACACTGGGGGCTCCCGATTGGCAAGATGATACAGGCTATCTTCGGTCGAACGTAAGAAACGCCACCGGCCGCCATCGCAATCATCCAGCGCGGGGCGACCGGCAGGGATGCGGATCGGCCGAAGCCGATTCCAATCTCACTATACATATTCTATGTGAGGAGTCCCATACATATTATGATTCAAAAGCCAATGAAACGACTTTGGGAACTTGAGCTTTCTAATTGATTTTCAAGGGACAATAGCTGCGAGATGCAGCCTTGCCGCCGCCGCTTACCCCTCCTGCAAGAGCCGGCCATGGTTAACCGGGCCTTACTTACCTCCCGGTTGTCCACGCATCCCCGCGCCCTGCGAAGCGAAAGGTCGTGATGAAAATGGGGCTGAGAGCAAGGAGTTTGCGGCAATGTCATCGTTTGCCGGATATGTCTCCGATGAGAGACATGAAGACATCGAGCTCCGGTGCAGTGACGACCGCGGGAAAGATCGGCTGCGATCATCCGGGAAAGAGAAAAAAGCCTCTGTATTATCCCGCAACCGTTGCCGCGTCGGCCGATCGCGCCTTGAACGGATCGGCAAAAGAATGGAAAATGCCGGGTAGAGGCAAATAACGGCAAGCGGCCGCCCTCCCCGTCACGCAGCGGCAAAGCGTGGCAGACAACAGCAATCGAACGCCGATACAGAAATTCCCAATCATCTCATGAAGATAATTTCCGGCACGAATCTCGAACAGGCCAAGTCGCATAACCGGCGTGTCGTGATCGAGGCCATCCGCACCAACGGACCGATGTCGCGCGCAGCCATTGCCCGCATGACGGCGCTGACCACACAGACGGTTTCGAACATCGTGGAGGAATTGGCGCGTTCGCATCTGCTGATGCCGATGGAAGCGCAGAAGATCGCGCGCGGCCAGCCGATCATTCCCTATACCATCAATCCGACGGGGGCCTATTCCATCGGCCTCGAGCTGGGTCGTCGGCGTGCGGCGGGCGTGCTCACAGACCTATCCGGCGCAGTTTGCGCGCGTATCGAACGCAATGTCGACCGGCCGGGACCGGCTGAGGCGATGCCGATCTTTGCCGCGATCGTCAGAGATCTACAGCTGGCCTTCTCCTTCGATCGCGACAGGCTGCTCGGGGCCGGCATCGCCTTGCCCGGGCGCTATGCCGATGGCGGCGTGACGTCGCTCAGCCCGCTCAACCTGCCGGGCTGGCAGGATTTCCCGGTCGCAAGCGAGCTGGAACGGCTTGTCGACCTGCCCGTACTGGTGGAAAACGACGCGACGGCAGCGGCGATCGGCGAACGGCTCCACGGCGTCGCCCGCGGTCTCGGAAGCTTCGTCTATCTTTTCCTGGCGGGTGACGGCGGCATCGGTGCCGGCATGTTTCTCGACGGCCATCTCTACAAGGGCAGCCGCGCCAATGCCGGCGAAATCGGTCACATTATCGTCGAGCCGCACGGCCGGCTCTGCAGCTGCGGCAAACGTGGCTGTCTCGACCGCTACGTATCGCCATCCGTCGCCTACGAATGTCTCGGCATCGAGGATGCCCAGGAACTCGATCCCGACGAACTTGATGCGATGATCGCCGCAAACGGCCGTGGCCTGGAGGTCTGGCTGGAACAGGCCGTACAGCCGCTGCGGCAGACGATCGATTTTCTGGAGCTTGCGTTCGATCCGCAGACGATCGTTCTTGGCGGCAGCGCGCCGACATCCTTGATGACCCGGCTGGCCGAACGCGTCGAGCCGCTCCATATACCGGTAAATCCGAGCGAAAAGCGAACGATCCCGCGCCTGATGATCGGCGCCACCGGCAAGGACACCGCCATCCTTGGCGCGGCAGCCCTTCCCATCTTTTCGGAAACGAACCCGCAGTTCGACGTGCTGCAGAAACCGCTGACACATCATGGCGGCGTGTAACGGTGCGGGTCCCGCAATCCCTCCCAACTGCATGTCATCAATGGCCCTCAGACGCGACCGGCATGGGCCGCGCCTGAGGGTCATGGCTGTCAGAATTGATGCAGGCCGTAAAGCAGCGGCATCGTGCCGGCCAGTGCCTTGAATCGCTCCCAGGATTTCGCCGAAGGCTTCGTCCAGCCGGTTTCGGCGAGCGCGGAGAGACGCGGGAAGACCAGCCTGTCGAAAACCGCGCGGTCGGTCATCGGCTCCGACCAGATGCAGGCCTGGATGCCGCGAAGCTTTTCCTTCTGCTCTTCCGTCCAGCCGCCGACGGGATCGAAGGTGTAGATCTTCTCGGCATCGGAATAACCCGCCCAGCTGCCGCCCGGCTCATCCCAGTCGGGGCGCATCGCCATGTCGAGATAATAGACCTGACCGGGGCAGACGACGATCTCGTAGCCTCGTCCGGCAAGTTCGGCCGCCACTTCGACATTGCGCCAGCTGCAGAGATAGCTCTTGTCCTTGTCGATCCTGTCGCCATGCGCCGCCTCTTCCCAGCCGCCGGTCACGCAGCCCTTCGAAGCGAGAAACGCCTGGACGCGCTCCAGGAATTCGGCCTGCAGGATGGCTGCGCCGGAGCCGTGAATATCGTCGGCCCCATGCGTATTGGTGATGACGTTCAGGCGCTTGGCATGGGCATCGGCAACTTCGTCTCCGGCCAGCGCGCGCAGGCGGGCCAAGGCTTCCGGCGATCCCGACCAGGCGCCGAGCGGCACTTCATCGGCACCGATATGGATCGTCTTGAACGGGAAGAGCTCGATCAATTCGGAGAGGATGGTCTCGACCACCTCATAGGTTTTTTCCCGCGCCGGGTTGATGCAGTTGTCCGGAAAGCCCTGAACCGAATAGTAGCTGCCGACTTCGTTCGGATCGCGAAGCTCGGGGATCGCCTGCTGCATGGCATAGCAATGGCCGGGCATATCGATCTCGGGCAGGATCTCGATGCCGAAGCCCTTGGCATAGGCGACGATCTCGCGCACCGCCGCCTTGGTATAATAACCGCCGGTGCGCGCGGGGCTGGAGCCGAGAAGCGGCGGCAGCGGCAGGCCGTGGCCGCGCCATGCGCCGATCTCCGTCAACGCCGGATAGGCATCGATCTCGACACGCCAGGACTCGTCATCCGACAGGTGCCAATGGAAGCGGTTGAGCTTGTTCCAGGCAAGCACCGCCATCAGTTTCTTGATTTCGGCCGTGCCGTAGAACTGGCGGGAGACATCGAGATGCAGGCCGCGCCAGCTCATGGATGGCTCGTCGGCGATCTCGCCTGCGGCCGGGAAATGGAAAGCCTGCGGATGCAGCCGCGCGCCGCGCCAGATCTGGCCGAGGGTCACGAGGCCATAGACAAAGCCGGTCTGCGTGCTTGCCTCGACCGCGATCGCCTGCGGCGAGAAGGCCAGCCTGTAGGCTTCCGGGCCAAGGCCCGCGGCAGGCCGCAGCTCTACCGGCACGGCACCCTCGGCTTCCGGACGCACGAGGCCCTCGGCAGCGAAGAGATGCTCGACGAGAGCGGTGAAACTTTCAGCCGCGGCCTGAGCCTCCGGCGTGCTCGCTTTCAGCGCAAAGCCAGCCGGCAGCGGCCGCCGCGAGGAAACCGCGACATGGTTCGGCCAGGGAATGATCGATAGCGGCACAGGCGGGTGGGCCGGCACTGGATAAATCTCGGCGCCGCGCTTCAGCGGCGCGTTGCTCGACGACGTGCGCGTCGGTTCAGCGGCGAGCGATACGGCGGTTCCATCGGGAAGCGCAAGATAGGCGCTGGTGGCACCGTCGGTCCAGTGCCGGAACGGCCAGCTCAGGGCATGAACCGTGATGGTCCAGGTCTCTCCTCCTGCCAGCACGAAACCTTCCGGCGGCTGGAATTCCGTAAAGTTGGACAACCGCTTCGTGACCGTCGCACCCTCGACGATACCGGCCGGGTCGACGCGGCCGGGGCCACTGACACAGAGCGAAAAGCCCGAAAGCGCCTCCGGGGACAGGTTCTTCAGCCGCAGGACATAGGAAAATTCCTTGCCGTCGGCTGGCGGGTTCCAAGTGGTTTCAAGCCGCAGAGCCAGGGATCGCGGTGTGGACATGAGCATTCTCTCTTCCTGAAGGGATCGTTCAAAGCTTGAGCATGCCGGCATAAATGCCGGGCGCGGAATTGGGGATCATTATGGCGCCCACCGTCTTCTCGTAGAATTCCGAGGGGCCGACATCGCCGATGACGGTATAGGCGTAACCCATCGCCTTCTGATCGTTGAGGCAGGCAAAGAGCAGCGCACGGCCGATGCCGAGACCGCGCACGCTTTCGTCGACGCCGGTCGGGCCGAAGAAGCCGCGCGCCGTCGCCTCATGGCAGGCAAAGCCGACAAGCTCGCGATTACGCGTGGCGATGAAGCAGGTCGGCGGCTGGCGGGTCATCGCCACCGTCGTCTCGCTTGCCCATCCCTCGCTGAAATGTTCAGCCACCCAGCCGGTGATGAGCCTCAGCTCGGGCGGCAGCGCACGCCGGACGGTGACGCCTGCCTTCTCCATGCGCTCGGGCGATTGCGTGTCGGCCGGCAGGGTCGATAGATTGACCAGGTAATCCAAGACAAGAATCCTTCTAGTTCGATGCGACGAGCACACGCACGAAATGATTGGGGCCGACCTGCTCGACCTTGGTCGAGACCGGCCGGCTGAGCGAGCGGATCCTCTCCGCCTGTTCGAGGAAGCGGGCGCTGCCACCAGTCACGAACCTGCGGCCGCCATCCGGCACCGCCGACAGCAGAAGCTGCGTGTAGGGATGCTTCGGACTGGCGAGGACGGCATTGCTCTCACCCCATTCGACCATCTGTCCGGCGAACATCACCACGATCTCCTCCGCGACATGGGCGGCCGTCGCGATATCGTGGGTAATGTAGAGCATGGCGAGATCGTTTTCCCGTTTTACCCGCGCCAGCAGATCGAGAATGTCCTTGCGGATCGACACATCGAGCATCGAGGTCGGCTCGTCCGCGACCAGCACGCTCGGTGCGACCGCGAGAGCACGCGCGATGTTGACGCGCTGCCGCTGGCCGCCGGACAGTTCATGCGGAAACTTCTGGCGCGTCACCGAAGGATCGAGCCCGACGCTTTCGAGCAGCTTCGATATGTCATCGTCCCGCTCGGCTTTCGGCTTGTCCTGCCCATGCAGCTGCAGCGGCCGGGCGACGTGGTGATTGATGGTGAAGGCCGGGTTGAGCGAGGAGAACGGGTCCTGAAAGACCATCTGGACGTCCTTGCGATACATCCGCTCTTCCCTGCCCGAACCGCGTGCCGTACGATCCTGCCCGCGAAACAGAAGCCTGCCGGCCGTCGGCTTGTCGAGCCGGGCGATGATGCGGGCGCATGTGGTCTTGCCGCAGCCGGATTCGCCGACCAATGCCAGCGCCTTTCCTGCAAAGAGGGAGAAGGAGACGCTCTTCAAGGCATGCACTGTGCCGAAGTGGCGTTGGATATCATCCAGCCGGATGACGGGTTCTGCAGTCACAGCCTGTATCTGCGGTTTCATGCGAAAACTCCGGAAGGGTGAGTGCTGGCCGGAAGCTGCGGGATGGCGTTCCAGAGCTTGCGCGTGTAATCGTGAACGGGCGACTGGCTGACCTGCGAGACATCGCCGACCTCGACCAGCTCTCCCTTCAGCATGACGCCGATGCGGTGGCAAAGCTGCGCCATCAGATGCAGGTCGTGGGTGATGAAGAGCACCGAGAAGCCGTAGGTCTGCTGCAGGTCGAGCACCTGCTCCAGGATCTCGCGCTGCACGACGACATCCAGAGCCGTCGTCGGCTCGCCCATGATGATGAGTTCGGGACGCAGCGCCAGGCAGATGGCAATGACGATGCGCTGGCGCATGCCGCCGGAAAACTGATGCGGATAGTCGCTAACGCGGTGCGGGGGGATGCCCACCAGCTTGAACATCTCTTCGGCACGCGCTCGCGATTCCTGGCGCGAGCATCCGGTATGGCGATGCAGGACATCGTGAAACTGCGCCTCCACCCGCATCAGCGGATTGAGCGAATTCATGGCGCTCTGGAACACCATGCCGATGCGCTTCCAGCGGATCCTCTGCAACTCGTTTTCCGGCATTTTCAGCAGATCCTTGCCATCCAGGCGGATGCTTCCGCCGCTGATCCAGGCCGGTGCCTTGGAAAGCCGCGTGATCGCATAGGCGATCGTGCTCTTGCCGCAGCCGGATTCGCCGGCAAGACCAAAAATCTCACCGCGGCCGATATTGAAGGACACGTCCTTCACCGCCCGGAAATCGCCCTTGTCGAGCAGGTAATCAATGTCGAGGTGTTCGATCTCAAGCAGGTTGTCGCTCATTGGCCTGACCTCATCATGCGATTGCGGGCGCGCGTCAGGCGGAACCAGCGGGTCAAGGCCGGGCCGGAACGCAATTGCGGATTGGCGATTTCGTCGAAGGTGAAGTTGATCAGCGCCAGTCCAAGGCCCGTCAGCGCGATGCCGATGGCCGGCACGCCGATATCCCACCAGGCGCCGACCATGATGGCCGAGGCATTCTGGGCGTTGTAGAGCATGGTGCCCCAAGTGACCTTCAGCGGATCGCCAAAGCCGAGATATTCAAGCGTGGTCTGGGCGACGATCGCGTAGATGATGCTGCCGACCAGATTGATGCCGATGAGCGGCGTCAGATTCGGCAGGATCTCGACGAAGATGATGCGCCAGGCCGGCTCGCCGATCATCTTGGCGGCGGTGATGAAATCGCGGTTGCGCAGCGCCATCGTCTGCGAGCGCGTCATGCGCGCCCCCCACGGCCAGGACGTCAAGGCGATGATGGTCATGATCGTCATCGGCCCGACCGTGCCCGCGAAGGAGGCAAGCAGGATGAGCAACGGCATGTTCGGGATGACCAGCACGGCGTTGGTGGCCAGATCGAGCGCGGCGTCGGTCTTGCCGCCGGCATAACCGGCGATCAGGCCGATGGCCGTGCCGATCACGGTGATTGCGATGCCCGTGGCAAAACCGACGGAAAGCGAACTTCTCGCACCCCAGACAAACTGCTTATAGACGTCACGGCCCATCTTGGTGGTGCCGAAAACGTGCTCGACGGATGGCGGCTGATGCGAGCGTCCCACGCGGGCGCCGGGTTCGCCCGGAGCGATGATCGGCGCGAAGATCGCCATCAGGCACAGGGCGGCGACGATGACGAAGCCGACGAGCGCCTTCTTCTGACTGAAGATGGATCGAAGCGAAAAACTCATCGACCGGCCTCCCTCAATCGCGGATCGACGAGGCCGTAGATAATGTCGACGAGGAAATTGGCGCCAAGGGTCGCCAGCGTCATCAGCAGCAACTGGCCCTGGATGACGGGATAGTCGCGCGCCACGCTGGCGGTAAACAGCGTCAAGCCAAGACCCGGATAGTTGAAAACGATCTCCGTGACGATCGAGCCGCCGAACACGGCGCCAAGCATCAGCGCCAGATTGGTGAGGACCGGCAGCAGCGCGTTACGAGCGCCGTAGCCGAACATAACGGCAAGGTTGCTGAGCCCCTTGGCACGCCCCATCGTCACGTAATCCTCTCCCAGCACGACGATCATCGACGATCGCATCGTCGTCTGGAATTCGCCGATCAGAAACGGAGACAGGGTCAGCACCGGCAGGATCGCATGCATAAACACGCTGCCGAAGAAGGTAAAGTTGAAGCCCGGATCGAGATTGGGGTCATAGGCATATCCCACCGGAAACCAGCGCAGCGATACCGCAAAGACGAACAAGGTCGTGAGCGCGACGATGACGGGCGGTATCGAGAACAGGATCACGGCAAAGGGCGATACGATCGTGTCGAACCGCCCGCCGCGCCTCCAGGCTGCAATCGCGCCGAGCACGACGCCGACGCACAGCGAAAAGATGATCGCGGTGACGACCAGGAAGACGGTCCACAGCGTGGCGCGGCTCAACACCTGGACCACCGTCTGAGGATAATATTTGACCGAAACGCCCAGGTCGAAGGTGGCGAGCCCTTTGAGATAGTCGAGGAACTGCATCGCGATCGGCTGATCGATCTCGCCGAAACGGGCCTTGATCGCCTCCACGGCCGCGGGTGTGGCCCGCGGCCCCAGCTGGGCGACCATGGCGTCGACGGGGCTCCCCGGCATAAGCCGGGGAAGAATGAAGTTCACGACGATCGCGAAGGCCAGGGCCACCGCATAGACGCCGAGGCGCCGGCTTGAAACACGCATCTCTGCTTCCTTCGCTGTGGCCTATTGGACCGGCTTCAGGCGCAGCAGATGCATGAGACGCATGCGGTTGTTGTCGTGGTTTTCCGGGTTCATCACCGGATCTTTATCCGTGACCCAGCCGGTAAACCGCTTGCTGGAGTACTGATACCAGGTCGGACCGTTGAAGACCGGCACGACCGGGAAATCGTCGGCGATGAGCACCTGAATATCGTTGAAGATCTTCCTGTGTTCGTCATCGGAAGACGATTTCAGATATTGGTCGAAAAGCGCGTCGAGCTTCGGGTTGGAATAGCGCGGCGCTGAGACCGTGAGTTTGCCGGCATAAGCCGTCGACAGGCTCTGATAGTAGCCCTGGAATGGTGTGGCGCTGTCGGCGCGCGAGTTCATGACGACATCGAAGCTGCCATCGAGAAGCTGCTTGCGCCACTGCTCGTATTCCGGCGTTGCGACCGATGCATTGATGCCGGAAGCACGCAGCCCTTCGACGGCGATCTGCACGGCATCGATCCAGTCGGTCCAGCCGTTCGGCACGATGATGGCGAAGGTGATCGGCTTGCCGCTCGGCGTGGTGCGGAAGCCATCGGCACCCTTCTTGTAGCCGGCATCATCGAGGATCTTGTTCGCCTTGTCGGTATCGAATCCCATGAAGGCGTCCTTGTCGCCTTCGGCAGCCTTGTTACGCCAGCTTTCGAAGCGCGGCGGCAGGCCACTGGCATGCAGGTTGACGACCGGATAGCCGAAGCCGGCGATATCGACCATCGACTTGCGATCCATTGCCAGGCTGAAGGCGTGGCGGAAATTGAGATCCTTGAACGCTTCGAGATTGCCGGCATTCGAAGACTTGAAGTTCATCTGGAAGGCCACGGTTTCCGCCGGCGGCTGCCAATATCCGTTGTGCTCGGGGTCGAGCGCGACGAAGGTCTTGTCGATCTGCGGCAGGAACGAGCCGATCCAGTCGACAGTGCCTTCCGGCAGCAGCGCCAGCATCTGGTCGTTGCCCGAAATCTGCGGCAGGCGCAGGCAATCGACATGCAGCGATGCGGCGTCCCAGTAATTCGGATTGCGGCACTGCTCGTAGACCTGAGGCGTGAAACGGCGCACCTCGGTCATCGGACCGGAGCCGACAGGCTTTTCGTTCTTGAAGGCGACCGGATCGGCAACGTCCTTCCAGATGTGCTCAGGCACGACGGCGAGATCGGCGAGCGATTCCGGGAATTCGGAATTTACGGCCTTGAGGTTGATCTTCACCTGTGTCGGCGTCGGCGCGTCGACGGAGGCGACCGTCTGGCCGACACCGACCGTATCGACGGCCGGATTTTTCAGCATCAGGTCGATCGTGTACTTCACGTCGGCCGAGGTCAGCGGCTGTCCATCGGACCACTTCACACCGGGACGGAGATCATAGGTGATCGACAAGAGATCGTCGGAAAACTTGTAGTTCGTCGCCAGACGCCAGACCGGCTTGCCGCCATCACTGGCGTTGAAGATAACCAGTGGCTCATAAATGAAATCCATCGTGCTCTGCCGGCGACCAGCCAGATCGAAAGGATTGAAGTTGCTGACCCAGCTGGTCTGCTCTTCGATATGCATCGTCAGAATGGCCTCGGCCGCCGACGCAATGCCGGAGCCGAGAGCCAGCGAAGCGCCCAGAGCCGCTGCCGCCCAGGACGTTCGATGGAAGAGATCGCGCAATGTTCTGTTCTTCGTTCCCATTTTATCGTTCCCTCTCGTTGTTTTCGAGTAGTCAATCAAATTGATTTAATCGTGAGTTTCGAGACTCGTCAATCGCTGATTGGAAATCAACAAGGATGGTTTCGCATTTGAAAAAGAGGGAACCGGGCACGCGGGAGCCCGCCGCGGCCGGGTTGGGAAGCGGATGAGTGCCCCGTCCACGCAGGCCGTCCGCAATGACCGAAACAAAGCGGCAAGGCGCCTGCGCTGACTGATGACGGTGGGAAAAAAGCGTAAGAGCGATTGTTAGAAATAGGCCCGATGCCGGCCCATGGCGGCATCGGAACCTTGAGCTTCAGGCGGACCGGAAACGGCCAACCGATGCGCCCGCTCAGTCGAGCGGCTTATAGGCAACCACGTCCATCTCGACCTTCACATCGACCATCATTGGTGACTGGACGGTCGAGCGCGCCGGCGGGTGATCGATGAAATGCTTTTCGAACACGGCATTGAAGCTCGAAAAATCGCGCGCATCGTCCAGCCAGACATTGACCTTCACCACATGTTCGAGCGTGCAATCGGCAAGGGCTAGAACATCCTTGATATTGGCGATGACCTGTTCGGTCTGCGCCACGATATTGCCGGTGACGATTTCGCCGTTGATGGTCGGGACCTGGCCAGAGACATAAACGAAGTCGCCGGCCCTGACAGCCTTGGCAAAGGGGCGGCGCTGGCCGCCGGCCTGGTTGTCGGCGACATCGAAACGGATCAGCTTGTTCTTGCTCATGATATGCTCGGTCTCTCTCTGTTGTTGAAAGCCGCAGTCGCCATGGCTTCATCGTAAAGAGGCCCAAGCGCTCGACTCCCCTGACATCTTCATTATCCGCCGCAGCGTCGCCACGCCAGATCGTATCGACCGTTTCACCGATCGTTGCCGAGCGTTTTCACCGCGACCTCAACCGATACCTTAATTCGAGCATCGATCGAAATCGCGGTGGTTTCAAAAGGTTATGAAAGAATCCTGAAATCCTCTACCGTTTGTGATGAACGGCCTGCAAGCCATAGACGGGCGTCGGAATACCTTCCATCCGCGCCTTCAATTGCAGGGAAAGATACTGGGAATAGTGCCGCGACTGATGCAGATTGCCGCCGTGGAACCACAATGCTTCCTGCTGCGTCGGCTTCCACATATTGCGCTGTTCGCCTTCCCAGGGGCCGGGGTCCTTGGGTGTATCGGAGCCCAATCCCCAAACCTTGCCGACCTTGTCGGCCGTCTCCTGGTCGATCAGGTCGGCGACCCAGCCATTCATCGAACCATAGCCCGTGGCATAGACGATGACATCCGCCGGAATCTCCTTCCCGTTGTCGAGCTTCACGGAATTTTCCGTGATCTCGGCAACCTGACCTGCCGCGAGCTTGACCTTGCCATCGATGATGAGCTGGGAGGCGCCGATGTCGATATAATAGCCCGAACCGCGCCGCAGATATTTCATGAACAGGCCGGAACCGTCCGCGCCCCAATCCAATTGGAAGCCGGCTTTTTCCAAAGCCGCATAAAAATCGGCGTCGCGTTCGCGCATCTGGTTATACAGCGGAATCTGGAACTCGTGCATGATCCTGTATGGCAGCGAGGCAAAGATCAGGTCAGCCTTTGCCGTGGTCACGCCGTTTGCCAGCGCCTGCTCCGAATAGAGCGCGCCGAGCCCGATATCCATCAGCGTATTGGACCGCACGATATGCGTGGTCGACCGCTGGATCATCGTCACATCGACACCGGCCTCATACAGAGCGGCGCAGATATCGTGAGCCGAGTTGTTCGAGCCGATGACCACCACCTTCTTTCCCTTGTAGCCATCCGGCCCGGGATGCTGGGAGGAATGGTGCTGCTCTCCCTTGAAATTCTCACGACCCTTGAAATCGGGAATGTTGGCCTTGCCGGACATGCCGGTGGCAAAGACGAGTTGCTTCGGCCGGAGAGTGACCTCCTCGCCATCGCGATCGACCACAACGGTCCATTCCTTTGCCGACTCGTCCCATTTTGCCGACTTGGCCGTGGACCGGGTCCAGTAATTCAGCTCCATGACCTTCGTATAGAATTCCAGCCAGTCGCCGATCTTGTCCTTCGGTGCGAAGACGGGCCAATTCTTCGGGAAGTCGATGTAAGGCAGGTGATCGTACCAGACGGGATCGTGCAGGCAGAGCGACTTGTAGCGTTTGCGCCAAGAGTCGCCCGGCCTGTCGTTCTTTTCGAGGATAATGGTGGGAACGCCGAGCTGGCGCAGCCTCGCGCCGAGGGCGATGCCGCCCTGCCCGCCGCCGATGATAACGACATAAGGCTGCTTGTCGTAGCCGAGCGTGCGGGCTTCTTCCTCGCGCTCCTCCTTCCATGTCTTGGCGCCCATATTCTGGCCATGCTTGGCACCGAGCGGCCGCGTGAAGCCGGCCTTTTCCTCATGTCCCTTCAATTCGACCAGGGCTGTCAGCAGGGTCCAGATCAGACCGTTCTTGAAGCGGATGAGGCCATAGCCGCGCCCGACGCCGGTTTCAAACGAGATCCAGCTCTCGAGCACGCCATCCGCCTCCGTCGCCTCCTCGCCGGCTGCGACGCGGAAGTTGGATGGCTTGGTGCCGGCAAGCTGGGCCTGCAGCATGTCGCGGACCTGATCGCGCCCTTCGACCGTCTTGATGTTCCAGGTAAAGGCGACGAGATCGCGCCAGTAGCACTCCTCCGCAAACATGGACACGGCCCCGTCGATGTGGCCGGCGGCAAGCGCGTCGCTGAATTTATCGAGAAGTGCCTGAATACGGGTGGTCGGGGTTTTATCGAGCATTTCATCTCCTCCTGCTCTTTGAAGATTTTCGGGGCGGCTCCTCGACCGCCCCATGGGTCGGCGGTTATCGCGACAGATCGATCAATATCTTGAGGTGCTTGCCGGCGGGATCGAGCAGCTGGTCGAAGCCTCCGGTAACGGCTTCGCCGAGCGACACGAACTTGGTGACGATCCGCAGGGCCGGAATCTGGCCGCTGGCAATCAGTCTGGCGACACGCGGCCAGTAATGGGTCGGATAGGCCCAGGAGCCGCGGATATCGATGTCCTTGAAAGTGACGTCGAACCAGTTCAGCGGGTTCTCGTGGGGATGCAGCCCGGTCTGGACGACGACGCCCTGCTTGCGCACGGCATCGGCGCAATTCTTCAGGGCGTGTTCGTTGCCGACGCACTCGATGGCGATATCGCAACCGACACCACCTTCCGTCTCGCTGCGGATGACCTCTCCGACGTTCGCCGATCTCGGATTTATGGTTCGAACGTCCTTGAGCGCTTCTCTTGCGAGCGCCAGCCGCGTGTCGTTGAGATCGGACATGAAGATCTGCGTCGCGCCGGCCGCGCGCGCCGCCATCGCCGTCAGGATGCCGATCGGCCCTGCCCCGGTGATGAGCACGCTGTTGCCTGCCGTTACACCTGCCCTGTCGCAGGCATAGACGGCGACGGCGGTTGGCTCGATGAGAGCGGCTTCCTCGTCGCTCAGGCTCTCGGGGATAGGCTGGACGTTGTAATCGTTGAGCAGCGCCGCCTCCGCCATGCCGCCCGACTGCCACGACAGGCCGGCCAGCGCGAGCTGCGAACTCAAGTGAAACAAGCCGCGGTCGGCATAATAGTCACCCTCGCGCGGCATGATGAGCGGCTGAACCGAGACGCGATCGCCGACCTTCACATGGCTGACACCCTCGCCTACGGCCTTCACCACCCCGCCGAATTCGTGGCCGAGAACCTGCGGCCCATGCGCCTTGGTAAAGGGGTGCGGCTCCTTCGGCACGAAGATCGGACCATAGGCATATTCATGCAGATCGGTGCCGCAAATGCCGCAAAAGCGATTTTTGATCAGCACCTGACCGGGGCCTGGCTCGGCCGGTTGTGGAATATCCTCGACACGCAGATCCTTGGCGGCATGGAAGCGGAGAGCTTTCATTCCTGTTTCCTCCTCGTTTGCTCTTGCAACGAGAAGACAGCAAGCGGCATGCCAGATCGCGGCAGAACAGGAAATGCCGATTTTTCAAAAGCTTGCATTTCGGCCAGAGATCCAGGCCGCGAACATGCAACACTCTTGACGCAACAGGTGTTGCAATGAATGCGTCAGTTGAGGCGCTTCAGCCGGCGATGGATCGTGGAGCGATTGACGCCGAGCTTGCGGGCAAGCGCCGAAACGTTGTTGCCGCATTCGTCGAGCGCTTTGCGGAGATCGGCCGCAGGCTCGCCACTTCGCAGTGCCTCGTCATCGCAGAGCGTTTCCGGCAGGCACTCCATGGTGATGACGCCGCTTTCCGAAAGCGCGGCGGCGACACGCAACGCATTGGAGAGTTCGCGGATATTCCCTGGCCAGCCATGGCGCAGCAGAGCCGCGCGGGCAGATGCATCCAGCCGATAGAAGTGTCCATTGTCCCGACCGATGCGCTGCAGAAGATGGTCGATCATGGCCGAAAGATCCTGCCGCGCGCGCAATGGCGGCAGCGCCAGGGTGACGGCATTCAGCCGATAATAAAGATCCTGCCGGAATTGCCCGAGCGCGACCAGTTCCGCCAGATCCCGATGCGAGGCCGACAGGAGGCGCAGATGCACCGGCCGCGCCTTCAATGCCCCGACGGGCAGGACCTCGTTTTCCGAAAGGACGCGCAGCAGCCGGCTTTGCAGCGCAAGCGGCATGTCGCCGATTTCATCGAGGAACAAGGTGCCGCCGTCGGCCTCTTCGATAAGGCCGCGCTTGCCTTTCTGGTTGGCGCCGGTAAAGGCGCCGGGGGCATAGCCGAACAATTCCGATTCCATCAGCTGCTCGGGGATCGCGGCGCAATTGACCGCAACGAATTTTCCGGCGGCGTCGCCGCTGTCGTGGATCGCGCGCGCCAGATATTCCTTGCCGCTGCCCGTTTCCCCCTGGATGAGGATCGGAATGCCCCGTCCGGCGAGTTTGGCCGCCCGCGCCTGAAGGCGCTCCATGGCCGGATCGCCGAAGCTGAGGTCCTTGAAGGGGCTGCGAATTTTCGCGACGTCGGCGCTCGGCACGCGACGAAAGCCCGCAGCCGGCGCGATGGCGCTGGCAAAGACGGCCAGACCGCTCTTTGCCTTGAGAAGCCTGTCGCCGTTCGGTTGTCCCCGCATCAAAAGGGGAAGATCGTCGAGCTCGATATCGAAGAAGCTGTCGATCGGCTGACCGATGAACCGGCGGGTCACGATCCCGTGCATGTTCATCGCGCGGGCCAGTGCCCCGAAGCCGCCATGCGTCATGCCGGTAATGCGGCCGCTGCCGTCGAGCGCGATCGCCGCGTCCGGATCGACATCGAGAAATTCGGGCGAGCGCGCCAGCCGCAATACCCAGTCGTTGCGCGTGCGCGTCATCAGGTTGGCAAGCTCGATGCGGCGAGCGGTCGATGCGACAAGATGTGCGGCAAGCTGCTGACTGGCCTTTGCCGTCGGCGAGCGAAGCTGCGAGATATCGAGCACCGCCGTCAGATCGCCGAGCGTATCGAAGATCGGCGCTGCCGTGCAGGTCAACCCTATATGGCTGGTGTCGAAATGGTCGTCCTGATGGATGATGACCGGCTCGCCCGAGACGATGCAGGCGCCGACAGCGCAGGTTCCCGCCCGGTTCTCCGACCATTCCGAACCGAGATAAAGTCCCGCCTTGCGCAACTGGTTGTCGAAGGTCGGATCGCCCATGAAATCCACGGTCACGCCACGGGCATCGGACAGGAGCAGCACGTAATTCTGCTCGACGACCTGGCTGAAGAGTCGCTCGAGCCCCGAACGGCCGATGCGGATCAATTCCTCCGCCTGCTCTCGATGCTCGCGAAGCTTGACCTCCGGCACGATATAAGCTTCCTGCGCGGCGGCAGGGTCCAGCCTGTAGTCGTTGAGACACCGCAGCCAAGACTGCACGACAGGCGCATCGCGAGGGCTGGTGGCCCCCATGGCGACACGCTCGATCTCCTTAATGTGCGACAATGTCGACACCATGGATCGCTCCTCCCACCCGTATGGTCGCACATTCGAGGTCCCTCAACAATGTGTCTTTCGATAGCGGGGCGGCCCGTTCGTTCGCGGACGAGCGCCGGAAATGCGCGAGACGTCTTGGCATCGACCGGCGTTTGCGGGGAAAACCGCGTCCATTTATCCGCGCCGCCCTGATTGCCTTTCCATTCCCGAGCCTGCTAAGACAAGGCATATTTCGTCATATGATTGGTTGACATTCAGGAGGAGTCGTCATGGCAGAACTCGCGCAATCGCTTGCGTCCATTCGCATCCCCGATCTGGCCGGAAAGCGTGTGCTGATAACAGGCGCCTCGACCGGCATCGGCGCCGCCGTCGCGCGCGCCTTTGCGGTGCAGGGCATGAAGATCGGCCTGCACTTCAATGCGAGCCGCGAGCCGGCCGAAAAGTTGGCGGCGGAGATCAAGGCCGGCGGAGGTACGGTCCATCTCCTTCAGGGCGACGTCTCGCAGGACGGCGAGACCGAGCGCGTCGTCCGCGACGCAGCCGAAGCTCTGGGCGGCCTCGATGGCCTGGTGAACAACGCCGGCGGCATGCTGGGCCGTCTTCCCACCGCCGACATGACGGATGAGCATTACGAGCGGGTGATGAACCTCAATGCCCGCTCCGTGCTCGCGGCAACCCGCGCGGCCCATCCCTATCTCAGGCGGCAGGGCGGCTTCGTCATCAACACCACCTCGATCGCCGCGCGCAACGGCGGCGGCAACGGCGCGATCCTCTATGCGGCCTCCAAGGGGTTCGTCTCGACCATTACCCACGGCCACGCCAAGGAATTCGTCAACGACAAGATCCGCGTCAATGCGGTCGCTCCGGGCGTCATCGCGACGCCGTTCCATGAACGCTATACCAACGACGAGCAAATGGAACTGCAGCGCAAGACCATCCCCATGGGTTTTGTCGGCACGCCGGAAGATTGCGTCGGCGCCTACCTGTTCCTCGCCTCTCCGACGCTGTCCGGCTATATCACCGGTCAGATCGTCGAGGTCAATGGCGGCCAGTTGATGCCGTGAAATACGGCCGCTGATCGACTTTATGCGCCGGGCAATGCTAATCTGCCCGGCGCGGCGGCTTTCACGTCGCAAAAGATGGAGCGCATGCAAGATGGCAAAGACGCCCATTCACGATGGTATCGAAACGTCCGTGGAATTGACGCATCCGGACCGGATCTACTGGCCCGACGACAAGGTCAGCAAGCAGGACCTCCTCGATTACTACGCCTTGGCCTGGGAGCGAATGAAACCCTTCGTCGCCAATCGCCCCCTCGCCCTTCTGCGCTGCCCCGACGGCATCGATGGGCCGCGCTTTTTCCAGAAACATGCCTGGAAAGGCATCAATCCGCACATCGAGGAAATTGCCGACCCGGAAGACAAGGATGCCGCGAAATTCCTGAAGATCGAGGATTTCGACGGTCTTGCCGCTCTTGTCCAATCGGCGGCGCTCGAAATTCATCCCTGGGGCACGACCACGGATCATTGGGAAATGCCCGACATGCTCATCATGGACCTCGATCCCGGCGAAGATGTCGCCTGGAGCAAGGTCGTCACCGCGGCAAGGGAAATAAGGGACCGGTTTTCAAGGCAGGGACTGATCTCCTTCGTCAAGACATCCGGCGGCAAGGGCCTGCATGTCGTTGCCTCGCTGAAGCCGCAGGCGAACTGGTCGCAAGTGAAGGATGCGGCCGAAGCCGTCGCCCATGCCATGAGCGCCGATAGTCCGGAGACATATTTGTCGGTTGCCAGCAAGGCGAAGCGGCCGGGCCACATCTTCGTCGATTACCTGCGCAATGGTCGCGGCAATACCGCCGTCGCGCCTTATTCGTCGCGCGCCAGAAAAGGAGCACCGGTTTCGATGCCGGTCGGCTGGGAAGAGTTGGATGGCAAGATCGGACCGGCTTCTTTCTCCGTCGGAAACGCCGCCTCTCGTCTCAAGGCCAGCGCCGACCCCTGGGCCGACTTCTTCAAGGCAGCATCGCCGCTGAAAACCTGACGCTACACCTTGTTGCTACACGAGGAACGGGATCAGCGCCGGCGTGCTCGCCTTGTAGTCGGCATAGTCGCTGCCGAATGTCTCGCTCATCCAGCTTTCCTCGATACGCACACGCCGCAGCACGGCATAGAGCATGGCAACGATCGCAAGGGCCGCGGCGATATTGCCCCGCGCAATCGCCGAGCCGATAATGGCGAACATCAGCCCGGAATAGATCGGATGCCGGACAAGCGCATAGGGACCGGACCGGATGAGCGCATGATCCTCCTTCAGCGTAATCACGCCGCTCCAGTTGCGACCAAGATGATATCGCGCCCAGATGGCGAAGAGGAGACCGGCCACCGTCAAAGCCGCGCCGATCCCATAAGAGATCAGGTCATGCGGGACGATGCGAAGCCCCAGAGGGCCCAGCCAGAAGGGGCGGACCACCAGAAGGATGGCGCCGATCCAGATCGGGATGGTATTGCCGAGCCTCGACAGCGGCTCCTCCTGCCGCACGCTTTTCTTGACGCCCAATGAGGCAAAAAGCCAGATCATCGCCCAGATGATCCAGCATGCAGGGATGAACAGATCCAGCAGCATCGCTCACGCCATATCTCTATCCAGTTCCGGGTAATGCCGGAAAATGCCGTCCTCATTGAAGGGAATGCGGCGATCGGATCGAAGATAGCGGGCAATATTGGGTCGTTTCATGACGGCGGCATGCAGCGCGGTCAGATGCGGATAGCGGCGGTCCAGATGAGCGGTGGCGCGCGGAAAGGCATACCGCAATCCTTCGTAGACCTGGAACAGCGAAAGGTCGACATAAGTCAATCCGTCCCCGAAGATATGGGCTGGCCCGTGCGGATTCTGCTGGAGGACGCGCTCGAAGTAGCCGAGGAATTTCGGGATGCGGTTTTCGACGAACTCGGACGCGCGGGCTTTGGCCTCTTCCTTCTGATCCTTGTAATATTTCGATGTGGCGATGGGATGGTGGGTGTCGTGAACCTCGGCGACGAGATCGGTGATCGTCAGTTGCAGGCCGTTCAGGACATGACGTTGGCCTTCCTCCTTTGGAGCCAGTCCGAGCGTCGGCCCCAAATACATCAGGATATTCGCCACATGCGGAATGATCAGACTGCCGTCCTTCAGAAACGGCGGAGCGAAGGGCATGTTGAAGTCCGATTTTCCGTCCATGATGACCATCATCGCGGGCGTTCCCTGCCCCTTGCCGACCGGGCCGCGGCAGACATCGACATAGGCGGCATCAGCCTCCTCCAACGCCAGCCGGACGAATTCGCCACGCCCCTGGATGCCATCCCAGTAATAGAGCTCATAGGACATTCGGCTTTCCCTCCCGCGGGTGAAATAGGTTCAAAGGCCAGGATCGATGCGCAATCTGCACGCAATCCCCGTTAGCCTCTTTCGCGATCGTCTGCTTGCATTGCCGGCCCAGCGTAAGAGATCGAGCCTGCGATGACCACCCATGGCAACGCATTCTTCGACGGCACGAGATCACGAATGAGAGCGATGCTCGTGCCGCTTGCGCGTTGCCGCGGCTTTCTTCGCGGATGCCGAACGGGCGGATGCAGGCCGGTTCGCCGACGCCTTTCCGCCGATCCTGCCGCCCTTCTCGGATGATTCATGATTTTCCGGATGGCCTCGCCCCGAGCCGGATTTCTTGCCGCCGCCGCTTTCCTTGTTCACGGTCGCCCATGCGCGCCGCTCCGCCTCCCCATGGGAAACCCCGCGGTCCTCATATCCTTCCTCGATATGCTCGGCCTTGCGCTTCTGCTTATCGGTATAAGCGGATTTGTCTCCTCGTGGCATGATCTCTCTCCTCTACGGAATGAGAGACGAACCCATCGTCATGGAAAAGGTTCCGACGTGTGACCGGGAGAATTGCGATCGGCCGGGAGTACCCGGAATCGTGGGTCATGCGGCGGCGTGGCAAGCTGCTTCGCGGAGGCCGGAAAGAACATGCCGACCGAACGATCGACGATCAGCACAAGGATGAAGGCCGCCAGGAGGTAGATTGCCGCAAGGAACAGAAGGGATGTCACCGCAGCCCCCTCATGCTATCGGAAAAGCGCCAGGAACGGCAGGCCGCGACCATCGCCGCACCCGTCATCTCCGCATCATCGATATAACAACCGTTCATTGCGAGGCTCCCTTCGCAATAGGTAGCATCGATGTGTGACAGCTATTTCGCGGATCGCGGCCAAATTACCGGAATTGTTGGGAATATCCGTCAAGGCTGCGCGGAGAGGAAGGAGCAACCCGATATTTGCCATCGGGCCGATCCATCTCCCTCAAACCTCCTGAAGCAGGCGACGCTATGCCTTTGCCGCAGCACCTTTCTTCGTGGCTTTCTTTTCCGCCGGTTTGGCAGCCTTCGCGTCGGCGACGGCCACTGAGGCAAGCGCCGGCTTGCTCTTGACTTTAACCTTGGGCTTGACGTCGACCTTGCTGCCGGTCATGGCGCTTTCCTCAAGCGCGATGCGCTCGCCGCTCGCCCGCTCCCAGTGCTCGACATCGCGCCCGGAGGGATATCCCTCCTCCTCCCATATGGCGTATGCCCGCTTTTGGATCCATTCGTCCCGAGATTCCAACATCTGCCGTTCTCCGTTCGCATCATTGAACAAGTTTGATGAACAACGCCCGTTCTTGAAATGCGGGCTTTCACACCTCCCCCGAGCAGCCAAGACGCCATGGCGATGAAAATGCCAAAGCTCTTTTCTTCGGTCTCGACTCTCGAACCGCAGTGGCGCTTCAAACAAAAGACAGAGTTACCGTGGGGGACGGTAGCGAAGCAGCCGAAGCGCACTAAGTATGAAGGCGGCAACAACAGGGTTCAATTAAAAATATCTAATACGATGAGTTTTCGCACCGCTATCGACACCGCCCCGAAGATCGCAAGACAGCGGATTGCAGCTTTTGCGGGCAAAGATATACTTGCGCCATGATCGACCTTCTGGCTGCCCATTGGGGCCAAATTCTCGCTGTCCTGTCCGTCGCCATGGGGGCAGTCGCCGCGATCCATGCGGCAATGACGAAGGAAGATGTGCGGGCGGCAATCGGCTGGGTCGGCGTCGTCATCCTGTCGCCCATCATCGGCGCGCTGCTCTATGCGGTCGCGGGTATCAATCGTATCCGCCGCGCATCACTCAGCTCGCAGCGCGAGGCGTTTTTCCGCAAGGATGCGAACGGCGAGCTTGCCAGCTTCGATGCAGATGACGAACAGGTGCGGCGGCGCTTCGGTGACCGTTTCGGCTCGATGAAGACGCTCGGCGACCGTGTCGTGCGCTATACGATGAGCACCGGCAACACCATAGAAATGCTGACCAGCGGCGATGTCGCCTATGCGGCGATGAAGGCCGCCATCGACGGCGCCGAGCGCAGTGTCCTGATGGAAACCTATATCTTCGATCGGGATCCCATCGGCCTGCGCATCGCCGATTCCCTGATTGCCGCCGCCAAACGCGGCGTCAGCGTGCGCGTGCTGATCGACGCCGTCGGCGCCCGCTATTCGGTGCCGAGCATTATGGGCTATCTGAAGGAAGGGGGCGTTCAGGTCGATGTCTTCAACGGCAACGTCATCATCGGCCTCAGATTGCCCTATGCCAACTTGCGCACCCACCGCAAGATTCTGACCATCGACGGGCGAATCGCCTTTACCGGCGGCATGAACATCCGCCAGGGCTTTACCCGCGAATTCGCGCAGGACCACTGTGCCCGCGACATGCATTTCTGCGTGACGGGGCCTGCCGTCGCCGATCTGTTCAACACCTCCGCCGAGGATTGGCGCTTCGCGACGGGCGAAATGCTGAATAGCGAGGAATGGCGGATTGCGGCCCCCTCCAATGAGCCGGGAGCACCGGTCTTCATGCGCGTCGTGGCGTCCGGCCCCGACCGCAGCGTCGAAACCAACCACAAGATGCTGATCGGCGCGCTGTCGGTGGCGCATAAATCGATCCGCATCATGTCGCCCTACTTCCTGCCGGACCGGGAGCTGATCAGTGCGCTGGTCACGGCGGCCCGGCGTGGCGTCGAGGTCGATATCGTCGTGCCGACGGCCAACAACCTCGTGCTGGTGGACCGTGCCATGACGGCCCAGTTCGACCAGATGCTGAAGAACTATTGCCGCATCTGGCGCGCCACGGGGCCGTTCAACCATTCCAAGCTGCTGGCGGTCGACGGAACCTGGGCCTATGTCGGCTCCTCCAATCTCGATCCGCGCTCGCTAAGACTCAATTTCGAGGTGGATCTCGAGGTGCTCGATCGCGGCTTTGCCGGCACGATCGACGCACATATCGGCGCCATCCTGGACACGGCGCACCCCGTCGATCTCGAAAAGCTGCGGGCGCGGCCCTTTGTCGTGCGGCTCATCGAAAAGATTCTCTGGCTCGGCTCGCCCTATCTGTGATCGTCGGCCCCATGAACAATCTACGTTCTTCGCAGCCTTTTTACATGACAAGCCGGACCATCGCTTTCTATACTCTCCCGCAAGTGCCCGACATGGTCTGATGAAGGAACGGTCGACGGATAGATGCGAAAAAAGAAAGAAAGTCTCCGAGCGAACATTCTGGAAAGCCTGAAGAACCGAAAGAAATCGCACCATAAGCCGGCAGGCAAGCCGGATCGCCCCGAAGGCACATTGATCGCCTCCTATAACGTCCACAAATGCGTCGGCGCCGACCGCCGCTTCGATCCGGAAAGAACCAGCCGCGTCATTCACGAAATCGACGCCGATGTCATCGGCCTGCAGGAGGCCGATACCCGCTTCGGGGAGCGGACCGGCATCCTCGATCTACGCCGGCTCGAACGCGAGACCGGGCTTATCCCCGTGCCCGTCGCCGGCGTCTCCAAGGCCCACGGCTGGCATGGCAATGTCGTGCTTTTCAAACAGGGCACGGTGCGCGATGTCCATCAAATCAGCCTGCCGGGACTGGAGCCGCGCGGCGCCCTGATTGCCGAGCTGGAATTAGCGCGCGGCGGAAGCCTGCGGATCATCGCGGCGCATCTCGGTCTGCTGCATCGCTCGCGGGCCCAGCAGACGCGCCTGATCGTCGATCTGATGAACGACGGCAGCGAAACGCCGACCATCCTGCTTGGCGATCTCAACGAATGGCGCCTGGGCGACCGCTCGTCCCTCAGCACCTTTCAGAACGCGTTCGGGCCGCTGCCGCCGGCCGTTCCCAGCTTTCCCTCGACGCTGCCGCTGCTGGCTCTCGATCGCATCATGGCCAACCGGCGCGGCATGATTTCCGCGGTCCAGGTGCACGACTCGCCGCTGGCCCGCATCGCTTCGGACCACCTGCCTATCAAGGCCGTCGTCAGCCTGGAAACGCTCGACAGCGCCACCATAATGCACTCGCGTACCGCCTAGGGCCGGATGTCATCCGAAAACCGCTTGCATCTTTCGGCATCATGCTCCGGACACCGCTGATATATTTCATGTTGACTCCGCAGACTTACAGGATGACCGCCGGTAGGTCATTTTATAGTCTGTTCGCCGAAACGACTGATCCGGGAGACAATTCATGCTGAAAACTCTGTTGCTGACCGGCGCTGCCGGTGGCGTCGGCCAGACGCTCAGGCCGCTGCTGTCGCAAATCGCCGAGAAGGTCGTGCTGTCCGACCTCGCGCCCATCGACGACCTGCGTCCGAACGAGCGTTTCGTCGCCTGCGACCTCGCCGATCGCAACGGGGTAGAGGCACTCGTTACCGGCGTCGACGGCATCATCCACCTCGGCGGAGTCTCGGTCGAAAAACCGTTCGACATGATCCTGCAGGGCAATATCGTCGGCCTCTACAATCTCTATGAGGCGGCGCGCGCCGCCGGCAAGCCGCGCATCGTTTTTGCAAGCTCCAATCATGCGATCGGCTTCTATCGCCGTGACGAGCGCATCGACAACAGGGTGCCGACCCGGCCGGATTCGCTTTACGGCGTCTCGAAAGTGTTCGGCGAGGCGGTCGCCAGCCTCTACTTCGACAAGTTCGGCCAGGAAACGCTCTCGGTACGCATCGGTTCCTGCTTCCCCGAGCCGCGGAATACCCGCATGCTCGCCACCTGGTTCAGCGTCAGGGATTTTCTCTCCCTTTGCGGCTGCGCCTTCGATGCCCCGCGGCTCGGACACACGATCGTCTACGGCGTCTCCGACAACGACGAGCAATGGTGGGACAACGGCAATGCCGCATTCCTCGGCTGGAAGCCGCGCGACAGCGCCACTCCCTGGCGGGCGGAAATCCTGTCGCGAACGCCGCCGGAGGATCCGAACGATCCGGCGGTCATCTATCAGGGCGGCGGCTTCGCTTCAGCGGCCCATCCGGAAGACTGATCGGCAAGCAGATGCCGGCGCAACGTGATCGTCAGATATCGTTGCGGAACAGTCTCCAGCGGGTGGGCCTGAAGGCGATCCGATTGCGGTCCAGCGTATCCGCCTTGTTCGGAGGCAATTCGATCTCGATGCGTTCATGGCCGGCGCCGATATCGATCTCGAGGTGGCGAGTGCCCGCGACACGCCGGCTTGCGGCAAGCAGACCGGCAATCGCGCCGCCGTCGCCTTCGCAAAGTTCGATGTCGTGCGGACGGAAGTAGAGAAAGGCCTCGCCATCGGGCTCATGCGGCGTGCTCAGCCTCAGGGGTTTGTCCTCGAACCAGATTTCGCCGCTGGCGATACGCACCTTCACGCGATTGGACTGGCCGATGAACCCGTAGACGAAGGGTGAATTCGGTGCGTCATAGATCTCGTCGGGCGTGCCTACCTGCTCGATGGCGCCCTTGTTGAGCACGACCACGCGATCGGCAAGCTCAAGCGCCTCCTCCTGATCGTGTGTTACGAAAACGGTGGTGTGGCCGGTCCGGTCATGGATTTCGCGCAGCCACTTGCGCAAATCCTTGCGGACCTGTGCATCGAGAGCGCCGAAGGGTTCGTCGAGAAGCAGCACATTCGGCTCGACCGCCATGGCGCGCGCCAGCGCCACGCGTTGCCGCTGTCCGCCGGAAAGCTGTGCGGGGTAGCGCTTCTCCAGTCCGTTGAGCTGCACCAGCTCCAGCAATTCCATCGCGCGGCGACGAATTTCATCGCGCGGCGGGCGGCGCGACGCCGAGCGGACCTTCAGCCCGAAAGAAATGTTTTCCAGCACCGTCATGTGCCGGAACAACGCGTAGTGCTGAAACACGAAGCCGATATTGCGCTGCTGTACGGTTTTGCGCGAAGCATCATCCTCGCCGAAAAAGATCTTGCCCTCCGTCGGCGTCTCCAACCCGGCAATCAGCCGCAGCAATGTTGTCTTGCCCGAACCGGACGGGCCGAGAAGCGCAATCAGTTCGCTCGAACGAATATCCAGGGAAACATCATGCAATGCGGGAAAGCGGCCGAATTCCTTGCGCAGGTTTTGAACGCGAACTTCCATCGAGAATTCCTTCAATGACGCCGGCTGGCAGCGATCTCTTCGCTATAGCGCATTTCCAGCAGCGTCTTCAGTACAAGGGTGACAAGGGCGAGCAGAGCCAGGAGCGTGGCAACGGCAAAGGCTCCGGAGAAATTATATTCGTTGTAAAGGATCTCGACCTGCAGCGGCATGGTGTTGGTCTCGCCGCGAATATGACCCGAAACGACCGAAACGGCGCCGAACTCGCCCATGGCGCGGGCATTGCAGAGCAGTACGCCGTAGAGCAGCCCCCATTTGATGTTCGGCAGCGTGACATACCAGAAGGTCTGCCAGCCATTGGCTCCCAGCGAGAGTGCAGCCTCCTCGTCGGCATTGCCCTGCTCCTGCATCAGCGGGATCAGCTCGCGCGCGACAAAGGGAAACGTGACGAACATCGTCGCAAGCACGAGCCCGGGAACTGCAAACAGGATCTGGATGCCGTAGCTTTGCAGCCACGGGCCAAGCAGGCTGTTCGAGCCGAACAGCAGCACGAAGACCAGGCCCGATATCACCGGGGAAACGGAGAACGGTAGATCGATCAGCGTCGTCAGGAAGGCCTTGCCCTTGAATTCGAACTTGGCGATCGCCCACGCCGCAGCAATGCCGCAGACAAGATTGAGCGGCACGCTGATGCCGGCGACAATCAAGGTCAGCCGGATTGCCGCGAACGTATCCTCGTCCACCAGGGCATCGAAGAAAGCTTCGATGCCCTTGCGAAAGGCCTCCACGAAGACGGCAGCCAGAGGCAGCAGCACCATCAGCGTCAGAAACGTGAGCGAAATCGCCACGAAGATAATGCGGGCGGCCCGGCTTTCCGTGATGACGGAATGCTCCGCCGCACCGGCGGCAGAAAGATCATGTGCCATAGCCATACCTCCTTCTGCTCCACGACTGGATGAGGTTGATGATCAGAAGCATGGTGAAGGAAATGAACAGCATCACCGTCGCGATGGCCGTTGCCGCCGCATAATTGTATTCCTCGAGGCGGATGACGATGAGCAGCGGCGCGATTTCCGAGACATAGGGCTTGTTGCCGGCGATGAAGATCACCGAGCCGTATTCGCCGGCGGCACGCGCAAAAGCCAGCGCAAAGCCGGTGAGCGCTGCAGGCGCCAGTCCCGGCAGCAGCACGCGGGTAATGGTCTGGAAACGGGTCGCTCCCAGGGTTGCCGCCGCCTCTTCGACTTCACGGTCGATTTCCTCCATGACCGGTTGCGCGGTTCGCACCACAAACGGCAGGCCGACGAAAATCAGCGCGATGACGATGCCGAGAGGAGTAAAGGCGATCCTTATCCCGAGCGGAGCCAGAAATTGACCGATCCAGCCGTTCGGCGCATAGAGCGTCGTCAGCGCGATGCCGGCGACCGCCGTCGGCAGCGCGAACGGCAGATCCACCATGGCGTCGATGATGCGCTTGCCGGGAAAGCGGTAGCGCACCAGCACCCAGGCCAGAATGAGGCCGAGCACCGCGTTGACGAGTGCGGCGATGAAGGCGCCGCCGAAGCTCATGCGAAGCGCATAGAGCGTGCGCACGTCGAGGGCCAGGGCCCAGAATTTCGACCAGCCGAGAGCGCTGCTCTTCCACAGCAATCCCGATAGCGGAATGAGAACGATAAGGATGAGCCAGGCCATGGTAACGCCGAGCGCCAATCCGAAGCCCGGAATGACGCTCGGCTGCCGTAACCGCCACCGTTTGCGGGTTATAGAATGCATTCAGCCTTATTGCCCCGGCTTGTAGACCTGATCGAAGATGCCGCCATCATCGAAGAACTTCGGCTGAGCTTGAGACCAGCCACCGAAATCGTCAATGGTTGCCAGCTTCAATGACGGGAAGCGGGCGATATCCTTGGGATCGGCCGCTTCCGGCTTGATCGGCCGGTAGTAATGCTTGGCCGCGATCTTCTGGCCTTCATCCGAGTACAGATAGTTCAAATAGGCCTCGGCGACCTTGCGCGTGCCCTTTTTGTCGACATTGCCATCGACGACGGCGACCGGCGGATCGGCACGGATCGAGAAAGACGGCGTCACGACTTCAAATTTGTCGGGACCGAGCTCGTCGAGCGAGAGATATGCCTCATTCTCCCAGGCGAGCAGAACATCGCCCAGCCCGCGCTGCACGAACGTCGTCGTCGATCCGCGCGCGCCGGTATCGAGAACCGGCACATGCTTCAGGAGCTGCGTGAGATATTCCTGCGCCTTGGCGTCGTCGCCACCGTTGGCCTGCTTGGCCCAGGCCCAGGCCGCCAGGATGTTCCAGCGTGCGCCGCCCGATGTCTTCGGGTTCGGCGTAATGACTTCGACGCCATCCCTGATCAAATCCGGCCAATCCTTGATGCCCTTGGGGTTGCCCTTGCGCACCAGGAAGACGATGGTCGAAGTATAGGGAACGGAATTGTTCGGGAACTTGGTCTTCCAGTCGGCGGGGATCTTATGCGTCGCCT
The DNA here is from genome assembly GCA_900469615.1 of Hyphomicrobiales bacterium. GTDB lineage: Bacteria > Pseudomonadota > Alphaproteobacteria > Rhizobiales > Rhizobiaceae > Rhizobium. The sequence continues at coordinate 960,286 of UBYA01000011.1, read as the reverse complement.
TGGCGATCGCGTCGATATCGCCTTCGAGCGCAAGCGTCACGACATCGGCATCCAGACCGTCGATGACCGAACGGGCCTGAGCGCCGGAGCCGCCATGCGAAGCCTTGATATTGATGGTTTCGCCGGTGTCCTTCTTCCATTTCGCCGCAAAGACGGCGTTGAAATCCTTATATAATTCTCGCGTCGGATCGTAGGAAACATTGAGAAGCGTCTTGTCCGCCGCCCAAGTCGGCGCAATCGCCGCAACCGAGAAACTGCCGATCAGAACTGCGGTGGCGAGAAGCCGGGAAAGCCTTATCGTCTGCATGGATGCACCCCCTTCGTTTGTCCTTAAACCCTATCAACTTGGTCGTATAAAGTAACGAAGACCGTTCCCGTTTTGAGCAGCTCGGGAGAACAGCATCCCATAGAATCCGGAAAAGTGAAATCACATTCCCGGACAACGATCCGGGCACGAACTCGCCGTCACCTCATGGTGTCGGACATAAAGACGGAATAGAGTGCATCGGCGCTCTTTGCCTGCCGCATCGCCGTCAGGATACCCTCTGTGCGCAGCCGTCGGGCGATCGCGGCAAGCACGTTGAGATAGGCGCTCCGGCCCTGCTCCCCGAACAGCAGCACGAATGCCCATTCCGTCGGCACATCGTCTATGGCCTCGAAATCGACCGCATGCGCGAAGCGCACCAGCAATCCCCGCGGCCTGGTCATGCCTGCAATGGCGGCATGCGGAACCGCAACGCCATTGCCGATCCCGGTCGTGCCGAGTTTTTCGCGCGCCTCCAGGGCCCGCAGAACCGTTCCTTCGTCCACATCGAAGCAACCAGCCGCCTTCGATGACAGCATCTGCAGCGCCCGCCATTTGGTCGGGGCCGACAGACCGACGAAGACGTGTTCTGGAAGGATGATCGTGGAAAGGTCCATGGTCGCACTCAAGGTCGAGCAATCGATAGTTCCGGAATGATTTTCATCGTCGCGGGATCGCCGTCAGGCCACCTCGGCGGCGGGTCCCAAGCCCTTGCAATCTCAATCGGGCTCACGCAGCCGATAGCCGACACCTGTCTCCGTGGTGATATATTGCGGCTGATCGGGAACCTCTTCGATCTTCTGCCTGAGCTGGCGAACATAGACCCGCAGATACTGCACATCGGCGGCCGGCCCCCAGATCTGCTTCAGAAGAAACTGATGCGTCAGCACCTTGCCGGCATGCTGCGCCAGAACGCGCAGGATATCGTATTCCTTCGGCGAAAGCCTGATCTCCCTGCCATCGACCTTGACGATGCGCTTGACGAGATCGATGGAAAGTCCGCCGGTCTGGAAGATCGCCTTCTCGCCCTGCTGCTGCAAGCGATGGCGCAGCGCCACGCGGATGCGGGCCGCCAGCTCGTTGACGCCGAACGGCTTGGTCACGTAGTCGTCGGCCCCGCTTTCCAGCGCCCTGACGATCCCGGCCTCGTCGGTGCGGCTCGACAGGATGACGACGGGGATCTGCACTCCATCCTCGCGCCATTCCAGCAACAGGTCCTGGCCCGATTTGTCGGGCAGGCCGAGATCGAGCACGATCAGATCGGGCTGGTCCTCATCGACCGATGCCCGGGCCGACGCAGCGCTCTGCGCCTCGTTGACGACGTAGCCCTGCGCGCCGAGGCCGACGCGCAGCAGCTTCCGGATCGGCGGCTCATCGTCCACGACGAGAATCTTGACGGCAGTGGTGTTCATTTCAGTTCATCCAGCTTCGGAATATCTGTCGGTTTCGGCAATCGGATGGTGAAGACGGCCCCCTGCCGATCCGTTCTGTTGCCGGCGGAGATCGTGCCGCCCATGGCTTCGATGAAGCCGCGGCAGATGGAAAGGCCAAGGCCGGTGCCGGCGCGCACCTGGTCTCCCTTGCGCACGCGATAGAAAGTATCGAAGACTCGTTCGAGATCGCCAGGAGGAATCCCCGGCCCCTCGTCCATCACCCTGAACACGACGTTGTCGCTATCCGCCCAGGCTTCCAGGCGAATGGCCGACTCCTCCGGCGCGTACTTGGCTGCATTGTCGAGAAGGTTGAACAGAACCTGCTCGAACAGGACCGGATCGACCTTCACCATGGGCAGGTCCGCAGGCATCTGCACGGCGACGCGATGACGGGCCAGGATCTTGACCGCCCGCCGCAACGCGCTGCCGACGATATCGCCGGCATAATGCAGCGCATAGTTCGGCTCCATGGCGCCGGACTCGATCTTGGTCATGTCGAGCAGGTTGGCGATGAAGCGGTTGAGACGCTCGGATTCGTCGATGACGGTCGACAAAAGATCGACGCGGTCCTCATGCGGCAGCGTGTCCAGATAATCGCGCAGCGTTCCTGCCGCGCCCAGAATGGCGGCAAGCGGCGTTTTCAGGTCGTGCGAGATGGACGTCAGCAGCGCGGAGCGCAGCCGATCCGCCTCGACGGCGAGCTTGGCCCGGTCGACATCGGCCACCAGCTGCACGCGCTCGATGGCGAGCGCCGCCTGATCTGCGAGCGCATCGAGCAGCCGCTGCTGCTCCGGCGTCAGAAGCGGGCCGTCGCGGCGATCGCTGTCGAGTCCTATGACGCCCACGGCGGTGCGGCCGGTGCGCAGCGGAACATAGAGGCGCTTGGCGCCCGGCAACGTATCGGCACCGCGGCCGGCGGCATGATTGTGTTCCCAGGCCCAGCGCGCCGCCGCGATGTCTGCATCGTCGAGCGTGTCGTCGGGCGGATAGCCGGCGCGGACCGCGATCGTGCCGTGTTCGGGCAGAAGCAGCACGACCCGCAGTTTCAGCATGGAGGCCAGCTGAAAGGCCGTTGCCCACAATACGTCGTCAAGCGTGCCCGTGCCGGCAAGCTTCTTAGAGAAGAGATAAAGATCTTCCGTCGTTCGCGCGCGCTGGCGTGCCGCCGCCGCCTGACGCTGCACCGTGGCCGTCAGGTTGCTTGCGATCACCGCGACGCCGAGGAAGAAAAAGAAGGCAAGCACGCTTTCCGGATCGCTGATCGTCAGCGTGTAGCGCGGCGGCAGAAAGAAGTAGTTGAAGGCAAGCGCACCGAGAAAGCAGGAATAGAGCGCCGGCCGCAGACCCTGCGTTACCGCGCTGGCGAGAACCGCCATCAGGAAGACCAGCGCCAGATTGCGCACGTCCAGCACCTGATCGAGAATGACGCAGAAACCCAGAGCGATGGCGACATAAAGCGTTGCCAGAACGTAGCCGCGCAGCTGGAAAGGCGGCGGCGCGGCCGCGGCCTTGACGCCGCGGCTTGCAGCGCGACCATCCGCATCGCTGCCGGAAATGACGTGAACGCTGATCTCGCCTGCCTTGCGGATGAGATCGTAGGAAACGGAACGGCGCGACCAATCGCGCCACGACCCGATCTTCGGCGAACCGATGACGATGTGGGTCACATTGTTGCTGGCAGAGTGACGAATCAACTCCTCCGCCACTTCCCGCCCCGGAATGGTGATGGCCTCGCCGCCAAGCTGCTCGGCGAGCCTCAGCGTTGCGGCAATCGTGTCGCGTTGCGCTTCCGTCAGGCTGATGGAGCGGTTGGTCTCGACATAGACCGCGGCCCAGGGCGCGCGCAGGCGCGAGGCCATGCGTGCCGCATAGCGCACCAGCGAGGCCGAGCGCGGATGATGATCGATGGAGACGAGCACGCGCTCGCCGGCCGCCCACGGCCCCTGGATCGCGTGCGCCTGCATATGCGTCAGGAGCTGGTCGTCGACGCGTTGGGCGGTACGCCGCAACGCCAGCTCGCGTAGCGCCGTCAGGTTGCCCGGCGTGAAATAATTGGTCAGCGCCCTTTCGGCGGTCTTCGACATATAGACCTTGCCGTCATGCAGCCGCTTGATGAGATCGTCCGGCGTCAGGTCGATAATCTCGACATCGTCGGCAAGATCGATGACGGAATCCGGCACCGTCTCGCGCACGCGGATACGTGTAATCTGCGAGACGACGTCGTTCAGGCTTTCGACGTGCTGGATATTCAGCGTCGTATAAACGTCGATCCCGCGTTCGAGAAGCTCCTTGACGTCGAGATAACGCTTCGGGTGGCGGCTGCCCTGCGCATTGGTATGGGCAAGCTCGTCGACCAGCACCAGCTCGGGCCGGCGCTTCAGGATGGCATCGAGATCCATTTCCTCGAGCGAGCGCCCCTTGTAATCGACATGAGCGCGCGGAATGATCTCGAAGCCGTCAAGCAGGGCCTGCGTCTCGCTGCGGCCATGGGTCTCGACGATGCCGACGACGACATCCACGCCATCCGCGATCTTCGCCTTGCCGGACATCAGCATCTCGTAAGTCTTGCCGACTCCGGGCGCCGCACCGAGAAAAATCTTCAGCCGCCCGCGCGTCTCGGCCAGCGCCCTTTCGAGAAGGGCATCGGGCGAAGGTCTGCTTGGTATGTCGCGGCTGTCGTCTGCCATCGGTGGATCGGCTTTCCTGGCAAGGCCGAGACGGCGGCAGCCGCCTCAACCCCTTCAACTTATTGACTCATAGAAGCATCGAGTGCCTGGTTCAATGCCAGCACATTGACCACGGGCTCGCCCAGAACGCCGAGTTCCCTGGGCTCGACGGCGGCGTCGACGAGCGCCCGAACCTTGGCCTCATCCATGTTGCGGGCCTTGGCGACACGCGGAACCTGAAAATAGGCGTCATCGGGCGAGATGTCCGGATCGAGACCGCTGCCCGACGTCGTGACCATGTCGATCGGAACCGGCATGTTCGGGTTCTGCGCCTGCAGCGTCGCGGCGTCGCCCTTGATGCGGGCGATCAGGCTCGAATTGGTCGGGCCGAGGTTCGAACCCATGGAATTGACCGCATTATAAGGCGCAGCAACCGTTTTGGTTGCGTCGTTCGGATCCGTTCCGGTCGTTGCCGACGGACGGCCGTGGAAATACCGGTCGCTCGTGAAGCTCTGGCCGATGAGGCTGGAGCCGATCACCTTGCCGTCCTTCTCCACCAGGCTGCCGTTCGCCTGATGAGGGAAGAGCGCCTGGGCGACGCCTGTCATGGCAAGTGGATAGGCAAGACCGGTCAGGACGGTCGTGGCGACGATCATGACGATTGCGGGTCTGATTTGTTTGAACATGAGAGAAACTCCTCAGGCGAGGCCGACGGCGGTGATCGCCAGGTCGATGGCCTTGATGCCGATGAAAGGAACGATGATGCCGCCGAGGCCGTAGATCAGCAGGTTGCGGCTGAGCAGCGCGGCCGCGCCGATCGGCCGGTAGCGGACGCCCTTCAGCGATAGCGGGATCAGCGCGACGATGATGAGCGCATTGAAGATGATCGCCGAGAGGATGGCGCTCTGCGGCGTCGCCAGACCCATGATGTTCAGCATCTTCAGCTGCGGATAGAAGGCAATGAACATCGCCGGGATGATGGCGAAATACTTGGCGATATCGTTGGCGATGGAGAAGGTCGTCAGCGCGCCGCGGGTCATCAGCAGCTGCTTGCCGATTTCGACGATTTCGATCAGCTTCGTCGGGTCGCTGTCGAGATCGACCATGTTGCCGGCCTCGCGCGCGGCGACCGTGCCGGTGTTCATGGCAACGCCGACATCAGCTTGGGCGAGCGCCGGGGCGTCGTTCGTGCCGTCGCCGCACATGGCGACGAGCTTGCCCTGCGCCTGCTCCTGGCGCATCAGCGCCAGCTTCATTTCCGGTGTCGCCTGGGCGAGGAAGTCATCGACACCGGCTTCGGCGGCGATGGCTGCCGCCGTCAGCGGATTGTCGCCGGTGATCATCACCGTGCGGATGCCCATGCGGCGCAGCTCGGAAAAGCGTTCGCGGATGCCGCCCTTGACGATGTCCTTGAGATGGATGACGCCGAGCAGGCGGCCGTCGCGGGCAACGGCAAGCGGCGTACCGCCGGCCTTGGCGATCTCGTCGGCGATGGTCTGCAGCTCTCGCAGCATCTCGCTCGATGTGCGGGACATGACGGCTGCCCCTTCCGCGTTGCCGTTGGCCGCGCCTTCGACATGGGCCACCACGGCATCGACGGCGCCCTTGCGGATCGAGGAGCCCTCGAGGTCGACGCCGCTCATGCGGGTCTGGGCGGTGAAAGGCACGAAGGTTGCCTTCAGGCTCGTCATGTCGCGGCCGCGGATCGCATATTTCTCCTTGGCGAGCACGACGATGGAGCGGCCCTCCGGCGTTTCGTCGGCAAGCGATGCAAGCTGGGCGGCATCGGCGAGATCCTGCTCGCTGATACCCCGCACCGGGCGGAACGCGGTCGCCTGGCGGTTGCCGAGGGTGATCGTGCCGGTCTTGTCGAGCAGCAGCGTGTCGACGTCGCCAGCGGCCTCGACGGCACGGCCCGACATGGCAAGCACGTTGAAGCGCACCAGACGGTCCATGCCGGCAATACCGATTGCCGACAGCAGCGCGCCGATGGTCGTCGGGATCAGCGTCACGAAGAGAGCAACCAGCACCACGGTCTGGATCGAACCGCCGGCATAGGCGGCAAAGCTCGGGATCGTGACGGTCGCCAGCACGAAGATCAGCGTCATGCCGGCAAGCAGGATATTGAGCGCGATTTCGTTCGGCGTCTTCTGCCGTTCGGCGCCCTCCACCAGCGCGATCATGCGATCGATGAAGGTCGAACCGGCGGCGGCGGTAATCCGCACGCGGATTTCATCCGAGAGAACCTGCGTGCCGCCGGTCACGGCCGAGCGATCGCCGCCCGATTCACGGATGACGGGGGCTGATTCGCCGGTAATCGCCGCTTCGTTGACGGAGGCCACGCCTTCGATCACTTCCCCGTCCGACGGAATGATGTCGCCGGCTTCGACAAGAACGACGTCGCCGACCTTCAGGCTGGTGCCGGGCACCATCCTGTAGTCGGTGCGGCTGTTGCCGGCCAGAAGCTTCGCCTGGGTTTCGGTGCGCGATTTGCGCAGCGAGTCCGCCTGCGCCTTGCCGCGGCCTTCGGCGACGGCCTCGGCGAAATTGGCAAACAGCACCGTGAACCACAGCCAGATATTGATCTGCAGGGAAAAGCCGAGATTGCCGCCGCCCGTGACGAGATCGCGCAGGAAGAGGACGGTCGTCAGCATCGAGACGACGGCGACCACGAACATGACGGGGTTCTTGGCAAGCGTGCGCGGGTTCAGCTTCTTGAAAGCAGCGCCGACCGCCGGAACGAGGATGCGAGAATCCAGAATACTCGCTGATTTTAACTGGCTCATAAGAGGCTCCAGCGTGAAGAGGAAAACATCGGATCGGAACGTGCCGATCAGCCGATTAGGAATCCGAAGACGACAAGGCCGAGAAACAGGGCAACCATCGCCAGCAAAATGGCGTCGGACGCGCAGGCCGCTCCGGCCGGACCACGCCCCCTGTCGAAGGGGCGCGGATCGATGATCTTTCTAAGCCTGCTCAGAAGCGGTTGGCTCATGGTCCACTTCCTTAAAAGGTCTGGCCCGCGATCATCGACAGATGTTCGACGATCGGTCCGAGCGCCAGCGCCGGGAAGAAGGTGAGGCCGCCGACGATCAGGATCGTGCCGACGAGCAGGCCGACGAAGAGCGGGCCGTCCGTCGGGAAGGTGCCGGCGGAAGCGGGAACCGTTTTCTTGGTGATCAGCGAGCCGGCAATCGCAAGCGCGGGAACGATGACCAGGAAGCGGCCGATGAGCATGACGAGGCCGAGCGTGATGTTGTACCAGCTGGTGTTGCCGGTCAGACCGCCGAAGGCCGAACCGTTGTTGGCGGCCGCCGAGCTGTAGGCATAGAGGATTTCCGAAAAGCCGTGCGGGCCCGCGTTGGCGACCGAAGCGACGGCAAAGGGCAGCACGGCGGAGATCGCAGTAAAGATCAGCATGCCGGCAGGCAGGCAAAGCACGGCAAGCATGGCCATCTTCACTTCCTTGGCCTCGATCTTCTTGCCGAGATATTCCGGCGTGCGGCCGACCATGAGGCCCGCGACGAAGATGGCGATGATGACGAACATCAATATGCCGTAGAAGCCTGCGCCGACGCCGCCGACGATGACTTCGCCGAGCTGCAGGTTGATGAGGGGGATCAGGCCGCCGATTGCGGTGAAGCTGTCGAGCATGCCGTTGACCGCGCCGCAGGACGCCGCCGTGGTGATGACGGCGAACAGCGAGGAGGCCGCGATGCCGAAGCGGACTTCCTTGCCTTCCATATTGCTGCCCTGGATGCCGAGCGCATGGATCAGCGGGTTGCCGGCTGCTTCGGCCCAATAGGTCACGATCACGCCCGCGATGAACAGGGTGCCCATCGCCGCCAGAATAGCCCAGCCCTGACGCTGGCTGCCGACCATGCGGCCGAAGACGTTGGTAAGCGCCGCTCCGATGACGAAGATCGCCAGCATCTGCAGGAGATTGGAGATGGCATCGGGGTTTTCGAAGGGATGCGCGGAGTTGGCATTGAAAAAGCCGCCGCCGTTCGTACCCAGCATCTTTATGGCAAGCTGCGAGGCAACGGGACCGACGGCAATCGTCTGCTGCGCGCCTTCGAGCGTCGTCGCATCGACGTAAGGGCCGAGCGTCTGCGGCACGCCGAGATAGACGAAAGCCAGCGTCAGGACAATGCAGATCGGCAAAAGCACGTAGAGCGTCGCGCGGATCATATCGACCCAGAAATTGCCGATCGCCTTGCCCGAGGCGCGCGCAAAGGCGCGGATCAGCGCAATGGCAATGGCAATGCCGGTTGCGGCGGACACGAAGTTCTGCACCGTCAGGCCGGCCATCTGCACCAGATAGGACATGGTGCTTTCGCCGCCGTAGTTCTGCCAATTGGTGTTGGTGACGAAGCTCGTTGCTGTATTGAAGGACAGTTCCGGGCCAACTGCCGTCATGCCGGCCGGATTATACGGCAGGCCGCCTTGCAGCCGCTGCAGCGCGTAAAGAATGAGGAAGCCGGCAAGGCTGAACAGCAGCATGGAGACGGAATAGGTCGTCCAATGCTGCTCTTCGCGCTCATTCGTTCCGGCCAGCCGATAGAGCCCCCGCTCCACCGGGCGAAGGACATAAGAAAGCAAGGTGCGCTCGCCGGTAAAGACACGCGTCATGTAGCCGCCGAGCGGTTTGACGAGCAGGAGAAGGATCCCGATGTAAATGAGGATCTGAAGCCATCCGTTGAAGGTCATGGAAGTAACTTTCCCTATCCAGCGCTGTCAGAAGCGCTCGGGACGAATGAGAGCGTAGACCAAGTAGACGGTGAGAAAGAGCGTCACGCCGCCACCGAGAACGTAATCGAGAAGCATTGTCGTCTCTCCGGCTAGAGGCTGTCGCAAGCCCTGGTATAGGCGATGCAAAGGAGGAAGAATAAAACGCCGATCCCGACAAGAATGATGTCCATCATCGATCGCGATTCCTTGATTGTTATTGTTGAATGCAGAAACGATGGAGAGCGCCCTTGCTGGAAGCGCCTCTTTTTCCTGCCACCGAGGAAGAGCCCTTGGGATGCATCTTCCGCACGCAATATGCGACCGAACCGCATTAAGGTTCGAGACGGCGGGAAAGCGGAAGATATAAAAATCTTATAAATGCCAGGGTGGGTGAACGTCGCCGGCCGGCTGGTTTCTCATGCTTTATCCGGGGTGCGGATCGGCACATGAACGACGTCAAAGACGCAGCGCAACGAAGACGAACGGGGATGCGATGCGCGGCAGGCCATGGTGGTCGCGAGAGCCATGGCAGGATATAAATGACCGCGCCGACGCTTGATGCCGCGTCGCGCCGATGATTTAGTCCGCAACGAGATGATCGTGCCTCACACTTCGCCTCGTGACGATCCGACCGCCAGAAAGAAACGCGAGCAAGTGACACCCAGCATCAGACATATCGCCAAGCTTGCGGGAACGTCGGTCTCCTCGGTCTCGCGCGTTCTCAATAACAGCGGCTATGCCTCTCCGGAGCTTCGCGAGCGCGTGGAAGCCGCCATCCGCACGCTCAACTACACGCCGAGCAAGGGCGCTCGCATGTTGCGGGGGGCGCCGAGCCGGATGATCGGGCTGATGCTGCCGTCGATCGACGTGCCATTTTTCGGCATCCTTGCCCATGCCATCGAGCAGGAACTGTTCGGCCGCGGCTATCAGACGCTGATCTGCAGCACCGCCGAAAACATGGATCACGAGGCGCGTTATATCTCCATGCTGCTCTCGCAGCGCGTCGACGGCGTCATCGTGGCAAGCGCCTTCGGCAACACCGCGCATTTCGAGGCTTTGCGCGAGGCGCATATCCCCATCGTCGCCATCGACCGTGAACTTGCCGGCATCGCAAATGACGCCGTCATGGCCGATCATCAAGGAGGCGGACGGCTGATGGCGCGTCATCTGATCGGGCTCGGCCACCGTGTGATCGGCATCGTCGGCGCGCCCGCCCACAGCCAGCCCGTTCAGCTTCGCCTTCAGGGCATCGCCATGGAGATGGCAGAGAGCGGTCTCGCGCCCGCCGCCGTCAGCATGGCCGAGGAGCACAGCTTTGCGGCCACCTATCCGCTTGCCAGGAAGCTGGTGGCCTCCCGGCCCGAGGTGACGGCAATCATCGGCACGACCGATATTTCGGCGATTGCCGCAATCCATGCCGTTCAGGATCGCGGCTTTTCCGTACCCCGCGACTATTCGGTCATCGGCTTCGACGACCTGCCGGAGGCGGCCTATGTCTTTCCGCGGCTGACGACTGTCGCGCAGCCCATCCGCGATGTCGGCGCGCTGGCAGTCCGCCGGCTGGAGGCATTGATAGAAGGGCAGCGGACCGGCCGTGAATCCGGAAAGGACACCGTCGTCAAAGTGCCCGTCACCTTGATCGAGCGCGACTCGACCGGTCCTGTCCGCACATGAACGGCAACGGCCCGGAGGCGAAATTCACGGCCTGACGATAACCTTGATTTCGCCGGCCGATGGCGCGTTGCCGACCACGCTCGCAACCTCCTCGAGGCCGATCGTCCTTGTCACCAGCGAATCCAGCTCCAGAATCCCGCTCGCCACCATGGCCGCAGCCCGGGAATGGGTGAAGGGATTGAGATAGGCCGGCCTGATCTCGACTTCATTGACAAGCAGATCGAACGGCAGAACGGGCACTTCGAGACCCGATGGCGTCACGCCGAACAGCACGAAGACACCGCCGCGCCGCGCCATCCGCATCCCGGTCTGCAGCGTCTCGGGAACGCCTGCGCATTCGATGACGACATCCACGCCCCCGTCGGTCGCATCCCGCACAGCGGCAACCGCATTTGTCGCCGTCGGATCGAGAGCCTGCGTCGCCCCTAGCCGCAAAGCCGCTTCCCGCCGCGACAGCTGCCTCGTGATCAGAATGATCTGGCCAGCGCCCGCCAGGCGCGCCAGTTGCACCATGAGCAGGCCGATCACACCGCCACCCAATATGGCAACGCTGTCGCCCGCGCGGATTTGCGCCTTGTCGATGGCATGAATGCAACAGGCCAGCGGCTCGCAAAAGGCGCCATGGACGGGATCGAGATCCGCAGGCAGCGCAAAAGCCTGGCCGCACGGAATCGCCACATAGTCGGCGAAGCCGCCATCGCGCGTTACGCCGATAGCCGCCAGATTGGCGCACAGGTTCGGCCGTCCGCGCCGGCAGGCGGGGCATGTACCGCAAGCAATGTTCGGGTCCACCGTGACGAGCTCGCCACCCACAAATGACGAAACGCCTTCCCCCACCTCCTCGACGAGACCACAGAACTCATGTCCCAAAGTCACCGGGATCGCCGTCGGATATTCACCCTTGTACATGTGCCGGTCGGACCCGCAGATGCCGGCGGCCAGAACCCGGACGATGATCTCTCCCGGCCCGGCATTCGGCTTTTCGACCACGCGCATCGCCATGGATGCGATCGATTCCAGACGGACTGCCCTCATTCTCCTCCTCCGAGCTTAGGGTTCAATTTGTCGGTGCCACGGCGCAACTCCCATCACACCATAGCATCCCGCGACGCGCTATGCGCCCGGAAACAGGGCGCTATGCGCATGCCGGCGCCATATCCTTCAGAAGCGTCGCCATGTCGGGGATACCATCCGTCGCCGTCGCCCCTCCCAGGCAACGGGCGGCGGCGGCATGGGCCACGGCGCAGATGCGCGCAACAGGCCAGCTCTCATGCAGGCCATAGAGCACCGCGGCGCAGAAGGCATCGCCAGCGCCGACCGTACTGACGATGTCAGCCGGGTCCACTTGCGGGGAACCTGAAACAACAGGCTGAGCTCCAGGCGCAAACCAGAAGCAGGTTTCGGGGGCATGAATGATCGCGCCGCGGGCGACACCCGCCGAAAGCAACCTGCCGCCCGCCGCCAGAAGGGCCGGCACGTCCAACTCGCCCTTGGCATCCCGCACGGTGAGGCCGGTTGCCCGCCCCGCCTCCAGTTCGTTGATGATGAGGAAATCGCAGTATGGCAGGGCCGCACCGACCTTGGTGGCAAACTCGGGATCGGTGCTTGAGACAAAATCGACGCAGGTGACGAGACCGGCATTGCGCGCAGCTTCCAGCAGCCGCGACGCCCCGGATCGACCCTCGGCATCGAGCGTGTCGAGACCCGGCAGCAACATCAGATAGCCGAGATAGAACAGGCGATAGCCGGCGTCCGCAAAGATCGCAGGGGAGATGAGCCTGTCCGTCAACGCGTCATTGGCGCCGCCGTGATAGAAGAAGGTACGGTTCTGGCCCGGCACATTCATCACATGCGTATGCGCCGTCGCCCGATCGGAAAGCTCCTGCAGACCGCCTATGTCGATACCGGCGCGCTGAAGGCGTGTCTTGACGATCTCCCCGTCGATATCCGCGCCGACGCAGCCGGCCGCGGCGAGCTTTCCGGGAAAGCCGAGCGAAGCCAAATCGGTAACGACATTGGCGGCCCCTCCGCCAACGCCTACGTCCTGGTGCAGGATATGGGCAAGATTACCCTGCTCTGGCCAGTAAGACAGCGTATGCACGCGGTCGACGATGAAGTTTCCCGCGCAGACAATACCTCCCTTGCCTTCCTTATCGCTGCTGCGAGCCTCCTCCCCGGTCCGCATCAGCCACCAGCCTCGTTCCACAGGGGCTTGAGAGGCGGCTCATCCTCCTCGACCGCCGCGAAACGTCCGATCGGCTCCAGAAAGAAGTTGTCGCTATTGTCGTCGTTGACCTGGCTGACTTCTCCGACGAACACCGGCCCGCCGCCCTTTCGCCCGTAGAAACGATGATAGAGCCCGGTGTGGATCGTCACGCTCTGCCCTGGGACAAGAACCAGCGGTTCCCATGCGGCAAGCGTCCTCGGCAAACCATCCACGGGAACGGTCACATCGTCCTGCAGCACATTGCCTTCGGCGTCGGTCGCGGCGAATTCGATCACGAGATCGCCGCCGGCCCTGTTGATGATGTCCTCCATCTTAGCCTGATGGCGATGGGTCGGCGTCACCTGCCCTTCCTCGACGAAAAGCAGCTTTTCGGCATAGGTACGCTCGCCTTCGACACCGACGATGCCGTTGCGCAGGCAAAAAAGCACCAGGCCGCATTCGGCGAACCGGCCTGAGCCGAAATCCGTGACATCCCACCCCAGCTGGTGGCGACGCAGATAGCGCGCCGCTTCCGGATTGGCCGCGAAATCCGCCGCGGTCCAGTAGCCCCATTCCGGCAGAGACCATCGCCAATGTTCGAGGGTATTGCCTGCGCGCCGCAGCGCCTCATTGATTTCGGAGCGCTTCATCGGGCGGCTTCTCCGTCATAGTCGACCGGCATGACGATATTCTCGCGGCCGGATTTCAGCGCTGCCGTCAGTACCGCATGATGAGCCTGCGCTTCTTCGGGCGTGGCGCAGGTAAAACCATTGGCGTTTCCGCCTGCCAGCTCATCGACGAACGCCGCCCACATCTGCTGGATGGCGTCGGCGAAGCCGAACTCGAAGATCTTGCCGGTAATCGCCGGGAAAAGCGAGCCGTAGCCGAGGTCTTCGGTGCTCCAGGCCTGCGTGCCGCCATTGTAATCCATCCATTGCCATTGCCGCGGCGATTTCGTCGTGAAGAAGGCGCTCTTCTTCATGCCGAGGATGCGAATGTACCATGTGTTGGCCTCGCCCGGCGCAATGCGCCAGGTTTTCAGCACCATCGGAAAATCCTGACCGCCGGCGCCGACGCGGGTACTGATGGTCGCATTGTCCCAGGTGGTGCACGGCACCATGCCGCCCTTGCCGTCGGGGCGCTCGGTGATCTTCTTGACCAGTTGTGCGTGCAGTGTTTGCGGGCGCCAGCCGAGCCGCAGGGGCACATGCAGGACATGCATGCCGAGATCGCCCATGCAGCCATAGTCCCCGTTGATATCGGCCATGCGCTTCCAATTGATCGGCTTCTGTCTGTCTATGTCGGAGGAATGCAGAAAGCCGGCCTCGACCTCGAGAATATCGCCCATTTCGCCGCTTTCGGCGAGCGCGATGACCTTCTGCGCTCCCGGGAAGAACGGCATTTCCGACGAGCAGCGCACGAGAAGCCTGGGGTTTTCGGCAAGAGCCGCCATGATCGCCCGGTTCTGCGCCGCATCCATGCCGAACGGCTTTTCGCCGAGCAGATGCTTTCCCGCCCTCAGGATATCGATGTAAAACTGTTGGTGTAGGACATGGGGCACGGCGCAATAGACCGCGTCGACATCGGGGTTGGCGAGCAGCTCCTTGTAGTCGCTCGTGAACTGCCGCACCGACGGCACATTGTCCTTGAACCAGCCCAGCAGTGCCGCATTGGTGTCGCAGACGGCGACGATTTCCGGCCGCGCGCTCGTGTCCGCAAGATGCAGCCAGCGTGCGGCGGCGCTCGCGAATTCGCGCCCCATCAGGCCGCAGCCGATGACGCCGAAGCGAAATGTTTTCGTCATGTTTCCTCCTCCCCGGGATACGTCAGGCGAGATGCCGCGAGGCATCTTCGACGGAGGCCTCCTCATGCACGATCGCCATCAGGGCGCGTGTCATGCCCGCAGGATTGGTGTGCTGGATGACATTGCGGCCATAGACGATGCCGCGTGCGCCCTGCTCCATCAACTGTTTCGTGCGCGTCAGGATTTCGTGATCCGACACGCGGCCGCCGCCGCGCACGAGCACGGGCAAGCCCTGCGCGATCTCGATGACGCGGTGATAGTCCTTAACATCGTCGCAAGGGTCCGCCTTGATGATGTCGGCCCCGAGTTCGGCCGCCTGACGCACCAGAGGCAAGATCTTGTCGATCGCGCCGTCCACCATATAGGCACCCTTGGAATTATCCTGCATGACCAGCGGCTCGACCATCAGCGGCATGCCGTAGATCTCGCATTCGCGCTTGAGGCTGTTCACGTTGCGCACGCAGGCGCGATAGACTTCCGGCTGATCCGGCAGCATCAGAAGATTGACGACGACGCACGCTGCGTCCAGCGCAACCGCCTGCTCCACGCCGCGGTCGATCATCTCGGAAAACAGCGCCGAGGGCAGCGGATTGCCGTAGATATTCGCAATATCGGTCCGCAGGACCAGTGCCGGACGATGCTTGCCGGGGATCGCCTGAAGAATGGGCGCCGTGCCCGGCGGCAGCTGGATCGCATCGGGCGCGGCATCGGCGATCACCTTGATCGCGGTGTTCATATTCTCGATGCCGGCGAGAAAGGTCCGCTCATTGAACATGCCGTGATCGATAGCAACGTCGAAGCAATTTCCGGACACGCCGAAAAGGCGGTTGAGCCGCGCGGATTTCATCCATTTCCTCCCAATGTGGTAACGTTTCCACATGTGGACATTAAAGGAGCCGCACGCCGAGTCAAGTTTTTCGAGCGGGGGTTACGTCCCCCGATTTCTCGCGGGGGGAGTCTCCGACAATAGCGGGCTGCCTAGCGAGCTTCCGTGCCCTGAATGGCGGACAGTATCCAGTCGGAGCCGGGCTTGCGCACGAAGGTCCAGAGCTCGGTCGTTTCCGAGGGGTTGCGGTCATCGCCGTCGACAAGCTTTCCTGTCGCACGATCGAGCATCGCGTCAATGCTCGAATAGCGCATGGCAAGTGTCGCGTACTCAGCATTGTCCTCGCGCCAGGCTTCGGCAATGTCGCCTTGGAGGAGACGGACATCGGAGACACTGTTACGCACGCCATGGGTGGCGTTCTCGCTAAGTTCCTCCGCCAGATAGGACATAGCTTCGGGCGTGGTCAGCCTGCGCAGGGTTGCGTAGTCCTCCGCCCCGTAGGCCGACTGGATTTCGGTGAGAAGACGCTCGAAGCGATCGAGGTCTGCCTGCTGCAGCCCTATCTCGTCATTGGCCTGCCGTGCTTTCTGCGCGGCTGCCGCTCCGCCGCCGATGGACGGGATGGAGAAGGAGGGGCGAGGCGATGCAGCCGCGTTGTTCGTGGCGCTGGTGTTGTAGGACGCACCCGGTCCCGCATATTGCGTGCGCTGGCGATTTGCGAAAAACCGCAGGGCGAAGCTAATCAGCAGCATGATCAGGCCGATCTGCAGCAGCATGCCGAGAAAGCCGAAGCCGCCGCCGAAACCGTGACCGAGCATCATGCCGAGAAGACCGCCGGCAATCAGGCCGCCGATCATCGACCCGCCGAAACCGCCAAACATACCCGGACGCGGCTGTGCGCCGAGCGGCGGTTGGATCTGGGGTTGCTGCTGAGGCCGCGGCGTCATCGTCCGGTCGATCGGAGCAGCCTGCGTGGGAGCCGTCCTCGTTATGGCCGGCGTATCGAAGGTACGCATCCCCCTGCTGCCGAACCCGCCGGATCCGGCCCGGCGCGCATCGGCGGCGTCGAAGCTCGCTAAAGACGACGCGGCGGCCAGGATAACGATGGCTGCGATCTTGGCAAAACGCGGAACGGCACTCGGCATTGGCTCTCCTGTCATCGGGCAGAAAGACGATTCCAGAGCTATATGGGAATGCGGGCTTGTGATTGTAAGGCTACGATTTTAAGTTGGCGATAATTCAAGTTTCAATCCTGAGACGTCAATCTCCCCGTCTAGGTCGAAACGTCCCTGCTGAATCGGCGGCGGAGATGAAAGCTCCGCACCCGGCAAACAGCCGGCGCACCTACAATTCGTCCGCATTTTCGAGCAAGCCGTCGTAAACTCCCATCAGCGCATCGGTGATCGCCTGCCCAAGAGCATTGCCGGCCGTCCTGACGTCATCGTCCGTGCCGTCCCTCGCTGCCTTTGCCAGTTCGAAGCCCTGCTCGCTGATGATCTGTTTTGCAACCTCGATCGCCCAGAGACCGAAATCGCCGCGATTGCCTACATGCATCGGATCTTCCATCGCTTCCTCCTGTCGTTCGTCTTGGTCAGGCCACTATACGCCCCTTCGGGGAAAGGCCAGCCCTGATTGCACAACCGCGTCGCACATGCCCTGCCACGCCGCAAAGTTGGGGGCTTCGGCAGCGGATTCGGGCCGACTCGGAGCGTCTCCGGTTGCATCCCCAACCGGCGTCCCCGCCGTTCGACCGCTGGAATCACCCGCAGAAGAGGTGCGAAATGGCGTCCATGCGTCGGAAATTGTGGAAATGCAGGCTTTTCAGGCTTTTCAGGCCGGGACTCATGGTGACAATGAGCCCCGGCAATGGAAATGATTCCGACGTCATCAATGCGGGGGAAGCCTCATGACCACCACCAATGAAATTGCAGACAAGATCGCGGCAGAGCACAAGCTCACCAAAGTTCAAGGCAAGGCGATCGTCGAAGCCGTTTTTGCAGCCATCACCGGAGCAGCAACGTCCGGCGCCGAGACGTCGATCCCCGGCTTCGGGAAGTTCAAGGTCAAGGATACGCCGGAGCGCGAAGCACGCAACCCGGGAACCGGCGCAACCATCAAGGTTGCCGCATCCAAGAAGCTTGTCTTCACACCGGCCAAGGCGCTGAAGGACACGCTCAACAAATAAGAGCCAACGGCTCAAAGGCAATTTCAGCATAAGCGCGCGGCGGTTTCGTCGAGAATTGCGATAAAGCGAGGAAATAGAGTGGTTCGGAAACTCCATGGAGATCCGGCCCGCTCTAGCAATTGCACGATAACAAAATGCTGGCACTTCGAAAGCGCCGGCATTTTCTGTTTCGGAGCGGTCCCTATGTCTCGTTACGCAGCGACCGGAGCGCACCGGCAAAGCAATGGCGCCGGAGCCATTCCCCGACGCCACCCAATAACAATCTCGTGCCATCCAGAGCGGGTCCGAACGGAAAACCGCTCCGCGCTTTTCCTCGAATTGCTTTAGAAGTTCCAGTCTTCGTCCTCGGTCGCGACCGCCTTGCCGATCACGTATGACGATCCCGAACCGGAGAAGAAGTCATGGTTCTCGTCGGCATTCGGCGATAGCGCCGAAAGAATGGCCGGGTTGACCTTGCAGGCCTCGGCCGGAAACAGCGCTTCGTAGCCGAGATTCATCAGCGCCTTATTGGCGTTGTAGTGCAGGAACTTCTTGACGTCCTCGGTCAGCCCGACGCCGTCGTAAAGCGCCTCGGTATACCTGGCTTCGTTGTCATAGAGCTCCAGCAGCAGATCGAAGGCGAAGTCCTTGATTTCCTGGCGGCGCTCCTCCGCAAGCCGCTCAAGCCCGCGCTGAAACTTGTAGCCGATATAATAGCCGTGTACGGCCTCGTCTCGGATGATGAGCCGGATCATGTCGGCCGTGTTGGTGAGCTTGGCGCGGCTCGACCAGAACATCGGCAGGTAAAAGCCGGAATAGAACAGGAAGCTTTCGAGGAAAACGCTGGCGACCTTCTTCTTCAGCGGATCGCCAGAGGCATATTGCTCCATGATCAGAGCCGATTTCTTCTGCAGGAACTCGTTCTCCTCCGACCAGCGGTAGGCGTCGTCGACGTCAGGCGTCAGGCAGAGCGTCGAGAAGATCGACGAATAGGAGCGTGCGTGCACGGCCTCCATGAAGGAGATGTTCGACAGCACGGCTTCTTCATGGGGCGTGACGGCATCGGCCATCAGCTTCACGGAACCGACGCCGTTCTGGATCGTGTCGAGCAGCGTCAGTCCGGTGAAGACACGGATCGTGAGCTGCTGCTCCTCCGGCTTCAGCGTTGCCCAGGATTGGATGTCGTTCGAAAGCGGCACTTTTTCCGGTAGCCAGAAATTGCCGGTCAGGCGATTCCAGACCTCGAGATCCTTGTCGTCCTCGATACGGTTCCAGTTGATGGCGCGGACGCGGCTTGCCGGCTTGAATTGCATGTTCATAGAGAAGTCCTTTTCAAACCGGTCATCAAAGAGCGCAGGAAACGCAGCCCTGCACCTCGGTGCCGGACAGCGCCATCTGGCGAAGGCGGATGTAATAAATGGTCTTGATGCCCTTCTTCCAGGCGTAGATCTGCGCCTTGTTGATGTCGCGCGTGGTCGCCGTGTCGCGGAAGAACAGCGTCAGCGACAAGCCCTGGTCGACATGCTGGGTAGCCGCCGCATAGGTGTCGATGATCTTTTCCGGACCGATCTCGTAGGCATCCTGATAATAATCGAGATTGTCGTTGGTCATGAAGGCGGCCGGATAATAGACGCGGCCGATCTTGCCTTCCTTGCGGATCTCGATCTTCGAGACGATCGGGTGGATCGAGGAGGTCGAGTGGTTGATGTAGGAGATCGAGCCTGTCGGCGGCACGGCCTGCAGGTTCTGGTTGTAGAGGCCGCCTTCCGTGACGGCCTGCTTCAATTCGAGCCAGTCCCCCTGGGTCGGGATGGCGATACCGGCCTTTTCGAAGATGCCGGCCACGCGCTCGGTCGCCGGTTTCCACTCCTGCCCGGTATATTTGTCGAAATACTCTCCCGAAGCATATTTCGAGTTCTCGAAGCCCTTGAAGCTCTGCCCGCGTTCGACGGCAAGCCGGTTGGAGGCGCGAATGGCGTGGTAGGTCACGGTGTAGAAATAGATATTGGTGAAATCGACGCCTTCCTCCGAGCCGTAGAAAATGCGCTCGCGGGCGAGATAGCCGTGCAGGTTCATCTGACCGAGGCCGATGGCGTGGCTTTCGTCGTTGCCCTTCTCGATCGATGGCACGGAGGAGATGTGGCTCATGTCGGAAACCGCCGTCAGCGCCCGGATCGACATCTCGATCGTCTTGCCGAAATCGGGGCTGTCCATCGCGGCGGCGATGTTGAGCGAGCCGAGGTTGCAGGAGATATCCTTGCCCATATGCGTGTAGGAGAGGTCGTCGCCATATTCGCTGGCCTCGCTGACCTGCAGGATCTCCGAGCAGAGATTGCTCATGGTGATGCGGCCGGCGATCGGATTGGCACGGTTCACCGTGTCTTCGAACATGATGTAGGGGTAGCCGCTTTCGAACTGGATTTCGGCGATCACCTGGAAGAATTCGCGCGCCTTGATCTTCTTCTTGCGAATGCGGCTGTCGGCCACCATCTCGCGGTACTTCTCAGTGACAGAGATTTCGGTAAACGGCATGCCGTAGACGCGCTCCACGTCATAGGGCGAGAACAGGTACATATCCTCGTTGTTCTTCGCGAGTTCGAATGTGATGTCGGGAATGACGACGCCGAGCGACAGGGTCTTGATACGGATCTTCTCGTCGGCGTTCTCGCGCTTGGTATCGAGGAAGCGCATGATGTCGGGATGGTGGGCGTTCAGATAGACGGCACCCGCCCCCTGCCTGGCGCCGAGCTGATTGGCATAGGAGAAGGAGTCTTCCAGCAGTTTCATCACCGGGATGATGCCCGACGACTGGTTCTCGATATGCTTGATCGGCGCGCCGGCCTCGCGGATGTTGGTAAGGGAAAGAGCCACGCCGCCGCCGCGCTTCGACAGCTGCAGCGCCGAATTGATGGCCCGGCCGATCGATTCCATATTGTCTTCGACACGCAGCAGGAAGCAGGAGACCAGCTCGCCGCGCTGCTTCTTGCCCGCGTTCAGGAAAGTCGGTGTGGCCGGCTGGAAGCGTCCGGAGATGATCTCGTCGACCAGATCGCGGGCAAGCTGCTCGTTGCCGCGCGCCAGCGCCATCGCCACCATGCAGACGCGATCCTCGTAGCGTTCCAGATAACGCTTCCCGTCAAACGTCTTCAGCGTATAGCTGGTGTAATATTTGAAGGCGCCGAGGAAGGTGGGGAAACGGAACTTCTTCGCATAAGCGTGGTCGAAGAGATCGCGCACGAAGTTGAAGGAATAGTGGTCGAGCACTTCCTGCTCGTAATAGCCTTCCGTCACCAGATAATCGAGCTTCTCTCTGAGGTTATGAAAGAAGACCGTGTTCTGGTTGACGTGCTGGAGGAAGTACTGCTTGGCCGCCATGCAGTCCTTGTCGAGCTGAATCCTGCCCTGATCGTCATAGAGGTTCAGCATGGCGTTGAGGGCGTGATAGTCCAGCGCCGTTTCCGCCTTGGCCGGCCGGTCGCCGGCGGGATGGGAAAAAGCGTGAGGCGGCTTTTCGCCTGCGTCCCGCGTCAGAGAAGAGCTTAGCGTGTCCAAAATCGTTCCAATCCGTGTCTGACATTGGCGACATCCTCATCCGTTCCCAGGAGCTCGAACCGATAGAGGTAAGGCACCTGGCATTTGGTGGAGATGACGTCGCCGGCGATCCCGAAGGTCGCGCCGAAGTTGCTGTTGCCCGCGGCTATGACCCCGCGGATATTCGAACGGTTGCCCGCGTCGTTGAGGAAGCGGATCACCTGCTTGGGCACCGCGCCCTTGCCTCCTTCGCCGCAATAGGTCGGGACGATGAGGACGTATGGGGCAACCGCGCGAAACGCCTCTCCCGCCGCAAGCGGAATGCGGCCGGCCGGCAATGCAAGCTTTTCAACGAAGCGATGGGTATTTTCCGACCGGCTGGAGAAATAGACGATCTCGCCCATCGCCAAGCTCCTCAGGCGAGAGCGCTGATCATGTCGGGACGGAAACCGGCCCAATGCAGCTCGCCGGCAACGACAACCGGAACCTGGCGATAGCCGAGACCCTGCACCAGCTCATAGGCGGCGCTGTCGGTCGACACGTCGACGATCGTATAGTCGATGCCCTGGCGATCGAGAGCGCGGGTCGTGGCGGTGCATTGGACGCAGGCGGGCTTGCTGTAGACGGTAATGCTCATGGGATATCCTCGTATATGATGGGCATGGAAATTCGCTCGGGCACCGGACCGATGCCCGCTTGGCGGGATGAAAAACTGAAGGCGCGCCCAACCGGCGGCGGGGCGCTTAAGCGACCGTCACTCGCGCGGACGATTGTGGATATTCAAGAACATTGGACCTCACCCCGAAGCAGTTTTGGCGAGGCTTTCAGGGAAGCGATGACGGCTATCACGCCGCATGGACCATCGCTCGCCAGCCGGACACCCCGCCCGTGGACGCTATTGCTCGAGGCAGGTCTCCTGGCTTGCGGGTCGTCGCATTCGCCTCGCCTTCCCAAGACACATGGCCTCAGTGGCATTACAGAACGAATGCTCGCCGCTCACAGTTGCGGGGGCAGCTCCGGCTTGACAAACGTCATGCTTGCCGACCGGATTCCCATCTTAGCCTCCAATTCTTGCGAATCAGAGGAACCTCGAACACTATATATAGTATTCCCGGTTAAAATTACGTCAACCGCTTCGATGGCTTCCGGTTAATTTCGGTGTCGATACGCACAGATAATTTCGCGTGACGCCTACAGGATAGCTGGGACGCGCGTCGCGCTGCATCAATATGCCGATCCCGGCTCTCCGCCTGAACCGCCAGAACTGTGAGGCGGCACCGTATGGCGCAGCAAGACGCCTGAAATCGCGTGACATGCCGGCCCACCAAGTGGGTTCGAGACGCGCTTCTCCGCCAAACCGTTTCCGCAGCCGATTGCCCACTCGCGAAAGCAAATGCGCAGCTTGACATCCAGCAATCCGCTTTTTATTAATACGTATAACTAATACGTATAAGTGATCGAGCAATGACGAACAGCCGAGCAACGCAGAAGGATGTCGCAAAGGCGGCCGGGGTCTCCCAAGCCACCGTTTCCATGGTGCTGAGCGGCGGCGGCGGATCGATCCCCGCGGAGACCTGGGAGCGCATCACCAAGGCGGCGAAGGATCTCGGCTACGTGCCCAACCGTTTCGCGCAGGCGCTCAAGACGAGCCGTTCGATGACCATTGCCTGCATCGTGCCCGATATCACCAACCCGTTCTACCCGTCGCTGATTCGCGGCATACAATCGGTCGCCGACGGGCTGAGTTACGATGTGATTACGGTCAATACCGATGGCACTCCGGAGCGCGAGCGCCATTTCCTCGATTGGGCAAGGCAGGGGCGCGTCGATGGCGTGATCGGCGTCTTCTTCACGCTGAAAGCCAAGGATTTCAATCCTTTGGTCGAGGCGGGCGTTCCCGT
This sequence comes from Hyphomicrobiales bacterium, assembly GCA_900469615.1. GTDB lineage: Bacteria > Pseudomonadota > Alphaproteobacteria > Rhizobiales > Rhizobiaceae > Rhizobium. Next base: position 937,046 of record UBYA01000011.1, on the reverse strand, counting down.
GGTGCGCATCGAATCGTCCAAGAAGCGCGGCGGCCTCATCCCGGTCGACGATATCTATGTCGACAGCCGCGCAGCCGCGCAGGCAATGACGGAATATCTGCTCGGCCTCGGCCATGTCCGCATCGCGCTCGTCGCCGGTCGCGGCGGCCCGCAGGCCCACCGGATCGAAGGATACCGCTCGGCAATTGCAAAGCTCGGCCATCCCGGTCACGTCGTCATCGACGACGAATTTTCCGAGATGGGCGGTATCCGCGCGGCCGAAAGCATTCTCGGCGGCGACTTTCGTCCAACGGCCATCTTTGCGGCGAACGACCTGATGGCGATCGGCGTCATGCAATCGCTTCGCGAGCGCGGCATCCGCATACCCGAGGACATTGCCGTCGTCGGCTTCGACGACATTTCCGCCGCCAAGCTCGTTACCCCGACGCTGACCACGGTCGCGCAGTTTCAATGGAAAATGGGAGAACGCGCCGCGCAGACGCTGATGGATCGCCTGCGCGGAGAGAAGACCGGCGCCGGAACCGCCGTCGAAATGCCCTTCGACCTGGTCGTCAGGGGCTCAACAAGCAACGAATAAAAGCAAAATTGGAGGAGACCTATGCGCAGACGTACCGTTTTGAAGGCAGGCCTCGGCCTGGCCACCTTGCCGCTCATGTCACGCTTCGCATTCGCGGCGGATCAGAAACCCATATCCTTCTGGTATGAATCCGCCTCGCCGGAAAACCAGGACAACCTCAAGAACATCCTGATCGACCCATTCAATGCCGCTCATCCCGATGAGCTCTTGAGCATCGATTTCCGCGGCTCCGATCTCGACAAGCAATTGCGTGTCGCCATGCTCGCGGGAACGGGTCCCGACGTCGTCTTCACGGCGGGTCCGAGCTATGTCGCTGCCATGGCCCAGGCCGGCCAGCTTCTGCCGCTGGATGATTACGCCAAGAAATATGGCTGGAACGAGCGCCTGCTGCCGCTCTTCCTCGATCTCGGCCGCTACAACGGCAAACTCTACGCCCTGGCGAAGACCTACGAGACGCTCGGCCTCTTCTACAACAAGACATTGTTCGACCAGAACAAATGGAAGGTGCCGACGACGATACCGGATTTCGAAGCGCTCGCCGACGAGATGAAGGCCAAGGGCCTGACGCCATTCGGCGCGGGTAACGCCGACTGGCGCCCGGCCAACGAGCACTATGTCTCGATCGCCTTCAACTCCATCGCGGGACCGGAGAATGTCTACAAGGCGCTGACGGGCGCCATTCCGTGGACCGATCCCGCCTTCGTCCACTCGATCGACAAGCTCGCCGAGTGGTGGGACAAGGGCTATTTCGGCGACAACTATTTCTCGCTGACGCTCGAGCAGGCCTTTGCTCAGATCGCCAGCGGCCAGGCCGGCATGGCGCCGACCGGCACCTGGAATTTCACCAACGTCCAGACCTATTTCCCGCAAAACAATGCGGAACCCGGCTTCGTCGGCTTCCCCAGCGAGAAAGGCGACCCGATCTTCGCTCTCGGCATCGGCTCGACGCTGTCGATCAATGCCAAGTCCGCCAATGCCGACGGCGCCGCCGCCGTTCTCGACTACATATTCACCGACGACTACTACAGCAAGATCAACTCGGCCTGGCAGGGCGAATGGAACCTGCCGCTGGCCGATCTCTCCAAGGTCAAGCTCTCCGACAAGGTACTGCCGCTCTACGAGGATGCCATGAAGGAGCTGGCGACCGCCGTCTCCGCAGGCAAATACGGCTATACGACGTGGACCTTCCTTCCGCCTGCCACGGACACCTATCTGGTCAGCGGTATGGAGGAGGTCTGGCTCAAGAAAACGAAATCGGCAGACTTCCTCAAGAAGCTCGACGAGACCTTCAAGCAGGAACGCGACGCCGGCAAGGCACCGGCAGTTCCGCCCCGCGCCTGAAAAGCCGCAGCAGGACGGCGTTGAAAGCGCCGTCCTGCCCCGGAGGATATTATGCACCGACTCTATCTCGTTCCGACGATGGTCATCAATGTCATCATCGTCCTCGTTCCCGCTTTGCTGACGGTGGCGCTCGCCTTCTGCAATTGGGACGGCATATCGTCGCCGACCTTTGCCGGCTTCGACAATTTTCGCGCGCTTGCCGACGATCGCGTCTTCTGGCTGGCGCTCGGCAACAACATCATCTGGACGGCAGTCTTCCTGATCGTGCCGATCCTGATGGGGTTGCTGGCCGCATCGATGCTGCTGATCGTGCGCCGTGGCAGCAATTTCTTCCAGGTCGTCTATTTCCTGCCCGTCGTCATCGCGACCGCGATCACGGCGCGTATCTGGCAGGGCATGATCTACAGCCCGGTGACGGGGGTCTTCGGCGTTCTCAAGAAATACGGGATGCCGATTCCCAATCCGCTGACCCAGCCGCCGATCGCGATCTTCGGTGTCGCAACCGTCGACCTCTGGCACTGGTGGGGGTTTCTCTGCGTCATCTTCTTTGCCGCACTCCGGCAAGTGCCGCAGGAGCAGATCGAGGCCGCCCGCATCGAAGGCGCGACCTATTTCCAGATGATGCGCTACGTACTGCTACCCGGCATCCGGCCAACCATTACGCTGATGATGATCATGACCGTCATCTGGTCCTTCCTCGCCTTCGATTTCGTCTACATCCTCACGCAGGGCGGGCCTGCCTTCTCGAGCGAGCTGCTTTCGACGCTCGCCTACCGCAAGGCGTTCTATGACCTGAACGTCGGACAGGCGGCAGCGGCGGCGCTCGTCATCAGCCTCTTCGGGCTCGTCGGGACCTTCTTCTATGTTCGCATCCAGACCAGGGAGGGCGAGCAATGAGGCTCGTGGAAAGCCGTCTGACCCTCTGGGTCTGCTACATCCTTCTCGGCATCTTCGCCTTCATCGCGCTCTTCCCGATCGCCCTTCTGGTGCTGAACTCGCTGAAGCCGGCGGCCCAGATCGTGCAGAATCCGCTCGGCCTGCCGCAGCCGATCCGCTGGCAGAATTTTGCCAATGCCTGGAATCACGCGAAGTTCTCGAAGACGTTCATCAACTCGCTGATGATATCCGGCACGACCATCGCGCTCGTCTGCACGACCTCATCGCTGACGGCCTATGTGATCGCGCGCCGAAAGATCAAAAGCTGGAAGATCTTCACATTCTATCTTCTCGCCACCACAACGGCGCCGATCCAGCTCTACATCTTCCCGCTCTATTTCGGCTTCGCAAAACTTGGCCTGATCAACAACGTCTTCGGTGTGGCGCTGATCTATACCGCGCTCTACAGCCCCTTCGCCGTCATGCTGCTCAGAACCTATTTCCTTGCGGTTCCGAAGGAGCTGGAGGAAGCGGCGATCGTCGACGGCGCCACGCACTGGCAGGTCTTCTGGCGGGTCATGCTGCCGATCGTTTCGCCCGGCATCCTCACCGTCGCGCTGATCATCGGCCTGAATTCGTGGAACGAATTCCTGATCGCCACGACATTCCTGCAAAAGCAGGAGAACATGACGGCCGTCATCGCCTTCTTCCTGCTCTCCGGCCAGTACAGCTCCGACTGGGGCGAGATCATGGCCGCAGCCCTCATCATCGTCGTGCCGGTCGTCGCGCTTTTCGTCTTCATGCAGAAGCGCTTCATCGAAGGCATGGCCGGCGGCTCCGTCAAAGGCTGAACGATTTTTCCCGACTATATGGAGTGAGCAATGCAGCTTCCGAACGACTATCTCGAACGTGTCTATGCCGGCGTGCTGGGCAAGCTCATCGGCGTCTATCTGGGCCGCCCTTTCGAGGGATGGACCTACCAGAAGATCATGGAGGAGCTCGGGCCCATCGAGTATTACGTGCATGAACGCCTGAACCAGCCGCTGGTCGTCACCGACGACGATGTCGCCGGCACCTTCACCTTCATCCGCGCCCTTGAGGATTACGGCATCAAGCCGAACCTCACGGCCGAAGAAATCGGCAAGGCGTGGCTCAACTATATTGTCGAGGAGCGGTCGATCCTCTGGTGGGGCGGCAACGGCAATTCGACCGAACACACCGCCTGGCTCAACCTGAAGAAGGGCGTGCCTGCGCCGCATTCCGGCTCGATCGCCACCAACGGCCAGGGGGTCGCCGAACAGATCGGCGCCCAGATCTTCATCGACGGCTGGGCCATGGTCGCCCCCGGTCAGCCGGAACTGGCAGCCAGGCTCGCCGAACAGGCCGGCAAGGTCAGTCATGACGGCGAATCCGTCTATGCCGCCATGCTGTGGGCGGCGATGGAGGCGGAGGCGTTCGTCGCATCCGACATCGATCACCTGATAGACACCGGCCTGAAGCAGATCCCGGCCGACAGCCTGATCGCCAGGCTGATCGCCGACGTGCGAAGGTGGCACAAGGCACATCCCGACTGGCGCGACACCCGCCAGAAGATCCAGGACAATTACGGCTACGACAAATATCCCGGCAATTGCCATGTCATACCCAATCACGCCCTGATGATCATGACGGTGCTTTACGCGCCGCAGGATTTCCAGAAGGCGCAGATGATCGTCAACACCTCCGGTTGGGACACGGACTGCAACGCCGGCAATGTCGGCTGCCTGCTCGGCATCATGAACGGGCTCGACGGCCTTGCCGAAGGTCCGGATTTCCGGGGGCCTATCGCCGACCGCATGCTGATCTCCTCGGCCGATGGCGGCAATTCCATCAACGATGCCGTGCGCCAGGCATACTTCCTGACCAATCTCGGCCTGCAGCTCGCCGGCCACACATCGCTTGAGGCGCCGAAAAACGGCGCACAGTTCCATTTCTCGCTTCCCGGCAGCCAGCAGGGTTTTCGTCCGCAAACCGGTCTCGACACGGCGAGCGGCGTGCGCGTCGGCAATGCCGAATTCGAAAGCGGTCGCGCGCTGACGGTCGATTACGACGCTCTTGGTCCGGCACAAAGCGCCGTGGTGACGACGCCGACCTTCTCGCCGCGTGAAATGCTCGACATGCGCACCTATGACCTGATGGCGACGCCGCTCGTCTATGCGGGCCAGGTGGCGAAGGCACGCGTCAGGGCCGATCAGCAGAACCGCGGCGAGATCGAAGCGCGCCTGCGCATTCGCGTCTATGACGAGCGCGACCAGCTCCGCGACATCGACTCTGATCCGGTCGCCCTTCAGCCCGGTGCCGAGGCCATCCTCGAATGGACGCTTCCCGACACGGATGGCCAGCCGATCGCCGAAATCGGCATCGCCGTAAACGGCACCGGCAGACGTGCCGATGGCCGGCTGCTGATCGATTATCTCCGCTGGGATGGAGCGCCGCAACTGACGCTCAAGCGCCCCGCCGGCGACGGCGATTTCTGGCGCATGGCCTGGGTGAACGGCGCGAGCTTCTTCTCCAAGCGCTTCCCGGCCGCCTTCCGCATCGCCCAGAATAACGGCGAGGGCATCATCATTCACGGCACGCGCCAATGGACCGATTACCATGCTTCCGGTCAGGTGATGATCCACCTCGGCAATTACGGCGGCCTTGCCGTCCGTGCCCAGGGGCTGCGCCGCTACTACGGCGCACGCGTGACGCGCGACGGCAAGATGCAGATCGTCAAAGTCCGCGACGAGGACACCAGCATCCTTGCCGAGACGGCATTCAAGACCGAATTCGACAAGCACATCGCCATGAAGGTCACGGCGCAGGGCGCACGCATCACGTTCGAGGCCGACGGCGTCTCGGTAACGGCCGAGGACAGCGCCGCCGATGCCTTCCGCGATGGCGGCGTGGGCCTGCTCATCCATGAAGGCGCCCTGTCGTCGAACGAGATCCGGATCGGAGGGGTATGATGGCGACCGTCACCATAGACGAAGCGCGCAAGGTCTATGGCGCCGTGGAAATTCTCCACGGCGTCTCCGTCGATATCGCCGACGGCGAATTTGTCGTACTGGTCGGCCCTTCCGGGTGCGGAAAATCCACCCTTCTCAGAATGATCGCGGGTCTTGAAGACATCACCGGCGGCAGGATCAGCATCGGCGGCCGCGTGGTCAACGACTTGCCTCCCAAGGAGCGCGACATTTCCATGGTCTTCCAGAATTATGCGCTTTACCCGCATATGACGGTTGCCGAAAACATGGCCTTTTCGCTGACGCTCGCCGGCGCACCGAAGGAGGAGAAGCAGAAGCGCGTGGCGCATGCCGCGCAAATTCTCGGTCTCACCGACCTGCTCGGGCGCTATCCCCGCCAGCTTTCCGGCGGCCAGCGCCAGCGCGTCGCCATGGGCCGCTCGATCGTTCGCGATCCGCAGGTCTTCCTGTTCGACGAGCCGCTTTCCAACCTCGATGCGAAGCTGCGTGTCGCCATGCGCGCCGAGATCAAGAGCCTTCATCGCCGCCTCGCCACGACGACCATCTACGTCACCCACGACCAGGTCGAGGCAATGACCATGGCCGACCGCATTGTGGTCATGAACGGCGGCCGCATCGAGCAGATCGGCCGGCCGCTCGAGCTCTATGACAATCCGCAAAGCACGTTCGTCGCCGCCTTCATCGGCTCTCCGGCAATGAACCTCCTGAATGGACGCTTTGACAATGCAGGCGGGCGGCCCGTCTTCAAAACGAATGACGGCGTCATGCTGCCGCTGCCCGACGACGCTCCGAAGCTCGCAGGCGTTGAAGGGGTCTACGGCATCCGGCCGGAATATTTCACCCTGTCGTCGACGGATGTCGGCATTCCCGCGCGTGTCGTGGTGGTGGAGCCGCTGGGCTCGGAAACGCATGTGACGGCGACCGTGGGCGAACAGACGATCGTCACCGTCTTCCACGAGCGGCTCGAAATCGAGCCGGAGGAGACGATCTGGCTGCAACCGCGGACGGACCGTATCTGCCTGTTCGACGGCAGCGGACGGCGGCTGACCGACAAGGCCAGCGGGTAAAATCCGCAACCCTCGTCAGCTCGAAGCGTCGCCGCAAGGCGGCGCATCCCCTGCTGTCGGTCACAGTCGATCCAGACAGTTATCCGGTCAGCCGATCGGCCCGGCCACGCCGGTCCTGACGGCCATATCGGCCAAGCTGACGTCGAGTGTTGCGGGGTCCACCGACTGCCGCACCTTCAACAACATATCCCCCAGGTCGCCCATCATCTCGCGAACGAATTTCTCCGTGCGGGCACGGTCTCCTGAAACGATGAAGCGAAGCAAGGAAATGTGGCTTTCGACCGTCGCCTCCATCGGAGCGCCGGGGCCGAGATATGTATGAAATATCCAGCCGGTGCGACGGTAGAGCGTCTGGAGCGGAATGAGCGTGTTCGCCAGAAGCGGCTCTCCGGATGCCGTGAGGATCGCCCTGTTCAGCAGCCGGTCGGTGACGTTGAAACGCTCCAGGCTCAGATCCGCCTTGGAAGCTTCCAGATCCGTGATGAAGGTTCTGAGAATCTTGTGGTCCTGAGGGGTCGCGCGCTCGCTCGCAAGCCCACAGGCAATCGCCTCCATCTCCGTGCGCAAGGGCAGCAGCGTTCGCTCCTGGGCAAGATTGACGGGTGCGATGCGCAGGCCCGAGCGCGGGCTGACATGAATGAGCTGGTTGGAGGAAAGGCGCTTTACCGCGTCGTGAACCGGTGTGCGGCCAAAACCGGACTGCTGCTGCAATTGCTGGATCGTATAGCGGGCGCCGGGCAGCAGCTCGGTGGAAACGATCATGCTCTCGAGACGATCGTAAGCCTCCTCCGACAGGCTTCGGGACTGCTTTTCCTTCTTTACCATCGCACCGTCGATCTTTTCCCGCTCGAATTCACTGTCGTCTTCTCTCCCCCGATTCACTCGGGCAGCATTGACTTTCGGCTCCATATATCAAAATTATTGCCACATGTGAAATTTCAGATTAGTAGCGTGATATTTCATATAGGGAGGATTTCATGACAATCGAACACGCAACCACTGCCGGCGCCATGCGGCGGCCATCCACCAATCGACGCTGGTGGATCGGTGCACTTCTCGCGCTCGGCGTCCTCGTCAATTATTTCGACCGGGTGAACCTGACGGTCGCCTCGCCGCTCATCCAGGACGATTTTCACATCGGTCCGGCCGAGATGGGCATCCTGTTCAGCGCCTTCGGCTGGACCTACGGTTTCCTGCAGATCCCCGTCGGAATGCTGCTCGATCGCTTCGGCATTGCCCGCGTCATGCGGTGGAGCACGTTTTCCTGGGGCATCGCCTCCGTCATCACCGCTTTCTCGACCGGCATGCAGACGCTCTTTCTTTCCCGCATGCTTCTCGGCGTGGCGGAGACCCCAGGCTTCCCGGCCAATTCGAAGGCGACCGGCTATTGGTTCCCGCGCCATGAGCGAGGGCTGGCAACCGCGCTCTTCGATGCGGCGGCAAAGTTCTCCAACGTCATCGCCATTCCGCTCGTCGCCTTCCTGATGCTGCACTTCGGCTGGCGCGGCGGTTTCCTCGCGACGGCCGCCATCAGCTTCGTCTTCTTCGTGATGTTCTGGCTGTTTTACCGCGATCCCAGCGCCGACAGGAACCTCTCCGACGAGGAGCGCTCTTACATAAAGGCGGGCGGCGCGGCGCAGGAAGGCGAAGCCGCCGCCAATGCCGTCGGCATGCTCGGCTACCTCCTGCGCAACCGCAAGGTCTGGGGCCTTTCGATCGGCTTTGCCGCTTATGGCTATGCCTTCGCCCTCTTCATCTTCTGGCTGCCGGATTATCTGGTGAAGGAGATGCACATGGACATCCTGAAATCGGCAAGCTTCACGACGATCCCCTGGATCTTCGCCACGATCTCGGATCTCCTGATCGGCGGCTGGCTGATCGACCATCTCATCCGCAAGGGCCACGACGAATCCCGCGTGCGCAAGACGATCATCGTCCTCGGCATGCTGATGGGACTTGCCGTCGTCGGCGCCGGCCTGACCGCCGATCCCTATTGGGCAATCCTCTGGATCACCATCTCGCTGAGCGGCCTTGCAGCTGCCGCCCCGGCCGGATGGTCAATCCCGGCGCTCATCGCGCCAAAGGGCGGTGCGGCCACCGTTGGCGGCATCATGAATTTCCTCAACAGCGTCACCGGCATCGCCGCGCCGATCATTACCGGCTTCATCGTCGGCGCCACGCAATCCTTCAGCCGCGCCTTTCTTCTGGCCGGCGTGATGCTCGCGATCGGCATCGTCTCCTATGTTTTCGTTCTCGGTCGCATCGAACCGATCGCCGATCCGAAAGCGTGATTCAGATCCTCAGACCATGAAAGGGTTCCCATGAAAATCACTAATGCGAAGGTCATCGTCTGCTCGCCCGGGCGCAACTTCGTCACGCTCAAGATCGAGACGGACGAAGGCATCTACGGGATCGGCGACGCCACCGTGAATGGCCGCGAACTGGCCGTTGCCTCCTATCTTCAGGATCATCTCGTTCCCTGCCTCATCGGCCGCGATGCGTCGCAGATCGAGGACATCTGGCAGTATTTCTACAAGGGCGCCTATTGGCGCCGCGGCCCGATCACCATGGCGGCGATCGCCGCCGTCGACGTGGCGCTCTGGGACATCAAGGCCAAGGCCGCCAACATGCCGCTTTACCAACTGCTCGGCGGCGCCAGCCGCACGCATATGCTGACCTATACCCATGCCAACGGCGAGACGATCGAGGAAACCGGCGACAAGGTCGCAGCCTTCAAGGAGCAGGGCTGGAAGGCGATCCGTGTGCAAAGCGCAGTTCCGGGCCTGCCCGTCACCTATGGCGTCGAGAAGGTCGGCTCGCTCGCGCAGGCGGAAGACAAGCCGCGAGAGACGTTGTGGGATACGCCCACCTATCTTCGGTTTCTACCCAAGCTTCTCGATCATCTGCGCGACCGCTTCGGCTATGAACTGCACCTCCTGCACGACGTCCACCACCGGCTGACGCCGCAGGAGGCGGCAAGCCTTGCGAAGGAAGTCGAGCGCCACAGGCTCTTCTGGCTCGAGGACGCCGTTCCGGCCGAGAACCAGGAATCCTATCGCCTCATCCGCCAGCATTCGACCACGCCGCTTGCGCTCGGCGAGGTCTTCAACTCGATCCATGATTGCCGCCAGCTGATCCAGGAACAGCTGATCGACTACATCCGCACGACGCCGCTGCACGCCGGCGGCATTACCCATGTGCGGCGCATCGCCGATCTCGCCGGCCTTTATCATATCCGCACCGCCTGCCATGGTGCGGCCGACATGTCGCCGATCACCATGGGCGCGGCCCTGCATTTCGACCGGTGGGTGCCGAACTTCGGAATTCAGGAATATGCCTTCCATCCCGACGAAGCGAAGAATGTCTTCCCGCACGAATGGCATCTAAAGGATGGCTATCTCTATAGCGGCGAAAAGCCGGGGCATGGCGTCGACATCGACGAGAAGGCCGCCGAGAAATATCCGTATCGCCAGGCCTATCTCGACGTCGCCCGGCTTTCGGACGGGACGATGTGGAGCTGGTGATTTGCTTTAGTGACCGGCCGGCTTGCCCAAGCCGGCCGGTTATCCTCAGTTGACGTTGCTTTCGCGGATGCGGTCGGCGAGGTCGAGAAAATTCTGGCGCATGCGGCGCAAGGTGAAATCGAGACCGAACAGACGCCCGGTTTCACTGAAACCCATCGATTGGGCGGCCTCGGAACTCTGAAGAGCATTGAACGCGGCTTGGAAAGCTTCGTCCCCTGCCGAGAGTATGCCGGAATCGATCTCTCCGCCCCCGCGAAGCGCGCGGCCGCACGCCTCCGCGAAACGTGCCTGCGCCTCGAGCATCGTGCCCGCCTGCGGCCCGATCGCTTCGACGATTGCTTTGGGGAATGGCGTTTCCACTATATGGCTGACGTAGGTCATGTCATTGCGAATTCGCCAGAGCGAGCGCGGTATGGCCTCCGATATCCCCTGTCTCGTCAGCCAGAAGGCGCGTTCGCGCTGGGCATCCGTCAAAAGCGCTTCCGTGGCCATCAGCGACTGACGAAGCCCGATATTGGCTTCCGTGGCGGAGACCGCCTCACCCTTTTCGACCGCGGAGGCAAGGGTACGCAATATCTGCGCCATGACATCGAGGGCCGATCCGAAACGATCGAGCACCACGGTTCGCGACCGGGTCGGCAGGATGAAAAGGCTGGCGAGCACGCCGACGACGCCGCCCAATGTGATCTCGGCGATACGGTCGATCACGAAGATCTCGACGGGAACGGCTGCGGAATGGGTCAGCATGACGATTGCCGCCGTCAGTCCGGCATTGCGCAGGCGCGGCACGCGCGCCGCTGCGAAACTGGACAGGCCGACGACACAGATAAGCGCGATGCCGATGGCAAGCGGTTCGCGCGGCGTCACGAACACCGCGATGCCTCCAAGTAGGGCCCCCGCGACCGTCGCGACCAGCCGGTCGGCGGCCGCGCCGGCCGTCGCGCCAACGGATGTCTGCATGACGATCAGCACCGTGAAGACCGCCCAATAGCCCTGCTGGAGATGGAGAAGCTGCGAGACGGCGTACGTGATCGTGCAGGCGATCATGACCCGCAACGCCTGCACCGCTGCGCGCTTTGTCTGGATCAAGGATGCCTTGGGTTTTGACGAGGGCTGGCTTTGACCAGATACGGGCTCGGTCATCGCGCAACTTTTCGTCTGGAAACGCATGCTGACAATGGCCGTCCGGGTCTTGCCCCTCCCCTTGCTGCAATGCCGCCGACTATGAGACGAACCTGATGCTTACCATGACAATATTCCTCGCGATATGGAAGACGCATCGATCGGCAATCGGCCATCCGCGGCCCGGCATGCCTTGGAGGCAACAACAGACTACCGTGTTCCCTGTCGGGAACACGGTTCGAGATCGATCTCTACAGGCGGGATGTCACGGTCAAACCGCGGCAGGAGCTGCCGTTGGACCGGTGGACGGCGGCAACGTCTCGTCAACGAGAACCTGCCGCAGTCGCGCTTCCTGATCCGGCGAAAGCGAGGTGCGCAGCAGTCTCGCATGCTCGCCCTTGAACTCGGCAAGCACCTTCTCAGGCTGGACCTTGCGTATCAGAAGGAAGAGCGCCGAACTGTTCGTGGGAATGGTCTCGGCGAGCTTCCCGATGAGACCGTCATCGATCCCGTAATCCGCCATCGAGCCCGCCAGAGCGCCCGACCCGGCGCCGAGGGCGCCGCCGACGACCAGGCCGGCCAGCGGATTGAGGAACAACAGCCCCACGAGCGACCCCCACAATGCGCCGGAGAGCCCGCCACTCGCGGCACCGGCCGCGGTCAGATTGACGCTCTGCTTGAGGCGGACCTTGCCCGCTTCGTCGCGAACGGCAATCACGGCGTCTTCCAGGTCGATCAGATATTCCTTCTCGAGCTGAACGAGGCGGTTGAGAACGGCGTCCGCCTTGTCGGCATTATCGAAACCAAGCACTACGAGTTCTGACATCGAATTCCTCCGGGTCGTGTTGTGGAGCAGAAATTAGGGCGTCGAGCCGACTAGTGAACAGCCGTGCTGATCAACCGATAGGGATGAGTAGCATTGAACTGCGAGATCATTGCGACAGCCTGCTGCAACAACCTCTCCGCATTTTCGGGATCGTCGCGGGCGAGCTCGTCGGCGTTGACGCGAATTGCTTCCGCCATGTTGGTCGAAAGCGCCGCAAACTGCTGGTTGCCTTCGACAAGGGCTTCGCGGGCATTCCCTTCCAGCATCCTGGCAACGTCGATGAGGATTTCCTCGCGCTCTTCGATGCTGAGCTCTTCGATGGTTTTCGTCTTATCTTCCATTTTACTCACTCACTCCTGACAGACGTGATTGCAGCCGAGCTCATGAAGCCTCGGCTACCACTGACGTAAGAAGAGAGAGATTCAGGTTCAAGGTCAGACCGGTTCAGCCGCTCCCTGATACTTGCTCGCGCGATAGATGCAGTGCGAGCGACCGCTGTTCGCGACAGAGTCGAGAAGGCCGCATGCTCACCCGGCATATCGCGCCTCCAGCAGGTCCAGCTCCCGCACGAGCTTGGTTGCAATCTCGTTGCCGAGCTGCCTTGCGCGCAGCTTGCGAAAGATTTCGGCGCGCTCCGCCCGAACCGCAGCCAGTCGCAACTCCAGCTCGATGCCCATCGTACGTTTGGAAAGCGCGGCCTCCTCATCGCCACTGGTCTGGCTGCGAATGCGTTCGCGATAAAGCTCCATCACCCTCGATGCCGCATCCACATAGAGATCGGCATCCTCCCGGCCCTTCGAGAGCGAATGCTGGAGGCGGGCGATTTCCGTGATCGCCGCCTTGGCGGCATCGACCCGTGCCGCGACTTCATCCTCCTCATGCTTCGTATCCTTCGGGAGTTCGAGATTTTTCAGCAGCGGCGGCAGGAAAAGTGTCGCCAGGATCAACGACATGATGATGACGCCCATGGCGAGGCAGATCGCAAGATCGCGGGCCGGAAAGGGCGAGCCGTCCGGCAGGGTGAACGGCAAGGTCAGCACACCGGCAAGTGTGATCGCGCCGCGAACACCGGCAAAGGAGAACGCCGCGAGAATACGCCAGTTGGGCGATGTCTGGCGCTGCCGTCTCTGGCGGAACAGGGTCAGGTGAAGCGACAGCCAGACCCAGATGAACCGCAACGCGGCAAGCCCGAAGGTAAGCCCGACGACATAGGCCGCAAGCCACCAGAATTCATGATGCCCCGTGACCTGAACCGTGGCCGATGCCTTCTCCGCGATCGACGGAAGCTGTTCGCCGAGAAGCACGAAGATGGTGCCGTTGGCGGCGAACTGGATCATGTCCCAAACTGCGCTGCGGCGCACGCGGGTCGCGGCCATGGCACGCCCCGAGCTCTCGGCCACGCTCATGGTCGTCCCAGCCGACACCGCCGCCAGAATGCCGGAACAATGGAGATGCTCAGCAACGAGATATGCCGCGAAAGGGATGAGGATGCTGACGAGGATTTCCGAGCCGCTTTCCTCGCCATAGCGAAACGAAAGCCGGGTGCTCAGCCATGTAATGATCCACGTCACGCTCACGCCGATGGCAAGCCCGCCGAGCGCAGTCCATAAAAAACTGAGCGTGGCGTCATAGAGCGAGAAAGTGCCCGTCAGGGCTGCTGCGATCGCGAACCTCAGGCAGACGAGACCGGACGCATCGTTTAACAAGGACTCGCCTTCGAGTATATGCATCATCCGCGGCGGTATGGGCACCCTCTGCGCGATCGCGGACACGGCGATGGGATCGGTCGGCGAAATGACGGCCGCCAGCGCAAAGGCAACCGCAAGCGGCATCGCGGGAATCATCCAGTGGACGAGCAGGCCGGCTCCCAAAACGGTAAAGACCACGAGCCCCAGGGCCAGTTCGACGACGATGTTCATATCCCGCCGGAGCTCGTCGGCCGGGACCCGCCAGCCATCCAGGAAAAGCAGCGGCGGCAGGAACAGCAGGAAGAAGATTTCGGGCTCCAGCCGGACGCTGAGATCGGCCGAAAGCCCCACGACGGCGCCCAGCGCGATCTGGATCAGCGGCAATGGCACGACGATCGGTATTGCCCGGGAAATCGTCCCGCTGATGACGATCGCCAGCAAGAGGACGAGCGTCGTGGTAATGATCTCCATTATCCTGCCTTTCGCTTGACATGCTCTGACGGCCTCAAGGCGCGTAAACGCCTGCTGCCGCAGCCTGAAATTCGAGACAACCTTTAAAACAAACTCGGCCGAAAATGAGAAGGGCGTCGAGGCCAATCCTCCTGCGCACCGAACCGGCGCCCGAAGCCTGTGTTCTTCGCTTCGGAACATTGAGGTTGCAGCGGGGTTTGGTCATTGCCGCTACCACGATGGCGAGTTTTGTAATCCAGACAAGGCCGAGAGGAGATAGCCATGACGGATCTCGACGAAAATGCGCGCGTTTGGGAACTGATCGACAAGATCGGCTTCTGCATGCTGACCACCCAGATATCGGGCAGCCTGCGCGCCCGACCGATGGCCGCTCATCCCGAGCCGATCGACAATGCAATCTATTTTCTGACCGACGTGGCAGGACACAAGGATGAAGAGATCGCAAGATGGCCGGACGTATGCCTGGCCTTTGCCGACACCAAAGGCCAGAAATATGTTTCGATATCCGGCACGGCCGAAATCGCCAACGATCGCGAACGCATAAAAGACCTGTGGACGACCGGCGCCAAGGCATGGTGGCGCAACGCCGATGATCCGGCCATTCGCGTGCTGAAAATCACGCCGTCTTTCGCCGAATACTGGGACAGCCCCGGAACGGTGATCAGCTACATCAAGATGGCCGCTGCTGCCGTCTCGAATTCAAAGCCCGACATGGGCGAAAACGTGAAGGTCGAGCTGTAAAGGCAGCAGGGCAGCCCTGCGGCGCGGGTGCTGGGCGGCATGGCTTGCCGAGCGCTTGCGCCATGCAGGCGCGAGCATCTATTCCTCCCATTCCTCCTCATCGGCGGAAAGCAGATCTACCAGCGCGGATACGTTCATCCACCGAGTTTGGCACCTGAAGACATCAGGGCTATCTCCGGCATGTCCCTATCAGCTCGAAGATCACAGGCACACGCTGGAAATCGCCTGTGGATGGCATTTCCTTCGAAGCCGCCTGACAGGATTTCTCGCAGCGAATCTGATCATTTGCTGGACGTAGTTGGGGTCGTGGGGCAATGTCGTGACCAATAAATCGAGGCTCAGAAAATCAAACGGTCTGATGCTCGTGCTTTTAACCTGCCTCGGGAGCTGGAGCGGTGCGCGGGCCGAAGACGTTCGCAGAGACACACTCGTTCCGTTGCCACTCAATCTCAAGGACTACGAAACGTTCGTGCAGAAACTGGCTGCCGAGGTGGACGGAAACGAAGCCGCGATGGCCGCGAAGCTCCGTTCTCTCGGTTTTAGCTGTACCCCTATCTCCAAATCCGTAGCGTTCGCATGTGTGCGATTTGGCTGCCAGAAGCGGTTCATCGGACGAGGTTCTCTCCTACAATGGACTGTAAACAGGCGGGATGTCGTGGCGGGAAAGACGGTATTCTCAGGCGGAGCAGTCGACTATTCGTGGTTGGAACGCTGCATTGTCACGAATGACATCAAGGCTGCTCAGCAGCGTTTCCTTTCCTGCCAAGGTCAAAGCCAGTGTAATCCGCTCCGGCGCTGAAGCAGAGCGATGCCTATGTCGCTCAGGCACTATTTACGGTATATCCCTATGCAAACGGGATAAGCCGTCAAATTTTCCATTTTCATTGCCCGAAAAAGGTTCGGCCCGAGAGCGAGCCTTCTCATCCCGCGCAGCGAAAAAACTGCCGCAGGCCGGGGAACTCAAAGCGGATGGCGATACCGGGGATGTCGATCAGGCGATCAAGATCCCGGCGTTCAATCGCGCGATCGGCAGAGTGCTCAGAATGTCGGGCCGGCCGCGCCGCCTTTCAGCGTGAAGTAAGCAAAGGCTGCTATGAAAAACGCGATGATGGCCAGGATCGCCAGAAGACGCTTCAGCCACGGAGGCGTCTGCCTCGGCGGCTTGGGCTTGGGACGACGTTCGAACTTGATGACATTATCGGACATGACAATCGATTAGCGAAGATCAAACGGTTTGCCAATCCGCTGCGGACGTCAGAGCGGCGTTTCGGCAATCGGCCAGACAGAATGCCCGGTTCATCCGAACGACCGATCTCGCCCGCATGCTTCGGGCCTTGGCGGCGTTATCCGAACGGATCGGCAAAGCTCGAAAGCGACTCTTGAATATCCTCGATAAAATCCGCCCCTGGACTGCCCGGCAGCGCGCCTTGATCGTCCCGTTCCCGACAGACCGGGACCTGCCGGAACGCAAATCCAGGGCGGCGGCGGCCGATGGTCCGATCGTGGCGTTTTTCACCGAGGGCAGCTTTTACGAACGGGAAAAGGAGCGCATGGTCCGCTCAGCCGAGCGGATCGGGCTGAAAGTCCATGCGACGGCATTGCCGAGCGCCGGTAGCTGGGTACTGAACGCCGGGCTCAAGCCGGGCTTTCTGCTGCAGGAAAGGACGAGGCTCTGCGGACCGCTGCTTTACGTCGACGTCGATGCCGTCTTCCACAGCAATCCCTGGCCGGAGCTTCGCGGGCTGGATTGCGATATCGCCGCCTACTACGAAGCCGACGGCAGCCTGGTCAGCGCGACCCTTCTCATCAACGATACGCCTGAGGCGGCCCATCTGCTGGAGCTTTGGCGGCAGGGATGCCTCGCCAATCCCGATATGTGGGATCAACTCGTTCTCCAGCGAATCATTGCGGAGGATGCCCGGCGCGCTCAACCGCGGTTCCGCGTCATCCGATTGCCCGTATCCTTCTGCTGGATCTTCGACCGGGTCGAAAATGAGCATGTCAGCGAGGTCTTCATCGAGCAGCTTCAGGCAAGCCGTGAGGCCACGAAGCGCAAGCGCTGGTTCGGCCGCATCGGCAAACGCCTGAAACGCCGTCGCGACCGGGTGGACGAGATAGAGCGGATCTTGAACGCAGCCCCATGATGCCGTCGTCCGACGGCATGCCGCGACACGATCGTCACAACATGTCGCCGAGCGTCCAATGGTTGTTCCACCGCGCGTCGATTTCGTCCTCGACATTCTGATATCGGATGTCGGTGGACAAACGCAGGCGTTGCCGCCCGTCCTGGTTGGTGGTCGAGGCATGGATCATGAACGGCGAATGGAGCATGATGTCGCCGGCTTCATAATCCGCCGCCAGCCAGCGCGTGTCGAATCGCTCCGCCATGTCGGGCAGATCCTTGGAAACCCAGCCGCCCTCCGTCATGTTGCGGTTGTAGGCGCTGATACGCTCTTCCGCGCTCAGATCCTTGTTCTTCTCGCCAAACTCCCGTTCCATGGCGACACCGATAGCGTGCGACCCCTCCAGGTAGACGAGGCCGCCCATTTCGACAGGAATGTCCCCTATCGGAATCCACGCCGTCACGACCCGGCTGGTGCCGCCGCGAAGATAGACCAGATCGTAATGGGCCGGAGTTGCTGTCGTCGTTCCGGGCCGGACATGGCGCATGATCTTGCGCTTGTGCAGATAGGAAATGCCCGACAGGAATTCGTCCATGAAACGCGAGATGCGCGGCTGCGCGCAGAAGCCCTCATAGGCGACCGAGCGCACGAGGGACATCAGACAACGATCCACGTCCCGGCCCTCGGGCGCTGCAGCAGCTGCGATCCCGTCTCGCGGATCGGTTCCCGCCGCAATCAGTCCCGTTTTCGCCATATGGCCGAAGACCCAGCCGCGGAAGTCGATGACGTCGCTGCGCGGCAGGAAGCCCTTCAGCCACACATAGCCATTCTCCTCGTAGAGGCGACGGATTGCGTTGACACCGATACCGGGATCGGTGGGGGTAAGAAAACCAAGCCGATCGGGCGCGGTGGAAAGAACCTTTCCATTGGCGACAAGGCCGGGGCCTTCCTGACCGGTTTGCTTGGTCTGTAAAGAAATCGACATTTCACTCGCCCATGATCTTTGCTGATTGTCGGTTGAATCTAGCAAGCAGCGGTGCTTCACTCCATGGACGAAAATTATACTGGACTTTTCGCTCATCATGAAAACGTCGGATGCCATCTACCGCTCCCCGCTCGCCTCCGCCGGAGGCCTGGCCGTCACCGGCAGCGGCAGGCAACACGCCATGCAAGCCGTCAGGGACAGGAAGCTGCCGAGCCATGCGGTGGTTCTGGTGGAGAATGGCCATGGCTTTCTCGAATCGGAGGCCGGAGGCCGGCAGAGTGTGAAAAGCCCTGCGCTTTTCTGGCTCTTCCCAAATCGCCAGCACTCATATGGCCCCGACGCGGAAGGCTGGAGCGAGCGCTGGGCGCTTTTCGAGGGCTCTCTGGTGCGCGATTTTCTCCGTCTGCGCCTTATCAGCGAGCAGAATCCGGTCGTCGATCTGCGCAATCTCGATCGGGCCCAGCGTCTTTTCAACGCTATCCACGCCGATCTCCTCGAGGATACGAACCTGGCGCGAGCCTCTGCCGCCGCCTCTCTTCACCGGATCGTCGTTCTGGCCGCGCAACAGGCCAGCAAGCTCAAGCCCGCCTCTCCCGAAGGGCCGGATATTGCCGAAATCATCGAGGCGCTGCGGCGAAGAGCAACGCAATCCCTCGATATGGCAGCCTTCGCCGCGGAATACCGAATGTCGCCCGCGACGCTCCGCCGAAAGGTTACGGCGGAAGTGGGCCTGCCGCCAAAGGGCTTTCAGCTTCGCGTACGCATGGACCATGCCAAGGAACTGCTCGCAACGACGGAGGACAAGATCGAAACCGTCGCAGCGAAGATCGGATTCGAGGACGCCTTCTATTTCTCCCGGCTGTTCCACGAACGCGAGAACTGCACGCCTCGCGAATTTCGCGCGCGTTACCGAAGGACCTGAATGCCGACAGGCCCGGCTTCGACATCCCGTTTATGCCGCAACATCGCCCGTTTACGGCATGGAGGTTTTGCCGGGCAGGTCTCGTTCCAGGTTCCGGCGCCGCCAGGCCGCGGGCGCCTCGCCGACCCTCTTGCGGAAAAACCGCGAGAAATAGGCGGGGTCCTCAAAGCCCACCTCGCGGCCGATATCCTCCACAGGGCGGATGGTAAACAAAAGCAGACGCTTGGCCTCCAGCAGCCGCCGGTCAAGCAGCATATCCTTGATCGTGTGCCCGAACACCTCGCGCGCCGCCTTGTCGAGCAGATGCGGCGTCGTGGACAGCAATTCGACATAGCGGCCGACGGGCCAATCGCTTTTATAGTGCCGGTCTATGGCACCGCGCAGCGCCAGGGCGAGCGCAACCGTCGGCGAGGCCGTCGGCAAGGCCGCGCTGCCGCCGAGCCGGCTCATCAGCGACAACACGACGCCGATCAGTCCCAGCATGACCTTTTCGCTTTGGCCGCCGCGCTCGCGGTATTCGTCGCTTACCATGCCGAGCAGCGTGTCGATCTTTTGCCAGGAAGGGTCCTCCGGCCGGCCCGTCAGGAAGGTCGGCACGTCGAGGCCGAGATCCGCATGCGGCGCAAGCACCTTCAGCGTGTCGTCCGACACCGATACGACGATGGCGTCCGACTGATCGTCGACCTCGAATCCGTGGATGATGTTGCTCGGCACGAAACTGATCGTCGGAGCGGAAAAATTCCAAGTTCTGTCTTCGATGCGATATCGACCGCCGCCCTTGAACCAGTAGGTGAGCTGGCCCATCAGCGGGTGCTTATGCGCCGCGACATGCCCGAAATGTAACGTCTTGCGGTCCATGACGGTTTCCACATGCAGGAAACCGACGTCGAGCGCTCGGCTCGGCTCGCCATAGACGAAGAAATTCGGGATTTCGCTTTTCTGGGACATGCCGGAAAAAGTACCAGCGAATTGCCCCCTTTGTCCATGGCCGCAGCAACCCTTCGCACGTAGCATCGGCCATGATCTCAAGGGAGGAATACGAGATGCGAGCTGAAGATTACCGCAGCGACAAGACCCGTCCTTTTACCGGCGCCGAATATCTGGAGAGCCTGCGCGACGGGCGCGAAGTCTACATCAACGGCGAACGCATCGCCGATGTGACGGCGCATCCCTCGATGCGCAATTCGGCCCGCTCGATTGCGCGTATGTACGATGCGCTGCACGACGAAAAGACCAGGGATCGCCTGACCTCGCCGACCGATACCGGCTCGGGCGGCTATACGCACAAATACTTCCGTGTCGCGAAATCCTCCGCCGAGCTTGTCGCCCAGCAGGGCGCCATCGCGGACTGGGCGCGCATGTCCTATGGCTGGATGGGCCGCACCGCCGATTACAAGGCCGCCCTCATGAACACGCTCGGCGCCAATGCCGACTGGTATGGGCCATTCAAGGACAACGCGCTTTCCTGGCACAAGCGCGCGCAGGAATCCGTGCTCTTCATGAACCATGCGATCGTCAATCCACCGATCGATCGCCACAAGCCGGCCGATGCCGTCAAGGACGTTTTCGTCCACATCACCAAGGAAACCGATGCGGGCATCTATGTTTCCGGCGCCAAGGTGGTGGCGACCTCCTCGGCCCTCACCCATTACAACTTCCTCGCCCAGAGCTCGGCGACGGTCACGGAAGATCCGTCGCTGTCGGTCATGTTCATCGTTCCGATGAACGCGCCTGGCATCAAGATGTTCTGCCGTGTTTCCTACGAGCAGACCGCCAATACGGTCGGGCAGCCCTTCGACTACCCGCTGTCGTCGCGGTTCGACGAGAACGATGCGATCCTGGTGCTCGATAATGTCTTCGTGCCCTGGGAGGATGTGCTCGTGCTGCGCGATGCGGCCAAGATCCTCTCCTTCCATCCGGCTTCCGGCTTCATGCATGGCTATTGCTTCCAGGGCTGCACGCGTTTCGCCGTGAAGCTCGACTTCCTCGCCGGCCTGCTCGCCAAGGCGCTGCGCGCGACCGGCGGCGATGCTTTCCGCGGTAATCAGGCGGCGCTTGGCGAAGTCATCGCGTTGCGCCACATGTTCTGGTCCTTCTCCAACGCCATGGCCTACAATCCGCAGCCCTGGGCCAATGGCGCGGTGCTGCCGAACATGGAAGCGGCCCTTTCCTACCGGACCTTCATGTCGGAAGCCTATCCGCGCGTCATCGAAACGGTACGCAAGGTCGTCGCCTCCGGCCTGATCTACCTGCCCTCCTCGGCCAAGGATTTCGGCAATCCGGAGATCGACCGTTACCTTGCCCAATATGTGCGCGGCTCCAACGACATGGGCCATATCGAGCGCATCAAGATCATGAAGCTGTTGTGGGATGCGACAGGCACCGAGTTCGGCGGGCGCCATGCCCTTTATGAGCTCAACTATGCCGGTGCACCTGAGGAAGTCCGCCTGCAGGTGCTGAAAGGTGCGGAGCGCGGCGGCCGGTTGAAGGAAATGGAAGCCTTGGTCGATCGCTGCATGAGCGACTACGATGAAAACGGCTGGACCGGCGACACCTGGCTCCCGCCGCTCGGCGATGCCTCCCCCATCCGCAACGCCGCCGAGTGAGGCCGCCGCCATGGAGGAACAACTCTCGAAAACCGAATTCCGCAATGCCATGGCGCGGGTTTGCGCGCCGGTCAACGTGATCACCACCAACGGCCCGGCCGGTCGCGGCGGCTTCACCGCGACGGCCATGTGCAGCGTCACCGACGAGCCGCCGACGCTGCTGGTCTGCATGAACAGCCGTTCGATGCAAACCGGCCTCTTTTTCGAGAACCGCCGCTTCTGCGTCAACGTCCTGACGCAAGAGCACAAGGAACTGGCCGGCTACTTCGCAGGCCAGCGCACCGACATGGAGGAGCGCTACGCCGCGGCGGAATGGGTCAGCTTCCGCTCCGGCAGCCAGGCGCTTTCGGACGCGATCGTCTCCTTCGATTGCCGCCTGACGGAGGCACGCCTTGTCGGCACGCACCATATCTTCATCGGCGAAGTGATGGACATCCGCAGCCGCAAGGATGGGCACGCCCTTCTTTATTTCGACCGAAACTATGTGCATGTGCCGACCCAGACGGGCAGCTTCGGCGGCTAGAGCCTTCCTGCTTCTCATGACATCGCGGGGCGACGCCGTCTCCGTGTTCCGACGCAATTCCGGACGGAAAATCGCGGCGCACTGGAATGGCTCCAAGCGCCAGGGTATCCAGGAGCGCAAAACGAAAGCGGATGCGTTTGCGGATCGCATCCCCTTCTCATATTGCGGAGCGCCGTTGCGTCGTCAGGCAGCGGTGTCGCCGAGATAGAGGCGATGAAGCTGCGCCGGGTCATTGGCAAGCGTGGTGCAATCGCCGTCATAGACGATGGTCCCTCTCCGCAGCACGTAGGCCCGGTTGCCGATCGCGAGCGCAAGGGCGGCAAACTGCTCGACCAGAATGACCGCCATGCCGGCATCGGCCAATTGCCTTACCGCCCGCATCAGGCGGCTGACGATGACCGGCGCCAGGCCGGAGGACATTTCGTCGATCATGATCACCTTCGGCCGTGTCAGGAGCGAACGGGCGATGACGAGCATCTGCTGCTCGCCGCCCGACAGCATGCCGGCCTTGATGCTGCGCCGCTGCAGCAGTTCCGGAAACAGATCGTAAGCTTCCTGAAGATTCGCGGCTGGATCGAGCGCCACCTTCAGGTTTTCCTCGGTGGTCATTTCCGGAAAGACGGTGCGCCCCTGCTCGACATGGCTGATACCGGCGCGGGCGCGCAGGCCGGCACGCAACTTCAGAAGCTCCGCACCGTCCATCGTGACCGAGCCGGACGCGGCCGGGATGATCCCTGAAAGGCTTTCGAGCAGCGTGGTCTTGCCGGCACCGTTCGAGCCGAGCAGAACGCTGATCTCGCCGCTCGACACGGTGAGATCCACGCCCCGGATGACCGGAATTCCGGACCGGTTGACGACCAGATCTTTGATGGAAAGTTCGGTCATTCGGCAGCCTCCTCGAGTTCGATGCCCATATAGGCCTTCTGGACGATCGGCATGGCCAGCACGCTTTGCGGATCGCCATTGGCGATCACGCGTCCGAAATCGAACACCGTAATCGCCGAGCAGGCGCGCCGCACGAGATCCATGTCATGCTCGATCAAAAGCACGGCACTGCCGAAAGTCTGGGGAATGGCCGCGATCCGCTCGCCGAGCTTTACCGCATCGGCATAGGATTGGCCGGCGGCCGGTTCGTCGAGAAGGATGACAGGTGCGCGCGACGCGACGACCCCGGCAACATCGAGCAGGCGGCGCGTGCCGGCGTCGACGGAGGTAATCGGCGTATCGGCCGGCGGGCAATCGAACCACTGAAGAATGGCGGAGAGCTCGTCGTCGCTGATGGCGCCGGCAGCAAGCCGAACGTAATTGCCGACACTGAGTTCCGGCGCGATACGGGTCGTCTGCCAGGTGCGACGGATGCCCAGCCGGGCGCGGCTCGTTGCGGAAAGCCCCTCCAGAGGCCTGCCGTTCAACTTGATCGAGCCGTCATAACGGGCCAGGAATCCGGCGATCGCATCGACCATCGTCGACTTACCGGCGCCGTTCGGACCGACGAGGCCGACGACCGTGCCCGCAGGCACCTTCAGGTTGACCTTGTCGAGCGCGACGACGGCGCCGTAGCGGACCGTAAGATCGCTGATTTCCAGCGCAAGCCCCGCCTCATGAGCCGCGGCGGGCGGCAGGCGGCCCGATTGGCCGTGCGTGGAGACGCCTGCGCGCCGGGGAAGCAATTTACGCGCAAGCCGCGTCCAGCTCTCGCTGATGGTTTCGCCGGAGGAAAGGGCATGCACGGCACCGACCGCGAAGAAGACGTTGCCGACATCCTGCGGGAGATTGAGCCTGCGCAGGAGTTCAGGAAACAGCGTGATCATCATGCCGCCGATAACGGCCCCGAGGGTGAAATGCGCGCCGACCATCGTTGCCACGGCAAAGAGCGCCAGCGATTGCATCATCGAAAAATTTTCCGACACCAGCGTCCCGAGATAACCGGCTAGCAGGCCGCCCGACACGCCGGAAATGAAGGCGCTGATGGCAAAGGAGCTGAGCTTTGCCCGCGGGACCGAGACCCCGAGCGCCGCCGCGGCGCGTTCGGAATGCCGAACGGCAAGCCAGGAGGCGCCAAGCCGCGACCGGCTGAGAAATTCCAGTCCCACCGCTATGATGCCATAGACGACGAGCACGAAGATGAAGAAGCCATAATCGCCCTCGAACAGCGACGGCCGCACGACCTGCGTGAACGTGGTCTGCCCCGGAAAGGTAATCGTCGCCAGCACGGTATCGAACGCCGCGGCGAAGCCGAGTGTGACGATCGCGAGATTGATGCCGCGCAGCCGCAGCGCCGGCAGGCCGATGGCGATACCGACCGGCACGGCCGCAAGGCCGCCTACAATCATCCAGACGACAAGGCCGCCAGGCGCTTCGATAACGTTCAGATAGCCTGTGACCCAAGCCCCGACGCCGGCAAAGGACATCTGGCAGAGCGAGATCATGCCCGTGCGCCCGGCGACGAGGCCGAGGCTCTGCAGGGCAATGCCGGTGATGAAAACGGCAGTGAGCAGGAACACCCAGTATTTGGGCAGAAGCAGAAGAATAAGGGCGCCGACAGCCGCCAGCGAGAGGACCGTCATGATGGCGGCGCGGAAACTAGCGTGCTTCATCCCAGCGGGCTCCTCTTTGCGACCATAGAAGGACGGCAAGAATGACGATGAACGGAACGGTGCTGCGATACTGGCTGACGAAATCGACCGCGCTGACGGCTCCTTCCAATACGCCGATCGTGACGCCGCCGAGAAGCGCGGCCCGGAAGCTGGCGAAGGCGCCGATCAGAGCCGCGGCCAAAGCCGGCACGACGAGCAGGCTCAGCGAGGCAAAATCCGGTGAGCGCAGCGGCGCAATGATCATGAGGGCGAAGGAGGTCACTGCACCCGTCATCGCCCAGACGCCGAGCGCCAGCAGCCGCACGCGAATGCCGATCAGCTCCGCCGCCATCGGCCGCTGAGAGAGAGCCCGCAATTGCAGCCCGATGCGGGTGCGCGCCAGAAACTGTTCCGTTACCACGGTGAAGACCACCGAGAGAAGAAGCGTGGTGACGGCAGCCCAGGTCACTTCGACACCGGCAAGGCGGAAAGCCGATCCGGCGATGAGCTCGGGGAAGTAATGCGGATGCTGGCCGCCGGTAAGCCGCAGGCCGATGGCGATGATGCCGACCAGGAGCGCGGCTGTCACCGCGGCCTTGGTGGAGGCGTTGCTATTGGCAAACCAGGTCGTCATGACGAGGCCGATCAGCACGCCGCCGACGGCGCCGGCGGCAATGCCCAGCAGTGTGGCCGGTAGCAGCGGCATGCCGGCCTCGTGCAGCGCGACCATGATGAAGGTGCCCATGGCGCCGATCGCGGCCCCGGTAAAATTCACCACGGCCACCAGGCGGTAGGTGAAAATCGCACAGACCCCCAGGATGGCATAGGCACCACCTGCGGAAAGACCAGCCACAGCGGCTGTAAAGAGAGCGTTCATTACAGAACTCCGAAAACGGGCACGTCGTGCCTCGCCAGATCAGATCATCGCGTCGGACCGGTGACCGGCCCTGCCGTTGAACGGACAGGACCGGGCACACGCGCCATTACTTGGCCTTCGCCAGCGTGAACCAATCCGGCGTCTTGACGGTCCACTTGCCATCGACAAGCTGCATGACCTTGGTGGCCTTCATCGGCGAATGAGTCCTGGCGTCACCGAAAACATAAGGGCTGCCGGCCATGGAATAGTGCAGCTCCTTGCCGGCCTTCAGCGCCGCCGTCACGGCTTCGCGGTCGACGTCGCCATCGATGCCCGAGATCGTGTCGATCATAACCTTGGCCGCGAGATAGCCACCCTGCGAAAAGGCGGTCTTTGGCAGGCCGGCCTTGTCCATGGTCTTGATCCAGTCGGCATTCGCCTCGTTGCTTTCGGTATAGGGTTCCCATTCTGTGCCGACGTAGATCGGCTGCTTGCTGTCGGCCAGCGCCTTGGCGACGCCTTCGGTATAGCCGGGCGCCAGGAACAGCCAGTTGATGCCGGAAATCTTCTGGGCATCGGCGGTCTTCACCCATTGCACGACGCCCGGCTCGACCTGATTGGTGAGCACGGCATCGCAACCGGCGTCGCGCGCCTTGATGACATAAGGTGTCAGATCACCCTGCGGCGGCAGGGTCATGTCGACCAGGCCGACATTGTTGCCGCTCATCTTCTGCCATGCCGCGACCGCGTTGCCATAGGCCTCCTGCGTGCCGCCGAGGATCAGGAAAAAGGCGCAGACCTTCTTTGCCCCGAGGTTCTTCGTCGCATAATCGAGCATCGCCGTGGTCAGCGTAAAGGGGCCTACGTTCACGGGCGAGATGCTCGGTGCATTGAAGCAGAGGGGATCGACACCGACACCCTGAACCGAGAGCACGTCGTTGCGGTTGTACGTCCCCGCGTTGACGGCGCAGTCGAGCAGGCTCGCGCTGCCCGCGAGCGCAACGACGCCCTTGTTGTCGATCAGGTCGCGTGCTGCCTGGGCTGCAACCTGCGGATCGCCCTTGTCGTCGGCAAGCGAATATTCGATCTTGCAACCGTTGATGCCGCCCGCTTCGTTCAGCTGCTCGAAGACAGCCTTGGTCGCCTTCGGCGCGTCGGAAAAGTCGACCACGCCCGTAACGGTCGAGACGGCGCCGATCCTGATCGGCCCGCTCTTGCAGGTCGGACCGGCCGCGAACGCGGACGATCCCGTGAATGCCAATCCGGCGACGGCCAGCGCCAGAGCGATGAATGCTGATCTCGGTTTCATTCTGTTCCCTTTCTCTTTTTATCTGCGACGTTCCTCTTCGCCGCGCCCTCTAGCGCTGGTAGACGGCCTCACCCGCGAAATAGGTGGTCAATACTTTCGTGTCGGCGATACGATCGGCCGGCACGTCGAAAACGTTCTGATCGAGCACGATGATATCGGCCGACTTGCCGACGGCGAGCGAACCCGTTTCCCCGTCGATCCGCATCGCCTTTGCCGAATTGAGCGTGTAGATCTCGATCGCGGAGGCGAGATCGATCGCCTGCTCGGCCCAAAGCGAGACACCCGGAAAGGCGCCGGATGGGTTCTGCCGCGTCACCATCCCTTCGATGCCATTCCAGGGGTCTGGGATCGGAATGACCGGCCAGTCGGACCCGCCGGCAAGCAGTGCGCCGGTAGCCTTCAGGCTTGCGATCGGCCAGAAGCGGGTGGCGCGATCTTCGCCCATCGCCTCCTTATGACCTTCCAGGAAGGTCGTCGGATACCAGATCATCGGGCAGAGATCGGCAACCACGCCGAGCGGGCCGAAACGGCCGACATCCTCATCCCGGATGTAGCTCGCATGGGCGATGTGATGCTTGATATCGGTCGGCCCGTTGAAATGCCGGACGGCCTCGACCGCATCGAGCATTTCCGTGACGGAGTAGTCGCCGGTGCAATGGATCTTCAGTCCCATGCCAAGCTTCTCGGACTTGTCGATATGGCGAACCAGATCCGGATAGCTGACCAGCACCTCGCCACGATAGCCCTCGGAATGCGCGGCGTCGGCAACATAGGGATCATGGAAGGCGGCGGTACGCGCGCCGGGAACGCCATCCAGAAAGATCTTGGTGAAATTCGGCTTCACATGCGCGCTGCGAAAGTCGTCCCGCAATGCCAGCAGCGCGTCGCCCGAAAGGCCGAACATGAAGCTCGGCTCGATCAGCGGCAGCGAGGTCACGGCCCAGGCCGTCAGCTTGCCCTTCACATCCAGATGCTTGAGCGCCTTGAGGATCGGCAGCACCGAGGCGGCGTCCTGGAAGGCCGTCACGCCGTAGGAATTGACGATTTCGATGGCGCGCGCCACGGCGGCCTCGCCCATCTCCTCGGTGAAAGCCTCGGCCGCCGTCCGCTCCACGATGCCGGCAGCGGATTCGATCAGCAGACCGGTCAGCCTGCCGGTGACGGGATCGCGGCCGAAGGAGCCCTGCGGCGGATCGGGCTGATTGTCGGAAATGCCGGCCAGCCGCATCGCCTCGCCGTTGACCCAGCGATTATGCATGGTCTCGTCGCGCAGAAGAACGGGGTGCCCGAGGCTGGCCTCGTCGAGCTTCCTGAGCGAGGCTTCGCTGTTGAGCGCCGTGATCATGTCGGCGCCCCATTGATTGGCGACGATCCATTGCCCTTGCGGCACGACTTCGGCTTGCGCCCGGACGTGGGCGCAGATCGCATCGACGGAAGCGCCGGCGGGAATCTGGGTCTCGAACAGGTCGGCCTGCCCGCCCATCATGATGTGGTTGTGGATATCGACGAAGCCCGGCATCGCCATTTTGCCGGCGAGGTCGACCACCTGCGTCTGCGCGCCCTTCAGCGCCTCGATCTCGGCCCGGCTTCCGATGGCCACGATGCGGCCGTCCTTGACGGCAAGCGCCTCTGCCCAGGGCCGCGCCGGCTCGACAGTATAGATTCGTCCATTGGTCAGAATGAGGTCGGCAAAGCCGAGCGTAGTCGTCATCGATCTGTTCCCATCTTGGTTCATTATTCGAACCATTTATTCAAATATTAAGGTGATGCAGGTCCGCCCGTTTGTCAACATAGTTCACACGTTAATTATATTGCCGGGAGTCGATTGGTGGCCACGGGCGTCCGCTCGCTCGCAACACAAGGCAAATGCCCTGGAGCCACTGCCGCCAGCCCTCGTCAGCCCGGCCGATTGTCGGAGACCTGGAGCAGCCCGCGCTTCACAAACGCTGAGCCGCCTCCTCTCTGTTTCACGCGATGGCGGACGGAAAAACGCCGGCCACTTTTCCTGGAATGCGGCGTCGCTTCAGAGCTGGATCCAGGCCGTTTTCAGATCGACATATTTGTCGAGGGCATGCAGCGACTTGTCATGCCCGTTGCCCGACTGCTTCACCCCGCCGAGCGGCACGCTGTTGTCGGCGCCGCCATAGGTGTTGACGTGCACCACGCCGGCGCGGATTCCCCGCACCAGCCTGTGCGCGCGTGACAGGTTCGACGTCCAGACGGCCGAGGCAAGGC
This sequence comes from Hyphomicrobiales bacterium, assembly GCA_900469615.1. Classification (GTDB taxonomy): domain Bacteria; phylum Pseudomonadota; class Alphaproteobacteria; order Rhizobiales; family Rhizobiaceae; genus Rhizobium. Next base: position 907,670 of record UBYA01000011.1, on the reverse strand, counting down.
CGTATTCCGTCGCATTGGCGATCCGCAGAGCCTCCGCTTCGGTCTCGAACGGTATGATCGACAGGATGGGGCCAAACACCTCTTCCCGCGCCAGCGTCATGGACGGCGTGACGTCGAATACGGCCGGCCGCATGTAATAGCCTCCGGTCTCCTCCAATATGCGCGAGCCGCCGGTCCGCAACGAAGCGCCCTCCGACACTGCCTGCGCAACATAGTCGAGATCTTTCCTCAACTGAACCTCGCTCGAAATCGCGCCGGCTTCCGTCGCCACCTGCAAGGGATCGCCGACCTTCATGCTCCCGGCAATATGCGCGACCTTCTCGGAGAATGCGGCATGAATCGACTTCTCGACAAGCAGCCGGGAACCGGCGACGCAAACCTGCCCGGAATTGCGGAAGATGCCATAGGCCGATACCTTGGCCGCCAGATCGAGATCGGGCGCATCGGCAAAGACGATATTCGGGGACTTGCCGCCAAGCTCCAGATAGACGCGCTTCAGGTTCGAGCGCGCCGAATATTCCAGAAGCCGCCGTCCGACGAGGCCCGAGCCGGTAAACGCAAGCACGTCGACTTCCCTATGCAGCCCCAGCGCCTCTCCGCAGACGGCGCCGCGCCCGGTGACGACATTGAACACGCCTTCCGGCAAGCCGGCTTCGGCGCAAATTTCGGCGAGCCTCAGCAACGTCAGCGACGCGCCCTCGGCGGGCTTCAGCACGACGGAATTGCCCGCGGCAAGCGCCGGAGCAATCTTCCACGCGCCGATCATCATCGGGAAATTCCATGGCACGATGGCAGCCACGACGCCGACCGGGTCGCGGTGAACAAGGCCGAGAATATTCTCAGCCGTCGGCGCGATCTCGCCATAAACCTTGTCGATCGCCTCGGCATAGTAACGGAACGTGCCTGCGGCACTGCCGGGCTCGGCCTTCAGGGCCATCGAGATTTCTGTGCCGTTGTCGCGCACGCCGAGCACGGCCAGTTCGAGCGCGTTCTTCTCGATCAGCTCGGCGATCTTCAACAGCACCTTCTTGCGTTCCGCCGGCGCTGCTTTCGACCAGCTCCCCTTTTCGAAGGCATGCCGCGCAGCCCTGACCGCGAGATCGACATCGTCGGCACCGGCATCGGCAATGGTAGTCAGCCTCGTTCCGTCGATCGGCGAAATGACCTCCATCGCCGCGCCGCTGACCGACTGGCGCCATGCACCGCCGATGAACAGTGCCTGCGGGGAAACGGATAATGTCCGGAGCTGGTCGATCTTGTCCTGCATCTCATTTTCTCACAAAAAGGGTGGCGGGCTCTTTCCCGCCACCGATTGACACTGCGTCAGGCTTCCTGTCCGGCACCGAGGCGGGCATAGCCTGCCGCATCCGAAGACTTGAGGCGAGCGGCCGCTATAAATCCGATGACCGCCGCGATCAGCACCAGCCCCGGCAACAACACGGCAAGCGCGCCATTGGCCCCGGCGATCGCGCCGAAATTCGCCGAAATATAATAGACGAGAGCCAGAAGAATGAGTCCCGTCACGATCGGCAATATCTTGATCGCAAGCACGTTGCGCTCAAGCCCGGGATTGCGGCTGAAGAACACCACGATCGAGAAGGCGGTGAACGCCATCAGCAGGATGATTGCCAGGGTAGCGACGTTGGTGGCCCAGGAAAAGAGCGCCAGCACCGGATCCTGCCCCGTCGCAGCAAAGAGCGCAACGACGAGTATGGCGATGACGGTCTGAATGATCGAGCCGACATGCGGGCTCTGGAAAACCGGATGCGTGACACCGACCGACTTCGGCAGAAGGCCCTCGCGACCCGCCACATACATGTAGCGTGCCACGCCATTGTGAAAGGCCAGGATGCCGGCAAACAGGCTGGTGACGAAGAGAACGCTCATCACGACGGTAATCCAGTGGCCGACGTAGCGCTCGGCTAGGCCAAAGAGGAAGGTCGTCGGATCGGCGAGACCCTGCAGCGTCGGAACGAGCTTGTCGACACCGGCGCCGTTCACCATCAGCCACGAGGTCAGCATGTAGAACAGACCGATGATCAGAACGGAAATATAGGTCGCGCGCGGCACGGTCTTTTCCGGTTCACGCGCCTCTTCGCTGTAGATGGTCGTTGCCTCGAAGCCGATGAAGGCGGCAAAGCAGAAGAGAAGGCCGATTGCCGGCGCGCCGCTCCAGAAGGCCGTCGGCGTGAACGGTGCTGCGGACAGACCGGCGTCGCCGCCCTTGACGAAGATCGCGGCGTCGATGACGAGCACGACGACATATTCGAGAATGACGAGCACCGTCAGCACCTTCGCCGACAGATCGACCCGACGGTAGCCGAAGACGGCGACGAAGGCGACGCCGACGTAGCTCCAGACCCACCAGGGAAGGTCGATGCCGAGCTGCTCGGCGAAAAGGCCCTTGGTGGCGGCGCCAAACAGTCCGAGAACGCCGACCTGCATGGCGTTGTAGGCCAGGATGGCGATCAGTGCGGCCGCTCCGCCCATGAGGCCGCCGAGACCCTGGGCCGTATAGGCATAGAAAGCGCCGGCATTGCGGATATGGCGGGCCATGGCGACATAGCCGACCGCAAACAGCAGCAGAATGCCTGTCACCAACAGAAAGGTCAGCGGGATGCCGGGGCCGTTGCCGAGCATCATCGAAAGCGGCACGCCGCCGGCAACCGCGGTCAGCGGTGCCGCGGCCGAGACCACGAGGAAGGTCACGGCGCCTACGCCGAGACTGTTTTTGCGCAGCTGATTTTCAGCCGTGCCCTGCGAATTTTGCGTGTTCATATGCGTTGGTTCCCCTTTGCTTGAGAGCATCCGATCGTCGCTGCGACTACGCGCAGGCGACCTCCACCAAAACCGAACTGACGAGCGGGGCTTATGCTTTTCTTGATTTTGCCGCCGTCAGCGCTTATGGTTCATTATTTGAACCACAGCTTCAAATATAGACTTGCAAACATTCCCGACCTCTGTCAAGTTATTTCGCATGTTAAGTATCTTGGGTCGCTGCTATCGTGCCGCGGCGCAGGGTCAGCGACCTGATTTGACGGAAGGCACCGGCTGGACGCACAAAATCAGAGACTGACCAACCCAAGAGGAGGAACGATGAGCACGATCGGAAAGGCGCTTGCATTGCTGGACACCCTGTCACGGCTGGACAAGGAGGCGGGTTTGACCGACATCGCCCGCCTGTGCGCGCTGGACAAGGCGACGGCACGACGCTTTCTGGTGGAGCTGGAAAAGCACGGCTTCGTCGAACAGGATCTGGAGACGCGCCGATATCGCATCGGCTCCGCACCGGTTCGCCTCGCGCGCATCCGCGAAGCGCGCTTTCCGCTTCTGCGGATTGCCATTCCCTTCATCAGGACGCTTGCGGAATCATCGACAGAGACCGTGCATCTTTCGGAATTTTCGGCCGGCCGGCTTTCGACCGTTCATGTCGAGGATTCGCCGCGCGCGCACCGTATCACCGTCGATGTCGGCAGCTTCCTGCCCTTCCATGCCACGGCATCCGGCCTTGCTTTCCTGGCCTTCTGCCCGCAGGCGGAGATCGATGAAGCGCTCGCAAAGCCGCTCGAAAAATTCACCGACCACACCGTCGTCGATCCCCAGCTGGTGCGTGTCATGCTCGACGAGACGGCGGCGCGCGGCTTTTCCATCAGCCATAACGGCCTGGAGGCCGGCGTCGTCAGCACGGCCGCGCCGATCCGTACGCCCAATGGCCATCCGATCGGATGCGTGGCCATCGCCGCTCCGTTCTCGCGCATCACGAAAGCCGCCATCCATGAATTCGGCGCTCAGGCGGCGGCCGCGGCCAATGCAATCTCGGAAAAATATTACGGGTCGGAAAGACCCATGGGAACCATTCCAGAAATCAGGAGGACAGATTGATGAGCTCTGAGGCTTCCTCGCCAAGGATACTCGTCATCGGAACCGGTGACACCAAATGCGACGAACTGCAATTCATGGCGTCCGTCATCAAGGAAGCCGGCGGCCGGCCGGTCATGATGGATGTCAGCATTCTCGGCGATCCGCCTTATAGCCCCGATTATTCCAAGCACGACATTGCAAAGGCCGCCTCGACCACGATCGAGGACATCGCCGAAAGCGGCGACGAAAACACCGCCATGGCTGCCATGGCAAAGGGCGCATCGGCTTTGACGCGGCAGATCTACGAAGACGGGCTTGTCGATGGAGCGATCGTACTCGGCGGCTCCATGGGCACGGACCTGGCGCTCGACGTCGCCGCGGTCCTGCCGCTCGGCGTGCCGAAATTCGTGGTTTCGACCATCGCCTACTCCCATCTCATTCCGCCGGAGCGCATCGCGCCCGACCTGATGATGATCCTGTGGGCCGGTGGTCTCTACGGACTGAACAGCATCTGCCGCTCGGTCCTTTCGCAGGCCTGCGGCGCGGTCGTCGGCGCTGCGAAGCACGGAACCAGACCCGATCGCGAGCGGCCGCTGATCGGCATGACCTCGCTCGGCTCGTCCTGCCTGAAATATATGAAGTATCTTCGGCCCGAGCTGGAAAAGCGCGGCTACGACGTCGCCGTCTTCCATGCCACCGGCATGGGCGGCCGGGCCTACGAAGCGATCGCCTCCCAGGGCGGCTTTGCCGCCGTCTTCGATTTCTGCATCCAGGAAGTCAGCAATCATCACTACGGGACCGTCGTCACCTCCGGGCCGGACAGGCTCGAAAATGCCGGGCGCGCGGGCATTCCGCAGATCGTCGCCCCCGGTGCGGTCGACATGGTCGATCTTCAGGCATGGCAGGCGCTGCCCGAGATTTTTGCCGATCGTCCGTATCACGCCCATAACCGTCTGATCGGATCGGTCACGACATCGCCGGAGGGGCGCCGCGAGGTCGCCCGGCTGATCGGGCAGAAACTCGCGCGTTCCGATGCGAGGATCGCCTTCCTGCTGCCGAACGAGGGGCTGCAGGAATGGGACAAGCCGGATGAGCCCCTGCACGATCCGGAGGGCCTGAATGCGTTTCTCGATGAGATGCGCCGCGCCATTCCCCCCGCCGTCACGCTGCGGGAAGTCGACACTCACATCAACACGCCGGCCTTCTCGGAAGCTGCTCTTGCCATCTTCGACCAATGGGTAGCCGAAGGCGTCATTCCGGAGGGACGGCCATGACGAAAGAACGCGCTCTTATCCTCGATTTCGGCGGCGTCGTCACGCGCACGCTGTTCGAAACGCACGACGTCACGGAACGCACGCTCGGCCTTCCGAAGGGATCGCTGACCTGGCTCGGCCCGTTCGACACGACGACGGACCCGCTCTGGGTGTCGATGCAGAACCGCGAAATCACCGAACGCGACTACTGGCTGACGCGCACGGGCGAAGTCGGCAAGATGGTCGGCGAAAACTGGACCGACATGCAGACCTTCGTGCGCCGGGCGCGCGGCGCAGAGCCGGAGCTTGTTCTGCGTCCCGAGGCCCGCGACGCCATCCTGCGCGCGAAGGAGGCGGGGCTGAAGCTCGCCATCCTCTCGAACGAACTCGACCTGTTCTACGGCGTCGAGTTCCGTCAGCGCTTTCCGCTGATCGACCTGTTCGACGTCATCGTCGACGCCACCTATACGAAGATCCTCAAGCCCGATCCGCGCGCCTACGAGCTCGTTCTTTCCGAGCTCGGCCTGCCGCGTGAGGCGTGCGTCTTCGTGGACGACCAGAAGAAGAACATCGAAGGTGCCGAAGCCGTCAATCTGCCCTACGTGCATTTCGACGTGACCCGGCCCGCCGAAAGCTATGCCCGCGCCCTTGCCATGCTGGGGCTCTGAACCAAGAGGAATCGACATGCGTGAAACCAATTTCATCATCGAAAACAACGCCCGTCACCTGTGGCATCCGATGGCCCACCCTGCCGAAATGCAGGCCAACCCGCCGCGCATCATCAATTCGGGCGAAGGCGTCGAGATCGTCGATATCCAGGGCAAGAAGGTGCTGGACGCGGTCGGCGGCCTGTGGAACGTCAACCTCGGCTATTCCTGCGAGCCGGTGAAGAAGGCAATCCGCGACCAGCTCGAAGAGCTGCCCTACTATTCGACCTTCCGCGGCACGACGAACTCGCCGCTGATCGAGCTGTCCTACGAGCTTGCAGAATGGTTCAAGCCGGATGGGCTGAGCCGCTCGTTCTTCACGTCCGGCGGTTCGGATTCGGTCGAGACCTGCCTGCGGCTGGCACGCCAGTATCACAAGATCAACGGCCAGCCGGAACGCACCAAGTTCGTGGCGCTGAAGAAAGGCTATCACGGCACGCATTTCGGCGGTGCCTCAGTCAACGGCAATCAGAACTTCCGGCGCAATTACGAACCGCTGCTGCCCGGCGTCTTCCACCTGCCGGCGCCCTTCACCTACCGCAACCCGTTCAACACGACCGACGGCGCGGAAATCGCGGCCGCCATCGGCAGGCTTTTCGAAGATGAGATCGCCTTCCAGGGCGCAGACACCATCGCCGCCCTGATCGTCGAACCGGTGCTCGGCGCCGGCGGCGTCATCGTCCCGCACGAGACCTTCCTGCCGCTGATGCGCGAGATCTGCGATCGACACGGCATCCTGCTGATCGCCGACGAGGTCATCACGGCTTTCGGCCGCACCGGCGCCTGGACCGGATCGCGCCTGTGGGGCGTGCAGCCGGATATGATGTCGACGGCAAAGGCGATCACCAACGGCTACTTCCCCTTCGGTGCCGTCATGATCGCAGACAAGGTGGCGCAGGTCTTCGAGAGCAACAAGAGCCCGGTCGGCAGCATCGGCCATGGCTACACCTATTCCGGTCATCCGGTCGGCGCCGCCGCGGCATTGGCTGCGTTGAAGGAAACCAAGCGGCTCAACGTCGCCGCCAATGCCGCGGCGCGCGGCGAAGAGCTTATGGCCGGCCTCAAGAAGCTGCAGGACAAGCATGAGCTGATAGGCGATGTGCGCGGCAAGGGCCTCATGTGCGCCCTCGAACTCGTCAGCGACCGGAAGAAGAAGAGCGCCGCCGGCAAGGACGTCATCCAGAAGGTTCAGGATGCGACCTACGGCGCCGGCGTTCTGATCCGCACCTCGGGCGCCAACGTCATCATGTCGCCGCCGCTGATCATCTCGGCCGAAAATGTTCAGACCATTCTGACCGCGCTCGACGCGGGTCTCGTCGCGGCAGGGGCCTGATCATGTCCGACAATGCAGCCCTCATTGCGCGGCGCGAGCGCCTTCTCGGCCGGAACATGTCGCTCTTCTACGACGACCCGGTGCATCTGGTGCGCGGGGAAGGCGTCTGGCTCTGGGATGCCGACGGCCGCAAATATCTCGACTGCTACAACAATGTGCCGCATGTCGGCCATTGCCACCCCCGCGTGGTCGAGGCGATCACGCGGCAGGCGTCGACGCTCAACACGCACACGCGTTACCTGCACGAAGGCATTCTCGATTATGTCGAGCGGCTGACGGCGACCTTCGACAAGAGCCTCAATGCCGCGATCCTGACCTGCACGGGCAGCGAGGCGAACGACGTGGCGCTGCGCATGGCGCAGGCCGTGACCGGCAAGACCGGCGTCATCGCCACCAACCACACCTATCACGGCAATACGACCGCGGTGTCGCAACTGTCGACCCGCATGCCGCCGGTCGGCGGCTTCGGCGGTCATGTCCGGCATGTGCCGGCACCGGATAGCTACCGTCCCCTCGGCGGCGAAGGTGGAGATGCCTTCGCCACGGCCTTCGCGGCCGAAGTGGAGAAGGCGATTGCCTCGCTTCAGGAGAGCCCGCACGGTTTCTCGGCCATCATCATCGATCCGTTCTTCGCCAACGAAGGCTTTCCGGACCTGCCGCCGGGCTTTCTGGACAAGACGGTCGCAGCCGTGCGCAAGGCCGGCGGTCTCGTCATCACCGATGAGGTACAGCCCGGTTTCGGCCGCACCGGCTCGCACATGTGGGGCCACCAGCATGCCGGCATCGTTCCCGACATCGTCACGCTCGGCAAGCCGATGGCCAACGGCCATCCGGTCGGCGGCGTCGTTGCCAATCTCGACACGATAAATGCCTTCCGCAAGGCGTTCCGCTATTTCAACACCTTCGGCGGCAATCCGGTCTCCTGCGCGGCTGCCATGGCCGTACTCGATGTCATCGAGGAGGAAAACCTCATCGAGAACGCCCGCAACGTCGGCGAATACACGCGCGATGCCTTCAACAGGCTCGCACAAAAGCATTCCATCATCGGCGACGTGCGCGGCAGCGGCCTCTTCATGGGGACGGAATTCGTGCAGGACAGGCAGACGAAGGAGCCGGCCGCCGCACAGGCAACCAGGATCGTGAATGAAATGCGCGAACGCGGCGTGCTGATGGGCAAGATCGGCATTCACCAATGCGCCACGAAAATCCGGCCGCCAATGCCGTTCACCAGGGACAATGCCGATTTCATGTTGTCGATCTTCGACGACGTTCTGTCCGGCCTGTGAGGCTTCCATGGCGGATCAGTTGCCACAGACCATCCGGGACGCGCTGCAGCAGCGCGCGCTGGAAGCGCTCGAGCATTGGCCGGTAAAGGCGCATGAACCTGTCCTGATGAAATACCGGGAGAATGCGGTCTTCCGCATTGTGCTCGAAGACGGACAGTTCGCGGCACTCAGGCTGCATCGACCGGGCTATCACGACGAGACGAGCCTGCGCTCGGAACTGCATTTCATGGCGGCGCTCAAGCTCGGCGGCCTCGACGTGCCGCACCCGGTGCCGACGAGCGATCGGCAGAGCCTTGTCTGCCTTCCGGCCAACAGGCATTTTGCCGAACAACATGCGGACGTGGTGAGCTGGATCGACGGCGTTCCGCTCGGCCAGAGCGGCGTGCCGCTAGCGCAATCGGCCGAAATGCAGGCGGAAATCTTCTTCCGCATCGGTCACGGCATGGCCGCGATGCACGAGCTTGCGGATGACTGGAAGCCGCCGGAGCGGTTTCACCGCCCGGCATGGGACGCCGAAGGCCTGATCGGAGAAAGGCCGCTCTGGGGACGCTTCTGGGATTGCCGGGGCCTTTCGCCGGACGACACCGCCGCACTCTCGGCGCTGCGCGACGAACTGCGCCATGCCCTTGCGGACGCGAACAGCCAAACCCTCGACTATGGGCTGATCCACGCCGATCTCGTGCGGGAAAACGTCTTCCTGACCGGAAAGGACAGCAATGTCGCCTTCATCGATTTCGACGATGCGGGACATGGCTTCCGCCTGTTCGATCTCGCAACGACCCTGCTCAAGAACCGCAACGAGCCTGCCTATCCGGCAATCGAGAAAGCACTGATATCAGGCTATCGCAGCCGCCGCGCGCTCTCCGACGCCGCATTGACGAGCCTGCCGCTCTTCATGGTGCTGAGAAGCCTCACCTATATCGGATGGCTTGCCGAACGTCCCGAAATTCCGGACGCCGCCAGGCGGCTGTCACGTTACGTCAACGAAAGTCTGGAGATGGCAAGAAAGCTCAAGCCGGCCGCTTGACATCTTCCGCATAATTATTAACGTGTTAAGTAAATAGAGGGTCGGGAGGACTCAAATGCCACATCTCGCCATCGAATATTCAGCCAATCTGGAGGGCCGTGCCGATATCGGCGCGCTCTGCGAACGGCTGTTGAAGACGGTTCTGGAGACCGGCCTTTTCGAGGTCGGCGCCGTGCGCGTGCGCGCCTTTCGCGCCGATCACTACGCCATTGCCGACAGGCTGCCCGAGAACGCCTTCGTGGATCTGAACTTCCGCATCGGCAAAGGACGCACGGCCGAAGAAAAGAAGCGCACCGGCGAAGCGATCTTTGCGGCAGCGATCGACGTTCTCCACCCGCTCTTCGAGACGCCCCATTTCGCCCTCTCGCTGGAGATCCGCGAGATCGACGCGGAACTGAGCTGGAAGAAGAACGCCATCCATCCGCGGCTTCGCGGCAAGTGACACCTCCCTTCGCGGGATAAAATAACACCAAAGGAATAGACGATGTCCAAACTGCAGGAAAACATCGCGAAGGCCGAAACCTACCTGGCCCGCTTCAAGGACAAGACGCTGCTCAACCGCATCAACGGCGAAGATGTGCCCGCCGATGACGGCTCGACCTTCGAAACCATCTCGCCCGTCGATCTGAAGCCGCTTGCCACCGTCGCCCGCGGCAAGGCCGCCGATATCGACCGCGCCGCGAAGGCCGCAAAAGCCGCCTTCGCGGAATGGGCCGCCATGCCCGGCGACGCGCGCAAGAAGCTCCTGCATAAGATCGCCGACGCGATCGTCGCGCGCGCCGAAGAGATCGCCTTCGTCGAATGCATGGATACCGGGCAGTCGCTGAAGTTCATGGCCAAGGCCGCCCTGCGTGGCGCCGAGAATTTTCGCTTCTTCGCCGACCGTGCGCCGGAAGCCCGCGATGGCAAGGCCATCCGCGCCGAGGGCCAGGTGAACCTGACGACGCGCGTGCCGATCGGCCCGGTCGGCATCATCACACCGTGGAACACGCCTTTCATGCTGTCGACCTGGAAGATCGCGCCGGCGCTCGCCGCGGGATGCACCGTCGTGCACAAGCCGGCCGAATTCTCACCGATGACCGCCCGCCTGCTGGTGGAGATCGCCGAGGAAGCCGGCCTTCCGAAAGGCGTGTGGAATCTCGTCAACGGCTTCGGCGAGGATGCCGGTAAGGCTCTGACGGAACATCCCTTGATCAAGGCAATCGGCTTCGTCGGCGAAAGCCGCACCGGCTCGATGATCATGAAGCAGGGCGCCGATACGCTGAAGCGGGTTCATTTCGAGCTTGGCGGCAAGAACCCGGTCATCGTCTTCGCCGATGCCGATCTCGAGCGCGCGGCCGATGCCGCCGTCTTCATGATCTATTCGCTGAACGGCGAGCGCTGCACCTCGTCTTCGCGCCTGCTGGTCGAGGAAAGCGTCTACGACAAGTTCACCGCCATCGTCGCGGAAAAGGCCAAGCGCATCAAGGTCGGCCATCCCCTTGATCCGGAAACGGTCGTCGGCCCGCTCGTTCATCCCGTGCACGAAAAGAAGGTGCTGGAATATATCCAGATCGGCCGTTCGGAAGGTGCGACGCTTGCCGCCGGCGGCGAGAAGGTCAACGGCCCGGGTGGCGGCTGCTATGTCTCGCCCACCCTGTTTACCGGCGCCCACAACAAGATGCGCATCGCTCAAGAAGAAATCTTCGGGCCGGTGCTGACGGCCATCCCCTTCAAGGACGAAGCCGATGCGCTCGCCCTTGCCAATGATGTCCAATACGGCCTGACCGGCTATCTCTGGACCTCGGACGTCACCCGCGCCTTCCGTTTCACCGATCATCTCGAAGCCGGCATGATCTGGGTAAACTCGGAAAACGTGCGCCATCTGCCGACCCCCTTCGGCGGGGTCAAGAGCTCCGGCATCGGCCGCGACGGCGGTGATTGGTCTTTCGATTTCTACATGGAAACCAAGAACATCGCCTTCGCCACCAAGCCGCACGCCATCCAGAAACTCGGCGGCTGAGCCGCCAACACATAATTGCGTATAAGAGGAGGAACAAATGCCCCTGCCGAAACCCAATCTCTACCCGCCCTTCAACATCGTGCGCCTCAGCCATGTCGAATTCGGCGTCACCGATCTTGCCAAGTCCCGCGCCTTCTATGTCGATACGCTGGGCCTGCAGGTGACGGACGAAACGGCCGACACCATCTATCTGCGCGCGATGGAAGAACGCGGCCATCATTGCATCGTGCTCAAGAAATCCGACAAGGGCGAAGCCCGCGACCTCGGTTTCAAGGTCTTCGGCGATGAGGACCTGGAAAAGGCCGCGCATTTCTTCAAGGGCAAGGGCTTGCCGGTCGAATGGGTCGAACGTCCCTATCAGGCGCGGACCTTCCGCACCCGCGATCCGCACGGCATCCCGCTCGAATTCTATTCGAAGATGGATCGCCTGCCGCCGATCCACCAGAAATACGCGCTTTACAAGGGCGTGAAGCCGCTGCGCATCGATCACTTCAACTGCTTCTCGACCAATGTCGACGAAAGCGTCGCCTTCTACAACGAACTCGGCTTCCGCGTCACCGAATACACCGAGGATGCCGAAACGGGTCGCCTCTGGGCCGCCTGGACGCATCGCAAGGGCGGCGTGCACGATATCGCCTTCACCAACGGCCGCGGACCGCGCCTGCACCATACCGCCTTCTGGGTGCCGACGCCGCTCAACATCATCGACCTGCTCGACCTGATGGCGACCACCGGCTGGGTCGCCAACATCGAGCGCGGTCCGGGACGCCACGGCATCTCCAACGCCTTCTTCCTCTATATCCTCGATCCGGACGGCCACCGCATCGAGATCTATTGCTCGGACTACCAGACCGTCGATCCCGATCTGGAGCCGATCAAGTGGGATCTCAAGGATCCGCAGCGCCAGACACTTTGGGGCGCACCCGCTCCCAAATCCTGGTTCGAACATGGTAGCCTGTTTTCCGGTGCGGAAGTGGCCGAGCCCGACCTGAAGGCACAGCCGATTATCGCGCCTTAAGCGTTATCCTTGAGAGCGGGCGAAAGGCGCCCGCTCCTCGTCAACGTTCGCAAGCGCGAGGAGGCAATCATGAATTTGAAAGACGCAACTTTGTTCCGGCAGGCGGCATTGGTCGGCGGCGAATGGATCGAGGCCGATCCATCCAACGCGATCAAGGTCGACAATCCGGCCACAGGCGAGATCATCGGCCTCGTTCCCAATCTGGGTGCCGCCGAAACGAAGAAGGCGATTGCCGCCGCCGAGGCCGCGCAGAAGGAATGGGCCGCCCGCACGGCCAAGGAACGTTCAGGCATCCTCAGGCGCTGGTTCGAGCTGATGATGGAAAACCAGGACGATCTCGGACGCATCCTGACGGCCGAACAGGGCAAGCCGCTTGCCGAGGCCAAGGGCGAGATTGCCTACGGCGCGAGCTTCGTCGAATGGTTTGCCGAAGAGGGGCGCCGCGTCTATGGCGACATCATTCCCGGCCACCAGAAAGACAAGCGCATTCTGGTCATGAAGCAGCCCATCGGCGTGGTTGCGGCCATCACGCCCTGGAACTTCCCGAATGCGATGATTACCCGCAAGGCCGGTCCGGCCTTTGCCGCCGGCTGCGCCATGGTGTTGAAGCCCGCCTCGCAGACGCCGTTCTCGGCGATCGCCATCGCGATTCTCGCCGAGCGCGCCGGCCTGCCGAGGGGCCTCTTCAGCGTGATCACGGGTTCGGCCCGCGCCATCGGCGCCGAGATGACCGCAAGCCCGGTCGTGCGCAAGCTCACCTTCACCGGGTCTACCGAAGTGGGCGCCGAGCTTTACAAGCAGAGCGCGCCGACCATCAAGAAACTCGGGCTGGAGCTCGGCGGCAACGCACCCTTCATCGTCTTCGACGATGCCGACCTCGATGCAGCTGTCGAAGGCGCGCTGATCGCCAAGTTCCGCAACAACGGCCAGACCTGCGTCTGCGCCAACCGTCTCTACGTGCAGGACGGTGTCTATGACGCCTTTGCGGAAAAGCTCTCCAAGGCTGTCGGCACGCTGAAGACCGGTAACGGCTTCGACGAAGGCATCAATCTCGGCCCACTGATCGACGAGGCAGCTCTTGCCAAGGTCGAGGAGCATGTCGCCGATGCGCTCTCCAAGGGTGGACGCATCGTCGCCGGCGGTCATCGCCACCAGCTCGGCGGACGCTTCTACGAGGCGACCGTGCTCGCCGATGTCACCCCGTCAATGGCTGTCGCAAAGGAAGAGACCTTCGGGCCGGTCGCTCCCCTCTTCCGCTTCAAGGACGAGAGCGATGTCATCGTTCAAGCCAACGATACCGAGTTCGGTCTCGCTTCCTATTTCTACGCCAAGGATCTCGCCCGCGTCTTCCGCGTCGCCGAGGCGCTGGAATACGGCATGGTCGGCGTCAATACCGGCCTGATCTCGACGGCCGAAGCGCCCTTCGGCGGCGTCAAGCTCTCCGGCCTCGGCCGCGAGGGATCGCGCTACGGCATCGAGGAATTCACCGAAATCAAATATGTCTGCCTCGGCGGCGTCGCCTGAGGCTAAGGGAAGGCCCGAGATAAAAGCATGACCCATCCAAGATTCCTGTCCTTTTCGAGAAATGGCCGTCACGGCTACGGGCTTGCAGTCGACGGCGGTGTCGTCGACCTTTCGGCCCGCCACGGTGCGACATGGCCGACGCTGCGCGAAGTGATCGAGGCCGGTCGCCTCGTTCAACTCGCCGAGGAAGCCAGATCATCGAAGCCGGATTTCGCGCTCGACGACATCCGCTTCGAGATTCCCATTCCGGCACCGGAAAAGATCATTTGCGTCGGGGTCAACTTCCCCGACCGCAACGAGGAATACAAGGATGGGCAGGCGGCCCCCTCCAACCCTTCCCTCTTCATCCGCTTTCCGCGCTCCTTCACCGGGCACGAGCAGCCGCTGATACGCCCCCCGGAAAGCCCGCAGCTCGACTATGAGGGCGAGATCGTCATCGTCATCGGCAAGGCCGGCCGCCGGATTGCCGAGGCCGATGCCTTCTCCCACATCGCGGCCCTGTCGCTCTGCAACGAAGGCACGATCCGCGACTGGGTTCGCCATGCGAAGTTCAACGTTACCCAGGGCAAGAACTTCGACCGCACCGGCTCGATCGGCCCCTGGCTGATCCCCTTCACCGATGCGGCCCAGCTGGAAGACATCGAGCTCAAGACCCGCGTCAACGGCGAGGTGCGCCAGAGCGACCGCACCAGCCGGATGATCTTCTCCTTCCGCAAGATCATCAACTACATCTCCACCTTCACCACGCTCGTTCCCGGTGACGTCATCGTCACGGGCACGCCGACGGGCGCCGGGGCGCGCTTCGATCCGCCGATCTGGCTGAAGCCGGGTGATGTCGTCGAAGTCGAGGCCGATGGTCTCGGCATCCTGAAAAACACCATCGCCGACGAGGTGCTCTGATGCTGTCGCATGACGAAATCCAGGCTGCGGCTGAAAGCCTCGATCAGGCCGAGCGGACGCGCGTCCAGACAGGGCTCCTCTCGCTCAAGCATCCCCAGATGACCATGGACGATTCCTATGCCGTCCAGAGCGCCTGGGTGCAGAAGAAGATCGCCGCCGGCCGCAAGCCGATCGGCTGGAAGATCGGGCTGACGTCGAAGGCGATGCAATATGCCCTCAACATCAACATCCCCGATTCCGGCGTACTCTTCGACGACATGATGTTCGAAGACGGTGCGACGGTGCCGGCCGACCGCTTCATCCAGCCGCGCATCGAGGCCGAGATCGCCTTCGTGATGAAGGCGCCGCTCAGGGGACCGAACATCTCGATCTTCGACGTGCTGAATGCCACCGATTACGTCACGCCCGCCCTTGAAATCCTGGATACCCGCATTCTGCGCGTCGATCCGGAAACGAAGAAGGCGCGTACCATCGTCGACACCATCTCCGACAACGCCGCCAATGCCGGCATCGTCACCGGCGGCCGCGCCGTGCGGCCCGACCAGATCGACATGCGCTGGATGGGCGCGATCGTCAGCCGCAATGCGGAAGTCGAGGAAACCGGGCTCGGCGCCGGCGTTCTCAACCAGCCTGCACGCGGCATCGCCTGGCTTGCCAATCGCCTGTCGCAGTATGGCGACGGCATCGAGGCCGGCCAGATCGTGCTGGCGGGATCGTTCATCCGCCCGATCGAGGCGCGGCATGGCGATACGATCACTGCCGATTTCGGCCCGTACGGGTCGGTCAGCCTGTTCTTTGCATGAAGGAGTGAACCATGCCGGCGCCAAGGAACCTCTTCAAGCAGGCCCTCAAGGACGGGAAAGCGCAGATCGGCCTCTGGCAGGCGCTTGCCAACGCCTATACGGTCGAGATCTGCGCGAGCGCCGGCTATGACTGGCTGCTGCTCGACGCCGAGCATGCACCGAACGACGTGCCGCTTCTCGTCTCGCAATTGCAGGCGATGAAGGGCACGGCAAGCCATGCGGTGATCCGTCCGCCGATCGGCGAAACCTGGATCGTCAAGCAGATGCTCGATATTGGCGCGCAAACCCTGCTGATCCCGATGGTCGAAAGCCGGGAGATGGCGGAAGCCATGGTCAAGGCGGTCAGATACCCGCCGCATGGCGTGCGCGGCGTCGGCGCTGCCCTTGCCCGCGCCTCCGCCTTCAACCGCATTCCGGATTACCTTGCGACGGCCAATGACGAGATCTGCCTGCTCCTGCAGGTGGAGAGCCGCGCTGGGCTTGCTGCCCTCGACGATATCGCCTCGACCGAAGGTGTCGACGGCGTCTTCATCGGCCCTGCCGATCTT
The DNA here is from genome assembly GCA_900469615.1 of Hyphomicrobiales bacterium. Classification (GTDB taxonomy): domain Bacteria; phylum Pseudomonadota; class Alphaproteobacteria; order Rhizobiales; family Rhizobiaceae; genus Rhizobium. The sequence goes on along the minus strand of UBYA01000011.1, from coordinate 891,408 downwards.
GCCGCCGACATGGGCTATCTCGGCAAGCCGGGTGCGCCTGAGGTGCAGGCGGAGGTCGAAAAGGCACTTGCCAGAATCCAGTCACACGGCAAGGCCGCCGGCATCCTCATCGGCGACCTCTCGCTTGCGAAACGCTATCTGGAACTCGGCGCGACCTTCGTTGCGATCGGCAACGACGTCACGTTGCTTGCCAACGCCACGACCAAGCTCCTCGACGATTTCAAGAAGACAGAGGCAGCCAAGCCCGTTGCCGACGCAAAGGTCTACTGAGCGCTGACGCAGCCCTCTTCGGCGTCGTGTGAGCTTGCGTCATTTCAAGCAGATTTCCGCCACAGGCGACGCGTTGTGCACGCTCAGTCAAAACGGACTGCACAGCTGGACGCGACGTCCCTGTACGCATCGGCCATGATGAACCGGAAAGCCAATAGGAGGACATATGCGTTTCAAGAACAAGACTGCCCTGATCACCGGCGGCGGCACGGGCATCGGCGCGGCGGTGGCTCGCCGCATCCGGCAGGAGGGCGGCAATGTCGCGCTCGTAGGGCGCCGTCCTGAGCCGCTTCGCGCCGTTGCCGAGGAGATCGGCGCTGCCGTCGTCGCGGCCGACGCAGCCGACGGCGCAGCCATGAAGGCCGCGGTCGAAAAGGTCGTCGAGACCTTCGGCGGCCTCGATATCCTGATCGCCAATGCCGGCGGCCACGGTGTCGGGCCGACGGTCAGCATGTCGGACGAGACATGGGATCTGGCCGTCCGGCTCAATCTCAACACTGCCTTCGTCAGCGCCCGCGAATCCCTGCCGAGCCTCATCAAGAGCCAGGGCAATATCGTTGTCCTAGCCTCGATCGCCGGGCTGTTTGCCGGTCCGGATGCGGCCGGCTACGTGACCATGAAGCACGGCTGCATCGGGCTCGCGAAATCGCTGGCACGCGACTACGGGCGCAAGGGCGTGCGCACCAACACCGTATGCCCGGGCTGGGTGACGACCGCCATGGCCGACGAGCAGATGGAATTCATCGTCGAGAAATACAAGCTGAACAGCATCGAGGAAGCTTACGCGCTCGTGACCAAGGACGTGCCGCTCGGCCGCCCGGCAACCGCCGAGGATGTCGCCAACGCAGTCTGCTTCCTCGCTTCGGCCGAGGCATCGATGATCAATGGCGCTGTCCTGACCGTCGATGGCGGCGCCGGTACGGTCGACCTGCCGACATTGGCCTTCGTTGAATAAGTAAGGAGAGGAGATAGCGATGAACCAGAATCCCAAGGACTGGAAAACCTACGACGAGTTCGCCTATGGCATCGACACGAACCGCCTGCCGGCAACGGAGGCGCTTGCCGGCTCGTCCCACAACATCTGGTTCGACGACGGCCGCACGCTCGAGCTTGCCTTCGCGAAAGGCGAGGTCAAGTGGTCGGACGGCAAGGAAGGCGGCACGGACAAATCCGAGGTGATCGAAGTCGCGCCGAAGACCTATTTCGTCGAAATCGTCTTCGCTGGCCGCCCCAAGGAAGCCGAGACGCTGATCATCAACACAGAGACGCGCCGCGTGCTTTCGATCTACTCGGTCGTTCGCGACCTCAAGGAGTCCGTCGGCGAGCCTCAGGTCGCTCAGATCTTCCGCGCCGGTGTCATCGATGGCGGCGTGGCGAGCGGACCGGTGCCGCATGAGAGCCGCGATCTGATCGGGCTCAGGGCGCACTTCACCTACAGCCCTAATCATGTCTACGAGCACACCTATCTCTCGTCGCAGCGCTATGCCTGGCAATGCCTCGTCGGCGTGCAACGCGGCCACGGCGACGTCGACCTCACGACGACCTATAAATTCGATGACAATCTCTACATTTTCACCTTCCGGGAATTCAAGATCGCGGTTGCATCCACATTCTTCTACAATTTCGACGACATGCGTTCGACCGGCAAGTTCCTCGGCATCACCGGCGACGGGCGCATCCAGAACAGCCCCGCCGGCGCCTTCATCCGCAAGGCATCGATGACCTATTATCTGCCCGGCCAGGAACCGGTGTGAGGACGCCATGCGCAAAGCATTCGATATCGTAAAAGCACACTACGACGCCAACGACCGCCGCGACATGGATGGCATGCTCGCCGACATCGCTCCGGATTGCCGCTGGACGGAGATGGATGGCTTTCCCTGCGCGGGCACCTATGTCGGTCCGCAGGAGATCTTCAAAAACGTCTTCCAGGCGCTCGGCCAGGCCTTCGATGGTTACACCTTCAAGCTGGAGCGTCTCCTTGACGCCGGCGATGAGGTCGTGGCTGTCGGAGACTATAGCGGCACGAACAAGCTGACCGGCAAGCCCTTCAAGGCCCGTGTCGTCCATGTCTGGGGCGTGGCGGGCGACAAGATCCGGCGTTTCGAGCAATTCACGGACACGCTGAGAGTGGCCGAATCCATGCGTTGAGGAATGGCGGCGGCCTGGGTATAGCCGGGCCGCCTCGCCTGCTTAGGAAATTCGCGCCTTGCGCCATTGCCTCGGCGAGACGCCATAGCGATGCCGAAAGGCGCGCGAAAAATGCGCGCTGGAGGAAAAGCCGAGCGCAAAGGCAATCTCGGATATTTCGCCCGCATAGCCGCCTGCATCCCGCAACCGCGCTGCGGCTCTCTGCAGGCGCAGATCCCAGATATAGTCCGAAGGCGTCAGGCACTCGGCCTCGAATGCGCGATAGATATAGCGCACGGAGCAGCCCATACGCCGCGCGATCATCGTCACGGTCAGGTCCGGACGCGCGAGATGGATATCGATGAAATCCTTGATCCGCTGCAACAGCAGATCCAGCGGATTGGCAACCGGCCTCGCCGACGGCAGATCAGCACTGATCATGGTGCGGACGAGATCGATCATGGTCTGACCGACACTTGCGCGCCGGGCCTCGTCGAGATGGTCGAGCTCATGCATGGTCGAGTCCATCAGCGACAACAGAATGCGGCACATGCCGTCATGCTCGGAATGTGCCGTGAAGGGTCGCACCAATCGTTCCACGGCCTCATGGGGCAGCGCATGGCGCGGCAGCTGCAACAATAGTTGGCGAACCGATGTGCTGTTCGTCAGCATGTATGGACGACCGGGATCGTAAAGCACGAGCGCGTTCGGCGACACAGGCGCGTGCAAACCGCCCTGCACCAGCGAGGCGCTGCCTTCCGTCTGCACGATGAGCTTGATCGCATCCGGATCGCCCGGACCGGCCATGACACGGTCGCCGAAAACGATGTGCCGGTCCGCCTCCAGCCGCGTCAGCCGGCACACGCCGAGCATGGCCGACATCATCCGGCTCTTTTCCTCGTCGGCAGCGCCGAAGTCGAGCCGGACATTTCCGAACAGGTTGCGGGCAAGCCCGGCGAACGCACGCCCGCTGGCGGTATCGACATGCCGTTGGAGTGCTGCAGCCATGATCGTATCCTTAAGAGGTGAGATAACCGCCATCGACCGGCAGGCAGGCGCCGGTGATATAGCGTGCAGCGTCGGACGACAGGAAGACGATGGCATCGGCAACCTCCTCGGCAGCCCCCCATCGGCCTGCCGGAATGCGGCGCAGGATCGGTGCCGAGACCGGCTCGTCGGCAAACAGCGCCCGGCTCAAGGGCGTGACGATCCAGCCGGGCGCCACCGCGTTCACACGGATATCGGCCTGTGCATATTCCTGGGCGAGCGATTTCGTCAGCTGCACGATTGCCCCTTTGCTTGCCGCATAGGCCGGGCGGTCGGCAGCGCCGAAGGTCGAGTACATCGACGCGATGTTGACCATTGCCGATCCCGCCTGCATGCGAGGACGCGCCAGCCGGCAGCAATCCATGACCGAGGTCAGATTGATCGCCATCACCTCGTCGAAGGTCGCCTTCGCCCATTCGCCCCGATCGCGGCTGACACCGGTGCAATTGACGAGAATGTCGATCGCCTCGACCGAGGTGAAGAAAGATTCCAGCGCGCCCGGCTTCAGCACGTCGACCTCATGGTTCTCGATCCGCCGGCTCGGCGGCGCCATCGACGCTCCAAGCCCGAAACTCAGCACGCGGGCGCCGAGATCGGCAAAGCGCCGGGCAGTCGCCGCACCGATGCCTGATGTACCGCCGGCAATGACGACCGTTCGTCCGGAAAAAAGATCGGCAGAAAACGTCATGAAGTCTCCTTCGCTTCAGCTTGCCAGATAGGCGCCGTGAAGAATGTCCGGCTGGGCCTTGAGCGTCGCGGCAGCGCCCGAGAAAACGAGGCGCCCACGCTCCAGAACGAGCGCCTGATCGGCCAGATCGAGCGCGAGATTGGCGAACTGCTCGATCAGCAGGACGCCAATGCCGCGGTCGGCCGCGATCTTCAATGCCTCGGCCAGACGCTTGACAACGGCCGGCGCGAGGCCAAGCGACAACTCGTCGACGATCATGAAGCGCGGCCTGGCGACGAAAGCCTGCGCCATCGCCACCATCTGCTTCTGACCGCCGGAAAGATCCGATGCCGATTGACGCCGCCGTTCGGCCAGCTCCGGAAATATCCCATAGGCATGGTCGAGACCTTCGCGGCGCGCAGCCGCCGAGCCGTCGAGCGCCGCCACGAGAATATTGTCCTCCACCGAAAGCCGCCCGAGCACGCGATGCCCTTCCGGCACGAGCGCGAGACCGGCGCGGCGGATGCGGTCAGGCGAGAACCCTTCCAGCGCCGTGCCGCCCAGACGCACGGAGCCGCCCCGCGGCAGGACGCCGGCCATCGCCATGACCGTGCTCGACTTGCCGGCGCCATTGGCGCCGAGCAATGTCGTGATCTTGCCGGCCGCGACCGAAAAGGAAACCTCGTGGATGACGCGCTTGCCGCCGCGCTCGACGACGAGCTTTTCGACTGTAACTTCGGAAATGTCGCCCATTCTCAGAACTCTCCCAGATAAGCGCGCCGGACGTTGGGATCGGCCAGCACGGTCTGCGTCGGGCCGAGCGCCAGAAGCTTGCCGTAGTCGAGCACCATGGTTTCGCTGCACATGGAGCGGATAAGCTCGACGTCGTGGTCGATGATCAGGACCTGCGCCCGGAATTCCGCCGGAATGCGCAGCACCAGCTCACGAAAGGTCTTTCCTTCCTCTTCGGTCAGGCCCGCGGCCGGCTCATCGAGCAGAATGAGCTTCGGCTCGCCGGTCACGCATTTTGCCAGTTCGACAAGACGGCGCTGGAAGAGATTGAGGGATTGGCCGAGCCGATCGGCAAGATCGGTCAGGCCGACGAAAGCGAGAGCCTGCTCGACTGCGTGGGAATGATGTCCGGTGCGGGCGACATGGTCGGCGATTGCGGCAATGTTGCCGGCCACCGTCAGATCCTCCACCACCTGCTCGGTCTGGAACGAACGACGCAGACCTGCCCGCACCCGCTGCAGCGGCGTCATCGGCAGCAAGGCCCGCTCGCCGAGCGAGACCGAGCCCTGGATTGGCTTCACGAAGCCGGAGAGCACGTTGAGCAATGTGGTCTTGCCCGCGCCGTTCGGGCCGATGAGGCCCGCGACGGGAGCCGTCAGCACCGCACTGAGCTCGTTGATCGGCCGGACGCCGCCGAATTGAACGATGAGATTATCGATCTTGATCATCGCGTCTTCCCCCGGGAGAGACCGGCGCTCAGCCGGGCAATGAGAGCCGATATCTGCCCGGCAATGCCCGAGGGCGCCGTTGCCAGTGCCTGGAACAGGGCGACCCCGAAAATCCCGATGGTAACGTAGCCGTCGATACCGAGATCGGTCAGCAGCGCCGGCACCGCGCGCAAAAGCAGGCCCGCGATAACGGCCCCATACCAGTTGAAGACACCGCCGACGATGGCGAGCGCAAAGAGATTGAGGCTTTCGAAGGCGCCGAAGGCACGCCCGTCGAGCTGGCCCACATTGCCTGCCAGCAGTCCGCCGGCCAGGCCGGCGAGAAAACCGCTCAAGGCGAAGGCCCACGCCTTGTAGATCAGCACGTTGACGCCGCTTGCGACCGCAACCGTCTCGCCCTTGCGGATCAGGGCCCATGCCCGGCCGGGACGGGCAAGCTTATGGCCCTGCGCGATCAGGAGCCCGATCGTCGCGACCGCGCAGACATAGAGGAAATAGGAAACCTCGCCGCCCGCTATTGCCGGTCTTGCCAGCATGGCCCGGCCGGAGCCATCGGCCCTTCCGAGGAAACCAGGGCCGCCGTCGGGGAACCCCCAGGCGCTGATGACGATCTGGAAGCCGCCGGCAAGCATCAGCGTCACCAGCGCAAGATAGAGACCGCGCAGACGCAACGCCGGCACGCCGAATGCCAGCCCCACCACCGAGGCAACGACGCCGCCGGCAAGCAGGCTGACCTCGAAAGGCGGATGAAAGGCGTGGCCGACGCGAAGCGTCATCCAGCCGCCGACGCCGACAAGCGCAAACTGGCAGAGAGAAACGAGGCCAAGCTGGCCGTAAAGAATGGCAAGCCCGGCAACGGACAGCGACAACGCAACGGCGGACGTCGCGGCGGACAGCCAGAAGGAATTGGCAAGGCAGGCGACGACGATCGAAAAAATCAGCATCGTCACAGGCACATGAAGAAGCTGCTTGGGCAGACGCACCATCGATATGCTTTCGGCGGTTGGGGCGATTGTTTGCTCCTGAACGGTCATCTGTCCTTCAACGCGGCCTTGGCCGTGCCTCCGAGAATCGTGACCGCGACGAGCGCGATGATGAAGGGCGCCGCTGCGCGATAAGGCGATATCCAGGCAATCGGCGTCAGCACGGCCTCGGCAATGCCGATCAGAATGCCGGCGACGGCCGTTTGCCACAGCGACTGCAACTGGCCGAGGATGGCTGCGGCAATCGCCGGGATCACCAGCAGGGTGAGAAACGTTCCCTGAAGCCGGACGAGATCGGCCAGCAACAGGCCGGCAAAACCGGAGAAGATGCCGGTGATGATCCAGGCGGCGGTTTCCGTATAGAGAATACGCACGCCGAGAATGGCGCTGAGATCGCGATCGTTGGCAAGGGCGCGCATGTCGAGGCCGAGACGCGTGCGGCTCAGGAGCAACGTGATGGCGACGACCATGACGACGGCCAGAATGATGGCGATGATGCGCGTGAAGGTGAGCCGAACGGCAAAGAGCGAGACGAACATCTGGTCGGTCGGGAATTGCAGCCGGCGCGGCAGTTCACCCCAGATGACGCCCATGATCGCGATCAGGACGAGCGCGGGCGCCAGGGTTCCGACGGCGCGCACGACGATATCGCGATGCGACAGCATGGGTGCGAAAACGCGGCCATAAAGAAAGCTGATCGCCGTCGAGACGAGAACGGCGGCGAGGATCGCGACTGCGAGCGGCATCTTCCACTCCAGCAATTGCCAGGCGCAATGCGCTCCGATCGCGCCGAAGGCACCGAATGCGAAGTTGAGAACGCCTGTTGCCCGAAACAGGACGACAAGACCGACACCGGACAGCGCATAGACGGCGCCGATCCCCAGCCCGGAAATGACGAAGGGTAGAAGATTCATGGATCGATCCTCTACGGCGCAGCGCGTCTTTCAGACACGCAAAGGACGCCGTAACGCTTTAGATCAACGCATCGAGCTTTCCGAAAATCGATCCCGATCTTCGGGCCGATGCGTGGGGTCGCTCGGTTCCGCGGCTTTCCGCCGCGGAACCGATGGCAAATGTCGGGCTCAGTTGATGCCGGCGGACTTTTCGAAGGCGCGGACGTCCTTCAGCTCCGGATCCGGCGACGGCGCGCAATCGGAAACGACCTTCCACTTTCCGCCTTCGCTGACGGCCATGCGCGTCGTCGAATTGGCGTTGTGGCGCGTCTCGCCATCACCGAAGTACCAGGGAGCGCAGAAGATATCGCTTTTGAAATCCTTGATCTGGCGGACGGCGGCCGAAGCGGTTTCACGGTCGATCTTGGCCGGGTCGAGCGTCATCAGCGCCTTCTCGGCGATGCGGGCGGCCAGATAGCCGGCCTGGGCGAAGGTATCGCGCGGATCGGACTTCTGACCGTACTGGTCCATGACGGCGAGCCAGTTCTGGTTGTCCGGCGTCTGCGCGTTCAGATCGTTGAATTCCATGTTGACATAGAACTTGTCGTCCCAGCCGGGGCCGATGGTGGCGGGAACGGAAAGATCATAGGCAGAAGCGGCGCTGAGGAAGGTGATCGTCTGGTTGAGTCCCTGCTCCTCGGCAGCCGTCAGCAACGGTACGGCCACCCCTTTGGACAGGCCGAGGACGATGACATCAGGCTTGCTGGAAGCGGCCTGCAGGATGATCGACGTGGCATCGGCCGAGCCTGGATCCATCAGGATCGTCTGCGCGGCAAATCCCTTTTCCTTGGCGAGAAGCATCACGCCGTCGCAAGACCAGGTGCCGACATTGGGAATGTTCGGGCCGATGCAGACTACCGACTTGGCATTCAGCTTGTCGAGCGCATAGCCCATCGCACCGAGCATCGAGACGCGCGGCCCGGCATTGGTCGGCGCATAATTCTCGGCAAAGTAGCACTCACGCGGTACGCCGACGCCGGCGACGACGAGAATCCCCGACTTCTTGTAGAAATCGGCGTTCGCTCCGCATTCGACATAGCTGGAATTGCCGACCATCAGCACGGCTTTCTCGTCGTTGACGAGCTTTGCGGCCAGCTGCGCGGCGATTTCCGGATTCCACTGATCGTCTTCGACCAGATATTTGACCGGCCGGCCCTTGATGCCGCCATTGGCGTTGAGGCAATCGAAATAGGCCTTCGCCGCCTTGGTGGAATTCGAAAAGTCATCCGGCCCGGTCTTGCCGGTGATGGCGCCGATGATGATCGGCTCGCCGGTTGCCGGCTTACCGGTGTTATCGCCGCAGGATGCGGCCGCATGCGCGCTGAACGCCGAAACGAGCGTCAGGAAAAGGCCGATTGCCAGCCCTCTTAATTTGATAGGCATAGTCTCCTCCAGTTTGTTGTCCCGCTCCCCACGGGCTCTGTGCTTCACCGACTTCCGGCTCAGCCGGAAATCGCCTTTCCTGTCATGAAGGCGGCGGCCTTTGCCGCAATCATCATCGTCGGGGCATTGGTGTTGCCCGACACCAGCGTCGGCATGACGGAGGCATCGCAGACACGCAGCCCCTCGATCCCCCGCACTTTCAGGTCCGGCCCGACCACGGCCATGCGATCGTCCGCCCGCCCCATGCGGGCCGTTCCCGCAGGATGGAATACGGTCTTGCACGATTGACGGATGTAATCGCGCAGGGCTTCGGGATCTTTCTCGACACCGGGCTTCGGCAGCACGCGGCGCTTGACCAGCTTGGCAAGCGCCGGCGCGTCGAGGATGCGGATCGCCGTTTCGACACCGCGCACCAAAGTCTCGATATCGGCAGGATCTGAAAGCAGGTTGGCGTTGAAATCCGTCTGTTCGGTCGGATCGGCACTTTTCAACCGTATCCAGCCGCGCGATCGCGGCCGCAGGTAGCATGGCCCGATGCTGAGGCCGTGGCCGGGTTCCGGGTCGCGGTCGACAAAGCCGATCAGGACGGGAAGGACATGGAACTGGACATCGGGCTGTCCTGTTCCGGCCGTGTCGATAAAGCCGCCGCACTCGACGACGTTGGAAGACAGGAGCCCGCGATGCGAGGTCAGATAGCGCAGCATGTGACCGGCTGCCCGCAGGCCCTTGTCATGGCCGAGGATCGAGATCGGCTCGCGTGTCTCGCCCTGCACCGGCACTTCCAGATGGTCCTGATAGTTGGCGCCGACGCCCGGCAGGTCGGCAACGACCTTGATGCCGAGCGAGGAAAGATGCTCGCCATTGCCGATGCCCGAGAGTTGCAGGATCTTCGGCGTCGCGATGGCGCCGGCGGTGAGCGCGATCTCGCGAGATGCCTTGAAGATCGTGCCGTCGAGCAGCTCGACGCCGACGGCCTTCTGCCCCTCGAACAGGATGCGAGCAACCTTGCGCTGCGTCAGCACGGTCAGGTTCGGTCGCTTCTCCGCCTCGCGTAGAAAGGCCTGCGCCGAACTCCAGCGACGGCCACCATAGGTCGTGCTTTGATAAAAGCCGACGCCGGCCTGATCCGCGCCGTTGAAATCGTCGTTAAGAGGAATGCCGATCTCGGTCGCCGCCTTGATGAAGGCTTCGCTCAACGGATGGCGGTGGCGGGGATCGGAAACGCGCAGGCCACCCTTGCTGCCATGAAACTCCCCGTTCAGCCGCTCGTTGTTTTCCAGCGAGCGGAAAGCCGGAAGCACATCCTCGTAGGACCACCCCTGGCAACCCATCTGCGACCAGGTGTCGTAGTCGTTGCGATGACCGCGGATGTAGATCATCGCATTCACGGAGCTGCCGCCGCCTAGTACGTTGCCCTGCGGCACGATGCTCGGCCGGCCGTTCAAACCCTTGTCGGGGTTCGAGGCATAGGGATGGATATCGATGCCTTTGCCCAGCACCTTGAAAAACGTTGCGGGGATATGAATCCAGGGATCGGAATCCCGCCTGCCGGACTCGATCAGCAGCACCTGATGCGCCGGGTTTTCCGAAAGCCGGTTTGCCAGCACGCAACCCGAGGAGCCGCCACCGACGATGATATAGTCGTAACTCGCCATGGCTCAGCTCAGCACGGTCTGGATTGTGGTGAATTCCTTCAGCCCTTCCGCGCCGAACTCGACACCGATGCCGGACTGCTTGACGCCGCCGAAAGGCGCGTTGGGCTGGATCGTGCCGTGCTTGTTGATCCACACCGAGCCGCACTCGAGCCGCATCGCATAGCGCTTCGCCTTTTCCGCGTCGGAGGACCAGACGGAACCGCCAAGACCGGCCGGATTCCGATTGGCGCGGGCGACCACTTCGTCGATGTCGCTGTAGCGGATGATCGGCAGGGCCGGACCGAACTGTTCCTCATCGACCAGCCGCACGCCATGATCGACATCGGCGACCAGCGTGATCGGATAGAAATAGCCGGGGCGATCCATCGGTGCCCCGCCGGTCAGGATGCGGCCGCCATGAGCGCGCGCGTCGTCGACGAGCTCGCGCACCTTGTTGAACTGCATCTCGTTCTGCACCGGCCCGAGAATACTCGCCTCGTCCAGCCCGTCGCCGACATTGATCCTGGAGGCGTAATCCGCAAGACCGCGGCAGACGTCCTCATAGATGCTGTCATGCACATAGAGACGCTTCAGCGCCGCGCAGGTCTGGCCGTTGTTGATGAAGGCGCCCCAGAACAGTCCTTCCACGATCGCCTTCGGATCGGCATCGGGCAGTACGATGCCGGCATCGTTGCCGCCGAGCTCCAGCGTCAATCGCTTCAGGGTCGCGACGGCCGAGGCCATGACCCTCTTGCCGGTCTCCGTCGAGCCGGTGAAGGTCATCTTGGCGATGCCGGGATGGGCGGAAAGAGCGGCGCCGATGGCGTTTTCGCCGGTGACGACGTTGACCACGCCAGGGGGCAGAACCTCGTTCATGATCTCGACGAGGCGGATGGTCGACAGCGGCGTCAAAGGCGAGGGCTTGATGACGACGGTGTTGCCGGCCCGTACCGCCGGCACGATATGCCAGCAGGCGATCATCACCGGCCAGTTCCAGGGCGTGATCGAGCCGACGACGCCGATCGGCTTGCGATGCAGCTCCACACGTCCCTCATTGTCGTCCTGCAGGATTTCAACGGGCAGATCGAGTTCGGCGGTGTGGCGCGTCCAGGCAAGCGCCCCGCCGATCTCGAAGCGCGAGCCAAGACCGTTCAGCGGTTTGCCCTGCTCGCGGGTCAGGATCTGGGCGAGTTCTTCGGCATGCTCATTGATCTTTTCCGCAACGGCGCGGCAGGCTGCGGCCCTCTCCTCGCTCGAAGTCTGCGACCAGCTCCTGAAGGCTTCCGCCGCGGCAGCGACGGCACGATCGAGATCCGCTTCGCTGGCGAGCGGCATGTGGCCGACCACATCGCCGTTCGAGGGATTTGCAACCGGTGCATGATGGGACGTGGCGACAGCCTCGCCACCGATAAGCAGGGTATACTGCTTCACGACATTCTCCTCCCGTGACTTTCGAGAGGACTATGGCCGCTGTCGCAGAACCCGTCTTGGGGAGAAACGCGCCTCGTCTTGGACTGGAGCGCACCTGCGCTTCAATCCAGCCTGTGGCCCGGCTCAACCGCGCGAAGCAGCTCGCTCGGGGCACAATCGAACAGGTCCTTGAAGCTGCGATTGAAATAGGAAATGTCGTTGAATCCGGCCGAATAAGCGACTTCGGCTATCGTCGTCGGGTTGCGCTGCTCCTTCAGCTGCTCGATCTTCTCGCGCGCGAAGCGGAGACGCTTGTCACGGATGACGGTGGTGCAGGTCATGCCCATGCCCTGGAAATCCTGCTGCAGGGTGCGGATCGACACGCCAAGCCGCGTCGCCAGCCATTTGGCGCTGAGGTCGCTGTCGGTAAGGTGCCGGTCGATGAGGATGTCGACCATCTGCATGCGCCGGCTGGCGCTTTCGTGCAGCGTATTCAGGCTCTCCGCCTGAATGCCGGTCGACAGAAACGCCTGACGCGTCGTGTCGAACATCAGCTGGCGCAGATGCGGAGAGGCCACATCGTTTTCCGGCGTCGTCATCATCTTGGCGATCAGCGCGCGCAGCATCATGGCCATCGGATCGTTTGCCACGAGCTTGCGGGCGACGTCGAAATCCACCTTGCTGTTCGAATACATCAGCTGCCGCGGTAGATGCAGCGACAGATGGTTGGAGAAGTGCCCGCGAAAATAGAATGTCGTCGGCCGCGTGGAATCGACGAGAATGCATTCGCCGACATCGAGGATATTCTGCTGGCCGGAATGCTCGACGCCGCAGACGCCTTCCAGCTGCAAGATCAGGAACAGGTGCTCGTTGGCATCGCGGCGAATGTCATCCCAGTCGCGGTGGACGTAGTCGAGATCGTTGGAGACATGGGCGAACTCCATGCCGCAGACGTCGATGCGGCTGGCCGTACCGACAACGCTGTCGCCGCGCTGTACCGTATGCGGATTGAAGTTCCCGCAAATGCTTTGAAGATCGTCAACCCATTGATCATAGGGTGTCGGCGACCATGTCCGGTCAACCAGGCTGCGGTTCTGCAACAGGTCCAACTCCGCCTCCCAACAGTGTCAGCACTGCGAAAGACTGCTACAGATCCCCTGGCGCGTCAATCAAATACTTAACACATTAACAAAGACGGAGCAGCTTTCATTCCTCGCCGGTCGAACCGTTCTCCAATTTCAGGGACGCCAGCTCTTCCAGCATATCGAGGAGCTTTTCCACGCGCTCCAAGCCAAAGCGGGCGTCGATATCCGCATAGACCTTCAGGCTCTCCGGCATGACGTCCTCGACGATCGCCTCTCCGGCGGGCGTAATCTGCAACAGCACCCTGCGGCCGTCGGCATCGTCCTTGTGCCTGGTGATGAAGCCGCGCTCCTCAAGCGAGCGAAGCATGCGCGTCAGGCTCGGCGCCAGGATGGAGGCCTTGTCCGCAAGTTCCGTGGCGTCGAGCTTGCCTGCCTCATGGAGGATACGAATGACGCGCCATTGCTGCTCGGTCACGTCATGCGCCGCCAGGATTGGCCGGAAATGGCTCATGACCGCTTCGCGAGCGCGCAGAAGTCCGATCGCCAGGGAACGGCGGCGATCCCGCGACGGTCGCTTGGAAGGTGCTTTTGTGGCGTCGGGCTCCGGTGATTGCCGGACGTCGCGGTCTGATTTGTTTTGCATTTCGACATATTCGCTTAGATGAAGGCCCTCACTGATTAACATGAGAATCATTCAGTGCAAGGCGTTGCGAGAATTACCGCCCAGTGCGCGGCAATTCTGCGCAGTTGGCGGGACGCCCGCAAAACCGGTTGAAACCGCGTCGCGAATCCGATGGAGTTTGCCAATGACGAAGACGATACGCATAGCGGCTGCCCTGCTGCTGCGCCCGGATGGCGACACATTGCTCGTGCGCAAGCGCGGCACCACGGCATTCATGCAGCCGGGAGGAAAGGTGGAGCCGCAAGAAACAGCCGAGGCGGCGCTTGTCCGAGAGCTGCTCGAAGAGCTCGGCCTCGCCACGGAGACGAAGGATCTGATCTTTCTCGGCCGCTTCCAGGCACCTGCCGCCAACGAGCCGGACCACCTCGTCGTTGCGGATGTATTCCGCCTGCATGTGAGCGATGCCGGGATTGCGGCAACGGCCGAGATCGAGGAAATCCGCTGGGTGTCGCCTCAAAACCCGGGAAATATCATCATGGCGCCACTGACCGAGCACCATATCCTGCCATATCACCGACGACAGGACATATCCTCGAACTGACCCGGCCGAGGATCATGGCCGTATCAGCAAACGGCAAAACCATCACGCCTGCGCCGCGGAAATGCCGATATCGGGCCAGCGCGGAGGCGACCGGAAATCCGGCACGCCGCTGCCTGCAAGCTGTGCCGCGCCATCATAAGCCATTGAATACCCGGCCTCCTTCGGTCAATTGGCGTGGGTAGAACTCAAGTATTGTGACAAAACGAGAAACCTATAATCTTAAACTTCTAAAAAAGCATATTTACTATGAATATAAACCACCAACATAGAATATATTAAGCTGCCTTGTTTTTTATTGAAAGTAAAAATGACATTCGATACACAAGTAAAAAAGCACTGCATGAGGCCGGGAATGAAAAAGGAAAATAACGCCAGCTACGAGAGGTTCATTGAGCTAACGAGCAAGATCGTGTCCGCCTACGTACTTCGCAATGCGACTGCACCGGAAGATTTGCCAAGGCTCATCATCGAAACGTATTCGGCGCTGACCGGCTCTCTACAACCCGCATCGGCGGCATCGGAGAAATCGCCGAAACCGGCGGTGCCGATCAAGAAATCCGTTACCGACGAGTATCTGATCTGTCTGGAAGACGGCGGGAAGTATAAATCGCTGAAACGACACCTGAATACCAAATACGGCCTCAGCCCGGAAGAATATCGAAAGAAATGGGGATTGCCCGTGGATTACCCCACGGTCTTCGCCTCCTATGCGGCCACGAGGTCGACACTGGCAAAGAAGGCGCTTCTGGGCCATCCGAAAAATACGACCGAAGTCCCTCCGGCTATCGCGCGCACCCGACGCAAACGGGATGCCGGCTGAGGCGAAGCTATTCATGAACAGCCTGTCTTTCGCATGATCTCTCGCTCTGCGAAATTAAGGGAGCGGCAACCATTCGCCCTCGGCTGCAAATGCGACGACTGTCATGCGTTCGCCCGCCCGAAACCTCGGCGGCACTGCCCCTGAGAGAATAGCCAAAGTCCTTCCGCTTTCTTCGAATAGCGAAAGCGCCTATCCTTACCCTTTGTTTTGGGCAATTCCGACCAGAAGCCGCCCGGCGCTTTCCCGGAATTGCTCTCGGAACGTCGTTATACCGAGCCGCCATATCGGCCCGATCCACCAGGCATCCGTTTTGAAACGCCTCCCATCTTGCAATTAGTTTGCATGCCATCTAATTAGTTTGCACACAAACTAATTGGGGAACTTTGCATGCTCGACAAGCCGAATCCGGAATTTGCCGGCAGGCGACTTGGGACATTGATCGGACTTGCCGCCCGGCAGTGGCGTCGGGCGGTGGATCTGCGGCTGCAGTCGTTCAACCTCACGGAAGCAACGTGGTTGCCCCTGCTTCGCCTCGCACAGGCGGATGGGCCTATGCGGCAGAAGGATCTCGCCGCAATTCTGACCCTCGATACATCCTCGGTCGTGCGCATTCTCAACAACCTCGATGCCGCCGGCCTGATCGAGCAGCGCGAAGATCTGGAGGACCGCCGCGCCAAGGCGATCGAAATCACCGAGGCGGGCCGGACGTTGGTACGGCAGGTCGAAACGGTCTCGCAGGATGTCGAGGGAGAGGTCCTCAAGGGGATGCCGCCGTCTGACCTTGCGGCCACCCGCCGCGTCCTCGAACAGGTCTGCCAGGCATTGATATTGTCGAACGACGGAAGCCATAGGTCATGAGCGTTGGATTGCGACAGCCGCGGCAGCGGCCCGAGGAATTGCCGGCGCCGGCCTATACGCCTCTGTGGCTTCTGGCGCTGATCACGCTCAGCGGAACTTTGGCCATGCACATCTTCGTGCCTGCCCTTCCGCTTGCCGCAGAGGCCCTCGGCGCGACCACTCACGCCACACAGCTCACCCTTAGCGCCTACATCGTCGGCCTCGCCCTCGGGCAACTGGTCTACGGTCCCGTTTCGGATCGCTTCGGTCGCCGGCCGGTGCTGGTCGCCGGCATGTTGCTTTATACAGCCGCGAGCCTCGCGGCCCTCTTCTCGCCGACCATCGATCTCCTGATCGCAGCCCGATTGTTTCAGGCGCTTGGCGGCTGTTCCGGCCTTGTGCTCGGCCGCGCCATCGTTCGCGACGGCGCCTCCGGCGCCGAAGCCGCGCGAAAACTCTCGCTGATGAACCTGATGACCATGGCAGGGCCTGGGCTTTCGCCGCTCCTCGGCAGCGCGCTTGCCGAAACGACAGGCTGGCGCTCCATCTTCGTTGCGCTTACCGGTCTCGGCCTCGCTAACCTCCTGCTTGTGCTCTATCTGCTGCGTGAAACCACCGGACGCCAGGGCCACGGCGTCGGACAGGTCGTCAGCAACTACCTTCAGCTTCTTCACTCGCGGGCCTTCCTCGGCTACACGATCGGCGGCGGATGCGCCACGACCTCGGTCTATGCCTATATAGGCGCCGCACCCTTCATCTTCGTCAACCAGCTTCATCGTCCGATTTCAGAAGTCGGCATCTATCTGGCCATCAACATTGCCGGCATCTGGCTCGGCAGCCTCGCGGCCAGCCGCATCGTGAGCCATATGGCCATGACGCGGGTGATGATCATGGGCAATGTCATCAGTTGCATCGCCGCCTTCGTCTTCCTGACGGGCGCCGCAACGGGTCATCTCGACGTGGCTCTGGCCGTTGCTTCCATGCTGTTCTTCAGCTTCGGCGCCGGCATCGCCTCGCCAGCAGCGCTTGCCGAAACGCTGAGCGTCAATCCGCAGGCAGCGGGTTCCGCTTCGGGCCTCTACGGCGCCGCTCAGATGGCAATCGGCGCGATCTGCACGGCGCTTGGCGGTCTTGGCGACAATCCGGCGCTGGCCACCGGCTGCGTTCTGCTCAGCGCCGGCATCCTGTCGCAACTTTCTTTCTGGATCGCCAATCGCAGCAGAACCACGCTGGCCTCCTGAAAGATTCCGCGATCGGGCAGGCAAGTCATCCCATCCTGTTACTGCCGTTCGCCGGCTGCCATCGACATGGCGGCGCAGCCGATCATGGCGTTTCGACGATCCTCGCGTTGACGGTGATCGCACGGCCAGCGAACCAGCCGTTGAACGCGGCACCGAGACCGAGCAGCACGAACAACACGGAGCTCCAGGCGAAGCTTCCCGTCCAGCCATGGATCATGCCGACGACCAGCGGGCCGACCGCTGCGAGCAGATAGCCGACGAATTGCGCCATGCCGGAGAGGTGCGCCGCGACATGCGCGTCAGGCGAGCGCAACACGATGACGGTCAGTGCCACCGCGATCAAACCGCCCTGCCCGACACCTTGCAGCACGGCCCAGAACCAGACCATCCAGAGCGGCGCAAAGAGCAGACCCAAGAGAGCCGCGACCGCGATCACGCAGAGCGCGACGTTGATGGCGCGCTGATCCCTGCCCTTGACGGCGATGTGCGGCGCGACGAGGCAGGCTGCCGCCTGCACCATGACCGAGACGGAGACGATGGCTCCCGCCGTCACGCCGTCAAGTCCGCGCTCGCGCAATATGGGCACGAGCCAACCGAAGACGCAGTAAGCAAGGGCGGATTGCAATCCCATGAAGAGCGTCACCTGCCAGGCGATGGGGTCGGTCCAGAGACCGGAAACGCGGAAACCGCTGCGCCGGACCTGGCTGCGCGCGCCGATCACCTGCGGCAGCCACAGGAGCCCGACCACGAAAGCCGGGAGCGCCCAGGCGGCAAGCGCGCCGCCGAGCGATCCGCCAAGGGCATGCTCGATAGGAAGCGTGAGGCCGGCGGCACTGGCCGCGCCGGCGCAAAGCGCCATCGTGTAGCAACCCGTCATCAGCGCCGCCTTGTCCGGAAAATCGCGCTTGACGACGCCGGGCAGCAGCACGTTGCCGATGGCAATGCAGGCGCCGGCCAATGCCGTACCGAAGAACAGCAGCGGGACGGAGGAAAAGCCGCGCAGCGCCGTACCGAGCCCCAGCAGAAAGATCATGCCCAGCAGGACGCGCTCGGTTCCGATACGCTGCGCAAGTCTTGGCGCCAGCGGCGAAAACAATCCCAGGCAGACGACCGGCAAGGTCGTAAGGATGCTGGCGCCGAAGGAGGAAAGGCCGAGTCCGGTCCGAATCTCCGGCAGAAGTGCCGATGCACTCGAAAAAACGGGCCGGAGATTGAAGGAAATGAGCACAAGGCTCAACCCCAGCAGCAGCCTGCCGATCGGCGATTTGCCCCCATGCGGCTGCGGCGGCGGAACTTCGTTGGCCTCGGCATCGATCAATTCGACGGAGGCAGGATCTTGCGAAGGCATGGTCATGACATAAGCAACCGATCAAGAGTAGCGACAACGGGGGCCATGAAGCGGCGTACGGCGCTATCGGCCGCCTCGGGATCTCCGGCTTCGATGGCATCGACAATGGCGATATGCGCCTGCATATCCGGCTCGGGGATGCTCTCGCCGAGCGTCGCCGCGATGGTCTCGGCAATCGAAAGAGAGAAGAACTCGTAGATTTCGATCATCGCCCTGTTCTGCGAGGCCGCAACGACAGCTTTGTGAAAAGCAAGGTCGCGCTCGACGAAAGCGGCCTTGCCACCGCCGGCATAATTGCCACGGGCAGCCAGCAATGCGCGCAACTGCGAAACGACGGCAGGAGAATGCCGAATGGCGGCAAGCCGCGCCGCCTCGACCTCAAGGGCGAGCCGGGCCTCGAACCGATCCCTCAATCCGGCGCGCCGCGCCATGTCGAGGGGGCGGCTGACATCCGCGGTCGAGAGCACATAGGTCCCGGACCCCTGCCGCGTTTCAAGGAAGCCTTGGGAAACCAGCACTCGCACCGCCTCGCGGATCGTGCCGCGGCTGACGGATAGCATGGATGAAAGCGAAGCCTCGTTGGGCAGTTTTTCACCGACAAGCCAGCGTTGGGCAATAATTTCGTTGCGAATTGCCTCGACGGCTGTATCCGCAAGGGTGGTTTTGGTGAGGGCGCGCATGATCGGATTTCATCAAGTCATCAGATGACTTTATGATTTAGCGAACGAACGGCCTTTCGTCAACGGCTGTCCGCAGCGCAGCTTTCAATGCCCCGAAATGCCGGCCGGCCCGCTTCCCGACCGCCTGCCGAAGTAAATGTATATACACAAATGCTCCTTCCCCTATATAAGGCGGCCCCGTGAGTATCCGAATTTCCCCCAGGAGGAAGGCACCATGAGTGACGGCAGAGCAAGCGACGGGCTTGCTGAACGCAGAACAATAGACAGAATACCGGAAAGCGAGCGACACGGTTCCCCGCGGGATCAGTTCACGCTCTGGTTCGGCGCCAACTTGCAGATCACCGCCGTTCTGGATGGTGCGCTTGCCGTTGTCTTCGGAACGGAGGCGATGACCGCAATCGTGGGGCTGGCCGTCGGCAACATCCTGGGCGGGATCGTGATGGCGCTTCACTCCGCGCAGGGGCCTCGCCTCGGCCTGCCGCAGATGATCAGCAGCCGCGCGCAGTTCGGCGTCAAGGGCGCGACCCTTCCGCTGCTCCTCGTCATCCTGATGTATCTGGGCTTTGCGGCGACAGGCACGGTGCTTGCCGGCGAGGCCATGAATCTTCTGCTTGGCTCATCCAATCCGGCTGTCGGCATGGTCGTCTTCGGTGTGCTTACGGCGGTGATCGCGCTCGTCGGCTACAAGGTCATCCACATCATGGGTCGGATCGCCACGGTCGTCAGCGTTCTCGGCTTTGCCTATCTCGCCTATCAGCTCTTCCATCAATACGACATCCACTCGGCCTTCGGCCAGAAGCCGGCGACGGTGGCGACCTTCCTTCTGGCTGTCTCGCTCTCGGCCGGATGGCAGCTGACCTACGCGCCCTACGTTGCCGACTACTCGCGCTATCTCCCGTCCTCGACGCCCGATGGCAAGGCATTTTTCTACACGCTGCTCGGCTCGGCGATCGCCTCGCAGCTTGCCATGACGTTCGGCGTGCTCGTCGCGGCCCTCGGCGCCAAGTTCCTTTCAAATCAGGTTGGCTTTCTGGGAACGCTGGCGGGTGAAGGCGCGGTTCTCGTCTACGTCGTCATCATCTGCGGAAAGCTGACGATCAATTGCCTGAACGCCTATGGCGGCTTCATGGCGATCCTTACGACCTTCACCTCGTTCAGCAACCAGACCCGCATTTCCAGGGGCGCCCGGGCGGTTTACATCGTCGGCTTCGTCGCTTTGTCGGTTCTGATCGCGGTGCTTGCCAGCGCCGATTTTCTGTCGGCATTCAAGAACTTCGTCCTGATGCTGTTGGCGGTGTTCGTCCCGTGGAGCGCGATCAACCTCGTCGACTACTACCTCATCTCGAAGGAGAAGGTGGATATTCCAGCCCTCTATGATCCGAATGGTCGCTACGGCGCTTACAATTGGACAGCGCTGGGATGCTATATTCTCGGGGTCGTCGTTCAAATTCCGCTTCTCAATCAGCCCCTCTACGAAGGCCCGATCGCGGTCATGCTCAATGACGCCGATCTGTCCTGGGCTGTCAGCCTCATCGTGACCAGTGCGGTCTATTACGTCCTGCAACGCAAGGCGAAGGTTGCGCCGAAGGACATGATACTGGACGTCAAAGCCTGACGCTTAACCGACAGCCGGGTGATTGCGGCAACGCATTCGCCCGGCTCCGACGTACGTGAAGCAACTCCAGGAAACGCGCGTGGCGGCATTCCCGGAGCTGCCCGTCGGTCACTAACGCTTGCCCTTTTCGAAGAAAAGCAGCAGGGCGAGTCCCAGCAGGCCGGCCACAGCTCCGATAAGAGCCGTTCCGGAATAGCTGCTGATCGCCGTGCCAATGGCGAAAAGAAGAGCGCTCAAGCCGGCGCTCAGGAAAATATTGACCGATATCAGAGCGCTTCCGAGACCCGGACGCTCGGCAATCAGGTCCTGCAGGTAGGTGATGGGGATGCTGATGAGCGCCGCTGCCCCGATCCCGCTGATGAGGGTCAGCGCATAGACGTGCCACGGCGCCGAAGCCAATCCAAGCAGAACCAGATAGGCCACATAGATGACCGTGCCGACCGCGAGCGCCCTGACATGGGTCATGATCCGCTGAGCGCGTCCCCAAACAATGATGAAGACGACTTCGAGAAGGGCGACGATCCCCACGAGAATGCCGATATCGGCGACGGTCCCATGCGCCGCACCGGTGACGATGAGCGGCAGAATGGCGCCGTTGACATGCAGCGTGCTGCTGATCAGCGCCACCGCGATCAGGCGCACGAAGACCGGCGGCGAAATGACCTCCCCGAGCGCTGCGAGATAGGAGAGATGGCGCGCGGCCGCCTTGTCGGTGCCGTCCTGATGCGGAAGGAAAACGGCGATCAGTCCGAAGCAGGCCGCACAGGCGAGACCCGCAAACAGATAGGCGGGCAGCATGCTCGCGGAGTTCGCAAGCAGCGCGCCGGTAATTCCGGGCACCAGAACCCAGGAGAGCGAGATCATCGCGCGGACGCCGGAGTTGACCGTGGCGACCTCGTTGCGCTCCATCCCGCCGGTCGCGACCCTGACATTGGCAAAGAGCAGCGAGTTGAGGGAGCCGTAGACCGGCAGGAAAAACAAGGCGCTGAGAATGAAGGTCGCCTGTGCCGGGACCGCAAAGACGGCGCCGTAACCGACTATGCCGAAAATGGCGACCGTCAGCATCATCGGGCGATATTTGCCGAGGCGATCCGCCAGATTTCCCAGCAGAATGCTGACGACGACGTTCACCGCAGCCGCACAGAAGATCAGCGTCGAATACAGTCCGTTGCTGAGCCCGAGTTCGCGGATGCCCACGACCGACTGATAGGGCGACGTCGCGGCGCCGGCGAAACCAAAGGCGAAAATGGCGAGCATGCTCACCCGAATGGTCGGGTTGCGAAAAACGTCAGGGAGAAGGCGGGTCATTGGCGGGTCGAGGATCTGACAAATCACCCGGTATCCGGGCGATGGGCTTGTAGCAGGTTTGCGACTGCCCGGAACCTGCCAAAACGCTCAATAGCGACGGCGGCACAAAAAATCTCACCTGATGGCGCCCGACCGCGCCATGGCCGCCAGGCCGATGGCAGCCGCCAGAGAGAATATCGCCGGAAGATAGAAAACGTTCGGGAGCCCGAGATAGGCAACCCCGACACCACCCACGCCGCCGCCGAGCGCGCTGGCGAGAGCCGAAGAGCTCATGAAGATCGCCGAGGCCGTCGCGACGGCACTCGGGAGGAGCCTTTGGGCAACGATCAGCCCGAGAACCATATAGAGCCCCCACACCCCGCCCATCAGGATCTGCCCGGCAAACATGCCGGCGGCCGTCGGCCAGGCCGCAAAGCACAGATTGGCCATCACGCCGCAGATCGCCGCGATGCACATCATCCACAGAATCCCGATACGCCGCGCCAGCAGGACGCTGAACGGCATCAGGATCAGCTCTATGAATGGCTGCGTCCCGATCACCGATCCCTGAATGGAGGGATCGAGCTTGAGCTGGTCCTGCATATAGAGCAGCAGGAAACCATATTTGATCGGCTCACCGGCATAGACGAGGACGTAGAGGCCGGTAAAAGCAAGCAGGGGCAGCATTTCGGACCAGCCGACCCGATCGGCCGCCTCGATCTCTTCATCCGCTCGCTGCCTGGAATCGGCCAGAGCGCGCATGGTTCCCAATGGAGCGATCTGCGCAAGGAAACAGATAGCCGTTCCCCAAAGCATGGCGCGAAGACCAATTTCAGCAGCGAACCAGGCGCCCAGAAACGGCCCGATGACCCATCCGGCCGTCAGCGCCATCCGGATAATCGCGACAACGCTATCGTTCGCGCCCGCGCCCTCCGCTTTGAGATCGTCGTGGATGGCGGTGAAAAGCTGCGAGGTCGCAGATCCCGAAAAGCCCAGAATGACGGTGCCGATCGCGAACGGCATCCATGGCTTGGTCGAAAGGGCGATCCCCGCCCATCCGAGAGCACCGGCCACGGCGCAGAGCCGGAAGAGGCCGAGACGTTGCCCGGTCCTGTCGGAATAGCTGCCGACGAGATAGCCGGCGACCGGCGCGGCAAGGCCGGTCAGATAGTAGAGACCCGCCACCGGCAGGGATGTTCCAAGCTCCTTCACGAGAAAGAGGACGATCTGCGGCAGCGAAGCCGACGTGGCCAGCCCGGAGAGAAACAGTGCGAGCGTCGCGCCGCGATAGAGTGGCGAGGTCCAAACCTGCCGCAGCGCCGTAACCCTGCTGGAAGTCGTCAGGGATGGCGCGTCCATAATCTCATCATCCGTCTTAACCGGGTTGCCGGAATGCCTTCTCCGGCCAAACGGCACACGACGATCCTGATCGATTGCAGCCAAACCGGTGTTTGCCGCCCGACGGACATCACGCCTTCATCCGGGATGTCGCCTATCCTTCGGCCAAAGCCGGTCGGAACGCAAATGGTCGCATCGCGCATTTCAGCAGCCGGCGCGCATTATCCACATCATTCATCATATCAATTGCATCGACCGGATCTCAGCCGGGCATCGCGCGGGAATAGGCGGCCAGAATGAAGCGTTCCGACTGGAACAGGTATTTCTCCAGCGCTTCGGCGGCACTTGCGGCAGACCCCTCCTCAAGATGCGAAAGGATGGTCGCGTTCTGGCCGACATAAGGGGCGTGGAGATATTCCGGATCGCGTATCAGACCGAAA
This sequence comes from Hyphomicrobiales bacterium, assembly GCA_900469615.1. GTDB lineage: Bacteria > Pseudomonadota > Alphaproteobacteria > Rhizobiales > Rhizobiaceae > Rhizobium. The sequence continues at coordinate 867,557 of UBYA01000011.1, read as the reverse complement.
ACGAGACGCAGCTCCAGGGAGATCTGCGCATAGAACGCTGAAATCCGCGGGCTGTCGGCCAGTTCCACGATGGCGGCGTGAAAGGCGATATCGGCGCTGCCGACCTCCAGCCACTCTCCACGGTCGCGGTGCCGGACGGCGGCCTCGATGGCTGCCCGCATCTTGTCGACGCTCGGATGGCGATGATGGGCATTGGCAAGCGCCGAACATTCGATGAGACGTCGAATATGGAAGATGTCCATGATCGTCGAAATGCTGGGCGTCGTTACGAAAACGCCGCGATTGGCTTCATGACGCAGCACGCCTTCCTTCGTCAGCAGCCGGAACACCTCGCGCAGCGTATTGCGCGAGACCTGCAGTTCCTCGCAAAGAGCCGCCTCGGACAGATGACTGCCCGGCGACAGCGTGCCGTTGATCACGCGCTCACGGATGCGAGCGGCGGTGAGTTCCGCAACCGTCTGGCCGGTCTCCGCCACCGCCGTCGGCTCGATGCTCGCAAGATTTGTCTGCTTCATTTGCTCTCCGGCATTCGCGCTCGACCGTCTGCCCATTTCCCGCCTGATGTCGCAAGCAAACAAGCAGCTTCGTGCTTGCCCGCAGTGGGCGGAATGTCCCCAACAGAGAAATCCGTTGAACGATTTTGCGCGAATACCCCCATTTTTTGATTGGCATCTTGAAAATTGTTCAACAATATAGACCAGATTGTTGTTTGATGCTATCTCATACCCTAACAAATATAATGGGGATACGGACACAGCTGCTCATGGGACGCTTGGTTTGGAGAAAAACGCCGGCTGGCCTGACCAGCCTTGAACGGGCATGGACGCGAGCATGCTAGTGTCCGATCCTAACGGCGGCCCCGGCGACACCTTCAGCCTATCCAATGCAGACGGCGGCGGCATTGCCGCGCCCGCGATTTCGACGCGTGCCGCCCTTCCGGTCGTCTTCAACGCCATGAACGAGCTTCCCGCTGCCGAGGTAAAAGCATGACGAATGCTGCAGGCGAAAACAAGCCGCTTCTGTCTGTCGCGGATCTGACCGTACGGTTTGGCGAAAACCGTGTGGTCGACGGGCTTTCCTTTTCGGTCGAGCCGGGCCGAACGCTCGCGGTCGTGGGGGAATCCGGCTCGGGAAAATCGGTAACTTCGCTTTCGATCATGCGCCTTGCCGATGTGATGGGTGCGCGGTTCGAGGCCGGCAGCATCCTCTTCAACGGCAGGGACCTGCTCAAGCTGCCGCAGAAAGAAATGCGCTCGGTTCGAGGCAAGGAGATCGCCATGATCTTCCAGGAGCCGATGACCTCGCTCAACCCGGTCTTCACCATCGGCGACCAGATCTGCGAAGTTCTTGTTCTCCATGAGAATATCGGCAAATCCGCCGCCATGACCGAGGCCAGGCGCCTTCTCGAAATGGTGCGCCTGCCGGATGCGGAGGCGCTGCTGAAGCGCTATCCGCATCAGCTTTCCGGCGGCATGCGCCAGCGCGTGATGATCGCCATGGCGCTCGCCTGCCGACCGAAGCTCCTGATCGCAGACGAGCCCACCACCGCGCTCGACGTGACCATCCAGGCACAGATCCTCAACATCATGCGCGACCTTCAGAGCGATCTCGGCATGGGCATGATCTTCATCACCCACGACATGGGCGTCGTCGCCGAAATGGCTGACGACGTGGTGGTCATGTGGAAGGGCAAGAAGGTCGAGGAAGGCCCGGTTCGCGAGATATTCGCCAATCCGAAGCATCCCTACACGCGCGCGCTGCTCGCCGCGGTCCCGAAGCTCGGCAGCATGACCGGCGAGGATTTTCCCAAGCGCATGCCGCTGACGGTGCTCGACGGCGGCGAGCCGAAGGTCGTCGGCGAGGAACGGGTTCAAAATACCGCCCGCTACGACCAGCCGCCGCTGCTGTCGGTGCGCGATCTCTTCGTGCGCTTCGATATCAAAAAGAACATATTCGGCCAGGTCACGCATCGCTGCAGCGCCGTTCAGAAAGTCGCCTTCGACATTCATCCCGGCGAGACGCTGGCTCTCGTCGGCGAATCCGGTTCCGGAAAATCGACCATCGGCCGCACCATCCAGCAGTTGCAGAAGGCGCGCTCCGGCGAAATCACCTTCAACGGCAAGAGCTTTGCCGCCATGTCGCAAGCCGAGCGTTTCCGCCTGCGCCGCGACGTGCAGTATATTTTCCAGGACCCCTTCGCTTCGCTCGACCCGCGCAAGACGGTCGGCTTTTCGATTGCTGAACCGATCAACACGCATGACATCATTTCCGGGTCGAGGGAGGTTCGCCGCAGGGTGGACGAACTTCTGGAACGCGTCGGCCTGACATCGGCGCACGCCGACCGCTATCCGCACGAGTTTTCCGGCGGCCAGCGCCAGCGTGTCTGCATCGCCCGCGCGCTTGCCTCCAACCCGAAGCTCATCATTGCCGATGAAGCGCTTTCCGCCCTCGACGTGTCGATCCAGGCCCAGATCATCAACCTGCTCATGGACCTGCAGGCCGAGCGCGAGCTTGCCTATCTGTTCATCAGCCATGACATGGCCGTCGTGGAGAAGATCAGCCACCGCGTCGCCGTCCTCTATCTCGGCCAGATCATGGAACTCGGCACCCGGCGGCAGGTCTTCGAGACGCCGATGCATCCCTATACGCGACGCCTGCTCTTGGCCGTGCCGATCGCGGATCCGACACAGCAGCGCAGGACCGCTTTGATCGAGGGCGAGATCCCCAATCCCGTCCGCCGCGTCGGCGACGAGCCGCCGATCCTGGCTCATGAGGAAATCGCCTCGGGCCACTTCATCGCCAAGAGTGCCTGAACGACCATCAATCACCGCACCGATCTGAAGAGGAAACAGATTCATGAGAAAAACGAAATGGGGACTGAAGACCGCTCTGACAGCACTTGTCCTGTCGAGCGTCGCCATCAACGCCGAGCCCGCTTTCGCGGCGGGCAAGCTGACGGTTTCGTCGCCGCAGGATCCCGGCAGCTGGGACCCTATCGATACTTTCCTTGTGGCATGGGCGGCCGTTTCGACCAATATCTTCGACGGGCTGACCTATCGCGGCCCCGATCTCAAGCTGGTGCCGGGCCTTGCCGAATCCTGGGAAGAGCTCGACCAGGGCAAGCGCATCCGCTTCAAGCTCCGCCACAACGTCAAATTCCATGACGGCGAGCCCTTCAATGCAGAGGCGGTGAAATTCACCTTCGACCGCCTGCTCGGCGAACAGGGCGCCAAGGGCCCGCAGCGGTCGAACTACACCGCGATCGAAAGCGTCGACGTCATCGACGACTACACGGTCGACATGAAGCTGAAGGCGCCCGATCCGGTGCTGCTGACCAAGCTCGCCGGCTACGGCGCGATGATCGTTCCGCCGAAATACATCAAGGAAAAGGGCGAGGATTATTTCAACCTCAATCCGGTCGGCACCGGCGCATTCAAGTTCGTATCCTATTCGCCGAAAGTGAATATCAAGCTCGAAGCCAATCCTGACTACTGGGGCGGCGCGCCGAAGATTTCCGAGCTCGAATACCGCTTCATCAGCGAGCCGGCGACGGCCGTTGCCGAGCTTCAGGCAGGACGCGTCGACCTGGTCATTCCGCCGACTATTCCGATCGGCATGCTCCCGGTCATCCAGGGCGACTCCAAGCTGGAAATCGCCAGCGTTCCCGGCCCGACCGTCGATGCGCTGCGTTTCAACACCCGCGACGGCATCACCGCCGATCCGCGCGTGCGCAAGGCCATCATCATGGCCGTCGACCGCGACACGATCGTCAAGTCGATCCTGGCGGGCCAGGGAAGCGAGATCGTCAGCTTCCAGAATTCTCTCTCCTTCGGCTACGATCCGGATCTGAAGCCGCTACCCTACGATCCGACAGGCGCCAAGAAGCTGCTGGCCGAAGCCGGCGTGAAGCCCGGCGCCGCGGTTCAGATCGATATCCGCGGCAATGACACGACCATGAACGAAGTGGCGCAGGTGATTGCGAGCTATCTACAGATGGTTGGCCTCACCGCCACCATCAAGCCCTATGAAACCAACGTTCTCCTGAACGACATCATCCCGCAGGGCAAGACCGGCGCGATGTTCCAGCAGAAGTGGGGCGGCTGGACGTTCGACTACGACAATACCGCCTATTCGATGTACCATTCCGGCGAGAAATGGAATCCTTACGAAAAGGATGCGACGCTGGACAAGCTGCTGGAATCCCAGCGCCCGCTCACCGATCGCGCCAAGCGTGAAAAGGTGCTGAAGGAAATCGGCAAGTACGTCGCCGACAAGGCGCTGGAACTGCCGCTCTACAACAGCAACGCGATCTACGGCGTCAGCAAGCGGGTCAAGGGCTTCGTGCCTGCTCCCGATACCCGCATCAAGCTGAACGAAGTCACCGTCGAATAATCGTCAAACAGGACGCCGCCGGCACCGCCGGCGGCGTCTTCCGAAAGCTCTCGGGGTAAGAACGTGGCCGGTTTTCTCATCAAGCGATTGCTGCAGGCGATTTTCGTCGTGATCGCCATCACCCTTCTCGTCTCATTCGCCATCCGCCTCACGGGCGACCCCGCCCTGATGATGTTCCAGGGCGGCGGCAGCATGACGGAAGACGATCTCGCGCGCATTCGCGCCGCTCTCGGCACGGACCAACCCTTCATCGTGCAGTATTTCACCTTCCTGAAGGGGCTGCTGACGCTCGATTTCGGCCGCAGCTTTACCGGCGGCACGCCGGTCTCCCAGCTGATCGCCAACGCACTGCCCGCCACGTTGCTGCTTGCCTTCATCTCCATGGTGGTGTCGATCGCGCTTTCGATCCCGCTGGGGATCAAGGCCGCGACGGCACGCGGCAGGACCGCCGACCAGATCATTCGCGTTCTCTCGCTGCTCGGTCTTTCCTTCCCCAATTTCTGGCTGGCGCTCATGCTGGTCCTGCTGTTCTCCATCACGCTCGGCTGGCTGCCGCCGAGCGGCATGGTCGGAATTTCGAGCTATGTCATGCCGGCCGTGACGATGGGCGTGATCCTGACGGCGACGAATGTGCGTCTGGTCCGCACCGCCATGCTGGAAACGCTGCAGTCGCAATACATCATGGTTGCGCGCGCCAAGGGCCTCAGCGAGAGCAAGGTGCTGTACAAGCATGCGCTGCGCAATTGTGCCATTCCGCTCATCACCTATTTCGGCATTCAGTTCGGCGGGCTGCTGGGCGGCATCGTCGTCATCGAGCGCGTCTTCAACTGGCCCGGTCTCGGCACGCTGGCATTCGATGCCGTCGGCGCCCGCGACTACCCGGTCCTGCAGGGCGTGATCACCGTGCTGGCGCTGTTCATCGTCGGCGTCAATCTTCTCGTCGACATCGCCTACGGGCTCGTCGACCCCCGCATCCGCACGGAGTAACGCCCATGGCCGCCACCACATCAAGCCGTTCGCGTTTCTGCAGCTTCGAATTCATAGCGGGGGCATCGATCACGGTCGTCATCTGCCTTGCGGTTCTTCTGTCCGACGTCCTTTTTCCCGGCGGCGCGGAAAAAATCGACCTGATGGCGAGGCTCGCGAGGCCCTTCGCCAGCCTCGCCCATCCCTTCGGTACCGATCCCCTGGGCCGCGACGTGCTCGCCCGCGTCGTCGCGGGCGGCAGGATATCGCTGACCGTCGGCCTCACCTCCGTCAACGGCGGCGTCGTGCTTGGCGTGCTGGTGGGCCTTGCGGCGGGCTACTATCGCGGCATCTGGGACGTGCTCTTGATGCGCTTCGCCGATATCCAGCTCGCCATGCCCTTCATTCTTCTGGCGATCACCTTCATCGCCATCGTCGGCGGCAGCCTCACCAACACCATCATCCTGCTGATCGTGTCGCAATGGGTGCAATATGCCCGTCTCGTGCGTGGCTCCGTGCTCAGCCTGCGCGAGCGGGAATTCATCCTCTCGGCGCGCGCGATCGGCGTCAAGGACCGGCGCATCATCTTCCAGCATCTGCTGCCGAACCTCATCGGGCCGGTGATCGTGCTGATGACGCTGAACATCGCCAACAACATCCTGCTGGAAAGCAGCCTCACCTTCCTCGGACTGGGCGTCGATCCGACCATTCCGAGTTGGGGCGGCATGCTTGCCGACGGACGCACCTATCTGCAAACTGCCTGGTGGGTGAGCCTTTTCCCGGGCGTCGCAATCCTGCTGACCGTGCTCGGCCTCAATCTCCTGGGCGACTGGCTGCGCGACAGCCTCGACCCAACCGGCAGAACGACAAGGTAGGACATCATGACCCTGATTTTCGAAAGAAGCTTCGAGCGCACGCTCTCGCAGCTCGTCGCCAACGCAAAAGCCGGCCAGAATTTCGAGGCGTGGACCTTCGATGACCGGCAAAGCCGTCAGGATGCGGAGCGCAGGCTGAAGGAAATGGGTGTTCAGGCGCGTATTCGCAGCGCCTACAAGCCACTGGTCAACGCCTTCCTCGAGGAAATCGATCTGCAGGACGTGAATGCGATCGAAATCCGCTATCCAGTGCATCCAGACGCGCCGGAAAACCGGTTCCGGCTGGAAGCCTACCCGCTTGCGGCAATGGTGGGGAATCGCGAGATCGCCTTCGTTGCAAGAGCCGACAGCGAATTTCACTATGACGTTCTGTTGAAGACTGGCGCCGGCGGCGAGCGCCGGTGGAAGGTGCCGGTGCCCAATCGCGTGCATATCGATGCAGCCGGCGAGACGAGCGTCTCTCCGACCGGCTGGCTCGTCCGGGATGGCAATGCCGCGGGCGAACGGCTCCTTACGGACTATGAAGAGCTTTTCGAGGCGACCATCGCCGCGATCACCCGCTACGACTGGGGGGCGACCGAGCCCTATTTCGAGGAGCTCAATATCCGCGTCGCCCTGCCGGCATCGGATGAGACGTTGCCGCTCGGCGACGAAGTCATGAGCCTGCGGGAGGCGCTGCACGAGGACTTCTACTTTTCGCTGCTGGAATTCTTCCAGAAGAAATCCGGCCGGCCGCTTGGCGATCGCGGATTGAAACCGGGACAGATCGTTCCGCAGATCCTGCAATCCTCCGGCGGCATTACCGCCAAAGTGGAAACCCAGCCGCTTTCCTCGCGCTACTGGGATGGCGCAGAGCAGCAGATCGAGACGGCAACGGAACCTCTGGCCGCGCAGCAGATCGAGGCGGAGCTCGGCAGGATCGGCGGCGAAGCGTTCGAGGCCGGCACCCGCTCCGGACGCACGGTAAAAGCACGCTATATCAAGGGCAGCGATGCGGCCGTGATGATCAGCGGCGGCCAGCACGCCAATGAGACCACCGGCGGCGCCGGCGCACTTCGGGCGGCGCGACAGCTCGCCAGGGTCGCAGGCGCCCATTTCACCATCTCGCCGCTGGAAAACCCCGATGGCTACGCGCTGCACCAGCGCCTGCGCAAGGACAGCCCGCGCCATATGTATCACGCCGCGCGCTACACCGCGCTCGGCGACGACCTCGAATATCGCACGCAGGACAATGCCGGCCCCTATCTCTACGAGAAGAAAATCCGCTTCGAGGCCGAGGCGCTGAGCGGCGCGCAGCTGCACGTCAATCTGCACGGCTACCCGGCCCATGAATGGACACGCCCGCTTTCCGGCTATGTTCCCCGCAATTTCGCCATGTGGACGCTGCCGAAGGGCTTCTTCCTGATCGCCCGCTATCACGCCGGCTGGGCAGCACAGGCGGAACAGCTTCTGGACAAGGTCACGAAGCACCTCGGCACCATTCCGGGGCTTCTGGGCTACAACGACCGCCAGATCGCGCTCTATGAAATCCATGCCGGCGAAACGGGCTTCCGCATCATCAACGGCTTTCCCTGCCTCGCCGATATCGACGATCGCCATACGGTGCCGATGACATTGATTACCGAATATCCGGACGAAACCATCTACGGCGAGGCGTTTGTCGCCGGTCATACGGCCCAGATGGAAACCGTGCTTTCGGCATACCGCGCCTGGCAGGAGATCATGGCGTCGAGTTAAGCGCAACCGGCTTCGGCCGCGCCATATCGAGAAGTGCGGCCATGGCGCTGGACGTGTAGGCATCCGAACGGCGTACGAAGAGCGTTTCGACCAGGGAACGCTCGGGCGGGAGCCGGTGGATCGCCACCCTGCCCTCTCCATGGGCGGCAGCAACCACACCTTGCGGCAAAAGGGTGATACCGACGCCGGCCGATACGCAGCTGACGATCGCATCGAGGGAACCGAATTCCAGCGGCTTCGACGTAACGATGCCCATGTCGGCGAGAAGCGACTCCAGCCGCTGCCGATAGGAACATCCGATCTGAAAGACAATGGTCTTCAAATCGGCGATACCGGCCAGATCTTCCATTGCACCGACAGCGGGCGACGTAACGAGAACGAGTTCCTCCCGAAAGATCACCTCATGGTCGAGATCGGGATGGCTGACGGGACCCGCCACGAATGCGCCCTCGACCCGGCATGCGACGACATCGTCGATCAGCCTGCGGGTCGTGCCTGTCGTGACGACGAGGCGCACCTGAGGGTAAGTCTTGGCAAATCGTCCCAACAGCGGCGACAACCGCAGCGCTGTTGTCGTCTCCAGGCTGCCGATCGCAAGCGTCCCGGCCGGAGACCCCTCGTCCTGCGCGGCTATGCGCGCATCGGCCAGGAGTTTGGCAATGCGGCCGACGAACGGCAGGATGCGCTGCCCGGCCGGCGTGATCGACACGCCCCTCGCATGCCGCTGAAACAGACTGACGCCCAGCTCCTCTTCGAGTGCCCGGATACGTGCCGTCACATTCGATTGAACCGTATGCAGCTCCTGCGCCGCCCGGCTCATGCTCCCATGCCGGGAGACGGCCTCGAAAACCCTGAGATCGGATGCGTCCATGGTCGACATATCTCCTTTAGAGATAACTGCTCTCATAATAATTCATTTTTTATGATATATCTTGCGGCCTATTCTCTCAAGCACCGCCGCTTGAGAGAATTGCCATGACCGACGCAACGCCCCGTGAAATCGACCGAAACCATCATGGCAGCCAGACGGCATGGCGCGCGATCCTCTCGGCGTTCTGCGCCTGCCTGATCGGGATCGGGCTTGCCCGGTTCGCCTATACCCCGCTTCTGCCGGCTATCGTCGATGCGCATTGGTTCGAAGCCTCCGCTGCCGCCTATCTCGGCGCGGCCAATCTTTCCGGCTATCTGGCCGGCGCCTTGCTCGGGCGACCGGTCGCTGCGCGCATCTCCACCGTCCTCGCCCTTCGCATCATGATGCTGGCCGCAACCGCGGCATTCTTTGCCTGCGCTTTCCCGATCGGCTTTCCATGGTTCTTCGCGTGGCGTTTCGCGACCGGCCTTGCCGGCGGCGCCTTGATGGTATTGGCAGCGCCGACCGTCCTGCCGCTGGTTCCGCCGCTCCGCCGGGGCCTTGCCAGCGGCGTAATCTTCATGGGCATCGGCGCCGGCGTTGCACTGTCGGGCACGCTGGTTCCCCTGCTGCTTCAACAAGGGCTACGCCAAACCTGGCTTGGCCTCGGCATCCTGTCGCTGCTGCTGACGGCCATGGCCTGGACCGGGTGGCCACATGACAATGCAAGCCGTTCGGCACCGGCACGGCATGCCGCGCATGCGCCGAAACGCTGGACGCTGCGTGCACTCTATGTCGAATACGCGCTGAACGCCGCCGGCTGGGTGCCTCACATGATCTTCCTCGTGGATTTCGTCGCGCACGGATTGGGAAGCGGCCTGCGGGTCGGTGCGGAATACTGGGTATTGTTCGGCCTTGGCGCAACGATCGGCCCGATCCTTGCCGGTCATCTTGCGGACCGCACCGGCTTTGCCGCCGCGCTGCGCTTTGCATTTCTCCTCGAGGCTGCCGCCGTCGCCATTCCCGCTTTCGGCCTCGGGCAAGCCTGGCTCATCGTCTCGAGCCTGATCGTCGGCGCATTCGTGACCGGTACGGTTCCCCTGATGCTCGGCAGGATCGCGGAGCTGCTGCCGCACCATCCGGCGCAACAGAGAACCGCCTGGAGCCTGGCGACCGTATTCTTTGCGCTGTTCCAGGCAGCCGCCGCCTATGGATTGTCCTTCGTCTTTGCCCGAACCGGCGGAAACTACTACATGCTCTTCTTCATCGGCGCCGGCGCCATGGTCCTCGCCTTGGCGATCGATCTCTGCGTCGCCGCATTCGTCCGCGCTCCACGCGAACTCCCTGAGGTTCGCGACGCGTAAAGGCGAAAGGATCATGCCGGCAAAAATTGCAGCGCGCGATTTCAGGCGCCGACGCAACATCATGCCCACATGGCGACAAAGTTTCGGGCGACTGGAAATGCATGAGGCACTTTCCGCTGTTGCTCGCCAGCCTGTCCGTCGCCTGCCTGACCTCATTCGGGCTGCCGGCGCATGCGGAGGGATTTGTCCGCGCCGATCACCAGCAGATCGTCGATGGCAGCGGTAATCCGCTGATCCTGCGCGGCCTTGGCCTCGGAGGCTGGATGGTGCAGGAAGGTTACATGATGGGCCTTTCCAACCTGAAGGCACAGCACGTCATTCGCCACCGCATTTCCGAGATCGTCGGCAAGAAGAGGGCCGACCGGTTCTATCGGTCCTGGCGGGACAATGCCGTAACGAAAGCCGATATCGACGCGATGGCCGGATGGGGCTTCAACAGCGTGCGCCTGCCGATGCACTGGAAGCTGTTCATCAAGGACAGGCGCGGCAAGAATGGTTCAAGGGATATCGTCTGGAACGAGGAAGGCTTCCGGCGGATCGATGCATTGATCGGCTGGCTGAAAGCCAATCATATGCTGCTGATCCTCGATCTGCATGCGGCGCCCGGCGGCCAGGGGCACGATATCGCCATCTCCGACCGCGATCCGAACGAGCCTTCGCTCTGGGATAGCAAAAAGGACCAGGCGACGATGATCGCGCTCTGGAGCGAGATCGCACGTCGTTACAGGAATGAGACCACCATCGCCGGTTATGATCTGCTCAACGAGCCGAATTGGGGCTTTCAGGACGAGAAGGACAAGGGCGGATGCCGTGAAACCGGAAACCGGCCGCTGCGCGATATCTATCAGCGCACCATCCGCGCCGTACGCGCCATCGACGCCAATCACATGCTGATCATCGAAGGCAATTGCTGGGGCAACAATTATGCCGGCGTGCTGCCGATCGAGGACCCCAACACGACGCTCAGCTTTCACAAATACTGGACGCCGACGACACAGGAATCGATCGAGCCCTTTCTAAAGCTGCGCGAGCAATATGACATGCCGCTATGGAACGGCGAATCCGGCGAGAACAACAACGATTGGTATGCCCGCGCTGTGGCGCTGCAGGAAAGAAACGGCATCGGCTGGTCATGGTGGCCATTGAAGAAGATGGGGCCCGGCAATCCGCTCGAAATCAAGGCGAATGCCCGCTACCGGCGCCTGACCGCCTATCTTCGCGGCGAGGGCAGGAAACCTTCGGCCAGGGATGCCTTCGCGGGGTTGATGCAATTCGCCGCCGACAGCCGTTTCGCCCGGAACATCCATCATCGAGCCGTGATTGACGCATTGCTGCGCGCGCTGCACAAATCCGGCACATCCGAATAGAGCACTTCGGCTTTCTTCGAATCGCGAAAACGCTCTATCCTTTTATTGCTGCGCAATTCCGAACGAAAAACCGCTGCGCATGTTTCCTGGATCCGGCAATCCTTGGATAAATTCCCTGCGGCGCGCTAACCCATCGCATGGCGGATGGTTTTCGACAGGCGCAGCAGAAGCCGGGGCCTCGACGAGGCAACGAGCTTCCAGGATAAGACCGCCTTCGCCATCCGGCGAGGAAGGACGCCGACGGAAAGAAACCAGGCCGCCAGCATCGCGCGACGTCTTGCGGATGCATTCATCTCCAGGCTGGCGACCGCTCCGGCGGCGGCAAGGGAGAGCCTGGAATCGCTGGAGACCGGATGCCGTTCCCTGTCGATGCAAAGCGACGCCAGGCGCTCCTCCAAATGCACGGGATCGTGCAGACCGGCATCGCCGGGCACGTCCAGCCCGATCTCGGTTGCCTGATCCGACAAAGCCTCCAGCCGCCGGAAATCATGCTGTATGCGCCAGCGCGCGCGCTGACCGAGTTTCTTGGCGAAGACGGAATGATTGGCGCCATGAATGCGGTAGGCACCAAGGCAATCATCGATGGACGTCACCTCGCCATAGAGGGGCGCCACCGTGGCAAGATATCCATCGGCGCCCTGCCGAAACTCCTGCTCGGGAACGGGCATGACCTTGTCCAGTACCGAGCGCCTGAACGCCAGCCCGCTCGTCACCGTCGTCTGGTAGCGACCCTTTCGCAGCAATTGGGGGGTGACATCGCCGGAATCGAACGGCAATTTCTCCGGCGGAAAGACGTCCCTTACATGCATGTCTTCATCGACGATGTGCAGCCGGAACTGAACCTGTGCCGTGTTCTCTTCCCACGCGTCGACAACCTCCGAAACAGCATTCGGATAGAGATAATCATCCGCATCGAGAAACAGCACGATCTTGCCGCGACTGGCGGCAAAGCCTGTGTTGAACGCGGCGGCATGCCCGCCATTCACCTCTCGCAGGCATGTCTTTATGCGCGACCCATAGGAGGCAACGACGTCGGCGGTTGCATCCGTCGATGCATCGTCGACGACGATGACTTCGGCGTCGCCATAGCTTTGCTCCAGTGCGCTGTCGATGCTGCGCTTCAGGAAGTGTGCGTAGTTGTAGTTTGCAATAACGATGGAAACGGGAATACGGTCTTGAATGGAATACATCGCATTGAACCTCGCAGATATGCTTTGGTCGCGGCGAACCTTCTCATCAGGTCCTTGTGATTGAGCTCGCTGCCGACGGGAGTGCGTTGCAACGCACGAGATAGCGCATCGAAAATAGTCGGGCAGCGGCTGCATGGATCATGCCGATCCGTCTTACCCTACCGAGCCTCGTCAGTTTTATGGCTTTTGAATGACCGGCTCCCATGATGTGAATGCCGGCCTTCATCGCTCCCGATGATGATCTCCCTCTGCGGGAAAGCCCGGCCATTCCCTGTGCATTCATCGATATATGTCACAAGCCCGTAACACCCCCTGATTAGGGCGATATTGTTCAACCTTGACGCGGGGGCGTGTATGAAAAAGCTTATTTCCATCGTTGCACTGACGATCCTGTCCGGCACCGTTGCCTCGGCTGCCGACTATGTATCCTATATCGACTATCCTCAGCCGAAGGACGAAAGCCGGGAATTCTACACCGCTATCGAGATCCCGGCCGGCAGCTTCACCAAATATGAGATCGACGCCAAGACCGGTCATATCGTCGTCGACCGGTTCCAGTCGATGCCGGTCGCCTATCCGGCGAACTATGGTTCCATCACCAGTTCGCTCGGCGGTGACGGCGATCCGCTCGACGCCATCGTCTATACGCGCGAACCGATCGTTCCGGGCGCTATCGTTCGCGTGCGGGCAATCGGCGTGCTGAAGATGATCGATGGCGGCGAAGTCGACGACAAGATCGTCGCAGTACCGACGACGAAGATCGACCCGACCTACGACAGCATCAGGGAAATCTCCGATCTTCCCAAGGTCGAGCAGGACCGTCTGCAGGCGTTCTTCCGCGTCTACAAGCAGCTTCCCGATGCCCGCAAGGTCGTCGAGGTCGGCGGCTTCGAGAATGCGGAAAAAGCCCGGAGCGAAGTTGCCTCCGCCATCAAGGCATATAGCGAGAAAAAGTGAGATCGGCCGAAAGGAGCGGCAAATGCCGCTCCGATCCGTTCGCTTCAGCGTAGCTGATGCCGAATTCGCGTCTCATCGTATCCGGTTTGCTTCGCCGGGACCTGGGCACTGCCAAAGACAGGTTTGGTGAAGCGGCCCTTGCAACCATTCAGCAATGAGGAAGTGAAGCCCGCCGAAGCGGGCTTCATCGTCTTTACTCAGCTGCGTCTGCAGCCTTCGGCTTGCGGGTGCGCTTCGGCTTTGCCGCTTCTGCGGCTGCCGGCGCCGGAGTTGCTGCGGGAGCAGCCTTTGCCCGGGTGGCCTTCGGCGCAGCCTTGCCGCCTGCAGACTTGGCCGCGGTGGACTTGGCTGCTGCCGGCTTCGCTGCTGCAGGCTTGGCTTTCGCCTTGCTCTTCGAGCTAACTGTATCGTCTCCGGTCTTCGCCGCATTCAGAAGCGCGACACGACGCCGGCGGTTCTGCTCGAGAGCCTGCTGAAAGCCGACATCATTCTCAGCATGATAGGCGAGATCGTCGAGAAACTCTGCCACATCCTTGACAGCTTCGACGACGACATAGCTCAACCCATGACCGGCATTGACGGAGTCACGACCGACGGTGACGCCAAAGCCGCCGGGGACGCGCTGGAACCAGGTGGAGCGCCACTTCTTGAAGCCGGCTGCATCGCGCTCATACTCTTCCAGATATGCTTTCTGTTCGGCTACTCTTGCACGAAAGGTATCGACGACATTCCGTGCACCAGCCTTCGGCTTATCGGCCTTCTTCGAAGACCACTTATCAAGAAAGTTTGCCATTTGTCTTTTCTCTTCAGGTTAGCGTTCCTTGCCAGGCCGCCGTTGCTCAGGAAGCGATGACGGAGCTCCTCCATAGGGATGCCCGTATAAATGTAAAGGATAGATGTATAATGGCAACACCATCCGTTATTATCTGTAATAATTCGTCTTCCCGGCCGTACCGTAGCCGCTCCGGGATGCCATGGGAATGTAAATTTGTGGTTCAAATCATGAGGAAGGGCAGCGCCGTCTGCTGAACCGAGAAACCTTGTTTCCGATCAGGATCTCGAATGTCGACGGACAACTGCCTCCACGGATATCTGCTTGCGATCAGCGACGGCTGCCGGAATCTGCATGATCGGTGCTACTGATCTGACTTCGGCATCTGCATTTGCCGCCTCTTTGTTGTCCGGCAAACTCATCGCTGTTTGCCGAAACGATACCGGGAGCGGAGATATGTAATTCCGCTCCCGATCTATGCTCACCTCAACGTCGATCTGCGATCGCGTGAGGTTCGTTTCTCCCTATGCTGCCTTCAACAGATCGCCATGCGGGTCGAGAACGAACTTCGTTGCCGCACCTTGATCGAAGCTTTCATAGCCTTGCGCCGCATCTTCGAGTGAAATGATCCTGGCGTTGACGATGTCAGCGATCGGCAGCCTGTCATGCAGGATAGCCTGCATCAGTTGCCGGTTGTACTTCAGAACCGGTGTCTGCCCGGTATGGAAGGATTGCGCCTTCGCCCAGCCGAGACCGAAGCGCAGAGACAGGCTGCCGTGCTGGGCCGCGGCATCTGCTGCGCCCGGATCTTCCGTCACGTACAATCCGGGTATGCCGATCGACCCTGCTGCGCGGGTGATCTCCATCATCTGATTGAGCACGATTGCCGGCTGCTCGCCGCCGGAATGACCGCGCGCCTCGAAACCCACGGCATCGATTGCGCTGTCCACCTCGTCGGTGCCGACAACCTGCGCAATCATGTCGCCGAGACGATCGCTCTTGGAAAGATCGATAGGTTCGAAACCGACTTTGGCTGCATGCGCGAGGCGGTCCTTGTTGAAGTCGCCGATCATGACGACGGCAGCGCCCAGGATGCGGGCGGAGGCGGCAGCCGCAAGGCCGACCGGGCCGGCACCTGCGACATAGACGGTGGACCCCACGCCGACTCCCGCGCGGACCGCACCGTGAAAGCCGGTCGGCAGAATATCCGACAGCATGGTGAGATCGCGGATCTTGGCCATGGCCTTGTCGCGGTCGGGAAACTTCAGCAGGTTGAAATCCGCGTAGGGCACCGTGACGTAGCGCGCCTGACCGCCGATCCATCCGCCCATGTCGACATAGCCATAGGCGCCGCCGGCCCGCGACGGATTCACCGTAAGGCAGACGCCCGTGTCCTGCGATTTGCAGCAGCGGCAGCGACCGCAGGCGACGTTGAACGGAACCGAGACGATATCGCCGACATCGAGCATCTCGACGTCGATGCCCTTTTCGATGACCTGTCCGGTTATCTCATGCCCGAGCACGAGACCCGGCATGGCGGTCGTGCGGCCGCGCACCATATGCTGGTCGGAGCCGCAGATATTCGTGGAAATCACTTTCAGGATTACGCCATGCTCGATGCGGCGGCCATCCGGCGCCTCCAGTTTCGGATCGTCGATATCGCGAACCTCGACCTTGCCGGGTCGCATATAGACGACGCCTCTGTTCCCTGTCATGCCATCTCCTCCTTGATAGTACGCTTGATCATCGTCGCCCGGAATCCCGGGCATCTTCGGATCGGCCCGCTCCTCAACGGGCTGAACAGCAGCGAAATCGGTCCCGCGCCCGCAACTTCGGCGGCGGCCGGGCCGGCGCATGCATGACTGTTACGAAAGCTGCGAGATTGGAACCGGACCGCTTCAAGATGCCCGCATTCGCCTCCCGATCACCCGCCGTGATCAATCAAGCCTGCCGTCAAGGCTGGTTTCCGGGCTTCGGACCTGTCCGTTCGGACGCTCCCGGCCACCTTCCCGGCAATTTTGCCAGTGGCATCGGTCGACAGCATTCGGTCCGCTACCGTTGCGGGGGCAGCACCGGCCTGCGACCGGTTTCCCAATTATCCCTCGGCACGATTTGCCAATGGCACCTTGAACACGGTCAGAAGATCATGCCCGGCGCCATGGCGCGCACAGGAAAACGACATCGGCGCCCTACAGGACGACATCGGACGTTTTGTCGATATTACCATAAGAATACCGTCGCACCGAGAACGGCAGGACGAGCCTGCCGTCGAGGCGCGTCACTCGGCAGTGGCGCCCTTGTCCCCATCGAGCCAGACGGCCACGTCGACAGGCGCAAGCTCACGGTTGCCGATGAGAAATTTGGCATCCCGCGCCGCGGGTACGGCCGCCACCGCGCTTCCATAGTTGAATGCGAAGTGCAGCCTTCCGCGCCGCGCAAGGCGAAGATCGCCGAGATCAGGCAGGCCGTTTACGCCAGCCCAGGCAAACGTGTCGCCCATCAGCTTCAGCAGGAATTCGTCGCGCGGCAGCGTGGCACAATAGCGCGCGACATCGTTGCCGATGACGGCGGGCGAACCCGGCCGATAGTCTCCCTGGAACGTCGCCAGCACCGTTTCCGTGGTCCGGACCGTTTCCCGCCATGTGGAGGTCTCGTGGCTCGAATTGCCGTAAAGGACGGTTTCCGACTGGAACGGCGGCAAGGACTCGACGCGCGTGACGCGGAAATCCAGGAGGTCGCCAAGCACGCCCGGCGGCAGATCGGCGGGAATATGCATGTCGCGGGTCTTGCTGCCGCTGCGGGGGCCGAACAACGCCTTGGCGCCGGAAGCCTTGAGGCGCGCAATGAAATCCGGATCGGGAATGACGAGATCCGGCGCCAGTATCAGCTTGTATCGGTCCAGATCGGAATGCTGGCCGATGACATCGATATCCACGCCGAGACGCGAGACGGCGGAATACCAGTCGAGCGCGATGGCGGAGGCGGCATAGTCGCGGCCCTGCGGCAACGCGCGAGTGGCAAAGCGCGATTCGTAATCGAGCAGCAACGCAACGTCGGCCCTGCCGCGCGCCTCGCCCTTCGGCAGCAGCTTCATCTCGGCAATGACCTGCGCGACTTCCCGGTAGCCCTGATCCTCGTCGCTGTTCGGCAGGAGAAGACCGGCGTGGAATTGCTCCTGCGCGAACGGCGCCTGCCGCCAGCGGAAATAGGACACCATGTCGATGCCGTGGGCATAGGCGAGCCACGTCCACAAGCGCACCATGCCATCGGCCGGAGACTGGTTGTGCGAGGCCCAGTTCACCGGCCCCGGCTGCTGCTCCATGACCCAGGCGCGGCCGCGGCCGACTGCCCGGTAGAGATCGTGGTTGAAGGCCGTTTGATCGGGATCGCCGACGCGTAGATAGCGCCGCTTCTCCTCGGCGCTCAGCCGCCCGTTCATGAGCCCGCCCATGGGATAGACGTCCCACGAGGCGATATCGATGTCTTCGCCGACCTTGTAGTGATCGAAATCGGTGTTCTGCGACATGAAATTATGCGTGACCGGCCGGCCCGGTGAGTGGCGGCGGATGATGTCGACCTGCGCCTTGTTGAAGCTCTTCACCTGATCCGACGAGAAGCGGAAATAATCGACAAGATGCGTCGGACTCGGCTCCTCCACGAGATTGTTGGGCAGATCCACCTCGTCAAAGCCGTTGTAATGCATGCTCCAGAATGTGGTGCCCCAGGCGCGGTTCAGCTCCTCGATCGTGCCGTAGCGCGCGGCCAGCCATTCGCGGAAAGCGTGGAGAGCGGCTCGCGAGTAGCTGTGAATCGTGTCGTGATCGCCATACTCGTTATCGGTCTGCCAGGCATGCACGAAGGGATGCCCGCCATAGCGCTGCGCCACCGCCTCGGTGATGCGCGCGGCTTCCAGGCGATAGCGCTGGCTCGAAAAGCAATAGTGGCGGCGCGCGCCGAACTTGCGAACGGCACCGCGCGCGTCGACAGGGAGAATATCCGGATAACGATCCACCAGCCACTTCGGAGGCGCCGCCGTCGGCGTGCCGATGATGACCTTCAACCCCGCCTTGCCGAGTACGTCGATCGCGTCATCGAACCAGTCCCATTGAAAGACGCCGGATTTCGGCTCGATATGCGACCAGGCGAATTCGCCGATGCGCACCCAGGCAAGCCCCAGCTCCACCATGCGCGCGGCATCTTCCTCCCATTTCGTCCGTGGCCATTGCTCCGGATAATAGCAGACGCCAAGCTCCAGCATGCCGGCATCCTGCCGGCTGGGATCGAAATTGTTCTGTCTGGCGAGCGGCTTGTGCACTGTCTTGTCCTTTTTCATTCAAGTCGCCGAACGTCGGGCATCACCCTTGTCGCAGTCGAAATTTAAACGTTTATACCGCCGCCGAAATCGTCGCGGCGTGATCCCTGCTCTGGATCGGAGGGTTAGCGAGGAGGCAAACGAGACAGGGTGTCGTCGAGCCCGTCGAGGAACCGGTCGCAATCCTCGGCGCTGAACGGGGCCGGCGGCTTCACCTTCAGCACGTTATGATGCGGCCCCTCGCTGCTGAGCAGGATGTGATGCCTGCGCTTCATCTCGGCGATCACGAAATCCAGCTCCGCCGCGGCAGGCTCCAGCGTCTCGCGATCGCGCACGAGCTCGACGCCGTTGAAGAGACCGTGACCACGCACGTCGCCGATGATCTCATGGCGCGCAGCAAGCGCGCGCACGCCATCCATCAACCGGTCGCCGATGACGCGGCAATGATGCATCAGCCGCTCGTCGCGGATGACGTCGAGAACGGCAAGGCCGATCTCGGCGGAAACCGGATTGCCGCCGAAAGTGTTGAAATACTCCATGCCATTGGCAAAGGCCGCCGCGATCGCTTCC
Source organism: Hyphomicrobiales bacterium (assembly GCA_900469615.1). Classification (GTDB taxonomy): domain Bacteria; phylum Pseudomonadota; class Alphaproteobacteria; order Rhizobiales; family Rhizobiaceae; genus Rhizobium. The sequence continues at coordinate 848,205 of UBYA01000011.1, read as the reverse complement.
GTCGTCACGACGGCAGCCATCGGATGGCCGTTGCCGATCGGCTTGCCCATCGTGACGATATCGGGCACCACACCCTGCAATTCGTGAGCCCACATGTGGCTGCCGACGCGGCCGAACCCGACCTGCACTTCGTCGGCCAGGCAAAGACCGCCCGCCGCCCGGACATGGGCATAGGCTTCCTTGAGATAATCGGCCGGGAGCGTCAGCTGGCCGCCGGTCCCGAGGATGCCCTCGCTGAAGAACAACGCCGGACGCCGGCCTTCCACCGCCAAAGCCGCAACCTGATCGCGCACGTCCTCGGCATATTTGCGGCCGGCCTCCGCATCGCCATAGCGGAACCTGCCGCGATAAAGATCGGGCATCTCCGCAACGCGCACATGCCGCGGCCGCCCTTCCCCGCCCTTGCCGGCGAACTTGTAGGGACTGACGTCGATCAGGCTCGACAGATGTCCATGATAGGCGTGATCGACCGTGATGATGTCACGATTGCCGGTATAGGCACGCGCCAGCCGGATCGCGAGGTCGTTCGCCTCGCTGCCCGAATTGACGAAGAAGCAGACGTTAAGCGGATCGGGCAAGAGGTTTGCCAGGCGACGGGAGTATTCGACGAGCGAGTCGTGCAGATAGCGCGAGTTGGTATTGAGTTTGGCGATCTGCGCCTGCGCTGCCTTCACCACCCGGGGATGGCAATGGCCGACATGGCAGACGTTGTTGACCATATCGAGCCAGCGGGTGCCTTCCTCGTCGATGAGATAGGCCCCTTCGCCGCCGACGATCTTCAGCGGCGTTGCGGAATAGGCGATACTGAGCGAACGGCCGATCCGCCGGTGACGCTCGCGCACCAGAAAATCCTTGTCGCGCGCAACGATGACCGACGCCGGCGTGGAAAAGCCGAACACCACGCTCGGGTCGGGACTGATGGCCCGCCAGACCTGCCATTGATCGCCTACCCCGACACCGTGCATCCGTGCGCCGAGGCCGAGATGGTCGGTGACGATCTGGAAGTGCAGATGTGGCAACCAGTTGCCGTTTTCAGAGGCCTCGCCAAGGCTGCAGAAAGCCTCGCCTCCCGCAACAGCCTGCCCTACCGCCAGCCTGGCAACGCTCTGGCGCGAAAGATGGCCGTAGAGCGTCCAGAAGATGTCTCCTTCCTCCGTGCGATGTTCCAGCATGACCGTGGGGCCGAAACCGAACTCGACCGCATCGTCGTGAATGAAGGCGACCGCACCGGCAAAGGGTGCATGAACGGGTTCATGCGCCGGGGCAAAAACATCGATGCCGAGATGGATCGTCCGGCGCTGCCCGGCGGTCGGCGTCTCGTAGGCATCGCCCTTGTAGATGATGCGATCCTCTGCATAGAGGCCGATGGCGAAATCGGCTCCGGCCTGGCCGACACGCTCTTCGATCAGCCGTTCGGCCCCGGCGGCATCGAGCGTCGTCCACGCCCCGGCATCCGGTCCGGCCGCCGTCAGATCGAGCGCAAGCACCTTCGGCTTGGCAAGCGACGGCTTGAGAACTCCGGCAAAGTCATGAGCATTTTTTTCCAGCCAGCGCTCGATGCGAACGCCATGCGGGACCGGCTCGAAGCCGCAGGCATCGCGGATGCGGGCAACCGCCAAAGAGCGGTTCTCGCGCTGCAAGCGTTGCAATTCGCGCCAGACGTCCTCCTGGCTGACCAGCAGATAGGTGTTTTCCGGATTGTCGCGGATCTGCTTTGCCGCCATGCACATGCTGACCGCGTAGCGCGTGCAGGTCAGATCGAAGATGAGCTCCGCTTCGGTGTCGCTGACGGGATTGACCGCGTGATAGGCGCCGGCAAGACATGCGATCGCATCCACCGGATCATCCGCGCCGATCAGCGCATAGGCGCCGGCGACGGCGATCTCGATGACGCGCCATGTCTCGACCACGTCGCCGAAATCGAGCAGGCCGCTGACCGCGCCAGCCTCATCCAGCAGAACGTTATAATCGTTGGCGTCGTTGTGAATGACCTGACGCGGGCATTGTCTCAGCCGCGGCAGCACCTCATCGACGAAGCGTTCGAGAACCGCTCTGACGACTGCCCGCTTGTCCGCATCGGTAATGAAGGCGAGGGTTTCCAGATGCATGTCGGCACGGCCGATATCCCAGGCATAGGAGCGCTTGGCGCCCGGATGGCTGAAGCTTTCGAGACTGCGATCCATCTCGCCCAGCAGCCGGCCAAGCGTGACGACGCTTTGCCTGCCGCGTGCCGGCGACTTCGACCAGACGCTGCCGTTTAGCCAGGTCAAAAGGCGCGCCGTACGCCGACCGCGCAGCTCGGCGGCAATTGCCGTAGAACCGTTTTTGTCCGGAAGAGCGCGCGAAATCGGAAGCTCCGGTGCGGCATGAGCGAGGTGATCGAGCACGGCGATCTGCATGGCAAGGTCGTCCGCATCGCCCGGAGCGTGCAGCTTGAGCAGGAAACGCGTTCCGTCCTCAGCCTCGATGCAATAATTGAGGTCATGCTCGCCGGGCAGCGCGATAATCCTGCCCGAGATGCCGTAGCTATCGCGGAGAAGCGCGTCGATTGCTTCGCTCTCGCTGGCACCCTGCCTGTTCGCGTCGGTCATTGCCCCGCCCTTTCCCTTACCAAGATACAGTCTTGCCGTCGTAGGCCCGGAAACTGCCGGTGATGGCCATCGTCGTCGTGTCGATCAGGGCCTTCAACCCTTGCGCACTTTGCGCGATATCGACGACGGCATCCGGCCCGCCCATGTCCGTACGGACCCAGCCCGGATGGAGCGAGATGACGGCGATGCCGTCACGCTGAAAATCCTGCGCGAGCTTCACCGTTGCCATGTTCAACGCCGCCTTCGAGCACCGATAGGCATAATCGCCGTCATCGTCATCGACGGTGCCTTCCGCGAGCGAACCGGCGCGGCTGCCGATATTGACCACGAGCCTGCGTCGGCCCGCGAGGAGATTGGGCCGGAGCGCCCGCGCGATCAGCAACGGCGCCAGCGCATTGATGCGCATGACCTCCAAGAAATCATCGGCAGCGAGCGAGTCCAGACCGCCTGTGTCGCCACGAATGGCGGCATTGTTGATGACGATATCGATCGCCTCGCCTTCGAGAGCTTTGCCGAGCGCCTCGATCGACGCGGCATCTCCCACATCGAGAAAATAGGGCAGCATGGAAGCCTTCGGCTCCGGCGGCATCTCGCGCATGCATGCCATCACGCGCCAGCCCGCTTGGGCATAGAGCGAGGCGAGCGCATGGCCGAGGCCGCGCGACGCGCCGGTCACAAGAACCGTGCCGGCGGTCGTGTACGACCCTGCGGAACGATCAGCGATGCTTGACGTCATACTTCTTCTCGACGAGGCTCACGAAGCTTGCGGCGGCAAGCGTCAGCAGGATGTAGAGAACCGCAGCCGAGTTATACGGCGCAAATGGCAGGAAGCTCGCCGACTGGAACTCGCGCATGCGCTGCGTGATGTCGCGGATCGACAGGATCGACAGCAGCGAGGTGTCCTTCAGTATGGCGATGAGTTCGTTGCCAAGCGGCGGGATGATGATGCGGAATGCCTGCGGCAGGATGACCAGCCGCGCAGTCTGCCAGCGATTGAGCCCGATGCTTGCCGCCGCCTCGATCTGGCCGGCCGGGATGGCATTGATGCCGGAGCGGAAGATTTCCGCAAGGTAGGCCGAATAGGCAAGCGCCATCGCGACGATGCCGCGCATCAGGTTCGGGGGATCGAACACACCCTGCGTCGCATCCTTCAGGGCGCCGCTCAGCGGCAGGCCGACATAGAGGACGATGACGAGCATTGGAATACCGCGGATCGTATCGACGATGAACTCGGAACCGATCGACAGGGGATGGCGGCGATGGAGAAAGCCGCCGAGCGTCAACAGGCCGATCACGATGGCAACGACCGCAAAGGTGATGCCCGCCGCACGATCACGATCGTTCAGCGCCTGCGTGCGCCAGATGACGGGCCAGTCGGAGGGAACCGATGCTGCCGGCAGCAGCGCACCGCTGACATCCTGCTTCTTGCCGATCGCGTCGATGGCCTGCTGCGGGGTCACAAAGGTCCTGACCGGCGTCTCCGTCTTGGGAGCACCCTCGTATTGACCGAAGCGCACCGCGCCGATGAGACCTGACGGAGTGTTGGTGACGATGCCGATCTTGCCGCCGAGCGTGCCGGCAAGAACATAGCCGTCGCGCGGCTGCAGCAGGAACCACGCCGAAAGCGCGGCAAGGCCGACCGTCATGACGATGAAGACCATCAGGCTCGAGCGCGTATAACGCAGCTTCTGCAAACCGACCCAGACAAGGCCGAGAGCCGCCGCGAGAAGATAGGCAGCGATGGCAGCCCGTATCGTCGTCGCAAGACCGGAAGCAAAAGCGACATAGGCAATCAGGAACACAAAGGCGAGGCCTGCGCCATTGACGACGGCAAGGAGCCAGACACCTGCGCGGCGCACGGCGCTTTCGGCCGGCACCACGGCACGATTGCCGGCAGCGAGCAATCCGAGGCCAGCGACCAGCAAGAGCGCATAGGCCGGCCAGATCCAGGCTTCGACATGACGCACTATGACATTCGCCTCCGGTGTCAATTGGCGCGGCGTGACACCCTTGACCACGAGGTCGGACTTGAACGGATCGACGCTATTGGCCACCACGGAGGCGATGAAGGGATGAACCATATCACCGGCAAGGATGGCTGCCGTCGCGACCAGGCCAAGAAGCGCCACAGCGATCGTCAGGCGCGGCCGCGCCACCTTCATCTTCGATAGAACGAGGACGGCGAGACCGGATGCGAACGCGATGGAAAGCAACAGAAATCCGGGCACGAAGGCCGAGGATCCCGGCTCCACGCCGAGGATCGCCTGCAGCGAGCGCTGATAGTCCGGAGACGATGCGAACAGATAGACGATGAAGGGCAGCGCCGCGAGAATGATCAGGTTGCTGGGCCGCACGCTTTTGATGAACAACATTCCGGCCTCCAGCGCCAGATCGAGCGGATGATGCCGGGAGCGCGGCACCGCGCGCCCGGCAAAAACTTACTTGAGACCCCAATACTTGGCGATCAGCTTATCCAGCGTGCCGTCCTTCTTGATCTCCTGAAGGCCCTCGTTGAAAGCTGCGACATTCTCGTCGCCCTTGCGGAAGACGAGGCCGATCGGATCCGATTGCAGGCCCTTGATGGAAGCGACCAGTTCGCCGGCAAATTCTCGCTCATAGGCGGCGGCGTTGGCGCCATTGATGACGACGCCGTCGACATCCTTGTTCTTGAGCGCGATGATCGCCGCGCTGAAGGTGTCGTAGGCGACGACATTTTCCTTGCCGACGAGGTTTTCCGCCACCTGCGCATCCGTGGTGTTGGCCTGCGCGGAAAGCTTGTGCCCCTGCGCCTTGAACTGATCCATCGTAATGCCCTGATCTTCGGCCCGCGTCAGTACGACCTGGCTGTTGACGATGTAGGGATCGGAGAAATCCATGGCCTTCTTACGCTCGTCGGTGATCGACACGCCGGAAGCCACCAGATCGAAATTGCCCTGATCGAGCGCGGCGAAGATGCCATCCCAGCCCGTCGTGACGAATTCGGCCTGGCAATGGATCTTGGCGCAGATCGCGTTGACGACATCGACATCGAAGCCGACGATCTGACCGCTGGCCGGATCGACGCTTTCCATCGGCGGCGACGTCGTGTCGGAACCGACCTTGAGCAGCTTGCCGCCGAGATCGGCGGCGTGGGCCGCGCCGGTCGCCAGTACGGCCAGCGCAAGCGTCACGACAAATTTCTTCATTTTCTTCCTCCTCAACCGTCGGCACCGCCACCCCGGCGGACACGACAAAACCCTTCAGAAGACCCAGCCCCTCGACGCCACCAATCCGATCTTCGCTTTACACTCTGGCTTCCTAACAAGGAATATAAACGTTTTCAATACAAATATAAACGTTTTTATCTACAAAACTCAAAGCTCCAACGAAGAAGGGCAGACATTGGAAAAACAAATGCAGGACCGATTCCGAAACAGGGAAAATGCCTCGGATGACGACAATCAGATGCGGGAACCACAGCCTGCTCAGCGCTTCGGAATCACGCGATCGTCCGAACGCTCGATCAGCTTGGGCATGATGAGCGCCTGAAGAGCCTGCGGCGGCTCGCCTTCCATCCGGCGCAGAATATAGGTTCCCAACAGCTCGCTCGGCTCGTTGATCGGCAGGAAATAGGTGGTGATCGGCGGCGCGAAATACTGACTGACATTGAGGTCGTCGGTCGCGTTGATCACCGCATCGCGCCCATGCACGAGGCCGCGCTCGTGAAAGCCGGAAAAAGCCCCGAGCGCAGAGGCTTCGTTGGCGCAAATATAGGCCGTGGGCGGATCGGCCAGCCGGGACATCGTCAGCACGCTTTCGCGGCCGAAGGCGGGCGTCAGCCGGTCATGGACCACAAGTTCCGGGTCGAACGGCAAGCCGGCGATGTCAAGAGCACCCCGATAGGCGTCGAGCCGGGTGATGGCATAGCTCAAATCCGCCATCGGATTGATGAGCGCGATGCGCCGGTGGCCGCGCTCGACCAGCCGCGCGACCGAACGACGGATCATCTGCTCATTGTCGGCATCGACATAGGCGTGCGGATCGTTGTGGATCGTCGTGCCGTAGGTGACGAAGGGAAAATCGGCGTCCTGCATGATGCGGATGCGGGGATCGTCGGCGCGCGTACCCGAGACGATGATGCCATCGGCCTTCTTGAGCGAGACGATCTGCCGGATGGTCGCAAGGCTCTCCTCGAAATTGCGAACGGCGTAGAGGGAGACGCGGTAAGGACTTTCCTCGAGCGCCCAGGAGATGCCGCTGAGGAGCTGGGCATATTCGACGCCTTCCCATTCCTGCTGCTTCGGGCCGGGCGCGGTCATGATGGCGGCCACCTGATAGGTCTTGCCGGTGCGCAGCTGCACGCCGTGCATGTTCAGCTCGTAGCCGACGCGCTCGGCGGCCGCAACGACGATCGCGCGGGTTTCCGGGCGGACTTGCGGTGAATTCTTGAGAGCCTTCGATACGGTTGCGATCGAAAGGCCCGTCTCCTGCGCGATAGTCTTGATCGTCGGTCTCTGCATGCAGTTCGGCTCGCTACGGCTGTTTCGTGGTGAGGAAGGCGGCCAGCAGGGTATGGACAGCGGATATCCAGGCGAAAGCCCGGTCGCGCAATCCCCTCCCCGACCGAGCGTCGAAGTTTTCGGCCATACCGCTTTTAGCGGCAAGAGAACAGAACTTTTCCGCGATCGCTCGCGCCACTTCCATCTCCCATTGCTTGCGCACACCATCCCGGCCCAACAGCATCGACGGCGCCCGGATCGGTGATGCGCAGGATATCAACGAGGGAGATTATCGATGCGAATGGGCGCCAACGGTTCCTCCTGCCGGCGATGTGGGCGCCGCGCTAAACGCTCATAGCAAAATAAAAACGTTTAACTCCTTTGTAAAGAGTCCAATATCGTGTTTCCCGGGAGGGGTGGATGGCCGATTGGGAGACACCGTCCAGTCAAGTTTACCCATCACGCGAATTTCTCGCTTGAGCCGAACCTAACGTCATACCTTATGAGATAATTCCGAAGGAGTTCTCCATGTCAGGACACGCACACGACGAAGTTTTGATCACGGCTCTCGAATGCGCCGAGCGGATAGGGATAACTGTTCGAGCGCTGAGGCTCTATGAACAGCATGGTCTGATCTCGCCACGCCGCACCTCGAAACAATGGCGCCTCTACGGTCGCAATGAAATTACGCGCCTGAACGAAATTTTGGCCCTCAAAACCCTCGGCCTCAGCTTGCGCGACATCGAAAAACTCCTCCGAAACCATTCGACGGACTTGACCCATACTCTCTCGCTTCAGCGCGACGCCTTGAAGGAGACCAGAACGCGCGCAGAGCATGGATTGCAGGTGATCGATGCTTTGCAAGCGAAAATCGGATCGGGTGCCGTCGTCTCCATCGACGACCTAACGCATCTAGCAAGGGAAACGAACATGATCGAATCGTCAAAAGACACACCGGCCTGGCGCCGCTACGAACAGATGCGTCCGAGAACCGAAGTTGTCATGGATCCAGCACGGTTTACCAGCTTTGCCGGCGCCTATAGCACCGACGATGGCACGATTTCCATAGTGTCCGAACGCGACGGCAAGCTTTTCTATCGCATCGTCGGACAGCAGGACATTGGTATATTCCCCGAAAGTGAAGACCGGTTCTTCATGAAGGAACTGCCCGTACAGATCTCATTCAATCGAGACGGCAATGGCAATATCCAAAGCCTGATCCATCACCAAGGCGGCTTTGAAGATCATGCGCAGAAAATGGACCTTAATCTTGCGCGGTCCATTGAGCAGAAGGTGACACAGCGCATTGAAGATCAGAGGCCAATGCCGGACAGCGAACTCATTCTGCGACGAGTGATCGAAGACCACGCGCGGGGAGAACCCGATATCGACGGCATGTCTCCCGGATTAGGGATGCTTGCAACAGAACAGAAGAATTTCATTCAAAGCGAGTTGGAGAAGGCGGGGCCGGTAAAAGCACTGTCGTTCAAGGGGGTTTCGCATGGCCTCGACATTTACGATGTCGAGTTTGAAAACTCCAAAATGGAATGGGGTTTCGCCCAAACGTTCAGGGGAAAGATCAGTCATCTCTATCTGCGCCCGACTTTTTAAAGCAGCGCTACCATGCCTCTGGCCAGCGCCGATCGCACCGGCCAGAGGCATGGATTGTCAGGCAGCTCGCTTCAGCGCGTCGCCGAGCACGGAGACGATCGTTTCGATCTCGGCTCGCTCGATGATGAGCGGCGGGGAGAGAGCGATGATATCGCCGGTCACGCGAACCAGCAGACCTTTGTGGAAGCAATCGACGAAGACGTCGTAGGCACGCGTGCCGGGAGCGCCGTCGCGCGGCGCAAGCTCGACGGCGCCGACGAGGCCGAGATTGCGGATATCGACCACATGCGGCAGGCCCTTCAGCGAGTGCAGCGCCGTCTGCCAATCGTCCGCCAGCTCGGCTGCACGCGTCAGCAGCCCCTCCTCCTCGTAGATCTCCATCGTTGCAAGGCCGGCGGCGCAGGCGACCGGATGTCCGGAATAGGTATAGCCGTGGAAAAGCTCGATCTGGTTTTCCGGACCGGTCATCAGGCCATCATAGATCTTGCGGCTGGCAAAGACCGCACCCATCGGAATCGTGCCGTTGGTGATGCCCTTTGCCGTCGTGACGAGATCGGGAACGACGCCGAAATAATCGGTTCCAAAAGGCGTGCCGAGACGGCCGAAGCCGGTGATCACCTCATCGAAGATCAACAGGATGCCGTATTTGTCGGCGATGGCGCGCAGGCGTTCCAGATAGCCCTTGGGCGGCAGGATGACACCGGCGGAGCCGGACATCGGCTCGACGATGACGGCGGCGATCGTTTCAGCGCCGTGCAGCGCAACCAGCCGCTCCAGATCCTCGGCAAGCTCGATGCCATGCGCAGGCAGCCCCTTGCTGAAGGCGTTACGCTCAACGTCGAGCGTATGACGCATGTGATCGGCGGGGATTTGCGGAAAGACGCGGCGGTTGTTGACGAGGCCGCCCACGGAAATGCCGCCGAAGCCGACGCCGTGATACCCCTTTTCACGACCGATGACGCGGGTGCGCGTGCCCTGCCCGATCGCGCGCTGATAGGCGATGGCGATCTTGAGCGCGGTGTCGACGGATTCGGAACCCGATCCGGTGAAGAACACGCGGTCGAGCCCGCTTTCGGGGCCACCCGGCGCATGCGCGGCAAGCTTGGCGGCGAAATCGAAGGCGACGGGATGGCCCATCTGGAAGGTCGGAGCAAAGTCCATCGTGGAAAGCTGGCGCTCGACCGCCTGCACGATCTTCTTGCGCCCATGGCCGGCGTTGACGCACCAGAGACCCGCCGTACCGTCGAGTACCTTGTTGCCGTCGACATCGGTGTAATACATTCCGTCGGCGGCGACGATCAGCCGCGGCGCGGCCTTGAATTGCCGGTTCGCCGTAAACGGCATCCAGAAATTATCGAGAACAGGGGTATTGGGATGAGTGATCTTGTCCATGGTCGCCTCCATTGCGCTATCCCTGACATCAGCGATTTTCCTGTTCCGAACAAGTCCTTTTCTTATAGCTATTAACCTATTGATTTTACTTGATCGAAATGGGATATTTTCGATATTTCGAACATCAGAAACCGGAGGCCGCAATGTCCGTCGATATCGGCAATCGCCTGCGTCATCTGCGCCTGGCGCGCAACCTTTCCCAGCGCGAGCTTGCAAAGCGCGCCGGCGTGACCAATTCGACAATCTCGCTGATCGAATCCAACTCGGCCAATCCATCCGTCGGCGCGCTGAAGCGCATCCTCGACGGCATCCCGATCGGTCTCGCCGAATTCTTTGCCTTCGAACCGGAAACGCCGAAGAAGGCTTTCTATGCCGCCGAGGAATTGGTCGAGATCGGCAAAGGCCCGATTTCCTACCGCCAGATCGGCGAGAATCTTTTCGGCCGCAGCCTGCAGATCCTCAAGGAGTGCTACCAGCCGGGGGCCGATACCGGCAAGGTGCCGCTGGTGCATGAAGGAGAGGAAGGCGGCATCGTCCTCTCCGGCCGCCTCGAAGTTACCGTCGACGACGAACGGCGCGTTCTCGGCCCCGGCGACGCCTATTATTTCGAAAGCCGCCGCCCGCATCGCTTCCGCTGTGTCGGGCCGGTGCCATGCGAGGTCATCAGCGCCTGCACGCCGCCCAGCTTCTGATGGTTGCCGGGCGGGTTCGCGGGAACTGACGAAATCCGTCAGCCGAACGTAAACGCGTAGGCCTGAGCGCCGGGATCGAGGAACTTGATCTCGAACGTATGGTCCGAAACCGGGCCGCTTGCGCGGACGAGCTGATAGAGCCGCTGGCCCGTCACCACGCCGTTGCCGTTTGCATCCGTATCGACGCCGTGACTGTCTGCCGGCGGCTTGCCGTCGACGGTGATCTGGAAGCGCACGGGTTTTCCATCCGCCGATGGCCCGAGCACCAGATGCAGATCGCGGGCGTGGAAGCGATAGTAGAGACGGCTGTCGGCGCTGTCGGACGTGGCCTCCTGCGGACCGACGGTCCAGTTGCCGGCAAGGCCCCATTCGTTGAGTTTCGGCGTCGCCGCGACATAGTCGTGAGACGTATCGTTCACGGTGCCGGCATCGTCGACGAAGTTCTGGGCGCGAAGGTAGCCGACATAGGTTTCCGGCGACTGGACATCGGCCTCGTTGGAAGCGGCTTCGGCACCCGTCGCCTTCACATCGACGATATCATTGGACACGTTGGTCCTGCCCGCCTCGGCGAGGAGTTGCTGGATCACCCTTTCGGACTGATCGTAATCGCCTTCGCCGAAATGATGGTGGCGCACCTGCCCCTGGGCATCGATGAAGTAGTGAGCGGGCCAGTATTCATTGTCGAAGGCGCGCCAGATCGCATAGTTGTTGTCGATGGCGACGGGATAGGTAATACCGAGATCGGCAATGGCCTTCTTCACATTGTCGACGTTCTTTTCAAAGGCGAATTCGGGCGCGTGGACGCCGATGACGACGAGGCCCTGATCCTTATATTTCTGGGCCCATGCTTCGACATAGGGAATGGCACGCAGGCAGTTGATGCAGGAATAGGTCCAGAAATCGACAAGGACGACCTTGCCTTTCAGACCGGCGGCAGTCAGCGGCGGCGAATTCAGCCATTGCACGGCGCCGTCGAGCGGAGGAACCGGTCCCTCGACCGGCAGCTGCGCTGCGGCAGGCTTCTGCGTCATTGCCATGGAGCCGCCGCCGGTCGCTCCATCGGGCTTTGCGTTCATCATCATCTGGTTTGTCGCGCTCATCATCGCGCCGCCGTCATTCTTCATGACGACGGATGAGGACTTGTCCCTATCCTGGGCATGGAGGCGGTCGACCAGATCCTGTTCGAGCGATGCCGTGCTTGCGAGCGATGCCCGGGTCAGAAATCCCGTGTCGAGCCCCATCGCAATCGCCACCACCGCAACCAGCACGGCAATGCCGACACCGCGGCGCAGCCATTCGCCGACGCCGAGCGATTGCTTCATAACCTGATAGACCCGGCCGCCGATCAGAAGCGCAAGCGCCAGCGATGTGGCGGCGCCCAACGCATAGGCGAGCAGCAGCAACGTCGTGCCGACGCTCGCGCCCTGCAGCGCGGCGCCTGTCAGAATGAGGCCAAGCACCGGACCTGCACAGGGCGCCCAGAGCAGACCGGTCGCCACCCCCAGCAGCAGCGATGCCGCAACCGCTGACCCTCCGCTCCGGCTTGAGCGGTCGGCCGATTGCGACAGCCGCGCGCCGAGTGACACGAGAGGGCGCGTCAGGCGATCCGAAAGCGACGGAAACAGGAGGACGATGCCGAAAAGCGCCAGCAGCGCCATCGCCGCATAACGCCCATATTCATTGGCCGCAACGGCCCAGCCGCCGCCGAAGGCGGCAAGCGTTGCAACGGCGGCAAAGGTCGCCGCCATGCCGATCAGCATCGGCAGCGTGCTGCGCAGGAATGGCTGCCCGGCCCGCGCAAAAACGAATGGCAGGACAGGCAGAATGCAGGGGCTGACGATCGTCAGAACGCCGCCGAGATAGGCAAGGATAAACAGAAGCATCGTTCGGTTCCTGATCGTTCAGGCAGTCGCTCTATGAAATTTCATGGCAACGCCGTTCATGCAGTAGCGAAGGCCGGTCGGCTTCGGCCCGTCATCGAAGACGTGGCCGAGATGGCCGCCGCAACGGCTGCAATGCACTTCGTCGCGCACCATGCCGAAGGACGCATCGCGCGATGTCGCCACGGCTCCGTCGATTGGCGCCCAGAAGCTTGGCCAGCCTGTACCGCTATCGAACTTCGTGGCCGACGAGAAGGCTTCCTGATCGCAGCCGGCACAGGCGAAATTGCCCTTGCGATGCTCGTTCAGCAATTCGCTTGTGAAGGGGCGCTCGGTCCCCTCCTCTCTCAGAACGGCATATTGGTCGTCTGTCAGTATCTTATGCCATTCCTCGTCCGTGTGGGAAACGGGGAAATTCGCTGCATCCTTTGCCGCTGCCGCGGCGGAACCATAGCCCAGTCGCAAACCAAGGGCACCCAGAGCCGTTGCCAGAAGCATTCCTCGTCTGTTCAGCATCGAACCGTTCTCCTTCAGCGGATAGGCCGCCGGTTTCAAGGACATTTCCGGGCAGTGCCGTGCCCCGTCACTATGGATTACGGAAGAGAGGGCCATCTTGTTACACACATGCTGGTGAGAACACCAAAACGTGATCGGCGCCATTGTCTGCAAAGACCGGTTGCAGCGTTCAACATGCCGGGTATCACGGCGAAGGAAGGTGATTTCCGCAGCTCGCAGGCCCTGCGGTCATCAAAACCCGGGCGCAGGAACGTGGCCATTCAGGCATCGCTCGGCGAGAAAGGACCGGACCGCGAAAGGGGGTTCGCCCCTCGTAAACGGAACGCTTTCACGGCCGGTCCTGCCTTTCCTGCCGGCCAGGCCCGCAGGAGGCGGCGCTTTTGCGCGCTCATTGCGGCAACATATTGGCTGATGCTAAAGAATATGCGGCCCGCTCGGATCGCCCGACGCGGCGCAAAGGGCCGCATCAATCGCCTTCCCGCGGTCTGCGCGACATCGGCCGCAGATAGCGGTTTTCATTGCCGCCACACGCGCGGATACTCGGGGCTTCCACATCCTTTGGTCTCCATGGATAGGATTCATTGTCAGGACGTTCAGAATGACTGCATCATCGATCCCTCGTTCCTGCATGGAAACCGCTCGGCTCCGCTTGCGCCCCACATCGGCGGCGGACGCAGGGCGGGCATGGGAAATCCAGAGCGATTGGAACGTGACGCGCATGCTCAGCAACGCCACCTATCCTGCGAACGAGAAAGATATGGAGGAGTGGTTTACCGGTCACGAACGCGAATGGACGGACGGCACCGCCTACCGCTTCGCCATCGAGCGGGCGGGGAGAATGATCGGCATCGTCGATGTCGACGGCATCGTCTGCGGTGAGGGCAGCCTTGGCTATTGGCTGGAAAAAACGGCCTGGGGCAAAGCCTATGCGTTCGAGGCAGCGCAAGCGCTGATCGGCTTCGCCTTTCGCGACGTCGGCCTGTCGCGGCTCGAATCCGGCCATGCATCCGACAATCCGGCATCCGGCCGAGTGCTGGCAAGACTGGGCTTCGTACCGACCGGCAGCAGGGAGCTTTTCTCGCGCTCGCGCCGCGAAACCATCGTCCAGTGCTGCTACACGCTTGAAAGGGATGCTCCGCATATCGGTCCCAAGACCGATACGACGGTTTGAGGATCCGCCTTCAACGCCGCAGGCTCGAAAGCGTCACCATTGCAAGGACGAAATGCAGCGACATGCCCCATCGGACGCTTGAGCTACGGCTTCGCGCCTGAAGCTTCCGTCACAGATCGATTTCGTGGACCTGCTCATGGGTGGCAACGAAAGCCTTGCCTTCGGGTGTCACCCAGCCGCGAAACATTCCCGGTGTATTGTAGGGCGCTACGGCCACGCCCTCGGCGTCTATGGCCACCAGTCCCGCGCCGATCTGATAGGGCGCCAGATCCTGGTGGACGAGGCCATCCGTCGCAGCCGCTATATCCTGCCGCAGATAGGCCATGCGAGACGCGATCTCGTGCCCGACGACGTAGCGGATGAAGAATTCGCCCTTCCCCGTGCCGGAAACGGCACAGACGCCATCGCGCGCATACGTGCCGGCGCCGATGACGGGGCTGTCGCCCACGCGCCCGTCGGGCTTGTTGGTATAGCCGCCCGTCGATGTCGCCGCGGCGAGATGGCCGGTGGCATCGAGCGCCACGGCGCCGACCGTGCCGTGTTTTTCGTTTTCGGTCGCTTCCGTTCCGGCAGCGGCATGGCGTCTCATCGCCTCCAGCGCCTCGACCCGCTTCTGCGTGGTGAAATAGGATTGCGGCTCGACCTGCAGGCCCTTGGCTTCGGCAAAGCGATCGGCGGCGGGACCGGTCATGTAGACGGCGCGACCATCCTCCATCAGAGCGCGAGCCGCCTTGATCGGATTGCGGATCGCCCGCGAAGCGCTGATGGCGCCCGCCTCCAGCGTCGCGCCGTCCATGATCGAGGCATCGAGTTCGTGGACCCCGTTCTCATTGAGCGCGGCGCCATGACCGGCGTTGAAATGCGGACTATCCTCCATGACCACGACGGCGGCCTCGACCGCGTCCAGCGCGCTGCCGCCGGCCTTCAGCCGCTCATAGCCTGCACGCAGGGCAGCAGCCAGGTCGCGGCGCGCGCCCTCCCATTCCTGTGGTGTCATGCTGTCTTCCGGCATGACGCCGCAACCACCATGAATAGCCAGCGCAATTTTCGTCATTTCCCGCTCCGTTTCGGCGTCGGCATACCGCTCTTGCCGATTGCCGCACCCATGAATGACGCACGATCCATCCGGTCGGGCGCGTTATATCAATCGAAGGCGATATCGCCGATGACCCTTACCCTTACACGACGCGCGCCGCCGGGCAGATAGGCGATCGGGATGTCCTCGACTTCGAGTGTCTTCAGGCTGGCGCGGCTGGCGCCGGAAGCGACGGCGGCATCCTGCGCCTCCGTCTCCGCGCGGGCGATGGCCTCGTCACGGCTCAATCCCGAGAACACCTGATCGACCTCGCCGGAAACTTGCGCCATCGCGGCACCGAGCGCATTGGCGACGCCGGCATTCTCGACGCGGAGCACTTCCGAAGCGCCCGCGATCTTCTCGGGGATCAGGAAAGCGCCGCCGCCGACGGCGATCAGCGGCACGTCCTGCGCCGAAGTCTTCATCTGGTCGAAACTGTCCGCGACCATGTCGCGGATTCGCCCCAGGCTTGCCTTGACGAAAGCCGGATCGAGGTCTCGCACTCGATCTTTGTCCCCCATCTCGATCAGGCCGGCGGCGACCGCGACATCCGACGTGGTGAGCGTGTTGCCGCCGAACACGCGTGCCTCCGTCAAGATACGGTAGCCGACCGAACGCGGCCCGATCCTGCCGGTTTCCGGATCGATGATCGTTCCGCCGCCAAGGGCGATCGGCAGGAGATCCGGCATGCGGAACAATGTCCGCACACCGCCTATATGAACGATATTGTTCGCCTCGCGCGGAAAGCCGCCGACAAGGCAGCCGATATCCGAAGTCGTGCCGCCGACATCGACGACCATGGCGTCGCTCAAGCCTGTCAGGAAGGCGGCGCCGCGCATCGAATTCGTCGGACCGGAGGCAAAGCTGTGTACCGGATTGGCCGCGGCGACATCCGCCAGCGCGACCGTGCCGTCATTCTGCGTCAGGTAGAATGGCGCGGCAACGCCGGCCTCGCGCAATGCATCCGAAAAAGCCTGCACCGTCGTCTTGCCGAGCGACTGCAACGCTGCATTGAGCAACGCGACGTTCTCGCGCTCGAGCAACCCTATGCGCCCAAGCGTATGCGACAGGGTAATCCTGGCATCA
The DNA here is from genome assembly GCA_900469615.1 of Hyphomicrobiales bacterium. Taxonomy (GTDB): domain Bacteria; phylum Pseudomonadota; class Alphaproteobacteria; order Rhizobiales; family Rhizobiaceae; genus Rhizobium. The sequence goes on along the minus strand of UBYA01000011.1, from coordinate 831,713 downwards.
GGGATTACCGAGCGAACGATCTCGGCCGCCTTGACTTCACATTCGGTCGTCAGCGGCGAAAAGGTCGCCGATATCGCGATCGACGTGATGCCGGCATCGCGAATCTTCATGGCGGCTTCGCGGATCTCGTCGGGGATCATGGGCACGAGCGGGCTGCCATCATATTCATGACCGCCGTGAACCATGAATATGAGCGGATCCACCGCCGCCCGCAGATCCTGCGGCCAATCGCACATCGGCGGCAGCGAGGAACCGGTCGGCAGCGCGACACGGATCGCCGCCACCCTCTCCAGCCGCGCCCGCTCGACGACGGCGTTGGTAAAATGCGTGGTGCCGATCATGACCGCGTCGATCGGCCGGCCGGATGCGCCGGCATGGCCGGCCACATGGCTCAGCGCCGCCTTCACGCCCGACATGACGTCCTGCGTCGTGGGAACCTTGATGGAGGCGATGATCTTCTCACCGTCGATCAGGACAGCATCCGTGTTGGTGCCGCCGACGTCAATACCGATGCGTTTCATGCGAATACCGATCTGAAATCAATGTCATAGCCGAAGGCGCGGGGACCGACGGCGGCGATCCCCGCAGGAGAGGTCAAAAGCTCGGGAGCCGGCAAGGCAACGACGGTCACGCGTTGGCCGTAACGCACCGATTCCGTGCCGATCGCGCTGCCCGAAATCGTATCGAGAAGGCACAGAAGATCGGGCGTCATCGCCACAGGCTCGCCATCGCGGAATGCGACGGCCCATTCGTTCTGGAAGGCCAGTTCCATGCGCGCGCCCTTGTCGGCATCGATCCCTTCGATGACCGTGCGCCCGCGAAGAAAGCCGCCGGTGGTTTCGCGCGCCACGTCGATCACCTTGCCGCGGAACAATTGCTTGCCGCCTTCATGATCGAGGACCGCCTTGACCGGATCGTCATGACGCGCGCGCGCCTCGATAACGGTGCGGCCGAGTTCCGTCGCCTTGGTAATGGTGTAGTGAATGCCCCACTCCTTCACCTCGCGGCCGGTACGCGGCGCCTTGCAGGTGGCGGCCGTGGAACCGACTTCGGTGCAGACCTTGCGTGAAATCCGCTCCATCCATTTCCAGGAAGCGGCCTTGGTGACGATGACCTCATTGTCACGCACATCGACCAAGGAGAGCGGATACATCGGCAGGTTGCCGATGGCGAAGGACGTCATCTGCGCCTCGGGATAGGCGCGCCCCATCGCATCGGCGTTGACCACCGGACGGCCCAGTATCGCGGCGGCCAGAAAGGAGGAAAGTGCGTTCGAGCCGCCGATCTCGACGCTCATGATCGCGCGGAACGGCTTTCCGAGGTAATCCTCCATCACCTCGACGGCCCGGGCAAGATGCACGGGATCGCCGAGACGCTCCTGACCCACCAGCGGCGCGCCCATCTTCGAGACGACGGCAACCATATCGTCATCGTCGAGCGCCATCGGGTCCATCACCTGGACACGACGGCCTTCTGCATAGAGCCTGCGAAGGTTGAGGGTCGAAATATAGGGATTGCCACCGCCGCCGGTTCCCAGAATCCAGGCTCCCGTCGCGAGCGGCTCGATATTTTCTTCGGAGAATTCCTGAAGCATGTTTCACCTTCGGCAATAGCTCTCCCGACCCCAGGCTTGGGGCCGGGCCCATTCGTCCTGCGTGCGAAAATCAGTTCGCCTTGCAGTCCCAATGGAAATTCGAGAAGTTCAGATCCCAACTCTGCATGGGAATGAACTCATAACCCTGGAGGCATTTGCTCGCCGCGTAGCGCCGGTTCGGCGCCACGGCCCACACATCCGGCTGCAGCTCGGCAAGCTTTGTCTGCAGCGTCTTGTAGGTGGCGTTCTGCTCCTTGAGGTCGGTCGTCGCCCTCGCCTTGTCGATCAGGGCATCGACCTCCGGATTCTGCAGCCATTCCATCGACATCCAGGTGCCGGAAGCCTTGGAGTGATACTGGTTATAGAAAATCGCGTCCGGCGACGGATAGTTGGGCGAGATGTTGACCTGTGTCGACGCCGGAGTGGTCTCCGGCTTGGAGGAAAGCTCGACGATGCGGTTCCAGGGCTCGGGCTTGATGTCGAGCGTGATGCCGATCTGCTCGAGATTGGCCTGCATCAGCAGCGCCACTTCGGATTCGAAGGCAAGCGAGGCGACATAGCTGTTGACCAACGTGATCTTCTGGCCCGCATATTTCGACTTTGCCAGTTCTTCCTTCGCCTTTTCGAGGTCGAAGACTCCCGGCTGGATATCGTCGTTATGAGCGTCCTTGAATACGGTCGAAAGCGGACCGGTCATGTCGAAGCCCGGATAGATTGCCTCCTGAATGGTCTTGTAATCGGTGGCATAGGCGATCGCGCGCCGCACATGCACATCGTCCGTCGGGTAGACCTTGGTGTTCAGCTTGATGACGAAGCCGCCGGCCGTAGCCGTCTGGAGCAGCTTGTAACCAGGCATCTTGCCGATCGTCTCATAGGTATCGTTGCCGAGGCCGTGCGAGGAAAGGCCGAGTTCGCCCTTTTCGGCAAGTGCCTTGACGGTGGCATCGTCGCTCGTCTGAATGAAGCGTACTTCGTCGATCGGCGTTCCCTTGGTCCATCCGAGAAAATAATCGGGATTGCGCGCGATCACCATGTCGGCGGAGCGATTGTAGCTGACGAGCTTATAAGGACCCGAGCCGGCGGAATGCTCGCCGACATAGGCTTCGCCCCATTTGTCGTCCGGCTTGCTGTTTGCCTCGATCAGCTTCTCGTTCAGCGCCATCATCAGCGGCGTCACCGCCATGAACGGCGAGAACTGCCGGTCAAGCTTGACGATGACGGTCTTTTCGTCGGGCGCGGTGACATTGTCGGGCTGCACGAGACCGACGACGAGGTTCGAGGGCCCCTTGTTGATGCCGATCAGGCGACGGATCGACCAGACGAAGTCGGACGCCTTGACGGGGGTCCCGTCCTGGAACTTGGCATCGTCGCGAAGATGGAAGGTATAGGTCAGGCCGTCCTGGGATATCTGCCAGGATTTCGCCAGATGGGGCACGATCTCGCCCGCGGGACTGACGGTCGTCAGGGCGTCATACATGTTCACGATGGCCATGTAGCCGGTATAGTCCGTGACCTTCGCCGGATCGAGCGAGCTGAAGATCTGCATCGTGTTGACGGCGATCGACACCTTGTCGGCTGCCGACGCCGTAACCGAAGTCAGCGGCAACGCCATGGCGCTGCCGAGCAGAAACGCCGAGAGACGCAGACTTTTGGAACCCATCTTCATTCAAGTTCTCCTCTTGGATGCGGGAACTGCCCCGCTTATGATCACGCTGCCTTGCGCCCGGGAGCCGGCAGCGGCGAATAGGTAATGTCGGGATAGCCGAAGGCCGACGGTCCGACGACGTCGAGCGCACGCGCGCTGCGGAGCAGCTCGTGGCAGGGGATGGCGACGACGGCGACGCGCTGGCCGTAGCGCAGCATTTCGGTGGTGATCGGATAGCCGGTGTCGACATCGAGCAGAACGATCAGGTCCGGCACGGAGACCTCGACCACGCCATCACGGCGGAAGATCAGGAATTCGTTCTGGATCGCGACGCTTGCCGTCTGGCCGTTGCAATCGTCGAAGCCCGCGAGCTCCATGTCGCCGACCGCAAAGCCGCCTCGCAGGTGGCGCTTGAGGTCGGTGATCTTGCCGTTGAAGATACGGCGGCCGCCTTCGAGGGCGCAGACGGCCGCAATCGGGTCTTCCTGTGCCTTGCGCGCACGGATCACCGCCTCGCCGAGCGCGATCGCCTTCGTGAAGCTCTTCGGAATGCCGTATTGATGGACGTAATGGGCCTGCATGGGCGCCGTCGCCAGCATGGCGCCGCCGCCCTGCGCGACCACGCAGGCGCGCGCCATGCGCTCGTGCCAGACTTCCGATACGGCGTGGCTGAAGATCACGGCATTGCCATGCAGATCGCACATGACCGACGGCGTCGAGCTATGGCCGTAGATCGAAAAGGTCGTCATCTGCATTTCGGGGAAGGCTCGGCCCATCCCGTCGCAATCGAGGATGGGCAGGCCGCCGAGAGCGGCGGTAACGAGCGGGTTCATCGAATTTGCGCCGCCGATCTCCTCGCAGACGATGGCGTCGATCGGCGTACGGATGAGCTCTTCCATAGCGCGCAGGCAGCGCAGCCCCTCGCGCCCCTCGCGGATGCGCTCGACGCCGACGACGGGTGCGCCGATGCCGCCGATGGACATGCACAGGGCATCCGGTTCTATGGCGTCGGTCGCAAGAACCTTCATCTCGTAGCCGGCCTTCATCGCCTCGAGCACGAGAAGCTTGCCCTGATAAGGGTTGCCGCCGCCGCCCGTGCCGAGAATGCCCGCTCCAATTTCCAGGGCGTCGAGATCCTCGGGCGTGAGCCGGCGCACAGCGGCGTCATCGTATTTCTGCTTGCGCGTCTCAGGCATGATGGCCTCCCATTTCACCGACGACTTTGACGTGAATGCGCGTGGCGTTGCCCGGCAGATAGGCAAGCGGCATGTCCTCACGCTCGATAACTTCCAGGGTTTCGGCAAGCGCACCGGCGGCGATCGCCTTGTCGCGGGCCTCGGCCTCGGCTTCGGCGAGCGCGCTTTCGCGCGTGCGCCCGTCCACGAGCGAGAAGACGCGATCCGTCTCGCCGCTGATCTGGGCAATGGCGGCACCCACCGCATTCGCCACGGCAAAATTCTCCGGGCGGATGACGTCGAGATCGCCGATGCGGTCGGGCATCAGGATCGAACCGCCGCCGACGGCGATGACCGGCACCGGAGACGAGGAAATCCGGCTTCGCTCGACGCACGCCTCAAGCATGGCGTTGATCTTTGCGACAGCGGCGGCGACGAGCGCGCGATCGAGATTGGCGACCAGCGCCTTCTCGCCAACATCGGCCTTGCCGGCGGCAACCGCGATATCGGTAGCGGTCAGGGTCGATCCGCCGAAGCAGAGCGCTTCCTTGCGCACGCGATAACCGACCGATTTCGGGCCGACGGCGATGCCTGTTTCACCCCTGACGACGAGCGAGCCACCGCCCAGCCCGATCGAAAAGACGTCGGGCATGCGGAAGTTCGTGCGAACGCCGCCGATGTCGACGGTCGTCGACGCCTGACGCGGAAAGCCGTGCGAGAGTGCGCCGACATCCGAGGTCGTGCCGCCGACGTCGACGACGACGGCATCCTTCAATCCGGTCAGGAATGCGGCACCACGCATGGAATTGGTCGGGCCGGAAGCAAAGGTCAGCACCGGAAAGGCCCGCACGACATCGGCGGCCATCAGCGTGCCGTCGTTCTGCGTGATGTAGAACGGGCATGGAATGCCGGCCGCCGCAAGCGCCTTGCCAAAAGCGGCAACGGTCCGATCCGCAAGGGAGAGAAGGCTCGCATTCATGATCGCGGCACTTTCACGCGCGAGCAGGCCGTGACGACCGATATCCTTCGACATGACCACCGGCAGGCCGGGGCAATGCTGCTGCAGGATTTCCTTGGCCCGCACTTCCATGACATCGTTGATGCCGCTGAAGACGCAGGTCACGGCCGCGGCCTTCAAACCCTTCGCGCGGATTTCGCCGGCGATACGCACGATGGCGTCCTCATCGAGCGGCGAAAGCTCGCGCCCGTCGAACTCGTAGCCGCCCTTGACCTGATAGCCGTGATTGCCGACGATCTCACGCAGGTCGTCGGGCCAATCGACCATCGGCGGCAGGCCGGCGCCCGACGGCAGGCTCAGGCGGATGGCTGCAACCTCGTCCATGTGGCGGCGCTCGATCACCGCATTGGTGAAATGCGTGGTGCCGATCATGACGGCCGCGATGCGAGACCGATCGATGCCGGAGGCCTCTATGACCTTTTCCAACGCCTCGATCACGCCCGAAGTCACATCTTCGGTCGTCGAGGCCTTGACCCCGGCCAGAACGGTCTTTCCCTCCAGTACGACAGCATCCGTATTGGTGCCGCCGACGTCAATTCCAACGCGATACACGTCAGGCTCCTCTTCGATCAGTCTGTGGTTTTGACGAGGAAGCGCTTGCGCTCCTCCTCGGTCACGACGGGCTTCAGGCGCTCCTCCTCGTCGGTAACGACGGGAATCGCGGCGATCAGCGCGCGTGTGTAGGGATGTTTCGGCATGGCGAAGACTTCTGGCGTCGGCCCCTCCTCGACGATCTCGCCGCGCAGCATGATCGCGATGCGCGAACAGAAATTGCGCATCAGCGACAGGTCGTGCGAGATCATCAGATAGGTGAGGCCGAGTTCCTCGCGCAGTTGCAGAAGCAGTTCGATCACCGTTTTCTGCACCGACACGTCAAGCGCCGCCGTAGGCTCGTCGAGGATCAGGATCCTCGGCTCGGCGGCAAGCGCGCGGGCAATCGCCACGCGCTGCTTCTGGCCGCCGGAAAGCTCGTGCGGATATTTTGCCAGATAGGATTGCGGCAGGCGCACGAGATCCATGAGCTGCTTCATCCGGGCCTCGCGAGCCGGACCATCCATGCCGATCGACTTCAAAGGCAGAGCCAGCGTTTGCTGGACGTTGCGCTTGGGATTGAGCGACGTGCCGGGATTCTGATAGACGATCTGCGTCAGCCGCTTGCCGCGGCCCGGTGCCGGCGCGTCGATGGTGACCTTGCCCGAAGTCGGGCGCGACAGGTCCATGATGATGCGGGCGACCGAGGTCTTGCCAGAGCCGGATTCGCCGGCCAACCCGAAGATTTCACCCTGGCGGAGCGTCAGGTTCACATCGCGGACGGCATGGAAGCCGGGTTTCCTGCCATAGACCTTGTTCAGCCCTTCGACCTTGACGATGGGCGCGCGGTCGCTCTGCGGCAGATCGTTGACGCGCTCGCCGTAAAGCGGCGGCACGGCTTCCAACAACGCCTTGGTATAAGGCTGCTTCGGGCTGGTCAGAATCTCGCCGCACGGACCCGCCTCGACGATATCGCCGTGATGCATGACCACCACCCGGTCCGCGACCTTGCGCACGACACCGAGATTGTGGGTGATCATCAGGAGAGCCATGTTCTCCTCGACCACCAGCTGGTTGATCAGGTTCAGGATCTCGTCCTGCGTCGTCACGTCGAGCGCCGTGCCGGGTTCGTCGGCGATCAGCAGTTTCGGCTGGTGCAGCAGCGCAAGCCCGATCAGGACGCGCTGGCGCATGCCGCCCGACAGCTCCGAGGGATAGGCATTCATCACACGCTCGGCATCGGCAAGCTGCACGCGGCGCAACACTGCGGCGATTCGCGTACGACGCTCCGCCTTGGAAGAGCTGACACCATCGCGCTTGTCGGCAAAGCGCATGACGTCATCGAGATGCGTACCGATCCTGAACACCGGATTGAAGGACGAGAGCGGGTCCTGCATGATGAGGGAAAAGGCGGTGCCCTTCAGCGCCTCGCGCTCCCTGCGCGGCATCGTCAGGACATCGCGCCCCGCGACCGAAATCGCGCCTGAGCCGATCGTGGCGTTTTTCGGCAAGGTGCCGATGATCGCCTTCGCCGTCACGGATTTGCCCGATCCCGTTTCGCCGATCAGCGCGACGCGCTCGCCGGCGGCGACGGAGAAAGCGATATCGCGCAAAACCTGGCGGGTGCGGCCGTAGGTCGTGAACGAAACGTTGAGAGCCTCGATCTTGAGGAGCGGCTCGGTCATGTCTCAGCTCTCCACATCAAACATGTCACGCAAGCCATCGCCCAGTAGGTTGAAACCGAGCGTCACGTAGAAGACTGCAGCCCCTGGGCAAACGACTTCCCACCAATAATCGGGCATGAACTGGCGTCCATCGGCGACCATGGACCCAAGGTCCGGAATGGGCGGCTTCACGCCAAAACCGAGAAAGCTGAGCGTGGCGCCGAACAGGATGACGAATGCGGCATCAAGCGTCGTCTTGACCGAGATGACCGCGACGCAATTCGGCAGGATTTCGCGAAAGAGAATATGCATCGGCCCGGCGCCGGCGAGCCGCGCCGCCTCGATATAGTCCTCCGAAGCAATCGACTTGGAGACCGAATAGATCAGCCGTGCATGCCAGGTCCACCACAAAAGGGTAATGGCGATCATGGCATTCATCAGCGTCGGCTCGAGCAGGTTGGACACGGCAAGCGCCATGACCAGCGGCGGCATCGCCAGCATGACATTCGTCAGACCGGTGATGATCTTCTCGACCCATCCGCCGAAATAGCCGGCGACAAGGCCGAGAATAGTGCCGATCGGCACGGAAATACCGAGAACGCCGATGACCAGCAGGAGCGACACGCGCAGGCCGAAGATCGTTCGGGAGAAGATGTCGCGGCCGACCTTGTCCGTGCCGAACCAATGGGCCGCATCGGGCGAAACGTGCCGGGCACGGAAATCGACCACAGCCCCCACATGCTTCGGATAAGGCGTCAGCCACGGCGCGAAGACCGCCAGCACGACGACCGAAATCAGGATCAGCGTGCCGATCACCGCAGCCGGATTGCGGCTGAAGCGATACCACATCATGTAACCCGTGCTCAGTCCGCGATCGGACGCATCAAGCATCTTCATATCGGCCATCAGCGTGCCTCCTTACGCCGCAGGCGCGGGTCGATGATCGAGATCAGGACGTCCACGACCAGATTCGCAACGATGAAAAACAGGCCGGCGACCAGCACGACGGCGGTAACGGCATTGAGATCCTTTTGCAGGATGGCGTTCAGACCGTAGGAGGCAAAACCGCCCCAGGCGAAGACCATTTCGATGACGAAGGCATTGCCGATCAGCGATGCGAATTCGAGGCCCATGATCGTCAACGGTGCGATCGACGACAGCTTGAGCAGATAGCGGAAGATGATGACCCGCTCCGGCACGCCGAAGCTCTGCAGGGTCAGGACATGGTCCTTGCGCTGGTTCTCCAGCATGGAAGAGCGGGTAATGCGGGTAATCTGCCCGATGCCGGCCATGGCCAGCGCAAAGGCCGGCAGCAGCAGGTGCTGGAGAGCGTCCACGAACACATCAAGACGCCCGGCCAGCAGGCCGTCGATCAAAAGGAATCCCGTAGGACCCGCCTGGAAGCCCAGAGAGTGGTCGAGGCGGCCGATGATCGGCCAGTTCGGCAAACAACGGGCCGCAAGCAACTGCAGGCTGATCGCAAAGAGGAAGCTCGGAATGGTGACGCCGGTCAGCGACAGGATGCGGCCGATATGATCCAGCGCGCGATCCTTGAAATGCGCGGTGATGACGCCGAGCGGGACGGCTACCACGAACATGAAGATCACGGAGACGAGCACGAGCTCCACGGTAGCCGGCACCGTCTGCTCGAGATCGGTCGTGACCGGACGCTGCGACACCAGCGACATTCCCAGATCGCCATGCAGTGCGTTGCCGACATAATCGACGTATTGCACCAGAAGCGGCTTATCCAGACCCATCTGGACGCGCAGCGCATCGACCTGCTCCTGCGTCGCTGCCGGGCCGAGGGCCATGCGCGCGGGATCTCCGGGCACGACCCGCGCCAACGCGAAAATCATGATGGAGAGCGCGATCATGACCAGCATGAAAGCACCGAGCCGCGTCAGGATCGCGACCAACGGGTGTTGCTGCATCGATGGGAGGTTCCTTGTTCGCCAGCTAACTGACGGACAACAATCCCCATCTGGGGAAGACGGGCAACCGGCCGAAGGTATAGTTTTTTTGCCTTATGGTATAGGTTATTTTTCGAAATGCCCTTACAACCGCCGCATGGACAGCCTGATACCCCGCCCCCGCCTTTGCCGCCGCATCGCTGCTGAACGAGCCGGCGTGATCTTCCTGCGCGCGCCGGCCGGCGCGGGGAAAACCACAGTCCTGTCGATGGCCGCCAAGACGATGGGCAGACAGGTCTGCGGCCTGCAGCAGCCGCGCATGAGCGACGTCGAGGACGGATGGCTTTTCTGGGATGTGCCGGTTTCGGCGCGCTCGGCGCGCCTTTCCGCCCAGCTGGTCGAAACCATCGACGTTCTGGTCATCGCCTGTCGCCCCGATCAGCGCATCAGCGGGCTGGCGCGGCTCATCCTTCATCGAGGCTCCGCCACGCTCGGCGCCGAAGATCTGACGTTTTCCCCGGAGGAGCTGCACGACCTGCCCGCCGATGAGGCCGGTTGTTTCATGAAGGAACTCGCCGGCTGGCCCGCGTTCCTGTCGTTGACGCATCTGCAGGACCCGCGGCTGTGCATCGACTATCTGCGCGAAAATTTTCTGGGGCACCTTTCTCCGGGGAAGACGGCGTCCCTGTCGATCTGGCTTGAGACGCCTTCCCCGGCCTCGGCGGCGGAGTGGACAGGATTATTGCCGCCCCTGCTCGCCAGGTCTCCCGATGAACATCCGCAGCTTCTGACGCTTCTGGCCGTCGCCGTGCGCGAACGTCTGGCGAGCTTCGAGACGACCGTCGCGGTGATCGAGGTCGCCGCCGCCTTCGAGCGGGCGGGGCGGGCGCTTGCCGCCATGTCCCTGCTGCTCGATCATGGACACGAGGCCCATGCGGCACAAATTCTCGAACGCGCCCGCGGCCTGGAATTGATCTACCGGAACAGCCTCGAAACCTTCCGCGATATCATCATGCGGTTTTCCCACGAGATGATCGCAACCAACGAAGTCGTGCTTTTCGCCCTGGCCCGCACGCTCCTGAAGCTCGGGGAACTGCAGCGGGTGCGCCATCTTGTCGGCAAGCATTTGGGATCGGACTATCTCGATCCGCTCAAGGTGCTGCTGCGCGGATCGCGCTTTTCCTTTGCGGCCCGAACCTTCAGGCTCAATCTGATGATCTCCGAGGACCTGGTGCCGACCGACGCCATGATCACGCGCTTGGGCGAATTCATGGCGGATTATCCGATGGGCGACCACGGCAAATGGGCCGCCTATTACAATGCGCTGCTGGAATTCGAGATTCGCCGCCGCAATTTCCGCGAGGCGGAAGCCGCCGCTGCCCGGGCCCTGATCTATCTCGGCCATATGGGCGGCCAGCCGCTGCTGGAGTTTTTCATCCACCTGCATCAGACCGTGCTGCGCCTGATGAGCGGCGACGCGCTCTTTGCCCGCCGCGCGGCGCAGGAGGCCCGGCAGAAACTGGAGCAGGTGCCGCACGCGGCGGAGGCGGAATTTCGCATGCTGCGGCTCGCGGAAGCCTGCCTTGCCTATGAGGCCGGCCAACCCCGCAATTTGCTGCAATTCGTTCAAGGCGAATTCGATAGTTTCGCCGCCGCCGAAATCTGGCCGAGCCTGATGCAGTTCGCCCTTCATTATGCGTCGCAGGTGCTGGCGGACCACTTTCCGATGGTGATCAGGCCGGGCTTTCTCGACGGGCTCTGGATCCACCTGTCGGAGGGCCTGCAGTTTCACGCCATGATGGAAATCCGCACGGCCATCGCCTACCAGAACGCCAATCGCTGGAGCGATGCGGCAGCCACGCTTTCCGCGGTCCGCATGCGCATCGGCCGCAACTGGGTCGAAAGCGCCGACGAGGAGCTGACGCGCCTGACCAGGAGGGATGAAATATCCTACGCCATGGCGTGGCTGCGCGACTCCGTGCGTCTTTCGACGCCGCGTCCCTACCTCTCGCGCCAGATCGATGCGCTCATCGCCAACCCGAAAGTCACCAACCGCGAGAAGGTCGCGCTGCAGCTGTGGCAGAGCTATGCCGCCTATCAGCGCCGCGACAATGCCGCGACACGGACGCATCTGTTATCGGCGCTCGAGGGCGCCACGCGCCTCGGCTGCAATGGCGTGCTCTCCGAGGAGAGGATCTTTTTCTCGCCGCTTCTCAAGAACCAGCGCATCCGCAGCTTCATCGAAACCTCCTCGGATGTCCGTTCCGCTCTTTCGCTCTTTGCCGCCTCGGTGAACTCGCCGCAGGCGAAGGCATTGCAGGGCGGCCTGTCGCAGCGCGAGGTGCAGATGGTTCAGCTGATTGCCAGCGGCATGTCGAACAAGCGCATCGCCCTCACCCTTAACGTTTCCGAAGTGACCGTAAAATTTCATCTCGGGAATCTGTTCCGGAAGCTGGGCTGCCATCGCCGGGCTGAAGCGATCCGGGCGGCAACGGCGCTCGGTTGGCTCTGAAACTTCGAAACGCGGACAGGACGGCTACGGCGAACGCCCTTCGGCCGGCGTTTCCTCAGGCGGTTGCTTGGGCGGAACATTGCCGTTCTGTTCGGCGCGATCGCGATGCAGCGCCGCACGGGCAAGCAGCATGAAAGTGACCGGCGTCGTCACCGTCACGAAAATGCCGATCAGGAGTTCGTGGACGACCAGCGACCGCGTCGATGCCGAGAAGAAGATCATCGAGGCGATCATGATCGCGCCGATGCCGCCGCTCGTGCCCAATGTCGGCGCGTGGATGCGCTCGTAGAATGTACCGAGCCTCAGGAAGCCGACGGCGCCGATCAGGGTGAGGAAGGCACCGACGACGAGCAGTCCGCCGACGGGGATGGCGGCCCATAGAGGTATGCTGTCAAATGGCGTACTCATTCGATCACCTCCCCGCGCATCAGGAATTTCGCCAGCGCGACGGTTGCGACAAAGCCGAGCATGCCGATGACGAGCGCCGCCTCGAAATAGACGACGCGCCCGGTGCCGATACCGAAGGTCAGCAGCAGCAGCATGGCGTTCACGTAGAGCGTGTCGAGCGCGATGATGCGATCCTGCGCACGCGGCCCCCGAAACATGCGGATCGAAGCGATCGCCATCGCAGCCACGATCATCAGCTGCGCGGCCGCAACGGATATCTGGATGATCGTGGCGCTCATGCGAATATCTCCATCAGCAAGTTTTCATACCGATTGGCAACGGTATCACGCCATTGCGCCTCGTTCTCGAGGTCGAGGACATGCAGCAGCACCGTATTGTCGTTGGAATCATATTCCAGCCAGGCGGAGCCAGGCGTGCTGGTCAGGATAACGGCCAGCAGCGCGAGCGAGATCTGATCCCGCACCCTCAGCTCAAGGACGACGAAACCCGGCGTTGCCGTGCGTGACTGCCCTCTCAGAATGATCCAGGCCACATGCACGTTCGATCTCAGAACGTCGAAAACGACGCGGAAAAAGAGCTTGGGCAGCAGATACCATTTTCGCAGCCGCGGCTTTTCCGGCCGCAGCGACGCCATGCCCCACGAAGCGAAGACGGCGACAATGATGCCAAGCACAAGCTGGCCGAGCGTGAAGCCGTTCAGCAGCAGCCACATCAGGATCAAGCTTAACGCCAAAAGCGGATAAGGCAGCATCACAGCCCCCCCGCTTTGCTTGCGTCAGCCGGCGCCACCGCCGCATTGCGAACCGCATCGACGTAAACGCCGGGATCGCTGAGCGTGCGGATGGTCGCATCCATGTAAACCATGACCGGACCTGCCCAGATGGTCAGCGCCAGCGTCAATGCGAGCAGGCCCATGACCGGCAGTATCTCGATGACGAGCACGCGCGGAATCGTGCCCTCTAGCGAACTCCAGAATGTCCTTATGCCGGCGCGCGTCATGGCGATCAGCGCGGCGATGCCCGAAAGAATGACCAGCAGGATCAGGGTCCAGACGGCAGCGCTCGGCGGAATGCCGATCGCACCGGTTCCCATCATGGCCGAGAGCATGGCAAACTTGGCCACGAAGCCCGAGAGAGGCGGCAGTCCGGCAAGCAGGATGCCGCAGGCGGCAAAGCAGATGCCGAGTATCGCCATGGTGCCCGGCATGGCGACGCCATCGCCCTCCGCCGGCTCCTTCTCCTCGGCGTCCCCGTATGCCTCCATCGTAACGGCGAGAACGCTGGCGCCCGCATCCTGTCCGCGCTCCACCAGCTCGATCAGCATGAAGAAGGCGCTGATCGTCAGCGTCGAGCTGACGAGGTACATCAACGCGCCGGAGGAGATGGAACCGTCGTTGATACCGATCACCATCAGCAGCGTCCCGGACGAGACAAGCACCGAAAAGCCGGCCAGGCGGCCGAGCGCCTGCGACGCCAGTACGCCGACGGTGCCGAAGATCAGCGTCGCCATGCCCCCATAGAGAAGCACGGTCGCGCCGAATCCCGCGGAAGGACCGGTACTGAACAGCAGCATCGTCAGCCGCAGGATGACGTAAATGCCAAGCTTGCTCAGAATGGCGAATATGCCCGCGACCGGCGCCGTGGCCGCGCTGTAGGCCGTGGGCAGCCAGAAGCAGAGTGGCCACATGCCCGCCTTGATGAGAAATGCGATGCCGAGCACGCCGGCGCCGGCCTGCATGAGCATGCGGCGATCGGCAGACATTTCCGGGATACGCACGGCGAGATCCGCCATGTTCAGCGTCCCAGCAGTGCCATAGATCAGGCTGACGCCGATAAGAAAGAGCAGTGCCGCCGCAAGGTTGACCGCAATATAGTGCATGCCCGCCTTGACCCTGAGCGGCCCGGAGCCGTGCAGGAGCAGGCCATAGGACGCCGCCAGCATGACCTCGAAGAAGACGAAGAGGTTGAAGAGGTCGCCGGTCAGGAACGCGCCGTTGACCCCCATCAGCAGCAGCTGGAACATGGTATGAAAATGCGCGCCGACCGCGTGCCAGCGCGCCAGCGAGAATATCAGCGCGGCGGCGGCGACGATGGATGTCAGCAGCAGCATGAGCGCCGAAAGCCCGTCGAGCACGAGCACGATGCCGAAGGGCGCGCTCCAGTTTCCGAGCAGATAGGCGCGCTCCTGCCCGGCCGATGCGCCTTCCGTGCGGAAGAGTGCGAGCGCGATGACCACCAGCAGGAGCGTGGCGGCCAGGCTCACGAGCGCCTTCAACGTTCGCGAGCGCTCGTCGATGAACAGAAGCAACGCGGCCGCGACCAGCGGAACGAGGATCGGCGCGATGATGAGATGATGCGACCAGCCCGTCATTTCCGATCGCTCCTTCCATCCACATGGTCCGTGCCGGTCAAGCCGCGCGAGGCCAGCAGAACGACCAGGAACAGGGCGGTGGTCGCAAAGCCGATGACGATCGCCGTCAACACCAGGGCCTGCGGCACGGGATCTGCCAGCGCGCGCGTCGCGGTGCCGTCACCAAGCAGCGGCGGCACGTTCGTCTTCACGCCGCCCACTCCGAAGATGAAGAGATTGACCGCATAGGACAGAAGCGATAGCCCGATGATGACCTGATACGTGCGCGGCCGCAGGATCAGCCAGACACCACAAGCCGTCATCACACCGATCGCAATGGACAAGATGAGTTCCATCAATCCCCCTTTGCCTTGTCCGCTTCGAGCGCGCGCAGGCGGTTGATGCGGATCGACTGGTGCGCGAGGGCGACGAGGATCAGGACCGTGGAGCCGACCACGAGCAGGAAGACGCCGAGATCGAAGAGCAGCGCGCTGGCGGCCGGCACCTTGCCGATCAACGGCACGTCCAGATACTGGAAATGCGACGTCAGGAAGGGATAGCCGAAGAACCAGGCGCCGATGCCGGTTGCCGTTGCAACGAGAAGCCCGGCTCCCATCCAGCGCAGCGGCAGGATACGGATGCGATCCTCCGCCCAGCGCGTACCGCCGGCCAGATATTGCAGCAGGAAGCCGATCGAGAGCGTCAACCCGGCGGAGAAGCCGCCGCCCGGAGCATCGTGCCCGCGCATGAAGATATAGACCGAAAGCGCGATCACGAACGGGAACATCCACTGCATGATCACCGAGGGCACCAGCAGGTAGTCGCGCACCGTGTCGCCGGCCGAACGCTCCGGCCGTTCCTCGTCGAAGCGGTTCTGGATCTGCTGCTGCTCCGGCATCTCCATGCTGTCCGGCGCGGGCCGGAAACGACGCAGCAGCGCATAGACCGTCAATGCGACGACGCCGAGAACGGCGATTTCGCCCAGGGTGTCGAAGCCGCGGAAATCGACCAGGATCACGTTGACGACGTTGCGGCCGCCACCTTTCGAATAGGCGTTCTCAAGGAAGTAATTCGCAATGGCATCCGGCACCGGCATGGTCATGACGGCATAGGAGATAAACATCATGCCGACGCCACAGACGACGGCGAGCGCAAGATCGCGAAAGCGGCGAAAGCGGGCGCGCAGGTCGACCGTATCGTCGATCCCCGCGTTTCGCTTGGGCAGCCAGCGCAATCCGAGCAGAATGAGAACCGTCGTGACGATCTCCACGAGAAGCTGGGTGATGGCAAGATCGGGTGCGGAGAGCCAGATGAACGTCATGCAGACGATGAGCCCGACCCCGCCAAGCATCACCAGCGCCGCGAGCCGGTGGTATTTGGCAAAGAAGGCGGTGCCGATCGCCAGGCAGATGCCGATCGCCCAGATCGCCGCGAAGACGGGATCTGCGCCTGAAAAGGCAAAATGCGGCGCTTCGAAGCCGGCCAGATAGAGCGGCAGCAGGCCGGCGGCAAAGCCGGTCACGACAACCCAGCGAAGCTGCGGCTGCAGCTTGCGCGTACCGATCCGCTTTTCCGCGGTTCTCGCCCAATGCCAGGAGACCTCCACCAGCACCCGCTCGAAAATACGCTGCCCCTTCAGGCGGCGGAAAATGGGCGGGCCATCTTCGCATTGGCCCAGATAGTCCTTGAAAGCAAAGTAGAAAACCGTTCCGCCGACCAGTGCGATGATGCTCATGACGAGCGGCAGATTGAAGCCGTGCCAAAGCGAGAGGCTGTATTGCGGCGTATCGGCATGCAGAACGCTGACGACGGCTGCCTGCAGGAAGGGTGCGATCGAAAGAGCCGGAACGATGCCGACGACGAGGCACACCACGACCAGAAATTCGATCGGGAAACGCATCCAGCGCGGCGGCTCGTGCGGCTTGGCGATCGGCAGGTCCGTCGGAGCCGGCCCGAAGAAGACCGTCTGGATGAAGCGCAGGGAATAGGCGACGCTGAAGGCGCTCGCCAGCGTCGCCACATAGGGAAGCATGCGATCCAGAATGGAATCGGCATGAGTCTCGATGGCCTCGGCGAAGAACATCTCCTTCGACAGGAAGCCGTTGAGCAGCGGAACGCCGGCCATGGCGGCGCTCGCGACGATCGCAAGCGAGCCGGTGAAGGGCATATAGCGGAAAAGGCCGCTCAGGCGGCGCATGTCGCGGGTGCCTGTCTCGTGGTCGATGATGCCGGCCGCCATGAACAGCGACGCCTTGAAAGTCGCATGATTCAGCATGTGGAAGATGGCGGCGACCGTGGCCAGCGGACTGCCGAGGCTGAGCAAGGTGGTGATGAGACCGAGATGGCTGATGGTCGAATAAGCGAGCAGGCCCTTCAGGTCCTGCTGGAACATCGCGAAATAGGCGCCGAGCAGCAGCGTGATAATCCCCGCCGCGCCGACGATATAGAACCACTCGTTGGTGCCGGCGAGAACCGGCCAGAAGCGCGCCAGCAGAAAGACGCCCGCCTTTACCAGCGTCGCGGAATGCAGATAGGCGGAAACCGGCGTCGGCGCCGCCATGGCATTCGGAAGCCAGAAATGGAAGGGAAATTGCGCACTCTTCGTCAGCGCTCCCAGCAGGATCAGCACCAAAGCCGGCAAATACAGCGGATGGTTGCGGATGACGTCGCCCGAGGCCAGGATCTTGTCCAGATCGTAGCTGCCGACGATATGGCCGAGCAGGATCAATCCGATCAGCAGGCAGAATCCGCCGATCCCCGTGATTGTCAGCGCCATGCGGGCGCCGTCTCGCGCCGCCGCGGTATTGTGCCAATAGCTGATCAGCAGGAAGGAGAAGATGCTCGTCAGCTCCCAGAATATCGAGAGCAGGATGACATTGCCCGACAGCACGATGCCGAGCATCGCTCCCATGAAGGCCAGCAGGAAGGAAAAGAAACGCGGAACCGGGTCCTCTTCCGACATATAGTAGCGGGCATAGACGATGACGAGAAAGCCGATGGCTGTGATGACGAGCGAAAACAGCCAGGCGAAGCCATCCATCCTGAGGCTGAAATCGAGCCCCAGCTGCGGCAGCCACTCTATGCTGTAGCGGATCACGCCCCCGTCCTTGACGGCGGGATAGAAGCTCGCTGAAATCAACAGCGCCAGAAACGTCACCGTGCCGGCGATCGAGGCCGGACCGCGCCGCGACTGCGTGCGCAACAGACATACGGAAAGAAGACTTCCGATAAACGGCAGAGCCAAAAGTGCTAGAATAAAAACAGGCTCGCTGGTTATCCCAAAACGTCGTTCCTTCGTTAGGCCGGATCTATGTCAGACTGCCACGGCGGCAAAACCCCTAGAAAACCGGCAAATTATGTCCTATATGATAGATATTGCCCAATATGGGCAGCTTTGAACCCTGCGTCAAGGTGAAATGCGATGATTTTGACACCAGCGCTCTGCCGAGCAGCCCGCGGCTTCCTTGATTGGACGCAGATGGACCTTGCCGACCGCTCGGGCGTGTCGCGCAGCACGATCCGCGACTATGAGGGCAATCGCCACAGCCTGCATCGGGCAACGGAAGCGCAACTTCGGCAGGCGCTCGAGACGGGAGGCATCGCCTTCTTCCGCATCGAGGGCCACGAGATCGGCATCTGTACCAAGGCTCTTCCCGCGGAGGCGCCTGCGCCGGCACATGCCGAAAGCTGCGAAATCCTCTCCGCATCCGGTGAGCGGGGCCAAGCGACTTCTTCGAAAGCGCGACAATAGCATCGACCGTCGCCGCGCGCGCTGTCGGCCCGTCGGTCCCAATGCCCTTCCGCTCGCGAGAAGGTGAACGGGCGAGCCCTCAAATCAGCCATATTCCGGCCGATCAAACCTGCGCGCCGCATCCCCCAGACGACCGGAGAAATAAAACATATGTCCGTCACCACCGAAGCCTCGGCAACCGTATCGACCACCCGATACCGGCCATCGCAACGGATCCTGCATTGGCTCATGGCGATCGTCATCATCTCGGCGCTCGTCATCGGCCTTTATTGCTCGTACCTCACGCCGGGCGTAGCGCTGCGCCGCGCCCTTCTCGACGTGCATAAATCGCTCGGCATGACGGCGCTCGTCCTCATCGCAATCCGCCTGCCGCTCAGACTTTCGCTTGGCGAGCCTGCGTATCGGCGGCCGCTTGGCGGCCTCAACCATCATGCCGCCCGAGCTGCACATATCCTCCTTTACGCGCTGATGATCCTGATGCCCCTTGCGGGCTACACCACCTCCGCCGCCGGCGGCCACGATCTGCCCTGGTTCGGCCTCTTCCAATGGCCCAACCTGCTGCCGCTCGACAAAGGGTTGGAGAGAACCGCCGCCGGCATCCATGAATACGGCGCCTATTGCCTGTATGCCGTCGTCAGCCTTCATATCCTGGCGGCCCTCTGGCACCATTTCTTCCGCAGGGACGAAGTGCTGCGCCGCATGCTGTAGCCGGCATGCGCAACACTGGAGCGATCTGTCTCGCAGACCGCTATCGCATGCCGAGCTGGGTCAAGGTGAGGCGCGACTGTTCGCAGAGCGCCTCGTTCCTTCCGCCTCGATAGTAACTCAAGGCGATGACGGCAGCATAAAGCGCCCAGCCCTCCGCGCGAAGCCAATCGGCATCGCCGATACCACAGGCATGGCGAAAGGCAGCGCGCGCCGAAGGATCTACCCAGGTCCACGCGGCGGCATAATCGGCGGCCGGATCGCCGACCGCGCAAAGGCCCCAGTCGAGAACCCCCGTCAGCCGGCCGTTTCGGGCGATGAGATTATCCGCCTTGAGATCGCCGTGCAGCCACACCGGCGGCCCGCGGTGAACGGTGGCGCAGGCCCGCTTCCAAAGTCGGATCGCCGCATCGGCATCGATTTCGTCCGCAAGAATGTCGATGGCCGGAAGCGTGACCGACGACAGGGCGTCCAGCGCCACGCCGCGCCGATGGTTGCCTTCGCCCGCTGGCGGCGCTCCTTCCGTCTCCACGAGATGCAGGGCGTTCAGGAAGTTCGCCAGCGCAAGCGCTGCCGCAAGCGGATCGGCGATATTGCGCGGCGACGCAATATCGCCTTCCATCCAGTCGAAAATGCCGAAATCGCTTGTCCAGCCGAAATCGATAGTTCCGCAAAAACGCAATCGCGGCACGTCGAGCGGCAAATCTGCAAAACGAGGCAGCCAGTCAAGCTCCTTGGCGATCAGATCGGCCGCGGCCTCACGGCGGGGAAGGCGCAGCAGCAGCTTGTCACCCAATCGATAGATCGCGTTGTCTGTGCCCGAAGAGGCAAGGCGTTGAACGGGAAGATCGGCCCATTGCGGCGCTACCCGCGAGAGCAGGCTCCGAACCGCAGAGTCTTCCAAAACGATATCATCAAGCATCGTCGAGCCGATCAGCCGTCTGTCGTTGCAGGAGGCGGACGATCTCCTCCGTCGGGCGCACATCGCCAAAGCTGCGATAGATATTATGCAACGCCGCATTATGATCGTGGTCACGTCTTGCCGCGGTGGCGTCGGCCGCGAAGACCACTCGAAAGCCGGAGGCGAAAGCGTCCCTTGCCGACGACTCGCAGCATATGTTCGTCAGCGTACCGGCAATGATCACCGTGTCGATTCCCCGTTCCCGCAGCATGCGCGGCAAATCGCAGGAGCCCGGAAAGAAGGCGCTGTAGGCGAATTTTTCCAGAAGGAGGTCGCCCGGGGCCTGGCGAAGACCTGACCAGAGTCTCGCCGCGATCGCTCCCGATCCTCCCGATGTCCGGAACACCTCTGCGATATCCGCGCCATAGAATTCCTCGGCCAAAGCGGGGTGAAGCTGCACGGAACCCGGCACCACCCAGGAGACAAGGCCACCGCCGGCCCGGACGGCATCGCCCAGCCGCTCGATATTCGCAACGATTCCCCGGCAGTAGCCGCTTTCCGCGACAAAGAACGGGATCATGTCGATGACGACCAATGCGGTCTGACGCGGTGTAATTCGCTCGAAAGCAAATCGCCGGCCTCGCCTTCGCTCCTGCCGCTCGTATTCGCGAGGTTCGATACGCCAATCATGCAATTTCGGCGAAGGGGCTTCATGCTCCGTCGTTACGGCAACCTCGTCATTCAAAGCCATCCCACCACCATTGATGCTGAAGCCTGCGACTCTCGTTAGCGATGGTCGGATGGCTGCAACCGGCTGTCAATCCGCTGAGCAGACAGCCTTTTGCCCTTGCCATTGAAGCCGGTGGGTGTGGCCAGCTTGCGGATGATGCTGGAAGCCCATCGTCTCCCAGAATAAGGCCGCGCCGGCATCGTCGGTATTGACGGTCACGATTGTTCCAGTCGCGATCGACCGGTTCAGGAGCGTCATCGCCAGCTGACGACCGATGCCATGGCGCCGGTGGGATGGACGAATATAGAAGCGGCGCATGCGCATGGCGGACGTCATGCCGGGGTCGACCGTCAATCCGCCGATCCCGGCAAGATCGCCATTCACCCGGGCCGCCATAAGAGCTTCATGCACTCCGGTAAAACGCTGCTGGCCGCTTTGCCATTCGGCATACAACCTCTCGACAAACCGCTTGCCCTCGCAGGCGGCATCGTGGCGCAGCATCTCGAAATCGCACGGAAGATCGACGGCAATCTCTTCGAATTGGAGATTCTGCCCGAACCGCATCCTCGTCCTCCCCGTTTCAAGCCGAAGAGCAAAAGCGTCAATCGGCCGCAAAGTCCAGCTGAGGCTCGCCGATTTCTACCGCATGGCCGTCAGGGTCATAGAAGCGGAACACGCGCTGTCCCCATTCCTGTCTCTCGACGGGATGAATGAGGTCCACATGCGGTGCGATCGCCTCGAACGCTGCATCCACGTCCTCATGTTCGAAATAGAGAAGAATGTTTCCGCGGCCATATGGCTTAGATGTCTCATCGCTTTTCTTCCAGATCGTTCGTTCCAGCGATTTGCCGTCGTGAATCGCAAAGCCGGTGTCGAAGAGCACGAAGTTGCCGAAGTCGTGCACAATCCCGAGGCCAAGCAGCTCGCCGTAAAACGTCTTCGAGCGGGCAATGTCGGTCACGAAAGGAATGGGATTGACGAAGCGCATCACCAAAATCTCGTCCAATGGGGAGGATGAACCGGCAGGAAAGCAACCTTTAAACGACTTCGATACATCCCAGAATAGAGTGGGTATAAGTGGAGGCGATCCTTATCCTATCCCGCAATCGGAGGCCCGATCCATGGCAGCAACAGCACGAACCATGATTGTGATGGATTCGGCAGAATCCCGCTTTCAACTGCGGGCAGGCGCATTGATCCGCTCCGGCAGCCATATCCTCGTGCATCGCGTGGTTGGAGACAGATACTGGTCCCTGCCAGGTGGCCGGGTGGAGTTTCACGAGGCTGGCGCCGAAACGCTCGCCCGCGAAATCGAGGAGGAAATCGGCTGCAAGGCGACTATCGGCCCCCTGCGCTTCATCATCGAAAACTTCTTCGACCTTTCCGGCCGCCGCGTTCACGAAGTCGGTTTCTACTATGAGGCGGAGCTGTCGCAGCCTCTCCCGTTTCACGAAACGGAAATCGTGCATCGGGTAAGGGACGGCAATGCCGATCTCGAATTTCGCTGGGCACCCGCCACACAGGCCGGGCTCGACCGGTTTGAGCTGGTGCCGCCGACATTACGCGATCTGGTCGAGTCAGGCTCCGGGAACATTCAGCATCTGGTGCGCCGGGACGAAGCCTGAGCCCGGCATCACGGTTAATCCGCCCGATCCGCTCCTCTGCGATGTCGGCCAGCGCCGGTTCGACAGCCGGCTTGATGCACCCGGATCTGGCCCGCATCCACCATGCGGACCGTCCGGCATCGAAATGCTTGCCCATGAAGGCAGATACGCAATTCCGAACGGAAAACCGCTATGCGCTTTCCCTGGAATTACTTTAGTGCTGGCTGTCGGGAACGACGACACGCATGCCGTCGACGACGGCATTGGCAAGGACCTGACAGCTGAGGCGGCTGTTGGCGGTCGGCTCCATCACGAATTCGATCATCGCCGCTTCCTCTTCGGAGGGCGGCGGCAGGAGATCGAGATGGGGCTGCTCGATATAGCAATGACAGGTGCCGCAGGCCAGGGCGCCGCCGCATTGCGCCACGATGCCGTCGATACCGTTTCTGACGGCAACAGCCATCAGCGTCTCGCCGTCTTCCGCACGCACACGGGTCTCTCGACCGGCGGAATCGATAAACACGATTTCACACATTGTATTCATATTCTCCCTGCTTTGTCGGTTCGTCTCAAGCGGCATTGAGGCGGAGGTCGAGGCGCTTCGGACCGCGCACCGATAGCCCGCGCTTGTAGGCAGGGCTTTCCTCCAGCAGATCGATGGACCGGGTGCGCTGCAAGAGCGTCGAGAAAATGATCTCCATGTCCAGCCGGGCAAGGTGATTGCCAAGACAGAAATGCGCGCCGCCGCCGAATGCCAGATGGCGGTTGGGGGTGCGCTCGATATTGAACCGATCGGGCGCCTCGAACTGCTCGGGATCGCGATTGGCGGCGCCATAAAGCAGGCCGACTTTCGCGCCCCTCGGGAGATGCCTGCCGGCAATCGTCTTGTCTTCCGTCAGATAGCGATGGAAGAACGGCAGCGGCGACTCGAAGCGGAACATTTCCTGAATGGCGGTCGGCATCGCGGCCGGCGTCTCCCTGAGCTTTGCCAGGGCATCGGGATACTGCAAGAGAGCGTGCATCCCGCTGCCGAGTACATCGATCGTCGAGCCGTGTCCGGCCATCAGGATCAGCATGCAGGTGGAAACGAGCTCGTCCTCCGTCAGCTCGCCGGCGACATGCGCCTCGGTCAGCCGACAGAGAAGATCTTCGCGCGGACTGCGCACTCGATCGGCGATGAGCTCCTTGAGAAGTTCATAGAATTCGGTCGTCGCGCGTTCGGCGATCGCCTTGCGTTCGGCGCTGCGGTCGACGTCGAAATATTGCACGACCTCTTCGGACCATTTGCGCAACTGTCCCGCATATTCCGCCGGCACGCCCAGAACCGAGCCGATGATGTGGCCCGGAACCTGTGAGGCGAGGTCCTCGACGAAATCGATGGTGCCGGCTTGAAGAAGACGGTCCAGCAGCCGGTCGACGAAATCCTGTATCATTCCGCGCTGGCGCGCGACGAGTGCGGGGGTAAATTCACGGAACACTTTGCGGCGAAGCCGGTCGTGGGTCTCGCCATCGGAATCGAGCAGGCTGAACTGCACGAAACGCGAATGGTTCGGCATATCGTGCCAGTTCTGGCGCACCTTCTGCTCCTCTATCTCCTCGGGGGAGAGGAAGAATTCGAGGGAACGCACGAGCGTCTTGTCGGCAGCGGCGGCAGCGACATCCTGATAGCGCGACAGGAGCCATACGTCGAAATGCTCGTAATAGACCGGGCCGGGGGCGGCGCGCAGCTCACGGTAGGAAGCATAGGGGTCATCCGCGAACGCTTGCGAGAGCGGGTCGAATACAGGGGTTGCCGTCGTCACGATCAGGACCTCGTCCATTGTGGTTCATCCCGGACAGAATAAATGACGAGACGGCAGAAAGACATGGATGCAAACCGCGGCTATATGGATAAAACTCTCATCCCCGAACAAGGCCGACTTGCCATGACCGATGAAGCAGCCCCGGACGATATCCCTGCTCTGGACGAAGTCTTCTTTCAGACGCCCGGCAGACTATCGCGTGCCCTGCCCTATGCGCTTCTGGCCGCCGGCCGTCGGACCTGCACACCCCGCGAAATGCCGATCGCCCACCGCTTCAACCAGCATACCCTCATCTTCACTCTCAGCGGCAAAGGCGTGCTGGATGTCAACGGCCTATCGAGCTTTCTGCACGAAGGGACCATCGCCTGGCTGGATTCCTCGATGCTGTACTCGCATCGCTGCGACCCGCGTCACTCACACTGGTCCTATCTGTGGCTGGGCTTTATCGGCTATGGGCTCGACACTCTTTTCGACAACCTGGGCGTGATTGCAAATCCGGTCTTCGACATGACGAACCCGCGCGGTCCGCGCGCCTTGTTTGCGGAGATTCTCGACGAGGTGAAAGACAACGCCTTCCTGGCCGACAGCCGCTGCTTTGCCTTGCTTGCCCAACTGATCTCCTCGCTGGTCTCGGAGCGCGCCGACGGCGGCGATATCGGCGACGCCGTTCAGCGCCTGCAGAGGGTCATGCAGGTGGTCCGCGCCGATCTGACACATCCCTGGACCGTACGGGAATTGGCCACCGCCGCCAATCTCAGCCAGGCGCAGTTGTTTCGCCGCTTTCGACAGCGGATGGGAACGACGCCGGTCGATTGGCTGCGCCACGAGCGCATAAATGCCGCAAAGCCGCTGCTGGTCGTCTCGGATGAGCAGGTCGGCAGGATCGCCGCCAGATGCGGCTATCCGGACCCCTTTCACTTTGCCCGCGACTTCAAGAAGCTGGTCGGCGTCACACCGAGCGAATTCAGGAGGCAGGGACGGAGCGTCAGGCCACGCGAATCCTGACGGATCGAACAGTCTGCTCGACATTGCAAGACGAAGAAGGCGCGTCTCGGATTGGCGCGGGCCACATGACACGATAAGACTCCGGCCTACCTATGAAATCACAGGCGGCGCCGAGCGCGCCTCCACCGGAGATTGAAAAGTGATAACCGAACAAAGCGTCCTGCGCATTTCCATTATCGTGACGTTCGTTCTGGCGGCCGCCGGCATTGTCTTTGGGCTTCTCTCCGGTTCCTACGCCATCGTGTTCGACGGCGTCTATGCGCTCACGGATGCGAGCATGACGATCGTCGCGCTGATCGTCTCCAACCTGATCATATCCTCCGCGACGAACAGCACGTCCGCCGGCAAGTTCGCCAAGCATTTCACCATGGGCTTCTGGCACCTCGAACCCATGGTGCTCGGTCTCAACGGCATTTTGCTGACGGGGGCAGCGATCTACGCCCTGATCAACGCGATCGGCAGCATCATGGCCGGTGGGCGGCATCTTTCCTTCGATCAGGCCATTATCTATGCCGCGCTGACCATGCTCATTGCTCTCGTGATGGCTGCCTATGGCAGACGGGCGAACGACGAGCTCAGATCCAGCTTCATTGCTCTGGACGTCAAGGCCTGGATAATGACGGGAAGCCTCAGTGGCGCGCTGCTGCTTGCCTTCATCTTCGGCTTTCTCATTCAGGGCACAAGCCTGCAATGGATGTCGCCCTATGTCGATCCGGTCGCTCTCGCCCTGGTCTGCCTCGTCGTCATTCCCATGCCGATCGGAACGATCAAGCAGGCATTCGCCGATATCCTCCTCGTGACGCCTTCGGACCTGCGAGACCATGTCGACCGCGTGGCGACCGACATCGTTCGGCGTTACGATTTCGAATCCTACCGCTCCTATGTCGCGCGCGTCGGCCGCGGCAAGCAGATCGAGCTTTATTTCATCGTACCGCCAAACGGGCCTGCGAAGAGACTGGAGGAATGGGATCACATCCGCGACGAGATCGGCGAGGCAATCGGCGACGAAGGCCCGGACCGTTGGCTTACGATCGCTTTCACGACCGATCCCGAATGGGCCGATTGAACGGCTGCGCAAGCAGGCCCCTATACCCTCCAGTCCTTGAACACCTCGGCGAGGAAATCGACAAAGCTGCGCACCTTGCGATCCGAGGTCGCCCGCCTCGGAAAGAGCGCGTTGAGCTCGATGTCATCGGCGCGCTGCCATTGCGGAAGAACGGCTTCGAGCTCGCCGCGCGCAAAGTGCTGCGAGGCAAGCTGAGGCGATATCAAGGCTATGCCGGCTCCGGCAACGGCCTGCCGAATGATGGTCGTCGCCTCATTGGACATCAGGATCGGCTTGACGACGACCTCGGTTACGTTGCTGGCTTCATCGAGCAACCGCACCGTCGCCAGAGAAGTCCCGGCACCCATGATCATGATGGCGTGCTCCCTCAGATCCTGCGGACGCTCCGGA
This sequence comes from Hyphomicrobiales bacterium, assembly GCA_900469615.1. Lineage (GTDB taxonomy): Bacteria > Pseudomonadota > Alphaproteobacteria > Rhizobiales > Rhizobiaceae > Rhizobium. The sequence goes on along the minus strand of UBYA01000011.1, from coordinate 804,950 downwards.
CGGCCAAACCTGTCGAGATAGGCTGGGCTTGCGGCAAGATGGGCGCGGGACCTTCCAAGCAAGCGCGCGGAATAGCCGGAATCGGCAAGCGGCCCCGTTCGCAACGCGACGTCGAAGCCATGCTCGATCAGATCGAGGGGGTAGTTGTCATAGGTGAGAGCAAGCTGCACCTTCCGATAATGCTGGCGAAACTCGCCGAGCCTGGGTTCGACCACGCTCAGGCCGAGCGTATAAGGCATGAGGACGCGCAGCATCCCCTGCGGCTCGATGCGCACCGCGCGGGCGGTCTGGTCCGCCTCCTGCAATATCTCTTCGGCGCGGATGCAACGCTCATAATAGTCGCGCCCGGCATCCGTGACCCATACGCGCCGCGTCGTGCGATAAAGCAATTGAACGCCGAGATCATCCTCAAGCTGCTTCACGCGCCGGCTCGCGCTGGTCAAAGGCAGCCGCAGCTGCGCGGCGGCGGCCGTGAAGCTGCCGCGCTCCACGACCCGCAGAAAAATCCGAATGCTCTCGAGGTCCGTGATCATGCTTTACCTTTCGAAAGGATCATGTTCGCCGGCCCGGCGCGGCCTTCGCGGGCGATCGCTTCAGATAATACCATTTTCAGCAATAATATGTCCTGAAATTACGGTATTATCTTTAGCCGCCGACACCGTTATGGCTCCGGCCATGACAGCGGCATTTTTCAATTCGTCGAAGTTCCTGACCCCCTTGGCCCGCGGCATCGCGCTTCCGGGATGGTTGACGTGGCCGGCGGTCGGTTTCGCGCTGCGAACGACGGCAGCGTCGCTGGTGGCGCTCTACATCGCCTTCCTGCTCAATCTCGACGATCCGAAATGGGCGCCGATGACCGTCTGGATCGTGGCGCAATCCAGCCGGGGCATGAGCCTTTCCAAAGGCCAGTACAGAATCCTGGGCACGGTCATCGGAGCCGTCGCCGCGGTGACGATGGTCGCGCTATTCGCACAGGTGCCGGAACTGTTCATTCTATCGCTCGGCCTGTGGCTGGGGCTGTGCACGGCGCTTGCCACGGGCTTGCGCAACTTCCGCTCCTACGGCGCGGTGCTTGCCGGGTATACGGCAGCAATCATTGCCTTCGATTCCATCAGCTCGCCGCTGGAGGTCTTCGACATTGCGATCGCCCGCGTGATCTACATCGGTCTCGGGATCATGACGGAAGCGGTCTTCACCACCATTTTCGCCCCCGGAACTCCGCTGCTGGACATCCGCAACCGCCTGGCGACATATCTCCGTCAGGTCGCCGATCTCTGCGCCCGCGCTTTGCGCGGCCAGGCCAATACGTCTGGCTTCCAGCGGCTGCTGACGGGAGCGCTCGAACTGGATGTCGCCGCGGAATATGCGGCGGCCAGCTCCAGCTCCGTGCGCAGCCGCTTCGGCCATTTGCGCGGCGCGGCAGTGGCGATGTTCACGCAGATGGCCATTGCGCAGTCCCTCCGCGAGCATCTCGCGGCACGACCGGATCTCGACGACCCCCTTGTCGGAAAAACGGCGAGCCTGCTGGATGCTATCGGTTCCGGAGCAGAGGTCCATCCGGACGCGGTTGCCGCATTGCGATCCGAGGTCCGGGCCGCGCTGTCCGAAACGCCCGTCAGCACCGGCCATGCGATTTCGCCACGGCTGGCTATTCTCGATCATCTCGACAGGCTGCTCGAAGCCGCGCATGGCGCGCTCATCCGCCAAACGCTGTTTTCGGACGAGAAGGCGCCGCCCTCAAGGCTCAAGCTCTCTTTTCATGTCGATCATCTCCTTGCCCTTCACAACGGCATTCGCACATTCGTCGCCATCGTCATCGGATCGTGGTTCTGGATCGCGACGGCCTGGCCTTCCGGCCCCAGCTTCATCGTCATCCTGGGTGTCATCTGCGCCCTGTTCGCAACCCGGCCCAATCCGGTGGTCGGCGGGATGGGCTTCCTGAAAGGCGGGATGGTCGCGGTGCTTGCGGCCGCGATCTGCAATTTCGCCATCCTGCCGATGCTGTCGGACTTTACCGAACTGGCCGTCCTCATCGGCGTCATCATGTTTGCGACGGGCCTTGCCATGCGCAATGCCGGCACCGCCGCCCTGGCGACGAGCTTTGCCTTCCTGTTCCTGGATCTGGTCAGCCCGGACAATACCAGCCGCGCCGACGCGGCATCCTTTCTCAACGGCGCTCTGGCGCTGCTGCTTGGCGTCGGCGCAGGCGTCCTGGTCTTCACGCTTCTGTTTCCACCCAATCTGCCGGCAAAAAGACAACGCCTGCAGCGCGCTACGCGCCATGACCTCGCGGATATCGGCCAGACGCCTGCGCGCTGGACGAGAGAGCATTGGCTCAGCAGGACGGTCGATCGCCTGGGCGGCCAGGCCGCAACGAATGCGGGCGTCTCGGAAAAGCAGGCCGAAGAGGACCTGCGCGGAATGCTCGCCGCCCTCACGATCGGCGAGGCGGCAATTACATTATCCGAGCTGGCACGCGAGCACCCTCGCCTCTCCAAACCGTTGAATGCCGTCCTGCGCCGGCTCGGCCGCAGCGATCCGCTGCGCCTGGCCACGGTTTCTCGCAACGCCGCCAACCATCTTGCCTATTGGATCAACGAGCCTGACGCACCGGCACGCCATACCCTCATCCGCGCCGCGACGCAGCTGGACGCCGTGGCCTCGGCCGCTGCGAACCATGCCGGTTATCTCAGGGGAAAGCAGGCCGCCTGAAGAAAATCATGCGCTCTCTGTGTCAACGGCCGGACGAGGGGCGGCTGGCACACGCTTGCGCCGTACAGAACCGAGCACGACCTTCTGGACGCGGCTCGTCAGCGGTTTTTCGACGCCCCTGAACAGGGCCAGGGCAAATATGGCGGCACCAAGCGTTGCGCATACAACGAACATGCCAAGAGGAAGACTGCCGCCGATCGTTTCCGCCCAGACGGCACGCATCGGCCGCAAGACGAAGGGATGGGAGAGATAGAGGCTATAAGAGGCGTCCCCCAAGGCCACGGCCCAAAGGATGATCCTCTTTTGGGGCAGGACGGGACCGATTGCCGCCGCCAGAACGAACAGTGCCGCAGGCACGCCGCTTCGCAGGAATTGCGGCAAGGCCGCATCGTTCCAGGGCGTGGAAATGCGCACGAACCCCAGCAGGCCGATAGCTGTCAGCCCAAGCGCCGTCACGCCGCCGATCCTGACGCCGCTGCGAACGATCAAGGCGACATGAACGCCGAACAGAAACTCCAGAATGATCGGGTTCGTCCAGAAGGCGATCTGGACCCGGCCGGGATCGACGAGATTTCCGAGCAGCGCCATCCCGATCATGAGCACCGACAGCCAGATGATACCCGCCCTTATCGGCAACAGGAGCGCGGCTGCGAAGAACACGTAGAAAAACATTTCATAGTTCAGCGTCCAGCCCAGCGCCAGCACTGGCCTGATCTCGTCCACACCGCGCCCGGACGGAATGAAGAAGTAGGACGCCAGAACATGCGAAAAGGAGCCGATGGGAACCGCAAGCAGTGACGGAGCCACGAGCGCACCCAGCAACATGACGCTCGTCAGCAGCCAATAAAGCGGGATCACACGCGCGCACCGCCGCAGGAAGAAGCGCAGCGGAGCGCCGCCCTTGCCGAACTCCGACGCCGCCGTATGGGTCATGATGAAGCCGGAAAGAACGAAGAATATGTCGACGCCGAAGCCGAGATTCCATGCGGAGCCATCGACCGCCGCGCGGCCAGTTACGCTGGCCAGTGCCTCGTTCTCGTGCAAGGCATGGGCGACGACGACGGACAATGCCGCAAGCGCGCGCAGCACCTGAAGGTTCAGGAGCAGGCGCGATGAATTGCCGGCATCCGTGCCCGCATTCCGGCCCTCGACCATGTCCCTGTAAAACCGCACCAGAAATCCCAGCAGAATTTTTCTTGGATCTCCATCTGGTATATCGAACGGTATAACAACTCGTCGCCGCGCGCATAAATCGCTCGCGCTGCTTTAAATCATAGTTAGTCTTGAGTTAAGCTTGCCGATGCCAAACGCATCGCCAGGATGCCGGCGCGTCATTCCGTCTCCGCAGGGAGCACAACGCACCGGACCAATCCGTCAGCCGGCGTCGCCGCGCGCAAGCACATCGAGAAGCTGGCTGGTATTGTCGATCGAGAACTGAACGCGCTCGCCCGGCCACACCGACTCGGAATAGGAGATCGGGGTGCCTTTGAGATCGACGTCCACCTTTTTCAGCGCCACCACCGGCTGGGACATGGACTGGCTAAGCTGCTTCGCTTCCTCGCTCGTCGGCAGGCGGACGACGATGTCGGTGCGCAGGCGGATATAGTCGGGTATGCCGTATTCGGCCAGAATGACAGTCACGCTTCGCCCACTGCGCCGCGCCTCGTCGAAGCCCGGAAAACGACGCACGGGATAATAGGCGTGCGAATAGTTGATCGGCTCCTCGTCGGCGAAACCGCGCCTGACGATATGATAGACGGGTTCGCCATGCGGAAGCCGCAACGCTTCCGCGATCGCCTCGGACGCCGGAACCACCTCTTCGTGGATGGCCTGTCCGAGCGGCTCCCTGCCCTGATCGAGAAGATTCTGGGAAAAGCGCGTGCGCTCAGACAAACGGTAGTCGAGACGGCTGTCCCGGACAAAGGTTCCGCGCCCCTGCTCCACCAGCACGAGACCGCGGCTCTCAAGGCGGGAGATGGCACGCCGGATGGTGTGGCGCCCGACGCCGAAACGCTCCATCAGGTCGGTTTCCGTCGGAAGCTGTGCCTTGGGCGAGAGACGGCCGGTCAGAATATCCTCGGCAATATCGCTCTCGACCTGCTGCCATTGCCCGTGCGGCGACTTTTTCTCCATGCCTGCCTTCCGAATTCACCATGTCATTCGAATGTCATATATCGGCTACAGCATCGCTTTTCAATCTCCGAACGAGGATCGAGATCCAACAAACAGCAATAAAAGTCAATTTCATCCGCGTTTTCTGAAATTTGCCCGCCTTCCTCTTCACATGGATGTCACTTGTCGTCGCTAGATAAATATCCGGATGTTTTATTATTCATTCGAATAATGAGGATGAGATGGTAGGGTTTAATCGTCGTCAATTTATCGCGGGCACGACCGCAGTCATCGGCACATCGATCGCCATGGCCGGCAAGGCTCGGTCCGCCGATGCGGCCATCGAGATTTCAAGCACCTGGGGCGCCGACAAGCCGTTCCAGAAGGTTGTGGATGCCTTCAACGCCAGGCAGCTCGGCGTGACGGTGACAAACCGTTTCGACGGCGATTATGAAGCCGTGACCGCCAAGGCAGTCGCCAGCATCGCCGCAGGCCGCCCGCCGGCCATGATGGTCACCGGCTGGAAGTTCGGCTATTTCGCCAAGCGCACGCTCGGCGCCCGCGACCTGCGCGAGATCAATTCCGCAAAGGCGGAAGCAATCCTTGCCAACTTCCGCCCGTCCGTATTGCCGCTGGTCACCATCGATGGCGCGGTCATCGGTCTTCCCTGGGCCATGTCGACGCCGATCACCTATATCAACAGCGAGATCTGGAAAGCGGCCGGCCTCGATCCCAACCTGCCCGAAACGCCGGACACCAAATGGCTTTACGAGAGCGCACGCAAGCTCGATACCGCCTTGAAGGGCAAACACCCAACCTACCGCTCGCCGATCTCGCTCTCCAACAACGAATGGACGAGCCAATCCTTCATCCAGAATGCCGGCGGCTTCATCATCGATCCCGATGGCAAGCTGGCGCTCAACAGCCCCGAAGCCATCGCCGGCATGAACGAATATTGCGCCCCCGCGCACGAGGGTCTGTGGCTGCCGGTCAGCGACAAGGAACAGACGGCGGCCTTCCAGTCCGGCGCGCTCGCGATCTGCACGACCAGCTCGACATCCGCCGTCACCTTCCCGTTCGGCGCGGCAAAGGCCGTCACGACCAAGTTCCCGGGCATGCCGGGGCATGCGCGCAAGATGAACAGCGGCGGCAACTTCCTCGCCGTCTACACCCGCAACAAGGAACAGGCGGAAGCCTCGCTTGCCTTCTTAGAATTCTGCGCCTCGAAAGAAGGCCAGGCGCTCTGGTCGGAAACCGGCTATCTCAATACGTCGGTGCACGACATTCCGCTGATCAACGAATTCATGAAGCCGGCCGCAGCACAGCTTTCCGACGGCCTGACCGCCGAGACGATCTGGCCGGGCAAGCGTGGCCTCGAAGGCCAGACCGTATGGCGCAAGTGGGTTTCGCGCATGCTGCTCAAGGAAACGACCGTTGCCGATGGCATCAAGGGCGCGCACGACGAGCTGGCAGGACTGATCCAGGCATAGGCTCAGCATCATGCCATTCCGTTTCAGATCACTGGCCCCATACCTGTTCGTGGGGCCGGCCGTTCTTTCCGTTGCGATATTCCTCTACGGCCCGCTGATCGCATCGATGCTGCTGTCGGTGGTCGACTGGAACCTGCTGTCGGCAGACATTCGCTTCGCCGGCGTCGACAACTACGCATCCATTTTCGACAATCCCGATTTCCGCATGGCCGCGTGGAACACGCTGCTTTACTGCGCCGTGCTCATCCCGGCCGAGATCGTCATCCCGTTGATCTTTGCCGTCATGTTGCATTCGGTACGCAAAAATCCTCTGCAGGGGCTTTATCGCGGCAGCCTGTTCCTGCCGACGATCGTGGCCTATTCGGTCGCGGGCGTTGCCTGGTCGTGGCTGTTCAATCCTGTCAACGGTCTGTTCAACGAAATCCTCGGCCATTTCGGCTTTCCGCCGTCGCGCTGGCACACGGACCCCAACCTTGCGCTCCTCTGCGTCAGCCTCGTGACCTTCTGGAAGACTTTCGGCCTCAACATGCTCCTATGGCTGGCAGCACTGGCAAACCTGCCGCATCAACTGCGCGAGGCATCGCAACTCGACGGCGCCAGCGCGGCGCGGCATTTCTTCAACGTCAGCCTGCCGTTGATGACGCCGACCGCCTTCTTCATCAGCGTCACGACCTTCTTCCATGTCCTGGACGATATCGTCGGCATCATCGACGTGCTCACCCATGGCGGGCCGGCGGGCAGAAGCTCGAGCCTGCTGTATTTCCTGTGGCAACAGGGCCTGCTGTTCTTTCAGTTCGGGCCGGCCAGCGCGGTCGCCGTCATCATCATCGTTCTCGTGCTTGCCATTACATGGCTGCAGTTCCGTGTCAGCGAAAAGCGGGTTCACTACAGATGAGCGATATTGGCCATAGGCTTCACAGGTTGCTGCTTCATGTCGTGCTTCTGGCAATCTGCATCGTCACCGTGTTTCCGCTGGTCTGGATGGTGTCGGCCGCCTTCACCCCCAATGACATGATCATGGCGAAGGCCCTGCGCTTCTGGCCGGAAAACCCGACGCTGTCGAATTTCACCGCCGCCGCAAGCCGCCATCCGATCTGGATGTGGCTATGGAACTCCATGCTCACCTCCACCCTCATCACGGTCGGAAAGCTCGTTCTTTCGGTGCCGGCAGGTTTTGCCTTCGGGCGGCTGGAGTTTAAAGGGAAACAGGCACTGTTCTGGTTCGTCATCGCCACCATGTCCTTTCCGAACGTACTGGCGATCATCCCGACCTATATCGCCGTGGTGAAGCTGCAGGCCTTCAACACCTACGGCGCGATGATCATCCCGTCGATCCCCTATATCGGCTTCTATGTCTTCTACATGCGGCAGGCGTTCCGGTCACTGCCGGCCTCGATATTCGAAGCGGCCCGCATCGATGGAAGCGGCCTATGGCGGCAATTCATCGAGATCGGCGTTCCGAACGTCATTCCGGCGATATCGGCGCTTTCGGTCATTTCCTTCATGGGTGCCTGGAATATCTATCTGTGGGGCCAGCTCGTACTTGATGACGCATTCAAGAAAACGCTGACGACCGGCATCGCCTCCTTTGCCGATCTCGAAGGCGCCGATCGCGCCTGGGGGCCGCTCATGGCCACGAGTTTACTGTCGATCGTGCCCGTTCTTCTGATATTCCTGCTGGCGCAGCGTTTCATCGTAGATGCGCTCGCACCCGGCATTGACGACAGATAGGCAAAGCATGCCCCGTGTAATTGTAATCGGATCGGTCAATCACGACCGCATATGGCAACTGGACGCACCGCTGGTTTCGGGCGGACGGATACAATTTTCGTCCCGCACGACCCGGCTCGGCGGCGGCGCCTTTTATACCGGGCGGCAGCTGCTGGAATTGGGAGCCGATGTCGCCATCGTCTCGCGGCTGATGCAGGACGAGCAGGGAGAGGCAGCGCTTCAATCGCTCAGAGCATCCGGTTTCGACACCGGCTACATAACGATGACGCCGGGAGAGACGGCGCCTCTGGAAATACTCCTCGAGCCGAGCGGGGAACGAACGATCATGGCGCCAGCGGGGCGCTCCAGACCGCTTGCGGCCGCCGGAAAGCTGTCGGGCGCCGGCGTCTATATCAACGCGCTCGCCCTCGACAAGGACCTTGTCGAACAGATCGACGGTCAACCCCTGGTCGTCTCGCAATTTCCGCTGCGGCCGGCAACGCCGCGCCCGGCCGACTATGTCATCTCCTCCCGCGACGACGTTCCCGATGATGTCGCGCTTGCCTGGCAGCGCGCCGGCGAAATTGCCGGTTCGCGGCTGAAGATGCTCGTGCTGACCGATGGCACGCGCCCGATCACGCTGTTCGACGGCTCCGCGACCAGCGAGGTCGAACCGGCGGCCAGGGTCGACACGGCAAACACGATCGGCGCCGGCGACCGGTTCGCGGGCTCTTTTCTGTTTGCCCTGCTGGACGGGCAGCCACCCGCCGCAGCGGCGCGCGAGGCAAGCCGGATCACGGCGGAATGGCTGCGCCGGCGCGGCGACTGAAGAGCCGACGCCGCTTCAGAAATCTCTTTGGCAAGCCAAAACGTCGTGGACAATTCATTCGAATGATTATACTAATCATTCGAATAATTCAGGCGAATCCTCGCCGATCCCAGACGAACCCTAAGGCCTAAGGAAAAGATGATGACTGAGGAGAAGACCGGTAGTCCGGTCAGCGCATCCTACGATCATGCGCAGGCGCTGGAAATTCTCGCTGCCGCCCGTACGGCGAACATAAAGGCATCCGCCGAAAAGGTACTCGACACGCTCGGCGAGGTCGACGTTATCGTGAACCGTACCGGCCTCGCTATGCTGCCGCTCGTCGATACCGTTCGCAGCACCGCCTTTCATCTGGGCGAGGTCCTGGTGTCGGAAGCGCATATCCGCGTGCCGGATCGCGCCGTGGAAGGCTACGGCGCGGTGGTCGGCCGGGATCTCGAACATGCCATGGCGATGGCTGTCATCGACGCGGCGATCGCAGCCGGCCATCAGGCCGATCTCATTCTCGAACTCCTGAACGCCGAACGGCTTCACCAGCAAGAGGAAGACCGGCTGCTGCTGCAGAAGGTGGAAGCGACCCGCGTGCAGATGGAGACATTCTGACCATGGCGCACAATCTCCTGCCCACCCTGGACGACACCCGCACGAACGCCACCTTCGACGAGCTCCTATGGGCGCTGAGCCGCCCCGGCCAGTTGCGCGAGCTGCCAGCTGAAGGCTTCTGGCCAATCGCCGAAAGCCTGCTCGATCGCGAATGCAGCTTCCATGTGACGAACGATCCCTCGCTGGATCAGAAGATGGCCGCAACCGGAGCAAGATCGATGCCGCTTGCCCGCGCCGACTACGTCTTTTCCGCCATCGACTCCGCCGAGAACGTCGAAGCCTTGTCGGCATTGCAGATCGGCAGCCTCCTTTATCCGGACGATGCCGCGACCCTGTTTGCTCCCGCGCATTTCGGCTCCGGGCAACGGCTGCGTCTTTCCGGCCCCGGCGTCAAGGAAAGCCTCACGATCGAAATCGGCGGCATCGATCCCGGCTTCTGGCAGATGCGCGCAAAAGCGATCCGCTACCCGCTCGGCTGGGATCTCTATCTCGTCGACGGCAAGCGCCTGCTCGGTATCCCCCGTTCCACGAAAATCGAGGTGCTCTGATGGCCTATGTAGCAACCCGTGGCGGCGAATATGCCATCGAACAGGCGGAGCGGCTGTTCCGCGCCGATCTCGGCCCGATCACGCGCGAGCGCGTCGAGGCCGTGCGGACTGGCCTCCCCTATCTCGTCGACCGGCTGATGGGCGAGGCATCGCTCTACGAGCCGGATCTCGCAGCCCTGGCGCTCGCCCAGGCCGGCGGCGATCTCTATGAGGCGATCCTGCTGCTGCGCGCCTACCGCACGACCCAGCCGCGCATTGCCGTCGCCGAGCCCGTCGACCAGCCGGATCTCTTCACCGTTCGCCGCATCTCGGCCGCCTTCAAGGACATTCCGGGCGGCCAGATATTGGGGCCGACGCTGGATTACTCCCATCGTCTGCTTCAGGTCGACGTGCTGCAGGGCGAGGACTACGTGCCGGAAGCGGTGATCCCGGCCGCCGAACCGGCGCCGGCGACCCAACCGTCGCTCACCAGCTGGCAGAAGACGCAGGGGCTTATTCCGGACCATCCGGTCGAAACGGTCGCACCGGAGGAAATCCCCGACCTGACGCGCGAGCCGCTGCTCTTTCCGGCCGCACGCGCCCACAAGCTTCAGAGCTTGGCCCGCGCCGACACCGGCGGCACGCTGGCGCTCGGCTATGCGACGATGCGCGGCTACAGCGCCGTGCATCCGACGGTCAACGAGCTGCGCCTGGCCTACGCCCCGGTCCGTCTGCGTCATCCCTCCGGCACGATCTTCAGCGCCGGTCGCGTCCGTGTCAGCCAGACCGAAGTCATCTCCAAGGCCAGGGAACTGCAACTGGGCTTCTCGGCGACCTTCGGCTGGAACGAGGTGAAGGTGATCGCGGCGGCAACGCTCGATCTCGCCTCCAGCCAGCCCAATCCGCATCCGGCCGCCAATGAGGAATTCGTTCTCTATCACACCGAGCCGGTCGAAAGCTCCGGCTTCTGCATCCACTTCAAGCTTCCGCACTATGTCACGTTCCAGTCGACTCTCGATGCTCTGCGCCGCGTCAAGACGGACAAGGACGCCGCCGCCGCAAAGCCGGCCGAAGCCGAAAAGCTTGCCTCGCACCAGCAGGAGGTCGCGCTATGAAACTTCAGGAATTGACCAAGCCCTGGATGGCCTTCAACTACGGTTTTCTCGATGAATCCGCCAAGCGAGAAATGCGCCGCCGCATTCTGAAGGCGGTCGCCGTTCCCGGCTATCAGGTGCCCTATGCCAGCCGCGAGGTGCCGATCGCGCGCGGCTGGGGAACCGGCGGTCTGCAGGTCACGCTGACACTGCTCAAACCGACCTCCGTCGTGAAGGTCATCGACCAGGGGTCCGACGACTCGGTCAATGCCAGCAGCATCCGCAAATTCGTGGCGCGGGTCGGCGGGGCGGTGGAAACGGAAGACACGATGGCCGCGACCATCATCCAGTCCCGCCACCGCATTCCGGAGGAAAAACTGCGCGAGGACCAGATCCTGGTGCTGCAGGTGCCGAACCCCGAGCCATTGCGACCCGTCCAGCCGGATATGTCGGTCGCACGCGAAATGCATGGCGATGCCGATTACGGGCAGCTCTGGCTCGTGCTCTACGAACAGCTCGTCAAATCGGGACGGATCATGCAGGGTTCGAGCTATCCGAGCATGGTCAACGGCCGGCATGTGATGACGCCGTCACCCATTCCGCGCTGGGACGTGCCAAAACTCAATCAGGCCGATCACCTGACGATCCTGTCGGCCGGCCGCGAGAAGCGCATCTTCGCCGTGCCGCCCTATACGCGCGTCGAACCGCTCGTCTTCGACGACGTGCCCTACCGCGTCGAGGATCATCAGGACAAGACCTGCTACCGCAGCAGCGTCACCGGCTATTTCATGAACGAACTTCCGCAGGAGGACGGCTCCTCGCAATACGAACTGTCCGACAGCCATTTCGGCGTGAAGCACATCCGCAAGGCTGAGGCCGAAACGGTCGAGATCGGCGAAACATGGTACAAGAATGGAAGGATGGATTGATGGCCGCGCTTGACCCCACTCAATCGGCGGAGCTGACCCGCCAGCCGCCGCGGCTGATGATGGCCGAGCCGATCCTGACCATGCGCGGCATCGCACGCAATTACGGCGACGTCACTGCCCTTGGCGGCGTCGACGTGACCGTCTATCCGGGCGAGGTGCTCGGCATCGTCGGCGAATCCGGCTCCGGCAAGTCGACGCTGCTGAGAATGATGAACCTTGAGGATACGCCGGATACCGGCACCTACAATCTCGCCCTTCCCGGTCATGAGGGCCGCAACCTTTTCACGCTCGACCGCTTCGAGCGGCGGATGCTGAGGGCGCATCATATCGGCATCGTCTATCAGAATCCGCATCTCGGGCTGCTGATGAACCATACCAGCAGCGGCAATGTCGCCGAACGGCTGCTGATTGCCGGCAACCGCAATTTCGCCGAACTGCGCGAAAGGGCACGCCAATCGCTCGATGCTTCGGAATTTCCGATCGAGCGCATGGACGCCCGGCCGAACGAGCTTTCGGGCGGCATGCAGCAGCGCGTGCAGCTTGCCAAGGCGATCGCGCTGGAGCCCGCCGTGCTGCTTCTCGACGAGCCGACGACCGGCCTCGACGTCAGCGTTCAGGCGTTGGTCCTCGATACGTTGAAGCGGCTGCAGCGTGAGCGTTCCATCACCATGGTTCTGGTCTCACATGATCTCGGCGTCATCCGCACGATGGCGGACCGGGTTATGGTCATGCGGCGCGGCAAGATCGTGGAGCAGGGTCTTGCCGACCAGATCTTCCAGGATCCGCAGCACGCCTACACGCAGCAGCTCGTTCACGCCAAGCTTTGAGGGAAACACGAGAAATGAATATTCAGGTTTCCACCCAGCGGAACGCGACCCCGGTGTTGCGCGTGCAAGGCCTTTCGAAACAATTCGAAATGCATCACCTCAGGCGCACGCTGTTTGCCTTCGAGAATATCGATTTCGAACTGAACGCAGGTGAGTTCATCCTGCTTAAGGGCGAGAACGGTGCGGGCAAATCGACGCTGCTGCGTACGCTCTACCGCTCCTACCTGCCGCGCGCCGGCCACGTTTACTATCATACCCGGGAAGGCGTTATCGATCTGGCGACAGCCGCCGACGTCGATATCGCCGTTCTGCGCCGCCGCGAAATCGGCTTCGTCACGCAGTTCCTCAATGCGCGCCCGCGCGTTGCCGCCGAAGAGATCGTCGCCGAGCCGCTAAGGCTTGCCGGCAGGTCGCATTCCGAAGCCCTGACGGAAGCCCGGCGCTGGCTCGATGCCTTCGGCGTCAAGAGGCAGCTCTGGTCGGCCTATCCCTCGACATTCTCCGGGGGCGAACAGCAGAAGGTCAATCTGGCCCGCGCCCTCATTCTGCCGCAGCGCCTTCTGCTGCTCGATGAGCCGACGGCCTCGCTGGATCATGCAGCCCGCAAGGCGCTGGTCGAGAGATTGGCCCAACTCAAGACCTCCGGCGTTGCAATGATCGGTGTCTTTCACCACCCCGAAGATGTAAGGGCATTGATCGACCGGGAACTTCATCTCGAAGCCATCAAGATCGAGGACGAGCAGGACGATGTGGCTGAGTAATTTCGAAATTGTATTGCAGGACCGCGTGATCGAACGTGGTGCCGTCAGAATTGAGGATGGGTTGATCGCCGATATCAGCGAGCGGCCCGTCGAAGGAGCGGAGATAGACGGTCACGGTCGGCTTATGCTGCCCGGTTTCGTCGACATGCATGGCGACATGATCGAAAAATGCGTGGAGCCGCGCGTCAATGTCCGCATGCCGCTCGAACTCGGTGTCTACGACCTCGACAAGATGCTGGCCGCCAACGGCGTGACGACAGCCTACGCGGCAGTCGCCTTCACGCCTGCAACCTATGGCCATGTCCGGTCCATCGAGCATACCCACGCAATGATCGAAAAGCTTGCGTCGATGCGGGACGAGCTTTTGATCGACCATCGCGTCCATGGCCGCTTCGAAGTGACGTTCCTGCCGGCCGTGAAGGAAGCAAGAACCCTGATCGATGCCGGCGCGCTTCACCTGATCTCGCTGATGGATCACACGCCGGGTCAGGGGCAATATCGCGATATAGAGCTGCACATCGCCAACACGGCGAAGGTAAAGAAGATCAGCGAGACTCAGGCGGCGGAGATGGTCAAGCAGCGCATGGCCGCCCGCTCCGAGCATGGCGACAGCATGGACATCATCAAAGGTCTATCCGAACTCGCGCGCGAGCACGACGTCGTGCTCGCGTCCCATGACGACGACACTGTCGAGAAAGCCGCACTTCTGCACGGCCTCGGCGCGGCCATCAGCGAATTTCCGATCAATATCGCAACGGCGGCCGAAGCAAGGCGGCTGGGATTGGCAACGGCGATGGGCGCCCCGAACGCGCTGCGCGGCCTTTCCTATTCCGGCAATCTTTCCGCTCGGGAAGCCTACGAGGCCGGCGTGCTCGATATTCTTGCGAGCGATTACCATCCATCGGCCATTCTTCCGGCTGTCATCGCACTTGCGGAGATCGGCACCGGCGGTCTTGCCGCCTCCACGGCACTGGCAAGCGCCAATCCCGCAAAGGCGCTCGGCCTCGATGATCGCGGCCGGATCGCCGAAGGGTTGCGCGCCGATCTCCTGATCGCCGAGCGCGGCCGCGTGCCGCGCCTGCGCAGCACGATCCGCGGCGGCAAGTTGGTCTGGTCGGACGGCACGATCAAGGGCTTCTGAGCCGGGATTTAGGGGTGGCTGGCACTTCGCTGCCATACACGGCATCTGCTCGCCGGCTAAGGGTATTGCAATGACGTAGAGTCATTGCCGCATGACCCCTTCTCCCCGAGGGGAGAAGGAGTATGCGGCTACGGTCGTCGGCGGGCGGGTCTTTCCCTTCCGCTGACTGCCTTCCTCACATCGCTTGCTGCGGATGCGGCGTGCCCTCGTAGGCGCCCCAGATCGACTGATCCAGATTGATCGTGGCGCCGGTCATCAGGCCGGATTCCCCGGACGACAGGAAGGCAACGGCGCGTGCGACCTCGGCGGGGTCGACAAGCCGGCCGAAAGGTTGCTCGGCGGCGGCTTTTGCCAGCCAATCCTCCGCCGCGCCGTGATATTCGCGCTGAATACGGTCCTCGCCATCGCTCGACATCCAGCCGATATTCAGGGCGTTGACCCTGATGCGGTTTCTGAGCAGCGCGAAGGCGGTATTCCTGGTCAGCGTGTCGAGCGCGCCTTTGGAGGAGCAATAGGCGCTGATGAAGGGCTGACCCGCCATCGACGACATCGAGGAAATGTTGACGATCGTGCCTTCGATACCATTGGCGATCATGTTCCTGATCGCGTCCTGCATCAGGAAGAACGGCGCGCGTACATTGACGGCGAACATCCGGTCGAACAGTTCCGGATCGGTATCGAGAATGGTGCCGCGGTCCGTAATGGCAGCGACGTTGACGAGCGCATCGATGCGGCCGAATTTCTCGACCGCTGTCGCGATGACCTTGCGGCAACCGTCGACCTTGCCGAGATCGGCGGTCACGAAGACGACCGGTATTCCATAGCGTTCGCCGATCTCCCTTGCCTTGGCTTCGCCCTTGGCGGCGCTGCGGCCGCAAATCGTCAGCGCCGCCGCTCCGCGTTCGGCAAAGAGACGGGTGACTTCCGCACCTAGCCCCTGCGTACCGCCGGTCACGACCGCGAATTTTCCATCCAGTCGGCTCATCGTATCCTCAAGCCTCCCTGCGTGCGGCATGGGCGGCTATCAGCTCGGCGAAATGCCTTGCATCCATCCGGGCATCGAGCGCCTCGGCCATGATCCGGGCCTGTGTTTTCGGCGCCAGGCCCCCGACCGGCGGATCGCTGTCCAGATTGGTGGGAAAGGCATAGCCCTCTGCCGTCGATGCGATCACATTGGCCGCCTCGGCACGGCTGAGTGCGCCGGCTTCGAGAGCCGCAAGAAGCGCGGGATAGGCCGTCACGGACATGCGGCTGCGATTGACGCTCTCCATCGCCCGCCCGAAGGCTGATGACACCTGCAGCAGGTTGGCCATGCGGTAGATGTCCTTCGAGACATTGTTGCCGGCGCCATGCATGACGGCCGGGTTGAAGAAGACGGCATCGCCCTTCTTGAGCGGCAATTGCACATGATGCTCGGCAAAATAAGCCTGGAACTCCGGCCGGCCAAAGGCGATATAGCCCTCGAAGAAGGTTTGCGAATAGGGCAGGAACAGCGTCGGCCCGCTTTCGAGCGGCATGTCGCAATGCGCGACCGCGCCCTGCAGCGTCAGGAGCGGCGAAACCGCGTGGATATGGCCGGGATAAGCCTGCATCTGCTGCGGCGACATGAAGCCGAGATGATAATCGCGGTGCGGCTTCTGTGCGGTGCCGCCCGGATTGACCCGGTTCATCTGCGCCGTCATCTGGTAGCCGGCTCCGAGCCAGGCTTCCGACACCATGGCGACGGCCGTGGAGGCATAGTAGCGGGCAAAATTCTCCGGATCCGCCAGGCAGTGCTTTTCCAGCGCATTCCAGATGCGGTCATTGGCGCCGGGTTTGGCAAAGTGATCTCCCGCCCCTTTACCCTTTTCTTTTTCGTCGCGGACGATGGCTTCGAACACGGCGGTCGCGCGATCGACAACGGCCATATTGGGCATGGCGTTCTTGATGACGACGATGCCGGGTCCAGTGGTGAAGGCTTCCACCCACTCGGCCATCAGGGCGCGGCGTTCGTCTTCATTCGCTGCAGCGCTGCGAACCCTGTCGCCATCATAGATGAGAATGTTCTTCTCGATCCCCGCCGCCAACGGCCAGTCCGCCGGATTGGCGGTCTTCTCGACCAAGCTCCTGAAAGTATCGAAACTGCCGCAATCGGCCGAAAGCCAAACCTTCTGGCTGCGCCGGCTGGCGAGCGTCTGAGCGTCCATGGTGATCTCCTCCCAAAATGACGTTGGACTTATGAGATTGATCGTAGCCCCGACCCGGCCTATGAGAAAGATGCAAAACACCTCAAAAAAACCTCAGAAAGCTGCGCCTTGAAATCGCGTTTCCCATTGAAAGACATCGCGCTTCAAGCGGGCCTCAGTCTTGCGACGGTCGACCGGGTCATGCATGAACGCGAAGGCGTCCGCACTGTGACCCGTGCGCGGGTGGCAGCGGCGATTGCCGAGCTGGAGCGGCAATATGTACAATCCGGCCTTGCCGGACGGCGCCTGGTGATCGATGTCGTCATGGACACGCCGCAGCGCTTCTCTGCCGCCGTGCGCGAAGCCTTCGAAGCGGAATTGCCCGGAATGCGGCCGGCGTCGTTTTCCGCGCGGTTTCATGTGGCCGAGACGATGAGCGAGGCGGAACTTCTCTCCATCCTTCGCACCATACGCCGGCGCGGCAGCCATGGCGTCGTTCTCAAAGCCGCCTCGACGCCCGCCATTGCCGAGCTTGCCGCTCAGCTCATGGCCGCAAAGATCCCTGTCGTCACGCTCGTTACCGATCTGCCGGAAAATTCCCGCATCGGCTATGTCGGCATGGACAATCGCGTCGCGGGGGCGACATCAGCCTATCTGCTCGGCCGCATGGCCGGAGAACGGACGGGCAAGGTGCTGGTGACGCTATCGAGCAGTCTGTTTGCCGGCGAGGACGAGCGCGAACGGGGATTTCGCGACGTTCTGGCGGAGCGCTTCCCTCATCTTTCGGTCGTGCGCGTTTCGGAAGGCTTCGGTGTCGACCGCACGACGGAACGCCTTGTCCGCGACGCGCTGGCGCGCGAGCCTGACATCCGCGCCGTCTATTCGGCCGGCGGCGGCAATCGCGCCATCCTGAAAGCATTCGCCGAAGCCCGGCGCGAATGTACGGTGTTTGCCGCCCACGATCTCGACCAGGACAATGTCAGGCTGCTGGCCACCGGCGAGATTACATTCGTCATCCATCACGATCTTCGCCATGACGCCCGCAGCGCCTGCCAGCTCATGCTCGCCTATCACCGGATGCTGCCGGCCGACTTCCAGGTGGCGCCATCGCGGGTTGCGATCGCGACTCCGTTCGAGCCGGCCGGCTAAGTCAGCTTCGACCCCTATATTGGAATGGCGATGGACACTACTCGATCGCGGTGATCTCCAGCTCTTCCTTGCCAAGGATCACGACGTCGCCAACCGTCTTGCCCATCAAGAGCCCTGCGACGGGTGACACATAGGAAATCGACCCCGCCTTGGGATCGGCCTCGTCTTCTCCAACGATGCGATATTTCTGCACGCGGCCATCCTCGCGGCAATAGGTCACGGTGCTTCCAAAGGCGACGATGTCACTTGAGGCCGGCGTCGGCTTGACTTCGGCAGTGCGCAGCCTTTCTGCGAAATAACGCGCATCGCGCAGGGGGATGGCGGTTTGCCGCCGGCGCTCGTTGATGTCTTCGATGGCGCTCGCGGCCTCATAAGCTTTGCGTGCCTCCTGAAGCTGAAATTCCAAGGCCTTCAGGCCCGCCTCCGTGACAAAGTTCGGATGCGGCGAAATGGGCCGGTCGGGCAGCACGGTTTCGGCAGCCGTTTCGGCACTCTCTTCCTTCATGAACGCAGTGCTCAATTTCGAACTCCATTCCGACGCGTCTAAGTTTCGGGCATTCGGGCGACGCCCTCCCGATTGGCAGATCAGCCCTATACTATAGATCACATAACAACCTTGGAGAAATACGATGGCCGATAGAAAGCCCAAGTCGCCGACGAAGGCCGCATCCACGGCGGCGGCATCGGAGGCAAAATTGCTTTCGGGCGGCAACCCGCAGATCGCCAAGGGCGACGGCGATGCACCCGTGCAAGCCTATATCGCTGCCATGCCGGGCTGGAAAAGCGATATCGGACGCCGGATCGATGCGCTCGTGGTCAAGACCGTTCCTGACGTGCAAAAGGCGGTGAAATGGAATTCGCCGCTCTACGGCATGAAGGACGACGGCTGGTTCCTGGGCATTCATTGCTTCACGAAGTACATCAAGGTGGCCTTCTTTCGCGGCACATCGCTGCATCCGATCCCGCCGGGAGAGTCGACGAGCAGTCAGACGCGTTATCTCAACATCCGCGAGAACGACGTGCTGGACGAAGCGCAGTTTATCGACTGGGTGAAGCAAGCAAGCCGGCTGCCCGGCGAACGCATGTAAGCGCCCTCCGGCATCGCCGCAAATATGTTGCCGCACGTTTCTTGGCATTCGGAACGCCATTGCGTAGCATCGCGCGAAGTCGCAACACGCCTTGCGGGCAAATCCGGTCCGCTCCCCGGTTAGAACAAAGGATCGCCATGCGTCGTCTGGACAAGGAGATATTCCGCTCCCTTTCTCTCCTCGGCATGGTCTTGGGCCTCATCTTCTTCGCGGCTTCGCTCACGCCGAGCCTGATGCCCCGCTCTTATCTCGTTCAGGGCGCCTTGTCCGGCATAAGCGCCGGCGTCGGCTACACCATAGGCGCCGCACTGACCTGGCTCTGGCTCTATCTCCAGCTCCCGGTTCCCAGGGGATCGCTGAAAGCGGCCCGGTGGTCGATCGGCATTGCCTGCCTGATCCTCTGCCTCGCCGCTCTCTGGCATGCCACCTTCTGGCAGAACTCGATCCGAACCTTGTGGAAGATGCCGCCGATCGCCAGCGCCGACCCCTATTGGCTCGCGGCCGTGGCGGCCGCGACTTTTCTGGTCGCGCTTGTCGTCGGCCGTCTCTTTCGCATCGCCTGCCTGCTGTTTTCGCAATGGCTCTCGCGCGTGGTGCCCAGCCGCCTTTCAAAGGTGGTCGGCGCCCTGCTTGCGGTCGCGTTATTCTGGTCGATCGGCGAGGGCATATTGCTCCGGCTCGCGCTCGACGCCGCGGATGCCTCGTTCCGCCAGGCGGATGCGCTGATCGAGGACGATCAGCCCATGCCGCAGATTGCAACCAAGACCGGCAGCGCCGCCTCGCTCGTCGCCTGGCAGGGATTGGGACGCCAGGGCCGGTATTTCGTCGCATCAGGTCCCGGAGCTCGCGACATCGAAAGCTTCTGGAACACGCCCGCAAAGGAGCCGCTTCGCATCTATGTCGGCTTGAACAATGCCGAGACCAGCAAGGAGCGCGCCCAGCTGGCCTTGAAGGAGATGATACGGGAGGGAGCCTTCGACCGGCCCATGCTTGTCGTCATCGTGCCGACCGGAACGGGCTGGATAGACCCCGCCGCCATGGATACGCTCGAATATCTGCAGCACGGCGATGTCGCCAGCGTCGCCGTGCAGTATTCCTATCTGACGAGCTGGATGTCGCTGCTTTTCGAGCCGCAACAGGGCGAGGAGACGGCGGTCGACCTCTTCGATGCCGTTTACGGCTACTGGTCGAAGCTCCCCCACGACAAGCGGCCCAAGCTCTATCTGCACGGCCTGAGCCTCGGGGCGCTGAACTCGCAGCTCTCGCTCGATATCTACAATGTCATCGGCGATCCCGTGAACGGCGCGCTCTGGAGCGGCCCGCCCTTCCGCAGCGCCCGATGGAAAGCGGCGACTGCGGCACGAAACCCGGACACGCCGGAATGGCTGCCGAGATTTCGCGACGGATCGGTCATCCGCTTCGCAAACCAGGAACACGCGCCGGACCAGTTCGCCGCGCCCTGGGGACCATTGCGGGTCATCTATCTGCAATATGCCAGCGATCCGGTGGTCTTCTTCGATGCCGCCTCCGCCTTCCGCGAGCCGGAGTGGATGAAATCGCCCCGCGGGCCGGATGTCTCGCCGCAGCTGACCTGGATTCCGGTCGTCACCATGCTCCAGCTCCTTTTCGACATGATGATCGCGACGACGTCTCCGGTCGGCCACGGGCATATCTATGCGCCCCAGCACTATATCGATTGCTGGATATCGCTGACCGACGCGCAGATCTCGTCAGAAGATATCACGCGCCTCAAATCGCTCTTTGCTTCCCGCTTCGGAATGGCGCCCTAAAGCCCGAGGAAGCGGAAGGCAGGGGCCTCCTTGAAGGATGAGGTCGCGTCACCGGAATAGGTATGGTCCTGGTTCTCGCCGAGATCCAACTTCCTGACCTTGCTGCTCTGCGAAAAATCGATCCTCTTGAGATCGACCCAGAACGTATTGGGTGTCAGCGCCGATTCGAAGAAATAGAGCTCGCGCTTGTGATCGAAGACGGTACGCCACCGGGTCGACGATATGTTCGGCTCCTCTGACGTATTGAGCCCGTAGGGAACGGAGACGTTGCGGATCACGCTGAAGACGCTGGCAAGAGCGTGGTTCGGATCTTCTCCCTTCGGGATCGCGTTGACGTAGAAGGACGCCCGCGCGAAACGATCGGAGGCGCGATTGGTGCCCGGCAGGAAGACCGTACCGCCGATCTGCTTCCAATAGGCATTCAGCGCCAGCTGCTCGTCGAATGTCGGCGAATTCGTCATCACCTGATAGTCGCGGCTGTGATGGATGACCTGCTTGCCGTGGATATACTCGACGATCGCGCTGTCGCCCGACGCATCGGACATCGACAGGTGCAGCGTCGTCAGGCGGTTCTCGCCGGGAACATTGGCGGTGACGATGGTGAAGGGCTCCTTTTCGAGAGCCGCTACCGCCTCATCGACGGTGGCGAAGTTGTCGAGCACGTACTGGGCCCAGGCGGCGATCGTCAGCCCCGGCTTGCTATCCTTGCCGAACTTGGGATAGTCGGACTCCACCAGCCAGAGCAGATTGGCTTCCAGCCCTTTTTCGTTGACGCCGTCCGTTGTGGAGACGTCATAGCCCGTCGCCACGACACTTCCGTATTTCGCTGTCCACCTGATGGAATTCGGCCCCGCCTCGCCGCTGCGGGAAATACCGCGCGGCAGGATCCACAGATTGGTCGCGACGTCGCTCTTCCAATCCATCGAGCGGGCGGTGATCACGTTACCGTTCGACCCGAGATAGACCAGCCGGGTACACGCGCTTGCCCCGACGTCCGAAAGGACAAGCGAAAGGGAGGCCAGGCTTGACAGGAGGAATTTCGTCTTGATCCGGCAAAGACGCATCATGAACTCCTTCACGGTAAACCGTTGCTGCAAAGGGTTGAAGGCCCGGCGACATCGCCCTGCCGGCCGGGATATCCCGGCACGGTTTGCTGCCTCCGTGCAGTCGCCGTTCTTTCAGTCCAGTCGATGACAAATGCGTACGGCGGAGCGCGGCAGCTCCCGAACCGCCATCCATCCGCTTTGAACAGGATAGCGCATGAAAGCGGCACCGCAATCAAAAGTCTCGGCGACCGATGTCGCGCGGCCGTGTGCTACCGGAGACAGAAAATGGCCGAAGCACCGGCGCAAAGGCGGCTGTTGCATCGTTTCTGAAATTGACTAGTCTTCAGCCAGCCAGAAATGCCGGATGCAGAGTTTCCGCGTCGCCGGGACCTTGCCACAAAGCCAAACTTCTGAGGGATCGATGGTCAGCCTTGGTGTTTTGACAACTTATATACTGGTGGTGCTCGGCCTGATGGTCATTCCCGGGCCGGCCACACTGCTCACTCTCGCCCGCGCCGTCAGCGGCGGCAGGCGTGCCGGGCTGGCGACGGGCCTTGGCATCGCTGCCGGCGATCTTTTCCATACGATGATGGCAACCTTCGGCCTGTCGGCGCTGCTGGCGACCTCCGCACTGGCCTTCGAGATCGTCAAATATGCGGGTGTCATCTATCTGATTTATCTCGGCTTCAAGGCTTTTGTCGAAAAAAGCGGCAGCATAGACGTGCCGACGGCGCAAGCCATCACGCCCAGCCGCGCCTTCAGGCAGGGTTTCTTCACCGAAATCCTCAACCCCAAGACCGCCCTCTTCTTCCTGGCCTTCCTGCCGCAGTTCATTCACCCGGAGGGCGGATCGGTCATTGCGCAATTCGCGTTGCTCGGGGCCATCTTTGTCGTCCTCAGCATCGGCGTGACCTCGCTTCTGGCAATCGGCGCCGGATCGATCGGCGGCTGGCTGCAACGCAACCGCACCGTCGGCCGATGGCAGGGAAAAGTCATCGGGACGATCTATATGGCGTTGGGCCTAAGGCTTGCTCTACAGCAGCAGTGATCCGGCTCTACGGTCGCCGGCCCGGGATCGGACCGACTGCCGTTCGACGAC
Organism: Hyphomicrobiales bacterium; assembly: GCA_900469615.1. Taxonomy (GTDB): domain Bacteria; phylum Pseudomonadota; class Alphaproteobacteria; order Rhizobiales; family Rhizobiaceae; genus Rhizobium. Next base: position 781,881 of record UBYA01000011.1, on the reverse strand, counting down.
GCAGAGGTTCATTTCCGACCGCAGGCGAAAGCCATCGCCTCACAAAGCGCGATGGCCGGTGCGTTCGTAACATAGGCGCGCAGATAGGCGGTTTCGCCTCGCGCCGAGATTTCGCCGGCCACGAAGCGAAAGAGCAAGGAGCCAAGACCGCGCCCCCTGGAAATCCGCATGGTTGCAAAGACCGCCAAGCCCGGCAAATCCGGTCTGCCGCATGCTCTGGCCGGCCTACTTTCACGTAATTCTTAGGTTGTCTTGAAGAATCGGGTTGCCTATCGGCGACAATAAGTCTCAGTATGGAGGCGAACAGATCAACCGCCCGGCGCTCAGGAAGAAGTGCCGCGGGGCTCGATCATCTGGGTTCTCTCCGGCGCCAGCACGAAATCGTGCTCGACCTGCCAGAATGGTCCGCGAAAGCCAAGTTCCCCGGCGCGGGCGGGATCATCCATCAGCCTGAACTCGGCAAGCAGGCTTTCCTTGACGCCGAACACCGCATCGGAATGAATATACGGATCGTCGGGATCGAAGATATGGGTCGTCAGCGTCTCGAACCCGTCCGCGTTGATGATGTAATGCAAATGAGCCGGCCGATAGGGGTGGCGGCCGAGCGCACCAAGCAATTGTCCAACCGGACCATCGTCCGGGATCGGATAGTATTTCGGCTTCACCGCCCGGAACCAATATCGGCCATCCCTGCCGGTGCGGAATATGCCGCGCAGGTTGAAATCGGGCTGGAGGCCCTTCTGCTGGACGTCGTAGAACCCTTCGTCATTCGCCTGCCAGACGTCGAGCACCGCATTCTCGATCGGCTTGCCTTCGGTGTCGAGGATACGGCCGCTGATCACCATGTCCTCTCCCTTGTGGTCGAAGCAGATATTGGCGCCCATGGGAAGCTCCGGTGCATCCGCAACGTGGAACGGCCCGAGAACCGTGCTCTCCGATGCGCCCGACGGCTTGCGGTTGTTGATCGCGTCGACCAGCATCGATACGCCAAGCACATCCGAGAGCAGGATGAATTCCTGCCGCCAGTCGGTGCAGGTATGGCCGGTGCGGGTGAGGAAGAGGATCGCCTCCATCCATTCGTCCTGGGTCGGTTCCAGTTCCTTTACCGCTTCGTGCAGCTTGCGGGTGACGACTTCCATTACCTGCTTCAGCCGGGCATCCCGGGCATTCACGTTGCGGCTGGTGACAACCTCGACGGAATTTTCCTCTGTAAAATAGCCCTTTTCTTCGATGCTCATAGTCGCCTCACCTATCCAGAATTACCTTCAATACACGACGCAGTCCGATCTCGGGATCGGCAACTGCTGCCTGCCGCGCCAGCCGACATGGCGGCCAGGGCGCATGAGCCATGCGCCGGAGCGTGGATTTCCGTACCCGTGCCCAGCCGCCGGTCAAGCACTGCCGCTCCTGACGCGGGCCGCTCCTGTGAGCGGTACTCGCCAGGCCCGGTTCCCTCGACAGCGCCTTTGCCGCTGCGATCCGGCCGTCGCCGCCGATGCCGGTCGATGCTGGAAAGTCGTCATGGCCGTCGTCTTCGGAACATCGCGTCTCGTGAACATGTTTCCTCCCCTCATCGTCTCTCCTCCCAAACAGCACGCCTCCCGGCGCCATGTCTCAGTCCCCTGGCCGCCGGCCCTCCCACGCATGCTGCAGCAGCAGACGGATCGACGCCCGGTCGATCGGCCGCGGATTCCAGTATGGATTCTCGACGGCAAGCGAAGCAGCGCGGTCAAGATCGGCCAGCGTCAACCCGAATTCCCTGAGAGACAGCGGCGCTCCGAGCGCCTTGGCAAAATCCCAAAGCCCGCCGCCGATCGAACCGCCGAACATGTCGGCCGCTTCCGCTAGTTCGGACGCGGCGGCAACCGCGTTGAATGCAGCCGTATGCGGCAGCATCACCGCATGGGTTTCGGCGTGCGGCGTATCGAACGAGCCGCCGAGCGTGTGGCAGATCTTGTGATGCAGCGCCATGCCGACCGTGCCGAGCACCGAGCCGCAGAGCCAGGCGCCATACAGCGCATCGCTGCGGGCCTCCCCGTTCTTCGGATCATCCGCGATGACAGGCAGGCTCCGCGCAAAGGCCCGCAGGCCCTCCAGTGCCATGAGGCTCGAAATCGGGTTGCGGTCCCGCGCGTACAGCCCTTCGACCGCATGCGCCATGGCGTTGAGGCCGCTGGTGATGCTCATGGCAACGGGCAGTCCGAGCGTCAGCAAGGGATCGTAGATGACGATCTCCGGCAATATCCTGGCGTCACGCACCGTCGTCTTGCGGCCTCCCTCGGTCTGCCCGAGGATCGGCGTGACCTCCGAACCGGCATAGGTCGTCGGCACGACGATCTGCAAAAGGTCGGTACGATAGGCGATCGCCTTGCCGAGCCCGGTGGTCGATCCGCCGCCGAGAGACACGACGCAGTCCGCTCCGGCCTCCGCCACCACCTTCATCGCCGCTTCGGTCACTTCGACAGGCGTATGCATGGTCGCGCCCGTAAAAACACCGCAGGCGAGCGGACCGATCTCCCCGGCCAAAGCCTCGGCATCGGCCCTCTGGTGCGGCGTCGACAGAACCAGGGCCCGCTTGCGGCCCGTCTTAGCGACCCATTCGGCCACCGCACTGCGCGTGCCCGCGCCGAAGACGATCTGGGCCGGACTGCCCGCATAGGAAAAATCTCGCATTATCCTGCCCTCCCCGGCTTTGTTCTCACCATGACGAAGGTCAGGTTGACTGCCTTCGCGCGCTTTCCATCGATTTCGGCAGGCTCGAAACGGACGACGAGGTCCGGCCGCACGCCGAACAGGGCATCCTCGGCAAGATGCGGGTCGCTCGCATCGTAAATATGGGTCGTAATGGTCTCGAAGCCCTTGGCGCGAATGACGAAATGCAGGTGCGCCGGACGACGCAGCGGATAGCCTGTCCCGGCAAGCAGCCGCCCGACCGGCCCGTCATCCGGCACGCCATAGCCGGAGGGCATTACCGAGCGATAATGAAAGCGCCCTTCGGCATCCGTGCGGAAGAGGCCACGCAAATTGTATTCCGGCTGCAGGTCCGGCTGCTGATTTTCGTAATAGCCTTCGGCATTGGCCTGCCAGGTTATCACCTCGGCGCCGGCAACCGGCATACCGTCGAGATCCTGCACACGCACGGACACCATCAGCGGCTCACCGATGCCGTCGAGCGAGATCGAAGCCCCCGATGCCCGCTCGGGCGCGTCATTGCGGAAGAACGGGCCACGGACGGTGTTCGGCGTTGCCGCCTTCGGTCGCCGGCAATTGACCTCCTCGACCAATGCGGACGCGCCGATGAGATCGGACAGCAACACCCATTCCTGCCGCCGCTCGTCCGAGGCGTGGCCCACCTCCGTCAGGAAGGCGATGACCTTGCGCCACTCTTCCCGGGTCGGGCGAAACTGCTTGATGAGATCGTGAACATGCGTAACGGCCGCCGCGATCAATCGCGGCAGATCGCCGTCATTGTCCGCGTGAAAGCGCTCGGCGAAAGCTTCTGCCGACGTCGTCTCGCTGAATGTGAGCGCCTTAGCACGCTCCACCATGCCCATCCTCCAGGATCTCTCATGTATGGGAAGGAACACTAGCAGCCGGGCGGGTATGGATTGATGATTTTATTGTCAGTCAATATAACATATCGTTATGAAGATAGATGAACGGCACCTCATCCAGCTTGCAGCCGTCGTGAAGACGGGCGGCGTTACGGAAGGCGCGGCTCTGCTGGGCCTGGCGCAACCCGCCGTATCCCGCACCTTGTCGCTGCTGGAAAAGCGTGTGGGAGAACCGCTCTTCGTCAAGGGCCGGCGGCCGCTGCAGCCGACGCCGCTTGGCCTGTCGCTCGCCGAGCATGGCTTCGCAATGCTCGCGGCCTCGCGCAAGGCTTCCGATCTGGTGGAAAGCTTCCGCGTTGGCAAGAGCGGGGTCGTGCGGATCGGCGGCACCCCCTTCTTCATGGACGCATTGATCGCCCGGCTGTGCGCGGAGTTCCAGGCAAGCCATCCGGACGTGCGCATCGACCAGAGCTACGGCTATTTTCCGGACCTGCGTGCGGCGCTCAAGGCCGACCAGATCGATCTTGCCATCTGCCCGATCGATATTCTCGACGAGGGCTCCGGCCTCGAATTCCAGCAGATCCTTCCCGGGCGCAACGTCGTCGCGTGCCGGGTAACACATCCGCTGTTGCTGAAGCGCCGGCCGCAGCCGAGCCACCTTCTCGACTACCCCTGGGTCGCGCCGCCGCCGGGAAGCCCGCTGCTGGCGGACCTGCGCGCCCTGCTCCTTTCCTTCGGCGCCACCGAAATCAAGATCCGCTACTCGGGCGGCTCGCTGATGAGCGTGATCAATTATCTGAAATCGGCGGATGCGCTGACCATCATGCCGCACAGCGTCGTCTTCGCCCAGCGCAAGGAAAAGACGATCACCGCTCTGCCCGTCACGATTCCGCATCCCGAGCGCGCGCTTGCCATCCTCAAACGAGTCGATGCGCCGCGCGCTCCCGCCGTCGACCAGTTCGCGGATTTCGTTCGCCTGGGCTTTCAGGAGTTGCGGCATCTGATCAAGCGCCACGAGGAATCGGTGATCTGGGGGCTTTGACCAGTGCGGCCCTGCGCTCCGCCGCGATCAGATATCGCCGGTCACCATCGATTTTTCAGGTGATGGCGCCAGAGCCGACAACGCCTCGGCCAAAGCACTGTCCAGAATCTGCAGCTTGCGTGCGTGCGCCCGCGCATATTCCCCGTAAAAGCCTCGCGAGAGCCAGATCTGCGAGTGACCACGCCGGCCGCTCCAGCCGATGCCGCCGATGGTTTCCGCTGCCGCGAGCTTGCGGCTGGTATGGGCGCGAGACAGGCCGAACGATCGCGCCAGATAGGAGATCGAGCTTACATCGGTCAGGAGCCTGTCCCGCCCCGCCGGCACCTCCGGATCTATTCCGGCAATCAGCCTGTCCATGAGAAGCCCGCCGGCATCGGCCCAGGTGAAGATCGCGTACAGCGGACCGGGGCTGCGCACTTCGGGACTGGAAAGAAGCGCGTGTGCGGCAATCGGCTCCACCAGAGCCAGCAGCGTCTCCGGCTCAGAAAGGAACAGTACCGACCTGCCTCCGCCGTCGATGAGATCGAGTGCCTGAAAATGCACCGTGTACCACCGGATCAGCATCGAAAGCGTCGCCGGTGCGGGTGCGGCCTGCTCCGATTGACCGTGCCTGGCGCCGGAAACCGGGCGAATGATATCGTATTTCAATGCTTCGTCGAAAAACGCATAGGCCGTGTTCCGGCTGGCAATTCCGTATTGCAAGGCAAGATTTCCGAGATCCCGCCGGGTCAATCCGGCCTGAGCCCTCTGAAAGGCCGTGAAGTAATTGCCCAATGCGGCATGGCACAGGAGCCAGCGCTGCTGAGCGGCGAAAAGTGCCGCAATGCGGGGAGAAGCCCCGTGAGCCGTAATGAAGCTGCGCGCCAGAAACATGATCGCCCGGGAAAAAACCGCTGCCCCGCTCGGGCCGTCCGTCCCGGCGGTCGGCATTTCGACCGCACGCATGGCGTCCGCCGATCGGGAAACCGGAAAATCAAGCACCGTTCCCATTGGGAAACTCTCTCATCATTGCCGGCTGTCCGATGTCCAATTCGCGGCCATGCCGTTGCGGAACGCTCATGAATATTAGGAACATCAAATCTGAAGATGCGCCATGTAACACATAGAATAGTCTTGTTTCTTTCTCCATGGTAACCAGCATGTCCCCCCGCTCACGAGTAAATCGCCGTTAACTCTCCAACAGCCCGGATCGTACTGGAATCGGCGCGCCGGTGTCTTGATACCGCCCCGGCTAGGTTCTGATATTTTCTGATATTTTTCTGAAATCCGCGATTTTGCTCGAAAAAATCGACATTTAATCGGGCTCTCCGCCGCGATCCGACTGTGTTTGCGGACGACGATTTGTTTTTCCGGATACGGATGGCCGCACATTGACTGTCGAACTAAACTTTCCCTATACTGGGCCGTATTTTGAATGCTGCAGTTGAGGATCGTTGCAAGCCGGTGTTTTGTTTTGCTGGGTTCGTTCTTGATCCGGATCGTGCCGAGCTTCATGGGCCTGACGGCTCCGCGATCCGGCTGCGGCCCAAAGCCTTTGAACTGCTGAGGTTCCTCGTCACCAACAACAGGCGCGTCGTCGGCAAGCAGGAGCTGATGAACGCAGTCTGGCCGGGGATACACGTCGCAGAAGACAGTCTGTTTCAATGTATCCGCGAGATCCGCGCGGCATTGGGCGACACGCAGCGGCACATGGTCAAGCTCGTGTCCGGCCGCGGTTATCTTTTCAGCGCCGAGGTGTCTCTCATGCCGGACGGTCCGCCCCGCGGATCTGCGCGCAATATATCGGCTTCCGACGCGGAGTTGGTCATCGAACCGGCAAGTCCGGAACGCCGGCCCGGTTCGCACAAGACATTTGCTTTCGGGGCATTCACAGCCCTGCTTGCAGTCGCCGTTGTCGGCCTCGTCTTCTTTTCCTCGCGGGGGAACAGCGGTTTCAGATCGGATGGCCCGGTCATCGAAGTCCCGCCGATTGTCGACAGCGCCGCCGATCCTCAAAGTAACGCCCTGGCGCAAGCTGTCGCTGCGGAAATGATCGACGGTCTGGCAAGGATCGACGGCATTCGCCTCATCGCCTCCAAGAAGCAAGGTCCGGTAGCGACGGCCGAAGCGATCCCGGCACGCGCCCATGGCGCCGATCTCTTCCTCCAGGAAGAATTGCAGAAAGGGCCGCAATCCTGGATTTTCCGGACACGCCTCATCAACGTAGCCAGCCGCGAGATCGAATCCGTTGCCGAAGTCAGGCTGGATGCCGGCGAACCCGACAAGCAGCGTCTCGCATCCCGGCTCGCTGCCCGCGCGGGCTATCAACTTGCAATCCGCCTGAACAAATTCGGCGAGGCCGACAGCGGACCACAGGCGGATGCCGCAGACGTCGCGATACAGCAGGCCACCGCCTCGATTAATCACACAACCAAGGAACGCTTCGCGACGGCGCGCGCGATCCTTGAAAAATATCTGAGCGACCAGCCAAACAACCCCGACCTGCAGATCGCGCTCGCCGCGTTGCATCTGCGCGGAATCCAGCTGGCCTGGTATAGCCCGGCGGAGGGCAAGGCAGCGGAAAATGAGGCAAGATCCTTGCTTGAACATGCCCTGCGAAGCCGGCCGAACTCTATTCCGGTGCTTGGGACCTATTGCCGCTTTCTGACCGTGACGAACCAGTTTTCGGAAAGTCTCGTCGCCTGCGCAAGAGCGCTGAGCTTCAACCCGTGGGATGGCACGGCATTGTTCCATCTCGGCCTTACGCAGATTCAACTGGGACGGTTCGAGGACGCCCTTGCGACATTCGCGCAAGCCGACCGCTTCGACACTCCGGACGTATCGCGCTGGACCTGGTTGTTGGCGGCGGGATGGACCGATGTGCTTTTAAATCGCAATGAAGATGCTATCGAGTGGCTGCAACGTTCCATCGCAATCACGCCGGGAACGGGACGCGCCCACATGCTCCTGGCAACCGCCTATCAGCGGCTGGGTCGATTGGACGAAGCAAAGCAGGCACTGGCCAGGGGGTTGCAGCTAAGGCCAGGCTCCACAGCCGCCAATATTGGCCTGCCCACACGCAACACCAGCCCGATCTATCTCGAAGCCCGCCGGAAAATCAACCAGACGCTGATCGAAGTCGGCCTGCCGGCTGGCGAGGATGACCAGACGTCGAGATGATCGGAATGGACCAAGATGCTCATTCGGCATATCCGCCGCTGACGGCGCAGACATAAATCATGCGCCATATCTAATATTAATGGACGCGAAGTGGCGCATTCAAAGAATTCAAACCTGATTGATACATGCTGAAAATATCGACCGGTAGATAGAACTTGATCTTCCTTTTAAACGGCGTCTTTATACTTATCGCCATACTGTCCGGCAAAGTTTAAACCTTTTCCGGCAGAGATGATGGGCATCGGCTTTTTACGGCATATAGGCCATCTGGCCGGCGATCGCGGCGGCAATTTTTCCACGATGACGGCACTGCTTGCCGTCCCTCTGGTCGCGGCTGCCGGAATGGCCGTCGACTATTCCTCGGCGATATTTCAGCGGGCGAATTTGCAGGAAATCGCCGATGGTGCGGCGCTGGCGGGCGGCAAGGTCTTCGATGGCACCAATCTGGCTGCGGCACAGGCGGAGGCAAGCCGTTTCATCGCCGCATACGCGGATACGACGCCCGCCAATCTCAGCTACACCATCACGGCGAACGGACGCGTCCTTTCCGTCAACCTGACAGGAGCCGTGCCGACGAACCTGATGCGCATCGTCAACATCAACAGCGTCGACATCGGTGTGAACTCTCAGGCCACGGCTCCGGCAAAACCCGATATCGTGACGCTCACGCCGACACAGGCCCAGGGCTGGTACTACAAGGTCATCACCATTCGCGTCGTCAGGCCGAATTCGACGTCAGAAACGGTCGTCGGCACGGTGACCTATCAGCCGACGACCCATAACGACAGCGGACAAGGCACGATGACAGCCGTACCCTCAGGGCCGATTACCCTTGGCCAATATACCAAGCTGGCGTTGCAGATGGACGTCAAGGACGATGGCTGCCCGCTCGGCAAGGCGGCATCGGTATCGAACAACAATGCCGTCAGTTGCAGCAAGTCTTCCTCCAGCACGAAATATGACCTGACCTTGCGAACGGACGATCCGAATACCTCGAACTATCTCTTCGTCGACGGCAGCGAGCTTCCCAAAGGCGTGACATTGCCGATCGAAAACTATTTCGGCTGTCAGGCCGCGCAAAAACACGCCTGGGAGGACGGCGGCGGGTGGGATCGGCAGGATTTCTTCTACACGATCTCGTCGCAGTGCTCCTCCGCCGATGGCGATGCCGTGCGCCTTACGAACTGATACGAAGGTCGACCGTCAGCCGCGCGGAAGCGGCTGTCTGCAACTCGAAACCCTGTGACGCGCGTCGGCCGGCGCCTGGCGAGCCGATGACCGCAAGCGGAACCCGCGCAAGGGCTACGCGGATTCCAGCCACGGCTCGGGCTTAACGGCGCGAACCGAAGGGACGAAGCGCCATATGGCGGTTGACATCCTTGTAGAGCAGGTAGCGGAAGGGACCGGGGCCGCCGGCATAGCACGCCTGCGGGCAGAAGGCGCGCAGCCACATGAAGTCACCGGCTTCCACCTCCACCCAATCCTGGTTCAGACGATAGACAGCCTTGCCTTCCAGCACATAGAGACCGTGTTCCATGACATGGGTTTCGGCGAAAGGGATGACGGCGCCGGGCTGGAGCGTAACGATCGTCACATGCATATCGTGCCGCAGATCGGACGGATCCACGAAGCGCGTGGTTGCCCAGCGTCCTTCAGTGCCCGGCATTGCGGCCGGCGTGATATCCTTTTCGTTGAGAACGAGCGGCTCGGGATGAGCCAGGCCCTCCACGGCCTCGTAGGCCTTGCGCAGCCAATGGAAGCGGGCATGCGCGCCCGCGCGGTTGTGAAGGGACCATTTCAGGCCCGGCGGCAGGAAGGCATAGCCGCCCGGTTGAAGAACATGCTTGCCGGAAGGCAGCGTCAGCTCGACTTCGCCATCGACCACGAAGAGCACGCCTTCAGCCTCGGGGTCCAGCTCCGGCCTGTCGCTGCCGCCGCCCGGCGCCACTTCCATGATATATTGCGAAAAGGTCTCTGCGAAGCCGGAGAGCGGCCGGGCGATCACCCAGCAGCGCGTATCGTTCCAGAAGGGCAGATAGCTGGTGACGATATCCTGCATGACCCCCTTCGGGATGACCGCATAGGCTTCCATGAACACGGCCCGCCCCGTCAGAAGATCGCTTTGCGGCGAATGGCCACCAAGGGAGGAATAGTAATTTCGTTGCATGTCTGAACCCTTCATTCTCATAGATTCGAGAGGCTAAACCGTTCGCCCCCTGATAACTGGATAGCGTCAAAGTCGGAATGCCGCGTTACATCGCCCCTGCTTCCTCCCATAAACTCACGATCCCGCCGCCGGTATTGGCATGTGGCAACGGTGCCTTGCCGTCATGATCAGCAGGATCGACATTCGCGGCAATCCCGATCGGCGCCCGCGCCGCCATGGCATTGCTGTCAGGCAACTCGCCGAGCCGTCCGCGGACGGCCGTCACGTCGTCTTCGACAACCGCATGCATGGTCGAAAACCCATGGTTTCGCCGTGGGCAAGGAAAAGGGTGCAGACAGCTGCCAGGAAAAGCCAGGCCGACAGCGAAAATCTCAACATGCCCCATCCCATCGATGTATCCCCTTCGAATCTAGCAGGGAACTCCGCCTGGGAAAATCAAATATCCGGCTGCGGACCGCCGGGAAAAAGAAAAACACTTTCAGAATTTTGCATGGCAATGCCCGTGCAGCGCATGGCGCCATTTTCCGGCCTGGCGATCGGCACATGCTTTGCCCGATTGTCCGGGCACCGGCTAATCGCCTTGGGGGCGGTTGGGCAGGACATTATGCTCCACGTCCAGCCACGGCGGATTTTCCTCGTACATCTCCTTAATCAGCCGCTTGATGAGGTCGATATAAACCGAGTTGTCGCCGATGCGATGGTTGAGGATCACCGGAGACGTCATCGCCTCCTCCTCTATCAGCCGGTAGTGGACGTCGGATCGCATCTGCCGCGCGGACGAAGGGATGACGCAGACCCCGGCATCGGCCGCCACAAGCCCGAGGGCGGTCTGGATCTCCCGCACTTCATGCACTTCCGCGGGACGGACGTCGTGGCTCTGCAAAAGCCCCAGCACCTGATCGGCGTAGCCGGGCCGCGGCTCCTTCGGGTAGACGATCAGCTTCTGCCCGTGGAGACTTTTGACCGGCAAGGGTGCGGAATCCCCGGCAAGCGCCGTCCCCATGGGCACGGCCGCCACGAGACGCTCCTCGCGCAGGACGGTCCCGACGACATTGGGATCGCTATGACGCAGCCGGCCGAAGCCGACGTCGATGCGACCCTCCTTGAGCGCGGGGATTTGCTGGACCGACACCAGTTCCAGCAGCTGGATATCGAGTTCCGGCGCATGCTGGCGCATCTTTCGGACCAGCGAGGGAATGTCGCCGTAGAGCGTGGATGCGACGAAGCCGATGGAGAAGACGCTGTTCTGGTTGAGGCCGACACGGCGCGTCGCATCCCGCATCTGCTCGACGCGGCCGAGGATCTGCAGAGCCTGCTCGTAGAACAGCCGGCCGGCATCGGTCAGGCGTACGGGACGGCTCTTGCGGATGAGCAGCGAGACTCCGAGCTCCTCCTCCAGAAGCTGGATCTGCCGGCTCAGCGGCGGCTGCGCGATATGCAGCAACTCGGCGGCGCGCGTAAAATTGCGCTCCCGGGCGACGGCGGCGAAATAACGAAGCTGACGAAGATCCATCTTGCAAATCCCATCGGTGGGCAAACCGCTTGACATCATTCCATGATATATTGCGATGCACCAAGTCCATAGCCATTATCATTTTTCTGCCGATCATACCATAAAGGTATCGTTTGAGATGCAAATGGTGTTGGACGTGTGCCCCTCGCCCGTCGCACAGTTCAGCCATGAACACGACCTTCGCACCCATTGCGCCGAATACCGCGACCACCCCCGTCATCGACCGGGTTGAAACCCTGCTCGTGGATTTGCCGACCATCCGGCCACACAAGCTCTCCGTCGCGACGATGAACGGCCAGACCCTGATGCTGGTCAAAATTCACTGCAGCGACGGCATCGTCGGCATCGGCGAGGCAACGACGATCGGTGGGCTCTCCTATGGCGGAGAAAGCCCGGAGGGCATGAAGCTCGCGATAGACAACTATTTCCAGCCGGCGATGATCGGGCAGGACGCAACCCGCATCCAGCTCCTGATGGCGCGCATCGGCAAGAGGATCAAGGAAAACCGCTTTGCCAAATGCGCCGTGGAGACGGCGTTGCTCGATGCGCACGGCAAGCGCCTTGGCCTGCCCGTCAGCGAACTTCTGGGCGGGCGTGTGCGCGGCCGGCTGGCGGTGGCGTGGACGCTGGCCTCCGGCGATACGGCGACGGATATCGCCGAGGCGGAGAAGATGCTCGATCTTCGTCGCCACAGGATCTTCAAGCTGAAAATCGGCGCCAGAACGCCGCGTGAGGACGTGGCGCACGTCGCCGCGATCAAACGCGCGCTCGGCGAACGCGGCGCGGTTCGCGTTGACGTCAACATGGCCTGGAGCGAAACCGAAGCGGCCTACGGCATGGCCGCGCTTGCCGATGCGGGCTGCGAGCTGGTGGAACAGCCCGTCGCGTCGGCGGCCGCGCTGGCGCGGCTCGTGCGTCGCTTCCCCATCGCCCTCATGGCCGATGAATCCTTGCATGGTCCGGAAACCGCCTTCGAGCTTGCGAAGGTCAGCGGCGCGGATGTCTTCGCAATCAAGATCGAGCAGAGCGGCGGCCTCTTCAATGCCCAGCGCGTCGCGGCGATCGCCGATGCCGCCGGCATCGAACTCTATGGCGGCACCATGCTCGAAGGCGCCGTCGGTACCGCCGCATCGGCCCATGCCTTTTCCACCTTCGCCAACCTGCAATGGGGAACGGAACTCTTCGGGCCGCTGCTGCTGACCGAGGAAATTCTCGCGAACCCGCTGACGTACGACGACTTCGAGCTGAGCGTTCCCGATGGACCGGGCCTCGGCATCGCGCTGGACGACGACCGGGTGAAATTCTTCCTGCGCGACGGACCGCGCAAAACCGTGAGCGTCGCCAGGTAGAGGAGCACGACCATGCTTTTTCACGTTCGAATGGACGTCAGCATCCCCCGCGATCTGCCGCAGGCGGAAGCAAGCGAGATCATCGCCCGGGAAAAGGCCTATTCGCAGGAGCTGCAGCGCAGCGGAAAATGGCGGCACATATGGAGACTTGCCGGTGAATACGCGAATTACAGCATTTTCGATGTGAAGGACAACGAAGAGCTGCACGCGATCCTGACGGGGCTGCCGCTGTTCAAATTCATGACCATCAAAGTCACGCCGCTTTTGCGGCACCCGTCGTCGATACGCGACGACGACACCTGAGGCGACGGCACGCAAGAACCCTTGCTAAGGGCGAGGTTTTCGAAGCGGCTTTCGCAACGATCGGAAAGAGGAGGAGTAAGACATGAGCGTGAGGATTTTTGACAGACCCGACGTGCAGGATTTCCTGAAGGTTCTCAGCGGCCTGACCAATGACGGCGGCAATCCGCGCGTCAAGCAGGTCATCCACCGGCTGATGTCCGACCTGTTCAAGGCCATAGACGATCTCGACGTCACCCCCGACGAATATTGGACCGCTATCGCGTGGCTCAACGAACTCGGCACCGCCGGACAGGCGGGCCTCATCTCGCCCGGCCTCGGGCTCGACCATTTCCTCGACGAGCGGCTCGACGCCATCGACGAGGCGCTTGGCATAAAGAGCGAGACGCCGCGCACGATCGAAGGCCCGCTCTATGTGGCCGGAGCGCCGGTGTCACACGGCTTTGACCGCCTCGACGACGGCACCGACGCCAACGGCCATACGCTCATCATGCACGGCACCGTCTACGGCGCCGACGGCAAGCCGCTGCCCGGCGCATCCGTCGAGGTCTGGCACTGTGATACGCGCGGGTTTTATTCCCATTTCGACCCCACTGGAAAACAGGCGCCGTTCAACATGCGCCGCACGATCATTGCCGACGCCGACGGCTGTTACAAGTTCCAGAGCATCGTGCCGCACGGCTACGGCGTTCCACCGGGCAGCCCCACCGAAAAGCTCCTGTCGGCCCTTGGGCGTCACGGCCAGCGGCCCGCGCATATCCACTTCTTTATCGGTGCGGACAATCATCGCAAGCTGACGACCCAGATCAATATCGCCGGCGATCCGCTCGTGAACGACGATTTCGCCTATGCCACCCGGGATGGCCTCGTTCCGGCCGTCACGGAACGGAGCGACGAGGCGAGCATCAAGGCAAACAATCTCAGCGGCCCGTTTGCGGAGATCGAGTTCGATTTCCATCTGACCGCCCTTGTCAACGGCGTCGACAATCAGGTCAACGAACAGCGCAAGCGCGCCGCGGCGTAATGGATTGACGCGGTGGCCCGAAGGGGCCGCCGCCTTGCTTCTATTTACAAGGCGGCAGCGGCAGGCAGTCTTCAGAGATTTCTCGAAGACTCGGCGCCGGATTGATTTTGCTGACGGGGCTTGCGCTCGTCATGCAAGGTCAGATCGCGCCTCGCACGCGCGCTCGCGGCCTCGATGGGCTGCGCTTTCCCTTGTTCGGCGACAGCAGCCCGCGCCCGCTCTATATCGACCATGTAGTCGCGCGCCAGCGGAAGAGCGGAGACATCCTTCGTCAGTTGCAGCTGCCAGTTCATGTGGCCCATGCGACGAAACGCGAGTTCGGATCCGATCAGATAGAACTCGAACATCCGGCAGAACCGCTCGTCATAGAGCGTGGCCAACGTGCTTCTGTTCTTCATGAAGCGATCCCGCCACTGCTCGAGGGTCTTGGCATAGTGGAGCCGCAGGATCTCGATGTCGGTCGTCCAAAGGCCGGACTTTTCAACCACGGACATGACCTCGGAGACGGCCGGCGAATAACCGCCGGGGAAGATATATTTCGCAATCCACGGATTGGTGCTGCCCGGCCCGTCGGCCCGGCCGATCGCGTGGATCAGCGCAACGCCATCCTCCTTGAGCACGGCGCGAATCTTGTCGAAGAAGGTCTTGTAGTGGTTGATGCCCACATGTTCGAACATGCCGACCGAGACGATGCGATCGACCGGGCGCGTCCAGGAGCGGTAGTCCAGCAGCTCGAACGTCACCATATGCTCCAGACCCGCGTCCTTCGCACGGGCCTTCGCGGCCAGCAGCTGCTCTTCCGAAAGGGTCAGGCCCGTCACCCGCGCTCCGAATTCCCTGGCCAGATAGAGAGCCATCCCGCCCCATCCGCAGCCGATATCCAGAACCTCCAGGCCGGGGCGATCGAGCATCAGCTTCGATGCGATATGCCGCTTCTTCTTGACCTGCGCCTCTTCGAGCGTCTCGTCGCCGACGGGGAAATAGGCGCAGGAATACTGCCGGTCCTCATCCAGCATCAGCGAATAGAGCCGGGCATCGAGATCATAGTGATGGGCAACGTTACGCTTCGAGCGCCCGGCAAAATTCAGCTGATCGAAATTCCGGCGCAGCCAGCGGACCTTGTCCATCAGCTTCTCGAAAGGATGGTGCCCGCCCTCCATCAGGTTCAGGACGAGAAAATCCATCATTTGAAAAAGATCGCCGGAGGCCGGTTCGACGTCGCCGTCCATATAGGCTTCGCCAAGCGCCAGAGCCGGGTTGAGAAAGAGGCGGCGTTTCGCGCGCTCGGTTTTTATTTTCATCGTCGCCCGCGGCTCCGACCCCGTACCGAAGTCGCGTGTGGAACCATCGGGAAAAGTGACCGTGAGCGTTCCGATTTTGATCAGGCGGGACAAAGCTGCTTCTAGGAACATGACGACTACCTGTTTATCGTTTCCTTGCGGGGGGATCCGCGGCCCGACGGCGACCGGGCATCCCGCGCCGGTATCTTGATATGAAAAGCGTACTACTTAATTCGATAGAATATCCAGATCATTTGCGACATCAAGGTTGCGGCGGCTTGGTGACGACGATACCCGATTCGGTTGCATCGTCATCTCCAAAACCGCTCGACGGCGGAGCTTTGCGCCTTAGCCGTCCTTCGATAAGTCGGCACGATCCATGATCCGCGTAATGACGCCGCCGCCCATGATCGCGGCGCGATCGCACATATGGGCGACGACGCCGGGATCATGGCTCACAAGCACGAACGTCATTCCATGCGCCGCCTTCAAGTCGTTGAGAAGGTTGAGAATCCCCGCCTGCACCGAAACATCGAGGGCCGAGGTCGGCTCGTCGAGCAGCAGCAGCTTCGGGCGCAGCAGCAGCGCGCGCGCAATGGCCACGCGCTGCCGCTGCCCGCCGGAGAGCTGATGCGGATAACGCTGGCTTGTTGCCGCCGGCAGACCGACCTGATCGAGAGCCGTCCGCACCTGCGCTTCAACGTCCTTCGCGCCGCGCAAGGACAGGGGCTCGCCGAGAATGCGGGCGATCGTGTGACGCGGATGCAGCGAGGAATAGGGATCCTGAAACACCATCTGGATATTGTCGCGCAGCCGGCCTGAAATCTTCCTGCCCGGCTGGAGCGGCTCGTTGAAAACGGAAATGCCGCCCTGCCAATGGACGTTCAGCCCGCCGATGGCGCGCAGCACCGTGGTCTTGCCGCAGCCGGAAGGGCCGATGAGACCGAATGTCTCGCCGCCCGCCACATCGAAGCTGACGCCGCGCACGGCCGTAAATGTCTTCCTGGCGCCGGAAAAGGTAATGGAGAGATCGGAAACCGAAAGCGCGCTCATGTATCGGCTCCATAAACGGGCAAACGGGTGCCGTAGGTCTTCGCCGACGGCCTTGCCGCCCACAGGGCACGCGTATAGGCGGATTGCGCACCGGCAAGATCGGCCGAAGCCAGCTCCTCCTCGATCCGGCCGCCACGCATGACGATCGCCCGATCGGCAAATTGTGCCATCTGCTGCAAATCGTGGCTGATGAGCAGCAGGCCCATGCCGAACTCCTCCGTCAGCGAGCGCAACAACGTCAAGATCTGGCTCTGAAGCTCGCGGTCGAGCGCGGATGTCGGCTCATCGGCGATCAGCAGCTTCGGACGGTTGATCAGCATCGCCGCGATCATCACGCGCTGTCCCATGCCGCCCGACAGTGTGGCAGGATAGCTCGAATAGACCCGCTTGGGATCGGGAAGGCCGACCCTGTGAAGCATGTCGAGCGCGCGCTCGCGCCGCTCGGCGGCCGAAAGGCGCGTATGCAGCAGCAATGTCTCCTCGACCTGCCGCCCGACCTTGTGTGCGGGATTGAGCGAATATTTCGGATCCTGCAGGACGAGGCCGATATCGTTGCCCCGAAGCCTGTTCCAGCCGGAGGATGGCAGGGAGAGAAGGTCTTGGCCTTCGAAGGACAGACGCGCCGCCCGCACCTGCGCATGACGCGGCAGCAATCCCATGATCGCCCGCCCGGTCATCGACTTGCCGGAACCGGATTCGCCGACCAGCGCGACGATCTCGCGATCGACCGAAAAGCCGATGCCGTCGACGACGCGCACCATGTCCGCCGCGGAGGGAAAGGAAACCGACAGGTCCTGAACGGATAGCAGCGGCTCAGCCATGACGCGGGTCCAGTATGTCGCGCAGGCCGTCAGCCAGAAGGTTGAAGGCGAGCGAAGTGATGAGAATGGCAAAACCGGGCACGGCCGCCACCCACCATTGATCGAAGATGACCTGCGTGCCTTCCGAGACCATAGCCCCCCATTCGGCGGTCGGCGGGCGAACGCCCAGGCCGAGAAAGCCAAGCCCTGCCGCGGCAAGAATGATGCCCGAGAGATCGAGCGCCAGGCGAATGATCGCCGATGGAAGCACCAGGGGCAGCACATGCCCGTAAAGCAGCCGGACACCCCTGATGCCGACCATTTCGGCAGCGGCCAGATAATCGCTCCGGCGCAGCGCTGCCGTCTCCACACGCGCCTGGCGCGCATAGGCGGGCCAGCTCGTCAGGGAGAGCGCCAGCGCGCCGTTGACCAACCCGGGCCCCATGATCGCGACGAAGGCAAAGGCCAGCAGCAGCCTCGGGAAGGACATGACGACATCGGTGACGCGCATCAGGACGCGCTCGGTGAACCCGCCGAAAAAGCCGGCGAGAATGCCGACGACGATACCGAGCGGAGCCATGAGGAGAACGACGAACAGCAACAGGAGCAGGGTCGGGCGCGCGCCGTAGATCATGCGCGACAGCAGATCGCGGCCGAAGCCGTCCGTGCCGAACCAGTGGGCGCCGCTCGGCGGCATCAGCCGGTTGGCCGTCTCCTGCAGATTGGGATCGTATGGCGCAATCAACGGCGCAAGCAGCGCGACGGCAAGGATGAATACGACGACCGCGCTGCCGATGGCCGCGGAGGGAGAGCGCAGGAGACGCCGCAGGAAAGACGGTCCGTCGAGCGGATGCTGAACGATGGCGCTCACCGCTTCTTCCCCGCCTCAAGCCGCGCGACGCCGAGATCGGTCAAGGCATTCAGGAGCACGAAGGATGCGCCGACCACAAGGGTCGCTCCGAGGATCGCCGGCATGTCGCCGGCAAACATCGCCGTCGTCAGATAGCGGCCGATGCCGGGCCAGGCGAATACGGTTTCGGTGAGCACGGCGCCTTCGAGCAGGCTGGCATAGGAAAGGGCGATCACGATCAGAAGCGTCCCGGATATGTTCGGCATGATATGCGTAAAGACGATGCGGGACAGGCTGGCTCCCTTGGCCCGGGCGGTCGTCACGTATTCCTGACCGAGTTCCGTCAGGATCGAAGCCCGCGTAAGCCGCGAGATGGCCGCGAGCGCGTAAAAGGCAAGCACGGCCGCCGGGAGCGCCAGATGCGCCAGCGCGTCGCGAAACGCCCCTTGCTTGCCGGAGAGCCACGCATCGATCAGCGCAAAGCCGGTAACGGACTTGACGGTATATTGAAAGACCACATCCGCGCGTCCCGGTCCCGGTGCCCAATGCAGCCGCGCATAGAAGAAGAGCAGCATCAGCAGGCCGAGCCAGAAGATCGGCACGGAATAGCCGAAAAGCGAGACAAGCCGCGCCGCGCCGTCGAGCCATGTCCCCTGCCGCATGGCGGCGGCAATGCCCAGCGCCAATCCGATGACGGAGCCCATGATGATCGCCGCCGTCGCAAGCTCGATCGTCGCTGGAAACGTGCGCGCGATATCCTTGGCCACCGGCTGGCCGGTCGAGGTCGACTGGCCGAAGTTCCCCGAGGCGGCTGTTTCGATATAGCGAAGGAACTGCATCGGCAGAGGCTGATCGAGCCCGAGCTCGGCGCGGGCCTGCTCATAAGTCGATTGGCTGGCGTGGTCTCCGACCATCTGCAGCGCGGGGTCGATCGGCGACAGGCGCGTCAGCGCGAAAGTCACCAGCGCCAGCCCGAAGAGCGTCAGCGCAAAAGACCACGCCCACGAAAGAAACGACCTTACGAAAGACAACTCCCGCCAGGCTGTCTTCTGGCGGGAGTTGGTCATCTCGGCATCGGATTGGCTTGCCGCTTGCGGCACTTACTTCTCCACCTTGTCATAATAGACCTGGTCTGCATTCAGGCCCTGGGTATAGTTCTTCACCTTGTCGCTTAGCACGACCTGATCGTTGCCTTGAAGCATAAAGATGAAGGGAGAGCTTGCCTGGATCTTCTTTTGCAGATCCTGATAGAGGGCGACGCGCTTGGCGGCATCCTGTTCCTTGACGGCGGCGAGCGTCTCGTCGGTGAGCTCGGGGATCACCCAGCCGGCATATTTCGCAGCCGTGTTGGCGGAGTTGTCCTTGTTGATGGCAAAAGCGCTGGCATTGGAGTGAGGATCGAAATAATCCGGGATCCAGTAGCGCAGCGTCATCTCGAACTTGCCGGAGCGGCCGCGGGCATAGATGTCGCTTGCCACGCCCGGCTGAATGTCCAGCGTGATGCCGGCCTGCGCAAAGGTCGATTGCAGCGACTGCGCGATCGACAGGAACGGCTGGTCGTTGAAGACGATGAATTCGACCTTGAACGGCGTCTTGATGCCGGCATCGGCGAGGATCTTCTTCGCCTTCTCGACATCGAGCTTGAAGGGCGTATCCGTCAGCGCGCCGGGGAAGCCGACCGGCAGGAAGGCCTGGTGCACCGTGCTCTGGCCGCGCAGCAGGTTCTTGGCGATGCCGTCATAGTCGACGAGATAGCGGGCCGCCTCCCAGAAGGCCGGATTGCCGAGCGTCGGATTGGCCTTGGTGTTGAGCAGGATATAGTCGGTGCGCGCGGACGGCACCGAGAGAACCTTGACGCCGCTCTTGGTCTTCAGCGCCTCGATCTGGTCGGCCGAAAGGCCGCGTGCGATATCCGCATCGCCCTGCTCGACGAGCAGGCGGCGCGCGCCGACATCGGGGACGTTGCGGATGATGACGCTGTCGAGCTTCGGCTTGTCGGCGGAATTGGCGTTGGCCTGCAGCACCAGCGCCTCGTGCGGCGTATAGGTCGCGATCGTGTAGGCGCCGCTGCCGGCCGAGTTCGTCTTCAGCCAGCCATTGCCGAAATCGCCATCCTTCGCCTGGGGCTCGACGGTCTTTTCATCGACGACCGAGGCGATCGGCGCAGTCAGCAGCGACAGCGCGAAACCGGAGCCGACATCGGCCGGCCAGGTGAGCTTCACATGCTTGTCGTCGACCTTGGTAATGGCGGCATCGACATTGTCGGCCTTCCAGCCCAGCTCGTTGAGGATGAAGGCCGGAGACTTGTTGAGCTTGACGGCGCGCGTCAGCGAAAAGATCACGTCTTCGGGACGAACCGGATTGCCGGAGGAAAACTTGGCGTCGGCAAGCTCGAAGGTCAGGCTGCGGCCATCGCTGCCGGCAGCCCAGGACGCCGCAAGCGCCGGCTCGATCTTCGTGCCGTCTTCGCGGTTCGACTGGACGAGACGCTGGTAGAGATTGTTGAACGACTGGACCGTCGTCAGTTCGAAGCCTTCGGCCGGATCGAAGCTGACGGCATCGTCGATCGACTGCGCGACCACGAGCACATTCGGCGGCGTTTCCGCCTGGGCGACCGACGTTCCGAACAGAAGTGCCAGACCGAAAGCCGTTCCGAGCAGCCTCGCGCGAGAGGCAATAATTGACATTGGGTGAGCTCCCTTAAGTGCTTTTGCTATATGACGTTCCAGTTATTCGCTGTGCCTGACGCGATCCAACTACCGGCAAGCATTTAACAATCTCCTCGGTAGCATGCAGGCAAAATAGATCCAGCTTTTTGCGATTTCTGCAAAAAAATTTCCCCTGCGATCTTCAGGCATCTCAGAATATCGGCCAAGTCGCGGTTGTCCCTATGCGGGACTGGCATCCTTCCACCTGGAAAACGTCGCCGCCTGACCGCGCAGGCTCCCGTCACGGTCCATAAGCTGCCAGACAATACCATCCTCGATCCAGAAGCGCCGGCCGGACTTTGCCACTCTCAAGCCGCGATAGTCTGAAATGAAACCGTCACGCGTCACAGCGTCCAGCAGCCGCTGGCGCTCCGCCCGGTCGGGAAGCTCCGCCGACAGTCGCGAAGGCAGCGTTACGAACTCTTCCCACGGATATTCAAAACAATCCTGAGCAGATTTGTTGGCATAGACGAAGCGGGGATCGGCATCCGTATTGTGGGCAACGACCACGAAAGGCGCGTCGCGATAGAGCCAGCCTGGTCCACCCCCGTGGTCGACAAGTTCTAGACCGACGATGCGGCGGAAGCTGCCCGTCAGGAGTTCGAAAAAGGCTTCATCGACCGACAAATCCACGCGGTTGCTTTCAGGCCCGTCCACCATCGCTTCCTTTCCCGTCCGTTCAAGATCGACCGAAAGGATGTCTATCAAACTGACGTGCGGATCAAAAGCATCGCAACACCCAGACAAACAAGTCTTTCTTCTGCTGTCCCGCCATTCCTGAACCTCGTCGGCGTAGGAGATCGGGCGCCATATTCCGGTCTGGAGATACCACGGGACGCAGAAGGCTCGCCAATCGCCTCAACGACGAATTGGCCGGTCTTCGGGAACGAAGGCGATCGTTCTGGAGATCATGGCCGTTCGCCGGCCTGCAGGCGACGCTCGATATCATCGATAACGGGAAGCAGATCGGCGACCGTATCGATGATGTAGTGTGCGCCCTGCGCCTTCAGCGCTCCGGCTGCGCGCTCGCGGACCCTGGCGAGCGCATCCGGCGCCATGGCGGCAATGTCCTGTGGGGCCAGCCCTGCCAATTGCCGCCTTATTCGATCGCTTGATAGTTGCGATGATGCACTGAGGACGGATATAGTGAGAGGACAGACCGACGAGCTTGACCTTCCGCGTGTACCTAGAAACCCGTCGACACAATCCAGACATGATCGGCAGCGACTGTATTTTCGACAATTTTAGAAAGCCGAACATGAGTTCGAATGATTGGCTTCCAGAGAGCTGCATGTGTAGCCGGAAGCTTCCCGAGCAGCATTCGGCAACGGAAATGAGCTGTCATCGTGCCGCTCCTGGCTCCAGCGTCGCCTTCACCTCAGCTTCCATGGTGCGTCTATGTTGACCGGATCGCGTCAATCTCATTGTTTGGCTGAAATCGCCCAGGCAAATACGGCCGACGAGCTGCGTCGGTTTCTGTTCAAGTTCTGCTCTCTGTACGGTCTTGCCAATGCGGTCTTTCATGTGACGCAGATCGCGGCAGTTTCACAGCAGAATCCTCTTATCCTGCTGACCTATCCGTCGGAATGGGTGGAGACATATATTGCTCACGATTACTTCTCGATAGATCCCGTCGTTCAGGCGGGGCGAAGTGGCTTCCTGCCGTACGACTGGTCGTCTCTCGACTTGAAGTCGCCGCAAAGCGCCTCCTTCTTCCGCGAGGCTGAAAGCTTCGATGTCGGCCGCTATGGCCTGACGCTGGTCGTTCGGGGTCCGCATGGAGAGCGATCGCTGTTTACCGTCACGTCCAATCTGAAGGGCGGCGACTGGGAACGGCTGCGAAACAGCATCATAGGCGACCTGCAGGTGATCGCCTATTATCTGCATGAGCAGTCGATGATCGTATCCGGCCTGCGGGAACAAGGCACCGGCCGCAGGCTCTCGAATCGGGAAACCCAGTGCCTCGAGCTGCTGGCGCAGGGCATGCTTCCGAAGCAGATCACATCCAGGCTCGGTATTTCCGAAAGCGCGGTGCGCCTCTATCTCAGCTCAAGCCGCCGTAAGCTTCATGTCAGCACCACGAACCAGGCCATCGCCAAGGCGATCTCGCTCGAGCTTATCAAAAGCTGAACTGGATATTGGCGGACGATGAAGACGCGAACTGCAAGGAAGGGCTTCTGTCGTCCTTGCGCATTGCCTTCAGCCGCTGTTCCAGACGGCGATCGGTTTCCTCGCTCACCTCCCAAAGGCCGACATACAGATTGCCAATCTCCGGGCGCGAGCGTGCAAGCGGCGCCGGCGACCAGCCGATCCTTCTATAGACTCCGATCATCGATACGTCATAGACGCCCATGATATGCTCGATGCCCGATTTCAGGCTCAGGCGGCAAAGGCCGGAGAGCAGTTCGACGGCAGCAGTTTGTGACGAGGCATGCCCTGCTTCGCCCAGGGGATGAACGCAAAATCGCGTGCATTCCCATATAGAGGGGCTGCAAATATCGAGATCCTCATTGAAAAAGTGCTGGAACTCGCTTGAGAGCATCGTCTCGCTCGTCGTCGGCAACAGGCGCAGCGAGCCGGTGAGCACGTCGCCTTCTTCCTTCACCGCCAGATAGATGGGGTCGTGCTCGTCATCGAAGCGGTCTATTTCCAAACCGCCTTCGACGGTGACGTCCCATCCCATGCGATCCCGGAAAACGAGCGCGCGCGCGCGAAATATCTGGGTAAAATACGAGGACGCGGTCTCGCGGTCTCGTCGCGTCAATATCTGCAGCATCGGACTCTCCAAGGTTCTGCGATTAACAAATCACCTCGGAGCCGGGCTTCAATATATCGATTCCGCCAGATTGCGCCGCCAGAGACAACCTTTAAAATCGAGGGGCCCGGAGCAGAGTCCGGGCGGAATTATGGCCCGCCGGGCGGCGTGAAGCCGTTATCTTCCGCCGCGCGGCGCAGGGCCGCGCATGGCGGTTCGGCAAGACCCGACGCGGAAAGCCGGTCCAGTATGGCGACGACTTCGGCAAGGCCGCGGGCTTGCGCATAATGCATCGGGCCACCGCGCCAGCGCGGGAAGCCATAGCCATGGATCTTGACGAGATCGATATCGGCGGCGCGAACGGCAACGCCCTCATCGAGGATCAGCGCCGCCTCGTTCACCATCGGCAGGACGATGGCATCGGCGATCGCTGCGTCGTCCCAGGTCTTCTGCGGCCGGCCGGCGGCCTCTTCGGCGATAATGGCGGCCACGACATCGGACGGCTGCGGCGTGCGTTCGCCGGGCCGATAGTCATACCAGCCGGCATTTGCTTTCTGTCCGAAACGCCCGATAGCGCAAAGCCGGTCGGCAACGGGCGCAAACGGCGTCTCGCCGCGCTCGCGCGCCGCCTTGCGCTGGAAGGCGGCGATATCGAGGCCGCCGAGATCCTGCGCTTCGAAAGGGCCCATCGGCAAGCCGAAAGCGCGCATGGCAGCATCGACGGCGGCAGGCGTCGCGCCGGAAAGCAACAACCGCTCCGCCTGCGCCCGCGCAACCTTGAGAATGCGGTTGCCGATGAAGCCATCGCAAATGCCGGCCCGAACGGGAATTTTTCCGAGCAGGCGGGCAAGCGCAAAGCCTGCTGCCAGCACATCCGGCGCCGTCGCCTGCGCCGGCACGATTTCCAGAAGCTTCATCACATGAGCGGGGCTGAAGAAATGCAGGCCCAGGAAGCGTTCGGGCCGCGCAAGACCCTCACCGATCTCGTCGGGGTCGAGATAGGATGTATTGGTGGCCAGCACCGCATCCGCACGGCAGACCTCCGACAGCTTGGCGAAGACGGCGCGCTTGACGGCGAGATCCTCGAAGACCGCCTCGATGACGAGATCGGTATCGGCGAGCAAGCCATAATCGTCGGTGCCGACGACGCCGGCCAACCGCTCGGCCGCGACATCGGGGGAAATACGCCCCCGCTTTACGGAGGCATCGAAGATCTGGCTGATATTGGCAAGACCCCGCTCGACGGCGGCTTCATCGCGTTCGACGAGAACCACCGGCAGGCCGGCATCCCGCAAGGCCGCGGCAATGCCCGCCCCCATCGTGCCGCCCCCGACGACGGCGGCGGACCGAACAGCGCGCGGCGCCACGCCGGCAAGCTCCGGCGGCCGAGGTGCAGCCCGCTCGGCGAAGAAGACATGACGCAAGGCGGCCGCCTGCGCGGAGCCGCGCAGCTCCAGAAACGTCTCCCGCTCGAAAGCCATTGCGGTCGAAAAATCCGCCTCGGTTGCCCTGCGGACGCAAGCGAGTGCGCGAAGGGGAGCAATCTCCCGCCTCGCCTTGGCTGCGACGACTTTTTCCGCACGCTCCCAGAAATCATCCTCGACAGGGACGACGGCGCGTTCCGAAATCGGCTGCGGTCCCAGCTTATCGGCAGCCTCCCGTGCGAACGCAATGGCAGCCGGCAACAAGTCGCCCTCGACAACCGCATCGATGAGACCCATCGCCGCCGCCTTTGCTGCATCGACCGGACTGCCGCTCGTCACCAGGTCGACGGCAGCCGCGGCACCGATCAGCCGCGGCAGACGAACTGTGCCGCCGGCGCCGGGAACGAGGCCGAGCTTCACCTCCGGCAGGCCAAGGCTTGCCGACGCGACAGCGACACGATAGGCGCAACCGAGAGCCACTTCGAGGCCGCCGCCAAGCGCGCTGCCATGAATCGCCGCCACCCATGGCTTGCTTGCACCCTCGATGCCGGCGACGACATCGGGAAGGTGCGGAGGGACTGGCGGCTTGCCGAATTCACTGACATCGGCCCCGGCAATGAAGGTGCGCCCGGCACAGATAAGAACGGCCGCGCTTACGCTCGTATCCGCATCGATCGCGGAAACCGCCTCGACCAGCCCCTGGCGCAATGCCTGCGAAAGCGCATTGACGGGAGGATTGTCGATGGTGACGACGGCGATTGCGCCTTCATGCGTAATGGTGACGGTCATGATTTCCCAATCCTCGATAGGCGATATCGTTCACGATCAATGTCGGCGTCCGGAATTTCCGCGCCTCTCATGCTGCAACGGGGCGACGCCACATGACGACACGAAACCGGCTGGCGACGAAGGCCGCATCCGTCAGGCTGGCATTCCCTGCCGGGTTCGCACCGGTAACGTGGAAATCGCTGAACGCCGCGCTCTGGTTCACATAGATGCCACCGGTCAGATTGACCGAAAGATTGACGCCGGCCGCGGCAAAGCGGTCCGCCGTGGCCAGGATGCTCGTCTCGTCGGTGTCGTAAAGCGCCGCGGTGATCGCGCCCTTTCGTTCGGCCAGAGCGGCCGCGCGATTGACCCCGTCAGCCGCATTGTCGACCGCGACGATGAAGGCAATCGGTCCGAAGCGCTCCTCGCCATAGGCGGCCTCGTCGGCGGCATCAACGGCAAGGATGAGAGGCGTCGCCGTGCGTGCGTCGTCCAGGCCTTCGATTGGCGCGGATTCGCGCACGATGCGGCCAAGCGGCCTGGCCTCGGCCACGCGGGCAAGCGATGCCGGATTGGCGATTGCGCCGCAGATGCCGGCTGCACGCGCCGGGTCGGACAACAGGCCATCGACGGCCGCGGCAATGCCGGCAGCGACCTCGTCGAAGCTCTTGTGGCCTTCATCCGTATCGATGCCGGAACGCGGCACGAAGATATCCTGCGGCGCGGTGCACATCTGGCCGCTATAGAGCGACAGCGAAAAGGCGATGTTGGCGCACATGCCGGTAAAATTATCGGTCGCGCCGATGACGATCGAATTGACGCCGGCCTCTTCCGTATAGACATCGGCATTGCCGGCATGGGCGCGCACCCAGTCGCCGAAGCTGCCGGAGCCGGTGTAATCGACGATGGCGATGGCCGGATGCCGGACCAGCTCTTTCGTGATTTCCGAGCCTTGCGCGTCGGCCGCAAGCAGCGCGGTATTGGCATCGAAGCCTTCCTCGGCCAACACCTGCCTGATGATCTCGACCGTCCGGGCAAGCGGCAGGATCGCCGCCGGATGCGGCTTGACGATGACGGTGTTGCCGGTGGCGAGGCTGGCGAACAAGCCCGGATAACTGTTCCAGGTGGGAAAGGTATTGCAACCGATCACGAGCGAAATCCCGCGCGGGACGATGCGCCAATGCTTTTCCAGCACGATCGGCTCGCTCTTGCCCTGCGGCTTGGTCCAGATGGCTCCGGCCGGCGTGCGGGACATCTCCGCATAGGCGCAGGCGACGGCTTCGAGGCCGCGATCCTGCGCATGCGGGCCGCCGGCTTGGAAAGCCATGGCAAAGCCCTGCCCCGTGGTATGCATGACCGCATTCGCCATTTCAAAGCTGCGGGCATTGAGCCGGGCGAGAATTTCCAGGCAGATGCCGGTGCGCGCCTCGATAGATGCCGATGCCCACTGCCGCGCGGCAGCCTGCGACGCCGAAACAAGCGCCTCGACGGATGCCGCGGGATAGCGGATGCCAAGCGGCGGCCCATAGGGCGAGACTTCCGCGCCGGCCCAGTGCTGCGCCGGATGCCGGGCCATCTCGAAAGGCTTGGCAAGCCTCGCCTCATACGCGGCAAGCCCGTCGTCCCTGGCGGTTTCGCCATAGATCTTGCCGCTGGGGATTTCGGGATAGGCCGACCAATAATCGCGTTTTGCGGCCGCATCCAAAGCCGCCTGCAGCGTTGAACGATGGCGCTCGAAAAGTGCTGTCATCTTTGTTCCTCCCGATCGTTGCTTTTATAATTGACTGACCGGTCGGTTTATGCAAGAGTTTTTTTGCGGTCGCCATTGGAAGGGCGACGGGGAGGAAATATGTCCGATTCCGATACTGTTCTGTCGGCACTTGCCGATGGCGTTTTGCGCCTCACACTCAATCGACCCGACAAACTCAATTCCTTCAACGAGGAAATGCACCTTGCGCTGCGCGCCGGTTTCGAGCGCGCGCACAGGGATGCGGATGTACGGGCCATTCTCTTGACGGGAGCCGGCCGCGGCTTTTCTGCGGGCCAGGACCTCGGCGACCGCGACCCGCGCAAGGGCACGCCGGATCTCGGCCATACGATCGACACCTTCTACAACCCGCTGCTGCGCCTCATCCGCAACCTCGAAAAGCCCGTCGTCTGCGCGGTCAACGGTGTCGCCGCCGGCGCCGGCGCCAATATCGCATTTGCCTGCGACATCACGCTTGCGGCCCGTTCGGCACGCTTCATCCAGGCCTTCGCGAAAATCGGGCTCGTGCCGGATTCGGGCGGCACCTGGAACCTGCCAAGGCTTGTCGGCGAGGCCCGCGCCAAGGCGCTGGCGCTGACGGCCGAACCTCTGGATGCGGAAATGGCAGCCAATTGGGGCCTGATCTGGCGCGCGATCGATGACGACAAGCTGATGGACGAGGCGCAGGCCCTCGCCGCGCGGCTTGCCGCCGGCCCGACCAAGGGCCTCGGCCTGACAAAGCGCGCCATTCAGGCGGCGGCGACCAATTCGCTCGACGAGCAACTCGATCTCGAACGGGACCTGCAACGCGAGGCCGGCCGCAGCGCCGACTACGCAGAGGGCGTCACCGCCTTCCTCGAAAAGCGCAAGCCGGAGTTCAAGGGGAAATGAGCACAGTAGATATCCTTTCCCCGCAGGCGCTTGCCGAAGCCTGCGCAAAAGCCATGTGGGACGACGACAACGCCACCCGCCATCTCGGCATGGAACTCGTTTCCGTCGCCCCCGGCGAGGCGACCCTGTCGATGGTCGTTACCGAGGCCATGACGAACGGCCACGGCACCTGCCATGGCGGCTACATCTTCACCCTGGCCGACTCGGCCTTCGCATTCGCCTGCAATACCTACAACCAGCGTACCGTCGCTCAGCACTGTTCGGTGACCTACATCGCGCCGGCTTTCAAGGGCGACCGGCTGAAGGCGACGGCACGGGAGGTATCGCGCCGGGGACGAGGCGGCATCTACGACATCGCAATCACCAATCAGGAGGGCGAGCAGATCGCGGAATTCCGCGGCCACTCGCGCACGGTCAAGGGCACGCTTCTGCCGCACCAGGATTGAAGCCGGCACCACGCATTCTCGGAGGAGACGTTCATGGAAGACCTTTCACCCCGCACCGGCGAGCTTGAGGCCATCGAAAGAGCCTCGCGCGACGAAATTTCCGGTCTGCAGCTCGAGCGCATGAAATGGTCGCTCACCCATGCCTACGAGAATTCCCCCTTCTACCGGCAGCGCTTCGACGAGGCCGGCGTACATCCTTCCGACCTCAAGACACTGTCGGATCTTGCCAGATTTCCCTTCACGACGAAGAAGGATCTCCGCGACACCTATCCGTTCGGCATGTTCGCCGTGCCGCGCGAAAAGCTCGCCCGCATTCATGCCTCCTCGGGCACGACCGGCAAGCCGACGGTCGTCGGCTATACGAGCAAGGACATCGACACCTGGGCGACGGTCGTTGCCCGTTCGATCCGTGCCGCCGGCGGACGCGCCGGCGATATCGTGCATGTCGCCTACGGCTACGGCCTGTTCACCGGCGGCCTCGGCGCGCATTATGGTGCGGAGAAGCTCGGCTGCACGGTCGTTCCGATCTCGGGCGGCATGACGGAACGGCAGGTGACGCTGATGCAGGATTTCAAGCCGCGCATCATCATGGTCACACCCTCCTACATGCTGTCGATCCTGGACGAATTCCGCCGCCAGGGCCTCGATCCGCGCGAAAGCTCGCTCGCGGTCGGCATCTTCGGGGCCGAGCCATGGACCAATGCCATGCGCGAGGAAATCGAGCATTCGTTCGACATGCACGCCGTCGATATTTACGGCCTGTCGGAGGTCATGGGCCCGGGCGTGGCCAGCGAATGCGTCGAGAGCAAGGACGGGCTGCATATCTGGGAAGACCATTTCTATCCGGAGATCATCGATCCCGTCACCGGCGCGGTCCTGCCTGACGGCGAGATCGGCGAACTGGTCTTCACCACCCTGACCAAGGAAGGCCTGCCGATCATCCGCTACCGCACGCGCGACCTGACGCGGCTTCTGCCCGGCACGGCACGCTCCATGCGCCGCATGGAAAAAGTGACCGGCCGTTCCGACGACATGATGATCCTGCGCGGCGTCAACGTCTTCCCGACGCAGATCGAGGAGCAGATCCTGAAATGTCGCGGGCTCGCGCCGCACTTCCAGATCGAGCTGACGCGCTCCGGCCGCATGGACAACATGACCGTCCATGTGGAGTGCACGCTGGAGGCGACGGATGAAACGGCGCGAAGCGTTTCGGCCAAGGAACTCACCCACCACATCAAGAGCGTGGTCGGCGTGACGACGAAAATCACCGTCCATCCGCCGGGCGGCGTCGCGCGATCCGAGGGCAAGGCTAAACGCGTGGTCGACAACCGCCCGAAAGAATGATTGGCCATCCGACGGGATAGTCTGGCAAGGATTTGACGGTATATAGGAAATGCTGGCCGCACCACGCGGCCGCCACCGACGGGGAATGAGCAGAGCAGGACCACATGGCACGCACGCGCGCAGTTGATTTCGAAGAAAAGCAGCGTGGTATCTTGGCGAGCGCGGCAGCGGTATTCGCCGAGGTGGGCATGGAGAAAGCATCCATGTCGATGATCGCGTCGCACAGCAATGTCTCGAAAGCCCTGCTCTATCACTACTATCCCGGCAAGGACGCGCTGATCTTCGATATCGTGCAGACGCACCTCACGGAGCTGGAAAGCGCGATCGAAGTGGCGGACCGCACCGATGTGACGCCACAGGAGCGGCTGCGCCTGCTGGTGAAAGCCGTGCTGAAGAACTATGAGGGCGCCGACAACGAGCACAAAGTCCAGCTCAACGGCACGCATGCGCTGTCGCAGGAGCAGCTTTCGGAATTGCGGATGATCGAACGGCGGATCGTCAAGCGCTTCTCCGGCATCATCGAAGACCTCAACCCGGATCTCAACAAGAGCAAGCCGTTGCTGATGCCGGTCACCATGTCGCTCTTCGGCATGATGAACTGGGTCTATATGTGGTTCCGGCCCGACGGGCCGATCACCCGAGACGACTATGCCGATATTGCAACCACTCTCATCCTTGAGGGAATCAAGGCCGTCCGTTGAGACTACCGGTCAGTCGCCGAGCTTCATCCTTTCGAGGATAAGCGGATCGTACTCCGGCGCGCGGATACGTCGCCGGTCCGCCTCGGGTGCCGCCAGCGGCTCGACGGCCATCAGCTTTTCTTTCGCCTCCAACGCCAGGCGCTGATAGATGGCGGTGCCCTGACGCTTCCAGGCGATCTCTTCCGCCGTGAGTTCGCGGATCACGCGCGCCGGCGAGCCGACCGCAAGGCTGTTTGCCGGGATTTCGGCGCCGGCCTTGACGAACGCCATGGCGGCCACGATGGCGTTCTCGCCGATGACAGCCTCGTCCATGATGACGGCATTCATGCCGACCATTGCGTTGGGTCCGATGCGGCAGCCATGCAATACCGCGCCATGGCCGATATGGCCCGCTTCGCCGATCACAACCCCCAGATTCGGAAAACTATGAACGACGCAGGTCTCCTGCACGTTCGAGCCGCGCTCGAGCACGATGCGCCCAAAATCGCCCCGCAGCACGGCACCCGGCCCGACATAACAGCCCGGCCCGACGATGACGTCGCCGATGACGGTTGCCGCAGGATGCACGAAGGCGGCGGGATCGATGACCGGTATCACTCCGTCATAGGAGTAGATCTGCACCATTTAATCATCTCCCGATCTGTCCACGTCGCGTCCGGTGGCCGCAACCGATTCCAGCCTCTCGGCAAATTCGCGGCGCAAGGTCCGGCGAAGCTGGGCGGCCTTGTGCCGGCGGATATCGACCGGCGTTACCGGCACCAGTTCGGGAACGCGGACCGGCCGGCCGGCCTCATCGACGGCGACCATGGTGAAATAACAGGAATTGGTGTGGCGGCGCTGGCCTGAACGGATGTTCTCCGCCTCCACGCGGATGCCGACTTCCATGGAGGTGCGCCCGGTATCGTTGATCGAGGCGCGGAAGGTGACGAGTTCGCCGACATTGATCGACTCCTTGAACAGCACCTGATCGACCGACAGCGTCACCGCATATTGCTTGGAATAACGCGACGCACAGGAGAAAGCGACGCGATCGAGCAGGTTCAGAAGGGCTCCGCCATGCACCTTGCCGCTGAAATTCGCCATATCCGGCGTCATCAGCACGGTCATTTCCAGGCGATGCGGGTCTTGCTCGATTGTCGTCATGCGCTCACTCTCTCGTTTTCGCCACCATCGTCAGAACGTCATATTGCGCGACGACGGCATCCAGCTGGTTCGTTACCTTGCAATCCCAGCGCACCTCGCCATGCTCGGCATTGGTGCGGGGATTGATCTCCTTGCAGGTCAACTGCACCTGGAGCGTATCACCCGGATTGACCGGTGTCAGGAAGCGCAGGTTGTCGACGCCGTAATTTGCGAGAACCGGACCGGGAGCCGGATCGACGAACAGGCCGGCGGCGAAAGAAACGATGAGATAGCCATGCGCCACACGGCCGTCGAAGAACGGATTGGCCTTGGCGGCCTCCTCATCCATATGGGCATAGAAGGTATCGCCGGTGAAGCTCGCAAAATGCTCGATATCGTCGAGCGTTACCGTGCGTTTGGCGGTGACGAGCTGATCGCCGATCTTCAGCTCGGCAAGCGATTTGCGGAAAGGATGCTCGCTGTCGGTGCGAGCGCCGGCACCATCCATCCAGCGCCCGGTGACGGCCGACAGCAGGCGCGGCGTGCCCTGCACGGCGGTCCGCTGCATGTAATGCTTGACGCCGCGGATACCGCCCAGTTCCTCGCCGCCGCCGGCGCGGCCGGGACCGCCGTGAACAAGGCCGGGCAAAGGCGAGCCGTGGCCGGTCGAGCTCTTGGCGCTGGCGCGGTTGCCGATCATGACGCGACCGTGGAACGGCGCGAGACCGAGAACCACGTCCTCGGCAAAACGCGGATCGTTGGTGAAGACGGAGGCGACAAGGCTGCCCTTGCCCCGCCGCGCCAGATCGACCGCCTCTTCCGCCGTATCATAGGGCATGACGGTGCTGACCGGGCCGAAAGCCTCGACATCGTGAACGGCGCGCGCCGAACCCGGCTTGTCGCAATAGAGAAGAACCGGGTTGAGGAAAGCGCCGACGCTTGCATCGCCGGACATGACGCGTGGGTTGTCCGGATCGCCACCGACGATCTCGGCGTCAGCCGCAAGATCGCGGATGCGCGCGCGCACTTCCTCGCGCTGATCGAGACTGGCGAGCGGCCCCATGCGAACAGTCTCATCAGCCGGATTTCCGACCGCCGTCTTGCCGAGGCGATCGTTCAAGGCAGCAATCAACGCTTCGCTATAGGCCCGGGGCGCGATGACGCGGCGGATTGCGGTGCATTTCTGACCGGCCTTGACGGTCATCTCGCGTGCCACCTCCTTGACGAAGAGGTCGAATTCCTCGGTGCCGGGGCCAGCATCGAGGCCGAGGACAGCCGCGTTGAGACTGTCGGCCTCCATGGTGAAGCGCACGGAATTTTCGACGATGGCCTTGTGCGTCTTCAGACGCCGGCCGGTTGCGGCGGAACCGGTGAAGGTCACAACGTCCTGGCTCTCGACATGATCGAGAAGATCGCCCACCGAGCCGCAAACCAGTTGCAGCGCGCCTTCCGGCAGAAGGCCGGTCTCGATGATGCGGCGAACCATGAGTTCGGTCAGATAAGCCGTCTGGCTCGCCGGCTTGACGATGGCCGGGACGCCGGCCAGCAAGGTCGGCGCGACCTTTTCCAGCATACCCCAGCAGGGGAAGTTGAAAGCGTTGATATGAACGGCGACGCCCTGCAGCGGGGTCAGGATATGCTGTGCGGAAAAGCTCTGATCCTTGGAGAGCTGCTCCACATCGCCATCGAGCAGGACGCGGGAATTCGGCAGCTCGCGCCGCCCCTTGGAGGCGTAGGATAGCAGGGTTCCGATACCGCCCTCGATATCGACCCAGCTATCGGCGCGCGTGGCGCCCGTCGCGGTCGAAAGCGCGTAGAATTCTTCCTTTCTCTCGAGCAGCGCCTGGCCAAGCGCCTTCAGCATCGCGGCACGCTCATGGAACGACATGCGCCGTAGCGCCGAGCCACCCTTGTCTCGCCCATGCGCCAATGCCTGCTTGAAATCGATGCCCGAGGAATCGATGAAAGCGACAGGCCCGCCGGTCGATGCATCAAGCAGCGGCACGCCTTCCCTGGCACCGGCCACCCAAAGGCCGCCGACATAGCTTTCAAGACGGCGCGGCTGGTTTGCCATGATGTTCATCGGTATTTCCTTCCTTCATTTTCTCGGCAACCCCGAGCGAAAACCGCCACGCGCCTTTCCGGGGTGCTTAAATCAATCCGAGCGCAGACAGCTGCGCATCGGCATCGGCCCGCCATTCGGCAAGCAGGGTTTCGTTGGGCGTATGGCGCAGGCCGAAGCGCGACAGTGTCTCGAAGCGGGCCGAGCCGGCATGGCCGAAGCTTGCCGCGACGCGGGGATACCAGTAGGCGACCGAAGCCCGCGCCTTCGCCCGTGCCTCTTCGTCGGCGACGATGCGCGCGAGACCGGCGGCGCCCAGCTCCGCATGCCGCTTCTCGCGCGGCAGAATTGCGCGGAAGGTTTCCGCCAGCGGCTGATAGGAGACATGCGTCTGCTCTCTCACCTGCACGACGCTGGCGGTGCCCATCAGCACGTTCATGACGACCGCATCCACCCAGCCTTCGAGCGGATAGTGGAAAACGGAAAGCCGCATGTCGCCGCCCTGTCTGGCGGCGCCGATATCGGCTTCGCGGGAGAGCCGCGCCGCCCAGGGATGATGCACGGCATAGCGTCCGCCATCCGCGCCGAAGGTTTCCATCACCCGCAGGACCTGGCCGGCATGGTCAGCCTTTTCCAGCACGATGCGCGCGGCGGAAATGCGCTCCTGAATGCCGGGCGCATCGTTGATGACATCGGCAAAGCCTGCGGAGCCGGCGAGCTCGCTGTCCACGAAACTCGCCATCAGCCGCAGCAGCTCGCCGCGATAGCGGGGCGTCACGTTGGCGGGCGAGGAGAGCACCCCGCCCTCTCCCAGATATTGCTCGATCGACATCGTCTCGGACATCCCATTCCTCCCTTCGGTGCGGCTTGAGAGCCGAAAACGCTATTGGTCGTAGCTGACGACGATACGGTCGGTGAGCGGATAGCACTGGCAGGTCAGCACATAGCCCTGGCGCACCTCGTAATCCTCCAGCGCGTGGTTGACCTCCATCTCCACCTCGCCTTCCAGAACCTTGGCGCGGCAGGTCGAACAGACGCCCGCCTTGCAGGCATAGGGTACGTCCATCGCGTTTTCGAGGGCGGCATCGAGCAGGCATTGGCCGTGCTTGGGGAACTTGAAGGTGCGCGTCGCGCCGTCGAGCGTCACGGTCGCCTCGCAACTCGTGCCCTGATCGGCGGCCGCGGCGTTTTCCACCTTTCGGCGGGCGCGACCCGGCTGCGAGGAGGCGAAGAGCTCGAACTTGATCTGGTCGTCACGCATGCCATGTTCGCGTAGCGCCGCGGCGATCGCCAGCATCATCGGCTCGGGACCGCAGATGAAAGCGGTCGCAACCGACGTCAGGTCGATCCAGCTCCTGAAGAGCGCCTTGCATTTTTCCGCGTCGATCCGGCCTGTGAAAAGATCGATCTCCTGCGCCTCGCTTTCGAGCACATGCAGCACCGACAGGCGGCCGAGATAAAGGTTCTTCAGATCCTCCAGCTCTTCGCGGAACATGATCGAGCTGATCTGCCTGTTGGCATAGACGAGCGTGAAGACGGAGCGCGGCTCGCGCGCCAACACGGTCTTGATGATCGACAGGACAGGCGTAATGCCACTGCCTCCGGCAAAGCCGAGATAATGCCGTGCCACATCCGGCTCGAGCGCCGTGAAGAAGGCGCCCATCGGCGGCATGGCTTCCAGCGTATCGCCGGCCTTCAGATTTTCATTGACCCAGGTCGAGAAGCAGCCGCCGTCCACACGCTTGATGCCGACCTTCAAGACACCTTCATCCTTGCCGGCGCAGATCGAATAGGAGCGGCGCAGCTCCTCGTCATCGAACTTGCGGCGAAAGGTCAGATACTGGCCCTGCGTGAAATCGAAGACG
This sequence comes from Hyphomicrobiales bacterium, assembly GCA_900469615.1. Classification (GTDB taxonomy): domain Bacteria; phylum Pseudomonadota; class Alphaproteobacteria; order Rhizobiales; family Rhizobiaceae; genus Rhizobium. The sequence goes on along the minus strand of UBYA01000011.1, from coordinate 745,957 downwards.
GCCCGATCCTCTGCGGACGGCGCAAGCGTGACGACGACCGCATCGCGTGTCTCGCGGCGCACATCGGTAACGGTCAGGGGATGGAAACGTGCCATGGATGCGGACCTCGTCCTGTTGGGTCAAATGCACTTGAAATAATCGAAGGGTTCCAGGCAGTCGGTGCAGCGATAGCTCGCCTTGCAGGGCGTCGAACCGAACTGACTGATCTTTTCCGTAGCTGCCGATCCGCAGCGCGGACAGGCGATAGCAAGATTGGAGCGGCCGGAAAGCCGGTCGATGCGTTTCATCAAGACGCCATCCGGAGCCGTGCCATCGATCGGCGGCGCGATGCCGTAGGCGCGCAGCTTCTCGCGGCCCTCGGCGCTGATCCAGTCCGTCGTCCAGGCCGGCGACAACCGGCGCTCGAGGCGCACCCGGTCGAGGCCTTTTTCGGCCAGTGCCCGCTCGATGTCGAGATTGATTACCGCCGTGGCGGGACAACCCGAATAGGTCGGCGTCACCGTCACGACAAGCGTATCCCCTTGCCAGCCGACGTCGCGGATGATGCCGAGATCGGTGAGCGAGATTACCGGAATCTCCGGGTCCGGCACCTCCGACAGCCAGTGCCAGACCTCGTCGACCGAAGGATGAAGCGCGGTCGCCATCTCCGCCCCCCTACCAGGTCGCGCCCGGGTAGGCGCGCTGCAGGAACTGCAGCTCGGCGAGGATATAGCCGAGATGCTCGGTATGAACGCCGCGCCGGCCACCCTTGTGCATATAGCCGTCGGCGGGGCGCTTCAGTGTCGCTTCGGCGAGCGCGTCGGAAACGATCTCGTCCCAGCCGGCTTTCAGGCTTTGCGGTTCCGGGATCATGCCGGCCTGCGCCAGCGCCACATCGCAGGCATCGCCGACAAACATTTCGCCGGTGAACGGCCAGAGTTCGTCCAAGGCTTCCTGCATGCGACGATGGCTTTCGGCCGTGCCGTCGCCGAGGCGAATGATCAGGTCGCGGCTGCGATCGAGATGATAGGAGACTTCCTTGAATGCCTTTTCCGCGATCCCGGCGATGCGCGGATCGGTCGAGCCTTTCAACGCCTTCAGCAAGAGACAGTGCCAGGCGTCGAAGAGAAATTGCCGCATCAGCGTCTTGCCGAAATCGCCGTTGGGGCGCTCGACGAGCAGAATGTTGCGAAACTCGAAACCGTCTCGCAGATAGGCGAGATCGTCCGCCGAGCGGCCCTTGCCTTCCACCTCGCCCGCCAGACCGAGCCAGAGCTGCGTCTGGCCGATGAGGTCGAGCGCGGTATTGGCAAGCGCGATATCCTCTTCCAGCGCCGGCCCGCGGCCGCACCATTCGGAAACGCGATGGCCGAGGATCAACGCATTGTCGCCGATGCGAAGCAGAAATTCGAAAAGAGCGGCCCTGTCGACCGCCGGCTCAAGTGCAGCGGCCGCCATCACATATGCCCCACTTCGTCCGGAATGTCGAAGAAGGTCGGGTGACGATAGACCTTCGAATTGGACGGGTCGAAAAGCGGGCCTTTTTCCGAAGGGGCGCTTGCGGTGATATCGGACGAACGCACCACCCAGATGCTGACGCCCTCGTTGCGGCGGGTATAGACATCGCGGGCATTGTTGATCGCCATTTCGGCATCGGGCGCATGCAGGCTGCCGACATGACGATGGTTGAGACCGTGCTGACCACGGATGAAGACTTCCCAAAGAGGCCATTCGCTGGACATGTTTCTCACTCCCTGACTATTCAGGCCGTCCTATTCGGCGGCGATCTTTGCAGCGGCGCGGCGCCCGGCCGCTTTCTCTGCATGGGCGGTCAAGCCGTCGCGGAACCACGCGCCGTCGTCCCAGGCCTGCTTGCGGGCATTGAGGCGCTCGGCATTGCAAGGACCGTTACCGGCGATTACGTTGAAGAACTCTTCCCAGTCCGGCTCGCCGAAATCGTAGCCGCCCTTTTCCTCGTTCCACTTCAGGTCCGGATCGGGAACGGTCAGTCCGAGATACTCGGCCTGCGGCACGGTCTGGTCGACGAATTTCTGGCGCAGTTCGTCATTGGAATTCTGCTTGATCTTCCAGGCCATCGACTGGGCCGAATGCACGGAGGCATCGTCCGAGGGGCCGAACATCATCAGCGATGGCCACCACCAGCGATTCAGCGCATCCTGCACCATGGCCTTCTGGGCGGCCGTGCCCTTCACCATCTTCATCAGGACATCGAAGCCCTGGCGCTGGTGGAAGCTTTCTTCCTTGCAGATGCGGATCATGGCCCGCGAATAGGGGCCGTAGGAACAGCGCTGCAGCGGAACCTGGTTCATGATCGCCGCGCCATCGACCAGCCAGCCGATCGCGCCGATATCGGCCCAGGTCAGCGTCGGATAGTTGAAGATCGAGGAATACTTGGCCTTACCGGAATGCAGCTGCTCGTACATTTCGTCGCGGCTGATGCCGAGCGTCTCGGCGGCACAGTAGAGATAGAGGCCGTGGCCGGCTTCGTCCTGCACCTTGGCGAGCAGGATCGCCTTGCGCTCCAGCGTCGGGGCGCGGGTGATCCAGTTGCCCTCGGGAAGCTGGCCGACGATTTCGGAATGGGCGTGCTGGCTGATCTGACGTATCAGCGTCTTGCGGTAGCCTTCCGGCATCCACTCCTTCGGCTCGATCTTCTGGCCGGCGTCGACGCGTTCCTGAAAGGCGCGCTCCTGCGGCTCCATCTCGTCGAGGGAGCGGATGCGGGCGCTATCGGTTTTCACCATCTGGGCATACATTGATCTTTCCTCCGTCTTCGCGCGTTCGACGCGCTCGAGAATGATCGCAGGCTTGCAATCGCCTTGAAACGCTCGGCCATGCCGCCGCGTCACGACATCAGCAGTATAAGCCTGTTTCCCGTTCTCCTCCACGAAACACCAATCCGGCGGCAAACGCATTAACCGACCGATCGGTCACTGTATTAGCACGCGACATGTCACAACTCAAATGATTTTTTGGAAAATTCTGTGACATTTTGGGCCGCAAATAGATGCCGGACAATGAATGTCTCGCTATGTCACTGGGCGAATTGATCTTTCAGCGGGATTTGAGGCGGTCGAACCGATGCTGGCTTGCCGGAGTCGCTTCCTGAAGCTTGCCCGCCTCGTTCACGAAACGGCAGCCGACATAGCCATCGGCCTTCTTCGACAGCAGCAGATAGAGATCGGCAAACAGATGCCGGGCTTTCTCACCCGGCCAATTATCCGGCAAGGCCGATTTTGGAAGATGCGGCTCGCGCAGCATGATCAGGCGGTACTGGTGAACAAGCAGCAGCCGCGCGATCAGGCAATCGAAGGAGGAAAGGGTAGCGCAATCCCCGACGCGATCCCAAAACGAGCCGAAGCGCACCGTGAAGTCGCGATAAGCCTCCGCGAAGCGGGGCAGGTTCCAGGCCTCTTCCGCAAACTCCCGCAAGGCGCCGTTATCCGTCGCAAGCTGGGCATCGAAGACGACGACACGCCCCGGCAAAGGCGGCGCGGGGTGCGTTCCGACCGCCAGACGCGGGCTCAGCCTGGCAAAGCCATCCCGCTCGAGGCCCTGCATGACCTCCTCCGGAGAAGGGCCGTTGATCAGGACGAACTGCCAGCGCACGGCAGGCTCCGGTCCATAGAACAGGCTGGCGGCCTCGGCGAATTCGGCCTGAGCGGCATCCGTCAGCCGGTAGTAGCTGCGGCGCCCTTCCCGCTCTCCCACAAGCTGGCCGGCCGAGACCAATCGCGAAACCGCGGTGCGCACCAGCGTTTCGGTGATGCCAACGCTTTTGCACGTCTCGATCAGGTTGCCGATCCAGACAACACCGCCGCGCGGCTCGACGACGTCGCCGTAGATCGTGACGATGAAACTCGCCGCCTTAATGGGCAGGTCGACAAGGAGCGCCGCGACCGCTTCGTTCAAGTCATGTCCGAGTTTGACGTTATCAGCCGACAATCCAGCTCCGCTCCGCATCTGCAAACCTGCAGGTCTCTTAGCGTGAGACGCCAGCGATGTTCAAGGCAACAGCTTCCTGGCGGTGGCAACGGATCGCTATCGCGGCGCGTTCGTCGGCAATGCGGTCGTGTATTTGACGCATTTCAGCGAGAAGTGCGACGACGAGCTCAACACGGCTTCATGCGTCAGGATACCGCGCATCAGGAGCTCCTCATATTCCCGAACGTCGGCAACGACGGCGCGGATGAGATAATCCCACTCTCCCGACATGGAATAACATTGAAGAACCTCGCGATAGCTCGCGATGAACTGCTCGAAATCGCGTCGCGTCGCGGGATCGTGAGTCTTCATCTTGACCTGACAGAAGACATTCAGGCCCTTGCCGATCCTGTCGGGATCGACAAGGCGGACCGTTCTGCCGAGCATGCCCGCGCTTTCCAGCGCCTTTATTCTTCGCCAGCACGAAGCGGGCGACGCGCCGACCTTTTCGGCGAGCGCCGCCTGGCTGATGTCTCCCTCTTCCTGCAGCACCCGAAGGATCGCTCTGTCGACATGATCAAGATCGAAATTTTCCATTCAAAAATCCGTCAATCATGAAACCATCCATTCAAATACTATGATGAAAGCCGAGAAATTGAAAGGAATGGAGCGGGCGTTTGAATTAGAATCGTGGGGCCACATGCAGGAGGATCACATGGCCCAGCCAGCCGTCAGAAAGCATGAGCGGAACTTGCCGGACGAGCGCATCGACTGGCGCAAAGCGGCCTATCTCATCCACCTTTCCCGAGCTCTCGACGAAATGGAGGAGACGCGCCTCGTTCCCGAAAAGAAGGTTCTCTATCAATTCTCCGCGCGCGGCCACGACATGGCGCAGATCCTTCTGGGAATGCAGCTGACGGGCCGGCACGATGCCACATGCGGCTATTATCGCTCGCGGCCGCTGCTGCTTTCCCTCGGCGTCGACCCGGTCGATGCCCTCGGCTCGGCCATGGGCCGGGCGGGCGGCTACTCCGGCGGCCGGGACATCGGCGTCGTCTTCAACTATCCCAATCTTTCGGGCGCCTCGGCCCTTCCCATGTGCGGCGGCGTGGGCGCCCAATACACGCCGACCGCCGGCTGGGCGCAGGCGATGAAATATTATGCCACCGCTTTGGGACGACAGGATTACGCAAGGGATATCGGCGTCGCGCTCGGCGGCGACGGCTCCGTTGCCTCGAATGGCTTCTGGGCAGCGCTGAGTGCGGCAACGACACAGGCATTGCCGATGCTGTTCTATATCGAGGACAACGGCTTCGGCATTTCCGTTCCGTCGACGGCGCAGACACCGGGCGGGAACATCGCGGCCAACCTCGCAAGCTGGGGAAATCTTACGATTTTCGATGGCGACGGCTGCGATCCCGCCGAAACCGCGCGCCTCGTGCAGGATGCGGTCTCCTTCGTTCGCGATGAACGCAAGCCCGCTCTCCTTCGCCTGACGGTTCCCCGCCTCGAAGGCCACAGCTTTCAGGATACGCAGACCTACAAGAGCGAGGAAACGGTGAGGCGCGAATGGGAGCGCGATCCGCTGCCGCGCCTGAAGGATTTCCTCGTGCCCGCCGTGATGACGACGGAGGAATGGCGGGCTTGCGAAAGCCAGGCGCGCGAAATGGCCGAAAGTGCCCGGGCGGCGGCCGAGGACCGGCCGGTCTCCGAGCCCTCATCCATCACCGGCCATGTATTCTTCGACGGCGACATGCAGACCATGGGCGGCCAGCATCCCGCCGGATATGTGCCGCCGGCAATGACGGCTGAATCGGAGACCGCAGGCCCGCGCATCAACATGGTCACCGCTATCCGCAGAACGCTCGAACACGAGATGTCGCTCAACGAGCGCGTCGTGATCTTCGGCGAGGATATCGGTCCGAAAGGCGGCGTGCATGCCGTCACCCTCGGCCTGCAGGAAAAATTCGGCAAAGAGCGGGTTTTCGATACCTCTTTATCCGAGGAGGGCATCATCGGCCGCGCGGTCGGCATGGCGCTGGCCGGGCTCGTCCCGATCCCCGAAATCCAGTTCCGGAAATATGCGGAACCCGCGACCGAACAGCTGAACGACTGCGGCACCATCCGCTGGCGGACCAACAACCGCTTCGCCGCTCCCGTCGTGGTGCGCATGCCCGGCGGCTTCTTCAAATGCGGCGATCCCTGGCACAGCCAGACCAATGAAGTGGCCTTCGTCCACCAGCCCGGCTGGAAGGTCGCCGTCCCCTCGAATGCGGAAGATGCCGTCGGCCTGCTGCGCACCTCGATCCGCGGCAACGATCCGGTCATCTTCTTCGAGCACAGGGCAATGCTCGATCACGCATGGGCACGCCGCTCCTATCCCGGCGACGATTTCGCGCTGCCCTTCGGCAAGGCGAAGCTGACGCGGACCGGCAACGACATCACCATCGTCACCTGGGGCGCCATGGTGCCTCGGTGCGAGGAGGCCGCCGACGGTATCTCCGCCGACGTCATCGACCTTCGCACGCTGATGCCCTGGGATCGGGAAACGGTGCTTGCGTCGGTTGCAAAGACGCATCGCTGCCTCATCGTTCACGAGGATCTCGAGACCGGCGGATTTGGAGCCGAAATTGCCGCCGTGATCGCGGACAAGGCATTCACGGACCTCGATGCCCCCGTCTCCCGCCTGACCATGCCGGATATTCCAAGCCCTCACAACCCCGCCCTTCTCGACTGGGCCGTGCCGTCCACGGAACGGATCGCCAGGCGCATTGCCGAAATCCTGGAGTTCTGAAGATGACGAACACCGTCGAGATCATGGCTCCGACCGAACAGGAAGGCACGAAAGCGGTCGTCCGGAACTGGCTGAAGCAGATCGGCGACCATGTGAAAGAAGGCGATGCGCTGGTCGAACTGGAAACCGACAAGGTCACGCAGGAGATAGCGGCACCTTGCGACGGCATATTGAGCGAAATCGCCATGGAGGACGGCGACGACACAGCGCCGGGAGCGATTTTGGGACGCATGATCGCCCTTGCTCCCAACGTTGCGGCCGAAGCCTCCTCCGCTCCCTCGGAGAAACGGCCGGCTTCGCCTGAGCCGGCCGCGACTTCCAGCTATTACTCGCCTGCCGTTCGCAAGGCGGCCGCGGAACACGGGATCGATCCGGCCACACTGAAGGGCAGCGGCAGAGACGGACGGGTCACTCGCGCCGATATGGATCGCGCCTTCGAGACCGGCAAATCGTATCCATCGATGTCCGTCTCGCGGCAGCCGGCGGCCGACCAGCCTCTCCCGGCAATCCCGGCCGATGGCAAATCGCGGACCATACCGCATTCGGCCATGCGGCTCGCCATCGCAAAGCACATGGCCCAATCCCTGGCGACGGCGCCTCAGGTCACGGCGGTTTTCGAGGCGGACTTCACCGCGATCATGCGCCATCGCACAGGCCACAGGGACCGCCTGCAGGCCGAAGGCGTGAACCTGTCCTATACCGCCTATTTCGTGGCGGCGTCCGTCGCGGCCATGAAGGTCGTACCGGAGGTAAACAGCCAGTGGCACGATGACGGCCTTGAAATATTCGAGGACGTCGACATCGGCATCGGGATCGCATTGGGCGATCGGGGTCTGGTCGCTCCGGTAATCCGGCAGGCCCAGCATCTTTCGCTCGAGAACATAGCCGCCCGACTTCAGGATCTGACGAACAGGGCACGTTCCAACACCCTCAAGGCCGACGAGCTGAAGGGTGGAACGTTCACCATCTCCAACCATGGCGTTTCCGGGTCGCTGCTGGCATCTCCGATTATCATCAACCAGCCGCAGTCGGCCATTCTCGGCATCGGCAAACTGGAAAAGCGGGTCGTGGTCAGGGAGGTCGATGGCGTCGATACGATCCAGATCCGCCCGATGGCCTATGTATCGCTGACGATCGACCATCGCTCGCTGGACGGCCACCAGACGAACGCGTGGCTGAGCGAATTCGTGCGCGTCCTGCAGGACTGGCCCCAATGAACGGGGAGGAAGCACCTCGGCGCTCCAGCGGCCGACACCAAGGGCCTTGCCGATGCTTGCCATGCCCATCCCCGGGCAATAAGGCGGAAAGGAGGCGACGGCGGGCGGCATTGGAAGAAGTCCAATCCGCGCCTGAATGACGGAACCCGAGCGAAACGGCTCGTCGCGGACAGACATGATGGGAGGAAGCAATGAACAAGACGGCGCTTTTCGATAGCCTGGCGGAGCAGAAGCCGGACCAGTTGCTGGAACTGATAGCGAAGTTCGCGGCCGATCCGAGGTCGGGAAAGGTCGATCTCGGGGTCGGCGTCTATCGCGATGAAACCGGCCGCACTCCCGTCATGAAAGCCGTCAAGGCCGCCGAGCACTATCTTTGGGAAACCCAGGACTCCAAATCCTATATCGGCCCGGAGGGTGACCCCGCTTTCCTGCGGGCGCTGGCGCTCGAAGTCTTCGGCGAACGCCACGGCGGGAAGCCGGTCGCCGGAATTCAGACGCCGGGCGGCACTGGCGCCCTGCGCCTGGCCGCAGAGCTGCTCGCCCTCGATAAGCGGCGCAAGATCTGGATCGGCACGCCGACATGGGTCAACCATCAGGCGATCTTTGCCGCAGTCGGCCTCCAGATCGGAACGTATCGCTTCTTCGACATCGGCACACAAACCGCCCTTGTCGACGAAATGCTGACGACCTTGCAAAATGCAGCGCCAGGCGATGCGGTGCTGCTGCAGGCAAGTTGCCATAATCCGACCGGCGCGGGGCTATCGCAGCAGAACTGGCAAGATATTGCCGAGATCATCGCCGACAAGGGACTGGTCCCGCTGTTCGACAACGCCTATCAGGGACTCGGACATGGTCTGGTCGAAGATGCGGCCGGCATGATGAGCGTCATCGAGGCGGTCGGCGAGGCCATGGTTGCCGTCTCCTGCTCCAAGTCGTTTTCGCTGTATCGGGAGCGAACCGGCGCTGTCTATCTGTTCGGAGACCTGCAGGCATCGTTGAACAAGGGCGTCGGCAACCTGGCGAGCTATGCCCGCACGAGCTACTCCATGCCGCCGGCGCACGGCGCTGCCATCGTCGCGGCAATCCTTGAGGATCCGTCACGTCGCCGGATCTGGGTGGAAGAACTCAACGAAATGCGCATCCGTATAACGGAAATCCGCCGGGCGGCGGCCGAAGCGTTCGGCCGGTTCCGGCCGGAGCTTGCCAACATCGGCTCCCAGGAAGGCATGTTCTCCCTCCTTCCGATCTCTCCGGAAAATGCGCGCCGGCTGCGAGCCGAACACGGCATCTACATGCCCGATTCCGGAAGAATCAATGTGGCCGGCATGCGTGTCGAGGATGTCGCGTCCGTCGCCGAACGGATTGGCCCCTACCTCGCTTGAATGCGTGCGGGTGCGGTGAAGCGTCGTAAGCAATCGCCTGACCGCTCGACGGCTGCCGTCGCGCCACCAGCCGACGCTCCCGCGCTGCAGGCTGTTCGGCACGCGGCCTCGTTTCCATAGCCGATCAGCGGCCCTGTTCGGGCGGCGGATCGCAATGCGGAAATTTCTCGTCGGATGCCGCGATACAGCTGGCGGCGCCGGCCGGGATTCCGGAGCGATGCCAGGAAACGTGCGCAGCGGTTTTCCGTTCGGAATGGCGTAAAAACAAAAGGATGGAGCGTTTTCGCAATTCGAGGAAAGGCGGAAGCTCTCCAGGCCAACCGGGATCGATCCTTCGCGACAACGCACTTCATTTCATTTGCCGCGCCTACCACCGAGCCGGTTCCGGGCCGGGAGGAGCCGTCATGACGTCGGCTCCATTTCCGCCGTTTGCCCCTATTGACCTTTTCATACATAAATATAATCTGCGTATATGGAAGAAGTCGACCGGCTTTTTGGCGGTCGTCGTGACAATGTCCGGATGCATATCCGGTTTGAGGACGGAGGCGGCCCTGCGCGCGATGCTCTCGCGGCATGCCGATGCCTTTCGGGAGGAGTATAATATGACAGACGACAATCCGGCGCTGCGGAGCGCCGTGCGCAAGGCGACCATTCGCCTTCTGCCCTTCCTTGGCTTGATGCTGATCTTGAATTTTCTCGACCGATCCAACGTCGGCTTCGCCAAGACGGCCTATCAGGCCGATACCGGCATTTCGGACGCGGCCTATGCCTTGGGCGCCGGCATTCTCTATCTCGGCTACGCCACCTTCGAAGTCCCGAGCAACCTGATCATGCAGCGCGTCGGCGCACGCCTCTGGCTGAGCCGGATCATGATTACCTGGGGCATCGTCTCGGCCTGCATGGTCTTCGCCCACACGCCGACGAGCTATTACATCGTCCGTTTCCTGCTCGGCGTCTGCGAGGCCGGCTTCTATCCCGGCGTCCTGCTTTACCTGACTTATTGGTTCCCCGCCAAGCAAAGGGCACGGGCAACCGGCCTTTTCTATCTCGGCGTTCCCTTGTCGCTGGTCATCGGCGCACCGCTTTCCGGCTGGCTGCTCACGCATCACGACGTCTTCGGCCTTGCCAACTGGCAATGGATGTTTGCCGTCGAAGGACTGGCGGCCACGGTCGTCGGCATATTGGCCCTCTTCTTCCTCACAAGCCGTCCCGGCGAAGCGAAATGGCTGACGGCCGACGAGAAGAGCGCGCTGAACGCCGTCATCGAGGCGGAGGAGCGCGGCAAGCTTTCCGAGGTCAAGCATTCCGTCTTCAGCGTGCTGAAGGACTGGCGCGTTCTGGCCTTCATCGGCATCTATCTGTTCATCCAGATCGGCGTCGGCCCGATCACCTTCTACCTGCCGGCACGATTGGCTCAGGCGCTCGGCGGAGGCGTCAACACCTGGGTCGGCGTGCTGCTCGGCCTGCCCTGGCTCTGCGCGCTTTTCGCGACGCGCTTCTTTACCGTCTATGCCGACAAGCACGACAACCATCGGATTGTCTGCATCGCCATGCTGACGGTCGGCACCCTCGCCCTTGGAACGATCGGCCTGACGATGAACCCCTGGGTTATGGTCATTGCCGCCTGCATCGCGGTTCCCGGATTAGCCTCTTCTCAGCCGGTCTTCTGGAGCCTGCCGACGCGCTATCTGGGTGGCGTCGGCGCGGCCAGCGGCATCGCCTTCATCGTCTCGCTCGGCAATCTCGGCAGCTTCGCCTCGCCGCAGATCAAGGCCTATGTCGACGCCGCGACGGGCAATGGCGATATCGGCTTCTACATCCTTGCCGGCTGCTGCTTCCTGTCGGTGGTACTGCTCGTGGCACTCGGCTCGCACCGCCGCTGGATCGTCGACGCCGAACCTGCGGCCGGCGTCAGCCGCACGCATTGAACGGGCAAACAGCCTGCGGTCCCCGCCCTGGTCTTGAACGAGACGGGTGGGGACGGAACGAAAAATCACGGCGCGCTTAGCCGTCCGGAATCGCGTACAAACAAAGAAAAAGAGCCGGGCTAACCGGCGACGATCTCCTCGAGCGCCAGGGCAGCCCCCAGCAGGCGCTCGTCGTGGTTTTTCGGAGCCGACAGCAGAAAGCCCACCGGCATGCCGGCATCCCCGGTGCCGCAAGGTAACGACACTCCGCACCAATCGAGGAAATTGCCGATCAAGGTATTGCGCAATGTCCTGCCGTTGATCTTCACGAACAGCTCGTCGTCGGCTTCCAGCGGCGCGAGCGCAGGCGCGACATGGGCGACCGTCGGGTAGGCGACGAATTCGTTCGGCCCGAGCGCCGCGGCAACCTCGCCGATCAACTGCTCGCGTACCTTGAGTATTTCCAGATAGCCCACCAGCGTCGTCCTCTCGCCCAGGCGCGTGCGCGCAACGACGCGCCGGTCCATGGCTTTGGCCTCCGGGCCGGCCAGTCGCCGGTGATGCAGCGCGAAAGCCTCGGCGGTGACGAGCGGCCCATATTCGGCCATCACCTGAAAGAGCCGGTCGAAGGCCGGAAAGGCTGCGCGCCGTATCTTGACGCCGACCGCGCTCAACCGGGAAAGTGTCGCCTCGAACGCCGCAACGACGCCATCCTCGGCATCGTCCATGACGACATTCGTCGGCACGACGACGGAAAGCCCGGCGGGTTCGGCACGCGCGGCCTCGGGGGAGAAACGTCCCCGCATCGCGGCATCGACCCATATGGCATCCTGGACGCTGCGGCATAACGGGCCAAGCGAATCGAGGCTGCCTGCCAGCGGAAAGACCCCGGCCATGCCGTAGCGGCCGCGGCTCGCCTTGTAGCCGACAAGCCCGTTGAAGGCGGATGGTATGCGCACCGAACCGCCCGTATCGGTGCCGATCGACACCGGCACGAGACCTGCCGCGACGGCGACAGCGGAGCCGGACGACGAACCGCCCGGAATTCGCGCGACATCCGAGGCCAGGGGATTGAGCGGCGTGCCGTAATGCGGGTTGAGGCCGAGGCCGGAAAAGGCGAACTCGCTCATATTGACCCGGCCGACAGCAATCATGCCCGCCGCTTTCAGCGCCTTGACGACATCGGCATCATCCCGAGCCGGTTCGGCGTCCGCAAGCACGATCGACCCTGCCGTCGTCGGCAGGCCGGCAATGGCGAAGAGATCCTTCCAGGCGACGGGAATGCCATCCAGCAGCCCGCGCGAACGCCCCTCCCGCAGCCGTCTCGACGAGGCGGCGGCCTCTTCTTTCGCACGCGTCTCCAGCACCCGCGTAAAGATCGCCTGATCCCCGTAAGCCCGGATCGCATCCAGGCTCTCCTCGGCCAGCGCAACCGGATCGAGACTTCCGGATTGGATCAGCACCGATAATTGCGCGATCGACTTGCCGAGATGTGTCTGTGTCATGGGCCCTGCTCTCTCCTCTGCCGCCGGCACGCTGCATCCAGCGGCGGACAAGACAATTGTGCTCATCCATTGTCCTAGAGCAAGTCCGGGAAAAGTGCATAGCGGTTTTCCGTTCGGAATTGCGCAGCAACAAACGGATAGAGCATCTTCGCGCGTCGAGGAAAAGCGAAACCGCTCTGCTACAAACGGCAATGCAATGACGGTGTGGAAAAGGCGAAGCGTCGTGAGCGCATGAAAGCCATGGGATCGTTCAGGTCGTTATTGCACCAGAACGGGCTGCGTGCATCTCGCATCGGTCACCGATATGTCGGCCTGACCGACGCCGACGCCAAGAAAGCCGAGCAGATTGTATAGAAGCTGATCGACGGGCGCAGTCACGAGCGACAGCGTGTCGGCGACGGCCGACAGGACGCCTTGCGGCGTTCCAATGGTCAAAACGAGCAATTGGATGCTGATATTGGCATTTTTCAGCAGCGATTGCACGGTGGAGGTCAGGATATCCTTGGTGGACACCGTCTTGATCGTGCCTGCGGAAATCTCCGAAGGCTGAAAGGTCAGCCGTGTCGGGCTCATATTGGCGATGTCGACCTGCGACCCCGCAATCACTTTCAGAAGCAGGGAGTCGACGATCGCTGCCGGCGTAACGCGCGGCTCCGAACCGAAGTTCACAAAGGCCGAGGTGTCGACGTCCCCCAAGGCGATCTCGGCCACGCCGGGCACGGCATCGATGCCGACGACGGCATTCGGCATGGAGCCGCCCACGCAGGTAATCGAGGCGAGCTTGGCCTCCGCCGGGGCGATCTCGACATAGAGCGGCACCCTGAGCTTCAGGCCCGCGATCAGCGACAAGCCGTTGACCGCGACTTCGATGGCCGCGCGCACTTGCGGCGTGCGGACGATGGTGCCCGGCGCGCCCACGGCCGCCGCGGGCGTCTGCTGGGCCATCTCTCCGATCGCCAAGGTCATCTTTGCGCTCGCGACACCGGGCAGCGTGGCTCCGAGATCGAGGGCAATCTGCCGTTTCTGGTTGGCGGCCATCGCCGTCGCGGAAATCAGATTCATCACACTGATATTCGAGGTGAGGTTCGGCGCGGTGCCGACGATATCCGAGCCCAATGGCCCGAGATTGAGAATATCCTGCAGCTTCACGGTCAACTTCGTGGTGCCGAGCGTCTTGCCCAGATTGTTGACGATGGTGACGACACCCGTCGACAGATTGGTCGACTTGCCGAGCGCGCCGAGGATCTTGTCGTAGGTGACGTCCGTCGCCAAAAGCTGATCGTAGCTTACGCCCGTGAGCTTGAGGTCGGTTGCCAGCAGGTTCAGGAAGCTCAGGAGATTGACATTCGCGCCGATGAGCGACTGATAGTCCGCGACCTTGAGGGAGACCTGCGTACCGAGCAATGACCCGAGAAGCTGGTTCAGAACGCCACCGTTGAGGCTCGCCAGCCGCGATCCGATCGAAAACGCAGCCAGACGGTCGCTGGACGCAGTGCCCGTCGCGCTCAGGGTCGGCGGCGAGGCGAAGGCCGAAGCAAAAGGCATCACCGCCTTCTGGGTGAGCGTGACCTTGGCGGAATCATACGGAGCGGTTCCGGTAGAAAACCGATTTGCGGGCGCGATCGCGGTATCGGCCGTGTAGGTTCCCAATGCGAGATCGGCCAGAGTCTCATATTGACCGGAGTTGGCGACCGCCGCGGTGATCTGCCCGTTGGCCGTCAGGTAGCCGCTGCTGGCGGCGACGGCGGCAGTGGTGCCGTTGCTCTGGAGGTTGTTCAGAAGCGCGGTCTGTGCATTGGCGATATCCGAAGCGGCGGCGATCGCGCCGATGTCGCTGAGTTGCTGCAGGCGCCGCTGCTGCAGCGTCATCATGCCGTAATCGATGCCGAGGCCGAGGCAGTAAAGAATGAGAGGCGAGACAAGCGCGGTCGTGACGGCGACATTTCCTCGCCGATTCCGCAAGAAGGCGACCCGTTCGAGGAATCCCGCCATCAAAGACCTCCCAGCCGGATGGTCGAATAGCGGCGAATGGTCTGGTCCGGCATTGCGAAGGTATAGAGGTTCCAGATCGGAAGATCGGAAGCATCATAGGCGGCGCTTACCGTAAACTGATTGGCATTGGCCGGATCGGTGGCGACGGTAACCGTCAGCTTGCTCTTGTTGATAAAGGCATCGTCGATGGTCGAGCGCGTGACGAAATCCTGAACCATCTGGCTGCGCTCATCCGCCGACAATCCCGCGATCGCGGTGCGCGCGGCGTCTGCCGTCAGTTGCTGCAGGGAATGGGCGGCGGTGAGATAGATGGCAAAAGCAATCAGCGTTAGAAGCAGAAGGACAAAAAGCGGGGCGATTAAAGCGAATTCGACCGCGGCGGCTCCCTCTTTCGCCCTGTTGAAATGAGAAACACGATACATGGTCCCGTCTCCTGCAATCGGCCTTCATCTATGCGATGACGGCCAGAAAGACCCTAGACTCCGGACGTTAATTTTATATTTCTAAATAAGATGTTTTCTAATATTATCATATCTTAAATATACTAAATACTGGACGAAATTGCCGTCGCCCTCTTGGCGTATGCCCAATCGATCTACGAAGGCAGAGCAAGTGGGCCGATACAAGAATTTACAACTTCCGGCGATGTCCCGCTCCTTCACCGGCCTGACGTTCTCCGGCCATGCCAGCGCAGCATGAACGGCATGCGTGTCGGCACGGGCGCTGCGTGTGAATAGCGACATTGATCCGGCGCTGACGTTGCATGACAGGACACCATCATCCTGACGCAGCGACGGGACTGCGAAAAAATTGCCGGTAAACATAAGTTGGGGTTATGAATCGGCCGCACTTGTTGCGGCGATCGGCAGAACCAGGCCCTTCGGGCTTTTCGTTTTCAGGCCGGGTGCGCCCTGAGCATTTGCTGGACTTCGTGCAGCGGCATTCCCGGCTGATCGCCGGCCGCGGTCATCATTCCCCGCCCGTTCCTGCCGCCGCCCTCCTGGAGGGCCCTCATCGCATCGATGACTTTCTCGAAATCCTCGCCGCCCTCCGGGTAGGATGGCGACGTGAAGCCGTCAACCACGCCGCTGTAGACCATCTGGATCTTGTAGACGTGCCGCGGCTCGTCGGCGCCCCGATGCTCGATACCCTTTGACACCCGGTAACACATGTTGCCGGGATGCGGTTCGCTTGCCGGCACGTCGATATAACTTATCGGGAAGTAGACTTTAGGCATCGCAAATTCCTCAATCCATAGCCCTCACGGAACCCGGATGAGAGAATCGTGTGCTGTCGACAGCCCCCCGCACGCCCCCAGAGCCCCATAGCAGAACCCCGCCGAAAATATCGAGCGGGGCCATAATCTGGATATCTGCTCCTGGAAAACGATTTTTCCACCCCCAAAACGGGTAAGATGCGAAAAATAGGACCCTGGATATCGCCACGCGGATCGCGGTTCGGAACACGAACGGTTCCGAACCGCGCGTCACTAGACCCGAGGTATCGCCGCCAGAAAAAAGCGGCCGGTGGGGACGGGGTCGGATTTTGACCGCAGCACGAATGCATCGGTATGATTGTCGGTCGCGCTATACAGATCGTAGCCTTCTTCGAAGACAGCCAGCACATCGCGGTTTCGGCCGCCGAATTGCCCGATCGTGTCGTCTCCATGAACTTCGATGAGCCAGGACGCCGCCGATCCCAATGTCTCGCGCGCGCCCTTCAGAGCATGCACCTCGAAACCTTCGATATCCATGTAGACGAGGTCGGGAACACCGTAGGTCTTCGTCAGCGTGTCGATGGAGACGCCGTCGACGCTCGCGGCCCGGAATTCCTTTTCGCTCAGCGCAATCGACCCGTTGCCGCGCTGCGTAAATAAAACGGGACCATCTTCATGCACGACGGCCGCGTGGCGCACTTCGATATTGTCCATGGAATTCATGTCGGCGTTGCGCTTTGCCAGTTCCGCATTGCGCTGGGAAGCCTCGATTGCGACGACCCTTCCGTTTGGACCGACCTGCTTGGCAAGCATCATGGCAACCACACCCTGATGGGCGCCGAGATCGAATACCAGCGCGCCGGGATTCAGCCCCCGCCCCGCAAGCAAGGTAAATTCCTGTGGCAGATCGATGTCGCGCCCATACCACTGTTGAGCGACCCTATCCTCTATAATGACGCGAAGGCGATGTCCGCCGTACATCTGATTCTTGATGTGCGGCCGGAAACTCATGTCCGAGACCAGATGCTTTACGGTACGCATCTTGTTCGTCAAATTTGGAAATAGTTCGAACGCTGACTGCTTGATTGAATGATACATGGATAATACTGAAGCCCGTCGCTGAAATTGAATATTCCCGCTTGATAAATACTATCCACAAAGTTGTCATCCGAAACCGATCATGATGGTTAAATCGAAGATCTGATCCAGCGATCGCAGGCATTGTCCATAAATGGCACTCCGCGGCGTTCTGTCCCTTCGGCGGTCATGTCTGCTTCGCCAAGGACGCAGGGAAGCACCCCTTCCATATATCGCGTCCATGATTTCGCCTGATTGATACCGGATGCGGAAATTGGCGTCGTTGTGCCTGTATCGAATTGATCCATCGGGAATTAACCCTAATCGGATCTTCGCGGAGGCTTGGCGTGTCCGGACGTGCATGCGAATGCCCGGGAACGCGGTTCCGCACCGCCGACCCCAGGCGTTACCTCGCCATTTCGGGCCATAAACGGTCCGTTAGGGATTTATTGACCATAATTGGAGGCATAGCGATGCCGCGAGCGCGGCGCCTCTGATCTCTGTGTCTATTAGCAAAGGCGAAAATCGTATCGTGCATCACGCGATCTTTTCCATCTCGGCGACAGCCTTCGCCACGGTCTCCTCATTCGTCGCTTGCCGTGTGGCATTGATAGCGATGCTGATGCTCGGCGCCCTTGCCGGCTCCGCCGCAGCCGAGGACAGGGCGCTCAAGCTCTTCTTCACGCATACGGGCGAACGAGCGACGATCGTCTTCAAACGCGGCGGCAAATACGATCCGAGGGGCCTTGCCCAGATCAACCGCTTCCTGCGCGACTGGCGCAAGAACGAGCCGACGCGGATCGATCCGGAACTGCTCGATCTCGTCTGGGAAGTCTATCAGCGCAGCGGTGCAAGGGAATCCATTCACGTCGTCTCCGCCTATCGCTCGCCATCGACCAACAGCATGCTGCGCAACCGCTCACGCAGCTCCGGCGTCGCAAAGCACAGCCAGCACACGCTCGGCAAGGCGATGGATTTCTATATTCCCGGCGTGAAGCTTGCGAGCCTGCGCGCGATCGCCATGCAGATGCAGATCGGCGGCGTGGGTTTCTATCCCAATTCCGGATCGCCCTTCGTCCATCTGGATGTCGGCAGGGTCCGCGCGTGGCCGAGAATGCCGCGCCAGGAACTTGCTCGGCTCTTCCCGAACGGGAAGACGCTCCATGTGCCGGCGGATGGCAGGCCGCTGCCGGGCTATGAGGTGGCGGTCGCGCAATCCAGAAAGCGTCCGTCCCAGACGGCAGCCAGGCTCGCGGCGATTGCGGACGACGATGAGGGCGCCGGATCGTCGACAAGCCCGCGTGGCGATACGCCCGGCGGCAGCCTTCTGACCAGCATGCTTCCGACGCCCAGAAGCCGGGATGCGAACGGGCTGGAGCTTCAGCTCGGCAAACGAATGGCCGAGGAAGACAAGGCCCGGCCGTTTGCGGATCTGGCGGCCTATGCCGTTCCGCTGCCGGCATGGCGGCCGGCCAGCATTGTCGCAATTCCCACGGCTGCCCCCGAAAGACCGGCCCCCGTCGCGCTGGCAAGCCTCGTGGTAGGGCGAAACGATGCGGGCAATCTGGTCGTTGCGGATCATGCGGGGCACGCGAAGGACAGCCCCATGGCGAAGATGCAGCCGATGGCGAATCTGCCGGCCTCCGCGGCACAGGACGTATCGGCAGGCGTCGGAGCCATGTCGACCGGAGCCATCGTCGCCTGGGCGCTGCAGCCGCCGGGCATGGCAGTCGCGATGACGCTTCCAAGCCTCGTCAGCGCACCGATTCCCATGCGGGAGGATATGGCCGACATTCAGGGCGGCGCTGCCAGCTATGACGGCGACGATTTCGATGTCGAACGGTTCGGCTTCGAAGGGTAAAGCCGTCCGCCGCCTTGCGAAGCGTCGCCAACCGTTCGACATCGCCTGCTGAGCGGCGGCTTAAAGTCAGTCCGATTGATCCCGTGACGGCGTCGCCTGCGCCGACAACGCAAGCTGGGCAAGGCCGCCCAGGGTAAAACGCACCAGCCGATCCGCCAGCTCCTCGTCCGTGGTCGTCTGCCGGCCGAGTGGCGGAATGATCTCGGTCAAACGCTTCTCGGCCACCAGGAGCATGAAGCACGGCGCCATCGTCGAAAGCGCGGCCTGAGCGACCAGCGGATGGTCCGGCGCCACGCCGATGATCTGGGCGATGACATCGAACAGCAATGCCTTCTTCGGCTCGATCTCCTCCCGGCGCAGCTTGTCGATGTGGGGCGTGGGCGCAATGAGCTCGCGCACGATCACCTTGGCCGGCCATGAATTCTCATTGCCGGTGCGCACGACTTTGACCAGGAGGCCGATAAACCGGCGCAGCTTCTCCTTCGGATCGATATCCGCCGACACGGCCCGCACCAGCACGTCGTAACTCATCAGGCGATGATGCGCCTCGGCAAGAACGTCTTCGTACAAAGCCTCGATACCGCCGAAATGATAGTTGACCGCGGCCGCATTCGTTCCGGCGCGCAAGGCGATTTCCTTTGCGGTGGCGCGGTCGAAGCCGAATTCGGCGAAGACGGCGCCGCCTGCTTCGAGCAGGCTCGTACGCGTCGCCGCGCCATCCTGCCTGTCCCGGGATCGTGCCGTTCGCCTGCTGCCTCTGGCCATGCTCTCCGCCTTCCATTAATTCAAATATTAATTTGAAATTTGAATTTTACAAGTGCTATAGTCTGCCTGGATCGACCTCGATCCCCATTCGTTTCAGCACCGCCGGCATCTCGTTCGGAGTTCAAATAAAGCATGCAGCGCGTCATCGTCATTCTGGTCCTCATGATCGCCGTCGCGGGCGGCGCCTGGTGGTATCTACATCGGGATAGCGGCTCCGCCGAGCTCGTCCTTTATGGAAACATAGACTTCAGGCAACTCTCCCTCGCCTTCAACGGCAGCGAACGTGTGGCCGAAGTCCTTGTCGAAGAAGGCGCGCAAGTCAAGAAAGGGCAGATCCTCGGCAGGCTGGATACGAGCAGGCTGTTGCCTCAGGTCGCCCAGGCGGAGGCGCAGGCGGCGAGCCAGCGCGCCAATCTCGCCCGTCTCAGGAACGGCAGCCGCCCCGAGGAGATAGCTCAATCCCGCGCGAATCTGGAATCGGCCAAGGCGGAAGCCGTCAACGCCCGCGCCCAGTTCGACCGTCAGAACGCGCTTGCCCCCAAGGCTGCGGTCAGCCAGCAGGCCCTGGACGAGGCGCGCTCGGCAGCGGCCGTCGCCGACGCCAAGGTTCTCGCAAACCAGAAGGCGCTCGATCTGCTCGTCGCAGGCTCCCGAATCGAGGATATCGAGGAGGCGGAAGCGCAGCTGCAAGCCGCGGAGGCCAATGTCTCGCTCCTGCACCAGCAGCTTGCGGACGCCGAACTGAAAGCCCCCGTCGATGCGATCGTCCAGTCCAGGCTTATCGAGCCCGGCGAAATGGCCTCGCCCACGCGGGCGGCCTTCTCGCTTGCAACCATCAGCCCGAAGTGGGTGCGTGCCTATGTTTCCGAAACGCAGCTCGGAATGCTCCGCCCCGGCATGAGAGCCGCCGTCACCGTGGATTCACTGCCCGGACATACGATTGACGGATGGATCGGTTTCATTTCCTCGGTTGCCGAGTTCACGCCGAAATCGGTCCAGACGGAAGAGCTGCGCACCAGCCTCGTCTATGAGGTCAGGGTGTTCGTCAAGGACCCCGATAATGCGTTGCGGCTCGGCATGCCGGCAACCGTGAGGCCGCTTCCGGGCGAGCCGGCGAATCCTCCCGCCACGCAACAGCAATAGAACGAGGATTCCATGAGCCTCGGCGATCTCTCGGTAATAGCAAGCAATGTCCGCAAGACGTTTCGCCGAAATACCGGAGAAACGGTGGAGGCGCTCGCCGATGTCTCGCTCGACGTCAGGAAGGGCGCACTGACGGCGCTCGTCGGCCCGGACGGCGCCGGAAAGACGACATTGCTACGCCTGGCATGCGGCCTCATCGTTCCGGACGGCGGCAAGCTGCAGGTGATCGGCATCGACATCGCCGCGGATCCTCAAGGTGTCCAGGACCGGATTGGCTACATGCCGCAGAAGTTCGGCCTCTACGAAGACCTGAGCGTTCAGGAAAATCTCGATCTCTACGCCGATCTGCACGGAGTAACGCAATCCCAGCGCGACGAAGTCTATCCGCGTCTCTTCGAGATGACGCAGCTTGGCCGGTTCAAGCAGCGGCCGGCGGGGAAGCTGTCGGGCGGAATGAAGCAGAAGCTTGGCCTCGCCTGCACGCTGGTAAGGGCGCCGGAACTGCTGCTTCTCGACGAGCCGACCGTCGGCGTCGACCCGCTGTCGCGCCGCGAACTATGGGAAATCGTGTTCAGGCTGGTGAAGGAAGACGGCCTTTCGGTGATCGTGGCGACCTCCTATCTCGACGAGGCCGAACGCTGCGAGCACGCCGTTCTCATGCACGCCGGCAAGATTCTGGACCAGGGGCCTCCCGCCGAGATCACGGCAAAGGCGGACGGCTGCTGCTTCATGGTCCGAAGCCCCGACGGCATGCCGGCAAGATCCCTGCAAGCCCGCCTTTTCGCGCTGCCGGGCATTGTCGACGCCGTCCCGGAGGCCGGCCGCGTCAGGATCGTGCGCAAGCCCGACCGGAAGGATGAGCCGCTATTGCTGGATGGCGCAGCGGTCGAGACCGAAAGCGTGGCGCCACGGTTCGAAGATGCTTTCATGATGCTGTTCGACGCGGTCGCCGGCGACGCCGAGCGCAGGACCCATACCGGCCCGTCGTCGGGCAACGGCAATGGCGGCGAAACGGTCGTGCAGGTTCACGACCTTGTTCGCACCTTTGGGGATTTCACGGCTGTCGATCATGTCAGCTTCAGCGTCCGCAAGGGTGAAGTCTATGGCCTTCTCGGTCCGAACGGGGCAGGAAAAAGCACGACGTTCCGCATGCTTTGCGGCCTGCTTCCCGCAAGCGGCGGCACGCTGATGGTCGCCGGCTCCGACCTGTTGACGGCGGGCGCAAGGGCGCGACAGCGGCTGGGCTACGTCGCACAGAAATTTTCGCTCTACGGCCAGCTCAGCGTCGATGAGAATCTCGAATTCTTCGCAAGCGCCTATGGGCTGCGCGGCAAGCGCAGGAAGGACAGGATCGCCGCATTGAAAACCCAGTTCGAGCTCGACCAGTTCTCGAAATTGCCCAGCGGACAGCTTCCCGGCGGCTTCAAGCAGCGGCTTGCCCTTGCCGCCGCCCTGCTGCATGAGCCCGACATCCTCTTCCTCGACGAGGCAACCAGCGGCGCCGACCCGTTGGCGAGGCGGCAATTCTGGGGCCGCATTACCACGCTGTCGGAGCAGGGCGTGACCGTCATCGTAACCACGCATTTCATGGAGGAAGCCGAATATTGCGACCGCATCATCATTCTCGATGCCGGCAGGAACCTGGCAGAGGGAACGCCGGTTGAAATACGCGCCCATGCCGGAGCTCACGGCGAGGCCGCGGCGACGATGGAGGAGGCCTTCATCGCAATCGTCGAGAAGGAACGCCACAGGCAGGCGGAGAAGGCCGCATGAACGAGCCCGTCGACAGGCCAGGCCAGGGATTGCGCGCCGCCTTGCGCCGCATACGCGCCCTCGTCCGCAAGGAGACGTGGCAGCTCCTGAGGGACCCTAGCAGCATTGCGATCGGCATCGTCATGCCGGTGGCGCTGCTGATCCTGTTCGGATACGGCATCAATCTCGACGTCAGGAACGTTCCCGTCGCCATCGTCATGGAAGAGAACTCGGCCGAGGCGCGCGGACTGGCCTCGGCCTTCGAGCTTTCCAGCTACTTCTCGCCGAAGCCCGTCAAAACGATGGCCGAAGCCGAAGAAATGCTTCTGGCCTCGCAGGTCCGGGCAATCCTGCGCATTCCCCCGGATTTCGCGCGCAAGGCGGCATCGGGCAATGGTGAGGTCCAGATCGTCGTCAATGGCAGCGATGCGAACACCGCGCGCATTTCGTTGAGCTATGCCCAGGCGGCGGTCGGCATATGGGCCGCCAAGGAAGCGGCGCGCGGTGCGATATCGAACGGCGCCGGCGTGACGA
This sequence comes from Hyphomicrobiales bacterium, assembly GCA_900469615.1. GTDB lineage: Bacteria > Pseudomonadota > Alphaproteobacteria > Rhizobiales > Rhizobiaceae > Rhizobium. Next base: position 722,888 of record UBYA01000011.1, on the reverse strand, counting down.
TCCAATCCCGCCTGTGGTTCAACGAAGCCAACGACAGCAGCTATTTCCTCGTGCCCGGCCTCGTCGTTCTCGTCATGACCTTGATCGGCGCCCTCCTTACGGCCCTCGTCATGGCGCGGGAATGGGAGCGCGGCACTTTCGAGGCCTTGTTCGTGACGCCCGTCCGCTCGAGCGAAATCCTGCTCGGCAAGACCGTTCCCTATTTTCTCCTGGGGCTTGCCGGGCTCGCGCTCTGCGTCGTCGGCAGCAGGCTCCTCTTCGGCGTCCCGCTTCGAGGATCGCTGCTGGTCCTCACGGTCGTATCCATGCTCTACCTTCTGGTTGCACTCGGGCTCGGCCTGGCCATATCTTCGGTCACGAAGAGCCAGTTCATCGCGAGCCAGATCACCGTGCTCGCCACATTCCTGCCGGCCATGATGCTTTCGGGCTTCATGTTCGATCCCCGGAGCATGCCCTGGGCCGTGCAGATCGTCACCTACATCTTTCCGGGCCGGTATTTCGTCACCCTTCTGCAGACCCTGTTTCTCGCCGGCAATATATGGAGCGTCATCCTGCCCAACGCCGCCGTTCTGGCCGGCATGGCCACGGCGCTTCTGGCGCTCGCCGTGCGAATGACGCGCAAGAGGATCGCCTGACCATGCTGATCGCATCGCTTCTGCGCATCGCAACCCTGATCCGCAAGGAGCTCCTCGTGATCCTGAAGGACCCGAGAAGCCGGGCAAGCCTTGTCATCCCGCCTATCCTTCAATGCCTGATCTTCGGCTATGCCGCCACCTATGACCTCAATACCGTCCCCTATGCGCTCGTCGATCAGGACAGAACGACGGCATCGAGGGACCTGGTCGCGAAGCTGGAGGGATCGGGCATCTTCGAACGGGCGGCGACGCTGGCACAGACCGGCCAGGCCGTCAGGCTGCTCGATACCAAGCAGGTGCTCCTGATCGTCGTCATCGAGCATGATTTCGAAAGACAACTGGAGGCCGGCACCTCCGGCACGGTGCAGATCGTCGCGGACGGCAGGAATTCCAACACGAGCGGCATCGCCCAGGGCTACGCCAATACGATCGTCAGTGACTTCGCATCAAACTGGCTCGCGCAGAAGGGAAGTACCGGCAGCGGCGTGCAGGTCACGACCCGCGCATGGTACAACCCGCAACTGGAAACGCGGTGGAGCATGGTGCCCTCGCTCATCGGGACGATCACCATGCTGATGACGATGATGCTGACCGCCATGTCCGTTGCCCGCGAACGCGAGGAAGGAACCTTCGACCAGCTGCTGGTCGCCCCGTTCACGCCGACCGAGATCATGATCGGCAAGGCCGTGCCGTCGATGATCGTCGGCATCACGCAGGCAACCACGATCCTGCTGGTGGCGTTGTTCTGGTTCCATATCCCGTTTGCAGGCTCCTTTCTCACGCTTTATCTGGGGCTAAGCCTTTTCCTTGCCGCGGCCATCGGCTTCGGGCTGTTTCTGTCGTCAATCGCGGCCAACATGCAGCAGGCGATGATCCTGTGCTTCGTCTTCCTGATGCCGTTCATGCTGCTGTCCGGGCTGATGTCGCCGACGGACAACATGCCGGAAATTCTGCAATATGCGACGATGATCAATCCGCTGAAATATGCGATCAGCATTACCCGCAACGTCTATCTCGAAGGCGCGGGCATCGATACGCTGCTTCCGGACATGCTGGCGCTGGTCGCCATCGCCGCAGTAACGATGCCGATCGCCGCATGGATGTTCCGCCACAGGTTGAACTGAAACGATTCCGCATGAAATCGCATGCCCGCATCAACTTGTTTTTCCGCAATTCCGAACGATCGCGGCGTGGCCTTCCGCCTTTGCATGCTCCCGCCGCCGACGCCGTATTGACGAGCGCCTGCCGTGACATCAGTCCGCCATATACTGAATGTTGCAGCGACCGTGCACGGAGGATTTCTGGACATGCGCGCGCACGCCGAAAACCCGCGCGATCAGCTCCTGCGTCAGGACCTGTTCCGGCGGGCCGGCGGCGACCACCTCGCCTTTCTGCAACACGGCGAGTTGGTCGCAGAACATGGCCGCCAGATTGAGATCGTGCAGCGCGACGATGGAGGTCACATCGAGCCTGGAGACGAGACCGAGAATGTCGAGCTGATGCTGGATATCGAGATGATTGGTCGGCTCGTCGAGCAGCAGTTCGCTCGGAGTCTGGGCAAGCGCCCTGGCGATATGGACACGCTGCCGTTCGCCGCCGGACAGGGTCTGCCATGACTGCGCGGCGCGATCCCGCATGCCGACGCGGGCAAGCGCTTCCGAGACCGCGGCATCGTCGCCCGCGCTCCACGATGACAGCGGACCGCGATACGGCGTGCGACCGAGGCGCACGACGTCCATCACCGTGACCTGGGTGTCGGTCGTCGCCTGCTGTTCGACGAGCGCGATGCGGCGGGCGATATCCCCGCGCGAGATCGAGGCGATATCGCTGCCGCCAAGCCGGATGACGCCGCTCCTGACCTTTCGCAACCGGCAGATCAGCCGCAGCAGGCTGGATTTTCCGGAGCCATTCGGCCCGAGAAGGCCAAGGACCTTGCCCTTTTCGACCCTCAGGCTGACGCCGTTGACGATCAACGTATTACCGGCAGCAAATGTCACCGTATCGACTGCGATGCTCATGCCGTCCTCCGGGCACGATAGAGAATGATTGCGAAGGCCGGAGCGCCGAACAATGCCGTGACCACGCCGATCGGCAAGATCTGCTGGGGTATGATGATCCTCGAAATGATATCCGCGCCGACCATGAAGATGGCGCCGCTCAGCGCCGCCACCGGCAGCAGCCGGTCGTGGCCCGGGCCGACCGCAAAGCGGGCCGCATGTGGAATGACGAGGCCAACGAAACCGATCGACCCGACGATGCTGACGACCGCAGCCGTCATGAAGGCCGTCGCGCCGAGCAGGACGATCTGGGCCCGCCGCACGGCAATTCCGAGCGAGGCGGCGGCATCCGTGCCGAAGACAAAGGCATCGAGAACGCGGACATGCGCCATGCAGACCGCAAACCCGAGGATGGCGACCGGCCCCGAAAGATAAACGTCCGGCCAGCGCACGCCGCTCATGGAACCGAGCAGCCAGAACATGACGCCTCTTGCCTGCTCGGCATTGGCCGAGGTGGTGACGATATAGGAGGTAAGCGCATTGAAAAGCTGCGAACCGGCGACACCGCATAGAATGATACGCTCGCTCGTGCCGCCGACGCCTGCCGCGAGCAGGCCGACAAACAGAAAAGCCGCGACCGCGCCGAGAAAGGCGCCGGTGGAAAGACCCACGATCCCGTAACCGAGGCCGAGGATCATGATGCAGACCGCCCCCGTGGACGCGCCGGCGGAAATGCCGAGCACATAGGGCTCGGCAAGCGGATTGCGCAGCAGCGCCTGCAACACCGCCCCGCTCAACGCCAGCGACGCGCCGGCGCTTGCGGCGACCAGCGCACGACTGAGGCGATAATCCCAGACGATGCCCTGATGGATCCGGCTAAGCTCGAACTGCGTCCCGAACAGCCGGTTCGACACGGCCTTGGCCGTCGTCGACAACGGGATCGAAATCTCGCCGATGGACACGGCGAGACTGATCATGAAGGCCAGAAGCACGAGCGCAGCCATGATAAGCACCGGAAGTGCCCACCATGACCGCCATCTTGAAAACAGGCGCAATTTACTGTGCCAGGCCGAAGGACTTGATGCCCTTGGCCAATATTTCGATGCCGTCGATGGTCCGGATGGTCGGGTTCATCGATTGCGCATCCATCATGACGAAATGCTTGTTCTTGACGGCATCGAGCTCGCTCGTGACCGGGTCCTTCTCAAGGAAGTCGAGCTTCACCTTCGGATCGTCGGCCGCATAGCGGCGGCGATCCATCGTCGCGATGACGATGACGGCCGGATTGGCCTGTGCGATCGTTTCCCAGCCGACCAGCGGCCATTCCTCCTCGGTCGTCACGACATTCCTGGCGCCGAGCGTCTTCAGGATATAGGCCGGCGCGCTGTTCTTGCCGGCAATATAGGCATCGCCGTTGACCTCCTTACTGGAGAACCAGAACACGATCGGCAGATCCTTGGATCTCGCGCCGGCGATCGAGGCGACCGCATTCGCTTCTCGCGTCTTCAGGTCGGCGATCAGCGCATCGCCGCGATCCTTGACGTCGAAGATCTGCGCGAGCTCATCGATCTCCTGGTAGACCAGATCCATCGTGAACAGCTCCTTGCGCACGCCGTCGCCGCCATCCGTATTGACCTTGGCGACGCAATCCGTCGGCGCGATATAGGTGTTGATGCCAAGCGCGGAAAACTGCTCACGCTTGCCGACGGCGCCCTGCGGGCCGACGTGCCATTCGAATTCGGCGGCGACCAGATCCGGCTCCTTGCCGACGACGGACTCAAAGCTCGGATCGTTGTCGGCAAGGCGCGGGATCTTGCTGTTGGCTTCGGCGTATTGCGGCAGGACCGGGCCGACCCAGACGGCCGTTCCCGCAATCTTGTCGGCAAGGCCGAGCGACAGCAGGATTTCGGTCATGCCCTGCCCGATCGAAACGATCTTGGCCGGCGCCTTCTCGAAGGTGATCTTCTGGCCGCAATTGTTGATGGTGAGGGGATATTGCGTTGCGGCGAAGCCGGACGCGGCAAACCCGGTCAAGCCGAGTGCAAATGTAGCGATCGTCAAAAAATGGCGCATGGGAGATCTCGATAGGATAGGAATACGGAGCAGCGTCAGCGCGACCGCGCCGAGAAAAACCGCCGCCGGTTGCGAAGATCCCAATCAAGGCCGATAGAGGTCGGATAAGGTCGAAGGCTCAGGGTCAATCATTCTCTGTCCCTTCCGGGCATCCCCGCCCGGCTGATTGGATTGTGATCGACGGCAGGTCTCCTGGCTCGCGGATATCTGACGATCATCTGCCTTCCCGCAAGCACGCTTGCAGTGGCATGGCTCAAGGCCCTGGGAGACGGCCGGCAAGTGGCCACTCCTGGATGATCGGCAATCCGCTTACAGTTGCGGGGGCAGCCACGGTTTCGGCCCTTCCTGGGTCGTCCTCACCGTGTTCCCTATTAATCCCCTCGAAGCCTTCCTCGGGGAACCGTCGGGTTCAGTTATTCCGCCAGGCCCCTCGACGTCAAGAACGCATGGAGAGCAAAAAGCGGGAATTGCCGTTGCCGGTCATGAAAAGCGACGTTCTGCCTATGCGGCGTCCGCCAGCTCCACCCGGTTTCGTCCGGCCGCCTTTGCCCGATAGAGAGCCTTGTCGGCTGTCTCAAGCACATGCTTGAAATCGGTTGTCGGCTCCAGCGAGCAGGCGGTCCCGATGCTGACGGTGACGCGGATGGCCTCCTGCCCGAACATCAAAACGGTCGCTTCGATGTCCCTGCGGATTTTCTCGGCAACCGTCGCGGCTGCCCGCAGATCGGTGTTCGGCAGCAGAACGACGATTTCTTCCCCGCCATAGCGGGCGGCGATATCGGTCTTGCGCACGGTCCGCCGGATGACATCCGCCACCCGCGCCAGCACGGTATCGCCGAAGGAATGGCCCCAGCTGTCGTTGATCTTCTTGAAGTGATCGATATCGAGCATGATGATCGAAAAAGGGATGCGCCGGATGCCCGCTTCCTTGCAGCAGCGATCCCCTTCCCGCTGCAGGACCCGGCGGTTGGGAAGCCTTGTCAGCGGGTCGAGGCTCGCTTCATTCTCGAGCGCGCGCTGGATGCCGATGCGATATTGCTCCCGGCCCAGCAGATCCGAAAGAAGAAAGACGCCGAGTATATTGACGACCACGGTCGGCAACGTTGCCGAGAGAAGAAGCTCGCGCACCACCGCCCATGGCAGAAAGGCGAGAACGACGAGCGATGTGCAGGTGCCCAGGCCGAGCAACGCCGACCGCTTCCACCCCGTACCGATCCATTTTCGCGGCAGGAGGCTGAGCATATAACCCGCGAACGCAACGATAAAGATGCCGGCGACACCGCCGATGGCGCCCACGCCGCCGACCATGAAACGAAACAGGCCCATCATCGCCGCGGCGACCACGGTTCCCAGAAGGCCACCATAAATGGGCGCAAGAACGAGCAGGATCGAGCGCCCGTCCTGGATGACGCCGGGCATCCACTGGATCGGGTCGGCCATCGATAACATGCCGATCAACCCGAACAGCAGCCCGACGGCGACGGATTTCAAAGGGCCGCGGTCGACGATCCGGATGACCCAGGAATAGGCGTAGACGATGATGGCCACCTGCCCCAGGACGCGGATCAGCGAGACCAGATGCGCATCAATTTCCATCGCCGTTCCCGATCTTCACGAGAGGGCCGGCATCCGCATGAACGGCGCCGGCAGGAGATCCTGGGCAATCTCCATGAAATGATCCAGGAAATCCCTCATGCGGGGAAGGCGCCGGGGCGGTCCGCGGCAGGGCACCTGCAATGTCGGTTATCTCCATGGCCGGGCGTTGAAGCGGAATTCCGTCGACGCGTCGACGCGGACTGACATTCCATGGTGCTTGCAAACTTTCCGGGAGAATATGATGCCGCATGAAGGAACGATACTACGTGTGGAGCGGGAAGCGAAAGCTTGCTGCCCGTTCAAGTAAGGGAACAGGCAATCAGCGCTATCTGGAACCATATACACCGGGGTCAAGAGCAAACAGTTAATCCGGCATCCGTCTGGCGGACACCGATGCATGGAGAACACACACCGTCCTCCCGGCGGCCTCGTTTCAATCCACGCGGAATTCTCCAGCTGCAACCGGGGCAAGTGCTTTTATTATTTTCCTCTGCTACAGTCCGTCGGCAATGACCATCGGAGATATGGTCGAGCGGTATCGTCCGGAGGATATGAAGAGGGCAACCGCCCTCGTTCCATCATCCGCATAGCCGCCGCCGGTCCCCGGAAGATAGCGGACAACGGCTGTCGCCAGGCATGCGCCTCGACAACGGATTGGGGGAGACGACGGAATGTGGCGAGCAGCTCGTGTTTTGATCGGCATCTTGATCCTGGCTGGTCTCGGCGTCCTTCTGTGGTTTGCCACAAGACCACCGCCGCTCATCGTCCAGGGCGAAGTCTCCGCCAATCGAGTCGACATCAGCCCGCGCGTTTCAGGCCGCGTTGCGAAATTGAACGCCGATGTCGGCGACAATGTCGAGCGCGGCGCAGTGATCGCCGAGCTCGAAAGCCCGCAGCTGACGGCCGCTCTCCATATGTCCGAGGCAGCGCTCGCCGTCGCGGAGGCCGATCTCGTCAGGGTCAACAGCACCCGGCCGGAAACCATCGCCGCTCGACAGGCCGAACTTGCGGCCGCCGCCGCGGACGTCACGCTCTATCAGGAAGAAGCGGGCCGCCAGGCAAGGTTGATCACGACAGGAGCATCGACACAGTCCCGCGTCGACGAGACGGCCCGCAACCTCGAAGCCGCCATCCGCAAGCGCGAGTCGGCCGAGGCCAATCTGCAGCTGGCCGTGGCCGGCGCGAGCAAGGAAGAAAAGGCGCTGGCGGCAACGCAGGTGGAGCAGGCAAGGGCTTCGCTCAACCAGCAGCAGACCGACGTTCACGAATTGAGGATCGTCGCGCCGATTTCCGGCCAGGTAACGACGCGCGTGGCCGAACTCGGCGAGAATTTCGCGGCTGGCGCTCCGATCTTCTCGCTCCTCGATCTGCAAAACCCGTGGTTCACCTTCAACCTTCGCGAAGATCTGTTGAAGGGCCTGAAGGTCGGCGACGCTTTCGATGTCACCGTGCCTGCGCTCGGCGACAGGAAGATCGCGGTGAAAGTGACTATAATCAACGCTCAGGGCCAATATGCGACCTGGCGCGCAACACGGGCGACGGGGGATTTCGATCTTCGTACCTTCGAGGTCCGCGCAAATCCGGTCCAGCCCGTCGAGGGCCTGCGTCCCGGCATGAGCGCCATCGCATCCTGGCCGCCGGAGCATTGAGATGATGGCAAAAGGGCGGTTGCGCCCTGGCTTCCTCACGGTATTCAGAAGAGAATTCGACCGCCTCCGGCGACGCCCCTTCCTGCTGTTCCTCACCACCATCCTGCCTCTCGTGCTGATGGGCGTGCTGGCTGCCGTTTTCAGCGCCGGTCTTGCCACACGGCTGCCGATCGCCGTGCTCGACCTCGACAATACCGATCTGTCGCGGACGATCATCCGTACGGTCGACGCCACGCCCGACACAGCCGTGGTGCGCAATGTCGGCGATCTTGCCGAGGGGCGGCGATTGATCCTGTCCGGCGAGGTTCACGGCCTGTTGATGCTGCCGATCAATCTTGAGCGCGACGTGCTTTCCGGCCGCCGTCCGGAGGTCGTCTTCTTCTACAACACCCAGACGATGACGACCGGCAATCTGACGCTGCGCGGTGTGAGCGCCGCGGTTCCAAGTGTTGCGGCCGGCATCCGCCTGTCGCTCAGAACCGCCGAAGGGCAACCCGTCGACGCTGCCGAGGCGGCGCTGGCGCCGATACCGGTGCAGGTCAATCCGCTCTTCAACCCGACCCTCAACTATGCCCATTTCCTGCTCGCGGCCTTGCTGCCGAGCGTGCTTCAGGTGATCATCGTGACGTCGATGGCCTACGCAGTCGGGCTCGATGTGGAGACGGCGCACCGCCTGCGCATATTGAGACGCCTCGGCGGCGGCTTATGGCCGGCGATGGCCGGAAAGATCCTCCCCTATACGCTGCTGTTCCTCGTGGTGCTCGGCATCGCGGATTGGGTTCTGTTCGGCGCCCTGGACCTGCCGCTGCGCGGCAACCGCTATGTGCTTCTGCTGGCGGGGATTCTCTTCATTCTCGCCGATCAGTTCATCGGCGTGCTTCTGGCCTTGCTGCTTCGTCCGATGGCAAGCGCCATCAGCATCGGAACGCTCCTGATGGCGCCGGCTTTCGGCTTCATGGGCATCGGCTTTCCAAGAATCGGCATGAATGCGTTCGCCTACTACTGGGGCCAGATCATCCCCGGAACCTGGTATCTGATGGCGCGGATCGATCAGACGATCCGCGGTACGCCGCTCTATCTGTCCTGGAAGCCGATCGCCGTTCTTCTCTTCATGGTGCTCCTGCTCGCCGGCTTGACGGCATTGCGGCTGGAGATGATCCGGGCGCGACGGCGGCGTGAAACGGCAACGGCGACCGTGAGCGGGAGGGCAGCCGGATGAAGGCAATTCTCACCATCTGCCGCATGGAACTCGGCCGCGTCCTCACCCTGAAACCGGCCTTTTCGGTGCTGATCGTCGCCACCCTCATCTATGCGGCCTTCTATCCACAGCCCTACCGGACCGAGGCTTTGCGCCACGTCCCGATCGCCGTCGTCGATCTCGACGGCACCGACAGCAGCCGCCAGCTCGCCAGACGCGTCGATGCATCGGCGGATGTCTCGGTGGCAGCCGTCTTTCCCGACCAGGCCACCGCCGAGCGGGAGGTGTATGCCCGCAATCTCTATGGCGTCCTCGTCATCCCCCAATATTTCGAGCGCGAGTTGCTGCACAATCGCCAGTCCCCCGTCGCGCTATACGCCGATGCGAGCTATTTCCTGATCTACCAGCGCATATCCGGCGGCGTTGCCGCCGTCGCAAGGACCATGGGAGCGGAAGTCGAAACGGCAAGGTTGATTGCCGCCAAGGTCGATCCCCGGATCGCGGCCGCAGCGTCGGACCCCATGCCCCTGACCCCCGTGCCGCTTTTCAACCCGCAAGGGGGATATGCGACCTATATCCTGCCGGCGGCCTTCGTGCTGATCATGCAGCAGACGCTGCTTATCGGCGTAGGCTTGCTCGGCACTTATAGAAATGACGCGCTCAAAACCGGGCCTGCCGCCTCGATCGGGCCGATCGCGGTCGTTGCCGGCAAACTGCTCGCCTATCTGATCCTCGAAGTCCTCATCGTGCCCTTCTACCTGATCGTGGTTCCCTATCTCTACAATATACCGCGTCTGGGGACGCCGCTTTCGATCTTCATCTTCGCCCTCCCCTTCGTACTTGCCGTCAGCGCTTTGGGGTTGATCATCGCCGGCCTCTTCCGCAGTCCGCTGACCGTGCAGCTCGTTTCCGCCGCGCTCGGCATACCGTTTCTCTTCCTTGCCGGATTTTCACGGCCGACCGAGGCGATACCGCCCTTCCTGCACGCCATCGCAATGCTTTTGCCGAGCACCTCCGCCATCAACGGCATCGTCGCCGTCTCGCAGCTCGGCGCTCCCCTTTCCTACGTTCGCCCGGCATTTCTGACGCTGTGGATTCTCGCAGCGGTCTATATCCTGATCGCCATCGCGCTCGAAACCGGACGCCAGCGCCGACGCCCGTCCGCAAGAGCATAGGAAGTTTCCGCGAACAAATGTCCGTGCCGGCTCGATAGCGCCTCGGGGATTGACGACGCACTTGGCCCGCACGGCTTTTGGCTTCGAACCCCGGAGCAGGCCCGGGAAAATTTGCCGCGGTTTTGCGTCCGGAATTGCATAAAAACAACGAGATAGGATGGCTCCGCGATTCCATGAAATGCGAATCCGCCCTAGCCATGCGGTGAAGTTCGTCCTAAGGACAAGGCAGTTTTGAATCGCCTGGAGACGAGCTCATGAACCAAGAAGTCCAGAAAACGATCGGCACCTGGTATGTCGATCCGGACGCCGAGGACCGGATGGCGGACGGGCATGCGCCGATCTGGAGACATCTCATCGACCTGATCGTCGAGCGGGACCTGTCCGCCAAGAGCGTTCTCGACTTCGGCTGCAATCAGGGCGGTCTGCTGCGTCATCTCTACGCCATCAGGCCGTTTCGCAAGGCGCTCGGCATCGACATTGCCGAACAATCGATCGCCAAGGCCGAAGCCTTCAAGGGCAACCTGCCGGTCCAGCATGCGGTCGGCGGCACGCTCGATGGCTGGGTCGAAGAGTTCGATCTCGCGATCAGCCACGAGGTCATCTACCTTGTCGAGGATATCGATGCCCATGCCGCCGATATCTGGAAGGCGCTGAAGCCCGGCGGTGTCTATTATGCCGTCACCGGCTGCCATACGGACAATCCGCTTTGGCCGAAGTGGCGCGATCTCGTCGCCAAACGCACCAATACCGCCGTCCAGGATCGGTCGATTTCCGATTACGGCCGCGCCTTCGCAAAGGCCGGCTTCGCAGTCTCCGGCCGCAAGCTGGAGTATGACGGCTTCATCCCCTTCGTCGAGGATGGCTGGACACCCGATTTCGCCGACGCGCTCGACTATTACACGCAGACCAAGATCGTCTTCCGGCTCGTCAAGCCTCTGGCCGGCTGAGCCGCGTAAGCTCGACATCGAAGTGCGGCGGATTGTCGGGGCTGACCTGGACGAACCGCCCCTTCACCCGAAAGGTCTTCTCGATCAGGCCACTTTCGGCAAGCGCTCTCGGCTCGCCGTCGAAGCGCAGCTCGCCCTTTTCCAGCAGTGAGATGCGGTCGCTGACGGCGATGGCCTGATTGATGTCGTGGATCGCCATGATGATGGTGACGCCCCTCTCCCGGCTGAGACGATGCACGAGATCGAGAACTTCGACCTGATATCCGATATCGAGAAACGATGTCGGCTCATCGAGAAGCAATATGCCCGCCTCCTGCGCAAGCGCGGCCGATATCCAGGCCCGTTGCCGTTCGCCGCCGGAGAGTTCCTGCAGCGTGCGGTCGGATAGGCCGGAGAGCCCCGTGCTTTCCAGCGCCCATTCGATCGCCTGCTCATCCTTGCGGTCATAGCTGCGGAAGAGCCCGACATGCGCGAAGCGACCCTGCCGCACCAGCTGGGCAATCGTCATCTCGTCAGGTGCGGACGGCTGCTGCGGCAGGAAGGCGAGCTTCTTTGCGATCGTCCGCCGGGACATTGTCGAGACCGGGACATCCTCGATCGTCACCCGGCCCCCGGCCGGAACGATAAGGCCGGCAAGCGCCTGCAGTGCCGTGCTCTTGCCCGAGCCGTTCGGACCGATCAATGCCCGAATCTCACCTTGCTTCATGGAGAGCCGGAAGCCATCGAGCGCCTTGCGGCGACCGTAGTAGACAGACAGTTGCGAGCAGGAAAGGGGCATATCGATCTCAGGGAATTTTTCTCAAGAGGGCAAGCAGCACAGGCACGCCGGCGATCGCCGTCACGACTCCGATCGGCACTTCCTCGGCCTGTCCGACGAGGCGGCCGATAAGGTCGCCCAGAGTAACGAAAATTGCGCCAAGCACCACCGTCAGGGGCAGGACCAGAGGAAAATGCCGGCCGGCCAGGAAGCGCGCCAGATGCGGAACAACCAAACCCACGAAGACGATCGGGCCAACGGCACCGACCGCGCTTGCCGCAAGGGCGCAGGACACCAGCAGCACGACCGAAAACTGCCTGCGATAGGAGATCCCGAACGAGCGGGCGACCTGCGCATCGAACTGCAGCAAGATCAGGGGCCGATAGATCAGCGGCAATATCAGAAGACCGACGACGGTAAAGGGCAGAAGAAACAGCGCATGGTCCCAGGTGCGGGCGTAAAGGCTTCCCGAGAGCCATTCGAGAATGATTTCGATACGCGCAGACCCCCAGCCCGCGATCAGGCCGACGGCCAGGGCATGCAGGATCGCGCCGATGGCGACCCCGCACAGCGTGATGCGCAGCGGGCTGAGCTCCAGCCGGAAGGCGAGCATGTAGATGATGCCGCCGGCAATCATCCCGCCCGCAAGGCCCGCGACGGGAAGCCAGGCGATCGGCAGCTCCGCCACCGTATTTTCGCCCGGGTTGAAGATATAGACGGTGAAGAGGAGAAACAGCGTTACGGTCAGCGTCGCCCCTTGCGAGACGCCCATCAACGAGGGATCGGCCAGCGGATTGCGCGTGATCGTCTGAAGCAGCAGGCCGGCCACAGCAAACTGAATGCCGGCAAGAACGCCGGTAACGATACGCGGCAAGCGGATATCGAGGATGATCGCCTGCGCTTCGGGCGAGCCCTTTCCGCTGAGGACGGCCAGCACGTCGGCCGCCGGCAGATCGACGACGCCGAGGAATATGGCGGCGACGAGGGAAAGAAGCGCGATTGCCAGCATGATCGGCAACATGCTTCGCCGCGGCAGGTGCATTGCGGGCGCATCGGCGGTCATAGGCCTTGCCCTCTGAATTGCAGTCGCCCGCGCTGGATGAGGTAGACGAAGACAGGCCCGCCGATCAGCGCGGTGACGATGCCGACCGGAAGCTCCTTCGGAATCGCGATCGTGCGGGCGATGAGATCGGCGACCGTCACGATCAGGGCTCCGATAGCAGCACAGAGCGCGATCTCCCACGCCACGCCGCGCGGCTTCAGCAATCGGGTAATGTGCGGGGCGGCCAATCCGACGAAGGCAACCGGACCTGCCACGGGCGCAACACCCGCGACCGGACAGATGCCGAGCACGAGCAGAACGGGTTTCCAGAGGCTGAGCTGCAAACCCATGCCCGCCGCCGCGTGATCGCTGAGCGCAAACATGGCGATCACACGATGAAGCGCCAAAGCTCCGGCAAGCCCGATGAGGATCCAGGGCAGCATATAGGCGAGATGCGGCCACGAGCGCCCCTGAAAGCCGCCGGACAGCCAGAAAAGAAGCGATGTCGATTGCGGCCCGGTCAGCAGCAGGACGTAGATCGTGATCGCGCCGAGAAACAGCGAGACGCTGACGCCGCCGAGCGCCAGATGCAACGGCCGCCCCTGACCGCCTTTCGCGACCCAGAATGTGACGGCGGCGGCGGCAAGGCCGCCCGCAAGGCCGATGAAGGGATAATAGACCGACGAAAGCCAGGGAAGGAAAACGAAGCAGCAGACGATCGGCGTGATCGCGCCCGCGGTCACGCCGGTAATCCCCGGATCGGCGAGCGGATTGCGCGTCAACGTCTGCAGGAGATAGCCGGAGACGGCAAGTCCCGCGCCCGCGAATGCGGCAACAAGGCTTCGCGGCAACCTCAATGTCCAGACGAGGATGGAATCGACCTTGCCATCCGGCGCCAGCAGGACACGGGTCGCATCCCCGATCGTCAAAGCCTTGGCGCCGGGCAGCAGGCCGAGGAAGACGACCAGCAGGATCGCGGCAACGAGGAGTGCGATCACCGCCAGGGATTTGCGCGCATTCATCGTGGCCTCGGCCCGAAGCATTTACTTCTGAATGTCAGCCGGGATGATCTTGGCGGCTTCCGCTTTCACATCGACGGCCGGGAAGACATCGGGGTAGAGGTAGTGTGCGGCTTCACGCAGCACGACTTCGCGGGCGATGGGGCCGTTTGTCTCGACCCATTGATCGCCAACATAGAAAACCTTCTTGTTCTTGACGGCCGTGAGTTCCTGCCAGATCGGGTTATTCTCATGCGGACGATCCGGCCCGGAGTCGTAGATGAAGAGGACTTCGGGATCCTTCTCCAGCATGGTTTCGAGGCTCAGATCGATGCCGAAAGGGCCGCCGGGCGTCTTCGGTCCGGCAATATTGTCGCCGCCGATGGCTGCGACGATGGAGGCAGCGGTGTTTTCCGTATGAAACGCGAAAGGCGTCTCTCCGCCCCACATGATCGCAAAGCGCGGATGCACGTTCTTCGGCGCCTTGGCAGCGATCTCATCGAGGTGTTTGTGGAAATCGGCATTAAGCTGGAGGCCACGCTCGGGCTTGCCGAGGATCTTCGAGAACTCGGCGATTTCCTTATCGCTCTCGGTCAGGAGCTCCATGTTGTAGGCGATATAAGGCGCGATCTTTTCAAGCTGCGGCGCGTTGCCGACCGTGTAGCGGCGGATCGCGACGATCAGGTCGGGCTTGGCTTGCGACAGCAACTCCAGATTTGGCTTGGCACGCTGACCGATCTGCGCCATCTGAGAGGTCAGGCCCAGCAGAAAATCGGGCTGGCGGCCGGCCGTCATATATGTGCTGGCTACCGGCTTGATGCCGAGGGCGAGCGCGACGTCGTCGGCAAAATAGGAGATTGCGGCAATCCGCTTCGGTTGCGCGGGCACGTCCACCTTGATGCCACGGTCATCCGTCACGGAAACGGTTTTTGCATCCTCCGCCCCGGCCGAGTGCGCTGCCATCATGGCGAGCAGGCCAAAAACTGAAGCGATCTTGCGTGCTCTGTTCGCCATAGCGGGTCCTCCATCAGATGCGAGACAAGGCTTTAGTAAATAAAGCGGAGTTTTGCAATCCACTTACACCTCGTCTTCCACGCGCAAAGCGCCCGCTGGCGGACAAGCTCCATGGCCGCATCGAGAGACCGATCGCGCGGCCTCAAGCAGCGGCGAACGGATCGATCGCCGCTGATTTGACCTCTTAAAATTCGGGGACGCCGCCAACCTGGCCCGGACAGGAAAGCCGGGCTGGAACGCCGGATGCTGAAGCGCTGACCGTCAACGACGGTACGGTTCCGCAGCGGCTCCCGGGCGGACGCAGCGCAGGCAAGCATCGAGAACGATACCGCTTACCGCCGCTGCGATCCTTCGTATCGTTGCACGGTCTGTTCTATCGCTCCGAAGATCGAGTGTCCGGCACGATCCTGCATCTCGATGCGGACCTGATCGCCGAAGCGCATGAACTGTGTCTTCGGCGATCCGGTTTCGATCATCTCGATCATGCGGATCTCGGCGATGCAGGAGTAGCCGTCGCCGCCCTTGTCGACCGGCTTGCCCGGCCCGTCGTCGAGCTTGTTGGAAACCGTTCCCGAGCCGATGATCGTGCCGGCCACCAGGCTGCGCGTTTTGGCGGCATGGGCGATCAACTGGCCGAAATCGAAGGTCATGTCGATGCCGGCATTGGCCTTGCCGAAAGGCTTGCCGTTCAATGTCACCAGCAGCGGCAGATGCAGCTTGCCGCCGTCCCACGCATCGCCAAGCTCATCCGGCGTGACCGCAACCGGAGAGAACGCCGATGACGGCTTGGATTGGAAGAAGCCGAAGCCTTTTGCGAGCTCCTGCGGGATCAAGCCGCGCAGCGACACGTCGTTGACGAGCATCACCAGCTTGATGGCCTGCCGGGCGGCATCCGGATCGACCCCCATGGGAACGTCGCCGACCACGACGGCGACCTCGCCTTCCATGTCGATGCCATAGGCTTCGTCGGCCGCGAGAATGGGGTCGCGCGGCGCGAGGAAGCCGTCCGAACCGCCTTGATACATCAGCGGATCGACCCAGAAGCTTGCCGGCATTTCGGCATTGCGCGCCTTGCGCACCAGCTCGACATGATTGACGTAGGCCGAGCCGTCGGCCCACTGATAGGCCCGAGGCAGCGGCGAAGCTGCGTCATGCTCGTGGAACCGGATCGTCGGCTGGGCGCCGGTTTCGATACCCTGTGCGATCAAGGCAAGTCTGGGTGCCGCATGCTCCCAGTCGTCGAGCGCCGCCTGCAACGTGCGTGCGATGTGACCGACCTCGGAGCAGCGGGTCAGATCACGCGAGACGACGACAAGCCGGCCGTCCCTTGTGGAGTCTTTCAAAGTCGCAAGCTTCATGTCCTGGTTCCAATATCAGAGGATGCGTGACCGATCTTCACTTGATGCCGGGAGTGCCGTCGAACCGGCGCTCCAGACCGTCCCAGCATTCCAGGTAGTCGTCCTGCAGCGTTTCGAGCTCGGCGGCATATTTCGTCAGCTGCTGCGGAAATCTGGTCTCGAACATGAAAGCCATGGTCTGATCGAGCTTCACCGGCTTTAGCTCGGCATTCGATGCCTTTTCGTAGCCCGAAGCATCCGGCCCATGCGGAAGCATCATATTGTGCAGGCTCATGCCACCCGGCACGAAGCCTTTTTCCTTGGCATCATACTGGCCGTGGATCAGCCCCATGAACTCGCTCATGATATTGCGGTGATACCAGGGCGGACGGAACGTATGTTCGGCGACCAGCCAGCGCGGCGGGAAGATGACGAAATCGACATTCGCAGTGCCCGCACTTTCCGTCGGGGCCGTCAGCACCGTGAAAATCGACGGATCGGGGTGATCGAAGAGAATCGCGCCGACCGGCGAAAATGTCCGCAGGTCGTATTTGTAAGGGATGTAGTTGCCATGCCAGGCGACGACGTCGAGCGGCGAGTGGCCGATGTCGGTGACATAGAACTTGCCGCACCATTTGACATGCACGCGGCAGGGCGTTTCCTTGTCTTCATAGGCGGCAACGGGCGTCTTGAAATCGCGGGGATTGGCAAGGCAATTGGCGCCGATCGGCCCGCGCTCCGGCAGCGTAAACTTCGCACCGTAATTCTCGCAGACATAGCCACGCCAGACGTCCCCCTCGCCCTTGGGCGTCACCTTGAACATCATGCCGCGCGGGATGACGCAGATTTCCAGGGGTTCGACATCCATCATGCCCATCTCGGTGAAGACGCGAATGGCGCCCACCTGGGGAACGACGAGCAGCTCTCCATCGGCATCGAAGAAATAGTCGTCGGCCATGTCCTCGTTGAAGACGTAGGCATGGGCGGCCATGCCCGTCTGGGTCAGCACGTCGCCACCCGTCGTGATCGTGCGGATGCCTTCCAGAAAATTCAGCCGCCCGGTCGGAGCCGGAACCGGGTCCCAGCGAAGCTGGCCGAGCGGAAGCGAATGGTCGTCCAGGCAGGGTGCCGATTTCCAGAACGGATAGGAAGCGTTGGAAAACCGGCGGGTGTGACGCACGCTCGGTCGGATGCGATAGAGCCAGGACCGCTCGTTCGTTCCGCGCGGAGCGGTGAAGGGCGAGCCGGAAAGCTGCTCGGCGTAGAGACCGTAATTGCATTTCTGCGGGCTGTTCTGGCCCTGCGGCAGCGCACCCGGAAGCGACTCCGTTTCAAAGTCGTTGCCGAAGCCGGGCATGTATTGCAGCGTCTCCCCCGCCGCGACCTGGCGGTCGGAAGCCTTGGATATCGTCTGGTCCATCGCTTCACTTCTCCCGAAATGCAGGCGATCCGCTGCGCACGGATCGCCTGGATATCACTCGGCCGCCGTGCCGATGACGCCGCGCTTGATCTGATCGGCCTCGATCGACTCGAAAAGCGCACGGAAATTGCCTTCGCCGAAGCCTTCGTCACCCTTGCGCTGGATGAACTCGAAGAAGATCGGGCCGATGACGGTCTTGGAGAATATCTGCAGCAGGATTTTCGTCATGCCGCCATTCACCACGCCTTCACCGTCGATGAGGATACCATGCTTCTTCATGCGCGCTATGGGTTCTTCATGCCCGTTCACGCGCGCATAGGACATATCGTAATAGGTCTCGGGCGGGCCGGGCATGAAGCGCAGGCCGTTCTCGGCAAGCGTGTCCGTCGCCTGGTAGATATCGTCCGTTCCGACGGCGATGTGCTGAATGCCCTCGCCCTTGTATTTCTTCAAAAACTCCTCGATCTGGCTCGTATCGTCCTTCGATTCGTTCAGCGGGATGCGGATCTTGCCGCAGGGCGACGTGATGGCGCGGCTCACGAGGCCGGTAATGCGCCCGTCGATATCGAAGAAATGGATCTGCTTGAAATTGAACAGGTCGCGATAGAAATCCCACCACTTGTCCATGTTGCCGCGAAAGACGTTGTGCGTCAGATGGTCGAGATAGTAGAAGCCGACGCCTTCGGGGCGCGGGTCACGATCGCCGATCCAATCGAACTCCGCCGCGTAGGGCGATCCCTTCTTGCCGTATGTCTCGACGAAATAGAGCAGCGAGCCGCCGATACCGACGATCGCGGGAACGTCGAGCGCCTTGTCGCTTCCTTCATAAGGCACGGCACCCTTCGAAACCGCGTGTTCGAAAGCGTGCCCGGCATCGACAACGCGCCAGGCCATGGACGGTGCCGAAGGCCCGTGCTCCGCGATGAAACGGGCAGCATGGCTGCCAGGCTCGGCATTCAGGATATAATTGATGTCACCCTGCCGCCAGACGGTGATGTCCTTCGTCTTGTGCCTGGCGACCGTGACGTAACCCATGCGGGTGAAGAGCTCGCGCAGCTTCTCGGGCTCGGGATGAGCGAATTCGACGAACTCGAAACCATCGGTGCCGGCCGGGTTATCGGCAGTGATTTCCGACGGCGGCGCATCGTGTGGAAAGGGACCCATTTTCTCCTCCTCGGAAGACTCGACCTTGACTATGCAAAGTATGGCCCCAAACACGCGCAAAGTGCTTGCATTATCCGTGCAAAGCGAAAATATTATACACGATCTGTGAGCATTTCGAAAGTTTCACGCAATGGATGAGCCACTCGATAAACTGGATCTGCGTCTTCTCGAAGAGCTTCAGAAAGACGGCAGGCTGACGAACAATGAGCTGGGCGAGCGCATTGCGCTTTCACCCTCGCAATGCTCGCGCCGGCGCAGCAGGCTGGAGGCCGAGGGATATATTCGCGGCTACCAGGCCAATCTCGACAGGCAGAAGCTGGGATTGGATATGCTGGTGGTCATTTCGGTGACGCTCGCCACCCATAACCGGGATAATGCGCGCCGGTTTTCGCAGCTGATCAACGGGTTGCCGGAAGTCCTGGAAGCCTATGCGCTGACCGGCGAGATGGACTATCACCTGAAGGTCGCGACCCGCGGGCTCGCGGGCCTTTCGAGGTTCGTCAACGACGTGCTGCTGCCGCATGAGTCGGTACAGCATGTAAAGACCTCGATCGTCCTCGATACGCTCAAGACCTTTGAAGGGTTTCCTGTTCCCGCGTCGCATGGCTGGCATGGCGACAGCCTTCGATGATGGCAATCATGCTGCCTTCCCCGAGGAAAATGGGATAAGGCTTCTGCCGCTGACAGCTCCCTCTCCGGCGCTCCTTTCTTGCCGGAAGTATAAATATCGCAGGACACGCTTTCTCGCCTCAAACCGAGCGGGACCGATGGCCCTGAGTCCGCCATCAAACCGGACCGGGATGAGTTCTTTTGCTGGACAAAGAAAAGTCGCGTGCGCAATATGTCGCCGATAAAAACGGCAGTAACATCAACTGCCTCAACAACGAGCAGGGAACTTCACATTATGAAAAAGGCATTGTTTCTCGCCGCCTTTACAGCTCTGGCCGGCTTCGGCCACGCCTATGCCGCGGACACGAAAGTATCGATCGGCATTTCGGGCTGGACGGGGTTTGCACCGCTGACGCTGGCCAAGGAAGCCGGCATCTTCAAGAAGCACGGGCTTGACGTCACCGTGGCGAAGGTGCCGCAGGCAAGCCGTCATCTGGCTCTGGCCTCCGGCGATATTCAATGCGCGGCAACGACGGTGGAAACCTGGATCGTCTGGAACGCGGCCGGCGTCGCCACCACGCAATTGTTCCAGCTCGATGTTTCGCACGGCGCCGACGGAATCGCGGCCAAGCCGGGCATCGAGAAAGTGGCCGACCTGAAGGGCAAGACGGTCGCGGCATCGGCGCCGGGAACGTCGCCCTACTTCCTCCTGGCCTTCATTCTTGCCAAGAACGGCATGACCATGAAGGACGTGAAGATCGTCAACATGGAGCCGGGTCCTGCGGCACAGGCTCTGCTTGCAGGCCAGAACGACGCGGCCGTCACCTACGAACCCTATCTGTCTGCCGTGCGCGCAGCCCCCGACAAGGGCAAGATCATCGCGACGACGATAGACTATCCGGCCGTCATGGATACGTTCGGCTGCACCACGGGCTTCCTGAAGGACCATCCGGATGCCGCCAAGGCATTGGCCGCGAGCTACTATGACGCCCTTGAGATGATCAAGACCGACAAGGACAAGTCGTTCGAGATCATGGGCAAGGATGTGAAACAGACCGGCAAGGAATTCGGTGAATCGGCTGCCTACCTGGAATGGCAGGACAAGGCGGCCACGAAGAAGTTCTTCGAGACGACCTTCAAGAGCTTCAATGAGGAAGCGGCCAAGATTTTGCTCGATGCCGGCGTCATCAAGCAGAAGCCGGATCTTTCAAAGCTGGCTGATCCATCCTTCATCGAGTAGGCCACGGGCCATCGATAAGCGTGCCGACCCCTCGGCACGCCTTTCCAAGAAGAGATACAATGCGCCCACTCGAACCCATCAGTCCCGGCAGCCGCTTGGTCTACGGCCTGCTTTTCTTCGTCCTCTTCTTCGCCGGCTGGGGCTATCTGACCCTCGGCGGCTTCGTATCCAAGACCTTCCTCGCCGACCCCATCACCATGGTAAGCGATGGCTATGATCTTCTTGCCAACCAGGGCTTTCTCTTCGATATCGGCATGACGATCTGGCGCGTTCTCGGCGGTTTCGTGTTGTCGGCGCTCGTCGCCGTGCCGCTCGGCATTCTCATGGGAGCCTACAAGCCGATCGAGGCGCTTCTCGAGCCTTTCGTCTCCTTCGCCCGCTATTTGCCGGCATCGGCCTTCGTGCCGCTATTGATCCTGTGGGCCGGCATCGGAGAGACGCAGAAGCTGCTCGTCATATTCATCGGAGCGGTGTTTCAGATCATTCTGATGGTGGCGGTTTCGGTTTCCGGGACACGGCGGGATCTGGTGGAGGCCGCCTATACGTTGGGCGCCACCGATCGCGGAGTAGTGCGGCGCGTGCTGATTCCGGCGGCCGCTCCCGATATCGGTGAAACGCTGCGGCTCGTTCTCGGCTGGGCCTGGACCTATGTCATCGTCGCCGAACTCATCGGCGCATCCTCGGGCATCGGCTATATGATCATCAACAGCCAGGCGCTTCTCGCCACCGGCCAGATTATCTTCGGCATCATCGTGATCGGCCTGATCGGCCTCGTTTCCGATTTCGCCTTCAAGTTCGTGAACCGCAAGCTGTTCGCATGGAGGTTCGCATGAGTGCTCCCGGCGAACTTCGGATCCTGGATGTCAGCCGCACCTTTCCCGGCGTGCGGGGCGGCGCGCCGACCCTCGCCCTGCAGCCCACGACGCTCGATATTCCCCGCAACGACTTCGTTACCATTCTGGGACCTTCGGGGTGCGGCAAGTCCACCCTCCTGCGGATCATTGCCGGCCTCGACCGGCCGACGACCGGCAAGGTGACGCTGGACGGCAAGGAAGTGACCGGTCCCAGCGCGGATCGCGGCATGGTATTCCAGTCCTATACGCTGTTCCCATGGCTGACGATACGCGACAACGTTGCCTTCGGCCTGCGCGAACGCGGCATCGCGGAGAAGGAAAGAAACGACATCGTCGCGAGCTACATGGACAAGGTCGGACTGCGCGGTTTCGAGAATCATTGGCCGAAGCAATTGTCCGGCGGCATGCAGCAGCGCACGGCGATAGCGCGCGCTTTGGCCAACGACCCGAAAATACTTCTGCTCGACGAGCCTTTCGGCGCGCTCGACAATCAGACGCGCGGCCTCATGCAGGAATTGCTGCTCGGAATATGGGAACGGGAGCAGAAGACCGTGGTCTTCGTGACGCACGACATCGAGGAGGCCGTATTCATGGCATCGCGCGTGGTGACGATGACGGCACGCCCCGGCCGCATCAAATCCATCACCCCCGTAGATCTGCCCCACCCGCGCCATTACACCGTCAAGGCAAGTCCGGAATTCTCCGCGCTACGGCTAAAATTGACGGAAGAAATCAGAAGCGAGGCAATAGCTGCGGCCTCGCACGGCTGAAAATCGCCGATCGAGACCGCTATGGCAGACGCTGCGCGCGCGACGGCAAAGCCCGGCTGCCGGGATCGCCCGCGTTGCGCATCGCGGCCATGTCGCCGGCCTCAAGATCGGTGAAGCTCCATGCGCATCCCGAGCCGGAAATCTTTCCGATCGGGATGCGTATGGATAAAGCCGGCTTTGGCGATCCGGATTGACGATAAACCGATCCGCAAGCGCCCTGCGCCGCAGGTGCACGCCGTGGAGAAATCGCGCTCCCGGCGCGACCTCTCCTTGAGCTTAATCCAGGCGCCCTGCCGTGCAGCGCCTCAGTGATCGGAATCGATAATCACTTCCTCTCCGAGCCCGCCATTCTTGGGCATCGGCTTGTAGGTGGTGTTCGAGGCGCGAAGCACCCGGATCGGCCGTGCGCCGATCTCCATGGCCTGACGCATGTCACCGTCGGCATCGCCATAATAAATCTTGACGCCATGATCCCGGAGGAAGGAGGTTTTCGTACTATCCCCCGCCGTGAAGACGACCGCATTGATCTTTTCCATCTTGAAGTCGCGTTTGATGGTCTCGGTCAGCCGCTCGCCCGGGCTCTTGGTCCGGCCGGTGATAAAGTAGATCGTGTCGCCACGCTTTGTATGCATAGCGATCAGCTTGGCGGCGACCTCTTTCGGGATCGAGTAGTTGATATCGCAATTGGCGTTGATATCAGTCCAAAAGGCGTCATTCTTCAGATAGTCATAGCTGCCCGGAGAATACTTCTGCTGCCCGTAGAAGAAGCAAGGGCTGGAAAACAGCACGGTATCGTCGACATCGAATCCGACGGTCATCGGAGGCTGGCCTTCAAGAGATTTCTCGATCTGCTCGACGCTAACCCAATGGATGGGATCGTGATGCGCCAGGGCGTCCGTCGTTGTGCCTGAGAAGTTCGCCTCGTCGGCAAACACCGGTCCAGCACCCAAAAGCGCTGCGATAATTAGGTAGGACGAAAATCGTCTCATGCAGGTCCTCCACTCGTTCCCTATTGTCATGTTTCTGTCATCAAACTGTCACATTAGAATTACGAGGACGGCGACTGCAATATTGAACGGCATCTTTTTCGTGGATAGATCGGCCGGCGAACTCGCCCAGGCAGTCATTTCAAGAGCCGGATTAAAAAAGGCGTCCGCTCCAATGCATGGACCTCCCAACATGACAATCGGCCTGACTTATCCGAAGCAATCCGCTGTCTGTGGGCCGCAGACTTGATCGGCGCAGAGCCACGAAATTGAGTTCGCAGCTTCGCCCGCAGACAACTTGTCGCAATTATTCGAAAATACATATTTAACATGTAAAATACCTTGACATGTCGCAACCTCTAGGCAACTCTGGTATTGAGCCGGCGGTTCAAATAACGAACCGCCGGCCGATAACTTCCACTTGTCGAAGTGGGTGCGCCGGTTGTTTTTCGACCGCGCATTTGTCCAGGAGGAGGACACCAGTGCCAATCCGGCTCGGCCGCCTTTTCAACGCATGCCCAGGGAGCACCACCGGCAGCGTCTGAAAAAGCGCCGGCTTTGCATGTGCTTGAAATCACAGGGCACGGCGGCAGGCTTACTCATAAAATCATATCTATCAACTGCGCATTCGGAACACTCACTTGGCGCCGTTAAGGTCGCCGGATAATGATAGGGAACACCATGACTTCGATCGGCGGTATATTAACTGGCGGCATTTTCACGATGCTCGCCATCTCGGGATATGCATCTTCGGCGCAAGCGGCCCCCACCTGCAAGAACGGGCCAATCCAGGTCGGCGCCATTTCCACCATCACGGGTCTGTCAGATTTCTCCGACGCGCCGAAGGCAACCAAAGCCACTTTCGACCAACTCAACGACGCTGGCGGCATCAATGGCTGCAAGATCGAGTTTACCATCGCCGATGACAAAGGTGATCCGCAGGTCGCGGCTCAGGCTGCTCGCGATTTGATCGACAACAAGGGTGTCGTCGCGCTTGCGGGCGGCGCAAGCCATCTCGACTGCGCGGTCAATGCAGGCATTTACAATCGCAATGGAATATTATCGGTGCCGGCCGTCGGCATCGACCCGCTCTGCTTCAACGCGCCGAGCATTTCCCCGGTCAATGTCGGCCCCTACACGCTTAGCACCGTGATGCTCGACTATGCCGCCAAGGACCTTGGCGCCAAGAAGCTATGTGCATTCTTCATTATCATCGGCGGTACAAAGGAAGCTTATGCGAATGCTCTCGCCGCCTGGGAAAAGGCAAGCGGCAAGAAGGTGGCGCTGGTCGACATGACCCTGCCGCCGCAAGGCGACCTGACACCTTACGTCATCAAGGCTCGCGACACGGGTTGCGACGCCGTGCTTACCAATCAGGTCGAACCCGGAGCGGTGCAATGGGTGAAAACCGCCGACGCGCAGAAGATCTCCGGTATAAACTGGCTCTTCCTGGCCGCCAGCTATACCGAAGGAGTTGCCAAGGCGCTCGCCTATAGCAAGCAACCCATCTACATCGGCACCGAATGGGAGCCTTACACAGAAAACAGTGCGGCAAACTCCGACTGGACCAAGACGATGGATAAGGCCGGCCTGAAGAAGACGGCATTCTCGCAGGGCGGTTATCTCGCGGCGAAGGTGATGATCGACACCATTTCCGGTATCGATGGCGAGGTGACGCGCGACTCCGTCACGGCCGCTTTGAAGGAAGGCAAGAAGCTCAAATACCCGATGGCCGGCAGCACATACGTCTTCGGAGATGCAAAGGCTCACTCTCCGATGAAGTCAACGAAGGTTATGCAGCTGGTCGACGGCAAGTGGACAGTCAAGACGAGCGACTGGTATTCGCTGCCGCAGGCGGAGTAGCTTTCGATCCAATGGGTATGATCCATATCGGGATCATACCCACCCTTCGCCCTTTGAGTGCCCCCAAAGGCAAACGGGGCGCCGATCGGAATTCACATCAGGAAAGATAATTGATGACGCCGTTTTCCAAGTTCACCGGTTCGGAGCTTTGCTCAAAAGAGGCTCACGAGGTCGTGACACTGCTGCTGCGAAAGGAAGTCAGTCCGTCGGAGCTGCTGAATGCGGCGTATGATCGCGTCGCCGAAGTCGAGCCCGCAGTCAATGCGATGCCGACACTTTGCCGTGCCCGGGCCGAGGCCGCCGCCGCTCGGATCGATACAAGCTCCACCGACGCGCGCGGTGCGCTGGCCGGGTTGCCGATCTCCATCAAGGATCTGACAAGTGTTGCCGGCGTGCGCACGACGATGGGTTCAAAGGGGCTGGCCGAGTATGTTCCGGAAGAAAGCGATCCATTGGTCTTGCGCCTCGAAGAGCGCGGCGGCATCGTCGTCGGCAAGACCAATACTCCCGAATTCGGCGCCGGCGCAAATACGTTCAACGCTGTTTTCGGCATGACACGCAACCCCTGGAACACCTCGAAAAACGCCGGCGGATCCTCTGGCGGAGCCGCGGCTTCGCTGGCGACCGGCGAGGTTTGGCTCGCGCATGGATCCGATCTTGCCGGATCGCTGCGCACGCCCGCCGCCTATTGCGGCGTCGTCGGCTTCCGTCCCAGCCCGGGCATTACCGGTGCAGGCCCCGGGCCGATCAAATTCCATACGGAAGGCGTACAGGGCCCTATGGCGCGCAGCGTACGCGATTGCGCCCTGTTCCTCGACACGATGGCCGGCTTCGATCCGAAGTCGCCCATCTCCTTCCCGCCGCCGCAAGGGACCTATCAGGATGCCGTCATCCGGGCGGAGGGCAAGCTCCGGATCGCCTATACGCCGGATCTGAACGGCTATGCCCTCACGTCAAAAGCGATGGACGAACATCTTCGGGCTGCATTGCTTCGCGTGGAGCGTTCCGGCGCCATTGTGGAGGAGGCCTGCCCTCCGCTGCCCGATCTGGATCGAACCTATCGCGTACTCCGCTCGATGCTCTGGGCAGCCCTGCCAGGCCGCGCCCCGCTCGAAGTGCAGCGCCACTTCAAGGATACGCTTCGCGAGAACATTGAATTCGGAAAATCGATCACGATCGAGGACGTCTATGATGCGCAGTATGGCCGAACTCGAATTTTCGACAATATGATCGCCTTCCTTGAGAAGTTCGATGTCCTCGCATGCCCTGTCGTCGGTCTCATGCCGGGGCCGATCGAGGAAGAATATCCGACAGAAGCCGATGGCGTCCCGCTTAGCGATTACATCAGCTGGCTGCGGTTCTCCTATCTCGCCACGGTTACAGGGCTGCCGGCCATCTCCGTGCCGGTCGGCCTGAACAAGGACGGATTGCCGGTCGGCCTGCAGCTGATAGGGCACCCGAGGGGAGAGGCTGCGCTTCTTGCAGCCGCGCGCATCGTGGAAGTCGCGATGGATGGTCCGCTTGGCCCCATCGATCCGATCATAACCCACAACAGCTAAAGCAACTCCAGGAAAACTGCGCAGCGGTTTCCATCTGGATTTGCGCCAAAACAAAAGGATGGGGCGTTTTCGCGATTCGAAGAAAAGCGGAAGCGCTCCGGGCAGCCACGTTCCGGATTACGTCGAAATGCCCTGGCTTCTGTCCGAATCGGGCAAAATAAGGAAATGGAGCGGTTCGGAGCTTTCGTGAGAAGCTGGACCGCTCCGGATAGCACCTGTAAACCAGCATCGCTTCGAATAGCGACATGATGCAATCTCCTTGAAAGGAGATCGCGGTGCTTCGCCATAAATCAGGGGATGAGGAATGGGCCGTCATGCCGCCATTTCTGCCACGCTCTCCATCGCCGCTCCCCGACACGGCTGCCTGACGCGGCCGGCACGGCCGAAGCTCCTTGCCGGTGTACGCCGCCATTGCCATTAATCGACTTCATTTCCGGCACGAGGCTCGACGGGCATCGCAAGTGCATAGATCAAACGTGTGACCGAGCGCATTCGCAACGAATAGAAAATCACCTGGGATTCCCGGCGGCTTCCCACAATTTCTGCGTCGCGAAGCTTTTTCAGATGCTGCGAAAGCGCCGAGTTGCTCATTCCCATCGCCTGCGCAAGCGCGCCGACATTTCGCTCGCCGTTCAGCAGCAGGAGCACAATCTCGAGACGCTTGGAATTGCCCAGCGCCTTCAATAGCACTGCAGCCTGATGAAGCTCGATGGTACTCTCCATTACCCTCTCCTGTAGCCGATCTGATCGGGCTCTGGGGTAAGATGATTTATCGTAAAATCAAGTTAATTTTGAAACTACTGAGCCGCTGCCGCTTCCTCTTGCCGGCCTATCGGGACAAGGAAAGACGGCTTCATGCGACATAAATTACGAAAATATATCGTAAAATACCTCTAAATTATTCCTGATCCGCCGCCGACGCAGCCGCCAGAATCATGGAAATCGAATTTTGTGCTCTTTTCCATGCCTGCCACATAAGATAGCTATTATTGTATTTTCTACAAAGTCGCCGGCACCAACCACAGGACTGGCCGACGGCAGTGAAATACGCTTAAAAGATTTCGTTCCAGCTGAAATCGTATATTACGATAGATATTTAAAGCAGCATTGATCTACACGACGGGAAGCCTCATCGCCAATCAATCCGCTGTATATCGTATTTTACGATAATAATGATCAAATCCAAAAATCACGATGAATGCGCGCACGCCTCGCATTGGAACCGAACTGCCGTTCATCAACCTTGCTCGAACGGCAACGACATATCTGGCGCGCTTGCCTGCCATGATCGCCGCGCTAGCAATCATGGTAGACTGCGTGGTCCCGGAATGGTCGCAGGCGCTCAACACTGAATCTCTGATCCGCCAAGCCGGCTTATCGCGCGGCAACCGAAGAACCGCGATCAATAAACCACGCGACGCGCCGGCAAACCCCATGTCCGGAAAAGCCTTTGCAAGTCGCGACGCGGAACCATTTATTTCGTTTATCCGATTGCTGATATCGGTGAATCCGATATACCATACGCATGGATATGCTGTCAGCGATGCGAGTGTTTGTTAAGGTTGTGGAAGCGGGAAGCGTCTCCGTCGCCGCGCGCGATCTTGGCATGGGACAACCTACCGTCAGCGAGCGGATTGCCCGCCTGGAAGACTATCTGCAGGAGCAACTGCTTATACGCACCACCCGGTCATTGCGTGCGACGCAAACTGGCCTCATCTTCTACGAACGGAGCAAGAAAGCGCTTGAAGCCGCCGCGACGGCGGAAAGCGTGACCATGCGTAATGGGGAAGCCTTGCGCGGGAAGGTGCGGCTGGCCGCGCCGCACTGGATCGGCGAGATAGTGCTGCCGCAAATTCTGATGCGCTTCCGGCGACTTCATCCGCATATCAAGGTTGAGCTGGTGGTTGACGACCGCATCACGAATCCGGACGCCGCCGGCGTGGATATATCCCTGCGCCTCGGCAACATAGGCGCCGACAATTGCGTCGATGAGGAAATCGGCGTGGTGCAGCGCGTCCTGGCGGCGTCGCCGGAATATCTGGCCGAGTACGGCACGCCGCGCACGACGAGCGAATTGATGGCTCACAGTTTCATAACCGTATCCGGCATCTACGATGCCGGTGTCGTTCCCCTGACGCGGGACGGCAAAGATGAGCCGACCGATGTCAATGTGGTATGGACGGTCGGCCATTGGCGCCCTCTGATTGCCTTGCTGCTTTCGGGCGCGGGCATCGGCGTCTTGCAGGTGCCGGCTGGTGCGGAAGCCTTGTCCGCCGGACAACTGAAGCGCGTCCTGCCGGAATATCAGGCCCCCGGCTTTCGCCTGCGGATGCTGTATCCGCGAAACGACGCGTCCTCGGAGATATCGAAGCGACTTATCGATTTCTTGCGCGCCGAGCTGCGGTCTTACGCGGAATATGCGCTGGCTCCGCGCCAGTGGTGAATGACGGCTGACACGCCTTTGCCTTGGCCATACCTGCTTTCCAAAGCATTCCGCAAAGAATATGCAGCGGTCTCCCTGCGGAATTCCATGGAAACAAGGAGATAGAGCATCTCGAAGCTTCCGCCAACCGTGTCAGGATTCGCCGTCGCTTCCCAGACACCGAAATTCCTTTCTGAGAAATGCAACGATCCGGCGTGTCTTTTCAGGGACCGGCGCGGTTTTCGGATAGAGAAGCCGGCACGCAAAGCTCGGCGCTTCATACTCGGGCAGGACGCGCTTCAGCTGCCCCGCGGCAAGAGCGTCCGCAGCTGCCAAGGTCTCGAGCGGCCGCGGAGATACTACCTCTCTTTACGACACGAATAAAAATACGCATTGCCAACAACATATCCATATCAGAAGAAATATCGAAATTTACGATAAATTTAATCTGGAGGTCGCACGAACTCATGTTCCTCCATAGTTAGGGCGGCATGAGTTCAGCGGACAAATCCCTGGAAGCAAGCGGCTCCGGCCATAAGCCGGCGCGACTCCCATACAAAGGCTTTCAATAACTAATCGGAAATCAAAATAAATTTCCCCACATCCGGTGGAGCAAGCCGGCACTGTCACTCAATGCCCGCCGCAGAATGAGATATGTAGATAATTTACATTTCAGTTGACATTTGTAGCTTTCTTTAACATAGCTTGTCTCGCTTCAGCTGGGAGCTGGGCCTTTCTCGCCTTGGGCGAACCAATCTCTGGGAGGAAATTCGTATGTCACGTCGTTTCGCGCTGGCTTCAGCGCTGGTCTTACTGTGCGCGCAAGGATTTTCCGCTGCCGGTGCCAGCGCAGCCGGGTTAACCGTCTACTGCCCGATGTCGGATGCCGATTGTGATTCCGTTCTGAAGGCCTTCAAGACCGATACCGGCATCGAGGCGAAGTTCGTCCGTATCGGCGCCGGGGAAATCCTTGCCCGTATCCGCGCCGAAAAGAACAATCCGCAAGCCGGACTGTGGCTTGCCGGCGCGGCCGACAATTTCATACAGGCCGCCGACGAGGGCCTGCTCGCCTCGCACAAGGCCGCCGGCATCGAGAAAGTCGACCAGCGCTACACCGACAAGGACGGCCGATGGACGCCGATTTCGCTCTCCCCCATCGTCTTCGCCTATAGCCAGCAGGTGCTCGACGAACTGAACGCCAAACCCCCGACGAGCTGGAGTGCCTTCGCCGATCCGGTCTTCAAGGACAGCGTCGCGCTTGCCCACCCGGCATCGTCGGGAACAGCCTATGTCGCGCTTGCATCCGTCGTTCAGCTCGATGGCGAGGACAAGGCGTTCGACCTGATGAAGAAGATCGACGAAAATGTCGTGCAATACACCCGCTCCGGCGTTGCTCCATCTCGCATGGTTGCCAACAACGAAATCGCGCTGGCCATGGCCTACACCCAGGATATCGAAGCGGCCCTGGAACAGGGCTACCCGGTCGGCTACTCCTTCCCGGAGGAAGGCACGGGTTTCGAGGTCAACGCCGCCGCCGCGATCGCCAATGCGCCCGAAGACCAGGCGAAATCCGCCGATAAGTTTCTCGATTGGGTTTTGACGGAAAAGGGGCAGGCAGCCATCGGCGCCACTTTCCGCGGCCCCATCATCCCCGGATACAAGAACCCCAAGGCCAGGATCGATCTCTCCAAGGTCAAGATGATCGACTACAATTTCGCCTGGGCCGGTGAGAACCGGGCACGCCTGCTGCAGCGTTACGAAACGGAAGTCCGCCAAAAGTCAGACGCCAAGTAACTCGGTAGACGGGAGCTTCCGCCATGTCGTCCACAACCAATATCACCCCGTCCGTCAGGACGGGGAATGCGGCCGCGCCGTTTCTGCGCAGCATCATCGTCGATCCCTGGCTGTTCGGCATTTTCGCGCTCATCACCCTGTCGGTGATGGTCTTTGCCGTGCTGCCGATTCTCACGGTGCTGAAGCAGGCGGTAATTACCGATAGCGGCTTCGACGCCGCCGCCCTGCTTGCGACACTGGCCAAGCCGTTCGTCTGGCAGTCGCTGTACCATACGCTGCTGCTCGGCGCGACGTCCGCGGTCGCGGCCACGGCGGCGGGTTTCGTCCTCGCCTTTACCGTTACCCGCACCACGATGCGCGGCAAGACTTTCGTCCATGGCGTGGCGCTGCTGCCGATCATCTCGCCGCCCTTCGTCATGGCGCTCGCCGTCGTTATCCTGTTCGGGCGCTCCGGCCTTATCACCCGCGAGCTGCTCGGCATCCGCAATGCCAATGTCTATGGCTTCCACAGCCTGGTGCTGATTCAATCCCTGGCCTTCACGCCGATTGCCTATCTCAACATCAAGGGCATGCTGCAATCGATCGACAGCGCCCTGGAAGATGCCTCGGCCTCCCTCGGGGGATCGCGCTGGACGACCTTTTCGCGCATCACGCTGCCGCTCGTCACGCCGGCGATCCTGAGCTCGACGCTGCTGGTCTTTGTGAAATCCGTCGAGGATTTCGGCAATCCGATGCTGATCGGCGGCAATTTCAACACGCTGGCGGTCGAGGCTTATTCGCAGATGGTCGGCTATTTCGACCTGCATTCCGGCGCGCTGCTGGCGAGCCTCATGCTGGTGCCCTCCATGACGGCCTTCCTCGTGCATCGTTACTGGGTGAGCAAGCGCAGCTACGTCACCGTCACCGGCAAGCCGACGGCCCAGACCATCCGTATCTCCGGACCCGGCGTGGTGCTGCCGCTGTCGCTCGTCTGCTATGCGATCGTCTTCGCCATCCTGCTCTTCTATCTGACGGTCGTGTATGTCTCCTTCACCAAATTGCCCGGCGTCAACAATACCCTGACGGTCGAGCACTATATGACGGTGTTCATCGCCGGATTTCAGACGCTCAGCAACTCTCTGATCCTCGCCAGCATCGCTACGCCGGTAACGGCAATCGCGGGCATGTTCATCGCCTATCTCCTGATCCGCCGGGCCTTTCCGGGAAGCGCCTTGCTGCGCTGGGGCACGCTTCTGTCCTTTGCCGCTCCCGGAACCATCCTCGGCATCGGTTACATCAGTACCTTCAACGCGCCGCCGCTGCTCCTGACGGGCACCGCTTTCATCGTCATCGCCGCCATGGTGGTGAAGAACCTCCAGGTCGGCATAGAGGCAGGCTCCAACCAGCTGCGGCAGATCGATCGCTCCATCGAGGAAGCGTCGACCATCCTCGGTGCATCGAACACGCGCACCTTTTTCACCGTCACATTGCCGCTCCTGAAGCCCGCGCTGTTCACTTCGCTTTCCTATGCCTTCACACGGTCGCTGACCACGCTGAGCGCCGTCATCTTTCTGGTTTCGGCCAACTGGACGCTCATAACCGTGACGATCCTGTCGCAGGTCGAAACGCTGAAACTTGGGGTTGCCGCAGCCTATTGCACCATTCTGGTCGTCGTCGTGCTCGCCATTCTGGCAGTCCTGCAATTGCTCCTGTCGTCCGTATCGACCAAAAGGTGATCTCATGTCCAAAGTCGTCTTTTCCAATGTCAGCAAGCGTTTCCCCGGGGCTGCCGGCGCGGCGGCAGGTCTTGCCGTCAACAATTTGAACCTCACGATCGAGGAAGGCACGCTGGTGACGCTGCTCGGCCCTTCGGGCTGCGGCAAGACCACGACGCTGCGCATGCTTGCCGGCTTCGAGAACCCGACCGGGGGGTCGATCCTGATCGGCGGCCGCGACGTTACCAACGTTCCCGTCAATGCCCGCAATGTCGGCATGGTGTTCCAGAGCTATGCGCTTTTTCCGCATATGAGCGTTCGTGAAAACGTCGAATACGGCGTACGGCTGCTGAATCTGAAGCGCTCGGAGATGAAAGAGCGTGTCGATTCGATGCTCGAAACCATGGCGCTGACCCAATATGCGGATCGTTCGCCGTCGCGCCTGTCGGGTGGCCAGCAGCAGCGGGTGGCGCTTGCCCGCGCCGTTGCCACCCAACCCAAGGTGCTGCTGTTCGACGAACCCTTGTCCAATCTGGATGCCCAGCTGCGCGAGCGCATGCGGGACGAATTGCGCACCATCCAGCTTCGCCTCGGCATCACGAGCCTTTATGTCACCCACGACCAGAGCGAGGCCATGGCGATTTCCGACCGGGTGGTGGTGATGCGCAACGGCATCATCGAACAGGATGACACGCCGCTGAATGTCTATGCCCGCCCCGGCACGGCCTTCGTCGCCGAGTTCATGGGCAAAGCCAATATCCTCAACGGCACCGTGGAAGCCATCGGGGACGATAGCGTGCAGGTGCGTATCAGCGCTTCGCTCGTCTTCTCCCTGCCGCGCGGCAACCGCACGTTCCGCCTGGGCGAGGGCGTTCGTTGCGTGGTGCGGCCCGAGCATATCCGCGTCGATCCGCAGGGGTCGCTGCAGGTCACGGTGCGCCGCGTCGTCTTCCAAGGCGCCTATGTCGAATATCTGACCGATATCGAAGGTCAGGAATGCGTACTCGCAGATACCGACTACATCCGCACCGGTGTCGCCGAGACCGGCCAACCGATCCGCCTTTCCATCGACAGCAGGCCGGTCTGGCTCTTGCCCAACACTCAAACCGAAATCAGGACTGCCGCATGACCATCCATCGGACCATCCCTTCCAGCCTCCGCCAAACCATCACCGATGTCGCCCGCGAAGCGGCGCTTGCCGCCGGTGCCGTGGCCAGAAAAGGCTTCATCGAAGCCAGTCCCGAAAGCCTTCAGACCCAGCAGAAAGCCGGCTTCTTCGATATCGTCACCGTTTCCGACAAGGCAGCAGAAAAGGCTGCCTGCGACATCATCTGGTCACGCCTGCCGCAATCGCGCATTCTCGGCGAGGAAAGCGGCTGGCAGGGCGAAGGCGATACGACCTGGATCATCGATCCCATCGACGGCACCAGCAACTTCGCCTCCGGCTTGCCGTTTTTCTGCGTCTCGATTGCTGCCTACCATGCCGGCGAGCCCGTATGCGGGATCGTTTATGACCCGATCCGCGACGAGATCTTCATGGCAAGCGACGGGAAGCTGACGCTCAACGGCGAAGAGGTCAAACCCTTCCTGCGCGGCCGCACCGACCGCGAGGTCGAGCTTCTGACCAATGCGCCCTATGAAGGAGAGCGCCCCTCCCCCGCCGCGCTTGAAGCCTATGCCGATCTCGTCATCTCCTTCCGCGCCGTGCGGCGCCTCGGTTCCTGTGCGCTGCATCTGGCTTATGCGGCTGTCGGGCGCACGGCAGTCACCTACGAATGCAAATTCAGCGCCTGGGATGTGGCCGCCGGCATACAGCTGGTTCAGGCAGGGGCCGGGCAGATCATCGCCCAGGATTCGGAAGGGCGCCCGGTCGATGTGAGTGAACATACACTCGGGTCCATAAAAAGGCTCGTTGTCGCGCAAGCCGGCTTTGAGTATCAATCGTCCTGCCTGTCACAACTGATGGCCGATGGGAACTTGTAGTCCGCATCTCCGAAAGGCCGCGTCCTGAAAGTGCTACGATGATGTTTGAGCAGTGAGCCTCATGCTGGATTTGATCAGACAGTCACTGTCCATTTTCACGCCGGCCGAGCGCAGGATCGCGGAAGCGATCCTGGACACCCCGAGCACCGCAATAACCTGGTCCATTACGGATGCCGCGCGTATCGCCAAGGTGAGCGAGCCGTCGATCATCCGTTTCTGCCGCAGGCTTGAATGCGACGGGTTTCCGGATTTCCGTCTGAAACTGGCGCAGCAACTCGCCGTGCGACAGGCGCTGCCGGCAGCAACGGAAAGCGGCGCCGATCCTTTCACAGATCTCGTCGACGACGTCTTCAACCGCGCGGCGGATACCTTGAGGGAAACGCGCCTCGATCTGGACCTGGCGTCGCTTCGCCGAACCGTGCGGCTTTTGGCAAATGCGCGCAGGATCGATGTCTACGGCTACGGCGGGTCGGGCTTTCTGGCGGCCGAGGCGCAGCACCGCATGGCATCGCTCGGCATTGCAAGCGTTGCATATTCCGATCCGACCTTGCAGATGGTTTCGGCCGCCCGTCTCACGGCCTCGGATGTGCTTTTCGTTCTATCGTTCTCGGGGCGCACCAGCTATCTGATCTCCAATGTCGAGATAGCGCGAAAGGCCGGCGCCCGTATCGTCGCGATCTCGCCGGGCGGGTCCGAGGTCGCGTTGCTGGCGGATGAAAACATCAATCTCAACGCCTATCGGGCATCGGCCTCCCGGCTGATCGTGCCCACCGGCCGGGCGCCAATGTATGTGATGCTCGACGTGATATTCGGCCTTCTCGCCCGCGAGCTTGCCGGCGAGACTTGAGGTCGACGGACGGCTGGCCGATCAACCGGCGCTGTCGGAACTATCCCGCAAATGCCGTGGCTCGCCGCTTTCGAAAGGTACGCGAGAACCGAGCCGACCTGATCAGGTCAGAATGGGATAGCTCGGCGAGAAAATCTCCGACACCGGCGGATGCTGCCAGCTTCTGTCGGGATATTTGGCAATCAAACCTTCGAACTGTCTTTGTACACGCTCGCGCGCCGCACGGATGTCGAAACCGGCGAGCTTGCCGTCAAGCATCGACAACCGCCCGTCGACAAAGACCGCCTGCGTGACCCTGCCCGAACCGCCCAGCACCAGTGTCGTGATGGGGTCGACCGTCGGCGTCATATAGGGATCGTCGAGACGAAACACCGCGATGTCGGCCTTTGCGCCGGGGGCGAGGCGCCCGAGATCGGTGCGGCCCAGCGCCTTGGCGCCGCCCAGCGTGGCTGCGTCGTAGAGGTCCTTGCTCAGCACCGCATCCGACGCCTTCTCGCTGATGCGGCAGGCGATAAGACCGACCAAAAGGTTCATGAGCAGGTCGGGCGGCGAGGTATCCGTCGCCATGCCGATATTGATACCGAGCTTCCTGCATGCGGCAAACGAATTCAGCGTGCTTCCCATGCGCGCCGACACCAGCGGCGAATGCGCGATGGACACACCGTTGTCTGCATAATGCTGGAGATCCGCAGGCAAAGCGTAGGTGGCATGCGGCGCGATCAGCCGCTCGCTGAGCAAACCGTGGTCCGCCATCCACTGCGGTCCGGAAACGCCATGCAGCTGGCGCATGGTGTCGAGCTCCAGCTTGCCCTGAGCCATGTGCAGGCGCACCCGGCAATCGAGATCGCGAGCCGCCGCCATGGTCCGCCGCAGGACGTCGAGCGTGCAGGTCTCGACCCGGT
Organism: Hyphomicrobiales bacterium; assembly: GCA_900469615.1. GTDB lineage: Bacteria > Pseudomonadota > Alphaproteobacteria > Rhizobiales > Rhizobiaceae > Rhizobium. The sequence continues at coordinate 686,363 of UBYA01000011.1, read as the reverse complement.
CGGGCGCGAGCATGCCGTTGATCAGCCCGCCATGCCGGCCGTGCTGCCGCTCGATGAAGGCGATCGCATCGGTGAGGCCGGCCAACCCTCTTCCCTCATCGAACATCGGCAGGATTTGACCGGGCGCCTCCAGTACCATGCCGCCGGAACGATAGGCCGGGCTGAGGAAGACGCGCAAACCGAGATCGCCGGCCGCATCCGCCGCGGCGTCGAATTCGGCCACCGTCTCGCCCCACTGGCGATAATAGAGCGACGCGATGGGCGCTGCCGTGGTGACGCCGTTAAGCAGGGACAGCCCGAAGGAAAAGCGCTTCTGGAAAGCCAGCTCTTCCGGACTGTACATCTCATATGGCCCACGCTCGACATAGGACCGCGGCCAGATCCGCCCCTTGGCCCATCCCGGCTGGTTGTCGGTGACCAATACATAGGTGTCGATATCCGACAGAGCGTCGAGATCGACCAGACCGGGGCTTATCAATGCGCTGCCGAAGTCGAGCTTGCGGGCAACCTCGCCATCGAAGCGACGGCCGGCAAAGATGACGTTGCCATTCTCCATCACCAGTTCGCCGTGCGGCACCAGGCAATGGCCTTCGCCATGGTAGGCAAGCAGCCAGTCGGCCGTCATAAGCGTGCGGCCTGCCGGTCGCCGGCCCAGGGTCAGATCATCGGAAGATATCATCGTCGCTCACTCCATCCTGCATGCACCGCTCCGACGCTTCGCCTGATGATGAAGCAGCCGAAGTCCTGGGTATAGTCTGTCGCGGCAATCGAGGCCGAACTTCCGCACATGTCGAGAGATCCGCATTCCGGAGACCCCGATGCCGTAAACCGGCGCTATTCGGCAACGATCAGGCCCGGCACCGCCGCTGCCAGCGCATCGAATTGCGGTCTCGTCCGCGCCTTCGCATCCACCACGAGATGATCGATCTCCGATGTCGGGCAAAAGACCGATCGGCTGACCACCCCGATTTTCGAATGATCTGCGAGAACGATGGTCTTGGCGGCATTGCGAACCATGGCGCGCGCGATCTCGGCGCCGTGGAGGAAGTGATTCATCGCCCCCATTGTGGCATCGATCCCCCATGGCGCCAGCAGGGCTATATCGGCCCGAAACCGCTGGATGTCGTTGATCGTCGCAGGGCCGTGGGTCTCCATGGGATCGAGCTTCACGTCGCCGGCAAGCAGTATGACACGAGTCCCGCGGCTCAACTCTCCGGACTTTTCAGCCAGCTGGCTGGCGACATCGATCGAATTGGTGATGATCGTCAGATCGGTCAGGCCGGTCGGCCCGGCAAGCGCCTCGGCCATGGTCGAACTGGTCGAGCCTGCATCCATGAAGATCGTCAGGCCGCTTTGCAGCAGCCCCAGCGCAGTCGCGCAGATAGCCCGCTTTTCCTGAAGGCGCAGCGTGATGCGCACGCCGAACGTTGTGTCCTCGCGCGCCACGGGAACCGCGCCGCCCCGCACGCGGCGCAGGTCGCCCGACACCTCGAGCTCCATCAGGTCGCGGCGAATCGTTTCGCGCGACACGCCGAAGTCCTCGACGATCTTGTCGATCGAAACCTGGCCATAAGCGGCCAGCAAACTGCGTATTTTTTGGTGACGCTCTTCCTGCCACATACCCGCGCTCCTGTTCTCATCACAGATAGCCGATGCCGCACCTTGCCTCAAGCGGCAGATCCTATGCCTCACAAAAACAAATATTGCCAATAAAAACCTATATTGCCACATTCGCCAAAGTCTTGTAGGTAGAAGCCGAGGGTTGGCAAAAATGCCGACTGACCAGCAGCACCGGCTTCAATTCGGCTTCCTTCCCACGAAGGGAGAACGGAGACGTACGCCCGGACGGACAGTCGAAGTCACCCGTATAGGACGAGTGTGAGGAGGCCGGATGTCCGGGGTTGCACCAATCGAAAATAGTCATATTGCATTTGCCGGCGAACTCGCAGACGCCGCACGCCGTTTGCTGGCGGAATTTGCCGGAGATCCGCTTGCTGTCGACGTCAAGCCGGATCGCAGCCTGGTCACGCAAATGGACATGATGATCGAGACGCGCCTGCGCGAGATGATCGCCGCGCGGTTTCCAGATCATGGAATCATCGGAGAAGAGCAGGACTGGGACAGGGCGGGAGCTCACGCCGTCTGGGTCCTCGACCCCATCGACGGGACCGCAGCTTTCATCGCCGGCATGCCGGTCTACGGGACACTCATCGCGCTCGCGATCGACGGCGTGCCGCGCCTCGGCATCATCGATATCCCTGCCATTGACGCACGCTGGATCGGGGCGGAAGGCCGCCCGACGACGAGGAACGGAGAAACGGTCCGGGTGCGGCCCTGCCCCGACCTCTCCAGGTCGATTCTGACCAACAGCAACCAGGATTATCTTTCCGCGGCCGAACGCCCGGTTCTCGAACGCCTGCGGCGCGTCACCGGCAACCGTGTCTATGGCGGTGCCAGTCTGAACTACGGGCTCCTGGCGACCGGCCGCACCGACATTGCCATCGATGGCGGCCAGAAGGTCTTCGACTTCGCTCCCTTCCGGCCCATCGTCGAGGGCGCAGGCGGCATCGTCACCGATTGGGAGGGCAAGCCGCTGTCTCTCGAAAGCGGGGGAAGCGTGCTTGCGGCCGGCGATGCCGACAGGCATCGCGAGGTGCTGGATATCATCGCCGAGGTCTTCAGCGACACACAGCAAGAGACACTTGCCGGTTGAAACCAAACCAATAAGAACGCGAGGGGAATTTGCATGAGCATTGAGATTTCCGACCTATCTGTAACCTACGGACAGGAGAGGGTAATTTCCGGCCTGTCGCTGGATATTCCGGAAGGATGCTTCTTCACGCTGCTCGGTCCGTCCGGCTGCGGCAAGACGACATTGCTGCGCACCATTGCCGGTTTCGTGCCCGCATCCGGGGGACACATCGTCTTCAACGGCAAGGACGTCACGGACCTGCCGGCGTACAAGCGCAATATCGGCATGGTGTTTCAGGACTATGCGCTCTTCCCCGACAAGACGGTTGCCGAAAACGTCGCCTATGGTCTCAGGGCGCGCGGCGAGAGCGGAGCGGCCATGCTCAAGAAGGTCGAGGCCGCACTCGATCGTGTCGGCATGGCTCATCTGATGGCACGTCATCCCGCGGCGCTTTCGGGAGGCCAGCGCCAGCGCGTAGCGCTCGCCCGCGCCATGGTGATCAAGCCGCAGGTGCTTCTGATGGACGAGCCGCTCTCCAATCTCGACGCGAAGCTGCGCATACAAATCCGCGAGACGATTTCCGACCTCCAGCGCGAAGCCAACATCACCACGGTCTTCGTGACCCACGATCAGGAAGAAGCCCTGTCGATGTCGGACAAGATCGGCGTCATGAACAGGGGCGCCGTCGAGCAGCTGGGCACGCCAAAGGAAATATACGCAACACCCCGGACCGCCTATGTCGCCGATTTCGTCGGTGCGGCAAACCGCATCGACGTCGCCCTTTCCGGGCCTGCGCAAGACGGAATGGTGCGTGTCGATTTCGGCGGCGAGGCCCTGCTGGCGAGCAGCGCATTGCCTGCCGGCGCCTCGGGCGGCATCCTGATCATGCGGCCTGAGGACCTGCAGCTTGCGGCAAGTCCGGCCGATCTCCGGCAGCCGCTGCGCGGAACCATTCTGAAGCGCCAGTATCTCGGCGGCAAGACCAGCTACAAGATCTCTCTGGCGAACGGCGCCGTGATCAGCGCCGAGTGCCATGGCGACGGCCATGACAGGCACGCGATCGGCGCGCATGTCTTTGCAGGCGTCGATCCCGCAAAAGCCATGGTGATCGCGGCATGAGCAGGTCGTCCAATCTTCGCTCACCCTGGCTGTGGCTTTCGCTTGCGTCGCTCGTCATTCTCGCGACGTTCATCGTCTATCCGCTGGCCAACATCCTGACCGCCAGCTTCGCCGGCGAAGGGCAATCCGGCTGGATGAGGCTGGTCAGGGATCCGCGCGGCCTCGCCGCGATCGGCAATACGCTGATCCTCGCGTCGGTCGTGACCGTGACATGCATGCTTCTCGGCGTACCGCTGGCCTATGTCACGGCGCGATTTCGCTTCCCCGGAAAGTCGATCATCGCGCTCCTGCCGATCATAACACTGGTCATCCCCGAGGTGATCTCGGCGCAGACCTGGCTGATGGTTCTCGGCAACAACGGGGTCGTAACGCGTTTCATGCGCGATTTCGGCATCGGCCTGCCAAGCTTCTACGGCTGGTTTGGCCTGATCGTCGTGATGACCTTCATCTATTACAGCTACATCTATATCGGCACGGTCGCCGCGATCAGCGGCTTCGATGTCCATCTCGAGGAGGCCGCGCAAAGCCTGGGTACGTCGCCAGCGAAATCACGCATCAAGGTGATGCTGCCGGTCATTCTGCCGTCGATCCTGGCCAGCGCGCTGCTTGTTTTTACCATGGTGGTCGGGAATTTTGCGGTCTCGATGATCCTGTCGAACCGCCTGCCGCTGCTGTCCGTCGCCACCTACCAGGCGGCGATCGCCGAGGGCGGCGCATCGCCGGTCATGCAGAGCACCTTCGCCAGCGTCTCGGTCCTGATGGTGATGACGGTGCTGTTCTTCAATCGCTGGATCATCGCACGCGGGCGGTTCGAAATCGCGCAGGGACGTGGCGCGAGACCGGTTCCGCTTGCCGGCATCAAGGGTCTTGCCGTCGGCGGCGCGGCCAGCCTGATCGTCGTCCTGTCGCTGCTACCCTTGTGCGTGGTCGTGATCGGCGCCTTCACGGTATCGCGCGGCCCGGTCATGCAGTGGGGCAATTGGACATTCGCCAATCTGGAGCGTGTGTTTACGACTGCACCGCAGCCGCTGATCAACTCGCTGAGCTATTCCGCCCTTGCGACGATCATCGGCATCTGCTTCAGCGCGGTCGTCAGTTATCTGATCGTCAAGAAGCGCAACGCCATGACGCCGTGGCTGGATTATATCTCCGCCGTTCCGCTCGCCTTGTCCGGAACCGTGCTCGGCATCGGCCTGGTCGTTTCCTTCAATGGCGGCTGGCTTCCGCTGACCGGAACGGCAACCATCATGGTCCTCGCCCTGCTCGTGCGCCGCCTTCCCTTCGGGATGCGCAGTTCGCAGGCAACGCTGCACAACATCCCGAACTCCATCGAGGAAGCGTCGATCAGCCTCGGCTCGCCGCCGGTGCGGACGTTCCTCAAGGTGGTGCTGCCGATGATGGCGCCGGCCATCGCCTCGGCGGCGGTCCTGACCTGGACCACCACGGTCTCCGAACTCAGCGCGTCGATCCTCGTCTATTCCGGCGGCCGCGAAACCCTGACGATCCAGATCTTCCGCCTGATCGGAAGCAATCTCATGGCCTATGCGTCGGCATACGGGCTCGTGCTGATCGCCGTGATCCTCCTGCCCATCGTGATCGCTTCGAAAGTGTTCAAGGTGGATGTCTTCTCTTCGAAATGACTTTCGAAACCAGGCTCTGCGCGTGAATGAACAACAGAAATGGGGAAATGAACATGAATGCTAAGTTTCGCACCAAAATAGCCGCGGCCGTGCTCGGCCTGTTCATGGCTGCACCGGCGTTTGCCGGGAACAGCAACGTGGTCCTTTACACGACCAATCCGGAACAATCGGTAGAGGCCCTTTCCGGAGTGATCACGGCGAAAGTACCCGGCATAACGGTGAACTCGATCGCCGGCGGCAGCGGCGTTTTGTTGCGCCGTCTCGAGGCGGAAGCCGGCAATGTGCAGGGCGATCTGTTCTGGAGTTCCAGCATCAACACGCTCGGAGCGTTTGAGAAACTATTCGAACCCTATGCATCGCCCGAGCTTGCGTCGGTCCCCGATAAATTTCGTTATCCCGGCGATCTTTTCGCGCCGAGCAACGTGCACGTCGTCGTGCTGATGGTGAACAAGGATCAGCTCGGCGGCCTTCCCGCTCCGAAGACCTGGTCCGATCTGCTGGACCCGGCCTGGAAGGGCAAGATCGTCGTCGCGGACCCCGCCAACAGCTCGACGGCATACACGATCCTGTGGGGTGTGGAGAAGTTGCTTGGCGAGGAAGGGCTGAAAAAACTGGCCGCCAACGTCACGGTCAGCTCGTCCTCCTCGGCCGTGCAAAGCGGCGTCGCCATGGGTGAGTACGCGGTCGGTCTGGCGTTTGAAGCCAACGCCTATCCGTACGTCGATGGCGGTCAGACCGAAATTCAGCTTGTCTATCCCACGGAAGGAACGTTCACGAGCGTCGAATATGCCGGCCTGGTGAAGAACGCACCCGCTGGGGAAAAGGCAAAGGCCGCGTTCGACGCGCTGATCTCGAAGGACGCCGAGATCGCACTTCTGCAGACGGCATTTCGCCGACCGACCCGCAGCGATATCGAGGTCTCGAAATATGTAGCGCTTCCGGAGCTGGCCGACATCAAGGTAATTCCCGTCGACGAAAAGGAAGCCGCGGCCAAACGCGACGACTTCCTCAAGCGCTGGAGCAGCTACGCTGTCGGTACAGCGAAATAATCGAACGTGCTTCCGTCCGATTGATGCGCGATGTCCGCATCGATGATTGTGGCGGCGACACCATCCGTCTCGGCCGGCAACACACGCTTCACGGCGCCGTTCACAAATCGGCTGCAACCCTGAAGCCGACGTTGCCGGCCGAACTGTCGGGGTCCAGAACAGGCAGGCGCTCGACCGGCGCCAGCGGGCCAGATGGATCGCCCACCCATTCCCGGCTGTTGCCGGTCATATTGTGCATGCCGTACCGGTTCGGCCGGCATGCGTCGGCGGGCGCGGCAACCACGACCTTTTCCTGCGGCTCTCCTTCATTCCACATGAACCGATAGGTAAACCCGCCAGAAGCGTGGGCGCGATCTGCAAAATGCCGGCTATCAGGCCATCCAGAATGAACTTTTACCGAAAATTCCTCATTAGTTTTGCAAAAAACATACGCATGGAGAATGGCTAAGATATTTGTGCAACACTCAAGTTAGTTCGGCTGAAACACATACTTTTGTTCACTGCTTGGACAGCCATTGTCGTAAGGCAGCCAGACGACTAACGAATTCCGTGCCTGTTTCCGTACCTGCCGGCACGGAAACCAATGGGGAAGCTGATATTTGTGTTAAAATAAACAAATGCGACCGAAATTTGCGTTGAAATAAACTCCCCTTTGGCCTAGAACGCGGACAACGGGAAGGATTGGCTTTGCAATCGACGGAAGACCTCTATCGGGCCGTTCAGGCTTCAGCGCCAAAACTGACTCCGAAGCTGCGGGGCATCTGCCTGTTGATCGAAAGTGATCCGGTGGGCTTCATTCGCTCCACCGCGCGAGAACTTTGCAGCCAGCTCGGAACATCCGAGCCGACCCTGATCCGCTTCTGTCAGCGTTTCGGTTATGCGGGCCTTGCCGATTTCCGCATCGATCTTGCCTTGTCCCTTGCCCAACGGCCGGCGCTCGCTCCCATCGGGGTCGAATCCAACCCCATCGATCGCCGGGCCGTCAATTTTGCGGCAAAGGATGCGATCGGCCGCAAGGCCGTGCATCTGCTCGAAGGCGATACCGCCGTTCTTTTCGACAACGGCTCCAGCGTGGAGCGCCTGGCGGCGCATCTGGGCGGACTGGCGCCGCTGATCGTCATGACCAGAAGTCTCGACGTCGCCCAGACCGTGCTCGGGCACAAGCAGCATCAGGTCATGCTGACAGGCGGCAGCATACGGCGCGAAACCATGTCGCTGACAGGCCGTCAGGTCGACGCCGCCCTCTCGGAAATGCGTTTCGACACCTTCGTCATGGGTGCTGACAGCGTCGATCCTGAAAAGGGCATCAGTACATTCCTGGAAGACGAAGCGCATCAGAACCGCGCGATGATCGAAGCTTCGGAACGCGTGATCGTCGTGGCGGACAAAACAAAATTCAGCAAACCACGCCTGCACCGGATTTGCGCTATCGAGCGGATCCATGCCATCGTGACGGATATCGATCCCGATCATGAACTGGCAGGCCGCATGCGCGAGCACGGCGTACGCGTCATCAGCACACAAGAGGACCGGCATCAATGACCCAACTGGAAACGACTCATACCTGGCGCGAAATTCATGCACAGCCGGATATCTGGCAGGCATGGGCAAATACGTTGGCCAGGCAGTCGGCGGATATCCGGACGTGGATTGCCGCAAAGGGCATCGGGCGCATCATCTTCAGCGGCGCCGGAACCTCCGCCTTTATCGGCCAGACGCTTGCGAGCGCCAAAGCCGGCGACATCTCTCTTGCCGCCGTTCCGACGACCGATATCGTCTCCAACCCTTCCGAAACGCTTTGCAACGACGAGGGATTGCTGGTCGTCCAGTTTGGCCGCAGCGGCAACAGTTCCGAAACGATCGCGACGCTCGACCTGCTCGATGCCCATTTCCCCAAGGCTCATCGCCTGAACATCACCTGTAATGCCGAAAGCGCCCTGGCTGTCCGCCCGGCAAAAGGCCCCGGCGAACAACGCGTCGTCGTCTTGCCCGATGCCACTCACGACCAGGCCTTCGCCATGACGTCGAGCTACACGACGATGCTCCTGTCGGCTCTTGCATGCATTGACGGAACCGTCGACGTCGCGGCAATGCTTGGCCAGCTTTCGAGCGCCGCGCGGGAAGCGATCGCCCGGCTGGATACACAGCCGGCACCGCATCCCGAACGCGCCATTTTTCTCGGCTCCGGCGCCTTGACCGGCGTCGCCCGCGAAAGCGCCCTGAAGGTTCTGGAACTGACGGCAGGCCGCGTCATGACGAACTGGGACAGCACGCTCGGTTTCCGTCACGGACCGAAGGCATCGGTCGTCGGCGATACGCGGGTTGTCGTTTTCATTCATCCGGACGGCCATACCGCACGCTACGATCTCGACATCGCACGCGAGATCGCACAGCAGTTTCCCGCGGCAACGGTCACGACCGTTGGCGGCGAGGGTTGCGACCTGGCGCTTGGCCTGACCGGGAAGAGCCGCTGGGATGCGGTGCTTTACGTTCTTCTTGCGCAGATCTGGGCGGCCCGCTGGTCGGCCGAGCTGAACCTCAACATCGATAATCCGTTCATCGATCAGGGCAATCTGACACGCGTGGTATCCGGCGTCACCATTTATCCTTTCGCAGCATGATCTGCGGGGCGATTGATCTGGGCGGCACCAAGATCGAGGGCCGCCTCTTCGACGCGAACATGGAAACTGTCCTGACGCGACGGATTCCTACACCCGTCAGCGATTTCGATGCTTTCGCCGTGGGTCTGGCCGAACAGATCGAATGGCTGACCACGAAAGCCGGCAAGCCGTCTCTGCCTGTGGGCATCAGCCTCCCGGGCTGGGTCGATCCCGCCACGAACGAAGCATTCGCCTCCAACATTCCGATTACCGGGCGGGATGTCGGCGCGGTGCTTTTCAAGCGCTTCGGCCGCCATTTCCCGCTGATGAACGATTGCATGGCCTTTGCCTATTCGGAGGCGCATGGCGGTGCGGCCGCAGGCGCAAAAGTCGTGATCGGCCTCATTATCGGCACGGGCATGGGAGCAGGCATCGTGATCGGCGGCGAGATCCCTCCCCGCTTCAACGGACTTGCCCTGGAAATAGGCCACACCGGAATGCCCGCCCGCGTTCTCGTCGAGCAAAACCTTCCGTTGATCCCGTGCGGCTGCGGCAAGAACGGCTGCATGGAACGCTACGTCTCCGGCACCGGCCTTGCGGATATTTCGAAGATCAAGCTCGGCATCGCCATATCCAACGAAGAGCTGAGCCGGCGCGCCGAAGCCGGCGATCCGGCCGCCGGGAAGGTTCTGGACGACTGGGCGGAGCTGACGGCAGAGGCGCTCGTCACCATGCAGCTCGTGGTCGATCCGGATTGCATCGTCCTCGGTGGCGGTCTTTCCAACATAACCGGCGTCGCCGAGCGCGTGACGCTGGCGTTCGAGCGGCGCAAGCTCGGCACGACGCGAATTCCCGCGGTCCGGACAGCGCGCTTCGGCGACAGTTCCGGCGCGCGCGGCGTTGCGCTTTTCGCACTCAACAAGGCAGGAGAACGTCATTGAACCGCCTCGTCGCTCCGGATTTCGTCTTTCTCAACGGCAGGCTTCAATCGGGCCTTGTCGCGGAAATGGACGCCTCGGGCCTGCGGTGCCTGCGCCCGCGCCGCGAAAGCGAAACACCGGACCTGAAACCGCATGTGCTGATGCCCGCCTGCATCGACCTGCAGGTCAATGGCGCAGGCGGCGTCATGCTGAACTCGGATACAAGCGCAGCCGGGATCGCCCATATCGTCTCCACATTGCGTATGCTGGGTACGGGCTGGGTCATGCCGACGCTCATCACCTGTGAGCCTGAACGCATTCTCGCCGCTGCGGATGCCGCGATCGAGTGCAAAGGCATGGATGGCTTTTTCGGCCTTCACATCGAAGGTCCTCACATCAATGTCGCCCGCAAGGGAACGCATCAGGCGTCCTATATCCGTCCCGTGGATGGCGCCACGCTTGAAGCGTTGTCACGTCTTCGCAAGGCGGATGTTTCCGTCATGCTGACCCTTGCTCCAGAAACGGTGCCGGCGGAAACAATCCGGCGGATCGCCGACATGGGCGTCGTCGTTTCCGCTGGGCACACGGATGCCTCGGCCGAAGAGACACGCGAGGGGCTGGATGCCGGCGTGACGTGCTTCACCCATCTTTTCAACGGGATGCCGCAAATGTCGTCACGCGCACCGGGCGTCGTGGGGACGGCGATCGGCAGCGACGCCTATTGCGGCATCATCGTCGACGGTCATCACGTCAGCTGGGAAATGGCCGGCATTGCATGGCGTGCGCGGCGTGAGAAGGGCCGCATGTTTCTGGTATCCGACGCCATGTCGACCATCGGGGGGCCGGATCATTTCGAGCTCTACGGAGAGCGGATAGCCGTGAGCAACGGCGCGCTCGTCAACGCCGCCGGCTCTCTGGCCGGCGCACATATCGACATGACCGGTTGCCTTTCCAATCTCGTGCGGAAGGTCGGAGTGCCGCTCGATGAGGCCATTCACGCTGCCTGTGTCGCCCCGGCCGATGCCATGCATCGCAATGCACCCGGCTTGGCCGATGGCACACCGTTGCAGGCACTGCTGCTTCTCGATCACAACCTGAAACACCTTCCGGTCTGATCTCCTCATCATGAAGATACGGATCTTCGGCACGGTTCGACCGGCCTGTCCCTGCCTTACGCCGCGATCGCCTACATGAACCGGCGAAATCCGACTTGTCGTTGCAAAACGAATTGAAAGAACGCGCACAGCCGTTGCCGAAGGCAAAATGGAGCCCACACCGCACGTCCTGATGGTTGAAGCCGTTGGCATCATGGTGGTGCGCGCCTACGGCAAGGCTGTAGGAACCCACCGAAATCTGCAATGAAAGCCGGCTTCAGGCACGTTACGCGCCGGATAGCTTTCGATCCTCCGTGGCTATCGCAACATGCCGATGGTCGCCTGGATATGCGCTGGAAGAGTCCGTTTCTCAGCGCGGCTACACGCTCGCTGGCTGACCTTCAAAACCAGCCTTTCGCCTTGAACCAAACCAACGGTATGATGGCGCTGATCAGGATTACGGCCCAGCCATATTGATAGCCCCATGCCCAATCGTATTCCGGCATGTTTTTGAAGTTCATGCCATAAACCCCGGCCATGAGGGTCGGCGGAATGCCGACGATCGAAACAATCGTCAGGACCTTGAAAATATCGTTTTGCGCTATGCCGATGAGGCCGACGAGCGCATCCAGAACGAATTGTACCTTGTTGGCGAGTTGCTCTTCGTAATCGGAAAGCGAATGGATATCCTGGCGCAGCCTGGCAATCCGTTGCGTCAATGCTCCATCCGACCAATTGCATACATCTTCGTCGGCATAGGCTATGACACGCGCCAGTCCTTGCAGGCCGTCTCGCATTTCGGCGAACCGATCTCCCAACCGTCCTACCTGCCGCAACTGGATGCGCAAGATGCGATTGGCCCTGTTGGCATGGCGACCGCGGGTATCGTCGGCGTGAAACGTCTCCGTCGACAGACCATTCAATTCGGCCGCCAGATGTTCGAGCGCATCGGCAACACGATCCACGATTTCCTCGCACAGCATTATGAAAACCTCGATGCCCGACCTGGCAGCGCTGTGATCCTCGGCAATTTTCCGGGCGACCGTATCGAAGGTCTGCAGCGGCATAAATCGCACCGTGACCAATCGATCCGCCGACAGGACAAATCCAAGCGGAGGCGTCACGCGCGCGCCTTCCGGCCGCTGTGCGGTCGACGGCGTGCTCATGTACAACACGCCGTCTTCGTTCCTGAGCCGGCTCGATGACTCAATTTCGCTGAGAGCCCCCAGGGACGGCAGCTTGGCTCCGATAAGCGTTTCAACGCTTGCCACTTCCGTGGGTGAAGGATCGAGAAGATCTATCCAAATAATGCGACGGGCCTGTTCTCCGGCCTTGGGTGCGGAGTTGTCGCTCTGGTCGGCAAATTCTTTCAACATCGTCGATGGGGGCTCCTGGATTGATCCCGGCTATAATGTCGTACGTCATCGGAAAGCAAGATTTGCTGCATAAATGATCCTGGCTCGATCAAATTTCCGAGAGGTCGGCCATCGACTGCGAGCCGCCGTCGCCGGCATGTTCCATACTGCTGCGATCATCCGCAACGCCGGTTCGCGGTCTCAGCCGCAAGATTGAAGCCGCTTTTGTCGGCAATGCCGCCGTCAAGCGGAATAACGGGGAGGAATTTGGATGTTTTCTCCATAGCGTGCCGGCATTTCGGCAGCGAAGCTGCGCCGATCATAAATGCGCGAGATCATCACGATTCCATCCAAAACGGCGTTCGTTCAGTTGACGTTCACCAAGGCTTCCTAATTCTGACCGTGAGGGCCGGCCATGAATGAGCGGTTCCGTATCGACAATGGGTCTTGGAACATGAAGAGATACGAAATCATCGATGGTCTGCGCGGCTATTTCCTCGTCTTCATGCTGATCAATCATCTCGTTTTCGTCGGCGGCTATTGGATGCTGCTCGTCAACCACGACCAGCTTGCCTTCGTCGAGGATGCACAGGGCTTCGTCTTCCTGTCGGGCCTTCTGGTCGGCATGGTCTACAGCCGTAAGATGGCGAAGACCGGCTATGAACAGATGCGCCAAAAGATCTGGGACCGCGCCTTCGAGATCTACCGCTATGCCATGGGGATCGTCATGGCGGTGCTGGTGGCCCAGATGGTGCTTCCGGACGCTTACCGGATCTGGCACGACTGGCTGGGCTACACGACGTTCGACGATCCGTTGCGGCTGGCGGCGATCGGCACGCTGCTTTTCCAGCCGACGTTCATGGATATCCTGCCGCAATATGTGGTCTACATGATCTTCGCGCCGCCGATCATCCTGCTTTGCCTGAACGGCAAGTGGGCCTATGTGGCCGTCGTCTCGCTCCTCCTCTGGGTGGCCGCACAGCTTGGCCTGCAGCGGTTGGCGACAGTGTTCATCAACGACATAATCATGGGCAGCGACGAGCAGGGCGTTCGCGTCAGCTTCAACCTGTTCGGCTGGCAGATCGTTTTCTTCTCCGGTCTCGTCGTCGGCGTGCTGACTGCGAACAAGCAGATCGACTGGTCGGGGATATTCAGCCCGGAGAAGACGCTCATTCCGAAGATCTGCCTGATGGTGTGCCTGTTCTTCCTGCCGCTGCGGATCGCCTCGGCCCACGATCTGCTGCCGCAATATCTGCTCGATAAATTCGCCACGATGGAAATCCGCGCCGATTTCGGCCCGGTCTATCTCATCAACTTTCCCGCCGTCGCGATCGGTCTCGTCTGGCTACTGGCGGCCGGTCCGCGCCACCACAACGCCCATGTCCGCCGCCTTGCCGGCGGATTGACGTGGTTGTTCTCCCTCAGCTTCCTGCGGCTGCTGGGACGGCACTCGCTCCATGTCTATATCTGGCATGTGGCGATTGTTTACACGGTCTTCTACATAGACCAGCGCACGCCGGAATTCTCGCAGATTACCAAAACCCTGATCGCTCTGGCCTCGGTCATGCTGCTTTCGCTGCCGGCGCTCTGGCGCGAAAGAGATCGCTTCATCGGCGGACCGCCGGGCAGGCTGGTGAACGGCTAGCCTTCCATGCGAAAATGCGGCGAGATGCGGAACCTCGGCGAAATTTTCAAGTCGGCCGCCGCTGCATCAGCCAAAGAAAATACGGACCACCGATCAGCGCTGCCAGAAGGCCTGCGGGCATCTGGTCCGGAAACAAGACGAGCCTCCCCAGCCAGTCGGCGATTATCATCACCGCTCCCCCGATCAGGGCCGAGGCCGTCAATTGGGCCCCTGTTCGCACCTGCCCGAGCATGCGCGCGGCATGCGGGGCCATCACGCCGATGAAGCTCATAGGGCCGACGATCAGGGTCGAGGCTCCGGCGAGCAACGCAATCACGAGCAGCAGGCAGAAACGACTTTTCCCGAGATCGATCCCGAGCTGTCGTGCCGCTGCGGCGCCAAGCGGCAATATATCGAGCCAGCGCAGCATGAACGGTAATACCAGCATCGAAATCACGAGGATGCCTGCGGCGAGAACCGCGTCCATCGGCTGCACCAGCCAGGTCGAGCCCGAGAGCCATCGGAACAATATGGCCATGCGCGGATCGCCGGTCCCCATCAGAACCGATACCAGACCGCTGAAAAGCGTGGTGAGCGCAATCCCCACGTAGATCATGCGATCGGGCGAAAAGCTCGATCGGCGCGACAGGAACAGAAGGGTGGCCATCGTCAGAAACGCTCCGAGGAAGGCGCCGCCCGTCTGCGTCACACGATCGAGACCGAAACCGCAAAGCAGCATGACGATGACCCCGAGCGCCGCCCCCGTACTGACGCCGAGGATCTCCGGGCTCGCCATCGCATTGCCCGTCACGCGCTGCATAACAGTGCCGGAAAGAGCGATCGAGGCGCCGCCGCAAAATGCGGCGACCAGCCGGGGCGCGCGCCAGTAGGAGAGATCGACCAATTCCCGCCCGCCGCTCCAGTGCCATCCCTCAAGGCCGATACCAAGCGACAATGAAAGCCACGAGACGACCAGGATCAGGCAGACAATCGCAATGAAGAATATGCCGAACCTCTGCCTTCGTTCCAGCGAACATGCGGATCGCGCCTCCGTCGTCCAGGCCGCCAGCCGCATTTTCGGCAGCAGCACAAGCAGGATCGGAGAGCCGATCAGCGCTACGGCCGCGCCCGTCGGAATCTCTCGCGCCGTCGAAATCGACTGTACCAACTGATCGACCGCCCATAACAGCGCAGCACCTGTCATTGCGGACAGCAGCAATTGCCGCCCAACCGTCCGGGCATCGGAAAGACGCGCGAGCGCTGGAGCGATGAGGCCAACGAAGCTGATCGGTCCTACCGCACTGACGATTTCAGAGGCAATGACGATGGCAATGGCGAGGATAAGGACCCGCACGAACGGCAGCGGCAATCCCAGGCTCTTCACACCCTCGTCATTCAGCGAGAGTAGCACGAGTGGCCTTCGAAGGAGTGCCAGAAGGACGGCGGCGACGGCAAGCCAAGGCGTGATGGAGGCGACGCGAAACCAACCCTGGATGTTGAGAGAGCCCGCCCCCCAGATGAAGACGTTGCGCACACCGCCATGAAAAAGGATCATCGTGCTTGCCAGGGTCGAGGCATAGAGCCCGATGACAAGGCCGGCAAGAATAACGGAGAGCGGCTCCAGCCTTCGCCGCCATGCAAGGGCGATTACGAGAAGAGCAGCCCCGCCCCCTCCGACGAGCGCTGCGGTTTCTGTCGAAAGGAGCGTGGTCGCCGGCAGCCAGAATGTCGTTGCGACCACGGCCACATAGGCTCCCCCGGTGATGCCGAGCGTGGCGGCGTCTGCAAGCGGATTGCGCAGAACATGCTGCAGAAGTGCGCCGACGACGGCCAGACCGGCTCCTGCCATCAGGCTCAATACGACGCGCGGAAAGAAGGTTTCGTGCGCGACCAGCTGGCCGATATCCGCTTCGCTTGGGCTGAACAGTGCGGACGACCATTCGTTCGGGGGCAGCAGATGCGAGAGGTTATAGAGACTTAGCACAGCGGCAGCGATCGCCAGCGGCAGGACGACAGACAAGGCTCGCATTGCCGGCCTTGGATTTTTGGATATCGCGACCCGGTTACTCATCGACACCCTCCTTCGCGATCGCAGTCGAGACCAGTGTCGCGAAACGAATGATCGATGGCAGGCCGCCCTGCTCGTAAACGGGGGCAATCTCGATGATCCTGTGCGCGGCGACAAAGGGCAGCGCCCGCCAGAAGCGCAGGCCTTCGGCACTCTTGGGAAGACCCCGTCCACTCGCCGAGATCACGATGACGTGGCTGTCGGGAAAGTCGGCCAATCTTTCGATACCGACGATTATCCGGCCTCCAAACCCGGCAGACGCCTGCCAGGCATTGACCAATCCAAGACGCCGCAGCACGTCGTCATAGAGACTGCCGCGTGCGAAAATCGCAACGTGCCTGTCGTCGACGAAACTCGTCAGAAGGAAAAGGCGCCCGGCATATTTCGTCAGCCGTTCTTGCGCCTGCGAAAGCGATTCCAATGCCGTCGCGATCAGGGCCTGCCCCTTGTCGCGGCGCCCCAAATCGGCGGCGACTGTGCCCGTCGCTGACGCCGCGGCTTCAAGCGACGCGCCATTGCGGTCACGGAGCGAAAAGGACGAAACGGCGCAGATCCGCTCGAGCTGCGTTCTCGCGACTTCGAGTTCCGGAGGGATGAGAATACGATCGGCACGCAGCTCGTACAGCAGTTCATAATTCGGCGTGAACAACAGACCGACATCGACCACGTTTTCCGGCATGGGTGGCGTGACGACGTTGCGGGTATAGTAGGCGATCGCCGGCACACCCACCGGGGCAATGCCAAGGGCGATGACGGTCGCGGCCAGCCCCCAGTCAAGAACAACGATCCGCTCCGGGCTGGCCTCGGCCCGACCCGGCTCCTCGGCCGCCACGGCGCGGAATGCGGCGCTGGTCGCGACGGCCGCAATGCCGGATAGGAATGCTCTTCTCGGTGTTCCGGGACGGGCCGAAGGCCCATCCCGTTCGAGTTGATCGGAGATCAACATGGACACCCCTACCAGCGATAGTCGAGCGTCGCATATACGGTGCGTCCTTGGCCCCAACGGCAATTGATATTGGAGCAATCCGACACGTAGACCTTGTCGAACAGATTGGACGCGTTAACGGACGCGGTGAGACCTTTGTATTTCTGGTCAAGGTTGCCGAAATCGTAGCGGACCGCCGCATCGAACAGAACATAGTCCGGTATTTTTGCGGTATTGGTGGTGTTGGCGAAGGATTCGCCGATATAGCGGGCCCCACCGCCGATACCGAGACCGGCAAGCGGCCCGGACTGGACGGTGTAATCCACCCATAGCTTGGCGACATTGCGCGGCACATTCGCCGGTTCGTTGCCAACCAGGCCGCTGTTGTCCTTTGTCACCTTCGGATCGAGATAGGCATAGGATGCCTGCATGCTCCACGCATCGCTCAGGCTTGCAACGCCCGAGAGCTCGATTCCCCGAGAGCGAATCTCGCCGGTCTGGACCTGAAAGCCGGTGTGAAGAGGATCTGTCGTCGGCACGTTCTGCTGGGTCAGATCGAAGACAGACGCCGTAAACAGCGCGTTCAAACCCTCGGGCTTGAACTTGATGCCGCCTTCGAACTGCTGGCCTGTCGTCGGATCGAGGTAAGATCCGTCAAACGACAAGCCCGTGGAGGGTGTAAACGAGGTCGAATAACTGATGTAAGGCGCCAAACCATTGTCGAAGAGATAGGTCAAACCGACGCGACCGGTGAAAGCCTTGTCGCTCTGCTCGGTCTGGGCGGAAGTCAGTTTGTTGAGTGTATCGCTCCAGGCGTGGTCCTGCCGGCCCGTCAACGTCAGCAGGAACCGATCGAATTTGATTTGGTCCTGCGCGTAGACGCCAAACTGATTGAAAGCCTGCTGGCGATTGAGGTTTATCTTCGGCAAGCCTACCGCCAGGTCGTAGCTCGGATCGAGGACATCGATGTTCGGGCCAACGCCGTAGCGTGAGAAATCGTTCCGCTTGAGATACTGGTAGTCGATGCCGAGCAAGGCCTTATGCTCCAGCGGACCGGTATCGAAATCCGCTTCCATCTGCGTGTCGATGCCGACGCTGTTGGCCCGGCCTTGATACATGTAGGTATCGCGCTGCAGGATCGCCGTTCCTTTGACGAAGTCGTAGGCCTGCAGGGCGTTGTAGACGGAATCGACATGTGAAAAGCGGAAGTTCTGCCTCAGGGTGAAGACGTCGTCGAAACGATGCTCGAATTCGTACCCGATCGATTCACGCTGACGCTTGAACTCTTCAAACGACGGCTGGCCGGTATTGAAGTCGCGCCGAAGCTTGCCGCCCGGCAGGGCCGGATTGGAATACAACGTGCCCGAATATGGCAGCGAGCTCCAAAAGCCGCCTTTCGGATCGTTGAGGTAGCTGCCAAGTATCGTCAAAGACGTATCTTCATCGGGCTTGAATGTCAGAGCCGGCGCGATGGCAAGGCGCTGCTCCTTCATATCGTCGACCTGAGCCCCTGTCGTCCGGCCAAGACCCGTCAGACGGTACAGAAGCGTGCCGTCGCTTGTCACCGGGCCGCCGAAGTCGAACGCAGCCTGCGCGCGATCGAAAGAGCCCGTCTGGAGTTGAACATGGCCAAAGGGAGTGTCCGTCGGCCGCTTGCTCACGAGATTGACCAGCCCTCCCGGCGAGACCTGGCCATAAAGGCCGGACGACGGGCCTTCCAGAACATCGATCCGATCAAGAAAGAATGGGTCGATCTTGTTCTCGATCCAGGCTCCTTGGGTCTGCAGTTTGAGACCATCCTGATATTGGTCGAGCGTAAACCCCCTCGCCTTGAAATATTCGTCACGGGTGTCGGTGTTGTCGCCGAAATAGATGCCCGGCATATAGCGGGCCGCCTGCGTCAGGTTCGTGGCCTGCTGCGCGTCGATCTGGGCGCGGGTCGTCACACTGACGGTTTGAGGCGTTTCGATAAGGGGGGTGCTGGTCTTTGATCCGGCGCGCGTGTTCTCGGCAACGAAGCCGTCGCCCGGTCCGGTGGGAGATTGCTCTCCCTGCACAACGATCGGGGAGAGTTCCGTCGCTCCGTCAGCCGATGCCCTATCGATGGACGAAGACGCCGGCGCAATCGCAACCGTAGTGGAATTCGTGAAAGAATATCGAAGGCCCGATCCGTTCAGTATCTGCGCGAGAGCCTGCTGCGCGCTGGCGCTGCCCGAAAAACCCTTCGTGGTTTTCCCCGCTGCAATCGAAGCCAGATAGGAAACCTGCAGGCCGGCCTGACGTCCAAATGCAGCGAGAGCCTGGCTCAGCGGGCCGGCCGGAACCGCAAATTTGATCTGCGCCGAGGCCTGGGCAAGGGACTTTTCATTCGCTGTGAACAGGCTGGCGCCAATCACGGTGGTCATCATCAAGGCCGTCACGGATGCCCTGACGGCCTTGTTCATGAATGCTGTCTTTCGATACGCGGTCCCCATGCCCTGCTGCTCCAATTCGATTGTGCCGAAGGGCTTGCATCGCGTCGCAAGGCAAACCCCAAAGCTATTACAAACGGAGCGCTGAAATTTTCCTCTTTTTCTCAAGTTTTTTTAAAGCGGCGAAATGACCGTCAGGAACGAGGCCATTCTGTGCACCCGGCCGCCGGCCGGATGCACGACCGCCTCAAGGGCCCGCTGGGGATCGGAAAGGTCGAATATGCCGCTGACGCGCATCGAACCGATATAAGGGTCGGCAAGGACAACCTTGCCCGGGATCCAGCGCCCGATCCGTGCGACCAGCGCCGAGACCGTCTCCCGTTCGGCGATGACAAGCCGCTCGCGCCAGGCGCCCACCTGCCCCGGCTCATGCTTGCCGCGGTCGACATCTCCGGACGAGGCGTCGAATGAGACCCAGTCATTCTCGCCGAGCTTCTCGCCCCCGGCCAATATCGAAGTCGAGGCGCGCACCTCGACCAGGCCATGATCGACGCCGACCATGACAATGTCGGCATCGCTGGATACATCGAAGGCGGTGCCAAGAGCCGTCGCGACCACCCCGCCGGCCATCACTCTGAAAGGTTTTTCCGGATCCTTCGTGACGTCGAAGAAAGACATTCCGTCCAGGAGGTCGATCTGCCGGGCATCCTCCCCGTATTGAAGTGCGATGGCACTGTCAGGTCCTAGCGTGGCGACGCTTCCGTCCGGCAGTGAAACAGAACGGATTTCGCCTGTTCCGGTTATGTAGTCCGCACGAAAATCGCGCATCACTCGCGGATAGAGCAAGGAGCCGGAAGCGGCCGCGCCGATACCGAGCGTACCGGCGATCATCAGATTGCGCCGGGTAAGGCCCAGCTTCTCTCGCCGTTCGCTCTTGCGCTGCTCCGTCAGGATCTTGCCCGATGCGCCATGAATCTTGGTGATGTGCTGCCAGACGCGCTCATGCTCCCGGCTGCGAGAACACCATTGCCGTACCATCTCGACAGTGATCGGATTCTCGGGATCGTTCTGAAGGCGGATAACGAGATCGATCGCCTCATCGACAAGCCGGCCGTGCTCTGCCCCATCGGCGCCCATCAATATCCTTCCGACCGTCTCGTCATAATTCGCATCCGCCTGTCCCTAACCTATTCTACAATCGAGGCGCACGATTTTTCTCAAGCAAGCGCAAGAATTCAGATATCGCCGACATGCTGCAGAAGATGGCGATAGGCATCGCGGATCAGCGCCCATGTTCGCGTTGTCGACAGATCGAGTTGCTCTGCGACCTGAACGATGGTGAGGCCCGATAACCGGTGCAGCTCGAACGCCTTGCGCGTCCGATCTGGAAGCGTGGCCAGCGCGACAGCCGTCTGAGCCAGGCATTGGCGTGAATAGACGACGGCTTCAGGGTCTGGAAACGGGTCGGCGACCTGTGCGGCAATTTCCTCGCTGAGCTCCACCATGGGGATCAGTCGATTTCGACGCGAGTGGTTCGTCGCAAGATTATGGCTCACTCTGTATAGATACGCCCTTGGATTGTGATCGGGCCCGGCCTCCCCGGGAGGCGCCGCCAGCACGCGCAAAAACGCATCCTGCGTGAGATCCGCGGCGTCTTCTGGCGCCACCCCCCGGCGCCGCAGCGAACGGATAATGTCCTTCGCGTGCTGACGAAAGAGGTTATGCAGATCCCAAACCAACGCGCACTAACTCTCTGATTCCGAAGTTCTACGAGACTTGCATCCGTCCGCTGTCGCGGCAATTCGGGCGCAATGCCGATAAAGCCGGTAAACTACTTTCCATTCATGCTACAACCACGACATGCTGGCGCGAACCGTTCGCTTGCTTTGGTCGCCGACAATAAAACATGATGAATTTACTCATCATTCCTGGCAATGACAATTGCTGCCGCACCGATCCATCTCGGGTTAACGAGCAAAACAGGAATATCGAATTGAAAGTGGTATTTCTGCAACGATCCCGGCGCGGCATCCCCAAAGAGGGGCTTCGCTTCCACCCGGCAGTGGCGAGCCAAAGGGTTTGACGTTCGTGGCGGGTGATGCCGAGGCTCATCGGCATCACCCGATCCACAGCGGTCGGAACTGGGCGACTTTTTCACTCGCGCCTTGCGTCACGCCGCACTGCTACTAACTGATACTCTCGAGCAGGCTGCCCAAGCTCAATGACATGCGGGCAGGCCGGGAGCGCCGCATTTTTTCCTTTCCGGAGGCTTCCGCGCGGCTGGCGGTGCCTTTGCGTGCGGCTGCACGATCTTCGGCTGAGGCCTGGCCGGCGCCTTTGCCTGAACGGCGACATGCGGCATCGGCCTTGGCTGCGCCGCAGCCGGATTGGCTTGCCGGGGCGGCTGTGCGGCGACACGAGGCTGATTGTTGACCCTCGGCCGGCTGTTATTGCTTACCTTCGGCGTTACCGGCGTCTTGGCAACAATAGCCGGTGTCGCGGGCTTCATCGCCTGTGCGCGAGCGGCGGCCTTCGGCGCAGTCGCGGCGACATTCGGCTTTGCCTGTGCCTGAGCAGGCGGCGTCTTCGAACCGGGAAGCGCGTGCGCATTGGCGTTGGCACCCTGCTGGGCAGACCCAGTCTGCCTTGCCTGAGCTGCACCCGGATTGTTCGGAAGCTTTCCGCCCGCCGGCAACGGCTGACCGTTGGCACCTGGAAGCGCATGCGCATTGGCATTGCCGCCTTGTTGCGCGGGTTGCGCCGCAACTGCGGGACTATGTACCGCGCCAGGTGCGGTCTGAGGCGATTGGGTCTGCTTCCCCTGCGCCGCTCCGGGAGTGGTTGGCAACTTGCCGACCGCCGGCTGGGGCTGGCCGTTGGCGCCGGGCAGCGCATGCGCGGCGGCACTTCCCGTTTGCGGTTGTCCCGAGGGCGCAGCCACGGAAGCTCCAGTTGTCGTCTTGCTCGCTGCCGCAGGATTTTGCTTCTGCAGCACTGCGGCCTTCTTCTGAATCGAAGGCGGCAAGGCAACGTGCAGCGCCGCGGCGCCAGCGCCGGCAACGACAGCCGCGCCCGCCATCTTCTGTCCGCTCGTCAAGCCGGGGGCGGCACCGGCAGCGTTGTTCACCGACGTATTATTGATGACGGTTTTGTTCACCACCGTGTTGTGGATATTGTTGAAGATGATGTTGTTTTCGGGCGGCGCAACGTCGCGCGGCGGCTCGACCCATCGGGCAACAGGCACGTAGACCGGCGCCGGCAGCACGTAGAGATCGACCGACGGCTGCGGCGGCGCGAGCGTTACGAAATCCGCTGGCGGCGGCGCCAGGAAAACAACCGGTGGCG
Source organism: Hyphomicrobiales bacterium (assembly GCA_900469615.1). Classification (GTDB taxonomy): domain Bacteria; phylum Pseudomonadota; class Alphaproteobacteria; order Rhizobiales; family Rhizobiaceae; genus Rhizobium. The sequence goes on along the minus strand of UBYA01000011.1, from coordinate 663,521 downwards.
GCGGCGCATAGCCGAAATCGGCATCGTCGAAATAAAGGACGGGGCGGTCGACGTACACGACTTCCGGCGGCGGTGGCGGCGGCACGTCGTACTCGATCACGGTGAAGGACGGCGGTGGCTCGAGCGCCGCCTCAAAATGCTCCAGGCGCCGGCGCGCGTCCCAGACGTGGGGACCACGCGGATAACGCCTCAGATAAGACCAATAGGCCTCCGGCGTATCGGCACGCCAGGTCTCGCGCCATGTGATCGCCTCGCGGCGGGCAGCGATGATGGCGCGCACGCGCCGCGCCATGGAATCGTTCGGATAGGCGGCGAGGAAATCCTCGTAGCCCTGTAGCGTATCGCGATCGAGCGCGGCGAAATAGGCATCCCGCTCGTCGAAATCGCGGATCGCCTTTGTCCGGAGCGCCGCATTGTCATAGCTGGCCACCTGGGCGGCCGGCGCATCCGGGCCGCGATCGAAGAAAGTGAAGGCGTTCTTGAATTTCGAGGCATCCCAGGAGATTTCGGCACCCTTGGTCAGTTCGCCGACTCGCAGGCGCGTCCGATCGAAGACCTCGCCGAGCGGCAGACCGCCGACGCGGATCATTTCCGCCAATGCATGTGCATAGGAACCGTAGGGGCCGCCCTCTTGCGGCGCGACGGTGCCCGGCGCGGCGTTGAAGGCGATCAGTTGATTGGCGTCGGGATCGACGAGCGCCAGGCCACCGGCCAGCGGCTGGCTCGACCGCACGAAGGGATTGACCCTTGCCGCGTCGAGCACGACGATGCTGCCGCGATTATTGATGGCGGCAAGCGATTTGGTGAAATCGGTCATCCGCAAGGCCTCGACCGGCACATCGGTCGCATTGGCGATTTGCGCATCGATGGGAACAAAGTAGTTATCGCCCTGATATTGCACCCCGTAGCCCGCCAGATAGACGAAGACGACCGTGTTCGGCCCCGATGCGTTCGCCTTCGTCAGAAAATCGCGCATCGCATCGCGCAAGCCATTCTGGTCGAGATCGCGCGCACCGATCACATCGAATCCGGCGGCCTGCAGCGTCTGCGCGATCAAGCCGGCATCGTTGGCCGGCGTGGGCAAGGCACCCGCCTTGTAGGCGGCATTGCCGACGACGAATGCTATTCGCTTTTCGGGTGAGTTCTGCGCCTGGGCCGGATTCGCGGCAGCGATGCCGGCCAGAGCAAACATCACGGCAAAGAATGCCCAGATCGTCTTCTTGAATGACAATCCCATCATCGACAGCAGTTTTGACATACCGGTTTCTTTCGCAGAGGATCTCTCGGCGTCCCTCGATGTTCTCGAGCCAATCAGCGGCACGAGATTCGCGCTATAGACACGCCAGTCGAAAAGTTCGCGCTTCGATTTAGCAATCGTTCATGAACTCTGGCTTAGGCAAGCCTGAAGGGAAACTGAAGGGACTGCATTGAGAGCCAGCGACAAGAAGCGCGCGTTCATCCTGACTACCGGGATGTCCGGCCGTCTCGAAAGGTGGTCCATCGAGATGGCGTTGCTGATCCCGGACCTTCGCAATCGCCTGGAAGGCGGCGGCCGAAGCTCAGGAAAGGATAGAAAGCTATCGAATACGAGATCCCGATTTCTCGGGACAACCCGTCGGACCTGAGCCGCGACCTTGAGGCGGGTTTTGCCGAGGTGACTGGAGCTGGTTTCGATGCTTCGAATACCCAAAACAGAAGCGCAACTGCTCCGGTCAGATATAAAAGGACCACAGAACCGTTCCTCAGGAGTTCTCGCAGGGGATCAACTCTTGTCTTGGGGCTACGGCAACCAGACTGTCCCAACGCGCCCGTCCGCACCATCCCCCTCCGGGATGATGGTCAGCACCTGGACCTGTTCTCTATCATCGCACGCGGATGCTCCGAGCCGAGGCAAGTCTCCGCGCGGAAAAAGCAGGCAATTCATTACGGGCTCGAAGCTCCGGTCGCAGCGATCGACGGCGTTTCGAACCAACAGCACCTGGAGAGTAGAATGGATCAGACCATGTCGGACGCAAGTTTCCCAATCGAACTCGTTCGCGACCAATTTCCGGCCTTTCGGCGCGAGGGCGATATTCCCATCTTCCTTGATAATCCGGCAGGTACTCTCGTGCCTCAGAGAGTCATCGATGCGGTCGGCCACGCCATGGCGACATCCAGCCACAATCTGGGTGGCCTGTTCGCCGGCTCGAAGCGCGCCGATGCCGTTTGGCTGGCAGCGCACAAGGCGATGGCCGACATGCTGGGCGCCGCATCGGAACGCGAAATCGTCATCGCACAGAATATGACGACGCTGACACTCCATCTCTCCCGATCACTGGGACGCATGTTCAAGCCCGGCGACGAAATTATCGTCACACGCATGGACCATGAAGGCAATATTTCTCCCTGGCTCCTCCTGGCCCGGGATCTCGGGCTGACGATCAAGTGGCTTCCGTTCAACCGCGAGACCTGGCGTATTGAAGCCAACGATCTCAAGCCGTTGCTGACCAACCGGACGCGGCTTCTCGCCCTCAATTACTCAAGCAACATGACCGGTTCGGTGAACGACGTTCCTGAACTTGCTGCCCTGGCCAAGCAGGCCGGTGCATTGGTTTATGTCGACGCCGTCCAGCTCGTTCCCCACCGGCTGCCGGACGTCCGGACGTTGGGATGCGACTTTCTGGCCTGCTCATCCTATAAGTTCTTCGGACCGCATCTCGGTATCGTATGGGGCCGCGAAGACATTCTGCTGGAATTGGAGCCATACAAGTGCCGCTGCTCAAGCGACGGACTACCCGAGCGGTTCGAGACGGGCACCCCTCAAACCGAACTTCTCGCCGGGCTTTCAGCAACCGTAGACTATCTTGAATGGCTGGGAGAAATGAATGGCTACAGCGGCTCGCGCCGCGCTAAGCTTCGCGGCGCATATCGCAGCTTCGAGGCATACGAGAACGGCTTGATGCGGCATCTGATCGATGGGCTTCTCAAACTGCCCGGCGTTACCGTTCACGGGATTACCAATCCCGCTCACATGCTTCATCGTGTTCCAACGGTTTCATTCACCCATGAGACCGTTTCTACTCACGTTATCGCAGATGGTCTTGCGAGCCGGAACATCTATGCCTGGTCGGGACATAACTATGCTCTGGAACCGGCACGCCTGCTGCAGCTGGACGAGGATGAAGGCGTTGTGCGACTCGGGATCGCTCACTACAATACTCTGGCTGAAATCGATGCGACTCTTGCTGCGATCGGCCAGCTGATCTGATCACCGGAGCGGGTGAACGATCAAATGCAAAGGAGTATAGCGTTGACGCCTGAGAGTTCATCCGCTCGTATCGCCAGTTTTTGCAAATACGCCTCGAAAGCAATCGACAAGAGCGAACAATCCGAAAGCCCCTATCTGCTCCTGGAGGCGATAAACCGTATTGTTCCCTTCAAATTTGCCATGTCGGTGGTTTATCAACCCGATAACGCGCCGATCTACGTGGCAGATACCTTCGTCAGCCGCGCGGAAAAGCGCGCCATTTCATTGTATCTGGACGGAACATATATTCTCAATCCGGTTTACAATGCCTATCTCGCCGGGCTTCGGACAGGAGTTCATCGCATACGGGAGCTTGCACCCGACAACTACTTCTCTTCTGACTATTACAGGGAGTTCAAGGTCCAGCAGCTTGAAGACGAGGAGATCGGCTACCGAACATATGGTTGGCCTGCCGGCATGGAGGAAATCGTTATCGCCGTCGAACTTCCAGCGAAACGAATGGCCGAGATCAGCCTGCACCGGCCGGTTAGAGTGGGAGGTTTCAGCGAGGCAGATCTTCAGCTTCTCAGCGGTATAGAACCTATGATCGGAGCGATTTATCGCGGCATATGGCGCCATATCAAGTTACAGGACAAGCCGCAGTCAGGCAAAGCCTCATCGCTGGAGGCGCTCCTGCGCAATTTTGGTGCCGGCATATTGAGTGCGCGTGAATGCGAGGTCGCGCACATGATACTGAAAGGCCACTCAAGCGAGTCGATAAGCAGTCACCTGGATATTTCAATCACGACGGTTAAGACACATCGCAAGCACCTCTACGCCAAGCTGGGGCTGTCGACACAGCAGGAACTGTTCTCCGTCTTTTTGAATTCTCTGGATGGCGCCCTGCAGGTGAGCCAGTCCTGAGCGAGCAATCATCATTTGATTTCTTCGCGGATAGCCGCCGAAATAGCCGACAGACCTTCCGCAAGCTCTGTCTGGGTCGGCCAACCAAATCCGAGACGAAAATAATGGTCGGGCAACTCGAACCAATGTCCCGGCCCCACGTAAGTCTGATAATTCTTGTATAGACGATCGTAGAATGACGGCAGCGATATTCTCAGATCGGGGCGGATCCTCGGCAAGCACACGCATCCGCCATCAGGCTTGACCCATTCGACGAACTCATCCTGCTCAATCCATTCCTCGACCAAGGCGCGCTTGTCCGCAAGAATGGCTGCGGTCTGATCGAGCCACTTCCCACGCTCGCACAGGGCGGTGTAACCGACATATTCGTCGATCATGCTACCCGAAATGCCGATCTGTTCCTTGGCAGCGAGAAACAGCTGCATCAATTCGCGATCGCGGCAGATGAGCCAGCCAATGCGAATGCCGGGTATTCCATAGGTCTTGGAAAGCGATGAAACACTGATCACCCTCGGGCTGAGAGCAGCAGCGACCGGCAGCATCGGACCGAAAGCCATTTCGCGGTAGGTCTCGTCGAATAAAAGCAGGCAGTTCTTTCGTTCGACGATTTCGACGATTGCGCGCAACTCGGTCTCGCTGAGCATTTTGCCGCTGGGATTGTGCGGATACGTCAAGGAGACGTAACGCGTATTCGGGCGTATGGCGGCTTCAAGCCGCTCGAGATCCAGCGCGAAACCCGTCTCGAACGCAAGGTCGATATAGGTGATGTCGCAGCCGATGGCACGCGGGGTTTCAATGTTCGTGGCGTAGTTCGGCCGCAGCACGACCAAATGGCTTTCCTTGTCGAGCAGGGAGGCGGCAACAATGAAAAGTGCATTCGACGCCCCGGCCGTGATCAGCACGTCGTCTGCATGCAGGCCCGAACCCGATTCGGCAATTTTCTCGCGAAGGTCGATGCTGCCACGATGATCTCCGTAACAAAGCAGAACGCCGCTCAGGTCGACCTTCAGCTCCCCCAGGCGCCGGTCGGTGACGGAGCTTTCCGATAGATTGCGCAAAATCGTGTCGTAGCCGAGCTGCTCAGGCGCCTCTATCTCGATTGGCATGCGTTTGAACTTCATATGGCGCCTCCTGTCAGCAGTTCATGCAGCGAAAATAAGTTGCAGCTCCGGACATCGCCATCCTCCTTGGGGGGGATAACAATCGAGCAGAGTCTCCTGGATAGTGGCTTACCAATGAGAGAGTGGGACTCTCCGCACACGGTTCGAAATGGGAGACACTGAATGAAAAAGTTTATTTTCGCCGCAGCTCTGACGGCCATCGGCACGTTTGTGGTTTCCAACGCACAGGCTGAAACACTGCGCGTGGGCATGGAATGCACCTATGCGCCGTTCAACTATCGTACCGCCGACGGCAAGATGGCGGGCTACGATGTCGATGTCGCAGAGGGCGTGGCCGGAATTCTCGGTGTCAAACTCGAATATGTCTGCCAGCAATTTGACGGTTTGATTCCATCCTTGCTCGCCAATAAGTTCGACATGATCGTGGCGTCGATGTCGATCACCGACGAGCGACTGAAGAAAATGGACTTCTCCATTCCCTATCGCGTTTCGATCGGACGCTTTGTCGGCGCGAAGGACAAGCAATTGAAGCTGTTTGATTCGGACGGGAAGCCGATCCCCGAGAACTTCGATGGCCTGACCATCGGTGTCGAACGTTCCACCACCTATTCCAAATGGATTGAAGCCAAATTGCCTGGAGCACAGATCCAGCTTTATGACAGCGGGCAGGCCATGCTGCTCGATTTGCGCAGCGGGCGTGTCGACGTCGCGATCACCAATCCCATGAAGGCCTATCTGGAATTCCTGAGCAAAGACGAAGGCAAGACGTTCGATTTCGTCTCGCCGCCGATCGACGAAAAGGCATATTTCGGCACCGGCGTCGGCATCGGAATTCGCAAAGGCCAGGACGAGCTGGTCCATAAGGTTGATGCCGCACTCAAGACGCTGATCGACAACGGCTCGCTCGACGCCTATGGCCGGAAGTATTTCCCGTTCTCCATCAGCCCGGACAAATGGAACAACGCCAGCACCGGGCAGTGATTTCTCGATCAGCCGGATGCAGTTTCACTCCTGGTCCATAACATCGGAGGCATCGTGATGGATATACTCGATGGCTGGTGGGGTGCGTTTTTCTTCGGCAGCTTGACGGTGCTCGAAGTATTTCTCGCCTCGCTCGTGCTCGCCACGTTTTTTGGCTTGATCGGCTCCACTGCCAAATTGTCGGACAAACGCTTCCTTCGCTTTCTCGGTAAGCTATACACGGTCGTATTCCGGGGAACTCCCGAACTGATCGTTGTCCTGCTGGTTTATTTTGGCAGTGCGGTCGTCCTCACGCGCATCGCGCATGCTTTTGATCCGGATGTCAAATTCGTGGATGTCCCGCCCTTCTGGGCGGGCGCCTGTTCGATCGGTCTCGTTGTCGGCTCCTACATGACCGAAACTTTCCGCGGCGCATTTCTTTCTGTGCCGCAAGGTCAGCTGGAAGCGGCAACGGCACTGGGGCTTACAAGGTCGCAGACCCTCATTTTCGTCCGGTTGCCGCAAATGTGGCGATTGGCGCTGCCGAATTTCGGCAACCACATGCTCTCGATCATGAAGGACACAGCGCTGATATCGGTGATCGGTCTGGAGGAAATCGTCTTCGTCGGTCAAATGGCCACCACCGTCACCCAGAAACCCTTTCTGATGTATATGGTCGTGGCGCTGATCTACCTGCTGATCACCAGTGCGCTCACATGTTTGATGAACGCACTGGAATATTACGCGAATCGCCATATGGCAGGTGCACGATGAGCTTCGATTTCAGTCTGGTCCTATCAAGCCTGCCCCAGATTTTTTCGGGGCTGACCCTCACCTTGAAACTGCTCGTGCTGTCAGCAGCACTCGGCCTTGTCATTGCCGGAGTAGTCCTCCTGATGCGATTAAGCGGACGATGGTGGCTCGCATGGCCTGCAAAGGCCTATATTTACTTTTTCCGCGGCACGCCCATCCTTATCCAGATCTTCATCATCTACTATGGATTGCCGCAATTCGACGCCGTCAGGCACAGCATGGTTTGGCCGATGCTTCGCCAGCCGTTTTTCTGCTGCGTGATCGCTCTGGCTCTCAACACGTCCGCCTATGTATCCGAGATCCTGCGGGGCGGCGTCATGGGGGTGGACAAGGGTGTCAACGAGGCCGCCAAGGCGCTGGGACTTAGCGCGCCGCAGCGTTTCATCCATGTCATCGCACCCATTGCGACGCGGATCGCGATGCCGGCATACGGCAACGAGATCATCTCCATGATGAAAGCGACCGCTTTGGCAAGCACCGTCACCTTGCTGGACATCACCGGTGTCGCGCGAACCATTGTCGCCGACACCTATGCTCCCTTCGAGATATTCATTGCCGTCGCTCTAATCTACCTGGCCATGGCCTGGATGTTTCAACTCGGCTTCGGTGTGATGGAAGAACGCGCCAGCAAATACATGAAAAGAGAAGCATGAAGATGAGCCAGAAAATCGTTTTGGAAAACGTCGGCAAGAAATACGGCGCGTTTCAGGCTCTCAGGAATATCAACCTGACCGTCGGCCAAGGTGAAAAACTCGTCGTATGCGGCCCATCCGGATCGGGCAAATCCACCATGATCCGCTGCATCAACGGCCTGGAAAAACACGATAGCGGACGTATCATCGTCAAGGGCACCGTGATTGAGTCCGAACGCGACGCAATTGCCGCACGCCGGGAAGTCGGCATGGTATTTCAGAGCTTCAATCTGTTTCCGCATTTGACGATCATCAAGAATCTCATGCTGGCGCAGCGCCTCGTGCGCAAGAAGGACAAGCGGAGCGCCCATGAAACAGCGATGAAATATCTGGAGCGCGTTCGCATCGCGGACCAGGCGAACAAATACCCCATTCAGCTGTCGGGCGGCCAGCAACAACGCGTGGCGATCGCTCGCGCATTGTGCATGAACCCGGAAGTCATGCTGTTTGACGAACCGACCTCGGCCCTCGATCCGGAGATGATTTCAGAGGTTCTGGAAGTCATGACCGATTTGGCCAAGGGCGGCATGACCATGGTCTGCGTCACCCACGAAATGGGTTTCGCCCGCTCCATGGCAGACAAGATCGTCTTTATGGACAAAGGCGAGATCGTCGAAACCTCCTCACCCGAGGACTTCTTCACCAATCCCAAAAGCGCACGCGCGCAACTTTTCCTTGGCCAGATACTTAAACATTGAGCGGAATCATGACCGATACGATTGCATCAGAACTCCTGTCTTTCGCTGCCGAAATCGCCGACGAAGGGCGATCGATTATTGATGAAAGCCGGCGTTTCGCCCCCAAGGTCGATACGAAATCGGACCAAAGTTTCGTCACGGCAACCGATCGTGCGGTGGAGACGCGACTGCGCGAGCGAATTTCAGCGGCCTATCCGACACATGGCATCCTGGGGGAGGAATTTGGATCAGACGGGCTCGATAATGAATTCGTTTGGGTTCTCGACCCCATCGACGGCACTGCGGCCTTCATCGCGGGGATACCGGTTTATGGTATCTTGATCGGGGTCGCGCGCGCCGGGCGGCCGTGGCTGGGTCTCGTCGATTTTCCCGCAACCGGCGAACGTCTTACGGGCGTGTCCGGCCAGTGGGCCCGGCACGACGGGCAACCTATCCGTTGCCGTCCATGCGCAACGATCGACAATGCCTATCTTACAAGCTCCAATCCGCGGTTTTTGAGCAAGGAGGAAAGCGTGGCCGTGGCGCGGCTGGATAGCCGTGTCGCATTTACGCAATATGGAGGCAGTTGCTATTCCTATGGCTGCCTTGCGCGCGGTCGAACGGATATCGCCGTGGATGGCAGCTTTGACGCATACGACCTGTTTGCGCCGGCAGCCATCATCGAAGGGGCCGGCGGTCAGGTGACGGACTGGTCCGGCGAGCGGCTGCATCTGTCCTGGAAAGGCGGCGTGCTGGCGACCGGAGACAAGCATATCCACGAGCATGCACTGAAGCTGCTGAACACGCCCTCCTGATCATAATCGCCAAGCATCAAATCGACGAATTCTTCGGCGCTCCGTCGTCCGGGACGGGATTGCGAAGATCGTTGCGTCAATGCCAATCGTGGGGAAAGAAGCTGATGAGCAACGCCCATTGGAAAGAAATCGCGTCTCAATTCACGGTTCCGACCGTTTCGCATGCCTCAAAATATATTCCCATTTGGGAAGCAGGCAGGCTTGAGTTATCGACACTCGCCGAGATTGGCGCCTTCACTGCTCGCCTTGGCGAGGCCATGCGCCATTGCGAGTCCGAAGCGCAGGACGTTCGTGCTCCGCTACTTCCGCTGCTTCCAGATCTTCCTCCCCTTGCTTTAGAATACCGCGAGCTCGTTCACGCCATAATCGAGGACTATCGCAACGTCGAGCCGCAGCTCGCCGGACTGCCGGCTCAGCCCACTCACAACGCGCTTTGCGAGCGGACGATTTGCGTGATGCCGGCACTTCTGGAACCGGCGAGGATTGCCATCCTTGAAACGCCGGACGAGTCGACAAAGGCGCCACGCATCTTCGACCTTGCCGCAGTGGCGGCAGCGGCCATCCTGACAAACGCCGACACGGAAGCGGCAATTGCCGCGGTCGTTTCCGGCTATCACGCGATCACTCCGCTCTCGGACGGGGAAATCGGAGCAATATGGCCCCTCACGCGCATGATCATGGCACGCCGGGCCGTGGCAGCCGGTCAGGCCATCGGCGATGAGGGCGAGGCCGGCGCCCTGCGATGGCGCGTTCTTGAGCGCACCAGCCAAAGCGGCGCGGTTATCAACGCGCGCCTGCGTCATGCCTGCGCACAACCGGTTAGCCGTAACGCCATCGAAATTATGGGCTGGCTGGACAGCCGACGGGGACGGTTCGCCCCGATCGTGGGGGTTGAACTGAGCGAAGCACTGGTGAAAGCGCTTTCGGTGGAGGAAAGCACCGTGCCGCTCAACCCGTTTCACATGACCCGGGAGGAGGCGAGCGCGCTGGCTCCCGAAGTTGCCTCCGGAACGATTTGCCTTGGGCGTTACGGTGAACCCCGATTGATCTATCCTTCGCAGCGCCGCGAAGGCAGTCTCGACCGAAAGACCGTATGCCTGCCTGTGGATATCTTCGCCCCTGCCGGGACGGCTGTGAACGCGCCGCTTTCCGGCGTGATCTCCGCCATGGAGACAGGGGATTCGGGAACACGGATAGTTCTGCGGCACGAAACACCGGACAGCGCAGCCTTTTTGACCATTTATGATCATCTTGATCCGCGATCTGCCGATCTTTTGCGGCTCGGCGACGAAATACAATCGGGGGCAATGTTCGCCCGGATCGCATCTGCACAGGAGAATGGCGGCTGGTCTCCACGCGTGCGAGTTCAATTGGCGATACCCCTCGTCGACGGGAATTTCGATTTTCCGGATGTCGTCGACCCCGATGATCGACTGTTCTGGCAGGCGATGTGCCCCAACCCGGCTGCGCTTCTCAACCTTCCGGACGAGCGGGTCGCGTATCAGCCGCTCGACACACAGGCCTTGCTCCTTGAGCGCAAGGCGCGCTTTAGCGCCAATCTGAAGCTCAGCTACAGGCAGCCCGTCACGCTGCTGCGCGGCTGGCGCCATTATCTGTTTGATGAAATGGGCCGCACCTATCTGGATGCCTACAACAACGTTCCCCATGTCGGGCACGCGCATCCACGTATTCGCGATGTGGCAGCCAGGCAGCTGGCGCGCATGAACTCCAATACACGCTATCTCCATCCGGCGCAGACCGCGCTTGCCAGGCGGCTGACCGATCGGCTGCCCGAAGAGTTCGAAGTCTGCTTCCTTGTGAATTCCGGCTCGGAAGCAAACGAACTGGCATTGCGGATAGCCCGTGCTGCCAGCGGCGGCTACGACATGATTACGCCAGACCATGGTTATCACGGCAATACCACGGGCGCGATCGATATCTCCGCCTACAAATTTAACAAGCCAGGCATGGGTGGACGCCAGCCGTGGGTTCATCTGGTCGACGTCGCCGACGATTACCGCGGGCGCTTCCGGCGAGACGATCCCCATCGGGCATTGCGCTACGCGCAACAGATCGAGCGAGCCTTGGACGACATTAAGGACCGTGGCGGGAAGCTTGCCGGGTTTATCGCCGAAACATTTCCCAGCGTCGGCGGGCAGATCATCCCGCCCAAGGGGTATCTCGGCGAAGTCTATGCGCGTATCCGCGCAGCCGGGGGAATCTGCATCGCCGATGAGGTGCAAACCGGCCTGGGTCGCCTCGGGAAATATTATTTCGGGTTCGAACAGCAGAATGTGACGCCGGATATCGTGGTTTTGGGCAAGCCACTGGGCAACGGACACCCGATCGGCGCCTTGATCACGACACGGGCGATTGCTGACAAGTTCGCACAGGGTCCGGAATATTTTTCGACCTTCGGCGGTTCCAATCTCTCCTGCCTCGTTGCAGCCGAGGTGCTTGACATCGTTGAGCAGGAGAGCTTGCAGCACAATGCCGGCATCATGGGCGATCGACTGCTCGCGGGCTTGCGCGAACTTGAAAAACGCCATCCCACGATCGGCGATGTGCGCGGTATAGGCCTCTTCATCGGGCTTGATCTCGTTCTTGACCGGCAGGACCGCACGCCCGCGACACTCGTCGCGGAATATGTTATGAACCGGCTGCGCGATATGCGCATTCTCATCGGACGCGAAGGCCCTGCCGACAACATTCTGAAAATCAGGCCTCCCCTGACCATCCAGGCCGAAGATATCGATTTTCTGCTGGAGCGGCTTGACACGGCCTTGAGCGAGGCCGAGCTCGCCTTGGGCCATCGTCCTCTTTAACGCCAGAAACGAGGTGATCCATGCAAAGTGGCTTATATATCGAAGGTCGATGGGTCTCCCCGGTCCTGGGCGGGACGCTGGATGTTGTAAATCCGGCGACGGAAGAGATTGTCCATCGCATTGCCGCCGGCACGAGCCAGGATATTGATCTCGCCGTCGCTGCGGCGCGGCGCGCTTTCGACGCCGGCCCGTGGCCTCGCCTGCCGGGTACGGAACGGGCAGCCTTCTTGCGTGCCATCGCCATAGAGATCAGAGAGAGACGGAACGATCTTGCTCGTTTGGAGGTGATCGACAACGGCAAGCCGATGCCCGAAGCCCTGTGGGACATCGACGATGCAGCCGGCTGTTTCGAATATTACGCAGGCTTGGCGGAGGACATGGATGCGAGTCCGCCGGAAACGATCGATCTTGCAGACGAGCGATTTGTCTCAAAAGCCGTTCGTGAGCCGATAGGTGTCTGCGGAGCCATCATTCCATGGAATTTTCCATTGTTGATGGCGGCTTGGAAAGTAGCGCCCGCCCTCGCTGCCGGCTGCACGATGATTCTCAAGCCATCAGAGCTGACCGCATTGACGGCGCTGGAATTGGGAAAGATCGCTGATGCGGTCGGTTTGCCGGCAGGCGTACTGAATATCGTGACCGGCGACGGGCCGGCGGCAGGTCAGCCTCTGATAGACCATCGTGATGTCGACAAGCTGGCTTTTACCGGTTCGGGTGCGATCGGCTCCAAGGTCATGGCTGCCGCAGCCCGCAATATCAAATGTGTCAGCCTCGAACTGGGAGGAAAATCCCCTCTGCTCGTCTTCGAGGACACCGATGTCGATCAGGCTGTCGAATGGATCATGTTTGGCATTTTCTGGAACCAGGGCCAGGTCTGTTCGGCAACATCGCGTGTTCTCGTCCACACCTCCATTCGCGACCGCCTTCTCACGCGGCTGACCGAAGAAACCCGCAAGATCCGATTGGGGAACGGCTTGAGCGAAAATGTGCTTCTCGGCCCCCTTGTTTCGCGAAAGCAGCTGGAGCGGGTTTCGGCCTTCGTGAAAAGAGCCAAATCGGAGGGCTTCGCAATACTGGCCGGCGGCAACCGCCGCACGATAGACGGCAAAGGCTTTTTTTTCGAGCCAACCATTATTCTCGATCCCGCCACGGACAGCGAAATCTGGCGGGAAGAGGTGTTTGGCCCTGTGGTGTGTATCCGGAGCTTTTCGGAGGAAGGCGAAGCAATAGAACTCGCCAACGACACGCGCTTCGGACTTGCGGCAGCCGTCCTGAGCCAGGATCTTGCGCGCGCCAACCGGATTGCCGCCGCCTTGAGGGCCGGCATCGTCTGGATCAATTGCTCGCAGCCGACTTTCACGGAAGCGCCGTGGGGCGGATACAAGGAGTCGGGCATTGGTCGCGAGCTGGGGCGCTGGGGGCTGGAAAACTATCTGGAGACCAAACAGATCACCCGCTTTCAAGGCGAAGCGCCTTGGGGGTGGTACATAAAGTAGAACCCAGCAGCCCAGCGGCGAGCGCTGCCATTCCCTCGATCCGACCGGCGCAAACGAGGGAATGGCGATGCGTTGCGATTTCCATGAGCCGGCAGTCAACATTTTTACCGGCTCGATTCCCATCCCCCAAGCCCAAGCCCTCCAGGCGACATCACTGCAAGGGATAACTTCATCGTTCCCGCCGTAACCTTTGCTCCAGGTAACGGCTGTAACGCGAGATGAAGTAGCAAAAGGCGACGTAGATCGCGGCTATGAATAAGTAGCCTTCGAGACTGAAACTGCGCCATTGCGGATCACTCAGAGCCTGCTTCGCCGCCAGGAGCAGATCCGTGAGACCGACGATGCCAACGAGCGAAGTGTCTTTGAACAGACCGATGAACAGGTTGGCGATGGCGGGGATAGCGTGGCGAAGCGCCTGCGGTACGACGATCAGCAATGATGTCTGCCAATAGGTCAGCCCCAGCGCCTTAGCTGCCTCCTCCTGCCCTTCGGGGACGGCCTGCAGTCCGCCACGAATGGCTTCGGCGAGGTAAGCCGAGCTGAACAATGTGATGGCCACCAATGCTCGCAGCAACACGTCGATATTGACTTTACCAGGCAGGAACAGCGGTATCATGAAGGACGCCATGAACAACACACTGACCAATGGCACGCCGCGCACCAATTCTATTGCCGCAACAGAGATCGCCCGGACCAGCGGCAAGCGGGCTCGTCGGCCGAGCGCCAGCAGGACGGCGATCGGGAAGGATCCGATCATTCCGCCGAGAGCGAGGAATACGGTGAGCGGCAGCCCGCCCCAAAGATCGGTCGGCACATAATCCAGACCGAGAACTCCGCCGCGCATCAGGATTAAGACTGCTGCCATCCCCATAGCCCAGCTGATACAAACCGTCTGCCATCGGAATTTCAGGGAGCAACCCGCCAGTACCAATATCAAGGCAAGCGCAAGCGCAAGCAGCGGCCGCCATTGCTCTACGAAGGGATACCGGCCAAACAGCATCAACCGATATTTCTCATGGATAAACGCCCAACAAGCGCCGCCACTGCTGCGGCATGCTTCGGGTGTGGCTGCTGCCCAGGTCGCATCGAAAATCGCCCACCGCAACAGCGGCGGTATGGCGGCAGCGAAAATCGCTAGCATAGTGATTGTGAGCAAGGAGTTGCCGATGCTGCCGAACAACCGCCGACGCAGGAAATACATCGCCCCGCTCATCGTGCATCAACCAGCGCAACACGCGCATTATACCAGTTCATGAACGCCGCGATCGTCAGGCTCATCAAAAGATAAGCTCCCATGAGCAGTGTGATGACTTCTACTGCCTGACCCGTCTGGTTGATGATCGTGTTGCCGATCGACATCAGATCGGGATAGCCAATGGCGATGGCAAGCGACGTGTTCTTGGTCAGATTGAGATATTGGTTTGCAAGCGGCGGCACGACCACCCGCAACGCCTGCGGAATAACCACCAATCGCGCGGAGAGCTTGTTGTTGAGGCCGAGAGCCGCGGCTGCGTCCAACTGCCCACGATCGACTGAAGCGATCCCGGCGCGCAGAATCTCCGCGATGAACGATGCATTGTAGACCGAAAGACCGACAACGAGAGCCGTTAATTCCGGCGGCAGCACGCCGCCGCCGGAAAAGCCGAAACGGGTCGGTAGCGGCACATCAGGCTGGCTTACCATCAGGATGGCAGCCAGAACCGCAACCGCTGGCAGGATGATCAGCGCCGGCAGCGGCCAGAATTGCGGAGTCGCGCCGGTACGCTCCGCGCGACGCGCCGACCAAATGTGAAAGATTGAAGCACAAAGCATCCCGGCCACGAGAGC
This sequence comes from Hyphomicrobiales bacterium, assembly GCA_900469615.1. Taxonomy (GTDB): domain Bacteria; phylum Pseudomonadota; class Alphaproteobacteria; order Rhizobiales; family Rhizobiaceae; genus Rhizobium. The sequence continues at coordinate 648,145 of UBYA01000011.1, read as the reverse complement.
CGCGGCGACGATCCAGCCGCCGGCATGGAGGATCGGGAAATGCAAACCGCTCTTCGCCAGATAGGTATGCGGCAGAATCTGCGGCGCGGCCGCCGCCGCCGGCAGCATCTGCGTCAAAACCGAATACCAGACATAAAGCTGCAATAGCAGCGGAATATTGCGAACGGTTTCTATGTAGAGGCGCGCTAATGGCGCCACCAGCGGATTACGCGACAGGCTGGCAATACCGACCAGAAAACCCGCGAACGTCGACAGCACAATACCCAGCAAGGCGACGGCCAGTGTGTTTATCACCCCCACCAGCAGAGCGGTCGCGAAACTTGCCCTGGCGCTATAGGCAATCAGTGTCTGACCGATTTCGAAGCTGGCAGGCTGCCATAGAAAGCCGAAGCCGGTGCGAATCGAGCGCGCCTCGAGATTGCCGACCAGATTAACCCCGAGGAACGCGACCACGGCTGCCATGAGCAGCAGCACGACGAACTGGATCATCAACGCACGGAAAGCGGAATTGCGCCTGCTTTCCGCCAGAAGATCCGGGCGGCCTGTCTGTGCCATATCAGCGAACCGGCAACGCGTACATCAGGCCGCCGTCAGACCAGAGCGCGTTGGCGTTGCGCTCCATACGCAGCGGGGTCTTCGGCCCAACATTGCGCGCGAAGATTTCGCCGTAGTTGCCGACACGCTTGATCGCTCGATAAGCCCAGCCCTGATCAAGCCCGAGCTTTTCACCCATGTCCCCGGACGCACCCAGCAGGCGTTGGATTTCCGGATCCTTGCTGCTCTTCATGGCGTCGACATTGCCGGAGGTAATACCTTTTTCTTCGGCTTCGATCAGCGCCATCAATGTCCATTTGGTGATTGTAAACCAATCGAGATCGTTGCGTCCGACGACAGGGCCAAGCGGCTCCTTTGAAATCATTTCCGGCAAGATCTGCCAGTCATCGGGATTAGGCGCGTCCGATGCCCGCACGGATGAGAGATACGACATGTCGGCGGAGAAAGCCTGACAACGGCCGCTGAAGAAGGCCGAACGCGCCTCGTTTTGCGATTCGAACACGACAGGCGTGAAACTCTTGCCGTGGGCGCTGAAGTAATCCGCCAGATTGAGCTCGCTCGTTGTGCCTGTCGCGGTGCAGATGCTGGCGCCATCGAGGTCGAGAGCACTCTTCAATTCAAGTGATTTCGGGACAAGAAAACCTTGGCCATCGTAGAAATAGACGCCAGCATAGAGCAGCCCGAGCGAGGCATCGCGCGTCAGCGTCCAGGTCGCAACCGTGGTCAGCATATCGACCTCACCCGATTGCAGCGCCGTGAAGCGTTGTTGCGGGCTGAGAGGAACAAATTTCTCCTTGGCGGCATCGCCGAGAACGGCCGCGGAAACCGCACGGCAGAAATCCGTCGTCAACCCCGTCCACTGACCGGCGCTGTCAGCGATGGAGAAGCCGCCGATGCCCGTGGAAACGCCACAAGTCACCTCACCCTTCTGCCGGATTGCATCCAAGGTCGCTCCCGCATATGCCGGAGCCCCCATGCCGGCCCCGGCAACGATCAGGATCGCAGCGAGACTGCGCTTAAAACCGTTCATTACTGTTCCTCCTCCCACTCAAAAAAGCGTTCACGCGCCGTCCTCCCGCCGCGCGAACGTCATGGACGCAGCTTGATCAGGTCACGATGCTGCGCCTGGCAAAACGCTCGTCCCGCCAGCTCCCCGAATTCATGACTTCATTGAACGCCATGGCGGCCCGGTAGACCTCCTCGAAGCCCATATAGGATGGCGAGAAGCCGAAACGCACGGTGTCCGGGGCGCGGAAATCGCCGACTATGCCCCGCTCGATCAGTGCCTGGATCACTGGATAACCGTCTGCGAAGGCAATGGACACCTGGCTGCCGCGCAGGCGCGGATCGCGCGGCGTCATCAGCTCAAGCCCGTGTGTGCGGCAGCTCTGCTCGACGAGTTCCATGAACAGACCGGTCATCGCCAGGCTTTTGGCACGCAGGTCCGCCATTGCCACATCCTCGATGGCGGCCAGCCCGGCACCGATCGCACGTAGCGACAGGATGGGCTGCGTACCGGACAGCAGCTTGCGAATGCCGCCATCCGCGCGATAGCCCCGCTCGAATGCGAAAGGCGCGGCATGCCCCCACCAACCCGCCAGCGGCTGACTTAACATATCGAGATGCCGGCTCGCGGCATAAATGAAGGCTGGAGACCCGGGGCCGCAATTCAGGTATTTATAGGTGCAGCCGATGGCGAGATCCGCGCCCGCCGCATCAAGTTGAACATCGACGACGCCGGCGCTGTGACAAAGATCCCAGACGGCGATCGCCCCTGCGGCATGGATGATGCGGTTGAGCGCTGCCATATCGCGCAACGCACCGGTTTTGTAGTCGACGTGGTTGACGAGAACGACGGCGGTCTTCTCATCGATCAGGTCCTCGAGACGGTCGGCATCAACACCTTCGAGCAACAATCTCACGCCGGGATGCCCGGCAACCACTCCTTCGGCAACATAGAGATCGGTCGGAAAGCTGCCGGCTTCAGCGACGATCGTCGTTCTGCCGGGGCGGAGAGACAAGCCCGCTTGCAGCGCCTTGTAGACATTGATCGAAACGGAATCGCAAATGACTGTTTGTCCGGCGGCCGCGCCGATCAGCCGGCCGAGGCGATCACCCAGCGTTTCAACCAGCGAGAACCAGCCGGCGTCGTTCCAGCTGCGTATGAGGCCTTCGGCCCATTCGCTCCGCACAGCTGTTTCCATCTCGTCGAAGATGGCGAGCGGCGCTGGACCGAGCGAATTACCGGCCAGATAGACCAGCCCGTCCGGCACATGAAACCGTGCCTTCAAATGACCGAGCGGATCCATCGCGTCCCGATTTCTGATCTCCGCCGGAATGTCGGCTCCATGCGCTTTCGTCACGTTCAGTCTCCTCGATCGTTCACCAGATGAGCTGGCAATAGCCGATAATCGAATCGAATTTCGAAAATGTCAAACATTATATATAATCTTGCGAACAGATCAGCGTCGTATATAAATGGCCATGCAAGTGAGGATGTTATGGATACGACGGACAGCGCAACGAAGGCCGAATTTGCCTACCGGACCCTTCGACAGGATATTTTGGAAGCCCGATTACGGCCGGGTGTGCCGCTGCGGCTTGGCCAGATCCGGGAAACCTATGGAATGGGATGGACCCCGCTGCGCGAGGCGCTGTCGCGGTTGGAAGCCGAGCATCTTGTCACTTCCACGGCGAACAAGGGCTTCACGGTCGCTATGGTTTCGATGGCCGAGCTGCGCGACCTGACAGAGGCCCGGCGGCTGGTGGAGCTGCCGATGCTGACTCAATCAATCGCGCACGGTGACGTCGACTGGGAAACGGCTCTGGTCGCCGCGCATTTTCGCTTGTCCCGTTGCAAGCCGCCGGTGGAAAATCCTGAGGATCTCTTCGTCAGCGACTGGGAGACCCATCATACAGCCTTCCACTTTGCGCTGGTCTCCGCATGTAAATCGCCATGGCAAATGCGCTTCTACCTGCAGATCCATGACCATCTGCGCCGCCATCATCGGGCCCTTACCTTCATGCCGACGCTGGACGCCTCAAAGGAACCGCAATGGCACGAAAGTCCAGTCTATCGAGCGCTTCGCGATGCCGTCGCGCTGGAGCCGCATACAGAACTCATGAACGCCGCCATCGATCGCGATGTCGAACGGGCGGTCTCACTTCTCGACGTCCATATCGAGCTTACCAAACAAGTCTTTGCCGCAGCAGACACGAAGACCAAGTCGGAAACGCCGGTTTGACATATGGCGTCGCCGTACCATCCCCTGAAGGATAAAACCCGCAATGACAGGCCACGCCCACATTTTGAATGACAACGCATCTCTCGTGCTGGTCAATGGCAAGGTTCTGACATCGAACGGCGTCCGTTCGGCCCTCGCCATTCAGGGCAACCGCATCACCGCTATCGGCACGGACGAGGAAATCTCAGCATTGACGGGAGCTGCGACGGAGGTAATCGATCTTGCAGGTCGCACGGCCGTACCGGGGCTGATCGACGGCCACGCGCATATGGATCGCGAAGGGCTCAAAACCGTATTGCCGACGCTGACAGGATGCCGGTCCATTGCCGAGATCGTTGCCCGCATTGCCGAGATTGCAAGACAGAAGAAGCCTGGCGAGTGGATTGTTACCATGCCGATCGGCGAGCCGCCGGGCTATGAAAATGTGCTGGCCGGCATCGCCGAAGGACGTTTTCCCGATCGGCACGATCTCGATCGCGCGGCACCACACAATCCGGTGTATATCCGCTCGATCTGGGGATACTGGCGTTCGACGCTCCCACTGATCTCAATCGCCAACAGTGCCGCGCTGGCGGAAGCCGGGATCACCGCGGCAACGGTGCCGCCAACGCCGTCGATCGACATCTGCAAGGACGCCGCCGGGGAACCGACCGGCATCTTCATCGAAACGAACAAGATGCCGGTGGTGGAGCTCAGCCTGATGCGTCGGGCACCGAATTTCTCAGCGGCGCAGCGAGCCTCGGCACTCGCCGCCTCCATGCGCAGCTATAACGAGGCCGGCACGACCAGCGTATTCGAAGGGCATGGCGTCGCCGCGGAAGTGTTCGACGCCTATCGGGCAGTTCGTGCTGCGGGCCGGCAGACGGTGCGGGCCTCCATGATCTTCAGCCCAGCCTGGCGCTCGACATCACAGGAAGATTGCCTCGAACTGCTACGCTCATGGGGCCATTGGCTGGCTGGTCGCGGACTTGGCGATCACTGGCTCGAAATGGCTGGCATCTATGGCGAAATCGACGATTCCATCGAGCGCGGTGTCCGCAGCGCTGCCTTTCCGCAGACGGGTTGGGCAGGCTTCCATTACAATTCGTCTCTGCCGCGCGATGCGCTGAAGACGGTCCTGATCGAGGCGGCCCGCAACGGCATCCGCGCTGTCGGCATCCTACCCAATATGCTCGAATTGTTTGCGGAAGTGGGCAAGCTCGCACCGATCCACGACCAGCGGTGGGTGCTGGGCCATATTGTCTCGCTCACGCCCGAACAGGTCAGACAGACGGCGGACCTCGGTCTTGCGGTGACCACGCATATGACGGCCTACATCTACAAACGCGGGAGTGAGCTGGTGGCTAAGCTGGGCCATGAGCGCGCGGGAGAAATCGTGCCTTTACGGTCGCTGCGCGAAAGGGGCGTTCCCATTTCCTTCGGTAGCGACAACGCGCCGCTCAGCCTGTTTCATTCCGTCGCCCATGCCGTCAACCGCCGCGACAGGGCCGGCGCCGTCATCGGCCCGGATCAGGCTCTGACCCGCGAGGAGGCGCTGGAATGCGCCTCGCTTGGCGGGGCGGCCCTCACCTTCGACGAAGGATTGAAGGGAAGTTTGTCGGTTGGAAAGCTTGCGGACCTCGCTGTTCTTTCCGCCGATCCCCTGACTTGCCCGGCTGACAACATTGCCGCGATTAATTCAGACATTACCATCGTCGATGGCCGCATCGTCCATCGGCGCAACAACAAGGCGTAAGCATTGACGAACCAATCTTCCGCCGAACCGGTCTATCTGAGCTATGACCAGGAAACCTTGAATCTGAACTATAACCAAAGCGCCTGGGCGACCAACGCTGATGCGATCATAGCTTGGTATCGCAGCGAAAGTCTTGCCGTACATGCGCAATTGCAGCCGCGCACATACGAATACGGTCTCTCGCCTTTCGAGCGCATCGATGTCTTCGCAACGGCAGAATCCCGGGCACCGGTTGCCATCTACGTCCATGGCGGAGCATGGCGCTCCCTCGACCGATTGGACAGCGCCTATGCCGCAGCGAACTTTATCAGTGCCGGAGTCAATTTTGCAGTTCTGGATTTTCCCAGCATCCCCGATGCGCGCTTGCCGGACATGGTGAATGCTGTCCAGCGCGGGATCGGATGGCTTACCGCACGGCATGACGAATTGGGATTCGATAGCAACCGGCTGATCGTCATCGGCCATTCCTCGGGTGCCCATCTGGTCGCTGCGGCATTGACCGCGCCTGGTCACGACGCCCTCGCCGGACGAGTCAAAGCCATCCTATGCGCCAGCGGAGCTTATGATCTTGAAGGTCCGATGCTAAGTGCGCGTGGCAACTATCTTCAACTCACGCATACAGAGATCGATCGCTTCAGTCCGGCGCGCCATGCGAATTCGATGTCTTGCCCGGTCGCGATCGCCTACGGCACGTTCGAGACGGACGAATATCGCCGGCACGCGCTTGAATTCCATGCCGCTCTCGAAGCAGCCGGCGTCCCTGTGAGCCTATCGAGGGCAAACCACCAAAATCACTTTGAAATCAGCCAAACACTCGCTCAGCCCGACGGACTACTCTTCAAGGCGGCGATGCAACTGATTGCCTGATGCTCCATACCGGTCAACGATCTAGAACGCCTTCGCGATTCAAAGGACAGGCGGAACCGTTCTATGATACCACATTGCGCACGAACTTGGCGGGCTCGGAACGCTTGTTTATGTAGGCATAGGACTGAGCCGAGCTGTAAATGGCGAATGTTCCGGCTGGGTAGTCCTGTTCGACGCCGCTCAGGACGAGCGTAAGGGTTCCTTCCGTTATCAGGAGCATCTCATACCAGCCCTGGGGGTCCGGTTCGGCGTCGTAGCGGTCGTTCCCCCCGAGCGTCCACAACCACATCTGCGCTTCATGCGCAGCGGGAGCGGTTCCCAAAAGAAGACCTAAACTTTCAGGACTTGTTCCGCGCCAGGTGATCTCGTTGACATCGGTCAACGACGTTCGATCCGGATCCCTTACGAGGTCGACAAAGCCGACGCCCATGGCTGCCGCGATCTTGTCGAGGCTCGAAAGGCTTATATTGGCGTCCCCTCCTTCGACGGCAACGATCATCCTGCGACTGATACCCGAGGCCTCAGCCAGCGCGATCTGACTGAGACCCGCAGCCTGCCGCAGCCGCCGGAGGTTGCCGGAAACGTGCGCCAATACATCGCTTCGCCCTTGACTGTGCAATATATTGCCCATATGCTCCTTCTATTCCGAATGGGCAAACTGTTCAACAGCGATCTCAAGCATGCGTCCACCACGACGTGTGCATGGCCGCTTGCGTCCCATTTCTGCGCAGCATGTAAAAGGGAATATATTCGTGACGCAACCAATCGTTCTCGGCGAGACGGAAATCACCGCACTTCTTCCAAAAGTGGACATGAACTCCGTTTTGGTACGCATGTTCCGCTCGATGGCCGATGGAAACGCCGTTCAGCCTCCGCAAACCTTGAGCCTTTTCCCGCGCGATGCCGGTGACTTCATCACCTACCTTGGCGTCCTGGCCGACGACAAGGTTTTCGGCGCGAAGCTTTCGCCCTATATATCCGGCGGCAGCAAAGCGCTGGTCACGGCCTGGACATTGCTGATGTCCATGGAAACAGGCAAGCCGATCCTTTTGTGCGACTCCCAAAAGCTGACCACGGAGCGAACCGCAGCGACGTCCGTGATCGCAGCGAACGCGCTTGCGGAACCTGAAGCGTCGGTTCTCGCAATCATCGGATCCGGCCCCGTCGCCCTGGCCCATCTTCGCTACGCGACGACCATCCGCGAATGGAAGGAAGTGCGCATTGCCTCGCCCAACATCAACTCCAAATCGAATGTGCCCGAAACGATTGGAGCCGATGTCCCCGTTGTCAAGCACACCGACGCCGACAGGGCAATCGACGGCGCGGACGTCGTTCTTCTCTGCACCTCCTCGGCAAAGCCGGTCATCGATGTGAAGCTATTGTCCAAAACCTCGGTCGTGACTTCGATCAGCACGAACGCAGCCAATGCCCACGAGATCGATCCTGCGGCGTTGAAGCTCCTGGATGTCTATTGCGACTATCGTGCGACCACCCCTGCGTCGGCCGGCGAGATGAGACTGGCCACGGACGCTGGCGACTGGACACCCGGCGCACTTTGCGGAGACCTGCCGGAACTGCTGACTGGACGGGCAAAAGCGCCGAGCCGTGAGCGGCCCGCGTTCTTCCGTTCGATCGGCCTCGGTCTCGAAGACGTCGCCGCAGCCGTCGCCATCCTTGCCGCCGCGCGCATGTGAATTCAGCAAATCAGGAGAACACGATGAAGATTCGAGATTTCGGCGTCGAGATTTGGATGAACAAGTACGAGACCAGGTGCGAGCTCAACCTCGCCGAAACTTGCGTCGAATCCTTGACGGTCGCCGAGCTGCTTGAGATGGCGGGCAGGACCGACATCGAACAGCAGTTGCTGCCCCTCAAGCTCACCTACGGCGAAATCGAAGGCAGCGTCCGGCTTCGCACACTTGTCGCTGACCTCTATGAAAGGCAGAAGCTCGAGAATATCGTCATCACCCACGGAGCGATCGGCGCGAACGCGCTTGTGCATCAGACGCTGGTTGAACCGGGTGACCGTGTCATCTCCGTACTTCCAACCTACCAGCAGCACTATTCGATCCCCGAAAGCTTCGGTGCGGACACGCAAATCCTGAAGCTCACCGAAAAGACCGGCTTCCTTCCAGACCTGGAGGAGCTGCAGACACTCGCGACTCCCGGCACGAAATTGATCGCGATCAACAATCCGAACAATCCAACCGGCTCGCTGATGGATCGGGCCTACCTCGAAAAAATCGTCGAGATCGCCCGCGCCTGCGGCGCTTGGATACTCTGCGACGAAGTCTACCGCGGCACCGATCAGCAGGGTCTCACCGGCATGACGGCCTCAATCGCGGATCTCTACGAAAAGGGGATCAGCACGGGCAGCATGTCGAAGACCTATTCGCTGGCCGGCCTGCGCCTCGGCTGGATCGCAGCACCTTCGGAACTCATCCATTCTGTATCGATCCATCGCGACTACAACACGATCTCGGTCGGGATGTTGGACGATCACTTCGCGGCGATAGCCTTGGAGAACAAGGACAAGATCCTGGAGCGCAGCCACAGGATTACCCGGACGAACCTTGCCATCCTTTCTCAATGGGTGGATGCTGAACCGTCGATCTCCTGGATCAAGCCGCAGTCGGGAACCACCGCGCTTCTCAAATACGATCTTCCTTTTTCCTCCGAAGAACTCTGTGTACGCCTGCTCGAAAGCACTGGCGTCATGCTCACGCCTGGCAGTGCCATGGACATGGAGGGATATCTTCGCATCGGCTACGCAAACAGCGAGAATATCCTTCGCGAGGGCCTGAACCGGATTTCACGCTTTCTGCGGGAAAGCATCGCACCCGCGGCCTAGGTTTGTGGTGCCGGAATGAGATGGCGGGGTTCATTTTGAAGATGACGGCTGCTTTGTCCGGGCGTCGCAGATCGCGTCACAAGCGTCCTCGATCTGATCGAGATCGCCAGCGGCATTCCGCTGTCGCTCAGCCAGCAGGATATCCGCATGAGCGGGCATGCCATCGAATGTCGCATCAACGCCGAGGGGCATTTGTCGGCAAGATTCTGGCGGACGGTATCGGCTTGGCGTGAGCGAGGAAATACCCGGCGACGCCGTCCGCGATTTGGCCAGACGGGACGACGGAATGATAGCGGCAGAATTCGGCTTGCAGATGCGGGACGGATCAAACGGAGCCGTCCTCCCGCTTGCGTTCCGCATAAGCAGCCGATGCACTTCGAGCATAGAGCTCTGCTTGACGACGAAGAAAGCGTTGCCTTGGCGCAGGTGACATCATGTCAGAAGGCGAGTGCGAACAGCTCCATCGGCTTGGTTACGCCACGCAAGACATGGCGTCCGATGGAGGCAGTCTCGATCGTCGAGTCCCGGCCCAGCGCGGTCACAAATTTTGAGGACATGAGCATGTTGGCGGAATGCTCATGGCACAGGCCGGCAATCCGGGCAGCCTCGTTCACGGTCCTTCCGACGACTGTGAAGTCGAGACGATCGCGGCTTCCTATATTGCCGTAGAACACCTCGCCCAGATGAAGTCCGAGATAGACGTCCGTCACCGGCCTGCCTTCGATTTGACGCCGCGCGTTCAAAACGGGAATCTTGCTGCGAAGGCGATAATATGCCTGCAGGGCTGACCTGCAGGCATCGCCTACGGTCCCTGCCCTGAATATCGCAAGGGTGCCGTCGCCTATCAGCTTAAGCACATTCCCGTCTGCTTCATGGACGGAAGAAATAACCGCGTCGCTGTAATCATTAAGAAGCGGGATGATCTCATCGGGATCGCTGATATCCGATAAGCGCGTGAAACCTTCCAGATCGGAATACCAGACAACTGCATCGATGCGGGACGCGTGGCCACGAACGATTTCTCCGCTCAGAACCTCGCGCGCCGCATCCTCTCCCAAATAAACGGATGCGACCGTCCGGGTAATGCCGGTCAAAGCGGCAGCCCTGCTTGCAAGTGCCAACTGCGGAACAAGAATGCGTAGATCCGCCAGCTCCGCCTCGGAAAAGCCATTTGGCGCGACGGTGGTGAAATATGAATAGAAACAGTTCATATCGCCGACGACAACGTCTTTGCCGAATCTGCATGCGAAGGCGATGAAATCCGTATGACCTGACGCGGCCAAAGCTTCGAGTCCGCTGAAATCCAGCCGGTCCCCGAAGCCGATCCGTCTTCGAACCTCCGTGTCGCCGGTTTGAGCCAGGTGGAATAAAGCGGAGCGCCTCCAGCTGTCTGCAGACAGCAGCTGGTCCGCTTCGTATTCCGATATCGACTCGACCGGCTCCTTCCAGTCCCAGCGAAATGCCCGCTCCTCGTAGATCGGATGCAACGTTCCCATGAAGGCCACCGCTCGGCCCAGCAAGATTCCATTTTGCCGGCAGGATTCGCAAAATACAGCCAGAAGATCGAGTTCATTGCCGCCGGCCAGCGCCCGCCGTGCCAGCAGGGAGCCGACATTCACGATAATGGCATCGGTCATGGCTGGCGTCCCTTGCCAGCGGCGTCGCTATGATGCGGGTCAGGCATCGGTCACCTCATATGCTTGACGGCCCGATTGGCCGAGAATCTTTCCATTGTACCGGCCGTCTCGCTTTCCCGCGGGCGGAGGGGATTGCATTCTGGCTTGGACATGATATGTATAGCTACACATATATTGTGTGGCTATATAAATGACAACAGCGAAAGAAAAATCCGAGGCCTCGTTTACGGCCGCGCTTTCGGTTGCGGCACGGAAAATGAGAAACGTATTCGATGCGCGCGTTAAGACGCATGGGCTGACGCTCGCTCGCGCCAGGGCGTTGCAATATCTGGCGCGGGAGGAAAATGTCAGCCAGCGAGACCTCGCTGACCATCTCGAGATCGAGCATCCTTCGGTCGTCAGGCTTCTGGACGGGCTCGAAAAGCAAGGGCTGATCGTTCGCGAAGCGATGGACGGCGACCGACGGGCCAAACGGATAGAACTGACGGCGGCGTCCAGGGACCTTATAAAGGAACTCGACGGCATCACCAAAGCCATGCGTCATCAGCTTCTCGAAGGCATCGATCCGACAGCGCTGGAGACGGCCCTCAGGGTTCTTCAACACGTCGCTCAACAGGCCGACCGCCTCATCGGCGAGTCTGACCGCTAGCATCACCACAAACCAGAAACGAAGCGCTCACGCTCCTCGATGGATCGAGGGGGATGAAACCCTCGTTTTGGAACGAACCGATGGTCACGTCAAAAGCTGCGTTTTTCCAAAGTTGGGCTGCGCCCATTCAGTATCTCCGGAGCCCGGCGATCGGTTCAGCGCCTTGGCGCCGTGCGCTCGTATACGGTCTTCGCTTCTGGATTTCCGTCTGCGCAGCCTTGTTCATCGCCTTCTGGCTGCAACTCGACGAGCCGTATTGGGCCGGCACCTCCGCCGCCGTAGCCTGCCTGCCGCAGGTCGGGCCATCGTTGCGCAAAGGCTGGCTGCGATTGATGGGAACGGGCATCGGAGCGATCGTGGGCGTGGTGCTGGCCGCATGCTTCGCGCAAGACCGCCCAGCCTTTTTCGTTGCGCTGGCCGCATGGGGAGCGGTGAGCGCCTTCAGCACGACGCTGCTGCGCAATTATTCCTCCTATGCCGCGGCGCTCATGGGCTATACCGCGGCCATCGTCGCTGGCGGATCGCTCGGCGCAAGCGGAGGCGTGCATTCCGATGCCGTCTTCCAGCTGGCGGTGTGGCGTTTCACCGAGATTTGCGTTGGTATCGTCTGTGCCGGCGTCATTCGGATTCTGACGGATCGTGGCGATGCGGAACAACGGCTGGCGAGGGCCATAGAGGATCTGGTTGCCGATATGCTGCAGCGATTCCTCGCGGCGCTGGCGACCGATCTTCAAAGCGGCACAAACACGCAATCCCTGCGGCGTGAATTCATCAAACGCACGATCGCACTTGAGCCGATCGTGGAACAGGCCATGGGCGAATCCTCGCGGATACGTTTCAGCTCGCCGCTTCTCCAGCGAATGACCGATGGTCTCTTCGTCGCGCTCGCCAGTTGGCGGGCGGTGGAAATCCATGTTCAGCGCATGCCGGAAGAAGAGCGCCGCAGGGCCTTCCAGGCTGTCCTGCCGATGCTTTCCGTGGCCGAAGCCGTGCTTTCGCAAGGAGCGGAGCCGGCCGGCTGGCGGAAAAATCCACGCCGGATCAGGGATGCCCTACGCGTGAGCGCCGACAAGCTTGCCGCTTTCGAAGCCGAAACGCCGAGCCTTCGGCTTATCGCTGACAAGACGGCCGAGGGTCTGTTCGGGCTGGCGCATGCATTCGACGGGCTTGTTCTGGTCATCAATCCGGAAAGCGTTTTAGGGCTGCGGGGACGCAGTCATCTGCGCGTCCCTGATTTTCTTCCGGCCATCGTCAATGGCATCCGCTCGTTTCTCACGGTCGGAGCCACGGCTCTTCTCTGGATAATTACGGGCTGGCCCAACGGCGATGCCGCCATGACATTTGCGCTGGTCATCACCGTCGCCCAGGTTCCGAGAGGTGACGGCGCCTATGCGGGCGGCCTCGCTTTTTCCGCGGCGACCATCTGGTCGTCGGTTCTGGCGATGATTGCCACCTTCCTCATACTTCCCCTTATCCCGATGAACTTCCCCGCCTTGGCACTTGCCCTGGGATGCGTCCTGGTTCCGACAGCCGCTTCATCCATGATCCTGCGCAAGCCAGCCTGGCTCGGAGGTATGATGGCGACCTCCGCGGTCCTTTTCATGCCGTTTCTGGAAGTGACGAACCCCATGACCTATGACGCGGCCGATCTTCTGAACAAGATTCCCGCCAACGTCGCCGGTTGCCTTCTCGGCGCCATGGCATTCCGGCTGATCCCGCCGCTCACCCCGGCTTACCGCACCCGAAGGCTGCTTTCACTGACATTGAAAGATATATCCCGGTTTGCGCGGGGCGCCCCGCATGAGGACTGGAGCGGACATATTCTCGGCCGCCTGATCGCGATGTCCGCCCACGCCAGCCCGCTGCAGCGCGCCAGCCTCGTCGTCGCCTTTTCAACCGGCAGCGAGATCGAGCAACTGCGAAGGCTCGCCGAACATCTTGGCTTTGCCCGAGGTCTCCAGAATGCTTTGGACGCGATCGCTCGGCTGCAACCCGAAGAGGCTCGTCAGCGGCTTGCAGATATCGATGCCTGGGTGGCTGAACAAGCACCGACACAGACCTCGCTACGCGTCCGCGCCGGGATAGCGGTCCTTTCGGAAGCGCTCGCGCAGCACTCGGCCTATTTCGCCGGGAGGATCCCTGCATGACATTCTCCGAAATCAATCTCTTCGGAATCTACATCGCTCCCATGGCCGCCATGCTGGTCATGGCGTGGATCGTCACCTTCGGGCTGCGGCTGGTCGCCGACCGCTTCCATCTTCTGCGCAATATCTGGCATCCCCCGCTCCTCGTCGCAGCGGTCTACATCATCGTCCTTTCCATCATCGTCTTGCTTGCATAGTGATCGTCATGTCCTCAAAATCGGAAAACCTGTCTCCTTCCCCTCAAAAGACCGGGGAAGCCCCGTGGTCGCCGGACCGCATCGCCACGGCCGAAAAGAAGCGGAACGGCGCTCGAAGGGTTGGGCGCTTCGTTACCGTCATCACAGTCATCGCCGCCCTGCTGCTGGGATATCTTATGTGGAATCGCTACATGGGAAGCCCATGGACGCGCGATGGAACGGTGCGCGCCTATATCGCGACGGTAGCGCCTGAAGTTTCCGGAAACATCGCCAAAGTGGGTGTCACGGACAATCAGTTCGTCCACAAGGGCGATCTTCTGCTGACGATCGATCCGACGAACTACGACATAGCAGTTCGACAAGCCGACGCCGCGCTCGCACAGGCAAAAGCTAACGTTGACAATGCGGGAGCTCAGATTGAAATCGAGGAAGCTCAGGTCGCTGTCAACCAGGCCCAGTTGGAACAGGCGCGCGCGGCATTGGATTTTGCGCGATCGCAGGCTTCCCGTTATGAATCGATGCGCCAGACGCAGACAGGCAGCGCTCAGTCCGCAGAACAGTATCAGTCGCAGCTGCGCCAGCAGGAGGCAACTGTGGAAGGCGCGCAGGCGAGCCTGTCCCAGACGCAAAAGCGGGTGGATTCATTGAAGGTTCAGAAGCTGACGGCGGAGGCGGCGGTCATGGCTGCGTCCGCGCAACTCGATCAGGCGAAGACCAATCTCTCCCGGACATCGCTCCGCTCGCCGGTCAACGGATGGGTGACGAACCTGCGTGCGCAGGCCGGCAATTACGCACCTGAGGCAAAGACGGCGATCTCCGTCGTGGATGCGGACTCGTTCTGGATCGATGCATATTTCGAGGAAACGACCATAGCCAGCATCGTGCCGGGAGCGTCTGCCCGCATAAAGCTGATGGGATACCCCAAGGTCGTCAAAGGGCACGTCGCAAATCGCGCCCGCGCTATCGATGTTGCCAATGCACAAGCGAACGCTGAAGGCGTGGCCACTGTAAATCCCGTCTTCACATGGGTCCGGCTGGCCCAGCGCATTCCCGTCCACATTCAGATCGACGACATACCGGACGATCTGTTCCTGGCGGCGGGAATGACGGCAAGCGTCGAGATTGAGCGCGGTGCGCGTTAAAACAACTCCAGGAAAAGCGCAGAAGGGTTTTCCATCCGCAATCGCGTGGAAACAAAAGGATAGAGCCGTTTCGCCATTCGAAGAAAAGCGGAACGGCTCCGGTCAACGCCCGTTTGGACGACCAACAACGATGTGAGCGTGCATCCGCTGCGATCGCGGTAATGACAAGCCAGGGCGGCTTGCCCGTTCACGGGCTTCGCGCGGATCGGGTCCACCGTTGTCCGCGCGAAGCCCGACGTCGTTTCAGAGATTCTCGCCGTAGAACGTCTTGAGCTTCTCCATGGCCCGATCGACGCAATCCGGCTTGTCGTAGAGGTCGTAGTGCGTGGCGCCCGCAACGACGAGGATGTTCTTCACCTTGGAAGCCGCCTTGTTGAACAGCTCGAAGCCGTCGCGGTAGGAGCCGAAGGCGCCTGCCTTGCCGCCGCCCACGATGATCTGCAGCGGCTGGGTGAGCAGCTTGTCCGCCAGGTGATAGGCATCCCAGGTGAAGGCAGCCCCGGTGCTGGCGACGTTCAGCTTATTGGGTGAGCCGGGCTTCTGGCCGCGCGGCGTGGTGTAATAGTCTACCGCTTCCACCACATCGACGTCCGTGATGCCGTAGGATTCGAGCTGCGCCTTGGATTGCGGGATATAGGTGGTGACGGCCGGCGCCGCGCCGCGGGCTTCCGCCGTGCGTTGCGCGCTGATGCCTTCCAGCGCCTTGATAGCGGCGTCTGGTGTCAGGTCGCCCTCACGGCAAAGCCGGCCGTAGTTTGCCCCGACGATAGTGGCGACCGCCTTGAAGCGGCGCTCGGTCATCGCCGCGTTCACCGCATAGCCGCCACCCCCGCAGATGCCGAGCACGCCGATGCGGTTTTCGTCCACATAGGGCAGTGTCACGAGATAGTCGGCCGCACAGCGGAAGTCTTCGACGCGGGTCGCCGGATCTTCCAGATATCTGCCCGGCCCGCCGCTTTCGCCTTGGGTGGAGGCGTCGAAGGCAAGGCAGACATAACCCAGTTCGGCAAGTTTCTCCGCGTAGATCGAGGCCGTCTGCTCCTTGCAGGAGCTGATCGGATGCGCGACCACGATGGCCGGATATGTCTTCTTTTCGTCGAAGCCGGCGGGCATATGCAGATTGGCTGCCACATCCCAGGTCTTGTTCCTGAAGGTTACGGATTTCATGTTCGGTCTCCTTTCCATTTGATGGACCTGAAGATAGCGCTCGCTCCGGTTTTCGATTAGACAGTTCAATCGGGATGCCATCATTAGCAGGACTTATGAATGTCGAATGAGAACCTCCGTGATGTGAACGCCTTCGTTGCCGTTGCGGAGGAAGGCAGCTTCACGCGTGCAGCCGCGCGGCTCGGTGTCTCCCAGTCCGCACTGAGCCAGACCGTGCGCAATCTTGAAGAACGTGTGGGAATCCGCCTTCTCAATCGCACCACCCGAAACGTGTCGCCGACGGAGGCGGGCGAGCGGCTTCTCGCGCAGATCGAGCCGGCGCTGGAGCAGATCGAGCAAGGCTTCGCCCAGCTCAGCTCTTTGCGCGAGCGACCGTCCGGCACGATCCGCCTGTCGGCCGATGAATATGCAATTCTGAGCCTGCTATGGCCGGCGCTGGAACGGTTCCTCGTGATCTACCCCGAGATCGACGTCGAGCTTGTGACGGACTACGGCCGGACTGATATCGTTCGCGACCGCTTCGACGCCGGCGTTCGTCGCGGAAAGCTGGTCTCTAAGGACATGATCGCGCTGCGCATCGGGCCGGATATGCCGATGGTCGTCGTCGGCGCGCCATCATGCTTTTCGGAGCGGAAAAAACCGAAGCGGCCGCAGGACCTCTCCGGCCACGGCTGCATCAACCTGCGTCTGCCGACCCATGGCGAATTCTTCGCCTGGACCTTCCACAAGGGCGGCAAGGACCTTCGCGTCACAACGGAGGGCAGGCTCGTCTTCACCAGCATCGTCCAGGTCCGCGAAGCCTGTCTTGCCGGCTTCGGCCTCGCCTATCTACCCCTCGATTTCGTGACCGGGCACATCGCCTCCGGCGCGCTTGTCGAGGTGCTTGCCGACTGGCGAAAGACCTTCGAGGGCTATCACCTCTACTATCCAAGCCGCAGGCAGCATCCGCCGGCCCTTGCTGCGCTCATCAAAACGCTCCGGCTTCACGATTAGCTTGAAATCGCAACAGGCCGGAGCAGACGCGATAACAGGGGGCGAAGGTGGGCCTTTCGATTTGCAGCGCACGCGATAGGATCCCGTCGCAAACGTCGGGCTGCCTTGCTCGCCGGTTCAACAGCCACAAGTCATGACCTCTGCCGCGGGTGCAGGTTTGCCGATCATATAATTATCCCGGCGGGAAGAGAGCGTCTCTACCCCGCCGGGGCATCGTCGGTGCTTGAATTCTATGCCTCAAGAAACAGCTTCTGGTCGAAATACTTCTCCGGCGGCTGCGGGTCCTTGATCGTGCCGAAATCGACGAAGAGCTGGTTGAACTGCGTCAACCAGCGGTTGACGCTGCCGTCCTTGGTGAATTTGTCGAGATCGGCGGATGACAGGAGCTTGCGGCTCTTGGCGACGTTGGTCGTCGCGTCGGCGGGTGCCTTGAGGTAGGCGATCGTCAATTCGACGGAACGGTCGAAATTCCGGATGCGGTAGTCCATCGCCTTCTTCATCACCTTCAGGAAGGATTTGACCAGCGCCGGGTTCTGCTCGACGATCTCGTTGCGCGCCACGAAGGTATTGATGAACGAGGTATCCGGATAGAAGTCCTTGTTGGAGGCGAGTTCCTTCATGCCGGGCACGCGCGGCTTGATGGCATCGACCAGCGGATACCAGATTCCGGCGCCCTCGATCTGCTTCGAGGAGAAGGCCGCGACGATCGTGCTCGGGTCCATCGGCACGACCTGCAGGTCGGTGATCTTCATATTTGCCTTGGCAAGCGCCATGCGCAGGATCATATCACCGGAGGTGCCCTGCGGCACGCCGACCTTCTTGCCCTTGAGGTCGGCGATCGAGCCGATGTCGGCCTGGGCGATCACCCGGTCGCTGAAGCCAATGTCGTTGACGCCGAGCACCTTGCAGCGACCGCTCGCCGGCAGCCACAGCGCGCCGGGCCCGATCGTGCCGAAATTAAGACTGCCGGCGCCCATGGCCTGGATCTGGATCGGACCGTTGGTGAAGACCTTGATGTCGGGCTTCAAGCCCTCGGCCTCCCAGAGTTTCTGATCCTCGGCGATCGCAAAGACGCTGGCATTCGGATAATCGGCGATATAGCCGATGGTCAGCGCGTCGGATGCCGCCTGCGCGCTGCGGCTGAGCGGCAGGGAGCCGGCGGCGGCAATGGCAGCCGCGGCAGTCATGAAATTGCGTCTCGTCAGCATGGCATTTCCTCCTGAAATAACTTGGTTTTACTGGGGTGCCGGATGATAAACGGCGCGCCAGACGCGGTTTCGCAGCTCCGCGAATTCCGGTGACAGGCGAATCTCCTCCGTCCGCGGATAAGGCAGCGCCACCTCGATGATTTCGCGCAGCCGCCCTGGCCGCGCCGCCATGACCACCACGCGGCTGGCCAGGAACACCGCCTCGTCGACGTCGTGGGTGATGAACATGACAGTGCGGCGCTCCTTGCTCCACATGGAGAGAAGCTGGTTCTGCAGCTGCACGCGCGTAAGCGCGTCCAGCGCGCCGAAAGGCTCGTCCATCAGCAGGATTTTCGGATTGACCGCATAGGCGCGGGCGATCGCGCAGCGCTGCTTCATGCCGCCCGACAACGTCTTCGGCAAAGCATCGGCGAAATCCTTCAGTCCGACGAGGTCGATGAAATGATCGGCGATCTTCCGCCGCTCGACCTTCGAACGGCCCGAGATCGTCAGGCCGAACTCGACGTTATCGCGCACTGTCAGCCAGGGAAACAATGCATATTGCTGGAAGATCACGCCGCGCTCCGGCCCCGGTCCCTTGACCGGCGCATTGTCGACCAGGACCTGGCCACCCGATGGCGGCGTCAGCCCGGCAGCGATGTTCATCGCCGTCGACTTGCCGCAGCCGGAGGGGCCGACGACGGTGATGAACTCGCCGTCCTCGATATCCAGATCGAGGTTGTTCAGCGCGGTAAATGCCGTGCCGCCTGTGGTATCGAAGCGCTTGGAAACGCCCTGGAAGGAAATCTTGGGGGTCATAGCTTCTCCTGCCAGGCCGTCAGCACGCGGTCGGCGGCCATCACGATGCGGTCCATGACGAGACCGAGGATGCCGATGGCGATCAGGCTGACGAAGATCGTCGGAAGATCGTAGTAGAGCTGGGCCTGCTGCATGCGGTAGCCGAGCCCGGATTGCGCGGCAATGAGCTCGGCGGCAACGACCGTCGCCCAGGACGAACCGAGGCCGATACGCATGCCGACCATGATGTAGGGCGTCGAGGCGGGGACGACGACGCGGCGGAAGATGGTGAAATCGCCGGCGCCCAGCACGCGGGCGGCATTGATCAGGGTCCTGTCGACGCTGATGACGCCCTGATAGGTCGCGACCACGCTGGACAGGAACGCCGCCAGGAAGATGACGAAGATCTTCGGCGTCTCGTCGATACCCATGGTGACGATCGCCAACGGAATGATGGCAAGCGGCGGGATGGTGCGGAAGAATTGCACATAGGGCTCGATGATCCCGCGCGCGACGCGATACCAGCCCATCAGGAAGCCGACGGGAATGGCCGCGACGATGCCGAGACAGAAACCGGCGAGCACCCGGCCGAGGCTTGCCAGCGCGTCGTCCCAAAGCACGCCGCTCTTCGCCTCGCTGACAGCCGTGGCAGCGACCTGCGCTGGCGTGGGCAGGCCGACAACGCCGGAAGCCGTGAACGCCCACCAGATCAGGATACCGACGACGACGGCGAAAATATTGAGGCCGAGCATGCCCGACCGCGTTGCGAACAGCGGCTGCCGCCTTGCACCGTCGGGCACCGTCGCATCAAGGGTTGCGCTCATTGCGGTCTCCTTTCCCTGCCGCCGGCGCGGCTTCAACCTTCCCGGATGCCGCCGGCATCCGCCAGGCACAGCGAAAGCCGACATGGGTCGTGGCGCTGTCGATCATTTCAGGGTGCCGCGCCGCGGGTCGGTAGCGACGGCAATAGGTCGGTGCGCAGAGATGCGAGCCGCCCTTCAGCACCTTGCGCGGAATGCGGATCGCCGGCTGCCGGGGATCGTAGCTTTCTTCCGCCAGTGCGGCGCGCGGGTTCACCGGCACGCAGCAGGGCTTGTGCGCTTCGTCGGGGTGGCGATCCGTCCAGAAATCGTCGGTCCACTCCCAGACATTGCCGATCATGTCGGAGAGGCCATAGCCGTTTTCCGGATAGGAGCCGACCGCAGACGTGCCGAAACCGCCCCCGTCGCCGCCCCCCATCGGAAAGGCTCCATCCCACACGTTGGCCATACGCCGGCCATCCGGCTCGAAATCGTCGCCCCAGCCGTAGTCGGCGCCTTCGAGACCGCCGCGGGCGGCAAATTCCCATTCCGCTTCGCTCGGCAGTACCTTGCCGGCCCAGGTGGCATAGGCACTCGCATCTTCGAACGAGACGTGGACGACCGGATGATCGAGCCGATCGTCGGACAGCGGCGCGACCCCATCCGGTCGATACCAGCAGGCGCCGGCGACATAATGCCACCAGTCGCCCCAGAAGCGCATATCCTCGCGCCTTTGCGGCGCGCGGAAAACCAGCGAGCCCGGTTGCAGCATGGAGAGATCGGCGCCGGGATAGAGCGCCGGGTCGGGTGCTCGCTCTGCGGTCGTGACATGGCCGGTTTCGCGAACGAACCGAGCGAAATCCCGGTTGGTGACGGGTGTCGGATCGATCCAGAACGTGTCGACCCGCACCTGATGAACCGGCCCCTCTTCCGGATAGAAGCGGTCCGAACCCATGCGGAAGCTGCCGCCCTCGATGCGTACCATGCCCACGGGCGCCTCCACGGCTGCCATCGACGTTCGAGATCGTTGGGCCGACTCTCTCATCGCGCATGCACCATCAGGTCGCGGGTCTTGAAGTTGGAGGAGATCAGCCAGTCCCGCATCACGTCCAGAAGCTCGCGTTTCTTGTCGGCATAAGCCGGATCGCTCCAGAGGTTGCGGACCTCCTTCGGGTCGTTCTCGATGTCGAAGAGCTGGCCATCGTCGGAGCCCTTGAAGTGCACGAGCTTCCAGGTGTCGCTGCGCACGCCGGTCATGAACTCGACGCCGCCCGCCATGGCGACATCGCCGATCTGTTCGCAGAAGACATGGGTTCGCGGCGTCCAGTCCTTGCCTTCCAGACCGGAGCGCAGGCTCTTAGCCTCGAAGGAGGCGGGCGGGGTGATGCCGGCGTAATCAAGGATGGTCGGACCGAGGTCGAAGAGCTGGCAAAGGCCGTTCAACTCGCGGCCGCCCTCGAAGCGGTTCGCGGTCGACCAGATGATGGTCGGGACGCGTGTGACGATGTCGTACATCGACCATTTCTGGATCAGACCGTGCTCTCCCAGGCATTCGCCGTGATCCGAGGTAAAGATGACGATCGCGTCTTCGAGATAGCCGCGCTTTTCGAGGGCTTCGAGCAATTCGCCGACCTTTTCGTCGATCAGCGTGACGTTGCCGAGATAATGCGCCCAGAGCCGGTGCATCTGATCCGGCGTCGGATCGAGGCTCCAGACGACGGAATCGTGGTCGACCTCGACGTCATGCCGTCGCTTTTCCTTCAGTTCCTGATGCAGGCCGTCGAGTTCCTCCTGCGAGGGCTTCGGTAGAGGCAGATCGCTGCGCCGGAAATAGGGTTCCGAATAGCGGGCCGGCGGATCGAAAGGCGGGTGCGGGCCTGGAAAGCCGACCTGCAGGAACAGCGGTTCGGTGAGCGGATAGGTCTCGACCCACCATTTGGCCATGTTGCCGACGAAAGCGTCGGAGTGCAGCTCTTCCGGCAGTTCCCAATCGAAGGCGCCGAGACGCTCGCGATAATCGTCAAGCTTGCGATATTCCTCGCGCTGCTGCTTGACGAGACCGTTGGCGGCAAGCGCCTTGTCCCACTCGTCGAAATACCAGCGGCCCTCCATGTAACGGTCCTTGTTTTCCACGACATACCGTTCGTGAAAGCCGGAATCCGAATTGTAGGGGATCGTATGCATCTTGCCGACATTGACGCAGCGATAACCCGCATCACGCAAACGTTCGACCCAGGTGTGCTGCCATTTCTGACCATTGGCGAGGACGCCTGTCGTATGCGGATAGTAGCCGGTGAACAGGCTGGCCCGCGAGGGAACGCAGCTTGGCGCGGTGATATGGCAGTCGGTCAGCGTCACGCCCTTCCGGGCCAGCGCGTCAAGGTTGGGCGTCGTCGCATAGGGAAAGCCGAGCGCGGCGATCGAATCATAGCGCTGCTGATCCGTCATGATGAGGATGATGTTGGGACGCTCTGCCATGCCATGCTCCGTTGCGGACAATCGAAGGATTGATCGCCGATATCTTGATAAAAACTATGTTTTCAGTGAATTATACAGTCAATCGCTCGTCGCGGCATTCTTCTGCACTTCCGCATTTGAAATCCTCCGACGGCCAATTTTCCCGGCCTCTTGTCCTCACAAGCCAAAGGTGGCACAAAGTTATCGCTAACGCAACGCTCACTTTGCGCTGCGTTTATCCGAGGGAGGAGGACGGCACATGGCTGACGAGGTCGACGAACGCACGACACGAGCGCCTTCGACGCTGGCATCGATCGCCGGACGCGTCGGCGTATCGGTCAATACCGTGTCCCGGGCGCTGCGGGCGCCGAACACCGTGCGTGCCGAGCTTCGCCGCGAGATCGCCAAGGCGATGGAAGAGCTGAACTACGTGCCGAACCGGCTGGCCGGGGGCCTAGCCGGAACACGGTCCGATATCGTCGGCGTCGTCGTTACCTCGTTGTACTATTCGGAATTCGCCGCAATCGTCGACACGCTGCAGTCGGCGCTGCTTTCCAGCAACTTGCAGGTCATGCTCGCCAATACGCGCTACGACGCCGACCAGGAATTGAAGCTCGTGCGCTCGATCCTCAGCTGGCGGCCGGCCGCCGTTGCCATCATCGGCGTCGACCACCATCCCAAAGTGGACGAGCTGCTGCGCCGCTCCGGCGTTCCTGTTGTCGAGATGTGGGATATTGACGGGAAGATCATCGATTCCGCCGTCGGCCTCGATCATGTCGCCATCGGCTCCGCCCAGGCCGCGCATCTTGTAGAGCGCGGTTATCGTCGTCTCGCTTTCCTCGGCAGCATGCGCGAGAACGACGCGCGGGCGCAAAAGCGTGCGCGCGGGATGCGAGAGCTTGCCGAGACGCACGGATTGGAACCGGTCGTCATGGCGACCCGGCAGGAAAACGGTCATCCCGATCTCGGCGAAGCCCTTACCTTCGAAATGCTGGAGCGCCACCCGGCTATCGATGGCATCGTCTGCAACAGCGACGTCATCGCCTTCGGCGCGCTGCGCGCTTTACAGCGTCTCGGAAAGCGTGTGCCTGACGATATCGGCCTGATCGGATTCGGCGATAGCGAAGCCAGCGCCTGCATGAGGCCGGCGCTGACCACCATCCGGCCGGATCGCGAGGCAATCGGGCGTCTGACGGCAGAGGCATTACTCGCTCGCATTGCCGACGGACCGCCGAAAACGACACGGGTCGAATGGCGGCTCATGGAACGCGGGACGACACGCGGCATCGAAAGGACCTGACGACGTGAGCGAAGAGCCGAAAAGACCGAACATCGTCTTCATCATCACCGATCAGCAGCGGTTCGATACGATCGCAGCGGCCGGTTTCGACCATATGATCACGCCCAATCTCGACCGGCTGGTGCGCGAGGGCGTCTGCTTCAGCCATATGTACGTGACCTCGCCATCCTGCGCTCCCTCGCGCGCCAGCCTTTTCACCGGCCTCTATCCGCACACGAACGGCGTCTTCCGCAACGACGAGCGCTGGACGCACAGCTGGGTGCGCCGGCTCGCCGATGCGGGCTATCGCTGCGTCAATGTCGGCAAGATGCACACCTCACCCTTCGAGGATTCCTTCGGCTTTCACGAACGGCATGTGGTGGAAAACAAGGACCGTGCCACGGAGCGCCTGCCCTTCTACCTGGACAATTGGGACAAGGCCTTCTGGACCCGGGGCCTGGAGAAGCCGAGCCGCGTCACCTATCGCCGCCGCAACGACTATCGCGACCAGCTCGGCGCCTTCGTCTGGGATCTACCGGAGGAGCTGCATTCCGACAATTTCGTGCCGGAGCTCGCCGCAATGTGGCTCGACCGCTACCACGGCGCGGAGCCATTCTTCCTGCAGATCGGCATTCCGGGTCCGCATCCGCCCTACGATCCGACGCAGGAGTATATCGACAAGTACCGGGATCGCGAGCTGCCTGAGGCCATCCGCGATCAGTCGGCGATCGACCGCCAGCCATCGGCGCTGAAGAAGCTGCGCGCACAGCACCTTGCCGTCGATCACGACGCGGTCGTGCATCTGGAAAACCCGACACCCGAGCAATTGCGGCGCCAGCGCGAGCATTATTTCGCCAATGTCACGATGATCGATGCACAGGTCGGCAAGCTGATAGAGGCGCTGCAGCGCCGCGGCGTGTTGGAGGATACGATCGTGATCTTTACCTCCGATCACGGCGACTGCCTGAACGACCACGGCCATAGCCAGAAATGGACGATGTACGAGCCGAGCGTCCGTGTCCCCGCGATCGTCTGGTCTCCCAAAAACGTCGAACAGGGCAAGGTGGTCGACGACCTCGTTTCCCTGTTCGATTTCGGGCCGACGGTCCTGGAGCTGGCCGGACTGGCCGTGCCGAAATGGATGGAGGCGAAGTCCCTCCTTCCCTATCTGGCCGGGAAAAAGGTCGATGCGCGTGATTTCGTCTTCTCCGAACATGCCGGCGATCGCATTCTGAGCGGCACCGAATTCATGACGATGATCCGCGATCGGCAGTACAAGCTCGTCCATTTCGTAGAGAACGACGAAGGCCAGCTCTTCAACCTCGTCAACGACCCCCACGAGATCAAC
Source organism: Hyphomicrobiales bacterium (assembly GCA_900469615.1). Lineage (GTDB taxonomy): Bacteria > Pseudomonadota > Alphaproteobacteria > Rhizobiales > Rhizobiaceae > Rhizobium. The sequence goes on along the minus strand of UBYA01000011.1, from coordinate 623,094 downwards.
GACTTGTGGGACGATCCGGCGCATGAGGCCGTCAAGCGGCGGCTGATCAATGAAATCCTCAAATGGCGAATCCGCAGCGACCTGAAAACACAGGGATGGACGGAGGCGATTGCCGAGGAAAGTGCCGGCATAACGCCCGTGGGAAAAGGTCGCAATTCCGGCCGGGGTTGATCCGGAGGCTCCCTTTTTCCACGCTTCAGTTCAAGTTTCCTTGCGCTCGGCTCTTTTTCGTCGAATTGCAATCCCGCCAGCAAGCAAGCGGACCCTTAAAGCCGCCGGTCAGGCCCGCCAGGGCATCGCAACGGGCCGTGCTCTCATCGAGGATACGATCGTCATTCCGAAATCCCCTGGCCGGCAGCCTGGCGGCGGCGCGCTTCGGCCAAGGCCTGCTTGAAGCCGTCGTAATCAAGTGTCGAGGTCCGGAACGGACCGATCAGGTAAGTGGGCGTGCCCTGCATCCCAAGAGCGTCGGCCTGATCCATGTTCCGCTTCAGGAGAGCTGCGATATCGTCGGCATGCGCCTTCAGATCGGCATCGAGGCGGGTCATATCCACGCCTGACGCTTTGACGGCTTCCAGCATCCTGGCTTCGGGGATCTGTTTGCCGGGAATCCCCATCAGGGCATCATGAACGGCCTCGTACCTTCCTTGATATTTGGCCGCTAACGCCAATTGAGCGCCATAGACGGAGGCCGGCGTCAGGATCGGCCAGTCCTTGTAGACGAGCCGCACCTTGCCATCCTCGGCAACGATGCGCTTGAGGTCGGGGGCGGACGTCTTGCAGTATGGGCAATTGTAGTCGGTGAAGGCAACGATCGTGACGTCGCCCTTCGGATTTCCACTCTCCGGCGTGTCCGGGTCGTGCAGCACGGCCTTGACGTCGACATTCTGGGCCGCTGCCGGCGTCGGCAGAAGCGGGATAAACGACAACAGCGACGATGCCGCAACGAACAGTCCAAGCAAGGTTCTTCGGTTCATAAGACGTATCTCCGATTTTGTGTGGTTCAAGCGCCGGCATCCGTCAGCCGCCTGGAAATGTCTTCTGTGGTGATGGGGCCAACGAGTCTCGATCCCGGTTGCTCGGCGCCTCGGCTGTTGAGGATGAACATGGTCGGCGGACCGACAACGCCAAAGCGCGTCATCAATGCCTGCTCCGCTCCGCTTTGAGCCGTGACATCGGCGATGATCACGGGAGTATCGGCCAAAAGCCTGCTGACGGCGGGGCGGGCGAGAACGGCTTCGTTCGATTTGCAGACCGTGCACCAGTCGGCCGTAAACGACACGAAAATCGGTTTGCCGCCATGGCCGAGACGCTCCACGGTGCGATCGAATTCTTCCAGCGACGAAATACGGCTCTCGGAAACGCTCGCCGGCTGCTCCGGGGGTTTTGATGACGTCAGGAAAGCAAGCGGCCGGAACGGATCACTGCCGCCTCCGGCATAGCCGACGATGAGGATTGCCCCGTAGAGCGCCGCCACAAGGCCGATCGATTTCGACAGGCGGCCGGTCCAGGCGTTGGCGGCGCTCATTCGGTCGAAGGCGCCGATGCTCACTCCAAAGCCAATGGCGAGCATGCCCCACATGGCCATCGCCGCGCTCTCCGGCACGAAACGCGTCGCCAGCATCACGGCCACGCCGAGGAACACAAACCCGAAGGCGCTTCTGATCTGCTCAAGCCATGGTCCTGATTTCGGGAGGAGGCGTGGCCCGAACGTGCCGAACGCAATCAGCGGCAATCCTATGCCGAGCCCGAGAAAGAATAGCGCAATCGCTCCCTTCGATGCGTTTCCGCTTTGCACGCCGTAGAGAATGGCTGCGGCGAGCGGCGGCGTGACACAGGGGCTGACAATGAGCGCCGAACCGAACCCGAGCACTGCCGCTCCGACGAGCGAACCTCCGGAACGCCGTCCGGAAATCTTCGAAGCCAGCGCAGACGGCAGGGAAAGATTGAAGACGCCGAACATCGAGAGCGCCAGTCCCACGAAAATCGCAGCGGAAACGCCAAGCGCCCAGGATGTCTGGAGCATGACCTGAAGATTTGCCCCGGAAAGACCGGCGGCGAGGCCGACAAGACCATATGCGGCTGCCATTGCGAAGACATAGGCTGCCGACAAGGCAAAGCCGCGCATGGCAGGCAGTGGCTTGCCGGTCCCTGCGAGCATGGCGCAGAGAATAGGTATCATCGGAAATACGCAGGGCGTGAACGCCAGGAGTATGCCGAACCCCAGGAAGGCAACCGCCATCGTCAGCATATTGCGAGTGAGCGCCGTGGTGGCGTCGTTGCCAGTCGATGCGGCAACGGGCGCAACCGTCTCCCCGCCCGGCGCGGAATGGTTTGACGTAAGATCCCGCGTTGCAAGATCGATGCTTTTCGTTACCGGTGGATAGCAGATGCCAGCCTCCGCGCATCCGCGATAAGTGACCGTCAGGCTTCCCGCGACGGGAGCATTGACCATCACGTCAAGAGTTCGGTGATAGATTTCGACCGGACCGAAATTCTGATCGTCCTTCTGCTCGCCCGCCGGCATTTGCAGGGGCAGAGCCTCACCGCCGGCTTTCGCGTTGATGCTGTCGCGATAAAGATAATTGCCGTTGCCTATCGTCCAGTGAAGTTTCAGGGCGCCTGCCGCGTCTCGCTGGACATCGAGCTTGAACACCTCGTCCGCGCTCGGCGGCGGCTTGCCGAAGTTCACCTCTCCGAAAGCGGAGATGGGTAACAGAAGCAATATGGCAAGATTCAAAAGGCGCAGAAACGACTGCATTTGAAAGAGACTCCGGATTCAACTGACGAAATGGGAATCTCGACGCGTACCTTAAGGCAGGCTTAAGGTGTGCATTGGACTGAACGCCTAATGAAATTAACGGACAGCACGAAATGCGCATTCTGATCGTGGAAGACGATCCTGTTCTCCTGGACGGGCTGATTGCCGGCCTTCGCCTGTGTGGGTGGGCGGTGGATGACGTGTCGACCTGCGGCGACGCCGAGGCCGCGCTTGCCTCTGCTGACTTCGACGCCATGGTGCTCGACGTCATGCTCCCGGACGGCTCAGGTATCGAGCTGCTGGAAAGGCTCCGGCGAAGAGGGAACCAGACGCCCGTCGTTCTTTTGACGGCGCTCGACCAAACCCATGATAAAATCCGGGGACTGGATTCCGGCGCGGACGACTATCTTGGCAAACCGTTTGACCTCGATGAACTGACGGCGCGCTTGCGCGCACTCGCCAGACGCAGCAATGGAAATGCAAGCGCCGTGTATCAGGCAGCGGGCCTGACGGCCGACCCGAAGACGGCAACGGTGAGCTGCGATGGCCGCACCATTTCGCTATCGCGCCGTGAGCAGAGTATTTTGATCGCCCTGATGGAAAGACCGGGCACGATCCGCTCCCGAAGCGAACTGGAAGATCGCCTCTATGGATGGCAGGAAGAGATAGAAAGCAATGCCGTCGAGGTTCATGTCCACAATCTGAGGAACAAGCTCGGAAGGGACGTCATCGAGACCGTTCGGGGCCTGGGTTATCGATTGAGAGGGAAGTCTTGAAATCGCTGCGCGGCAGACTGTTTACCCTGCTTCTCGGGGCAACCGGCATTATTTGGCTATGCGCCGTGGTATGGATCGGGTTTGGCAGCCGGTCCGAGCTGGAGCATGTCCTCGACACGAGACTGCAAGAAGCCGCCCGCATGGTCCATTCCATGGTCGCAAGCGGCAATGTCAGCGCGTCCTCGACCTTGCCGGCTCTCGAGGACGGCGCCTACGAGCGGCAGCTCTCTTGTCAGATCTGGTCGCTCGACGGTCAGCTCGTGGCGCGGTCGAGCGGCGCTCCGGATCAAAGCCTGGCAGAGGATCGGGAAGGTTACGCGGACCGGACCGTGGGCGGCGAGGTCTGGCGGGTTTACACGATTGTCGATCATGTAAAGGGCGTGAGGGTCGCAGTCGGCGACCGCATCGGCCTGCGCGACCGGCTGGTACGCGATATTATCGCGGGGCTGATCGGACCCGCCTTGCTGATCGCTCCCATCCTCGGCGCGCTGATTTGGCTGGCGCTTGCCCATGGGCTTTCCCCCTTGAAGGCGGTCACCGACGAGATCGCGATGCGGGATGGGGAGGATATGCGTCCGATCTCTCCCCGCGACGCGCCGGAAGAAATCCTTCCGCTAACGACCGCCTTGAACGACCTGTTTGCGAAGGTCGAGGCGGCTCGACGCCACGAGCGGGAGATTACGGCATTCGCGGCCCATGAGTTACGCACGCCCCTGGCTGGCCTGAAGACTCAAGCACAAGTCGCGCTGGCGACCCCGGATGGCCCCGGCCGCGAGCGTGCGCTACGCCATATCATCACATCCGTCGACCGCACGAGCCGGATCGTCCGCCAACTCCTCACCTTGGCGGCACTGGAGGCAGCGGTGCCGGCGCCGGTGGATATCAAGTTCAAGGTGGGGGAAGTGCTCCGCGAGATCGTCGGATCGACTGTCAAGCCCGATCCGGTCTCCGTCGACATCGACGATGCGATCGACCATCTGAACATGAGGGGCGATCCGGAAAGCTTAAGGCTTGTCCTGCGCAACCTCCATGAAAACGCAATTGAACACATGCCGGGCGGCGGGCGGATCACCTGGAATGTCCTGCCTCAAGGTCATGGTATCGCAATCGAGGACCAGGGTTCCGGCATCGACGAGGATGAGTTGCCACGAATGACGGAACGTTTCTTCCGGGGTCGCAACCGCAGCGTTTCCGGCACCGGGCTTGGCCTTACCATTGCAGCCATGGCTGCCGAGCGATTGGGTGCCGTCATCAGCTTCCGGAATCGAGCCGATACGTCGGGTCTCATCGCTGAAGTTCATTGGAGCGAGGAAACCCATTGATGCGCCCCGTTGCAGGAGGGCGGGACGATGCCTCTTCCCGAACTCCGTCAGAGGGTATCGCTAAGCGCTTTCCTGCCGAGACTCGAAATACCCGACAGGGATTTTGAGATAAGACCGCCCGTTGTCTTCCGGCTCCGGCAACCGCCCGCCACGGATATTGACCTGCAAGGCAGCGAGCATCAGCTTCGGCAAGGGCAATGTCGCATCCCTTGCGTCGCGTACCCTCAAAAAATGTTCTTCCGTCGGCAGGCCCTTGAAGTGCTTGTTGGATGCGAGGTGTTCCCGGACGGTCGCCTCGCATGACGGAGCACGGCCTTCGGGCGCATAGTCATGGCCGACGAACAATCGGGTGTCGAACGGCAACTCGAGAATGCGCCGAACGCTTCTATAGAGTTCGCGCGAGTTTCCACCCGGAAAATCGGCGCGGCTCGACCCACTGTCCGGCATCATCAATGTGTCGTGCACGAAAGCGGCGTTCCCCACCACATAGGTGATCGATGCCATTGTGTGGCCCGGCGAGAAGAAAACCGTGACGGGCATGTGGCCGACGTTAAAGCGCTCACCATCCTTAAACAATCGGTCCCACTGTGAGCCATCGGTACGAAACTCATCACCGAGATTGTAGATATCTTTCCAGAGCGCCTGGACTTTAACGACATGCTCGCCGATTGCAGTTGGCGCGCCAAGCTTCCCTTTCAGATAGGGAGCGGCCGAGAAATGATCGGCGTGAGGGTGAGTGTCGAGAATCCAGACGATCTCTATCCCGGCCTTTGTGATATAGTCCAGAATCTCATTGGCCCGGATTGTGTCGACGGCGCCGGCCAACGGGTCGTATCCGAGCACCGGATCAACGATTGCACCTTTCATCGTTTCCGGGTCGTGGAAAACATACTGCCAGCTCCCGGTCGGCTTATCCCAGAACGATTTGATGATTGGGTTGGGCATTGCATGCTCCTACTTCGCATTCCGCGTGGCAATTGGCCCGAAAGCTGTGAGAAGGCTTCGGGCGCCTGTGCTGCTTCCATCGGCGAGTGGCCGGCTCCGATACAGACGGAAGTCCATGGTTTCGACGATTTCCTTACGGCTCTGGCCGCCCTTCTGCGTGAAGCGCGGCCATTCATGTTTTCGATCGGAACTCGTCGGTCCTGTGTCATTTCCCGACCTCGCATTTTCGAAACTGGCGTGCCCTGGCACGTCACACTACTTTTTCGAGCCGTGCCCAATACGCCATTTCGCCTGGAAACACGGCGCCTGACTTTCGGTTTGCTAGCGCCGATAGCGGCTTTGCAGGCGGGATGTCGGTTTCGACCGCCGGCGCCGCGCCACAAAACATTTGCATCAGCATGGTCATGACGACCGCCACCCGGTCATCGGCGATCGAATAGTAGACTTGCCGGGATTCCCTTCGGGTCTGCACCACGCCTGCCTGCCGCAACTCGGCCAGTTGCTGGGACAGCGCCGGCTGCTTGAAATCGAGATCGTCCTGAATTTCGCCGACCGAGCGCTCTTTCCGGGCGATATGGCAGAGCAGCATCAGACGGCTCGGCGTGCTGAAGAGACGCATGAACTCGGCGGCTTCGACAGCCTTTTCCTGCATTACCTCGGGGGAAAGCGAGGGATCGATCATGCGCGGCGCTCCCGGTAATACCAGGACTGCCCGTCGGCCGTCTGCGCTGCGTCCTCCATAGACACGGCCGCCGGCTCCACCAGCGCGTCACCGGGATGCCAACCTTCCGGGGTCAAGGCGCATTCCCGCTGCGATGTCTGCAATGCTTCAACGAGGCGCAGCAATTCTTCCACGGACCGGCCGACATTCATCGGATACCAGACGATGGCCCGTATGAAGCCGTCCGGATCGATGACGTAGGTGGCGCGGACGGTGCCGCTGTTTTCTGAGGACGCGTCCAGCATTCCGTAGGCCCTGGCGATCACCATCGACGAATCCTCGATGAGCGGAAACGTCACCTTGACGCCGAAACTCCGCTCGATGTCGCGCAGCCAGGCGACATGCGAATAGAGGCTATCGACCGAGAGGCCGAGCAGATCGCAGTTCAACCTGCCGAATTTCTCCTGTGCCCTGGAGAGCGCGATAAACTCGCTTGTGCAGACCGAGGTGAAATCCGCCGGATGCGAAAAGAACAGCAGCCAGCGGCCGTGGTAACTCGACAGCGAAACTTCGCCCGCCGTGGAGCGTGCGGTAAAGCCTGGCGCCTTGTCATTCAGGCGAAGGGCGACCGGCGCCTCCGTTCCCCTTAAACTCGTCGTATCCATATCCGATCCTCACTTCCTTGGCCTCGAAAGCCTATAGCGAAGGGTCAATTGCGTGGCTACAAAAATACATACTTGCACATTTAATGTAAATATGCATTCTATGTCTGCCGACAGGAGGCAAACATGACTGCAACCGAGCTTGACGTTCATCTCTCCCATGCAGCGGAAGTTATTCGGGACGCTCTCGCAAATTCTGCGCTTCGGCCGGTGATCCGGTCATTTTTCGACCCTTCGACCTTTACGATCAGCCATGTCGTGCGCGATCCGGGCTCAAATGCCTGTGCAATCATCGACAGCGTTCTCGACTATGATCCAGCCTCCGGGCGGACAATGACCGCGTCCGCTCAGGCGCTCATTGATTACATAAAATCAGAAACTATTGAAGTGCAGTGGCTGCTGGAAACGCATGCGCATGCGGATCATCTCTCCGCAGCGCCCCTTCTTCAGGCCGCGATCGGCGGACAACTGGCGATTGGTCGGGATATCATCCGTGTTCAGGAAGTCTTCGGCAAGATCTTCAATGCCGGCACGGAGTTTCAGCGGGACGGCAGCCAGTTCGACCGGCTTTTTCAAGACGGCGACCGCTTCAAGATCGGCAATCTCGATGCGACGGTCCTGCATGTGCCGGGCCATACGCCCGCCTGCCTAGCCTATGTCGTCGGCGACGCCATCTTCCCTGGCGACACGATGTTCATGCCGGATTATGGAACGGCCCGTTGCGACTTTCCCGGCGGTGACGCCCGCACGCTCTATCGCTCCATCAAGAGGCTGACGCAGCTCCCGGACGACGCGCGCATGTTCATGTGCCATGACTACAAGGCGCCGGGCCGTGACGACTACGCCTGGGAAACGACCGTTGGCGCCGAGCGAACCGGCAACATCCATGTCCATGACGGGGTGAGCGAAGACGAATTCGTCAAGATGCGCACGGAACGTGACGCGACGCTGGCGATGCCGAAACTCATTCTGCCCTCCGTTCAGGTCAACATGCGCGCGGGCAAGTTGCCGCCTGCCGAAGACAATGGCGTGCAATATCTCAAAATCCCCGTGAACGCCCTATAGGTGCCGAGTTCGTCATCATGTCCACGTTCCATTTCCTCTGGCCGCTCACAGGCGGTCTTCTGATCGGTCTTTCCGCGGCGCTCTATCTGCTGCTCGACGGCCGCATTGCGGGAATATCCGGCCTGACGGCGTCTGCCCTTGGATGGACGGGTTCCGGCATCAGCGCGCTGGGCATCGGATTCCTCGGCGGGCTTCTTGCCGGGGCGGCATTCGCGTTCGCCTATCTCCGGCATACCAACCTGACGGTCACCTCATCGCCCGCACTCCTCGTCGTCGGAGGCCTCCTCGTTGGTTACGGGACGAGGCTTGGCTCCGGCTGCACCAGCGGACACGGAGTCTGCGGCCTCGGGCGTCTTTCGCCACGCTCGATCGTAGCCACTTTTACATTCATGATCGTGGCGGCAATCACCGTCTACGTCTCGCGGCATGTGATCGGAAGCTGGTCATGATCCAGCGTGTCGTGGTCGCCATCTTGTGCGGCATTCTGTTCGGCATCGGCCTCGTCATCTCAGACATGGTGAACCCGGCCCGTGTCCTGGCCTTCCTCGATGTCACGGGATCATGGGATCCGTCGCTTGCCTTCGTCATGGGCGGCGCGCTGATCCCGTCATCGATCGCCTATGCAATCAAGCGGCATCGCGGCAGGCCGGTTTTCGAGATGCGGTTCCATGTCCCGACCAACCGGACGATCGATGGCGCGCTTGTGTCGGGTGCGCTTCTCTTCGGGCTCGGCTGGGGCCTTGTCGGCCTTTGCCCCGGCCCCGCCCTTGCATCGCTCGCAACGGGCCGCTGGGAGGCGGTTCTGTTCGTCGCGGCCATGATTGTCGGCATGTTCGCTTATCGCACCACCTCGCCCCGGCGCATTCTCAGCCGCTTCGGATTCACTGAAGGAGGAAAGACCGATGGATATCCGCAAGATCAATGACAGCATCAGCGTCTCGCCGCAGATCAGGCTGGACGATACGCACGAGCTTGCAAGGCTTGGCTTTAGGTCGATCATCTCCAGTCGACCCGACGGCGAGGAAGACGGTCAGCCCAATGCCGAAAGCATATGCATGGCAGCGGCAGGCGCCGGCCTGGAATTCCGGCACATTCCGGTCATCGCATCGAGCATCACGGAGCGCGACGTAACCTTGTTTGCCGATGCCATGAAGGATCTGCCCAGGCCAATCCTGGCCTTCTGTCGCTCCGGTACGCGGGCCGCAATGCTTTGGGCGCTATCTGAGGCCGCCGATAAGGGCGCGGATACAGCTCTCGCTGCGACCATGTCCGCTGGATACGACCTCGAACGGCTTCGTCCGCGTCTTCGGTCTCCGGGAGCGTTGAATGCCGGGAAAGCCTCTGTGGCTTGCGACGTCCTGATTGTCGGCGCGGGCGCCGCCGGCATCGCGACGGCAGCCAGCCTGTTGAAGCGTCGCAAATGCATGAACATCATTTTGGTGGACCCTGCGGAACGCCATGCATATCAGCCTGGCTGGACGATGGTCGGCGGCGGCATCTTCAAGCCGGAGGATACAATCCGCCCGATGGCTGACGTGATCCCGAGCGGCATCCGATGGGAAAAAGCGGCCGTTGTCGAGTTCGATCCGGACCATGATCGCGTCGTTCTTGCGGACGGCCGGCGCATCGACTACCGCATGATGGTTGCAGCCCCCGGCATTGAATTGAACTGGTCGGCGATAGAGGGGCTGGAGGAAACCCTCGGCCGGAACGGCGTAACATCGAACTATCGCTACGATACGGCGCCCTACACCTGGTCGCTCGTTCAGAACCTGAAGGGCGGACGCGCGCTGTTCACCCAGCCGCCGATGCCGATCAAATGCGCCGGGGCTCCGCAAAAGGCCATGTATCTGTCCGGCGATCACTGGTTCCGCCAAGGCCGCATCCCCGACATCGCCATCGAGTTTCACAATGCGGGTCCGGTGCTGTTCGGGGTCAAGGAATATGTGCCAGCGCTGATGGAATACGTGAAGAAGTACCGCGCCGATCTGAACTTCGGATCAAGGCTCGTCGCTGTCGACGGAGCGAAAAAGGAGGCGCGCTTTGCCAGGACGGCGACCGACGGCACGCTGACCGAGGAAACGCTGGGCTTCGACATGATCCACGTCTGCCCGCCGCAGATCGCACCCGGCTTTGTCCGCAACAGTCCGCTTGCCAGCCAGGCAGGCTGGATCGAGGTCGATGAGACGAGCCTCCAGCATAAGCGCTACCCGAACGTCTTCTCGCTCGGAGACGCCGCCGGCACATCAAACGCCAAGACGGCGGCCGCTGCCCGCAAGCAGGCTCCGATCGTCGCCGAAAACGTGATCGCCGTTCTCGATGGGCGGCCTATGCCGGCCGTCTATGATGGCTACGGATCGTGCCCACTGACTGTCGAACGCGGGAAGATCGTGCTTGCGGAATTCGGCTATGGCGGCAAGCTGCTTCCGACCTTCCCGACCTGGGTGATCGATGGCACCAGGCCATCGAGCCTCGCCTGGTATCTGAAATCGGAAGCGCTCCCACCGATCTACTGGCACGGAATGCTCAAGGGCCGCGAATGGCTCGTCTCGCCGAACCTCAGGAAGGAAGCCGCCTGAAGGCGGCCGAGACGAACGCCATGGTCCTTGATCCCCTTCAATATGGGCTCGGCGGTCTTTCCGGCGCGCTTGTCGGCTTCACGCTCGGCCTGTTCGGCGGCGGCGGTTCGATCCTCGCGGTTCCCCTGATGGTCTATGTCGTCGGCGTGCCCAGCGCTCATCTGGCGATCGGCACCAGCGCGTTTGCGGTCGCCGCCAACGCATTTGCCAATCTTATCGGCCACGCGCGGCTCGGAAACGTCAAGTGGCGTTGCGCCGGCGTCTACAGCGTTGCCGGCATCATCGGCGCCTTCATCGGATCGAGCATCGGCAAGATGGTGGATGGGCAGAAACTGCTCATTCTATTTGCACTGCTGATGCTTGTTGTCGGCGTGCTGATGTTCCGCAAGCGCGGCACCGAGGGCAATCCGGGCGCCCAGTGCTCGCGCGAGAATGTCCACAAAGTGGCGGCGTTCGGCGGTTTGACGGGCATCTTCTCGGGTTTCTTCGGCATCGGCGGCGGCTTCCTGATCGTTCCGGGCCTGATCGCCGCGACGAACATGCCAATCCTTTACGCCATTGGCTCGTCCCTGGTGGCCGTTACGGCCTTCGGCCTGACGACGGCACTCAATTACGCGTTTTCCGGCTATGTCGACTGGCTGCTTGCGGCGATCTTCATTGGCGGCGGGGTCGCGGGTGGTGTCGTAGGTGCTTATCTGGCGCGGCATCTTTCCGCACGCAAGGGCCTGCTCAACAGCCTCTTTGCCACCTTAATTTTCGTCGTCGCCGCCTATATGCTCTACCGAAGCCTCGGCCCGGCGCCGCATGCCTGACCCGATAGCACCGCAATGCCTGCGATGAAGCTTTCAAGGCGCATATTCCAGCGCGGGTTTTAGACGAAAGAGTTTTCCGGGAGGAGCATCTCCCGGAGCGGTTCAGCTTTTCCCGGGATCGCTCTAATTTCTATCGGAATTGCTTTGGGCCTCCTTGGTTCCGCCAGCCAATTCGACGATCTCATTGGTAATCTCTTCCTGCCGCAGTTGCCGCGACAAGGCCGTAAGGTTGTCCAGCGTCTTGGCAACATTCGTCCTGGCTGCGATCATCGCGCGAGTGCGCGCCTCGTTTTCGGCCGCGAAAGACAGCGTTACCGCCTCGAGGATCTCGGCGAAGATGTACTCTTCGGCAAGCTTTTCCGCCAATTGTCCGGCCGGCTGGCTAATCAGCGGCGGCTCGCTCATACGCATGAGCGGAAAGCGCTGATAATCAAAGGGGACGAGACGTTTGCGCGTGATATCGAGATCGGCCGCCGTTTCCGGCGCGGCATAAACGAGGGTAACTTCCGAAATACTTCGGTCGCCCAGGCGCTCGTAAAGAGCGTCGATGATCCGCCCGGCAAGATCGGCCGCCTGATCGACATGAGTGATCATCGGCGCGGACCACTCGACCGTAAGCCCTCTTTCGGCGGCAATCATCGCGCCCCTGTCGCCCGCCAGCAGAAAACGCCCGGCTCTGCCCGGCGACACGACAGCCGCGGCAGCATCCAGAATCTTCTCATTGAAGGTCCCGACAAATCCCTGTTCGGCGCACAGAACGACGATCGCATGATCTCCCCTGCCCGCCCCCACGATCGTCGGCCCTTCCGGCAGCAGCGCCAGTGCCTGTCGGATTGCGCCGGCAATCGCATCCGCATAGGCGCGAATCCCGGCAAGGTGATTCCGCGCCTCGCGCGAGCGCGCGGCTGCGATGCCCCGCATGGCAGTCACCACCGCCGAAAGCTGGCGTACGGAACCGATCCGCGCTTCGACGTCGCTCAGCCGCTCGGTCATGGGTCGGGTCCCTGCCCGTCAGCCTCGTCTGCGGGCGAGATATCCCCTGCCAGCCGGCGCACGGCAGCGACCAGGGCGGCATGATCCTCGTCACCGAGCTTTTCGCCCTTGGCGATGAGATCGGCGGCACTCGTCTGGTTGGCGTCAAGGAAGGCGGGCAGCCGCTCCCGCAACGTCACGAGGCTGGCCGAAGAAAGTCCATCGAGCGCCCCGTCCGCAAGCGCGGCCAGCAGCGCTACCTGATCCAGCATTCTAAGAGTGGTGAAACGCGGCTGCGAAAGGAGTCCACGGATATGCTCGCCCCGCACCATCTGCGTCTTGATGCGCTTATCGGAGATACCCCCGAAGCGGGTGAACATCTCCAGTTCGAGGAATTGCGCGTAATCGAGGCGGATGCGCCCCGATGCCTGCCGCAGCGCGGGATGCTGCGCCTTGCCGCCGACGCGGCTGACACTGAGGCCAACATCCACGGCGGGACGCTGGTTGGCGGCGAAGAGCCGCGAATTCAGCACGATCTGGCCGTCCGTGATCGAGATCAGATTCGTCGGGATATAGGCCGACAGGTTTCCGGCGTCCGTTTCGGCGATCGGCAACGCGGTCAACGATCCTCCGCCGAGCTTTTCCGAAAGTCTGGCGGCGCGCTCCAGCAGGCGGGCGTGCAGATAGAAGATGTCGCCCGGATAGGCTTCGCGGCCTGGCGGTTCGTGGGTCAGAAGCGCCAGTTCGCGATGGGTCGCCGCGTGCTTGGTCAGGTCGTCGATGACGATCAGCACATGGCCGCCGCGGTCGCGGAAATATTCCGCCATGGTAAAACCGGCAAAAGGCGCGATCCATTGCAGCCCGGGTGCGGCGGAGGCGGAGGCGACGACGAAGATGCAGCGTTCCGGCGCGCCGTGCGTGCGCACCGCCTCGATGACACGCTCGACCGCGGTCGCCCGCTGGCCGATGGCGACATAGACGCAGATCATGTCGGAATTCTTCTGGTTGACGATGGCATCGAGCGCGACGGACGTCTTGCCGGTGGCGCGGTCGCCGATGATGAGCTCGCGCTGTCCCCTTCCAAGCGCGAAAAGCGCGTCGACGACGAGAATGCCGGTCTCGACCGGGCGGGAAACGAGATCGCGCTCGATGATGGCGGGCGCCGGGCGTTCAACCGGATGATGATCTTCAGCATCGATCGCTTCCCCCTCGTCGAGAGGCCGGCCAAGCGGATCGACGACACGGCCGAGCAGACCGGGGCCTACCGGCACGCGCACCACCTGCCCCGTACCGGTGACGGGAGAGCCGGCTTCGATGGCGGCGCCGTCATCGAGCAGCACCGCATCGATCGTCGCAGCGTCAAGGGCGAGCGCAAACCCCGTACGGCCACCCGCGAAGGTCAGAAGCTCGTTGAGACGCACGTCCGGCAAGCCGGAAATGCGAGCGATGCCGTCCGCCACATGCTCGACGCGCCCGATCGCCTCGGCCTGCGGCGCGAGCCTGACGCGGTCGACCGCCGCGCGGCTTGCGGCAAACCAGTCTGCGACTGCGCTATCGCTGGTCATGTCGGTTCAACTCCTCGGCTATGCGATCGAGATCGGCACGAAAGCTGTTGCGCACAAGGGCGTGGTGCGTGTCGACCTCCAGCCCGGCGATGAGGTCGGGATCGGCGGTGACGGTGACTTTGACCGGGTGTCCGAGCGCGGCTGAAAGCCGCCTGCAGCAGGCATCCTCCTCTTCCGCGGTGAGCCCCCTCGGCGCCCGAAGCGCAACCGCCTCGCTGGCGCCGATGGCCGATCTCGTATCCTCCGGCAGCGCGGCGACGGCCTGCGCCAGTCCATCGATGAAACCGGCGACGCGCGCGCTGTCCGGCAGGCGGGTGAAGAGCCGGCGGGCGATATCGAGCGCGAGTGCTCTGGCCTGGCCGCCATAGGCCGCCTGTGCATCCCGCCTTTCCCGCGCGATCTCAGCCTGCGCCGCGCTTCGCAGCTTGTCGGCATCCTGACGGGCTTCGGCAAGGACGGCAGCCTTCGCGGCGGCGGCCTCCTGCAGGCCTTGCTTGAGCCTTCCCTCCCGCTCGGCGAGAAGGTCTGCGGTTTCGGCGGCGGCCTTTTCCCGCTCCGCTTCCGCACCGGCCTTCGCCGCGCCCGCCTCGTCCATCAGCTTCTTCGCCGCCGCCTGCCGGGCCGCGATGATGCCGGCGACCGGCTGCAGCAGGAAACGCTTCAAGAGCCAGAGCAGAACGAGGACGTTGACCGTCTGCAGGGCGAGGGTCCACCAGTCGATGTGCATGTCAGCCCGGATCCCTAGCCGATGAAGGGATTGGCGAAGAGGACAAGCAGCGCGATGACGAGGCAGTAGATTGCCATCGTCTCGATCATGGCCAGACCGACGAAGAGCGTGCGCGAAAGCGTGCCTGCCGCTTCCGGCTGGCGGGCAATGGCATCCATCGCCGCCGCCACCGCGCGCCCTTCCGCAAGCGCCGGCCCGATAGCACCGAAAGAAACGGCCACGGCCGCGGCGATGATACTGACGATGCCGATGAGATTCATGGGCTCTGCTTCTCCCTGGAGGACGATGTGGATGGTTGCGGCCGCTCGCCGACGGCCGCGCCTATGAAGACGGTGGAAAGAACGGCGAAGATATAAGCCTGTACGGCGCCGGTCAGCATGTCGAGCGCCATCAGCGGGATGGGCACCAGCAGGCCGGCCAGCGAAAGCACGATGCCGATGATGAAGACCCCGCTCATGATATTGCCGAAAAGGCGCACGATCAGCGAGAAGGTGCGGGTCAATTGCTCCACGACGTTCAGCGGTATCATCACCCAGCTCGGCTCCGCGAAGGTCCTGAGATAACCGAAGAACCCGCGCGATCTCAGGCCGTAACCGATCGTCGCGGCCAGCACGATGAAGGCAAGCGCCGCATCCGTTTCCAGATGCGCGGTCGGCGGCTCGACACCCGGCGCCAGCGACGACCAGTTGGCGATCAGCACATAGATGAAGATGGTGCCGATCAGGGCGCGGTAGGGCTGCGGATCGACCTGCATCGTGTCGCGGATCTGCCCGTCGATCGTCTCCACCAATATTTCGAGAAAGCTCTGTGTCTTTGACGGCACGAGCGAGAGACGACGCGTGGCAAGGAAGGAAAGCAGCGTAAGCACGATCATGATCGCCCAGGTGGCGAGCACCGGCTCGGTGACCGGCACGGGACCGAGATGGAAGAGCGGTTCGAGCGAGAGCGGAGAGTTCATGACATCCCCTTCACCCGCCGCAGGATCAGGCTGCGGGCGACCAGGATGCCGATCGCGGCGCTAAGCAGCGCCAGAGCACCAAGCTGAGCGACCCCGTACAGAGCGCCGGCGAGAACGGCAAAGCGCAGGAGCTGGACGACAAGCGCACGCAGCACGCTGCCCTTTGCGAGGTAGCCGACATTCCACCAGAGGGCGCCGAAATGGAAAAGGCCGAGCAGGCCACCGACGGCAAGGCCCGACAATGCTTGAAATCCGACCGCGGCGGGCGACAGGGCAAGAAGGTTTTCGGTCATGAGCGATGCATCCATTTCCAGGCCGACCAGAATCCGAACGCCGCGCCGAGCATGATGCACGGTGCGGAAAAGAAGATGCCCGTCGAGAAGCTGCGGTCGAGCCAGCGTCCCAGAAGCGTGGCCAGAAGCGTCGGCACCACGATCGTCCAGCCGAGAATGCCGATCTGGCCGAGTCTGGCGCCGAGCGAGGGTTCCGGATTGCTCCTGCCCTCCTTTTCCCGCTCCGCGGCGCGGCGAGCGGCCTCGGCAAGATGGTCGCGCTCCCGCGGATCGGGCGGCGACGTCACGACAGGCCCTCCCCTGGCTGGATCAGCGCGTCCGCGCCGCTGCCGTCGCGGAGCAGGCGCATGAGCTGGCGCACGGCATTGGCGTGCAGCCGCGTCTGCGCCACTCGCGCTGCCCGGTCGGCATCGATGCCCGCCGCCCGCATTGCCTGCACCTGCGCCTCGAGCGTGGACAGGTCGTCGCCAAGCGTGCCCTGGCGGCAGGCGACGAGAACGCGGTTTCCACCGGTGACGGTGAAGATCCCGCCGCCCTGCGCGCAATAATGCGCTTCCCCGGCACCGTCGCGCCAGCGCACCACCGAGGCGGACAGAACGGTGAGGAAATCCGCATGGCCCGGTAGGATGCCGAAACCACCGCTTGCGTCTTCCGCACGCACGGATATGGCATCCGGCAGTTCGACGAGCACCGATGAAGGTGTGCTGATCGTCAGATGCAGGCCCGCCGTCATGCCGCAGCTCCCGTTCCGTCACCGGCCTTGTGCGCCGCCTCTTCCTTTTGCCGCGCCTCCTCCAGCGATCCGACCATATAGAGCGAGCTCTCCTGCCATCCGTCGCATTCGCCCGCAAGGATCGCCCGGCAGCCGGCGATGGTATCCTCGATCTTCACCGACTTGCCAGCAACCCCGGTGAAAGCTTCCGTGACGGCGAAAGGCTGCGTGAGGAAGCGCTGCAAGCGCCGGGCACGCTCCACGATGCGGCGGTCTTCGCTGCTCAGTTCCTCCACCCCCAGCAGCGAAATGACATCCTGAAGCTCGCGATAGTGTTCAATCGTGCGGCGCACCTCCATGGCGGTCTCGGCATGGACAGCGCCGACCACGAGCGGATCGAGCAGGATCGACGAGGACGCGATGGGATCGACCGCCGGATACATGCCTTCCGCCGCCATCTCGCGCGAGAGAACCACCATGCTGTCGACATGGGCGGCGATGGTCGTCACCGCCGGATCGGTGAAATCGTCGGCGGGAACATAGACCGCCTCGATGGCGGTGATCGCCGCATCGCCGACCGAGGCGATGCGCTCCTGAAGCGCTGCCACCTCGCTTGCGAGCGTCGGCTGATATCCCACCCGCGAGGGGAGGCGCCCGAGAAGACCGGAAACTTCCGCTCCGGCCTGCACGAAGCGGAAGACGTTGTCCATCAGCAGAAGCACATTCTGGTGCCGTTCGTCGCGGAAATATTCGGCGATCGTCAGCGCCGTCATCGGCACGCGCCAGCGGGCGCCGGGCGGCTCGTTCATCTGCCCGTAGACGAGGGCCGTGCGCGCCAGCACGCCCGAATTGGTCATATCCAGCAGCATTTCATGCCCCTCGCGCGACCGTTCGCCGACGCCGGCGAAGACGGAGATGCCCTGATAGCTCTCCACCATCGCATGGATCAGTTCCATGACCAGCACTGTCTTGCCGACGCCGGCGCCGCCGAACATCGCTGCCTTGCCGCCCTGAGCCAGCGGCGTCAGCAGATCGATGACCTTGACGCCCGTCGCGAAGATGGCCGACGTGCCCCTCTGGCTGGAAAGCGGCGGCGCGCTCCTGTGGATCGGCCGGCGGGGCACGTCCGCTTGAAATTCTTCGCGCCCGTCGCCGACGGCGCCTGTGACATCCACCAGCCTCCCGAGGACGGCCTCGCCCACCGGCACTGCGATCGGACCGCCGACCGGCTGCACCGCATCGCCGCGCTTCAGCCCGTTCGTCGCCTGCAATGCGATCGTCCGCACCGTCTTCGGATCCAGATGCGCCTGCACCTCCGCAAGCACGCGCATGCCGCCGATGTCCTCGATGATCAGCGCATCCTCGATCGCCGGCAACGCGCCCGCTTCGAAGGCGACATCGACGACCGCACCGCGAATGGCGACAACCCTGCCCGCCAAGATCGTGGAAGTGTTCATCCGGCTTCCTCGCCCGTTGTCCCATACGCACATGCGTCTGCACGCCCGGGATTGATCGATCAGCGTGCGTGTCTCATCACCAAGCACGGTCATCCCTGCTTAGATCTCGGCGGCATTCGGAGATTTGATTTTCGTCAAGCTTTGGCGGAAAGGCAAAGAAAAAAGCGCCTTCCCTTCGCCGGTTCCATTTTAACCGGCGCCAGGGAGCGTGCTTGCGGGGCGGCCAGCAGGCCGGACTTTGATCGAGTGAGTGCCCTGAATTGGCACCCCGGCGAAATCACTGCAATCCCATTGGTTGCCGGACATGGTCTCGCACTTGTCAAGTGTCAGACGCCCGGTTCCTTCCGGGGGCGGAGAAAGAACGCCCGGGGCGTCAAGATGCATCCGATTATGGCTTTGGAAGCGACAAAGCCACACCCGTTGCCACGTCGAACAAATGCATCTGGTTCATATTGAACGACAGCGGCATAGCCGTCAGCGGCTTGGGATTGCTCTCGGGATCGATACAGGCACACAGGTTCGCCTCGCCAATGGAAAAATAGACCATGGTTTCGGGACCAAGCGGTTCCACCAGATCGATCTTTGCAACGACATCTGCAAAGCCGGGGCGCTGCTGACGATCGCGGATCGATTCCGGCCGTATGCCGAATACCACCGATTTTCCCGCATGGCGCCTATACTCGTTCACCCGCGCCTCGGGAACTGGAAGTTCAGTACCGTCCTCCAGAACGACGGCAAGTCGCTCGCTGCCCGAACTCAATCGCGCCGGCAGGAAATTCATCGACGGCGAGCCGATAAAACCGGCAACAAACTGGCTGACGGGGCGATGATAGAGTTCCTGTGGTGGGCCAGCCTGTTCGATCACGCCGCCGTTCATCACGACCACGCGATCGGCCATCGTCATGGCCTCCACCTGATCATGCGTGACGTAGACGGTCGTCGTCGGCAAGAGCTGATGCAGCCGTTTGATCTCCGTGCGCATCTGAACGCGCAGTTTCGCATCGAGGTTGGAAAGCGGCTCGTCGAAGAGAAAGACCTTAGGATTGCGCACGATGGCGCGTCCCATGGCGACGCGTTGGCGCTGCCCGCCCGACAACTGCCCCGGCCGCCGGTCGAGGAGCTCGCCGATATGCAGCGTTTCGGCCGCATGCGCGATGCGGGCATCGATCTCGGCTTTGGCAAGCTTTTGCTGTTCGAGGCAGAAGGAAATATTTTCCCTGACCGTCATGTGCGGATAGAGCGCATAGTTCTGGAACACCATCGCAATATCGCGCTTGCCGGGACCAAGCCGGTTTACGACCTGATCGCCAATGACGATCTCGCCGGCGGTAATATGCTCCAGACCCGCGATCATGCGCAGGGTCGTCGATTTGCCGCAGCCGGACGGACCGACGAAGACAACGAACTCGTTATCCGCAATTTCCAGATTGATACCACGTACCGCTTCATAGATGCCGTAGGATTTGACGACGTTCTTCAGCTCCAATCGTGCCATGACCTGCTCCTATGCTTCCTGCAGCCAGATCGCCATCGCCCCGGCGTCGCGATTGGCCCATAGATGATAGGGGATCGCCTTGAACGGCCTCGCCTTCAGGACCGGTGGCGACGTCCGGTAAAGAGCGTTCGCCCAATCCGCGGTATCGGCTTCGAGCGCGGTTCCCTCCAGTACGGTCGCGCCGCCGAGCAACTGCGCATCGTAGCGGGCGGCCAGTTCCGCGGATGCGGGCAGGCGGAGCTGCTGCGGTTCGCTGCCGATGTCGGTTTCCTCGACGCAGTAGACGACCGGTCCGCGCTTCAGGGCAACACGTCCGCCGTCCTCCGAGACCGCGGGATGGGCGTAAAGGCGATCGACCGGCATCGACAAGGCGATACGCACCTCGTCGCCATCGCTCCAAATCCGATCAAGCGCCGCATAGCCCTTGACGGTGCAAGTGGCCAGATCCACCGCTTCGCCGTTGACCGAAATCGAAGCATCTCGGCACCAAGCCGGTATTCTCAAACGCATGATAAAACGGCTCGGCTGATCGATTGAGACGTGCAGCCTGATGTCGCCATCCCAAGGATAGCTTGTATCCTGACGCAACCGAAGCAAGCGGTCGCCGAGCGCAAGCTCCGCCACGTTCGCGCCATAGAGATGCACGGCAAGTTCGCCTGGCTTCGTCGAATAGAAATATTGCCCCAGCGATGTGATGAGGCGAGCGATATTTGTCGGGCAGCACGGGCAATAATGCCACTTCCAGCGACGATGCTGGCCGTGGCTTTCGAGCACGTTCTCATAAAAATAATGTTCGCCGTCGCGTGCGATACCTGAAAGGGCGCCGTTGAACAGAACCGTTTCGAGCTTGTCGGTGAACTTGCCATCAAGATCGATCTGAGCCATGCGATGGCTCCAGAACCCGAGTGCTACCGCGGCACAGGTTTCGGCATAGGCGGTTTCATTCGGCAGATCGAATTCGCGCGTGAAACCCTCGTTCGAGGCGGACGGCCCGAGACCGCCCGTCACATACAGCTGTCTGCTTGTCAGGTTGTCGAAAAGCCTGTCGCAGGCGGCCTTCAGGCTTGGATCGTCGTTTTCACATGCAAGGTCCGCCATTGCGGAAAAAAGATACATGGCGCGGACGGCATGGCCGACGACCTGCTCCTGCTCCCGCGCCGGCATATGCGCCTGACTATAGGCATAGGTCTGGTAGACATAATCTTCGGGACGCTCTCCGCGTTTGACCGCCTCCTCGTCGTAATAGGACGGCATTTGCCCTCTTTCGTCCACGAAATAGGTCGCAAGCGCCAGATGCCGGGGATCGTTTGTGACGCGATAGAGCTTTACGAGCGCCAGTTCGATCTCCTCATGCGCATCATAGCCGCGCAACTTGCCGGGCTCGCGTCCGAAGGTATCGATGATATGATCGACCGCACGGATCATCACATCGAGAAACCGGCGCTTGCCCGTTGCTTCGAAATACGCGACAGCTCCTTCCAGAAGATGTCCCATCGAATACATTTCATGCAGGTCGCGCAGGTTCGTCCAGCGCTTCTCGGGTTCGCGGCGAATGAACCAGCTATTCAGATAGCCGTCCGCCATCTGGCCATGCTCGAGCTTTTCGACAATGGCGTCGATCTGCGACTCGATTTCCGAATTGGGATGCGCTTTCAGGGTGTAGCTCGCAGCCTCGATCCACTTTCCAAAATCGGAATCGAAGAAATGTTGCATCGACAATCCGCTCGGCTGGATGGGGCGGGCAAGCGGCCCGGCCGGCTTGTCGAAGTCGAGAACTTCCAGGAAACCCTCTTCGTCGAGCCGCTTATGCTGGGTGGGAATGGTGACGTCGCGCACCGTTTGCGTCCAGCTTTTCCAAAAGCCATCATCGAAACGAACGCGGGAATGATCGACCGGGACATAGCGTTGCACTTCCGGTGCCCGCTCGGATTGATTGAAAGCTGGTGAGGACATGAGAACTCCTTGAGCGGCAAAGCCGTCGTCATTTCACGGCGCCGGCGGTCAGGCCGCGCACGTAGTAGCGTTGCAAAAGAAGAAAGAGGACGATGCAGGGCACCATAGTCACGGCAATGCCGGCTTGCAGCGCGCCCCAGTCGATGATGCCGTAAATGCCGGAGGAGACATTAACCAGCATGATCGGCAAGGTGAACTTGTTCTGGTCGGAGAGAAAGATCAGGGCGGCCAGGAATTCGTTCCAGGAGTTCAGGAAAGCGAACATGGCGACGGTTGCCACCCCGGGAAGCGCAATCGGCAACATGATACGGCGCAGAATGGTCGCCTGCGACGCGCCATCGATGCGGGCCGCTTCAATCAGCGCCTTGGGCACGGCATCGAAGGCATTGCGCATCATGAATACCGAGAACGGAAGCTGGAACGTGACATAGATCAGCACCAGCCCGAAGAGGCTGTTCTGCAGCCGAACCGCCTTGAGAATGAGAAAGAGCGGCGTCAGAATGGATTGAAACGGGATCATCATCGTCGCCATGATGAGCACGAACAGCAGCCCCTGCCCCGGAAAGCGAAACTTGGAGAAACCATAGCCCGCCGGAACGGATACCAAGACAGTCAGCAATACGGTGCCTGCTGCGATTATCACGGAATTTCCGGCATAGACATACCAGCCCGCCCCGACATGTTCGAGACGATGATAATTCTCCAGTGAAAAAGCCTTCGAAAACAAGGCAGCCGGATTGGCAAGCGCTTCTGCTGCCGGTTTGAACGAATTGGCGAAAGACCAGACGATCGGCATGACGAAGAACAGCGCGAAAAGAAGCGACAGCAGAATAAAGGCGACATAGCTCAGTCGCTCACCCATCGGCTTCGGTTGCGGTTTGAAATTCAGACGCTCCATCAGCCTTCCTCCGGGCGCTGTCGCAGAAAGACGAACTGAACGGTGCTGATTGCGACGAGAACGATCAGCAATGCAAGAGAGATAGCCGAACCATAACCGAGGCGATAGGACGAAAAGGATGCGAGATAGATCGAAAATACCGCGGAGATCGTACTATTGGACGGCCCGCCCTGCGTGATGATGAAAAACTGGTCGAAAGCGAGCATCGACGAGGTGACATTGAGAACCAGAGCCAATACCACCGAATTGCGCATCAATGGCAGGGTAATCCTGCGAAAGCGGCTCCAGACATTGGCTCCATCGATCTTTGCCGCTTCGATCACATCGGTCGAGATGCTCTGCAGACCGGTCAGCAGAATGATCATCGTAAAGCCGGACGTCTTCCAGACCACCATCAGAACAATGACGGCAAGTGCCGGCCAGAAACTTTCGAGCGGCCGCGGCGCACTATCGATTAGCCCAGCAGCACGCAAGACCTGGGCAAAAACGCCACTGTCCGGATTGAGCAGCCACATCCACAATGTCGAGGCGGCACCGAAACCGATGACGACGGGCATGAAATAGACGGTGCGGAAGAAGCCGGCAATTCGTAACGGCCGGTCAACCAGCAGGGCCAGCGGAAAGGCGACAAGGAAAATCGCCGCGGTGACCAGAACGGTATAAAGCAAGGTAAAGCCGAGGGAATGCCACAGCTGGGTATCGCCAACAAGCTCGGCATAATTGGCAAGCCCTATGAATTTAGCCCGGCCGAGAAGCGGCCAGTTATAGAAGCTCATCCATACCGTCATGATGAGCGGCACGAGGAAAAGCAAAACAATGAACAGGAAACCCGGCAGGATGAAAGCAAGGCCGAGCCAACCTCTTGGCTCAGGCTCGCCATGCGTGACTGCCGGATTCCTGCCGCGACGCAGCGATGAGCTCACGGCACCGCTCCTTTTTCTTGATCGATCGGCAGGGAATGGCGGCGAAGCGCCATAGGACGACGCTTCGCCATTTGTCGGCCCAGAGACTTAGTTGAGACTTAGTTCGGGTTGGTACGCTCGAGGATGCGGGTAAAATCCGCCTGGGTCTTGGCGATCGTGCCGTCGACATCCTCGCCGAAAATAGTTCCCTGGATGAGGTTCAGGAAGGGGCCGGTACGGCTCACGAAAAGCTCGTCCGACGAGAAAGTATAGGGAGTGCGAGCCTTGGTCAGCACGTCATAGGCGACGAGATTGCGCTTGTCGAACTTGGCGTAGGCCTCGTTTGCGAGATCGGTCCGTGACGGCATGCCGGATTCCTGGGTGATGTAGACCTGCTGTTCGGGCTGCATGTAGAAATTGACGAAGTCGAGCGCGACTTTTTTCTTCTCGTCGCTGATGCCTTTCATCAGCGCCATCGTATCACCACCGGCAAAGCTCGATTCACCGCCCTTTGGCCCCGGGATGGGCGCGACATTGAACTTGACGTCCGGATACTTGCTCGTCAGCAAATTGACGATGTAGGAGCCGGTCATAAGAATGCCGACCTTACCGGAGGCAAACGCCTCGACGGCATTGTTGCCGTTGCCGGATCTCGAGGTCGGATGGATGGCGCCGGCTTTCGCCATGTCGCGGTAGGCGGCGATCGTCTCTCTTAAAGCCGGCGTATCAATCGTTGCCGTGCGGCCGTCTTCACTGAGGACATCGGCTCCGGCCGCCCAGAGATGTGGCAGAAAGTCGTAAATCAGCCAGCTGCCTGAATTCGCGACGAAGTAGAAGCCGTAGGTGTCGTTGCCGAGAGCGGTGATCTTCTTGGCATCCGCCGCGATCTCCTCGATCGAGGCAGGCGCCTTGTTCGCATCGAGGCCGGCCTTGGAGAACAGATCGGTGTTGTAGGCGATGATCGAGGCATCCGGCAGGGCCGGCACCCCATAGATTTTACCGCCGTAGGTCGCAAGACGAATATGCGAAGGGCTGAGGGCGGATGCATAGGGCAGTCCCTTGACGAAATCGGTGATGTCCTCAAGGCTATCTGCAGCCGCAAAGGTCGGAAGATAGATCAGATCGAGCACGGCTCCATCCGGCGCGGCACCGCCCGCGATTGCAGCGCCAAGCTTCGGCACCATCTGCTCGGCGGTGATTTGCGTTACGTTGACCTTGTCGGAATGGCTCGCATTGTACTTGTCGGCCAGCCCCTGCAGCACCGCGCCCGAGGAGGTACGGACCCACAGCGTGATATCGGTCGCATTGGCAAATGTCGCACTTGCCATCAAGGCGATTGCAGAAATCGTCAACTTTAACTTGAACATGAAAGTTCCCCTTTTCCTTATCGCCAACGGCCTCCAGATGGCGTGATCAAAACGTTAGTCGACATTTTTTTCGATGTCGACAGTCTGTATGCATGTTTTCGGAAGGAATCTGATAAAACCTTTTAACATCACGATTATTTCTGATAAAAGGTTTTATCTACATCTTTCAAAAGATGCGATTTGGGTCGGGAAAGACATGCGTCGACAGACTATTCGGGATCTCGCAAAAGCGGCGGGCGTCAGCATTTCGACGGCGTCAAACGCACTCAACGGAACCGGCCGCACAAATGCGGAAACGATAGAACGCGTTAAACGTGTAGCGGAAGAAATCGGCTTCAGGCCGAATGCGCTCGCGCGCGGCCTGTTGACCAAGCGCAGCCACGCGATCGGCATGCTGACCAACGACACCTACGGCAGGTTGACGCTGCCGATGGCCGCCGGCGTTTCGGAAGTACTTGTCGATCACGGCTTGTCGGTCTTTCTATGTGCCACCAACAACGACCCGCGCCTGGCACGCCTGCATCTGGAGACGCTGCTGGACCGACAGGTTGACGGCATCATCTTCACAGCGACACGCCTTGATCTGAAGCCGCCGCCGGAACTTGCAAAGCTCTCGATACCTGTCGTCTACGCCTTCGCCGAAGGGCCCGCGGACAGCATCAGCTTCTTTCCCGACGACGCTCAGGGTGCTCGCCTTGCCGTCGAACATCTGCAGGCTTTGGGCCGTTCGCGGATCCTGCACATAACCGGACCGGAGGATTATCTTGCCGTCCGCGTCCGTGCGAAAGCCTATCGTGAGTGCGTCGGCCCCAAAGCCGAAGTCCTTTATGGCGACTGGTCTGAGGAATGGGGCCACGAGGCCATTCAACAGATATTCGCACGCGGCGACGCTAGACCCGACGCCATATTTTGCGGGAACGATGAAATCGCGCGCGGCGTCATCGACGCGCTGCGCGATAAGGAACTTGCCGTCCCCGCAGATATTGCAGTCGTCGGCTTCGATAACTGGGAGGTCATCTCCCGACAAACCAGGCCGCCGCTCACAACGATAGATATGGAATTGAAAGAGATCGGCCACCAGGCGGGCCTTGCCATCCTCAGCCTGACAAAAGGAGAAACCGTCCCGACAGGAATTACCCGCTTGCCATGCCGCTTGATCGCGCGCCAATCTTGCGGCGGCCCGCCAGACTGAGCCTGTCGTCACCGACCGCCAAACCTGAGGCCACGTTGAATTTGCAGCTGAATGCGCGGCCCCAACCGATAGCGGATCCGGCGGAAGCGAGGTCGCGCTCGGATAACCCGCCCCGCTTCTTTCATTTTCTGGTTTTCCCGCTCAATTCGTTCGCTTTCCGACAGGGCACGATTGGATTCGGCTCCCCGTTCCAAGCGGAGACGCTCCAGGGTGTTGTTGCGGAATACCTGAACAGCGGCAGCCATCACCCCGATCTCGTCTTTACGGTCTGCAAAGGGAATCTCGCTCTCGACTTCTCGGCATAGACTCGAAGCTGGATCTTTCGAGCCCATCGGGCCGCATGCTCGGGAATTTGGTCGACACGATCACCAGCGCCATGAAGCATAATGGCCCTCCTTCAGTCCCCGATTGCAATCGGCCATCTGTCCGAGGCGCTCATGGAATTGATCGTACGCGCCATTCCTCACAACTATTCCCAAATCCTGGACAGAGCAGCACCGTAGCGTGCACCGCATCAAATAAGACAGACGATCGATCTAATGCACGAGAATATTGCCCTACCGATTACGATCAATCAATCGCAAGAACGATTGGCGTTTCAGCGCGCTCCCTCGATACGAGTTTCCGATCCTTTAAGGGAACCACACCCGCATGCTATTTGCGCGAGCTGCGCCTGCGGGCGGCGCGGGGCGATCTTTCAGAATAACATCAGATGCCGACAATCAGCCCCTTGGCTTTTAAAACAGCCTCCAGCTTGCTGACTTCGATGACAGATTTGCCTTGCTTATAGGCTTCGATATAGCCCGCCTCGGCATCGTCGCGAGCCTGCGATAGCTGCGCCACCTCCTGCGCCTCTTCCTGACGGACAATAACCAGCCCGTCTGCGTCACCGATGACGATATCGCCGGGATTGATGATTTCGCCGCCAACGATGACCGGATCGTTGACCGATGCGATCGTCTCCTTGACCGTACCTTTGATGCATACGCTGAGCGAGAAAACCGGAAATCCGAGCTCCCTCAGTTGCAGCGTGTCACGTACACCGCTGTCGGTCACCAGACCGCCGATGCCCTTGGCAAGGCAGGCATTGGCGAGCACATCGCCGAAGGAGCCAGCTTCCTCATATTCGCCCGCGGAGACGACGATGATGTCGCCCGGCTTGGCGTAGTTGATCGCAAGCTGCAGCATGATGTTGTCGCGCGGCGCGCATTTCACCGTAAAAGCCGGACCGCAAAGCTTCATGCGATAATCCACCGGCTTCAGGCGCGAGGAGAGTGCACCCCGGCGACCCTGGGCCTCATGGATCGTTGCGGGCGAGAATCTGGCGAGCGCGTCGATGTCGACCTTGCTCGGGCGCTTGGCAATATCTTTGATGTGGGTCACGGAAACCTCCCATGGTTAAGCCGGCGGCGGGCACGCCCACCGCCTGTAATCGGTGACAATTTTCAGATGGATAACTGACCGGGCTCGGCAGCCCTTCGTCAGGGAATCGGATCGAACTTCAATTCGGTGATCGGGACGACCTTTTCGGTACGGGTCATTTTGTACTCGGTATTCGGACCAAGCCATTTCTCCCAGATCTTGTTGATCTCGCCGGCATCGTCGAGCTTATGGAGGATTTCGTTGATCTTTGCGGTGAGCGCCGGCTGATCCTTTTGCATGCCGATCCCGACCGGCTCCAGCAGCATGGGTTCGTCGATCATGCGCATCGGCTTGCCCTTCGTCTTGGATTCGTTGACAAGCAGCGTCGTCGTCATGGTGTTGGCCACGAGCCCGCGTGCTTTTCCTTGCTGGACGGCAAGATAGGCAGATCCGGTATCCTGGAAGGTTAGCGGATCGGACTTGTTGAGTTTGATTGCCAATTCCGAAGTCGAACCCTTGGTCGAAGCAAGACGCTTGCCTTCGAAATCGGCTTTGGTTTTGCCTGCATCCTCCGCCGGAACAATCAACATCTCCTTGGCAATATAATAGGGGTCGCTGAACTGGATCTGCTCTGCACGGCTGAGCGTATAAGCAAGGTTGGCAACCGTGATATCGACGCGGCCCAGCTTCACTTCGGGAACACGCGCCTCGACCGAGATCGGCTTGATCTCGGCCTTTACGCCAAGTTCGTTTGCGATCGCCTTGCACAGATCGACGTCGAAGCCAACCATTTCACGAGTTTTCGGATCGGGCGAGGCAAACGGCGGCACGTCTGCATAAGTCGCGCAGCGGAGCGTCTTTGCCGACATGATGGCATCGAGCTGATCCGCCTCGGCCGGCAAGGCGAAGGCGACACCGGAAAGCACCAATGTCACGGTGAAATATTTCCAATCCATAGCTGTTCTCCTTGTTATTGACTTGGAATGTTTAGTGGCGCAGATCCGAAAGAAAGCGCTGAGCTCTGGGATGACGGGGGCTCTTGAAAAACTCCTCTGGAGGCGCAGTTTCCAGGATCTCGCCGGCATCGATGAACCAAATCCGGTCGGCCACGTCGCGAGCAAAGCCCATTTCATGGGTGACGCAGAGCATGGTCATTCCTTCAGCCGCCAGATTCTTCATAACGCTGAGAACTTCGCCGACCATTTCCGGATCAAGCGCACTCGTAGGCTCATCGAAGAGCATGACGGGTGGCTCCATCGCCAGCGCGCGGGCAATGGCGACACGCTGCTGCTGGCCGCCTGAAAGCTGACCTGGATAGGCATTCGCCTTGTCGGCCAGACCGACGCGATCAAGCAATGCAAGCGCCTTCTCGCGCGCCACCTTTGCCGGTACACCCTTGACCCGGATTGGCGACATGGAAACGTTGTCGACCACCGACAAATGCGGAAACAGGTTGAAATTCTGAAAGACGAAGCCGATCCGGCTGCGTAGCCGGTTAAGTTCAGCGGCACCCATCGGGGCATGAATATTCTTTCCCTCGAAGTCTATCGAACCGCTATTGACCTCTTCCAGCCGATTGACCGTACGGATCAGGGTCGACTTGCCGGAACCGGAGGGGCCGCAAATGACGACCACTTCGCCGCGGCTGACGTCGGCATTGATGTTGTTCAATACCTGGTAATGACCGTAGCTCTTGCAGACCTCGCGAAGACGTATCTCCTGAGCGCCGTCCTGCGGCCCGGAAACTGGGATGCTCATAGCTGCTCCGTGAATGTTTTTAGGGGAACGACGTCGCTGCGCAAGCGGATCTTCCTTGGCCCGGCTCGCCGCCGTGCAATCCGCCTTTCAACACTGTTTGCGACATGGGTCAGGCTCCAGCAGAGCACATAGTAGGCAGCGGCGAGGATGAAGAAGACCTGGAAGGGCTGCGACAGGAGTTGGTTGTTGACCTGGCTTGCCGCGAAAGTCAGATCCGGCACATTGATGATATAGCCGAGCGTCGTGTCCTTGATCGTCGAGACGAAAGTGGAGATCATGCTCGGGATCATGTTGTAGAGCGCCTGCGGCAGGATTACGAAGCGCATTGCGCCGCTGTAACTATGGCCAAGCGCCCTTGCAGCGTCCATCTGCCCCTGGCCGAGCGAGACAATGCCGGCCCGCACAACCTCGCTCAGGAATGCACCCTCATAGATGACAAGCGTTACCAGCATGATCAGGAAGCTCGGGACATCCGCCCCCGTCCATAGCGGAACGATGAAATAGCACCACAGGATCAGCATCAGCAGGGGAACGCCACGCGTGATGTAGACGAGGCCGGTTGCGGGCCATCTGAGCACCGCCCATTTGGAAAGCCGGGCCATGGCAAGCAGAATGCTGACGGGGAATGCGAGCCCGATGGCAAGCGCCGAAAGGATCAGCGTATTGGCAAGCCCGCCCAACGGGCCATTGGGATACTGGCCGATCAGCAGCAGAAGCCAATAATCATGGATGATCTTGATGATATCCTGGATCACGCGCGCGCCCTCCGCACCGGATCACTGCGCAGGGCGACATACGCGCCGAGGGCCATGATGATCAGGGAGAAGAACAGATAGATGACCGTACCGATCAGATAGATCTCGAAAGTACGGAAACTGACATTGTCGATTTCCTTGACGGCATGCGTAAGTTCAGACGCACCTACGACGATCGCGAGACTGCTGTTCTTGAACAGGGACACGCTGTGATTGATGAGCGGCGGCAGGGCATTGCGCACGCCCTGGGGCATGATGACGAAACGCATGGCCGAAATATAGCCATGCCCGAGTGCCTTGGCCGCTTCCATCTGCCCTGGGCTGACGGACCGCAGTCCGGAGCGCAAATCCTCACTGAAATAAGCGGCCTGGCACAGCCCCAGACCTATGATGGCGAAGATCGCCTCGGCATTGTGGTCGGCAAGCCAGTCGGTGACGCCTTGCGGCATCAGTGTATAGATCCCGAAATACCAGAACATCAGCTGCACCAGCGTCGGCACGTTGCGATGGTAGGAGACGTAGGCTTTCACGATCGGCTCGCCGATGCGAAGCGGCGAGACCCGCAGGGCAAAAAGCAGGATGGCCAGCGTCATCGCAAGGAGCCAGGAGCCGATATAGATGACGAAGGTCATCTCGATGCCCTGCAAGAGCATCGCGACGTAATCCGGATTCCTCAGGATGGCCGACAGATCGAACCCGCTCACCGCTTCGCACCTTCCGCGTCATAGGTGGCGGCGGATGTCTCGGGCTTTGCCGTCTGCAGGCCACCCATCACCTGCAATGTCGGGGTGATCTCCATATGACCGATATTGACTGCGACCGGCGCTGAAATCGCAAAGGCGATCGCATCCGCGATATCGGCCGCCTGCGGCAGCTCAAACCCGTCGATGAAGCGTTCGCGCACGCTCGGGTCATCACCATGGACGTGGTTGAAGATATCGGTCGCAACACGACCAGGGCAGATCTCGGTGACGCGGACCCGCTTGCCGAATGCATCGATGCGCAGCTGGTTCGACAGCATGGCGACGCCAGCCTTGACGGCATGATAAGTTGAATTGCCGCCGAAATTGTAGTTTCCGGCAATCGAGGAGATGTTGATGACGTGTCCGCGGTCGCGAGCAACCATCCCCGGCACGACCAGACGGCAGATGTGCAGCACGGCGCGAAGATTGACATCGAGGAGGAGATCGATGTCTTCCTCATCCGCCTGAAGGAATTTCTTCGGCCGGTCGACGCCGGCGTTGTTGACCAGAATGTCGAACTGAACCCGGTTGGCAAGATCGGCCATTGCGGCGCGATCCGTCACATCGACGACGTGGGCGATGCATCCCGTGCGCTCGGCCAGTTCCCTCAGGGCACCGGCACTGCGGGCAATCGCATGCACCTCTATGCCCTCGCAGCAAAGCCGCTCCACCACTGCGGCGCCGATACCGGAGGAAGCGCCGGTGACCAGCGCGGTCTTGTAATCGGAGAATGGCATTCTGATCCCCTTTTTGTTGGTTTGGACATTAGCGGAGCTTCAACTCCTTGCCTAAGACCGATTACTTTTGGAGTAATAAGCAACTTTTATGGAGATGTGCCGGCCGCAAGCGGATTGGCCGTCGCTGCGGGCGATTGCACGTTTCTGCAAGAGCCGGCATGGCGTTCCGACATCGGCCTGCGTTGCAAAACAGATGCGCGTCTGCAAACATGCCCCGCCAAGACAGAACAGTAATCGATGCCATGGATATCAGACGCTTCAAATCCTTCATTGCCATCGTCGATAGCGGCAGCATTACGCGGGCCGCCGATATCCTGCATCTCGCCCAGCCGGCTCTGAGCCAGCAATTGGCGGCGCTCGAGGAACATTTCGGCCAGAAACTCCTGATCCGAAGCCAGCAGGGCGTCAGCATGACCGATGCCGGGCACGCGGTTTATCGGCACGCGCAGATCATTCTGCGTCAGATGGAACAGGCGCAAGCCGATGCCGCCGCCGCCGGCAATTCACTTGCCGGACGCGTCTCGGTCGGCCTCGTGCCCTTCAGCAGCGCCGCCACGCTTTCCGTCGATCTTCTGGCGGAGACACGGAAGAGACATCCTGGCATTCTGCTTCATCTGACGGAGAGCGTCGGTCAGACCTATAGCCAGATGATTATGACCGGCCGGCTGGAAATGGCTTTGATCCACGGCATGGGGCCGATCAAGGGCGTGCGCTTCGAGCCGATCCTCCGGGAAGAATTCTACCTCGTTGCCCATCGCAATTTCGCGATCGATTCAGACCAGAAACCCGTGCCCGTCAGCGCACTCGATGGGATGCCGATGCTGTTGCCGCCAGCTTATAATTTCGTGCGTCGGGCCGTGGATGCCGCCTTCACGCGCAGCCGCATCAATCTCAAGGTCGTGGCCGAAGTCGAAATCGTGCGAACGCTGGCGCGCGCCGTCGGCAGCGGACTAGGCGCGACCATCATGCCGAAGGCGATCGCCGACCGTATCGTGTCGGAATCGAGCGAGCCTTTGGTCTGCCGGTTGATCTCGCCGCGGATCGAGGAAACACTGTCGCTTTGCACCTCCGATCAGAATTCGCTGTCGGAGCCGGCATTCGCCGTCAAGGACATCCTCGTCGAGCTGACCGAGCAGTTGAAAGTCTAAACCTTAGAGGCAGGCGCCAATGGCCTGCGATCCGGAAACCGGGCCGCAGGCGCGCGGAATGACCGCTCAGCGCATATCGCGGCAGAACTCGGCGATACGGGCGCAGCCCTCGCCAAGCTTTTCCATGCTTGTCGCATAGGAGATGCGGAAATAGGGGCTCATGCCATAAGCGGAGCCCTGCACCGTCGCGACATGGTGCTCATCGACCAGCGCCATGACGAAATCGACGTCCGTCTCGATCTTGCGTCCGCCCTTGGTGGTCTTGCCGATCAGGCCGGACATATTGGGATAGATGTAGAAGGCGCCTTCCGGCTTGTGGCAGCGCAGCCCCTCGACCTTCGACAGTTGATCGAGCACGAAGTCGCGTCTTTTCCTGTAGATCGCCGCCCGCTCCTTCAAAAGATCCTGGGGACCGTCCAGCGCCGCGATCGCCGCCGCCTGCGTGACGGTTGCAATGCCGCCGCTGTTCTGACCGTTGACGTTGCTGATCGCGGCAATTAATTCCCTCGATCCGCTGGCGCAATATCCCAGGCGCCAACCCGTCATGGCATAGGCCTTCGAGACACCGTTCATCGTCAGGACCCGGTCGTAGAGCCTGGGTTCGGCGTCGGCGATCGTGCAGAATTCGAACCCGTCATAGACGAGGTGCTCGTAGATATCGTCGGTGAGTATGCAGACATCCGGATGGCGCAGCATGACCTCGGCGATCGCGGCCATGTCCGCGCGCGAACAGGCAGCACCCGTCGGATTGTTCGGAAAATTCAGGAGAAGCCATTTGGTGCGCGGCGTGATCGCCGCCTCGAGATCCTCCGGACGCAGCTTGAACCCGGCCTGCTCGAAGCAGGGGACAGCGACCGGAACGCCGCCGGCAAACTTGACGATGTCCGCGTAGCTTACCCAGGACGGCGTGGGAATGAGGACCTCGTCGCCCGGATTGCAGGTGGCCAGCATCGCATTGAAGATCACCTGCTTGCCACCGCCGGAAACGACGATCTGGCTTGCATCGTAATCGAGATTGTTGTCGCGCTTGAATTTTCGGCTGATCGCGGCCTTCAGCATCGGTGTGCCATCCATCGGCGGATATTTGGTATCGCCGCTCAGTGCGGCGGCATGCGCTGCCTCGATCGCATGAGCGGGTGTCGAAAAATCCGGCTCGCCGGATGAGAGGCTGACGACCTTAATGCCCTTGGCAGCCAGCTCGCGGGCTCGTTGGGTCATGGCGGCGGAGGCGGAGATGGAAACATTCTTCAGGCGATCGGCGGTGGAAGGCATCGGTGTGATCTTTCGCTGAAAATAAAGAACTGAATGAAGGGATCAGACCGCAAGCTCGGCCGCAGGCGCCAGCATGGCGCCGGAAGCCTCGATTTCGCTGCGGATGATGCGGGCAAGCTCCAGCGAGCCGGGTGTGTCGCTATGCACGAGGATCGACCTGGCCGGCATCTGAAGTACGGAGCCGTCGATCGCCTCGATGGTTCGATCGATCAGGAAACGGCGCACCCGCGCCCGGACCGAAGTCTCATCCTTGACCAGCGCGCCCGGCAGGCCTCGGGCGACAAGCTTGCCGTGGGCATCATAGGCGCGGTCGGCCAGAAACAGCGCCATAGTCTTGAGTTTCGCGCGTTTCGCCGCCTTTTCGATTTCGCTGTCAGGGGTAACAAACACAACGAGGCGCGGATCGACGGTGGCAATGGCGTTCATCATCAGATCGGCAAGCGCTGGATCGCGATTGACCATATTGCCCATGGCCGCATGAAAGCTGAAGTGCCCGACAATCATGCCTTCGCTCCTGGCGATCGCGATCAATGCGCCGAGCTGGTAGAGCATCTGCTGGCGAAGCTCGTCCGGCTGGAACAGCATCTCACGCCGGCCGAAGCCAGAGCGATCCGGCAAACCAGGATGCGCGCCGATACCTACACCGTTTTCCTTGGCGAGACGAACCATGCGCGCCATGGTGTCTGGATCACCACCATGAAAGCCACAGGCAATATTAGCCGATGAGACGATCTTCATCATCGCTTCGTCATCGCACAGCCGGTAGGGACCGAAACCCTCCCCCATGTCGGAATTCAGATCGATCTTCACCGCTTCCTCCCCTCTATCTTTGATAGTTGCCGTCAGGCCATTGCCTTCACAGCAAGCTTGACCATCTGCGACGTCCGTCTGACATCCTCGACATAGCGAGCAACAGCTTGCTCCACCGCACGCGCCTCGGCATGCGTCGAACGGGCGAAGCGCAACCGGCTTCCGATGCGGGCCTGGCCGAGCCGCCAAAGATCGCATTCGATGACACCGGCAATCTTGGGATAACCGCCCGCCGTATTCGCATCGCTCATCTGAATGATCGGCTCGCCGCCGGGCGGAACCTGAACAACGCCGGGCACCACGCCATGGGAACGCATTTCGACCGCCACCATCGGCCTTATGGGCTCACCGGACAGGCGATAACCGGTGCGATCGCTGCTTGACGATATGCGCCAGACCTGGCTCCAGAAAGCTTCGCCATCGGAGGCAAACAGCTCATGTTCACCGGCAACGATCGCACGGACGGATAGCACGCCGTCGATCGCAGCTGGAAAGACATCACATAACGCCACGGCCGGTTCGACGACGGCAAGACCGTTTGCAGGCAAGGGAAGAGCATTGGATGGCGTGCCGAATTCAAATCGGTCGCCCTTGATGAGCGGCCGGCCGGCGTTGCCGCCAAATCCGCCGCGCAACGCGGTGCTCCGCGACCCCATCACGACCGGAACATCCAGTCCTCCGCCAAATACGATGTAGGCACGAGCCAATTTCTGTGGCTGCTGCAGTTTCAAGATCTGACCCGCCTCGGCGACGTGAGTACACCAGGAAAGCAGCTCCCGACCGTCCAGTGTAGGATTGCCGTCCGCACCCGTGACGGCAAAGGTGGCGCGGACCTCGAACCGCAATTCGAACGGGAAGGTTTGAACCTCTATTGCAGCTGCATCATCGTCATTGCCAATAAGGATATTGCCGATCTTCACGGCAAGAGGATCCATTGCGCCGCCGGACGAAACTCCGATGTCACGATAGCCGGGACGGCCGAGATCCTGAACCGTGTTGAATGGCCCGGTTTCGATGATCTCGATCATAGCTCGATCCTTTCCGGCAGAAAGCGCACGATATCGCCGGGCGCCATCAAGGCCGGCGTCGCGGAGGTTGGATCGAACATCTGCAGTTCCGCATAGCCAAGAGAATTCCATCCATTCGGACCCGTCAGCATCGCAACGCCTGTCTGCATTCCGCCGATCGTCACGCTGCCCTTCTCCATCCGCAACGACGGAACGGTCTTGCGGGGCATGTATATGCGCGGATCCAACCCGTACAGGTAGCCAAAACCGGGCGCGCTTCCCAAGGCAAAGACACGGTAACTCGCCTCATGGTGGATGCGTACGACCTCTCGGTCACTCAAGCCGCAAAAGTCGCAGATGGCAGGAAGGTCAATCGCATAGGCGCCGCCGTAGTGAACGGGGATTTCGATGATCTTTCCTGCCAGATCGAGGCTCTCGGCGTTGTTCCATGCTTCAAGAAGCCGGCCCGTCACCAGTTCGGAATCCTCGGGGATCTCCTTGAGGATCGCCAGAAGATTGGTCATTCCGGGGATCACTTCCGCTATATCAGCCCAGCCCTTGATCGTTTGCGCCAGGGCCCAGATGCGCCGCTGCGCAGGCAGATCGAATTCGCCCGGTGCATCGAGCAGAAAAGATCGGGTGCCGATAGAGGAAATTCTGACCCGGCCATTGACGACGGGAACGATCTCTCGCCGCGACGTGACGGTGTTCGACTTGGCAATCATGACAGCGGCTCGATTTCGAACAGAGGATCACCGAAGCCGACCAGGGTTTCGGACTCCGCCGATTGCCTGGCCAACAAACCGAACCTGCCGGCAGGTATGGGAAGCAGAACGGAACCGATGCGGATAAAACCGATCACATCCTGGCTTGAGACGGTGCGAGGCAGACGCTCGGCTTCGTCGTAATCCGAAAGATGCATAGGATAGAAGTGACCCGCCATCGGCGCTTTGATCACCACCACCGGTATCACCGGCTCGGGCCGCGCATTTCCTGTCAGGTTGATTTGGGCGCCAGCAGCCTTCGAGACGACGATGCGCAGATGGCCGCCCGGTCGCGAAATTTCCACGCCATCAACGCCTGCTGCCGTCAGCGCATCAGCCAGAGCCGCGATGATCGAGGGATCGTTAAGGTCGATCGCGCTCATGCCGCCCGCCTTTTTCGGAGCCATTGTTCCAGATAGTGGATATCCGTCTCGCCGCGGGCAAACCCTTCATCCTCGAACAACATGCGCAGTAACGGCAGATTGGTGGAAATCCCTTCTATCCGTGTGGCGGCAAGCGCCTCGCGCATTTTGGCCATGGCTTCTGCCCGGGTAGGTGCATGAACGATCAACTTGGCGATCAGCGAGTCATAGTAAGGCGAGACGCGATAGCCGGCATGAATATGGGTGTCGATCCGGATATTTGGCCCTTCCGGCAGTGCCAGATCGGAGATCGTGCCTGCCGAAGGCAGGAAGCTTTCATGGTCCTCAGCATTGATGCGGCATTCGAAGGAATGGCCAACGCATGCCACATCATCCTGACGCATTTCGAGAGGAAAGCCCTGAGCAACCATTATCTGTGCCTGAACGATATCGATCCCGCTGGTCATCTCGGTAACGGGATGTTCGACCTGCAGGCGTGTGTTCATTTCAATGAAATAAAAGGCACCGTTCTCATAGAGGAACTCGAAGGTTCCGACGCCGCGGTAGCCGATCTGCCGGCAGGCTTCCATACAGGCAGAGGCGACAGGTTCGATCGTTTCCGAGAAAATCCCGGGCGCCGGGGCTTCTTCGACCACTTTTTGATGCCGACGCTGCATCGAGCAATCGCGATGCCCGAGCCAAATGCCATTGCCATTGTTATCGCAAAGCACCTGAATCTCGACGTGACGCGGATGCTGGAGGAATTTCTCCATGTAGAGCGCCGGGGAACCGAAAGCCTGACGAGCTTCCTCTCTTGTCAACGCAATAGCCTCGTGCAACTTGCCCGCATGGGGAACCACCCGCATTCCTCTGCCGCCTCCACCTCCTGCGGCCTTGATAATTACGGGATAGCCGATCTCCTCAGCGATCTGCTCGACCGAGGCCGAATCATCCGGAAGGGACGTGTCAGGACCTGGCACGCAAGGCACACCGGCAAGGATCATTGCCCGTTTTGCCGATATCTTGTCACCCATAGCAGCGATCGAGGACGCCTCAGGTCCTATGAATGCGAGGCCGGCTCTCTCGACGGCTTCGGAAAAAACTGCGTTCTCGGACAGAAACCCGTAGCCGGGGTGGATCGCGCCAGCCCCGGTCAGATGCGCGGCAAGGAGGATCGCATTCTGGTTGAGATAACTGCCGGCTGCGTTCGCGGGACCGATGCACATAAAGGTATCGGCGGCGTTGCCATAAGGCGCCTGCCTATCAGCTTCGGAGCAGATTGCGACAGTCTTTAAACCAAGTTCGCGGCAAGCCCGCTGAATTCGCGCGGCAACTTCGCCCCGATTGGCAATCAGGACCGTGTCGAAGCGTTGGCCTTTCAGGCCTGCCTTGCCAAAAGGTTCTGCCATTATGCGATCTCCGCGAGCACTTCGCCCGTCTCGACTTCACCGCCATCCACGTCAATGAGATGTTTGATGCAACCGGCCTGCGGGGCTGCGATCTTGTTGAAGACCTTCATCGCCTCGATAATGAAAAGCGTCTGCCCCGCCTCCACCATGTCGCCGATCTTAACGAAAGGCTCTTGCCCGGGTGCCGGCGCCCGGTGCAAGACGCCATAGATCGGCGCCTTCACGGTAATGGCAGTGATTTCCGATTTTGCGGACACACCGCAACCTTCTTGGGCATGAGCAGCTTTTACGCTGGCAGGCACCTGAGTTGAAGGTAACGAATCCGTTGAACCAGACGTTCGGAAGATCCGAACCGTGACATCCTTTTCCGTTACCGTAAGTTCGGTAACGTTGGATCGTCCAACAAAATCGATCAGCGTTTTTATCTTCGACAGATCCATGCGAAAACTCGGTATTTCGGGACACCTCTCGCAATCCAACCAGTCATGGCAGCGTTTGGCTGCTCCATTCCCTACACGATAGCTCTCACGATGGGGTCAGAAGAAGTTTTGATGACGATGGCGGCTAGCCAACCCGCAAGGCCAGACTCGTCACGACCAATTTCGCGCGTCAGTCATGCCAGACACGCACATGCTCCGGCCTGAAGCCGATCCCGATCAGTCGTCCCGTCAGATGCACAAGCAGTGGCCATCGCCCGATGGCACGCATGAAAGCCGGAGGAGCGGACCGCTCCGGCTTTGCAGCGTCGGCGCTCCGACGCTTGCGGCGCATCATCAGTTGGATTTTCTGCGTCGCTTTCGTCGGAAATGTCCGGCGCCGTTCGACGGCTTCCAGGTGCCGGTCGAGAACATCGCCCTGCAGCAATGGCTGCGCGAGGATATTCGCCGCAGCGACCGCATCCTGGATCGCCAGATTGACACCAACGCCGCCAATGGGCGACATCGCGTGGGCCGCGTCGCCGATGCAAAGAACGCCTGGCTTCCACCAGCGCTTCAGCCGATCGATGCGGATACTCAGGAGATGCACGTCGTCCCACGACCGAATCTCGGCCATGCGGTCAGACGGCAATGGCGACACAGCCGCGACCGCCTTTCTGAACTCGTCGAGCCCCTTTTCCCTCATATCGGCAAAGCTGTCCTTGCGCATGACGTAGCCGCATTGCCAATAACTGCCACGGTCGACCATCACAAAACCCTGCCGCGGCCCACCATGTCCCATGGTGTAAGGCGGATCGTCCGAACGATGAGACAGTTTCATCCAAACCACTTCGCTCGGCTTGCCGAAACGCTCTACCTCGAGCCCGGCCTTTTCTCGCACGATCGAATTGCGACCATCGGCCCCGACGACGAGCTTGGCGCGAACCATAAACAAACCGCCGGGGCCCCTTGCCCGAAGGGTCACTCCGCTACGATCGACTGGGAGGAGATCGGTGACCTCGGTCTGCATCATCAGGTGGAAGTTCGTCAATTTCCCCGCCTCCCGCGCAACGAAGTCGAGAAAGTCCCATTGCGGCATGAAAGCGATGAAGCGGCACTTCGTCGGCAGCCGCGAGAAGTCGGCGATCGTGATGTCGCAGCCACCGATTTCGGCGTGCAGACGCGGTGCCCGCGTGTGCGGTAGCTTCAGCAGATCCTCGAGCAGGCCGATTTCATGCATCACCTCCAGCGTCGAGGGATGAATGGTGTCGCCGCGGAAATCCCGCAGAAAGTCGCCGTGCTTCTCCAGCACAGTAACCTCCACTCCCGCATGCGCCAGCAGCAGGCCAAGCATCAATCCGGCTGGGCCGGCGCCGACGATAGCGCAGCCCGTCTCGACGACCTGCTCCATCGTCTCCTCGGCCCCCGTCTTTCCGGCTACATCGTCGAAAACCTCCATGTTCATGCTCTCGGCGTCTCCAGTCTGACGAGCATTCGCGGGACGAGTCGCAGCATTACACGCTCCCTCCGGCCGGCTGATCGCCTCTTGATCGAAATCGGCCGCCAGCATGCCTTTGCGCAACGCTGACGACGATTATCAATCCGACACTTTCTTATCTTGAGAAACAATGTCAAGATTTAGAGCGCTAGGACTGGCCTCAAGGAGAGGCGGAATGCTCTCGAACTCGATAAATCCCGGAACGACCGATTGCCACAACCTCGATGCGGCCGTTCGGCTGCGTTCTCATTGAAAGATCGAATGCGGCACGAGACCCTCTTCGACCCGATCTGCCAGGCAGCCCCCGACAAGACTTTCCGGATTGTCGGAGCATCCATGCATTCCCGCCATTTCACCCCTCGCGCCGCGGTCGGCATCTGCGTCTCACTGCTCGCCCATGCCGTCGCTTGCGTTGCCGCGATGCTGGCGCAGCTACCGGTCGATCCTCCTCCTCCCGAACCACAGCCGCTGGCGATCAGAGTGGAATTCGTTCCTGACCCGACGATCAAGAAGGAGAAACGTCAGGAGGTGCAGAAAGGCGACCCCCAATCACAGGCTGACCATGACGCCGAGCCTGAGGAGAACCATCAAAAGCCGGTCGAAACGGCCAAGGCCGACCCCTTCATCCCTCCTGACGACACCCGGAATCTGAAGAAAGTCCCGATCCCAATGCGGCGGCCGAAGCTCGAACCGCGCAAGGCGCAAAAGAATGCGCCCGATAAGACGAAGGTCGCGATTGCCAAGGGTCTGGCCGACGATCCGCTACCCGATATAGACATGGGCGACACGCTCCAGGCACCTGGCCGGATGGAGGCAACGATCGGCGAGGAAATCACGCGTGGTGTCGTCAAAGACATGAAGGCGCAGGAGCGCTGGCAGATGCTGCTCACCGCCCATCTCGAGCGCAGGAAGCGCTATCCCTTCTCGGCGCTATCGCGTCGGCAGGAAGGAAAGGTTTTTGTGCGCTTCTACGTGGAACCCGACGGTACGGTGGTCGATGCGGAAGTGGTACAGTCCTCGAATGTGCCGGCTCTTGATGAGGAAGTGCTTAATCTCATGCATCGCGCCTCGCCCGTTCCAAAACCGCCGCCTGGCGTCGTACCCTTCGTCATCGTGCCCCTCAATTTTACGATGCGCCACTGAACCGCTCGCCATATGGCTTTCCTGCCGTGACCAATGCCGTTGGATATTCTCAACTTTGCTTTCTAAAAGTCTGACAAGTGCAATCCGAGCTGTGAGTACGCAGGAATACAAAGCATACAGAATTGTTAATGCGCGACGGACTTCATGACCTAACCCAGCTGGGATTGAAGGTATTTAGGCGACGATTGGTTGCCTCAACGCGTAACTTTTTGTTGCCCCGGTTTTCACTTTAAGCAATCGAGATCCGCGATTGTGTTTCGGCGTGGAATATTGACCCCTCTGTGGAGTGCGCCCCTCGGAGTGGACACTGATCAGGCCGCTGTTTTGCCAGTCTGCCGGATGTATTGATCCTCGAACTGTTGGGGGCTCAAGTAGCCGAGTGCCGAGTGGAGCCTGCGCTTGTCGTAGACCTTCTCGATGAAGTGGGGAAGATGTTCGGTGACATCGTCGAAGGCTTCAAAAGCCATGGGATAGACCACCTCGACCTTGAGCGTCTTCATGAAGCTCTCGGCCTTGGCATTGTCGTAGGGATTACCTCTGCGGCCCATCGAGCCGATCCAACCATGGTCGGTCAGAAGCTGCCGGTAGAGCTCGGCAGCATATTACGAGCCGCGATCGGAATGGTGCATGCAGCCCAGTGGCGGCTTTCTGCGATCAATGGCAGTTCTCAAGGCCGCGGCCGTAAGCCGCGCGTCAATTGAGCGGCCGATGGCGTAGCCGACGATCAGGCAAGACCAGGCATCTAGGATGATGGCGACGTAGATGAAACGGGTCGGCAGGACGACATAGGTGATGTCGCTAACCCAAAGCTGGTTGGGACCGCACGGGATGATGTTCCTCGCCAGGTTCGGAAAGATCAGATCGTCGTGATCGCTGTCGGTCGTAGCAATGAACCGTCGCCTGACCTTCGGCCGCAGATCGTGTTCGCGCATGAGGCGGCGAATCTTCTTGTGGTTCGAGATGCGACGAGAAAACGGTGGCGTGCGGATCGTTGCCGAACTTTTTCTCGGAAGGACATTTTTACTCAGAATAGTTTGCGCTCATCGTTATTGTGTCGGCGTGGTCGGCAATCCAAAGTAGGGTCCGTTCGTCTTCCGCGCATGCATTGAGTGAGATGCGCCCTCCGCTGAATAAAGGGCGAACAGACCGAAATGCGAAGTAGGATGGAGTATCGCCGTTGCGCCGCTCGGTCGCAAGTTCCAACAGCAGCGTCGCCTGCAGAGGGCCATGAAAGATGAGGCCTGGATAGCCCTCCTCGCCCGTCACATAGGGCTGATCATAGTGGATCCGGTGGCCATTGAAGGTGATGGCTGAATAGCGAAACAGCAGAACCGGACTTGCCTCGATATACCGGGAGTAGTGTGGAGTTCCGTCAGCGGGTGTGGCCTCCTGAGAGGGTGCGCTGCCCGCACCCAGGGCACGGTAGACGATATCCTGCCGCTCCTCGAGAGCAGCCCCTCTCTGCGTTTGATAGTGGTGGCGCACAGTCACGAAAATCATATCTCCGCTTCGACCTCTTTTGTGCTCGACATTCTCGATCACGGAACGTCGGGTCACCTCGTCGCCGATCCGGAACTCCCCCAAGAAGCGCAGATCGCCGCCTGCCCACATACGGCGTGGATACGGAACAGGTGGCAGAAATTCGCCACGAGCCGGATGGCCGTCCAACCCGATTTCCCGCATCGGCACGATGTCGGGCGCCAGGCACCAATGGATGCCGACGGGCGCTGGGGAGCCCTGCACCACGGGCCGATCTATATCGAGCACCGCGTGCAGGCTGGCGGCAAGACGAGGCGTGATATGATCTGTTACCGTGCGCTCCCGGGCGATCCAACTCTTGAGATAATCGATATCGACCTCTGTCATGGCATTCTCCGTCAATAGGATCGCGGCATCCCAAGCACATGTTCGGCTATGAAGCTCAGGATGAGGTTGGTCGAGATCGGGGCGACCTGATAGAGCCGCGTCTCGCGAAACTTGCGTTCGACGTCGTATTCCTCAGCAAACGCGAAGCCACCGTAGGTCTGGACGCAGGCTTCCGCTGCGACCCAAGACGCCTCGGCAGCCAGCATCTTGGCGATATTGGCTTCCTCGCCGCAGCTTTCGCCTTGCTCGTAGCGCCTCGCCGCCTCCACGACCATTAGTTCGGCGGCCCGCATCTGCGCATAGGCCCGTGCGATGGGGAACTGAATGCCCTGGTTCTGGCCGATCGGGCGGCCGAAGACGACCCGTTCCTTGGAATAATCGCTGGCCTTCTTGATGAACCATTTGGCGTCGCC
The DNA here is from genome assembly GCA_900469615.1 of Hyphomicrobiales bacterium. Taxonomy (GTDB): domain Bacteria; phylum Pseudomonadota; class Alphaproteobacteria; order Rhizobiales; family Rhizobiaceae; genus Rhizobium. Next base: position 579,557 of record UBYA01000011.1, on the reverse strand, counting down.
GACACATTCCGCCGCGATCAGAATGCGCTCGGCATTCATACCGGACAGGATATAGCGAAAGCCGTTGCCTTCCTCGCCGACCAAGTTTTCGGCCGGCACCTTCACATTGTCAAAAAACACTTCCGTCGTAGCGTGATTCATCATGGTGCGGATCGGTCGGATCGTCATGCCGGCATTCTTTGCCTCCTGCATGTCGAGGATGAATACCGACAGGCCTTCGGTTTTCTTGGCCACCTGATCTTTTGGCGTCGTTCGCGCCAAAAGCAGCATGAGATCCGAGTATTCGGCGCGTGAGGTCCAGATTTTCTGCCCGTTCACGACATAGTGGTCCCCCTCGCGGCGTGCGAAAGTCTTCAGTGACGTCGTATCGGTGCCGCTCGTCGGTTCGGTAACGCCAAAGGCCTGGAGCCTGAGTTCGCCGGTCGCGATTTTCGGCAGATACTTGCGCTTCTGTTCGTCGCTTCCGTGTCGCAATATCGCGCCCATGATATACATCTGGGCATGGCAGGCACCACCGTTGCAGCCGGATCGCTGGATTTCCTCAAGAATGGCGGCTGCCGCCGAAAATGGCAGGCCCGAGCCACCATATTCCTCCGGGATCAATGCCGAAAGATACCCTGCGCGCGTCAGCTCGTCGACGAACTCGGCGGGGTAGGCGTTTTGCCGTTCTAGCTTCTGCCAATACTCGCCAGGAAAACCCGAACAAAGCTTCGCGACTTCCTCGCAGATTTGCGCATAGTCTTGATTCAGCACGTCTTTTCCTCTCTCTCGAAGCTGATGCGAGATCGACTGTAGGAGGCAAACCCCATAACCTCAAATACAGTTTGGTGAGGTGCCTCATACGGAAAAGCTATCGCCTAAACGACGATCTGGCGGATATCGCGCAGGCTCTCGATCCCTTCCAATGCGGTAAAGAGCGACGATGCGCTATTGCCGAGAACGGGCGTAGCAAGCGTCATGAACTTGGCCTCGATATCGGTCTTTCCCGGAAAGGTATCCGGTTCGCCGGACGGGTCTGGTATATTGCGCTCGAATGTCCCCGCCGATGTGCGGACGGCGATATTGGCGCCGAAGGGATGCCGCAAGCCCTCGAGCCGCTCCTGTCGCCGAACATCGATCCTGCCCGCCAGCGCCTCCACGTCGGGATTGCCAAGCAGGGCATAGTCGTCCCAACCGAAACTACCCTTGTATAGGGCAATGGCAGCCGTGAACGGCATGGAGAACTGTCCCTCCACCACGCTTTTCGGCCGGCGCTTTTCCGCAAGGGGGGCGCCGGTAAGCACGATGCCGTTCTTGTGCAAACCGATTTCGACCGCAAGGACGTCGCCGGCAGACCAGCCATTCTCCTGCCGCAGAGCCAACAGCCCATCGATCGCGGCATGGGTGTAACGGCAGGCCGGATATGGCTTCATCCCGATTTTCATGGTTTCGTAGACGGTGCCGAGATCCGCCACTGCGCGCTCCGGCCGCGCATTGTCGGTATAGCCCACAAGGAGGCCATGCTTGCCCTCGATCGCATCCGCAGCCCCAAGAAAACCCTCCTTCGCCAGCGTTGCGGCAATCAGCCCGTTCATGGCCGCAGCACCGACCTGATAGCGCTTGTTCCAGGCGCCATTGACGAGAAATTGCAGTGACCCCGCCGCCTGGCTCGCCGCCACGCCAAAGGCGGACGCGATGCCAGGCGCATCAAGGCCGAGGAGTTTGCCGGCAGCAGCGGCCGCGCCGAACGTCCCAGCGGTCGCCGTCGGATGGAAACCTCGCGCATAATGCGCCGTCGGATCAAGAGCGTTGCCCAGTCGGCAACAGACCTCGTAGCCCGCGACGATCGCAACGAGAAGATCCTTGCCTGAGGCCCCGACCAACTCCGCCGCGGCAAAAGCTGCCGGCACCACAGGGGCGCTCGGATGCAGCGAGCTATCGGCATGGGTATCGTCGAAATCGAGCGAATGACCGAGTGCGCCGTTCAGCAGCGCCGCCACCGCCGGAGTATAGCCACGCTCAAAGCCGAACACCGTCGATCGCCCCGGCGTATCGAGCCCGAGGCGCTTGAGCATGGCAAGCAGGCTCGGCGTCGAATCCGCCTCCTTGCCGCCGCGAACCACACTGCCGATCAGGTCGATGGCAAGATGCTTTGCGCGTTCGGGAACAGCCGGTGGGAGCGCGTCATATCCTAGATCTGTTACATAGCGGGCGAGTGTCTGCGTAATTCCGGTCATGTCATGATCCATTTGCGAAACGTTGATAGGCAGCGACGATCTGGCGTGCGCGCGCCAGCACCGGCGCATCGACCATGGTGCCGTCGACGGCGCGCGCCGCGCCATCCGAAGCGTTGGCGACAACTGTCGTGGCCCAGGCGAAATCTTCCCCCGTCGGTGCAAAACCTCGGCGCGCGGGCATGATTTGCGCAGGATGGATCAAAAGCTTTCCGCCAAATCCGAACGAAGCACCATAGCGGGCATCGGCTTCGATCACCGCTTCATCCTTGATCGACAGCGTCACGCCATCGATCGGTGCCGGCGTGTCGGCCAATCGAGCCGCAAGGACGAGGCGGCTTCGAGCCATGGCCAGCGGCTCGCGCTGATGGGCACAGCCAAGGTCGGTTGCAAGGTCGAGAGAGCCGAAGACGAGACGATCTGCCGTGGCTGCGATCTCATCGAGGGTCGCAAGACCGCGCGCCGTCTCGACGATCGAAAGGACTTGCATTCCCGTCGCCAACTGCCTGCGAACCGACATGACATCGGCCGCGCTCTCCGACTTCGGCAAAAATACACCATCGACACCAAGCATGGCAGCCGCTGCGATATCGTCGGCATGCCAGGAGGTGTTGACGCCATTGATCCGTATATAGGTCGCGCAGGTCGGTCGTTCCTTTGAAAGAGAAGCAACAAGCATTGCGCGCGCGCCGTCCTTGGCCGCCGGCGCAACGGCATCCTCAAGATCGAGAATGACCGCGTCGGCACCAGACCCGGCGGCCTTGGCAAACCGCTCGGGCCGATCGGCCGGCACGAAGAGAAACAGGGTTTGGTCTGCGGGATCGAGCATGATGGAGATATTGCCGTTTGGGATCGGAGCATCATTGTCCTCCATCTTGAGCATCCCGGGCCAATATATTTTTGCTTGCGCACATATAGTCTGTGCCTATGGCGCACATATCGGCTCGACATAACTTTTCAGTATAGCATACCCATTAGAGTGTTATTTGAAGTGATGGCAAAAATCGGCAATGCTTCCTGCAAGGCTGACGTAAGCAGCTGAGGCGGCATATAGAACTGACGGCAGGAAACGATGGAATCAGATCTTCAAGGCGTGCTGGTCGTGTCCGTGGAGCAGGCAGTCGCCGCACCCTATCTATCGTGCAAGCTCGCGGATGCGGGAGCGCGTGTCATCAAAGTCGAGCGGCCCGAGGGTGATTTTGCCCGCGAGTACGACCACCTCGTCCATGGCGAAAGTGCCTATTTCGTCTGGCTCAACCGCGGTAAGGAATCCGTCTGCCTCGACCTCAAGCAGGACGAGGATCGCGCAATCCTGATGAATATGGTGAGCCGCGCCGATATTTTCATCCAGAACCTTGCGCCGGGCGCGGTCGAACGCCTGGGATTTGGTGCCGATACGCTGCGTCGGCACTTTCCGCGCCTGATTACATGTTCGATTTCGGGCTATGGCGACGACGGGCCGCTTGCTGATCTCAAGGCTTACGACCTCCTTGTTCAGGCGGAGAGCGGCCTGTCCGCAATCACCGGCAACGAGCATGGCTCGGCGCGTGTCGGCGTTTCGGTCTGCGACATCGCCGCCGGCATGACGGCGACGCAGGCCGTGCTGCAGGCGCTCTATGCCCGTCAAACGACAGGCCAAGGGTGTCACATCGCCGTGTCGCTTTATCATGCGCTTTCGGACTGGATGAACGTGCCCTACCTGCAGTTTGCCTATGGCGGTAAAGTTCCTGCCCGCAGCGGCCTTAACCACCCGACGATCGCACCTTATGGGTCCTATGCCTGCGCCGATGACAAATCGGTGCTGTTTTCGATCCAGAACGAGCGCGAATGGGTGGCATTTTGCCGAGACGTGCTTGATCGAGCCGAGATTGCCACCGATCCCCGCTTTTCGTCCAATAGCGCGCGCGTGCTCAACCGTGATGAACTCGACGCTGCCATCGTGCCGATCTTCCGTGCTATCGCGCGTGATGAAATGGCAGAACGCCTGCATCGGGCACGCATCGCCTACGGTCGCGTGAGCACGCTGGACGATGTGGCAGCTCATCCGCAGAACCGCTACATGTCCGTCGATACGCCAAGCGGTCCGGTTCGATTGATGGCACCCGGGGCACTTGCAAACGGTGAGGTACCCTCCTTCGGGCCGGTCCCGGCGCTCGGCGCTCACACGGCGACCATCCGGGAGGAGTTCTCCGGCATGCATTTGGCATTATAGTACAGTGAAGCAATTTGCAGCTTCGTGCTTGACACTCCGAGCCAGGCCTTTCCTATAATAAAAAGCGAAGCATGATTTGCTTGCTATAAGTTAATATTGGGAGGGACTGGTGGACCTTCGGCAACTCCGCTATTTCATGGCCATTGTCGAGCAAGGCTCGTTTTCAAGGGCGGCGGCGATATTGAACGTGGCACAGCCGGCACTCAGCCTGCATGTCCGCAACATGGAGGCCGATCTTGGAACGGCCCTGCTGTTTCGCAGCCCGCAAGGCGTGTTGGCGACCGAAGCGGGCGAAATTCTGCTACGCAACGCCCGCATCATCATAGACCAGTTTGCGATTGTGCAGGAAGAAATCCGCGGCCACGAGGCCGAGCCGGCAGGAGAGGTGCGACTGGGGCTGCCAGGCACCATAAGCCAGATCCTTTCGGTGCCGCTGATCATCGCCGCTCGCCAACGCTATCCCAAGATCAAGCTCAGGATCGCCGAGGCAATGAGCGGCTTCATCACCGAATGGATTCGCGAAAGCCGCGTCGATATCGCGGTCCTTTACATTCCGGTCGAGGATCGCATGCTGACTTCATATCCTGTATTGACGGAGGAGTTATGCCTCCTCGGACCGGCAAGGCCGATGGAAGGCGTCAAGATGCCGGCGTTCGGCCAGGTGAGCCTGAAGCAAGTAGCACCGCTGCCGCTCATTCTGCCGAGCTCCAGCCATGGCTTGCGAGAGCTGTTGGAACGCGAGGCTACGTCGAACAATCTCCATTTCAACACGGTAATCGACGTCGACTCCTACGGCAATATCAAGGAACTCGTCGAAAAGGGCATTGGCTATTCCATCCTGCCTTTCAACGCGATTGCACGCGAGGTACGTGAAGGGCGGCTGCGGTCCTGGCAGATCACCAAGCCTGAACTGAAACGCGACGTCCATCTCGTTCACCCCGCCGACCGGCCGAAGACGAATGCGGTGGCCGCCATCGAAACGTTGTGTCGCGACACGTTGCTGGATCTTGCGCTGACAGGACAATGGAACGGTGCCAAGGCCCTGCGTTGAGGTGCTATAATACAAGCCTATAGCTGCAAGCTGATTATTATCTTTGAAATATGAATTCCCCGGTTGCAACCTCGCCTCCGTAACAAGCCGGTGGGAGGATTGGCGATGGACGGGCATGGCGAGATCAGAGCAACAGCAACGGGACGCCTGGCGGGCAAGACAGCGATCGTGACGGGAGCCGGCGGTGGCTTCGGCGAAGGAATTGCCCGCCTCTTCGCAGCCGAGGGCGCGAGGGTTGCCATTCTCGATATCCGCCAGGATGCGGCCGAACGCGTGGCCGCCGACCTGGGTGACGAGGTGATCGCGATTGCCGCCGACGTCGGCTCAAGGGCGGATGTCGAGCGCGCGATTGGCGAGGTTTCCAAGCGTTTCGGCACTCCCGATATCGTCATCAACAATGCCGGCTGGACGCATCGCAACCAGCCCATGCTCGACGTCGACGAGGAGACATTCGACCGCGTCTATCGCATCAACGTCAAGTCGATCTATCTGATTGCGCAGGCTGTCGTACCCATGATGCAGTCCAAGGGCGGCACGATCATCAACATTGGCTCTGTCGCCGGAATTCGCCCGCGGCCCGGATTGACCTGGTACAATGGCAGCAAGGGTGCTGTGAACATTCTCTCGCAATCAATGGCCGTGGAGCTCGCACCGACGGGCATTCGCGTCAACTGCATCTGCCCCGTTCTCGGCGAGACCGGCCTGCTCGATAGTTTCATGGGCGTGCCGGACACGCCGGAAAACCGGGCGCGCTTCCTTGCGACGATCCCGATGGGCCGCTTGTCTCGCCCCTCCGACATCGCACACGCCGCGCTTTATCTCGCATCCGACGAAGCAGCCTTTCTCACCGGCGTGCTCCTGCCCGTCGACGGAGGGCGTTCGGTTTGACCGTCGACGGTCCTCGCGGGATCTTTTCGCTATAACATTCCCGTATGGCGCATAACGCAATTTGATAATTTAATTAATACGCCTGACTGATATAGTTCTTTGCAGCTGGAGAGGTTTTTCGCTGTATTTACAGCGACTTCCAGTTGTCGCGGAGGAAGGCGGCGAATGTCGCCTGGCAAGCGGGAGGAAATCGTGAACTTGCACTCGGTCATGCGCCATCTCAATCAGGAAAAGATCGTCTTTCTGCTGACGGTGGCGCTGTTTATCGCCTTCTCGCTCACGCTGCCGAATTTCCTCGAGAGCGGCAACATCCTGTCGCTGGTGAGAAGCGTTGCAGTGCTCGGCATTCTCGGCCTGGGTATGCTGGTCGTCGTGCTCGGACGTGGCATTGATCTGTCGCTCGTCGCCACCATGGCCATTTCGGTCGCCTGGTCGATGCAGCTCATCAATGAGGGCGTCACAGTCTATGCCGCCCTGACGATGGGGCTTTTATTTGCTCTCGGGATCGCACTCTGCACGGGAATTCTGGTCGCCTATGCCGAAATCCCGCCGCTCTTTGCGACGCTCGCGATGGCGACATTCGTCTATGGCTTCGGCCGGGCGCACCTCATCACCGGTACGGATGTCGTTTATATGCCGAAGAGCATGGGCTGGATCGTCAGCCTGGGCCAGGGAAAGCTTCTCGGTGTTCCCATGCCGATCGTTGTGGCCGCGGCGATGGCAATCATCGTCTATCTGTTCTTGAAATTCACCAAGATCGGCAACTTCGTCTTCGCGATCGGCGACAACCTCGCTGCCTCGCGCATCGGCGGCATTGCCGTGCGGCCGATGCTGGTGCTGCAATATGTGCTCTCGGGCGGGATCGCGTTTGTCGCCGGCATCATTACCGCGACGTCGGTCGAAGCGATGAATACCCGCATCGTCAATTCCAACATGATCTACGACGTCATTCTCGTCGTGGTTCTCGGTGGCGTCGGCCTGTCCGGCGGCCGCGGCAATGTGCGCAACGTCATCGTCGGCACCTTGCTGATCGGCGTGCTGATGAATGGCATGACCATCATGGACATCCAGTACACGGTCCAGAACGTCATCAAGAGCCTGATCCTGCTCCTTGCCATCGTCGTCGACAGCATCGTCAACCCGCGCGACGAACAGACGGGACAACAGGGCGACATCTGACAATACCAAGTGGGAAATAACTATAATTGGAGGAGTGGAACATGCGTAAGACTGGTTTGATGAAATGGGCAGGGGTCCTTCTGGCTGCGCTTGCCATCGGTGCGACTGCAGTCAAGGCCGACGACATGAATGATCCCTATCGCGATCCGGCGCTGAGCGCGCTCAAGGGCAAGAAGATCGCCTATCTGCCTATCTCGATCGGCTTCGATCTTGCCCAGGCCTGGGGCGGCGTCGTCAAGACGGAAGCCGAACGCTACGGCATGACCTTCACCTCACAGGATCCGAACTGGAACACGGACGCGATGGCGCAGGGCATGACCGCCTTGCTTGCGGAACATCCCGATGTCATCGTTACCCAAAACCCCGACATGCAGTCGCTTGCGCGCCTGTTCAAGCAGGCCAATGCCGCAGGCATCGTCGTCGTACAGCTCAACATGCAGGGTGCCGTGCAGACCGACGCCTTCGTCGGCCCCGACTTCATCGCAATGGGCGAGCAGGCGGCGAACATGATGGTGAAGAAGTGCGGCGCCGATACGCAGACCTCCCATAAGATCGCAATCGTCCAGGGCGTGCTGACGGGCGGCGTGAGCTACTATCAGGTTCAGGGCATGACCAAGGTGTTCAAGGATCATCCCGAAATCAAGATCGTCTCAAGTCAGGCGGCCGACTGGGATGCTTCGAAAGCCCGCGCCATTACGGAAACGGCGCTGCAGCAGAACCCCGATCTTTGCGGTGTGATCGACGTCTGGGACGGCCAGGGCATCGGCACTGGCGCGGCCATCAAGCAGGCGGGCAAGCAGGGGCAGGTCTATTTCATCACCTCCGGCGGCGGCGCGCAGAGCATGTGTGACGGCCTGACGGATGGCACCTATTCGGCTGTCATCAACTACAACGCTCCCGGCATGGGTCGCGACGCCTGGACTGCCATCATGGTCGCGCTGCAAAACAAGCAGGGCGGCGGCGCCATCAAGACGCAGATCTATTCCCCGACCCGGGTCATGACCAAGGAAGACGTCAAGCAAGGCACCTGCTGGGACCCGCAGCAATACGCCAAGATCTTGCGCTAGGCTGCCTTTAAGCGCGGCCTGCCCCGGCGGGCCGCACCTTCACTCGCTTTTTGACCGATCTGAATTTTCCGAATGAGGAGACGTGCCTTGGCGTCGGCAAATACCCTGACGAAGCTGCGATATCGCTTCATCCCAGATCATGTGATCGGAGAGATTCTCTCCAAGAAGTGGATCGATAACGCCATCCCGTTTCTGGTGCTTGTGTGCGTCATCGTCGTCTTCGGATCGCTCATTCCCAACTTCTTCACCGGCAGCAACCTGTCGATCACCTCGCGGCAACTCGGTGAGTTCGCACTTGTCTGCATTGCGATGATGGTGGTCATCGTTGTCGGCGGCATCGATCTGTCCGTCGGCTCGAACTTCGCGCTCGGCAATTTCATGACGCTGGCGCTTCTCAACCTTGCCGGCTGGTCTGTTTGGATTGCCGTGCCGGCCGTGATCCTGATCTGCGGTTCGGTCGGATTGCTGAATGGCATTCTTATCGGCTATCTCCGCCTACGTGCCTTCCTGACCACACTGGTGACACTCATAATTGTGCGCGCCGTCGTCGACATGCTGTTGCTGCAATATGCGCAGGCGATGTCGATGAGCTTCTACCAGTCCAGCCTCTGGGATCTGATGGGACTGGGCGGCCTCTTCGGAATCCCCTTCTCCTTCTGCGTGCTGATCGTCGTTGCGATCATTGGCCACATACTGCTGACAAGATCGCGGCCTGGTTGGCGGCTGATGGCTATCGGCGGCTCGCGCCGCTCGGCTCACAATATCGGCTTGTCCGTCCGTGGCACGGTCTGTGCCGCCTATACGATTTCGGGCATGCTCTGCGGGCTTGCCGGCGTTCTCTATGCCGCGCGCCTTTCCGGCGCCGGCACAGATACCGGCATGGGCCTCGAAATATCGGCACTGACGGCAGCCGTTCTCGGCGGCAACAGCCTGGGCGGCGGGCGCGGCTCGATCGTCAAGGCCCTGATCGGTGCGGTAATCGTGCTGGTCATGACCAACGGCGTTCTGCGTCTCGGCCTGAATTCGGGTTCCGGCCCGATGGTGCTAGGCCTGACCCTCATCTTCGCCGTCTTCGTGGATGTGCGTTGGCTGAAGAACCGCGACAAACTGCTGAACAAGGTCTACGTCTCGCCAACCTATATCGAGCTCCCGCCGCCGGTTGCGACAGGTGTGGATTCCGGCTCGGCCTTTGCGTTGAACGACCGCCTGAAGGATGTCGAGATCATCGGCCTTGCCGATGTGGAATCCCCCGAAGACGTGATCCTTGATGACGAGGATTATCTTTACTGTGGCACACGCCATGGCGACATCGTCCGCTTTGCTCCGCCCGACTATGCGACGCATGAGGTCTATGCGCATATCGGCGGCTCGCCGCTCGGCATGAGCTGGGACCGCGATCACAACCTTCTTGTCTGCGTTGGCGGCATGGGGCTCTACAGGATCGACCGAAATCGCAACGTCATCAAGGTCACCGACGAGACGGACCGTTCCAAACTATCGGTGGTCGACGACTCCCGTCTGCGCCTTGCCGACGACCTCGATATCGCGCCGGATGGCCGGGTCTTCTTTTCCGAGGCAACCATCCGCTATGAAATGCATGATTGGCCGGTGGATGCGCTCGAGAGCCGCGGAAACGGCCGCATCATCTGCTACGAGCCAAAGGCCGGCAAGACGCAGACGGTCCTGCGCAATCTGATCTTCCCGAACGGCGTCTGCACTGCGCACGACGGACAATCGATCCTGTTTGCCGAGAGCTGGGCGTGCCGCATCAACCGTTACTATATCAGCGGCCCGAAGGCCGGGAAGATGGAACGGCTGATCGATCGCCTGCCGGGTTATCCCGATAACATCAACCGGGCATCCGACGGCACCTACTGGGCGGCAATCATGGGCATGCGCTCACCGGCGCTCGATGTGGCGCTACGCATGCCTGGCTTCCGCAAGCGCATGGCGCGGCGCATCGCACCCGACCAATGGCTGTACCCAAATCTCAATATCGGATGTGTCATCCGCTTCAACGATCAAGGCGAGGTCCTGGAATCGCTTTGGGATCAGGGTGCGGAAAACCACCCGATGATCACCTCCATGCGCGAACACAAGGGATATCTCTATCTCGGTGGCATCACCAACAACCGCATCGGACGCATCAAGCTTGAGGGCCGCGATGCCAAATGGTCCGGCTATCAGAATTACTGGGGGAGAGCGTAGTGGCAAACGCGTTGCGCATGTTTGTCGATCGCTTCCTCGGCCGGGGCGAGGCTGCCGTTACCGTGCCGCCGCTCGACGGCGCGTTGAAGCCGAACAACCTTCTGGAAGAGGCATCCTTCAGCATTGCGATGCCCGCGCCCGACAATTTGGTGGTGACGCAAGCGGGGCTGGTCTATTCCAGCGGCAGGACGCTGCATAAGCAGCCACCCTGCGGCAGCGCAGGCATGCCCTTGCGCGAAGAGGACGGCCTTATCTCTGCGCTCGCGGCCACGGCAAGCGGCATTATTGCCGTGGCATCGGGGCAATCCATCCGCTTCGTGGACGCGTCGGGATGCGAAGCCGAAGGCCGTTCTGCCGGCAAACAGAATTGGTCCGGCGTCACAGCCATGGAGTTTGCTGCAGACGGCTCGCTCCTGATTGCCATCGGCTCGTCGAAGAACGCTCTCGAGGATTGGCAGCGCGACCTGCTCGACAACGAACATGCAGGTTCGCTCTGGCGGCTTGACACCGGGTCTGGCAGGGCCACGCAACTGGCTGAAAGGCTTTGCTATCCCAATGGAATAGCTATAGATCGCGATGGCAATATCGTCGTCAGCGAAGCATGGCAGAAGCGGCTGATCCGACTGAGCCCGGCGGGCAAGCTGCTCGGTCAGCTCATCGAGGATCTGCCTGGCTACCCTGCCCGGGTCAGCCATTCTGAACGCGGCGGCTACTGGCTATCGATCTTTGCGCCGCGAAGCCAGCTGATCGAATTCGTGCTGCGCGAACCGGCCTATCGGCGGGCGATGATGGCCGAGATCGACAAGGAGTTCTGGATCGCACCGGCGCTTCGCAGCGGCTATTCCTTTCAAGAGCCGATGCAAGGCGGCGCGCTCAAACAGATGGGCATCCTGAAGCCCTGGGCTCCAACGCGATCCTACGGCCTGGCGATCGAACTCACATCGGATTTCGTGCCGATCCGCAGCTTCCACAGCCGCGCCGGCGGGAGGCGTCATGGCATTACGTCGGCAGTGGAAGCTGGAGGCAAGCTCTGGGCAACAAGCAAAGGTGGCAGCGAGTTGATCGCCATTCCTCTCGACAGGCAGGGAAACTGACATGAGCGCTACACTCCAGATCAAACCTCTTGCCGAAGAAAAGCCGCTCGTCGAACTGCGCAACGTCACCAAGGAATTCCACGGCGTTGCCGCTCTTCGCAACGTCAGTTTCACCCTGATGCCCGGCGAAGTACATTCCCTGCTTGGCGAAAACGGCGCCGGGAAGTCTACCATGACCAAGATCATGGCCGGCGTCTACGAGCCGAGCCAGGGCGAAGTGATGTTCAATGGCGAGCCGATGACCTTCGGCCGCCCCGCAGATGCTTTGGACAAGGGCATCGCCATGGTCTTCCAGGAAACCAGCCTGGTGCCATCTCTCACCGTGGCGCAGAACATCTATCTCGGCAACGAGAAGTTTCTGAACCGGCTGCGCGGCATCTATATCGCCGCACAGCAATTCCTGCAGTCCCTCAATTTCGGCGTCGATCCGACCATGTATGTGTCGCAACTCGGTGCCGCTCAGAAGCAGATGGTCGAGATCGCCCGCGCTGTGCATCACAAGGCCAAGATCATCATCTTCGACGAACCGACGGCGACGCTCACTCCGGAGGAAAAGCATCATTTCTTCTCGCTGGTGAATCGGCTGAAGCGGGAGGGCGTATCGATCATCTTCATCAGCCATGCGCTGGAAGAGGCTCTCGCCATCTCCGACCGCATCACCATTCTGCGCGACGGCCAGCATGTGATCACCGACGATGCCCGGAATTTCGACCGCGACAAGATTATTGCATCAATGGTCGGCCGATCGCTATCGGCCGAACTCTACAGCCGCGACAAGAGCAGGAAGGCGCGACCCTACGGCCGCAAGGTCCTGTCGGTGCAGAACCTTTCCATGGGCAAGATGGTGCGCAACACGTCCTTCTCCGTCTATGCCGGGCAGATCACCGGCATTTTCGGCCTCATCGGCTCCGGCCGCACCGAAACGGCGAAAATTATCTCCGGCGTGGTCAAACGCGATTTCTTCCACGGCGGCGAGGTCCGGCTGGAAGGAAAGCCGGTGCGCTACCGCGTGCCACGCCCGGCGGTGAAAGATGGCATCGTTTACGTGACCGAAGACCGGAAGATCGAGGGCTTCTTTGAAACCAAATCGATCGCCGAAAACATCTATATGAACCTGCTCTCGGCGGACCTGAACCGCAGCGTCGTGGTCAGCCACGGCGAAATGATGGAGCTTGCCAAGGATTGGACGACGAAGCTGAACGTCAAGGCGATCGATAGCAATGCACGGGTCATCGAACTCTCCGGCGGCAATCAGCAAAAAGTGGTCATCGCCCGTTCGCTGGTGCAGAAGCCGAAACTGGTCATCTTCGACGAGCCGACCCGCGGTGTCGATGTCGGCGCCATTGCCGAGCTCCATCAGGTGATCAACGACCTTGCCGATGCCGGGCTGGCCGTGATGGTGATCTCCTCCTACCTCCCCGAAATCCTCAACCTGGCGGACCGCATCCTTGTGTCACGACAGGGTCGTGTGGTCGAGGAATTCTCGACGGAAGAGGCGACGGAGGAAAAGATCATGTACGCTGCGGTTCATTGACAGGGCAGCTGGGAAATACCGGCCCAGCCGGGAGGAGCGAGGAATAACGACATGAAGATCAGAGCGGCGGTTCTCGAGGAAATCGGTCTCGAACGCCCCTATGCAAAGACGCTTCCGTTGAAGGTGCAGGAGGTCGAGCTGGAAGGCCCGGGACCAGGCGAGGTTCTGGTGAAGATGGCGGTCGCCGGCCTCTGCCATTCCGACCTTTCGGTCATAGACGGCAATCGCCCGCGGCCTGTGCCGATGGTCTTGGGTCATGAGGCATCCGGCATCGTCGAAGAGGTGGGGGATTATGTCGACGATCTGAAGCCTGGCGATCACGTCGTCTTCGTCTTCGTTCCGAGTTGTGGCCATTGCGCGCCCTGCTCGGAGGGGCGGCCGGCGCTCTGCGAGCCAGGTGCGGCGTCCAACGGCAAAGGCGACCTGCTGGGCGGTGCGACGCGGCTCTCGCGCAACGGTGAGAAGATCCACCACCATGTCGGCGTCTCGTCCTTCGCAGAATACGCCACCGTCTCCCGTCGCTCACTGGTGAAGGTCGATCGCGACCTGCCACTCGACGTCGCCGGCCTGATTGGCTGCGCCGTCCTTACGGGTGCCGGCGCGGTGTTCAATACCGGCGACGTCAAGCCCGGCAGCTCCGTCGCCGTCATAGGCCTTGGCGGCGTCGGGCTTGCTGCCTTGATCGGCGCAGCGACCGCAGGCGCCGAAACCATCATCGCCGTCGATCGGCTCGATTCCAAGCTGGAGTTTGCCAGGGAACTGGGCGCCACCCATGTTTTCAACGCGGACGACCCGGACATTGTCGGCAAGATCAAGGAGGCGACCCGTGGCGGGGTTGAGGCGGCACTGGAATTTGCCGGTTCGGTCAAGGCACTGGAATTCGGTTATGCCATCACCCGTCGCGGCGGTACAACGATTACGGCCGGCCTGCCGAACCCGAGAGCCATGCTATCGCTGCCGGCAGTGACGCTGGTGGCGGAAGAGCGAACTTTGAAGGGCAGCTATATCGGCTCCGGCGTGCCTTCGCGTGACATCCCGCGCTTCCTTTCGCTCTACAAGCGCGGCAAGCTGCCCGTCGACAGGTTGCTGACGCACCGCATGAAGCTCGACGACATCAATACCGGCTTCGACCGGCTCGCGGACGGAACCGCCGTCCGCCAGATCGTCGAATTCGACTGAACATTTCGCAGTCGTCCCCCTCAGGGTGCGTCGCGCCTGCGCAACACTTATGGAGTGATCAATATGACCAGAACTGAGGGAATCAAGGATTTCCGCTGCTTCATCGATGGCGAATGGGTTGCCGCCCAATCGGGTGAAACCTTTGAATCCTTCGATCCCTTCACGGCCAAGGCTTGGGCGCGGATCCCGAAATGCGACGCCCGCGACGTGGACATGGCCGTGCAGGCGGCACGCCGCGCCTTCGATGCCGGTGAATGGTCGAAGCTGACAGCCACCCAGCGCGGCCATCTTTTGCGCAGACTCGGCGACCTGATCGCTCGCGATGCCGACCATCTCGCGACGACCGAAGTGCAGGATAACGGCAAGCTTTACGCCGAGATGCGTGGCCAGGTCGGTTATATCCCACAATGGTTCTATTATTTTGCCGGCATGGCCGACAAGGTCGAGGGCGGCGTGCAACCGATCGACAAGCCTGACATGTTCACCTACACCCGTCATGAGCCAGTCGGTGTGGTGGCGGCGATCACACCCTGGAACTCACCGTTGCTGCTCCTAACCTGGAAGATGGCCCCGGCTCTGGCTGCCGGCTGCACCATGGTGATCAAGCCCTCCGAGTTCACCTCGGCGTCGACGCTGGAGCTGATGCGGCTCGTCAAGGAGGCCGGCTTTCCGCAAGGTGTCGTCAACGTCATTACCGGTTTCGGGCAGGATGTCGGCGAGGCGATCTCCACACACAGCGGCATCGACAAGATCGCTTTTACCGGCGGCGAGGTTTCCGGACGCCGCATCGCCCAGCAGGCAACCGGCAACTTCAAGCGGTTGACGCTCGAACTCGGTGGCAAGTCCGCCCAGCTCGTCTTTCCGGATGCCAATATCGACAATGCCGTGAAAGGCGTGGTTTCCGGCATCTTCGCCGCGACGGGTCAGACCTGCATCGCCGGTTCGCGGTTGCTCGTGCACCACTCAATCCACGATCAGTTTCTCGAAAAATTCCTCGAATTGGCGAGGACGGCACGCATGGGCGATCCGATGGATATCACGACACAGGTCGGTCCGGTCACCACACAACCCCAGTTCAAACGCGTGCTATCGATGATCGATATGGCCACAGCCGAGGGTGCATCAATCGCCATGGGTGGCAGAGCGGCGGATCGCCCAGAATGCGGCGACGGATGGTTCATCGAGCCGACAGTGCTTTCTGGTGTGAAAAACGACATGCGGATCGCCCAGGAAGAAGTCTTCGGCCCTGTGCTGTCAGTGATCAAATTCACGGATGACGACGAAGCCTATCATATGGCCAATGATACGCCTTACGGCCTCGCCGCCGGGGTATGGACCTCGGACATGGCCCGTGCTTTCACGGCCGCCAAACGGCTTCGTGCCGGTACGGTCTGGACCAACACCTATCGAGCCGTTTCCTACATGATGCCTTTCGGTGGTTTCAAGAATTCAGGCATGGGGCGAGAAAGCGGGCAGGACGCGATCTATGATTTTCTCGAGACCAAAAGCGTCTGGCTCGCCTTCGGCAAGGATGTGCCCAATCCATTTGTAATGCGCTAGGCGGCAGTGACGCCCTCACGCATTTGGATCCGCTGCAAAGAGCAGATCTGTTTCAACGCTGACTTTTGGACATCCTACCCCATCGGCTGGTCGTTGAGCATATGGGGGGCATTTGCGGAAAAGGGCGGAATGCTACCTCAAGCGAAATCTTGACGCATGTGGATAGTTAAACTGGTCCCTTTGAATGGTCGGTCATGTTCGCCATGCTGGACGCATCCAACATTAATTGCTCTGAACGTCAGAGAGACAACAGCACCGACACCGGGCGCCGTCATCAGCAGCCGGCAGGTCTCATGCGTTTTCACAAAAGCTAGCACCTCGCGATGAAGTTTGGCAAATTCTCGCCAGATTGCATCGCGGGCCGAGAGCATCGGCTCGGTGATCTTCGTCAGCATCTCATGGCCAGCGGTCAGTTCGCGAATGCGAGCTGCGAACTTGCCACGGCTCACATCGCCAAGCTTCATTCCAAAGCCTCTCAACAGGCCGCGCAGGGTCTGTTCCAGATCAATCGCTTTGGCCTGCATCTGGCGGCGTGCCGCAAGCAAAGCCCGCATCTCCTGTGAAGATGTCGACTTCCGATGAACCGGGCGATACCGGCCCATACGGAGAAGCTGGGCGATACCTCGCGCATCCCGCCGATCCGTCTTGATGACCATGGCGGAGAGAGCCGCTTTGACATGGCGTGTTTCAAGTAAAACCGGATCGTATCCGCCTTGGGCAATTCCGTCGTAGAGCCACTGCGAAAGAGGCCCGGCCTCAAGGCCAACGCGCGCGATCGGCAATTGAAGGCTCCTGATGAACTCGACGATCACAGCAGGCTCGCTCTGGATTTTCGCCTCCCGCAAAACGGCTCCTGTCGCATCGACAATGCAGATGCTGCTCAGTTCAAATGATACGTCAATCCCGATGGAGTAATCCATCCTTATCGCCTCCGATGGTGAGGGCCGAACCGCTCGGACCTCGCGTTACCATCATTTTGGAGCTAAAAACGCTAACCGTCTGCACCGATGCGCCATTATGGCATCTACTCAAACCCCGTTCCGGCACGATTGAGTCGGAAGGCTTCACCAGCCTCGAAACGAGGTGGCTCATTTGGGCGATCAAGGATCTGAAATTCGTTGCTTTCGACGTTGTCGAGATGCTGCCGGAATTCGATCCGACGATGATCACCGCGAACCTCGTCGCGCACGTCGGATACGAATTCGCGTCCATCATGGCTTTGCACAAGCGGGATGGTTCCAAGTATCTTTCGCAGCTTAAATAGTCCAATCGGGACATTGGACACGCCATCTCGTGAATCCAGTGCCCCATCTTATGCACTTGCCGATTCCAGCCTTCTGTTGCGGGTTCCATCAGAAGGTTGGAAAAGCCGTCAGCCTGCCCCCTTCTCCTCTCTTTTTATTGCTGTCAGGAACGCCCGTATCAGCGGGCGATTTCCGTCGCGCTTTTTATAGACGACCTGGAGGCACCCACGGCAATGTGAGAGCTGAGCTGCACGGAAGATGAGGGTATGGCCCCTCGATCCGCGCATCATCACCGACGGCGTGCTTTGGCGAAGTTAACCCGACATCACCTTTCGAACCCCCGCTCCCAGATGCCGGCATGACACCAGCGGCTGAAACGTTTATGCACCGTCTTCCACTTGCCATATCGTTCCGGCAGATCGCGCCAATGCACGCCGGAGCGCAAGATCCAAAGGCAGCCATTGATAAACAAGCGACTGTCCGCGCCAGTTCGCCCCGGATCACCAGCCTTGCCCGGCAACAACGACGCAATCTTCGCCCATTGCCCGTCGTTCAATTCATACCGCTTTGCCGCCATCTCAAACACCGTGCCAAAAACACGGTATCCTATGAATCAGGGATCAAGCGATTTGGGAATCTGGATGTCGATCCGGCCTAAGCCATGGCCCCGGGCCAGAGCAATGGGACATTGACGCCTCTGTACGGCAAGCCGGTGTGGCGCAGCCGGCGCGTGACCCGGCCGACGGCGTTTCCTGGGGACCATGCTGCATCCACGGCCGCACGCCCTTCTTGAGATCGGCGACGATCTTGCGGTGATTCGAGCATAAAAGTCCGTCCACTCGCTTTCTTTCCTTTTGCTGCGACATGACAAGAATCGCAACGATCCAAAACGTTTTGACTTGACGACCAAAACGTTTTGGATCAGTAATTTTTCCGCGGCCTCGGAGGAAAGGCGTGACCAATTTAAAACAGCTTGCCCAGTCGCTCGGCCTGTCGATCACTACGGTATCCCGTGCGCTAGATGGTTATACGGATGTTTCTGCAGCCACCCGGGATCGTGTCCGCGAGGCAGCGGAAAAGACGGGCTATCGCCCCAATGCCTCGGCCCGTCGGTTACGCAAGCAACGCGCTGAGCTGGTGGCGGTCACGTTGCCGAGTGATGCCGGCCACATCGCGCCTCCCCACTTCCTCGACATATTGTCCGGCTGCGCAGAGCACCTTGCCGCCTCCGGCCTCAATCTGGTCATCGCTCCGGTGCCGCGCGGCGAAAGCGAGCTTGAAATCTGCCGGCGCTTCGTCGACGGCCGTCGCGTTGATGCGATGCTGCTGGTCCGTACCAAGCGCAAGGACGAGCGGGTCGAATTCCTGCAGTCGCGCGGCATCCCCTTTGTTACCAACGGACGCACCGAGAGCCTCGTGCCGCATCCGTTCATCGACGGCGACGGCTTTGCCGGCTTCCGCGCCGCGACCACACGTTTTCACGCGGCCGGCCATCGGCGCATCGGCCTGATCGCCGGACCGCAGGACTATTATTTCGCCCATGTTCGACGGATGGGCTGGAAGGCCGCAATGGACGAAGCCGGTCTGGAGACCGACCTTTACGCCGAGGGCGTGCCAACGGAACAAGGCGGCTATCTCGCGACATTCGAACTCCTCGCACGATCCGCTCGTCCCACCGCTCTTGTCTGCACCACCGATGAAATGGCGATCGGCGCGCTTCGCGCCTTGCGGGAGGTCGAAGCCGGCGACACGATCAGTGTCGTTGGTCACGACGATCTGCCGACAGGCGCCTTTACCAGCCCCTCGCTCTCGACCATGCGCATAGCCAGCCGGAATCTCGGCGCGAGCTTCGCCTCGCTGTTGTTGCGCGCTATCGCCGGCGAGCCCGCGGAGGAGCTCCAGGAGCTTCACCCGATCGAGTTCGTCGATCGCGACAGTCACTGCCGACCGCTGAAGGTCCCGTAAGTCTGCAGCCGTGGCGCACGGACATATAGAAGGAGGAGAAAATGAAGCGTTTCGCAATGTACGGAATCCTGGCGTCGGCAGCTCTTGCCTATGCGCCGCAAGTGCCTGCCCAGACCGTGTTCGTATCCACTCAGCTCAGGCCCATCGAAGAAGCGACGGTGGTTCGCGAGGACCTGCTCAAGGATGCGGGCAAGGTTGATTATGTCGTCGAGGAGCCGCCGCAGTTCGCCGTGCGCATGGAAGCCGAAAGCGAGGCGGGCAAGCATACCGTCAGCCTTGTCGGCGCCTTGCATGGCGAGCTTTCCCCGCTCGCCGACAAGGGCCAGTTGGAATCCCTCGATGATCTCGCCAAAAAACTCGCCGCCGAGGGCATGCCGCAATCCTTGCTCGACCTCGGCAAGCTCGGCAAATCAAGTCAGCAATATATTCCGTGGATGCAGGCGACCTATGTCATGGCCGCGAAAAAGGAAGCCCTGCAATACCTGCCGGCGGGCGCGGACATAAATGCACTGACCTACGACCAGCTGATCGAATGGGGCAAGAACATGCAGGACGCCACAGGCCAGCCGCAGATCGGTTTCCCTGCGGGGCCCAAGGGCCTGATGTCCAGATATTTCGAGGGCTATTTCTATCCTTCCTTTACAGGCGGTGTCGTCCGGACCTTCAAAAACGCCGATGCAGCGGCCGGGTGGGAAAAGCTGAAGGCCCTCTGGGCTTACGTCAACCCGAATTCCACCAACTACGATTTCATGCAGGAACCGCTGGCCGCGGGCGAAGTCATGGTTGCCTGGGATCATGTGGCTCGTCTGAAGGATGCTATCTCCGCCTCTCCCGACGACTATGTCGTCTTTCCGGCTCCCGCCGGTCCGAAGGGGCGCGGCTACATGCCGGTCGTCGCCGGTCTGGCAATTCCCAAGGGAGCGCCGGACAGGGACGGCGCGGTCAAGGTGATCGAACATCTCAGCACCCAGCAGATCCAGCTTGAGACAGCATCGAAGCTCGGCTTCTTTCCTACGCTGAACGTGCAGCTGCCTCCGGACCTGGACAAGGGTGTCGCTCTCCTGGCCGGCGCGGTGACCAGGACGCAAACCTCCAAGGATGCATTGATTTCGCTTCTGCCGGTCGGTCTCGGAGATAAGGGCGGAGAGTTCAACAAGGTCTATATGGATGCCTTCCAGCGCATCGTGCTGCAGAACGAGCAGATCGACGATGTGCTGAAGTCGCAGGGCGCGACCCTGGCCAAACTGATGAGCGATGCCAAGGCTCCCTGCTGGGCCCCGGACGCCCAGAGCGATGGCGCTTGTCCGGTTGAGTGAGGCCTTTCGAGCCGAGCCGGCTACCGACGCGAATGTCGGGGCGGCTCTCTTCTGCAATGTGCGAGGTGGCCGACCGTGACCCAAAATCGATCCTGGATACCCTATGCCCTCATCATGCCGTCCATCGTCTTTCTTGCGCTCCTTTTCACCGTGCCATTGCTGCAGACGATCTGGCTGGCGATTTCGGATAACGGGACACCGTCGCTCGCAAATGCGGAACGCATGGTGACGGACCTCAACTTCGCGCGTTCGATCAAAAACACCTTCCTGCTCACGGTCGTCGTCGTACCGGTGCAGATCGCCCTTGCGCTCGCCATGGGGACGATGGTCTCCAAGGTCGGGCGCGGGCGCGAGACGATCCTGTGGATCTGGACAATTCCGCTCGGGATATCGGACCTTGCCGCCGGTCTCGTCTGGCTATCGATCCTGCAGAACACGGGCTATTTCAACTCGTTGCTCTTCGGCCTCGGAATTATCCCTCGGCCGGTGAGCTGGCTGTCCTACCAGACACCGATGGCTCTTTTCCTGGCAATCGCCGTGGCGGAAGTCTGGCGCGGTACGGCAATCGTCATGGTCATCATCGTCGCAGGCCTGAATCAGGTTCCGAAGGAATTCCGGGAGGCGGCCGATATCTTCGGAGCCGGGCCATGGACGCGGTTCTGGCGCATAACGCTGCCCTTGATACGCCCTGCCCTGCAATCGGCGCTCATCCTGCGCACCGTCCTTGCCTTCGAGGTGTTCGCCGTGGCCTACGCGCTGGGAGGACGCAATTTCCCCGTCCTCGTCGGCGAAGCCTACAACTGGCAAAACCAGAATCAGAACTATGCCGTGGCCGCTGCCTATGCCGTCCTGATCATGCTGATCTCGCTTGCCGCGACCGTCGTCTACCTCAAGGCCGTCAAGGTCGATCCGGAGCGTCTGCCATGAACGCCGAAACCGAAACCACCGCGACGAGAGCTGCCGCAACATCGGCAAGCTTCGCCGCGTCCCGTCGCTGGCTGCTCTGGAGCGGTATCGCGGCGCTCTGTGCCTGGGTTCTGGTTCCCATCTACCTGATAGCGCTCGGAGCGTTGGGGGGCCGACAGGGTGTGTACCTATGGCCAAAGACCGGCCTGCCGGCCGGCATTTCGCTCGAACCTTTCATCCTGTTCCTGCGGACCGAGGGCGTATTCCGATCTTTTCTGAACTCGCTCGGCGCGGCCGGAATGACGGTTGTGCTATCCATCCTGCTCGGCGCGCCCGCCGGTTATGCGCTTGCCCGCTACAATTTCCGGGGCAAGGACAGCTATCGTCTCCTGGTGTTGCTGACGCGCGCTTTCCCGCTCGCAATCCTGGCGCTGCCTCTGACGGTCTCTTTCATCAGGCTCGGCCTCTATGACACGATCGTCGGCGTCGGTCTTATCCACACCGTACTTGCCCTGCCCTTCGCCGCCCTCGTCACGCAAGGCATTTTTCTCGGTGTGCCAAAAGAGCTGGAAGAGGCAGCCTGGGTATTCGGTTGCACCCGCATGCAGGCCTTCTTCAGGATCGTCGCGCCCCTTGCCCTGCCCGGCATTGTCGCGACCGCCGTCTTTGCATTCGTCATCTCGTGGAACGAGGTATTCGCGGCCTCGGTATTGACCGTACGCAACCGAACGCTGACGGCCTATCTGCTGACGGTGCTTTCCGAAAGTCCGATGCATTACCGCTTCGCCGGCGGCCTCCTGCTGATCCTTCCTTCGATTGTCTTCATTTTTGCGGTGAGACGCTATCTCTTCGCGATCTGGGGCATTTCTTCCAAATAACGGGACCATATCCATGGCCAATATTGTCATCGAGCGCATCCGCAAGAGCTTCGGCGCCTTTCAGGCGCTGAAGGAGATTTCCCTGACGATCAACGACGGCGAGTTCGTCTCGCTGCTCGGGCCGTCGGGATGCGGCAAAACCACCCTCCTGCGCATCATAGCAGGCCTTGAAACGGCCTCGTCCGGCGACATCCGTATCGGCGACAGATCGGTGGTCGGCCTGGCACCGAGGGAGCGCGGGCTTGCGATGGTGTTCCAGAACTATGCGGTCTTCCCGCATATGACCGTCTACGAGAATGTAGCCTTCGGACTGCGCATGCAGAAAGCGGACCAGGCCAGGGTCAAGTCGCAGGTGGAGAAAGCCGCCGGCCTCCTGCACATCGAACAATATCTAGACCGTTATCCGAGCAAGCTGTCGGGCGGCCAGCGCCAGCGCGTGGCGGTCGCAAGAGCTCTCGCTGTCGAGCCGCAGGTTCTTCTGATGGACGAACCGCTCTCCAATCTCGATGCGCTTCTCCGTCTCGAGATGCGTGCGGAACTCAAGACCGTTCTGCAATCGGCAGGAACGACAACCATCTATGTTACCCATGACCAGACGGAGGCCATGGGCCTGTCGGACCGGATCGCTGTCATGCATGGCGGATGTGTCGAGCAGGTGGGCAGCCCTGTCGACGTCTACAACCATCCCGCGACGCGCTTTGTCGGCGGCTTCATCGGCAACCCGCCGATGAACTTCATCAAGCTGCCGGTCTCGGACGGACATGTCGCAGCCGGTGGCGAGCATCTCGCCGTACCTCCGGAAACCGGCGATGAGATCGTCCTCGGCCTCCGCGGCGAAGCTGTCGAACTGGCAACGCTGCCGCAGGGGCTGGAAATGAAAGTCCGCGTCGCCGAGCCGATGGGCTCGCATTTGCTGCTGACCGGCTCGATCCACGATCAGCCCGCGCGCGTCATCCTTCCCGCGTTCGAGACGGTGAAGAGCGGCGACGTCATCGGCCTGAAACTCGACCGCAAACGCATCATCTGGCTTTCTCCCGCCAGCGGCAAAGCCTTCCCTGCCGCCGCAGCCTGAAGCATGCCGCGCAAAAGCGTGCTGCAGTTTTGCGATGACGACATGCGACAAACCAAGAACCTGAGGCGCAGGAAGCCGGGCCGAAAGATCGCGACGCGCTTCAAACCCCCACGCCGAGACTTTGGAGTATCGATATGAACATGCATCTGGACCATGCCAAGCGGATTCTCGCCACCAATGACCGAGGCGGGTATACGGTCCCGGCAGACAGGCTCTATCCTTTCCAATGGAACTGGGATTCCGCCTTCGTCGCCATGGGCTTCGCACTCTATGATACCGATCGGGCCTATCGGGAACTGGAAAGGCTCGTCGAGGGACAATGGGCGGACGGGATGATCCCGCATATCGTCTTCCACCAACCCAGCGACACTTACTTCCCAGGGCCGGATGTCTGGCGCACCTCACACTCCATTCCGACATCCGGCATCACCCAGCCGCCGGTTTTTGCGATCGCGCTACGCAAGCTGCACGAGACGACGAACGACCGCGCGCGCACCCAGCCGCTCTACGAGGCTGCATTGAAATGGCATCGCTGGTGGTACGCGGCGCGCGACCCGGAAGGGACCGGGCTCGTCGCCCTGCTTCACCCTTGGGAAAGCGGCAGCGACAACTCGCCGGCATGGGACATTGCCCTTGCTCGCGTGCCGACGACAAGCGACACGCTCGTCATTCGCAAGGATACGGGTCATGTGAACGCCTCGATGCGCCCGCGCGACGATGACTACAAGCGCTTCATACATCTGGTGGACGTCTATGCCGCTTGCGGTTGGAAGCCTGCCGAGCAGTGGCAGAAGGCACCGTTCAAGGTCGCGGAGATCCAGACGACGGCGATTCTGCTGAAGGCCGGCGAAGATCTCGAACACATCGCCGGTATGCTCGGCCGCTCCGAAGACGCCGACGAAATAGCCGCCTTCAATGAAAAGACCCGCAAGGCGATCCTCGCACAGTGGCGATCCGGCCTCTCCCGTTTCGTCTCCCGCGACCTCGTCTCCGGCCTGGATATCGAAGCGCCGACACAGGCCGGCTTCATTCCGCTGCTGTCGCTCGACCTGAACGAGGCCGTGGTCGACAGCATGGTCGCGGAAATGCAAGCATGGTCCAAAGGTCTCAAAGTCGGCTTCCCGACGACGAAGCCGGGAATCGAAAGCTGGGAGCCAAAGCGCTATTGGCGCGGTCCCGCCTGGGCGATCATCAACTGGCTTTTGATCGATGGACTGAGGCGCAACGGTCGTTTCGACGAGGCTGAAGCACTGCGCCAATCGACGACGACGGCAATCGAGGCAAGGGGCTTTGCCGAATATTTCGATCCGCTGACCGGCGAAGGCTGCGGCGGCGGCGGTTTTTCGTGGACGGCAGCGGCATATATGGCACTGGTGATCTAAGCGTCTGCGCTGGACTGCGAGAACCGGAAGAATGGATATGGGCTTTAAACGGAGAAGGCTCATGAAGTCCATATCGACGGCATTCGACACCGTTCAAGCTACAGCTCTGACAGTATATGCGAGACAATGTCATCGGACGGCGCGACGCACAGTACACGGATGACGTCTGCCAACCTCGTGATCGCCGCTGGCGGAGCCCGCATGCATGGCGCACCTATATCGATCCGCTAAGCTTCATCGGGAATCGATCCTCTCTGAAAACGCCTTTTCAAGGAATCGGGTCGTCTTTTCATCCCGACCGGTAAATAATCCACTACCGTTGCTTTTGGACAGGCTCAAGCGCGCCATACGCAGCCGCGATCAGTTCAAAGACGCGTCATCGCATTTCGAGCAGCGTCAAAGCATTTTCTATCGCAGCCCCCGAGGCAGTATTGTCGAAGACGCACCAGCTATCGGCAGCCAGAAGTTTCGAGAACGATCTTATCTCCTCGTCGGTGTAGCTCGAGTAGTAGATATCCGGTTTGCCGTGTAGACGGACGTATCGTGGCGGGCCTGCGAAATCTTCCACCGGCCACACCGGCGCCGGATCGGCAAGAACCCGGTCGATTGCGTATGTCTTGAGCAAAACCAGTGCCTCGTCGGATGCCCAGCTTTTATGGCGCACCTCGATGACGATCGGGCCGGTATCTGCATCCCGCATCGCCTTAAATGCAGTCTCGAACGCATCAGCATCGAACGCCAGCGATGGCGGCAATTGGCATAGCAGCGGGCCACGTTTTTCTCCGAGCGGTGCGATGTCCGCGAGGAAAATGTCGAACCGCTCGGCGATCTCTCTGATCGCACGGGTATGGGTGATCTCCTTGGGCATCTTCACCGAGAATCGGAAGCTGTCCGGCACGGCCTCGGCCCACCGCGCGATGGTGGATGTCTTGTGCCGGCTGTAGAAGGTCGAATTGATCTCCACGCCATCGAACACAGACGCATATCGGGCCAGGCCGCTTCCTTCCTCGGCAAATCGGCCAGCCACCTTTTTCGGGATTGACCAAGCAGCGGTGGCAACGATCGGCAAATCTGTCTCCTCCTGCGGCCCGCAAAGATGCGGCCGCGCAAAAAGAACGACGGGACCGATCACAGAGTTCCCGCATGCGGAACCAGCAAGCGGCTCGGAGCCCTTGGAGAGCAACTTCAGGAAGCCTTGATGGGTGACGACCCGATGACGGCGCAGAAATCTGTCTGAAGACCGTGTCAGAGCAAGCGCATCAGCCCACCGCGTATCTGAAAACCTGACGAAGTGGAGGTGCGCGCCGAAATCCAAAGCGCCCAAATTTTCAATGGTTGCAATAGCTATCCACCTGAAACTCCTGAATGACGGATATCGGCTTTGCCTGCTTGGAATGGCCGACTGGGGCCGAAACTCGACGTCCGCTCTCGGCACGTCTGCCTCAAGTGCGAAGGTACGGCTCCCAGCCAACCATGGCCACTTCCGGCCCAAACCTGCTATTCCAAAACTGGCCCGTAGAGTGATCCTCGCTGGCAGTTGGCTATATGTCTATCATTATATTTAGTTCCCCCTTTTTTGGCGCATACCTCTCAGACCGACGGCCACGGGCAAGCCGGTGGCTCAGCACACGCGAGAGCGCGTGCTGCAGGCCATTGCCGAATTGGGTTACCGGCCTGATCGTGTTGCCCAAGCATTGCGTGGACGGCGTTCGCACGCCCTTGGCGTCAGACGATCTGATGGGCCTTACCCGCAAGACGCTCAAAGAACGTCCTGCGGCACCAGAGTCGAATTTGCTCTTGCGCCGTCCGGCGGATGGTCGCAAAACATTTTCCGATGTCTGTGACCGCTCCGGTTATGGGCGACTTCAAGCTCGGCTGAATTCCGGAACCGAAAGCAATTCCATGACCCGACAACTCTCCTTTTCGCGCGATCGGATCTCCGTACTTCTGCTCGAAGGCATCAGCCAGAGCGCCGTGGATTATTTTTCATCATCCGGTTACGCCAATGTCACTCATCTGCCGAAAGCTCTGGATGACAAAGATCTCAAAAACCTCATAGCCGATGCACACATCGTCGGCATTCGTTCGCGCACCGAGCTGACAGAGGATATTTTCAACTCCGCCAGAAAACTCATGGCGGTCGGCTGCTTTTCCGTTGGGACAAATCAGGTCGACCTGGATGCGGCGCGGCGACGCGGGATCCCCGTCTTCAACGCCCCCTATTCGAACACCCGCTCGGTCGCCGAGCTTGTGATCGGGGAGATCATAATGCTGACCAGGCGAATTTTTCCCCGTTCGTCTTCCGCCCATCAAGGGGGCTGGGAAAAATCCGCCGTTGGCAGCCGGGAGGTGCGTGGAAAAACGCTGGGCATCGTGGGTTACGGCAATATCGGGTCTCAGCTTAGCGTGCTTGCCGAAAGCATGGGAATGATCGTGCGTTATTTCGATCTCTCCGACAAGCTTCGGCAGGGCAATTCAGACTCTCTGGCTACACTCGGCGAGCTTCTCGAAATCTCCGATTTCGTAACGATGCATGTTCCGGAAACCAGCTCGACGCAGAACATGATCACCGAGACCGAATTGCGCAGAATGAAGAAGGGCGCCATTTTCATCAATAATTCGCGCGGGACCGTGGTGGATCTCGAAGCGCTCGCCAAGGTTTTGAAAGAGGGGCATCTCGCCGGCGCGGCCGTGGATGTCTTCCCGAAGGAGCCGGCCTCAAACAGCGAACGTTTCGAAACGCCGCTGCAAGGCCTGGACAACGTTATACTGACGCCGCATATCGGCGGATCGACCGAGGAGGCGCAGGAGCGGATTGGAAGGGAGGTTTCCAGGAAGCTTGTCGAGTATTCCGATGTTGGCTCGACGCTCGGCGCGGTCAATTTTCCGCAGGTTCAACTGCCGCCGCGGCCAAACGGCACGCGCTTCATCCACGTTCATGAAAACCGCCCTGGCATCCTCAACAGCCTGAACACTGTTTTTTCGGCCCGTGCGCTTAATATCGTCGGGGAGTTCCTGCAGACATACGGCGACACGGGTTACGTGGTCATCGAAGCCGAGGGCGTGACCCAGACGGCAGCGGATGACATATTGAATGAGCTCCGCCAGATTCCGGGAACGATACGAGCGCGGTTGCTTTATTGATGCCCATGGGAAGCGGCATTCTTGCGCGCCGATCGCGAAAGCCAGCGGCGGCGGGCTGCCGTTAACGCCGAAAACCTGATCGCTGCGCATCATGGCTGGCCGCAAGGCAAGATCCGACGGAAAGCCTTGTGTCGCTCTGCGCCGGAGGAGGTACGCGACGACAACGAGCAAAAACGATGCGAACGTGCATACGAACCGGTTGTCGTATCCCGATGGGCCTCGCCGCGAGGGAGATTGTCGAAGACCGCAAGCCGTCTCAATCAAAGAATGCCTGGTCCTCGGCGACCAAATAGGCCCCCGCCCTCTCCGCATTGAGGGTAACGCCGAGACCCGGAGCATCCCAAACGGCGATATGGCCGTCGACGACAAGCGGGTCCGGCAGGCCATCGACGATGCCGTACCACCAGGAGGGATCGCCGATCGGGTATTCGAAGGCGATGTAGTTGTGCGGAAGCGTCGCGCAGACCTGGACGAGGGCGGCAAGCCCCAGCAGGCCGTTCGCCGTTCCGTGCGGCGCCATCAATATACCATGCAGGTCGGCATATTCCGCGATCCATTTCAGCTCCGCGATGCCCCCGACATCGCAAGGGTCTGGCCCGATGATATTGACGGCCTTGCTCTCGATGAGCGGCTTGAAATTCTGCCTGAGGTAGATCTGTTCTCCGGTGTGGACCGGCGTCGAGGTGGACACCGTCAGATCGCGGTAGACATCCGCATTGACGAAGGGCGAATAATCCCCGGTCAGCATGTCTTCCAGCCAGACGAGGTTGAACGGCTCGACCGCCTTTGCGAAACGGATCGCATCCGGTACGGTCCAGCCCGGGCCGCAATCGAGCGCCAGGCCTATCCCCTCGCCCAGCTCCTCCTTCATGGCCGCGACGCAGGCGACCATGTGCTTGAGCCCGCGTTCGGTGAGCAGGCCGCGATCGTGAGCGCCATGCATCCCGCCGGCCTCCGGATCGCCGTAAAAGAAATCCGGCACTTCGAGCCGCATTCGGCTGTGAAAGCCGATCGGCTGCTTGACGATGGTGAAACCTTCCCTTGCCGCCTTCATCGCGCGGCAATTTGCGGCATAGTCCTCCGGCATGAAACCAGCCAGCGGTTCGCGCACGGCACCGTTATAGACGCGAACCCGGTCGCGCACCTTGCCGCCGAGAAGCTTGTAGACCGGCAGACCGGCGGCCTTGCCGGCGATGTCCCACAGCGCCATCTCGATGATGCTGACGACCGCCCCCCACGGCTTGAAGCCGCCGCGCTGCCGGATGCGCAGCATCACGCGCTCGACATCCGTCGGGTCCAGTCCGACGAGCGCGTCCCGGAACGCGAGAACATAGGACTTCAGGAACGGCTTCCAGGTCTCCGCCTGCGCATAGCCGTCGATGCCGGCGTCGGTGACGATACGGATGACGGGGCTTGAACCGATGACCGCGCATTTGACGTCGATGATCTTCACCTGACCGCCCTCTACAAGCCGAGCGAGCGGATATGATCGATCGACCGCTTGGCAAAGCGCTGCCAATCAGAGGGATTGTCGTGCTCCGTGACGATGTGATCCGCCCGGGTCTTGCGAAAGTATGGGACCAGGGCTGCCCAGTCGATGATCCCGTCGCCCGTTGCGACCCAGCCGTCGTCGACCGTCGTTCCTGGAGGCGCCGTATCCTTGGTCTGGATGGCGATGATGCGATCAGCATAACGCTCCAGTTCCGCGGCAGGCTCGGCACCCGCGCGCGTGATCCAGCCGCAGTCGATCTCGAACAAGACCTCGTTGCCAGCACCGAGAATGTGATCGATGGGCCTCGATCCGTCTGCAAGCGGGACATATTCGAAATCATGATTGTGCCAGGCGACCTTCAAGCCATGCCGTGCCGCGCGTTCGGCACCCGTCGCAAGCTGCTCGCCGATCCCTTTCCAGTAGTCGGCGGTATCGATGCGCTCCTCCTTCGGTACGAAAGGCGGGATCATGCAGGCCGCACCGAGCGTCTGCGCGATCTCGATGAAACGGTCCGGCTCGGCGACAAGTCCCTTCAGCGGCATATGGAATCCGAAACAGGCAAGGCCGGCATCGTCGATCTGCCGCCGGAACAGCGCGGGGTCGGTCTCATAAGCCGGCAACCAGGGCTCGATGGCATCGTAGCCCAGGGATTTCAGCACTGGAAACTGCGCATGAAGCGGCGGAAAATTCCTGGACGAATAAAGTTGATATGCGATCGGATAGGCCATGGATCTGCTCTCTGGGAATGAACGTCAAACGTGAGCGGCCCTCCCTTCGGAAGGGTCGGCAACAATCAGCCCTGCGGTTCCTTGTCGTTGTCGAACTCCAGCAATTCGACCATGACGCCGAGATCCCTGACGGTGTCGTAGTAGGCGTAGCGTCCATGACCGCCATCGAACTCGCCGCGCTGCAGCAGCTGATGGCCCTTGCCTTCAAGAAATGCGTTGCGCTTCGTCAGATTGCGGGTGCGGAACGCGATGTGATGGCAACCAGGCCCCTTCTCCTCCAGCAAGTCGCGCCAGGCGCTCTTCTCCGGCCCGGGCTGCAGAAACTCCACGTCGATATTCCCGAACTTGAACATCATGATGCGGCAGCCGACGGCAGCCGGCTTGCCGTCATAAATCGCCCGCGCCTCGTCCGGTTCGGCGGCCTTGCCCTCCTTCGGCAGGGGCTTGCCCGTAAGATCGGAAAACCATTGCGCGGACTTCACCACGTCGTCGGTGACGAAGCAGATCTGCATGACGGCGTCTTCATCGAGAAGTCTTGTATCCATGTCGCGTGTGCCTTCTGTTCATGTTTCACCGCCGGCCGCAGGCCCCGCTGCGGCCGGCATCGTCTCGGGAGGGATTATTGCAGGATGGCCTGATATTGCTCCTTGAGCGCAGCCACGGCCTGATCGACGGTCATGTCCGGTTTGCTCCAGTAATTGAAGGCGACGTCCCATATCGCCGACTGCCAGTCCTCATCGACCATCGAATGCGGATTCTGCACCTGATGCGCAGGGTCCTTCAGCATGTCGAGGACATTCCTTGAGCAGGCGTCCAACGTCGACGGATCGACATCGGTGCGCACGGGCGTCGACCCTTTCGCCGCGGCGAAGGCCGCATTGATCTTCGGATCGACGATGAGCTTGGCGAATTCGACCTCCGCGGCATCCTTTTCAGGCGATTGCTTGCCGAGAATGCCCCAGGCATCGACCGTCACCGACAGCGCCTTTGCTCCGGGAATCTGGACGCAGCCAAAATCCTTGCCGGCTTCCTTGCCCGCCGCACGCCACTCGCCCTTCATCCAGTCGCCATGGATCTGCATGAGCGCCTGCCCCTCGATCACCATATTGGTGGTCATGTTCCAGTCGCGGTTGACGGAACCCGGATCGGCGGCCTGCTGGAATTTGCGCAGCCACTCGAACGCGGTCCGAAGCTCCGGCGCATCGAGGGCAGCTTCATCAGGCTTCGGCCCGTAGATTCGCTCGAAGAGGTCGGCGCCGCCGATGCTCGCCACCAGGGCATGGGTGAGATAGCCGACCTGCCATTGTTGGGCGCCGAGTGCCAGCGGCACGATGCCGGCCTTCCTGATCTTGTCGAAATCGGCGTACATTTCGTCCAGCGACGTCCATTTCGCAGGATCGACGCCCGCCTTCTTTGCCGCCTCGATATTGTAGTAAAGCATGCCGTCGACGTGGATGCCGAGCGGTATCTTCATGATCTGGTCGTCGACGGTAATCGACTTGACGACGGAAGGCGGGAACTTGTCCAGAGCGCCATCCGCCTTGAAGACGTCGGTCAGCGGGCGGCCCAGCCCCATATTCGTCAGATCGCGGTAAACGCCGGGATTGTTCTCGGAAAACACGTTCGGCGGCTGGCCGCCGGTCACCAGATTCATGAGATTGACGTTCGAACCGGTGTCATGCGGGATGGTGATATCGATCCACTTGATCCCCTTTTCCTCGGCTGCCTTCTTCAGGACGTTGAGAGCCGCGACCTCCGCGGGCGACGACCACTTCTGGTAGATGACCAGATCCTCGGCATGAACCACACTCGGGCAGATGGCGATGGTCGCCACCAGCCATGCCTTTTTCCAGTTCTTCAGCATGCGTTCCTCCCGTTAAAGCCGCCGCCCGCTCCGGGCGTCGAAAAGGTTCAGTTTCGTCCTGGGATAGGTCACAGAGACGAGTTCGCCGGGCTTCAGCCTGGCGGCGCGATCCGGCTCGATGCGCACCGCGATCAGGGAGGGGCCGGTGCCAAGCGACAGGATCGCATCGGAGCCCGTGCGCTCGACGATCCGCACCGGCAGCTCCAGCGAGCATGCGGCCGGATGCGATGGCCCTCCGATGACGAAATGCTCGGGCCGCATGCCGATGATGATCGGCTGATCCTCGCCCGGATGCGGGGCGGAATAGGCATAGTCCGAAAGGTCGAAGCGCCGGCCATCCGCCGCGATTGCGCCGGCGCGATCCCCATCCCGCATGATCCTGGCTTCGACAAGGTTCATGGCCGGAGAGCCGATGAAGCCGGCAACGAACAGATTTGCCGGTTGCTCGTAGACCTCGTCCGGCGTGCCGAACTGCTGGATCTCGCCGCCGTTCATCACGGCGATCTTGGTTGCCATCGTCATCGCCTCGATCTGGTCGTGCGTCACATAGACGACGGTCGGCCTCAACTCCTCGTGCAGTTTCTTGATCTCGAGCCGCATTTCGGTGCGAAGCTTGGCATCGAGGTTGGACAGCGGCTCGTCGAAGAGCAGCACGTCGGCATGCTTGACCAGTGCGCGACCGATGGCGACGCGCTGGCGCTGGCCGCCGGACAGTTGCGCCGGCTTGCGGTTCATCAGCGGTTCGAGCTGCAGCAGGCTTGCCGCCCACTTGATGCGCCGGTCGGCCTCCTCCCTCGGCAGTTTCAGCGCCGAGAGGCCGAAGCGCAAATTCCCCTCCACCGTCTTCGTCGGATAAAGCGCGTAGGACTGGAAGACCATGGCCAGCCCGCGATCCTTCGGATCGAGTTCGGTCACGTCGCGTTCACCGATCATGATGCGTCCACTGGACACGTCGACGAGACCTGCCAGCAGGTTGAGCAACGTCGTCTTGCCGCAGCCGGACGGGCCGAGCAGCACGAGAAAATCGCTGTGATCGATCGCCAGATTGAGGCCGGAGAGGACACTGACCTCGCCGTATTTCTTGACGATATGTTCGAAGGAAACACTTGGCATCCGTTGCCCTAACCTTTGATCGTGCCGGCTGAGATTCCCTGCACGAAGAACTTGCCGAGGACGAAATAGATGAAGAGAGGGGGAATGGCGGTCAGCAGCGCTGCGGCCATATTGGCGTTGTAGGCGACGGTGCCCGTCGATACCGTCACCATGTTCGCGAGATTGACCGTCATCGGCGCGGCACCCAGGCCGCCGAACGTCACGCCGATCAGATAGTCGTTCCAGATATGCGTGACCTGCATGATCAGGACGACGATCAGGATGTTGCCCGACATCGGCAGAATGATCTCCAGAAAGATCCGCCAGAACGACCCCGAATCCATGATGGCCGCCTTTGTAAGATCGGCGGGGATATCCTTGTAGAAATTGCGAAAGATCAGCGTCAGGATCGGCATGGAGAGGACTGTGTGAATGAAGGCCACAGCCCAGAGCGAACCATAGATCCCCATGCCGACGGTAATGACGATCAGCGGATACATGATGATCTGAAACGGCACGAAGGCGCAGAGAAACAGCAGAAAAAGAAATGCACCCGTCCATCTCACATTCCACAGCGCCAGGGCATAGCCGGTAACGGCCGACAGCGAAATCGAAGCGATCAACGATGGGAAGAGGATTGCCACCGAATTCCAGAAACCGCCCCTCAGACCCGTGCAGGTGATGCCGGAGCAGGCCTGGCTCCAGGCATAGATCCATGGCTCGATCGTCCATTCGCGCGGCCATGAGAAGATGGCGCCTTCGCGGATCTGATCCATCGACTTGAAGGAGGTGACGATCAGCACGTAAAGCGGCACGCAGAAGAAGAGCGCGGCCATCGACAGGAACACGAGCACCGCGATCGAACGGCCCTTGATACGCTTCTTCGCTCTCGGGAACATGACCTGGGCCGACGTTTCGGCGGCGGCGACCGGCGGTCTGACGGCTTCGATATCGCTCATGCATGGCCTCCCTTGCGGGCGGCGCGCTGCTGCCAGGCGGTCAGCGCCACCAGTGGCAGGAAGATCACCAGCGTCACGACCAGCATCATCGACGCGGCGGCCGAGGCGTAGCCGAGATTGCTCTTCTCCGTCATCGCCTTGATCGTGAAATAGGCGGGAAGCCAGGTGGATTGGCCGGGGCCGCCATTGGTCATCGCAACGATGATGTCGTATGCCTTGATGACCCCGAGCGAGAGCAGGATCGCGCAGGTGAGGAAGGTGAATTTCATCATCGGGATGATGACTTCGAGATAGACGCGCCAGAGGCTGACGCCATCGATGCGCGCAGCACTCCAGATCTCGTGATTGATGCCCTTCAGGCCGGCGAGCATCAGCGCCATATAGAAGCCGGAGCTTTGCCAGACCGAGGCGAGAATGATCGCATACATCGCCGTCTGGCCATCGTTCAGCCAATTGAAGCTCACGCCGGGAAGGCCGATGCCGTGCAGGAAATTCTCAAGGCCGAGCTGCGGATTGAAAATCCAGCGCCAGGCGACGCCGGTGACGATCAGCGAGACGGCGAGCGGGTAAAGGAAGACGGTCCGGAAGACATCTTCGCCACGCCGCTCCCGCTCGATCATGGCGGCGAGAATGAAGCCGAGCACGATGGCAAGCGCGCTGCCGATCGCCAGCACGATCAAATTGCGAAGGGATATCTCCCAGCCGGCATCGGCAAAAAGCCTGGTGTACTGGCGAAAGGGATTGGACCAGTCGATCTCGTATTCCGGCAGGCGCCGGCTGCGGGTGAACGAAAGCACGACGGTCCAGACGATCGATCCGATGAACGCGACGACCGTGATCAGCACGGCAGGCGCGAGCGCAAGCTGCGGGGCGACCCGGCTCCATCTCAATGCCATCGATTTTCCTCCAATCAGCGAGTACGGCCTCCTCCGGCGCTTGCACATCCTGATATTAACGTTAATACTAGCGGCTTCTCGATAGGCGTCAAGCGTGTATTTGCCGATCGGGTTTGTTTTGGAGGAGACATCATGATGGATTCGATTCCCCGATTAGGCTTTGGGACATGGGGAAGGACAGGCGCGGATGGCGTTGCAGCCATTCTCTGCGCGCTCGAAACGGGCTATCGCCACCTCGACACGGCGCAATCCTACGGCACGGAGCAGAGCGTCGGCGAAGCCGTGCGGCAAAGCGGGCTGAAGCGGGACGAGATTTTCGTCACGACGAAGATCAAGGTGGACAATCTCGATCCCGGAAAACTGCTGCCGTCCCTGCGGCAAAGCTGCGACACCATCGGCGTCGATCAGGTCGACCTGACCCTGATCCACTGGCCGGCGCCCCACGGTCGGATCGAACCGCAAATCTATCTCGAACAACTCGCCGAGGCACGCGAGGCGGCGCGCACACGGATGATCGGCGTCTCGAACTTTACCATTGCGCTTGTGGAAAAAGCGGAGGCCCTTCTCGGCAAAGGGGCTGTCGCCACCAACCAGATAGAGCTCAACCCTTTGTTCCAGAACCGCAAAATCGCAGAGGTCTGCGGCAAACGCGGCATTCTCGTGACCTGCTACCAGCCTGTTGCCCAAGGCCGCATGGGCGATATCGAGCAGATGCGTCTCATTGCGGAGCGGCACGGAGCAACCATCGAGCAGGTCGCGCTCGCCTATGAACTGTCCAAAGGCTATGCCGCAATTCCAACCTCTTCGAAACCCGAACGCATACGCTCGAACTGGCAGGCGCATACGCTCACCCTGACCGCCGCAGACATCGAGGCGATCGACGCGCTGCCGCAGAGTTCGCGTGCCATCGATCCGCCGGGCGCCCCGCTCTGGGACTAGCCGATCCGGGTTTCCAGCCGCCAAACCTGCCCAAGGAAATCGTCAAAAACATTGCTTGCCTGCCATACGCAGTATTATCGTTAAATCAACCGCTTCGGAGACATCACATGGATGACATTACCGGCCTCGGCCACCTCGCCATCGAGGTCAAGGACCTCGGCGCGTCGCTGGAATTCTATCGCGACAGGCTTGGCCTCCAGGAAATGCACAGGCTCGAGCGCGCCGACGGGACGGCGTGGATCGTCTATCTGCGCATCACCGATCGCCAGTTTCTCGAACTCTTCCCCGGCGCCGACAGCGATCGCGCCCCCGGACTCGATGCCAACGGCACCAACCATTTCTGCCTGACGATTGACAATCTGGACGTTGCGGCGGCAAAGCTGGAGAAAGCCGGCATTGCGCTCACCTCGCCGATCAAGTCCGGGCTTGACGGGAATCGTGGCGCATGGATCGAAGATCCGGATGGCAACCGGATCGAATTGATGGAAATGGCACCGGATTGCCTGCAATATAGAGCGATTGCCGCTCTGAAACAGCAGACGGTGTGACAGGAGTCGAATTTGCATGGCAAAGCCTGCGGCGCGCTTGAAGGATATCGCCGATAAAACCGGGTTTTCGGTGAACACCGTGTCGCTGGCTTTGCGAGGCAGCTCGCGCATTCCTCCCGAAACGCGGGCGCTCATCGCGGGTGTCGCGCGCGAGCTGAATTATCTGCCCAACTATGTCGCCACATCGCTGGTGCGCCGCGAAACCCGTTCGATCGGGCTGATCCTGACCGACCTCTCGAATCCGGTGCTGACTGCCGTGGCGCAGGCCGTGGAAGGCGAACTTTCCAAGCGCGGCTATACCACCCTCTTTGCGACCTCGAACAACGATATCGCCGTCGAGGAAAAAATGATCGAAACCTTTCGGGCCAGGCGGGCCGATGGCATGCTGGTGTTCCCCTGCAGCCACCGCCGCCTGGATCATATCCGCAAGCTGCGCGCGCGCAATTATCCCGTCGTCCTGCTCGTCGGCGATCCCGATGCCGGCATCGATGCCGTCTGCATGGACGAGCGCATGGGGGCCTACAAGGCAGTCGGCCACCTCTTGAGCAACGGCCACCGCCGCATCGTCATCATCGACGGCGGCACGAAGCTCGGCAATTCGGAAAAGCTGGAAGGCTATATGCAGGCACACCGGGATGCCGGGCTTGAGCTCGACACCGCGCTATTCGTCAAACCGAGCGGCCACTCGGTCGCGCACGGCTACTGGGCCGCCGATACGATCTTCAGCCAGCGGCTCGGAGCATCCGCCATTTTTGCAACCAATGATTCATTGGCGCTGGGGGTTCTGCGATATTGCGCCCGCAACGGCATTCGCGTCCCCGATGACGTCGCGCTCATGGGCTTCGACAATATCGAATTCGGCGAGTATGCGGTAACGCCGATCTCGACGGTCGACTATAATGTCGAGCGCGTATCGGCCATGGCCGTGGAGCGTGTCGTCGACCTGATCGGCGCGGAGGCGGATTTGCCGCCGCCGCGCGTAACGCTCATCGAGCCCGATCTTTTGATACGCCAAAGCTCGAATTCGACCCTTCGCGGCTGAAAGCTGCGGCAAGCCCGCTCAGCCCGCCGCCACCGGATAGCGGACATAGGCGAAGGCACGGGAATCGGGCGCCCAGGAATTCACATTGATGGTGCCTTGCCCGCCATTGAACGCATCGAGATCGCGAGCCTTGCCGCCTTCCGCAGGCATGAGCCGCAGGATCACATCCCTGTCCGCGGGATGGCCGATCGTTCCAACCGGATAGCTCAAATATACGAGGTCGCGGCCGTTGGGTGCCGGATGCGGGAACCAGTTTACCCGCTCGTCATGCGTCAGCTGTTCCAGCCCGGAGCCATCGGAGCGCATGCGGAACGCCTGTGCGTGACCCGGCTGCGTCGCCGCCGCTTCGGAATTGAAATAGATCCACTGCCCGTCCGGCGAAAACTCGGACCCGTCGACAGGGCATGCGCCGTCGGTCAGAAACACGTCTTGGCCGCCTGCGGCTGGAATGGTGCAGACGCGCGTGAAGACGCCGCCGCCCTCACGGCGCTCCAGCCCGATATAGGCGAGCATCGCGCCATCCGGCGAAATGCCGTGCAGATAGTATTTGAAGCCGCGCGAGGCTGGGTGCTCGTTGGAAACGCGGCTCGGCATCCCGCCCTCGAACGGCACCCGATAGAGATGACCGTCATTGGCGCTGACGAAGAAGGAGCGCCCGTCCGGCGAGACGACATGGTCGTTGTTCAGATTCTCCACCGGCGCCGTATTGATGCGATGCGGGCCATCCTGCCCATCGGGAGAGATGCGAAAGAGGCGGCCGTCGCCATTGTAGATCAACCACTTGCCATCGGGCGACCAATTGGGGGCTTCGATGAGCTCGCCGGTCTCGTAAATCACGCGCGCCGTCGATGAGGCAATGTCGAAGACGACCAGCTCGCTGACTTGACGCGGCAATAGACGTCGGGTTTCCGATCCCGGACGCATGGATGGCATAGTCTCTCCTCCGCTTGGATTAACGATAATACAGGAAGCTTATGCCATCCCTTTCCCATCAACAACCACCTATTTTTCCGGGATCCTCGGCCATGGGTTGAAAACGTCGTCGGGAGGTCCTGGCACCGGCAAGAAGCCTGTCCGTTACCTGAGATGATGACGGGAAGCCGCCGCGCTCGCCTTCCACGCCATCCGGTGCCCCGAACCATCGCTTGCTTGACAACTAAAGGAAGCTGGCGATCCGCTCGGCATTTCGAAACGCCAGGGCCATGACGGTCAATACCGGATTGTAGCCGCCATTCGTCGGGTGGAGCGAGGCATCGCAGACATAGAGATTGTCATGTCCCCAGACTTTGCCGAAACGATCGGTGACGGAGACTTCGGGCGCCTCCCCCATGCGACAGGTGCCCGCCTGGTGCTGTCCCGCCGAAAGGCGCAGCGTCTGCTTTTTCCCCCATGTCCGCATGGCGCCGGCGGCCTGCATCCAGGCATCGGCCTTGTCCAGCATGTAATCGGCCGTGCGAACCGTCTCCGGATGCGTCGTTCCCGACAACTGTGCAACGGAGCGTCCATATGCATCGCGGACGTCCGGATCGAGGCGAACACGGCAGTCGGCGCTTGGGATTTCGTGCACAGGCCCCTTGATCTGCGCGATGCGGGTAAAATTGTCGCGCATGAAATGCTTTGCCTTCAGCCCGTATCGCGGCAGATCGTCGGGCAGGCCGGATTTCCAGAGAATGATCGGCAGCATGACGAAATCATCCGCCAGCATCGCCCCGCCGATGATACCGTCATTGCCGTGATTGTAGTCGGTGGTCGCAATCGTCACGCCCGGCCCCTTGCTGTCCTGGACCGGCTCTTCGAAAAGACCGAAGACCGTCGGATAGTAGTGCCCCTGCAGATTGCGGCCGACCTGATCGTGATTGTTGCCGAGCCCGTTCGGCTCGCGGGCCGTTTGCGTCAGCAGCATGAGCCGCGCCGTTTCGATCGCACCGGCCGACAGGATGACGATGCGGGAGAGAATGCGACGACGGCAAAGGTGCCCGGCCTCATCCGTCTCGAGAATATCGACGCCGACGACATTGCCCCGGTCGTCGGTGGCGACGCGCTCCACGACGGTCTCGGTCAGGAGATCGCAGCGCCCGGTCGCCAGCGCCCGCGGCAGCAGAGTGTTCTGGGTGCCGTTCTTGCCGTTGCTCGGACAGGGAAAGCCGACGCACGAGCCGCAGCGGATGCAGGCCCCTCGCCCCGCGCGAGGCACGGTGTTGACGAGGAGCGGCGGTGTGAAGGTCGAAAGACCCAGCGCCTTCGCCCCCGCCCGCAGATGGAAGCTTGCCGGATTGTCCGCCACCGGCGGCATCGGATAATCGCGGCCGCGAGGCCCGGAATTGCGGTCGCCGCCGCCGTCACCCGAAACGCCTATCTCGTGTTCGGCCCTCCCGTACCAGGGCTCAAGATCGTCGTAGGAAATCGGCCAGTCGACCAGCGAGGAGCCGTCGGGACGGCCATACGTCGACGCCATGCGAAAATCCTTGGGATGAAAGCGCCAGGCGAGGCCGCCATAGACGAAGGTTCCGCCGCCGACGACCGCGGCATTGACGTGATAATTGTCCTGGTACGGCTTGATGACGTGCCGGCTGCCCTGCCGGTCGACAAAGACGCGCGGATTGCCGTCGATCTCCGGTCCGGTGTTGAAGCCATAGGCCTGCAGCCGATGGTTCCGCAGATGATCGCGATGGCCGTCCTCCGCATAGGTCCGCCTCTTGCCGCGCTCGACAAGCAGGATGCGCTTGCCGGCTTCGGCCAGAACACCTGCCGCGATGTTGCCCGCAGCACCGGCGCCGACGATAATCGCGTCATAGTCGATCTTCATGCCCGTAACCTCCCGCGGACGGCATCATCCGCGTTCTCCGGCGGGCCGCTTGGCCCTTCGGGCAAGCCTGGGCGATAGCCGATCATGCGCCACGAAATCGCATCGGGATTGGCGCCATTGGCCGGATCCGCATAGAAACCCTCGGCGGCGAGCTCGCAGAGAAGATGGAACCATTCCTCTGCCTCACAGCCCGCAAGCAGACGATCCTGCTCCCCCGCCGACAGGGCGGCGAAACCGTTCGATGCCTGCCGATCCAGTTTCCCGAGGCCCTCGCGGATGCCCTGCCCGCCGGCAACAAGCCCGGCATCCCAAAGCGAGAGAATGAATTCGTCCACGCCGTTGTCGAGCGCGCCGGGATAATCATCCGCAGGGATGATGCGATCGAGCACGGCTCGAAAGGTTTCGAGCCTGAACTCGCGGTTCTTGGCATCCGGCATGGAGAGACCCCTTGGACTGATGTCATCGGCCGGCAAGCGAACCGCCGATGCCACCGATGCTGAAAAAGCGATTGAGCAAAGCGAAGATGATGACCGGTGGCGCCAGCATGATCACGGCGCAGGCCATCACTGGACCCCAATCGGTCTGGTTCTGCTGGAAGAATGTCTGCAGGCCGACGGGCAGGGTAAAGCGGCTGTCGGTTCGCAGAAAGACGAGCGCCACCAGATAATCGTTCCACGCGACGAGGAAGCCGTAGATCGCCGTCGACAGGATGCCCGGCAGGGAATTGGGTAGCACGATGCGCAGAAAGGCGCCGAATACCGTGCAGCCGTCGATCCAGGCCGCCTCTTCGAGATCGGTCGGAATGCCGTCGAAATAGGCGGCCATCATCCAGCAGGCCACCGACACGCTGGAGGCGACGTAGATGATGGAAACTCCCGACAGCGTATCGACGAGCCCGATCCGCGACAGCATGATGAAAAGCGGAATGATGAAGACGACGACCGGAAAGCTCTGGATGACGAAGATCAGCATCGAATAAAGCGAAACGGCGCTGCCTCGGGCACGCGACAGCACATAGCCTGCGGGCGCGGCAACGAACAGCGACAGACAAGAAGCGATGACCGAGACGACGAGGCTGTTCTTCAACCACACCAGGATATCCGTATTCCTGAGAACGTAGACGAAGGTCGAGAGGGTCGGGCCGGTCGCTTCGGAATAAAGGCGCGGCCTCAAGGCAAGGCCGAAAATGACGAGGATCGGGCTCAATGCAACCAGCGTTATCACCGCGAGCACCACGGTCCGCACCCAGCCGGAAGACTTGCCGATGCCGGCTGTCGTATTCGGGGCTGTTGCCTTCGTCGCCATAAGGACCCTCCTAGAAATTGGCCTTGCGCACCTGCCGAAACAGCAGGAGCGAAAGGGCGACCAGAACGATCGTCATCATGAAGGAAATCGCGACGCCATATCCGGGCAGGAAGTCCTGGAAGACGGAGCGATAGGCAAGCACGATCAGCGATGTCGTCGCATTGACCGGCCCGCCGCCGGTGAGCAGATAGATCGTCGCGAAATCGTTGACCGAGAACATCGTCATCAGGATCCAGCTGATGTAGGTGGAACGCGCGGTCATCGGCAGAACGATGTAGCGGATCTGCTGGCGCGAATTCGCACCGTCCAGCGTCGCCGCCTCATAGACGCTATTGTCGATGCTCTCGAGCGCGGCGGCGCCCATCATCATCATGAAGGGATAGCTGATCCATATCTTGAACAGACAGACCGTGACCATGGCCATCGTGGGATCGGCGAGAAACAGCACCTGCCCGAGCCCCAATGTCTCGGCAAGCTGCGGCAACAGGCTATCGGGGGTCGCCACCAGCCAGTTCCAGCTCATGGACGTGACGACGATCGGCACGATCCATGGCAGCAGCAGCAACACCTTGAACAGGTTCCGCCCCGGAAATTGCGGCTTCAGCAGGATTGCGAGACCGAAGCCGATCAGCCAGCTGCCGAACACGCCGCTGACCGTGAACAGCAGCGTGAAGGACGCCGCCGACCAGAAGGCCGGATCGGTGAGCACATTGAGATAGTTCCTGAAGCCGATGAATTTGCCGAGACGCAGCAGGCCGCCATTGTGCAGCGATTGCACGAGGGCGTAGCCCAGCGGGTAGGCATTGATCAGTGCCATCAGCAGGATCGAGGGCATGGCGAGGCCGACCATGGTCGCCCCGCGCCGCGCCTGCGTCCCGCTGCGGGAGGCGGCCGACATTCTCGTTCGCCGCCGCTCTCCCGACAATGCCTGCACCTCGGCCATGTTACTGCACGACCTTTCTCAGCGATGCCTCCAGGGTCTCGAGAATATCCTTGGACTTCGTCTTTCCCTGGATGATCTGCTGGACGAAGGCGGCACTGGCGGCCCCGCCGTCGACGGCATTGAGCGCGGCAAAGGCATGCGGCGCCTGAGCGCCGATCGTCTTGCCCACCGGCTGCCACTCGTTGATCGACAGAACGAGATTAGGATTGCTCTGTATGACGGGAAGCTCGGCAATGCTCTTCTTGACCGGTACGTCGATTGCAACTCCGCTCGTCCAGTAGACGTGCATGTTGTCGAGATACCAGGCCAGGAATGCTTCCGAAGACTCCTGCGAGGGCGTCGTGGTGAACATCCAGAGGGAGTTGATGTAGTAGACCGTGCCGAGATCGCCGTGCCGGGCCTTGACGGGATGCGCGACCACCGCGTCGGACTGGATTTCCTGCGGCAGCGTCTTGTCGAGACCAGTCTGCCCGAAGCCCATGGCGACGCGTCCCGATTTCCAGTCGCTCGACAGGTTGTCGGACGTATAGCTGGCGGCATAGGGATCGATGATGCCCTTGCGCACGAGCTCGTTGATGAAATCGAGCGTCTCGATGTTGCGGTCGCTGACGCAATTCAAGGAACCGTCCGGAGCAAAGAAGCCGCCGCCGTTGTTGATCATCAGCGCCGAAACCGTGTGCTGGGCATCGGTGGTGGTGCTGCCGGCCGCAAGGCCAAGGCCGATATGGCCGATCTTCTTGAGGGCTTCGCCGGCCTTGATATAGCCATCCCAGTCGGTCGGCGGCTCGGCACCGGCCTTTTCCAGCAGCGATTTGCGATACCAGATGACGCGCAGATCCATCGACCAGGGCACGCCCGCATAGCCGCCATCCGTCTTCATCGCCTGCAGCAAGCCGGGTAGGAAATCGTTCTTGCCGTCCTTGTCGAGCTTGGCGATCAGGTTGTCGGCCGGAACCGCCACGCCCTGGTCGAGAAAATAGAATGGTAGGAAGGCTGCGCCGGAACTGACCGCCGGCGTGGTTCCCGATGCGGCTGCCGACGTGAAGGTCTGATACCAGTTTGCCCACGGGATCGACTGATAGCGGACACCGAGCGCGCCATTGGCGGGCATGTATTTTCCCGCCAGTTCCCTGGCGGCGGCCGTGTAAGTGGCGCCCGTTCCCCAGACCATGTCCCAGAAGGTAAGGGTTTCATCCGCCGCAAACGCCTTGCCCGCAGCACTTGCGGCCAATGCCGCTGCCGTTGCCCCGAGGAACGATCGGCGATTCATTGCCATGCTACCCGACTTGCCGTTCATCTGTGGTTCCTCCCCCCTGGTTGAACGAAATCGATCTGCACTGATATGAGGCGACCCGGCTAGCGGATCTTCTGGAGATAGGCGAAGCTCCTGGCGGCAAAGCCCGCCGGATCCTTGGGATTGTCGTGCTCGACCACCATCAGGCGCGCGCCGCGTGCAAGGGCAAAGGTCCAGAGATCGGGCCACTCGAGAATGCCGGAGCCGACATCGCACCAGCCGTCCTCGTCCGCGTTTCTTCCCGCGGGCGCCTGATCCTTCACATGAGCGGAAGCAAGCAGGTGCGCATATTTTTCGAGCCAGGCCTTCGGATCGTCGCCGCCGCGGGCAAGCCATGCGATATCGGCCTGCCAGACGAGCGGGCTGCCGGCGGCGCCCTCGAAAAGACAGTCGAGCGGACAGGAGCCGTCGCCGAAACGCACAAGCTCCCAATGGTGATTGTGATAGCCGAGCGATATGCCCCGCTCCTTCAGGCGCCCGGCCATCGCGCCGAGCTCGGCACCGACACGACGCCACGCGTCGGCATTGCCGCTGCGCTCTTCCGGCGGCAAAGCCGGCATGAAGAGTTGCGCAATGCCGGTCTCGGCGGCCGCTTCCGC
Source organism: Hyphomicrobiales bacterium (assembly GCA_900469615.1). Lineage (GTDB taxonomy): Bacteria > Pseudomonadota > Alphaproteobacteria > Rhizobiales > Rhizobiaceae > Rhizobium. The sequence goes on along the minus strand of UBYA01000011.1, from coordinate 534,958 downwards.
AACACGGCCCAAGTCGCCACGAAGCGCCGGCAAGCCGATGTGGCCGCTCGGCGCGACCAGGCCGCGGCCGGCGAGAGCCGCCTTCAGAGCCTTCGGGTCATCGAGATGGCCGCCGATGGTTTCAACCGCCGTGAACCCGGCTTGCGCTGCAGCATCTAGCTGCCGATCGAGCCCGCCCAGATGCCGAAGCGAATAAAGCTGTATCGAAAGTGTCGATGTTGCCATATGGCCCTCCCCGCCTGCCTGGCGATGTCTCCCCACATCGCCGAGCGTCTTACGCAATCGATTGCGCGGACCCTAACAGCGCAATCGATTGCGTGCAAGAGCGCGATCGCATATTTATGCATGTGAACGACACGATCCCGGTTGCAGAGGCCCGATGGCGAAACGAAAGCCGACACTCACCAGCAAGAGCCCGATACCGACGATGGCGGACATCGCCCGTATCGCCGGCGTCTCCACCTCGACCGTCAGCCGTGCGCTGGCCGGTCTCCCTCCCATTCCCGAGGAGACGAGGCAGAGGGTCGTCCAGGCCGCGAAGGAAGCCGGATATGCAGTCAATCGTCACGCGCGATCGCTGCGGCTGAAGCGCAGCAAGGTCATTCTGGTGCTCATCCCGAATCTCGCCAACCCGAACTTTCCCGATCTCTTGATGCATATCGACCGCGCTGCCCATGATTGCGGCTATGACATCATGATCGCCCATACGGCCATCGATCCGCGTCGCTCGGATCGCTATGTCGACGAGCTGCTGGCAGGAAGCATCGACGGCGTTCTGCTGACGGCCAGCTACTGCCCGCCGCGGCTTCTCGAATGCATTGCCGCAGGCCGGCGTCTGCCGATCGTCCGAACGCTGAGCCCGACACCGGATCTCAACGGCGTGACTGCGGTACAGATCGACGAGGTGCAGGCCGCCTACGATGTCGTCGATCATCTCGCAAAGCAGGGCTACAAAAGGATTGCCCATCTTGGCGGGCCGCCGAAGGAAATCGTCGCGATCGCGCGCAGGCGCGGCTGGGAAAAGGCGCTTGCGGCGCACGGGCTGCCCGCGACCCCCGATCTCCATTTCCAGGCCGGTTTCACCGTGAATGATGGGCGGAGGGCAGCCGACGAGATGAAAAAACGAGCCGGACGGCCCGACGCCGTTTTCTGCTCGAACGACGAATCCGCCTACGGCCTGATCGCCGCGCTGAAGGAGCAGGGCCTGCGGGTTCCGCGCGACATCGCGGTCGCGGGCTTCGACGACCTCAGCTTTTCGGCCGTTCTGGACCCGCCGCTGACGACGGTGCGGCTTCCCCGCCGCGACATGGCCGAACAATCCGTTCGAAAGCTGAAGGCGCTCATCGAGGACGATGCCGATAACGACAATACGATCCTGGCCCACGAACTCGTGATCCGGGCCAGCAGCTTGCGAAGCTGAGTCAGATATGGATCTCCATCCGCTTCGTCGCGGCACGAATTGACGCATTGCGCTTGGTATGGGCCTGTCCTATGACTGCAGACCTTATCCGCGAGATGCGGTGGTGGGGACGGGAATGCGGAAGAGAATTTCGCGTACATGGCAGTGGAGCGCGCGCATGGTTTGCGCCGTGGCGCTGTTGCTTGTCGGCTTCGCCCATCAGCCGGCCGTCGCGACGGCGGATGAAATATCGCCGATAGAGCTTGCTCAATACCGGCTTCCGGACGGGTCGTTGCCGATCCTCTGCATCACCTACAAGGATGCCGACGGCAAGGTGCATGGGAAGGTCTATGCGCCCGGCTGCGAGGCATGCCGGATCGCGTCTGCCGCGATGCTGCCCACGCCTCCCACCGAGATTTGCGAACGTCTCGCCTTCCCGCGCGAAGAGACCGTCGTCGCAAGATCGGAGGCATTCCACCGGCAGCTTTATCCGCCGAACACAGGCCCGAGAGCGCCACCCCTCCTCGACATCGTTGGCTGAACCGGCGTTGCGGCTTTCGTCGCGACGCCTGCCGTCAACGGCTGCCGTCATGCGCGACCCACGGGTCGTAGAAATCTGAGGATGGGTCTTTCCAGCTGAACCGTGCCGAACGATGCCGACCGATTGGTCCGGCGGATGTGAAGCAGGTCCGCTCCAAACGACGGCCGAATGCCGCCTCCTCCTCGGATCGACCGCTTGGCCGCCGCCCGCCGATCTTCGGAGGATTTCCATGTCTGCCTTTACCGCTGCCGAGCCTGCAGCCGCAGCAACCCACAATATCTCGCTCTATCGCGCCATCTGGCGCTGGCATTTTTTCGCCGGCCTTCTCGTCATTCCCTTCATGCTCAATCTGGCCGTCACCGGATCGCTGTATCTCTTCAAGGATCAGATTGCCGATACCTTCTATTCGCATCGCTTTCTCGTCGCCAAGGGAGGAGCGATGCTGCAGCCGCAGCAGATTGCCGATGCGGCGCTTGCAGCCTTTCCGGGCGCACGCGCCACCTCCTATCGCGAGGCATCGGCTGCGGACCGCTCGGCCTGGGTAACACTGTCCCGGGGTGGCCAATCGACCATCGTCTACGTCAACCCTTATGACGGCAGCATCCTGGGCTCCGTCGGCTCGAAGCAGGAGTTCGGCTGGGTCGTCAAGCGCATCCACAGCCTCGACTATTTCGGAGAATGGAGCAACCGCATCATCGAGATTGTGGCAGGCTTCGCCCTCGTCCTCGTCGTCACCGGCATGTATCTGTGGTGGCCGCGACAGCAGAGCGGCGGCGTGCTGACGGTTCGCGGCAACCCGTCGCGGCGCGTCTTCTGGCGAGACCTGCATGCCGTCACGGGCGCGCTTGCCGGCATCCTCATCTTCTTCCTGGCCTTCAGCGGCATGCCTTGGTCCGGCTACTGGGGCGCCAATGTCAATGCCTGGCTGACGGCCCACAATCTGGGAACGCCGGCCGCAGTCTGGGACGACGTTCCGAAATCGGCGAAGACCACGCAGGATGTCGTCAGCCGCCCCGGCTGGGTGGTCGAGAACGCTCCTGTTCCGCTGTCAGACACCGCCGCCGCCGCCGCGCAATCGGCAAAGCCGATCGGCCTGAACGAGGCCGTCGACATCATGCATGGACTCGGCATGGTTGCCGGTTCCGACCTGGCGATCCCGGCGGATGAAACCGGCGTCTATACCGCAAGCCACTATTTCGGCGATCTCGCCAAGGAACGCACCGTTCACATCGATCAATATTCCGGCAAGCCGCTGGTCGATATCGCCTACGATCAATATCCGGCGCTCGGCCGGGCGATCGAGTGGGGCATCAACATCCACCAGGGACAGGAATGGGACCTTTTCAACCAGCTCCTGATGCTGGGCGCTTGCCTGGCGATCGTCCTTTGCTGCGTAACGGCTGTCGCCATGTGGTGGAAACGCCGGCCGGCCGGCCGTCTCGGCGTGCCGCCGATGCCGCCGCAGAAGTCCGTCTATGTCGGCCTGTGGCTCATCGCCATCGTCTTCGGCGTCACCTTTCCGCTGACGGGGGCGGCCATCGTCGCGATGCTGCTCCTCGACCAGCTCGTGTTCCGCTTCGTGCCGCCGCTCCGGCGCTTCTTTACCTGACGAGGCGCAATCCATCGCTCTCTTTTCCGGATCAAGGATACCGATCATGTTGAAACGCACTCTTCTTGCCGCCTTCGGGCTGGCGTCCCTGCTTTCTTCCTTCGCCTTCGCCGACGACATAAAGCTCGGCAATCTCACAATCTCCGCTCCCTACGTTCGCGCCATGGTGCCCGGAGCGCCTGTCGGCGGAGGCTACGTGACCATCACCAATGCCGGGGACACCGACGACCGGCTGGTCGCTGCCAGCTCGCCGCGCGCCGCAAAGGTCCAGATTCACGAGATGAAGATGGACAATGACGTCATGATCATGCGCGAGCTTCCCAAAGGTCTGCCCATTCCCGCCGGCAAGACCGTCGAGCTGAAACCCAGCGGCTATCATGTGATGTTCATGCAAGTCGCCGAGCCCTTCCTTCAGGGCCAGACGATCAAGACGACGCTCAAATTCGAAAAGGCCGGCTCGGTTGAGGTTGATTTCCCGGTCAGGTCCATGGCGGCGGACACGCCCGGCGGAGGCATGCCCGGCATGAAGGGCGTCAACGAAAAGCACTCATCGAACGATCCCTGAGCCGATGTTCCAACAGAATGGAAGCAGGATGGCGGCAATGGCCGCCGCCGCATTCAACAAGGAGACATTCCATGTCCAAAAAGCACCGCTTCACCGGAATGGCCATCGCCCTGGTGGTCCTCGCCGCCGGGACTATCGGCTATGCGACGTTTGTGATGATGCCGAACGTGCAGGCGGCGGCCAGCATCGGCGCATCCTTCGACCTGACAGACGATCACGGGCAGCCCATCACCGAAAAAGCGCTTTCAGGCCACCCCTCGCTTATCTATTTCGGCTACACGCATTGCCCCGACGTCTGCCCGACCACGCTCTACGATATGGCAGGATGGTTCAAGACGCTCGGGCCGCAAGCCGACAGGCTGAAGGCCTATTTCTTCTCCGTCGATCCGGAGCGCGACACGCCCGAGATCATGCACAGCTATACCGGCAACTTCACGGATCGGATCATAGGCATCACAGGCGATCCCAAAGAGATGCAGAAGGCCATCAAGGGCTGGCGCATCTATGCCAAGAAAGTTCCCAGCCCCGATGGCGGATACACGATGGATCACACCGCATCGGTGCTGCTCGTCGATGCCGGCGGCAATTTGCGGGGTACGATCGCCTATCAGGAAAATAACGACGTCGCGCTGCAGAAGATCCGAAACCTGCTGCAACGGCAATAATCCGTGACCTTCGATGTCAACGGAAAATGGAAGCTCCGTCCGGCACAGCCGCCAACGGATATCAGCGATCCGCAGGCTTCCTGCAGATCATCAACAGAAGAGGAAACCAGACATGCCCCAGATCCAGAAAATGCTCTTCGCAGCTGCCGCGCTCAGCATCGCCTTTGCCGGCCAGGCCATGGCACATGCCCATCTGAAGTCCGCCGTTCCGGCGGCCGACAGCACGGTGAAGGCAGCGCCGTCGGAGCTCGACCTGACGTTCTCCGAGGGCCTCAATCTGAAATTCAGCGGCATCAAGATTACCGGCCCCGGCAAGACGGCCGTCAAGACCGGCGAAGCCTCGCTGATGGACAAGGACGCGACGCTGATGGTGCCCGTCACCGATAAGCTGGCGCCCGGCAAATACACCGTCGAATGGCACGCGCTCTCCACGGACGGCCATAAGACCAACGGAAGCTACAGCTTTACCGTTGCACCCTGATCGGTCCCGAAGCCGCCCTCAGCCATGCGGGCGGCTTTACACCGTTGCGGCGAAAGCCCCGACAAGCAGAATGCGGAGATTGCCAAGACAATCGCTGGCGCGCTTCGATGGCGATCGAGCTCTTCGTCCCATGCGCTCCATGCCCTTTCCGCCCGCTCGCGCAGGCCGGTCGGGAGATGACGGGGCACACCGACCACGCCACACTTCCGCCAAGGCCGCGCCGGCACAAGAGACGGATCGGCAAGCGGCAAGCTGGAAAGAAAATCGATATGTTGCGGGACTGAGGTCCTGGCCGCCGTAAGCGGCTACCTATTCATATCCTCGACCACCCAGCGGAAGAATAAAATTACAACGGCTGCAAATAGTAATAATTGCATTACCTTGGGTAGATCAAGCATATCATAGCTCTCTAATTTAATCGCTGCCTCATGCAGACGAGCCACAATATTCCTATAGATATTAATTATCTTCTACTTATGCCCAACACAATGATGATTAATACATTGTTTATCATAATCTATACATAAATCATGGGCTATATTCTAAATATTCCCGCAAATAATACGTTTTTCTACATGAGGTTGAGCAATTAAGCGCACACTCGCCACCGCCACGCCTGCTGCCTTGCAGGCGGTTTACCTCTCATCGCACCCTTTTGCAGATTGATTACGCAGCACACACCGGCGGATGGGCGGCGACCCACCATCCCTGTACGGGCGGCCACCAGCGCCAGCCAGCCGATCTTCCCCATCCGACCTGAAGCGCATTGCACGCAAAACTCTCCCCAGGAAACCCGCCACCCGGCATCAACCTCTTGCCCCGAGCCTTGATCATTAGGCTCAACTGCGGCAATACCCCCTCGACCGCAATTGAAGGAAGACCGCCAGAAATGCTCCAGACACCGTATTACCTGATCGACAAGGCAAAACTCCTGCAGAACATGGAGAAGATTGCCTATGTCCGGGAGCGGTCCGGCGCAAAGGCGCTGCTGGCGCTGAAATGCTTCGCCACCTGGGCCGTTTTCGATCTGATGCGCGATCATATGGACGGCACGACCTCGTCGTCGCTCAACGAGGTGCGCCTCGGCCATCAGCGCTTCGGCAAGGAGACCCATGCCTATTCGGTCGCCTACGCCGATTACGAGATCGACGAGGTGATCACCCATGCCGACAAGATCATCTTTAACTCCATCAGCCAGCTGGAGCGTTTTGCCGGCAAGGCTTCCGGAGTTGTCCGCGGCCTACGCCTCAATCCGCAAATCAGCTCATCGAGCTTCGATCTCGCCGACCCCGCCCGCCCCTTCTCGCGGCTTGGCGAATGGGATGTCGCAAAGATCGAACGGATCATGGACAAGATCAACGGCTTCATGATCCATAATAACTGCGAGAACTCCGATTTCGGCCTGTTCGACCGCATGCTTGGTGAAATCGAGCAGAAATTCGGCACGCTGCTGAAAAAAGCCGAATGGGTGAGCCTCGGCGGCGGCATTCACTTCACCGGCCAGGATTATCCGGTCGATGCCTTTGCGGACCGCCTGAAAGCCTTTTCGCAGCGCTACGGCGTACAGGTTTATCTGGAACCCGGCGAGGCCTCGATCACCAAATCGACGACGCTGGAGACCACGGTGCTCGACACGCTCTACAACGGCAAGCATCTCGCCATCGTCGACAGCTCGATCGAGGCTCACATGCTCGACCTGCTGATCTATCGAGAAAATGCCAAGGTCCAGCCGAATAGTGGGCCGCATCGCTACATGGTCTGCGGGAAATCGTGTCTCGCCGGCGATATCTTCGGCGAGTTCGATTTTCAGCACCAGCTGAAGGTCGGCGACCGCATCTCCTTTCAGGATACGGCGGGCTATACCATGGTCAAGAAGAACTGGTTCAACGGCGTGAAGATGCCGGCGATCGCCGTCAAAGAGCTTGACGGCACCATCCGAACGGTTCGCGAATTCACCTACGCGGACTATGAGCAGAGCCTCTCCTGAGGCTTATCGAAGGGATAGAAGGAGATATCCGATATCATGAAGAAGAATATCCTCATCATCGGCGGCGGAGGCGTCGCCCAGGTGGTGGCGCACAAATGCGCCCAGAACAACGATGTCCTGGGAGACATCCACATCGCCTCGCGCACCAAGGCGAAATGCGACGCGATCATCGAAAGCGTTCGCGAGAAGAAGGCGATGAAACAGGCGGGCGTCCTTGAAGCCCATGCGCTGAACGCGCTCGACATCGAGGCCACCAAGGAACTCATTCGCAAGACTGGCTGCGAAATCGTCATCAACGTCGGCACCGCCTTCCTCAACATGTCCGTGCTGCGTGCCTGCATGGACACCGGTGCCGCCTATATCGATACCGCCATTCACGAAGAGCCCGGCAAGATCTGCGAAACGCCGCCGTGGTACGGAAACTACGAGTGGAAACGCGCCGCGGAATGCGCCGACAAGGGCGTCACCGCCATTCTCGGTGCCGGCTTCGACCCGGGCGTGGTCAACGCCTATGCCCGGCTCGCCAAGGACGACTATCTCGACACGTTGACGGATGTCGACATCGTCGACATCAACGCCGGCAGCCACGGCAAGTATTTCGCCACGAATTTCGACCCGGAAATCAACTTCCGCGAATTCACCGGCGTCGTCTATTCCTGGCAGAACAAGCAGTGGCAGGTGAACAAGATGTTCGAGATCGGCCAGGAATACGATCTGCCCGTCGTCGGCAAGCGTAAGGCCTATCTTTGCGGCCATGACGAGGTTCACTCGCTGGCGAAGAACATGGACGGCGCCGATGTGCGCTTCTGGATGGGCTTTTCCGATCACTACATCAACGTCTTCACCGTGCTGAAAAACATCGGGCTTCTGTCCGAACAGCCGATCAAGACGGCGGAGGGTCTCGATGTCGTTCCGCTGAAGGTGGTCAAGGCGTGCCTGCCGGACCCGGCGTCGCTTGCGCCGCAATACGAGGGCAAGACCTGCATCGGCGATTTCGTGAAGGGCTTGAAGGACGGCAAGGAACGCACCGTCTTCATCTACAATGTCGCCGACCATAAGGAAGCCTACGACGAAGTGGGCAGCCAGGGCATTTCCTACACCGCCGGCGTGCCGCCGGTTGCCGCGGCCATGCTGGTTGCCAGCGGCGAGTGGGACGTGAAGAAGATGGCGAATGTCGAGGAGCTGCCGCCAAAGCCATTCCTCAACATCCTCAACCGGATCGGCCTGCCGACCTATATCCGCGACGAAGAGGGCGAACGGCCGCTCCATTTCTGAGCTACGATTGCCGTGTCAAGCAAGATCGGACCAGGCCCCGGACAAGGGGCCTGGTTTTGAATGAGGCATCGCCGCTGGAATTGCGTGAAAACAAGGATAGAGCGTTTTCGCGATTCGAAGAAAAGCGGAAAGGCGCTAGTGCACCAGGGCACGGCTTTTCCTGCGTCCGTTCAACAGATGAATGAACGTGATGCCCTGCTCCAGCAGAAGCTCGGCGGCCTTCAGGTCGTTTGGGCGGAGATCGGACGAACAGCCGCGAAGATTGCACGCAAGGAAAAGGGAATTGGTAACGGCAGCCGCATCGCCGTCCTCCTCAGCCTCCTCGGCTGCGGCTTGCAGTACATCCGCCACTGCCGCCATAAGGTCGGCACGCTCCTGCAGGTTCATCTCGTCAAGACTTTTCGTGATGCCATTCATGGCGTCTCCTTTGCGCGCACAAATATTCACGACATCCGTCGGGACCGGCGCAGCTCGCAACTTGGAAATGATTGAAATGCGGTTGGTAAGCCGAATATGGCAATGAAGGCCGGAACCGGCAAGGCATGGCTTCCATGCCGGAGACGCATGGCACCTCCGCCGGTGTGCCATGAGGATAGCAATGCCGGATCCGCCGGACGCGCCGCCTGCGCCAGTGGAGTCTAAAACCGGGCTCTCCAGCCGTGATCCGGGTGCAGCCTTTCCAGCCATCGACGTAAGTCGTCTCTTTCCGAAGCCGCAAGTCTGGGCAGGGCGAGATCGAAATCCCTGTCGTCCTTTTCCCGGCAATGCTTGGCCTTGAAAAGAAGGACTGCGGCAGGGGCAAGATAGGGAAGGCCATCGGCGGTTCTGCGAATGATATCGCGGCGGGAGACCTTGAGTGCCGGATCGCGCTTATAGGCCCAGCTTGCGGGAGTGCCACGCTCCGGCATCAGATCCACGCACCAGCAGCCTTGCTTCGGATCGGCTCCCCAAAGCTGCGCAACGTGCGCGGCCGGCGGCTGCGACGAAGGAAGATGCTCGATACGGCCGTCCACGACCGAAAAGAATACCAGTTCGCTCAGCAACGCGCGCACGCGGCCGACGTCGGCCGCCAGAACGGCAAATTCCAGATCGTCATGATCTCTGGTCTGGCGGCCATGCCACAAGTCCAGGGGCCCATCCACCGACGACATACCAGTGAATGTCCGTCCCGAGTCGTTTCATAAGATCGGAGGGATGCCAGGCATTCCAGGCTTTTTCAGGAAAAGGCTTCATGTGCTCGATCGCATATCGTGTAAAGCGCCTTCTCCATAAAGGATCGGCAGGCTCCATGGAACGGCCGGCCTGCACCGACCACTTGCCTGGAGGAGCGCCGAAGGCCGGCGTGCTTCCACATACCGGGGTAACTTCTCAGCGCGGGCGGCGGATTGCCCGCACCTTGCCGCTACTGCCGCCACCAGCGAAAAAGCGGTCCTTGCCGTCGGATTCGAGTCCGGAGACGCCGGTGCCCTCGGGCATTTCGAGCCGCTCCAGCACCTCGCCCGTCATCGGATCGATGCGGCGGACATCGCTTTCATCTCCGTCCCAGGTGCCGTGCCACAGCTCGCCGTCAACCCAGGTGACGCCGGTGACGATGCGGTTGGATTCGATGGTGCGCCGGATGGCGCCTGTCTCCGGGTCGATCTCGTAGATCTTGCGCCCGCGATGCTGCCCCACCCATAGGCTGCCGTCACTCCAGGCGAGGCCCGAATCCCCGCCATTGCCGGGGGCGGGAATGGTGGAGAGTATCTTTCCCGTCTCGGGATCGACCTTGTGAATCCGATCCTCGGCGATCTGATAGAGGTTGCGCCCGTCGAAAGCGGTGCCCGCATGTGAAGCGACGTCGATCGTGCGCACCTGCGCCCCGCTTTCGGGATTCAGGGCATGCAGCTTTGCGCCGGATGCAAACCAGACATATTGCCCGTCGAAGGTAACGCCGTGCACGCTGGGCGCGTCGGCGAAGGGGCCGTATTCGCGAATGATTTCCGCTGGGGACTTTTTCATGCTCCATCCTCCGATCAGAAGCGGTTGAATTTCGATGATCCGGAGCTTAGTCGCTCGGCAGCGGGCCGGGGAGTAACAATGTTGTCGGGAAGCCGACGACCGGCGGCATCATCCAGCGGCGGGCCCGGCCATTCCCGACACTTTGCACCATTCCGGCGGCAGCAAGCATGTCGAGTACGCGCTGTACCGTGCGCGGACTTGTCGCGAGCGCAATCGAGAGCGCCGAACTCGACCAGGATTCTCCATCCGAGAGCAGGGCGAGCAGCGGAGCATTCTCGACCTCGACGGGCGGCGCCAGCACCACGACATCCCGGCCCAGGCGCGGCTTCAGTGCAAAGCCGCGCGCCGTCGCGTCGATTCCGGCAAGCGGCTCCAATGCGGCGCGAAGCCTTCCCACCTCGACCCGGAGCCGCGCCCTATGGGATTCGTCGGCATGGCGTGCGCGGAAGGCGCGGCAAAGCAGCAGCGCACGCGGCACGTCGGCAGGAGCCGCCTCGGCAAGCGCGCGTGCCAGAGTGAAGAGCACCGGCCGGCGCGCAAGCGATATGATTTCGCCGCCGCCGCGCACGACATTGCGACAGGCATCCACGACCAATGCCCCGGAAGACAGCAGCGCCTCGACCTCGTCGAGCGACAGCAGCCTTTCGCTTCCCCGCGCCACAAGACGCGCGGCCGGCACATCGAGAACGCGCGCCGCATCGCCCACCTCGACTGCAAGAGCGGGAATTCCGGCCTTGCCGGCCGCTTCGGCGGCGCGTCTCAGGGCGGCGCGGGCGCGCTCGATGCGCAGGCGGCGGATGGCGATGCCGGCAACCGCCAGCTCATGGCTTGCCCTTGCGGCCGCCGGCAGGGGCGAAGGATCGAGTTTCGCCAGTAGCCGCTCCGCCTCGTCCAGATGGCCGACGAGCAGCAGGCGGCGTATCTGCAGATTGCGGGCATGGGCGGCATTGATATTGTCGCCATGTCTTTCGAGAACCGCGCGCGCCGTTTCCAGCGCCTTCTCCGGCCAGCCGAGATCACGCGAGACCAGGGCGATCTCGGCTTGGGCCACGATGCAACGGGCGCGGGCAACAGCTTCTCGCGGGCCAAAAGCGCGCGTCGCACTTTTCAGCAGGGTCTTGGCGCGGACGAGGTCTCCGAGCTGTGCCATGGCGATGCCGCGGAGCGCCAATGCCGGCGCATCATCGCGCAGCGCCACGCGTTTCAGCGCACCCAGCACGTCGCCGGCGGCAAGCGCCTGAGCGGCTGCGACGATCATCGAGTCCATCGAAATCCCGTCATACTTGTAACTCCCACCCGTCCGGCCTCCAGCCGTAAGTTATCGCACATCGGCAGGCAAGACGCAGCGCCGACAAGGACAGACCTGACGAATAAGAGGAGATGAACCATGACGATGCACAGAACAGGAACGCGCAGCGAATGGCTTTCGGCACGACTTTCCCTGCTGGAACACGAGAAGGAACTGACGCGACGCGCCGACGGGATTGCCGCGCGCCGACGGGATCTGCCTTGGGTGAAAGTGGAGAAGGATTACCGGCTGGACACGGACAAGGGCATGGTCCCGCTCTCGGCGCTCTTCAAGGGACGTTCGCAGCTCCTCGTCTATCACTTCATGTTCGGGCCGGACTACACGGCCGGCTGCCCATCATGCTCGTCGATCGCGGACGGCTTCAACGGCGTCACGGTCCACCTTGAAAATCACGATGTCGCCTTCTCCGCAGTCTCGCGGGCGCCGCTCATGAAACTGAAGGAATTCAAGCAGCGCATGGGCTGGACGTTCGACTGGGCCTCTTCGGCCAACAGCGATTTCAACCACGACTTCAATGTCTGGTTCACGCCGGAGGAGCAGCGCGACGGCAGCATCGAGTACAATTACCGCCGCGAGCCGCCGATGCCCGAGGCGGTGGCCGGCAAGACGGTGCAGCAATGGGAGCTGCGCGGCAGCGAAGGCCCCGTTGCGCAAATCGCATCGATGACCGGAACGGATGTCGCGACCTATACGCGCGACCGGCCCGGTGTCAGCGCCTTCGCGATGCAGGACGGAGAAATCTATCACACCTATTCGTCCTATGCCCGCGGGCTCGACGGCCTCTGGGGCACGTACCAGTGGCTCGACCGGGCGCCGCTCGGCCGCAACGAGACCGGCGTGTGGTGGAGACACCATGATCGCTACGGAGCAAACTGATGTCCGGCGCCTTCGAAAGGGGCGAAAGGGCCGGCGAGCGCACTGCCGTCCCTGCCCTGCCCGTCATTGCCGGCCGCTGGCTGTCGCTGGCCGCCGCGCCGAGCTTCGCTCTCATGGCGGCGGTGACGGCCGGCGGATCGGCTGGTGATATGATTTGCTCCGCGCAGGACAGTTCAATGCTCGGCGGGATGGTGCCGATGTATCTGCTCATGAGCCTCTTTCACGGCGGCCCATGGTTGAGACTATTTGCAGGAGAACGGGCCGATAGCCGGATGTCCGGCTAGGTCTCCGCTATGCGAAGTTCTTGAGATAGAGCGAAAGCAGCTGCGTCTGCGAGGAAATACCGAGCTTGCGATAGACGTTGCGCCGGTGGACCTTGACCGTACCGGTTGAGATATTGAGCTTCAGCCCGATCGATTCCGAAGAATGCCCCTGCAGGACAAGCTCTACGATGGAGGTCTCACGGCTCGTCAGATTGAGATCCCGCCAGACTGTTTCCGCTGGCGGGACATTCTCGCCCTCACCCTTCCTGCGTCGGCTCTTGCCGCCAGCTGCCAGTTGCGCATCGAAGCGCGATGCGAGGCCGGACCAATAATGCCGGACCATGTTTGCGACGAGCGGCTCGACCTTCTTGAGCGTCATGAATTCGGCTGGCGGGAAAACGCCGCTCTTCTCGCGCCGCATCAGCGACAGCACGATGGTGATCTCGTCGTTGGCATTGACGAAGAAGCCGATCTCCTCGGCAAGCCCCGTCTGGACATAATAGGTTCGGTAATACTCGCTGGAGAAGAAGCGATCCGGTGCCAGCTCCCGCATCCTGAGTACGCCTTCGCGGCGGCCGCGCGCGGTGTGATAGAAGGGGTCGAGCAGATAGGGACCGGCTTGGTAGAGCGTCACGAAAACCACATGCTCATCGCGGTCGAAGGTGCTGTAGAGATCGATCGGCCGCTCCTTGCCGCGATAGGCGAAGACGACCACGTAGTCGAACCGCACCAACGCCGCCATCATCTGGCGGAACGTCTCTCCGAACTCGGCATCCGCCATCGCCGATTTGCCGATCGTGGCGTTGAAGGCGGCAAACAGTCCTTCAAGGTCGGTGCTCATATGACGGATCCCCCCTGCCGCCCCGCGCCAGCAAGCGCAGCCCTATATATACCTTCCACGAAGCATTCCGCACGAAAATACCTCTTTCGGGGTATATACCTCGCAAGAAGCTCGGGCTTACTCTTTCCTTAACGACGGTGGCAATAAGGCAGGGAAAGACTGCCGACCAACCGCAGGGAACAGACGTGGCATCCGCTTCAACGAACGATATCGAATTCCGTTCGGTCACGAAGGCCTATGGCGCCGTGACCGCCGTGACGGACATCAATCTCAATGTGCCCAAGGGGGCATTCCTGGCGCTTCTCGGGCCTTCCGGCTGCGGCAAGACGACATGCCTGCGCATGATCGGCGGCTTCGAGCAGCCGAGCGAAGGCACCGTGCTGATCGACGGACGCGAGATGAACGGCGTTCCGGCCTATCGTCGCCCGGTCAACATGGTGTTCCAGCATTACGCGCTGTTTCCGCATTTCAACGTCGAGCAGAACGTCGCCTATGGGCTGAAGCAGACGCGGCCGAAGATCAGGGCCGCCGAAATCGACCGTCGCGTCGCCGAAGCCCTGGAGATGGTTCGCCTCGGCGGCTTTGCCAAGCGGCGCATCCATGAAATGTCGGGCGGGCAGCAGCAGCGCGTCGCGCTGGCGCGCGCCATCGTCAATCGCCCCTCCGTACTGCTGCTCGACGAGCCGCTCGCCGCGCTCGACAAGAAGCTGCGCTCGGCCATGCAGATCGAGCTGCAGACGCTGCAGCGCGAGCTCGGCATCACCTTCGTTCTCGTCACCCACGACCAGGAGGAGGCGCTGTCGATGGCCGATATCGTTTGCGTCATGAGTGCGGGCCGCATCCGCCAGCTCGGCACGCCGCAGGACGTCTATGACCATCCCGCGGATCTCTTCGTCGCCGATTTCGTCGGCAAGACGAACCGCATAGAAGCGACGATGGAAGCAGACGGCGAGACGCTTCGACTGGCCGACGGCTCGGCGATTTCGGCCGGCAAGCGCGTTCCGCCGGGGTCGGCGATCGCAGCGCTGCGGCCGGAGGCAATCCATCTGAGCCGCGACATGGCCTCAGCCGGCATGTCCTTCAAGGGCACGGTGACGCACCGCATTTTCCTGGGTTCATCCGCCGAATACGCAGTCACCGTCCCCGGGCTCGGCGATTTCCTGATTACATCGGATCGCCGCAACATGAACGAAAGCGATCTCGTGGGGCCGGGCGAACAGGTCTTCCTCGGCTTCGATCCCACAGCCTTACATGTCTTTCCAGCATCGAATGCATAAACCAAAAAGGGAACAGCATCATGAGCAAGGATTATAAGGACAATCTTCCCATCTCCGCCGAAGGCTTCATGGATGAGTTCATGCGCCTGAAGCGCGGCTCCGTCAGCCGTCGTCACTTCCTGGGCATTACCGGCCTCGGCCTTGCGACCGCGGTGCTGTCGCGCGTCCCGGGCGCACTGTCGACCCCGGCCTATGCCGCGGGCGACCTCGGCACGCAGATGTCGATCGCCACTTGGCCGAACTATCACGACCCGGCGACCTTCGAGAACTTCAAGGCGGCGACGGGCGTCGCGGTCGAGGTCAATGTTTTCGGTTCGAACGAGGAAATGCTCGCAAAGCTGCAGGCAGGCGCCTCCGGCTGGTCGCTGTTCGTGCCGACCAACTACACGATCTCGACCTACCACAAGCTCGGCCTGATCGAGGAGCTCGATCTGTCGAAGATCCCGAACTTCAGCCAGGCGAGCGAGAGCCCGCGCTTCACCAAGGAAGGGCAGGTCGAGGGCAAGACCTACGCCGTGCCGAAAAACTGGGGCACGACGGGCTTCTCCGTCAACACCAAGAAGATCAAGACGAAGCTTTCGAGCTGGAAGGACTTCTTCGAAATCGCCCAGACGGAGGCCGATGGCCGCGCCATGGTGCACGACTATCAGTTGACCACCATCGGCAGCGCGCTCGTCTCTCTCGGCTACGACTTCAATTCGATCAAGCCGGAAGAGCTTGCCAAGGCCGAGGAACTGCTGATCAAGGTCAAGCCGCATCTCTTCGCCATCAATTCCGATTACCAGCCGTCGATGCGTTCGACCGATGCATGGCTGACCATGTGCTGGACCAATGACGGCGCGCAGCTCAACCGTGATATGCCCGAGCTTGAATATATACTCGGCAAGGACGGCGGCGAAATCTGGACCGACTACTATGCGATCCCGAAGGACGCACCGAACAAGGCGGCCGGTTACGCGCTGCTCAACTATCTCATGGACCCCAAGAACGCGGTGAAGGAGCACATCGCCAACGGCGCGCCGACCACCGACAGCCGCGTCATCGCGCTGCTGCCGAAGGAGATCACGTCGAACAAGATCGTCTATCCGGATGAAGCCTCGCTGACGCCGCTGGAATTCGGCGCCGCCGTAACGCTCACCGATCCGAGCCGCGCCGAACTGATGGCGCGCTTCAAGTCGGCCTGATCGCCCTCGCCCAACTCCGATCCCTTCCGCTACGACGGGAGGGATCGGCTTCGCGCTTAGAACCGGCGGATAAAGAACCTTTCGATGCCCCTTAACCCTGCCACCAAACGGCGTCTCGTCACCGCTGCCCTTGTCGGTCCGGCAAGTATCTGGCTGTTCGTCTTCCTGGTGCTGCCCTTCATCGCCATCATCGTCTTTGCCTTCGGCGAACGCGCGCCGGAAGGCGGCTATCAGGCCGCTTTCACCTTCGCGCAATTCGCCAATCTCGGCTCGCGCGCGGCCGCCTTCGTCAATACGCTGATCCTCGCGCCGATCGGCGCGGCCGCCTGCCTGCTCGTCGCCTATCCGGTCGCCTATTATCTCGCCGTCAAGGCAAGCCCGCAGCGCCGCCTGCTGCTCGTTTCGCTCGTCGTCGTTCCCTTCTGGACCAGCCTCCTCGTTCGCACCTACGCCTGGATGTACCTGCTCGGCGCGCGCGGCATTCCGCATCTGCTCGAGTTCCTGGGAATAGAAAACGTCAGGCTCATCAACACGCCCGGCGCGGTGCTGCTCGGCATCGTCTACGGCTATCTGCCGCTGATGATCATGCCGATCTACGTCAGCCTCGAAAAGCTCGACCGGCGCTTGCTGGAGGCCTCCGCCGACCTCGGCGCCAAGCCCGTCTCGACCTTCTTCGGCATTACGCTGCCGCTGTCGTTGCCCGGTGTGATGACCGGCGTGGCGCTGGTGACGATCCTGCTGCTCGGCGAATATCTCATCCCGCAGCTGCTCGGCGGCGGCAAGGTGTTCTTCATCGGCAACGCGCTTGTCGATCTCTTCCTGCAGTCGCGCAACTGGCCGTTCGGATCGGCAATCGCGGTGACTCTCGTTGCCGTCGTCGTCATCGTATTGCTGGTCGCCATGCGCATCGCCTGGCGCGTTGCCGGCACCCGCCAGGTGGATCTCGTCTGATGCGCGCGCTCGTCACCTTCGTCTATCTGTTCCTCTATACGCCGATCGCGCTCGTCGTCCTGTTCTCCTTCAATGCGGGCCGCAATGCGAGCGAGTTCACCGGCTTCTCGACGCAATGGTACGGTCGGGCGCTGTCGAATACCTTTCTGATGGAAGCGCTGCAAAACAGCCTCATCATCGCCTTTACCAGTGCGGCACTGGCCGCGATCTTCGGCACGATGGCGGCAATCGGTCTCGAACGGCTCGGTCCCCGCGCCCGCGCCGTTTTCGACGGGCTCTTCGCCGCCGCCATCGTCGTCCCCGGCGTCGTCATCGGCATCGCGACGCTGGTGGCGCTGGTCGAGGTCTTCGGCATCGTCAATCCGCTGATCGCTGCCGTCTGGCCGGGCGACCAGCCGCCGAAATTCTCACTCGGCTACGGCTCGATCATCGCGGCGCACGGCCTCTTCACCATGGCGCTGGTGACGATGATCGTGAAGGCGCGTATCGCCAGCCTCGGACGCGATATCGTCGAAGCCTCCAGCGATCTCTACGCCACGCCGCTGACCACCTTCCGGCAGATCGTGCTACCGCAGATCATGCCGTCGATCCTTGCCGGCTTCCTACTGGCCTTCACCTTTTCCTTCGACGATTTCATCATCGCCTTCTTCGTCGCAGGATCGAACACGACATTGCCGATCTACGTTTTCGCCTCCATCCGCCGCGGCGTGACGCCGGAAATCAATGCGATCGCGACGATGGTGCTGATCGCCTCGCTCGCCCTCATTCTCATCGCGCGTTTCCTGATGCGCGAAAAGACAACGACAAACTGACCAGGGAAAAATCATGATACTCAAGGATCGGGTCGCAATCGTCACCGGAGCGGGCTCCGGCATCGGCCGCGCCGGCGCGCTCATCATGGCGCGCGAAGGCGCGCATGTGATCGCAGCCGACATCGACCGGGAGAATGCCGAAGAGACCGTGAGCCAGATCGCCAAGGCCGGCAACAGCGCGGAAAGCCTGAGCCTCGACGTAACGGACGATCAGGCGCTCGAAGCCGGTATTGCTGCGATTGCCGCACGGCACGGCCGCATCGATATCCTTCACAATCATGCCGGCGCCCAGGTCGCCGGCAATCTGGAAGAGGTCGCGATCGCCGGTTTCGACAAGTCGTGGAACCTGAACGTGCGCGCGCATTTCATGGCGTCGCGCCTCGTCATGCCGATCATGAAACAGGCGGGCAAGGGCGTCATTCTCAACACCTCGTCTTCTTCGGGCGTACTCTACGATCGCGAGATGATCGCCTACACCACGTCCAAGCATGCCGTCATCGCCATGACACGGCAGATGGCAGGCGACTATGCCCGGTTCGGCATCCGGGTCAACGCGCTCTGCCCCGGCTGGGTCGACACGCCATTCAACGCGCCGTTCATCGCGCAAATGGGCGGCCGCGGCGCCATCGAAGACTATATCGCCGAAAAGGTGCCGCTCGGACGGTGGGCCGACGTTTCGGAAATCGCCGAACCTATCCTCTTCCTCGTTTCCGACCGATCCTCCTATATGACAGGACAGATCCTCGTCGTCGACGGTGGCGAAACGATCGTCTGAGGCAATTCCGGCGCCAGTGCAAAGCGGTTTTCGCATCCGCGATTGCTTGAAAACGAGCGGTGGAGCTTTTCCATGCCTCCGCTCAAAACGCAAATGCCTTATCCGCCGGCATGGCAAAAGGTGAAATGCTGCCTGCCGAACGTCAGCTTCGGCGGTTTGGCAGATGATGCAACAGCGACTGACACGCCCGCATGATGTGATCGGTCAGAAAGGCGCAGACCTTTTCCGCATCGCCCTTCCTGCAGAGCGCCAGCAGTTCGCGATGCTCGCGATCCGCCGTTTCCTTGCCGTGAGACAGGGTGAGCTGTACCCGCAAATAGCGCTCCAGCCGATCGTTGACGGAGCGGATCGTGCTGACGAGATAGGGTCTGCGGGCGTCTTCATAGAGGCAGCTGTGAAACCGCCAGTTCAGCTCCGACCAGCGCGCCACATCGGCCTCCTGCGCAAATGCATCGCAATAAGCCTGGGCCTTTTCGAACGTCTCTTCCGTCATGAAAGGAATGGAGAGCCTGAGCGCATTCGATTCCAAGATGGCGCGCACTTCGAAGATCTGCACGATCTCCGGTTCGGATACGCTGGTGACGACCGCCCCCTTGTTGCGGTGGAACTCGACCAGCCCCTCGGCCTCCAGGCGCTTCAGCGCCTCGCGCACAGGAATCTTGCTGACGTTGAAGAGGCGGGCGACGTCGTCCTGGCGAATAGGTTCGCCCTCGTCGAGGGAGCCGTCCGCGATGGAATCCCGGATGAATTTCAGGATCACATCGGATGTGCTCGGCACCTTTCCCAGATTGGGCATTTCATCGGCGTTCAGAGGCATACGGTCGTTGTCCCAGGAAATGGCGTAGGCCTCAATATCGTGATCTGCTTCACGGGCGCAAGGTGGCGCTTTTCGGGGAGCGACTGTCCCCGAACGGTCGCGCCCGATCGCCCATGACGAGATGCTGCGAAATCCCGCTCCCAACGGAGCGCGCTTCGGATCAACGGCTACCGATGCCGATGCCGCTTATAGCCAGTTCGGCAAAGCCGTCGGAACACGGCCTGAGACAGCCGCCTCGACACAATCGGCAAGGCTGCCGAAACGCACGGCACGACCGCTGAGACCCGGCCCGTAATGCGCATATTTGCCTGAATTCGTCATGACCGCCCGTGTTCCCGGCGGAAAGACCGGTTCGGAGATCGAACACCAGCAGAGATCCGGCAGAACCTGTATGCCGCTGTCGCGCAGCCGCGCGAGCGCGCCGTCCGCTTCGGCTGCGGCGATGACGTCGCGTCCTGCCGTAACGATGACCATCACCTCAGGCCGGCGACGCCGCCCCGCAAATGCATCGGCGAGCGCATGGCACTCGGCAAGCGAGGCATGCGGACTGCCGATGGCGACAAGTTCGACCTCTTCCGGGCCTTCGTTGAGCATACTCCAGGCCGCCGCCATGTCTGCGCGCGTGATGGCGCGACCGTCGGCATCGGGATGCTCAGCGCCGCATGCCTCGGGCGTCACCCCTTCGACATGCAGCATGGGTGCAGCGGAGGTCGTGCCGAAGGCGGCGCAGAGTGCCTTCAGATCGTCGTGTGACGGATTTCCGGCCGCAAGACCGCGCAATAGCGGAATGCGATCCGGAGAAGCCTTGCCGGCGAGATAGCCGATGAGCGGCCAGAAGGCGTCGTTGCGGCGGTCGGGCAGTTCCACATCGAGGATGCGCGCGGCCCTTCGATTTTCATCCAGATAGACGCCCGAAAGCGGCGCACGCCCTGTCAGCGCGATACAGAGATCGAGGAAATCGGGATGCTTGGCCGTACGCGCGCCGAGCACGCTATTGGCAAAGATGACAGCATTGGATTCGGCCCAGCCTATGGCTTCGCCGATGCCCGGCGCACTGTCGAGCAGATAGGGCGAACAGGTGAAAGTCGGGCGACAGCCCATGCGCACATAGGCGTCCGCCAGACGCGCGGCCGGATCGCCGAAAGCTTCCGGCACGCCCTGCAACCGCCAGTTGGCGCGATCGACGGAAATAGCGTTCATAGTGGTCGGCACGCGCACGCGCGCGCCAAGCTCCGCCATCCTCTCGGCAAAGATCAGATTGGCGGGGCTCGCATAGATGCAGCCGTCGATATGGCCCTGCGTGACGTCGACCAGAGAGACGGCGCCCTGTTGCGCCGCCATGGCAGTCAGTATCCGCATGGCCTGGGCAACCGCGACGCCTTCGCCGCCTTCCAGCATGGACCGGTCCGCGTCCGTCAGCGAAAGCGCGGAGGCGGCAGGCGGAAGAAGCGGGATCGCCTGATTGTCCGCCACGATGGCGTTCGTCTCGATCCGAACGGACTTTGCCTGCGACAGGCTGGAAAAGATATCCGGCCGGAGACGCACAACCGGCAGTGGCCGGCCGAACATTTCGGCAGCGACGAGCGCGCCCAGCGTCAGGACGTCCTCGGCCTCGCAGAAGATCAGCGCTGCCGGCGCGCGGCCCGTCAATGCGAGATCGAGCAGCACGCCGGACCCGCTGCAGGAGCCCCGGCTCGACGGCATCATCAGCACTGCGCCGGTGATGCATTCGCCGCACAGAGGATGATGGATATCGATGACCCGACCGGTCGCGGGGTCAACCCCGCCCCAGAAGCTGAGCGCTTCCCGCGTTGCGACGACACGGCCCTCGGCCATGCCGTCCATGATGTTTAGAGCCGGTGCCGTGTCGTTCATTTCAGCATAAATCCATATGCGACGGGATCATGATCGCCGATTGAAAGAAAATGGCCATGGCCATGCCGGTTTTCCTCAGAAGCGTTGCGGCGAGAACGGCGCGATATCGATCGCCGGGTCCTGCCCCGTCAGCAGGTCGGCGACGAGACGCGCCGTGCCTGCCGACTGGGTCAAGCCGAGATGGCCATGACCGAAGGCATAGATCACATCCGGCGTGGCCCTGGCGCGGCCGATGGCAGGCAGGCTGTCCGGCAGCGATGGCCGGAAGCCCATCCATTGCACGCCGCCCTCCGGTTTGAGACCGGTCAGGAAGGCGCGCGCCTTCTGCAGCATGGCTTCGGACCGCCGAAAATTCGCCGGCAGCGCCAGTCCCCCCAGTTCCACCGCACCACCGACACGGATACCGGTCGAGAGCTTGCTGACGACGAAGCCATGGCCACCGAAGGTTATCTGCGTGCGCAGATCGAAGGCATCGGCCGGAAGCGTCGTATTGTAGCCGCGTTCGGTTTCGAGCGGGATGCGCTCACCGAGCGTTCTGGCAACCCGATGCGAGAAGGCGCCGGCAGCCAGCACCGCCTTGCCGGCTTGACGCACCTTTCCATTCGTCGCCACCGCTTCGACACCGCCGGAGATCGCGCGAAGCGCCGAAATCTCCGCCGTTTCGATGACACCGCCCCGGCTGCGAAAATGCTGCGCCAGCGCGAGGGTGTAAAGCTTCGGATCGGCAATGGAATACCAGCCCGGCGTAAAGGTGCCGAGAATGAAACGCGCTGCAAGCCCGGGCTGCAGCGCTGCCATCTCCTCGGCTTTCACATGCCGGAATTCGATGCCGTGATTGCGGCGCACCTCCCAGCCGGGCAGCGAGGCACGGAATTCCGCGTCGCTTTCGTAGACCTGAAGGTTGCCGTCCTTGCGCAGCATGGAGAGGGTGTCGGTCTGCGCAAGGAAAGGCTCCAGCTCCGCTTTCGAAAGATCCATCAACCGTGTCTGGGCCGCCGTGGATTGGGCGACGCGCGACGGCTGGCAGGCGCGCCAGAACCGGAACATCCACGGTGCGATCTGCAGCGCATAGGCGGGCGGCACCGAAAGCGGCCCGAGCGGATCAAGCAGCCACTTCGGCGCCTTCTTCAGAATGCCGGGGGAGGCAAGCGGCAGGATATCCGTGAAGGCGAAGGCGCCGGCATTGCCGGCGGAAGCGCCGGCAGCCGGTTCCTCGCGCTCCACGACCACGACGGTCAGACCGCGCGCCTGGGCTGCAATCGCGGCGGAAAGGCCGATTACGCCGGCCCCGATAACGATAACATCAGATCTGGTCATCAATGTACGCTCGATAGAAATGTTTGCGGCGCGAAGATCCGTTCCGGCCTGCCGATCCCAGCCAGAACGCCGTGACGAAAAAAGGCGGCCGGATGCGAGACAGCCCGGGCAAACGCCATTTCAAGCGCAGCGCAGCTCACGGTCATTCTCTTCTCCGGCAGCATCCCGAACGCAGCACGCCACTCGCCATCCGGCATGGAGCCGCGTGCGGACTTCGCTTCGTCAAACAACATGTATCCCGGCGACATGGCAAGCGCCATGCGCTGTTGCCGGCCGCCCGACACGGGCGTCGGATAGACCGAGAGCGACCTTTTCGTCATCAGAATCCATTTTTCCCAGTTTGGCCGGCCCTTTACCGCTGCGGCCACTAAACGCTTTCACGATGCGAAAATCAAACAATAAATACATGAAGTATACAAAAAGAATTCAACATGACAATCAGGCGAGGCCTGATGTGTGCCGTCCACGCCGGCCATGGAGCGAAAGCCAATGCCTCCACTCCATGGCCGAAACCCCTCGCCGCCATCGGCGATCAGTCGGCAAGGTCGTCGGGGAGCAGGCCTGCCGGCAAGTTCTGATAGGATACCGGACGCAGGAACCGCCGGATCGACAAGGTGCCGACGCTGGTCGCGCCGAAATTTGTCGATGCCGGATAAGGACCGCCGTGAACCATCGAATCCACCACCTCGACGCCGGTCGGGAAGCCGTTGACCAGCACGCGCCCGGCCTTTCGCTCCAGCACCGGCAGAAGGCGGCGGGCCGCGGCGATATCGTCACCATCCATATGCAGCGTCGCGGTCAATTGACCGGCAAAGCCGCGGGCAAGGCTTTCCATTTCGTCGAGCGAGCCGACGCGCACCACAAGCCCGAGCGGACCGAACACTTCCTCTCCCAGCAGATGGTCCTGCAGGAAGGCCGCAGCCGTCGTTTCGAACAGATTGGGGGTGGCGCTGCGCCCAGATTGTTCGGTGAGCAGAAGAGGCTTGATCCCGTCGCGGGAAGCCAATCGCTGCTGGCCGTCACGATAAGCCCTGGCGATCCCGTCGGTCAGCATGGTTTGCGGCGCCATGCCGGCAAGCGTCTCGACAGTCGCCTTGACGAAGCGATCGGCGTCTGGTCCATCCAGCACCACGGCAATGCCGGGATTGGTGCAGAACTGGCCGGCTCCCATCGCGAGCGACCCTGCCCAGCCCTGTCCCATGGCTTCCGCGCGTGCCTGCATGGCGTGTGCGAGCACGAACATCGGGTTCACCGAACCAAGCTCGCCGAAGAACGGAATGGGCTCCGGACGCGCCGCACACAGGTCGAACAGCGCACGGCCGCCGGCCAGCGATCCGGTGAACCCGACCGCCTTGATCAATGGGTGCTGGACGAGAGCGTGTCCAACCTCGCGGCTGCCGCCCTGAATGAGGGAAAAGACGCCGGGATGCATGCCGGTCCTGCGGATGGCGGCGTCTACCGCCTCGGCCACGATCTCGCCGGTGCCGGGATGGGCGGAGTGGCACTTGACCACGACCGGGCAGCCAGCCGCAAGCGCCGCCGCCGTATCGCCGCCCGCTGTCGAGAAGGCAAGCGGGAAATTGGAAGCCCCGAAGACGGCGACCGGCCCGATGGGGCGCTGAAGCAGCCGGATTTCCGGGCGCGGCGCCGGCTTGCGATCCGGCAGCGCCGCATCGAAGCGCCGGTCGAGATAGTCGCCCTTTTCGATATGGTCGGCGAACAGGCGAAGCTGGGCGACCGTCCGGCCGCGCTCGCCCTCCAGACGCGCCTCAGGCAGGCCGGTTTCCTGGCTGCCGATCATGGTGATGGCGGCAGCCCGGGCTTCGATTTCCTCGGCGATCGCTCGCAGAAAAGCAGCGCGGGTGACGCGCGTGGAATAGCCATAGCTCCAAAAGGCCTCTTCCGCCGCCTCGCAGGCGCGGGCGACCAGCTCCACCGTACCGATGGAAAAAGCATGCGCTGGCCCATGCGCCGGCGCGGAGGAAAAATGCCCCGCGCCTTCAAGCCATTGACCGGCGATCAGATGTTTTCCGTGAGGTGTGAAATCCATGGTATTCCCTTTCCCTTGCCGATGCGCTGAAATGCGTGATGGCGTTGCTTGTGGCCTGTCGATTTTTTGTATACTTTTTGTATTTACAATTTTCGCATCTAGGATGCAAGCAAGCGAAACATGGGAGAATTCAGATGAACGACGTCACCAGCCTGACGCCGGATGCGCTGCAAGGCCGCGTTATGGCGATCCTTTCGAAAGCCGGCCTCAGCGAACAGCAGGCGGCCGCAATCGCCCGGGTCATCGTCGCCGGCGAGCGCGACGCCTGCAAATCCCACGGCATCTACCGCATCGAAGGCGTGTTGCGCGCGGTCAAGGCCGGCAAGGCGGTGCCGGATGCGGTGCCCGTGCTGGAGCAGCGCGATGATGCCGCCATCGTCCGCGTCGATGCCAGAAGCGGCTTTTCCAATGCCGCCTTCGAGCTGGGCGCACCGGTGCTTGCCGAACGCGCTCGTCGCTTCGGCATTGCCGCGCTCGCCATCAACGACTGCACGCACTTCGCAGCACTCTGGCCGGAAGTGGAAGCCCTGACCGATCGAGGGCTTGCCGCCTTCGCCATGTGCCCGAGCTATTCCACCGTGGCCCCCGCCGGCGGCACGGCACCGCTCCTGGGGACGAACCCCTTCGCCTTCGGGTGGCCACGCCTCGACAATCCGCCTTACGTCTTCGACTTCGCCACTTCGGTTGCCGCGCGCGGCGAGATCGAACTGCATCGCCGGGCCGGCAGGCCCCTTCCGGAGGGCTGGGCCATAGATCCCGACGGCCAGCCGACCACGGATCCGGAGGCTGCCCTCGCCGGCGCGATGCTGCCTTTCGGAGGCCACAAGGGCTCAGCCATCGGTACGATGATCGAGCTTCTGGCCGGTGTCATGATCGGTGATTTCACCAGCCGCGAAGCGCTGGACTATCTGGGTTCGACGGCGTTCGCTCCGCGTCACGGCGAACTCATCGTCGCCTTCTCGCCGGAGGCTTTCGCTGCCGGCCGGGCCGGAAATCCGCTTGCCCGCGCCGAAACTCTGTTCGAGGCAATCGTCGGCCAGGGCGCCCGCCTCCCCTCGCAGCGTCGCTTCGCAGCCCGCGCTCGCGCACAAAAGGACGGCATTCCGCTGACATCGGACGAAATCCGCCAGCTCGACCGGTTGCTGGAGCATGGCCTCGACGCCGTGGCCTGACCGAGCCGACGGCATGGCGAACACGGGGCGGGAAACCCCGTATAGAGCAGACAAAAGGGGCCTTCGCAGGCCCCTTAAATTTAATGCGCAACGTGTGGCGACGGCCCTTACGCCCTGCACTTCTCGACCGCGCCGGGAAGCTTGCTCCACTCGGCGTACCAGGTGTTGAACAGCTTGAACTGCGCCTCGACATAGCCGCGCTGGCTTTCGTTCAGGGCATCGCTTTCGTTGAAGTGGAGTTCGTACTCCTTGTCTCCCTTCAGCACCATCATGTGCTTGAAGAAGAGAACCAGATCCGGACCTTCATCGAAGGACGAGAGGATGGCAAGCGCCTGCTCGAGTTCAAGCGCACGCCGACGCGCATCGGCGTCACCGGCCGCTGCCGCCTGCGCAAGATTGCAAAGGTGGATGACTTCCTTGGGCAGAACGTTGCCGATGCCGGTGATGGCGCCGGTCGCGCCGCAGTTGACGAAGCCGTGGAAGACGGCCGTATCGACGCCGATCATCAGCGATACGTCATCATCTCGGCTGGTGATGTTTTCAGCGGCGTAGCGCATATCGGCCGGACCGCCGAATTCCTTGAAGCCGACGAGATTGGCATGTTCGGCGCGCAGGGCAAAAAACAGGTCGGCACGCGTCGCAAAGCCATAATAGGGGCTATTGTAGATGACGGCCGGAAGATCGGGCGCTGCCGACAGGATCGCCTTGAAATGTGCCTTCTGGGCAGCGATCACCGAACCGCGCGAGAGAACGCGCGGGATGACCATCAGGCCGCGAGCGCCGACCTTCTGTGCATGTGCCGCATGGGCGACGGCCGATGCGGTGTTGACGGCGCCGGTGCCGACGATAACAGGAATGCCCGCCTTCACCAGGCGCTCGACGCCTTCCATGCGCTGCGCGTCGGTCAGGAGCGGCCAATCGCCCATCGAACCGCAATAGACCACCGCCGACATACCCTCGGCAATCAATTGCTTACCCTTGCGCACCAGCGCGTCGAAGTCAGGACTGCGATCGGCCTTGCACGGGGTCATGAGGGCGGGAATCACGCCGGAGAAAATGCTGGACTTCATCTGTCTATCCTCTTGGCTGGGAGTGAACCGGCACCGACCCAGCCGCATTCGCCGCCGCGCCCTACCGTCCTTGCAGCATTGATATACTATTGTATTTAATTTGTCGACAAGAAATATGCAAATTAGAGCGTGATGTCGAGACGCTCTTCGCGCACCAGCAATTTCCGCACCTGACTGACGATCTGTTCGGCGTGTTCGCGTGCGAGACGCTCGGCAAGTTCGGTATCGCGCGCCGCGATGGCCGCGATGATTTCGTCGTGCTCTTCGACGAAGCGGCGCGGCAGGCGATCATTGTAGGATTGATAGTAAAGGCGAAGAATGCGCCGGCCTTCGTTTAAGAGCCGCGAGAAGAGGCTGGTGAAATAGGAATTGCGGCCAGCCTCCGCGATGGCGAGATGCAGGGCGGCGTTGGTGGAAATCATCGCCAGCGCATCCTGCGACTCGACCGCGTCGGCGAATTCCGCCTGAAGCGCGCGCACGACTTCCAGATCCTCCGGCCGATGATTTTTCGCCGCAAGCTGCGTCGTGACCCGGTACATCAGGACGAGCGCGTCGAAATAATTGTGCATGTTGAGAAAATCGATCTGCGATACCATGGTCGAGCGGTTGGGCAGGGTGTCGATCAGTCCCTCTCCGGCAAGCCGCACCAGCGCTTCGCGGATCGGCGTGCGCGACATGCCGAAGCGTTCGGAAAGCTGCACCTCGTCGATGGGGCTGCCCGGCGGCAGTTCCAGGTCCAGGATCTCGTCCCGCAAGATATCGTAGACCACTTTTACGCCGGAGCCGCGCTTGCGCTCGTTTCTGAGGCTTGTTTCATTATCCATGGCTAGCTGACCTCTTCTTTCAGCGTGAGAAATAAAGGCGCATGCCGGGTAAATCAACGGCGCTCTCCGGGCCTTGCCGGCACATGGGCAAGGACGCGCCCGAGAACGCGATGGGATCGTCATTGCAATTCGATTGCGGCGGGAATTTTCCCCGCCAGCGATGCTCTGACCGCTCTCACGGCCGGATCGGGGCGTTCCCCGCAAGACGTCTGCGGACGATGGCCGCGTGCAGACGCGCGCCATGGATCAACCCGTCGTCGTTGAAATCATAGTTCGGATTGTGCAGCGGCGGCGAGTCCTGCCCGTTGCCGAGGAAGACGAAACACCCCGGAACGTAATCCAGGAAGCGGGCGAAATCCTCGGAACCGGTCATCGGCTCCTGTCTCACCTCGATGCTCCCGGGCTCGAACACATCTGCGGCGGCGGCGAACGCTTCTTCGGCAAGGGCCGGGTCGTTCAGCAGAGGAACGAACTCCCGCGTATAGATGACCTCCGCCGCGATATTGTACATGAGGGCCGTGCCCTCGGCGATGATCCGCATCTGCTTCTCGATCTCGGCGCTGACCTCGGGGCGGAAGCTGCGCGCGTCTCCGAGAATCCGGGCAAGGCCCGGCAGCGCGTTGCGCGTGCCGTCGGTGATGAGTTCGGTGACGGAGACGACACCGATGTCCGTCGGATTGAGCCGGCGCGAGACGATCGTCTGCAGGCTCGTCACGAGAGCGCAGGCCGCCACCAGCACCTCGTTGCCCGAATGCGGCCGGGCGGCATGACCGCCGATGCCGCGCAGCACGATCTCGAAATTATCCTCCGCGGACATGATCGCGCCGGAGCGGGTCTGGAAATGGCCCACGGGAAGACCCGGCATATTGTGAATGCCGTAAATCTCGTCGAATGGAAATCGCTGCATGATGCCGTCGTCGATCATGGCGAGTGCGCCCCTGCCCCATTCCTCCGCCGGCTGGAATATGAAGCGGACCGTCCCGTCGAAGCCGCTTTCTTCGGCAAGCAGTCTGGCGGCACCGAGCAGCATGGCGGTATGGCCGTCGTGGCCGCACGCATGCATCACGCCCTCATTACGGGACTTGTAGGGGCGACTCCCCTGCTCCGGAATCCGCAGAGCATCCATGTCGGCGCGAAGCGCGATTGAACGATTGCCGCTGCCACGCCTCAGCGTGGCGACGACGCCCGTACCGCCCACGCCTTCCACCACCTCGTCAAGCCCGAACTCCCGCAGCTTCGAGGCGACGAAGGCCGATGTGCGCTTTTCCTCGAAACCGAATTCCGGGTTTGCATGGAGGTGGCGTCTCCATTGCGTCATCTCCGATACCAGCCTGCCCATATCCAGCGCCACGCCCTATTTTCCTTCCACCAGCTCGCGAACGATATCCAGAAGTACATTGGCACCCGCAACCAGATCGGCGTCCGCGGTAAACTCGCTTGGGTTGTGGCTGATGCCGCGCCTGCTCGGCACGAAGATCATCGCCGACGGGGCCATCCTGGCGATCATCTGCGCGTCATGGCCGGCGCCGGAGGTCATCCGCCTGCAGACAAGGCCACGCTCGCACGCGGCCGCCTCGATGCTCTGCACGATTCCTGCGTCGAACTTCACGGGCTCGAACCTCGCCAGCCTCTTGAGCGAGATGATAACATCTTCTTCCGCCGCCAGCCCATCGAGGAAAGCGCCCAGCGCAGCTTCCTCCTGCTTCAGCCGGTCCCCGTCCGGATCGCGCAGATCGACCGTGAACCTTGCCCGTGAGGGAATGACGTTGATGGCGTTCGGCTCGAAACTCAGGCAGCCGACGGTCGCAACGGTCGGCGTGTTCGAGGCCTTGGCGCGGTGACGCAGGAAGGCAATGACCTGCGCTGCCGCATGCCCGGCATCCCTGCGCATCGAGATCGGCGTCGTTCCGGCATGATTGGCCTCGCCCTCGATGGTTACTTCCTGCCAGGATATGCCCTGAAGGTTCTCCACCGCCCCTATCGCAATGCCCTCGCGCTCGAGGACCGGGCCCTGCTCGATGTGAAGCTCCACATAGGCATGGGGTTTCAGGAAGCCGGGCTCGTGCGGCCCGGTATAGCCGATCCGCTCGAGCTCGCTGCCGAGCACGGTGCCGTCGATCCCGACCGTCGACAGCGCCGCCGCGACGTCCAGCCCGCCCGCATAGACGAGCGACCCCATCATATCGGGCGCATAACGTACGCCTTCCTCATTCGTAAAGGCGGCAACGACGAGCGGTCGCGATGGAGCGAAACCGGCCTCCTTCAGCGTCTGGATCACTTCCAACCCCGAAAGAACGCCATAGCAGCCGTCATATATGCCCGCATCGATGACGGTATCGATGTGCGAGCCGAGCATCAGCGGCGCCATGCCCTGCACGGCTTCGGAACGCCATATGCCGAAGATGTTGCCGATGCGGTCGACGGCCACCTCAAGTCCCGCAGCCTCGATCCAGGAGCAGAGCCGGTCACGTCCCGCCTTGTCTGCGTCCGATGCCGCAAGGCGCACCAGCCGGCCCTCGGCATCGCGACCAGTGGCGCCAAGATGGCGAAGGCGGTCCAGTAGGCGCCCCGCATCGATGGAAAAACTGCTCATGCGTGCCTCCCGTCGACATCGCCGCCTGCAACCGCTGCCGGTGACAGACCGACGATCTCTTCGTACTTGTCCGGATCGGTAGCGCCCTCGGTATTGACGAGGAAGATGCGCGAGTGTTCGTCTATCGAAAGCGCCGCTTTTACCGCGGGATCAGCCACCGCCCTCAACAGCCCGGCCAATCCGACGCCGCCGCTCTCGCCCGCAACGATCCCAGGGTCTCCGGGCGCAGGCCGGGCCAAGCGCCGCATCACCGAAATGGCGTCCTCCTCGTCCACCGTCATGAAGGCGTCGGCAACGCGGGAGAGAACACGCCATGCGACGGGTGAGGGTGCATAGCATTCCAGCATCGCCATCACGGTCGGTTCCCCATGCGGCACAGTCACCGGATAACCGGCCCGCGCCGTTTCGAACAGGCAGGCTGCACGGGCGGGATCGACAACCGTCAGGGTCGGTCGCCTATCGCCGAGGGAGAGCGCGAGATGACCGGCAACGGCCGCGGCAATCCCCCCGACACCCGCCTGGATGAAGACGTGGGTGGGCACCTCGGGCATCGCCCCGACGGCTTCACGCACGAGGGCGGTATAGCCTTGCATCACCAGGCCGGGAATACGCTCGTAACCCGGCCAGGACGTATCCGATACGATCGTCCAGCCGTTCTCTTCTGCAATTCGCGCCGCCTCCTTCACGGAGTCGTCGTAGCTCCCGTCAACCCGGATCATCTCCGCACCGAAGCGGGCTATCGCGGCCACGCGTCCTTCGCTGACCCCTGCATGGACGAAGATCGCGGCCCGTCCGCCCACGAGTTGAGCGCCCTGCGCAACCGATCGGCCATGATTGCCGTCCGTCGCACAGGCGAAGGTCATCCTTTCCGCGACCTGCCTCACCGCCTGCGAATGCAATTCCGCGATATCGACAGGGCGGCGCAATAGTCTGGCAGCCTCCTCCAGAACAAGCTCGATGACCGCATAGGCACCCCCCAGCGCCTTGAAGCTGCCCAGTCCCAGGCGCTGGCCTTCGTCCTTGACGTGAATGGCCGCGACACCGATTTCCACCGCCAGTCCGGGCAAGGACAGCAGCGGTGTCGGGGCATGATGATCGCGGTAGGTCAGGTGCCGCTCCACTTTCGCGGCCGCTGCCGCACCAAGCATGTCGGCGAAGCCGGGTTCAAGCGGCTGTCGATAGTCGGAATTGGTGTTCAGGATAAACATGGTAGCCCCGCTTTGCGTGTGTCGATGGAAACATATTGCAAACGGGGCGAAAGAAGCGCTGATATTCGACCTCATGTTTGCAAGTTTGTTTCACGGAGCCGACCATTGCCGCCTGCTATAGCGCCACAGCTGGATGCGTTCGACCGGAAGATTCTGGACATACTGCAACGGGACAATACGACACCGCAAAGGATGATCGGCGAGATGGTCAACCTCTCGGCGCCGGCGGTACAAAGACGCATCAAGCGCATGACGGAGGATGGCGTCATTAGGGCGAATGTCGCCGTGATCGATCCCGCCGCCGTCGGCCAGACGATCACCATATTCGTCGAAGTCGAGGTCATCAGCGAGACGGCAGCGCAGATCGAGGAGGCCAAACGGGCATTTTCCGCAGCCCCCGAAATCCAGCAATGCTACTATGTGACGGGCGAGGCGGATTTCGTTCTCGTCATCGTCGTGCCGTCGATGGCCGATTACGAAGCGCTGACACGCCGTCTCTTCTTCGGAAACAATAACGTCAAACGCTTCCGGACCTTCGTCGCCATGGACAGGATCAAAGTCGGGCTGAGCATTCCAACCGGGGGATGAGGAAAAGGCGGCGCTGAGCCAATGCCATGCCCGAAATTAGTCTCCTGAAGACGGAAAGCCCGCCAGGCTCACCCCTGTTCGCTTCCCGCGATTCCGAGCGCTGTCTTTCGGCAAAATCACGCGTCCCCAAAAGCTTCTGGCCGATGCCGCCAAGCGGATTCGAACCTTAAGCAAATTTGGAAAATTACTCGTATGAATAGATAGAATTTCGCTATACACGTATGAAAATGGAGACCATTCGCAGGGAGGGGCGCCACGGCGCGGATAGGGTCAGGCACAGTATTTTGAAATGACACCCGAGGCGCTCCGACGTCCGGGCATAGCAAGGAAAAATTGGGGGGGTAGAAATGAAAAAACTTATGATTTTCACGGCCATCGGTACATTGGCTCTTTCCGGATTGACAAATGCCGCACCGGTCACGAGCGAGGGCGGATATGCATATGATAGAAATCAGTTGAGCGACCCCTCGGCCCTCAATTGGAATATCGAGGCATGCAGTCACGGCGCCATCACACCGGATACGCAGCGCCAACTCGCGAAACTCATGGGCGTTCCGGAGAGCCGGGTCCGTCTTGAGTTTTGTCGCCGGATTTTGACGGCCTATACGAAGGGCGCCATTCCCTACAATGACTACGTTCAGTTTGCCGGAAGCCACGTTATGACAGCAAGCATTTTGCGGGCTCTGAAGAGAGCCGGCGCAGGCCCGCAGAAACCGCAAGGACGTGGACAAGACGATATCGTCCTGCCGGTTTCGGCGAAAATGGATTCCGGGGAGACGTTCAAGGGCTCGACCATTGCATCGCACGGCAACGGTCGCTTCGCGGTGCAGTCATCGCGGCGGTCGGTGAAATGTTCTGGCACCTACGACCTGCGGGATCGGCACCCGACCGTTATTCTTCCGGTCAAATGTTCGGATGGCCGCACCGGCAAAATCGAGGTTACGAGAGCGCCGGATCTCATGTCGGCCTGGGGGAAGGTGAAGCTATCCGATGGAAGCACCGGACGGCTGACCGTCGGCTCGGTTCGCGCGCCTTTGTGACAAGCAGGCGCAGCGCGCCTCAAGGCCATATCGGCTTTTGGGCATTTCGGGAGGATACTCAGGGAGTTCGAGATGGATGCGAGGCTGGAACAGTTGATCCCGCCCCGCATCATTGATCAAACTTCCCCTCAGACGGCGCAGTTGCCAGCGCAATTTCAGAAACACTGCGCAGCAGCCTTCCGTCCAATATTGCGCAAAATTAAGGAGCGAGCGGTTTTGCGAATCCACGAAATGCAAGACCGCTCGGACAGCCAAAAACTGACCGAGCGCCGCTGGGGCCGCCTCCCCTGTCCCTCATGACCATTCAGGCAGGTTTAAAGTCGAGCTGGGCAATAGATTGAGATTATAGTTAAAGCTTTACTTAGCCGAAGCTATTTGGCATTTTGCTTCCGCTATCCATATGCTCCTGCTCGCACGCTTATAACAGGCGCGCTGGAAAGCCAGTCCCTATCGTTGATCACTGTTCCCGGTCCCGCTTGCTCCAGAAACCTGCACGCCAACCCATTGATCGGGAATTTTGGCCACGCGGAAACCCGCGTTACTTTGACTGCGACTTCCTTCTTCTCATGCGAGGCGAAGGCGTCCTTCGAATTTGAAATCGGGCTGGTTGCGCCGCTCTATGTATCGCCGCGCCGGCCGCCAGCCAATCGCTTATTGCAGCCATCTCCAGATTTTTTGACGAGGCCGGCGTATCATTCGGCACGGCTACGGCCGCCCAACGACCATACTTGCCTTCGCCATGAGGCGGCCCGGTTCATCGCATTCGACGACAATGCCCCTCCCCTGCGACGGCATTGCTTGCACAGGAGCATTTTTCGGACTTCGACCCCGGTGAGCGGCATCGAGAACGGTCGCTGCCGATCTTAATCACGGGCGGCCGAAGCAGACAGCACAAGGGCCAGTCTGGAGCGGCATTGCAAACCGCCGACCTTTCCATGACCCGTCATCGACAGTCGCACGCGTGCGACACTGCGACGCTTTCGCAAGCAATTGTTGCCGATTACAACTTAGGTAGAAGAGCGCCGCGTACGCGACACTTTTCGCGGCTTGGCGCAAGCTATCCGCACAATCATAAAAACCCGTTAACCAAAACTTGCTGAGAGCGACGCCACCTCATATATGGTCGTCGACTTGGTGTAAAAGCGGGCAGGCGAGCAAGATGTCTTTACTGTTCCGTCAAAATCACTTCACAATCAATCCGTAATGGAATTGCACGCAGAGGAACGATTTCATGGAAGAACCCTGGACGACCAATCGCGGGCCGATCGTTGCAACCGAGCTCGACGTCAAGAAGGCAGCTGCGATCAACACGCTCTTGCTTCGCCCGGTCGATATTTTGCCCGCCAAGGCCGGGGATCCCATTCGCCCTTTCGCGCTCGGTCTCTGGAATGAAATCCGTCCACTCCTGAAACCCGACGTCCCGGTCATGTCGCTGCGTCGCGCGACCAGCGCCTTTCTCCATTCCAAGAGATATTATTATGCCTGCGCCCAGCCGGACTCGATGCGGCACGATCTCGCAGGCAATCCCGTCGAGCCGCTTTCGACCGAGGACCGGTCGGCAGCCCAAGAACGCCTGAACGCCTTGCGGCAGACCTCCGCCAAGGTGGAAGCTCGTCGCGACGAACCACCCTCGCCTCCGCCCGCTGTAAGCAAAGCCGAGTTAATCCGCGCCTCTCTCCTGCGCAGCAAACGCTCTGATCGCGCCGCACGGTGACAGGCGGCGGCGCTTGAACCCGCAGCCATGCTATTGCCAGCAGTTGGAATCGCCACGAGGCGGTTCTTTCGATGAAGCGGCCACGGCGGCATTTGATCCGCGATATCGGCTAGCCCATCCCAATTCCTTTTGAAGGCCAGAACGAACGCATCTCCGCCTCGACCTCCGGCAAGCCGCGCTGAAGCCCGGCCGGTAGTCCGCGGACTACCTTTCGATTGCCGAGCCTGCTCGCGGAAACCATCAGCGACACAAGCGTCTCCCGTTAAATCCCATATTTCTGCCGAGCGCGTCGTCCGCGGACTACTCTTTGTTCAAAGCTGAAACCCCGCATCGGAATCGTGACATTCGCAGCCCTTGCTCGAACCGGCGTCGAAGCAAGGGGCGCCTACCCGATGTTCACTGAAGCGCGAAAAGGCGCCTAAAACTGCTCTTTATCTAAGCATTTGTAAAACAGCCACGAATCGGAGCATATTGTAACTGCGTAGTTCAGTAGCATTCCGTCACAATTGCGCAGTTAATTGGGAAAATAACCATGCAGCCGAGCCTCGCGCTACAAGAAGATCAAGAGCACCTTCCAACGCTTCTGGCAACAGACGCGCAGGAGTTGTCTTATCAGCTCCAGCAGCATCAGGCAAAGATCTTCCCGCCTCAATCCCGCAAAACAATGCGGATGTTTTCGCCCGCCGAGGCCGCTGCCTTCATCGGCATCGGAGAGGGCTATCTTCGCCAGATCGCAGCCGAAGGCCATGGACCGGACCCGCTGGCAAATGGGCGGCGGCTCTATGCGGCGGAGGACATGGATCGCATCCGCAGGGTTTTAGACGAACGGAACGGGACCCCCAAATACGTGCCCCGGCGCCGCGGGGCCGAAAAGCTGCAGATCATCTCGGTCATGAATTTCAAGGGCGGTTCGGGCAAGACGACCACGGCGGCTCATCTCGCGCAGTATCTGGCGCTGAGAGGCTACCGCGTGCTTGCCGTCGATCTCGATCCGCAGGCATCCTTATCCGCCTTGTTCGGCCATCAGCCCGAACTCGATGTCGGGGAGAATGAAACGCTCTATGGCGCCATTCGCTATGAACAGCCACGCCCGATAACCGACATCGTTCGCTCGACCTATACGCCGAACCTGCATTTGATCCCCGGAAATCTCGAGCTCATGGAATTCGAGCACGAGACGCCGCGCGCAATGGCGGCCGGCCGTGCCGAGACGATGTTCTTTGCCCGCATCGGCGAAGTTCTCACCGAAATCGAAAGTTTTTACGACGTAGTGGTCATCGATTGCCCGCCACAGCTCGGTTTTCTGACGATGTCCGCGCTTTGCGCCGCGACATCGATCCTCATCACCGTTCATCCGCAAATGCTCGACGTTATGTCGATGTCGCAGTTTCTGACCATGACCAGCGAACTCATGTCCGTGGTCGAAAGGGCAGGGGGGCGCACCAGTTACGACTGGATGCGTTATCTCGTAACCCGCTTCGAGCCCAATGACGGGCCGCAAAGCCAGATGACCGGCTTCATGCGAGCGATTTTCGGCAATCGCATGCTTCGCAACGCCATGGTCAAGTCCACAGCCGTTGCCGATGCCGGCGTTACCAAGCAAACCCTTTACGAGGTCGATCGTGCCCAGTTCACCAGAGGCACCTATGACCGCGCTCTGGATGCGCTCAATCTCGTCAATAGCGAGATCGAGACGCATGTCCGCCTGACTTGGGGAAGGAAATAACTTAGATGGCGCGCAAAAATCTCCTCGAAATCTCGGCGCCGAATAACGAGCGTGCAGATACGCCCGTCGCAAAAGACAGCCGCCCGATCGCCGGCTTCCTGCCGCAGGCACGAAGCTCCGGCCCCGTCGGCGGCATTACCAGAACGCTTGGAAACATCACGGAGAAGATCGAGCGGGCCAGCGATCTCGAACGGCAGCTGGCGGAAGGCCAAACGGTCGTCGACATCGACCCCGATCTAATCGACGGATCTTTCGTCAGCGATCGCCTCGAAATAGATCCCATCGAGCTCGGCCAGCTCATCGAGCAGATACGCGAGCACGGCCAGCAGGTCCCGATTCTTGTGCGTCCCCATCCGGAGTCCAGGGAGCGGTTTCAGGTTGCCTATGGCCACCGCCGCCTGGCAGCGGCAAGAGAGCTTGGCATCAAGGTGCGCACCGTCGTGCGTCAGCTTACCGACGATCAGCTGGTGGTCAGCCAAGGCCAGGAAAACAGTGCCCGCACCAATCTATCCTATATCGAGCGTGCTTTGTTTGCATTGCGCCTGGAGCAGCGTGGCTTCGGCCGCGATGTCATCATGGCGGCGCTTGGCGTGGACAAGGCAGCGCTTTCCAAGATGCTGATCGTCACCAGGCAAGTGCCGCTCGCCCTCATCAGCATTATAGGCCCGGCGCCGGAAATCGGCCGCCGACGCTGGCTCGAACTCGGAGAACGCCTCGATAGCGTTGCCTCCGAGCCGATAGTGGCGGAGTTGTCCGCGGACCACTATCGGAAAATGACGAGCGATGAGCGCTTTCAACGAGCGCTGGTTCTGGCGACGGGCAAACCCGCCTCTGCCAAAGCAGCCGCTCCGCAATCATCCATAGCCGGTCTTCCGGTGACGTTTAAGCGAACACCGGCACGCGCCACCTTCGTTTTCGACAGCAAAGCGGCACCCGGTTTCGATCAGTTCGTGCAGGAGAGACTACAATCTCTCTTCGACGAGTTTCAGCAAGGAAAGGAAACGTAGCCCGCAAAAGAAAAAGGCCCCCAAACGACGCAGTCGTGGAAGCCCTTCTCTGATCTTAAGCAAATCGAGAATCGCACTTCCCCGAATCACAGTCAAGAGTCTTTGGCATCGTTTTGGTGAGCAAATTTCTTTTGCCACAACGTAGGTGAAAGAAAATGGAAGCCGAATATGTGACGACGCCTTTTGGGCGGCGGCCGATGACGTTTGCCATGTTGACAGCTCAAAGAAGAGCGGAGCATGGCAAGCCGGTCAGGTCCGTCGACAAATGGAAAATCTATCGTGCGCTCTGCGAAGCCAAACCTCTCTTAGGGGTGACGGACCGAGCACTCGCGGTTCTTAATGCATTGTTGAGCTTCTATCCGAAGAGCGAACTTTCGGATGAAGCCAACCTGATCGTGTTTCCCTCGAACGAGCAATTGTCTCTGCGAGCTCATGGCATGGCCGAGCAGACGATCCGCCGCCACCTGGCCGCGCTGATCGCCGCCGGTCTTCTTGTGCGCCGGGATAGCCCCAATGGCAAACGCTATGCCCGCCGGAACAGGGCAGGGGACCTCAATGAGGCCTATGGCTTCTCATTGGCGCCACTGCTTGCACGCTGGGAAGAAATAGAGCGTCTGGCCGCCCAGGTCGTGGCCGAGCGACTTCACATGCAGGATCTGCGCGAGCGCATCAGCCTTCACCGCCGC
Source organism: Hyphomicrobiales bacterium (assembly GCA_900469615.1). GTDB lineage: Bacteria > Pseudomonadota > Alphaproteobacteria > Rhizobiales > Rhizobiaceae > Rhizobium. Next base: position 496,460 of record UBYA01000011.1, on the reverse strand, counting down.
GACATCGCCAAGTTGATCGATACTGCGGTTGCAGAGGCGGTCGAAGGCTCCTGGGACGCTGTCCGCACGGGTTTCCGCGCACTCATCGATGGATTTCCGCGCTCCCCCACCGCAGCGGAACTGGAAGCTCTTCTCAACAAGCTCGGCCGCCTTCATGGTGAAATTATCAAGCGATTGGAAACACACATGAAAGCCGCAGAAATAAGCGGCAATCCCTATCAGAATGAGCGGCACATACAGAATTCAGACTCCGAATCCCAAATTGAATCTGAAGCCGAAGCAAAATCGCCTGTACCGATATTTGTGAACATGGACGTTCCATCGGTAGCTCCAAATCGAGTGGAGCCTGCAAAGGCTGCTGAAGACTTTGGTTCCACGTCGCCTGTACCTCAGCACCTGCGTCCGGATGCTATCGCTGGAATGCACACAGAACTGAAATCCTTCCCGCTGGATCTCGTGCTGCGCGCATGCCCGGACATCACCGCCTATGGACCGACAGGCGAGATCCAAAGCTGGCGAGATCTACTCGCCGCTTCGCTTGTCGTCAGGTCAATGCTCGATATCAGTCCAGGCGCCTATCAGGAGGCACACGCCGTCATGGGAGCGGAAAACACAGCTACCGTAATCGCCTGTATCCTTCAAAGGGCTCCCCATATCAACTCTGCCGGTGGTTATCTCCGCCATCTGGCGCGCCGAACGCAGAAAGGAGAATTCGCCATCGGCCCCATGCTCATGAGCCTTCTACGGGCACATACGGCCCCCACTGCCAGCAAAGGAGCGTAGCCCGACGACGGCCTAGTGGAAGACCGGCTCTATCCTGTGCGTAAAACACGATCGGACGCCCAATCCATGAGGCTTTTGAGACCATCAGCGCGTGCCAACATACTTTTTCGCCATGCGCGAGATTTCACGCCATGTAGATCCAGCGGCAATAAAGTGAGGAATAGCTTCTATGTGGGATTTTAATTCAATGAAATCAATCTGCTAGCGGCGGTAGAAAATACGGTCGAAATGACCGGATCAACCATGGGAGGCGAAATCGCCAAGCAGGAACACTATAGTTTTATGCCGTTTTTGCCGGCAAATGTCCATATGTTTTCGATTCCGAGCCCGGTTCGCATCGTTGCATATCTTCCGGCGATCACTCTCGGAGAATGAAGCAGACGCACGCGATGAGGATTTACCGGCAGCGACAATCCTGTTCGGGATTGCCGCTGGCCGGATGTCCTTATCAGCTTCCCGGATGGATATTATTGCGGGTCGCAGATCGGTATCGGCCGCGCAGGCGGTGCCGGATGGTCCTTTTTGTATTGAACAATGACCGGCTCGAGAGTTTCCTTCGGCCAGAACTTCGGCGTACCGATTTCCTTCAGGCAGGACTCGTTCCAATATAATCCCGACTGTGCAGGGGAGCGGCCGGCTGCCACGGCCTTCGCGACGGCCTTTATGTCAGCCGACTCCGGATAGATGTAAAGAGTTGTCGGATTATCCTTCACCAGGGAAACGATCTGGTTCGCGTCCGATGCAGACCAGCTCGTGCAGCCGTCGCTGCGGCCTCCGGCATACTCCACCAGCTTTCCGAGCGGCACATATCCGTCCCGATTGGCATAGGGGCTCTGCGGATCCCTCTTCATGCATATCCCGGCGACCTTGGCCGCGGCATGCCCGCCAATTGCCCGGGCGCGGGCATTCGCGGTCTCGCCTTCGCCATCGAACTGGACAAAGGTGCGAAGGAAGGCGGCGTCCTTGGTCTGGGAGATCCGGTAGTAGCCCTTGAAGCTCGTTTTGGTTTCCTCCGTCATGTAGGAACCGCCCATGGTCAGGTTCGAATCCATCGCATTGCCGAAGTTTCTGGCGCACATCCGCCCGTTGCCGAAATCGACAACGCCTTTGAGATCACGGCCGCTGCCGTGGCCCGACGAGACGACACGGAACGTCTGCGTCGCTTCACAGACGATATAGAAGCGACCGGCCGATTTGCCGTCGGCCGGATTGTTGGGGCGTGTTGCGTCCATCGCGAAATAGCAGGGATTTCTGACTTTGCCCTCACTTACCTTACGCATGTAGAGAGCGCGTGCTCTTTGCAGGATCGGTTGGGCAATCTGGCCTTCGCCCTGACCTACATAGGCTGCCAGCCAGGTCGGAATATCCGGCTGGCGCCCCGCGGCTAAGGCTTGCGATGTTACTGGAAGGACGATGGCGAGAGAGCAAAGGCTGAGCATCTTGACGACGCTTCGGAGGGCATATTTCGACCGCACGGAATTGAATCTCCTGTCAAACATTTCAGATCCGAATACGCCGCTGCCGGCAAGAGCGGCATCGACGGCCTGCCTGCCCCACAAGCTTGGCCGCCATGCGCCGGATCCAGAAATCATAGTTGTGCGCTGCTTTGCTGAACGTAGACCTAACGGAGGTGAGGTTTCCCGGCGGCGATGGAAAATTCTTCGCCTGCCATTGGGTTTTCGACCTGTTTCGTCAGCATTCCTTACCGATCGCGGCGCAAATATGGCGAACTTCGGCCCCTAGTTGCTTAGCCCGGAGCTCATCGGACGCTATCGATAGCGGAAATAATCGGCCGTGGCAGGCCGGACACGTCGGCAACTTGGCGGCAGGCCGCAACAGGCTTGGCGTCGCACCCGACAATAAAAAAAGGGCCCCGAAGGGCCCCTGATTGCGCAAAGCAAAAAATCAGCGCTGGAGATTGACGAGCACGTCCAGCAGGTCGGAGCCGGTCTGGAACACCTTGGAGTTGGCCGTGTAGCTCTTCTGGGCCTGGATCATGTCCGTCAGCTGGCCGGCCAGGTCGACATTCGATGCTTCCAGCGAGTTCGACTGAATGTAGCCGAGACCGTTGCTGTTGGCGAAACTGGTGACGGTAACGCCGGAGTCGCCATTGGCCTGATAGACGTTGCCGCTGAGGAGCGTCAGCTTGTCCGGGCTTGCGACGGTCGCCAGCGGGATCTGATAGATCGCTTTGGGATCGCCGGTCTTGTAGTTTGCATAGACGACGCCGTCCTTGTCGATGGTGACGCCCGTGACCGGGCTTGCCGCCTGTCCATCGGTCGATCCCTTCGAGCTGAAGTCGGTCGCCTTCTGCGTCATCTGGCTCAGATCCATTGCGATCGAACCACCGGTCTTGGCATCGGTAACGGTGAAGTTTCCGCCGCTTGTCAGATTTCCGTTCGAATCGAACGTCAAGGTGCTGGTGGCGAGCGGGCCGGAGGAATAGGGGAAGGAGCTGCTGCCGGACGTACTGGCATCGGCGTTGCGATAGACGCTCACTTCCCACTGATCCGTCGTCGGAGGCGTTGCCGTCGCATCGGCGGCCTGCGTCTTGGTATAGTAGATGTCGTACATGACGGTGTTGCCGAGCTTGTCGTAGGCGACGACCGAGCTTTTCTGCGTATCGGCTGTCGTGGTCGACTGGTTCGCACTGGGAAGCGTCTCGGTCGAACTCGGCACGACAACCGTCGCATTCGAATTGAGGTTGCCGGTAAAGCTGCCCGAAGTCGATGCCGAGCTGGCAAGGCCGTTCTGGTTGACGTTGATCGGCACCAGGCCGTCGAAACCGTTGACGACGACGGCAGGCGCTCCCGATTGATAGGAATAGCCCATCAGGGTATAGCCGGCGGAATTCACGAGATTGCCGTTGGCATCGGGGACGAAATCGCCCGCCCGCGTCAAAACCGTCTTGCCGTCGGCGCCCTGCACCACGAAGAAGCCGGCGCCCTGGATAGACAGATCGCTGCTCGACGACGTCGAGACGGTATCGCCCTGCTGGGAGACCGAATAGCTGACACTCGTTTCGACGCTGCCGGAATTGTAATTCCCACCGCCAGAGGCCAGGATCAACGACGAAAAGCTGGTGCTTGCCGACTTGTAGGCCGTTGTGTTGACGTTCGCGATGTTGTCCGACACGGTGCTAAGCTTATTTGCCTGCGCATTCATGCCTGAAACTGCTGTTTTCATGCTACCAAAGATGCTCATTGGTTCCTCGCACGTTGCTGATGCCGATACGATAACCAGAGTGACTTGTGTGAAACTGGCTTTTTCCTGTGCAGCAAAGTCGAGAAAAGCTCTTGCCGGCCCATTGTGCGATCTGTGGCGCTTTGTATTTCAGGCAATTTTCCAGGGTGCAGGACGCTACCTATTGCGAGGGTAGATGCGGAGCCGGGAAATCCAGGACACGACTGGTATAGCTTTCGATCAGCGCACTGAACGGCGTGCCATCGGGCAGTTTCAGGATCGCATGATGTTCGAGAAGAAAGGGCGGTAGAGCGAGCGACCCCGCTTCCGATGGTGGCAGGTCCGCTCCGGATTCCCATCCCTGCGGAAGAGGGGACCAAAGCAGTCTGGCCGAGAGATTCGTGCGGCTGAAATTAAGGGCCTGAACGGCGCGGCCGAAGGCGATATCGCTCGTATCGAGCGCCTTGTTCATCTCTGCCGTCAGCTTTGCCGGGACGTACCAGTTATCCGCTTCCGACAGGACCCGGTCACCGCAGGCGAGGCGAACGCGGCGGTAGGCGATTGGTTCGTCGGGACCGACGGCGAGCAGCTTGCGGATCGCGCCGTCGGCCGGCTTGTCCTGCCCGTGCACACGCTGAGCGACGATCTTGGAGCCATCCGGTGCAAGCTTGTGGGCAGCGCACCAGCGGTCGAGCGTCAGCGTGGCGCTGGCATTGCTGAGAAGATCGGCATTCAGGGTCTGAAGGATGGCAAGCGCTTCCAGCCGAGAGGTCGGTGTATCGGGCCATTGCGCCGAAGTGGACATCTCCTGCGCCATGACAGTCTGTGTGCCAAGCGCAAGGGCGGCGGAACCGCCGATAGCAATGATGCGGGCGAATGATGAGGACCAGGAGAGCATGCCGACGAAATCCTCTGCGCAAACGAAATTCTAAAGATCGGAACTCGCCGCCTGACAAGTTCGCCGATGGCATAGATGGCAGCCCTGCTGCTGTTGGCAAGACCCAAAGTGCTTTATGGCCGCTCTCAACGAGAGCAGCGATCTTGCCCGGTTTTCTAATCCGCGCTTCGGCTGATATGGATGCTGTAAACGCTTGCCCTTTCCTGTGCGACGAAATCGGTCAGGGCGGCGGGGATTTCGACATTGGCGCTGTATCGCGCCAGAACATGGAGCCCGTTCGGAAGGCAAGCGGCGATGCGGTCGATGATCTTCTCATAATCGACGATCAGCAGTTCCCGTCCCACCGTCAGATCGAAAAGCACGGGATCGGCTATGACGTGCTCATTCTCGCAAAACCAGTAGGAGGAGATCGTCAGATCGGGCAGATAACCGATCCGCGCCGGCAGCGTCCGCTGCTCGAACTGAAAACGTCCCGGCAGTGCAGCGGCTGACATGAGTTCCCTGGCGAGCGAAAGCTGATGTTCCGATATGTCCAGCCCGTGAAGTTCCAGCTCGGGATTGCCGGCGAGATAGGCAAAAGCGAGGCTGAAGGCGCCCGAGCCGCAGCCCAGATCGCATACCCGTCTATATTTGTGAGCCGCGGCTTCGAGGTTGGCGAGCGCCTGCAGGCATTTCAGGGAATTCCGCATTCCAAAAGCGCGGGTAAATGCATCGGCGGATAGGCTATAGTCGAAAATCTCGATCTGGCGCCTGCTTTCGACGGCGTTGCGCAAAGCAATGGAGTCGTTGCTTGGATGGTAGAGATGATTGCATCTCAGCAGGATCTCGGCAAACTCCTCGAGATGTAGGGTCTTTGCGTCCGTGCATGCCATGCAAGCTCGTCCTCGTTTAAGGGGTGGACTCATCGGCACGATTGGAACGGGAGCACGCAACGAAAGCAAGCCCTCGACCTGCCTTCGATCGCCAAGGACGCGAAGATTGAGGTTGGCGGCGGTGCGCATTCACGCGGCGGGCTGTTCTTCGAGCCTACGCTCCCTGGTGGGTGCCAGGTCGGACATGACGGTGGCCAGCGAAGAGAGCTTTGCACCGCTTGCACCGATCTTCCGGTTCAACAGGACTCGGGAAGTGACACCGCCACCGAGTTCGGCCGCGAAGACTCAAAGTATGATTTCCTGTCGATGAAATATGTCTGTTTTGGAGGAATGGGGTGAAGATAGGCGCTGCGCAATAGGCTCTTCCCAAGGATGGAGCGGTTTCGCGATTCGAAGAAAAGCTCCAGGAGCAGATGATCCTCGTCAGGAACCCACGCTGGCCAACAGTTTTTCGACACCGGTTGCCCACCCCAGAAGCCGCCGGTCCCATCCGCTGCGCGCCGTCAATGTCAGTCCCGCCGGCAGAGAAAGTCGGGGCAAGGGAAGCGAAATGGCCGTTAAATCGAATTGATTTGCAATCTGCGTGTTTCTCAAAAGAAGAGACTCCGTCTGCTCCGCAAACTCCGGGTCGGCATCGATATGGTCGATGCGGGGAGCAAAAATGGGAGTTGTTGGCAGCACGAGCGCATCGATGCATTTCAGGCGATCATCCATCTCCGCCATCAATTCGCTGCGCGTGCGCATCATCCGCAAATAAGCCCAAGCCGGAAATTTCAGCCGGCGTCTCAATGGTTCGGAGACGCGCGGATTAACGGGCTCGATACCGGCCCGGAGCCAATCCGCGTGAATTTCGGCGGCCTCGACAGAGGCAATGGACGCTTCGCGTGTCGCTGCACGCATCCGTTCCAAAAGGTCGTCGATATCGCACTCCGAAACCAGCGCGCCATTCTTCCGCAACAGGTCCAGAGCATTGTCCATGCTCGCCGCGATCTCGCCGTGAACATCGCTCAGCAGGTATCCCTTTGGTATGCCCAGCTGGACGCCCTCCAAAGGAAGCTCCGACATCTCGTTTGCAGCTTCTCCCGCCATGATTGCGTCGGCGAATGCACAGGCAGCCACTGAGCGTGCGATCGGACCGATCGAATCGAGTGACGGCGAGAGGGGAAAGGCGCCGTCGAGGGGTATGCGTCGGGCCGTGGGCTTGAAGCCGACAACACCGTTCAATGCCGCGGGGATGCGGACAGAGCCGCCCGTGTCCGAACCTATCGCTATATCGCAGGTGCGCTCGGCCACCGACACGGCGGCTCCAGCCGATGACCCTCCCGGGATCAATTCGGGATTGCATGCGTTGCCCGGAGTTCCGTAGTGCGGGTTGATTCCGGTCGTGGTGAAACAGAATTCGTCCAGATTTGTTTTCCCGAGGATAACGGCGCCGGCTTTCCGCAGGCGCTGGACTATCGGGGCGTCCTCCCGGGCAGGGGGAGTGCTGCGTCGGATAACCGACCCGGCAAGCGTGGGTTCGCCGGCTACGTCGAAGATATCCTTGATTGAGATGATCGTGCCGTCGAGAGGCCCCAGGAGCGCATTTGAGCGACGGCGGCGATCCGAGGCGTCGGCGGCGGCGCATGCCTCCTTGCGATAGACCTTCAGAAACGTATGCTCCCTGTCTTTCCGATCCTCCAACACCGCCAAGATCCGTTCCAACCGGTCGCGCGAGGTTGTCATTGCCTTCTGGTCATCGGTCATGGAATTCGGCTGCTCCCACAGAGAGATGCGCTCCTGTTCAAGCGCGGCGGTCGGCTTTCCGGCCGGGTGGCGTGTGCGGTCTGGACAGGATATTCAGTCCCCATACCGATCTTCCTTCGATTCTCGCAACGCCATTGTCCTCGGAGAATAAGGAATCTGCGGGGACGATGGATCGTCATCGCTCCTCCCGGAACCGGTCTTACGGTTTACCGAGCTCTCTACAATCGTCCTGCCTCGATGATGCTCTGCAGGAAGCTGCGTGTGCGATCCTCTTTCGGGTCTTCGAAAATCTGGGAAGGAGGGCCTTCCTCATGAACCTTGCCGCCATAAAGGAAGCAGACCTTGCTTGCCACTTCGCGTGCGAAACCCATCTCATGCGTGGCGAGCAGCATGGTCATGCCCTCGGCCGCGAGATCGCGCACGATGTTCAGGACCTCGGACACCAACTCGGGATCGAGCGCCGAGGTAATTTCGTCCAGAAGCAGCACCGATGGCCCCATCGCCAGCGCCCGCACGATGGCGACGCGCTGTTGCTGGCCGCCGGAAAGCTGATCGGGATAGGCCGTTGCCCGATGTTCGAGGCCGATGCGCTTCAGCAGCGACAGTGCGCGGGCTTCGGCATTCTCGCGTTTCTGGCCCAGGACCTTGGTCGGCGCAAGCATGACGTTCTCGACCACGCTCATATGCGGGAACAGATTATAGCTCTGGAATACGATGCCGACATCGCGCCGGAGCGCATTGACGTCGACACCGGGGCCGGACATGCGGTCGCCGTGAATGCGGATCTCGCCATCCTGGATCTGCTCCAGCCCGTTGAGGCAGCGCAGCAAAGTGGACTTGCCGCAGCCCGAAGGACCGATCAGGCATACGACTTGATGCTCGTCCACGTCGAGGTTCAGCCCGTCGAGAATTTTCACGAGGCCATAGGATTTCGTTAGGTTGCGAATTTCGATCATCGCCATCGGTCGTACCTTTCCGGATCAGCTATGACTGCGTGCGGCGCTGCTCACGCTCGAGCAGCCTGTCCACGAAGCGGGCTTGCGGGATAGTGATCAGGATGAAGAGTAAGGCCACCGTCGTTACCGGCGACAGGTTGAAATTGTTGGCGCCGACGATGCGTGCCTGATTGAATGCATCGATCGAGCCGATAACATTGACGAGCGCCGTATCCTTCTGCAGGCCGATGAAATCGTTGAGCAGCGGCGGTATGATGCGCCGCACCGCCTGCGGCAGCACGACATAACGCAGGGTCTGCATATAGGACAGGCCGAGAGATCGAGCCGCCGCGACCTGGCTGCGGTGAATACTGTCGATGCCGGCCCGGTAGACCTCGGCAACATAGGCGCCATAGGTGAGCGTAAGCGCAATGATGGCGTAGGATTCCGGCGCCAGATCCTTCAGATAGGGCAAGCCTGTCAGCGGGATGCCGAAGCCGATAAGATAGATATTGATGATCGCCGGCATGCCGCGGAACATATCGGTGTAGATGGTTGCGATCAGGCGGACCGGCCGCCCGGCTTCCCCCGGCATCAGCCGGGCGATCGCAACGATCAGCCCCCAGATCAGCACCAGAACCTCTGCGAGCACGAAAATGTAGATGTTGATCCAGAACGCTTTCAGCACCAGGCCGAACGAGCTGAAAATCAGCGGCAGTTGCACGAAGGTGCGGCTGACGGCAAGGTCGTTGGCCATCAGGAATTGCGTGCCGAGGAGCAGGAGCGTGATGACCGCCCCGTAGCCGAAGGTCGAAAAGGCCGACTCGCGTGATGTTGCGGCGGCGATCCGGGCGGCAATCAGGTCATTGCCGGCAAGGGCATTTTTGGCCGCGACGGACGCAAGCCACGATTTCGTCGCCGGTCGTAGCAGCAACAATATCGCAAGCCCGCACAGAACCAGCAAGCCTGCCGAGATGGCGCCGCCCGCACCGAGTTCGGTCAGGGCTCCATAGATGTCGCGCAGGGTTTTCCAGCCTGCAAGCAGAACGACAACGCTGACGATCAGGGCGGTCACGGCCCAGTTGGTCGTGTCTTTCGGCGGTGCGCTGGCACTCCAGCTGCGCTCGCCTTCATAAAGGCCAAGCAGGGGCTTGGTCCCCGGTCGAGGGGTATTTTCGGTCATCGCATGCCTCTGCCTTCAAGGCATTTTCCGGAATGCACTCGGTTTATCGATGGAAAATGCGTCAGAACAAATCTGGGCGAAGATGCCGCTCCAAAATCTGTCCGCTGGCGGGAAAATCCCGGCTAAAGCAGGCGATTGCGGGAACGGCTGCACCGGATCGCCGGGGACGGCGATCCGGTGCGACAGCGTGATCAGGGCTTGAGATAAGGAATCTGGGCCGGATCCGCACCCCAGGCATCGGCCAGATATTTCTTGGAGAGGGCGGCAAGGGTGCCGTCCTTCTTCATGTCCTCGATCATCTTGTTGAAGGCGGTCTCGTTGGGCGATCCCTTCGGATAGAGCGCGCCATAGGACTCGCCCGTCGAATACTGATAGGGCACTTCGATCATACCGTGCGAGTTGGTGGCAACCCCGAGCATAATCGAGGTGTCATGCAAGGCGGCATCGATCTGGTTGGACATCAGGGCCGTGGACAGCACGCCGGTATCGGAGAAAACCTTGACTTCCTTCGGCTTCAGCTTCTGATCGACGAAATTCGCGCCGGTCGTGCCTTGCATCACGCCGAAGCGCATGTCCTTCACCGTATCGGCGGAGTATTTCGTACCCTTCTTGACCGCCACGCCGATATCGGAGTCGAAATAGGGCGTCGAGAAATCAACCACTTTCTTGCGCTTGTCCGTGATGGAGATTTCAGCCAGTGCGATATCGAAATCCTTGGTCTGGGCGGCGACGAGCGCGTCGAAGGACACGTTGACGACCTTCACCTTGTCGAGGCCAGCGCGATAGGCCATGTTGATGGCCATGCAATACTCGTAGCCATCCTTCATGGCATCCGGTGAATCGCCGTTCCACCAGGCCGGTGCCGGCAACGTGGTCTGGACGGTCAGCTGGCCTGCGACTGCCGGCTTGATCGGATCGGAACCCTTGGTGCCAGTAACTTCGCAATTACCGATCTTTTCCGCCATGGCGGGAATTCCCGTGCCAAGCAGCATTGCACAACAAATCAGGCTTCCTGCAACAAATTGCTTTCCTACGCGAGTTTTCATATTCAGGTTCTCCTCCTTTATATTTTGTCATTTATGATTATCTCGCTGCCGCCATTCAGAAACGGATTTGCCGATCCTATAGCGCCTCACGACCCTCACAAGACATTTGTGACTCAGAGCTTTTGTAAACACAAGCACCGTTTGCAGCGACGAAATGGCAGGGCCAGTTCACCAAGAGGTGCCGGATCCGACCGGAGCCCCGACGATGCCAGCCAATCTGCATCATTCGGCGGAAAGGAGATGATGATGGCGTGCGGAAAATGTCTTGGCTTCCATGGGCCGATGTCGAACTACACGTCGCTCGCGCTGTCCATTCCACGGCAGGCCGAGCTTTTTTCGTGCAGAAATTGCGGTCAGCTTCTCGAAATCGGCGCGCTGGCGCGCTTCCCGATCTTCCTCACGCCTGAGCAGGCGCGCGACAATTTCCCCGACGGCGGCTGGACCGCTGATGACCCGTCCGCAGACGGTTAGCGATCGCCGGTCCTCGTGGAATAGGCAATTTCGGTCAGCCACTTTGTTGGCCTGGCATGAAGGTCGATCCGCAAGGCTCGAGCGCCAAGGTGGAAAAGCGCAGCCGGCCTTTTGCGGTTGTCGCAATATCGATGACGGCGGCCGCACCGAGGCTTCAGGGATCAAAGCGGCTCGAGGACAGGCGATCGCACGCGATTGGACAGTTTGGCGGATATCCGGCTGCAAGCGGCCCGCAATATTTCCGCCGTGTACTGATGACGGCTTTCACGGGTATGACGGTTCACGTAGGCGATAATGACGGCGGCGACTGCATTGCCGTCGGCGCCGAGCACCGGACAGCAAATATCTGTGATGCCGACAAAGTCACGACTTGGCCGCAGCTCGTATCCCTTCGATCTGATCGACGCGAGATGCGCGGCGATCGCTCCGCGATCGCTTGCCACCCCGCTGTGGGTGTCGCAGGCATCGATGATCCGGCTCGCGGCGTCCGGCGGTTGAAAAGCCAGGATAACCTGGCCCGATGTTGCATCCGATGCGATGCGCCCATAACCCAGACGAAGAGTAAAGGACATATCCTCTCCGCCCGGAACTGCGGCAGTGACCACGGTCAAGCCATGGTTGATGACGACCAGATGCGCGGACTGCTGGCTTTCGTTTGCAATCTTCGTGAGTTCGGGCATGGCAGCGCTCATCAGGTCCTGGGCATTCGGCGTGTGAAGCCCAAGCTTGAACAGCCGGTCCGTCAGGGAATAAGCGTCCGTCTCGGAATCGCGATCAATGTAGCCGCGTTCCTGAAGAGCGACCAGCATCCGGAATATCTCGCTCTTGGAGCGGCCCAGCCCGTCGGCAATCTCCTTCATTGTCAGGGCATGGCGCGCCTCGGCGAGCAACTCCATCACCTCCAGCCCTTTCGTCAGGGCGGGCGCTGCATATGCGGGCTTGCCACTATCATTTTCGGTGCTGCTCATGAGGCGAATCCTTCCTTGCCGACAAACATAATGAACTTGAATCGACATTGCCATTTGTTTCATATGAGAACTTGACATCATATATGAAACTGTCATGGTGATGGCACAGACGAGGAACGAGTGAATGGAAATGAAAAATCGAGCAGCCGCGACCGATTACGATACCAAGCGCAATGCGATTTCTCCGCGGCGCAACAGCGTCTTCACCGCCATCGACTTCGATCGCGACGGCAAGCAGATCGGATATTTTCATGTTCCGCAGTCGCCTCACGATGACGCCTGGGGAACCGTCCAGGTGCCGCTTGCAGTGGTCAGGAATGGCCCCGGTCCGACGATCTTGATCGAAGCCGGAAACCACGGCGACGAATACGAGGGGCCGATTGCCCTCGGTGAGCTTCTCCGCGAGATCGACCCGAAGGATATCAGCGGCCGCATCATTGCCATTCCTGCCATCAACGTGCGTGCCGTCGAAGCCGGCACGCGCACGTCTCCCGTCGACGGGCTGAATTTCAATCGCACCTTCCCGGGCGATTTCAATGGCACGCTGACCAGCCAGATTTCCGCCTATGTGCATGATTGCCTGTTCCCGATCGCCGATTACTTCCTTGATCTGCATTCCGGCGGCTCGTCGCTGATGATCCTCCCAAGCGCCATCATCGAGCCGTCACCGACAGCCGAAGGCCATCGTCTCAACATCAAGGCGACCCTGGCCTTCGGTGCGCCGACCGTGGTCATGGTCGACAATCTCGGCGAGACCCGCACGTCGACGGCCGCTGCAAATCTGCAGGGGCTGATCGTCATCGGCAGTGAAATGGCGGGCGGCGGCCTGGTCAGCCCGGATGCGCTGGATATCTGCCGCCGCGGCATCCGCAACGTGCTCAAGCATGCCGGAATCCTGAAGGGCGAAATCGACCGGCCTGCCAACGCCAATGCGCGGGTTCTGAAGGTTCCGGGCAGCGAGGGTTACATCATTTCCGATGAGGACGGCGTGTTCGAACCCATCAGTCTGCTCGGCGATTCCGTGAAGAAGGGTGACGTAGCCGGCCGGATTCATTTTCTGCGCACGCCGCAACGTGAGCCGGTCACACTCTATCACCCGATCGACGGCATCGTTTTTGCCAAGCGTCAGCCCGGGCGGGTGAGGCCCGGCAATTGTTGCTTCGTGCTCGCCAACGAATATCCGGAAGCGCTCGCAAACGAGGAGCTGATCCGATGAGTGTCGAAGACATCAGGGCGGCCGCCGAGCGTGTAAAACCTTTCATTCGCCGGACACCGGTGCTCAGGCTCGAGCACTGCACGGGGGCTAACCTGCCCGCGGATTTTCATCTCAAGCTCGAATGCCTGCAGGTCAGCGGCTCCTTCAAGATCCGGGGTGCGGTCAATCGCGTGAAATCGCTGGCACCGGCGCAGCTGGCAAACGGACTGGTCGCCGCCTCGGGCGGTAATCACGGCCTTGCAAGCGCCTATATGGCACGTCAGTCCGGCGTGCCGGCCACGATCTTCCTGCCGACCAATGCCAGCCCGCTCAAGGAGCAGAAGCTCAAGAAGCTGGGCGCGGAGGTGCGCTACGCCGGATCGGTCTGGGACGAGGCGCATGCGGCGGCCCTTTCCTTCGCAAAGGAGCGGGATGCCTTCTACATGCATCCTTTCGCCGACGAGGCAATCGTTGCGGGGCAGGGCACCGTTGCCATGGAGATGCTGGAGCAGATCCCCGATACCGATCTCTATATAGTGGCGATCGGCGGCGGCGGCCTGATCACGGGCATGTCCCAGGTCATCAAGGCGGTCAATCCGAAAGCGCGGATCATTGGCGTCGAGCCGGTCGGCTCGCCGACGCTGCACGCTTCCTTTGCCGCCGGTCAGGTCGTCAGGCTGCCGAAGGTTACGACGTGCGTCGCGACCATGGCATGCGGACGCACCGACGAGAGCATCTACGAGATTGCGCGGCGCCACGTCGACGACATCGTCCTGATCGAGGACGACGACATGCAGCGCGCGGCCGAGCTTCTATGGTTCGAATTCGGCATTGCCGCCGATTTGAGCGGTGCGGCGTCGCTGGCGGCACTGATGGCGGGAGCCGTCAAACCGAGGGCTGGCGAGCGGGTCGCCGGCCTCGTCTGCGGCGCCGGCACCGACGGCCTTTCGAACTGATTCAAGACTGTTCCGTTGCTTTCGGGCAGCGGGCCATTACCGGTATTGCCGCCAGTCGCGGCGAAATGCCGGTCAAGAGTGAGAAGAGGCGGAAAACGCCCAAAATGCCACCAATCAAAACTGCTGATGGCAGAGGAGAACGAAATGCGTACTATTTTGAAGGCATCCATCGCCCTTATGGCACTTGCGCTTGCCACACCGTCTCTGGCGGCCGAAAAGGTGCTCGGCGTAGCCGCGATCGATCTGCAGAACTCGTTTTACGTCCGCATGAAGGAAGCCGGCGATGTCGCCGCAAAGGACTACGGCGTCAAATCCACCTGGCAGAGCGCCGAAGGCAGCCTGGAAAAGCAGGTCGGCATCATCGAGAATTTCGTCAACCAGCACGTCAGCGCCATCCTGATCGACCCGATCGACAAGAACGCCGTCATCCCGGCGATCAAGAAGGCCGAAGCGGCCGGCATCCCGGTCATCACCATGGGCAACAAGGTCGAGGCGGGCGAAAACTATTCGACGCTGTATCCCGACTACGACAACATGGCGATGGTCGCGCGTGCCATCGGCAAGTCCCTGGATGGCAAGGGCGAGATCGGTCTGCTCGTCGGCTCCCGCGGCAATTTCGTCTCCGACACCCGCGAAAAGGGCTTCGTCGATACGATGAAGAAGGAGTTTCCCGATATCAAGATCGTTGGCGTCGAGCCGACCGGCTGGGATGCCGCAAAAGCAACCAACGCGGCCCAGACCTGGCTGACCACCTATCCTGATCTGAAGGGCATCGCCTGCATCTCGGACAGTCTTTGCCTGGCCGCCGATTCCGTTGCGAGCAGCATGGGCTCCAATCTCATCTACGGCGGCTATGACGGCGATGCTGAGATGAAGGACCTGATCGACAGCGGCAAGATGGTCCTCGACGTGCTTACCGGCGCCTATCGCGTCGGGTACTGGAATGTCGCTGTGGCTGCCCGTCTCGCCAATGGCGAGAAGCTGCCGAAAGACCTCTATATGCCGACCTATTTCGTCAGCTCCGATGCAACGGCGGAGAAGCTGAAGGCGGCCGGTCTGACCTTCGACCATATCAATACGGACAAGGAAGCTATCGAGGCCAAGAACTACACCGAACAGCTCGGCCCGAAGGTTCCCGCTTCGCAAATGACGGTCGGCAAATAGCCGGCTCCCCGGCCGGTGACGGCGCACGCCGCCGCCGGCCCCATTTGCAACACGCCCCGCAACCCGGATGCTGCGTGTGAGATACCAATTGTTCGAGAGAGGGCGTCGATGTTCCAGTCCCCGATCACATCCTTCTTCCGCCGCAACGAGCCGGTGCTGATTGTCGTCCTGGCCATCGCCATCGCCGTGTTCGGCTGGATCGATCCCCGCTTTCTGACGGCAGGCAATTTCGTCAGCATCACGCAGCAGAGCGCGGTCATCGCGCTCGCGGCCTTTGCCATGACGGCCGTCATCATCGCCCGCGGCATCGATATTTCGGTCGGCAGCGCTCTCGCCTTCGCAGGCGTGGTCGCCGGCCTCGTGTTCACGGCAACGGGCTCGGCGGTCGCGACATTGCTTGCCGCGATCGTCAGCGGCGCGGCGATCGGCCTGCTCAACGGCGTGCTGATCGGCTTCGGCGGTATCTCGCCCTTCATCGCGACGCTCGCCACCATGGCATTCGCGCGCGGGCTGTCGCTCAGCCTCTCGCATGCGTCCAGTCTCGAGATCACCGATCCGGCGATCCTCTATGCCGGTCGTGCGACCTTCGGCTTGATCCCGGTATCGGTCGTCATCGCGGCGATCGTGCTTTGTCTGTGGTGGTTCGTGCTGCGGCGCACGGTGTACGGACGCTGGATCTACGCGATCGGCGGCAATGCCGAGGCGGCCCGCGTTTCCATGGTGCCGGTGAACCTGGTGCGTATTTCCGTCTATCTCATTTCCGGCGCCACGGCAGGGCTGGGCGCGATCCTGACGATCGGCCGCCTCGGCTCGGCCCAGCCGCTGGCTGGAACGGGCCTCGAATTCACCGCCATAACCGCCGCGATCATCGGCGGCACGAAGCTGTCGGGAGGGCAGGGCTCGATCTGGGGCACCGCCGTCGGGGCGCTGCTGCTCGGCGTCATCAATACCGGGCTGTCCTTTCTGCAGGTTCCGCAGATCATCATCTACTACGTCACCGGCGCGCTCATTCTCGTTGCCGTTCTGTCCAGCCAGCCGGAAGCAATCTCGCGCCTGGTGCGTTCGGCCCGCCGTCGAACGATATCGACCGCTCCGACGACAGGCGCAGCAGGAGCAGATGGCCCGGCGCATTCGATCTCGCTGGTCGGGATCGGCAAGATCTTTCCGGGCGTCAAGGCGCTCGACGGCGTGTCGTTCAAGGTTTCCGCCGGTGAAGTCGTGGCGCTCGCCGGTGAGAACGGAGCGGGCAAATCCACGTTGGTCAAGTGCATTTCGGGCGTCTACCGGCCCGATGAAGGCCAGCTGGTCATCAATGGCATGCCGGTCAGCTTCAGTTCCCCGAACGACGCGAAGGGCATCAGCGTCATTCACCAGCATTTCAGCCTTTCTCCCGATCTCACGGTGGCTGAGAACATGTTCGTCGGGCGTGAACCGCGCAATGCATTCGACCTGCTGGACCGTCGCCGGATGCGGCGCGAGGCGAAAGCCATCCTCGACGAGCTTTCGCTCGACATCGATGTCGACATCGAGTTGCGCGCGCTGTCGGTCGGACGCCAGCAAATGGTCGAGATCGCCCGCGCCGTGTTGTCCGATGCATGGTTCATGGTCATGGATGAGCCAACGAGCGCGCTTTCGAACCGCGAACGCGACCAGCTCTATACGCTGATCGCCAAGCTGCGCGCCCGCGGTGCCGGAATTCTCTACATCTCGCACAAGATGGAGGAGATCTTTACCCAATGCGATCGCGTCGTCGTCCTGCGCGATGGAAAGTTCATCGGAGAGCGCAAGACGGCGGAAACGAGCGAGGCCGAAATCGTCTCCATGATGGTTGGCCGGGAGGTGGATGACATCTTCCCGCATCTGGAAGCCGAGATCGGCGAAACTGCGATCGAGGTGAAGGATATTTCAAACGGCAGGCTGCTGAAATCCGCATCGCTCTCCGTGCGCTGCGGCGAGATCGTCGCGCTTGCCGGGCTTATGGGCAGCGGTCGATCCGAGGTGCTTCGCCTGATCGCGGGTCTGGAGACGCTGCATGATGGCAGCATCGAGGTCTTCGGGGAACGGCAGGCCGGCGGCGGGATCAAGGCCGCGAACAGGGCCGGCATCGTCTATGTGCCCGAAGACCGGCATCTGGAAGGTTTCGTCGGGCCTATGCCGATCCGCGACAACCTCTCGCTCGCCTGGATACGGGGCAACAGCCGCTTCGGCATTCTGTCGATGCGCAAGATTAGTGCGTTGGCGCGCGAGCTCATCGGTTCGCTTGGCGTTCGGCCGGCGCAGCCGGGCAAGATGACGATGGAACTCTCAGGCGGCAACCAGCAGAAGGTCGTCATCGGCAAATGGCTTGCCACCAAACCGCGCATCATCCTGCTCGACGAGCCGACGCGGGGTGTCGATGTCGGCGCGAAGTCCGATCTTCATCACCTGATTGCCGGACTGAAGCAAAAGGGCGCGGCGATCCTGATGGTGTCGAGCGAGCTGCCGGAAGTGCTTGGGGTTGCCGATCGCATCGTCGTCATGCGCGAGGGCCGTTCCGTAGGCGAGCTGCCGCGCGGCGTAACGGAGGAAGAGGTCATGGCACTTGCCTTCGGCGAAACGTCCCGGACCGCGAAGATGCCGCAGCCGCGCACGCTTTCCGCGGCGGCGAATGTCCCGCTTGGAGCAAACGCACGATGAGTAATGCCCATAATCGGGTCGTCTTCACCATGGAAAGGAAGGATTGAGATGATTTCCTCACGCAATATCCTCCTCAGGCGAATTCTCGATCTTTCGCCGCTGATCCTTCTCGTGATCCTGGTGATCGTCTTTTCAGCGATCGATCCGCGCGTGATCGCGAGCCAGAGCCTGATCAATATCGTTTCGCAGGCAACGCCGATTGCCGTTCTCGCCCTTGGCGCTCTCGTCGTGCTGCTGACCGGCGGCATCGATCTGGCGGCGGGTGTTGGCGTTGCTTTTTGCGCCGTCCTGATCGCGAGCCTGATCGATGCGGGAACGGGTCTTTGGGCGGCATTGGCAATTGGGCTGGCGATCATGCTGATCGTCGGGCTGGTCAATGGCGTCATCATCGCGCTTCTGAAGATTCCACCTTTCGTCACGACGCTGGCGACGATGGTGGTGCTGCAGGGCGCGACCCTGGCGGTCGCCTCGAAGGGCGTGCTGATGCTGAAGGATCCGGTCCTTCGCTTCGTCGGCATCACCCGCTCCTTCGGCTTGCCGAATATCATCTTCGCAACGCTGATCATCGTTCTTGCGGCGGCAATCCTGATGCGCATGACCCGGTTTGGCCTGCGCACCTACGCGCTCGGCTCGGATGCGAGCGCGGCCGAGCTTGCCGGCATACCCGTCACGCGGCACACGATCCTGGTCTATGCCACATCCGGCGTTTTCGTTTTCCTGACGTCCGTCGTGATGATCAGCCGTGTGCCGGTCGTCACGCCGAACATCGGCGGCACCTCCCTGCTGCTCGATGCGATCGCTGCGGCCGTGCTCGGCGGCACCAGCATCTTTGGCGGGCGGGGCACCGTCTGGGGAACAGTGGTCGGCGCCCTGATCGTCAGCCTCCTGACCACCGCTCTGCGAATTTTCGGAACCGACCCGTCGAGCCTCGATTTCTACAAGGGCGCGATCATCATGGCAGCGCTTCTGGCGGATACATCGATGACCTATGCCAAGGCTCGGCTCATGGAGCCGGTGCGATGAGCGGCGGCGATACCGATTTCGTCGCCCGGGGATCGTCGGCCTTCGCGTGGATGACGACTGAGGACGCACGCAGGCTTGCCGGCGACGGCAAGAAGAGACCTGTCGCGCTGCTGCCGACGGGCGCCGTCGAGCAGCATGGTCCCCATCTGCCGATGGGTCTCGATATCTGGCTCGCGTCCGCGGTTGCCGCCGCTGCGGCAGAGGGCGAGGACGGCATTCGCGTGTGCGAGCCCTTCGCCTATGGATCGTCAGCCCATCACCGCGCCTTTCCCGGCACGATGAGCCTCAGTCCGCAGACCTTCATCGCGGTT
Source organism: Hyphomicrobiales bacterium (assembly GCA_900469615.1). GTDB lineage: Bacteria > Pseudomonadota > Alphaproteobacteria > Rhizobiales > Rhizobiaceae > Rhizobium. The sequence continues at coordinate 477,050 of UBYA01000011.1, read as the reverse complement.
CTCGTCGATCTCTGTGCCTGCCTCTGGCAGGACGGTTTTCTGCCCGTCATCATCAATGGTCACGGCGGCAATCGCGCGGCCATCCAGGTGGCGATCACCACGCTGGGACGGCAAGGTGTCGTTTCCGCCGGCTTTTCCTATTTCGATCTCATCGCCGACGTGGCTGCTGAAGCGCTGCCCGATCATGCCGGCGGCACCGGCCACGCCTGCGCGCTTGAGACCTCCTTGATGATGCATGTGCTGCCGGCAAGCGTCCGGCAGAACCTGATCCCGGAAGGAACGACGCCGCCGTCCTGGCCCGATCCGCATCTTTATGCCGGCCCGGCGGTCACCGTCTGGCGGCCGTTTGAGGCGATCCGTGAAAACGGCGTCATCGGTACGCCGTCCGAGGCATCGGCTCAAGCCGGCGAGCGGCTTTTCGTGGAAGCCGTACGGCGCAGCCGCCAAACCATTTTGAAAATTCAGTCCGAATACGGTCAAAGGAGTATCCCATGACGGTCCAATTCAGATCTTCGATCGATGGTCCCCACCTGCGCGGCATGCCCATCGTCGCGCAGCCGACAGAAGGGCTGCGCATAGGCACGAACCGCATCGGCTCCGAATGGGTTGCGGGCAGCTCCGGGAAATACCTCCGCATCGATAGTCCGTCGACCGGCGAGGAACTCGGCTATCTCGCGCTGTCGACGCGTGCAGATGTTGGCCGTGCCGTGGCGGCTGCCGATGCCGCGCGCGAGAGCCTGCGCAAAATGGGTGTCTTCCAGCGCGCCGCGCTGTGCATGCGGATCGCCGATGCGATAGACCGCTACACCGATGACCTCGCGCGTCTCCTCTGCCTTGAACAGGGCAAGCCCTTCCACACGGAGGCCAAGGCCGAGGTCGGCGCTGCCTCGCTCGGTTTCCGCAACGCTGCGGAGCAGATGAAGTGGCTGGAAACGGCCGCCTTCCCCGTCGCCGATGCCAACAAGCGCGCCTTCAGTTTCCTGCAGCCGAAAGGCGTGCTTGCGATCATCACGCCGTGGAATTTTCCGCTTGGGCTCCCATGTCTCTATTATCTCGGCCCGGCAATTGCGACCGGCAACACGGTTGTCTGGGTGCCGGCGCCGACCACGTCGCTGATCGCCGTTGCGCTCATGGAATGCATGATCGAGGCCGGCCTGCCGGATGGCTACATCAACCTCGTGCTCGGCGATGGCGCTGAAGTCGGCGACGAGGCGGTTATCCATCCCGGTACTCACGCCATTGGCTTTACCGGCAGCTCGGCCACCGGCGCAACGATTGCGCGGCGCGGCGCAGGCAAGCCGCTTCTGCTTGAAATGGGCGGTAATGGTCCGACGATCGTGCTGGCGGATGCCGATGTCGACGTGGCCGCCGAGCTCGTCGGCGCCGGCTGCTTCGCCAATGCCGGCCAGATCTGCACCGCGACCGAACGGGTCCTGGTGCACAAGTCGGTGCATGACCGCTTCGTCGAAGGGCTGATCAAGGCCGCCGAGAAGGTACGCATGGGCGATCCCTTCGATCCGGCAACGACGATGGGGCCGGTCAACAATGCGACGGCGCTCGACAAGATGCTGAGCCATATGGCCGATGCCGCCGAGCGCAAGGCGAACATCGTCAAGGGCGGCAACATCGCCGCTGGCCTGCCGACCAATCTTTACTTCGAACCGACCGTCGTGACCGGCCTGACGCGGGACAGCCTTCTCAACCGCGAGGAATCCTTCGGTCCGGTTGCGCCCGTCCTGACCTTCGAGACGGATGAAGAGGCGCTCGAGCTTGCGGCTTCCAGCCCTTACGGGCTTAACGCTTCCGTCTTTACCAACTCGATCAAGAGGGCGTTCTTCTATACTGAAAGCCTGCGCTGCGGCATCGTCAACGTCAACGAAAAGAGCTGCTACTGGGAGCCGCATATTCCTGCCGGCGGTGCCGCAGGCACCGACAGCGGTCTCGGCCGCACCGGTGGCCGGCATACGCTTGTCGAGATGTGCGATCTCAAGACGATGACGATCGACATTACCCGGTAACTTAGGCTCGCGCCGAAGATCGGTGTCGGGGTCTGTATCAGGACGAAGGAAACATCGATGGCCGTCATTCGGCATGGGCCTGTCAAGACGCCATCAGCGAAGGCGTGGAAGCGGTCGGCTGGTTGCTCGTCCCGCGTCGGGCGCCGATGCACGACGGCGCAGTCATCGATCGCATTGCTTGCAAGGCACCCTGAGGCGGGTGCCTTCTGATCCCCAGTTTTCTCCGGTTCTTCAGGAATTACAGTCATGAATGCAGTGGCTTCCAATCGTGTGGATTACATCATCGTCGGCGGCGGTTCCGCAGGCTGCGTTCTGGCGTCACGCTTGACCGAGGATCCTTCGGTTCGGGTGATCCTGCTGGAGGCCGGTATCGATGCGCCGACGCCGGAGCAATTTCCGGATCTCGCCAATCCCTATCCGGGCGTCGCTTATTCCAATCCGACATATACCTGGTCCGGACTGAAGGCGTCGTTTCCCTATACCGGCTCGAACCGGCCCGAGGCAAAAGCGGCCCGCTACGAGCAGGCCAAGGTGCTTGGCGGCGGCTCGGCCATCAACGGTATCGGCGCCAATCGCGGCGGGCCCCACGATTACGATGAATGGGGCAAGATGGGCGTAGAAGGCTGGTCCTGGGCCGAATGCCTCCCCTATTTCAGGAAGCTCGAACGTGATCTCGACATCGATGACGAGTTTCATGGAAAGACCGGCCCGTTCCCGATCCGCCGGCGCGGCGAGGTGCTCTGGACGCCGTTCACCCGGGCGATGCTGGCGATCTGCGAGAAGAGGGGAATTCCCTTCCTGCCGGATCAGAACGGTGCCTGGCAGGAGGGCATTTTCGAAATGGCGGTCAACATGGATGAAAAGGCCCGGCGCGTCAGCACCGCCTGGGCCTATCTGACGCCGGATGTCCGGCGGCGGCCGAACCTCGAAATCCGTACGGAGACGACCGTCTCGCGCATCCTCATCGAGGGAAGCCGGGCGACGGGTGTGGTTGCGGTGCGCGGCAGCGCTCAAGAGGCACTTTCGGCGGCTCGGGTGGTCCTGTCATCCGGCGCCCTGGCAACGCCCGCGATTCTCATGCGGTCGGGTGTCGGGCCTGCGACCCATCTCGTCGACTGCGGCATCAATGTCGTCCACGATCTGCCTGGCATCGGGCAGAACCTGATGGAGCATCCCTCCGCCGGTCTTGTTCCCTATCTCAAGCCCTCGGCCCGGCAGAAGGGCGTGCCCGACTATCATATTCCGATCGGCTACCGCTTCTCTTCCGGTGTTGAGGGGTGCCCCGAGGGTGACATGCACATGAATTTCGTCACACGCGCCGCATGGCATTCCGTGGGACGCCAGCTCGGCTCGGTCTTCTTCTGGGTCAACAAGTCTTACTCGCGCGGCCAGCTGCTTCTGGATCCGACGGCACCCGACGGACCGCCGCGCATCGATTTTCGCATGCTCTCCGATCGTCGCGATCTTATCCGCCTTGCCGATGCTTTCGAACGCGCGGTGCGGCTGACCTCTGATCCCAGCCTTGGTTCCGTCGTTTCCGGAGTCTATGCCGGCGGCATGTCGGAGATCGGCAAGCGCTTTTCAAAGCCGTCCAGGCTCGGGGCGGTCGTTACCGCCGTCGGCGCCGTCGGGCTCGATGCGATCGGCAGCCTGCGCGAGAAGGTCTTTCCCTTCATGTTGTCGAATTACGACGATCCGAAACGGCTGGCCGGCAACCGTGCCGATCTTGAGGCCTATATTGCCGACACCGTCGGCGGCGTCTGGCATCCCTCCGGGACATGCCGCATGGGGGCAACCGGGGACAGGATGGCGGTTACCGACAACAGGGGAAAGGTGAGGGGACTGGATGGCCTCTACGTCTGCGATGCGTCGCTTATGCCGACCATACCGTGCGCGAATACGAATGTGCCGACGATCATGATGGCCGAGAAGATCGCAGATGGCCTGAAACGATAGGCTGATGAGGATGTGATCGCCAAGACGCTCTATCCAGGAGGCTCGATCAGGCGGAGCCTGGTCGCTTGCATCCGCGCTTCAGTCGGCGGAGTGTCTGAGACGGCCGGTCGCGCGATCTTTGGTAGCGTCGTGAATTCGTCAGGCTCGGCGCTGGCGCGCACTATGTCCAAGAGGATCACGCCGATGCTATCGGGCAAGCGCTGGTACATTGGATCGCGGCGTTTCCCTGTCTGGAGCAGGGCGTTCCTATCCCTTGATCGCTCCAAGGCCCAATGATGACGGCAGGCAGCGCGCGGCATCCGCAATGACTGCCGTGACATTCGGTGCGATGCGATGGGAATCCATCGGGTTCCGCCCGGGTTGCCCGATGATTGCCGGTCAAGATGCTCCCCAGGCTATCGCCATGTTGCTTGCCGCGTGCTTCAGGAGAGGGACGATCTCCGCGACCTTCTCGTCGGTCAGCCTCGTCAAAGGCGCGGCGACGCTCATCGTGCCGAGCACCCTGGCGCCTTGTTTCACGACCACCGCGATCGCCCCGACCCCGTCTTCCGCCTCTCCGCGAGCGCGGCCGTAGCCTTGGCCGGCGGTCAGGTCGAGCTCCTTGTTGAGGGCGTCGATCGTGCGAATGGTCGCCGCAGCCTGGCCGGGCCGCCCCAATCCGGCCTCCAGGGCAATTCTAAGGGCGAGCTCACGTTCGATATTGGCAAGCCAGATCTTACCGTTGGCGGTCGCATAAGGCAGGATGGTGGCGCTCATGTCCGGCTCGAAAACGAGGCCGGAGCGACGCCCGCGGGCGGAGCCGATCCACACGAGGCTGTTGTTCTGAACGGCCGTCAAGCGAACCAGTTCGCGGGTTCTTTCCGCGAGATCGTTCAGGATCGGTTGCTTGAGGTCGGTCACTTCAAGCCTGTCCAGCTGCTTTTGCCCGATCAGAGCCATCCGGATGGTCAGGGCATAGCAATCGCTTTCATTGCTCTGCCGCACCCAGCCGTTCTCCATCAGCGAGGTGAGAATCCGATGCGATGCACTCTTCGGTATGGCAAGCCGGTGCGCAATATCCGAAAGCTTGAGCGGCTCCTCCGCCAGCGCCAGAAGTTCGAGCATGGCAATCGTTCGCTCGACGCTTCCGCCTGAAACGCCTGAGATCTTATCCATCAGCCTCTCCGTTCAAAAGAGTTCACGTATGCCGCTGCAAAATGCCACGAGAAAGGAAAATTTCGGTGATTTCTTCCGATTTCTCGATGAATTCAGGCTCGCGTCTCGCAGCAAGGCCGCGTGGACGCGGCATATCGATTTCCAGCACTCTCTCGATGCGGCCCGGCCGCGGCGTCATCACGATCACCCGGTCGGCCAGGAGGACCGCCTCGTCGATGGAATGAGTGATGAAGACGACCGTCATCCGGTTCTTCAGCCACAGCGCCTCGAGATCGATGCGCATCTGCTCGCGCGTCAGGGCGTCGAGTGCGCCGAACGGCTCGTCCATCAGCAGCAGCCGCGGCTGCAGGAGCAATGCTCTGGCGATGGAAGCCCGCTGCTTCATGCCGCCCGACAGTTCATGCGGGTATCGGTTTGCAAAGTCCTTCAACCCAACGGATTCCAGCAATTCCAAGGCGTGCGGCCGGAGTTCCTCGGGATTTCTGCCCGTCATCTCGGCGGGGAAAAGCACGTTGTCGACAATGGTTCGCCACGCGAGCAGAACATGGTTCTGGAACACGATGCTCATGCCTTTCGGCGGTTCTTTCGACACATCGCCGAACACCGAGATTTCGCCGGTACTCGCCTGGGAAAGGCGCGAGATCAATCGCATCATCGTTGACTTGCCGCATCCCGATGGACCGACAACCGCAACGAATTCTCCGTCCCCGATTGTCAGGTCGAGCTTTTCGAGAGCAATCACGGGCGTATCGGCGTGGCCGAAATGCTTGCTGACGCCCTCCAGTCGCACGCCAGGCTCGTACTGCGGCTTCGCATTATGAATATTCAAAGCGGCTCCTCCCGTCCGGTCGCCTTCGATCCGAAGGCCTCGTTTGAGGTGTAAATAGCACTTGACGGAACATTGGTCCATATGGAACATTGTTCCGACTTTAAAATTGTCGGGCGGATTTCGACGGTTTCCATCGGGAGGACGAAATGTTTTCGAATGTGGTCGGCGCATTGCGGGGGCAGGCGCATACGCTTGCCAGCCTCGTCGGTGCGGTGCTTGTCTGGGAAATCGCCGTACGGCTTCTTTCGGTCCCGGAATACATCCTGCCGGCGCCGAGCCGGGTCTTCGAGGATCTGATCGCCAACTTCGGGATCGTCGCCAGCGCTTCGCTCTACACATTGCAGCCGATGGTCCTCGGCTTCCTCGTCGCCGTTGTCCTCGGCGTCTTGCTCTCGCTGCTCGTTGTCTACTCGAAAGGCTTCGAGCAGGTATTCTATCCGCTACTCGTGGTGCTCCAGATCATCCCGAAGATCGCCATCGCGCCTCTCTTCATCATCTGGGTCGGCTTTGGGCTGCCGTCGAAGGTCCTTCTCGTCTTCCTGCTGTCATTCTTTCCGATCGTCGTGAACTCGATCGTGGCGTTCAAATCCATCGAGCCCGATGTATATGATTTGGCAAAAAGCTACCGCGCAAGCCGCCTGAAGATATTCTGGAAAGTCGAGCTTCCCGGCGCATTGCCCTCGCTATTCGCGGGTTTCAAGGTTGCGGCGGCGCTGTCCGCGACGGCCGCCGTCGTCGCCGAGTTCGTCGCGTCCGACAACGGCCTTGGCTATCTGCTGCTCAACTACAACGGAAACATGAATACCAGCATGACCTTCGCGGTCATCGTGGTCCTCAGCCTGCTCGGGTTGCTGCTCTACGGCATCGTCGAACTCGTCGAGCGCTGGGCCATACCCTGGCACGTTTCTCAACGCCGCGACGATTTCGCCGTCGGCAAGAGCCCGACGTAACAAACTTTAATCTGGGAGGTGGAAATGCTGAAAATGATGAAAAGAACGGTTGCGGGCGGTCTGCTTGCGCTCGCGATTGCTTCGGCCGGCGTATCATCGGCCATGGCTGAAGACAAGGTTACGCTACGCCTGAATTTTCTTTTGAGCGGCGTCCATACGATCTTTTATTATGGGGTGGAGAAAGGCTTCTACAAGGACGCGGGAATCGATCTTCAGATCGGCGAGGGCCAGGGATCTGCGCGCACGGTCCAGGCCGTCGCTACGGGCGGCGATACGTTCGGCATCGCCGACGGCGGCAGCGTCATTGCCGGCGCTACCCGTGGCGCGCCGGTCAAATCGGTTCTGGGCCTTCTCAATACCTCGCCATATGCGATCTCCTTCCGTGCCGACGCCGGCGTGAACACCATCAAGGATATCGAAGGCAAGTCTGTCGCCGCCTCGGCCGGCGAGGCATCGCTCGCGCTGCTGCCGGCGATTTGGAAGAAGAACGGGATCGATCCGTCGAAAGTCAAGATCCTGAACGTGGACGGGCCGGGCAAGATCATCGCGGTCATGCAGAAGCGAACGGACGGCACGTTGGCTGGCCTGGAAAACCAGGTGGTGGTTCTGAAGAGCAAGGGCCTCGAGCAGAAGGTTTTTTCCTTCGCGGAACTGGGCGTGAACACGCAAGGCCTGACGATCATAGCCAATTCGAAGCAGGCTGAAACAAATCAGGACCTCGTCAAGCGGTTCGTGGCGGCATCCATAAAATCCATCGAGGCGGCCAAGGCCGATCCCGACGCGGCTGTTGCCGCGGCGGTCAAGGTGAAGCCGACCGGCGATGCCAAGCTGCTCAAGGACCAGCTCGACGTCTCTCTCACCCTGCTTGCGTCCCCATCCGATCCTTCCGCCCGGTTGGGCGAAATGTCGACTGCGGATTGGCAGCAGACCCTCGATCTCATGAAGGAATACCAGGATATCAAGACGGATATGCCTGCGGATGCCTTCTTCACCAACGCGTTTATCGGGAACTAGGTTTCACGTCTCGCCGGCCCGGGCTTGTCGTTCGGGCCGCAACTTTCATCTCGGATAACAACGATGCAGACAAGCGCGACTTATGATCTCCGCGGCAAGATAGCCGTGATTACCGGCGCGGCCGGCGGTTTCGGCGCGGCCATTCGCGAACGCCTCGCGTCGTCGGGCGCAACGGCCGTTCTATGGGACCTGCCGGAGGCTCTGGCGCGGCAGGACCTTCGCGAAACTCCCCACTTCGGTGTCGATGTCACGAAGGAGGAAAGCGTTGAGAGCGCTGCGGCAGATCTCCGCCGTCGTTTCGGCAGGGTTGATATCCTCGTCAACAATGCGGGCATCGTCGGGGCGGTGCGGCCGACATGGGAAATACCCGTGGCGGAATTTCGCAAGATCCTCGACGTCAACCTTTTCGGGGCCTTCCTGGTCTGCCGGTCGCTCGTTCCGCTGATGCTCGAAAGCGTGGCGCCGACGCGGCTCGGACATATCGTCAACGTCGCTTCGATCCAGGCCAAGGAAGGCATGCACAATGCCGCCGCCTACAGCGCGGCAAAGGCCGGACTGGTAGCCCTTACGAAGAGCCTCGCCAAGGAACTGGCAACCTCGAATATCCTTGTCAACGCCATCACTCCAGCCGCCTCCTTGACCGCGATGAGCATCGACGCACCGAAGGAGCGTCTGGACGACATACTGTCGCGCATTCCGATGGGGCGTTTTCTCGAACCGGCGGAGGTGGCGGCCATGGTGGCATGGCTCTCCTCTTCCGAATGCAGCTTTTCGACCGGGGCAGTCTTCGATCTGTCCGGCGGTCGCGCAACCTATTGAGGTGTCAGACATGGGTTTATTGGGCAAGGCGGTGGTGGCTATCTGGAATGATATCCTGCCGGAGGGCCGCGAGAATTTCATCGAATGGCACAATCGCGAGCATATTCCCGAGCGGGTTGCCATACCGGGCTTCCTGCGTGGACGCCGCTATGTGGCCGAATACGGCAGCCCGGAATATTTCACGCTTTACGAAGCTGCCACCGGCGCGGTGCTGACCGGACCAGCCTATCTGGAGCGCCTCAACAGCCCGACGCCCTGGACCAGGCAATCGACCGCGGATTTTCGCAACACCGTCCGCGGAGTCTGCGGAACGGAGTATTCGCGCGGCAGCGGCGACGGAGGCTTCATTCTCACGCTGCGCTTCGATGCGGATCAAAGCCGTCGCGCAGCTCTTGAAAAGGCCATCGTCGCAGAACTTGAGACCGTAGGCCGTTTGAAAGGCGTGAGCGGCGCCCACCTCTGCATCGCCGACAGCGCGGCAAGCGGCCTCGAAACCGCCGAGCGGAAGGGCCGGCAAGTCGGTGTTCCGAACTGGATTATCCTCATCGAGGGGTCGTCCGCCGCAGCCAGCGATGCCGCCGGGCTCGCGCTGATGAGCGCCCTCTCCTCCGAGATCGCGGCAGACACCGTCGAAAAGGGCCTGTACCGCCTCGAATTCTCTCTCGTCGACTTCCCCGTGGACGACGCGCACTTCGAAAGGAAAGCATCATGAAACTTCTGCGCTACGGCGAGGCGGGCGAGGAGCGCCCCGGAATCCTGGACAAGGACCAGCGAATTCGCGACCTGTCCGGCGTTATCCCGGACATTTCCGGAACTTACCTGTCCCGCGCCGGAAGAGAACGGATCGCAGCTCTCGACATCGACGCCCTGCCGATCGTCCCCGACGGGGTGCGGATCGGTCCCTGTGTCGGCAATGTCGGCAATTTCGTCGCCGTGGGCCTGAACTATATCGACCATGCCGTCGAAACCAATACCCCCATCCCGGAAGAGCCGGTTCTGTTCAACAAGCACACCTCCTGCATCTCCGGCCCCAACGATCCGATCGTCCTGTTGAAGGATTCGAAAAAGACGGACTGGGAAGTGGAGATAGCCTTCGTCATCGGCGAGCCGGCCTACCATGTCAGCGAAGAGGAAGCCCTCTCGATGGTAGCAGGCTTTTGCGTGTGCCATGACGTGTCCGAACGCGCGTTCCAGATCGAGCGGGGCGGCCAATGGACGAAGGGCAAGAGCGGTCCGACGTTTGGCCCGCTTGGTCCCTGGCTGGTCACGCCGGACGAAATCGCCGATGTGCAGAACCTTGGCCTTTGGCTCGACGTCAACGGAAAGCGCATGCAGACCGGCTCCACCAGCAAGATGATTTTCTCCATCGCTCACCTCGTTTCCTACATCACGCGCTTCATGAAGCTCATGCCCGGTGACGTGGTAACCACCGGAACGCCTCCGGGCGTCGGCCTCGGCATGAAGCCGCCGGTGTTTCTCGCGGCAGGTGACGTGGTCGAACTCGGTGTCGAGGGCCTCGGAAGCCAGCGGCAGGTTGTTACCGGCTTCTCGCAGGTGTGCTGATGACGTCAAACCCGCGGCAGGCTGTCGCGAAGCCTTATCCTTCGCGAGAGCGACAATTCGGCTGTCGGAGCAAGCACGCAGGGCGTCCCGGCACTCTGCGGAATTCCGCACTCGCTCACAGAAAGATGCTGATATGACCGAAGCATTACGCCGCCTGTCCGGAATGCTTGCCGAGGCCGAGCGGACTGGCAAGGCGCTGTCGCTACAGTTCCTGCAATCCGCCGGTCTCATTCCGGGCACGATCAGTGCGGGAATGGCTGCGCAGGCTGACGCGACGAAGGCCATCGGCAGGAACGTCGCCGGCTGGAAGCTCGCTCTCACCCCGACAGGCACGGCGATAGCCGCTCCCATTCTCGACGCGCTATCCGTGAACGACACGGACTGCGCCGAAGTCGGCAAGCCCGGGGCAAAGGCGATCGAAGTGGAGGTTTGCTTTCGGTTCAATCGGGATGTCCCGCCACCCCGAAGCGGCCATCCCTATAGTCGCGAAGATGCGATCGGCATGATCGGGTCGATCCATCTGGGGATAGAACTGATCGGCTTTCGGATCGACGGAAACAGCGACATACCGCTTCCTCTCTTCCTGGCGGATCGGCTTGGAAACCACTCCTACGTGATCGGCCCCGGGATCTCGCGCGACCTCGTCGACCGTCTGGCTTCGCAAGAAGAGCCGCCATTGTCCCTGTGCGTCGACGATCGCGGCATCGAGCAATTTTCCGGCGCTCCTCGCCACCCGCAAGGAGACCCGCTCCTGCCGCTGATCGCCTTCATGAACAATCCCTGCGATCGCCTCGGAGGCTTGCGCGAAGGCCAGTTCGCGACCACCGGCAGCCTCTGCGGCGTGATCCCGGTCCAGTCCAGTTCCGACCTTCACGTCCATGGGCCGATGCTATCTCATATGCGGTTGGTCATGACTTAAGCGGCATGCCGGGTATTGCCTCCGTCCCTGCACCGCAACGATGGACATCACGGGAAAGCCGCAAAACTACGGTCTTCGAGCTTTTCGAGCGGCCGCTGAGTGAGCGGAAAGCGCATGTCGAACCCCGCCTGCTCGGCAAGGGCAAACGGGCCGATTGCGTCCGAATTTTGAGGCGGAATTTCGTGCAAGAAATTTACGCAGAAAATTGCATCTCCTCTATTCTATTTCTTTTGTAAAAAATTTATAGAGAGAGGAATGGATGATGACCACGGCGGGGAGGACGCCGGTGTCGCTTGTGATCGTCCATTCTCCCAGTCAGAAGCGGGAGGTTTCCGGATTGCATTTTCCTCCATCGATAGGCCGTTTTGCCGACGCTCGCACGAGCGTCTGTCGGTTGTTGCGGAAGTGAAGGAAGTGTTGATGCCAGCAAAAGATGAAAGACGCCTTCGCATCGGTGTTCTCGGGGCGGGCCAGATCGCCCAGGCGGCGCATTTCGAAAGCTGCACCAAGGCGGCGAATGCCGATCTTTATGCGATCTGCGACGTGGCCGACGACCTGCGCGAGCGGATGGCGATCACCCATGGCGCCGAGAAAACCTACGCCGATTACGACAGGATGCTGGCCGACCCGGATCTCGATGCCGTGATCATCGCGACCGCCGATGCCTTTCATGTGCCTGCCGCCATCAAGGCTCTGGAAGCCGGCAAGCATGTGCTTTGCGAGAAGCCGGTGGCTCTGACGGTCGAAGAATGCCTTGAACTGAAGGCCGTCGTCGAAAAGTCGGGAAAGACGTTTCAGGTCGGCCATATGAAGCGCTTCGACGCGGGGCTGCAGGCGGCCAGGACTTTCATCCGCGATGAAATGGGCGAGATGGTCGCGCTCAAGGCATGGTATTGCGACAGCACTCATCGCTATCCGATGACAGACGCCGTCCAGCCCTTGATCGTCACCAGCGCCAATGCCCGCAAGCCGTCCGCCAATCCGAAGGCGGATCTGCGCCGCTATTACATGCTGGCACATGGCTGCCACCTGATCGACACCGCACGCTATTTCGCCGGTGACATCGTTTCGGTCGACGCCCGCCTGTCGGAGCGTGCCGGCATCTGGTGCTGGTTCGTCAATGTCGAATTCGCCTCCGGCACGCTCGGCCATCTCGACCTCACCGTCCAGGTGCGGATGGACTGGCATGAAGGCTTCCAGATCTACGGCAAGAACGGCAGCATCCTCGGGAAGACCTATAATCCCTGGTATTACAAGACGAGCGAGGTCGACATCTTCCGCGAAGCCGATGGCATGACGCATCGCGTCCTTGGCGCCGACGGCCATTTCTATCGCCGGCAGGTGGAGGGTTTTGCCCGGACCGTCCTCGATGGTGCGGCGATGGAGGGTGCCGATATCGACGACGGCCTTGCCTCGGTGCAGGCGATGGTCGCAATCGCCCGGTCGGTCGAAAGCGGCAAGGCGGTTGCGCTTGCCGATGTGACGGGCGGCGTGTGATGAAGCTCGGTATTTTCGCCAAGACCTTCGAAGGGACGGAGCCTGCGGCCGTCCTTCAATCCGTCGCCGATGCGGGCTTTGCCTGTGCGCAATACAATATGGCCTGCTCCGGTCTGGCGCCGATGCCCGACACCATCAGCACGGAACAGGCGCGTGCGGTTGGCGCGGCCGCTGCGGCCGCGCAGGTCGGGCTTGTGGCCGTTTCCGGCACCTACAACATGATCCATCCCGATATTGCCGTGCGCGAGGCCGGGCACCGAAGGCTGGAGGAGCTTGCCAGGCATTGTGCCGCGATGTCGACGGGTCTGATCACGCTCTGCACCGGCACGCGCGATCCCGTCGATCAGTGGCGGGCGCATCCTGGCAACGATCTGCCCGATGCCTGGCGCGACCTGCTGCAGGCGATGGAGATTGCGATAGGGATTACGGAGCGATACGGCGTCGATCTCGGTATCGAGCCGGAGCTGGCCAATGTCGTCAATTCCGCGCAAAAGGCGCATCGCCTGATTAGCGAGCTCGGGAGCCCCAGGCTGAAGATCGTCATGGACCCGGCCAACCTCTTCGAGATTGCCCCGCTGAGCGAGCAGAGAAGCACCGTATCCGCCGCCATCGATCTTCTGGCCGACCATATCGTGATGGCCCATGCGAAGGATCGCAATCCGGACGGCAGTTTCGCGACGGCCGGCAAGGGCGTTCTCGATTACGCTCACTATCTCGGCAGGTTGAGGGCTATCGGTTTCAGCGGCAGTCTGATCACTCACGGTCTTCGGGCGGATGAGGCCGCCGGCGTCGCCGTTTTCCTGCAAGGAATTCTCTCGGAGGGGTCGGCTGGAGAAAAATGATGAGCGATAACCAGTCGTTCGAGACGAATGATGGAACCCTGCTGAATGTCGATGGGACGGGGGCGGGCGCTCCGGTCATCTTCCTGCATGGCCTGTGCGGAGACGCGCGGCAGACGGAGGAGGTTTTTCCGAAAGAGGCTGGCTTTCGCCGGATAACGATCGAGGCGAGGGGCCATGGCCGGTCCCAGCCCGGCAATCCGGAATGCTTCTCCATTGCCACCTTCGCCGAGGATGTGGCGTCTTACATCGAGGCGCATGTCTCCACCCCGGTCGTGCTCGGCGGCATTTCCATGGGGGCGGCGATCTCGCTGCGTCTGGCAGTCAAGCGTCCCGATCTGGTCAAGGCCCTCGTCCTTGCCCGGCCCGCGTGGCTGACGGAGCCCGCTCCGGAAAACATGGCCCCCAACGCGGACGTCGGGCGCCTTCTGCGGGAGCGCGCGCCGGAAGCGGCCAAAGAGGCGTTTCTCACCGGCAGCACGGGCCAGCGGCTGGCTGCGGAGGCTCCCGACAACCTGGCCTCGTTGCTGGGCTTCTTCTCGCGAATGCCCCACGATGTCACGGCAGCTTTGCTGACGGCGATTTCCAGCGACGGTCCTGGCGTTGCCGAGGCCGAGGTGCGGCGGATATCGGTGCCGACGCTGGTGATCGGACATGACCGCGATGTCATCCATCCGCTCGGCTATGCCCGGCACCTGGCGGAGGAGATTCCGGGCGCGCGCTTCGTGAAGATCACCTCCAAGGCTGAAAGCCGTTCGAACTATATTGCCGATTTCCGCAAGGCGATGGGCGATTTTCTCAAGGATCTGAAAGACCAAGGACCTGAAAGACAATGACTAACTCTTCCAGAAACTGGATTGCCAACCTTCCCAAGGATCGCCTGATCGGTGAGTTTTCCGTCTGGTCCGCGGACCTTTTGCGCCTCGCCGACGATCTCGCCAGGGTCGATCCCCATGTCGACGTTCTCCATATCGACGTCGCCGATGGCCACTTCGCTCCTGCGATGCTGTTCTTTCCTGATCTCGTTGCCGGCATCCGGAAGATCTCCTCGCGCCCGATCCACGTTCATCTGATGACCGCCGACAATATTCTTCTGTCGCAGATCGAGCAGTTTGCCGATGCGGGCAGCGACCTGATCAGCATTCATCTGGAGAACGAGGCGGTTGCCGATGCCGCGCTGGATCTGCTGGATCGCCGCGGCGTAGCGGCTGGCATGGTGCTCAAGGTCGAAACGCCTGTGTCGCAGGTGGGGAAATATGTCGCGCGCCTCGATTTCCTGACGCTGCTCGGTACGGCGATCGGGGTCAAGGGGCAGGGCCTCGACGAGCGCGCGGGCGAGAGGCTGCGGCAGGCCAAGCAGCTTATCGACGCGTCGGGCGCGGCTCACAGGATCGTGCTGGCCGCAGACGGCGGTATCCGCGAACACACGGTTCCGCTGCTTCGCCAGGCGGGTGCCGAAACGGTCGTCCTCGGCTCGCTGGCCTTCAACGCTCCCTCGCTGGAGGAAAGAATGGCGTGGCTGCACGCCCTTTGACATGGAGTGACGCGTGAGCCGGTTTGCAATCGGGATAGATCTGGGCGGAACGCAGGTTCGTGCGGCGCTGGTCGATGAGCACGGCAAAATCCACCAGCGGCTGGAGGAACGGACGGACGCCGAGGCGGGGCCGGATCGGGTGCTTGGCCAGATCGCCGGCCTGACGGAGAGGTTGCGTTCGGCTTGCGGTCCTGCCGACGTCGCCGGTCTTGGTGTGTCGGCGCCGGGGCCGCTCGATACGGAGCTGGGGATCGCGCTGGATATCCCGACATTGCGTGGCTTCTCGGACTACCCTTTGCGGGAGGAGTTGCAAAAGCGCTTGCGGCTTCCGGTCAGCCTCGAGAACGACGGCATCGCGGCTGCCATCGGCGAATGGCAGTTCGGCGCCGGCCTGGGGCTTCGGAATCTCGTCTATGTCACGGTCAGCACCGGTATCGGGGGCGGCGTCATCGCGGATGGTCGGGTATTGCGCGGCCGAAAAGGCATGGCCGGCCATGTCGGTCATATGTCCATCGTTCCCGACGGACTAATGTGTTCCTGCGGAGCCAGGGGATGCTTCGAAGCCTATGCCTCCGGAACCGCTTTCACAAGGCGGGCGCGTATGAGGATTGCGGCGTGCGAGGAAACGTCGCTTGCGAAGATCGGCGACGCGCTCGACAGCCGCAGCGTCTTTGCCGCCGCCGAGAACGGCGATCCGGTCGCCCAGGCGCTCGTCGCCGAGGAGGCGGCTATTCTGGGGCGCGGCTTTACCAGCCTGATCCATATCTTCAGCCCGGAAATCGTCATCATGGGCGGCGGGCTCTCGCAGCAGTTCGACCGATTGCAGGCAGGCATTCAATCGCATGTCGAGCGATGCGCCATGCCGGCGTTTCGGGATGTCAGGGTCGTACCTGCGGCCCTCGGGCAAAATTCAGGAGTTGTCGGGGCGGCCGCGCTTGCACTTCTCTTGCAGCCATCCGCCGTCGCCCTCTGATCGCTGGGCTCTCCGTCGTGGAAAACAGACCTGTAGATTGCCGGTCTAGCCTGGCGCAAGGTCTGGTTGCGACTGTGTATGCGGGGCGAATACCGGTGAACTGCGCTGTGGGGGCGATCTATGATTTCAACGTATCTCGGCTATGTGACCGCGACAAGGGACATGGCATCGACGCTTGCGCGCGTCGCCAGCCAGGCGGCCGTCAAGGGGGATCAGCAATATTACGACACGCATATCGGCAAGGCTAAGAGCGTCGATGAGTTCCTCGGCGACTACAAGCTCTACAGCTATGCGATGAAGGCCTACGGCCTGGAAGATATGACATACGCCAAGGCCTTCATGAAAAAGGTCCTGACGAGCGATCTCAGCGACACGAGCAGCTTTGCGAACAAGCTGACCGATAACCGCTACCGGCAATTCGCCGCAGCCTTCAACTTCGGCAGCAAATCGAAGAATCAATCCGCTCAAAGCGACACCCAGAAGAGCGATACGATCGGACTTTACGAGCAATCCTTTGCCGATGAAACGACGTCCGCGAAGAAGGAGAGCAAATTCTACGACACATGGATCGACAAGGTGTCGAATGTCGATGACATCATCAATAATACGAGGATGAGAAACTATGTTTTTCGGGCACATGGAATCAACCCGGAGCACATATCGAAGACGTTTCTGAAATCGATCTTGACCAGCGACGTCAACGATCCGGGCAGCTTCGTCAATACAGCGGCCAATTTCTCGTCGGTAGCGACGCAGGCGACATACAAGCTGATTGCAGCGCAGTTCAATTTCAATGCCGATGGAACGCTTTCTGCCGCGACGGCGCAAACAACGCAGCAGAAAGAGGCGATGATTTCGCGATATAACAGTATGGTTCCAAGCCTGTTGACACCAGAGGCCGCTGTCAGCAACGACGACTATTATCGCCAGGCAATTACCAGGGTGACGTCGCTTACCGATATCACCGGCGATAACAGGCTGTTCTCGTATGTAAAACAGGCTTTCAGCCTCAGTTCCAAGATCACTCCAACACAGTTCAATCTAGCCTTCACCAATGCCGACTATGCCGCCGTAACAGGAATGGCGGACATGGTTTCGCATTTCAATTTTTCCTCAGACGGCTCGCTGCCCGCCGGTCAGCCCGCGCAGTCGGCCCAAGCCACCGACGATATCTCCACGAAGTATTTGACCAACGCCAAGGGTGCCAAACAGGCCCTGTTCGAAGATGCGGAGAGCCATTACAAAACCGCGGTAGGCGAGATCAAGACGATCGAGGACTTCTTTGCTGCCAACAACATAAAGAGCAAGAATCTGCCGACCATAGAAGAGATGGCTCTCCGCGCCTTTGGAATCGACAAGAATGAAGTGTCGAAGGATCAGTTGCGCAAGATCCTGGAAAGCGACCCCTATGATGGCAAGAGCTACGTCGCGTCTCTGAAGGACGACAGGTTCATCGCGCTTGCCAAAGCGTTCAACTTCGACAGCAAAGGCAATCTCCGCGAACCGCTCGTTGCCCTTTCGCAAACTTCCATCAACAGTTTCATATCCACCTATTCGAAGTCGAAGACGTTCGGGCTGACGGGCGAGATACGGGACAAGGCGGTCAAGGATGCGAAGGACGCGGCAACGGAGTTCAGCAAGTCGATTGTCAAGGTCAAGACCGTCGATGAGCTTCTGGCGGACAAGACGCTGACGGAGTTCATTCTCGTTGCCAACAATATCGATCCGAAGACGCTCGACAAGACCGCATTGAGGAAAGCCTTCACCGCCGATCCGGAGGATGCCAAAGGGTTCCTGAACACACCGGCGGGCGAGAAGTTCAAGGCCATGGTGAATGTCTTCAACTTCGACGCCAAGGGAAACCTGACGACAGCCAAGATCGAGGCCGGCCAGAACAAGGGTGCGCGTCTCGCCACCAACGACCTTTATCTTCATCAGACGCTGGAAAGCCAGCAGGGAGCTTCGAACGAGGGTGTCCGGCTTGCGCTCTATTTCCAGCGAAAGGCGCCGCAGGTCAATTCCGTCTACGACATCATGTCGGACCCGGCGCTTTATAATGTCATCAAGACGACCTATTCCCTGCCGTCATCCATGTCGAACATGGATGTGACCCGCCAGGCAAAGATGCTGGAAAAACTTTTTCCGATCAAGGATTTGCACGATGGCGGCAAGGTAAGCAACCTGCTGAAGCGCTTCTCGGCCGTTTATGATGCGGCAAATGGCGTGAATACGACCTCGGCGGCTTCCGCCATTCTGACCCGTGGCTCCGGCATCGGCATGAGCGCCGATCTCATGCTGTCCATCGCCCAGCTCAAATCACGATAGCGCTTTCCGCATTTCCCTTTGACGATGGAAGCGGGTTTGGCGGAGGCTCGGCGCGTGGCCGATCCTTCCCGACTGGCTGCGGGTGCTTTTGCAGGAGACGGTTGTCGAGCCGTCGAGCATGTTCGGGCGCCAAGCAGCCCGCGTGCGAGCAGTACCCGCGAGGCGGGCGGCTTGTCCTTCAGCCCGATCACACCGGCAAGGGTGCCTTACGTTTCCATTCGCCCATATTGCCGGATCAGTTCGGCGAGCCGGTCATGGGGAATGGCCTGAATCCGGAAGCGGTCATAGGGCGTTCCGCCCATGTCCTCGGCTGCCAGCATGGCGTTGACGACGGCTTCCTCGACGCTGTCGACGGCAGCCAGATAGACCGGGTCGAGGGGCTCGTCGTTGACGATCTGCAGCGGCAGGTGGCCGCTGGCCCTGTGCGCCATCGGGTGGGCGTTCGCCGTCGAAAATGCCAGGAAGATGTCGCCGGAATTGTTGCCGCCGGGCGTGCCGTTACGGCCGATGCCGATGGCGGCGCGTCGGGCAAGGCGCTTGAGCTGATGCGGCGCGAGCGGCAGGTCGGTGGCGATGACCACGATAATGGAGCCGCGCTCCTGCAATTGGCTCTGCGGCGTGCCGTCGCGCATATGCCGGCCGACCGGCACGCCCGAGATCGTCAGCCAGTCGCGCTGGCCGTGATTGGCCTGCACCAGCGTGCCGATCGTATAGGCGCGGCCGTCGAACTCGACGATGCGGGAGGATGTGCCCGTTCCACCCTTGAAGCCGTAGGTGATCATGCCGGTGCCGCCGCCGCAATTGCCCTCCTGAACCGGTCCGGACGAGATGCCGTCGAGAGCCGCGCGCACGTCTGCTTCGCTGACATGCAGTCCGTTGATGTCGTTCAATGCGCCGTCATAGGTCTCGGCGATGACGGGCATGATCCAGAGGAAGTCGTCGGTCTGGTAGGTCGAGGCATAGCGGTCGATCATCCATTTGACCGTAGCGTGATGCGCCATGCCGACGCCGTGCGTATTGGTGATGACCACAGGCCCGAGGAAGTAACCGCCATCCTCGATCCAGTGCGTGCCGGTCATCTCGCCGTTGCCGTTGAAGCGATGGACGCCGGCATAGACGGGGACGGGCGTTTCGGAATCCATATGCGGCAGGATGGCGGTCACGCCGGTCCGGGTCGGGCGCTTGCGGCCCGGGCGCGGCTCGTTTTCGATGATCGTGCGGAAGCCGACGCCGATGCCGGCGACATCGGTGATGGCGTTGTTCGTGCCGGTGCGGCCGGTGAAGGGAAGGCCGAGCTGGCGGCCGCGCTGTTTGCGGGAGCTTGCTTTTATTGTCATGTCATTTCTGCCGGGAGCGAAGGTAAAGGCCGAGCGAGGCCACGAGGAAGGAGAAGGTCAGCATCATCACCGCGATCGCATTGATCTCCGGTTTGATGCCGCGACGGAGCATGGCGAAGATGAACATCGGCAAGGTCGTCACGTCGACGCCGGCGATGAAATAGGTAATCACCAGGTCGTCCATCGAGATGATGAAGGCAAGCAGCGCGCCGCCGAGTATGCCGGGCATCAGCTGCGGCAGTACCACGCGGCGGAGGGTCATCCACTCATTGGCGCCGAGATCGGCCGAGGCGTTCTCCAGCGTCCGGTCCATGCCGGCAAGACGCGCCGATACGACGATGAACACATAGGAGGTGAGGAAGGTACACTGACCGATGATGATGGTCATCAGGCCGAGCTGGATGCCTGAGCTCACGAAGAAGATCAGAAGCGCGATGCCGAGAACGATGTCCGGCATCAGCATCGGCATGAACATGGCGACCTGATAGAAGCGCTTGCCGAAGAAATTGAAGCGGTGGAGCGCAATCGCCATGGCGGTGCCGAGCAGCGTGGAAATCACGGTCGTCGCCAAGGCGATCTTCAGGCTGTTGAGGACGGCGGCGATCAGCTGGTCGGTCGATTCGATATAGAGCGCGTTTTCCGAAACTGCCGTCTTGAAGCCGAAGACCTGGGCATACCAATCCATGGTGAAGCCGCTCCAGCTCATCATGTTGACCGGATTGGCATTGAACGAATAGACGGCGATCAGCACGAGCGGAATATAGATGAAGGCGAAGAACAGCAGGGTGTAAAATGCCAGGCCGCCGGTAAACAGGGTGCGAGCGATCTTCATGGGATCCTCCTCAAGCCGTCAACGCAGCGGACGCGTTGCGGCGCCCGGACAGGATGACATAGACAAGGAGCAGGACCAGCATCACGGCCATGACCATCATGGCGAGCGCCGAGCCGAACGGCCAGTTGCGCGCCGAGAGGAATTGCCCTTCGATGAGGTTGCCGAGCATCATCACCTTGGCGCCGCCAAGCACCGCAGGCACCACGAAATTGCCGAGCGCGGGGATGAAGACGATGATCGAGCCGCCGGCGATCCCGGGTGCCGTCAGCGGCAGGATGATGCGCAGGAACGTCCGGATCGGGCCGGCGCCGAGATCCAGCGACGCCTGCACGAGCCGCCAGTCGAGCTTCTCGATGCTGGCATAGATCGGCATGAACATGAACGGGATGAAGACATAGACCATGCCGAGTATGATCGCGCCATCCGTATAGATCATCTCCAGCGGCGCCGAGATCACGCCGGTCGCCATCAGCGCATTGTTGACCAGCCCGGTCGGGCGCAGGATCATCACCCAGACGAACAGCCGGACGATGAGGCTGGAAAAGAACGGCAGCGTGATCAGGAAGAGGCAGAAATTCTTCCATCTGTCGGGCAGGCGGCTGATGTAGAAGGCGGCGGGATAGCAGACGAGCAGCGTCGCTCCCACCGTCATCGCCGCAATCCGGATCGAGCGGAGAAAGATGCCGATATAGACCGGATCGTATTCCTCGAACTCCGGATTGGCAAAGCCGAGGATGCGGCCGAAATTGTCGGGATAGAAGCTCCATTCGACGCCGCCGTAGAGGCCCGGCGTCAGGAAGCTCGTCACCACCATGATTCCGAGCGGAATGAGAAAGAAGACGAGCAGGAACAGCGTCACCGGTCCGAGCAACAGCCCGAGCTGGAGGCGCCGGCGTGCGGCGATATTCATCAGGCTGCCTCCTTCGCCGCGATCAGGTGCACGCTTGCCGGATCGTAATGCCAGCGTGCCGATTGGCCTGCAGCGAGCAGGCCTATTGCGCCGCGCTGCGATGCCGGGATCTGGGCCATGAGCCTGCGGCCGCCCGTCGTCCGGCCGAAGACCTCGAAGGACGAGCCGACATAGACGATCTGTTCCACCGTGACGTCGATGGCCGGGCAGGTGTCGGCAGACGTGGCGAGAAAGAAGTTCTCCGGGCGGATCAGCGCGACGGCATGTCCTCTGCCTGCGGCCTCCGTCGTCGGGGCATGCCTGATCTCCGTGCCTTCGCCGGTGACGAGGTTCTGGCCGTCGCTGCTGCCTTCGAACAGGTTGCTGGCACCGATGAAGCTTGCCACGAAGGTATTGGCCGGATGATCGTAGATCTGCCGCGGCGTATCGAGCTGCTGGATGCGCCCCTCGGCGAGCACCGCGACGCGATCGGACATCGTCAAGGCTTCCTGCTGGTCATGCGTCACGAAGATGAAGGTGATGCCGAGTTCGTGCTGCAGGTTTTTAAGCTCGAGCTGCATCGTCTCGCGCAGATGGCGATCCAGCGCCGACAGCGGTTCGTCGAGCAGAAGCACCTTCGGGCGTGCGACGATGGCGCGGGCAAGCGCCACGCGCTGCTGCTGGCCGCCTGACAATTGCCGCGGCAGGCGGCCCTCCATGCCTTCCAGCCCGACCATCTTCAGCATTGCCCGCACGCGTTCGACGCGTTCTGGTTTTCCGATACCGGCTGCCTCCAAGGCATAGCCCGTGTTCTCGCCGACGCTCATATGCGGGAACAACGCGTAGTTCTGGAAGACGGTGTTGACGGGGCGGCGATAGGGCGGCCGGTCCGTCATGTCCTCTCCGTCGATGGTGATACGGCCCGCATCGAGTTCGACGAAACCGCTGATTGCCTGCAGCAGCGTGGTCTTGCCGCAGCCGGATGGACCGAGGAGTGTAATGAATTCGTTGCGGCCGATCTCAAGATCGATGCCGTCAAGCGCTTTCACCTGCCGACCCTCGGGAGTCGAAAAGGCCTTTGCGGCTGAGGCCAGCCGCACGATCGCATCTCGCATTCGTCGCTCCCCGAAATGTTATTAAATTAACTCTTGCGTGATTTCGATATGTTGATATCATTTTTTCGTCGAAGTCAACGCCCTCAACGCGGTCGGTTACAGCTTCCACCAAAGGCCGAGCCAAGCGCGCCGAAGGGATAATAATCCTACCAAGGGGAACAGAAATGACGATTTTGAAAGGCGTTTTCCGGCGCCTGGGTCTCTTTGCGCTCACCGCATTGCTGCCCAGCGCTGTGCTTGCCGATGAGCTCAATATCTACAACTGGGGCGAATACATCAATCCGGCCGTCCTCCAGAAGTTCGAGGAGGAAACCAAGATCAAGGTCAATCTCTCGACCTACTCCTCGAACGAGGAAATGCTGGCCAAGATCCAGGGCGGCGCGACGGGCTACGATATCGTTTTCCCGTCCGTGCACATGCAGGACATCATGGCCAAGCTCAACCTGCTCGAGAAGACCGACATCAATACCTATGAGGGCTTCAAGAATATCGATCCGCGCTTCCTGCGCGCCAAGAGCGACCCGAAGGGCGAATACTGCCTGCCCTACGCCTTCGGCACCGTCGGCATTCTCTACAACCGCAAGGTTCTCGGCAAGGACATCACCGGCTGGAAGGATCTGGTCGCGACGGTCAAGGCCAAGCACCTGAAGTTCACGCTGCTCGACGACATGCGCGAGGTGCTGGGCGTCGGCCTGATGCTCAACGGCCATTCCGTCAATTCGACCAATCCGGAAGAGCTCTCGCAGGCGGCGGATACGATCATCGACATGAAGCCCTATGTTGCGGCTTTCACCTATGATTCCCGCCCGATGGTCGAATCCGGCGATATTGCCGCCGCGCACTTCTTCGTCGGCTCGATGATCAACGTTTTCGGCAATCCGAAGGATCTCGGCTATGTCATTCCCGAAGAGGGGGCGACCATGTACCAGGAAGACATGTGCGTGCTGAAGACGGCTCCCAACAAGGCCAATGCCATCAAGTTCCAGCAATTCTATACGCGCCCGGATATCGCAGCCCTCAACGTCTCGCAGCAGACGAACGGCACGCCCAACGTTCCGGCCCGGCAATTGACGCCGGAAAACATCAAGAATAGCAAGGAAATCAATCCGACAGACGAGACCATGAAGCGTTTGCAGATTTTTCAGGATCTCGGCGGCGGCCTGCGCCAGTTCGATCGCGCATGGACGAAAGTCAAGACTGCGCAGTAATATCGCGAAACGAGACTCCGCCCGGTTCCGGGCGGAGCTTCCCCGGAGGAAAGATTGTCGAAGCAGATACTGAAGCTCGTGCAGAGCGCGGACATGCGCAAGTCGAAATCCGACAAGCTGATTGCCAGCTATATCGAGCGCAACATCGCCGAACTTCCCTTCGAGACGGCGAAATCCATAGCAGCCAGGCTCGAGATTTCGCAGATGACCGTCGGCCGCTATCTGCGGCGGCTTGGCTTCGACGGCCTCGATGAGCTGAAGGCGGCGCTGCGCCGTGGCAGCCGTTCCAATCCGGCCTGGCAGATCAAGGGGTCCATGGACCGCTTCCAGGAGGATTTGCGCGATGGCAAATTCCTTGCCGGCCTTTTGCAGCAGCAGGTCGACAATCTCGGCATGATTTACGAGCTGACGACGGCGCCGCAATGGCAGCAGACCATCGATGCGTTGATTTCAGCCAGCGAGGTCTATGTCGCCGCCTATCAGAATGTGCGGGGCATCGCGCAGTATTTCGCCGCCCAGCTCTCCTATACCCGACCGCGGGTCGCCTTCATGGATGGCCTGAACGGCACCTATTCCGAACTGCTGGACGGCTCCGTCGACGGCCGCGTCTTGTTTCTTCATGATGTGCGGCGCTTCGCGTCCAAAGCACGGCCATTGGCCGAGGAGGCGCGTCGCGCCGGCGTCAAGGTCATCCTGCTGACGGACGAGTTCTGCCCCTGGGCGGAGGAGGTATCGGATATCTCGCTCGTCATACCCGGCTCGCACGGCCCGCTTTGGGACGGAGCCGCGACGATGACCGCGGTCATGGATCTTCTTCTGAGCAATATGATCGTCCTTCTGCGCGGCAAGGTGGACGAGCGCGTCGAGCTTCTGACACGATTGCAGGATGTCTTCGGCGATTTCGAAAGCTGAGCCGAGGCGGCTGGGCTTCATCAAGCGCTGTCGAGGGCGGCCGCGAGGTCGGCGATGAGATCGTCCGGATGTTCGATGCCGATCGACAGGCGGATCGTGGATTCCAGCACGCCGATGCGGTGGCGGACGTCCATGGGAACGCCGGAATGCGTCGTCGTTGCGGGGTGGGAGGCGAGCGATTCCGTGCCGCCGAGGCTGACGGCGAGCTTGAAGAGCTGCAGCGCGTTCAGGAACTTGAACGATGCCGGCTGACCGCCTTTGATATCGAAAGAGAAGGTGGAGCCTGCGCCGCTGCACTGGGCCGCGAAGGTGCGGCCCGTCGGTGAGTTCGGGTCCGTGTAGGGCAGATAGTGAATCTGCTCGACCTTCGGGTGATCGCGCAGGAAATCGGCCACCGCCCGGGCGTTGCTGTTTGCCCGCTCCATGCGGAGCTGCAGTGTTTCCAGCGAGCGGCCGAGCATCCAGCAGGAATGCGGGTCGAGCTGCGTGCCGATCGCGCCGCGCAACGCCTTGACCTGCCTGACGACGGCTTTCGAGCCGAGTGCGGCGCCTGCGATCAGATCGGAATGGCCGCCGACATATTTGGTCAGCGAATAAAGCGAGATATCCGCCCCATGCTCGATCGGCCGCTGGAAGATCGGGCCGAGCAGGGTATTGTCGCATGCGATGATCGGCGTATGGCCCTGCTTCCTGCCGATCGCGTCGGCAACGCGGCGGATCATGGCGATATCGACCAGGCTGTTCGTCGGATTGGCCGGGGTTTCCACGAAAATGACCGATACGCGGCCTTTTGCCATCGCCTCCTCGGCGCTGGACATCACCGAGACCTCGTTGACGCCGTCGGCAAATCCGACGGCGGATACGCCCATATTGAGGAATGTCTTGGCGATGAGCGTTTCCGTGCCGCCATAGAGCGGCTGGGAATGCAGGATCGTATCGCCCGGGCGCACGAAAGTCAGAAGGGTGGTGGCGATCGCCGACATGCCCGAGGAGAACAGCGCGCCGCTTTCCGTCCTTTCGTAGACGGCAAGACGGTCCTCGACGATTTCGCTGTTGGGATGGTTGAAGCGCGAGTAGACGAGGCCGACGCCCCGGCCTGCAGGGGGCTTGTTGCGGCCGGATATGTAATTGAAGAAATCGCGCCCGTCCTCGGCCGACTTGAAGACGAAGGTGGAGGTCAGGAAAACCGGAGGCTTGACCGCGCCCTCGGACAGCTCCGGGTCGTAGCCGTAATTCAGCATCTGGGTTTCAGGATGCAGGGCGTGGTTGCCGATATGGGTTTTTGAGGGATGCGGCGCAGTCATGACGGTCTCCTCAGCCGACGACACGAATTTCACGATCGTATCATATCATCACTTGAGGGGACTGGCCCGCCATAGTCTCCGGCGGAAGACGGGCCCGCACGGGCGAGCAAGTCCCGTCGATTACGTCAGTAGATTTCCGGAACGTACATTTCCGGCGGTACGGGCGTGCGGTGGTAATCCTCGTGGCGGAGGCGCTCCGGCAGGATGATCTCCGGCTTCGGCACGGTCTCGTAGGGAATCTGGTTCAAAAGATGGGCGATGCAGTTGAGGCGCGCCTTCTTCTTGTCGACCGCCTGAACCACCCACCACGGCGCTTCCGGAATGTGGGTGCGCTCCAGCATCTCTTCCTTGGCCTTGGTGTATTCCTCCCAGTGGACGCGGCTCTGCAGGTCCATCGGCGACAGCTTCCACTGCTTCAACGGGTCCTGAATGCGCATGTTGAAGCGGAATTCCTGCTCTTCATCGGTGATGGAGAACCAGTATTTGAGCAGGATGATGCCGGAGCGAACCAGCATGCGCTCGAAATCCGGCACGGAACGGAAGAATTCTTCCAGCTCTTCGGGCGAGCAGAAGCCCATGACGCGCTCCACACCGGCGCGGTTGTACCAGCTGCGGTCGAACAGCACCATTTCGCCCGCGGTCGGCAGATGGGCGGTGTAGCGCTGGAAATACCATTGATGCCGCTCGCGCTCGGTCGGCGCAGGCAGGGCGACGACGCGGCAGACGCGCGGGTTGAGGCGTTGCGTCACGCGCTTGATGGCGCCGCCCTTGCCGGCGGAATCCCGGCCCTCGAACAAGACGACGACCTTGAGCTTTTTGTATTGCACCCAGTCCTGCAGGCGGACGAGTTCGTGCTGAAGGCGGAAGAGTTCGCGGAAGTAGAGCTTGCGCTCGAGCGACGGTCCGGCAGTCTCGATCATGCCTTCGGCGACCAACTCGTCCAGCCGATCCTCTTCGAGCTGCATCTCCAGCTCTTCGTCGAAGCTGTCGACGATCTCGTCCTTGATGCGGTTGAGCGGATCCTGGGTGTCATCGGTCATTATGCGCCTCCTGCTCTGTTTTCCATGTTGATGCTGTGGTGTTCGACCACAGAGACCGGCACCGCCGTTCGAACATGCGCCGGCTATGGCTTCGGCTTACTCGGCGGTCCAGCCGCCGTCGACGGAAAGTGTCGTGCCGGTAATCTGCTTGGCGGCGTCACCGCACAGGAAAACGGCGATGGCGGCGACCTCGTCGACGGTCACGAATTCCTTCGTCGGCTGGGCGGCAAGCAGTACGTCGTGCTTGACCTGCTCTTCCGTCATGTTGCGGGCCTTCATGGTCTCGGGGATCTGCTTTTCGACCAGCGGCGTCCAGACATAGCCGGGCGCGATGGAGTTGACGGTGACGCCGTCGCGCGCGGCTTCGAGAGCGATGGTCTTGGTAAGGCCGGTAATGCCGTGCTTGGCCGAGACATAGGCCGACTTGAACGGCGAGGCGACGAGCGCATGCGCCGAGGAAGTGTTGATGATGCGGCCCCATTTGCGCGCCTTCATGCCGGGAATGGCGGCCTTGATGGCATAGAAGGCGGCGAGAAGGTTGATGCGGATGATCGCTTCCCACTTGTCATCGGGGAATTCCTCGATCGGGGCGACGAACTGGATGCCGGCGTTGTTGACCAGGACATCGAGGCTGCCGAAAGCGCCCTCGGCTTCACGCACCATCGCGGTGACTTCCTCGCCATTCATCATGTTGGCGCCGGAATAGCGGCACTTCACGCCGAAATCGGCTTCGATGGCGGTCCGTTCCTTTTCGATCGCATCGGCATCGCCAAGGCCGTTGATGGTGACATTGGCGCCTTCGGCGGCGAAGGCGCGCGCAATCGCAAGCCCGATGCCGCTCGTGGAACCGGTGACCAGCGCATTCTTCGAAGTCAACGAACCCATTCTGCTACTCCCGCAATCCCTATGGCATGGTTGAATAAAGGAAAATGCCGATAAGGGCGCACACTGCCAGCCTCATATGTCGCTTTGATAACAGTGCCTGTGTGGCCCTCCGCCGCTCCGCGCTGGCGCCCCACACTTCCACCTGACACTTCATTGTCATGCAAGCGTGCAAGTTTCCGCTCCGGCACCCGGCGATTTCCTCCAACGACGGACAATACGATGAAGGTCGAAGACATTCTCAAGCATGCCTATGCGATGCCGCTGACCAATCCTTCCTATCCCCCCGGCCCCTACAGGTTCTTCGATCGCGAATACATCATCATCACCTACCGCACGACCCGCGAAGCCCTGGAGGCCGTGGTGCCCGAGCCGCTCGAAATCGACGAGCCGCTGGTGAAATACGAATTCATCCGCATGCCGGATTCCACAGGCTTCGGCGACTACACCGAGACCGGACAGGTCATCCCGGTCAGCTATCGCGGCCAGCGCGGCGGCTATGTCCATTCCATGTACCTGGACGACGATGCGCCGATCACCGGCGGCCGCGAGATCTGGGGCTTTCCCAAGAAGCTCGCCAATCCGAAGATCGTCAACGAAGGCGAGGTCATCGTCGGCACGCTGCATTACGGCAGCGTTCTCTGCGCCACGGGCACGATGGGCTACAAGCACAAGCCGGTCGAGCAGGCGCCGCTTCTGGCCGCCCTGTCCGAGCCCAACTTCCTGATCAAGATCGTGCCGCATGTCGACGCCAGCCCACGCATCTGCGAACTGGTGCGCTACTACCTGACCGATATCGCCATCAAGGAGGCCTGGACCTCTCCCGCTGCCCTGGATCTCAGGCCGCACGTCATGGCCGATGTCGCGCGACTGCCGGTTCTCGACGTGGTCTCGGCCGTTCATTTCACCGCCGACCTGACGCTCGGGCTGGGCGAAGTCGTTCACGACTACCTCGGCGAGCGCAGGTAATCGAAAGCCTTATCGTTAACCTTGCTGGAGACGGATCGTGCTCGAACGAAATACCAAGGCCGCTGCGCCGACCATCCCGGAAATCGCCGTTCAATATGATCGGGTTGCCCTCGTATTCCAGGGCGGCGGCGCGCTCGGCGCCTATCAGGCCGGCGTCTACCAGGCGCTTGCCGAAACGGGATGCGAGCCGACATGGCTTTCGGGCGTCTCGATCGGCGCGGTCAACGCCGCCATCATCGCCGGTAACGATCCGGGCAGGCGCCTGCAGCGTCTAGAGCAGTTCTGGCAGATCATCTCCGGCCGCAAGATCTGGGCCTATACGCCGGAAGGCGATTTCTTCCGCGATATCCGCAACCGTACCAGCTCATGGATGACCATGACGATGGGCCAGCCCGGTTTCTTCAAGCCGCGCTTTCCCAATCCATGGTTCGAGCTGCCGGGCGCCGAGGGTGCGACCAGTTTCTACGATTCCGCCGAGCTGAAGAAGACGCTGGAGATGCTCATCGACTTCGATGTGCTGAACGACGGCAAGAAGCGCTTCAGCGTCGGCGCGGTGAATGTCCGCACCGGCAACTTCGTCTATTTCGACACCGACAATATCCGCATCGGGCCTGAGCATATCATGGCAAGCGGCGCCCTGCCTCCGGCCCTGCCGTCGATCCGCATCGAAGGCGAATATTACTGGGACGGCGGCATCGTCTCCAACACGCCGCTGCAATATCTGCTCGATCAGGAAGAAGACCGCAGCTCGCTTGTGTTCCAGGTGGATCTGTTCAGCGCCCGTGGCGTGCTGCCGCGCAGCATGCCCGACGTCCTCTCCCGACACAAGGACATCATGTATTCGAGCCGCACGCGGCAGAATACCGACAATTTCAAGCGCATTCACGGACTGAAGATGAAATTGCTGGGCGCGCTGAAGCGTGTTCCCAAGGAGCAGCTGACACCCGAAGAGGAAGAGCTGATCACGGACTATTCCGACGCCGGAGTCGTCAACATCGTGCACCTGATCTATCAGCACAAGAACTATGAAGGCCATGCCAAGGACTACGAGTTCTCAGGCACCTCGATGCGCGAGCACTGGGATATGGGGCTGGAGGACACCAAGCGCACGCTGCGTCACACCGAATGGCTGCTGCCGCCCATCACCGACGATGCCGTCGCCATTCACGACCTGCACCGCGAAGATCCGGTCTGAGGCCGCAGGCGGGTTCCGGCGGCCCTTGCGTCTCTTGTGCGATGAGAGGGCGGCTTCTCAAGCGACCGATATCAGCCCTGCTTGAGCCGGTGTGGGCGGACTTCCTGTTGGCGCGGTTGCCGCACATTCAGATGCCGCATCCGCGCCGGCTTGCTCAACGGGCCTTGTAGCTGACCGAAAGCTTCGCGGTTGCCAGGGCAGCCTGCGCAAGCTGCGCGCCGTTGAAATCGAGAGCGCCGACCGTCAACGGCTTGTCGAAGGCAAGGTCGAGCGTGAAGAAGCCGGTCGGGTGAGGCAGGTCCTGCACGAAGCGCAGCAGCGCCTTCTTCGATTCCGCATCGATCCGGCTGTCGGGCAGGGCCTGCAGCGCCGCTACCGCCGTATCGCGCAGCTGGCTGATACCCTGGGCGGGGTCGTCCGAGCCCGTCATCTGCTGGATGAACGCGGCGAGCGACGGCACGGCCATGCCCTCGAACAGCCCCAGATTATCGAGGCGGAAGCGCAAACGGGACAGGCCGATGGACCCGTCCTGCGCCAGCCTGGAAATGTCGGCATCTTTCGGAAGGCTCAGCTCGGCCGAGAGCGAGACTTTGCCGAGGCGCAAATTGGTGAGCTCCAGCTCCTGAATGTCCAGATAGCCGTCCTTGCGATCGAAACGGAAGGAGCCGGACATATCCATCGGCCATTGCTGAACGGTCGCGATATAGTTGGCGAAGGCATTGTCCATCATCGGCGTGAAGCGCGCGCCCTCGACGGAGATCCGGCCCCAGCTGGGCAGGCGATCGGGCTTGCTCGATATGGATTTGAGGAAGTCGACCAGGCCGTCCCCCTTGAATTCGGCACGATCGAAGGTCCACGCCATTCTGCCATCGGATTTGAAAATCGCGTTCGAGACGGCGCAGCCGTCATGCAGCTGGGAAATGGCAAAGCCATCGGCATGCTGAAGGACGGCGCTGCCCTCGACAAGGTCGGCACATGGCGTTCCGGCTGCGGCGGCGGACAGGGGAGCGAAGGACACGAGCAGCGGCAGGAGGAGAGAGAAACGCATCTTTTTCAGGACTACCTGTTTGAGTCGATTGGCAAATACGAGCCGCGCCATGTTTGTGGCTGCGCCGCGCATGTCAAGGTTTGACTCTCCCGTAATCGGCTTGTCGGCGTTACATTCCGGCGAGGCGGCGGCTTTCCCTCCGCAAACGCGTCAAACCAAAAAGATAGAGCGGTTCCGCGATTTCATGAAAACTGAGCCATTCTAGGCTTTAGCGCCGGCCTTGTCGGTGGCGCGGATCAGATCGGCGGCCTTCTCGGCCAGGCAATAGGTTGCCGCGACCGTGTTGGCCGAAACGATGCTCGGCATGATCGAGGCATCGACGACGCGCAGGCCGCCCACGCCATGCACCCGCATGGTCGCGGGATCGACGACGGCACGGTCGCCGTGCCCCATCGCGCAGGTGCCGACCGGATGAAACAGCGTGCCGACGCGCTCTCGAATGAAGGCGTCGAGGGCGCCGTCGCTTTCGACATCCGGGCCTGGGTCGATCTCGGCCTCGAGATGCGGCGCAAAGGGAGCTTGGGCGGTAATCTTCCGCGCCAGCCGAATACCCTTGCGCAGCGCTTCCATGGTGCTGTCGCCGCGAAAGAAATTGTAGAGGATCGTGGGCTTGTCGCCGGGGTCGGCGCTCTTCAGGGCGACGCGGCCGATGCTGCCCGGCCGGAGCTGGCAGACGTGCATCAGGAAGCCATGTCCGGTAAAGCCCGAGGCGGCCTGCGTGTTGGCCCGGCCGGTGCAGAAGAAGAGCTGGATATCGGGCCGGTCGCTTGCCGGGTCGGTCGAGATAAATCCGCCGCCTTCGCCCGTGGTCGAGGAAAACAGCCCGCGCCTGTTGAAGATCCAGTTGAGCACATGACCGGCATTTCGCGGCAGGGCTCGCCAGGAGATGCCATAGGGCGCGATGGACTTGGCGCGATATTCGATCGTGACGTCGAGATGATCCTGAAGGTTTTCGCCCACGCCCGGCAGGTCGGCAACGACCGCAATGCCGTGGCGCGCGAGGTCTTTGGCATTGCCGACGCCCGACAGCATGAGCAGGTGCGGCGATACGAACGAGCCCGCCGAGAGAATGATTTCGCGGGCGTCGAGCGTTCCGCTTCGTCCATCCCTTCGGAAGGCGATGCCGGTCGCTTTGCGGCCGTCGAACACGATGCGCGTGACCTCGGTCTCGCTCATCACCGTGAGATTGGGCCGATGTCGTACGGGGTCGAGATAAGCGCCCTCGGCCGTGACGCGTTCGCCGTTCTTCTGGGTAAAGGTGTAGAGGCCGACGCCGTTCTGGCGCACGCCGTTGAAATCCGCATTCAAGGCATGGCCGGCCTGCTGCGCGGCGTCCAGGAATACCTCCGCCATCGGGTTGACGCTGCGCAGCGGCGCAACGTTCAGCGGCCCGTTCGTGCCGTGATAGGCCGGGTCGATCTGCTTTTCGAGCGATTCGCCGCCGAAGCGGATATGCCTGGCCGAGCCGGGTTCCGCCAGAATCTCGAACCGCTCCAGCTTGCGGAAATAGGGCAGCAGATCGTCGTAACCCCAGCCGGGATTGCCGAGGTCGCGCCAATGGTCGAAATCCTCGCGCTGGCCGCGCATGAAGATCTGGCCGTTGACATTCGTCGAGCCTCCGGTTCCCTTGCCGCGCGGCAAGGCTATGGAGCGGCCCTGCAGGCCCGGCTCCGGCTCGGTCTCGAACCAGGACATGAATTTCGGGCCGCCGAGAAAGGCGAGCGCCGGCGCCATGAAAGTGACCATGGCCAGCGGAATGCGCACGATGGCCTTGCGGGCGTTGCGATCCATGCCGGCTTCGACCAGGCACACGCGCTTGGCCGGATCTTCGCTCAGGCGATTTGCCAGCACACAGCCGGCCGCACCGCCACCGACGATGATGTAGTCGAATTCGGGCAAGGCTCAGATATCCTGAATCTGCGGCAGGATCACGAGATCGCGGATGGTGACGTTGGCCGGCCGCGTCAGCATGAAGAGCACCGCGTCGGCGACGTCCTCCGATCGCAGACCCTCGCGTGCCTCGACCTTGGCATCGATGGCGGCAGGGTCGGTATAACCCCAGAGCTCGTTCAGCACGACGCCGGGCGCCACGGAGCCGACGCGGATATTTTGCTTCATGGTTTGCCGCCGCAGCCCGTGCACGAAAGCCTGGATCGCATGTTTGGATGCCGAATAGATCGGCTCCCAATGAATGGCCTGATGTCCCGCAACGGAGGACGTCACGACGATCTGGCCGCCGCCTCGAGCAATCATGCCCGGCAGCACGGCGCGGGCCAGCCGGAAGACCGAATTGACATTGATGGCAATGAGCTCGTCCCAGGCGTCGGGATCGCCTTCGGCGACATCGCCGGGGATGTAGAGGCCGGCGTTGGGCAGCAGAATATCGATCCGGCCGAAGCGCTGTATCGTGGCATCGACGACGCTTTTGACCGTGCCCGGCTCGGTGAGATCTGCCGGCAATACCAGCACGTCGCCGCCTGTCTTCCCGGCTACCGCCTTCAGCCTTTCGGCGGAACGGCCGACGAGTGCCAACTTCACACCCTCTTCGGCGAGAGCCAATGCGGCCGCGCGCCCGATGCCGGAGCTTGCCCCCGTGACCAGTGCGACCTTGCCTGCAAGTTTCTGTCCCAAGATGTCCTCCCCGTCGGCGGATCCTTGGAAAGCCTCCGCCAACAAGGAGCCTAGGTAGGCCGCTTCTACCCGTCAATAAAAAATCTCTTCCCACGTAAATTTCACGGCCGAGGCGTCGGTATGCCGGCTGTGGCGCACAAGCGAGGAGGATGTGTCTCCGCGCGTCCGTCCGGCTCCTTTTCCGGAAAGCATTGATTTGGCCAGCAAGGGTATTGAAAGCGCATCAGATCTGCGCGGTGTCGCCGGAATGCGACGGTGCCGACCAAACGCATGTTACAAACCGTTAATACAACGTTTCTTCACCTTTCTTTCGATCCGGAGTTAGCTATCTAGCGTTGGCCATGCCGCATGACGCGGCTGAAGCCGCCGGTGGATGGTGAAAGCCCGGCAGGGTGAGAGTGATGGGATGGGGTTGGTAGATTGGGCATTGCGCGGCATGCTCGACATGAACTGTCGACGCAGGACGCGGTCCCGCAAGGGACGTTATGAACCGTGGGCCGTGCATGCCGTGGATAGTTTTGAGCGCGAAATGCTGGCTTTCTACAGGCGCTCGCAGTTCAGGGTCATTCAAACGGCCGCATGACGGGCACCGGCCCCGATCGGCCATCCTGAGTGCGGCCGCGCAGGTACTGGCCAAGGAAGGCGCGCAGCGTTTCACGACGGCGCGCGTCGCCGAAAGGGCGGGTGTCAGCGTCGGCTCCGTCTATCAATATTTTCCCAACAAGGCGTCCATTCTCTTCCGTCTCCAGAGTGACGAATGGCGGCAGACGTCCGATCTGCTGCACGACATCCTTCAAGACGGGGCGAAGCCGCCATTGGAACGGCTGCGGACGCTGGTTCTGGCGATCCTCCGCTCCGAATGCGAAGAAGCCGCCATGCGCGTCGCGCTCAGCGACGCGGCGCCGCTTTACCGCGACGCGCCCGAGGCGCAGGAGATAAAGTCATCCGGGGACCGGGTCCTGCATATGTTCATGCGCGAGGTCCTGCCGGGGGGGCAGCGAGCCAACCGTCGCCCTGGCAACGGACCTGGTCACGGCCACGCTTGGTGCAGTAGGAAAGCAGTTTTCGGAAAGTCCGCGAACGACGCAGGAAATCGAAACCTATGGAGAGGCCATGGCGGACATGCTCTGCGCCTATCTCGAAAACCTCCGGCTTCGCTGAAAGGCATGTATCGGTTGCTTGGTCGTCCGCCATGTTGACTCATATCCAGCCAGCGCCTATTGAAAGGCCAGCCAGTCCCGCTGGCCGTAAGCGTTTGACGTCAAGCAACGCGCTCAACGATCCTCGTCGGTCGGAGTGCGTTTTTTTATGCCTTCGCCATCGAGGAAAGCCTTGGAGACCATCATGGCTTTTCAATCGACACCTGATCCGGCGCGCGGCCGGCTTTTGCTGCTCAGCGCCATTCTCTTCATTTCCTATCTTTGCGTCGGCATGTCGTTTCCCATCGTGCCGATCTATGTGACCGAGCAGTTGAAGCTCGGCAACGTCTGGGCCGGGCTCGGCGTCGGCATCGCCTTTCTCGCAACCATTCTGACGCGCGGCTATGCCGGCGGCCTTTCGGATCATCGCGGTCCCAAGCTCGCGGTCGTCCGCGGGCTGGTGTTTTACATCGCCGGTGCCACGATATCGCTGGTCGCCGGTCTGTTCGCAGGCGCATCGGTGCCGTCATTTCTCCTTCTGCTTGCGGGGCGTCTCTTTCTTGGCCTGGGCGAAAGCCTGGTCGCCGTCGGCGTGATCGCATGGGGCATAGGCGTCGTCGGTCCCGCGCGTTCGGGCAGGGTGCTTGCCCTGGTCGGGGCCGCGATCTATGGCGCGCTTGCGGTCGGCGGCCCCATTGGGCTGGCGTTGTTCGACCGGTTCGGCTTTGCCGGCGCAATGAGCGTCAGTGCCGCTCTACCCTGCCTCGGCCTGCTGGCGATCTTGCGCATCCCCGGTGTCGCTCCTCATCCCGGCGCGGAGCGGCCGCCGCTATGGAGCGTCATCAACCGGATATGGCTGCATGGCTCCATCGTTTGCCTTCAGGGCATAGGCTTTGCCGCAATCGGCGCCTTTTTCACGCTTTACTTCCACGACCGCGGCTGGGGTTATGCCGGGCTGGGCCTGACCGCCTTCGGCGGCGGGTTCGTGCTGGTGCGCGTGCTCTTCGGTCATTTGCCGGATCGTATCGGCGGCCTGCAGGTCGCGGCCATGTCGCTTGCCGTCGAGGCGATCGGTCAATTCCTGATCTGGAATGCAAACGATCCGGTTTTGGCCCTGGTCGGTGCATTCCTGACCGGGCTCGGATGCTCGATGATCTTTCCGGCCATGGGCCGGGAGGTCGTTCGCCTGGTGGAGCCGCATCTGCGTGGAACGGCACTCGGCGGCTTTTCGGCCTTTCAGGATCTGGCCTACGGGCTGACCGGACCCCTGGCCGGCTTGCTGGCCGACAAGGCGGGTTACGGCAGCGTGTTCCTGGCGGGGACCATCACGGCGGTCGTCGGGCTTTTGATCGCGCTTTCGCTTCGCAGGATGCGTGCCGCCGCGTTCGGCTGAAGGCACAATGGTCCTCCGCCCCGCGGGGGACCGGCCAGCCGTGCTCCGATCCGCGCCGATGACGCTTGGCGCTGTAAGCAATTAACGCATCTGCAATATGATGGGGCTGCTGCTTGCCGGATCCGTGTGCTGGCGCAAGGATTTCACCTCGTCGGCGGTAACAGATCCGCCGCGGTTTCCCCACGACGAACGGACGAACGTCAGGACGTCGGCGATCTGCTGGTCCGAGAGCTGCTGCCGGAACGGCGGCATGCGATAGGCGTCCGGAATGCCGTCTGCCACGATGCGGCCGGAACCGTTGAGGGTCACATTGATCTGCGATGCATTTTCCTTTGCGAGCGATGCCGCGGAGCCGGCCAGCGGCGGAATCCATTGCTGCTTTCCGCGGCCATCGGCGCCGTGACAGAAGCTGCATTTCGCCATGAATGTCTGCGCGCCCGGAATCTGCTCGCGTGCGGGAAGCGCAACATTCCGGGCGGCGCCCTCGTCATATTGCCAGGGCGTGCCGTCGCGGGCAGGGTCGCCGGGCAATGATTTCAGATAGTGGCTGATGGCCTTCAGATCGTCATCGGTCATGAACTGGGTCGAGTTGTTGAAGGCATCCGCCATGGAGCCGAAGACGACGGCGTGGCCGTTCCGGCCGTTCTTGAGGAAGGCATGGATATCGTCCTCGGTCCAGCGGCCGAGGCCGGTATTGGGATCGCCACGCAGGCTCGGCGCATACCAGCCGTCGAGAAGAGCGCCGGAAAGATAGAGCGGGCTGCTCTCGTCGAGCGCCTTTTCCGCCATGGTGATCGAGCGCGGCGTGTGGCAGCTGCCGCAATGTCCCGGGCCTTGAACGAGATAGGCGCCCCGGTTCCATCGATCGTCGCCGGCGGCTTTCTGCTCGTAGGTTCCGCCCTCGGTGAAGACCGCATTCCACAGCGCCAGCGGCCAGCGCATGTTCAGCGGCCATTCGATGCCGGAGGGCTTGTTCGGCTGCCGTACGGCTTCGACCCTGCCGGTGAAATAGGCGTAGAGCGCGCGGATATCGTCGTCGCTCATCTTGACATAGGACGGATAGGGCATCGCCGGATAAAGGCGATGTCCGTCGCGGGCGACGCCCTGACGGACGGCGCGGTCGAAATCGGCGAGCGTATAGGCGCCGATGCCGGTTTCCTCATCCGGGGTGATGTTGGTGGTGAAGATCGAGCCGAGCGGGGTTCCCATCTCCAGCCCGCCGGCAAAAGGGGCGCTTTTCGGTGTGCTGTGGCAGGCCACGCAATCGCCGAGGCGCGCGACATATTCGCCGCGCTGCAACAGCTCCTCGGAGGGCGCCTGCATCGCAGCGACATTGTCGAAGGGCGATACCGGCTTGCGGGTTGCGAACCACGCGATGCCGCCGGCAACGAGCACGACAATCAAAAGAAGAACCAGAAGAAATTTCTTCAAGGGTGAGCCCTCACGTCTTTGCTTCGGGATTTCGCGCGCGGCTATCGAAGAAGCCTGCCACGCCGGCTCTCGGACCAGGGAAGGGCCGAGAGCCGGAATCGTGCCTGACGCAGCGTCAGCCGCGTCTCAGCTTTCAAAGGTGTAGTTGGAGAGCGGCATGCTGCGTATCCGCTTGCCGGCCAGCGTGGAAACCGCATTGGCGACCGCCGGCGGAATGGCGGGAAGCCCCGGTTCGCCGATGCCGCCCATCTCGGCACCGCTTTCGACGATGCGGACATGCACACGGGCCATGCGGTCGGGCGGCAGGATCGGGTAGAGATCGTAGTTGCGCGCCACCGGCTCGCCGTTCTTGTAGACGGCTTCCTCCATCAGCACCTGCGACAATCCGAGCGCGGTCGCCGAATTGATCTGGGCTTCGATGATCGCCGGATTGACGATGCTGCCGGGATCGATCGCTTCCCAGACGTCGTGTACGACGACCTGCCCCTGGCGGATGGAGACTTCGGCGATCGCCGCCGTGTGGCTGCCGAAGGGCGAGGCCATCGCCACCCCCCGCGCACGCCGCGAACCGTCGTCTGCCGTGAAGGGGCCTCGCTTCCAGCCGCCGGAGAGATCGCCGACCGCTTTCAAGAGATTGCTCAGCCGCTCGTTGCCCTGCAAAAGCCTGGTGCGTAGCTCGTAAGGGTCCTGGCCGCCCTTGTCGGCCAATTCGTCCAGGAACGTTTCGTAGAAGAAGTCGTTCATGGAATTGCCGACGGAGCGCCAATAGGCGAGCATCGTCGGGTTCTTCACATAGATCTGGGCGATGCGGCGGTTGGGGATGGCATAGGATTTGCCCGTCAGGCCCTCGAGCGCGGTCGGGTCCAGCGAGTTCTCCTTATGGCCGTAAACGCCTTCGGTCGGCCCTTCGCAGGCGCTAATCGCCTCAAACGCAACCGGCATGCCATCGGCATCGAGCGCGCCGCGGAATCGCACCGCAGCCATCGGGCGCAGCGGGTCGCGCAGAAACTCCTCCTCGCGGCTCCAGATGAGCTTGATCGGACGCCCGACCTCCTTGGCAAGCCGGATGGCCTGTGGGTAGGGATTGGCGGAAGGATAGAGAAAGTGACGTCCGAAGAAGCCGCCGAGTAATGGACTATGCACCGTGATCTTCGATGCATCGAGGCCGGTAAGCTTGGCAATATCGGCCTGGAATTGCTCGGGCGCCTGGTTGGGCATCCAGACTTCCAGGCTGCCGTCCGCGTTGAACCGCGCCAGGGTGGACGGCGGCTCAAGCTGCGCGTGATGCACATATTGGCTCTTGTAGGTTGCGGAGACGATGGTCTTGGCGCTGGCGAACGCGCCGGCGGCGTCGCCCTTTTTTTCCGCATCCGTGCCTGGGCCGGGCTCGTTCGCGAGCCGCTCGCTGAAGGCAACGGTCGAGAAGTCGGCCGGCATGAGGCGAAGGGCCGGATTGGCGTCGGCGCCCGGCTCCCGCCAATCGACCTGCGCCGCCTCGGCCGCGCGCTTGGCGTTCCACCACCGTTCCGCAACGACGGCGACGGCGCCCGGCAGGCTGTGGACGGAATGGACGCCGGGCATGGCACGAAGCTGATCCTCGTTGCGGATGCGAGCGATGATCAGCCCCAGTCGCGGGGCGTGCTGGACGGCGGCGTGCAGCATGCCGTCCACCTTGCAATCTATCGCGTAGACCGCCTTGCCCGTCGACTTGTCGTAGACGTCCAGCCGTTCGACCGGCTTGCCGATCCAGCGGAAGGTGCTCGGGTCCCTGAGCGTCACGCTCTCAGGCGCCGGAACCGGTAGATCCAGCGCCTCGGCGGCGACGTCGCCATAAGCAAGACTTCTCCCTGATGCGGCATGGAGCACACGGCCGGGCTCGGTCGTCAGTTCGGTGATGGGCGCGTTCAGGCGGCTGGCGGCGGCCTGCAGGATCATCTTGCGCGCCAGGGCGCCGAGCCGGCGCATGGTCTCGTAGCTCGTGCGCACCGACATGCTGCCGCCGGTGATGCGCATCTTGCCGTGCACGACCAGATAGTCGCTGCCGGTCGGCGCGTTTTCGACGACGAAGGTTTGCGGATCGGCATCGAGTTCTTCACCGACGATCTGGGCCATTGCCGTGAACACGCCCTGACCGCCTTCGACGAAGGGGCTCATGAAACGGATGGTGCCATCGGGACGGATTTCGAGAAATGCGGGAACGCGCGTGCCGGGCGGCATGGCGGCTGCGGCCTGCTGGGCGCGCGCCGGGCCGACCGGAACGCCGAAGCCAAGGACGAACGCGCCGGCTGCGGCACCCGCGGAGGTCAGGAGAAAGTGCCGGCGCGAGATATTGACCGGAGATCCGGTCGGAAATTCGTCTTCGGGAACGAGATTGCGGCTGGACTCCGTCATAGCGCTTCTCCCTCTTTCGAGGAGAGGTCCTGAACCGCCGCCTTGATGGCGTTGTAGGTTCCGCATCGACAGAGATTGATCATCGCCGCGGCGATCTCGTCGTCGGAGGGGTTGGGCGTTTGTTTCAGGAGCGCGGTCGCCGCCACGACCTGCCCCGATTGACAGTAACCGCATTGCGGGACCTGATGCTTGACCCAGGCGGCGACCACCCGCTTGCCGATCGGGTCCTTCTCGATCGCCTCGATCGTCGTGACCTGACGGCCGGCGACGCTGTCGACCGGCGTGACGCAGGAGCGAACGACCTCCCCGTCGATGAGGACCGAACAGGCGCCGCATTGCGCCAGTCCACAGCCGTATTTCGTGCCGGTCATGCCCAGTTCGTCACGAATGATCCAAAGGAGCGGCGTGTCTCCGTCGGAGGTGATCTGGTAGGACTGGCTGTTGATTTGAAGATTCATGAAGCGCCTCCTGAGGCTTTCGATCGCGAGCCGTCGATGCCGGGCACTATGCGACGATCTGGTTTCCCGACAAGCGGACGACACACAGTTCAGGCTCACAAGCCGGAACTATAACACCGAATTCTCTTCGCCAAAAAGATTGGAATGTGAATCGTGATAACGGTCAGAAGTTGCGTTCGCAGAGCCGTGGCGCGCTTTCGCGGATGCGGGCACCGTGTCTCGCCGTCGAGCGTGGCTCCGTGCCCTTCCGGGTCGGTATCCCGTTGTTTTCAATGCATGATCGCGCAGCTGTGGTCCTGCACATCCTCGCCGCCCATGCCAAGCGTGGCAATATCCGTCAGCACGATGAAGCCGGGGCCGTCGGCGAAATTGGCGCCGGCCACCACGAGATTGTGATCGCCCATTTCCTTTGCCGGATCCTTCAGCGTCTTGGCGAGTGCCAGGACCGGATTGAAATCGCCCAGCGTCTCGCCCTTGACGCGGATTGCCGAGAATTTGTGCCCGGCAATGGTGTCGGGAAGGGGCGCCCAATCCGCGCCGATCTTGTCGGCATCGGCTCTCAGGATGGCCCGGGCATCCGCGCTGAGGCAATCGATATGGATATGCAGCTGGTTTTGCGTGCGGGCCCGGAGCGCGTTGATGGCGAGGCTCAGACCGTCACGCGGGACCGGGCGCGGCAGCCGGGCATTGACGTCGGCCCGCTCGGCCCAGGCATCGGCGAGGAAATTATGTGTTGACGGATCGAGAAGCGCCGGGCTCTCCATGCCGGTGATCTTGTCGGTGGGAATGAGGAGGACTTGCGCAACGCCTCGCAGATCCTTCAGCACGGCGTAATGTTCGGCCTCATTGACCGAAAGGCACGGCGCGGTCTGCACGACGCATTTTTCATGCACGATTTTCCACAGTACGTCGGAGTCGGCAAAGGCCGGAGCAAAAAGAAGAGGAAGGAAGGAGGCGGCGAGAGCCGTGACGCGGCGCGAGATTGTCATGGCATGAAATTCCCTGGTTCAAACGATCCGGCTCTTCGAAAGTCCGGAGGGCTTAGCACAGGCCTATTAGGCGGATGTGACGGTTCGGAGGCTGCGCACGTCAAATCCGGCCGGATGGATGGCGTGAAGGTTGCAATATCAGTTTCGTTTCATCTTGGCTTCAGGCCGCTTTCAGTTTCGTTGCCTACATGGCAGGAGCCGGGGAAAACCATGCCTCGCCTCAGGATGGAAAGGTATCGGTCAGATCCTGGCTACAGCCCTTCGGACCCCTGCGACGGGGTGTTCGCAACGCTCGACCGCCGCGATCGATCGCAGGTCGACATATTCTGGAGCTTAAAATGGGTATCGGAAAATTGATCGAGGAAGTCGCGGGAGCCGTCGCTGCCGAGGATGCTGCAGAGGCTGTCGACCCGAATGCCGGCTTCGTGACGAAGGCCGCCGCCGCCGTCGCCGGCTTCGAAGGCGTCAACAAGCTGACCGACGT
The DNA here is from genome assembly GCA_900469615.1 of Hyphomicrobiales bacterium. Lineage (GTDB taxonomy): Bacteria > Pseudomonadota > Alphaproteobacteria > Rhizobiales > Rhizobiaceae > Rhizobium. The sequence goes on along the minus strand of UBYA01000011.1, from coordinate 435,012 downwards.
ACTGAAGGAAAAAGAGCAGGAGCCGGGCGCGGAGAGCACCGGCGACCAGAACGGCTGATCGTCAGCAGCGTTGTTTCATACAGGCTCAGGCTTGTTATTCATGTCCCACCCCATGCCCGTTCAGGCGGCGCCATCTCCAGAGGAATTTTGATGAAAATCTCCAGAACACTCGCACTTCTTGGCGCGCTCGCCTTTGCCGGATCGGCTTTCGCGGCCTCCCCGGCTCCAGCTCCCGCCGCAACGACAGCCACCACGCCGGCCGCGGCTTCGACGACCGTCAAGCCCGCCGCAACGGCAACGACGGACAAGCAGGCCGTTTCGAAGAAGTGCTCGGCCGACGCCGATGCCAAGGGCCTGCACGGAAAAGCCCGCAAGAAATTCCGCGCGGATTGCAAGGCAGCTTCTAAGAAGAAGAGCTGACGTATCAATTCATTGCAAATCGACTTGGAAGCCGGGATCTCGCATCCCGGCTTTTTGCTTTTTGCCCGCTGTCGTTGCAACATCCCGCTGCGCGGCGGACGTGCCGCCATGCGGGCCCTGCCGCGCTCAGGTGCGTCACTGCACCCATCGAAAGCATTCTTGCCATCGATTCTTGCCCGGAATGTCAGGGCTTGACGAAAACAAACCAGGGATTAGTTTAAACGGAGGCGCCTCCGTTTATTGATGTTGCGCCTTACGTCCTGATTCCGATGAGCCGGCCGCTGAGAGGAAATGCTGGCGGTTCGTCTTCCTGAGAAAATCATACAGCAAACCGGTGGACCGACGAATAGACTCTACCAGATTTCGTAGGTCTGATCTTCGTGACGATGGCAGGAGCTTATTATGACGCGAACCATCCATATCGCCCTCGATATCAACGGGCAGCGACACGAACTCGATATCGAGCCGCGCGTGACGCTGCTCGATGCGCTGCGCGAGCATCTTTCGCTTACCGGCACGAAGAAGGGGTGCGACCAGGGCCAGTGCGGCGCCTGCACCTGCCATGTCGACGGCAAGCGCGTGCTCTCCTGTCTGACGCTTGCCGCGCAGGCCGAGGGCCGCAAGGTCACGACGATCGAGGGCATTGCCGGCGAGAGCGGCGATCTGCATCCCGTGCAGGCCGCGTTCATCGAGCACGATGCCTTTCAGTGCGGCTACTGCACGCCGGGCCAGATCATGTCGGCGGTTGCCTGCATTCGCGAGGGACATGCCGGGTCGGATGCGGAGATCCGCGAATACATGTCCGGCAATCTCTGTCGGTGCGGGGCCTATAACAGCATCGTTGCGGCGGTGCGCCAGGCAGCGGAGGCGGCCTGATGCGGAACTTCTCCTATCTGCGCGCGACTTCTGCCACTGAAGCCGGCCAGGCAGCCCAACAGGCGGGCGCCATGCTGCTGGCCGGCGGCACAACCCTGCTCGATCTTGCCAAATGCGGCGTCAGCGAACCCGAAACGGTGATCGATATCACCCATCTTTCCGGGATGGGCAGCATCGTGGTCGATACAGCCGGTGCAAGGATCGGTGCTCTTGCCAGGATGAGCGAAGTCGCCGATCACAAGGATATTCGTGCGGTCTTTCCGGCGGTTTCGGAATCGCTGTCGCTCGCGGCCTCGGCCCAACTTCGCAACATGGCGACGATCGGCGGCAATCTTCTGCAGCGGACGCGCTGTTCCTATTTTCGCGATCCGGGCGCCTTCCCCGCCTGCAACAAGCGCAATCCCGGTTCCGGCTGCTCGGCAATCGGCGGCGTCACGCGCAATCATGCGGTGCTCGGCACGAGCCAGGCCTGCATCGCCTCCTATCCCGGCGATCTGGCGGTCGCCCTGGTCGCCTTCGATGCCGTGGTCGAGACGGATAGCCGCAAGCTTGCCATTGACGACTTTTTTCTCTGTCCCGGCGACACGCCGGATAGGGAAACGCTCCTTCAGCGCGGCGAAATCATCATCGCAATCGATATCCCTGCTTCCGACGTTGCGCGAAACTCCACCTACCTGAAGGTCCGCGACCGGCAGTCCTATGAATTCGCTGCCGCAAGTGCCGCTATTGGCCTCGAGCTCGAAGCCGATGGCAGAACGATCCGCGACATCCGCGTGGCATTGGGCGGGGTTGCCGCCAAACCCTGGCGGGCGCGAGCCGTCGAGCAGGCGCTCGTCGGCAAGGCGCTTGAGGCCGATGCCGTGGAAAAGGCCGGCCGTCTCGCCATGGAGGGTGCCGTCGCGCATGGCGGCAACCGTTACAAGATCGAACTTGCGCAGCGCGTCGTCGCTCGCGCCATTCTGAAGATGGGAGGCCTCGCATGACCATGATGGAACCCCGCAAGCATGGGGATGCTTCCGACGGCACGGTCGGCGGTCGTCAATCGCGCTTCGAAGGCAATATGAAGGTCATGGGTACGGCGACTTACGCGCTGGAATATCCCGTCGAAAACCTCGCTCACGCCGTCCTCGTTCAAAGCACCATTCCGGCCGGGCGCGTCGTGAAGGTCGATGCCTCGGCGGCGCTTGCAATGCCGGGCGTGCTGCTGGTCCTGACGCCGGAAGATGATCTTGGTCTCAAGCTTGGCGGCGACTGGGGCGGCAACAAGCCCGTCGAGGGACCCTATTATCCGCTGCCGCGCGAGGTGCAGTTCAACGGCCAGTCGATTGCCGCCGTCGTGGCCGAAAGCCGCGAACAGGCGACCGAAGCCGCCAGGCTGGTGCGCGTCACCTACGAGGAAAGCGAGCATGTCGCCGATCTCAACGATCCTAGTGCCGGTGAAGGCAAGCTCATGGAGCCACTCTCGTCCAGCTGGGGCGATGCCGAGGCGGCGCTCGCCGCGTCTCCGGTCAGGATCGATGCCGAATACTCGACGCCGCGCGAATATCATGTGGCGATGGAGCCGCATGGTCTCACGGCGAAATGGGATGGCGATCAGCTGACCATATGGGAGCCGAGCCAGTGGTCGCATGGCATGGCGCGCATGTATTCCGAATGGTTCGACATGCCCTATGAAGATGTCCGGATCATCTCGCCCTTCATCGGCGGCGGTTTCGGATCGAAGGGGCAACCGCTTGCCTATGGTGCTGTGGCGATCGCGGCGGCAAGGAAGCTTGGCCGGCCGGTGAAGCTCGCGGTCACACGGCCGCAGAATTTTACCAGCTACGGCGGTCGCGCCGCGACCAGACAGAAGATCGCGCTCGGAGCGACGCAGGACGGCGTCCTGCAGGCGATCGTCCATCGCGGCGCCAGCGAGACCTCCATCTATGCCGATTGGCCGGAGCAGACGGGGGCGGCGACCTCGATCCTCTACAAGGTCGAGAATTTTTCCTCGCAGCATCGCATCGTGCCGGTCAACAGCGTCACGCCGGGCGCCTTGCGCGGACCGGGCAAGAACCCGAGCGCCTACGGCATCGAATGCGCGATCGAGGAGCTTGCCTACAAGCTCTGCATGGATCCGCTGGAAATCCGGCTGAAAAACTATGCCGATCACGACTACCAGTCCGGCAAGCCATGGTCGACACGACGGCTGCGTGAAGCGCTGACGGAGGGTGCCGAAGCTTTCGGCTGGGTGCGACGCAGCCACGCGCCGCGTTCGATGCGGGACGGCAAGACCCTGATCGGCTGGGGCATCGGCTGCGGCACCTTCCCGGTCATCCGCGCACCGAGCGAGGCGATGATCCGTATTCTCGCGAACGGCCGGGTCGAGGTCGTCAGCGGCGCCATCGACATGGGGCAGGGGACCTATACGATCCTCGCCCAGAGCGCTGCGGAAGTCTTCGGCATTCCGGTCGAGCAAGTCGAGGTGCATCTCGGCGATTCACGCCTGCCGGGCTCGGCGATCGCCGGCGGCTCGATGCTGGCTGGCTCGATCATGGGAGCCGTTCACAAGGCTGCGGTTGCAGCCCGTGACGAACTTATCGGGCTTGCTCTCAGCGATGCCAATTCGCCGTTCCGCGATACGGGCGCGAATACGCTGAATTTCGCCGAAGGCCGCATCGCAGCGCCACGCGGCGAAACCCCGTCGCTCACGCTGGCGGAACTGATGTCGGCGCTCAAGCGCGAGGAGATCGAAGTCCGGCGCAACACCCTGCCTGAGGGCGCAAATGCCCAGGAGCAGCTTCAGGCATGGACCACCATGGCGAAAGTGCAAGGGCCGACCATGGGCGATTATTCCATGCACAGCTGGTGCGCCCATTTCGCCGAAGTGCGGATCGACGAGGATTTCGGCACGGTGCGCGTCTCGCGCATGGTTTCCGCCTTCGATTGCGGCCGCCTCTACAATCCGCGGCTGGTCGAAAGCCAGTGGCGCGGCGGCATCATCATGGGGATCGGTCAGGCGCTTCTGGAGGAAGGGCTGGTCGATCCGCGCAACGGGCGAACCGTCAACAACAATGTGGGCGATTACCTCGTGCCGACGAATTCGGACATTCCGGATATTCAGGTAATCTCCGTCGGTGTGCCGGACCGTCATGCCTCGGCGCTCGGCGGAAAGGGCGTCGGCGAAGTCGGCATCGTCGGCGTGGCGCCTGCCATTGCCAATGCCGTGTTCCATGCGACCGGCAAGCGCATCCGCGATCTGCCGATCACCTTGGAGAAGCTGATTTGATCTTGCTGCGTTCGAGCCGCACTGTGCGAGCGTGCGGCTTGAGTGCTCAGGTATGGTCCTTTAAAACTTCTCGCCCGTTTTCGTATTTCCATGACCTCGGCGTTGCCGTTTCGGCAATGAAAAGGCCGAAAATCGGTGCTTCTTCAGAACGCCCCCTTTTGCCATAGTTCATCGAACGCGCCGTTCAGAGCGCAGTGAGGCGAACATCATGGCTTACGTGATCACCGAGCCCTGCATCGATACGAAAGACGGTGCCTGCACCGTGGCCTGTCCGGTGGATTGCATCTACGAGGGCGGACGGATGTTCTACATCCAGCCGGAGGAGTGCATCAATTGCGGGCTCTGTCTCTCCGTCTGTCCGGTCGATGCTATTCTATGGGATGAGGAAATGCCGGCGGAGCGCTTGTTTCTGCGCGACGTCAATCGCGATTTCTTCGCCGGCGACGTTACCGGCTGGGGCGCACCGGGCGGCTGGGACAAAAGCCGCACCACCAGTCTCGATCATCCCTTCGTCGCGGCTTATGGCGGTGCTTTCGAAAAGCGCATGTGATGCCGTGACGCCTTGAACAAGCATCGCGGCCGGGATCCGAACTGCGGTTGCCGCTTTTTACCGGATTCAGGAGACACCGGACCAGGCGGCATAATAGCTGCGCGTCGCTTCCGACAAGGCCCGCACGAGAGGACGTTGTTTCTGAAGCCGCGGCAGATCGGCTCTTGCCTGCGTCGACAACTCGGACAAGGCCGCATCGAAGTCGACGCTTGTCAGCCTTCTCTCGCGCATCACCGCGCGGCCGGCGACAACGAGCCCTTTGGCATATCGCGCGCTCATGCGGGTCAGCAGCACGTCCGCCTCGTCGATGTCGTCGAAAAGCGCATCGGCGATAAGCGTCCGATAGTCGACGATCGTGAAGTCTTCCGCGCCCCTTGCATTGACGACCTGACGGCCGACGCGGATCGCGGCATCGAATATATCCCCGGTCGCCAGCTGCCTGGTCAGACCGCGACCGCCCTGCAGGAGATAAAGAAGCCGCATCTCGCGCCATAGATCCTGATCGTCATCCAATCCGGTGCCGTCGAGGCCGATGGCAAAGGCGGGGCCGCCACTTTCGACAGTCGATGCGATCGGGGCGACGCCTGAGCGCAAACGCAGATTGGCGGCGGGATTGCTGACGATCTGTACGCCGCGCCCGGCAAGCAACTCCAATTCGTCGGGGCGCAGCTGCACACCATGGGCAACGGCGAGCCTTGGCGAAAGGAAGCCTATTCTGTCGAGATAGCTGACAACGCCCTCCGGGAAGCGCCGGTCGAGCCATACACGTTGGCGCGGACTTTCGAGCAGATGCATATGAATGCGCCGGTCATGGGACGCGGAGGCTTCGGCAATGGCTTCCAGAAGCGCGTTCGAGCACCATTGCGGCCCGATCGGTCCATACTGCACGTCGACCAGCGGACTGGTATTGGCAGCCGCCACCGCCTCGACGGCGTCAAGTTGCGTGCGGATCGGGGCATAGTCGGGAATGGTTCCGGCGAGCGCATTCCAGTCATGTTCGGAAAGAAACGGCCTCAGCCGTTGCGGGCCGCCATCATAGGCCCAGGCGTCATGGTCGAGCAGCGGACAGGAGAGCGCAAGCCGGATGCCGATATCGCCGGCGGCCCGCATGACCGCGCCTGCCTCATCGATCAGGCGATCGACATTCAATGAGTTGTGGCAATGCATCGTGGCGCCGATGCCGGTTCTGGCGAGCCGCCCGAAGGCGACGAGCGCTTCCAGGTAAGGGTCGGTGCGCGGCCGCAGCCTCAGGCCCGGTATCCATGCTTCCAGGGCGTCATCGAGCGCGCCGAAATCGAGGGTGCGGATGCCGTAGCCATGGTCATGCGCGTTGACCGGGGAAGGCAAGACCAGGTCGCCGCGTTGCAGACGAACGGATCGGAGTGCCGGCGGAAGCTCGGCCTCCTCCTCGATCCTCCGGGCCGGCGCATGACCCGGATCAAGCAGCAACCGCATGGCCATAGTCCTTTCCCTCTATCGCGAGACCAGCCTGTTGATCTTCTCGGCAAATTTCGACAGCTCTTCGCCCATCGATTGGGCGACGACCTCCGTCGCGTGGGTAAGCTGGCGGCGGCGCGAGACGACGATGCCGACTTCGAGATTCTGAAGCTTCGATCCGGCGATCGAAAGGGCGACGGCATCGCCGGCTTCCAGCTCGCGCAGCAGCCCGAGCGGCGTGAAGAAGGCAACGCCTTCGCCGGCGAGGATCATCGGCTTCAACATCATCTGATTGTTCGTCGCGACCAGCGTGCGTCCGACGCGGTTGAGCGCGCCGAGTTCGACTGCGATCATCGAGCTCATGACCTCGTTGTCGAGCTGCAGCAGCATGTTGAACTGGGCGCATTCCTGCAGCGTTACCGATCTTTGCCGCGCGAGCGGATGGCTTTTGGCGACGATGGCCATCAGCGGCATGCGCACGCCATGGATCAGCTTCATGTCGTGCGGCCGGGCGAGATCGAAAGTGACGCCGATGTCGACATCGCCCTCGGCGAGGAAGCGGAAGATATTGTTGTAATTATCGGTGCGGATACGAAAATCCACGGCCGGATGCTTCTTGTGGAAGCCGGAGACGAATTCCGGCAGGAACTGGATCGCGAGGCTGTCCAGGGCGGCGATATGGACCCGGCCGGTATTCTTGCCATGGAGATCGCCGAGATTGGATTTCATGATCTCATATTCGTGCAGCGTGTCCTTGGCGTGCCGCAGCACGATTTCTCCGGCGGACGTCAGCCGCAAGCCGTCGGAGAAGCGTTCGAACAGCGGCGTTCCGAGTTCATCCTCCAGCTTCTTGATCTGGCGGCTGACGGCCGAGGTTGCCACATGCAGCTCGTCGGATGCCTTGCGGATCGATCCGGAGCGTGCGACCTCGGCGAAATACTTCAGGATGCTGGCATGCATGAAAGGCCCTCGGCAATCTCGAAGCTATAGCATGCCTATCTGCCGCGCCAAACGGGCGCCCGCTTCTCGCGAAAAGCTGTAACGCCCTCCATGGCATCCTCGCTTTTCAGAGCCTTGATCAGAGCCGGCGTTCTGAGCGCCTGCGCCTCGGCCGGGCTTAGATGCGCCGTGCGATTGACCGTCTGCTTGATTGCCCGCAGCGACAGCGGCGCACAGGCGACGATGTCTGCGACCCAGCGATCGACGGCAGCGTCCAGCTCGGCAGCCGGCACGACCTCGTTGACGATGCCATAGCCTGCCATTTCCTGCGCGCCGAACTGCCGCCCCGTCAGCATCACCGCCATGGCGCGATTGAACGGGATCTTTCGCTGCAAGAGCACCATGCCGCCATCGAGCGGCATGCGGCCAACGCGGGCTTCCGGCAGGCCGAAACGGGCCGTTTCCACCGCAATGACGATATCGCAGCCGAGCACCATCTCGAAGCCGCCGCCCAGCGCGTAGCCGTTGACGCGGGCGACGACGGGCACGTCGAGCGAGCGGCGGAAGGCGAGGCCGCCGAAGCCGTTTTCCCGGCCGACCGTCCAGTAATCGACGCCGGAGCTGCCGCTTCCGCCTTTGAGGTCGGCGCCTGCGCAAAAGGCCTTTTCGCCGGCGCCGGTCAGAACGACGCAGCTGATGTCGTCGCGCCTCTCGATCTCCGTCCAGATCGCTTCCAGCCTCGCTTCGGTCTCCGCATCGACTGCGTTCATCCGATCCGGTCGGTCGAGCGTGACGCGGGCGACGCGGTCTTCTACCGTGAAGGAAACGCTCATGCGGCGTCTCCCTGCACCTCGGAAAGCGAGGCCAGGATTTCCTCATTGTGCTGGCCAAGCTGCGGCGGCGCAATCCGCACGGTCACCTGCGCGGCCGACATGTCGATCGGCGAACCGATAAGGCGGATTGGACCGGCGGCGGTCTCGCCGGCCTCGAGGATCATCTTGTTGATGATTGTCTGCTCGTCCTTCAGCGCTTCGGGAAGCGACCGCACCGGCGCGCAGAGGATGTCGACGCCTTCGAGCCGCTCTATCCAATGCGCGGTGCTGTTTCTGGCGAAATTCTCGCGGAAGATCGCCTGCAGCTCAGGCCGCCGCGCCATCTGGGCGTCGAAGTCCTTGTATTGCGGATATTGCGAGAGGTCCTCGATCTCGAGTGCCGCACAGATGTCGCGCAGCGGGTTCGGCTTGAAGGCGCCGACCATGACGATTGCGCTGTCCGTCGTCTCGAAGACGCCCGTCAGCGGGAAAGCACCCCAGTTCAGGTCTCTCTGCCGCATCAGATGCGTCGTGCCTTCCTGCATCTGCATGGCGATCATGGAGTTGTAGAGGCTGACCGCGACCTGCTGGCCTTCGCCCGTCTTGTCGCGTTGCAGGAGAGCGAGCAGGATACCCTGGACGAGGTGCATGCCGGCCGAATAGTCGGCGAGCGGCGTTGCATAGATCGAGGTCGGGTGGCTGTTGTCCGACTTGCGGCGCATGACGCCCGAGACGGCCTGCGCCAATACGTCCTGACCACCCTTGTGCTGATAAGGGCCTGTCAGCCCGAAGCCCGTGCCGACGGCATAGATCAGGCGGGGATTGATCTTCTTCAGGTCTTCATAGCCGAAGCCCATGCGCTCCATGACCCCCGGCCGGAAGTTGTTGACGACGACATCGGCCGTCTCCAGCAGCGTCAGGACGGTTCTGTTCGCCGTCGGGTCCTTCAGGTCCAGTGCCAGACTCTTCTTGTTGCGATTCAGGGAGCAGAAGACCGGATTGTTGAGGCCGTCCGGATCGGAACCGAGCGACCAGCGCGAGAGATCGCCGATCTTCACCTTCTCGATCTTGATGACCTCGGCGCCGTAATCCGCAAGGACCTGCGTGCAGGAAGGGCCGAGCATGACCTGCGTGAAATCGATCACGCGGATTCCGTCGAGTGGCAAAGTGGTCATTCTGCAGCCTCCAAATATGTTGCGTTCTCCGAGGGAATGTCGCCGGGATCGGCGCCCTGGGCCCGCATCTGCTTCTGAATTGCGCCGATATCGGCGCTACGAACGGTGGTGCCGGCGTTGAGGGCGACGGTTGCGGCCACGCCCGCCGCCTCGCCCATCGCCATGCAGGGCGGAATCTCGCGGCTGGATTTCTGTGCCTGCGGCGTTGCCGAATAGTGCCGGCCGGCGACGATCAGCTGATCGATTTCCTTCGGCAACATGGCCCGGTAAGGCGTGTAGTAGTCTCGACCGCGGCAGACCGTGTCGGCGAAATGGCGGCGGGTCATGACGTCGTCCTTGGTGACGACATACGCGCCTTCCAGCAGCCGCGTCTGACGCACGCCTGTCTGCGGGGCGAAATCAACGACATAGGCATTCTCGAAGCCGGGCATCTTTTCCCGCGCGAAATCGAGGAGCTTCGCGATCCTTGAGCGGCCCTCCATCTCCGCTCTGGTCAGGTCGTCGACCTTCAGGCCGCTCAAGGTCGGCATATGCGGGCAGTTCAGCCAGACGACGCCGGGCAGCGGTGTCTTCAGCCACCAGAAGGACCAGCAACCGCCGATCAGCCGCTTGGCCTCGTGATCGAGCGCCTTGAAGGCTTCCGGCTCCTGCTGTTCGAAGCGTTCCGCCGCTTCCGTATCGACGCCGCCCCAGCGCGACACTGTTGTCAGGATGAAGTTGGATTCGATGTGGGAAGCCCCAGCGCTTGCTGCCACGTCGAGATCACCCGTCGTGTCGATGACGACATCGCCAAGGATCGCCTGCATGCCTTCCTTGGTCTGGCAGATCACGCCTTTGATCGCACCGTCTTCGACGATCGCTGAGGAAAACCAGCTATGGGTCCTGAGCTTGATCCTGGCTTCGGCGATCATGTCGTAGGCGGCGCGCTTGAAGGCGTCTGGATCGAAGGCGGCGGAAAAGCAGATCGGGTGCGGCATCGATTGTGTGTGGAAGTCGAAGAGGCCCCAGCGCGCCCAGCGCTGCCAGGCTTCCGGCGTATCGCGGAATTCGATCAGCCGATCGCGGTCCGTCGGCGTTACGCACAGATCCCAGCGCTTCATGCGCTCGATCATCTCCATGCAGATGCCGCGCACGGTGATTTCGAGCTCGTTGATCATGTCGTCGAGCACCAGCACCATGCCGCCGGCGGCAAGCCCGCCGACATAGGGGTAGCGTTCGAGAAGGGTGACGCTGGCGCCGTTGCGCGCGGCCGATACGGCTGCGGCAATCCCTGCCGGGCCACCGCCGACGACAACCACATCGGAGCGATCGACGACACGGATATCCCGTGCAGGCTGGTGAATAACCTGTTCCATTGGTGTTCCCTCGATGTTTTTAAGGCTTCAGTGCTGTCCGGCCGGTTTCCAGCGGATCATCCTCGCCTCGGCAACCGAGACGATGAAAAAGAGGATCACGGCGAGCAGCGCGGCAATGACGACCGTTGCGTAAAGCAGCGGCGAGCGGAAATTATAGGTCGCCTCGATGATGAGGGCGCCGAGCCCGAAACTGGAGCCGATCCATTCGGCGACGATCGCACCCATGACGCTGCTTGTCGCTGCGATCTTCAGGGCGGCGAAGAGGAATGGCAGCGAGCTTGGGAGCCGAACCTTCCAGAGGATTTCGGAGTTGCTGGCCGAAAGCACCCGCATGAGATCGAGCATGGCGGGGCTGGCCGAGCGAAGCCCCTGAACCATGTTGACCAATGTCGGGAAGAAGCAGATCAGCCCGGCGATGATGATCTTCGGGGCGACGCCATTGCCGAAAATCAGGACGAGGATCGGCGCAAGTGCGATGATCGGGATCGCCTTGACGAAGACGGCGATCGGATAAAAGGCTTTCTCCGCGGTGGCGCTGTGGACGAACCAGATCGCCAGCAGGATGGCGACGAGGTTGCCGAACACGAAGCCGAGGACGGCTTCCAACACCGTCGGCAGCAAGTTGCGCGTCAGCATCGCGGCGTTGTCGCGAAAGGCCTGGAGGACATCGACGGGCCCCGGCGCCATGAAGGTCGGAATCTTGAAGATCCAGATGACCGCCTGCCAGAGCACGATGCAGCCGAGTGCCGCAAGGATCGCCGGCATGTGCGAATGAAGGACGCCGAAAGTCGCATCGAGAACGGCGACCTTGCGCGGCGCCTTGGCGACGTTGCGGATGTCGGAGTGCACGGCGTTGCTCATATGCATTCCTCCAGCAGTGCGCGCAGATGCGCAGTGACCTTGATGAAGTCGACCGTATCGCGCATCGCAAGCGCGCGGGGATAGGGAAGGTCGACCTTCATGAATTCCTTCACGCGGCCCGGATGGGCTTGCAGCATCAGCACATGCTGGCCGAGGAAGACCGCCTCTGGAATGGAATGGGTGACGAAGACGATGGTCGTGCCCGTTTCGCGCCAGATGCGCAGCAGTTCCTCGTTGAGCTTGTCGCGGGTGATCTCGTCCAGCGCGCCGAAGGGCTCGTCCATCAGCAAAATCCGCGGCTTCGTCACCAGGGCGCGAGCGATGGCGACACGCTGGCGCATGCCGCCTGACAGTTCGTGCGGCAAGGCTTTTTCGCGCCCCTTCAGGCCGACGAGAGCAAGCAGTTCCATGGGGTCGGCATAGGCGCTCTTGTCGTGCCTGCCGACCTCGAGCGGCAGGCGAACGTTGTCGATGACGCTGCGCCACGGCAGGAGCGTTGCCTCCTGGAAGACGAAGGCGAAGTCGCGGCCCTCGCGCGCCTGGCGCGGCGGCCGGCCGAACACCGAGACCGAACCGTCGCTGATATCGACGAGATCGGCGATACAGCGCAGAAGGGTCGACTTTCCGCAGCCGGACGGCCCGAGCATGGTAACGAACGATCCCTCGGGAATATCCACGGACACATTGGACAGGGCGGTGAACTCATTGCCCTTGTCTCCAAAGCGGATGTCGAGATCGCGAATGGAAACGGCGAGCCTTGCCGTTTCGGCAACGGGCAGCGGCTGTTTGACGGTAGCGGCGCTCATCATGGCGTTCACCCGATCTGCTTGCGGATGTCGGTTGTGGCATCGAGGATCGCCATGGTGGCGACGTCATCGACGGTAGGCGTGGCGCCGGTAAATTGTTTGAGATCGGCGTAAGCCTTGATCTGCGCGGCCCAATTGTCCTTGTTCATCGCGCCCCAGCCGGTCTGCTTGGTGCTGTCGCCGAAGGAGAAATCGATGACGGGGTGGACGGCCTCCAGCTCGCTCGCCTTGTCGAGATTGGGATAGGCATCCACCAGCATGTCGACGGCTTCCTCCGGATGGTCGCGGACATAGCCCCAGCCCTTGGCGGCCGCCGTGGTGAAGCGCACCAGCACGTCGGAATGTTTATCCAGCTGCTCGTCGGTCGTGTAGTAGACGTTGGCGTAAAGCTTCAGTCCGGCATCCCACAGCATCATGTCGACGCGCTCGTCTCCGAGCACCTTCAAGGCGTTGGTGTTCGTGACCCAGCCAGTGACGGCATCGGCTTGCCCGGTGATCAGCTGGTTCATGTCGGAACCCATGTTGACCATCTTCACCTTGTCTTCCGGAATGCCATTTTGGGCGAGCAACGCGCGCAAAAGGATGAAGGCCGTCGGCTGCGTGGCGATCGTCTTGCCGATCATGTCCTTCGGCTCGCGGATCGGTGCCTTCTTCAGCGAGAAATAGGTAAAGGGATGCTTACGGTATCCGGCGAGAAACGCCTTGACCGGCATTCCGGCCGAGCGCGCGAGCATGACGGATGGGCTGGAGGAGATCTGGCCGATCGTGGATTGTCCGGCCGCGACACCGGCGACGCCATCCACATTCGGGCCGCCGGGAACGATGGTGAGATTGATGCCCTGTTCGGTAAAGAAGCCCTTCTTCTGCGCGGCGACCTCGCCGATCAGGCCGTTGGAAGCAAGCCAGCCGAGCTGCATGCGGACTTCGGCGACATCGGCCGCCTTGCCGGCGCGGATGCCGACGAAGGTCTGGGTTGCGGCGAGACCTCCGATCAGGCCTGCGTTGGACAGGAAACGACGGCGATTCATCATGAATTGAGACATTCTGATAGTTCCCCTGTTGATTGGGCGATCGGACTTTTTGTCTCGTTATCCACCAATGTCGGGATGATGGGGGAATTCAGCGTTCTAATAAAGAACAATTATGCGCACTATCGATTGCTGAAAAGGCAACGGTCAGCGCTTCTGCTCGTGCCGGATGGACGGGACCGAAAGCCCCTCCGTGCGGCGAAACGAGCGGATTTCCCGGTTCCGGAAACGACGAGCCGCGCCGGCTCTGGTAACGGGGGCCTGCCTGCTGAATGCGCGAGAGCCTTTTCCGAAGGTTCGGATAGTGCGCGAACCGCATTCATATGCTCTCCGGGACGATCAGCGGCTGGAAAAAACTTCTTCAATCCCGCCGATAAAAAATATCGGTTGGCTTCTCATCGGATGGCTCTCTGCCATTCTCTGTCTATTGCGAAGGTGATCGAGCCTGCTCTTGCCTGCCAGGCAACGAAGCTGCCCCGGTCGCGTCGCTGCCCATATCAGTTTGCTCGACAGGAAGGCAATTCATGACCTATCGCCCCGATCCGGAACGCTATGATTCCGCCCATTTCCGCCGTGTCGGTCGAAGCGGGCTCAAACTGCCGGCCATCTCCTTCGGCCTCTGGCACAATTTCGGCGATACGACGCCTCTCGACACGCAAAGATCGATCCTTTTCAAAGCCTTCGATCTCGGTATCACGCATTTCGACCTAGCCAACAACTACGGCCCGCCGGCGGGAAGCGCGGAGATCAATTTCGGTCGTATCCTGAAACAGGATCTGGCCAGCTATCGCGACGAGCTCATCATTTCTTCGAAGGCCGGCTGGGACATGTGGCCGGGTCCCTATGGCCGTGGCGGCGGGTCGAAGAAGGCGCTTCTTTCCAGCCTCGATCAGAGTCTCGGCCGCCTTGGCATCGACTATGTCGATATTTTCTATTCCCATCGCTTCGACGCGGAGACGCCGCTGGAGGAAACGGCTGATGCGCTGGCCCAGGCGGTGCGGCAGGGCAAGGCGCTTTATGTGGGCGTATCGTCCTATTCCGGCAACAAGACGCGCGAAATCGCAGCACTCCTGAAGGAACGGCAGGTGCCGCTTCTCATCAACCAGCCTGCCTACAATCTCTTCAATCGTTGGATCGAGACGGACCTGCTTGCTGCTTCGGATGAAGTCGGAGCGGGCATCATCGCCTTTACGCCGCTCGCCCAGGGCCTGCTGACCAACAAATATCTGAACGGCATTCCTCAGGATTCCCGCGTCAACCGGCCTGGCGGAGATCCCCTGCGGCCCGAACATCTGAAAGAGGAAAATATCGAGCGGGCCCGCGCGCTCAATGAGATCGCCAAGCGCCGCGGCCAGTCGCTTGCCCAGCTCGCCATTGCCTGGGTTCTCCGGGACCCGCGCGTTACGTCGGCGCTGATCGGCGCGAGTTCGGCGCGGCAGGTGGAGGAGAATGTGGCCGCCCTGAACGACCTGACTTTCAGTGCCGAGGAACTCGCGGAGATCGACCGCCATGCCGTCGAAGGTGGCATCAATCTCTGGGAAAAGCCCTCTCACGACAAGGCGGTCTGACAGATCTCAGGGGTCTGCCCGAAACGCCGGGCAGACCATCCTTGGATCAGGCCGGCTGGGGAGGTGCGATGCCACCGTCGTTATGTGATGATTGCAGGCCTGGCTTCTGCCTGCTTGCAAGGATCGGAGTTTCCGAAATGAACGAGCCGGACCGTTTCATGCGGTGATTTCCGCTGGTTGGGGAGAGGGATCATGCCTTGCCGCGACCGATGCCGTAGGTGAGGGCGAGCGCGCCGACGAGGACGGCGCCCTTGATGAAATCCTGGGTGTAATAGGGAGCGTTGAGCATCGTCAGCCCGTTCAGAAGAACACCGACGAAAACCGCACCGATGGTCGTGCCGAGAACGTTGGGACGGCGCAATCCCAGGACGGCGAAGCCGATAAGCGAGGCTGCGACGGAATCCATCAGCAGCGAAGCCCCCGAGGAGACATCGCCGCGGCCGACGCGGGCGGCGACGATAATGCCACCGAGCGAGGCGAGAACCCCTGAAAGCACGTAGGCAAAGGTCTTAAGGCGGCCGATATTCGCGCCGGCCAGCCGGGTTGCCGCTTCATTGCCGCCGGTCGCATAGAGGAGGCGGCCGATGCGGGTGCGCTCGGTGAGAACGTGGAGCACGAAGGCCACGAGCAGCATGAGAATCACAGGAAAGGGGATGACGCCGAGCAGGCTCGATCGTCCGATCGTCAGAAAGGCCGGGTCGACCTTGCCGATTGCCACCATGCCGTCAGGAAGGATCAGCCCTGCGGAAATGGACCGCCCTGCCGTCGGGATTAACTGCAATCCCGTTAACAGAAACATGGTGGCGAGGGTAGCCAGCAGATCCGGCACCTTCAGCCGGACGATCAGCACGGCATTGGCGAGCCCGACGATTGCGCCGAAGGCAAGCACAAGGGGCACCGTCTGGTAGGCATCGAGATCCAGGACGATCATGGCGTAGCTGGCAGCCATGACGCTCGATGCGGCCACCGCGCCGACGGAAAGATCGAAGCCGCCGATGGCAAGCGTCACCGTGACGCCCGCGCCGATAATGGCGACGACCGAAACCGCTTGCAGAATGCTCATCAGATTGTTGATGTTGATGAAGGCCGGCTGGGCGAAGCTGAAGACGACGACAAGGGCGAACAGCAGAAGAAATACCGCTCCCCGCCGTACGAATTCCTGTGGCGACATCGTACCGCCGCCTGGCTTGCCCTGTTCGGGGATGTCGACGGTATCCTCACTCATGGGACGTATTCCTCTTTCTGCCGGTCGGCGGCGGTCGTTCGAGCAACTGCCTTCAAGGCATGGCGTTCCATCACCAGCACTCGGTCGGCGACTTCGAGCGCCTCTTCCGGATCGGATGTCGCGATCAAGGTGGCACGATCCGCATGGGCGCGTATGGCCGCGATAATGTCCTGGCGGGCTCCGACATCCACGCCTTGAAAGGGCTCGTCGAGGAGCAGCAGCCGGCTCGGTTCCGCTTCCCAGCGCGCGAGCACGGTCTTTTGCTGATTGCCGCCGGACAGCGACCACACGGAGGCTTTCGGGCCGGGCGCTTTGATGCCGAGTCGCCGGATTGCCTTTTCCCCTTCGCGGGTTTCGCGCCCTTTGAACAGGAAGCCGGATGGATACCATTTCTTCAGATGAGGCAGGCTGATCGTGGCCGCGATGCTTTCGCCCGGCCAGTCCGGCGGCATGAGCGAGGAGCGATGCCGGTCGGCGGCGGCCATGACGACCCCGCGCGCAAGCGCATCCGCGGGCGAGGCGGGTCGAAAGACTGTGCCATCCAGAAGCGCATTGCCGGCGGCGAAGCGTTCGAGGCCGAAGAGGGTCGAGAGAAGCCGGCTCTTGCCGGCCCCGAGAACGCCGGTAATCGCCACGACCTCGCCGGCATGGAGCTGGAGATCGATCGGCGGGCTGTCCGAAAGCAGCCGTGCGCCCTGAAGCTCCAGCACGGCTCGGCCGAATTGGTCGCGGCGATGCGGCCGCGCTGCCGTCATCGGCCGTCCGATCATGGCTTCGATGGCTGCGTCGAAATCGACAGGGCGCGCAAAGGCGCCGACATTGCGGCCGCCGCGCAGGACGACGACCCGATCGGCAAGCGCATCGAGATCGGCCGTGCGATGCGAAATGTAGAGAATGCCCAGGCCGCGATCCCTCAGCCGGCGAACGATATCGTAGAGCCGCCCGGCTTCGCGCGCGGACAGACTTGCCGTCGGCTCGTCCAGAATGAGCAGCTGCGCCTTGTTCGACAGCGCCCGGGCAATGGCAACCATCTGCCTGTCGGCGGTGCCAAGATCGCCGAAATCCCGATCCAGCGGCAGGTCGAAGCCCGCTTCCGCCAAGACGGCGGCTGCCTGTCGCCGCACCGAACGTTTCGACAGGAAGAAAGGTTGGCGCCTGTCCACGAATTGATTGAGCAGCACGGCGTCCGCCACGGAAAGGCCCGCTACGCCGACGACGTCGGTCGACTGGTGTACCGTAATGATGCCCTGGGCGCTCGCGGCTGCGGGACTATCGGCACGATAGTCATTGCCGTTCCAGAGAATCCTGCCCGAATCGGCGCGGTGAAGGCCGGACAGGATCTTCACCAGTGTCGATTTCCCGGCCCCGTTGGCTCCCATCAGCGCGACGATTTCGCCGCGGTCGATGGTCAGGGACGCGCCCGCCAATGCCTGAGTCGAGCCGAAGGCAAGCGAGAGGTTTTGTATATCGAGCAAGGTCATGAGCGCGGGTTCGATGTTTGGATCGTCTGCGACACTCGTAAGCCACTGAGGCCCAACCGCAAGGATCGGCCTTGCTTTGTTGATTTATTCTATAGAATAGATTTTTATCTAATGTGACCGCCTTCATGGCTGCGCTTTCAGAAGTACGCGTGGCGGCGGTTCTCCGTCCGGATTCACGTAAAAACAAAGAGATGGAGGAGCCCAGAGCTCCCGCAAGACGCCGAACCGTTCCATCGGCCGCTGCTCGGCAGAGCCCGATCCGGTTTCAGGGCGAATTCACGGTTGGCGAGTGGGTTAATTTGTCGGGAAGCCCGAGAGGGTCGAAAAAATCTTCCTTTAGTCTACTAACTTTATAGATAATAACTGAGGCAACGGAACGCGAAATCCCGCAATCGGGACAACAGCCGCTCCGCCCAACCCAAAAGGATGTTCTTGCCAGGAGTTTTCATGGATACGGTGATCTATCTCGCTTCCCTCGCAACGCGACCGACCATCGCCGCGAACCGCCGCATCTGGTCGATCCTGCAGCATGTCCTGGCTGCCGTCATGGTTCTCTTTTCGTTTTTCGTGTTGCTGCACGCCTTTTGCGGCGCCTGAACTTTCGGGCACTAATCAGGAACTGTTTCGGGATGGATGCGTAAAAAGCCCGGCGCGGAGATCGCGCCGGGCTTCCTGCATGGTTACTGGATGGCGTTGAGATCGACGCCCTTGGTTTCGCGGACGAAGATGAGGCCGATGATCAGCGTCATTGCCGCGATAGCGATCGGATACCAGAGGCCGTAGTAGATATCGCCCTTGGCGGCGCTCATGGCGAAGACTGCTGCCGGAAGCAGGCCGCCGAACCAGCCGTTGCCGATATGATAGGGCAGCGACATGCCGGTGTAGCGGATGCGGGTCGGGAACATCTCCACCAGGATCGCGGCAATCGGGCCGTAGACCATGGTCACGTAGATGACGAGGATCGTCAGGATCAGGATGGTCAATGGCCAATTGATCGCTGCCGGATCGGCGACCATCTTGAAGGCGCCACCGTTGGCTATGGTATAGACAGGCATGTCGGTCGCACCGCCGGCCTGTTCCGCCGTCAGGAGTTTTGCCTTCACGAGATCGGCGACCGGCGTTACCGTCTTGTCGCCGGCGCGTATCGTTGCCGCATTGAGCCCGAGTTCGGGATTGGCGGCGACAAAGGCGTCGAGCCTGGCGTCCGGCACCTTGGCGGGATCGCGAGCCAGCGGAAAGCCGGCCTTCTGCAGGGCGAGGTTCATGTCGTGCGAGAAGGCTGCGTTCTTGGCCGCCGCGTCGGCGCCGGCCGCGGCGGCATCGTAGGACGTCACCGTCGCGTCGCCGACCTTGACGGTTGCCGGCTGGCCGGCCGGTCCCTCGGCGATCGTATAGGGCACGGACGACTTCGACAGGAACGATGTCGCGATGTCGCACGAATTGTTGAACTTCGCCGTGCCGACGGGATTGAACTGGAACGTGCAATCGCCGGGGGCGGCCGTGACCGTGGCGCGAATGGTCTGTTCAGCCTGGGCGAGCGCCGGATTGGCCGCCCGCGTCAATGCACCGAACAGCGGGAAGTAGGTCAGGATCGCCAGGGCAAGCCCCGCCATGATGATCGGCTTGCGGCCGATCTTGTCGGAGAGCCAGCCGAAGAACACGAAGAAGCCGCTGCCGATCAAAAGCGCGATCGCGATCATGATATTCACCGACTGGCCGTCGACCTTCAGCACGTTCTGCAGGAAGAAGAGCGAATAGAACTGCCCGGCATACCAGACGACCGCCTGGCCGGCGGTGAGGCCGAGCAGGGCGATGAGGGCGATCTTGGCGTTCTTCCACTGGCCGAAGGCTTCGGAGAGCGGCGCCTTGGAGCCCTTGCCCTCTTCCTTCATCTTCTTGAAGGCCGGCGATTCACTGAGCGACAGCCGGATCCAGACCGAAATGCCGAGCAGAACGCAGGACAGAACGAAGGGAATGCGCCAGCCCCAGGCGGCAAACGCATCCTTGCCGACGGCATTCTGCACGATCAGGATGACGATCAGCGACAGAAACAGGCCGAGCGTCGCGGTCGTCTGGATCCAGGATGTGTAGTAGCCGCGCTTGTTGTCGGGCGCATGCTCGGCGACGTAGGTTGCCGCCCCGCCATATTCGCCGCCAAGTGCCAGGCCCTGCAGCAGGCGCAGGATGATCAGGATGACCGGCGCGAGGATGCCCCAGCTTGCCGCCCCGGGGAGGATGCCGACCAGGAAGGTCGAGAGGCCCATGATCAGGATCGTGACGAGGAAGGTGTATTTGCGTCCCACGAGATCGCCGATCCGGCCGAAGACCAGCGCGCCGAACGGACGCACGAGGAAGCCAGCGGCAAAGGCCAGCAGGGCGAAGATGTTGCGGGTTGCTTCCGGATAGTCGCTGAAAAAGGCCGTGCCGATGAAGGCGGCCAAGGATCCATAGAGATAGAAGTCGTACCATTCGAACACGGTTCCGAGCGAAGAGGCGAAGATGACCTTCTTCTCTTCCCTCGTCATGCCTCGACTGCTCGTCGCGGCCACGGACGTGGTTGCCATGAATCAATCCTCCAGTTGCACCAGGGACATGGTCAAAAGACCCGTGTCATGTCCCCCATGATGACATTACGCAGGACTTTCCTGCCGATGGGCGCGGAAAGTCGCGCCAGTGGGTGCTCCCCTGATTCCCTCCCCCAGGAGATCACGCACCTGATGCAGGTGCGAGTGTTGGCGAAAAATTGAAAATTGCAATGCCTGCAACCGGTGTCGCTTATGGAAAACTGTGTGTAAGCATCAAGAAACGTCGATCTACCCCTGCCGTGCGTTGCTGCCGGGGGTTTTCGTGGGGCGATGCCGTGCGGCACGCGGTGAAATGTGACGCATCCGGCAAAGTGCCCGGATGTCGGTCCCCGTGTATCCTGGCCTATCTCATGCTGTCTGCGGCCGCAGCCGCTGCATTGGCGGAAAGGCGAGCGCGATGGCGGCGGCGCCCAAACCCACCATGGAAGAGCCGATGAACAGCCAGGAATAATTGGCGTAGGTATCGAATATCCAGCCGCCGATCAGCGGCCCGGCGGCCATGCCGATGCTCGAGAGCATGGAGGCCGCACCGAAGACGGTGCCGATGACGCGCGGCCCGAAATATTCGCGCGCCAGCACAGCGTAAAGCGGCATCACTCCGCCATAGGCACTGCCGAAGACCACCGCCAGCGCATAGAATTCGCCGAGTTCGCCGACCAGCAGGTAGCTGGCGAGCGCGATCGCCTGCACCAGCAGGCCGGCGACCAGAACCGGCTTGACGCCAAGCCTGTCGGCGAGCGTTCCGTAAAGCAATCGACCGCCAAGCCCGGCAAGCCCCTCGACGCTATAGATGCTGACGGCTGCCATCGGCCCCACGCCGCAGAGGGTGGCATAGCTGACCATATGGAAGATCGGGCCGGAATGGGCCGCACAGCAGGCAAAGAAGGTTGCGCCGAGAACGAGGAATTGCGGCGAACGGAAGATGCGGCCGAGCGTCACGCCTCGGTCTTCCCCTGGCGCGTCCGGGCCGACGGTTTCGGCAGGAGCCGGTGCCCGACGCACAAGCATCGCCGCCGGTATCAGCAGGATCCACGCCACGATGCCGATCGCCAGCATGGCGAAGCGCCAGTCATAGGCGGAAATCAGATAGCGGGCGAAGGGCGAGACGGTCATCGGTGCTACGCCCATGCCGGCCGAGACCAGCGAGACGGCAAGGCCCCTGCCTTCGTCGAACCAGGCCGTCGCCGCCGCGATCATCGGCGCGAAGAAGGCGCTGGCGGCAAGGCCGACGAGGATGCCATAGGTCAGCTGGAACTGCAGAAGCGAGCCGGCGCTGCTCGCCATCACCAGCGCAAGCCCGAGCAGCAGCGCGCCGATCAGCACCACCACGCGAACGCCGAAACGATCGCTTGCAGCGCCCCAGGCAAAGGCGCCCAAACCCATTGTCAGGAAATTCAGCGTCATGGCGGTGGCGATGCCGGCATGCGACCATCCGGTGTCGGCGGCCATCGGCACCTGAAAGATCGCTAGCGAAAACATCGCGCCGAGCGCGACGCAGCTCATCAGCGCTCCGGCGCCGACGATTACCCAACGGTAGGACGAACTCATTTCGCAGTTCCCTTCATCCGGCTCAGATCGAGGTGCGGCGGAGCGGGTAATCATCTCCCGCGGCGCTTCCGGAGTAAAGACGATTGCGGCCAGCCGATTTCGACATCGCCGCCGAAAAAATCTCACCGGCGCCATGGACCGCGCCTCGACAGGCACCTGGCAGATGCCGTCCGGAATTTAATCCTGAGCTCATACAGGGCTGCTAAGACAGCGGCCTCGATGCTGGAAGAAACCGCTTGCCCGCTATCGGCGGGCGCAAGCGGCTGCAAGTGACATTCAGGCTCAAAGGTAACACCGAACCAGATCCTCAAGTCGTGGAGCGGCATGTTCAATGGCTCATATCGTCATCATCAATCCGCGTTTCGAAACCTCCTACTGGGGCATGGAACATGCGCTGCCGCTCTTCGATGTGAAGGCCAACCTGCCGGTGGCCTGTCTGCCGCTGCTTGCGGCGCTGACGCCCGCCGGGCACGCTGTTACGCTGGTCGACGAGAATATCGAGCCGATAGATTACGACCTCTGCGAGAAGGCCGATATCGTTGCGCTGACGGGCATGATCGTCCAGCGTTTCCGGATGACGGAAATCCTGACCGAACTCAAGCGACGCAACTGTTTCACCGTTGTCGGCGGACCTTGGGTTACGGTCAAGGAGGAGTATTTCGGCAATCTCGTCGACGTCTCATTCATCGGCGAGGCCGAGGACACCTGGCCGAAATTCCTGGAGGAATGGCAGCAGGGCTGCCACGCGCGGCGCTACGAACAGTCCGACAAGACGGATATGAGCAAGGTGCCGGTGCCGCGTTTCGATCTCCTGAAGATGGATGAATACGCGGTCGGCAGCATCCAGTTTTCGCGCGGCTGCCCCTTCACCTGCGATTTCTGCGACATCATCGTGGTCTTCGGCCGCAAGCCGCGCATCAAGTCCAGCGCCCAGATCATCGCCGAGATGGAGGCCCTGATGGCGTCGGGCATGGATACGGCGTTCATCGTCGACGACAATCTGATCGGCAACAAGAAGGCGATCAAGGATGTCTTGCGCGATGTCGTCGCCTGGCAGCAACGCCATCATTATCCGATGACGTTTCTGACCGAGGCGTCGATCGACCTCGCCGACGATGCGGAATTGATGCAGTTGATGGTCGATGCCAATATCCGTGTCGTCTTCATCGGCATCGAGACGCCGAACGAGGCGGCGCTGCGCGAGACCAAAAAGCTGCAGAACCTGCGCAAGGGCGGAACCATGCTGGATAAGATCCATGCGATCCAGCAGACCGGCATGGAGGTCTGGTGCGGCATGATCCTCGGCTTCGACAGCGACGATGCGACCATCTTCGACGCGCAGCGCGTCTTCATCAAGGATGCGCGCATCGTCAACGCCATGATCGGCATGCTGGCCGCCATTCCGAAAACGCCGCTCTACACCCGTCTTGCCAAGGAGGGGAGGCTCGATCACGACGATCCGCCCGCCTTCGGCACCAATGTCATTCCTCTCAATCTCTCCCGGGAGACCCTGCGGGATGGATATCTCTCCGTTCTCAGCGACCTGCATCAGCCGGCAGCCTATTTCGATCGCCTGGATGCGCTCTATATCGATGCCCATATCGAACCGGAAAGCAGCCGCTTACGTCATTTGCGCCGGCATCCGCTGCGGCTGCTCGTTCTCAATGCAATGTGGGTGCTGGAGGCGATCGGCATTTTCGTCCGGTTGATGGGCCGGGTGAAAGAGGCGGATCTGCGTGCCGTCTATCGGCGGCGGCTGCTCCACCTGCTGCGATATCGCCGTTCGCCCGTAATCCTGCAGATCTACGCGATCAAGTGCGCCATGCATTACCATGCTCACATCATGGTTCAGCAGATGCGTGCCGGCGGCGGCATCGTCAATTCGTTCTAACCCCGTCTCGAGGCTCGGGAAACCGGTTCGGACGAAAGTGTCCGTCGCGCAGACGCGCTCCTGCGTCGGGCGCATGCGGGAATGCCGACTGTTGCGGCGAGGCAACAGATTTATCCGGAAATATACAATTCGAAATTGTGGGGTTGCCGATTGTCCGATCCTGCGTATTATAGGCTCATCCGCAAATCAAACAGAGGAGGCGTGAAATGCATCATACACATATGTTTACGTTCGTCTCCGGCGGAATGTTCGTTACCGGTTCGGCATGTGCCATGCCAATTCTGCGACGAGCTGCTATTTAGCGCCTATAAATAGCGTTATTTGCCGCCGCTTAGGCGTTTTTCCATAAACACATCATGACTTGCTGATGGACCGATCGGCGCATTTCCATGCGTCTGCTCCTGAAGCCGGTCGAGCTTCAAGAGGACCTGGCTGCATGAGTGCGCCGGGAAAGCACTATGACGTATTCACAATTACTGGTTGCCGAAAATCTGACGGCGACGATTGACGAACTGTACCAGAAATTCGGTGCCTGGAGGACGGCGCGCGCCTTGCTGCTCGTCATCTGGAGGCAGCGCCAGACGCGCAAGCTGGTATCCGAGCTATCGAACCATCAGCTTCGCGACATCGGTCTTCCCGAGCGGGGAGACTTTCTGGGATATCCCGGCTATCTGCCGCCGCATCTTCGCCGCTTCAACTGAGGTGGCGCGGTGCAGGCGAGAGACCGGCCGGAGCAATTCCAGGAAAAGTGCGTTGCGGTTTTCCGTTCGGAATTGCGTGACGGCGAAAGGATAGAGCGCTTTCGCGATTCGAGGAAAAGCGGAAAAGCTTTGAATGCCGTTCGCGCTCGATGCATCTATCGGCCCAATCTTCCGATGGATGATCGAAAAAAAGAAGGCCGCATACGGAATCGCCCTGTCTATTGCGTATGCGGCAGCTTACCGATGGAATGTCCCGCGAGGGACCCTGCAGGGGAGGATGTGAGGCATTCTCCCCTGCGATGCCGTTCGCGGCGGGCGGTTGACGTTCTCAACACGGCTGGCCGCGGCGCGAACCAGCCGGTGTCGCGAGCTACACGGTGAGGACCGCGTATATCACGCCGCCGTTTTCGCCGCGGGTCACGGAAATGTCGGCAAGATGGTGTCGGACCTTGTTGATGATCGCCTGGACGTCCTCGTCCGTGCGCCAGATCAGCGGCCAGTTCATGAAGGTTTCCATATAGCCTTCGACACCGATATCCTTGGCGAAATTCGCGAGCAGGAACTTGCCGCCCGGCTTCAGCATCTGCAGGCAGCGCTCCGTCAGCCGGACGGCCACGTTTTCGGCAAGGTAATCATAAAGTCCGGCGGCATAGATGAAATCGAATGTGCCGAGCTTTTGCGCCCGCCCCAGGATCGTGCGGACGGAACCGTTGACTGCTTCGACGCGGCTCCCGTGGAAGGCCGAGCTCACAGACCCGACGCTGATGGGGTCCTGATCGAGCGCAACCCAGCGCTTGAGCCTGTCGTTTTTCAGAGCCTGGGAAAGCTCCGCTTCGCGTAGATGGCCCGCCGCGATCGCCAGAATTTCGGCATTGTCGGTCTCGTCCGCCACCGCATCGACATGTGCGGCAAGAAGATCCCGCCGCTCGCGTACCGCAACGGCGGATGGAGCGCTGCGGGTGAAATCGTAAATTTCGGAGCCGAGCGCGGACGCTGCCTTTACCTGGGCTGCGACGCTTGGATGTTCGTAGATGAAATCCAGGAGATAGGCGTCGCCGCTATAGCCGCGTGGTTTCTCGAAGGACCATCGCGTCAAGGGATCCTGCAGCAGGAAGGCCGATACGGGATGAGCCTGCGCGACGGAGGCAAGATGCGTCCAGACGAGCGGGGTCGATTTGTTCATCAATGCCTGCAGACGTTCCGTCAAGGCTTTCATGATGCCTTGAACGGGGGCGTTCGCTTCGAAACCCTGCTGCGTCAAAGAAAGAATGAGGGCTAGCTCTGCTTCGCCCTCCTTAATCTGGTCGGAAGTTAGAATGTTACCCGATGATCTCGCATGTTCCGAAATGGACTGCGCGGTAACAAGGCTGTAGCCGTCTAGAGCAGTTTGAAATTGTTTCAATTTTAAATGATTCCGTGAACACTATGCAAACCATATCTCATGTAAAAATTGGGTGCTATGGTTTTGTTAATGTCACTGCGGCAACGCTGTCGCTATCAAACGGACCAAGTCAGCTGCCAGGTGAGGCGGGCGATTTGTTCAGTCGAGCGGCGCAAAGGTAACGCGGTGACATGAAGTCTCGGCTAACTCGGGTGATGGTGGGCATGCGTCGATTGTCGGGGGCAGGTAAACTTGGCCGGGGAGAAATCCGCCGGGCGAGCCATGCTGACGAACTTCGTACGCTCTACAAGAACTACAGCAACGAGGCGCGTCGTGCCCTGGCTCGCAGCGGCCTGTGGCTTGCCGTCCCCGTCTATGTCCTCTTCCTGATAACGGACCTGATCTTCATCCCCGACGTGTCGAGCGTGACCATTCCGGCGCGGTTCCTCATCGGCGGTACTTCGCTTCTGGTTCTGGAGATCCAATTCTCCCGCGGCCGTCGGGCGGGAGAGCTCGAGGCGACATGTGCCGCCGCTGTGGTCCTGGGCTACGTGGTGTGGCTCGTGCCCGCGCTGCAGACCGCCAATGCCGAAGCCTTCTCCTATTATGCGGCCTTCGGCGCGATCTTCATGATGGGCGTCAACCTGTTCTTCAGCCTTGAATTCGGCTTGGCGATCGCTTCGTCCGGGCTCATCTTTACGTCCTTCCTGCTCTCGCTCATCGAATTTCACTACAGCCCTGCCTATTGCCTGGCATTTACGACCTTCTATCTCTGCTGCTTCGTCTTCACGTCCTATGTGAATTGGAAGCTGAACAAGGAACGCTTCAACGTTTTCCTCAATGCCAGGGAAGCCGAGTTGCAGCAGCGTCAGGCGACGGAGCGGGGAGAAGCCCTTCTGCGCCTGTCCATTACCGATTCCCTGACCGGAATGGAAAACCGGCGCGCTGCGGACATAAGGCTGAAGCAATTCTGGGAGCGCTGGCGCGAAGACGGAGTGGCGTTTGCGGTGCTGCTGGTCGATGTCGATTTCTTCAAGAAGTACAACGATTATTATGGGCATCAGGAAGGCGACCATTGCCTCGTCACGGTCGCCAATGCCCTGTCGGACATCGTCGCTCCCCTGGGCGCGACCGTCGGACGATATGGCGGCGAGGAGTTTATCGTCATTCTCGATCTGGAGCGCGGAGCGGACGCGCTGGCGCTGGCGGAAGCCATCTGCCACGGGATCGAAGATCTCGATATCGTTCACGCGCAGCGCCTCGACGGCTTCCGGCATGTCACCGTGAGCGTTGGGGCGACCGTTGTCAGGGACGTGGCCGGCACCAAGCTGGAAAACGTCATCAATGAAGCCGACCGCGCTCTTTATTCCGCCAAGGCCAGCGGTCGCAACTGCGCCCGGCTGTTCGATCCGAACGAGTTGCCGGGCGGCGATGCCAGCGAAAACATCGCGGCGATCCTGAAGATCGCGGTCCAGCAGAACCTCGTCTCGCTGGTTTATCAGCCGATCCTGTATCTTGAGACAGGCGAGATCGGTGCTTATGAGGCCTTGATGCGCCTGCAATTGCTCGATGGGTCGAGTTCCTCTCCTGCGGTCTTCATCCCGATCGCGGAGCGCACCGGCGCCATTATCGAGCTCGGTTACTGGGCGATCAGGCGCGCGTGTTGCGAACTGCTGTTCCGCGATATCGTCGACACGGTGAGCATCAATGTGTCTCCGATCCAGTTGCGGGCTCCGGGCTTTGCGGCGCAAGTTGCCGGCATATTGGCTGAAACGGGCGTTTCGGGGCACAGGATCGCGTTCGAGATCACCGAAGGCGTCGACATGGAGATACGCCCCGATGTGCTCGACAGCATCCAGGATCTGAAGAAGCTCGGCATCAAATTCTGGCTGGACGATTTCGGCACAGGCTTTGCCGGGTTGTCCTGGCTTCGCCTGATGGATTTCGAGACCGTCAAGATCGACAAGTCGTTCCTCCACGATGCCGCGGACAACGAGGGCGCCAAGGTTCTTCTCGAAGACATTATTGGCCTGGTGCGCAATCGCGGGCATCGCATCCTTGTCGAAGGGGTCGAGAATGAGAAGCAGCTCGATCTCGTCAAATCCTTTGGCATCGATGCGGTCCAGGGATATCATATCGGCCGGCCGGCGCCGCCTCTGAAGCATCCGATCGCGATGAGGCAAGCGGGCAGGCCCCGTTTGCAGGCATCGGCCTGAACCTTGGCCGAAGGCAGTATGAATGGCTAGCGTCGACCTGTCCGACATCTATCGCGGCTATATTGCCTGCCTGAACGGGCAGGACTGGCAGAACCTTGGCAGCTATGTCCACCAAGACGTTCACTACAACGGCGATTTTGTCGGGTTATCGGGCTACCGCGAAATGCTCGAAGGCGATTTTCGCGCCATTCCCGATCTCCATTTCGATATCCGGCTGCTGATTTGCGAACCGCCACGCATCGCAAGCCGGCTGCAGTTCGATTGTACGCCGAAGGGTGCCTTGTTCGGCATGCCCGTAAACGGCAGGAGGGTGCAGTTTGCCGAGAACGTCTTCTATGAGTTTGTGGATGGGCGGATCCGCAGCGTCTGGTCGATCATAGACAAGGCTGCGATCGCAGCCCAGCTCAATTCGTGACCGCCGGAGCGTTCGCCAGATCGGTTTCGATGAAAATGCAGGATCTGTCGGCCGTCTGCAGCAAGGTATCGGCCACGCTGCCATAGGAGAGGCTGCCGCTGGCGCGCTTGCTCACCCCGAGCACGATCAGATTATATTGTCCGCCGCGTGCATGCCGCAGGATCGACAATTCGGGAGATGGCCCCTGCTGGACGACCTTCTTCAGCTCTACGCCGTAATAGTCCGCGATTGCCCCGACCTTGTTCAAAACGTCCCGTTGGTCGTTGTCGCGATCGCTGATGCGCGGAAGGGCGCTGACCTGCCGTGGCTCGACGATCAGCAGGAGGGTGCAATGCACGCCGGCCGCCTTGGCCATGGAAAGCCCGAACTCCGCCGCGCGAACGGATCGCTCCGTCCCGCTGACGGGCAGCAGGATTCGCAGATCCTGAGGGCGCTCCGGAAGCGGTCCGCGCGCTGTCACGATAGCCGACGTTCCCTGGAAGGCGGAGGTCATGGTCTGCAAGGGCGCGCTGAAGCGGCCGTCGTCGCCCATGGAGGGTTCTATACCGGTGAACAGAAGGTCGTGGCCGGTGCCCGATACATCGTCCAGCACCGCTTCGATCTTGTCGTCCTTCTCCCGGATCGTAACGTGGATATCGCCTTGCGCCGCCATGTTTTTCTCAGGCGGCGCCGATGACAGCAGATCCGTTGCGCATTGCCGGAGATCGTCAGCCACCGTTCGCGCCTGGGAGGACGATCGCGCCGGTGTCTCCGCATTCTCCCTGGCATCATCGGCTTCCCTCACGTCGAGAACGGTGACCGGCATCTTGTGCGTTGCGGCAAAGAAGGCGGCGATCCAGGTTGCAAGACGGCTGCTTTGCGAACCATCGACCGCCAGTAGAATGCGCTCGAAATTTGCCAGGAAGCTTTCTCTTTCGAATTGCTCGCGCTCGAGCCGGTCGCGTTCCTCTTCGCGCAGCGGCAGGCGGGCCAGCGCCCAGCGAAGCGTCGGCGGCATCGCCATCGTGGTGATGACCGCCATGGCGACGATGACGGAGAACAGCTTCTCGTCCAGCACGCCTACGGAGAGGCCAATGGTCGCGACGATCACTTCCGTCGAGCCCCTGGCGTTCATGCCGCAACCGAGCGCCAGAGCTTCCGATGCCGAGTAGCCGCTGATCTTGGCGGCGGCAAAGGCTCCTCCGAACTTGCCGATGCTTGCAATCAGCACGACAGCGGCTGTCAGCAGCAGGATAGAGGGATCGGCAAGTACGGTCAGATCGGTCTGCAGGCCGGTCAGCCCGAAGAAGACGGGCATGAACAGCGCTGTCGTCAGGGCACGGAGCTGGACATCGATCTGGCGGGTGAGGATCGGAGATTCGCCGACGAGAATGCCCGCGACAAAGGCGCCGAGCACCGTATGAACTCCGATGAGATTGGTGATGATCGCCATCGTGCCCATGATCGCTATGATGGCGCTGAGCACGGGCAGGTCGCTGCGAAAATTGTCGTTGGTCCAGCGGATGATTTCGAAAACGATCCGCCGGCCGACCGTGAAGCTGACGGCCATGAAGGCCAGCGTGCCGATGACGCTGGCTGCCAGTGTCGGAAGGTCGACCATTCCCTTTTCGGCAAGGCCGAAGGTTATGGCGATGATTACCCAGCCCACGGTATCGTCGATGATCGCGGAAGCGACGATCAGCTGACCGATGTTCCTGCGCATGAAGTCCATCTCGCGGACGACGGAGGCGACGATCTTCACCGAGGAGATGGAAAGCGCGGTGCCGAGAAAAAGCGATGTGACCAGCCGCTTTTCGGGATCGGGAAGCAGGGCGTCGGGAAGAAGTTCGCCCAGGGCAAAGCCTGCTGCGAAGGGAATGACGATGCCCGTCAGCGACACGCCGGCTGCGGATTTGCGCAGGCGCTTCGCCAGGCCCAGATCGGTTTCCATGCCGGCCAGCAGCAGGAGGAAGAGGATGCCGAGCTGACCGACCGCATCGGCCATGCTCTTTTGCGCCTCGTTCGAGGGAAAGAGGCTTGCCTGCGCATGCGGGAAAGCGAGACCCAGAAGAGAAGGGCCGAGAATGATGCCGGCGATGATCTGGCCCATGATCGAGGGCTGTCCGATCCGCACCATCAATTCGCCGAGCAATCTGCCCGATACCACCAGCAGAACGATCTGGACCAGGAATAGCCCTTCCGACGGATGGCTGGCCTTCTGCCCCTCGGCGGCAAAGGCGGTTTGCGCGATCGACAGCGACAGGATGAAGGTAATGAGAATGATGAAAGCGGCTGAAGGAAACGATTTTAGGAATTTCTGGCGTGACGGCATGAATAGATCCCACTGAGCAGCAGGAAAACGCGCCAGAGCGTCTGCCGTTCCCGCTCGCAATCTGTAATTGCCGACTTGATGGAGCCGGTCTTTGCGGCTTGCCGGCAGGCGTGGTCCGCCACCCATGTGGCGGCGGACCTATATGACCCGGAGGTCAGACCCGTTCGAGGGCGATGGCAATGCCCTGGCCGACGCCGATGCACATGGTCGACAGCGAATAGCGGCCGCCGGTTTCCTTCAACTCAAGCGCAGCGGTGCCGGTGATGCGCGCGCCGGACATGCCGAGGGGATGGCCGAGCGCGATGGCGCCGCCATTGCGATTGACGCGTGCGTCGTCACCGGCAATGCCGAGTTCGCGCAGCACGGCAAGCCCCTGCGAGGCGAAGGCTTCGTTGAGTTCGATGACGTCGAACTGTTCCTGGCGCATGCCGAGCCGGGCCATCAGCTTGCGCGAGGCGGGAACTGGGCCGATGCCCATGATGCGCGGGGCGACGCCGGCAGCCGCACCGCCGAGAATGCGCGCGATCGGCGTCAGGCCGTATTTCTTCGCAGCCGCTTCGGAGGCGATGATGAGGGCGGCGGCGCCATCGTTGACGCCGGATGCGTTGCCGGCCGTCACCGTACCGCCTTCCTTCTTGAAGGGTGTGCCGAGCTTGGCTAGCGCTTCCATCGAGGTCGCGCGCGGATGCTCGTCCTTGCCGACGACGACCGGATCGCCCTTGCGCTGCGGAATCGTGACTGGCGTGATTTCCTTGGCAAGCCGGCCGTTCTCCTGTGCGGCGGCGGCCTTCGCCTGCGAGCGGACGGCAAAGGCATCCTGATCCTCGCGGCTGACCTTGTAGTCTTCGGCGACGTTCTCGCCGGTCTCCGGCATGGAATCGACGCCATACTGCTTTTTCATCACCGGATTGATGAAGCGCCAGCCGATGGTGGTGTCGTAGATTTCGGCGTTGCGCGAAAAAGCGCTTTCGGCCTTCGGCATGACGAAGGGCGCGCGCGACATGCTCTCGACGCCGCCGGCGATCATCAGATCGGCCTCGCCGGCGCGAATGGCGCGAGCGGCAGCGATGATGGCATCCATGCCCGAGCCGCAAAGCCGGTTGATCGTCGTGCCGGCAGCCGCAATCGGCAGGCCGGCAAGCAGGCTTGCCATGCGCGCGACGTTGCGATTGTCCTCGCCCGCCTGGTTGGCGCAGCCATAGATCACGTCGTCGACGGCTTCCCAGTCGACCGAGCCGTTGCGCTCGATCAGCGCCTTCAGCGGCACGGCGCCAAGGTCGTCGGCGCGGACGGAGGAGAGCGATCCGCCAAAGCGGCCGATCGGGGTACGGATATAGTCACAGATGAAGGCGTCGGTCATGGTCTTCTCCCTACTGCGTGTCGCGCAAACATGTACGGCGATTGCGATAACGACCTGCGAATTATTATAAGCTTAAAGCATATCGGGCGAATCTGAAAGATCGCAACATGCTTTAGAGCGTCGGCACGATGAGGTCCGCAACGGGGCGGTCCGTATGGAGCGGCGCGCCGGTCATCGCCTGCAGTTCGTCCATCGTCATGGCAGCGAGTTTCTCGCGCACCACGAAGCCTTCCTTGGCGATGTCGATGACCGCATGGCTCGTATAGACGCGGGTGATGCAGCCGACGCCGGTCAGCGGGAAGGTGCAGGCCTCCACCAGCTTCGGCTTGCCGTCCTTGGTCACATGTTCGGTGATGACGAAAACCTGCTTGGCGCCGTGCACCAGGTCCATGGCGCCGCCGACGGCGGGCACGCCCTTGGAGCCGACGCGCCAGTTGGCGAGGTCGCCATTCTGCGCTACCTGATAGGCGCCGAGGATGGCGACATCCAGATGGCCGCCGCGCACCATGGCGAAACTGTCGGCGTGATGGAAAAAGGAGGCGCCGGGCTTCAGCGTCACGGCCTTCTTGCCGGCGTTGATCAGGTCCCAATCTTCCTCGCCCTCCGCCGGCGGCTCGCCGAAGTTCAGGATGCCGTTTTCGGTGTGGAAGATTGCCTGACGGCCCGGAGGCTGGTAGCGGGCGACCATTTCCGGAAAGCCGATGCCGAGGTTAACATAGGCGCCGTCCTGGATGTCCTGCGCCGCGCGCCAGGCGATCTGGGCGTTGGAGAGCTTGATGTCTTCGCGTGTATCGATGGTCATGCGTATGCCACTCCGGCTCGGATAAGATTTTCTTCCTGTTGCGGATCGGCGACTTCTACGACGCCGTCGACGAAGATGCCGGGAGTAACGATGTGCTCGGGGTCGAGTTCGCCGGCGGCGACGATTTTCGAGACCTGCGCGATCGTCCTGGTCGCGGCCATGCACATCAGCGGATTAAAGTTGCGACCGGCCTTGTTGTAGATGAGATTGCCCTGCACATCGCCGACTTGCGCCTTGACGATGGCAAAATCGGCCTTGAGCCAGCGCTCCTGAACATAGTGGCGGCCATCGAATTCCGCGATGACCTTGCCGTTGGCGAGTTCGGTGCCATAGGCAGTCGGCGTGTAGAAAGCCGGAATGCCCGCACCGCCAGCCCGGATGCGTTCGGCGAGAGTCCCCTGGGGCACCAGTTCCAGCTCGATTTCGCCGGCCAGGTAGCGGTCCGTGAACGCGCGTGGATCGGATGAGCGCGGGAAGGAGCAGATCATCTTCCTGACCATGCCGGCATCGATCATCGCGGCAATGCCGATGCGCCCGTTGCCGGCATTGTTGTTGATGACGGTCAGGTTCTTCGGGCCTTTGTCGATCAGCGCATGAATGAGTTCGATCGGCGCGCCGGAGCCGCCAAAACCGCCGATCATGACGGTCGCGCCATCGCCGATGTCCGAGACGGCAGCCGCCGTGCTCGCGATTGTCTTGTCCATGCGGATTCTCCCGTTTGCCGTTGCGGGCGGATTGAGACGACCCGTCCTCTTTCTTTCGAATAGATCAGCATAGGCCGGGCGGCAATCATTTTGTGCGATATTTGACATTTGTTCATATATCGCACAAAATGACGTCGAATTGAGGATCTGAGATGCGCGAAACGGATTTCGTCAGCGGCTTTGCCAAGGGATTGAAGGTTATCGAGGCCTTCGGCGAGACGCGTCAGCGTCTGACGATCGCCGAGGCGTCGAAGCTCACCGGGCTCGACCGCGCCACCGTACGACGTTCGTTGCTGACGCTCTCCGAGCTCGGCTATGCCGTCTATGACGGGAAGTTCTTCACGCTCACGCCGAAGATCCTCCGGCTGGGCCATGCCTATCTTGCCGCGACGCCGTTGCCGATCATCATTCAGCCGTATCTCGATCAGCTGGCCGAGCGCGCCGGGCAGAATGCGTCTGCTTCCGTGCTTGACGGGACGGAAGTGGTCTATATCGCCCGCGCCGCTCAGCGCCGGGTGATGTCGATCAATCTGACCCCGGGCAGCCGCCTTCCGGCCTTCTGTGCCTCCATGGGCCGCGTCCTGCTGGCCGCCTTGCCGGAAAGCGAGGCGCGCTCGGTGCTTGAGCGGACTGACCTCAAGGCGAACACGCCGAATACGAGGACCGATCCGGAGGCGCTGATGGCGGAATTCCGTCGGGTAAAGGGGCAGGGCTACGCCGTCATCGACCAGGAGCTGGAGATCGGGCTCTGCTCGATTGCCGTGCCAGTCGAAAACGATCGCGGCCAGACCGTGGCGGCGATCAATATCGGCGCACCAGCGGCTTACGTCGCCGCTTCCGACATGGCAGAGCGGTTTCTGCCGTTGCTGAAGGAGACACAAAAGGCACTGCGGCTGGTGCTGCCTTAACTTTCGCGTCTTCGGGGCTTTCCTCGTGGTTCGAGGGCGGGTGGTTGGCCAACAATTCCAATCCATCCGAAGGCAATGCTATGTTCACATCCCGAGCCGCTCCCGCTCCCCGATGCGCCAGGCGCGGGGCGTCTGACCGGTATGCTTGACGAAGAAACGCGAGAAATAGGCGGGATCGGCAAAACCGAGGCGATAGCTGATTTCCTGGACCGTCGCGAAGGTGAAGACCAGCTCGCGCTTGGCTTCGTCCAGCAGCTTGCGCGTGATCAGTTCGTGCGCGCCGTGCCCCGTCCGGCTGCGCACGATGCGGCTGAGATGGGCCGGCGAGATGCCGAGGCTTTCGGCATAGAAGGCAGCCGGTTTGTGCGAGCGAAAATGGCGCTGGACGAGGCCCTGCAGCATCTCCATCCGGCGTTCGTTCTCATTGCCGGCGCTCGACCCTTCGTCCGCCCTTTGGGAGATGCGCGCCGTCAGCAGCAATGCCGAGGTCAGATAGGCGTCGAGCAGATCGTTGCGACCGTTGCGGTGACTGGCAAATTCCTCGCCCAGACGCCTCAGCGTACCGGCGACGTGAGCCGCGTCCTCGGAGCCGGTGTCGAGCAAGGTCAAATGCGGTTCGGCAAGCCATGCGCCCAGCCGGCTGCGGTCGCCTGGCGACGCCTTCAGATGCGAGATCAGAACTGTGATGACGAAGCCGTCTATATCCTTCGAAAACCGGAAGCCGTGATTGAGATGCGGCGGCACGGTGATGACGGCGGGGGGCGTAATGGCATGGGGAATGCCGTCGAACACGGCGTCGCCAGATCCGGCATCTATGTACAAGATCTGAAAGAAGCTCTCATGCCGATGCGGGCGGATTTCCCATTGATGAAGACTGCTGCGGGAGGGAATCGTCTCGCAATGCAGCCAGAAATCCGGCTTTCGACCGGTATTTTCGCCGTAAAGCTCATAGGTCGGCACGTTCTTCATCATGGGTTTCCTCCTTCGCCATGTTCGATTTGTGCAATTTCATGACCGAAATGTCCATTGCGGACCGACATTGCGCCGAAGAGACTTGGAGGAAAGACACGCATGGGAGGATAGGATGCGCACTCAAGTCGCCATTATCGGTTCGGGGCCGTCCGGGTTGCTGCTCGGTCAGTTGCTGACGGAGGCCGGTATCGACAACGTCATTCTCGACCGTGTCGGCAAGGATTATATCCTCGGTCGCGTCCGTGCCGGCGTCCTTGAGGAAGGCACCGTCCATTTGCTGGACGCGGCGCAATCCAGCACGCGGCTGCATGCGGAGGGCTTGCCGCACGATGGCTTCTCGCTTGCCTTCGATGGCCGCGACCATCGTATCGACCTTTACGGATTGACCGGCGGCAAGCGGGTCGTCATCTACGGCCAGACCGAGATGACCCGCGACCTCATGGCCCGCCGCGAGGAAAGCGGAGCCTCGACAATTTATAATGCCACGAATGTCCAGCCTCACGGCTTCGATGGCGAGACGCCTTATCTGACCTACGACAAGGATGGCGTTTCGCATCGCATCGATTGCGATTTCATCGCCGGCTGCGACGGTTTTCACGGTGTCAGCCGCAAATCGGTTCCGGAAAAGGCAATACGCAGTTTCGAGAAGGTCTATCCCTTCGGCTGGCTCGGCGTGCTGGCGGACGTGGCGCCTGTCGATCATGAGCTGATCTATGCCAATCATCCGCGCGGCTTTGCATTATGCTCGATGCGGTCGATGGCGCGCAGCCGCTACTATATCCAGTGTCCGCTCGACGAGAAGATCGAGGACTGGAGCGACGATCGTTTCTGGGACGAATTGCGCCGACGCCTGCCCGTTCACCATGCCGAGGCTCTGGTTACGGCACCGTCCTTCGAAAAATCGATTGCGCCTTTGCGCTCTTTCGTGGCCGAGCCCATGCGCTTCGGCCGTCTCTTCCTGGTCGGCGATGCCGCGCATATCGTGCCGCCGACCGGCGCCAAGGGGCTCAATCTGGCGGCCAGCGACGTGCACTATCTGTTTTCGGGTCTCGCCGAACATTATCGGGATCGTTCGAACGCCGGTTTGGATGCCTACTCCGAGCGTGCGCTCGCCCGCGTCTGGAAAGCCGTGCGCTTCTCCTGGTGGATGACGACGATGATGCATCGTTTCCCCGATACCGGCGATTTCGACCAGAAGATCCAGGAGGCCGAGCTCGATTATCTCACCCATTCGCGCGCCGCCTCGACCGCGCTTGCCGAAAATTATGTCGGCCTTCCGTTCTGAGCGGGTGGCGGGGCGGTTTCGCGTTTCACGGAATCGCCGAACTGCTCCATCCCTTTGTTTTACGGGGATTCCGAACAGAAACCGCTGCGCACTTTTCCTGGAATTGCTTTAAAGCTTTCTGGCAACCTCGGCTGCCGCTTCCCGGATCGTCTGCATCAGGATCGAGAGCGGCAGGTTGGGAACGGCGTCCGTCCGCACGGTCAATCCAACCGGTCCCTTCGTTTCGCTGGTGTCGATCGGCAGGAGCGCCAGCAGCCCGTCCTCGACATCGCCGGCGACGACGCCGGCCGAGATGATCCAGATGGCGTCGCTGGAGCGCACGAAGGCGCGGCCGAAGGAATCGGAAACGGTTTCGATCTGGTTCGGCAACCCGCCGGCGCCATTGGCGATCAGAAAGCTTTCGACGAAGGGGCGGATGATCGAGCCGCGCGTCGGCATCAGGATCGTATAGCGGCTGAGATCGGAAAACAGCGATTGCGTGCCGGACAGCAGCGGATGTTCGGCCCTGACGGCGAAGACGACCTGTTCGGAGTAGAGATGTTCGAAGGAAAAGCCCGTCATCTTGTCGGGGCTTGCCAATCGGCCGACGACGAGATCGAGGTCGCCGACGCGCAGCTGTTCCAGAAGCACTGCATTTTCGCCGGTGACGATCTTGATGCGGTTCCAGGTCTCTTCTCGCAGAAACAATTCCATCGCCCGTGGCATGATTCGCGTCGAAACCGTCGGCAGCGCCCCGACGCGGATCGGCGGCGCTTCGCCGGAGCGTTCCTGCGAAACGGAATCGAGTCCGTGCCGGAGCGCCGTCAGAGCGGCGCCGGCATGGCGGAGAAAGACCTCCCCGTAGCGGGTAATGCGAATGCCGCGCCCGTCACGTTCGAAGACGGCAACGCCAAGCGCCTCTTCCAGCTCGCGAATCGTCTTCGTTACGGCGGGTTGGCTGACATTGAGCAGACCTGCCGCCTTGATCACGCTTTTCTGGCGTGCAACCTCGACAAAGGTCTGCAGATGGCGGAATTTGATGCGCGCGTCGAGCATGCTCATTCATAACCAAAGAGTTATCGTTGAGCGAAGAAATATCATTTTACCTAACCAGATTATAGTTTCAATCTCGCGCCCGAGGAGATTTCCAGTGCAGTTTGCCCGTATCAACGACGTCACGATCCACTATCAGATCATTGGCGGCCCCGCCGACAAGCCGGTTCTTGTCTTTGCCAATTCACTCGGCACCGATTTCCGGATCTGGCGCGATGTGATCGTGCGCCTGGCCGGCGATTTCGCCATCGTGCTCTACGACAAGCGCGGCCATGGCCTCTCCGATCTCGGCCAGATGCCTTACTCCATCGAGGATCATGCCACGGACCTTGCCGGCCTGCTCGATTTTCTCTCGGTCAAGGACGCCGTCATTTGCGGCCTCTCGGTCGGCGGGTTGATCGCTCAGTCGCTCTATCAGCGTCGCCCGGATCTGGTGCGGGCGCTGATCCTCTGCGACACCGCCCACAAGATCGGCACGGCCGACAGCTGGAATGCCCGTATCGCGCAGGTCGAGGCGCACGGCATCGAATCGATCGTCGATGCGGTCATGGAGCGTTGGTTCACGCCGGCCTTTCGCCGCCCGGAAAACATCGCCTTCGCGGGCTATTGCAACATGCTGGTCCGCCAGCCGGCGGCAGGTTACGCCGCCACCTGTGCCGCCCTGCGCGATGCCGATCTGACAGAAGCCGCAGCCGGGATCGCGGTCCCCACCCTGTGCGTCGTCGGTGATCAGGACGGCTCCACCCCGCCGGAACTGGTGCTCTCGACGGCAAAGCTCATTCCGAATGCGCGCTATGAAGTGATCAAGGACGCCGGCCATATACCGTGCGTCGAACAACCCGAGGCGTTGACCGAAGTCATCCGTGCCTTCGTCGACGTCGTCTTGCGTGGAGAACAAGCCCCATGAACGATCCCACCGCGCCATCCGAGCGCTATCTGCAGGGCATGGCGACGCGGCGCGCCGTTCTCGGCGACAGCCATGTCGATCGTGCCCAGCAGGCAGTGACGGCGTTCGATCAACCGTTTCAGCAGCTGATTACCGAGGCGGCCTGGGGGCATGTCTGGTCGCGCCCGACGCTGAGCCGGCGCGAGCGCTCCATTGTGACGATTGCGTTGCTTGCGGCGCTCGGCCAGGACGACGAGGTGGCGATGCATGTGCGCGCCACGCGCAATACCGGCGCGACGCGCGATGACATCTGCGAGGCGCTTCTGCATGTGGCGATCTATGCCGGCGTGCCGGCCGCCAATCACGCGATCAAGATCGCCAAGCAGGTTTTTGAACAGATGGACGCCGAAAAGGCGGCATGAAGCGAGGCAGACATGTCGGACAGACGCAACAGCAAGCCCGAGACGGGCGCCTTTTTCGCCAGGGATCGCGCCTGGCATCCGCCGGCCTTTTCGCCCGGCTACAAGACATCGGTATTGCGTTCGCCGCAACGCGCGCTCCTGTCGCTGGATGGAACCATTTCGGAGATCACCGGCCCGGTCTTCGGCCATTCCATGCTGAACGAGCTCGATAACGACCTCATTCATAATTTCGCCAGGCCGGGCGAAAGCGCCATCGGCGAGCGCATCATCGTGCATGGCCGCGTGCTCGACGAGCGCGGCCGGCCGGTGCCGGGCGTGCTGCTCGAATTCTGGCAGGCCAATGCCGGCGGGCGCTATCGCCACAAGAAGGAAACCTATCTCGCCGCCATCGACCCGAATTTCGGCGGCTGCGGCCGCGCGATCACCGACGACGAAGGGTATTATGCGTTCCGCACCATCCGGCCCGGCGCCTACCCCTGGCCGAACGGCGTCAACGACTGGCGGCCCGCGCATATTCATTTCTCCGTCTTCGGTCATGGCTTTGCGCAGCGGCTGATCACGCAGATGTATTTCGAGGGCGACCCGATGATCTGGAAATGTCCGATCGTCGGGACGATCCCCGACAAACAGGCGATCGAACAGCTGATTGCGCCGCTCGACTGGGGCAATACGATTCCGATGGACGCGCGCGCCTATAAATTCGATATCGTGCTGCGCGGTCGCCGTTCGACCCTGTTCGAGAACCGGCTGGAGGGTAATTGATGGTACAGGAACTCGGCTACCTGAAGGAAACGCCGTCGCAGACGGCCGGCCCTTACGTCCACATCGGCCTCACGCCGAACTACAGCGAGATCGGCGGCGTCTACGAAACCGATCTCGGCTCCGTCATGGTCAACGACAAGACGCTCGGCGAGCGCATCACGGTGACGGGCAGGGTGCTTGACGGCGCCGGCGCGCCTGTCAAGGACGCCGTCCTCGAAATCTGGCAGGCCGACAGTGCCGGCCTTTATAACAGCCCCTCGGAGCTGCGCGGCACGGCCGATCCGAACTTTACCGGCTGGGGGCGTTGCCCGACCAGTTCCACGGACGGCGTCTTTCGCTTCGAGACCATCAAGCCCGGCCGCGTTCCCTTCAAGGACGGCCGCAAGATGGCGCCGCACATCACCTTCTGGATCGTGGCGCGCGGCATCAATATCGGCTTGCACACACGCCTGTATTTTCCGGAGGAGGCGGCCGCCAACGCCGAAGACCCCTTGCTGGCGCGCATCGAGCACAGGGATCGCCTCGCAACGCTCGTCGCCACGAAAGAAGGCTCCGTCTACACGTTCGATATCCATTTGCAGGGCGACAAAGAGACGGTTTTCCTCGATATATAGGCCATGAGCGTTTCTCCCTTCGACCATCCCTTTCTGTCCGGTCTCCTCGGCGACGAGGAGATCGCGGAGTATTTTTCCGCCAAGGCCGATATTCGAGCCATGCTCACCTTCGAGGCGGCCCTTGCCGAGGTCGAGGCGCAGCATGGTTTGATCCCGCCGGCCGCGGCTGCGCATATCGTGGGCGTCTGCGCGGGTTTCGAGCCCGATGTGCAGAGCCTTAAGGCCGCGACGGCGTCGGATGGCGTCGTCGTGCCGGATCTTGTCCGGCAATTGCGCAGCGCGGTTGGCGAGGCTGCCGGCAGCCACGTCCATTTCGGCACCACCAGCCAGGACCTGATCGACACCAGCCTGATGATGCGCCTGAAGGCCGTTGCCTTTATCCTGAGCGGCCGTCTCTTCGCCGTCTCTGCCGCACTGGCCAGGCTGGACGAGCGTTTCGGGT
The DNA here is from genome assembly GCA_900469615.1 of Hyphomicrobiales bacterium. GTDB lineage: Bacteria > Pseudomonadota > Alphaproteobacteria > Rhizobiales > Rhizobiaceae > Rhizobium. Next base: position 393,974 of record UBYA01000011.1, on the reverse strand, counting down.
CGAACAGGCTCATGGGCCGTACGCGGATGCAGGCCGCGATCGCCATCACCGTATCCGATCGGTTGCGGGCCTGGCGCCATCCGCTCGATCAATATCGGGATCGGCTGACGCAGGAGACCTTTCCGCTGCAATTCGGCGGGGCGGCAGGCACGCTGGAAAAGATCGGGCCGAAAGCGGCTGAAATCAGGGCCTCGCTGGCGCAGGCGCTCGGCCTGACGGATGAGCCTCAATGGCAAAGCCAGAGAGCGCGCATTGCCGAGCTGGCCGGATTGCTCTCCATGATCTCGGGCAGCCTCGGCAAGGTCGGCCAGGATGTCGCGCTTCTGGCGCAGGCGGGCGACGAGATCGAGCTTGCCGGCGGCGGCGGCTCCTCGGCCATGCCGCACAAGCAGAATCCGGTTGCAGCCGAAACGCTGGTCGCTCTTGCGCGCTTCAATGCCGTGCAGCTTTCAGGCATTCATCACTCGCTCGTGCATGAGCAGGAACGCTCGGGCGCGGCCTGGACATTGGAATGGCTGCTGTTGCCGCCTATGGTGGTGGCGACGGCGGCATCGCTGCGCCATGCGCTGCAATTGATCGGCGCGATCAAGCGCCTGGGAACGATGGCCGACTAGCATATTATTCGCTATTCATAACCAGATATGTATGAATAGAATGCTTTATTTCATTTTACATCACCATTTCCTATGAGAAATTGGCGATGATCAGGATTTAGACGATCAGAGGCGGCTCGAACCACGGCTGCCGGGAGGAGAAAAATGAAACGGTTTTTATTGGCCGCCCTTGCGGCCGTTGCTCTTGGCGGCGGAGCCTATGCCGATACCATCAAGGTCGGGGTCATCGGTCCGTTCTCCGGCCCGTTCGCGCTGCAGGGCAAGAATTTCAAGGCCGGTATCGACGCCTATATGGCATTGAACGGCAAGAAGGTCGGCAATGACGAGGTGGAGGTGATCTACCGTGACGTGCCGCAGGCCGATCCCGCCCAGTCGAAGGCGCTGGCGCAAGAGCTCGTCGTCAAGGAGCATGTCCAGTATCTCGCCGGCTTCTATTTCACGCCGGATGCGATGGCCGTGACGCCGATCCTCAAGCAGGCCAACGTGCCGATGGTGATCTTCAACGCCGCGACCTCGGCGATCGTCACCAAGAGCCCGCTTGTGGTGCGCACCTCCTTCACGACCTGGCAGACCTCGACGCCGATCGCCAAGGTCGCCTATGACGCCGGCGTCAAGAAGGTCATCTCGGTCGTCAGCGACTACGGCCCGGGCGTCGATGCCGAAAATGCCTTCAAGGCCGGGTTCGAGAAGCAGGGCGGCGAGGTGGTCCAGACGATCCGCATGCCGCTGTCGACAAACGACTTCAGCCCGATCATGCAGCGCGTCAAGGATTCCGGCGCGCAGGGCGTCTTTGCCTTCCTGCCGTCCGGTCCGACGACGCTCGGTTTCGTCAAGGCCTATAATGAAAACGGCCTGAAGGCAGCCGGCATCAAACTCTTCGCTCCGGGCGACCTGACGCAGGAATCCGATCTGCCCGCGCTCGGCGACGCCGCCATCGGCATGCAGACGACCTTCCACTATGCCGTGTCGCATGACTCGCCCGAAAACAAGGCGTTCGTCGCCGCCGCGGACAAGGCGATCGGCAATCCGGCCGAGCTGACCTTCCCGGCCGTCGGCGCCTTCGACGGCATGCATGTCATCTACAAGATGATCGAGGCGACCGGCGGCAAGCAGGATGCCCAGAAGGCGGTTGATGCCGTGAAGGGTCTTTCATGGGTCAGCCCGCGCGGTCCCGTCACCATCGATCCGGAAAGCCGGCATATCACGCAGAACATCTACCTGCGCGAGGTCGCCAAGGGCGCCGACGGCAAATACTACAACAAGGAAGTCCAGACCTTCGAGAAGCAGGGCGATCCCGGTCTTGCCGCCGCGAAATGAGGCGCTCCTGAACCCTGCACCTCCGGACGGGAACTTCCGTTCGGAGGTTTGACGACAGCGGCCGCGCCACAACAACCGGACCAGCGATATCAATGCAAACCGTGCTCAGCATAGCAGTCGATGCCCTCGCTTACGGCATGGTGCTGTTCGTCATCTCCATCGGGCTTTCCGTCACCATGGGGCTGATGCGCGTCGTCAACCTCGCCCACGGCGCCTTCGCCATGATCGGCGGCTATATCGCCTCCTATGCCGCGCACGATCTTGGTCTTGGCTATGCCGCGGCGGTATTGCTGGCCGTGGTCGGCACCGTCGTCATCTCCATTCCGATCGAGCGGTTGCTTTATCGGCGCATCTATGGAGCGCCGGAACTGACGCAGGTGCTGATGACGATCGGCATCACCTTCTGCATCATCGGCATTGCCAATTACGTCTTCGGCCCGACCTTGAAGACCATACCCTTGCCGGGGAGCCTGCAAGGCTCCGTCGATCTCGGCTTTCGCACCCTCGGCATCCATCGCATCTTTGCGATCGTCTGCGGCCTCATCGTCGCTCTTGCACTATGGTACACCATCGAGAAGACGTCCTTCGGCGTGAAGCTGCGCGCCTCGGTCGACAATGCCGCGATGGCGGCGGCCCTCGGCGTGCGGACGGAAATCGTCTATGCGGTCAGCTTTGCCGTCGCGGTCGGGCTTGCCGCCTTTGGCGGCGTCGTGGGTGCCGAGCTCCTGCCGGTCGAACCCTATTATGCCCTGCGCTACATGGTGACTTTTCTGGTCGTGGTCTCCGTCGGCGGTGCCGGCTCGATCTCGGGCGCGCTGCTCGCCTGCCTCATCCTTGGCTGCATCGACACGACGGGCCGTTACCTCATGCCGGAATATGGGGAATTCTTCTTCTATCTGGCCGTCATCGCCATCATCTGCGTTTTCCCGCGCGGCTTTGCCGGGAGGATGAAGTAACATGACGCCGACCGTTGAAAGAGAGGCCGCTCCAGCCGTGACCGGATATCGCACGCTCCGGCAGGATGTGATCGCGGTTGCGGTCATCGTCGCACTGGCTGCCGCCGGCTATCTGCTGTTTCCCGATAATCTTGCCCTCCTGACACGGTTGATCGCGATTGCGCTTCTCGTCCTGTCGCTCGATCTCGTTACCGGCTATTGCGGCGTCGCAACCCTCGGCCATGCGGCGCTGTTCGGCGCCGGCGCTTATGCGGCCGGCATCGCATCCGCCCATTACGGCATCAACGACCCGTTGTTGATGACGCTTGCCGGCATCGTCGCGGGAGCCGTGGCCGGCCTGGTCTGTGGCGTCGTCATTCTGAGGGCGCGCGGACTGCCGCAGCTCGTGCTGTCGATCTCGCTGATCTACCTGTTCCACGAATTCGCCAACAAGGCATCGGACTGGACAGGCGGCAGCGACGGTCTATCGGGCATATCGGCCGATCCGCTGTTCGGCATGTACGAATTCGATCTCTACGGGCATACCGCCTACATCTATGGGGTGGCGCTGCTGCTGATTGCGCTCGTGCTGCTGCGCATTCTCGTGCGCTCGCCCTTCGGCATGCTTTGTCGCGGCATCCGGCAGGATCCCTTGCGCATCCGCGCCATGGGCGCCTCGCCGAAGGCGGCGCTGATCAAGATGTATATGATTTCCGGCGCCGTAGCCGGGACCGGCGGCGCGTTGACCGCGATTTCGACGCAGGTTGTCGGGCTTGACAGCCTGTCCTTCACGCAATCGGCCGAAGCGCTCGTCATGCTCGTGCTCGGCGGCACCGGATCGCTGTTCGGCGCGCTCGTCGGCACCGTGATCTTCATGCTGTTTGAAGATTACGTCTCCGCCGCCAATCCTTTCCATTGGCTGACGATCGTCGGAGCACTGTTGATCCTCGTGGTTCTGTTCGCACCGAAAGGCATCTACGGCACGGCCGCGGCTTACGTCGCCCGCCGCAGGGAGGCGCGGGCATGAGCGCGATTTTCGAAGTCGGCAATCTGAAGAAGGCGTTCGGTGGTCTGACGGTGACAAACAATGTCAGCCTGTCGATGGCGCCGGGAGATCGCGTGGCTTTGATCGGCCCGAACGGCGCAGGCAAGACCAGCTTCGTCAACCTCGTGACGGGCAATCTCCAGGCGGATTCCGGCGAGGTTCGCATTGCCGGGCAAAACGTCAACAGGCTCGATGCCATCGGCCGGGTCAAGCGCGGTCTGGTGCGTTCGTTCCAGGTGACGCGGCTGTTTCAGGACATGACGCCGGCCGAACATGTCGGCCTGGCGATCCTGCAGCGGACAGGCCGTTCCGGCCGGATGTTCGGCCACTTCCTGTCCATGCGCGACGTCACGGCGGAAATGGAGGAGCTGCTCGGCACCCTTGGCCTTGCCGGGCTGGCGCATCGCAAGGTGAGCGAGATCGCCTATGGCCAGCAGCGGCTGTTGGAGATCGCCGTCGCCATGGCCCTGAAGCCGAAAGTGCTTCTGCTGGACGAACCCGCCGCCGGCGTTCCGCAAAGCGATACGGGCCGCATCGAGCAGGCGTTGGCCGATCTGCCCGCCGATCTCGCGGTGCTGATGATCGAGCATGACATGGATCTGGTCTTCCGCTTCGCCAAGCGCGTGGTCGTGCTGGCCGCCGGCACGATCATATTCGACGGCTCGCCGAAAGACGTGACGCAGGATGCGCGTGTGCGCGAAGCCTATCTCGGGAGCTATGCCAATGCCGGCCACGCCGCTTGAAGTGGAAAACCTGTCGGCCGGCTATGGCCCGACGCGGGTGCTGGAAGGGGTTTCCTTTTCCGTGCCGGCCGGCGGCCGGCTTGCCGTCCTCGGCCGCAACGGCATGGGCAAGAGCACGCTGCTTGCGACCCTTGCCGGCCAGGCCCGCCGCTATGACGGCCGCATCCGGCTGGGTACGGTCGAGATCGCCGGCCTGCCGAGCGCCAGGCGCGCCCATCAGGGCCTTGGCTACGTGCCGCAGACGCGCGATGTCTTTCCGACGCTGACGGTGGAGGAGAATCTTTCCGTTGGGCTGAAAGGACGGCCGAAGAGCGCCTTGCAGGAGGCCTATGAGATGTTCCCTCGCCTGAAGGAGCGCCGAAGGAATTTGGGCAGCCAGCTTTCCGGCGGCGAACAGCAGATGCTGTCGACCGCACGCACGATCCTCGGCCGTCCCTCCGTGCTGCTTCTGGACGAGCCGCTCGAGGGGCTCGCGCCCGTCATCTGCGAGGAATTGATGGCGGCCTTCGCCAAGCTCGCCAAGGCGGGTGACATGACGATCCTGCTCGTGGAGCAGCGCATTCAGAGCGCACTGGACTTTGCGAGCGACGTCATCGTTCTGGAGCGCGGCCGGCTTGCCTGGCAGGGGACGCCCCAGGCTCTCACGCAGGATCACGATGCGGTCGAGCGTCTGCTCGGCGTCGGCGGGCTGCATTAGCGCCCAACTTTTTCGATAGCTTTTCATTTAAATGAAGAGGGAGCGGTGCAGAGGCTGCATCGCGCCTCCATGACCGCGGCTTTATCGTTGCTCTGCCATCGGCTGCATGTCGGTGATGAACGGGTCGGCGTCCGTCAATTCATGTTGACGACAAAACGTTGACGATTTATCGATATATTATCATTGTTATTGGCATCGTTCTGCTGGAGGCGGATTTGTCGGAGAACACTTCGGGTCGTTGGGATTTCTGGATCGATCGCGGCGGCACTTTCACCGACGTTGTCGGGCGCGATCCGTCCGGCGCGCTTCATGCCCGCAAGGTCCTGTCGGAGAATCCCGAAGCCTACCGCGACGCAGCCGTCCACGGCATCCGTCTGCATCTCGGCCTCGGCAAGGGCGAGCCGGTTCCCGAGGGGACCATCGGCGAGGTCCGCATGGGCACGACCGTCGCCACAAACGCGCTGCTCGAGCGCAAGGGCGAGCGCCTTGCCCTGGTGACGACGAAGGGTTTCAGGGACGCCCTGCGCATCGGCTATCAGGAGCGCAAGAAGATCTTCGCGACCGAGATCGTCAAGCCGGAAGCGCTTTATGAGGATGTCGTCGAAATTGGGGAGCGGGTGCTTGCCGACGGCACCGTCGAGCTTGCTCTGGACGAGAAGGCTGCAGAAGCGGCGCTGCGCGACCTTCTCGCAAAGGGCTATCGCTCGGTCGCCATCGTCTTCATGCACGCCTATAAATTCCCGGCGCACGAGGCCGCCGTCGCGAAAATCGCAAGATCGATCGGCTTCGAGCAGGTCTCCGTCAGTCATGAGGTTTCACCGCTCATCAAGCTCGTCGGCCGTGGCGATACGGCCGTCATCGACGCCTATCTCTCGCCGGTGCTCGGCCGCTATATCGGCCAGGTCTGCGATGAGCTCGATGTCGAGCGCACCGGCGCGCGCGTCATGTTCATGATGTCTTCGGGCGGGTTGACGGCGGCCGACATGTTCCAGGGCAAGGATGCGATCCTGTCCGGCCCGGCAGGCGGTGTGGTCGGTCTCGCAAAGACCGGCGAACAGGCGGGTTTTGCCAATGTCATCGGCTTCGATATGGGCGGCACGTCGACGGATGTGGCGCATTTCGACGGCGAATACGAGCGCGCCTTCGAGACGGAAGTGGCAGGTGTCCGCGTTCGCGCGCCGATGATGCTGATCCATACCGTGGCGGCAGGCGGCGGCTCGATCCTCCATTTCGACGGCGATCGCTTCCGCGTCGGGCCGGATTCGGCCGGCGCCTTTCCGGGGCCGGCCTGCTATCGCAATGGCGGCCCGCTGGCCGTGACCGACGCCAACGTCATGGCCGGCAAGCTGCTGCCGGAGTTCTTTCCTTCCATCTTCGGGCCGAACCAGGACCGGCCCCTCGATATCGAGACGGTGCGCGGCAAGTTCGCAGCACTTGCCGCGGAGATCGGTGACGGCCGCAGCCCGGAAGACGTCGCCGACGGCTTCATTCGCATCGCCGTCGCCAACATGGTCGAGGCGATCAAGAAAATCTCGGTGCAGCGCGGCTACGACGTGACGCGCTATGCGCTCAACTGCTTCGGCGGCGCCGGCGGCCAGCATGCCTGCCTGGTGGCCGATGCGCTCGGCATGACGAGCATTCTTCTGCATCCGATGTCCGGCCTCCTTTCTGCCTACGGTATGGGGCTTGCCGATATCAGGGCAACGCGTCAGAAGGCGCTCGGCGTCCCGCTCGATGACGCGGCCCCGGCCGCCATCGCGGCTCTCGGCAGCGAGCTGCGCGGCGAATGCGTGCCTGAGCTGGAAGCACAGGGCGTCGCAACAGCCGAGATCAAGACGGTCCAGCGTGCCCATATCCGCTACGCCGGCACCGACACCATCCTGGCGGTCGAGACGACCTTTCCCGAAACCGACGATGCCGCGCGGCTGCGCAGCCAATTCGAGACGCTGCACAAGCGGCGCTTCGGCTTCGTTGCCGAGGACAAGCCCTTGGTCGTGGAGGCCGTGGAGATCGAAACCATCGGCGGCGCGGCGGCCGATATCGTAATCGAGCTCGAATCGGCGGGTGAAGGGGAGGCGCAGGCTGCAAGGCGCACCGCCTTCTATTCAAACGGTGCGAGCCATGATGCGGCCGTCGTGTTGCGTCAGGCGATCAAGCCCGGGCAGACCGTCACCGGCCCGGCCATCATCATCGAGCCCAACCAGACGATCGTCATCGAGGACGGCTGGCAGGCGCAATTGACGATCAAGGATCATATCGTCCTCAGGCGCATCAAGGCACTGCCGGAGCGCAACGCCATCGGCACCAGGGCCGATCCCGTCATGCTGGAGATCTTCAACAATCTCTTCATGTCCATTGCCGAGCAGATGGGCATGACGCTGCAGAACACCGCCTATTCGGTCAATATCAAGGAGCGGCTGGATTTCTCCTGCGCCGTGTTCGACGCGGACGGCAATCTGGTCGCCAACGCGCCGCATATGCCCGTTCATCTGGGGTCCATGGATGCATCCGTGGCAACCGCGATCCGTGAAAACGCCGTCATCCATCCGGGCGACGTCTTCCTGATCAACGCGCCCTATAATGGCGGCACGCATCTGCCCGACCTCACCGTCTGCACCCCGGTCTTCGACGATGCCGGCCAGAAGATCCGCTTCTGGGTCGCAAGCCGCGGCCATCATGCCGATATCGGCGGTATTTCGCCGGGATCGATGTCGCCACTCGCCACGCATATCGAGGAGGAAGGCGTCTATATCGACAATTTCAAGCTGCTCGATCGCGGCCGTTTCTGCGAGGAAGAGCTGACGAAGCTGTTGACGGGTGCCCGCTATCCGGTGCGCACGCTCGCGCAGAATGTCAACGATCTCAAGGCCCAGGTTGCCGCCAACGAAAAGGGCGTGGCCGAACTGAAGAAGATGATCGTGCTCTTCGGCGAGGATGTCGTCGACGCCTATATGGGGCATGTTCAGGACAATGCGGCGGAAAGCGTGCGCCGCGTTCTCGACCGTCTGTCGGACGGCGAGTTCAGCTATGAAATGGATCAGGGCTGCAAGATCGTCGTCAAGATTTCGATCGACAAGGACAAGCGCGAGGCGACGGTCGATTTCACCGGCACGTCACCGCAGCGCCCGGATAATTTCAACGCGCCGCAGCCGGTGACGCGCGCCGCCGTGCTCTATGTCTTCCGCGTTCTGGTCGAGGCCGATATTCCGATGAATGCCGGCTGCCTCCGGCCGATCCGGATCGTCATTCCCGAAGGCACGATGCTGACGCCGAAATATCCGGCGGCCGTCGTCGCCGGCAATGTCGAGGTCAGTCAGGCCGTCACCAACTGCCTGTTCGGCGCGGTCGAAGCGCTTGCCGCCGCGCAAGGCACGATGAACAACCTGACCTTCGGCAACGACGTCTATCAATATTACGAGACGATCTGCTCCGGCGCCCCGGCGGGACCGGGCTTCAACGGCGCCGATGCCGTGCATACGCACATGACCAACTCGCGGCTCACCGATCCGGAAATCCTCGAGACGCGCTTTCCGGTCGTGCTGGAGGATTTTCACATTCGTCCGGAGTCCGGCGGGCGCGGCAAGTGGAATGCCGGCAACGGCACGCAGCGCACCATCCGGACCCGCGAACAGCTGGAATTCGCCATCCTGTCGGGCCATCGGCGCGTGGCGCCTTTCGGCGTCAAGGGCGGCGAAGCGGGGCAAACCGGCCGCAACTATGTCAGGCGCAACGATGGCACGGTCGAGGAGCTGATCGGCTCGGCTCATACCGTGCTGGAGGCGGGCGAGGCCTTTACGGTCGTTACCCCGACTGGCGGCGGCTATGGAAAGCGGGACGAATAGGAACATGACGGCGAGGCCGGCCGGCAATCGGCCGCCCGGCCTCGGCAGTCTGCAGGTGCCTCGATCCGGTTCTAGGGAGTTTTCAGGTGACGTCTGAGGAAAAGAGTGAACGACGTGAATTGATCGTATCGTCGGCCCATCTTGCAGGCGGCAGTTCGCCGGCCTTGTCCGAGCTGGAATATGGATCGATTCTCTTTTCCCACGCCTTCAATCGCTGGCTGGTGCGCTGCATGGCGGCCGCCGGCGTGCCCGGTCTTTCGCCGGTCGAGATCCTGATCATCCATTCCGTGCGGCATCGCGACAGGCCGAAGACGCTTGCCGATCTCTGCCTCGTCCTCGACATCGAGGATACCCATGTCGCCAATTACGCCATCAAGAAGCTGGAGGCGGCGGGCCTCGTCAAGAGCGGCAAGGCTGGCAAGGAAAAGACGATCCATGTCACCGACATGGGCCTGGACGCGCTGAAGCGCTATACGGAAATTCGCGAACGGCTGCTGGTGGAGGCGACCAAGGTGTCCGGTCTGTCGCAGGACGGCCTCTCCGATATCGCCTCGCATCTCAGGGCGTTGTCCGGCTATTACGAGCAGGCCGCGCGGTCGGCGGCCACGCTTTGATGCAGCCTTGGAAGCGGGTGGTTATCGCAGGTTCCGGCCAAGGGACCTGCCGTCCGCTGTGGTAGCGATGTCGCGCCGGCCCATCGCGCCGGGGCGCCGATCCCCGCCCCTTATCTATTTTGTCATACCATACCTATATTAGGTCTGTGCGACCCGTCGGCGGTATTCGCCGAACGATCTGCTTCGACCGAACGATAAGATCCAGTTTTTACCACCGCGCGACTTTTGGAAATTGCTGGCTTCGCACGATAGCAAAAGTGTGCTTTTTTTGACCGAAAGGGGAATGGTGTAAAAACTTCCATGAACAACGATAGTTTCGAGCTGAAATTTTGGGGCGTGCGGGGAAGCATCCCTGTATCGGGACCGGAATTTGAGCGGTACGGCGGCAATACGTCATGCATCGAGTTACGGCATGACGGCAGGCATATCTTATTCGACGCCGGGACAGGCTTGCGCGAAGCGGCCGCGTCGCTCGCGAAAGAGGGGGTCCGCAATATCGATCTCTTCTTCACCCATTCGCACTACGACCACATCATCGGCCTGCCTTTCTTCAACGCCATCTACGATCCGCACGTCAGCGTCGATCTCTGGTCGGGCCATCTGGCCGGCAAGACGACGACGCGGCAGCTGATCGGCCAATTCATGCGGCCGCCATGGTTTCCGGTCGAGCCCGATATCTGTCGCGCCGAAATGAGCTTTCGCGATTTTGCGGCCGGCGACACGCTGAAGCCGCATCCGGGCATCGTCATTCATACGGCGCGGCTGAACCATCCGGGCGGGTGCATCGGTTATCGGATCGAATGGTCGGGCCGGGTGATCGCCATGGTCTACGATACCGAGCATCTGGCCGGCCATCTCGATGAAGCCGCGCTATCGCTGATGGCCGGTGCCGATCTCGCGATATATGATGCGACCTACACCGAGGCGGAGATGTCGAAATATCGGGGTTTCGGCCATTCCACCTGGCAGGAGGGCGTCAAGCTCGCAAAGAAGGCGGGCGCAAAGCGCCTTGCGCTGTTTCATCACGCGCCCGGCCGCACCGACCGCGAGCTGGATGACATGCAGCGCGATGCGCGAAAGTGCTTCCCCGAAGCCTTCGTCGCCTTTGACGGGCAGTCGCTGCAGCTCTGAGGGCCAATCGGCGAATCACCGCTCATCCATGAAATTGCCGACCGGCCTCCATTCGACGGCGGCATGGCTGGCCGTTTCCTGAAACAGCGTTTCAATGAAACTCCAGGCGAGATCGTCATGCACCAGATGGTGCGTCATCACGCCCATAGGCTCGTCATTGCCGTCGAAGCGATTCCGGAGCTCTTCCACGAGGCGGGCGATTATCTCGGCATGTGGCAATCCTCCGCGCGCGCCGTGCCATCTCATGATGTCGACATGCGTGTTGACGAGACCGATGGGTGCCTCCTTCGCCAATCCGAAGACGGAGACGGCGCGATAACCGAATGGTTCGAGATGCGGCAGCAATGCATCGTCGATCCGGTTCCATGGCGGCACCAGCAGCGGAACGAACTGCCGCGGATAAAGCGCCTTCAGCTTGTCGAAGCCGCGATGAAGCTCGTCGAGCACGACCGCCTGCGGCCGATGCAGGCCGAGTTCCTGCTTCTTGGTGTCGTCGGGCGCATGGTTCCGGTGCGTCCAGCCATGCACCGTGGCGGTGACGTGGCTTGCGCGTGCCAGTCGCTCGGCCAATGCCTCGCCGGTCGGCTCCGGGATGATCGCAAGCGCCATCGGCACGCCGAAGCGATCGGAAAGCGCCAGCAGCCGGTCGAGGGCAGGGGTCGGCTCGATGGCGTCATCGTCGCGATACCAGAGCTTTGCCTTTCGTCCGGCGTCGCTCCATCGCCGCAGCTCGTCGCGCAAGGGCTGCCATTCGGCTCTATCGCTCATAATAGGTATCTCCCAGATATTTTCGAAGGATGGTTTCGAGGCGCCTGGATGCGGCGGTCAGGGAACGTTCGTGGTGAACGAAGTCGTGGGCCGCCTCCGCCATGGCCCGTCGGCGGTCGTGATCGTTCAGAAGCTGGGCAATCGCCTCGGCATAGGCCGCGACGTCGCCCTCCGGTGTCAATAGCCCCGTCTTGTTGGCCACCACCACTTCCGGCACGCCGGCCGTCGCCTGCGCGACTACGGGCAGACCCGCCGCCTGTGCCTCCAGATAGGCAAGACCATAGGCTTCCTTGCATCCGGGCCAGACATAGAGGTCGGCCGTTGCGAGCTCTTCCGCGATCTCGCCGGTGGAGCGTTCCCCGCGCCAGACGATCCTGCTTTCGCCGAAGATGGAAAACAGCGATCTCACCTCGGTCCGCATCGGCCCGTCGCCGACGATGGTCAGGCTCCACTCCTGATCGCGGATGAGATCGAGCGCGCGCGCCAGCATGGCGTAACTGTCGAATTTGTCGCCCTTTCTCAGCATCGCTACCGTTATCAAGCGCCGCGCCTTGGAAGTCGGGGCAGATCGTTTGAACGGAGCCGTGTCGATAAAGGGCGGGAAATGCGCATAGCGTCCATCGGCGATGGCGTCTGACAAGCCGATTCGATCCCGTTCGGTAAAGCACAGGTTGACGGAGGCGAGCCGCACCGCATCGGCGACGAGGCGCTGGTTTTCGCGCCAGCCGTTTTCATCATGGCGGCGGGAATAGGACGCCTCGGCCGTGACATAGGGAATGCCAAGCCTTGCGGCGATGGGCGGACCGATGAGATCGGGCGTTTTGTAATAGGGATGGTAGGTGAACCACAGATCGGGCGGCGGCTCGCTCTGCCAGCGGACGAGCAGCCGCATCACCTCATCCTCCGCCTGGCGAGCGATTTCCAGACGCGGCCCCGGGTCGGGCGTGGGGGTAAAGCTCCGCAGCGTGGAGGCGACTTCGACGCGATGGCCCGCCATGTCCAGCGCCGCCATGATCTGCCGCGCCATCAGCCGGTCGCCCGAGGGGACCGGGTGGCCGGGAGATTTCAAAGGGGCATAGAAAGCGATCTTCATGCAGGCGGCACACGGTTGACGATTAAGTGATGGCGGGAATTCGAATTGTGAAACGATTGCCCGAATTCCGACCGGTTGCGTGACAATAAAGCCCCTGCTTCAAAAGGCCGCATCCTCGACAGTGTGCGGCGTTGCGGCTAGATGAATAGGCGATAACCGTTTTCCCATCGGTTGTGAACGGGCAATATACATTGGGTTCGATGACCATCGAGGCAAGAAAGCCAATCATTTCCGATCGTCTGGTGCGAAAGCTGCGCCTTGGCTCTGGTTTGATCGTGTTCGCCTTCGTGATCATGCATCTGGCCAATCACTCCCTTGGCCTGATCTCCCTGAGCATGGCCGAGCGCGCCCAGCATTGGTTCATGGCCGTGTGGCGCAATCCGGCCGGGACCGTGCTTCTCTACACGGCGCTGGTCGTTCATATCTCGCTGGTGTTCCGGCTGCTCTATCAGCGCCGCACCCTCGTGATGCCCGCGGGCGAGGCCTTCCAGATCGTCACCGGCCTGCTGGTGCCGCTGCTCCTGATCGATCATATCGTCGGCACGCGCGTCGTCCACGAGGTTTACGGCTATCACGACACATACCGGGCGATCGTGCGCACGCTATGGCTGACGTCTCCCGCCAACGGCCTGCGCCAGTCGCTCGTGCTTCTGATCGTATGGCTTCATGGTTGCATCGGCGTTCACTTCTGGCTGCGTTATCGTTCGTGGTACATGGCCATCGCGCCCGTCATGCTGTCCTTCGCCATCGTCCTGCCGATTCTTGCGCTGCTCGGCTTTGCCGCAATGGGCAAGACCGTGGCACACGAGGCCGCCCAGGAAGATGAGCACGGCTATCCCGGCGGATATTACAGCGACGTGCGAAGCTACGGCGAGCCCGGCTCCCTGCCGGGCGAGCGGATGAGTGCGGAAACCTGGCCGTATCGGGCCGGGTTCTATGGCGCCTTCAGCCTGTCGATCGTCGCTCTCTTTGCCTTTCGAGCACATCGCAGGCTGCGCGAGCGGCAACATCAGGTCGCCATACGCTATGCGGGCGGCGAAGTGGTGCATGCGCCGCGGGGGTTCAGCGTGCTTGAGGCAAGCCGCCTCGGCGGCATCCCGCATTATTCCGTCTGCGGCGGCAAGGGCCAATGCTCGACCTGTCGCGTGCAGATCGTCGAAGGTGCGGAAAACCTGCCGCCGCCCGAGCCGCTGGAGCAGAAGACGTTGAACCGCATCGGGGCCACGCCGGATGTCAGGCTTGCCTGCCAGCTGCGCCCGATGGGCAATGTCAGCGTCATTCCCCTCCTGACGCCGATGGCCGAAGCGACGATCCCCGTCTACAGCCAGACCGCCAGCCCCGGCCGCGAACGCGAGATCGTGGTTTTCTTCTGCGACCTGCGCCACTTCACGACGCTGACGGAAGCACGCTTGCCGTTCGATATCGTTTTCCTGCTCAATCGCTATTTCGCCATCGTCGGCCGTATCATCGAGGAAAATGGCGGCCGGATGGACAAGTTCATCGGCGATGGCGCCATGGCGCTTTTCGGGCTTCGCACGACCCCGAAGGAGGCCAACCGTCAGGCATTGAAAGCGGCGGCGGCGATCATTCAGGAAATCGACAAGCTCAGCGCAGAGCTGGCCGATGAACTGGCCGCGCCTCTCGAAATCGCCATCGGCCTTCACACCGGCTTGGCCGTGGTCGGTTCCATGGGGTACGGCAGCGTCAAGAACGTGACGGCGATCGGCGACACGGTCAACGTCGCCAGCCGCCTCGAAAGCGTCGCGAAGGAATTCAACAGCGCGCTCGTCTTTTCCGAACCGGTCGCGCAGCTTTCCGAGATCGATACCGATGGCGTCGAGAGCCGCGAGATTGCCGTTCGCGGCCGCGGCGAGCCCTTGCGGGTCTATATCGTTTCGAAGGAGGCGAGCAGCCGCTTCGCCTGACGGCCGGGGGGAGCGGCAGCGCTCCGCCGATCTTCACCGTTTGCAACGAGAAAGCCCTGGTGTAGGGATGCTCCTCATGTTCGACCGCAAGCTTCTCACGAAAAAATACTGGAGACGCGCCTTCCGCCGGAAGCGCGATGCGATGGCGGCGCGTTTGTTCGATACGCGTCTGGGCCGCGATATTCTCGTCAGTGCGCTCGGCCCGCGTGTAAAGACCATGACGGTTGATTGCGGAGATCACGTCTTGAGCTTTTCGCCGGCCGATTACATCGGCCGCAAGGTTTTTCGCAAAGGGCACTTCGAGCGCGACCATGTCGACCGGCTGCTGGGCGTGCTGCGCGCGCGCGGCCTGTCGCGCAGAGGCTCGGCCTTGCTGGAGCTCGGCGGCAATATCGGCACGCAGACCTGCTATTTTGCCCTTAGCGGCGCCTATGAGCGTATCGTCAGCGTCGAGCCGGACCCGCGCAATTTCCGGCTGCTGTCGATCAACATCGCCGACAACGGTCTGGGGGAGAAGGTGGTCGCGGTCAATTGCGCCGCCGGCGACCGCGAGGGCGAGCTCGACTTCTATCTCAATCGCAAGAACCATGGCAAAAGCAGCGCATTGCGCCAAAGCCCGAGCGACGAGAAGATCGCCGTTCCGGTCCGGCCGGTGCCCGATATTCTCCTGCAGGCCGGCGTCGATCCGGCCGATGTCGGGCTGGTCTGGATGGATATCGAGGGCTATGAGCCCGTGGCCTGCCGCTCGATGGCTGCGCTCATGGCCCGCAAGGTGCCGCTCTACATGGAATTCACGCCGGCCTTCTACGGCCGGGATAAGACCAGAGCCTTCATTGCCGATCTGGGCAGGCACTACGACGAATGCCTCGCCTTTTTTGAAGACGGCGAGCGGGAGATGAAAGTGGCCGACCTGCCCGCGGAAGGCGAGCAGTTCGACGTTCTGTTTCTGGGGTGAGGCTGAACCGCTCTATCGGCGACGATAGATGAAATAGCGCCCTTCCTTGATGGTCGAGGGCAGGGGCAGTGGCTGGAGATCGGGATGATCGAGAGGAAGGCCGCTGACCGCGAGCCCGCCCGATGCCAGCACGCCGGCCATGATCTGCGGCAGCCAGGTCAGCGTCACCGCATCCTTGTCCTCGTAGCCGGTGCCGATATCGGCATGCGCAAGCGAGGCGTTCGCGCCCACGAAATTTCTGGCCGTATCCTTGATTTCACCGAGAATGAGATTGTCGGCCGACGGCATGGAAGGACCGTAGGCATTGGCTGCCCGATCGAAGGCAACGATGCGGCGATCGGGGAAAAGCTCGCGCAGGTGGTCGAAAGTGCGGCCGTTGCCCAGGCCAAGTTCCAGCACGGGGCCATCCAGCCTCCCGACCTCGTCGGCCACGGCATTGAGGATGTCGCGCTGTGCGCTCAGGCGGCGAATGAAACTATCCAGTCGGCTCATCGTATCTGACATATCCTTGGCGTCTTGTGCCTCTTCGTCAGCCGAAGTAGCACGGCCCATATCGCGGCGTCGACCGCCCGCTGGTTTTTCGATGCATTTGCTGTAGGGATAGATTGTCGCGGCGATCACCAAGGGGGAATATCATGGCCGGGCCACCAGACGATGATTTCTTCCACAAGCTCACCGGCTTCACGCGTTTCGAGGGCGTGACCGACAGCGCCAACTATCAGCCCCTTCCGGACGATTGGCTGATTGCGATCGCCGATATCGTCAGTTCGACGAAGGCGATCGCCGCCGGCCACTACAAATCCGTCAACATGGCGGGCGCCAGCGTGATTTCCGCGGTGCTCAACGCTTTGGACAGGGGCGACTATCCCTTCGTCTTCGGCGGCGACGGCGCATTGGTGGCCGTTCCGCCGTCCGGAGAGGCGCAGGTTCGCCGAGCGCTCGCGGCCGTCCGGGCCTGGGTGATGGAGGAGCTGCATCTCGATCTGCGCACGGCGCTGGTGCCGCTGACGGCGATCCGCGGCGAGGGCCTCGATGTGCGGGTCGCCCGCTTCAGTCCGAGCGACTATGTCTCCTACGCCATGTTCTCGGGCGGCGGCACGAGCTGGGCGGAACGGCAGATGAAAGCGGGGCGCTTCATCGTCGAGGCGATTTCGACGAAGGTGGACCCCGATCTTACGGGCCTTTCCTGCCGCTGGAATCCGATCAAGGCGCGGAACGGCGAGATCGTTTCCATCATCGCCATTCCCGGCGACGATGGAAACGGCCCGCAGTTTCGGCAACTGGTCGCCGATATCATCGCGATTTCCGCCGAGCAGAACCGCGACGGCCATCCCGTACCCGTCGAAGGGCCGACGCCGGCATTGAACTTCGGCGGCGCCGACATCGAGGCGCGCGCCGTCGCCGCCCCGGCCAATCGGTGGTGGCAGAAGCTTGCCATCGACGCCCAGATCTTTCTTGTCTGGCTTCTCGACAAGTTCGGCGTGAGGACCGCGACCTTCGACGCCAGGATCTACCGGCGCGACCTTGCCGCGAATTCCGACTTTCGCAAATTCGACGATGGTCTGAAAATGACCATCGACGTCGACGCCGCGCATCTCGCGCGCATCGAGGAGCGCTTGCGGCAGGCCGAGGTCGGAGGGGTCTGTCGTTACGGTCTGCATCGGCAGGACAGCGCGCTGATGACGTGTTTCGTGCCCACCCCGCTCATGCGGGATCACATGCATTTCATCGACGGCGCGAGCGGCGGCTATGCGATGGCGGCCATGGCGCTACGACAAAAGAAGCCGCCCGAACTGGCCGCCGGCGAGTGATTTTCAGCGTGCGCGCGCAGCAGGCCGTGGAGCGTGGTCGCGATTTTCTCGATCCGTTTCGGTTTCGCCCATTGTTTCAGCAGCATATGCGCCTTATCTGAATGAGAACAAAACGAGAGTCGTCGCTTGCGGCGATTGCTGTCTACTGCATTTCACAGGCGGGGGCGTGGTGAGGTGCAGCCGAATTTTCCGGTGTCGACGCGATCCGGCAAGTAAGAAGGTCGACACTTTCGCACGATGCTTTCATCCGACCTTCGGCTGACGGCCGGAGGTTTCGGAAATGGCGGCCGGCGAAATTGCCGGCCCTCCATGGCCGGACGAGACATCAGACATTGCAGGATAGGCCGCGGGGATAATGACTATTCATTCGAGTGTTTCCGATATTCTTCTCGACAAAGTGGCGGAATGGCTGACCCAGGCCGCATTGACCGGCGAAAACCTCGAGACCATCGTTCGGGGTTTCTGCGAACGCATGGCGGCGACGGGAATGCCGATCGCCCGCGTGCATCTGACTTTTTCGATGCTCCATCCGCTCTACGACGCGCTCGGCTTCACCTGGCGACGCGCCGGCGGCTTGACGATCGAGGGCTACCGGCATGTGAACGAGAAGCCGGAGCGCTTCATGCAGAGCCCCTACTACTATCTCCTTTCCAACAATCTTCAGCATCTGCGCCGCCGGATCGATGTGGACGGCGCAGTCGAGTTTCCGATCTTCGAGGACCTGCGCAAGGAGAAGGTGACGGACTACATGGCCTTCGTGCAGACGTTCGGCGCCGGCTCGGTCCAGGGCATGATGGGCTCCTGGGCCACCGACGGCATCGGCGGCTTCAGCGAAGAGATGATCGGCGCGCTGATGCGCATGCAGAACCATCTGGCCATGGCCGCCAAGATGGCGGTTCTCGGCAAGCTCGCCAACAATATGCTGACCACCTATCTCGGCGGCGATGCAGGAAAGCGGGTGCTGAACGGACAGATCCGCCGCGGCGACGGCGAGACGATCCGCGCCGCGCTGGTCATGGGCGACATGCGGCAATCGACAGTCTATGCCGAGAAAGAAGGGCGCCAGGCCTATATCGACACGCTGAACGAGTTCTTCGACGCGATCGCGGCGCCGTTCAATCGCAACGGCGGCGAAATCCTCAGTTTCCTCGGCGACGGGTTTCTGGCGGTCTATCCGTGCGGGCGGCACAAGGACCCGTCGAAGGTCGCCTGCGAGGCGGCGTTGTCGGCCGTGTTCGAGGCGCAGCGCCGGGTGGCCTTGCTCAACAGCGATCGCCAGTCCCGCAACCTGAGCGCCGTGCGCTACGGAATAGGCCTGCATGTCGGCAACGTCATGTTCGGCAATGTCGGACTGAGGGACCGCTTGACCTTCTCGGCCTTCGGCGCGGCCGTCAACGAAGTGGAGCGGCTGCAGTCTCTGACCAAGAAGTATTCGACCGAGGTCGTCGCAAGCCAGGCATTCGCCAGCTATACCGATTGCGAATGGGGAAAACTCGGCGAGGAGAAGCTGCGTGGCGTGCGCCAGCGCTTTACCGTCGTCTACCCGAAAGTTGCGACGGCGGCCAACGGAGCAATGGACATCTTTCAGGAAACGACGGCTGACAGCCTGTCGGAAGCCGAGCAGGTCATTCTGTTGCACAGGGATGCCAAGAAGTTCGAAGGCCGCGTTCAAGTCGAAAACCTGACGTCGCGGCCGCTATCGTCACCCGGTTCAGCATAGACCGATATATCACTGGAAAGACGACAGTTTTTTTAAAGTCTCCGCATTGCTTTGATCAGCTAGACACCCGTTATGGCCTACGTTAGTGTGCCGCTTAAGGCCACAAAGGTCATGTGAGCGGGAAGTAATATGTATGGCGTCAGGGACTGATCTACTGCGTATTGAGGGCCTCGACGTCTCGTTTTCCCTATACGGGGACAAGCTGCGCGTCGTCAAAGATGCCAGTTTGAGAGTGCTTCCCGGCAAGGTCACTGCTCTGGTCGGGGAATCGGGCTCCGGCAAATCCATCATCAGCCAGTCGATCATGGGAATCCTTCCGGCGCCGGCAACGGCGACGGGGCGAATCCTTTTCACCGATCCGCTCGACGGCCAGACCACCGATCTTCTTCAGCTTCCGCGTGACGGCGTGGCCATGCGCAGGCTGCGTGGGGCCCGCATCGCCAAGATTTTCCAGGAGCCGATGACGTCGCTGTCGCCGCTGCATACGGTGGGAAACCAGATCAGCGAGGCGCTTCGTATCCACAGCCCCGGCACCGGCCGGGCGGAACAGCGCGAGAAGACGGAGGAAATGCTGAGCCTCGTCGGCTTTCAGGATCCCTATCACACCTTCGACATGTATCCTTTCGAGCTTTCCGGCGGCATGCGCCAGCGCGCCATGATCGCCATGGCGCTGATCTGCAATCCGGCTCTCCTGATTGCGGACGAGCCGACGACGGCGCTCGATGTCACCATCCAGGCGCAGATTCTCGGCCTGCTGCGTAATCTTCAGCAGACCTTCAACATGGCGATGCTGCTGATCACCCACGATCTCGGAGTCGTCGCCAACATGGCCGACGAGGTCGTCGTCATCTATCACGGCGAGATCATGGAGGCGGGGCCGGTCGAAACGATCTTCCGCCAGCCGCAGCATCGCTATCTCAAGGCTCTCATGTCGGCTGTACCGCATTTCGACATGAAACCCGGAGAGCGGTTGAAGTCGCTGCGGGATGTCCCCGTCAATCTCGGCACCTTCTCCGGCAAGAAGAAGCTGATCGGCAATGCCTCGGGCAATGGCGCGGCCACCGCTGGCGGGGCGCCCGAGGTCATGCTCAGCGTGCGCAATCTGACCAAGACCTACACGTCGAAGGCCGGCGGCTTGTTCGGCAGGCGGGATGGCGGGAAGTTCCGGGCGGTCGATGACGTCAGTTTCGATATCCGCCGCGGCGAATGTCTCGGCCTGGTCGGCGAAAGCGGCTGCGGCAAGACGACGGTGAGCAAGATCCTCATGCGCGCCATCACCGCCGACAGCGGCTCCGTCAGCTTTGACGACGGCAGCGGCAAGATCGACGTTCTCTCCGTCAAGGGCGAGGCGTTGATGGATTTGCGCACGAAGATACAGATGGTCTTCCAGGATCCGGTTTCGTCGCTCTCGCCGCGCATGACGATCCGCAACATCCTGAGCGAGCCCCTGGAAATTCACGGGCATGGCGACAGCGCCGAGCGCAAGGAAAAGGTCAAGGCGCTGATGCAGGCGATCGGCCTCGACAAGCACTATCTGAGCCGCTACCCCCACAGCTTCTCCGGCGGCCAGCGCCAGCGCATCGGCATTGCGCGCGCTTTGGCGCTTGGGCCGAAACTCCTTATCCTCGATGAACCCGTCTCGGCGCTCGATGTGTCCGTGCAGGCTCAGATCCTCAATCTTCTCAAGGATTTGCAGAAGGAACTCGGCCTGACCTATCTGTTCATTTCGCACAATCTGGCCGTGGTCGATTATATGGCCGACCGCATCGCCGTCATGGCGCGCGGGCGCATCGTCGAGATCGCGCCGCGCGAAGTGATCCTGCGCGCGCCCGTCCACCCCTATACGCGGTCGTTGTTGGCTGCCGTGCCGTTCCCCGATCTCGACCGGCAGCTCGATTTCGCCGCATTGAACAGCGAGGGTGCGGCCGCCAAGCAGAAATGGGGGCCGCAATTCTCCGAAGGAGGGGATGGAGAGCTTGCCTATGCCGATCTGGGCGGCGGACATTTCGTTCGTGCCCGCCGGGGCATCGACGCCCGGGAGCTTCGGAAATGATCAATCGGCGCATTTTCCTCGGCCTGCTCGCCTCCACCGTCCTGCCCCAGCCCGGTTTCGCCGCGGATGTCGACAACGAGCCGGAATATTTTACCGATTGGCTGAGGGCGGGCCAGATGCCTCATCTCGCCAAGCGCCTGCCGAAATTCCCGCGCATCGTCAACGTCGCCGCCATGGGCCGCACGCCCGGCCACTACGGCGGCTCCGTGCGCACGATCATCGGCAGCCAGAACGATATCCGCTTCATGACGATCTACGGCTATGCGCGCCTGGTCGGATACGACAGCATGCTGTCGCTGCAGGCCGATATTCTGGAGTCCTTCTCCGCCGTCAACGACATGGTCTTCACCTTCAAGCTGCGGGAAGGGCATAAATGGTCGGATGGCCATCCGTTTACGGCCAATGACTTTCGCTACTGGTGGGAAGACGTTATCCTCAACAAGCAGCTCACGCCCGGTGGCGGCGCGCTGGAGCTGCGCCCGCACGGCAGCCTGCCGCGCTTCGAAGTGCTCGATGAATTGACGGTGCGATATTCCTGGGATGATCCCAATCCGGATTTCCTGCCGAGTCTTGCCGCCCCGCAGCCGCTCGTCATCGTCGGTCCCTCTCACTATCTGAAGCAGTTCCACAAGAAGTACCAGGACAGCATCCGTCTTTCCTCGCTGATGCAGGAAAACAGGGTGAAGAAATGGCAGGACCTGCACATCAAGATGGGCCGGGCCTATCGGCCGGAAAATCCGCATCTGCCGGTACTCGATCCCTGGCGGAACACGACGGCGCCGCCGGCCGAGCAATTCGTTTTCGAGCGCAATCCCTACTTTCATCGCGTCGACGAGAATGGCCGGCAGCTGCCCTATATCGACCGCATGATCCTGAATATCAGCTCTTCGGCGATCATCGCCGCCAAGACCGGCGCAGGGGAAAGCGATCTGCAGGCGACCGGCATAGACTTCAACGACTATACCTTCCTGAAGGACGCGGAGAAGCGTTATCCGATCAAGGTCAACCTCTGGAAAATGGCGCGCGGCTCGCGCGTCGCGCTGTTTCCGAATTTGAACAGCGCCGATCCCGTCTGGCGCGACGTGCTGCGCGATGTGAGGGTGCGGCGCGCGCTGTCGCTGGCGATCGACCGCCACGAGATCAACATGGCCGTCTTCTACGGCCTTGGAACGGAAAGCGCCGATACGGTCCTGCCCGAAAGCCCGCTCTTCAAGCCGGAATATGCCTCGGCGTGGATCGCGCACGACCCGGATCAGGCCAATGCCCTGCTCGATGCCGCCGGCCTTGCCAAGCGCGACGAGGATGGCATCCGGCTGCTGCCCGATGGACGGCCCATGGAGATCACCGTGGAAACCCCCGGCGAGAGCACGCTGGATTCCGATGTCCTGGAGCTGATCACCGATCATTGGCGCAAGGTCGGCATCGCGCTTTTCACCCGCGTATCGCAACGCGATATCTTCCGCAGCCGCGCCATGGGTGGCCGTATCCTGATGTCGTTGTGGTACGGTCTCGACAACGGGGTGCCGACGGCCGACATGAACCCGGGCGAGCTGGCTCCCACCATGGACGACCAGATGCAATGGCCGCTGTGGGGAATGTATTATCTCTCGCGCGAGACGCAGGGCGTCGCGCCTGAACTTCCCGAGGCCGCGGAGCTCGTCAAGCTGCTGCGCGAATGGGAAACGGCCGCTTCCTCCTTCGAACGGGCGGATGTCTGGCACAAGATGCTGGCCACCTATACCGACCAGGTTTTCTCCATCGGCCTCGTCAATGCCACCCTGCAGCCGATCGTTCATTCGGCGCGCATGCAGAACGTGCCGGCAAAGGCGCTCTATGGTTTCGATCCGACCTGCTATCTCGGTGTCTATATGCCGGATACCTTCTGGATGAAGGAGGATCGCCGGAATGCTTAGATATATCCTCTGGCGCATCGCCGTGATGATCCCGACCCTGATCGTCATTTCGATGCTGGTCTTCACCATCATCCAGCTTCCGCCGGGCGACTTCTTCGAAAGCCAGATCGCCGAGCTGCGCGCCCAGGGCGAAACCGCGAACCTCGCGGAAATCGAGAACCTCCGGCACGAATACGGGCTGGATCGGCCCCTGCCGATCCAGTATGTCCGCTGGGTGGCCGGCATGCTGCACGGCGATTTCGGCTATTCCTTCGAATATCAGCTGCCGGTTTCCGATGTCGTCGGCGACCGCTTGTGGCTGACTATCCTCGTGTCGATGACGACGATCCTTCTGACGTGGCTGATCGCTTTTCCGATCGGCATCTATTCCGCTACCCACCAGTACAGCTGGGGCGACTACGGGCTGACCTTTCTCGGGCTGCTCGGCATCGCCATCCCGAATTTCATGCTGGCGCTGATCCTGATGTATTTCGCCAACGTCTGGTTCGGCGTGTCGATCGGCCACCTGATGGATCAGAAATACCTCTCGCAGCCGATGAGCTGGGAAAAGGCAAAGTCGATCCTGTCGCATCTGTGGATTCCCGTCATCATCGTCGGAACGGCGGGCACGGCCGGAATGATCCGCCGCCTTCGCGCCAACCTGCTCGACGAGATGCAGAAGCAATATGTCATCACCGCGCGCGCCAAGGGGCTGCATCCGCTGAAGGCGCTGGTGAAATATCCGCTGCGCATGGCATTGAACTTCTTTGTCGCCGATATCGGCTCGATCCTGCCTTCAATCATCTCCGGCGCCGAGATCACCGCCATCGTGCTGTCGCTGGAGACGACCGGCCCCATGCTGATCAGGGCGCTGCAGAGCCAGGACATGTATCTTGCCGGCTCGTTCCTGATGTTCCTGGCGTTTCTGAACGTCATCGGCGTGCTGATCTCCGATATCGCCCTCGGCTTTCTCGACCCCCGCATCCGCTTGCAAGGCAGGAGCACAAAGTGAGCGTATCCCTGCCGAAACCCGGCGCTCCGCTGGAGCATTATGTTTCGAATGCCGACTTCGATCCGGATCAGTTCGAGGCCACATCGGCCGGTCAAGCCCGCTACTACATGGCTTCGCAGAAGCGGCTCATGTGGTGGAAATTCAAGAGGCACAAGCTTGCATTGGCGTCCGGCATCTTTCTGGTGCTGATCTACGGCATGATCCTGATCGCGGAATTCCTGGCGCCCTACGGGCTGCATACCCGCAACGTCGACTATATCCATTCGCCGCCACAGGCGATCCATTTCTTCGACAAGGGCAATTTCGTCGGGCCGTTCGTCTACGGCCGCAAGATGACGCTCGATATCGATACGCTGCGCCGGAACTACACCGATAATCCCTCTGACGTGCAGCCGATCCGCTTCTTCTGCCGCGGCGATGCCTATCGCTTCTGGGGGCTGGTGGATTCGAATCTCCACCTGATCTGCCCGGCCGTCGGCGGCCAGATGTATCTGCTCGGCACCGACCGGCTGGGCCGCGACGTGCTGTCGCGCATCATCTACGGCGCGCGCATTTCCTTGACGATCGGCCTGATCGGCATTGCCATCAGCTTCGTTCTCGGCATCGTCATCGGCGGCCTGGCAGGCTACCACGGCGGCCTTTTCGATCTCCTCGTGCAGCGAGTGATCGAGGTGCTGCAGTCGCTGCCCAGTCTGCCTTTGTGGATGGCGCTTGCCGCCATCATGCCGGTGAGCTGGAGCCCGATCATCGTCTATTTCGGCATCACCATCATTCTCGGCATTCTCGACTGGACCGGCCTTGCGCGTGCCGTGCGCTCCAAGCTCTTATCGTTGCGCGAAGAGGATTACGTGCTTGCGGCGCAATTGATGGGCGCAAGCACGCGGCGCATCATCGGACGTCATCTCGTTCCCGGCTTCATGTCGCATCTGATCGCCACGGCGACGATCTCGGTGCCGAGCATGATTCTCGGCGAAACCGCGCTGAGCTTCCTCGGATTGGGCCTGCGCCCGCCGATCACGAGCTGGGGAATTTTGTTGACGGAGGCAAGGAGCGTCAGCGTCATCGCCTTTTATCCATGGCTGCTTTTCCCCATGATCCCGGTGATTTTGGTCATTCTGGCGTTCAACTTTTTAGGAGACGGCTTGCGCGATGCCGCCGATCCCTACAAATAGCAGGGTGAATGGCGAAGACAGGATTGCAATTCGAGGAGCGGACGCGGATGTCGTTTGCCGACAGACCGCGTACATGACTTTCATCCCCCAGAGGTTTTGCCCATGAAGCGGCGCTTAGAAGATGCTCGAATCCTCATGTATAGCCACGACACGTTCGGTCTCGGCCATCTCCGCCGATGCCGAACGATCGCCCATGCCCTCGTGGAAGACTATCGTGGGCTGAACGTGCTGATCATTTCCGGCGCGACCATTGCCGGAGCGTTCGATTATCGGTCGCGTGTCGATTTCGTCAAAGTGCCGAGCGTCATCAAGTTGCGCGACGGCGAATATACGTCGATGGCAAGTCATGTCGCTCTTCAGGAAACGCTGAAGATGCGGCAATCGATCATCCGCCATACGGCCGAAACCTTCCAGCCCGACGTTTTCATCGTCGACAAGGAGCCCCTGGGCCTGAAGGGCGAGGTTGAGGAGACGCTGACCTACCTCAAGGCGCGGGGAACGACGCTCGTCCTCGGCATGCGCGACGTCATGGACGCGCCGCACCTGCTGGAGGCGGAGTGGAAGAAGAACAACGTCCTGCAGAAGATCGACCAGTTCTACGATCGCGTCTGGGTTTACGGACCGCCGGATTTCTACGACCCGCTGGCGGGGCTCGACGTGCCGCCAGGCGTGCGCCGGAAGATGGAGTTCGTCGGCTTCCTGCAGCGCAGCGTCTCTACCTTGGGGACGAAGTCGGAACATGTGCCCGACGAGGACTATATTCTTGTCACGACCGGCGGCGGCGGCGATGGCGCCGATCTGGTCAGCGATGTCGTCGGCGCCTTCGAGCATGACAGGTCGCTGACGCAGAAGACGCTGATCGTCCTCGGTCCCTATATGCCGGCCAAGGAGCGCAGCCAGTTGCTGGAGCGAGCCGCCAGGATCGACTGTCTGCAGGTCATCGAGTTCGACAACAAGATGGAAGAGCTGATTGCCGGAGCCAAGGCGGTCGTCGCGATGGGCGGCTACAATACCTATTGCGAGATCCTGTCCTTCGACAAGCCGGCACTGATCATCCCGCGCACGCGGCCGCGCGAGGAGCAGCTGATCCGCGCGCAACGGGCGAGCGAGCTCGGCCTCGTCGACATGCTGCTGCCGGAGGAATCGGCCGATCCGAAGCAGCTTGCCGCCGCCTTGAAGCGCCTGGCAAACCGCGTGCCGCCCTCGGCAAGCAGCAGCAACATGCGCCTCGAGGGATTGGTGCATATTTCGCGCACCATCGGCGAGTGGTTCGACGATCGCGAGCGCTACCCGCCGCTATCGATCGTGGCAGAATAGATCACCGGACCTTGTCGATGCGGAAGAAAATACTGGTGGTCCTGAAAGGCTATCCCCGCCTATCGGAAACCTTCATTGCACAGGAGTTGCTCGGTCTGGAGAAGGCCGGTTTCGACCTGACGCTGATTTCGATGCGCAAGCCCACGGACAAGAAGCGCCATCCCGTCCATGACGAAATCAAGGCGCGTGTCGTCTACCTGCCGGAATATCTGCACGACGAGCCTCTGAGGGTCTTGCGGGCATTCCTCGCCGGCATCCGCAAGCCGGGTTTCAAGCCGCTTCTGAAGCAATTCTGGGCCGATCTGAAACGCGACCTTACGCCGAACCGCGTACGCCGCTTCGGCCAGGCGCTGGTGCTGGCGCATGAGTGGCCCGACGGCGGCGAGTGGCTGCATGCCCATTTCATCCACACGCCGGCCTCGGTGACGGCCTATGCCAGCCTCATGACCGGTATTCCCTGGACATGCTCGGCGCATGCCAAGGATATCTGGACCTCGCCGGACTGGGAGCTTTCGGAAAAGCTCGACCGGGCCCGCTGGGCGGTGACGTGCACGCGCACCGGCTTCGAGCACATGCGCGACCTGATCGCGGCGGGCGACAAGGTGCATCTGAGCTATCACGGCCTGGATCTCGACCGTTTCGGCCCATTTTCCGGCGCGCATTCCAATCGCGATGGCACCGATGCCTCCGATCCTGCCTTCATCCTCAGCGTCGGGCGTGCCGTGGAAAAAAAAGGGTACGACGTGCTGTTGAAAGCACTGGCGTTGTTGCCCGGCGATATCAACTGGCGCTTCACTCATATTGGCGGCGGCGATGGCCTGTCGAAATTGAAGGCATTGGCCGGCACGCTCGGGATTGCCGACCGCATCGCCTGGAAGGGTGCGCTGGCGCAGGAGGATGTGCTCGCCCATTATCGTGAGGCCGATATTTTCGCTCTCGCCTGCCGGGTGGCGGCGGACGGCGACCGCGACGGGCTGCCGAATGTGCTCGTGGAGGCATCGAGCCAGCGTCTCGTCTGCGTCTCGACCAATGTGTCCGGCGTTCCGGAACTGCTCGATGACGGCGTCAACGGACTCGTCGTTCCCTCGGAAGATCCGCAGGCCCTCGCCGCAGCGCTGGAATCGGCCATTCGCAACCCGGCGCTGCGCTTGCGGCTCGGGGAGGCAGCCGAGCGGCGGGTTCGCGAGCATTTCGATTATCACGCCAGCATCCGGCAATTGACCCGGCTGTTCGAGGAGCAGTGGCAGAAGGAAGATCAATGGCGCAAATCCGCATGACGGCATCGCATTCCCCGCCCTTGCGTATTTTCTTCTACGTTCAGCACCTGCTCGGCATCGGCCATCTGGCGCGCGCCAGTCGCATTGCCAGCGCTTTGGCGAAAGACGGTTGTCAGGTGACGGTCGTCACGGGGGGCGTGCCGGTGAACGGGTTTCCCGGTCCGGATGTGACCTCGGTCACCTTGCCGGCGGTGGTCGCCAGCAGCGCCGGTTTTTCCGGGCTTGCCGATCAGGCCGGCAAGCCTGTCGACGAGGACTTTCTGTCTCACCGCCGGGACCTGTTGCTGGATGCGTTCCGGCAGGCAGCGCCCGACGTCGTCATCATCGAGGCCTTTCCGTTCGGCCGCAGGCAGATGCGTTTCGAACTCCTGCCGTTGCTCGAAGCCGTTGCGACGGCCGATCCGAAGCCGAGGCTTTACAGCTCCGTGCGCGATATTCTCCAGCAGCAGAAAAAGCCGGGGCGCGACGAAGAGACGGTGGCCCTGCTTCGCGATCGTTTCGATGGCGTGCTTGTCCACGGCGATCCGCATTTCGTCCGGCTGGAGGAGACCTTTCCCTTGACCGGGGCGATTGCCGACAAGATCGTCTATACGGGCCTTGTCGCTCCCGCTTTGCCTCCGGAGCCTGCCGAAACCTTCGATATCGTTGTTTCGGCCGGCGGCGGTGCGGTCGGGCGCGATCTTGTCCGGGCATCGCTGGAGGCGGCCGGCCGCGTGGCGACCGACCGCCGCTGGCTGCTGATTGCAGGACCGAACCTGCCTGAACAGGATTATGCCGCCCTCGAAGAGGACGCGCCCGACAATGTCACGCTCGTTCGGTTTCGCAGGGATTTTCCATCTCTCCTGCGGGGAGCCGAGCTATCGATCTCGCAAGCGGGTTACAACACGGTCGGCGACCTTCTTGTCGCCGGCTGCCGCGCCATTCTGGTTCCCTTCACGGCCGGCGGAGAAACGGAGCAATCCGTCAGGGCCGAGCGGCTGGAGAGGCTGGGGCTGGCTTTGACCCTGCCGGAGGCGGGATTGACGACCGATCTGCTTGCCGAGGCGGTGACGACCGCGCTGTCGCGACCCAAGCCGGACAATCCGGATATCGATCTCGGCGGTGCTGCCGGAACCTCGGCCATCCTGCGCCGGCTCCCATAGGGAGTGGGCGCGGCGGCGATGGGGAGCCGCCTGTCGTTTTATCCTCCTGGATTCCTGCAATCTTGTGATATAAATCGGGAAATCGATGAATCGGGAGGGGCGGGGACGAAAGACCGGGCCGTGTCCCTTTTCACACATGGGGCGACATATCCGCAACGAAATCTTCCCGCATCCCTGCAACATCGGTGCCGGCATCTGGCCGTCGCTGGGCGTTGAATTTGAAAGCCTGCAGTAAGCAATGGAAAAAAGCCTAGCGCGTTATATTTGGTCGAATACCCGGCTGGAGCAGATGTGGATACTGCTGGTCGTCGCGGCTTCGATGATCCCGTACTTCCTGTCCTTCGACCTGCCGAAGCAGATCGTCAACGGGCCGATCCAGGGCAAAGGTTTCGAGCATCCCGGCGATACGCAGACTTTCATGCATATCGCCTTCGACATGCCGCTGATCGGCCACATCGAAGTGTTTCATGGCGTACAGCTGACCCGCGTGTGGATGCTGGTCTCGCTGAGCCTCGTGTTTCTGGCGCTTGTCGTGCTCAACGGCCTCTTCAAGCTCTACATCAATACCTACAAGGGCCGGCTCGGCGAGCGGATGTTGCGGCGCATCCGCTTCGAGCTGATCGATCGCGTGCTGCGGTTCCCTCCGGCCCATTTCAAGCGGGTGAAGCCTGCGGAAATCGCCACCATGATCAAGGACGAGGTGGAGCCGATGGGCGGCTTTACCGGCGATGCCTTCGTTCAGCCCGCCCTTCTCGGCGGCCAGGCCGTGACTGCGCTCGTCTTCATCATCATGCAGAATTTCTGGCTCGGCATGATCGCCGCCGCCATCGTCGCCGTGCAGGCGATCGTCATTCCACGCATGCGCAGGCGGTTGCTGGAACTCGGCCGCCAGCGCCAGCTGACGGCGCGCGAACTTTCCGGCCGCGTCGGCGAGATCGTCGACGGCATCGGCACGATCCATGCCAACGACACCACGAATCTGGAGCGCGCCGACATCGCTCACCGCCTCGGGCTGATCTTTTCGATCCGCTACGATCTCTATCAGTGGAAGTTTCTGGTGAAATTCATCAACAACTTCCTTGCTCAGGTTACGCCGTTCCTGTTCTACCTGATCGGCGGTTTCCTGGCGCTGCAGGGGCGGCTGGACATCGGTCAGCTCGTCGCGGTCATCAATGCCTATAAGGACCTGCCCGGACCGCTCAAGGAACTGATCGACTGGGATCAGTCGCGCCAGGACGTTCAGGTCAAGTACAATCAGGTGGTCGAGCAGTTCAGCGTCGATAATCTGATCGATTCGAAGATCCAGGTGGTTTCCCCCGCGCCGGCGGGCCGCATCACCCATTCCCTCGTTGCGACCAATCTGACGGTGGTCGACGACAGCGGCGCACGCGTGCTCGATCACGTATCGGTCGAGATTCAACCCGGCGAGAAGGTGGCGATCGTCGGCGACAGTGGTGCCGGCGGCGAATATCTCGCCGAGGCATTCGGACGGCTGATATGGGCAGACAGCGGCCGTGTCTCGATCGACGGGCAGGATATTCTGGAGTTGCCGGAATCGATGACGGGACGGCGCATCGCCTATGCGTCGTCGGAGACGTTCTTCTTCCACGGCACCTTGCGCAGCAATCTGCTCTATGCCCTCAAGCACGCGCCGCTCATCCCTCCGGTCTACACCGAAGACGAGGCCCTGAAGGAAAAATGGCGCGTAATGGAAGCGCGGCGCGCGGCCAATCCGGAATTCGACCTCAACAGCGATTGGGTCGATTATGCCGCTGCGGGCGCGACGGGTCCGGATGATATCTATTCCGCGATCCGCCCGGTTCTCGATGCCGTCGCCATGTCCCAGGATATCTTCGACATGGCGTTGCGCTCGAACGTCGATGCCGCGGCCCATCAGGATCTGACGTCGCGCATCGTCGAGCTGCGGCAGGCATTGCGGCTGCAGCTCGAAGAGGAGAAGCTGGAAGATCTTGTCGTTCCCTTCCGCTTCGACGCCTATAACCAGCAGGCGACGGTCGGCGAAAATCTGCTGTTCGGCACATTGAAGCGGCCGCAGATGACCAACCGCAAGCTGGCTGCGAATCCTTACTTCCAGCAGATATTCGCCGAGACCGGGCTCGTGTCCGATTTGTACGATATGGGCTTGGAGATCGCCGAGAACGCGGTCGAGCTCTTCACCGACCTGCCGCCGGATCATCCCTTCTTCCAGCAGCTGACCTTCATGACGGCGGAGGATATCCCCACCTACGAGGCGCTGCTGCAGAAGCTGAACGGCAAGGGCTACGAGGCGGCGACGGATGACGAGCGCGCGGCCATCATCCGCCTCAGCTTTTCCTATATCGAGCCGCGCCACCGCTTCGGTCTGCTGACGCAGGTGCTGATGGAAAAGATCGTGCAGGCGCGTGCGAAGTTCTACGAGAATATTCCGGCGGATCTTGCCAGCGTGATCGAGCGCTACGATCCGGAGCGTTTCACCGCTTCCGCGACGCTGATGGACAACGTCTTGTTCGGTCGCATCGCCCATCAGCAGGCCAATGCGCCGGAGCGCATCCATCAGATCATGTACGATGTCTTCGGGCGTCTGGGCATGCATGACAGTGTTCTGTCGATCGGCCTGGATTACGATGTCGGCTCCGGCGGCAAGCGCCTGACGAACGTGCAGCGCCAGAAGCTCAATCTCGGGCGCGCGCTTCTGAAACGGGCGGACTACATCATCTGCAATCGTCCGCTGCCGGCGCTCGACCATCGCGTTCAGGATCAGATCGCCAGGGCAATCCTGGGAAAACTCGACAGCGACGGCTACGCGCCGGCGATCGTCTGGGTACTTTCCAACCCGAGCTTTGCCGAATTGTTCGACCGCGTTCTTGTCTTCGACCATGGAAGCCTTGTCGAAAGCGGGTCCAGCACCGATCTTTTGGAGAAAAACGGTATGTTCAAAGAACTGTTATCGTAATATCCTATCTCGACAGTGCGTCTGGGGCCGAACACTGGGGGTATCGAAGTCCATGCTTCTGAAGGACGAAGTTGAAATGCTGAAGCGGGTGCCGATTTTTTCGCGCATCGCGCCTGCGAAATTGAAGCTTTTGGCGTTTACGTCCGATCGCGTCAGCTACAATGCTGGCCAAACTCTGTTTCATCAGGGCGATCAGGGCGATGCGGCCTATGTTGTTCTTTCCGGAACTGCTGATATTCTCGTCGATAGCCCAGCCGGCGAGATCAAGGTTGCCGAAGTCGACCTCAATTCCATCGTCGGCGAGATCGCCATCCTCTGCGACGTCTCCCGTACCGCCACTGTAAAGGCCACATCGAGGCTCGAAGCCCTGAAGATCAGCAAGGAGCATTTCCTGAAGCTGCTCAGCGACTTTCCGGAAATGGCCGTCGAAATCATGCGTGTGCTCGCCGACCGCCTCAACCATACGACCTCCGAACTCACGGCCGTTCGCAGCCGGCTCGACCAGCCGCAGCCGATGTCCACCCATTGAGATCGAAATGCCGGCCATCCGCGCGCCTTGAGCGGCGGGCGGCGCTATTCCAGGCAGCATGAAGACGGGTGCGATCCGGCCAATCGGCAAGGGGCGCCATGTCGGCCTTGAAGGATAGATTACCGGCAGGGCCATCTGTTTATTGTTATGACGCGATGCCAGCCGCGACATCGAGCATCGAGAACCCCGCGGGATAGCGGGGCCGAACCCGATTTTACCTGATGCTTCAGAGCAAGCCGCGCCCGGCGAGATTGCGCATCAGGTGCGACGCGCCGAAGATCCAGGGCGCGCACTCCGTCGACAGCAGCACGCGGTTCCGCAATGAGCCGAGTTTGTCGTTGGAGATGGTAACGATGTCGCCGACCTTATGGGTGAACCCCTGTCCGGGCGTATCGCGGTCTTCGACCGGTGCGAAAAGCGTTCCCATGAACAGCACGAACCCATCGGGATACTGGTGATGGCGGCCGATGGTCTGGGCGACGAGGTCAAGGGGATCGCGGCTGATCTCCTTCATCGACGAGCGGCCGTGCAGCACATAGCCATCCGCTCCTTCGACCTTCAGGTCGAGTTCGGCGTTGCGCACGTCGTCAAGGCTGTAAGTTTCGTCGAACAGGCGGATGAACGGCCCGATCGAGCAGGACGCGTTGTTGTCCTTCGCCTTGCCGAGCAACAGGGCGGACCGGCCCTCGACATCGCGCAGGTTGACGTCGTTGCCGAGCGTGGCGCCCTTGACCCTGCCGCCGCTGTCGACGGCGAGCACGATTTCCGGCTCGGGATTGTTCCATTTGGAGATCGGATGCAGGCCGACATCCGCACCGGGACCGACCGAGGACATGACCTGCGACTTGGAAAAGACTTCCGCATCGGGCCCGATGCCCACTTCGAGATACTGCGACCAGACACCTTCCTCGATCAGGGCTGCCTTGACCTTGGCGGCTTCGGGAGACCCGGCCTTGAGGTTGCGCAGGCTGTCGCCGATCAGGGCAGTCACCTTGCCGCGGATCGATTCGGCAAGATCCGGATTGCCGGCGGCGCGCT
The DNA here is from genome assembly GCA_900469615.1 of Hyphomicrobiales bacterium. Taxonomy (GTDB): domain Bacteria; phylum Pseudomonadota; class Alphaproteobacteria; order Rhizobiales; family Rhizobiaceae; genus Rhizobium. The sequence continues at coordinate 360,379 of UBYA01000011.1, read as the reverse complement.
CCTCGATGACGCGCTCCAGCATCGAGCGGGCGAAGGTGACGCCGCAGGCCTTGATCGCCTGCAGGTCGATGGGGGCGAGAAGGTGGATGGCCAATTCATTGGCCCTGGCCGCCAGCAATTCGTCGAGCCTGGCGATGGCCTCGCCTTTCTGCGCGCGAACGAAAGCAACCGGATCGTTCTTCTCCAGCAGGTCGCGCATGGTCGGCGCTTCCTTGGAGGTGATGTCGCAAAGCATGCCGTCCCGAATGGTGACGAGGGCAGGGCCTTTCACGTCCGGGCGCCAGATGCGGCCGACGAAGGTTCCGGTGTTGAATGTCTCCAAGCTCGCCATGTCGTTCGTCTCCTCCAGGCTGCGCGTGTTTCTAACGCAGTCCTTCGTGCTTTGCCATCGATTATCGATGCGCCATCTGCCGGGTTCCGGATTTTCAGGTTTCCGGACCGGCCAGAGACGTAAGGCCCCGCGGCGACGCCGCGAGGCCTTTTGGCCGCAAGCCGGGAGAGAATGGCTTTAGGCGGCCTGAACCTTGCGGCTACCGCGTGCCCATTCCGGCAGCCAGTCACCGTGGGCTGCCAGGAGGTCGTCCACCAGCGACCAGATCTGATCGAGATCGAGTTCGGCTGCCGTGTGCGGGTCCATCATCGCCGCATGGTAGATATGCTCGCGATTTTCGGTCATCAGGGCCTTCACGGTCAGCTCCTGCACGTTGATGTTGGTGCGGATGAGAGCCGTCAGCTGCGGCGGCAGATCGCCGACATAGGTCGGCTGGATGCCGGACGCATCGACGAGGCAGGCAACTTCGGCAGCGCAATTGGTCGGCAGCGACGTGATGCAGCCATTGTTGCGGACGTTGCCGTAGATGACGGAAGGTTCGCCGGTCCAGACCGAATTGATGATCGAGGATGCGTACTCCTTCGATTGCTTGACCTCGATCTTCTCGGCCGTGCGATATTCCTCGGCCTGGTTCTTCCAGCGCGCCACCTGCTCGATGCAGCGCTTCGGATATTCGTCGAGCGGGATGCCGAACTTCTCGATCAGGTCTTCGCGGCCTTCCTTGATGAAGTAGGGCGTATATTCGGCGAAGTGCTCCGAGCTTTCGGTGACGAAATAGCCGAGGCGGGTCAGCATCTCGTAGCGCACCTTGTTCGGGCAGCGCGGATTCCAGCCGGGCTTCGGCGCGCGTCCTTCGCGATAGGCGCGGACGAGATCCGGATAGAGATTGCGGTAGGAACCATCCGGCTGGCGATGCTCGAATTCGAGATAGAAGGCCATGTGGTTGATGCCGGCCGAGCGGTAGCGGATTTCCTCGTAGGGAATGTCGAGATCGTGCGCCAGTTCCATCGCCGTGCCCTGCACGGAATGGCAAAGCCCGACCTGCTTGATCGTCGGGTATTTCTCGCCGATCGCCCAGGTGTTGATCGCCATCGGGTTCACATATTGCAGCATGATCGCGTTCGGGCAGACGGCGAGCATGTCCTCGCAGATCTTCCACAGGTGCGGAACCGTGCGCAGGCCGCGCATGATGCCGCCGACGCCGAGCGTGTCGGCGATCGTCTGGCGCAGGCCGTATTTCTTCGGCACCTCGAAATCGGTGACGGTGCATGGTTCGTAACCGCCGATCTGGAAGGCGACGACGACGAAATGGGCGCCGTCGAGCGCCTTGCGCTGGTCGGTGAAGGTTTCCACGGTCGCGGAGGCGCCGAGGGTCGAGGCCAGCTTGCGAGCCACGATGGCGCTTTCCTCGAGCCGCTGCGGATTGATGTCCATCAGCGCGATCCTGGCGCCTGCCAGCGCGGGGCGCTGCAAGACGTCGCCGATGATATTCTTCATGAAGACCGTCGAGCCGGCTCCGATGAACGTGATCTTGGGAGTGCCTGTCATGTAAAATCTCCTGAAATGCTTAGGAAGCTACCTCGAACGCCGCTCTGACAAGGCGTTCGGTGTAAGCGGTCTTGGGATGCGACAGAACCTGTTCGACCGGCCCTTCCTCCATGATCTTGCCATGCTGCATGACGATGACGCGGTGGCAAAGGGCGCGGACGACCTTGAGGTCGTGTGATATGAAGAGGTAGCTCAAGCCCCTCTCGTCCTGCAGCTTGCGCAGAAGGTCGATGATCTGGGCCTGGACGGAAAGATCGAGCGCGGAGGTCGGCTCGTCGAGCAGAATGAACTCCGGCTCGAGCGCGATGGCGCGGGCGATCGCGATGCGCTGGCGCTGCCCGCCGGAAAACTCGTGCGGGAAGCGCGAGAGAATGTTGGCCGGCATGCCGGCGCTGACGAGCGCCTCCTTGACGCGCTCCAGGCGCTCGGCCCTGTTGGCGCCGAGATTGTTGACCACCAGCCCTTCCGAAATGATCTGGCCGATGGTCATGCGTGGATTGAGCGATGAGAACGGGTCCTGGAAGACAATCTGCATGCGCGAGCGCAATGGCCGCATTTCGGCGCGCGACCGGCCATGGATCGGCTGCCCGTCGAAATAGATCTCGCCGCCATCGGCATCGATGAGGCGCAACAGCGCCTGGCCGAAGGTGGTCTTTCCGGAGCCGGATTCGCCGACCAGACCCAGCGTCTCGTGACGGCGCAGCTCGATATTGAGGCCGTCGACGGCGACGAGCTCACGCATGTCGGGCTTGAAGAAGCTGCCGTGACGCAGCATGAAGGCGACCTTGACGGACTTGCCCTCGAGGACGATGTCGCAGTTCGGCGGCAGCGGCTTTGCCTGCCCGCGCGGTTCCGACGTCAGCAGATGCTGCGTATAGGGATGCTGCGGATGCGCGAAAAGCGCCTCGGTCGTGTTGTGCTCGCGCATCTCGCCGTGCTGCATCACATAGACATAGTCGGAAAACCGGCGCACGACCGTCAGGTCGTGGGTGATCAGGATCACCGCCATGCCGAGCTGCTTCTGCAGGTTGCGGATGAGGTTCAGGATCTGCGCCTGCACGGTGACGTCGAGCGCGGTCGTGGGTTCGTCGGCAATCAGGACGTCCGGATCGTTGGCGAGCGCCATGGCGATCATCACGCGCTGGCGCTGGCCGCCGGACAGCTGATGCGGATATTGCTTCAGCCTCGCTTCCGGATCGGGGATCTGCACCTGCTTCAGCAATTCGAGGGCCCGCTTTTCCGCGTCGCGGCGGCTGACCTTGCGATGCACGCGGATCGCCTCGACGATCTGGCTGCCGATCGTATAGATCGGATTGAGCGAGCTCATCGGCTCCTGGAAGATCATCGAGATGCGGTCGCCGCGCAGCTGCCGACGCGCCCTCTCGGAAAACCTCAGCACATTCTTGCCATCGTAGTGGACGGCGGACTTGTCCGAAACCACGGCGCGCTTGGTCAGCAATCCCATGACCGTGCGTGCCGTCACCGACTTTCCGGAGCCGGATTCGCCGACGATGGCGATGGTTTCGCCGCGATAGAGCTGGAACGAGATATCCTTGACGGCATCGACCATGCCGTCCTCGACCTTGAATTTGACGGCGATATTGCGCGCGTCGATGATCGGCGAGACCGCTCTGTCGCCGGCGTCGAAGCGGATGTCAGGAGCGAAGGGATTGACGAGTGCAAGAGCCATATCCGGTCTCCTCTCAATAGGGGTCGATCGCGTCGCGCAGGCCGTCACCGAGCGCGTTGAAGGCGAAGACGGTGATCAGAACGAAGCCGACGGGCGAGAGAATCCAGGGATAGGAGCCGATGACCGAGTAGGTCGACGTATCCTGCAGCATCAGGCCCCAGGAAATCAGCGGCGGCTTGACGGCGAAGCCGAGGAAGCCGAGGAAGGACTCCAGCAGCACCACGCTCGGGATCGCCAGCGTCACCGCGACGATGACGTGGCTCATGACGTTCGGAAAGATATGCTGAAGAATGATGCGCCGATCGGTGGCACCCACCGCCATCGCGGCGCGGACATAGTCGATCCTCGCCAGCGCCAGCGTCTTGCCGCGCACCTCACGCGACATCTGCGCCCAGCCGAGGGCCGACATGACGACGATGACGAACGCTAGGAACACGTTGGTCGGCGCCGTGACCGGGATCAGCGATGTCAGCGCGAGGTAGAGCGGCAATTGCGGGAAGGCCAGAACCACTTCGACGAAGCGCTGGATCCACGCATCGACCGTCCCGCCGAAATAACCCGAGATCATCCCGACCGTGGTGCCGACGATGGTGACGATGGCAACGACCGTCAGGGCGATCATCAGCGAGATGCGCGAGCCGTAGATGGCGCGCGACAGCACGTCCCGGCCGAACTTGTCCGTGCCGAGGAAATGGACCGGGCCGCCGTCGGTCGCTCCGAAAAGATGGCGGTCGCCGGGGATCAGGCCGAAGAGATGGTAGGGGTCGCCCTTGACGAAGAAGCCGAGCAGGCGCGGATTGTCGTAATCCGGCCCCACGATCGGCTGGAATGTCACGGGGTCGAGATCGGAGGTCTCGACGAGCGCATAGACCCGCGGCTGGAAGACGAGGTTGCCGTCCTTGTCGTGAAAGCTCATGACCTGCGGCGGCGCGAAGCCGGTGTCCGTCGCTTTCGGATCGAGCGGCGCGATGAATTCGGCGAAGGCGGCCATCAGTAGCAGCAGGATAACCAGGGTCAGGCCGCTCATGCCGGTCCAGGAACGCTTCAGGCGGCGCCAGACCAGTGCGATGTAGCTCTCACTGCCGCTCTTATGCTTGATTTTCTCGTCCGATGGGGCCGGGGAGCTGTTGAAGGCGAGCATTAGTGAATCCCTCCCTGTTGACGCACGCGCGGATCGAGCAGGGCAAGCAGCATGTCGGCGATGATGTTGCCGATGATGAGGGTCGCCGAAAGCACCATCATGAAGGTTGCCGTGACGTAGACGTCACCGACCGCCATCGAGCCGACGATGGCCGGCCCCACGGTCGGCAGCGTGAAGATGATTGCGGTTTCGATCTCGCCGGTCAGCATGTAGGGCAGAACCACGCCCTGGTACATGACAAGCGGATGCAGCGCGTTGGGAACGGCATGGCGCATGACGACCGCGCCGCCGGAAAGGCCCTTGGCGCGCGCGGTCTCGACATATTGGGCGTTCAGCGTGTCGAGCAGGTTGCCGCGCATGACGCGCATGTTGTAGGCGAGCCCGCCGAAGGTGGCGATGGCGACGACCGGCCAGACATGCTTGACCAGATCGGCGAACTTCGCCCAGGACCAGGGAGCGCCGCCATATTGCGGCGAAAAGAAGCTGCCGATTTCAGAGACGTTCAGCTGGAAGACGAGGATGTAGACGATGATCAGCGCCATCAGAAAGCGCGGCACCGTCATGCCGAGAAAGGAAATGCCCGACAGCAGGCTGTCGATCCAGCTATATTGCCGCGTTGCAGCCCATATGCCGAAACCGATGCCGAGGATGGATGCGAAGATATGGCATACCAGGGCCAATGCCAGCGTCCGCGGCAAGCGCTCGCCGACGACATCGGCAACGGGCTTGTTGTAGAACATGCTGTAGCCGAAATCGCCCCTGGTGACGATGCCGCCGATCCAGTTGACGTATTGGATGACAATCGGCTTGTCGAGCCCGTGCTCGTGGCGATAGATCTGCGCCTGCTCATCGGCTTGCGCGAAGGATGCGCCGCCCTGGTTCATCAGTTGCGAGCGGATGTAATCCGCATAGTCGCCCGGCGGTGCCTGAATGATGGCGAAAGTCACCACGCTCAGGATGAAGAGCACGGGAATGGCGGATGCTATGCGAACGAGCAGGAATCGTAACATCGGACGGTTCGCTTCTCTTGATGCTGTCGGCGGCAGTCTCGATCCTTCAGGACGATATGCACCAGCGGTTCATTCTTTCCCGGCAAGGGCTGGTCGCCGGAATGTTCTGGACCTCCATGGCAGCCGGCGTCATGTCGGCTGCCATGGATGGCTTCGATCGAGCCTACTTGATCGGGCCGGCGCTGCCCGGCGCGCCCGGAAGCTCCTCGGGGAACAGCTCGTACTTTCCTTGCTTGTCTGCAGCCACCCAGAGGCGTTCGCGCATGATGGAGTCTTCCGCCCAGTTGAACAGGAAGATCGGCGTGCCCGGGGGAACGTTGGAGAAGCGCTTGTTGATGATGAGCGCGCCCGGATATTCGGTCAGGCCGATATTGTAGAGATGCCCGGTCGATATCTTCTGGAACTGCTTCATCAAGGCCACGCGTTCGTCGTTGTCCTTCGACGTGGTGAACTTGTTGACGATATCGGCCATGTCCTTTTCGAAGGGCATCAGGTCCAGCTGCCCGCTCTCGGGCGCGCGGTGGTTCCAGCTCGTGCGCGGGCCGACCGGAGCGAGCTGCTCGGTATTCTGCACGACCGAAGCCAGTTCCGTGCTGTTGCGGCGGACCATCCAGTCGAAACGGCCGCTATAATTGGCGTCGTCGCGCTTCGGACCATCGAGCGCATTGATGATGACGCGCAGACCGAGCTTTTCCATCTGGGCGACGACGCCCTCGGCAAGGCTCTTGTCGGTGGTGTAATCGTTGCTGACCAGAAGCGTGATTTCCACATCCTTGCCGCCGTTGACGTCGGCAGGGAAGTTGACGATGCCGTCGCCATCGGTGTCCTTGAGGCCGGCCTTCGCAAGCTCGGCCTTGGCGCCGGCGAGGTCGAAGGGATAATAGACCGTGGAGTTGCGGTCATAGAAGGTGCTGCCGGAAGAAAGACCGCCCGGATAGATTGCCGTGAAAGGTCCCTTGACCAGCGAATCGCCGAGCGCCTTGCGGTCGAGCGCCATGGTCACGGCCTTGCGGAAATCCTCGTTGCGGTTCAACTCGCGCACGGCCTGGCCACGCGGGTCGGGATTGCCCCAGCCGTTGGCGGAGAAATTCATCTGCAGGTTATAGCCGATGAGGCGAGGACCGAAGGCGAGACGGGCCGGAGCATCGGGTTGTGCTGCACGCTTCAGCGAAGCGACGAAGTTTTCCGGCTGCTCGAGGTTCGAAAGATCCGCGGAGCCGGCAACGGCCTGCACGTCTCGGTCCGCCCAGGTGGACAGCTTGTAGTGCAGCTCGTTGAGGTAAGGCAGCTGATTGCCCTTCTCGTCGACCTTCCAGTAATAGGGATTGCGGCGCATGACGATGATGTCGTCGGAGCGGTATTCGACCGGCACCCAGGCGCCCATGACCGGAATGTTCATATATTCCGGCGGGAAGGCGTTCTTGAACTGGTCGTAGGTGTTCTTCGAATATTTCGGGTGCTGCGGCTTGAGGATGTGCGATGGACCCGGGCAAAAGTTCGGATAGGCCATCGTATAGAGATATTGCTTCGGGAAGGCGTCCTTGAAGGTCCATTCGATGGTGTAATCGTCGATCTTCTTCAGCGTCGTTCCTTCGCCGAAGGCTTCCGGCGATGCGCCGCCGCCAAGCGGCGAGACGTTCGGATCGATGACCTCGTCTTCCCAGTAGAACATGATGTCGTCGGCGTTGAACGGCACGCCGTCGGACCATTTCGCGCCTTCGATCAGGTGCATGGTGAGCTTGTGGCCGTCCGGCGACCATTCCCAGCTCTTGGCCAGATTCGGCAGCGGCTCGGTGTCCTTGGCCTCGACCTGGAACAGAGGCGCCGTGCGCGTCAGGCATTCGGATAGCCCGATATCGATCCCGCCCCAGCCCTGCGTCTGGCCGGCGCCGTAATTCCAGCCTTCCGGCCGTCCGCCGATGACGTGGCGCAGCGTGTCGCCGTAGACGCCGATGCCATCGGGCATATTGCCGGTCTTGTAAACCAGCGGCTCTTTCGGCAGGCGATCCTTGACGGGCGGCAGCTTGCCGGTCTTGACGAACTTGTCGGTGACCCAGGCGGGTTCGTGATATTCAGGCAGCGCCTTGAACTCCAGGATGGAGCTGCGCTCGACATATTTGATCTTGCCTTCCGCCGGGAAAACCGGTGGCACGGGCGGCACTGTCGGCTCGGCTGCGTAAGCGCTGATGGCGATCGCGGATGTGGCAATCGTCAATGCGGCCAGAAGGCCGATCGGTCGAAAATGTCTCATCTTGTTCTCTCTCCCAAAATCGCGAGCGTTCCGTTCGAGGCCTCGCGTTCCTCCTTCGATACGGAAGGTGCCGATTATGGCGGGATATCCCCTGAAATCCCGCCATAATCCTTATCTTCCGATCCGCATGCTCATTAACCGGCCTGCTTCAGGGCGGCTTTTTCCGCGCGCAACTCCTCGATCGAGCGCACGTTGCGGCTTGCCGCGCCTTTCCACTCGCGCGTCTTGACCTTGCCGCACGACAGGCGCTCCTTCGCCCCTTCGACGGCATGGGCGTATTGCGGCAGCCAGCGTGCCTCGGCGACGACCATTTCGTCGACCATCTGCCAGACCTCTTCCGGCGTTGCAACGGCGCCGACCAGCGGGTCGTGCAGGACGGCGAGTTTCAACAGGTCGATATCGCCGCTGATGGCGGCATGGACCGACATGCGCTGAACGTTGATCGAGGAAATGCAGGTAGCCGCGCACGCCTCGGGCAAAGTGATGCCGGCGACCATGTTGATGCCGAAGCGATCGACGAAGCCGGGGGATTCGATAATGGCATCGGCAGGCAGGTTGGTGATGACGCCGTTGTTCTTGACGTTGAAGTGGCCGCGATAGACGCGGTTGGTTTCAAGCGCTTCGAGAATATGGCTGGCATGCTCGTTGGAGCGGCGGGCAGGGTCGATCGGCTGCGAGGCGCTGTCGAGGATCTGCTGGAATTCCGTCTCGAACCAGTTGCGCGTTTCGGTGGAGTGACGCAGATAGCCGCCGGTCTCGCCATGGATCCAGTCCGACATGTCGATCCATTTGTTGATCTCGTCGGGACGCTTGCGATACCAGGGCAGGTATTCGGACAGGTGCCCGTTGCTCTCGGTGGAATAGACGCCGAAGCGCTTCAGCACGTCGATGCGCAGCTTCTCCTGCTGCGAGAAGACCGGGTGAGCCTCGAAGGCCGCGATCAGCTCGTCCTTGCCGATCTTGCGGCCATTGAGGCGCAGGTCGACGAACCAGGTCTGGTGGTTGATGCCCGAGCAGATATAGTCGAGTTCGCTCTTGTCCTTCGCGCCGAGCACTTCGGCGATCTGCTCGGCGCCGTGCTGGACGCCGTGGCAAAGGCCGATCGTGTCCACCTTGCCGTATTCGATGGCGGCCCAGGTGTTCATCGCCATCGGGTTGGCATAGTTCAGGAACTTCGCGCCGCTTTCGGCGACCTCGCGGATATCCTTGCAGAAATCGAGGATGACCGGAATGTTGCGCTGGCCGTAGAGAATGCCGCCGGCGCAAATGGTATCGCCAACGCACTGGTCGATGCCGTATTTCAACGGAATGCGGATATCCTCCGCATAGGCTTCCAGGCCGCCGACCCGCACACAGCTGATGATATAGCGCGCGCCTTCCAGCGCCTTGCGGCGATCCGTGGTGGCGGTGACGCGCGTCGGCAGCTTGTTGGCCTCGACGATCCGGTCGAGGATCGCCTTGATCATCGTCAGATTGTGCTCACTCATGTCCGTCAGCGCGAATTCGACGTCGCGGAATTCCGGCACGCAGAGAATGTCGGTGAACAGTTTTTTCGTGAAGCCGACGCTGCCGGCGCCGATAATAGCGATTTTGAAACTCATGATCCTCACCTTCAAGTCGGTCGAACAAGCAGCGGCAGGGAAGATATCAGCATTTTCACCTCATGATCGCATCGGTTGCGAAGCAGGCTGAAATCGTGGCTTTTTCTCCAATCGCCGGTCCTCATCGGCGGTCATGCGCTGTTTTCCGGCGGGGATTATGCCTATAATAATCTGGCCGAACAGAGAACTATTATGCTTTCAAGGGTAATTTTGTGCTGCAAGAATTGATCAAGAACGGACAGGTCATGCGAACGGTTTCCCTGCCGCGTGGACGCCACCGGCTGCATGCCATGCCGACCAGCGCCGGCTATGAAATCCGGCACAACGAACCCTACGATTGGGATGGCCGCCGCCGCGGCCAGACGCCGTTCACGGTGCTTCAGCACACCATCAGCGGCACCGGGCGGCTGCGCTACGAAAACCGCAGCTATCGTGTGAACCCCGGGGAAACGCTGCTCGTGCTCGTGCCGCACAATCATCGCTACTGGCTGGAGAAAGGGGAGCGCTGGGAATATTTCTGGATCTCGATGAACGGTGAGGAAGCCTTGCGCATCCATCGGCTGATCCTGGCCGCGGCCGGCCCCGTGCTGAAGTTGCAGCAGGCGACCATCGATCACCTTGCCGATTGCAGCCTTCGGCTCGTCAAGAGCGCGGAGACGCCCGCCTCCGCCTCGGCCGTCGCCTACGAGGCGGCCATGGCGCTTTATGACGACGTCTTCGGTTCGCACGCCTTTGCCGCCGATCGCTCCGCCATGCAGATCGTCATCGACCATATCCATGCCAATCTCGACAAGCCGCTGCCCGTCGGCGAGCTTGCCAGGGTCAGCGGCCTCAGCCGTGCGCATTTCTCGCGCGTCTTTGCCGAAAGCGAGGGTGTGCCGCCGGCGGAATTCGTGCTGCAGCAGCGCATGCAGCGCGCGGCCAAGCTGCTGGCGAAGGCCGCCTTCATTCCGGTCAAGGAAGTGGCGATCATGTCCGGCTTCGACGACGCCAATTATTTTTCCAAGGTGTTTCGCCGCATCTACGGCATCAATCCGACGGAATTCCGCACGACCGGCATGTATGCCTCGGTGCGCAGCCCGGTCGAGGAAGCCAAGAATGGGCGCGGCCGGTAAGTTTGTGAGGCCATCGCGCCGGTAGCGGTTGCTCGCCGGGAAAATCGGAATCCGCCAACCGGTCGCATTGCGCGTCAGCGGCGAGCCTGTATAGATATCGCCCCGCGGCACCTGCGCCAGCCTCGCCGCGCGCCTGATTTTCCAAGCAACATCTGTTCGTCACCCGATGCGACGGGCTTAATCGATAGGATTGAATATGCGTTCTGTTGTCGCCTTCAACGAATCCTGGACGTTTGATGACGGGTTCTCATCCGAGAACGCCGGTCGCCTGCAGGAGGGGCAACCTGTCACGCTGCCGCATACGGCCGTCGAACTGCCCTTCAACTATTTCGACGAAAAATCCTATCAGCGCGCCTTCACCTATCAGAAAATCCTGAACTGGGACGAGACCTTCGCCGGACGCGAGGTATCGCTGATTTTCGATGCCGCCATGGCCGATGCGGTCGTCTATCTGAACGGCGAGCAGATTGTCGCCCACAAGGACGGTTACACGCCCTTCGAGGCTCGGCTGACCGGTCGGCTGCGCCACGGCGAAAACCTGATCACGGTCAAGATCGACGGCAGCGAGAACCCTGAGATCCCGCCCTTCGGCGGCCGAATCGATTATCTCACCTATGCAGGAATCTATCGCGACGTCTGGCTGAAGCTGGCCGCTCCCGTATCCGTCGCCAATATCAAGGTCGAGACGGACAACGTCCTGGCCGATCGCAAATCCGCGACGGTGCGTTGCGATTTCGCCAATCCGCAGAACCTGGATTTCAAGGGCAAGGTAACAGTCACCCTGCGGGACGCCGCCGGCACGGCCTTTGCCTCCCGGCAGGTGGAAACGCGCGGTGAGACCGTGACGCTCGCTTTCTCCGACCTTGCGGGCATTTCGCTTTGGGATATCGACAATCCCGTCCTCTACTCGGCCGAGGTGGATCTTGCGACAGATCACGGGACGGATCGCCATGTCGCGAGTTTCGGTTTCCGAACCGCGAGTTTTACGGCCGAGGGCTTCCTGCTGAACGGCAGGAAGCTGAAGCTGCGGGGCCTCAACCGTCATCAGGCCTTCCCCTATGTCGGTTATGCCATGGGCCGCTCGGCTCAGGAGCGCGATGCCGAGATCATGAAACGCACGTTGAAATGCAATATCGTGCGCACCTCGCATTATCCGCAGTCGAAATGGTTTCTCGACCATTGCGACCGCATCGGCCTGCTGGTTTTCGAGGAAATTCCCGGCTGGCAGCATATCGGCGACGAGGAATGGCAGCAGGAGTCGATCCGCAACGTGCGGCGCATGATCGAGCGCGACTGGAACCATCCCTCGATCGTCATCTGGGGCGTACGCATCAACGAGTCCCAGGACTCCCATGATTTCTACGCGGAGACCAACCGGCTGGCACGCGAACTCGATCCGACGCGCCAGACCGGCGGCGTTCGCTACATCACCGAGAGCGAAATGCTCGAGGATGTCTATACGATGAACGATTTCATCCTCGGCAACGAGGAACTGCCGGGCGTCAACCGGCCGCGTACGCCGCTGAGGCCGCAGCAGGAAAACACCGGTCTTTCAAGGGACGTACCCTATCTGATCACCGAGTTCGGCGGCCATATGTATCCGACGAAGATCTACGATCAGGAACAGCGTCAGGACGAACATGTGCGCCGGCATCTGGACGTCCTGAATGCCGCCTATGGCGATCCGTCGATCTCGGGCGCCATCGGATGGTGCATGTTCGACTACAATACCCACAGCGATTTCGGCTCGGGCGACCGCATTTGCTATCACGGCGTCATGGATATGTTCCGCGAGCCGAAATTCGCCGCCTACGTCTATGCCAGCCAGTGCGAGCCATCCGAAGAGATCGTCATGAAGCCGGTGACGATCTGGGCGCGGGGCGAGCGCAATATCGGCGGCGCCCTGCCGCTTCTGGTGCTGACCAATTGCGACGAGGTCGAGCTGCGGTACGGGTCGCTCACCAAGCGCCTCGGTCCGGACCGGGAGACTTTCCCGCACCTGCCGCATGCGCCCGTCGTTTTCGATCACCGTTCCTTCACCCAGGACGAACTCGGCGTATGGGGAATGGAATGGGAGGATGTACACTTTACCGGCTATATCGGCGGCAAGGTGGTGGCGGAGCAGCGCATGGTCGCCAATCCGCTTCCGACGACGCTTCAGGTCGAAGCCGACGCCGACACCTTGCGCGCAGGCGAGCGTGATACGGTGCGCGTCATCGTGCGCGCGCTGGATCAGGCCGGCTCGCGCCTGCCTTTCCTCAATGAAGCCATCACCATCAAGGTCGATGGTCCGGCGAAGCTCGTCGGGCCGGAAACGGTGGCATTCCAGGGCGGAACCGCGGGCTTCTGGCTGCAGGCGACCGGGGAGGCCGGCGTCGTCGAGCTCGGCGTCTCGTCTCCGCGCTTCGCCAAGCAAGGCCTGCGCTTGACCGCAAAATGAGCGGCCGTCCGGCTCCCGCCATCAGGCGGCCGAGCCGGCGATCTCCACCGTGGTTTGCGGGATCGACTGCAACAGCGTCTGCCGCGCCGAGGCGAGGTGCCGGCGGCAGGCGGCGTCGATCCTCTGCTGATCGCCGGATTGCAGGGCTTCGATATAGTCGAGATGTTCCGCTATGGCGCGGGCATTGCGCTCGCGGGCAAAGGCTTTGTTCCACTGGTAGTGATAGTGAAAAATGATGGCGATGACGTCGTAGAAATCGGCGATGAAGCGGTTCTTCGAGGCGCGATGGATGAGCAGGTGAAACTTCTCGTCGAGGCGCGAGAAATCGCGATAGTGCGTGTCGAAATCCTGAAGCAGCTCGTGATGCTCCCGCTCGATCGCCTCCAGATCCCTCCAGGCATGATGGCTGGGAGGCAGGCGGCCGAATTCGGCGGCGGAATGCAATTCGAACATTTCCCGCACGTCGGCAAGCTCGAGCGCGAATTCGCTGGTGAAACCCTTGAGAATCCAGTGGCTGTTCGGTCGCTTCTCGATCAGGCCGAAGCGGCTGAAGCGAATGAGGAATTCGCGCACGACGGAGGTGCCGGTGCCGATTTCGCGGGCCAGCTCCAGTTCGTTGATCTGCATGCCGGGCTGGGCTTCGTCGGACATGATGCGCATCATGAAGCTGCGCTCGATGATGTCGTGCAGTGAATCGGTTTCCTCCTTGGGGAAGAAATCGGCCTGGGTCGGCAGGCGCAGGACCGTCTTTTGCCGCTTGTTCCACAGAATGATTCCAGCGTCGCTGAGGCGCATCAGGATCGCGCGCGCCGTGCTGCGGCTGACGCCGAGCTCTGCGGCGATTTCAGGCTCGCTCGGCAGTTCGGTATCGGGCCGCAGGCGGGCCGTATAGCGATTGTACGCCTCCTTGAAGAGCGTGTTTTGCCTTGCCATTTCCCCCTCGCGTATCGTCGCCGCTCTTTGCCGGCGGCGCTGTCTGAACCATGTATCAATGGCAGTCAATTGCAGGAGCTGTGTCGAAACCGCGTTTTCCGCCATCCCCGGGCGGTCGGTGATTTCCTCGTTGACACCAAAATGTTTATTGTAGATAAAAAACAAAATCAATTGGCGATGGATGTTGGGAGCTTCCGGTAATGCCGATGAGCAGGGAGGAAGTGGGAATGGCTACGCTTGAATCCTGCAGCCGGAGTGCAGCCGTCAACCTGAGATGCGGCTTTATTGCCTCACGCCAATAGATATCGCGCAACGTGACGATGGCGAACCCGTCGAGCCATATGCGACGAGATTTGAAGTGACCGTCATCACAAGGGAGAGGTGATGAAGACAAGAACGATCGGCAGGACGGGACTTGAAGTCACCGAAATCAGCTTCGGCGCTGCGGCGCTGGGCGGCCTTTATCGCGCATGCCCCCGCGACCAGGCGATGGAGACCCTGCAGGCCGCCTGGGATAGCGGCATCCGCTATTTCGATGTCGCGCCCTGGTATGGCTTCGGTCTCGGCGAGCGGCGTGTCGGTGATTTTCTGCGCGATCAGCCCGAAGACAGCTATGTGCTGTCGACCAAGGTCGGCCGTATCATGCGTCCGGTGCCGAGCGACAAGGTGCCGAATTACGGCTATGTCGACCCGCTGCCTTTCGATGCCGATTACGATTACTCCTACGACGGCATCATGCGCTCGGTCGAGTTCAGCTATGCCCGTCTCGGGCTCAACCGCATCGATATCCTCTACGTTCACGATATCGGCGGCTATACCCACGGCAAGGCCCTCAACGAGCGCTATCTCGGGCAGCTGCTCGGCTCCGGGCTGAAGGCTCTGGAGGAGCTGAAGTCGTCCGGCGCGATCAAGGCTTACGGTCTCGGCGTCAACGAGGTGCCGGTCTGCCTGGACGTGATGCATGCGGCCGATATCGACTGCATCCTGCTGGCCGGCCGCTACACGCTGCTCGACCGCTCGGCCGTTGCCGAGCTGTTGCCGCTTTGCGAGAAAAAGGGAACGTCGCTGGTCGTGGGTGGCGTCTTCAATTCCGGCATTCTGGCGACCGGCCCCGTACCCGGCGCACATTTCGATTACCTGCCGGCATCGCCGGATATTCTGGCCAAGGTCGGGGCGATGGAGGAGATCGCCCGCAGGCATGGTATACCGCTTGCCCAGCCAGCGCTGCAGTTCCCGTTGCGCAATCCCTGCGTGGCTTCGGTTCTGATCGGCACGGCAAAGGCAGCAAGTCTTGAGCGCAATATGCAACTCGTGGAGCCTCGGCTTCCCGACAGCCTCTATGCGGAATTCGAAGGATTGACCCTGGTTGCGCCTCCGTTGGGAGACGAGGCGATCCGCGTCTAGCAGACAGCAGCTATCGGGCCGTCGGGAGAGGCGGCTTCGAGGAGGAGGAAAGCCTGTTTTGGCGCCGGCGGCTATCGCCGCGGCGCGATGCGTGCCGCCCGAGGCGTCACGATACCGAGCCGTAAGCGTTCAGCGGCGGGTGTGCAGGAAAGCAGAGCGCGTTGAGAGGAGAAGCAGATGAAAATTGCCAAGTCACTTCTGTCCCGCCGCAGCTTTGCCGGCCTTGCCGGCGCTGCCATCATCGCAATGGCGATGCCGGTGCAGTCCTTCGCAGCCGACGTGACCATTCCGATCATCGTCAAGGACACGACATCCTTCTACTGGCAGATCGTTCTTGCCGGGGCCCGCCAGGCGGGCAAGGATCTCGGCGTGAAGGTGCCGGAGCTCGGCGCTCAGTCCGAAGCCGATATCAACGGTCAGATCAGCATTCTCGAAAACGCCGTTGCCGGCAAGCCGGCTGCGGTCGTGATCGCACCGACCGAGTTCAAGGCGCTCGGCAAGCCTGTGGATGAAGCCGCCAAGTCCGTGCCGGTCGTCGGTATCGACTCGGCCGCCGATTCCAAGTCTTTCGTCTCGTTCCTGACCACCGACAACGTCCAGGGCGGCCGCATCGCTGCCGACGGTCTTGCCGCCGCGGTCAAGGGAATGACCGGCAAGGAAGAGGGTGAGATCGCCATCATCACCAGCCTGCCCGGCGTCGGCTCTCTCGACCAGCGCCGTCAGGGCTTCCTGGAAGAGGTCAAGAACAAGTATCCGGGCCTCAAAGTCGTCGCTGACAAATATGCCGATGGCCAGGCAACCACCGGCCTCAACATCATGACCGACCTGATCACGGCCAACCCGAAGCTCGTCGGCGTCTTCGCCTCCAACCTGATCATGGCCCAGGGCGTCGGCCAGGCGATTGCCGAAAACAAGCTCGGCGACAAGATCAAGGTCATCGGCTTCGACAACGACGACAAGACTGTCGGCTTCCTGAAGTCGGGCGTTCTTGCCGGCCTCGTGGTGCAGGACCCGTATCGCATGGGCTATGACGGCATCAAGACGGCGCTCGCCGCTTCCAAGAAGGAAAAGGTCGAGGCCAACGTCGACACCGGCGCCAATCTCGTCACCAAGGCGAATATGAGCGATCCGAAGATCGACGCCTTGATCAACCCGAAGGTCAAGTAAGGCTTGAGGCCGCGCCCGATGCCTCGGGCGCGGCTTTTTCGTCTGACCGCTTTCCAAAAGCGGCCGCGCGGCGATGCGAGAGGGAGGAGACCTCATGACGAGCCTTGAAGAAATCAGCCATCGGCACGACGATACCGTCAAGACGGAAGCAAGCCGTGTTCCGGCAGGCTCGCCCATTCTCGAACTCAAGGGACTGCAGAAGCGCTACGGCTATGTCGAGGCGCTGAAGCCAGCGACGATCACATTCCTGGCCGGGGAAATTCATGCGATCGTCGGTGAAAACGGCGCCGGCAAGTCGACGCTCATCAAGCTCCTGACGGGTGTGATCACGCGCACGGCCGGCGAAATCTTCTGGTGCGGTCATCCGGTGGCGCTGGCAACGCCGAACGAGGCGATCGCACGCGGTATCAATGCCGTACATCAGGAGGTGGTGCTTTGCCCGCATCTGACGGTCGCCGCCAATCTCTTTCTCGGCGACGAGGTCAATCGTTTCGGCCTGATGCGCAAGAAGCAGATGGTCGCCCTGGCCCAGACGGTGCTCGACGATCTCGGTTTCGGATTGCCGGCCGGCGAACTCCTGAGCTCGCTCACCATCGGCCAGCAACAACTGGTCGCGACCGCGAGAGCGGCGATGCGCGGCACGCAATTCCTGATTTTCGACGAGCCGACCGCCTATCTCACCCGCCAGGAATCGGCGCAGCTGTTCAAGCTGATCCGCCGCCTGCAGAGCGAAGGCATCACGATCGTCTATATCAGCCACCGCATGGAAGAGGTGTTCGAACTGGCCGATCGCGTCTCCGTGCTGCGCGATGGCACGCATGTCGGGACCCGCTCGATCTCCGAAACGAACGAGGACGAATTGATCAAGCTGATGATCAATCGTTCCATCGAACAGATCTACCACAAGGAGGAGATTCCGATCGGCGATACCATCCTTGAGGTGCGCGGCCTTTCCGGCCCCGGCTTCGAGAATGTTTCGCTGAGCGTTCGCGCCGGCGAGATCGTCGGCCTTTACGGGCTGATCGGTGCCGGCCGCAGCGAATTCGCCCTCGGTCTTTATGGGCGTCAGCCGCTCTCCTCGGGGGAAATTTACTGGCAGGGGCGCAAGGTCGATATCCGCAACGAGCGCGATGCGATGGAGCTCGGCATTGCGCTGGCGCCGGAAAGCCGCCGCGATCAGGGGCTCTGCCTCAACCTGCCGATCGGCCTCAACATCAATCTGCCCGTTTTCAAGCGGCTGAGCCGCGGTCCGATCATCGACAACAAGCGTGAGGCTGCCAACGCCGACCAGCAGATCCGCGGCCTCAGCATCAAGACGCCGAGCCGGCGGGTTCTGGTCTCCGCCATGTCCGGCGGCAATCAGCAGAAGGTGGTGATCGGCAAGTGGCTGAGCCACGGTGCAAAGCTGTTCATCTTCGACGAACCGACGGTCGGAGTCGACGTCGGGACCAAGGCGGAGATCTACCGCCTGTTCGCGAACCTGCTGCGCGACGGCGCGGGCATCATCGTCATCTCCTCCTATCTGCCGGAGGTCTACGAGCTTGCCGATCGTCTGCATGTCTTCCGCCACGGCCAGCTGGTCGCCAGCCATGATTTTCACGCCGCGACGCATGAGGTGGTCCTTGGCGAGGCAATCGGCGTCTGAACGATAAGAAACTCGAAAGAGGGAGAACAAGAATGGCCGCGAACACCACAGAGGGCCCGACCGTCGCGCCGCGACGCAAGATGAACATCCTCTTCAGCCTGACGCTGATCCTGCTCCTGCTGGCGCTCTGGGTTCTGCTCGGTTTCTGGACGGACAAGTTCTGGACCCCGCTCAACATCACCAACCTCATGCGCCAGGGGTCGATGACGGCCATCCTCGCATTGGGGCAGACCTTCGTCATCATCACGGCCGGCATCGACCTCTCCGTCGGCGCGATCGTCGGCTTCTGCACGGTCATCGTCGCCTGGCTGCTTCAGGCGGGATTTCCGGTCTGGGCCGCCATCCTCATAACCCTGCTGTTCGGAGTGCTGATCGGCGCTTTCCATGGTTTCGGCATCGTGCGCATGGGCCTGCCACCCTTCATCATCACGCTGGCGACGCTGACATCGCTGCGCGGCATCGGCTTGCTCATCACCAACGGCTCGACGATCAATATCGTCAACGACGATTTCACCAATTTTGCCGTCGCCGACTTCCTGGGCATTCCAAGTCTGTTCTGGATGGTGATCCTGGTCGCGATCCCGGCCGTTGTCTTCCTGCATCTCAGCCGCTGGGGCCGCTATCTCTTTGCGGTCGGCTCGAACCGCGAAGCGGCGCGCCTTTCAGGCGTCAACGTCAACGGGATGATCTATCTCGCCTATATCCTGTCGGGTGTTTGCGCCGCCTTCGTCGGCGTGCTGTTGGCCTCGCGCATCGCGATCGGCAACGCCACGCAGGCCGATGGCTGGGAACTGCAGGCGATCGCCTCTTCGGTCATCGGCGGAACCAGCCTGTTCGGCGCGGTCGGCTCCGTCTACGGGCCGCTGATCGGCGCCTTCATTCTTGCAACCATCAACAACGGCGCCAATCTGCTGAACCTGAATTCCTTCTGGCAACGCATCATCACCGGCGCGCTGATCATCGTCATCGTCTATTTCGATCAGCTGCGGCGCCGGCGCATGTGAGGTTGAGCCTCATAGTCATGCCGGCGAGGGGCGAGCCCGTCGCCAGCTGACATTCCGCAGCAGATTGCGCAGCGGTTTTTCAACCAGCTCATAGGCGAATATTCCGAGCAGGGTTCCCGATATCATTCCGAGAAAGGCCACGACATCTGATGGGATCGGTGTCGATGCCGCAAGCTTGACGACAACCGAGATCGCCAGCGTGTGCCACAGGTAGATGGAATAGGAACCGTTGCCGAGATAGGTGAGCGGCGCGATCTGGGGCAGCCTGCCGCCGCGCTCGACGGAGACCATGCCCAATACCAACGCTATGGCGAGCGGGCCGCATGTCAGCTCGTCGAAGTCGAGGCCGAGGATCTCGATCGCGGCGAAACCGGCGATCGCGGCCACGACGAGGGCAAGCCCGAGGCCGGGTCCGGGAATATTTCCTTTCAGCCAAAGCTGCCCCAGAACCGCGCCGGCCGCGAATTCGAGGATGATCGGCCTGGTATAGGTGACGGGCAAGGGCGACTGCGGGTGGATAAGGGCTCCGGCGACGACGAAGGCGGCAAAGACGGCGATCAGGCTGCCAAGACGCAGGCGTCGCGGCAGCAGCAGGCAGGCTGCGAAGATCACGTAGAAGAACATCTCGAAATTCAGCGTCCAGCCCTGCACCAGCACCGGCCAGATCTCGCCATTGCTCGGCGAGCGGACCGGGATGAACAGCAGCGAGCCGAGGACATGGCTTACGGTCAGTTTCATGTTCGGAAACAGGCCGACGGCCGCTCCGCCGATCATGATGGCGGTGACGATCCAGTAGGACGGCGCTATTCGCTGCAGCCGGTCGAGCACGAAACGCAACGGCGTTACGGGCCGGCGCTCGCTCATGGTCCACATGATGAAGCCGCTGATCACGAAGAAAACGTCGACGCCCGCCGCCCCGATGCGGAAATGACCGCCGCTGCGCTCTGTCGCATGAAACAGCACGACTGCAAGAGCGGCAAGGGCGCGAAGATATTGAATGCCGTATAGCGTTTTCATCGGCCCGCCCGCGGCTCCCAATTGACGGGCGGCGCAAATTCCATGCGCTCGCCGGCCGGCATCTGTGCGCTTGCCGGTGCCCGCATCCGCTTCGAGAGCTTGCCCGCGGTGAAATAAAACAGGAAGGAGCCGACATGATACGGATTGAGGATATCGATCTCCACGAAGGACCGGATCAGCAGCAAGGTGGCGACGCCCAGCAGCACGTAGGATTCGTCGTTTCTGATATCGCTGAGGAAGCGATTGATGTGGCCGACGAAAGCGGTCAGCAGGATCGAGGCGAGCAGGACCACGCCGATGAGCCCGGTTTCCACAGTCGTTTCGATATAGGTGTTGTGGAAGTGGAAACCCGCGCGGGAGGCTATGTAAAACTCCTGCCATAGCCGTTCAGGCTCGGAAAAGCCCTGGACCCAGTAAGCCTGGTAGCCGACCCCGAAAAAGGGATTCTGCATCGCCGCCGCGATGCCCTGCTGCCAGAGATAGGTGCGGCCCGTGAGCGTGGAATCCTTGCCGAAGGCGCCGAGTACGAGATCGACCGCACCGAGATAGACGCCGGCAACCGCCAGGACGACGCCGGAGATGGCCACGGTCATGAACAGCTTCTTGCGCTGTTTCGGCGAGAGGAAGAGGATGACGCGCAGGCTGACACACAATGCCACGACCAGCCCCGTCGTCAGCACCGATGTCGCCGACTGCGATGCGAGCAGGCAATAGGCCGACAGAAGCCCGGCAATTCCTGCGCCCAACATCCAGATCCGCCGCTCGCCGAGAACGAAAACGGCGGCGAAGGCAAAATAAATGCCGAGCGAGGCGTAGAAGCCGAGCTGGTTCTTGGAGTCGAAGGCGCCGACGAAGCTGTAGGTTCCGTCGATGGGGTCGTAAGCGTAATAGCCGAACAATATCGAATAGATGAGCACGAGGCCGGTTCCGGCGATCGCCCCGCGCGAGAGCGTGCGGATATCGAGCGTGCGCATGGCGACCAGGGCGCAGAAGATGTGCGTCATATACTGGATTGCCGCTCGCGCGGTCACGGAGGGGACGACCGACCAGAAGATCGACAGGCAGGTGAAGATGCCGAAGGCGAAAAGCCAGAGCTGTTTGTGATAGCTGCCGAGCACATTGCGGTAATCCATCAGCACCAGCGGAAACCACAGCGCGTAGTAGAGCAGGATGGAAGGCTGGCCGAAGTGCGAGGAATAGGCGAAGACGAAAAAAGAAAGCGCAATCGCCACCATGCCATAGGTGGCGTTGCTGCCGGGACGGACAAAGATCGATTTGGCTATCCGCATCGATTTTCCTTACCGCATCGCAAGACCGGTGCTGACCTTGATGAGATCACCGGGCAATACCTGCGTATTTTCCTGGGCCTGGATTTCCTTCGACTGGCCGTTCTCGTCGCGAATGATCGTGTAGACGATATTCACGCCCTGCCCGTTGGCATCGAGATTGCTGGCATCGGCCGATTGGGCGACCGCTTCCTGCATCAGGGACTGACTGGTGGAAAGCTTCAGCTGCAGCGTTTCCAGCTGGGTATCGGTATCCTGCATGTCCTGTGCCAGCGAGCTCTGCCAGTCGTTGTGCAAGGTGATCTCGTCCTGATTGGCCTTGTTGATGTCCTGCTTGGCCTTCAGCGACGCCGTTTCGGTATCCAGAAGCGTAGCCTCCAGATCGGACGCGCGCTGCTCGGCGGAAATCCGGCGGGATGCGAGCTCCAGCCCTCTTTCGGCAAGGCTTTCGACCTTGTCGCGGTCGGCCTTGGCCAGATCCAGCTGACGGCTCTGCGTGTCGTTCTTCTTCGAAAGGGCCTCGACTTCGTTCTGCAGCAGCGTCTTCAGATCTTCCAGGGATTGCAGCTGCGTCTTCATGCGCTGGCTGCGCGTGTCCATCAGCGCCTTTTCGCTTGCGAGCAGGCTTGCCGCCTGCGGCAGCTGCTTGAGGTCCGCCGGAACCTCGATTTCGTCCTTGCCCGTCAGCTCGGCCATCAGGCGTGCCTTGCGCATCAACAGGCGCCCGCGCTCTGCCATATAGACGACGGCATCGCCCTTGGCATTGATGAAGTCGCGTGCAAAACGCTGCCCGGCATCGGCGCGGCGCATGCCGCCGCCGAGGCTCACCGCCTTAAGCACGGTCAGGTTGGGCGCAAACGGATATTCGCCGGGATTCTGGACCTCCCCGGAAAGGTAGATCGGCCGGAACTGAGACATTTCCACGGAAGCCGAAGGCCGATCGCGCAGGCCGAACTGCTTCTGCAGGCCGATGCCGATAGCTTCCGCAATTTCATCGGTCGTCTTGCCCGTGGCGGGCATTTCGCCGATGAACGGGATGGAAATCGAACCGGAAGGGCCGACCGTGTAGTCGCCCGAGATCACCGACCAATCGCGGATGGTGCCTTCGGCGGTCTGCCATTCGGCAACGCGCACATGCAGCTTGTCCATGACTCCCAGATGGTAGCCGGGCAGATTATCGGCCGCGGCGGAAACGGAAGCTGCGCAAAGGCTAAGAGCAACGAAAGCTGCGCACCGGAGCGATGTGTTGACGCGAACGAGCCTCTTGGAAGGCCGAAATTCAATCATGCAGGATCTTCCCTGTTACTGGTTGGCAGCCCGCAAGATGCGGAAACCCGCAGGAAACCTTCCGCGGCGGCTGCCAGTCGTCATCAATAGCTGCCACGCGAGAGGCAGACTGCAGGAATGGTTTTGGCGATGATCATCATGTCGCTGCCAAGCGACCAGTTCTTCACATAATGCGTGTCGAAGGCGACACGGCTTTCATAGGAGACGTCGTTGCGGCCGCTCACCTGCCACAGTCCGGTAAGGCCGGGGCGGGACTGAAGGTAATAGATCGCCGCTGTCTCATAAAGCTCGAGCTCGTCTTCCACGACCGGACGCGGACCGACGACGCTCATTTCGCCGCGGATGATATTGATCAACTGCGGCAGTTCATCGAGGCTGAGCTTGCGAAGCACAGATCCGACGGTGGTGACGCGAGGGTCGTTCTGGAGCTTGCGCGTCGCGCGCCATTCTTCCATTGCTCTCGGGTCCGACTGAAGATGGGCATGCAGAACCTTGTCGCCACCGACGACCATGGTGCGGAACTTCAGGCAGCGGAAGGTCCGGCCGTTGTGGCCTATGCGGCGATGCCCGTAGAAGGCGGGTCCGTTGTCCGTAAGTTTCACCAGCAACATCAGCATCAGGAAAAGCGGGCTGATGAGAACCAGTGCGGTCATTGCGGCAGAGACGTCGAAAACGCGTTTCAATACTCCACCAGTGGGCGGAAAGACGTCGCTTTCCGCGGCGCTGAAAAAAGCCGATGTGGCCGATCTCGTCGCAGACTTCATAGAGAAAACTCCATTCATGTTGACGATTGGTCGGAAATTCTCGGACGCGTAATTAGAGCCGGGATGATTGGAGTGTAGGTTGGGATTTGGACTTTTTAAGCCAAACTTTTGTAGCGATATGGCATGGTGGTATGAATTTACCGCATCGCTGGTGACTTGGTTTAAATCAGTGATTGGTTATAGACGGGATGTACTGTATCGAGCGTCGTATAACGGCAGCGCCGATAGCTCTGACACGTCGCGGCGGATGTTTTCCAAGGACGTTATAGAGAGAGAAAGGGAAGTTGTTCATTATCATTGGCTTCGATAGCCTCCGATCGCTTTTCCGTTAGCTGCATGCCATATTGGTTCTTCTACGGGATATATTGCATTGCAGCAATATTTTGCGGCGCACATACTGAGGCCGGCTTTTTCAGGACTTTGTAATAAAAGTTGATTGATCCGGCGACGGCGCCAGCCGCAAACGGAGGCCACGGCACGTCTTTATAATTGTGCAAATTTGGCATATCGCCGTATAATTGCGGATAAGAAAATGAACAAATTCAATTCTAATTATAATTGGGGTGTAGTTTTAACGCGCGCGGCGTAAAGATCGTCTCAATTCGCAACGGATCGCCCTGACTTGGTTGAATCTCAATGAATCATAAAATATATTTGAGTTTCAGGTCTGATAAGGGAGGAAAGACCTTGGTCGTTTTTTACACGATGGCTGAGCGGGCGAGGTAAGATTATGTATTCGCCGCGCGTTTTTATCAGCATGCTGGGCACGCTGATCGTATTTGCCATCGCGACATATTTTTTGACGAATTCTCTTTGGACGACCCTGATCGAAACGATCATCTGCGCGGTCCTCCTGCAGATCGGCTATTTCCTGGGTATTCTCTATCTGGTCTGGAAAGAGGGCAAATCGCGCCTTGCCTTGCTGAATGAAGACAAGGGGCCGGTGCCTGGCCAGGAGGAAGCCAAGGTCGGCGGCCTTGCCGCGTCCAATCTCAAGCAATCCGAGCCGTTCAACCCCTGAGTCGGATCGGCGGCAGCATCTTTTGGCGGTCTGGCGGTTGTCGGATCTAAGCGACGTCCTAAGTCTCCGGCAGAAGCATCGGAGGCTGACGTGACCGACAGTGCAGAAAACAGCGTCTGCGTAATCATTGCCGCGAAGAATGCCAGCGACACCATCGGACTGGCCGTAGCCTCGGCTCTTCGGGAACCCGAAGTGGCGGAGGTCGTCGTCATCGACGATGGCTCGACGGATGGAACCGCCGCAGCCGCCGCCAGCGCGGACGATGGCAGCGGCAGGCTGACGATCCGCGAATTCGAGAAAAATCGCGGGCCGGCGGCCGCGCGCAATCATGCGATCGAGATATCCAAAGCACCGCTGATCGGTATTCTCGACGCCGATGATTTCTTCTTTCCCGGCCGCTTTACCTCGCTGCTTGCTGTCGACGACTGGGATTTCGTCGCCGACAATATCGCGTTCGTCAACGCCGATACGGTTCCGGATGCGCATGCAAGGCTCGATCATTTCGATGCGAAGCCGCGTTTTCTCGATCTCGTTGCCTTCGTCGAGGGCAATATTTCCAAGCGCGGCGTGCGCCGCGGCGAAATCGGCTTCCTGAAGCCCCTGATGCGCCGCTCTTTTCTCGATGCGCATGGCCTGCGCTACAACGAAGCATTGCGCCTCGGCGAAGACTACGACTTCTACGTCCGTGCGCTCGCCCGGCGCGCGCGCTACAAGATCATTCATAGCTGCGGTTACGGCGCAGTCGTGCGCAGCGATTCCCTAAGCGGCCGCCACAGGACCGAGGATTTGCGGCGGCTTTATGAGGCCGACCAGGCGGTCCTTGCAAAGGGCGGCCTTTCTTCAGCCGACGCAGCAGCGATCCGCCGCCACGAACGGCATATTCGCGACCGCTACGAGCTAAGGCATTTTCTCGATATCAAGTCGCAGTCCGGGCTGCTGTCCGCGGCGGGCTATGCGCTTGCGCATCCCCTCGCCGTTCCGGCCATCGCCGGCGGCATCCTGGCGGACAAGACGGAACGTTTCCGCAAGGGCGGCGGGGCGCCCATCGCCCATTCCGGCGCAAACGGCCTGCGCTATCTTCTGCAGGCCGCGCCGGAATAGACCTGTCGCCGGCTGAACACTTAAAGCGGTTGCTCGTCTTTACGCATTTCCGGACAGAAAACCGCTGTGCACTTTTTCTGGAATTACTCTAGAGATAGTCGCGCCGTACGCCTTCGATCACCTTCAGAAGGCGTTCCTTGCAGGAGGCAAGCGCGCTGTCCTTGCTCAGCTGCGGCTTTGCCTTGCTCGCCTGCCAGAGGGCAAGCGCCGAGGGCATGGCGAGGGCCTGCTTTGCCATCACCCGAAGCGTGGTCTGCTCGGGGTCGGCCAGCAGGATATTTTCGCCATAGCGCTGCTTTTCGAGTTCGGCCGCGGCTTGCTTGCTGCGTTCGAAGCCGACGCCCCAGAACCGGGCTCCCTTGGCGATCGCCTCGGCACGGGTGGAAACGGGAATGTGTTTCGGCTGATAGGTGACACCGAGCGAATGGGCCCAGTCGTTCCACTTGAAGCTGTTGATGGAGCGCGAGGAACTGACCGCAATCCACGGAACGCGGAAGGCATCGGCAAGAATTGCGCCATGCATGGATTCGGCCACGATCAGCTCGGAGGCTGCGATCTCGCGGATCACGGCCTTCGCCTCGCCACGAGGATCGAGATAGGAAAGGCCGACGGTCTTGCAGATCTCGGGCCAGAGGCCGGCGGCCGCCGATTCCCAATGCGGTATGAAGGTGCGCTTGCCGTTCTTCGACAGGTTCTGGAATTCCGGCATCTCCGTCACCAGCACGGCGGGATCGACGATGCCCATCTCGCTCGGCAAACCGGCCTTCTGCGCCGTCAGCGGGCCGCGGACGCTGCGGACATCCCAATGCGACCTGTCGCGCATATCGGGCAGGGAGCCATAGCCGAAGCCGCTGCCGATGACGAGCTTGCGCCCATCGGCGGGCAGGATTTCCGTATTGAGGACGGTTCCGACGCCGACCAGCAATGTTTCTTCATGAACCTCGCGCAGCCCGGGAAGCAGGAAATCCCAGAGCCAGAGATTGAGATCGTCACCGAAATTGCCATGGGTCGATTCCCAGTGGAACGGCTTCATGCAGGACTCCTTGCTGATCCAAACGAATAACGGGAACATGCCGAGGCTCATGGATGCGGCATGCGCAGTTTATGCTGCGGTGCAAAATCTAGGGCGCGAGTTTGCCCACGGCAAGGCGCATGGCGCTTTGTAAGATGGCAGGGTCGCGCAGCGCCCATTTCGCCAGCAGTCCGAATTGCGGCAGTCGCCGTTGCCGCATCTGCCGCGCCTGGCTCCAGAGTGCCTGCCGGCGGGCGCGGTTCTTGTAGCCGCGAATGGCCTCGACATCCTGCGGTCTGCGAGAGAATCTCCGCTCCAATGTGTCAAGCGCCGTCCAGGTGTTGAATTGCTGGCGCAGAAACTGCGGTGAATCGTTGTCGATGCTGTGAAAGATATTCACGCCTTCACCGCGCAGCGCGCCCGCATTTTCGCACAGCAGCACGCGCCTGGCCGCCAGAATGCAGTCGCAGAAGAAAAGAATGTCTTCGGCCGCGAGCCGCAACGTCGGCTCAAAACGGATTTTTTCGAAAAGCGGCCTGCCGATCACCATGCAGGACATGTGGAGGAAACTCCAGTCCTGCAGCATGACGCTGGCGATATCGGGGATTTCGATGACCGCAGGCCGATCCGACAGCCGGACCGTATCGGTCGACTTGCCCAGTTCCGCGATGCTGAAGTGGTAATAGAACTCCTCGCCGCCCTCTATGGAGTCCCAATAGCAATCGGCCTGATAGTGTGTCAGCGTTCCGAATGCATTGCTGAGATGTTCCGGCGCCCATTCGTCGTCCGAGTCCAGAAAAGCCACGAACCGGCTGTCCGCCGGAACATTGTTAAGGCCGGTGTTGCGCGCGCCTCCCGGGCCCGCGTTGATCTGGCGGATCACGCGGATACGCTTTCGTTCCTCGCTGCTCAGCGATTGCAGCTCGCTTTCCGCCGGAAGCGGCGATTCATCGTCGACGATGAGAATATCGAAATCCTGAAACGTCTGCCGGAATATCGATTTCAAAGCGCGCTGCAGAACACCGACATGCTTCTGGTAGAACGGAACAACAATCGTAATGGACGCCATTTTCCCGCCTTTACGTTTTGATTCAAGAGCTTGCGATCTCATCCGATGAGGTCGCGGCGATCTGCGTTGCGGCGGCTCCCACCGTCCTCTCCGGCTGGTTTTCCGCGAAAGGACGTCGCCGTGACGCCAACAGGTAGCGTCCATTCGATGCGGAGCAATGTCGAACAAGGAGATTTTCAGGAACTTTATGCATCCGTGTCCGGGCCGCCGGCTTGCATCATGGCTGGACCGCCGCCATGCGCAGCGCGCCGGGATGGGACGTCAGTGCACTTATGAGAGGAGAATGGCGAGCCGATTTTCTCATCGTGATTGAAATGCTGTCGCATTTTGGTCATGCTTCGCCTGCCGAATTGTGTTGCGCTGCAAAAAATCTTCACCTTCCAGAGAAAAAATCGAGGCGCGTTGAACGCTTCCTACGGCTGCCGCCATCGAGGCGTCGGATCGCATCTAAGTGCCTTTCGCAGAAGGGCTTTTCTTCGATCTAAATCGATTGTTTCACGTCCTGAGCGGCATAAAACGGTGTTTCCGGCGGCCGGCGGCATCTCTCATTTCGCTCATTTTTGCTGCGCTGCCATATTCCCTTTCCAAAGAGCGCCCTAGGTTACGTCTGCGAGCACTGCTCTGTTCTATTTGAAATGGCTGCGAGGGGGGATGCAGCCCGAAGAAGGGGTGACAGACATCGTGAATGTGACTGCCAACGTGTCTTCGCGGATAAACCTCATGCGTATCGTGCTCATCTCGGGCATCATCTTTGTCCATATACCGTTCGATCCGCAGACCAGTCCGTTCAATGGCGCCTATGGTCTTTTCGACTGGCTGCGGGTGTTCCTGCGTGACAGTCTGTTCCGTGTCGGCGTTCCATGCCTGAGCGCGATCTCCGGCTATCTGCTGTTTCGTCATGGCGCGGCATCGCTGGATTATGGAAAAACCATCCGCAGAAAGACAAAGACGGTCATCCTGCCGTTCCTGCTGTGGAATAGTGCATTCTTTATGTTCGTACTGATCCTTCAGCACTACGGCATTGGCGACGGATATCTGCCGGATCTTTCGGAAGCTACTCCGCATACGCTTGCGACTCTTCTGTTTGCAATCGACGGAACTCCGATCAACCTGCCACTTTACTTCCTGCGCGATCTATTCGTCTGCATTCTGTTATCGCCGATCCTTGCCTTCCTCATACGTCGCGCACCGCTTCCGACACTGGGTTTTCTACTTCTGCTTGCTGCATGGCCGGTATCGATCGGCATCGTGCTGCGGAATTCTATTCTCTTCAGCTTTAGCTTCGGCATCTATCTCAGTCTTCACCGTATCGACGTCAGGATCGTGGATCGTTATGCGGCCTTGATCGGTACTGCCTTCATTGCGCTTGCGGCACTTCTGGCAACCGCTGCCTATATGACCGGCCCCGGTCTGCCCTTGTGGCTTGAGGTTTGCCGCAATCTGATGGTGCTCGTCGGCATACCGGGCTTCTGGGCGCTGTCGGCAATCCTCATCCGCAGCAGGGTCGGGCAGGCACTGGCGGATACCGGCGGGCTGAGTTTCTGGATCTTTTGCGCGCATTATCCGCTGCTGTTTTGTCTCTGGGTCCTGTGGAACCGTGGCGGCAGCGACCTCTACCCGATTTTCTATCTTCTGGCCGCGGCGCTTTCCTTGCTGCTGCTGCCCCTGACCAACGGCATGGCGCGTTACGCCTTGCCGAGCTTCTACAACCTTCTGACCGGCAGCCGGACGCGGCCACAGGCCGAAGCCCGTGTTGCCTCGAGCCGCCCCGCCGACGATCGGCCTGTGCGTTCCGAGCAAAGGTGATGCCATGACGACATTCAAAAGCTACGTGCAAAGATTCGGTCTTGTTTCCATCGCTCTCGTCAATGTTTGCGTCCTGCCTCAGGCCGTGGCGGCGCAGGATGCTCAGCCGACGAGCGGGTCCTTCGTCGACAATTTCGAACGCCTGGACAGCAGCCGCTGGTACGTCTCCGATGGCTGGAACAACGGGCCGCACCAGAACTGCACCTGGTCGCGAAAGCAAGTGAGCATCAGCGATGGAATGCTGCAATTGCAGTTCATCCAATCCAGGACCGGCGAGCGCAATTATGCCTGCGGCGAGATCCAGACGACGAAGCGTTACGGCTACGGCACCTATGAGGCGCGTTATCGCACCGCTACCGGGCCCGGCCTGAACTCCGCCTTCTTCACCTATATCGGCCCGACCGACAAGAAGCCGCACGACGAGATCGATTTCGAAGTGCTCGGCAAGAATTCCGGCCAGGTTCAGGTCAACCAGTATATCTCCGCCAAGGGCGGCAACGAGAAGCTGGCGCCGGTCGCCGGCGGCGCCGATCAGGGCTTCAACGACTACGCCTTCGTCTGGGAAAAGGATCGCCTGCGCTACTACGTGAACGGCAAGCTTGTTCAGGATGTCACCGATCCGTCGAAGATACCGACGAATGCGCAGAAGATCTTCTTCAGCCTCTGGGGCACCGACACGCTGAGCGGCTGGATGGGCAAGTTCGCCTATAGCGGCAAGCCCGCGATCATGCAGGTCAAGCGCGTCGCCTTCACCGCGGCGGGCGAAAAATGCCTGTTCCCGGAATCGATCACTTGCAAGATCGACTGAACCTGGCCGGGCGCGCGGCCTCTCGCGCGCTTGGCTGCAATGCCACGATGCAACACCAGCCACACGAGGCGCCCGGTCCCGGCCAGGCGCAGAAGCGGAAATTTTGATGCTGCATATTCTTTATTTCGTTCACGATCTTGCCGATCCGGCCGTGCGCAGGCGAGTGCTGATGCTGCAGGCCGGCGGAGCGAGCGTGACGCTGGCGGGTTTCCGGCGCGACGACAACGCGCTTGCCGCCATTCATGGCATCGAGCCGATCGAGCTCGGCAGGACGCAGGATGCGCAGTTCGCCCAGCGCGTCGCCGCCGTTGCCAGATCGGCCGCCAAGCTGAGCAGTGCATTGCGCACGGTCGCAAGACCGGATGTCATCATCGGCCGCAACCTCGAAATGCTGGTGCTGGCCAACCGCGCCAGGTCCGTTTTCGGCGGCGACATGCCGATTGTCTATGAATGCCTCGATATTCATCGGCTGTTGCTGCGCAACGATGTGGTGGGCGGCGCGCTCCGCAGCGTGGAGCGTCATTTCGGTTCTCAGGCGTCGTTGCTCATCACCAGTTCGCCCGCCTTTGTCGAACGCTATTTCCGGCCGCGCTCCGGTCTGCGTCTGCCGGTCGTGCTGCTCGAAAACAAGGTATTGGCGCTTGATCCCGCGATACGCTCCGTCACACCGGCCGCGCGTCCGCCGGCTGCGGGTGAACCGTGGAAGATCGGCTGGTTCGGTGCGCTTCGCTGCCGCAAGTCGCTGGCCCTGCTCGACGACGTCTCCCGCCGGATGGACGGCCGTTTCGAAATCGTGCTGCGCGGCAGGCCCGCTTATTCCGAATTCGATGATTTCGATCGCGTCGTGCGCGATGCGCCCTTCATGCAGTTTGCCGGCCCCTACAGGAATCCGGAGGATCTCGCGGCAATCTACAGCGGCGTCCAGTTTTCCTGGGCGATAGACTTCTTCGAGGAGGGGTTGAATTCGAGCTGGCTGCTGCCGAACCGCCTTTATGAAGGCGGCCTCCATGGCGCCGTGCCTATCGCGATGGAGGGCACCGAGACGGCCCGGTTTTTGGCGAGCCGAAGGATCGGGCTCATGCTCGACGTGGCCGACGCCGCACATCTGACCGCACTTTTGGATGACATGGACGAGCAGCGTTACCTTGCCGCGTTCGGGGCCATGGCATCTCAGGATCGCAAGCAATGGATAATCGATCGCGCGGACTGCCAGAGCCTGGTGCAGCGGCTGGCGTCGCTCACGCGCACCAGCGAGCAGATTGCCGAATTACAGACCCTCCCACAACTGCATCGCAATAGAGGTGGATTGCAATGACGAACGGACGTTCAGGGGACATGCGTTGCATAATCGTTATTCCCTGCCTCAACGAGGAAAAGCATATCGAGCCGCTGATCGGCAAGCTCGGCAAGGCCCTCGACGATCTCGATGCCAGGATCGTGGTGGCTGATGGCGGCAGCACCGATCGCACACGCGAGATTGTCAGGGACATTGCCGAGAGGGATTCGCGGGTTCTTCTGCTCGATAACCCCAAGCGCTTGCAGAGCGCCGCGATCAATCTCGCCATGGAAACCTTCGGCGACGATTGCGAGTATTTCATCCGCATCGACGCGCATGGCGACTATCCCGCCGACTATTGCCAGACACTGGTTGAGGAGGCGGGCGCGACCGGAGCCGATTCCGTCGTCGTCGCCATGCGCACCATGGGCTTCAGCGCCTTCCAGAAGGCCACGGCCGTCGCCCAGAACTCCAAGCTCGGCAATGGCGGCTCGAAGCATCGCGAAGGCGCAAAAGGCCATTGGGCCGAGCATGGTCATCACGCACTGATGCGGGTCGCGGCCTTCCGCGCCGTCGGCGGCTACGATGAAACGTTCAGCCACAATGAAGATGCCGAGCTCGACTATCGGCTCCACAAGGCAGGGTATCGGATCTGGCTCACGGACAAGACGGCCATGACCTATTATCCGCGCTCCAGCATCCCGACGCTCTTCAAGCAATATCTGGGCTATGGGCGCGGCCGCGCGCGCAACATCCTCAAGCACCGCAGCATGCCGAGCCTGCGCCAGATGCTGCCGCTCGCGGTCGTGCCGATCTTCATCGGCGCGTTTCTCGCCATTCTCAACTGGATTGCGGTCATTCCCGTCGGCCTTTGGGCCGTGGCCTGCATCGCCTACGGTTTCTGGATCGCGCTTGGCGAGAAGAATCCCTATGGGCCGCTGGCCGCCATCTCCGCCATGGTCATGCATTTCGCCTGGTCGATGGGCTTCTGGATGGAGGTCTTCAGCTTCCGCAACCGCAGGGTCGTGTCATGACACAAGTCTACCGGCGTCCCATCAGGATCGATATAGCGGTCTGCACTTATCGGCGGGCTGAGCTCGATCAGACGCTGCTGTCGCTGGCCGTGCTCAGCATTCCGGCCGGCGCGGTCGTCCGGATCATCGTGGCCGACAACGATGTCACGCCGAGTGCGCGGGACCGTGTCGACGCCATGCGTTCGGCCGTGCCCTTCGAGATCGTCTATGTCCATTGCCCGGCGTCGAATATCTCTATTGCCCGCAATGCCTGCCTGGATCATGCCAGCGGCGATTTCCTTGCCTTCATCGATGACGACGAGACCGCCTCGGAGGACTGGCTGACGGAAATGCTCGTCATGGCCGATACGACCGGCGCCGATGCCGTTCTCGGCCCTGTGCAGGCGGTTTATACAAACGTCGCTCCGGCATGGATGCGGCGCGGCGATTTCCATTCGACCTTGCCCGTCTGGGTCGCGGGAGAAATTCTGACCGGCTACACCTGCAATGTGTTGCTGCGTCGCGGTGCGCCTTCGCTTGCCGGCCGGCGCTTCAATATCGCGCTTGGGCGCAGCGGCGGCGAGGATACCGAGTTTTTCGCCCATATGCACAAGGCGGGCGGCAGGATCGCCTATGCCGAGGATGCGCTGGTCTACGAGCCCGTCCCCGATGGGCGCGCTACGGTATCCTGGCTGTCGAAGCGCCGCTACCGCATGGGCCAGACCCATGGTCGCATGCTGCTGGAAGCCAAGGGCGGTTTCGGACGCTGGCGGGCGATTGCGCTTGCGGGAGCGAAATCCGCCTATTGCTTCGCCGCCGCGGCGCTGCTCTCGGCGTCTCCGATCAAGCGGCATCGCTATGGCCTGCGCGGCATCATGCATGCCGGCGTTGTCAGCGGCCTCTTCGGCGTTCGCGAAATCGAGCAATACGGAAATCTGGAGAAAGCACCGCAATGACGGATTTCGTCCCCGATGTCAGTTTCGTCATCGCTGCCTACAATGCGGAGGAAACGCTTGGGCGTGCCATCGACAGCGCGTTGGCGCAGGGCGCCGTCAGCATGGAAGTGATCGTCGTCGACGATTGCTCGACGGATGGCACGCGCGACATTGCCGGCAACCATCCCGATCCGCGTGTGCGTCTCATAGCCATGGCCCGTAACGGCGGGCCGGGTGCGGCCCGTAATGCCGGCCTCGATGCGGCCCGCGGCCGCTGGATCGCCGTGCTCGATTCCGATGATGCCTTGCGCCCGGACCGCATGGCACGCCTGATCGGACGGGCCGAAAAGGCAGAAGCACAGATCGCGGTCGACAATCTCGACGTCATTCGCGCGGACGTGGGGACGATGCTTCCGATGTTCCCGGAGCCGATGCTGGCGCGCATGCCGCTGCTGACGCTGGCGAAGTTCATCTCCTCGAACATGATTTTCCAGTCCGAGCACAACTTCGGCTACATGAAGCCGATCTTCGAGCGGGCGTTCATCGAAAAGCACCATCTGCGCTTCGACGAGGCGCTGCGGATCGGCGAGGACTATATCTTCCTGGCATCGGCGCTGGCGAGAGGCGGTGTCTGCGTCGTCGAGCCGACCGTCGGCTATCTTTACTACATCCGCGAAGGATCGATCTCGCGTGTTCTCAAGAAAGAGCATGTCGAGGCGATGATTGCGGCCGATGCCAAGTTTTTTGCCGAGCATCCCTTCGGCGCCGCCGCCCTTGCCGCACAGCGGCGGCGCACGCGCAATCTGAAGGAAGTCATCGCCTTCCTGAAGCTGGTCGACAGCATCAAGGAGCGCGAGGTGCAAACCATGCTGAAGATCGCCTGCCTCAACCCGCGCGCTGTGCGCCATCTCAGCATGCCGATCGCTGCCCGTTTTCGCCGGTTGGCCGCCTCCTTGCGGAGCGGTCGCGAACCGGCGTCCGCCTCTCAACTCTCCTCGCCCCTGCCAAATATGAGCGCAGGCCCTCACTCTAACAAAGGATAGAGCCATGGACCCCAAGCATCGTGTGAGAAAAGCAGTCATTCCGGTTGCAGGCAACGGAACACGTTTCCTGCCCGCCACAAAGGCCATGCCGAAGGAGATGCTGACGATCGTCGATCGTCCGGTCGTGCAATATGCCGTCGACGAGGCCATCGAAGCCGGCATCGAGCACATCGTCTTCGTCACCAGCCGCAACAAGTCGGCGATCGAAGATCACTTCGACGATACGCCGGAGCTGATTTCGTCGCTTCAACGGGCCGGCAAGAGCCATCAGGTGAGCGAGCTGGAACGCCTCCTGCCGCGGCCGGGCGCTGTCAGCTTCACGCGTCAGCAGGCTCCGCTCGGCCTCGGCCACGCCGTCTGGTGTGCCCGCGACCTGATCGGCGACGAACCGTTCGCCCTGCTTCTGCCCGACATGCTCTGCTACGGCATGCGCGGCTGCATGGCCGGCCTGATGGACCTTTACAACGAGGTCGGCGGCAATATCGTCGCCGTCGAGGAATGTGCCCCGGAAGAGACGTCGAAATACGGTATTATCGGCAAGGGGTCGGCCGTGCGTCATGGCTTTGCCGTGACCAAAATGGTCGAAAAGCCGCATCCGTCCGAGGCGCCTTCAAACTTTTACCTCAATGGCCGTTATATTCTGCAGCCTGAGATCTTCGATATTCTGGCCCGCCAGGAGCGCGGTGCCGGCAACGAGATTCAGCTGACCGACGGCATGCTGCGCCTTTCCGAGACGCAATCGTTCCATGCCCAGGTCTATAACGGTCGCACGTTCGACTGCGGGTCCAAGCACGGCTTTATCGAAGCGAACGTGGCCTTCGCGCTCGCTCGCGCCGATATCGGCGGCCTGGTCTATGATTCGATCCGGAATCTGGTCGTCTCGCACGAAGCGCAGACGACCGCCGCTTAAGCCTGTTCGCATTGTGGCCTGCGGCCGAAAAGGCCGCGGGCCATGGCTATTGTTCCTTCAGGCTTCTCCGACAAGGTGGTCGCCATGCATCAAAAGAATTTCACTTTCCAGAGCGCTCTTCCGCAAGCGGAGGCGCAGGATAGCTTTATAGATCTCGACCGGCTGATGGCCGTCGTGATCCGTCGCATCCGCACCATCATTCTCACCGTCGCTGCTTGCGTCATTCTGGCTGTCGCCTATCTGCTGACCGCCACGTTGAGCTATACGTCCATGACGCAGATCCTGCTCGACGAAAGCATGACGAAATATGCGGAGGATCAGCCGCCCGCGGCCAGCAGCCAGCAGGCGGACATGGAAATCGCCAGCGCGGTCGAAATCCTCAAATCGAACGAGATGGCCTTGCGTGTCGTCGACCAGGCAGGCCTTGCCGATAATGCCGTGCTGCTCAATCCGCCGCAATCGCCGGCGGCCCTGCTCAAGTCCGGGGTCGGCCTGATCGCCAGCGTCTTTACGCCGGGTCGCCCGCCGATGACGCCGGAAGAGCAGCGTGAAGCGCAGCGCCAGAAGGTGGCCGCCGTCTTGCAGGACGGCCTCAAGGTCGAGCGTGTCACGCGAAGCTCGGTGGTTGCGGTTTCCTTCAGCTCAACCGACAAGCTGCTGGCCGCCAAGGTCACGCGCGCCTATGCCGATGCCTATCTGACCGACCAGCTGAACGCCAATTTCGATGCGACCGAGCGCGCTTCCGTCTGGCTGCAGGAACGTCTGAACGATTTGCGCCAGCGTGCGCAGGAAGCCTCGCTCGAAGTCGAGAAGTACAAGGCCGACAACGGGCTGACGTCGACCGGCGGCGAGCTGATGTCGGAGCAGCAGATTTCCGACCTGAACAAACAGCTGATCATCGCCCAGGCCGATACGGCGAGCGCTTCCGCCCGCTACAACCAGTATAAATCGATCATCGACCAGGGCCCGGACAACGCGGTCAAGAACGCCACCATCTCGTCGAGCCAGACCGACAATTCGGTGCTGCAGGATCTGAAGA
Organism: Hyphomicrobiales bacterium; assembly: GCA_900469615.1. Classification (GTDB taxonomy): domain Bacteria; phylum Pseudomonadota; class Alphaproteobacteria; order Rhizobiales; family Rhizobiaceae; genus Rhizobium. The sequence continues at coordinate 323,712 of UBYA01000011.1, read as the reverse complement.
CCCGCTATCTCGCCGTCGAGAAGCGCGAGCAGGACGTCACGCAGAACTTCGGCGCCGACCACCCGCAGGCCGTGGCGCTTCGTGCGGAACGCCAGGATATCACGCGGCAGATCTATCAGGAGCTTCAGCAGCTTACCGCCAGCTACAAGAACGAGCTCGACGTTGCGCAATCGCGGGCGGAATCGCTGCGGGAAAGCATCGAGAAGGTCGTCGGCAAGAATTCCGAAGCCAACAAGTCGCTGGTTCACCTGAATGAGCTGAACCAGAAGGCAACCGCGCTGAAGACGCTCTACGAATCCTATCTCGGCCGCTTCGAAGAGGCCACCCAGCAGCGTTCCTTCCCGATCGCAAAGGCGCGTGTCATCTCGGTTGCCGGCGTGCCGACGGCGCCGTCGAGCCCGAAGAAGACGCTCGTGATGGCGCTTTCGGTCATTCTCGGCCTGATGGCCGGTGCCGGTCTGGCCGCCTTCCAGGAGTTCCGCGATCGCTTTTTCCGCGTCGAGGCCGATGTGCGCTCGGCGCTCGGGCTGAAGTTCCTCGGTTATCTGCCTTTGCTCGGTCAACAGGGCAAGGCCAGGAAAAAGCCGCGCAAGGCGAATGCCGGAGCGGAGCCTGTAACGGCGGAAGAGACCGAAAATGGCGTCGCCTTCGAACGGATGATGCGCATTTCGGTCGAAGCGCCGCGTTCGATCTTCGCCGAGACCTTGAGGAATGCCAAGCTTGCCAGCGACGTGATGCTGCAGGGTCGTGCCGATCGCGTGATCGGCGTCGTTTCCGCGCTGCCGGGCGAAGGCAAGTCGACGACGGCTGCGAACTTTGCCGCTTTGCTTGCCAGCAGCGGCAAGCGTACGCTGCTCATCGACGCCGACTTGCGCAATCCCGGTCTCAGCCGGACGCTGAAGACGCCGCCGCAGGCCGGCCTGATCGAGGCTGTGCTCGGCGAGGTCCCATGGACGAATGCCGTGAAGGTGGATCCGCGCACCAAGCTCGCCATCCTGCCAGTTGCCGTGCGCGATCAGCTGTTGCACACCAGCGAGCTTCTGTCCTCGCAGGGCATGCAGCAGCTGATGGAAAACGCGCGCAAGATGTTCGACTACATCATCGTCGATCTCGCGCCTTTGGGGCCGGTCATCGACGCGAAGGCCTTTGCGCCGCAGGTCGATGCCTTCCTGCTCGTCACGGAGTGGGGCGCGACACCCACCAATCTGGTGCGTGACGTTCTGGAGCAGGAGCCGCAGATCAATTCGCGCATCCTCGGCGTCATCCTCAACAAGACCGACATGTCGGAATTGCCGCGCTACAGCGATTTCGGCGGAACGGAGCGCTATCGCCAGAAATATGTGAGCTACTACACCGAGGCGCAGCCGCGTGCCCAGGTGGATGCATAAGTTGCCTATGCCCTGCCGGCCTTGAGCCTTGCCCTTGCCAGAGCATGTTCGCGCCAGATCGTGAATATGCCCGCTGCGACGACGATGAGTGCGCCCAGGATCATGGGCGCGCTCAGATTTTCACCGAATATGGTGACGCCGATAATGGCGGAGAACACGAGCTGCAAATAGGTCAAGGGCTGGATGACCACCGCGTCGAGCATGTCGTAGGCTCGGATGAGGAAATAGTGGCTCGAAACACCCGTCAGGCAGAGGATGCCCATGAAGATCCAGTCATGCGGCGCAAGCTGCGTCCAGAAGAACGGGCCGATGCAGCTCATGGCGACGGCGCCGACCACGCCCGTATAGAAAAAGCTCGTCATGGCGCCGTCCTCGCGACTGACGTAGCGGGTCAGGACGACATAGAGCGAAAACAGCAGCGCGCCGAAAAGCGGCACCAGGAAGCGGGCATCGAAAACGCCGCTTTCGGGCTTGAGGATCAGCAGCACGCCGACGAAACCGAAACAGATCGCCAGCCATCGCCGCCAGCCGACTTTCTCGCCGAGGATCGGTATGGAAAGCAAGGCCACCATGAGGGGGCCGGATGAGAAAATTGCCTGCGAATGGGCCAGGCCGACGATGACGAAGGACGAGATGGCGACGACGATCTGCGCCGCCAGCAGCAGTCCGCGGGCGACCTGCAGGACGGGGCGCCTGGTTCTGGCATTGCGTCGCAATCCGCCCGGCGCGCGCGAGGCCATCGCGACGGCGAACAGCATGAAGGCCCAATAGCGGATCATCGCCACCAGAAGCGGCGGATAGGCGCTGACGAGGTGCTTGGAAATGCCGTCCTGTATGGCGAATATGGTGATCGCCAACAGCGTGAAGACGTAACCGATACTATTGGATTTCATGATTTTCGAAGGAAGAACGTGCGCGGCCCCGGAGGCGTCGGGGACCCGGCGCCGCAGTCACATTAGGCTATTCGCCGGTTCAATCATAGGCTTCATATTGGCCTTGCAGCCCGGCGTGATACGGCGTGTCAGCCCTTTTTGCGGTCCGAGACGAAGGCGCTGAAGCCTTCGATGAAAGCAGCGAGATTGTGCTTCACTTTCTCGTCGACGATCCGGCCGCCTTCATCGAAGACGCTGCCGGCGCGCGACACCATCAGCCGGCCGCCGAACCATGGATCGGCCCCGAACGTGCGCAACACCGTCAGCCAGGCGTTCTGGCTGAGGATGGTGCCGAAATTGCCGGGCGAGGCCCCGAGAACGGCGATCGGTTTTCCGCCGAACACCTGGGCGATGTCGGAGGAGGGACGGCTCATCCAGTCGATGGCGTTCTTGAACACGCCGGGAAGCGAATTGTTGTATTCCGGCGTAAACAGGATCAGGCCATCGGCCGCGATGGCCAAATCCTTGAGCTCACGTACTTTTTCCGGAATGCCTTTCGCAGCCTCGAGGTCGGCGTCGTAGAGCGGCACGCCATGGACGGTGCGTGCGATCAGCTCGACGCCGCTCGGTGCCAATTCGGCTGCGGCGTGAAGCAGGGCGGTGTTGAAAGAGCCTTTGCGCAGGCTGCCTGATATGCCGAGTATCTTCATTGCGTCCCCCGTTTGCGGTTACAGGAAGACATTTATGCTTCAGCGTCCGTCGTCAAGGCCTGGGAGCGATCTTATGCGGCGAGCAGGGATTTCAGCTTGACGGAGCTTGCCGCCAGTGCGGTCCGATCCGGATGGGCGCGGGCAGCGATCAGCATTTCGGCAAGACGGATGTCGCGTGCGACGGTATTGCCGCGGCCGATGCCGCTGGCGGCAAGCAGCCGTCCATCCGTGTCGAGGTGGAAGAGGATGAACGCCCCGTCGTCAAGGTCGCGCCGTATATGAGTGACCGCATCGTCGGCCAGGCCGGCGATCTGCAATGTCAGATCATACTGGTCGGACCAGAACCATGGAACGGCGGATATTTCCGTGCCCTCTCCCAGCATGTTGGCGGCAGCCAGATTTGCCTGCTCCTGCGCATTGCGCCAGGATTCCAGGCGAACGCGCCGCCCGCCGTAAAGTGCCAGCGGAAAGGAGCAGCAATCGCCGGCCGCATAGATGCCGGAAACAGAGGTCTCCAGCCGTTCGTTGACGGCAATGCCGTTATCGATCGCAAGGCCCGCTTCCGCGGCAAGGGCGACATTGGGCAAGGCGCCGATGCCGACGATCAGCAGATCGGCGGAAATCACGTCGCCGCCGGCCAGGCGAATGATCGCCTTGTCGGCCCGTTCCTCCACGGATTCGATCGTCCGGCCGCACCGAAGATCCACGCCTTCCTGACGATGACGGAGCGTCACGGCCTCGGCGATTTCCTCCGGCACCCCGCGCTTCAACACCCGCGGCAGGCCTTCGATGAGGATGACGTCGGCGCCGCGCATGCGAGCCGTTGCCGCCAGTTCCAGGCCGATGAAGCCGCCGCCGATGATGGCGATGCGCTGCCCGGCGCGCAGGGCGGCATGCAAAGCCGTCGCATCCGCATGCGTGCGCAGCACACGGATACGCCCGGATGCGCCGACACCGGGAAAGCCGCGTGCCGAGGCTCCGGTCGCGAGCAAAAGCTTGTCGCAGGAGAGCGTTTGTCCGTCCGCGAGCCTGATCGCCCGGACGGCGGGATCGATCGCCGTCACCGTCGTATCGAGCTTCAGCTCGATCGATTGTTCCCGGTAACGCTCCAATGCGGCGATGAATTTCGGCTCCGGCGCCTCGTTCGCTCCGCCTTTCGAAAGGGGCGGACGCTCATACGGCGCGAGCGGCTCGGTGCCGATCAAAGTGATTTCGCCTTCAAATCCCTTTTCACGCAGGGAAAAGGCGGCGCGTGCACCGCATTCTCCGGCTCCGACGATGACGAAATGAGCCACGATGCCTCCTCAAAGCCCGATGAAGACTGTGCCGTTCTCGATCTTGACCGGATAGGTCTGAAGATTGACGCAGACCGGCGCGCCCTTGGCTTCGCCGGTGCGATAGTCGAAGCGGCCATTGTGCTTGGGACATTCGATGATGTTGTCCATGACGAGGCCGTCGGCGAGATGAATCTTCTCGTGCGTGCACAGGCCGTCGGTGGCGAAGTAGTCGTCTTCGGGGCTGCGATAGACTGCGAAGGTCCGGCCGTCATGATCGAAACGGATGACATCCTCTTCATCGATCGCATCGGCGGCGCAGACTTCGATCCAGTTGCTCATATTTTCCTCCCTTTGCAAGCTTGATTTTATTGAGCGGCCGCGGCCGGCAGATCGCCGTGGAACTCTTCCCGGTAGGGCCGGGCAGTCGGCGGCAGTTCGCGTTTCAGGAAATAATCTTCATTGCGCAACTGCCGCAGGAACGCCGGTATCATCTCGCGATAGCCGGACCACATGGATGGATTGGCGGCCGGCAGATCGTGCTTGATCATCGCATGCAGCTTCGGCAGCGCATGATACGGCACCATCGGGAACATGTGGTGCTCGACATGGTAGTTCATGTTCCAGTAGATGAAGCGGCTGATGGGGTTCATCATCACGGTGCGGCTGTTCAGCCGGTGGTCGATGACGTTGTCGGCGAGGCCGCCATGCTGCAGCAGGCCGGTCAGGACGTGGTGCCAGGCGCCGTAGAGCCGGGGAAGCCCGATCAGCATCAGGGGCAGGATCGAGCCCATGGCGACCGCCGCGGCAATGGTCACGATATAGATGGCAAGCCAGATGCGGGCGATGCGAATGACCTTTGGCTGCTCCATTTCCGGGATGAAGCTCTTTTCCGCGGCGCTGACGACCCCGCAAGCATTGCGCAGCATGTCGATCATCGCATACCAGGCATCGAGGATGCCGAAGAAATTCATGACGAGACGGAAGAGGTCCGGCGGCCGCATGACGGCGATCTCCGGGTCGCGGCCGACAATGACGGTATCGGTGTGGTGGCGCGCGTGGCTCCAGCGCCAGGTGACCGGATTGCGCATGATCATGAAACACGCGATCTGGTAGACCGCATCGTTCATCCAGCGCGTCTTGAACGCCGTCCCGTGACCGCATTCGTGCCAGCGGCTGTCCGAGGCCGAACCGTAGAGCACGCCATAGGCCAGGAAGAAGGGCAGGCAGATCCACGACCCCCAGAAATAGACGCCCAGCCCGGCAAGGATCGCCATGCTGCCGAGCCAGACGATGGTGTCGCGGATCGCCGGCGCATCCGAGCGCTGCATCAGCGCCTTCATCTCCTTGCGCGGAACATCCGTGTGATACCATTCGGCGGCCGCCAGCCCGGTTTCTACGGCCAGCCTGCCGCTTGCGCCGAGCAGATCGTAATCGCGCTTGATTGTCGTCGTCATCCCTGCCTCCCACGATGCGCGACAGCGCCTCGCCTCAATGCCGGAAACGATAGATCGACTTTTCGCTTGCCTCAATGCGGGAATGATGGAATCTATCAAAACCTATCAAATTCTGATGTCATGAATGATGACATATCTCAGGAGCAGCCATGCGTCGCCCTACCATATCCGATCTTGCCAAGGCATCCGGCGTCAGCGTCGCCACGATCGATCGCGTGCTGAACGGCCGCCATCGTGTCCGGGAGGAGACGGCAAGGCGCGTCTATGAGGCGGCGCAGGAAATCGGCTATCACGCCGTCGGTCTGCTGCGGCAGCGCGTTTTCGAAGACCTGCCGCAATATCGATTGGGTTTCGTATTGCAGAAACCGGTCCAGGCCTTTTATCAGGCTTTTGCCAGGGAGATTGCTGTGGCGGCGCAGGCTGTCACGACCGCGCGGATCAACGCGCAGGTCGATTTCGTCACCGCATCGACGCCGACGGCGATTGTCGAGAAGCTGAAGGCGATGGCTGCCCGCAGCCAGGCCGTCGCGCTCGTCGCACCGGATTATCCGGCCGTCACGGCTGCGATCGAGGAGTTGCAGGAAAAAGGCATTCCCGTCTTTTCCCTGCTGTCGGATTTCTCCACCACCGCCCGCCGCGGCTATATCGGCGTCGACAACCGGAAAGTCGGGCGCACGGCGGCCTGGGTCATTGCGCGATCGGCGCGTCGTCCCGGCAAGGTCGCCTGCTTCGTCGGCAGCCATCGCTTCCTTGGTCATGAACTGCGCGAGATCGGCTTTCGCTCCTATTTTCGCGAGAATGCGCCGGAATTCGAGGTGCTGGATACACTCATCAATCTCGACACACCGGAAATCACGCATGAGGCGACGCTCGATCTTCTGCAGAAGCACCCGGATCTTATCGGCTTTTATGTTTGCGGCGGCGGCATGGAGGGCGCCATTTCGGCCATCCGCGAGGAGCGGTTGTCCGGCAAGTTGATCGCAGTCGTCAACGAACTGACGCCGGAATCGAAGGCGGCGCTCGCCGACGATGTCGTCGCCATGGCGATCGGCACGCCGTTGCCGGCGCTCTGCAAGGAGTTGATGGGCCTCATGATTGCGGCGATCGAGAATGGCGAGGCCGCGGTCCCCGGCCAGAGCTTCCTGCCGTTCGACATCTTCCTTTCTGAAAATATCTAGCAATCATGATGGAATTCCATCATGATTGGGATAAATCTATCAGGAATGATGGCCAGGGCCGATGGAACTAGGCCATGAATCTCGCTAGTCCTTCGCGAAGCAGGCGCGGCGGATCGAGATGTCTTTTGCGGCCGGACGCCTTGAGGAGGAGTGCCATCATGAGTTCCATTCGTTTCGCGCTCAATCATATGTGCGCGCCATCCATGAGCCTGGAATCGTTTTTCGCCGCGGCGAAGGAGCTCGGAATAGACAGCGTGGAAATCCGCAACGATCTCGCCGGAAACGCGATCCTGGACGGCACGCCGGCCGCCGCCGTCAAGAAGCTTGCTGCGCGCCATGGGCTGACGATCATCTCCATCAACGCGCTGCAGCGCTTCAACGAATGGAATGACGATCGCGCCCGCGAGGCTGCCGAACTGATCAATTATGCGCGCGACTGCGGGGCGAGGGCGCTCGTGCTGGTTCCCGTCAACGACGGCAGCGGCCGTGAGCCGGAGGTGCGCCGCGCCAATCTCCGCAAGGCGCTCTCGGCCCTGAAGCCGATGCTGGAAGCAGCCGGTATCGTGGGACTGGTGGAGCCGCTCGGCTTCGAGATCTGCTCTCTGCGCCTGAAGAGCGAAGCGGCGGCCGCGATCGAGGAACTCGGGGCAAAAACCACATTCTGCCTGGTGCATGATACCTTCCATCATCATCTCGCCGGCGAGTCCGCGATCTTCCCCGACCTGACCGGCCTCGTGCATATTTCAGGCGTCAGCGATGCCGATGTCTCCGTTGCCGACATGCGCGATCCTCATCGCGTTCTCGTCGACGCCGGGGATCGTCTCGACAATGTCGGCCAATTGCGGGCGTTGATCGCTGCCGGCTATGTCGGCCCCGCATCCTTCGAGCCGTTTGCCCCGGCGGTGCATGCCTTGAAGGAGCCGGTTGCGGCCCTCGGGGAGAGCATGGCCTATATTGCGGCTCAGCTCTGATCGATTCGGTAGTCCGCGGGCAACTTGCCCGCCGGCTCAATCGTGCGAATGCGTTTCGGGATGATCCGTGCCATGGTCCGATGGGATGATGTGCAGGTTCCCGAAGCGTACGCCGCGTTGCGTCACGACACTGTCGGCAAACGTCTTGATCTCGTCCGCCTTGCCCTTCAGCACGGAGACTTCGAGGCAATCGTGCCCATCGATATGAACATGAAGCGTCGAGACTGAAAGATCGTGGTGGTCGTGCTGCGCGGTCGTCAACCGCCGCGACAGGTCGCGGGTTTCGTGTTCATAGACATAGGTGAGCGCCGCGTAGCATCTGGCTTCGCCGCCGATGGCCGGCTGTGCGCGGGTCACGGCATCGCGAACGAGATCGCGCAAGGTTTCCGAGCGGCTGGCATAGCCGCGTTGCGCGCTGATCGTGTCGATCGTTTCCAGAAGATCGTCATCGATGGTGATGGTAATGCGCTGCATTTCCTGATCCTCTGTTGTCTGGCGGCCTGCCGCGCTGACTAGAGGAAATTTCAGCGCGATTTGCAACGGTATCAGGCGTTATTGACGGCCGCGGAACCGGCGCTGATAGGTGGGGTCGTAGAGCGAGCTTTCGCGGAAATCGCTGGCGGCAAGCGAGGGGCCGACGAAGATCAGCGCGGTGCGTTCGATCGGTTCGGCCGCCACTTTCGCCTCGATCGTGGCGAGCGTGCCCCGGACGATCCGCTCATCCGGCCAGGATGCCTTGACGATGATCGCAACCGGGCAATCGCCGCCATAAAGCGGTGTCAGTTCCTCGACCACCTCTTTGAGTGCGTGGATTGCCAGATGGATGGCCAGCGTCGCGCCGGTCGCGCCGAATTTTTCCAGCGTCTCGTTGTTCGGCATCGGCGAGGCACGGCCGGAAACCCGCGTCAGGACCAGGCTCTGGGCGACGGCCGGGATGGTCAGTTCACGGCCGAGCGCTGAGGCCGCGGCCGCGAAAGCGGGAACGCCGGGGGTCAGGGTGTAGCTTATGCCATGCTTCTCAAGCCTGCGGATCTGCTCGGCGACCGCGCTCCAGACGGAGAGGTCGCCGGAATGCAGGCGCGCGACATCCTCGCCGGCTTCCGCCGCTTTCAGATATTCCGCCTCTATCTCGTCCAGCGACATCGGCGCCGTGTCGATGATGCGTGCGCCGGGCGGGCAATATTGCAGCAATTCCGGCGAAACGATCGATCCGGCATAGAGGCAGACCGGGCATTTGCCGATCAGGTCGCGGCCGCGCACCGTGATCAGGTCGGCCGCACCGGGGCCTGCGCCAATGAAATGCACTGTCATCGCTCTACCTCATTCCTGTTTATGGCTTGATCCAGCACCATTGCGTCACAGGCATGGCCGGCCGCCAGCCGGTCATGCGTCCGACGGGCGCGACGCGCGCGATATCGATGCGGATCAGCGAGCCGCCCCTGCGTGCCTGTTCGGCAAGCAGAAGGGCTTCCATTTCCGTCGTGACGGCATTGGCAACCAGCCTGCCGCCGCTTTTCAATCGGCCGATGGCGGCATCGAGCACACCGGCATCGCTGCCGCCGCCGCCGATGAAGACCGCATCCGGCGTCGGCAGCCCTGCCAGGGCATTCGGCGCCTTTCCCTCGACGATGGTCAGGGCCGGGACCCCGAAATTCGCTGCGTTGCGGCGGATTCGCGCTGCGCGCTCGACCGAAGCCTCGATGGCGATGGCGCGAAGCGAGGGATCGGCCAGCATCCACTCGATGCCGATCGAACCGGAGCCGGCGCCAATATCCCAGAGCAGTTCACCGTGGCGCGGCGAGAGTGCCGATAGCGTCATCGCACGGATTTCCCGCTTGGTGATCTGGCCGTCATGCTCGAAAAGGTCGTCGGCCAGGCCCGCGCTCAGCGGCAAAACCCGCGCGCCGGCTTCGGCTTTGACCTCGATGCCGCAGACGTTCAGATCGTTGACGCCGGAAAGGGCGAACTCGGTCGCGTTCTGGCGGAAGACTTTCTCCTGCGGACCGCCAAGCGCTTCCAGCACCGTCAGTTCGGATTGACCGAAGCCCGAGTTTCGCAGCAGGGCGGCCAGTTCGGCAGGCCCTTTGCCGTCGGAGGTCAGCGCCAGGATCTTGCGGCCGGGATGCAGATGCGGACGGATGAGATCGATGGGCCGTCCGTGGAGCGAGAGGATCGTCGTCTCCTGCAAAGGCCAGCCCAGGCGGGATGCGGCAAGGCTGAAGGAGGAGGGCGCCGGGATAACGGTCATTTCCGTGGCCGGAATGCGTCGCGAAAGCGTCGCGCCGACACCGTAGAAGAACGGATCGCCGGAGGCGAGGACCACCGTCGGCCGGCCGCGCCGCTCAAGGACCGCCTCGACGGATCGTTCGAATGGCGAGAGCCATTGATGTGTCTCGCCGGTGATGACGGCGCTCATCAGTTCGATATGGCGCGCGCCGCCGAAGACGACCGGGGCCGAGGCGATCAGCTGTCTGGCCGCGTCGCCGATGCCGGCTGGACCGTCTTCGCCGATGCCGATAAGAGTGAGCCAAGGTTGAACGGAAGGTATCTCAGCCATGGGCAAGGTCCGCATTCTGATCCTGGGCGGCACGACGGAGGCCCGCGCGCTGGCGGCAGCCCTTGCCCGGCGCGTCGATCTCGACGTTGTCCTGTCGCTTGCCGGCAGGACCGCCGATCCGGCGCCGCAGCCCGTTCCGGTGCGCAGCGGCGGCTTCGGAGGCGCCGAGGGGCTTGCCCGCTATCTTCGCGACGAAGCCGTCGATCTGGTGGTCGACGCCACCCATCCCTTCGCGGCCCGCATCTCCGCCAATGCGGCCCGGGCCGCCGGTGAATGCGATGTGCCGGCCTTTGCACTGCGCCGCCCGGCCTGGGCGCCGGTCGAAGGAGATGACTGGCTCTCGGTGCATAGCGTTTCTCAGGCCGTGACCGCGCTTGGCAACGCCCCATTGCGCGTCTTTCTTGCGACCGGCCGGCAGGAGGCGCATCAGGCGAACGCAGCGCCGCATCACCATTACTGGGTCCGCAGCGTCGATCCCGTCGAGCCGCCGCTCACGGCCCCGCATGTCGACTACATCCACGGCAGGGGACCGTTCCGGCTGGAGGACGAACTCGACATGCTGCAACGGCATGCGATCCAGGTCGTCGTCGCCAAAAACAGCGGCGGTGATGCGACCTACGGCAAGATCGAGGCGGCGAGGCGTCTCAGCATCAAGGTAATCATGGTCGAGCGCGCGGAGACAGCCGGCTTGCCGGTGGTCGAAACAGTCGAAGCGGCGCTCGGTCCAATCGATCATTTCATCTCTTCCCGGATGAAACGCGGCGTGTAGACCAGATCGGGCCGACCTTCGCGGGCGATGATGCGCGTTTCGGCCGAGCCGATGATGACGCAGGTTGCCATATCCGCCTGCGCGGCCTGCGCATCGCCAAGCCGCGCAACCGTCATGCGTTCGTCCGGCCGGCCGGCGGCCCGGCCGAAGATGACCGGCGTATCCGCAGGCAATATGGCCCGCACGATCTCGAAGGCCTTGCCGAGCTGCCACGGCCGCGCCTTGCTGATCGGATTGTAGAGCGCGATCACAAGGCCGGCCTCGGCAACGGCGCGAAGGCGGCGTTCGATGAGCGGCCATGGCTTCAGATTGTCCGACAGCGAGATCGCGCAGAAATCGTGCCCGAGAGGGGCGCCGATTCGTGCCGCCACGGCAAGCATGGCGGTGATGCCCGGCACGACGACGAGATCCACCGCGCGCCATTCCGTAGGGCCATGATCGATCGCCTCGCAGACGGCCGCCGCCATGGCGAAGACGCCGGGATCGCCGCCGGAAACGACGCAGACATTGACGCCAGCTGCCGCCCTTTGCAGGGCTACCTTGGCGCGGTCCAGCTCCTCGCGATTGTCGGAGACATGACGGATCTGGTCGCCGCGGAGCGTCAAGCGGTCGAGATAAGGGCCGTAGCCATAGAATTCTTGAGCGTCCGCAACCGCGCTCAGCGCCTCCGGCGTTGTCTGCGCGGGATTGCCGGGGCCTGTGCCGATGACATAGAGACGCCCGCTCATGGCCTGTTTTCCCAACCCGGAACCAGAACGAGCGAGAAATAGGGCGCCTCGGTATCGTCGCGGCTTGCAAGCGGCGTCATCGCCCCGTTCGCCATCGTGCCGCGCTCGACATAAATGGCTTCGTTCAGCCGACCGGCAGCATCCAGCGCACGGCGGATCTTTGGCAGGTTGCGGCCGACCTTCATGATCACGGCTGCCTGCGTGTCGCCGAGACGGCGCACGAGCTCGGCTTCCGCCATCGTTCCCGGCAGCACGGAGAGCACGTCGTCTCCCTGCACCATCGGCAATCCGGCGAGAGACCAGCAGCCGGACATGGCGGTCACGCCCGGTATGACCTCGGTCGGGAAGCGATCGGCAAGCCGCACATGCAGATGCATGTAGGAGCCGTAAAACAGCGGATCGCCTTCGCTGAGCACCGCAACCGTTTTTCCTTCGCGCAGATGTGCCGCCACCATCTCCGCCGACACGTCGTAGAAGGCCGTGATCTGGCTGATATAGTCCGGTGCGTCCTTGTCGACCTCCGTCGTAACGGGATAGTAGAGCGGCAGCAGCGTTACGTCCGCTTTCAGCAGATCGCCCACGATGGCCCGTCCGTTGCCGCCTCGGCCCTGCTTGGCGAAGTAGGCGACGACATCGGCGCGCTCGAGAGCTTTGACGGCCTTGACCGTCAGCAATTCCGGATCGCCGGGGCCGGTGCCGACACCGATCAGGCTTCCGCTTGACGGCACACTCATAGGCCCGGCCTCGCAAGAGCGTTGAGGGCGGCTGCCGTCATGGCGCTGCCGCCGAGCCGGCCGCGCACGATGGCAAAGGGCACACCGTAGGAATTTTCCGCAAGGGCATCCTTCGATTCGGCCGCGCCGACGAAGCCGACAGGCATGCCGATGATGGCGGCGGGCTTCGGAGCGCCGTCGCGCAACATTTCCAGAAGATGAAAAAGGGCAGTCGGCGCGTTGCCGATGGCGACGACCGCGCCGGCAAGGCGCTCGGCCCACAGATGCATGGCCGCTGCCGAGCGCGTGTTGCCGATGGTCCTGGCGATGTCCGCCGTGCGCGGGTCCTGCAGCGTGCAGATGACGTCGTTTGCCGCCGGCAGGCGGGCGCGAGTCACGCCACGGGCCACCATCTCCGCATCGCAGAAAATCGGCGCGCCGCCGGAGAGTGCCTTGCGGGCCGATGCGACGAAATCGGGGGAGAACATGAAATGCTGTGCCGCTTCCACCTGCCCGCAGGCATGGATCATGCGGACTGCAATATCGGCCTCGGCTTCGGGAAAACGCGACAGGTCGGCTTCGCTGCGGATGATCGCGAAGGAGCGTTCGTAGATCGCATCCCCTTCGCGGATATAGTCATAGTCAGGCATTTTTATCCCTGTCGTAAAGCCGTCGCGATTGCGTCCCGGCCGAGCCGTTTAAGACACTGCCGGGCCGATTCGCCAGCAGCTTTGTTGTTTCGTAGCAGTTCACCGAGCCGCGAGAGCGCCGATTTCAGTTTTTCCTTGCCGATGTAAGCCACGGGCTCGCTCGATGATGACCCATTTACGACAATAGCATAGCCCGTTGCAGCCCCGACGATGGTAAGCATCGCCGCAGACGGATGGGCGCATCCCTTTATGCAGCCCGACAGATGCACCCGGAGCGAGCCGTCGAGCAGACCGCTGCCGACCTCGAGGAGATCGGCGGCGGCCTGTCGCGTGGCGTAGTGGGCGGAGGCACATGCGCCGGCGCCGGCGCAGGGGATTGCATAATTCGCCGGATCGTCGGCACGCGTCTGAAAGCCGCAAGCCGCCGCGGCAGCCAGAATGCTTTCGATACGCTCGCGCGGCAGCCCGAGCAGCAGGAGGCTGTGTTCCGGTCCCGTGCGGATTTCACTCACGCCCGCGGCTTCCGCCAAGGCAAGAAAGCGGATGAGGTCCCGGGCGTGGATCTGGCCGAAGGATGGGCGCAACCCGACGACGCAACGCCGATCGCCGAGCCGAATGAGGCCGACGGGGGAGGCCGCGGGGCCGATTGCGCTGCGCGCATGGTTCGGCAGGGCTGGAAACCGGGCGCGCAGAGATGCGGCGTCCAGATCGCGGCCGCGGGCGCGGGGTCCGATTTCGGCCAGCGCTTTCAGCAGTGTGACGACGCCGGCGACGACCTGTTCCCCGGGCAATGCGGCAAGAGGTGTGGCCGTTGCGTCCGTTCCGGCGATCGCAAGCGTCCACAGCCCGGTGTCGTCGCTGGAACGGATGGCCTTCAGGCGGATATCCGCCGAAAGTTCATCGAGAGTGAGCTGACCGCCGCCATCGACGATAATGGCAAGCTTGGCCGCCAGCCGCGGCTTGGGGTCCAATGCATCGATCGCACGCCGCAGGCGGTCGACCAAAGCCCGCGCGTCGGCGATCTGCGATGGGTCGACACCGTCAAGCGGCGGAACTTCGATGGCGACGCCACTCTCCGGCACGATGCGCGCCCGATCGATATCGGCGGCCAGTCCGGCCATGCTTTGCGCCGTCATGCCGCGCAGCTGAAAATTGCCCCGGGCGGTGATTTCGATGAGGCCGTTACCGTGCTTGCCGGCGGCTTCGGCCAGCGCGCGAAATTGGGTGACGGTCAATCCCGGTGTCGATGGCCGCAGCCGTACGAGCAGGCCATCGCCCGTTTGCATCGGCGCGCTGAGCGAGGGGCATGCACCGCGAACCATGGAGGGCGAGGGCGCTGCAACGCCATGGCCGCCGCCTTCCTCCTGCGAGAAACACCCTGGTCCTTCTATCGTCCGTTTGTCGACCGCAACCATAAGACTGCCCTTCATAAGGGACATTTCCTTGCATAAACCCGATCCGGCGGCAAACGATTTGGCGTCGCAGCGTTCATTCGCGGTCGTCGAAATCGCGCCCCTTGCGCAGCAGGTAGATATCCATGATCCACCCATGCCGGGCGCGGGCTTCGGCGCGCGTCGCGACGATGCGCCCGGAAACGTCGGCCAGCCTTCCCGCAATGGTGATCTCGTCCCTGGTGCCGAGATAGGCTCCCCAGTAGATATAGGCATCGGGATCGTCGATCTTGCTGAAAGCCTGCTCGCCGTCGAGCATGACCACGGCCGTTTCGGCAATGCCGGGAAAGCTTTCGGCCAGTCGCCGGCCGGTGGTGATCTGCACCGGCTTGCCGACGAGGTTGAGGGGAATGCGATGGCTCGCCGTCAGCGCCTGGATGCTGGTGATGCCGGGAACGACGCTGTAATCGAGGCTGACATTGCCGCGCGCGATGACGCGCTCGATGATGCGCAAGGTGCTGTCGTAGAGCCCGGGATCGCCCCAGACGAGAAAGGCCGCGCTTTCGCCTTCTGCCAGATGTTCCAGAAACAGCCGCTCATAGGTCGCGGAAATCGCCTCATGCCATTCATCGACGCCCTGTACATAGCCGCGCTGCGCCGTCTGGCGCTGGGGTACGTCATAATCCACGAAGCGCGTAGTCTTGCTGGTGATATAACGCTCGCAGATTTCCCGCCGGACATCGGCAAGCTCGCTCTTGGCTGCGCCCTTGCTGGGAATGAGGATGACATCGGCTGCATTCAGCGCGTTGATCGCCTGCACGGTCAGATGCTCGGGATTTCCCGTGCCGATACCGACGATGTGAATGTGCCGCATATGCTTGCCCTCGCGCGTAGAGCAATTCCAGGGAAAGTGCACAGCGGTTTTCCATCCGGAATTGCGAGGAAACAAAGAGATAGAGCGGCTCAGAGATTCCGTGAAAGGCTGAGCCGCTCCAGCGCTGTTTGCCGGAAGCGCCGGATCATTTCAAGGGGAAGGATTCAAGCCGGATGCCGTTCGAAGGTCCAGCGATTGGCCATGTAGGTGCGCGGCGAGGTGCCGAGCATGCGCCGGAACATGGTGGTGAACGCCGCCACGCTCTCATAGCCGGCTTCGAGCGCGACATTGGTGACAGGCTGGCCGCCCGCAAGCTGCGGCAGGCAGGCAAAGACGCTGGCCTGCTGGCGCCAGGTCGTGAAGCTGATGCCGGTTTCCTTGCGAAACTGCCGAGTAAAGGTGCGGCGGCTCATGGCAAGTCTTTCGGCCCAATCGTCCAGTCTGGCATTGGGTGACGGATTGGCGAGATATTCGCGGCAGAGCGCGGTCAATCGGCGGTCGGAGGGAAAGGGCAGGCCGAGCGGACGTTCCGGCAGCGTCGCGATCTCCTCGACGAGCAGGGACAGGACCAGCTTGGCCTTTCGATGGCTGACCGGTGCCTCCCTCAGCCGAACGGCCTCCAGCAGCAGGCTGCGGGCGAGATCCGTCACCTCGACGACGCGCGGGGCTTCGTCCTTCGGCGGCTGGCTGCGCGGCGTCACATAGACCGATTTCATGCTGACGTCGCTCAGGATCTCGATCGAGTGCTCCATTCCGACGGGGATGAAGAGGGCGTGACCGGGCGGCACCATCCAGCGGCCGCGCGCGGTCATGATCAGGGCGACGCCGGCGAAGATGCAAAGCAATTGCGTGCGGCGATGATGATGCCACGGAACGGTGTAGCCCTGCGGCGGCTCGGCACTGTGGACGAGCACATCGGCGGGCGATTCCTCCATCCAGCGGATATTCTGGACATGGTCGTCGTCGAGGGTTGCCAGCAACTGTTTCGATAGCTTTTCCATTTTGGCCCAATCGCGAAACTACTGGACCAAAACACGAAAGAAGGTCATCCGCAAGCCGTGTAAAAGGCGGATCAAACAATACAGTCGGCGGATGTCGCCGACGCTGGAAGGATTCATCCATGGTTGCGGCATTTCCTGGTACGTCGGCCCGATATGAAAAGACGACGATGTCGATCGTGATGGCGGTCAGCACCTGCCATCTGCTGAACGATACGATGCAATCGTTGCTGACGTCGCTCTACCCGATGTTCAGAGAGAATTATGCGCTCGACTTCGTGCAGATCGGCCTGTTGACGATGATGTTCCAGATCACCGCATCGCTGCTGCAGCCGGTGGTCGGCATCGTCACCGACAAATGGCCGATGCCTTATTCGCTGCCGGTCGGCATGGTCAGCACGTTTTCCGGCCTGCTGTTGCTCGGCTATGCCGGCAGTTTCAGCATGCTGCTGATCGCCGCAAGCCTGATCGGCTTCGGTTCGGCCGTCTTCCATCCCGAGGCTTCGCGCGTGGCCCGCCTGGCGTCTGGCGGGCGCCACGGCCTGGCGCAATCGCTCTTCCAGCTTGGCGGCAATGCCGGTTCGGCAATCGGGCCGCTGATTGCCGCGTTCTTTGTCCTGCAGCACGGCCAGAAGAGCGTGGCCTGGCTTTCCGTGCTTGCCGTTATCGGGTTCATCGTTCTCAGCTGGGTCGGCAACTGGTTCATCAACCATCGCCGCCAGCAGTCGGCGCGGCCCGCACCGAGCCGCACGCTGCCAATCGCCCGCAACAAGGCGATGTGGGCGCTTGCCATCCTCATCCTGCTGACGGCGACGAAGAACGTCTACATGGCGAGCATATCGAGCTATTTCACCTTCTACGTCATCGACAAGTTCCATCTCGACGTCCGGGACGCGCAGCTGATGCTGTTTCTGTTCCTGGGGTCGGTCGCGGTCGGGACGATCATGGGTGGCCCGGTGGGCGACCGTTTCGGTGCGCGCTTCGTGATCTGGTTTTCGATCCTCGGCGTCATCCCCTTCGCGCTGCTGATGCCCTATGCGAACTTGTTCTGGACCTGCGTCCTGACGGTCATCATCGGCCTCGTGCTCGCCTCGGCCTTTCCGGCGATCGTGGTTTTTGCGCAGGAGCTGATCCCCGGCCGCGTCGGGCTGATCGGCGGCATCTTCTTCGGCTTCGCCTTCGGCGCGGGCGGACTTGGCGCGGCCTGGCTCGGTGACTTCGCAGATGCGCGCGGCATCCCCTTCGTCTACACGATCTGCTCGTACCTGCCGCTGCTCGGTTTGTTTACGATCTTCCTGCCACGCATCCCCAGGCATTGAACGAAATCGGCGGGCAAATCAGCCCGCCGATTTCTTGAATGCTGGTGCGAAGCCTGCTCGTCAGGCGTAGCGGCTGATGGCGAGATCGGTTGCGTCGATATCGGGCTTGCGGCCGCTGACGAGATCGCTGATGACGCGCGCCGAGCCGGAGCTCATGGTCCATCCGAGCGTGCCGTGGCCGGTGTTGAGGTAAAGCCCTTTGATCTTCGTCGGCCCGATGACCGGCGTGCCGTCCGGTGTCATCGGCCTCAGGCCTGACCAGAAGGACGCCTTGGCGACATCGCCGCCGGGGAAGAGATCGGTGACGGAATGCTCGAGCGTCTGCCGCCGGGCGAGGCCGAGATCGTTCGTATAGCCGGATATTTCAGCCATGCCGCCGACGCGGATGCGATCGCCGAGGCGCGTGATGGCGATCTTGTAGGTTTCGTCCATCACGGTCGATTCCGGCGAGCGCGATGCATCGGTGATCGGAATCGTCAGCGAGTAACCCTTGACCGGATAGACGGACAGGCTGATGCCGAGCGGTTTCAGCAGCAGTGGCGAATAGCTGCCGAGCGCAACGACGACCGCATCGGCATCCATACGCCCGCGATTGGTCACGACGCCGCGTGTCTGGCCGCCCTGAACGTCGAGCCCGTTGATCGTCGTGTCGTACTGGAACCGGACGCCGAGCTCGACTGCCTTTGCGGCAAGCGCATTGGTAAACTTGAAGCAATCGCCCGTTTCGTCCTTCGGGGTCAGCAGGCCGCCGACGACCTTCTCGCGGACATGCCGGAGCGCCGGCTCGACGCGGATGCATCCATCGCGATCGAGCACTTCATAGGGAATGCCGTCGGCCGCGAGCGCCTTGACGTCCTTTGCCGAGGCGTCGAGCTGCTGCTGCGTGCGGAAGAGCTGCAGCGTACCCTGCATGCGCTCGTCATAGGCGATGCCCGTCTCCTCGCGAACCTGGGCGAGCGAGATGCGGCTATAGTCGGCCAGGCGCAGCATCCGGCTCTTGTTGATCGCATAGCGTTCCGACGTGCAGTTGGACAGCATCTTGACCAGCCAGGAAAGCATCGCGCCGTCGACCTTGGGCCGCAGGATGAGCGGCGCATGTTTCATGAACAGCCACTTCATCGCTTTTGCGGGGATGCCGGGCGCTGCCCAGGGCGAGCAATAGCCGAAGGAAACTTCGCCCGCATTGGCAAAGCTCGTTTCCAGCGCCGGCCCCTGCTGCCGGTCGATGACCGTGACTTCGTGCCCCGCCCTGGCAAGCTGATAGGCGGATGTCACACCGACGATGCCGGCACCCAGTACGACGACTTTCATGATGTCCTCAGAGAATTGAGCATTGGGAAGTTCAGCGATATTGCCTGTTGTAGCGGTGGCCGAGACTGGTCAGGATCTCATAGGAAATCAAGCCGGCATCCCGGGCAAGATCTTCCAGGGTCTGGTGATGCCCCAGAACCTCGACCATGCTTCCGAAAGACAGGGTGCCTTCGGGCAGGGCGCTGATATCGATTGTGATGCTGTCCATCGATACGCGGCCGACGATCGGCAGGCGCACGCCGTCATAGTAGACTGCGCCGCGATCGCTGAGGCTGCGCGGCAGGCCGTCGGCATAGCCGGCGCCGATCGTGGCAAGCCGGGTCGGGGCTTTCGTCACATGCACGCCGCTATAGCCGACGCGCGCGCCAGCCGGAACGGTTCGGGTCTGTACCACCGCGACATCGAGCCGAACGACCGCTTCCATGGGATTGGCGACACCATTCGTCGGAGCGCCGCCGTAAAGGGCAATTCCCGGCCGGGCCAGTGCGCCATGAAAGCCGCCGCCGAGGAAGATGCCGCCGGAGTTCGCAAACGAGATATCGTAATCCGGGAATTCCGCCGCGATGCGATGCATTTCCGCAAGCTGGTCGGCATTCTGTGCGCTGTCGACGTCGTCCGCCGAGGCGAGATGGCTCATGATGAACAGGATGTCGATAGCGTCCGATGTTTGCAGGTGAGCCGCGACGGAGCCCCTGTCTTCCGGCGGTATGCCGAGCCGCGACATGCCGGTGTCGAACTGCAGAACCGCGGAAAGCCTGCGCGGGAGGGATTGCGCGATGTCGGACCATTGCCGCAACTGATCGAGCGAATTGATGACGGGCACGATGCCGCCTTCGGCGCAGGCGGCTTCATTGCCGGGCAGCAGGCCGTTCAGCACGAAGATTGTCGCGTCGCCCGGCAGTTGCGGGCGCAGCCGCAGCGCCTCCATGAAGTGAGCCACGAAGAAATGCCGGCAGCCACGCGCATAGAGCGCCTTTGAGACCTGATTTGCGCCGAGCCCATAGGAGTCGGCCTTCACCACGGCGGCCGCGCGCGCGGGCGCAACGATGGCGGACAGCTTTTCATAGTTCCGGCACAGGGCTGCCAGATCGATCGTCAGATAACCGCTAGCCCCGGTATCGATCGCCAGTTTCGGCCCCCGGGAATCCACTATGCCGCCGTCCATATCCGCCCTCGTTTTTCTGGGAGCAGATTATTGAAATGATCATAGAATTGCCGGTTAAATAGTGATTGATTATTGTGTTATTGAATTGATATTGAAACGATCTGCGAATTTTTGAAAGAATCCACATGGCCGCTCTGGATGCGATCGACCGTAATATCCTTCGCCTGCTTCGTCTCGATGCCCGCGTCAGCAATGCGAAGCTGGCAAGCGAGGTGGGGCTGTCGCCATCCGCCTGTCTGCGGCGTATCAAATTGATGGAGCAAGCAGGTGTTATCCGCGGCTACACCGCCTTGGTGGATACGTCCCAGGCCGAAACCGCGATTGCCGTCATCATCAACATCACGCTCGAGCGGCAGACGGAGGACCACCTCGATCGTTTCGAGGCGGCGGTACGCAAGCACCCGGAGATCAAGGAGTGCTTTCTGATGACGGGTGGCTCCGATTATCTGTTGCGCGTGGAAGTGGCCAATCCGGGCGATTTCGAACGCATCCACAAGGATATTCTTTCGACCATGCCGGGAGTGCTGCGAATCCATTCGAGCTTTTCGATCCGCAACGTGCTTGCGACACGGCCGAAAAGCTCGCGCTGAGTGGATATCATTCCGCCACGTCGCGAGCCTGATCCCAGCCGATGCCGGCCGCGGCCTGCACCTCGCATATCAGCCCGCCCGGCTCGTAGCTGATATGGACATCGCCATTCAATTCGGCGGCCAGCAGGCTTCCGATCAACCGGGAACCGAAACCCTTGTGCGTCGGCTGTTTCACCGTCGGCCCGCCCGATTCCTGCCAGCGCAGCTTGAGCAGGTCCGTCTTGCCGGTTTCCAAGAGCCAGGTAATGGCGACACGGCCATCCGGCACCGAAAGCGCGCCGTATTTCGCGGCGTTCGTGGCGAGCTCATGCAGCGCAAGCGATATGGAGACGACGGCCCTCGGCGCAAGCTTGATCGCCGGGCCGGAAACCTCGAATCTGTCCTTCGGATAGGGTGACAACGCCTGGGCGATGACGGCCGTCAGCTCGGCCTGCTCCCAGTTGCCATGGATCAGCAGATCATGGGCGCGGGCCATCGAAGACAGCCTAGCCTCGAAGGTTTCGACCGAGGTTTTGTCGGCATCGCTGCGCCCGAGCGTCTGGCGCGCAATGGCCATGACCGTCGCAAGCACGTTCTTGACGCGATGGTTGAGTTCGCCGACAAGCACCGTCTGAAGCCTCTCTGCCTCCTTTTTCGCGCTGATGTCGTGGGCAATCTTCGATGCGCCTACGATCCGGCCATAGGCGTCGAAGATCGGGGAAACGCTGAGCAGAACGTCGACCAGTTCGCCGGACTTGCAGCGTCGCTTGGTTTCGTAAGGCTCGACTTTGTGGCCTGCGCGGATCTGGGCGAGGATTGCCGGCTCTTCTTCGCTCCGGTCGTCGGGAACGAGCATCATGACCGACTGGCCGATCGCCTCCTCGGCCGATTGGCCGTAGAGCCTTTCGGCGCCGGTGTTCCAGCTGGTGATTACCATGTTGAGGTCGGTGCTGAGGATGGCGTCGTCCGACGAGGCGATGATCGCGGCCAGGCGCCGTTCGACTTCCTGGGCGCGCTTGCGCTCGTTGATATCGATGACGACGCCGGAGACTCGCTGGATGCGTCCCGAAGCGTCCCGCAGGCCGGAAACGGTATTGGCCACCCAGACGAGGCTGCTGTCCTTGCGGACATAGCGTTTTTCGATTTCGAAGCTTTCGCCGGTCGCCATCATCGTCTCGAACAGCCGCATGTTCTCGCGCAGGTCGTCCGGGTAGGTAATGTCCTGCATCCGCATGCCGAGAAGCTCGTTTTCCGAATAGCCGACGATCTCGCAGAAGCGCCCGTTCACCAGGACGAAGCGGCCATCGAGCTCGCATTGGACGATGCCCGTTGCCGATTGCGATATGACGCCGCGAAACCGCTCTTCGCTCTCGCGCAAAGCCTGGTCGGCCCGGACGCGCTCCGTCGTTTCGTTGACGATGCAGAAGACACCGAGCGCCCTGCCGTCGCCATCGCGAACGGGCGAATAGGAGATGTCGAAATAGGCCGTTTCCGGGTAGCCGTGGCGCTCGATATAGAAGGGGCGATCCTTGGCGGAAATCGTACTTCCGTCTTGCAGGACCGAGCGCAGAAGCGGCTCCAGATCGCTCCAGAGCTCCGTCCAATTTTCCTTTGCCGGACGTCCCAGTGCTCGCGGGTGCTTGTCGCCGATGGTGGGCGCATAGGCGTCGTTATAGAGAGCAACGAAATCCTCGCCCCAGAACATGACGATCTGGGCTCGTGCAGATAGCATGATGTCGACGGCAGTCGTAAGGCAGGCGGGCCAGGCCGATCTCGGGCCAAGTCGGGTCGACGCCCAATCGAAGCCAGATATGAGCGCTGCCATCTCATTGGGTTGACTTGTCAGTTCAGGCACGATGTTCAGGACAGTATCCTCTCTTGAGCGATGGCAGTCCGCACGGGATGCCTGATCCGCTCATGTTCGCGAGGACTCATAGCATATTCCCCCGGGCAAAGTGCAGGAGGAATATTCGTTGATTTCAACGTATATAAGCGATTTTTGCGGCAAGGATTTCACGGACGCCGCAACAGGACACGGGCCGCCCTGTTGCGAACGCATCCCCCGGCTGCCGAAGGTGATTTCTGCTGCCCGGCAAGTTCGAATTTTGCCTTGAGGAATGAGGCTCGGCGCCGCCACTTCGAATGAGCATGGCCGGCAAATGCGAAGCCAAGACCGGCAATCGGAAATATCGGCGCATCATGCAACTGATATGATGCGCCGTCTGGCGCTTATGAACGGAGAGATCGCTGGACCGGTCCAGCTTCATGGACTTGCGGAGCCATTCTCTCTTTGGCTTGACGCAACTCCGGCCGGAAAATTGTTGTAAACTTTTCCCGGGATTGCTCTATCGTCCTGGCCGATGCCGGCCAAGACGTTCCGATCGCGCAGATACGGATAGAGTCAGGTGGCGGACGGTCGGGTCGCGAACACGGCCGCCATGTCGCCGCTCAAGCCGCGCGCTGCAGCATGCCGAACAGGTCGCGCGGGTCGTCCGGATCGGCGATGATGTCGAGCTTCTGGAAGTAATCCGTGCCCGCCAGCTTCTCGCGGACGTAGCGCAGGGCCGAAAAGTCCTCGATCGCGAAACCGACGCTGTCGAACAGGGTAATCTGCCTTTCGCTGCTGCGGCCCTTGGCCCGGCCGTTTATGACCTGCCACAGTTCGGTGACGGGATAATCCGGGTCCATTTGCTGGATCTCGCCTTCCACACGCGTCTGCGGCGGATATTCGACGAAGGTGTCGGAGCGCAGAAGGATGTCGCGATGGAGTTCCGTCTTGCCGGGGCAATCGCCGCCGATGGCGTTGATGTGGACGCCGGCGCCGACCATGTTGTCGGTCAGGATGGTGGCGTATTGCTTGTCGGCGGTGCAGGTGGTGATGATGTCGGCGCCTTCGATGGCGGCCTGGGCCGAAGTGCAAGGCACGAGGCGCAAGCCCGTCCCGGTGAGATTGCGCACCGTCTTTTCAGTCGCCTTCGGATCGATGTCGTAAAGGCGGACTTCCTCGATTCCCAGGACCGCCTTCATCGCCAGCGCCTGGAATTCCGCCTGTGCGCCATTGCCGATCAGGGTGAGGCGGCGGGATTTCGGCGGCGCGAGATGTCTTGCGGCCATGGCCGAGGTTGCCGCCGTGCGCAGCGCCGTCAGCAGCGTCATTTCGGTCAGCAGTACGGGATAGCCGGTCGACACTTCCGCAAGCAGGCCGAAAGCGGTCACGGTCTGCAACCCCTGAGCCATGTTCTTTGGATGGCCGTTCACATATTTGAAGCTGTAGACCGCTCCGTCCGAGGTCGGCATCAATTCGATGACGCCGTCATGCGAATGGGAGGCGACGCGGGGAGTCTTGTCGAAAAGGTCCCAGCGACGGAAGTCCGCTTCGACGGCGTCCGTGAGTTCGACCAGCACGGTTTCGATGCCGACGTGATGCACGAGGCGCATCATGTTCTCGACGCTGACGAAGGGGATGAAGGCTCTTTCCGATGGGAGCGGTGCGGGCATTCTCTTATCCTCGATGAGATTATTTCCCATAGGGTATCAAGCGGAACGATTGACTGAAATCGCAAAACTGTGCCAGTTTTGGTATGAGTTTGCACAAATTGCCCAGAAATTTTGACCAAAAAGACAAAATCAGGATTGCGGTATGGCACTTGCCAAATATATCCCCGATGATCTCGACCGGCGGATCATCGCCCATCTGCGTGCCGATGGCCGCGCTTCGCTCTCCAAACTGTCGGACGCGCTGGGCGTTGCGCGGGGCACGGTGCAGAACAGGCTGGACCGGTTGATCGAGACCGGCACGTTGCTGGGTTTCACCGTGCGGGTGCGCGAGGATTATGACGAACAGACCGTGCATGCCGTCATGATGATCGAAGTGGTCGGAAAATCGACGACCCAGGTCATCCGCAAGCTGCGCGGCCTGCCGGAGATCTATTCGCTGCACACGACCAATGGAAACTGGGACCTGGTGGCCAATATCCGCGCGACCAGCCTTTCGGACTTCGATCGCGTTCTGCGCGAGGTGCGGATGATCGACGGTGTCGCCAACAGCGAAACGAGCCTGCTGCTCAGCAGTCTCTGAGAATGCCGGCGCCGTCGCGCCATGGCGGCTTGGATTTCTTCCGCCGCACGTTCCCGCAGGCAGGTGCCGGCGTTTCAGGCCTGAACGTTCGTGTACGCGATTCGGCGGTGTGTGGCGGCAAGGGGCGTGGCGCTTGAAAATTCGCTCCATGTGTTGTTATGATCTCGCATGGAACTCGCTCTGCTCGCTCATGCTCTTGCCTGGACCGTCTTCGGACTGGTTGTCGTGACCACGGTCGTCCCGGTCAGGACGCGGTATCACTTCATGGCCCTGGCGAGTGTCGACAGCATGATTCCGTTCGCCCTTATGGGATTCCTGTTCGTGATGGCTTACCCGGATGATCGCCGCATCATTGCGCTGGTGTGCATATCGGGCGCCGCGGCGAGTGAATCGCTCGCATTGGTGCTTCCGGAGAAGTGTCTGCGGATCGAACGTGCGATCCTGAAAGTCCTGGCGACCGTCTCTGGCTTGTTGCTGGGCGCTTTGTTCGCGGAACTCATATAGCAGGCCTCGTAATCCTGTTGCCGCCCCGTCAGTCAGGTCCCGACGGGTTGCTCCATAGGGCGGCAGAGCAGTGGCCTATCCTTCCATATACAACTATCGATCCGAAGGTTTACCGCTTTGGCTCTCCAGCCGATAGCGATGTCCCGGATAAATCAGCCGGGCCGCGGAAACCACGCCGCGTGCCGACCATGTCCGCCTGCGGATCGTCAGGCAGGGCTCGGTTTTCAGGATCGTCAGCAGCTTGCATTCCCAGGCTTGCGGCAGGATCGCCTCGACCACATGCTCCGAGCCGCTCAAGGGGGCGACGGCCGAGAGATAGGCGTTCGGCGTCATGCCGGTGAAGTCCTGCTGCAGGTAGTCGGGCGCGGCTTCCGGGTGGACGTGCCGGTCCTCGATCTGCACGGGTACGCCATTTTCGCTGTGTACGATCAGGGAATGGAAAACCGGTGATCCGATATCGAGCTCCAATGCGTCTGCAACATCGGGCGATGCGGCTTCCCGGGCCAATACGATCACGGTCGCCTGATGGGAATGGCCGCGTTCGGCGATTTCCTCGGCGATGTTGCGCACCTCGAACAGGGCGGATGCGCCCTTGCGTTCGGCGACGAAGGATCCGACGCCTTGTATGCGGACCAACTCGCCCTCGTTGGCCAGTTCGCGCAGCGCGCGATTGGCCGTCATCTTGCTGACGCCGAGTTCGGTGACCAGTTCGTTTTCGGATGGAACTCTATATTTCGGTGGCCACTCGCCGCTATGGATGCGATCGAGTATCATCTGCTTGACACCGGCATAGAGAGGGGATGCGTCGTTTTCCGCCAGTTCGCGTTTCATCTCGCCGGAGCGCTTCATTGCCTATTCCCTTCGCACGAACTGAATCTGCCTCGAAAACAACTTTCCCACTTGAATATCATAAATTATCTCATATGGTACCCTATACAACCTCGCAATCAATCCTAAAAATGAGTTAGGAAAGCGGGCAAGCCGGCAAAGATCGGCGGGAAAATGCTGCAAGGCCTGTTTTAACTTCAGAGGAGCTCTACACGATGAAATTCAGTGCAATTCTCTTGTCCGGTGCCGTAGCTGCCGCCGCCTTCGCGGCCCCGGCCGTGGCCAAGGACTGGAAGACGGCGACGATCACCCTGGAAGGCGCCTATGCGCCGTGGAACATGACGAACGCGGATGGCTCGCTCGGCGGGTTCGAGCCGGAACTCGCCAAGGTGCTGTGCGAGCGCGCCAAGATCGACTGCAAGCTCGTCGCTTCCGATTGGGATGGGATGATCCCGGCGCTGAATGCCGGCAAGTTCGATGTCATCATGGATGCGCTGTCGATCACCGACGAGCGCAAGCAAGTCATCGGCTTCACCATTCCTTACGCCGCCACGCCGGCTGCCTTCGCAACCGCCAAGGACAGCCCGCTCGCCAATGCCGCAGGCACCGGCACCGCGATCAAGATGACCCCCGGCCAGACCGGCGTCAAGGAGATCGACGTGTTGAAGGAAGCCTTCAAGGGCAAGACGATCGGCATCCAGGCGGCAACCGTCTATGCCAAGTTCGTCTATGACAACTTCGGCTCGATCGCCACCATCCGCGAGTACAAGACCGGCGCGGACCGCGATCTCGATCTCCAGAACGGCCGTATCGACCTCGGTTTCGACGATGCGGTATATTTCGCGAATGCCTTCGCCAGCGCGAACGACTCGCTTGCCTTTACCGGTCCGGAAATCGCCGGGTCCATCTGGGGCGAGGGCGAGGGCCTCGGCATCCGCAAGGCCGATACCGACCTGCGCGACAAGCTGAACGAGGCCATCAAGTCGGCACTCGCCGACGGCACTATCAAGACCCTGTCGATGAAGTGGTTCAAGGTCGACGTCAGCCCTGAATGATCGCGCGACCTTCAGGTCGTCGTCATCGGTCTCCGGCTTTGATGCCGGAGGCCGTATGATATCCTGATGCGTGAAACTGCCACGGACAGGGATTGGATCTATGGCAACCTTGCAATTGCTGGGCTTCGGCTCGAACGGGTGGGGAGCGCTGCTGCTCGTGGCCACCCTGATGACACTTGCCGTAACGGCAACGGCTTTGGCCATCGGCGCCGTGCTGGGCGCGATCGTCGCTTTCGCCAAGCTTTCCGGCAGCTTGATATTGAAGACGCTCGGCAACATCTACACCACGGTCTTTCGCGGCGTCCCCGAGCTTCTGATCATCTACCTGATCTATTTCGGCGGCTCCTCGGCGATGACGTCGGTCGGCAAGTGGCTCGGCTATGATGGCTTTCTCGGGCTGCCGTCCTTTGCCGCGGGCGCGCTTGCGGTCGGCATCATCTCGGGTTCCTATCAGGCGGAAGTTTTCCGTGGCGCCTATCTTGCCATTTCCAAAGGCGAGCTGGAGGCGGCGTCGGCGATCGGCATGCATCGCGGCTTGCGCCTGCGCCGCATCATTATCCCGCAGGTCCTGCGTTTCGCCATTCCCGGCCTCGGCAATGTGTGGCAGCTCAGCCTCAAGGATTCCGCCTTGATCTCCGTGACCGGCCTTGCCGAGCTGATGCGCACAAGCCAGGTGGCGGCAGGCTCTACCCGCCAGTATTTTCTCTTCTTCATTGTCGGCGGGCTGCTCTATCTGATCCTGACCAGCCTGTCGGATCGCGTGTTCAACAGAGCGGAGCGTCGTGCCAATCGCAGCATGCCGGCTGCCACCATCGGCCAGGCTTGAGGAGAAAGACATGGACTTCGAGTTCCTTTCGAGCACGATGATCACGCTGCTGAAGGCCGTGCCGACCACGCTCCTGTTGTTCTTCCTGTCGATTTTCTTTGGCGGGCTGCTGGCGCTGATCATCGTCGCGATGCGGGTCAGCGGCAATCCGATCCTGTCCGGCTTCGCCAAGGGTTACATTTTCGTCTTCCGCGGCTCGCCGCTGTTGATCCAGATGTTCCTGGTGTTCTACGGGCTGGCGCAGTTCTCGATCATTCGCTACTCGTTTCTCTGGCCGTTCCTGCGCGAGCCGGTCGTCTGTGCGATCCTGTCGCTGGCGCTTTGCACCGCCGGCTATTCGGCCGAGATCTTCCGGGGCGGCATCCGCGCCGTTTCGCCGAAGGAGATCGAAGCGGCGCGCTCGATCGGCATGTCCGGTTTCCTGCTCGTGCGCCGTATCATCGCGCCCATCGCCTTCAGGCATGCCCTGCCGGCTTATTCCACCGAGATCGTCCTGATGATGAAGTCGACGGCGCTTGCAAGCCTCGTCACGGTCTGGGAGGTCACGGGCGTTGCCCAGCGGCTGATCTCGCAGACCTATCGCACCATGGAAGTCTTTCTCTGTGCCGCGATCATCTATCTCGTGCTGAATTTCGTCATTCTGCAGGCCATGGCCCTGCTGGAATATTCCTTGTCACGCCATCGCCGTGCCGTTCCGCCGGCGCTGAAGGCTTAAAGCTTAACGGAGCAGGCAAATCATGCCAGGTGTCACCCGACTTTCGGTCCGCAACATCCGCAAGAGCTTCGGCAATCATGAAGTTCTTCGCGGCATATCGCTCGACGCCCAGGACGGCGATGTGATTTCGCTGCTCGGAGCCTCGGGCTCGGGCAAATCGACCTTCCTTCGTTGCATCAACCTCCTCGAAATCGCCACCGATGGCGAGATCTGGGTGGACGGCGAACAGATCCGCATGATCCATAAGAACGGCCAAAGCCGCCCGGCGAGCCACAAGCAGGTGGATCATATCCGTTCGGAACTCGGCATGGTGTTCCAGAGCTTCAATCTCTGGTCGCACATGACGATCCTGCAGAACGTCATCGAGGGGCCGGTCCATGTCCTGAAGCGTCCGCGCGCCGATTGCATCGCCGAGGCCGAGGCGCTTCTGGAAAAGGTCGGCATTGCCGACAAGCGCCACGCTTATCCCGCGCATCTTTCCGGCGGCCAGCAGCAGCGCGCGGCGATTGCCCGCGCGCTGGCCATGAAGCCGAAGGTCATGCTGTTCGACGAGCCGACCTCGGCGCTCGATCCGGAGCTTGTAGGCGAAGTGCTGCGCGTCATGCGCTCCCTTGC
The DNA here is from genome assembly GCA_900469615.1 of Hyphomicrobiales bacterium. Lineage (GTDB taxonomy): Bacteria > Pseudomonadota > Alphaproteobacteria > Rhizobiales > Rhizobiaceae > Rhizobium. The sequence continues at coordinate 294,197 of UBYA01000011.1, read as the reverse complement.
CGAAGAAGGCATGACGATGCTGGTGGTCACGCATGAAATGAGTTTTGCCCGCAACGTTTCCAACCGCGTCGTCTTCATGAAGGAAGGCCTCGTCGAAAGCAGCGGCACACCGGATGAAATGTTCGGCGGCGGCGCTTCGCCTGCTTTCCGCCAGTTCATCGGCCACTTCGGAAACGGGCAATGACCGTCACCATCGACAAGCCGTTGTCCTGGCGCGAGGTCGCACGCGTTGGCGGCGGTGAGCCGCTGGCGTTGTCCCATGCAGCGTGGGAACGCGTTGCCGCGGCAAGCCGCATCGTCGCGCGTATCGTTGAAACCGGCGTGCGCGCCTACGGCGTCAACACCGGTGTCGGCGCCTTGTCCGATACAGTGGTCGACCGCCAATCCCAGAGCAGGCTTTCGCGCAATATCATCCTCAGCCATGCCTGTGGCGTCGGCCCGCTTTTGCCGGCGCGCCAGGTGCGTGCCATCATCGCGGCACAGATCGCCAATTTCGCCCATGGTCATTCAGGCGTGCGGCCCGAGATCATCCGGCATCTGGCGGCGTTTCTCGAACATGACTGCATTCCGGAAGTTCCCTCCAAGGGATCCGCCGGCTATCTCACGCACAATGCGCATACCGCTCTCGTCCTGATCGGCGAGGGCAGGGCTGTCGTGCAGGGCAAATCCGCGAGCGGCTCTGAGGCGCTTGCGGCAATCGGCCTGGAACCCCTGGTGCTCGGCGCCAAGGAGGGTCTGAGCCTCGTCAATGGCACGGCCTGCGCCACCGGATTGTCGGCGCTTGCCGTCGCCCGCGCCGAACGGCTGCTGGACTGGGCCGACGCCATCGCCGCTTTGACGCTGGAGGCAGCCGGTTGCCAGATGGCGGCCTTCGACGAGAGCGTATTGGCGCTCCGCCCATCGGCCGGCATCGCCAAGGTCGGGCGCAGGCTGCGCAGCCGGTTGCATGGAAGCAGCCTTGTCGCTGCGGCTTTCGGGCGGCGGACGCAGGATGCGTTGAGCCTGAGGTCTGTCCCCCACGCGCACGGCGCCGCCTGGGATGTGTTCGAACAGACGGCCCGCGTCGTCGACCAGGAACTGGCCTCGGTAACGGACAATCCTGCCGTTTCGGGCACGCCCGAGCAGCCCGTCGTCTCCTCCGAAGCGCATGCGGTCGCTCCGGCTCTCGGCCAGGCTGCCGACAGTCTGGCGATCGCGATCGCGCAAATCTCAGCCATGAGCGAGCGTCGGACGGACCGTCTCGTCAATCCGCTGGTCAGCGGTCTGCCGCCTTTCCTGGCGAGCGACGCCGGCAGCCACTCCGGCTTCATGATTGCCCAATATACGGCGGCCGCCCTGAGCAACGACAACAGGCGCCTGGCTGCTCCCGCATCGCTCGACGGCGGCTTGACCTCCGGCCTTCAGGAGGATTTTCTCGCCCATCCGACGGCGGCGGCCGGCAAGCTGCTCGCGATCCTCGACAATGCCGAATATATCCTGGCGATCGAGCTGATGGCGGCGGCGCAGGCGCAGGATTTCCTCGTCTCCAAGGGAGCGCGGGCGCCGGGAACGGAGCGCGTCCATGCGGCGGTTCGTTCCTGCGTGTGCCTTTACGGCGACGATCGTCCCTTGAGCGCGGATATCGAAGCATTGCGAACCTTGATCGCCGCTGCCGCGCCGCCGGCGGACAGTGAAACTGGAGCGTGACATGCCTGTGGAATTCGACATTGCCGTCATCGGGCTCGGTGCGATGGGAAGCGCAGCCCTGTCCTTCGCCGCGGCTCGCGGCGCAAAGGCAATCGGGATCGAGGCTCACTTCCCCGCCCATGCGCTCAGTTCCTCGCATGGCGACAGCCGTCTGATCCGCCTCGGCTATTTCGAGGATCCGTCCTATGTTCCGCTGCTGACGCGAGCCTATCGGAACTGGCGCTCGCTGGAGGCGAGGCTGCGCGCCGAGATCATGACGGTAACGGGCGTTCTGCAGATCGGGGCGCCCGACAGCAAGATCGTCAGCGGCACGCGCGCCTCCTGCGACCTGCATGGATTGCCGCATGAAATTCTCGACAGGGATGCCATGAAACGGCGCTTTCCGGCTTTTGTGCTGGAAGAAGGCGAGATTGGCCTGCTCGATCCGCAAGGAGGCTATGTGCGCCCCGAGACGGCAATCATGGGCTACCTGAGGCTTGCCGCCGAAGACGGCGCGGCCGTGCATTTCGGCGAACGTGTCGTCTCCATCGAGCCGGACGCAACGGGCGTAACCGTCGTTTCGACCATGGGCAGATATCGCGCCCGCAAGGCGATCGTCGCAACCGGCGCCTGGATCGCGGAGCTTGTGCCGCAATTGAAAGCGCATGCGCAACCGATCCGGCAGGTGGTCGCCTGGTATCAGCCGAAGGACGGTTTCGTCGCGCAACCGCAGCGCATGCCATGCTTCCTGCGTGACGAGGGAGACGAAGGCTCCTATTTCGGCTTTCCGGCAATCGGCGTCGATGGCGTGAAAATCGGCCGCCACGCTCATTTCCGGCAGCCCATCGATCCCGCCATGCCCAATCCGCCGGTCAATGACACAGATACCGATTTGCTCGACGGTTTCGCTCGCAAGCGCCTTCCGGATGCGGCCTCGTTTCGCGTGCGGGCAACGACCTGCCGCTATACCATGCTGCCGAGCGAGGATTTCCTCATCGATATAATGCCGGATCAGCCAAATGTCGTCGTGTCCTCGGCCTGCTCCGGTCATGGCTTCAAGTTCACCAGCGTCGTCGGCGAGATCCTGGCGGATTTGGCGCTTGAAGGGGGAAGTGCGTTGCCGACGGCGCTGTTCTCCTTCGAGAAACATTTCGGCCATCAATCGGCCTAGCCGCCGAACGCACGGTCGTTTCTAGCCGATCGTCATGCGTCGCAATACGTCCGATCGGAAATAGAAGTGCTGGACGAGCGCGCCCAGAATGTGAAGGACGAGGAAGATCCAGAGCAGGGATTTGATCGGTCCGGCATGGACGAAGGCGGCGGTATCGATTCCCAGATAATAGGCCGCCATTCCCGAAAGCGGCATCGCAAAAAGCAGCACATACAGCAGGACATGCGTTATCCGCGCGATGTAATGCAGAAAGGCGGGCTGACCATCCGGCATGGCGGGCAGGTTGGATGAAAACCTGACTGCGAGGCGCACGATGGCGAGCAGCAGGATCGCGATGCCGGCATAGGCGTGGATATTGGCGCTGGCAATATCGTCCGGCGACGGCGTCCGGCCGTTGCGGATCAGATGCCGCCACGCATTCATCCCATCGGGAAACAGGAGATTGAAGAAGATGAGGATGGCCACGAGCCAGTGGAGGAGGCGCTGCGGAACGGAATAGCGGTCTTTAGCGGGCATATCGTCTCCCGATATTCGAATCGCTCTAAAACTAGCGCAGGATCCTAACGGGAACCTGAATGCGTCCGGCCCTTTTCCGCCGCCGTCGAGCATCATGCTGGCGCGTTGCCGAACACGTAGACGCCGGGATATGATCCTCATGCCGGAAGACTGGAGCCCGCCTTGTCCAGGGCTAAGCCTCTATTTGTCCAGCAGCGCCAGATGCCGGCACGACTGCGTGCTCCGATCGATCTGATCCGTGAGCAAATGCCTCGCGCGCGACGCCGGCCAAAGATTAAGTTTCAGACATGAATCTTCATGGCGCTTGAGCGGGGCCATATCGGGATGTAGCCATATCGCCCGAGGCAGCAGCACGACGATTGCTTGAAAGGTGAGTTTACCATGGACCAGAAGATCGAAGCCGTTCTCGAAGCCTACCACGAACTTATTCGCGAAGAGCGCAGCAAGCCAAAGGAAATGCCGCCCGGCGGCCGCGATGGCGGCCAGGATCGCCGCTTGAGGGCTGTCGGACCGGAAACCGGCCGGCTGCTCAATATTCTGGCGAAAAGCCTGAAGGCGCCCACCATTCTGGAGCTCGGCACCTCCTTCGGTTATTCCGGCATCTGGCTCGCGGAAGCCGCGCGCGCAAGCGGCGGAAAGCTCATCTCCATGGAACTGCACGCCTACAAGACCGAGTTTGCTCGGGAGATGGCCGGAAAGGCGGGGTTGTCGGAGCATATCGATTTCCAGATCGGCGATGCTGTCGAGATGATCAGGGCGCTTCCAGGCGGCGTCGATTTCGTTCTCGTCGACCTGTGGAAGGATCTCTACATTCCCTGCCTGGAAGCTTTCTATCCGAAGCTCAATCCCGGCGCGATCGTCGTTGCCGACAACATGTTCATGCCCGGCAACGAGGACGTCAAGCGTTACGGCGAGGCCGTTCGCGCCAAGCCGGGCATTACGTCCGTCCTGTTGCCTGTCGGCTCCGGGATAGAAGTCAGCCGGTACGATCCCGCGTAAAAGCCAGGCGGCGGCCATTCATGCGGCCGCCGCCGCTTTCCGTTACTTGCCGGCGTCCTTCGCTGCCTTTTCGATAACGGCGGCGACCTTTTCCGGCTGCGAGGCGAAGACGGCGTGGCTCGCCTTGATTTCGGTCACGTCGCTGCCGGCGCGCTTTGCCATGTCCCGTTCGAGAGCCGGATTGATGGAGCGGTCATCGCTCGCAACGACGACCCAGCTCTTCTTTTTCCGCCATGCCGGATCGCCGGCCTTGGCCGTAAAGGCTGCCTTCGAAGCGAACACCTGCGATCTGGCCAGAAAATCGGCCTCCTCCTCCGGCAGATCGGCGGCAAAGTCGGCGGCGAAGGCTGCCGGATCGAGATAGAGATACTGGCCATCCTTTGTTTCGCGGATGTTCATGCCGCCGGCGGGCTTGGAACTGGCAAGGCTGATCAGGCTTTCGCCCTTATCGGGCTGAAACGCGGCGACGTAGACAAGACCGGCGACATCCGGCCTGTTTCCCGCCTCGGTGATGACCATGCCGCCGTAGCTGTGGCCGACGAGCAGGCTCGGCCCGTCCTGCAGATCGAGCACGCGGTTGGCAGCGGCGACATCGTCGGCAAGCGAGGTGATCGGCTCCTGAACGATCGAGACCTTGAAGCCGTCCTTCTCCAGGATCTCGCTGGTCTTGCGCCATCCCGAGCCGTCGGCAAGCGCGCCGTGGACGATGACGATATTCTTGATCTCGGCGGCGTGCGCCGCAAGCGTCATGGTGCTTGCGGCAAGGCCAAGGCCAAGGGCGATGGTGGAGAGGAAACGCGTATTCATGGGTATGACTCCTGTCGGTTGCGGTTCATGCTTGGGTAGGAAGGGGGTTTCAGCCGAAGGTGAAGGCGTAGGCCCGCACCCCGGGATCGAGGAAACGGATTTCGAAGTTGCGTGCGGCGACATCGCCGGACTGGCGGACGAGCTGGTAGAGCCTGGTTTCCGTCACCGTGCCGTTTCCGGCGGCATCGATATCGGAGCCGTGGTCGGAGCCGGGTGCCTTTCCGTCCACGCTTACCTGGAAGCGAATCGGCTTTCCGTCGGTTGATGGCCCGAGCACGAGGTGCAGGTCGCGGGCGCTGAAGCGGTAGCTCATGCCGCCGCCTGCCTTGCCGAGCGATGCCTGCTCCGGGCCGATGGTCCATGTTCCGGCCAGCCCCCATTGGTTCAGGCCGGGATTGGCAATCGAATAGTTGGCGGCGGCATCGGCCTTCAGCCCCTCGGGAGAGACGAACCCCGTTGCTTGTCTGTAGCCGACATAGGTTTCGCCGGAGCGGATATGACCGAGGTCGGGGCCTGCCTCTGCCCCCTTCGCATCCGGAACGACCGGGCCGCTTTGGGCCATGTCGCTGCTGGCTTCACGCAGAAGATCCTGGATCGCCTGTTCGGTCTGGCGATAGTTGCCTTCGCCGAAATGCTGGTAACGGACCTGCCCCTTGGCATCGATCAGGTAATGGGCCGGCCAATAGTTGTTCTCGAAGGCACGCCAGATGCGATAGTCGTTGTCGATGGCGACCGGATAGCCGATCTGGAAATCGGCAATCGCCTTCTTGACGTTATCGACATTCTTCTCGAAGGCGAATTCGGGAGCGTGGACGCCGATGACGACGAGACCCCGATCCTTGTACTTTTCCGCCCAGGCACGAACATAGGGAATGGTGCGGATGCAGTTGATGCAGGAATAGGTCCAGAAATCGACGAGCACGACCTTGCCGCGCAGCTGGTCTGTGGTCAGCGGCTTGGAGTTCAGCCATGTGACGGCGCCATCGAGGGAAGGCGCCGGGCCTTCGACCGGAAGATCGCTGTGGAACGGGTATGCCGCGTCGCCGCCAATCTTCATCGCGCCGTTGCTGGCGACTTCGGTCTCCGGACCTGTGGTCTTCGCGTGCAGCTTCTCGAGCAAGGCCTGCTCGAAGGAACCGGTGCTTGCATAGGAAAGGCGGGCAAGCAGGCCGGTATCGAGGCCAAGGGCGATGGCCGCGACCCCGGCCAGAACGGCAGCACCTGCGAACTGGCGGATGCGTTCGCTGACGCCGAGCGATCGCTTCATGCCGGCAAAGATCCTGCCACCGGCAAACAGCGCAACGGCAAGCGAGGTTGCGGCACCGGCGCCATAGGCAAGCAGCAGGAAGGTCGTTTGCAGATTGGCGCCCTTCAAAGCCGCGCCCGTCAGCACGAGCCCGAGGATCGGGCCGGCGCAGGGCGCCCAGAGCAGGCCGGTCGCAATGCCGAGCACGAAGGAACTTCTGGCGCTTGCAGCCGCGCGATTGTTGCCGGCGGCGTTCAGGAGGTTGTTGCCGAGATCGACCGCCGGCCGGGATAGAGCGCTGGCGATGCGCGGCGAAATCAGGCTCAGGCCGAAGAGCCCGAGCAATACGATTGCCGCGAGGCGACCGTATTCATTGGCGCGGATGGCCCAGGCGCCACCGATGGCGGCCAGGGTCGCGACGCATGCGAAGGTGAGCGCCATGCCCGCCAGCATAGGCAGTGTGCTCCTGACGAAAGGCTGCCCGGCGCGGGCGAAGACGAAGGGTAGGATGGGCAGGATGCACGGACTGAGAATCGTCAGCGCGCCGCCGAGATAGGCTATGATGAGAAGCGTCATCGTCTTGTTCCTTTGGAAGCGATTGACCGGCTGCGGACGGCGGCGTGCCGTTCTCAGCGGTGACGCTATCTGCCGTCGGCGACGTATCTCGAATGTGTCGGATGGGATGGGAGAATGTACCGAAACGTCGGCATCTCCGGCTTCGATACAATGCGATACAAATTGAGGCGGGAGCGGTGCGATTCCGCCGCGGAGTCGGCCGCTTGCCGGATCCGGCAGATCGGAAGGGCGAATTGTATCAGACTGTATCTCTGCCGCCGGAAGCTACATAGTTATTCAAAAGACGGCCGTCCGCGACACATCGGCGATACATGCGGCTGGTTTTCTCAATCCCACGATCCAATCGACAGGAGAGACAGATGTCCGAGGAACTCAATCATAGCCGCCGCCGCTTCTTTGGCCTTGCCGCCGTTGCCGTCGCAGCCGCCGAATTCGGCCTGCCGGCCATGGCCGCTGCCGCGCAGCCGAAGACTTCCGCTTCGACCCTGCCCGCCGTCAAGGCCGGCAGCCATACGTCCTTCGACGCGCTGAAGCAGATCCACGCGGGCGTGCTCGATATCGGTTACGCGGAAGCCGGTCCGGCCAATGGTCCTGTCGTGCTGCTGCTGCACGGCTGGCCCTACGACATCTATAGCTTCGTCGATGTCGCGCCGCTGCTGGCCGGTGCCGGCTACCGCGTCATCATCCCCTATTTGCGCGGTTACGGCACCACCCGTTTTCTTTCGAAGGAAACTCCGCGCAACGGCCAGCAGGCAGCGCTGGCGGCCGATATGATCGCGCTTCTCGATGCGCTGAAGATCGAGAAGGTCGTCGTTGCCGGTTATGATTGGGGCGGCCGCACCGCCAACATCATGGCGGCGCTCTGGCCCGAGCGCTGCAAGGCAATGGTCTCGGTCAGCGGCTATCTGATCGGCAGCCAGGAAATCAACCGCAAGCCGCTGCCGCCGAAGGCTGAACTTGCCTGGTGGTATCAGTTCTATTTCGCCACCGAGCGCGGCCGTCTCGGCTATCAGGAAAACCGGCACGATTTCGCAAAGCTGATCTGGAAAACCGCCTCGCCGCAATGGGCCTTCGACGACGCCACCTACGATCGTTCCGCTGCCGCCTTCGACAATTCCGACCACGTCGATATCGTCATCCACAATTATCGCTGGCGCCTCGGTCTGGCCGAAGGCGAGGCAAAGTTCGATGCCTATGAACAGAAGCTGGCCGCAGGCCCGGTGATTTCGATCCCGACCATCACCATGGAAGGCGATGCCAACGGCGCGCCGCACCCGGAGCCGTCGGCCTATCGCGGCAAATTCTCGGGCAAGTACGAGCATCGCACCATCACAGGCGGCATCGGGCACAATCTGCCCCAGGAAGCGCCGCAAGCCTTCGCCCAAGCCGTGATAGATGTTGATCGATTCTAGTACGGCGATAGTGTGCGTGAGGGCGCCGGCATATGCTGGCGCCCTCTGCCGTTGGCACGACAAGAGGATGAATAATCGTAGGTTGATGCTTACGATGATGAGTGGGAAATCAAAATGGATCATGTCGACCATATCCTGATCGTGGATGACGATCGGGAAATCCGTGAGCTGGTGTCGAGCTACCTGAAGAAGAACGGCTTGCGGGCGACGACGGCTGCCGACGGCCGGCAGATGCGCAGCTTCCTGGAGGCCAATTCGGTCGATCTGATCGTGCTCGACGTGATGATGCCGGGCGACGACGGCCTGGTGCTGTGTCGCGAGCTTCGCGCCGGAAAGCACAAGGCGACGCCTATCCTGATGCTGACGGCACGCAGCGACGAGATGGACCGGATTCTCGGCCTCGAAATGGGCGCGGACGATTATCTGGCAAAGCCCTTCGCCGCCCGCGAGCTTCTCGCCCGCATCAAGGCGGTTCTCCGGCGCACGCGCATGCTGCCGCCCAACCTGCAGATCAGCGAAGCCGGCCAGCTGCTGGTCTTCGGGGATTGGCGGCTGGATACGGTCGGTCGTCACCTTCTCGACCGGGACGGAACCGAGATCACGCTCAGCGGCGCCGAATATCGTCTGCTGCGCGTCTTCATCGACCATCCGCAGCGGGTGCTCAATCGCGATCAATTGCTGAACCTGACGCAGGGCCGCGACGCCGATCTTTTCGACCGCTCCATCGATCTGCTCGTCAGCCGGCTGCGCCAGCGTCTGGGAGACGATGCGCGTGAGCCGATCTACATCAAGACGGTTCGCAGCGAAGGCTACGTCTTCTCCGTACCGGTGGAAATCGCGGAGCTGCGCTCATGACGGGGGCCGGCTTTTCAGTCCGGCGGCTCTGGTGGCCCAGCACGCTGCGCTCGCGGATTTCCCTGATCCTGCTTGCCGGGCTTGCGATCGCCTACGGCCTGTCCTTCAGCGTGCTCTACATCGAGCGCTACATGTCGGCAAAGGCCGTCATGCTCGGCACGCTGGAGAACGACGTCGCGACCTCGATCGCCGTGCTCGACCGCCTCCCGGCGGATGAAAGGGCGAACTTCGTCGATTGGCTGAGCCGCGGCAACTATAATTTCGAGCTGGGGACCGGCCTGCCGGGCGTGCCCGATACCTCTACCCATGGCGCGGAGATCGCCGCCAAGATAGAGGACGCCGTCGGCCATCGTTTTCCGATCCGCATGGAATCGATACCGGGCCAGGTCACGCGCCTGCAGGCACATCTGAATTTGAGCGACGGCAGTCCGCTGACGATCGATGTCACGCCGAGGGGAATCATGCCGATCGCGGCGTGGCTGCCTTATGTCTTCGTCGTCCAGATGCTGGTGATCGTCCTTTGTACCTGGTTTGCGGTTCGCCTGGCCATCCGGCCGCTGGCCGAACTTGCCGCCGCCGCTGACGCCCTCGATCCCAACAGGAAGGGGGCGGCTTTGAGCGACGGAGGCCCGAGCGAGGTGGCGCATGCCGCCAGGGCCTTCAATGCCATGCGGGATCGCATAGCGCACTACCTCGAGGAACGGGTGCAGATCCTCGCAGCTATTTCGCACGATCTGCAGACGCCGATCACGCGCATGCGGCTGCGCGCCGATATCGCCGATGATTCGCCTGAAAAAACCAAGCTGCTCCAGGATCTCGGGGAAATCGAGCGCCTTGTGCAGGATGGGATCGCCTATGCGCGCAGCGCCCATGGCAACGGCGAGAAAAGTGCGCGAATCGACCTTGCCTCCTTCATCGAGAGCATCAGTTACGACTACCAGGACACCGGCAAATCCGTAGAGATTCTCGGCCTTGTTCGCGGAACGGCGACGACGAAGCCGCACGCCCTTCGCCGCATCCTGACCAACTTCATCGACAATGCTCTGAAATTCGCTGGTTCCGCTGAAATCGCGGTGGAGCGCAGGGATACGGGCGAGATAACGATAACGGTTCTGGACCGCGGTCCCGGCATTCCGCAGGAGCAGATAGACGCGGCCATGCAGCCGTTCTTTCGGCTGGAGCAGTCGCGCAACCGCAATACCGGCGGCACCGGACTCGGGCTCGCGATTGCCCAGCAGCTCGCCCAGACGCTCGGCGGTTCCGTCCGGCTCTATAACCGCGAAGGCGGCGGGCTGGCGGCCGAAGTCGTCATTTCGTGATTGCTTTCCCGCGACGATTTTCGGGGTATTTGTAAGCCATTGTATCCGGCCCGCCAGGGGCTACGTTTCGAGACATTTCCGGCGATTCCCGAAACATGCCGGATACGTCGATCCATCAAAAACCACTCCGTCAACGGACGGCGCCCGGACGACACAGCAAACCGGGCGGCGCAACAAAGGAGTGTTCCATGACCAAGATCGACAAGGTTCTCTACACCGGCAGAACGCACACCGTCGGCGGCCGCGACGGCTCGGCCCGCAGCGATGACGGCCAGCTGGAGGTCAAGCTTTCGCCTCCCGGCAGCGCTCACGCCGGCACCAATCCCGAGCAGCTCTTCGCAGCCGGCTGGTCGGCCTGCTTCATCGGCGCAATGGGTCTGGCCGCGGCCAAGCGCAAGGTCAGGCTGCCCGCCGATCTCGCCGTCGATGCCGAGGTGGATCTGGGCACCACGGACGGTGCCTACTTCCTGCAGGCTCGCCTCACCGTCAGCATGCCCGGCACGGAGCCGGAACTGGCCAGGGCGCTGGTCGAGGAAGCGCACCAGACCTGCCCCTACTCGAAGGCGACTCGCGGCAACATCAATGTCGAGCTGAAACTCGCCTGAGAATCGCTCAAGTCCCGATATTGCGCGCCGTACCGGAGGGCGCGGCGCGCCGAATCGTTAATTTTTCCACATCGGATAGCAAGCAAAGCGGCGCAGGCCTTGCGCCCGGAGGATCTCATGAAGCCGATCATTCTTTTCCTTGCAGGAGCTGCGATTTTCGCCGCTCCGTGCGTCTACGACCCCGGTTCAAACGAGCCTTCGGCGCTCGCGAGCATTGCTGTTTTATGGGGCGGTCCGGGCCTGAACGGAAGCCCGCGTTAACCAGTTGTTAACCATATGAGCGGTACAAACGGTCAACGATTTATTTACACAGATGACCAAAGTGCTAACAGACGCTCGTTCGATCCGTATCAAGGGCCGCTCCTTTCTGGCGGTCGTACTTTCGCCGGATCTTCCGCTGGACCAGTGGTTGATCAGGCTCGATGATCTGGCCGCCCGGTCGGCCGGCTTCTTTCTGGGGCGGCCGGTCGTGCTCGACATTACCGATCTGGCGATCGACCGCGCACAGCTCAAGGAGCTGATCGGCGAGCTTTCGGCTCGCAACGTCAGCATCATGGGCATCGAGGGCGGCCGTCCGTCGATCATCGGGCCAGGCATGCCGCCGGCGCTGAAGGGCGGACGTCCCGCTGCCGATTTCGAGGTCGCGGAGACCGAGCCGGCCGTGGAGCGCCGCAATAGCGAGCCCAAGCCGGCGCCGCCGGAAATCCGGCCGGTCACGCAGTCGTTGATCATCCGCGAGCCGGTCCGTTCCGGCCAGTCGGTGATCTTTCCCGAGGGGGATGTCACCGTCATCGGTTCGGTGGCATCCGGCGCGGAAATCATCGCGGGCGGATCCGTCCACATCTATGGCGCCCTCAGGGGGCGCGCCATGGCGGGTTCGATCGGCAATGCCTCGGCGCGTATCTTTTGCCGCAAGCTCGAGGCCGAACTGCTGGCAATCGATGGAATCTACAAGATGTCGGAAGACATATCACCCAGCCTGCGGGGGCAGTCCGTTCAGCTGTGGCTGGATGATGAAACAATCATGGCCGAAAAACTAATCTGAGCCGAAGCCGGCCAAAACAGGAGAGCGAGATGGGCAAGGTAATCGTCGTCACATCAGGCAAAGGCGGAGTTGGAAAGACGACTTCGACGGCCGCTTTGGGGGCGGCTCTGGCGCAGAGAAACGAAAAGGTCGTCGTGGTCGATTTCGACGTCGGCCTGCGCAATCTCGATCTGGTCATGGGAGCCGAAAGGCGCGTGGTCTACGACCTGGTGAACGTCATCCAGGGCGATGCCAAGCTGCCGCAAGCCCTGATCCGCGACAAGCGGCTGGAGACGCTCTTCCTGCTGCCGGCTTCGCAGACCCGCGACAAGGACAATCTGACCCCGGAGGGTGTCGAGCGCGTCATCAATGAGCTCAAAAACCATTTCGACTGGGTCATCTGCGACAGCCCGGCGGGCATCGAGCGCGGCGCGACGCTTGCCATGCGCCATGCCGACGTCGCCGTCGTCGTCACCAATCCGGAAGTCTCCTCGGTGCGCGATTCCGATCGGATCATCGGCCTGCTGGACGCCAAGACGCTGAAGGCGGAGCGCGGCGAGCGCATGGAAAAGCACCTTCTGCTGACCCGTTTCGACGCCGGCCGGGCCGAGCGCGGCGACATGCTGAAGGTTGACGACGTGCTGGAGATCCTTTCCATCCCGCTGCTCGGCATCATCCCGGAAAGCACGGACGTTCTGCGCGCCTCCAACCTCGGCTCGCCCGTGACGCTTGCCGACGCGCGCTGCGCACCGTCGCTTGCCTATTTCGAAGCAGCGCGTCGTCTTGCCGGCGAGCAGCTGCCGATCACCATCCCCGGCGAAAAGCGGGGTATTTTCGGCAAGATCTTTGCAAGGAGGGCCGCATGAGCATTTTCGGACTGTTTCGCAAGCAGAGATCTGCGCCGCTGGCGCGCGAGCGCCTGCAGATCCTTCTCGCCCACGAGCGCGCTTCCGTGGGCTCGGATCTGGTCTCCGTGCTGAGAGAGGAAATTCTTGCCGCCATCGCCAAGCACATCCAGGTCGACCGGGACAAGGTGCAGGTGAAGATGGATCGCGACAAGGACGTCTCCATGCTGGAGATCGATGTCGAAATCCCGCGGGATGCCGTTTTGCAGGCAGCTTGAGGGAGAGCCGGCACCATGCTGCTGTGGGAATAACGCCACACGGTTTCCCGCTGCGGCGGATCTTCGAAATTTTTTGAAGTTTCCCCTTGCAAAGCATGCGATTCGCCATTATTTGCAGGCCATCACCTGTATCGATGGCCTGCCGCCCTGACATTTCTATGTCGAGCCGGTGTTCGCTGTCCGGGTTAAAAAGCAAGGGCGCTCCCCAGAAATGGGTAGAGCGCCCTTTGCTTTTGTCGCATTCGCAGCGCTATTCTCGCCCAACGCGATGGGCCGGTTTGCGGCGATCGCGCGGGAGGCGGTGGATTTGAGCGGACTGCGGGGTCTACGAAGTTTGTTGCGGCTACTTGCCGGCATGGTCTTCGCTTTGCACGCCATCGGCGTGCAGGCGGCCGACAGAACGATCTATCTGACGTTTGACGACGGTCCCTTGCCGGGGACGCAGAATGTTCTTTCGGTGCTGCGCCAGGAAAACGTCCCCGCCGCCATGTTCATGGTCGGCCTGCATGTGGAAACCAATCCGGCCGGCCGCGCTCTGCTGGCCGAAGCAAAGGCAATGCCTCTGGTGATTGTCGGCAATCACAGCTACAGCCACGCCAATAATCGCTACAGGCGATATTACTCCGACACGCAGGCAGTGGTGGCGGACATGCTCCATGCCAATGAGGTGCTTGGGCTTGCGCCGATCGTGAATGCGCGGCTGCCGGGCAGGGACGTTTTCCGGCTTCCGGCCGTGTCGAGAGAGGATCTGTCCATCAATGTCGCCCAGTGGGAGCGCGAGTGGCTGGACTATGAGCTTGTCGCCGAGGCGGGATTCTATCTCTATGGCTGGGATTTCGAATGGGTGCATCAGGATGACGGCAAGCCTGTTCAATCGGTCGATCATCTGGTCAACGAGATCGATCACCTTTTTCAATACGGCCGCTTCACACAGCGGGGAAAGATGATCGTGCTGATGCACGATCAGATGTTTCAGGATCAGTTCGACGGCCGGGAAAACCTGTTGTCCCTCATCCGCAAGCTGAAGCAGCGCGGCTACGCCTTCGGCGACATCGGCAGCTATGCGTCGTCGACCCCATGAGCTTGGTCCCATGAGCTTGGTTAGGCCTGTCTCGCCGCCGCTCCCGCCGCCACGGTCAGGATGAAGTCATCCAGCTCCAGTTCCAGGCTTTCGATCGGCAAGCCGACGAATCGTCCTTCGAGGCTGATGCTGACGACGCCGTGCACGGCGCCGAACAGGGTTCTTGCGCGGATCGCCCGCGCCGCGCCGGACATCGCGGGCTGCAATTCGGCAAGCGGCTCGGCAATGACCCCCATCAGGAACATATGTTCTTCCAGGTGCCATTCCGGGCTCAGGCGGTCGTCCGGCGGACGGTGATCGAATAGCGCCTTCCACAGATTGCGGTGAGCGACCGCGAAGCGCAGATAGCCGCGCGCTAGGTTGCGCAGCCGGTCGGTCGGCGTGTGGTCCTTGACTTCCGCCAGCGTGAGGGAAGCTTCCAGCGCCTTCAGCGTTGCCGAATTGACGTGGATGATGAGATCGTCGAGATCGGCAAAGACCGTATAAAGACCTCCAAGGGCGCAGCCGACATCCTGCGTGACGTCGCGCGCCCGCAGGTTTGTCAGCCCATCGGCCGCTATGCGATTGCGCGCCGCCTCGATGAGACGGAGCTTCAGATCCTCGCGCTTTTCCAGGGTCTTTCTCGCCATCGATCCTTCCAATCCGATTTTTTGAACGTTGTTCAAAATTGTTCTTGAACAATGTTCATGATTCTGGCATACCTCACTTCATGAACATCGTTCATAAACGGGAGACGACAAATGTTCAATGCAATTCTGACGCTCATCCGCGGTCGGGCCTTCGAGGCGGAACAGGCGTTCATCGACCGCAACGCCGTGCCGCTGCTTGCGCAGCAGATCCGCGATGCGGCAAGCGCCATTCAGTCGGCGCGGCGGGCAGTTGCGGTCGCGGTCGCACAGAATGAGCAGGAAAAGAGCCAGCATGCGGCGATTGCCGGTCGTATCGCGGATCTGGAAAACCGGGCCGTCGCCGCCTTGCAGAAGGGCAATGACGAGCTTGCCCGGCAGGCCGCCGAGGCGATCGCCCAGCTCGAAGCCGAGCGCGATGCCTCCGAGAAGGCACAGGCCCAATTCACGGCTACGATCGGCAAGCTCAAGGCAACCGTCCGCGCCTCCGAAGCGCGCCTGCAGGAGTTGCAGCGCGGCGAGCGTCTGGCGCGCGCCACCGAACAGACGCAGAAGCTCACCGCCGCCTGCGACGACAATTCCGGCCTGGCCACCCTGGACGAGGCCGAGGAAACGCTTGCCCGCCTTCAGGCCTATCAAAACCGTTGCGAGATCGCGGCCTCGACCATGAAGGAGATGGACGCCGCGAGCCGGCAGGCGACCATCATCGAGAAGCTTGCCAATGCCGGCTTCGGCGCGCCGCTCGGCCCATCGGCCGATGACGTGCTGGCCCGCCTGCGCGACGGCATGAATTCAGCAGCCTGAAATCGAACACACCGGACAGATAAGAGAGGATACGATCATGAACGACAGCTTCCAGAAACATTCCCAGGCCTGGGTCAGTTTTTCCTACATTTCCTTCGGCGCCGCCGCCTTCATGCTGTTTGTCGGTCTCTATATGATGCCGATCGATCTCTGGGGCAAAGGCTATCTCGCCATGGGTATCCTGATGCTGGTGCAGACGGCGGTCAATGTCACCAAGACGATTCGCGACAACAGCGAGGCCGACAAGCTGATCCGCAAGGTCGAGGATGCCCGCACGGAAAAGCTCCTGGTCAAGTTCAATCGCGATGGTCAGGACTAATCTTTATTAACGGTGCTGCAGAGTTGTATCCGCGCTCAACCATTGCGTAACAACTCTGTGGCGTCTTGTTGGCTGAACGAGGGATACGCCATGCAAACGCACCTGATGAGATCGAGGAAATTCGCGCCGTTGTTCTGGACGCAGTTCCTCACCGCCTTTAACGATAATTTCCTCAAGCAGACATTGGTTTTCGTCATTCTCGCGCAAATGGCGACGGAAGGTGCGGCGCTGGTGACGCTTGCCGGCGGCATTTTCATTGTGCCGTTTTTGCTCCTGTCGGCGATCGCCGGCGAGCTCGCCGACAAATACGACAAGGCCAAGATGGCCGAGCTTTTGAAGCGCTGCGAGCTCGGGGTCGCGGCCATTTCCGTCGCCGGCATCGCATTCTCGTCGATCTGGCTCCTGATGCTCGCCCTCTTCGGCTTCGGCGTCATTTCCTCCCTTTTCGGACCGATCAAATACGGCATCCTGCCGGATCATCTGGAAAACAGGGATCTCCCGAAGGCCAATGCCTGGATCGAGGGCGGCACCTTCATCGCCATCCTGACCGGCACCATGGTCGCCGCCGTTGCTTTCCGCGAGGGCGAGAATGTCTGGATCTTCGGTCCGATGATGATGGGGCTTTCGATCCTCTGCTGGTTTGCCGCGCGCATGATTCCCTCGACCGGCTCCAAGGCGCCTGATCTCATCGTCGATAAGAATGTGGTGCGCTCCAGCTACCGGCTGGTCAACGAGCTGCGCGCCGACAGCCGCATCTGGCGCGCCTCGCTGATGAACTGCTGGTTCTGGTTCGTCGGCGCTTTCATCATGTCGATGCTGCCGGTCATGGTCACCGATATTCTCGGCGGTTCGGAGATCGTCGTTCCCGCCTATCTGGCGATCTTCGCCGTGTCCGTCGCCATCGGCTCGGCCATTGCGGGCTGGATGGCCGCTGGCCGCATCGTGCTTCTGCCGGCGCCTGTCGGCATGCTGATCGTTGCTCTCTTCGGTCTCGATCTCGGCTGGAACCTGTGGGGCCTTCAGTCGACCGCCCACGCCGAGACCATTCTCGGCTTCTTCGAGGGGGCGAAAACCATTCGCGTGGCCATCGATCTCGCCGGCATGGCAATCGGCGGCGCTTTCCTTGCCGTTCCGACCTTCGCGGCCATGCAGAGCTGGGCAAACGAGGATCGGCGCGCCCGCGTCATCGGCGCAGCAAACGTGCTGTCCGCTCTTTTCATCGCCGTGGGCCTGGCACTGGTGGCTGTCCTGCAGGCCGTCGGCCTGCCGGTTCCGCTAATCATTCTCAGCATCTCCGTGCTCAACATCGCGGTTGCCTGGGTCATGCTGAAAATGCTGCCGACCAACGCCTTCCGCGACCTCATCTCCATCATCTTCCGCGCTTTCATGCGGCTGGAGGTCGAGGGGCTGGAAAATATCCGCAAGGCAGGGCCGGCGCCGATCATCGCCTTGAACCATGTGAGCCTGCTCGACGGTGCGCTGGCGCTCGCCATCACCGAGGAAGAGCCCGTCTTCGCCATCGACTATGCCTTCGCCAAGAAATGGTGGATGCGGCCACTTTTGAGGATGTGCAAGTTCCTGCCGCTCGATCCGACGAAGCCGATGGCGACGCGCTCGCTGATCAAGGTGATCCAGGACGGCAGCCCGATCGGCATCTTTCCGGAGGGCCGTCTGACCGTTACCGGCACGCTGATGAAGGTCTATGACGGCGCGGCCATGGTTGCCGACAAGACCGGCGCGATGATCGTGCCTGTTCGCATCGACGGCCTTGAAAAGAGCTACGCCTCCTACCTGACATCGAGCCACGTTCGCCGCCGCCTCTTCCCCAAGGTCAAGGTGACGATCCTCGAGCCCGTCAAACTCGAGGTTCCGGCGGAGCTCAAGGGCAGGAAGCGCCGCATTGCCGCCGGTGCTGCTCTCTATCAGATCATGTCGACGCTGATGTTCCGCACCGCCGATACGAACAACACCGTTCTTGGCCGCGTCATCGAAAGCGCCCACGAATATGGCGGCAAGAAACTTGCCGTCGAGGATCCGATTGCCGGCAAGCTCTCCTATGCCAAGCTTCTCACCGGTGCCGCGGTGCTGGGTGCGAAGTTCAAGAAGATGTTTCCGAACGAAAAGACGCTGGGCGTCATGTTGCCGAATGCCAACGGCACGGCCGCGACCGTCCTCGGCGTCATGTCGGCGGGCAAGGTTCCGGCCATGCTGAACTTTACCGCCGGTGCGGCCAATATCCTGTCCGCCTGCCGGACCGCCGAGGTCAGGCATGTGCTCTGCTCGCGCGCCTTCATCACGCAGGCCAAGCTCGGCCCGGTGGTCGAGGAACTCGAAAAGCAGGTGACGTTCGTCTGGCTGGATGAACTGCGCACGCAGGTCACGTTCCTCGACAAGATTTTCGGCCTCATCCGTAAGTACCGGCCACTGGTCAAGCGCAGCGCGGACGATACCGCCGTCATCCTCTTCACCTCCGGCTCCGAAGGTGCGCCGAAGGGCGTGGTGCTGACGCACCGCAACATCCTGTCGAACGCCGCCCAGGCGGCCTCGCGCATCGACTTCCATCCCGGCGACAAGGTGTTCAACATCCTGCCGATGTTCCACTCCTTCGGCCTGACGGCGGGCACGATCCTGCCGCTGGTCTCGGGTGTGCCGATCTTCCTCTATCCGTCGCCGCTGCACTATCGCATCGTGCCGGAGTTGATCTACGTCTCGAACGCCACCATCGTCTTCGGCACGGATACGTTCCTGAACGGCTACGCGCGCACCGCCCATCCATACGACCTGCGGTCGATCCGCTACATCTTCTCGGGTGCCGAACCGGTCAAGGCCTCGACCCGAGAGGTCTATATGGAGAAATTCGGCCTGCGCATCCTGGAAGGCTACGGCGTGACCGAGGCGGCGCCGGTGATCTCGCTGAACACGCCGATGTACAACCGCACGGGAACGGTCGGCAAGATCATGCCGGGCATGGAATGGAAGCTCGAACCGGTTCCGGGCATCGAGGAGGGCGGCCGTCTTCTGATCCGCGGCGCCAATGTCATGGCCGGCTACCTGCGCGCCGACAATCCCGGTGTCCTCGAACCTCTGCCGGAAGGCTGGCACGATACCGGCGACATCGTCACCATCGACGAGGACGGTTTCGTCAAGATCCGCGGCCGCGCCAAGCGCTTCGCCAAGATCGGCGGCGAGATGGTCTCGCTCGCTGCGGTGGAGACCCTTGCCGCTCAACTCTGGCCGGGTGCCCTCAGCGTCGTCTCGGCCATACCCGACCCGAAGAAGGGCGAACGGCTGGTGCTCCTGACCGATGCGCCGGACGCCACGCGAGCCGATTTCCTGGCCTTCGCCAAATCGAAGGGCGCCACGGAAATGATGGTCCCCGCCGAAGTGACCGTCGGCAAGGTTCCGGTTCTCGGCTCCGGCAAGGTCGATTTCGTCACGGCCCGCGCGATGGCCTTGGAAGCTCAAGCGCAGTCGCAGGCAGCGTAGACCATCGATCTTGCAACGATGGAGCGGTCGATGGTTTCAGCCATCGGCCGCTTATGGTCTGACGAAACGCCACATAGGATGCTATGTAAATGCAGAGCGAACTTGGCGTGATATTGGAATGGCCCCCTTGCGATACGCACTCATCATTGTGTCATTAAGTCTCTTTGGTTTTGCAATTTACCACTTCTATATCGGCGCCACGATGTCTCTTCCCGCGATCGCGGAAGCTTGCGAGGCGTTTGATCAATCGGCGCATGAGAA
Source organism: Hyphomicrobiales bacterium (assembly GCA_900469615.1). GTDB lineage: Bacteria > Pseudomonadota > Alphaproteobacteria > Rhizobiales > Rhizobiaceae > Rhizobium. The sequence continues at coordinate 274,302 of UBYA01000011.1, read as the reverse complement.
AGGCTGCTTCCCTGAATTGGGACACTTTTTGTTCGGGTTCATTTTTCTCGGCCCAGCCATGATTATCGGTATTCTGGCTTTGGCTTTAAGGAAGAAACCGCCGCTAAAGTTGTGAATGAGTTATTCGCCGGCAGTTGAGGGCAACGACGGACAGGGCAGACCGATCTGAAACGTTGAGCCGTCCTTGCTCGTGTCCAGCAGCTCGATGCTGCCGCCATGCGAGGCGAGCATCGCCCGGACGATGCCGAGGCCCATGCCCGTGCCGCCATCGTCCCGCCGCGTCGAGAAGAAGGGTTCAAAGATGCGATCCCGATTACCGTCGGCAATGCCGCGTCCATTGTCGCGCACCTGGATTGTCGTTCGTCGCCCTTCGTCGCTTGCCTCGATCGCAAGGGTCGTCGCGCCGTTTTGAACGGCATTCTCGGCCAGATTGACAAAGATGATGCCGGCCGCTTCGCCGGGCAGCGCCAGCATCTCGTCGGCACTTCCCTGACTGATGACGGAGAGTGGGTGAAACCGCATTTCGAGCTGTGCTACAATGTCGCGAAGGCTGGTGGAGTCTTGCTCTGGTGGAAGCTCGGCTTTTGCCAGCTCCCGCAGGCGTGACAACAATCGATCCAGCCGCTCGGTATCGGCAATGATGTTTGCGAGGAAGCGGTCGCGCTGCTCCGGGCTCATCGGATGATCGGCGTCATCGTCACGCAGCAGTTCCGCCGCGCCTTTTATCGAGGTGAGCGGCGATTTCAGTTCATGGGAAACGTGGGCGGCAAAGGAGCGGACATAATCGGAATGATCGACAAGCTTGCCGGCGAGGTCGAGAAAGCTCTGCGAGAGCGTCGCGACTTCGCGCGTGCCGTAGATTTCGAGCGGCCGGATTGCGGAGCGCCCGCCGCGGGCGATTTCGTCCGTGCGGGCGATCAATGCGTTGATCGGCACAGTCAGGGTGCGCGTCAGCACATAGGCGACGCCCAAGGTCAGGATCAGAACGGCGGCAAGCGTCGCAATCTCTGCCGGTGCCATTGCGCCGGAGGCCGCCCGGACCACGCGAAACCAGATGATGGTGAGCATCGGAAGCGTCATGACGGTCAAAAGCACGGCATAGACGATGAGGGCGAGCGGCGGCCGCCATTTCGGCTTGACCCGTGGCGCACGCATCAGGCGCTTCCTTCCATGCCCGATGTCAGCTTGAAGCCGATCCCGTGCACCGTGGCGATGATTCCCTTGCCGCCGGCGGCCGAAAGCTTGGCGCGGATGTTGCGGATATGGCTGTCGATGGTGCGGTCGGCGACCTGCATGTCGGCCCCGTAAGCCGCCTCCATCAGCTGGTCGCGGCTGAAGACGATTTCTGGACGCGACAGCAGCGTGTCGAGGATCGCGAATTCGAGTGCCGTCAGGGACAGCGGCATATCGGCGAAACTTGCGGTGCGGCCGCCGCGATTGAGCCGCAACGATCCCATGGAAACGGAGCCGTTGTTCGTAGCCGGCTCCAGGCCGTGTCCGCTGCGCTTGAGGATGGTCCGCACCCGTGCAACGAGTTCGCGCGGGCTGAAGGGTTTGGTGACATAGTCGTCGCCACCGATCTCCAGGCCCAAAACCCGGTCGATTTCCTCATCGCGCGCCGACAGGAACAGGATCGGAAGGTCGGAGCTTTTCCGGATGCGGCGGCAGACTTCCAGTCCATCCATCTCGGGCATGCCGACATCGAGCACGATCAGATCGAGACCGCCCCTGTGAAAGGCCATCATCGCCTCCGTGCCGTTACGGGCGGTCGTCGTCTTCATGCCCGCGCGATCGAGCGCGAAGCAGATCACGTCGCGGATATTGGGTTCGTCGTCGACGACAAGGATGCGCTGTGCCATGCGATGCCTGCTTTGGTTCCGTCGCTCGTTTTCCTCGTTTCGGTGTCATCTGGCAAGGGTTGCGTTGTTCCTGAGGTAGTCGTCGAGGCGAGCGGCGCGATATGTCCAGCTTCGCCAATCAGCTGAACGTCCCTCATGCTGCCATTGAAGCGCTTCGCGCACCCTGCGGACATCCTGGTCGGCAGGCAGCGAGGCCAGATAGGTATCGAGCGCCGGGATGGCCGCAGGCCCGAGCGTGGAGAGATAGTCGAGATCGAGACTGATGCCTTCGCCAGATATTTCCCGGCTGTGAGCGACATTGAAGCGGGCGATGAAGGCGGGAATGTCGGCGAGCGCGGCGGCGTAGAGCGTCATGACCAGGGTGGCGGAACTGAGCGCGATCAGCCATTCGTTGGAGCGATGCAGCAGGATGCGCAGGAGGATGAGGAAGAGGCCGAGCGCGATGAGGCCCATCCATATGCCGGCCGCAACGCGCAGCTCGGTCAGCGAATAGGCTTCGACGTAGAGATCGAGCCGCAGGATGGAGGAAAGGCAGAGCAGGATGTTCTGCGCGATCCACAGGTGCACGAGGCCGCGAAGCAGGGCGCTGCCATCGCCCGGCCCGCCTCGGCGCATGGCGGCAAGCACGAAGGCGGCGGCGAGGATTGCGGTGAGCATCAGCGGATAAGCGCCGCGATGGGCATATTCCGCATGCGTCATGCCGTCGGGCAGGCTGGCGCCGCCCCACAGATAGGTAAGATCGAGCAGCGTCTGCACCGCAAAAAGCGCATTGAATACGACAAGCGAGCGCAGCAATGCCGCGTGGCCGAACAGTCCTTCCTTGAATTTTGGCAGCTCATGCACGGTCAGGAGCCGATCGGCGCGGCGCCGTATCAGGCGTGGGCGAAGCAGCAGGCCGAGGAAGGCTGCGACCAGCAGCCAGAAGCCGATGCGCCAGAGGCTGAGCAACCGCAGCAGAAAGGTCAGATCGATGCTGCGCAGGGTCTTGTCGATCAGCGGATTGGCTGCCGCGAAAAGGGCAAGGAAGCCTGCGGCAAAGCCCAGAGGCACGATCCAGCCGCGAAGATGATGCCAGAGGCCTTGCGAGGGTGGTTTTCCCAGATGCCGCAGCCGGCGGTAGCTTGTCCGGCGAAACGGCCGCTGCGGCACATCCAGAAGAAAGCGCAGCAGCACGAGCGCCAAACGCGTCCATTGCCGGGGCAGAAGTCCGCAGGCGCCGAGAGAAACGCAGGCAAGGGCGAGCAGGCTGATCGCGATGCCCGCCCAGGATGCTGTTTCGACAAGCGGTATGGATGCGGCGACGCTGAAAGCCAGAAACGCCGAGGCTCTTAAAACGGATAGCCGACTTCTGGAGCAGATCAGCAGGCCACCGGCAGCGGCATTGGCAAAGAGAAAGAGATTGAGGCCCGGCTTCCTGTCGAAAAGGAGGATGTCTGCCAGTATGACGAGGGCAAGAAGGATCAGAAATTTGCGATTGGATTTGCTGGCGGGAGTGGTGGGAAGAGCGGCTGCATCCTGGATGCTCATCGGCATCGGCTCCTTGCTGTTCGTTCGGCAGCGATGAAAGGAATGATCCTGGCTCCCTGAATGGGCGGATCGGCCTGAGGGCGACGAGCGTCCACAAGCCACCAGCCCTCCTTGAGAAGGCGGCGTGGCAGGCAAACGGGCGGGACGGCTTTTTCGGGTGTTTTGCTCATGATGCGACCATGGCGCGCGTCTTTGCAGAAACTGTGCAGGGCCGGAGGAGCTATTCAGGAAAATTCGCGAGGCTGAAACGTCCGAATTACCCGTCGTGTGCGAGATCCGGACAACGGGAGCCGCCGGGCGATCGACCTTGGTCGGAGGAATTAGCGGAATGTCGAGCGGCTGTCTCAAAAAGGGGCAATCATGTGTGGAACTTAAGCTTGCGTTTTCCAGCTTCCGGTCACCCTATGGATTGCCGGTCTGAAAATCGATTTGTTGTCCGCGCTGTCGTATTCACCCCTGACGACAGCCGGGAGTCCTGGAAGCGGCCTTCAGCCGCGACCGGGACTTCCGTCAGAGGCCAGCGCTCTCGGCAGCTCGTCGTCGATGCGACATGGAGGGCTGCCGGACCGCCGAAGTGCAAGATATCGAGCGCTCAAGGATTGGGGATTGCCGAAAGATCTGCGTCGAATAAGCCGGTAATCGGCTTTCCATGCCGCTTGTTCAGGCTTTATCGTATAAGCAGGTGTCATGATGGACGGCTCGGCAAAAGACTCCGGCGACACATGAGCCAGGCGCAGAGGACGGCATATGAGAATCACGACAATTACGAACTGGGCCTACGGTATCACCGTGGTTCTGACCGTGCTGTCCGCTGCGGCTTTCATTTTATCAGCTCGAAGCGCTGTCCAGGAAAGGCAGGCGGTCGAACAGCACCTGCTGCTGAACAGCATGGGCGAGGAGCTTGCGCTCGGGGCCGAGGAAACGACGGATGAGGCCCGCCTCTATGTCATGCGCGGCGAGGCCAGGCATCTCGATGCTTTCACCGTCGACGAGGGCGAAGAGCGCCGCCGCGACACGGCGATCAACAAACTGCGGGGCCTCGGTATTCCCGATGCCGAACTTCAGGTGGTCGAGCAGGTGGCGGCCAATGCGGAGGCGCTGGATAAAGTGGAGGAGGCAGCGGTCGCCGCCTATACCGGCGGCAATCAGGCCGGTGCGCGCGACACCCTGTTCGGCCCCGAGCACGAACGCACCCAGATGGCGCTCCTCAACAGCGTCGGCCAGTTTCGCGCCTTGGCGACGGCGCGCACCGAGGCCGCCGTCCGATCTGCGCAGGCGCGCAGCGACCTATGGGCCGATGTCGCCAAGGTGATGCTTGCGTTGACAGCGGCGATCTTTCTCGGCGTGCTCTACTTCATATTGCGGCGGCGGGTCGCATTGCCGCTGGTCCGCATGACGGGGATCGTCAACCGGCTGGCAAATCAGGATTATGCCGTCGAAGTGCCGACCGATCGCCGCCGCGACGAGATAGGCGAGATGAACGACGCCATCCAGATCTTCCGCGAGAACGGTCTGGAGCGGAACCGGCTGGACGCCGAGCGCAAGCGGGATCTTCAGACCAAGGATCTCATTTTGCAGATGATGCATCGCCTGCAAGCCTGCTACGCCCAGAGCGAGCTTGCCGAAGTGGTCGCGCTCTTCGTTCCGCAGATCTTTCCCGGTATCGCCGGTTGCCTCTACACGATGAACGAGAGCAGGACGACGCTGACGGAAGTCAGCCGCTGGCTCGATCCTACCCATACCCAGCCTTCTTTTGCCGCGTCGGCCTGCTGGGGTCTGCGCCGTGGCCGGCCGCATGTCAGCCATGTGGCGGACAACGACATTCCCTGCCAGCATCTGGACGATTCCGGCATGCCGGGCCTTTGCGTTCCCTTGACGGCGCTCGGCGAGGCGATTGGCCTGCTTTATTTCGAGGATCGCTCGAAGGATGCGACGGCTGCCGATGCGCCGCGGCTCTATCTGGAGCTGATTGCCGAGAACATCGGTCTTGCCATCGCAAATCTTCAGCTGCGCGACAGGCTCATCAACCTTGCCGTGCGCGATGCGCTGACCGGCCTGCTCAACAGGCGCTCCCTGGATGAAACGCTGAACAATCTTCACCGGGATCAATCCGCCCGCACGGTCATCTGCATGATGATCGACATCGATCATTTCAAGCGCTTCAACGATGAGTTCGGCCACGATGCCGGCGACGAGGTGCTGCGTCATGTCGGGCAGATCGTCGCCGACACTGTCGGCGAAGCCGGCACCGTCTACAGGTTCGGCGGCGAGGAATTGACGGTTATCGCCACCGATATGACGGACGAGACAGGTTTTGCGCTTGCGGAGAAGCTTCGTATACGGGTGTTCGGTACGCCTTTTTCCTATCGCGGGCGCATCGTCGGGCCGCTTTCCGTTTCCATCGGTATCGCCTCTTCTCCGGTTTCGGGGCCGACCACGACCTTGATCAACCGCGCGGATGGAGCCTTGCTGAAGGCAAAGTTGAACGGCCGCAACAGAACCGTCGCCGCTTTTGTGATCGAAACGGACGCGGGCGCGAGAATGGGGCAGGGGTGATTGGAAGGGGGCGAATGTAGGCGCGGAAACGCGGCTTGATCGCCTTGCTGGCCACCCGCTTTGATTGTATCGTGAGGTGAAAGTCACTTGGCGAGGGCGGAGGTTTCATGGTCATCGGGCAGAGTGCTTCCTCACCTTTATCGAATAGCGAAACCTTGCAGGGCGCAGGCTTCGATCCCGGGCTTCGGCGCAAGCTTGAAGCCGGCATCGAAGCAGGCTTGTTGCGCGATTTGCATGTGGTGCTTGCTGCCCGCTCCCAGCATGTGTTTTTGGAATACTATACCGTCGGCACCGATGAAAATTGGGGGACTTCGCTCGGCGATGTCGCTTTCGGCGCGGACACGCTGCACGATCTCCGCTCGGTCACAAAGAGCATCGTCGGCCTTCTTTATGGCATCGCATTGGACAAGGGATTGGTTCCTCCGCTGGATGCGCCTCTCTTCGAACAATTTCCCGAATTTGGCGATCTCGCCAAAGATCCCGCGCGCGCCAAAATCACCATCAACCATGCGCTGACGATGACGTTGGGAATGGAGTGGGACGAAAACCGTCCGTATACCGATCCGCAAAACAGCGAAATTGCCATGGAGAATGCGCCGGATCGTTATCGCTTCGTTCTGGAGCGCCCGATTGTCGCCGAGCCGGGAACGCGCTGGATTTACTCTGGTGGCAGTGTCGCGCTCGTGGGGGCCATCATCGAGCGCGGCAGCGGCAAGCGCCTGCTCGATTTCGCGCGGGATGTTCTCTTCGAACCGCTGGGTATTGCGCAATTTCATTGGATGGCGGGATATGATGGCGTGGCGTCGGCGGCCTCCGGATTGCGGCTGACGGCTCCCGATCTGCTGAAGATCGGCATGCTTCTGCTTCGGAAGGGTGTGTGGGGCGGCCGAAGGATCGTTTCGGAAGAATGGATCGCGCAATCGTTCACGCTGGCTATTTCGACCGAGGACGGTTTGGGCTATGGCCGGCTGTGGTTTTGCGGCGATGCTCCGGCCCCGGCATTCGCCGACCCACGCCCGTGGCATGCCGGGTTTGGCAATGGCGGGCAACGGCTCTGGCTGATGCCGGAAGCGGATATTGCCGCCGTCATCTATTCCGGCAGGTACAACGCGTGGGATGCCTGGATAACGCCGACCCGCGTCTGGCGCGAGATTATCCTTGCCAATTTCTTGAGAGCTTGAGTGCTTCCCAAAACGTGCTTCGGCGATATCGAGCCATCGGCTGCAGCTTCCTGAACCGGCAATCCGCGCCTTCCGCATGTTGGCAGCTTGGCCGATGGCCGATAGAGGACCGCCTTCGGCGATGTCCTCATTTCGGCCCGGCTGGCGATGTCATGGGCTGAAAATAATCTCTCGGCGAGCGTCCAAGCGATCGCCGGAACATGGCGGAAAAGGCGCTTGGGCTTTCGTAGCCGCATTCCAGCGCGATATCGAGAATGCTCCGGCCTTCCGCCAGCAAAGTCAGCGCTTTCAACATTCGTGCCTGCTGTCGCCACCGGCCAAGGCTCAAACCGGTCTCGCGTTGAAAGAGCCGCATGAGGGTTGCCCGGCTCATGTTCAGCCCGGCCGCTGCCTTTTCGATAGGAATGGTGTTTGCTAGATCGCCGAGCATGGCCTCGCAGAAGGCGGTCAGGGCCGGATGTCTCGGCCGCGGCAAGCTCAATGGCTGTGCGGGCAGGAAGGCGAGTTCGAGAAGCAGCAGGCGAATGACCGCTTCGGTCATTTCCTGATGGACAGGTTTCCCCGCAAGATCGGCGAGTTTCAGGATGAGCTCGCGCAGCAAAGGCGTAACCTCCACGACCATGCACTCTTTCGGGAGAGCCGCGTTGCTCGCGGCATCGATCAGAAGCGAACGAAATTGAACGTTCGTATGGCTTGCCGTCACATGTTCGATATGCGGCGGCAACCAGACGGCACGACTTGGCGGCACGACCCATGTGCCGTTGTCCGTGGTCAGCGACACGACGCCGTTGACGGCATAGAGCAGCTGGGCGTGCGGATGGCTGTGTCTTTGGCTGGAGAAGCGATGTTGGTCATGCGCGATAACGGCGACGCCTTCGGTGACGCTGGTGCCAAACCGAAGATAGGCCTGATCCTTTTGCGACGATAAATGATCCATGCGCGTGAGAATATCAAAGCCGTTGGCGATATCCTAGCCGTCCTTTCAAGCAGGAAATCTCGCCAGGTGTTTGCCTTATCCCACAATCTGTATCGATCGGACCGGCCGCGCCGCGCAGCTGCCGCATCGATGCGTATATGGGCAGGCGGCGAGGCTTCAGCCGCCGCACACGTATTTCCCCAGCTTTCCGTTGCACTGCGACTTAGCCGCGGTCGCCGGGCCTGACGGCATCCCGGCGACCGTAGGCTGCTGTCTTCTCTTTTCCCGAATTGACCCAGATGCAACGGAACGGCTCATGCTGAAGAATCCCGAAACCAAATATCGCCCCTTTGTCTCCCCCATCGAGCTGCCGGATCGGCAATGGCCGAACAGGCGGCTTGCCAAAGCGCCGCGCTGGCTCTCCACGGATCTGCGCGACGGAAACCAGGCGCTCGCCAATCCCATGGATGTCGAGCGCAAGCTGCGCTTCCATGACATGCTGCTCGCCTCCGGCTTCAAGGAGATCGAGGTTGCCTTTCCTTCGGCCTCGCAGATCGAATTCGATTTCGTGCGCGCGCTGATCGAGGAGGATCGCATCCCCGAGGATGTGACGATACAGGTGTTGACCCAGTCGCGCGCCGATCTCATTGCCCGTACCTTCGAGTCCCTGACGGGTGCCCGAAAGGCCATCGTCCATCTCTACAATGCAACGGCACCGCTTTTCCGGCGCGTCGTCTTCGGCATGGAGCGGCATGAAATCGTCGATCTCGCCATCAGCGGCGTCACGGCGATGCTGGAGGAAAGCCTCAAGCGGCCGGAGACCGACTGGACTTTCGAATATTCGCCGGAGACCTTCTGCTTCACCGAGCCGGATTTTGCGCTGGAAATCTGCGAACGCGTGCTCGATGTCTGGCAGCCGACCGTGGATCGCCCCGTCATCCTCAATTTGCCGGCGACGGTCGAGGTTGCGATGCCGAATGTCTATGCCGACCAGATCGAATGGTTCTGCCGCAATGTTTCGCGCCGCGAGGCTGTCGTCATCAGTGTCCATCCGCATAATGATCGCGGCACGGCGGTTGCCTCCGCCGAACAGGCGCTCCTTGCCGGCGCGGATCGTGTCGAAGGCTGCCTCTTCGGCAATGGCGAGCGCACCGGCAATGTCGATCTGGTGACGCTGGCCCTCAATCTCTATACGCAGGGCATCGACCCCGGCCTCTCTTTTCCCTCGATCCGAGAGGTGGCCAAGACGGTCGAATATTGCAACGGATTGCCCGTTCACCCGCGCCATCCCTATGCGGGCGAGCTGGTGCACACTGCCTTCTCCGGTTCGCATCAGGATGCCATCCGCAAGGGATTTGCCGTGCACGAACGCCGCAACGACGGCATATGGGAAATGCCCTATCTGCCGGTCGATCCCGCCGATATCGGCGAAAGCTACGAAGCCGTCATCCGCGTCAACAGCCAGTCGGGAAAGGGTGGCGTCGCCTGGGTGATCGAGCAGGACAAGGGCCTGAAGCTGCCGCGCGCCCTGCAGATCGATTTCAGCAGGCGCGTGCAGCGTCTCGCCGATGAGACCAAGCGGGAGCTGTCGGCCGAGGATATCTGGGTAGCGTTCGTGCGCGCCTATCATGTCGACGATACCCACTTCGCGCTTGTCGACTACGAGGGCGGATTCCGCAAGGGTGCGGGCGCCGAGCGCGTCTTCACCGGGCGGATTCGGCATGGCACCAGGGATGTCGCCGTCAGCGGCCGCGGCAACGGGCTCGTCTCGGCGGTGCTTGCCGCGATGGACGAGGCGTTCGGCGTGACGCTCGCCGTCATCGACTATCAGGAGCATGCGCTGCGTCGCGGCAGCGACGCGAAGGCCGCCAGCTATCTGCAATGCGCGCGGCCGGACGGCACGCAGGTCTTCGGCGTCGGCATCGATGACGATGTGGCGACCGCGACCGTCAAGGCCGTCTTGAGCGCTGCAAGCTCAATCGGTTGACAATCGTCCGTTGCATTCGTGCCATCGGCCGCACACCGGCCGATGGCAGCCGGCTTTGGATTGAGGGTAACGGTTCGAATCACTCGATCGGCTGCAGCCAGCCTCGATAGTGAACGACCGGGCCGATGAACGGCAGGGCGATTGGCACGTCGAACTGGAAACGGCCGTTCTCGGTCCATTCGCGGGCGACGCTTCGAGGCGCGAGAAAGAGCGGCAAGGGAATGCGCAGGAGCGACCATTGCCGCATCTCCATGCCGAGGCCGTTGCCGCGAGAAGGAAGATCGAATGCGAAGCGGAAGGGTCCGAAGCGCTCGACGAGGCGGCCACCATCCTCGCTCAAATGGCTTGAGAAGCGCTGGCCGGAAAAGTTCCGCGTCCATTGTTCGATGCCATTGTGTTCCTCAAAGGAGACATATAACGCGTGCTTTCCGGCGGCAGGAAAGCCGAATGCTCCGGCGACGAGCCGGGCAGCAAGGGACCGGCCGCGGGTCACGATCGCCTCGCCTTCGGCGCCGCCGTCTCCGAAGACCTCATGCATGGTGCGCACCGGCTCGGACAGATGCGCGAATGCGGGGCCCATGACGCGCCGATAGAGCGGCGTATAGGACGCTTCCGTCATTTCCTCGCCGATTGCCAGGTCGCGAAACAACGCCCGAAAATCATCGAGGGACAGAAGCCCGCCGGCATGACGGGCGCCGGGTGAGACGCGGCCGTCGCGTAGCGCGCGTGCCAGCAATTGCGCCGGAAGGGTGGGGATTTCCACGCCATCGCCGTTTTCGGCAATGAGTGTCCAGCGGCGGGATCGCATTTTTCCGTGCTGGATGCCCTTTACCTCGATCGTCACGGCGGAGCGCGCCGTGCCGAGCCGCGCGGTCAATCCCTGTAAGGGCAGCAGAAAGCGGCTTATCTGCCTGAGCGACGTCAGCCAGCCCCAGGCGACCGGCCAGGACAGCAGCCATAGGGCCAGCGTCTGGAAAGCAAATTCCGGCCCGGCCCGAAAGATGACGCTCGGACGCCCGGCCATGCCGTCGACCAGCAGGTCGTGATCCGGCACATCGGCCAGTGCCACGAGCCGGTGCAAGGGGCTATGCCCGGAGACCGCGTAGGTTTCGCGCTTCAGCATGTGCCAGCCGGTTCGGTTTTGCCAGTGCCGGCCGCGCCAGAGCCGCACGGGTTTGCCGACATAGCTGAGGATCGCCGATGCCACCGAGGCGCCTGCGGTCGCACGGTTCGAGGCGCTGATCGACATGTCTATCGAGCGAAGCGCCTGCATGCCCTCGGCAAGGTCTGCCACGACCGCGCTCGAGAGGGCCGGCACACTCGACGCGCCGGAGATGACGGCAACGCCGGCAGCCGTGGCCTGTTCGTCGAGCGAGCCGATTGCGCCGACGAAATCGCGGGCATCGGCAAGATCGATGTAGTGCACGCCGGCCCTTACGCAGGCCCGCGCGACCCGATCGTCGCTTTTCTGGAAGGGGCCGGCCGCATCGATGAGCAAAGAGGGCCGGTGCTCGTCGAGGACAGCAGCGATATCGCCGTTGCGATCGGCCTGCAGCGCGGTCGCGTTCGGCAATCGGGAAGCGAGCGCCTTTGCCGCTTCAAGATTGCGCCCGGCGACCAGAATCCCGAAGCCATCGCCTGCAAGGCGTCGCGACAGGCGCGCGCCGAACCCGCCGTAGCCGCCAAGGATGAGGATCTTTCTCAAAGGATGCGGCTCGCCTGCTCCGGCGTCGGCAGCCAGCATGTTCCGCGCCTGCCGAAGATGCGGTAGCGGTTGCGCGCAAGCCAATGGTAGGCCGGATCGCGCAGCATGCGCGGCACGAGGCGCAGCAGGGACATCGCCTTCCACGGCCAGCCGAGGCCGGCATAGATGGCGAGCACCGCATCGCTGTCGCGCAGCACATTTGCGCCTTCCACGATGATCAGGCTGTCCGGATTGGCCGGGTCTATGCCGCAGCGACGATAGAGAGCGGCGCCGGTCTCGTTCTGCATGGAGGCGAAGCGGAAGCGGCCGCCATGGTCGTGGCGCAGGACGAACCGGGCATTGGCGGAGCATAGGACACACATGGCATCGAATACGATGATCGGCCCTTGATCCTCGATGATGTCGTTTTTGCTCATGCTGGCGCCGGCGTTTTCCATAACCCGTCTGCCCGTAGTCTTGCCTGGTTGAGTCGCCTTCGTCAATTGCACGCACGAGGATGCGTCGATAGCGCACGGACAAAAGATCGTGAGACGCGCATTATTCTTGACCAATCGTTCCGGAATACCTATCTTGCCTCCATGGCAAGACCAAAAGAATTCGATACGGCGACGGCTTTGGATGCGGCAATCGAGGTTTTCCGCGACAAGGGTTATGCCGCGACGTCGGCCTCCACGCTCGTCGGCGCGCTTCATATCGGCCGCCAGAGCCTCTATGACACATTCGGCGACAAATGGCGCCTGTATCTCGAAGCCGTGCGGCGCTACTCCGCTCAGGAGACCGATGCGCATCTTGCTGCGTTGAAGACAGGCCCGCGGGCTATCGATGGCATCGAGGCCATGTTGGCGCGCGTCGTGGCCACGGCCTCCGAAACCTGCCTCGGCGTCGGTTCCATCTGCGAGTTCGGAACCACGCAGCCGGAGCTCACGAAAATCCATGAGGCCGCAGGCCGGCGTCTGCATTCGGCCATCCTGGATCGGGTGCAGGCAGCCCAGAAGGAGGGCGGCATTGCCTCCGTCATCGATCCGGAACAGGCAGCGCAGTTCGTGACCGCGAACATCGCCGCAATCCGCGTGGCAGCCAGAGCCGGCTCGTCGGGCAAGGATCTTGCCGCTCTTGCCCGCCTTGCCCTTCGCGGATTGCGCTAGAAAATTTTTTTGCCAAATTATGGAACGATCAGTCAAATAAGGAGACGAAATGAAATCGATCGTCATGACCGCCGCGGGCGGACCCGATGTCCTGCAGCTTGTCGATGGACCGGACCCGATTCCCGATGCGGGAGAGGTTCTGGTGCAGGTACATGCCGCTGGTGTGAACTTCATGGATATCGGCGTACGCCAGGGAAAAGCCTGGACGCATCTGCCGGAGCCCAAGACGCTTGGCGTCGAGGGCGCGGGCCGCGTGGTTGCGCTGGGAAAGGATGTGGAAAGCGTCAAGATTGGCGACCGTGTCGCCTGGGTCTATGCGCCCGGTAGCTATGCCGAGAGGGTCGTCATGCCCGAAACGTCATTGGTGCAGGTGCCCGACGCGATCGACGACCGCACGGCTGCGGCCATTATGATGCAGGGCCTGACCGCCAGCCATTTCGCGACCGATTTCTATCCCGTGCAGCCAGGCGATTTCGCCCTCGTTCACGCCGCTGCGGGCGGTCTCGGCCTGCTCCTGACGCAGATCGTCAAATTGCGCGGCGGGCACGTCATCGGCCGCGTTTCCAGCGAGGAGAAGGTCGAGATCGCGAAATCCGCAGGCGCCGATCATGTGATCGTGGATACCGAAGGCAAATTCGCCGAAGAGGCCATTCGCCTGTCCGGCGGCGAGGGCGTGCATGTCGTCTATGACGGCTCCGGCCCGACGACGTTTCAAGGATCGCTGGATTCCCTCCGGCGGTCGGGAACCTTCTGCTGGTTCGGCCCGGTACTGGGCGGCCCCGGCCCCATCGATATCATGAGCCTGCCGCGCAGCATCAAGCTCGGCTATGCCGTCTTCTTCGATCATATTCATACACCGGATCTGTTCAGGTCACATTCCGCCCGGCTTTTCGAATGGATCGAACAAGGCAGGCTGAAGGTGAACATAGGGGGCATCTACCCCCTGCCGGAGGTTCGGCGCGCGCATGAGGATATGGAGGGCCGCAGGACCACGGGAAAATTGCTTCTGCTGCCTTGAGCGGGCCGCGGCAGTGTGGCTGTCGAGCAGCGGGCGAGAATGCGGCCCGATCTTTAGGACCGGGTCGCATTCCTGTCAGGCAAGGGGCTCAGGAGGCTTAGCGGTAACGCCAGCCGCCATGCCACCGCTCGCGGTGTATCCAATAGCGGTGTCCATCCCAATAGCCGCGTCCGGGATAGAAGATGCCGACGGCCGGCCCGGCCGGTACGACGACGACCGGACGTCCGTTCGGGCGGCAATAGCCATAGGGGCCGCGATGAAAGCCGATGCCGCACCCATCGCGAGCCTCGGCCGGCGAGATCGCCGCGAAGCAGGCCGTTACCGCAAAAGCCAGCAGAATGATCTTTTTCATGATGTCCTCATTGATCCTTAAAGAGCTTACGCTGTTATCCCTTCAGCATTTAAACGGCCGGGACCGGCAAATCCGTCGCTGCTATCGGGAATTCCGACATGAAACCGGTTTTGCGACCGCGGATTTCGGCTTCGCTTTCCCTGATGCGAGGTTGCCCCCACTGAGGAATGCGGCCGCCGGGGCGGTTGACGAAGGATGAGCGGCATCGAAAAAGACTGCGTCGCCAGTCAGATAACGGCGAAAACCCGCATTCTCCGGCGAAAGGCATCGGAAGGATTGCCACGGCCGGCTTTTTTAGCGACAATTGACGCGGCGTTCGGTGGGAGGAGCCAAATGCACGAATATTCCGCGCATGCGGATCAGGTCTATGCATCGGCGCAATCGGCGGCGGCAAGTTCGCCGGTCGTCGCCTCATGGAGGCGGTGCATGACGATGCATCGTCTTGCACCGGAAGACAAGCGTCTGCCGATGCGCCTGACCGGCCAGGAATTCCAGGCGGCGCTGGAGCGGTCGCAGCGGCTGGTCGCCGAGGCATCGAGCGAACTGGATCGTCTGTTCCTTGCGGTCGGCAAGGCCGGGTGCTGCCTGCTGCTGACCGATCGTGACGGCATCGCGCTCGAGCGTCGCGGAGCGACGGCCGACGACAAGGAGTTTCATGATCTTGGCCTGTGGACCGGCTCGGTCTGGACCGAGGCAAGCATCGGCACCAACGGCATCGGCACGGCGCTTGCCGACGAGCGGGCCGTGGCGATCTTTCGCGATCAGCACTTTTTCAGCTCCAATATCGACCTGAGCTGCACCACGGCGCCGATCCGCGACCATCGCGGACAGCTTGCGGGCGCGCTCGACATTTCCACCTGCCGCGCCGATGTCAACGACGCGACCTTGATGATCCTGTCGCAGACCGTACGCGATGCGGCGCTGCGCATAGAGCTCAACCTTTTCCGCAGTGCCTTTGCCGGCGCCCGCTTCGTCATGGTGCCGACGGATACGGCTTCCACCTCCGCGCTGCTGGCGGTCGACCGCAACGACCTCGTGCTTGGCGCGACGCGAGCGGCCCGCCTTGCGCTGAGGCTCGACGATCACCGCATTGCCGCGGGAATTCCCGCGTCGGATGTTCTGCGTGAGCAGCGCGCCGCGAATGAAGACCTGCTGGAGGCCGAACGGGCCGCACTGCTGCGGGCGCTTTCCCGCGCCAATGGCAATGTTTCGCAGGCTGCTTCGGCCCTCGGCATGAGCCGTTCGACACTGCATCGGAAAATGAAACGGCTCAATCTGCACTGAATTGCCGGCGAATGCGTATTTGCGCGGACAGATGTCGCAGAGTTGCGACACTGTGCGCTGCAGCATGGCAGGCTACCTCTATCCCCCGAAGGCGCATGCACTCAAACTTGCGGCATTAGGTTCACTTACCGGACCTGCCGACCAAGGGAGGATGGCATGCTGCATCAGAAGATCGTCGAATCTCCGTTCAAGCTCAGATATGGCAACTATATCGGGGGCGAGTGGCGCGAGCCCATCGGTGGAAAATATTTCGACAATGTCACGCCGATCACCGGCGGCAAGCTCTGCGAAATTCCGCGCTCCGACGAGAAGGACATCAACGCCGCTCTCGACGCCGCCCATGCGGCGAAGGACAAATGGGGCCGGACAGCCGTCGCCGAGCGCTCCAATATCCTGATGAAGATCGCCCAGCGCATGGAAGACAAGCTGGAAGTGCTGGCGCAGGCGGAAAGCTGGGACAACGGCAAGCCGATCCGCGAGACCATGGCGGCCGACATTCCGCTTGCCATCGATCATTTCCGCTATTTCGCCTCCTGCATCCGTGCACAGGAAGGTTCGATCGGCGAGATCGATCACGATACCGTCGCCTATCACTTCCATGAGCCGCTCGGGGTCGTCGGGCAGATCATTCCCTGGAACTTCCCGATCCTGATGGCGGCCTGGAAGCTGGCACCCGCGCTTGCCGCCGGCAATTGCGTCGTCATCAAGCCCGCCGAGCAGACGCCTGCTTCGCTTCTCGTCTGGGCCGAGCTGGTCGGCGATCTCCTGCCGCCCGGCGTTCTCAACATCGTCAACGGCTTCGGCCTGGAGGCCGGCAAGCCGCTGGCGACCAGCCCGCGTATCGCCAAGATCGCCTTTACCGGCGAGACGACGACCGGCCGGCTGATCATGCAATATGCCAGCCAGAACCTCATCCCCGTCACGCTCGAGCTCGGCGGCAAGTCGCCGAACATCTTCTTCGCCGACGTCGCGGCCGAGGACGATGATTTCTTCGACAAGGCGCTCGAAGGCTTTGCGATGTTCGCCCTCAATCAGGGCGAGGTCTGCACATGCCCCAGCCGTGCGCTGATCCAGGAATCGGTCTACGACCGCTTCATGGAGCGGGCGGTCAAGCGCGTGGAGGCCATCAAGCAGGGCAATCCGCTGGATTCCGCGACCATGATCGGCGCCCAGGCGTCGAGCGAGCAGATGGAAAAGATCCTCTCCTACCTCGATATCGGCAAGCAGGAAGGCGCCGAAGTGCTGACGGGCGGCGCGCGCGCCGATCTCGGCGGCGAGCTGTCGAGCGGCTACTACATCAAGCCGACCATCTTCAAGGGCCACAACAAGATGCGTCGCCGCCTTCGGCGGCTACAAGCAATCGGGCATCGGCCGCGAGACGCACAAGATGATGCTCGATCACTACCAGCAGACCAAGAACATGCTGGTCAGCTACAGCACGAAGGCGCTCGGCTTTTTCTGAGACCTCCCAACGACGCCAACAAGGCTCCCAGCGGCAGCTGGGGGCCTTCGGGCATTTGCACACCGGCGATGGAGGATGGTCATGGACGGCAATGGATCGGAGCCGCGGGTGCTGGCGACCGACAAGGCGCTCGAGCTGATCCGCGAGATACAGCAGGAGCACCCCGATATTCTGTTTCATCAGTCGGGCGGCTGCTGCGACGGTTCCTCGCCGATGTGCTATCCGGCGAACGAATTCATGGTCGGCGACAACGACGTCAAGCTCGGCGAAATCGGCGGCGTGCCCGTCTATATCAGCGGCAGCCAGTTCGAAGCCTGGAAGCATACGCAGCTCATCATCGACGTCGTGCCGGGGCGCGGCGGCATGTTCTCCCTCGATAACGGTCGCGAGAAGCGGTTTCTGACCCGCTCCCGCCTCTTCAGCGGCGGCGAGGCTTGCGCAATCCCGGAGATTCGTCGTCCGCTGACCCGGTAACGACATCGGATGGGTGGTGTAGTATTCGCCTAATACCCATGCTGCCCGGCGCTTTGCTAGAGTGCCGCCTGTTGGTTCCAAGGGAGGAAGACGATGCCAGCAGCAAAGATCCTGATGATTACCGGTGACTTCACCGAGGACTACGAAACCATGGTGCCGTTTCAGACGCTGCTTGCCTGCGGCTATACGGTCCATGCCGTTTGCCCCGGCAAGAATGCCGGCGAAACGGTGGCAACGGCCATTCACGATTTCGAAGGCGATCAGACCTACTCCGAAAAGCGCGGCCATAATTTTGCATTGAATGCGACGTTTGCCAGCGTCCGCGCCGAGGATTACGATGCGCTCGTCATTCCGGGCGGCCGTGCTCCGGAATATCTCCGTCTGAATCCCGAGGTCATCAAGGCGGTGCAACACTTCTTCGAGGCGGAGAAACCGGTCGCCGCCATTTGCCACGGCGCGCAATTGCTGGCTGCCGCCGGCGTCCTCAAGGGGCGTACCTGCTCGGCCTATCCCGCCTGCCGCCCCGAAGTGGAGCTTGCCGGCGGCACGTACGCCGATATTGCCATCAACGACGCCGTCGCCGACGGCAATCTCGTTACCGCGCCGGCCTGGCCGGCTCATCCGGCATGGTTGCGCCAGTTCATGGCCGTGCTCGATGCCAGCGCCTTGTCGAAAGCGGACGCAGCCTGAGGCTAATGGGGGGGGAGACGCGCATGTGCGAGTTGTTCATCAAGGCCGATGCCGGGCTCTGGGAAAGCACCACGCGCTCCCTGCGCATCGATGGCATGGTGACGAGCGTCAGGCTGGAAAACTTCTTCTGGTCGAAGCTGGAGGAAATCGCCCGGCGTGACGGCATGAACGTGGTGCAGCTGATTACCAAGCTGCACCATGAATCGATCGACGCCGGCCACGATCTCGGCAATTTCACGTCGTTCCTGCGTGTCTGCTGCGCGCGTTATCTCGACCTGCAGCTTGCCGGCGATATTTCGAGAGACCTTTCCAAACCTATCGCCGGCGTCGACGCTCCTGCCATTCTGGGGCGGGAGCGTTTGAAATATCATTGATCGCGCCGGTCATGCCGCGCCTTTCGGGCTGCCCCGTTTGCTTTTGCATCCGGCAATCGCTCGGCAATGAGCCGCACCACGGCCTCTGCCGCAGTTTCCATATAGCTCGGATCGCGATGGAGCAGGACGACCGCAAACGAGCCGTCGAGGAGCAGCATGACCTGGCGTGCGAGTGACGAAGTGTCGCCATTCACGCCTGCTTCGGCAAGGACCGAACACAGCCAGTCCTCCAAACGCTTCTTGTGGGCGCGGGCCGCAACCAGGGCCGGATGTCCGGGCAGGTTGACGAGCTCCACCGAGGTCCGCAGGAAGCCGCAACCCTTCCATCTGGCATTCCGTGCCGATTGCGCCAGATGGCGAAAAATGCCGGCAATCCTCTCGGCGGCATTGCCTTCAGCCTCATCGAACCAGCGTTTGAAGAGGGCAAGGTTCGGCTCGTCGCGCGCTTGAAGATGGGCGGCGATCAGATCGTCCTTGCTGCGGAAATGATAGTAGAGGGTGCGCTTGGTGACGCCGGCCTTCTCGGCGATGGCATCGACGCTGATTGCGCGGATGCCGTCGTGATGGAAGAGTTTTCCGGCGGCCTGAAGAATGCGCTCGCGTGTCGGCTGGGAGCTGTCTCTCATGGTTCAATGTATACCGGGTAGTGAATATACACAACGTGGCGATCGTTCCATCTTGTCGGCCATGAGCCGGCAACCTCTCCCATCTTCGAACGCAAGCAACCCGACGGTTTCCATCCGCTGCGAGGATGGGGTCGTTCTGGGCGGTCACTTCTGGCGGTCCGAGGCGGAGCGGCCGCACGGCAGCGTGATCGTCAATCCGGCCACGGGCGTTCTCGCGCGCTATTATCATCGCTATGCGCAATTTCTCGCGCGGCATGGATTCGATGTCCTGACCTTCGACTATCGCGGCATCGGCCAGTCGCGCCCGCAGCAGCTGCGCGGTGCCAGCTATCGCTGGCGGGATTGGGGAGAGCGGGATTTCGACGCCGCGCTCCGGTGGATGGCCAAGCATCGACGCAATGGACCGCTTACGGTGGTGGGTCACAGCATTGGCGGCTTCCTTCCGGGACTGGCCGAAAGTGCCCCGATGATCGACAGAATGCTGACGGTCGGCGCTCAATATGCCTGGTGGGGTGATTATATGGCAAGCAGGCGGCTTGCCCTGCTGTTCAAATGGCATGTCGCCATGCCGATGGTCACGGCGGCTTGCGGTTATTTTCCGGGCCGGCGGCTCGGCTGGCTGGAAGATCTTCCGAAAGGCGTGGCAAATGAGTGGAGCTTTCGCGGCCGCTGCTTCGAGCGCAGCCATCCGGCAGGCGAGCGGCAGGCCGCGCTACGGCGCATGGCGGCGGTCAAAGCCCCGATTCTGGCCGTTGTGGTTTCGGACGACGAACTCGGCACGATCCCGGCAGTTCACCGCGCCCTGAATTATTACAAAGGCGCGCAACGCATGTCGGTGCTGCTGCACCCGGCGGATTTCGGCCACGATGCGATCGGCCATTTCGGCCTGTTCCATGACCGCTATACGGACAGTTTCTGGGCCGATACGCTTTCCTGGCTGCGGGAGGGCCGTAATCCCTGGCCCTCCCGTATTTCCTGAGCATCGGCCCGGAACGTCTCTCGACGCAAGAGAAATGCGGCGCCGAGACATTCGTCGGGCAAGCTCCGTCCGGCGGCCTCTCAGGCCGCGGCGGATACGGAGAGCGACGCCATGTCGATCACGAAGCGGTAGGGAATATCCGCACGCTGCAAGGTGGCGAAAGCGTCGTTGATTTCTTCCGGCCGGATGATCCGGCATTCGGGGAGAATGCCCTTGCGCGCGCAGAAATCGATCACTTCCTGCGTTTCGCGCATGCCGCCGATCGGCGAGCCGGCAATCCGGCGTCTGCCGACGAGGAGGGGAAGGCCGTTCACCTCACCCCAGGGGCCGACCTGTCCGACCACGACCAGCGTGCCGTCGACATCCAGAAGCGGCGTGTAGGTATCGAGATCGTGCTTGACGGGAACCGTATCGATGATCAGGTCGAAGGCATTGGCGGCGGCATTCATCGCGCCCGCATTGGTCGAGATCAGGAAATCGTCCGCGCCGATGTCGCGGGCGATCTTCTCCTTGTCGGGCGAGCGCGAGATCATCGTCACCCTGGCGCCCATGGCAGCGGCAAGCTTGACGGCCATGTGGCCGAGGCCGCCCATGCCGATGACGCCGACCCGGCTGTGCGGACCGACATTCCAGGTGCGAAGCGGCGAATAGGTGGTGATGCCGGCGCACAGTATCGGCGCGGTGCGGGAGAGATCCATGCCCTCGGGCACGGTGCAGACGAACTCCTCGCGCACGACGATATGCTTGGAATAGCCGCCTTTTGTGATCGACCCGTCGATACGGTCGGGAGCGCTGTAAGTGCCCGTGTTGCCTTCGCGGCAGAATTGCTCTTCGCCGCGGCGGCATTGGTCGCAATGCTGGCAACTGTCGACCATGCAGCCGACCGCGCCGTGATCGCCGATCCTGAACTTGGTGACGTCGCTGCCGACCTCGATCACGCGGCCGACGATTTCATGGCCCGGCACGAGCGGATAGCTCGAAAAGCCCCAATCGTTGTGCGCCATGTGGACATCCGAATGGCAGATCCCGGCGTAGACGATCTCCATTACGACGTCGTTCGGGCGCGGCGCGCGCCGCTCGAAGGAATAAGGCTCCAGCGGAGTCTCCGCAGAAGTGCACGCATAGCCAATGGTCTTCATGTTCCGTCCGCCTTTTGTATGTTGGGAAGCGCCTCTGCGCCACCCATTGATTTTCGGGAGAGAAACTAGCCGAAGCCAGCTTCCACGTTAAGACAGGCAATTGCGACCGATGTCATTCCGTTCTTCATCAACGGCATGAAGGCGCCCGGGCAAGCGAACGCGGAAGGCCGGTCGGTAAACCCCCATTATCCGGATTCGCGAATTCTAAAATCACAAATCTGTGCTTAATTCCTTTGTTTGACAAACTTACATATTGGGGTGGATATATGTCGCTTGAGCCGGTCGGGGGACCATACATGCATCTTGATGATTATGTCGCACTCGGCCGCTCGCAGTTGCGCGTCAGTCCGCTCGGGCTCGGAACGATGACTTTCGATGCGGATTCGAGCTGGCATTCGCGCGACAACGGGCATGCGGCAATTCTGGATCGCTATCTCGGTCTCGGCGGCAATTATCTCGATACCGGCAGCGGAGAGGTCAAAGCGGCTGGCCAGACGGTTGTCGGCAATTATCTTGCCCAGAGGCCGGCCCAGCGCGACCGGCTTGTGATCGCCGCCAAATTCAGCATCGATCGGCAGGGCGTTGAGCCCGGCCGCAAGGCCGTGATCGCCGGCGTCGAGCAGGCGTTGCGACGGCTGCGCACCGATCGCCTCGATCTCTATTGGCTGAACAACTGGGATATCCGGACCCCGCTGGAGGAGGTGCTGGCGGCTCTTCACGATCTCACCCAGTCCGGGAAACTGCGTTACTTCGGCATCGCCGACACACCGGCCTGGAAGGTTGCGCATGCGCAACTGCTTGCGCAATGCAACGGCTGGGCTCCGTTCATCGGTCTGCAGATCGAATATTCCCTCGCGGCACGGCTGTTTGAAATGGAACTCGTGCCAATGGCGCGCGGATTGGGGCTGGGCGTGGTCTCGCATTCGCCGTTGAGCGGCGGCCTCATCAGCGGCCAGTATACTCGCGCCGCCAATCGGGACGTAAAGGCGGGTCATGCGGCGCAGCTGGCGCGACGGCCCGACGAGCAGGACCTTGAAATCGTCGACGCCTTGTTGCGTATTGCCGGCGAGCTCGGCACCACCACCGCCCGCGTAGCGCTTGCCTGGGCAATGGCCCGGCCGGGAGTGGCTTCAACCGTCATCGGCATACATACGTTGGAACAGCTCGATGACGATATCGGCGCGCTGCTGGTCCGGCTTTCGCCGGAGCAGACGGCAACGCTCGACGCGCTCACGCTTCCAACGCATTCCGCTGCCCTGCCGCTACCCTTGCAGGATGCCGCGCCCTTGTGCTGCGTGGACTGAACCGCAGCCGGCGATCCTTGCGAGCGTCTGCCGGCAAAAGCAATGGGTTCTTTTCTCGCGCGGCCCTCCTATCTAAGTTGCCAGTACCAAGCGAGACAAAAGATGAGCGATGGGCCGCAGCCGCCGAATGTGAACCGAAACGTCCTGCGGGAACTCATTTCGGGATTGAGCGACGGCATCATCCTGCTCGATCCCGCCGGCACGATTTCGTGGGCGAACGGTGCGGCGCTGCAAATGCATCGGGTTTCGGCCATCGAAGATCTGGGCGGCGATGCGACCGGCTATCGGCAGGCTTTCACGCTGCGCTACCGCAACAACCATCTGCTCGAAGAGGGGCAATATCCGATCGAGCGCCTGCTGAAAGGCGAGACGTTCGAAGACGTGACCGTCGAGATATCGCCGGCCGCCGACCTGGATCTCGTCTGGGTACATACCGCCCGCAGCCTGGTCATTGCCGATTCCGGCAACCGCCCGGACGTGCTTGCTCTGATCATTCGCGACGAGACGCCGCTGTTCGAGGCGGAAGAGCGTTTCGAGCGGGCTTTCAATGCCAATCCGGCGCCGGGTCTCATATGCCGCCTCGATGATCTTCGCTTCATCCGGGTAAACCAGGGCTTCGTCGAGATGACGACCTATGCCAAGGACGACATCATCGGAAAGACCATCGAAGAGATGAGGCTTTTTGCCAATTGCGATACCGGCGAGGACGCCCTGGCGAAGCTCGCGGAGGGCCGGCTGATCCGTCAGCGCGAGACGTTGATTCCATTGCCCGGCGGCGGCGACCGGCTCGTCATCATCGCCGGCGAGCCCATCGCGGTCGGCGAGGAGCCATGCATGCTCTTTACCTTCGCCGATCTCGACGCGCGGCGGAAAGCTCAGAACGCGCTTCGGCAAAGCGAGGAGCGTTTCTCGAAATCATTCCGGCTCTCGCCGGCGCCGGCCGCTATTTCGCGTCTCGACGGTTTCGTCTTTACCGAGGTCAATGACGCCTTCGTCCAGCTTTCGGGCTACGGCCTTGAAGAGATCGTCGGAAAGACGGCCAGCGAGCTGCGGCTGTGGGACGATGTTGCCGCCCGGCGCGGCATGGAGCGGAAGCTGATCGACAACATGCCTATTCGGGACGAGACGATGCGGATGAAGCAGAAGGACGGCGGGAGCGCGGATTGCCTCGTCTCGGCCGAGCGTGTCGAAATCAACGATCAGCAGTGCGTCATCTGGTCGTTGCAGGATGTGACCGAGCGCATGCGCAGCGAAGCCGAACTTGTCGAGGCGATCGAGAGCGTCATGGCCGATACCTCGTGGTTCAGCCGCTCCATCGTGGACCGGCTTGCGACCTTGCGGCAGGTATCCGACGGCAAGGTGCCGTCGGCCCAGATCCTTGATCTCAGCGAGCGCGAGAGGGAAATCCTCGCCTTGATCTGCCGTGGCCAAAGCGACGCCGAAATGAGCGAGACACTGCATCTGTCCAGAAATACGATCCGCAACCATGTGGCGTCGCTCTACGCCAAGATCGGAGTCAATCGGCGTTCGGCTGCCGTGATATGGGCGCGCGAGCGCGGGTTCACCGGCATGCCGGGTGTTTCGAAGGGCCGAAAACCGAAATAGAGCGGTATCCGATGGGCCGAGCTGCGGCGGACGGTGGGCAATCGTGGCATCGGGCCTCAAAAAGGCTGTTTTCTACCAGTACAAATAGTAGTTTCTGCTCTGCAAGCATATGCATTGCCGCCCTACTTCATTGTTCATGGCCTCGGTCGATGACTGGCGCCTCCTCTTTTGAAAAGCTCAGGGAGATAAGACATGGACAAGAATCGCGTCAAAGGCGCAGTCAAGGAAGCAAGTGGCTCCATCAAGGAGGCCGCCGGAAAGCTGACCGGCAACGACAAGCTCAGGGTCGAGGGAGCTGTGGAAAAGGCCGAAGGCAAGATCCAGTCGCAAATCGGCAAGGCCACGGACGCCATCAGGAAGACGCTTCGCTGACGCCGCAAGGCGCGCGAACTTTGCTAGTCGAGGCTTTCCGATGCTCTTCCTGGCCAAGCTGTCATCGCTGACGACATCATCGAATAGCTGCGCCACCTGCGCGGCGATCCGATGCCTGATTGCCTATGCCGACGGGCTCGCGGATTGCCGCATCGACGCTGCGGTCGCGGAAGGCGCGATCCTGCTGACGGGGACCGCGCCGAACGACCAGGCACGCCAGCGAGCCATCGAGATCGCCGGTGAGTATGCCGGAACCCGTATCATCAGCAACATCGTGATCCAGGCCGATATCGAGCTGTCCACCCAGCCCGAAAACGGTCCGTCGAGCTCAACTGCGCCGACAGTGGCGCTCAAACCGCCGAAGGAGACGTCATGAAAAAGACCATCGTTGCAGCCGCGGCCATCGCCATGGCTTTCGGTTCTGTGGCTTCCGCCGCCAGCACCCATCATCATCCCAAGAAGCAGTCGGCGCAGGTCGCTTCCGAGCCCAAGCAGCGTCTCGGAACGCTTTCCTGCGAAGTTGCAGGCGGCGTGGGCATGATCATCGGTTCCAACAAGCAGGTCAGCTGCACTTTCAGGCAGCGGACCGGCAGGATCGAGCGCTATACGGGGACGATCGGCAAGCTCGGCATCGACATCGGCGTTACCCGCAAGACCTATCTGAGCTGGGTCGTCATCAATACCGCGCCGACCCGTGTCGGTGACGGCGCCCTGGCCGGCACCTATGTTGGCGCTTCCGCGGGTGCTTCCGTCGGTCTTGGCCTCGGAGCCAACGCGCTCGTTGGCGGTAACGCCAAGAATTTCGCCCTTCAGCCGCTGAGCGCGGAAGCAGGAACCGGCCTGAATGTCGCGGCCGGCGTTTCGCGCCTGCAGTTGCGCCCAGCCGGCTGATGCGACGCGAAGGCGGCGGCATAGTCGCGCTTTAGGCATGCCGTCGCGGTCGCCGCGGCGTGAGTTGGATGTTTCCGGCCAGCAAATGCGCCGCCCGCACCCGCAGGGGTGGGCGGCATGGAGTTGCGTCTGAAGCAATTGCCCTGTCACCGATTATCGGCTCGATAGCGGCGTTGTTTTCCGGCGGAGACCAAGGCACTTTTCCCGGCATTGCTTCGGGTGAGGCCTGTCCAACATTTAAGAAGACGAATGACGGTCAGCTGTGCGGTCTTCTGCCTCTCTTGATTGTATTAGCTATCGTTTTTATTAACACATACATCCTAAAATGGTGGCCGTGGGGAAATACACCAATGGTTATCGATGTCGGAAACTGAAAAGCAACCTCGTATTCCTGCCCTGGACGGTTGGCGGGGAGTAGCCATCCTGCTGGTTCTTATGGGGCATTTCGGTGGAGATCGCCACCTTCCGCATCTCGGATCGGCCGGTGTCGATCTCTTTTTTGTTCTCTCCGGCCGCCTGATGGCTGATATCCTCTTCGTGAGGAGGATGCCTCTCGGCACTTTCTTCTTCCGCCGCTTCAGCCGCGTCTATCCGGCGTTGTTCGTATTCGTTTTGGTCAATGCGGCCATTTTCTCGCTGACGCCGCTGGCTCCCGGCGCCGTGGGCGTAATCTCGGCGCTTTCCTTCACATTGAATTACGTGATCATCGAAAGCCGTAGCTTCATACCGATATTCGATCACATCTGGTCATTGTGTGTGGAGGAGCACAGCTACGTTTTGCTTGGCCTGCTGGCTTTGCTGCTTCGTGGTGCCGCCAACAGGTTCATTGGATTTATAAGCCTGGCTTTGGGGGCTGCCGCGCTTGCCTATGGGATCTTGCAATATGACGTCTATGGAGAGAATCCATTCATCGTCTTTTGGCCGACGCATGCGGCAGCCGCGCCGATATTGATTTCAGCCGCGTTCTTCCTGCTGATCGGTCGATATCGCGATTGGCCGGCTATGGAATGGCTGGTGCCTTTGGCGTTTTTCTGTGGTCTGACGGCGCGGCTGGCCGGCGATGCCGCCTGGTTGTTCTTCGGTGTAAAAACATTGCTGCTGGCGATCGCCGTCAATGCAATCGAGCGCGCCACCTATTTCACCAGAATGCTGTTCGAGGGGAGCATTATCCGGCAAATCGGGCGGATGTCGTTTTCAATTTATTTATGGCAACAGCCATTTTACATCCTGGCCCAGCAAGGTTGGCTGCCATTGCCTGCCGCACTGGCTTTGGGACTCAGCCTTGCGGTGCCGAGCTATTATCTGGTCGAGCGACCGACCCGCGCAGGATTGAATGCGTGGCTGGATAGAGGCAAACGGCAAGGCGTCCTGTTGAAAGTCGGCTGAGCCGGACGCGACCGAAACAGGTCGCGTCCGATGTCTTTAGAATATCAAGCGATATCGAAGCGGTCTGCGTTCATGACCTTGGTCCAGGCCGCGACGAAGTCGTTGACGAACTTCTGGCCGGCGTCGGCCTGGCCGTAGACTTCGGCGATCGCGCGCAGCTGCGAGTTGGACCCGAAGACGAGGTCGAAGCGCGTCGCCGTCCATTTGACCTCGCCGGTTGCACGGTCGCGCCCTTCGAACACGTCCTTCGCATCCGAAACAGCCTTCCACTCCGTAGCCATGTCGAGCAGGTTCACGAAGAAGTCGTTGGTCAGTGTTTCCGGACGCTTGGTGAAGACGCCGTGCTGGGTCTGGCCGACATTGGCGTTCAGCGCACGCAGGCCGCCGATGAGGGCCGTCATTTCCGGCGCCGTCAACGTCAGCAACTGCGCCTTGTCGATCAGCAGCTCCTCGGAAGAGACGCTGTAGGCTCTCTTCTGATAGTTGCGGAAACCGTCGGCCATCGGCTCAAGGACGGCGAATGCTTCGACGTCGGTCTGTTCCTGCGACGCATCGGTGCGACCCGGAGCGAAGGGAACGATCACATCATGGCCCGCTTTCTTGGCAGCCTGTTCGATGCCGACCGAGCCGCCGAGAACGATGAGATCGGCAAGCGATACCTTCTTGCCGCCGGTCTGTGCGTCGTTGAACTTCTGCTGGATGCCTTCCAGCGTCTGCAGCACGGACGCGAGCTGAGCCGGCTGATTGGCCTCCCAGTCCTTCTGGGGAGCAAGGCGGATGCGGGCGCCATTGGCGCCACCGCGCTTGTCGGAGCCGCGGAAGGTGGACGCGGAAGCCCAGGCGGTCGAGACCAGCTGCGGAATGGTGAGGCCGGATGCTGCAATTTCGCCCTTGAGCGCAGCGATATCGTTGGCATCGATCGGCGCGTGATCCGCAGACGGGATCGGATCCTGCCAGATCAGCTCCTCAGCCGGAACTTCCGGGCCGAGATAGCGGGCGCGGGGTCCCATATCGCGATGGGTCAGCTTGAACCATGCGCGGGCGAAGGCATCGGCGAACTCGTCCGGGTTTTCGAAGAAGCGCCGGGAGATCTTCTCGTAGGCGGGATCGAAGCGAAGGGCGAGGTCCGTGGTCAGCATGGACGGTACATGACGCTTGGACTTGTCGTGCGCATCCGGGATCGAGTTGGCGCCGGCGCCATGCTTCGGGATCCATTGATGCGCGCCGGCCGGGCTCTTCGTCAGTTCCCAGTCGTAACCGAACAGGTTCCAGAAGAAGTTGTTGCTCCACTTGGTCGGCGTCGACGTCCAGGTGACTTCGAGGCCGCTGCCGATCGTGTCGCCGCCCTTGCCGGTGCGGAAGGTGCTTTTCCAGCCGAGGCCCTGCTCTTCGATGCCGGCTCCTTCCGGTTCGGGTCCGACGTTGGCTGCGTCACCCGCGCCGTGTGTCTTGCCGAAGGTGTGGCCGCCGGCGATGAGCGCGACGGTTTCCTCGTCGTTCATCGCCATGCGGGCGAAGGTTTCGCGGATATCGCGCGCCGCCGCGATCGGGTCCGGATTGCCGTTCGGGCCCTCCGGGTTGACGTAGATGAGGCCCATCTGCACGGCTGCCAGAGGATTTTCCAGATCGCGATCGCCGGTGTAGCGCTTGTCGCCGAGCCAGGTTTCTTCCGCGCCCCAGTAGATGTCCTCTTCCGGCTCCCAGACGTCCTCGCGGCCGCCGCCGAAGCCGAAGGTCTTGAAGCCCATGGATTCCAGCGCGCAATTGCCCGTGAGGATCAGCAGGTCGGCCCAGGAAATGCTGTTGCCGTATTTCTGCTTGATCGGCCAGAGCAGGCGGCGAGCCTTGTCGAGGTTGACGTTATCCGGCCAGCTGTTGAGCGGCGCGAAGCGCTGCGTGCCAGAGGAGGCGCCCCCGCGGCCGTCGCCCGTGCGATAGGTGCCGGCGCTGTGCCAGGCCATGCGGATGAAGAGGGGGCCGTAATGACCGAAGTCGGCCGGCCACCAGTCCTGCGATTCGGTCATGAGGGCGAAGAGGTCCTTCTTCAGCGCCTCCAGATCGAGTTTCTTGAACTCTTCGGCATAGTTGAATGCCTTGCCCATCGGATTGGACAGGGCGGAATTCTGATGAAGAATCTTGAGATTGAGCTGGTTCGGCCACCAGTCGCGGTTCGAACGGGCCGAAACGCTCGTGTTTCCATGCGGAAACGGACACTTGCCGGCATTTTCGACTTTTGTATCCATAATAATTTTCTCCCTTACGATGTCTTGAATTGTGATGGCTGGAGGAAGGGCTCTGCAAGCCCTTCAGGAAATGATCCGATTGTATGATGGGCGTGACGGCGGCATGTCAAGCACATGAAATCTCTCGTTGTTCTGGCTTCGCGCGAAACGGATCGACGAGAGCGGGCGGCGCATGCCTCGCTTTCCCAAAGATCCGCGCATCGATGAATTGAGCGCTGTCGATGCTCCCGGCGGGAGCGGCGTGTGACAGGCGGCCGCATCTCATTTTTGCTGCTGCACTATAGCCAAGCCCATCCATTAATTTAAGTTGGATTTCCTGATTGATGCGATAAGATAAACTTATGACGAACTTCACCCTCAAGCAACTTCGCTATTTCGAGGCACTGGCCCGGCATGGCCACTTTGGGCGTGCCGCCGACGTATGCGCCATTTCGCAGCCTGCCTTGTCGATGCAGATCAAGGAATTGGAGGAACAGCTCGGCACCGACCTCTTCGAAAGAGGGGCGCGTCAGGTCCGGCTGACCAATTTCGGCGAGGCATTTGCTGTCCGGGTTCGTGATATCCTGCGCTCGGTCGACGAGCTCGGCGATCTTGCCCGCGCCTCACACAATCAACCTGTGGGCCGGCTGCGGATCGGCATCATCCCGACGGTCGCGCCCTATCTGCTGCCGAGCATCATCGGTAATCTGACGCGGATATATGACGGGCTTGATATCCATGTGCGCGAAACCTTGACCTCGAAGCTGGTCGAGGAACTGGAGGAGGGGCGCCTGGATACGGCCATCGTCGCCTTGCCCATCTCCGAGCCGTCCCTGACGGAGGTGCCGCTGTTCGCCGAGAATTTCGTATTGGTGCGGCCGGGCGAGGATGAGGGCAAGCCTGTACCCAACCGGGAGGCGCTTCGAGAGATGCGGTTGCTGCTGCTGGAGGAGGGGCATTGCTTCCGCGATCAGGCATTGTCCTTCTGCAACATACAGTCGGCGCTGCCGCGGGAGCTCATGGACGGCAGCTCGCTGTCGACGCTGGTGCAGATGGTCGGTGCCGGTATCGGCGTCACCTTGATACCGGAGATGGCCGTGGCTGTGGAAACCCGTTCCGCCTTGGTGTCGACCGTCCGCTTCCAAAGCCCGCAGCCCTCGCGAACGATCGGCATGATCTGGCGCAAGACGAGCCCCCTGGCCAAGCAGCTCCTGCAGATTTCCGAAGTGGTGCGTGAGGCCGCAGACGCAATGCGCGAGCAACACGACCTGATGTGGCGCGCGCAGGATCTGGAGTTTGACGGCCGCTTAGCGCGGCCAGCGGCCAGCCGAACCGGTCGAAGCATCTCGCCCGGAACTGTCGACGGTGAGGCACCGGGCTCGTAGCCGGCGAAGCTCGGCATTAACGCTGCTCCAAACTTTTCCACAGGGGGCGGATATTTCAAACGATTGAAAGTATTTTAATCGTTTAAATAGTTTAATGCGTTGATTTACAAAGAAACTCTTCCATGGCATGCCATCGTTGCATGACAATGGAGGTCGTGATGCGAGAATTTGAAAACGTAAGAAATGAAATTCCTACGTATGTGATTGACCGGCTGGAAAATGAATGGCGCGTAATGCAGGATCAGGGCTCCCAGCTGAAGACCGGCCTGCGGACGGACATCCCCGCAAGCGACAGGCCCGCAGCATCCGACAGCCTTGGGTCAGCCGACAAATAATCGTCTCCGGACTCCGGATCGCACCGTTCCCCGGGCCATGATGCTCGGGCGACGGTTGCCCCCGGTATTCCTCCCGTTTCCATCACCATCGAAAACGGACCAGCCCCTGCCCTTGGCCAGGGGCTGTCGTTTGTCGTGCGGGCTTGCTCTGGGCGTCTCATAGCAAGCGCGGGAAACGCGCGCGGCGGCTTTCCGTCCGGATTTGCAAAGAAACGGGATCGGGCGGTTCAAGCTTCCGTGAAAAAGCGAAACCGCACTCTTCCCACGCAACCTGCTTTCATCAGGCGTCGAGATAGCGCTCTGTCAGTCGTGCCCACATGGCGGCGCCGGCGGTAAGGCTTTCATCGGCGAAATCATATTTGGCGCTGTGCAGGACCGCCGAATTGATGCCGTTACCGAGGCGCAGGAAGCTGCCGGGCCTGTGTTCCAGAAAATAGGAAAAGTCCTCGCTGCCTGGAATGAGGTTGCAAGTGCTGACCTTATCGGCACCGACCAGCTCTTCCGCCACCATGCGCGCGAATTCGGTTTCCTCTTGCGAATTGACGACGACCGGATAGCCGTGGATGTAATCGATATCGGCGCTGGCGCCATAGCCTTCCGCGACGGCGTGCGTCAGCTTGCGGATTCTCGTTTCGAGGAGTTCGCGTATCTTGGGGTCGAAGGAGCGAACGCTCAGCGCCATCCTGGCGCTTTCGGGGATGACGTTCGAGGCCTCGCCGGCGTGGATGGAGCCGACGGTGACGACGGCGGTCTGCGTCGGGTCGATGCTGCGGGAGACGATCGTCTGCAGGCTGACGACGAGATTGCAGGCGACGACGACGGGATCGACGGTCAGATGCGGACGCGAGGCGTGGCCGCCCTTGCCCGTGATGGTGATCTCGACCGTATCGGCCGCGGCCATCATCGGGCCGGAGCGCAACAGAAAGGCGCCTTCGTCCGCGCCCGGGTGATTGTGCAGGCCGAAAATGACATCGATGGGGAAACGCTCGAACAGGCCGTCCTTGATCATCGCCTGCGCGCCGCTGACCGCGCCCGCCTCTTCCGCAGGCTGGAAGATCAGGTTCACCGTGCCGTTGAAACGGCGCGTGCGGGCCAAATATTCGGCGGCGCCCAGCAGCATGGTCGTATGGCCGTCGTGACCGCAGGCATGCATCTTGCCCGGCGACTTGCTGGCATAGGCAGCCCCCGTCTGCTCGACGATCGGCAGGGCGTCCATGTCTGCGCGGATCGCGATGCTCTTCTTGCCGGGTCCGACCGTCATGCGGGCGACGACGCCGTGACCGCCGACATTGCGCGTCACCTCGTAGCCCCAGCCTTCCAGCTTCTCGGCGACGAAACGCGCCGTTTCCGCTTCCTCGAAGGAAAGCTCGGGATTGGCGTGCAGGTGCCGGCGGATGCCGGTCAATTCGGCCTTCATCGGTTCGAAATCCGAAAGACGGGCGAAATCGTTGTCGAGGGTCATGGCTATTCCAATGGTTCGCTTGAGCCGCCATCCGCCATAGAGCGTGCAGGCTTCGCTGATGATGGGGCTGCCGCGCTAGATGAAGCGCGACAGGAAGCTTCTGGTGCGGGGATGCTGCGGATTGCCGATGACGTCCTCCGGCTTGCCCTGCTCGACGATCTTGCCGCCGTCCATGAAGACGACGCGGTCGGCAGCCTCGCGGGCAAAGCCGATCTCGTGGGTGACGACGATCATCGTCAGGCCCTGGCTGGCAAGATCGCGCATGGTGGCGAGCACCTCGCCGACCAGCTCGGGGTCGAGCGCCGATGTCGGCTCGTCGAACAGCATCAGCCTCGGCTTGATCGCCAGCGCTCTGGCGATCGCCACGCGCTGCTGCTGGCCGCCGGAAAGTTGCCGCGGATAGTTGTCGGCCTTGGCCGAAAGCCCGACACGCTCCAGCAAGGCAAGAGCGTTCTCCGTCGCCTGCTTCCGGCTTTCGCCGTGGATGCCGATGGGCGCCTCGATGACATTTTGCAGCGCCGTCATGTGCGGATAGAGATTGAACTGCTGGAAAACCATGCCGATCTTGCGCCGCTGCAGCGCGATCGCGTGGTTGGACAGCTTTACCAGCCGGCCCTTGTTCAGCCGGTAGCCGATCTGCTCTCCATCCACCTCGATCGATCCCCGGTTGATCGATTCCAGGTGATTGATGCAGCGCAGGAATGTCGACTTGCCGGAGCCGGACGGCCCGAGGATGACGACGACTTCGCCCGGCGCCACGTCGAGATCGATGCCTTTCAGCACTTCGAGATTCTCGAAGGATTTGTGGACGTTGCGCGCCTGTACCAGCGGCGGCAGGGTGGCGGCATTCACTGGGGCGTTCATTGGCTCGCCTCCTGTGCCGGCACCAGCGCCGGCGTATTGTCCTTTGCCGCCTTCGTCGCGCCGGAACGGCGGTCGGCGCGGTTATAATAGCGTTCGATGTAACCCTGGCCGATGTTCAGCACCGAGGTAATCAGCAGATACCAGATGACGGCGACGAGCAGCATCGGGATGACTTCGAAGGTGCGGTTGTAGATCGACTGCACGGAGTAGAGCAGGTCGGCCATGGCGATGACGCTGACGAGGGAGGTCGCCTTGATCATGCTGATGAGCTGGTTGCCCGTCGGCGGCACGATGGAGCGCATGGCCTGCGGAATGATGATGCGGCGCAGCGCGCGAATGCGCGTCATGCCGAAGGCTTCCGCCGTCTCGAACTGGCCCTTGTCGACCGAGAGCAGGCCGCCACGGATGATCTCGGCCATGTAGGCGGCTTCGTTGAGCGCCAGACCGGCGATCGCGGCCGTCATCGGGCTGATGACCGAATTCGTGTCCCAGCTGACGAAGGTCGGCCCGAAGGGAATGCCGATCGACAGCGTCGGGAAGAGCGTCGAGAGATTGTACCAGAAGATCAGCTGTACCAGCAGCGGCGTGCCGCGGAAGAACCAGATGTAGAGCGAGGCGAGCGAGCTTGCCAGCGTATCCTTCGACAGGCGCGCGACCGCCAGAAGCAGGCCGAGCACGATGCCGAAGGCCATGGCGACGACGGTGAGGCCTAGAGAGACGTAGAGACCGTCGATGACGACGGGATCGAAGAAGTACTGTGCGACGACATGCCAGCCGAAGTTCTCGTTCCGGGCGATCGACCAGGCGAAATAGGCCGCGACCAGCAGCGTTACAATCCAGGCCGCGACGCGGCCCTTCGGGAACGGCGCATGGGCATTTGCCACATCGCGCCGCGCCGCGTCTGCACCGCCGCCTGCCGGCGATGCATTTTCTTTGGTAACGCCGGTCATTTGCCTGCCTGCGCGGCCAGGTTGATGCCCGGCTCCTTGATCATGTTGTTCTCGAGCCCCCATTTCTTCATGATGGCGGCATAGGTGCCGTTGTCGATCAATTCCTTGATCGCATCACGCAAGACTGGGCTGAGCGGCGAATTCTTCGGCAGCACGGCGCCCTGGAACAGGTCGTCGAAACCGTTCTTCTGGCCGACGCCTGCAAGTTCCAGCTGTCCGTTGGCCTGCGACACGAAATAGGTCAGCGGCGCCTGTGACGAGAAGAACGCGTCGGAACGCTTGGAGCGGACGGAAAGGATCGATGTCGGCTGGTCGGTGAAGGACTGGACCTGCAGCGCCGGCTTGCCGTCCTTCGTGCATTTTTCCGCCTGGGCCTTGATGACCTTCTCGGCCGATCCGCCCGCCATGACGGCGATGCGATGGCCGCACGCGGTATCGAGCGTGGTGATGCCCTTCGGGTTGCCCTTTTCGACAGCGAAGACGACGAATTCCTGCACGTAGTCGACGAAGTCATTGGCGCCTTCGCGCGAGGTGAAGTCGCCCACCGGGCCTTCGGCATATTGGAAACGGCCCGAATTGATGCCGCTGAGCAGGGCAGGCAGGCCGCCGACGGTCGCATGGGTGATCTCGACGCCGAGGATTTGCCCGATCGCCTTGGTCAATTCCGCACTCGCCCCTGTGACATCGGAGGCGCCGGTGACGATCTCGTAGGGCGGGAAGGAGCCGCTGTTGACGGAGACCATCTTGCCGGATGCGCGGATGCTTTCCGGCAACTTGGCGCGCAGCTGCTCATTGACCGAGAGTTTCGGCAGGCCAGCGTCCTCAGCGAAGGCCGGGCCCGAAATCATCAGGCATGCAGCAGCCATATAGGTTAGTTTTTTCAACGACATGCTCATTCCCCTTTTTGCTTTGCGTCCTTGAATTTCGGTTGATGCTCAGGGTGCGCCCGTCCGGCTGCCGTCGACATCGAGGGGAAACAGCTCCTCCGGCGTCATCAGGCGCGGCAGGATGCCCTGCACATGCAATTCCTCAGCGAAATCGGCGATCATCCTGCGATTGGCGGCAAAGCCGCTCGCATCCCACCCTTCCGGCAGCTCGGAGGCCGATTTCAGCAGCTCGTCGAGCATGAAGGGCGTCGTGTCGGCATATTTGCGCCGCTTGCTCAGCCAGACGCGCTGCGATTCATCGAGCAGTGCGCTCAGCTCCGCCATCACCCAGGGATGCTCCGCGACGAATTCCGCCTTCAATCCGATCAGGTGCATACCCGGTACATAGCCCACTTCGGCAAAATAGCGATGCTCTGCGGCGCGGAAATCCGGCAGAAGCTGGCGGAAGCCGGAATTGCCGGCGAAATAGCCGTCCGGCATGAAAGGGGTGAAAATCGCATCGAGCCGGCCTTCCTTCAGCAGCTCCATCATCGGCCTTTCGCCGGGTGCCGCTTCGATGCGGCCGGGGCGGCCGAAGCCGTCGAGGCGGTCGGTGATCGGATGCGCTTCGGTCAGGCGGCCGGCATACCACATGGCGTCCTCGACGCCGACGCCTTCGCGCCGGAGGGCAGCGCGCGTCCAGGTATTGCCGGAATCACGCCAGCCGGTGACGCCGATGCGCTTGCCGGCCAGCTCGGCGAAGGTGGTGATCGGGTTGTCCTTGGTGGTGATGACGCAGCGATGGCGGAAGCCCCGCATGATGAAGTTCGGCATGCCGACCACGCTGTCGTCACCGTCGATGCGCATCTGCGTGTAGCGGCTGAAGGAGGTTTCCGCGGCATCGTAGGCGTCGCTCTTGCCGACATGCGGGATCAGCGTGCCGACCCGGTCCACCTTGATGTCGAGTTTCGGGGAGGAGACATCGCCGAGGACCAATGGCGTGATGTAGTCCCAGTCGCGAAGGGCAAGGCGGAGAGTAAGAGGCATGAAATTCACTCGCGGGAAAACTTGTTTTCCAAGTGATTAAATGTTCAATATAGGTCGATCAAATGTTATTACGTTATTGAACATTAAAAATGGCGGATAAATGAGCGACGTGCGGGATGCGAACTGGTTTGCCGAAAAACTAAGCGATCGGACGATTCGCGGCATCGCATTGGAGACAAGCGCACTCATCCGCGCCGGTGCGCTTCCGGTCGGCACCAAATTGCCGCCCATCCGCGATCTTGCCTTCGCCCTCGGCATCAGCCCGGCGACCCTGTCGGAAGCCTGGAGCGAGCTCAGGCGCCAGAAGATCATCAGCGGGCGAGGCCGGAACGGCACATGGGTCAGCGGCGATCGCTTCGTCGCCAAGCCGGCGCGGCTCGCGAGCGTCGGGGATTATGGCTATGACGCGCTGAACCTGACGGCGGCCGTTCCCGACGTGCAGCTGCTGCCGAAGCTGGAGGCTGCGATGGCCTATGGCGCGTCGGCCGAAAATCTCAACAGCTACGAGCGCAGCCGCATCCTGCCGGAGTTGGAGGCGGAAGTCAGGAAGACATGGCCCTACGAGCCGGAGGCGTTCCTTGCGACCAATGGCGGCTACAATGCCGTCTATACGCTGATCAATGCCCTGGTCATGCCCGGAGCGCCCGTCGCGATAGAGGATCCGACCGGCATGCGTCTTCTGGATATTCTGGAGGATCGCGGCGCGCGGATCATTCCGGTGAGATGCGATGACGAAGGCCCGCTGCCGTCTTCACTGGAAGAGGCGCTGAAATACCGCCCTGTCGCCTTCATCTTCCAGCCGCGCATCCATTCCGTCACCGGCCAGAGCGTGAGCCCGGCACGCATGGCGAGCATGGCCGAGATCCTTCGGGACAAGGATACGCTCATCGTGGAGGACGACGGCGTCGCCGATATCTCGACGGCGCCTCGACATTCGATGGGACATCTCTATCCCGACCGAGTCATCCATATCCTCTCCTATTCGAAGACGCACGGACCGGATCTGAGGCTGGCGGTCCTTTCGAGCTCGCGGGCAATCGTCGACCAGATCCAGTCCTATCGCAGCTTCAGCGCCGGCTGGACGAGCCGAATTCTGCAGGCTGCCGCCGCCTGGTTGCTGCGCGATCCGGCGACGGCGGCATGCCTCAATCATGCCCGGCAGACCTATGGAGAACGTCGGGCCGGCCTGATCCGCGCTCTCGGCGAACGCGGCGTGGATGCGCTGCACGGCGGCGGGCTGTGCGCCTGGATACCCGTATCGTCGGAACCCTTTGCGGTGGTGACGCTTGCGGCGCGGGGCATCGCCGCGCATCCCGGCGCCAAGTTTTCGATCCTGCCCAGCAGTCATCTGCGCGTCGCTACGGCCAAGCTCTCGGAACGGCTTGAAGAGGTCGCGGACGCCATTGCGCTTGCAGCCGTCCACACCTGATGCTGCCGGCCGGAGCGGTTCCTCGCTTCACGGAATCGATGACCGTTCCATCTTTTTTGTCTTTTACGCGATTCCGGACGGAAAACCGCTGCGCACTTTTCCTGGAATTGCTCTGCCCTTGCTGGCTTGCCTCGGCGCTTTTGGGGGCGTCGGCCGGCGTTGCTGGAGACCTTGTTGGCAGAGGAATGGCGCCCGCTACCTGGCGGCACGCGCGCCGAAGAACTCGTTTCTGAGATTGCGGTCGAGCGGGCGCACGCGCGAAAGGTTGCCCAGAAGCTGGCGGGGATGGGTCAGCACCGACCGGTTCAGGAAATGGGTCCGCAACAGATTGGATGACTTGCTGTGGGCGCCGCTGTGCCCGACGCGGTAGATGGCGCCCCGGAAGGGAAGCGATCCGAGCGGGGAGCCGGCCTCGGAAAGCAGCTTGCCGATGCGAACATGGCTGCCGAGCATGGATTTGATGTAATCGGCTTCCGCCTGCTCGAAGGTTGCGGGCAGCCGGTAGAGATCGGACCGGATGATCAGCGACGTACCGCAAAAATTGGCGAAATCGTTATGATGCAGCAGCAGCCGGCCGCCTTCGCTCCAGAGGTAGCCGCGGTCGATCTTCCAGCCGTTGGCATCGCTGTTTCGGGCGGCGAAATCGACGATATTGGCGCTGACGAAATCGTCGTCGTCGACGATCATGAAGAAGCGCGTGTCGCGCGCGGAAAGCATGCCCGTCAGAATCCGGCGGCCTTTGTCCAGACGCACGGCTTCATAGACCTGTTCGCGCTCGGCGCTATGCAGATCATACAGCGGATTGGGCGGGAACGTCACGCGCTCGGCCGAGAAATTCGGCGGCAGGTCAGGCAGATCGGCCCCTTCATTGGCGACGATGACGCCGCGCCAGTTGCCGTTGGACTGCCCGGAAATCGAGGCGATGGTTTGCGCCAGCCGTCTTTTCAGCGAAGGCCAGTCATTGGAATTGGCCTGATGGCGGACGGGAATGATGAACGTAACCAGTGTCATGATGCGCCTTTCTGACATTCGGCGTTGTTTCGCGGCGGCCGGGACCTGCGCTCCTCCGCGCGCCTCGTTCGCGATGGCTGCTACTGCGCCTTTGCGCGTCGGCCTTGCAGCGTCGTTCGCACGAGGAAGAGAACCCTTTCCCTGCACAGAAGCAGGATGAGGGCCGAATAGGTGATGCCGCCGACCAGGATGTCGCAGACGAGACGTGCAGCCTGCGGCCAGTCGCTCAAGGCCGAGGATGTCGCCAGCACCGCGACCAGCATCCCCAGATAGGCTGCGATCGGGCGCAGGAACTGGCTGAAATATTCCGGAATGCTGAGACCGATCAATCGGGAGACCATCCACAGCGTTGCCGGCCACAGCATCAGCACTTCGATCATCAGCGCGAACACGATGATGGTGACGCCATATTGATAGAGCAGCAGCACCGTCAGGATCGTGACGATGTTGCGCACCAGCTGATAGTAGAACCACCAGTCGGACTTGCCCTGGCTCGTGATCAGGGAGGCCTGGATGACGCCGATCCCGGCCATCAGGCCGATCACGCAGAAGAAGCGAACCGGCCAGATGGCGGCCGCCCAGTGCGGTCCGAAGATCAGCGGAATGGCGTCGTCGGCGACGGCGGCAAGCCCCATGAAAGCCGGGAAAGACACGAGAGAGCAGCCGAAGGTCGCCATGAGGAAGGCTTCGCGCACCTTGTTCTGGTCGTGCTGGAGGGAAGATAGCAGCACATGGCTGACCGATGTCAGGCCGCCCGCCACCACATTGTTGAGCATCTCGTAGAGCCGGCGGGCGAAATTGTAGATACCGAGAGCCGCCGGACTGACCAGCGTGCCGATAATCAGCTGGTCGAGATTCATCGTCTGCAGGAAGCGGTTGCCCGAGGCGAAGATGCCGTAGTGCAAAAGCTCTCGCAGGCTTGCGAGCTTGATGCGGAAGCCCGGCAGCCACCCGGCCCCCCAGAAGGCGGCGATGCAGGCCGCCGCCGGCGCGGCGATCTGGGCGATCGCCAGCGCCCACAGGCCGAAACCGGCGAAAATCAGCGAAAGGCAAATGGCGGCCGAGACGCAGGTGGCGATCGCGGTGCGGGCTGCTGCGAGATGAAAGGACATCGTCCGGCCGATCAGGGCGTTGGGCACGATGATCATCATGTCGAAGAAGATTTTCAGTCCGATGATCGTCAACAGGCTGACGATTTCGTCATGACCCACCCAATGGGCAAGGAATGGCGAAAGCAGAAACAGCGCGGCGTAAAGGATGGCCGCACAGGAAAAGGACAGCCAGAAAACCGTATCGAGATGGCTGCGGCGGATCGACTTCTGCTGGATCAGCGCTTCGCCGAAGGCCGTGGGGCCGAAGCCGGCGGTAAAGCTGACGATGGCGAAGGCGAGAGCCACCAGGCCGAAATCCTGCGGCAGAAGAAAGCGGGATGTGACCACGAAGACCAGACTGTTGAGCGCCGTTGGGATCAGCGTATCCAGCGCCGACCAGAAGGCACCCCGCAGGGCGGCCCGAGACCGGTTTTCGCTCAGATGTTCAAAGACGATTTCATCCGCTTCGGAAGCCAGCAAACGTATACCTCGCCGTCCAGAGCGTTTCCGCTTTTCCTCGAATCGCGAAACCGCTCTATCCCTTTGTTTTGACGCGATTGCAGGAAAACCGCCGCGCACTTTTCCTGCAATTGCTCCAGATCTTCGTTGGACGCCGAGTTCCGGCGCCCGTCAATTGCCGTGCCGTCATCGTCCGCTGAGCGCGACGGCGTACTGGAGGCTTGATCTAGGCCAGGTCTTCGATTTGTCTAGGGATGATTGTTGCATTGCAACATAGCGTTGCTGAAAGTGATTCCGCGATCAAGGCAGACGCGAAATCCGTCTCTTCAAGACGGCAAGACGGCGCGGCAGCTATTGCGCGGCCGACCGAACCCGCGGCTCGTCCCATTCGATTTCGGCTGCGGCGTTCGTCTCATGCTGCAATTCGTCCATCTCATAGAGATAGCCCTCAAGCATGTCGCAGGCGCGCTCGCTGGCGCCGATCTTCGCTTCCGTTTCGCTGATGGCCGTCGCGATCGCCTTGATGCGGGCACGCAGCATGTGGCCGACCACATCCTTGCCGGGGCGTTTGCCAAGCCGGTCGAGGTGAAGGCCGATGCGGTTGGAATGCCGCTCAAGCTCGCTCTTGCTGAAGTTCGCCTTGCGAATTTCCTCGAGAAGGCTCGCGCGCATCTTGGCGACGGGATCGAAGGTCCCCGGTTCGCGCTCGTCCAGCACGATCTCGGTAATAAGCTTTTCGATGGCTACCAGCGCCTGAAGGTCGACGGCATCGGTCAATTCGACATCGTAACCCGTATCGTCGAAAACCTTGCGGCGCACGGGGTCGAGAAGCAGTTCGTAGGCTTTCTGCAATCGGGCGAAAGCGTCCGTATCGCCGCCGGAATCGGGATGGGCCGCCTTTGCGCGCTTGCGGTAAGCCGCTTTGACCTGCTCTTCGTTCGCATCGCGCGCAACGCCGAGAATATCGTATGGATCAGTCACTCCAACTCCTGCCGCCGCCATTCCTGTTTCCGAGGCCCTTTGCCACTGATCGTGCCGGCGGGTTTAAACGTGCCGCCGGGCTGTTTCAATCGGCTCCGGCGCTATTTGTACCATCACAAAGGCAGAGTTTGGACAAAAAGCGACATGTGTCAAAAGCAAACTGCCTCTTCTGTGGAAATGCGCTGCCTCAGATGGTCCGGTCGAAGAAGACGGTCGAGCCTGCCTGCTTGAGCCGGTAAAGCTGGGCAGGGCGGTTGCTGGCGCGACGCATTTCTCCTGCTATCGGCTCGATGAAATCCACCTCCGCGATGCGTTTGCGAAAGGCGGATTTATCGAGAAGGCGGCCGAGAAGCCGTTCATAGACAGCCTGCAATTCGCTGAGCGTGAACGCTTCCGGCAGGAGATGCACGGGCAGGGTCGAATATTCGACCTTGTTGCGCAACCGAGTGATGGCGGCCCTGAGAATGGCCGCATGGTCGAAGGCCAGGGGTGCCATCGTGGTATCGCCGTCGATCGGATGCCAGGCAACGTCGGTGACATTGCCGCCATGCCGCAGCGTTACGGCGTCCGGCGCGATCAACGCCATATAGGTCACGCTCAGGCTCCAGCCGCGGGGATCGCGCTCCGCATCCCCGAAAATGCCTACCTGCTCGAAATAAGGCGTCGCGACCCCCGTCTTGTCGCTGAGCACGCGCCGCGCCGCGGCTTCGAGGTTCCGGTCCTCATCGACATGGATCCATCCGCCCGGCAAGGCCCAATATCCGGAAAAGGGCTCCGTGCCGCGTCGCGCCAGCAAGACCTCCAGCCCCTCCGGCGCCAAGGCGAAGATTGCGAGATCGACCGACACGATCGGCCTTTGGGGGAGGTCTGCTGGGCTGTTCATATTGTCGACCATAGCGCAGTCACATCTTAGTGTAAAGTTTCAACTAACTTAGTTGACAAAATACAATAAGTCGTGTTTGTTGGCGCCATGACGGTTTGCAACCGTCGCTTTTCAGGAGACAGTCATGTTCGGATTTCGTTTCATCAAGGCCCAGCCGACCCAGTATGTGATCCAGTATCGCGGCGGCCGGCCGCAACGGGAGGGCGCGGGGCTCTCGTTCTGGTATTTCGCGCCGTCGACCTCGCTGGTCGTGGTGCCGACCGCCAGCGTCAACGAGCCTTTTATCTTTCCGGAGGTGACTGCGGATTTCCAGGAGGTGACGGTCCAAGGGCAGATCACCTATCGCATCGCCGAGCCGAAGCGGACGGCGGAGCTGCTCGACTTCTCGCTCAACGCCAAGGGGGCCTACGGTTCGGAAGATCCGCAGAAGCTGTCGCAGCGATTGATCGATCAGGTTCAGGTCGCAATGCGCGCCGAAGTGCATACCCTGTCTTTGAAGGAAGTGCTGGCCGCCGGCGAACTGCTGGTCGGGCGGGTGGCGGGCACGCTGCAGGGGCATCCCGCATTGCAGGCATTGGGCCTTGAGCTTCTGAGCCTGTCGATCCTGGCGGTAAAGCCCAAGCCGGAGACCGCCAAGGCGCTGGAGGCTGGCGCGCGCGAAGCGCTGCTGCGCAGCGCCGACGAGGCGATCTATGCCCGCCGCAACGCGGCCGTCGAGCAGGAACGAACCATCAAGGAGAATGAACTGGCGACCGAAATCGCCGTCGAAAACAAGAAGCGTCAGGTCCGCGAAGCGCAGATGGATGCGGAACGCTCGGTGCAGGAGCGGCAGTTGCAGATCCGGCAGGAAGAGATGACCGGGAAGATCGCCCTCGAAGAGCAGAACAAGGCGCTCGTCGCCCTTGCTTCGGGCAATGCGCGCGAGGAGGCCGATGCGAAGGCCTACGGCCTGGCCGCCATGATGAAGTCGTTCGGCGATGCCGATCCCAAGATGCTGCAGGCGCTGGCCTCGGTCGGCATGGATCCCGGCCAGCTGATGGCGCTCGCCTTCCGCGATCTTGCCGACAACGCCACCAAGATCGGCCAGCTGAACGTGACCCCCGATCTCCTGCGCGAAATGCTGCAGCCGAGGGGATAAGCCATGCCGGTTTCAAACAGCGGGAAGGCCGAGGACAGGAAGATCGTGCTCATCGTGCGCGATACCCGTCTCGATGAGCTCGTCGCGCGCTTCAACACCGTTCAGCAGGCGCAGTTCTATGTCGAGCACCTGGGGGCCGATTTCGGCGATTATCTTGCCGAGCAGCAGCATTATCAGGCGGCGGTGCGCGATGTCGAAGCGC
Source organism: Hyphomicrobiales bacterium (assembly GCA_900469615.1). Lineage (GTDB taxonomy): Bacteria > Pseudomonadota > Alphaproteobacteria > Rhizobiales > Rhizobiaceae > Rhizobium. The sequence continues at coordinate 231,145 of UBYA01000011.1, read as the reverse complement.
ACCTGCGCTCCTTGGCCAGAGTGCAGACGCTCAACCGGCGCTATCTCGGCAATTTCATCTTCGGCGCCGATGACGTGGTCGTCGTGCTGGGGCAGGACGGTCTGGTCGCCAACACGCTGAAATATCTCGACGGCCAGAATGTGCTTGGCGTGAACCCGGATCCGAAACGATGGGATGGCGTCCTGCTGCCGTTCCATGTTGCCGATGTCCGCAAGGTCATGCCCGAGGCCCTGGCGCAGCGCCGGCCGCTCAAGCGCGTGAGCATGGCAAAGGCTTCGCTCAATACCGGTGAGGTGCTCTATGCGGTGAACGACCTCTTCATCGGCCCGCGCAGTCACGTTTCGGCCCGTTACGATCTTCGGGTCGGCGAGCGGCATGAACGGCAATCGTCGAGCGGCATCATCGTTTCCACCGGCATGGGTTCGACGGGATGGCTGAAGAGCCTCTATGCCGGCTGGGCGGGTGCTGCCGCGAGTTGCGGCGTGGAGCTGCCGGCGGGGATCGCCGACGCCTCGTTTCCCTGGGACGCGGAATTCCTGCATTATTTCGTGCGGGAGCCTTTTCCGAGCCGGACGACGGGCGTTTCGCTGGTGTCGGGTGAGATCGGGGCCGAGATGCCGATGTCCATCGTTTCCGAGATGGCGGAACATGGCGTCATCTTCAGCGACGGCATCGAGGCCGATTTTCTCCCCTTCAATGCGGGAACGCTGGCAACCATCGGGCTTGCCGAGCGGCGGGGCCTGCTGGTGACGTGACGGCAACCGGCCCGCTCCCCTGGGGAAGCGGGCCGGTTGCAGGGAGTTTCAGGTCCTCAGGCGGCCGAGAAGGGAACGGCGACGAAGGTCTTGTTGCCATCGCGCTCGATCAGCAGCAGGACGGACTTGCGGCCGCTCTTGCCGGCCTGGGCGACGGCTGTCTGCACCTCATGGGCGTTGCGCACCGGCTGATCGTTGACCGAGACGATGATGTCGCCGGTCTGGATGCCGGCAGCGGCTGCCGGCTTGTCCGGGTTGACGCTGGCAACGACGGCGCCTTCGACGCCACGCGGCAGGTTCAGCTGCTGGCGGACATCGGGCGTGAGGTTGGCAAGGCCGACGCCGATGCTCGGCTGGTTGGACGGCTGAACCTTGCCGTCGCCGCTATCGTTTGCAGCCTGCTTGCTGTCGTCATTGCCGCCGATGGTGACGTTGACGTCCATGTTCTTGCCATCGCGCCACAGCGTAACCGAGCGCTTGTCGCCGGGAGAGAGATCGGCGACGAGCCGCGACAGGTCTTTCGGCGTCTTGACGGACTCGTTGCCGACGGCAGTGACGATATCGCCGCTCTTGATGCCGGCGCGGGCGGCGGGCGTATCGTCATTGACGCTGGCAACCAGCGCGCCTTCGGCTTGCGGCAGGCCGACGGCGTTGGCGACATCGGAGGTCACGGGCTGGATCGCGACGCCGAGATAGCCGTGATCGATCGAGCCGTTCTTTTCCAGCTTGGCGACGATCGACTTGGCCTCGTCGGAAGGAATGGCAAAGCCGACGCCGACGCTGCCGCCGTTCGGCGAATAGATGGCGGTGTTGATGCCGACGACATTGCCTTCGCGGTCGACGAGCGGGCCGCCGGAATTGCCGTGATTGATCGGGGCGTCGATCTGGATGAAATCGTCATAGGGGCCGCTGTGCAGGTCACGGCCGCGGGCCGAGACGATGCCGGCGGTGACCGTCGTGCCGATGCCGAAGGGGTTGCCGATCGCCAGGATCTGGTCGCCGAGCTTCAGCTTGTCGGAGTCGCCCCAGGCGATGGTCGGCAGCGCCTTTGGTGCCTGGATCTTCAGAACGGCGAGGTCGGATTTTGCATCGGCGCCCAGCAGCTTGGCGGGCAGTTCGGTGCCGTCGTCGAGCGTCACCTTGATGTCGACCGCGTTCTGGATGACATGGTTGTTGGTGACGATGATGCCATCCGGGCTGATGATGAAGCCGGAACCGAGCGCCATGGCGCGCTGGCTCTGTTGCTGATGCGGCATCTGCCTCGGGAAGGGGATGCCCTGATTTTCGAAGAACTGGCGGAACTGCTCGTCCATCGGCGAGTTGCTGCCGTCGGCGCTCGTGTCGGTGGCCTTCATGGTGGTGGTGACGGTAACGACGGCCGGCTTGTCGGCATCGACGATCGGAGCGAAGGAGCCGCCGGGCGCGATGATGCCGGCCGGTTCGGCGGCGGCGGCAACGCTGGCCGAGGTGCTGAAGGCAAAGGGCAATGCGCCGGCGCCGACGATGATGGCGGCGCCTACGATGGCGGCGGTGCGGTGTTTGCGGAGAAGAGATGACATGGCAAAAGTCCCTTACGAGATCGTTGGCAGATTGGCGTCTTGTCCATGTCCGGGACAGGCGTCGAATGGGTCCGCGTCAATTCATTCGGGAGGCTTTGTTTCCCTTTACTCAAGGGGCGCAAAGTATAAATCTGAATTGGCGCTGATGAGTAATATGATCCGCCAATTGACTTTTACAAATTAAATATCGATCATGTTTTTATTGCTAAAAGTTAAGATATTACATGAATTTAATGTTGGCCGACCGGAATTTTTCCATAATTAGCTTTGCGACAGCGGCCATCTCCTGAGAGCCTCCGTTCCGAGTTCGGTCAGCGCGTAAATGCCGCGGTCGATGCGCTCGAACCAGCCGTAGACGTTATCCCTCAGAATTTGCGGGGCCTTTGGCGCCGCGTCGCGCATATCCTTGGGGCGCTGTACGCCGTTTTCGATCGCAGCCGCGCAGGCGAGGGCCTGTTGCCGGTACGCCGTCATGATCGGTTTGCGCGAGCTGCCGCCCAGCGCCGGGTCGCCCTTGCGCCGGCGGTGTTCTTCAACAAGGCGTGATCTGCGACGCGCATTCTTGCGCGGCATCGGCGAGACGGGGCTGACGATGATGTCCACGACGTCGCTATCCGATACGGAAAGCATGCCGAAGCCCAGCCGGCGGCAAAGGTCTCGAAAGCGGCGGTCGCCTTCGCGCCCCCTGCCCTTTGCCGAGACGCGCGCGGCGATCCAGACCTCGTCGCTGGCCGCGGCGCGGTCAACGGCCTGCAGGATCAGTTCGAGATTGAAGCTCATCTTCAGCTCGCAGATGACGACGACCGGCGGCTCGCCATCATTCAGTCCCACGAGGTCGCAGCCGCCGATTTCGCCCTTCACGGCATAGCCGGCGGCTTCGAGAAATGCCTTGATCGGAAGATAGAGCGCCGTTTCCAAATCTGCCTCCGGCCTTTGAACATCCGGATGAGCTTTAACCGATTCGGTTAACCGGAAGGTCGATTACGTGCCGGATGGCAAACTTGGCAAGCTCTGCCGACGTCCAATGACGCCGTTGCGTTCCGATTGATGGAGGGACATTGCTTGTCCGCTTTCCGTCCGGAATCGCATGTGGACAAAAGATAGAGCGATTCCGCGTTCCACGGAATCGCTCTGTTGGGTAAGAGAAAGGAGGCCGTTCAGCGTCTCCTTATAGCGCCTGACAGCTCAGGCCTTGAAATCAAGCTTGACCTCGCAGGCACCGATCGAGGCCGGCAGCAGCGGCTGGCGGATGCGCCGGCCGAACTGCCGCTTGAACCCGAAAATATTGCCGATCAGGCTCTTGGTGTAGAGACCGGGGCCGCTGGAATAGATACGCCAGCCGCCATCGACGGCAATATCGCCAGCCTTGACGCGCGCCCAGTCCGAAGACGCGTGATAACGGTCGGCGAAGGCGGCATCGCTACTGCTGAAATAGGTATTGCGCTGGCGAAGCGACGCATGCTCCACCCGCCCGCTGACGGCAATCGGGTTGGCGAGCGCCAGCGCCTGCCATACGGCCTCCGCGTCGTCGTCGAGCGCCAGGGCCTCGCAGTAGCGCAGATGCGCATGCACATACATGAGCCCGATCTCGCGTCCGAAGAAGGATGAGGATTCGGCGCGGCGGAACAGCTTTTCCGGGCCGCCGGAATAGGTTGCCGGCTTCTCCATCAGCCGCACGCCGTCCGGAAACAGCAGGTTCTCGCGGATGATCTTCATGTGGGCGTGGCGCTGATCGGGCGTGAACAGGCCGCCGATCATCGGCTGGGTCATCGCGATCAGCGAATAGTGCAGGCCGGTCCTCGTATCTTGCGGATGCAGCAGCAATTCGACGCCGTCATGGCTCGGATCGAAGACGCCGTAGCCGGCGACGACGCCGTCCCGCATCAAGAGCCGGTTGAAATCGGCCCGCATGGCGGCGGCTGTGGCCTGCAGTGCCTGGGCCTCGTCGTTGCGGCTGGCGAGCGTGAGGATGCCGGCGTAGCGCACCAGCTGCTCGTAAAGCAGGGATACGGTCCAGCTGCTGACCATCCAGTCGCGCAGGTGCGGATCGGCCGGCTGCAGGCTGTCGTTCCAGTCGCCTTCGCCGTAGCGGATGAGGCTTGTGCCGGGCACGAAGCGGCTGCGCACGGTTTCCAGCAGCTTTTCGACGTGATCGGAGATCGTCGCATGCTCGGAGGTCCGCTGCATGGTGTCGTCGGCACGCCACGGCACCCTTTCGGCAAGGAAGGTGATGTCGCCGGTCGCCTCGATGTAATCGCAGAGTGCCTTCAGCGGCCACACGACGATATCGCCATGCGCCTCGCCGGCGCGGATATTGGCGTAGGGCTCCAGCATGAACCATTGCGGCCAGTCGCCGCGATCCCGGTATTGCTCGGAAAAGAGCGTGCTGAGGATCTGGCGGACCTCTTCGTCATGCTCATAGGCGAGCAGGAATTCGATCGGCCCCTGGCAGACGTCGCGCGTCCCCCAGGCCGCTCCCGTATATTGCTCCAATCCGTGCGGCACGCTCAGATGTACGATGGCGTCATGCGCGATCCAGGGCAGCATGACTGCCTGGGCAACCACGTCGCGGCCGTCCCCCTCGATACGCGCGCCGCGCGTCACATGGCTCCAGAAGCGTCGCGCCGGCGCCAGCATCTCTTCGCTTTCGACACCGGCGCTGTAGCGCGCAGCGAGAGCCTCGGCCGCATCCGGTTTGGTCATCGAGCCCGTGACGGCAAAGCGCAACTCCTGCGTCGGATGCGATTTCAGCGCGATGAACGGGCCGTTGCGGGCCACGCCATCGCCATAGAGCAGCTCATCGCCGCCAACGGCTTCGAAGGCGTCCGGCGTCGAGGTGACGAGATGATAGCCGGCCTGCGGATAACGATCCCAGAGCCAGGATGGCTGCGGATGGAAGGAAATGCGTTTGGCCGCCTTATCGACCGCGATGTTCGCCACGGCCTCATAGTCGCGTTCGCCGAGCACGATATGGCCGAACACGAGGAAACGGCAGGCTTCGCCTTCCACCGAGACGTTCCATTGCATGGCCGGATCGTCGCCGGAGGCGATTGCCGAAACGGTGATGGTGCGGCCGGGAAGCCAGTAGATCCAACGCGTATCGCTCAAGCCCATTTCGAATGCCGCGGGCACGCCGAGCAGGCGCCAGCCGTCGCCGAGATCGACAAGGATGCGCAAGCCGCTCGACCGCGTCAGATTGTAGGGATCGCGCGAGACGGAGAACAGCTTGTGGAACGACGTATTGCCGATGGTCAGCTGCGCGGCGAAAATGCCCTGCATCCAGCAGGTCGCGGCCAGGGTCTGGTCGTCAAGCACCATGTTCTGGCCGCTGCGGACGATGGCGCCATGACGGCGCGCCACCAGACGCTCCTTTTCGCGCAGCACGACATGCCTGTTGTGCGGACCGTCCGGCACGAAGAAGGAGAGCAGCTTCCCGTCGGCATGCTCTTCCAGCATCCGTTCGGGGTAGAGCGCATCGATGGCAGCGTCATCCAGCTCCTCGCTCTCGGCAAGAGGCGCGTCCTGCACGAGGCTGCGCGCCGCTTGCGCGGCCGATATCGTGTCTACGACGAGTTCGCTCTGAAGCTTGGACAGGCCGTCGAGATGGGCGAGATCGGCATCGCTGGAGGCAGCCGGATGATCGGCGACGAAGAGGCCGAAGAAGGTAGTCGTATTGGCGTCGCCGGCTGCGAGCGAAAGCGGCTTCGACTGGATCGCCGGGCAGGCGACCTCGTGCTGACGGCGCGTGCTCGGCAGATCGTTGCCGAATTCCGGCACCATGACGCCGTCGCCGCCCTTGGACGGTACGAGGAGCTGGATCGCATCGGTCGCGTAGGCCGCAGCGCCGTCGAGGCAGCCCTGTGCGAGCCACGGATTCCGTCCGCCGCCCTGCTTGAGGTTCTGCCGGTTCATGACGACCGGGCCGAAGGCATCGTGGCTGGCGATGTGATGGTCGATATATTGCGAAGCATAGGCTTCGCTGTTCATCAGGAAGCCGCGATCGCCGAGCCCGACATCCTGAAGCAGGATGAGATCGGCAGAAACTGTGGCACTTGTCGCGTTTTGCAGCGATACCTGCCAGAACCATGCAGGCTGGCTCGGGTGCAGGCGGAGGCTCACCGTATGTCTGACGCCGGCCGTCTCGCCGCTCCAGGAAAAGCCTCCCTTGCCATGGCCGAACTGTACGGCTGCCTTGGGTCCGACGATCTCAGCCGTTGCCGGCTTCGCACCGCCGACGCGCAGATAGAGCCGTCCGATGCCGCCATAGACGGGCGAGCCGAGTACCTGGTTGATCATGACGGCGCCCTGCTGATCGGCGAAGTCGATCGAAAACAGCGTGCCGTTCGGCAGGACCGAAGCCGAAAGCCCGGCGGTATTGCCAAGCGTGATAAGACCGAGTTCTTCGCGACGGGGCGTTTGAAAGCTGCGATGGGAGTCCGAGGACATAAGCGGTGTCTCGCTGATTCATGGGTCGGATAGGCTGCACTAGATCACAAGGCGCTGCCCGATCATAGGAGGCAATTCGCCATTCGCCTGCGCAATCTTTCCTGACGATTTACGGAGGATCTGAGGGCGGATCCGGCGCGATGCGCCGGATATCCTGTTGCAAGCGTTCCGCGTTTTCAGGGGTGCGGAGGCTCGGCGACCTGATTGGCCGTGCGGATAATGGTCCGGGGATCGGCATCGTCGAAAGCCTCCCTGGAGATGCCTTTCACCTCGAATGTCCTGCTTTCGCCGGGTGCGAGGTTGACCATCATGTCGTCGACTTCGGCGTTCGGGCTGATGCGATCGACGAACAGGCAGACATCGCGCAGAAGCGACTGGGCGGTGATGGTCACGGTGATCCCGTCGGTCGTCTGGGCGCTCTCGACGTCGAAGCGAGGCTGCGGATATTGCAGCTTCATGTCCTTCTCGAAGAACCACCACGCTTCGGCATCGCCGAGGCGGGCGCGCAGGAATTCCCGGCGCGGATCGCCCGGTGTCGCGACATCGCTCGGTATATCGATATCGGTATTTTCGAAGCGATCGCACAGAATGCGCCAGACGTGGTGGCGGGCAAGCAGCGTGCCGTCGAAATCGAAGCGTTCGACGGTGAAGGGCACGCGCCAGAACAGCGTTGCGTCGTTGACGGCAACGGCAGCCAAACCATCGCCGCGCGGCTGGATTGTCAGAAGATGCGGCGCGTAGCTATGCTTCAAGGCATACCAGAGCGGCTTCTTCCTGCCGGCACCGTCGACGGCGGCCCAGGAGGTGACGGGCCAGCAATCGTTGAGTTGCCAGACGATGGTGCCCATGCAAGTGGGGCGATGCGAGCGCATATGGTCGATGCCGAAGCTGATCGCACGCGCCTGGTTGAGCTGCGTGACGAAAAGCCAGTCGTCGAAATTTTGCGGGTGCGGGAACCAGCCTTCCAGTCCCATCAGCAGCTTGTCGTTGCCGCCGGTTGCCTTCTGGTGGTGCAGTACGCCCGGCGAGGCCGAGGCCCGGCCCTTTTCGCGAACGGACTGGGCAAGCGTCGCGAAGGTCGGCGGCGCCTGCCATCCGAATTCGGAGCAGAAGCGGGGGATATAGTTGCGGTAGGTCTCGTAGCCGACCTCGTTCCAGACATCCCAGATGTGCTTGCAGCCATGCTCGTCCGCGTTCGGCGCGATTTCCATGGAGCCGGAATAGGGGCTGCCTGCCCAATAGGGACGTGTCGGATCGATCTCGGCCACCAGCTTCGGCAGAAGGTCGAGATAGTAGCCGGCGCCCCAGGGGCGATTGCCGAGCACATCCTGCCAGCCCCAGTCGAAATAGCCCCAGATATTCTCGTTGTTGCCGTTCCAGATGACCAGCGAAGCGTAGGGCATGAGCCTGGTGATGGCTTCGCGCGCTTCCGCCTCGATCTCGCTGTAGACAGGTTCCTCTTCGGGGTAGGTTGCGCAGGCAAACAGGAAGTCCTGCCAGACCATGATGCCAGCTGCATCGCATTCCTCGTAGAAGGTATCGGTCTCGTAAATGCCGCCGCCCCAGACACGCAGCATGTTCATGTTGGCATCGCGGGCCTGGGCAATTCTGTCGCGATAGCGCTCGCGCGTCACCCGCGGCAGGAAGCAATCGTCGGGAATCCAGTTGGCGCCGCGGGCAAAGACCGGCACGTCGTTGACGACGAGCGTAAAGGCGGAGCCGATTTCATCCGGTGTCGTATCCAGCCGCACCGAGCGGAAGCCGACGCGCCGCTTCCAGCCGTCGAGTGCCGCGCCGTCCGAGCCGAGCAACTGCAGGTCGAGATCGTAAAGCGGCTGGCCGCCCATGCCATGCGGCCACCAGACCTGCGGATTGTCGATGCGGCACTCGATCAGCGCATGGGTCTCGCCTTGCGCGACGCGAACCTCCGCGCGCTTGCCGCCGATGGACAAGACCAGCGCTGCGCTGTCCGTGCCCTTTTCCGCCCATTCGATCTCGACATGCAGGCGGGCAACGCCCTGGCTGCCCTGCAGCGTGATTTCCGGGCGGATCGCCCCGAGCCGGGCCTTCGACCAGCTCTCGATGAGGATCGGCTTCCAGATGCCTGCCGTGACGACGGTCGGTCCCCAGTCCCAGCCGAAATTGCAGGCCATCTTGCGGATGAGGTTGCTCGGGCCGGGATAATTCTGGGGGATATCGGCGGCGCTGCCGAGCTGCTTGCGCACCTCCTCGCCATGCTCGTAGGCCGATTGAAAATCGACGATCAGTTCGTTGCGTCCGCTTTTCAGATATTCCCCGATCGCGAAGCGGTAGCTGCGATGCATGTTGCGGGTCTCGCCAAGAAGCGTGCCGTTCAGCTCCAGGCGCGCGGCCGTATCGAGGCCGAGGCAGGAGAGATCGGTGCGCTCGGCGTCCTCGCCATCCCAGTCGAAGGCCAGGCGATAGCGCCAGGCGGAGCGGCCGATCCAATCCTGCGAGATCTCGTTGACGTCGAGATAGGGATCGGTGATCAGCTGTGCGGCCATCAGGTCGAGATGCACGTTGCCCGGCACCGCTGCAGGGATGGAATTTGGCAGCACCGGTGCGCTGGAGGGCGCGCGAAGGCGCGAGATGGTCCAGCCGGTGTCGAGCGTCTGTCTTTTCATGTCATGTGTCCGTTATGAAATGGATGTTTCAAACAGCCTTTGGCGCGATGAATTGCAGGCCCGCCTGCAGGTGACGGTTCATGTGGTAGGCGTAGGCGATTCGATCGCGCAGTTCCAATGCCTCGATGATATCGCGATGGTCGCGATAGGCGCTGTCGACGGCCGCGCGGGAGCGTTTTCCCGCCTCCATGAGCCGCCGCAGCAATGGCTGCAGAATGCCATAGACTTGTGACAGGGTCCGATTGCCGGCGAAATCGACGAGAGCCGCGTGAAACTTGAAATCGAGCTCCGCGGCCTCGGCCAATTCCGGCGCCGCCTGCATTCGGTCGTTGATCGAATGCAGGGTCGCGATACTTGCTGCGTCAACGGTTTCGAACAGAAGATCGCTGAGATTGATCTCGATGAGACGGCGAAATCCCTGGATATCGAGAAAATTCTCGGCCGAGATGTCTATGGCGAAGGAGAAAAGCTCCATCAAAGCCTGCTGGCGGCGGTCCGTTATGACCGCGCCGACCTTCTGACGGCTCTCGACGACGCCATAGGCTTTCAGGATGCGGATCGCTTCCCGCACCGTATTGCGGCTGGCATTGAACATGGAGGCGAGGTCCGCTTCCGAGGGCAGGGCGTCTCCGAGGCCGAGATTGCGCTCGCGCATCAGGCGTCGCAGCGCCTCGACCACCTGATCGACTGCCGAGCCTTTGTCCTCGATGTCAGCGGTCTGCATTGCCATGTCTTCCTCCATTGGCGAAACCATATTGTTGGTCAATAAGGCGTGTCAAGCAGCGCGACGGGATGGACATTTGTCTTTTCAGCGATATTTTGACCGACAAATGGAGGAGATTTGGCATGGAAAGCTGCTGGCGTTGGTTTGGGCCGAAGGATCTCGTTCCGCTGTCGCATGCCCGGCAGGCGGGAGCGACGGGCATCGTCACGGCGCTGCATGACGTTTCCTATGCCCGCGTCTGGTCGCCGGCCGAAATCGAGGCGCGAAAAGCGCTGGTGGAGGCGGCGGGATTGCGCTGGAGCGTCTGTGAATCGATCCCCGTTCCAAGCGCCATAAAACTCGGGGGCTCGGGAGCCAGGGCAGCGATCGGCGTCTGGAAGGACAGTCTCGCCAATCTGGCCCGCTCCGGCATCAGGACGGTCTGCTACAATTTCATGCCGGTGGTGGACTGGACGCGCACGGATCTGCGCTTTGAAATGCCGACCGGCGCGCTCGCCCTGCGTTTCGACATGGCGGAGTTCGTCGCCTACGACGTCTTCGTCCTGCGCAGAAAGGGCGCTGAAGGAAATTATGCGCCGGATATAGTGCGGCGGGCCGAGGAGCGCCTGAAGGGGCTGACGCCGGAGGACGTGCAGCGGCTGGAGAACAATATCATCGCCGGCCTTCCCGGCGGCGAGGACAGCTATGGCCGGGAAGCCATTCGATCCGCCATCGCCCTTTTCGACGGAATGGCTGCGCAGGATCTTCAGGCCAGCCTCGACGCCTTCCTGCGGGAGGTGGTGCCGGTAGCGGCAGAGCTTGGCGTCAGGCTTGCGATCCATCCCGACGACCCGCCGATTTCGCTTTTCGGCCTGCCGCGCGTCGTCTCGACGGCGGCGGATCTTCGTCGCATCCTCGGCAGCGTCGACCACGTCGCCAACGGCCTGACGCTCTGCGTCGGCTCGCTCGGGTCCCGCGCCGACAACGATGTACCGGCGATCGCACGCGAATTCGCCGCGCGCATCAATTTCGCGCATCTGCGAGATGTCGCGATCGAGCCGGACGGGTCGTTCGTAGAGGCCGCGCATCTGGAGGGGCGAAGCGACATGTACGCCATTCTGCGGGCGCTGCTCGCCGAGGAAACGCGTCGCGGCAACGAGGGCCGGCAAGACCCTCTGATCCCGATGCGGCCGGACCATGGGCATCTGATCGGCGACGACATCGATAAGCCGACCAATCCCGGCTACTCCCTGATCGGCCGCCTGAAGGGGCTCGCCGAGTTGCATGGCGTCATCCACGCGATCGGCAAAGCCGGGCTTTGAGCGCGGCGGCATCCTGCCCCTGCCGTCGGGCTGCTCTACGGACGCGATAAACCGCCCGCTGCATATTCGATAGGCTTTTGCCTAAAGTTTAACCTCGTTATAATTTTGATTTTATTTAGTTTTTTCACCTATCACTATCTAATCCACCGATCTCTCAACTCGAATTGGCAAGGCCGGCCCGTCCATGAATTCCGTTTGGCTCGACGCCCCGAACGATGATTTTCGGTCGCTTTTCAAGACGCATCCGTCGCCGATGTGGGTCTATGATCCCCACACGCTGAGGTTTCTGATTGTCAACGATGCCGCGCGCGATCTCTATGGCTATAGTCATGCGGACTTCGAGATCATGACCGTGCTCGATATCCGGCCGTGCGGGGAACGCGAGCGTATGCTCGACGCTTTGCACCACCGCACCGATATGGAGACCGCACAGCGCTGGACGCATCTGAAGGCCGATGGCCGGACGTTCGAGGTCCTGACCTACGGGCGGGAGATTCGCTTCGATGGCAGGGCCGCCATTCTGGCGATCGTGCAGGACCGCACCGAGGTCAATGCGGCGCAGCGGCAGGTCGATGCTACCCAGTCGCTGCTCGACAGCATCGTCGACAATCTTCCAGTCGGCGTCTTCGTCAAGGACATGGAGAGGGATGGCCGCTATATCCTGTTCAACGAGGCATGCGGCGGCATCGTCGGGCAGGCGGCGCAGGAGGTGATCGGCAGATCGGATACGGCCATATTCTCCGATGAGCAGACGGCGATCTTCCGCGAGCAGGACAAGCTTGCCTTCGAGACCGCTGAAACGGTCTATTTCGAGGAAACCATTCATACGGTGGATGGAGCCACCCGCATCCTGAAGACGGCAAAGCGGGCGCTGCCCGCACCCACGGGGCAAGCGCCGCGCTACGTTCTCGGCATTTCCCAGGACGTGACCGAGGAACGCAGCGTCGAGGCGAGGCTTGCGCATCTCGCCATGCACGATTCGCTCACGGGTCTTCCGAACCGGGCTTTCTTTTCCGAGAGCATCGTGCGGCAGGTGGCCGCCGCAACGCCGGAGCGGCCGATCGCGCTGCTTTACATCGATGTCGATCACTTCAAGCATATCAACGACAGCAAGGGCCATGCCGCCGGCGACATGCTTCTGCGCCAGGTCGCCGAGCGCCTGCAGCAGCTGGCCGAGAAAAACGATCTGGTCGCGCGCCTGGGCGGCGACGAGTTTGCGCTTGTGCTGCGGATGACGGATGCCGGGCGAGCCCGGAGGTTTGCCGATTTGCTGCTGCTGTCGCTTTCCGCCCCCTTCGATCTCGATGGTGTCCGCGAACATGTGACCTGCAGCATCGGCATCGCCATGGCGCCGGAACACGGCAGCGATGCCGATGTTCTCATGCGGGATGCGGATCTGGCGCTCTACGCGGCCAAGGGCAGCGGCCGGTCCACCTATCGGTTCTACCAGACCGAGATGCGGCTCGAGGCGGAGCGGCGTCACCAGCTCACGCTGGAGCTTCGGGAGGCCCTGCAGAACGATGAATTCGAACTCCACTATCAGCCGATCGTCCGGTTGGACAGGGATGCGTTATCGGGCTTCGAAGCGCTGATCCGCTGGCGCCATCCTCAGCGTGGTCTCATTGCACCGGCGGAATTCATCGCCGTTGCCGAGGAAACGGGAATGATCGTGCCGATTGGCGACTGGGTGCTGCGGGAAGCGTGTCGGACTGCCATGGAATGGCCCGGAAACCTGAAAGTGGCCATCAACCTTTCCGTCTATCAGTTCCGCCATGCGAGCCTGCTCGCCACGGTCGTCTCGGCACTGGACGAGACCGGTCTCTGCCCCGGGCGCCTGGAGATCGAGGTTACGGAGTCCGTTCTTCTCACCGAGGTCGAGCAGAGCCTGTCGTTGTTGCGGGCGCTGAAGGAGCTTGGCATTCGCATCGCCATCGACGATTTCGGCACGGGCTATTCGTCGCTCAGCTATCTGCGTTCCTTTTCCTTCGACAAGATCAAGCTCGATCGCAGCTTCGTCGCCGGCATGGAGACCGACCCCGGCAATCTGGCGATCGTGCGGGCTGTGGTCGGCATCGCGTCCGGCTTCAAGGCTGCGACATTGGCCGAAGGTATCGAGACGGAGGCGCAACTGGCGAAATTGCGGGCCGAGGGCTATGACGAGGTGCAGGGTTTCCTGCTTGGCCGGCCCATGTCGCGCGAGAATGCCCTGGCTCGGATCGCCGACGAAACCAGCTCCGCACGGTCTTTTCCTGTCCGCAAATCGGCGCACGGATAAGGCGCGAAAGGGCTGCACGGGCCCGAGCGCGGACATGGATGAAAAATTTCGTTTCCCGTTGTCGGAATTCATGACCGGCCAGCGTCCTTGGAGCAGCCCATCGACAAGGGCGTAACGCGCAGAACCAAGGAGATGATCATGAGCGATGCAGCAGATCAGATACAATCCAGACCGCCCCGTGTGCCGGTGCGCGGCGGTGTGGTGGCTTATCTTACGGTCGACGGCGCTGCAAAGGCGGCCGAATTCTACAAGCGCGCCTTCGGCGCGGAAGAAGCCTTCATGTTTCCGGTCGATGAAAAAGGCCGGACCATGCATATCCACCTCTATATCAACGGCAGCTCGGTGATGCTGGGGGACGCCTTCCCGGAACACGGCCATCCGCTCGAAAAGCCGCAGTCTTTCACGATGCAGCTTGTCGTCGATGATCTCGACGGCTGGTGGCAGCGTGCCGTCGATGCGGGAGCCGAAGTTGTCGTCGAGCCGCAGGTGATGTTCTGGGGTGATCGCTGGGGCCAGCTTCGCGATCCATTCGGTGTGGCCTGGGCGATGAACGCACCCGTGGAAAGCTGACGGGGTGTGCCCCCGGCGTTTGCGATGCGGCGGGGGCCTCATCCCGAGGTGATTGCGCGACCTCTATTCTGCCAGCAGGGTTCGCGTCAGCGAATGCCCGACATCCATAAGGCCGTCCAGCACGGAATAATGATGCTTGTCGGGTTCGATCACCGCTTCCGTCGCCGCGCCAAGTCCCGTCCAGATATTGGCGAGCAGCGCGTTCTGGCGGATGAACTCGGCACGCTCGGCGCCGCCGACCCAGCAGGTGAGGCGGATGGCATCCACCGGCTCCAGCAGGACCGGGCTTTCGGTCTGTGCTTCGGCCGCATCGATACGAAGTTCCTTGTTCATTTTGCGCTTCATGATGGGGCGCAGGTCGTGCACGCCGGAAATGGCAAGCACATGCCGGATACGCCTGAGGATCGTCCCGTCAAGCGGCGACGTCGTCGTCATCATGCGGGCGGCAAGCTGGCCGCCGGCCGAGTGTCCGGTGAGGACGATGGGGCCGTCGACCGACGCGGCAGCCGCCGTGATCGCGGCCGCAATCTCCTTGCCGATGCCGGTGATGCGGTTTTCCGGGCAAAGCGTGTAGGACGGGATTGCGACGGCGTAGCCGGCCGCGATCGAGCCGGCTGCGAAGTGCGACCAGTAGCTCTTGTCGAGCTGCAGCCAGTAGCCGCCGTGGACGAACACCACCAAACCCTTTGGCTGGCCTTCGGGCAAAAACAGATCGAGGCGATTGCGCTGCGCCGGGCCATAGGCGACATCGAGCTTTGCGCGTCCCGCCGCGAGCAGATTGTCGCGGAGGGTTTTGGCGGGTTCGACCCAGGCCGATGGCCAGCGATCGCCGTCGACGATATAGGCGCCGTTGGTGTAGGCGCTCTCCCAATCGACGACCTTGAAATAGCTCATGTCCAGTTCCCTCTTTCCGGCCGCCGGCGTTTGCGGATCAGGTCACGGCCGAGCGCACGGCAAAGCGTGCTTCCTTCCATGATCCGCTGCTCAGGATGTCCTCCAGGACTTTTGCGGCCCGCCAGACATCGCGATAGCCGACATAAAGCGGCGTAAAGCCGAAGCGCAAGGTCGAAGGCGCCCGGAAGTCGCCGATGACGCCGCTTTCGATCAGCGCCTGCATGATCTCGTAGCTGTTGCTGTGCTTGAAGGAGACCTGGCTGCCGCGCTTCCCGCTGTCGCGCGTCGTCTCCAGCTCTACGCCATATTGGCCGCACGTCGCCTCGACCAGCCGGATGAAGAGATCGGTGAGCGCTATGCTCTTCTGCCGCAGGGCATGCATGTCGACTTCGTCCCAGATGGACAGCGCGCCCTTCAATGCCCTCAGGGACAGGATCGGCTGCGTGCCGCAGAGGAAGCGCTTGATGCCGGCGTCGCCGTCAAAGCTTCGTTCGAACGCGAAGGGGCGGGCATGGCCCCACCAGCCGCTGAGCGGCTGGACGATGGATGTGTGATGGCGTTTCGCCGCGTAGATGAAGGCCGGTGCGCCGGGACCGCCATTCAGATACTTGTAGGTGCAGCCGACGGCGAAATCGGCGCCTGCACCGTCGAGGTCCACCGGCAGGGCACCGGCGCTGTGGCACAGATCCCAGATGACAAGCGCACCGGCTGCCTGGATGCGCTTCGTCAGCGCAGCCATGTCGCGCAGTTCGCCGCTCTTGTAGTTGACATGATTGATGAGCACGACGGCGACGCTGTCGTCGATGAGTTCCTCTATGGTCTCGGCATCCCGCCCCTCCAGGCGGAGCGTCAGGCCGGGGCGCGTCGAAACGACCCCTTCCGCCATATAGAGGTCTGTCGGAAAGCTTTCACCCTCGGCGACGATGACGTTGCGGCCAGGCCGCATCGCGAGAGCCGCATGCAGGGTCTTGTAGATATTGATCGAGGTGGAGTCGGTGACTACGGTCTGGCCTTGGGCGGCGCCGACCAACCGGCCGATGCGGTCGCCAAGCTCGATCGGCAGCTGGAACCAGCCGGCGCTGTTCCAGCTGCGGATCAGGCCGTTGCCCCATTCCTCCATGGCAGCCTGGCGCACCTCGGCAAAGACTTCGTGCGATGCCGCGCCGAGCGAATTGCCGTCGAGATAGATGACACCGGAAGGCAGGGCAAAGCGGCTGCGAAACGAGCGCAGCGGATCGGCCTCGTCCATGGCCTCGACGGCGGCGAGATCGGGTAGGCTATTCATACTGTTTTGCCTCTTAAGCTTATTCGCGAATGGTTTCTCTGGTGACCGCTCCGCCACGGCTGCGGCGAATGCTCGGCAGCGCCAGCATGATGAGCACGAAAAGGCCTGTTGCGAGCTTCAGGTTCGGCGGCGGCATGCCGGCGGCAAGGCACAGCGATACGAGCTGATAGTAGATGATCGAGCCGACGAAGGGCGCCAGCAGCTGACGCACGACTGTCTGCTTGCCGGTGAAGGCCTCGCCGATCATGAGCGCCGCAAGGCCGTTGATCAGAATGCCGATGCCCATGTTGACATCGGCAAAGCCCTGCGACTGGACCATGAGGGCACCGCTGCTGGCGGAAAAGGCGCTTGCGATGCCGACGCCGCCGATGGTGGCCGCCCAGACATTGATGCCCTGGGCCTCGGCCATGTCGGGGTTGGAGCCGACGGCGCGCATGGCCGTGCCCTTCTCCGTCTTGAAGTAGAGATTAAGGGCGATCAGCACGACAATGGCGAGCAGGCCGGCGATGACGATCTTGCTGGCGGGAAAGCCGGGCGCCGTGAAGGGCACCCAGTCGAAGACCGTCGGCGAGCCGAAGACGGACAGGTTCGATTTGCCCATGATGCCGAGATTGATGCTGTAGAGCATGGTCGACATCAGAATGCCGGCGAGCAGCGTGTGAATGCGGAAGCGAAGATGTATGAAGGCCGTGCAGCAGCCGGCGGCGAGGCCGACGACGAAAGCCGCGGCGATGGCGAGCGGCGGCGTGACACCGGCAGCCAGCAATATGCCGCAGACGCAGCCGCCAAGCGGAAACGCGCCTTCGCTGGTCAGGTCCGGAAAGCTCAGCATTCGAAAGGGGATCATGATGCCGAGGACGACGAAGCTCAGAATGAAGCTCTGCGCCAGCGTGACCGGGATGAGCGAGATGAAGCTCGATACGGTTGTCTGAATGAAATCCATCATGATGTCAGCTCACCAGCAGCATTCGGTCGGTCTTGACGGCGAAGTGGCCGATCAGCTCGGGCACTGTGATGCGCTGCTTGCCTTCGCCGGAAATTTCGAGATGGACGCGGCCGGCATCGAGCATGATGATGCTGTCGCCGAAATCGACCGCGTGCTGCATGTTGTGCGTCACCATCAATGTCGTCAGCTTCAGCGCCTCGACGGTGCGCACCGTTGCCTGCATGACGATGTCGGCCGTGCGCGGATCGAGCGCTGCGGTGTGCTCGTCGAGCAGCAGCACATCCGGCGAACCGCCCACAGCCATGATGAGCGACAGCGACTGGCGCTGACCGCCCGAAAGCAGCTCCACCTTGGTATCCAGGCGGTTCTCCAGGCCCAGGCCGAGAACGGCGAGGCGTTCCTTGTAGGCGGCGAGGCGGGCGGCGTTGAGGCCCGGCCGAAATCCTCTGCTCTTGCCGCGCAGCTCGGCCAGAAGCATGTTCTCGCCGACGGTCATGCTGGCGGCGGTTCCCTTCATCGGATCCTGGAACACGCGGGCCAATCGTGCCGCGCGCTTATGAACGGGCATGTCGGTGACGTCGTTGCCGTTGATGAGGATCTGACCGGAATCGAGACTGAGCGCGCCCGAAATCGCATTCAGCATGCTGCTCTTGCCGGCGCCGTTCGAGCCGATGACGACACCGAATTCGCCTGTTTTGAGGGAGAGCGTCAGGCCGTTGAGCGCGATTTTTTCGTCGGGCTGGCCTCTGTAGAAAACCTTGCGCGCGGATTTGATGTCGAGCATCCGTGCCTCCCCTGCAGTGTAGGGTTATAAAATGGCGGCGCTTTCAACGCCGCCATGGATCGGATTGATCCTTGGAAGATGCCGCCAATTACTTCGTGAAGCAATTGCAATCGGCAAGCGATGCGGGCACTTCTGCGCCGAATGCCTTCAGCACGGCCTTGTTGATCAGCGGCGCATGGTCTTCATAGGCGGGGAGCGCGGGCTTGATCGTCTTGGGGTCGGCACCCTTGAGGATCTGCAC
Organism: Hyphomicrobiales bacterium; assembly: GCA_900469615.1. Taxonomy (GTDB): domain Bacteria; phylum Pseudomonadota; class Alphaproteobacteria; order Rhizobiales; family Rhizobiaceae; genus Rhizobium. Next base: position 212,720 of record UBYA01000011.1, on the reverse strand, counting down.
GGCGATCTTGCCGGCATTTTCACCGACCTGCTCGTAGTTCACGGCAAAGCTTGCCGGCACGACGCCATTGCGAACGGCGGCGTCGTCTGAATTGACGATCGGGATCTGCGCCTGGCGGGCGGCGGCGGCAACGGCGGGGATCGCCGGCTGCAGCAGGTTCGAAGCGGGCGTGTAGATGACGTCTGCCTTGCCGGCGAGCGATGCGATGCGCTGCTGGATGTCGTTGACGTTGTCGACGCCGACGGGCACCACTTCGAAGCCGGCGGCCGGTGCGGCCGCCTTGACCTTGTCGATCAGTGCGACGTCGTTGGCCTCGCCCGGGTTATAAGGCACGCCGATGCGCTTGGCATTCGGAAGCAGCTTCTTGGTGAAGGTCAGGATGGCGGAAATGTCCTGCAGGTCGCTCGAGCCGGTGATGCCGTCGTCGCCCGCATCCCACGACGGAACGAGCTTTGCGGCGACCGGATCGGTCACGGCGGTAAAGACGATCGGGATGCCGGAGCCGGCGAGCGCCTTCTTGGCGATCTGCGATACGGGCGTCGTGACCGTGTACATCAGCTTCGGATGTTCGGACTGCAGCTTGGCGATCATCTGCGGCACCAGCGAGGCGTCGAAGCTGGTGTTGCTTTCCGAGTAGACGACATCCTTGCCTTCGACGAAGCCGTTGTCGGCGAGCGCCTTCTTGAAGCCGGCGATCGATGCGTTGAGCTGGGGATGCTCGCCGAAATTGGCGATTGCGATCTTGATGGGCTCGGCGGATGCCGTGGTGACGCTTGCCATGAAGGCGCCGGCTACAACGAGGCCGGACAGCCACTTGGACGTAGATCTGCTCATATTTTCCTCCCAAATGTCAAAAGGAGCCGTCTTCCATCGGCCCTCTTGGGCAGGGATCATAGCGACTGCTGCAAGCCTGTCAATTTGTGATATATGATATTCACCAGACGAGGCTTTAATATATAATTTCCCGATATGGGGATTTTATATATAATCTGGCATTGGGAGGATCGGGACGAGCACAATGCAGGACAAGGATGCCTTGAGCAAAACCGAAGCAGCCTACTGGCTGCTGCGACGCGACATCCTCAATACCAGGCTGAGGCCCGGCGCGTCCCTGCGGCTCAGTGCCCTTCGGGACGCCTATGGCGTCGGCTGGACTCCGCTGCGCGAGGCGCTGTCGCGATTGGAGGCGGAAAAGCTTGTCACCGCGATCAGCAATCGTGGCTTTGCGGTCGCCCCCGTCTCGCGCGCCGAGCTGGAGGATCTGACGCGGGCGCGCATGTTCGTGGAACTGCCTCTGCTGATGGAATCGATCGAGAAGGGCGGTCCGGATTGGGAATCGGCGGTCGTGACGGCGCATTATCGCCTGTCGCGCTGCAAGATCGTGGCCGATTCCGCCTCAGAGGAAATGGCGGACGAATGGGATGAGAAGCACACCGCCTTTCATGCCGCGCTGGTGAGCGCGGCAACCTCGAACTGGCTTTTGCGTTTCCAGTCGACCATCATCGACCAGCTGCGGCGTCATCATCGCTTCCTCGGCCTGGCGCCGACCCAGCGCGCGGCGGCGGGCCTGTCGATCGGTTATGAAAAGGCGGTTGCCGCCCTGCAGGACGCCATGGCGATCGAGCACCACACGGCCCTGATGGAGGCCGCCCTCGACCGCGATCTGGAGCGCGCCAAGGCACTGATGACCGAGCATATAGGTTACACGCTGGAGGTCTATATCCGTTCGGAGGACGAGGCTGACGAGCCGGCGGTATCGAAATAGCGAGCCGCCGGGCGCTCCCGGCAAAATCGAGAGCCTCTTCATTGTTTAGGTGACAAAGCCGCTCGCTCTCCTATTCTTGTGGGCAGATCCATCCTCGATTTTCAGTGGCAGGCGACTTCGATCTCGTTTGCCGGGAGACCATCATGACGCGCACAGTGGTTATCGGAGCGACCGGCCATGTCGGCACCTATCTCGTGCCGCGGTTGGTGGAGGCCGGACACGAGGTCGTGGCGATCAGCCGCGGGCAGGCGCAACCCTATTCGCCAAACAGGGCATGGGATGAGATCGAGATACGGACGATGGATCGCGCCGCGATGGAGAGGGACGGCAGTTTCGGGCCGGCCATCCGTGCGTTGAAGCCGGATATCGTTATCGACATGATCTGCTTTACCCTCGACAGCGCAAAGCATCTGACGGAGGCGCTTGCCGACCATATCGGCCATTTCCTGCATACGGGCACGATCTGGACGCACGGCTTTCCCACCGTCGTTCCGACACCGGAGGAGGCGCCGAAGCGGCCCTTCGGCGACTACGGCATCCAGAAGGAAGCCATCGAAACATATTTGCTGGAGGAAGCGCATCGCAGCGGATTTCCCGCGACCGTCATCCATCCCGGCCATATTGTCGGACCCGGCTGGGCGCCTCTCAATCCTGCCGGGCACTTCAATCTGTCGGTATTCTCGACCCTGGCCCGCCATGAAACGCTCATCTTGCCGAATTTCGGTCTGGAGACGGTTCACCATGTCCATGCGGACGACGTCGCGCAGATGTTCATGGGGGCGATCGCCAACTGGCGCGCTTCGACCGGAGAGGCATTTCACGCGGTTTCAGGCGGTGCGCTCACGCTCAGAGGCTATGCGGAAGCCATGTCGCGCTGGTTCGGACACGAACCCAGGCTTGTGTTTTTGCCTTACGAGACATGGGCTGAAAGCCAGATGCCGGAGGATGCGCAGGCAACATGGGAGCATATTGCCAGAAGTCCGAATTGCTCGATTGCCAAGGCCGCGCGACTGCTTGGCTACCGGCCTCGCTACACGTCGCTGCAGGCTGTTCAAGAATCGGTCGCCTGGCTGATGGCGAAGGGCCGGATCGGCTGACGGGCCGCGCATCGAGGATGGCTCAATTGTTCCTGAGCCAGGAATCCATGCCGCTGGCCGCAGCGCGGCCCGTCGCAAGGCAGGCCGTTAGGAGATAGCCGCCGGTCGGCGCTTCCCAATCGATCATTTCTCCGGCGACGAACATGCCGGGGAGTTTTTTCAGCATGTAGCCGTCATCGAGCTCGTCCCACAGGATGCCGCCCGCCGACGAAATGGCCTCTTCAATGGGCCTGGGTCTCAGCAATGGAATAGGTAAGGCCTTGATCAGGCTCGCAAGCCGCTCCGGGTGCGAAAGAGCGGCGGCATCGGCAAGCTCGCGCAGCAGGCCGGCCTTGACGCCCTCGATACCGGCCCCTTTGCGCAGGCGGTTGGAAAAGCTGGCTTTTGGATCCTGCCGCGCCAGATCGCGCATCAGCCGCTGCTCGCTGCGTCCTGGCGCCAGATCGACCACGAGCGAAGCCTCACCTTTTTTCGTCAAGCGATCGCGCAGCGAGGTGGCATGCGCATAGACGAGGCTGCCTTCGATCCCGGTCGTGGAGATGACGAACTCGCCTGGAAAAGTTCCCGCCTCCGACGTTGCCGTCACGGCCTTGAGCGGCTCGCCGGCGAAACGTTCGCCGAATGTCGCACTCCAGGTGACGTCGAAACCGCAATTGGCCGGCTGGAAAGCGGCGATCTTCACCCCCTTGTCGCGAAGCCAGCTCACCCATGCCGCATCCGACCCCAGCCGGGCATAGCTCGCGCCGCCCAGCGCAAGCAGAACGGCGTCATGGCGGATAAGCCGGCGTCCCCGGGGTGTTTCGAATGCCAGGAGATTGCCATCGAACCCGCACCAGCGATGCCGTGTCAGGATGCCGACGCCGCGTGCCTCCAGCCTTGCGAGCCAAGCGCGCAGCAGCGGTGATGCCTTCATGGCTTTCGGGAACACGCGGCCGGAAGAGCCCACGAAGGTTTCTGTTCCCAGCCCTTCCGCCCATGCCCTGACATCGTCGGGCCGGAATCCATCGAGCGCGGGGCGCAATCGGGCCGAAGCTGCGCCGAAACGACCGGCAAAAAGCCGGTAATCTTCCGAATGTGTGATGTTGAGACCGGATTTTCCCGCCAGCAGAAACTTGCGCGCGACCGTCGGCATGCCGTCATAGACGGTGACGCGATGACCGAGCAGGGATAGGGTTTCCGCGGCCATCAGGCCCGCAGGGCCGCCGCCTATGATTGCAATCTGTTTTTCCGTCATGGTCATCCGGCGCCGCTCCCTGTTGTTCTCTAGGGCCGGACCGGCCCGGAAAGCAAGATCGCTGCAATGTCCCGGCCTGTCCGAAGCGCCGGCCGAGGCGGTCCCGGCGGATGCGGCAAGCTGTTTTTCCCGGCGGTCTTTCACGTCATATCCGCATTTAAATCGATATAACCGTATAGTTACTATGGCTCCGGATTCGCCAGGGACTGTCAACTTATGCGATGATCGTTTACTTATCGGCGCGAGAAGGGGCCGCATAAGCTCTGAGAAATGCCGGGAGCCATGATGTCGGAAGCCAAAGCCGTGAAGCGCAGCGCAAAGAGCCCGGATCTTGCGGATGCGGAACAAACCTCTTCGCGCAAGGCTTCGGAACGGCCTCGTCTGCGGGATGCGGAGCGCACCAGCAAAGCGATTCTGGCTGCCGCAACCAGGGAATTTGCCGAGCGCGGCTATGGCGGCGCGCGCGTCGATGCGATAGCCGAGCGCGCCAAGATCAACAAGCGGATGCTCTATCACTATTTTGGCGGCAAGGACGCGCTCTACGTCGCCGTTCTGGAAGGCAGCTATATCGCCATTCGCTCGGCGGAGGCGAAGCTCGATCTTTCCCACCGCTCGCCGGCGGACGGCATGCGCGAACTGGTGGTCTTCACCTGGCAGTATTTTCTGGATCACCCCGAATTCCTCGGGATTCTCAGCACGGAAAACATGCACAAGGCGCGCTTCCTGAAGCGTTCCGCCCGCATTTTCGAGCTGCATTCGCCGCTGGTATCGGAGATTTCGAGCCTGCTCGATCGCGGCGCCGCGACAGGCGTCTTCCGTGCCGGTTGCGATCCGGTCAAGATCTATATGAGCATCGCCGCGCTCGGCTCGTTCTTCCTGACGAACCGCTGGACGCTCTCGACGATCTTCCGCCGCAACCTCTCGGACAAGGCCGAAATCGACGCCTGGGGCGAGCATATCGTCGACGTCATCTTCGCGTATTTGCGTCCGTAAGACTCGCCGTGCGCTAGCATCCGCAACTGCCGATAACTGCCGCTTCGGCCATCGAGGATGGCCGTTGACAGGATGGTTTGGGCATGTCAGTTATGTAACTATATAGTTATTTACGGGAGGAAGAACTCATGGCAACGAAGCCGATCGGCATCATCATGCATGGCATCACCGGCCGCATGGGCTATAACCAGCATCTCGTGCGCTCCATCCTGGCGATCCGCGAACAGGGCGGTGTTTTGCTGTCGAACGGCGACAGGCTGATGCCCGAGCCGGTGCTTGTGGGGCGCAATGCCGAAAAGATCGAGGCCATCGCCCGCAAGCACGGTCTTTCCCGGACGACGACCGATCTCGATGCCGCTCTTGCCGATCCGGACAATACGATCTTCTTCGATGCCGGCTCGACGCAGATGCGTGTCGATCTGCTGGAGGGGGCGATTGCGGCCGGCAAGCATGTCTATTGCGAAAAGCCGATTTCCGAGACGCTTGAGGAGGCGTTGTCGGTCGCTGCTTCCGCTGAGCGCCGCGGCGTCAAGAACGGCGTCGTCCAGGACAAGCTGTTCCTGCCGGGCCTGCGCAAGATCGCCATGCTGCGCGACAGCGGCTTTTTCGGCAAGATCCTCTCCGTGCGCGGGGAGTTCGGCTACTGGGTCTTCGAAGGGGATTGGGGCGTCAAGGCGCAGCGCCCCTCTTGGAACTACCGAAAGAAGGACGGCGGCGGCATGATCCTCGATATGCTGCCCCATTGGCGCTATGTGCTCGACAATCTGTTCGGCGACGTCAAGTCGGTCAGCTGCCTCGGCGCGACGCATATTCCGAGCCGTGTCGATGAGAACGGCAAAGCCTATGCCGCCGACGCCGACGATGCCGCCTACGCCACCTTCGAGCTGGAGGGCGGCGTCATCGCCCATATCAATTCCTCCTGGGCCGTCCGGGTCCGTCGAGACGATCTCGTCACCTTCCAGGTCGACGGCACTCACGGTTCCGCCGTCTGCGGCCTGATGCGTTGCTGGACCCAGCATCGGGTCAATACGCCGAAGCCCGTATGGAACCCCGATCAGCCACAGCCGATCAACTTCTTCGACACCTGGGACGAGGTGCCGGACACGCAGGTCTTCGACAACGGCTTCAAGGTGCAATGGGAAGAGTTCCTGCGCCATGTCGCCGAGGACGCGCCATGGAAGTTCACGCTTCGCGAGGGCGCCAAGGGCGTGCAGCTGGCGGAGCTTGCGCAGAAGAGCTGGGCCGAACGTCGATGGATCGACGTGCCGTCCCTCTCCGCTTAGCAGGGGGCGGCTCTGATGACGAAAAGCCTTCGTTTGCCAACGGCCGGTGGCGCCATCGTTGCGTTTACTCCCGCCAGCGAGCCGCTGATAGCGCCGGTAAAGCCTGCCGGCGGCTATCGTTTCAATCGCGTCGCCTATGCCGCCGCGCATGTCGTGGTCGATGCGCTTGCCGACAACGATCCCTGGCTCGACCGGAATATCGACTGGGAGCGCACAATCGCCTTCCGCGAATATCTGTGGGGTCTCGGTCTTGGCGTCGCTGAGGCGATGGACACCGCCCAGCGCGGCATGGGTCTGGACTGGACCGGCGCGAAGGAGCTGATCGCGCATGCGCAGTCGGCGGCCCGCGGACGGCCGGATGCGCTGATCGCCTATGGCGCCGGGACCGATCATCTGCAACCGGGTTCCGATGTCACGATAGACGATGTCATTGCCGCCTACGAAGAGCAGGTTGCCTATGTGGAAGGGCAGGGCGGCCGCGTCATTCTCATGGCGAGCCGGGCTCTTGCCGCGGCCGCCAGGAGCGCGGACGATTATGTCCGCGTCTACGACCGCATTCTCGGCCAGGTCAGGGAGCCGGTCATCATTCACTGGCTCGGTTCGATGTTCGATCCCGCTCTCGCGGGCTATTGGGGATCGGCCGACGACACGCAGGCCATGGAGACAGCGGTTGCGATCATCAACCAGAACGCGGCCAAGATCGATGGCGTAAAGATATCGCTGCTTTCGGCGGAAAAGGAAATCGTCATGCGCCGCCGGCTCGATCCGTCGGTCAAGATGTATACCGGAGACGACTTCAACTATGCCGAACTGGTCGCCGGCGACGAGCAAGGCTATTCGCATGCGTTGCTCGGCATCTTCGATGCCATTGCGCCGGCGGCAAATGCTGCTTTGGCGAAGCTCGCGCAGAACGATCTCGACGCCTTCCATGCAATCCTGGCGCCGACCGTGCCGCTATCGCGCCATATCTTCAAGGCGCCGACGCGCTTCTACAAGACCGGTGTCGTCTTCCTCGCCTATCTCAACGGCTTCCAGGATCACTTCCAGATGCTCGGCGGCCAGCAGAGCGCCCGTTCGATCCAGCATCTTTCGGAACTGTTCCGCCTGGCGGATACGGCACGGGTGCTGCGCGATCCCGACCTGGCGGCCTACCGCATGAAGGCAATCCTTGCCACGGTCGGCATCGAGTAGCGGATAAGAGGATCGGGGGAGGATCATCGCGATGGCCATAGAGGGTCTGTCCATCAATCTGGCGACGGTGCGCCAGCAATACGACATGCGCCAGGCGGTCGAAGCCTGCCTGAAACAGGATATCGTCGCGATCGCCCCCTGGCGCGATCAGGTACACAAGATCGGGCTTGCGGAAGCCGCGCGCATCGTTGCCGACAACAAACTGCAGGTGACCGGTCTTTGCCGCGGCGGCATGTTTCCCGCCGCGAGCGCCGAAGGCCGGGCAGCGGCAATCGACGACAACAAGCGCGCAATCGACGAGGCGGCGGCGCTGAATGCCGATTGCCTCGTCCTTGTCGTCGGCGGATTGCCGGAGGGGTCGAAGGATATTGTTCAAGCCCGCGAGATGGTGGCGGATGGCATCGCGGCAATCCTGCCTCATGCCCGCAGCGCGGGAATTCCGCTGGCGATCGAGCCCCTGCATCCGATGTACGCGGCCGATCGCGCCTGCGTGAACACGCTGGAACAGGCGCTCGACATCTGCGATCTGCTGGGCGAAGGCATCGGTGTCGCCATCGACGTCTACCATGTCTGGTGGGACCCGAAGCTCCACGAGCAGATCGCGCGGGCCGGTGCCGGTGGCCGTATCCTGGCCCATCATATCTGCGACTGGCTCGTGCCGACGGCGGACCTGCTGCTCGATCGCGGCATGATGGGCGACGGCGTCATCGACCTCAGGCGCATTCGCGCCGAGATCGAAAAGGCAGGCTTTTTCGGCCTGCAGGAAGTCGAGATCTTCTCGGAGAACAACTGGTGGAAGCGGCCGGGCGAGGAGGTTCTCGCGACCTGCGTCGAGCGCTTCCGCACCGTCTGCTGAGCCACTGCCGCTCCGGTGAAGAGCGGCAATAAAAAAGCCGGGCCAACAAGTGGCCCGGCGCTATTTCACAGCGTTGATGCGACGGCTTATTCGGCCGAAACGATCTTGCCGCCTTCCCACTTGTAGAGCGAGAAGCTCTGCGAGGTCAGGTCGCCGGTTTCGCCGTAGGTGACCTTGCCGATGGCGGTGTCGATCGGCTCGCCCTTCTTCAGGGCAGCGCCGACGGCTTCGGCATCATCCGCCTTGCCGGCCTTTTCGATGCCGGCCTTCAGCACCTGTACGGCGGCATAGGCGTTCAGCGTGAAGGCTTCCGCCGGGATATTGCGTGCCTTGAGGGCTGCAACGGCGCTCTGCGAATCCGGGTTCTTCAGCGCGTCGGATGCGTTGGTGAAGAGCGTGCCGGCAGCCGAATCGTTGGCGATTGCCCAATATTCGGTGTTGGAAAGGCCATCACCGCCGATGATCTGCGCCTTGACGGAGATGTCGTGCAGCTGGCGGGCAAGCAGGCCCGCTTCCGGATGATAGCCGCCGAAGTAGATCACTTCGACGCCCGCTTGCTTCAGCTTCGCCGTCAGGGCGCTATAGTCCTTTTCACCGGGAGTCAGGGAGTCGTTGACGACCTCGGTTACGCCGCCCTTGTTGAGCGTCGCCTTGAACGCGTCCGCCAGGCCCTTGCCGTAGGCGCCCTTGTCGTTGAGGATGGCGATCTTCTTGTCCTTGAAGTGATTCAGGACGTAATCGGCGGCAACGGTTGCCTGCTGGTCGTCGCGACCGCAGGTGCGCAGGATGTTGGTCAGGCCGCGATTGGTCAGGTCCGGAGCCGTTGCGGTCGGTGTGACCATCAGGATGCCGTTTTCGGCCAGCGCGTCGGAGACCGGGATGGCGACGCCCGAGGTTACCGGGCCGACGACGAAGCGGATGCTGTCGCCGACGAAGCCGTTGGCGACGGATACGCCCTGCTTCGGGTCGCCGGCGTCGTCGCCAAGCTTCAGGACGAGCTTCTGACCGAGAACGCCGCCGCTCTTGTTGATTTCGTCGATGGCGGTCTGCGCGCCGTTCTTGACCTGCTCGCCATAAGCCGCGACCGGGCCGGTCAGCGGCGCGATGAGACCGATAGTGATGTCCGCATGTGCGAGAGGTGCGAAGGCCAGCGAAGCGACGAAGGTCGCGGCCGTCAATGTCTTCAGACTCATGTTAGCTCTCCTTGGATGGGCGCGGCAGCGCCCTTTGAACCCGCCTGCAATCACCTGTCCCGACGCGCAAACTGCCGTGAGGCGTTCTTTTCGAAAGAGACAAAGCTGATATCGAAGCCGATGATCGCTTTCGGACATTTTTTTGATCTCGAAAGCGCCCATGAGGGTATTTTGTGTAAGAATATTGCGACGATTCCGCAAGAAAATAACCGTTGCGGCGACAATTTTGACGATTTTTCGCAAACTTTCAACGAGGGATGGTTGTTGTATCCGCGCGGCCAATGCCTAAGTGATATGGCGGTCCGCTACGGTGGGCCTAAGAACGGAAATCCTCGCCTGCAGGATCCCGTCCGTTGAGGTGCCAATGCCGCTTGTCGTGGGACGACGTAAGCCGGGGAGCCGATGCCGCGTGAATGAGAACAAAGATGCGGAAATCTATTTCGACCTCTGGCGGCTGATCCCGGACGGCGCCCCGTTTGCGACGCATTCCAGCCGGCTTTTCCCCGTCCGCCGGGACGGCCAGCCTGCCATGCTGAAGATCGCCGTCGAACCGGAGGAGAAACGGGGTGCCGCCCTCATGGTCCGGTGGAATGGCGTTGGCGCGGCCCGTGTCCTTGAGCATCAGGACGATGCCATCCTGCTGGAGCGGGCGCGGGGCCATCGATCTCTCGCTGACATGGCGAGGAATGGCCGGGATGACGAGGCAAGCCGCATCATCTGCGGAGCCGTCGCGGCGCTGCATGCATCGCGCGGCGCATCCTTGCCGCAATTGATGCCGCTAACCCATCGATTTCGTGCCCTCGAAGCCACGGCTTGCCGCGAGGGCGGCATCTTCGTGCGGTCTGCGGCCACCGCCGCCACGCTGCTCTCCGAGCCCCGCGATGTCGTGACCCTGCATGGCGACGTTCATCACGGCAATATTCTGGACTTCGCGGAACGAGGCTGGCTCGCAATCGATCCGAAAGGCCTGCAAGGCGAGCGCGGCTTCGACTATGCCAATCTCTTCTGCAACCCCGATAACGCCGTCGCAATCGCTCCCGGCCGCCTCGCGCGGCAGGTTCACGTTGTCGCCGAAGCGGCGCGCCTCGAACCCCGGCGCCTCCTGCAATGGATTGTCGCCTGGGCTGGCCTTTCAGCGGCGTGGATGATCGAGGACGGCCAGAGCGACCAGGTGCAGTCACCCCTCAACGTCGCGGACATCGCGGCGGCAGAGCTCGACGGGATGAGCGTCTAGAGCAACTCCAGGATAGGCGCGCAGCGGTTGTTCCTCCGCAATTGCGTAAAAACAAAAGGTTCTAGTCGGCCAAGGCATCGCGCCAGGCTTGCCGATAGGGTCGCATTCCCTGTAGATTTGCGCGAAGCGGCGCCTTTTCCGCAGCCGCAGGCGGCCGAATTCCCGTCAGCAGGGCAGCGCCCTGGCTGGTCCCCGTCGAGCCCGGCAAGGCGATGACATCGCTGCCTGTCACCGCAGCCAACGCGGTGAGATAGGCACGATTGAGAGCAAACGGCCCCTCGACGAACACCGGTCCCTTGGCGCCGATCAAATCGAGGCAGGCTTCCGTCATCAGGGCGAGGTACAGGTTGACGGCCGCGAGCCGTTCGGCCGCGTCTGCCGCGCTGCCGCCGGCCCATCGTATTTTTCTGCCCGGAAAAGGCCCGGAGCCCTCGACCACGTTGGGCAGCAGCATCAGGCCCTTCCCGATCGCCGTTTCAAGCGCGGTCTCGACGGCGCCGGACGGTGCGTCGCCGATTTCGGCAGCCAGAATCTCGAACTCGCGGCCGCCCATGAAACGGGCCGATGGCACGGCACGGCCATAGGCGTCGACATTGGCAAGCGCGTCCCGCCTGGGATCGAGGTGCTCCAGATCGCCGCCGACACCGAAGCTGATGACCCATGTTCCCGTGGAAACCACGGCGAAGGGCGCCTCGTTTTCCACCAGATGCGGCAGAAGCGACGCGTTGGAATCATGGATGCCGCAATAGACGGGGACTGCCTTCGCAAGTCCCATCTCGCCGGCAAGCGCCGGCAGAACCGGCCCGAGCGCATCGAAAGCCGAGCGCACGGGCGCCATCAACGCGCGAATGCCAAGTGTGTCGACCAGGGACGAATAATTTTGGGTGGTCGGGTTCCAGAGATCGGTGTGGCAGCCGAGCGAGGTCACTTCGTTGGCCGCGACGCCGCTCAGGCGGAATGCCCAATATTGCGGATAAGTCAGGATCGTGGCGACGCGGGAGAAGTCTGCGGGAAATGTGCTTTTCAGATAGTGGATCTGCGCACCGACATTGAGCCCCATCGACAGGCGCGGCGAAAACGTCTCGGCAAATTTCGGCCGCAAATGCTCATAGGCGTCCGCTATGGCCTGGGGATAGCCATGCTCATAGTCGAGAACCGGCATGGCAAGACTGCCATCGGCTGCAAGCATCGCCGCCGATGCGCCATGGGTGGTGATCGATATGGCATCGAACCCCGGCGTTTGGGCGAAGTTTTTCAGGGCCGAGACGATGAAGCCCCACAGTCCTTCGATGTCGTAGTGCGGGTATGGCCCCGTCTTCAGAACGCCGTTGGCGGTCTTGACGGCGGCAATCTCGGCGCCGGTTCCAGCGTCGAGCACGACCACCTTGGCGTTGGTCTTGCCGATATCGATCACGGCGATATGGCGGTAAGCTTTGGTGCTCATGGCAGATGAAAGACCGTGACGAGATCGCTCTGAATCGGCGAGTTATCGGGATTGGCCGCCATGATGTCGGACATATGCGCCCACCATTTCTTCATGACGGGGTGCTCCGGCAGGCTCGCCATGGCGTGATCCTTCGGCCGTGTCAGCACGCCGAAAAGCGTGTTCGTCTCGCGGTCGAGATGGATGGAATAGTCGCTGACCCCGGCCTGATGCAGCAGGTCGACAAGTTCGGGCCAGATCTCGTCGTGGCGCTTGCGGTATTCCGCTTCCATGCCGGGATTGAGCGTCATCTTGAAGGCGTGGCGTTCGAGAGCCGATGTCATTTGGAGCTCATGGTCTTGATGCGCCTGGCCACGATCGGAAGCGCGATGGTGATGATAAGGAGGAGGCCGATGAAGATCGACATGACGATGCCGGGAACGTTGAGCAGACCGAGGCCGAAGGTGACGAGGCCCATCACGAAGGCGGCGATGACGACCCCGCCGATGGTGCCCGAGCCGCCGAGGATCGACACGCCGCCGAGTACGACCATCGTGACGACCTCCAGTTCCCAGCCGAGCGCTATCGACGGGCGCGTGGAGCCGAGGCGCGAGGTGAGGCACACGGCGGCGACGCCGCTCATGATGCCGGTCAGGAGAAACAGGATGAACTTGACCCGCTCCACCGGGATGCCCGAGAAGCGCGCGGCGAAATCATTGTTGCCGATGGTATAGACCTGACGACCGAAATTCGTCGCATGCAGCAGGATCGCAAAGGCGATCGCCAGAACGATGAACAGGACGAATTCGAACGAGAAGACCCAGACGACGTAACCCTGGCCGAAATAGGCGAAACTATCCGGGTAATTGCCATAGGCCTGATCGCCGAGCACGATATAGGAGATGCCGCGGAACAGGCTCATCGTGCCAATGGTGACGACGATCGACGGCAGTTTCAGCACGGAGACCAGGAAGCCGTTGAAGATGCCGCAGACGAGGCCGACGCCGAGGCCGATCGCAACGAGGCCGGGCGTGTCGACGCCGACCTGCGCGGCGGCCCCCATGGCCGTCGAGGCAAGCGCGATGATCGCGGCGACCGAAAGATCGATCTCGCCCGCGATGACCAGCAGCGCCATGGCAAAGGCGATCATCGCCTTTTCGGTGAAATTGAACGTGGCGTCGGAGAGATTGTAAGGATCGAGGAAATAGGGCGAGGCCAGCGAATTGAAGATGAAGATGGCGATGGCCACACCGAAGAGCAGCATCTCCCAGCTCGACATGATGCGCTTGAAGGGCGTGCCGAGGCGATCTGGAATGGCGCGCTTTTCCATCGACGTTTGCGAAGGGCTGCTCATGCGCTTGCTCCCTGGCTGGCGGTATCCTTTGCGGCCTGATCCCTGAGAATGATGCGGCCGCGATTGCGTTCGCGCCGGGCGTTGAAGACGACCGCAAGGATAATGACGGTGCCTGATATCGCCATCTGCGTGAACGGCGAAATGCCGATGACCGGAAGGGCATTCTTGATGACGCCGAGGAACAGGGCGCCGAGTACGGCGCCGGCCACCGAACCGACCCCGCCGGCAATCGAGATGCCGCCGATGACGCAGGCTGCGACGCTGTCGAGCTCGAAACCGTTGGCGATATCGACATAGGCGACGGCATAGCGCGACACCCAGAGATAGCCGCTGAGCCCGGCGAGGGCGCCGGAAAGGACGAAGGCGAGGAAGCGCGTCCTGCCGACATCGACGCCGGCATAAACGGCCGCGACCGGATTGCCGCCGCTTGCGTAGGCCGAGCGGCCGAACTGCGTATAGCGCAGCAGCAGATACATGATCAGTACGATGGCGATGCCGATCCATGCAAGCACGGGCAGGCCGAGAAGCGGCGTGCGCGGCACGTTGAGAAAGACCGGGGTGAACTGATGCGCGTTGACCCAGGCGCCGCCCGACAGCACGAAGGCCATGCCGCGATAGATGGTCAATGTCCCGAGCGTCACGACGATGGGCGGGATCTCCAGCACCCAGACGAGATAGCCGTTGATGGCGCCGAGAACCGCCCCCATCACGACGGCGGTGACGACGAGCGCGATCAGCGGAATGTCGGGATAGGCTGCATTCAGCATCGCGACGGCCATGCCCGTCAGCGCCAGGTTGGCAGCGACGGACAGATCGATCGATTTCGTCAGGATGACCGTCATCTGGGCAAGCGCCAGAATGATGAGGATCGAGGTGTCGTTGAAGATATTGGCGAGATTGGCCGGCTCGGCAAAGCCGGCAGCACGCGTTGCGAAGCCGGCGATCATCACGACGATGATGATGGCAAGCAGTGTTTCGCGCTTTTTGAGGATGCGTGGCATCCCGTCCTCCCTAAAGCATTCCGCGGCCAGGCGTCCTCACCCGGCGCCGCGTCAATGCGGCAAAAACAAACAGTGAGAGCGTTCTGGCTGATCGAAGAAAAGCCGTTGCGCCCTATGCGTTGCCCGTGGCGGCGCGCACCAGCGTTTCCGGCGTCAGCCCCTCGCGCTCGAACAGGCCCGCCGACAGGCCTTCCTTCATGACCAGCACACGATCCGACATGCCGAGGATTTCGGGCAGTTCGGAAGAAATCATGATGATGCTGAGGCCTTCGGCCGCAAGCTCGCTGATGAAACCGTGGACGGCCGCCTTCGAGCCGATATCGATACCCTTTGTCGGCTCGTCCAGAATGATGATCTTCGGCTGCGTCGCCAGCCATTTGCCGATGACCACCTTCTGCTGGTTGCCGCCGGACAGCGTGCCGACCGGCACGGAGAGGGCTGCGGCGCGAAGATCGAGCCTTTCGGCATATTTGCGCGCGAGGGCGAATTCGTTGGCCGCCTTCAGGAAGCCTTTCCGCGAGGTGCGCCCGAGCGAGGGCAGCGACATGTTCTGGTAGATCGGCATCGGCAGCGCCAGGCCGTGGCGTCCGCGTTCTTCCGGCACATAGACGATGCCGGCGCCGATAGCATCCTGCGGCGAGCGCACCTGGATTTCGCGGCCATCGAGCGTCAGGCGTCCGGAGAGCGGCCTGGTGATGCCGAAGAGCGACTGGCAAAGCTCCGAGCGTCCGGCGCCGATCAGGCCGTAAACGCCAAGGATCTCGCCGCGCCTGAGCTTGAAGGAAATGTCCCGGAATTCCGTGCGGTGACAGTATTTGTCCACCTCGAGAACGGTGTCGCCGATGGTAACCGCCACTTTCGGAAAGGCGTCCTTGACGTCGCGTCCGACCATCATGCGGACGATTTCGTCCTGCGGCGTCTCCTTGAGCGCCCCGTGGCCGACGGCCTTGCCGTCGCGGAAGACGACGAAATTGTCGGCGATCTCGTAGAGTTCGTCGAACTTGTGGCTGATGAACAGGATAGCCTTGCCCTGCGCTTTCAGCCCCTCGACGATGCGGAAAAGATCGTCGATCTCCTTGCGCGAAAGGGCGGCGGTGGGCTCGTCCATGATGACGATGCGCGCCTCGATCGACAAAGCGCGTGCGATTGCGACAAGGTGGCGCTGCGCAATGGAGAGGTCTTTCAATCGGGTTGTCGGATCGATCGCGCTTTCGAGCGATTGAAGAAGCTGTTTCGACCGGCTGTTCATCGTCTTCCAGTCGATGGTGCGCCAGGATGTGCGCGGGGCATGACCGAGGAAAATGTTTTCGGCCACGGTCAGCTCGTCGAAGAGCACGGTCTCCTGATGAATGGCCGTGACGCCGGCATCGATGGCGGCCTGCGCATTGGCGAAAGTTGTCGGCTTGCCGTCGACGAGGATCTCGCCCTCGTTCGGGCGGTAGATGCCGGTCAGGATCTTGACGAGGGTCGATTTGCCCGCGCCGTTTTCGCCGATCAGGGCGGTGACCTTGCCGGGATAAAGCGAAATGCTGACGCCATCCAGCGCCTTGACGCCGGGAAAGATCTGGGAAATGCCGCGCATTTCCAGAATGGCCTGGTTATTCGCGGCTGGCGCATCCGCCAGGGATCGTTGAAGGACTGTGGTCATCAGCAATGTACCGGATCATTGAAACCAAGTCCGGCGGCTGACGCCGCCGGAGAGCTGCGGATGCTTGTTTTCGATCAGAAAACCTTGGAGAACTGATCGATGTTCGAGGCGTTGTAGACGAACGGATCGGCCATGGCGGCTTCGCCGTTCTTGTCGACCTTGATCTTGCCCATGCGGCCGGCATTGATCTCGCTGCCCGGCTTGCCGTCGGTCTCGCCCTTGACGAGGCGATAGGCGATCTGCGTTGCCGAATAGCCGAGATCGATCGGGTTCCAGATCGCGAACTCCTTCGTCGCGCCGGACTTGATCGCGCCGGCCATTTCGGACGGCAGGCCGAGGCCGGTCACATAGACCTGGCCGATCTTGCCGGCGTCCTTGACCGCCTGCGAAGCGGCGAGCACGCCGACCGTCGTCGGGGCGACGATGACCTTGACTTCCGGATGCGAAGTCAGGAGGCCCTGGGCTTCACGATAGCTCTTGTCGGAGAGGTCGTCGCCATAGACGGTCGTGACCAGGTTGAGGCCGGGGAAATCCTTGAGCTGCTTCTTCATCTCGCCGATCCAGATGTTCTGGTTGGTCGAGGTGGTCGTCGCCGACAGGATGGCGAAGTTGCCCTTGCCGCCGTCGAGATGATCCTTGGCGAGCGTCAGGCACATCTTGCCGATCAGCTCGTTGGACGACGGGTTCAGCTGCAGGATGCGGCCGGCCTTGGCGACGCCGGAATCCCAGGAGATGACCTTGATGCCGCGCTGCGCCGCCTTCTTGAGTGCCGGCACGACCGCATCGGGATCGTTTGCGGAAATCGCGATGGCATCGACGCCCTGTGCGATCAGCGAATTGATCACTTCGATCTGGCCTTCGGCCGTGGTCGAGGTCGGGCCGGTGTAGATCACCTGCACGCCGCCGAGTTCCTTGGCTGCTTCCTGCGCACCCTTGTTGGCGGCCTCGAAGAAGCCGTTGCCCAGCGACTTCACGACGAGACCGATCTTGATGTCCTTCGCACTTGCCGCACCGGCGAAAAGCGTGGCGGCGAGCGCAACGCCGAGCGCCAGTTTCTTTGCTATATTCATGTCACTTCCTCCCAAAGTTGATAGGCTATGCTCACCCCGCCGAAGCTGCGCGTCTCATGCGACCGACGGGGAATCTTCCTCCTCGGCCTGAGCCGAAACGTTTGCGATAACAAGCGATACGCCGGCATCCTCGATCATCCGCACCGTATCGGCAGTCACCCCGTCGTCGGTGATGATTGTCGAGACCTGCTCGAGCGGGCAGAGGATCAGGCTGGAGCGCTGACGGAACTTGCTGGAATCGACCATGACGATCAGCTCATCGGCCTGGCGCATCAACTTCTGCTCGCTCTGGATCAGCAGCCCGTCGGCCTCCATGATGCCGAGCGGACCGACGCCCTGCGCGCCGAGGAACATGCGGCGTGCGTAGAAGTTGCGGGTCGTGTCGTTGTCGAACGGCGACAGGATCAGGCTCTGCTCGCGATAGATCGCGCCGCCTGGAACCGTTACCGTATTCTTCGAATGCTTGACCAGATGCTCGGCGATCGCGAAGGAGTTCGTCATCACCTGCAGCCGGAAGGCCGAAATGTAATGCACGAGCTGGAACGTGGTCGTGCCGCCATTGATGATGATGGCGTCGCCGGGATTGCAGAGTTCGGCCGCCTTGCGCGCTATTGCGCGTTTCCTATCGATATTGACGGCTTCTGAAACGCGGAACGGTCGGCCGGCGAGATTACCGAGTTGCGGCGGATGGATCGATTCCGCTCCGCCCCGCACGCGCCTGATCTTTCCCTGTACATGCAGGGCGGCGATATCACGGCGTATTGTCGCTTCCGAAGCCTCTGTCAGCTCGGAAATATCCTGAATCGTCACGACAGGTTTTTCCTGTACGGCGCTCAGAATAATGCGATGGCGTTCACGTTCGTGCATCGGCTCCTCCTTGTCGGCGGTTATTTCGCAAATATGACAATGTGTCAATCACAAACGATCATAAACTTTCATATTGCATCGCAGCATTGTCGAATTTGATCGTTTTCGATTGACAAGATGACTGTACGTGAGCGATACCCTGCTCACAAAGGGCGGTTCCATCATGATCCGGTCCGCTCGCAAGACCTGATTTCAAGGGAGGACGACATGGCGGCTGATGTTCAGCTTCTGAAAAACCGTTGGGATGACGCATATGCTGATGGGCTCGATGAGCCGGGCAAGCTCCTCTATCGGTCGAATCTGCTGGGTGCCGACAAGCGTATCACCAACTATGGCGGCGGCAACACATCGGCCAAGGTCATGGAAACCGATCCGCTCTCCGGCGAAAAGGTCAAGGTTCTCTGGGTCAAGGGCTCCGGCGGCGATGTCGGCACCATCAAGCTCGACGGCTTCGCCACGCTCTATCAGGACAAGCTCGACAGCCTGAAGAATATCTATCAGGGGGTTGCCGACGAGGATCGCATGGTCGGCTTCCTGCCGCATTGCACCTTCAATCTCAATGCCCGCGCCGCGTCCATCGACACCCCGCTGCACGGCTTCGTGCCGTTCACCCATGTCGATCACATGCACCCCGATGCCATCATCGCCATTGCCGCTTCGAAGAATTCCCGCGAGCTGACGCGCGAGATCTTTGGCGACGAAATCGGCTGGCTGCCCTGGCGTCGTCCCGGTTTCCAGCTCGGCCTCGATCTGGAAGCCTTCGTCAAGGCGCATCCGAATGCCAAGGGCGTCGTGCTGGAAAGCCATGGCCTCTTCACCTGGGCCGACGATGCCAAGGCCTGCTACGAGCTGACGCTTGCCATCATCAACAAGGCGATCGAATGGTTCGCCGTCAAGACGGAAGGCAAGACCATTTTCGGCGGCGCCGTTGCCCAGAGCCTGCCGCAGGCGGAGCGCCGGGCGATCGCCGCCCGGCTGATGCCGGAAATCCGCGGCCGCATCGGCAAGGCCGAACGCAAGCTGGGTGATTTCGACGATCAGGACGCCGTCCTAGAATTCGTCAACTCGAGGAATCTCCGCCCGCTCGGCGCGCTCGGCACAAGTTGCCCGGATCACTTCCTGCGCACCAAGATCC
The DNA here is from genome assembly GCA_900469615.1 of Hyphomicrobiales bacterium. GTDB lineage: Bacteria > Pseudomonadota > Alphaproteobacteria > Rhizobiales > Rhizobiaceae > Rhizobium. The sequence continues at coordinate 193,376 of UBYA01000011.1, read as the reverse complement.
GGCCGCTGATCGTCGATTTCGATCCGGCAAAACCCGATGTCGATGCGGTCATCGCCGGTCTCGACAAGGCGCTGGAAGATTATCGCGCCGACTACGCGCGCTATTACAATGATTGCAAGCACGACAATTCGCCCGCGATGCGCGATCCGAACCCGGTGATCTTCCTCGTTCCCGGCGTCGGGATGCTGTCCTTCGCCCGCGATAAGGCGACCGCCCGCATCGCCGGCGAGTTTTATGTCAACGCGATCAACGTCATGCGTGGCGCATCCACGGTCTCCGAATATCAGGGCCTGCCGGAACAGGAGGCTTTCGATATCGAATACTGGCTGCTGGAAGAGGCGAAACTGCAGCGTATGCCGAAGCCGAAGAGCCTTGCCGGCCGCGTTGCCTTCGTCACCGGCGGCGCCGGCGGCATTGGCCGTGCGACGGCGGCGCGTCTGGTGAGCGAAGGCGCATGCGTCGTGCTGGCGGATATCGATCAGGCGGCTCTGGAGAACACGCAGGCGGATTTCGCCAGGAAATACGGAGCGGATGCCGTGCGCAGCGTCAAGCTCGATGTGACCAGCGAGGATGCCGTCATTTCCTCCTTTGCCGAAGCCTGCACCGAATTCGGCGGCATCGACATTCTGGTATCGAATGCCGGCATCGCCTCTTCCGCGCCGATCGAGAGCACCGAGCTTTCGATGTGGAACCGCAATATGGATATTCTCGCGACGGGCTATTTCCTCGTCTCGCGGGAGGCATTCCGGCTGTTCCGGCGTCAAAATCTCGGCGGCAACGTCGTGTTCGTCGCTTCGAAGAACGGTCTTGCATCCTCGCCGAATGCCGCAGCCTACTGCACGGCAAAGGCTGCGGAAATCCACCTCGCACGTTGCCTGGCACTGGAAGGCGCGGAGGCCGGTATTCGCGTCAACACGGTCAACCCCGACGCCGTCCTGCGCGGTTCGAAGATCTGGAACGGCGAATGGCGCGAGCAGCGCGCCGCTTCCTCGAAGATCGAGGTGGACGACCTGGAGGAACATTACCGCAAGCGCTCGATGCTGAAGCTGAATGTCTTCCCCGAGGACATTGCCGAGGCGATCTACTTCCTGGCTTCGGATCTCTCCGCAAAATCGACCGGCAACATCATCAATGTCGATGCCGGCAACGCGCAGAGTTTCACGCGCTGATTTCAAATGGCCCGTGCCGCATCGTTGCCGGCGCGGGCCTTCATTGTTTGGGAGGAAAGAATGGCCGAATACAGGATTGCGCCCGATCTCGTAGCCGCGGAAAACGACAAGCGTGCCGCCGCGCTGAAATCCGATTATGAGGCGCTAGGCGCCATGCTGGACCGTCGTGGCGTTGATATCGACGCCGTTACGAAAAAGGTCTCCGAATTCTTCGTCGCCGTTCCCTCCTGGGGTGTCGGCACCGGCGGCACGCGCTTTGCCCGCTTTCCGGGAACCGGTGAGCCGCGCGGTATTTTCGACAAGCTCGACGATTGCGCCGTCATCCAGCAATTGACGCGCGCAACGCCCAAGGTCTCCCTGCATATTCCCTGGGACAAGGCCGACGTCAAGGAATTGAAGGCGAAGGGCGATGCGCTCGGCCTCGGCTTCGACGCCATGAACTCCAACACGTTCTCCGACGCGCCCGGCCAGGCGCATTCCTATAAATTCGGCTCGCTCAGCCATGTCGACGCGGCAACGCGCGCGCAGGCCGTCGAGCACAACATCGAATGCATCGAGATCGGCAAGGCGATCGGCTCGAAGGCGCTGACCGTGTGGATCGGCGACGGCTCGAACTTTCCGGGCCAGACCAATTTCACCAAGGCGTTCGAGCGCTATCTCGCCGCGATGGCCGATATCTACAAGGCGCTTCCGGATGACTGGCGGCTGTTTTCCGAGCACAAGATGTACGAGCCGGCTTTCTATTCGACGGTCGTTCAGGACTGGGGCACCAACTACCTGATTGCGCAGACGCTCGGGCCCAAGGCACATTGCCTCGTCGACCTCGGACATCACGCGCCGAACACCAATATCGAAATGATCGTCGCGCGGCTTATCCAATTCGGGAAGCTCGGCGGCTTCCACTTCAACGATTCCAAATATGGCGACGACGATCTCGATGCCGGCGCGATCGAGCCCTACCGCCTGTTTCTCGTCTTCAACGAGTTGGTCGATGCCGAGCGGCGCGGCGTCAACGACTTCAACCCGGCGCATATGATCGACCAGTCGCACAATGTCACCGATCCGATCGAAAGCCTGATTTCCAGCGCCAACGAGATCCGCCGGGCCTATGCGCAGGCCCTGATCGTCGACCGCAATGCGCTGGCCGGCTATCAGGATGCCAATGACGCGCTGATGGCGTCGGAGACGTTGAAGCGCGCCTATCGCGCCGATGTCGAGCCGATCCTCGCCGAAGCCCGCCGCCGAGCCGGCGGCGCCATCGATCCGGTCGCGACCTACAGGGCGAGCGGCTATCGCCGCAAGGTCGCCGCCGAACGTCCGGCCTCCGCTGCCGGTGGCGGCGGCATCATCTGACGCGACAGGGTGCCGACACGCAACGGCGTCGGCACCCCATGTCCATCATTCCGACTATGCTCACCTTCGTGAGCGATGCTGATCGTTCATGAGCGAATGACAAACCTCGGACGGGATTGCCGGCATCGGCCGCTCTTCATCATCCGTCTTTCTATTGCTCTCCGCCCAGTTCCTGGGCGAGCCCGATGAGAAGCCCTTCAGGTCCGCGGATGTAGCAGAGCCGATACGCCTCTTTATACTGGACGATTTCGCCCACGAGCTGCGCGCCATGCGTGCGGAGCCTTTCGAACGTCGCGTCGACATCGTCCACGGTGAACATGACGCGGAGGTAGCCCAGGGCGTTGACCGGGGCGTTCCGGTGATCTGCAACGACAGGCGGCGCCAGGAAGCGGGAAAGCTCGAGCCGGCTATGGCCGTCCGGTGTGCGCATCATGGCGATCTCGACATGCTGATCGCCCAGTCCGGTAACACGTCCGGCCCATTCTCCTTCGATCGTGGCCCGCCCTTCGAGCTCAAGGCCGAGTTCGCGAAAGAAATCGATCGCCCCTCCAAGGTCCTCGACGACGATTCCGACGTTGTCCATCCGCTTGAGCGTCATGTTTGCGATCTCCAGGGTGTCGTTCCGATTCTACAGGGTGTCGCCCGGTCTAACAACGGATGCTTGAAACACCCTGCCGTTGGCGTGAGCCGGAGGCTGCGTGGCGCCATTGATCAGCGAGGAGCGGGCAGCCCGGATACGCCGAGCTGGGATTCTCGCCACGCAGACCAGCGACGACGCAACTCGCCCGGCCGCAGGCCATGGCCTTCGCACAGCATATCGGCCTCGATAATCCGGTCCGTGCGGAAATGTCGGAAGCCTTGCCGCAGCTCGCACCACGCCACCAGAATTCGGCTGGTGTCGGAATAGCCGAGGATGACGGGCCACACGGTTCGCGCGGTTTCCTCGCCGATATCGGACCGATAGCGCAGCCGAAGCTTGCGCCCTTCACGGACGGCTGCCCGCAGCATCTGCGCGTCGATATTCTCCTCTTCCGCTCGCTGGACCACCGGTCTGGCGCCCACGCTCGGCTCGGCGATGAAGGGGCGCAGGTGCGCCGGAACAATCGCGGCGATCTTGGCGACAACGTCGCGTGCGGCATTGGCGAGGGTCTTGTCGGAGCGGCCCGCAACCCACTGCGCTCCGAGCACCACCGCCTCGATCTCTTCGGGGGTCAACATCAGCGGCGGCATCGAATAGTCAGGCGACAGCAGGTATCCGAAGCCGGCCTCTCCTTCGATCGGGACCCGCTGGCTCATCAGGTCGGCGACGTCGCGATAAACCGTCCGCTTCGATACTTCGAGTTCGTCCGCCAGTGCGGCGGCGGTGATCGGCCGGCTCGAACGACGCAATATTTGTATGATCTGAAACAAACGGTCGGCGCGGCGCATTCGTACTGACTCCTGCTGCCAGTATGCTGGCAACAGCGTCATGCGACAAGAGCCTTCCAGCAGTCGGCAATCGGCCGGCCTCGTGAAGGAGTATCCTGGTGAAACTAGCATCCACGCGTCTGATCGTTGCCGACATCAAAAAGGTCGTCGGTTTTTATGAGATGGTTACCGGCCGGGCAGCCGAATGGCTGGCGCCGGTCTTTGCCGAAATCGTCACCCCCGCGGCAACGCTGGCCATCGGAAGCGCCGAGACGGTCGCCCTGTTTCGCGAGGGTAGTGCGGAACCCTGTGCCAATCGCTCGCTCGTCCTCGAATTCCAGGTCGACGACGTCGATGCCGAATTCGCCCGGCTGAGGGACAAGGTGGAGGTCGTGCACGAACCGAAGCTGATGCCATGGGGCAATCGGGCAGGCCAGATTCGCGACCCTGAGGGAACGCTCGTCAGCCTCTACACGCCCGTCACCGACATGGCGAAACAGCGCTTTGCCGGTCGCTGACCGTTCCGGTCCCGCCGAGATGCTGCAGGGGCATCCAGCGCGGTCCGTGGGCCGCCCTTCTTGAACAGCTTGGAAGAGGCTTCCGCCATGTTCCGCCGCGCGCTTGTGCATGAAGAGCGCCTGGCGGACTGATGTTGCCGTCCGGCGCGGAGCAGTCGTTCGTCCGCAGCCATGTCTTCGTCGCATTAGAAGTGAGGCCAATCGGCTAAGCAACGACGATGCCTGCATATTTGTCATGTTTGTCCGGCAGATTGGAAACCGGCTTTCGGCCGGATAACCGGAGCTGGCGATGCCGCATTTTCGTGATTTGGGTGTGTCGGCTGTTCACTTTCGAGTGGTTCGGCAATCAGAATTGAGTATTGTCGATTGCAACGGCTCGCCGTGATTTGGCGGCCGAGGCTGCCTTGAAGCAGGGCCTGTTCTTGATAGGTGAGGATACACGATGACGACTGACATTAACGGTTTTGCCGGACGCCTGAAGCGCCGCGAGAGTGGCGGCATGATTTCGGCCTGGATCGGTACGCCCGACCCGATGTTCGTCAATCATCTGGCGCAGGAAGCCTTCGATACCGTCGTGCTGGATATGCAGCATGGCATGTGGGACATGGCGTCGGCCGCCAGCGGCATCGCCCACGTCAGGCTTGCCGGCAAGCCGGCGATCGCCCGCATTCCGGTCGGCGACTTCGCATCCGCCTCGCGGCTTCTGGATGCCGGCGCATCCGCCATCATCGCTCCGATGATCAATTCCGCAGACGATGCGCGCGCGCTGGTGAAGGCGACGAAGTATCCGCCGCTCGGCGAACGCAGCTGGGGGCCTTCGCTCGCTCTCAATCATTTTGGCATTCCGGCCGAAGACTATCTGCAGAGTGCCAACAGCCTGACCGTTACCATCGCCATGGTGGAAACCCGCACGGCGCTCGATGCGATCGACGAAATCCTGGCCGTTGACGGGATCGACGGCATTTTCGTCGGCCCGTCCGATCTTTCCATCGCGCTTTCGAACGGCGCGCGGCTTGCGCCCGACAGCGCCGCCATCGATCAGGCGCTTGCGACCGCGCTCGCGCGTTGCCGCGCCCACGGCAAGGTCATCTGCGCCTTCGGCGGCGATGGCGACCGTGCCGGGCAATATCTGAAGCTCGGCCTTGATCTGGTCATAGCCGGCACGGAAACGGCACAGCTGCGCGCCGGCGCGCGCACTGCCATTCAGGCTGCGCGCAGGATCGCAGACCAGCACTGACACCTTATCGGCTTGCCCAGGAAGTTATCGGGCAAGCCGATAATCACTCTGCGATATTGAACGATGGTCTTGGACCCGCCGCCATCAGCACAGCGGCAGATCCAAACATTGAGGATCTTGAGCGATGAGCGCTATGCCCTGTCAGTTTACGAGCTTCACGTAGCAGGGATTATACGACTCTTCGCCACAGCTGCCGCGGGCCTTTGCCGGTGTAATCGTATTCTGCGTTGCGATCAGCACCAGCGCGACGGCAATGACGGTCAATACGGTCTTGGTATACTTGTCCATGAGTTCTCCCCCAGTAATGGAATAATCAACGATATGCATCTTAAGATTGCTTTCCTGAATGCTGGCTGAATATTTGTGCTTAAGGTTGCAATCCTGATCCCGCATAACCGTTGCTGGAGCGGCATCCAATAGGCGTCTGCCTATCTCATTTTGACCGGCGCCCGCGCTTGCATCATCGGTCGCCTGCGGGCATTCTCGCGCCGACATGGCGGAGCGGAATGATTTGTCGAAGGTGCAGGGATTGGCCGCAGGACGCAGCTTGCGGCGCGAGGCAGGTCAGCGCGTGACCTTGCGAACGGTTGCGACGGCGCTCGGCCTTTCGGTCACTACCGTCAGTCGTGCCTTAAAGGAAGGCCCCGAGGTCAATCGCGAGACGATCGAGCTCGTCAAGCGTGTGGCGGGCGAGCTTGGCTATCGTCCCAATCTCGGCGGCATCAACCTGCGCACCGGCAAGACCCATGCCATCGGCATCGTGCTGCCGTTCGGGCGCGAGGGCGAGATGAACATCGTCGTCGCCTCGCTGATCGAGGGCGCCTCGCGCTACATGAAGGCGCGCGGTTACCGGACGACGATCGTGCCGCAGCTGCAGGCGGACGATCCGTTGGCGACAGTGCGCGATATCGTCGAGGAGGGATCGGTCGACGGCATCGTCATCACCCACACGACTCCGCAGGACGATCGCGTCAAATATCTGCTCGAAGTCGGCATGCCCTTCGTCACCTTCGGGCGCACCGAGCTTTTGAGCGTCCATCCGAGCATCGATCTCGATCACGAGGAAATCGGCGCGGAGGCGGCGCGTCTGCTTCTCGATGCGGGCCATCATATGCCGTTGCTGATCGCGCCCAGCGATCAATTCACCTATAGCCTGCAATTCGTTCGGGGCTGGCGCAGGGCCTTTTCCGAACGCCATCTCCACGTCCCGGACGATTGCATCCATTTCACAGCGGCAACACCGGATAATGGCCGCGAGACGGCAAAGCGCATAGCGGCCCGCAATCCCGAAGCGACCGCCGCCTTCGTGGCGAGCGAGGAGGCGGCTCTCGGTTTCCTTGCGGGTCTGCGTGATGCGGGGCGGCAGGCCGGCAGCGATTTCGCGCTGATCACCTATGGCGGCACCGCGCTGCCGGATTTCTTCAACCCGCCGCTCAGCACCTTCTATTATTCGAACCATGCCATAGGCGAGCGATTGGCCGCCTTCCTGCATCGCGCGATCGCCGGCGAGGATTGCGCCGATCTGCGTGAAATCGTCCGTGCGGCGTTCGTCGATCATCAAAGCCAGATCCTTCGCAGATGAGTGACGCCGCAGCTCGCAGCAAGAGCGAGTATCCGGCAAGTAATTCGTAACGTTACAAATTCCGTAAATTCGCGATGATGATACTGCAAGGCAGCGAAAAGTATCGCATTGACAGCCGCCTCCTTTTCCATAATCGTAACGTTACGAATTGCTGGCCGAGGCGGGGAGGCCTTCGGCAAATCTCTAGAAGCCTTAATCTGTGCAGGCGCGGAGCCATGCCGCGGGCAGGCAGCCGCATTCCAAGGGAGGATGACGTGAGCGACGGCTCGCTTTTTTTCGGATCGCCAATCTGGACGTTCAACTGGAACCCGCCTTATCAGGCGCCGCTCAGGCGGCTTGCCCGCACGGGCTGCAAAGGCTTCGAGCTCACCGCATGGTCGGTGGATATGCTGGCCTACTATACGCCCGAAACCATTCGCGAATTGAAGCAGATCGCGGACGGAGAAGGGCTGGTTCTCACCAATTTCTTCTTCAATCTGCCGTTCAGCCGCGCCGCGGATGCCGCGGTTTCGACGGTCAATCTTAATGGCTACAGGCGCGGAATGGACGTTGCGGCCGCCATCGGTACGCCTATCGTCACCAGCATGACGCCCTATCCGTTTCAGTCCGATGTCAAGCCGATCCTGCAACGCCCGATCTCACAGGAATGGAGTGCGGCAGTCGAGCCGCAATGGGACTGGACGGGCGAATATGATGCGGTGGTGGACGGCTTCGCCAAAGCCTGCGAAATTGCGGCTTCCGCCAACCTCCGGGTTGCGATCGAGCCGCATCCCTATCGCTGGGTCAGTTCCGGCCAGGGCATGCTGCGCCTGATCGAGCGCACCGGCGCTGCCAATCTGGGCTTGAATTTCGATCCGAGCCACCTCTTTCCGGCCGGCGACATGCCGCATTATGTCGTGCTGGCGCTCGGCAGTCGCATCTTCAATACGCATTTTTCCGACAATGAGGGCCATACCAACGCCCATTGGCGGCCAGGACGCGGCAAGATCGACTGGAAGGCGATTTTCGCGGCACTGAAGGCCATCGGCTATTCCGGCCCGATCACGCTTGAGCTGGAAGATGCGCCGGGGGCCTCCCACTGGACCCATTTCCGCGAAGCGACATCGGAATTCGATGACGAGATGCGGCGTGGCATGGATTATCTGCGTGCCGCTGCCGCCGAACTCGATATCACCATTTCATAAAAGGCAACCCAATGAGCAACGAGCCCATGAAAGTCGGCATCGTCGGCGCCGGCAATATCAGCGCCACCTATGTCGCGACCCTGCATATGTTCGATTTCATCCGCGTGAAATCGGTCTACGATCTCTATGATGCGTCGGCGCGCAAACTCGCCGAGCAGTTCGGCATCGAAGCCGTGACACTCGATGCGATGCTTTCCGATCCGGAAATCGGCCTGATCATCAACCTGACGACGCCGGTCTCTCACTACGCCATCAGCAGGAGGGCGCTTCTTGCCGGCAAGCACGTCTATTCGGAAAAGCCGCTGGGCGTCTCCATGGCCGAGGCCGAGGAGCTGATGTCGATGGCGCGGGCAGGGGACCTGCGGCTCGGCTGCGCACCCGACACCTTCCTCGGCGGCGGCCATCAGCTGACGCGCCGGCTGCTGGACGAGGGGCGCATTGGCAAGACGATCTCCGCCACCGCCATGCTGCTGCTGCCCGGTCATGAACACTGGCACCCCAACCCGGCCTTCTTTTACGGCCGCGGCGGCGGCCCGATGCTGGATGTCGGTCCCTATTACGTCACCAATCTGATCGCGCTGCTCGGGCCTGTGCGCGAGGTTTTCGGCACGGCGAAGATCACCCGCATCGAGCGCACGGTGAAGACCGATCCGCATCGCGGCGAGACGATCAAGGTGTTGGTGCCGACACATCTGACAGGGGTGATGGAGTTCCACAGCGGCGCGACCGTCACCATCGCCACCAGCTTCGATGTCATCAGGCACAAGCATAATCAGATCGAGCTTTACGGCTCGGAGGGAACGATGGTGACGCCGGACCCGAATAATTTTACCGGAAAGGTCGAGATATTCCGCGATGGCGGCGAGGCATGGGAAGAGATTCCGGTCGACCATCCCTATACCGAGGGCGTGCCCGGCCACCTCGGATTGCGGGGGCTTGGAGCGGCGGAGATGGTGGATTCGCTTCGCTCGGGCCGGCAGCATCGTGTATCGTCGGAACTGGCTTTCCACGCCCTGGAGGTCATGACGGCATTCGAGCGCTCGGCCCAGTCGCGCGGCGTGGTTGCAATCCACAGCAGCTGCGGCCGCCCCGATCCGATATCGCCCGCAATTAATGAGGGACGTTTCGCATAGTGTGCGCTATAGAGTTGGGAAAATGCAGTCCTTTCGGACTGTGGGCTTGACGAAGGGGCATGCCTGAGGAAGCATTGCCTACCTGCCGAAGGGAGTGGAGGCCCGGCGGCGCGATTTTGGAGGATCGTTGAATTCGGCATCCGATGTCTGGGACGGCGGCGGCTGAGCACAGGCGTTTGGAAAACGCCATCAAAGGAGGAGGAACGCATGCGCAAATTGATGATGGCATTGGTCGGCGCTACGGCGCTGGTCGCGGCGAGCGTGACCGGCGCGTTGGCCGATGGCAAGAAAGCCGAAGTCTTGCATTGGTGGACTTCCGGCGGCGAAGCCGCCGCCGTGAAGGAACTGGCCAAGGCCTTCAACGCCGCCGGCGGCGAATGGGTGGATACCGCCATTGCCGGGTCCGGCTCGACCGCCCGTCCGATCGGTATCAACCGCATCATCGGCGGCAACCCGCCGACGGCCATGCAGTTCAACACCGGCACGCAGATGAACGAACTGGCCCAGCAGGGCCTGCTGCGGTCGCTCGACGATCTTGCCAAGGAACAGGACTGGAAATCGGTGCTGACGCCGGCCTTTTATGAGGCCATTCAGTTCCAGGGCCATATCTACGGCGCTCCGATCAATGACCACGGCCAGAACTGGGTCTTCTATTCCAAGCCCGTCTTCGCCAAGGCAGGCGTGACGGAAGAGCCGAAGACATGGGATGAAATGTTCGCCGCGCTCGACAAGATCAAGGCCGCCGGACTGATCCCGGTCGCCGTCGGCGGCCAACCCTGGCAATTGCAGTCGATGTTCAACGCCATCCTGCTCGGCGAGGGCGGCAAGGAGCTCTACGGCAAGGTATGGAAGGATCTGGACACGGATGCCGTCAAGTCCGACAAGTTCAAGCATGTGGCGGAAGTCTTTGCCAAGCTGCGCAACTATCAGGACCCGGGCAGCCCGAACCGCGACTGGAACGTCGCGACCGGCATGCTGATCGACGGCAAGGCCGGCATCCAGTTCATGGGTGACTGGGCCAAGGGCGAATTCATTCACGCCGGCCTCGTAGCCGACAAGGATTTCGGCTGCATCCTCGGGCCGGGCGAGTCCAACTTCATGATGGGCGGCGATATTTTCGTCTTCCCGGTCCTGAAGGACAAGACGGCCATCGACGCCCAGACGCTGCTGGCGACGGTCATCATGTCGAAGGAGGGCCAGCTTGCCTTCAACTCCAAGAAGGGTTCCGTGCCGGTGCGGCTCGACGTCGATACGTCGAAGCTCGACGCCTGCGCCCAGAAGGGTCTGAACGCGCTCAAGGATCCGAGCCGCCAGATCCTTGCGCCGGATGTGCTGACGCCGCAGGACATCGTCCAGACCGAGGGCGATCTCATCGCTCAATACTGGACGACGCCCAGCATGACGGCCGATCAGTTCGCCGACCAGTTTGCGCAGGTGATTGAACAGGCGAAGTAAGCTTCGATCGACATCCATGCGGCGGCAGGCAGTCCTGCCGCCGGCTTCCATGAATGCTGAGGAGGAGCGCGTCATGAGTACCCCAGACACGAGCGCCGCCGCCGTAAAGACGGTCGCCGCGCCTGCGAGCGCCAGCCGCAGGAAGATTCATATTTCGCCCTACGTGGCCCTGTTCCCGGCTTTCGCCATCGTGCTTCTGGCCTATGTCGTCACCGTCGTCTGGAACATCTGGATATCGTTCACGGACAGCAAGGTGCTGCCGGTCAACATCTTCGTCGGAACCAAGCAATACGAGCGATTGTTCTCGACGGCACGCTGGCTGATATCGCTGCAGAACGTCGTGGTTTTCGGCATACTGTTCATCGCCGGTTGTCTGATCCTCGGCTTTCTCCTGGCCGTCGCGCTCGATCAGAAGGTCCGGTTCGAAAACACCTTCCGGACGATCTTTCTCTATCCCTTCGCCATGTCGTTCATCGTCACCGGGCTCGTCTGGCAATGGATCATGAATCCGACGCTCGGCCTGCAGAAGGTTGCAGACAGCATCGGCTTCACCTGGTTCCGCTTCGACTGGATCGTCCAGAGCGATCTCGCGCTTTACGTCATCGTGCTTGCCGGCATCTGGCAGTCGTCCGGTCTTGTCATGGCGATCATGCTGGCGGGGCTGCGTGGCGTCGACCGTGAATTGTGGAAGGCGACGCGCATCGACGGCATCCCGAGCTGGCGCGTCTACCTCCACATCGTCATCCCGATCCTGAGGCCGACCATCATCACCGCCAGCGTGCTTCTGGCGATTGCGGTCGTCAGGGTCTACGAGCTGGTTCTGGCGACGACGGGCGGCGGTCCGGGCATATCGACCGAGGTGCCCGGCAAGTTCATCATGGATTACCTCTTCGGGCGCGGCAACATCGCTCTTGCCACGGGCGCATCGACCGTCATGTTCGTCACGGTGGTCATCCTGGTGACGCCCTGGCTCTATTATGAATATTTCCGCGAAAAGCCGAGGGGGAACTGATGACCATGCCATCTTCCGTCACCGGTGCCATGCAGGGTCCGACCGGGCGCAAGCCCCAGCATCTGACTCCCGGGCGCATCGGCCTTTATCTCTTTCTCGCCATTGCGGCCCTGTTCTTCCTGCTGCCGCTCTACGTGATGCTCGTCACGTCGTTCAAGTCCATGCCGGAGATCCGGCAGGGCAATATCTTCGCCTTTCCGCAAATGTGGTCGGCGGACGCCTGGGTGCAGGCGTGGAGCTCGGCCTGCACCGGGCTTGAATGCGGCGGCATCAGCGTCGGTTTCTGGAACTCGGTGAAGATCCTCATTCCAAGCATGATCCTGTCGATCCTGATCTCGTCGCTGACCGGCTATGCGCTGTCCTTCTGGCGGGTCAAGGGTGCGAACGTGCTCTTCGCCATCCTGCTGCTCGGCGCCTTCATCCCCTATCAGGTGTTCATCTATCCGCTGGTGCTGATCTATCGCGATATCGGCATCTATTCGACGCTGCCCTGCATCATCATCACCCATACGGTCTTCGGCCTGCCGGTTCTGACGCTGCTGTTCCGCAACTATTATTCGAGCCTGCCGATGGAGCTTTTCAAGGCGGCCCGTATCGACGGCGCGGGACTGTGGCAGATCTTCTTCCGCCTGATGATCCCCATGTCGATCCCGATTCTGGTGGTGGCGTCGATCCTGCAGGTGACAGGCATCTGGAACGACTTCCTTTTCGGCGTCGTCTTCGCCGGCCGGGAAAACTTCCCCATGACGGTGCAGCTCAACAATATCGTCAACTCCACCCAGGGAGAGAAGCTCTACAACGTCAATATGGCGGCAACCATTCTCACCGCCCTGGTGCCGCTGATCGTCTACTTCGGTTCGGGTCGCTGGTTCGTGCGCGGCATCACCGCCGGCGCAGTCAAGGGATAGCTCATGGCCAATGTTTCCATTCGTGAACTTGCAATCGATTTCGGCAGCGTCAGCGTTTTGAAGTCGCTCAATCTCGAGATAAAGTCCGGCGAATTCATCGTGCTGCTCGGCCCCTCCGGCTGCGGCAAGTCGACCTTGCTCAACGCGATAGCCGGGCTGACCGATATCACCGACGGCCAGATCTGGATCGGCGACAAGAACGTCACCTGGGAGGAGCCCAAGGATCGCGGCATCGGCATGGTGTTTCAATCCTACGCGCTCTATCCGACGATGACGGTCGAGGGAAATCTCTCCTTCGGGCTGCGCATCGCCGGCATGCCGAAGGATGAGATTGCTCAGCGCGTCGACCGTGCCGTGCAGATCCTGCAGATCGATCCCTTGCGCAAGCGGCGGCCGGGAGAGCTGTCCGGCGGCCAGCGCCAGCGCGTCGCCATCGGTCGCGCCCTGGTGCGCGACGTCGATGTCTTCCTGTTCGACGAGCCGCTGTCCAACCTCGACGCCAAGCTCAGAACCGAACTGCGCGTCGAACTGAAACGCCTGCATGGCGGCCTCGGCTCGACCATGATCTATGTGACGCACGACCAGATCGAGGCGCTGACGCTTGCCGATCGCATCGCGGTCATGAGCGGCGGGGTCATCCAGCAATTCGCCACGCCGAAGGAAATCTACCGGCGCCCGGTCAATCGCTTCGTCGCCGGCTTTGTCGGCTCGCCCTCGATGAATTTCCTGTCCGGACAGGTGAAGAGCAATGGCGGCGTGCCGGCCTTTACACTGCCCGATGGCCGCACGATCGATCTCAACGGCTACGAGTTTTCCGGCACACCCGGCGACGGACGCAAGGTGACGCTCGGGGTGCGGCCCGAACAGATGCAGTTCCAGCCGGCCGGCGGACGCGTCTCAAGCCTGCCCGGGACCTTCAGCATCGTCGAACCCATGGGTTCGGACAATCTGATCTGGGGGCAGGTTGGCAAGGAAACGCTGTCCGTGCGGATCGACGCCGACGAGGAAGTCGCGCTCAACAGCGAGCAGCCGGTCTATTTCCAGCCGGCTCTGGCTTCCCTGTTTGATGAGGAAGGACGCCGGCTTTAGCGCCTTTCCTGCAAGTTTCAGGCGCGCGCGAACTCTTTTTCCAAAACGGCGAGCAGGCGGGGATCGTCTGCCGTGACGTCCGGAGCAAACCGGGCGGCAACCTTGCCGTCGCGGCCGATCAGGAATTTTTCGAAATTCCACACGATGCCGCCGTTCTCGCCGGTATGCAGGCCGCGCTCGGCCAGACGCGTGCGCATCGGTCCGTCCCCGATCGTCTCGACGCCGGAGGCGATGAGGGCGTCATAGAGCGGATGACGCGCCTCGCCGGTGACGGCGATCTTGGAGAACATCGGGAACTGGACGTCGTAAGTGAGCGTGCAGAAGCTGAGGATCTCCTCATCGCTGCCGGGCTCCTGACCCTTGAAATCGTTGGCAGGAAAGCCTGCGATCACAAGACCGTCGCCGCGCTTTTCCTCATAAAGTTTTTCCAGCCCTTCGTATTGCACCGTCAGGCCGCATTTGGACGCGACGTTGACGACCATGATGACCTTGCCGCCGTAGTCGGCAAGCGTCGTCTCGCTGCCATCGATCCTCTTTACCGGGATATCGAGCACGCTGTCGGTCATTTCATTCAACTCCAGATGAGATGGAAAACGGAGCCTCGATATTTGCGCGGATTTCGACGCCGTCAAGGCCGGAAACCGGTTCAGGCGGCTTCTTCGATCCGGACCAGATGACCGCTGGACACTTCGCGGTATTGCCGGGTCGGCGCAACGTATCCGACCGGTCGTACCGGGCTCTTCAGTTCGTCGACTGCGAGATTGCGCCTGACGCCGCGTCGCGAGGGGTCGGGCACGGGAACGGCTGCCATCAGTTTCCGGGTGTAGGGGTGCTGCGGATTTTCGAATACGGATGCGCGCGGGCCGATTTCGACGATCTCGCCGAGATACATGACCGCGACGCGATGGCTGACGCGTTCGACCACGGCCATGTCGTGCGAGATGAAGAGATAGGATAGGTTGAGGCTTTGCTGAAGATCCATCAGCAGGTTGCAGACCTGCGCCTTGATCGACACGTCGAGCGCCGACACGCTTTCGTCGGCGACGATCACCTTCGGATCAAGGGCGAGCGCACGGGCGATGCAGATGCGCTGGCGCTGTCCGCCCGAGAATTCGTGCGGGTAGCGGCCCATCATGTCCGCCTTCAGGCCGACACGCTCCAGAAGGTCGGCGGCCTTTTCGCGGGCCTCGGCGCGCGAGCCCAGACGATGCTCGATGAAGGGTTCGGCCACCGTCGCCCCGATCGTCATGCGCGGATTGAGGCTTGCAAACGGGTCCTGGAAGATCATCTGGATGCTGCGCCGCATCCGGCGCAGATCGAGCGCATTGAGCTTCATCACGTCATAGCCGTCGAGGCGCACCTGGCCCGACCTCGGATCTATGAGCCGCATGATGGAACGGCCGGTCGTCGATTTTCCGCAGCCGGATTCGCCAACCAGCGACAGGGTTTCTCCTTGGGAAAGATCGAAGGAAACATTTTCGACCGCATGAATGGCGCCGGTCGGGCGGCCGAGCAGGCCGCCGCGGAGATCGAAGCGGGCGACGAGGTTTTTCACCTCGAGCACCGGCGTTTTGTCGTGGGCAACGGTATCCGCAAGCGGCTTTGGCTCGTTGCGTTCGCCGGTATGGATATCGACGCTCGGAAAGCGTAGCGGCTGCGGCTGATCCCTCATCGAACCGAGCCGCGGCACGGCCGACAGCAGCGCGCGGGTATAGGGGTGCCGGCCGCGATGAAAAATATCGTCGGTCCTGCCGGTTTCCACGGCCTCGCCGCGATACATGACGATGGTGCGATCGGAGATTTCGGCGACGACGCCCATGTCGTGGGTGATGAAGAGGACGGACATGCCTTCCTCTTCCTGCAACACCTTGATGAGATCGAGGATCTGTCCCTGAATGGTCACGTCGAGCGCGGTCGTCGGTTCGTCGGCGATCAGCAGTTTCGGGCGGCTGGCGAGCGCCATGGCGATCATCACGCGCTGACGCATGCCGCCGGAAAACTGGTGGGGATATTCGTCGAAGCGCGAGGGCGCGTTGGGGATACGCACCTTTTCCAACAGACGGATCGTTTCCGCCTTCGCTTCGGCCTTGGAAATATTGCCGTGGCAGGTCAGCGCCTCGGAAATCTGCCGGCCGATGGTGAAGATCGGATTGAGAGAAGTCATCGGCTCCTGGAAGATCATCGCGACATCCTTGCCGCGCACCTTGGGCATTTCGGCCTCCGGCAAGGAGAGGAGATCGCGGCCGTTGAGCCGGATCGAACCTTCGATGCGGCTGCTGGCTCTCGCAAGCAGCCGCATGACCGAGAGGGACGTCACGCTTTTGCCGGAGCCGCTCTCGCCGACGATAGCGACCGTTTCCCCCGGCATGACGTCGAAGGAAATGTCCTTTACGACCGTGCGCCACTCACCATCGACGAGAAACGACGTGGTCAGATTGGAAACGGAAAGGACGGGCTGCCCATTCGGATCGATCGTCGGCGCGGCGGTGGTCGTCATCGGTTCCCCATTCGTGATCTTGCGCATTGGTCGGACATTTCAGGAGCCGCTCAAAAGGCTATCTCCCGATGGCATAGGCCTGCATCAGGCGCGGCGTCGCTGCGGCGCGCAAAAGCCCCGATGCGTCGCGTCGAGCGGCGGTCAGCCGGCCTACGGTCCATTCCGGCGCGACGGTCAGCTGGTGGCCCTTCCTGCGAAGTGCTTCGAGGACATCGGCGCTGAAATTCGCTTCCGCCGTCAGGCCGCCGGGCTCGCGGGTGCGCGGATAGAAGGAGCTCGGGAAATGGGTGCTGTGAAACAGGGGCTTGTCGATCGCCTCCTGCAGGTTCAGGCCGTGATGGACATAGCGCAGGAAGAAGGAGAGCTGCCATTGCTCCTGCTGGTCGCCGCCGGGTGTGCCGAAAGCGAGCGTCGGGCGCCCTTCATGCAGCGCCAGCGTCGGGGTGAGTGTCGTGCGCGGCCGCTTGCCGGGAGCAAGCGAGGAGGGCAGGCCGGGTTGCAGCCAGAACATCTGGGCGCGGGAGTTCAGGCAGAAGCCGAGGCCGGGCACGATGGGGGAGGATTGCAGCCAGCCACCGGAAGGCGTCACCGACACCATGTTGCCTTCGCGGTCGATGACGTCGATGTGCACGGTGTCGCCGCGCTTCTCGGTGAGATGCGACATTGTCGGCTCATAGACCGCTCCGCTCTTGGCTTCCGGCGCTTCGAGCATTTTCATGGTAAGATCGTACTGGTCCTCGAAGCCGGGCAACTTGCCCGGGCGCAAGGCGAGCGAGGCCTCCGATGCAATCAGCCGACGGCGCTTTTCGGCGTAGGCGTCCGACAGCAGGGTCTCGAGCGGTATGGTCGTAAAATTCGGATCGCCATAATAGACCTCTCGGTCGGCGAAGGCGAGTTTCATGGCCTCGGTGACGATATGGACGAAGTCGGCCCCGGCCGGGTCCATGCCGGCGAGGTCGAAGCCCTTGAGCAGCGACAGCGCCTGCAGGAATACCGGTCCCTGCCCCCAGGGGCCGATCTTGGCGACGGTCCAGTCGTGATAATCATAGGTTTGCGGCGCCTCGATGGTAGCCTGCCAGTTGGCCATATCGTCGGCGGTCAGCACCCCTTTATGACGCTCGCCGCTCGCGTCCATGACGGCTGTCTTGCCGACGTAGTTGTCGATCGCTTCCGCCACGAAGCCGCGATAATAGGCATTTCGTGCAGCTTCGATCTGCGCTTCGCGGTCGCTTTTGCTTTCCGCCTCGGTAACGACACGCTTCCATGTTTCGGCAAGCACGGGGTTCCTGAAGTTGGACCAGGGTTCCGGCACGGCTCCGCCGGGAAGCCAGGTTTCGTAGGAGGTCGGCCATTCCTTGCGGTAGAAATCGGCAAGCCCTGCGATGGTGGCCGAAACGCGCGGCAGGACGGGATGCCCGCTTTCGGCATAGTGGATCGCCGGTTCGAGGACGTCGCGGACGGACAGCCGGCCATAATCGCGCAGCATCAGCATCCAGCCGTCGAAAGCGCCGGGGATGACGGTCGCAAGCAGGCCGTCGCCGGGAATGAGCTTCAGTCCCTCGCGCGTATAGTGCTCGATCGTAGCGCCGGCGGGTGCCGGTCCCTGAGCGCAGATGACCTCGACCTTGTCCTTCTTCTTCGAATAGAGGATCGCCGGCATGTCGCCGCCGGGGCCGCAGAGATGCGGCTCGACGATTTGCAGCACGAAGCCGGTCGCCACGGCTGCGTCGAAGGCATTGCCGCCCTTTTCGAGGATGCTCATGCCGACGGCCGACGCGATCCAGTGCGTCGAGGTGACGACGCCGAAGGTGCCGAGGATTTCGGGGCGGGTAGTGAATGCGGTCATTGCGGGCATCCTTTTCAGTTTATTCATGCTTCGCGCGGGTCGAGCGCATCGCGCAGGCCGTCGCCGAGGAGGTTGAAGCCGATCACGACGAGAAAAATGGCGGCACCCGGCCACATGGCCATCCAGGGCGCCTGTTCGAGATAGTTCTTGGCCACATTGAGCATCGAGCCCCAGCTCGGGGAGGGCGGCTGCTGTCCGAGCCCGAGGAAGGAGAGGCTCGCTTCCGCAATGATCGCGGTCGCGATGGTGAGTGTCGCCTGCACCAGAATGGGCGCAAAGACGTTCGGCAGGATGTAGCGGGTGATGATGCTGAAGTGGCGCAGGCCGATCGACCGGGCACCCTCGACATATTCCTCCGTCTTGACCGCCAGCACCTGGCCGCGCGTCAGCCGCACGAAGACCGGTGTCGCCGAAAGCCCGATTGCGATCATCGCGTTGGTGAGGCTCGGCCCCAGAAAGGCGGCAAGGGCAATGGCGGTAATCAGGAACGGCATCGCCAGGAAAGCCTCGGTAATGCGCGAAATGATCTGGTCGATCCAGCCGCCGTAGTAACCGGAAATGAGGCCGAACGGCACGCCGATCGCGACCGCGATGGCAACCGAGAAGATGCCGGCCATCAGCGACGCCTGCGCGCCCCAGATCATGCGGGACAGGATGTCCCTGCCGAGATCGTCGGTGCCGAGCCAGTGCGCGGCCGATGGCGCCTTGCGGATCGCCGACCAGCTGGTGGCGACTGGATCCGGGATCGGCAGGAGCGGCGCCAGCGCGGCGAGAGCGGTGAAGAAGAGGATGATGGCGAGCCCGACCAGGGCCCCCTTGTTGGCCCTGAGCTTCCGCCAGGCCCGGTTGGGCGCGCGTTTGGCGGTGGGCGCGGCTGCGGTCGTCTGGACGATCGTGCTCATAGCGTTGCCCTCATGCGCGGATTGAGGAGGACGTAGAGAATATCGGCAATGAGGTTCATGATGATGAAGCCGATAGCCGTGCACAGCACGACGCCCTGAACAACGGCGTAATCCCGGTTGAAGACGGCATCGACGATGAGCTTGCCGAAGCCCGGAATGGTAAAGATCTGCTCGGTGAGCACGGCGCCGGCCAGAAGCTCGCCGAAGAGCAGGGCGCTGACGGTGACGACGGGCAGGATGGCGTTGCGAAAACTATGTTGCAACACGACCGCCGTTTCCGGAAGGCCCTTGGCGCGGGCGGTGCGGATGTAATCGGCACTGAGCACGCTCAGCATGGAGGAGCGGGTATGACGCATCAGCGTCGCGGCGAGCGCGTTGCCGAGGACGAAGGCCGGCATCAGCATGGTCTGGATCGAGCGCCAGGGGTCCTCGAAGAACGGCTGGTATCCTGAGGCCGGCAGCCAGTGGAGTTTCACCGAGACGAGCAGTATGAGCATGATGCCGAGCCAGAAGTTCGGCACGGACAAGCCGCACAGGGCGACGATATTGGCCAGGAAATCGATGACGGTATTCTTCTTCACGGCCGCCAGTATGCCCATGGGAATGCCGATGGCGAAGGCGAAGATCATCGACATGACGGCCAGCTGGATCGTCACCGGCAGCTTTTCGGCGACGAGCGTGAGAACAGGCTGGTTGGTGCGCAGCGAAACGCCGAGATCGCCCCTGGCGACACCCTGCAGCCAGTAGCCATACTGATAGATGACCGGGTCGTTCAGCCGGTATTTCTCTCGAAGCAGCTCCAGGACCTGCGGATCGCGCTCCTCGCCGGCCATGGCCAGAACGGGGTCGCCCGGCAGAAGCTTCTGCAGCGAGAAGACGAAGATCGAAATGATCAGCAGCGTCGGTATGGCGACCAGCAGCCTCTTTCCGATATAGCTATACATGGGCAGTTCCTCGACGCGGCATCGAATACCGGAAAAGCCATGCGGGAGAGAGCCCGCATGGCGTTGTTGGCTCAGCCGCTCTTCTTTACGCCCACGAGGCGGATCATGCCGTCAGGCGAGGGTACGAAGCCGGAGACCTTCTTGTTGTAAGCCCAGATCCAGGCCTGGTGCCCGAGGAAGATGATCGGCAAATCCTGGTTCAGGATCGCCTCGGCTGCATCGTATTTCTGCTTGCGCACGGCATTGTCCTGCGACTGGCGCGCCTCAAGCAGCAGTTTGTCGACGTCCGGATTGCTGTATTTGGAATCGTTGAGGCCGGCGCCGGTCGTCACGAACTGCTGGATATTGCCGTCGGGATCGGAGCGGCCGGACCAGTCGGATCGGCTGAGCTGGTAGTTGCCGCTCGACTGCGCGTCGAGCAGCGTCGCGAACTCGGTCGTCTTCAGCGTCACGTCGAATCCGGCTTCGGCGACCATCGACTGGATGATCTGCATCATCTGCATGGAAACGGGGTTGTTGGCGACGGCAAGCTCGACCGGAACGCGGTCGAATCCGGCTTCCTTGACCAGCGCCTTGGCCTTGTCGACGTCGCGGGCCGGCACCGGAATATCCTTGTCGTACCAGGGGCTGTTGGGCGCGAACGGCTGGTTGCCGGCAAGTCCGGTGCCGTCGAAGACGATCTGCATGGCCGCTTCGCGGTCGATCGCCAGCGAGAAAGCCTGGCGCAGGCGCTTGTCCTTGCCCATCGGGTTGTCGGCGCGCGGGCCGTTGCCGATATTGGTATAGACGCCGAGCCAGCCGGTGCCGACGGCATCGGCATAGACGAGATTGGGATCGCTCTTGACCGTGCCGGCATCGGATGCGGCCACGCGCTCGATCATGTCGAGATCGCCGGAGCGCAGATTTGCCAGGCGAACCGTCGTATCGGGGATCGGCAGGTAGGTTAACTTGTCGATGAAGATGTTGTCCTTGTTCCAGTAATCCTGGAATTTTTCGAGCACGATGCGGTCCTGCTGCACGCGCTCGACGAATTTGAACGGACCGGAGCAGACGGGATGATCGCCGAATTTCGCGCCGGCAGCCTTTGCCGCCGTCGGCGAAACCATCATGCCGGAGCGGTCGGAAAGCTGGGCAAGCAGCGTGACGTCGGGCGCCTTCAAGGTGAACGTCACCTGATATTCGCCCGAGGCCTCGACCTTCTCGACGGAGGAAAGCTCGCTCTTGCGGCGCGATTCCGGCAGGGTCTGATAGCGCTGGATGTTGTCGACGACCGCCTGCGCGTTGAACGGCGTCTCGTCCTGGAATTTCACGCCCTGGCGCAGCTCCATGATCAGTTGCTTGCCGTCCGCGGACCATTTCCAGGACGTGGCAAGCTGCGGCACGAACTGCAGGTCAGGCGTCACGTCAACGAGCTTGTCGCAGAGTGCGGTATAGACGATGCGGCCGACGAAGGTACGCGATTGTGCGGGGTCCAGTGCATCGGCGTCGTCCTGCAGGCCGATCTTGAGCTCGACGGCGAAGGCCGGCAACGCGATCAGGGCGCCGGCGGCAAGCGATGTCAGGAATCTGGCGATCTTCATTTCGTTCTCCTGTTTATGGTTGTCGTTCACCGCGTCTTCGACCGCTTTCCTCTCCGGTCGTTATTCGTCGCCGTGTCGTGCCGATGCTCAGCCCACCTCCTCGGTCACTCGCAGCTGCGGGTTTTGCGCGTCGAGGGAGGTGATGCGGACCAGGCTTTCCTGCAGCATCAGCAGGTGTTCGCGCATGGCTTCGGCCGCCTGCATCGGATTGCGCGCGGCAATCGCGTCGATGATGGCCATATGCTGGGCATAGGAAGCCGGGCGCGTCTTGTTGGTGCTGCGGGCCAATTCGCGAATGGTTTGCCAGGCTTCGTCCTGACGAACATGGTTGATCACGTCGAAGATGGTCAGGAAGAACTGGTTGCCGGCGCTCTGCGCGATCAGCCGGTGCAGCGCTCCGTCCCAGAGTTCGCGGCTATCGGCATCGTCGCTGGCGGTGATCTTCTTCGCCAGCTCATACATGCGCTCGATGTCGCCTGGCTTGGCGCGCATGGCGGCGAGCTGGGCCAGTTGCGGCTCGACGCGCAGGCGGACCTCCATGACCTCCATCAGGTCCGTGCCGGCGACAAGGGTGCTGACATGCTGGCTCCAGTCGTCCGGACGCTGCCCGACATAGGTTCCGGAGCCCTGGCGCCGCCAGACGCGGCCCTCGGCCTCCAGCACTTCGAGCGCCCGCCGGATCGCGCGCCGGCTGACGCCCAGCGTCTCCGAAAGGGCGCGTTCCGTCGGAAGCTTTCCGTCCGCCGGCAGATCGGCGGAGTTCAGAAGCCCCCGGAGCCTTTCCAGGGCGTGAACCGAATTCTCCGGAAGGCTGCTGGCTGCCATGACAAGGAGTGAACCAATTTGAAATTGGTTCAATAAAAATTCAACTCGATCCCGCCGTCAAGCGCTTTTTTGTGCAATTTTTGCGATGCACAATGTTTGTGCGCAACGCGAAAGGCAGCCCGCGAAAACGGGGCTGCCTTTCTGAGGCCGAGATGGCGATGACGACCGACGTTTTTCGCGGCCTGCCGAATGTTCAGCGCCCGAGGCTGCGCGCGGAAAGCGCCGTCTCGGGCGTGAAATCGAAATCCTTGTCGAAGGGGTAGGTCGGTCTCGTCTTGCGCAGCCGCGGCAGTCGCTCGACGAACTGGTCGACGACGCCGGGCGACAGCGCCATCAGGTTCGGATCGGCGATCGGCGCCAGCTCCGGCGAGAGGTAGCCGGACTTGACGACGACGATCCTGGCCTTGTGCGGATCGAGGCCGAGGCGGGTGAAATCGGCGATGTTGTGATAGGGGCGGCGCTTGGCCGACAAGACGAGGTCGATCCCGCCGATGGAAACCACGGCTTGCGCGTCGCTCGCCTCTGCGACATCAAGCAGGTACTTGACGGTGAAGCTGCCCCTGACCGGCTGGCTCCCCTTGGTGTCGAGCGATGCGCCGACGGAAAGGGAAAGGGTGGCGCCGAGGCCAGCGGCATAGCAGGCTTCCGTCGCGGCCTTGTCGGCGATGCCGGCGAAAATCACGCCATCGGCTCCCTTGGCAATCAGTTCGGCCAGCACATCGGCGCGGTCGCCGACGCCGCCGCCCGTCGGATTGTCGCCGGATTCGGCCAGAATCACCGGCGCGGTCGTGCTGGCAATCGCTTGGGCGACGCATTCCTCGATCGAGCCCGTCTCGCAGCCGAAAACGAAGTCCTTGCGCACATCCCAATAGGCTTGGGCCAGCCGCTTCGCCTCGCGCTCGAGCACGGCGCGGTCCGTGCCGGTCATGATGACGGCAGCCGTGGTGCGGGGCTCGTCGGCCCAGACATAGCCGACCATCAGCGATGCATCCCAGACGCCGTCGAGCGCATCCATTTCGGGCAGCATGTCGTAGAGGCTTTTGGCCGGCTCGTCGACGGTGCTGGTGCGCTCGCCCGGCAGGACCACCGGGATCGGCGCCCAGAGCAGGATCGGTTTCACGCCGGTCTTCAGGCTTTCCGTCAGCATCTTGACGGCGCGGCGCATGGTCTCCTCCACATCGATATGCGGCGCGGTGCGATAGGTGGAGTACATGTCGAGCGCATCGATGATGCGCTGGGTGACGTTGCCGTGCAGGTCGTAGCTCGCCGAGACCATGCAGGCGTCGCCGACGACGGCGCGCGCGGCGCTGATCCAGTCGCCCTCGGCGTCTTCCATGCCTTCGACATACATGGCGCCATGCATGGCGAGGTAGAGTCCGTCGAGCGGAAGCAGCGGCTTCAGCCGCTCCAGGAATTCGGCCTTGAAGGCTTCGTATGTATGGCGGGCAACCGGACCGCCGGCGATGGCTCTGGCATGAATGGTCGGCAGGAACTCGCCATCGTAATCCCTAAGGAAAGCGAAGTAAGGTGCGGCGGTCAGGTCGGCGCCGCGCAGAACGCGAAAATCCTTCTCTTCGTTCAGGACGGGATTATAGGTGCTGCATTCGATGTGAATGCCTCCGACGGCAATGCGCATGGGAACCTCAACAGGGGTTAGGACCAATCAGAAAATTATGAGCGGCGATGCTGGCGGCGCCGCGTGCCCAGACGTCGCCGTCGACGCGCTGGGTGCGGATCGGCGTCCGGCCGGCGCAGCGCGGCAATACGTTCGCTTCGGCTGCCTGCCGCATGACAGTGCCGAAAAGGCCATCGAACCGGCCTTCGACATGGGTGATCAGGATCAGGCCGGGATCGTTGAACTGGATGAGATGCGCAATCGCCAACCCAAGCGCGCTGCCGGCGCGATGCAGGATGCCGATCGCCATGACGTTGCCCCGCGATGCCTCCGTCTCCAGCTCGTCGAGGGACCGGCAGGCGAGCCCCTCCGCCCTCGCCATTTCCTTGATCGCCTTCAACGAGGCGACTGTGTCGAGGCAGCCGCGCTTGCCGCAGCGGCAGGGCGAGCCATTGGGCTCGATGGTGCAATGGGCGATCTCGCCGGCGCCGCCATGGTTGCCGCGGTAGAGTTTCCCGCCGACGAAATGGGCGCAGCCGATACCGTTGTCGAACGAGACGATGCTGAAATTCTGCATCTCGCGGGCGCTGCCGAACAGTTTTTCGCCGACGGCGACCGCCTTGGCGTCGTTCTCGATGAAGGTGTCGATGCCGGTCTTGTGCTTGACGATGCTGGCCAGCGGCACGTCCTGCCATCCAAGCAGGGTGGATTGCACGCAGCTTGCCTGCTTCTCGTCGACGAAGCCGGAGAGCGCGATGCCAAGGCCGGCGAGCTTCCGGCCGGCGTCCTTACGCTCGCAAAGCAGTTTCGGCAGCGCCTCGGCGATCATCTCCGCTATGGTTTCCGGATTGCGCGAAAGGGGCATGGTTCGGCGCGCGACGACATTGCCGTTGAAGTCGCTGAGCACCAGCGGCGCAGGCTCCTCGATCAGCGAAATGCCGACGAAGAAAGCGCCTTCCGGATGCAGATCCAGCAGGATCGACGGGCGACCCTGGCCATAGACCGTCTCGGTCTCGCGCAGGACGCCGAGGGAAATCAGATCGCGCGCAATCCCGCTCATGGCAGCCTTGCTCAATCCCATGGATGCCGCCAGAACAGTGCGGCTCGACGGACCCGACTGGCCGATAACCCGCAGAAGCTGCTGCTGAGAGGACGTAAGCAATTCGATGTTCCGTCTGGATTTCTGCGTCTTTGCCGCCATTAAGTTCAAAAAATAAACTAACAGGCGACTATAAGTTCAGTATGGTCCTATTGATGCGGTGCCGTCAATGCGTTTGCGGGCCTGCATGGTTCACGTCGATCCGGATTTGCAAATCATCTTGCCGGACCGGCATCGGGGGGCGATTGGGCGGCAGCACGCTTGCGTATAAGCAGTTGACATCGCCGTCTACCAATATGCAAAGCTTACTATAACGATTCCGCGGCCGTCCCTGCCGATCGTTTCGTCCCTGGACTTCAGATCCCAGCAGTCAAGCGCTCGACCACGGCCGCTGCAAAGGCCCATGCGTCTTCGGAATCGAGCGCAGCAGTCAGAAAGGAATGCCATGTCCAGCACGGTCGATCGCTCGAGGCGTCCGTTCGTCATCGCCTCGATCATGCTGGCGACCTTCATGGTCGCCATCGAAGCGACCATCGTCGCCACCGCCATGCCGCGTATCGTCGGGCAGCTCGGCGGATTCACCTATTATAGCTGGGTCTTCTCCGCCTTTCTCCTAGCGCAGTCCACCACGACGGTCATCTATGGCAAGCTTTCCGATATTTTTGGCCGCAAACCCATGCTCATCTGCGGCATCCTTATCTTCCTCGCCGGCTCGGCGCTGGCGGGTTTCGCCTGGTCGATGGCCTCCCTGATCGTCTTCAGGCTTCTGCAGGGTCTTGGGGCCGGCGCCATTCAGCCCGTGACGATGACCGTCGTCGGCGATCTCTACAAGCTGGAAGAGCGCGCCAAGGTGCAGGGCGTGCTTGCCAGCGTCTGGGCCATATCCGCCGTCATCGGACCGCTTGCCGGCGGCATCATCGTCGACAATCTGTCCTGGGCCTGGATTTTCTGGATCAACCTGCCGATCGGGGTGCTCTCCATCGCCGGCTTCATGGGTTTCCTGCACGAGTCCATCACCCCGCGCAAAGCGAAGATCGATTATCTCGGCACGATCCTGTTTTCGATCTCGATCGTGTCGCTGCTCGTCATCCTGACGGAAACCGATGCGGGCTTTGCGGTTCTCTGTCCGCTCGCAATCGTCTTTGTCGTGTCCGGCATCCTGTTCCTGTGGCAGGAGCGGCGCGCGCCGGAGCCGATCATCTCGATCGCGCTCTGGAGCCGGCGGTTGATCGCCACCAGCAACGCCGCCACGCTGCTTGCCGGCATGGCCCTGATCGGGCTGACGACGGTCCTGCCGATCTATGTTCAGGGCGTGCTCGGCCGCTCGCCGCTCGAAGCGGGCTTCACTTTGACGATGCTGATCGTCGGCTGGCCGCTGGCCGTGATGCTGTCGAGCCGCTTCTTCCGGGCTTTCGGCATCCGCCGGACCCTGCGCGCCGGCAGCCTGATGTTTCCCTTCGGTGCGGTCTTTCTCCTGTTCCTGACGCCCGACAGCAGCCCGGTAATCGCGGGTATCGGCTCGTTCCTGATGGGCTTCGGCATGGGCCTTATCAGCCTCACCAGCGTCGTGCTGGTGCAGGAGAGTGTCGAATGGTCGATGCGCGGAAGTGCCACGGCGTCGATCATCTTCTCGCGCAGTCTCGGCAACACCCTTGGCGCCACGGCGCTCGGCGCGATCATGAATGTCGGCATCGCGCATTATGGCAGCGGGGAACTGGCGGACAGGCTTCACGATATCCTCAACCAGCCGACCGGCCTTTCCGATCTCGTCGGCGATCCCGCGATCAGAGGGGTTTTCGATGCGGCGCTGCATTGGAGCTTCTGGGGCGTCGTCATCGTTGCCCTGACGACTTTTGCCACCATCTGGCTCATCCCGGTCGCCCATGACGCCGGCCGCAAATCTCCGGTCTCCAAGGCGGATGCTCAAGATGCAATGACCCACTAGCGCAGTTCAGGAAAACCGCTTGCGCTCGTTTCCTCGAACAGCTCTAGAAACCGTAGTCGCGGGCGAGCCAGGCATCCAGCAGGTTTCGTGACGCCTTCATGGCGGCGTTGGCATCCTGGGTGACGATGGCCTCCAGGATGGCTTTATGAAGGGGCAGGGAGCGCCTTTGGCCCTCGGCGATGTCTTCGTGGCCGGAAAGCGTGCGGTTGGCGTAGATGCCGACGGCGATCAGGTCTATCAGCTGCGAATAGATCATGTTGTGCGTGGCCGCGAAGATCGCGGTGTGGAAGCGCAGGTCGGCATCGGCATTGCTGTTGACGTCGCCGATGGTGGAAGCCATCTCCTCGTAAGCCGAGGTGATGGCGGCAACGTCGCTCTCGCTACGGCGCAGGGCCGCGCGCGCCGTCGCTTCCGGCTCGAGCGCCAGCCGCAGGTCCTTGATCGACCGCATGATCTCCACGGAAGGCCCTGTCTCGTAGTACCAGACCATGACGTCCGTATCGAGATGATGCCAGTTGGTGCGCTCCTTGACGCGCGTGCCGACGCGGGTCTTGATCTCCACCAGCCCCTTGCCCGCAAGGCATTTCATCGCCTCGCGGATGACGGTGCGGCTGATGCCGAATTGTTCGACCAGATCCGGCTCGTTGGGAAGCGTCGTGCCGACGGGATAATCTCCGCGAACGATGCGCCGGCCGAGTTCGTGGACGAAATAGCCGAAGACGCCGCGCCGCGGGATCGTGCCGTATTTTCGCACAAAGGCGTCGAAGGGCGAGTGCGTTACGGTCAGCTTCGACTCCGGAGTAGCCGGAGAGGTCATTGCGTCCTGGCCATGTTTCATTATGCGGGGCTCTCGTTCCTTATTGATGCGCCGTTTCGGGAACAAACGTCGGCTTATGTTCGGTGGGGGCTTTATGCGGCTGTGTCAGCCCGTCTGGGCGGTTCCATAGTGTTCCGATGTCGATCCTGTCGTCCCTTTTGCGGCATGTCCCGGCAAAATCCTAGCATGCCTTGCGCATGGATGCCTACTGGCCAGGATTGAAGGATCAATTCGACCGCATGACGCGCTGGGGAGCCGTCTCGCTGCGGGATCGTCACGGGCGCGCATTCCGCGATCAAATTACGCACCGATCGTCCGGTGAAACGTGATCGGCCAATCGATTGATGGGAGGATTTCTGTCTATCGTAAACGTTGCCGAACCGTTTAAATACGGTGAGGATGAGAGGCGGATTCGGAGTAGCTGATCGATGAACGACATGTCCACGCGTGGGCAAAGGGAAGGCGTGCAGGAGGCCGGCTCGCGCTCGCTCCTGATTGCTCTGCTCGTGGCCGGGGCCTTCTTCATGGAAAATCTGGACGGCACGGTTATCGCCACGGCGCTGCCGCAGATGGCCGTTTCCTTCGGTGCCCGTCCGGTGGATCTCAATATCGGCATGAGCGCCTATCTCCTGACGCTCGGCGTCTTCATTCCCATCAGCGGCTGGATCAGCGATCGCTTCGGCGCGCGCCTGGTATTCACGACGGCGGTCGTCATCTTCACGCTCGCATCCGTCCTTTGCGGTTTTGCCAATGGCGTCGGCTCTTTCGTCGCCATGCGCATCCTGCAGGGCGTCGGCGGGGCGATGATGGTGCCGGTGGGCCGGCTCGTGGTTCTGAACAACACGCCGAAGGACAAGCTGATCTCGGCCATTGCGACGATCACCTGGCCTGCGCTGGTCGCGCCGATCCTCGGGCCGCCGCTCGGCGGCTTCATTACCGATCATGCGAGCTGGCGCTGGATCTTCTTCCTCAATCTGCCGCTCGGCGTTCTGGCATTCGTCTTCGCGCTCATGCTCATTCCCGAAACCAAGAGCACGGCGCGCCCGCCTTTCGACTGGATCGGTTTCGTCGTCAGCGGCATCGGTCTGGCCAGCCTGATGTACGGCCTGGAACTGATCGGGCGGCCCGATCCTGTCTGGCTTGAGGCATGGGCCTATGTGCTCGTCGGCATCGTCCTGCTCGCCGTCGCCGTATTTCATTTCCGACGGACGGACCATCCGCTGATCGATCTCTCCGGGCTCAGGCTTCCGACCTTCGCGATCACCATTTCGGGCGGATCGCTGTTCCGCATCGCCATCGGGGCCGTGCCCTTTCTGCTGCCGCTGATGTTTCAGGTGGGGTTCGGACTCAGCGCCTTTCATGCCGGGATGCTGACGCTGGCGGTCTTTGCCGGAAATCTGGCGATGAAACCGGCAACGACGCCGATTCTGCGGCGTTTCGGCTTCAAGCCGGTGCTGATCGTCAACGGCATCCTCAATGCCGTCTTCATCGCAGCCTGTGCGCTGTTTTCGCCCGATACGCCCTTGTGGTTCATCGTGCCGGTGCTGTTCATCGGCGGCATGTGCCGGTCGATGCATTTCACCGCGCTGAACACGATCGCCTTTGCGGATATTCCGCCGCAGCAGATGACGGGGGCCAATACGCTGTTCAGCACCGCCTTCCAGCTGACGATGGGCATGGGTATTGCCGTCGGGGCGATCGGCATCCGCATCGGTCAGGCGATCAGCGCGCCGCTTGGCGCAGGCGGCATCGTCGCCATCGAGTTTCGGCTGGCCTTTGTGCTGCTCGGCATTATCGCGCTGCTTGCCGTGCTGGATTGCCTGCCGCTGGACGGCAAGGCTGGTGACAATGTTTCCCGCAAGCCGAAACCCGGCGCAAGGAAAGCGGCGTGACGATCATCGTTCTCGAAATGACGCTCAGTGCGGATAGTGGATCAGATTGTAGTGCAGCAAGATCGCGGGTATCGCCATCAGAATGATCAGAAGCATTGCAAAGCTCGCCGCACGCAACATCTTCATCCGGCGGGCACGCTGACCGGTCCAGTCATATACTGCCATGATGAGCCCCTCCTTATCCTCGCCCGTTAAAAAGGCAAGAAATGGAACTCCAGTCAATATCGGCAATAGGGTGTTAAGCAATAAGTATTGCCTGATATTGGAGCCGAATACCTATCCGCTCGCAATCGGGCGCTCGACAATTTTGAAGAGATTGCATGAAGATCGTTTTGCGGCGCCCGTTCAGGCGGTATAACGGCTAAGAATTTCGTCCCTGCTGATCCGGGACGATCGGTTGCTTTGGAAAGAGGAAGTGGCAATGAGCAAGATGCGTGCCCTGGTGTTGGAACGCCAGCATGAACTGGCGATCCGCGATATCGATCTGCCGCAGGAGGTCGGACCGGGCAAGGTGAAGATCAAGATCCACACGGTCGGCGTCTGCGGGTCCGACGTGCATTACTATACGCACGGCAAAATCGGCCCGTTCATCGTCAATGAGCCGATGGTGCTCGGCCACGAGGCGGCGGGCACCGTCGTCGAAGTGGGCGCCGGCGTAACGCATCTGAAGGTCGGGGATCGCGTCTGCATGGAGCCCGGCATTCCCGACGCAAATTCCAAGGCCAGCCGGCTCGGCATGTACAATGTCGATCCCGCCGTTACGTTCTGGGCAACGCCGCCGATCCATGGCGTGTTGACGCCCTTCGTCGTTCATCCCGCCAACTACACCTTCAAGCTGCCGGACAATGTCAGCTTTGCCGAGGGCGCGATGGTCGAGCCGTTCGCCGTCGGTATGCAGGCCGCCACCAAAGCGCGCATCACTCCCGGCGATACGGCCGTGGTGCTTGGCGCCGGCCCGATCGGCATCATGGTGGCGGTTGCGGCCCTTGCCGGCGGTTGTGCGCGGGCGATCGTTGCCGATCTGGCCCAGCCGAAGCTCGATATCGCCGCCCAGTATCAGGGCGTCATCCCCGTCAATATTCGCGAGAAGGATCTCATCGAGGAGGTCGATCGCCTGACCGACGGCTGGGGCGCGGATGTCGTCTTCGAATGCTCGGGGTCGCCGAAGGCCTGGGAGACCGTCATGGCGCTTCCGCGTCCGGGCGGCGTCATCGTCGCCGTCGGCTTGCCGGTCAATCCGGTCGGCTTCGATGTTTCGACGGCATCGACGAAGGAAATCCGCATCGAGACGGTCTTCCGTTACGCGCACCAGTATGAGCGTTCCATCGCGCTGATCGCCTCCGGCCGCGTCGATCTCAAGCCGCTGATCTCCGAGACCTTCGGTTTCGAGGATTCCATCAAGGCTTTCGACCGTGCCGTCGAAGCCCGGCCGACGGACGTCAAATTGCAGATCGTTCTGGAGCAGTAGGCTCCGGACTTCGCATCGCCTTGTTTCGGCAAGGCGATGTTTCCCTCCCGCTTCGCGGCACCCCGTAGACGGTCCGGCAAAAGCGGTGCTAGGTAGCCTTCATCAAAGGAAACAGGCTTTAACGCCGTGAAACGGGAAGGACAGCCGTGCCGCACGACGTTGCATTGATCGCATTGATTGCCGCCGGCTTCGTGTTTGCGGCTGTTTTCGGCTATCTTGCCGACAGGCTGCATCTGCCGCCGCTGGTCGGTTATCTGGTGGCGGGCGTCATCATCGGCTCCTCCACTCCCGGTTTTGTCGCCGACGTTTCGCTGGCATCGCAATTGGCCGAAATCGGCGTGATCCTGCTGATGTTCGGTGTCGGCCTGCATTTTTCGGCCGCAGACCTGCTGGCGGTGCGCGGCGTCGCGATTCCCGGCGCCATCGGACAGATTGCAATCGCGACGTTGCTGGGTGTCGGCTTGACATCGCTTTGGGGCTGGAGCGTCGGCGCGGGCCTGGTTCTCGGCCTGAGCCTTGCCGTTGCCAGTACCGTCGTGTTGCTCAAGGCTCTCGAAGAACGCAATCTTGTCAGTTCGACCAATGGCCGCGTCGCCGTCGGCTGGCTGATCGTCGAGGATCTGGCCATGGTGCTCGCGCTCGTCCTGCTGCCGGCCTTTGCCGGTGTTCTGGGCGGACACGGCGATGCCGGCGAGCATGCGGCTTCCGGCTCCATCTGGCTGACCATCGGCATGACGCTGGTCAAGGTGGCGGCGTTTGCGGCTGTGGCCATCTTCATCGGCCCGCGTATCGTGCCCTGGCTTCTGACATCCGTTGCCCGTACGGGCTCGCGCGAGCTCTTCACGCTGTCGGTGCTGGCGATCGCGCTCGGCATTGCGTTCGGCGCGGCCCAGATATTCGGCGTTTCCTTCGCGCTCGGTGCCTTCTTTGCCGGCCTCGTGATGAGCGAATCGCATCTCAGCCACAGGGCTGCTGCCGACTCCCTGCCATTGCAGAATGCGTTTTCCGTTCTGTTTTTCGTGTCCGTCGGCATGCTCTTCGATCCGTCGGTGCTGATCCGCGAGCCGCTGATGATTATCGGCGTGCTTGCGCTCATCATGCTCGGCAAGTCGTTGATCGCTTTCTGCGTCGTGCTGTTGCTGCGCTATCCCGCCAGCATCGGCTTCGCGGTGGCGGCGGGTCTTGCGCAGATCGGCGAATTCTCCTTCATTCTCGCGGGGCTCGGCGTTTCGCTGGGACTGCTGACGCGGGAAGGGCAGGATCTCATCCTTGCCGGGGCGATCCTGTCGATCACGCTCAACCCGCTGGCCTTCTTCGCCACCGAAAAGCTGGAAAAATGGGCGTTCTCCCGTTGGCCGTTTCTGGCGAACAAATACGGCATGGCCAAGCAGGAAAGCCTGCGCCGCCAGTTGGCCGTCATCAACAAGCAGCGCGAGGAACGGGATCGCCAGCATCATCTCGAGATCGAGCAGCTTATCGAAACCTTTCCGATGTTCGCCGAGCTCGACGACAATGCGCACGAGGAGCTTCTGCTGCTCTTCCGGCCGCGGTCGGCCTCGCCGGGCGATCGTGTCATCCGCACGGGCGATCGCGGCGACAGCATGTTCTTCATCGCGTCTGGCGCCGTGGAAGTGCAGCTGGAGGACGAGGAGATTCCGCTCGGCGCTGGTTCCTTCTTCGGCGAAATGGCGCTGTTGACGGGCGCGCGCCGCACGGCCGATGTCGTCGCCGTCGATTTCTGTCAGCTCTTCGTGCTGGACCGTCGCGATTTCAACCTGTTCATGTCGCGACACCCGCAATTGCGCGCTGCCGTCAGTCGCATGGCGCGCGAGCGGCAGGAGAGCAACGTCTCGCGCCAGCGGCGCGATCAGTCGCTGGATGCAAGCTGAGGCCCTGGAGCCTGGAGCGGTTCCGGGAAAACCGCTGCGCGCTTTTCCCGGAATGGCTCTAACGGCGCTTGAGCCAGTTTTTCGAAACCCGGCAGGCCATGGTGTAGGCGGGGTCGAAGACGTTGCCGACGTCATAGCGTACGACCTGACCGAGCAGATGGCTGGCGGCCGTCTTGTCCAGGCCATAGTCGGCGCCAAGCCAGCGCAGCATCTCGCTGGTCGCGTGCTGCAGGGCCTGGTCGAGCGGCCGGGCATTGCCGATGGTGAAAATATCGTCGGCCGTCTCTCCGCGCGGCCAGACGATCGTCTTTTTCTTTTCCACGCTCAGCCGGACAGTGACCTCGAAGGTGGTTTCGATCCCGGTGCCGACGATCTCGCCGTCTCCCTGCACCGCATGGCAATCGCCCAGGAAGAAGAGTGCGCCGGGCGCGAATACCGGAAACCAGACGGTCGTGCCCGGCCCGAGCAGGCGATAGTCCATATTGCCGCCGAACTCGCCGCTGGTGGCCGTCGATATGGCCTGGCCGAGCGAGGGCGCGACCCCGAAGCAGCCGATCATCGGCGAGAGCGGCAGGGTCAGGGTTTCGAGACCCGCGACGGGCTCGGCCAGCCGTGTCGTCAGTGCCTCGCGGTCGATCTGCCAGATGGCCTTTTTACTCTCCGGCAAGGCGCGCACGTCCTGCGGATCGACCACATTGCTCGCGACGACGCTGCGGGTGAAGCCCGTATCGCGCGTTGGCTGCATGGCAAGAATCTCGACCTTGAGGGCATCGCCCGGTTCCGCGCCCTCGATGAAGATCGGCCCGTTCATCGGATTGGGGCCGGAGATGCGGTGAGTGTCGTGCTTGTCGTAGCCGGCGGC
Source organism: Hyphomicrobiales bacterium (assembly GCA_900469615.1). Taxonomy (GTDB): domain Bacteria; phylum Pseudomonadota; class Alphaproteobacteria; order Rhizobiales; family Rhizobiaceae; genus Rhizobium. The sequence continues at coordinate 159,148 of UBYA01000011.1, read as the reverse complement.
ATCGAGCGTTTCGGTCACGACCGTATCGCCGTCGGCGATATGCAAGGCCGGCGGCAGCGAGCCGATGACATTGTGGTACACGGTGGGGGAGAAGCGGTGCGTCGCCATTCTGCTTAGCCTTGTCCTGAATCCGGTTCGGTCAGACTATGATGACTGAACCGGTTTCGGAAGATTGCCACGGCACTATTTGTGCAAGGCAGCTCAGCTTGCTCCGGAGCGAGCCAGTTCGCGACGGGTCCTGGAATGGCATTAGGCGAAATGATCGCGGAACGCCTGCGGCGTGGTGCCGAATTTTCGCGCGAAGTTGCGCCGCATGGTTTCTTCCGAGCTGAAACCGCATCGCATGCGCGCCTGATGCACCGTCAGGCCTTCTTCCAGAAGACGGCGCGCGGCTTCGATGCGAATCTCCTCCACGGCTCGCGCCGGCGTGCGGCCGGTCGCCTTCAGATAATGGCGGGAAAAGCTGCGGGCGCTCATATTCGCCTGTTCGGCGAGCGCCGGCAGCGAAAGGTCCGCGCGCAAATTATCCGTGATCCAGGCGTGCAGACGATCGAAGCGCTCGCCGTTTTCCTGCAGGCGCAGCGCCGAACTGAACTGCGCCTGGCCGCCGGGACGCTTGAGAAAGACGACAAGCTCGCGCGCAACTGCAAGGGCCAGCTTGCGCCCGAGGTCCGCTTCCACCAGGGCGAGCGAAAGATCGATGCCAGCCGTCACGCCGGCCGAACTCCAAATCGATCCGTCCTGAACGAAGATGGGGTCGGGCTCAAGCCTTACCTTTGGAAAGCGTCGCGCGAATTCATCGCAGCGATTCCAATGGGTTGCGGCACGCCGCCCATCCAGAAGCCCGGCTTCGGCGAGAAGAAAGGCGCCGCTGCAGACGCAGGCGGTGCGCCGGGCGCTTGCCGATCGTCTGCGTATCCATTCAAGCAGGGTGCCCTCCTCGCAGGCCTTGTTGACACCCCAGCCGCCTGCGACGATCAGTGTATCGATCGGGCTGTCCGCATCGCCAAGAGGGATCGTTACGAGCGCAAGGCCGGAAGTGGTTCTCGTCTGCGTTCCCATGGCGACGGCGATTGCGTCATAGGGTCTTGCCAGCCCAGCTTCGACTGCGGCCTCATTGGCGCTGGTGAAGACCTGCAGCGGCCCGGTGATATCGAGCAGCTGTGCGTTGTCGAAGGCGAGAATTTCGATGCGGCGCATGATTGGCACAAAATGGCGGTGGTTTGGCAAATACGCCAGAGTGTTGTCGAATAAGCTTGCCGGTGTCAATCATTGGAGATCCGTCATGACTATCCGTTTCGGCCTGCTTGCCTTTCCCGGCGTCCAGCAACTCGATCTGACCGCGCCCTATGAGATATTCGCTTCCATGGAAAATGCCGAGGTTCATCTGGTCTGGAAAGATAAGGATCCGATCATTTCGGCGACAAAACTGGTGTTGCAGCCGACGACGAGCTTTGCGGAATGCCCGCAGCTGGATGTCGTCTGCGTGCCGGGCGGCGGCGGTGTCAATGCCTTGCTCGAAGATGACGCCGTTCTGTCATTCGTGCGGACGCAGGCGGCCGGGGCGCGTTTCGTGACATCCGTTTGCACCGGCTCCCTTGTCCTTGGCGCCGCAGGCCTGTTGGAAGGCAAAAGAGCGACGACCCACTGGAACGCGCATGATTTTCTTGCCGGCTTCGGAGCGATCGCCACGCCCGGCCGCGTCGTTCGGGACGGCAATCTCTTCACCGCGGGCGGCGTTACCGCCGGCATCGATTTCGGCTTGACCATCGTCGCAGCTCTGGGTGGCCAGCGAGAAGCCGAGGAGATCCAGCTTTCACTGGAATATGCGCCGGAACCGCCGTTCCACTCGGGAACACCCGACGAGGCAAGCGCGGATGTGCTGAAGACCACAAGGCAGCGTCTTTCCGGTTCGCGAGCGGCAAGAGAAGCAATCATGGCTCGCCTGTCGCATGCAAATCGCCGGGCCGGCTGATCCGCCCACATCGGCCCGCACAATCATCTGAGCGCAATGGTGGGCCGAAGGCAGGTGAGCGAACCGCTGACCCTATCGGCCTTTCCCGCCGTCACTCCCGCTTGACACGAACCGTGTTTCTGCGACCGTAGCCTTGCGATGTCGTGTTCGGTTGCTGGAAAAGGCTGCTCTTATGAACGAGTTCCGACCATTTCGCTATGGGTCCCGTTTTGTCATGGCGGCGATCGTCGTAAGTGCCGCAACCCTTCTGCCGGTATCTCGGGCCGTCGCTGCCGAGATGCCCGAGATGGCGCCGCAGACGAAGGCATCGATCCAGCAGGTCGAGATGCTGGTCGGCACATTGCGCGACAATGGCGCCATGTCCGGCCCCGATCTTCGCCAGAGGAGGGCCCGCTTCGAGGCGCTCATGGCATCGACACCCGATCCGACGCGCGTACAGATCCGGCGCGTCGATGCCAACGGCGTGGACGGCAATCTGATCTGGCCCGCGCGGCTGCATCACCCGATCGGCCGGCGCGCGATCCTCTATCTGCATGGCGGCGGCTTCTATAGCGGCTCGCTCAGAACGCACCGAAACGTCGCTGCCGCACTTGCCAAAGCGGCTTCGGCCGACGTGCTGCTGATCGACTACCGCCTCGCACCCGAAAATGGCTTTCCCGCGCAAAGAGACGATGCGGTCGCAGCTTTCCGCTGGCTCCTGACGTCGGGATACAAGCCCGGCAACATCGTCGTCGCCGGCGAGTCGGTGGGAGCGACGCTGGCGATCGAAGTCGTCCTGAACCAGCTGCGTCTTAGGGGAACGCTTCCTGCGGCCGTGGTGGCGATGAGCCCGATTGCCGACTTTTCCGCGACGGGGGCGTCGTTGACTGCCAACGCATCCAGCGATCCGTTCATGGGCAAGAGCGAACTGGCCCTGATCGCCGATGCATTCGCCGGGGATCGATCTCCTGCCGATCCGGACATATCGCCCCTCTACGGCAATTTTTCCGGCTTTCCGCCGTTGCTGATCCAGGTCGGTTCGCATGAGACGCTGCTCGATGACGGCACGCGGCTGGCGGACAAGATACGGCAGGCGGGCGGCAATGCAAGCGTGGAAATCTGGCCGGGGATGATCCATCAATGGCAGATTTTCCCCTTCTGGCTCAGCGATGCGCAGAAGGCGATCGGCAAGGTTGCGGAATTCGCGATCGCGCATTTCGCCGACAAGCCTGCGCAGTAAAGCGCGGGTCGGCCGGCTTTTCACGATCAGGGGTAATCGGAGGCAAGGCGGTTTGCCACATGTTCGGCAGCTTGCCCGCAATTCCTCTATTTATGTATCGCGATAAATAATCGCAAAATAATTTTATTGTAGACAGAAGGGGTCGAAGGGCATATGCATATTTTATCGCGACAATAAATCGCGTGATAACAAAAAGCGGAGATTGAAATGAGCCAGTCGATCCATCAAGCTACCCGCCGAGGGGTTATGGCAGCCGGGCTCGGCCTTGCCGCCGCTGCGGCCACCCCCTTCGCTCAATCTGCACAAGCCTCTACAAAGCAACCATCTTCGAAAGGTAAGGACACAATGAGCAGCAGCACGATCACCACCAAAGACGGCACTCAGATCTTCTACAAGGACTGGGGTTCTCGCGATGCCCAGCCGCTCGTCTTCCATCATGGATGGCCGTTGAGTTCCGACGATTGGGACGCGCAGATGATGTTCTTTCTGGAAAAGGGCTATCGCGTCATCGCGCACGATCGCCGCGGCCATGGCCGCTCCAGCCAGACGGAGACCGGCAACGAGATGGATACCTACGCTGCCGATGTCGCGGAGCTTGCCGAGCATCTTGACCTCAAGAATGCGGTTCACATCGGCCACTCGACGGGTGGCGGCGAGGTTGCCCACTATGTTGCCCGCGCCGGCAGGGGCCGCGTCGCCAAGGCCGTGCTGATCGGCGCCGTGCCGCCGATTATGGTCAAATCGGACAAGAACCCGGGCGGCTTGCCGATCGAAGTCTTCGATGGCTTCCGCGCGGCCCTCCTCGCCAATCGGGCGCAATTCTTCCTCGACATACCGACGGGTCCCTTCTACGGCTTCAACCGGCCGGATGCGAAGGTCAGCCAGGGCGTGATCCAGAACTGGTGGCGGCAGGGCATGATGGGCGGCGCCAAGGCGCACTACGATTGCATCAAGGCCTTCTCGGAAACCGATTTTACCGAGGACCTGCAGAAGATCGCTGTGCCGACGCTCGTCATGCATGGCGAGGACGACCAGATCGTTCCGATCGCGGATTCTGCGCTGCTGTCCATCAAGCTTCTCAAGCACGGCACGCTGAAGACCTACAAGGGCTTCCCGCATGGCATGGCGACTACCCATGCCGATGTCATCAATGCCGACCTGCTCGAGTTCATCAAGGCTTGATGAAACTGAAGCCCGATAGCGGGGCGCCCGCCGAAAGGCGGGCGCTTCACAGCCTGCCGGGTGCTGTACCGCCTCCGCCGCTTCAGCTGTCGAGTTTCAACGAAAGCTGAACGGCGCGTGGCAGGGGCGGTAGCGGCCGGCTGATTTCGACCCGGCGCGTCCAGTTGGCGCGACGTTCCTGTTCGCGCTCCCGAAGCGCCTTCGAGACAGCGACAAAGGCCATTGCACGTTCGATGACTTGTTCGGCTTTGGTCATGGATATCTCCATATGTTCCTTTTATGTTCTCATATTGTTCCAATGGAGTCAAGCAGGCTGTAAGGCTTGGCACTGCGACGCCCTTGATGTTTCAGGCTCCCGTCCCCTGTCCGATTGCCGGATCGTCATTGCCGCCGGAGGTCGATCTCGCTCGTCACGACCGATTTGCCGGAGGTCCGGTCCTTGTCGATGGTCTCTATGGTCAGCTGGCTGCCGCCCTGCCTTCGGATCGTCATGCTGGCATTCCGGTCGCCATTGACCGGACGTGCCCAGCGGACCGCCAGATTGATGACGCTGCCCTGCCGAGTGCCCGACAGCTGCGACGCCGCGCCGGACGGGCCGATATAGGTGCCGGAATAGCGTGTTCCTCGTGCCGCCAGCTCGGCGGAGATCGGACGATTGACGACCAGAAGGCCGCGGCAATTGCCCTTCATCGAAATCGAGGAACCCGGTGCGCTGATATTGAATTTGCAGGAGACATTGATGGGTGCGCCGCCGATCTTGCGCAGCACCTTGCCCGTTCCTGTCCAGTTGCCGTTGAGCGGCTGCAGGAATCCGGCATCGTCGGCTGCGGCGGGTATCGCGGTGCAGAGCCCGGCGAGAATTGCGAGGAGGCATGCTTGGCGATGCATGGTATCAACCCCTTGGATGCAATAGACGGAGAACGCCGCAGGGACGTCGGCGGTTCCGATGCGATCAAAGCCAGTTGACGCGTTTCAATACGTAAAGCGTGACGATGGAGGTGATGGCGACCAGCGCGACGATGATGATGAACGCCCATGTATCGTTGACGCCGGGAATACCGCCGACGTTCATGCCGAAGAGGCCGGCGACGACGCTGGGCGGCAGAAGCAGGGCGGCAAGCGCGGCAAGCCGGTTGGAGTTGCGGGCAATGCGCTCGCTGATGACGGTGGAAAGGTCGTCGTGCAGAATGCTTGTCCGGTCGCGGATTGCGTCCAGATATTCGATGCAGCGCATCAGCTTGTCGATGACCTCGCGCATCCGCAGCTTGTCGCGCTCGGTAAGCCATGGCGCATCGTCGTGCTCGATGCGGGTCAGGGCATCGCGTTGCGGAGAAAGGTAGCGCCGCAGCTGCACGGCCCGTCTGCGAAGCAATTTCAGACGTTCGCGGACCTCGGCAGCCTCGCCATGGAAGATCAGCTCGTCCAGTTCGTCTACCTCCTCGTCCATCTGGTCCAAAACGGGTTCCAGGTCCCTCACGAGTTTGTCGCTGACGAGCGCAAGCAACTCGCCGGCACGTTTCGGCCCCTTGCCTTTTCCGAGAGCCTGGCGAATGTCGCGAAGCGCGGTGATGTAGTGCCCGCTGTCGCGGAGCGTCACGACACGGTGCTCGTCCACCCAGGCATGAAGCGGCACGAGATCGAGCTCTTCGGCCGTTTCGTCCGCTTCCTGGGGAGGGGAGGCGCAGACGCCGCGAAGAATGATCAGCAGGCCATCGTCGACCGGCTCCACGCGCGGGCGGGATTCATCTTCCAAAAGCGCATCGGAAACGAGGGGATCGAAGCCGCCGCTGCTCGTCACCCATGTCGCCGCCGCATCGTGGTCCCGTTCGAGGTGAACCCAAAGAACGCCCTCTTCGGGAGTCCAGCGCTGCAGACCCGCCGCGCCGATTTCACGGCAACCGCCATGGCCATCGAGCAGGACGGCAAAGCGAATGCCGGGCTCGACGCCATAACTCAATTGAACCTTCCCGCCTGCAGCCTCCATCCGTCCCGATCCCTCCCCGGTGCTCAAGAGGAGAAATCATACGGCTAGTTATCAGTGAGGGCAAAGCGCTTCTGCGGCCGCCGGCAATCGGCCCCGGCATCAGCCGCCGGGCGATGCCGAGATCGCGTGGCCGGACCATGGCGTTGCGAAGCGATTGACGGTTGCCGGAGTTCCGGGGCGCTCTGCCGCAACCCGGATATCTCCTCGTCAGCGCTGCCAATAGGCGGCGATGCTGAAAGTGCCGGGATCCCTTGCCAAGCCGCTTTTGACGAAAGTGCGGATGGCACGCGCCTGTTTCTGTTCGCAGGCGGCCCAGACGAAGGTTTCAGGATCGCAGGCGGGCACGATATCCCGCAGGATGCGCTCGAGCGTATCCGTCGTTCCGGCCGCCGCGCCATTGCGATGCAGCCATGTGACGTCCATCGCCGCCTCCGAGGTCAGCGGCTGCTCCTCTTGCCTGTCGGCGACTTCGAGAAAGATGCGCAGATTTGCTTCGGCAGGCATGGCTGCCGCGATCCGGGCGATGGCGGGCAATGCGGTTTCATCGCCTGCCAGAACCAGTTTGCCTGCCGCCGGCACGCCGCCGCCGCCGGGACCTATCAAACCGGCGCGATCGCCGTTGCGCGCGGTCATCGCCCATGTCGCGCCCGGAACGTTGTCGCCTTCGTGCACAACGAAATCGATGCTCATTTCACCGCGGGCGCGATCGACGCTGCGGATCGTATAGGCGCGGATGGTCAGCGCATCGTCGCCTTTCGGCCAATGTATGCGGCCGTCCGGCTCCGCATGCGGCCAGACCGGCTCGCGGCCCTTCGGCGGAATGAGCAGGCGGACATGCAGCCCGCCCTCGCAGAAATAGCTGACGTCATCGGTAGCGACCACGACGCGGCGCATGTGCGGCGTAACGTTATAGGCATCGACGACCGTGACCTCGCGGAAGTTCGGAATAGCGGACGGCTGCGGCCCGTCAGCCCAGTTCAGATCGAGCGCATGGCCGGCGGAAAGTTCGAAAAGGTTTTCGGCGACCATGCTGCGCACGGTAAAGAGCATGGCCGCGGTCGGGCAACGCAGCTTGATATCGAGACGGTCGTTGCTGACGGCGATGTCGGCGCTGCCGATGACGGTTTCGAGGCAGGCCCCCGCCGCGCGTCGCCTGATCGTGACGTGCTCGGCAAAACGCGCGCAGAACTGGTCCAGCAATTGGCCTGCGTCCCTGTGCGTGGCAACGCCGGAAGCGGTAAAATCCCTGGCATGCATCATTGCTTAGTCTCCTTGCGGGTCAGGAACCAGATGAGATAGGGACCGCCGATCAGGGCCGCGAACAGGCCGACGGGAACCTCATAGGGAAAGATCACCATGCGCGACAGCCAATCGGCGAGCGTCAGCAGCATGGCGCCAAACAAGAGGCTGGCGGCCAGTTGCTTGCCGGTCTGGCGGAAGCCGACGAGCCGGGCGAGATGCGGTGCGATCAGCCCGGTCAGGCTGAGAGGGCCGACGAGGAACGACGGGATGGCGGTCAGGAGGGCGGCCAGAACCGACAGAAGGAGCCGGCTGATTGCAACCGGCAGGCCGACGGAGCGTGCGACGCCGCCGCCGAGCGGCAGGACATCGAACCACCGCCGCAGGATGGGCAATAGCGGGATAAGGAGGCCAACCGCGACGATGCCGGTCCACGCCTCGAACGAGCCGGCACGGTTGGTGGAGCCCGAAAGCCAGGTCAGCAGCAGGTAGCCGCGCAGATCGCCGCGGGCGAGAACGACCGTGACGATCGCCATGCAGAGGGCGCCGATCGCAATGCCGGAGAGAAGCAGACGTTCCGGGCCGAAGTCGCCGCGGGCGCTGATCGCCAGCATGGCAAGAAAGGCGATGAGCGCGCCGATCGTCATCGCCGTGATCGTGATTGCGGGCGAAGGGAACGAAAACAGGAAAAGTGCCGCCGTCAGACCTGCGCCCCCGCCGGCGCTGACGCCCAGAACCTCGGGGCTCGCAAGCGGATTGCCGGTCAATCGCTGCATGATGAAGCCCGCTGCGGCCAGCATGGCGCCCGCTGTGGCCGAGACGAGCGTGCGCGGCAGGCGAAAGGGCAGAAGCTCCCAGAATTGACCGCCGATGGCCGCCTGCCAGCCATCGATGTTGCGCCCGACCGACAAGGCCAACGCAATGAGGAGCATGAAGCCGAGGGCGAGCAGGGCCAGGGCTCGATTGGGCGCGATGAGCGTCCGCCGCACGAGGGGAGCGCCGTCAGCACGCAGCGCATGGGCCGAATGCAGCCGTGGCAGCAGCAGAAGCAACAGCGGCCCGCCGAGAAGCGCGGTTGCCGCGCCCGTCGGTGCGAGATCGGTGAAGCCCGGCGAAAGGAGTTGCACCGCGCAGTCCGTGAGAAACAAAAGGCCGGCGCCGGCAAGCGGTGCTGAGATCAACAACTGCCTGGTGCGGCGTGCGCCGCAAAACCTTGCGAGGTGAGGCGCGGCAAGGCCGAGAAAGCCGATGATGCCGACCTGTGCCGTCACCGAGGCCGCGAGCCATACGGCAAGAGCCAGAATGGCGAAGCGCATGCTATGCAATGCGAGGCCGAGGCTCCTGGCGCTTTTGTCGTCCAGGCTCATGATCGTGAGAGGGCGAACCAAAAGCACGGCAGCCGCAATGCCGATGGCAAGGCGAGGGCCAAGGCTGATGACGCCGTCCCAGCTTTGCTGGTTCAGCGCACCGGCGCCCCAGATGAAGACGGACATGGCATATTCGCCGCGCGCCAGAATGATGGTGACGCTGAGGGCGGTCGCGACCAATGTCACCATCATGCCGCACAGCGCCACCGTGACCGGATCGAGACCGCGGCGCCAGCTCAGGGCCAGCACGATGAGGACGGCGGCTAGCCCGCCGGCAAAGGCCGAAATCTCCCGCGGCAGGCCGATGAGCAGCGGAAAGAGGCCGATCGCGATCGTCATCGCCAGCTGGGCGCCGGCAGCGATTCCGAGGGTCGAGGCGTCGGCAATCGGATTGCGCAGGACCCTTTGCAGCAAGGCGCCGGAAAGCCCGAGCGCCGCGCCGGCGATGAGCGCAATGGCGGAGCGCGGCAGCAGGCTGTCGACGAGCAGGATGCGGTTGAGGACTGCCGCGTCGCTCATATCCGCGGAAAGTTGCGGACGCATGACGAGCAGCGCAGCAAAGGCCAGCATGCAGGCGATGCCGAGCATGGCGCCGTTGAATGCCAGCGGCCTGCGTCTGGCGATCATGGGCCGGTCAACCATTCCATGCACGGGTCAGCCCTCCGGCCAGGAGATCGGCGAAGCGTCCGGCCGCCGGCAGCGCGCCATAGGGATTGATCGAATCGAGCAGGAGAACGCGGCGCTGCTTCACCGGCGGAAGCGCTTTCCAGAAAGCGCTCTGCCGGAGCTCGGCAAGCGCTTCCGCCGGGTGCGGCGGAATGAGGACGATCCATGCCTCGGGCATGGCGGCCAATCGCTCTATCCCGACCGGGGCGGTTGCCGAATAGCTCGTCAGCTCGGGCCAGGCGTTGGTCAGGCCGGTGCGGGCCAGAACTTCACCGAACATGCTGTCGGAGCCGAAAACGCGGAAATGCCGGGCATCGCCCAGATTGATCGGCAGGATAGGGCGATGATCGCCTTTGCCGAAGCCGAGGCGATAGGCTTCGAGCTTTTCCCGCGTGGCATCGACGAACGCGCGGCCGGTGGGCAGACCCAGCCGTTCGCCGATCGCAAGCGTCATCTCTTCGGAAAGCCGATAGGGACTGGCGCCTGGCTGATAGACGGCATGGCTCTCGACCGGCGCGATCAGGCGCAGGCGATCGTCGGCCCAGGCATAGAAATTCGAGTTGAAGATCAGATCCGGCCTGACGGCATACAGGACTTCGAAGTTCGGCGTGCCACGCAGGCCGAGATCGGCGACGCCTGCGGGAATGGCGGGCGTCACCGCGACGTCGCGGAATTGCAGCAGCTCGGTTCCGGCGACCACATCGGCGCCGATCGCAAACAGAGTTTCCAAAATGGCCCAATCGAGCGTTGCCACCCGCGGGCTCGTCGCCGCGCGTGCCGGTTTGAGGCCAATCGCGCCGGCCGCGGCCATGGCCAGAAGCTGCCGACGCGACAGCATATGAGCGTTCGTTGCGGTCATGGAAGGTCGCTGATCGGTTGACGCTGCGGACGAGGGAAAGCGCCGATGCCCATGCTGAAAATTCGCTGCAGCTGTTGCGCCGTCATGCTCGTTTCGTTCCTGGTTTCAAACGAGTTCGAGGATTGCCTTGCGGCAATCCCCGGCTCTTTGCCACGATCGAGAAGGAAAGTGTACTATATTTATCAACTTACCACTTCTTGCTGAGCTTGAAGGTAATGGTTCTGGCATCGCCATAGCCGCAGACATTCTCTCCGGCGCAACCAGAGACGTATTCCTTGTCGAACAGATTGGCGACGTTGAGCGAGGCGCCCCATCCCTTCTTCTCGTAGCGAATGCCCGCGTCGAAGAGCGTTGCCGAAGGCACGCGCAGGGTATTGGCTTCATCCGCCCAGGACTTGCCCTGGTAGCGCACGCCGGCGCCGATGCTGAGGCCGTCGAGCGCATCGCTGGTAAAGGCGTAATCGAGCCAGAGCGAGGCGGTGGAGTTCGGCACGAGATAGGGCGAGTTGCCGACGATGGAGGAATCGATGTCCTTGGTGATCTTCAGGTCGGTGTAGGAATAGGAGCCGAGCAGTTTCCAGTTATCATCCAGGTTGACCTTGCCCTCGAATTCCACGCCGCGCGAGCGGACCTCGCCGACCTGGCGCTGCAGGAAGGTGACGGGATCGGTGAGGGCCATGTTCTTGCGGTCGATCTGGAAGATGGACGCCGTGAACAGGCCGTCGATGAAGTCGGGCTCGTACTTGACGCCGGCTTCGTATTGCTCGCCCTTTTCCGGAAGCAGCCCGCCGCCGCTGACGCTGGTGCCGACTATCGGCCGGAAGAAGGTGCCGGCGCTGACATAGGGCGTGATGCCGTTGGAGAATTCATAGGCGAGGCCGGCGCGGCCGCTCGGCGCTTTGTCGTTCGAACTGTAGGTCGTGCCGACCGTCGCGTCGGAATTGGTGTCGACGAAATCGTAGCGGCCGTTAAGCGTCAGCAGCCAGCCGCCGCCGAAGCGCATCTGATCCTGCGTGTAGACGCCGAGCTGCTGTTGTGTCAGCACCTGATCGAGATAGACGAAGTTCGTGCCCTGCGCCGTGCCGTAGACCGGATGGGTGGCGCTGATCGGATTGGAGCCGCAGCAGGCCTGGACCTGATCGAGACGGTAGATCGAGTAATCGGTGCCGATGAGGAAATCATGGCTGATGGGGCCGGTGTCGAACTTGTTTTCCGCACGCGTGTCGACCGAGAAGGTATCGACCTTCGAACGTTCGAAGAAGCCGATGCGGTTCAGCATGTAATCCGGATCGTCGTAGGACGGGTCGAGCGGGTTGCCGTCCACGTAGCCGTTCAGGTAGGGGCCTTCCTCGCGCTTGTAGAGGTGGCCGTAACGCGCGTTCTGCGACACGGTCCAGCCGCCGTCGAAGTCGTGCGAGAATTCGTAGCCCAGCATCTGCTGGGCGTATTTCAGATTGTCGATGCTCCGCTCGCCATAGAAGGCATCGCGCTTGATCTTGCCGAAAGGCGCGTCGACGACCGTGCCGACATAGGGGAAGAAGCCGTTGCCGCTATGGATTTCGTCAAGGCCGCTCAGCGAGCCGAAAACGGTCAGCTTGGTGGAATCGTCGGGCGAGATCGTCACCTGCGGCATGATGAAGCCACGCAGGTCGTGGGTGCCGTCGCTATAGGTGTCGCCGCCTGCAACCTTGCCGGTGACACGGTAGCGGTAGACGCCGTCGGCTGACAGCTTGTCGGAGAAATCGAAGCCGACGAAGGCGTTGCCGAGATTGTTGATGCCGATCTCGGTATAATAATAGGGATCGTCGGTGGGCTCCTTGCGAACCATGTTGACGAGGCCGCCGGGATTGGAGCCGCCGTAAAGCACGGAGGAGGGGCCTTTCAGCACCTCGACGCGCTCGAGCATGAACGGATCGATCTGGAAGCCGCCGAAGCCGTAGCTAAAGAGCGTCAGGCCGTTCATGAAGACGCCGGTCTGCGTCGCATCGAAACCGCGGATATAGAACCAGTCGGTATCGCCGTCATTGCCGAAGGGCTGGGCGGTGACGCCGGGCGTATAGCGCAGCGCCTCGTCCACCTTGTTGGTGATGCCGCGATCCTGCATTTCCTGCCGGCCGATGACGGACACCGATTGCGGGACCTCGGTGATCGGCGTATCCGATTTCGAGCCCGACGTCGTCTTCTTGGCGACATAGCCCTTGACCGGCGCCGTGCCGCTGGCTTCGTCCTTTTGCTGCGATCCCTGGATGACCAGCGGCTTCAGTTCCGTCGGTGTTTCCTGGGCCGAGGCTTGCAAGCCCCAAAACAGTGCGGTAATGGCTACGCCCGTCGCCAAAAGCCGCGCCCGCGATACGTCTTTCTTCAATCCCTGCATTTCCGTCGTTTGTCCCGATTTTACGCCTGCCCGGCCGAGGCGGCCGATCCCTCAATAAGATGAGTAGTTAACTCATATTTACTGGTGCGGCTTGTCTGTCACGAGGGAAATTGAATGTTTTTGGGCAATTCTCCGCGAAACGTACAATTGCCCGCGAACTGTGGTTTTCAGGCAAGCCTGCTGCGCTTCCAGCTCGCCGGCGCCGTGCCGACATTCTTGCGGAAAACGCGCGTAAAATGCGCCTGGTCGGCAAAGCCGGTTTCGACGGCGACGGTGGTGAGCGGCAGCTGGCTCTTCAGCAGCAGATGCTTGGCCCGCTCAAGCCTGGCTCGCGTCTGCCATTGATGCGGCGGCATGCCCGTTGACGCCTTGAAGGCATGGCTGAAATGCGACTGGGAAAGACCGGTCAGCGCCGCCAGCTCTTCCAGCCGGATAGCCCGGGTGCAGTGCTCTTCGATATAGTCGACCGCGCGGCGCAGCTGCCAGGTGGCAAGGCCGCTGCGCTTGCGTGGCTGCGTTCCATGCAGCTGCAGCACGCCGATCAGCAGCGACAGCGTCAGGCCGTCGCCGTAGAGGTCATGCAGCGGTTCGGGATTTTCGCATTCCGCAGCGATAAGCTCGGCGAGCGCCATCACGCGCTGGTCGGTGAAATGCAGTTGCGGGCGATCGAGCCGCGAGGGGTCGATATTTTCCATCAGCCGCTGGCCGATGATCTCCGCGTTGAAGTGAATATCGAGGTGGCGCACGAACTCGACGCCGGAGATATCGACCCATAGCTCCATTCCGGCGGGAATGTAGGAAATGCGTCCGCTATCGTTATCCTGTGCCCGGCCCCGTGCATGCGGCGACTGCCGAACGTTGGTCGTGCCGGAGCCGCGTTGTTCCAGAAGAATGAACAGTCGCGGATCATGCGCGACATAGTATCCGCCGGCATGTGCCGCACAATTGACATTCCAGATGTCGGCGACGATGCCGTTCCACTGGCGGCGATGCATGCCGCCGATGACGGAAAAGCCTCCGATCTTGTTCTGCATTCTCGGCTGAAACGTCATTCGCAGCTTCCGGCGTTGCTCTCGCGCAATAATCCTGCCAATTAAACTCAAGTTATTATAGCAACGGAGTGCGGATGGCAATTGGGCGGCGGCAATGCAAATCGGCATGCCGCACTTGCGCATATGCAAAGGGGACGCTCTTGTCGAGCGTCCCCTTTGCCGGATTACATTGGCTGCGGCCGCGGGGTCTTCCCCGGCAATTCTGGCCTAGGTAATTCTGGCCAGGCAACTCTGGAGAGACGGATGACGAGCCGTGGCGGTTCGAATGCCGGACCTCTCTAGAAAAGCCTTGCCGTCTTGATCGCCTTCGAATTCGGGTGATAGGAAGCTTCGATCACGTTGGCAGGCTGGTGCCCAGGTGAGGGGCTAGGGCCGATGACATGCGCGGGTTCGGCAGGCGAGCGCTGGACCATGCCACAGCTTCCCGAGCTGCTCGTCCTGACCTGCGGCTTGCCGGTGCCGGAGCTGTAATATTCCGTGGTCCGCGTGCAGGTGCCTTTACCCGACGTCGTCGAGATCATCGTATAAGCCTGTGCGCCTTTCGGCAGTTTCGACAGGTCGATGTTCATGAGATTGCCTGCATTGGCCGATCGTTGTGTGAGAAACCGCGCATCGTTCAACATGGCGGCCGTCTCACGGTCCATCGCTGCCGAGATGCGCTCCATCTCGGCGAAGGGCGAAGCCGAGTCGAAAGGTTCAAGGGCCGCGGCGAACGGGAATGCCGGATCGGGATCGCCCTGGAACGTGACGGCCGGAGGCTGATCGCCGCTATAGCGGATCACCTCCAGCGAGCCGTCCGGCAGGTGGACCGTCATGCGGTGCATGGCGGTGGAGCGGTCGATGGGCTGCTGAGCGAAGGCCTGGCCCGCCAATCCCGCGGCTGCGACGAGGCCGGCTGTGATGAGAATTGCTTTGCTAAGGCTTTGCACAATGGTCTCCTTTGCTGGAAGAACATATCCGATGCGGCTCCCGGTGCATGGCCTCTGGAGCCGCTCAATGTGACCCCATCGATCTTGGGCGCGCCTTGGCCAAATTTATGGCATGTTGGTGCGACGCCGCGCCGCATATGCGCCGGCTGGGGTAAAACCTGTGTGATCGGCGAAGAGCCGGCCCCGTATGCGGACCCGTGCGCAGAAAAGGGCCGCTTGCTCATTCGCGGCACGATCTGACAACGCGTGCTTGAAATTTGCCTCGTCTTCCGCCACCTGTTCGGCGCGAGTTTTAACATTCCCAGGAGACTAGACGCACATGACGACCAGCACCGCAGAAAAGACCGCCGAGAGCCACGTCTTCGAGGCCGACGTTGCCCGCCTTCTGCATATGATGGTTCACTCGGTTTACTCGGATAAGGATGTTTTCCTGCGCGAGTTGATCTCGAATGCGGCGGATGCATGCGAGAAGCTGCGCTACGAAGCGATCGCGCAGCCCGGCTTGCTCGCCAGCGATCCCGATAGCCGCATTCTGCTGACGCTCGATGCCGATGGCGGCAAGCTTATCGTGGAAGACAACGGCATCGGCATGAGCCGTGACGAAATGATCGAAGCCCTCGGCACGATCGCCCGCTCCGGCACGCGTGCCTTCATGGAACGCATCGAGGCCAACAAGCAGGGTGAGGGTGCGCAGCTCATCGGCCAGTTCGGCGTCGGCTTTTATTCCTGCTTCATGGTCGCCGACCGCGTCGACGTCGTTTCCCGCCGTGCAGGCGCCGAGGATGCCTGGCTCTGGTCTTCCGATGGCAAGGGCGGCTACAGCGTCGCTCCTGTCGATACGAGCGAGGCTCCGGCGCGCGGCACGCGTATCACGCTGCACCTGATGGAGGATGCCAAGAGCTATGCGTCGCGCTGGACGGTCGAGCGTATCGTCAAGGAGCAGTCCGGTCATGTCCCGGTGCCGATCAAGATCGCCGAGAAGCCCGGCGAGGAAGCCACCCAGCTCACGGATGGCACAGCGCTCTGGACCAAGTCGAAGAACGACATCACAACCGAGGAATACACCGATTTCTATCGCAGCGTTTCCGGCCAGTACGATGAGCCGGCGCTGACGGTGCATTTTCGCGCTGAAGGCCGCCACGAATATTCCGCTCTCGCCTTCGTGCCCGGCTCGCAGCCCTTCGATCTCTTCGATCCGGATCGCAAGGGGCGCATGAAGCTCTATGTGAAGCGTGTCTTCATCACCGACGAGGCGGAATTGCTGCCGCGCTATCTCCGTTTCGTGCGCGGTCTCGTCGATACGTCGGATCTGCCGCTCAACGTCTCGCGCGAGATGATCCAGGAAAGCCCGATCCTGACGGCGATCCGCAAGGGTGTCACCAACCGCATCATCACGGCGATCGAGAAGCAGGCCGAGAGCGATCACGACGCCTTCCTGAAGATCTGGGAGAACTTCGGCAGCCTGATCAAGGAAGGCATCTACGAGGATTTCGAGCGCCGCTCGCAGCTTCTGGCGCTGTCGCGCTTCCGCACGACGGCCTCCGGGGACGGCTATCGCTCGCTTGCCGACTACGTCAAGGATGCCAAGGAAGGCCAGCAATCGATCTACTATCTCGTCGGCGGCAGTCTGGAGCAGCTTAAGGCCTCGCCGCAGCTCGAAGGGTTCCGCGCCCGCGGCATCGAAGTGCTGCTGCTTACCGATTCCGTCGACAGCTTCTGGGTCACCAACGCCCCGGAATTCGAAGGCAAGAGCTTCAAGTCGATCACCCAGGGGTCCGCGGATCTCGCGCAGTTCAAGAAGCAGGATGAAGACAGGCCGGAAAGCGAAAGCGCGCCGGCCGACGTGCAGGCGTTCCTCGATTATGCCAAGCAGAAGCTTGCCGACGAGGTCTCCGATGTGCGCGCGTCCGACCGCCTGATCGAAAGCGCCGTCTGCCTCGTTGCGTCCGAACAGGGGTATGATCGCCAGCTGGAGAAGATCCTTCAGGGGGCGGGCCGTCTGCAATCCGGCGCCAAGCCGATCCTCGAGATCAACATGGATCATCCCGTCGTCAAGGCTATCGCCGCCAAGGCGGATGCGCCGGCGCTGCGCGACGATGCCGCCTTTCTTCTGCTCGATCAGGCGCGGGTTCTCGATGGCGACAAGCCGGCCGATCCGCGCGCGTTCGCCGAACGCCTGGCGCGGCTGATGGAAAAGGCGCTCCAGTAATCCAGCGGGGTCGGCGCGGGCTCGAAAGGGCCGTGCCGACCCACTAGAAGATCGCAACGCATTCCCTCGCATTTCATAATCTTGTCTCCAATACTCATCTTTTCGTTGCCAGATGGGTATTCCTCTTCTATAGACAGTTCCAATTGGCCGGGTTTTTCCCGGACACGTAAGCGTTAACGTCACTCAACGCGTATGATCGAACGGCTCTGCGGCTTCGGTCTGCGCGACTGTGTCCTGCGGATCGAGATCGAAGCGCCTCGAAAGGACACACATGGATACTCCCCAGACCTCCAATCCGACTGTCTCTGCGCCGAGGATCGAGCGCGTGCGCCATGAGCTGAAGCGGCGTTCCCTGACGGTAGCTGCCGCCCGGAGAATCACGCCCGGCATGCTGCGCATCGAATTGACCGGCGATGACCTCGCCGATTTCATCAGCCTTGCGCCGGACGATCACATCAAGGTTTTCGTGCCGGGTTCGGGCGAGGAAATGGAGCGGCGCGACTATACGCCTCGCCGTTACGATGCCGATGCCCGCACGCTGGTTCTCGATTTTGCTCTTCATGAAGCGGGGCCGGTCACGAAATGGGCACTCGGCGCCCTCCCGGGCGACAGGCTGGAAATCGGCGGGCCTCGCGGTTCGGCCGTGGTGTCAAGCGATATCGAAAACTGGCTGCTCATCGGCGACGAGACGGCATTGCCGGCAATCGGCCGCCGTATCGAAGAAGCGGGAGCAAGGCAGCGCATCACCGCGATTGCGGCGGTTGCCGATGCGGCCGAGCACCAGGCGTTCCAGACCGATGCGCAACTGGATGTTCGCTGGGCTCATCGGCCGCTCTCGGCGGCAACGGATCCCTCCGCATTGATAGGAGTTCTCCGGTCGATCGAGCTGCTGCCCGGCACCTTCGTCTGGATTGCGGCCGAGGCCTCCGTCACGCGCGCTCTGCGCGCCTATCTCGTCGAAGAGCGCGGTTATCCGCTGAGCTGGATCAAGGCATCCGGCTATTGGGTAAAGGGCAAGGCGGATACGACGGAGAAATTCGACTGAATGCGGATGAGGCAGGCGGCAACGCCGCCTGCTCCTCTCGATATAAAGGCCAGGGCATCTTGCCGAAGCAGGCGGCTGCTCCATCTCATGGCACAGCTGTCCCGTAACAGGACAAGGTGCCCAATGATAAGATTGGGTTCACCGAAATCGCATTCCGGGCAGATTTCGACTTTCTAAATTATTTGAGATCGCAGAAGGTTAGATGCGAAGCGATGATGATGGCCAAGGCTATCGGCAATCGCTTTGCAGGTTCGCGGCGCCGAGCGGGAGGCTGTGCCGGGAGCGTCATGTAAACCCCTGCCGTACGCGACGGCCAATGTTGAGGATCGAAGCAAGGTGCTTGCCGTCCCGAAAGACCCGCCGCAGACATTCCTCGCGCTGATGCTGTCGACGCTTCGCAAGGCCTTCGTCGGTATCGGTCTGGCGAGCGCCGCCATCAACGTGCTCGCCTTGACCGGCTCCTTCTTCATGCTTCAGGTGTATGATCGGGTCATTCCGAGCCATAGCCTGCCGACGCTATCCGGCCTCGTCATCATCGTCTTGACGCTCTTTCTGTTTCAAGGCGTGCTGGAGCTCCTGCGCTCGATGCTGCTCGTGCGCGTCGGCATGTCGCTTGACGAGCGCCTGAACAGAAAGGTCTTCAGCTCGCTCTTGTTCCTGCCGACCAAAAAGCGGACATCGGATGATGGCCTGCAATCGGTCCGCGACCTCGAGCAGATCCGCTCCTTTCTGTCCGGCAGCGGCTCTACGGCTCTTTTCGATCTGCCCTGGGTGCCTTTCTATCTGTTCCTCTGTTTCTTGTTTCATGTCTGGATCGGCTTCACGGCACTATGCGGCGCCTTGTTGCTGGTCGGCATTACCGTGCTTGCCGAAATGCTGTCGCGGCGACCGGCTCTGGAGGCGGCCAGGTCTTCGGCCGTGCGTCTCGGCTTCGCCCAGGCGGCGCGGCGCAACTGGGAGGCCGCCGTCGCCATGGGGTTTGCCGGCCGTCTCACCGAAAGGTGGGCAGCGATGAACGATGATTATCTCCGGCATCAGATGCGGGCTGGCACCGTCGTCGGCGCATTGACCATAGCCGCCAGGATAGCGCGCATGATGCTTCAATCCGGCGTTCTGGCCGTCGGGGCAATTCTCGTCATTCGTCAGGAGGCGACCGGAGGCATCATCATCGCCAGCTCTATCCTGGTGACGCGGGCGCTGGCGCCTGTCGAGCTGGCGATCGGACAGTGGAAGGGCTTCATCGCCGCGCGTCAGGGCTGGTCGCGACTTGCCGCACTCCTTGATGCCGCTCCGCCGCAGCGGCAGCCCTTCGCCCTGCCGCCGCCGTCGCGGGAACTCGGTGTCGAGAACATCAGCGTTACTCCGCCCGGCAGCCGCGATCTCATTCTGCGCAATGTCTCGTTCAAGATACCGGCAGGCACGGTGCTCGGCGTCGTCGGCCCGAGCGCATCGGGCAAATCGTCTCTGGCACGGGCGATTGCCGGCCTGTGGCCGGTCGCCGTCGGCACCGTGAGGCTCGATCGCGCCGCGCTGTCGCAATGGGATAGCGACGAACTCGGGCGGCATATCGGCTATCTGCCGCAGGACGTGGATCTTTTCGACGGCTCGATCGCCGAGAATATCTCACGCTTCGCGGTGGACATGTGCACGGAGCCGGTCATCGCCGCGGCGAGGGCAGCGGGCGTCTACGACATGATCGTCAAGTTTCCGGACGGCTTCGACACCAGGATAGGAGAAGGCGGATCGCGCCTTTCGGCCGGCCAGAGGCAGCGTATCGCCTTGGCAAGGGCGCTGTACGACGATCCGTTCATGGTCGTTCTGGACGAGCCGAATTCGAACCTTGACGCGGAAGGCGAGGCGGCGCTGACGGTCGCTCTCGAAGGCGTGCGGGATCGCGGCGGCATTGCGATCGTCGTCGCCCACAGGCCGAGCGCTCTGGCGGCAGCCGATACGGTGATGATCGTCGCCGGCGGACGAATTCAGGCGTTCGGCCCGAAGAAAGACATTCTCGGGCCGTCGCCCAAGCAACTTGGAACGGCGCATTTCGCAGCCGCCGGCGGGGAGACGCGCGGATGATCCAGAGGACCCGGCCATCGACCGAACGTGCGATCCGCCGCCTGTCCCTGCTGGTGGTGGCAGCCATTCTGCTGTTGTTCGGCGTCATGGGCGGTCTTGCGGCGGCCACCAGGATTTCCGGGGCGGTGATTGCCTCGGGCAGCCTCGTGGTGGACAGCTACGTGAAACCGGTGAAGCATCTGAAGGGCGGCATCGCCCACGCCATCCTTGTGAAGAACGGCGATCACGTTGCCGCCGGCCAGGTGCTGGTCCGGCTCGACGACACGCAGGTCAGGGCCAATCTTTCCATCATCCGCAAGCGGCTCAACGAACTTTCGGCCCGTACGGCGCGCCTGTCGTCGGAGCGTGACGGCAAGACGGACATCGCCTTTCCGGACGATTTGCTTTCGTCCGCCGGAAATTCCGATGTCGCCGCCATTCTGGCCGGCGAACGGCAGCTCTTTCGCGATCGGCAGGCATCGCGCGAAGGACAGAAGTCGCAATTGCACGAGCGTATTTTACAGTTGAGGCAGGAGATCGACGGGCTCGTGGCGCAGGAGCAGGGCAAGAGGCGTGAGATCGCGCTGATCGGCAAGGAACTCGGCAGCCTTGAAGGCCTGCTTAGCCAAGGCATCATTTCGGCGACGAAAGTCTACTCCCTGCAACGCGAAAGCGCTTCGCTGAACGGCGATCTCGGCAACCTGGTCTCGTCCATCGCCCAGACCAGGGGCAAGATTGCGGAAACCGAATTGCAGGTCCTGCAGGTCGATGCCGATCGCAGCTCCGAGGTCTCGGATCAGTTGCGCCAGGCGGAAAGCGATAGCGGCCAGTTTTCCGAGCGTTTGATCGCGGCCGAGGACGATCTGAAGCGCATCGACATCAAGGCGCCACAGGCGGGCATCGTCGATCAGTTGAGCGTTCACGCCGAAGGTGCTGTCATCTCGCCGGCCGAACCGATCCTGCAAATCGTTCCGGACAAGGACGCGCTCGTGGCGGAGTTGAAACTGGCGCCGCAGGATATCGACCAGATCGCCGTCGGGCAGGCTGTGTCGTTGCGCTTTCCTGCCTTCGATCAGCGGATCACGCCCGAGCTGAACGGGCATGTCGACACCGTCTCGGCCGATCTGGCGACGGACCAGCGTTCCGGCCAGAGCTATTATGTGGTGCGGGCAAAGGTGGAAAAGCAGGAATGGCAGAGGCTCGGGCAGCTGACGCCGCTGCCCGGCATGCCTGTGGAAGCCTTCCTGCAGACGGGCGAGAGAAGCGTCCTGGCCTACCTGACAAAGCCCATGACCGATCAGATCAGGCGCGCATTCAAGGAGGATTAGGATCATTTCGCCAGCGCTCGCGAAGAGTCCTCGGCGGCATGCGACAGCCATGACCAAAGCAGGCCGCTTCGCGGACTGCCCTTTGCCATGGCGCATTCCTTGCCTGTTCAGATATGCCAGTCCGTCGTATGGGCGGATTGGGCCGAAGCGGCGAGCTGGGCGGCATGCTCGTCCAGGGAGTAAGCCTTGATATAGTCAATCTTCATCTCCGACCCGTTCGCAAGGCCATCCGCCGGCTCGCCTGCCTGCCCGCCGACGGCAAGATCGACCAGCATGTACATCGGCCCATGCATGTCGGACGGCGTATCGGCATGGGCGACGGCGACGTCGTCGAAATACCAGACGATCTGATCCTTGTCCCAGAGCACGCCGTAATTGTGAAAGCCGTCGGTGCTCGGCACCTCGACGGGAATGGAGTTCATCGTGTGCTGACCTGTGGCATTCGAATGCACCGTGACATTGACGGTATTGGGATTTTGGCCGCGCATCTCCACCACGTCGAGTTCCGGCGGCCAGGAGCCATCCTCCGGCAGCAGCCAGAAAGCCGGCCAGACGCCCTGGTCGTGCGGCATTTCCGCCCGCATTTCGAAATAGCCGTAAGTCTGCGAGAAACTGGAATGGGTGGTCAGGATGCCTGACGTGTAGTCGTGGTTTTCGACGATCGATTTCAAGGCGTCCGGGGTTTGTTTGGCCGTAATGGTCAATACGCCGTCGGAGATGGAGAACGGGTTTGCGGATGCCGTCGGCGCATAGGACGGATTGACGTACCATTGCAGCTCGTCGTTCAGGCTACTGCCTTTCTCCGGTGCCCAGGAATATTTCGCATCCCATGTGCCCTGGGTGCCCTCGTGCAGGGAAAGCGCATTGAAATCGTCGGAAAAGGTCTGCGTCAGAGACGATCTGTCGAGTCCCAACTGGAACTGGTCTTCGTGCAGGTCGGAGACTGTCTTGTTGGCGAAGACCAGGCTTTCGCCATTGCCGAGATCGAGCCGGACATCGGCTCCCTCCTGCGTGGAATGGCTGACGACCTGATCGAAAGACGTCAGGCCATATTGATTGAGCCGGATCTTGTCGTCGTCGCCGAAGTCGGTGATGAGGTCGCTGCCGTTGCCCTTGGTGACGATGAAGGTATCGGCCCCGCCGCCGCCGGTCAGCACATCGTTGCCGGCGCCGCCGTCGATGGTCTGGCTACCGCTGCCGCCCGTGATGATGTTGTCGCCATCGTTGCCGTAGGCATGACGGTTGTCGCCGGTAACGGTCAGGTTTTCGAAATTGGCCGGCAGCGTGTAGTCCATCCAGGTGCTGATGGTATCGATGCCGCCATTCGGCGCTTCATAGGCGTGGTTGATGCTGGAGTAGAGATAATAGATATCGTCGCCGGCGCCGCCCGTCATCGTCACGTTCACGGAGGCGTCGCCCCACATGGAGTCGTTGCCGGCCGTGCCGTAGAGCACAGGCCCCGAGCCGGTGGCGGAGAAGAAGCCTGTCGACGTGCCGCTATAGTAAAGTGGTTGTCCAAGGGCATTCAAAACTGAACTGGTCATGAGAAACCTCTTCCTTCGTGCCGGACGACCTCCTCCGTCGCGCTAATATGTCTCCCCGCTCATATGCGTCAGATAGCGTGCTTTGTTTTTCTGCCCAGCCCTTGCGGCAAGTTTTTTCGCTGTAGTGCTCAAGGCGGGCGCCGCCGGCACGGCATGGGGCTGGAGACGCGGCTGCCGGCCGCGTCTCCCGGCTCGGAGTTTAAAGGGAGGCTTTCACCTTTGCGGCAACGTCCGGGCTCACCCAGGTCGTCCAGATGTCCTCATGGGTCTTCAGGAAAAACCTGGCGGCGTCGTCATTGGTGCCCTGGTTGTCGGTCTGCCAGGCAAGCACGCTGTTCACCACGTCGTTCGACCACTTCCGCTTCTTCAGATAATCCATCGCCACTCCGGCCTTTTCGGCGAATTTCTTGGTGACGACGGTAAAGACTTCCGAAACGGGATAGGAATTGACCTTGGGGTTGGCGCAATCGAGGACGGACGTACAGGCATCCCACTCGGCCTTGTCGTGCGGCACGCCGAAGGAAAGACGCACCATCGGGTACTTACCGAGGATTGCCGTCGGCGACCAGTAGTAGCCGAGCCAGCCGGTCTTTTTCTCGAAGGCGTTGGCGATCGTGCCGTCAAGGGCGGCGGCGGAGCCCGTCTCGACGATTTCGAACCCCTTCTTCTCGCCATCGAGAGCCTTGAAGAGATTGCCGAGCGATGCCTGGCATTGCCAGCCGGGCGGGCAATTGTAGATGACGCCCTTTTTCGGATCGTCCGGCGAGGGAAACAGCTCCGGGTGTTCCAACGCCTGCTGGACGGTCTTGATTTCGGGATGGGCGTCCGCGAGGAATTTCGGAATCCACCAGCCGTCCTGGCCGCCCTCGGAGAGGATGCCGGCTGCGATGACCAACCGTCCTTCGGAAACAGCCTGGTCCAGCGGCGTGCGCACCGCATTGATCCAGAGCTCGGGAGCGACGTCGGGCTGGCCTTTTTCGTTCATGGAGGTGAAGGTCGGCAAGGTGTCGCCCGTAACGAGTTCGACCGAGCAGCCATAGCCTTCCTGGAGGATGATCTTGTCGACGTTTGCCGCGACGCCGGCCGATGCCCAGTTCATTTCGGCGATCGAGACCGAGCCGCAATCGGCGTGAGCGCCGCCGGCGACGGTGTAGAGTGCTGCCGCGAAGAGGGCGGCAGCAATGTGCTTCTTCATTTAAGATCTCCAGGTCCTGGATGTTGCTGTTCCGGAAGGGTGTCGCGGGATAAACCCATCGCCTGTTCTCCTTCGTTCTTGCGATCCCCGGTTACGCGAGGGTTGTGCCGGGTCACTCCGATCGGCTATCGCCGCCGGCATGCGGGGCGATTAATGCCATAGTCGCCCCACCGTCCTATGTCGGTTGAAGCAAGGATTTGGGTTTTCCCACAGGAAATGGCCCACAGCGGTTGGGCCACATGCGTCTCAAGCCTGAGAGACGAGGGGCGTGGCGGCGAATGAATCCGCCACCGCTGACCCGTGGGGGGTAAAGCGATTGATTTTGACTAACTTTGCCAAAATTGGCTACGCTGCGCGCGATATGAATGGCGCGTGAGCAGGAAGAGATTTCGCCGCCAGTGAGGTTTCATCCGTTCGAAGCTCATCTCGTCGTCTACCGGATCGAAGAGAGCGGAGCCATTTTCGTGGTCCGCATACGCCACGGCCACGAAGACTGGGCCGGCGACCCCGTTTAGACCGCGCCGATCGAACGAATGAGGGTAGCGTGGACGCCGCGGCCCGGAGCGCATGGATTTGCGCTCCGCTTTGGACGGTGGGTGCCGATGCGGTTCGGGGGCCGTGCTCCGTCAATCATCCATGATCGCCACGGCTCTGGTCCATCCCGCGGATGCCTTTTCGATCTTTACGGGAAAGCAGGAGATCGTGAATCCGGTGGAGGGCAACGCTTCGAGATTGTGGAGCTTCTCGATATGGCAATAGCCGCGATGACGCCCCGCCTTATGCCCTTCCCAGATCAGCGATGCATCCTTGGTCGCGGCATATTTCCTTGCCGTATGAACAAAGGGCGCATCCCAGCTCCACCCGTCGGTGCCGGTCACTTTTACGCCGCGCTCCAGAAGATACATCGTGGCCTCGTATCCCATGCCGCATCCGCTTGCGACATAATTGTCCTGGCCGAAGCGGGCGCCGGCGGCCGTGTTGACGACGACGATGTCGAGCGGGCGCAGTACATGGCCAATGCGATCGAGCTCGGCTTCGACATCCTTTGCCGTGACGAGATAGCCATCCTCGAAGTGGCGGAAATCGAGTTTGACGCCGGCTTGAAAGCACCATTCCAGCGGAATTTCGTCGATCCTCAGCGAAGGGACGCCATGGTCCATGGTCGAGTGATAATGATAGGGGGCATCGAGATGCGTGCCATTATGCGTCGATAGCGTTATGCGCTCGACGGCCCAGCCCTCGCCATCCGGAAGGTCCTCGGCCTGCAATCCCGGAAAGAACGGCAGCAGCTGAGGAACGCTCTGTTTGTGATCGATATATTCGATATGGGGAATCTGGATCGGCGGATCGGCCGGAATGTCGTTGGCAATCGGCACCGAGAGATCGATTATGCGTCGTGTCATGGGTTGTTTCCTCCTCCTCGCCGGCTATCAGTCCTGCCGGACGACCTTGTTCTTCAGAACGCCGATTTTTTCGAATTCGAGCTCGATCGTGTCGCCGTCCGACAGGTAGCGGCCATGCTCCAGTCCGCAGCCGTTGCCGATCGTTCCCGATCCGACGAACTCGCCGGCGAAGACGGTTTCGTCCTGCGACATATGCGCAAGGATTTCCTCAAAGCTGAACAGCATGCCTTCCGTCGTGCCGCTGGACCAAAGCTCGCCGTTGACCCGTGCTTCGGCCTTGAGCGAATAGGGGTCGCCGATCTCGTCGGGCGTGACGATCCACGGGCCCATGACGTTGGCGCCGTCGAAACTCTTGCCTTTCGCAGGCCCGAGCCAACCGGGCATTTCCCTGGCCTGTTGATCGCGGGCGGAAAAATCGTTGAAAATCGTAAAGCCAAAGATGTGTTCGTGCGCTTTTTCGGCCTTGATGTTGGCGGCCGTATTCATGGTGACGATGCCGAATTCAAGCTCGTAGTCCATCACCCGGCTGTAGCGCGGCCAGACCACCGTCGAGCCGGGTCCGCGCACGATCATGCGATTGGTGATGTAGTAGATCGGCAGCTCGCGGTAGACCGCGGGAAGCTCGGCAAGCGGTTCGGCATCGATCGCGGCAAGCAAAGCGGGATCGCCGGAAGCCATCAGGCGGCGCATGCCGACCGGGGACTGGCGAATATGAAGCGGGAAGCTCATGCCGTCCCGCATCTGCCGCGGCAGGGGAAGGGGCGCTTCCAGACCGACCGCTTCAAGAGGCACGGACAGATCCTCCTCCTTCGACCGGTCCGCAAATAGCCGGGCTGCCCGTTCGAGGCCCTGCTGTCCCGCATCGATCAGGGACAGCATCGAGGAAAACGTGCCGATGTCGGCTCCTACCCGAAGGCTTGCGGCCGTCAGGTCGAACAACAGGCGGTCGTCGTCATGGACAAGTGCGATGTGCTCTTCGCCGCTGCCGTTTCTAAAGGTCGCTAACTTCATGAGATGGCCCCATTGAAAATATATATATTTTGTGTCTATATCGATAAACGAAATTTTTCTATATGAAAAGATGAATCTTGGGAGGAATGAGATGAGGACTTTGATCACGCTCGCCGGTGCGGGCTTGCTGTTGTCGGCTGCGCTTTCGACCGCGGCGATGGCGGCCGATACGGCGATTTCCGTCGGCTGCACGGCGACCACCGACTGCGCCAATGCCGCGATCGCTGTCGAAGACGGTATCTTCAAGAAAAACGGAATAGACGTTCAGCTGACTCTGATCGGCCTGAATTCGAATATTCCGGCCGCCTTGCTATCGAATTCGGTTCAAATCGGCGGGCCGACCCCATCGGTCTTCCTGCAGGCCGTCGACGGCGGGCTTGATCTGGTCGCGGTCGATGGCGCCTCGTCGACGGCAAAGTCCACCTCGGATTCGGTCGGCGTCGTGGTTCCCGCCGGCAGTTCCATCAAGACGGCCAAGGACTTCATCGGCAAAAAAGTCGGTGCGCCCGGCATTGGCGCTTTCCTGCAGGTGCTCTTCGTCAAATGGCTGATGGATAACGGTGTCGACCCCAAGCAGGTCAACTTCGTGGAGGTTACGTTCCCGACGATGAACGACGTGCTGAAATCCGGCGCCGTCGATGCCGTGGTTTCCGCCGATCCCATCATGTCGCGCATCACGTCCAGCGGCACGGGGACGGTCGTTGCGCATTTCCTCGATTCCCTGCCGGAAAAGCGCCCGCAGATCCTTTATGCCGCTTCGCGGGACTGGGCCGAAGCGCATCCCGATGCGGTGACGGCCTTCCGCAAATCCATCGAAGAGGCATCCACCATCGTCAACAGCCAGCCGGACAAGGCAAAGGCGGCAATTTCCCGCTTCACCAAGATCTCGCTCGATGTCCTGTCGTCGATGAAAGTCTCGATTGCCGATCCGAAGCTGACCAGCGAAGAACTTGAATGGTGGGTCGATGTGATGGACAAGCAGAACATGCTGCAATCCAAACCAGACGTAGACAAGTTGATCTTGAAATGACCGAAACGAAAGCACGCGAGACGAAGACGCAGGATCAGGAGGAGGGCCTGGGGACAGACACGCTCAGCGAGCGTGCCGCAGGTCTGGTCGAGCAGGATATTCTGTCCGGTCTCTGGAAGCCGGAGACTCGGCTCGGTATCCATGCCTTGTCGGCCCATTACGGCATCGGCGCGACGCCGTTGCGCGAGGGGCTGACCCGGCTTGCCGCCAAGGGGCTCATCTCGATCGTCGGCCAGCGCGGCTTTCGGGTCGCCAGCGTCTCGCGTGCCGATCTTGAGGATATTACCAACGTGCGCAAGCTGGTCGAGGCGGAAGCGCTGCGGCTATCCATGCGCTTGGGCGACGATGCATGGGAGGCCGGCATATTGGCGGCCTTGCATCGCCTCCGTCGCAACGTGCAGACCAATCCCGAACAGATGCGGGACGGCAATCCGGAATTCGATATCCTTCACAAGGCTTTTCACAAGGCATTGATTGCGGCTTGCGGGTCCGAGCGCATGCTGGCGCTCCACGACAGCCTTTACCTGCAGGCCTATCGCTATCGCCGGGCAATGATGCGCACGATGCGGGAGCCCGCCTGGTTCATCCATCAGCATCAGGAGCTTGCCGAGCTTGCGATCGCCCGCGACGGGGAAACAGCCGTTTCCCGTCTCTGCCAGCATCTCCATCACACGCTCGACATCGTCTATGATTCCGCCGAGCCAAGGACAATAGAATGACCCCATCTTTGGCAACGCGTCGCCCTGCCATCGCCTTCGAAGACGTTTCGCTTGCCTATGGAAACCGCGCGGTGATCTCGGAGCTGAGCTTTTCGGTCGCAAGCGGCGAGATTGCGTGCGTCATCGGCCCGTCCGGCTGCGGCAAGACGACGGCGCTCAGAATGGCCGCCGGACTGGTTCGGCCGGCCAGTGGAAATGTCGCGGTTCTGGGCAAAAGCCTTGCCGGCCCGCGGCGCGATGTCGCCATTGTCTTTCAGGACTATGGCAAGGCGCTTCTTCCCTGGCGAACGGCCCGCGGCAATGTTTCCCTGGCGCTGGAGGCCATCGGCATTCCTGCCCGGGAGCGCGCCGATATGATCGATCCGCTGCTTGCCAAGGTCGGGCTTGCCAGCCATGCCGACAAATATCCTACCGAAATGTCGGGCGGCATGCAGCAGCGTCTGCAGATCGCCCGCTGTCTTGCACAAAAGCCCGACGTGATTTTGATGGACGAACCGTTCGGCGCGCTCGATGCGATGACCAGGCAGGGCCTTCAGGACGAAATGCTGTCGATCGTCGCCGAAACCGGCACCACCGTCTTCTTTGTTACCCACGACATCGAGGAGGCGATCTATCTTGGCGACAAGGTCATCGGACTGCTGCCTAATCCGGGTCGGATCGGGCAGGTTTTCGATATCGGACTGCCACGCCCGCGGAATCAGTTGACCACGCGGGAAATGCCGGAATTTCTGGCCTTGCGCCGTGCTTTGTTCGACTTCATCGAGAAGGCTGAGCAATGACGAAGACGGTCAAAGCGCTTGTGGTGCCTTTTTTCCTGCTGCTTCTCGCAGAGCTTGCCGCACATCTTTCGCCCACGACCAGCGATGCGCTGTCTCCCCCGAGCGCCGTCGTTCTGGCGCTTGTCCGCGCTTTTGGAGACGGTTCGCTTCTGGTGGCAACCGGAGATACGCTGATCGCAGCGCTGGGTGGCCTGTTCATCGGGGCTGCGATCGGTCTGCTGCTCGGGATACTCCTCGGCCTCGTGCCCCTGCTTGGCAAGGCCACCTATCTGAGCATCGAAGTGCTGCGGCCCATCCCATCGGTTGCGCTACTGCCGATCGCGATGCTGGTCTTCGGCTTCGGCTACCGGATGGAAATCGCGATCGTCGCCTTTTCGTGCCTCTGGCCAATGCTGATTTTGACGCGCGCGGCGTTCTTCGGCGTGGAGCCGCGTCTGCTGGAGGTTTCCAGAGCCCTGGGGCTGAACGTGCTGGCCCGCGTCTGGAAGATCATTCTTCCGGCATCGCTGCCGCGGATTATCGTCGCCTTCCGGCTTGCCGCCGGCATCGCGCTCGTCGTTGCCGTGACGGTCGAGATTGCCGTCAATCCGCTCGGCCTCGGCTATGGCATCCTCGTTGCGCAACAGGCGCTTCGCCCGGATCTCATGCTGGCCTATCTGCTATGGGTCGGCATCGTCGGCTACGCGTTCAACGGATGCCTTTCCTATTTGCAGCGCCATCTTGGCCGGGCCGCCTTGCCGGGGACGACGCTGCGATGATGGCCCGGCTTTTTTCTCTTGTCTGCGGTCTTTTGCTTGCTGCGGCTCTCGTCGGTCTTTGGCAATGGGTCGCCGATCACCGCCTTGTTTCCCCTGTGTTCCTGCCGGGTCCCGATCGCGCCTGGGCGGCGCTGATCAAGGGGTTTTCGACGGGAGACCTTATGGAGAAGCTGCTGGCAACCATCGAGCGGATGTTCTGGGGCTGGCTTGTCGCGTCGCTGGTCGGCATCGTCCTCGGCGCGGCGATCGGCATTTCCGCGAGCTTGCGCGACTTTCTGGGGCCGACGCTCGAATTTCTGCGCCCATTGCCCGCCTCGGCAATCATTCCGGTTGCGATCGCATTGCTCGGCCTCAGCGACGGCATGGTTCTTTCGGTCATCGTGTTTGGCGCCCTTTGGCCCGTGCTGTTGTCGACGATCCATGGTTTTGCCAGTGTCGAGCCGACCCTTTACGAAGTCGGCCGGGCGCTCGGCCTGTCGCGCGGTGCCACTATCGTCAAGATCGCCCTGCCTTCGGCAAGTCCCGACATTCTGGGCGGTATGCGGCTGGGCCTGACCGTCGCCCTCATCGTTGCCATCGTTTGCGAGATGCTCGCTGGCCGCGACGGCCTTGGTAACTGGATCCTTTTGGCGGCGCGCGCATTTCGAGCGCCGGACCTCTACGCGGGTGTCATCCTGCTCGCGGCCCTGGGATGCCTCACCTCCTTCGCCTTGGCGGGCGTGGAGGCGCGATTGCTGCGCTGGCATCGTCGGCGGAGGTAACTGCCGAGCCCCGACGTACTGCCGCCGGCCCGGCCTTCGCTGCCGGCGGTGCTCATCGGAAGAGGGGCAGCGGTGTCCAGACGACGGATATTGGCGGAGCCCCCCACCAGGCGCGGTCGCCTGCCGTTCACAATCCCTCTTCCCGCGCATAGGTCGCGAGCACATCGGGAAGATCGTTCTCGGAGCTGCCTTTCAGCAAGGCGCGCGTGGTAATGGCATCGATATGATGCCGCATGAGGGCGCATGCCTTTTCCCGTTCATTGCTGTCGAGGGCCGCAATCAGCTCGCGATGCTCCGACACAGCACAATCGGGCGAATGCGGGCGTCCATAAAGGGAGAGGATGAGCGACGAGCGCGAAACCAATTCGGTGACATAGCGGAGAAGCACGTCGTTTTCCGTCAGTTTCGCCAGGAGAACGTGAAATTCCCCGGCGAGCTGGATGGACGACGACGCATTGCTGGCGCGGGCCATATCTTCCGCCTCGACATGAGCCTCTAGCTGACGGATCTGCTGCTGCGTCAGCTTGCCGATCAGCGTGTCGATGACCAGGGTTTCGAGCGCTTGGCGAACCGCGAAAATATGGTGCGCCTCTTCGAGGCTGGGCTGCGCGACACAGGCGCCCTTGTGCGGGCGCAGCTCGATCAGACCCTCGCCGCTCAGCCGCGCCAATGCCTGCCTGACGATCGTCCGGCTCACGCCCAGCCGTTCGCCGATCGAGTCCTCCGGCAATTTCGCGCCAGCGGCCAGAGCCTGATCGAGAATGGCACGCTTCAACGCGCGATAGACGGCATCGGATTTGGATATCGCCGATTTCTTGTTCCGAAGTGTCGGTACCATTGGTTGTCCAGAATTATGACTTGAGCGCGGGGCGGCATAGAGACAGCTCGGCCCCGGAGATCGGGAACGGTATCATCGCGCCGCCAAGCGCGTAAAGGCGTAGAACAGCGGGACTGCTTCTGCTCGTCCTGATGTGAGTCTGATGTTTTCATGACTGGGACGCCGAGCCTGCGCAACGCGAAAGTCCGACGATGCGGCCGGGCGAGGCGGCCTCTGCGGGCCTTTGGTTCTCCTTGCGGCGCAGGAATGGGCCGCGCCATCCTTGAGCGACCGAAGGCGTCGCCGTCGGTCCGGGAGCTATCCGATATGCTGCGGTCCGCCGCAGAGCATGCCGTCGCGCGCGACCACCTGTCCGCGCCGGATGACGGTCCGCTTCTGCGGGGTTAGCGCAACGGCCTCGGCCAAAGTTCGGGCGGGAACAAGCACAAGATCTCCCCGGCAGCCTTCTAAGAGGCCGTAATGCGTCAGGCCGATGCCTTCAGCGCCGCCAAAGGTGCAAATGCCGGCCGTTTCCTTGAGATCTGCGTCATTGGTCATGCCGTTGCGCTGCGCGAGATATTTGGCACGTTCCAGCATGTCGCCGTTGCCCCAAGGTTCCCAGGTGCCCTGAATACCGTCGGAGCCGGATGCCATGACGACACCGGACTGGAGCAGGACGCGCAGCGGCAGCGCCGGCGCGGAGGGGCTGCCGACCGTCATTACCGCAATCCGCTCGGCTGCGAGCGCGTCGATAAGCGAACGCTGCCGCTGGGGATCGAGCATGCCGAGGCAATAGGCATGGCTCACCATGACCTTTCCTTGCAGCGAAAGCGCGCGCGTCCGCTCCAGGATCAGCTCCAGGCAAAATGCGCCCAAATCTCCCGGCTCGTGCAGATGAATGTCGATTGGCTTTTGATAGCGGTCGGCAAGGGAAAAGATCGCATCGAGATGCCGCACGGGGTCGCGGTCGATGCTTGCGGGGTCGATCCCGCCGACAATATCCGCGCCAGCCTTGATCGCTTCCTCCATCAGGGCCAATGTGCCTTCGCGAACCAGCATGCCGCTCTGGGGAAAGGCGACGATCTGCACGTCGACCAGGTCCTTGACCTTGTCGCGCGTTTCGACGACGCCTTCGATGTTGGCGATGCCGATTTCCGTATCGACGTCGACATGGCTTCGAACATGCATCACCCCGAACGCCAGCGTCTGCATGATCTGTCGCATGGACTGGCGCCGCGCATCGATCCCCAGTTCCCGCTTCGCCCGCCGGTCGGCCAGAATCCGTTCGTTGCGTGTGGGGCCGACGCGATTCTCGAACCAGTCCATGCCGACCAATGTCTTGTCGAGATGCGTGTGCGCCTCGACAAGTCCGGGAAGGGCGATCTGGCCGCCTCCGTCGATTTCGACCGCGGCCTTCTGCCGGCCGCGTTCGGCAAACCAGCCGTCACGAATGTAGAGATCGGACAATTGCCCGCCGAAGGGTCTAACATTGCGGATCAAAATATCTGCCGTCATGGACGTCTCCCTTGTTCTGCTTGCGATTGCCGCCGGTGTCGTCATCGGGCGAGCTCGGCCCGTTTCATCATCGTTCCGAAGGCCCTTTCGGCACGATCGAGGATTGCGTCCTCGTCGTGGTGGACGAGCTTGCGGGCGCGCATCAGAACGTGGCCGCCCACGATCGTCGTATCCACGTCGGCGCCGTTTGCAAACCGCGCGAGCCTCTGCAATGGATTTGCCGGCGGCCAGAGATGCGGCTGGCGCATATTGACCAGGATGATGTCGGCGCGCTTGCCCGGTTCGAGCGATCCGATTTCGCTTTCCATCGACAATGCGCGTGCGCCCTCGATCGTGGCCATTTCCAGCAATTGCTCCGGCGGCATGACGCGGTCGTCCCTGAAATGCCGCGCATGATACCGATGCGCTTGAAACATGTTCCTGAACATGTCGAACGGCCGGTCGGGCGCGGCCGCGTCCGTCCCCAGCGATACGGTAATCCCCTGCTCGGCAAGCTCTGGCGCCGGGCAGCGGCCGGATACCGACATCAAGGCGCTCGGATTGTGCGCCACTTTTGCACCGGTGCGCTTGAGGGCCGCCATATCGTCGTTCGTGAGATCGATGCAATGCGCGAGAAGCGAACGATCGTCGAAGAGGTCGAACGCGGCATTGGCGGCAATCGAGCCGTCGCGGTGCCCATCCTGGATGAGCAGCAGTTTCCTTTCCCGTGCGAGACGTCTCAACTGGCAGAGTAGATTGTATACAGTCTCACTCTGCAACTCAGCCATGTCGAACACCGGAAGCGACAAAGCGATGCGGATACGGTCGTCACGGTTTGTCCACTCTTCGGCGAGTTCTTTGCATGCGGCAAGCTGCTCGCCGGGCAAGACTTCGCGCTCGATGAACGTGTCCTGGTCGTATGTGCGGTAGACATGCCGGCCCGGCCGGTTCGGACCTACCGCCAGAACCTCGCGCACGCCCATGTCGAGCACCGCGGCAAGATGAGCCCGGGCGGCTGCCGGCGTCTCCGTGCGCATGATATCCGGGCCGCCGCCAAACAGCAGGGCCGCCGTGGTCGTGCCGCACTTTATCCGCTCCAGGGCCGATAATGCCGCCTCGGCAGCCCAGAATTCGGTATCCGTCGCCTGCGCATAGATACGTCCGGTGATGTCCATCCATTGGTCCGAACCGTCACCCAGTCCTTTCGTCAGCGTGTGGCCCGCATGGGCGTGCGTATCGATGAGACCGGGCATGACGGCCATGTCAGATGCGTCGATGCGTTCGACGTCCGCGGGCACGTCCAATGCCATGTCCGACACGGTGGAAATGCGCCCGTTCTCGATGAGGACATGGCCCTTTTCCAGAATGCGGCGGTTCGCATCCATGGTGATGACGACACCGTTTTCAATCAATAACGCCTTCGCCATGGCAGCTCCTCCTCGGGCAATTTGCAGGCATATTGTACACAATCTCGCAAATTCGAAACTGAATGCTTGCTATTGTGCACATCATATGTACACTAATTCGCGGGAACAATTGTATTCAATAAAACCGAAAACATGTATACAAAAAACGGGAGACCGATGTGAAAAACTACCTGAAAGCCCTTTTGGCCGGGCTTGTGATCCTCGTTCCGCTGGCAACCCCGTCGCTTGCGAAGACGCTTCGCTGGTCTTCGGCAGGCGACGTCATCTCTTATGATCCAAACGCGCAGGTCGACAGCTTCACGCAGAGCGTGCAGAATATGGTCTATGATGGGCTGGTGCGCCGCAACAAGGATCTCGCGATCGAGCCGGCGCTCGCAACCTCTTGGGAAGTGATCGAACCGACGCGGTGGCGCTTCCATCTCCGCCAGGGCGTGAAGTTCCACGAGGGACAGCCATTCAACGCCGACGACGTCGTCGCCACCATCCAGCGGCAGATCGATCCGGGCGCGCGCAATCGCGAAAACCTTTCGGCCGTCATCGGCGTCGAGAAGGTGGACGAATACACCGTCGATTTGATC
Source organism: Hyphomicrobiales bacterium (assembly GCA_900469615.1). Lineage (GTDB taxonomy): Bacteria > Pseudomonadota > Alphaproteobacteria > Rhizobiales > Rhizobiaceae > Rhizobium. Next base: position 124,149 of record UBYA01000011.1, on the reverse strand, counting down.
CTGCGCGGCCCTTATCCGCTTCTGCTGAACGATCTCACGGCAATCTACATGATGAGCAAGCCGTGGATGGCGGAGCACGATGCGCTCAAGCCCGGCAACGCGTCTACCGGCGTGACGACCTATGCCAGCAATCATGCCAACGGCACCGGCGCATTCAAGCTGGTGAGCTACGAGCCGGATTCCCGCTCGGTCTTCGCCGTCAACGAGAACTGGTGGGACAAGCCGCAGCATAACCTCACCGGCGTCGAGTTTCGCCCGATCGCATCCGATGCCACGCGCGTCGCAGCGCTGCTCTCCGGCGAGCTTGACATGATCGCGCCGGTTCCGCTGCAGGATATCGACCGGATCGGCAACACGCCAGGGCTGAAGGTCGTCGAGAATCCGTCGCTGCGGGAGATCTTTCTCGGCTTGAACTTTCGGCCGGAACTCCATGCCGCCCCCGGCAAGCCCAATCCTCTGCTCAACGTGAAGGTTCGTCAGGCTCTCTGGCATGCGATCGATCTCAACTCGATCCAGAAGCGCCTGATGCGCGGGAAGTCGCGTGTATCCGGCATGCTCGTCGCTCCGGAGGTGACCGGCTACGACAAGTCGATCGATGTGCCCTTGGCCTATGATGTCAAGGAAGCGAAGTCGCTGCTGGCGGACGCGGGATATCCGAACGGCTTCAAGGTCGGTCTGGCATGCCCCAACGACCGCTATATCGCTGACGAGCAGATCTGCCTGGCGATTGCCTCCATGTGGGCCAAGGCGGGCGTACAGACGGACGTCAGCGTCGAAAGCAAGACGACCTATTTCCCGCGCATGGATAAAGGCGATCTCGACATCTACATGCTCGGCTGGGCGTCGCTGCCGCCCATGGATGGCTACAGCGTCCTGCAGGCGCTCCTGGCGACCAATGACGGAAATTTCGGTGGCAGCAATCCCAACGGTCTCTCCGATCCGAAGATCGATGCGCTGGCGCGTTCCGCCTCGGTCGAACTCGACGAGGGCAAGCGTGTCGCCATGCTGAAGGACGCCTTCAAGATCGCTCACGACGAGGCACTCTATCTGCCGCTGCATCAGCAGCCGGTTGCCTGGGCGATGAGCGACAAGGTGGATATGCCGCAGTTTCCCGACGAGTATGTGCGTCCCTGGTTCGCGCAGATGAAATAAGGCAACTCCTGCTACGATCTTGAGAAATGGTGGGGTCTCGAGATTGGCTGCCTGCACCGGGCGACAGCCCCGGTGCAGGCAGATAGGGGCGAAGCGGGATGCCGCTCGTCATGCCGGTTCGGTCCGTTCCGCATTCCGATGAGGGAATGGAATACGCAAAGCAGCACAGGCTCCGCCTTTCAACGGCCGGGCGTGCTCCCTGCAAGGTATTTTCGGATGATCAGAATTCTATCGGTGAGGCTGCTTCAGGCCATCCTGGTAATGGTCGCGGTCACGGCCATCGCCTTCGTCATGTTCCGTTTTGTCGGCGATCCTGTCGCCGCAATGGTCCGGGAGGGCGCAACGCAGTCGGAGAAGGATGCGCTTCGCGCCGCCCTCGGACTGGACAAGCCGCTCGTCGTCCAATTCCTGGAATTTGTCGGCCGGGTGCTTCAAGGTAACTTCGGCACGAGCTTTCGCTATCAGCAGCCGGTTGCCGTTCTTCTGCTGAGCAGGCTTCCCGCGACGATGGAACTCGTGTTCGTTGCGACGGTCATGTCGCTTGCCGTCGGCATTCCGCTCGGCGTCGTTTGCGCGCTAAAGCCGAACGGCTTCTTCTCGCGATTGACCCAATCCGCGACCCTGGTCGGCATCTCCATGCCTACCTTTGTCACCGGATTGCTGCTGATCCTGATCTTCGCCGTCAATCTGCGGTGGCTGCCGTCCTCCGGGCGAGGCGAGGTCGTGGATCTCGGTTTCTGGCAGACCGGCTTCCTGACCATATCGGGCCTGAAGTCGCTGATCCTGCCGTCAATCACGCTGGCTCTGTTCCAGCTGACGCTGATCATGCGCCTGGTTCGCTCGGAAATGATCGATGTGCTGTCCTCGGACTATATTCGTTTTGCTTTTGCGCGAGGGCTTTCCCGGTCGTATATCTATGGGCGTCTCGCACTTCGCAACGCATTGATGCCTGTGGTCACGGTCACGGGTCTGCAGATCGGCCAGCTGATCGCCTTCGCGATCGTCACGGAGACGGTGTTCCAGTGGCCCGGCATGGGCCTGCTCTTCACGAACGCGGTCGGATATCCGGACATACCCGTCCTCTCGGCCTACCTTCTCTTCGTCGGCTTCCTGTTCGTTCTGATCAACATGATCGTCGATATTCTCTACACCTTCATCGATCCCCGCTTGAGGACAAGGTAATGGCCACACAAGCTCGTATATTGAAGAGGCTTCCCCCGGTTTCGGTGATGATTGCCGGCCTTGTTCTGGCGATCATGCTGGTGCTTGTGATCTTCGCGCCGATGATCGCGCCGATGGATCCGCGGGATGTTTCCTCCTATTCGCTCATGGACATGGAAATACCGCCGGTGTTCATGGACGGCGGAGACCCGCGGTTCCTGCTGGGAACCGACAATCAGGGACGCGATCTCGTGTCCGTCATCCTTTTCGGATTGCGGATATCCGTCCTCATCGGTGTCGGGGCGGTGGTGTTCGCAGCGGCCGTCGGCGTCGCCCTCGGCCTGATTGCAGGCTTCTTCGGGGGCATCGTCGACAGCATCGTCATGCGTATCGCCGATATTCTCGTCAGCTTCCCGACCATCCTCGTCGCGCTGCTGATCAGCGGCATTGCCCGCGCGCAGCTCGATGCCGATACCATTCTTGTGTGGGCCCCGTTCATCCTGATCTTCGCGATAGCGGTCAACGAATGGGTGCAGTACGCCCGCACGGTGCGCGCCTCCAGCATGGTCGAGATATCGCGGGACTATGTCCGGGCGGCAAAGGTAATCGGGCTGCCGCCATCGCGCATCATGCTACGTCACATCCTGCCCAACGTCATAAGTTCGGTCATGGTCATTGCGACCATCAATCTGGCCGGCGCCATCCTGACCGAGGCGACACTGTCGTTCCTCGGCGCGGGCATGCCGCCAACCTATCCGTCGCTCGGCACGCTTATTCGGATCGGCAACCAGTTTCTGTTTTCCGGCCTTTGGTGGATCGCGGTCATGCCGGCCAGCGTGCTCGTCATCCTCGTTCTGGCGGTCAACATAATCGGTGACTACCTGCGCGATCGATTCAATCCCAAGCTGATGGCACGCTGATGAAAAAGACAACGCCACCCATCCTGGAAATCAGGAACCTTCGGGTTGAATATCCACTCGCCAACGGGGAGATCCTGGCCGCCGTCGACAATGTCGACCTCACGATTGCGCCCGGCGAGATCCATGCTCTGGTCGGCGAGTCCGGCGCAGGCAAGACGACGGTCGGAAACGCGCTGATGGGTCTTCTGCAGGCTCCCGGCCGGATCGCATCGGGCACGATCGAGATCGCCGGCAAGTCGGTCGACGTGCGCACCGGCCGCACCCGGGGCATTGTCCCGGGCCGCGATGTCGGGGCGATCTTTCAGGACCCGATGACGAGCCTCAATCCGCTTTTCACAGTGGAAAACCAGCTGTGCGAAGGCATGCTCACGCACCTGAAAATCAGTCGGCGCGAAGCGCGCGCAAAGGCTCTCGAACTCATGAAGGCGGTCGGTATTCCCGAGCCGGAACGCCGGCTCGGCAGCTATCCGCACCAGCTGTCGGGCGGACAGCGCCAGCGTGTCGTCATCGCGACGGCGCTGGCATGCGAACCGCAACTGATCGTAGCGGACGAGCCGACGACCGCGCTCGACGTCTCCGTGCAGGCGCAGATCCTCAGACTGATCCGCGATCTTGCCGACGCCCGTCAGGTGGGCATTCTTCTGGTCACGCACAACATGGGCGTCGTCGCCGAGATTGCCGACCGCGTCACGATCATGCAGAACGGACGCGTGGTGGAAAGCGGACCCGCGCGCGACGTGCTTACCTCGCCAAAGGCGCCGTATGCCCGTACGCTGATATCGGCCGTTCCGCCGATCGACACGCGGCTGGAGCGTCTGCCGGTTCCGAGCGAGGCGACCGAAACCACGCTCAGCGCCCGCGAGGCCGCCCGCACGAAGAGTGCCGGTCGCGGCGGAGCCGGGCAAAACGATGTCGTTCTCGATGTTCGCGACCTCTGCGTCGATTATGGCAGCCGCTCGTTCATACCGGGCAGCAAGCTCTCGGTGTTTCGAGCGGTGAAGAATGTCTCGTTCGACGTTCGGCGCGGCGAAATCTTCGGCTTCGTCGGCGAATCCGGCTGCGGCAAGACCACTGTCGCGAACACGATTGCCGGTCTTGTCAAACAGACGACGGGAAAGATCGGGTTCCAGGGCAGCGATCTGGCCGCGCGGCGCGACAGGCAGATATCCCAATCCCTACAGATGGTGTTTCAGGATCCGTATTCCGCACTCAATCCGCGGCTGCGCATCAACTCGGCGATAGCCGAGCCGATCCTGTTCTACAAACTCGCCTCGACGATGGCCGAGGCGAGGGCCGATGCAAGGACATTGCTCGAGGCCGTCGGTTTGCCCGCCGATGCCGGCGCCCGGTTCCCGCATGCCTTTTCCGGAGGCCAGCGGCAACGGGTGGCGATCGCGCGGGCGCTGGGGCCGCTGCCATCCATGCTTGTCTGCGACGAGCCGACCTCTGCGCTCGACGTCTCGGTTCAGGCGCAGATCCTCAATCTCCTCAAGGATTTGCGCGATCTGGCCGGCCTTTCGATGCTGTTCATCAGCCATGATCTCGCCGTGATACGCCAGATGTGCGACCGCGTCGCCGTCATGAAGGCAGGGGAGATTGTCGAGCTGGCCGATACCGAAACCTTGTTCTCGGCGCCACAGCATGATTATACGCGCGAACTTTTGCGCCTGGCTCCCTCGCTCGATCGTATTCTCTCCAGAGAGAATGCCGGCGCCAACCTGTGAGAATTTGAAGCAATGGCAGACATCCTGATTAGAAACGGCACCGTGATTGCCATCGACGACGAGCGGCGGATCATTCCCGATGGCGCGGTTGCCGTCGAGGGCGACCGGATCGTCGCCGTCGGCCCCACCGAGGAGGTGGCAAGGAACCATCCGTCCCGCGAAACCATCGATGCCAGCGGCATGGTCATCATGCCCGGTTTGGTCGACAGCCATGCCCACGCCGGCCACGGCCTCATCAAGACGATGGGAGGTGGCCGAGGCGATCTCTGGTATCGCGCCTGCCAGGGTGCCTACACTGTCGGTTCGACGCCGGAGTTCTGGTATGCCGAGGCGCAGCTTGCGGCGCTGGAACGCCTCCGCTTCGGCGTAACGACAGGGGTTTCCCTGCTGGGTGGCGGCGATTCCATCATGCGTACGGACGAGGCCGCCTATGGCGACGCCCATATGGAAGGCGTCCTCGACATCGGTACGCGATCGGTCGTTGCCGTCGGCACGACGCGCCCTCCGCATCCTTTGACCTATGCGCGGTGGGAAGGCTCCGTGCGGTCGGACTATGCCGTCTCTTTCGAACAGCAGCTCGCGACGTGCCGGAGCCTCGTCGATCGCTGGCACCGCAGCCACGAGGATCGTCTCCATGTCGCCCTGCTGACGCCGACGCTGCATCGGGAACAGCTCGATTCACCCGGCGCGGAGGAAGCGATTGCGCAATCGCGCACGGTCAAGCGCCTGGCCGACGAGCGAGGCCTGCTCTTCACCCAGGACGGCCATACGAAAGGCAGCGTCCGCATCGCAAGGGATATCGGCATTCTCGGTCCGCGCACGCTGCTTTCGCATGCCACCGGCCTCGATCAGGATGAAATCGCGATCTGTGCGGAAACGGCGACACGTATCGTTCACAATCCAAGCGCCATTGCCGCCATTCTCGCGCGCTGCCCGGTGCCGGAGCTTCTGGATGCGGGCGTCGTCGTTGCGATCGGCTCCGATGCGACCGCCCCCGACCGGTCCGCGGATATGTTCCGGCATATGCAGCAGTGCATGCACTATCATCGCACCCATTTCCACGATCCGAGCTGGCTGCCGCCGGGCAAGGCTCTGGAAATGTGCACGATCGACGCCGCGCGCGCCATTGGGCTCGATCACGAAATCGGATCGCTGGAACCCGGCAAGAAGGCGGATGTCATCCTCGTCGATCTGCGGCGTCCGCATCTCTATCCGGCCAACATGCCGGAATTCAGGATTACCTATTTTGCAAACGGCAACGACGTTCATACCGTCATGGTGGGCGGCCGCGTGCTGCTGCGCGATCGCAATCCCGTCAACATCGATCAGGATGCGGTTCTTAACGCCGCGCAACGCGAGACCGAACTGATGATCGATCGGCTGGGATTGCGGGATCTGCTGCGGACGCCCGAGATGTTCTGGCGTCACAGCCGCGACACCAACCTCATCGAGTAGGCGCTCCCCAGAATCCTCAAGGACATCCTCAAGGACGCTGCGATCGCCATTCCGGCGGCGTCCTGTCGGCGTGCCGGGCTTGTGCCGGATGGTGCCTCAAACGCCTGCGCGCAAACGCCGTCCCTCACACCAATCCCTTGATTCCACCGCACGCGGCGCCGTCTCCAGCATCTTTTAAAGTCTCGTTTCGGGCGCACGGCCGTACTTTAGGCATCCGCGAAATTCGCTTGGACAAATGGCAGCCATTCCAAAAATCGATATTGACGCCGCTCGGCTCAAGTACGACAAACGAAGTTGCATTTCGACCCCGCCCATTGGACGTCGTGCCGAAAACAAACTGATTAGGCTCAAGAAATAAGGCCGAGCAGTTCCTGGCTCGGCCAGTTCAGCGGATGATAATGACAAGAGAACAGGATGATCAGGCCGGATCGACGGCAGGCGGCGCCGTTTCCGGATATCTGAAGACCACGCGCCGCCAATTGCTGGCGGGCTCGACCTTGCTGCTGGCCGATCTGGCCTTCCATATGCCCGCGCTGGCTGAAACGGCGCCGGCAGCGATTGCAGCGGACCCGGCTTTTCTCGCCTTGTCGCGCAAGATAACGGGCAAAGACCAGCTCTCGCCGGTTACGGCAGAGAGGATACACGTCGCGCTTTCGGCAGACGACCCGGCTCTTTCGGACAAGCTCGGTAAGCTGGCCGGGCTTTCGACCTCGGCCGCGTCGCCGGCCGCCCTCAAGCAGGCGGCGTCCGCCGTCGGCCTCGATGGTCTGATGATGGCGATCGTGTCCGCATGGTATACGGGCACGGTCGACACCAAGGCCGGTCCCGTCGTCGTCGCCTACAAGGACGCCTTGATGTATCAGCCGGTCGCCGATGGTTTGACCGTACCGACATATTGCAGCCGGGGTCCCCTCTGGTGGAGCGATCTTCCTCCGCAAGTCACCCGCGTTCCGCAAAACAATCCGAAAGTACTGTGATCATGACATCACCCGTTTTCTCGAATGGCGATGCGACAGTGGATGTCGCCATCGTCGGATCTGGCGTTGTCGGCGCTCTGATCGCGGAGCAGCTGGCGGCCGAAGGCCATGCCGTTCTCGTGCTGGATGCCGGCTTGCGGATCGAGCGCGCGCAGGCGGTGGAAAACTGGCGCAACATGCCCTTCAAGAACCGCGCCGGCTCCGACTTTCAAGGATTGTATCCGCAATCGAAGTGGGCGCCGGCACCGCTTTATTGGCCGGAGAACAACTATGTCGAGCTGTCCGGGCCCGACGGCAAGGGGTTCAAGCAGGGTTATCTCAAGACCGTCGGCGGCACCACCTGGCACTGGGCGGCGTCGTGCTGGCGGCATCTGCCCGTCGATCTGAAAATGCGCTCGACCTATGGCGTCGGCCGCGACTGGCCGATTTCCTACGATGCGCTCGAACCCTATTACTGTCGCGCCGAGGAAGCGATGGGGGTTGCCGGTCCCAATGATCCGGCGCTCCAGTCGCCTTCCGAGCGCAGCAAGCCTTATCCGATGGACATGGTTCCGTGGAGCTATGGCGACAAGCGTTTTGCCGAAATCGTCAATGCGCACGGCTACCGCTCCGTTCCGATACCGCAGGGGCGCAGCACAAGGCCGTGGAAGGGGCGCCCGACCTGTTGCGGCAACAACAATTGCCAGCCCATCTGTCCCATCGGCGCGATGTATAACGGCATCCACACCGTCATGGCGGCGGAAGCCCTCGGCGCCGTCGTGCTTGCCGAAGCGACTGTTTACAAGATCGACACCGACGAGAACAACCGCATTACGGCCGTTCATTGGTACGACAACGAGCACCGCTCGCACAAGGTCACGGCGAAGGCATTCGTCGTTGCCTGCAATTCGATGGAATCGCCTCGCCTGCTTCTGGCGGCGGCGGACGATCGCAATCCGGCCGGCATCGCGAACTCGTCCGATCAGGTCGGCCGGAACATGATGGACCATTCCGGATTCCACTGTTTCTTCCAGGCCGACGAACCGCTCTGGATCGGCCGCGGACCGGCGCAAAGCAGCTGTCTCGTCGGGCCGCGAGACGGAGCCTTCCGGTCCGAATACTCGGCCAACAAGATGATCCTCAACAATATCACGCAGGTCACGACGGCAGCATCGGTCGCGCTTTCCAAAGGGTTCGTCGGCGAGGAACTCGATGCGGAAATCCGCAAGCGGACGATCCACGGCGTCGACCTTTCGATCAGCCTGGAGCCGTTGCCCGATCCGAAGAACCGGATCACGCTCAGCAAGACCAGACGCGATCCGCACGGCATACCCTGTCCCGATGTCTACTACGATGTCGGCGACTACGTGCGTAAGGGCTTTGACGCCGCAGGCCGGCAATTGCAGGAAATCGGCCGGCTGTTCAATGCATCGGACTTCCAGATCACCACATCCCTCAATGCCAACAATCACATCATGGGCGGATGCATCATGGGCAGCGATCCGAAGGATTCCGTCGTCAACGGCGACTGTCGCGCCCACGATCACGCCAATCTGTGGATTCCCGGCGGAGCGGCGATACCATCGGCAAGCGTGGTCAACAGCACGCTCACCATGGCCGCGCTTGGGATCAAGGCGGCCGACGACATTTCGCGCGCGCTGAGGGCTTGAATCATGAAGATTCCGTCTCTGGTCGTTTCGATCGCCGCGATTTTCGGAGCCGTTGCCGTCAATGCGCAGGCGCAGACCCTTTCCGACAGCGCGCTCGTGGAAAAGGGCCATGCCATCGCAACGGCAGCCGATTGCATGGCCTGCCACACTGTGCCGCGCACGGGGAAACCCTTCGCCGGCGGTTATCCGATCGTCTCTCCCTTGGGGACGATTTACTCGACGAACATCACCCCTTCGAAGACGTCGGGCGTCGGCGACTATAGCGAAGCCGAATTCTCGCGCGCGGTTCGCCAGGGCATCCGCAAGGACGGCGCCCATCTTTATCCGGCCATGCCGTATGATTCATATGCGGGCATCACCGACGGGGACATGCACGCGCTCTATGCCTATTTCATGCATGGCGTCGAGCCGGTGGACGATGCGCCGAAGGCGCATACGGCGCTGCCGTTTCCGTTCAACCTGCGCTTTTCCATGGCGTTCTGGAACCTGCTCTACGCACGGACGAAGCCCTTTGCTCCGGCGGCCGGCGTCAGCGACGATATCAACCGCGGCGCCTATCTGGTCAATGTTCTCGGCCATTGCGCTTCCTGCCATACGCCACGAAACATGCTGATGGGCGCAGTGCAAGGGGAGGCGCTTGCCGGAGGATTCGTCGGGCCCTGGTACGCGCCCAACATCACCGCCGATCCCGTCAGCGGCATCGGCGCCTGGACGCAGGACGAGCTGGTCGCCTATCTGCGTACGGGGCACGCCAAGGGGAAGAACCAGGCGGCCGGCGGCATGGCCGAAGCCGTGCAGAACAGCCTGCAATATCTGCCCGCGAGCGACCTTGTCGCGATCGCAGCCTATCTGAGAAGCACCGCTCCCATTCGCGACACAAGCGAGGACCATGCCGCCTACGAGTTCGGCTCTCCGCACAGCGACGAGGATGGGATTCGCGGCGCCTATCCGCCGACATCGCATGACAGCCTGAAAAGCGGCAGGGAGCTCTACAGCGGCTATTGCGCCAGCTGCCATCAGCCGAACGGGGCAGGCAGCGACGATCAGGCCTATCCATCCCTGTTCCACAACACGGCAACGGGTTCGATCCGGCCTGCCAACCTCGTGGCTGCAATCCTCTACGGCGTCGACCGGGAGGTCGACGGCAAGGAAGTGCTGATGCCGGGCTTCGGCAAGCAGTCTTACGTGACGCCTCTGACCGACCGGCAGATCGCCGATCTTTCCAATTACGTGTTGCAGAATTTTGGAAATCCCCAGGCGAAGGTCACGCCGGACGATGTCGCGATGGCGCGGGCCGGCGGGCCGAAGCCTCTGCTCGCAATCGTCCAGCCATACATCCTGCCGGCATCGGCCGGGACTGCCGTTGTCATCATCCTGATCGCCGCCGGCTGGCTCATTGGCAGACGCAGGCGGCAGGTAGTAGCGGCTTGAAGAGGGTCCAGTCGGTGGGCGGCCGCTTTGCTTCTATGCAATTCCGAAGAGGAAGAGCGCTTCGCACTTTTGCTGGAATGGCTCTAACCATGCGCGCGGCGCAATTCCGTGGGGGATTGTCCGAATAGCCTGCGGAAGAGCCTTGCGAAATGTGATGCGCTGTCGAAGCCGACCTCCAGTGCAATTTCGATGAGGGGCGCCTGCGTCTGCAGAACCAGCTGTTTGGCGCGTTCCATGCGGATGCGGGTGTAGATCGCGCCGGGAGACGCTTTCATCTCTTCCATGAACAGGCGCTCAAGCTGTCGTCGGGACAGGCCGACGGAGGCGGCCAGATCTTCCGTCGGCACCACGTCTTCGATGTGGCTCTCCATGGTGATGAGCACGGCCTTCAGGCGCGGGTCCTGGCATTGGATGGCAAGCGGCTTGCGCGGCTGTATGTCCAGCCCGGATCGCGCCCGCTCGATTTGCAGAACTTCCAGCGCGTTTCGCTCGGCATCGATGCTGATGTGGCGCCTGACGAGAAAGGCTGCCATGTCGGCCGCGCTGCTTCCTCCGGCGCACGATCCGCGGTTCCGATCGAGATTGAACAGGCGGTCGGAGCGAACGGGATTGTCGGGAAACTGCTCCCGGTAGGCCTGATAGTGAAGCCAGCTGACGCAGGTCTGATGCGTTTTCATCAGGCCGAGGCGCGCCAGAATGAACGTGCCTGTGCACACGCCGATCAGCGGGATTTTTTGGCCCGCCGCCTTCTTGAGATAGTCGGAAGTCTGATCGTCGATCGTGATGTCGGAATTCAGAAGGCCGCCCACCACCACGATATAGTGGAACTCCCGCGGGTCGATAAAATCCGATGTCGGCGCGACCTGCACGCCACAACTGGAGGTAATGAGATGCCTGGTGCTGCCCAACACATGCCAATCGGCCAGCACACGGCCGGACTTGTCGGTTTCGTCGCTCGCCAGTCTCAACGTATCGACAAACAACGCGAAGGCGGAAAGCGTAAAGGATCGCGCGAGGATAAATCCGACTTTCAGAGCACCGTGTTTCGATTCATCTTTGACGGATTTCATGCGCTTGCCCCCGCTGATGAAGCCCTTTTACTTCATCCGGAAGCCATAAGCCAAGGGTTCGCGGTCGTCGACAAGGATCATCTTGTGCCGATGTTCCGTGTCCACCCATCGATGCCGGGCGCAATGCTCCAAAGCGCCCAAGTCCGTTTCGGACTCTAGACGGCCTTCGAATATCGCGCCGAGCACGCTCTCCCCGCGAGAAGGTTTCGCCAACCTTCAGCCGACCCTTGCCATGCAGTTGCGCCAGGCGCGCGATGGCATGGGTCCGCGGCAAGAACGGCGCTCGATCGCGATGCCGGGTGGGCATCGTCTAGCGCGGCGGCATGTCTTTCGTGAGTTCGTTGAAGGACGGCGCCCGACGTTTTGCCGACATGAGCAAATCGAGCTCGATGGACGATGGGCCGAACCGAATGAACAGGTCCTCGGCCGTGCTGCAATCGAGCCCGTATTTTTCCTTGAAGTCCGCCAGGGTATAGGCGGGTCCCCTTACCGGTCGCCGCCGCTCGAAAGGCCGTTGCTTGTCCATGTGTCGACTATCCTCGCTTTCGACCAAGCAAACTGACGGCGTTGCAGAAGGTTCCCTGGCGGCCGGAATATAGCTGCGGAAGGACATGCGCGGCACCTCTGGAACAAACAAGCGGGCAGCGCGATTCTCTCGCACCGTGACCGCTTGAAACGAGCCTGGTCCGATTTCTGCTGGGAGGCAGCCATGAGCAACGAGCAGGTGGGTGGCAGGAGTGCGGTCGTCGAGCCTTCGAAGCCGCGCATACTGGAAATTCTGGGGCCGGGTCTGGTCACGGGCGCTTCGGATGACGACCCCAGCGGCATCGCGACCTATTCGCAGGCCGGGGCTCAATTCGGTTATGTGGCAAGCTGGACCTTGATCCTGACCTATCCGCTGATGGTGGCCGTGCAGATGATCAGCGCCCGCATCGGCAGAACCACCGGTCGCGGTCTGGCAGGCAGCATGGCGCAATGCTATCCGAGGTGGGTCGGCGCGATCATCACGATTCCGCTGATGATTGCCAATATCATCAATCTGGGGGCCGATCTCGGGGCGATGGGAGATGCGGCTCATTTGCTGGTGAACGGCAATGCGCTCATCTATGTCGGCGCCTTCGGCGGCATATGCATCCTTTTGCAGGTTTTCCTCAAATACAAGCGCTATGTCGCGGTTCTGAAGTGGCTGAGCCTGGCATTGCTTTCCTACATTGCGGCGCTGTTCGTCGTGCATATCGATTGGTCGGCCTTCACGCGCGGCCTCCTGTTGCCGACCTTCAAGACGGATCCGAACTACTGGTCGATGATCGTCGCCATCTTCGGAACGACGATCAGCCCCTATCTGTTTTTCTGGCAGGCTTCCCAGGAAGCGGAGGATCTGAAGGAAAACCCCCGGGAGGAGGCTCTCGTCGAACATCCGCATGAAGCCGGCAGGGCAAATACCCGCATCACCCTGGATACATTGATCGGCATGGCCGCATCCAACATTGTCGCGCTCGCCATCATTACGACAACGGCGGCAACGCTCAACAAGGCCGGAACTACCAACATCCAAAGTTCCGTCGATGCCGCGAAGGCCATCGAGCCGCTTGCCGGGCACTTTGCCGAGATCATCTTTGCCATGGGCATCATAGGAACAGGGCTGTTGGCCGTTCCCGTCCTTGCCGGTTCGGCAGCATACGCCGTCGGCGAGGTGGCCCGCTGGAAAGTGGGGCTGTCCCATGAACCAAGCGAGGCAAAGGCTTTCTATGCGACGGTCGGAGTGGCGACGGTGGTGGGCATGTTGCTGAATTTCACCCCTGTCTCGCCCATGAAGGCCCTGTTCTGGAGTGCCGTGATAAACGGGGTGGTTGCCGTTCCCGTCATGGTGATCCTGATGCTCATCGCCTCCAATCGAAAAGTCATGAAGCAGTTCGTCATCGGCAAGGGTTTGAGCATCCTGGGATGGGCGTCGTGCCTTGCCATGTTTGCCGCTGTTGTCGGCATGGCGGTAACGGCATTTTTTTAAAGCAGCTTCAGGAAAGGCGCGGGGCGGTTTTTCATTCGCAATCGCGTCAAACCAAAGCGTCGAATGTCCGCTCGGCTCTCTGACCCGGTACGGCCGGGTCAACTTTGCGGTCGACGCGGGGAGCCGCCGCGAGAAACAGCGACTTTCGCAGGGCGTAAGGGGCGGGCTCCTATGGAATAGCCAGGCTCGGCGACCATCGTCACGGTGCCGTGGGGAACGCTTGGATCTTCCGTCTCGAATATTGCCTCGTGAAAGTTCGGATCGAACGCCTTGCCGGCGGGATCGAGCTTGGCAACGCCGTGCTTTTCCAGCGAGCGCAGCAGCTCCTTCTCGGTGAGTTCGACGCCTTCTATCAATGTTTTGATCGGCCCTTCGCTTCGGCGGATGTCTTGCGGAATACTGCCGATTGCGCGCTCCAGATTGTCCGCCACCCTTGTCATATCCCGCGCGAATTGAGTAACGGCATATTGGCGCGCATCGGAGACATCGCGTTCGGCGCGTTTGCGTACATTCTCGATCTCCGCCAACGCTCGAAGAAGGCGGTCCTGCAAACTCTTGTTTTCCGCTTCCAGCTTCGCAAGCTTCTCGCTTGCGACCGCGTCGTGTCGAGGGTCGTTGTGTTCGTTGTTTTCCCGGTCGGCAGATCTGGCAGGCGCATGCGGATGCTTGGTCGTCTGCCCTTGTTCTTCATGGGCTTTGTCTCTGTTCCTGGTCATCTCCGTGTCCTCTCGCGATGCTTCGTTGAAAGCGGGTCAAAACATCCACCTGCGGGATATGGGAATGGTGGATGACCGTCATGATACGAGTCCCGGCCGGCAAGCAAAGCCGATGAAGCTTCCGCCCCGGAGCATCGGCTCGATCGCCAGGAGAAGGCCGGGAAGCCACGCGCTGTCGAGCGGCCATTCTACCAGGAAAATCAGCGTCGCCAAAGTTTTCGCCATTCCGGAGGCGATAATCTAGCTCTAATCTCTCCACAGACGAGGATTGACGGCGCCTGCGGCACGCGCGGTTCCGAACGGCTGATAGGACAATTTGTCTTCTCTCGTCGACATATTGTCTTTCTCGACACTTGATCTGGCAGTGAAGTATCATTGTTTCCAATGGTTTTATCATCTGGCACGGCGGTTGCTGTTGTAATGGCGATGCATGGAACGGGCGTTTCCGAGACAGGGTAAGTATGCCCGATCTGATCGCCGTCGCCCCGACCGAGGGCAAGGCGGAGGCCGCATGACGGAATGGCTGCGACGTTCGCGGAACACGAATAGGCTGGATGGCTTTATATCGGTTGGGAAGAGGAGATATGAAATGGCTATTACCCGCAAAGAGGAAGAGAGGGCGCTTAGCGCCGAGGAACGTGAAGTCGTCATCCAGACCCGCCATCCAGACGTACAGGAATTGTCCGACGATGCGTTGAGCAAGCTTCTGCGGCGGCTCAGGGACATGCGTGATCGTGCCAAATCGCAGGCGAACCAGCAGCGCCGGGAAATGCGAGGGAAGGCGCAGCCGAAAGGCGCGGTCCCCAAGAGCTCCGACGCCGGTTCGCGGTTGAAGGCCTCCGTTCTGGCCTTGAGCCTGAAGCGGCTGAACGCCGAGATCCAGCGACGTGCTTCGATGTCGAGAAAGCACTCGCTCGTCGAAAACGCACAGCACGCACTCCAGCTTAAGCTTCACGCCCAGAAAAATGACATTCCGTATAATACGCGCCACGCAAACCAGGGTATGCGGGACATACCGGACAAGAAAGTCACTTCGCTGATACGGCCGGCCGAGCGGGGGCGATTGAGAAAGGCAGGGGCGGCAGCCCAGGCCAGACGGGACGCCGCCGATTGAGCGCCGCGTCGCAGGCAAGTTTCGCAACCGGTATCGCCAACGGAAAGGTCGTGCCTCGGCAACCGTGCCAGTTGGGTTACTCCGGAGGAATATCCGCCAATCTCTTTGGATGCGATCGGCGCCGGTGGGATAGTGTCTACCGTCATGGATCGGCTCGGGCTTGCTGCACGCGCGCCGCTGCCGATTGATATAGAACGAAGGACATCGACTTCGAAGCAGCAGGGCAATTCCCCAGGGAACGCGAAGTGATATTCCGTCCGGAATTGCGTTAAATGTTAAATAGAGAAAGGGAGCGGCTCGGAGATTCCATGAAAATCGAGCCGCTCCCGCCTTGATTGTCATTCCCGCCTGCGCCGTGAGTGCGGCGCGATCACCAAAGGATTGAACGGGTAAAATATGCCAGCAGACGCAACAAAACCGATCCCGCAGCCAGTCGTTGCGCGCCTCACGCGCGCGGCGATTTTTCTGGTTCTGACCATCAATCCCGGCCGCGAAAACGAAACGGCTGTTCGGTCGATATGCGCCGATCTCGGCGGGCTGCTTCGCGCGGTGGGGTTCCGTGATCTGGAAGGCGGGCTGTCCTGTGTCATGGGTTTTGGATCCGATGCATGGGACCGCCTGTTTGAAGGCCAAAGGCCGAAGGACCTGCACCCTTTCAAGGAGATTCATGGCGTGCACCATGCCGTCTCCACACCGGGCGACGTCCTTTTTCACATCCGCGCGACCCGCATGGATCTCTGTTTCGAGCTGGCGATGGAGATCATGTCGCGGCTTGGCGATGCGGTGGCGACCGCGGATCAGGTCCAGGGGTTCAATTACTTCGACGACCGCGATCTGATCGGTTTCGTCGACGGAACGGAAAATCCTGTCGATCAGGCCGCGATCGACGCGGCAATCATCGCTGACGAAGACCCGACCTTTGCCGGCGGCAGCTATGTGATCGTCCAGAAATACCTGCACGACCTGAAAAAATGGAACGCGATACCCGTCGAAGTGCAGGAAGGCATCATCGGCCGCAAGAAATTCTCCAATGTCGAGCTCGATGATAGCGTCAAACCCAGCTTCGCGCACAATGCACTGACGACCATCGTCGAAAATGGCGAGGAGCTCGATATCGTCAGGGACAACATGCCCTTCGGCGATGTCGGGAAGGGCGAGTTCGGAACCTATTTCATCGGCTACGCTCGATCTCCGGCCCGCACGGAACAAATGCTCGTCAATATGTTCGTCGGCCAACCGCCGGGGAACTATGATCGCCTGCTGGACGTCAGCCAGGCGATTACGGGCAGCCTTTTCTTCGTTCCATCGGCAACGTTTCTTGACAGTGTCGAACCCGATGCCGCCCCTTCACCAGCCGCCGAGGCTGAATCTGCCTCCGCAAATCAATCGGACGACGCGAACTCTGCTCCCCGCAATGAAAACAAGGACGGTTCCCTCGGGATCGGTTCCTTAAAGAAAGAGGTTTGACATGGACAATCTTCACAGGCACCTCGCTCCTATCTCGGCCAAGGCCTGGGAGCAAATCGAGGAGGAGGCGAAGAGGACGCTCAAGCGTCACCTTGCGGCGCGTCGTGTGGTAGACGTCGACGGTCCGAAGGATTCAGAATTTTCAGCGGTCGGCACCGGGCACCTCAAACAGATCGGCAGCCCAGGCAACGGCGTCCAGGCTTCCCTGCGAGATGTCAAGGCGGTTGTCGAGCTTCGTGTTCCTTTCGAGCTTTCGCGCTCCGCTATAGATGACGTGGAGCGCGGATCGGAGGATTCCGACTGGTCGCCGGTCAAGGAGGCTGCCCGCAAGCTTGCCTTCAGCGAAGACAGGGCGGTTTTCGAGGGGTTTGCGGCGGCGGGTATCCAGGGAATTCGCGAGGGCAGCAGCAACGCCGCCTTGAGCCTTCCCGCCAGCCTCAAGAATTATCCGGACGTCGTGGCGAAGGCGGTCAGCCAGTTGCGCCTTGCCGGCGTTCAGGGCCCCTATGCGCTGGTTCTCGGCGAGGAAACGTACACTGCCGCGAGCGGCGGCAGCGATGAAGGCTATCCGGTGTTCCACCATATCGAAAAGATCGTCGATGGCGGGATCATCTGGGCGCCTGCGATCAAGGGAGGCTTCGTTCTGACGACCAGAGGCGGAGACTTCGAGCTCGATATCGGTCAGGACATCTCCATCGGCTACCTCAGCCATTCGGCGACGACAGTCGAGCTCTACTTCCAGGAAAGCTTTACCTTCCGGATGCTGACTGCCGAAGCGGCGATCGCTTTGTTGCCGCAGGCTGAGGCGGAAAAGAGCGTATAGCAAAAGGCAAAGACAAATGCGGCCATGAACAGCGGCTTGCCTCATGTCATCCTCGACGGAGGCAGGCCGTGCGGTCGCAATCGCCGGACGATTGCCGACGGCGCTGGCCATTTTACCGGCCGCGAAAGCTGGCTTTGGACTTGCACCATGCGGCCGAAGAGAGGGATTTGACCGTAAAAGAGCCGGGCTCAAGGTGCCCGAACCCTGTCGTAGGAGGGCGCGCTTCCTTTCACGGCGGGCTTCCACGAATTTCTCGCAAGTCATGCGCCACCTTGCAACGCAGCGGGTGGCGCCCTATTTATCTGCTATCACTCACATAATCACACACGGTCATGGCCGCACGCCCTGAATGGCGTCGGCTGATTTGCGCGTAGACGTGCTGCCGTGTCACCGCGCCGTTCTTGGGCGCCAAGGATATCGATTGAACAAGAAGAACATTGCTACCGCCCATGCGGCGGTAAAGCCGCGCGATGGCGGCAACGCCGTCAAGCGGCCGAACAGGACCTGGAAACCTTATCCCTGCCTTCTGACCCGGCGGGAGATCCAGACCATCGTTGCCGCGCAACTCGGCTGAATATCAACACCGGAACAAGGAGAACAGCATGCAGGTCATCGTCAAGGACAACAATATCGAGCAGGCTATCCGCGTATTGAAGAAGAAGATGCAGCGTGAGGGCCTTTTTCGCGAGATAAGGGAACGCCGCGCCTACGAAAAGCCTTCCGAACGCCGGGTTCGCGAACGGGCGCAGGCGATTGCCCGGCAGCGCAAGGCTGCCCGCAAGAAGATGCAGCGCGAAGGGCTTCTGCCCGCCGCCAGACGTCGGGCACCGGCTCGCTGACAAGCACGATCAGGGCCGGTGCAAGGCCGGCCCGCCAGCATATTTTGAAAGGCGCATGATGGAAGAATTATATGATATAACGGTCTCGGACGAGCGTCTTGAGGATTGCCGCGACGTCGTCGAGCCCGACCTGCAGGATCTGATCCGTGCCACGATAGCTTCCGGCTTCTCTGCTGAAGAGGTCCTGATCGCGATCAGCGAACTGGTGGCGGAGGATTTCGCGGCAGTTGTCAAAACGCCCAGTGTACATTGAGCGGCATGTGCATCGAGTGGCGGGCGCGAAAACGGCGGATGGCAACAGGCTCTTGTCCTCACGGAATATGTATGGGGCGCGACGATAGGCCGGCATGAGGGCGAAAGGCATGCGCAGGATCGTCGACATCTCGTCTCCGAGAACATGACGGCGTCACAGGTTTCGGTTCTCGGCAAAATGGGCGCCTGCCCAGCGCATGTTCAGCCCGCAGATGTCAGCGGCAACCGCCTCCGCTTCTTTCCCTCAATCCCAACATTCCAACGAAGGTGTTGACGCGTTCCGAGGCTTGTCATTTAAGAAGGAGGTCGGGAACGCGTTCCATGCCGCCCGGTGACGCCGGCTGATATCGCCTTGGCTCCTGTGCAGTAATAACGCCGTTTTTTCTCAATAATCGTGCGACATGCTTCCGTCAGGCAAATAGCGGGGTTCGATATGGACGAGGCACTGGAGCAGCTTCGGCATCTGTCAGCGATCACTTCGACGCTTATTGCGGTCTATGATGCCGACGACCGGCTGCAATATGCCAACAATGCCTTTCGGGCGGCGTATTTCGTCGATGTAGATGAGACGTTGTCGTGGCCGGATCTGATGCGGCGCAACTTCGAACGCGGGCGCGGTACGGTCATTCGCGCGGCCAATTTCAATGAATGGCTCAAATCGACCCAGTCGCGCCGCGGCAAGATCGGCTACCGCGCCTTCGAGACGGACTTGATGGACGGACGCTGGCTTTGGATGACCGAGACGGTGCAGAAGAACGGCTGGATGCTATGCATCGCCAGCGACATCACGACATTGCGCGCCGAGGAGCGGAGCGTCCGCCAGGATCGCGATCTGGCAATCAGGGCGTCCCAAACCGACGAGTTGACCGGCGTCTCCAACCGCCGCTTCATCATGGCGCGGATCGAAGACATGCTGATCGCGGCCAAGGATGGCAATGTCGGATGTCTTGCCGTGTTCGATATCGACAACTTCAAATATATCAACGACAGGCTCGGTCATCACGCAGGCGATCTTGTCCTGTGCGATTTCGCCGCGCGCATTCATCAAAATGTGCGACGTAGCGACTGCTTCGGCCGGGTCGGCGGCGAGGAATTTGTGCTGGTAATGCCGGGGACGAGCCTTGAGGATGCGGTCGGAATTGTCGAACGCATGCTGGCGGTCATCCGCTTTTCCCGGCCATTGGCCGATTCCCCCGACTTCCGCTACACATGCTCGGCTGGCATTGCGGCCTGTACGCTGGCGGATCATGTCTCCGATCTTTATCAGAGAGCCGATCAAGCCCTCTATTCCGCCAAGCTGAGCGGCCGCGACAGGGCGCGCGTGGCGTAGAGCGATGACCTGTCTCGAACATCCGCCACGCGTATGCTTCCGTGGCGGACGTTCGATTGCTGCGGTCTTTCCTGCTCCCTGACGGCTAATGCGCTCTCGCGAGGCTGCCGACCGTCTCATTCGCCGAACCGGGCGCATTGACCATCGCAGTCGCGAGCCGGCGGAAATTGACGATCCCCACGGGTTGGCCTGTGGGAGAGACGACCGTCGCGTTGCCGTCGGCGGCGGCGGCAAGCATGCGAACGGCATCCTCGATCGTGGACCCGGCCGCGATCGTCGTCTGAGACGATATGGCGCCTGCGTGCCATGGCTCCATGATGGCCTCTACCTGGACCACACGCCCTCTGTTCACCTCCTTGACGAAATTGGCGATATAGTCGTCGGCCGGTCGCAGGACGATGTCCTGGCTGCTTCCCTGCTGGATGACCTCGCCGTCGCGCAGAATTGCAATCTGGTCTCCCAGGCGCAGTGCCTCGTCGAGATCGTGGGTGATGAACACGATCGTCTTTTTGATTTCCCGCTGGATATCGAGAAGAACGGACTGCATGTCCGTTCGGATCAGAGGATCGAGCGCGGAATAGGCCTCGTCCATAAGCAGGACGGGCGCATCGTTCGATAGGGCGCGCGCCAGCCCGACACGCTGCTGCATGCCGCCCGAAAGCTGGTTGGGGTAGCGCTGCTCAAACCCCTTCAGCCCCACGCGCTCCAGCCATTTCATCGCCGTGTCCACCGCCTTGGCGCGCTGCACGCCTTGGACCTCGAGGCCGAAGACGGTGTTGTCGAGCACGCTGCGATGAGGAAGAAGCGCGAATTTCTGGAACACCATCGCCGTCTGATGCCTGCGGAATTTCCGCAGTTCGATGTTGTTCATCTTCACGACATCGACACCGTCAACGAGAACCTCTCCGGCGGTCGGGTCTATCAGGCGGTTTATGTGGCGGATGAGCGTCGATTTGCCGGAGCCCGAAAGCCCCATGACGACCTGAATGCAGCCGGACGGGATTTCGATGTTGATATCCCTCAATCCGAGCACATGTCCGTGAACCTGATTGAGCTCGACCTTGGTCATGCCCTTGCGGACGGCTTCGACATAGGCGGCCGGATTGGGGCCGAAGATCTTGTAGAGATTGCGGATCTTGATGCCGCCGAGCGGTTGGTCAGCCATGGACGATCTCCCGGTGCTTCTGGAGCCTCTTGCCGTAGGCCTGGCTGACCCGGTCGAAGATGATGGCAATGCCGACAATGGCGAGGCCATTGAAGATTCCCAGCGTGAAATATTGGTTCGCGATGGCTTTCAGAACGGGCTGGCCCAGCCCCTGAACGCCGATCATCGAGGCAACGACGACCATCGCCAGCGCCATCATGATCGTTTGGTTGATGCCGGCCATGATCGTGGGCAATGCAAGAGGCAATTGCACCTTGAAAAGCTTCTGCGCATGCGATGTTCCGAAGGCATCCGCAGCCTCCAGCACATCGCGATCCACCAGGCGAATCCCGAGATCGGTCAGTCGGATCATCGGAGGTATCGCATAGATGACGACGGCGATGAGGCCGGGCACCTTTCCGATCCCCAGCAGCATGACGACGGGAATGAGATAGACGAAGCTCGGCATGGTTTGCATGACGTCGAGAATCGGATTGACGATCCGTTGGATCCGGTCCGAACGAGACATGATAATGCCGATCGGAAGGCCGATGGCAATAGACAGCACGGTGCAGACGAAGATCATGGAGACCGTGCGCATCGTGTCTTCCCACATATCGAAATAGCCGATCAGAAGAAGGGTCACGAGACAGCCCAGGACGATCTTGAAGCTGCGGCTTGCCAACCAGGCAATGAGCATGATCAGCAGGATGATGATAGGCCAGGGCGTCTGCGTGGTGAAACGCTCGGCAGCAATCAGGAAGTGCTGCAGAGGCGTAAAGAAGTTCTCGATCTGGTCCCCATAGGCACGGGTGAAGGCGCGAAATCCGTCGTCGATGGCCTTTTTCAGGTTTCGAAG
The DNA here is from genome assembly GCA_900469615.1 of Hyphomicrobiales bacterium. Taxonomy (GTDB): domain Bacteria; phylum Pseudomonadota; class Alphaproteobacteria; order Rhizobiales; family Rhizobiaceae; genus Rhizobium. The sequence goes on along the minus strand of UBYA01000011.1, from coordinate 102,058 downwards.
CGCATCGTCATCCATGTGAGGAAATTTGTAAAACCAATCCATTCGGTTCCCCTTCTCTTGAAAGAAGCCGTGTCAGTTTTTTTATATTTTTCGGCAGGCGATCTGCGGTGCGCTTGGCGCACCGCAGAAGAGCAACGTCAAAGAGCCGCTTCGATCTTCTTGGCGGCGTCCGCAGTAACCCACTTCGTCCAGATGTCCTTGTTTTCCTTCAGGAAGTGCTTGGCGCCATCTTCGCCGCTCGCCTGGTTGTCCGTCATCCAGGCCATCAGCTTGTTGACGGTCTCATTGCTCCAGGAGCGCTTCTTGAGGTAGTCCATGACCTCGGGGTCGACCTTTTCGGAAAAGGTTTTGGCAACAAGCGTGACGACATGGTCGGTCGGCCAGGCGTTCGGCTTGGGATCGGGGCAGTCCGCTACGGTGTTGCAGCGCTTCCATTCTGCCGCATCGTTGGGCACGCCGGCCTCAAGCTTCACCATGGCATATTTGCCGAGCAAGGCCGTCGGCGCCCAATAGTAGCTTACGAAGCCTTCCTTTCGTTCATAGGCTTTGGCAATGGCGCCATCGAGGCCGGCCGCAGAGCCGGTATCGACCAACGTGAAGCCTGCCTTTTCGGCATTGTATGCCTTGAAAAGCTGGGATGTGACGACCGTGCCGCCCCAGCCCTGCGGGCCGTTGAAAATAGCGCCTTTCTTCGGGTCTTCCGGGGCGGGTGCGAGCTCAGGATGCTTCAGCATGTCGGGAATGGTCTTGATGTCCGGATGCGCGTCGGCGAGGTATTTCGGGATCCACCATCCCTGAACGCCGCCGTCGGGAAGCGACGTGCCGGCAACGACGAGGCGGCCTTCCTCCGTACCCTTCTTGACGACGTCCGGCAGCAGGTCGACCCACGCCTCCGGCGCGATGTCGGGCTGCCCCTTCTCCGCCATGGACGTGATTGTCGGAACCGTGTCACCGACGGTGATATCCGCGTCGCATCCATAGCCTTCGTTCAGGATGATCTTGTCGAGGTTCGAGAGGACTTCCGCGCTTTGCCAGTTCATGCTGGCGATGGTGACGCTGCCGCATTCGGCGGCGCTCGCAAAGGAGGCTCCGCCTACCAGTCCGAACAACATGCAGGTCGATGCCAATAGCTTTTTCATTATCGTTCCCTCTGTCTAGCGGCTTGTCTGAGGAGGGCGGGGTGCCGCGAAGCCCGCCCGCACGGCTGTCAGGAAGTCTCTCCCATGCTCACCGATTTTGTAAATGCTGCAGAAAGGCCTTTGCGCACAGCGGTATCGAATCCGGATGCGCGCATCTCCTCGATCGCGGCCGCCGTCGTGCCGCGATAATCAAGAAAGGTGCGAACGATTTCCCCGGGACACTCGCCGCTGCGCTCCAGCAGGCGGCCGGTGCCCGTCAGCACCGTGGAGACGGCGCGCCGGGCAATATCGGGGGCAAGTCCATGATCGATTGCGTGCTCCATCATCGCGGCGGCTAGCAAGGCGGGAAAAGCCGGCCCGGAACCGGTCAACCCCGTCAGATAGTCGATATCGCTCTCGCTTTCGACTTCGTCCTCGACCCCGCAGGCGCCGAAGATGGCCCGCACGATCTGGCGATCCTCTTTAAGAGCCGTCTCAGAAGCGATCCAGGGCGTATAGGACCGCGAAACGTCAGCCGCCGCGTTCGGAAGCGCCCGAACGACGCGCCCGGTCTTGTGACGGGCACTCAGTGCGGCGACGCGAATTCCCGCCATGACGGAAATGATCAGCTTGCCGGATGCGTCTATCGGCACCGCCGGCCAGTCCTGTGGTCGAACCGAGAGAATAATCACGTCGGAACGATCGGCAAGCTCCTGATTGTCCGTCGTCCAGAACGAAGCCGGAAAGCGTCCGCTCGGTTCTCGACGATAGGAAAGCGACAGATTCTCGGGGGCAATGATATGAGCGTCGAGGATCGAGGCGGCGATTGCTCCGCCGAGCCACCCGGCTCCGCCGACCATGCCGATCCTCAGCGAACAGCTCATCCATGCCTCCTGCTAATCCGGTTTGTATCCATGCCTTGCGAAAAAGCGGTCAAGCTCGCGCTGTTGCGGAGCCTGGCCGGTATAGATTGCGATATATTCCGGGATGCGTTTCATGCGCAGGGCGATGTTTTCCCTCGACTGCATCGAGATGTATCCGATCTGCACCAGATAGGTGGTGCGCGCCCGGACATCCGCGGTGATTTCCGGATGACCGAAGCGCACGAACATTCGGGTCAGGGCCTCCACGCGCATCCTGTCGGCATCCTGCACTTCGTTGAGGATCTCTTCCGATTGAAGAGCCCAGCTTCGAATTGCGAACTCGAACTTGCTGTCGAACAGTTTTTCATCGAGCCAGCAGTCGAAAACATTCAGCATCGCCTCCGCCAGGGTTTCGGCATATGCCTCCGATTGCCTGACGATGCCGCCGGTATTCTTGTCACGCCAGCGCGCAACCAGCGCCGCCAGCAATTCCTCCCGGTCCTTGAAGAACCAGTAGAAGCTGGTGCGGGAGAGATTGAGCTTCTTTGCCAGCGGTAGAATCTTAACCGAATCCACGCCGGATTCCAGGAGCGCTTCATAGGCCGCTCCCAGCCATCCCTCCTGGGATCCGCGCCAGCCGCTGTCATTCAGTGCTTGGTCCATAGACTATCTCCTAGCAAATCCCACGGGCTCGCACAACAAAAATGTACATCAGTGTCCAAGCAGGCGACTGCATTGTTTTCTATATTGACACATGTGTACATTATGCCTAGCGTCCCCATCCGCATACCTAATCCGGAGCCCGGCATATGTCGAACGATCCTCTCCTTCAGCCTTTTCAACTCAAGCACCTGACGCTGCGAAATCGCATCATCGTCACCTCTCACGAGCCGGCTTACCCTGACGAGGGCATGCCCAAGGAGCGCTACCGCGCATATACGGTTGAGCGGGCGAAGGGCGGCGTCGCGCTGACGATGACCGCAGGTTCGGCCGCGGTTTCGAAGGACAGTCCGCCGGTCTTCAACAATCTGCTGGCCTATAAGGACGAGATCGTTCCCTGGATCCGCGAGATGACGGACGCCGTCCACGAGCAGGGGGCGGCAATCATGATACAGTTGACCCATCTCGGCCGCCGCACCCGTTGGGACAAGGGCGATTGGCTCCCGGTCGTCGCCCCGTCGCATCACCGCGAAGCGGCGCACCGCGCATTTCCGAAAAAGCTCGAGGATTGGGATATCGAGCGCATCATCAAGGATTTCGCCGACGCCGCCGAGCGCATGAAGGCGGGCGGCATGGATGGCGTGGAACTGGAAGCCTATGGCCATCTCATCGATCAGTTCGCGTCGCCGCTCACCAACGAACTGGACGGCCCCTACGGCGGCTCCCTCGAAAACCGCATGCGCTTCTGTCTGGACGTTTTCACGGCGATCCGAAAACGCGTGGGCGAAGACTTCATCCTGGGCGTTCGCTATACTGCGGACGAGTGTCTTCCCGGTGGCACGGACAAGGCCGAGGGTATGGAAATTTCGAAGCGGTTGCGCGACAGCGGGCTCATCGACTACCTGAACGTCATCCGTGGCCACATCGACACCGATCCGGGCCTGACCGACGTCATCCCGATCCAGGGCATGGCGAGCGCCCCCCATCTCGATTTCGCGGGCGAAGTCCGGGCGGCGACCAAATTCCCGACCTTCCATGCCGCCAAGATCCAGGACGTCGCCACCGCCCGTCATGCGATCGCGGCAGGAAAGGTCGACATGATCGGCATGACCCGCGCCCACATGACCGATCCGCATATCGTTCGAAAGATCATGGAGAAGCGTGAGGAAGACATTCGGCCATGTGTCGGCGCAAATTACTGTCTCGACCGCATCTACCAGGGCGGCATGGCGTTCTGCGTCCACAATGCCGCCACCGGCCGCGAGCAGACCATGCCTCATGTGGTTTCAAAGGCCGGCACCCGCAGAAAGATCGTCATCGTGGGGGCCGGGCCGGCTGGCCTGGAAGCGGCCCGCGTCGCTGCCGAGCGCGGCCATGAGGTTGTCGTCTTCGAGGCGGCGAACAATCCGGGCGGCCAGATCCGCTTGACGGCGCAGAGCGAGCGTCGGCGAGAGATGATCGGCATCGTCGACTGGCGCATGAGCCAATGCGAGAAGCATGGCGTATCGTTTCATTTCAACACATGGGCCGATACCGATACGATCGTCGCCGAAAATCCGGACGTCGTCGTCATCGCCACCGGCGGCTTGCCGCATACCGAGGTGCTGTCGAAGGGCAACGAACTGGTCGTTTCCTCCTGGGACATTATCTCCGGCGACGTGAAGCCCGGGACGAACGTCCTTATCTTTGACGATGCGGGCGACCACGCGGGGTTGCAGGCCGCCGAGTTTATCGCCAGGACCGGGGCGAAAGTCGAGATCATGACGCCAGACCGGGCATTCGCGCCGGAAGTCATGGCAATGAACCTCGTTCCCTACATGCGCTCGCTGCAGAAGCTCGATGTCACCTTCACCGTCACCTTTCGGCTGGAATCGGTCGAAAAGAACGGCAATCAGATCATTGCCCATGTCGGCAGCGACTATGGCGGCGTTTCGAAGCAGAGGGTCGTGGACCAGATCGTCGTCAACCACGGGACCGTCCCGCTCGACGAACTGTATTTCGAGCTCAAGCCGCTCTCGAGAAATCTCGGAGAGACCTCGTACGACCAGCTTCTGGCGGGAGAGGCGCAATCGGTCACGCGCAATGCCGAGGGTAAATTCCAGCTGTTCCGGATTGGAGACGCCGTCGCAGCCCGCAATACGCACGCGGCGATCTATGACGGCCTCCGGCTCGCGAAGGACCTCTGAGACGTGGAGGCCAAATTCTCGCAATCAAGGTGATGAGGGAACTGCAAATGCCAGAACGCGGCGATCGGTTACAGCTTTTTGTCGAGGCAGCATCCGCGGCGTTCGATCATTACGCGACCGATCCGCAGGCACACCGGTCGGTCATGCAGATATTTTCGCTGCTGGAGGTTTCCGGAAAACCTCGGCAAGGGGAAGGGAGCCGGCTGCCCGTCTGCTCGCATCTGCCGGCAGTTCTTGCGGTCGATCCCGGCTCCGATCAACTGAGAAGAATGATGGCCCGGTTTCAGGCCATCGAACCGCTGCTGGCATGGCGGCGCCGGGCGGATTCATCCGGCACGTCAAGCGAGAACTTCCAAGAGGGTCATGCCAACGCGATGATCGTCGGACCGGGTGGGCTGGAGGAACGGTCCGACCTCTGGATCGGCGTCACCCTCATGGCGCCGGGAGTACGCTATCCCGACCACGATCATGCGCCGGAGGAGGTCTATCTGGTGCTGTCGGAGGGCGAATTCCAGCACGGGGATTCCGAATGGTTCAGCCCCGGGGTCGGTGGATCTTTCTATAATCCGCCCGGTATCAGGCATGCCATGCGATCCTTGAGCACGCCGCTTTTTGCATTCTGGGCGCTTCTGCCGGAGTAGCATCGGGAGCGGTTCCGCCTTTCATGGCATTGCAGAACCGCTCCATCTCCATGTTTTTCCGCGATTCCCGGCGGAAGACGCTGCGCAGTTCTGCCGGAAGCCCATAAAAACGAAAGAATAGAACGTTTTCGCGATTAGAAGAAAAGCGAAAAAGCTGGAGAGAAACGCAGCAAGCGCTTGCGTCGTCTCCATCCGGTGACAATGCCGGATTGTAGGGGATTCAGCGATCCACGACCAGATCGCTGAGGGGCTTTGAGCAGCAGGGCAGGAAGAGGCCTGCGTCGATTTCCCTTTGCCGTATCCCGCCGTTGTGATTCATCTCGACCGAGCCGGAGAGCAGCTTTGATTTGCACGTTCCGCAGACGCCGTTCGAGCAGGAAGAAGGCAACCGCACGCCGGATTTCTTGGCCGACGACAAGACCGTCTGCTCGCTCGATACCTCGATCTTGCGGGCCTGTTTCGAGAATTCGACCTGAAAGACCTTGTTTCCAGGTATCTCCGCCGGCGCAATCGCGGCCTCATCGACGACCGTGGCATCGAAACTTTCCTCGAGGTAGTTGGCGGGATGAACGCCGAGAGCGGATGTTATCGAGCGCGCCGCTGCCATGAACGGTGCCGGGCCACAGCACATCACAGTTCTATCGGCGATATCCGGCACGGCCAGCTTGATAAATTCCGGCGAGATGCGTCCGGTCAGTCCGGGCCAGGACGGCTCTCCATCGACGCCTTCCGGCAGGAAGTGCAGCCGCAGCCCCTTCATCCGCGAGGCCAGCCATGAAAGTTCCTGACGGAAGATGAGATCGAGCGGCGTGCGGGCCGCGTGGACGAAGATGACATCCGCGGGCTCGCAGCGATCGGCCAGATCACGCACGATCGACATGACCGGCGTTATGCCGGATCCGCCGGAAAGAAGAAGCAGCTTTCGAGCGGTATCGCGTGGACGGATGAAATGTCCGAGCGGGCCTTGTGCTTTCAATTTCGTTCCGGTGGCAAGGTTGTCGTGGAGCCAGTTCGATGCCCTGCCGTTGGCGACCCGCTTGACCGTGACCGTGAAGGTGTTGGGTCGATGCGGCGACGACGAAATACTGTAGCAGCGCGCCTCGACATCGTTGCCGACAGGGATATCGAACAGAAAATACTGCCCGCTTTCGAAGCTGAAGCGCTTGCCTTCGAGGGATGCGAACGTAAAGCTGCGCACATCATGCGTTTCCTGGTGGATGTCGATGCATACCAGGGTGTCGTCATGCTCTTTGTCCCAGTCGCTCAAACCCTGCGCATTGCCTTGCATCTGCATGAGGTCAGTAGCCATTGGCGCGCATCCGATCGATGTACCAGGTCGCAAACTTGTCGAGATTGGTTTCCGAAAAGCGCGAATAGGGACCCGGCCGATAGGCGGGGTCGAGCGCTCCCGCGTGCGAGCGGGCGACAAGGCCGGCATCCTGGTCCGTGGTCGCGATCCAGACATCCGTCAGCTTGTCGAGATCGTAATCGACGCCTTCGACCGCGTCCTTGTGGACGAGCCATTTGGTTCTGACCAGGGTCTTGCCGGCGGAAAGCGGTATCACGGTCGCGACCACCGCATGATCGCCCATGAAGTGGTTCCAGCTGTTGTGCCCCCACAGATGCATGTCGCCCAGGTCCTTGCGCGTCATCTGTCCGAGCAGCCTTGCCGAGGCGGCCGTTGCATCGTGCGTCTGGGATTCGCCGGCACCGGCGATGATCAGCCGCTGCGTTCGGAAATTGGTCGCGCAGTCCGCGAGCCGCTCGACGGCTGCGGACGGATATCCGTCCGCCTCCCAGGCCGCCGTTCGCTGCTCATAGAGCCGGAAGTGCTCTTCGGCCTGAGCACGATCGTCGGGGCTCAACGTTTCGGGATCGAAGCCGAAATCGAGATCGACGAACGACACGCAGAGCTCCGGATGGTTCGCGGAACAGTGATAGCATTCACGATTGTTCTCTATCGTGAGCTTCCAGTTGCCGTCTTCGATGACGTCGGTCTGATAGGCGACTTTCGCATTTCTGATATCGTAGGGCGCCAGCCGCTCCGCCATGGCCTCTTCCAGCACGGCGATATCCTCGGGAGGATTGTCGGAAAGACAGATGTAGATGAGACCGCCGATCGATTTGAACGCGACGGGTTTGAGGCTGTGACAGTTCTTGTCGAACTCCTTGCCCATATGCGGCGCATAGCTCAGCTCGCCCGTCAATTCGTAGGTCCAGGTGTGATAGGGACAGACGAGCTTGGAGATGATCGTCTTGCCCGCGTCGAGGAGCCGCGAACCGCGATGACGACAGACATTGTGCAGAACACGGATCTCGTTGTCGTCGTCACGCAGGAGGATCAGGCTCGTATTGCCGATGTCGATGACCGTGGCGTCGCCCGGCTCCGGCACGTCGCAGTCGAGCCCGACGCAAATCCAGTGCCTGTGAAAGAATACGTCCATATCCGCGTCGAAAACGTCTTCGCGCGTATAGAGGCCTGCCGGCAGGGAATATCCATCCGCGCGGGCGTCGAGAAGGGCCGAAATTGAGGAAGGAAGCCTGTTTAGCATGAGCACCTCTTATGCTTTAGTATCCGCAGCGTGCGCTTGCTCAGCAGTGCTTTCAACGGCATTAATTCTCAAATTGACATAACGAAAACTTATGCGAAGGAGTGGCACATGCAGTTTCGGAGGCGTCTGCCGTCATTGACCGGGCTGCTGATGCTGGAGGCCGTTCTCCGGCGCAAGAGTTTTACGGCGGCGGCCGGAGAGTTGGGCGTAACCCAGGCGGCAGTCAGCCGGCAGATCGCCTTGCTGGAGGATGAACTCGGACAGCCGATGTTCCTGCGCAAGCACCGGGCGATCGAGCCGACCGCGGCCTGCCTGACGCTGGGCTCGTCGTTGTCACAAAGCTTCGCCAATATCGCGGACACGATAGAGGCGATCAAGGCATCGTCCCAGGCCGTAGTCACCATTGGGGCGACCGTCGCCTTCTCCTCGTTCTGGCTGCTTCCGCGACTGGCCGACTTTCGCGATCGCAATCCCGGCATTCAGATCAGGGTCATTTCGCAGGACGCAAAGATCGACCTCGACAGCGGCGAGGTCGATATCGGCATCCGCTACGGGTCGCCGCCATTCAGCGATGGAACGGTCATAGCCTCTCGCGGCGACGTTATCATGCCGGTCTGCTCACCGGACTATTTCAGGAGACGCGAAGCCGGCCCGCTGTCTGCCAGGGATGATTTTATCGAGACCGATGCGGTCGACCGATCCTGGCTTTCCTGGACGCAGTGGCTTGCAAAATCAGGCGCGACATTCGAGGCAAGGCCCTCGCTTCGCTTCAACCACTATACCGAAACGATCTTCGCGGCGCGAGCAGGCCAGGGCGTCGCGCTCGGCTGGAAAGCCCTCGTTCAAACATTTCTGGACGATGGAACGCTTGTCGCCTGCGACGATTTCCAGCTGATGGAGGAAGGTCGCTACAACGTCCTGCTGCCGCTGAAGGCAAGACGAACGATGGCCAGCGATCTGGCCGCGGCCTGGTTAACGGCCATGCTGCATGGCTGACCTTGTGCGGCGGAACAATCGTTCAAACATGCGCCGCAAGGGTGCGCCGCCATGCAAGCTTATTCGCAGGCTGCCTTCAGACGAGGGAGCCTGGCCACAGCGCCGTTCGCTTTGCGACGACTCACGGTTCGCCGCGATCCGTCCGTCTCGACGATCAGGTGCAGGGTGGTTGCCCAACCAGGCGGATGTTTCGGGCCATCTCCATAACGGCCTTCGATCGATAGGCGGCCGGCGAAATGGGACGGCCCGTCGCCATGGCCAATGCTATTTTTCTCTGGAGAAAGTCGATGGCGTCGTCGATATCCTCGGTGCGGATCTCACGGTCTCGGGCAAGTGCCTCAGCGGTAGACTTCATGTCTGCCTCCTTCTTCATGCTGAGTCCTGAGGTACGGACGTTCGCCGGGAATGTGAAGCAGGCCCGAATTTCTAACGTTAAGCAGCCCTCAATATCAACAGCGGCATGTCGCGATTTAGGACGGGCGCATGCCTTCAAAAGTGGGACACATGGACAGCCGGAGACCTCTTTTGAGACAGGCCTCTGCGCTTGTTGATGTTGCAGCTTCAGGGCTCATTAAGGCCTTGCGACAAGTTTAGGTTGAAATCAAGCGGTCGGGCTGGCTATGGCTTCGGCTGGATCGAGATTGCTTCCGTGACTGCCAGCTCGGCCATGGCAAGAGCAGCCTCACGGGTTTGGGCGGCGGCAATGAACCGGCCGTTGTGGCAGAATGTTGCGCCCTCCACGCCGCAGGCCGCTTCCAGGTCGCCATTGGTCAGTCCGGCCCATGCGGCCGGCAGATCCGCGCGCAACTCGAATCCTTCGTCCGAGCGGCGGATGCCGGTCAGGCACCAATCCTTCTCCCGAGGGTGAACGACAAAAAGCAGGTGATCGGCGCCCGCGTCCACGATGGCGGATCGAAACGGCATTCCCATCGGCAGTTCGAGGATGCGCCCCTGATCGGCTTCCCGAATCGCCCGATGCACATAGGCTTCCGCCCGCAATTTCGCGGCGCGGCCGGCAATATTCGCCTCGACGAACGTACGGGCAATGGCCAGTGCCGTGTCGAAGCCGCGATCTTCGGCAGTCGGACTCTGGTCGTCGAAGACAGGCTTCAAGGTCTCCAGCAAGGCCGGCAGCGTAAGCCCTGCAAGCTGCCCCGCGACCGACGGGCTGAGGACACCGTTGTCCATCAGGTCGACCGGCAGCACGAAGCCCGTGTCGAAAGACAGATGCACCGTCTCGATATGTTCCTCGGGAAGGCCTGAAGCGGCAAGGTACGCCCGGCCATAGTGCTTCCAGATCAGCCCGAAGGAACTGTATGGCTGGCCGTTCTCTCTGAGCGGCGCTCCGCGCTGATGATGGTCGAAGATGCGGGCGGCAGGGTCATAGGCGCCGCCGACATCGTAGACGATGCGGTCCAAACCGGGCGTAATCCATTCCCGTGCCCTGCTGCGAACCAGCCGGGCATTCGGAAACAGGCGGGACAGGATGACGCTGGACAATAATTCGTCAGCATGAAACCCGCCGGAATGCGTAACGAGAAAATCTGGATTCATGCCGATGGGACCCTTGCGGAAAGACTCGATGTTCGCGCCAGATAGCCTTTGCCGCCCGCAATCTCAACCCAACCTTCGATCTTCCGGCGAGATCGCAAGGTCCAGGCCGCCCCTATTGCAGGGTGCGCGGTTGAAACTGATCCTGTGCAAAGCCGTCCATCGGTTCGAGCAGGCCGGCGCTATCCAGTCCGGTCGCCACGACCGAAAGGCGGAACCTGCCGCTGAGATTGCGGTCGAAGATCGCGCCGACGACGATTTCGGCATCGTCCTGCACTTCGTCGCGAATGCGGCTGGCTGCCTCGTCCACTTCGAAGAGCGTCATATCCGAGCCGCCGGAGATCGAGACCAGAACACCCCTGGCTCCCTTCATCGAGATGTCGTCCAGCAGCGGATTTGCGATGGCCGCTTCCGCCGCCCTCATCGCCCGGTTTTCGCCTTCGGCCTCACCCGTGCCCATCATGGCCCGGCCCATGCCGCGCATGACCGATTTCACATCGGCGAAATCAAGGTTGATCAAGCCTTCCTTGACGATGAGATCGGTAATGCAGCCGACGCCGGAATAGAGCACGCGATCGGCCGTCATGAAGGCATCGGCGAAGGTGGTCTTGGCATCGGCGATGCGAAACAGGTTCTGATTGGGAATGACGATGACCGTATCGGCTGCCCGTCGGAGCGCCTCGATGCCGGCATCCGCCGTCCGCATGCGGCGATTGCCTTCGAACGTGAACGGCTTCGTGACGACGCCGACGGTCAGGATGCCGGCGGCGCGGGCGGCCTCGGCGATTACCGGCGCGGCGCCGGTTCCCGTTCCGCCGCCCATGCCGGCGGTGACGAAGCACATATGCGACCCGCGAAGATGATCCATGATCTCATCGATCGATTCCTCGGCGGCAGCTCGCCCGATTTCCGGCAGCGAACCCGCGCCGAGACCTTCTGTTACATGCGCCCCGAGTTGAATGCGGCGCGATGCCTTCGATGTCGCGAGGACCTGGGCGTCGGTGTTTGCTGCGATGAATTCGACACCGGCCAGATTTTCAGTGATCATGTTGTTGATCGCGTTGCCGCCACCGCCGCCGACGCCAACCACAGTAATCTGCGGCCTCAATCCTGAAATGCCGCTCTTGGCGTCCGTCATGATTCTTTTTCCTTTCCCACATCCTGGTCGCATTGCTGTCGCGTCGAATCGCGAATCGCGCATCAGGCTAAAAGCGCAACAAGGCATAGACAGGGCGAAGGAGTTTGCACAGGGGCTGGTCTCCCCGATCGCGGCGCAGGCCGGTGACGTCCGATAAGGACAGGCGTCTGACGAGAGTGGCCGCGAGTTTGTCGCGGCTATCTTCAATTCCGTCCGGTCCGCCGGGGCATCCGGATCGCGAGAGGCTTCATCAGTTCCGCGGTCACGAGATAGAGGACGATGATGAGCGCGATCGCCGCAAGCATCGGCGCAGGCGGGGCGATGAACCCGAACCAGCTTGCGATCGGAGAAAAGGGAATGAGCAGCGCAAACGCAAGTGCGATCAGCGACGACGCCGTCAACGGCGCGCGAGGAAAATCACGCCAGGGCCTGCCATTGGTGCGAATGATGAAAATGACGAGGATTTGCGTGACCATCGACTCGATGAACCAGGCCGTGCGGAACTCGCCGGTCGAAGCGTGGAAGACGAAGAGCAGCACGCCGAAGGTAATCAGGTCGAAGAAGGAGGAAAGGGGGCCCATGACGCCGGCAAAGCGCAGGAGATCCTTCATATCCCAGACTTGCGGCCGTGCGGTGGCTTCCGGCTGCACGCCGTCAAAGGGGATGCCGAGCTCGGAAAAATCATAGAGCAGGTTGTTGAGGAGGATTTGCGTCGGCAGCATCGGCAGGAAGGGGAAGGCGACCGAGGCGATCGCCATCGACAGCATGTTGCCGAAATTCGAGCTTGCGCCCATGCGGACGTATTTGAGGATGTTCGCGAAAGTGCGCCGGCCTTCCTCGACGCCGTCGGCGACGACCTCCAGATCGGAAGCGAGCAGGATCATGTCGGCGGCGGCCTGCGCCACGCCGCTGGCGCCTTCGACCGACAGGCCGATATCGGCGGTTTTGAGACCGGGGGCGTCGTTGATGCCGTCGCCGAGAAAGCCGATGACCGCTCCCTTGCTCTGCAGCGCCTTAACGATGCGGGCCTTCTGATCGGGCGCCAGGCGACCGAACGCGTCGACCTCGCGAACCTGGACGGCCAGTGCTTCGTCGCTTAGCTCGGCGATGTCGCTTCCGGCTAACACCCGGTCAGCGTTGACGCCGACGAGGCCGGCGAGCCTTTTGACGATGACGGGATCATCGCCCGACAGAATTTTCAGGCGAATGCCGTTGGCGCGCAGCCGCGTGACGGCGCCGGCCGCCGTCGGCTTCGGCGGATCGGCAAACCCGCACAATCCGATGAAGGTGAGTTCGGCCTCGTCATCGCCGGAGAGGTCCGACTTTCCTTCGGGCATGCTCCGGCTGGCGACGGCGATCGAGCGCATTCCATCGGCGGCAAGGGTGCGGATCGTTCCGGCAATCGTTTCCCGCGCGCTGTCGGCAAGCTCGACCTCCGCGCCGCCTATATGCTGGCGGGTGCAGAGCGCGAGGATCGCCTCCGGCGCCCCCTTGACGATCAACAGGGTTTCCTGCGCCCCCGTTGCGAGAACGGAGCCGGATCGCCGCGCATAATCGAAGGCGCGCCGGGCGCCGAGAGTCCAGTCTTTCGACGCATCCGGATGCGCCTGCAACAGGGCGGCGTCGAGGGTGCCGCGGTCGCCGCCGAGATCGGCGGCGATGGCTGCGAGCAGCGCCGCGCGGGGATCGTCCTGACCGGCCGCATCCAGGCTTCGCGCAAGCGAGATTTCCGCCGAAGTCAGCGTGCCGGTCTTGTCGGTGCAAAGGATCGTCATCGCACCGAGATCGTGAATGGCGGCAAGCCGCTTGACGATCACCTTGCGCTTGGCCATGCGAAGCGCCCCTCGCGAAAGCGTTACCGTCGTGATCATCGGCAGCAGCTCGGGCGTCAGCCCGACGGCGAGCGCGACGGAGAACAGGAGCGAGTCGAGGACCGGCCGGCCGAGCGAGACCCTGAATGCCAGCACCACGACCACCAAAGCGAGTGTCAAACGGGCGATCATCAGGCCGAACGCGTGCAGGTCGCGCTGGAAGGGCGACAGGGCAGGCGCCTGCGTGAGCGCGGAGGCCGCCGTTCCGAAGATGGTGGCGCGACCGGTCGCAACGACGAGCGCCGTTGCTTCGCCCGTCTGGATCACGGCACCCCGGAAGAGCGCGTTGGAAGCGTCGGCGGCGTTGGGCGCCAGCACCACGCCGGGGTGCTTCTCGACCGGGTAGGGTTCTCCTGTCAGCGCCGCCTCGCCGGAGCTGCAGGCGTCGCTCTCAAGGATAAGGGCATCGGCCGGCACGATGTCTCCGGCCCGCACGCGGATAATATCTCCAGGCACCACATCGGCGACCTCGACCTGGCGAAAGGCGCCGTCACGCTTCACCTCCGCCTTCAGCGCAACCGATTGACGCAGCACCTCCGCCGCCTTGATCGCATGTCCTTCCTGAACCGTGTCCAGGCCGATCGAAAGAACGAGAATGGCGACAATGATCGAACCGCCGATCGTGTCGCCGGTGGCAATCGAGACGATGCCTGCCACCAGCAGGATCAAGGACAGCGGTTCGAACAGCCGCCGCAGGATGGCGCGCCATAGGCTTTCGATCGGCGAGGAGACGTCGCCGTTCGGACCGTAGGTTTCGCGTCGCCGCGCCGCTTCTTCCGAAGAAAGGCCGGCAAGCGTGCATATCAGCGCCGAGGCGACTGCCTGCGGTGTCTTGTTCCAGAAAGGGCTGGGTGCGACTTTCTGTGATGCCGGTGTCTCCATCGTGCGAAGCCTTCCGCTAAGGTTGAGGGATCAGGCGATCGCCGGCCAACCGGCGGTCGCCGACGCGTCGCGATCTTCGCACGATACTTGGAAGTCGCGAACTTCATAAATAAAAGCGGTTTCTGTGCTTTGAAGTATAGGTTCGATGGTTTGCGCTGCAGTTCACAATCCTGCAATGCGAAAAGTCAATGAAGGCGCTCGAAGGGTGACGTAATAAGAGCGTTATCGTCATCGGCGGTGTGCCGCAGGCCGCCTCGCAAGGGTGGCGGCCTGAGTGCTTTATTAAGGAGACTGCCGACGACGAGCCGCCGCGGCCGCTCGCCGTCGGCTTGGCTAATGCAATGAGACGCTTGCGGCCTGGCGCTCGTCCTTGTCGTGAAGCGCGAAGCGGTCGACCATGTCGGCGCTGGCCTTGTTGAAACCGAGAACATCGATGTCGACGCCCGCCCGCCGGAACTTGATGACCACTTTGTCGAGAGCGCCGACGGCGGTGATATCCCAGAGGTGCGCTCCGCTCACGTCGATGATCACCTTCTTGCCGGCATTGGCGAAATCGAAGGCGGCGATGAAGCTTTCGGCAGATGCGAAGAAGATCTGACCTTCGACGGTATAGGTCACAATCCCGGTCATCGCATCGTCGTGCTTGGCGACGCTGAAGAGCCTGGCGACCTTGCCGGCAAAGAAGATGCCCGACAGCAGGACGCCGACCACGACGCCCTTCGAAAGATCCTGGGTCGCGAGAACGGTCGCCACGGTTGCGAGCATGACGATCGAGGACGTGCCGGGATGGCGCTTGAGATCGAGGATCGATTTCCAAGAGAACGTGCCGATCGAAACCATGATCATGACAGCGACAAGAGCCGCTACCGGCACAATTCGCAGGATGTCGTCGAGCACCAGAAGCAGCACCAGCAGAAAAGCGCCGGCAATAAAGGTGGAAAGGCGCCCGCGGCCGCCGGAGGTGACATTGATTACCGACTGGCCGATCATGGCGCAGCCGCCCATGCCGCCGAACAGCGCGGAAACGATGTTGCCTGCGCCTTGCCCCATGCATTCGCGGCTCTTGTTGCTGGCCGTGTCCGTCAGATCGTCGACGATCTGTGCCGTCAGCAGCGATTCCAGCAGGCCGACCGCCGCAAGGGCGATCGAATAGGGGAAGATGATGCGCAGGGTATCGAGGGTCCAGGGCACCTGTGGAAATGCGAAGGGCGGCAGCGCCGTCGGCATCTCGCCGAGGTCGGCCACTGTCTTGACATGAATGCCGAAACCGAGCGTCACAAGGGTAACGACCACGATTGCGACCAAAGGCGAGGGAACGGCTTTGGTGATGCGGGGAAACAGATAGATGACCGCCAGCGCAATTGCGATCAGCAGATAGGTGGCTTTCTGCACATGGATGAGTTCGGGCAGCTGCGCGATGAAGATCAGGATCGCCAGCGAATTGACGAATCCGGTCATGACCGAGCGTGAGACGAAACGCATCAGTCGCCCAAGCTTCAGAAGGCCGGCGCAGATCTGCAGCAGGCCCATCAGGATCGTGGCGGCGAAGAGGTATTGTATGCCATGGTCACGGACCAGCGGTCCCATGAGCACGGCGGTGGAGGCGGTGGCGGCCGATATCATCGCCGGCCGGCCTCCGGTAATCGCCGTGACGCAGGCTATCGCGACCGACGCAAAGAGGCCGACCTTGGGGTCGACGCCCGCAATCACCGAGAAGCCGACGGCTTCGGGAATCAGGGCGAGCGCGACGACGATGCCGGAAAGAACATCGCCACGGATATTGGAGAACCACTCCTGGCGGTAGTTTGAGAGAGATCGCATGGGAAATTTTCACAGTTGCATGCAACGGGCCAGACGGAGCCGGTCCTGAAAAAAGTTGCGTTGCTGTGTTGTCTGGCGGATTGGCGGCCAGAAGAGCCACCCGGAGTTTCACCGGGTCCTTGTGGATGCCTTTCCGTAACTTACAAATTGCGAGGTTGCAATGCCGCAGGCCCGCGTTGCGCTGCAACCGCGCCCTTCCGGTTGTTTGCGCCACGCCGTTTCTTGACGGTGGGCCGCGGCAAACCTCTAATAGTCCGAAATCTTCTTCATGTATCGGCGGTCTTCGAGCATGATCTTGCCCCGCTGTTCAGCCAGCCGGTAGGCGAACTTCCAGAGCGCATCGAAAAAGATCAGGGGCACGAGATAACCGCGGAAGGCTTCGTCGATGCCGGCGAGATCGAGCTCCCTGGCGTCCACCACCAGAACCTGGTTCTTGTCTCCGAACCGATAGAGAAAGTCCCTGGCGCGCTCTTCCAGCCTGCGGGTTTCGTCAAGGCCGATCATGCAAACGAAGCTGGCCTCGCTGTCCACGACCTCAAACGGACCGTGGAAGAATTCGTCGGCATGGATCGCCTGCGAGTTGATCCACAGCATCTCCATGAAGACGCAGATGGCGAAGGAGTAGGCCGCACCGTAGTTGGCCCCGCTCGCTACGGTGTATATGACCGGCTTGTCACGAAAACGTTCGGCGAACTGGGCAAAGCGTGAGGCATATTGCACATGTGCCTTGTCGATCGCCGGCTGCAGGTTGCCAAGGCTCGACAGCAGCTTCGTCGTGACTTCGCGGTTGCGGATGAGCCCGGCGAGGATCATGTAGAGCACGCCGTAATTGCTGTCTGCCGCGTCGATCGGGATGCCGGTCGTGTAGGACGCCTGGTATGCGACGACATGATCGACGGCCTTGGCGAGCGGCGAGTCGGCATCGAGCGTCATGCCGATCGTCGCGGCTCCCCTGGCGCGGGCATGTGCCGCCGCGCGCACCGTCTCCTTCGTCGTGCCTGTCTGCGAGCAGAGAATGACGAGCGTGTCCGGGCCGAGCTTGCGCGGATCGCGGGCGACGAACTCGTCGCCATTGTAGATGTCGCTCGTCAGCACGTCGGAATGGCGATCGATGAAATATTTGCCGGCATGCATGATCGACAGCGAGCCGCCGCAGGCGACGAGAAATACATGGCTGACGGGGCGGTCCGCGATCGCGTCCAGCGCTGCGCGGATATCGGGATTGATCTCGGTCTTCATTGGCTCGTTCTGTGCGATGATTGACAGGATTTCCTCAGTGTGCGAACGTTCTCACATATTGTCAACCGGAAAGATTTCCAATGGTCAAGATTGTCGCCATGGGCGATAACGTTGTCGATTGCTACCTGTCACAGGGGCTTATGTTCCCTGGCGGCTGTTGCCTTAACGTCTCGGTTTTCCTCAGGAGATTCGGCGCTTCCTCGGCCTATGTCGGCGCAATCGGCCGCGATGCGGCGGCCCGCGCCATCGACGCGGCACTGGCGTCGGAGGGCGTCGACGTTTCGCATCTGCGCCATCTCGATGGCCCGACGGCCTATTGCGTCATCGGCCACCGCGCTGCCGACCGCGTCTTCGTGACCTTCGACCTCGGCATATCGATGTTTGCGCCTTCCGAGACGGACTTCGCCTTCGTGTCCGGCTTCGATGCCGTGCATATCGGCCAGTCGAGCGGGCTCGACGCGCATTTGCCACGCATCGCCAGGGGCCAGCGCCTGTCCTACGATTTCTCCGACAAATATACCGGCGGGAAGATCGCGGCGATCGCGCCTTTATGCTTTCTCGCCTCCGTTTCGGCCAGGGAGGACACGCGCGAGCATGCGCTGGCGCTCGCTCGTCAGATCATCGAAGCCGGTGCCGCCTGGTGCCTTGTGACGCGCGGCGGCCGGGGCGCGATGCTGGCAAGCCGCAACGCCATCTACGAGACGGAGGCGGCGAGGGCAGACCTGGTCGATACGCTCGGAGCAGGCGACACCTTCATTGCCCGGACGCTGTTCGGTCTCGTCAGCGGCGAGGCGCCGGCGGACTTCATGGCGGCGGCGGCAAGCGAAGCGGCCCGCACCTGCGGCTATTTCGGCGCTATCGGCCACGGCACGCCGATCGAGCTCGGCGTCGATATCGATGCGATCCGCGCCGCCAATCCGGGCCTATAGCGGTCCGGGCGCGGCTATCGAACCGCGTTCGGCAAAGGCGGGCTGCACGGCAAGGTGCCGGCGCTCGCCGTCCTCGCCTTCGATGCGCGCGAGGATTAGCCGCGCGGCCGTTTCGCCGATCTCGGTAAGCGGCTGCACGACTGCGGTGATGCCGGGCTTCAGGAAGCTCATCCAGTCGAGATCGTCAAAGCAGATCAGCGACAGATCGGTGGGAACGTGCAGGTTGAGCGTGGTGATGACCTCCATCGCCGCCGCCGACATCAGGCCATCGGCGGTAAACAGCGCGGTCGGCCGCTCGGGCAACTGCAGCATGCGGCGTGTCTCCATCCGTGCCGCGTCGGCCGAATAGATGCCGACGCGGCCGATCAGCGCGCGGTCGACAGGCAGGCCGGCATCGCGATGTGCTTCGAGATAGCCGTAGAGGCGCTGCCAGCTCGGGAAGAGGGCGAGGGGATCGATGCTGCCGTTTTCCAGTGCATCCATGAACTGGTCGAGGCCGCCGCGCTGCCACCGTTCGAGCTCGGCGACGAGGCCGATGCGACGATGCCCGGCGGCAATCAGCCGCCCGATCGCATCGCGCGAGGCGGTGCGATTGTCGACGGCAACCGAATCGGCGTCGAGGTTCTCGACGATGCGGTCGATCAGCACGACGGGACAACCGTCATGGATCGCCGCATGCAGATGCGGCGAGGCGACGGGATCGCAGGGGGCGATAATCAACCCGTCGACCTGTTTCTCGCGCAGCAGCTGGACTGCTTCCAGCTCGCGGTCGAGCCGCTCGTCGCTGTTCGTTAGCAGCACGCCGAAGCCGGCATTGCGGGCGACGTCGGCGATACCGCGCAGGATGCTGGCATAAAAGGGGCTCTGAATGTCGCCGGCGACGACGCCGATTGTCTTTGTCTTGCCGGTGATCAGGCCCCGCGCGAGCAGGTTGGGCCGGTATCCGAGCTCGTCGGCCGCCTGACGGACCTTGTCCTTGATTTCCTGCCGGGAATAGCCGTAGCCGCCGAGCACGCGGCCGGCGGTCGCCGTACTGACGCCGGCACGTTTCGCCACATCGGCAATGGTGATCTTGCCCGTTCCCCGGTCCGCCATGGTTGCCCTCATCATGCTTCATTCTTCCCGCGGAATTTCTCCCTTGACGAAAAAGAAAAAGCAATGCCTATAATGTGAGAACGTTCGCACACGTCGAAGCGCAAGGCAATACCACCCGACAGACACGGATACCGAACGAACCAAAAAACAGGGGAATGGGAGAATGAGGCAGATGAGCTACAGATCGAAGACGATAACCTGGCGTGCAGCACTTCTTGCCGGCGCCATGGTCGGCTTTTCCGCAAGCGCGCATGCCGCCGGCGCCGACAAGGCCCTGCACGACGCCTTGCCCGCCAATTATCAATCCGGCGGCGTCAAGGTCGCCGTCTTCAACGACTGGCCGCCGGACGAATTCGTCGAGAACGGCGAGCTGAAGGGCTGGAGCGTCGATATGGCAAAGGCCATGTCCGAAAGGCTCGGCGTTCCCTTCACCTTCGAGGGCACCAGCTTCGACGTCATCATTCCGGGGCTTGCCAGCAAGCGCTACGACGCCGGCTTCTCCTCCTTCGGCGTCACGGAAGAACGTTTGCAGGCACTCGATTTCATCCCGCAGCGCAAGGAAGGAACCGGCTATGCCTTCCTGAAGGCGAAGCCGCTGAAGATCGCGGCGGAAAAGGATCTCTGCGGCCACAGCGTCGCGTTGCTGACCGGCGCCTGGGACTTCCAGTACCTGACCAAGGTCAGCGCCGAACAATGCGCTGGCCGGAAGCCGATCGACCTGCAGCAGTTCACGACGGAGAATGCCGCCGAACTCGCCGTCTCGTCCGGGCGCGTGGAGATCGTCGCCGCCGGCTCTGCCAAGCTCGCCTATCTTGCCAAGCAGACCGGCAAGTTCGACATGGCGCCCTTCGTCAGCAATGCCGTCTACAACGGCATCGGCGTGCGCAAGGGCGATCCGCTGGGGCCGGCTCTGAAAGGCGCCCTGCAGGCCATGATCGATGATGGTTCCTACAAGAAAATCATGGCAAAGTGGGGCGTCGACGGCGCAGGCATGCTCGACAAGGCCGTCCTCGTGACCAAGGACAATCCGAAACCCTGATCGGTCATTCGGCCCGGATACCGGCTCCGGGCCAATTCCACAGAAAGGGCGAGCATGGCTCCCTCCCGCGACAAGATGCCGGCCGGGCGACCCGACATCCACTCGGTCAAGCCAATGGAAGTCTTCCACCCGTCCTGGTGGATCGGTGGCGCCATCCTGCTGATCCTGGTGCTTGCCTTCCTGCACCTGCTCGTCACCAATGAGAATTTGCAGTGGGGCGTCGTCTGGCAATATCTGTTCAGCGCCGAGATTATCGCCGGCCTCGGCCGGACGCTGATGCTGACTTTTCTGTCGATGATCCTCGGCCTCGTCATCGGCACCATCGTTGCCGTCATGCGCCTGTCGCGCAACCCGGTGTTCCGCTCGGCGAGCTGGGTCTGGATCTGGTTTTTCCGCGGCGTGCCGCCGCTGGTGCAGCTTGTCTTCTGGTACAATCTAGGCCTGCTCATTCCGGAGGTCTCGATCGGCATTCCCTTCGGTCCGCAATTCTGGACGGGCGAGACAAACCAGCTGATCACGCCGCTCAGCGCCGCCCTGCTTGGCCTCTCCTTCACCGAGAGCGCCTATGCCGCTGAAATGATCCGCGCCGGCATCCAGGCCGTAAGCGGCGGCCAGACGGAGGCGGCCGCCACGCTGGGCATGACGCAGGCGCAGATCCTGCGCCGCATCGTGCTGCCGCAGGCATTGCGCATCATCATCCCGCCGATCGGCAACGACACGATCTCGATGCTGAAGTTTACCTCGCTGGTCAGCGTTCTGGCGCTGCCGGACCTGCTCTATTCGGCACAGATGATCTATTCGCGCACCTACCAGACCATTCCGCTGCTGATCGTTGCCACGTTCTGGTATCTTGTACTGGCCACCATCCTCACCGTCATCGAGCATTATATCGAGCACTCGTTGAAGGACGAGGCCCCTCTCGACTGGAGGGTGATGCTCAAGTCGCTGTTCAAGAGCAAGTTCTGGGGCCTGCGCCGCGGCGAGGTGATGCCATGATGCCGCTTCTCAACGTCGAGCGTCTGTCGAAGAGCTTCGGTACGCATCAGGTGCTGAATTCCATCGATTTCAGCGTTCGGGCCGGTGAGGTCACATGCATCGTCGGCCCTTCGGGCTCGGGCAAGAGCACGCTTCTGCGCTGCCTGAATTTCCTGGAAGTGCCGACGTCCGGCGTCGTCTATCTCGAAGGCGAGCCCGTCGGGCTTCGCTGGAAGCGCGACAGGCTCTATCGCATGTCGTTCAACGAACTTGCGATGCAGCGCCAGAAGATGGGCATGGTCTTTCAGGGCTTCCATCTCTTTCCGCATATGACGGCGCTCGAAAACGTCATCGAGGCCCCGGTTATCGTCAAGGGCAGGAGCCGGGCTCAGGCGCTGGAGGAAGCGATGGCGCTGCTCGACAAGGTCGGGCTCAGCGAACGGGCGCATTATTATCCGAAGCAGCTTTCCGGCGGCCAGCAGCAGCGGGTGGCGATCGCCCGCTCGCTTGCGATGCAGCCGGCACTCATGCTCTTCGACGAGCCCACCTCGGCGCTCGACCCGGAACTCGTCGGCGAAGTATTGACCGTCATGCGCAAGCTCGCCGAAGAGGGCATGACCATGGTGGTCGTGACCCATGAGATGAGTTTTGCCCGCGATGTCGCCGATCATCTCGTCTTCATGGACGGCGGCGTGATCGTCGAGGCCGGCGATCCGCGCGAGGTGCTTTCCAATCCGCGGCACGCACGCACGCGGGCCTTCTTGTCGCGTGTTCTCTAAAGGAAATTCCGATGCGCCATCTAGATGCGGGCGAAGTCCATCGCCATCTCGCTTATCCGGGTCTCGTCGAGGCGCTGCGCGCCGTCCATCGAGACGGCGGCATGCCGCAGACCGACGTCAAGGTGCTGAGCGACGGCGCGAACGAGGGCAACAAGTTCGTTTCGCTGATTTCCTGGGCGTCGGGCGACGCAATCGCCGTCAAGATGGTCGGCGTCTTTCCCGGCAATGCCGCGCTTGAGCCCCCGGTTCCCTCCGTTCAGGGCCTTGTCGTGCTGTTCGACGGCAAGACGGGTGCGCCGGTTGCCAGCTGCGACGGTGCGGCGCTGACCTTCCGGAAAACGGCGGCCGATTCCGCGCTCGGAGCCGATATTCTGGCGCGCGCCGATGCCGAAGTGCTCCTCATTGCAGGCGCCGGCGGCCTCGCCCCGCATGTCATCGATGCCCATACCAGCGTGCGGCCTGGCATCCGCAAGGTGTTCATCTGGAACCGCAACCCGGAAAAGGCGCAGGCGCTCGCCGCGCGCTATGCTGGCTCGGGTCGCGAGGTTGCAGCCGTCGCCGCGCTGGAAGACGCATTGCCTCAGGCCGATATCGTTTCATGCGTGACCATGGCGACCGAGCCGCTGGTGCGTGGCGCACTGTTGAAGCCCGGCGCCCATGTGGACCTGATCGGCGCCTATATGCCCGAGATGCGCGAGGCCGATGACGACACGGCGCGTCGCGCCGGCCGCATCTTTGTCGATACCCGCAGCAACAGCGAACACTCCGGCGATATCGCCGGGCCGCTTGCCGCCGGCGTCATCGAGCGCAAGGATATCGTCGCCGACCTTTTCGACCTCTGCTCCGGCCGCCATCCCGGCCGGGAGAGCGCCGATCAGATCACCCTCTACAAGAATGTGGGCGGTGGTCATCTCGACATGTTTACGATGCAGTATCTGGCATCCCGGCTGGAAATCTGATTGCGGGACCGCAGGTTCGGGAATGACGGGATCGTTCCCGGCGCGGCCAGCGGCTCGGCATGATCGCATCGAAAGTATGGCCCGGTCCTCGGGAAGGATCTCAATGCGAAGCGGAGTCGAGCTCATATCCGCTTCCCGCCTCGAAATCGAAAACCAGGGCAGCTCCGGGAAACGTACGCAGCGGCTTTCGCGCGCGATTGTGTCAAACCAAAGAGATAGAGTGGTTTCGCAATTCCATGAAGAGACGAACCGCTCGTATACGGCGCCGATATCGGGATCACCCATTTCAGGGTTTCGATCGTTGATGAGACAGGCGTTTCGCGAAGTACCCGCGCAATTCCGAGGCAGCGATGCCCTCGTATATCCGGCATTGTCACACAGGCGGTCGATCCGGCCGACTGGCCGAAAACCGCATGGGGGGAATTCGTATCCACAATTGCAATCGAACATCTGGGCAAATCGTTCGGCGCATTTAACGCGGTGGACAATCTCGACCTGATCACCGAGGATGGGGAGTTCGTCGTTCTCGCCGGACCGTCGGGTTGCGGCAAGACAATGGTGATAACGGCGATGCAGATGAACGCGCCCCTGGAAGGCTTCTGCTCAGGCACGACCGGCATCGAGGGCGAAAACATTATCGAGCAGGGTCCTTCCGCGCGAGACGTCGCCATCGTCTTTCATCGAACGAACACCATCCACGTCTTCGACGTTACGAGCGGCCGTTCCGTTCTCGCACATGCTCGATGAGCGCTTTTAGGGAGAGAAGTATGAAGAAGCTGATCAACGATCCGTCCACCGTCGTCCGCGACATGCTGGAAGGCGTGGTGGCGCTCAGTCCGGCGGCAATCCTGCTTGCCGATGAAAACGTGGTGATACGGTCTGGTCTTCCCGAGAGCGGGCAACGCAAAGTCGCGGTACTTTCCGGCGGCGGCAGCGGCCATGAGCCGGCTCATGCCGGATATGTCGGCAGCGGAATGCTGACCGCAGCCGTCGCCGGCGACATTTTCACGTCGCCGAGCACCGATGCGGTGCTTGCGGGTATCAAGGCAGCGGCGGGTTCCGCGGGCGCATTGGTGATCGTCAAGAACTATACGGGAGACCGCCTGAATTTCGGATTGGCGGCGGAGCTCGCGCGAGCGGAAGGTATCCCCGTCGAGATTGTCGTGATCGCTGACGACGTGGCGCTGAAGGATACCGTCCCCGCCGATCGGCGGCGAGGCATTGCCGGAACCGTGCTCGTCCACAAGCTCGCCGGTGCGGCGGCGGAACAGGGCCTTCCCCTCGCCGACGTTGCCCGGATTGCGCGATCTGCCGCCGATAAGCTGTCTTCCATGGGAATTTCGCTGGGTTCCTGCACGCTTCCTTCCGTCGGAAAACCCGGATTCGTTCTTGGCGAACGGGAAATAGAGGTTGGTCTCGGCATCCATGGCGAGCAAGGCGTGCGCAGAATGCCGATCGCATCGGCTGATCGATTGACCTCGCTGATCCTCGAAACGATTGAGGCGGACGGCAGGATCAGGAGCGGGGATCGCGTCGTGCTGCTGGTCAACGGCCTCGGGTCGACGCCGCCCATGGAGCTTTCGATCGTTGCCCGTTCGGCAATCGGATTTCTCGAGCAGAAGGGCATCGCGGTCGAGAGGGCCTGGGCAGGGACCTTCCTGTCTGCGCTGGATATGCCGGGCTTTTCGCTCTCGATCATGCACGTCGATGATGCCGCGCTCGGGCTTATCGATGCGCCGACAGATGCCGGCGCCTGGCCGCGGGGCGGCGCGGTGAACCGCAACCGAGTGCTTCCGTCCACGAAGGAGGCCGAGGATGGCGCGCCATCCGGAGCAAAGACGACGATGGCCGGCGAGCGCCTGAGGCAAACCACCGAAATGCTCGCAAAGGCGTTGATCGCTGCCGAACCGCAACTGACGGAGCTCGACAGCATAACCGGCGACGGCGATCTCGGTGCCAGCATGACGCGAGGGAGCGAAGCCCTCCTGGCGCTTCCGAAGGAAAGTTTCGGTGACGTTTCAAGCGGGCTGATGGCCATGGCGAATGCCATGCGAAAGGCGATCGGCGGCAGCTCGGGGCCTTTCTACGCCACCGGGCTGATGCGCGCCTCTCGCCATCTTGCCGGTCTGGAGCAGCCCACGGCCGCGCAGTTGGCCGAAGCCTTCGTTGCGGCCGTTCAGGCGGTTTCGGAGCTCGGCGGGGCAAAGCCAGGCGACCGGACGATGGTCGACGCGCTGTATCCCGCCGCAAAGACTTTCAAGGACAAGGTGGCCGAGGGGCTTTCGGCTGACGCAGCCTGGCGGGCTGCGGTCGAGGCCGGGATGGCGGGTGCCGAGACGACCATATCGATGAAGCCGCGCCTTGGCCGCGCAAGCTATCTGGGCGAACGGGCCGTCGGACATCCCGATGGCGGGGCAATCGCCGTCAGCATCTGGCTCAAGGCAATCATGGCGACCTGATCTGGAGAGTCCGCTCCGCTATCGCGGCAGCCGGTGCATGGCCGCCGCGATCAGCGCCGTTCAAAACCGGAGCGCTCGTGCCGGCCGGATATCCGGATGTCACCATCCGCCGGCAAGGGCATTGCCGACAAGCGGTACGGTCCTGGTCTTTCCATGCTGATCGCGAACGGCGATTGATGCCGGCATTTGCTTGGGGGACTTCCGAAACCAGTTCGTGGCGACGGTGGCTAGATCTCCGATCATCGGATGCCTGCGCCAGTCTGCAAAACGCCGGCTCATCGCTTCGGGCTCGTGGTGATAGAAGAAATCTCCTGACCGGCCGAGATCGTTGATAGACGGGGCCATGGCGGAAAGCGGGCGCTGAAACATCTTCGAAGGCAACTTCAGGTCCGGCGCGCTTTCGGAGAATGCCGGCGCCATGAAGTCGATTGCCCAGCCATCCGCCTCGACCCAGCAATGAAAGTTTTCCCCGGCGCCGGAGACGTAGCCATCCTCGCGGTGATCTGCGAAAAGGATGTGTTTTCCTTCAAGATTGTAGGCGGCAAGCCCACCCTTCGGCTTTGCGTCCACCTTGTAATGATGTTCGAGGATGAATGCCCCGAATGTGCTGAAATACATCGAAGCCGTGGCGGGATTGGCATTTTCGTTGATCAGCAGGCTATTGATCACCTTGTAAATCCGATGATAGTCGCTTTGCTTGATCAACATGATCGTATTCCTTGAGCTCGTGGTTTGAGCCACCCCTAGATGACAGGGACGACCGTGTAAACGCCGCGTGCCGGGGTTTGTGGACGCTCGGATCGGTTCGGCGCCTCACGGATCACGGTAGATGACATTCATGATGAGAGATTGGCGTGGCGTTCTGGAAGGACAGTTGCCGATCTTGACAAGCTCGTTCCATACGGGCGGATCGGCAGGCCACGCTCCAGGGTCCTGCGAGAGCGGGCGCTGAAAGCTGCGGCAGCATTGAGCTGGGCGAGCCGCTGTTAAAGCTTGTCCTTTGGAGCGCCGGAACCTTTCAGGAATCTCGGAGCATAGATCACGCAGGCGATGGAAGCGGCCAGCATCACAAGCGAAATGGCCAGCTGAACCACATCGTATCGCAATGTGCTTTCCGCAAAGAACCATCCGGCAACGATGCCGGCAATTGCGAAGGGTATGCGCACGACGATGGGAAACCACATGGGAGAATCCTTTCCTGGAGATGTAGCACGCGTTTCACCGCAGGCCCGGGTTGCGCGTACGGAAGGAAGAAGATCCTGCGGCAAGCAGCGGCAACAGGGCGGGCACAAGCAACACTAGCATGTTCTTGCGGTTGATCGGCAAGCCAGATGTTTTCAATGGATGCGGGCTTTTTCGAAACCCCGTCGAACATCGCGGCGGCGCTTGCCCGGCCTGCGGTTTGCAACTGATCTTCCAGAGATAATGCCTCCTGGCCCGATGCCGGATGGCGTTTCCTGCCGCTCTCTTCAGGTCGCATCGCAGGAAAGAGATTTTCCGTTTCCGGCGTCTGCGGAGATGGTTGTTCCTTTTAATCTACTATTTTTATGGACAATATTCGCATTATCGAAAACGCATGTGATCTTCGGAAGGGATGAGAATGAGTGCGCCTAAACTCGTCGGTATTGCCGGCAGCTTCAACCGGCCATCGAAGACCTACGCGCTGGTCCAGACCGTCGCAGGTCTGGCAAGCGAGCGGTACGGCTTCGCAAGCAAGGTCTACGACCTGCAGGATGTCGGTGCTTCTCTCGGGACGGCGCAATGGCGCAAGGAGCTCGACGATCAGGCAAAAGGGGTGATTGACGAAATCGTGTCATCCGATGCCCTCATCATCGGCTCGCCGACCTTCAAGGGGTCTTATCCCGGACTGTTCAAGCATCTGATCGACCTTATCGACCCGCATGAGCTGCGCGCCAAGCCGATCATCATCACCGCAACGGGCGGTGGAGACAGGCATGCGCTGATGGTCGAGCACCAGCTGCGGCCGCTCTTCGGCTTCTTCATGGCTCATACCTTGCCGACCGCCGTCTATGCGTCGGATCGGGATTTTACGGACTACAAGGTTTCGTCCGAGCCGCTGGCCGACCGGATCAATGAGGTCGTCGGCGAGCTTGCCGCTTTCTTTCCCCATTCGCTGACGGTGCTGGCGGCTGCGGAATGAAGGGCTGAAACACCATCGCGCCCAGGCGCCGGGACACGCACACACCGGATTTTTTCTCAGCGGAATGGAGGGTTTCATGAAATGGAATGTCATTGGCCGCCTGAAGGCGTTTTTTGCGGTTCCCAGATCGCAGAGGCTGGACGTTTCCACCCTGTCGCTTGACCGGACCGGGTTCGCCGAGCGGGATCGGGAGCTCTCTGCCCGCGACTACGAGATCTATTACTGGTGTTCCACGCCGGCGCCCTGGTACTGAAAGGATGCGTCGTTGGTTTCATATCGCGAGATGAGCTTGCCAGCTCGTGTGAGGCATCCATGACCAGAGTGCTGATCGTACCGGGCCTTTTCGGCTCCGGGGAAGGGCATTGGCAGCGTTATTGGCTGCGTGACCATCCCGATGTCCGGCTTGTCGAGCAGGATGACTGGAATTTTCCCAATCTCGGCAGCTGGATGGAAAGGCTGGAGGAGGCGCTGGAAGAGGCAGGCGAGGCTTATATCGTCGCCCACAGCCTGGGCTGCGTGCTGACGGCGAGATTGGCCGGCCGTCCGGCCGCGCGAAGGGTCAAGGGCGCGCTGCTCGTCGCGCCCTGCGATATTCCCGTGACCGAGACCCTTCATGCGGGCCATCTATCCTTCGGCACGATGCCGACCGAAGCCTTGCCTTTTCCCAGCATGACTGTCGGCAGCCTGAACGATATTTACATGACGCTC
Source organism: Hyphomicrobiales bacterium (assembly GCA_900469615.1). GTDB lineage: Bacteria > Pseudomonadota > Alphaproteobacteria > Rhizobiales > Rhizobiaceae > Rhizobium. The sequence continues at coordinate 73,436 of UBYA01000011.1, read as the reverse complement.
GACCGGTTGACCTTGTTCGGGCGCCTCTGGAATTCCGATGTCCGCAATATCGGGCTTGCGGGGCATATCAACATCGCCAGCGGCTTCGGGCGCTGGCCGAGCGGCTATGGATTTCTGGAAACCCTGAAGATGCGCGCGAGACATCGGCGGGCGCGGGAGTTTTCGAGCGCCATCGCAGCACCCATTTAAAAGAAAGGCTTTTCATATCGAGCGTTCGACGCCATTGTGCGGCGGATTTTTTGATCCCGTCCTTCGGCCGCCCCTTCAGGTGCGAGACCCGGTCGGATTTTTCAGGAGGTAAGACAATGAGTTTGCGTATCAACGACATCGCTCCGGATTTTGCGGCGGAGACGACGCAGGGCAAGATTCAGTTCCATGACTGGATCGGCGATGGCTGGGCCGTCCTCTTCTCGCATCCGAAGAATTTTACGCCGGTCTGCACGACGGAACTCGGCGCGATGGCAGGCCTTGAAGGCGAATTCCGCAAGCGCGGCGTCAAGATCATCGGCATCTCCGTCGATCCGGTCGAAAGCCACAGCCGGTGGAAGAACGATATCAAGACGGCGACCGGTTTCGACGTCGACTATCCGCTGATCGGCGACAAGGACCTCAAGGTCGCCAAGCTCTATGACATGCTGCCGGCGGGCGCCGGCGAAAGCTCCGAGGGCCGTACGCCTGCCGACAACGCCACGGTTCGCTCCGTCTTCGTCATCGGTCCCGACAAGAAGATCAAGCTGATCCTCACCTATCCGATGACGACGGGCCGCAACTTCGGCGAAATCCTGCGTGCGATCGATTCGATCCACCTGACGGCCAAGCATCAGGTCGCGACACCGGCAAACTGGCAGCAGGGCGACGATGTCATCATCACTGCCGCCGTCTCCAACGAGGACGCCATTACCCGTTTCGGCTCGTTCGATACGGTATTGCCCTATCTGCGCAAGACCCGGCAGCCTTCCGCCTGAGCGGCGTGGAGGACTGAGGTTTCGCGAACGATGCGATGCGGCCCCAATGGCCGCATCGCTTTTTCATAGCCTTACATTGTCGCGCAAAAATTCCAGCAATGCGCGCACGCGGGCAGGCAATGGACCGCCCTGGCCGATGTAGACGGCGTAGAATTCCTCGACATCGCCTGGATTGAGTTCTTCCAGCACCGGCAGCAGACGACCGGTCGCGATATCCGATTTGACGGTGAAGGCGGCGAGACGTGCAAGGCCCGCTCCATTGAGCGCGAGGTGACGCATGGCCTCACCATCGCTCACCTGCAGGCTGCGGATTGCGGGGATCGTCGCAATCTCATCGTCGATCCGCAGTGGCCAAGCTTCGATCGCCCGGGAATAGGCAAAGCCGATGCGGCAATGCTTCTCCAGTTCGGCGGCGGAGCGGGGCGAACCGTGCCGCCGCAGGTAATCCGGCGAGGCGACGATGAGCTTGCGGGCCGCTCCGAGCTTGCGGGCCGTCAGGCTGGAGCTTTTCAGCGGCCCGGCGCGTATGGCGACATCGGCTCGTTCTTCCATCAGATCGACGATCCGATCCGTATGGAAAACTTCCAGCGAGACGTTCGGGTGCAGCGCCATAAAGGCGGGAACAAGCGGAGCCAACACATGATTGCCGAAGGAGCCGCTGGTATTGATGCGGATATGTCCGGCGACCTGCTCTCCCGCCGAGGCATGGCGTTCGGCCTCGGCGATATCGGCAAGAATGGCAAGGCTGCGTTCGAAGAAGACGCAGCCCTCGGGGGTAAGCTGCAGCCGCCTTGTCGAGCGGTTGATGAGGCGGGCACCGAGGCGTTTCTCCAGTCTCGTGACAAGCTTGCTGACCGCGGAAGGCGTCATGCGGCAGGCCGTGGCCGCGGCGGTAAAGCCGCCGAGCTCCACAGCGCGCACGAAAACTTCCATTTCACCGGATCGGTTGATTTCCTGGCGGCTCATGATGAATTGAAATCACAAATCAGTTTCTCTACGGCAATCTATATCATCCTTATTGATGGGTCTATGTCTCTGAAAAACCCGGAGCGGTTCGGGAGGGTGACTTTGTGAACCGCTTCATTCTGTTGTTTTACGCAAGTCCCGACGAACCGTCACATGCCGGGATTGCATCAAGGAGACGGACGATGGAATACAGAAATCTCGGTGCTTCCGGCCTGCGTGTCCCCGTGCTCGGTTTCGGCGCCGGTACGTTTGGCGGCAGCGGACCGCTGTTCAGCGCCTGGGGCTCGACGGATGCGACGGAGGCTCGGCGTCTGGTCGACATCTGCCTGGAGGCAGGAGTCAATCTCTTCGATACGGCCGACGTCTATTCGGCCGGTGCCTCGGAGGAGGTACTTGGCCAGGCAATCCGCGGCAGGCGGGATGCCGTGCTGATTTCGACGAAGACGGCTCTTCCCATGGGCGACGGTCCGGCAGACTGGGGCGCTTCGCGCTCGCGGCTGATAAAATCGGTCGACGCCGCTTTGCGCCGCCTTGGCACCGATTACATCGATTTGCTGCAACTGCACGCTTTCGACGCTTCGACGCCGGTCGAGGAAACGCTCTCGACACTGGATGCCCTCGTGCAGGCGGGCAAGATCCGCTATATCGGCGCCTCGAATTTCTCCGGCTGGGAATTGATGAAATCGCTCGCCGTTGCCGAGAGGCATTCCTACGTGCGTCCCATCGCTCATCAGGTCTACTATTCGCTTGCCGGCCGCGATTACGAATGGGAACTCATGCCGCTCGGCGCGGATCAGAATGTCGGGGCGCTGGTCTGGAGCCCGCTGGCATGGGGCAGGCTCACCGGCAAGATCCGCCGTGGGCAGCCATTGCCGGAGACAAGCCGGTTGCACGAGACGGCAACCTTCGGCCCGCCCGTGGAAGACGAAAAGCTGTTCGATATTGTCGATGTGCTGGATGAAATTGCAGGCGAGACCGGCAAGAGCGTGCCGCAGATCGCGATCAACTGGCTTCTCCACCGGCCGACGGTCGCAAGCGTTATCATCGGCGCGCGCAATGAAGAGCAGCTGCGTCAGAACCTCGGGGCTGTCGGCTGGACACTTTCCAGACAGCAGGTCGAGAGGCTGGACAAGATCAGCGAGCTGACGGCTCCCTATCCCTATTTTCCCTACCGGCGCCAGGAAGGCTTCGCCAGGCTCAATCCGCCGCTGGTCTGATGCGACGGCCATGCATCCTGCCGCTGCCGGACGAAGGGGTTGCGAGCGGCGGAGCAGGCAATTGCTCCGCCGCCAGGCGTCTCAGCGCCCGCCTTCGATCTTGCGATGGCGCTGGTTCCTGCCGCCTTCGCCGTACGGATAGGCTGCGGGCTGCGGTGCGCTGATCTCGCTCAGCCGGTCCATTTCCGCCTCCGTCAGCTTCAGCTCCGCCGCACCCAGATTGTCGGCAAGCTGCTCGGATGTCCGTGCGCCGAGAATGACCGAGGTGACAGCCGGTCGGGCCGCCGTCCAGGCGAGCGCGACCCGCGCCATGCTGACGCCGCGAGCCTTGGCGATCTCATCGACCGCCTCGATGATCCCCCAGGTGCGCTCCTGCGCGTTGCGAGCCGCATAGGACTCGCTGCCGCGATTGGGGTTTTCGCCAAGCCGGGTGGCGCCGGTCGGCGTTTGGTCGCGCTTGTATTTGCCCGTCAGCCAGCCGCCGCCGAGCGGCGACCAGGGAAGCAGGCCCATGCCGGCATCCTGGCAGGCATCGACGATCTCGAGCTCGATGTCGCGAACGAGCAGATTGTACTGGGGCTGTAGCGTGACCGGCCGCGTATAGCCGCGGGCCCTGGCGATCTCGACGGCCTTGGCAATGTGCCAGCCGACATAGTTGGAGAAGCCGTAATAGCCGATCTTGCCGGCGCGCACGGCATCGTCGAGAAACCGTAGCGTCTCCTCGATCGGTGTCAGGGCATCCCAGGCATGCATCTGATAGAGGTCGATATGATCGATGCCGAGACGGCGCAGCGAGTCGTCCAGCGCTTGCCCCAGATGCCGGCGCGAGAGGCCGAGGTCGTTCGGCCCCTTGCCCATCGGGAAGCGGCCCTTGGTGGCGATGACGGCCTGGCGAGCCTCGGTTGGACGGGACTTCAGCCAGCGGCCGATGATCTCCTCCGATTTGCCTGCGCTGTAGACGTCGGCGGTATCGATGAAATTGCCGCCCCATGCGAAATAATCGTCGAGAAGCTTGTGTGACGCGGCCTCGTCGGCTTCCGCGCCGAAAGTCATGGTGCCAAGGCAATAGGCCGTGACGACAGCCCCGCTTGGGCCGAGCTTGCGATAGTCCATTCCTGCCTCCTCTGCACGGAGCGCTGGTGCCCGATCGGCAGAACGGTCGGGAAAGCCGCAGGCTCCGTGATCCATAGCAATGTGATGCTTGAGACGGCCTCCACCGTCGATGGGGGTTCGACGCTCGGCATTTTATTGCCGCGGCCGCAGGCATACCATAGCCAATCATCCCATGATTACCAAGCGCATTCGTTGCCTGGATATCGCGGCTCGCGTAAAACTCTCCGTGATGATTCCCTTTTTGCCGAATGCCTTTCCTGATGGATGAAACGCCGACAAGCCGCATGCTCTCCTGGGCACGCAACTCCACCATCTATCGCCTCGAGCGCCGGATGATGACCGAGAAGCAGCTGTCCGATGCGATCGCCAAAAAAGCGAAACAAAAGTTCGAGGATATCAGCGATGCGCAGATCAAGGCGCTGGCCGATTTCGCCGTCAAATTCGCCTATGAGCTGAAAGTGCTCGATGATGTCGCCTATGCCGAGATCAGCACACGCTCGGCGGTTCGCTCCGGCAAGTCGAAGAAAGCCATCGCCTTCAAGCTGGCGTCCAAGGGCATAGATGGCGAAACCGTCATCGCGGCGGTGGGGGAGGTCGATGATCTGCATTCCGCCGTCATCTTTGCCAGAAAGCGTGGCTTCGGTCCTTTCAGGCGCGGCGACCTCGATGAGAAGCGCAAGGCAAAGGAATTGTCCGCCTTTGCCCGCAACGGCTTCAGCTTCGCCATCGGCAAAAGGGTGTTCGATATGGAGCGGCAGGATGCGGAAGACGTATTGCAATCGACTTCGGCATTCTGACCCGGTTCTCATTGAAATGGCTGACGGCACTCGTTAGCTTTGCCGCGCTTGACAGTGGCTGGGCATGGGGACGTTCGTGAAATCAGATATTGTATTGCGCATGGTGGCGTTGGGGATCGTTTTTTCGCCTGCCGCCGCTCATGCCGATTGGCAGCCGGTCGAAACTATCAAGACCTACGCAATCACGGGCAGATCCGGCGCCGAGCTTTACGATTCGATCGGCGAGCGGGGTCCCCTGCTCGGACCGAAGGTGAGGGCGATCGCCCATACCGATTTCAAGCTCACCTGGACCCGGAAATACGAGCCGCAGGCGGACGGCGCCTGCACGATCACCGTCAACATCCCAAAACTGATCATCACCTACACCTTGCCCAAGCCCTCGGCGCAATTGCCGCCCGCCACCCGCAAAAGCTGGCAGAAATTCATTGCCGGCGTCGAGGCTCATGAGCGGGTGCATGGCGGTTATATCAAGGACATGGTCAAGGAGATCGAGGCCATGAGTGTCGGTTTCTCCGTGCCCGATGATCCGAAATGCAGCAAGATCCGCGTCGAGCTCACCAAGCGGCTTGGCGAGATTTCCAAAAAAGAGCGGCAGAGGAACGTCGATTTCGACAAGGTCGAATTCAGCGACGGCGGCAATCTTCAGCAGCTCGTGCTCAAGCTCGTGCGCGAGGAATAGGCTGCGGGAACTGAACTGCAAACGGGTCATGGTGTTGTCGCCTGGTCGGCGAGAGGTTCAACTTTCGCGCCTAATGAATTGAAATGCTTGCTATTCTTTGTGGCGACCGTAAGATCGTAGGCGCGAGTGTTGCCGCTATGACAACATCGCCAAGGCCGGGATGCTGCCCCTTGGCGTTGGCCGCATCGCCTATCGCTCCGACAATCCGCGCGACAACGGGGGCCATATTCAAGATGCGATCCCGGAATGACTCCAGCATGAAATCAAGCCATGCGTTCAACCGCTTGGTACGGTCGACCCCACCCCGCCTGTGAAGGCTGCGAATCCCCTTTTCGATTTCGGCCACGGTCATCGCCGCCATATAAAGCGCATTGGCTTCACCCTGTCGGCGAAACCGGGTCTGGAGCGCCTCGGAAGGTTTTTCTTTCTGGCCGGGGGAAACTTGCTGATGATAGTCGTATCGAGAAGAAAGCCGTTATTCAAAATCGATTTCCCGCATGGGGGGAAGGATTTTGCTCCAGTTCGGCAGGGCTGGGATAGGTCATGAGAAATTCGCCGAAGTTCGGTCGGGGGGTCTTCAGCGCCTTCCTGGCGACCTTGGCAGCCTCCACCGACACGATCACGGCAGCAGGCTTGCCGTGGCGTGTCACGGTGACGAATTCGTCATTTGCGGCTTCCTCGACATAGGCCGATAAACCTGCCTTTGCAGCTGCCTCCAGAAAGGCAGTCCATAATGCTGAAAACCCCGAAATCCTATCGCGGCGACCGGGAGGCCTTTTTTGGGGGGCTTTTGGGGCGCTTAGAGGAGCTTCCCGGCCGCGTATCGCAATGAAGCCGGATCAACGGCCCTTCCGTTTCCGCCATTCGGCAAATTTCAGCTTCGGAGCGTCGCTGGTCGCCGGGTAGAGTCCGATGATGGTGGCGCCGTTCATGACCTCTTCGGTGACGAAATCCTCATAGGCCGTCATTTCCACCGTCTCATCGGCAATTTCGTCGGCCAGATGCGCGGGGATGACGATGACGCCCTCATTGTCGCCGACGAGTACGTCGCCGGGGAAAACCGCCACATCGCCGCAGCCGATCGGGCCGTTGATTTCGATGGCCTGATGCAGGGTCAGGTTGGTCGGCGCGGAGGGGCGATGATGATAGGAGGGGATGTCGAGGGCGGCGATTTCAGGGCTGTCGCGGAAGCCGCCGTCGGTGACGACGCCGGCTACGCCGCGCACCTGCAGCCGCGAGACGAGGATGGAGCCGGCGGAAGCGGCGCGCGCATCCTTGCGGCTATCCATGATGAGGACGAAGCCGGGCGGGCATTGCTCGACGGCGGCGCGCTGCGGATGCTCCGGATTGCGGAAGACTTCCAGCGTGTTCAGGTCTTCGCGCGCCGGAATATAGCGGAGCGTGAAGGCCTGACCGACCATGTTCGCCTTCTTGGGCGAGAGCGGGCGCACATCCTGGATGAACTGGTTGCGCAGGCCGCGCCGGAAAAGTGCGGTGGCGATCGTCGGCGTGGCGACGCCCATCAGCTTGTTGCGCGTTTCGGTGCTCAGCACGTAGTTGCTCATGCGATCTATCCTTTGCAATCAATAAATATCGGGCTCGCCCGGCGTCGGGCCGAAATCGGTTTCCAGAAAGTCGAAATCGCAGCCGGTATCGGCCTGCGCGACATGACGCGAAAACATCCAGCCATAACCGCGGCCGAACTTTTCCGCCGGCTTGACCCAGGCGTCGCGCCGCCGCTGCAACTCGTCCTCGTCGACCAGCATGTCGATGCGGCGCGCTTCGAGATCGAGGCTGATGATGTCGCCGTTGCGCAGCAGCGCCAGCGGACCGCCGACGTGGGATTCGGGTGAGACGTGCAGGATGCAGGCGCCGTAGCTCGTGCCGCTCATGCGGGCATCGGAGAGGCGGAGCATATCCCTGTGGCCCTTTTTCAGGAGCGCTTTCGGGATCGGCAGCATGCCCCATTCGGGCATGCCGGGGCCACCCTGCGGGCCGGCGCCGCGCAGCACCATGACATGATCGGGCGTGATGTCGAGATTTTCATCGTCGACGGCCGCCTTCATCTCCGGGTAGCTGTCGAACACGAGCGCCGGTCCCTGATGCTTGTGGAAGCGCGGATCGCAAGCGGCGGGTTTGATGACGGCACCCGTCGGCGCAAGGTTGCCCTTCAGCACCGCCAGCGAGCCTTCGTGATAGACCGGATTGTCGAGCGAGCGGATGACGTCGTCATTGTAGCACTTCGCCCCCTCCAGCGTTTCGCCGAGGGTTACGCCCGATACGGTGAGCGTGGAGAGGTCGAGCTTGGCGGAAAGCTTTGCCATCAGCGCCCGCAGGCCGCCGGCATAGTAGAAATCCTCCATCAGATAGGCTTTGCCTGTCGGCCTGATATTGGCGAGAACCGGCGTCGTGCGCCCGGCCTTGTCGAGATCGTCGAGCGAAAGATTGATGCCGGCGCGCCGCGCCATCGCAATCAGATGCACGACGGCGTTGGTGGAACAGCCCGTTGCCATCGCCACGGCCACCGCATTGTCGACGGCGGCTTGCGTGACGATCCTGGAGGGCACCAGATCTTCCCAGACCATCTCCACGATACGCCTGCCGACAGCCGAAGACATGCGGATATGGCTGGCGTCGGGGGCGGGAATTGAGCTTGCGCCGGGCAGGGTGAGGCCCATCGCCTCGGCGATCGCCGTCATGGTGCTCGCCGTACCCATGGTCATACAGTGACCGTAGGAGCGGGCGATACCGGCCTCGACATCGACCCATTCCTTCTCCGTGATGGTGCCGGCACGACGTTCGTCCCAGAATTTCCAGGCATCGGACCCCGAGCCCAGATACTCGCCGCGATAATTGCCGCGCAGCATCGGGCCGGCCGGCAGGTAGATCATCGGCAGGCCCATGGAAAGCGCGCCCATGACGAGGCCGGGCGTCGTCTTGTCGCAGCCGCCCATCAGCACGGCGCCGTCGACCGGGTGCGAGCGCAAAAGCTCCTCCGCCTCCATCGCCAGCATGTTGCGATAGAGCATGGTCGTCGGCTTCACATAGCTTTCCGAGAGCGAAAGCGCAGGCAGTTCCAGGGGGAAGCCGCCGGCCTGCAAAATGCCGCGCTTCACGTCCTCGACCCGGTGCTTGAAATGGGCATGACACGGGTTGGCGTCGGACCATGTATTGAGAATGGCGATGACCGGCTTGTCCACCCACTCTTCAGGGGCATAGCCCATCTGCATGGCGCGCGAGCGATGCCCGGAGCTTCTGAGATCGTCCGGCGCAAACCATCTGGCGCTGCGCAGTTCCGACGGCTTTTTCCTGCTGTTCATTATCGTCGAGCCTTGTTTTCGCATTTGCATCGAGGTGAGCATTGTTGCGCGGGGTTGCCTCCGTCTGCCTGCTTTGCAGGTCCTTGCGCCCGATGGCCCATCCTCCCGATTGATCCAACCCGGCGAAGCGGAGTTGGCAAGACCGGACTAAAGCACTAATGTATCAGTGCATCAAGTCACAAACTGTGCTTGATGAACCGAGATTTGCGATGAGAAACGCCGCCGGTGAAGCTCAATCCGAAAGAATTCGCGCTGGATCGCTCCCGTCAGGTGGCTCCGCAGATCCTGGAGATCCTGAGATCGCGCATTCTTTCCATGAGCTTGCCGCCGACCACCGTTCTCTCGCGTCTATCGCTGCAAAGCGAATTCAACGTCAGCCAGACCCCCGTGCGCGACGCGCTCATCCGGCTGGAAGAGGAAGGGCTGGTCGAGGTCTATCCGCAATATGCGACCGTCGTTTCGCGGATCGATATCCGCAACGCCACCGAAGCACATTTCCTGCGCCTATCGATCGAACTCGAGGCTGTCCGCCGGCTGACGCTCAATTCGCCGGAGGAAACGGCAGCGGCTCTGGACGCGGCCCTGATCCGGCAGAGGCATGTGATGTCGCCGGAAACCTACGATCTTTTCGATTCGCTCGACAAGGATTTCCATCGGGTGCTTTACGAGCGGGCGGATATTCTCGGCCTGTGGTCGGCTGTGAGGCGCCAGAGCGTGCATCTTGACCGTCTGCGGATGATGAACCTGCCGATGCCCGGCAAGCTGGAGCAGATCGTCGCCGATCATCAGGCGATCGTCGATGCCGTGCGCCGCGGCGATGCGGAGGCGGCCGTCGCCGCCCTGCGCAAGCATTTGTCCGGCACCCTGTCGATCGTCGATTTCATCTGCGAACGGTATCCCGATTATGTAAGCCGCTAATCTAGCGGCTTTTCCGGCGGCCGCGAGATGTGGAGCGCGCCAATGCCCGCATTGGCTTGCGCCTCGCTTCATGCGACAAGGTTCATGGGCAAACAAATCATGGAGTTCGCTTGACCATCGGGCTTGCGCATGCCGAGCTGATCGCTGTTCTGACGGCTGTTACGGGCAGCGATCCAAGAGTGATGACGGTGCGGTCGGGCGATGCCTTGCCCTCCGGCCCGTTCGAGCTTGGTCATCGCACGCTGCAGAGCGGATTGCGCGAATGGGTTCAGGAGCAGACCGCCCATCCCGTCGGCTATCTCGAGCAGCTTTATACGTTTGCCGATCGCGATCGAAACAATGAAATTCTCGGTGGGCGCACGATTTCCATCAGCTATCTGGGGCTTGTGCGCGAGCAGGCGGCACCCGGCGGCGGAATGCCGGGCTGGCATGGCTGGTACGAATATCTTCCCTGGGAAGATCATCGAAGCGGCCGGCCGGCCATTCTTGACGAGATTGCCGTGCGCCTTGCGCCATGGATCGACGAGGATGCGATGCGGCGCGGCCAGCGTCGCCGGCGTGCCGATTTCACCTTTGGACTGAACGATGCGGCATGGAACGAGGATCTCGTCCTGCAACGCTATGAACTGCTCTATGAGGCGCGGCTCGTCGCCGAGGCGGGATGCGACCTCAAGTACAATGTCGGCAGATCGATGTTTGCCGACCATCGCCGCATCCTTGCGACCGGCATGGCGCGGCTGCGCGCCAAGATCAAATACCGGCCCGTCGTCTTCGAACTCATGCCCGAGACCTTCACGCTGCTGCACCTGCAGAAAACCGTGGAGGCGCTGGCAGGGCTGACGCTGCACAAGCAGAACTTCCGACGGCTGATCGAGCAGCAGGAACTGGTCGAGGAGACCGGCGGCACGGAAAGCGAGACCGGCGGCCGCCCGGCCAAGCTCTTCCGCTTCCGCCGGGCCGTGCTTGAAGAACGCGAATTCGCCGGAACGAAATTACCACTCTCCCGCAATTGACATATGCTCACACTGAGAATATCTATTTGCGCATAATATACTCAAACTGAGTATAATAAGGAGCCGGTCATGAACCTTCCCGTATCCGCATCCTCCCTCTACGATCGTGTCAGCCGCGTCATCCCGAAAGCCGAGTGGCTGGCGTTTCAGGATGATGTCGAGGCGATCCTCGAATTGAAGCGGCGTCATAACGCCGTCATTCTCGCCCATAACTACCAGACGCCGGAAATCTTCCATGGCGTTGCCGATATCGTCGGCGACAGTCTGGCGCTTGCCCGCAAGGCGGTGGACGTCGATGCCGACATCATCGTCCTTGCCGGCGTGCATTTCATGGCGGAGACGGCCAAGCTGCTCAATCCGGAAAAGACGGTGCTGATCCCCGACATGGAGGCCGGCTGCTCGCTGGCGGAATCGATTACGCCTCGGGATATCGCGCTGTTGCGGCAGGCCCATCCGGGCGTTCCGGTCGTGACCTACGTCAATACGTCGGCGGCCGTGAAGGCGGCCTCCGATATCTGCTGCACTTCGGGCAATGCCCGGCAGGTGGTGGAATCGCTCGGGGTGCCGAAGGTGCTGATGCTCCCCGACGAATATCTGGCGCGCAATGTCGCGCGCGAAACCGATGTCGAGCTTATCGCCTGGCATGGGCATTGCGAGGTTCATGAGCTCTTTACGGCGGACGATATCCGCCAGCTTCGCGAGAATTATCCCGGCGTGACGGTGCTTGCGCATCCGGAATGCCCGCCCGACGTCGTCGCGGCAGCGGATTTCGCGGGCTCGACCGCCGTCATGTCCGACTACGTTGGCAAAGAGCGCCCGTCGCGCGTCGTGCTTCTGACCGAATGTTCGATGAGCGACAATGTTGCCGTGCATCACCCGGACGTGGAATTCATCCGGCCCTGCAATCTCTGCCCGCATATGAAGCGCATCACGCTCGGCAATATCCGCAAGGCTTTGGAAGAGGGCCGGCATGAGGTGACGGTCGATCCGGCGATTGCCGCCGACGCCCGCCGCGCGGTGGAAAGGATGCTGGCGATATGAGCGAGATCCTTGAAGACCTCAGCGGCTGCATCGTCATCGTCGGCAGCGGCCTTGCCGGGCTGATGACGGCGCTGTCTCTCGCGCCCGAACCTGTGGTGATCGTCACCCGCGCCCTGATCGGCGCGGAGACGTCGAGTGCCTGGGCGCAGGGCGGCATCGCCGCCAGCATCGGCAAGGGCGATAGCGCTGCCTTGCATCTTGCCGATACGCTCGCGGCCGGTGACGGGCTTTGCGACGCGAGGGTGGCGGCAGGGATCGTCGCGGAAGCGCCGGCTGCCGTCGCCGCCCTGGAACGGGCAGGCGTCGAGTTCGATCGCGATGATGCGGGGCAATTGTCCCTCGGCCTGGAGGCCGCGCATTCGCGTCGGCGGATCGTGCATTCCAGGGGTGACGGTTCGGGTGCGGCCATTGTCCGCGCTCTTGTCGAGGCGGTCGCCCGCACGCCGTCGATCACCGTGCTTGAGGGCTATCAGGCGCAGCGCCTGTTGCTGGATGACGATCATATCGCCGGCCTTCTCTGCCTGACAGGCAAGGGCGGCGTCGTGCTGCCGTCTTCCCGCATCGTCCTTGCCACGGGCGGCATCGGCGGTCTGTTCGACGCCACGACCAACCCGGTCGGCAATTTCGGACAGGGGATTGCGCTCGCGGCGCGAGCTGGAGCGCTTCTGGCCGACATGGAGTTCGTGCAGTTTCACCCAACGGCGCTCGATAGCCGGCGGCGTCCCCTGGCGCTTGTCAGCGAAGCGGTTCGCGGCGAGGGCGCGCTTCTCGTCAATGAGCGCGGCGAGCGCTTCATGGCCGAGGTGGAGGGTGCCGAGCTTGCGCCGCGCGACGTCGTTGCGCGCGCCATCAGCGCCGAAATCGCTCGCGGCGGCCGGGTTTTTCTCGATGCACGCCAGGCACTCGGCGGCGGGTTTGCGGCGCGCTTTCCGGTCATCGCCGCGCTTTGCCGCGAAGCGGGCGTCGATCCGGCGATTGATCCCATTCCGGTGCGTCCGGCCGTTCACTATCACATGGGCGGCGTGGCGACCGACGAGAATGGCCGCAGTTCGGTGCCCGGCCTATGGGTCGTGGGCGAAGCGGCTTGCACCGGCCTGCACGGAGCCAACCGTCTTGCCAGCAACTCCCTGCTGGAAGCGGCAGTCATGGGCATGAAGGCTGCTCATGATATTGCGGGCACGAACGCAAGTCCGGCAAGACTGCCGCCCCGCTTTCCCGAGGCGGTCGTGCCGGATCCGTCGCTCGTCCGGCCGATCGTGTCGCGGCATCTCGGCGTGTTGCGCAATGCCGGCGCCATTCATGGCGCAATCGCGGCTCTGCTGCCGCTGTGCGAGAGCCAAGGTCCGGCGACCGATCCGGCACTGGTCGCATTGCTGATCGCCGTCTTCGCGAGCCTCAGGACGGAATCGCGCGGTGCCCATGCGCGCACGGATTTCCCGCTGAAGCTCACCCATGCGCAACGTCGCATGATGCATCTGTCCGACGCGCTCGATATCGCCCGCTCGGTCATCCCCCATACCATCGCAAGGAGTGCCTGACATGACGCTTGCTTCCCTCCCGCGCCTGATCGTCGAGCCGCTGGTGCGCAATGCGCTTGTGGAAGATCTCGGCCTTGCCGGCGACGTCACATCCACGGCGGTCATACCCGCAACACATCGCTCGCGCGTGGCCATGGTCGCTCGCCAGCCGGGCGTCGTTGCCGGTCTCGATGCGTCCGAAATCGCCTTCCAACTGGTCGATCCCGCCATCGTCATGACCCGTCATATCCCCGATGGCGGGAAGATTGCTGCGGGAGAGGTCATCGCAACGATCGAGGGGCCTTCCCGCGGTCTGCTGACGGCGGAGCGGACCGCGCTCAATTTTCTCGGCCATCTCTCAGGCATCGCTTCCGTGACTGGCGGCATCGTCGAGGCGATCGCCGGCACGAAGGCGTCGATCGTCTGCACGCGCAAGACGACGCCGGGTCTTCGGGCTTTGGAGAAATATGCCGTGCGCGCCGGCGGCGGCATGAACCATCGTTTCGCGCTTTACGACGCGGTTCTCATCAAGGACAACCATGTCGCCATTGCCGGCGGCATCACCGAAGCCATCCGCCGCGCCAGGGCCGGCGTCGGGCATATGGTCAAGATCGAGGTCGAGGTGGATACGCTGGCGCAGCTGCGCGACGCCATGCAGGAGGGCGTCGATGCCGTGCTGCTCGACAATATGACACCCGATCATCTGCGCGAAGCGGTCGATATCGTCGGCGGACGGGCGATCACCGAAGCATCGGGCCGCATCACCCCGGCAACGGCCGCCGCGATCGCCGCATCCGGCGTCGATCTCATATCCGTGGGCTGGCTGACCCATAGCGCGCCGACGCTCGATATCGGGCTGGACTGGAAGGCGGCGGCTTGAGGCAGAACGGGGTTTCGCACTTTTGGAGAACGCAAGGTCATTGGCTCTTAGGCCTCCGATAGTCATCTACCTCGTCAATGCGGATTGCACGTCGGTCAAAGCAAAATCATCTCCGACATACAGCAGAGGGGCTGAATGCTGTTTGGCAAGGGCATAGGCGAAGCAATCACCGAAATTCAGCCCGCCGCGCGTACCGAAACCCTTGCCGTATTCCACACGGGCCTTCATCGCGGCTCGCGCGAGATTCTCGTCTATCGGGGCAATCTCGATGCGAAACTCGGCCAAAAATTCGTCCAGATCGGCAATCGCTTCGCGCCGGTCTCCCTCTTTGATCCTGCCCGCCATGACCGTGCCGGCTTCGACGTAATTCACAGCCGATATGAGACGAAGACTATCGGCCTGAAGAGCCATCATGCAGTCGGGGGCTTCTGCCTCTTCGAACAGGATGGCAATGATGGCGGACGCATCAACGATCATCATTGAGGGAAATCGAATTCTTCAGCTGTATCACCGACCGCTTCATCCCATTCCTGTTTCGTGACAGGTCGACGGTCGTAGCGGTTGGCACGCCCGCGAACGAACGCTTTCATACGGGCAATGTAATCGCCCTGTCCCTCCTGCTCGGCACGCAGCCTTTCAAGCCGCTCGCGCATGGCCCTGGTAATGGCGTCGGTCATGGTTTCGCCAGTCAGCCGGGACAATTCCCGTGCCAGCCGATCCGCTTCTTCGGTCTTGATGCTCAATGCCATGGTCGCCGTCTTTCTAGATGGTTAATCTAGATAGCATGCATATATCGCTTCTTCAACGGAAAAGGGTTGCGATCAAGGCGAGCCTGATGAACATGCCGGCCAAAGTGACTCTTTGACTTGACTCTGATGCGATCAAGTCGCTGCGCAGCTTTCACACCACGACTGGCACCTGTGCGCCGTCCATGTTGATGATGACGCCGGTGATATAGCTCGCCTTGGCGGAACTCAGGAAGACCGCGGCATTGGCGATGTCGGCCGGGTCGGCCATGCGGCCGAGCGGGATGCGCTTCAGGGCATCGGCAAGCGCTTCCTCCTCGGTCGAGCCTGCCACCTTCGCCGCCGCCTTCAGGCCTTCGGCGACGCGGTCCGTTTCCGTCAGACCAGGATTAAGGCCGATCACGCGCACGCCTCGGCCGGCATAGGCATTGGCAAGCCCGACGCTTGCGAGCATCAGTGCGGCATTGGCCGACCCTCCGGCCAGATGGAAGGGCGAGGCGATCTTGCCGCCATTGCCGATGATGTTGACGACGACGCCCGAACCGCGTGCGCCCATGCGCTTGATGACGGGATCGATGGCGTTGATATAGGAGAAATACTTCGCATCCATCGCAGCGCGCCAGACGGCAGGCGTCAGTTCGTCGGCCGGCGTGCGTGCTGCGGCACCGGCGCTGTTGACGAGAATGTCGATCGGGCCGATATCCGCCTCGACCTTGTCCACGACCGCGAGCCCTTGTTCATCGGATGTCAGGTCGGCGGCATAGCCACGCGCGCCGGGAAGCCTGGAAAGAGCGGCATCGATATTGGATTGGGAGCGTGAGCAGATCGCAACCTGCGCGCCTTCCTGCAGGAAGAGTTCGGCACAGGCATAACCGATGCCCTTCGAACCGCCCGTGATCAGAACCACTTTATCCTTGAGGCCAAGGTCCATGAGAATCTCTCCACTGTGATTTGCAAGGGGCGCCAAGCTACGGTCCGAAACCACGGTCGTACAGGGCGGCCATCGTCACGGTTTGGTTACCGGATGCCGTCCTTCCGGCTTGCCTCTATGAAAGGCGCTTGGCCTTCAGCACGGAAACGGCCGTTTCGCTGTTATGGACATAATCGTTGGCATCGGGTTGGCGCTGCACCAGCAGGATGAACAGCAGGTCGGTCAGCATCAGTTGCGCGTCGCGGGCGGTGATCGCCGACGAGCGGACGCGATCTTCGTCGCCGACGGTATGAAGACGGATGTCGGCGACACGGGCAAGCGGATTGTCCTGCAGGCCGGTGACGGCGATGACGGTCGCCTGGCGCTGGCTCGCGAGCTCCGCGATCCGCAGCGTTTCAATGCTGGTGCCGGAATAGGAAAGAGCAAAGAGCAGGTCGTCTGGTCCTAAGGTCGATGCGTTGGCCATCTGCACATGGCTGTCGCTGTCGTGCAGGACATTGCGGCCAAGCTTCATCAGCTTGTAGGAAAAGTCGCGTGCGACCAGCGACGAGGCGCCGACCCCGGCCAGATGGATGCGCCTGGCGTCGTGAAGGGCTTCGAGCGCCTTTTCGATATCGCCTTCGTTGTTCACCGATATGGTCTGTTGCATGGCCTGCAACTTGCTGCCCAGCAGTTTCTGCAGGATTGTCAGATAGCTGTCGCCCACTTCGATCGTGCCGTGGATCATCCCGACCGGCGCCGGCCACTCCTGGGCCTTCGCCTCGCTGACGGCAAGCTTCAGTTCCTGATAGCCGGCATAGCCGAGCTTTTGGCTGAACTTGACGACGCTCGACTGGCTGCGTCCGGTTTCCACCGCCAACGCCGCCGAGGACAGGCGCAGCATCTGGTCCGGGTTATCGATGATGAACTGCCCGATCTGACGATCGGCGGGTGCCATGGTGTCGAGCTGTGCGCTGATTTTTCTTAAGATAGACATTGGTCCTTTAAGGGATCCTTCGAGGTCGCCGAGGCCGGTTCACGCATGGATATGAGGGCATCCAAAATAACATCCGGTTCAAGGTCGGCAACCTCGCCCCCGTGCGGAGCGACATTATCACAGTAAATTGGAATAAAAAATTCCAAATTCCGTTGACAGGATGGAATGGCCGATTAGTCTTCGGAAACAGCCTAGGGCGCCTTGGTGATCCTGCCCTTTTCATCGACGGATTTTCTTCATGGACAGACTTCGCATCTCCGGCGGCAGACGGTTGCAGGGCGCAGTGACCATCGCCGGCGCCAAGAACGCCGCATTGCCGCAGATCGCGGCAGCCCTATTGAGCCCGTTTCCGCTGGAGCTGACGAACCTGCCCTCGGTCAGCGATGTCGAGAACATGCTGGGCGTCATCGCCCTTCATGGCGCGACGATCACCCGCGGGGCGCACGGCACGACGATCGATGCGGGCGATATCGTCTCGAAGGAGACCTCTTACGATACTGTCAGGCGCATGCGTGCGACCGTTCTGGTGCTCGCGCCGCTGCTGGCCCGTTTCGGCCATGCGCGTGTTTCGCTTCCCGGCGGCTGCGCCATCGGCGCGCGGCCGGTCGATATGCACATCAAGGCGCTGGCGAGCCTGGGCGCCGATATCGCGATCGAAAGCGGCCTGATCGTCGCTTCGGCCTCGAACGGGCTTAAGGGCGGTCGGATCGTGCTGAGTTCGCCATCCGTCGGCGCGACGGAAACGGCCATGATGGCCGCCTGCACGGCCAAGGGCGAAACCGAGATCCTCAATGCCGCCCGCGAGCCGGAAGTTGCCGATCTGGCGGCTTGCCTCGGTGCCATGGGGGCGCGGATCGAAGGGGCGGGGACGCATCGTATCCTCATTGACGGCGACACCGCCTGGCGTCCTGCCAGGCATCACGGCATTCCCGACCGCATCGAGGCCGGCACCTATGCGGTGGCGGCCGCGATCACCGGCGGACAGCTCGAGCTCATTCATGCCCGCCTGGAAAATCTCGCGTCTGTCGTGCAGGCGCTGGAAGCCATGGGGGTCAGCGTCTGGCCGAGCGATCGCGGCCTTGTGGTTTCGCGAGACGGCCCGCTGAAGGGCGCCGATCTCACCACCGAACCCTATCCCGGCTTCCCGACGGATCTGCAGGCGCAATTCATGGCGCTGGCCTGCTGCGCCGAAGGCGCTTCGCTGATCCGTGAGACGGTCTTCGAAAACCGGTTCATGCATGTGCCGGAACTGATGCGGCTGGGCGCCAACGTCACGCTGCAGGGCACGACGGCGCTGGTTCGCGGCGGTGCGCCGCTCAAGGGCGCGCAGGTGATGGCAACGGATCTGCGCGCGTCCGTTTCGCTGGTGCTGGCCGCGCTGGTGTCGAAAGGCGAAACGATCGTCAACCGCGTCTATCATCTCGACCGCGGCTACGAGCAGCTGGATCGCAAATTGCGTCTCTGCGGCGCCGATATCGAACGGCTGACGTCATGAGTTCATCATCGCAAGACGCCGTTTATTTCCTTGGCATCGATGGCGGCGGCACCGGTTGCCGGGCGCGCATCGAGGATGCGGAAGGCACGGTTCTGGGACAGGGATTGTCCGGGTCGGCAACGACCCGGCTCGGGATCGCCGAAGCATGGGCGTCGATCGCGCGGGCCTTCGACGCCGCCATCGAGGAGGCGGAGCTGAGCGCTGGCGATCTTGGCCGCATCCATGCCGGCGTCGGATTGGCGGGGATCGGCCGCAAGGGCGCGCTTGCCGCGCTCAGGGCGATAGAACATCCCTTTGCCAGCATCGATTTCATCAGCGACGGCGAGGGCGCCTGCCTCGGCGCACATTCCGGCCGCGACGGCGCCATCGTCATCGCCGGCACCGGCTCCATCGGGCTCGGCCTTGTCGAAGGGCGGCAATTGCGTGTCGGCGGCTACGGGTTTCCGATTTCGGACGAGGGCAGCGGCGCCTATCTCGGCCTGAAGGCCGTGCAGCTTGCATTGCGTGCCCATGATGGCCGCGAACAGAACACGGCATTGCTGGCCGAGATCATGCAGCGCTTCCAGAGCGAGCCGATGGAGGCCGTTGCCTGGATGGATCGCGCTTCGGCCACGGATTACGCGACGCTTGCGCCCATGGTGCTTCGCCACGCCGACCAGGGCGATGCCGTCGCGCGACGGATCGTACAGAGTGCGGCAGGCCACATCGATACGCTGGTTCGCACCCTGTTCGAGAAGGGCGCGCCGCGCGTCTGCCTGCTCGGCGGTCTCGCAAGCCCGCTCGAGCCGTGGCTTTCGCCCGACGTTCGCCGCCGCTTGAAACCCGCCGACGGCGATGCGGTGTCCGGTGCGATCATTCTGGCAAGAAGGGCTGTCGGCGCAGGCTGACGGCAAAATCGGAGCCACCGACCGATCATGGGCAGCGTGGAATATTTTATTCCTTATAGGATTGACGATAGGAATAAACGGACATACTGTTAACCAAGGTAAACAGGGAATGGACGGGAAACGAAGCCGCAAAGGCCATCCTGCGTCCCGGGCGGCTTTGGTCGTCCGTCTTGCTGAAAACCAATCTTTGCTGCGGTGCGCCCGATGTCAAAATGATCGAGCTCGCCACTTTGACCTATTGATATCGAAGCGTTATTCGCGAGCAGGCCCATGACAGAGCAGAAGTTGATATCCGAGCTGGAGCAATTGGTTTCCGAGGGCCGCAATCCGAATACGATGCATATCGACCTGCTGCCGACCTTCGATATCCTGCGGGAAATCAATTACGAGGATCAGACGGTGCCGCTCGCCGTCGAGAAGGTGATCCCGGCCATTGCCGCTGCCGTCAACCAGATCGTCGCCGCCTTTCAGAAGGGTGGCCGGCTGATCTACATGGGCGCTGGAACCAGCGGCCGGCTTGGCGTGCTCGATGCGTCCGAATGCCCGCCGACCTTCAGCGTGCCGCCGGACATGGTCATCGGCCTGATTGCCGGCGGCCCGGACGCGCTGCGCCGCTCGATCGAAGGTGCGGAGGACGATCCGGAGCAGGGACGCCAGGCGCTGGAGGGCATCAATCTGACCGAGGCCGACGTCGTCGTCGGTATCGCCGTCAGCGGCCGCACGCCTTATGTCATCGGCGGCTTGAACTATGCCAAAAGTGTCGGCGCCTTTACGGTCGCGCTGTCCTGCAATCCGAATTCCATCATAGCAGGCATTGCCGATCTGGCGATTTCGCCGGTTGTCGGCCCCGAAATCCTGACGGGCTCGACCCGCCTGAAATCCGGTACGGCGCAGAAACTCATTCTCAACATGCTGACGACGGCGAGCATGATCCGCATCGGCAAGAGCTATCAGAACCTGATGGTCGATGTGAGCGCGAGCAACAAGAAGCTGGTGGCGCGTGCCTCACGCATCGTCATGCAGGCGACCGGCTGCACGCCGCAGGAGGCCCGGCGCGTGCTCGATCTGACGGGAAACGACGTCAAGCTTGCCATTCTCATGGAAATTACCGGGATGGATATTGAAGAAGCCCGCGTGGCATTGCAAAACGCTGATGGATTCCTGCGCAAGGCCATCAACGCCAGAACCGCCTGAGACAATCATCGCGGCGTGCCGCGACAGCAATCAATGGGCCAAAATCGGCCGGGGACATTTAAAAAAATTCGGAGGACCGGGAATGAAGGGCAATTTTGGAAAGAGGATGATTTCGGGAGCGGCGCTGGCTGTGGGGCTTGGTCTGGCGGCCGTTGCGATGCCGGTCGAGGCCGCGACGCTGCGCATGGCGTGGTCGCAGGACGCGACCGGCCTTGACCCGCACAAGCAGACGGCCTTCTCCTCCATCCGGCTGCTGGAATTGATCTACGAGCCGCTCGTTCGCCTCGACGGCAATTTGCAGATCGTGCCCGGCGTCGCCGAAAGCTGGCAGTTTTCGCCCGACGGCAAGCAGTTGACATTCAAGCTCAACGCCAAGGCAAAGTTCCAGAACGGCGCGCCCGTGACCTCGGCCGACGTCAAGGCCTCCTTCCAGCGCATTCTGGATCAGGCAACGGCCGCCGTCGCCCGCGCCAATTTCCTGTCGATCGCCAGCATCGATACGCCCGATGCCGGCACCGTGGTCTTCAACCTGTCGCAGCCCGACGTTCCGCTTCTGACGGCAATGACGAGCCTCAATGCTGCGATCGTTCCGGCAAGCGAAATCACCGCCGGCGCGATCGGCACGAAGGCGATCGGCTCCGGCCCGTTCAAGCTTGACAGCTGGGTTCCGAATTCCAAGGAAGTGCTGAGCGCCAACAAGGACTGGGCCGGCGGCCCTGTCGGCGTCGATGGCATCGACATCAGCGTTCTGCCCGACGAGACCGCGATCCTGGCGTCGCTGCGCACCGGCCAGATCGATTTCGCGCTGCTGAACGATCCGCTCGTGGCGACGCTGGTGCCGAAGGAGCCGAAGCTGCAGCTCACCCGCACGCCGGTTTTGTCCTACAACGTCCTGCAGCTCAATCCCTCGCGCAAGCCGATGGATCAGCTGGCCGTGCGTCAGGCGATCTCCTGCGCCATCGATCGCAAGGATGTGCTCGATACCGCCGCTCTCGGCGAAGGCAAGGTGACGGGGCCGCTGACGATGCCCCTCTACGCTACCGATCCGAGCCAGCTTTTCTGCTATACGCGCGATGTGGCCAAGGCGAAGACGCTGATGGCCGATGCCGGCTTTGCCAACGGCTTTTCGGCGACGGTGATCGCCGCAACCGGCGAGCCGCCGACCGCAACGGCCGAAGCGCAGGTCATCCAGTCGCAGCTCGCCGAAATCGGCATCAAGCTCGATATCAAGGTGATGGAACTGAACGTTTACGTCGATACCTGGCTGAAGGGCAATTTCGACATGGCGGTGGCGCTCAACGGCGGCAGTGCCGATCCCTATTCGATGTATAATCGCTATTGGACGAAGACCGGCAACCTGCAGAAGGTCGCCAACTACATCGACGATACGCTCGACAGCCTGATGCAGCAGGGCCGCGCCGAAACCGATCCGGCCAAGCGCAAGGCGATCTTCGCCGAATTCGAGAAGCATCTCGCCGAGGTTTCGCCCTGGATCTGGCTCTACACGGCCTATGGCTATACGGCCGAACAGAAGAACGTCGAGGGCTTCGTGCCGACGCCGACCGGCTCGCTGTTCGGCCTCGCCAAAGTCTCGATCAAGTGACGGCAATCGAGACCTAGAGGACATGCAATGGCATACCTGACGCGCCGGCTGATGATATTCCCGCTGATCATGCTGGGTGTGTCCATCTTCGTCTTCGTTGCCATCCGGCTGGTGCCCGGCGATGCGATCACGGCGATGCTCGGAACCAATGCGGGCCTGCTGACGCCGGAGCAGCGGCAGGCTCTTTCCGCTTATTTCGGCATCGACCAGTCCTGGTTTACGCAATACTGGCATTGGCTGTTCGGCGTTTTGCAGGGCAATCTCGGCATATCCGTCACTTACGGCAAGCCGGTGCTCGACATCATTCTCGAACGTTTTCCCCTGACGCTGGAGCTTGCTCTGCTTTCGATGGTGATCGCGCTCGCCATTGGATTGCCGGCGGGCGTATTTGCCGCCACGCGAAACGAAAAACTGTCCGATCTTGCCGTGCGCATCGTCGCCATGATCGGACAGTCCACCCCGAACTTCGTGCTCGGGCTACTGTTGATCTATGCCCTGTCGGCCGGTTTCGGCGTCCTGCCGACCATGGGCGCCTTTACGCCCCTTTGGCAGAACCCGCTCGAAAATCTCGGCCAGATGATCCTGCCGGCGCTGACGCTGGGTTTTGCTTTTGCTGCCTCCGTGACGCGTGTCGTGCGCTCCGCCATGCTCGATGTCTTGAGCGACGACTATGTCCGCACGGCCCGCAGCCGCGGCGTGCCGGCACGCGGCGTCATCTGGCGGCATGCCCTGCCGAATGCGCTGATCCCGGTGGTGACGCTCAGCGGCGTCGAGTTCGGCTACTTGCTGGGCGGCGCCGTGCTGGTCGAGCAGATCTACGCGTTGCCGGGATTGGGCCGCATGGTGCTGGATGCCATCCTCCAGCGCGACTATGCGCTGGTGCAGGGCAGCGTTTTGTTCATTGCCTTCAATTTCATGGTCGTCAATCTGCTCGTCGATCTCGCCTATGTCGCGCTCGATCCGCGCATCCGCCTGGGAGAGAGCTGATGCGGATCGTCAGGGCTATTTTCGGACATATGAGCGGCCGGATCGGCGGCGTCATCGTCCTCATCTATATTCTCCTTGCCGTTCTCGGTACGCTCGGCGTGACGCCGCACGATCCGCTGACGCAGAACCGGATCGATCGTCTCCACGCCCCAAGCCTCACCTACTGGATGGGAACGGATCTTTTCGGCCGCGATGTCGCGAGCCGGCTGATGCAGGGTATCGGCGAATCGTTCACCGTCGCCTTCCTGTCGGTGGCCGTCGCAAGCCTGATCGGCACCGTGCTCGGCCTGACCGCGGCCTGGTCGGGCAAACGCTGGGACGGCGTGATCATGCGGGCGATGGACGTGCTGCTCGCCTTTCCAGCGATCCTGCTGGCACTGCTGATCATCGCCATCGTCGGGCCCGGAACATGGACCAGCGTCGCTGCGATCGCGATCGTCTATACGCCGATCTTTACGCGGATCGTGCGCGGTCCGGCGCTGTCGTTGAAGGGCCGCGATTTCGTCGATGCCGCCCGTACCTTCGGCAGCAGCCGGTCCTACATCCTGACGCGGCATCTCCTGCTCAATCTCGTCGCGCCGCTGACCGTGCAGGTGACGCTGGCGCTCGCCTGGTCGCTGCTGACGGAAGCGGGCTTGAGCTTTCTCGGCTTGGGAACCCAGCCGCCGGCCTCGTCGCTCGGGTTGATGCTGAGCGACAGCCGCAACCTCATGGAAACGGCACCCTGGCTGCTGATCTTTCCCGGCGTCACCATCATGATCTCCATTCTCGGCTTCAACCTGCTCGGCGATGCCCTGCGCGATATTCTCGACCCGAAGATGCGGAGGTCCACAATATGACGCCGCTCCTGTCGGTCTCCGATCTGCGTGTCGGCTTCGGACGAAATCCCGATGCCAATCCCATCGTCCGCGGGATCAGCTTCGATCTCGATGCCGGCGAAACGCTGGCGATCGTCGGCGAGAGCGGCTCGGGCAAATCGGTCACGGCGCTTTCGATCAATCGCCTCGTCGATTTCGGTGGCGGCCGCATTACCGGCGGGTCGATCCGCCTGAAGCGCGCCGACAACAGCGTTCTCGACCTGACCGCGGCAAGCGAGGCGGAGCTGACGAAGATCCGCGGTGCGGAAATCGGCATGATCTTCCAGGAGCCGATGACCTCCCTCAACCCGGTTCTGACCATCGGCACGCAGATCGAGGAATCCTTTCGGCTGCATCGCGGACTGACGGGAGGCCAGGCGAAGGCGGCGGCCAAGGATGCGCTGGATCGCGTGCGCATTCCCGATGCGGCGCGACGGCTGACCTATTGCCCGAACCAGCTTTCCGGCGGCATGCTGCAGCGTGTGATGATCGCAACGGCGCTTGCCTGCAACCCGCGTCTTCTGATCGCCGACGAGCCGACGACGGCGCTCGACGTCACCGTGCAGGCGCAGATCATGGCACTGCTTGCCGAGTTGAAGCGCGAGACTGGCATGTCGATGATCTTCATCACCCACGATATCGGCCTCGTCGCCGGCATTGCCGACAAGGTGATGGTGATGCAGGCCGGTGAGGCGGTCGAGCAGGGCGAACTCAACCAGATCCTCGATCACCCAGCGCACCCCTATACCCGGCATCTGCTGCATTCGGTTCCGCATTTTGCGTCGGGGCAGGCTGCACGCACCGATTTTCAGCGCGACGAGGCATCATCCGGGCCGGCGCTGACAGTGGAGGACCTGACGGTCCGCTTCCCGGTGAAGGGTGGTTTCCTGCAGCGGTCGACGGGCGCCGTGCATGCGGTCGAAGGCGTCGGTTTCGACCTGATGCCCGGCGAAACGCTGGCGATCGTCGGCGAAAGCGGCTCGGGCAAGTCCACCACAGCAAGGGCAATCCTCGGACTCGTCAAGTCGACCCGCGGCACCTTTACCGCCGGAGGCGGCAAGGCAGCCGGTCGCGGCAGCGCCGTGCAGATGGTCTTCCAGAATCCCTACGCCTCGCTCAATCCGCGGCTTCGCGTCGACAGCATCCTTGCCGAACCGGTGATCGCGTCGGGCGCGCGGGTTTCTGCTGAAACACGCGCGCGCATGCTCACGCTGCTGAAGCGCGTGGGGCTGCCGGAAAATGCGCTGGAGCGCTATCCGCACGAGTTTTCCGGCGGTCAACGCCAGCGGCTGTGCATCGCGCGCGCCCTGATGCTGAACCCGTCGGTGCTGGTGCTCGACGAGGCGGTTTCGGCGCTCGACGTCTCCGTCCAGGCGCAGGTTCTGAGCCTGCTGATCGAACTTCAGCGCGAATACGGGCTTGCCTATCTGTTTATCTCGCATGACATGGCTGTCGTGGAGCGCATCGCCCATCGCATAGCCGTGATCTATGCCGGGCAGATCGTCGAGATCGGTGATGCCGCCTCCGTCTTGTCGGAGCCCCGGCATTCCTATACCAGGCGGTTGATCGCGGCGGTTCCGACGGTTGCGCGGCGCAGGGAGAATTTCACGCTCGACACGCGCCAGGTTCCGTCCTTGGTGCGTCCGCCGGGCTTCGAGCCGGTTACGCCCGAGTGGCGGCGTTTCGCGCCGGACCACATCGCTCTCGCGGAAGCCTGAGCATCGCGAAGAGCCGAGATGGAAGCAGGGGGAAGCATGCAGTTTGAGGAGCGTTTCGATCGGGCCTTTGCGCCGCTTGAGCAATCGGTCGCCACGGCTCGCATTCCCGGCGGCGTGCTTGGCATGGTCGATCTCGACGGCAACCGGCAGGTCCGCGCCATCGGCTCGGCGCAGAAAGTGCCCGATGTCAGGCCGATGCTGGTCGATACCTGGTTCGATCTCGCCTCGCTGACGAAAGTCATTTTCACCACGCCGCGCATTCTGGCCCTGGCGGAAGCCGGTACGATCGATCTCGACGCGCCGCTGACCGTGCTTCTGCCCGATCTGCGCCAATACAGCGCCGAAGCCTGGGAGCGGAAGGTGACGTTTCGCCAGTGCCTCGGACATCAGACGCCGTTCCCGGCGGTCGAGCCGATCTACACCTATGGCCGCGATCCGGAGCTTTTGCGCGCCTTCATCCTGCAGCGCGAATGGCGCGCCGGCCCGCCGGTCTATTCCGACATCAACTTCATTCTCCTCGGTTTCGCGCTGGAGCGGCTGGCCGGGCAGACCATTCGCGCCATGGACCCAGGGCCGGGTTTTGCCTTTTCCGCTTTGCCGGAACTCGCCGCCGCGACGGAGGATTGCACCTGGCGGCACCGCATCCTGTCGGGCGAGGTCCATGACGACAATTGCTCCGCGTTGCAGGGAGCCGGGCATGCCGGCCTGTTCGGTACGGCGGCCGCGATCCTCGACTTCGCAAAAGGGCTGCTGGATGGCAGCGGCGCATCGGCGCGATCGATCGCCCTGATGCGCGAACCGCTTTCGGCGACGCGCACGCATGGCTGGGAGCGGCCTTACGAGGGCTGGTCCGGCGGTTCATCATGCTCGTCCGGAACCATCGGCCATACCGGCTTCACCGGCACGGCACTCTGGATCGATTTCGACAAGGGCAGGGCCTGGACATTGCTTACCAACCGCATTCATCCGACACGCCACTTCGACAGCGGCATACTGGCGCTTCGTCAAACGGTCGGCGATCTCGTCAACGCAGCATAGGAGCCTGACCATGCAACCAATCTGGGCAGTCGGTCTGATGACGGGAACCGTCCTCGACGGCAATATCGATGTCGCCATGCTGAAGACGGATGGCGAGCGCATCGAGGAATTCGGCCCCTATGTTCTCGCTCCCTATCCCGACTGGATCCGCAGGCTGCTGGAAGAAACCCTGGCTCGGGCGCGCGTATGGAATTTCGAAGGGCCCGAGCCGGCAATCTTCAAGGAGGCGGAAGAGGCCCTGACGCGAGCGCAATCCGAGGCAGTGAGGGAGCTGGTCGAAAGCAACGGCATGACGATGGCCGACATCGGCGTCGTCGGTTTCCATGGCCAGACCGTGCTGCATCGCGCGCCGCAGAAGGGGCGGCTGGGCCAGACGCGCCAGCTGGGGGATGGCGAACTGATGCGCTCCATCCTCGGCACGAAAGTCGCTTATGATTTCCGTTCGGCCGACATGCGTGCCGGCGGGCAGGGCGCGCCGCTTGCTGCTGCCTATCATACCGCGCTGCTGCGCGGCGCGGGCGCTGCGGGCGAAGCTGCCATCCTCAATCTCGGCGGCGTTGCCAACATTACCTGGTGGGACGGAGAGGGCAATTTCGTCGCCTTCGACACCGGCCCGGCCAATGCGCCGCTGAACGATTTCATCAAATCGCACGGACTCGGCGAGATGGACCGTGACGGTGCGCTCGGGCGCGCCGGCAAGGTCGACGAGGCTCGGCTCGAAAAGCTGCTGCAGCATCCTTATCTCAGCGCACCCTATCCGAAGTCGCTCGATCGGTTCGACTTCGGCGCCTCCATGGCGGATGGCCTTGGCCCGGAAGATGGTGCCGCGACGCTTTCGGCCTTTACGGCAAGTGCCGTCGGCAAGGCGCTGGACCTTCTGCCGCGCAGACCCACCAAGGTTGTCGTCAGCGGCGGCGGCCGGCACAACCCGACGATCATGGCGATGCTGCAAAGCCGGGCCGGTGTCGAGCCGATCTTTGCCGAAGATCTCGGCTGGCGCGGCGATGCGGTGGAAGCGGAGTGTTTTGCGTTCCTTGCCGTGCGCGTTCTGCGCGGTCTGCCGATCAGCTTCCCCGGCACGACGGGGGCGCCGGCGCCGATGCGCGGCGGCCGGCTGGCAGAATAGCGGCGGTATCGCGCAGAGGTTTTCGCCGTCATTCATCGATGCTATGAAGAGGCCGCGAATTTGCGATCGGTTGATCTCGGACGGATATCGCTTCGATGGCAGGCAGGCATTATCGGGCAGGCTTCGTCGGCATCATTGCCGCCTTTATGATTGCGTGCGCCATCGGGCTTTCAGCGTTTCGTCCGGCAATCGCGCAGCCGGAATGGAGCGTCGCGCCGCCGGCCTGCGTCTCCGGACCGGTGACGACGGAGACGGGCGAGACGCTCTGCCTGCGCAAGGACAGCTACAACCGCGATCTCTGTACGGCTATCGAATATTTCGCCGGCGCCAACCACTTGCCGCCGGATTATCTGGCGCGGCTGGTCTGGCGCGAAAGCCTGTTTCGCTCCGATGCGGTCAGCCCCAAGGGCGCGCGCGGCATCGCGCAGTTCATGCCGGGAACGGCCAGGCTGCGTGGCGTCCGCGACAGTTACGATGCGCTGGAAGCACTCGGCAAGGCGGCGACCTATCTCGACGAACTGCGCGATCGCTTCGGCAATCTCGGGCTGGCTGCCGCTGCCTATAATGCCGGCGAGGCGGGTCTTGCCAACTTTCTGAACTCCGGCGCGCTTCCCTATGAGACGCGCAATTATGTGAGCGCGATCACCGCCCACAGCGTCGAGGAATGGCGCGACGATCCGCCCGATATTGCCGCTCCCGTGCTGGAAAAGGGCAAGCCCTTCGTCGATTCCTGCGTCGCGCTCGCCCAGAGCCGCCGCCTGAAGCCCACCGCTCTCGAGCAGGAGCGGCCCTGGGCGCCGTGGGGCGCGCAACTGGCCGAGCATTTCCAGCTGGATGCCGCGCGGCGCCTGTTTGCCGCGAACATAAGAAAATTACCGTCTCCGCTGAACGTGGAAAAGCCTTTGATCGTGCGTCAGCGCAATGCCGATTTCGGCCGCCGGATCCGCTATGCGGCGCGCATAGGGCGGCAAACGCGGGAAGAGGCGGATGCGGTTTGCACGCAGGTTCGCCAGCAGGGCGGCTCCTGCCTGGTCTTCAAGAATTAGATGTCTGCAATTCGCAACAGCCGGGATGGAAGGCCACGTCCATGGCTTTGTCTTATATGGCCGGTACTTGATCTTCCGCTGACGGTTTGTGCTTTACATCCCTGATGTCACAAGCTTATTCCTTATGGACCCGGCCTTTGGGAGGAAGCCGTTCGGGTAGCCAAAGGAGCGTATGATGGCGCAGAAGCGCGAAGTCCCCGGTATCCGTCCCTACAACAGCCCGGCCGGCGGCTGGGGCGCGTTGAAAGCCACTGCCAATGCGGTGCGTGAGCAGATGGACATCACCGAAGCGCCCGGTCTTCTCCTGCGCACCAACAAGCCCGCCGGCTTCGATTGCCCCGGCTGCGCTTGGCCCGACAAGGAGCATACCTCCACCTTTCAATTCTGCGAGAACGGTGCCAAGGCCGTTACCTGGGAAGCGACCAACAAGCGCGTGACGCCGGAGTTCTTCGCCGAGCACACGGTCAGCGAGCTTCTGAGCTGGAGCGATTACGACCTCGAAAACGCCGGCCGCCTGACTCATCCGATGGTCTACGATCACGCGTCCGATACCTACAGGCCAATTGCCTGGGAGGATGCCTTTGCCCGTATCGGCGAGGTCATGCGCAGCATGCCGGACCCGGATATGGTCGAATTCTATACCTCTGGCCGGGCCTCCAACGAGGCGGCTTTCCTTTTCCAGATTTTTGCGCGCGAGTACGGCACCAACAATTTCCCCGATTGTTCGAACATGTGCCATGAGGCGACGAGCGTCGGCCTGCCGCAATCGATCGGCATCGGCAAGGGCACGGTTTCCCTCGACGATTTCGATGAATGCGACCTGATCATCTCCATGGGACACAATCCCGGCACCAATCATCCGCGCATGATGGGCACGCTGCACGAATGCTCGCGCCGCGGTGTGCCGATCATCGTATTCAATCCGTTGAAGGAACGGGCGCTGGAGCGCTTTGCCGATCCGCAAAGCCCGATTGAAATGGCAACCTTCAGCTCGACGCGGATCGCCTCCTCCTATTATCAGGTCAAGATCGGCGGCGATGCCGCAGCGCTCAAAGGCATCATGAAGGCGGTCCTGGCGCTCGCCGAAACCTCGGACGACGTTCTCGACCGCGCTTTCATCGCCGAACATACAACGGGCTTTGATGCGCTCGTTGCCGATCTCGATCAGACGGAATGGGCGGACATCGAGCGGGTGTCGGGTCTTGCCCGCGCCGATCTGGAACGGGTTGCCGCCATCTATGCGAAATCGAAGGCGACCATCGTCGCCTACGGCATGGGCATCACGCAACACGCCAGGGGAACGGCCAATGTGCAGCAGATCGCCAATCTGTTGCTGCTGCGCGGTAATTTCGGCAAGCCGGGCGCCGGCATCTGCCCGCTGCGCGGCCATTCCAACGTGCAGGGCAATCGTACGGTCGGGATTACGGAGAAGCCGACGCCGGCGCTGATTGAGGGTATCGAACGGGCCTTCGGTTTCAAGTCGCCGGCCCACCATGGTCACGATGCCGTCGCCGCCATGCAGGCGATGGCGGAAGGCCGTTCCAGGGTGCTGCTTTGCCTCGGCGGCAATTTCTCGATCGCGCTTCCCGATCCGGAGTTGTGCGCCGAAGGCATGCGCAGGCTCGATCTCGCCGTCCACATGAACACCAAGCTCAATCGCTCCAATCTGCTGATCGGCAAGGAATCCTTCCTGTTCCCCGTGCTTGGCCGGACCGAGCAGGACATTCAGGCGACCGGCGCGCAATCGGTGACGATCGAGGATTCTATGTCGATGGTGCATGCGTCGCGCGGCAGGCTGAAGCCCGCTTCCGATCAGTTGCGCTCCGAGCCGGCCATCGTTGCCGCCATGGCGCAGGCGGCGCTGCCGGACAGCAAGGTCGCCTGGATGGACCTCGTCACCGATTACGATCTGATCCGTGACAAGATCGAAATCGTTTATCCGGATTTCGTCGGCTACAACGAGCGCATCCGCGTGCCGGGAGGCTTCCGCCTGCCGATCGGGCCGACGGAGCGCGTCTGGAAGACGCCCTCCGGCAAGGCTGAATTCAAGCTGTTTTCCGGCCTCAACGAGGACATTTCGCTGTCCGACCCCGGTATTCTGAAACTTGCGACCATCCGCAGCCACGATCAGTACAACACGACGATCTACGGCCTCGACGACCGCTATCGCGGCGTATTCGGCCGTCGTGACGTGCTGTTCATGAATGACAGGGATCTGAAGGCGAAGGGCCTGGAGCATGGCGATCTCGTCGAGATCGAGACGGCACTTCCGTCAGGCGTCCGGCGATTGCTGAAGCTGACCGCGATTTCATACGATATCTCGCAGGGTTCGGTTGCCGCCTATTACCCCGAGGCAAATTGCCTGATCCCGATCGATTATCAGGATAAGGAAAGCGGTACGCCCTCTTATAAATCCATTCCGGTGCGCATCAGCAAGGCGGCATGATTTTTCATGCAGGCATCCAGCCATCGGTCGGTATCCTGATGGCCGGATGCGGGCATAGCGGCGGCGTCGTGAAAAGCTTGCGGCCGGTCGTATGGATGGGGTTCTAGCGCAGCCTTTCTCCCTGCTTGTCGAAATAGCGGCGACGTTCCGGCGGGCAGTGCAGATGAAGCGTATCGCCGCGCTCGATCTCCGGCCCGTCGCGATATTCTGCGATGAGGGACTGGCCGTCCTCGGTCTGACAATAGAGATAGCGCGTGCCGCCCAGATATTCGGTGACGTCGACCTTGACCCGCAAGGCGTCGTCCGCCCCGGACGCGACGACGAAATGCTCGGGTCGCATGCCGAGCAGGATCTTGTCGCCGGCTGATGGCGCGTGCCGGGCAAGATCGACCTTGACACTGCCGTTGCCGACGTTCGCTAACCCGTCGCCAGACCATATGGCTTCGATCATGTTCATCCGCGGCGAGCCGATGAAGCCGGCGACGAAGCTGTTGGCCGGGTCTTCGTAAACCTCGCGCGGGCTGCCGACCTGTTCGATCCTGCCGTCCCTCAGAACGACGATCTTGTCGGCGAGCGTCATGGCCTCGGTCTGGTCGTGGGTGACATAGATCATCGTGTTGCCGAGCTCGCGGTGAAGCCGGGCAATCTCGATGCGCATGGAAACGCGCAGTTCGGCATCGAGATTGGAGAGCGGTTCGTCGAAGAGGAAGACGTCCGGCTCGCGAACGATGGCGCGGCCGATAGCGACGCGCTGGCGTTGCCCGCCAGAGAGCTGTCCCGGCCGGCGGTCCAGCAGATGGTCGATCTTGAGAATGGCGGCGGCGGAGCGCACGCGCCTTTCGATCTCGGACGCATCGGTTCGTGCCATTTTCAGCCCGAAGCCGAGATTGTCGCGAACGCTCATATGCGGATAGAGCGCGTAGGACTGGAAGACCATGGCGATCCCGCGCTCGGACGGGTCGAGATCGGTCACGTCGCGGCCTTTGATGGCAATTTCGCCATCGCTGACTTCCTCCAGCCCGGCGATCATGCGCAGCAGCGTGGATTTGCCGCAGCCGGACGGGCCGACGAAGACGACAAAGGCGCCCTCCGCTATATCGAGATCGATGCCGTGAATGACCTCCAGCCCGCCGAAGCTCTTGCGGACGCCGGTGAGGCGCATGCCGTTCTTGCCCATGTCAGTCTCCGCGCTGCATCCGGTCGGCGCGGAGCCAGACCAGCATTTCGCCCGGTTCGCGATTGTCCCAGAGGTGATAGGGCACGAAACGGGCGGTGGAGGCAGCGCTTTTCGGCGGAGTCGTCCGATAAAGATCGGCGCCCCAGTCGGCCGCGTCGCGCATGACGGGAACATCGAGCGCTACGGCCCCTTCCAGCTCGGCAATCTCCGCCGTACCTGCGGATGCCGGATCGCCGGCGAGCGAAATGCCGTTGAGATCGCAACCATTGTCCGTGGTCTCGACGCAATAGACGAGGGGACCGCGCATCAGGGCGGCGCGCCCGGTATCCTGGCGGACTTTCGGATTGGCAAACAGGGTGCGCGGGATCAGCGGCAGGGTGAGGTTTACGGTGTCGCCTGCCTGCCATTGCCGCTCGATACGAGCGTAGCCATCGACAACGATCGTCGAGAGGTCGACCGGCGTGCCGTTGATGGCGAGCGTGGCGTCGTCGGCCCATGCGGGAATGCGCAGGGACAATGCAAATTCGGCGTTGCGATCGGGATTGACTTCGAAGCAGATCGCGTCGTCCCAGGGATAACGGGTTTGTTGCGCAACCTCGACGGTCACGCCACCCGCCAGCGGAACGCGGGCCTTGCTTTCGCCGTAGAGGTGGACGGCGATCTCGTTGTCGGCGGCCGCATACATGTAGGAACCGACGGAGGCGAGCAGGCGGGCGATGTTGGGCGGGCAGCAGGGGCAATGATGCCAGGTCCAGCGGTGATGCTTGCCGGCGCTCTCCAGCGGATTTTCGTAGAAGAAGGTCTTGCCGTCCTGCGACAGCCCCGCCATGGCGCCGTTGTAGAGCGCTACTTCCATGATGTCTGCGTAGCGGCGGTTCGGCCCGCGGCCGAGCATGCGGTTGGCCCAGAAGACCAGCCCGACGGAGGCGCAGGTTTCGGCATAGGCGCTTTCGTTCGGCAGGTCGTAATAGTCGGTAAAGCCCTCGTTCGCAGCGGCGGGTCCGATACCGCCGGTCACATACATCTGCTTGGTCGTCAGATCGTCCCACAGCGTTTCGAGCGCGGAAGTCAAAGTGTCGTCGTTGTACTCGGTGGCGATATCGGCCATGCCGGAATAGAGGTACATGGCGCGCACGGCATGGCCGACCACCTTGGTCTGTTCGCGCACGGGCAGATGCGACTGGCTGTATTCGTAGGTCTTCTGTACGAAGTTTTCCGGATCGCGGCCGTCGCGAAGCGCTTCCTCGGTGAAGAAATGCGGCTCGCGGCCACGCTCGTCGATGAAGTATTTGGCAAGGTCGAGATATTTCTTCTCAGCCGTGACGCGGGCGAGCTTGACGAGCGCGAGTTCCACTTCCTCATGGCCGCAATAGCCGCGCAATTGCCCTTCGCCGTGGCCGAAGACGGTGATCATGTAGTCGGCGAAGCGGCTCATGATGTCGAGCAGCTTGCGCTTGCCCGTCGCCTGGTAATAGGCGACAGCCGCCTCGATCAGATGGCCGGCGCAATAAAGCTCGTGATGATCGCGCAGGTTGGTCCAGCGGCGGCCGGGCTGGACGCGCTGAAACCAGGCGTTCAGATAGCCGTCTTCCTGCTGCAGTTTTTCGTACATATCGATGATGGCATCCGCACGCGCCTCCAGTTCCGGATTGGGGCGGCGATAAAGCGAATAGGCGATGGTCTCGATCGATTTGCCGAGATCGCTGTCCCAGAACATCTGCGTGGAGCCCGACCAGGTCTGCAGCGGAATGACGATGCCGGGGCTCGGCTGGCTGACGTCGATCGCCTGGATCATGCCGGCCTCGACGCAGCGGTCGAGCAGGGTCGCCGCCGTCGAATTGCAGATTGCATCCTGCCGGGAACCGAAGAGCCCGGCGAGCTCGACATTGGGAACGGGCAAGGGGCGAAACTGGCGGTTTTGCTTGTCAGACATGTCTTTGATCCGTTTGTTCGAAGGGTCATTTCACCGCGCCGGCCATCAGCCCGCGCATGTAGTAGCGTTGCAGAAGAAGGAAGACGATGACGCAGGGGATGGTCATGACGGCGATGCCGGCCTGGACCGCGCCCCAGTTGACGGCGCCGAGGCGTCCGGTCCTGACGGCGATCATCAGCACCGGCAGGGTGAACTTCTCGTTGCTCGACAGCAGCACCAGCGCCGCCAGGAACTCGTTCCATGCATTGAGGAAGGCGAAGATCGCAACCGTCGCGACCCCCGGCAGCACCAATGGAAAGAGAACGCGAAAGAGCAGCCTGAGATCGCGCGCGCCGTCGATGCGCGCAGCCTCCTCGATCTCCTTCGGCACGGCGTCGAAGGCGTTGCGCATCATGAAGACCGAAAAGGGAAGCTGTAGCGTCACGTAGACGAGCGTGAGGCCGGTCAGCGAATTGTTGAGGCCGAGCTTCGCCAGGATGATGAAGAGCGGCGTCAGGATCGACTGAAAGGGGATCATCAGCGTCGCGATGATCAGGATGAAGAGGGCGCCCTTGAAGCGAAAGCGATAACGCGAGAAGCCGTAGCCGGCGAGCAGGCTGACGACGACGGTCAACACCACCGTGGCGACCGAGACGAAGAGCGAGTTCAGCGTATGCCGCACGACGCCGGCCCCGAAGCCATCGAGCGCGCGATAGGCATCGAAGCTGAAACCGGTCGTCGGCCAGGGCGGCAGCGGCGGAAGGCTCGCCTCGGTTCCATGCCGGAACGACGACAGCAAGGCGATCGCGAACGGTGCGAAAAAGAAGATGACGATGACGACGCCGATGCCGTGAAAGCCGATGCCGCCCCAGAGCTTGCGCCGTGCGCGGCGCTCCTTTGCGCTCGTCATGGCCGGTCCTCCCCGACGCGCAACAGCCAGAGCTGAACGATGCTGATCAGCACGAGGATGACGAGCAGCGCGATCGAGAGCGCTGCGCCGTAGCCGAGATTGAAGGACACGAAGGACTGGTTGAAGATGTAGTAGACGACCGAAATCATGCGGTTCTGCGGGCCGCCGCTGGTCATGATGTAGAACTGGTCGAAGGCTAGCACCGAGCCCGTGATGGAGATGATCAGCGCAAGCGCGATCGTGCGGCGCATCAAGGGCAGGGTGAGATGCCGGAAGCGCTGCCAGCGCCTTGCGCCGTCGATGCGGGCGGCTTCCGTCAATTCGGAGGGGATCGCCTGCAGGCCGGTCAGCAGGATGATCATGGTAAAGCCGGCGATCTTCCAGACGACCATGACGATGATGGTCGCGAAAGCCATGTCGAAATCGGCAAGCAGGTTGGGTCTTTTGTCGACCAGGCCGAGCGCCAGCGCCACCGGCGCGAAGAAGCCGCTGTCGACATTGGCAAGCCAGACCCAAAGCAGCGAGGCCGTTGCAAGCCCGACGACAACAGGAAGGAAGATGATCGTTCTGTAAAAGCCGACGAACGGTCGTTGCTTCTCGACATACAGGGCGAGCGGGAAGGCGACGGCGAAGATCGCGATGGTCACGATGACGGTATAGTAGGCGGTAAAGCGCAGCGCCGCCATGAAGCGCATGTCGGAAAACATGCGTATATAGTTGCCGAAGCCGATCCAGCGCGGGTTGCCGAGCAGCGGCCAGTTGTGAAAGCTCATCCAGACGGTGAACAGAACCGGCAGAACGAAGAAAACGATGACGAGCGCCATGGCCGGCGCGATGTAGAGAAACCCGTGCCAGCCGGCACGCCTGCGACGTTTTCGAGGACGCGCGGTTGCGATAGCTCCAGGGCCAGCCATGGAATGCTCCCGATATTGCGATTGAGGAACCGGGAAGCGTAAGGCTTCCCGGCGTTCAAGGATCGACTATTGCTGCGCGTTGTCGATGATCGACTGCATCTCCGACTGCGCATTGGCGAAGGCGGCATCGACATCGCTTCCGAAGATGGCCGCGTTGGTAAAGCCCGCCCAGGGACCGTTGGCGCTGTTGATCAGGTCGTTGAACTGCAGCGTGTAGGGTGTCTTGGCGATCGAGATCGCCTTCAGCCCGACCTGCATGCGCGGGTCCAGACCCTGAAGGACCTGCTCGGCGATATCGCCGCGCGTCGGCAGGCTGCCGTACTTCGCCATGATCTTCTGTCCTTCGAGCGAATAGGTGTATTCGAGGAACTTCTTCACGGCCTCCAGCTTCTTCGTGCCCTTGGAGATGACGAAATTGTCGCCGCCGGCAAAGGAAGACGGCTTGCCGTCGACGCCCGGGATCAGCGTGACGCCGAAATGGATGTCGGGATACTGCGTGATCAGCGTGCCGATCGAGAAGGCGCCGATGCTCTGCTGGCCGATCTTGCCGTTGCTGATGCTGAGGAAATTGGCGCCGGTATCGCTTGCCGCGCCTGCCGGGACGAGATCCTTCTTGACCATGTCACGGTAGAAGCCGACCGCCTTGCGCATCTGCGGGGTATCGAGCGTCGCCGTCTTGCCGTCGGCCGAGAGAATGTCGGCACCCGCGCCCCAAACCAGCGGCGTGAAGGTGAAGATCATGCAGCCGCCGCAACCGCCGCCGGAGAAGTAAAACCCGTAGGTGTCGCCGCCGAGCGCGCGGATCTTTTCGGCATTGTGCTCGATCTCTTCCCATGTGGTCGGGGCTTTTTCGGGATCGAGGCCGGCCTTTTTGTAGAGATCCTTGTTCCAGGCGAAGACCGATGTCTCGACGGAAAGAGGCAGGCCGTAGATGTGGCCGTCATAGGTGCCGAGCTTCACATGCGAGGGCGACAGGGAATTGAAATAGGGCAGGCTCTTTGCCCAGTCCGTCAGGTCCTCAAGTTGTCCGGCGGCGGCAAAGGCGGGCGTGTAGATGAGGTCCATCGACAGGGCGTCGGGGGCCTGTCCGCCGGCAATCGCCGTCGCATATTTCTGCACGAGTTCGGCAAAGGGCACTTCCGTCAGCGTCACCTTGTCGTCGTGCCCGGCATTATAGGCCTCGACGACCTTCTTGAAGGAATCGCCGATGCCGCTGCGCACCCACATGGAGATGTCTTCAGCGGACGCACCGGAAGCAAGCATTAAAGATATGAGGCCGGTCGCGGCCAGAAATCGCTTCATCATCTTCTCCTCCCATGGGGCCACTCCCATCAGCCCCTTTTCCTCAATCAACGATCGGGGTTTCCCCCGCACGATTGCCGCACGATCAGTTCGCACGGCAAGGTTCTGATGCCAGGCTCGATGCTGCGGCCTTCCGCCAGCGCGAGAACCGTCAGGCCGGCCTCGCGCCCGAGCGCTTTGAGATTCATGTCGACCGTCGTCAGCGGCGGGCGCGTCTGGGCGGCGACGATCTCCCAATTGTCGAAACCGACCACGGAGACATCTTCCGGCACCCGTACGCCGCGTTCGCGCAAGGCGTCGATGACCGCGCGGGCGATCTGGTCGTTGCCGCAGAAGATGGCGTCCGGCCTCGGTCCCGGCATGCTCCACAGCTGCGCCACCGCCTGATGGCCCCATGCCTCCGACCACATGCCGTAAAGAACCGGCAGATCGTCTCCGGCAAGATCGCGATAGGCCCTGACGCGCTCACGCACCGAAACGAAGCTGTCGGGGCCGGTCACATGGGCAATCCGGCGCCGGCCAAGCCCCTGCAGCCATTCCACGGCAAGCGTGGCCCCTTGAAAGTCGTCGGCGCAGAAGGTGACGCTTTCCGGCGTGCCTTCCGTGAAGGCATAGACGACGGGGACGGGCAGGTTGGACAAATCCACCGGCAGCCGGCGGTCGATTCGCTTGCCCGAGGCGATGATGCCATCGACATGCTTGTCCAGCAGCGCGTCCACATGAACCTTTCCAAGCGCCGGATCGTCCTCGATGGTGCAGAGGAAGACCGAAACTCCGTGATCGACGAGCGCTTCCGTGATGCCGGCCATGACCGGCAGCGTGAAGCGGCCATATGTATCGTTGGTCAGAAGACCAATCGTGAAGGTGCGATTGCTGAGCAATCCCTTGGCCAGCGCATTCGGTCGAAAACCGATTTCGGCGGCAGCGCGCTTGACCCTTTCCCGGGTTTCGTCGCCCATGCGGCCGGTATTGTTCAACGCCTTGGATGCCGTCGAAATGCTCACACCCGCAGCCGCCGCAACGTCGTGAATCGTTGCGCGTCCACTTTTCGCACGCTGATTTACCAGATGCCTTCTCCCGTTCGATTTTCTTGAGAAAAGCTTTTCTCAGCAGCAGAGTCAATATGAGAAAAGCTTTTCTCAAAATTTTCCGAGCTTTCGGGAGGAGGACCTGAGAGAGGTGAGTTTCCTGGCCGGGCAGATGCCGGGCATAGGCTTAAATCCGCACCCGCCGGCGTCTCTCCGCATGCCGTTCCGCATAGCGGCGGTTTCATCTCTCTGCCCCAAAAAATGGTTCAACGAAATGCGGGTCTTTACCGGGAGCGGTCTTTGAAGATCATCGCGCCGGCGGGGAACTTACCCTCATCCGAGCACCCGGCTTGCGATATGGGAGGTTGTGCCGTTATAATTGTAATGAAACAATATACAGATTGACATGATCCATTGTCTCTCTCACGCTGCTGTTCAGAGCTTACAAGCGAGAAAGAGATGAGTATCGTGATGATATCGGTCCCGCCGGTTGAAACGCATCGGTGCGCGCCATGACAATGATGGTGACGCTGGAGAATATCGAAGCGGCGCGGCAACGCATCGGCGGGCATGTTGTGCGCACGCCGCTGCGGCATTCGCAGGCGCTATCCCGGCGCGCGGACATTCCCGTTTGCCTGAAGCTGGAAAATCGCCAGCAGACCGGCAGTTTCAAGCTGCGCGGTGCGACCAATGCGCTCCGGTGTCTGGACGGGCAGGCCCGGTCGCGCGGATTGGTAACGGCGTCCACCGGCAATCATGGCCGGGCGGTTGCCCATGCCGCCGGGACGATGGGCGCGCGCGCGACCGTATGCCTGTCCGCTCTCGTTCCGGCCAACAAGGTCGAAGCTATCCGAAGCCTCGGGGCAGACGTTCGCATCGTCGGGCGTTCGCAGGATGACGCGATGCTGGAGGTCGAGCGTCTGGTGCGGGAAGAGGGCATGTGCTTCGTTCCTCCCTTTGACGATGCCGCCGTCATTGCCGGTCAGGGCACGCTCGGGCTCGAGGTTGCCGACGACCTGCCCGAGACCGCGCTCGTTCTGGTGCCGCTGTCCGGCGGCGGGCTGGCTTCGGGCGTTGCGGCCGCGATCAAGGGCCGGCTGCCCGCCGCGCGGATAATCGGCGTGTCGATGGAGCGCGGTGCGGCGATGGCGGCAAGTCTGGCGGCCGGTCGACCGACGGACGTGCAGGAGGTCGAGACCCTGGCGGATTCGCTCGGCGGCGGCATCGGCCTCGACAATCGCCTGACTTTCCCCATGTGTCGCGCACTTCTGGACGGGGTGATCCTGCTCAGCGAGGAGGAGATTGCCGCAGGCATCCGCCATGCGGCCCGGATCGAGGGCGAGACCGTCGAAGGTGCGGGAGCCGTCGGGATCGCGGCCCTGCTTGCCGGCAAGATCGTATCCGATGGTCCGACGGTGATTGTCGTTTCCGGGGGCAATATCGATCCGGCGGTCCATCGTGCGATCGTCGACGATCGCGATGCGGGAGTGGCGTCATGACCCGTGTGCTGATCCTGACGGAAACCGATCTGCGCAAGATCGTTCAACTCGACATTGACGCCGTCGATTGCGTCGAACAGGCCTTCGCCGCGCTGGCGACCAAGGCCGTGGAAATGCCGCCCATCATGCGGCTGGATATTCCCGCGCATCGCGGCGAGGTTGATGTGAAAACGGCGTACGTTCCGGATCTCGACAGCTTTGCGATCAAGGTCAGTCCCGGCTTTTTCAACAATCCGTCGCTCGGCCTTCCCAGCACCAATGGATTGATGATGCTGCTGTCGGCGCATACCGGGCTGGTCGAGGCGCTTTTGCTCGACAATGGCTATCTGACCGATGTGCGCACCGCCGCTGCCGGCGCGGTGGCGGCACGACACCTTGCCAGGCCGGATGCCCGGATTGCCGCCATTCTCGGTGCGGGCATGCAGGCCCGGCTGCAATTGCGCGCGCTCACGCTCGTCCGGCCGATCGAGGCAGCCCGGATTTGGGCGCGGGATCTGGCAAAGGCCGAAAAGCTTGCCGGGGAACTGACGGCGGAACTCGGCTTTCCCGTTTCGGCGGAGGCCGATGCCGAGCGCGCCTGCCGCGGCGCCGATATTATCGTGACCACGACACCCTCGAGCCGGCCGGTCCTCGATGCCGCGTGGCTGCGGCCGGGCCAGCACGTCACGGCCATGGGCTCGGACGCGGAGCATAAGAACGAGATCGATCCGGCCGCCATTCGGCGAGCAGCCCCCTATGTCGCCGACAGCCTGAAGCAGACGCGGCGGCTTGGCGAGCTTCATCATGCCATCGCCGCCGGGCTTGTGAGCGAGAGTGCCGATTTCCCCGAACTCGGCGCCATCGTCTCGGGCCAGGCCGCCGGCCGCCGGTCGCGCGAGGCCATCACGCTTTGCGATCTGACCGGAACAGGCGTGCAGGATACCGCCATTGCCACGCTTGCCTATCGCCGCGCCGTATCGGCCGGCGCGGGACAGGCGATTGAAACGACACAAGCATCAGGAGACCCAGCGTGAGCGAACCGACCCTCAATTTCACCCGCGCCGAATATGCCGAGCGGCTTGCCAAGACGCGCCGTGCCATGGAAAAGGCCGGTGTCGATCTCGTCATCGTCACGGACCCGTCCAATATGCACTGGCTCACCGGCTATGACGGCTGGTCTTTCTACGTGCATCAATGCGTGCTGGTGCCCGGCTCCGGCGAGCCGATCTGGTATGGCCGCGGCCAGGATGCCAATGGCGCCAAGCGCACCGCCTATCTGGCCCATGATAATATCGTCGGTTATCCGGATCACTACGTGCAGTCCAACGAGCGCCATCCGATGGATCTGCTGTCGAAGCTCATCGAGGAGCGCGGCTGGTCGAATGCCTCGATCGCCGTCGAGATGGACAATTACTGGTTCACCGCCGCAGCCTATGCCTCTCTCGTCAAGCACTTGCCGAATGCCCGTTTCAAGGATGCCCGGGGGCTGGTGAACTGGCAGCGGGCCGTCAAGAGCAAGACTGAGCTCGACTACATGCGCAAGGCCGGGCGCATCGTCGAGGCCATGCACCAAAGAATTATTGAAAAGGTCGAGCCGGGTATCCGCAAATCCGATCT
This sequence comes from Hyphomicrobiales bacterium, assembly GCA_900469615.1. GTDB lineage: Bacteria > Pseudomonadota > Alphaproteobacteria > Rhizobiales > Rhizobiaceae > Rhizobium. Next base: position 31,622 of record UBYA01000011.1, on the reverse strand, counting down.
CGTTGCCGAAATCTACGATGCCGGCATCCGCGGCGTCGACGGCTTCGGCGGCGACTATGCGGCCATCGTTCCCCTGCTGCCGTCGGGCGCCGATGCCTCCGCCCCGCATCTGACCTGGGACGACAAGCCGATGAAGAACGGCGAAGGGACCTTCTTCGAGATTGCCGGCTGCTATCGCCGCTATCATTGCCCGCTGTCGCGAACCGTTTTTCTCGGCAAGCCGACGCAGGCTTTTCTGGATGCGGAGAAGGCGACGCTCGAAGGCATGGAGGCAGGCCTTGCCGCCGCCAAGCCGGGCAATGCCTGCGAGGATATCGCCAACGCCTTCTTCGCGGTCCTGAAGAAATACGGGATCGTCAAGGACAACCGCACGGGTTACTCGATCGGTCTTTCCTATCCGCCGGACTGGGGCGAACGAACCATGAGCCTGCGCCCCGGCGACCGTACCGAACTGCAGCCAGGCATGACCTTTCATTTCATGACGGGACTCTGGCTTGAAACCATGGGCATGGAGATCACGGAGAGCATCGTCATCACCGAAAGCGGTGTCGATTGCCTCTCCAGTGTTCCCCGGCAGCTTGTCGTGAAGTGATTGCCTGAGATGAACAGCATGAGCATTGTCACACGGCCATCGCCGATCGTTCCGACAGTCGACTTCGATCGCGATGGCATTCAGCACGGCCACCTGCGGCTTCCCTGGTCGCGCGACGACTCCGCCTGGGGCTCGATCATGATCCCGGTCTGCGTCATCAAGAATGGCGAGGGACCGACGGCGCTGCTGACGGGCGCCAACCATGGCGACGAATATGAAGGCCCTGTCGCACTTTTCGATCTCGCCCGGACTTTGAAGGCCGAGGAGATCAACGGAAGGATCATCGTCGTTCCGGCGATGAACTACCCGGCCTTTCAGGCGGGAACCCGCACGTCTCCGATCGACAGGGGCAATCTCAACCGCAGTTTTCCCGGTCGGCCCGACGGCGGCGTCACCGAGAAGATCGCCGACTATTTCACCCGTCACCTGCTGCCGCTGGCCGACATCGTGCTGGATTTCCATTCGGGCGGCCGGACGCTTGATTTCCTGCCTTATGCCGCCGCTCACGCATTGGCCGATAAGAGGCAGGAGAAAGCCTGTTTCGATGCGGTCGCCGCATTTTCCGCACCCTATTCCATGCGGATGATCGAGATCGATGCCGTCGGGATGTACGACACCACCGCGGAGGAAATGGGCAAGGTCTTTGTGACCACAGAGCTTTCGGGCGGTGGAACCATATCGGCGCGCACGGCTTCCATTGCAAGGCGCGGCGTTTTGAACGTCTTGAAGCAGGCGGGTATCGTCGCCGGTACGCCGCAGATCGAAGCGACGCAATGGCTCGATATGCCGTCGTCGGATTGCTTCGTCTTTGCCGAAGCGGACGGGCTTTTCGAGCCGACAAGGGATCTTGGCGACACGGTCGCGCGCGGGGAGGTGATCGCCAGAATCCACCCGATCGGCCGCACCGGGTCCACGCCGTTCGATTATCGCGCGGCGCTGGACGGTATCCTGGCCGCCCGCCATTTCCCTGGTCTCATCAAGACCGGCGACTGCCTGGCCGTCGTCGCGACCTTGACGGCCGGCCCCTGAATTGCCGCGCCGCGACAGCGCGGCGCGGTTCGCAACCCGTTACGGCAAAGATCCGGAAAACCGGACAGCCGATGGCGGAATCCAACCACAGAGGAGTGAACTATGAGATCGAATTTTTATCGCAGTCTTGCCGCCGTGGGTCTGACGGTCGGCCTTGCAGCATCCGCCCATGCCGCCAGCCTCGAACAGATCAAGAAGGATGGCTATATCCGCGGCGCCAGCGCCAACGAGGTTCCCTACAGCTACATGGACGAGAGCGGCGCTGCCAAGGGTATCGGTCCCGACGTTGCCGCTGCCGTCCTGAAGTCGATGGGCGTGAAGGAGGTCGACTGGACGGTGACGCCGTTCGGATCGCTCATTCCCGGCCTGAAGGCCAAGCGCTTCGATTTCGTGGCCGCCGAGCAGAACATCCTGCCGGAGCGCTGCAAGCAGGTGCAGTTCACGACGCCGAACTCCAGCTACGGCGAGGGACTGCTGGTGCCGAAGGGCAATCCGAAGAACCTGCATTCCTATGAAGACATCAAGAAGGATCCGTCGCTCAAGGTCGCTATCGTCTCGGGTGCCGATCAGCTCGATTTCTTCCATGGCCTTGGCATCCCGGACTCCCAGATCGTCATGATCCAGGCGAATGCCGATGCGCTGTCCACGATCCAGACCGGCCGCGCCGATGCCTATGCCGCAACCGAGCTCACCGTCGCCAAGCTGGTTCAGGGCAGCACGAATGTCGAGCATGCCGAACCGTTCACCGATCCCGTGATCGCAGGAAAATCGGTCCGCAGCTATGGCGGCTTCGATTTCCGGCCGGAAGACAAGGATCTCTACAAGGCGTTCAATACGGCCCTTGTCGCCTTCAAGAAGACCGACGACTACAAGAAGATCCTGATGTCCTATGGCCTGAGCGCTGAAAGCGTCGAGGCTGCGCGCACGAAGAGCACCGAAGACCTGTGCGCGGGCAAGTGAGCCTGTCGACAGTCGATATCGGCCTGACGGCGGTCTTCGAACCGCCGTCAGGCCGGTTGGCCCCTTCCATCTTGCGACGGAGGTGACCCGGACATGAGCTGGACACATTATCTTCCGGCATTGCTGAAAGGCGCGGAGGTGACGGCCGTCATCGCCATCGCCTCGATGCTGCTTGGCGCCGTCTTCGCCTTTGCAGCCGGTCTTGCGCGCTTTGCCGGAGGGCGTCTGCTTTCCTGGATTGCAATAGTCTATATCGAGATATTTCGCGGCACATCGCTTCTGGTGCAGCTCTTCTGGCTTTATTATGCGCTGCCGTTGATCGGAATATCCTTCGATCCCGTGACGACAGGCATTTTCGGCCTGGCGCTCAACATCGGTGCCTACGGGGCAGAAGTCGTGCGCGGTGCGTTGCAGGCTGTTCCCGACACGCAGCACGAGGCGGCGCGGGCGCTGAATTTCAAGCATGGGCAGACGCTCTTCCACATCGTCCTGCCGCAGGCCGTGGTCGAAATGATGCCGGCCTTCGGCAATCTTGCCGTCCAGAACCTGAAGGACACGGCCCTGGTATCGCTGATCTCGATCAGCGACCTGACGTTTCAGGCGCAGCAATTGCGCAATATCACTCTGGACAGCGTCACGATCTACTCGCTGACGCTCATCGGATATTTCATCATGGCACTCATTCTGGTTGCCTTCATGCGCTGGCTGGAGACGATCCTCCGCCGTGGCGTCGCATTCCCGGGGAGGGCGCCGGCATGATGTATGGCTTCACCTGGGACACGTCCACGACCCTGTCCTTCGCGCTGTCGATCCTGCCGATCCTCGGTATCGGGTTGATCGTCACGCTGGAGGCGGCCGCCGCCGGATTTGCGATCGCGCTCGTTCTCGGCCTGATCTTCGCTCTGCTGCGGCGCAGCCGCTTCGTGGCGATCTCGTGGCCGACGGCTTTCGTCATCGAGTTCCTGCGCGATACGCCGCTGCTCGTGCAGCTCTTCTTCCTCTACTATGTGCTGCCGGTCTACGGCATCGTCCTGCCTGCCTTTCTCACCGGCGCGCTGGCGCTGGGGCTTCAATATTCGGCCTATACGTCGGAAGTCTATCGAGGCGGGCTGGACGCGGTGCCGCTCGGCCAGTGGGAGGCCGCGACGGCGCTGAACCTCGGTCGCGGCCGCACCTATTGGGATATCATCATCCCGCAGGCGATCCCCCGCATCGTTCCGGCCATGGGCAACTACCTCGTCTCGATGCTCAAGGAGACGCCGGTCCTGTCCGTCGTCACCGTGGTCGACATGCTCAATCTCGCCAATCTCATCGGCGACCGGACATTCGAGTATCTGGTGCCGCTTTCCCTCGTCGGCCTGATCTTTCTCATCCTCACGCTCGTCTGCTCGGCGGCCATTCACTGGCTCGAAAAGACGTTGCCGAAAAACGGAATTGCCCTCAGATGACGCAACCCCTGATCCGCTTCCAAGATGTCACCAAGCGCTACGGCGATTTCACCGTGCTCGACAATTTCTGTTTCGATGTCGCACCCGGCGAGAAGGTGACGTTGATCGGCCCTTCGGGCTCCGGCAAATCGACCGTCCTGCGCATCCTGATGACGCTGGAACCGTTCCAGGAAGGAACCCTGCATCTGGCCGGAATGTCCTATCATCAGGAGAACGGCCGCGGACGGTTCCTGGCCAGCGAGGCGCATCTGCGCCAGATCCGCACCCATGTCGGCATGGTCTTCCAGAGCTTCAATCTGTTTCCGCACATGACGGTCCTGCGCAATGTCGTCGAGGCGCCGACGCGCGTGCTCGGGCTCGGGCGGGCGGAAGCCGAGTGCCGGGCCGTCGATCTGCTGCGCATGGTCGGCCTTTCGGAGAAGAAGGATCACTATCCAAGCCAGCTTTCGGGCGGCCAGCAGCAGCGCGTCGCCATAGCCCGGGCGCTCGCCATGCGCCCGCGCGTCCTGCTGTTCGACGAACCGACGTCGGCGCTCGATCCGCAGCTGGTCGGCGAAGTGCTCGGCGTCATCCGCGATCTCGCGCGTGAACACGATCTGACCATGCTGCTGGTCACGCACGAAATGCGCTTCGCCCGCGAAGTATCAGACCGCGTCTGCTTCTTCGACAAGGGCCGCATTTGCGAGCAGGGCAAGCCGGAAGAGATTTTCAGCGCTCCCAAGGAAGACCGCACGAAGGAGTTTCTACGCTCGATCCTTTGACGGCCAGCGGGCGCCGCCGGCTGCCATTCCGCCGCGATCTTAAACGATAGAGCCCACATCGAAAACGGGAGGCAGCTGCTCGAAGGCGCCGCGAACCGTTTCGAGCGCCGAGCGGAGGGCGGAGTGGGACAGGCGGCCGCCAAGACAGATGCGAATGCCGCCGACCGGTCGCTCTCCGCCTGCTACGAATGGATCGGATGGCGTGACGGCAACGCCCTTGCGGGCCAATGCGCGCACAAGGCCCTCCTCGGTCCAGCGCTCGGGAACCGACAGCCACGCGCACAGCGACAGCGGATGGCTGCCGGCGACGAAGGAGGTCATCACCTCCGACACGATCGCCTGCCGCGCCTCGGCCTCGCTTCTCTGTACGGCGATCAGCGTGTCGGCCGTGCCGTCCAGAACCCAGCGCGAGGCCATTTCCGCAACGACATTGGTGGCGCTCCATCCGGTGACGCGGAGGATCGATGCGGCGCGGATGGAATAGTGGGCGGGAACGACCAGATAGCCGATGCGTAACCCGGTCATGACCGATTTGGTAAAGCTCGTGACGAAGAAACCCAGTTCCGGCAAAAGGTCCGGCATGGAGGGCAGGGGATCCCGCAGCATGGGCTTGTAGACTTCGTCCTCGATGACGAAGATGCCGTGCCGGCGGGCTATGTCGGCAATCGCGTGCCGGCGCTCCACGCCCATGACATGGCTGGTGGGATTGCCAAGCGAGGGAATGATGACCAGCGCTGTCACGTCCCCGACGGCACAGGCGGCCTCGAACGCGTCCGGCAGGATGCCCTCGTGGTCGGTCGCAAGGCCGCGCAGGGTGAACCCCAGCACATTGGCAAGGCCGATGATGCCGTGATCGGTCAGGTTTTCGGTCAGGACCACTTCGCCAGGTCGCACGACCGAAGCCACGGCCAGAAAGAGGCCGTGGGCGGCGCCATTCGTGATCAGGATACGATCGGGATCGGCCTTGATGGACAGGCGTGCCAGCCAGGATTGCGCTGCAGCGCGATGCGCGTCGAGGCCGGCGATCGGACGGCAGGGCCGCATGAAGCTGCTGTTGTCGCTCTCGGCGAGGGCCTGCATGAGGTCGCGGGCTGCCCGTTCATGCGCCTCGGTGTAGACGGCCCGGATGATGGAGAGATCAGCGCTGCCGCTTGGATCGCGATCGAGCATGAAGCTGTCTGCGCGCTCGGTAACGCGGCTGCGTACGAAGGTGCCGCGCCCGATTTCTCCGCGCAGATAACCCCGGCGTTCCGCCTCCTTGTAGCTCAGGCTCACGGTCTGCACCGATATTCCCAGCGCATGCGCGAGATCGCGATGCGTCGGCATCTGCGCATGAACCGGCAGAATGCCTTCATCGATATCGGCAATGATCTTGTCGGTAAGCAGCTTATGCTTGGTCACGCCCTTGCGATGCTGAAGGACGGGTTTCCAGGCGCTATTGTCCTGGCCTTTTGAATCATGACGATACATGGATTGATCCGGTACAATTTCGGAAATCCATGTACACCATTCGATGCGGCGTGGCGATGACGAAATGGGATCGCGCAACTCATTGTCAACAGACGGCAGCGCGATCCGGTTTCAAGGCAAAGTGGCTCTTGCGGCCGGATGCCGATCAGAGTTTTGAAAATACGCTCTTTATGGCGTCGGCCGCCGCCTTCACGACCGTATCGGCCTCCTCGCGCGTCAGGCACAGAGGCGGCGCAAAGCCGAGAATGTCTCCCTGCGGCATGGCGCGGCCGATCACGCCACGCTCAAGCAGCGCCGCTGCGACCTGCGGGCCGATCTTTTTGGCGGGATCGAAGAATTTGCGATCGTCCTTATCCTCGACGAATTCGACCGCGGCCATCAATCCGTCGCCGCGCACATCGCCGACATGCTTGTGATCGCCGACGGCCTTGGCAAGCTCCGAGCGGAAATAGGCGCCGGTGGAACCGGCATTCGCGACGATGCCGAGTTCGTCGATCAGTTCGAGATTGGCAATGCCGGCGGCCGCGCAGATCGGATGAGCGGAATAGGTCCAGCCATGACCGATGGCGCCGAGCTGGTCGGACCCCTGCACCAGCACCTGCCACATCTTGTCGGACACGATGCTGCCCGAAAGCGGGGCATAGGCCGACGTCAGGCCCTTGGCGATGGTAATCAGATCCGGCTTCATGCCGTAATGGTCGGAGCCGAACATCGTGCCGAGACGGCCGAAGCCGGTGATGACTTCGTCAGCCACCAGCAGGACATCGTATTTGTCGAGAACGGCCTGGATCTTCTGCCAATAGGACTTCGGCGGCGGAACGATGCCGCCGGTGCCGAGGATCGGTTCGCCGATAAAGGCGGCCACCGTTTCCGGGCCTTCCGCAAGGATCAGCTCCTCCAGCTTGTCGGCGCAATATTGCGCGAATTGTTCCTCGTCCATCGATCGATCGGCGCGGCGGAAGAAATAGGGCGCTTCGGTATGGAGGATCGGCGCGCGCGGCAGGTCGAAGGCGTTGTGGAAGAGCTCCAGTCCGGTCAGGCTTCCCGTCATGACGCCCGAGCCGTGATAGCCGCGCCAACGCGAGATGATTTTCTTCTTTTCCGGGCGGCCGAGGATATTGTTGTAATACCAGATGAGCTTGATGTTGGTCTCGTTGGCGTCCGAGCCGGAGAGGCCGAAATAGACGCGGCTCATGCCTGCGGGCGCGCGGTCGATGATCATCTTGGAAAGCGTGATCGAGGCTTCCGTGCCGTGGCCGACATAGGCGTGGTAATAAGCGAGATTCTTTGCCTGCTCGGCGATCGCGTCGGCGATTTTCTGGCGGCCGTAGCCGACATTGACGCAATAAAGGCCGGCAAAGGCGTCCAGACTTTTCCTGCCGTTGGTATCGGTGATGTGGACGCCTTCCGCGCCTGCGATGACGCGGGTCGGGGTTTCGCCGCGCGCATGCATTCCCATATGGGTCGAGGGATGGAAGAAATGGTCCCTGTCCCAGGCGTTCAGTTCGTTGCGCTTGTCCAGCATTTGATGGTTTCCTTCTTCTGTATTGGACGCGTCAGTCTGTCGTGTCGACGCAGAGGTATTTGAGTTCGGTGAAGGCCTCGATGCCGTGGCGGGAACCCTCCCGGCCGAGACCGGATTGCTTCCAGCCGCCGAAGGGGATCGGACCTCCCGTGATCTTCACGCGGTTGATGGCCACCATGCCGTATTCCAGCGCCCGGCCGAGCCTCATCTGCCGCGCGCCGTTTTTCGTCACGACGTAGGCGACGAGGCCGTATTCCGTATCGTTGGCGCGGGTGACGACTTCATCCTCGCTGTCGAAGGGTGTCACTGCCGCGACCGGTCCGAATGTTTCCTCGTGCATGATCAGCGCATCCGGCGAAGGATCGGCGAGCAATGTCGGCTCGAAGAACAGCGGCCCTGCCGGATGACGTCTCCCGCCGGTGACAAGCCTTGCGCCATGGCGCAAGGCATCGGCCACATGCTCCTCGACCTTGGCGACGGCGCGCTCATGCATGAGCGGGCCGATATCGACGGCGTCCGCCAGTCCGCCGCCGACCTTGAGGGCTGCGATGCGTTTGCCGAAGGCAGCGACGAAGGCATCCATGATCGGGCGGTGAACGAAGATGCGATTGGCGGCCAGACAATCCTGGCCCGAGGTCGCGAACTTGGCATTGATGGCGATGTCGACGGCCCGGTCCAGATCGGCGTCGTCGAAGACGATCAGCGGCGCGTGGCCGCCAAGTTCCATCACCAGCCGCTTCATGCTCGAGGCACATTGGCCGGCAATCAGCTTGCCGATGCCGGTGGAGCCGGTAAAGCTCAATGCCCGTACCCGGGGATCGTCGCAGAAGGCGCCGACGATGGTTGCCGCGTCGCCGGTCAGCACGTTGAAGACACCGGCCGGCAGGCCGGCGCGTTCGCCGAGTTCCGCAAGCGCAAGCGCCGATAGCGGCGTCTCCGACGACGGGTGGGCCACGACGGTACATCCAGCAGCGAGAGCGGCAGCGGCCTTGCGCGTGATCATGGCGGCGGGAAAGTTCCAGGGCGTGACGATCCCGACGACTCCCAGGGGCTCCCGGCGCACGATCATTTCGGTGTCGGGCAGGTGGCTCGTCACGCTCTCGGCGTTGAGCCGCTTGGCTTCCTCGGCGTACCACTCGATGAAACCGGCGGCATAGTCGATCTCGCCGCGCGATTCGGCTAGCGGCTTGCCCTGTTCCAGCGTCATGATAAGCGCCAGATCTTCGCGCGCGTCGAGCATCAGCTCGAACCATCTGCGCAGGATCGAGGATCGCTGCTGCGGCAGGAGCGAGCGCCAGGCGGCAAAAGCGTCCGCCGCAGCGCCGATAGCGCCGACGGCCTCGTCTCTGTCGAGGCTGGCGACCCAGGCAAGCGTCGCGGACGATGAGGGGTCGCTGACCTTGAAGCTCTGATTGGCCTTGCCGGCGACCCAGCGGCCGGCGACATAGGAAAGATCTCGCAGCAAGTGTCGGTCGTTCAGCCTCGACAGGGCTTCATGATAGGTAGCGCGAGCGTGGAGCGCGGTCATGGTCGGGTCTCTCTTTCCAGATGCCGCAATGCTGTCACGGAACGCCGCAAGAGATTGTCCATTACCGGCGGGCGCAGGAGAGAAAGACGCTAAAGAAAAGAGCGCCGGTAGAGAGTTTCTCTATTCGTTGCCGGGCTTCTGCGCAGAAAGCAGGTCGGCAACCGGCAGTGCCGTTTCCTCTTTCACCGTCTTGGTCACGATGTAGGTGAAATAGCGCTCGATGCCGAGATCACGATCGAGAAGATCGTCAATCAGGCGCTGATAGGCGTCGATGTTGGCCGACATGATCTTGAGAATGTAGTCGACACCGCCGCCGACCGCCCAGCAGGCAACGATCTCCGGGGCCGCCGCGACCGCCCGCTCGAAGCGCTCGAAGTCGGCCTGGCGGTGATTGGCCAGCGTCAGCTCGACCATGACGCTGGCGATCGGCGCCAGCCGGCGCAACGACAGATGCGCGTGATAGCCGGTGATGATACCTGCCTTTTCCAGCTTTCGCAGGCGAAGCCAGCATGGCGTGGGCGATAATCCAACCTTGTCGGCAAGCGCGAGTTTGGTGATGCGGCCATCGCGTTGAACGGCATCCAGTATTCGCATGTCGATTGCATCGAGTTTCATTTGAACGCCGCTTGTATGTGATCCGAGGTTTTCGACCAATGCCACTCGAAACCCGGACTGACAAGCGTTGGGGTTCTATCGCCCGAAATGAACCGGCCGTCGCGAGGTGCCGAGCCTTGTTCACGATCGGGCCGATGCGCGGGAACTCACTTATCCAATCCATACCTGCTGTCTTGAGGGAGTTCGCTGCTGCTCCCATCGATGTCCTTTCGGAAACGCACCTGGTTCTCCGTAACGATGATATCCATCGGGATGTCGTGCTCCAGAGGATGGATGGTCGGAATATATTGCAGCGCAAATCCGACGCCGACGGTCAGGGGGCGCGGATTGCGGGCGGCCAAAGTCCGGTCGAAAAAGCCTCCGCCATAACCGAGACGGAAGCAGGCATCGTCGAAGCCGACCAGCGGAGCGATGACGATGTCCGGGGTCATTTCCTCACCATCGACTGGAATAGGTATGTCCCACACGCCCCGGCCAAGTTTTTCGCCGCGTCGCCACGAGCGGAATGTCAGCGGCTTGCCTTTTTCCGTGACGATCGGAAGCAGGCAGACCGCGCGGCGGTCATTCAGCGAAGTCATCCAGCCGCGAAGATCGGGCTCGCCGCGGAACGGCCAATAGACGCTCACCGATTTGCCGGCGATGTCTTCGAGAACACTGTCCAATGCCGCTCGAATCCGGCCGGTTCGAGCTTCACGATCCGCGGCGGAGAGATTCCGCCGGGCATCGATCAGGCGCTGGCGCTCACCCTTGCGCCATCCGGTGATCCAGGGACGTGAATGGCCGGACGGCGCCAGACCCATATAGGCCGGGTCGACCTCGTGCATGAAACAGGCTGGCGATGCGTAGTCGCGGGGTTCGTCTTCCTCATCCTTGATCGACACGAGCGCATTCTTTCTCCGCCGGCACTGAATCTTCGAAAACCGATCCTCCCGACGACCTTGATTGTGATTTCGAGATCGAGAATAATATGGCATCTTAATTCTCATAGTCGAGTGACAATGGATTTCACGGCCCTCGAAATTTTCCTGGTTGTCGCAGAGCAATCGAGCGTCACCCGGGCGGCGGCAATCGTCGGCCGTGCGCCGTCGAACATCACCAATCGCGTCCGTGCGCTGGAAGACGAACTCGGCGTTGTCCTGTTCAGCCGGGACGGCAAGAAGATGACGCTGACGCGGGAAGGGCGGCTTTTCCGCTCCTATGCGAACCGGCTGACGGCGCTTGCGACGGAAGCAAGAGATGCGCTCAGGCCGCATGGGCCGGCCAAGATATTACGCCTCGGCACGATGGAGAGCACGGCGGCCAGCCGCCTGCCTTCGGTGCTGCGGGAGTTCAGCGAAGCGCATCCGGCGATTTCGTTGCGATTGACGGTCGGTGCGACGCGCGAACTGACCCGAAGCGTCGTCTCGGAAGAAATCGACTGCGCCCTGATTGCACGCGTCCCGAACGGTCTCTCCGATGCTGCCAAACCCAAGGAGGAATTCGATCTTCTGGATGTCGAGCCTGTCTATCAGGAAGATCTGCTGCTTGTTCTACCCCCGAACCATCCCGGCGTGGAAACAGCGGCCGATATTCGGTTGGACGCGCTTGCGGCACTGGAGCCTGGCTGCACCTATCGGCGCATCGCCGAGCACTGGGCCCGGCAGACCCGCCCCCTGCGGACCGTCGAAGTGACGTCTTATCACGCAATCCTGGCCAATGTGGTTGCCGGTCACGCCGTTGGGGTGATGCCGCAATCGGTGCTCGACATGATGCATTGGCCGACCGGCATCAAGACGCGCCCGCTTGGAGCGGTCGAAACCCTGCTGATTTGCCGGAAAGACAATCGGTCGTCGGTCTTTGATCTCTTTCATCAGACGCTCCTTGCCAATCGTCCCGCATCGAGCCACGCGCTTCGATAGCGCTCGATCCGCAAACGAATTCCATTCCCATTTACATAGGTGCCTTTATGTCCTCACTGGATCCGCAGTCGAAGCCGGCAAGAACACGCTTTCGACTCTTCGCTCCCATTCTCGCCGGAGCGACGCTTCGAGAACGGCTTCTAGCCTGCCTGGGAGCGCTGATCGCCATAGCCCTGACTGGCATGATCGGCGGCTATTTCTTTGGAGACGGCGCCGACCTCCCGCTCATCGTCGCGCCGATGGGCGCCTCCGCGGTCCTGTTGTTTGCGGTCCCGGCCAGTCCGCTTGCCCAGCCCTGGTCGATCATCGGAGGCAATACGATCTCGGCGCTGATGGGCGTGCTTGCCGTCAGCGTGATCCACGATCCGGTCATCGCCATCGGCGTCGGCGTCTCGCTGGCGATCGGGGCGATGTCGTTTACCCGCAGCCTGCATCCGCCCGGCGGGGCCGCCGCGCTGACCGCCGTGCTCGGCGGGCCGGCCGTGGCGCACTGGGGGCTGCTCTTTCCGCTGGTTCCCGTTGGCCTGAACTCCTGCATCCTCGTGGCTTTGGGAGTTGCGTTTCACAAGTTGTCGCGCCGGTCCTATCCGCATGTCTCGGTGGCGGTGCCGGCGAATGTCCATGGCACGTCGGATCTGCCGCCCAGCCGCCGCGTCGGCTTCAACGAGCAGGATATCGATGCCGCGCTGGTCAACCTCGACGAAACCTTCGACATCGACCGCGAGGACCTGGGCAAGCTGCTGCGGCAGGTGGAATTCGAATCGCTGCTGCGCTCCAAGGGCGAAATCCTGTGCCGTGACATCATGTCACGAGATGTCATATCGATCGAAGAAGGCGGTACGACCGATGAGGCGCTTGCGCTGCTGCTAAAGCACAATATCCGCACCCTTCCGGTCAATAGCGGTGATGGGCGTCTGATCGGGACGCTGGGCCTGCGCGAGCTTGCACAGGCATCGGTTTCCTTCAAGGACTACATATCTCCCGCAGCGACCGCCTCGGCGCAGGACAGGGCTTTGGGCCTGCTTCCGACCTTGACCGACGGCCACACGCACGCCGTCATCATTGTCGATGCCGGCCTGAATATCCTTGGCCTGATCTCGCAGACCGATCTTCTCAGCGCCGTCGCGCGCACCCTTCCGGTTGATCGGCTCCAGAATCAGGCTGCCTGATCGGCGAAAGTCCGGGTGATGCCCCGGCTTTCCCGCCGGGGCGCGTCCGTCGCATTCTTCAGCCTATTGCGGAGAGGCTCTGAGAGAGATCGGCGGTCAAATCCTCCTCGGCTTCCAATCCAACGGACATTCTGAGCAACCCGTCTGTGATGCCTGCAATCCTGCGCGCCTCCGGGCCCATTCCCGCATGTGTCATGGTCGTCGGGTGCGCGATCAGGCTTTCGACGCCTCCAAGCGATTCCGCCAGCGTGAAAACATCGAGCGCCGCCACAAAGGACCGCACTCCGTGAAGGCCATCCTTTAATTCAAAACTGAGCATCGCACCCCAACCCGACTGCTGGCGTGCCGCGATATCATGCGTCGGATGCGAAGGGAGGCCCGGATAGTGAACTGCCGCTATCCTTGGATGCTGCTCAAGAAAACGGGCGATGGCGAGAGCGGAGGTTTGCTGGCGTTCAATCCGCGCAAAAAGCGTCCGCACGCCACGCAAGGTCAGGTAGGAATCGAAGGGGGAGGCCGTCACGCCGGTGGTGTTCGCCCAGGCGGCGAGCGCCTCTGCTTCGGCCGGGTCGGCGGCGATCACCGCCCCGCCGACGACGTCGGAGTGGCCGTTCAGGTATTTCGTTGTCGAGTGGACGACATAATCGGCGCCGAGGCGCAATGGTTGCTGAAGCGCGGGCGAGAGGAACGTATTGTCGACCGCGACCTTCGCTTTCCCTTGCCTTGCCCGCTCAACGATCGCGCTGATATCGACGACGCGCATCAGCGGGTTGCTCGGCGTTTCCACCAGCACCAATTGCGGCTCTTTCCCGAAGGCGGCATTGAGAGCGGCGCTATCGCCCTGATCTACGAATTCGACGTCGATTTGACCGCGTTCTTTCAGGGCAGCCAGAAGTCGATGCGTGCCTCCATAGCAATCATGCGGAGCGATCACCAGGCCACCCGGCCCGACGCGACTGAGCAGCAGGTGGAGTGCCGACATTCCCGACGAAGTCACCACCGCACCGACTCCATCCTCAAGCTTGGCCAGCGTATCGGCAAGAATGTCGCGGGTTGGATTGGCAACCCGCGAATACTCGTAGTCCTGGCCTTGCTCGAATGTGGCGAACGCGAAATTGCTGGAGAGGTAGAGCGGGGGCGTCACCGCCCCGAAAGCCTTGTCGGTCGCAATTCCATTGGCGGTCGCAACTGTCTTGAATGATCTCTGTATGGACATGGCACCGTTCCGTTACCGGTAGCATTGCCACCTCGGGGCCGTGGTGCTTTTGACTACCTGTTTGCGCAATAATTGCGAAAACGAGAACAAAAAGCAATTTTCATTCTCAAAATAATCGCGACAGGATCAAGCACGACGCGTCGCCGTGGAATGGTGTTGTCTATCGCGATGTGCCGACCGATGACTCGGGCCGACCGGGAGAATGCTTTGAAGGTTTCCTGTCGCTGATCCCGCAGTCAGCCATTCTTTCCCGTTACCGGTTCCGGGTTTTCAACGTTGATAACAGTCAGTTGGTGACGGTGCCCGTCACGCGCCGTCCAGTCGATCGATTGACCGGCGGAAAGGCCGATCAGCGCCGTGCCGATCGGCGTCAGAATGGAGATTTTCCCGACCGAGATATCCGCTTCCCCCGAGTAAACGAGCACGACCCGGCGTTGCTGACCGTCGTTTGAGCGATATGCCACCGAGGAACCCATGCGGACGACGCCGGCTGGGAGGTCGCCGGTTTCGACCACTTCCGCCCTGTCGAGCTCAACCAGAAGCTCCTCCGCAATATCGGGGGAGCGCTCGGCGACCGCGCTCGCGAGCTTGGTAAGCCGATCGTGGTCTTCCCGGCCGATGAGTATTCTGGGCTTGCTCCCAGGGAGACTGGAAATTTCATGTGACATGATACCACCCGAGACCTTGCTCGCCAGATGCGTCTCTCGCCGGATTCCGACCGTCGCAAGAGAATTGTAAAAATGAGGAATGATGAACTTCGGAAAAGCCCCGTACCCGGGCGGAAGCCGAGCCGGGGTTACTGTCCCGCGATGGGGACGATCCGGTGCGTCGTGCAGGACGCGATGTAAGATCCGAACATATTCATGAGCATATGATTGGCTTGGGCGATCGGTTTGTCAAGCCACTGAAACGCTAGAAGCGGTTCAGCTCCCTGTATATGGAAGCAAGTAAAGAAATCGAATTAAATTCTATAGATAGGTGAAATATCGAATGTGAAATGTGAGAACAGGAAGTGACGGCCGCAACCATTTTGGTCCGGCCGCCACGGAAGTTTGGCATTGCTGCCGATGTTATCCGATCGTCATCAGGCTGGCATTGCCGCCGGCTGCCGCGGTGTTGATCGATGTCGTCACCTCCTCGAGAAGCCAGTTCAAGCAATAGGCATCGGCACTCGCGGCGATTTCGCCGCTCGAGGCCGCCTGGGTGAGAACCAACGGGCCGGGAAGAGCCGAAATTGCCTTGATCGCCTGCTGAACCCGCCCGGAATCCCCTTCGATGAGAGCTCCGGAAAATGGCCCGTCCGCTGCCCAGTCCTTCGTCCAGGAGATTCGGTTCGCGACCTGCGCCGGCAGGTTGCGAAGTTCGTCCTGCAAGCCGGACGCGGCATCGATGACGACGGCATTGCCGGTGGCAAGCCCCGCGGCGATCTGGACGTGCAGCCCGAGCGCAGTCTGCGGAACGAGGAGGATCCTGCCGCGCGGATGCAGTGCGTAGAGGTTCAGTTCGCCGACGGGGCCCTGGAGCTCGACATTGAAGCCCAGAGACGAACGGGCGGCGACGGCACGCGCCTGCTTGGCCGCGTCCGCAGCACCCTTGCTTTCGAGCCAGGCGACGAACTGCCGTGCGGCGGAATCGTCTTGCACCGAGGCGTCGTGCAGCGGCTCGGTCGGGGAGGCGACCAGGCGGCGCAGATACATCGGCCCCCCTGCCTTCGGGCCGGTACCGGAAAGACCCCGGCCGCCGAAAGGCTGCACGCCGACGACCGCGCCGATGATGTTGCGGTTGACGTAGAGATTGCCGGCGCGCACGCGCTCGGTAACGTGGGCGATCGTATCGTCGAGCCGGGTATGCAGGCCGAACGTCAGGCCATAACCGGAGGCATTGATCTCGTTGATGAGCTTGTCCAGCCCCTTGCGCTTGTAGCGCATGATGTGGAGAACGGGGCCGAATACTTCTTTCGTAAGGTCGCCGAGCTTCTTCAGTTCGATGATGGTCGGAGCGACGAAAGTACCCTTGGCGGCGGCTGCGGGAAGATCGAGCTGTTCGACCTTGCATCCGAGCTTGCGCATGCGCTCGATGTGCTCATCGATGCCGCGCTTGGCGTTATCGTCGATCACCGGACCGATATCGACGGCAAGCCGATCGGTCTTTCCGACCGACAGCTCGCGAAGCGCGCCGCGCAGCATCGTCAGGGTGCGGTCGGCCACCTCTTCCTGCAGGCAAAGGACGCGCAATGCCGAGCAGCGCTGCCCGGCGCTGTCGAAGGCCGAGGCGATCACGTCGCCGACGACCTGTTCGGCAAGGGCGGAGGAGTCGACGATCATGCCGTTCTGGCCGCCGGTTTCGGCGATCAGGGGGATCGGCTTGCTGAACCTGGACAGGCGTTCGGCAAGCTGCGCCTGGATCAGGCGGGCAACTTCCGTCGAGCCGGTGAACATGACGCCGGCGGTCTCCGGCGCGCCGACGAGGGCGGCACCCATTCTGCCGCTGCCCGGGGCAAATTGCAGCACCTCGCGCGGAATGCCGGCCTCATGCAGGATGCGGACACCCTGGGCCGCAATCAGCGGCGTGTTGCCGGCCGGCTTGGCGACGACGGGATTGCCGGCGACCAGCGCGGCTGCAACCTGGCCGGTGAAGATCGCCAGCGGGAAATTCCAGGGGCTGATGCAGACGACGGGGCCGAGCGGAACGCTTTCCGGCTTCAGCACCGTGCGCGCCTGCGTGGCGTAGTAGCGAAGGAAGTCGATCGCCTCTCTGATTTCGCCGACGGCATTTGCGGCCGATTTGCCGGCCTCGCGGATGGTCAGGCCGACAAGGGCGGGCATTTCGCCTTGCATGAGATCGGCGGCACGCTCCAGCATGGCGGCGCGCTCGTCCGGGCTCACGGCTGCCCAGCGCTCCGAGGCCGCAGCCGCGAGCCGCATGACATCGGCCGTATCCTGCGGTTCGAGCTCGGATACGTGGCCGACGATGTCGGCATGGTCGGCGGGGTTCAGGACCGCGCGGGCCGTTCCGCGCTCGGAGCCATCCGCGAGCAGCGGCCTTGCGCTCCAATCCTTGGCGGCGGAGGCCTGCAATTGCGCGGACAGGTTGGAGAGCACGGTCTCGTTCGACAGATCGACGCCGCCGGAATTTTGCCTTGCATTGCCGAACAGGTCGGCGGGCAGGACGATCTTGTCATGCTGCGCGCCGACGACGGACATTGCGCGCACGCGCTCGACCGGATCGGCGATCAGCTCGGACACGGGCACGGCAGGATCGGCGATCTTGTTGACGAAGGACGAGTTGGCGCCGTTCTCCAACAGGCGCCGGACGAGATAGGCGAGCAGCGTCTCGTGGGTGCCGACGGGCGCATAGATACGGCAGGGACGGCCGAGTTTTTGGGCGCCGACGACCTCTTCGTAGAGAGGTTCGCCCATGCCGTGCAGGCATTGGAATTCATATTTGCCGACGGAAAAATCGTTTCCGGCCATCTGGTAGATCGTGGCCAGCGTCTGCGCATTGTGGGTGGCAAATTGCGGGAAGACCACATCGGTCGCCGAAAGCAGCTTCCGGGCGCAAGCGACATAGGAGACATCGGTGTAGATCTTGCGGGTATAGACGGGGAAGCCTTCCAGGCCGTCGAGCTGCGCGCGCTTGATCTCGGCGTCCCAATAAGCGCCCTTGACGAGGCGGACCATCAGGCGGTGCCCGGAGCGGCGGGCAAGATCGATGATGAAGTCGAGAACGAAGGGGCAGCGCTTGCCATAGGCCTGCACGACGAAGCCGATGCCGTCCCAGCCGGAAAGCTCGGGATCGAGGCAAAGCTCCTCCAGCAGATCAAGCGACAGTTCCAGCCGGTCGGCCTCTTCCGCGTCGATGTTCAGGCCGATATTGTAGCCCTTGGAGAGCAGGGCCAGCGCCTTTACCTTCGGCAGTAGCTCGCCCATCACCCTTTCGGTCTGCGACCGCGAATAGCGGGGATGAAGCGCTGAAAGCTTGATGGAAATGCCCGGCCCCTCATAGATGCCGCGGCCTGCCGATGCCTTGCCGATCGCGTGGATCGCATTTTCATAGTCGCGATAGTAGCGCTCGGCGTCGGCGTGCGTCGTGGCGGCTTCGCCGAGCATGTCGTAGGAATAGCGGAAGCCTTTTGCCTCGAGCGTGCGGGCGCGCCGAAGGGCCTCGTCGATCGTCTCCCCGGTCACGAACTGCTCGCCCATCATGCGCATGGCCATGTCGACGCCGCGCCGGATGACCGGTTCGCCGCATCGCGCGATCAGCCTCGTCAGCGAGGCGGACAGCCCGCTTTCGTTGACGGTCGACGTCAGCTTGCCGGTCACGACCAATCCCCAGGTGGCGGCATTGACGAACATCGAGCGACCGCCGCCGATATGCGACTTCCAGTCGCCGCCGGCGATCTTGTCGCGGATCAGCGCATCGCGCGTCGCGGTGTCGGGAATGCGCAGCAAAGCTTCGGCGAGGCACATCAGCGCGACGCCTTCCTGGCTCGACAGGGAGTATTCCTGCACCAGTCCCTCGACCCCATCGCCCTTGTGCTTGGCGCGCAAGGCCTCGATCAGCGTCTTCGCCGTTTTCTTTGCAGCCTCGCGCGTGGTTTCCGGCAAGGTGGCCGCCTCGACCAGCATGGGCAGGCATTCGGTTTCGGGACGTCTATAGGCGGCGGTGATTGCCTGACGGAGCGGGCTTTGCGCACGGACGGGCGGCGCGAAATGCGAAAATGGCGCAGCGTCCGGAGACGGTTCTTCGGTGGCGAGCTTGGCAGAGACAGTCATGATAAACCTCAAGGTGCAAGGGGTCCCGATGGCTTCGTGGGCGTCAGCGATATCGCCTCACGCGGCCCTCCCATTGCTTCGATGCGAACATACCTCATTTCAGAAAGGCGTTCCGGCTTGAAATTACGGCTTTTCAGTCATATTGAACTTCAATAATCCGTATTTCATATAGGAATGCCTGAAAAAATGATCAAATCCAGTGAAATCGACCAGTTCGACCAGAAGATCCTCGAGGCATTGGTCGAAGACGGGCGCATGTCGGTCACGGAGCTTTCCGAGCGGGTCGGTCTTTCCAAGACACCATGCCAGGCACGTCTGAAGAAATTGATCGATTCCGGCTATATCGATGGCTTCAAGGCGGTGCTCAATCCGGTCAAGCTCGGTCTCGATCACGTCGCCTTTGCGGAGGTGAAACTGACCGATACGCGTGAGGAAGCTTTGCGCAGTTTCAACAACGCCGTCAAGAAGATCAAGGAGATCGAGGAGTGCCACATGATCGCCGGCCGCTTCGATTATCTGCTGAAGGTGCGGACGTCGGATATCCGCCGCTATCGTATCGTTCTGGGCGAAAAGATTTCCAGTTTGCCTTTTGTGGCAAGCACTTCGACCAATGTCGTAATGCAGTCCGTGAAGGAAAGCTGGTCGTAGTTTCGATGCATCGTGGAAAGGCCCATCACCTCGCTTGAAGTGCCGGACAGGCGTCTAGCCTGATCGCGCCGTCTAGATTTCGCCACCGAATCGGTTCATTGCGAAACGCTAAAATGAGCAGGATGGAGTGCGCATGGAGACCAATGCCAGCGACCACGATCTTATCGAGGTCATGAAGCGGTACTTTGCGGTGAAGGCGGAAGTAGAGGAAGTGAAGTCCCGCCTGGAGACGGCGAGACGCAGCAACGGGGAAGAAATCGCCGCATTCTATGATCCGCGCACGAACCCGGATCATGCCGCCGATATTATTCGCTCCCACGCTCTCAAGCAGGAAATGGTGCGTCTGATGAATTGGGCCGAAGCTTGGGGGCGCCAGAGCCTGACGCCGAGCGAGGCCTGACGGCCGGATCATGGCCGTCAGGCCGACACCTTGAACCGGGTTGCCTCAGCTATCCGATTTCAGTTTGCCCGCCGTCGCCCAGGACTCCTTCGAGATTTCGGTGATGATGATTTCCACAGACTCCGGCGGGCAGGCGAGTGTTTCCACGGCGGCCTTTGTCGCTTCGCGGACGAAGGCGCGCTTCTGGTCCTGTGTGCGGCCGGGATGCATTTCCAAGTGCAGGATGGGCATGGTGACTCCTTGATGGATTGTTGCCTGACGTCAGGCGACATGCACTATCTTGCAGAACCGGCGGGTGATAAATACGCTCTGATTTTCTTCATTCAAAACCTATAGGTACGCAATCATGGACAAGCTGGCCGGCATGGCGATGTTCGTCAGGGTGGTCGAGCACGGCAGCTTTGCCGCTGCCGCCGACATCAGCCAGGTATCGCCGGCCATGGTCGCCAAACATATCAGGACGATCGAGCAGCGGCTCGGCGCCCGCCTGCTTCACCGCACCACGCGCCGTCACCAGCTGACGGAGGTCGGCAGGCTGTATTACGAACGCTGCAGGACCGTGCTGGCGGAGGTGGAGCTCGCCGAGCAATCGGCCTCCGAACTGCAATCGGCTCCGCGCGGCCGCCTGCGGCTCGTCGCGCCCGTCAGCTTCGGGACGCAAAGTCTGGTGCCTGCGCTTGTCGAATATCTGCACCGCAACCTCGATGTCAGCGTCGATCTCGCGCTTGACAACAATCCGCACGATCTGATCGGCGAGGGTTATGAACTCGGCATCCATATCGGCGCCCTGACGGATACCAGTCTCGTGGCGCGTCCGCTAAAGCCCTATCGACGCGTTCTCGCGGCCTCGCCGGATTATCTCGATCGCAGCGGTAGGCCGCAGGCCCCGGAAGATCTGGTCGATCACATGTGTCTCGGCCATTCCTACTGGCGTCTGCAGGGGCGCTGGCATCTCGTCGGCCCGGAGGGCGAAACGCGCGAGGTCGCTATAAAGGGCAGGTTCACCGCGAACCAGGGTGGCGCGCTGCGCGTTGCCGCCTTGCATGGAGCGGGTATCGTACTGCAGCCGGAGCTGCTTCTGGCGGCCGATCTCGATGCCGGCCGGCTGGAGCCGGTGCTGCCGCATTGGTCCTACAAGCCGACGCCGATGCATCTCGTCTACGCGCCCGATCGGCGCCCGACCGCCATGTTGCGCAGTGCCATCGACTTTCTCGTTGCCCGCTTCGGCTGACAGTTGATGCTCCTTTCGCCGGACACGATTCTATGATCAGATCTGATCACGGGATTAAGGGGCGAGGGGAGTGTGGCCAAGATTACGTTGAAGGATGTGGCTGCGGCGGCCGGCGTCGGCGCCGCCACGGTCGAGCGCGCGTTGAACGGGCGTGGCAATGTTTTGCCGGAAACCGCGGAAAAGATATTCATCGCAGCCAGGCGGCTCGGTTATCGCGCGCCGCGCGCGGGCACCCGGCATGGGCTGGTGCGTATCGAGGTCGTGCTGCTCCGGCCGGAGACCTATTTCTACTCGAGGCTCAATCGCGCCTTCGAGCGCATCGCGGCCCTGCTCGACAAGGATATTTTGATCCAGCGGACCTTCGTGCGGGAAGACGATCCCGCCGATTTCTCGCGGCATATCGCAAATCCTCAGGCGCGGCGCTCCGCGCTGATCGTGGTCGCACCCGATCACCCGGATGTGGTCGGCAGCGTCCGCAGGGCCGCCGGCGGCGGCATACCCGTCGTACAGATCATGACGCGGCCGGCTCCGGAGCTGTCTTATGTCGGCATCGACAACGAGGCAGCCGGGCGCACCGCCGCCTTCTACATGACGCGCATGCAGGCAGGCGTCTCCGGAGCCTTTGTCGCACTCTGTCACAGCGGCGCCTACGAGAACCACAAGGCGCGCATTCGCGGCTTTTCCGATCATCTGCTGGCGCACGCCAACCCGTCGCACCGCTTCGCCGAAGTCATGTTCGATGAAGACGACGAGATGAAGACGATGGAGCTTCTGACGAGCGCATTTGCGAGATATCCCGACATCGCCGGTCTTTATAGCGCAGGCGGCGACAACGCGGCGATCGCAACGGTTCTGCGCCGCCATCGCATGCCGTCTGTCTTCTGGGTCGGTCACGAATTGTCGGACGCCACGCGCGGCTATCTGAAGCAAGGTTTGATGACGATCGTCCTTGACCAGGCGCCGGAAATTCAGGCCCGTCGTGCCATCGACATGACGCTGAAGCGGCTGGGGTTGATCGATACCGACATCGATCCGGAGCCGGTGCGGTTTCTGACGGTTACTGCGGAAAATCTCTGATAAAGCTCGCAGCCGTTCCCGAGACCCGAGTTCTCTACGGCCTAGCCGCCGGCGGAAACCAGCCAGTCGCGAAATATCTGCGCTTCGCCGGACAGGCGGTCGCCCTGGAGCAGCCAATAGAACTTGTCCGTATCCAGCGGCGTATCGAACAGAGTGACCAAGGTACCGTTGGCCAATTCGTCGGCAATCAGGGCTGTCGGGCAGAGACCGACGCCCTGGCCGCCGATGACCGATGCGATCATCAGGCTGAAATCGGCAAAGACCGGTCCTGAATCCGGCGACCGGTGAAGACCCGCGAGGGCAAACCAGCGCGCCCAGGAGGAGCTCGTTTCGTCGTGCAGAAGATCGGCATCGGCGAGATCGGCGGGATTTTGCAGCGGGCCATGACGGCGTTTGTACTCCGCCGAGCAGGTCGGCCGCGTCTCGGCGGCCAAAAGCGCGACGGCGTCCGCAGCCGGTCGCGGCCCATGGCGGATCATGAGATCGACGCCTGCGCCCTTCGGCGTGGGCGCGTCGAGCGCATAGACGATGTTGATGCGGATACCGGGATGCTTTTTCCGGAAGGCAGGCAGGCGCGGTATCAGCCAGCGGGTGGCAACGGAAGCGATGCATGCCACGCTGACGGGATGTTCAATGCTGTCCAGCCTTAACTGCTGAGCGGCGATTTCGATATGCCCAAGACCGTTTGCAACCGCCGCCGCGAAGTCGCGGCCGGCCGTTGTCGCCGTGACGCCGCGGGCATGGCGGATGAACAGCGCCACACCCAGCCAGTTTTCCACGGCTCGCACATGCTGGCTGATGGCGGCTGACGTCATATTGAGCTCGGCCGCCGCCTTGACGAAGCTCTCATGGCGGGTGGCCGCCTCGAAGGGGCGCAGGGAAGCGAGCGGGACTTGTGGCATTCGCACGAGGCTAAGCAGGACTTAGCCAAAGAGCAAGGACAATCGCTGTTGCCCGCCGGCTCCATATCCTTACAGTGCTGGCGAATCGAACAGCCCGGTTTGAATCGGTGAGGATCTGAACGTTATCATGAACAGTCTTTTTGACATGCCCGCTCCCGCCGATGCAGAGGAGCGGCGTCGCAAGCCGCCGGTCGTGGTTTATCCCAACGGAACGCTGACGCCGGCCGATATGGATGTGCTGCATGCCGCCCGGGAGGGCATGGCCAAGGTTGCCGAGGTCATCGTGCCGCCGCGCGAAGGCGGCAGTTTCCGGGTGCCGAAGGGGCATTTCTTCCGTATCGTCAGCGTAGAGGGATCGCAGGTGGGCGATCTCAATTTGTGGAACGCAGCCGATCTATCGGAGCGCTTTTTCAGCGGCAAGACGCGGGCGCTGCACGCCACCCATGTCGGAGTCGGAGACCGGCTGTGGAGCACCTTGCCATATCTGCGGCCGATGGCGACGATTACCCATGATACGCTCGGCTGGTACGGCTGGGATGCGGATGGAGCCGGCGTCCATGATGTCATCGGCACGCGCTGCGACCCCTACACGAACCGGCTGCTGAAAGATGACGACTATCATCATTGCTGCCATTCCAACCTGTCGCGCGCCCTTGCCAAGGAGATGAATATTCCCGTTCAGGAAGCGGAGTTTCATGTCCATGACGTCTTGAACGTGTTCATGTGCACCGGCTTCACGCGCGATACGCATCAGTATTTCATGAAGGCAAGCCCGGTGCGGCCGGGCGATTTCATCGAATTCTTCGCAGAGATCGACCTGCTCGGCGCCCTTTCGGCCTGCCCCGGTGGGGATTGCGGCAGCGAGCATTCGAGCGATACGGCGGCTTGCTATCCGCTGAAGGTGGAAATCTGGCGTCCGCGGGCCGAAAGCCTTGCCGGGAGAGTGTTTCCCGCACCGAACGCCTATTCGCGAACGCACGCCCCATAATCGGACAGCCCGACACTTTCGAAAAAAGTTTGCCGGCGGTTTCAGCCGCCGGCAATCTCCATATCGTCTGTCATGTGCACGGTTCGCCTGATGGCGAACGTGTTGGCCGTCCTAGTTACAAACGCGGATGCGCTCGTAGTGCCAGCCGTCGTCATACTGGTTTTGAACCGCGCGGTTCTCGAACCAGCATCTCGGCGGCGGCGGGGGAGGCGCTGCGTAAACCGGGCCGCCATTGGCGATGGCGCCGCCGATAAGGCCGCCGATCAGACCGGCAGCGACACCGCCGGCAATTGCGCCGCCATTGCCGTGATGGTGATGGCGACGCCAGTCGTCATGGCCACGCCAGTCGCCGCGATAGGGCGGCCGGCCGTCATATTGCTGCGCTTGCGCGAAGCTTACAGGCGCCAATGCGCCGCCTACGACCGTAGCGGCCAGCAAAACCGTAAAAACCGTCTTCTTTATCATGACTACCTCCAAAGCAGTCTTCAAACTCAGCGAATGCGCGAGTCATTTAATCAACGTCTTAAGCATGATTATGTTCGCCTGAATATTTTATGAATGCGCCGTTCATCGGGCACACGGCCCGAAAAACACGCAGGATGCGGCGATGTCCCCACAATTCTTCAGCTTTTGAGCCGTGGCCGTGTGGCTCTTATCCATTCGAGCGTCCGCGATTCCGGATCACTGTTGCGTGTGATGTCGGTTACGACGGCGCTGCAATCGGCTCCATGTGCGAATATGCCCGCGAGGCGTTCGACCGTCAGTCCACCGATCGCAACAAGCGGCATGTGGCCGATATGCGTTTTCCATTGGGCGATGCGGTCCAGACCCTGAGGCGCCCAGGCCATGGCCTTGAGGATGGTTGGATAGATCGGCCCGAGGGCTATGTAATCGGGCTCAGCTGCAAGTGCTTGTGCCAATTCCGTTTCGTCGTGGGTCGAGAGTCCCAGGTTCAATCCGGCCGCGCGAACGGCGCCGAGATCGGCGGCGGCCAGATCTTCCTGCCCGAGGTGGATGAAATCGCAACCTTCATCGATGGCAAGCCGCCAATGGTCGTTGACGATCAATTGGCACGAGTAGGCGGCACAGACTGCCTTCGATTCGCGAATCTCCGCGCGGATATCCTCAAGCGTACGGTCCTTGATGCGCAACTGCACCAGTTTGACGCCGAGCGGCACCAGTCTCCTGATCCAGGCTGCGCTATCGACGATGAGATAGAAAGGGTCGAGCGTCACGAGAAAACCGCCTTTCCGATGAGCGGAGTGGACGGCACCGCCATGTCGCGCGGCTCCAGCATGCCCGCGCCAAAAGCCTGCCTGCCGGCCTCGATCGCCTCGGCGAAGGCTTCCGCCATGGCCGCCGGATCGCCGGCGCCGGCGACGGCCGTGTTGAGAAGCACGGCATCGAAGCCGAACTCCATGACGGCGGCCGCATGCGAGGGCCTGCCGATACCGGCGTCCACGATGAGCGGCACTTGCGGAAAATGCGCTCTCATGGAACGAAGAGCCGAGGGGTCGAGCGGCCCTGCCGCCGTGCCGATCGGCGCGCACCAGGGCATCAGCACCTTGCATCCGGCGTCCAGCAGACGCTCGGCGACGACGAGATCGGTCGTCGTATAGGGAAAGACCTCGAAACCGTCATCCGTGAGAATCCTGGCCGCCTCCACCAGAGCGAAGACATCGGGCTGAAGCGTGTCGTGATGGCCGATTACCTCAAGCTTGATCCAGTTGGTTCGAAACACCTCGCGCGCCATTTTCGCGGTCAGGATTGCTTCGGATACTCCATGGCAGCCGGCGGTGTTGGGAAGAACGCGGACGCCCAGGCCGCGAATCATGTCGAAGAATGCGCCGCCGTTGCGTCCGCCCGCCGTTTCCCGGCGCAGGGATAGGGTGACGATCTCGGTGCCCGAGCGCTGGACGGCCTGCGCCAGCACGGCCGGTGAAGGGTAGCGGGCCGTACCGAGAAGAAGATGCGATGCGATTTTTATTCCGTAGAGCTCAAGCATGGGTCAGCCTCCTTGCATTGGCGTGAGGATTTCGATCCGGTCATTGTCGGCAAGGGGGTGGTCATCGCGCTCTTCACGATGGATGAGTTCGCCGTTGACGGCGGTTGCCAGCCACTCGCCCTCATAGTCCAGGGCAACTAGAAGCTGCGAAAGCGTTGCTGCCTCGACGATCTGTGTTTCGCCGTTGATGATCAGGCGCATGGGCGGTTCCTGTTGCTGTCGTATCTGGAAAAGATGAGGCTTGCCGCTTCGGCGGCCATCGCCGGCGCCAGCAGGAAGCCGTGGCGATAAAGGCCGTTGATAAGGATGGTTTTGCCTTCCTGCATGACGCGGGGAAGGTTGTCCGGGAAGGCGGGGCGGACGCCGGCGCCGGTTTCGACGACGGCGGCGTCGGCAAAGGCCGGATGCAGCGCATAGGCCGCGTTCAGCAGTTCCATCAGCGAGCGGGCGGTAATGGCCCCGCCGAACTCGGTTTCGATCATGGTCGCGCCGACCATGAACAGGCCGTCGCCGCGCGGCACGATATAGACGGGAAAGCGCGGATGCAGCAGGCGGACAGGCCGTGAAAGCGCGATCTCCTGCGTCTGCAGATAGAGCATTTCGCCCCGAACACCCCGCAACTCCCGACTTAGGCGGATACGAGCCGCTCCCGTGCAGTCGACGATATCGGCAAATTCGCCGTCGTCGGCTATTCCGTCGGCAAATATGACGCCCTTTGCCGAAAGATCGTCTCTCAATGAATGCAGGACCTCGCGCGGATTGAGGTGCGCTTCCTGCGGAAAGAACAGGCCGTGCCGGAAACGGCCGGCGAGGGACGGTTCAAGGGTGGCGATTTCGTGCTCGTCCACCCAGCGATAGCCCGTCGTGCGGTCCGCGAACCGTCTTAGCTCCTGTCGATCGCGGTTCGGCGCGAGGACAAGCGTTCCATTGCGGACGATCCTTCCCGGCAGGATCGCTTCCCATCGATCGGCAGCGTCGCGACCGCGTTCAAGCACGGCCGCATCGGCACTTTCCCGTTCGCACCATGGGGCCAGCATTCCGCCGGCGAGCCAGGAGGCGGCGCGGCTGAAATTGCGGCTGGTCTCAAAGACCGTGACTTCGGCACCGCGCGCGTACAGTTCGTGAGCGACGGTGAGGCCGGCGACGCCGGCCCCTTTGACGAGGATGCGCATCTTACTCGGCCGGCTGTGCGGTGGCATCGACCGGCATATAAAGGTCGCCCCCCTCCCGATATCTCGCCGCCATCGCTTCCAGCCCTTCCTTCTGCGCCTCGGCGCGGATGTCGTGCGATATCCGCATGGAGCAGAATTTCGGGCCGCACATCGAGCAGAAATGCGCGACTTTATGGGCTTCCTTCGGCAAGGTTTCGTCATGGAAACTGCGCGCGGTGTCGGGATCGAGCGACAGGTTGAACTGGTCTTCCCAGCGGAATTCGAAGCGGGCGCGCGACAATGCATCGTCGCGGACGCGTGCGGCCGGATGGCCCTTGGCAAGATCGGCCGCATGGGCGGCGATCTTGTAGGTGATGACGCCCGTCTTGACGTCGTTGCGGTCGGGCAGGCCGAGATGTTCTTTCGGGGTGACGTAGCAGAGCATCGCCGTGCCGAACCAGCCGATCATCGCAGCACCGATTCCCGAGGTGATATGATCGTAGCCCGGCGCGATATCCGTGGTCAGCGGCCCGAGCGTGTAGAAAGGCGCCTCGCCGCAGAGGGTCAGCTGCTTGTCCATGTTTTCCTTGATCTTGTGCATCGGAACATGGCCGGGGCCTTCGATCATCACCTGGCAGTCTTTCGCCCAGGCGATCTTCGTCAGTTCGCCCAGCGTCTCCAGCTCGGCGAACTGCGCGGCGTCGTTGGCATCGGCGATCGAGCCGGGGCGCAGGCCGTCGCCAAGCGAAAAGGAGACGTCATAGGCGCGGCAGATATCGCAGATGTCTTCGAAATGTTCATAGAGGAAGCTCTCGCGGTGGTGATGGAGACACCATTTCGCCATGATCGAGCCACCGCGCGAGACGATGCCGGTGACGCGGTTGACGGTGAGCGGAATGTAGTGCAGCCGCACGCCGGCATGGATGGTGAAATAGTCGACGCCCTGCTCGGCCTGCTCGATCAGCGTGTCGCGATAGATCTCCCAGGTCAGTTCCTCGGCGATGCCGCCGACCTTCTCCAAAGCCTGATAGAGCGGCACCGTGCCGATCGGCAGCGGTGAATTGCGGATGATCCATTCGCGGATATTGTGGATGTTGCGGCCGGTCGAGAGATCCATGACGGTATCGGCACCCCAGCGCGCCGCCCAGACCATTTTCTCGACTTCCTCCGCCATGGACGAGGTGACGGCGGAATTGCCGATATTGGCGTTGATCTTCACCAGGAAATTTCGGCCGATGATCATCGGTTCGCTTTCCGGGTGGTTGATGTTGGCCGGAATGATCGCGCGGCCGGCCGCGACCTCCTGGCGGACGAATTCCGGGGTCACATGGTCTGGAATATGGGCGCCGAAGCTTTCGCCGTCGCGCGCCATGGCTTCGGCCTGCGCCTTGCGGCCGAGATTTTCACGGATGGCGATGAATTCCATTTCCGGGGTGACGATGCCGGCGCGCGCATAGGCGATCTGGGTGACGGCCTTGCCGTCCCTGGCCCGCAATGGCTGGCGTCTGCCCGGAAATTCCGGGGTCAGTCGCTCGCCGGTGACAAAGCCGTTGTCTTCCGGGCGCACATGTCGGCCTTCATAGGCGTCGACATCGCCGCGGGCGAGCACCCAGTTGCGACGGAGTTGCGGCAGGCCCTGCTCGATACGGATTTCCGCGCCCTCGATCGTATAGGGCCCGGAGGAATCGTAGACGATGACGGGCGGTTCGCCCGATGTCGGGTGGACGCTGATCTCCCGCATCGGCACGCGGATATCGGCATGGATATCGCCCGTGACATGGATCTTCCGCGACGCGGGCAGCGGCCCTGTGGTGACGGTGGGGGTGAGGGTCTTTGCGGCAATGGTCATGGTTTGAGGCTCCAAGTGGCGGTTGGAGACCCAGTCATCAGCCGGAATGATGAAAAGACGCCGGCATGGAATCCACGCGGGAATCCGAAGCCTTCGAGCGCTTGCACCGTCCCTACGCCAGTATGAACTGGATCAGGTTCAACGGGTCACTGCGCCACAACAGGCAAAGCCATATTGTCCAGCAGTATCTCAGCCCCTTGCCGGGACCCCCCTGGTGAATGTGAAAAGGCTATGCCGTCGCGTTGGTTCCTGTCAACCCCGCCGCAAACAGCACGGTTGGCTGGAGGAATCGCAGCCGCCATGCGTCGAAAATACAACCTACGCGAGATTTTCCGAAGGGGCGGCTTTGTGCCGCCTCAATAGCGCGGCGCGGTGTCGCCGACGAAACGATGAGGGCCTGTGTGCGAGAGCTTGCTGGCGGTATCGAGCCAGATCTTGCCGCCAAGCGCGCGCCAGCGACGGCAGAAGGCGAAATCCTCGCTGAGATAGAGGCCCGTCTCTTCCTCGATCATGCATTCAAACAGCGCGTATTGCGTGCCCGGCGATGGCTTCGTGCTCGGATAGGCATGGATGGCGTTATAGCGCAGTCCCGGATAGGCCTCCGTCATCGCCTCGATGACCGCACGCTTGATGAGAAGCATGCCGGTTCCGGCATAGACGGCGCTGACAAAATCGCCGTCCCGTTCCGCACTCTGGCCAATCAGAGGCGTGCCGACATAATGGAGCGCTGCTGAGGCAAGCGACGAGCCGTCCTGCGAATTGGTGCGAGCGGCAGTGTTCCAATCGTAATCCTTGATCGGATACATCGCCGCGACGACATCCTTGTCGGCGTCGAGCAACCGCATCACCTGATCCGGTTCGAAGCTGATGTCGGCGTCGATGAACAGCATGTGGGTGGCCGCGGTGTCGTTCAGAAAGGACGATACGAGGGTGTTGCGGCTGCGCGTGATCAAGGCATCGTTGCCGAGCAGGGCGAGCGTCAGTTGAATGCCGGCCTGCGCGCCCGTCTGCATCAGGGAAAAGATGGATTGCATGTAATCCTTGGTAACGAGACCGCCGAAACAGGGGGTAGCGATGAATATCTGGCGGTTCTCATGCATTCGCGATTTGTCCCCTTTTCGATGGCGCGCCGGCGGGAATCTAGGGAGATTCGATATTTCTGTGTGTACCGATTTATTGAGTTTTGTTTCCGAGCATTGCTGAAACCCGCAGGCACCGCTTTGCCGCGGACCGGCATGCCGAATGGCGCAGCGTTCCTGTCGGCGGCAGAGCTGGCCGCAGATTTCGGGCGATTGCCTGCGTCGGCCCCGCCCGGGTTGTGGTCCGGGAGACCAGTTGCATTTAGGCAACAGCACCCAAGACTAACGCCGGAGCCTCTTTCATTGAATTGACAAACATACGGGCTGTTTGTAAATCGGATGCAGGACAGAGGTTGTCTTACGGTCGAGTAGTCGGCCGGATCGGTAGGGGCATTTCAAGACCTTTGCCGCGGGGTCAATCATGGAGGTTCGAGGGGACTCAAGCCAACATCAGGTACGTATTTGCCGGGCTATCCGGTCGCGTTTTAGACCGAACCGATCTTCAAAGCGGTATTCCAGCTCTGCACTCGCGGTAAATTAGAAATGCATATTACAATCAGGAGTTTATAATGAACATCAAGAGCCTTCTTCTCGGCTCCGCTGCTGCGCTGGCAGCAGTATCCGGCGCGCACGCAGCTGACGCGATCGTCGCTGCCGAGCCCGAGCCGCTGGAATACGTTCGCATCTGCGACGCATACGGTGCTGGCTACTTCTTCATCCCGGGCACCGAAACCTGCCTCAAGATCGGCGGCCGCGTCCGTACCGAAGGCGAGTGGTACGATGCCTATAACCCGAACAGCAAGAACGGCACGCTCTGGCACACCCGCGCCGAGCTGAACGTCGACACCGCGACCGACACCGAATACGGCCCGCTGAAGACCAACATGGTTCTGCGTTGGGACTGGAACGACGGCGGCTCCACCTCCACGAAGCTTCTGTTCGCCAACATCAGCCTCGGCGGCTTCACGGTCGGTAAGCTCGACTCGCAGTACAACCTGTACATGGGCTACGCCGGCGACGTCATCAACGACGACGTGATCTATGACGGCCCGTACGAACTCAACCAGTTGACCTACAACTACGACGCAGGCAACGGCTTCACGGCCGTCATCTCGCTCGAAGACTCGAACTCCAGCGGCTCGGATGCGTCCTACGGCTCCAGCTGGTGGGCGGACGACAAGGCCAACCACTACGCTCCTGACGTTGTTGCCGGTGCTGGCTTCAAGTCCGGCGCATGGGGCTTCAAGGTTGTCGGCGGCTACGACTCGATCGTCGAAGAAGGCGCCATCAAGGCTCGTGTCGATGC
>UBYA01000025.1 GCA_900469615.1 Hyphomicrobiales bacterium | reverse complement strand
CACAGGGCGCGGCTACGGCGAACAACCTTGGCAACTGACGACGCCTCTTGACACTGGCCTGTCGAACGCCGCTGGCATCGTCACCCCAGCGGCTTTTCGTCCGGCCTCACAAAGAGCGCATGCGGCCCCGCGATGCCATGACATACGGAACCGCCCGCGGCCACGGTTCGGGGCAAATCGCTCGTGGAGTTGTCGGCGCAGAGGCGAAAACGCGCTATGCGGAAGGCAAAAAGGTTTCCCGGCCCTCTCCCGGTTGAGACCCGACGCTACGTCCTCGTGTTGTCCGCCGTGCCGGGTCTCTGCCACATTTGGCGGTGCGGCAGAGCTAACTTAGGGCACAATTTCGCTGCGGAAAGTGCGTCTCCATCACGAGTTTAAATAATCGGGCGAGTCACTACGATGGACGTGCGCAGGTCAGGCGCACTTGTACGTTCCTGCCTGTAATGAGCGCCGGCTCGGCGGCAAGGACAAGCCTTTTCCGGCCTCCGTCTTTGATGCTTATCAGGCCCTCATTCACAATCTGCCTGGTCCCATGGTCGTTGACGCTGCTGGTATAGGTCGCAAGTGCCGAGAAACATCCGCATGCGCCGATGGGGCGATGCAATCGAAACCTGGCGTCCGTCGAGACGATGTTTGCCTCAATTCGCGTCGTCGCGGCTTCGACCGTCACACAGGCAGCCAGATCATTCCGGAAGACGACATCGCCGATATCGGCGGCAGCGGCCGTGCCGCAGAACATTGCGGAGAGTGCCGCGCCTCGAAGCAGATTTCGCACAAGCCTCTCCTCGTTCTATCGCGCCGGCAACTGTCTGACGCAGCTCAGAATATTCGTATCGCAAACGGGAACTTCGGAGCGCGTCGACGGATCGTCGAGCCAGCGACGATACGCGCCGCGAATCTCCACATCCTTGTAGCTGTAGATCTTCGCTTTCTCATGGATCCGGCTCGCCTCCAACGCCTTTGGCGTCACCGCCATGTGAAACGCCAATTCCTTGAACTGCCAGGGCTTCCAGCCTTTTTGCCGCTTGATGACACGCACATGATAATAGGGATCATCCGGCCGGTCCGGCAGCGCCTTGTAGACATCGGCCCATTGCAGCGTTTTGGAGGAAACGGAAAGAATAACGCTTTCCTGATATTCCTGCGCCTGCGCCGGAAGGCAGGCGAGAAGGCAAATGCATGGCAGAGGCGCGATCAATTTCAAAAGCGTCAACATCGTTCTCTTTCAATTTTCACTTCACCCATCGGCCGGCAGGCAGACCGAATTGAATGTCGCTCCCGGGCCGTTTTGACTGTTCCTGCCCGCACAAGCGGGACGATGCATGAGACCGGTTTGCCGAAGCCGTGGCCTTGGAGAGAGGGGAGCCGGGAGATCGCTCGCAGTCGATACCTGACATCGGGATTGGGTGCCGGCGCAAAAGTTCTCGCCGTAACCCCGGCTCTCTCGCCGCAATTTTGCAACGGCTGGTGGATGGTATGGCTATTTTCGTGGCGGACCCAGTCGATAGGCCAGGTAGTCCTGAACCTGTGCTATTGCTGTTTCCCGCGATAGTCCCCCCGATTGAAGGCCGCCGCGCAGCCAGAGCCCGTCGATCAGAGACGTGATCGTCAATGCGACCGCTTCGCATTCGGCACGAGGCAATATATCGACAAGGGCGGACATCACGTTCGAGCGCATGCGAGCGTGAATGACTTTCTGAATCCGCGCCAGTTGCGGCTCCCGCGGAACTTCGGCGCAGAGGGACAGCCAGGCGTGGCAGACCGAGGGTTGAAAAAAACGTTCCTCGAAATTTCCCTGGATAATTGCATCGAGCCGTTCATACGGTGTCGTCGCCCGCTTCAGTCTGGCGCTGACCGCTTCGCTCAATGACGCGTTGGCTTCCCGCATCGCGTGTTCGAACAGTTCCTGCTTATTTCTGAAATAGTGAAGCACGATGCCTTTCGAGGCGCCGGCGTGCATGGCGACCTTTTCCAAGGTCGCACCCGCCATCCCCTCCTTCTGCAAAACCTCGAACGCTGCCTTGCGGAGTTCCAGGCGCCGGACCGTGCTGATTGCGGTGAGTTTCATCGATTATTCCCGTTTTGACGGTTCACCATTGACAATTCAGCGGCAAAGATCAATTGTTGACCAGTGGGACAATAAAATGACCAATAAGGCAATGTGAAAAAATGGGAGCGATGAAATGAACAGGCTTCTGAAAACGGGGATGCTTTCCCTCTCCTTGTGCGCCGCTGCCGCGCCGAGTTTTGCCGCCGATCCGCCGAGCTGCAAGGCGGTGCGAATGGCGGAGCCCGGCTGGAACGACCTCGCCTTTACGACGGGCATCGCCGCGACGCTTCTCAATGCGCTCGGCTATCAGGCGCAAAGCTCCGTGCTCGGCGTCGATATCATTTACGTGAGCATGAAGAACAAGGATCTCGACGTCTTTCTTGGCTATTGGGATCCGGCCATGGTCAACTACTACAAGCCCTTCAAAGCCGACGGTTCGGTCGAGACCGTCGCGACCAACCTGAAAGGCGCCAAGTACACCTTCGCCGTGCCCACTTACGTTTGGGACGCGGGCGTCAAGGATTTCGCGGATCTTCAGAAGTTCAGCGACCGCTTCGGCAAGAAGCTCTATGGAATCGAGCCGGGGTCAAATCAGTTGATGCTCGATGCCGTTGCAGATCCTGCCTTGGGTCTGAAGGGTTGGGACGTGGTGGAATCCAGCGAGCAGGGCATGCTGGCCCAGGTCCAGCGCGCCGTGAAGAGCAAGGATTTCATCGTGTTCCAGGCGTGGGCGCCGCATCCGATGAACACGGCGTTCGATATCAAATACCTGACCGGCGGCGATAAATTCTACGGGCCGGATTTCGGCGCTGCAACCGTTTCGACACAGGTGCGCAAGGGCTATATGCAAGAATGCCCCAACGTGGCGAAACTCCTGCAGAACCTCACCTTCGACGTTGATTTCGAAAACAAGGGCATGGGTTATCTGATGAATGACGAATTGTCGCCCGAAGAGGCCGCGACCAAGGCGCTGACATCGGAACCCGCCCGCCTGAATGCCTGGCTCAAGGACGTCACGACCATCGACGGACAGCCGGGTTTTGACGCGGTTAAGGCGAAACTGGGTCTGTGATCCTCTATCCATGCAACATATCGCACAGGATAGCTGGAACGACCGCAAATCGAGAATTCGATTGCCGGACGGCCGCATGTCGGCCTTCATCGACAATGGGGGAGCAGGCCCAACGCTGCTCCTGCTGCATGGCTACTCGGATTCAAGCCGCAGCTTCTCATTGATCGAGCCGTATCTCGAAGACTATCGCCTTATCATGCCCGATCTCGCTGGCCATGGTCACTCGGATGCGCGCACGGAGTTGGCCGTGCGCGACTTCGCCGACGATGTCGAGGCCCTGATTGCGGAATTGGGCACGAAGCCTCTTGCTGTCGTCGGTCATTCGCTGGGCGCTATGACGGCAATCGAACTCGCGTCCCGCCGCCCTCGTTCCTTGAAGGCGCTTGTGACTGTCTCAGGAACATTGAGACCCGGTTTCCCGGCGGATGGAGATATTTCCAGGCGTATCCTTGCCCTGTCCGATCCCATAGAGCCCTCGAATCCGTTCTTTGCGTTCTGGCATGCAAGTCCGCAGCAGGTCGACCGGAATTTCCTGACCTATCTGGGCCGGGAAGCAGCCACCATTCCGGCGTCTGTCTGGCATGAAGTGCTTTCCGGCTTTCATGATCTTGATCTGGGCGAAGCGGCGGCGGAAATAGCGGTCCCCGTACTCTGCCTTGCGGGAGACAAGGACGAGCTCTTCGATGCAGGGCACCGCCGGAGACTATCCGCCGCGCTACCCGCCGCCCGATCGATCGTCATGCATGGTTTCGGCCATAACCCACATTGGGAAGATCCGCTGCGGGTTGCATCGAATATCATCGGATTTCTCAGAGACGTGGCGCAATAACCCTTTGTCCCGGAGCAAGCCGGTGAGTGGAGCGACAGCCCGCACTTACTCTTGCCGCGTCGCGATCAACGGCGAGATGGCCCGAAGGAGAAAGGCGAGCGCTCTAGCATTCTCCGCTTCGTCCTCCGACGCCTCGAACTCGGCAAGCTCTATTCCAATAATCTGTCGCCGTGGAATCTGTTCGAAGATGGCCCGCAATGTTTCCGGAAGAAGCCCTTTGGCGATCGCGTAGGCTGCGGGCACATGGCCCGGCTCGAGAACGTCCCAATCGACATGGATCCACACCGGTCCGTTGCCGATTGCCGACAGGATGGAGCCGGGGCTTGTTTGCGCCGGGGACAGGACGCGAACGCCGGCGTGCCGCAGGAGTGCCTCTTCAGCGGGATCGATATCTCTCGCACCCGCGATCACGACCTTCGACGGGTCGACGCCGTCGCCGAAACCGCTGTCCCAGCACCCGCAGGCCGCCGCGAGAACCATGCCGCCGAGATAGCCGCTTTCCGTCGTCGTCGGCGTGTTGAAGTCGCCATGGGCATCGATCCAGAGGATCGTTATATCAGGATGCGCGCGTGCGACGACGGGAAGCGTTGCGAGACTTGCGGAACAGGTGTTCGCCGCGATCAAAGGCGTGTTGCTGCGCTCCAGAATTGCGCGAACCGCCGCCTGCAGTGCGGTCAGTGTGCCGCTTGCTTCAGGCAGGCTCGTCGACCAATCGTCGCTCTTTGGAGGGGCGGGCGTTCCGACCACCGTTGGAGATAGACCGGTCTGTTGGCGTAGCGCTTCCGCCGTCTTCGCCGCGCCTGGTATCGCGCCGCGCGTGCGGTCGGCAATGCGCCCTTGGGAAACGACAAGCTCAAACGTCAAGCGATACTCCGTATGTTTGGGTGATTTCAGAGCCATTGGCCGCGCGTGAGCGCGCATTGTCAGACTCTGACGAACATCGATATATCTCATTAGATATATCGATGTAGCCGGCAGTGGCAATCGGTCATTTGGACCGGTTGGCGGCGCCACGCCACTTTTCGCGGCGAGAGGACGGCCATTGCAGGCTGGCGAAACCTTGAATGGAGCTTTCCCGCCGGTGTGCAGCTTGAGCATCGATCCGCTTCATGCGAGAAGAACGGGCCAAATCGATATCGTCGCTTGAGAACCGATGCATACAACCGCCTTATCCACCCGCGACGACGCGATTGCGACTGCTCTTGCAGGATTGAAAGACGGCAGCTTTCGCGCGGATCTCGCGCGCTGCGTCGCCATCCCGACCGTTTCGAGGGAACCGGAACATCTTGCCGATGTCGAAAGATATCTAAGGGACGAGATCGAGCCCATATGCGAGCGGCTTGGTTTTCAGGTAGCGTATTACAGGCGAACAGAGACCCCTTTGCCGTTCATGCTCGCAAGCCGCATCGAGAATCCGGCCTTGCCGACGGTTCTGATGTACGGACATGGCGATGTCGTGAGCGGCCTTGAGCAACAATGGACGCCGGGTCTGTCGCCTTTCGTCCTGCAGGAGCGGCACGGTCGGTATTATGGCAGAGGCACGGCCGACAACAAGGGACAGCATCTGGTCAATCTTGCCGCGCTGGCTGCCGTGCTCGACACCGTCGGCTCGCTGGGTTTCAATGTAAAATACCTTTTTGAAATGGGAGAGGAATGCGGTTCTCCCGGGCTTGCCGAGCTCTGCGCCGACCGGAAGGACGATTTTGACGCTGATCTTTTCATCGCGTCGGACGGCCCGCGGATTTCGGAAGACGAAGCCACGATGTTTTTAGGCTCGCGGGGCGCTCTCGATTTTTATCTCGAGGTCCACGAGCGAGCAAATTTCCTGCATTCGGGCAACTGGGGCGGCCTGGTTGCCAATCCCGGCGTCGAGCTTTGCCACGCGATAGCGGCGCTGATCGGTCCCACCGGCCAGTGCCTGGTCCCGGAATTGACCCCGGGGACCATCCCGGCCGATATCCGCAAGTCGCTGGAATCCTGCCACATCAAGGCACCGGCGGAGAACGTCTCGCTGGATGAATGGTGGGGAGAGCCGGGCCTGACCCAGGCGGAGCGCGTCTACGCGTGGTCGACCCTCGAAGTCATGGACATCGAAGTCGGCAATATCAAATCGCCGATCGGCGCTATCCCTCCCTCGGCAAGGGCGCGGCTTGAGCTGCGCTTTCCTCTGGGTGTCGATGCCGATGGCGTCTTGTCTGCCGTCTCGCGAAAGCTCGAAAGCGCAGGCTGTTCGCGGGTGAAAGCAACACCGACGGGCTCCATGCCTTTCCCTGCGAGCAGATCGGAGCTCGGAAACGAATGGGTGACGTTCGCGGCGCGCTCCATGGAGCGGACGCTGGCGCGGAAACCACAGATCATTCCCAATTTCGGCGGCGCGCTTCCCAACCATGTGTTCGCGCAGACGCTCGGTCTGCCGACCATCTGGATTCCGCACTCGTATCCCGGCTGCGGTCAGCACGGCGCGGACGAACATTTGCCAGTCTCGATCATCGCCGAAGGGCTGGCGATCATGACCGGTCTGTTCTGGGATATCGGTCATCAGCCCGGTTGATCCGGCCTGTCGCCCCTGCCTGCCGCGTTCCTCCGTACTGCTCCCGTCTTATTCGAACCGGCGTTCACCCACTCCGGCAATCAAGCGCGACATCTGCATTTTGTCGTGGACGCCGAGCTTCTTGTAGGCCGATCGCAAGTGATGCCTGACCGTTGCCGGGGAAATGTTCATCCGGCGCGCCACTTCCTTATAGGAGGCGCCATTGGCGAAATGCTGGATCGTTTCGAGCTCCCGCGACGCCAGCCGATCGGCCAGCGACCGTGGGCGCAGCTCAAGGAGAAACAGGCCGGCAATAGGGCTGATGTCGATGCGGTGAAGCGCACCCATGAAAGGCTTGTCGGTTTGCGAGCGGACGTGCCGGCAAAGAGGGGAGGGCAGCTTGCCGCCGTTCCAGTCCGGCCATTCCGCCCGCACCACCTCGGCAAAGCCCTCGTCCGCGCGGTGTATGACGCCATAAGCGTCGCAGATTGCGCGCCTTGTGGCGCCGACCACCTCCTGTCCCAGGCGAAACAGCTGCATCGTGCGATTAATCCGCATCGCCGCCGCAAGATGCGGAATCAGGGTTTCCATCATCTCGATTTCCGCTTTGGTGAATGGTTGCGCGGCGTCGCGCCTGTAGATGGACAGGAAGCCGATCAGCCCGAAACGATTGTCCAGCGCGCAGACCCGCAGAAGATATTTAAGGCCGAATTTTTGCGCCCACGCTCTGAATTCCGGATCGACCGTCTCGTCGCCGCTGTCGACGACCGTGGCCTGCCCGAAGACGAGGCGTGCCAGATCGGCCAAGGGGTCCCGATCGGTGACATGGAGCCACTCCCGGAAGAAATTCTCGGGCAGCTGGTAGACGAAGCTGCAGTGGTTGACCGGCCTGTTCTCCGCCGGCGCGGCAACACCCGTCCAACCCGCGTCGCAAGGGACGAGATCTTCCAGCAGAGAAAAGAAGCATCTTTCGAAGCGACCGACATCCTCGCGTACGGCGGCGGCGTAAAGGTCAAGAAGAAAAAGGCTCAGCTTGCTGCTGACGTTGCCGGGGCTGGCCAGCGTTTCGGCAAAATCCATGCGGCGCGCGGGCCGCGCGGAGCCGGAAACCATATCCAGCCGGATCGGTTCATGAAGATTTCCTGTGCTCAACGCCGGCGATTCACGTCTTCCGCGCGTCGTGACGCCTTGTCCCATCGCAAGTTTCGCTCCCCCTTTGAAGCCGGCTGAAGCCGAGCCAGGTCGCGCATCATGCCGGCTTACGCAGGATAGACCGCCGGCTTCGCGCAGGTCAATTTCTAGAGGCCACGGGATCGCGCCATTTCTTCGAGAATCCCGAACTGAAGGGCATCGAACCGCTCCTCCGGTTGCCATGCCAGCGCCATCTCCATGAGAGGATCGACAACGGCGCTGGTTTCGCCCGAAAGCGCCTCGATCACGGCTTGCCCGCAGAAGGGGACGTATGTTTCCGAGTACCCGCCTTCGTGAATGATGACCAGCCGCCCCCCACAGAGGCGGGCGGCCGCATCGACCATGGTCCGCGTCATGTTGCGGAAGCTGTCGCTGTGCAGGTTCATCCGGGCAAGCGGATCGACCGCCGACGCGTCAAGGCCGCTGGCCACGACGATCAGGTCCGGTTTGAAGGCCTCCAGGGCTGGGACGACGATGCGCTCGAAGGCGCGCATGTAGACGGCGTGACCGCCGCCGGGCAGGAGAGGAATGTTGATATTCGCTCCCGTTCCTCTGCCGGTGCCGATATCTTCGGCGCCCGAGTAGCCGGGTGGAAAGCACCTGTCCTGATGGAGCGAGATCGTCAGCGTATCGGGGTCTTCGTAGTAGATCGCCTGTGTGCCGTTGCCGTGATGGACATCCCAGTCCACAATGGCGACACGCTCAATTCCATGCCTTGCCCGCGCCGCCTCGATGGCGATCGGAATGTTTGCAAGCAGGCAGAAGCCGAGCGGCATGTCCGGCAGACAATGATGCCCCGGAGGACGCGACAGCGAGAATGCATTCCCGCATGTGCCGGACAAGACGGCGTCGATCGCACCTGTGGCGAGGCCGGCCGAGAGTGCCGCAATCTCATAACTGCCGATGCCGAAGGGCGCCGAGCCGCTGAAATCGCCGCCCGTCGTGTCGCTGGCGTGCTTGAAAGCCTCGAGATAGGCCGCCGGATGGATGCGCAGCAGGTCCTCCCGGCTGGCCGGCTCCGCCGAACGCATGTCAAGCTTGTCCGCAACACCCGAGACCTTGAGCAGCGACAGGAGCCGTCGTTTGGAATCGGGCGATTCCGCAAAGCCGGCACTTGATGGCGGCTGCACCCAGCCACCCACCGGCAGGACCAGCGACTGGATGCCGCCGGTATGCCAGAAGGTTCTTTCATCGGTAAAAAAGGCCGTCTTTCCCATATGTTACCTCCCGTTCAGACCGTGGATTGCAATTTCGGTGAGGCAAACAGGCAGATGCAGGAGAGGAGGGCGCAGAGCGTCGCGGCGGTGAAGACCGCGGAGAGACCCCAGGCCGAACCGAGCAGCAGGCCGGCGAAGAGCGGCCCGAGCGACAGTCCCGTGCCGATGATGAGCGTCGTCGAGGCAACGAGCCGGCCGGTTGGGTCGCGGCCTGCCACTTCGGCGACGATGAAGGGAAGGACGAAGGTCCAGGCGAATTTGAAGCTGCAGATGGCCGCGATATAGCCGGTTCTGTCGGAGGACATCGCCAGGCCGATCAATGACAGCAGCAGGATTGCATAGCCGACGACGAGCATCGCCCGTCGACCCAGGCGACCGCCGAGATAGGTGGCGAGCATTGCGCCGGCAATGCCGAAGAGCGAGGCGACGGCGAGAATGCCGCCAACGGCCTCGTTGGCGATTTTCGCCTGTGACGCCGCCATGCTGGCAAAGGTCCAGACGCCGCCGATGGCGATGTAGAAGGCAAGTATGGCCGCGACAGCCAGAATGGCGAGCACGACGAAGCGGCCGGTCGACGCATCCGCTGAAGCGGATGGCTGCGATGAGGCGGGCGCCAGGAATCCCCGGTAGAGAGGCGAAAGCAGCAGGGTAATGACGCCGAGTGCAAGATAGAAGGATTTGAGCCCGAAAGCCGCAAAGAGATGGGGTAAGAGAAAAAGCCCCAACGCGCCGGCCACGAGTTGCCCCACCACCCAGTAGCCGAAAACGCGATCCGGATTTTCGGCGTCCTGGCCGCTGACCATCGACAGGACCATAAGCGTGCCGCCGCCGAAGCCCGTGAAGGCACGAATGAACAGCAGGCTGGTATAATCGGGCAGCACGAGCGGGGTGGCCAGGTTGCCGATGATGAAGATGGCGAGCGCGACGAGGCCGACGACACGCACATTGGCCCGCCCTAGCCAGGCAAGCGACACCAGCGAGGCCGCGCTGAAGGCGCCGTTTTCCACGAAGAAATAGGTGCCGATCTGCGCCGGGCCGATGCCCAGTTCCATGCCGAGCTGTGCGGCAAGCGCCGGCGCCACCAAGAGGGCCATCGGTGTGATTGCGGCAAATGCCACCAGCGCGGTCAGGGTAAGTTTCGGAAACGCAGTCGGAGGGTGAGGTGAGGTTGATGTCATCGTCATGACCACACCCACTGCTGACACTGAACGAAATATTTCATCGTAGCTGTTCGATCCCCCTGATGGCCGATTGTTTTCGGCGTTCTTCGTCTATCGAGAACGCGCAGTATCAGAAGCGGATTCGAATTCGCCTAGTCGTTCAGATGAACGATTGGTCCATGGTCCGCTACCGGCCGCTATCGCCGGCCGGTGGGCCGCTTGGGGCTGGCCGTTTCCGGGGGGGGGCGCCTTGCTACAAGCCGCTCTCATCCGGCATGTGGCGTGATCTCCCTTTTCGTGAGGGCGCTTCCCAGGCCGTTACGCATCGAACGACGGAGCATGAAAGCGTCATCGCAAAGCTTTTGCCGGATGGCAGCATGGATGAGGGATGCATGAGACGGTTCATGAGCTCTCGATGGCGCACGGGTTCGCTTTCCGTCGAAGCGGGCATTTGCAAGCCTCGCGGCGCTCAGCGCTCCGCTGGCGGCCTGTTCTTCACGATATGGGGAAGCGCCTCGTCAAATCCCCGAGCCGTCGAGCTGCTCGGCGTCCTCGCCTTCCCATGGCAAAGGCATGGCGGCACGGTTGAGATTGGCCGAGGGCATCGGCATCCAACACTTCAGCTCCGGTTCGGCATATTCGATGATGCAACCGGGTGAGGAATCGGAGGCGCGCCAGCCTTCCGCCCCGAACTGATCGCCATGCGACCAGTAGGCAAGATCCACTTCCGCCGGCCCCTGTTCGGACGGGCGGACCGTAACCAGGATCCGGCTGCCGTCTTTCGGCGCTGTTGCCATCTGGCGCCACCGGTCCGACTCTTCCATCTTGTTTCCTCCCACCTTGCTGCGCCTTCAAGTGTCGTCCTGCCGCTGAAAGCGGTCAACCCAAACCTTGCTCGACCCCTTATTTTTCGATCCGGGCGGCACCATGCCTCGGATGCGACAGGTCGCATATGCGCGGGCGGTGGTGCCCGTATTCAATGTCCGGCGGCGAGCGCGGTTTCTCCGCTCACCGGCTTTGGCCGGCGAAGCAGCAGCACCACAGGCATCATGGCAAGGATCATGACGCCCATCAGCCAGAAGCAATCGCTGTAGGTCATCACGAGCGCGTTTCGCTCGATCAGGCTCGATAATTGCGAGATGGCGCGCAACTTGGCCGTGGCGGTGTCTATTCCCTGCGATACGCCGCTCACCGCCAGTCGCGCCTGTCCGGCGAGCGAATTGGCCGTGAGCGTCTCGCGGATCGTGTCCGAATGGGCCGCGCTTCGCTGATCGATGACAACGCCGCTCAGGGCAAGCCCCATCGATCCCCCGAGGTTTCGCGCCATGCTGTATATGCCCGCGCCGTCGGCGGCGTTCTCTCGTCCGATGGCGGCCATGGAGACCTGGTTGAGCGGCATTGCGGCCAGTATCTGGCCGACGCCACGCAGCAGTTGCGAGATGGTGAAATCACCCCCGGCGCTGTCCGGGCTCAAGCCCACATCGACGAAGCAGCTGGCTGCGAAGAAAAACAGACCCAGCGCCACCATGAGCCTCGCGTCGAAGCGGCCGACCACACGCGGCAGAATCGGGACGAGCAAAAACACCGGCACGGCCGACAAGGCCATGATGCCGCCCGCCTGGCGGGGATTGTAGCCCGCGATCGAGCTTAGAAACTGGGGCAGGATGAAGGTCGCGCCATAGGTTGCGGCGCCCACGGCCAGGGCGATCATGGTGGCGCTGGCGAAAGCGCCGTTTCGAAGCAGGGAGAGCTTGATGACCGGGTCCGCGCTCGTCTTCTGGGTGATGAAGAGCACGACGAAGCCGAGCAATGAGGCGAGGCTGAGCTCGACGATCATCGAAGATTCAAACCAGCTCTCGCGCTGGCCTTCCTCGAACACGACCGTCAGGCAGCTGAATGCGAGCGTCATGCCCGCAATGCCCAGCCAGTCCGCCTTGGCCAGGAGCCCGAGGTTCGGGCTTTGCCGGGGCAGGCCGACGAGCAGGAGGATCGACAGCGCGATCCCCACCGGGAGATTGAGGAAGAAGCACCATCTCCATGTGATTTCTTCGGCGAGGTAGCCGCCAAGAACGGGGCCGAGGATCGGCCCGATAAGCACGATAACGCCAAAAATGCTCATGCCGACCGGCATCTGGCGCGGCGGCAGCTGGGTTCGGACGATTACCTGTGCCGTTGGTATCAAAGCCCCGCCGAAGAAACCCTGGCCGACACGTCCGATGATCATTCCGACGAGGCTGTCCGACAGGCCGCAGAACATGGAGAAAAGAACGAACATCGTGGTGGTGACGAGAAGCAGCGTCCGCAGGCCGAGCAATCGCGTAAACCACGCAGTCAGCGGGATCATGATGACCTCTGCGACCAGATATCCCGTGCCGATCCATGTTCCTTCGGTGCCGCTGGCTCCGATCGCGCCCTGGATCTGGGGCAGGGCGGTGTTGGTGATCGAGATGTCCAGCGTCGCCATCAGGGCGCCGAGCGCCCCGGCGACGACCGCCACCCAATCTGTGACGCTTGCGCTTTCCGAAGACGTCGGTGTCGCATTGCCGCTCATTGTG
This sequence comes from Hyphomicrobiales bacterium, assembly GCA_900469615.1. Classification (GTDB taxonomy): domain Bacteria; phylum Pseudomonadota; class Alphaproteobacteria; order Rhizobiales; family Rhizobiaceae; genus Rhizobium. The sequence continues at coordinate 156,502 of UBYA01000025.1, read as the reverse complement.
CGTATGCCACCTTAGGCGAGATCGCGGCTCTTGTATCGACGGAGACTTCGATGGAGAGGCCGGGGACGAGCGCGGGCATGTCCTTTTGTGCCGTATCGAGTTTGATGCGGACGGGCACACGCTGGACAATCTTGGTGAAGTTGCCCGTGGCATTTTCCGGTGGCAGGAGGGCGAACTGCGCTCCTGTTCCGGGGGCAAAGCTATCGACGACGCCGGTCAGTTCAAGGTCGGGAAAGGCGTCGACGCGGATCGTGGCCGGTTGTCCTTCGCGCATGTCGCCGATCTGGGTCTCCTTGTAGTTGGCGACGAGATAGATCTTGTCGGTCGGTACGACCGTGAGCAGTTGCGTTCCGGGCTGCACGAACTGGCCGACCTGAACGGTGCGATCTCCGACACGGCCCGAAATGGAGCTGCGCAGCACCGTGTCGCCAAGGTCGATCTCGGCTTTGCCGAGGCTTTCCCGGGCGGCGGCCAGCTCCGCATGCGCCTGTTCGACCTGGGCTTTCAAGGCTGCTATCTCCTGGCGGGCGGCGTCGAGGACCGCCTGCTTCAGCCGGATGACCGATTTGGCCTGTTCGAGAGCGCTCTGAACCTGCTCGACTTTCTGCTGGCTTTCGATGCCCCTTGCCGCAAGGGGCGATGTCCTGTCGAAGTCCTGCTGGGCAAGCCGGGCATTCTCGTCCGCATTGTCCAGGTCGGCCTGGGCTTGCGCGATGATGGAATCCTGATGCTCCATGTCGGCTTCGCTTTTGGCCACGTCGGCCTCTCGAGCGGTGACGGTCGCCTTTGCCTCGCGAACGGCCATCTCGTAGCGGCGCGGATCGATCTTCACAAGCGGCTGACCCATGGCGACGGCCTGGTTGTCGGAGACGTAGATCTCGGTGATCTGCCCGGACACCACCGGCGCCATCGAGACCTGATCGGCCCGCAGGTAGGCATTGTCGGTACTCTCGATGAAACGCCCGTTCGTATACCAGTCGTAGCCGTAATAGCTGCCGCCGATGAGGGCGAGGGCTGCGATGGCCGCCAGGATATATCGCCTGGGCCCGCGCTTCTTCCGGGTCTGTGTATCCGTCGTGAAGGCGGGCGTGGGGGAGACTTGCACGTCCATGGTCATGTCGCTCGATGTTCGTTGAAGTGCGTGAATTATTCCATTTGGAAGAAATATGTCAACTGGAAGAATTTTTCCGATTGGAATATTTTTGATGGCCGTGTTATCGTCCTGCGTGAATGGAGTGATTGATGACGAGTTTGAGAAGGCGCAACGCCGAGAGCGGCTATCCTCGCGGCGAGGAAACGAAGACCAAGATCATCAGGAAGGCGATTACCCTCTTCGGCGAGAAGGGGTTCGCCGGCGTCTCCACACGGGAAATCGCAAGCGCGGCAGGTGTTCCGCCGCCATCGCTTCAATATTATTTCGAAAACAAGGAAGGGCTGTATCAGGCTTGCATCGAAGACATCCACGCTTCCGCCTGGGAGGCGATTGGGCCTGTTGCCAGGGATGTCGAGGACCTGCTTGCAGCGAATGCGGACGCCGACAGGCTCATCGATGGATATTGCCGGATTCTCGAGGCCCTGGCGGATTTCCTGTTTGCCACGCCTGACGCCGCAACCCGAGCCTTGTTCATCGCGCAGCATCAAGCGCCGTCAAGCCGGACGACAAATAAATCAGGCGGGAAGAGCGCTACGGGAAGGCGGATTCGGGACTGCTGCGCCGCTGTCGTGTCCCGCATCGGCGGCCCTCGTCTCTGCGATGAGGAAATCAGCGTCGTGTGCACGACGATCAACGGTCAATTGGTCGTCGTTCATCTCGCCCGGCAACACATCGAGGACTGGATGGGGTGGAAGGAGTTTACGACCGAGAGAATCGAAACGCTCAAAGCCGTCGTGAGAAGGCAGACCATGGTCATCTTGAATTCCTACCGGTCCACCTGATGTCCCGAACAGGTAGAGCGGTTCATCACCACTCCCCACGCCGTTGCGTGGGGAGTGGTGATGCGATCACCGGGCGGCGGGGCAAGGTCAACCCGGTTCGCGGGAGTTTCCGGCACCTTCTCGCGCCCTAGTCATAGAGATGAGCGTAACGTTCGCGCAGTATGTTTTTTTGAACTTTGCCCATCGTATTGCGCGGCAACTCATCGACGAACAGGATGCGTTTCGGCAGCTTGTAGCGTGCCAGCCTCTCGCCGAGGAAAGCCAGGATCCCGGCCTCATCCGGAGCGAAACCGGGCCGTGCCACGACGACCGCCGTGACGCCTTCGCCAAAATCCTTGTGCGGCACGCCGATGACGGCGCTTTCGACAACGCCTTCAACCTGGTCGATCTCGGTCTCTATTTCCTTGGGATAGATGTTGTATCCGCCCGAAATCACCAGATCCTTGCCGCGTCCAACGATATGCACGTAGCCACGCTCGTCGATCTGGCCGAGATCGCCGGTGATGAAATAGCCGTCGTCGCGGAATTCTGCCTTGGTTTTTTCCGGCATGTTCCAGTAGCCCCGAAAGACGTTGGGTCCCTTCACTTCCAGCATGCCGGTCTCGCCGGGCGCGAGCGCTGCGCCGGTCTCCATGTCCACCACGCGGATGTCGACGCCGGGCAGCGGAAAGCCGACCGTTCCGGCGATGCGGTCCCCCTCATAGGGATTGGAGGTGTTCATGTTGGTTTCCGTCATGCCATAGCGCTCCAGAATGGCATGTCCGGTCTTCTCCCGGAATGTCTGGTGCGTTTCGCTCAAAAGCGGTGCCGAACCGGAGATGAACAGACGCATATGCGCCGTGCTTTCGCGGTTCACGCGCTCGTCCTGTGCGAGGCGTACATAGAAGGTCGGCACGCCCATCAGGACCGTTGCTGCATCGAAGCGGGCGACGATCTGGTGGGGATCGAATTTCGGCAGCAGGAACATCGACGCGCCGGAGATCAGCGTAACGTTGACGGCAACGAACAAGCCGTGGGTATGAAAGATCGGCAAGGCGTGGATCAAACGGTCGGTCGCCGTGAAGCGCCATACGTTCCGCAGCGTCAGCGCGTTGGATAGAAGATTGCCGTGGCTGAGCATCGCGCCTTTCGAGCGCCCGGTCGTGCCCGAGGTATAGAGGATGGCGGCGAGATCGTCAGCCCCGCGCTCCACATCGCTGAAAACGGAACTGGCGTCCTTCGCGCGCTCCATCAGCGAGCCGCCGCCCTCGTCATTGAGCGTTTCGAGAAGGGCGCCGCAGTCGCGGACCGTCTTTGCCAGCTTGTCCGCGTTGGCGGGTGACGCCACCACGACCGCCGGTTTGGCGTCGTTGAAGAAATAGTCGAGTTCCGCGACCGTATAGCCGGTATTGAGCGGCAGGTAGATCGCTCCGCAGCGCAGGCATGCGAGGTAAAGCATCAATGCTTCCGCGCTCTTTTCCACCTGCACGGCAACACGGTCGCCCGGCCCAACCCCGCGTTCCACCAGAACATTGGCGAGTCGTGCCGACAGGTCCAGCATGTCGCCATAGGTCCAGACGTGGCCGGCCTGCGTTTCGATGAAAGTCGCTTCCGGCGCGGGAAGGGCATTGCGGATGGCGTCGAAAAGATGATTAGGCATGCGTTTTTTCCGGAGATTTTGCTGTTGTTTTTCTGGAGTTCGGCGCCGTGTTCCATTTGCGGACTTCCGGCGAGGCCACCACTTCGCCGCGTTCGGCATAGGCTTCGTGGTTGCGCTCGATATCGTCGAGTTTGTAGAGGTAATTGACCATCAGGCCGCAGGATTCCCGCAGCGCCCTGGCCGAGACGTCGCCGAGGAAGTTCAGCCGCTCGAGCCGCGCGCCGTTGCCCAGATGGAACCGCGCAACGGGATCGACCGGGCGCCCGCCGCCATTGCGGGCATCGAGGAAGTAATGCGCCGCGGCACCGAGCAGGAGCGGCCGGACCTGTGCGGCCGCCGCGTCATCCTGGTGCCAACCGGGCTGCGCCAGCAGGTTTTTCAATAGATCGGCATCCCATGTCGCCGTTTTATCCGCTGCGTTCAGCCAGCGGGCAAAACCCGGCACGGGCGAAAGTGTGACGAAATTCCTCAACCCCGGTTCTTCCCGCCGCAACTCTTCCACGACTTGCTTGATGAGGAAATTGCCGAAGGAAATGCCGCGCAGCCCGGGCTGGCAATTCGAGATGGAATAGAAAACCGCCGTATCGGCATCGCCCGGCGCGATAGCTTCGCGCTTTTCATCGAGCAGCGTCGCGATCTTTTCGGGCATGGAACGGGTCAGCGCGACTTCCACGAAGATAAGCGGCTCGTCCACCAGCTGCGGGTGGAAGAAAGCAAAGCAGCGCCGGTCCGCCGGTGCCAGGCGCCGGCGCAACTCGCTCCAGTCGCCGATAGCATGCACCGCCTCATAATGGATGATCTTTTCCAGAATATGCGCGGGTGTCGTCCAGTCGATGGATTGCAATTGCAGAAAGCCGCGATTGAACCACGAGGCGAAAAGATGCGAAAAATCCGCATCGACCACCGCCAGTTCCGGCATGGAAGCCTGTAGCCGCAAAAGCGCTTCGCGCATATGCACCAGACTGGCCGTGCCTTTCGGGGCTGCGTTCAGCCTGCGGATCAGTTCCTGCCGCCTCGGCTCGGCCGCTTCGTGCAAAAGGGCGAGGTTTTCCGGGCTTCGCTGTGCCTCATAGGCCCGGATAGCCTTGTCCAGCTGCGCATCGTCGGCACCGAACCTTTCGAGCAGCGTGCGCATGAATGCGCGCTGCTCATCCTCGTTCAGTGCCGCCCAGCCGGTGAGAATATCTTGCGCCAGCGCCAATCCGGATGCTTCGCCCTTGCTGGAAAGCAGTTCCTCGCAGCGCATGGCGAGGGCTTCCGTCGCCGTGCATTTCTTTCCCGGCCGCTGTGACGAAGCAACCAGCCGGCGGCCACGTTCGGCAATGGCATCGAGCATATCGCGGAAGGACGATAAAGTACCCATGAGCTTCTCCGCCTTATGACCAGGCAATCGCGGGAGGCGATACGCCGCAACAAAAGATTGGTCCGGCTTCATATTCTCCCGCAGTCGAAATCATGCTATCGTTCTTGCATGCAAAGTCAATATTCTTGTATGCAAGATTCTTCGCTGGAGCATTCATGTCGGAAAATATCGTCCAAAGGCTACGCGACCAGATAGAGAATGACATTTTCAGCGGTCGCCTTCCGACCGGTCATCGACTGGACGAAACCAAGCTGGCCAATCAGTTCGGCGTTTCGCGTACGCCGGTTCGCGAAGCCCTGATGCAGCTTGGCGCCATCGGTCTGATCGAGATCCGTCCGCGGCGGGGCGCCATCGTTGTGGAGCCGGCGCCGCATCGTGTCTACGAAATGTTCGAAGTGATGGCCGAGCTTGAAGCCATGGCAGGCAGGCATGCGGCGCGGCGCCATACCTCGGCCGATTGCGGCACCCTTCTTGCGGCACACGAAAAATGCGGCCGCTCGCTGCAGGCCGGGGACGCCGATGCCTATTATTACGACAATGACGCTTTTCACGCTGCGATTTACGAGGCGAGCCATAACGACTTCCTGAAGGAACAGTGCATCGCCCTGCATCGGCGCCTGCGCCCCTATCGTCGCCTGCAATTGCGCGCCCGCAACCGGATGGACAATTCCTTTGCCGAGCACGACCGCATCGTCAAAGCCATACTGAACGGCAACGGAGACGAGGCTGCCGCAGCCCTGCGCATGCATATCGCCATTCAGGGCGAGCGCTTCTCCGATCTCGTTGCCCAGATCGCGGCCGAACGCGGGGGGCTTTCAGGTTGACGGCAGAAAATGTAATGAAATCCTCTTTTGTGAAAAAATATTGGATGAAATGAAATATTATTGACATATTTTATTTCGCACCCATACTACCGTTCAAATCGCGCTGGAGACGATAGGGCACAGAAGAACGCTCTCTCCAGACCATGCTTGGCGATGTGTCGGTCATGGCCAATGCCGCGAGGAGGGAACGATGCATAAAAGAGTTGAAGAGGCGGTGGCCGATGTGTGGTCGCGCCTGGATGCCCGGCCGGACCGGGCAGTGGGATTGACCAGCGACCTGGTGCGTATTCCCTCCGTTAATCCGAAATTTCAGGTCGAGCCCGAAGAGGGCCTGGAGCGTCAGGTTCAGGAGTTGATCGCCGGCGAGCTCTCCGGTTGCGGTCTCGACATCCGGACGTTCGACGCGCTGCCTGGCCGCCCCAATCTTCTGGCTGAAACCGAAGCCTCTGGCAGCCCGGAGCGCGGGCTGATCCTGTGCGGCCATATCGATGTGGTGCCGGTCGGCGACCGGCGCGAATGGAGTTACGATCCGTTCTGCGGCGACATCCGCGAGGGCAAGGTGCTGGGACGCGGCACCATGGACATGAAGGCGGGCATGGCCTGTTGCGTGGAGGCGTTGCGCGTCATTCGCGAGGCGGGCATCCGGCTTCAGGGCAAGGTCGCGCTGCATTCCGTCGTCGACGAAGAAGCGGGCGGCTTCGGCGCCAAGGCCATGGTGCGTGCCGGTCATCTCGCTCCCGCGGCAATCATCGCAGAACCAGGCGGCGACGAGATTTTCATCAGCCAGGGCGGTCTCGAATGGCTGCGCGTCACCATCCGCGGACGCCAGGGGCATTCGGCCTATCGCTTCACCGGCATGTATCCCCAGCCTTATCAGGAAAACCGCAAGGCTCCGCCGATCAGTGCTGCCGACATGGCGACGCGCTTCCTGTCGGCGCTGCGCGACTATGAGGCCGCCAATGCGCGCGTGAAAAGCCATCCGATGATGCCGCCCGGCATCAATCATTTCGGCGTCGGCGCGGTGCGCATCGGTGCGGGCCTCGGTGCCGACGGCCTGCCGATGATCATGACCAATCCGGGTATCGTGCCGGACGTGGCCGTGATCGACATCGACCATAAATTCATGCCGCACGAGACGAGCGCCGACATTCGGGCCGATTTCGAACGCTTCGTGGCGCATTTCTGCGCTACCGATCCGTGGTTGCGCGAAAATCCGATCGAGGTGAAGTGGGATCTCTACGATCTGCATTTCCCGCCGATGAACACGTCTGCCGATCATCCGCTTGTCAAGATCGTCACCGACCGGCGGGCCAGCCTCGGAAAACCGACGGCGTTGCGCGGCTCCATCGGCGTGACCGACGGGGCCCACTATGCGGTTGCCGGTGTGCACCCGATCCGCTACGGCCCCTTTGGCGCCAACCAGCACGCCGCCGACGAATGGGCGGATGTGGAATCGATCAAGACGACCACAAAAGTTCTCGCGGCCGCCATCCTCGACTGGTGCGGCGTCGCCTGAGTTTCGCATCTCGCATTCAAGTTTGCCCTTGCTGTCCCTTCATCCTTTCTGCCCGGCGTCCACCCGCGCCATTAGAGGAACCGTATCATGCTGAAACGCCTGCCTGCATCGTTGCTCGCCTCAGTAGGCCCGGCTGCCGTCCTTGCCGTTGTTATTGCCGCCGCCGCGCCGGCCTATGCCGAAACGCTCAAGTGGGCGCGCGCCTCCGACGTCCAGACGCTCGACCCGCACGCCTACAATGAAGGCATCACCCATGCCTTCAATCAACAGATCTATGAGCCGCTCGTGGCGCGTTCGGACGACGGCAAGCTGATAGGGGTCCTTGCCACCGAATGGCAGATGTTGCCGGACCATCCCGATACCTGGGAGTTCAAGCTGCGCCCGAACGTGACCTTCCACGACGGCGCGCCGTTCACGCCCGATGACGTCGTCTTCTCGTTCCAGCGCGCCATGGCGCCGACCTCGAATATGCGTTCGCTCCTGAACGCCGTCGACAGCGTCACCGTCAAGGACGATCACACCGTCCAGATCAAGACCAAGGGCGTAAGCCCGCTTCTGGTCAACAATCTGGTCAACCTCTTCATGATGAACCGCGCCTGGGCGGAAAAGAACGGTGCGGCCGTGCCGCAGGACTTCAAGAGCGGCCAGGAAAACTATGCCGCGCGCAACGAAAACGGCACCGGCGCCTACCGCCTGGTCAGCCGCGAGGCCGACCATCGCACCGAACTCGTCGCCTATGACAAGTATTGGGGCATCGGCCAGTTCCCGCTCGATATCGACCGGATCATCTACACGCCGATCCAGTCGCCGGCCACGCGCGTTTCGGCGCTCATCAGCGGCGAAGTCAATTTCCTGCAGGACGTTCCCCCTCAGGATATCGCCAAGCTGGAGCAGAATCCGGACCTGCGCGTGGTGAAGGGGCCGGAAAACCGCACCATCTTCTTCGGCGTCAACATGGGTGCCGACAAGCTCACCTATGGCGAGGCGAAGGGCAATCCCTTCGCCGACAAGCGCGTGCGTCAGGCGATGAATATGGCGATCGACCGCGAAGTGATCGGCAAGGCGATCATGCGCGGCCAATCCATTCCGATCGGCACCATCGCGCCGCCCTTCATCAACGGCTATACGGAAGAAATGGGCAAGCTGCCCAAGGTCGACATCGCCAAGGCCAAGGAAATGATGGCCGCCGCCGGTTACGGCGATGGCTTCTCCGTCACTCTCAACTGCACCAATGACAGCTTCGTCAACGACGAGCGCATCTGCCAGGCAATGGTCGGCATGATGGCCAAGATCGGCATCACCGTGCATCTCGACGTGCAGCCGGCCGGCGTGGTCTACCCGATGGTCGCCAACGGCAAGACCGATTTCTACCTGATGGGCTGGGGCGCATCGACCTTCGATTCCCAGTACATCTTCGACAATCTGGTTCATTCGCGCAGCGAAGGGCGCGGTGCGTGGAGCGCGGTGAATTTCAACAACAAGGAGATCGACGCCAAGATCGAGACCCTGGGCACGGAAGCCAATCTCGACAAGCGCAACGCCACGATCGCCGACATCTGGAAAGTGGTGCAGGATGAGAGCTTTTACCTGCCGATCCACGCGCAGATGCTCGCCCGTGCCTCTCAGAAGAAGATCCATATCACGCCAAACCTGTCCAACAGCATCTTCGTCAAGACGATATCGGTAGACAAATGATCGCGTTCCTCCTGCGCAGACTGGCATCGGCCGTGCCCGTCATGCTGATCACGGCCTTCCTGTCCTTTGCCGCGTTCCGCTTCATCGGCGATCCGCTGCAGAACATGCTGGGACAGGATGCGACTGCGCAGGACCGGGCGCGCCTTGCCGCCGAACTGGGGTTCGACCAGCCTTTCTATATCCAGTTCTGGCGTTTCATCGTTTCCATCCTGCACGGCGATTTCGGCGTCTCTACCCGCGTGGGCCGTCCCGTGCTCGACCTGATCCTGGAGCGGCTGCCCGCCACGCTGGAGCTGGCCGTGCTGTCCTTCATCATCGCCATGGCGGCGGGTATCATGCTCGGTGTCATGACGGCCCTGCGTCCGCGCTCCATCTTCTCGCGCCTCAGCATGACCGGATCGCTGGTCGCGGTGTCGCTGCCCAATTTTCTGATCAGCATCGCGCTCATCTATGTCTTCTCGGTGCATCTCGGCTGGCTGCCCGCCTTCGGGCGTGGTGAGACCGTCCGGATCGGCTGGTGGACCACGGGGCTTTTGACCAGAAGCGGCTGGGAGGCGATCATCCTGCCCGCCATTTCGCTCGCCACCTTCCAGTTGACGCTGATCCTGCGTCTGGTGCGCACGGAAATGCTGGAGGTGATGCATTCGGATTATATCCGCTTTGCACGCGCGCGCGGCCTGCCGCAACGGCTGATCTACTTCACCTATGCGCTGAAGAACACGATGGTCCCGGTCGTCACGGTTGCGGGCCTGCAGCTCGGTTCCATCATCGCCTTCGCGGTGGTCACGGAAACCGTCTTCCAGTGGCCGGGCGTCGGCTTGCTGTTCATCAACTCGGTCAATTTCTCCGATGTGCCGATCATGGCCACCTACCTGCTTCTGACCTCGGTCATCTTCGTGACGATCAACATGGTGGTCGATTGCATCTATTATCTCATCGATCCACGCCTGCGCGCCGTGGGAGCTATCCAATGACCGCCATCACGCGTTTTCTCCGCTCCGATATCGGCTACTCCTACGTGCGCTCGCCGGGCGCCATCCTCGCCACGCTGGTTCTCCTTGTCATCCTGATCGCTGCCGTCGCCGCGCCGTTCCTGGCTCCGCAGGATATTCTCGATCCGGCTCAGCTCGACCTTATGTCGGCCAACACGCCGCCATGGAGCGTCAGCGAGCTTTCCGGCCAATTCTATGTGCTGGGCACCGACGACCAGGGCCGCGACATTCTCTCCGCCACGCTCTACGGCACGCGCGTTTCGCTGCTCGTCGGCCTTGCCGCGGTCATGCTCTCCATGACGATCGGCGTCACGCTCGGGCTGGTATCCGGCTATTTCGGCGGCCGCGTCGACGCCGTCATCATGCGCATCGCCGACGTTCAGCTATCGATACCGGCGATCCTGATCGCGCTTCTGATCTTCGGCCTGACCCGTTCGCTGCTGCCGCCCGGCGCGCGCGACACCGTGGCCGTCTATGTGCTGATCCTCGCTATCGGCTTTTCGGGCTGGGTGTCCTATGCGCGCACGGTGCGCGGCGCGGTGATGGTGGAAAAGCAGCGCGAATATGTGCAGGCCGCGCTGATGATGGGCTTGCCCACCCGTACCATTCTCACACGGCATATCCTGCCGAATGTGCGCCGCCCCATCCTGGTGATCGCCACGATCTCGCTGGCGCTCGCCATCATCACCGAGGCGACCTTGTCCTATCTCGGCGCGGGCCTTCCGGCGACGCAGCCCTCGCTCGGAACGCTGATCCGCAGCGGCCAGGACTTCCTCTTCGCCGGCGAGTGGTGGATCCTTCTGTTTCCCGCCGTCACGCTTCTGGCGTTGGCGCTGGCGATCAACGTATTGGGTGACTGGCTGCGCGATGCGCTCAATCCGAGGGGCATCTGACCATGGCGCAAACTCGTCCCCCCATCCTGTCGATCCGCGGGCTGAGCGTTGATTTTCCGAGCCGTCACGGCACGTTCCAGGCGGTGCGCAATGTCGGATTCGACATCGCCGCCGGCGAAATCCTCGGCATCGTCGGCGAATCCGGCGCAGGCAAGTCCACGGTCGGGGCCGCCATCACCGGACTGCTGCAACCGCCGGGCCATATCAGCGCCGGCGAAATCCGCCTGGCGGGCGACATCATCGACGCACGCAACGCCAGGGCGATGCAGGCTCTGCGCGGCAAGCGCATTTCGACGATCTTCCAGGACCCGTTGACCAGCCTCAATCCACTCTTCACCATCGAGCGGCAGCTGGTCGACACCATCCGCACGCACCGTCCCATGTCGCGCGCCGAGGCCCGCGCCGAAGCGGTGCGGCAGCTGGAAGCGGTCGGCATTCCCGAACCGGAACGCCGCGTGAAGAACTGGCCGCATGAGTTTTCCGGCGGCATGCGTCAGCGAGCGGTGATCGCGCTCGCGCTATGCTCGAAACCGGAGCTCATCATTGCCGACGAGCCGACCACGGCGCTCGACGTGTCGATCCAGGCGCAGATTCTGGAGCTGATCCGCAAGCTGGCCAAGGAGCGCCAGGTGGCGGTTATGCTCATCACCCACGATATGGGCGCGATCGCGCAGGTGGCGGATCGCGTGGCCGTGATGCGCTCCGGCGAAATCGTCGAGCTTGACGCCACTGGAACCGTGCTCGACCGCCCCAGGCACGATTACAGTCGAGCCCTGATTTCCGTGGTGCCGCGCGCCGATGTGAAGCTCGACCGTTTTCCCGTGGCCGGCGCGCCGAAGAACATCGACGCCGCCATGCAATGGCTGCTGGACGGAGAGACGGGCCGCAGCATCGCCGGCGACTTGCTGGTGGAGTTGCGCCAGATCGAGCAGGTCTATGGCGGCGGGCGATTTTTCTTCGGCGGCGGGTCCGGCGGCTTCAAGGCGCTGCACGACATCAACCTCACGATCCGCAATGGCGAAGTAATGGGGCTTGTCGGCGCATCCGGTTCCGGCAAATCCACCATGGCGCGCATTTTCGCGGGCCTGACGCGGCCGAGCCACGGCCAGATGCTGTTTGCCGGGCAGGATGTCTTCGCGGCGCCCTTTGCTGCCCGGCAGCAGATCCGCCGTGCCACGCAGATGGTGTTTCAGGACCCTTACTCCTCGCTGAATTCGCAGATGCGCGTCGGCGACATCATCGCCGAGCCGATGGTACACTACGGGCTCGCTGCCAGCCGGCGGCAGGCCGAGCCGGTGATGCTGGAGCTCTTGAATGCGGTCGGCCTCGATGCCGCTGCGGCGCATCGTTACCCTCATGCCTTCTCGGGCGGGCAGCGCCAGCGCATCTCCATTGCCCGCGCGCTGGCCAGCCGGCCGCGCTTCCTGATCTGCGACGAACCGACATCGGCGCTCGACGTGTCGATCCAGGCCCAGATTCTCAATCTGCTGAAGGATCTGCAGGAAAAACTCTCGCTCACCATCCTGTTCATCAGCCATGACCTTCCGGTGGTGCGGCAGATCTGCGATCGGATCACAGTGCTGGAAAAGGGCTGCATCTGCGAGACCAGCACCACCGAGACCCTGTTCAACTCACCCCGGCATGCCTACACCGCCAGCCTCCTGTCGATGATTCCGGATATGCACGGACGCGCCGAACGGGGTCGGGAAGGCCGCGAAGGAGGTCTGGCATGAGCATCCGCGACAGGCTCACCGACGGCTCCATCACCTTCACGCGTTCCGAGCTGAAGATCGTGCGCCAGCTTCTGTCGAATTATCCGGCCTCCGGCCTCAATACGGTGGCCTATCTGGCCTCTGCGGCTGGTGTGAGCGATCCGACCGTGGTGCGCCTCGTCAGCAAGCTCGGCTTCAGCGGATATCCCGAATTTCAGGCTGCCCTACTTGGGGAAGTGCAGGAGCGCATGAGCTCCCCGCTATCCATGATGGACGAGCGCAAACCCACGCCGGGGCAGAACAATTTCTACCAGCATTTTCTGGATGCCAGCATCCAGGCCCTGGAAACGGCCAAGTCGACGCTGCCGTCGCATGATTTCAAGGCCGCAGTCGATGCCGCTGCCGATATGGGCATGCGCGTTCATTGCCTCGGCGGGCGGTTCAGCGGCATGCTGGCCGGGATGCTCTGGGCCCATATGAAGCAGCTCAGGCCCGACACGCACTGGATCAACGGCGCGCAAGCCGATGAAGTCGACCATCTCGTCGATCTCGGCAGGAAGGACACGCTGTTCGTCTATGATTACCGGCGCTACCAGACCGGTACGATCCGCTTTGCCCGCCATGCGGCCGATCAGGGCGCGAAGATCGTTCTTTTCACCGACCGCTGGCTTTCGCCGATCTCCGAATTCGCCGCCGTCACGCTGACCGTGCCGGTCGATACCGCCTCGCCCTATGACACGATGGTTCCGGCCATGGCGCAGACCGAAGCGCTGATCGCCGCTCTGACGGCGCGCTTCGCAGCGACATCCCGCAAACGCATCGAGCGGCTGGAAGAACTTCGCAGCAGCTATGCCATTACGGAAGACGCGCTCAAGCGGACCCAGTGAGCACGTCCCCAAACCCCGACATAACCAGGAGAATACGATGGCTTCCATCGAAGTGAAATTCGGCAACGATCTCTTGCGGCGCGAAAGCGCCTATGAGCCGGGCATGACCTCGCTCCTGCTCGTGGACATGCAGAGAATCTGGTGCGAGCCCAATCTCGACCCGACCCATCCGCAAGATGCCGACAGCTATTACCACCGCCGCCTGCGCGATCTGGTGGTGCCCAACCAGAGGCGCATTCTCGATGCGGCGCGTGCGGCCGGCGCCAATGTGCTGCACACGATCATACAGAGCCTCACGAATGACGGCCGCGACCGGTCCCTGGATCACAAGCTGTCCGACATGCATGTGCCGAAGGACGCGCCGGAAGGTGCGGTCATCGACGCGCTGAAGCCGATCGAGAACGAGATCGTATTGCCGAAGACCTCCTCCGGCGTCTTCAACTCGACCAATATCGATTATGTGCTGCGCAATCTCAATACGCGTTACCTGATCATCGCCGGCGTCGTCACCGATCAATGCGTGGACATGGCGGTGCGCGACGCCGCCGATCGTGGCTACCTGGTGACGCTCGTGCACGATGCCTGCGCGACCTACACGCAGGCACGCCACGACGCGGCATTGAGCGCTTATGCCGGCTATTGCTGGATCACCGATACCGAGACCGTGCTCGAGCGGCTCGGCGCATTGACGGCCTGATACCGTGTCCGGAGGAAAAAAGATGGATAATCGCACCAATACCGATGCAGGCCTGACCGAACTCGCCACCATCGTCACGACCGATCTTTGCGGCATTACGCGCGGACGCAGCTTTGCCGCAGCCGAGCTGGACAGTTATCTGCGCAAGGGCGTGGGCTGGGTGCCCGCCAATCTGGCGCTGACGCCTTTCGACGCGATCGCCGGCGACAATCCCTGGGGGTCCGAAGGCGATCTGCGGCTCATCCCCGATGCGGAAAGCCGGGTGCGCGTGACGTGCCTGCCCAATGAAACGCCGCTGCATTTCTACCACGCCGATATTACCCATCTCGACGGCTCGCCATGGGACTGCTGCGTGCGCAGCTTTCTCAAGGACACGGTCGAGGCTTATGAACGCGAGGTCGGGTTGCGTGTGATCAGCGCGGTGGAACAGGAGTTCCAGATCATCGGCGCGGACTGGCCGGATGCGCCCGCCTTCAGCCTGCGCGCCCAGCGCCGTACCGGCACTTTCCCCTCGCTGCTGATGCAGGCGTTGGAGGAAGCCGGCGCCGAGCCGGAAATGTTCCTGCCGGAATATGGCAAGGACCAATTCGAAATCACCTGCCGCCCGGCGTCGGTGCTGGCGGCTGCCGACCGCGCTGCCACCATCCGCGCCGTCACGCGCGAGGTTGCCGCCCATTTCGGCTGGCATGCGAGCTTCGCCCCGAAAATCGCGGCCGACGGCGTCGGCAACGGCGTGCACCTGCATGTGAGCTTCACCGATCTCGACGGCAATCCCGTGACGTTCGATCCTGCGCGGCCCGGTCGCCTGTCGAAGATTGCCGGTTCGTTCGCAGCGGGCGTCATCAAGCATCTGCCGGCGCTCGTGGCCTTCACGGCGCCGTCGGTGCTGTCCTATCTGCGGCTCGTGCCGCATCACTGGAGCGCGGCCTTCACCTGCCTCGGCGAAAAGAACCGCGAGGCGACGCTGCGCATCTGCCCGACGCTCGACCTGCCGGGCAGCAACCCGGCCAAGCAGTTCAACATGGAGTTCCGTGCCGCCGACGGTTGCGCCAGCCCGCATCTGTCGCTGGCCGTGCTGCTGCGCGCCGGGCTCGAGGGTATTCGCGCCGGGCTGGAACAGCCGCCGCTGACGAATTCCGATCCCGCCGACATGGACGAAGCCGAACGCGAGCGCCTGGGTATCCGCCGCCTGCCGGCAAGCCTTGGGGAAGCTCTTGAAGCGCTCCAGCAGGATACGACCGTAACGGGCTGGTTCTCCAAGGATTTCATCGACTGCTATCTTGCCATGAAGCGAATGGAGATGAGCATCGTGTCCGGCAGCACCCCGGATGAACTTTGCGCCCGCTATTCGGCGGTTTATTGATACGGAAACGACCATGAATGACATGACCAAGGCCAAAGCGGCAGCGATGCGCGCCAATCCCGCAGAGTCGCTGCTGGCGATTGACGAACCTCCACCCTATGCGGTGGTGAACCCGGACGGCACTTCGCCATTCCTGCTGCTGTGCGAGCATGCGTCGAACCGTATTCCGCGCATGCTGGGCGACCTCGGCCTGTCGCATTCCGATCTTCAGCGTCACATCGCCTGGGACATCGGAGTAAGTGCGCTTTCACAGCATTTGAGCGTGGCGCTGGATGCGCCGCTCTTCATGACCAATTATTCGCGTCTCGTCATCGACTGCAACCGGCCGCTGCATGTGCCTTCGGCTATTCCCGAAATCAGCGAGGCCACGCACATTCCGGGCAATATCGGCATCGGCGAGGCGGAACGGTTTCAGCGCATCGATACGTTGTTTCGGCCATTTGCCGATGCCGTCGAGCGCCGGCTCGATTTGCGGCAGGCACGGCACCTGCCGACCATGGTGGTCGGCATTCACAGTTTCACGCCCGTCTATCACGGAAAGACAAGACCGTGGCATGCCGGCGTGCTCTATGGCGAGGCGAAGGAATTCGGCCGTGCATTGATCGCCGCGCTGGAAAAGGAAACCGGCCTGACCATAGGGGATAACGAACCTTACAACATTCATCCCGACGAGGATTATACGGTGCCCGTGCATGCGGATACACGCCAATTGCCGGGCCTTTTGATCGAAGTCCGTCATGACCTCATAGAAACCCGGGAAACCGTCGAGCAGTGGGGGAGATGGTTGACCGCAAGCTTGCTGAGGGCGGCTCGCTAGATCAATTCCGGCAGGAGGACATAGCGGTTTTCCTGCCAAAATTGCGCCAAAACAAACAGTTGGAGCAGTTCGGTGATTTCAAGAGGAACCGAACCGCTCCAAGCCTCTCGAATCGCTGTCAATCCGCTCTTTGGCAAGAGAGTTGTTGGCAAGAGAGTTGGCGGCGCCATTCTTCCGTAATCGGCACGGCTACCTTTATTCGACGATGACCGGCGTGTCACTTTCGGCGCGGCCACGGAGCGGCTTTTCCGGCATGAAATGGAACGCGACGAGCGACAATGCCATTGTGGTGGCGCAAGCGAAGAAAATATAGGCGAAGGGCATCGCCGCCGTGCCGGCGGTATTCAGCGCCTGCAGGCCCTCTCCGCCAAGCGGGAGGCCGTTGCCGAGCGCGATGGCGCCGAGGATCGCGACCCCGAGAGCGCCGCCGAGCGAACGCAGAAACGTAAGGACGCCCGTCGCCACCCCGAGATGAGCCTGATCGACCGCATTTTGCACGGACACAGTGGCGACCGGAAATGTCGTTCCGGTGCCAAGCCCCGCGCCGATCGTTAGAAACTCAAGCACAATCAATGAAGAATGGCCGGCCAGGAGCGCCAGCGCCGTGAGGCAAACCAGGCTGAACAGCGCCCCGATGATCGCGATCATCTTATAATGGGCGATGCGTGGAATCGCCCTTCCGCTGGCCATGGCTCCAACCACCGTGCCAAGCAGCAGGCCGAGCATGGCGATGCCCGAACTGCTTGCGGAAAGGCCGTAAACCGATTGCATGTAAACGGGAAGATAGACCGAAAGGCCGACATTGGCGGCCTGCACCGTGAACATTGCCAGCGTCCCGCACCGCACGACGGAATTGCCGAGCACTTCAAGCGAGATCAGGGGCTCTTCCGTGCGCTGCAGGCGTAGGCCGAACACGGCCCAGAGGGCGGCCGAACAGCCCAGCAGCCCGACGATGATCGGTGACAGCCATGAGTAGCGGCTGCCGCCCCAGTTGAGAGCGAGGAGCAACAGTGCAGTCGCGACGACGAGCAGCATCGCGCCGGCGGCGTCGATGCGGTGCGCGCGAGCGCTCACGGGCAGCTTCTTCAAGGGGTTGTTGATGATTGCCAGCGCCATCAGGCCGAGCGGGATGTTGATCCAGAAGATCAGGGACCAATGCAGGTGCTGGGCGAACGTGCCGCCGAGCAGCGGCCCGGCAATGCTTGCCACCGCCCACGTTCCTGAAATCCAGGCCGCATAACGCGCGCGTTCGCGCGGCGGGACGAGATCGCCGATGACTGTCTGCGACAGTGCGAACAGGCCGCCGCCACCCAGGCCCTGCACCGCGCGGCCGATGATCAGCACCAGCATATTGGGGGCGAGAGCGCTGATGAGCGAGCCTGCGAGAAAGATGATGATGGCCGCGAAGATGGTCGGGCGGCGACCATGCACATCCGATATCTTGCCGTAGAGCGGCGCCATGGCGGTCGCGGTCAGGAGATAGCCGGTCACGAGCCAGGGCAGATATTCGGGATGCCCGATGGCCTCGCCGATCGTCGGCATGGCAGGGGCGACGATCGTCTGGTCCAGCGCGGCAAGCAGCATGGAAAGCAGAACTCCCGCAATAATGATGTTCTTCTCGGATTCGGAAGGAACAGATGCTGCCGCGGCCTTTTCATTCGGAAAGGTTATCTTATTCATTTCTTTTGTCTCACTCCCCGGCGGCCTTACAGAATCTCGATTGCAATGCTGTCCTACAGCGACGGCGGGCGATCGCCAATCCCTTTGCAGCGTTCGTACCGACGCAATGGTTTGCGATGTTGGACTCTATCCTTGGAACGGACATCGACCGGCCGCTGCTTGTCGGCCTCAAACATGCCGTCCGCATGGCGTGACATCTCGGCAAACCTTATCCGTCACGCCGAGGAATTCCCGGCCCGGCTTCACCCGGAGTTCGTCTATGCTGCAAAACCGGGGCGGTGCCTCGCTGAAGAGAGCACAGGAAAATCGGCCGGTGCCGCCTAAGCTGCCGTCGCCATCTTGCGATGCGTGCAAGGCTTCCTATCTCTTGTCGATCCCCCTACACGGAGCCTCACATGGGCCATCTTGCAACCAATCCGCTTTCCGATCTGCATATGGAGATTCTTCCACCCGAGCGCACCGAGGAGCCTCAGGCGGACGCCACGGCATGTCTTTGCTGTCGAAGGATGCGATCGGCGGCGAAGATGGACGATGACGGCTGCGGCATATGTGACGAGTGCCTGGCGCCATGACGAATGACGCTGCTTATGCATCGGGCCTGTTGCTTCAGCGGGTGGAGAGCGGCGGGGGAGGTGGCGGAGTGGTCGAACCGAAGCCCAGTGACGTTGGACCATCACGCTGTCCGCCCAGCGACCGTAGCGATAGGCGACTGCCGGCAACAGGCCGACACGGGCGAAACAGAAGCGTTCGTGCAGGGCCAGCGAGGCGACGTTGTCCGCGTCGATATAACCGATCATCTGCCGGAAGCCCGCTGCCGCGCAGGCGTCTATCAGCCCGCGCATGAGCAGGCTCCCAACGCCCTGGCCGACATGCTCGTGATGCACATAGATGGAGTGCTTGACGGTATAGCGATAGGCCGGGCGCTTGCGGAACAACACCACATAGGCATAGCCCACCACCTTTTCGCCTTCGATCGCGACGACATGGGGAAACCTGCGGTTCTTCAAATTCTTGCGGCGCTCCCGCAAATCGTCCGGTTGCGGCGTGTCGCTATCGTCGACCCCATCTTCGACGCCGCGGCGAATATGGCGGCGATAGATCGCCAGCATGGCATCGACGTCGGTATCTCGAGACGGGCGAATGACGATCGTTTTATTCTGCTCCATGATCAAACCTGAATTGCTGGCCTATTCGGCAACGACATAGGTATGGAGTCTGATGCGGCCGGCGTCATCGGCTTCGCGATAGACTCCCTGAATCTCGACTTCGAAGCCGGGGAAGGTGTTGAAACAGGTTTCGAACATCTTGAGATAGTCGAGCATGGGCTTCGCTTCCTCCGTCAGCCGCTCGCCGGGTACGATGGTGGCGATCCCCGGCGGGTAGACCACGAACGGCGTCGTCGCGATGCGGCCGGTAATGGCATCGATCGGCAGATAGTCGACATCGTTGCGAACAAGGCAGCGCGCCGCATCATGCGGCGACATCGCAATCGGCGGCAAATGGCCGGCGGAAAACTGCAGCGTCTGAAGCGCGCTGACATTGGCCTGTCGGAAGAAGCCGTGCATTTGCGTGCACAGATCGCGCAGCCGTACCCCTGCATAGCGGCCCGGCCGGCGGCGGTAGAATTCAGGGATTGCCTCCTCGAGCGGCACATTGTCGTCATAGAGTTTCTTGAAGGCGACGAGACCGCTGATCAAGGTGCCGGCCTTGCTGGCCTCGACGCCGGGGGTGAGGAGGAACAGCAGGGAATTAAGGTCGTTCTTCTCCGCGACGATACGGTTTTCGCGCAGATATTGCGCGACCACGGGCGCCGGTATGCCGTGCTCGGTGTATTGCCCGCTTGCGCGATCGAAGCCGGGGGTGAGCAGGGTGAGCTTGTTCGGGTCGGTCATGGCGAAGCCCGGCTCCATGTCCGAAAAGCCGTGCCATGCCGCGCCGGGCGTGAGATGCCAGAAAGCGGGATTGGTGGCGAGCTGGTCGGTGGCGACGCTCTCCCATGGCACGTCATGCACTGCGCCGGGACTGGACACATCCGGGATAGCCACCCGATCCGGCACGAAAGGCTCGAAGAACCACCGACGCTCGGGACGGTGTTCCTTCTCCTCGAATTCACGGCGCACGGCGCGGATCTTCTTGCGCAGCTCGATACCGAGGCGGATCGTGTCGTCCCAGAGCACCTCGCCCGAGCGCCCCTTCATCATCTGCGCGCCGACATCGAGCGAGGCAAACAGCGGATAGAAAGGAGAGGTCGAGGCGTGCTGCATGAAGCTCTCGTTGAAGCGCCGGTGTTCTACACGGCGTTTCTGGCCGGTGATATGCCGGTCCTTCATATGGATCTGAGAGGCCTGAGAAAAGCTTGCCAGCTGCTTGTGGGTGGATTGCGTGGCGATGATCCCCGGCGCCTCCGGGCCGAGGTCGGCGAGGCCCATGGCGAAGCGTCCGGCATAGAGCGGGTGAAATTTCATGAAACCCGCCCATGCCTCGTCGAAGAGGATGTAGTCGCATAGATGCCCGATGCGCTTGAGGATCATCTCGGCATTGTGAATGGTGCCGTCATAGGTGCACTGCTCCAATACCGCGACGCGGAACGGACGCGGCTTTTTGTAGGCCTCCGGGTCTTTCACAAGCGGATGGGTGCGAATGCGCTCCCGCAGGGCTTCCTCATCCATGGCGGCAAAATCGATGGGGCCGATCAATCCGTAGAGATTGCGGATGGTCGGCAGGTAAACCGGAATGCCGCCGGAGATCATCAGGGCGCCGTGATGAGCGGCCTTGTGGTTGTTGCGGTCGAACAGCACCAGATCGCCGTCCGTGACCAGGGCCGAGAGCGCGACCTTGTTGGATGTCGAGGTGCCGTTCAGGACGAAATAGGTCTTCTCGGCGCCAAAAATCTTGGCAGCCTCCTTCTGTGCGGCCAGTGCCGGGCCTTCATGGGTCAGCAGGTCGCCGAGATCGAGCACCGAATTGTCGAGGTCGTCGCGGAAGACCGCTTCACCCAGATGCTCCATGAACACCCGACCGATCGGGCTGCGGCTGTAGAAGATGCCGCCATTGTGCCCCGGGCAGGTCCAGAGCTGGTTGCCTTCCTCGGCATAATCGACCAGCGCGCCGAAAAAAGGCGTCTTCAGCGTCTCGGCATATTGCTTGAGCCGGCTGATGAGGCTCTTGGCGATGAAAGCGGGCGTCTCTTCGGAAAGGAAGACGTAGCCGTCGATGAAATCGAGCACCTCGACCGGCACATCCTCGAAGCGTTTGCGGCGGATCAGCAGGATGATCGGAAATTCGAGGCCGCGCCGGCGCATCAGATTGATGAGGGAAGCCGTCTTGCCCTCAAGCCCCTTCTTGCCCCAGTCGACCAGCATGCAGCCGATGGCGGCATCTGTCTGCACGGCGATCTCCGCATCTTCCAGGTTGCGCGCACGCACGACCTCGAAACCGGAGCGTTCGATCTCCTCGACGATCTGATTGTAGCGAGCTCCCTCCAAATCCTCGCTGTCGAAGGCCGGCGTTGCGAACAGAAAGTTGAAGCGTCTGAAATAATCCATCTCGGTACTCGCTTTTGATCAGGCTTGAGGTGTCGACGCATTTGATGACATGGATGTGACAACGCATCGGATGTCCGAAACGCTGCCGACGATGAGATAGTTTCCAAAATTGTCCGCCATGGTTCGCATGCCGCATCGACAGCTTGCGGGCGGCGGCTCCGTAAGCTCAAGCCTATCTTCCGGCTAAACGTTGCGGATATCCCGGCAAAGCACCAGTGCCCGGGTCGGGTGCCTCATGAAGACTTTAAAAGTCGGGGGCGTATGATATCCGCTCTGTCTTTTCGGCGGTGGCGATGGTAAGGGAGCTTTACGAATGACGATTGCTCCGGGTGTCTTTTGAATACTGCATGGCAACAGACCGGAATTGACGCGCCGCCGCTGACGGAAAGCGCGCGGGCGGTGCTGCGGACGATCGCCAGCAACGGGCCTGCCACCAGACCGCAATTGAGCGCTGCGCTCATGTTCTCCAAGCCCACCATGTCCGCGGCGGTCAGCGAGCTCGAACGTTATGATCTTCTGGCTCCGGCGGGCATCAACCGCGGCTCGGTCGGGCGCACCTCGGTTACCTACGGCCTTGGCCCCGGGGCCGGCTTCGTTGTCGGGATCGATTGCGGAACGACGCATATCAACGCGATCGCGCGCGGTCTCGATGGCGCTACGCTGGCCACGGTGGGAAGGCAGCTGGTCGATAAGTCCGCCGCCGAACGGTTTCGGTTGATCGAAGAGGTTATCAAGCAGCTGCTCTCACAGTTCGAAGCGCGATCGACACCGCTGCGTGCCTTGGTGATCGCTCTTCCCAACATCATCTCGGCTTCGCTCGAGAGAATGTTCGGCCGCGATATACTGCTTCCCATACTGGCACGGCTGCAATCCGCCTACGGAGCGCCCGTACTCCTGGAAAACAACGTCAATTGCGCCGCGCTCGCCGAATATCACGAGGGAGCGGCAAAGCATCACTCCTTCGCGATCTACATGCAGATCGGCGTGAAGACCGGCATGGGCATCGTACTCGATGGACGGCTGTTCCGCGGCTTCAAGGGTGGCGCCGGCGAAATCGGCCATCTGCCGTTTCCCTGGTCGGAGCGGGAGCAGCCGAAGTGGCAGCAGGTGGAAACCTATATGGGCTCGGCGGCGTTGCTGGAGCGCGCGGCCGCGAGCTGGCCGGAAAAGGAAGGAAAGCCGCCGGAAAGCACCAGCGACCTCTTTGCGCGCGTCGAGCAGTCTCCTGCTGCGCGCGCCATTGTCGAACAACATGCCCGGGATGTCGGAAACCTGGCCGCTGCTTGCGTGAGCGTGCTCGATCCGGAACTGATCGTGCTTGGCGGTGGCGTCGGGCAAAATCCGCAGCTGCTGCCGGGCGTAAGAAATGTCGTGAACGAATTGTGCTGGGCCGTCGAAGTGGTCAATGGCCAGCTGGCCAACCAGGCGACCGTTCTCGGTGCCGTGCGCCTTGCCATGGATTTCGCCATGGCAAGACTTTTGGGAGAGGAAGGAAAGCCCGCTTTCCTCTATCCGGAAGCGCTGGCCGTGGATCGGATCAGCGTTTAGCCGTTGGTCAAACGTCCCGCTTGGTGTCGGTCTGGCGGTAGCGGAATTCGCAGACCGGCAGACCGGCGTCTTCCGAAAGCGTCGCAATGAGCAGCTGCGCCGGAATAGCCTGCAGGATTGCGTCGCCGATGCCCTCGGAGAAGGCGGGAACATGGATGACGACCAGATTGTCGGCATCCGCGATATCGGCTCTCGACGTCACCAGAACCGAGGGAATGCCAAAGCCGGCGAGATCCTGTGCCAGCTTGACTTCCCGCCCGTTGCCGAACAGCAGCACGCCGCTGTCCCGGTCGTTCGGCTCCATCGGCCCATGCAGGAAGTTCAGCGTATCCCAGTCCTGAGCCGCCACACGCGCTGCCTCTCGAATGAGAAGTGCCGCATAACCCGCCGTTCCGCAGGCCGTGCCCGCACCCACGCAATCGATGGATTTCTTGCCGGCAAAAAGCCTGGCGGCCTTGTCTGCCTGTACGCGCGTCGCCTTCAAGACGGCTTCGGCCCGATCCGGTATCTCCGCCCAATTCGTGGCCGACGGGCGTCCGGCCTTGTCGGCAAGCAGCGCCGCGGTCAACAGCGAGCCGAGATAGCTCGTTGTGTTCGGACCGCTGTCGTTGCCGCTTTCGGTCGCGATCATGTGTTTGACGACGCGGGAAATCGGCGTGCCATCGGCCTTGGCGATACCATAAGAGTGTGCATTCGGACGAAGCTCCATCGCACGCGCCGGTTCTTCGCTGCGTCCGGATGCGGAAAAGGCGATATAGGCGCCGCCGGCATCGATCGATGCATCATAGAGATCCGTGCCCGGCAATGCGAAGGCCCGAATGCCTTGCGCGCGCATTTGAGCCGCGGCCACGACGGCTGCGTAGAGGCTGGCTCCGATGCCGACCAGGACCGCAGGGCCTTTCGTGATAGGCTCGACGTCAAGCGCTTCGAGCTGCCTGGAAACGGCATCGAGGCAAGCTCTCAGGGCTGTGGGCTGAAGCGCGATCGCTTCGCGATAGGGCACTCTGTCTGTCATGGTCATTCCTGTACGTTTGGAAAAACGGCGGCCGCGCAGATCGCGGCCGCCAGGGGATCTGTCCGGGTTCAATCCAGCTTCATGTAGTCGGCGAAACGCGCGGCATCGTTGATGGTGACTTTGTCCAGCTTGTTTTCGCCGAGGCCCCATTTTTCGAAGATCTTGGCGTAAGAGCCGTCATCGATCATCGACTGCATGGTGGCTGCCAGGGCATCGCGCAGCTGCGGGCTGTCCTTGCCGACCAGCATCGCCTGATAGCCGACGGCATATTGGGTGCCTTTGACGAGTTCGAGCTTCTTGTTGCCTTCGGGCTGATGCTGAAGGCTGTAGGCTGCAACGCCCGTCGTATCCATGGAAAGGTCGACGCGTCCGCTCTGCAACGCGATCTTGATCTGGTCGTTCGAGGGGAACTGCATGACGTTGAGCGGCTTGTCGGCCGGGCAAAGCGTCTTCTGCTTGTCGAGAAGCTGGAGCGGGATGGAGCCCTGAACCGCGCCGGCATTCAGCCCGCAGGCATCCTTCAGCTTGTGCACGCCCTTCGGATTGCCTTCCAGAACGAGAATGCTGGTGCCTTCGAGCATGTAGTTGACGACATCGACAATCTTCTCGCGCTCGGCAAAGTCGCCGAAAGCCGACATGCCCATATCGAAACGACCGGCCTGGATGCCGGGAATGATGCTTGCGAATTGAGCGGGGACGTCGGTAAACTTCACGCCGAGGCGCGTACCCATTTCGTCGCGAAGCTCACGCTCGAGACCGATGATCGTCTTGTTGTCCTCGCCGTAAAAATCGTAAGGCGGCGTCTGCGGCTCGGTGCCGACCTTGATTTCACCCGCCGATTTGATCTTTTCCGGCAGCATGTCATGCAGCTTCTGGTCAACGCCCGCCGCCCATGCGGTGGAGCTTGCCAGCACTGCCGCAGCGGCGAGGATGATCGTCAGATTTGTTTTCCCTGTCATTGGTATTCCCCTTTTTTCCTGATGCACGTGAAGGACGTGCGGCCTCATTCCGATGCCTGCCTGCCGGTCAGTGCATGCGTCTCAGAAATGCCTGGGTTCGTTCCTGTCTGGGGTTGTCGAGAACCTCGCGAGCAGGGCCTTCCTCGACCACCACGCCCTGGTCCATGAAAACGATGCGATCGGCGACTTCACGCGCGAAGGAAAGTTCGTGAGTGACGACGATCATGGTCATTCCATCGGCCGCCAGCTTGCGCATGACGTTCAGCACCTCGCCGACGAGTTCGGGGTCGAGCGCCGATGTCGGCTCGTCAAAGAGCATGAGCTTCGGATTCATCGCCAGCGCGCGGGCAATCGCCACGCGCTGCTGCTGGCCTCCGGAAAGCTGATAGGGATAGGCGTTGCCGCGGCCCTCCAGATCCACCATCTTGAGCAGCTCTCTTGCGCGGGCGAGCGCCTCGGCGCGGGAGATGCCGCGATTGAGGATCGGCGGCTGCGAAATATTGGTCAGGACATCCTGATGGGCAAAGAGATTGAAGCGCTGAAACACCATGCCGATGTCGCGGCGCTGGGCGGCAAGCTCCTTGCCGCTCATTTCATGCAATGCGCCGCCCCGCTCGTGATAGCCGATCAACCGGCCATCGACGAGAATTCGGCCGCTGGTCATGCGTTCCAGATGATTGATGCATCTCAGAAATGTCGATTTGCCGCTTCCCGAGGGACCAAGCAGGCATACGACCTCGCCCTTGCTGACCGAGAGGCTGATGCCCTTGAGCACATCGAGCGAGCCGAAAGACTTGTGAACATCGACCGCCTCGACGATGGGTGAAGCCGCCGGCGAAATATTTGGAATGCTCATCCGTTTCTCCCTTCGGCGCGCATCAGGCGCAGGGCGCTCTTCAAGAAGCCGGGCGCCTGGTTCGTTGATTTCCCAAGCTGCTGCTCGATGACGAACTGGATGGCGGAGGCGATCGTCGTCATGACGAGGTACCAGATGCTTGCCACGATCAGCAGTTCGATGATCAGGAAGTTCCGGGCGTAGATGTTCTGAGCACGCGTCAGCAGGTCCTGGGCAGCGACGACGGAGACAAGCGAGGTCGTCTTCAGCATTGAGATCGTCTGATTGCCGATCGGCGGGATGATGACGCGAAGCGCCTGCGGGAAAATGATGCGGAGCATGGCCTGGCCCGGCGTATAGCCGAGCGCTTTGGCCGCCTCATGCTGACCGTTGTCCACCGCCATCAGCCCGCCGCGAATGATTTCGGCCATGTAGGCCGCCTCGTTGAGACTGAGGGCAAGAAGGGCCGCGACGAAGGCCGTGACGATCGAGTTGGTATCGATATGGATGGACCCGATATCGATGCTCGGTATGAACAGCTGGATATTGAACCAGAAGATGATCTGAACCAGCAGCGGCGTGCCGCGAAAGAACCAGATGTAGAGGCTCGCGAAGCCGGAAAGCACGGGGTTCGAGGAAAGCCGCAGCATCGCAAGGATCGCACCGGCGACGATGCTGATGACCATCGACAAGACGGTAAAGAGGATCGTCAGCCTGATCCCGTCGAGGATCGTTTCATCGAAAATATACTGCGGTATGGCCGACCAGGTGATGTGCGGGCTGGTGGCGACCAGAAACACAAGCAAGGCGACGATGACAATGAGCAAGAGTGCCGCTGCGCGCTGCCCCCAGTTTCGCGCTGGAATGATTTTCTGGGTCGTCATGCAGCTCTCCAATCACGCGCGGTTTTCAACTCGCCATCGATGTGCGGCAGTGGAAGGGTTGCGGGCAGAGCGCCGGCGCTCAGCTTGCGCGCCAGCACCATCGCTCCCAGAACGGGCTGTTCGTGCAGCAATGTCAGCGTCACATCCGGCAGGCGGTTCGCGAGGGCGGATTGGAATGCGGCAAGGAGGCGCGGCTGCCGGGCAATGACGCCACCGCCGGTCACGACGTCGCCGCGCGGCGCGCCACGATGCACCAGTTGCTCGGCGAGCACCGAAAGCGCCACGCCCGCATCGGCGATAACCTTCTGCGCCTGCTTCGAGCCCGCATCCGCGGCGGCAAAGACAAGCGGAGCGAACCGGCCGATGCCGGCGGCCGTGCCGATCTCACCGAGCGTTCGTCCGAGTTCGATTGGAGACGAGACGGCCAGAGCCTCCATCAGGGTCAGGCCGAGGGAATCCAGCGCGCCTCCCTGGTCAAGCGTAAGGCGCACGCTGCGCACGGCCTCGCGCACAAGTCCGCTGGCGCTGCCCTCGTCGCCCAGATACCAGCCCCATCCGCCCGATGCGATCATTCTTCGCAACGAATCCCGCGACACGGCGATCGAGCCTGTGCCGCTGATAACCGAAATACCGCTCTCCTTGCCTGCCGCGGGCAGAAGGAGTTCGGAATCGTTGAGAACCAGGACCGTGCCGCGCAGGCGGGCCGCAAGCTTCGTCTGCAGCGCCAGTCGATCCTCATCGCTGTCGCAACCATGCGCGCCGACGACCGTGACCGCCGGCATCGCTCCGGCAGTCGCAACGAGCAGCGAGACAAGCGCGCCGACGTCCGCATCGTGATCGGCCCGTCCGCGCCATTCGGCCGTGCTCACCAACGCATCACCGACCGTTCTGCCATCGCGTTCGGCGATCAGCTGGGTTTTCGTGCCGCCAATATCTATTCCGACAATCATGTATCCGTTTCCATTTATTAGGCAACTTACCTAATTATATGGGAGACGCAAGCGTTATTTGGCCGGCCGGCGGAGCCGATCCGAATGGGCGCGCACGAGCGCGGAAATCCGGGTGATTTCTGAGGCAGCGTAGAACCTCGAGGAGACGATTTCGGCTATGGGCAGTTGGGGAAATGACGGTGAGGCAACAGCCGATACCGGCCAGGCTGTGTTTACTGCAAACGGGCGGCGCGGCCTTTCCGATCCGGACGGTCGCACCGAAATAATAATATCCGTGCCAAATTGAACAATATTGTGTAGCAACGTCTGCGGTTCACACCCTGGAAGGCGAGACAGTTATGAACACCGCTGTTGATTTCGACTGTCAGACCTGCGGCGCTTGCTGTTCTTTTTCGTCCGACTGGCCAAGATTTTCGACCGAGACGGACGCCCATCTCGACTCCCTGCCGCCGCACTTCGTTGCGGAGGATGAGCAGGGAATGCGCTGTTACGGCGCGCGCTGTTCTGCCCTGGAAGGCCGCGTGGGGTCGAGCACATCATGCTCGATCTACGACCTGCGGCCGGATGTTTGCCGCGCCTGCACCCCCGGAGATGGGGCCTGCCTGCAGGCCCGCTCATCTTTTGGGCTTGTCTGATCGGGCGCATCTTCTGTTTCGATCGGGGTCGTCACCATGGGCGATGCCATGGTTCCGTCTTTCGAGGCAGTCGGCGGTGCCCCCTTTTTGAAGACACAGGCAACAAGGCGTGGTCATGCTTGCGGGGCACTGCCCGCAAGCATATCAATCCGCTCTGCAGGCCACCGGATCTCAGCCTCTTTCGGCACCTTCAAGCAGGCCGCGCGCCTTCGGCGCTTCTCTCGGCAGGATTTCGATCCGCGCATTGACGCTGCGCAGCTCCGAACTGGCGATGGGGCAGAAGAAAAGCGGAAAGGTTCTAGACCGCAGGCCCGATGCTTCCGGGGTTTTTTTCGTCGTTGTGGAATTTGTTTTCGCGACGAGTTCCGAACAGCCTCAGCGTTTCGAGATGCTCGCGCTGGGCACGGTAGAAGGCGCTCAGGAACAGCAGTTCCTGGCCGGGCTTCACGGGATCCTGATACCGGATCTTCCTGACAATGGTTCGGACGATCTGGATCGTCTCCTCGTTGCCGGGGCTTTTCGTCGGGTCGCGCAGCACCTCTTCCAACGTCTGCAGCTCGTACTTGCCATAGACATCCAGATGCTCGGGCAGGAAATCGAAACCTATCTGCGGCGACAGGGACGACAGCGCGGAAGGGCTCGATATCGCAAGGTCGTCAAGCAGCACGGAGCGCGGATTATCGACGACCAGGGTTCCCGCAATGATGTCGCCAAGCCTTTGCCGCCGCCGGTTCGCCAAGGGCACGATCATGACGATGACGATCCAGAGGATCGTGAAACCGGATTCCAGCAAGTGCGTCGAACGGATGGAAAATATCAGGGCCAGCGGCGTGAAGATCTCCACCTCCTTCATCAAGTTGCGCGCAGTGACCTGATGCGGGGTGAGGCGGCGGCCGTTTACGTTCACGACGCGAATGCCCGTTATCCTCTTTCCAAGCGTGCGGCCGTTCCAGATGAGCTCGGAGAGAATGTAGTAGGGCGTACGAAACAGGAATGCCAGCAGGATGACCAGCATCACCTCGGCTTCGGACGACAGGAAGCCGCCGAAGATGATCGCGACGGCGCAGATGAACACGATGATGAAGGTGAACAGAAGGTCCAGGCATTGCGCGCCAAGCCGCGTTCCGAGCGAGGCAATGGCCAGGTGGATCGGAACGCCTTCGGGCGGGATGAACTGTTCCAAGCGCTTGTCGCCTTGAAGCTCCTGGCTCATTGTGCGGGCTCTCGCGGGTGTTTGCGCTCGCGGCCTGAGAGCAGCAGCCAGGCCGTCCAGAAAAGACCCATCCCCCAGCCGATCGTCAGGCGCAACGTGGGATCCTGTATGAGCTGGCGGAGAAATCCTTCGATGAAGGCTGCAACGATCAGCATGAGCGCCGCCAGGATGGCGAGCTTGATGGCGTCATGCGCCTGATGCCGCAATGCTTCTCTGCGGCTGCGTGCACCCGGCAGAAGCACGGCAAGCCCGAGCCTTGCACCGCCGGCGCATGCGATGGAAATGGCTGCGAGTTCGGTCACGCCGTGGATCGAGAGCCACGCAAATACGTCGTATCCCAGCCCTTTCTGATGGAACATCGCAAAGAACGCCCCCAAGATCAGACCGTTATAGAAGGTGAGCGCAAAGCTCGGCACAGACACGAAGATGCCGAGCGTGAAAATCAGCACGACGATCGTCGTATTGTGCGAAAAGAGGAAGGTCGAGAAAGTGGCCAGCTCGTCGCTTTCGTGTCGTTCATCGCCATAGATCGTGGATCGGAGATAGTCGGCCGAGGCGTCCGGCGTGCGCTGATCCGCCATTTCCGGCGGCACGAAGGTGTAGAACCAGCTGGCGTCGTTCATGCAGAGCCTGTATCCGGCCGCCGCCCCCAAGACGAGCGCGAGGAATCCGATGAACAGAGGCAGTGCCGATCGGCGCACCGCCTGCGGAATGCCGCGGATCAGCAGGCGCGCCGCCAGGCCGCCGAGGCTTTCCTGCGGTGCATAGACCACCAGATAGGCGCGCGCGCACAGGCTTTCGAGATAGGCAATCAGCGCGCGGTCGAGGGAAATGTCGCGCGCCACGCTCAGCGAATTCATCGCCTGTCTGTATCCTGCCGTAAGAGTGCGGATCTCGTCATAGCTGAGGGCCGACGCGCCGCCTTTCTCCGCCCGTGCGACCAGTTGGTCCAGCTCGCGCCAGTGGGTTTCCCGCTCCACGCGAAATCGCGCCGAGCGAAGCATGTCGGACTGGGCCGCGCCGGTGGCCGCCGCCGCGCCCATGTCGATCCTGTCATCGATGCTGATATCCGTCATATCATCTCGCGGGATTTGATTTCGATATAGCGGGCAACCAGGTCCGAGGTAAGAGCCTCGGGCGTGCTGTCGAGGCAAAGCACGCCGAGGCGGGCCAGCTTTTCCAGCACGGTACGCCTTTCCTGCAGGATCTGGCGAGCCGCGACGGAGCGAGCGACGGTGTCGAGGGTCATTTCCTCGGGCTCGGTGAATTTTTCGATCACGGGGTCGCGGAGAGCGACGTAGACGATGAAATGGTGCCGGGCGAGCACCTGTATGTTTTCGATCATCAGCTCTGCCGTGATGCTGTCGACGAAATCGGAGAATATCACGATCAGCGAGCGGCGTCTCAGCCGGCCGGACAGATGCGTCAGCCCGAGCGTATGGTTGGTTTCCTGGGTTTCATAACGGAGCTTCGCACACACTGTCTGCAGGCGCGGAAAGGCCGCGCGCCCGGGCAGGGCGGGCACAAAAAGACGCGGGCGGCTGTCGAAGCTGTAAAAGCCGACCACATCCCCGGCAAGTCCGGCCGCCCAGCACATCGCAAGAGCCGCATTGATGGCGCGATCGAGCTTGGGAAGCCCTGCAAGCTGTTCCGCCATCAGCCGCCCGGAATCGACGCACAAAATGATCTGATGGTTTCGCTCTGCCCTCATTTCGCGCACAATGAGACTGCGCATGCGGGCAGAGCGTTTCCAATCCATGCTGCGCGGATCCATGCCGGTTGCGAATTCGCGCAGCTGATGGAATTCCGATCCTTCACCGCGTAGTCGCAGGTCCTTCTGGCCCGCCTCGAGCGGCAGTATCTGCGTCTTGATCGCACCGGAGAGCACCGGCGATATGTCCGGAAGAACGGTGATGTCTCGCTTGACCGGCATACGCACGATGATATCGAGCAATTTCAGTCGCGACGACCACTTCAGCCAAAGATTGTTGATCGCATATTGCCCGCGCCGCGTCAGGCGAAGGCTCATGGAGGCCTTGATATGCCCGGCATCGTCTCCCGCCGTTCTGCGCGACAACTTGCCGTCGCTGGCCAAGAGCTCGGGCGCGAGATCGAGACGCGTTTCGATTTCGGCGGGCAGCGAGCCTTTCCGCGGCGATATGTCGATCGTGAATTGCGCGTCATGGCCGACAAAGCCCTGCGCCGGCAGATCGAATTCGATCCTCATCCGGTTCGACAGCGCTGACAGCGCGAGATCGCAGACGGTTATCGCTGCAAGCGCCAACCACAGGCAGAGCAGCACGAAACCGGTGTCGGGCCACCACACGCCGGCGACGACCGTCAACGCAGTCAAAGATAGCACCAGAGCGATCAGGTAGGGTGATGGCCGCATTTACCGGGGCGCATCCACGCGGTTCTTGATGTTGCGAAGCACCTCGTCGGCGTTGCGACCGTCGATTTCGGCTGCCGGCGAAAGAACGATGCGGTGGCGCAGGGCGGGCACGAGCAGCGCCTGCACATCGTCGGGCAGAGCGTAGTCGCGGCCCTCGAAAGCGGCCCGGACCCGGACGGCCGATGCGAGCGCGTCGGCGGCGCGCGTCGATGCGCCGTGCAGGATGTCCGGGTCGGAGCGTGTGGCGCGCACGAGATCGACGACATAGGTCAGGATGGTACTGTCGAGATGGATGCCGTCGATCAGTGTCCGTCCGTCGGCGAGTATGGCGCTCGAAACGAGCGGCTGGATGCCGGCATTGCGCACGTCCATGCTCAGCGCCTGACCCGCATGTTTTGCCAGAATGGCGATTTCCGTAGCGCGATCCGGAAAATCGACGACGAGCTTGAAGAGGAAGCGGTCGAGCTGGGCTTCGGGCAGGGGGTAGGTGCCCTGCTGTTCGATAGGGTTCTGCGTGGCGAGCACGAAGAAATCGGACCCGAGCGAGTAGTCGGTGCCGTCGATCGTGACAATCCGCTCGTTCATGGCCTGCAGCAAGGCCGATTGCGTCTTCGGCGGCGCACGGTTGATCTCGTCGGCGAGCAGGACGTCGGTAAAGACCGGCCCCTTGGTCAAATGAAACTGATTGGTCTGGAAATTGAAGAGATTGATGCCGAGAACATCGCCCGGCATCAGGTCGGGCGTGAATTGGATGCGCCGGTATTCCAGATCCATCACGGCGGAGACGGAGCGGGCGAGCAAGGTCTTGGCCGTGCCCGGGGGGCCCTCGACAAGGCAATGGCCGCGCGCGAAAATCGAGATTAGGACGAGATCTATAAGTGCGTCCTGTCCTTGTACAGCCTTGGCAATTTCGCCACGAACCGTGGCGACGAGATTGCGAAATTCACCTAGATCCAAGCTCAATGCTCCCTAGCAATTTCCTGAATGTTTCGAGATTGCGATGCAGATCCGACCTCGTCATGACATCGCCGCGTTCGACAAGCGCCTTGGCGGCCGATTGCAATGCCTCGGCCGATGCCCGGTCGCGAAGGGCCAGGCGCCGAAACATCCGATCGATGCCGGCTTGATTCCGGGATCCGGGTCCAAAGTGCAAAGCGGCCCTGTCCGCAAGCAGATGCTGCACGAATTGCGCGGCCATTCGCCCGTCATTGCCGGATAGCCGCAGCAGTCGCGCCGTGGCTTCGATCGCCGCGGTCTTCGAGATTTCGATATTGGCCGCGGTCTCGGCCAGGGCCGGCCCGAACCGATAGGCTCCGCGCCAGAAGCACATGGCAGCGACAAGCAGGATCGCTCCCCAGACGATCGACAGTGGATAGGCAAAGAGGCGGGCCAGATCGCTGGTGGACCGCTCGTAGGTGCGGCCCTCGTCTACGGGCGCCTCGCCATCGAGCAGTTTGCCGCTCGTATCGAGGTAGACCGGCTTTGTCGCGTCTGCCCCGCGCAGTTTCCTGACCAGGGATAGGGCAAACGCGGCGTTGTCGCCCAATGCCAGCCCATGATTGTTCATGAGATCCGGATCCGACAAAACATAGACCATGTGGTCGTCCTCGCATTGCAGGAGCAATGCGCCGGCATCGATGCCCGCAATCTCCTCGCACCGGTCCGGGATCGTGGAGCGGTCGAAGACCTGGGCGCGATATAGCCTGATCTTTTGCGGATCGCCCGGCTGCACGGTTTGCTCCGCCTCCTCGAACCCGGAACCCAGCCGCGTGAGATACAGATTCGAGAGATCCGCCTTGTTAAGTTCATTGTTGATATCGGAAAAAGGCACCAATCCGGATTCGCGGGCAATTCCATCGTCCAGCACGCTGCCGCGCCATTTCGGCAATATGATCAGCGTCGGCAGTTCGTAGATGGTGGCCTCATAGATCCAGGGGGCCAGGCGTCCCGCTTCTTTTTTCCCGTCGTCCTGTGCCGATGCGGCGTCAGCTCGGGCTATCGGCAAGGGCACGATGCGCAACGAGAACTCGGAACTTGCGCGCGTCGCATGCACGTCCGATCGAATGACCGGTATCCCTTTGGCTTGCAGCCAAACCTCCAGCCCTTTGCTGCCGAGAGGCGACCGATCATAGTCCGTCTCCCGCGACAGGCCGAAGACTGCCAATGCCGCAAGGCCGAGCAACAATGCCAGAAACAGGATCGGGCCAAATTTACGCATCGGCGATTTTACCCTTCAGAAGAAGGCCACGCGCCGTCGCGAGAAGGGTCGTGAAATGATTTTCCGCCAGAACACGGCCGCCGTAGTGAACGAGCTCGGTTTCCGTCAGCAGATTTTCCAGATGATCGCGGTCCGGCATGTTTTCGGGCAGGCGAGCCAGAACCGCCCGCTCTGTGTCCGAGCGAAAAAGGCGTGTTCCCGTGATGTCCGCTGCGTGAAGCAGACAATGCCTGAGCAACAGAACGAGTGCCTGCCTTCGATCCGCCATGGCGGCGATCCGCCGCAGGAAATCGTTCGGCCGCTCCTCGATTTCGCCGGTGGAGGTCCGCCAGCTCTCCGGCGCTTCTCCCTGCCGCCGCTTGAGCTCGCGTGGCGCTTGCGACAGCAAAATGCCGCCATTTCCGAAGCGCATCCACAGCCCGATCGCAGCAACAAGGCCGATGAGCACGACAAATATAGCCGCAGGGCCGGATACGATCGGCTCCCGGGGAATGAAGGCCGACCTTGTTTGCGGCGTCGTCGCGCGCGATGCCGGCTTGGCTGCTTCCGATGAGTCGCTGTAGATCAGCGTGCAACGCAGACCGTTCAGCAAACATTGTGCGGAATATTCACCACCGGCGGCACTGGCCGGCTGCATGTTGTTTTGTGCCTGCGCAGGCTGGAACTGAGCCGCGACGGCCAGGAATATGGCCGCCGACAGGCCGACGCCGCGGATAGCCATGTGTCAGGCAAACACCGCCGCTCTCGCGTCGGGACGCAACGGATCCGCACCGAACTTGTTCGGACCTTCCGTACCGCGCAGTACGTTAATGACGAAAATGGCGATCGCCGGAATGATGCCGAGATAAGGAATCATGCTCAGGATGATAAGCCCGAGATACCACCAGCCGGAAATATTGCGATCGTGGAAACGACGGACCTGAAGGGCGATCTGCGGCAAAATCAATGCGAGCACAATTATGCCACCGACAATTGCGACGATGATCACAAGGGCGGAAGGTCCGTCATGATTGTCGGACAGCAATCCAGCCAAAAAGCCGCCGATCAATCCATATGCCAGGAGCAGCAATATATAGAAAAGCTGAAACCACCAGTATTCCGAGCGAGAGGCTCTACCGGAAAATGTAGCATATTTTTGTTGCAGAACGGTTCGAACAGCTTCTGTAAATCCCATTTTGGGCCCCATTTCGTTTGTGTGGGAGGCGCATCATGACCAGGCATGCCCACAACGTTGTCTTGAACCAAGTGTGATTTCCAACGAAGAACAGCTACAATTTGATCGCTAGAATTGCAACACGGCAATGACCACAGTGTACGATTTAAAAGAAATCTGCATTGGGCGCTGCCTGCGCGCTGACCTCAATGCGACCAAGCGGCATTCGCCTCAACGATGCCCGCCACGGCGGATGCTTTTGCCGCCAGTTCGGCATCCGTATCATCGGCGAGCGCCAACGCCGCCATTTTCTCGTACAGCATTCGCGATGTATAAAATTCAAAGGCGGCCACATTGTCGGGACTTTTCCAGAACGGCGTGATCGAAATGCCCTCGCGTCCCGGCGCCGGCCAGCTACACCAGTCATGCCATAGGCGTTGCGCCAGCTTTGCACCGGAGATAGCTGCGACTTGTGCGAATAAATCCTCGAGATCCCAGCCCCCGAGCCTGAACATGCAGATGACCTCGTCGAGGAAGTCCTCTTGCCGGTTAACGGTCCGGTTCAGGTATTCGCGCTGAAAACTATCGAGAATCCTCCACTCTTCCATGGACCAGTTTTCACGATTGCCGGTATCAAAGCGGTTCAGGCTAACCTCTATTCCGACATTGCTGACGTTCCCGCCGCAGGCCAGGATTTCGAGGATACGCGGAAGGAGATATGCCCAGGTCTCTTTCGCAATTCCCTTCGGATCATAAGCGGCGGAATACCAATCCTGAACGTAGCGAAGCGGAAGCTCCCTTATAGGGGGATTGAAGAAATCGGCCTCAATCCCCGCGTCCATGCAGCAACCCCGACAAACCTCGATACTTTTCGGCTTGCGACAGGCAAAGACACGATAAGCGTCTTCGATGAGGTCGAATAGCGGGTGGTCGGGCTGAATTCCGGTTGGCGGCTCCAAGGGTTTGCGGGTCATGCGTCTTGGTAACATGAAGGCAGCCAAAATGAAATTCAGGCGCTATGCCGCTTCAAGAGGTTCGGGACGAGGCCGGCGGCGCATTCCGTCCGCCGGTCGTCATGCCCACACCCTCAGCGCACGCTCCAGCCGGTCTGCGACGAAGGTCACGATATATGCAATCGCCATATAGACCACGACCGCGATCAGAAATGCCTCGAGATAATAGAAGTTCAGGGCGGCGGTCAGCTGCGACTGGGCGAAGATGTCGACGACTTCGATAGCAAAGCCGAGCGACAACGCCTTCATGATCACCATGATCGAATTGGCGAGATCGGGGATCGCGGCGACGATGACCTGAGGCAGCATGACCCGGCGGAATACCTGGCTGCGCTTGTAACCGAGCGAATAAGCCGCATCCGATTGTCCGGTGTCGAAGGAATTCAGGGCGCCCTTCACCACCTCCGCCTGAAACGCCGAAACGCACAGGGTCAGGGCGACGATGAGCGTGACCACGTTCGGCGTCGAATGGCCATTGTAGTCGATACCTGCGAGCGAGCTCACGAACGCGATCGCCGGAGGCAGGCCGTAATAGGCGAGGAAGATGACGATCACCATCGGCACGCCCTTGAAGACGATTTTGTAGGCGACGACGAGTTCGCGCGCCACCGGAACCCGCCGATATTCCGCCATCGCAAACAGGCTGCCGATGATCGTCGACAGGACGAAGATCGCAAGCGCCATGGCAAGCGTCGCGGGAACGGCGCCGAGGATGTCGTAAAGATCGGGAAGAAGAACTTCGGAATCGAACATGGGATGACCTCCGTTACCGATCAGACGCTTGCCATCATCGTGGCTTTGGCAGGCCCTGCGTCGGGCCCAAACCTTGCGTTTCGCATTTCGAAGAAACGGACGATGAGCCAGGCGGCCAGGCATAGAAGCGAGTAGATGACCGCCAGCACGAGGTAGGTCTCGAACTGATACTGGTTGTAGTCCCTCTCCATGACGAGATGCGCCGTCGCCATCACGTCGGCCGCGCCGATGTACATGACGAGCGCGATATTGTGGATCAGGTAGATTATCGAGTTGCCATAACCGGGCAGGGCGATATGCACAGCCTGCGGCCCGACGACGCGGAGGATCTTCTGGCGGAAACTGTATCCGAGACTGTCGGCGGCGTCATGCTGCCCTCGCTCCACCGCCAGGTATGCCGGCCTCAGGACCTCGGAGAGGTAGCCTCCGTGGTACAGGCTGAGACCAAGCATGGCGGCGATCGTCGGCGACACGAAGTCCTCCACGCCGAACGCGCCCATGAGCACGGGAAGCCCGTAAAAGGCGACGAACAACTGGAGGACAACGGGGACGCTCCGGGCATAGGAGACGTAGAGATCGGCCAGTTGGCTGAGGACGGGTATCCTTCGCACCCGGAACGTCGTCGCAATCAATGCCAGCGCGAAGCCGACGACCATGGCTGTAAAGGTGATCGCGAGCGTCAGCGGCAATGCCTTGAGCAACTCGGGGATCATTATGGAAAGGTCCACTCTGGAACACTCCTTCTTGCGATGTCAGCCTTGATCGTCGGTTCGTGGCGTTATTTCATGTATGTGGTGATGTCCTCGCCGAACCACTTCTGCGAAAGCTTGGCGAGGGTGCCGTCGGCCTTCAGCTCCTTCAGAGCCTTGTCGATGCCGTCGGAAAGAGCCTTGTTCTCCTCCGAGCGATGGATCAGCACGTAGGTCTGGTTGATCGCGACCGGTTCGCTCGTCTTGATGGCGAGCTTCTGCTGGTCGATCACGGTCTGCTCGCCGAGATTGGAAGGCAGGACGAGAGCGTCGTACTTGCCGTTCTGCACTTCCTTCAGGCGGTCGGGATAGGGAACGCCGGCGCTCGATGCGGTGATCTCGATCTTGTCGTTCGGGTTCTGCTCCTGCCACGCCGTCGCGAACTTGTAGATGCCGCCGCCGGCCGTAACGGGCACGATCTTCTTGCCGACGAGATCCTTCATCTCGTTGATGCCGCTGTCCTTGCGGCTGTAGATCTTGATCAGGCTTGCCCCGATCGGCGCTTCGGGAATGAGGAACTGCTTTTCGCGGGCGGGCGCACGATAGTAGCCGCCCGTCGCGATGTCGTACTTTCCGGTGGCCAGACCGGTTTCCTGGGCAATGTCTGCGGCCCCTTCCATCACGAACTTGTATTGCGGCAGCTTCGCGTTGATCGCCTTCAGCACATCGGGCTCATAGCCCTGCGGCTCGACGCCGATCGCACCCCATGACAGCGGCTTGGATTCAGCCGCGGTTGCGATTTTGATCGTCCGGACGTCCCCGGCATGGGAGACATCCGCGGTCGCCAGGGCGAGGGCGACGCCTGCCATGGCAAGGCCGAAGGCGCGGCGGGAAGTAGACTTTATGGAAGACATGTCAGGCATCCTTTCGTTATTGGAAAGAGTGTTCGGAATTGAGGAACTGCGCGAGGCGCGGGTTCGAAGGAGCGTCGAAGATCTCGGCCGGGCTGCCATCCGCCGCGACGACGCCCCGGTCCATGAAGACGATGCGGTTCGAGATATTCTTTGCGAACTGCATCTCGTGGGTGACGAGAAGAGATGTAATCCCTGAGGACGTCACGTCCTTGATCACCTTCAGAACCTCGTTGACCAGTTCCGGATCGAGCGAGGACGTCGGCTCGTCAAACAGCATCACGTCGGGCTTCACGGCCAGTGCGCGGGCGATCCCCGTGCGCTGAAGCTGGCCGCCGGAGAGCTGCGAGGGATAGTTGTCCGCCTTGGCGGAAAGGCCGACCCGCTCAAGCTCCCTGGCGGCGATCGACCGAGCCTCCTCCTTCGACTTGCCCTGCACGACCACCAGCGGATCCATGACATTCTGGATGACCGTCATGTTCTTGAAGACGTTGAATTGCTGGAAGACCATCGCCGTGCGCAGCCGGATTGCCTGGACCGCGGCC
Source organism: Hyphomicrobiales bacterium (assembly GCA_900469615.1). GTDB lineage: Bacteria > Pseudomonadota > Alphaproteobacteria > Rhizobiales > Rhizobiaceae > Rhizobium. The sequence continues at coordinate 117,231 of UBYA01000025.1, read as the reverse complement.
TTGTCCGGCCTGCCATAGTCCATCCGGATCTCATCGAATGTGATGGTGCCGGATGACGGCTTGGCCAGGTGGTTGATGCATTTCAGCAGGGTCGTCTTGCCCGTTCCGCTCGGGCCGATGATCGAGACGACATCGCCGCGCCTGACCGTCAGATCGACGCCGTTCAGGATCTGGGTGCTTCCGTAGGACAGCTTTAGGTTCTTGAGCTCAAGCATTTCGGGTCTCAGGTCCTTTCGGAGGGTCGTTCGGAAAGCGTTTCGGTCTCGTTGTCCGCCCACTCGTCGCCGAGCAGCTCGGGCGTGTCGAAAGCCTGCAGATTTTCGAAGTGCTGCTCACGGTCGGCCACGAAGAGCGACCTGACGATGCCGCGGGCGAGACGGTCGGCGCCTTCGCTGATTGCGGGAATGTCGCCGGTGAGCTTGCCGTGGCTCAGTGTTGCCGGGAAATTGAAGCAGTGGATCTTGGACAAGGCCGGGCAAGCGCCGGGTTCGGTCTCAAGAAATTCAAACGCCCCGCCGAGGTCGGGCGATCCTTCAAGTTCGGCATTCGCCATCCCGGCGGGCGCCGGGAAGCGATCACGCCACAGCCGGATATGCGGCGCCACGGACGCGAGTTCCGGCCGGTTGGCCAGCTCGATCTTGAAGCCGGTGCCGAAGATCAGAAAATCGACGGGATAGCGGCCCTTGGGCGTCGTCACCTCGATGTGATCGCCGATCTGCTCCAGCCCGGCGATGGGGCTTTCGAGATGAAGATGCGCCTGCGGGAACGCGCTGACGCGAAGAACGCTCGGCCGTGGCGGCGGCGTCTGCTGGCTCATGGCGTAGTTCAGGAACCGCCACTTCCACTCGTCGGGAAGACCGGCAAATCCATGCACGACGCCCTGGCTGCCAATGCCGGTGAATTTGTTGATGCGGGGAAGCTCCTTGCGCCGCACGAACATGTCGAGCCGCGCTGCGCCGCCTTCGAGTGCGGTGGCTGCATTGTCCATCGCCGAAGCGCCGGCCCCGACCACGCCGACACGCTTTCCCCGAAGGGCGGCGAAGTCGATCTCGTCGGCGGTGTGTGCCCAGAACTTGCGATCGATCCGGTCGGCGATGGAGGGTACGAACGGGCCGCCGAGGCCGTCGCGGCCGGTGGCCAGCACGACATGCCGAGCGATCATCCTTTCAACCCGGCCGTTTTGCCTGTACGTCAGGTCGAGCATGCCGTCCTTGCGCGGCACGATCGCATCCACGGAGATGCCATTGCGCACCGGAAGGTCGAGCACGCGGCGATACCAGATCAGATAGTCCATCCAGATCTCGCGCGGGGCGCGATCGAGCGCTTCCCATGCCGCACGTCCATAGCGGGCTTCGTAGTAGGCGCGGAAGGTCAGTGCGGGCAGGCCCATCGCCGGACCGGTCAATTGCTTGGGAGAGCGAAGGGTGCGCATCCGGGCGAACGTAATCCAGGGCCCCTCGTGTCCGGCGGGCGCCTTGTCGAGGACGACATGGTTGGCGACGCCCATCCGCTTCAGCATGCCCGAGGCGACGAGCCCGGCCATGCCGCCGCCGATGATGGCGACATCGATCACCGGCTGGCCGTCCGCCTCGCGAGGCGGCACCCAGGATTTGGCGGGCAGTTCCAGCCAGGCGAGATCCTGTTGCAGGCGCGCTTCGAGAGCATCCAGCCCTTCCGGAAAGGCAGACAGGTCGCTCATGACGGCACTCCTTCGCTATGCGGCGTTTGGCCGTAAACACTGTCGGCGAGTGCCTCGACGCCGCCGGAATCATGGAGGCGGCAGCCCGGCATCGCCAGGGCAACGGCGCGGGCCGCGTCGATCATGGCGGCGACGGTGGGAGTCATCGGAAGTGCCGCGGGCGATATCGCGCCGAACAGGAACGGGATGGTGTGATCGAGCATGCGCATCACGGTGCCTTCGAGCGGAACGCCGACGACGGTCGCGGGCTCGACGATCGCTACGCCCAGTCCGGCGCGGACCATGGTGAGGGCGGTGATCGACGCGTTCACGTCGATCATCTGTCGCGGAACGATGCCGGCTCTTTCGAGCGCCTCATCGATGCGATGGCGGAGGCGATACGGGTTCGCCAGGGTGATGATCCGGCGGTCGGCGAGATCGGCAAGGCGAACGATGTCGTCGCCCGCAAGCGGATCGTCTGCGGAAAGGGTGAGAACGCATGGCGCGTCGGCGACCCAGTGCACGTCGAGGCCGGGATGCTCCAGCGGGAGGCTCGATATGCCAAAGTCTGCGGAGCGCGCCAGCACCGCCTGCACGACGTTTTCGGCAGCAAGCGCCTGGACATGGAGATGGCGCGGAACCAGCTCCGGCGCAACGGCCGCGATGACCTTTGGCAGAACGCCCGCTGCCAGCGACGGCGTGGCGGCGATGGTCAATGATGCGGGCTCATCGAGCCCGATGGCCGTCGCCCGCTCGCGAATATGAGCAAGACTTGAAAGATGGCGCTCGACCTCGGCGTGGAAAAGCAGTCCGCGCGCCGTCGGCGTGATGCGCGGCCCGCTTCGATGAAGCAGCGCGTAGCCGATATCCGCCTCAAGATCCTGGATCAGCCGGGTGACGGCGGGTTGAGATCGTCCCAGCAGACGGGCGGCGCCTGTCACGCTGCCGGCGGACATGACGGCTGCGAACGCTTCAAGCTGTCGGATATCAAAAGAATTAGAATGCATAATGGACATCAAACACTCCTCTTGATGTCAGTAAAGCATGCACTTTCTCAATTGGCGACTGGAAATAGATAATTTTTTCGCATCAACTGTGCTCAATCATTCTTGATTGACATGATGGAAAGTCGCGCCTACCTAGATCGCACGTCTGCTCGATGACCCAGGGAGCCTGTTTTGAAGATCATCGAAACCCTCGTCTCCGCCAAGCCGGGTTCCGCACTCGCCGATGCAATGGCAAAGCGCGCAGAAATCCTGCGTCTCAGTCAGGCCGCGCACGATGCCGTGCTGCTGGCTCACGATCCCGGCGGATTGTCGCACGGGCTCAGGGCCGCGCTTGCCGCCCGGATGGCTCGCCACAACGGCAACGAGGAACTTGCCGCTCATTATGACGCGCTCGTTGATCGGGCGGCGGAGCCCGAAATGGCGCCGCTTTCCATCCCCGGGACCAGCGTTTCCGACACGCGCATCGCCGAGATGGTTCGCCATGCCGATATGCTGACCCTCGCGCCGCGCGAGGCGACCCGCGCAAATATCGAATCCTTGAGGGCGGCCGGCGTCGCTGATGCCGATATCGTCCGGCTTTCGGAGCTTGCGGCCTTCGTCAATTACCAGGTGCGCGTTATCGCCGGCATGAAGCTCATCGGAGGAATAAAATGAGCGAGGTTGTCCATATCTTCACGACCACGATCCCGCGCTGGCAGCCATATGTCGTTCCCGTCGATCTCGAAACCGCGACCGAGGAACAGCGTAGCGCCATGCAGGTGACGCCGTCGAACAAGGGCATCTCGCCCTATGTGCTGACGCTGGCTCACGATCCCGAGTCGCTCGCTGTCCGCTCGCCGCTCTTCAACGGCATCATGTACGGCAAGGATGGACTGGCTCCGGGCGAGCGCGAACTGGGCGCCACGGCGGCATCCGTCGTCAATCGTTGCGTCTATTGCGCGGCGGTGCACGCCTCGCGGTTCATCAGCCATACGAAGCGAAACGACGTCATCGATGCGATCTTTGCCGACGGGGTCGAGGCGGAACTCGAGGAGCATCTGCAGGCGATCTTCGACTTCTCGGCCAGGCTGTCGTCCACTCCCTCCGAGGCGACGGAGGCTGACGCGCAGGCCCTTGGCGATGTCGGGCTGGATGAACTGCAGCAGCTCGACCTCGTATTCTCGGCCGCGATTTTCGGCTGGGCCAACCGATTGATGCATACCCTCGGCGAGCCCGTCAAAGCGTGAGGAGCCGTCATTCCGGACACAGCCACCGGGCGTGGTGGCCGATACCGGCCTGCTTGAGAAAATGCAATCAGGAATAGGTGGCGCCGAAATTCGTCAATTCCTATAACTCGCCGGTCTTTTACTTCGCGAGATGGCAAATGTCCCACGACAATTCGGCACTCGCCATGTTGGCGCAATTCGCGAGCGAGATCGAGACAACGCCCGGCCCGATATCGCCGCAACCTCCGATCACGGTTTTGCACCGGCATCTCGATCGATTGGGCTCGAATGCTCAAGGAGTGGCTTCCCCGGAAAGACGGATCGCGGAGCTGGTTGCGGTCAACACCGATGTTGCGACGATCCTCGCGGAATTACGGATCATTTTCGACCGGCAACCCCGCTGAACTCGCATGCCCCCGCTTTTATTGATATAAACTGATTCTCGATGTACGTCGGTGGGGAGACGTTTATTGAAGCAGACGCGACCGCTCTTCGTAGCGGAAATATTGGATCCAGTCGCGCCGGAGGCCGGGATCTACACATGGGACATCGAAAAGAATCTGGTCTTTGCCGATCCCGCCCTGGCCCATCTATTTGGGCTTGATCCGGCAAAAACCGTGCATGGCCTGCCCCTTGAAACATATCTCGCCCGTGTTCATCCCGAAGACCGCTCACACCTGGCGAAGGCCATTCACAATACGATCGTCGCGGAAGTTCCCCAGCAATCGACATATCGTGTCCGCGATGCCCATGGGGTTTATCGTTGGGTCGCAGCTTTTGGCAGGGCGTTTCGAAACGGTGTAGACAATCCCACATTATATTCCGGCGTGGTCGTTCCGGCGGCCGGGGCGGAGCGCGAAGGGCAAAATCGGCATTAGATATGCGCCGCGTTCGAAGCCCGGATCGGTTCCTTCAATTGCCCCCCAAAGCGGAACAAACACGTACGAAAGTTGAACCGGATATCGACACTCGCAGATATCGCTTGATTTCAACGGCCGCTTCGAGCATGTGCGAACGACGGGGCAGGCCTTGCCTGCCGATATTGGCCCGATTGTTCCAGAATTCGCAGCGACGATCCCATGAAGCCAAGCAGTCTCAACGTCCTGGTCATCGATGAGAACCGCATTCGCGCGTCCATCATCGAGCAGGGATTGCGCGAAGCGGGCTACGAGAGGGTCACGATCGTCGACGACATGCACGGTCTTGCCCGTCGCATCACCGATATCAATCCCGACGTCATCGTCATCGATCTGGAAAACCCGAACCGGGATATGCTCGAAAGCTTCTTCCAGATATCTCGCGCCGTGAAGCGGCCGATCGCCATGTTCGTCGACAGGTCGGACGAGGCATCCATCGAAGCGGCCGTCGAGGCAGGTGTTTCGGCCTATATCGTCGACGGGTTGAAGCAGGAGCGCGTGCGGCCGATCCTCAAGATGGCGATCAGCCGCTTCAACGCGTTTGCCCGGCTGAGCCGGGAGCTGGAAGAGACGCGGGGAGAGCTGGAAAACCGCAAGCTCATCGATCGCGCCAAGGGGCTGCTGATGCGCACACGCGGCTTGTCGGAAGAGGCTGCCTATGCGCTGCTGCGACGGACAGCCATGAACCAGAACAGGAAAATCGTCGAGATCGCTCAGAGCCTGATTACGGCCGCGAGCCTGCTCGATCCGGGGGCAGAGCTATGAAGGACAGGTACGAAATCACCGCCGGCTTCGTGCCCCTGCTCGACAGCGCGCTTCTCGTGGCGGCCAGGGAAAAAGGCTTTGCCGAAGAAGAGAATGTCGAGCTGACGCTGGTGCGCGAGCGGTCCTGGGCGTCGATCAGGGACAGACTTGCCGTCGGTCATTTCGAAGTTGCCCATATCCTCGCGCCGATGCCGATTGCCTGCAATCTGGGCCTGACGGCACCCGCGCCGCCGATGATCGTCCCCATGGCGCTCGGGCTCGGCGGCAATGCCGTCACCGTCTCCGACCGCGTTTGGCGGCTCATGGCCGAGCATGGAGCGAGCGGCGATCTCGATGCGCTCGCCAATGGCGCAGCCCTGCGTCAGGCTATTTCCCGTCGCGGCGGCGAGCGGCTGCGCTTCGGTGTCGTGCATCCCTATTCCGGACACAATTACGAGTTGCGGTACTGGCTTTCGGCAAGCGGCATCGATCCGGACCGCGACATCGAGATCGTCGTCCTGCCGCCTCCCGACATGGGAGATGCGCTGCAGGAAGGCGCCATCGACGGCTACTGCGCCGGCGAGCCCTGGAACACGTTCGGCGTCCTCGAACGACATGCCCATCTGGCAACGGTCAAGGCGGCGATCTGGAAATCGAGCCCGGAAAAGGTGCTCGGCGCGAACAGCCGGTGGGCCGGCAGCCATCCCGAAGCGCTCGCTGCGCTGCTGAGAGCGCTCTACAAGGCCTCGCTCTGGTGCGGAGAGCCGCGCAACCGTGAAGAGCTCGCCGCGATGCTTTCCGGCCCGGCCTATATCAATTGCCCGCCGCAATGGCTGCAACCGGCGCTGTCGGGCTTGTTGCGGATCGGGGAGAGCGAGACCCGGGAGGTTACGGATTTCTTCGTGCCGAACGCCAAAGCCGCGACCTTTCCCTGGAAGAGCCATGCCCTGTGGTTTTACACGCAGATGGTCCGCTGGGGACATGTCGCGCACGACGAGGGCCATCAGCGGATTGCCGGCAATACCTACCGGCCCGATATCTACCGCGAAGCGCTCAGGGCTCTGGGAATCGCCATGCCGTCGGCAAGTGCCAAGGTGGAGGGCGCGTTGCGCATCGAAACGCCGGTTGGCTCCACCGGTGCGCTGACCCTGGGGCCGGACGGCTTCTTCGACGGCAGCCTCTTCGATCCGGACGACGTGGATGGCTATATTGCCGGCCAGATCGGCCGATAACTGGGCGCTTATTTTGTGCGCATTGCACAAAATTTGGCGGCATAGCGATAGCGCCGCGGGCAGGACAGGCGCGCGCTAATCGATACATGATATAGATAATACTTTAAAAACAATGGGTTGAAAAATCTGGCACGCGCCTTGCTTTGCTATGAGCAGGCCACGAGGCCAAGATATTCGCGTCCAACGACGGGCGCTCCCGAGCAAAGCCGCTATTCAGGATATTTCGTGCATTTACGATGCGCGCGTTCCTGACTGGCGGCTTTTTTGTTTTTAACCCAGCGATTGATCGGCACGACCTTGTCGAGCCACGGAGAAGCCATGTCTTTTTCTGAAAAATCACAGCCCATGTCTGCCGGCGAACCGGCCAGAGCCCTGTGGGTGTCCACGATTGCCTTCACGCTGTGCTTTGCCGTCTGGACGATCTTTGCGATCATCGGCATTCGCATCAAGCAGGAACTCGGCCTCAGCGAGGCGCAATTCGGTTTGCTGGTCGGTATTCCTGTCCTGAGCGGGTCGCTGGCTCGCGTCCTTCTTGGCGTGTGGACCGGCCGTTACGGCGGCCGCCTGGTCTACACGCTGACGATGCTGGGGGCGGCGATCGCGACCTTTCTTCTGTCCTATGCCCATACCTATGCGCAGATGCTGATCGCAGGCCTCGGCGTCGGCCTTGCAGGCGGCTCCTTTGCCGTCGGCGTTGCCTATGTTTCCCCCTTCTTTCCGCCCGAAAAACAGGGAACGGCGCTCGGCATTTTCGGTGCCGGCAATGTCGGCGCGGCCGTTACGAAGTTCGCCGCGCCCTTTGTGCTCGTCGCATGGGGCTGGCAGGCGGTGGCGGAAATCTGGGCGGCGGTCCTTGCCGTCATGGCCATCGTCTATTGGTTCACCACCAGCGACGACCCGGCATTCCGCGCCCGCCGCGGCACGAGTTTGGCGCCCAGGAGCCTTCGGCAGGAGTTTGCGCCGTTGAAGAATGTCCAGGTCTGGCGCTTTTCGCTCTATTACTTCTTCGCCTTCGGCGGTTTCGTCGCACTCTCCCTCTGGCTTCCCCGCTACCTGGTCGGCGTCTATGGCTTCAATCTCGAAGTCGCCGGCATGGTTGCCGCCGCCTACTCCATACCGGGCAGTCTCTTCCGCATCTTCGGCGGCGTGCTGTCGGACAGGAAGGGTGCGCGCGGCGTCATGTATGCCATGTTTGGGGTCTCGGCCGTCGCCACCCTCATTCTGTCGCTGCCGCCGGCAGGGAGCGGCCAGGCGTTGGGCATCACGCCGGCCGTCTTCATCATCGTCATTTTCGTGCTTGGCTTCTTCATGGCGCTCGGCAAGGCGGCCGTCTACAAGCATATCCCCGCCTATTATCCGGACAGCATCGGCGCCGTCGGCGGCATCGTCGGAATGATGGGCGGTCTGGGCGGTTTCGTCCTGCCCATCGCCTTCGGCCTTCTCAAGGACATGACCGGCCTGTGGTCGAGCTGTTTCATGCTGCTCTTTGCGATCGTCGCGATCTCCCTCGCCTGGATGCACCTGTCGGTCAGGCAGATCGATCGTCGGGCACCTTCCGCCCGAACCGCTGCCGCTGTCTGATTGGAGGATTTGAAACCATGACCGAGAAACTTGTCATCATCGGCAACGGCATGGCGCCCGGGCGCATGCTGGAACACCTCTTCGAACAGGCACCCGGTCGATACCAGGTGACGATCTTCAATGCCGAGCCGCGCGTCAACTACGATCGCATCATGCTGTCGCCGGTGCTGTCAGGCGAAAAAGACTATGAGGAGATCATCATCCACGGCGATGGATGGTACATCAAGCACGGCATCGTCCTCTACAAGGGTCACAGGATCGTCGCGATCGATCGCGCCGCCAGGACAGTGACCTCCGATCACGGCGTCACGGAAAGCTATGACAAGCTGGTCATCGCCACGGGCTCGGTGCCGTTCATCATTCCGGTGCCGGGCAAGGATCTGCGCGGCGTCATCACCTATCGCGATCTCGATGACGTGAATGCCATGCTGCTTGCCGCGCAGTCGCGCGAGAAGGCGATTGTCATCGGCGGCGGCCTGCTCGGCCTGGAGGCGGCGGCCGGGCTCGCCCAGCGCGGCATGGACGTGACCGTGCTGCATGTCATGCCGACCCTGATGGAGCGTCAGCTCGATCCAGCCGCCGGCTACCTGCTGCAAAGAGCGGTCGAGAAGCGCGGCATCAAGGTCGTCTGCAAGGCCAATACCAGAGCGATCGTCGGGGACGGCAAGGTCGAGGGTGTCGAACTGGACGACGGCCGCGTCATTCCCGCCACGCTCGTCGTCATGGCGGTCGGCATTCGCCCGAACGCGGGCCTTGCGAAGGAAGCCGGCCTTGCGGTCAATCGCGGCATCGTCGTCGACGCCGGCATGCAGACCTCGGACGGCGATATTCTGGCGCTCGGCGAATGCGCCGAAGTGCACGGTATGGTCTACGGCCTCGTTGCACCGCTCTATGAAATGGCCCGTGTCGCCGCTTCGCATCTGGCCGGCGATACCACCCCCGCCTTTGCGCATTCCGACACGCCGACCAAGCTGAAGGTCACAGGCATCGACCTTTATTCGCTCGGTGATTTCGCCGATGGAGACGACCGGCAGGAAATCGTGCTGCGCGATGCCGCCGCCGGCGTCTACAAGCGGCTCGTGCTGAAGGACAACCGCATCATCGGCACCGTGCTTTACGGCGAGACCTCCGACGGCGCCTGGTTCAACGACCTGAAGAAAAAGGCCGTCGACGTTTCCGGCATGCGCGACACGCTGATCTTTGGCCAGGCCTACCAGGGTGGCTCTCCGCTGGATCCCATGGCAGCCATTGCAGCCTTGCCTGAGGATGCGGAAATCTGCGGCTGCAACGGCGTCTGCAAGGGTAAAATCACCTCGACGATCCTGGAGAAGGGCCTGACGACGCTCGATGACGTGCGCGCCCATACCAAGGCCTCCGCCTCCTGCGGAACCTGCACCGGCCTCGTCGAGAAGCTGATGAGCATGACGCTCGGAGATGCCTACAATCCGAAAGCCGTGCAGCCCATGTGCTCCTGCACCGAGCTTGGCCATGACGATGTGCGCCGTCTCATCAAGGCCAGGAAACTGAAGACCATTCCGGCCGTCATGCAGGAACTGGAATGGAAGACCTCGTGCGGCTGCGCCAAATGCCGGCCGGCACTCAATTATTATCTCGTCTGCGACTGGCCGGACGAATATGCCGACGACTATCAATCGCGCTTCATCAACGAGCGTGTCCACGCCAATATCCAGAAGGACGGCAGCTATTCGGTCGTGCCGCGCATGTGGGGCGGCGTCACCAGCTCGAAGGAGCTGCGCGCCATCGCCGACGTGGTCGACAAGTTCGCAATCCCGATGGTGAAGGTGACGGGCGGCCAGCGCATCGACCTCCTCGGCGTCGAGAAGGAAGACCTGCCGGCGGTGTGGGCCGATCTCGGCAAGGCCGGCTTCGTCTCCGGCCAGGCCTATGCCAAAGGACTGCGTACCGTGAAAACCTGCGTCGGTTCCGACTGGTGCCGGTTCGGGACGCAGGATTCGACCGGGCTTGGCATCCGCATCGAGAAATTCATGTGGGGTTCCTGGACGCCGGCCAAGCTGAAGATGGCGGTCTCGGGATGTCCGCGCAATTGCGCCGAGGCAACGTGCAAGGACATCGGCGTCATCTGCGTGGACTCGGGTTTCGAGATCCACTTCGCGGGCGCCGCCGGCCTCGATATCAAGGGCACCGAAGTTCTCGGCCTCGTCAGGACCGAGGATGAGGCACTCGAACATATCGTGGCGCTGACGCAGATGTATCGCGAGCAGGGCCGCTATCTCGAACGCATCTACAAATGGGCCAAGCGCATCGGCCTCGACGAGATCCGCCGACAGATCATGGACGACGCCGAAAAACGAAGAGCCTATTACGAGCGCTTCGTCTTCTCTCAGACATTCGCCCAGGTCGATCCGTGGTCGGAGCGCGTCTCCGGCAAGGACAAGCACGAATTCCGGCCGATGGCGACGATCGGCTATCCGCAGGCGGCCGAATGATGGAGGACAAGATGAACTGGCACCCGATCGGCGACGTTTCCGATATCCCATTGCGAGGCGCGCGTTGTGTGAAGACGCCGCACGGCAAGATCGCCGTTTTCCGCACCGCCGAGAACGAGGTTTTCGCCATCGACGACCATTGCCCGCACGGGAACGGCCCGCTTTCTCAGGGCATCGTTCATGGAAAGGCCGTGACCTGCCCGCTGCACAACTGGGTGATATCGCTCGAAACCGGCAAGGCGCTCGGTGCCGACGAAGGCGAGGTGCGCACCCTCTGCATCAGGAACGAGGATGGAAAGCTCTTCATTGCCCTTGAAACCATGATGATGGCGGCGGCCGAATAGATGGCGTTCGAAACCGAAAATGCGGCGGCGACTGCTGCCTCTCCAGTTGCACCGGGGGCAGGGCGGTCATCGCCGGCTATCTTGCCTGCGCCGACCAATGAAGCGTGCGCCCGCATGGCGCCGCTTGCCAAGCTTCCCGTCTTCTGGGCGCTGGAGGGCAAACGGGTGATCGTCGTCGGCGGCTCGGACGCGTCCGCCTGGAAGGCCGAGCTTCTCGCCGCCTGCGGCGCCGAAGTGCATGTGCATGCAGATGGGCTTTCCGGCACCTTCGAGACATTGATTGAGCGCGGGGCAGGGCATCGTCATGGCTGCTTTGTCCGCCATCGCGAGCCGTGGAGCCTTGAAAGTTTTTCCGGTGCCACGCTTGCCGTTGCCGACTTCGAGAGGGATGAGGAGGCACGCGCATTCTTCGAAGCCGCGCATATGGCCGGCGTGCCGGTGAATGTCATCGACAAGCCTGATTTCTGCCAGTTCCAGTTCGGCTCGATCGTCAACCGTTCGCCGGTCGTCGTAGCGATATCGACCGATGGCGCCGCTCCGATCCTTGCACAGGCGATCCGCCGGCGCATCGAGGCCCTGCTACCGGCTTCGCTGAAAAACTGGGCGGAGCTTGCCCGGTCGCTGCGGGAAAAGATCAACGAGCGGCTGTCGCCGGGCCCGCAACGCCGGGCGTTCTGGGAACACTTTGTCGATCGCGTATTTGCCGGCTCGGGCAGGCCGGAGGAGGGCGCCGGCAGGCTGCTTCTGAGCGAAGCAGAAAGACTTCGCGGGCAATCGTCTTCGCAACGTGGTCGCGTGACTCTCGTCGGCGCCGGTCCCGGCGATGCCGAGCTGCTGACGCTGAAGGCCATGCGTGCGCTGCAGGCGGCCGACGTCATCCTCTTCGATGATCTCGTTTCCGGCGAAGTGTTGGAACTCGCCCGCCGCGAGGCCAGGCGCATCGTGGTCGGCGGCGGCGGTGACGGTGAGACTTGCCGGCAGGAAGGCGTTGCCGAGATGATGGTGACACTGGCGAAAGCCGGCAGGCGCGTGGTGCGGCTCAAGGCCGGCGACCCCACGACACTCGGCCGGGCCTGCAAAGAGATCGGGCAGCTTGAGAGCAGGGATATCCGGGTCGATATCATCCCCGGCATCGCCGCGGCCGGCGCCATGACCGCGCGGTTTGACGATTTGCCGGCGCTTCGCGGCCGCGCCCGATCCGCCCGCTTTGCCACCGGACAATCGCGCCGCGGCAGGCTGCCCGGAGCCATCGGTCGCCGTCCGATCCGGAGGCAGCCGTGAAGGACAGCCTTGCGACATTTGCGTTCGAAAGCGATTTCGCCGGCAGCCTGTCCCTGCGGAAAAGCCCTCCGTGATGTCGGGCGCAAGAACGGTGAAAGGCTCCTGTCCCTATTGCGGCGTCGGCTGCGGCATCGTGATGGAGGTCAAGGACAACAGGGTAATCAAGGTGTCCGGCGATAAAAGCCATCCGACGAATTTCGGGAGACTTTGCACGAAGGGGAATACTTGCGGCCAGGCCATCGCTGCGGCCGGCCGCACAGACAAGGCACATATGCGCGCCGCGCGGAATCAGGACCAACTCCCGGTTTCGATCGACAGGGCGATCAGCGAAACCGCTCGGCGGCTGAGGTCGATTTTGGAACGCCACGGACCGGACGCCATCTCCTTCTACGTGTCCGGCCAGATGTCCCTGGAGGCCCAGTATCTCGCCAACAAGCTCGCCAAGGGGTTCATCCGGACCAGGCATATCGAGTCCAATTCCCGGCTGTGCATGGCAAGCGCCGGCAGCGGCTACAAGCTCTCGCTCGGTTCCGACGGCCCTCCGGGCTCCTATCAGGATTTCGACAAGGCCGATCTGTTCTTCGTCATCGGCGCCAACATGGCCGATTGTCACCCGATCCTGTTCCTGCGCATGATGGACCGCGTCAAGCAGGGCGCGCGGCTGATCGTGGTCGATCCTCGCCGCAACGCCACGGCCGACAAGGCGAACCTCTTCCTGCAGATCAAGCCGGGGACCGATCTCGCGCTTCTGAACGGCCTTCTGCATCTGATCGTCAGGAATGGCCGCACAGACGCCGCCTTCATTTCCGAATTCACCGAGGGCTGGGAGCAGATGCCCGGCTTTCTGGCGGATTATCCGCCGGAAAAGGTATCCGCGATCACCGGCATCCCGATGGAGGACATCGTCAAGGCGGCCGAATGGATCGGCGCCGCGCCGGACGTGATGAGCTGCTGGACGATGGGGCTGAACCAGAGCACGCACGGCACCTGGAACACCAACGCGATCTGCAACCTGCATCTCGCCATGGGCAAGATCTGCCGGCCGGGAAGCGGCCCTTTTTCGCTGACCGGCCAGCCGAACGCGATGGGCGGCCGCGAAATGGGATATATGGGGCCGGGCCTGCCCGGGCAGCGTTCGGCGCTCGTGGAAGCGGATCGCTTCTTTACGGAAGACCTCTGGAAGATTCCGCGCGGCAGCCTGCGCGCCGAGTCGGGCGGCGGCACGATCGCCATGTTCGAGGAGATGGCCGCCGGAGCGATCAAGGCCTGCTGGATCATCTGCACAAATCCCGTGGCGACCGTCGCCAACCGCGACAACGTCATAAGGGCGCTGAAGGCCGCGGAGCTGGTGGTCACGCAGGATGCCTTTCTCGACACCGAAACCAATATCTATGCAGATATCCTCCTGCCCGGCGCGCTCTGGGCGGAAGACGACAGCGTGACGATCAATTCCGAGCGCAACATGACGCTGACGCGCAAGGCTGTCGAACCTCCGGGCGAAGCCTTGCCCGACTGGCTTATCATTGCGCGGGTCGCCCGCGAGATGGGGTTTGCCGAGCCATTCGACTATGCCTCCTCGGCCGAGGTGTTCGAGGAGATCAAACAGGCCTGGAACCCTCAGACAGGCTATGACATCCGGGGCGCAAGCCACGAGCGGCTGGACCGGTCGCCGCTGCAATGGCCGGTGGCTTCGGTGGACGCCACAGACCGGAATCCGATCCGCTATATCAACGATGGCGTCAGCCAGGAGCGCAAGGTTCTGGCGGATGGAACCGAGCCCCGGCTCGCCTTTGCGACGGCAACGGGGCGGGCGATGTTCTTCGCGCGTCCGCACATGGCGCCGGCAGAAACACCCGGCCTGGAATTTCCACTCGTGCTCAATACCGGCCGCCTGCAGCACCAATGGCATACGATGACGAAGACCGGCAAGGTTCCGACGCTGAACAAGCTCAATCCCGGTCCGTTCGTGGAAATCCATCCCGAAGACGCCGCGGAACTGGGCATCGGGGACAGGGACCGGGTAGAGATCCGCTCGAAGCGGGGCCGTGTGCTTTTTCCCGCCGTCGTCAGCGACCGGGTAAGGCCCGGAACATGTTTTGCGCCCTTCCACTGGAACGACAGCTTCGGCGATGACCTTGCCGTCAATGCCGTTACCAATGATGCGGTCGATCCTCTCTCTTTGCAGCCGGAATTCAAGTTCACGGCCGTAGCCTTGAGGCTCGCCGAAAAAGCTGCCCCGACGAAGCATTCCCAGGAGACGCACCAGATGAACATCGCTGTGAAGCCTCACACAGACGCCTTGGCCGGCGCGGAGTCCGCCGCCGCGTCGGAGATTTCTGTGCTGAGCAAAATAACAGGTGTCGCGCTTGCTCCTGCCCCGGTCTTTGCGCCTTCGGAGCAGGCCTATCTGCAAGGGTTCATGACCGGCCTGAGCGCCGCGATCGCCAATGGTTCGACGGATGTTCCGGTGCTGCCCGAAAGCGCGCCCTTGACAACCGAACGCCGGTTGCTCGTCGACGGCATGCTGGCGGGCCTCTTTTCGCGAAGCCGCGCAAGATCGGACGCTGTCGCATCGCCGCTTTCCAACCTCCCGATCGCGTCTCCGGCCGAGGGAGCAGCGTCGGCCGTTCTGATCGCATGGGCGTCTCAGACCGGCAATGCCGAGACGGCGGCGTCGAGCTTTGCAAAGCGTCTTGAGGCGCAAGGCCGGACGTTTCGTCTGCTGGCGCTGGAGACCCTGTCCCTCGATGATCTTGCCGAGGCGCGGACCTGCCTGTTCTTCGTCAGCACTTTTGGGGATGGCGATCCGCCCGACAACGCTGCCACCTTCTGGAGCGCCCTTGCCGAGGAGCCGGCACCGCGTCTCGATGGCCTGCGGTTTTCGGTTTGTGCGTTCGGCGACAGCAATTACGACCAGTTCTGTGGCTTCGGCCGCAAACTCGATCACAGGTTGGAGGCGCTCGGCGCGCGCCGCATGCTCGAGCGCGTCGATTGCGAGCCGGACTATGAAGAGCGGGCCGCAGCCTGGACCGAGCGCATCGCCACCATGCTGCAATCGGCCGAAATCGCGATTACTCCCTCGACTGCTGCCGGAAGCGGCCTCACTATGCCTCGTCCCGCCGCCGGCATTCCGCCGAAACCGGCGTTCAGCCGGAAGGCGCCCTATGCGTCCCGGCTGTTGGTCAACAAGCGGCTTACGGCGGAGGGGGGCGCCAAGGAGGTCCGGCAGTTTGCCCTGGGTCTCGGCGGCGGAGAGTTGAGCTACGAGGCCGGCGATGCCCTCGGCATCTGGCCGAGCAACTGCCCCGTACTGGTCGGCGAGATCCTGACGGCGCTGAAACTCAAAGCCGACGCCCCGGTTTCGGTCGAAGGATTGGGAGAGCTGCCGCTCGCGCAGGCCTTGGAAAGGCATTTCGAGATCGGGCGGGTGAGCGCCGACTTCGTGAAATGGTGGGCTTCCCTTTCCGGGAGCGACACGCTGTCGGAAGCGATATCCGGCGCGCGGGAGGATGTCGCACGCTGGCTCTGGGGCAAGCAGATCGCCGATATCGTGGCGCTGGCGCCGCGTGGGGTCGGAGCGCAGGAACTCGTCGGCAGGCTGAAACGCCTGCAGCCGCGACTTTACTCGATTTCATCGAGCCCGAAGCTCCATCGAAGCGAGGCTCACCTGATGGTTTCGGTTGTCAGATATCTGAACGGCAGCGTGAGCCGGACAGGAACCGCATCGGCGTTTCTCGCGGATCGTGCCACGGATGCCGATGTCCCGATCTTCGTTCAGCCGTCGGTGCATTTCCGTCCGCCGCAAGATCCCGACGCGCCGGTGATCATGGTCGGGCCGGGCACGGGCATCGCTCCCTTCCGTGCCTTCCTCCAGGAGCGGGAGGCGATCGGTGCCAAGGGAAAGAACTGGCTGTTCTTCGGAGAACAGCATCAGGCCACCGATTTTTACTATCGGGATGAACTGGAACGTTGGACGAGGAGCGGTCATCTGACGCGGCTGGACCTTGCCTTCTCACGCGACCAGGATGCCAAGATCTACGTCCAGCATCGAATGAGCGAGTACGGCGGGGAACTGTTCCGCTGGCTGGAGCGAGGTGCCCATTTCTATGTCTGCGGCGATGCGAGCCGTATGGCCAGGGATGTCGACGCAACGCTCAAGGAGATCGTCGCCTGCCATGGAAACCTGACCGGGGATATGGCGGAAAATTATGTGAAAGCGCTCTCTGCCGAAAAACGCTATGTGAGGGACGTGTACTGACAAGGCTCGATCCCGATAAAACAGCTTCGTCGCCGGATGAAAGCAATATCAGGCTCGCGGGGTAGTGCCGAGCTATGGGGTTCGGACCGTCTTAAAACGGCAAGGACACTTCCGCATCGGCCGGTTCTTTGAAAGGATACGGCAGATTGTACCGGTCGCGAACCGTCTTTCCTTCGTATTCCGTCCGGTAGACGCCTCGCTCCTGAAGGATCGGAACGACCTTCTCGACGAACTCCTCAATGTCATCAGGCGCGCGCGGCGGCTGCAGCGTATAGCCGTCGACCGTACCGTCGGCCCAGAGATCGATAATGGCATCGGCGACCTCGTCCGGCGTTCCGAGCACCAGACGATGGTGCCCTTCGGAGCGACGGACAGCCTGACGCGCCGTAAGCTTCTCATGGGCGAGAAGGTCAGCCAATCCGAGGCCCATGCCGACCGCCTGTATGCGGTTGGGATCGGGAATGAAACGTTCGGCCTCGAGAATGGCGTCGGGGTCGAAGCCATCCGGATCGATGCCATTGTCTTTGACGAAGCGGGCGATCAGGCCATCCTCCGAGCCGGCGCCGCTGAAGAGCTCGTGCTTGCGCAGCGCCTCCTTGCGGCTTTCACCCAGTATCGCCACAAGGCCCGGCACGATACGGATTCCGGAAGGGTCGCGCCCAAGCGCTGTCGCGCGCTCCTTGACCTTCTTTCCGAAGGCCTGGCCCGCGGGCTTCGAAAGGATATTGCAATAGATGATCTCGCCATGGCGCGCGGCAAGCTCGATACCGCCTTCCGAGGCGCCTGCTTGCGCAATCACCGGATGGCCCTGCGGTCCGACTGGTACGTTGAGCGGACCTTTGACGGTGAAATAGTCGCCCGTATGATCGATTGCCTGTGCGCTTGAGGCATCCCAAAATCGGTTCTCCGGGATGTCGCCCTCGCGGGCCGGATCCCAGCTCGACCAGAGCCGCTTGGCGACATCGAGGAACTCCGATGCCTTGGCATAGCGTTCGCTGCGCGGCGGCAACGGCGCCGCTCCAAAGTTGGCGGCGACATTCGGGTTGAAGGAGGAAACGATGTTGATGATCATTCTGCCGCCGGAGATGATATCCGCGGACTGGGTGCGCCGGGCGAGATTATAGGGAGAATTATAGGTCGAGGACACGGTCGCGACGAAACCGATGTCAGGCACCTGCGCAGCCAGCGCCGTGCAAAGGATCAATGGGTCGATCGTGTGGAACGGACGACCGTTGGGATCGGTCATTAACGCAGGGTGGTCGGAGAAGAACACCGCGTCGAACAGTCCCTTGTGCGCCAGTTCGGTCAGCCTGCGATAGTAGCCGGGATCGTTGATATCGTGCCGGGTGCCGGTGCGATACCGCCAGGCATTGCCAAGATAGCCCGTCGTGTTGATG
This sequence comes from Hyphomicrobiales bacterium, assembly GCA_900469615.1. Taxonomy (GTDB): domain Bacteria; phylum Pseudomonadota; class Alphaproteobacteria; order Rhizobiales; family Rhizobiaceae; genus Rhizobium. The sequence continues at coordinate 99,119 of UBYA01000025.1, read as the reverse complement.
CCGACGTTGAGATTGAGCTGTCGTTTCGCGTTGGTCATGCGGGTCGGCTTTCGTATTCTGGAAGGCGATGCACGCTAGTTCGTAAACTCAATTCCCTACAGAATTTATAGACTAATATCGTCGAAGGGGAGGGAAATAATTTCCAGCGTTCGGGGACAAAAGAGTGCGTGCGCAAGTCTGATCGGCATGCATGCCGGTATCCGTGACCGCGCGAAGGATTGCTTTCGGTGCGCGCTAGAAAAACTGTCTTTGGATATGCCGGTTTCGAAACGATCATTTTTGCGACGGGTCCCAGCGCCCGGAACCATCAATTTTCGGAGCGAAGCAAATGTCGATCGATCGCCGTCACTTCAACCAATTGCTCCTCCTGGGAGGGGCGGGCGTTGCCTTTGGAAGCATTCCGTCATGGGCCGCGGCCGCCGAGACGCCCGTAAATGGAGGAACCCTGAACTGGGCCTATTATCCAGATCCCACCGCGCTGATCGCGATCAACACGTCTTCCGGCACGGGACAGGCGATCGGCCCGAAGATCAACGAGGGGCTGCTCGATTTCGATTACGATCTCAACCCGACCCCGCTTCTGGCGACGTCGTGGTCGGCAAGCGCCGATGGACTTCGCTACACCTTCGCGCTCCGCAAGGGCGTCAAATGGCACGACGGTAAGGACTTCACCTCCGAGGATGTCAGGTTCAGCATTTTCCGGCTGAAGGAAGCGCATCCGCGCGGGCGCATCACCTTCCAGAACGTGACATCGGTCGAGACGCCCGATCCGCTGACGGCCATCATCGTGCTGTCCAAGCCGGCGCCCTACCTGATTTCGGCACTCGGAAGCTCGGAATCGCCAATCGTGCCGAAGCATGTCTATGAAACCTTCAAGCCGGCCGAGCAGCCGACACTTGCGCAGACGATCGGCACCGGCCCCTTCATCCTCAAGGAATGGGTGCCGGGCAGTCATCTGATCTTCGATCGCAATCCCGACTACTGGGATGCGCCCAAGCCCTACCTCGACCGGGTGGTCCTGCGCGTCATCCTCGATCCGGCGGCAAGGGCCGCAGCGCTTGAGACGGGGGAAATCGATATCGGCGCAAACCCGGTGCCGCTATCCGATGTCGAGCGCCTTAAAGCCAACCCGAACCTCGTGGTCGATACCACGACCTATGCCTATTCCGGGCCGCAGCAGCAGCTCTTCTTCAATTACGAGAACGAGATCCTTACGAAAAAGGATGTGCGGCTGGCCATTGCGCATGCCATCGACCTGCAGAAGCTCGTAGATATCGCGCTGTTCGGCTATGGGCAGGTTTCGCCAAGCCCGATCAGCACCGCATTGCCGAAATGGTACGACCCGAGCGTCAAGGCGCGCGAACCGGATGCCAAGCTTGCCAACAAACTGCTCGACGACGCCGGTTATCCGCGCGGCGCCAATGGCACGCGCTTCAAGCTGCGGCTTGCCTATAATCCCTTCCTGCAGACGTCCTATGCCGATTTCATCAAGCAGTCGCTTGCCGCAATCGGTATCGATGCGGAAATCCTGCAGCTCGACCTCGCGACCTTTCTGAAGACCGTCTATACGGATCGCACCTGGGACCTTGTGATCGAATCCCTTTCCAACACGTTCGATCCTACCCTTGGCGTGCAGCGTGCCTACTGGTCGAAGAACTTCAAGATCGGCCTGGTGTTCTCCAATGCAAGCCACTATTCGAATCCGGAGGTCGATGCGGTGCTCGAGGCCGCAGCCACCGAGCCGGACGAGGCCAAGCGCCGCCAGCTCTGGTACAAGTTCCAGCACATCGTCCATGATGACGTCGTATCCGTCGATCTGGTCGCTGCGGGCGCCCAGATCGTCGCCAACAAGCGCGTGAGGAATTTCGCGCCCGGCGCGCAGGGCATCAACAACAGCTTCGGCCAGATCTGGCTGAGCCCGAACGCCTGAGGGGGCCGGCGCTTGCCGCCCGTGGATCTTGAGCCGGCTTATCCAGGCCGGCTCAATGCGTTCCTGGCCGCGATCGTGCGGATCATATGGCTTTGCGGCGCGTGCGACCGGGCGGTGATCGCGTCGCGATGATGGCGCTCCAGCTGAAAATCGCGATTGAGGCCGGGATTGCCGGCAAGCTCGAGTGCGAGGCTGGTCACGGCAACAGCATTGTCGATGACGACATGGCGGACATGCATGCCGTCCATTCCGACGGGCCTGCCTGCATCGACATCTTCCCCGAGCGAGCGCAGCAGCCGCGCATTCGTCGCGAGCCGCACCTCTATTTCGCCGAGGCCGTCCTGGATACGCGGCACCGTTGCGATCGGCGCGCCGAGGCTGGCGGGCGCATGATGGCTTGCGAAGGTAAGAACGCGGTCGCGCGCCGCCTTCGCCACGCCATGATAGACCGCACCGAGCAGGCCGAAGAAGAAGGCCGCGGCATGCTCGTCGCGGCGGATCGGCTCGCCGGCCGGCTGCGCCTCGATGAGGTCGTCGAGCGGGACCGGGACGTCATCGAGGATGATATCGTCGCTCGCCGTCGCATGCATGCCGGCCGCATTCCAGCTTTTTTCGATCCTGAGGCCGGCGGCATCGGTCGGCACCAGAAAGGAGGCAAGACGGGGCTCCGGTTCGTCGGTGAGGGCGAGGAGCGATACCCATTTCAGGATGGGAATACCGGTCACGTAACTCTTATGGCCGGAAATCCGCCAGTGCGCGCCGTCGCGCCGCGCGATGGTTTCCGGCAGAGCGCCATGGGCCGGTGAGCCGATGCGCGGTTCGGCCTGGGCGTTGTTGATCAAAGCCACGCCTTGCCTGTTTGCCGACAATACGCGGTCGGCCAGATGCCGAGGCCATTTGCCGAAGCGGCGGATCGTGAAATGCAAGTTGTAATGCATGGCAAGCACCAGCGCGGTCGAGGGCTCGCCCCGGGCAATCTCGCTGATGACGGCCTGCGCTAAGGTCAGGCCCTCGCCAAGCCCGCCATGATCGCGAGCGGTGACGAGGCCCAGCAGGCCCGCGTCGAAGAGCCTGTCGAAATTTTCGAAGGGAAAGGCGCCGGTCGCGTCGTGATGCGCGGCTGTGCCGGAGAAATCGTCGGCAAGGCTTTTGGCCTTGCCGATCGGGTCGGTGAGTGTCTCGGTCATCGTTGTTGCAAGCCTTCAGGCAACGGCACGTTCGGCAAAGCCGTCGAGATGGCGGCGATCCACCCACTCGCCGATATCGAAATCGCCGGCCAGGAAGCCGAAGTCGCGCAGGAAATTCTTGTAGTGCTCGACGGCGGACACAAGCTCCGGCTCCAATCCGAGGCCGAGATGGCGATGGATTTCCGGGCCGTTGGCCGCAAGGACCTGTTCTTCCGTGGCGCCGGATTCCCGCGCGACGAAACGCCGTGTTTCGTCCGGATGGGTCTCCGCCCAGGCGCTTGCCTTGAAGATCGCCTCGATGAGCTTCCGCACGAGATCGGGGCGCTCGTCGGCCAGCAAGTCATCCACGGTCAGCACGCGCGGCGAGCCGGAGTTGATGCGGATCTTCGGATCGGGATGAAAGCCGAATTCGGCCACCTGGACGGCGCCGATGAGATTGGCGACATTGATGCCCGCGGTTCCTTTGACGTAGATGGCGTCCACCTCGCCGCGCAGGAGAGCGGCGATTTCCTCGCCATAGGCCTGCCGGCGCTTGAGGCCGAAAAGCGATGGCCCTTCCTGGCTCGCGAGAACGGAATCGGCAAGGGCGATTTCGACAATCTCGACGTCGTCGAGGGACAGTCCTTCAAGCGAAAGGGCCGAGACGAGACCCTTGAGCGCCGTGGCGCGCATGAAGTCGACGATCCCCTCGGGGCGGCGGGCAATGCCGAAGCGACGGCCCTTGAGATCCCTGGTCGTCTTGATGCCGGTTCCCGGCAGGGTGATGATTGCCTGAAACTCGTCCGTCCATGTGATGCCGACAAGGCGCGTGCGGCGACCCTCCGAGCGGGCGCGAATGGGCGGCACGTTGCCGCCATGCCGGAAGGACCAGTCGAGCGTATGGTTGAAGTGGCTCTGCCGGATGTTCCGGTCGGGCGAGTCGATGATGGATTTCAGCGTCACGCCCTCGGTGCGAAAGGCGTCTTCGAGATAGCCGAGTTGCGCCGCAAGGCCGACAGGCGTCGGAACAGGGCAGCGCGTGTACCAGATTTCGGAAATGGCATTGCTGGTCATGATCGTTCCTTTCAGTGGCGCAGGCCGGCTTGTTTCATCAGCGGCAGGACATCCGTGCCGAAGAATTCGAGGTCGTCGCGGAAGTCGAAGAAGCTGACCTGAAGGCCATCGACCCCGGCCGCCTTGAGCTTGACGAACTGGTCGACCACTTGTTCCGGCGAGCCGATGACGCGGATGTTGCCGCCGACGAAGCGGTAGGGATCCTGCGGGTCGCGGCCCTTCCATGCCTGGGCGTCCGAGTTCAGCGACTGGAAGCCCTGCGGAGACCGCTGGTCGGCATGGGCGACGATCCGGTCCGCCAGTTCCCATGCCTCCTTCTCGGTCGGCCGACAAATGACCATCGGATTGAGCAGGGTGCGTACAGTGCGGCCGACATCGGCGGCAGCGTCTTTCACCCTCTTCGTGTGGGCCGGCAGGGAGGCAAGGGCGCTGTCGATATCCGCCCCGGTCGGGCTGGTGATGAAGACGATATCGGAGTAGCGGGCGGCGAAGGCGATGCCGGCATCCGAGCCGGTGGCATTCACCAGGATCGGCCGGCCGAAATTCGGCTTCGGCGTGACGAAGCCGCCGCCGAGCTTCCAGCTGCTCTCGCCCTCGAACGAATAATTCTCGTCGTCGCTCCACAGCCGCTGCACGACCTCGAGGAACTCCGCCGCAAGCTCGTAGCGCTTGTCATGCTCTATGCGCGGCCAGCCGAACATCTCGTGTTCGACCGCCCTGTGGCCGGTGACGACATTGATGCCCCAGCGGCCGCCAGTGATGTGATCGAGCGTGGCGCCGAATTTTGCGAGGTGCAGGGGATGCCAAGGCCCGTAGAGCACATGCATCGTGGAAATGAGCATGATTTTCTTCGTGAGGCCGGCGAGTGCCGCGGTCGAAACGAAACTGTCGAGCGCCTGTCCGTTGAAAACGCCGCCATAGCCGCCCTTCGGCAGCCATTGCGACAGAGCGAACACCAGATCGAAGCCAAGCTCCTCCGCGCGCAGTGTCAGCGCCTTGTTGTAGTCGAAGCGCCAGTCGGTGGACCGCTCCAGCGTCGATTGCGTCCAGCCGCCCGCCTGGATCGGCAGGAAGAGGCCGAGAAGCACGGGCTGCTTCAGGGCCTGCGACAGCGGACTATCCGCAAAGTCGGTCGGCGCGGCGAATTTCGGCAGGCCCACGATGGAGCCGAGCAGGTGTTGAATAGACATGGCATTCCCTGCTTTCTGTGCTTCAGGCGGTTGCGAGATAAGCGTAGGCGAGACTGCCGGAGATGCCTTCGCCGCCGAGCGTGTGGTCGGCGATGCGCTTGTTGTAGATGGTCAGTTCCGGCTGACTGACGATGTCGAGGGCCGGCAGGTCGTCGACGAGGATTTCCTGAATCTGCCGCCATTGCTCGACGCGCTTTTTCGGATCCACCTCGATGGCGGAAGCCTCCAGAAGCGCATCGACCTTGGGATTGTTGTAGGCCGAGCCATTGGAGAAGGGCACGCCGGGCTGGAAATTCTTGCTCCAGTAAAGCCGCTGCACGCCGACGGTCGGGTCGAAGAGATTGCTCATGCCCTCGAAGGCGAAATCGAAGTCGCGATCCGTGTAGATGCGCTTGGTATAGGTCGCAAAATCCTGGCTGCGCACCGTCACCTCGACGCCGACCTTGGCGAGCGCCTGGCGGATATATTCCGAGCCGCGGCTATAGCTTTCGCCGCTCGGCACATAGTCGAGGTTGAGGCGCAGGCGCACGCCGTCCGAGCCGCGCGGATGGCCGGCCTCGTCCAGCAGTTTCTCGGCGGCCGCGAGGTCGATCGGATACGTCTTCAGGTCGGCGACATACCATTTCGTCAGGTTGGGATTGATGGGACCGGGGATCGGTTCGCCGTAGCCATAGTTGATCGTGTTGCGGATTACCTTCCGGTCGATGACATGCGCAAAGGCGCGCCGGACCCGGATATCCTTGAAGACCGGTTTTTCGAGATTGAACTCGATGCGGCTGACGCCGTTGGAATATTGATAGCCGCGTGTCTCGAAGGCGAGGCTGTCTACGCTCTTGAACCGCTCCAAATCGCTGAGCGGGACGGGTGTCGATGGCGCCAGGTCGATCTCGCCGGTTTCGATCGCGATGGAGCGCGCGGCGGCATCGGGAATGAAACGAACGATCAGCTGGTCGAGATAGGGGCGCGGCTGGTCCCAGTAGTCGGGGTTGCGCTCATAAACGATATGGCTGCCGCGCACCCATTCCTTGAACTTGAACGGTCCGGTGCCCACAGGTGCGAGATTGACCGGATTTTCCGCGACCTTCGTGCCTTCGTAGAGATGGCGCGGGACGATCGGCGATTCGGAAGCCGCGAGTGCGGTGATGAGATAGGGCGCCGGTTTGGAAAGGACGAGCACCGCGGTCAAAGGATCGGGCGTTTCGATATCGACGAGATTGAGAAATGTATTGCGGCCGCGCGGGTGAACGTCCTTCAACGTCCTGATCGAAAAGGCCACGTCGTCGGCGCCGAAGGGTTTCCCATCGTGCCATTTGACACCTTCCCGCAGCTTGAATGTGTAACGCAGCCCATCGTCGCTGACGGCCCACTGCCTGGCGAGCAGCGGCTGCGGGTTGAGATCGAAGTCATAGGTCAGCAGGCCCTCGGTCACTTTCGGCGACACATAGACCGAATTGAACGCCGTATGGGCGATCGTCGTCAGAACCGGCGGTTCGGCCGAAAGCAGCAGGGTTGCCGTGCCGCCCCTGGACGGAGCCGTGTAGCCCGACGTTCCCGTCATGACGAGCGCGCCCAAGGCTGCGGACGAAAGCAGGAAACTGCGCCGTGTAGTTGCTGGAAGTCTGGTCATCTGAGGTTGCCTCGCATGTCTGGGGCCGTGCTGCGACGTGGGAGCAGCGGCTGGGTTTTATCTTTCCGAAGAGAGCGGTTCCCGTAGGTTCGTTTATTCTCGAAGGTCGGATTTTTAGTATTAAAAACTATCAAACATTCAAATCTCATTTATTTGTTCCAAATGTTGCTGCCCGTTCGATAAATTCTGGAAATATCTACCAATACGGATTTGACAAAACCTACAGATTTAGTCAACTAATATTGCGATGCAGCGATTGGAATTTCCGCGACGCTGCCCGAGGAGTTTCGATGTCGGCTTATATTCGGATAGGGAGAACGTTACGCCGGACCGCCATTCAGGCAGTGCCGACGGTACTCGGCATCGTCATCCTGAACTTCTTCCTGCTGAAGCTGGCGCCGGGCGATGCGGCCGATGTCATGGCGGCGGAAGCAGGCTCTGCGACGGTCGAGACAATGGCGGCTCTGCGCGAACGCTTCGGCCTGGATAATCCGATCCTCGTCCAGCTCGGGAACTACCTGAACAATCTTGCTCATTTCAGCCTCGGCTTTTCGCCGCGCTACGGCATGCCGGTGGCGGATCTGATCGGACAGCGGTTGCCCGGCACCCTGACGCTGATGCTGGCAGCGCTCGTCTTCGCCATCGTGATCGGCCTGACGCTTGGATCGCTGATGGCAAGCTTTGCCGGACGGCTGCCGGACCGGCTGATCTCCATCGTCTCCCTGCTCTTTTATTCGATCCCGGGCTTCTGGATCGGGCTGATGCTGATCCTCCTGTTTTCCGTCAAGCTCGGATGGCTGCCGAGCGGCGGCGACAGCACCATCGGCTCGCGGCTGACCGGCCTGCCGGCCTTGCTGGACCGGGCGCGTTACATGGTGCTGCCGGCCATATCGCTCGCTTTGTTCTATCTCGCCATCTATGCCAGATTGACGCGCGCGGCGATGCTGGAGGTCAAGTCCCAGGATTTCGTGCGCACGGCGCGGGCAAAGGGCGTCTCTCCCTTCATCCTGACAACCCGGCATGTGCTGCGCAACGCGCTCATCCCCATCACCACCATGGCCGGCATGCACTTCGGCGGCATGCTCGGCGGCGCCGTGGTGGTCGAAACCGTCTATAGCTGGCCGGGGCTTGGACGGCTGGCTTTCGAGGCGGTCATGGCCCGCGATTTCAGCGTCCTGCTCGGCATTCTGCTTCTCTCGTCACTCCTCGTCATCATCGCCAACGCGGCAGTCGATATCCTGCAAGCCTGGCTCGACCCCCGGATCGGAGCAAGCCGATGAAAGCACAAGAACTCAAGATCTATGCGGAGGAGGAGCGTGATTTCAGGTCAGAGGCATCTGCGACGGAAGCGCGGCCTGTATCGGTTCCGGAGCGTCGATGGACCCATATTCATGCGCCCGATGCGCGCACGACAGCCGTGTCGGGAGGGCGCTGGCAGGGACGCGGCCGGGAACTGCGGATCTTTCTTGCCAATCCCAACGCGCTCTTCGGCCTTGCGGTTCTTGCCGGCATTGTGCTTGCGGCCCTGTTGGCGCCAGTGCTTTATCCCGGCGATCCGCTGGAAATGGTGGCGCGGCCTTTCCTTTGGCCGGGCCAGGACGCAGCCTATCCGCTGGGCACGGATTCCATGGGGCGCGATGTGCTGGCGGGTATCCTGCATGGTGCCCAGATCTCGCTGACCGTCGGCATCGCGGCAACGCTTCTCGGGCTTGGCGTTGGCGTGGTGATCGGCGCGCTTGCCGGCTATTTCGGTGGCATAGTCGACGATCTGCTCGTCAAGCTCATCGAGATTTTCCAGACGATACCGAGTTTCGTCCTTCTCGTGGTGCTGGTCGCGATCGCGCAGCCGACCACGTCGACTGTGACGATGGCGATCGCCATCGTCAGCTGGCCGACGGTTGCGCGCCTGACGCGCGCCGAATTCCGCGCGATACGGGAGAAGGATTATGTCCTTGCCGCCCGCAGCCTCGGTTTCGGCCACGCCCGCATTATCTTTCGCGAGATCCTGCCGAATGCTTTGCCGCCCCTGATCGTGACGTCTTCCGTCATGGTGGCGAGTGCGATCCTGATGGAATCGGCGCTGTCCTTCATGGGGCTCGGCGATCCCAATCGCGTCTCGTGGGGGTCCATGATCGGCGCCGGACGTGATGTCATCCGCACGGCCTGGTATCTCACCGCCTTGCCCGGTCTCGCCATCGTCTTCACCGTGCTCGCACTCAATCTCATCGGCGACGGTCTGAACGATGCGCTCAATCCCCGCTTTTCGGAGGAGCGCTGATGACAGGGCTTCTGCAGGTTCGCGATTTCTCCGTCGGCTTTGGTGCAGCACAACCGGTCAAAGGTGTCAGCTTCAGCGCCGCTGCCGGAGAAATGCTGGCGATCGTCGGCGAGTCCGGCTCCGGCAAGTCGCTGACGGCGCTCGGCCTGATGAGGCTGCTGCCGCGGCATGCGCAAACGGCGGGCGAGATCGTCTTCGACGGGCGCGACCTCCTGAAATTGTCCGAGCGCGAGATGCGCGGCATTCGCGGGCACGATATCGCCATGATCTTTCAGGAACCGATGACATCGCTCAATCCGGTCCTGACGATCGGCGATCAGATCGTCGAAGTTCTGCGCATCCATGAGAGATTGAGCCGGAGACAGGCTCGTCAGCGGGCGATCGACCTGCTCGATCTCGTCAGCATTCCCGAGGCGGCAAAGCGTATCGACGACTATCCGCACCAGCTCTCGGGCGGCATGCGCCAGCGTGTGATGATTGCCATCGCGGTTGCCTGCAATCCGCGGCTCCTGATCGCCGACGAGGCGACGACGGCGCTCGATGTCACGATACAGGCACAGGTGCTGCAACTGCTCGATCGCCTGCGCAGCCAGCTCGATATGGCCGTGATCCTGATCACGCACGATCTCGGCATCGTCGCGCAATGGGCCGATCGGGTCGTCGTCATGTATGCCGGCCGAAAGATCGAGCAGGGCCTGCCGGGCGCGCTGTTTGAAACGCCTTATCATCCCTATACGCAAGGGCTGCTCGCCGCCTCGCCGCGCCTCAAGGCCGATTATCACTATCGCGACGGACCGCTGACGGAAATCCGGGGCTCCATCGTCTCGGCTGCCGGCGAGAAAGGCTGTTCTTTCCGGCCTCGCTGTCCCGTGGCGCGATCGGCTTGCGGGCAGTCCGTGCCGCCGCTTGTCGAGGTTTCGGCCAATCGTGAAGTGGCCTGTCCCTATGTTCCAGCTGTAGCGGAGAGAGCCCGTGTCGCTTCTGTCGGTCGATAGACTGTCCACGCACTATCCTGCCGCGGCCGGAACGGTCCGGGCCGTGGATGATGTGTCGCTCGAGATTCTCGAGGGCGAGACCGTGGCGCTGGTCGGCGAATCCGGTTGCGGCAAGTCGACCCTCGGCAAATCGCTGATGCGCCTGATCGATCCCACCTCCGGCCGGGTCACGTTCAAGGGGCGCGACGTGGCGGCGATGTCGGGCAAGGAATTGCAGGCGATCCGCCGGCATATCCAGATGATCTTCCAGGACCCGTTTGCCTCGCTCAATCCGCGCCAGACGATCCGGACGATTTTGACCGCACCGCTCGCGGTTCACGGCATCGGCGACCGCAGGCAGCGCAACGGCATCGCCGCCTCGATGGTGGCCCATGTCGGCCTGCCGGCGGATTCGCTCGATCGCTACCCGCATGAATTTTCCGGCGGCCAGCGCCAGCGCATCGGCATTGCCCGCGCTCTGGTGCTGCAGCCGGAGCTCGTCATCTGCGATGAGCCCGTTTCCGCGCTCGATCTGTCGATCCAGGCGCAGATTCTCAATCTTCTCGTCGAGATGAAGACGGAGCTTTCGCTTTCCTACCTCTTCATCTCTCACGATCTCTCGGTCGTGCGCTATTTCGCCGATCGCGTGCTCGTCATGTATCTCGGCCGCATCGTCGAAAGCGCTTCGACGGCGAGCCTCTGGAACGACGCCAAGCACCCTTATACGCAGGCCCTGCTTGCCGCCGTGCCGGATCCGTCGCGGCGCAAGCAGGCGGCGCCGATCACCGGCGATCTGCCGAGTCCTCACAACCCGCCGTCCGGCTGTCGCTTTCACACGCGCTGTCCGCTCGCTTCAGACATCTGCCGGACCGACGATCCGGCCTTCCGGCAAATGGGCAGCGGCCACGCCGTTGCCTGCCATCACGCACAATGAAATGGAGAAATGACATGGTCGACTATCGCTATCTCGGGCGCAGTGCGCTGAAGGTATCGCCTCTCACCCTTGGAACCATGATGTTCGGTGGCCCGACGCCTGACGACGTCGCTTTCCGTATCATCGACAAGGCACGCGATCAGGGCATCAACTTCATCGACACCGCCGATGTCTATCATGACGGCAAGTCGGAAGAGGTGGTTGGCCGCGGCATCAAGGCGAACCGCGACCATTGGGTTCTGGCGACGAAGTTCGTCAATTCGCACAAAAAGGGTCCCAATCTCGGTGGTCACTCGCGCAAATGGGTAATCGAGACGGTCGAGAACTCGCTACGCCGTCTCAACACCGATTACATCGACATTCTCTACTTCCACCGTGCCGTCTTCGACGCGCCGTTGGAAGAACCGGTGCGCGCGATTGGCGATCTCATCCGTGCGGGCAAGCTGCGCTATTTCGGCGTGTCGAATTTCCGCGGCTGGCGGATCGCCGAAATCGCCCATCTGGCCGATCAGCTCGGCATCGATCGCCCGGTCGCAAGCCAGCCGCTTTACAACATCGTCAACCGCACGGCCGAGGCCGAGCAGCTTCCGGCCGCCCACCATTACGGTCTCGGCGTCGTATCCTACTCGCCGCTGGCGCGCGGCGTACTGACCGGAAAGTACGAGCCGGGTAAGGAGCCGGCGGCCGATACGCGCGCCGGCCGCGGCGACAAGCGCATTCTCGAAACCGAATGGCGGCCTGAATCGATCGCCATCGCCAGGGAAATTGCTGAGCACGCCGCCGCCAGGAAGGTGACGCCGACCGAATTCGCGATCGCCTGGGTGCTGAACAACAGGCTGATCACCTCCGCGATCACGGGCCCGCGCACGGAAGAGCATTGGGACAGCTATTTAAGTGCTCTCGACGTCAGGCTCAATGCAGAGGACGAAGCCCTGGTCGACCGCCTTGTCACGACTGGGCATCCTTCGACACCGGGCTTCAATGACCCAAGCCATCCGGTCGAGGGGCGTGTTCCGCTCAGTGCCGCCGGCGATGCGGAGAACGTCGTGCCGCTTACCCGCGCCGTAGCCTAGTCATCGAGCCCAGGGCCCCGCCCGGGCGGGGCCTTTTTCCTTTCGGCGCGAAAAGAACCGTTCATGCCCATCATAGCTTCATCAGCCTTACCCTCCACTCCCGCTGAAACCGACCGGGCGACGCTGCTTGCCCGAATACCCGACCTTGCCACGGAGATCGCGAAGGAGGCGGCGCGGCGAGATCTTGAACGCGAGCTGCCGCATGAGGCCTTTCGGCTGTTCAAGGAGGCGGGGCTTGGGGCCTTGCGCATACCGACCACGCTTGGCGGGCCGGGCGGATCGGTGCTCGATTACATCGAGATGATCATGACGATCGGCGCGGCCGACTCCAATGTCGCCCATGCGCTGCGAAGTCACTTCAATTTCACCGAGGCGCTGCTGCTCAATCCGAACGGCGCCGTCGACCGCACGCAGCTTGCCCGCGTCCTCGGCGGTAAACTCTTCGGCGGCGCCCATACGGAGCAGGGGACGAAGCGTCCGGGCGAGGTGACGACCCGGCTGACGAAATCCGGTGAAAGTTACCGGCTCAATGGTCGAAAATGGTATGCGACAGGCACGGCCTTCGCCGATTTTGCATCGTTCAGCGCCAGGAACGACGAGGACCAGCTCGTCAGCGTGCTGCTGCCGGTCGACCGCAAGGGGATCGCCATCCTCGACGACTGGGATGGCATGGGCCAGCGCCTGACGGCAAGCGGTGGCGTGCTTCTCGATGATGTCGAAGTGCTGCCGCACGAGATTTCGACGCGCGGGCTGAACACGCTGGTCGGCAGGCACACATCGACGCTACGCCAGCTTCACCTTGCCGCCTCGATGGCGGGCGCGGTCCGCGGTGCGCTGCGCGAGGGCACGGAATATGTGCGCAGGCAGGCGCGTTCGGCAGCCCATAGCGCCGCCGAAACAGCCAATGCCGACCCCTTCGTGCAAAAGATATTGGGCGAGATCGCCGCCGGCTCCTTCGCCGTCGATATGCTGATCCGCGAGAGCGCCCGCGCGCTCGACCGCACGGTGGAAGCCTTCGCGGGCGACGATCCCGAGGCACTGGAAGCAGCCCTCGTCGAAAGTGCGCTGACGACGGCGCGTACCCAGATCGTTGCGTCGCAGCTTGCCCTTGCCGCCGCCACCAACGTCTTCGAGCTGGGCGGCGGTTCGGCGACATCGCGCCATCTCAATCTCGACCGCCATTGGCGCAATATCCGCACGGTGCTCAACCACAATCCATTGCTGCACAAGGCGCGGGTGGTGGGTGACTACTACATCAACGGCACCACCACGCATCTGGAAGAAGGCAAGGTCTTTTGAGCCATGCACACAGACCCGCATTCCTTTCGGTCCATCGCCATCATCGGCGGCGGTTTTGCCGGCGCGCTCACCGCGATCAAGCTGCTCGACAGGACCGAGGTGCCGCTGTCGGTCACGATACTGGAGCCTCGCGACGAGCTTGGACGCGGGGTGGCCTACAGCACCACCGAAGCCGTTCATCTCGTCAACGGCCCGGCCAGCACCTTTTCGCTGCACCCGGAAGAGCCCGACCATCTGGTTCATTGGCTCGCGGAGAATGCGCCACGCTACGGCTGGACGCCGCCTGCCGATATTGCCTCCAGTTTCCCGCCGCGATACCTCTATGGAACCTACGTTCGCGACGAGCTGCGCCGGGCCGTCTCGACGGCGCGATCCGGATCGAGCTTTCGTCATGTCAGGGCATCGGCGACCCGCCTCGTTTCCGCTCCGCATAGAATCGAGATCACGACGAGCGAAGGAGAAACCATCGAGGCGGATGAGGTGATCCTTGCCCTCGGCGTCTTCCAGCCCGAGCTGGCGCCTCGCGAGGCGGCGGTCGCCGCTCATCCAGGCTTTGCCGCGTCGCCATGGGACAGCACAGCTCTGGATCGGCTTGTCGACGCTCAGGAGATCCTGCTCATCGGGTCGAGCCTGTCGATGGTCGACGCCGTCACCAGCATGGAGGCGCGCGGCTTCCGCGGCCAGTATCGGGTCATATCCAGGCGAGGCCAATTCATCGAAGTTCGGCGCAATGCAACGCTGGAGCGCGACTTTCTCGCTCAAGGACCGCTGCCGACCACCGCGCGATCCCTGCTGTCGGTCGTCAAGGCGGAGCGCCGCGCATTGGCGGCCGCCGGCAAGGACTGGCAGGCGCTGCCGCTTGCCATCCGGCCGCATATCCTGCCTCTCTGGCAGAAGGCGAGCGATACGGAGAGATTGCGGTTTGCCCGGCATCTCCGGGCGTTCTGGGATGTGACGGCGCATCGCGCCGCACCCGACAGCTATCACGCCGTTTCCAATGCGATTGCCGAGGGCCGCCTCGGGCATCAGCCCGCGCGATTGCTCGCGATGAGGCGCTTCGGCCGCTTGATCGCGGCGACGCTGAAAACCCGATCCGACACGGAAGTCCGTTCCTTCGGCGGCGTCATCGATTGCCGCGGCCATCAGCTGCACGACTGGCGGCGCATTTCCGATCCCTTCGTCAGGAATTTGCTTGCCAGCGGCGAGGTTCGTCCGCACAGCACCGGCTTCGGCATCGATGCCACGGAGCAGGGCGATGTCATCTCCGAAGAGGGGCGTGTCCACCGCAACATCAGCGCCATCGGCCATCCGCTCAGGGGCGTCGCCTGGGAATCGAGCTCGATCACCGAGCAGCGTGCGCAGGCGATCGCGCTGGCGGACCGCATTCTCGGCAAGCTCACTCCGCTTTCGCTTGTCGCTTCGTAAGGCGAGACAAAAAAAGGGGGCGCCGCATCGCCCCCCAAACGATGTGCCGAGAGCCGATCTCAGCCCTCGTTTTCCTTGATATAGACATCCGCGAAATTCGACTGCACGCCTTCGGCGCCGATTGTATGGTTCCGGACCCGCTTGTTGAAGACGGTGACGTTTTCGAGCGCGATCAGGTTGATGACGGGAAGCTCGTCGGCGATGATCTTCTGGAAGTCGTTGAACTCCTGCTTGCGCTTCGCCTCGTCGACCTCCACCGACGCCGCCTCGAGAAGCCGGTCGACTTCCGGGTTCTGATAGTGGCTGGCATTGGAGAAGGGCAGTCCGAGTTTGAAGTTCTTCGACCAGTAGATGCGTTGCACGCCAAGCGTCGGATCGAACTGGTTGCCGAGATACTCGGCCGCCAGGTCGAATGCGCGCTCGATATAGACCTTCTGGATGTAGGTGGAGAAATCATAGGAGTCGATCCGTGCATCGATGCCGATGCGCGCAAGATTCTGCTTCAGATATTCGGCAACGCGCTTGAAGCCCTCGTTGTAGGAATTGTGCGTCAGGCGAAGCGTGAAGCGGATGCCACCGCCGTTGCGCTTGTAACCCGCTTCGTCGAGCAGCTGTTCGGCGGCTTTCAGATCGAAGGCATAGGGCTTGATCGTGGTGTCCAGATATTGCGGCAGGAACGTGCTGATCGGCGTCGGCGAAACGTGTCCATAGCCATACCAGACCGTATTGAGGATCACGTTGAGGTCGATGGCGTGGGCAATCGCGCGGCGCACGGGTACGACTGGCGGAAGATCGAAGCGAAGCTCAACGCGCTGCCGATGTTCATCACCGAGATCGACGGCCTCGACATCCACTTCATCCACGTTCGCTCGAAGCATGAGAACGCGCTGCCGCTTATCATGACCCACGGCTGGCCGGGTTCGGTTCTTGAAATGCTCAAGGTCATTGACCCGCTCACCGATCCGACCGCACATGGTGGAACGGAGGACGATGCTTTCCATCTGGTCGTACCGTCGATCCCGGGGTTCGGTTTTTCGGGAAAGCCAAACGTGACGGGTTGGGGCTCCGACCATACTGCCCGGGCCTGGAGCACTCTCATGAACCGCTTGGGTTACGACAAGTTCGTTTCCCAAGGCGGCGATTGCGGCTCCGTCATTTCGGAACGTATGGCGCATCAGAACGTACCGGGCCTCCTTGGCATTCACTTGAACATGCCGGCCGTAGTGCCGAAGGAGATCGTCCGTATCCTCGCGGTCGACGATCCGGCTCCCGCAAGTCTTAGCGAGAAGGAGCGCGCTGCGTTCGACAAGCTCGCGGCTTTCTACAAGGACAACGCTGGTTACGCGCAGATGATGGTGACCCGGCCACAGACGATCGGTTACTCGCTTGTCGACTCGCCCGTTGGCATGGCTGCTTGGATGTACGACAAGTTCGTCACCTGGACTTACAGTAACAAGCAACCGGAAAAGGTGCTGACAAGAGACGAGATGCTGGACGATATCTCGCTGTACTGGTTCACGGAAACAGGCACCTCCGCCGCTCAGATCTACTGGGAGGATAAGACCAATAATTTCAACGCTCTTGGTACGATCCCTTCCGTCCCTGTCGCCGTAAGCGTTTTCCCGGGGGAGATCTTCCAAGCACCGCGCTCGTGGACGGAACAGGCTTTCGGCAATCTGATCTACTTCAACGAGGTCAAGGATGGAGGGCATTTCGCCGCCTGGGAGGCCCCAACGGTATTCACCCAGGAGGTGCGCCAAGCCTTCCGGACACTACGCCAAGCGTAACAAATCGCGGTCGCCGCATATTGCGGCGACCGCATTCGACGGGCACAATGAATAGCATTGGCCCTTTTGCTCGTCCCCACGAGACATCGAGAAAGAAGGCATGACATGAGATATGCAGCGCCAATCGTCTTGGTGGTCTTGGTATTTACCGGAAGCATCGTTTGCAACCGCGTCGAGCCACTCGTGTTCGGATTCCCCACTTTTTTTGCCTGGCACGTCTTCAGTGTTTTCCTCATCTCCGCGGGTATGTGGCTCATCTTCAAAATGGATCCCGCAAATCGTGAGCCGGAGCACGATTCGGAAAACACCTGACCAATTTCCAGCCCAACGTGCTGCACGAACGTTTTGCCGAGTTGCACCGGGCTCGGGCTGGTTTTGCCGGGCGTCCATTGGAGTTAGGTCCATGGCTAGACCCGCCAACGACAACACCCGTCATACCGGACGGCTTCTTCTCAGCGTATTCCTGATCGCGACGAATCTCAGGGCTCCCTTCACAAGTGCCGCGCCCTTGTTGGAGACATTGAGGGACACCTTCCAGCTCGATGCCGCCGAAGCGGGCCTCTTGATTACCCTACCTTTGCTTGCGTTCGCCTTCATATCACCAATCGCCGCGGCACTTCCCTCGCGAATCGGGTTGGAGAAATCACTGCTGCTGGCTCTCGTGATAATCGGAATCGGGATATCCGTCCGCTCGGGTGGGCCGGTATCGACGCTATACCTTGGAACCGCCGTGATCGGCGTGGGCATCGCAATAGGCAATGTTCTGTTGCCCAGCGTTCTGAAGCGAGACTTCCCGGAGAGTGTGGCTCCGTTGACGGCAAGCTACGTGCTCGTCATGGGCTGCACAGCGGCCTTAGTCTCTGCGATTGCTATTCCCGTTTCGACAATGGACGGCTCCGACTGGCGGGTCGCTCTTTTGTTAACGCTGATCCTGCCTATCGTCGCCGCTGGCTTTTGGTTACCCCGGTTGGGACGCAAGGAGGATCGTAAAACCGTGAAGCTCGACGAGGCGCGTCCTCCAATATGGAAATCATCGCTTGCCTGGCAAGTGACCGTTTTTCTCGGCCTCGACTGCTTCCTTTACTATGTCGGCGTTAGCTCGCTGCCGTCAATCCTGGAAGAGGCGCAGTTCACTCAGGATCAGGCAGGATCTATGCACGGCGTTTTGCTGCTCTCGACCGCGTTGCCGGGACTTGTTCCCATTCCACTGGCCCCGCAAATGAAAGACCAGCGGGTGGCGGCCGTTGCGCTTTCCTTGTCCATCATGGTCGGACTTCTTGGGCTTCATCTCGCGCCGAAGATGGCCGTATTGTGGATACTATTCTTCGGCTTCGGTGCGGGGGGCGGGCTTATCCTGGCCCTCTCGTTTCTCAGCCTGCGAACTCTAGATGCGATCGATGCCGCAGCTCTTTCGGGACTGTCGCAAGGGGTGGGCTATTTTCTCGCCGCTATCGGTCCGACGATGATAGGCTACCTTCATGATGTGTCCGCGGGATGGGGCACGCCATTGCTTATTTGCTCCGGCCTTTGCCTGATCATGGCGATCGTCGGTGCCATAGCAGGGCGCGACCGCCATATCTCGATGGACCGTTTGCCGGCAGTTTCCTGCAGCGATGCAGGCGGACGATTCAAATGAGGCGAAGCCGGGTTGCCTTTGCCACCGCATGCGCCCTGGTCACGCAGCCCAGCTTCTTGAGCGCGGATTTAAGATGCCCCATGACCATGTGAACGCTGAGGCCATAGATGAGGGCGATCATAGGACTGCTTTTACCCACCACCGTCCATTTTAAACAGGCCAGTTCGCGGTTGCTGATCTGATAGGCTGCGGGTGTGTGCGAGCTGACCTCTTCCACGGCGGAAAGCGTATCGAGGAGGATTGTTGTCCGTTGCTCCTTCGATAGGGCGATCTCCGTCGAGGTAAGGACAAGACAATGACGCTGCCCGTTCAGATCATGCTGTAACGGGCCGATGACCGCGACGAAGTGATCGGCGAGTTCGCTCTCTCTGCGATGCCATTTCGTGGATATGGTCGGAGTGACGGCATCTCCCAGCGCTGCAGGGGACGTACAGCCCTTTGCTCGCTTCCGGGTGTGCATAGCTCCGACGGGCAATCGGATGCGATGGTGTCTCGCCGGGAAAACGGTCGAAGAAGTAATGTTCCAGGCGGGCCTCGGCAACGATGTCGCTCATCGCCTCTTGAAGCCGAAGGTTAGGATCCCGGGCAACGGCGCGGCTTTTCATGGGAATTCGATGGGGCACTGGTAAGTTCGAATGAGGCGGACGGGGCATAGCATCCCCGCACTTAGGAAGAGCCAGCGGCTCGGTCATTCTGAAATCAGCCAAGTCGTAACATAACCAGGTGGGCGCTCAGCCCGCTAAAAATCCCGCCGTGATCGGAGTTGATACGGCTTCCATGTTTCCGTCGCACTTAGGGTCCCCCGCACATAGCGGTCATATCTTGTCAGGCTGGGAACGCGTGCCGCCGGATATCTGAGGATGATCGCGCCGTCTCGCTGAATAGTCTCATGGACGGCTTCACAGCTTATAGATTTAGCGATGCATTTTTCGATTGCCCATGTGGTATTGGCGGAGAACGATCCAAACATGATCGCCGCAAGCACGGCCCTCGCATAAGTCTCTGCAAGTATGTGTCGTTTTGTTTATCTGGACATTGGTGTTTCCGGCATGGGATGGGCTCTGCGAAATCAGCCCATCCCTGAACTGGCATACCGTTATCGCTCCCGCGAACGGGGAGGGACGTTACTTGGATGTGGTGGAGGCCGCTTTCTCGATCAGATGCGCGACCGCGTTTGGATGCGAGACCATAACCACGTGTGATGCACCTTTGACTACCACAGTACCCTTCGAACCGGCGCGCTTTGCCATCCAGGCAAGTGCGGGCGGCGGGATGTTCTTGTCGGCATCACCGTAGACGAAGAACGAGGGGACCTTCTTCCAGGCGGGTTCGCCCGCACCCTCCTTGAGGGCTGCCTCCGCTACCGGCCGCTGTATGACTGCCATGAGTCTTGCCGTTCTGGACGGAACATCCGCCGCGAACTGGGCTGGGAATTTCGCCTGGTCGATGTAGAGGTCGTGACCGCCGCCGGGAAGGTCAACGGGTGCTGCAAGCGTGGGCGCGAGGGTGCTGCCCGGGAATTTTCCGGTGAGGTCTATCGCACTTTCACCTGTATCCGGCGCGAAGGCTGACACGAATACGAGCGCCTTTACGTTTTCATGCCCGTTGGCAGCGCCCGAGATGACCTGACCACCGTAAGAATGTCCAACGAGCACAACCGGGCCCTTGATCCCTGCAAGGATCGACGAAACGTAAGCCGCATCGCTGGCAACCCCACGCAGGGGATTGGCCGCGCCGACGACCGGATAACCGTCTGCTTCCAAGTCCTTGATGACACCGTTCCAGCTGTTCGACTCCGCGAATGCACCATGGACGAGGACGACGGTCGGCTTCTGCGCCGCCATCGCCGGGCCTGCCATGGCAATGGTCCCGGCGGCAATTGCGGCAAGAATATTAGAATAGAGAGACATGCGAGCTCCTTGTGTAATATTGACAACCGGATATGGCCCGCGGTTGTATCTCCGGTATGTCGTTTTTCGCTTGAAGTGTAAGCAAACATGTCAACGAGACGCGTCATACAGTATGATACAGAACTTCCGAAGCCGATTGACCGCGGCGGGTCGCGGGTCCTCCAAGTCTCGCAATTACAAAACGAGGGGCTCCAACAGGAGGCTGTAGGAACGATGGTACATTTTGTTTCCGAGGGTTCGGAGCAATGTGTTGCGAACGAAGCCGGGGGCCTGCCTTAGCTTGTCTCGTGCCTGACTTTGCTTCTGGACCCACTCGATCCGTGGCTTGCGCAATTCGCGGAAGCGGGCAAGGGCCGCGTGCATCGAGTGCTCGTTTGCGATGCAATTCGCCAGGACGACGCCGTCTTCGATCGCCATCCCTGCACCCTGCGCCATGCTTGGCGAAGATGCGTGTGACGCGTCCCCGATCAGGACGAGCCGGTCGGCAATGTGATCGTGGTGCGAAACCTCTTCGATATTCGAGCGGTGGATTTCGATGCTCTCATCTAGATTGGCGACGAGGGGAGCGAGGGGAGCGGCGAAGTCCACGAAGAGTTTCTTAAGAGTGCCGACGGACCCATCGCCGAACTCCTTGGTCGAACAGTCTGCGTAGAGGTACAGCTTCGAGCCGCTTGTTGGGATGGCCAGCAATGTCCGGCCGGCCCCGAGCATGGCAGTCCAGCTATCGATGCCGTACTCATTGTCAGTGACGAGCCTCCATGCAGACAACCCTGTGGCTCGCGTCGCGGATGCTGAAAACGTCGCGGCTCGCGTTGATGAGCGTATTCCGTCCGCCCCGATGACGAGATCGTAGCCGGCCACGCGACCATCGGAAAAGTAGACGTCGCGTCGATCAAGACGCGGAATAGAATGCATAACAGTTGTACCGAATTCGATGTGAGTATCCCTCAACGAACTCCGCATCGCGTTCGCCAGCGACCTGCGCAGCAAAGCGACACAGGGGCCGCAATCCTTCCAGACGGAATCGGTAGCAACATGATGCAGAACCTTGCCACGCGCGGACATGATCGTCTGGGCGGAGATCGGGTAAGCGAAAGATGCCACCTCGTTGCCAAGTCCAAGATTGCCCAATGCACGCATTGCGTTGCCCAGAAGGAAAATACTTTGCCCGGCGATACTGAGCGAGGTGCTACGTTCGACGATTTCGGGTCGGTAACCCTTGATCTCCAAAGCTCTGGCAGCCGCCAGACCTGCTATTCCCGCGCCAACGATCAAAATTCTCACTGCGATTCTCCTGTCCGGCTCCCAATATAGCGCGGTGACACTATGGTGGATCTGATAGGTTGCACTCTGGCTTCAAAAGGGAAGAGAAAGCTTTCAATCGTAAGGACCGGACGAAATTTCGCTAATAGGTTGCCAAGTAATCCGTTTGACGATGGGGAATGCTCATGCGCGCTTCATGGGTCGATCGGGGAGGGTGAGTTGATAGTAGCGCAACATACCGAGATCTTAATTTACAGGGCTTCCGCTATGATTAAGTTGCATATTAATTCGAATTGGACGAAGAGGCGCTTTAAATTGGTCGCTCCTTGATTCAAAAATGGACGAATGATGGCTGAACCATGGGAGCGGCGGTGCATTGTCGGAAGAACTTGCCGTCGACACGCGGCGCGGCTTCTTTGTCAACCATGACTTGGCTGGTGCCAGTGCATGCGGACATTCCGCTCCAGGAGGTCATCTTCATGGACGAGACCGATCCAATGTTGTCGCCGATGAAGGCCAAGGGTATCGGCGAACTCGGGCTCGGCGGCGATCGCGAACGCGATCTACAACACGACTGGCATTCGGATCAGACCATTATCCGATCACGCTCGACAAACTGATCAGCGAACTGCCCGAGGCCGCATAGGGAGCGTGTGTTGGTTTCCACGCGGAACTGAGCCAGTTTTGGAGTGAACCCCTCGAGCTGGACTAGCGAGGCGCTTCGAACTAAGCCGCCTGCTGGGCGAATTGGGTTTCAAATTCTGTTGGCGATCTGTAGCCAAGGGCCGAGTGCAGCCGTTCAGCATTGTAGATCCCCTCGATGAACTTCGGCGAGCGTTTGGCCACGTTAGTGAAGGTCTCGTAGCCGGCGATGTAGATGTCCTCGACTTTCAAGGTCTTCATGAAGCTCTCTGCCTGCGCATTGTGATAAGGGTTGCCGACAGCACTCATGGAACCTTGTAAACCAGCAGCATCGAGCGCTCTTCGATAGCTTTCACTTGCATATTGGGCACCCGCGGTCCGTATGGTGAATGCAGCCGCGAGGAGGTTTTCTGTTCTCGAGCGCGGAATGCAACGCCGCCAATGCCAGCGGCGTATCCAGGCGTTTTGACAGGCCATAGCCAACGACTTTCCGGCTGCAGGCGTCGAGAATGACGGCCAGATAGCAGAAGCCGACGGTGATACGGATGTATGAAGTCGGCCACCCAGACCATATCGGGCCGCGCCGGGATCACATTGTGATAGAGGTTCGGGTAGATTGTGAATCGTGGTTGCTGTCGGTCGTGCACACATAAGGCTTGCGTGGCTTGATTCCGAGGCCGTTGGCCCGCATGACACCAGCGACCCGCTTGTGATTGACGAGGAGGCCTTGCCGCCGAAGCTCGTGCGTTACACGTCGGTATACTTAGCAGGGAAGCTCGTCCTGGATGTCCTCTATGATTGCAAAGAGTTCGGTATCCCCAAGGTTCAAGGCTCACGCAGTTGATCCGTAATAATAACTGTTTCTCGGGAGATCGATCATTTTGCATCCCCATCTGACAGAACAGGTCGGTGAACGGTGATGATGGAGGAGTTCCCGCTGTCGCCGGCGATCGGCTGACGCGAAGTTTTTTAACTAGGTCGAGCTTCATCGTGAGCTGGCCGACCTTTCGTTCGAGCGCGCGCAATGTGGGCCTCGTACTCGGCGATGACACTGGCCTCAGCCTCCTCATCGTTTAGCTCACCACGATCGAGCTGCGTCAGCCACAACTGAATGAGGTTGGCGGAAACGCAATAAGTGCGCTGTGTGTCGCGCCTCCGATGCCGCCGTTTCGGATATCCAGGCAAAACTGCAACTTGAACGTTGTCGAATGCCGTCGATATGGACCTCGGGACTTCATGAGCCTTCTCCGATTGAGGCCCGCACAGCGTATCAGTTTTCCGTGTCCCGTGGTTCAGCCCGAAGGGTTCACTCCATAACCGGCTCAGTTCTGCGCGGAAATCAACAATTTGCAACTCTTACAGCATAGGCTGTTAGTCATTGACCGAAACGGCTGGGTAGAAAGGCGTAAGCGTTGTCGCTGATGCGACGTTCCAGCGCGTCGAGCACCAGATCCGCGGTTTTGGGAGCTGCCGCGATGCCGACATGTCCATGGCCGAATGCGGCGATCAGGCCGGGATGGCGCGACAGCGGGCCGATCACCGGGAGTCCGTCGGGCGTGGATGGGCGATGTCCCATCCAGAGACGAAGGTTGGGTGTCTTGTCCGCCGACAGATAGGGGTAGCTCGCCAGGGCATGCCGTTGCAGCACCTGCGCGCGCTCCCAATTCGGAGGTTTGTTCACCGTTGCAAGCTCGACTTGGCCCGAAAGGCGCAGACCCATATTGGTCGGCGTATTGGCCATCCGGCCCGTGCTCGGCATCACGGGAATTTCGAAGGGTGTTTGCCCTGATGTTACGGTCACATGATAACCCCTTTCGCTCTGCATCGGAATGCGCACGCCGAGCGGGCGAAGCAGGCGGCCGGAATGTATGCCCGCGGCCACGACGATGCGGTCGGCAGATAGCGTCTCGCCACCCTCAAGTACGGCCTGCGGCGCCATACCATCCAGGATGGCTGTCACGGCGGACTGGTAGAATTGCACGCCCCTGCGTTGGGCGGCTTGCACAATGCCGGCCACATAGCGTCCGGTGTCGCGGCAATGGGCACCGTTGACCACATGGATGGCGAACCGGTAGGGAGGGCCTAAAGCCGGGAGCTTTTGCCGGATTTCGGTCTCGTCCCACTCCACATATGCAACGCCGTTTTCTCGACGCAGCTCCCAGCTTAGTGCTTCGGCCTCGAAGGAAGCCCGGTCGGGATAGGCGTAGAGCAGCCCTTTTTGAAGAACGAGCTGCTCCTGCCCGGTCTTTCGCGCGAGTTCCAGATGTCGCTCGGGGCCATCGTGCAGCAGGAAGCTCAGCAATTTCGCCGTCCGGCGCACGCGGGTCTTGCTGGCACCGGCCCACAAAAACCGCAGGAGCCAGGGTGTCAGCTGCGGTAGCGACCTCCAATCGATCGTCAGCGGCCCGTTTCGATCGAGAAGGAAGCCGGGAACCTTCTGCCACAGACCTGGCATGCTCATCGGTATGATCGAGGCTGGGCTGATCCAGCCGCCATTGCCGTAGCTTGCCCCGGCTTCGCTGCCCGGCGCGTTGCCGTCGCAAAGTGCGACATCCCAGCCAGCCTCTGCCAATCTCAATGCCGCGGTGGCACCGATAATGCCCGCGCCGACCACGATTACCTTGCCTGTCATTGCCGTTTTATCCTGCTCTCAGGAAAGTCCGCCATGGAAATGGCTGAGAAATTCCCGCGTTTTCGTTTCGCGGGGTTCGTTGATGACCTGGCGTGCATCACCGGACTCGATGACGAAGCCGTCCTGCATGAAGATGACCGTGTCGGCGACATCGCGGGCAAAAGCCATCTCATGGGTGACAAGGATCATCGTCATGCCTTGCTCGGCGAGTTGACGGATGACGGCCAGAACCTCGCCGACCAGTGCCGGATCGAGGGCAGAGGTGGCCTCATCAAACAGCATGACTTCCGGTTTCATGGCGAGCGCCCGCGCGATTGCCACGCGTTGTTTCTGTCCCCCCGAAAGCTGCTCCGGGCGGGCATCGGCTTTCGCGACCAGGCCGACCTTGGCGAGAAGCTCCATGGCGACGGTCCGCGCGGAATCCCTGTCCTGTTTCAACACGCTCACCGGGCCGACCATCACATTGTCGATGACACTCATATGCGGGAACAGATTGAAGTTTTGAAACACCATCCCTGTATTGGCGCGGAAGGCTGCCAGATCCCGGTCGCGCATGGCGACCCGGCCTGCGGAAAAATCCATCCGCTTTCCGCCGATGGTGATGCGGCCTGCATCCGGCAATGACAGCAAATTGAGGCTGCGCAACAGGGTCGACTTTCCCGAGCCGCTTGGCCCGATCATCGCCACGACCTGACCGCGCGGTACGGAAAGGTTGATGTCCTTCAAGACCTCGACAGGACCGAAGGATTTCTTCAGGCCTACGACCTCGATCATTGATTCGTCGCCGCCCGTTCTCTCTACCTTGCTATTCATGCCTTGCGAGCCTCCAGCCAGTGCGCCAGGCGTGTCATTGGGAACAGGACCGCCAGATAGACAAATGCAATCAAAGTATAGGTTTCAAGCGGCCGGTAGGTGGCAGACGTCACGAGCTGACCTTGATAGAGCAGATCGGGCACGGCGAGCACGGAGAGAAGCGAGGTGTTCTTGAGCTGCAGGACAGACTGGTTGACCAGCGGCGGCACCATGCGGCGCAGCGCCTGCGGCAGGATGATCTTGGCCATCAATTGGCCTCGACGCATGCCGATCGCGCGGCCGGCATCCCATTGCCCGGCGTCGATCGAGACGATGCCGCCCCGAATGATCTCGGCGTAGAACGCGGCGCCGTACATGGTCAGCGTGATGAAGGCTGCCATCGCAGGGGAGATCTGAATTCCGACCAGCATGGGGAGGGCGTAGTAACACCAGACCAACTGCACGAGGACAGGCGTACAGCGAAACAGCTCCACGATCGTCATGATCGGAACGGTGACGATTTTCAAACCCGAAAGTCGGGCAAGAGCGAAAACCGTGCCTACAAGGATTCCGGAGACGATGGTCAAAACGGTAAAGCCGACCGTGTAGCCCAAGCCTTGAAGAAACAGGCCGCGGTACTGCCAAAGGCTGGAGAAGTCCCATTGATATTGCATCACAGCGCGCTTTGTTCGACCCGACGGAAAGTCCGGGGAGAGGTTGAGGTGAAAAGCCACTCGCCAAGCGTCAGTATGTCGAAGACGGGGAGATCGAGGGCAGCCGAAATCGCCTGGGCAAAGGGCGGCATATTGGTGCATTCCAGCACGATGGCGCCGACGGATGGATGTTCGGTGACAAGCCTTCGGGCTGTATCGATCACCTCGGTCTCCAAGGCTGCATGATCATATGCGGCAGAGCCCTCGATGAGCGCGTGAAATGCGCCGCCGGCGGGCACGCCGCGCACGGGCACGGATGGATCGGCCCCGCAAGCTTCGAACACCTCGGGACCAAGGCTGGCTGCATCATAGGTTATCACACCGGGGCGTAGACCTGCGCCGAGCGCCATTTCCACCATGGGCAGCTGCATGAGGCTGGAGGCGGCCACCGGCATGCCCAGCGCCTCGGCCAGCTTTCGTTGGTGGCGCGCCATGAAGCCGCAAGACGTGATAATCGCGCTGCAGCCCTCCGAGATCAGCTCTCGTCCCACGGCGACGAAATCGTCGACGAGACCCTCGCCGCCCGCGCGGACGACGAGGGAAACGGATGCACCACGCACCCGGCGGAACCTGACCGGAAAGCGCCATGATGCAGCATGGCCGACATCGCCAGGCGGACGTTCGAACGTCGTATCCAGCATGATGATGCCAAGGGCACCTGAAGAGACGGACATGGTCGTGCCCGTCAGAAGGTCAGGTTTGCAGGCAGCGCAGCCTTGTCGACACCGACGAGCGCGAGGCTATCGACAATCCAGCTTGAGACCTTGCCTTGCCCGCGGCGTTCCGCAAGCCAGGCATCGACATAGTCGCGGAATTCGCCATTCGGGTCGCGGCGTACGCCGATCGTGGTCGGCTGGCTTCCGTGAGGGTCCGGGATGATGAGTTTGACGTTTGGAGCAAGGTGTTTCGTCGTCACGACGGCAAGCAGCGCGACCTGGATGATGGCATCGGCGCGACCCGACTGAAGCGCCAGAATGGTCTCATCGGCAGATTTGAGCGCGACCAGCGTGCAGTTCGGCAGGTTCTTGCGGGCGAAATTGTCCTGCGTCGAGCCGAGGTCGACGGCCACCCGCATCTCCGGCTTGTTCATTTCTTCCCACTTCGTTACCTCCAGATCCTTGCGGGCAACGAGGGTGAAGGTATTGTCCATCAGCGCCTTGGTGAAGTCGACAACCTTGGCGCGCTCCGGACTGTTGCTGAGCCCGAACATGATGTCGATCTTGTTGCTTTGCAGATCGATCACGGAGTTGCCCCAGGTCGTCTCGACCAATTCTAGCTTGACGCCGATATACTGCGCGAGGTCGTGCCCCATGGCGACACAGAAACCTTCCCACTCTCCGGTTGCGAGATTCTTGTGATAATAAGGTTCGGTGCCCGCAAACACGCCGATCCGCAGAGCGCCACGCGCCCGGATCGCTTCGAGTGTCGGACCTTCGGTCGCTGCTAGAAGTGCGGAGGGCGGAAGGAGTGCAGCAGCGCCTGCAAGCAGCATTACCCTTCCGAAGTCACGTCTGTTCATGGTCATATCCCAGTTGATTGTTCATTCCCTATTGCGCCTTGCGGGCGATCAATGCGTTTTCGCGATTGATTTTGTTGGAAAGCACGACCGAATAGGTCACGCTTTCGATTTCTTCGATCCGCGCAAGCTCTTCGATGAGCGCTTCCAGATCTTCCAAAAAATTGACGTTCACACGGCAGAGAATGTTGGCCGGGCCGCTGATCGCATCGGCGGTCGAGATCTCGGGATACCCACGCAATACCGTAAACAGCCTTCGCGTGGCGCGCAGGGCGGTGGTGATGAAGATATAGGCTGAAACGCTTTGATCAATTTCACGGCGACCCACGATCGCGCGATAGCCAAGGATGACGCCGCGACGTTCCAATCGCTCGATACGTTCCTGGACACTTGAGCGCGCGAGACCGACACGTCGCGCCAATTCACTGGCTGTCACGCGTGCGTTTTCCTCCAGGATGCTGAGCAGATTGCGGTCAATGCTGTCGCCGTAGTCCATGTCGTTCCCACTTTTTTATGCGGGAAGACTGGGGCTAAACTTTCCCAAAGAAAAGCATTGAAAAATGGGTTCTTCATGACTTTTATTCATGCTGATCAATAGGAGTTTCGTCATGCGCCGTTTTCTGCCATCCTTGAGCGCCCTTCATGCATTCGATGCGTCCGTGCGTCACTTGAGTTTTACCAAGGCTGCAGAGGACATGGGGATCACGCAAAGCGGCATCAGCCGGCAGATAAAAAACCTTGAGGATTTTCTTGGTCTTACCCTGTTCGAGCGAGCCGGACCTAAGTTGATCCTGACGGAGGAGGGCGCGCGTTATTATGATGAGATTTCGCGCCTCCTCGACAAGCTGGAAGATGTCTCCATCGATGCCGTCCGCGGTCGAAAGGCGCAGAGCATGCTGAAAATCGGCTTTCCGCCGACATTGATGCGGCGGTGGGGTGCGGCGATGCTGACCGCCTTTGCAGCCGCGCATCCTCAAACATGGTTCGAGGTCTATCCCTGCCGCCACGATCTCGATTTCCCGGCATCCGAGCTGGATCTGGCATTTCTACGCGGCACGGGCAATTGGAGCGGAGCGCGCAGCCAATTGCTCTTCGACGAGGAGTTGATCGTGGTCGGTGCGCCGAAGCTGGTGCCATCGGGAGGGTTGCCGAATGACGAGGCGCTACTGGAATACCCGCTGATCCAGAATTCCAGTCGCCCGAGCCTGTGGCTGCATTGGCTGCGGGGGGCGGGCGTACACTACAAGAGTCGCATCTACGGTCCGCGCTTGCCGAACTTCGATATGATCCTGGAATGCGCCATTAGCGGCATGGGGCTGGCGGTTGTTCCCGAGCTCCATGTGCGCACCGAACTCGCGGCAGGAATTCTGCAGCCCGCTTTAAGTAGGCTGCAGACATCGGGGGAAGGCTTCTATCTCTGTTTCCCGCAGGCACGGATGAACTCGGCCAATGTGCGGATCTTTCGCGATTGGTTCGCGACCGAATTCACGCGCCGGTGGCAATTCCTGCCTCTCGTGTATCCCTTGGATCAAAAATAGGTTTTTTCCACCGCTTCAGCTCGAGCGGATCTTCTCCTCGCTTCAATAGCCAGGAATAGACCGGCGGTATCCGGTCTGCGATGGATTCGACGTGAATGTCGATAAAGCACAGCCCGTCGTCGTGAGCAAAGGCGGCTGCGAGCGCGCCATCGAGTTGCGAAGCCGTCTTGGCTGTCTATGCCTTGAGACCATAGGCCTCCGCGGTTGCCTGACCGCGCGGCGCCAGAAAATCCACGCCAAAGCACTGATTATGGCCTTTGAGCCGATGGAAGACCGTCCGGTTGCGGCTAGGCCTTGTGGAGCGCATCCAACTCCCTCCATAGCGCATGAATTTCTCAGGCTCGGCCGCGAAAAGAGGTGATGGGGTCGCGAGCGCCTGATTGCGTTGCTGTTATTCATGCTTTCCGATATCTCGCTGACCGTTCAGATCACATACGCTGGCCAAGGCGGCGACGTGGATACAAACCAGGCCCCGAATCGACGATGTGGCAGGGACCTGGCCGCGCGCCGCGCCCGGGTGCGGCTAAGGCTGGTCCGTTTGCAGATAACATCATATATTATGTTAACTAAAATCTGCGTTTGTCAATCGCCAACCACGGCGCGCAAGCTCTCGAACACCCCAGGAGCGAATTGAAATTGCCGGGCTGTCCCGCGTCCCATCGAGTTCCGTCCAAGGGTTTCGAGAAGTATTCCCCGCTGGACAAGAAGGTCCATGGTCTCGATAACGCCGCCGCGCGTCATTCCGGTAATTTCTATTATATTTGATAAGGTTAGCTTCTCATGGGCTTGATGCATCATGTACAGGATGTTCATCATCCCGATCTGCTTGATACGGGACTGCGCCGATTCACCCTCGATCGGTTTCTCCAGAATTTCACGCACTGCGAAAACAGATAGTGCTTGGCTTTGCCATCGGTCGCTCAAATTGCTTGCCATCGATTTAACTATCTATTATTTGCATAGTAATGGCGTTGAGGCGAGTCGCTTTCAAGCCAAGCTGACATTGGAAAAACCGGAGGGTAGGGGGCATGAAGAGCCTTTTCTTTCGAATTGTTATCGCAGCGTTTGGGTTCGCTTCACTCTACACGATTTCGGAGCGGAGTGCTCGCGCTGATGATTGGGGATGCCAAGTTATCCTTTGCCTATCGAACCCGGGTAGCCCAACGCAATACGCCGAGTGCAGGCCTCCGATCGAGAAACTTTGGCGGTCTCTCGCCAGGGGACATTCCTTCCCCACTTGCAGCGGCGTCGGGTTCCAAAGCTCTCAGCCGAAGTATGAACCATACTTCTGCAACGCAGACCACCGTCTTTCAACCGGCTACGGCCCGCGAGGAAGTGAGGCGACATGCATTTCTACGGCACTGCAGATTGTTAGTGGCACCTTCTGCTCCTGGGATCGGGACGGTGGTAGCTCGAACAATTCTGTGATGTCACCTCGATGGCAGCGCGACAATGGCCGCACACAGTGCATGGCGTACACCGTCGAACGTCCTTTGGTCCGCGATAAACCACGATACATAGATGTGACCATCGACGGTGTCGGCAAGCAGAGGGTGTGGTTCTAATCATGCCCATAAGCTTTATCGACCTTGCGCAGACCTGCGCACCCTTCGTTGCGTCCGAAACCCTTGCAGGCGTTGTCAGCCTCGAGAGCCGGTTCGCCCCCTTCAATATCCGGATCAACAGCGGCGCTCCTCCCAAGAGCCAGCTTGCTACGAAGGCCGAGGCGATCGAGCTCGCCACCTCGTTGGCGGCCGAACGCCAGGACGTCCAGTTGGGCCTTGGGGGGATCGGATTAGACGAGTTGCGCCGGTTGAACCTATCCATTTCAGACGCTTTCGACCCCTGTCTCAATCTGAAGGCTACAGCGACGTTGCTCGATGGTTACTACCGCCTTGCGACGAAAGAGGGGGCCGCGCCAGCGAGGGCGGAGCAGATCATGCTGCAATCCTACTACGGCCGAGATGATCCCTCTGTCGGGGCGATGGTCAACTACGATGAACAGGTACGCCGCGAAATCAAACGACTGGGACCGATCATAGCCCAACTAACGATCAGCGACGACGGGGAGGGGAGGGGGGACGACAATCCGGCCGGACTTCCTCCAACCGATGTCGTCGCTGAAGTGGTGGCAGAAAACTCAGCGAATGAACCTGTCGCGGTTTCGGTGGCCCCGACGTGGGATGTTTTCAAAACCCGGCGCCGTTCATCCGTCCTGGTCTTTCAAAGCTCTCAAGGAGAACAGTGAATGAAACCCAATTCCCGTTTCCGTCCGATCGCAGCTTCGTCCGTCATGGCAATAGTCATGGTCGCGACGCTGGCCGAACCCGCCTTCGCCCAGGCCGCCGGCGCGGGCATCGAGACAATCCTTCAGAACATCGTCACCCTGCTCACTGGCAACATCTTCAAGCTGTTGGCGACGATCGCGGTCATCGTCATCGCGATCGCCTGGATGTTTGGCTACATGGACCTGCGGCGGGCGGGCTACTGGATTATTGGCATCGGCGTCATCGCCGGCGCGTCCGAGCTCGTTGGCACCATCGTCGGGGGCTGACGGAATGGTGGCCGACCGACCCACACTCGAAGACGATACGCTGTTCATCGCCTGCACCCGACCAGCGATGATCGCGGGCGTGACAATGGAGGCCATGGGGCTGAACGTCATGGCCACCACGATCTTCTACCTGGCCGCCGGTTCGGTTGCCTATGCGCTTGTCGGCGTCGTCTTCCACTTCGTGTTTCGAGCACTCGTCAAACATGACCACAACATGTTCCGGATCCTGGTGGCATGGGTCGAGACGCGCGGCCGGTCACGCAACAGCGGCTATTGGGGCGGAGCAACGCTCTCGCCATTGAGACTGGCTCGTCGCTTTGATGAAAGGGATATTGGATTTGCCTAAGCTCAATACCCTCCGATCGCGCGAGCTGTTGCCCGAGGCCTTTATTCCGTACGTGCGTCACATCGACGAGACGACTATCGCCCTCGACTCCCGAAACCTGATGGTCATGGTCGCGCTCGAGGGCGTCTCCTTCGAAACAGCCGACGTGCTGGATCTCAACGCTC
The DNA here is from genome assembly GCA_900469615.1 of Hyphomicrobiales bacterium. Classification (GTDB taxonomy): domain Bacteria; phylum Pseudomonadota; class Alphaproteobacteria; order Rhizobiales; family Rhizobiaceae; genus Rhizobium. The sequence goes on along the minus strand of UBYA01000025.1, from coordinate 66,656 downwards.
TTCATCGAGACCTGAACACTCTCTATCGGAATATCTCCGATGAGCGGCTCGCCCTCTGGACGCACTTCATTCGACGCCGGGACAGCGACTACCCGGATGGGACATTTGCCACGCCATTCTCAGCTACACTCAACGAGAAGTACCGCGATCGCATGGTGGGTGAGGATTTGTTCCGCAACGATCTTTACCTGACCATTCTCTGGTCGCCGCCTCGCGACCCAGCCGACAAGGCGGTGAAGCTGCTTTCAAAACTGCGTCGTGCAAAGCGCGGTGGCCTGGAGCTCGACGAAGAAGCCCTGAAACAGCTGCGTGACAAAGTCGTCGACGTCATCGCGGGGTTGAAGCGTTTCGAACCTCGTGTGCTCTCAATTTATGAGCAACAAGGCATGCTATTTTCTGAACCGAGCGAGGTACTGCACCAGCTTGTCGGCGGACGGCGTGAACCGGTACCGCTGACCGACGGTCGCATTTCCTCGGCGATCTATTCGGATCGTGTGATCATCGGTCGCGAAACAATTGAGATCCGCCATGAGGCGGCCAGCCGATATGCCGGCATGCTGAGTTTCAAGGAATATCCGGCTCGAACCAGGACGGGCATGCTCAACGCCGTTCTCACCAGCCCATTTGAATTCGTTCTTTCTCAGTCCTTCTCTTTCGTATCGAAGGCGGACGCTCGCGTCATCATGGGGCGAAAGCAGAACCAGCTGGTGAGCAGCGGTGACAAGGCAGCCTCACAGATCGACGAGCTCGACGACGCGATGGACGATTTGGAGTCCAACCGGTTCGTCGTCGGTGAACACCACATGACGCTTTCCGTCTTTGCAGCGACCGTGAAGGAACTGACGGACAATCTCGCGAAGGCCCGCGCCGGCCTCACGAACGGCGGCGCAGTGGTGGCTCGCGAGGATCTCGGTCTCGAGGCCGCCTGGTGGGCACAGCTCCCGGGCAACTTCCGGTATCGTGCGCGGTCGGGAGCGATCTCTTCGAAGAATTTCGCGGCGCTGTCGCCGTTCCACTCCTATCCGATCGGTCAGAAGGATGGGAATGAATGGGGACCTGCTGTCGCTTTGCTCAAGACGGCATCAGGTTCACCCTACTATTTCAATTTCCACTACGGCGATCTTGGCAACACATTTATGTGCGGCCCATCGGGCGCCGGGAAGACCGTGATCGTAAATTTCATGCTGTCGCAGCTCGAGAAGCACGATCCGCATGTCGTCTTCTTCGACAAGGACCGCGGCGCGGACCTCTATGTCCGCGCCGCTGGCGGCTCCTACCTGCCGCTCAAGAACGGTGTCCCCACCGGCTGCGCTCCCCTCAAGGCCCTCGACCTGACACCAGAGAATAAGGTGTTCCTGGCGCGCTGGATCGGCAAGCTTGCGGGTTCGGGCACGCGGGAACTGACCGTCACCGAACTTCGCGACATCTCTGGCGCCATCGATGGACTTGCCGACCTGCCCGTCGAGCAACGCACGATCGGCGCTCTCAGAGCCTTCCTCAATAACACCGACCCCGACGGGATTGCAGCGCGCCTGCGCCGATGGGAGAGGGGAGGGCCGCTCGGGTGGGTCTTCGACAACCTCATCGAGGATATCGGGTTTGGCGATTTCGGCGGCTCCGGCAAGTTCATCGGGTACGACATGACCGACTTCCTCGATAACGAGGAGATCCGCACGCCGCTGATGGCCTACCTGTTCCATCGCGTCGAGCAGCTGATCGATGGCCGTCGGATCATCATCGTCATCGACGAATTCTGGAAAGCGCTCCAGGACGAGGGCTTTCGCGATCTCGCGCAGAATAAGCTGAAGACGATCCGCAAGCAGAACGGTTTGATGCTGTTTGCGACCCAGAGCCCGCGAGATGCGCTGATCTCGCCCATCGCGCACACGATCATTGAACAATGCCCGACTCAGATCTTCTTACCGAACTCTCGGGGTAACCGCGCCGACTATGTCGACGGGTTCAAGCTCACCGAGCGGGAGTTCGAACTGATTGCTCGCGAACTCTCTGTCGAGAGCCGCAGGTTCGTCTTGAAGCAGGGCCACAACAGCGTCGTCGCCGAACTCGACCTCAACGGCTTCGATGATGAACTTGCAATTCTCTCCGGCCGCACGGCCAACATCGAGCTCGTCGACGCAATCCGGGCGGAGGTGGGGGACGACGTCAAGAATTGGCTTCCCGTTTTTCAACAGCGAAGGAGTGCAAGCTGATGGCTTCCTATCGACTTCACCGCAATTTGCTCGCCGCAGCGCTTATTCTTGCCGCCAATGGCGCGGCAGGGCAGGGGATTCCCGTCATCGACCAGACCGCGATCGCGAAGCAGATCGAGAGCATCGCGCAACTCAAATCGCAACTCGATGCGCTCAATCAGCAGATCGAGCAGGCCCAGCAGCTCTATGGATCGCTGAATAAGCTGACCGACATGGCGGACATTGCCAATGTTCTCAATGATCCCGCGATCCGCAAGGCGCTCCCGCCTGATTTCGCCGCCATCGAGGGTTTGCTGAAGGGCAATGGCAGCGGCGTGTTCGGCGATTCCGCGTCGAAATTTTTGGACAGCAATTCGACCTATCGTACGAACGCCGATGATTTTTACGCGAAGGAATTGTCGCGGATCCAGAACAAGAATGCCGGCCAAATGAGCCTCGGTCAGCAGATCTATGATGCTGCGACGAAGCGAATAGATGGCATCGATGAGCTTCGCCAAAAGATCTCGACTGCCAGTGGCGCCAAGGAAATTGCTGACCTGCAGGCGCGGCTCCAGGCCGAGCAAGCCTTCCTCCAGACCGATGTTTTGCGCATGGAAGGGTTGCGGATGGTCCAGCAAGCCCAGAACCAGGTCGACGAACAACGCAAAGCCGAAGATTGGCGCCAGCGCATGGATGCGATGAAGGCGGCGCTGCAATGAGGTCGATCTTCATCATCACACTTGTGGTGCTGGCTTCCTGCTCGGAAGACGCCGAGCGGACCTACACTGTCGATGAATTCATGTCTGATGGCGCACTTCTGAAGCGAACCGTTACGGAGTGCAGGGACAATCCCGGTGAGCTGCGCAACACGGCGAATTGCCGGAACGCGGAAGCGGCCGATGGAAAGCTCCGCCTCCAGAACATGCGCAAGGCGCTTGGAGGCTGACACATGTACCAGGTGTTCGACTTTATCGACGGACAGTTCAAGCGACCATTGGAGACGTTCGTCTCTGATGGAACCTCGAATATTGCCGAATGGGTGACGGGTCCACTAACCGCCGCCGTCACGCTCTATGTCATCCTCTACGGCTATCTCGTGTTGCGAGGCTCTGTCCAGGAACCGATCCTCGACTTTGCCTTTCGCGCGATAAAGCTGGCGATCATCGTCATGCTGGTCAAAAACGCCGGCTACTATCAGACCTACGTCACCAACATCTTTTTCGATGTTCTGCCCCGTGAGATCGCACAGGCCCTGAATTCGGGCGCAGCGCCGAGCGCCAGCACCTTCGATAGCTTGCTCGATAAGGGCCAGGCGTCTGCGACCGATATCTGGTCGCGTGCTTCGTGGCCCGTCGATATTGTGACCGGCGTCGGCGGGATGATGGTGATCGGCGTGAGCTTCCTCGTTGCGGGGATCGGCTATGTCGTCTCCCTCTATGCCCGGCTAGCGCTGGCAATCGTATTGGCCATCGGACCCATCTTCATTGCGCTCGCCATGTTTCAGTCGACACGCCGCTTTACCGAATCCTGGATCGGGCAGCTCGCGAACTTCGTCATCCTGCAGGTACTCGTCGTTGCTGTCGGTTCTCTGCTGATCTCGTGCATAGATTCGACGTTTACCGCGATCGATAGCTACAGCGACGTTCTGATGCGCCCCATCGCCCTGTGCGCCATCGGGATCTCTGCACTCTATGTCTTCTACCAGCTCCCCGGCATTGCTTCGGCGTTGGCCTCGGGGGGCGCGTCGCTGGCGTATGGCTACGGCGCCGCACGGGATGCCCATGAAGGCATGTTGGCACGCGGAACGTCGTACACCGGCCGGATGATCGGGCGCGGCGCGCGCTTTGCCGGTCGGGCCCTCGGATCGAGAAGCGCCGGTGCATGACATCTCATCCGAAGAATAAGAAAAGGCCTGCCTGAATGATCAAGCCTACCCTGTTGCTCGTTATCGCGGCCACTCTTGGCGGCTGCGCATCCCTGAGCTATCCGTTGCCGAAATGCGATGGCTATTCACGCCGCCCGCTGAACCGCTCGATGTGGGAGGAAGGTGACACCAAGCTGAAACAACAGCAGTCCGAGGCAAAGCCACCTACGTCGATGACGCCCTTCGCGGAAGAAAAGCGAGAGCCGGAGGCATTCGCTCGCTTCAATGTCGAGCGTTCCTATCGTCGTTGTGAGGGTTGAGACATGCTATCGCCAGACAGTCTCAGGAGCTATTTCGACAAGGCTCGGCGTTTCGACCAGGATCGAATGATCCAGATCGAGCGCTCGAACAGGATCGCCTGGTCGATTGCCATTGCATCAGGCCTTATCGCGGGCATCTCCATTTTCGCCGTCGCAGGTCTCACCCCCCTCAAGACGGTCGAGCCCTTTGTTGTTCGCGTGGACAATTCGACGGGCATCGTCGATGTCGTCTCAGCATTGACATCGACGGCCGGCACCTATGATGAAGCCGTCACCAAGTACTTTGCGGCGAGATATGTTCGTGCCCGCGAGGGCTATATCTGGAGCGAGGCACAGGAGAATTTTCGCACCGTCGCTTTGCTGTCGACGCAAGCCGAGCAGACGCGGTTTGCGTCGCTGTACCGCGGGAGCAACGCGGAATCGCCTCAGAACATCTATGGTCGGGCGGCCACAGCAAGAATCGACATCGCTTCGATTTCCCTGATCAATCAGAATGTCGTCTCTGTGCGCTATATGCGGACAATCACCCGCGGCGACGACGTCCGGACAACGCACTGGGTCGCCTCCCTAACCTATTCCTATGTCAACGCTCCAATGTCATCGACAGACCGGCTCGTAAATCCACTAGGCTTCGTCGTCAGCGATTATCGCGCGGATCCGGAGGAGGTGAGATGATGCGCAAAACACTGATCTTCGCAATCATCGTTTCAAGTTCGATTTCGCCAGCCCTCGCGCTGGAGATACCCCGCGGGGCGTCTCAGGATAGTCGTGTCCGTTTCGTGAACTATCAGCCTTTCAACATCACAAGGATCGTTGGCACATTACGGTCATCCGTTCAGGTCGAGTTCGCGGCTGATGAGGAAATCGCGCATGTGGCGCTGGGAAACAGCGTCGCCTGGGAAGTGGCCCCGGCTGGTAACATCTTGTTCCTCAAGCCGCGCGAGAACCAGCCGGTGACGAACATTTCCGTCGTGACAACGCGTCGAGATGGCTCGACGCGCAGCTATCAGATGGAATTGACAGTGCGAGACGGCTCCGTGGAGGCTGGGCAGAACACCTATTTTTACGTCAAGTTCAGATATCCGGAAGACGAGGCTGAACTTCGTCGTCAGCAAGCAGCATCCAGGGCCCTCGCGGCTCAGGCGAAAGATGCCGACAATGTGCTCGCGCTCCATGAAGCTTACGGACCTCGAAACTGGCGATACTCTGCCCAGGGCACGCAAGCACTGGAGCCGCAGAGCGTCTACGACAACGGCAAGATCACTACCTTCGCCTTTGTTGGAAACCAGGAAATGCCTGCGATCTACATGGAAAACTCCGATGGCTCCGAAAGTCTGGTTCCCAAATCCGTCGACGGCAACCTCGTGATGGTGCACGCCATCAGTCGCAAGTTCATTCTGCGTCGGGGAAAAGACGTGCTGTGCGTCTTCAATGAGGCCTATGACCGGGTCGGGATCAATCCGGACACGAACACAACCTCTCCGTCTGTCGAGCGCGTCGTCAAGACTGACGCAACGGGGCAATAGGGAAAATATCATGACGCAGGATGATACAGGCCACATTCCCGGCGAGCGCGCGGAAACGGTCACTGGCCGTCGTATCGACAACAACCCGCTATTAAAGCGCGGTGCAGTCGCCATCGCCATTGTCGCATTCATAGGATTTGCCCTTTGGTCGACGACGGGCAAGAAGGCGAAAGACGAGAACAGCCAGCCCGAGAGGGTCGTTATTCGCCAGACCAATCCGTTTGAGGCGGCCAAAGAAAAAGCAGAACCGGCGCAGCCGATCCCGGAGGTGAAGCTTCCCACACCCATTGTCGAACCTGTCGTCGAGGAAAAAGATAAGCTCCTCGATTCTGCTCGACGTGCGCCAGTGATGGCCTTCAGCAGTGGGCACAAAAACCCGAAGGAGCGGCGGGAGGCCAATAATCCGGAAAGTCCGGACAATGGGAACTTCGTGCCGCTCGACAACAATTTGGCTGCCGAAAATCAATCGAGTAACGACCAACAGCGTTTCGACGGTCTGCTGCGACCGACCCGCCTCGAAGGTTCGCGGGCGGGTACGCTTGGAAATCGCGACTTCATCGTCGCAATGGGGACGTCAATTCCTTGCGTGCTCGAAACCGCGTTGGCATCCGACCAGCCCGGCTTCACCAGCTGCGTGATAAACCGCGACATCCTTTCGGACAACGGTCGGGTTGTGCTGATGGAAAAGGGAACTCAGGTCGTGGGGGAATATCGCGGAGGACTGCAACGCGGACAGAAACGGCTCTTCGTTCTCTGGAACAGAGCGAAGACGCCGAAGGGAGTCATCGTAACGCTCGCTTCTCCTGCAACCGACGCGCTCGGCCGAGCTGGCGTCGACGGTTATGTCGACACCCATTGGTGGGAGCGGTTCGGCAGCGCGCTCCTGCTCTCCATTGTCGGTGACGCGACGAGCTATGCCAGCAGCCAGCTTCAGGACAGCGATGTCGGCGCTCAGAACACCACGAGCGCCGGCCAGCAGGCGGCGGCCATCGCGGTCGAGCAATCAATCAATATCCCGCCGACGCTCAACAAGCACCAGGGCGAACTGGTTTCGATCTTCGTGGCTCGCGATCTGGACTTCTCCGGCATCTATCGCCTGCGGGTGACCGAGCCAAAGAACCGGATTTTCGACCGGGCAGTGCTTGGAGATTTTTCGCCGCGATCGACGGTGGTCACGAAGTAGGGTGGTGGAGAATGACGGAGAGGCAGGACGCGACCGTTGTCAGCGAACTCTTGAAGCCGCTATCAAACTATCTGCAGGATTCTTCACTCTATGAAGTTATCGTGAATCGGCCCGGGCAGGTACTGACGGAAGGTCCCGGTGGTTGGCGGACCCATGAAGCGCCGGAACTGACCTTCGAAAAGCTCATGCGCCTCGCTAGGGCCGTAGCCAGCTTTTCGCACCAGTCTGTTGACGAGACGCGTCCAATTCTGTCGGCGACGCTTCCCGGTGACGAAAGAATTCAGATCGTCATTCCTCCAGCCACGTTGAAAGGTCATGTCAGCATGACGATCCGAAAGCCCTCTTCGGTTGATTTCAGCCTCGATAACCTTGAGGAAAAGGGGTTTTTCGCAGAAACACGTGCTGCAACTAACGCCTTGTCCTCGCAGGAGGAAGAACTAAGGGAGTTTTACCGTGCCGGGCGTTTTAAGGATTTCTTGCGACAAGCTGTAATCGCCCGTAAGAACATCATCATCTCTGGCGCAACTGGGTCGGCAAAAACGACGCTTTCCAAAGCGTTGATCAAACATATTCCCGATAATGAGAGAGTGATCTCTATCGAAGACACGCCGGAACTTGTGATCTCGCAACCAAATCACGTACGCTTGTTTTATTCAAAGGGAGGGCAGGGGCTGTCCCACGCTGGGCCAAAAGAACTCTTGGAGTCTTGCCTTCGTATGAGGCCGGATCGCATCTTGCTCCAAGAACTTCGCGACGGAACCGCATTCTACTACATCCGAAATATCAACTCCGGCCATCCTGGCTCAATCACGACCGTTCACGCCAATTCGGCCGAGCTGGCCTTCGAGCAGTTGGCGATCCTGGTCAAGGAATCTGATGGGGGCAAAGGTCTTGATCGAACAGATATTCTTACCATGCTTCGCACCGGCATCGATGTGGTCGCTCAATGCAGCCGCGACAATGGACTGTTCCGCCTATCAGAAGTCTACTTTGCTGAATCGGCCCCCAAGGCGCGAGGACCGGCAACCCCCGGCACAGTGCCAACCAGAAAGCCGTTACGATAGGACTAATCTCGGAACTCTCGCGCTCTGATTGGAGGTCGTTCTGCGTCCACCACGTATTCCGAACGCTCTCTAACCTGATTGTTCGACGCCTCTATCAGAACCGTTAGCTACCGTAATCACGTTCAAAAGGCATCGTTTAGGGGAGTCCCGATTACTCTGCGCGACGAAAATTCTCTGATAGAGATCTTCATCAAAACTCGTGGCAAGCGGGTCGCCTTCAACCAGCCTGAAGCTGCGTTTACCCTGATCATCACGCTCTGCCCGTAGGAAGATTGACGGTTCATCAGACTTTTTCCGAAGGCTCTGCGCAAGCTCGAACATATGCGCGCACGGCGATTTTTTTGTTGGATTTCAGCCGGCTTTTCGGGCTCGGCTGTGGGCAAGACGGTAGCTTTCGCTGTTCATTTCAAGGATGAAGAGGGCAAAATCTCCCGAACATCCTCTTGAATGCCGACAAGCAATCCCGACGTTGACGCCATTCTGTGGGGAGCTCCGTCGAAGAAAGAGTCAACAGGCAGATATGCCTCGTAGTGAAGGAAAGCTATTTTCCAAGGTTGATTTGCTTTATAGAAAGCGCGTTTGGCACCGACGGCGAGGCGGTATGATATCAACCAAAATGGGCGAAATGGACACCGAGCCATTCGCTGTGCACCTCTCGACAACTGCGGCCCCGCGAAGTTCGCTAGAAAAAGGCCACGCTCACGCTTACCCGGTCAGGCAGGAGGTTGTGAAGGACGCAAAGCTCCGCCGTGCCCTCCCTGTCTCACTCTTTAGTCCGTTGTGTGCGATGTGGCCCGTTTCGAAGCTGATGTTGATCGTCCTTATCGCACAGTTACTTTTCCCGAACCTTTCGATAGCGGCACCTGAGGCGGGGCAACAACCGCGGCTGGCGTCAATCGAACCCCAGTCGGTTCCAGTAAGCGTTTTCGACAAAAGCGATCTGACGTTTCGTCGGCTTTCACCGGAAGGCCTTTCTCAAACCCGTGTCGCAAATATTGTTCAGGACAATACCGGCTACGTATGGCTGGGAACCTCGTACGGAGTCGACCGGTATGACGGCTATTCGTACAAGGTATTCACCCAGAAGATCGGCGACCCTACGAGCCTCAGCGGTGTTCTAATCTACGCTCTCTTCAAAGACAGTTCAGGGAATCTGTGGGTCGCCACCGATGAAGACTTGAACGTCTTCGATCAAAACTCCGGCAGTTTCCGCCACTATTCCATCGATAGCGATCATCCGACCATCATCAACATTTTTGAGAGTAGTGCGGGGACATTATGGCTTTCCACTAAACAGGGGCTCTATCGGCTCGACGTCGCCAGCGGGAATATCCGTAAATTCCGGCACGATGATCGTAACTCAGAGGGGCTCTCATCGAGCGACATTAAGTCGACGGGGAGGGACCGCTCCGGCGTGTTTTGGGTCGCTACCGCGAACGGTCTGGAAGCTATGGACGAACAGACAGGCAAGGTATCCAACAGGATACCGCTGTCTCCCGAAGTTTGGTCACAATTCGGATTCTACGAGGATTCTCATGGGCTGTTTTGGATCTACTATGCGTCCGGGAGCGGCCTGGCGCTCTATGATCGCCAAACGAATTCTGTACGCCGACTTGAGATCACGAATGCATCCGGAAATTCCAAGGTAACGGGCGTTATGAACGTCTTGGAAAGCACGAACGGCGATATGTGGATCGCGACCTACGGTTCCGGCCTCCTGCGTTTCAATCGACAGACCTTCACTTTCGATCGTTATACCAACGACCCGAACGACCCGCAAACAATACCTGGGAATCGGTTGACCACTCTTTCGGAAGATCGAGAGGGAAATATCTGGGTTGGTTTCGAGGCTTCACCTCCGGCGACGTTCTCTCCGTGGAAACCCGAATTTCGCAAGCTTTGGCCCACCCCGTCGCAGCCGAACAAGTTCGGCGAGTCATTTGTAAACGCGATCTTTGAGGATAAGGACGGCATTGTCTGGCTCGGTGCGAATACAGCTCTAATTCGCCTCAATCCCGCGGACGGGTCGACGCAGCGCATCGATCTGCTCGGTCCCGGCACGGAGGTGGATGTTATCTCCATAACTCAGGATGACACAGGCGTGCTATGGCTTGGTACCGTGCATGCCGGATTGATCTCGTTTGATCCGAAAACGGCAAGCGTGAGAATATTTCGTCACGACGAGGCAAATCCGAAATCCATCAGCAACGATGTGGTAACGCGCGTTCTAATCGTCGATTCCGAAACGATGTGGATCACTACCTGGGACGGTCTCGATCGATTAGATGTTCGCACGGGCGAATTCACCGCATTCCGAATGGAGAACGAGAGCGCGAACGCGTTTTTCAACATCACGGCCGACGAGCGTAATAACCTTTGGATCGGGACTGCACTTGGCTTGGTGCGATTTTCGCTAGGGACAAAATCTTTCGAACGGTTTCTTCGCGATCCTGCCGACCCATTCTCGATCTCCAACAACACCATCAACAGTACCTTCACAGATAAGAGCGGCAGGCTTTGGGTAGGCACCCAGAATGGATTGAACCACTCCGAAACCGAAGGGAAGTTTAACGCAATTTTCGAACAGGATGGTTTGCCGGGGAACGCGATCAGCTGCATTCTTGAGGATGAGAATGGCGAGCTGTGGGTGAGCACCAATCAGGGTATCGGCAAGATTGATCCCTCTGGAGACGATACCCAAAGGTTTCTGACATCAGACGGCTTGCCTGGCGAAGATATGACCGGATGGAACGCGTGCTATCGGTCGCCTCGCGGAACGCTCTATTTTGCCGGCTACGCTGGAGCGGTCATGTCCAACATCGACGCGCCGGGGCGCGGAAGTCTCAAGCCGCCGGTAGTGTTCACGAGCGTGGAAGTCGACGGGCAAACGCTGCAAACCAATAGCGCGACAAAGCATCTGGATATACCCCACCGTTCCAGCATCAGCGTCAGTTTCGCAGCCCTTTCGTATCGTGCGCCGTCAGCAACCCGCTACCGTTACAAGCTTCACGGGCTGGATGAAGACTGGCACCTCACCGCGAGCGAGACGAGATCACTGAGTTTCGCTTACCTTCCCGCGGGAACATATAATCTAGAAGTCCAGGCAGCCCTTATGGGTAACGAGTGGGGACAGGTCGGCGCGACGTTGTCGATCGTCGTACTTCCGCCGTGGTGGATGACTTGGTGGTTCCTGACGTTGGTTGCGTCCATTTCCCTGCTCACTTTTTGGTATGCATGGAAGTTTCGCGTGAGAAAAATCTCGTCTCAATACGAAATCCGACTAGAGGAGCGTTTGAGCGAGCGAAACCGCGTGGCGCGCGAGCTTCACGACACGCTTTTGCAAACGTTCCAAGGCCTCATATTTCGGCTGCAGGCTGTCCGCCAGCTCATCGCTGTACGGCCCGACGAAGCGACGTCTACGTTGGACGCTCTGCTTGATCGCGGTGACGTGGCGCTGATCGAGAGCCGCCAAGCGATACAAAGTTTGAGGGATCCACGCGGACGGTTTTCGAACTTCCTGTCCGCTGTGCGAGCCGAGGCAGAGGATTTGAGCGCCAGCCAAGAAGAATCGACGCGCCCGAAGTTCACCATTTTTGCGAAAGGTACGATGCCGGCGCTGCCTCTACCTGCACAAGACGCCCTCTTCATGATTGCTTGCGAAGCAATGAGGAATGCGTTCCGCCATGCTCATGCGAGCAAGATCGACTTCACTTTCGAATGTACGGCCAAAGGTATCTTCCTTTCGGTTTCGGACGACGGAAAAGGGATCGCGCCCGGGAGCCAAGGCAAACACAACCACTTCGGTATAAAGGGCATGAAAGAACGGGCTCGGGCGGTGGGCATCACGCTTACTTTGGAGACATCCGACAGTGGGACCACTCTAAGAGCAAAATATTCGGTTCGTTTATGGCGAAAAGTCTTGCGCTGGGCGATGTTGCCACACCGCGGGCTCGGCTAAGAAGTCTTTATGAGGAAGTTGAAGCACGCCCGGATGTCGGGAATTGTCTACATGGACCTGCGTCGCATCAAGACTTCAAGCTGCTCGACACACTCGCACAGCCGCGTTGATGTTCGGATTGCCGCGTCGACGTTGGGACTTTCTCTATCAAGCCAGCGTAGGTTTGTCCTGAGACCGAGCTTTAGGATATACAAGGTTTCCGCGATGTCTTGTGGCTCGGTGCGAGCTGCTTGTTCGCGGGAGAGTGATTCGCCCCCCATGTCGATGGCGAGAGAAACGGCTTCCATGCCAGTCAAGCTGATCTTGGACGATTCCATAAACGTCTCCTTCCGATACCGCGGTGCTCTGGCCCGCCGCATGGGCTTGATCCTTGAGGAATTATCGGTGATGAGGGCGTATTGTATACCCTCGAAAGAGGGGGGAGACCGCAAAAGTCGAATTCACCCTCCTTCGAGGGTGGACAGATCTGATGACAAGTCTACGGTGTCGGCGAAAGGTGGCGGAAGCGCAACTTTGTTCGCTGAACGATTGGTCGGTGGTCGCTCAAAATCGTGTCATTCCGTTCTTGTTCGGTAGGAGCTCAATGATGAGTGGGGAAGGCGGAGTTGAATAGTGGAACCCCTATACGGGTCATGACCGCCGACGATCACCTGTTGATCCGTGAAGGTCTAGCCGCGTTGATCGGAGCACATCCCGATATCGAGATAGTCGGAGAAGCTGCCGATGGTGATGAGGCCATACGCAAATTCGAAGAACTGCAGCCCGACGTTCTTCTGCTCGACCTGCAGATGCCCAAGCGCCACGGGATCGATGTTATCGGAGATATAAAAAGTCGTTTTCCGGCAGCGCGCATAATCGTCCTGACGACCTATGATCTGGAGCAGATCGCGAGCAGGGCGCTGAGCGCCGGTGCTCAGGCCTACCTGTTGAAGACTTCCGTTCGCCGCGAGTTGATCAATACGATTCGTTCCGTCGTTACGGGGAGGAGGCATGTCGCCCCCGAGGTGGCGACCACCCTAGCAAATCATGCGGACGACGAGCCCTTGACTCCGCGCGAGGTCGCAGTTCTTTCTTTGGTGGCCGAAGGAAATTCAAATCGTGAAATTGGATCCGTACTGTTGATCGCGGAGGAGACGGTTAAAGGACACATCAAGAGCATTTTGAGCAAATTGGCGGCAAACGACCGTGCTCATGCGGTCGCAATAGGACTAAAAAGGGGCATTATCGGCCACTAAGGAGTTGTGCCTCCGACAAAAGAAGATAATACTTTGGCTCTAAGTGTACCATCCACCCTTGCCCCCACGGGAGGCGATAGCGGACGGCAACCCGGGAACCATCGCTTCGATAGAATGATAAATTGAAAAACGTCCCCGTCGCGATTGTTGAAGACGATCCTGCTGTACGAAAGGCCTATTGCGATCTTTTCGCGTCGTACGATTGTGAAACAGTCCTTTTCGAAAGCGCGGAATTGTTTCTGGAATACCTTGAATCGGCAGATGTAGTCTGCGTCGTCTTGGACCAGCGCCTGCCTGGCATGAGCGGTCTTGAACTCCAGGCGAGGATAAGCGCCGCGCGAAACGATATCAAAACAATCTTCATCACGTCGCAGGATGACGAAATGACGAAGCGACGGGCGATTGAAGGCGGCGCATCTGCCTTCATCAGCAAGGCCGCCGACGTTGACGAGATAGTAAGATCTGTTTTCCGTCTGGCTGGCCGCAGCGTGTGACTCGGTCCAGCTTCCACAAACTGCTCAAGTTTGACGAATGAAGCTTCTCACAATGACGATGCGGCGTCACCAACGTCAGTCGCCCACGGAAGTACAACTGAGAAGATAGCGCCGCCCGCATCACCGTTGCGACAAAAAATCCGTCCGCCGATGGCCTCGACCGTTGCGCGGCTGATCTGGAGCCCGAAGCCCATTCCGCTCGCGCGAGTGGTGAAAAATGGTTCGAATACTCTTCCGAGATTCTCTGCTGGGATTCCTGGGCCGGAATCCGATATTTCAACCAAGACTGACTTTTCATGCGGCTCGACGCCAACAATCGCAGTTACCGTCCGTCTGCCATTGACCTCGGCGACCGCATCGAGGGCGTTTAGAAGCAAGTTCACGAAGACCTGCTGAAGCTCGCCGCGATCAGCGAAGACGCGGGGAATTTCTTGAGGTGCTTCGACATGCATTTCGATGGACTGGCGGCTGGCATCCATCTCAAGCAAGCGAGTCGCCTCCCGCAGGACAACGACGACATCGACCGCCTCGGCTATGCGATGGTGCTGCCGGATTCGCTCGCGCGTATGCGTTGTAATCTCAATCAGTCTCTGGGCATTTCCGCGCACGCGTTCCAGCGCTTTCAGCGCTTTCTGACCGCTAGGCTGACGTGGATCGACCATTCGTATCGCGGTACCAACATCAATAGACAATGCGGTGAGCGGCTGGCTGATATCGTGGAGGACAGCAATTGACAGGGCACCGGTGACGGCTGCGCGGTTCGCACGGACGAGTTCCCTTCGCGCTTCGATGATCGCCTTTTTTGTTTCGTCACGCTGGGGAACATTCGCGATGATCACAAGGGATCGCCCATCGGCCTGTATCTTCACCTCGTATGTCAATTGTTCGGGGGGGGCGTTCTTCCTCGCGATGCTGATCGTCCCTCTTGCTTCGTTCCTGCCGGAAAAGATTGCTTCGATAATAGTGAGTACGATGGAATACGCGGGACCGTTTGGTTCATCTTTCAGCGAAAGGTCAAAATCGGACCTGTCGCGATATCCCAACAGCGTTCTGGCCTTTTCATCAAGTTCCAGTGTCTCTATCTGATGACGTCGTTCGGTGAGAATATAATGGTAGTTATAGAAATTGGGCTGCCCCTTAGAGTCAGAGAACCTTTCAAGCATGCTATCGACGGAGCCAACGTACAGTTCAAGGATGCCGATGCTCTTGTCTTCGAAAAGCATCTGAAGTCGCCATTCCAGATTTTCGAGCTGGCTTGTCCGCTTGTCGATCACGTCCTGGAGCTCGGAATTCAGGCGTTCGATCGTCTGTCGAGCGACGATTTCTGCGTTCACATCGACGAGTCCGCCGTACCATCGCGCGATCTCTCCGGTTTCGGACCTTATGGAGCGACCGACTGACTGCATCCAATGATACGTCCCGTCACGAAAGCGAAAACGACCGTAAGCGCGGAAATCAGTGGCTTCGCTGTCTATGGCCTGACGCCATGTCTCGTACATCTTACCTCTGTCGTCGGGATGTACAGGCGAAGCCCAAGACTGGTCTTCGATAGCTGTGGCGATAGGAATGCCGAACACCTCGGCATAGCGGGCGTTCAAGAAGTCGCAGTAACCGTCGGCGCGGGTTCCCCATAAGACTTGAGGGACCGAGTCCGCAAACGCTTTTAGGTCCTGGAGTGATCGAGAAAGCTCTTCGCGGTTGCTCGCGAATGTCGAGCTTTCCAGTTTAATTCGGCCCACAACCGCTATGATGGCGAGGTCAGCAGCGAGGCGAAGTCCATGGAACTGCCCGGTTGTCGTCAGCTGCAAAACATGAACTGAGGTTGCAGAAGCCACACAAAGTATTGCCCACGTTATGGCTATTCGTTTGCATCGGTTCGCGGTTCCCAACATAGCAAAACCGGCATACAAGGCGGGCAGGACCTGGGAGTTGTCGGCAGTATCGAGGAACCAGAGGCATCCCACAACAAGAATGGCTCCGAACCCGAAGACCGCCGCATCGTGCGGTCGACAAACGTTGCCAGTAAGCATGACAATAGTCCTCGTCCGGCTTTTTGCCCGTTGATCGACATGGGAACCCATACTGTCGCTTCCCGCGAGATCACGCGACCTTTTCGTGCTGCCGAGACGCGTATTTTGCTCTGCAGATGGATCCGTTATTGTATCTTCCTGCTACGAATTCCTGGAATGCTCTCTAGGCTCCCGGCAAAATCAATGATCGTTTTGGCAACATTCGATGGGTGACTTAGGGGCAACATGTGCCCGCCATTCACCTCCACCGTCGTCGCCCCGATTTTGTTTCCGAGAATCCGCTGAGTGGACGGGCTGAACAGATGGTCCTGTTTAGCCACCAAATATCGGCTTTCTACGTGCCGCCACGCAGGGTCGCAAATCTTCGCTTCGAATATTTCGATGTGAATGGGACGTTGTGTCGCATACAATACGTCTAGTGTTTCCGCGTCCAAATCTTGCCCGATCGCTAATTCAAAATTGTCCCGATCCGCCGCCCACACATAGCCAGCGCTGTCGATAACCGTTTTCACGGTCACTTCGCTCGGATAGGCAGTCATTAGACTGGAGAGCGTTTGGCTTTCCTCCGGAGCGGACGCGGCCACATAAACAAGACCTCGAATATCGAGAGCGGACGGGTCTAAGGCCGAGATGACCGCTCCCCCATACGAGTGACCGGCCACCAAATTGTGACCAAGAGCAGTCGCCGCGCGCTCGACTGTCTCGACGTCGTCCTCAAAGGATCTCATGTCCAATTGGACGGCCCGAACTCCCAAACCTGCCTGAAGCAGTTCCGGAATTACAAGCCTCCAACACGAGGCATCGGCCCAACTTCCGTGAACAAGGAGAACGTTTGCTTTATCCAGCATCGCAAGTACCTCAGGGGTCACCTAAATAGAAACCAATTAGTATAGCTTGCGTCATCGAAACGACCGGCGCTACACTTCGGATTCGCTTGTTTCCGGAAGCAATGCGATTTCGAAAGGTATCGGGTTGCGCATCGTGTTCGCTACAGGCGAGTAGTAATTCGCACGCTGCACGATCTCGTCCAGAACTTCGCGAGGGGCATCGCCCTCGATATCGACCTTGATGCGAATAGCCTGGAATCCCATTTCGGAGGGCTCCCGTGATGCGCCGCCGGCACCCCAAGCGGCGGTATTTCCTATGTCCGCTTCGAGATGGATCTCCAAGCGTGTCAGTTCCACGTTCTTCCAAGCTGCGATCGCGACTATTCCAACGGCGATGCACCCTCCCAGACCGGAGAGCACAATTTCCCCGGGGGCGGGCGCGGTGTTCTGTCCCATCAAGTGAAGCGGTTCGTCAACAATAACGGGCCGGTGCTCGCCGACATAGCTCAGGGAGCGAAATTGCCCTTCGCAAACAGTTCGAACCACGTTGATGCCCCGCCTTTCTGGGTTAGCTCTTCCGCGCTCTGCAAAGGCGATCAACCCCTCTCTGTCGATAGGTCGTAGGCGGGTTTTCATCGTCCGACTGGTATCATCCTGAGACATCTTTGATCCTAACTATTGAAATAGCGTCACGAGCGATGTGGAGCGAGCATCCGCTGCGAATACGTCCGATCTGTTCGAACGCTTATCCGAGTGTCAGTCCGATCGAAGCGTTATCGGCTGGCGATCCCAGCCGATAGCCGTATTTTTGGGACGCTTGCACAAGTGCCGCCATGTCGGCGGCGGAAGGAATTCCGGCGTCCAAGGGGCGTGCGATCGTCTCGAAGAACATCCGCATTTTCTCGGTGGTGATCAGCACCAGGTGCGTGTCCTGCGTGGATGAATTACGCCATGCATGCATTTTGTCCGGTGCGATGTCGATCAACTCCCCGGCACAAAGCTCCTGCCAGGCCCCATTGACGTAAGCTTCTGCTTTTCCGGAGACGACGTAGAACGCTTCCCTATCTTCGTGACTGTGCAGCGGCACAAACACGCCGGGAGCAAGCCGTGCCTCGAGGACGCTGAATTCGGAAGGAGATTGTTGAGAAGCGCTCAGCAACCTGACTTTTGGGCCCACGACATCGAACCATGCGCCATTTGCCGTCCATTCTTTATACATTATCATTTTCCTGTTTTCCGGAAAACCCTGCCTACCGATTGCGGCTGGATTGGCAATGTGCGACCTTCGAATAGCCTGTTCAGCAAATTGTACAGATCCGTCAATAGAACGTCGCAGCACTTGGTCGTTCAAGACCGGATCGGCTTCTCAGCCAGCCTACGCAGAGGCCGACCAGAGCCCAGCTCATCAGGCTGACAACCAGCGTATGAAGCACGAATTCACGGTAAAGCTCTCTGGGTACCGGCGTGGCCACCTTCGGGGCGACTGGAGCACCTAAGGCAAATGGGAGAAAAACGAAAAGGAGGCCCACCGCATAAGCTTCCATTCTCTTGAATCGCACCGAGATGACTATTGCGGCAGCCGCGCTAGCTGCTGTACCCAACCACCAGAGTTGCCGCGCTTCCAACGCTGCTGCAGGCATGCCGGGGAGCTCGGGTGGCAGACCGAGCGCGGGCAAGAGGCTGAACACCACAAAGCCTGCGAGGCCGCCGACGAATCCGGACCGCCAATCGTTCATCATTCCGAGCATATCCGCTGAAACGGTGAGTAGCAGTGCAAAACCGATATATGCAAGCAGCGTTGCTATCAGTGTGAGCAAATCGCGAGCCTCTGCGGGCGCTTCGTGCTCGTGATCGTGTTGCTCGGATGAAGAAGTGAGGGCCTCTGCCTTGTGATCTGCCTCGCGTTCGAAGACTTCAGCTTTCAAGATCAAGGGAACGGTCAATGTGATGTTCGCTGCCGACGAAAGGATTCCACCCGCCAGCCCTGCGAGGAGCGCGGTCAAGAACAGGCTCCGAAAGTAATTCATCTTAGCCGCCTCTCAGTGGCACGGAAAGCTGAGCATATGGCGCACATCGTGTGCAGCATCGTGGATGGTCGGCGAGCCGAGGAAGCCAACTCCTCCGACTAAAACCATCCCTAATATTGCAAAGGCAAATAGCGACACAGCCCTGGAGGGGTTCGCTGTCGCAGCGGATCGGGTATCGGTACGTGCACTCATTATTCTGTCTCCTTCTTGGATGGATGCTTGGATCGATCGACAACCGCCACATGTGCGGCAGTTTCCAAAGCCTGTGACATCTTTTCGATGATGCCTCGCTGTTCAATGCCGTGACGACGTGCGAGGAACGAGGGCAGGTTATACGCAAACCAGTGGCGGTCATCTGCCGTCCATGCCAACGCTTTCAGCGGCAAGTCGATTCCGACGGATGGATTTTCCTGCAAAAGCAGGCTTCCGACCCGGGGATTGCCGAAAACTAGAAGCATTGTGCTCTCAAGCTTCAGCCCGACATTTGCGGCGTCGATCGAGAAGTCTATTTTGGCGAAAATCTTCATACCCATCGATTTGACGATAGCCTCGAACTGTTCGATCGCCTCGGCTGGCGGTAGCGTCGTTGGGTAAATGGACATTCCTTCAGGCTGCATCATGGGTCTTTCCTCCATTGGCAACCCGGGTATCCGACACCATGATTTGGCCGGCAAATGCTATGCGTGTGGCGATCATGGCGACGAGCATCCCAACCAGTTGCGCAACAACAAACGCCGCGGCCGTCTTCGTGGAAAGTGCAACCGGCCCGGCGGCCACCGCAGCGGCGATTGTCACGGCGGGGTTTGCGTAAGAGGTCGATGGCGTTGCGAGAATAGCTGCGGTCAACCAAGCCCCAACGGCAAACGGGCCGGTCTCCCATTTGCTACTGCGGATGCAGCCGATCACCACGATCATCAGTCCAGCCGATGCGACGATCTCGCTCAAGATCGTACCTGGGCTGGCGAGTCCGATATGCGCCGGGTTGGGCAGCTCACCAAACATCAACCCGCAAATCTTTGCTCCCAGGACCGCGCCCATCGTCTGTCCGACCACATAAGCGATGGTACAGTCGCCATGCCGCTCGCCGCGAAGCCACTGCGCCGACGTGATCAACGGATTGAAATGCCCACCGGAAACTTTCCCCAGTGAGACAATAAGGCCGACCAATGCGCCGGCAATCGAAACCGAGATAGCGAAGCCGGCAACAACCGGCTCCGATCCGAGGTGTTTTTGTACAGCCAGCCCGGAACCAACCATGCTAATCGCAAGCAGGCACGTCCCAAGAAATTCGACGAATGCCCTACGATACAACGGGCACGACGGATCGTGTTCGAAGAAGCATCGCTGACCGGAGGCCACCTGCTCAGCCATTCGGATATTCCATCCGCGCAGCATCGGTCGCTGCACGAGCCTCCACGGCCGCCATCCGAGCAGCCAGCTCGCCGGGCGTCAGAATGCCTTTCTGGAACAGGATGTTGGAAAAAGCGACGATCCACCGCTCGTAGTAGGTGAGCTTTGCCACCATTTCCGATCCGAGGGCTTCGACACCGCGACGCTTCTCTTCAGTATTGATGATCTTACGGAAATCGAGAACATCCGCGAGTGCATGACAACGCTTTTCCCAAGGGAGCAACTCGTGCTCCACGCGTTCAATCTTTCCGCCATCGATGCCGCCGATGTCGTTCGAGAGTCTTTTTACAAGTGTTTCAGTACCCATCATGCTGCCCTCTTGTACTCAACGGGGACGACACCGATCATCGCATCGCGAGTAACCAGGTCTGCTAGTTGCTCTTCGGAAAGATGTTCTGTGCCCTCGGGCCGCATCGGCAGCACGAGATAGCGAACCATGGCCGTCGAGTCGCTGACTCGAATTTCGACGTCATCAGGGATTGTCGTACCAAACTCCCGCAGAACCGCTCGCGGCTCGTGCACGGCACGCGACCTATAGGGCTTCAGCTTGTACCAATCCGGCGGCAAACCGAGAACCGGACGCGGATAGCAGGAGCACAGCGTGCAGACGATCAAGTTGTGGACGTCTTTCGTGTTTTCCAGAACGATCAACTGGGTGTCATCGTAGAAAGAAATGCCCAGTTCCTCGCAACCTTTGCGGCCGTCCTGAAGCAGGCGTTGTTTGAAATTTTCGTCCGTCCAGGCACGAGCGACGATCTTCGCGCCGAGCGCGGGGGTACGTGAATCCAGGACCTCGATTTGACGCCGGATCTCGTCCGCGCCAAAGAGTTTTCGATCGATCAGTAATTCTCGGATCGCCGTTTCCATTACCTCGTAATAGCCGGGCTGTTCCGTAATCGCGATTTCCGCATGCGGATGATCGTGATCATGGTCATGGGCGTGCCCTCCGGGGGCGTGGTCATGATCCTCATGCATTTTCAGATCCTTTCAAGCCAATTCTGGAATATCTCAATCCGGAGTCCGTCGTTCGCCGAACCCTGGTAGTCCGGCCAGATTTCGGACATCGGTATGGCGACGCGGTAGTAGTAGCCCTTGGAGCCGGCGTTCCTGCCGTAAGCTTCCTCTTCGTTATCGACCGCCATCGTGGTGATTACCTTCTCGATCACTCCGGCCTTGCCGCGCAGATAGGTGGGAAGGCGATAATGACCGACGGGCTCGCGCGTCGAGGTTTTAATCTTGTCGCCCTCGGCGAAGCTCGGGAATTCTCCGAGTGCCGGGACAACCGTCTCTGCAATTGAAAGTGCCGACATTGGGAAGCTCCTTCGTTTGGCTCGCTTAGCATTGCCACTGGAGCTCCCGATTTATTGTAATATCCGCTCTCGAATCGGGGGCGAATTGGGATTCGGCCCCTTGAAACAACTCTCGGCATTCATTTGCCAGCGCGAATCTCGTTACGGCCGATTCGACATCAACGATCGAGGGTGTCTTTCTGCGGCCCGGTCGAGTTGATGCGAATTTGCAGTTCTGTGACAGCGTCTTCGAGTTGCGGATGTATCGCGAATATCAACATCCTCCGCCGTAGCAAACCTTCACCTTCAGTTTGGTGGACCTTGTTCCTAGGTATGCGGCAAACCAATCCCGAGTATCGAAAGCAGATACCACTGTCCAACTGTCCCTCGTGCAGGACGCGACATACCCTGCGTTCCTGTTCCAACGAAGAGGATATCGACATGACTAAACGCACCAAACTCAAAAAAGCCATCCTCGCAGCACCGAAATTGGGGGCTCGCGCATCTATTGTTATCGCACTGGGGGCAAGCTTGATGGTGTCCGTCGCGGAGGCCGCGGACACCTGCTCGATGCTGAAGACGGAATTGAGCAGCAACGGAACATACATCCATCACTTCAGCGATCCCGCGCATCCCTCCATCGACCTTTATGAGCGTTATGTCAGCTCCTCATTGCAGTGCAATGCTAACGAGCAGGCTCGCCTGTTTCCTGTAACAATGGTTGCGGGATGTGAGCTTCCAAGGTGCATGGCCGTTGGTGCCCAAGGGCATCACTGAGCCTTGGGAGGAGCCGCTGGCGGCTCCGCCTAAAGCTTGTCTCGTTTAATTGCCCCCATAGCCTGCAGCTTTGAAGTAGTTTCTGCATTCGGCGAAGGAGAAGAGATCAATGATTTCGCCGAGAGCATTGGCGATTGCCTCGAAGCTACGGGCGGCGCGCTTTCGCAAGAGCGCTTTCAATTTTGCAAAGGCCATTTCAATCGGATTCAGGTCTGGCGAATATGGCGGTAGAAACAGCAGCCAGGCTCCCTTTGCCTTGACCAGTTCCTCGGCTCGAGGGCTCTTGTGGAAGGCGACGTTGTCGAGGATGACGACATTGCCCTTCGTCATCGTCGGAGCGAATTGGGTCTCGATCCAGGTTTCAAAGATGCGCCTTTTCATCGGCCTGTCGACAATCCAGGTTGCGACCATTTCCAAAATCGAAGGCCAGCGATGAAGGTTTGCGATGTCCAGGAACCGAAGGGTGCACGCGACAACGCGCACTCGCAAATCCATCGACAAAGCGTCAACGTGTATGGACGCCCCCGGGTTAGCAAGCATTTTCTGACGTTTGTCGAAGGGAAGGAGCGGTCGAGTTCCTACGTGTATCCGGCCTCATAATGCGGCCATTTACACCGCGGGCCCTCATGGCGAGTTCGTGGATCGTGTCCAAATCGGCGGATCGCGCTCGATGTCGTTCCGTTGACAACTGGTTTTCCCGCTCCGGTCCTGTTCCGCTTTTTTCCATGAACTCCAATCAGATCTGCCGCTCCCCACCCGGTGAGATTATCAGCCTCTTTCCGGGATTGCGTAAGCACCGCCGCAGGCAATCAGTGCCCAGGTGATCCGTGCCATTTTGTTGGCCAGAGCAACCGTGATCCAGTGGGAGGAAGACGAGCGCTCCGACCGCTCCCTGCAGCGACGCATGCGCTGCGCCAGGCTCGGCCACTTCAAGCAACTGGCCGATTATGACTGGAAATGGCCGCGCCGTGTCGACCGCGCCGCCGTCGAGGAACTGATGACGCTGTCGTTTATGAACGATGCCACCAACATCGTCTTTATCGGTCCGAACGGCGTCGGCAAATCGACGCTTGCCCTCAATATCGCCTACCAGGCACTCATCCGCGGCCATTCGGTCCTCTTGCGCACCGCCAGCGAATTGCTCGGCGAACTCGCCGCCATCGACAGCGATTCCCTGCTGCGCCGGAAGCCCCAGTATTATGCTTCCCATGATGTTTTGGCCATTGATGAGATCGGCTACCTCTCTTACTCCAACCGCCATGCCGACCTGTTGTTCGAGCTCATCAGTCGCCGATACGAGAAACGCTCGACCATCGTCACGACCAATAAACCCTTTGCACAATGGTCGGAGGTCTTTCCGAATGCCGCCTGCGTCGTCAGCCTGGTCGATCGTCTCGTCCACCACTGCGAGGTCATCGCCATCGAAGGCGATTCCTACCGCTTCAAGGAAGCCAACGAGCGCTCCATAGCCCAGCGTCAGCAGCGCGTCGCCCACCAATCCGGCGAAAAGGACCCCGCACCATGACCGGAAATATCAAACAGCCTCACGGTCTCAATCGCGGTCTGTCTTTCTTCATCAGCGCCGAATGGACCCCCGAGCAGGCAGCCGCTGTCTTCGAACTCCTCGACGATCTGCGAGAGGCCATCTGGAACCATTACGCTCCCGATATCCAGGATCTCCTCAAAGAGCAAAGTCTACCAGACGACCAAATCACAAGCTCAACCGCATCAATGAAAGGGTGCCAAGCCGAATAATAATCCCCCGTCACATTCAACACCGGCTAAACTGAAAGCGGCCTCATCTGCCGCTTTCTTCTATACCAATCCTCGGCGCCATTTATCCGCGCTTTTGCGCCGCCACTGACAACCGCGACCAGCATTTTTGGCTTTCGGCTCAGCATCCGCGCAAGCCAGGAACCAGCTATGGCCCCTCCTCGCCGCCCGACCGCCTGAATGACCGACATCGCGCCGATGATCAACAAGCGCCGGATGTCCTTCTGCCCCATCTTCAATGTTCGACCAAGCCGGGTTTTGCCGCCGGTTGAGTGTTGTCGAGGTGTTAATCCAGCCCAGGCGGCAAAGTCGCGACCTCTCCTGAACATTTCGGTCGGCGGCGCGAGCGTGGCCAAGGTCATTACCGTAATAGGACCAACTCCTGGGATCGTGCTCAAACGCTGAGCAATCTTATTGTCCTGGACGGCCTTGCGCACTTGTATCGTCAACTCGTTGATGCGCCCTGTCAGGAGCCAAATCTGGTCCAGCAACAGATTACATAGCGCTTCCCCCGATAGGCTTATCGCAACCTCTACCATGCCGCCATGGAGAAGCTGTCGGAGCGCGATGCCTGTCGCCCGACAGTGGAAATGCTGAGCCTGGCGCATGAACGCAATGTCGAAGCCGAACTGGCGGAGGCAATCCAGGGGGACCTTGATGCCCAAAAGATGCCGTTGCTGGCCAGAATGCGCACCCAGTTCGCGCCTAACCCTGCCTGTGTGCCAGAGGTCAACGTCCATCTGGGCAAGTTGGGCGATTGCGATCATTTATCGCTCAAGACGGCGATATGGCGCAATCTCTGGATTGATAATGTGGCGCTCGCCAAGCATGCCCTGGAATTCATCGAACTTGGAATGAAAACGGCGAAGTTGAAGGCGCAACCGGTAAGCCAGGCGCACCTGCCCGCGAACTGAACGACGACGGATCGCGCTTGATGTCAAATATGCCTTGAGCCGCGTCGGCTACTCCCGGCAACAATCCTTGCTGAAGGTTCGGCGGACACCGCATTCCGCATCAAACACCATATCGGAGCTGACGAAGTTGCTCGCGGTCTAATGTGGCATTGACTTTTGTGACCACCCGGAGGCACGAAGAGGCGCCCCGTCCCGGACTAATTCATCCCACGCAGGCAACACGGGTGAGAAAAAATGGGAAGGCGCTGCAGGAGACGATTCTGGCATACGCGGCTTCGATCGTCTCGCCCATCGAGGCGGCCGCATATAATGCATTGCAGACCTCGACCAGCGCTGTCACGTGAGTCTCCATCGAATTATTCGACGAACTCACGTTAAGCGGAAGGCCTTAACCAATCGCGCTATCCACGGACTCGGACAGGCAAGCCTGTGAAATATAACGAACTAGTTGATTGACGGCCCCCCCCTTCATCAAACGCCTTGATATACCAGCTCGGTAAATAGCGCCGGTGTTATGACAAACTGTCCCCATTTGCGATCGAATTTCTTAGTCGGTTGCGCGGCGACGGTCTCACCCAACGACATGCCTTGTTGCTTGAGTTTGGATACGTTCTCTCTGATCGCAACGAGCATATCGTAGAACTCCTTCAGCTCGGTCTTTTTGCTGATCGGGCTTCCATGACCGGGGACGATTACCGTGTCTTTCTCGGCGAGTTGCAGGTTTTTTGCGCAAGCGGTGATAGTCCCGTCGATGCTGCCGCCGGTCGAGTAGTCGATGAACGGGTAGATACCGTTCCAATAGGTATCCCCCACATGCAGGATGTTCTGATCTACAAAATGGACGCCGATATCGCTGTCAGTGTGGGCTGGCTCGTAGCAAATGAGGTCCAGCCTGCAGCCGGCAAGAGTGACCGATTTATCGGCGTCGAAGGTTTCGCCGGGGATCGCGCCTGCCGGCGAAGGCGGGAAGGTAAAATCCCAATCGACAACCCGCTGCGCTTCCATGAGATGCTTCTTCGTGTTGACGTGGGCCACGATAGACGCGCCCTCTGAATGGAGCCATTCATTTCCGTCGGCATGGTCGAAGTGCCAGTGCGTGTTGACTAGGTTCGCAATCGGCTGAGGGCCGAGCGCCGCTAACGCCTTTTCAATCCGCGGCCTTGTAGCGGTAATGCCGGCGTCGATCAGCAGTTTTCCGTCGGGGCCGGCGTGTACGGCGATATTCCCGCCGGAACCTTCCAAAATGGACACGTTTCCTCGAAGCTTATGTGTTGTGATATTCGCCTTCGCGGCAGCATCCCTGATCATGCCAACTAGGCGATGAGCCTCGGCATAAGCTTGGGGAGGGGAGAGCCATCCGCCGGTCAGTCCGACGGTGGCGGCCCCTACGCAGCACAAGCAGAAACCACGGCGAGAGAGGTGTAGACTTTTGCGGGAATTCATTGGACGTCCTCCGGTTCTATTAGGTTCGAAGTAACCTTCGATGCCAGGACGATGGGCGTTCTAACAAAACATTTATTGTATTATCGGGGCGGTCACCAGCACTTCTGTGGTTACCGCCCGTTATGCAAGAAGTTTTGCCCATATGAACCTGTGATCGAGCGCAGTCTTCTGTCAGGCCTTTAATTGCGGCATTTCAAAAGACCGCTGGCCGGTACAGCGATCTGCGGATCGGACCCAAATCTATTTTCTGGCTTCCAATGGGCGTGCGATCGTCTCGAAGAACATTCGCATCTTCTCTGTCCTGATCAATACGAGGTGGGCGTCCTCTGTGGATGAATTCCGCCAGGCATGCATTTCGTCCGATGCGATGTCGATCAACTCGCCGGCACCAAGCTCATGCCATTCCCCGTCGATGAAGGCTTCCGCTTTCCCATGAGAATAGCTGTCTACGTGGATAGGTCATCTCGACGTTGCGATGAGGCCCCACGGGCGCGCCGGGATCGGTTTATCTGCAGCTGAGATGGTCGTAATTCGCCCAACCTGTTCGTTGCGTCAGGTGGCACTGGCCTCAGGTCTAGTGTCGCCGACGAACGCGATGGGCCAGAGTGATGGCCGGGGCATCCCGTAGCCCGCGCACTTGTGTCGCGCGGTGTCCCGTCATGCGGCAGCAGCTTTTAGGTGACACCAATGGTTCAAGACCTCCACAGACACCACGCCGAGATTTGGCCGTCGAAAAAGCGCGAATTGATCGACTGGTTGATGCGTGGGACGCAGGCGGAACGATACATCGATCGAATCCTGGTAGAGCTATGCGAACAATTGATTGAGAAGGGCATTCCGGTGGCCAGATCGACCCTCCATTTCAGAACCCACCACCCGGAGTGGCTGGGAGCGCGCATCTTGTGGAGGAAGGGATCGGTGGAGGCCAAGATCACGACGTTCGACTACGGTGTCGAGCAGACCGAGCAGTTCCGGCGAAGTCCCGCCAGCGAAATATATGCCGGGTCTCGATTCGTCCGCAAAAATCTCCGGCGGCTCGCGGAGGGATCGGAGGAATATCCACTGTACAAGGAACTGGCGGATGAAGGCCTTACCGATTACGCGGCGTGGCCAATTGAGCACACCCTCGGAAAACGTCACGTTCTCACCTTCGCAAGCGACGGGCCTGAAGGCTTCAGCGAAGATCACCTTGCTTTCCTGACCGATCTCATTCCTCCAATTACGCTTCTCAGCGAGATTAGAATTAAGAACGTCGTCGCGCGAACGCTTTTGGATACATACGTAGGACCAAAGGCCAGTGCCGAAATACTTGCCGGCGCGACCAGGCGTGGAACCGCGTCAACGATATCGGCGGCGATCATGATCTGCGACCTTCGCAACTTCACCGAAATCTCGAGCCATTGGGATCAGGAAAGCGTGTTGGCGATCTTGAATGGTTATTTCGATGCCGTCACGACACCGATCGAGGCTCACGGGGGCGAGATCCTGAAGTTTATGGGTGATGGGCTCCTCGCCGTATTTCCCCTCAACGAACCGAAAGCATGCACGAATTTGATCTGCGCTGTGCGCGAGGGGCAATCAGCCATGTGGGAATTGAACCGTGCCAACTCTAGCAAGGGTTTGCCGCATCTCAGTTACGGTGTAGGTGTCCACGTCGGAGACGTCGCCTACGGCAACATAGGATCCAATCGTAGGTTGGATTTCACCGTCATCGGCCCGGCGGTCAACATCGCTTCCCGCCTCGAGGCCCTTACGAAGGAAGTAGGATCCCCCGTCCTGGTGTCCCAAGCCTTCGCCGATATGGTCGATGACGGTTGCGGACTCTCTCACGTCGGAGATTTCAGGGTTCGGGGGTGGGACGCTCCGGTGTCGGTTTCGGCACTCCGGGTCTGAAGGAGCCATGGATGAGCGATGGTTACGGGCGGCGACCGCATGGAACACCGCCCGGACGTAATTCTCGGCCCTATGCAGCGCCGGAGTAATCGTCAAGCACTTCAACCTCCGGCCGATCAGTGCCGAGAACATCTTCCGCCTTCCAGCGGTAGTCAGTTGTTTCATACACGATGTGGGCATCTTTGCCAGCGACTTGCTGGCGTTCCGCGGCAATTTGCGCGGCGGCCAGCGCATCGCCGTGCGTCGGAAAAGTCTCCGACCAGACGTCGCCCAGTTTGTAGGCCCACCCGTTTTCGTGCGGCGCGACGTGGTAGTTTAGGTGCATTTCGGCCCTTCCTCTTTTTTCGTAATCACTCGAAACCCTCTAGTACCGTTTTTCCGATAGCTTTGCCGGAGCTCGACAGCTCATAGATCTTGGCAAGATTGGCAGCGCTTATCGGGCTGAGAAACGAAGTCATCGTGCTCTTCAGCAAACCGCGATCGACCAGCCTGGAGATCTGATTGAGAATCTTGTGTTGCTGGAGAATGTCGAACGTCGCGAACATTGGCCGAACGAACATCAGCTCCCAAGAAAAGGTGACGGCTTTCATTTGAAACGACGCGATGTCGAGCGCGGGCGAATCGTCAACAACACCGACATGACCTTGCGGAGCAATGACGTCGTAAATCTGCGGCAGGTGTTTATCTGTGCCCGTCAGCCCGACGACGTATTCGACCTGGCTGATGCTGAGCGCCTCGAGTTGCGGCCGGAACGGCTTGTGATGATCGATAACGTGATGCGCGCCCATCTGCGTCACCCATTCGACGGTCTCCGGGCGAGAGGCTGTAGCGACAACTTTGAGGCCGGTGAGCAACGAGGCGATCTGTATGAGGATCGACCCCACACCACCGGCTCCGTTGATGATTAGGAGCGTACCCTGGTGCGACATGTTGCCATAGGGCACTTTCAATCTATCAAACAGCACCTCCCAAGCCGTCAGCGAGGTCAGGGGCATGGCGGCCGCCTGGGCCCAGTCGAGAGATTTCGGCTTGACGCCGACTATTCGTTCGTCGACCGCATGGAGTTCGGCATTTGTCCCATTGCGCGTCATGTCGCCGGCATAAAAGACCTCGTCGCCGGGTTTGAACAGTGTTGCGGCGGTCCCCACCGACTCCACGACACCCGAGGCGTCGAAACCCAACACCTTGACCGCGCCTCCCTCGGGCGACACGCGTTCTCTTATCTTGTGGTCCGCCGGATTGATGGAGACCGCTTTGACACGCACAATGATGTCGGTTGGACGGGGCTCGGGTGGGGGCACCTCTAAATCCAACAATTGGTTGCCGGGTGTTGAGGCGTAGTATCCGATAGCCTTCATAATGGTTTCCTTTGGTAGCGGCCCTATTGGCCAGTGAATTCGACGACGTCCAAGCCGCCGTTGTAATCGGTCGTGAAAGCGATTCCGTCTGCCCTCACGTAAACATCGGCGGTCTGGATGACCGGAATTCCGCCTGGTCGCGGATCGACAAGCCGAGCGGGTGCTGCTGGTACGAACGCTCCGATCTGCTTGGGAGCAAAAGCGTCCGTTATGTCGAAGGCTCGCAGACCTGCGTTCTGATAGGTCGCGAATACGATGTATTCCGACACGAAACTGCCGGGACGATTCTCATGCAAGTTATGAGGGCCGAAATGACGTCCCTTGGAGGCGTAGTCCAACTCGCTCGGCGTTGGCAGCGTGGATATGCTGATCGGGTTGTCAGGCTGGCGTATGTCGAAAATAAAAACATGCTTGAGTCCGTCCGCCAGATTATCGGCCGTGGCCTCGTCCGCGACAATCAGGAGTTCACGGCCGGGTAGGGGTAGGGCCGTGTGTGTTCCTCCACCGAAAGGGGGCGACCAATTGCGGTGCGCGATCGACGTAGGTTGGTGAGGGTCATTCACGTCGAGGATGCTCAATCCGCCATCCCGCCATGAGGCGTAGGCTTTGCCACCCGAGACGATGGCGTGATGAAGAGCGTAGCGCCAGCGAGAGGCGTTCCACGCCGGCTTTTCACCTCCCGCCGCGTGCATGCCCGGAAGCCAATAGCTCCCGAGCCATTGTGGACGCGTCGGATCGGCCAAGTCGATCACTTTCAGGATATAGTCGGAATAACCGTCCGGAAGCACCGATGCATAAGCATATCGCCCGCCCGAATACCAAAGCCGGTGAACCCCGACCCCCGTCGTTCCCAGAAACGAAATTTGCTTGGGCCTCGAAGGGTTAGAGATATCATAAATGGCAACGCCCGCGCTCCACTCAACCCGCAAGCCGGCAAGCCTCGATCCCAGCGAACCAGAGTAGTAGCTGGTCTCTACATCAAATTCTTTCCAGAGGTCTTTCGCGTGGATGACCAACAGCAGGTCATCCGCAGCCTGCAAATGAATGTTCCATGTATTCAATGGCGCAGCATGGAACTCCAGAGCAGTCGGTTTGCTCGGGTCTTTGACATCTATGACCGAGAAACCGCCGCTGAACAGATGTCCGACGTATACGTGGTCGCGCCAGTATTGAATCTGCATCGCGTCAGGTCGGCCACCCTGGTCGGAATGGCCAACCTGAGCGAAACCAGTCAGCAAATCCGGTTTCCGGAGGTGCGTTGCAGGGGGCATGCCTTATACCGCATATGAAGCGGCAGCATACTCCGCTACCACGTGGTCCTGATCGGGAGCCGCGCCGCCCGCTCCCACCGCGCCGATCACGACCCCGTCAGCGTCGCGGATAGGCACGCCACCCGAAACGAATGCCAACGGCTGGCGCATCGAAGTCTCGATAGTGGCCAGCGGTTGGCCGCTCGCGACGGCTCCGGCAAGGTCCTTGGTGGCAGTCCCGAAGAAAATGGCGGTACGGGCCTTCGCGGCCGAACTTTCCAGCGACGCGAGGGCCGCACCGTCCATGCGTGTAGACAGAACCAGATTTCCGGAGCCGTCGAGAACGGTGATAGTGTAGGGTATGCCGACCTCGGCCACTTTTTCGATCGCGCGGTCCGTGATTGATCTCGCAGCCTCGAGTGAAAGGATGACGGGAGAGATTTGTGCCAGTTTCGGTGCCAATGCGGCCTCCTGCGGTTCGACCGCCGACAGCCGACGATCATCCACGGAAATGTACGCGTGGATTCGTTCGACAGAAATTGGGATCAAGGTATCGGCGGCACTCGCCTTGAGGTTAGTATCCAATCTCCCACGCCACCCTATCCCCAGGAATAGGTTGCGGCCCTTGCAAAAGAGTTTAATCTCACGATGCCTGCGTGCTGGCGTCGGTCGAACGATTGCATTCCGCCGTTGCGTGCGAGTGGATAGCCCTGCGGTTCGATCGCGCCTGTTCAACGAGCCGAAGGCTTGATTAACGTCGCCGACCGAAACTCATCCGAGACGGTTTGACTTGAGGTAGTCCATGCAGCACATTCCTGTCTCCTCGTACGCGCCCGTGGTCAGAATAATCGACGACGACCCGGACATAAGGCGAGCGCTAGTCGATCTATTAAAATCTGTCGACATAGAAGCAGTGGCTTACGAGTCGCCGAAAGCTCTTCAAGCTAGCGATGATCTTCTATCCGCCGGCTGCCTTGTCTTGGACGTCCGGCTTTCCGGCATGAGCGGATTGGATTTCCAGTCTGCCCTACAAAGGGATGGCAACAGGATTCCTGTGATCGTGATGACCGGGCATGCCGATATTCCGATGTCGGTCCGCGCGATGAAGGCAGGAGCGATCGATTTCCTGACCAAGCCTTTTAGGGACCAGGACTTGATCGATGCCGTCGCCGGAGCGATCGAGCGCGACGAGGTGCTGAGGAAGGAAAGCCAGTCGAGAACGGCGCTGGAAAAGCTTCTCGACAGCCTGACGCCTCGCGAACGTGAGGTTATGAAAGCCGTGGTCAACGGGTCTATGAACAAGCAGATAGCTGCGGAATTCGGGATAAGCCAAGTTACCGTGAAACTTCATCGCAGCAACGTAATGCGGAAAATGCAAGCTCGATCGTTGGCGGATTTGGTTCGGAAGGCCGAGATCCTCAACTACTCTTGAAGCTGGCGTTCGAATAGCGGATGGGCCGTATACATGGCGAGACGTGCCGGTGGGGAGACAGAACCCCTTGACGGACTGGACGTCGCGATCGTCGAGGATGACGCGGGTGTCCGGATCGCCTACGGCGATCTTATCAGTTCATATGGGCTGGGGACACGGTTGTACTCGTCGGCCGAAGACTTCCTCGAGTCCGAGGATGGCGTTCTATGCAGGTGTCTGATCCTCGACCAGCGCCTGCCGGGACTGATGGGTACGGAACTACAATCGATTTTGCGAGAGATAGCCCCCGCACTGCCAATAATTTTCGTGACGTCTCAAAACGATCAGGCCACGATGAAGAAAACGATTGCAAGCGGCGCTAGATATTTCCTGGTCAAACCGGTGGAAGAGCGGGAACTAATGCAGTCGGTGTTCTCGGTCATCGGCGCGCTTCACCTGTTTCCGGAGAGCTGACTGGAAGAATAACGTCGAATGTCGCACCCCGGTCGGTGTTGTTCCTGGCGGAAAGCGATCCCCCGGCGATCTCCAGGATCGACACGCAGATCGCCAGGCCGATCCCCATGCCCGACGGTTTGGTCGTGAAAAAGGGCGTGAAGATGTGGCCCTCGCTTTCCGGAACTATCCCGTGCCCGGTATCGCTGACCGAGAGCCTGACGAACCCATGCTCTGCGGGGGCGACGGTCAGCGTAAGGCGTTTGTCAACGATTACTCCCGTCATCGCTTCTATGCCGTTGTTGATCAGGTTGACGAGCACCTGTTGCACTCCGACCGGATCGCCCACCATCTCGCGGATGTCCTGCGCGATCTTCACGTCGATTTCTACATCTGCGGCCTCGAGGTCACGCGCAAGAATGGTCACCGTATTCCGGACCAGCTCCGGAAGTTCATAGCGGATCACTTTCATGCGCTCCGTGGTCATCCTGGCCTTTGTCTGCTCCAGAATGGATCGCGCTCGCTCGCCCTCAATCTTCGCATGCATCGCGGAGTTGCGTGCTGCGTCAATGTTTGGCTCGGGGCGGTTCAACCACCTTATGCTCGCGCTTACGTTCATCAACAGGGCGGCGAGGGGCTGGTTCAGTTCATGAACAATCGAGGCAGAGAACGCGCCTACTGCCGCGGCGCGACCCTCCTTCGCCAGCCTGAAATGTGCTCGCGTCAGTTCTTCCCGGTGTTCGTGAGCGCCGGTCACATCGAGGACCGCTACGAGGATCCTGTCTAGTTCGAAGTCCTTAGCGGAGAAGGAAAAGCCGATCGCGACGGTCAGACTCTCGCCGTCGGCACCGCGGATCGTGCACTCATCCTCGAAGATTGAATCCCGCTCAAGCAGCGCCTTCAACATGGCGGGGATGTTGCAGTCGCTGGCGCTGATCCAGCGCTGCGCCCCGCCGAGGACCTCCGACTTGTGCGAAAGTCCGAGCATGCGCACTGCCGCCGAATTGCAGTCGTTGATCCTGATCTGTGCGAGAAGTCCTTGGGAGATATTTTTCTCAATCTCGTTCGGACGGTTCCGGACAGAATCCGCCAAGCCCGGCGCGGCAGCCAGCTCTTGAATCACCCGGGTGAAATCCATTTCGAGCAAAGCTACCGAGTTGTTCTCGAATATCGATCGAAACCGGGCTTCACTTCTGTCGAGCGCTTCCTTGGTTTTCGAAGCGGACGTGATGTCCGAGCATATTTCGATGACTCGGCACGACCCATCTCTCTCGCTGAGCGTCCAGCTGCAGGAAACTTTGATGACGATCCCGCTGGCGGTCCGCTGAGCAATTTCCCCTTTCCAGGAGCCTGTACTCAGCAAGAGCGCCGTTCCAACCGCGTGAAGATCGCTACTGCTATCCGCATCCAGGAGGGTAGACAGCTTACGTCCGATCGCTTGTTGACGGGTGTACCCGTATAGCCGCTCGGCACCACCATTCCAGAAGAGGACGTTACCCGACAGTTCCCGAACAACGATCGCGTCGTTACTCAGGTCCAGCAACTGGTAAAGGTCGTCAATGTCCGTCTCCACGGAATCTGGCTCCGTCGAGCCTACTGCGATAGCATTGCGGTGCGACGCGGCGCTGATTCTCCAAGAGAAGCTTTTCGACCCGGCATGGAGAAAGCTTGCCGTCAACTGCTGTTCTTTTTTGCACTCGACGGCTTTTCTACAGGAAGCAACGAATTTCTTGGCGGAATGGTGATCCAACAGATCTTCTATCCAGTGACCATTGAGATTTCGATCCGACCGAACCTCACGTAGGAACGCCGGGTTTGCGTCAACGATCTTCCCGCACACGTCAATCAGAAGGAATAGCTCCTTCGCATTACTCCAGGCGGCGTCCGCAAAACGTTGTCTCCTAGTGACCCGCCGGCCGCCTCTGCCTAGCCTGTTCATGCGATGAAGGGTCACGGTCTTTTCAATACTCTCGTTGAGGCCATCCGGACTTTGGGCCAAGTTTCCCTGATCTACAAGGTGACTTTGACATTTAACGGATCAGATACGTGCAAAAATACATAGACCAAGGGCTAGGGGGTGGTGACAAATGGATGGGGCGTCGTGGACCAGTGGCCAATGGTCGGCATTCCGAGGATGTGTAGATTGTGTCCCAACAAATAATCAATGCGCCCTGCCTCCCGCAGACACGCTCCGAACAAATTATGCAAAGGATACGCGACGATGTTCGAAAAAACCATCCTCGATCGCCGCCCATCGGTTGTCTACACTTTGATGATTCTCGCTATGACTGCGCCGTCGGCCGCATCAGCCGCGGACATTTCCGACAAGGCGGCGATCGCCATGACACGACCCAAGTCTGTCATCATTGCCGACGGGATGAGCAAAAAGCAGTTGTCCAGCGTCGAACGGCCGACAACCGCCTTCTATGGATTTTGGGTCAACGGAAGCTCTGCGCTCTTGAACGAAGCCCTTTCCCCTGCATTCGTCGATCACACCCTTCCGCCAGGTCGCCCACAGGGGCCAACCGGCCCTTCCACGGCTTACGCAGCCTTCAGCACCGCGGTGCCGGATCTCCAAGTCGAAGTTGTGCAGCGAATCTATGCCAAGGACCGAGTCGTATCGCATCTCAGATTCACGGGTCATTTCTCCGGGGCGTTCGGCAGCACGAAAGGACAAGGGCAAACCGTTGACTTCATCGCAACCGATATTCTGAGGGTGCAGAAGGGCAAGGTGACCGACAATTGGCATCTCGAGGACAATTTGACCTTCCTGAAGCAAATCGGGCAGGTGAAATGAGATCGGGTGCTATGACCTCTCACCTGTCTAAACGATCACACGGCGTTCGGCACCTCACCCTCGTGACCGGGGCCGACGGGCGTAGCACGCTGAGCGAAGCGTGCTTGAACGGATTTGTGGAAAGGAGTCTTGGTGGTAAAGCAGCGCCGCTTTGGATGAAAGTTTTCGAGGGCGATCTCGACTCCGTCCTGTTTACGATTCTCCCGGCGGGCTGGACGGGCGAATGGCACGAGAGCCCTGGACCGCAGTGGGTTGTCGCGCTGAAGGGACGCTGGTTTATCGAGACCCAGGATGGGAAGCGCGTGGAGATGGGCCCCGGCGAGATTCATTGGGGTGCTGACCTCGGGACCGCGACCATAGACGGAAACACCGGGCATAGATCCGGGACGTTGGATGACGAGGAATGTGTGTTGCTTATGATCCGCTTCAAACAAAACGATCGTCTCGATCCGGCGGTACGGGAACTCTAGCGGCTATGTCATTGCCCGTACCGACCCGACTGCCGAGACAGATATTCCGTCAAATAGGCGACGACCGCCTCGACAATGTGCCCTCCCGGGCCGTCTTCGCCGAGTACCCCGATTTCTGTCATCGGCAGAGCCGGCCAATGATCCGGAGCCTGTAGAACTTGCATATCGTCCTGCACAAAAGAGCGGGCGAGAACAGTAACGCCGAGGCCACCCGCGACGGCAGCTTGGATGCCCATTAGGCTGCTGGCCGTGCAGACCGCGACCCACTCTCGCCGCACGCTGTCTAGTGCCGCCACCATGATGTCGCGATAGCTGCACGGCGAGCGAAGCATAACCAGCTTCGCCGGGCGCGTGAAATCCAGTTCGTAGTCTTTCGACGCCATCCAGACCAAGGGTTCCCGCCATATCACCCTTCCGCGTGGCGCTGTTCCTTCCCGTTTGGCTATCACAGCGTCGAGCTTCCCCTCGTCGTAGGCCTGAAGCAGATCCCCGCTGAGTCCCGTTGTTAAATCGAGATGAACTCCCGAATAAACACGTGCGAAGCGGGCAACGACTTTGGGAAGTTGATAGGGCACAAAATCTTCCGAAATGCCGATTCGGATCGATCCGATGGCTGGAGGTTGTGTCATCTCCTGCATGATCGAATCGTTCAGCTCCAGCATTCGTCGCGCGCTAACAAGCATCCGCTCGCCGTCCCTCGTCAGCGTCAGCGAGCGGCTGCTACGTTCGAATACCTTACGCTGCAGTATCTCTTCCAGGCGAAGCACCTTCTGGGACACCGCAGACTGCGAGCGCGCGACGACGTCAGCCGCAGCGGTGAAACTTCCGGTCTCGGCCACCGCCACGAAAGCTCGAAGAAGGTCGATCTCCAGATCTTGATAAGGCATCGCTTGTCCCGAGAGAGTAATCAAGGTCGGCACTTTAGCGGGGGAAAATAAAGAGGCAAGGATGCGATCTTATTGGTTGTGCCTGATACGGTCATCCAGTTCGCTCACCTTGGCATTTCCGAGGTAGAGATCCGACAGCTCGGAAAGCGCTTGCTCGCCAATGCGAGCTTCTGCGTCACGCCGGACGATGAGCGTCGCCTGATCT
The DNA here is from genome assembly GCA_900469615.1 of Hyphomicrobiales bacterium. Taxonomy (GTDB): domain Bacteria; phylum Pseudomonadota; class Alphaproteobacteria; order Rhizobiales; family Rhizobiaceae; genus Rhizobium. Next base: position 29,609 of record UBYA01000025.1, on the reverse strand, counting down.
GCGCCGCCGAGAAGGGCCTTTGGCTCGGAGAGGCCGCGGATCGAATATCTGTAGTGAAGATACTGCGGATGCCAGAGGGGAATAACGACCCACCGCTTTTCCCTGTACGCATTCTCGAACCTGTCGAAGCAGTCCGCCTCAGAACCTGTCTCAAAATGGTATCCGACGCTATCCAATCCGTACTGCTTCACGATCTCCTTTGAGAAACGGCTGATACCTGCGCCCGGATTGATTCCCTGGATCAGCCGCTCCATTTTCGAGAGGGCTGGCTCGGAGAGCAGGTCGGGAACAGAGCCGACATCTGCTTCGGAGACATAATCGGGGACGCCCCAGATGCAGTAGGGTTCGTAAAGAACAGTGATTTTCCGAACTTGGTCCTCGATCGGCTTTAGATAGATATCGTGGCTTGCCGGCAGCCAGGCCGAGCAAAGGATGTCGACCTCGTTCCGTCCGATCTTCTCGAACATCTTCTCGTGCGGTGCGGCGCTGCGCTCGATCGTGTGGCCATGCCGCGTGAGGATGGCCTCTACCTCGCGCGCGGCGGCGTCGTGGAACGATAAATCGATATGTCCTACTCTTACGGCGTCCACCATGTGCTTTTCCACTTCTTGTTCTCGCGTTGTTTCTGTCCTGACGTGGACCCGAAAGATTGTGAGAGTCTTGCAAAATCCTGCTGTTATGCCGCCTGTGACTCGATGTCGATGACGACTTTCCCTTTGGCTGCTCCTCCTTCGAGGTATTCATAAGCCTTGGCCGCGCTGGACAGAGTGAAATGGTTGGGGTCGATCAATGGGCGGAGATGGCCATGGTCGGCCAGCGTGGCAATTTGCCGGAGGATCGCACCATGCTTCTCTTTTCCGACATTGGAGAGCATAGGCAAGAGCATGAAGACGACATTTAAGGACAAGGCCTTTGCATGTAGAGGCGAAAGGTCCGCCTTAACCCGCGAAGTCGTCGTTGAAATCCGGCCATTGAGACTGGCGGCCTCAAAGGATCGTTCAAGGTTAGCGCCTCCTACTGTATCGATGATAACCGAGAAGCCCTTTCCACCTGTAAGTCTCTTTGAATAATCGCTCGGAGCCTCCGAGCGATAAAATGCGACGTCCGACGCGCCGAAGCTTTTTGCGAGGCTGGCACCAGCCTCGTCGCCCACTGTTGCCGTAACCCTCGCTCCCGCATGCCTCGAAAGCTGGACAGCGATGTGCCCCACTCCACCTGTTCCGGCGTGCACAAGAACATGATCGGAAGAGGAAATACGGGCCCTTTCGATTGCCTCCCACGCAGTGATCGAGACAAGAGGCAACGCCGCGGCCTGGCGCATCGTCAATCGAGGGGGCTTTTTCGCGACGAGCCGATAGTCAGCGGCTATATATTCCGCGAGGCTACCCCCATGCCCTCTCACTCCGCCGGCGCAGCCGAAGACTTCGTCGCCGACCGAAAAGTCGCCCGCCTGACTGCCGACCTCCTCGATCACACCTGCGAAATCACAACCCAAGACGCCCGGCAAATCGGGCCCGATCGGGAGCCCATGCCTGATTTTGTTGTCGATCTGGTTCAACGATGCAGATGCGACCTTCACGAGCACTCGCCCTGGCCCGGTATCCGGACGCTCAATATTCTCTATGGAAAAGTTTTCGACGCCGCCGTGAGAATTCAGAACCAGTGCTCGCATATCCCTATCCTCGCAAGAGGGCGGAGCATGAAGCGCAAAGCATGATTAAACAAACGCATATTTGCGATAACAACAATTCGAAATTCTTCTGGGGGCGCGAATGAGTGTCTATCCCTATGGCTAATCCCGACTACCGGAGAGTGCGATAACCGCCGTTAGATGCTGCGGCTAATATCGCATCGTCAATCAAGGAGGGAATACCATGAACAAGAGTGTGACACCGCCGGCGTACGCCGATCCGGAAAGCCCGGCTTTGCCGCAGATCGACATGAATATCGACATCGCGACAACAGCTCTGGTCATCACTGACCCGCAGATCGACTTCCTCAGCCCCAAGGGCGCGGCGTGGGGAGCTTTTGGTGATAGCATCCGCGAGCATAACACCGTTGAAAATATCGGGAGGTTGTTCGAAGCTGCAAAGAGTGCGGGCATCAATGTCGTCATCTCGCCGCACTACTACTATCCATTCGACCATCGCTGGGACTTCGCCGCGACCGGCGAGACCTTGATGCACAAAATCCGGATGTTCGATCGGCGGGATCCGCTGTCTTTAGAAGGATTCGACGGCTCCGGCGCAGACTGGATGCCCGAATACAAGCAGTACATTGATGATGACAAAACCATTGTCTGCTCTCCGCACAAGATCGCCGGGCCACAGACCAACGACGTGATTTTTCAGTTGCGAAAGAAACGCGTCGACAAGGTTATTCTGGCCGGAATGGCAGCCAATTTTTGCGTCGAGTCGCATCTGCGGCATTTCGTTGAACACGGCTTCGAAGTCGGAGTTGTTCGCGATGCTACGGCAGGAAGCAAACTCCCTGAAGGGGACGCCTATCTGGCTGCTCTGGTTAACTTCAGGTGGTTTGCGAATGCGGTGTGGACGACCGATACCGCTACTGACAAGCTTGCCGAGGCCGCGAAGCGTTAACCATTCGGCGTCCCGGTTAAACCGGGACGCCTCTCCGAAGGCGAGCCCAACTGGTGAGATGTCCTTCAGTTCATCTGGGGCCGCGAGGCCTCTCTACGTTAACCGCGCCGCGCTGACATCTGTTCGGTTCAAGGCCCGCCATGTCCGATCGAAGGCGTAGTCGCGCATCATCCGTTTGCGCGTATTCCGTCGCTCAATCGGAGACGAGGCAAGCTGTGACTGCGAAGCTGACAAACAAGTCCTCAATCGCTAATGGGCACCCGATTATCGATGCACCAACCTTTTGTTTGACCGCAGGCGCTATGAGGCTGATGAACCATTCCGGTCGTATTTTCCGAGAGCTCCGCTTCCCTTCGGAGAAGATCGTCTTGCTGACCGCGCTCGCCGACAGCAATATCAGAATTTACAAGGACGGCGAGATCGACTTCGATGGGGGCATGTCAGCGGGCACGGCGAAGGTTTTCGGCTCGGACCATATCCGCGCGGCCGATATCCTGTCGCGTAGCGACGTTCTTGTCCTGCCTTTCGAAAAAAGGCATTTTGTTGATGCGGTCATTCTCGCCGGCGCGAAATATGCGGCCCTACATCGAGGGGATGTTGAGTTCACCGTGAGGGGAGATCACATCGAGAATTTCGGCAAGCGCTTTCTCGCCGTCACCTGGAAAGAGCGACCATCTGTCGCTCGAGATTTTCTCTTGGCAGTATTTGATCCGGACCTCGGTGCCCCGCGAGTGCGTAGTCTCCCCGCATGGAGGCTCAAGCGCGTTGAAAACCACATCAAGGCAAACTTGAGCAATAGTGTAAAGCTCGCGGATATGGCCGGCATAGCTGGATTGTCGAGAATGCATTTTGCCGCCGCATTCAAGGCCGCCACCTCCTATAGCCCTCATGAATACGTAACGATGCTTAGAATAGAGGAAGCCAAGCGAGAGCTTCTGGGAACGACCAAAAGAATTGTCGACATCGCGCTTGGCTTGGGCTATGATTCCCAAGCGCACTTCTCAACGACTTTCAAGAGGTTTAGCGGGTTCACACCTGCTGAATGGAGGCGGGCGGAACTTCCAGCCCCGGCCCCCGAAACGGTTGGCCGACGTACCGATCCAGGTCCGGCGACCACGCTGTAAGCTTCGATATCACTCTAGCCGGTTTGCCGGCGGTTTGGCGTGCGATGGATGACCGGGAGATATCGGGTCACTTGCAGGAAAGGTCTCTTCAAGTGCTTCCTGCAGAAACTCGTCTTGTTCCTTGTCTTCAAGTTTGACCGGAGGGTCTTTCTGGGATTGGGCTTCAACTGTCATCGAAAAGGGTTCCCTGGGATACGGATCGAATGCCTGACGCGCTCAGCCGCGGGTAAGTTCGAAAAGGAACCAGGCGCGCTTTTCCGCCTGATCGATCCAATTTTCGAGAAGACTGGTCGTAGCGACATCGTTGTAGTCGTTTGTTACGTCGTGGGTTTCCCGCATCGATGTGACCAGGTCCAAGGTGTCCCTGTGCAGCTCGGCGAGCATATCCTGAGGCGACACGTACTCCGCGTCGTTATCTCGGACACGCTGAAGCTTCGCAATATGGCCGATCGAGCGTATCGTTGTCCCGCCGATTTTCCTTGCTCTCTCCGCGATATCGTCCGCCATCGCGAATAGCTCCTCGCCATGATCGTCCAGCATTAGATGATAGTCGCGAAAATGCGGGCCGCTCATGTGCCAGTGGAAATTCTTCGTTTTCAAATAAAGTGCAAAAGTATCGGCAAGCAGCATTGTGAGGGCCGCGGCGATTTCCGACGTGGCGTTGAGGGGAAGGCCACTGGGAGTTGCAAGTGGGGCATTCCGCGTGGTCAGCGCGCGTTCTGTTGGCATTGAATGTCTCCGTGGTTTGACCACTCGACAATATCGTTTCCGTCAAATGCTCGTTACTGTCTATGAGGCTAGGTGCTATTCGCCCCAAGGTGGGTGTCGAGATTTTCGTGCGATGTCGAACGACCGGCAGCCAATCAATGCACTAACTCTTCGTCCTGCATAGCAAAGGACGGACAGAGTGAAGAAGTTTCCAGGTACCCTGCTGGGTCTCCCAAACAAGGCGGTAGTGTTCGGTGGCTGGGTTGTGGCCGCTCTCATTTTCCTCTTAGATACGATCAGCCCGCTCGAGAGCGCTGTTGCGGTTCTATATGTGCTACCGCTGATCTTGATGCACGAGCGTGCTGCGGGGAAGACGATATGGTTTTCGGCCGCAGCATTCGCAGGATTCGCAGTGCTCTCCTTTCTCATCAATCACCATAATCTAAACGGATTCGCGCCAATCCTCAGATTGGTGGCCGGCCTCGCCGCGATTTCAGTCACGGCCACCGCCCTTCACGATTCGCATTTGCAGCGACAGCTTCTGCTTGCTTCGAGGGACGAAGCGAAATCAAACGAAATCCGCTATAGGGCGCTGTTCAATGGAAGCGGCGTACCCCTATGGGAGCAGGACTTCGGAGAGCTGGTGCAACACTTCTCAGAGCTGAGAGGGGAGGGACATGACGATCTTGACCGGGCCCTGGAATATAATGGGGACTCGCTGCTTTCCTCGCTCGCCACTAAAATCAAGACGACCTCGGTGAATTTCGCTTCCCTGAGGTTTCTCGATGTTCAGACTTTTCCCGAGGCGTCATCTGCCATCGCCTCTCTTTATGTGAGTGAAGGCTTTCCGTTGCGCGAGTTGCTACAGGCCGTTTTCGTCGGCGCACCGCGTTTCGAGGGCCGTTGTATGGTCGCGTCGGACGCAGGTGATCCTTTGAGCGTCAGCATCATTTTCACCTTCCCGGAATGGAATGAGGCGCGAAACCCGCGCGTCGTCGTCGCCGTGATGGAATTGGCGGCCGAGTTCTCGCTGCATCCTCATTTCATAGCCCTCCAAGCAGAGCATGCTAGAAATACCAGAATAGCAACCGCCGGAGCTTTTTCGGCGTCTATGGGCCATGAGCTTGCTCAGCCGCTGGGCGCTCTCCTGTTGAACGCGCAGTCTTGCCTTCGTTGGTTAAGAATGAGCCCGCCGGGGATCCAAAACGCGGTGGCTGCGGCGGAACGGATCGTTTCGAGTTCCGAGCGACTGAGTAACATTGCTCTTCGGGCAAGGTCATTTCTGAATTCAGCGCCCTTTACAGTCGAGCAAGTACCGCTTCCGGATCTCATCCAGGAGGTTGTATCATCGTTAGCCATGAAACTCCGGACAACCGGCGTTGCGCTGGACGTAAGTCAAGTCGATGATCTTCCAATGGTGCTGACGAACAGAAATGAACTCCGCAATATATTGTCTGACATCCTCGCAATCTACCTTGAGCCGACGGCTGAACGTTCGTCTACGAGGGCGATCGCCATTGAGTTGACCCCAATACGGAGTGGCTTTGTCCGCCTCAACGTCAGAACAACCGTCGCCCGAATTCAATGCACCTCGACGTCCGATATCATCTGCTCGAGCGCCGCCGATATCGCGTTGGCATTCGCGCTGACAAAAGCGACCATTGAGGCACTGGGCGGAAGAATCAGCCTCAAAAGCAGATTGTACGGGGACGAGGTGTCGCTTGACATACCCGCCGCTGGCGAGACGTGAAGGATAGGCTCGATGGAGTCATCGCTCGGCTTCAAGAAAGGGCGGCAATACGGAACCGGGCGGGCTGTCCGTCGCGAATGTCCTGAGCTGCCAACTCTCGCGGTAGCTCTTTTTGACATCAGGGGCCCCTTCAACAAAAAAAGCCCCGGCGGTAGCCGGGGCCGATCGATCTCATTTCAGGAGGACGGGGCCACCATCTACTTTGATTCTGAGCAACTTGTAGGGCTTCACACGCAGGTCCTTTCCTTCGTGAAAGCCGGGTTGCCGATCAAGTTGATTGACGATGAAGTACATGTGGCCGTCATTTGCCACAGATAGAGTGTCCGGCCACTGTATCGACGGATCTTCGGCGATAGTATGCCACTTTCCACTTTCCAACATGCGGATCCGATGGTTTTCGTAATCGCCGCCGTAAACGCGTCCCTTGTCGTCGCTCTCGAGTCCATCGGAAGCTCCTTTGAGACCCAGGTCACGGACCATGCCGCCGAGCGCAGCCTCGCTTACCGACTCGTCGCGCAGAGCGTCAGTGGGTACTGAGTACATATGGCGTCCGGAAACCGAAGAGAAGTAAAGCGAGGCCCCGTCGTGGGAGATAGCTATGCCGTCACTCGCGATATGCAAAGGCTTCGCGACGCCCGCAGAGGGCCGAGCCAGCATCTTGACTCCGTCGATTTCGGCGACGAAATCCTTTTCCGCCGAAGTCGAGGGGTGGCCGGATAGCCGCCGCGTGGCCTTCCCCGTCGCAAGATCAAGAACAATGATCCCGCCTGGTCCGGTGAGCGAAGAGTCGGTGACATAGGCTACGCCTTCGGTCCCCTTGCTCAAATCGAAGCGCACGTCGTTCACATAGGTTGAGGGCAGGATCACGTTGGACGGAAACACGATCGTCTTGATGATCTTGTTCGTCTGGAGGTCGATCGCTACAAGTTTGGGTCCGCCCGCGATCGGTGTTTGGAAGCCGGGTGCAGCAGTGTCGAGGATCCAGAGCCGGTCCCTGGGGTCTACCACGACGCTCTGAACGCTGATCAGGCTTGCGGCCGGATTTTTGGGATCTGCCTTGTTGAATTCGGCGTCGGGAAACGCAACGGCTTTGCCGTCCACGACCTCAGCCACGGTGAAAGGGACGTCATCGCCCCAACGCGGGTAATTGACGAATATACGTCCTTTTGCCGAGACCGTGACGCCCGTCGGCATAGCGTTGTCGAACGTCGTGATTGTCTCCGGTGTCCGGAGTTCGTCTGCCAAAGCCGGTGTCGCAGCAAGCAGTGCAATTGCTGCGGAGGCAGCGAGGGCGGAAATATATCGTTTCATCGTCGTTCCTTTTAATCTAGTAGCTCAACACTGTCTTTCCGATGCCCTTGCCACTTTCGAGCCGCGCGTGGGCTTTCTTCAAATTGGCGGCGTTGATAGCGCCCATGTATTCGTGCATCGTTGTTTTCAGCACGCCGCTTTCTACGAGCGCAGAAACCTCAGTCAAAATCTTATGTTGTTCAGACATATCCGGGGTCTGGAACAACGTCGGCGTGAACATAAGCTCCCAGTGAACGGACAGGCTCTTTCGCTTGAACGGCACGATGTCGAATGACGCAGGATCGTCAATAAGCGCCATAGCACCGTGCGGCTTGAGTACTTCCAGTATCGCGTCTCGGTGCTGGTCGCTGGCTGTCAGGCTCGCGACGTAGCGCACATCGGGAATCCCAACTGATTTCAGCCCCTCCGAAAGCGGTTGCCGATGGTCGATCACGTGATGCGCTCCCATGGCTCTGCACCACTCCACTGTCTCTGGGCGAGACGCCGTGGCAATGACGTTTAAGCCTGTTAGCCGGCGTGCCATCTGGATCAAAATAGAGCCGACGCCGCCCGCGCCGTTGATAATCAGAATGGCGTCGTCACCACGCTTTGAGCCGTATGGCACCTTCAATCTGTCGAAAAGCAACTCCCAGGCGGTAAGGGAGGTGAGAGGAAGCGCGGCGGCCTCGACATCAGTAAGGGTCCGTGGCTTTCGACCCACGACCCGCTCATCGACAGCATGATATTCGGCGTATGTTCCGGGGCGGTTGACTGCACCCGCGTAAAAGACTTCGTCGCCCGCTTTGAAAAGGCTGACATTGGAGCCTACCGCGATCACTGTACCGACCGCGTCATACCCCACGACCTTCGCGGCACCATCGGCCGGCGTCGAGTTTTGCCGCTGCTTCACGTCAGCGGGATTCACGGAAACGGCTTTGACCTTGACCAACAGGTCGCGCTCTTGCGGAACCGGGATCGGAAGGTCAATGTCGACGAGGGACTCGTCATCGGCGATGGGGAGATTTCGGTAGAATCCGACGGCTTTCATTGATCTGTAAACCTACGATCTTTGGTTCTTGTTTGTGGGATCGTGTTGAGGACAATCCCGGCGACAATCGCTGACGTGCCTATTCCCAATGTCATTGTCAGACTCTCTCCAAGGAACAAAATCGACAGTGCCACGCCAGTCGCGGGAACCCCGAGCATGGCGGTGGACATTGTCGTAGCCGGAAGCCAACTGCTTGCTGCGTTCACGGCCACGAAACAAAACGCCGTAGCAATCGGTCCGACGAATAGCGTCGTTTCAAAAAACGTTATTGTATTATCGGCCGTAAAATTACCTTCGGCCATCCAAGCGAGCGGAACCAGAACGACCGTCGCGGCGAGCATCTGCCACGGTGCCAAGGCGAACGCATCCGACGGAGATTTGAAGTACCTCAGGTGTAGGATACACGCGGCCCAGCACATCGATGCGACGATCAAAAGCATGTTCGACGTGAGAACGACGGGATCACTCCAGTCAATCGCTTCGGGATTGACCAGGATGGCAACTCCGATCGCCGCAACCGCGATGCCGACAACGCTGTTCTTGCTCAGATGCTGGTGGAAGAACAGCACGGCCGCCGGGGCCACCCAAAGCGGTGTCGTGTAGCTGAGGATCGCTGATCGACCCGCTGGCAGGTGCGTCATTGCGATCGCTCCGAGGACCGTGAATGCGATCATCTGAAGCATTCCGATCGAGGCGATGAAGGGCAAGTCACCTCGTTTGGGAAAATGGATTTGACCGCGGGCAGCTTGGACAACAAAAAGAGTCAGCGCGCCGGTTCCGAACCTCAGAGCGGAGAACCATATCGGTGTCACATGATGCAACCCGATTTTCATGACCGGCCAGTTGGCCCCCCATAGCAGGATGGCAACCACCAGCGCGACGATCGGCACGGCGTTTTGAATCTTCTTGCTTGAAGAACAGAAAAGAGAATTGCCGCGCGTCTTTTCGCGCAACCCTCTGAAGGCAACGTCGAGTGACATGTTTTTAACTCCGGTTCGTGGAGCGGCCCTACCCGGCAGAGAGGGACGCCTGGGACGCGTCTTGCCTCTCGGGGCACTCCCGCAAGATGGGAAAACCGAGAGGTGGTCGCAGTCAGCAGGTCTAATATTGGCTTGCGCCTGCCAGTTGACAAACGCATAATTCATATAGGATTAATTGGAGATTCTTCTAAATGGTTTTGCCGTCGTCGCTCCCCCAGCAAGGATGGCGGAGGCGGTCTTCCGCTTCTCAACGCGACGACGTTATGTGATACCTCAGAAGCGATGACGGTTTGTAGGAAGCGGTAGCCGCTCCGCCGGTCATGGAGGCCTTCAACCAACTCGTGCGTCGGCGTTGACTTGACTACTGGGGACGGCCTTATGGTTCTCCTGCCGAACGACGCGGACCATAAATTGCGCTCGAAAGGAGCCTCGGTCGTCACGGCTAGATCGGACCCCAATGAAAAAATGCAAGCCTGTTCAACATGCGACGCATGCTTGACAACAGTCTTGTGAATAAGCTCGATCGTTGACGAGCGAAGCTCTCTGGCTACCGACTCGATCGCAGCAGGAATTCCGCCAAGCGACCGCACTATTTCGGCAACGAGCTGCAGCACTTTATCCGATTGGAACGCCAGGTCGTCAAATTCGCCAGCCGCGGATATGAAAAGGGAAACTGCCGGAGAAGCCACTATCTCTTCTCGTGCCGCCGAGGAAGGCGTCGCCAGTCCCCGTAGGACTTTAATACGTTCCCCCCTGAAGCCGAGCGGCTCCAGAGCGGTAGCGATGACATGCAAACCCGGCGTCCAGAACAAGAGTTCGTCAATAACGACGGCAATATTATCGCGATCGCGGTCGCATCCATCGAGAACCAGAAGCACCTTGCAAGACGAAAGAACCCGACAGATTTCCGATACATCCAGAACATCGTCGGGAAGGCCCATGGACGAAACGATTTCAGGGATAACCGACGTCGATGCACGAGACAAATCTACGTAGAATACCGCGTCGAAGTCGTCGGATATGGCCCTAGCCAAGCTTATCGCCATTGAGGACTTGCCGATGCCCGCCGCGCCGACGATGGTGTTTCCCCTGGCTTGTTCCTCGCCGGTCCAGCGATGGAGAAGCTCTGCGCGTCCGATAAGGTTGAACGGCAGCCATGGAAGTCGGGTGGTGAAACCCAGATCCGACTTTGTTGTTTGTGCATGAGATATCTCGGATGCCAAAGAGTAGCCGCGCCCGGCGATGTTAACCACAAGTTCTTCGCAGCAGTGAGCGCGAAGCGCTTTACGCAGTGCATTCAGATGCACCCGCAACGCCCCTTCGTCGACATGGGTATCAGGCCAAACAAATGAAATAATCTCGCCTTTGCCCACAATATTTCCCGGCCGCTGCGCCAAGGCGCACAGGATGTCGAACGCGCGAGAGCCGATCGCCACAGGGGTGCCGCGATATGTCAGCTTGCGACGGCGAACGTCGAGCTCAAAGCCCTTGAAAGACAAGGGTGTCACCTTGTCCAGATTGCCTATGTGCTTGCTGATTGTCACAATCTTGCCCCAGAATCCGCCGGCGACATTGCCGTGTGCGGAGCAGGCGCATGGGATCATGGGGGAGGCGATCGGCGCAATCGTGCGTAGGTCTCGCCTGCAACTGACCATTGGGATAGGTGGGTTTATCCTCGGCGACGAGGCCTATCGTTTATAAGGGTATCTCCGGAAGCAGTATTGTAGTTTTCCGGCGGAAACTCTTGCAGACAAATTTGTGACGCCTTCCGCAACACGGGGATAACGCCTCTTAACATAGCTTAACTGGCCCCTGCGTTCGCTTTGAACCAACCTCGCGTTCAAATTTGCAGCGAGGATACGAATATGACTGAAGGGGTCACACTTTCTCTGAGATCAATCGACGATGTATCTCAGGATGAAACCTTCGACGACGCAGATGTGTCTCCGTCCCGGCACGGAACACCTGTAGGCCGACCCAAATGTCCTTGGGGCGAAGAACTTGCGGATTGGCAGGTCAGGAAAATCGAGACCTTCATCGAAGATCATATTGATTCCGGTCTGCGCGTAAGGGAGCTGGGCAAGCAAGTGAGCCTGAGTGCCAGTCGCTTCTCCAAAAGGTTCAAGGCGACGTTCGGCAGGCCACCGTACGACTACGTACTCTCCCGACGAATCGCAGCGGCGAAGCGGCTCCTCGAAAAGTCCAATGAACCACTGTGTCAGATCGCTCCGGCGTGTGGGCTGACAGACCAAGCGCATTTCTCGAAGGTGTTCAAAAGGCACACTGGGGTCACACCGAAACAATGGCGCGTCCGGCATGCGGCGGGCGGCCTCCGAAAGCGAGGAGACCGCTGCAGTCCGGCCGTTTCGCTGGCATGAACGATAACGGCAACCAAAGGAAACAAGACATGAGCAACGGATTCGAAATCAGCCGCCGCGACGCACTCGTCGCGGGAGTGGCGCTGACGGCAGCAATGGCGGTACCGACTTTCGCGTCGGCCGCCGAAACCAAGGCAAAGAAGGGAAACTCGACAATGGATTTCGTTACGACAAAAGACGGCGTGAAGATCGCTTACAAGGACTGGGGTCCGAAGGACGCGCAGCCGATAGTCTTCCATCATGGATGGCCGTTGTCATCCGACGATTGGGACACGCAAATGCTTTATTTCCTGGCTGAGGGTTTTCGCGTTGTCGCCCACGATCGACGAGGTCACGGCCGCTCCGACCAGGTTTGGGAAGGGCACGATATGGACCACTACGCGGCGGATGCGTCGGCGGTCTACGAGCATCTCGACCTCAAGAATGCGGTTCATATCGGCCACTCGACGGGTGGCGGCGAAGTTGCTCGTTATGTCGCGAAGTTCGGCCAGAAGCAGGGCCGCGTCGCCAAAGCAGTGCTCGTCAGCGCAATTCCGCCTCTCATGGTGAAGACGACCTCCAACCCCGGCGGAACGCCGATCGAAGTCTTCGACGGCTATCGCAAGGCGCTCGCCGCCAACCGCGCGCAGTTCTACATGGATGTGGCGTCCGGGCCGTTCTACGGCTTCAACCGTCCCAACGCCAAGGTTTATCCGGGTCTCATCCAAAACTGGTGGCGACAAGGCATGATCGGCGGCGCGAAGGCGCACTACGACGGCATTAAGGTCTTCTCGGAAACGGATCAAACCGACGATCTCAAGGCCATCACCGTTCCAACTCTGGTACTTCATGGAGATGACGATCAGGTTGTTCCGATCGAAGACTCCGCCAAGCTTGCCGTCAAGTATCTCAAGAACGGAACTCTGAAGGTCTATCCAGGCTATCCCCACGGCATGCTGTCGACGAACGCGGACGTCATCAATCCCGATATCCTCGCGTTCATCAAAGCCTAAGGCAGAACGTTCGGCTTGTGGGAGGGAACGGCGTTCGCCGTTCCCTCCGCTGCTTGTTCTGCACCGGTTCGTTCCCAAACAATCGCGTTCTCGACACAACGAATGGTTTTCAATGAAGATCAATGATCCGCTGAACGGTTTGTCGGTCTTTCTTTCGCTTGCGGAAACCCTGAATTTTTCCCGGACGGCAACAGCGCTCGGGGTGTCGAGAGCAACGGTTACGACACAAATACAGGAGCTGGAGCAAAGGCTCGGCGTGAGGCTCCTTCAACGTACTACCCGAAATGTTGCACTGACCGAGGCAGGGCTCGTTTACAAGAACGCGCTTACCGGACTACTGGCTCAGGTCAAGGAGGCCGAGCGTGAAGCCAAATTTTATCAGGACGAGCGGATAGGTACGATACGTCTATCTGTTTCTCCCGACCTCGGCCAGCAATACCTAGCGACAATGATCGCGGATTATCTTCTGCAGAATCCTGGCCTCAACATCTTCATGGACCTGTCGCTGGAGCCGGTCGATCTCGTTGAAAAGGGGTTCGATATCGCCATCAGGGGAACAATGGAACTCGCGGACACGCTTATCGTAAGAAAATTGGCATCGTGTGGCCTAGTATTATGCGCGTCTCCTGACTATCTCGCTCACGCCAGTGAGATTGCGTATCCCAGCGATCTCTCCGCTCACGCGTGCCTCCATTTTCTTCCTTTGAGTTGGGGACAGAACTGGCGTTTTGTGAGAACAGCGGATGCCGAGCACTGTTCCGTTCAATTCACCCCACGTCTCGAAACAAATGACAGCATCAGCCTGCGCGAGGCAGCGCGGGCAGGGGCCGGCATAACGCTGCTGCCCGAATATGTCGTGCGTAACGAATTGCGAACCGGCTCCTTGGTGCATCTGTTACCGGAATGGAAATCGGCCGATCTCCCGATACATGCAGTCTATCCGGCCAACCGCCACATCACGGCAAAGATCCGGCATTTTGTTTCTTTCCTTGCCAAAGCGCTATCCGTTGCATTCAGCGAAGGTACCGGTACCGGTGTTGAGGCTGCCTGAGGGGTCAGGCCGCAATGGGGGTCACCAAACTCTCCCCCGCAAAATAAGCGTCCAAGTTAGATTGAAGTTGCCCGATTAGTTTAGGAAGAACACTCTTCGTCGCGCCGGCTGTGTGAGGAGTCAGAATAACATTCGGAACGTCATGCCATCTTCCCGGCTCGGTCGGCTCGTTCTCGAAGACGTCGAGCGCCGCCCCGGCAACGCGATACGATCGTAACGCGTCGATCAGTGCTTCCTCGTCTAGTAAGCTCCCACGCGCCACGTTGATGAGCAGACCTTCAGGCCCCAGTGCCTCCAGGATTGACCGATCAATCATATGTCGATTGGTGCTTTCCGCGCGGCTCGCTATTACCAAAACGTCGCTGCTTGCTGCCAGTGACGTTAAATCGTTGGCTCGTTCGAAGGGAACCTCCGGTTTAGCACGCGGCCCCCACCATTGGACGTTCATTCGGAATGGAATGCAACGATCAGCAATTGCCCGACCTATTGCTCCCATCCCGACAATTCCCACAGAAAGACCCTCGAGAGAGCGGGTGATGTTCTTAACTTTCGGATCCCAGCCGCCCGTCCGAACAAGATGATCTCCCTTGATGATGTCACGTTGCCAAGCGATCAATAAACCCAGAGCGTGATCGGCGACATCCTCGTTGTTCGCCCCGACCGCGTGGGTTACCTCAATGCCATGCGATGCCGCCCAAGCGACATCCACGCCATCATAGCCGGTCGTGAAGCACGCAATAAGCCGGAGGTTCGGAAAAGACGTGACGAATTCGTTCGGGAGCGCTACCTCTCCCGCGACGATCATTGCCGTGATTTCCTGTCGTGCACTTTGCGAGATCGGCTCCCACGCTTTGAATACCTGGTAGCGCTCTGCCAACTTGCTTGCGAGAAAGCCGATGTGTTCATGGGCGATGAGTACGCTGGAGGCGTTTGTCGACATTCGCACACCTTCTCACAGAAACTTCAAACCAAAATCAGCAGCCGCGGCTTGAGGATCACCGCCTCCCGCGACGCGAACGAAGAATTCTTCGAACCCTCCGGGAGTCAGGACAACCATGACTCGTCCGTCCGATGCACTGACATTTTTTACGCGGTGGGCTATGTTGCGGGGAAGGAAAATGATCCCGCCCTCGTCAAGCTCTTCGTACTTCTCGCCACACCAAAAGCCGAAACGTCCGGAGAGGATCCGAAACATTTCGTCCTCGTGCTGATGAACGTGTAGCGGAGTCGCCGCGCCTGCCGGAAACACGACCTCTATTACCGACGTCGCGCCTTGCGTCTGCGGAGATTTGATCCTCAGAATATTTGTGCCGAACGCTTCGACAATATGACCTTCGCCCGGGTGGGATGCGATGGCGGTCGGTTCGCGAGTCATTTCCAGTGCTCCTATTAGCTTCGGAACCGAAGTAGGACTGCGCGCTTTCTGTGATAAGCGCGAAAAACCGAACAGGTTGTTTGGGTGGGTTCTATTCGGAAAGATCCAGCCTTGCTTTTGCCACCAATGACAGCTCCGTCTCCTTCCGACATATCCATGCCATGCCACGGAGCTGGCGTGGCGAAGGCGCATCAGTTAGGAGCCGAGGAAGGGACTATCGCTGGATTTATGATGGTAATCGTCGGCGTCATACGTTTTGGCGGCTCCGTTGCTTCAGTTGATTCTGAGTAGCGCAATCCTCGTCATCCGTTATACACCTCGGTCGTGGAACCGACCGAGGCTAGCAAGTCATCTCGGACGAACCTGGGCCACATCGTCCGAAGCTACGGCGTTGGCGGAGTTGCCCCAGCTATTGCGCACGTAGGTAAGGACGTCCGCGATTTGCTGATCGCTCAGTCGCCATGCCAGAGAGGGCATCGAGGGTGTCGTCGGACGCAGGCTCGTGCCGACTCCCTGGCTTCCGAACAGTACAAGCCTGGAAAGGGTTTCCGAACTCTTCTGCAAGACGATTTGATTGCCGGCGAGGGCAGGAAATAGGGGCAGGGAGCCTTTTCCGTCGGCCCCATGACAAGCCGAGCAGTTGTCACGGTAGACTGCTTGGCCCGTCTCCATGACGTTCTTCGCTACAGGAGTCCGAGTGGTCGGCTCCTGTTCTCCGGGTGTACTCTTCAAATATTCGGCGATCGCCTGGAGGTCGGAGCTTTCCATTTTGGATGTTGAATTTTGCACTGCCTCCGCCATGGGGCCGGAAGCGATTGTCGTTTTGTTTATGCCAGTTTCGAGGTAGGCGACGATGTCGTCCTTGGACCACGAACCTAGTCCAGTGGTACGTGAATTCGTTATGTCAGGTGCGAACCATCCTTGAAGCGAAGCGCCTTGCAGGTACTGCGCCCCCTTGTCAGCTCCCAACAGGTTCTTCGGGGTATGACACGTAGAGCAATGCGCGGCCCCATCGACCAAATATTTACCTCTGTTCCAGTCGGCGGATCTCTCAGGGTCTGGCTTGAATTCGCCTTCCGAAAAATTCAGCAAGTTCCATCCCAGGAGAGAAAAACGGATATTGAAGGGAAACGGGAGTTGATTGGCTTCAACTGCATTGTTGACCGGTTCCACCGTTTGAAGATACTTCCAAAGGTCAGACAGATCGTGATCGCTCATCTTCGTATAGGAAGGGTATGGCATTGCGGGATATAGCCGTTTGCCGCCATGCCCGATACCCGTCCGCATCATGAGCTTGAATTCGCCTTCAGACCACTGACCTATACCGGTCTGTTTGTCCGGTGTTATGTTGGGTGGAACAATAGGGCCGAAAGGCGTTTGTAGCGGATTCCCCCCGGAGAGCGGTTCTGCTCCCTCTTTCGAATGGCACGCCGCACAGTCGCCTAGAATTGCCTGATATCGGCCACGAATGATTTCGTCAGCCTGATCCGGAGCCTGAGCAAAGGCGGTTGTCGTCAAAAGCGATGCACAAATTGCCGCGATAAATGAAGTGGCTCTCATGCCGACACCAGAGGCAAGCCAGGGTTATTAAGGTATTTATTGCGAATTGCGTCGGCCGCCCAGTAGGCCAACGCGCCGACCGTCACGGTCGGGTTTTTTCCCGCGTTGTGAGCGAACGCGGATGCCCCGATCACGAATACGTTCGGTACATCCCAGCTCTGAAGGTACCGGTTCACTGCGCTTGTTTCCGGATTCTCACCCATGACGACCCCACCCGTGTTGTGGGTTGTCTGGTAGGGCACCGTGTCCCAGCCTCGCTTCAGGCGAGGCACCTCGTAATGATAAGATCCGCTTGCCTTCGCAAGTTCCTCTACGCGATCTGATATGAAGTGCGACATCCGTAAATCGTTGTCCGGAAAGTCGAACGTAATTCGTAGGAGAGGTCTGCCGAAGCGATCCTTGTAAGTCGGATCAAGGTCAAGATGGTTATAGGACGTCGGATAGCTTGACCCCTGCTGAAATATTGTGAAGTTTCCTTTGTAGGCTTCCTGTGTCGCCTTCTTCCATTCGCTGCCCCACTTCGGTGTCCCTTCCGGCACGGGCCGATTGCCGATCGGGCGGCCATTGCTCGGCAGACAGTTGATTCCCGCGCCGCCGACGAAGTCGAGTTTCGAATGGTCGAACGCGTCACCGTTGAAATCGTCGACGGTTTGCCCAAGCGCGCCGGCGGCGACAAACGGGTTGAAATTCTTTTCCTTGAAGAAAAGCGTTGCGACGGCTGCCGTTTGATAGGCGTAATTTCGCCCGATCGTTCCTTTGCCGGTTTTGGGGTCGTAAATCTCGCCAATCCCTGAGAGCATCATTAGCCGGGCGTTGTGAAGAATGAAGGCGCATACCAGGACTATGTCAGCCGGCTGGAAGTATTCTTCTCCCGACGAGTCGGTATAAGTAACGCCCTTGGCCATCTTACCGTCGGAATGGAGGTTAATGTGGAGCACTTCGCTGTCCGTGCGCAGCTCAAAGTTCTGCTTCTTCATCAGCACCGGCAGGATTGTCGTCTGAGCGCTGCTCTTCGAATAGTTCGCACAGCCGAACCGCTCGCAAAAGCCGCAGAACGTGCATTCTCCCATGGCGACGCCAAGTGGGTTGACATACGCCTTAGACAGGTTCGCCGAAGGGGTCGGGAACGGATGCCAGCCAATGGAACGAGCGGTTTCAGCAAACAATGTGGGCGCATAGGTCATCTCCATCGGCGGGAGAGGATAGTCGCGAGATCGTGAGTCCTCGAACGGATTTCCGCCTTCCTGGATCACGCCTCTGATGTTGCCCGCCTTGCCGGAAATGCCGGCTAGGTATTCGAAGCGGTCCATATATGGTTCGATTTCGTCGCCCGAGATGCCCCAGTCCTGTACGGTGAGCCCTTCAAGCCGGCTCGCGCCGTAACGCTCTGTCAGGTGAGTTTTGATCCGGAAATCGCTGTCCCAGAACCTCCAGGAATGGCCGTTCCAGTGAACTCCCGCTCCGCCGACACCGTTCCCGGGAAGGAACGACCCATATTCTCTGATTGGGAGAGCCACCTGCGTGGAGTTGTTCCTCATGGTCATGGCTTCTGTCGCCGGCTGAAGGAACAGGTCCTTTCGGATGGCGTAGCGCAACTCGTCCTGGACGTATCCGATGTTGAAGTCGGTGGCCGTGTCTCGCCACGGTCCACGCTCGAGCGCCACGACGTCTAGGCCTTCATCGGTCAGTTCCTGCGCCATGATAGCGCCCGTCCATCCCAGGCCGACTATCACGACGTCTTTTCTAGGCATGTATTTGGTCATCTCGGCCCCCTATTTCATCGCCCAGTCGGTGGCCCCGAGGATCGACACCGGCGGGAGCGGATATGTTTCATTGTGTCTGGATACGAAGTCGCGATAGTCGTAGCGCGCCCCCGGGAAACCGAGCATCTTCCAGGATGCCATGTCTTTGTTCCCGCCGTAGAGCGGATCGGCGAAGAAGCCTTCCATCGCGCCATTAAGGATCAGGCCGAAGAAGACCTTACCGACAACTCCGTTCGATAGCTGGATCTTGTCGGCTTCAAGCGCCTTCAGAAAATCGTCCTGTTGTGCGGTGCTCAGATCCGCGAAAGACTTCGCCTGCAGGTTTGTTCGTACATAAGCGTCAATCGCTGCCAAGCCGCGTCGATACTGCGAGTTCGGTGTTGCCTCTCCCTGATAGCCTTGCGTGTGCAAACCCGAGAGAAAAGGGCCTTTGGTGTAAAGGCGAGACGAGTGACCGTAGCTTCCAGCCAACTGTCTATCGAGGTAGATTGCACATCCGGCTTCTTTCCCTCCGATACTGAGGTCGTCCGCGGGTATGAGGCGATCGACGATCGCTTCCACGGCCCGGGCTTCCTCCGGCGTAAAGAAGAGCCAGCCGGAAATCGAGACCGGAACCGGCGGCGCGCCCGACACGGGGGTCCATGGTAGTGCAGCACTGAAAGTCCGCGCCGACGCCGCGGTAGCTGTGGAAATGGCCACGATGGACGCGACCGAAGACAAAAAGCGTCTGCGGGATAGGTTGGTGGTCATCGCAGTCTCCGATGCAATTACTTGAAGTAAGGTTATCTCGGAGATGACGCGACGGATTGAACGCCGTCTGCCCAATCCTGGCGCTGGGGAGCGAAGAAATCGATATCGACCGTATCCTCCGTGCAGTGAAACTCGTGCGGAACGTTCGGTGGGATGACTAACACCGTTCCGGCTGTCAGTACGAACTGCCTACCTTGGGAAAAGACCTCGCAGCGCCCCTCGGTGATCCAAGTGATCTGTTCGTTCAGGTGGTGGTGGAGGGGGAACACACCGCCCTTTTTCACCATCCACCTAACGATCGTCGATTGCACGCCGCTAAGGTACTGCCTCTGCACAAGAGGCGAGATTTGCTCGATCGGCTGCTTGTCGAAATTGTAAAGCACGGGCAGCGCGCCGGTGTGGCCGCTGACGTCCGAAATCAAACCTTTGCCCGGTGCGGCGGCGATCGAATTCGAGTCTGTGAGAGTTGGGGCGGGTAATTCCTGCGCGCAGGCTGTGCCGGCAATAAATGCTGCGGCCAACCCGAGAAAAGTCGTCTTCATTGTCATCCACCTTGCCAATTGCGTTCGTTCGGCGCTTGGGCGCGCCAACGGCGGCACTATGAGGAAGAGATGACGTTGATTATTGTAACATTGAGCTGTGAGGGAACGACTGCCAACTCTGAAAAACGAGGTCACCGCTCCCACAGAAAGCGGTGAACTGCACGTTTCGAAACTAAGCAATCTTCTTGAGAAACAGCAGAGACATTGGTTCCACCAGCGAGTCATCCAACATCGGCTTCAATTTCTGGAACGATGCCGCGGCCACATGCGCATCCAAGGCTGGCCTGTCTTTCCAAGTCTCCAGCATCACGAGTTGGGTAACGTCATTGCGATCGCGATGGAGGTCATATTTGATACACCCAGGTTCGTTCCGCACAGTGGGCAAGATCGTTTCGATAGCCTTCAAGAGCTCGTTGAGCCGCTCGGGTTTAACTTTTATTTTCGCGACCAAGTGAATGATGTCGATGTCTTCCATAAATGACTCCAATTGTAACAGCGCTCTCGGGATATTTCGGAAAAGGTGGTCGGTCTTCCGCAAACGAACGAAATGGGCGGCCAGCGGCCGCCCTTTCAGTCAGAATCCTTCGAGCACAATCTTGCCTTTAGCCTTGCCGCTTTCGAGAATCGAATGCGCATGCTTGAGGTTGGCCGCATTGATGGGTCGGATGACATCGGTCACCGTGGTTCTGATTTTTCCGCTGTCGATCAGTCCAGCGACCTCGTTCAGGAGCTTGCCTTGTTCGGCGATATCAGCAGTTTCGAAAATGGACCGGGTAAACATTAACTCCCAGTGGACCGAAACGGACTTCCGCTTGAAACCGACGATGTTCAGCGCGTCGGGATCATCGATCAGACCGACCCGGCCTTGAGGTGCAATGAGGTCGATGATTTGGTCTAAGTGCGTGTGTGTTTCCGTGGTCGAAAACACGAACGACGGATCGCCTATTCCAAGAGCTTTCACCTGCTCGGCGAGCGGCTTGGTATGGTCCACCACATAGTGGGCCCCAAGTTCCTTGACCCAAGCCTGCGTCTCTGGCCTGGAGGCCGTGGCGATGACCGTTACATCGGTCAGCGCGCGAGCGAGCTGAATTGCGATCGAACCGACACCACCAGCGCCGCCGATTATCAGAATTGCGTTCGCCGCACCGGGCACCGGTTTCCTGATCTCGAGCCGATCGAACATCATTTCCCACGCCGTGATCGCGGTCAGTGGAAGCGCGGCAGCCTCGGTATCTGAGATCGTGACCGGCTTCTTGCCCACAATCCGTTCATCGACGAGGTGATATTCACTGTTGGCTCCTTGGCAGATTAGCGAGCCCGCATAAAAGACCTCGTCACCTGGTTTGAACGTAACAACTTTGTCGCCGACTTCCTCCACGGTGCCGACCGCGTCCCAGCCGAGGATTTTCCAGGCTCCCTCGATCGCCGAGACGTTCTTGCGGATCTTAAAATCCACCGGGTTTACCGATATGGCTTTGACCTTGACCAGAATGTCGTGGCCTGTCGCAACAGGCTTTTCTATCTCGACATCGACCAGCGCATCGGATCGATCCAGAGGGCCGGCTTTTTTGTAGGCTATCGCTTTCATGAGCTTGTCTCCATTTGCAATACGAGAGATATTACGATACCGCTCATTTGATCCAATACGTACATCGATCGCACATAGTGTCAAAAAGGATACCGCTATGGCCAAGGTCCGCCATTCCCGCTTCGACTGCACTCCCGGCTGCTCCGTGGAGGCCGCGATCGCGCTGATCGACGGCAAATGGAAGTCGGTTATCATGTTTCACCTCATTGGCGAGGTGCTGCGCTTCAATGAGATTCGCCGCAAGATTCCGGGTGTTACGCAGCGCATGCTGACAACCCAACTGCGCGAGCTCGAAGAGGACGGACTGATCGAACGAAAGGTCTATCCGCAGGTGCCGCCCAAGGTCGAGTATCGCTTGTCGCCCCTTGGCGAGAGCATGAAACCCGTCCTTTACGCGCTTCGTGAATGGGGAGACGCAAACATTGGCCGGTTCGGAAAGCCCTTGGCGGTATCGCCACCTGAGACCGCTGCTATCGGTGCGAACGCAAATTAATCCGAGGCTGACCGGTCACATTCTACAATCTCTTTTTCGTTCACCTTGTCATTCTTCTCGCACTGAGTGGGGTCCGCAAACAGGAACGCTCAGAGTCTCGCACGGTGTTCCAGTCGCCGATGCAGCGGAATCAAGGAGATTGAAATGGAAAAGTGGGTCACGACGGGACTATCCGTCATCGCAGATCGCCGGTCGAACTCGATCGGCATCGGAGCTATGAGGATCGCGATAGCGATTATCTTTCTATGGATCGGCGGGCTGAAGTTCGTGCCGTTCGAAGCTGACAGCATTACGCCGTTCGTGGCGAACAGCCCCATGATGTCGTTCTTCTACAAATATCCGGAGGATTACAAAGCGCATCTCACTAGGGAAGGAGAATTGGATCTGGTGAAGCGTGACTGGCAGACCGGCAATCGAACCTATACTTTTTCCACCGGGTTGGGCGTCGTCGAAATCGTGATCGGCCTACTGGTCCTGTCCGGGTTCGTGTCCCTCTGGTCCGGATTGCTCGGGGCTCTACTGGCATTCGCAACCCCTTTCGTTACGCTGTCGTTTCTCTTCACCACGCCCGAGGCATGGGTTCCGGCGCTGGGAGATGCAGAGCATGGGTTTCCTTACCTGTCCGGTGCTGGCCGACTCGTACTCAAAGACGTGGCGCTTCTCGCCGGCGCTTGGCTGGTATTGGTGCATTCTGCAAGAGGATTGCTGGCCAAGCGCGAGGCCAATGGTGAAGGGATTGTCGGCCGGTTCGGTGGCCAGGACCGCGTCTCGATTCCTTAAGGCTCTCTGAAAGAGAGTCACTGCCGAAGCACTTCGGCAGTGACTCTTCACATGTGAAATGAAATTTTCGATTCATTTGTGGAATGTCGATATCTAATTGAAGGCCCGCCGAGACTTCTTGGCGGTTGAAGTTCGGCATTCCGAAGGGTCCCTGGTACTGGATGCATCTGCTGCCTTCGGCGGCAGGGATTAATGGAGCGCCGCCGCGAAGGCCTCGTCTCTGCGCCAAAATGGAAGCGAAGGCGGGGCGGGCTAAAATGAACCTTGCCACTCGCTGTTCAAGGCAATTCCAGCCGCGCTCGAGAAGAGCCGAAGTGTGCCCTCTTCCAGTCTCGAATATCATCATCTCCTATGCGGGGACTTGGGCCGAAGCTGCGCTAGCGTGAAGTCCAAGGCCTGAGGAAAGGCGGTCGGGATGTTGCGTCGTCCATGATTTTTGCCAGTAAGAATGCTTACAGTGGAGGCCACCCCGACTTGGGCCAGTGCCCTTTGAAGTGCCATTGCGCCTTGAGGCGGCACAAGCTCATCGATAGCGTTGATCATCAGCAGGGGCCCTGCCTCACGTGAAGCGCGGCAGATTGGCGTCGACGTCGCCAACCAGCTCTTGTTGTTTGCGACCAACTGAAGAACGAGATGCCGTAGGACCAAGTCGTTACGCCCCCCGGTCTCGATATTGTCTCGCGCTGCTCCGAAGAAGTCATTGTAATAGTCATCGTCAGCGATAGCGGCGGTGTCGTCGATGAAGCCCTTCAAGTCGATCATCGCAGACCAGGTCACGGCTGCGATGCCCGCGGCCAACGCGACCTCGACTGCCAAGGTGCCGCCGACGGAAAAACCCCAGACAGTGACGCGGTTCCGGTCAAAGGTAAATTCTGAGCCGAGCATCCAGTTCAACGCAGCTAGAGCGTCGCTCCTTGCCGCTGAGAAAAGGGTGTGAGGGGGCATTCTATATGTGGGAACAAAGACGCAGACGCCCGCCTCACAAAGCATCCGGGCGGTGCCGGCAGTTTCCTTTGCGTCGCTTTGAAACCAGCCGCAGTGAAGCATCAATACCGCGGCACCGTTGGGTTCTTTCGGGATATACACATCAATTTGCTGATTCTCGCCGTATCTAATATCGGACTGGATGTTCATTGAGGCTCCGGTGCGCAGTTGCTTTTGAGAACAGACTGAGGCTGAGGGAAGGCGAGGCAGCCACCGCCCGCGTCCTCGCTATGAAAGCGAGGAGCAGGATGGACTCGCGATCGAATAACGTATTGTAATTTGCGTTCGGAAACGTGGTCTCCTACGCACTGTTTAGTGGACAGCGGCCGCACCGGCTCGCGCGATGGCAAGGTCATGATCCGGCGTGTCGGCAGATACCCCGATTGCGCCGATGATCTCGCCGTTTTGCATAATCGGAAGCCCACCTTGCATCATCACGAAATCTCCGGCGGTGGCAGCGGCCGGCCTTTGGCCGTTGACAGCATTTTCGAGATCCCCAGAGGGCTTCCGGAACAGCGCAGCGGTGCGCGCTTTGCCGGGGGCGATTGTTACGCCCGCCGGCACGGATGCATCATCCATACGTTCCATCGACACCAGAACTCCCGAAGGGTCCGTAACTGCGATAACACCGGACCAGCCGGAGTGCGAAGCAAACTCCTTCGCAGCTGCAATCACTGCTTCAGCTCCAGCGAGCGTGATGACTCTTTTCGTTGCTGAGGCCTCCGCACGCGACTGCAGCGGCGAAAGGAGTATAATTAAACCTGCCATGAGGTTGGTGATGGATGATGAAAAGCCTGTGGGCGTCATCGAAAATTCCTATCTCGTGTTTTTGTTGGTGAATTCCTCATATGCTCGTCGGCATTGCTGTTATTGTAATTTGCGCTTCCAGCGGGTGCGAATTCCAACGAGCGAAAAATACAAGACCTCACGGGATCCCGCGGCTACTCCTCGTGTGGCGGGTCCGGCAGAATCGGCGTGTGCAACTCACAGACGGGTGGCGATCTCGGAAATCACGTGAATCCGCCCGCGGGTCCCCGGGAGTCTTTCGTGAAGCTAGAAAACAAATCCGTCGTCATCTTCGGTGGGAGTTCAGGTATCGGACTGGAAACTGCGCGCCTGGCGCGAAGCGAGGGCGCTGATGTGACTATCATCTCTCGTAACCCCGATAAACTAAGATCAGCAAGAGCGATGGGAGACGACAGCTTTCGAGTATTGGTGGCAGATGTCACAAGCGAAGGTGACATTGCGAGAGCGCTCGACGCCGTCGGCAATGTCGATCATCTCGTCTACACCGCAGGCGACAGCGTTGTGCAGAAGAACCTGGACGAAGCAAGCGTCGCTGATATTCAGAGCTACTTTGACGTGCGTTTCATTGGCGCGGCGCTTGTTGCCAAACACATACGTGGAATCATTCGTACAGGAGGTTCGATGTCATTCACATCAAGCACCCTGCCTGAGCGGCCGGCTGCGGGTTATTCTATAGGCGCGGGCGTCTCGGGCGCTGTGAATGGTTTGATTCGATCACTCGCGCTCGAACTGGCACCGATCCGGGTCAATGCAGTCGCCCCGGGCGTCATTCGATCCCCGTTGTGGAACCGAGTGCCCGCAGATGCCAGAGAAAGCTACTTCTCCGAGTTCGGAAGATCCCTGCCGGTGGGGCGGGTCGGAGAAACATCAGATGTTGCCGAAGCTTTTGTCTACCTTATGAAGGCTAGCTTCACCACTGGCCAGATCGTCACTGTCGACGGTGGCTACTCGGTCAGTCGTCAAAACAGAAGCTAGGTGGTGAGACCGGCACGATGCACCCCTTGACGATCCTTCGCGAAAATCGTGAGACGAATTGAGGGCGTCTCGAAATCCCGTTCTTTCGCCAGCAACAATCTGTTTGGCACCGGTTCGAAGGGATCGGTTGCGATTGCAGAAACTGCGGTGGCTTTGTCGTCGCCGGGGATCGCGACCGAAATCTACAATACCACAGCCGCCCAAATATGCCTCTGTCGCCGAGGAAACTCGAGGAGAACGGTATGACTCAAATAGAAAAGTTTGACATCCTGATATTGGGCGGCGGCAAGGCCGGGAAAACGCTGGGAATGGACCTGGCGAAAGCCGGAAAATCAGTCGCGGTTGTCGAGGCAGGCATGATCGGCGGCTCCTGCATCAACGTCGCGTGCATCCCCAGTAAAACGTTTATCCGAAGCGCGGAAGTCGCCCACGCATTGAAAGGCCTCGCGGAGTTCGGAGCACAGGCGGACAAGGTTTTCACAAGTCTGGATGTAGTGAAGAATCGTACTGCCGCAGTCGTCTCGGAAATGGTGGCGACAAATCAGGCGGGCTTCGACGCAAGCGGCCTCCAGCTTGTAATTGGATGGGGCAAGTTTGTCGCCCCCAAGACGATCGAGGTGCAAACTGCCGACGGAATTCGTAGCCTCGCTGGTGACCGCGTTTTCATTAATCTCGGAACAAAAGCGGTTGTCCCCAATATCCCAGGCCTTGCTGCCGCCGATCCTATCACGCACGTTGAAGCGCTGCAGCTTGGTGACCTTCCATCGAAGCTAGTAGTGATCGGTGGTGGGTATATCGGCATGGAGCTCGGCCAGGCGTTCCGGCGGTTTGGGTCCGAGGTGACGATTATCGACAGGGGCAGCGTGCTTGCGCCGCGAGAAGATCCAGACGTCAGTGATGCAGTTTTGAAGGTACTTGAACGTGAAGGCATTGAGGTCGTCCTCGGAAATGAAATCTTGAACGTGTCTGGACAGTCCGGGCAATCGGTGACAGTGACGACCGCCGATGGACGGTCGTTCGAAGGCTCTCACATCCTGGTCGCCTCCGGACGTCAACCAAGGACGGCCGACATAGGTCTGGACCTCGCCGGTGTCGAACTGGACTCCAGGGGATTCATCAAGGTTGACGAACAACTTCGGACGACGGCGACCGACACTTGGGCGATGGGGGAGGCGGCTGGAACGCCGATGTTTACACATGCATCCCTGGACGATTACCGTATCGTCAAAAGCGCGCTTTCGGGCGGTGGGAGGAAAACCTCGGATCGTTTGGTTCCCTATTGTGTGTTCATCGACCCCGAATTCGCGCGCGTCGGCTTGAACGAGACCGAAGCCAAACGCAGGGGCATACCGTACAGGACGGCGAAGCTACCCATGGACGCCGTCCCACGGGCAAGGACACTTTCCAAACGCACCGGCTTCATGAAGGCGCTGGTTGCCGCGGGCGATGATCAAATCCTCGGTTTCAGCATGCTTGGTGTGACTGCGGGCGAGGTTATGAGTGTCGTTCAAATGGCAATGCTCGGAGAGCTGCCCTATACCGCCCTAAGGGATGGCATTCTCGCACATCCGACGATCGCCGAAGGGCTGAACATGTTGTTTTCGAACGTCTCGGCCGCGTAAAACCATGGGTCACGGGCCTCAGTGATATCGGGCCCGTGCCGATATTCGGCACTGAGCTTGGTGGCCAGGCTCGGTGCGTCCCGGGGCCCACGTATTGCCAGGAGACGGCATTCAACATCCGAAAGCAGACGCCCGCGCCCGCAGAACGTACGATCGCACCGCGCTCGCTATAGGCTCTTTTCCGAGATGCTTTACTTTGGCATTCTGCCGTCAGCCATTACCGGTGCTGGAGGTTTCGAATTGTGCATCCGGCCCTCGTTTTACTCGGAGAAGTCGTCGCGTGGATTTTGAGCAACTGCCGGTTCTGGTTTGGACGGTGACGCAGGGCGGATGCACGTTCGTGAACGGTTACTGGCAATCCGTAACCGGATTGGATTACGAGCAGTCGGCGGCTCTAGGTTGGCTACGCGCCTTCCACGTGGATGACCGTGAGAAGCTGTCGTCAATGATTGTCGGAGAGACGGCGAGCCTTGCATTGAGAGTCGCCACCTCAAAGGATCGCTTCGAATGGGTTCAAGTAAAGGCTCTCGGCGCGGGCTCGGGTGAGGTTGTTTTCGTAGGCGTGGAAGCCGGTCCGGTATCCCAAGTGGATGTTCCGGCTGCACTGCAACCGGAAGAACTCCGCGACCTTCTTGAGGAGGCTCCAGCCATGATCTGGAGCACCAAACCCGACGGCTACATGGATTACGCCAACAGTCGCCTGTTGTCCTACTACGGGCTGTCTTGGGACCAAGCCAAGGGTTGGGGTTGGCATGTTGGGGTCCATCCGGAAGATTGGCCAGGGCTGGAAGCGAAGTGGAGAGCTGTGCTGGCGGATAATGTACCCGGTGTGAACGAGATGAGGATAGGAGACCCCCAGCGTGGCTATCGGTGGGTCACCACCTATGGAAGCCCAACATTCGACCGGAGCGGAAACGTATCTCGTTGGTATGGCGTGATCGTGGACACCGAAGACCGCCGAAATATAGAAGAGGCTCTAAAGCTGAACGAGTCTTATTTGGCACAGGGGCAGGCGCTCACAAGCACCGGGAGCATCGGCTTCAATCCTAATTGGACGCAAACGTACTGGTCCAAAGAGACCTTCAATCTTCTCGGTATCAATGAAGGCACTGAACCCTCGAAAACTGCATTCTTGGAAAAGGTACATCCGGAAGATATCCAGCAGGTCAAGGAGACGCTGGCCTCCGCAACGCAAGGCGTCGCGGAGATCGCTTTCCACTTCAGGATTTTGCTCCAAGGGGAACAGGTCCGCAGCTTCAAGTTCCTCGCGAAGCGCTCGGACGGCTTTGCCAACCCATTTTACATATCGGTCATCCAAGACATTACGGCTGAGCTGCAAGTGGCCGAGAAGCTTCGGCAATTGGAAAGCGATCTTGCAAATGTGTCGAGGACAGCGATGATGGCCGAAGTTGCAGCCTCCATCGCCCACGAAGTCAACCAACCCTTGGCGGCGATCATTGCCACGGGCGGCGCTAGCATACGCTGGTTGGATCGGGCTCAGCCGAATATTCCCAACGCGCGCAATAACTTGGTCGCGATCGTTCAACAGGCCCGCAAGGCGAACGAAGTGGTGACGCGGGTTAGATCACTCTTCCGCAAAGACAGCCGTTCCGCTGAGAGCGTGCACGTCGCGGAAATGGTCCGAGAGGTCGTGCCGTTGGTGGAGCATTTGATAAAACGAGAGAGAGTATCAGTCCAAACAAGTATCTCTGAGGATATTCCGGCCATCGTCGGAGACAAGGTCCAGATACAACAGGTTTTGTTGAATCTTCTTCTGAATGCAATTCAGGCCATGGAAAATTCCGCGGTGAAGAAGCTTGATGTCTCGATCGAGGCTGCGGGCGCGGGGGCCGTCGAGGTGAAGATCAGCGACACGGGGCCAGGATTGCCCGAAGGGCATTCTGGCCGAATATTTGATGCCTTCTTTACCACCAAAGACACGGGCCTTGGGCTGGGTCTATCGATTTCACGGACGATCGCCGAGCATCATGGCGGAGAAATAACCGCCGAGAACAAGGCTAGTGGCGGCGCGACATTTCGCCTTTTCCTTCCTGTCTTGAGGACGTCGGCGTCATGACAATCGTAATTCGCAGCTCCATCACTTCTTCGCTCGCAGATATTTACTACGCTTGGCTCCTCCTCCTACCGCCGATATCCAGACTTGAAAGCAGCCTCGTCGAAAGCCCATGGCATCGATCTGGTGGCGCGATCGCGCGGTCCGCAAAGTTGTGCTGCGGCCTGCCACAATTTGCCAAACCTTTCGTATTCGAGCCCCACCCTATGGAATAAAACCTCCCGGCGTTGGCCGTTTTTTTGCGTTGCGGCAGAAAAAAGTTCCATAATATATGTTATCTGATCGTCCTCTGTAGCGGCTATTTAGTAATGCGACAGTTGGGCCAGTTAGAGATGCGACAGTCTTGCCTCTCGATGCACTGGTCAAAGCCAACGT
>UBYA01000012.1 GCA_900469615.1 Hyphomicrobiales bacterium | reverse complement strand
CTTGGCATCTTCGGGTTCGATCTCGGCAGCCTTCACGGCGTCCTGAGATGCGATGATCGCATCGAGGAAGTTCTTGTGGTAGCTGGCGATCAGTTGGGCCTTGTCCGTGCCATTGACGATGCGACGGGCGCCAACAGGATCATCGATCGAGCCGTTGAAATAATCGGCTAGCTTCTTGCCGGTGAACATGCCGTTGATCATGCCATCGAAGAGCGCCTTCAGGGCGACGGGCCAAGTCATGAGCTGGCCGGGAGCCGTGGCGCCGAACTTGCGTGCATTTTTCTCCCAAGTGACCTGCACGAGTCCTTCGCCGACCCACGGATAATAGGGCTTGCTCTTCAGGTACTTTTCGCCGCCGCCCTCGCGAACGGGCTGCATCTTGCCGCCGGTTTCGTGGAACACGGTCGCCAGCATGTAGGCGAGCCAGCGGATGTCAGTAAGGCCGCGCGCCTGCCACTCATCAAGGATCTTATTCAGGCCGTCTACCTGAGATTGCCACAGGCTACCGCCAAAGGGTGCCTTGCGGGCGAATGCAAAGAAAGTCGTGCGGTTCATGACCACAACTCCATAAAAGTTGGTTGATTTAGAGAATGAGCAGATGCACCCGGCCCGCATTCGGGATGAGTTTCGGCTTCATGGGATATCCTGAGTTTTAGATGTCGGCCGGAACCTTGACCGCTGCTCAACCATTAAGTTTACGGTTGGGCTTGGATACCCCAACTCCCGCAGCACTTCTTACATGGCCTTGTCGCGAGACAAGGCCTTTTTGTGAGGTGATCCTACAAGACTGAACAAGGCATGAGCTCAATTCATTACGCTAGAACCGAAGAACTTTCGGAGCCACATGGAAATCCTGTGATGGAACGGGCGGTGGCGGCCGCCTATCCAGTCGTCAACGTCGAGAAAATCGAACAGTTGCAAATCCACGGTGTCGCCGTAGGAGTGGATTTCCGCGCCGAACTCGTCCACTTGCCGTTTCCCCTTTTCCTTCACCATCAGGCGATGTCCATCACTGCGACCTTCGTCTGATAATAGGCATAGGTCGGACCATAAGGACCGGTCACATAGAACAGCTTGCGCGCGCCCTTCGGGATCACCGGCCGGAAGGACGGATAGCTTCCGAAGGTGAGCTGGGTGCCGGTCCATGTGACGCCGCTGTCGGCCGTCACGTACTTGAACAGCTGATAGATGCCGTTGACG
This sequence comes from Hyphomicrobiales bacterium, assembly GCA_900469615.1. GTDB lineage: Bacteria > Pseudomonadota > Alphaproteobacteria > Rhizobiales > Rhizobiaceae > Rhizobium. The sequence goes on along the minus strand of UBYA01000012.1, from coordinate 32,331 downwards.
TTGTCGATGTTGCCGTTAGCGTCGACCTGCCTTGAGCAGTAGACGGTGTTGATGTCCTCCGGATCGGTGATGACGCCACCGGAATACGCCGCCTGCGACGGGATGAGCGGGCCTCCGGCCGTGCAGACCTGATGATGCACCCACGCCGCGCCGTTCCACCGGGCCTGATGGTAGCGGTGATCCTTGAAGGCTTCGGCAGTGAAGACGGCGAAGCAGCCGACCGGATTGCCGGTCAGCGGGTCGTTGACGATATCCCACACCCACGACCGGCCAAGACCTTCCGTCGGCTGATCGTAGACAAGATTGACTTGCGAGAAATCGAGGGGCAGCGCGCTCATGTTGCCGATCAGCGTTCCATCAGTTTTGTAGAACGAGCCGCCCGTATAATAGCAGTGGTAGACGTTGTTGTGATCCGCCCATTCCACGCCCGGATGCGAGTTGTTGAAGAAGAAGTCGAGACGATCCGTGCCGTTCGATCCCACCTTCGTATAGGGGCGGCGCGTGCCCCACAGCTTCTTTGCCTGGACCCATGTGGTGCCCCCATCGTCCGACCAGGTAATGCACCAGTCTTCCGAGCGCCATCCAGGCGAATAATCGTCATTGTCGGAGGCGCGGAAGACGAGATACAGACGGTCGGACTCTCCGGAAAGCCGGTAGAGGAAATTGTAGGCATAGTCCATGTCATGGCCGGGAACCGGATTGATCGCCGTTCCGATGTCGACCGCCGTTCCGAATGACGTGATATCACCCGGCGTCGTCGTCTTGCTGACCCACATGTGCGGATCGAGCGTATGACGGCAAACAACGGCGATCACATTGCCATCCGCCAGTTTTGCAAAGGCCAGGACATCGTGATCGTCGACGTCGAGACGATCGTAAATCACCTTCTGAATGATCGCCAGTTCGGTCCCGGTAAAGTCGTACATCGCGGCGATCGGCGATCCGCCCGACGAATTGCCGCCGACGATGAACTTGCCGGTGTCGTATTGAATGACATGGGGGTCGTTGAACCAAAAGAAGATCGCGGGAAGCGGCCCGGTCGGATCGTAGTCTTCGAGATCGCCCAAGGCCAAATCGAGCGCCTTGCGGCTCAGATAGTCATAAATGCCCTCGCGCGTTTCCGGCGCGAGGGTGCCGCAAAGCTCGATCACCTCCGCCATTTCGCCGATAAAGGGGTTTGTCGTCGGCCCCATACCCCCGAGCCAGATCGCCGCCTCGGCTTCGTTTCTCGATGCAGCGGCCGGCGTGAAGGTGATTGCGCCCTCGACGGTATTATAGCCGTTGGTGAAGACGTGGGCCGTACCAGCCGCCCAATCCATCTCGCATTCGAGAATGACCCATTCACCGGCAAAGTAGTTGAGGTTCAGATATTTATAGCTGAGAACGTTTATGCTCGATCCGGGATCGGTCGGACGCACGAGCGCACCAAGCCGCGATGCGCTGGGAATGCCGACCTGACCGACATACAGGCGGGCGGCGGTCGCGCTGTCCAGAATGGAATGCACGATGACCGCCTGACCACCGGACGGGGCGGTGAACTTGGCGAGAACGAATACCGTCACCTTGTCCCTGTTGCGGGTCAGTCCCGTCTTCTTGGCCTTCAAATGATGCGTCGAGCCGAAAACAACGGTGGAATACCGACCGATGCTCTTGCGCTTGTAGGCGGGGCGATAAGCGTCATCCGTGACCGCGAGGTCATAGCCATTGCCCGATTTGTCACGGATACATCGAATAAGGTCGCCGGTTTCGGAGACAGGCACCGTTCCCGCCAGATCGGTGAAGATGGCGGTACGGTCGGTCAGGTCATACCACGCGCCATGATGCTCCAACAGCGCCAGGGCGGGCGAATAGATGCCGGCGTCAAGAAGGGCGGCGCGCATGCCCGACAGGGCATATTGCGTGTCCAGGCCGATCGTCTGGACCATGGACGCCGTTACGCTCACGGAGCTGACGGCAAACGCCAGCTCGATACGAGCACTCGTGACCAGCGTTCCAGCGGTGATGGACGTCACGTTGCCGACCGTGGAGCTGGCATAATATGGGGTGCGGCTGTCACTCGGCTGCGCACCGGCATTCACCGGAATAATGGACGGAGCCGCTGCCCAGAAGCCGAGATAGTCACCGGCATTGACTGCAATGTAGCCCTTGTCCTTCAACGAGACGGTGAATGCGCCGGCGGGGACCGCGACCACGACATCGGCGCCGGTCTGGGTGAATGTTCCGGCACTCAGCAAGAAGCGCTTCAGGCGGACGGAACCGGCCGATAACGCGTATCCAGAAATGCTGGTGATATAGCCTGCCTTGGATACGGGCGTATTGAGGACATAGGTCGATCCGGCGAGCGCCGTACCAGTCACGGGCGTGGCGGGCGTGCCGATGGTCTGTGTGGCTGATAGCGCTTCGTATGCCTGCTGCGGCGGAACGATGGATGCTTGAATGGCGGGAGGATCGATTATGTCGCCTGTGCGGACCCAAGCTGATAGGCTGGAACTCCACTGGTATTCACCCGCGTCATTAATCGTTCCCGAAACAGGAGTGCCAGACGTGTCCAGATAGTAACCGGTATGTGTGGTCGTTATGACATTGGGGATTCGGCCAAGCTGCCCGTCATGGGTTCCTGCCTTTTCCGGGTTCGTAGAAAGGTCCGTCCAGCTCTCGCCGACAATATATCCCTGCCCGGACGCCGAAATCTGACTTTCAAGATCAGATACAGCCGTATTCAGGTCGGCTGGCTGAAGAGCGCTGTCGGCTTTGGCGAGCGAAGTAAGAGAGGTAGCGCTTAATCCAAGCGTCAATCCGCTACCGATCTGTCCGCCACCTTTCAGTGTGTCATCCGTCGCGATTTGCTTATTAGACTTCACGAAATCAGTTACTGGCTCCCGGCCAACACGGCCAGAACCATCATTACCCACGACATGCGTAAGGGTACGAACAGTGAGCTGTTCGATAGCGCCATTATCGGCCATTGTGAAATCCTTAGATAGAACGATGTTCGGGGACGGCTTAACTATTCGCCGGCCAAGAGGCCGCGTCGATATCAGCGGTGGTCGTGATTGTGCCGGCCGTGATCGCAGTCACGATGGCGGCCTCGGCGGCAAAGCAGGCGCTGATAAACGTCATGATCGCAGTCGCCATCGCAATGGCGTCAGATTGGTTCAGCGTGAAGAACGTGCCATCAGAGCACTTCCATTCTGCAGAGAAGGACGAACCGACGAGATTTGCCGACAATGCAACGGCGGTAATCTTGCTCTGGCTGTCGCGATCCGTCGCGATGCGATGGCTGTCATAGGTATAGCCGCCGGTCTCGAGCAGGTACCGCTTAGCCGCCGCATAGGCGATCAGATCGGCCTGTGTGACAGCGGGAACCGTCGGCGCACTGAATTTTTTGCCATTGTACGCATAGCCCTGCTGCACCGCGGATGAACAGGATACGAAGGCTGCGGCGATATCTGCCTGGAAACAATCGGTGATGTTTGCGCCGTCTGGTATCGTCGCGATTTCCACGACGATGCCATCGACCACACGAGCGAAAGTCTGGGTCATGGATAATCCTTAGTATTGGAGAATAACGATGCCATCGGCACCATTGCCGCCCGCACCACTGGAAGACCATGTGTTGTAGACGGAACCTCCGCCGGAGCCAGGCGCGCGCCCATTCTGGACCACGGCGCTATAGGCGGTAGCCGAACGACCGCCCCCACCCTGGGAACTGGCCCCTCCGTTCCCGCCGTAGATCGCAGAGCCGGCCCCGCCCGATCCGTCCGTGCCATTACCGCCGTACTGATTAATCTGGCCGCCCGTACCTACACCGCCGACACCGCCAGCCGAGCCAGACGATGTAGCGCCGCCATACCCGCCGCCGGTGGCAGACATGAAGCTACCCACGCTGGACGTCCCACCAGTAGAACCATTCGAACCATATGAACCGGATGTATTGGTTGAGGCTGCGGCGCCCCCCGCACCACCAGCCCCTACCGTAATCGTGATGGTCTGCCCTGGAGTGACGCTGATCCATCCGAGAGCCGTGCCCCCAGCCCCACCAGCACCAGCGGGATATGTGGTGCCGGAAGAACCTGTCCCGATGCCACCCGCCCCTCCGCCGCCGCCAACGCATGTGCAGTAGATCTTGTAGACGCCGACCGGCACCGTAAATGTATAGGTGCCAGCGGTCGAATATGCCGTGACGTTTCTGCCCGGAAGATAAGCCGTCGTCAGCCCCTGAACCTGGAAGCTCGATCCGTCATAGACAAAGCAGACAATCGACCCAGCCTGAAGGTCAGCCGCCTGAAGAGGGGAGCCGTCGGCACGGATAATAGCCGTCGCCCCGAGGCTGTTCAGATTGAGGGTCGCGGCTCCGGTGTTGGCCGACCCGATCTTTAAAAGGAAACGAAGTCCGGCAAACAAAGCCGCAGGGGCTGGCGACAATGTCGCTGTAAGCGCGTTCGGAGTTCCACCCGCAGCAATATAGTTCGTCTGCTCACCTTGGAAGGTTCGCTTAAAACTCAACAGCAGGTTATCAACGCTGCCGTCGTCCAAGGCGTCGAAGCCTCCGACATCGCCGATGAACTGACCGAGCATCGCAGCCGCGACAGACGATTGGCGCCATACTGAATTCAGTTGCACCGACAATGCCGTTCCGGACGAAAAGCCGGCTAGCCGCGCGGGCAATGAGGAATAATCTGAGGGCGCGAGCACGTTTGCGCCCCCGGCCGTTGCAAACGGCAGGTATTGATTTGTCATGGTGTCTCCATGAAGACTACGAGGTGAAGTAACCGGGCTCGACGCCCCACGCGCCAGTATCAAAACCGGCGATGTACTCATTCTGTACGTCGAAGCCGAAGACTGGCGTCTTGTCGACTGAGGTTATGGCGTAGTTGATCCGAACGGCGGCCGGCTTTATCGGCAACAACCCCTGTTCAAGTATCGCGAGGAAAAGCAGCGATGGGATTTCACCGGATATCCCGACGGTCATGGTCATATCGCCGTTGTCCAGAACGAAAATCAGCGTTCCGGAAAGGTTCGGTAGACCGGTGAGAACCGCGCGCAATCCGCTGCTCATCAATCCTGTGAGAACGGAATATGATCCATCATCGTTGAGCCCCAGCAGGGTTATCGGGTCAGACGATGGTTGAGGGAAAATAATGTTGAACGCGTCCGACGCGTTCTCAACTGTCCCATCCCAAATATTTGCCGCGATTTTTGCTCGGATCAGCGTTCGGTATGTCTCGTCATCGAGGACCGTTATGCCCGTATCGCTATCGTACGGCCCTCTCCAGACGCCTTGATCGAAGCCCCGCTTGTCATCATCAAAAGAAAACCAGACATTCGGGATAGGGACCGGGATATTGCGGCTGATCCCAATCCACGCGCCATCGGCGTCTTCCTGGACGCCAATCGAATAATCGATGTCAAAGGCGCGCGGCAGCGATGCCAAGAAATTCTGGCCATCCACGAATGGCTGAACAAGTGCGGAGACAGTTGCCGAGAACTTCGGCTTGCCCCGATGATAGGACGTGATCAGAGCCAGATAGTCGTCGACACTCGCCATCAGGTCACCGTGATCGTGATATCTTCGACTTCACAAGAAGATGCCTCGTCAAACGAAAGCGGAACATCAGGAGAGCCGGTCCCACTTGACCGCGACAACGTGAGCGACGTGACCCGGAATGCCGCCGAGCCCGAAACGCCCCACGCCGCGGAAATCGCACCGTCCCATTCCACTACGCCGCTGGTGCCGCCCCCGATTGCTGTCGCGTTGATGTAAGATGCGACTGCATCCTTGATCGACGTCTCGACCGAGGTCGTATAACCAGCCAAAGCCTTTACCGTGATCGCGACCGTGATCGGCACCAGCGTCGGCCGTGAGAAGCGTATGACGTGTGCGACGCCATAACTATCGATCACGGTTTCACTCGCAGAGCCATACGTCCCGCTGCCTTCACCCTTCTTCAGAGCAATGGTGTCGGCAATCGTCTGGGCATCGCCGCCCTCGATCACCAGCGCAAACGAATGGCCAGGGATACCATTCGCATCAGTGACGTCGGTATCGTTGTCATAAGCCGCATATCGCGTGACGCCAGTCAGGTTCGCAACCGCGCCGATGATACCTTCCAAAACGGTCTTGTTCGGGAGCATCGTTGATGTCGATTGCCTTTTTCTCAACGTCGCATCGGTCTCGACGGGTGAGCCGATGGCCGCGGAAGAGGCGTTCGTTACGGACTGCCATCCGCGTGTCGGCGTGGCGATGGTGGACACGGCCCCAACGTCCGCGGTAATCGCGCCGGCTTGCGCCGCTGTCGCCGTCACTATGATTTCGCCACCGGCCGGGATTGTAACAGATGCCGGCAGGTTCCATTGATTGCCATTCGTATCCGTCGCAATGCCATTTGTGATGGTCGTTCCGGCCTGCCCGATGAGGGTCAAATCAACGGAGGAATATGAGGCCACGCCTCGCTGAATGCCGTTGAGCTTCACAACACTTGAGAGACCCGCTCCTTGGGCGGTAGCCGGTGAGAACGAATTATAGACGGCTGCCGCCATAGAATTTGCGTCCGAGATGGCGAGCGCGAAGATCGCAAGAAGCTGTCCGTCTTGGGAATCTGGCTCAAGGTAGACATCTTGGCCGTAGATCGCTCGATACGCGTTCTCAAGATAGTTCAACACGTCGTCATAGGACGGCACATGGATACCTGTGGCATCGATAGTGCAAACAGGCGTTGTCGCCATTACATCGTCTCCGAGACCACGGCAGCGCCGTATTGCGTGTCGATCGTGCAGTTCACCGAAAAGGCGCGCGTGTCGCGATTGAGCGAGCTGGAATAGTCAGCGATGCCCGTAACGCCCTGGCTGCCGAGGATTCTGGTTCTGATGACTGGATCGCGGGTCGAACCGGTGTACTCGCCTAGGACACGCGTTTTCCATGGCGTTCCTTCGGTGTTGTCGAGAAACCACTCGCCAAGCTGCAGATGAAGTCGTGTCTTGACAGCTTGAGCCGGCGCGTCGGGCACATCTCGCCAAAAATCACTTTGGCCGTGGCCGAAGGTATAATCGCCATCGGCGTCGAGCTTTCGGTATCTCAATGGAAAATTCCTCAGTGCGGTGTGCTTGTGTCCGAACTACCGGCCGTCACGCCGCCATGAACGTGCGTGTCTCCGATGTTCTTGCCGTTGTGGGTGATCTCCCCGCCCGTGAACGCCACCCCAGACGGCGAAATAGCGATCGAGACGCCACCGGACTTAAGTGTCAAACCCGTCGATGGGTTCAAATCAACGACGTGCTGACCGTCATCCGAGCGAAGCTGCGTCGATGTCGAGCTCACGTTCGACAGCGCCTTGGGAGCGGACTTGAAGCCTACTAGAGCGAAACCGTCCGAAAGATCGTGCATCCTGGCGTCGATCTGTGCCTGCACCCCGCCCGACTGATGCCACGCGTCCGCCGGCCGAGATGAGAAAACAACCAGAGCCTCGTCGCCCTCACGGATCGGGAAGGTCATCGTAGAGCCGCCGCCTGACGGGAAATGCAACGGGACATCGTTCAGCAAAGGAAGGTCTACCGCTTGGGTCGTTCCATCCGGGTTGCGGACTATGGATTTGATCGCCGGTTGCAGCGAGGCGGTTTGCTTTCCGAAATCCACGCTGTTGATTACGCATGGCAGCGCGGTCCACATCTTTGCCTGCAGGCCATCAAGCATCGCCCTGAGGCTTTCTTCGGGGTCATCAACAAGTTCTCGAATATCCATCGTTATCTCAAATGCTTGGAAGACCGAGCGAAAGTGCCTCATTAGACATCCGCCCCGACGAATTTGCAGACCAGCAAATGATATCGGTGTACCAAGACTGCCCGCGCGTATCGCCGGTATGGGATAGCCAGACAGCAGTGTAGAACCCATCAGCAGCCGTCATTGTGCTGTAGATCGAGTTATTCCCGGTCTCGGCGGTCCCGACCAGATTTGTATTATCGACGCTATAAACCGCCTCTTGAATGCTGGACTGATCGATGTGGATCAGGCTGTTTGGCGCAATTGCAGGGTTCAACAAACACCGGGCGCTGATACCGTATATGGTCTGTTGCGGCATGCCGATGAGGCCGGTAGTCGAGTTCAAAACGACCGCCGAGCCAGGCTTGGCCTCGTCGTTCTTGACCATCGTCAGTTGGCCGTTTTGAACACTCCAATTCGTGTTCGTTGAGATCGCGACCGTTCGCAGAATATCGCGGGCCATGCCGAACAGTACTCGGCTCCGCGGCATCTGTTTCGAACCGAGATCGGCAATGTAGCCCAGAGATACCCCATAAGGTTTCATTGCTTCGGCGGCGGCATGGACCTGATCAAGATAAGTGTGGCCGGCTGCCAGGGTCTTTGAAACCTTGCCGTAATTGTAGGCTTGATCACCGTTCGCCGCGATCAGGTTTAAATACGTGTCCGTAGGGCTCTCCCGCCCGATCCGGCGCTGAATGATGTTGCCTTTGAAAATCAGACCAAAGCCGTCCTGATAGCCAGCCTCCAACGAGACGATCTGACCTTCTTTTTTGATCTTCTGGGCCGTCGCCGGAGCAAGGTTGGTGATGACGATATCTGCAAGGTTCGGGGTCTGAAGCGTATGCTGCTTGACGGTAAACCGAATTCTGAAGGCAGAAAGGTCTATCGCCTCACCGCCGCCCTCGACCGTGAGCTTGCAATACCGAATCCACTGTTGGGTCATGGCGTCTCAAAATAAAGATGGGACTGAACGCCCAAGTTATCGAAGGTCGGCACGGCGTCAGGGTCGGCGTCCGTCTGAACGATCAACTGGCCGCCGATATTCAAATAGCTGTACTGCTCAAGCAAATCGTGGCCGGTCACCAGCGGAGCGCCGCAGAGAATGTCGTTGCCGTCTTGGTCCGCAATATCGAACAGCCATCCACCCATTGGGGCCGTGACGTACTTCAGAGTGAACCGATAAGTCACGTCCTCAAGCACTATGCTGAACGACTGAGGCGTTGCGGTCAGCGGAATTTCATAGGTCGCCATAGGACTCAGCCTCCCGCCGCCTGGATCGGACCCGCTACTGTCAGTTGCTTTGTGCCAAAATCAATGGTTGATCCTACCCGCGACGACATCGATGGAGAAGCATTCGCCGTCTGCGATGTCGTCGCGGTATTCGCGATAATCACCTGCTGCAATCCTGCCGTGACCATCAGCGCCCACTCAGACGTTTCGTCCGTCGTGACCTGCAAAGAACGGATAAGCATGTCCTGATAGACCCGCTTCCCGGTGAAAACGGTGAACGGCACTCGGCTTTGCTGGAGGGCCAGCAATTCATTATAGACCAATTCAACGTAGCCGACGAACCCCGCGCTCGAATTCGACCAGCCGCATCGGATTTCCACTTCCTGAGGAAGCTTGAAAGCATGATCCGAAATCGGCGCTCCGGTTTCGACCGGATGCGACGTGATAACCAGCTCGTCCCGATGCAGCTCTTCCACGACCACATCGGGCAAGATTGTGCCAATCGCCCGTATCGGTGTCGTGATCAGCGCGAAGGCATCATCAAGAATGCTCAACCGGTATGCCTCCTATAGAAAAAGGCGGTCCCGAAGAACCGCCTTTGATTTCCTGCCTTGACAAAACTCACCATGGTCCGACACGCCCGGCCACACCATAACTCGCCTCACCTGCCCTGCTCGCTTTCGCGCCCGAGGTTGATTGAGAGAACTCTCGGCGTAACTCTTGGGCCAGAATGCCACCTGCCGAAACGGGTGGCAAGTCTTTGATGTCACTACTTTCACCGAACGGTGACTACGCAACTGACATCGGAGGCTTGATGAGCTGAGCAAGCTTTGTCAGCCCCCTCGCCGTTACCCGAACCTGTTCGGTTACTTTCTCCGATCCATCCGGTCTCAGGACCGTAGTCACCTTGTGTTCCAGCAAGCCGGCCTGCGTTTTGGACGAATATCCCAAGTCGTGCGCCGCACCGACACGCTTGTAGATCCAGCCATTTTGCCGGAGCCAATTGAAAAGATCGCTCGGGCGCATCTGAAGGGCCTTGGCCGCATCGCTGATGCAAAGGCTTCCTTCGGCCTGGGAGAGACGCTGCAAAGCCTCCTGAGAGGGCAGAAGCTCTTTGACCTGCTTTTCCAACTCCATCGCTTTCTCGCTGTAGGTAAGGAGAAGGCCGCGAAGAGCGCCGGGGTCATTGAGATCAATCGTCGGGCCGCTGTTGGCGATCCGGCGAAGTTCGGCTTCCATGGCGTTGAAGGCTTCGATGTAGCGAAGCTTCCACTTGAGAGCCTTTCCGCCGGTGAAGCCCATGGCCAAAAGAGTGAAGCCGTCGCGGTCCATATTGTATGTCCGGTAGCTTTGGCCGTTCTGAGCATCAACATATGGGGTCTGCCCAAAATTGGACATACCCAAGCTGGCTTCAGCCGCAATCAAATTATCAATATCGCGCAACACATGGCGATGTTCCTTGCCAAAGAACATCGCAACATCGCGGCTATTTGCGAACACTTCCCCGTCCTTCGCAAATACCACAGGGTTGCGTTCGGCATTCATCGGTGTCATCTGTGTGCTTGTCATTGCCGGTTTTCCTTCTAGGTCGGCAGTGGAACTAGCCATCGTCGCTGATGGCCGGTGGACGTGACAGCGGGGCCGGATGCAAGGCCAAAACCCCGCCGTCACGGATCAGGCGTCGGAACGCCGGATTCAGATTATGTGGCAAGGCCCTCTATAAGCTTTAGAGCTGCGTCCTTCGGAATTTTTCCCTCGTGAAGGTTCTTGAGGTAGCTGGCGATCTGTTTAGCCTCATCCAGCGTCTGAATCGGCCAATTCATAATTTTCCGATCGTATTCCAGTTCCAGATCGGCCAACCGGTCGGATTCCGCTTGCGCCGCCGTCAGACCGACAGCGTCTTCCCAAGCCTTCCGATCGGCCTTCATCTGGGCGAAGCGCCTTAGCGCCTCCATCCGATCAGCCTTCAGGCGCTCCACACGAGATTGATCAGCCTTTGGCGTAAATCCATATTCGATATGCCGTTGAGCATCGCTATCCAGCTTATCGAAGTATTTCCCAATCTCTTCCTCGAAGAAGAACTTACGGTCAGCTAATGCGCCGTAATAGTGCGGCCCCAAATCACGAGTTCTTAAGCACGGATAGTCGGGGCCGCCTTGAACAAGATCGTCAACGATAGCCGTTGCCTTACGGCATTCCGCCCATATGCGCCCATGATATGCGATCAAGTCTCCGAGAGTGACGGTAGCCGACGGCGCAAAAGCTGCCGCTGGAGTGGATGCAGCGATCAATGCGCCTTTGAGAAAGGTCCGGCGTTCCATCACGCTACCTCCAGAACCCGAGCTGCAGCAGCGCCACCGGTCAGGACCGGAGCCTTCGGAACCGGAACAGCGAATGCCGCGCCGTTGTCGCGTTCGGCGCGCTCGAAAGCGTCGCGAACAGCGGGGTTACGGAAAAGCGAAGAAAGAGTTATAGAGGCCTTAGCCATATCAATCTCCTCAGAAGATTGGTTTCGGTTAGGGCCGGTTGGGAGGTGCGAACTCTTGACCGGCCTGTATTTATTGATAGGATATATTCATGACCAAGTCAACAATAAATCCTATTAAAAAATCAAGGGGCCGGCCACCGGTCGATAGTGAGCAGGTTAATTTCCGTATTCAGCGCTCCGAACTAGATGCCATCGACACATTTGCCGGTGGACAAGATGACAAGCCAAATCGAACCGAAGCCATCCGCCGCATCCTCCGCGACTGGCTGGTCGGGCACGGATACCTGAAGGACGGCGAATGACCGATCCTGCCGATTTGCCAGAAGTTAAATTGCTCGCGGCCATCTTTGGCGAAAGCGATTCTATACCCAAGAAATCCAAGCGCCTCGAAAAGATGCGCCAGAATCCCAAAAACGACTGGACTATTCAAGACGTTATCTCGCTCTGCGCCGAGCATGGAGTGGCATGCAACAAGCCAACCGGAAGTTCCCACTACAACGTCTCGCATCCATCCCAGCGAGAGATTTTGACCGTCCCTTTCAAACGTCCCATTAAAGTCGTATATATCAAGAAGCTTATCGCCTTCATCGATGCTGTCAGGTCCGCCAAATGAGCCAGTACGATTACAAGATCATCATTGAACCGCTCTCCGACGAGGATGGCGGCGGCTTCATCGCGACGGTTCCGGATCTCCCCGGCTGCATGTCGGACGGCGAAACCTATGAGGAAGCAGCCCATAACGTTCAAGATGCAATCACGTCTTGGATCGATGCTGCACGTCATATGAATCGGGAAATACCCGAAGCTGCTCCTAGGCGATTGTTCGCCTAGTTTCTCATCTCGACTTTTACGCGACTCCAGATAATGGTGTTTTCACCCAAGCCAATTTTGCTTAGGAAGGAAACACCCCATGGGCAAATTCGTTAATCTTGTTGGCAGCCTGATTTTTACGATGTCTGTATTCGCGATTATCATCGTGATCTTCGGATATCAGCAGCACCCATTTTTCGATACGTATTTGCAGATTGCCATTTCTTCGCTCGTCACCGGATTGCTCATCGCAGTTTTTGGCAGAATGTCTGAGGACCTGGAGAGCATCAGAGTTGCATCCGATGAGCAAACTAAGCTTCTCAAGCAAATGCTAAATGAAAGAGAACGGGCTCAGACTTCTCCCGCCACTGATGCAGGAGCGTCGTCGGTTACGGTCAACTAAACCGCGATCCCCTCGACTTTTCCAAACTTCAGAATAAAAATGGCTAGGTCCGGAGGCTACGATGGTTATCGCGCTACTCGTCCTTATTTTGCTGGCAATTCTTTTCCCCGGTCTCCTCAGGGCCGTTTTCGGGGTGATCGCGCTCGTTCTTCTGCTAGCCTTCGTCAAGGTGTCAGTTGGGCACGCTCAAGATGTAGACGTTCGCGCTCAGACAGATGCTGCAATCAACACCTACATTTCTTGCATGCATGATGTGATTATTTCTAAGGGTTACAATTCTGATGATCAGATAGATGATCCTCAACTTACAAAGCAATTTTGCGCATCCGAGTATCTCGCATTCCGCAGCATTTGCCAGGAGTACGCTAGAACTATCCCGGACTCGGGCGATCCGTCAGGAACATGCAGCTTCATTTATGCGATGAAACGGATCGAACTTTCGACGAGATTGGGGCTGAATAAAAAAGCTCCGACGCCTCAGCCTCAAACTGAGACAATTCAGTCGGAAACTATTGCGCCCAAAAAAGCAGTCAGCAATGAAGCGGCAGCCGTAGCCCTTGTTGAAGATCTCATCAAGTCCGGTGGCATGGAGCTAAATCAAGCCCTCCAGGTCGCATCCAGTTCTTACGCTCCCCTTGTCACTTATTATGGAAAATCGCTCACCCTTCCTCAGATAATAGAGGACAAAAGGCGCTATTTCGACAGGTGGCCAATCCGGCAATATTCCTTGCGCGATGACGATACAATGGTAAATTGCACACTTGGCAAATGCACCGTAAGTGGCGCTTTCGATTGGCGAGTTAGCAGTATCGACGGCCATCGCCATGCAGACGGTACAGCATCATTTTTCTATGTGCTGGATATCGCTGAAGGGATGAAGGTTATCGCCGAAGGTGGCCGCCCTCACAAATAATCGGAATTACCGCACGGCTCCCTGAGCGTTTCTCAGTAGCATCGAATTTACGCCGTTCTGCTTACTCTCGATGGCGTTAGCGGTCGCCGCCGGATCGGTTGCGCCGTTTACGACAATGTGAGTGGTGGACGATGGCGCGATAGTGACCTGACTGCTGTTGGTCAGGCCACCGCCAAGCGGGGCTCCCGAATTGATGGCTCCCAAGTTTGCGTTGACGTTCTTGGCCCAATCGAAAGCTGGATGACTGGTATCGAAGGCTCTTGCTGCCCTGGATGCGGCAGATTTTAACGCCATTTCCTGTCGAACCTGCTCTGCGTTAGCCGTAATTTTCCCAGACACTCCGCGGACAAGATACCCATAATTTGGCTCGGTGGCATACGATCCATATTTTCCGTTGTTCAACGCCGAAATTGCTTCATCCAAATCGTTCGCATTCCATGCATCTGGAAAATGGGACTTCATGAATGCAATCCTGTCTTGGATACCAGCCGCTAGAGATGGATATTTTCGAAAGGAAGCAACGGTCGAATAAGGTCCATTCGGCCCGACCTCGGTAGTCGACAAAGACTGAGTGTCCCCTCCCCAGCTTCTGCCCGCCTTGATTCCAAAGAAATTATTCCCCGGAGCATGCCTGCCATAACCGCTTTCCAAACCGGCTTGGGCCGCCATCAAACGAGCCTGGGTGTCGGTGAGGCCGGCTTCTATCCCCGCCCTGTAGAAAGCATTCACAAATTTTGAGGGACTGCCTTTAGCATCAGCAATCGCCTGCTCACTGTCGCCGCTAACATTGGCAGCGCTACTTGTGGAAGAACCGCCGATGACGTTTCCTCGCGCATCAAGCGGCTTCAGACCGAACCAACCACGGACTTTATTCCGGGTGCCGACAAACCAAGAACCGATACCTGTTCCGCCGATTGAGTCGTTGATCGCATCGCCGTTTGCCTTGGCTTGTTCCATCGAGTTCGGGGCAAATCCCACAAGCGCTGCCAGCGCCATCCACCCAAATCCGACTCTGGAAAAAACACCAAGAATTCGGGCAAGCCAAGAGGTGGTAAGATAGACGGCGAATACCTCAAAAGCTGCCTTCAGACCGTCGTCGCCCGTCAGCTCCTTTATCATCGCATCGAATTTCTCGATGACCGGGGCGAGTTGCGCTGCGAGCGTGCCAAAATCCTCGGCCGCCGCGGCTACCGCCGTCCCGATCTTCGTGATGTCATCCCCAATTTCTTTCCCATGCGCCATCAGCCAAGCATTAAATTCTTCAAGCTTTTTCTGAATCGTGGGCGCGTTGTCCGAGAATGCCTTCTGGAAGATATCTTGGAAAATTGCGGCGGTGTCAGTCATCGACCGAAGGAATTCCCGCCAATCCTTGGCGGCTTTGTCGGAATCGAAACCTAGAAGATCAGCAATGCTTTGCCGCTTGGCAATCCGGCGTTTCGCTTCGTCGAGGTTGTTCCAGAGCTGGTAAAACACCTTTTCCTGGATGCCGAACTGCGATGCGATTGCCGAAGCGTTCGTGTAGCCAAAATCGCCCTTCGAACCATAGGTCTTTTTGAGCCGGTCAACGAGGCCAATGACATCCTCGAACTGCTGCTTACCCTTTGTGTCCACCCCGAGACGTTCGAGGTAGTTTTTCATGCTCGGGTTTTCGCGAAGCTTGGAAGCGAAACCCTCCAATACCGAACTGGCGTCTTCCGCGGTCAAGCCGATCTGCTGGAACGCATAGGCAACGTTCCGCAAGCCCTGGACGCTGTTTTTAGTCCGCTCTGCTTGGTACTCCAGAGCTGAGAAGCCTTGCGCCATCTGCGCAAAGCCCTGCATCAGGGTCCGTGCAGCCCCTTCAATGGCATCGGCAACGAGTTTTGCCTGTACGACGGCTTCCCGGGTGGAGCGCTTGAAATCCGTTTCGGACTTCTTGTCGACGGAATAACCGAGCGAAACAAGGAATTCCCTGATGACATCCGCCATTACTTATCCTTTGCAGCTTCCTGCGCGCGGAACTGGTTTTCCTCTTCGACATCGATCGCTTCGTTCATAAGCGCGATGTCGCAAAGATCCAGCGTGCCATCCTTCAAGCTCTCGAAAAGGCACATTTTGTGAAACACAGGGCGGAGCAACCAGTCTTCCCCATTCGGAAGCACTACCGGATCGAATTTGAGGCCGGGGCGACGTCGATCGAAGTTTACCGGAGTGCGGAGGAGAAAGAACCAATATTCCCCTGCAGAACCCGACGGACAATGTTCAGCATGATCGACATATCGATATCCTCGAACATTGGTCGTTTGGCGCGACCATCCCAGATCGCGGCCCATCCCGCACCATTGAGCTGCTTTCGAGAAACAACCGCCAGACAACATGCGATGACGTATTCAACCACCGCGTCGTCGAGCTTAGCGATAGCCTCGGCAACCGGGATAAAATCCCCGGTATCGTTGTCAACATCTTTGAAGCTCGCCAGTACCGGCGCGAGCTTACGGGTCACCTGGAACTGCGTCATCGCGTCCATTTTCCCGGCGCGATAGGTGAACTCACCGATTTCAAACTCGTCCATGGATCACCTCAAATCGCCGGCGTGCCTATGCCCAGAATGGTATCGCTTACGCCATCGAACCCCCATTCCACCGTGTTGCCGTCCTTGGCGTACGAAAGGTCAGGCTGCTTCTTGAAAGCCGCCTGCGATACCGTGATGCTGTCGCCCCGCACCGGATTGCGGATCGAGATGGTATTCTGACCGTGGTTTGCCGAAGACGTTGTTTGGTAGTTGAACAACGACATCAGCTGATAATTGACCGGGCTGGTTTTGAGCAGCCGGATCGTGACTGTGCAGCCCTTGCCGGCGTGCAGCGAATGCATGACGGAGCCGTCGGCGCCGATGACCATCGAGTTTTTGTCTTCGACCATGCTGACGCTGATACCCTCTTCCGCGGCGCCAGCACCGCTTCCGAGAGAGAAGGAACCGCCGGGGCCGGAGATTGCGGCCTGGACGTCGAGAAAGGAATACGTAGCTATGACAGCCTCCTATTGTTAGCCGGCGCAGGCGATATCGCCATGGTACTTCCGGGCAGCCTCACCTGTTGATATTTATGATGCAGTCTACGCTATGCACGGCACCTGCTAGTTTGGCGGCCACCTGGATCGGGACAGACTTGCGGGCCTCGCGATCAGCTTGGCTCTGGCTGGCGACCAATGGCGCGAAGACGTAAAAGCCCTTGGTGAGGGTGTCCCCCTGCTTCAACTGACCGAAGCCACCGGCATTCCATACTCCTGGAGCAATGAGGCCGTTGTTCACCGCCCGAGCCATAGTCGCTTCGATTGCTGTGACGATGAGATGAGTGCCGTCATCGGTCTGCGGAATTTTGGTCGCGCTCTGGTACAGCAGATTGTATACGTCCGTCTGGACGGCATTCTGCAGCCAGTCGGTGCCATGGACTTCATCAAAGAAGTAGCCATTGGACATGACACCTTCCTGGATGATGGCGGTATCATTGTTATAGTTGACGAAGACGTTGCAGTGCTTCGCCTTCAGAGCCGCGGCCTGACTTTCGGTAATCGTCTCCGCAACGACTCCCGGCTCCTGCTTAAATTTCAGGGTGATCGTCGTGTTGTTGGCTTCGAAATTGACCGTAAAGGCTCGGCCATACAAAGAGGCGACCGCATAGGGGCTCGAAGACGAATATTGCGTGAATGTTCGCTTGTAGCTCAAAGCCTTCAACTGACTGGCCAGGTCGTTGGTAACGGCGGAATCCAGAACGGTGGGATTGGTGATCGTGACGCCGTAGAGATGGCTTGCCGAAGCCCCCTCGATGAAGGCTGCGACTGCGAGGTGATCAGCATTGCCCGGAGGCGTCGCTGTGGCAACAGTCAGGCCGTACCAATCGTTGGACATATCCGCGAGCGCCTGGACGGCTGCAAGGAGAGTTTCGGCCGCGATACCAGCCACCGGAGGAGACGCCACGCCGGTCACAAGGTTCAGCAACCCAGAAATATCGGTGCCGGAACCAGTCGCCGAGGCATAGCCAACAGTCGATGTCGCTCCCGTCGTGTCGCTCTGGATCACGAAGCGCTGGGAGACCGCGTCCCAGACCACAGATGCGCCGGTCAGGGCGGTATCGATGATCGAGGCAACGCCATTCAGATTCGTCACCGATGCGAAATTCAACGCCGACAGGGTTTTGGTCGTGCCATCGATATCGATTTTCATCGAGCCGTTGGCGATTGCGGTGAAGATTGAAATATCCTGCTGAGCGCCGGAAAGAACGCCACCGTTGAGACGGCCCGAGGATGCCGTCTGTGCCCATCGACCGAGATAGAGGATCGAGGGCTGCGGTGACTGCGAGAAGAACAGATCGGCAGCCAGATATTCCGCCGCCGATGTCCCGAAGTCTTCCGCCACACCATCAAGGTCACTGTACTGACGGATGCGCTCGTTGGTGTCGATGACATCGGACGAGCCCACGATGAGAAGTGCGCCGAAATTGCGCTGGGCTGCCGCCAAAGGGGCGAGATTGATCGTGACATTGACGACGTCACTGACGTTAAGACCAGAAGCCATAGATCAGCTCTCCTAGGCTGGCGTTTCCCAAGGTTGGGTGAAGGTTTCGGTAACGATCGTCCCGCTTGCCTCAAGCAAGTTCAGCACGGCATAGATGCGGGTGATCTGGGTTCGAAGGGTGACGGTCAGATCGTATTTCCTGACCCACTGTTCATTGATGAGCGCCGGGGCGGCGATGACTTCCGACGCTTCGACAAAGGCGATGCCCTGCAGGTAAAGCGCCTCGCGGTTCTGCGGGATTTGCAGGCCGTCGCGAAGGATGCCTGCATAGGCTTGCCCATTCGGCCCGTAGAAGCTCGCCAGTACCTCAAAGGTGACATGGCGTTGCATTTCATCGTAGCCATCGCCGTCGGAATGGTGTCCGACCCATGCATAGGTGTCGCCCACAAGCCGAATGATGCCGATCGCGCACCAGTTGGTGTCGGCCGGCGGCTGCTTTGCCGGTATCGGTACCCATCTTGGGCGTACGAAATCAGAGCCCAAACCTGTGATACCGACAACGGCCTCTTGGATCTGATCATCCAGAGCATCATCGGTGGCCGGAGGCGGCGATGTGGGAGCAAGATAGCCACCCGTCGACGAATCCGTCATGGCGCGGCCTCCGCAAATTCCTTGAGCGTTCCAACGGCCATGATGAAGCCGACGCCGAACGTCGACCAATCATTGAGGCCAGTGATCTGATAGTTGCGCCCTTGCCAATTCACGATATCGGCTTGCGTGGTCTCGCTGGTCGAGCTCAGTCGAAACGTCGTATGGATCAGGATTGCCCCCTGGATGTTCGTCATCTCAGGGAAATATTTCAGGATATCGCCTTGCCCCGCTGTGACGACGGCGGTCACGTTCGAGAAGGTCTGAACGGTGATGACCGGCCTGCCATGATCAAAGCCAGATTGGGTCGAGCGCGTGACAGTGATCGTGTCAGCGAAATCGGGATCGCTGAGCACGTCGGTGACGTCCAACAAAGGCATATTACTTTCCCTTCGGACGGATCACGTACGTCACGGAATTTCGCAACTGACCGGTATCAATGAGCGGCTTCTCGCCAGTCCGGCCACGGCGCTTGCGGGCCGCCAAAGTCTTTTCCGACAGTTCTTTAAATGGCCCATCGGTGATCTTGGCTCGCACAGCATTCTGCGCGACAAGCCCAGCACCGTTGAAGGCAATATCAACCGCATCCTTGTCGCCGGTCAGCGCCTTTCGCGCGCCGACCTCAAGGCGCTTTCCGATCTTATCCTTGGCATTCTCAACTCCAGGGACAAGGAAAGGTCGGGCCGGAATGTTTTTCTCCGGAAGGCCGAACTCCATGAGATAGCCAATCTCGGCATTCGAAATCGGCTCTTGCTTTTCGCCCTGTTCCGGCTGTCGACCGGCATTCTCATCCGGAACGCCGATCAGCACCTCTTGCTTGGTGAGCATACGGATTTGCTTCAGGATGGCGTCAACGTCATCCTTCTTCATTGTCACGCCGGACTTGGCCATCAGAGTTGCAAACCGCCAGCGCCCATCATCGACACAAGATCGAGATAACGCGTGCCGTAATCGGTGAGGTTGTAGTTGCCGCCGTCTTTGACCGACGCAACGGCGGTATCATATCCCACTGATACGTCGGCGACGGCTTTGGATGATGTGATACCCGTCGAGAGGCCAGGAACACCGCCATTTGACGCCGAGATCTGCGCACGCTTCCACAGTACCAGATTATGCGCTGTGAGAAGCTCAACGCCCATATCCGCCAGATTGCCCCAACGACAGACGTTTATCAGGTTCGAGGCGAACGTGAGCCAGAAGTTCACATTGGCATCCGGATAGGCCGTGGAGTCGGCAAATTCCGGAAAGTCCTGGCGGAATTGGGCGACGTCGACCACTTACTCAGCCTTCTGCTCGCCTGCTTCCGCCTGCTGTTCGGCCGGATCCTGTTGCCCGCCAGTGGTACCGGCTTCGCTCTGCGCCTGATCGGCGATCTGAGCTTCGCCGCCCTGCGCATTCGATGCGAGCGGGATCGGCGGCAGGTCGGTCACGGCGTCGGCCGGCTGGCCGTCTTTCTTCGTGAGGTTGTCCTGAGCCTGTTGCGCGACGGCAGCGATGGCCTCATTGGTCTTTTGCAAGAGCGCGGCCGCCCGCGCCTCGGCTTCGGCCTGCGTCTGCGCATTGGCTTCCGCCTGCTGTTCGGCGGCGGCCGCATCCTCTTCGCTCTTCAGCTCGCGATTGCGCTGCGCATACTCGAAGGAGCCTTCCTTCGGCTCGAAAGTCGCGCCGACGAGATGGGCTTTGACGAACCAATGGTCGGCGATTTCCTTGTCGACATTCTGTTCGCCGACATCGAAATCCTTGGCGGTGCCATCGGCCATATTCAGCGTGAAGCGCTTGGCCACATTGATCTTTGGCATCGTTATTTCCCTTCCGTACCGTGGTGTTCCGCTTCGGCTTGTTTGCGCGCCGTCACGGCATCTTCGAATTTCCTGAAATACCCGAGCGAGATTTCCTTGCCGCGCACGACTATCCGCGCATGCCAAAGGCCGCTCTTCTTATGCATCCGAACGCCTGGATAACCGGATGTGTTTGTCTTCCGAATTTTTAGGGATCGATTTCGCCTGAACTCGTTTGGATCAATTTTTTGTCGCTCTTGAGCGCGCGGCGCATAACCTGCGGCAGATAAGGCAGTCTCTGCGGCATTTTCCCCAAGAAGCCGAATTTCAGCATCACGCCTAGCCGACACCGCATCTGCGAAATCATCAAATCGACCAAGATCATATCTGACCTTGTTAACAATGATCCGCGCTAGCCACTGACCGCGCGAGCTATCAAACGAGACACCCTTCACGCCGCTCTTATTCGCAGCAGACGGATCGGAATTGTGATTGTTTCTGCTTCTTGTGGCCAAGCGCAGATTGATCCATCGATTGTCGTTTCGCTTTCTGTTTCGGTGATCCGGCTCGAAACCATCAGGGATAGGACCTCCAGTCATAAACCACCAAGCGAGGATATGAGCCCTATACTGTACACCTTCTACACTGATACAGACGTATCCATCGTGGATCGTTCCAGCTATATCCCCTGGCTTTACGCCGCCTTTGTATCCATTGCGCTTTCTACGCCAACGAAAAACGCCGGTATCTGGCTCATATGCCAACAAATTTCGAAGATATTCGAGATCGACGGCATTGAATTGTCTTGTCATGATGGGCCTCTTTTTGGCTAGAGGCCCACCTTATTTTATCCTGAATGGATACGCAATATAGCATCGTTTCAGATGCTATAGTCCATCAGCATATCCTACGGTTTCAGGATAGCGGGCCTCGACCTGTCCGAGACGTCCGTAGTAGGTCGTGATCTGGTACAGCGACCGGTACTCGACCGGAGTGCGCTGCAGCGGAACCATCGGGAACTGGACGTACTTCTTGTCCTTGGTGTAGGCCATCATGCGATCCACACCGGCGGCGCCCCGCCCGGTCAGCCACTTCAGCGGCTGGATGTTCAGCGGCTTGCCGTTGACCGAGTTCGAGAGGCTGTTCTGCTTCAGGAACTCAAGGATCGAGATGTTGCCAGCGGAGCTGACCGTCTGCGAAACGATGTAGCCGAACTGGACCGGAGGAAGGCGCAGATCCGTCGGCGCCTGTGCCCAGCCGGAAGCGGCCCATACCGCGTTGAGGAGGCTATTGACGTCCCGCAGGATCTGCGCCGGCGTCTTGTTGATCCAGAGCGGCGAACTGCCGGTGCCATCGCTGAGAACGTTGGTCGGGGTGACCGCAGCGAGGTTCAACAGGCCGTAGCAGTTCGGCAGGACGGAATCACCGATGTAGACCTGCTCGTCGACGTCCATGTTGTGCTTGAGCACCATGGCATCATACTTCTGGGTATCGATCGGGCGGCCGATCTGCTGAGCACTGGCAAGCTCGGGGAGCGTCCAGGAGATTTCAGCGCCCCAGAGGTTCAGGGGTTGCGGGGTCTTGCCGATGTCCAGCGCCAGCGAAGCGATGGCATTCGCATCCTTGCCGATCCAGTTCTTGCCGCCCGGGTTCAAGCCACCGACGCCGGCGAAGGTGGAATTGGTGAAGGAAGCGGTTTCATCGGCGATCGACACATCTTCGCGAAGGTCGATATCGCGGGACCACGTCACGCTGACAAGCGGTTCGTTGATGGTCTGATCGAGACGTTCAAGTTCGCCGATCAGGAATGCACCGGTGCTGTCGATCGTGGCGCGGTCATAGGTTGCGAGAGCATCGCGGGTCCGGGCACGAATGATGCCGGGAGACGTCAGTGCGGTGCTGCCCACAAAGTTGCGATGGTGAAACATTGATTGCTCCGTTGAGAAGACGGCAGCGCCGTCACTGATGAGGGATGGTTGGGAGGCCGCTTAGATGTTGTAAGCGACTTCTGCTATGCCGTTGGCGTCTGCCGGCCCCATGAAGACGAGGCCGGCCGGGGCGATGGTGTTGGTGCTATCGGCCGCACCTTCGATGCCGCCGATCGGCTTGCCAGAGGCGGCGGCGGCAACGCGGATGTAGGCCTGACCGCCCTTGGCGACCGTCGCGCCGCCGTTGAGCTGAACAGCCATATAGCCACGCTTCAGGAAATCGCCGATGCCACCGGCCTGCGGAGGAAGAGCGGAGCCAAGACCGCCGGAAGCGACCTGCGAGCTGATCGGGAATGGACGGACAACCAGTGCAGCGAGCGCGGTTGCGGCTTCACCGCCCGAGAACGGCTGATACTTGCCGCTGACCAGCTTTGCCGGGAGACCATAGGCAGGAAACGGCACAGCCGGATCGAAGATGCCGGGCTCGACGGTCGCCTGAGCGTGGTCACGGGAGATATCGCCGGGGATGCCCGCCGGCATACGGTATTGGAATGCAGTCATGTCGGAGGGCTCCTTACTTGCGGTTCTGAGACCAGAATTCCGCGTTGCGCTTGTTGATGTCGGCGATGGTCTGGGTCTGGCCCTGACGCGCGCCGGCATCTCGTGTCTGATTGCCGCTGTTGTTGCCGATCTTCGCCAGCTCAGAAGCGCCGTTGAAAATCAGCTTCACGGCGTCGCAGCTCATCGTCGTGAAATCGGGGGAATCCGTCGTCAGGAACGGAGCGAAATGCTTCTTCTTCGCATCGTCCTTGAAGGCGACGCCCATGGCCTTGCGGCGAAGAGCGCACAGGCTGTCCGTGGTCTTCTTCTTGTCGGCCTTGGCATCGAAGGTCGGAAGCTTGACGCCGGGGGCCAGGATCTCCGCACGGGCGACGGTATCGGTGAACTCGGAATGAAGAGACGCGGAATCGCCGGTGCGAATCTTGTCCTTGTCCTCTTTGTCCTTGTCTTCCTCGTCGGCATCCGGATCTTCATCCTCGGTGCCTTCACCGGCTTCACCAGCTTCGAGCTTGGCGACACGGGCGCCGAGATCAGCGATTGCGCCGGTGATCTCGGTTTTCATCGTCTCGATCGCAGCCATGCAAGCGGCCATCGGATCATCGCCGCCCTCACCGCCTTCGCCATCATCTCCTGTCGGCTTTTCTTCGGTGCCGGCGCCCTTCACCTCGATCACGAGGCGTTGCGGGGTGTCGGTTCCCTCGTCCATCGCCTTCTGGGCGTTTTCGAGTTCTTCTTCGAGGGCCGCCTCATCCTTCGCTTTGAAGGCGGTGCGGATGCGATCCCATGTGGTTCGCTTTGCCATAGTTGTCTCCTTGGAAGGATCGGGTTTGCTATCACGCACTGCGCATCGAAGGCCGCAGCGACCTTTGTCCACGAGAGCCACATGGTTCCCGAGAATGTTGAACTGACGGGCGCGGCCGGGCTCGATCGCCTCGTAGTCGGCGTCGTACCCGCATGAGATTTCACGCTTGCCCGCGCGGATGGCGTCGATGCCGGATTGCTCCTGGATCAGCAGATCCGCGAGCAGAAAGTCCGAGGCATCGCCGTCGCCGCGCCGGACATTGAAGACGACGCCCACGGCGAGCGAGCGCCATGTCGCCGGGGTCACATCATCGTCCGGGTGCTCGATCGTTACCGGCTTGCCGAGAAACGATGCCATTGCGACCGGGTCGAAAACCTGATCCTCTTCTCGCATGACGCGGATCACGCCATCACGGCCGGGCTTGAGCGGCTCCTGGCCTTGGGTGGCTTCTATCTCGCCCGGCACGTAGACCAGCTCGCCAGTGCGCGCGATCGGCACGTCTTCACAGACGAGATAGCCTTCGGGCGTCTCCCGCTGCTTCGGGCCAAGCTCGGTCGGCGCATAGAAGCTGATGCGAGTGCTTTCTTCATCATCCCGAGTTTCGCCCGCTTCGCGATACGCGATGGCCTCCGCCTGATCTGGCTTGTGGCCGGAGCGGACAAGCTCGGCGATGTTCGATGCAATCACAGCATTGCTGCTGCCGCTATGAAGTGGCATACTGTGCCTCTACAATGTGGAGAAGAATAACGTGGATCTTTGTGTTGTTTGCAGCACCCCATTCAAGCGCCATTACAGACGCGGCGGAGAACGGCAGATATATTGCAGCAAGAAATGCAAGTATGCGGCTGGTTACACCGAGCAAAGTTGCCGAACTTGCCAAAAATCTTTCAGGGTGAACTACTTTGGAAAGCAGAGAGTTTACTGCAGTTTAGAATGTACGCAGCGGCACGATTGCGAACTTTGCGGCACCGCTATCACTGGGCGCAACACCATGAATGGTCGCATTCGTCGCTTTTGTAGCCGCGAATGTGCATCAATGATGAATGGGACGCTTTCATCAAAGACCAAGTATCGCCGCCTCGGTTTCGCATATACGCTTGAACGCAAGGGCAAACTTGCCTGCGAAAGATGCGATGAAGATGATATTTGGGTACTTCATGTGCACCACGTCCAAGGCCGATCATTCGGGAACAATCGAGACAATCTGATTACACTATGTGCAAACTGCCATGATCGTGAGCATCGAACTAATTCAGCCGACCGGCTACTCGATATCGAACGAGCGACATTGTTGGTGGCCGCCCTACGAAGCAAACATCAGCAATTTTCTTGCGAACCATCAGGCTGAAACCCTGCACAAGAGGCATGTGCCATCCTTGTTTTGACGAACGCGATGTGTATGGATGGGCGGCATGACGCTGCCCCGCCTCAGTCCCGAAGAACTGATCGAAGAGTTGAACGAACTTGCTCGTGTGAGCTTCGTCGATACATTTCCAAATGTGCCGCAAGATCAGACTCTGGAGGCTGATGCGGCAGCGTTCATTCAGTCCGCTTCGGCGCTTCTTATCGACCTCGCGGCCGAGGGCGGCCAAGTCGCGGAGCGCGCGCAAAGGATTCTTGATCGTCTGGAATGACCGCGGTCAAAGGAGGCGTCCATTCTGCCTCGCCCAGTCGATAGGGTCTTTTGCGTGCTTACTGTGGTTGCATTCAGCACATAGCAATTGGATATTCTTGATACTATCAGCCCCCCCTTTGCTTAGGGGAATTATATGGTCAATATGTCTACTAGACCGAATTGAAACTCGACAAATTGCACATTTGTGCCGTTGATGCTTTATCAAGGTTTTTATCTCTTCAACGGTATGGCTGCCTTCTGCGCCGCGCTTTCGCGCTCTCCGTCGCCGAGCTCTAGCTTTCGCACCTTCGCGATCATTTTTGGCATATTGCCTATTTCTCGCGTCGCACTCGTCCTTGTGCTCCCAATAATATTCTCTTGCTTCTGCCGCGAGGCGCTCTCTATTTTTCGCCTTCCACCGGATATTTAGCACTCTGCGCTTCGCAGCGAATTCTGACTGAGATTGCTTCGACCGTGCTTCTATCCCATGATTACGCCGCTTTTTCTCAAAACGAAGTCGTAGGCACTCGCGGCAAGATCCGCCGCTTGTGAAGCGTTCCGTCACATGCCCGTATGAGCATGGTTTGCCAGTAAAATATCTCGGGCTTCCCGCTTTCTTAGCTTCAGCACGCGTGACAACAGGCCCATCATATGGGAGAAATTGTTCAGCCATTTCGATCGCTCCTTGATCGTTTTTGGTTAGAGCCATCGAAGTGTTGCAAGCGCTTCTTTGGCTCGCTTAATTTACCATATTTGCTTTATTTTTCAATCATCTGGAATGATTGGACTTGCAAAACAACGGCAATTCCAGATGCATCCAGGAAGAGCTTTAGTGCCTGATCTAAGATCAGCGATTGGAGGGTCATCCCAAGCGAAAACCTTTCCATCCAGTATTTTATGATCATGCCGCACATCGCTATCTCCTGCCGTGACCCACATGAAATGCGTGCTGCCGACATGCTCGGCTCTCGCCCGCGTCAGTTCCGTGGCCGTCCGGCTGACTTCTGTTCGCGCGATCATGTTCGCCCGGCTCTTAGCAACGTCGCCGGATTTCATGATCTCTTCGGCGATGTAGTTTGACCGGCGCCCTTGGACGATGGCCTCGTTCGCGAGATCGCGGACCCGCTGGGCGGCGTCGAGCGGAATGCTCTTGATGAGCGATACCTGCTCGTCGAGCCGTTCCCGCATCACGCGGCCCGTCGGTGCTGTCTCGATCTCCTGTCGAAGCCCGCGGCCCATACGGCGGGACACTTCCATCCATGCCGCTTTGTCGCGGGATGCGACATCTTCGACCATCCGCTTTGCGGTCGCCTCTGCCCAGCCGCCGATGATATCGCCGTAGCGACGCAACGCCTCGCCGACCTTGCTGGACAGGAGCGGGTCATCGGGCGAGAATGCCTTGACGATGTCGCCGACGTGCCGCGCGATCTTGCGGAGCTGAGCGGCGTATCGGGCTTCCACCTTCCGGGCGCGGATGAAGGCTGACCTTCCCTCCGCTTTATCCCGAAACTTCATTTCTTGCCTCCGGTCACGACGGACAACGCCGGCTCGGCTTCGTTCTGCTCTTGCTCGATCGGGTCTTGGTCGGGCTCGTCATTCGGCTCGATCGCTCCCTCGGCACCGGGCGGCTCTTCGCCTTCCGCTTCCTCGATTTCCTCGTCGGAGATGTTGGAGAAGACGCCAGTGATATCGGATGATTGCCGCAGTTCTTTAAGAGCGGTCGCCTTGGAAACCAGGGCACTCTCTTCTACGGCTGTGACAGCCGTTGCGATCACGCTGGCGATGTCAGCTCGTTCCTTCTCGCTCATCTGCCACAGCGGATTGAACCGGAAGCTGAACGATGATGGCGGTGCGCTGCCGAGTACCGACCGATAGAGAACATCCATCAACGTGGTCATCGGCAGACGGAGGCGACGTTCCTGCTGCGCATTGATCGAATCGTAGTAATTCCGAAGGTCGCTCTCGCCCGTTGCATTCATGCCAGACGGCGATTGGCCGAAGAGGCGCACCAGCGGTATGTCGATCGCACCGGAAAGCTGCTGGCCGAACTGAAGCGTGATGTCCGCCAACCCGGAGAACGCATATTGGTGCGTCTCGAAATCATCCTCTGCATCCATGAGGGTCAGCCCCTCATTCGACTGGTACTTCCTGATCAGCTCCATTTGCTTGACCAGGGCGTCCATGACGGGGCCGCCGGCCGAGATGATCTTGCGGAGATCCTTGACCTTGTAGGTTCGCAAATGGGCCTTGTAGACGAGCTGTGCGGCACCCTGCGTCGTGCTGTCGAAAGCAACGAGGCGGTCGTATAGACGCTCGACGACGCTCAGGCCCCAGCCGTTTTCCGTCTGCTGCTGCCAGAACGGTAGCTCATAGCCTTCGATCCGGATGACACGGGTGTGGTGGACTTCCTTGTTGACCAGCGCCGGCGCATTCTGGTTAATGGTATAGAATTCCGGCTTGCCGAGATATGGGCCGTATTCCGCGACCGGACGCTGCAACGAAGGCTGCACCATCCAGCGGTCCAGAACCAGGAGACCTTTGAACTGATCCTTGGTCACGGTTTCGATGCGCAGTGGCGTCGTCACGTTCTGGCCGTCGATCAGCATGACGGCGATCGCGCCACCATAGAGACGAGCCCATTTCAGCGTGTCATTGATGCTCTGCCAGATCTGCAGCCTGTTTATGGCCCGATGCAGGGTTTCGATATCATCCGGGTTCGACGTTCCGTTCAGATCGATTCCGGCCCGGGTCATATCCTCCGCGACGACGTCGACGGCCTTCCCGACGAGCCAGGAGCCGCGATACATCCATTCGAGCTGGACACGGTTGCGGCTGATCGGATTGAAGCCGTACGTGTTCCCGGAGGCCATGCTATCGGTGCCGATGCCGGTCCGAGCCGCGAAATTCTGAAAGCTGTCGTTCGTCTTGGCCTGCGGTGCTTGCGTCCCGCGCTGTTGGATTCGGCTGCTACGGCGTCTTGACATTATCCGGCTAGCCTCTTCCACATGTTTTCATCGAAGGTGTCTTCAAGAAGGGCAGCAAATGCCCTGCTCGTACTATCTGCATCGTCATCATGTTTGGCGTCGGGGAAGCCTTCGAGGGATGAAAACCATGCTTCATTCCATGCCCCGCGCAGCACCAGCACATTTCCAGCCTCTGCTTGCGCGGAAAAGGCGCTAAAGCGTGTCACCTTGTCTCCCGATTCAGGCGACGCATGCACATCGAAGCCCTCGAGAAGTTTTGTGAGGTTCGCGATCTGCGACTTGCCCGCCTGCCCCGGATCTTGTGGTAGAGAAATGTAAACTCCCAAGCCATCCTGGATCGCCGTATTCTTGATCAAGGTCTCAACGCCAGACGGCGACAGGAAACCGCTCACATGATGGGCGACGATATATCTTCCATCGGGTAGCTTACCGATCTTCGTGCCCGCAGTGGCGTCGGGATCATTGCTCTCCGTCTTCGGAGTTGATGCCAAATCCCAACCGCGCGCCCATTTGGCGCCGGCCGGAATAGCGTCGACAACCTCGCACCAACCGCGGCGAAACAGCAGACCGGCGGCAGGCCTGATCTTCCAGTTGCCGCCAAGCAAGCGCTCGCGCTCGACCGTCGGCTGGGCCATCAGGTTTGCGAGATAACCCGGATCCGCTGCCAGCAGCAGAGCATTGTCACTCAGCTTGGCCGGGATGAACGTTACCGACTTCGGCGGAATCGGCTCACCGGTCAACGGATTGACGTGATGCGCGAGCTCTTCCGGGCTGTCGGCCCATATGATCGTATCGCCTATCCGGATGAACCAGCGAAGGACGCCGGATCGCCCCGGAATTGCAATGCCTGTCTCCTGATCGATCCACCAGGATATGAACTCGGCGACCCAGCTATCGGCGTCGGGGTTGCAGGTCGCCCGCACATATGGCCGAACCCCGCACATAGAACGATTTCGGCTAAGCATGTACCAGAACTGCTTTGCCGAAAAGTGCGTCAGCTCGTCGAAGCAGATGAGCGGGATCTGCGACCCCTGCCAATTGTAGATCGTCTTCTCATGCTCGAGGTGAGCAAAGGCGACGCCCGCCCCTGAGGGGAACGTCCAGCTCAGATCCGGCGCAGACCGCGGCGTCGCGTTCAGGTGCGGATAGAGCTTCTCGCTCTCATCCCAGAGACCGCCTTCATTGCGAACCTGCGTCAGGTTTCGCCGAAAGAAGACAGCGCCGAAGCCCGGATTGCTCACATGACGAAGCGGCTCCATGAGGAGCGCCCACGTTTTTCCCCCGCCGGCAGCTCCACCATAGATTGCAATATCAGCTGGCGATGACAGAAAGGTCGTCTGTGGCCCTGGCTGCGGCCGGATGATCGTCTGGCCTGCCGCGCCCTTCTCATCCCCTGCCATTGTCGGGCAACTGGAAGATGGTCACCGGAGAGACAGGCGTCGGCAGATCCTTGCCGTCCTTGCCGGTAATCTCGCGTCGGTTGGTGTATGCGCCGCCGACTTCTTCGGCTGCCTGCTTGAGCAACTGTGCGACCATGGCGCTATTGCCACGGGATTCATTTAGCTCGACTTGCTGCGCGAGCTTGCGGAGGCGAACAGACCGATGCGAGATGCCTATCTCAGATTGGTCTTCGATGAAGGCATCTCGCGTTGCCCTAAAAAGCACCTTCCACTTCTCAGCCATCTTCGCGCCGGCCCGCTTGTTCGGGTCGTAGGCCTCGACAGACTGGCGAGTAATCGTCTGGCCGAATTCCTTTTTGACCGCAGCTGCCACAACGGAGGGGCTGTCGAAGCAAGCGAGGCTCTGGACGATAAAGGTTTTCACCTCGTCCTTCATTGTTCCCTTGGCCATGCGATTGTCAGGCTCCGGTCAGTTACGCGACCCTAAGCTGACAGGTGCCGCATGCATGTGCGATTCGCACTCTGGCGATCTCTGGTTCTTGATTGGCTGCGTCGACCATCTCGCGTACGCCGGCGCCATCTGCACCATAGCGACGAACGACACCCACGAACTCTTCGACATCATGGGACCGAAGCCCGAAAGCTGGTGCGCCGCTCTTGCGGAACTTTGGGGCTCCAAAAGCATCGCGCTCTTGCCCGGCGTGGTAAAGCTCATGCTCGACCAAGGCGCAGAACTCGGAATCCGAACAAATGGATGCGTAATGCGCGTCGAATGTCAGCAGGAAATCGGGCACCGCGCCGAACCATTGCTGTAGCTGAAGCTCGATCCGGGCGCGGGACCATTTCCCGGCCGGCGGCAAGCCCATCTCGCATTGACCGATGATGCGGCGGCCGTTCCTGCCATTGGGAACATTGGTCCAAAGCATGCCGATCGTCGCGACGCGAAGGTGAGCGTGATCCTCGTTTACGAGGTCGGCGGCTTCATCAATGAAGGTGGACCGAGCCCATTCGAGAAGATCGGGCGCCGGCTCGAAGCGGATGCCAGTGTCTTCGATCATGTCCTCTGGTGGCAATGGGCGCATTTTCGATCTTGCCTTATCACCAGTTGCGGGCGAACTTCTCATACCGGGCATTTTTTAGGACTGGCATTGGCTCACCAACTCCGAAACCTGAGCGTACTTGATCTTCGGGAATGGTCTGGGCTTCGGAGGTCATGCGCTTGCCCTCACGACAGAACCATGGCGAGCGGCCAACCATTTCCAGTCAACGCCATCGATACCCTTGGCCGTGGTAGCGGCTATCACGCCGTTCCAATGCTTCGGAGCGATGCTTTCACGAATGCGCATCTGGCGGGCGGCTTCGTATCCGCAGCCGACGTCAGCTGCGAATTCAGCGATGGTGAGGGTCTGGTCGATTGCGGCCTGTCCGTCGAGAACGTTGACGCCATGCTTGATCAGTTCCGGCAGCAAATCACCAAACAAATTCAGTTCAACGCAGTCATCCCGACAGAGATGCACTGAGGTATCGCGCTACGGCGCAGGAGGAATGGGAATGACCCAGGTCCAATACAATTTCGGGGAAATGCAGCTCTCAGGCGAAGGCCTCATGGCCCGCGGCACTGCCACGCTGGAAAGCGCCTACGAAGACGACAGCGAATTCTATGTCTCGGAAATCGTTCTGGACGGCGGCATGCGCCTTTCGCGACCGAGCCGGATCAACAGCGCCAACGTCTTCAACGAAACCCTCTTCACCATGATCGTGAAGCAGATCGAAGACGATCGCACCACGCACGGAAAGCATGCGGCTCTGGAATGGTCTGATGCGGTCGAAGGCATCGCTCATCCCGGCATCTACTCCACGCTCAATCATCGCACGCAGGGCCTCGCCCGCGCCGGCCGCTGATCAATCGAAAAATTCAAATTCACCGAGAGGGATATCATAACATGGCGAAGAAGAAGGATTCAGTACCGCAGTCTGTCGAGACAGTCAAAGCGGTCAAGGCATTCAATCACGATTTCACCTGCACGCCTCAGGGCGGCGTAAAATTCCAATATGAAGTTGGCAAGACCTATGAACTTGATGGGTCTCTTTCGATCTGTAAGCGCGGCTTCCATGCCGTATCGCTCGAAACTCCGTTTCATGTCTGGGATTTTTACCCAATCATCGATGATGAAGGACGGCTCTGCAAATACGCTGAAGTCACGCAATCTGGCGAGATGCAGCGGGAAGAAAAAGATGGCGGAACGAAAATTGCGTCCGTCAAGATCGGTATCGATGCCGAACTTTCCCTTCCCGATTTCATCCGTCGCGGCGTTTCATGGCTCATGGATTTCACCAAGAGTATGCCGACCGTAGATGAGGGCAACTACTCGACGCAGGCGGCGTCCGGCGACTACTCGACGCAGGCGGCGTCCGGCAACTACTCGAAGCAGGCGTCGTCCGGCGACTCCTCGACGCAGGCGGCGTCCGGCGACTACTCGACGCAGGCGGCGTCCGGCAACTACTCGACGCAGGCGGCGTCCG
>UBYA01000013.1 GCA_900469615.1 Hyphomicrobiales bacterium | reverse complement strand
CGGCGGCGCCCCCGCACCATTGCTGGCCCCCGACATCGATGAGCCAAGCTGGTTTCCGCTCTGATCGAACTGCATCGAGCCGAGCTGGCTCGGCGGCTTGCCCGCGCCGCCTCCCTGCTGCGAATCGCCGATAACGTTGGCGATGTCGTCCTGCTGGCCGCCGGAGCCCTGCGCCGGGACATCGGCCTCGCTCTTCTTCATCGCTCCGCCTGCTGCCGGCGCACCGCCGCCGCGCTTCTCAAGCTGCTGGAAGCGGAATTCGTTGTCTTCCTGCGTCTTGCGGATCTGTTCCTGCATCTGCAGGAGCTGATAGCTCATTTCCTCGACGCGGCCGTTCAGCTGGCGCATCTGGTCCTCGAGCTGCTGCAGGCGAACTTCGGCATCGCTGTTTTGAACATTGACGACCGGTGCCTGGCCGTATTGCGCTTGTCTCTGATACGCGTTGTTCGGAGCCGACTGCGCGGAGGCATTGCGGCCTCCGAGGTGGATGCCAAACAGCGACAAGGCAGAAGCATCGCGCTCACTACCAGCAAAGGCAGCGAGACACAGCATGCTCGCCACGACAAGTTTTCTCATATGGATCGTCCTGTCTCATTGATTCTTCGGGCCGGGGGCTCGAACAGGAGATTTTTACAATTGCTCTCAAAAAGCAACGGAGTTCGGCCAAAGTGTGGTCAAAAAAGTAAAGGCGACCACGAGGGCCGCCTTTACAGGTTTGGACAGAGTTTTACCTATCAGGAACCGGCGCCGTTCAGCACGGTGACGGCACGGCGGTTCTGCGACCAGCAGGACTCGTTGTCGCAGGTCGCGACCGGGCGTTCCTTGCCGTAGGAAATCGTCTTCATGCGGTTCGCGGGGACGCCGCGCGAAGCGAGGTAGCTTTTCGCTGCCGCTGCGCGACGAGCGCCGAGCGCGAGGTTATATTCGCGGGTGCCGGTCTCGTCTGCGTGACCTTCGACCGTGATGGAATAGTTCGGATAGCGGGCGAGCCACTGAGCCTGGCGATCGAGCGTCTGGGCAGCCTCGGAGCTGATGGAGGAACTATCGACAACGAAGAAAACGCGGTCGCCGACATTGACCGTGAAGTCCTGCGGCGAACCCGGGGCAGCATTGCCGGCGCCGCCGTTCAGGCCAAGACCGTTGGCATCGTTCGGCAGACCCTTCTTCGAGGCGCAGCCGGCCAACGAAAGGCCAACGAAAAGCGCGATCATGATCGGGTTGCGGGCGAGGTTCTGCATGTGGCCAACGGCCGGGGTTGCGATGCGGCTCATGGCCGGTCTCTCCTTAAGTCTCTATCAGGGTTGCCAGACTGTAACCGGGTTCGGTTAATCCGATTCCAACAAGTATGGTTAATGATGTCCTAAAATTGTCCCTAAACGGTCCACTCACAGGACTTTGCGGCGATAACGTGGCAAGCGCCGTCCTACTCGAGAAGCGGCGACCATGCGGGGTCGGAAGCGAAGCCCGGAGTCGGGATTTTCTGCTCGTTATAACCGGTCAGGTCGATCGAATAGATTTGCGGGCCGCTCGCAGCGGATGGCTGGCGGAAGAACATGATGACACGGCCGTTCGGCGCCCAGGTCGGCCCCTCGGCGTAAGAGCCGGAGGTCAAGATTCGCTCGCCGGAACCATCCGGCTTCATGACGCCGATGGAAAAATTGCCGCCGCCCCGCTTGGTGAAGGCGATCAGATCGCCACGCGGCGACCAGACCGGCGTGGAGTAGGAGCCGTTGCCGAACGAGATGCGATGCTGGTTCGAGCCGTCGGCATTCATCACATAGATCTGCGGCTGGCCGCCGCGGTCGCTTTCGAAGGCGATCTGCGTACCGTCCGGCGAATAGGACGGCGAGGTATCGATCGCGGCGGTCGAGGTCAGGCGCGTCGTCGTGCGCGAACGCAGATCCATCGTATAGATATTGGCGTTGCCTTCCTGCTGCAGGCTCATGATGACGCGCTGGCCATCCGGCGAGAAGCGCGGCGAGAAGGTCATGCCGGGGAAGTTGCCGACCAGTTCGCGCTGGCCCGTCTGCAGCTGCAGCAGGTAGACGCGCGGCTGCTGGTTGGCGAACGACATGTAGGTGACTTCCTGCCGGTTGGGCGAGAAGCGCGGCGTCAGCACGAGGTCGCTGCCGTCGGTCAGCATGCGCACGTTGGCACCGTCCTGATCCATAATGCCGAGCTGCGTCTTGCGGGCCGTCTTCGGGCCGCTTTCCGCAACGAAGACCACGCGCGTATCGAAGTAGCCCTTCTCGCCGGTGATCTTCTCATAGATCGCATCGGCGATGATATGAGCGACGCGGCGCCAGTTTTCCGGCTGGGCGAAGAACTGCTGGCCGATCATCTGCTGATTGCCGAACGTATCCCACAGGCGGAACTCGGCACGAAGACGGCCGCCTTCCTGCGTCACGCGGCCGGTCATCAACGCCTGCGCGTTGATCGACGTCCAGTCCTGGAAACGCGGCGTCGAATCCGGATTGGTGATCTTCTCGATGAATGCCTGCTTGTTGATCGGAGCGAACAATCCGGAGCGCTGCAGATCGGCGGCGATCACACCCGAAATCTGCTGGCCGAGGCTATCATTCGACAGAAGGTCGGTGATGGCGATCGGCATCGGTTGAACGTTGCCCTTGTTGATGTTGAGCTCGACCACGGCATAGGCCGGGGTGGAGGCCACAGCCATCAGGCCTGCCAGCACCAGCAGGAGACGGACGAAGGATTTTCTGATCATATGTGCCAAGCCTTTCAGCATTATTCGTCAGAGAGCTGGGGCGAAGTTGAGGGTTACTTCTTTCCAGGTGTCATATTGGTCCATTGGCAAATTCTTGAACGGCGCGGCGCGGAGCACTGCCCTTATCGCTGCTGCGGCCATGGCCTGCCGTGTTCCCTTGGGGCCGCCGGTCACGGTAACTTTCGGTTCGCCCACAATCTCTCCGCCTCGGCTGAGCCTGAGATGCACCCGGACGCGGACATCTCTCGCTCCCTCCATGCCGGGAGGTAAGTTCCAATTCTTCGCGACGTCCTCGCGGAGGAGGTCCCCGGTTGAATTTGCAGGCGGCTGCGTGGCGCTTGCAGCCTGCGCCGACACGGAACCTGTCAACATCATTCCCAAGGCCACAAGCAGGCTCAAGCTGATACGCGGACAGTGGCTAATCGAAAGCTGCATTCCCCGCATCACAGCCCCAAGTCTCTGGGATCGAAGTTGAGCACCAGCTCGTTCCAGCCGTCCGCGCCATCATATTTGTCCGGTGGCAACAATCCTCCGGCATTCACTTCCTTTTGCAGATCGGGACGGCTTTTCAGCACCGCACGCTCGGCCGCGCCCCTTAGCGCCTGCTGCGTTGTAGCCGGGCCACCGCTGACGGAGACTTCCGGTTCGCCGACAATCTGGCCTGACTTGTCGAGACGAACATGAACTTTAATAGTAACTTCGCTCGCCCCCTCCATCCCGGGGATGACATTCCAGTTCTTACCAATCAGATCGCGCAAACCGTCCTTCTGGCTCTGGCTGAGCTTGCCGCCGCCAAGCGACTTCATTCCACCACGGGAGGCAACCTGCGTATCGGCGCCTGCCGAAGCCGGTTTGGATGAACGTGCGGCGCCACCCTTGGATGACGTATTGTTCAGAACGTCGGCGATCTCATCGGCAAGGCCATCATCCAGGCCTTTATTAGAGGCTTTTGGGGTCTGGCGCTTCTTGTCAGCGTCCTTCTTGCCGTCGTCGGCCGAGGTGGTCTTGCTGGTGCTCTGGGTCGTCGTCTTGTCCGTCGGCTTGGCGTCGGCCACCTTCACGTCCGGCTTCGGCGTCGGCTTGACCTCAGGCTTCGGCTCGGCAGCCTTCGGCGGCGTCGGCTGCGGCTTTATATCCGGCACGGGAACGTTGTTCGGTACCGGAATTTCGGCCTGCTCGGTCGGCTGCTGCGTCGGCGGCGGGGTTGGCGTGGCATCAGCCTTCGGCGTCGGCGGCGTGGGATCCGGCTTGGGCGTCGGCGTCACATCGGGCTTCTGCTGCGGAATGGCAGCCACTTCCTTGGGCGCGGCTTCCGTTTCCTTCTGCTCGATGGTCTTGACGTCGTTCGGGCGCGGATCGTCCTGCGGGACGGGCGTATCGACCTTCTTCGGCGCCAGTGCCGCCGTATCGCTCTCCGGCCGTTGCGTGGGTACGACCGGATTCTTGATATCGACCTTGTTCTCGCCGTTATTCTGGGCGTTGGCGACCTGATCCTGCTTTGTGGTCTGCTTGCGCGAGACGTGATCCGTCACCGGCGCCTTCTTCTCGCCCTGCTGGAGCTGATCCGCCTGGACGATATCGACGTCCATCGCCGTGCTTTCCGGCGTCTCAAGCGGCGCCGGCGCACTGAGCGTCACCATGGCGCCGATCAGCACCAGGATGTGAATGACAGCAGATGTAGCAAGACTGCGCTTCATGTCGGTTCGTCAGTGATCCGTTGTCTGCTGCTGCGTAACCAGGCCGATGTTTTTGTAACCGGCTTCCTGAATGCGTGACATGACGTCGGCGATGACGCCGTAAGGCGCTTTCGCGTCGCCCTTGACGAAGATGCGTTCGCTATAGCCGGTCGTGGCGATCGCTTTCAGCTTGTCGGCGATTTCGGTGGCCTGAATTTCCGATTCGCCGATATACACCTGGCCGTCGGCCTTGATCGAAATGGTGATGGGCTGGGTCTGGGCGTTCAGCGCGCCTGCCTGCGTCTGCGGCAGGTCGATCGGAACACCCGACGTCATCATGGGAGCCGCCACCATGAAGATGATGAGCAGCACGAGCATGACGTCGACCAGCGGCGTCACGTTGATATCGGCGATCGGACCGCCCCGGCCACCGCCGCGACGACCGCCCCGGCGGCCACCGCCGCCACCCTTGCCTCCAACAGACATTGCCATATGAATTACTCCGGTTCCGTCCGCTGTTTACTGCGCAGCCTGACGCGGCTGCAGCTTCTCATCGATCTGGCGCGAAAGGATGGCGGAGAATTCGTCCGCGAAACCTTCCATGCGGCCCGAGAGCTTGCCGGCATCGCCAGAGAATTTGTTGTAGGCGATAACGGCCGGGATAGCGGCAACCAGGCCGATGGCGGTTGCCAGCAGCGCTTCGGCGATACCGGGCGCAACGACCGCAAGGTTGGTCGACTTGGAACCGGCGATCGCCTGGAACGAGGTCATGATACCGACGACCGTACCGAACAGACCGATGAACGGACCGGCCGAACCGATGGTGGCGAGCGATGCGAGGCGAGCGGTCAGGTGCTCCGATTCGCGGGCCAGCGTGACGTCCATGGCGCGGTCGATACGCATCTGAAGGCCGATCGGCGAACGGGCGCCGCGCTCGAAGGACTTCTTCCATTCGCGCATCGCCGCGACGAAGATGGCGCTGAGGCCCGTATTGTTGCGCTCCGAAAGCGTGCGGTAAAGCTCTTCGAGCGACTGGCCGGACCAGAAGACCTGCTCGAAATGATCGAACTGCCGGCGCGCTCGCGCGTAGCTCAGATATTTGTCGATGACGATCGCCCAGGTCCACACGGACGCTGCCAGCAGACCTATCATGACGAGCTTGACCACCAAGCCCGCCTGCATGAAGAGCGACCAGAGGGTGATGTCCGGTGTGGTGGCCGCTGCCAATGCTACTTGTTCCATTGATCCAAAATCCCCGAATCCAAACGCCCGGCGCTAGACCGGGCGGCTAAAAGTGATCTCACAAGAATTGTTTGGCAGCCGCCGCTGAACGCCCTGGTCAAGCCTTCCAAGCTTACAACTGCCTTCTTGCCGTCAAATTTGGTCAAAGGAAGGCGTGCACCGCACAAACTCCGACATAACCAGTAAGACACTATTATGGTTAAAAGAATGTTAGCGTCGAAACGAGAAGGATTTAACGGCGGCGAAGGCTATTCTAGCTCCTGGGAAGAATTGACCGGATGAAACCGGCGGCAAACGCAGACAGATCTTGCGCGCCGAATTCCTTCACATAAAACTCAAGTTATTGCAAGGCAGCCGTTAACGATCGCGATAATCTTTGCAAGCAGCCGATCGCCGGCGCGAGCAAGGCCCCTTCGCCTAACCGGCGGTTTCCGACGCAGCCAGCATCTGCGAGGCCAGCTTTTCCGGGAGCCGGCGCGGGCGGCCCTTGGCGTTGATGACGGCGATAATGACCTTGGCAGCGATCAGCAGCGTATCGTCGCGCCTTATCTCCTGCGACAGCACCATCTTGGCGCCGCCGGCCTTTTCGGTGACGGTGCGAATGGTCAGCACGTCGTCCATGCGCGCCGGTCCCTTGAAGTCGATCTCCATGCGGTGGACGACGAAAACCAGCCCTTCCTCATCGGCATTCAGCAGCTCGCGCTGTTCCACGCCGAGACAGCGCAGATAGTCCGTGCGCCCCCGCTCGAGGAAATGCAGATAGCGCGCGTGATAGACGAGGCCGGAAAAATCCGTATCCTCGTAGTAGACTCGCTGCACCAGCCGGTGGCTGCCGGCTTTCAGTTCCCCAGCTATCAGAAAGGGGCTGTTCATCGTTGCCGCATCTCCTTGAATGTCCGGCATCTCTTTGGCCGAAGTTCTGCCATCAAGCAAGCTTTGAACAATTGTCATAAATTCCGACTATCCGGAACAGTGCCGGATAGCGGATCGGCGCAGAAGGAATACTCTCATGAAAATAGCGGTTATGGGCGGCGACGGATTCATCGGTTGGCCAACTTCGCTCCATCTCTCAGACGCTGGTCATGAAGTCCACATTCTCGACAATCTCTCCCGCCGATGGATCGATACGGAGCTTGGCGTCCAGTCGCTGACGCCGATGGATTCGATTCAGGAACGCACCCGCATCTGGCACGCCGAAACCGGGCGCCGCATTCATTTCAACCTGATCGACCTCGCCAAGGACTACGAACTGCTGAAAAAGTGGCTGGCCGAGCATCGCCCCGATGCCATCGTGCATTTTGCCGAGCAGCGCGCCGCGCCCTATTCGATGAAGAGCGACCGTCACAAGAACTACACTGTGAACAACAACGTCAACGCCACGCACAATCTTTTGAACGCGCTGGTCGAGCTCAATCTCGACGCGCATCTCGTGCATCTCGGCACCATGGGCGTCTACGGCTATTCCACGGTCGGCGCCGCCATCCCCGAAGGCTATCTCCCTGTCGGCATCGAGACGACCGATGGCCGCACCGTCAGCCAGGAGATCCTTTACCCTGCCAATCCCGGCTCGATCTATCACATGACGAAATGCCTCGATCAGCTGCTTTTCCAGTTTTACGCCAAGAACGACGGTCTGAGGATCACCGACCTGCATCAGGGCATCGTCTGGGGCACGCATACGGAGCAGACGCGCCGGCACGAGCAACTGATCAATCGCTTCGACTATGACGGCGACTACGGCACGGTTCTGAACCGCTTCCTCATCCAGGCGGCGATCGGCTATCCCCTGACGGTGCACGGCACCGGCGGCCAGACCCGCGCCTTCATCCATATCCAGGATTCCGTGCGCTGCATCGAGCTGGCGCTGAAGAACCCGCCGGCCCGCGGCGCCCGCGTCGAAATCTTCAACCAGATGACGCAGACGCATCGCGTGCGCGATCTTGCCGACATGATCGCCAGGATGAGCGGCGCGGAAGTCGTCCGACTGCCGAACCCGCGCAAGGAGGCCCCGGAGAACGAGCTGATCGTCAAGAACGACAAGTTCCTCGATCTGGGATTGGCGCCGATCACGCTGGAAGCCGGTCTTCTGGGCGAAATCGTCGATGTCGCGAAGAAATACGCCTACCGCGTCGATCGCTCGCGCGTCCCGGCCGTTTCGGCCTGGACCAGGGATCTCGCGGCTACGGTCAACCATGATCCCGAAGGCAAGAGGTTGAAATCCGTGTCATGATGCCGGGAAGCGAGATACTGCAGGGGTTGCGCCCGCGAACCCGCCCGCGCGCCGGGCAGGCATTCGTGACGCTCGTCACGAATGCCGATTATGCCATGGGTGCGCTGGCGCTCGCCCGCTCGATCGCCCGCAGCGGCACGAAGGCCGATATCGTCGTGCTTCATACGGCAGGTGTCTGCGAAGACGACCTCGCCCCGTTGGCGGCGCTCGACTGCCGGCTGGTCGAAGTCGAGCATCTGCCGCTGTCGGAAGCGTTCAACGAGCGGCATGCCCGCGGCAATCTTCACGCTGCCGCCCCCTTCACCAAGGGCCGCAAGCCCTCCTTCCACACGCCGCTCGACAATTTCTGCAAACTGCGGCTCTGGCAGCTGATCGAATACGACACCTGCGTCTTCATCGATGCGGATGCGCTGGTGTTGAGAAATGTCGATCGTCTGTTCGACTATCCGGAATTCTCCGCCGCACCGAACGTCTATGAAAGCCTTGCCGATTTCCATCGGCTGAACTCGGGCGTCTTCGTCGCCAAGCCGTCGCTTGCGACATTCCGGCACATGCTGGAGCAACTCGATCGGCCCGATGTCTTCTGGCGGCGTACCGACCAGACCTTTCTCGAGACATTTTTTCCGGATTGGCACGGATTGCCTGTATTCATGAACATGCTGCAATATGTCTGGTTCAACATGCCGGCGCTCTGGGACTGGAACAGTGTCTCGATCCTGCACTACCAGTATGAGAAGCCCTGGGAGGAAAACCATCCCAAGACCGAGCAGCTCAGACCGCTGATCGAGCTGTGGCATAGTTTCCATACCGGCCGGAACATGCCTGACATCGCGACGCTCGCAAATCCGCGAGTCGCCGCATGAAAATCCTCGTTTCCGGGGGAACGGGCCTGGTCGGCAGGTACATCGTCGAGGAGCTGCTGTCCGCCGGATACAAGATTGCGATCGGCGGCCGCAACGCGCCGCCGGCCGGCCTCTTTCCGCAGCCCGTTTCTTTCGTACCCCTGAGCCTCGATCCGGTGGAGGATCAGAGCTGCGCTTTCGACGACGCCTATTTCTTCGTGCATGCGGCCTTCAGCCATGTCGCCGGCAAATATCGCGGCGGCGAGGGTGACGATCCGGAAGGTTTTCGCCGGCTCAATCTCGCGGGCACCGTCAAGCTGTTCGAAACGGCCAGAAAGGCCGGCATTCGCCGCTGCATATTCCTCTCCTCCCGTGCCGTCTATGGTGACGCGGTTGCCGGCGGCGAACTGACCGAGGCGACCAAGCCGATGCCGAACACGCTCTACGGCGAGGTGAAGCGCGACGCCGAGCATGCGCTCTTCTCCCTGTCAGCGCCCGGCTTCGTGACCGCGAGTCTGCGAGCCACGGGCGTCTACGGCAACCTCAGGCCCAACAAATGGGACGAGCTGTTCGACGACTATCTGAACGGCAGGCCCGTTCCGTCCCGCGCTGGAACCGAAGTTCACGGCCGCGACCTCGGCCGCGCCCTCCGTCTTTTACTGGAAACGGAAGCAGCCCGGATAGACCGCGAAGCCTTCAACCTGTCGGATGTTTTGACCGATACGCACGAAATCCTCGGGCATCTTCAGAACGCGACGAACTGTCCCCACGCACTGCCCGCATCCGCGCCATCCGGCGCCGTCAATGTCATGAATACATCGAAGATCCGCGCGCTCGGATGGCAGGGCGGCGGAAAAGCCTTGCTCCGGCAAACGATAGAGACTTTGGCCGGGGCGATGCCGCCACGCCACGGCAGCATCACCGCATCAGCTTCGCCTCGTCCCAACCGAGCTCCGCCAATTCCCCGCCCCTGAACCGCGCATCGTCGGCAACGATGAATTCATCGAGCTGCGGCGGTGCGACGCTGGTTCCGGAGAGCATGGCATGTACCTGGCCACGGTGATGCGTCTGATGCTGGAACAGATGGTTCAGCACATCGTCCGCCCTCTCCCGCTGGATGCGGCCGCTGCGCTGGATATCGACGACCTGCATGGCGGCTTCGGGTGTCAGCGCCTCGCAGAGCGTCGCCAGCCGGTGATCGACCTCTGCCTGCTCCCGGCTCAATTCATCGAGCCGGCCATACGGTTCCTCGATATCGAAAGCCCTCAGGCCCAGGGTGCCGCCTTCCAGCGCATCGACATAGAACCAGTCGACCGTCAGGATATGATTGAGGGTCGCCTTGATCGATGGAAAGAAGCTGACGCGCTTCGCTTCGAACTCGCCGGATTTAAGCATCGCGCAGGCGCGATGTAGACGGAGGTTTGCCAGAACATTGTTGTAGGCGAGCTTGCGAAAGCCGCGAATTGGATCGAAAGCGGACATGGAGCCTCCTCGCTAAGCCCTATCCAGATCGCCATCCCGCCAGACCAGATGGCGGGAGGTCAGCGGCAGGTTCTCGATTTCCTCGGCGATAAAATAGGGCGGGATGTCGAGCGCAACCAGCGCCTCGCGCGTGGCCCGCACCCATTTGAACTCAAGATCGTTGTCGCCGTCCTGAATGCGATGCACGATCCGCTCGGGATCGAACGGAAACTCGGCCGGAATATCCATCAGATAGTAGAGGCCGAGTTCATGCCAATCCAGCTGCTCATAGTGGAAGAAGTTCTCGACCGACCAGAGCAGGCGCCCGACCGTGGCTGTAACGCCGAGCTCCTCCATCATCTCCCGCCGCAAGGTCTCTTCCGAAGTCTCGCCGATTTCGGCGCGGCCACCCGGAAAGGTCCAGAAGCTCTCATGTACGGCGCGATGCACCAGGACATATCCGTCGCGGAAGGCGAGCCCCGCCACACGCACCTGGAAGCGCGCGTGCCCGGCATTCAATCTGATGAGCTTGCGTTTCTGCATGATCCCTTATCCCACGTCGATCACGACGATTTCGGGCGGAACGCCGAAGCGGACCGGCGCGATGGAGCAGCCGAGGCCGCCGGAAACGATGATATGGCGCTCCTCCTCCACGATATGGCCGTAGACATACCTGTCACCATAGCGTGAGGGCGAATAGGGCGACCAGCCGAAAATCCTCACTTGTCCGCCATGGGTGTGGCCCGAAAGGGTGAGCGATACGCGCGGCGGAACGGCGGGAAAGATATCGGGCTCATGGGCGAGAAGAACGACGGGCGCATCGTCGCCGACCTGCGCCAGCGTGCCGTCGAGATCGTCCAGCCCCCTCGTATAGGGTCGCTTCCAGCGCATGCTCCGGCGCAGCGCCAGCTGATCCTCGACGCCTGCAAGCCAGAAACCCTGCCCATCCTTTTCCAGACGCGCGGCCCGGTTGGAATAGACCTCTATGCCGGCGGCCGCCAATGCCCTGTGACTGAAGGTCGGCCCATGGCCGGTCCTCTGGGCTGTCGCATCATGCCACCAGTCGTGATTGCCGAGAATGGCATGGACGCCGAGCGGTGCCTTCAGCCTCGCCAGCTCCTCCGCCCAGACACGATGATCGACGCGCGCGGTAATGAGATCGGTTCCCGAGGTGTAGTCGCCGAGCAGCACGATGATATCGCCGCCAAGCTCGTTGGCATGGGCACAGATCGAAGCAATGCGCCCTGCCGTCATCCAAGGTTCGCAGGCATGGACATCGGCAAGCGCGACGATCCTGAGCTTGAGACCCGGCGTCCACCCCGGCGGCGTCACCGCGTAACGCGTCACGTCCAGGCGGACGACCGGCTCATATCCGAGGGCATATCCCCCGAGAGCCATCCAACCGAAAACGCTGCCGCCGAAAAGCTTCAGGAAAGCGCGACGGCCAAGCATTCAATCTCCCTCCTGGAACAGCCGAAACTGGGCCGCCTCCAGATCCTTGGGCGGCTGCAGGCCGAGATGTTTCCAGGCAATCGCGGTCAGGACACGGCCGCGCGGCGTCCTTTGAATGAACCCCTGCTGGATCATGTAGGGCTCGATAATGTCCTCGATCGCATCGCGCGGCTCGGAAAGGCCGGCGGCGATGGTCTCGATGCCGACCGGGCCGCCGCCGAAATTGACCGCAATCATGTTCAGATAGCGCTTGTCGAGCTGATCGAGGCCGACATTGTCGACCAGAAGCCGAGTCAGCGCCTCGTCGGCGATCTCCCGCGTCACCGCCTCGGCCTTGGCGACTTCGGCGAAATCGCGCACGCGCCGCAGCAGGCGGCCGGCGATGCGCGGCGTGCCGCGGGCGCGGCGCGCGATCTCGCGAGCGCCCTCATCGGTGATACCCAGGCCCATCAGCCTCGCACCGCGCCGGACGATCAGCTCCAGCTCCTCGACCG
This sequence comes from Hyphomicrobiales bacterium, assembly GCA_900469615.1. Lineage (GTDB taxonomy): Bacteria > Pseudomonadota > Alphaproteobacteria > Rhizobiales > Rhizobiaceae > Rhizobium. Next base: position 260,475 of record UBYA01000013.1, on the reverse strand, counting down.
TGTAGAAGCTCAGCCGCACCGGGATGCCGAAGCGATCCCGCAGCGGCGTCGTCAGCAGGCCGAGGCGCGTGGTGGCGGCAACCAGCGTGAACTTGGCAAGGTCGATCTTCACCGAACGCGCCGCCGGCCCCTCGCCGATGATGAGATCGAGCTGGAAATCCTCCATGGCCGGATAGAGGATTTCCTCGACCGCCGGATTGAGACGATGGATTTCGTCGATGAAGAGCACGTCGCGCTCCTCTAGGTTGGTGAGCAGCGCCGCAAGATCGCCGGCCTTGGCGATGACCGGGCCGGAGGTCGAGCGGAAATTGACGCCGAGTTCCTTGGCCATGATCTGCGCCAGCGTCGTCTTGCCGAGGCCGGGCGGACCGACGAACAGCACATGGTCCAGCGCTTCGCCGCGCCCCTTGGCCGCTTCGATGAAGACTTTCAGGTTGGCGCGCGCTTCCGCCTGCCCGGTAAAATCGTCCAGCGATTGCGGCCGGAGCGTCGCATCGATGTCTTCGCCCCGCTTTTCCGGCGATATCAGGCGTGCGGGTTCACTCATGTCAGACGTTCCATTCCCGGTATGCGTTTTGCGGCTCTCGCGCCGCAGGCGGGCATCATATCTTCGGCACTCAAAATGTCGTTCGGCACGGAAGCATCGCAAGCCGATCCTCCCGCTTCGAGACAATAATCAGGAACATGGAAGGTGCAAAGCCTCACCGCGACAGTTCCTTGAGCCCGAGGCGGATCAGCCTGGCGCTGTCGGCGCCCTCGCCAGCCGTCTTCATCGCCGCCGCGACAGCGTTGGCGGCCTGATCACGCGAATAGCCGAGATTGGTCAGCGCCGAGACCGCATCGGCGACGGGTGCGGTGGCAACGCCTTCCCCAAGCTCCTGCTTGAGCCCGATATTGGCGGCATCACCGGCAAAGGCCGGTGCCTTGTTCTTGAGTTCGGTCACGATGCGCATCGCAACCTTCGGGCCGACGCCCGGCGCCCGCGAAACGGCGGCACGGTCCTGCAACGCGATCGCATTGGCAAGCTCGGCCGGCGTCAGCGTCGACAGCAGAGCCAGCGCCACTTTCGCGCCGACGCCCTGAACCGTCTGCACGATGTTGAACCACTCGCGTTCCAGCGCGCTCATGAAGCCGAACAGCCGGATCTGATCCTCGCGGACATAGGTCTCGATGAAGAGAATGCAGGCTTCGCCGACGGAACCGAGTTTAGACAGCGTGCGGGCCGAGCAATAGGCGACGTAGCAGACGCCATGCACGTCCACGAGCACATAATCTTCGCCGATCTCTTCGATAGTGCCTTTCAGCTTGCCGATCATGGATGAGGTCCGTCAGGGATGGGTTTCGGGGGAAATGAGGTCAACGGTCGGGAAATAGGACCGATAGCCTTCGGAATCTCGCGTCAATATCGAATAGCCGCGAATGGCCGCATGCGCGCCGATCAGAAAATCGGGAAGAACACGCTCGCGTCCCCCGCCACTCTGGCGATAAATCTTGAAGGCAGCGGCAGCGGCAAATGCGGCGGCCCAAGGCAGGTTTTCGCGGCGGAATTCACTTTGTGGCAGCAGCTCGTCCACCTGGTCCACACTGCTGTAACGCACCGAGAACTCCGCATAGATGATGGGATTGATGACGACCGGTCCTCGCTTGAAAGCGGAAAGAACCTGCCCGCTGGACCAGCCATGCCAGGCTGAATTGGATATCGCCAAATCAACCAGCACATTCGTATCGACCATGATGACCATGTTCACCGATCACGCGTCATCGACATCAGCGCCTCGGCGTCGATATCCTGATCGCCGGTACCTTCCAAACGCTTGAGAGTGGCCATGAACCGATCGAGCCGCTGCCGATCTTCCATCTCCCGTTTACCGTTCTTGGGCGAAACAACCAGCTTTCCATCCTCGACGGAAAATATGACTTCACTGTTGAGCTCTATGCCAGCCAACTCACGCAAGTCGCGGGGGATGGTCACCTGCCCTTTGGATGTCACGCGCATTCTTACTCTCCCATCCTGCAGTAAGAATTATCATTACCACAGGAACAAGTCAAGAACAAACTACCCTGCCAATGCCGCCTGCCGCAGCCGGCTGGCGCCGCGATTGTGGGCATGGCAGACAGCGATGGCGAGCGCATCGGCCGCGTCGTTTCCCTTGAACTCGACCTTGGGCATCAGGATCTTCAGCATCATATGGATCTGCTGCTTCTCTCCATGGCCGACGCCGATAACGGCCTTCTTGACCGCATTCGGCGCATATTCCGACACCGGCAGGCCGGCGCGCGCCGGCACCAGCATGACGACGCCGCGCGCCTGACCGAGCTTCAGCGTCGCCACGGCATCCTTGTTGACGAAGGTCTGCTCGACGGCGGCCTCGTCCGGCTGGTAGCTGTGAACGACTTCGGCAAGCCCGTCGTGCAGCTGACAAAGGCGCGACGCCAGATCCATGTCGCCATCCGAGGTCACGGTTCCCGACGCCACGAAACGCAGGGAGTTCCCGAGCGTATCGATGATACCCCAGCCGGTGCGGCGCAGGCCCGGATCGATGCCGATGATGCGAATCGTATTTTGCATGGGTCAACCTATCTTTCAGGTCTGACATGTGCCAGCAAAATGTGAACAAAACAAAAACAAGGCACAGTTTGCGATCGCCGAAGCCGAGCGGAAAACATCGTGACGAAATTGCGGCACGGGGTTTGGAATGCGGGCACGGCGCTCCTACATGTGCAGGCGACCCTCCCTTTCACCACGCAGGTTTCTTGCCATGGTTCCCTTTTCCATCCTCGATCTTTCACCCGTTGCCGAAGGCAGCACCATCCGCCAGTCCTTCGACAGTTCGAGGCGCATGGCACAGAAGGCGGAAGAGTTGGGCTACAACAGGTTCTGGCTTGCGGAGCATCACGGCATGCCCGGCGTGGCCAGCGCCGCGACATCGGTCGTCATCGGCCATATCGGCGCCGCAACCTCGCGCATCCGCATCGGCTCGGGCGGCGTCATGCTGCCGAACCATTCGCCCCTCGTCATCGCCGAGCAGTTCGGCACGCTGGAGGCCCTGTTTCCCGGCCGCGTCGATCTCGGCCTCGGCCGCGCGCCGGGAACCGACATGCGCACGGCGCAGGCCCTGCGCCGCAATATGGAGGCCGGTGCGCAGAGCTTCCCCAACGATATCGTCGAGTTGCAGCACCTCTTCAGCCCCGCCGACGAGGGGCAGGTCATCCTGGCCGTGCCGGGTCATGGCGCCAATGTGCCGATTTGGCTCCTAGGCTCCAGCCTCTACAGCGCCCATCTCGCCGCCATGCTCGGCCTGCCCTATGCCTTCGCCTCGCATTTCGCCCCGGACTCGCTGATGGACGCCATCGCCATCTACCGCGAACGCTTCACGCCTTCAGCGACGCTCGACAAGCCTCATGTCATGGTGGGCGTCATGGGCGCCGTGGCGGATACCGACGAGGAGGCGCAGTATCATTTCACCTCGGCAGAGCAGCAATTCGTCAACCTGCGCCGCAACGTGCGCGGCCCCTTCCCGCGTCCGCGCAAGGACATGGACGACTTCTGGACGCCGATGGAAAAGCTGAATGTCGAGCATACGCTGCGCTACGCCGTGGTCGGCTCTCCCGAAACGGCGGAGGCGAAGCTTTCGCAGTTCATCAAGGATACCGAGGCAGACGAAGTCATCATTTCGATGCCGATCCACGACATCGAAGCGCGGCTGAGGTCGGTGGAACTGTTTGCGACGCTGCCGAGCTTCAAGAAAGTATCCTGATCCGCAGCATCGGGCGCATATCGGGCATTGGGCCGCCTCGACGCGGCTCAATCAAGCGGCGGGCAGCGATCCGCTGCTGCTCCTTGGCGGTATTGCAAAGCACGGCGCGCCGACTGGTTCTTCGCGAGCTCCGGATCTTGCTTCCGCGATGACTTCGCCCGGGCGACAACCCCATGACGCAAAAAAGCCGGCCGCATCGCTGCGTCCGGCTTCCGGATGGATCGTCGGGAATCAGGCCGAGAGCTTGGCCAGGACTTCGTCGGAGACTTCGAAGTTCGAATAGACATTCTGAACATCGTCGTCGTCTTCGAGGCTGTCGATGAGTTTCATCAGCGACTGCGCCTTTTCTTCGTCGACCGGCACGTTGTTCTGCGCACGCCAGATCGCCTTGACCGTTTCGGCCTCTCCGAGCGTCGCTTCGAGCGCCTTGGCGACTTCACCGAGGGATTCGAAGGCGCAGAAGATCACATGGCCTTCTTCATCGCTCTCGACATCGTCGGCGCCGGCTTCGATCGCCGCTTCCATGACCTTGTCGGCGTCGCCAGCGATCGGCTTGTAGGTGATTTCGCCGACGTGGTCGAAGGAGAAGGATACCGAACCGGTTTCGCCGAGCGCGCCGCCGGCCTTCGTGAAGATCGAGCGGACGTTGGAAGCGGTGCGGTTGCGGTTGTCGGTCAGCGCTTCGACGATGATCGCCGTGCCGCCCGGGCCGTAACCTTCGTAGCGGATCGCATCGTAATTCTCGGTGTCGGCACCGGACGCCTTCTTGATGGCGCGATCGATATTGTCCTTCGGCATGGACTGCGCCTTGGCGTTCTGGATCGCCAGACGCAGGCTTGCGTTCATGGTCGGGTCGGGCAGGCCCGATTTGGCAGCGACGGTGATTTCGCGCGCCAGCTTCGAGAACATTTTCGAACGCACCGAGTCCTGACGACCCTTGCGGTGCATGATGTTTTTAAACTGTGAATGGCCAGCCATGGCACCCCTGTTCACGTCTTTTGTTGGGAATGGGCTGCCTTATAAGAGCGAAGCTGCCTTCATTCAAGCAAAAAGCCGGATAATGGGCATGGAGAACGCCGCGCGTCAGGACGATCGCAGAAGCGGCCGTGACGCTCAGAGCCCCTTGAGCACATAGATCAGCGGCTTGCGCGGCAGCGTCTTCACCGACACCGTAACGCTCGGCGTCGGCGCGTAGCCGACATCGAAATCGGGACCGAACAAGGCCAGGAACTGGTCGATCGGCGGCCCCCAGCGATGCATGGGCAGGATCAGGGACGAGCGAAGCCGCTTGACCACGCGGCTCATGCTGTCGGCCCCCATGGTCAGGCCGCCGTCGACCGGCACCATCACCACATCCAGGCGGCCGATCTCGGCATATTGCTGGTCCGTGAGTTCGAAATGCAGATGTCCGAGATGGCCGATGCAGAGACCGGCCACCTCGAAGATGAAGATCGAATTGCCGTTGGCCTCGATGCCGCCGCCCCAGGCGCGGATATCGGTCACGACATTGCGGATCAGCGTGTCGCCCACGGTCATACGGATCTTCGCCGGCTCGCCGGGCGTATCGCTCCATCCATGCAGCACATATCTGATCGCCGGATCGGGCGTCAGCGTGTAGTGGCTCGGATGCGCCTTGTTCATCGTCACGACTTCCGGCGTATAGGGCGGCGGGTACGCGCCGCTGTAATCCGTGGCGATGGAAACGCCGCCCGGCGTTTCGATGAACAGCGTCGCATGGCCGAGAAACGTGATCTTCACGTCGCCATCGACGGGATCGTCGGCGAGCATGGGACCGGCGGGAGAAAAACTGGCGAAGCTCGCTTTGGGGAGAGACTGCGCGATCGCCTGACACTGGCTGGGCTGCGGGCGAACCGGCTTTTGCTGGGCATGCGCCACGCTCCAGCAGAAAAGCATCGACAGGAAGAACACGGCAAGAACAGGAAATCGCGGCATCATGCCATCCCCTCAAGCCCGACAGTGGCGGAAGGATGCGGCATGAGCCGACACAGGTCCAGCGACAATCAGACGCAATTGCTCACAATCGCGTCATCGAATGGCGACGATGAATTATCGTGCAGCGGTCAGCGCCAGAAGTCCGGAATGGTTTCCGCGAGCCGCGGCCCGAGCCGCAGCGGCGCGATTTTCTCTGCCAGTCCGGTGGCGTCTGAAATCTCCACGCCGACGCCGCAGATGGTGGCAGGGCCCGAAGCCGCCTCGAAACGGCCCTTCGGCATTTTCGAGATGAAGCGGTTCAGCGGCTCCTCCTTTTCCATGCCGAGCGAGGAATCGTAGTCGCCGCACATGCCGGCATCCGACATATAGGCCGTGCCGCCGTTCAGGATCTGCGCATCCGCGGTCGGCACATGCGTATGCGTGCCGACGACGAAGCTGGCGCGGCCGTCGACGAAATGGCCGAAGCACTGCTTTTCGCTGGTCGCTTCCGCGTGAAAATCGAAGACGATGGCATCGGCCTGTTCCTTCAGCGGGCAGGCATCGAGAATGGCCTCGGCCGACTTGAAGGGATCGTCCAGCTCCGGATGCATGAAGACGCGGCCCATGATGTTGGCGACAAGGACACGGGCGCCGTTGCGCGCGTAATACAGGCCCGAACCGCGGCCGGGCGTGCCGGCGGGATAGTTGGCGGGGCGCAGGAACTGGTCGTGGCGCCCGCAGAAGACGACGGCTTCCTTCTGGTCCCAGACATGGTTGCCCGTCGTCACGACATCGGCGCCGGCATTGATCGTTTCGAGGAAGATATCCTCGGTGATACCGAAGCCGCCGGCGGCATTCTCGCCGTTGACGATGACGAAATCGAGCTTCAGATCGGATACCAGTCCCGGCAGGCGGTCCCACACCGCGCTTCGTCCCGTCTTGCCGACCATGTCACCCAGAAAAAGCAGCCGCATTCGCTATCCAATCACTTCCGAAACGAAATTGAGTCCGCTCTCGGTCAAAATCGCGTCAAGACGGATATCATGCGGCTCAGCCGGTACTGATGGCACTTCTTGGCAATCGAATGCAATGCCGATCAGCCGCGGATTCAAGCCTTTTTGGTGCAGGCGCTCGATGGCGCGATCATAATAGCCCGCCCCATAGCCGATGCGATGGCCGGTTCTGTCAAAGGCGGAGAGCGGCACCAGCATGACGTCCGGGTCCAGTTCCGCCGCGTCGGGGCCCGGCCCGAAAGTTCCAAACCCGCACGACACCAGCGGCGCCCCCGGCACGAGTTCCCGGAAGACGATCGTGCTGCGGTCGAGGATGACGGGCACGCAAAGCCGCGCGCCGCGCGCCCGCAGATGCGCCATCAGCGGCCTTATATCCACTTCGGAACGGATCGGCAGGAAGCCCGAGACGATGCTGCCCGGCCCGACATCGATGGCATCGCCGGCATGTGCCGCCATGGCGAGGCCTTTTTCGATACGGTCTTCGTCCGGAACCGCGTCCCGCGCCGCCAGACGCTCGCTGCGATATTGGGCCTTCTGTTCTTTGGGAGTCATCGGATCTTCGCGAAAATTTACAATATCACGAAAACATAATGAGCTGGCGGCCTATTGCAATGCGTGAAAGCGACATGCGGCGGGCCCATGGCCGAGCCGGCATCATCCGCCGTTGCGGACAATGGACAGCTTTCCTTCCCCGTTTACATGCGCGCGGACATTTTCATAATTCGGCAGCGACGAGTGATCGGTCGCGACGGGATGGGAATGGGTGGCGGTGATGACAAGCACATCCGCGCCCGCTGCTTCGCCTGCCTTGATGCCAGCCATCACGTCCTCGAACACCAGGCAATCCGAGGTGCGCAGACCCAGACGCTCGGCGCCAAGGATGTAGCCCTGCGGATCCGGCTTGCCGACCTTGACGTCCTCGGCGGTCACGATGAAGCGCGGCACCGGAATGCCGGCGGCGTCAAGGCGCGCCATCGCCAGACGGTATGGGGAGGACGTCACGATCGCCCACCGCTCCGGCGGCAGGGAGGCCAGGAAATCCGCCGCCCCCGGCAGCGCCACCACGCCCTCGACATCGGCAATCTCCGCTTCCATGATGCCGGCCGACTCCGCAACCGGATCGACGCCGGGCAGGTTCAACTGGCTGATCGTATCGACACCGCGCTTGCCATGCATCGTCGGCATGAATTCTTCGACGTTCAGACCCATTCTGCGAGCCCAATTGCCCCATACGCGTTCTGCAGCGGCGATCGAATTGATGATCGTGCCGTCCATATCGAACAGGAAGCCGGAATAGGTCTTGGTGAAGGCGGAAGACAATGCGGAACCTTTCTGGAGGTGACGACGAGCAACCGCGCGGATCGCGCCACTCGTAACGATTGCTTCCTCCGACTAACGACAGCCGCGGAAAGAAGCAAATGATTGCTGGGCAACGGCTGCGGAATAAGCACTCCGTTCGTTCCGGTGCACATGGGCGGAAAACGACCTCTTGCTGCGAAGAGACGGCAGGAACAGCCGCGCGCGGCACGAGCCGACCACGCGCGGAGTGCGTCGATTACTCGCCGAGACGGCTCTTCAGACCAGTGATGATATGGTTCGCCAATGTCTCGTAGTCGTCGTCGAAATGGTGGCCGCCATCCATGGCGATGACCTCGGCGCCGGTGCCGTTCAACAGCGGGCACGCGACATCCTCGTCATCGTCCTTGCCGTAGACGCACTGCACCATCTTCGGGTTGATGGACTTGAGGTCGTTGACGGGATTGCCGCCCTTGCCTTCGCTCGCAGCGCCGAGCCAGCCCATGACCGAAATCACATAGTCGACCTTCTGCGACAGAGACAGCAGGGAGATCTGCACGATCTTGTCCTTTTCGGCCTGCTTCAGGCGGTTATAGCTTGCCGGCAGCACGTCGGCGCCGAAGGAATAGCCGACCAGCACCACATGCTTGACCTTGAAACGCTTGGTATAGAAATCGATGATCCGGGCGAGATCGTCGGCCGTCTGCTGCGGGTCCCGCTCCGACCAGAAGTAGTGCAGGGAATCGACGCCGACGACGGGGATGCCCTGATCCTGCAGATAGCTGCCGACTTCCTTGTCGATATCGCGCCAGCCGCCATCGCCGGAATAGACGATCGCGAGCGTGTCCTCGGTCGGCGTCGTTTCCATGACGTCGACCGGCAGGCCGAGCGGCGACTTGGCGCTGTCGATCGACTTCATCAGATCGGCGAGCGACGCCTCGAGCGTGGCATAGGTGTCCGTATTGTCCGAATCCGTGGACTGGACGTCAGGATGGTCTTTTTGCAGCTCCTCGACGTGCTCGCGGCCATCCTTCGGCGCATTCGGCGTGAAGGTTACGAGGATCGGGTTCGGCAAGGTGCCGTCCTGCAGGCCGAAGGACACCATGTCGCCATCGGTCTTCTTGTCGGCCGGCGTGCAGAGTTCCTGCTTCAGGCCGATGCCGGCTGCCGGATCGACGGCCAATGTGCCGGCAACCGTCGCATCCGGCGTCTGGGCCGCGATCGTCAGCGCCATGGCGCCGCCGGCGCCGACGCCGGCGATGATGGGCAGCTGGTAGGTGCTGTCGGCAAAGGAGCGCTGCACCTGCTGGCTCAGCGATTCCAGATCCGCGACGATATAGATGCAGCCGTCGTTCTGGCTGACGTCGTATTTGTTGAGCGACGCCAGGAACGACGGATAGTCGATGCCGATGACGAGCGCGCCATTGGCGACCAGCTTGTCGGCAACCGCCTTTTCCTTGTCGCTCCAGCCGGCGAGATCCGAGATCAGAACGACTTCGCTCGAAACCTTGCCCTGCGGGCGCATGATATGCGGCGCCGGGATCATGCCCAGATCGTATTTGGTATCGTCGGCATCCGCCCGCGCCGGGCCCGAGACCAGCAGGCCCATCGACATCATGCCTGCGAAAGCCCACGACATTGCGTATTTCAAGATCATTTCCTCACGACCCCCTTAAGTCCGCCTCCGATGAGGAATGTGGCATCCATCAACGCGATCATTGGACTGACACCTCCCGAGACAGCCAGGTAGCGCGGCTGCCATTCGGGATGGAACTTGGATTTGAAGGCACGAAGCCCTTTGAAATTGTAGAAGCGTTCGCCGTGCTCGAAGACGGTCCCCCCGACCCTGTCCCAAACCGGCGCCGATTCGCGTCTCGACATGCCCGATAGCGGCGCCATGCCGAGGTTGAAACGCTGAAAGCCCTGGCCCTTGAGGTATTCGAGGATCTGCACGAACAGAAAATCCATCGAACCCTTAGGGGCATCGGGCGAAAAACGCATCAGGTCGACGGACCCCTCCTCCCTGGTTTCCGTCATCAGGATATTCGCGAAAGCGACGATCTTACCATCCTTTTTCAACACGCCGACCGGCTGCGAGTACACATAGTCCGGATCGAACGCGCCGAGCGAGAAGCTCTTTTCCTTTGCATTGTGATCGGCAAGCCATGTGTCGGACACATGGGCAAGCTGATCCATGACTTCAGGTATATCTTGAGGCTCGATAACGGCAAATTCTAGTCCGTCGCGAACCGCCCGGCTCGCGGTCTGCCGCAAGTTGGCCCACTTGCCGCCCTTCAGCTCGAAATTGGCGAGATTGACCACCGCCAGTTCGCCGAGCTTGTATGCCCGCAGACCTGCATCCGCGCAATAGGACAGAAGCGCCGGCGAAATCTGGTAGAACACCGAGCGGCAGCCCGCGGCCCGGGCAGCCTCGACAAAACGCCAGATCAGATCCGGAAGCGCGTGACGCGGGCCGACCGGATCGAACAATGCGATCCACGACCGGCCCTGCTTGCCGTACATGATGAAAGCGTCGCCTTTCTCGGAGAACATGATGTTCTTGTCGCCCATGCGCACCAGATTGGCGTCGGCGATGCCTTGCCTGCGCACGATCTCGACGGCGCGCGTCACCGCATCGTCCGACACCGGCTCCAGGCGCTTCGTCGCAGGGCGCAGAAGACTGAAGATCGCGATCGCCGACGACAGGATGGAGATGCCGAGCGCTGCGCGAAGGCCGCGCGGCGCCTCGTCGGCGAATTCGAACTGCCACCAGAGCTCGTTGCTGTATCCGACGTCGCGATAGACGAAGAACAGGACCACGATCGCGCCGATGCAGATCACGGCGATGGCCGTCAGCCATCCGGCCGTGAGCGTCTGGTTGAGCAGTGAGGCCGGCCGCCTGAACAGCCGGCGGCTGACGACGAGGCTGAAGACAAAGAAAGCCAGCAGCCCGGCCTCGACGATGGCGATGGCCTTTACGAGCGACAGGAACAGTGCCAGCAGGGCGGAGAAGGTCGAAACCCACCAGGCGCCGTCGAGACGCTGGCTGAGGCCCCGCGCCGCCACGATGATCGCAAGCCCGAGAAGGCTCGAGAGAAAATGTGCGCCTTCGACGAGCGGCAATGGCAGATAGCCGGAGAGGACGATGAGGTTCTGGTCCGGCGTCGGCGTCACGCTCGAAAATACCAGCATCATGCCGAGCAGCAGCGCGAAGGCCGACAGCAATTGCGGCATGACGCGGACGCCGATGCGGCGCATGCTCGACGCCACCGGATGATCGACGAAACGGCGCAGCTCCGCCACCGAAATCGCGGCAATCGCGATGACCAGCGGGATGACGTTGTAGATGACGCGATAAAGGACCAGCGAGCTCAGCACCGCATCCGCGTTCACCGAGCTGCCGAGCCAGGCGATGATGATCGTCTCGAAGACGCCGAAGCCGGCCGGAACGTGACTGAGCACGCCAAGACCGACGGCGATGGCATAGATGGCGAGGAACCCCGGCCAGCCGATGGACGAATCCGGCAACAGAACATAGAGCACGGAGGCGGATGCGGCGATATCGAACGCCGTGACGAGGAACTGCCGCGACCAGGTGCGCGAATCCGGCAGACGAACTTCAATCGGCCCGATGCGCACCTCGCGGCCGTTGCGGCCGGCATAGACGATGAAAGCGAGCGCCGCGAGAATGACGATGGCGATCAGCCGCAGCCATAGCCCGTCGACATTGATCAGCGGCCCGATCTCGTCGGCAATGACCAGCAGTGCGATGGCGCCGACGGCGGCAAGGCCGAGACCGAAGGCGAGCGTGACGAAGGCGATGACGCGGGTGATGTCGTCGGGAGACAGGCCGAGCCGGCTATAGGCGCGATAGCGGATCGCGCCGGCGCTGAGCGCACCGAAGCCGGCCGTGTTGCCGACCGCATAGGCGCTGAAGGAGGTCAGCGCCACATGCGGGAACGGCAGCTTCTTGCCGATATATTCGAGCGCATTCTGGTCATAGAAGATCAGGGATGCGAAGCTGAGGCCGGTAAACAGCAGCGCAAGCAGCACGGAAGAAATTTTCGTCGTCGTCAAGGCATGGACGACATCGTCATAGCGCACTTCGTTGGTCAGGTCGAAGATCGCATAGGCGGCGATGCTGAACACGGCGACGGTCAGGAGAGCGACGATCAGGGCGCGGTAGCGGTTCAGCAGGCCGACGATGCCGCCACGCTCTTCCAATTCCTCATCGGCATTTTCCAGATCGATTGGGCTCGACATGCTCTACCTGTTTAAATTGATCTTCGCCGGTTCCGATCGTTCGGCCAGCCGGTAGCACCGACGAAGCGCCTCGTATTGCCGTATACGCTTATTTCGACGGGCCCGTTGTGACGCGCGCTCCATCATTCTCAATTTAGGCAATTTTGGCGCAGGCCCCGTTCCGCCAGCAATGATTCTGTTATTATTGAAAGGATTTTGTCATTCACCCGGCTTTTGAGCTTATCCACACCCAAAAATGACCTTCCCATCCTGCCTCCAGAGCGGCATGTCGAAGCTCTGCGACTCGGTTCTATTGCCTCGCGACCGCAGAAAACGAGGCTCACCCTCTGCGATTACCCCGCCGCCACCACAACGCTGAATAGATCACACCACCGCTCGATCAATCAAGTGACCCGATATGAACGATGCTGGAAGGAAGCCGGCGATCGCTCCATTTCCGTCCATACGGACAAACGGCAAAGATGTTCCTTGCCGCGCTCGAACTTTCGAAGATTCCCACGTCGGAAAACAGACATGACACAGGCCCGGCAAAGAGATCCTTGCCGGGCCTGATATGAGATGGCAACGACCTGGCTCTGACGCTCGGTGGGTAATCGATGCCTGCGATACCGCGTCAGGAAATCAGCGATCCGGCGCCTCCGCCGGCTCGCCGCGCATTTCGCTCAGGAAAAAGCCTTCGCGCAGGTTGATGCCGTATTCGACGAAGGCCTTCATGCAGCAGAGCATCTGCGTCCACCCCTCGCAATTCAGATAGGTGCCGCGGCGGCCGGCCTCATCCTCTCGCCAGCCGGTTTCCTCGATGATGACAAGCGTGCCGCCGTCGTCCAGGGCATCGAAGGTCATCTCCACCTTGGTCCTGTAGCGAACGCCATCCTCCCCGGTGCCGCCCTCCCAGTGAAAGACGATACGCTTGTTTTCCTCGACATGGTCGACCTCGACGGGCGCATTCTTCCACCAGATGACCGTCGTTCCCGCCACCAGCGGCGCACTCGCCCCGCCGACGGTGGTGAAATAGCTCGAAAGCTTCTTCGGATTGACGACCGCATCGAACACCTCGTCGACCCTGCGGCCGATCCGTCCTGATATCCGAACATTCAATGCCATGGCATCTCCTCCGTTGTTTGTCAGCATCGTTCCGTTGCGACGGGTCTCATTATGTTATAAAAACATAACATGTCAAACGAATCGGATAGCGACCTCATTTTCAAGGCTCTTGCGCATCGTCGCCGGCGCGAAATCCTGGACATGCTGAAGGATGCGCCGCGAACGACCGGCATGCTCTGCGAAGCCTTCACGGACATGGACCGCTGCACCGTCATGCAGCATCTGAAAGTCCTGGAGGACGCCGATCTCGTGATTGCCAAGAGGGACGGACGCGAGCGTTGGAACCATCTGAACAGCCTGCCGATCAAGCAGATCCACGATCGCTGGATCAGCGCCTACGCCGGCCATGCGCTATCCATTCTCGATCGATTGAAGAACGATCTGGAAGGCTGAAAGGGAAAGGGAGAGCGGCGGAAGCCGGGATTATGCCGGGCCAACCCCGCGCAACAAATGTTTCAGCGTGTCGCTCGTTCCGTCCTCCTCGAGCGGCGTATAGACCACCAGCTTCATATCGGTGCGATCCATGACGGCAAGCGCGGTATATTCGAAGGTCATCGGCCCCCCTTCGGGATGGCGCAGGCGCTTGTGGCCGGTCAGCGGCCGCAACACGTCCTGTCTCGGCCACCAGGCGCGAAACTCGGGACTTGCCTGCGTCAAGGTGGCGATCAACCGTTCGAAATCGGGATCGCCGGCATAGCGGGCACTGTCGGCACGGAACATCGCCAGCGAATTCGCCGCCACGATCTCCCAATCGACGAGAAGCCGCCGATGGGCAGGATCGGTAAACACCCGATGGACGCTGTTGCGCGCATCGCCCTGCAGCAGCGCATAGTCGCCGAAAACGGCGACAGCCGCAGCGTTCCAGGCCAGCACATCCCAACGCCGGCCGAGAACATAGGCCGGCTGCCCGGCGAGGCTCGCAAGCATGCGCCGCAAGGCGGCCGGCACGTCCTCGGGCCCGTGCGACGGAACCTCCGCCGACGGCCGGTCACTGAGGGTGAAGAGATGCCGGCGTTCGGCCGGATCGAGGCGCAGCGCGTCGGCCAGCGCCGACAGCACCTCTGCGGAGGCGCGGACGTCCCGGCCTTGTTCCAGCCATGTGTACCATGTGGTGCCGACGCCGGCGAGCAGTGCGACTTCTTCGCGCCTGAGCCCTGGCGTGCGCCGCCGGAACCCTTCCGGAAGCCCGACGGCCGCCGGCGTCAGCTTTTCCCGGCGGGAGCGCAGGAAGGCACCGAACTCGCGATGCCTGGCTTCGAGGATGATCCGGTTCTGGGCGACAGTCATGGCTCATCATAGCAGGATCGATACTAGGATAAAGTCAGAACTGTTTGCCGCTCTCGCAAGCTGCCAGATATCGCCATGCGGACGATCGAGAGGTGGTTGCGATCCAGGCCCGGGACGCAACCCCGCGACAGCGTCTGCGAACACTCAGCCAAAGCCTCGCCCGCCGCGTCTGAGCACCACCGTTCCTGCAATTTCCTCAATCCCAGAAAAGGAGACCCTCATGTCGTCTCAGCATGTCGTTATTATCGGCGGTTCCTCCGGCATCGGCCTCGCGGCGGCCGCCCACCTTCTCGAAAAAGGATACCGGGTCACGATTACGGGCCGCGATGGCGCGAAACTTCAGGCAGCCGTGCAAAACCTCGATGGCGACGTCGCCACCGCCATCATGGATGCCGCCGACTTTGCCGGCCTTGCCGAAGCCTTCCAGGCAATGGGACCGCTCGATCATCTCGTGCTGGCACTGGGCGGCGGTCATGGAGCCGGTCCCTTCGCCACCGTCGGTATCGCCGACGTCAAAAAGGGCTTCGAGCAAAAGGCGCTGGCACACTTCGCCTGTGCCCAGGCCTGCCTCCCCCATCTTTCGAAACATGGCAGCATCACCTTCGTCTCCGCCGTCTCGGCGCAGGCGGCCATGCCCGGAACCGCAGGGCTCGGAGCCATCAATGCCGCCATTGCCGCTTTGGCGCCGATTCTCGCCGTCGAACTCAAGCCGGTCCGGGTGAACTGCGTTTCGCCCGGCGTCGTCGACACCCCCTGGTGGGATTTCCTGACCGCAGAGCAGAAAGAGCAGACCTTTGCCGGTTTTTCGGCACGGACGCCGGTCGGCCGTGTCGGCAGCTCGCAGGAGATCGCCGACGCCATCGCCTTCCTGATCCGCAACGGTTTTACCAGCGGTCACACGCTGATCTGCGACGGCGGCATTCACCTCGGCCAATGATCGCCCGCGCCATTGCCGACGATCCCGGCGATGGCGCCTTCAGCCGTTTCGGGCATCCGCCTGCAGTTGCGTGAGGATCTCGATCAGCCTCGGCGCCATGTCTCGGATTTCGACCAGATGGATCGAGCTGAGCCTTTGCAGAACCTCTTCGGACTTCTCGGTCAGCTGCAGGGTTTGACGACGCTTGTCCGCGGGATCGGGATGCCGGGTAACATAACCGCCATCGATCAGCCTCCCCACAAGCTCCGTCGCCGTGTGCGGGGCAATCATCAGTTTTTCCGCCAGCATGCCGATGGTCATGGCCTCGCCGGAACGATTTCCCCTGATGGCAAGCAGCGCCTGGTGCTGCTGCGGCGGCAGGCCCGCCTCGTGCGCCGCCGATGTGCTGAAATCCATGAATTTGCGCAGGGTATAGCGCAGCGTCGCCAGCGCCTCGTAATCGGCCTGCGAAAGGGTTTCATCCGAACGTCGCACCATCAAATCGTCCTCGTTGCCGCAGGTCGCGGTCTAACGCATGTCACGCAAGAATGCCTAGCGGTTTTGCGGTGGCGACATGCCAAAGACCAGGAATCCAAAGCGCAGGAAGCCAATCTGAAAGATCGCGGTGCGCTTTGGTTGATTTATATCGCATTACGATATATTTGCCATCTCGAAGCGCGGAACGGCTGAAGGACGGCCGCGCACGCTTAGCACAGAAGGCCTCCGATGCAGGACACCCCCACCCCACAAACTCACAATCACGATTTCTCCGGCGGGGCTTCCCGCAAGGACAATGGAGACTTCACCACGGACAGGCGCGTCCTGGTGCTCATCGCCATGGCGCTCGTCGTCGGCACCGGCGGCGCATTTGCCGCCTGGGTGCTCATCAATCTCATAGCGCTCGTCAGCAATGCCGTCTGGCTGTTCAAGATCAGCACCGAGCCGCTATCGTTTACCATGGTGGCGCGCTCGCCCTGGATGGTGGCCGCGCCCGTTCTCGGCGGTCTCGTCATCGGCCTCATGGCGCGCTACGGCTCGGAGAAGATCCGCGGCCACGGCATTCCCGAGGCCATCGAGGCGATCCTGATCGGCGGCAGCCGCATGTCTCCCAAGGTGGCCGTGCTCAAGCCGCTGTCCTCCGCCATCTCGATCGGCTCCGGCGGGCCTTTCGGTGCGGAAGGTCCGATCATCATGACCGGCGGCGCCATCGGCTCCCTCTTCGCGCAGCTCTTTCATATGAGTGCCGCCGAGCGGAAGACCCTGCTCGTCGCCGGCGCCGCAGCCGGCATGACCGCGGTCTTCGGCACGCCGATCGCGGCGGTGATGCTCGCCGTCGAGCTGCTGCTGTTCGAATGGAAGCCGCGCAGCTTCATCCCCGTGGCGGTCGCGGCCTGCGTCTCGGTCGTCTGGCGCCCGCTGCTGATCGGCAGCGGCGCGCTGTTCCCGGCGCATTTCGACATGGCGCTCTCATGGTGGGGCATCCTGCTCGCCACCGGCCTCGGCATCATTTCAGGCCTGCAATCCGGCCTCCTGACGACCTTGCTCTACAAGATCGAGGATACCTTCGAAAAACTGCCGGTCCACTGGATGTGGTGGCCGGCACTTGGCGGCATCGTCGTCGGGCTTGGCGGCTTGATCGAGCCCCGGGCCCTCGGCGTCGGATACGACATCATCGCCGATCTGCTGCACAGCCGCATCGCCGTCGGCGCCGTCCTGGCGATCCTACTGGTCAAGGCAGGCATCTGGCTGGTGGCACTTTCCTCAGGCACCTCGGGCGGCGTCCTGGCGCCGCTGCTCATCCTCGGCGGCGCGCTGGGCTGGCTGGTGGGTCTTGTCCTGCCCGGCGATCCCGGCTTCTGGGCGATGCTCGGCATGGCGGCGATGATGGGCGGCACCATGCGCGCGCCGCTCACAGGCACGTTCTTCGCCGTCGAGCTGACGGGGGATACGAGCGCGCTGGTGCCTCTGCTTGCCGCAACGGTCGCAGCCTATGCCGTCACCGTGCTGCTGCTGCGCCGCTCCATCCTCACGGAAAAGATCGCCCGGCGCGGCCAGCACATCACCCGCGAATACGGCATCGACCCGTTCGAACTGACCCGGGCCCGCGACATCATGATCGCCAAGGTGGATACCCTGCCCGCGTCCATGCGGCTGTCGGAAGCGCTGAAACAGATGACGGACCGGCCGGATGCGCATCGCTTCTATCCCGTCGTCGGCGACAACGATCGCCTCGTCGGCATGATCTCGCGCGCCGACGCCCTGCGCTGGCAAAGCGAGCCGGAACTGATGGATCAGTCGCTGTATGACGTGATATCGGATACGTCCCTTCCGGTCGCCCATGTCGAGGATACCGTCGGCCGCGTCGCCGACATCATGATCCAGGCCGATACCGGACGCGTTCCCGTCGTCGAGGCCCAGACCGGGCGGCTGGTCGGCCTGATCGCCCGCAAGGATCTGCTGCGGCTGCGCAGTGCGACCAACCATGCCGAGCTGGAGCGCGGCGCCTACCTGCGGTCGAAGAGTTGAGGGGAGGAGGAGTGGCGCCAGCGCGGCAATAGAACCGCGCGGCGCCTTCCTTGCCATCGGCATGAAAATTTGAGAGCGATCCGCGACGACCGATGGATGTTTACGATCCTGGGTGCCTACAAACGTAGGTGGGCACCGTGTGTCCAGGCCCACAGGCCTGGCCAGGGACAGCTCCCTTTGGATCGAGTATGGCCCCAGGGATTGTGGTTCCTGTCGGGAAGCGCAGACCGCAAAAGTTATATAGAGCGAATTGCGCCCCCGCACCAGAGGGCGCCGGCCGGCATCCGCAGAAATAAACTCAAGCCTGCTCGGCGTTCGGCCGCGCTATGAGCTTCTCGGTGATGCCGTGAATGCGCGTCGTGACTTCGTCGATGACGCTCGCCAGCGTCTCCTCGGCGCGGGCATTGGCAGCCAGGGTCGTGTCGCGATTGCTGGTCAGGGATTCCAGCTCCGCTTCGAGCGAGGAGACGCGACGCGTCAGCTCGCTCACTTCGTCCATGATCATGATGCCGGCCATGACGGTCAGCCGGAGATCGCCGATCTCGCCGAACTGGCTCTTCAAGTGCATGACATAGCGGTCGAACCGATTGGCGAGATCCGTCAGATGGTCTTCCTGCCCCTCTTCGCAGGCCATCCGATAGGCTTTGCCGTCGATCGTTACCGTTACTTGTGCCATTCGACTTTCCGATCACTGCCGCGCTGCGACGGCTGCCTCCCGAGGGATCAGCGGTCCAGCACGGCCCTTATGGTTTCCATCGCCGTGACGAGCCGGCGTGACACTTCACGATTGACCTCTTCGAGCCGGTTCGCCCGGAACTCGGCCTGGTCCAACTCTTGTGCGAGACGGGAGCGGTCGGCATGAACCCGCCGCACCTCGCCTTCTATGTCGCTCTGCGCACGTTCCCGCTCGAACCGTCCGTCAACGGCACTCTCCAAAGTCGAGAGCGCCTGGCGCAATTGGGCGAGCGCCGCGTCCACCGTTTTGCCTGAAGGTGTCATACCCTTCGCTTCTCCGCGCAAGGCCCGAATCAAAACATCCGGCCACTTGTCTGATTTCGCAACAATATTCAACTCGGCAACAGCACGTCAATAAAGGCTGGCATATGACACCCCCCCTATTCTGTGGATGACTGCCGCCTTTGCCGATCACACAGGCCTTGTCGCATCATTGTCGTCTTTTGTAAAAGTGAACGGGCAAATGTTAAAAAATTGCCTTGGGAGGCCCGGTTTAGGCCCTCGATTTATTGACTTGCTCGCCCCAACTGCTATGTCTCAGCCGCCTGAGGCAACGTTGAAAATGGCGTTCGGAAGAGCGTCTCCCTTTCACTCGCCTTTCAACCGATGGCCCTCCCTCCCAAGCGTGCGGCCATCCCCCGAACCCGGAACACTGCGGAAAAACCCATGAACTCTCGCGAACAACACGACCGGATGGCGAATGCGATCCGTTTCCTTGCCATGGATGCTGTCGAGAAGGCCAATTCCGGTCACCCCGGTTTGCCGATGGGGATGGCTGATGTCGCCACCGTTCTCTTTAGCAAATATCTGCGCTTCGATCCGAAGAACCCCCTCTGGCCGGACCGCGACCGCTTCGTCCTGTCGGCCGGCCACGGCTCGATGCTGCTTTATTCGGTGCTTTACCTCACCGGCTATCCCGATATGACGGTCGACGAGCTGCAGCGCTTCCGCCAGCTCGGCTCCAAGACCGCCGGCCATCCGGAATATGGCCATGCCACCGGCATCGAAACCACCACCGGCCCGCTCGGCCAGGGCATTGCCAACGCCGTCGGCATGGCGATCGCCGAGCGCAAGCTGCGCGAGGAATTCGGCTCCGAGCTGCAGGACCACTACACCTATGCCATGTGCGGCGACGGATGCCTGATGGAAGGCATCAGCCATGAGGCGATCGCGCTTGCCGGCCATCTCAAGCTCAACAAGCTGATCCTGTTCTGGGACAACAACTCCATCACCATCGACGGCGCCGTCTCGCTGTCGGATTCGACCGACCAGATCATGCGCTTCAAGGCCGTTCACTGGAACACGATCGAAGTCGACGGTCACGACCAGGCCGCCATCAGCGCCGCCATCGAAGCCGCTCACAAGTCCGACCGTCCGACGCTGATCGCCTGCAAGACGATCATCGGCTACGGCGCTCCCAACAAGCAGGGCACCCACAAGGTCCACGGCTCGCCGCTCGGCGCCGAGGAAATCGCCGCCACCCGCGTCGCGCTCAACTGGCCCTACGAACCCTTCGTCATCCCGAACGACATCCTCGGTGAATGGCGTGCCGCCGGCGAACGCTCCATCGGTGTCCGCGAAGCCTGGGAAGGCCGCCTTGCCGCTGCCGACGCAGCCAAGAAGGCCGAGTTCACCCGCCGCTTCGACCACAAGCTGCCGGCCGGCTTCGACGCCGCAATCAGCGACTACAAGAAGAAGCTCGCGGAAACCAAGCCGACGGTCGCAACCCGCAAGGCATCGGAAGACGCGCTCGAAGTCATCAACGGCTTCATTCCGGAAACGCTCGGCGGCTCGGCCGACCTGACGCCGTCCAACAACACCAAGACCAGCCAGATGAAGTCGATCACCCCGACCGATTTCTCCGGCCGCTACATGCACTGGGGCATCCGCGAGCACGGCATGGCCGCCGCCATGAACGGTATCGCGCTGCACGGCGGTCTCATCCCCTACAGCGGCGGCTTCCTGATCTTCTCGGATTATTGCCGCCCGCCGCTGCGCCTCGCCGCCCTGATGGGCATCCGCGCCATCCATGTCCTGACGCACGATTCCATCGGCGTCGGCGAAGACGGCCCGACCCACCAGCCGGTCGAGCAGGTTGCCAGCCTGCGCGCCATCCCCAACTTCCAGCTCTTCCGCCCGGCCGACGCCACGGAAACGGCTGAATGCTGGCAGATC
Source organism: Hyphomicrobiales bacterium (assembly GCA_900469615.1). Taxonomy (GTDB): domain Bacteria; phylum Pseudomonadota; class Alphaproteobacteria; order Rhizobiales; family Rhizobiaceae; genus Rhizobium. The sequence continues at coordinate 239,470 of UBYA01000013.1, read as the reverse complement.
GCCATCAAGACGACCAACCGTCCGTCCGGCCTCGCGCTGACCCGCCAGAACCTGCAGGCCGCTCGTACGGAATACAGCGAGAAGAACCTCTGCGAACTCGGCGCCTACACGCTGGCCGGCAATGCCGATGCCAAGGTGACGATCTTCGCTTCGGGCTCCGAAGTCGAACTCGCCGTTGCCGCCCGCGCCGTTCTGGAAGGCAAGGGCGTCACCACGCGTGTCGTTTCCGTTCCCTGCACCGAGCTCTTCTTCGAGCAGCCGGATGCCTACCGCAAGGAAATCATCGGCAACTCGCCGGTCAAGGTCGCCGTCGAAGCCGGCGTCCGCGAAGGCTGGGATGCCTTCATCGGACCGGAAGGCGCCTTCATCGGCATGAAGGGCTTCGGCGCTTCCGCTCCTTACAAGGACGTCTACAAGCACTTCGGCATCACGACGGAAGCCGTTGTCGCCGCCGCTGAGGCAAAGCTTTCCTGAGGGCGCTGACAAGCGCTCTCAAATCCAATAGATAAACACCCTGAATGAAAGGGAGTGAACTTCAATGACTGTAAAAGTTGCCATCAACGGCTTTGGCCGTATCGGCCGTAACGTTCTGCGCGCGATCGTCGAATCCGGCCGCACCGACATCGAAGTCGTTGCCATCAACGACCTCGGCCCGGTCGAGACCAATGCCCACCTGCTGCGCTACGACTCCATCCACGGCAAGTTCCCCGCCGACGTGAAGGTCGAAGGCGACACGATCATCGTTGGCGGCGGCAAGCCGATCAAGGTCACGGCGATCAAGGACCCGGCAACCCTGCCGCACCGCGATCTCGGCGTCGACATCGCCATGGAATGCACGGGCATCTTCACTGCCCGCGACAAGGCCGCCGCCCATCTGACGGCTGGCGCCAAGCGCGTCATCGTTTCGGCTCCTGCCGACGGCGCCGACCTGACCGTCGTTTTCGGCGTCAACCACGACCAGCTCACCAAGGAACACCTGGTCATCTCCAATGCCTCCTGCACCACGAACTGCCTGGTGCCGGTGGTCAAGGTTCTCGACGACGCCGTCGGCATCGACCACGGCTTCATGACGACCATCCACTCCTACACCGGCGACCAGCCGACGCTCGACACCATGCACAAGGACCTGTATCGCGCTCGCGCCGCAGCCCTGTCCATGATCCCGACCTCGACGGGCGCCGCAAAGGCCGTTGGCCTCGTTCTGCCGCACCTGAAGGGCAAGCTCGACGGCACGTCGATCCGCGTTCCCACCCCGAACGTCTCGGTTGTCGACTTCAAGTTCGTGGCCAAGAAGGCAACGACGGTCGGCGAAATCAACGAAGCCATCAAGGCTGCATCGAACGGCAAGCTGAAGGGCATCCTCGGCTACACCGACGAGCCGCTGGTGTCCCGCGACTTCAACCATGACAGCCACTCGTCGATCTTCGCGACCGACCAGACCAAGGTCATGGAAGGCAACTTCGTGCGCGTCCTGTCCTGGTACGACAACGAATGGGGCTTCTCGAACCGCATGGCCGACACGGCCGTCGCCTTCGCAAAACTGATCTGATCATGGCCTTCCGCCCGCTCCTTCTGACGACGGTCCGCTGGCGTCCCATGGAAGGAGACGGGCTGGAGCACCTGACGATCGCTCCCATAAACAATGCCGGCGGCGCGGCCATCCGCGCCGCCGGCATTATCGTTGGCGGACGTGGCGGCACGCCCTACGGCGTCTCCTACCGCATCGATTGCACCGCCGGCTGGGCCGTCCTCTCCTTTTCCGTCGAGACGACCGATGGACGCCGTCTCGCCCTGATATCGGACGGCGCGGGGCATTGGCGTACCGAGGATGGCGTGGCCCTCCCGCACTTCGACGGCTGCATCGATATCGATCTCTACGGTTCGCCCTTCACCAACAGCCTGCCGATACGAAGGCTGGAGATGACGCCGGACGACGGAACGGCGAAGCTTTCGATGCTCTATATCCCGTTCGACACGTTCGAACCGCTGCGCGACGGACAGCACTACACCTGCCTCGTGCCCGAGAAGCTTTACCGCTACGCCGCGGAAGACAGGAATTTCACCGTCGATCTGCCGGTCGACGAGGATGGGCTGGTGATCGACTATCCGATCTATTTCCGGCGCGTCGCTCTCTGAGAGAGCCGACAATGCCTGCCCGCGCATCGTCTTAAAAACATTTTGATTTTTTTCGTCGCTGCCCTGCTATCGTCCAGATTTACCAGTAAATTTTCACGCAGGACGTCTCCCAGGGCATTCCAAGCCGCTTTGCCGTTCTGGCAAAGCGCATCACACCATGACGTTGCAGTCGCCGGAAAGAGTTTCAATCTTCGAGCTCTTCTCCGAACGATTTTCGTGTTTGCCGATTTGCCAGGCGCGGCGGCATGGTGGAGAGTGGGAGACTCCGGCATTCCGGGCTTTTTGCCCAGCCGCGGCGCACGGAAAGGGGAATAAAAGGTGGAGGCATTTTACGTCATCGTGCTGATCAGCACGGTCCTTATTCTGATTGCGGCCTTCTCCAGCCTCCTCGCCTTCCGTTTCGGCGCACCCTTGCTGCTGCTCTTCCTCATGATCGGCCTTGCGGCCGGCACCGATGGGCTCGGCATCGAATTCTCCAACAATTATCTCGCCTATATTCTCGGTTCGCTGGCGCTTGCCATCATCCTCTTCGATTCCGGCTATGGCACGCCGATCCAGGCCTTCAAGCTTGCCGCCGCCCCGGCGCTGACCATCGCCTCCGTCGGCGTCATCGTGACGGCGGCGCTGTTCGGCTTCGCCGCCACCTGGCTGCTGGGCTTCACCTGGCTGCAGGGCCTGCTGCTGGGCTCCATCGTCGCCTCCACGGATGCCGCCGCCGTCTTCTTCCTGCTGCGCATCGGCGGCATCAACATCCGCGACAAGGTGCGCTCGACGCTGGAGGTCGAATCCGGCACCAACGATCCGATGGCGATCTTCCTGACGCTCGCGCTGGTCGAGCTGCTGGCAAGCGGCGAAGGTTATGCGGGCATCAATCTCGCCATGCTCATCACCTTCGTGCAGCAGATGGGGCTGGGCCTCATTCTCGGCCTGCTCGGCGGCATGATGATCGTCCTCATCGTCAGCCGTCTGGAAACGGATCGCGGCCTGACGCCGATCTTCGTGCTGGCGCTGGCGCTGCTGGTCTTCTCCTTCACCGGTGCCGTCGGTGGCAGCGGCTTCCTGGCCGTCTACGTCGCCGGAATCTATGCCGGCAATCGCAAGATGCCGGCCTCGGCCTCGATCAAGCGCTTCCAGGACGGCATGACATGGCTGGCGCAGATCATCATGTTCCTCGTTCTCGGCCTGCTCGCCACGCCATCGGAATTTCCAGCCATCGCCGTTCCTGCCGTGGCGCTGGCTCTGTTCCTGATCTTCATCGCCCGGCCGATCGCCGTGTGGCTCTGCCTGCTGCCCTTCGACTACACCCAGCGCGAAACCGGCTTCGTCGCCTGGGTTGGCCTGCGCGGCGCGGTCTCCATTCTTCTGGCGATCATGCCCATCCTCGGCAACCTGCAAGCCGGCCAGACCTATTTCAACGTCGCCTTCATCGTCGTGCTCGTGTCGCTGCTCGTCCAGGGCTGGACGATCAAGCCCATGGCGAAGCGCCTCGGCCTCATCGTCCCGCCGCGCATGGGCGCGATCGACAAGGTCGAAGTCGACCTGCCCGGCACCGTCAACCACGAGCTTCTCTCCTATCGCGTGGTAAAGGACAGCCCCGTCCTGCGCGGCGAACGCATCCCCCGCTGGGCCATGCCCTCGCTCGTCGTGCGCGACGGCAAGTCCATGCGCTATCAATATGCCGGCCGCCTGCGCGAGAACGACATTGTCTATCTCTTCATCTCACCCAACTATTCGCGCCTTCTCGACCGTCTCTTCGCCAGCCGCGCTCCCGTCGATCCGGACGATGCCGAATTCTTCGGCGCCTTCTCGATCTCGCCGCTGCGCCCGGCCGCCGATCTCGATGCGGCCTATGGGCCGGGCCTGCTGAGCGAGCAGGAGAAGGGCCTCACCATTGCCGAGCTCATGCGCCAGCGCCTGGGCGGCAAGGCCGATTATGCGGATCGCGTGCGTCTGGGCGAGATCATCCTCATCGTCCGCGATCTCGACGAGAACGATCACATTCAGGCCGTCGGCATGTCGCTGGAGGCGGTCGAACCACCCGTCATCCTGCCGATTTTCATCAATCTCTACCATATTCTGAAGAGCATCCGCGCCTACCTGCAAAAGCGGCGGGAACGCTCGCAAGAGGCCGTTTCAAACGATTCAAATACCGGCAAAAACGACGCCTGAATGACCTTGCGTCTCCGACCATCCGTAGTATGGTCGGCGCGATTTTCGCCACCAACAACATTGGATCCTCCCATGGCAACCTTCAAGACCCTCGACGATCTCACCGACATCACCGGCAAGCGCGTGCTCGTGCGCGTCGACCTCAACGTGCCGGTCAAGGATGGCAAGGTCACCGATGCGACCCGCATCGAACGTGTCGCTCCGACGATTCTCGAACTGTCCGAAAAGGGCGCCAAGGTCATCCTGCTTGCCCATTTCGGCCGCCCGAAGGATGGCCCCTCGCCGGATCTTTCCCTCGGCCTCATCGTGCCGGCTGTCGAGGAAGTTCTGGACCATGCCGTACTCTTTGCTTCCGATTGCATCGGCGCCCCGGCCGCCGACGCTATTGCCAAGATGAACAACGGCGACATCCTGCTGCTTGAAAACACCCGCTTCCACAAGGAAGAGGAAAAGAACGACGCGGCCTTCACCAAGTCGCTCGCCGCCAATGGCGACATCTACGTCAATGACGCCTTCTCGGCTGCCCATCGCGCCCACGCCTCGACCGAAGGCCTTGCCCACCTGCTGCCGGCCTATGCGGGCCGTACGATGCAGGCAGAGCTCGAAGCCCTGGAAAAGGGTCTCGGCAATCCGGTCCGCCCGGTCGTCGCCATCGTCGGCGGTGCCAAGGTCTCCACCAAGATCGATCTGCTGACGAACCTCGTGAAGAAGGTCGACGCGCTTGTCATCGGCGGCGGCATGGCCAATACCTTCCTGGCCGCCCGCGGCACCAATGTCGGCAAGTCGCTTTGCGAGCACGATCTGGCCGACACCGCCAAGCAGATCATGATCGCGGCCGCCGCATCCAACTGCGCGATCGTCCTGCCGGAAGACGGTGTCGTTGCCCGCGAATTCAAGGCGGGCGCCGATAACGAAGTCGTGGCGATCGAAGCCATTCCGGCCGATGCCATGGCGCTCGATGTCGGCCCGAAGTCGATCGAAGCCGTAAAGAGCTGGATCGGCCGCGCCACCACGCTGGTCTGGAACGGCCCGCTCGGCGCCTTCGAAATCGCCCCCTTCGATGCCGCGACCGTTGCAGTTGCCAAATATGCCGCCGAGTGCACCAAGGCCGGCAAACTCACCTCCGTCGCCGGCGGCGGCGACACGGTTTCGGCGCTCAATCACGCCGGCGTTGCCGACGACTTTACCTACGTCTCCACGGCCGGCGGCGCCTTCCTGGAATGGATGGAAGGCAAGGTTCTTCCGGGCGTCGCCGTTCTGCAGTCCGGCAGGTAAACAGCCCCTCGCCATGAATGACGGGAGCCGCGAAAGCAAACGCTTTCGCGGCTTTTGCATGAGTGCTAGGATGATGTCCAAAACATTCAAACGGTTGAAATCATTTCAATCGTTTCAATTAGTTAGCCCACCATTTCCCTCCTTCTACACTTCTGTTATCGCCGATCTATATTGTTCTTGACGCCGACTGAAATCGCCTTGGAGAAACAAAATGAGCGAACGCATTGAAGACATTGCCGTAAAGATGGTTGCCGGTGGCAAGGGCCTCCTGGCGGCGGACGAATCCACCGCCACGATCAAGAAGCGTTTCGACGCTATCTCTCTCGTTTCCACGGAAGAGAGCCGCCGCGACTATCGCGAAATGCTCTTCCGCTCCGACGACGCAATGAAGAAGTATATCTCCGGCGTCATCCTCTATGAGGAAACCCTCTTCCAGAAGGCCGCGGACGGCACTCCCTTCGTGGATATCATCAAGGCTGCGGGCAGCATTCCCGGCATCAAGGTCGATGTCGGCGCCAAGCCGCTGGCCGGCTTCCCCGGCGAAACCGTCACCGAAGGCCTCGACGGCCTCGCCGACCGTCTGGCGAAATATTATGACGCCGGCGCCCGCTTCGCCAAGTGGCGCGGCGTGATCGCCATTTCCGACGTGCTGCCGACCTATGGTGCGATCAAGGCCAATGCCCACGCGCTTGCCCGCTACGCCGCTCTCTGCCAGCAGGCCGGGATCGTCCCGATCGTCGAGCCGGAAGTGCTGATGGACGGCGAACCCGGCACGCAGAGCCTCGACCGCAGCGAGGACGTCACCCGCTGGACGCTGCAGATCGTCTTCCAGGAACTGGCGGAAGCCCGCGTCAAGCTCGAAGGCATGATCCTGAAGCCGAGCATGGTCATCGACGGCAAGAAGGCCCGCAAGGCTTCCGTCGAGCAGGTGGCCGAGCGTACCGTCAAGGTTCTGAAGGAGACCGTCCCTTCCGCCGTGCCCGGCATCGCCTTCCTCTCCGGCGGCCAGTCGACCGAGGAAGCGACCGCGCATCTCTCCGCCATCAACTCCGGCCACGATCTGCCCTGGAAGGTCACGTTCTCCTACGGTCGCGCCCTGCAGGACAGCGCACTGAAGGCGTGGGGCGGCAAGGCGGAAAATGTCGCCGCCGGCCAGCGCGCCTTTACGCACCGCGCCGAGATGAACTATCTCGCCGCCAAGGGCGACTGGACGAAGGAACGCGAAAAGGCAGCCTGATTCCAGCACGCCTTAGAATGAGCAGAGCCCCGGTCGCGATGTGGCCGGGGCTTTTTGCTTCTCGGCTTCGGCGATCCGCGAAAGCGGGGAACTTGTCATGGGCACAAGTTCCCGCTTTCGCACTTGTCCAGGCAGCGGCTAAATCCTTGCAGCTTCATCAAAACTCCCGGGAGCCGCCATGAGCGCCGTTGCCTATGTCACCGTCGACGTCTTCACATCGGAGCGCTTTGTCGGCAATCCGCTGGCCGTCATCCCCGATGCCCGCGGCCTGAGCGGCGATGCCATGCAGAAGATCGCGACCGAGTTCAACTATTCGGAAACGACCTTCGTGCTGCCGCCCGAAAATCCCGACCATACGGCGCGCGTCCGCATCTTCACGCCGACGGCCGAAATCCCCTTTGCCGGCCATCCCAATGTCGGCACCGCTTTCGTCATCGCACAGCAGCCAGACATCTTCGGAAAGCACGCAGGCGACAGGCTGATCTTTGAAGAGGATGCCGGGCTGGTGGATGTGACGCTGTTGCGCGAAGACGGCAAGATCATCGGCGCGAGCATCCGTGCGCCGGGCAATCTCGCGATCGGCGAGACGATTGCCGACGACCTGATTGCGCGTTGCGTGCAGATCGACGCGCAATCCATCTGCCGGGCCACGCATGCCCCCACCTTCGCCTCCGTCGGCCTGCCCTTTGCCTTCGCGGAGCTGGACAGCCTCGAAACGCTCGCGAGAGCATGGCCGAATGCGGCTGTTTTCTCCGAGGCGGCAGCGCGGCACCGGGAAGACAAGACCGGCTTTTCGCTCTTTCTCTACGTACGCCCGGCCGAAAACCCCTGGCATATCCGCGCCCGCATGTTCGCGCCCCTCGACAATGTGACGGAAGACCCGGCGACGGGCAGCGCCTCGGCGGCGCTTGGCGCCTATCTCGCCTCCCTGCTTCCGGCACAGGATGCGGAGGTGAAAATCACCATCGAGCAGGGTGTGGAGATGGGCAGGCGCAGCCTCATCGGTGTCCATGTCAGGAAATCTGCCGGCACGGTAAACGAAGTCTTGCTGTCGGGCCGCAGTATTCATGTCATGCGCGGCGAGATCCTGCTTTAAAGCAATTCCACAAGCGCCCGCGCGGGGCATGAACCGCCTTAGAATGCCTCGTTGACGAGCAATGCGACCGTCCAGATGGCAAAGGCGAAGATGGCTATCTTCCAGAAATCGGCCCTGCGCCTCAGACCCGGCAGCCCCAGGGGCTTGATGATATGCACCACCATGGCGAGCAGCAGCAGCACCCCTATGGCTTTTGTCACGCTATTTTTCCCCGTTTGCGCAAGAGTGAGCACAACCGCGACCAAAAACCGCTGCGCAGTTTTCGCGATCATGCTCTAATCGTCATAGGACGGACATTTTTCCGCGCCAACAGACTGCTTCTACACGCCGATAGCGGCAATCCGGGACACAATCAATAGTGAAAACAGGCAGGGCGGGATCCTGCCTTATCGGTTCCTTAAACGGATCCGCATGAAGGTGGGGAGCATGAAAAGAAATATTTTGCCCGTACTCGCTCTGCTGTTCGGCACGCTCTTCCTGTTTACGGGAAACGGCCTGCATAGCCTGCTGCTGCCCGTGCGCGGCACGGCGGAGGGCTATGCCACGACCACGCTCGGCCTGCTCGGCACGACCTGGGCCACCGGCTTCGTGCTCGGCTGCCTGACCGCGCCGAAACTGGTCCGGCGCATCGGCCATGTCAGGGCCTTCTCGGGCTTCATCTCCGTCATCGCCATCATCGCACTTTTGACGGGCATCGTCGTCGATGCGACCTGGTGGGTGATGTTGCGCGCCGTGACCGGCTTCTGCACCGCCGGCACCTCGATGATCATCGAGAGCTGGCTGAACGAGCGCGCCACCAATGAGAGCCGCGGCGCGATCTTTTCGCTCTACATCGGCATCACATTGATCGGCGCCGTTGCCGGCCAGATGATGGTGCCCTTCGCCGATATCCACACGCCGATTCTCTTCATGATGTGCGGTATCTGCTATTGCGTCGCCATGCTGCCGACCACGCTGTCGACCGCAGCCTCGCCGCAGCCGCTGAAGGCCGTCAGCCTCGACCTGAAAGCGCTCTACCGCAATTCGCCCGTCGCCTCGCTCGGCATCCTGCTCGTCGGCATCGCCAACGGCGCCTATGGTACGCTCGGTGCCGTCTTCGGCGCCAATGCCGGCCTTTCCGAAGGCGATATCGCGCTGATGATGAGCATGACCATCTTCGCCGGAGCGGTCATGCAGCTGCCGGCCGGCCGCCTTTCCGATCGCATCGACCGCCGCTACGTGCTGGCGGGCATGGCCGCGATCGCCGCGCTGGACGGCCTTCTGCTCTTCCTGCTGAAGCCCGGCAGCCCCTTCTTCCTCATCGGCATGGTGGTGATATACGGCGCGGTCGCCAACACCCTCTATCCGATCGCCGTCGCCCACGCCAACGACTTCGCCGCGCCGGAGGATTTCGTCAAGGTTTCGGGCGGCCTGCTGCTGCTCTATGGGATCGGCACCATCATCGGTCCGACGCTCAGCGGCCCGGTCATGTCCTCCGTCGGCCCCTATTCGCTGTTCTTCGTCACCGCCACCGCCCATGTGCTGATCACGGCCTATGCGATCTTCCGCAGCCGCCGTCGCGCCGCCAGGCCGGCGAGCGATCGCGATTCCTATACGACCATGCCGTCCGCCAATGCCCAGATGATCACGCCGGAAAGCATGTCGCTCGCGCGCAGCGAGACTTCAAAAAAGGACGATATAACTGTAAATTACGGCACCTGATCCCCCCGACGAGGAAGGAGGAGCCGAAATGAGCATATTCGACGAGGATCGTCCGAAGCAGCCGTCCGTTCACGAAATCGGCAGCGATCTGTCGCTGCTGTCGGTGGATGAGCTTAAAAACCGTGTCGCACTGCTCCAGGGCGAGATCGTCCGGCTGGAAGCGGAAATCGCCACCAAGGCATCCGGCCGCAAGGCGGCAGAGGGCCTTTTTCGCTTCTGAAGCACCCCGGCGGCGGCGCAAAATCCGGGTGGCGTGGGCCAGATTATGGCATGTTCAACTGAATATTAAGCTTTACGACATATTACTATGATCATCCAGATTCGCTCTGGACTCAGACAGTTCCTCGACTTGGCGAATTGGTCTGATTTTTCTCCCTGTTTTACCTTGAGAGCCGCTTTTGCGGCTCTTCTTTTTTGCCCTGTATCACGCCCCTTTCCGAAACTGTGGAGATTAACCCTTTCTTAAGAATCACCTTGCGAATTTCAGTTAAAACCAGCATCTTAAAGTCATAAAAGCGGGTGCCGAAAGCTCTTAGGGACTTGACCGGCCTTTCCTGAACAAAAGTGTTGCGTGAAGCAGGGATTTATTCGATGTCGGAACTTGGGTTGAACACGATCAGCTTCGCTGGCCACGCCGCATCGTCGGCGCAGTTCAGGGCACTCTATTCTGAGGGGATGTCGCTGGTCGAGGAAACCGCCGGCTATCTCGACGGCCAGGGCCGTGCTGCCTCCAAGGTTCTCCCGCGCATGGCCTCCGTGCTTTACGCCGCCGAATCCATGCGGCTGACGACCCGTCTCATGCAGATGGCATCCTGGCTGCTGCTGCAGCGTGCCGTCAACAACGGCGAAATGTCACGCGATCAGGTGCTCGCCGAGAAGAACAAGGTTCGCCTCGACGGTTTCAATGTGGACCGTGCCGCGCCCGGCTGGAACGACCTGCCGGAATCCTTCCGCGATCTCGTCGAGCGCTCCCTTCGCCTGCAGAACCGCGTCGCCCTCCTCGACCGCGAAATCTACCGCCCCACGGAAGCTGCCATCGTTCCGGACAACCAGAACAGCGTCAAGGCGCAGCTCACGCTGCTGCAGACGGCTTTCAGCGGCACCTGAGCCGATCGAACCATCGACGGAGAATTTGGACCGGCCGTGCCATGCGCGGCCGGCTTTGTTTTGGGCCGTCGTCTCATACCCGAAAAGCGTCGCACAACGACCAAGCCCCAAGGAGAAACCGCGCAACGCTTGACGGATTTTGCAAAGCATCTGTAAAAAAGAGTGGCCGCCTTCCTCAAAGGGTGGGCAAGCCGATATCGACTGTGCGTGGAGGACCCAATGCGCCGACTCACTTCTCACGAAAATCAAATCCGAAATTCTGAGAAGATGATGGACCATGCGCACATTGAATCTAGGCATTCTCGCCCATGTAGACGCGGGCAAGACTAGCCTTACGGAACGACTCCTTTTCGACACCGGCATAATCGACAAGCTCGGCAGCGTCGACGCCGGCAGCACACAGACCGACAGCCTTGAGCTTGAAAGACAACGCGGCATCACCATCGCTGCGGCGGTGGTCTCGTTCACCATCGGCGATGTGACTGTCAACCTCATCGACACACCAGGCCATCCCGACTTCATCGCCGAGATCGAGCGCATTCTGCAATTACTCGATGCGGCCGTGGTCGTGGTTTCGGCTGTCGAGGGCTTGCAATCGCAGACCCGCGTGCTCGTCCGGGCATTGCGACGCCTCGGCATACCCTTCGTGTTCTTCATCAACAAGGTCGATCGCCTCGGCGCGCGCTATGAGGAGGTTCTCGTGGATATTGCGACGCAGCTGGCGGTTCGCCCCATGGCGATGTCTGATGTCAGCAATGCCGGCAGCAGGCTTGCCACCGTCGCGCCTGCCGACATCGGAACCGATCCCCATTTCTCGCGTCTATGCGAAACACTTACAGCCAACGACGAGGCTTTGCTGGAAGATTACGTTCTGGCCTCCGAGCGGCTGACGCGGCAGCGACTGGAACAAGCCCTCCGCAACCAGGTGGCGATGTCTCTGATCCATCCGGCATTTGCCGGTGCGGCGACGCGAGGTCTTGGCATCCCTGCCCTGATCTCGGCGATAGAGACCTTGCTGCCCAGCCGGCATCCGAATCCTGACGGCCTGGTTTCCGGGACCATCTTCAAGATCGAACGCGGATGGGGCGGCGAGAAGCTTGCCTATCTCCACCTGTCGTCGGGCACGATCGGCCTTCGCGACGACATCGAAACGGCGAACGGCCCGGCAAAGATCGGCAGTCTTCAGCTCTTCCGGGAGGGCCGGACAGACAAGGCCACACAAATCAGCGCGGGACAAATCGCCAAGGTCGGCGGCCTCTCGAATGCCCGCATCGGCGATTGGATCGGCACCGAAAGCCCACCCGGCACGCTTCGCCACTTCGCGCCACCCACCCTGGAAACTCGCATTCGCCCCATGCGGCGTTCCGAAGATGCAGCGCTCTGGCTGGCTCTTGGCCAGCTCGCGGAGCAGGATCCCCTCATCAACCTGCGTGCCAATGAGGAGACGGGCGACATATACGTCTCGCTCTACGGCGAGGTACAGAAGGAGGTCATTCAGGCGACGCTGTTGAGTGAGTGCGGCCTGGACGTCGTCTTTGAGGAAAGCACCGTCATCTACGTCGAGAGGCTCGTCGGAAAGGCGAGTGCGATTGAACAGATATTCAAGGAGCCCAACCCGTTTCTCGCAACGGTAGGATTGCGCGTCGAGCCGCGACCGGAGAGCGCCGGCAACAGCTTTACCCTGGAGGTGGATGTCGGCCAGATGCCCGCAAGCTTCTACCGGGCAGTCGAGGAAGCCACGTTCGAAACGCTGAAGGAAGGTCTTTTGGGGTGGCAGGTCATCGATTGCCATATTGCGATGACCGCGGCAAAGCAGACCTCGCCGGCAAGCACGGCGGCGGATTTCCGCAAGCTGACACCGCTGGTGCTCGCATCCGCGCTGTCATCGGCGCAAACCACGCTCTGCGAACCCATCGAGCATTTTCACATCGAGATACCGGCAATGGCTCTGGCTGGCGTGCATAGCCTGCTCGCCAAATCCGGCGCATCGCTGAGGAAATCGCTGATCGATGAGGGACTGGCGCGGTTGGAGGGCACGGTGGCTTCATCCATGATCCAGAATCTCCAAAGACAACTGCCGGGATTGTCAGGCGGAGCGGGCGTCCTGGATCACGCATTTGACCATTATGCGCCGCTGGCCGGTCCGCAACGTTTGCGAGACCGCGCGGGTATAAACCCTTTCGACCGCGCCGATTATCTGCGTCGCGTGCGATGAGGCGCCGAAAATCTATTTCAACGCAAAAAAGCCCGGCAAAGCCGGGCTCTTTTCAAACAGCATATCGCGGAGCGATTAGATGCCGAGACCGCCGAAGCGCTTGTTGAACTTCGAAACGCGACCAGCGCGGTCAACCATCTGCTGGTTGCCGCCCGTCCAAGCCGGATGAGACTTGGAATCGATATCGAGGTTCATGACAGCGCCTTCGGAACCCCAGGTCGAGCGGGTTTCATATTCGGTGCCGTCGGTCATGACTACCTTGATTACGTGGTAGTCGGGATGAATGTTGGCCTTCATAACAATCTTCCTGTCATGCCAGGGTCCATTTGTCGCAAGCCATTGCGGCAACCGAACCGATTGAATAAATGAAGCCGCAGTCCGCTAAAGGCCACGGCTTCCAATTAAGATGGCGTGCCTATACATGAAGGCAGCGGCGATAACAAGGGGCGAAACGTCAAGTCCCTTGCTGATATGGGGATTGGAGACGACTTGTCAGAGACTGGCCAGGCAGAGGAAAAGAAAAGCAGATCAATCCGTCCCCTTGGACGACTGGCGCCATACCTCAGGCGATATCGCGGCATGGTGGCCGGGGCGCTCGTTTCGCTCGTGGTCGCCGCCGTCACCTCTCTCGCCTTGCCGGTCGCCGTCCGCCGCATGATCGATCATGGCTTCGATCAGGTCGACCGTGGCCTGATCGACAGCTATTTCGTCGCGATCATGATCATGGCCCTGCTGCTCGCCGCAGCGAGCGCGCTGCGCTACTATTTCGTCATTTCCATCGGCGAGCGCATCGTCTCGGACATGCGCCGCGAGGTCTTCGATCATGTCACGCGGCTGTCGCCCTCCTTCTTCGATGTCAATCAGTCCGGCGAGATCGTCTCGCGGCTGACGGCCGACACGACGCAGATCAAGTCAGCCGTCGGCGCCACGGCCTCGGTTGCGCTGCGCAATCTCATTCTCTGTCTCGGCGCCGTGATCATGATGATCGTCACCAGCCCGAAACTGTCGAGCATCGTCCTGATCGCCATACCGATCATCGTGCTGCCGCTCGTCAGCTTCGGCCGCTCGGTGCGCAAGCGCTCGCGCGCCGCGCAGGATACACTGGCGCAGGCGTCGGCCTATGCCAACGAGACCATCGCGGCCAACCGCACCATCCAGGCCTATAACGGCGAGGCCGCCGCCTCGCAGCGCTACGGCGCCGCCGTCGAGGACGCCTATCGGGCGGCGCGGGCGGCGATCAAATCCCGCTCGCTGCTGACGGGCTTCGCCATTGCCATGGTCTTCGGCAGCATTGTCGCGGTTCTCTGGGTCGGCGCCCAGAACGTGCTTGCCGGTACGATGTCGCCCGGCACGCTCGGCCAGTTCCTGCTCTATTCCGTCATCGCCGGCTCCTCGCTCGGCTCGCTGTCCGAGGTCTGGGGCGAGCTGTCGCAGGCCGCGGGCGCGGCCGATCGCCTGGGCGAGCTGCTTGCCGAGGTATCGCCGATTGCGCCCCCGGCCAATCCCCTGCCCCTGCCGGAGCCGCCGCAAGGCCGCGTGGAGTTTTCCGACGTTCATTTCTTCTATCCGTCGAGGCCCGGCAGATCCGCCCTGCACGGGCTCTCCTTCTCGGTGAAGCCTGGCGAGACGGTTGCCATCGTGGGCGCGTCGGGAGCGGGCAAGAGCACCGTCTTCTCGCTGCTGCTCCGCTTCTACGATCCGCAGAAGGGCCGCGTCGCCATCGACGGCGTCGATGCGCGCGATGTCCTGCCGGACGCCCTGCGCGAGCGCATCGCCATCGTGCCGCAGGACACCACGATCTTCGCCGCCTCGATCCATGACAACATCGCCTTCGGCCGTCCCGACGCTTCCCGGGACGAAGTCCGGGCCGCAGCCGTCGCCGCACAGGCGGACGAGTTCATCACGCGTCTGGAGAAGGGATACGACACCCAGGTCGGCGAGCGCGGCGTCACCCTTTCCGGCGGCCAGCGGCAGCGTATCGCCATTGCCCGTGCCATCCTGAAGAATGCGCCGATTCTCCTGCTCGACGAGGCGACCTCCGCCCTCGATGCCGAGAGCGAAACCCTTGTCCAGAAGGCGCTGGAGGGCCTGATGGAGGGACGCACCACCCTCGTCATCGCCCATCGCCTGGCAACCGTGCTGAAGGCCGACCGCATTCTCGTGCTGGATCAGGGCCGCATCGTCGAGGAGGGCACGCATCAGAGCCTGATCCGCCATGGCGGCATTTACGCGAAGCTTGCCCGCCTGCAGTTCGATGCCGGCGTAGAGGAACACATGCTCATCGCGAAATAACCAAAAACCGGGCAAGTCACGCCGGATACAACCTTGTAGAAATAGCTACAAAATTGAGCTAGATTTTCGGCGTCATCTCGCGCTGACGCGATTCTAGGAGACGAGAACCATGTATAAATTTGAAGTCTACAAGGACAAGGCCGGCGAGTTTCGCTTCCGCTTTAAAGCCTCGAACGGTGAAACAATGTTCGGGTCCGAAGGCTACAAGGCGAAAGCCTCGGCCCTGCATGCCATCGAGTCGATCAAGGCTCACGTCGGCGGCGCCGTCATCGACGACCAGACCACCGCTACCGCATAAGACTTCGCGTCCAGCGTTTGTTGTAAAGCCATTCGCGGCCGGCTGCCTTCCAGGCATGCCGGCCGTTTCGTCTTCGCGATCATGAATTTCGAAAAAATCGGCTGTCTCTGTCGAAATCGCCGGTGCCCGCGGCTCATCGTATCGAAGCGGCAGGAGGCCGCTTCACGGCAACGTTGCTCATTCTGGAATCCAGTCCACAATGACGTCACCGTCCGGTTCATAGCCAACACAGCGAGCGGGAGTAGCTCCATGCAATATGCCTTGATCATCCGAGAAGCCCCTGAGGATTTCAGACGCCGCGAAGATCCCGCCTACAGGGATGGCTGGATCGCCTACACCCAGGCCCTTGTTCAAGCCGGAATCATGACAGGCGGCGCCGGGCTCAGCCCACCCGAGACTGCCACCGTGATCCGCCGTCGCGGCGAGGATCATGATGTGCAGGACGGCCCCTTTCCCGAAGGCAAGGAGCAGCTCGGCGGCTTTTACCTGATCGATGTGCCGGATCTCGATGCCGCGCTCGAATGGGCCGTGCGGGTGCCGATCTCGCAGCAGGGCTCGGTCGAAGTACGGCCGCGCTTGCAGATGTAGGCCTTCATGCTGTCCGACGCTCAACGCGCCACCGAGCAGGTGGCGCGCCAATCCTACGGCAAGCTGATCGCCTTTCTCGCCGCGCGCTCGCATGATGTGCCGGCTGCGGAAGATGCCTTGTCGGAGGCGATTGCCGCAGCGCTGCGCAGCTGGCCGGAGCGGGGAATACCCGACAATCCGGAAGCCTGGCTGCTGGTCGCCGCGCGACGCAACCTGATCCGCGGCATGAGGCACGAGACCGTCAAGGCCGCGGGCCGGGTGAGAATAGAGATGGCGATGGAAGAGGCGCAGGAGCGCATGAATGCGGATCATCCACCCTTCCCCGACGAGCGGCTGAAACTCCTCTTTGCCTGCACCCATCCCGCCATCGACACCACGATACACGCGGCACTGATGCTGCAAACCGTGCTCGCCATCGATGCGGCCACCATAGCGAAGGCTTTCATCGTTGCGCCGGAGACCATGAGCCAGCGGCTCGTACGGGCAAAGATCAAGATCGCGATGCCCGCATCCCCTTTACCGTTCCGGAGCAACCCATGCTGCCGGATCGGCTGGCCGGGGTGCTCACGGCGATCTACGCAGCCTATGGCCTCGGATGGGAGGGGCTCGGAGACAGCGAGAAGCAGGGCTCGCTGGCGGAGGAAGCCATATGGCTCGGGCGCGCGCTGCATGCCACCCTGCCCCGTGAGCCGGAAGCGATGGGCCTGCTGTCGCTCATGCTCTACAGCCAATCCCGTCGCGGCGCGCGGCGCAATGCGAGCGGCGACTACATCCCCCTCGATCAGCAGGATACCGTGCTCTGGGACGCCGCGATGATTACCGAAGCCGATGACCTTCTCCGGCAGGCAGGCGCTTTCGCTCGCTTCGGCCCGTTCCAGTGCCTGGCGGCAATTCAATCCGTACACGCCGAACGGCGGCGCTGCGGCACGACCGACTGGCGGGCACTCGCCACGCTTTACGAAGCACTTCTGATCATGAAGCCGACCACCGGCGCACGCGTCAGTCACGCCGCCGTTGTCGCCCGCATGGACGGCCCCGGTGCCGGACTGGAGCTGCTGAACCGGATAGCCGAGCGCGATATCGTCAACTATCAGCCTTATTGGGCCGTTCGCGCGCATCTGCTGGCCGAAGCCGGCGATATGGAATACGCAACGAACGCTTACCGCTCGGCGATCGGATTGAGCAGCAGCGAGGCCGTGCGGCGATTTCTGCTGCGACGCCTCGACGCCATTTCGCCGAAGAACGCCTAGGACCTTTTCGCTTTTCTTCGAAATCGCGAAAACGCTCTATCGCTTTGTTTTCGCACAGTTCCGAACGGAAAACCGCTATGCACCTGTCACGGAATTGCTCGAAGCGATTACTTTTCCGTCAGCTTCAGTTCGATGCGGCGATTGGTGGCGCGCGCATCCGGCGTGTCGCCGGGTGCGATCGGCTGGAATTCGCCGAAGCCGGCCGCGACCAGCCTGTCGGCAGGAACGCCCTGCGAAATCAGGAACTTGACGACGGCGATAGCGCGGGCCGAGGACAGCGCCCAGTTGTCCGGGTAACGGCCATTGCCGGAAAGCGGCACATTGTCCGTGTGGCCATCGACGCGCAGCACCCAGTTGATTTCCGGTGGAATTTCCTTGGCCAGATCGATGAGGGCGGCCGCAAGCTTGGTCATTTCCGCCTGACCGGCGGGATTGAGATCGGCGGCGCCGGATGGAAACAGCACTTCGGACTGGAAGACGAAGCGGTCGCCGACGATGCGGATATTGTCGCGGTCGGAGAGAATTTCGCGCAGCCGGCCGAAGAAGTCGGAACGATAGCGGTTCAGTTCCTGCACACGCTGCGCCAGCGCCACGTTCAGCCGCCGCCCTAGATCGGCGATCTTGACTTGCGACGACTGATCCTTGGCCTCGGATGCCTGGAGAGCAGCCTCCACGGCGGCGATCTGGCTGCGCAAGGCGGCAATCTGCTGGTTGAGGAGATCGACCTGGCTGAGGGCGCGCGCGCTTACCTGTTTCTGTTCCTCTAGATCCTGCGAGAGCGTGCCGGCGCGCTGTTCGGCAGCCTGGCTATTGCCGGAACCAGCAGCAAGGAGGGCCTGCAGCCGCGAGCGCTCGCTCTCCGCCGATGACAGCGACGCTTGCAGGTTGGCGACGGCGTCCTCCAGATCCTGCTTGCCGCTCTTTTCCAGCGCCAGTTGCTGCACCAGATCGTTGATGCGGCTGTTGAGGCGGTTCAACACCTCGTCACGCCCGGAAATTTCGCGGCTGAGGATGAACTGGCCGACGACGAACACCGTCAGCAGGAACATGATGGCCATCAGCAGCGTGGACAGCGCATCGACGAAACCGGGCCAATAGTCGACGCTTCTCTGGTGGCGTCGGTTGCGGGCGAGCGCCATGACTTACTTGCTCCCGGTCTTCTCGATATGGCCGATGCGGTCGGCAAGACGGTCGAGCGTGCGGCGCATCGATTTCGCCTCTTCCTGCTGCGCCTCGATCCA
The DNA here is from genome assembly GCA_900469615.1 of Hyphomicrobiales bacterium. Taxonomy (GTDB): domain Bacteria; phylum Pseudomonadota; class Alphaproteobacteria; order Rhizobiales; family Rhizobiaceae; genus Rhizobium. The sequence continues at coordinate 220,865 of UBYA01000013.1, read as the reverse complement.
GTCACGCAGCATCTGCTGTTCGTTGCGCATGTTCTTGACCAGGCCCTGAATGCCTTCGGCAAGGTTCGCCATGGCCGTTACCGAACGCTGGCCGCCGCCCTCCTCGGCAATCTTGCGCAGATAGTCCGACAGCGCCCGCACATCCTCCGAAGAGGCGCCGGCGGCGCTCTCGATGACAGGGGTAAGATCGGAGCCGACGTCGGTGACGGAGGAGAGCCAGTTTTCCAGCTCGGTGTAGAAGCGGTTCTGCGCACGGCCGGCCTGCAGGTCGAGAAAGCCGAGAATCAGCGATCCGGAAAGGCCGAGCAGCGAGGAGGAAAAGGCCGTGCCCATGCCGACCAGCGGGCCGGAGAGCCCTGATTTCAAGGCGCTGAGAATATCGCCGCTGTCCCCGGTGCCGGCATCGAGGCCCTGGATGACGTCGTTGATCGAACCGATCGTGCCGATCAGGCCCCAGAAGGTGCCGAGCAGACCGAGAAAGACGAGCAGGCCGATGAGGTAACGCGAGGTGTCGCGCGATTCGTCGAGACGCGTGGCAATCGAATCGAGAATGGAACGCAGCGTCGCCGTGGAAAGCTGCATCGCGCGGCGGTTGCCGATCAGCGCCCGCATCGGCGCCAGGAGCCGCGGATTGCGGCCGACCTTGTCCGCGTTGCCGACGGCGCGGAAATGATTGAACCAGCGCACCTCCGGCCTCAGCATCAGCACATGATTGAACACAAGCAGGATGCCGACGGCCAGAACGCCCAGGATCAGGCCGTTGAGGCCGGGATTGTGCAGGAAAGCGACCTGAGCCTGCCGAAACAGGATGGAGACGATGAAGCCGACGATAATCAGGAAGAGGACCATCGTCCAGAAGAACGCCATCGGGCTTGAAAGCTTGTAGGCGTAGCTGCCCGATACGTTGTCGGTCGATCCCAGATCCGACAGATTCACATTTTCCATCACACGCTCCGCCGCATTTTCCGCAGCCGGAGACTAGAGCAACATTGTGCCGAATTGAAGAGACGGAAAGCACAAAACAGCCCGTTGGCAACAGACTGTTTTATCGGTCGAAAAGCAGCGGAAGCTAAACTTATTTCGTCGGGATCGGCCGCTTGACCACTTCGGCGAGCGCTTTCTGGATATGCTCGTTGCCGCAGATGATCGAATTCGTGCCGAGCATGTCGGTGCCGCCATGGAAGTCCGAAACGAAACCGCCGGCTTCGCGAACGAGCAGAATGCCGGCCGCGATGTCCCAGGGAGACAGGCCGGTTTCCCAGAAGCCGTCGAAGCGGCCGGCAGCAACATAGGCAAGATCGAGCGACGCGGAGCCGAGGCGGCGCATGCCGGCGACCTCGCCCATGACGTGGCGCAGCTCCACGAGGAATTTGCCGTGATTGCCGCGGCCGAGATGCGGAACGCCGCAGCCGATGACGCTGTCCGACAGCACGCGGCGCGAGGCGACGCGCAGGCGGCGGTCGTTGAGGAAGGCGCCGCCGCCGCGTTCGGCCGTATAGAGCTCATCGGTCGCCGGGTTGAAGACGACGCCGGCAACGATCTCGTCGTTGCGCTCCAGGGCGATCGAGACGGCAAACATCGGAATGCCGTGCAGGAAGTTGGTGGTGCCGTCGAGCGGATCGACGATCCAGCGATGCGCGCCGTCCGTCCCCTTCACCTCGTCGCTTTCCTCGCCGAGAAAGCCGTAGGTCGGGCGGGCCTTCATCAGCTCGTCGCGGATGACCTTCTGCGCCTTCAGATCCGCCTGGCTGACGAAATCGCCCGGTCCCTTCACCGAAACCTGCAGGTTCTGCACTTCGCCGAAATCGCGGCTGAGCGACTTGCCTGCCTTGAGAGCAGCCTGAACCATGACATTGAGAAGAGCAGAACGGGCCATCGGGTTTCCTTGGGTAATGCAGAGAGCGCTGACCGGGCCCAAAAGCAGGCCCCGACGGAGCGGGAGCGTCAGCGGAAATAAAAGATTGGCGGCCTCAAGACCATAAAATCGGGGGAATTTCAAGTGGCGAGGCTGCAGCACGCGCAAACTGACGTCACATCCGCTCCGATATGACGGAATTCGACGCCGCTCTTATTGCGCGCGGCGATACTTGTTGGCGGCATCGATGGCCGCTTTCTGCTGGTAGTCCTCGATGCCCTGATAGAAATCCTCAAGCTCGGAGTCCTTCAGGCCGGCACGGCGCGAAATGACATACCATGTCGCCGCCGCCACCGGGTCCTGCTTCGTGCCGATGGCATTGATATAGAGGTGCGCCAGCTTGTTCTGCGCGACGACGTTGCCGCGATAGGCAGCGACGCGCATCCAGTTGAAGCCGTTTTCCAGGTCCTGCTTGCCGCCGGTGCCGTTGATCAGCCAGATGCCCATGTCGAGCTGCGCGGTATCGAAGCCGGCATTGGCCGCACGCGACAGCCATTCGCGGGCGCGCGCCTTCTTTTCCGGCGGCAGGTCGGGAAGATTGAGATAAAGCTGCGAGACGGCATATTGCGCATCGGCAATGCCCTGCTCGGCGGATTTCTCATAATAGGGAAGCGCCATCTGCAGGCCCTTGATGCCCGGATTTTCGGCCGTCAGCATCTGGGCCACATTGAATTCGGCGGAAGGTTGGCCGGCCTCGGCCGCCTTTCTCATCCACTCGTCCGCCTTCTTCTGGTCACGAGGCACATCGCGCCCTTCGATCAGGATCAGCGCATATTTGAACATCGAGGTGGGATCCCCGCCCTCGGCCGCCTTGCTGTACCAGAAGGCGGCATTCTTGGGATCGCGCCTGACGCCCAATCCCTGCGACATCAGCTCTGCGATCAGGGTCTGCGCCGCCGGGTCGCCAAGCTGCGCCCGCGGCAACGCCTTCTGGAAAGCCGTCAGATAATAACCGCGCTGGAACGCGCCGTAGGCATCGTCGATCTTGCCGGTGAACGGCTTTTCCGGCGGCAGGTCGGGCAGCTTGGCACCCATGCGTTCGAATACGCCGACGCCCTGCGACGGCTTGATGTCGCTTCCGTTCTTCGGCTCGGCGCCCGGCTGGATGTTTTCAGTCTTGAAACTGCCGGCATCCGCGCCGAGCGGCCGCGTCACGATGCTGTCGTTGCGCGGCGGTGCGTCCGGCACGGCCGAGTCGTCGTCGGATTGCGCTTTGTCATCCGGCCGCGCGCCCTTTTCCGCGGGCGCCGCAACGCCGGGCAGCGATGTATCGCCATTGCCCGATTGCGCCGCAGCCGGCAATGGAAATGCCGCGAGCCCGGCTGCAAGCAAGGCAAGAAACGAACGATGGCGGAATCGGGGCTTGAACGACATGAATCGCTATCAATCCTCAAACCGTGGCGCTTTTTCGTCCAGAAGCGCATTCACTTCGGCGACGATCGACGGCGCCGCTGCGGGGTCCGCAAAAACCGCCGTGTGCAGCGCGACGAATTCGGCGCCCGTCAAGGCCACGTCCAGAGCCGATTTCGGATCGCTGCCGCCCATGATGATGCATGGAATCTCGATCATCGAAGCCCACCATTCGCCTAGCGCGAGGTTTTTCGGATGAGCTTCGGGCTTGATGTCGCCATCGAGCTTGCCGAAGAATATGTAGTCCGGCCGCAGCTCGCCGATTTCCAGGGCGCTGTGCCTCTCGGTCGCGCTGCCACCGCCGACAATCAGCTTCGGCACGAATTTTTCCACCGCTTCCGCCAAATCCGCGAGCTTACCGGCGATGTGCAGCCCATCGGCCTTGACGCGGCCCGCCACGCGGCTGTCTCCGGCAATCAGGGCCGCCGCACCGGCCGCCTGCACCACAGGCACCAGCTTTTCCGCATGCTTCTGGAACGTGCCATCGTCGAGCCCGTATTGCGGAATGATCACCGAGGCGACATCGCCGCCCCTCAGGGCATCGGCCACTGCCTTCGTCCGCTGCTCGATATCGGCAATGTCGGGAACGATGAGAACGAGGCGGCAACGATCTTCGGGCACGGTCATGCGGGCTTCCATGGTTTCGGCTTCCATCGTCGGCGACGGCTCAGCGGTTCGAGAGTCGTGAGTAAATCCGTTAGCCCTCTCTGACAAGAGGCAGCAACCGAAACCGGCCGTTCGCGGCAAAATGCGCCATGCCGCAACCGCCGGCAGCGGCCTGCTCGCACATTATATCATGCAGCGCACAATTAACTTGCCGCCCTTGGGCGTTTGACGTAGCTTTCCGCCATGTCGACCATGGACCCTTTCGCAGCCATCGCGGATCCGAACCGGCGTTATCTGCTGGAGGAATTGCGCCGTGCACCCAAAACGGTCAACGAACTGGCACAGGGCCTGCCCATCAGCCGTCCCGCCGTTTCGCAGCATCTAAAGGCGCTTCTCGACAGCAATCTCGTTTCCGTCACCAATGAAGGGACGAAACGCATATACGCGGTCAACAGCCGCGGTTTCGACAAGCTCAATTTATGGCTGGATCAGTTCTGGTCCTAAGGTCCCCCGCTTTCGCGGCTCTGCGGAAAATCGCGCCAGCCCCTGCTTTCGACACGAAAGAACTGGCGCATCCGTTTTGATGGAAATGCTCATCGATCTCAGGAAATTTGCCTCAGGACCTTTCGATCTGCCTTTTGCCCCAAGATCGATGGCTTCTGTTGAACTTTGAAAGCGTCGCGTCAGTGAACTGACGAACGTAGACGCTGGATTTCGTCCTTGACGCGTAGTTTCTTCCGTTTGATGTCGGCTATTTGGGTATCATTTATAGAGGGAGATGACAGTGCCAGATGCAGCTCCTCCTCAAGAGCGACATGTTTCTTTTCGAGCGATTCAAGATGAGCTTGAACAGTCATATGACCCTTCCTTCCTCTGAAGAGCCTCAACCATCCATTCGCCAAGGCTCTAGGTGTCACAACCCTCTCACTGTGCCATAATATCCGGCCTTTGTCGAAGGCGAAAACGTGTCTTATAGGCGGCAAATTCGTGATGAAGGATAACTTCCCGTTACCGCCATTTGATGATAGGAGCTTGCGGGATTCAGGAGACGGAACGAATGCGATTCCGCAATATGCTGGGGAAAGAAACATGGCCGATCAGGAACAGGCGGAAATCAGGCTGATCGTGGCGCGGCTGCGTCAGGAACACGAAGATTATGACGCCGCAATCAACGCCATGATTCAGACCGGCTGCGACGCCCTTCGCATCCAGCGCATGAAGAAGAAGAAGCTCGTCATCAAGGACAAGCTGAGCAAGCTGGAAGACCAGATCATTCCCGATATCATTGCCTGAGGAGCATAACGGAACGATGATGACCGAAAGACCTCCTGTCGCCATCATCATGGGAAGCCAGTCCGACTGGGAGACCATGAAGAATGCCGCAGACACCCTGGAAGCGCTCGAGATCACCTATGATGCGCGCATCATCTCCGCCCATCGCACGCCCGACAGGCTGATGAACTTCGCCAAGGGCGCAAGGGACGAGGGCTTCAAGGTCATCATCGCCGGAGCCGGCGGCGCGGCGCATCTGCCGGGCATGGCCGCATCCATGACGCCGCTGCCGGTCTTCGGCGTTCCGGTGCAGTCCCGCGCGCTGTCCGGGCAGGATAGCCTGCTCTCCATCGTACAGATGCCGGCCGGCATTCCTGTGGGAACGCTGGCAATCGGCAAAGCCGGCGCGGTCAATGCCGCCCTTCTTGCCGCTGCCGTCCTGGCCCTCGGCGATGAAGAGATCGCCGACCGGCTCGACGAATGGCGCGCGCGCCAGAGCGCTGCGGTCGCCGAATATCCGATGGACGACCTATGAGCGCGAAGACGATCGGCATCATCGGCGGCGGCCAGCTCGGCCGCATGCTGGCCATGGCGGCCGCGCGCCTGAATTTCCGGACCATCGTCCTCGAGCCGCAGGCGGACTGTCCCGCGGCCCAGGTCGCCAACGAGCAGATCGCCGCCGCCTATGACGATGCGCCAGCCCTTGCCGAATTGGCGAAGCGCTCCGATGTCGTGACGTATGAGTTCGAGAACGTGCCGGTTTCCGCCGCCGGGGAGCTTGCATTCCAGGTAGCGGTCTATCCGCCGCCGAAGGCGCTGGAGATGGCGCAGGACAGGCTGACCGAAAAGCAGTTCATCAACGGTTGCGGCATCCCGACTGCCCGATTCCATGCCGTTGACGGCCAGGCCGACCTCGAAAAGGCGCTCGCCGATTTCGGCGGACAAGGCGTGCTGAAGACCCGCCGCCTAGGTTATGACGGCAAGGGTCAGCGCGTCTATCGCTCGGCGGCCGACAGCGCCGAAGGCGGCTATGCGGCTTTGGGCAACGTGCCGCTGATTCTCGAGAGCTTCGTGTCCTTCGAGCGCGAGATTTCCATCATCGCCGCGCGTGGAAGCGACGGTACGGTCGCCTGCTACGACCCGGCCGAGAATATCCATCGCAACGGCATTCTCCACACCTCGACGCTGCCCGCCGCCATTTCGGAACAGACCGCGAGCGCTGCCCGGCAAGCCGCCGAAAGGATATTGACGGCGCTCGGCTATGTCGGCGTCATCGGCATCGAGTTCTTCGTGCTTGCCGACGGCAGCCTGATCGCCAATGAAATGGCGCCGCGCGTGCATAATTCCGGTCACTGGACGGAAGCTGCCTGCGTCATCTCGCAATTCGAGCAGCACATCCGCGCCGTGACCGGCCTTCCGCTCGGAAATCCACGGCGTCATTCGGATTGTGTCATGACCAACCTGATCGGCGACGACATCCTGGCGCTGCCGGAATGGCTGCGCCTTGACGACGCGCTGGTACACCTTTACGGCAAGACCGAAGCACGGCCGGGCCGCAAGATGGGCCATGTTACACAGCTTCTGCGCTGAGAACGGCGGGAAAAAGCCCCTGACATGGTTGACAGGCCCGGTATGACAGGGTATTTGCTCCCCACCCTAAAGAGCGCGCCCCGAGCGCGCTTTTGATTGTTAAAGACCCGGGCGAATGTGACATTCCCCCTCGAACATCGCGGATCAGAAAAATGAAGATCAAGAATTCGCTCAAGTCGCTCAAGGCGCGCCACCGTGACAACCGTCTCGTCCGCCGCAAGGGCCGCATCTACATCATCAACAAGCTGAACCCGCGCTACAAGGCTCGTCAGGGCTGATATAGCGCGCAGCTCGGATCCCAGCGATCCGGCGCTCAGTTTTAGTTGATCGCATCAAATTTGTTTTGATCTTCGACATTGGCGGGCTACTATGCCCGCCATGCGCGTTTTTGCTTTGTCATATCTAGCCCTGCCGATTCTGTTTGCCTTGACCGCCTCCGCCCCGCATGCGGCGCTGGCGGATGAGACGAGCCTGATGGAAAAGAAGGATCCCGGCGATTCTTCCGGCAGCCTGTCGCCCAAGCAGCAGCTCGATAATCTGTTCACGGCTCTGAAGCGCCAGCGCGATCCCGATCAGGCCAATATGATCGCGGAACAGATCAATGCCGAACTCAGCGATTCCGGCAGCGCCACGATCAATCTCCTGATGCAATGGGCCGACAAGGCCATTCAGGACAAGCGCAATGCCGCTGCCATGGATTATCTGGATCAGGTGATCTCGCTGAAGCCCGACTATGTCGAAGGCTGGAACCGGCGCGCGACGCTCAATTTCGCCATCGGCGACTATCGAAAATCGATGGAAGACATCAATCAGGTGCTGCGCATCGAGCCGCGCCATTTCGGCGCGCTGGCCGGCATGGCGGCCATCCTGACCGAGCGCGGCAACGATGCGCTGGCCCTCAAGGCCTGGGAGCGCTTTCTGGAAATCTATCCGGCGAGCCGGTCGGCCCAGGACGAAGCGGACAAGCTCTCGGAGAAGATTGCCGGAAGCCCCACCTGACGTTTTGCCGCAGCCAGGCTCATCCCGCCGTCCAAAGCAGGTCGGCCAAATCAGGTTGGCCAAATCAGGTCGGAAGGGATGAAAAGCTGGAACGATGCGCTAGATTGATGGCTCAAGATATTTGATCCGTGCCGCAATGATCGATTCTCTACTCGCTGTCATTGTCATGTTTCTTGTCGTCGCCGCAGGCTTTTCCGCCTACAAGACGCGCGCCATCGAGCAGACCTATCCCAATATCGGCGAGTTGACCGATATCGGCGGCTACCGTCTCAACGCCGTGCATCTGCCACGCCCGGCCACGGCGGACCTGCCCGCCTTGGTCTTCATTCACGGCGCCAGCGGCAATCTGCGCGATCAGTTCGAAGCCTTTGCCGCGCCTTTAAGCGGCCGTGCGGAGATGCTGTTCGTCGATCGTCCCGGCCATGGCTATTCCGAGCGCGGAACGGCAGAGAACGCCCTTCCCTCCGGCCAGGCCGATGCCATCGCCGGATTGATGGACAAGCGCGGCATCCAGAGCGCCATCATCATCGGCCACTCCTTCGGCGGCGCGATCGCCGCCGCCTTCGGCATGCGCCATCCGGAGAGGACCGAGGGGCTGCTCTTTCTCGCGCCGGCCACGCATCCCTGGTCCGGCGGCGTCGACTGGTACTATACGCTCGCCGCCATGCCCGTCCTCGGCTGGCTCTTCACGCATCTGTTCGTCATCCCGATCGGCCTGCGCCGGGTCGAGACCGGCACGCTCAGCATCTTCCGCCCGAACGAGCGACCGGCGGATTACATCATGAAAACCGCGCCCGAACTGGTGCTGCGGCCGCACACCTTCCGTAACAACGCTGCCGATGTCGTCAATCTTCTAGCCTATGTCTCCGCTCACGCGCCGCGCTATCGCGAGATCAAGGCGCCTACGGTCATCATCACCGGCGATAGCGACGATATCGTGCTGGAAGAACTGCATTCACGCGGTCTTGCGCGGGATATCGCCGACGCCGAACTCGTCACCATCCGCAATCTCGGCCACAAGCCCGACTACGTGACGACGGATGTCGCGATTGCCGCCATCGAACGGCTGGCAGGCCAGCCGCGCGATCTGCAAGCCCTTGCTGCACAGGCGGAAATCCGTATCGCCAGCCTCGGCGGCCAGCTGTCCGGCCGACAATCCTCCTCTCAGGCCGTGACGACACCGTAGTCGGGCACATCCTCGAATATCCGGCTCTGCGGCACGGTCTCGACCGTCTGCCGCACCGCCTGCAGGATGATCGATGCCAGCCGTTCCGTCGCCGGACTTGCTTCCGCCTCGGCACGATGCAACACGAGATCCAGCTTCGGCAAGGGCGGCAGGCCGGCCTCGCCCGGCATCAGTTGCCGCACCTTTAGCGGCAGGCCGAGCGGGGTGCGCAGCGCAAGGCCGAGACCCGCCGCCGTCGCCGCCCAAAGCCCTCCGAGGCTCGGGCTGACAAAGGATACCCGCCAGCCGATACCGGCGCGGTCGAGCGCTTTCGTGGCGACGGTCCGCAGCAGGCACGGCGCCTCGAGCGAGGCCAGAGGCATGATCTCGCCACTCTCGGCATGCCACCGCACCGCGCCGTTCGCCGGGCCGACCCAGCATGTCGGCACTTCCGCAATACGATCCGTATAGGCTGTGCGGAAGCCATCGCTCCAGGCAAGCGCCAGATCGAGCTTGCCTGACGTTATCCGCTCGATCAGTTCCGCATTGCGCACGACACGCGCCTCGATACGCACCTTTGGATGGGCGCGCGCGAAGCGTCCAAGCACTTCGGGCAGCAGGGTTTCCCCGAAATCCTCCTGCAAGCCCAGGCGAACCCACCCCTCCAGCTCGGTCCCATGCAGTGCGGTGGCAGCCTCGTCGTTCAGGTCCAGCAGCCGCCGCGCGTAACCGAGCATCGTCTCGCCAGCCTCCGTCAAAGCCAGCCCTCGCCCGGCCTTGCGAAAAATCGGCGTACCCGCCTGCTCCTCCAGCTTCTTCAGCTGGGCGCTGATCGCCGAGGTCGAGCGCCCGAGCCTGTCGGCCGCCTTGGCATAGCTGCCGAGATCCATGCCGGTAACAAAGCTGCGCAGCACATCGAGATCGAAGATAACCTTCCGCATGCATAACCATCCATATTTTTGGGATTATATATCCAGAATTATCTGATTTTCGGGATGATTATCCACTGGCATTCTATGCTCGTCAAGTGACGCAAGGACAGGAGCATCCCATGCCATTCACCCGCATCACCCTTCTGCGCGGCAAGTCGCCGGAATATCTGAAGGCGCTGTCGGACAATTTCCACCGCGCGCTGGTGGAAGCCTTCGAGGTGCCGCCGACGGATCGTTTCCAGGCCATTCACCAGCTGGAACCGCATGAGCTCATCTTTGACCGGACCTATTTCGCCGGCATACCGCGCTCGGACAACTACGTCTTCTTCGATGTCACGACGGGCAAGCCGCGCAGCACGGACGTCAAGAAGGCCTTCTACCACCGGGTTGCCGAGCTTCTCGCCGACGCACCCGGCGTCCGCCCCGAGGACATCATGATCACCATCACCACGGCAACGCGCGAGGACTGGTCCTTTGCCGACGGCCGCGCCCAGATGATCGAGCAGGCCTGACAGCGATGCCGCAGACCACCTCTTCCCAATCGCCCGCCATCCACCGCGCCGGCGCCAACATGCGTCGATCGCCCGAAGGCATCGCCACCGCCTCTTTCTGGGTGGAATCGCTGGTGGAGAGCAGTGAAAACGGCAACCTTACCGCCATGCGCTGCGACCTCGAACCCGGTGTCATAACGCGCTGGCATACGCATCCGCACGGACAGATCCTCTACGTTCTGTCCGGCGTCGGGCTTGCCGAACGTTGCGGCGGCTCCACCGAAGAATTGCGGGCGGGCGACTGCATCAGCTTCGCGCCGAACGAGCGCCATCGGCACGGCGCGGCACCCGAAAGCACCTTTTCCTACATCAGCATCCAGGCGGCGCTGGACGGCAGTGCCGTGACCTGGCTGGAGGAACGACCATGATCGCCATGCAGTATGATTTCCCCCTGCCCGCGGATTACGACATGGCGATCATCGACCGCCGCATCCGCGACAAGGGCCCCTTGCTCGACAATCTGCCGGGCCTCAAGTTCAAGGCCTATCTCACAGCCAGAAAGGGCGATGCGGTCACGGCGAGCAGGCGGAACCTCTACGCTCCCTTCTATGTCTGGCATGAAGAAGAGGGCTTGAGCGACTTCGTCTGCGGCCCCGGCTTCGCAGCCCTGACCGAAAACTTCGGCCGCCCGCAGGTCAACACCTGGGTCGCCTGGCGCGCTGATGCAGCAGCCGATATTCGCAGCGTAAGGTTCGCCACGCGCGAGGTCGCCGCCATCGATATCAATGCGTCGCTGGCCGACCTTCGGGCAGAAGAAAGTGAGGCCGCGGCCATGGCACTATCGAATGGCGACGCGCTCGCCTCGGTCATCGCCTTCGAGCCGACCCATTGGACGCTGGTGCGCTTCCGTCTCCTGGCCGAGCCACCCAAACATCCGGATCGATCTGGCCTCCAGGCCTATCATGTCGGACATCTCTCGCTGCCCGGCGTCGCCTGAAGTGTCACGGGGACAATCTCCTTGTTTTAAAGAGAAGGCGGGCGCTTTATGGATGGAAAGTCTTTCTGAGTCAGAAGAGTGATCCCTCCATGGTCGATATCGCAATGATCGAAGCCGCCCGCGCTCGCCTCGGCGGCCGGGCCCGGCGCACGCCGCTTCTCTCCTCGCCCTTCCTCGATGAAATCGCCGGGCGGCGCCTGTTCGTGAAGGCCGAATGCCTGCAGCATTCCGGCTCCTTCAAGTTTCGCGGCGGCTGGTCGGCGGTTTCGGCGCTGGAGCCGTCCGTGCGCGCCAAAGGCGTTATCGCCTTCTCCTCCGGCAACCATGCGCAGGGCGTGGCGCTGGCCGCAAAGCTGCATGGCATTCCCGCCGTCATCGTCATGCCGACGGATGCGCCGAAGCTGAAGATCGCCAATACCCGCGCCTTCGGCGCCGAAGTCGTGCTCTACGACCGCATCAAGGAAGATCGCGACGAGATCGGCGCACGCATTTCGAAAGAGCGCGGCCTGACGCTTATCAAGCCCTTCGACGAGCCGCAGGTGATCGCCGGACAGGGAACGACGGGGCTGGAAATCGCCGAACAGGCGGCCGAAGAAGGCATCGAGTCGGCAAGCGTGCTCGTCCCCTGCGGTGGCGGCGGCCTGACCTCGGGCATCGCGCTGGCGCTCGAATCCCGCGCGCCGGGCCTCAAGGTGCGCCCCTGCGAACCGGAAAATTTCGACGACACCGCCCGCTCGCTGGCTTCAGGCAGGATAGAGCGCAACGCCGCGCTGCAAGGCTCGATCTGCGACGCCATCATCACGCCGCAGCCGGGCAACATCACGTTTCCGATCCTGAAACGCCTCTGCGGCCCCGGCCTCGTCGTGTCGGACGAAGAGGCACAGAAGGCCATGGCGCTCGCCTTCACTCGATTGAAGATCGTCGTTGAACCCGGGGGCGCCGTGGCGCTGGCCGCAGCGCTCTTCCACGGCAAGGATATCGACAGCGATGTGGTGATCGCCGTCACATCGGGCGGCAATGTCGACCAGGATGTCTTCGAAGCGGCGCTCGGCCGCCACTAAGCCTTCAGTTTACAGCGCGACGATACAGCGCCAGCGATCCAGCCAGAGCCAGCAGCGCGCCGCCACAGGCGCGCTCGAGCCATTTCGCTCCCTCCGACCTCAGCACGCGCACGGCCTGCGAGCCGAAAACCGCATAGCCGAACATGATCGCGAAATCGAGCGCAGCGAAGATACCGCCCAGAACGATATATTGCTGCATTTGCGGCGCCGCCGGATCGATGAACTGCGGCAGGAAGGCAGAGAAGAAGAGATAGCCCTTCGGGTTGGTGACGGCGACCATGAAGCTCTTCAAGCCGATGGAAATGACAGTTCCTCTCGGCTGACTCGCGCCGGCCTGCAGCGCACTATCGATGGTTCCCTTCGAGCGCAGCATCATGATGCCGAGAAAGGCGAGATAGGCCGCACCCACCCATTTCAGGGCGGAGAACCAGAATTCGGAAGCCGCCAGCAGCGCACCGAGGCCGATGGCGACGGCACCGATGAGAACCGCATCGGAAAGCACCGCACCGACCGCGCCTGACACCGAAGCGCGAACCGTTCGTCAGCGCCAGCAGCACGGTCGGTCCCGGCGTCGCGATACCGATGAAGGAAACGGCGGCGAAGGCGAGCAGCGTGGTCAGATGCATGGGTCCCTCCTCTTGACGGGAGGAAGGTTGCATGTGCTGCGGTGCTTAGCAAGCGGGGCCTGCCTGCAATGTGCCGAGCCGCTGATACCCCCTTTATCCCTGTCGGGACAGGGGGGGCGCACTCTCCACAGACTCGGCTACCAATGGCTACTGCCCGTTACGACTCCACCCACCCAGCATCCTTCGCAGCCAAGGCGCCGAGCGTCGACGTCAGCAGATCGAGATAGGCACGCCGGTCGATACCACCCTTTTTCAATCCGCCTGTTGGGGTGATCGCAGGCACGCCGGCCCCAAGAAAAAACCCGCCATCTTGCGACAGCGGGTTTCGGATATTTCAGGGTGCTTGCCGTAGTCTTACATCGGCAATCACACGCCGGACTGGCCGTCCGAGCCGATATAGGCAATGCGCAGCATGTTCGTGGCGCCCGGCGTACCGAGCGGCACGCCTGCCGAAATGATGATACGGTCGCCCGGTTTGCCGAAGCCTTCTTCGGCAACGATGCGGCAGGCATTGTTGACCATGTCGTCAAGGTCGGTCGCATCATGCGTGACGACGCAGTGCATGCCCCAGACGACGGACAGGCGGCGTGCCGTCTGGATGATCGGCGAGAGAGCCAGGATCGGAACCTGCGGACGCTCGCGCGAGGCACGCAGGCCGGTGGTGCCGGACGACGTGTAACAGACGATGGCGGCAAGCTTCAGCGTTTCGGCGATCTGGCGGGCAGCCAGCGAGATCGCGTCGGCGCCGGTCGCTTCCGGCTGGGCGCGCTGGGCATAGATGATGCCCGGATAATGCGGCTCGCGCTCGATCGTGCGGGCGATGGATGCCATCGTCGACACGGCTTCGACGGGATAATCGCCCGAGGCGGATTCGGCCGAGAGCATGACCGCATCCGCGCCTTCGAAGACCGCCGTCGCGACGTCGGAAACTTCGGCGCGGGTCGGAACCGGTGAAGAGATCATCGATTCCAGCATCTGCGTGGCAACGACTACAGGCTTGCCGGAGCGGCGGCAGGCGCGGATCAACTGCTTCTGGATGCCGGGAACCGATTCAAGCGGCATTTCGACACCGAGGTCGCCGCGAGCCACCATCAACGCATCGGAAAGCTCGATGATTTCCTCGATACGCTCGACGGCCTGCGGTTTCTCGATCTTCGACATCAAGCCGACGCGGCCATGGGAGATCTTGCGAACTTCGGTGAGGTCTTCAGGGCGCTGGATGAAGGACAGCGCCACCCAGTCGACTTCATTGGTTGCAAGAACGGCATCGAGGTCGATGCGGTCCTTCTCGGTCAGCGCGCCGACGCCAAGCAGCGTATCGGGCAGGCTGACGCCCTTGCGGTCGGAAATCTTCGTACCGGAAATAACGGTCGTGACGATGCTCTTGCCGTCGCACTTCTCGGCGCGCAGCGCGAGCTTGCCGTCATCGATCAGCAGGCGATGGCCGGGCTGGACCGATTCGAGAATTTCCGGATGCGGCAGGAAGACGCGCGTGTTGTCGCCGGGCGTATCCTGATTGTCGAGCGTAAACGTCTGGCCGGGCTTGAGATCGACCTTGCCCTCGGCAAACTTGCCGACGCGCAGCTTGGGACCCTGCAAGTCAGCGAGAATGCCGATCGGACGACCACAGCGGCTTTCGACGGCGCGAATGCGCTGGATCAGCGTGCGCATCAAATCATGGCTGGCATGGCTCATGTTGATGCGGAACAGGTCTGCCCCGGCCTCATGAAGCTTCTGGATCATCTCCTCGGTGGAGGAAGCCGGACCGAGCGTTGCGAGGATTTTGACTTTTCTGTTTCGTCTCATCAATTCTGGCTTTCTTGGCTGCCCGGAGTATCTGAGAGCTGAACCATCCAGCTCGCCTGACGCCCCGTGTCGTATTCCTTGAATCCCATCTTCTGGTAGCCACGCGCGTAGCAGTCCTTCACGCCTGGGATCTTGAATTCATTTTCCGCCACGCACATTTCGACGTCGCCCGTCCAGCGGCCGCCGCGGGCCGCATCTTCTGCGTAGAGATAATAATAGCGGGATTGAAGCGGCCCCTCGATCAAGGTGGCGCAGGTATTGGCCGGGATCTGCCACCAGCCCTCCGTCACCCAGCCGTCCTTCGCGCGATAACCGATCGCGACGCCGACGAGGTTCTGCGTGCCGTTGCAAGTTCGGAAGTCGGCATGTGCCGCATTCGGCATGAAGAAGAACGGCGCTGCCGCAGCGAGAATGAGGAAGGCGATTCGGGCTAGCGGGCCTGACCGCTTAACGAAACGTGGCGCGACTTGGCTGGACACGGCTTCCAATTGGCTCCCGGTTATTCGTTGTTGCGTCTTCTTGCGCCGCCATCCGATGAATGTCAACGCAACTCTAATCGATTATATTTTCTTCACGGTATGGTGACGGCGCCCCCGCACCGCTCCTCATCCGATCGAAGCTGCGAACCTTGCACCTTCCATCCGCACATGCAATCAAACAAAGAGTTGAAAATTACGATAATCGACAATCCGCATGACCGACTTCAGACCGTATGAAATCATACCCGGCAATCGTGACAAAGGCATGGTCATCCTCGGTGATCACGCCATGCGGCGCCTCCCCGAGCGCTACGGCAGCCTCGGGTTGCCGGCTGCCGCCTTTTCCCGCCACATCGCCTACGACATCGGCATCGAGGGCCTGTGCCGCCAGCTCTGCGAGCGACTGGGCGTGCCGGGCGTGCTCGGCGGCTTTTCCCGCCTGCTGATCGATCCCAACCGCGGCGAGGACGACCCGACGCTGATCATGAAGATCTCGGATGGAGCGATTATTCCGGGCAATCATCCGATCACGGATGACGAGTGGAACTATCGCATCGAGACCTTCTACCGGCCCTATCACCAGGCGGTCGACGAGACGATCGCCGCGGTCGCGGATGCGACGGGCATGGCACCGCTGATCTTGTCGATGCACTCCTTCACGCCGGTGTGGAAGGGCGTGCCGCGACCATGGCATGCGACGGTCCTGTGGGACAGCGACGACCGCGCGGTCGCGCCGCTTCTTGCAAAGCTTGGCGCGAATACCGATCTGGTGATCGGAGACAACGAGCCTTATGACGGCGCCTTGCGCAACGACAGCATGTACCGCCATTGCATGGTGAAAGGCATTCCGCACGCGCTGCTGGAGGTTCGCCAGGATCTGATCGGCGACGAAGCCGGCATTGCCGAATGGGTCGGCCGGCTCGCGCCGATCTTCGCCGAAATCAATGCCGATCCGGCACTGCACGACTACAGGCGGTATCCTTCGCGCACCGGCCCTTATGAAACGTGAGAGCGATGCGCGGCACCGCGGGCGAATCGAGGAGAAAGAGATGACCACGCTCACCAGGCAACAGCAGACCGAACTGGAGGCGGCCGCCTTCCGCCATCTCGTTGCGCATCTGCGCGAGCGCAGCGACGTGCAGAACATCGACCTGATGAACCTTGCCGGCTTCTGCCGCAACTGCCTTTCCAACTGGTATCGCGAGGCCGCCGAAGAGGCCGGCCTGCCCGTCAGCAAGGACGAGTCCCGCGAGATCGTCTACGGCATGCCCTACGAGGATTGGAAAAACCTGCATCAAAAGGAAGCCTCGCCTGTGCAAAAAGCCGCTTTCGAGCAGAACAAGCCGAAAGTTTAACGCTCCCTTCACCAATACGGCTTGACCTTGCGCGCCATTCGCGGCAGGTCAACTGCCCGATCGAATTCGAAATACCGCGTCGGCCCTGAAGCGATGTGCCGCATCGGTGATCCACCGATATCATCCGCGACCGGCTGCAAGCGACCCTTTGAGATCTTTTAGGAGAAGTGCATGGAAGAGAACAGCGTCGAGAACGTGGCCGCCGCGGAACTGCGTCAATTCATCGAGCGCATCGAGCGTCTCGAAGAAGAAAAGGCCGCCATCCAGTCCGACATCAAGGACGTCATGGGCGAAGCCAAGGGCCGCGGCTACGACACCAAGGCGATCCGCACGATCATCCGCCTTCGCAAAAAGGACGCCAACGAGCGTCTGGAAGAAGAATCCATCCTCCAGACCTACATGGCCGCACTCGGCATGGAATGATTACGGCTTTCATCGGCCTCAGGACAGAATCGGGAGCCGGCTTGCCGGCTCCTTTCTTTTTGAAGCGCCCAAAACCGTCATTCCGCGAAAAGGCGGTCGATCAGCGTGGCGGCGCTGCCCTGCCAGAGTTCGCCCCTGCCGGTGCCGGACCAAAGCGACAGGAAATCCGGCAATCCCTTCGCCGTCGATGCGCCGCGCATGTCCCGCGTGAACTTGTTCTGCGCCGGAAAGGGAAGAATGCCTTCCGGCTTCCCATCCATCTCGTTCATGAAGCGGTTTTCGATGCCGCGTGCGAAGCGGCCGGAAAAGGCGCGCGTCGTCCGCGTCCTGCGTTCCGCCGTTTCGAGGAGCTTCTTGCGATAGGGCGCCGATGTTCCAGCCTCCGTGCAGGCGAGAAAGGCCGTGCCCATCTGAACGGCCTGCGCCCCGGCCTCTAGCACCGCCTGAATATCGGCTGAGGTCATGATGCCGCCGGCCGCGATCAGCGGCAGGCGAACGGTGCCGACGCACTGGACCAGAAGATCGCGAAGGCCGATCTCCGGATCCGCTGCGCCGGCATCGAAAATGCCGCGATGGCCGCCCGCCTCGAAGCCCTGAAGCGTGATCGCATCCACCCCGCTGTCTTCCAGCGCCCTCGCCTCATCGAGCGTCGTCGCCGTGCCGATCAGCGGAATCCCCGCTTTCTTTGCCTCGCGGACATGATCGCCAGGCAGCAGGCCGAAGACGAAGCTGAAGCATGCCGGCTTGATGCGGAGCACAGCCTCGAACTGCGCATCGAAAGCCTCTTCATAGGGCGCCTCGAGCTGCGGCGAAGGCAGCTCCAGTTCCTGCCGATAGCGTGCGGTCGCCTCCACAGCCCGCGCAAGCCGATCGGCGGCAATGTCCGGGATCGAATGCGGAATGAAGAGGTTGATCGAAAACGGCCTGTCGGTTCGCTGGCGCACCTGCGCCGCAAACGCCTCGATGGCCGCGGCATTGGAGTAAGCGCCGCCCATGGCCCCGAGAGCACCGGCAGCCGAAGCCGATGCCACCAGATCCACGGAGGAAGGACCGCCGGCCATCGGCGCGACGATCAAGGGATGCTTCAACCCAAGCTTTCGGAAAAGATTGCTATCAGAAGGGGCAGACATGTCCGTTTTCCTTTCAGGAATGTCTGTTGAAATGCCAACCCAACATAGGCATCCGCCTGTGGTTTGCTAGAGCGGTTCCTTGGTTCACGGAATCGCTGAACTGCCCTATCTGTTTGCTTTTTGCGCAATTCCGGACGGAAAACCGCTGCGCACTTTTCCTGGGATTGCTCTAGGAGCGGCCAAGCGCCGCGGTGCGGGCCTCGATGGCCGTGACCACCGACACCATGTCGAGCCGGCCGTTGCCGAGCTCGACGCTCTCCCCATAAAGAGCGCGGCAGAGGTCGAGAACGGGCGATGCCACGCCGGCCGCGCGCGCCGCCCGAGCGATCAGATCGGTGCTGTGGAACGCATCGGCCGTTGCCGCCTGCACTGAAAAATCCCGGGCGACGAGCTTCGGGATTTTCACGCGCGTCAGATCGCTGGCCATCGGGCCGGCATCGATGGCGGCCTTGAAAGTCTTGAGGTCGAGCCCATTGCTCTCGGCAAAATGCGCCGCCTCGGCGAGCCCCGCCAGCATGGTGCAGAGATAGAGATTGACGGCAAGCTTCATCAGCAACGCATTGCCGACCGGACCGCACGGAATCGTTTCGCGGCACATGGGCGCAAGCAACGGCCGCACCTGCGCGACGGCTTGCGCATCGCCGCCGAGCAACGCGACAAGCTGCCCTGCTTCCGCTGGCTTCCGCGAACCGGAAACCGGCGCCTCGACATAACGCCCGCCGGCGGCAGCGATATCGGCCGCCAGCCCGCGCGAATAATCGGGCGAGTTGGACCCCATGGACACCACGATATGCCCGGCGACCAGCTTGGCAAAGGCGGGCGTCCCGCGCTTCAGGACCGCATCCAGCACCGCTTCGCTGACGAGCATCAGAATGACGATGCGCGCACGCTCGAACACCTCTTCGGCGCTGGCAGCCACGGCAGCACCCGCCTCGCGCAGCGGCTCGGCCGCGGCCGGCGAGCGGTTCCAGACGACAAGTTTCTTACCGGCTTTTGCCAGATTGAGGGCCATCGGCTGGCCCATGACGCCGAGACCGGCAAAGCCGATCGTCTCGCCCGGCTCGATGCCGGGACGTTCGCTGATCTTGGTCATCACAACAACTCCGATGGTTCGGGTGACGATGCGATCTTTCATGCCAGAGCCCGGCGGGAACGCCGATATGCGCTTCCCGCCGGGTATCGATCACAATCCGGTCAGAGCCTGACGCGGATCAGGCTGCGTTCCGTTCAGAACAGCCGGTCGAGCCACTCGTTCTTGTCCGGCGCGCGGCCGAACTGGATGTCCGTCAGCGCAGCCTTGAGGCGGAGGGTGGTCGCCCCGGCATTGCCGTCGCCGATCGTAAAGTTGTGCTTG
Source organism: Hyphomicrobiales bacterium (assembly GCA_900469615.1). Classification (GTDB taxonomy): domain Bacteria; phylum Pseudomonadota; class Alphaproteobacteria; order Rhizobiales; family Rhizobiaceae; genus Rhizobium. The sequence goes on along the minus strand of UBYA01000013.1, from coordinate 201,254 downwards.
CGGCCCTTCACCTTGCCGATCGGCGTCACCACCGCAGCCGTGCCGCAGGCGAATGCTTCGCGCAGGCGGCCGCTTTCGGCATCCGCCTGCCATTGCTCGATCGAATAAGGCTCCTCGCGAACGGTCAGGCCCGTGTCGCGACCGAGCTTGATCAGCGAATCGCGGGTGATGCCCGGCAGGATCGTGCCCGTCAGCGGCGGCGTCCGCAACGAGCCGTCGTCGAAGACGAAGAAGATGTTCATGCCGCCGAGTTCCTCGATCCAGCGCTTTTCGACGGCATCGAGGAAGACGACCTGATCGCAGCCTTCACGCTGGCCTTCGGCGAGCGCGGAAAGGCTTGCGGCATAGTTGCCGCCACACTTGGCGGCACCGGTGCCACCGGGAGCGGCGCGGGTGTAGTTTTCCGAGACCCAGAGCGTCACGGCCGATGCGCCGCCCTTGAAATAAGACGCGACGGGAGAGGCGATGACGCAGAAAAGGTAATCCGTCGCCGGCCTCGTACCGAGCGCGGATTCCGAGCCGATCATGAAGGGGCGGAGATAGAGCGACGATCCCTCGGCGGTTGGAATCCACTCGCGATCGATCTTGACGAGTTCGCGGACGGACTCGACGAAAATGCTTTCCGGCAAGGTCGGCATGGCCAGCCGCTCGGCCGAATTGTGGAAGCGCCGCGCATTGGCGCTCGGGCGGAAGAGGGCCGCGCCGCCATCAGGCAGGTGATAGGCCTTCATGCCTTCGAAGATTTCCTGCGCATAATGAAGCACGACGGTCGCCGGATCGAGAGCCAGCGCCTTGCGCGCCTCGATCCTGGCATCGTGCCAGCCGCGGTCCTGCGAATAGCGAATCGTCACCATGTGATCGGTGAAGACGCGGCCGAAGCCCGGATTTTGCAGCAGCGCTTCCCGCTCGCTGGCCGTCGCGGGATTGGGGTTTTTCTGGATGTGGAAGGTTAACGTGTCGCCGTTGCTCATGGCTCCTCCAATGCTTCATTTGTCGCGGTTTTCGCCGCCCATCTCCCGAAGGATGGTGTAAATCAAATCGGGTGGTATTTGATTGCGTTTACGCCTGTTCCTGCGCAAGTTTAAGAGTGATTTTCAATAAATTTGCGAGGCAAATCGCTATTTCTCGCCCGGAAGCGCCCCATTCCGCCGATCGGGCCTTCATCACAGCGCTTTCGCGACCGCTTCCGCGGCTGCGACGCCGCTTTCATAGGCGCCGTGCGCCGTCGAGTAGCGCGCCCGCGAACAGGCCTCTCCGGCAAAGAACAGACGATCGTCGCAAGGAGCCGCCAACACCCCGCGCAGATCCGAGGCGCCCGGCGTCGCGTAGGAATAGGACCCGCCGACAAGGGACTCGCCCGCCCAGGCCGACATGACGAGGGGCGACAGTTTCGCGCCGACATCCGAGCCGAAGACCCGCTTCAGCTGATCCACCGAGAAATCGAACATGGCATCGATACCCTGCCGCTCCAGATCGAGCGCGAGATCGGCGGCGAAATAGGCTTCGATGACAGGCGCGCCGAACGGCTTCAGCTGATAGGCGCCTGTCCGGCGGCTGTGCTGCGAACCCATGACATGCGCGTCCTCCGGAAACATCGCCGGCTCGGCAGTGCGAATGAACAGCTTGTTTGCCAGCCCAAGCGGAAGGCGTGAAGCCGACTCGATCTTCTCCGGCAGCGGCGGCTGGAAGGCGATGCGTTCGCCAGCCAGGACATTGGTGGAGACGGTAACGATCACAGCCTTTGCCCGCAATTCACCCTTTCCTGTCGAAAGCACGATATGGTCGGCGCCGCTATGGTCGATACGGCTAACTTCCACGCCAAGAACGGTCGGCACCGGCCGGCCGTAGGTGGCCACCAGCGTTCCGTAGCCCTGCCGCACCCGCCAGTCGGGGCCGGGACCGGGATCGTAGCGGCCAAGATCGATCACCGAGGACCTGTCGAGCTCTCCGCCGGTCATGAATGCGCCGACCGCGTAAATCCTCTCGCTCCACGGATCGGCCGGCGACACCATCACGGACAGATCCGCGTCCTCTTTGCCGTCATAATCATCGACGCGCTCGAAAAAGTCGTTGACGGCCGCGGCGGCAGCCTGTGCCTCGGGTGTGTCCTGCTCCAGTCGATGACCGCCATCGCTCCAGGGCGCGGGCGTACGGTCGACGGTCAGACCGACCTCCTCCGCAATCTCCGTCCAGGCGTTGGTACGCGCACCATGCAGCCAGCCGCAGCCGAGATCGAGCGCGGCTCCATCCGGCCCGAAGGGATGGATCGACCGGGCACGGCCGCCGACGCGATCGGAGGCTTCGAGCAGCAGGATCGAAAGATCGGGTCGAAGCAGCTGCAATTGCCGGGCCGCAGCCACGCCGGCGGCACCCGCGCCGATGACGGCAACGTCGACCTCGCCGCCTTTCCAGGACTCGATGGGCATTCCAGTTCCTTTTCGCGCCGGAGAGCGCACGGCGAATGGGCGATATGAGAGCCGCCAATCCGCCAGCGTGCGCGCTCACAAGCATCTGTAGCCGACCTCGACGCGACGTGTAAACGGGCACGGCGAGGGCCATACCAAATTGCCGCATTGAGCTGAAACGGCGAATGTCGTACGTGCTTCATCCGGACAAACCGTGCTTCATTCGGACAGACAATGGGGAAAGATCGTGCAAAAGCGGATCTTCGCAACAACGCAATGGCTTGTGCGCGCTCCGTGCGCCGTCTCGCCGATGTCCGTCGGCCTTGCCCGCCATCCGGCCGTTTTCAGCGCCGCTGAAAAGACGCCCGACCGCAAGCAACATGGCAAAACTCATATTCTCGGAGGCGAAAATGCCGACACAGCTCAATAAGACCGCCGCCGGGCGCCGCGTCTCCTTCAAAGCCAGCCGGGATACGCCGATGTTCGCACGGGAATGGTCCATCCCGGCGATCCTGACCGTCTTGCTGCTCGGTGTCTGCGGCCTGATCGCCTATTTCACATGGACCCTCATGCCGCCGGCGGCGAGCGCGCAGGACCATGGCCGGACCTCCTTCACCCTCATCGACAAAAGCGGCCATCCCGTCACGAATCCCACGACGAAGAAGCAGCCGTAAGGACGCCGCCGGCTATCCGACGACGCATTTCTTGAGGAAATGCAGCCAGCTGTCGTTACGCCGCACGGTCGCGCGCGGCAGGCCGAACGGATCGTCGCCAGCCCGGGCCCGCCCGCGCCGCGTGGTCGTCGCAACGCTATAGCCCGCCTCGTAGGTCAGCACGCGATCGAGCGGCGTTTCGTCGCCATAAGGGAAGCAAAAGGAAGAGACGCCTTCATCGAGCAGGTCTTCCAGAAGCTCGCGCGAAAGCGTGATCTGACGGCGCGCCTCTTCCATCGGCAATTGCGGCAGGCGAACATGGTCGAGCGTGTGCGATCCGATCTCGTGGCCCAGGCCATGCCATCGGCGCAATTGTTCGAGCGACATGCAAGGCGCAGGCGCGACGCCGAGCGCGGCATCCCAGACATTGCTGCCGCCGATCTGGTTCACCACGACGAAATTCGTGGCGGTGAAGCCGAATTCCTGCAGCACCGGCAAGGCATTTTCATAGACGTTGGCATAGCTGTCGTCGAAGGTGATGGCGGCGACCTTGCCGGTCTTTTCACCCCTGACATAGGGCATCGCCTCACGCAGCGACAGGCCCTGAATTCCAAGCCTTTTCAGCCAATTCATCTGGCGACGGAAGGCTGCGGGATGGACGACCATGCTTCTGTACGGCGCCGAGCGCGACGGCGGCACCGCGACCTGATGATATGCGAGGATAGGAACAGCCACGATGGTTCGCTCAGATGATGCGGTGCGAGCGAAAAGCGATTTGCGCGCGATAGAGCGGCCGCAAAAGCTCTCTGGCGAGCCTTTCCGCCAATGTCTTGCGGCTCTTGATGGTGCTGCCGCCGAGCTCTGCGGAAATTTCCCGGACCCCGCCCGGCAGCACCGCGAGCGGAGAGACGCGGGTAAACCAGCTCATTTGCACGGTCGTATCGACGGGCCGGTCGAAGACCGATGTCGCCTCCAGCAGGCGAATCGCGGCATCGCGGCTGACAAGCTGAGCCACCATGCCCAGACCGACGCGTCGCGGCTGGATGACGGTGGTCTCGCCCTGGGCGAGAACGCACTTTCCATGTTCCTTGCCCATGCGAAACGGAAAGCGGATGAATGAGCCCGGCTTCAGACAGATCCTGGCCGCGGCAAAGGCCGCGTGAAACGTATCGTCGATCTCCACGTCATCCTCGAAGACGAGGCCGGCATCGATACCCTGCTCGACGATGGCGGCCCAAGCCTTTCTATGCGACAGGAAACAGGCAATCTCGCCCGTGCTCATTGCAAACGGATAGTACGGTTTTTGCAGCCGGGGGCGATAGATGCGTTCGATCTCGGCGGCAGCCAGGGCGCGGCCATCGACTGCCTCGACGATCTGCGAGGGCACGGGGAGCTTGGCGGCGAGTCGCTCGACCTGGGGCAGGCGATCGCGGGCGCGATCCAGATGGATGATGAAACCGCGAATGACCGGCTGGCTCGGTTGATCCAGGCCGGCAGCCATCGAGCCGGGCGCGTGATCGAACTCGAATCCCGTAAGAGATCGCTCGAGCGGCATCGCCGAAGACGGACTGAATTCGTAGGTTTGCATCGGGAATACCTCGGGTCACAATTCGCGAGGCTCTAGCAACCGTGAATGAAAGCGAGCTTAGGCAAACCTGAGGCGAAACTGAAAACGGTTGTTTTCAACCGATCCCGGCAACTAAGGGAGCTATATCAGCAGGCTGATGCGTCCGCTCGCGATCCTGTCGGCGACCCAGCGGCGCTCGTCCAGCCAGGCATGACGTTTCCATCCCTCCCAGCTGAAGCCGCAAAGCTTCACGTCCCATTCGTCGGCGGGCAATTGCGACAGGGCATAGCGGATGCCGAAAAAACCGGTGCTTGGAAAGAGCTGGCGCATCCGGCTTTCGGTCACGCCGAGTTCCGCACAGCCCTCGATATAGAATTGCGGCGGCATGATGCGGATCTCCTTGCCGGCAGCGCCGACCAATTCGATCGTCCGCATCGTCCAGTCGCTTCTCCTGCCTTTCAGGCGAGACAGGAAATTGGGCTTGGGATGATACAGTCGGATGATATCGGGATGATAGGCAAGCACCACCTCCCGGGCGGCCTTGAAGGTAGCGCTGGTCAGGAAGGCCGGATCCGTCAATCGCCGTTGCATCGGCTTGCTGGAGGCCGCCAGCATCAGAATATCCGTGCGCGACCCGCTCATGCCGATGGATGTTTTCGGCTCATTGAAGCGCATCGTAAATTCGGCGCTGTCCACGATCTGCGAGAGATCGCGCTGCAGCTTGCCATTGCCAACGATAATTGCCGTCTTGCGGGTCAAATGCGGATATCCGTTCAGTCCGGGAGTATCGGCCCGGGGCCCTTCCGCTTTTCTTCGAATCGCGAAAACGCCCTGTCCCCATCCCTTTATTTTCAAGCGATTCCGGGCGGAAAACCGCTGCGCACTTTTCCTGGAGTCGCTCTAAAGCGGTTCAGCTTTTCACGACATCTCGGAACCGCTTTATCTCTTTGTTTTGACGCAACTCCGAACGGAAAACCGCTGCGCACTTTTCCTGGAGTTGCTCTAATGGAGCCGGATGAAGCCAAACTGAATGAAAACGGGCCGGCGAAGCGCAACGTTGGCCGTGGCTTGAAAGCCGGGCCGCGATGTCACCTCCAATCAACAGGCGTTTCGATCGACAATCTTCCCGCAAGAGTTTCTGAAAATCAGCCTGCCGCCGCATTCGGGAAGGGTGGGCGGAACGCCAGTCGGCCCATGCGACCAATAAAAAGGAGCCCGGGGCGGGCTCCAAAAAAATGACGATAAGTGCGGTTGCGAACCTATTCGACCGAATTGAATTTCTTCACCTGAAGGAAATTCACCGCAGTCCCGCTGAAGCGTTCAGGATCGATCGATGCCGTCTGTACCTTGAAGCCGTCCGTATACACGGCGGTCGGCTGGGCACGCAGCGTCGGGCTTACGAAGCGCGGCGCCTTGACCGGGCGATTCCCGATCTCGACGCGGGCCTTTGCGATTGCCCACTGCGAAATCATCTTCTCCGTCAGCTTCGGCGCGGTCGTCACCGTAGCCCGGCCGGCATCGGCCTCGGCGGCATCCTGCCTGCTCGGCCGGCCGCCCTTGGTCGCGATGCCCGCGGCAATCGCGCGCTCTTGCGGCGCTGCCGTTTCGAAGCTGTCATTGAAGCGATGGGTGCTGGCCCTCACTTCGTTGCGGATCGGCGCCAGTGCAGCCACCTGCATCGGCATCTGCTGGGCCGGCCTCTGCTGCGGCAGGACCGCCGCAATCGCCTGCGCCGCATCGTTACCGTTCACAGGCGCAAGCTGGTCCTTGGAGGCGACGTTATTCGTCGATGGGCTCAACGGAACCGCACCGTTCGCATCCGACCGATCGGGCCGGCTCTGCTCCAGCGCCGCGACGATGGACGGCGAAAGCGTCCCCGCATCGGCCTGATCGTCCATCGCCTCCTGATCGGCATCGGCGGAAGCGAGAAGGCTTTCTGCAAGTTCGGGGCGCTGTGCGGGCACGGGAACGGCGGTCAGCTGGCCTCTCATGTCGGCCTCGGCCGAAGCCACTTCGGCATCTCCGGGCGAACGGCGATCAAGCAAGGACGGCACCGGCACATGATAGGAACGGAGATCGGCATATTGCGGCTGGTCGTCCGTATTCGGCATGGCGGCCGCAAGCGCGTCCTGAGCAGCATTGCGAGGCGGCGAGACGAGAGCGGAAGCAACGTCGCTGCCGGCAGGCTGATTGCCGAAAGCGGGCCGAACCTGCGGAACGGGTGCGTTTACGCTCGCGACACGAACCTGGGCGGGAGCCTCAGCCGCGCTGTCGTCGCCATCGTCGCTGGCAACCGGAGCCGGCTGGCCCTTGCGGGCCGCCGAAGCAACAGCCACCGGCGCCGTCGTCGTGCCGTTGTCGGCATTGTCTTCTTCCTCGTCAGCACCGCCGCCGCCAAACAGGCGAGCGAAGAAGCCGCGGCGCGGCGAGGACGAGCTGGCGATCTGGATGTTGTCGGAGGACATGCGGCGCTTGTAGTCCGCCACGGCTTCCTGGTAGCCCGGCAGCGGGCGGCCATCGGCCGGAATATGCATCGTCTTGCCGTCCGGGAACAGACGGACGAGATCCTGGCGGTCCATGCGCGGCCATGCGCGCACGCCGCCGACGTCCATGTGGACGAAAGGCGAGCCGGAGGTCGGATAATAGCCGACGCCGCCGACCTGCAGCTTCATGCCGATTTCGCGCAGCTTGGTGAGCTTGACGTCCGGAATGTAGAAATCCATCGCGTTGCCGAGCATGTGCTGGCTCTTCTTGGCAACGCCGGTATGGGCGGAGCGGGTGCGCAGCATCTCGTTGGTGCCGGGCGAACGGAAACCGCAGATCACGTAGATGAATTCGTGCGAGCCACTTTCGCGGTAGACTTCCCAGATCAGGTCGAACAAGCGCGGATTCATCTTGGTCGGCTGATTCTTGCGCCAGTCGCGCAGGATGCGATTCAGCTTCTCCAGGCCATCCGGATCGAACTTGCCGTTGCGCTTGTAGGTGATGACGGCCTTTTCGCCGGTATGGACGTAATAGATCTTGAGGCTGCGGGTCTCGCCGCCCGCCTGGGACGGCGTGCCGACGAAAACAGGAGTAGAAACGGCCAAAGCAAGGAGGCCAACGGCTGCTACCTTGGCCACCTTGCGAAATAAGTCAGAGCACGCAGAATGCCAGCTCAAGCTTTTAGGCTTGGTATTTCCACTCAAATTCGGCAATTCGATCCCCGTCCGACAGACAATGTCGCATCGTGTTCCAAATGGCTGTCAATTGCGGTGACACGATGGCAAAAATGCCACACATGATCGCCCTCTTCATACATGGTGAACGATGCACTAACAAGTGCTTTACGACGGGTAACAAAATATGCTTGCCTAAACGTTAAGCATTCGCTCATGCAGCGCTTTTTTGCGGGTCGTCCGGGTCGATACCATAATCCTTCAACTTGCGATAGAGAGTTGAGCGGCCGATGCCGAGTTTTCTGGCCACCTGGCTCATCTGCCCGCGATAGAATTTCAGAGCGAATCGGATCAATTCCTCCTCGACATCCGCCAGTTTCCTGACATCGCCGGCCGTGTTGGTGCTGACGATGACATTGTCGGAAGCCAGCGCGGACGCATCGCCGGCCGGAAGCGGAGAGGTTGTAGCCGCCCCATGCGAAGCGATGTGTCCGGCGCGCTCTGCCCTTTCGGCGGCAAGAACCTCCGCTGAATGACCATGCGAATTATCCACAACTAAGGTCGGATGCTCGCCGGCGAAATAGCCGGGCAACTGCGCGGCGATCTGCGGGAAATCGGCATCGAGCAGCTCCGGTCCTTCGGACAGGACGACCGCCCGGAAGATCGCATTCTCGAGCTGGCGGATATTGCCCGGCCAGTCGTAGGCCGTCAGCAGCGCCAGCGCGCCGTTGCTGATGCCAAGCGGATGGTCGAGCTTCTGCTCGAGCGCAAACCGGTCGGCAAAGGCGCGCGCCAGATGCGGGATGTCTTCCTTGCGGCGGCGCAGGGCGGGCATGGTGATCGGGAAGACGTTGAGGCGATAGTAGAGATCCTCACGGAACCGTCCCGCCTTCACCTCTTCGATCAGATCCTTGTTGGTAGCCGAAATCAGCCGGACATTGACCTTCTGCGCAACGCGCGCGCCGACGGTCTCGATCTCGCCCTGCTGCACGGCGCGCAGCAGCTTGACCTGGACTTCCAGCGGCAGGTCGCCGATCTCGTCGAGGAACAGCGTGCCGCCATCCGCTTCCATGAACTTGCCGATGTGACGCTCGGTCGCACCCGTGAACGCGCCCTTTTCATGTCCGAAGAGGATGCTTTCGACCAGATTGTGCGGGATAGCACCGCAGTTGACGGTCACGAACGGCTTGCCGGCACGGTCGCTGGCGGCCTGGATGGCGCGGGCCACCAGTTCCTTGCCGACACCCGATTCGCCTTCCAGCACGACGGGAATATTCGATTGCGCGGCGCGATGGGCCAGATCGATCACACGCATCATCGCCGGGCTTGCCGAGACGATGTCGTCGAAGGTGATGGTGCTGGAGCGCGACTTGCGGCCGGCGCGGGCCTTCGCCTCGCGCTGATCGAGCTTCAGCGCATTGGCGATCGAAGCCGCGATGCGCTCCGGCGACACCGGCTTGACGACGAAATCGAAGGCGCCGGCCCGCATGGCCTGCACCACGGTATCGATACCGCCCTGCCCCGTTTGAACGATAACGGGCAAATCGATGCCCATGTCGTTCAGCGCGCCCAGGAATTCGATGCCGTTCATTTCCGGCATCATCAGGTCGAGCACGATCACGTTGACCTGATCGTTGCCGCGCTTCAGAAACTCAAGGCCGAGACGGCCATTCTCCGCCAGATGGGCAACGTGTCCGTGCCGCTCTATGGCATTTTTCAGCAGACGGCGTTGAATCGGATCATCCTCAACAACGAGAATCTGCGCGCCCCCCTTGGCGCTATTGGAAACGGTCATTGGTGCCTCACTTCATGCGAAACCTGAAGCGAACACTCGCAGAAAGGCTTGAACATGAAGTTTTGCCAAATCATCGCATTTTAATCATTATGACGAATGTAAAATCGCATATGAATCAACCGTCAGCGCAGGAAAATCAGGCCTTGCGGCAGGCTTTCCAGCCGAATAGACACGAACGGATCGGACGTTCCGAACAATAAAAGCAGAGGAAATATCGCCCATGAGCCCGACCTCGCTCCATCGATCCCTTAATTTTTCCGCGAGCCAGGCCGCCGGCAGCGCGCTCGAAGACCTGCCTGCCTGGAAGCTCAGCGATCTCTATCCATCCGCGACGTCGCCGGCCTTCCTCGAAGACATGGAAAAGGCCGGCAGGATGGCCATCGCTTTCGAGGAGAAGTGGAAGGGCAAGCTTACCGACGCGGCGGCCAAATCGGGCGACGCCGGCATCGGCGCAGCCATCAGGGAATATGAGGCGCTGGACGATATCATGGGCCGTCTCGGCTCGTTCGCCGGGCTCACCTACTTTTCCAACACCATCGATCCGGCCAACGGCAAGCTCTACGGCGACGTCCAGGCGAAGCTGACGGACCAGGCCGCGCATCTGCTGTTCTTCCCGCTGGAGCTCAACCGCATCGACGATGCGGTGATGGATGCCTGCATGGCGAACGACCCCGCCGCCAGCCACTATCGCCCGTGGATCGTCGACCTGCGCAAGGACAAGCCGCACCAGCTCGACGACAAGCTGGAACAGCTGTTCCTGGAAAAATCCATGACCAGTGCCGCCGCCTTCAACCGCCTGTTCGACGAGACGATGGCGGAGTTGCGCTTCGAGATCGACGGCGAGAAGCAGCCGCTGGAAGTCGCGCTGAACATGCTGCAGGAGCAGGACCCGGAAGCGCGCCGCAAGGCGGCCATGGCACTTGCCGAAACCTTCAGGGCCAACCTGCGCACCTTCACGCTCATCACCAATACGCTCGCCAAGGACAAGGAAATCGCCGACCGCTGGCGCGGCTTTGAGGATATCGCCGACTCGAGGCATCTGGCCAACCGCGTCGAGCGCGAGGTGGTGGATGCGCTGGCCGCCGCCGTGCGCGACGCCTATCCGCGGCTGTCGCATCGCTATTACAAGATGAAGGCCAAGTGGCTCGGCATGGAGCAGATGAATTTCTGGGACCGCAATGCGCCGCTGCCGGAAACGCCCACAGCGCTGATCCCCTGGACGGATGCGAAAGACACGGTGCTGTCGGCCTACGGCAATTTCGCCCCGGAAATGGCTGCGATCGCCAAGCGCTTCTTCGACGAGGAATGGATCGACGCCCCGGCGCGCCCCGGCAAGGCGCCGGGCGCCTTCGCGCATCCGACCGTACCGTCGGCTCACCCTTACGTGCTGGTCAACTACATGGGCAAGCCGCGCGACGTCATGACCCTGGCCCATGAGCTTGGCCACGGCGTGCATCAGGTGCTGGCCGGCGGCCAGGGCGCGCTGATGTGCCAGACGCCGCTGACTTTGGCCGAGACCGCCTCCGTCTTCGGCGAGATGCTGACCTTCCGCGCCCTGCTCGACAAGACCACCGACAAGCGCGAGCGCAAGGCGATGCTCGCCCAGAAGGTCGAGGACATGATCAATACGGTCGTGCGCCAGATCGCCTTCTACGAATTCGAGCGCAAGGTGCACACCGCCCGCAAGAATGGCGAGCTGACATCGGACGATATCGGCGCGCTGTGGCTCTCGGTGCAGGAGGAGAGCTTAGGCCCGGCCATCAAGATTTCCGAGGGCTACGAGACCTACTGGGCCTATATCCCGCACTTCATCCATTCACCCTTCTACGTCTACGCCTATGCCTTCGGGGATTGCCTGGTGAACTCGCTCTATGCGGTCTACCGCAACGCCGAAAAGGGTTTCCAGGAGAAGTATTTCGAGCTGCTGAAGGCAGGCGGCACCAAGCATCATTCCGAACTTCTGAAGCCGTTCGGCCTCGACGCGACCGATCCGTCGTTCTGGAGCAAGGGGCTGTCGATGATCGAAGGACTGATCGACGAGCTGGAAGCGTTGGATAAGAACTGAAATTCAGTCTGCTCGCAGGAGCAGGTCAGGCACGTCTGCCATTGCCGCGAGCTCGCGCATAGCCCCTCACCCCAGCCCTCTCCCCGCCGATGCGGGGAGAGGGCGCCGCGGCTGCAGCCTTCGCATCATTTGGGCACGAATGGCACGGCAAATGCCGGATTGGTCCCCTCTCCCCGCCTGCGGGGAGAGGCTAGGGTGAGGGGCCGGGCGCCTGGCTACGGCACGCATAACCAGCCTGAAAATCGACATAACAACGCAACATAACAACGACCCGATAGACACCCGCGCATGGCCGACGCCATACCCTACGTCCTTTTCAGGGACGACAGCACCGGACAGGTGATGATCTTTGCCGAACCGGTCGAGATCATCACAGCTCGCACGCGCGCTGAGTTCTTCCACGCGCTCGACCGCATGGAAAGGGCCAGGCGGCGAGGACAGTGGCTGGCCGGCTATATGGCCTATGAGGCCGGGCACCTTTTCGAGGAAAAGCTCGCATCCTTCGCCGAGGAAAACAGGGAGACACCCCTGCTCTGCTTCGGCGTTTTCGATGCCCCCGCATCGGATGACGATCCGCTTGGGCAGCCGGCCCAGCGTCCGGAGAACCAGGAGTTCCTGACGGAGCCGAAAGCCGCCTGGAATTTCGAGACCTATCGCAAGCGCTTCGACAGGCTGCACTGGCATCTGCGCCTGGGCGATTGCTATCAGGCGAACCTCACCATGCCGATCCATGCCCGCTGGAACGGCGACCCGCGCGCCGCCTTCTGGTCGCTGATCGAGCGGCAACCGGTAAAATACGGCGCACTCGTCGATCTCGGCGGCCCAATCATCCTGTCGCGCTCGCCGGAACTCTTCTTCCGCACCGACGAGGACGGCTGGATCGAGACGCATCCGATGAAGGGCACGGCCAGGCGCGGCACAAATGCGGCCGAGGATGACGCCATCATTGCCGCCATGCTGGCCGACGAAAAGACGCAGGCCGAAAACCGTATGATCGTCGACCTCTTGCGCAACGACATCTCGCGCATCACCGAAGTCGGCACGCTGGATGTGCCGAAGCTCTTTGAAATCGAGACCTACCCGACCCTGCACCAGATGGTCAGCCATGTGCAGGCAAAGCTGCTTCCCGGCATAGCGATCCGCGATATCCTCGCCGCGCTCTTCCCCTGCGGCTCGATCACCGGCGCACCGAAAATGCGGGCGATGGAAATCCTGCATGACCTCGAAGACGGCCCCCGCGATGCCTATTGCGGCGCGATCGGCATGATCTCACCTGGCGGCGCCATGCGTTTTTCGGTGGCGATCCGCACGATCACGCTTTTCGAAGACGGCCGCGCGGTGTTCAATGTCGGCGGAGGCATCGTCTTCGATTCGACGGCGGAAGCGGAATATGAGGAATGCCTCCTCAAGGCGCGCTTCGCCGTGGGGGACCGATGGATCGACCGGTAGAGGATTTTTCTCTGATCGAGACGCTGCGCTACGAGCCGGAAAACGGCTTCGTCCGCCTGCGCCTGCATCTTGCCCGGTTGCAGCGCTCTGCCCGCCGCCTCGGCTTTGCAACCCCGAAGAATGTGCTTGGGGAGCTCGAGCAGGCAGTCGCCGGCGCTTCCGCCCCCTTGAGGGTTCGGCTCACTCTGGATCGCGAGGGGCAAACGCAGGTGACGACGGCGCCCTTTGTCCCGCTGCCGCCAGACATCGTCTGGCGCGTCCGCATCGCCGCGACCCGTCTCGATTCCTCCGACAGACTGCTGCGCGTCAAGACCACGCGCCGCGCGGTCTATGAGGCGGCGCGTGCGGAATACCGGCCCGACGAGGCGGACGAGGTGCTGCTGCTCAACGAGAGGGACGAGGTTTGCGAAGGCACGATTACCTCTGTCTTCCTCGAAGACGGCCCGGACACGCTGCGCACCCCGCCTATTTCCGCCGGCCTTCTTGCCGGCGTCCTGCGCACCGAGCTCATTTGCCGGCGCAAGGCTCGGGTTGGCCGCATCCGGCTCGACGACCTGAAAGACCGCCCCCTTTACGTCGGAAACTCCCTGCGCGGCCTGATCCGCGCGCAACTCATATGGAATTGATGGATGTTCATTCTCTCGCTGACCTACCTCAAGGGCAATGACGAAGCCGACAAGCACATGGAGCCGCATATGGCCTGGGTGAAGGAAGGCTATGCCAGGGGCTGGTTCATCGCCTCCGGCCGCAAGGTGCCGCGCACCGGCGGCATCATCTTCGCGCGCGGCGAGAAAGCCGAGCTGGAAGCCTATGTCGCTGCCGACCCTTTCACCATCCACGGCGTCGCCGCCTACGAGGTTCAGGAAATCGCCCTGACGACGGTAACGGAAGGGCTCGAAGCGCTGAAGGCATGAAGAGCGACGACCTTCCATCACGGAACGCTCATCGCATAAGGTCAGCCATGTCACGTCCCACCTACACGCCGTTTGACGGTTCCGCCAAACCCTTCACCATCGGCCTTGCTCCATTGGACCCCGCCCGATGGATCGAGCCGGATGCCGATCTCGCTCGCTATCTCGATGAAAAGGAACGTCTTCGCCGGGATCATCCTGATGAGATTTTCGTGGCGCAGGAGGATACGCAGGCTGCGCAAAGGGAAGTGCTTGATCTGCTGAGCACCTATCTCGTCGAGCATCACGACAAAACCTTCCAGCGCAGCGGCGACATGCTTTTCGCAGCCGGACGGCCGGTCGATCTTGCCGACGGTTCTGTTCCGCCGCTGCTGAAAGCCGGCTCGCTCGTCGCGGATGATCTCGTCATCATGCGCCGCAAGGAGGACGGCTGGCATCTCGTCGCCGGCTACGTGGCCTTCCCTTCCTCCTGGTCGCTTCAGGAAAAATTCGGTCGGCCGATGCACGCGATCCATGCCGACGTGCCGGGCTTCGGCGAAGGCACGCGCAACGCCGCCCTGATCGACCGCATCTTCGACAAGCTGCAGGTATCGCAACCGGTCGAACGGTTCAATTGGTCGGTCAATCTGACCGACGACCTGTTTCTGCCTGCCTCGAAGCACAGACGGCCGCAAGTCGCCACCTCTCCGACGCTCGAAACCCGCTTTGCCCGCGTCGAGCGCCAGACGCTGCGCAAGCTGCCGGTTTCGGGCGATATTCTTTTTACGATCCGGGTTTATGTCGATCCGATCGCCGTCATCGCCGATCATCCCAGGGCCTCGACGATGGCGGCAAGCTTTGCCGCGCAACTGGAAGCCCTTGACGAACATCAGACGGCCTACAAGGGGCTTGTTCACCAGAAGGCCGAGCTGGTGAGGCAATTGCGGATTCTGGCGGACATGTAGCCGCGCAACAAGCAACAAACCCGTCGCATATGGCGTGTATGATGCCGAGCTATTGACTTTCCAGGGCGTTACCCGGAGAGCTCTTTATTGTGACACCAATTTGTGATTAGAGCCGTTCACCTCGCGCATCCCAGCGCAAACTCTGATTGAATTTCGTGAACCGAACGGCGTCCTGCCTTTCGAAGGAGAAAAGAATGACGGAACAGAACTATCCGGTATATGCCGAAATTACCGGTCCGATCGTGATGATCGGCTTTGGCTCCATCGGCCGTGGCACCCTGCCCCTGATCGAGCGCCATTTCAAATTCGACAAGAGCCGGATGGTCGTCATCGACCCGCGTGAAGAGCCAGCAGACATGGAGATCCTGGCAAAGCACGGCATCCGTCACATCAAGGAATATGTCACGAAGGACAATTACAAGGATCTTCTGAAGCCGCTTCTCACGGAAGGCGGCGGCCAGGGCTTCTGCGTCAACCTCTCGGTCGACACCGGATCGCTCGATCTGGTCAAGCTGTGCCGCAAGCTCGACGTGCTCTATATCGACACCGTCGTCGAACCCTGGCTCGGCTTCTATTTCGACAAGAGCCTGAAGAACGCCGACCGCACCAACTATGCGCTGCGCGAAACCATGCGCAAGGAAAAGGCAAAGAACCCGGGCGGCACGACGGCCGTTTCCACCTGCGGCGCCAATCCGGGCATGGTTTCCTGGTTCGTCAAGCAGGCGCTCGTCAACCTCGCCAAGGATATCGGCCTGAAGTTCGACGAGCCGGATCAGCACGACCGCGAAGGCTGGGCCAAGCTGATGAAGAAGGTCGGCGTCAAGGGCATCCACATCGCCGAGCGCGACACGCAGCGTACCAAGCATCCGAAGCCGCTCAACGTCTTCTGGAACACCTGGTCCGTCGAAGGCTTCATCTCCGAAGGCCTGCAGCCGGCCGAACTCGGCTGGGGCACCCATGAGGAATGGATGCCGAAGAACGCCAAGAAGCACAAGAAGGGCTGCCAGGCCGCCATCTATCTGGAGCAGCCGGGCGCCAATACCCGCGTCCGTACCTGGTGCCCGACCCCCGGCCCGCAATACGGCTTCCTGGTCACGCACAACGAATCGATCTCGATCGCCGACTTCTTCACCGTGCGCGACAAGGATGGCGAAGTCACCTTCCGCCCGACCTGCCATTACGCCTATCATCCGGCCAACGACGCCGTGCTTTCGCTGCACGAGATGTTCGGCAACGGCGGCAACGCGCAGCCGGTCCATCACGTTCTCGACGAGGACGAGCTTGAGGACGGCGTCGACGAACTCGGCGTCCTGCTCTACGGCCATGCCAAGAACGCCTACTGGTACGGCTCGCGCCTCTCTCTCGAAGAGACCCGCCGCATCGCCCCCTACCAGAACGCCACCGGCCTGCAAGTGACTTCCGCCGTACTCGCCGGCATGGTCTGGGCGCTGGAAAATCCGAAGGCCGGCATCGTCGAAGCCGACGAAGTCGACTACAAGCGCTGCCTCGAAGTGCAGCTGCCCTACCTCGGCCCGGTCGAAGGACACTACACCGACTGGACCCCTCTCGATGGCCGCCCGGGCCTGTTCCCGGAAGACATCGACACCAAGGACCCCTGGCAGTTCCGGAACATTCTGGTTCGCTAGGAGCAAGAGCATAATAGCGTTCGCTCGATGCAACGCTCCAATGCCCGCACAGGTCGTGCGGGCATTTTTGTTACGCAAGCCAGATAAATCAAGCAGATCGCCTGTGAAGCCTTGCTTTAGTCCCATGGCCGCGCCATCTTCATTTGCAACCGATGAGCCTCCAGTCCGCCTTTCTCTGCGGGAGACATTTATGAAGATAAGAACCGCCTTTGCCCTCCTCGCTGCTGCGGCAGCTCTGTCTGCCTGCGTCGATTTCGGCGGATCGAGACCGCCGCCGATGGCGATGAACCCCGGCGCCCAGCCGCGGACGAACTCGGTGGAAGGCAGCTGGGCCGATTCGAACGGCCTGAATTCGACATTCTCCGGCGGCCGCTTCGAAACGCACACCACGGACGGCACTAACCAGCAGATGGCCTCTGGAACCTACACCACCGATCCTTCCGGCATGATCCAGATCAATCTCTACTCGAACATCAAGCGCACATCGTCGAAGGTGAATTGCTTCCTGGCCAATCCCAGCCAGCTCAATTGCACCTCCGAAACCGGCGGGCATTTCTCGCTCAACCGCCAGGGCTGATAAAACCGGGGCGACGGGAAGTCATCATGCGCGGCATGACGATCCTCTACCTAGTTCTTATCGCAGCATTGCCCGTCGCCGTTCTGGCGGCGGCCTTCCCGGTGAACAGCTACCGGGCCCAAGGCATCGAGGCGCTCGACTGCGACGGGCCGATGAGCGTTCTCATCTTCGCCGTACCTTCCATGCTCATCTACGGCGCCGGCGCGCTCCTGCTCTACAGGAATAGAAACCGGCGCTTTCATGGTGCCGCCTCCCTCTGCTGCCTGCTCGTCTTCTGCTTCGTCGGCTGGAACGCCGTTGCCGCGATGCGCGAATCCTACGGCCCCGCCTCCATCGAAGCATGCGCTTGATTTGATGACTCGTTCCGCCGCTTTGTAAAATCCTAATGAAGCCAACAGCTTTTGCTTGCGCTCGCTCCGCCGTGATGAAAACATCTGCGCGGGGGACCGCCGCGGGGCATAGGCGGGCCGGATTGCGACGACCAACAGGAGAGACAGATGAAGCAGCCCTTCGGAGTGAGCCTTTTGGCCGCCACGCTGCTGGCGCTCAGCAGCAGCGCCGCCTTCGCGGACTATCAGCTCAACATCCTGCACTTCAATGATTTCCATTCGCGCGTGGAGTCGATCAACAAGTTCGACGCAACCTGCTCCGCGGCCGAAGAAGCCAAGAACGAGTGCTTCGGCGGCGCGGCGCGGCTGAAGGCGGCCATCGACCAGAGGCGTGCGGCCCTTGCCGGCCAGAATGTGGTGGTGCTCGATGCCGGCGACAATTTCCAGGGCTCTCTGTTTTACACCACTTACAAAGGGGCTGCCGAAGTCGAATTCCTCAATGATATGAAAATCGATGCGATGACGGTCGGCAATCATGAGTTCGATGACGGCGAAGGGCCGCTCGCGGCCTTTCTCGACAAGGCGCAGTTTCCGGTCGTGACGGCCAATCTGGTGGTCGACGACCAGTCCAAGCTCGGCGACCGCATCAAGAAATCCATCGTGCTCGATATCGGCGGCCAGAAGATCGGCATCGTCGGCGCCGTGACGACCGAAACGCCCGAGCTTGCCTCGCCCGGCCCGCATGTGAAGATCACCGACGATGCCGCCGCCATCAGCGCCGAGGTGGACGCGCTGAAATCGCAGGGCGTCAACAAGATCATCGCGCTCACCCATGTCGGTTATCCCCGCGACGTCGAGAAGATCGCCAAGATCGCCGGCGTCAGCGTCGTCGTCGGCGGTCACTCGCATACCCTGCTGTCGAACACGGACCCGAAGGCCGCAGGTCCCTACCCGACCATGGTCGACAATCCGGCCGGCTATAAGGTGCCGGTCGTGCAGGCCGCGTCCTACAGCAAGTATCTTGGCGATCTCGTCGTGACGTTCGATGACAACGGCGCCGTCAAGGACGCCAAGGGCGATCCGATCCTGCTCGATTCCTCCATCAAGCCCGATCCCGCCATTGCCGCGCGCATACAGGAAATGGCCAAGCCGATCGAGGAACTGCGCAAGAAGGTCATCGGCAGCTCGCAAGGCCCGATCGAAGGCGCGCGCGAAGTCTGCCGCGCTCAGGAATGCTCTATGGGCAATCTGGTCGCCGACGCCATGCTCGACCGCACCAAGGCGCAGGGTATCAACATCGCCATCCAGAACGGCGGCGGCCTGCGCGCCTCCATCGGCGCAGGCGACGTCACCATGGGCGACGTGCTGACCGTGCTGCCCTTCCAGAACACGGTCGCGACGTTCCAGTTGACCGGCGCGGACGTGAAGGCGGCGCTCGAAAACGGCCTCAGCCAGATCGATGACGGCGCCGGTCGCTTCCCGCAGGTCGCCGGCCTCAAATACAGCTTCGACAAGTCGAAGCCGCCGGGCAGCCGCCTGGCTTCCGTCGATGTTCAGGAAGGCACGGAATTCAAGCCGATCGATCCGGAAAAAACCTATGGCGTCGTCAGCAACAACTACATGCGCGCCGGCGGCGACGGCTACACCGTCTTTGCGAAGGATGCCAAGAACGCCTACGATTTCGGCCCCAATCTGGAATCGGTGGTGGCCGACTATCTCGCCGCGCACAATCCCTACAAGCCTTATACGGATGGCCGCGTAACCCAGATCGGCGCGGCACAGCCAGCCGCACAGCCGGAACAGGCAAAACCCGCCGACGCCAAGCCGCAGGCTGCGCCTGAAGAAAAGCCGGCCCCGGCTGCTGCCGATAGCAGCACTTCCGCCACAACGACGCCTACCGCCTCGCCGGCCCCAACCGTTACCGCACCCACAACCAGCATGCCGGCAAATCCGACCCCGACCCCAGCAAAGCCGGTGAATTCGAGCGAGGACCAGTCGACCCCCGCTACTCCCGCGCCTGCTACCGCTGCGGCACCCGCCACGGCAGCACCCTCTGCCGAAACGCCGGCGACCTCAGCCCCGCAGACGGCAGTTCCGGCAACAACGGCTCCCACAACGACCGCGCCCGCAACAACGGCACCGGCGGTGGCACCTGCAACCGCCGAACCCGCAGCCACGGCACCGGAATCCAAGGTCAGCGAAGCGCCAAAAACGCCGACGACCCACGTCATCGTTGCCGGCGACACGCTTTGGGATCTTGCCAAAACCTATTACGGCAACGCCGGACAATGGCGTAAGCTTCTGGCAGCCAACCGCAATATCAAGCCGCATCGTCTGCCGGTCGGCGAAAAGTTGAGGATTCCGGCCAAGTAAGGACGATTTGTCTCGCATGCCCCAGCCGGTCCGGGCTTTCCCGGGCCGGCTTTTGTTCCTATGTGAAGTGCTTCGTATCTCGAAAGGAATTCAACCGATGACCGCAGACCCGACCGCACTTCCGTCCGATCACCCAAGCGTGAAATACGGCAAGGTCGGCGTGCTTCTCATCAACCTCGGAACCCCCGACGGCACCGACTACTCCTCCATGCGCCGCTACCTGCGCGAGTTCCTGACCGACCGCCGCGTCATCGAATGGTCGCGCTGGAAATGGTATCCGATCCTGTTCGGAATCGTGCTCAACACCCGGCCGCAGAAGGTCGGCAAGGCCTACGAGACGATCTGGAACAAGGAACGGAACGAAAGCTACCTGCGCACCTACACGCGCAACCAGTCCGACCTGATGGCCGAGCGGCTGCGCGACCTGCCCAACGTCCGGGTCGACTGGGCCATGCGTTATGGCCAGCCCTCGATCGGCGACCGCATCCAGGCACTGAAGGACGAAGGCTGCGAGCGCATCGTGCTCTTTCCGCTGTATCCGCAATATGCGGCCGCGACGACGGCGACGGTCAACGACAAGGCGTTCGAGAAACTTCAGAAGATGCGCTGGCAGCCGGCGGTCCGCACCGTCCCGCAATATCACGACGACGAAACCTATATCGAGGCGCTGGCCAATTCCGTGACGCGGCACCTTTCGACGCTGGACTGGCAGCCCGAAAAGATTCTCGCTTCCTTCCACGGCATACCGATGTCCTACTTCAAGCTGGGCGATCCGTATTATTGCTTCTGTCAGAAGACCGGCCGCCTGCTGCGCGAGAAGCTCGGCCTTTCCGAAGACCGGTTCTTGGTCACGTTCCAGTCCCGTTTCGGCCCGGAGGAATGGCTGCAGCCCTATACGGACAAGACGGTGGAGCAGCTTGCCAGGGATGGCACCAGACGCATTGCCGTCCTCAACCCGGGCTTCGTCTCGGACTGCCTGGAGACGCTGGAGGAGATTGCCGAGCAGGCTGCCGAATCCTTCCACCACAATGGCGGCGAGAAATTCACCCATATCCCCTGTCTCAACGACAGCGAAGACGGCATGAACGTGCTGGAGAAGGTTGTACGGCGGGAACTGCTCGGCTGGGCCTGACGATCGCCGGGAACAGTTCCGGCGAAAACCGAGAGCGGTTCCGCGTTTCACGGAATCGCTCCACCTCTTTGTTTGTACGCGATTCCGGACGGAAAACCGCTGCGCGCTGTTCCTGGAATTGCTCTATTGCAACTGCGGCTTCTTGAGGAAGCTGCCGCGATCGGCGGATTTTATGCGCAACCACGCCTCCCGGCCGTCGCGCAGCACCCGCACGGGAATCTCGGCGCCTGCCGGCCCGCTCTGCCAGATCTTGCGATAGAAATCGGCAAGCCCGTCGACCTCCCCGTCGCGAATTTCCGAAATGACGTCGCCCCGGCGCAGTCCCGCCTTGGCCGCGGGGCCTCCCTCGGTGACACTCATGACGACGACCTCGCCGTTGTTTTCGGCGGAGAAGGCGCCGAGCCACGGCCGCGGCGGCTTGTTGACATGGCCGCGCTTGACCAGGTCGTCCAGGATCGGCATCAGCAGATTGATCGGCACGATCATGTTGATATCGGCGCTTTCGCCGTTGTGGGTCGCCATCTGCAGATGCAGCGAACCGATGCCGAGCAGCTTGCCGTCCTCGTCGAGAAGTGCCGCCCCGCCCCAGGAGGGATGGGCCGGCGCCGTGAAGATCGCCTCGTCGAGCAGATATTCCCAATAGCCCGCGAACTCCTGCTTGGCGACGATCTTCGCCTCGACGAACTGGCCGATCCCGTCGGCGACGACGACCTCATCGCCGATTTCCGCCCTGTCGGCATCGCCGAATTCCAAAGCCGGCACATCGAGCGGGCCGAGCGCCTGCACCAGACCGAACCCCGTCTCCTGATCGTAAGCCAGCGCATGGCCGGGCACGACACGGCCGCTGTTGGTCGTCAGCCAGACCTCGTCGGCTTCGGTAATCAGATAACCGATGGTCAAGACCAGACCGTTTCCCCGGATGACCACGCCGCTGCCTTCCCTGCGGATGCCAAGCGCCGTCGCCGTGAAAGCGTCTTCCGGAATTGATGCGTGCACGGCCACGACCGACCGCAAGGTCCTATCTATGTTCATAGCGTCACCCTGATGATGCGTGATGGCTTGGCTCGAAAGGCTGCGTGGCAGCGGAGCCGGAAACTTCCGTAATAAGGTATGAAGATCAACCGCCGGAAGCAAGGCCCGGGTCGCGATTGATTGATCGGAGCGAACGAACGTGGCCCGTTTTGAGGCCATTCCTCACTTGCCGAGAACATGCTAACCCACCACATCTGATTGAGCTGCCGTCTCCTGGCTCGACCGGGCATATGGAGGCCGGACGGCAGCGGCTTACGCGACGCTAACCCGCGACAGGCGGGCGCGTCCATGGAGGAATTCGATGGTAGTCGGTGGTTTCAGCATCGTCGTGATTGCCCTGGTGGTTCTGGTCATCCTTGTGTTGTTCGCAGGCATCAAGACCGTTCCGCAGGGCTATCGGTACACGGTCCAGCGCTTCGGCCGCTACATCCGCACGCTGGAGCCGGGGCTCAACCTGATCGTGCCCTTCATCGAAACGATCGGCGCCCGCATGAACGTGATGGAACAGGTTCTCGCCGTTCCGACGCAGGAGGTCATCACCAAGGACAATGCCAGCATCTCCGCCGATGCGGTGGCTTTCTTCCAGGTGTTGAATGCCGCCCAGGCGGCATATCAGATCACCAACCTCGAAACCGCGATCCTCAACCTTACCAAGACCAACATCCGCTCGGTCATGGGGTCGATGGATCTCGACGAGCTTCTGTCCAACCGCGACATCATCAACGAGCGGCTGCTGCGCGTCGTCGACGAGGCGGCCGAGCCCTGGGGCATCAAGATGACGCGCGTCGAGATCAAGGACATCCAGCCTCCGAAGGATCTGGTCGATGCAATGGGGCGGCAGATGAAGGCCGAGCGTGAGAAGCGCGCGCAGGTTCTGGAGGCCGAGGGCCTGCGCAACGCGCAGATTCTGCGCGCCGAGGGCGCCAAGCAGGCGGCCGTGCTGCAGGCCGAAGGCCAGCGCGAGGCGGCGTTCCGCAATGCCGAGGCCCGCGAACGCCTGGCGGAAGCGGAAGCCAAGGCGACCCGCGTGGTCTCCGAGGCCATTGCCGAAGGCAATGTGCAGGCGATCAACTATTTCGTCGCCCAGAAATACACCGAAGCCCTTACCACGATCGGTTCGGCGGCCAATGCCAAGATCGTCCTGATGCCGATGGAAGCCAGCTCCCTCATCGGCTCGCTCGGCGGCATCGGCGCCATCGCCCGCGAGGTCTTCGGCGACAATGGCGACGGCAATGGAACGCCGCAGCCTGCCCGCCCGCGATCCGGCCCCGCCCGCGCCACGCCTTCGATCAATCCGCTGACGCCGAAGGAGAGCTGAGATGTTCGGCAACCTCGCCGTCGAACTCGGTCCCTGGAGCTGGTGGCTGCTGGGTCTGGTGCTGCTGGCCGCCGAACTGATCCTGCCGGGCTTCTTCCTGGTCTGGATCGGCCTTGCCGGCATCATCGTCGGCGCCCTGTCGCTGCTTTTCTGGGAAAGCGCCTTCTGGATCTGGCAGGTCCAGGGGCTGGTCTTCGCGGCCGCGGCCGTGATCGTCACCCTGCTTGGCCGCCGCTATCTCTATAGCGACAACCAGCCGACCGACGAGCCATTCCTCAATCAGCGCGGCGCCAGCCTTGTCGGACGAACGGCAACGCTGGAGCAGCCCATAACCGAAGGCCGGGGGCGCATTCGCCTGAACGATACCTATTGGACGGTCAGCGGGCCGGACCTGCCGGTCGGCACCCGCGTCAAGGTCATTGCCAGCAGCGGCCGCGACCTCACGGTGGAGCCCGTCTGATCAGGCCACGCCGATCCGCAACAAGTCGTGGAAATGCACGATACCGATAGGGCGGCGGGTATCGTCGACTACGATGAGCGCCGAAATATTGTGGCGATTGAGCACGGCCATGGCGCTCGTCGCCAGCGTCGTTTCCTTGACCGTCTTCGGATTGCGGGTCATCACCTCGTCCACGCGCATCTCGGCAAGGCTGGTGCCGAGATTGCGGGCGATATCGCCGTCGGTGACAATGCCGCAGAGGCAACCGTCGTCATCGACGACGCCGACGCAGCCGAAACGCATTTTCGATAGCGTCATCGCCGCTTCCGGCATGCCCGTCCCGAGGCCGACCAGGGGCACGCGATCGCCTTTGTGCATGATGTCGACCACATGCGAAAGGCTGGCGCCGAGCTTGCCGCCCGGATGGAAGGTGCGGAAATCTTCCGCCGTGAAGCCGCGCGCCTCCAGCAGCGCGACGGCAAGCGCATCGCCGATGGCAAGCTGAAGCAGCGTCGATGTCGTCGGCGCCAGCCCATGCGGGCAAGCTTCCTGCTCCTTGGGCAAGAGCAGAACCACATCCGATTCACGCGCAAGCGTCGAGGTCTCGCCGGCCGTGACGGCGATCATCGGAATCGAAAAACGGCGGGAGTAGCTGATGATGCCGCGCAGTTCCGCGCTCTCGCCGCTCCAGGACATGGCGACGATGACGTCATCCTGGGTGATCATGCCGAGATCGCCGTGATTGGCTTCGACCGGATGCACGAAGAAGGCCGGCGTGCCCGTGGACGCGAGCGTCGCGGCAAGCTTGTTGCCGATATGGCCGCTCTTGCCGACACCAGTGATGATAACGCGGCCGCTGATATCGCCGATGATTTCCACCGCGCGGCTGAAGGGCTCGGTCAGACCGCTGGTCAGGGCGCGTTCCAGCGCTTCCATGCCGCGTCTTTCGGTTTCGATCGTTCGCACGGCGGATTCGATCGCGCCGTTCGCAATGAGTCTTACAGCTCTCTTGTTCATGAGGGAGGCCTAACGCTTTTCTGCAAATCTGTCCATCGAAGATCGGGCGGCGGCCGCAGCGCCGGCCTGCCGTGCCGGCCGATAATATTACCGAACCACATACTTGCGTAGTCCTTTGGCAACCAAGCGTTAACCACGCGGCTTTACACTTGAGTAAGAATTTAAGGCATTTCCAGCAGGGTCTGACATAAACAAAATGGGCATCGGCAAGAACAAGGCGGGTCATCGTACCCTCCGGCTGACGGCGTGGGCAACTTCCGCCTTGCTCGGCTGGGGTATCGCATGCGCCGTGCCGATGCCGGTCGACGCGCAGTCGCTCCCGCCCGATCAGAATCTCGACGACACCCTCCCCGCTCCCGTGACTTCGGCAGCGCAGACCGATCCGACGGCCGCCGCGCCGGACGACACGCAAACGGCCCTGCCCGCGAGCCAGGCTTCCGCCAGCGCTTCGAATGCGGATACGCCGCCCAACATGCGCCTGCGCCTCGATGGCGTCGACCCGACGACGACAGGCTCCACGCTGGACGACGATCTGCGCCGCGTCAACCTGCCGCAATCCACCGTCGACGGGTTGAGAACGCGTCAATATCCGGATCGCGCCGATGCCCAGGGCATTCCGCTCGGCACCTTCACTCTGCGCCCCTCTGTCAACCAGTCGGTCAATATCGAGCAGGACCGCACGGGCTCCACCAGGGACAACCGCTCGTTCCTGCAGACAGATCTGCGCAGCACGCTGACCTCGGATTGGGACCGGCATGCGCTGACCGTCACCGGCGAAGGCATCTGGCAAAGGAACATCAGCGGCACCGGCGAAGAAAAGCCGACGATCAGCCTCAATGCCGATCTGCGCCTTGACCTTCCCGCCGACACCACGGCTCACGTCACCGCAGGCTATCAGTTCTACCGCGAGGACACGAGCGATCCGAACGCCATCGCCGGCGCCTCGAAGCAATCCGCCGTCAACCAGTTCACCACCGGCCTTTCGCTGGAGCGCGATTTCGGCCTGCTACGTGGCACGACGGCCCTGGCGCTGACACGCACGGTCTATTCCGATGCCGAACTCTCGGATGGGACCCAGGTTACGCTCAGCGACCGCGACCAGACGGCCGGCACATGGCGAGGGCGCATCGGCTACGAACTGTCGCCGGCCATCATTCCCTTTGTGGAAGTCAATCTCGGCCGCGCCATCTACGACCAGACGCGAGACAGCAACGGCTATGCCCGCTCCAACCAGAGCTACGGCGGCAAGGGCGGCGTCGAGTTCGACCTCGGCGAAAAGTTCAAGGGCGAGCTAGGCTTCGGCTATCAGCATACGGAATTCGACGATTCGCGGCTGGCTTCGATCGACTCCCCGACGATCGACGGCAATCTGGCCTGGTCACCGCAGCGTGGAACCGATGTCAGCATCGGCCTGTCGACCACGGTCCAGCCCTCCACCACTCCCGGCCTGAGCGGCTATAGCGCGTACCAGCTCACGAGCACGGTGAGCCATCAGCTGCGCGACGATCTCACGGCCAAGCTGACGGGCGGAACGATCTGGCGTGACTATCCGTCCAGCGGCAGCGCCGCCGACGAAACAGAATACGACGCGGCTTTCGGCCTGACCTGGGGGATCAACCGCTATCTCGATCTGACGAGCAATGTCGGCTATCAGCTGACCACCCGGAAGGAGGGCGACGATACGCGCCAGCTCCAGGCCGGCGTCGGCCTGACCGTGAAACGCTGACGGCCGTCTCGGATATCCCGGAGCAATTGCGGGAAAACTGCGCAGCGGTTTCCGCCCGGGATCGCGCTCCATCGGCGGCCGTCAGGGCCAGGCCCGAACGAAATGAGGCCCGGCCTGCGCCGAGCCTCGATCCTTTGCCATTGAAGGCCGAAACCTATTTCAAGGCGGCGATCAGCGCCTTCAGCTCGTTTTCGATGGTCGGGCGGATATCCGCGCGCGCCAGCGAGAAGGCGACGTTGGCGAGGATGAAGCCATCCTTTGCGCCACAGTCGAAGGTCTGGCCCTCAAAGTGATAGCCGGCAAAATCCTGCGTCTGCGCCAGCTTCAACATGCCGTCCGTCAGCTGGATCTCGTTGCCGGCGCCGCGCTCCTGGCTTTCCAGGATGCGGAAGATTTCCGGCTGCAGGATGTAGCGGCCGTTGATGAAGAAGTTGGACGGTGCCGTGCCCTTGGCCGGCTTTTCGACCATTTCCGTGATGCGGAAGCCGTTGCCGATCGTTTCGCCGACACCGACGATGCCGTATTTGTGGGTCTGATCGGGGGCACATTCCTCGACGGCGATGACGTTGCCGCCGCTGTGTTCGTAAAGCTCGATCATGCCCTTCATGCAGCCCTTCTCGGCGCGCATGACCATATCCGGCAGCAACAGGGCGAAAGGCTCGTCGCCGACGATCTCGCGGGCGCACCAGACGGCGTGACCAAGGCCGAGCGGCTCCTGCTGGCGCGTGAAGCTCGCCGTGCCGGCCTTCGGCAGCAGGCCGTTCAGCAACGACAATTCGGCGTTCTTGTTGCGCTGGCGCAGAGTCTGCTCGAGCTCGAACTGAATGTCGAAATAATCCTCGATGACGTGCTTGCTACGGCCCGTCACGAAGACGAAATGCTCGATACCGGCTTCCATCGCCTCGTCGACGACATACTGGATCACCGGCTTGTCCACGACGGTCAGCATTTCCTTCGGCACCGCCTTCGTCGCCGGCAGGAACCGCGTCCCTAGTCCAGCGACAGGAAATACTGCCTTACGAACCTTCTTATGCTGTCCCACTCATACCTCCTGGGCAATAAATCGCTTGGCGCCAAGCCATTCTAAGGGTCAGTAGATTAAATTTGCTACTGTTTTGCAAATAATGACTGACCCGGACTTCCATGGTAAAGAATTTGTTGACTTCGTTCGTTTAGCGTCACGCTTGGACGAATGCCGTGTGCATCCGCCGCACCGAAATCCAACGATTGGACAAGGCTGTAGATGACCGTAAACCGCAAACACTCCCTTCGTGGTCTCGCTTTGGCGCTCGCGCTCGGCGCCTTGGCGGGATTCCTTCCCGTTAACGCCAATGCTGACCCTGGGTTCCAGAAATGGATCGCGGGCTTTTACGCAACCGCCGCGAAAAGCGGCATTACGCAATCGACCTATCGCGATGCATTTGCCGGTGTGACGGACCCCGACCCCACGGTCCTCGAAAAGGCGCAGTACCAACCGGAATTCAAGTCCCAGATCTGGGATTACCTGGATTCCCGTGTCAATCCCTATACCGTCGATATTGGCCGTAAGATGGCGGCCAAATACGCCTCCACGCTGCGCGTGCTCGAACAGCGCTTCGGCGTCGACCGAAATATCATGCTGGCCATCTGGTCGATGGAATCGAACTACGGCGCCGTTCTGGCCAAGAACGACCGGCTGCATTACGTACCCCGCGCGCTGGCGACGCTCGCCTATGCCGATCCGAAGCGGGGCGGCTATGCCAGGAAGCAGCTCATCGCCGCGCTGAAGATCCTGCAAAGGGGCGATATCTCGCGCAAGGAGCTGAACGGCTCCTGGGCAGGCGCCATGGGCCATACGCAGTTCATCCCGACCAGCTACCTGCTCTACGCCGTCGATGCCGACGGAAGCGGCCACGCCGATATCTGGAACTCCATTCCCGACGCCCTGGCGACCACGGCCAATCTTCTCGCCAAGAACGGCTGGGAAACCGGACGCACCTGGGGTTATGAGGTGGTGGTGCCACCCGGCGGCAGCGCCCAGGCCGGCAGGACCCACACGATCGCCCAGTGGGCGGCCCTCGGCTTCGTGCGGCCGAACGGCAAGGGTTTCCGCCTGATGTCCGACCGTGCACAGCTGAAGATGCCCGGCGGCCCGAACGGCCCCGGCTTTCTGATGACCGGCAACTTCTTCACCGTCAAGCGCTACAACGCCTCCGACAGCTACGCCTTGGCCGTCGGCCTGCTTGCGGACCAGATCGCCGGCTATGGCGGCATGCAGCAATCCTGGCCGCGCCCGAGCGGCACGCTCGACGTCAAGCAGAAATTCGAGCTGCAGACGCGGCTGAAGGAGCTCGGCTATTATGACGGCGTGGTCGACGGCAATTTCGGCTCGGGCTCGAAAGCCGCGATATCAGCCGTTCAGGAACGCATGGGCATGGATGCGGACGGCGAGCCCTCGATGAGCCTGCTGAAGGCCTTGCGCAAGTAAGCCGCCATAGACCGCGAATCCGAGGTCGCTGGCGGACACGCCGCCCTTATGCGACGATGGAGGCGTGAGCGGAAAAGAGGCTATGATAAAACGACCTGTCCGCGCGACCATGGCAACCGCAAAGTTTGTTCTCGCGGCATTCCTTGCTCTCGTGATGGCGCTTGCCTGCCTTCCGAATGCGGCCGGAGCACAGGAACGGCGCAGGACCTTGCTCGACATGCTGTTCGGCAACCGCGAGCCCGATTACCCCGACCAGCCGGTCGAGCAGCCGCCGCCGCGACGGAAGGTACAGCCCAAAAAACGGCCGACGCCGCCGCCGCGCCAGCCCGTCGCCCAGCCGGAAACGCCGACGCCGGCTGAAAAGCTTCCTGACGCCAGGACCGTGCTCGTCGTCGGCGATTTCCTGGCAAACGGGCTGGCAAGCGGACTGGAAGACGCCTTCTCCACCTCTCCCGGCGTCATCGTCCAGGCGCGCGGCAACGTCGCCTCCGGCCTCGTTCGTCAGGATTACTACAACTGGCCGCAGCAGCTGCCCGGCATGATCGACCAGCTGAAGCCGGCCATGGTCGTCGTGATGATCGGCGCCAATGACCGCCAGCAGATGATCGGCGACGGGCTGAACGAGAAATACGGCACGGACCCGTGGTTCATCGCCTACGAGGAGCGCGTTCAGCAATTTGCCAAGCTGGTGACGAGCCGCCACATCCCGCTTCTCTGGGTGGGGCTTCCGCCTTTCGGGTCGGACCAGCTGACGGCCAGCGCGGTCAAGCTCAACCAGATCTATCAAAGCCAGATGACCAGCGTCGGCGGCGAGTTCATCGACATATGGGACGGCTTTACCGACCAGAGCGGCGAGTTCATCGTCACCGGCTCCGATATCAACGGCCAGCAGGTGCGGTTGAGAACGGCGGACGGCGTCAACTTCACGGCGGCAGGCAAGCGCAAGGTCGCCTTCTATCTGGAAAAGTCGGCACGGCGGATCTTGGGCGATCAGGCAAGTCCCGACATCACCCGCCTCGACACCGGCAATCCAATGCAGGGGCAACAGGCCAACCTGCCCGCGACGGAGACCGAAAAGATCACCCGCACGCAGCCGGTAAGCCTTTCCGATCCGGATCTCGATGGCGGCTCGCAGCTTCTGGGCGGCACGCCCGCCCCCGCCGCGACGACACCATCGCCACGCGACCTTCTGGTCGAGAAGGGCCAGATGGACCCCGCGCCCGCCGGCCGCGTGGATGACTACCGCCTGCCGGGATCGGTCACCCGGTAGGTGCCGGCGGACGCAGTTTGACAAGCTTGCGTACCACCAATAGAAGAACGGCCATGAGCACGAACAGCGCGGATCACATCGATCGTAATCGCACCTGCCTGCAGGCAGCGGTTCTGCGCGCTTTCTCCGGCCGAGGTCTCCACGTCCAGTCGTGACGGCCGGAGGCGTTGATGCGTCCGGCCGCGGCTGGACGTAAAGCCCTCGCCTCAAGACATCAACGTTGCCCATGGAGAAAGGCACCGTGCTCAATATCTACAACATCAATTCGCTCGTTCATTGGGAAGAGCGGGACATCCGGCTGCGGGACGATCTTACCCGGTTCTTTTCGGATGAGGTCCGCGGCTTCCTGCGATCCGTAAACCCAGCCTGGGATGTCCGCAGGGTGGAAGCCCCTGCCCTGATGCCGCGCAGCCTCGTTTCGGCTGCCTATTCCAACGAGGACATATGGGTGCAGGAACGGCTGTCGCAGCCCGATGCCGAACTCGTGCTGCGCCCGGAAACGACGCCGTCTACCTATGTCTATATGCAGCATCTTCTCGGAAATCATTCGAGGACGCGATTGCCATTATGCGTCTGGCAGGCCGGGAAATCCTATCGGCGCGAACAGGACCAGCCAAGCAAGCATGTGCGGCTCAAGGAATTCTGGCAGCTCGAATTCCAATGCGCCTTCACCGCCGACAGCGGCAACGACTATCACGCCGCCGCCCTGGAACCGGTCCGCAGGATGATCGCTTCGGTGATCCATCTGCCGACACGGATCGTGCCGTCCGACCGCCTGCCGGCCTATTCCGAGGTGACGATGGATATCGAGGTCGACAACGGCGACAAATGGATGGAGGTCTGCTCGATTTCGCGACGCACGGATTTTCCCCAGCGCTACCGCAGCCAACCCAGGAAAGGACCGCCGGTGGACCATGACGTCGCAGTGCTGGAAATCGCCATCGGTCTCGACCGCTGCGTCTACAGCTGGAACATCGCCGCGAACCGATAAAGACGAAGGCCGGGTTCAGTGCGAACCCGGCCTTCGGTCCAATTAGAGCGATTCCGCGGTTCACGGAATCGCTCCATCTCTCTTAGCTCGGCAGAACCGTCGAGCCCATCAGGGCCTCGTCGATGGCGCGGGCAGCCTGGCGGCCCTCGCGGATCGCCCAGACAACCAGGGACTGGCCGCGACGAACGTCGCCCGCCGTCCACAGCTTGTCGATCGAGGTCTTGTAGTCCTTGTCGTTGGCAACGACGTTGGTCGAGCCGCGACGGTCGGTGTTCAGCGTCAGCTTGCCGTCAAGTTCCTTCAGCACGCTGTCGGTGAACGGGCCGCGGAAGCCGATGGCGATGAAGGCGAGATCGGCGCGGATGACGAATTCCGTTCCGGCGATCGGCTTGCGGCGCTCGTCCACTTCGCAGCACTTGACGCCCGTCAACACGCCGTCTTCACCGAGGAATTCGAGCGTTGCGACCTGGAACTCGCGAACAGCACCTTCAGCCTGCGAGGAGGAGGTACGCATCTTCGTCGCCCAGAAGGGCCATACGGCGAGCTTGTCTTCCTTTTCCGGCGGCTGCGGACGAATGTCGAGCTGCGTGACCTTCACCGCGCCCTGGCGGAAGGCCGTACCGACGCAGTCGGACGCCGTATCGCCACCGCCGACGACGACGATATGCTTGCCGCCGGCCAGGATCGGATCGCCCGGCCAGCCGACGCTGTCGATATTTTCGCGGCCGACGCGACGGTTCTGCTGTACCAGATAGGGCATGGCATCATGAACGCCGGCGAGCGCCGCGCCGGGAATACCGGCCTCGCGCGGAGTTTCCGAGCCGCCGCAATAGAGTACGGCATCGTAGTCGGCCAGAAGCTGCTCGATCTTGACGTCGACGCCGACATTGACGCCGCAATGGAAGGTGACGCCCTCGCCCTTCATCTGCTCGACGCGCCGGTCGATGAAGTTCTTCTCCATCTTGAAGTCGGGGATACCGTAGCGCAGCAGGCCGCCCGGCTTGCTTTCGCGCTCGTAGAGATGAACGTCGTGGCCGGCGCGGCCGAGCTGCTGGGCGGCTGCCATGCCGGAAGGGCCGGAACCGATGATCGCAACCTTCTTGCCGGTATGCACGGTTGCCGGCTGCGGGCGAATGAAGCCGAGTTCATAAGCCTTGTCGGCAATCGCCTGCTCCACGGTCTTGATGGCGACCGGCGCGTCTTCCAGGTTCAGCGTGCAGGCTTCCTCGCAAGGGGCGGGGCAGACGCGGCCGGTGAATTCCGGGAAGTTGTTGGTCGAATGCAGGTTGCGGATCGCCTGTTCCCAATTGTTGTTGTAAACGAGGTCGTTCCAATCGGGGATCTGGTTGTGCACCGGGCAGCCGGTCGGGCCGTGGCAATAGGGAATGCCACAGTCCATGCAGCGGGCCGCCTGTTTCTGCACTTCCGGGTCCGACATGGGGATCGTGAATTCGCGGAAATGCCGGATGCGATCCGACGCCGGCTGATACTTCGCCACCTGCCGGTCGATTTCCAAGAAGCCTGTTACCTTGCCCATGCTTTCGTTTCCTCACTCAAAAAGAGGAGCTCATGGCTCCCGTGCCCGAGGGTCGTCCAAGTTTCCCTGCCCGGCACTTTAATTCAAATCCGATTCCGCTGTTCGACAGTCGCGATCGCCATGACGGCGACCGCAATGCGAGGCGAAATCCTCGACTGGCTTTTGAGCGGGAGCGGATTACTCCGCCGCCACGCTCATCCGGCTGCGCTCCATTTCCTCAAGGGCGCGGCGGTATTCGACCGGCATGACCTTACGGAATTTCGGGCGATAGTCGGCCCAGTGATCGAGGATTTCCCTGGCTCGCGTCGAGCCCGTATAGTGGAAATGGTTCGAAATCAGCTGATAGAGACGCTCTTCGTCATGGCGCGTCATGTCATCCGAGACGTCGACACGCCCCTTGTGCATGATGTCGCCGCCGTGATGATGCAGCTTCTCCAGCAGCTCGTCTTCTTCGGGAACCGGCTCCAGCTCGACCATGGCCATGTTGCAGCGACGGGCGAAATCGCCCTTCTCGTCGAGCACATAGGCCACGCCGCCCGACATGCCGGCCGCGAAGTTGCGCCCGGTTTCGCCGAGCACGACGACGACGCCGCCGGTCATGTACTCGCAGCCATGGTCGCCCACGCCTTCGACGATGGCGATGGCGCCGGAGTTTCTGACGGCGAAGCGCTCGCCCGCGACGCCGCGGAAATAGCATTCGCCCTCGGTTGCGCCGTAAAGCACGGTGTTGCCGACGATGATCGAGTTTTCAGCGACGATCTTCGAATTTTCCGGCGGACGGATGATGATGCGACCGCCCGACAGGCCCTTGCCGACATAGTCGTTGCCATCGCCGACAAGGTTGAACGTTACGCCGCGTGCCAGGAAGGCGCCGAAGGACTGACCGGCGGTGCCCCTGAGGGTGACGTTGATCGTGTCGTCCTTCAGGCCGCGATGGCCATAACGCTTGGCAACCGCGCCCGACAGCATGGCGCCGGCCGAACGGTCGACGTTCTTGATGTCGACCTCGAAGGCGACGGGCGTCTTGGAAGAGAGCGCCGGCTCGGCCTTCTCGATCAGCTTGCGGTCGAGAATGTCGTCGATCGGATGCTTCTGCAGCTTGGTCCAGTAGGTCTCTTCTTTGGCGGCATCGACCTTGTGGAAGATACGGCTGAAGTCGAGGCCCCTGGCCTTCCAGTGGGCAAGCATCTCGTCCTTTTCCAGAAGCTCGGAAGCGCCGATGATCTCGTCCAGCCTGGCAACGCCCAGCGAAGCGAGGATCTCGCGCACCTCTTCGGCTACGAAGAAGAAGTAGTTGATGACATGCTCCGGCGCACCCTTGAAGCGCTTGCGCAGCACCGGATCCTGCGTGGCGACGCCAACCGGACAGGTGTTGAGGTGGCACTTGCGCATCATGATGCAGCCGGCCGCGATCAGCGGCGCGGTGGCGAAGCCGAACTCGTCGGCACCGAGCAGCGCGCCGATGATGACGTCGCGGCCGGTCTTCAGGCCGCCGTCCACCTGCAGGGCGACGCGCGAACGCAGCCCGTTCAGCACCAGCGTCTGCTGGGTTTCGGCAAGGCCGATTTCCCACGGGCTGCCCGCATGCTTCAGCGAGGTCAGCGGCGAAGCGCCGGTGCCGCCATCATAGCCCGAGACGGTGATGTGGTCGGCGCGCGCCTTGGCGACGCCGGCGGCAACCGTGCCCACGCCGACTTCCGAGACGAGCTTGACCGAGACATCCGAGGTCGGGTTGACGTTCTTCAGGTCGAAGATCAGCTGTGCCAGATCCTCGATCGAGTAGATGTCATGGTGCGGCGGCGGCGAGATCAGGCCGACGCCCGGCGTCGAATGCCGGGTCTTGGCGACCGTCGCGTCGACCTTGTGGCCGGGCAGCTGGCCGCCTTCGCCGGGCTTGGCGCCCTGCGCCACCTTGATCTGCAGCACGTCGGCATTGACCAGATATTCGGTCGTCACGCCGAAGCGGCCGGAGGCGATCTGCTTGATGGCGGAGCGTTCCGGGTTCGGCGAGCCGTCGAAGAGCGGCATGTAGCGATCGGCTTCCTCGCCGCCCTCGCCGGTGTTCGACTTGCCGCCGATCCGGTTCATGGCGATTGCCAGCGTCGTATGCGCCTCGCGGCTGATGGAGCCGAAGGACATGGCGCCCGTCGAGAAACGCTTGACGATATCGGCAGCCGGTTCGACGTCCTCGACCGGGATCGGCTTGCGGCCGAGCGTTTCCGCACCCTTGATGGTGAAGAGACCGCGGATGGTGTTCATCCGGAGCGCCGACTCGTTGACCATTTCGGAAAACTCGCGGTAGCGGTCCTCGGCATTGCCGCGCACGGCATGCTGCAGGGCAGCCACGGCATCCGGCGTCCAGGCATGGCTTTCGCCGCGCATGCGGTAGGCGTATTCGCCGCCGATGTCGAGCGTGCTCGCCAGCAACGGATCGCGGCCGAAGGCAGACTTGTGACGGGCGACGGTTTCCTCGGCGATCGTATCGAGGCCGATGCCCTCGATCATCGTCGCAGTGCCGAAGAAATACTTGTCGACCAGTTCCTGCTGCAGGCCGATCGCGTCGAAGATCTGCGCGCCGCAATAGGACTGATAGGTCGAGATGCCCATCTTCGACATGACCTTGAGGATGCCTTTACCGACCGCCTTGATGTAGCGGTAGACGACTTCGGTCGCATCCACTTCCTTGGGGAATTCGCCGCGCTGATGCATGTCGAGCAGCGTGTCGAAGGCGAGATAGGGGTTGATCGCTTCGGCACCGTAGCCGGCCAGCAGGCAGAAATGATGCACTTCGCGCGGCTCGCCGGTTTCGACGACGAGACCGACCGAGGTGCGCAGGCCCTTGCGGATCAGGTGATGGTGCACGGCAGCCGTCGCCAGCAGCGCCGGGATGGCGATGCGATCCGGTCCGATCTGACGGTCGGAGAGAACGATGATGTTGTAGCCGCCGCGAACGGCTGCCTCCGCCCGCTCGCAGAGACGATCGAGCATTTCGGGCATGCCTTCGGCGCCGCGCTCGACGTCATAGGTGAAGTCGAGCGTCTTGGTGTCGAAGCGGTCTTCCGTGTGACCGATCGAGCGGATCTTTTCGAGATCGCCGTTGGTCAGGATCGGCTGGCGCACTTCCAGCCGCTTGGCGTTGGCCATGCCGGTATGGTCGAGCAGGTTCGGACGCGGGCCGATGAAGGAGACGAGGCTCATGACGAGCTCTTCGCGGATCGGATCGATCGGCGGGTTCGTCACCTGCGCGAAGTTCTGCTTGAAGTAGGTGTAGAGCAGCTTCGGCTTGTCGGACATGGCCGAGATCGGCGTATCGGTCCCCATGGAGCCGACGGCCTCCTGCCCCGTCGTCGCCATCGGCGACATCAGGAGCTTGGTGTCTTCGGTCGTGTAGCCGAAGGCCTGCTGGCGGTCGAGCAGCGACACGTCGCGGCGCAGCGCGCGAGGCTCCACCGGCTTCAGGTCTTCGAGGATAAGCTGCGTGCGGTTCAGCCAGCTGCGGTAGGGATGCTTGCCGGCAAGCTCGGACTTCACCTCGTCGTCGGAGATGATGCGGCCCTTTTCCATATCGATCAGCAGCATCTTGCCCGGCTGGAGGCGCCACTTCTGGACGATCTTCTCTTCCTCGACCGGCAGAACGCCGGCCTCGGACGCCATGATGATGCGGTCGTCGCTGGTGACGAGATAGCGCGCCGGACGCAGGCCGTTGCGGTCGAGCGTCGCGCCGATCTGCTTGCCGTCGGTAAAGGCGACCGCGGCCGGCCCGTCCCACGGCTCCATCAATGCGGCATGATACTCGTAGAACGCCTTGCGTTCGGCTGCCATCAGCTGGTTGCCGGCCCAGGCTTCGGGGATGAGCATCATCACCGCATGCGCCATGGAATAGCCGCCGCGCACGAGGAATTCGAGCGCGTTGTCGAAACAGGCCGTGTCGGACTGCCCTTCGTAGGAGATCGGCCAGAGCTTGGAGATATCCTCGCCGAACAGCGGCGAGGACACCGATGCCTGGCGCGCGGCCATCCAGTTGACGTTGCCGCGCAGCGTGTTGATTTCGCCGTTATGGGCGACCATGCGATAGGGGTGCGCCAGCTTCCACGACGGGAAGGTGTTGGTGGAGAAACGCTGGTGCACCAGCGCCACCGCCGTCTCGAAACGCGGATCGGACAGGTCCTTGTAATAGGCGCCGACCTGATAGGCGAGGAACATGCCCTTGTAGACGATGGTCGAGCTCGACAGCGACACAGGGTAGAAATTGCTCTCTTCGCCTTCGTATTCCGCATAGATGCGGTTGGAGATCACCTTGCGCAGGGTGAAGAGGCGGCGCTCGAACTCCTCGTTCGTGCCGGCATCGCGGCCGGCGCCGATGAAGACCTGCACATGATGCGGCTCGGTGGCGGCGATATCGGGCGCCTTCGACAGCGAGGAGTTGTCGACCGGCACGTCACGGAAGCCGAGCAGCACCTGGCCTTCTTCGGCAACGACCTGCTTGATGGCGGTCTTGAAGTGCTCGATCAGCGCCTCGTCGCGCGGCAGGAAGCAGTGACCGACGCCGTATTCGCCCGCCTTCGGCAGGATGACGCCCTGCTTGGCCATTTCTTCGCGGAAGAAACGGTCCGGGATCTGCACGAGAATGCCCGCGCCGTCGCCCATCAGCGGATCCGCGCCGACGGCGCCGCGATGCGTCAGGTTTTCGAGAATGAACAGGCCGTCACGCACGATCTGATGCGACTTATGGCCCTTCATATGCGCGACAAAGCCGACGCCGCAGGCATCGCGTTCGTTGCGCGGATCGTAAAGGCCCTGTTTCGGCGGGATGCCGCCCAACGTCGAACGATTGGCGCGTTTCGACGTTTTGGCCGGCGCGGCTGCATTGGCGGCAGCGGCCTGGTCAAAACTCGTGAACGTCGTCCTGTTCGTCATGGTCTTCCCTCCGGTAAGGCCCGCGTCGCGGGCGCTCCTTCGTCCCGCGCGGTCCGTTTCCGGGGCCGACGCGCGACAGCGCTGTTGCATTGTGAAGATCCGGCCGCGAACCGTGGCCCCGTGAATGGAGCCCGTCGTCAGCGTTCCGCGCCTTGCTATTCCACCGCCGCATCGTCCCCCGCCCGAAAGGCTTGAAAGGACATGCTCGCGATAACTATAGCTCGAAATCCCGACATCGTCAGGACCCCCTGGCGCATCTTCGGCCTCGGCGGCCAAAATAGGACAGCAACCCTGTCCTAATTCATCAGCTCTATGCCAGAAAGCTCACGTCTTCGCAAGAGCAAAACGGCAAAAATTCGTCAATGAAAGACGGAAGATTGCCTTTGTTGCATTAATCGAGCAATAAAGTTTCACCGCAGCGCATCATTTTATTTGTTGATTGCGTACATCAAATTCCGTGATGCATTCTTCAAGTTCATGCGCTTGATAGGTTTTCGCATTGGGGTAATGTCCCGCCGACCCTATTTAAGTCATCCGCAGTTCATTCCCTATAATTGGTGTCATTCGATGTTTTTTGCTTCCGACAACTGGGCTGGCGCCCATTCCAAGATCGCCGAACGTCTGCTTGCAGAGTCCGGCGGCTTCGCCTCCGCCTACGGTACGAGCGAGCTCGACCAGAAGGTCGAAGCCAGATTCAGCGAGGTCTTCGAACATGACGTTGCAGTCTTCTTCGTGGCAACCGGCTCCGCTGCCAATTCTCTCTCGCTCGCCAGCGTCCAGAAGCCGGGCGGCATTACATTTTGTCATAGCGAGGCGCATGTCGCCGAAGACGAATGCGGCTCGCCGGACTTCTTCAGCTCTGCACGCCTGGCAACGGTCAAGGGATCGGCCGGCAAGATCGATCCTCAAGCGCTTGCCGCCAAGATCGCCCGCTTCCCGCAGGATGCGGTCCATCATGGCCGCGCCGCCGCCGTGACGATCACCCAGGCGACGGAAATCGGCACGGTCTATTCGCTCGACGAGATCGATGCGATCGCCTCCGTCGCCGGCGCGAACGGCCTGCCGCTGCATATGGATGGCGCGCGCTTCGCCAACGCCCTGGTCACGCTCGGCGCCAGCCCGGCCGAGATGACCTGGAAGCGCGGCGTCGACATCCTCTCCTTCGGCGGCACCAAGAACGGCTGCTGGTGTGCCGAGGCGATCGTCTTCTTCAATCCGGATCAGGCGAAGGAGATGCATTTCATCCGCAAGCGCGCCGCCCAGCTCTTCTCCAAGTCGCGCTTCATCGCCGCCCAGTTCGACGGCTATTTCCAGGATGGCCTCTGGCTCGATCTTGCCCGTCATTCCAATGGCATGGCCGATCGTCTGCGCGCCGGCATCGAGAAGGCTCCGGGCACCCGCCTCGCCTGGCCGACGGTCTCAAACGAGATTTTCGCGATCATACCGAAATCCTCCGCCAAGGCGGCGGAAGACAAGGGCGCGAAGTTCTACGAATGGCCGATCCCGGAATCGCAGCCCGATCTGGTCGGCAACGATGAAACGCTGATCCGCCTCGTCACCAGCTTCGCCACGACCGAAGCCGATGTCGCGAACTTCCTCGCGTGTCTCGCCTGACCGAACGCAAAAGAGCGCCGGAACCGGCTCCAGGCCGGACGGCGCTCGCAATGGCCATAAGATATCAGTTCTGACGGTGGGCGAACATTGCCGAGGTCGACAGATCGCCGTGAGCGAATGCCGGCGCACGGTGAACGATCACCGTCATCGCCACGACACAGGCGACAAGTCCGGAAATGAAGATGGCACCATAGGTCATCGGGACGCTTATCCTCTCAGCTCCCATGTCGCCACTTAAGGATAGCGGCAAAAGCTGACTTGAACCTGAACCGCGTGCAATGGCGGTGCGGGACGCGCAAGAGAAGAAAACGCAGCCGGCAAAGAAATGCCGGCAGGAGACCGATCCTGTCGGCATGATCGAAAACGGCTTTTCGCGATGCCTGACACGCAATTCCGTTGTCAGGTCGGTCTCGGCCCCCTGACCTTTGCCAGAATATCCTCCGAAAGCGCATTCACCAGGAGTTGGTCCGCGCCCTTGCGCGGCACGAGCACGAATTCCACATCCTCGAGCGCGGGCAGCCAACCCGGCGCTATTTCCGTCAATCCGGCGGGCGCCATGCTCCTGGGCTGGACGAGAA
Source organism: Hyphomicrobiales bacterium (assembly GCA_900469615.1). Taxonomy (GTDB): domain Bacteria; phylum Pseudomonadota; class Alphaproteobacteria; order Rhizobiales; family Rhizobiaceae; genus Rhizobium. Next base: position 161,344 of record UBYA01000013.1, on the reverse strand, counting down.
CGCCCATGCCGGCGCGCGCCGCCGCCGTCAGGCCACTGAGGCTGCCGCAGGTGCAGACGATCCGCCACGGCATCTGCTGCCGGCGCAGTGCTTCCAGCGCAACCGCGCGCGTGACGCTTGGCGTCGGAAAGGCAATCAACGGCAAAGGCGCCGCCAGCTTGCGAATGCGATCCGGATCGCGCGCCAGCCAGACCAGCGGCTCGCGGTAGACGAGCTTGCCCCTGATATCGCCGAGCCGGCGCTTCGCCAGCACCAGATCGAGATCGCCATTGTCCTGCATTTCATAAAGCGTGCCGCTGAGCGCCACCGTCAGTTCGAGATCGACGGACGGATGAGAGCGGACGAACTCCTCCAGAACGTCGGGAAGCTGGCTGGTGACGAAATCTTCGGAAACGCCGAGTCGAAGGCTGCCGCGCAGGCTGTTGCCGGCAAAGAGCTGTCGCACCTCCCCTTCGATCGACAGCATCTGGCGCGCATGGCCGAGCAACGCCTCGCCATCGCCGGTCAGGACGACGCGATGCGTGTCGCGCGCCAGCAGCCTGCGCCCGAGTTCGGTTTCCAGCCGTTGTATGTGCTGGCTGACGGTCGACTGCCCGAGGCCGAGACGCTCCGCCGCCAGCGTGAAGCTGCCCATCTGCTCGACGGCGACGAAGCTGCGCAACTGCGTAAGATCCAGCATGGCTTATCCTGTATCGCGATAACTGTTATTTCTTGCATCGTGGATCACGATAGGTCTATCTGCAAGGATTAATCCTGTAATTTATAACTGCGATTGGGGTAGGCACGATGCGCCGCTTTCTTCCAGACACCTTCACCATGCTGCTGGTGCTCACCGTTGTAACGGCCTCCTTCTTTCCCGTGCAGGGAGCAAGCGCCAGATATTTCGGCATTGCCACCAATTTCGCCATCGGGCTGCTGTTCTTCCTGCACGGCGCACGCCTGTCGCGCGATGTGGTCATCGCCGGCATGCTGCACTGGCGGCTGCATCTCGTCATTTTGCTGACGACCTTCGGCATCTTCCCGCTGCTGGTACTGGCCATGGGCCATATCGTCCCGAACAGCATCCTGCCCGTATCGCTCTATACCGGCATGCTTTTTCTGAGCGTGCTGCCCTCGACCGTGCAGTCCTCCATCGCCTTCACCTCCATCGCCGGCGGCAACGTGCCGGCTGCGATCTGCGCCGCCTCCGCCTCGAATATCTTCGGCATGTTTCTGACCCCGCTGCTCGTCGGCATCCTGTTTTCCGTGGGCGGCCAGGGCGGCTTTTCCTGGGACGTCCTGTGGCAGATCATGCTGCAGCTGCTCGCCCCCTTCATCGCCGGTCAGTTGCTGCAGCCATGGATCGGCGACTGGATCCGTTCGAAGAAGAAAATCCTCATGCCGGTCGATCGCGGCTCGATCCTCATGGTCGTCTATTCGGCCTTCAGCGAGGCCGTGGTCGAAGGGCTGTGGCATACCTTCTCGGCGCTCGATATCGCCACCGTCATCATCGCCAATATGGTGCTTCTCGCAACGGTGATCTGCATCACCATGTTCGGCAGCCGTGCGCTCGGCTTTGCCAAGGCCGACGAAATCACCATCACCTTCTGCGGCTCGAAGAAATCGCTCGCGAGCGGCGTGCCGATGGCAAATGTCATCTTCGCCGGTCAAAGCATCGGCGCGATCGTGCTGCCCCTCATGCTGTTCCATCAGATCCAGCTGATGACCTGCGCCGTCCTCGCGCAGAAATACGCCGATGCGGCCAAGCGCCGCGAGGCGGCGAAGGCTGCGGCCAAATCGGGCGAAGCGACCAACGCCGCCTGACGGCTGCACGATCCGTCAAAACGAAAACGGCGCCCATCCGGGCGCCGCTTCTGTTTGGATCTTGGGAGGATCGGGGTCGATGGCGATAGGGATCGCCATCGACCCCATCTCTTAGTTAACGTGGGCCTCGATGGCCTTCGGAGTTTCCACCGGCTCGGCCGCGATAGAAATCCGGCGGGGCTTCATGGCTTCGGGAATGTTGCGCAGCAGATCGATGTGCAGCAAACCATTCTTCAGCGAAGCAGCCTGGACCTCGACATGGTCGGCGAGCTGGAAACGACGCTCGAAGGCGCGCTTGGCGATACCGCGATAGAGATACTCGCTGGTTTCAGCCGGCTCCTCGCTCTTTTCGCCCTTGACCTGAAGGACATGGGCGTGGGCCTCGATGCTCAGTTCCTTTTCATCGAAACCGGCAACGGCCATGGTGATGCGATAGGTGTTTTCACCGGTGCGCTCGATGTTGTAGGGCGGATAGGTCTGCGCCTGATCCGGCTGGGCAAGGCTGTCGAGCATGGTGAACAGACGGTCGAAACCGACGGTGGAACGGTAAAGGGGAGAAAAGTCTACGTGACGCATGGAGTCCTCCTGTGAGCGACAATTGCGATTTCAAGCTTTGCCCCACGGCCCCACTCCTGGCGGCCTCGGGACGGGTTCTGCGAGCCCGTTTGGCACCCGCAGAATTCAGATGGGGATCGCTTTTCTGGAGTTCAAGACCCCATGCGGTCGCTCGCATTCAGCGGGAATGCATTGCGTGAACCGCAGATGAACGCGCGGTTCGGCACCCGTTCAGGCTGGCGGATCTATCAATAGAGCATCGGAACACCATCGTCCGATGACTGAAGTGTATCGTCCCTTCTTCTTCAGTCCTTGCTCGGCCGGCGAAGCGGATATCTCTATCTCCGCAAGCCGGCCTTTTTTCTCCCCATCGTTAAGAACAATTCCAAGGAAGAGCCGTTTGCTTCAGCGCAGCAGCTTCAGCGATCCGGTCAGCGACTTCACCCACTTCGAAGGCCCGGCTATGCCCAGGCCGTCGATCGTCTCTCCGGCAAGATCGCGGCTTGGAAACGTCGCCTCGTATTCCCTGTAATCGTGCAGCGACCGGGCAAAGGCGGGAAAGGGTACGATGGCGCGGTCGGCCTGCCGCGGCAATGCCTTCAGCAAGAGCGCCGCCATGGCTTCGGCATCCGCCTGCAGCACCGGAACGGGGAGATTCGAACTGATGTCGATGGTACGCTCCTCCCTGTCGGTCAATTGCCGTGCCGCCAGCGCAGGAAACCCGGCACCCAACCCGATGGCGATGGCAGCGGCGGTGTTTGCGATCAGCCCAAGCGGCAGGTTCGGATTGACGACGATGGCAAGACGGAAATCTGGAAGCATGAGTGCCTGCTGCGGTTGACGGTACGTCCCCGCAGCATATCTCCGATATCGTGGATGATCCTGCCTATCGTTGCTGTAATTTCCACGATTATGGTAGGTTCTACCATAATCTTGCATCAGAGAGGTTGAATATGCCGGATACCCTTGAGCCCATCGATCTCAGAATTATGGGCGCGCTCCAGAAGGACGGACGCCTGACGAATCAAGCGCTTTCATCCGAAGTCGGGCTATCGACATCGCCCTGCTGGCGGCGCGTGCGGCAGCTGGAGGAAACGGGCGTCATCCAGGGCTATACGGCCGCCTTGGACAGGCGCCGGATAGGCCTCGGCGTCCTTGCCTTCATCAGGGTCAAGATCGACAGCCACAGCGAGGCGGAAGCCGAGGAATTCTCGCGCGATGTTCTGAAGCTGAGCGAGGTCGTGGCCTGCTACAGCATCGCCGGCGACGCCGATTTCCTTCTGCAGGTGGTCGCCGCCGATCTCGACAGTTACGCGGATTTCGCCATGGCGGTGGTGCGCCGCCTGCCGCGAATAAAGGAAATGCAGACGACCTTCGTGCTGAAGGAAATCAAACCCTTCAAGGGCTTCCCGCTCGATGTAGGGCGGCAATAGGCGAATTAAGACAGGCTGATCGGCTTCGCGCCTGTGCGCGTCGTGCCGAGAAAAGCCACAAACCTGTTGCAATTCCCCAGAGCTACGCTATCCCCTTGAAACGAGCCATTGGTCAGCGAGGCGCGACACCGTCATGGATTCGGTCCTCTATTCCACAGCAGACAATCCGGTGCCGGACAACCGCACCGAAGGATTCTTCGAGAGCTTCGACGGGCGCAAGCTACGCTATGCCATTTTCCGCTGCGAGCAGCCGGTTGCCAGGGGAACGGTGGTTCTGCTGCAGGGCCGCAACGAGTTCATCGAAAAATATTTCGAGACCATTCGCGATCTGACAGCCAAGGGCCTTTGGGTCGCGACCTTCGATCTTCGCGGCCAGGGCGGATCGGAACGGTTGCTGAAGGACCCGCTGCGCGGCCATATAAGCCGATTTTCCGATTATGAGCGCGATCTGACCGCTTTCCTCGACAAGATCGTCCTGCCGGATACGCGCCTGCCCTTCTTTCTCCTCGCTCATTCGACAGGCGCCCTGATCGCCATATCGGCGGCGCCCGGGCTTGCAACCCGCATCGACCGCATGGTGCTGTCGGCACCTTTCATCGGCCTCACGGGTCATGGGGCCTCGCCGGGCCTTATCCGCTTCGTCTCCGGCACCGTCAGCGGCATCGGCCTTGGCCGGATGCAGTTCAGCAAGAAATTCAGGGAGAGATCCTTTGCCGACAATCCGTTGACGACGGACGAGCAACGCTATCGGCGCAACATCGGCATCGGCACCACTTATCCGCAGCTATGCCTGGGACCGCCGACGGCCCGCTGGCTGTCTCAGGCCCTGCGCGCGATCGAGCGCGTCAACCGGCCGGAACACCTGTTTTCCATTCCAATCCCGACCGTTCTGATCGCACCGACACGGGACGGCGTTGTGCCTTATGCCGATCAGGAGCGGCTGTCCCGCTATTTCCGCGCCGCGCAGCTCGTGCCGATCCACGGCGCCAAGCACGAAATCCTTCAGGAGCGGGATATCTACCGCAATCAGGCCCTTGCCGCCATCCACGCCTTCATCCCCGGCAGCGACACCGAAACCAATGCCTACGAGGTAGAGGCGGAAGCCTGAGACCCAGCCGCTTAGTCTGTCGGTTTTCGCGATTCCGTGAAAGGCGGAACCGATCTAGCGGCAGAGAATGGCCCGAGCCTGCTCGTAGACGGCGCGGCTGCCTGCTGCGATGATCGTTCCGCCCATTTCCGGACGGCCGCCATCCCAGGTGGTCATGATCCCGCCGGCCTGCTCGATGACCGGAATGATGCCGCCGACATCATAGGGCTTCAGCGAATTCTCGATGACGAGATCGACATGGCCGGCCGCAAGCAGCGCATAGGCATAGCAGTCCGTGCCATAGCGGAAGAGCCGGACCTGGCTCTCGATCTCGCGATACCGGGCAAGCTCCTCGCCGACGAAGAGATGCGGCGACGTGGTGAAGAGAATGGCATTCGACAGGCTGCCGCAATCGCGGACCTGCAGCCGCCGTTCGCCGTCGGGGCCGGAATAGGTCGCGCCGTTGCCATCGGCGAAATAGCGTTCGCCGGTGAAGGGCTGGTCGATCAATCCCATGATGGCGCGGCCGTTCTTCTGCAGGCCGATCAGCGTTCCCCATACCGGCACGCCCGAGATGAAGGCGCGCGTGCCGTCGATCGGGTCGATCACCCAGACATGCTCGCGATCGAGTCCGATATTGCCGTGCTCCTCGCCCAGAATGCCGTGATCGGGAAATTCGGCTTCGATCAGCGCGCGAATCGCCTCCTCGGCGGCGCGATCCCCTTCCGTCACCGGATCGAAGCCTCTGGCTTCCTTGTTGACCACGTCGACGCCGGCGCGGAAGCGCGGCAGGGTTTCGGCCTTGGCCGCCTCGGCCAGACGATAAAAGAACGAACGATCGGGAAGCATGGTCAATCCGAGTGAGTGGCGGGATGAGCGAAGTCATAGCGCATATGAACAGCGAAGCAAACCGGGTGCCGACGCGGCAGGCAAATTGCTTGCCAATCGGGCAGAATTCACGAATATGCCTAAATATTTTGCAATGCAATAAAATGCTTGACATTTGTGCAGTGCGGTAGCAATATCCGGCTACAGTCTTTTGACTGTAAATACCCTCCTTGGGTGTTTCCTCCCTAGACTTAACCGCGCCACGAGCGCGGTTCTTTTTAGGTCGGTATTGCTCATTCGAACGCCACGACGAACCCGGAGCAATATCTCGCCCCAGATGGGCGAGAAAACAAATTTCACTGGTTCAGGAATTGCGCGGCCAGGGACCTATATGCGCAATAAGCCTGGCGAAATTTCCAAGCCATTGAAATTGCAAGAGCGGAGGTCAAATTTCCTGTTCTTCTTGTGGGGAGATTCGGCCCGTCGCCACCCACCCCTCTTCTGCAAAATCAGCACTTAACTAAAGCTGGATGCTGATTTTGCTTTCCCGCCCGCCGGGACGAGATATCTCTACTCTGCCGCCAGCGCCGGATCGCCGGTATAGGATTCCACATGCTCGGCCATGCGCTTCATGAAAAGCGTGATGGCAGCCGCGACCTCATCGAAATCCGGGCGTTTCTCAAGCGTCGTCTCGTCGACATAAAGCGAGCGGTTGACCTCGATCTGGAGCGCGTGCAGCCCGCGGGAGGGACGACCGTAATGCTCGGTGATGAAGCCGCCGGCATAGGGCTTGTTGCGCACGGCGTTGAAACCCAGTTCCTCAAGGATCTGCATGGCGGCGCGCGAAAGCTCGGCCGAGGCGCTGGTGCCGTAGCGATCGCCGAGGATGAAATCCGGCCGCATGTTGCTGCCGGCGATGCGGATATTGCCCGGCATGGAATGACAATCGACCAGCACGCCAAAGCCGAACTTGACATGGGTGCGCGCGATCAGCCGCCGCAGCGTGGCATGATAGGGTTTGTAGATCGTCTCGATGCGCTTCAACGCATCCTCAACCGGCACGCGGCGCGCGTAGATCTCCATGTTCTCGGCGACGATTCGCGGGATGGTGCCGAGCCCGCCGGCCACGCGCAGCGAATTGATATTCGCGTAGGACGGCAACGCGCCGTCGAACATCCGCGGATCGAGCTCATACGGCTCGCGATTGACGTCGATGTAGGCGCGCGGAAAATTGGCAAGCAGCAATGGGGCGCCAAGCGAGCTCGCCGCCGAAAAAAGTTCATCGACGTAGTGATCTTCCGAGCGGCGGATGGCGATGCCCTGCAGGCGGGACTGCGCGATGAAATCGGGGGGATAGATGCGACCGCTGTGCGGCGAGCTGTAGACAAACGGTATCGTCTGGGAGACGGGCTCCAATACCTCGAAAATCTCGAAACTGCGCATTTCCGCGGACATCAACGTCTTTACCATGTCAACAACTTGTCGCAGTAATCATGTTGCCAGTTGCATGACCGCAAGTCCATAGTAACTTGACCGAATTGGCCTTAATCCAAAGCGCCGTATTCGAAATCTCCGGATGCCCGGCCGGCGGAAGCGCAAGGCGTTTTCGTGGAATGTACCCATGCTTCGAACAAATGCTGGAATGGCGTGTTTTGGCTGGCCATTCACGGCTTGTTTACGGCGTGGCGCTAACCTAAACGCTGGACGAGTCCACCAAGACAAAGTTGATTAGCGAAAAGATGATGACCCAGAAGATACTTCTTGCCGAAGATGACAACGACATGCGTCGCTTTCTTGTGAAGGCGCTCGAAAAAGCCGGCTACAAGGTCTTGTCCTTTGACAATGGAGCAAGCGCTTACGACCGGCTGCGCGAAGAGCCGTTCTCGCTGCTTTTGACTGATATCGTCATGCCGGAGATGGACGGCATCGAACTGGCGCGCCGCGCCACCGAGCTCGATCCGGACCTCAAGGTGATGTTCATCACCGGCTTTGCCGCCGTCGCACTCAACCCTGATTCGAAGGCGCCGAAGGATGCGAAGGTCCTTTCCAAGCCTTTCCACCTGCGCGAACTCGTTGACGAGGTCAACAAACTCCTTGCCGCGTAAGGCTTTCGGCGGCCACGTCACAAAACCGAAAAAAGCCTATTGACGGCAACCAAGGTTTTGTGATCTATGCGCCGCCATCGGATGGGCGTGTAGCTCAGCGGGAGAGCACTACGTTGACATCGTAGGGGTCACAGGTTCAATCCCTGTCACGCCCACCATCCTAATTCGCTGAAAAGCAAGGCCTTTCGAGAAATCGAAAGGCCTTTTTAGTGTCACGCTTTCAAATTGGCCTTGGACTGATTGGGGCTAAAAACGTCCCGGGAACCAAGGCGAATTTCGAGCGATCAGCGATCCAGAAAATTCCGGAAGACCGCCGTCGTCGGATAGGCGTAAGCGCCGCGATCGACAAAGCCGTGGCGATAGAGGCAAGCCCTCAGCGCCAGCCCGTAGAGCGTGCTGTTAGGGTCCGGCGATCCCCGGTGCCAGGAATAGGCCTCGGGCTCGCAATAATTGAGAGCCCTGTCGTATTTCGCCAGCACCACCGGATCGCTGTCGGCACGAATGCCGTGATAGGTCTGATAATTCGAAGGCGCCTCGCCGGCGGAGACGCATGCCAGGCTCAAAATCGCGCCCAGCGCTAACATCATTCTCATGTGCTTCGATCTCCAACTTGCCGCGTCTCGAAAATTCGAGCGCAGGTCGAGAATAATCGCCTTTTGGACGATAGCCAATCACATGCTGATGTTCGGGTCGGTTGCGAGCCACGCGACGCCTGCGACACAAGTTCCCGCGACAAGCCGCTTGACTTCCGGCCACGCCGTCATCCTACTGTCACATCAGCGCATCGATCATACGGGAGGACGAGATGACGGTGATGAAGCGGCAGTTCTACAGGAACCATAAGCCCAATGGCGACGAGTACATGTTCCACCTCGCCCGCGATACCGAAAGCGGCGAGGTGTTCGTGATTCGCCAGGCGGATTATGTCGTCGACGGCGGCAGCGAGAAAACCATGACGCTCTACGAGTTCCTGGCCGGTGGCGGCGACCGCCAGAACGCCCTGTTGCAACTGATCGGCTCTCTCGTCCCGGAAACCGCGCAGCACTGAAGCATCCCGCACGCCAGCGCGCGGCGACCCCCCCCCGCGACAACGCACGATAACAGCCTGAGGCGCGGCAAGCGAACCTCAAAAGATCGCGATGCGCCTCAGGCTTGCTACGGCTCGGGTTGACTGCCACATTTTGATCGGCGAATCTGCGTGGGCTTGAAAGGAGCCCTTCTTATGCGATTCGCAGGCATTGCTTTTGGATTGACTGTCCTGGCCGCCACGTCGGCCGGCGCGGTGGAAAATTTTCCGTCGAAAGGCGTCACCGTCGTCACTGGAAAATGTTCCAGGCTCGTGGTCGGCAAGCTCGATGCCACCAAGGGGTGCAAGGCCGAGATCGCCAGCGTGACGACCCCAGACGGCACGGTGACTTTCATCTTCACCTCCGGCGGCAAGATGCTCGGCTTCCAGGGCAACGGCAAGGGCATCAAGCCGGGCAGCCAGAAGGGAACCGCGCAGTTGCCGATCGACGTTATCTCGACGGGTGCCGGCAACAAGATGTCGGGGCAGGTGGAAGCAAAAGGCACCTGCACGTTCGCCAACCCTTATGCGGGCAAGCCGGTCGCCGTCGAATGCTCCGCAAAATCGACGGAAATGAGCTTCAACGGCAGCTTCACGTCCGACGGCAAGACGCCTCGGCACAAGTAATCGTGCTTGCCGAATGACGCCCCGGCCGGCTCAGTGCCGCGGGCCGCTCTTTCGCTTATGGCCATGGTTGGCGTCGGCCGGCGCTTCGCGCGACAGGTCCGCGCCGTTGACGTGAGCCGGGACGTGGACGTCCTCGTGCGTCACGGGATGCAGCGTCAGGTCGACCTGGTGCGGCGGCAGCACCTGCGCTTGGCGAAGCGTATTCGGCCGCGCCTTCTTCTGCCGTTCCGTCAGTTCCGGCTTCTGCTCTCGTATCTTTCGGTCAATGGGATTCGGGCTCATGGGAGCTGCTCCTGTCTGTCGTTGTTGTCGAGACGATAAATCCCCGTTGGGGATGCGCCTGGCAGGCGGCACAAACGGGCCTTATGGTCAAACGCGGCCTTTTCTATTTGGTTCCCGGAATTTTCAATTATCTCAGGCGGCCGTTGCGGCCGCCATTTCAACCCTTGACCTGCGCCGCGACTTCACTAACTATGATCTACCTCCCCGCCTCATCTGACATCGGCGGTGGAGCGAACTATGGTGCCGGGCCCCTCTGGCGAGAGTTTTCACGGCGCTCTCGCGATGTCGGTACCGCCTGCAGATGAGCCGGCGGATTCTTTCTCATGAACAGCTTGACCATGCCTCGCCCGCATGCCGTCTTCGGCATGTGCCGGCGCGCTCGCCACGAACAGCGTCAATTGCTTTGCGGCGAGGTGCGCCCATGACGCCGCACGCCGCCTCCAAATCCATGCTCGGCTATTTCGGCTGGGCTTTCGCCGTCACCGTCGGCGGCCTTGCTCTCGGTGCGTTTCTGGGCTGGAACGCGACCGGCACCGTCGGCGGCCTCGCCACGGCCTTTTTCATCTGTGCGGTCCTGGCCGTGCTGGAGATTTCACTCTCTTTCGACAACGCCATCGTCAATGCCAACAAGCTCAAGGAAATGACCCCGGTCTGGCAGCACCGCTTCCTGACATGGGGCATCATCATCGCCGTCTTCGGGATGCGCATCGTCTTCCCGCTGATGATCGTCGCCATCGCCGCCTGGATCAACCCCTGGGAAGCGCTGAAGCTTGCCGCCGCGCGGCCGGAGCAATATGCGCAGATCATGCATGCCGCCCATCTGCCGATCGCCGCTTTCGGTGGCACCTTCCTGATGATGGTCGGACTGACCTATTTCTTCAATCACGAGAAGGATGTGCACTGGATCGGGTTCCTCGAGAGGCGGATGGCGCGTTTCGCCACGATCAAGGGTGTGGAAATCGCCTTCGTGCTGATCCTGGTCCTCGTCTTCAGCTCGTTGCTCGACGGCGATGATTCGACGGCCTTCCTGCACGCTTCCATCTACGGTCTGCTGACCTTCCTGCTGGTCGAAGTTCTGGCCGGGTTTCTGGACGCGTCTCAAAAGACGATGAGCGCTGCGGCAAAGGGTGGTTTCGGCGCCTTTCTCTATCTCGAAATCCTCGATGCCAGCTTCTCCTTCGACGGCGTCATCGGCGCTTTCGCCCTTACTCAAAATCTCTTCATCATCGCCATAGGCCTCGGCATCGGCGCCATGTACGTCCGCTCCATGACGATCATGCTGGTGGAGAAGGGCACGCTCGCCCATTACCGCTACCTCGAACACGGCGCCTTCTACGCCATATTGATCCTGTCGATGATCATGTATGTGCAGACGCTGACGCACATTCCGGAAGTCATCACCGGCCTCGGCGGCGCGGCCCTGATCGGCATCTCCCTATGGTCGTCGATCCGTTACAACAGGCGCAACGGCCTCGCTCCTGCATCAGTGAACGAAGAACAGGACAGGGCAGAGGCGTAGACGTAGACGTAGACGTAGACAGGAAGAGCACTGAAGCCTGCTGTTTACGAGCTGGCAATGCTGCACCTACGGCAAAGGTCGCATCTCGACGGCTTCCGCCTTTTCATTCAGGATAGCACCTTGAGCGGCTTTTCATTGGAGTTTGCGGGTTAAGATCGCCGAATGTTTACGTTGCCGGCATATTAGCGCTGGCGTTTTGCGTAAAAATATCGCAATGGCGATTGACGTTGTCGAAGGAGCATGACGGAAAGCGCAACGGCTGCGCGTTCGGGTGTCGGCTCTCGATTAAAGTGTCTAGGAGAGGCAGAGTATGGCAGCAAAGATCGTTCCGGTGATCATGGCAGGCGGCAAGGGAACGCGACTGTGGCCGCTATCGCGCGCTTCCGCCCCGAAGCAGTTCATTCAGTTCATCGGAGACAGGACGCTGTTTCAGAATACGCTGGAACGTGTGGCCGATCCGGAACTCTACGAAGCGCCGATCGTGCTGACCAACGAGGAATTCCGCTTCCTCGTCGCAGAGCAGGCCCGCGAGCTCGATCTGAAGCTTGCCGCCGTGCTGCTGGAGCCGATCGCCCGTAACACCGCCGCCGCCGTCGCCGCCGCCGCCGTGCTCGTCACTGAGCTCTTCGGCAATGACGCGATCATGCACGTCCTCGGCTCCGACTACGAAATCGACGCCAGCGCGACCTATTACGATTGCGTGCGCCTGGCGCGCGACACGGCGCTCCAGGGCAAGCTCGTCACCTTCGGCATCAAGCCGACGGAGCCCGCAACCGGCTACGGCTATATCGAAAGCGGCAAGGCGTTGCCGACCGGCGCTCACGCCGTCAAGCGCTTCGTCGAGAAGCCTGCCCTGGAAAAGGCCCAGGAGATGGTGGCCAGCGGCCATTTCTACTGGAATTCCGGCATGTTCATGTTCTCGGCAAGCCAGCTTCTCTCCGAGATGAAGGAATTTGCGCCGGATGTCGAAAAGGCGGCCGGCAAGGCGGTCTCCAAATCGACGCGCGATCTCGATTTCACCCGCCTCGATGCCGATGCCTTTTCCAAGAGCCCGGACATTTCCATCGACTACGCCCTGATGGAGAAGACGGCGAATGCCGCCGTCGTTCCCTCCCCCTTCACCTGGTCCGACCTCGGCAGCTGGGATGCGGTCTGGAAAGTCGGCAAGCGCGACGAAAGCGGCAACGTCTCCGCCGGCTCGGCGACGCTGGTCAACACGAAGAACTCGCTCGTGATGAGCCACAGCCTCCACGTCGCCGTTCAGGGTCTTGAGGACGTCGCCGTCATCGCCAGCGAGGATGCCGTCTACGTCGGCCCCTTGAAGGAAAGCCAGGAAGTCGGCAAGCTGGTCAAGCTGCTGGCGAGCCAGAAGGCGACGGCCAAGCTCACCGAAACGCATCCGACATCCTACCGTCCCTGGGGCGGCTATACATCGGTGCTGAACGGCGAACGCTTCCAGGTCAAGCGCATCTTCGTGCTGCCCGGCAAGAAGCTGTCGCTGCAGAAACATCATCATCGCTCCGAACACTGGATCGTCGTCAAGGGCACGGCCGAGGTGACAGTTGGCGAGAACGTGCAGATGCTGCGCGAGAACGAGTCGGTCTACATCCCGCTCGGCGAAGTGCACCGCCTCTCCAATCCGGGCAAGATCCTGCTGGAGCTGATCGAAGTTCAGACGGGGTCCTACCTCGGCGAGGACGATATCATCCGTCTCGTCGACGAGTTCGGCAGAAGCTGAGCGGAAGTAATGCAATAGAGTTTTCAGAACGGCGGGCACAACCCGCCGTTTTTGTTTCGGCAATACATGGCAGGAGATGACGAAGCAAAGAGAGACGCCTTGCTTTCTTTCGCTGCATTGCACACACTGCCCGTGGGAACAGCAATCACCGCACAACGATGCGGGCAAGGCGAAGAGACATATGGCGATCAAGGCGAGCATCTATCATCTCACCCATTACAAGTACGACAACCCGGTCCGCCTCGGCCCCCAGATCATCCGCCTCAAACCCGCCTCGCATTCCAAGACCCGCGTGCTCAGCCACGCGCTGAAGGTGACGCCGCCAAATCATTTCGTGAACCTGCAACAGGATCCCTACGGCAACTATCTCGCCCGGTTCGTCTTTCCCGATCCGGTGAGTGAGCTGAAGATCGAGGTCGATCTCGTTGCCGACATGACGGTCTACAACCCCTTCGATTTCTTCGTCGAGGAGGAGGCCACCCAATGGCCTTTCGCATATCCCGAGGCAATCCGAAAGGATCTGTCGATCTACACGATGCCGGAAGAAACCGGCCCCCGGCTGAAAGCCTTCCTCGAAACGCTCGACCGCTCCGAACAGCCGACCGTCGACATGATCGTCGGCATCAATGCGCGGCTGCAGCAGGAGATCGGCTACGTCATCCGCATGGAAGCCGGCGTCCAGACCCCGGAGGAAACTCTGGAAAGAGCCAGAGGCTCCTGCCGCGACACGAGTTGGCTGCTGGTCCAGATTCTCCGTCATCTCGGCCTCGCCGCCCGCTTCGTGTCCGGTTATCTCATCCAGCTTACGCCGGACCTGAAGGCACTCGACGGTCCTTCCGGCACCGAAGTCGATTTCACCGATCTGCATGCCTGGGCCGAGGTCTATCTTCCCGGCGCCGGCTGGGTCGGCCTCGACCCCACCTCGGGACTGCTCACCGGCGAAAGCCACATTCCGCTTGCCGCCACGCCGCATTATCGCAATGCAGCCCCGATTTCCGGCGGCTATTTCGGCGAAGCCAGGACCGAATTCGACTTCGCGATGACAGTCACCCGCGTCGCGGAGCACCCGCGCATCACCAAGCCTTTTTCCGACGAAAGCTGGGATGCCCTCAACGCGCTCGGTGAAGAGGTCGATCGCGTCCTGCAAGCCGAAGACGTGCGCCTGACGATGGGCGGCGAGCCGACCTTCGTCTCGATCGACGATTTTCAATCGGAGGAATGGAACACGGCCGCCGTCGGTCCGACCAAGCGCGACATGGCCGATCAGTTGATCCGCCGCCTGCGCGATCGCTTCGCGCCCGGCGGGTTCCTGCATTATGGCCAGGGAAAATGGTATCCGGGCGAAAGCCTGCCACGCTGGACCTTTTCGCTTTATTGGCGCAAGGACGGACAGCCCGTCTGGCAAAACCCCGCTCTGATCGCCGAAGAAACGGCAAAGACCGGCGCGAATGCCGAGGATGCGGAAAGGCTTCTGACCGCGATCGCCAGGGAATTGACGATCGAGCCCGACATGGTGCAGCCGGCCTACGAGGACCCGGCCGAATGGATCGTCAAGGAAGGCAGCCTCCCCGAAAACGTCGACCCGTCCAATTCCAAACTCAAGGACCCGGAGGAGCGCAGCCGCATCGCCCGCGTTTTCGAGCGCGGCCTGACGACGCCGACCGGCTACATATTGCCCATCCAGGCATGGAACGCCCGTGCCGGCCGCTCGCGCTGGGTCAGCGAGAAGTGGCGCACGCGCCGCAGCAGGATTTTCCTCGTGCCGGGCGATTCGCCGGTCGGCTACCGCCTGCCGCTCGGCACGCTGCCCTATGTGCCGCCGTCACAGTATCCCTATATCCACACCGCCGACCCCACCATTCCGCGCACGCCCCTGCCAGATGTCATCGTGCCGGCCGGCCGCGCCATGCCGGAAGCCTCGTTCCAGGCGGACGAAAGCGCGCAAGCGCGCGTCGAGCAGACGCTCGGTGAAATCGGCGGCGCCGTGCGCACGGCAATCTCCGTCGAGCCGCGTGACGGCCGGCTTTGCGTCTTCATGCCGCCGGTCGAGCAGATCGAGCACTATCTCGAACTGCTGGCGGCAGCGGAAAATGCTGCAGCCGAACTCGGGCTACCGGTGCATATCGAGGGCTATTCGCCGCCGCAGGACGAACGCATCAATGTCATCCGCGTCGCGCCGGATCCCGGCGTGATCGAGGTCAACATCCATCCCGCATCGAACTGGCAGGACTGCGTCGACATCACGACGGCCGTTTACGAAGAGGCGCGGCAGACGCGGCTCGGCACCGACAAGTTCCTGATCGACGGTCGCCACACCGGCACCGGCGGCGGCAACCACGTCGTCGTCGGCGGGGCCAGCCCGAACGACAGCCCGTTCCTGCGCCGTCCCGATCTGCTGAAGAGCCTGGTGCTGCACTGGCAGCGCCACCCTTCTCTCTCCTACCTCTTCTCCGGCCTGTTCATCGGCCCGACCAGCCAGGCGCCACGCATCGACGAAGCCCGTCATGACAGCCTCTACGAGCTGGAAATCGCCATTGCCCAGGTGCCGGCTCCCGGCCGGGGGCAGCAGCCGCTTCCATGGCTGGTGGATCGCCTCTTCCGCAATCTCCTGACCGACGTCACCGGCAACACGCACCGATCGGAAATCTGCATCGACAAGCTGTTTTCGCCGGATGGTCCGACGGGGCGCCTCGGCCTGGTCGAATTCCGCGGCTTCGAAATGCCGCCGAATGCCCGCATGAGCCTGGCGCAGCAATTGCTGGTGCGCGCGCTGATCGCCCGCTTCTGGCGCAATCCCATCGATGGCGGGTTCGTGCGCTGGGGAACGACGCTGCACGATCGCTTCATGCTGCCGCATTATATCTGGCAGGATTTCCTCGGCGTGCTTGCCGATCTCAGGGAGAACGGCTTCGACCTGCGGCCGGAATGGTTCCAGGCGCAGCTCGAATTCCGCTTCCCCTTCTGCGGCGAGGTGGAGTACGAGGGCGGCAAGCTGGAGCTGCGCCAGGCGCTGGAGCCGTGGCATGTGCTCGGCGAAGAAGGCGCGATCGGCGGCACCGTGCGCTACGTCGATTCGTCGGTGGAGCGGCTGCAGGTGCGGTTCGAAACGGCCAATCCAGCGCGCTATAAGGTTGCCTGCAACGGCCGTCCCGTGCCGCTGACGCCGACGGGGCTGTCGGGCGTTTCGGTCGCCGGCGTGCGCTACAAGGCATGGCATCCGGCCTCGGGCCTGCATCCCGTCCTTCCCGTCGATGCGCCGCTGACCTTCGATGTCTACGATACGTGGTCGCAGCGTTCGATCGGCGGCTGTATCTACCATGTCGCCCATCCCGGCGGCCGCAACTATGACACCTTTCCGGTCAACGGCAACGAGGCGGAAGCGCGACGTCTTGCGCGATTCGAACCTTGGGGGCATACAGCAGGTGGCTATGTCCTGAGACCGGAGACTGCATCGGCGGAATTTCCGCTGACGCTCGACCTCAGGCGGCCGGCGGGAATTTGAGACGGAACTGTAATGGGTAGAAAACCGGCGACGAAACGGCGGGACGACGCAAAGACCGGCATCGGCAAGGGTGCGGCCTTTGCCTATCGTCCCTTGCCCGGCGTCGCCGACGAGATGGTCGACAATGCCGGTACAGTCCGCCCGGTCTGGCAGAACTTTCTGGCGGCGCTGTCGCGCATGCCGGAGCAGGAGCTGACGGAGCGTTTCGCGCGCGCCGACCGCTACCTGCGCGATGCCGGCGTTTTCTACCGGGCCTATGGGACCACGGGCGTCAGCGAACGCGGCTGGCCGATCTCGCATATTCCCGTACTCATCGACGAACGCGAGTGGCAAGCGCTTTCCGAGGGTCTGCGCCAGCGTGCCGACCTGCTCGAAGCCATCATCGCCGACATCTACGGCGACAGCCGGCTGGTGAGCGAGGGCCTGCTGCCGCCGGCATTGATCGGCGGAAATCCGGAATTCCTGCGGCCGCTCGTCGGCGTCAAACCCGCAAGCGGTCATTATCTGCATTTCCTGGCTTTCGAAGTCGGCCGCGGCCCGGACGGCAACTGGTGGGTGCTGGCCGACCGCGCGCAGGCACCGTCCGGCGCCGGCTTCGCACTGGAAACCCGCGTCGCCACGACCCGCGCCTTCTCCGATATCTATGCCGAAACCAGGGTCCACCGCCTCGCCTCCTTCTTCGGCGCCTTTCGCGACGCCCTGCTCGGCGGCAAACGCAGCGGCGAAGGACGCGTTGCCGTCCTGACGCCGGGTCCGGCCAACGAGACCTACTACGAGCACGCCTATATCGCCCGCTATCTCGGCTTCATGCTGCTGGAAGGCGAAGATATCACCGTCGTCGACGATCAGCTGATGGTGCGCACGGTCGCCGGACTGCGGCCCATCAGCGTGCTCTGGCGCCGCCTCGACGCGGCCTACGCCGATCCGCTGGAGCTCAACCAGCTGTCGCATATCGGCACGCCCGGCATGGTCGAGGCCCTGCGGGCGCAGACGGTGACGATCGTCAATGCACTCGGCTCCGGCATCCTCGAGACGCGGGCGCTGCTTGCCTTCATGCCCACCATCTGTCGGCATCTGCGCGGCGAGGAATTGAAGCTGCCGTCGATCGCGACCTGGTGGTGCGGCCAGAAAAGCGAGCGCGATCATGTCGCCGCCAGCATCGAGAAGATGGTCATCGGCCCGGCCTATTCCTGCATGCCCTTCTTCGATGACAACGGCCAGTCCGTACTGGGATCGACCTTGCGCAGCACCGCCCGCGATTCGATCGCGGACTGGCTGGCGACCGAGGGCCACAAGCTGGTCGGCCAGGAGGTCGTCACGCTTTCCACCACGCCGGCCTGGGTCAACGGCAAGCTGACGCCGCGGCCGATGAGCCTGCGCGTCTTCGCCGCCCGTACGGAAGACGGCTGGCAGATCATGCCCGGCGGCTTTGCCCGCATCGGCAGCGGCGACGATGTCGCCGCCATCGCCATGCAATCGGGCGGCTCGGCCGCCGATGTCTGGATCGTCTCCGACAAACCCGTCGAAGCCCATACGCTGCTGCCGGCCGAGGAAACCTTTACCCGCAACATGCCGGGCAGCCTGCCGAGCCGCGCCGCCGACAATCTCTTCTGGCTTGGCCGCTATATCGAGCGAGCCGAAGGCGCATTGCGCATCCTGCGTGCATGGCATGGGCGTTTCGCCGAATCGGCGGACCCGAACCAGCCGCTGCTTGCCGATGTTACGGCCTATCTTGCCGCCATCGACATCGACACCAGGCAGGCGGTGCCGGAAAACCTGCTGCGCAACATCGACAGTGCCGTCTATTCCGCCAGCAACATCCGCGATCGTTTTTCTCCGGACGGCTGGCTCGCGCTGAACGATCTCGCCACGACCGCGCGCCGCTTCAAGGAAAGGGTCAAGCGCGGCGATGACGCCAGTCATGCCATGACGATCCTCTTGCGCAAGCTGGCAGGCTTTGCCGGTCTCGTGCACGAAAACATGTATCGCTTCACCGGCTGGCGTTTCCTGTCGCTCGGGCGCTACATCGAACGCGGCCTGCACATGACGCGGCTGCTCGGCCACATGTCAGGCCCCGATGCGCCTGATGGAGCGCTCGACATGCTGCTGGAAATCGGCGACAGCGTCATGACCCACCGCCGCCGCTACAACGTCAATACCGCCCGCCTGACGGTGACGGACCTGCTGGCGCTCGATCCCCTCAACCCGCGCTCGATCCTCTTCCAGATGAACGAGATCCACCGCGAGGTCGAGCAGCTGCCGAATGCCTTCGTCAACGGCCAGATGTCGCCCTTCTACCGCGAGGCCATGCGCCTGCATTCGGGGCTGGCCGTCATGACGCCGGAAACGATGACCGTCGAGGTCTACCACCAGTTGGCACGCGAACTGGAGCGGCTTTCCGACCTGCTGGCGCGCACCTATCTCGGATGACGTGATGCTCTACGATCTCTCGCTTCACATGGGCTATATCTACGACGTGCCTGCGAGCGGCGCGCGCCATATTCTGCGCATCATGCCGCTCTCCCTGCCCCATCGGCAGCGGCTGGTCGCCGGTTCGCTGAAAGTAACCCCGGGCCCGGACGAGCAATCGAATTTCACGGATTTCTTCCAGCACCCTGCGACCTCGATCCTGGTGCGCGATCCGCATGAAAGGCTCGATATCCGCATGCAGGCGCGCGTGCAGGTGGAAAGCCAGCCGGTTGCCGCCGATTTCTCGCCGCTGCTTGCCAAGCTGCCCGTGGAGATCGGCGACTGCTGGTCGATCGATCCCTCCTCCCCCCATCACTTTCTCGGCAGCAGCCCGCGCCTGCCAAAAACGGGCGAGATTGCCGACTATGCCCGGCGATGGAAGGCCACGAACCTGACGACGCTGCAGATCGCGCATGCGGTCTGCGCGCAGATACACAAGGATTTCACCTACGATCCCAAGGCGACGACGGTCGACACCACGCCGAAGGAGGCTTTCCGGCTGAAACGCGGTGTCTGCCAGGATTTTTCGCATGTGATGATCATCGCGCTTCGCAGCCTCGGCATTCCCGCCGGCTATGTCAGCGGCTTCCTGCGCACCATTCCGCCGCCGGGCAAGGAACGGCTCGAAGGCGCCGACGCCATGCACGCATGGGTGCGCGTCTGGTGCGGGGAAACGGCAGGCTGGATCGAGCTTGATCCGACCAACAACATTCCCGCCGGCACGGATCATATCGTCGTCGCCTATGGCCGTGACTATTCCGATGTCGCACCCGTTATCGGCGTGCTCAAAAGCTACGGCAACCAGAAGACTGTTCAGGCTGTTGATGTCATTCCGCTAAAATAGCATAAATTGAAATAGTAGAAAATCAGTTCAAATTGAGACCAAACGGGCTGTTTGTTAAAAAACAACCGATCGTTTAAACGTTCAACTAACATTTGTAATTGATAGTCCCGCCATTCCTGAGGCCATAACTCTATTCAATAGGCGGACATGATGATTGCCGGCTCCGATTTACTTCGCGCATTCAAGCAACTTTTACGTGATAGAGCCGGAAACTTTGGCATCCTGACGGCGATCTCGATCCCTGTGCTGGCGGTTGCCGGCGGCATAGCTATCGATGTCACGAACATGTCGCTGTCACACAGCGAGCTTCAGGCGGCGACCGATGCTGCCGCGCTCGCCTCGGCGACCGCGCTTGCCGATGGCAGTGCGACGACGACGACCGCCAAGGATCTCGCGAACAATTTCGTCCTCGGGCAGATGTCAAATTATCTTGCCGGAAATACGGACGCTGCGAATTCGCTTAAAGCTGCCACCACAACCACGGTGACGAAAACGACCGATTCCTCCGGAAACTCCGGCTATTCGGTTGTTGTGAACGCGTCGTATTCGATGTCGGTGAACAGCATGACCCGCTTGATTGGCCAGAATTCGATGAACATTAGTGCGTCAAGCACCTCTGTCAGCGGAAAAACCTCCGAAACTCAAAAGAATGCCTTGTCGATGTATTTCGTTTTGGATCGTTCCGGGTCCATGGACGAAACCACCGATACGGTTAATGCCGAACAACCGACGATATGCACGAAGACAAGACAGAACGGCACATGTAAAACCACTGCGACCAATTATTACACCAAAATGGAATCGCTGAAGATTGCGACCGCCAATTTGGCCGCGCAGTTAAATAGCGCAGATCCCAATATGATGTACGTCCGTACCGGCGCGGACTCCTATAATTCCGTGGCTCAGACGCCCACGGCTCTGGCCTGGGGCACGAGCGGCGTCACCAGCTACGTCAATAACCTGACCTCAAGCGGCAGCACGAATTCGGCCCCCGCTTTTACGGCCGCTGTCGACGCATTGACAAAAACGTCCACGACGTCGGGACTGACGTATGAGCAGCTCCAACACAAGGACAAGAGCGGCGTTATAAATCCGACCATGTACATCGTCTTCATGACCGATGGCGACAATAACGTGTCGAACGCCGATACAAAGACCAAGGAACAATGCGACAAAGCCCGCAGCAATGGCATCCATGTGTATACGATTGCCTTTATGGCACCGGAAAACGGCCAGGCTTTGCTGAAGTACTGCGCGACATCGACCTCCGACTATTTTACTCCACAGAGCGCGGCGGATCTGTTCAAGGCGTTTACGACGATCGCCACGGAAACGTCGAAGCAAATGACGCTCCTGACCAAGTGAGCATGCTGCGCCAGCGCCCCAGGCAACTGAAGGTCGACACGAAAGAAAAAGCCTCGCGATACTCGTATCGCGAGGCTTTTCGTTTTATCGATGCGCGAATAAAAGCCCGAAACACCATCGGAATCAAGTCTTTTCCCGGCATTGGCAAACGTTTCGCGGCTATTTTCGCATCTGCCCAACTCGCTTGTTGCAACTGCTTTACATCAATGCGTAAACTGATAGTGAAACGGAAAGGCAATTCGATATATGCAGGCGTAACACCCTGAATATACATCACAAATGGCGAGAGTTGATAGTATGAATAACTTGACGAAGGCCGATCTCCCCGTTCCCGCGCCGCGCAGTTCCCGCCCTGAAATCCTTGCCGAAGAAATCATCGAGCGCCTGACGTATCGCATCGGCAAGGATGCAAAGGTTGCTAAACCGCACGACTGGCTGACGGCGACGATCCTTGTCATTCGCGACCGCGTCATCGACAAGTGGATCGAATCGACCCGCAACGTCTACGAGACGGACGCCAAGCGCGTCTACTACCTGTCTCTCGAGTTCCTGATCGGCCGCCTGATGCGCGATGCGGTTTCCAACCTCGGCCTGATGGAGGAAATCACCAACGCGCTCGCCTCGCTCGGCGTCGATATCCGCGTCATCGCCGGCCTCGAGCCGGACGCTGCCCTTGGCAATGGCGGCCTTGGCCGTCTCGCCGCCTGTTTCATGGAATCCATGGCGACCGTCGACGTGCCCGCCTACGGTTACGGCATCCGCTACGTGCATGGCCTTTTCCGCCAGCAGATGGCGGACGGCTGGCAGGTGGAACTGCCTGAAACCTGGCTGGCGCACGGCAACCCCTGGGAGTTCGAGCGCCAGGAGAGCTCTTACGAAATCGGCTTCGGCGGCACTGTCGAGACCGTCAGCAGCCATGACGATCAGCCGCGATACGTCTGGAAGCCCGCCGAGCGGGTCATCGCCACGGCATTCGATACGCCCGTCGTCGGCTGGCGCGGCCATCGCGTCAACACGCTGCGCCTTTGGTCAGCCCAGCCGATCGATCCGATCCTGCTCGATGCCTTCAACGCCGGCGACCATATCGGCGCGCTGCGCGAAAGCAACAAGGCCGAAAGCCTGACGCGCGTTCTCTATCCGGCGGATGCAACGCCTGCCGGCCAGGAACTGCGCCTGCGCCAGGAGTTCTTTTTCTCCTCCGCCTCGCTGCAGGACATCTTGCGCCGCCATCTGCAGCAATACGACGATCTGACCAACCTGTCCGAAAAGGTCGCCATCCAGCTGAACGACACGCATCCGGCGGTCTCGGTGGCTGAAATGATGCGGCTGCTGGTCGACGTGCACGGCCTCGATTTCGACAAGGCCTGGGATATCACCCGCGATACGTTCGGCTACACCAACCACACGCTGCTGCCGGAAGCGCTAGAAAGCTGGCCGGTGCCGCTGTTCGAGCGGCTGCTGCCGCGCCATATGCAGATCATCTACGCGATCAACGCCAAGATCCTCATGGAAGCCCGCAAGCTGCGCAATTTCAGCGACACGGAAATCCGCTCGATCTCGCTGATCGACGAGAACGGCGATCGCCGCGTGCGCATGGGCAATCTGGCCTTCGTCGGTTCGCACTCGATCAATGGTGTTTCGGCGCTTCACACCGACCTGATGAAGGTCACGGTCTTTGCCGACCTGCACAAGCTTTACCCCGACCGCATCAACAACAAGACCAACGGCATTACGCCGCGCCGCTGGCTGATGCAGTGCAATCCCGGTCTCACCAGCCTGGTGCGCGAAACCATCGGCGACGCTTTCCTCGACGATGCCGAGCAGCTGAAGCCATTGGACCAGTTCGCCCGCGACAGCGCCTTCCAGGAGAAGTTCGCCGCCGTCAAGCGCGCCAACAAGGTGCAGCTGTCCAATCTCGTCGCCAGCCGCATGGGCATCAAGCTCGACCCGAATGCGATGTTCGACATCCAGATCAAGCGCATTCACGAATACAAGCGCCAGCTGCTGAACGTGATCGAGGCCGTGGCGCTTTACGACCAGATCCGCTCGCATCCCGAGCTGGACTGGCAGCCGCGCGTCAAGCTCTTCGCCGGCAAGGCGGCGCCGAGCTACCATAACGCCAAGCTCATCATCAAGCTGATCAACGATGTCGCCCGCGTCGTCAACAACGACCCGTCGGTGCGCGGCCTGCTGAAGATCGTCTTCGTGCCGAACTACAATGTCTCGCTTGCCGAGGTCATGGTTCCCGCCGCCGACCTGTCCGAGCAGATTTCCACGGCAGGCATGGAGGCATCGGGCACCGGCAACATGAAGTTCGGCCTCAACGGCGCGCTGACGATCGGCACGCTCGACGGCGCCAATGTCGAAATGCGCGACAATGTCGGCGAGGACAATATCGTCATCTTCGGCCTGCGGGCCGATGAAGTCGCCAACCTGCGCAGCGATGGCCACAATCCCCGCGCCATCATCGAGCGATCGCGCGAGCTCTCCCAGGCGCTGTCGGCCATCGCGTCCGGCGTCTTCTCCCCTGACGACCGCAATCGATACGCCGGCCTGATCGACGGCATCTACAGCCACGACTGGTTCATGGTCGCTGCCGATTTCGATGCTTATGCCTCGGCGCAGCGCGAAGTCGACATCCTCTGGTCCAATCCGTCCGAATGGTACGCCAAGACGATCAACAACACTGCCCGCATGGGCTGGTTCTCCTCCGACCGGACGATCCGTCAATATGCCAAGGAAATCTGGAGAGCCGGATGAAAAAGCCGAAGAAACCCGCTGACAGCACCGGCTTGAGGGATATTTCGGCAGGCGACGTTGCTGCAATTCTCGCAGGCACCCATTCCGATCCGTTCGCCGTTCTCGGCGTCCACAAGACGGACGAGGGCTATGTGACCCGGTGCTTCATTCCGGGCGCGGAGGCCGTCACCGCCTTGTCGCTCGACGGCTCGGTCATCGGCGAGCTCGACTGCCTTGACCCGGCAGGCTTCTTTGCCGGCGACGTGAAGCTTACCAAGCAGCAGCCGGTCCGGTATCGCGCCAGGCGCGGCGATTCCGAATGGGCCGTGACCGACCCCTACAGCTTCGGCCCTGTTTTAGGGCCGATGGACGACTATTTCGCCCGCCAGGGCACGCATCTGCGCCTGTTCGACAAGATGGGCGCCCACCCCCTGAAGCATGAAGGCGTCCAGGGCTTCCATTTCGCGGTCTGGGCACCGAATGCGCAGCGCGTCTCCGTCGTCGGCGATTTCAACAACTGGGACGGCCGCCGGCATGTCATGCGCCTCCGGTCGGATTCCGGCATATGGGAGATTTTCGCCCCCGACGTTCCGGCCGGCGTCGCCTATAAATTCGAAATCCGCGGCCACGACGGCGTGTTGCTGCCGTTGAAGGCCGATCCCTTCGCCCGTCGCAGCGAACTGCGCCCCAAGACCGCCTCCGTCACCGCAACGGAACTACAGCAGGTATGGGAAGATACGGCACACCGCCAACACTGGGCAAGCGTCGACATGCGCCGCCAGCCCATCTCCATCTACGAGGTCCATGCCGGCTCCTGGCAGCGCCGCGACGATGGCTCGATGCTGTCGTGGGATGAGCTCGCCTCGCGCCTTATCCCCTATTGCGTCGATATGGGCTTCACCCACATCGAATTCCTGCCGATCACCGAGCACCCCTACGATCCGTCCTGGGGCTACCAGACCACCGGCCTCTATGCGCCGACGGCCCGTTTCGGCGAGCCGGAAGGCTTCGCCCGCTTCGTCAACGGCTGCCACAAGGTCGGCATCGGCGTCATCCTCGACTGGGTGCCGGCGCATTTCCCGACCGACGAGCACGGTCTGCGCTGGTTCGACGGCACGGCGCTCTACGAGCACGAGGACCCTCGCAAGGGTTTTCATCCCGACTGGAATACGGCGATCTACAATTTCGGCCGCACCGAGGTCCTCGCCTATCTTTTGAACAACGCGCTCTACTGGGCGGAAAAGTTCCATCTGGACGGTTTGCGCGTCGATGCCGTCGCTTCCATGCTCTACCTCGACTATTCCCGCAAACACGGCGAATGGATCCCGAACGAATATGGCGGCAACGAAAACCTCGAGGCCGTCCGCTTCCTGCAGTCGATGAACACCCGCCTTTACGGGGCGCATCCGGGCGTCATGACGATCGCCGAGGAATCGACCTCGTGGCCGAAGGTGTCGCAGCCGGTGCATGAAGGCGGCCTCGGCTTCGGCTTCAAATGGAACATGGGTTTCATGCACGACACGCTGAGCTACCTCTCCCGCGAGTCCGTGCATCGCAAGTACCACCACAACGAACTGACCTTCGGCCTGATCTACGCCTTCTCGGAAAACTTCGTCCTGCCGCTCTCGCATGACGAAGTCGTCCACGGCAAGGGATCGCTCATCGCCAAGATGGCCGGCGACGACTGGCAGAAATTCGCCAACCTGCGGGCCTACTACGCCTTCATGTGGGGCTATCCTGGCAAGAAACTGCTCTTCATGGGCCAGGAATTCGCGCAATGGAGCGAATGGAGCGAAGAGCGCGCGCTGGACTGGAACCTCCTGCAGTACCGCATGCACGAAGGCATGCGTCGTCTCGTTCGCGATCTCAACTTCACCTATCGCAGCAAGCCGGCACTGCATGCCCGCGATTGCGAGGGAGACGGCTTCGAATGGCTTGTCGTCGATGATTTCGAAAATTCGGTCTTCGCGTGGCTGCGCAAGGCGCCGGGCGAAAAGCCGGTTGCCGTCATCACCAATTTCACGCCAGTCTATCGTGAGAATTATACCTTGCACCTGCCGGCTGAGGGGCGGTGGCGCGAGATTTTGAATACCGATGCCGACATCTACGGCGGCAGCGGCAAGGGCAATGGCGGGCGAGTGCAGGCCGTCAACGCAGGCGGAGGCATACAGGCGACGATAACGCTGCCTCCATTGGCGACCATCATGCTCGAACCCGAATTTTGAGATCACTACGGACAGGGAGGAATAAAATGGTAGAAAAACGTTTTCAGCCGCTGGCACGCGATGCCATGGCCTACGTTCTTGCCGGGGGGCGCGGCAGCCGCCTGAAAGAACTCACCGACCGTCGTGCCAAACCAGCCGTGTACTTCGGCGGCAAGACGCGAATTATCGATTTCGCGCTGTCCAACGCGCTCAATTCCGGTATCCGCCGCATCGGCGTCGCGACGCAGTACAAAGCCCACTCGCTGATCCGTCACATGCAGCGCGGCTGGAACTTCTTCCGCCCCGAGCGCAACGAAAGCTTCGACATCCTGCCGGCTTCGCAGCGCGTCTCGGAAACGCAATGGTACGAAGGCACGGCCGACGCCGTCTACCAGAACATCGACATCATCGAGCCTTACGGCCCGGAATACATGGTCATCCTCGCCGGCGACCATATTTATAAGATGGACTATGAATGGATGCTGCAGCAGCACGTCGATTCCGGCGCAGATGTCACCATCGGCTGCCTGGAAGTGCCGCGCATGGAGGCCGTCGGCTTCGGCGTCATGCATGTCGACGACAAGGACCAGATCATTGATTTCGTCGAGAAGCCCGCCGATCCGCCGGGAATTCCCGGCAACCCCGATCTCGCGCTCGCCTCGATGGGCATCTACGTCTTCCACACGAAGTTCCTGATCGAATGCCTGCGCCGCGACGCGGCCGACCCGAATTCCAGCCGCGACTTCGGCAAGGACATCATCCCCTACATCGTCAAGAACGGCAAAGCCGTCGCCCATCGCTTCACGCAATCCTGCGTGCGCTCCGATTTCGAGCGCGAGGCCTATTGGCGGGACGTGGGCACGGTCGACGCCTATTGGCAGGCCAATATCGACCTGACCGCCGTGGTGCCGGAGCTCGACATCTACGACAAGTCCTGGCCGATCTGGACCTATGCGGAAATCACGCCGCCGGCCAAGTTCGTCCATGACGACGAGGACCGCCGCGGTTCGGCCGTTTCCTCGGTCGTTGCCGGCGATTGCATCATTTCGGGCGCCAGCCTCTACAACAGCCTGCTCTTTACCGGCGTGCGCGCCAATTCCTATTCCAAGCTGGAGGGCGCGGTGGTGCTGCCGAGCGTCAAGGTCGGCCGCCGTGCGCAGCTCAAGAACGTCGTCATCGATCATGGCGTCACCATTCCGGAAGGATTGGTGGTCGGCGAGGATCCGGAACTGGACGCCAAGCGTTTCCGCCGTACGGAGAGCGGCATCTGCCTGATCACACAATCGATGATCGACAAGCTGGATTTGTAACTTATGAAGGTTCTCTCGGTTTCGTCCGAAGTCTTCCCCTTGATCAAGACAGGGGGCCTGGCCGATGTGGCCGGCGCCCTGCCTGGCGCGCTCAAGCCTTATGGCGTCGAGACCAAGACCCTTATCCCGGGCTATCCCGCCGTCATGAAGGCCATTCGCGATCCGGTTGTCCGCCTGGAGTTTCCGGACCTCCTCGGCGAACCGGCGACGGTCCTCGAGGCCGAGCATGCCGGAATTTCCTTCCTCGTGCTCGATGCGCCGGCCTATTACAGCCGCACCGGCGGCCCCTATGTCGATGCGACGGGCAAGGATTATCCCGACAACTGGCGGCGTTTCGCCGCCCTGTCGCTGGCAGGCGCCGAAATTGCCGCGGGCCTCATGCCCGGCTGGCGGCCGGATCTGGTGCATGCGCATGACTGGCAATCGGCCATGGTGCCGGTTTACATGCGCTACTATCCGACGCCGGAACTGCCGAGCGTCCTCACCATCCACAACATTGCTTTCCAGGGCCAGTTCGGCGCCGATATCTTCCCCGGCCTGCGCCTGCCGCCCCACGCTTTTTCCATGGAGGGCGTCGAATATTACGGCGATGTCGGCTTCCTCAAGGGCGGGCTGCAGACGGCGCACGCACTGACCACCGTCAGCCCCTCCTATGCCGAGGAAATCCTGACGCCCGAATTCGGCATGGGCCTCGAAGGCGTCATCGCCAGCCGGGCATACGATCTCTACGGAATCGTCAACGGCATCGACGACGATATCTGGAATCCGGCGAGCGATCCCATGATCGCGCAGACTTACAATGCCGCGACGCTGAAGGATCGCGTTGCGAACCGTCAGCGCGTCATCGAGCATTTCGGTCTCGATAACGACGACGGCCCGATTTTCTGCGTCGTCAGCCGTTTGACCTGGCAGAAGGGCATGGATCTTCTGGCAAGCATCTCCAGCGAGATTGTCCACATGGGCGCCAAGCTCGCCATTCTCGGCGCCGGCGATCCGGCGCTGGAAGGTGCGCTCTTTGCCGCAGCCGGCCGTCATCGCGGCCGCGTCGGGGTTTCCGCCGGCTATAACGAACCTATGTCGCATCTGATGCAGGCCGGTTGCGACGCGATTATCATTCCCTCCCGCTTCGAACCATGTGGTCTCACGCAGCTTTATGGCTTACGCTACGGCTGCCTGCCGATCGTTGCGCGGACTGGCGGGCTCAACGATACGATTATCGACGCCAACCACGCCGCGCTGCAGGCAAAGGTCGCGACCGGCATCCAATTTTCCCCCGTCACCGCCGAGGGGCTGCTGCAGGCCGTGCGCCGTGCCATGCATCTTTTCCAGAATCGAAAGGTCTGGACGCAGATGCAAAAGCAGGGCATGAAATCCGACGTATCCTGGGGCAGGAGCGCAGAACGCTACGCCGCTCTCTACTCCAGTCTAGTCTCGAGAGGCGCTTAACCCGATGATTAAAACCGTACCCACCACCCCCTACGCGGATCAGAAGCCCGGCACTTCGGGCCTGCGAAAGAAGGTTCCCGTATTCCAGCAGCCCAACTACGCGGAAAACTTCATCCAGTCGATTTTTGATTCGCTCGACGGCTATCAGGGCAAGTGCCTGGTCATCGGCGGCGACGGCCGCTACTACAACCGCGACGTCATCCAGAAGGCCATCAAGATGGCCGCCGCGAACGGCTTCGGCAAGGTTATGGTCGGCAAGGGCGGCATCCTCTCGACGCCCGCCGCCTCCAACATCATCCGCAAGTACAAGGCCTTCGGCGGCATCATCCTGTCGGCCAGCCACAATCCCGGCGGCCCGACGGAAGACTTCGGCATCAAGTACAATATCGGCAACGGCGGTCCGGCGCCGGAAAAGATCACCGACGCCATCTATGAGCGCTCCAAGGTGATCGACAGCTACAAGATATCGGATTTTCCGGACATCAACCTCGATCGCATCGGCCGCGAGGATATCGACGGCGTGATCGTTTCCGTCATCGATCCGGTCGAAGATTATGCGGCCTTGATGGAAGAGCTGTTCGATTTCGGCGCCATCCGCAACCTGATCAGCCTCGGCTTCCGTATCTCCTTCGATGCGATGAGCGCCGTCACCGGCCCGTACGCGAAGGAAATCTTCGAGATCCGCCTCGGCGCGCCGGATGGATCGGTCCGCAACTTCCTGCCGCTACCGGATTTCGGCGGTCATCATCCCGACCCGAACCTCGTCTACTGCAAGGAGCTCTACGACGATATGATGAGCGACGATGCGCCCGACTTCGGTGCTGCATCGGATGGCGATGGCGACCGCAATCTCATCATCGGCAAGGGCATCTACGTCACTCCGTCCGACAGTCTCGCGATTCTCGCAGCCAACGCCAATCTGGCCCCGGGCTATTCGCATGGCATCGCCGGCATTGCCCGCTCCATGCCCACCAGCGGCGCGGCCGACCGCGTTGCCGAAAAGCGCGGCGTCGGCATTTATGAGACGCCGACCGGCTGGAAATTCTTCGGCAACCTGCTCGATGCCGGCATGGCGACGATCTGCGGCGAGGAAAGTTCCGGCACCGGCTCGAACCACGTCCGCGAGAAGGATGGCCTCTGGGCGGTGCTGCTCTGGCTGAACATCCTCGCCGTGCGTGGCGAAAGCGTCATCGATATCGTGACGCAGCATTGGGCCGCCTACGGCCGCAACTACTATTCCCGCCACGACTATGAAGGCGTCGACACCGACGCCGCCAACGGCCTGATTACGGCGCTGCGCGAAAAGCTGCCGACCCTTCCGGGCACCAAATACGGCGATCTCACCGTATCCGCCGCCGACGACTTCGCCTACCACGATCCGGTCGACAAGTCCGTCAGCCAGCACCAGGGCATCCGCATCCTCTTCGAAGGCGGTTCCCGCGTGGTCTTCCGCCTCTCCGGCACCGGCACCACGGGCGCGACGCTGCGCGTCTATATCGAGCGCTACGAGCCCGATTCGACCCGTCACAATATCGAGACCCAGGAAGCGCTGGCCGATCTCATCACGGCAGCCCAGGAAATCGCCGACATCAAGGGCCGCACCGGCCGCGACGCACCGACGGTCATTACCTGATAGGGCAAGAGCCCAAGTCCCTTCTCCCCGCGTATGCGGGGCGAAGGTGGCCGGAAGCTGCTGAATGAAGTGAAGCGGCAATTGGCCGGATGAGGGGCCTTCCAAAATCCATCACAACCGCACGATTTACCGAGTGCTCTGCCCTCACCCCAACCCTCTCCCCGCAAGCAAGGAAAGGGAACAGTTTCGAGTCATCCGGAAAGCCCCTAAGACATGTCAGAACCGATAGCCCGCTGCCTGGGTGCAACCCTCACCGATGCCGGCGTTGAATTTGCCGTCTGGTCCAGGAATGCCGAGCGCTTGGAACTCTGCCTGTTCGATGCCGAAGGCCACAAGGAGATCGCTCGCCTGCCGTTCACCCGCGACGGGGACGAGCACCGTCTTTTCGTGAAGGACGCCGGAGAAGGCACGCGCTATGGCCTGCGGGGCCATGGCACCTACGATCCCGATCGCGGCCTGTGGTTCGACCCGTCCAAGCTGCTCGTCGACCCCTATGCCAGGGAAATCGACCGGCCCTTTCGCTACGATCCGCGCCTGGGCATCTTCGGCGCCGATACGCAGGACCTCATGCCGAAGGCGGTCGTCTCCCGCGACATCTCCGTCACGCCGGCAAAGCCGTTGTTCCAGCCCGGCGGCCTCGTCTACGAGATCGCCGTAAAGCCCTTCACGATGCTGCATCCGGATGTGCCGGCGCAGATGCGCGGCACGCTCGGCGCCCTCGCCCATCCCTCGATCATTGCGCATCTCAAGAACCTGCAGGTGGACGCCGTCGAGCTGATGCCGATCACCGCATGGATCGATGAGCGGCATCTTCCGCCACTCGGCCTGACCAACGGCTGGGGCTACAATCCCGTCGCCTTCATGGCGCTCGACCCGCGTCTGGTGCCCGGCGGCGTGAGAGAGCTGCGCGAAACGGTCGCCGCCCTTCATGCCGAAGGCATCGCCGTCATCCTCGACCTCGTCTTCAACCATACCGGGGAGAGCGATCGCCAGGGTCCGACGCTGTCTCTGCGCGGTCTCGACAATCCCACCTACTTCCGCAGCCAGCCGGATCAGCCCCGCACGCTCGTCAACGATACCGGCACGGGCAATACCGTTGCCTGCGACCAGCCGGCGACCCGCAAGCTCGTCATCGACAGCCTGCGGCATTTCGTGCGGAGTGCCGGCATAGACGGCTTCCGCTTCGATCTCGCCACGGTGCTCGGCCGCGGCAGCAAGGGGTTCGACCCGGAAAGCATGACACTGCGCACCATACTGGCGGATGACGTGCTGCGGGATCGGATCATGATCGCCGAGCCTTGGGATATCGGCGCCGGCGGCTATCAGCTGGGGAATTTTCCAGCGCCGTTCCTCGAATGGAACGACCGCGCCCGCGACGACCTGCGCCGCTTCTGGCGCGGCGATGCCGGCGTCGGCGATCTGGCGACCGTGCTTGCCGGCTCCTCCCCCGTCTTCGGCCGTGACGGGCGCACGCAGACCCGCAGCGTCAATTTCCTCGCCGCCCATGACGGCTTCACGCTGATGGATCTCGTTTCCTACGAGAACAAGCACAACGAGGCCAACGGCGAGAGCAATCGCGACGGCCATAACGAGAACTTCTCCTGGAACAACGGCGCCGAAGGCGGAACGGACGACCCGTCGATCCAGCGCAAACGCCGTGCCGACATCGAAGCCATGCTTTCGACGCTCTTTGCCACGCGCGGCACGATCATGCTGACGGCAGGCGACGAAGCCGGGCGCAGCCAGCAGGGTAACAACAACGCCTATTGCCAGGACAACACGATAACCTGGATGGACTGGAAGACGCTGGACGAGGAACTGATCGGCCATGCCGCCTGGCTTGCCGGCCTGCGCCGTCGCTTCGCCGCCTTCTGCGACATGAACTTCTTTCACGGCGATGGCGATGTATTGTGGTTCTCGTCTGCCGGAACGCCGATGGCGATTTCGGATTGGGAGACACCGAGCGCGGCCGTACTCGGCATGGCATTGGGGACGCAGGATCGCGCCACCGGCCGATCGACGCGCCTTGCCGTGCTGTTCAACCGCGCCGCCGACGAGCTTCCCGCCACATTACCCCCTTCGGAAAACGGCGGCTGGTCGATGTTGACTCCGACAGGCGAAACGGCGGCTGGCGAGCGGATCACGCTTACCCCCCGCTCCGTCACCTTTCTCCTGGAAACCTGATCCCGGTTGCACTTTCATTCCGGATTCGCCAGAAAGGGCACTGGCGCAATTCCGGGAAAAGTGCGCTTTGGTTCTCCGTCCGGAATTGCCTGGCAACCAAAGAGATAGATCGGTTCTGCGCTTCCATGAGCCGTTCTGGCGATACAGACTGACGAGGATGGAATGCCCGGCGAAATTTCGCTTGTTGAGATCATGAAACTTGCGGGAACGGAGATCGGCGTTTCCGACTGGATCACAGTCGACCAGACGATGATCGACACCTTTGCCGATGCGACGCTCGATCATCAGTTCATCCACGTCGACCCCGAGCGCGCCAAGGCGGAAACGCCCTATGGCGGCACCATCGCCCACGGCTTCCTGACGCTCTCGCTACTCTCGGCAATGAACTACAGCGCCTTGCCGAAGATCCGCGAACAGACCATGGGCATCAATTACGGTTTCGAGCAAATCCGCTTCATGTCGCCGGTCAAATGCGGCGCACGGGTGCGCGGCCGCTTCAAGCTTGCCGAAACGCGGCTGCGCGGCGCCAGCATGCTGATGCTGACCTATGATGTCACCGTCGAAATCGAAAACGAGCGCAAAGCGGCGCTGACCGCGACATGGACGACCATATCGCAGTTCGACCCGAAGGATCGGCCGGAAGAGGCTTAGGGATTTTTTGGATCGCGAGACTTTTTTCTGAAAGACAAAATGGCAAACGCGATGGCTGCGAGCGAAATGTAGACTATATAAAAACCTAAAGCCGGCTTTCCATACAGAAAACTCAGAGAATATTCCTTTTGAACAATCCACTCTATTGTTCGTAAGACCACCTGCGCTAAACTCCACCATAAGGCGAAACGGCACATATAGTCTATACTAAGATACTCGCTTCGCACCGAAGGTCGTGAGGTTTCCGGCTGCATCCCTATTCCGGTCCATGTCGTGGAATCAACTTCAAGGCTTTGCTTGTTCGAGCCCATGAACATGACCTTTTTTGTCGCTGATTACGACACGCTGATTAAGGGCAAGTGTTGCGAAAAGCAGCCGCCGCTACAACCATTATGCGACCGAAATCGGCGGCAAACAAGATCGATTGCCGCCAACTATCGGCATCATGTGCCGAGCTGATCTTTATCTCAGCTTTGCTCTCGAAAACCTGTAGACCCTAAAGGCCCGCATCCTCTGCGCCCTCGGCCAGAAGGCCAAAGACATAGTCGGAAAAGGAGCGCCAGACCTCGACGCGGAATGTCTCTTCATCGAGCCGCAGGATCACCACTTCAGCCTTACCGTAGAGCGTGCGCGAGCAGGCGCCGACGGGAAATGCACCCAAGGAGACATCCTGCGGGCAGCCGGCGGCAAGCGTCGCTTCCGCGCCAGGGCCGGAGACGATGACGGCCGTGTTGCGATGCGAGACATCCGTCGCCGAATGCAGCGCGCCGGACGCTCCGGCGACCCCAACGAGTTCGGCGCCGTTTTCATCGATGACAAGCCATTCGTCCGGGCCGAGCCACAGGGCATGACGCCCGTTGCCGCTGGCCGAGGTCTTCGGCCGGGTCGGCAGCTGCAGGCCGAGCACATGCGAAAGACCGCCGACGGAATCGGCCGGCGCGCGCAGCGAAATACGGCTGGCGGGGGCGGCCGGCGTCAGCCGGACGGTCGAAGAGCCGCCGTGGCGGCCGGCGAGCGGCAGTTTGCGGGTAGCGAGATCAGCCATTGATCCGGCCTCCTTCCTTGTCAAAGAACACCAGATCCGTCACCTCGACTGATATCGTCTTGTCGGGCATCGGCACATAGAGCGTCTTGCCCAGGCGCTCGCGTCCGCCGGCCACGAGCGCGAACGCGATGGAGCGGCCGAGATTTTCCGACCAGTAGGCTGAGGTGACATGGCCGAGCATCGTCATCGGCTTCTGCTCGTTCGGATCGGCGACGATCTGTGCGCCCTCCTCCAGCACCACCTTCGGATCGCGCGTAACGAGGCCGACGAGCTGCTTGCGGCCTTCCTTGACCAGATCCGGCCGCTTCAGGCCGCGAATGCCGACAAAATCGGTCTTCTTCTTGGAAACGGCCCAGGAAAGACCGGCGTCGTCGGGCGTGACGGTGCCGTCGGTATCCTGACCGACGATGATATAGCCCTTTTCGGCGCGCAGGACGTGCATGGTCTCGGTGCCGTAAGCGCAGGCGCCCAGCGGTTCTGCACGAGCCCAGACGGCTTCCAGAACCGACTGGCCGTAATCGGCCGGCACGTTGATCTCATAGCCGACTTCACCAGTGAAGGAGACGCGGAACAGCCGCGCCGGCACGCCGCAAACCTTGCATTCGGCAACGCTCATATGCGGGAAGGCTTCGTTGGAAAGATCCTGCCCCTCGACGAGCGGCTCGATGATCTCGCGCGCCTTCGGCCCCTGCACGGCGATGACGGCCCATTGCTCGGTGGTCGACGTCAGCCATACCCTCAGATGCGGGAATTCGGTCTGGAGATAATCCTCCATGTGGTGCAGCACGCGCGGCGCACCGCCTGTTGTCGTCGTCACATGGAAACGGTCGTCGGCCAGGCGTCCGACGACGCCGTCGTCGTAAACGAAGCCGTCCTCGCGGGTCATGATGCCGTAGCGGCAGCGGCCGGGCTTCAGCGTATCCCAGGCATTGGTGTAGATCAGGTTCAGGAACTCGGCCGCGTCAGGACCGACCACTTCGATCTTGCCGAGGGTCGAGGCGTCGAACACGCCGGCCACTTCGCGCGCCGTGCGGCACTCGCGGTTGACGGCCTGATGCATGGTCTCGCCGGCGCGCGGATAGAACCAGGCGCGCTTCCAGTTGCCGACATCTTCGAAGATCGCGCCATGCGCCTCTTCCCAGGCATGCATCGGCGTCTTGCGGGCGGGATCGAAGAGAGATCCGCGCGAATGACTGATCAGCGTGCCGTAGGTGACGGGCGTATAGGGCGCGCGGAAAGTGGTGAGACCGACCTGCGGAATATCCTTGCCGAGCATTTCGGCGGCAATCGCCAGCCCGTGCATGTTGGAAAGCTTGCCCTGGTCGGAGGCCATGCCGTTGGTGGTGAAGCGTTTGATATGCTCGATGGAATGCATGCCCTCGCGCACCGCAAGGCGGATATCCTTGGCGCAGACATCGTGCTGGAAATCGACGAAAGCCTTGGCATTCGTGTCCGGCCCGGCGCCTTCGGCAGCGCCGATCATGCCCCCGGTCCATTCGAAGGCCTGCTCGGCATGAAGCTGGATCTTCTCGCCGCCATTGGTGCTGCCGGTGGCGCGCGCCATCAGCTCGCCGGCGGCAAGCGATTCCTCGATTGCGGCCTGCAAGCCATCCGTGCCGTTGCAGGCACCGACCGAAAGGCAATCCTGAACATAGGTGCCCGGCAGGAAGCGCTGCTTCTCGGCATCGAATTTCAGTTTGCCGCGCGACTGCGAAAAGAGATGAACGGAGGGCGTCCAGCCGGCAGAAACCAGCAGGGCGTCGATGGCGATCTTGCGCTTGGCGGAACTGCCGTTGCGCGCCACGGTCATGGAGGAAACGCGCAGCTTGCCGGCCGTATCGACGACGGCGTAATCGGTCATGACCTCGATGCCGAGCCGTTTTGCCTCGGCGAGCACCGCCTCGCCCGGCCGCGAACGGCTGTCGACGATGGCGACAACGGAAACCCCGGCGCGCTTGAGATCGAACGCCGCTTCATAGGCGGAATCATGCGCCGTATACACGCCGATCTTGGCACCGACGGCGACGCCGTAATGATTGAGATAGGCGCGCGCAGCCGAAGCGAGCATGATGCCCGGCCGGTCGTTGTTCGGAAACACCATATGGCGTTCGATGGCGCCAGTCGCCAGGATGGCTCGCTTGGTGCGGACCTGCCACAGGCGCTCGCGCGGCAGGTTGCGGCCGGGCTTCGCCAGATGATCGGTCACTCGCTGGGCAAGGCCGAAGAAATTGTGATTGTAGTAGCCGAAGGCCGTCGTGCGGGTCAGCACCTGCACATTCGGCATCGCCTCGAGCCTGGCGGCGACATCCTGCGCCCAGTCATAGCCCTCGACGCCGCCGATCCTGATACCCGTATCGAAGCGCAGTGCGCCGCCGACTTCCGGCTGCTCGTCGCAGAGGATGACCTTGGCGCCGGTTTCGGCGGCAGCCAGCGCGGCGGAAAGACCGGCAATACCAGCCCCGACGACGAGGACGTCGCAATGGGCATAGCGGCTGGCGTAGTGATCGGGGTCCTCTTCCGTCGGCGCGACACCGAGACCGGCAGCACGACGGATGAAGGGCTCGTAAATATGCTTCCAGGCCGATTTCGGCCACATGAAGGTCTTGTAGTAGAAGCCGGCGGCAAAGAAGGGCGACATGAGATTGTTGATGCCGCCGACATCGAAGGCGAGCGACGGCCAGCGGTTCTGCGACTGCGCCTTCATGCCGTCGAAGACCTCCTGCACGCTGGCGCGCACGTTCGGCTGCCGCCGCGCCGCATCGCGGGAGATATCCAGCAGCGCATTCGGCTCTTCGGCCCCGGCTGACAGGATGCCGCGCGGACGATGATACTTGAACGAGCGGCCGACGAGATGGACGCCGTTGGCAAGCAGGGCGGAGGCGACGGTATCGCCCTCCAGCGCGGTATAGCTTTTGCCGTCAAAGGTGAAGCGGGCGGTTCTGGCCGGCGTCAGACGTCCCTTGCCCGCGATACGATTGGCGCCGCTCATTCAGCAAATCCCTCTTTTTGTGCCGTCTGTTCTTGTTCGTTCTGGCTCTGGACGGCCGGCTCGGGCGCACCCGGCAGCAGCGTCGCGGGGTCCGGCTTCGGCTCGCCGGCTTTATACGTGCGGTAGAAGTGATCGCTCACCGTGTCGCGCGCCGCATTGAAGAAGCGGCCGCAGCCATGAATGTGCCGCCAGCGCTCGAAGATCAGGCCCTTCGGATTGTCGCGCAGGAAGAAATACTCCTCGAACTCTTCGTCCGAGATTCCGGCAATATTGGCCGGCCGCACGATATGCGCGTCGCCGGCATTGCGGAATTCCAGTTCCGAACGCTCTTCCTCGCAATAGGGGCAGTAAATCAGCAGCATCGTTTTCTACCTGTGTTAAAGCTCGGAGCCCGAAAGGCTCGTACCGGGAGGCTGCGCGCAGAGCCGCCGTCCCATGGTGACGAAAGGTGTTATGCGCTTCAGCAGCGCCTCCAGCGATCCGTAGGGTTCCAGCACCCTGGTCATTCCGATATTGACCAGGCTCATGCCCAGAAGATCCGTATCGAGCAGGAAAGCCCGCGTCGCCTCCGGCGTCTGCTTCGGCACGAAATAAACGGCCGGCTTGTTCAGCACCTTGGCACAGATCAGCGTTCCGCTTTCGGCCGCGAACGGCCAGCCGGCCTCGCCCCTCGCCTTGTGGATCACCTGCATGCGAAAATCCCCGGCCCCCGGAATGAGATCGTTGACTGCGGTCGCGATCGTCCCGGCCGGCAATGAAAGCCCGGCCGCAAGGACGATCCCGACCGCCGCCGGCATCAGTGCGCCACGGCGGCCGCGGCCGCCTCGTCGATCAATCGGCCGGTGCGGAAGCGATCCAGCGTAAGCCCGGCATTGAACTTGTGCGGCTCGTCGCGGGCGATGAGATGCGCAAAGAGATTGGCCGAGCCCGGCGTCGCCTTGAAACCGCCCGTGCCCCAGCCACAATTGACATAAAGGCCCGGAACCGGCGTCTTCGACTGGATCGCCGAGCGATCCGGCGTGTTGTCGACGATGCCGCCCCAGGAGCGCATCATCTTCACGCGGCGGAACATCGGGAAGAGCTCGCAGATGGCATCCAGCGTATGGGTGATGATCTGCAGACCGCCGGTCTGGCTGTAGGAATTGTACTGGTCCGTGCCCGCGCCGATGACGAGCTCGCCCTTGTCCGACTGCGAGATATAGGCATGCACCGTGTTCGACATGACGACGCAGGGGAAGATCGGTTTCAGCGGCTCGGAAACCAGCGCCTGCAGCGGGCTAGACTGCAGCGGCACGCGCACGCCGGCCATCTGCATGACGACGGTGGTGTGGCCGGCGGCGGAAACGCCGATCTTCTTGGCGCCGATGAAACCCTTGCTCGTTTCGACGCCCGTGACGCGGCCATCCGGTCCGCGGCGAATGCCGGTCACTTCGCAGTTCTGGATGATATGCACGCCGCGATCGGACGCCGCGCGGGCAAAGCCCCAGGCGACCGCGTCGTGACGCGCCGTGCCGCCGCGACGCTGCAGGGCAGCGCCGTTGATCGGGTAGCGCGCCGTGCTGGAAATATCGAGTGGCGGGCAATAGGCTTTCGCCTGTTCCGGCGTCAGCCATTCATTGTCGATGCCGTAGAGACGGTTGGCATGAATATGCCGCTTGAAGGACTGCTGGTCGTGCACATTGTGCGACAGCATCATCACGCCGCGCGGCGAATACATGACATTGTAATTGAGATCCTGAGACAGCCCCTCCCAGAGCTTCATCGAATGCTCGTAGATGTGCATGCTCTCTTCATAGAGATAGTTCGAGCGGATGATGGTCGTGTTGCGGCCGGTATTGCCGCCGCCGAGCCAGCCCTTCTCGATCACGGCGACATTGGTGATGCCGTGCTCCTTGGCGAGGTAATAGGCCGCGCCGAGGCCGTGACCGCCGGCGCCGACGATGATGACGTCATACTCCTTGCGCGGCTCCGGCGAGGTCCACTGCGCCTCCCAGCCCTTGTGAGCCCGCATCGCTTCCCGTGCCACGGCAAAAACCGAGTATTTACGCATTCGCCCTCAACTCCTTCAGGCAAGACGCCATTTTATGGGCCATACAAATCGCAAATCAAAAACGGACACAACGGCTCTTTTGCGACGCACTGGGGACCGTCTTTCGACACGGTTAAAAGAATAATCGGGCGACAACGCCGAAGCTTGCGAACAGCGAACGCGTGCGTGGCAAAATTCAGACCCGCTGCGGAATAAACCACGGTGCTGCGTCACGCGTAAAAAGAAGGCACGCGGCAAGCAGATAAAACGATGTCGACACGATCAGGAAAACGAGTTCCAATGCCGTACCTTCGGGATTGCCCTTGAAGGCAATGAAGCCGAGGGAAAAACCGATGACGAACACCATGCCGAATTGCGCGGCAAGCGTCATCCAGCGCGCCCAGTTCGTGCGTTTGCGAACAACCAGCCAAACCCAGAAAATCTGAATGCAAAGAAACGCGATTTGCAAGAGGATGAAGGCAAGCGGCGAATCGGCCAAATGTCTGCTCGTCCTATCCCAATTTACCATCTGATTTATGAAAATGATCGCCATCGCGGCATATGTGAGCCGTTCGGAATACCGAACGCTGGTCGGCATAATCTGCTCGTGCATAAATCCCCCACCCTACTTGCGCTGCAGGTGACAAACCTTCACCCGGCCACCATGGCCATCCTTGCGCCAGACGCATCCTTCGTTGCGCGGCTTCTGGTTGTAAAGATAAATTCTTGCACGGTGCCTGCTGTCGAACGTCTGGTTCGAAAAATCGTGGCCGCCGACCCGAACGTTCTTGCCGAAGCGGACTTCGCCGGCCGTGGCAGGCCCAAGCGCCCCAGCAAGAACGACGAGAGCCAGCGCAAATGCCGCCACCTTTCCAACGATCGCAGCGTCGAGCGATTTCATAAGACCATTCCCCTTTTGCTCGGACCATTGCCGAAATGGCGCAATTGCCGCAGAGCATGCATGACTGTGATCCGAAATACTCACATAAGCATGTCAATGTCGCAAAGATCGGCACCCGCCAATCGCTTGTTCAACAGCGCCGGAGGCAGCGCAAGCTGAATTCGGTACTCGACAGGCCGCTTTTTCCCCTGCAAACTCACGATCTGGCTAGACTTTGACAAACCGATCTGCTATCTCGCCTAACCAATCGCAAGGCTGCGGCTGCGCGAACGTTATATTTTTGCCTCCTGGCGCTGCCGTCGCCGCTGGCATCAACCAAACCAAAGGAACGTGATTCTCGTGCAGGTACTTGTCCGCGATAACAATGTTGACCAGGCTCTCCGCGCTCTCAAGAAGAAGATGCAGCGCGAAGGTATTTTCCGCGAAATGAAGATGCGCGACTATTACGAAAAGCCGTCGCAGAAGCGTGCTCGCGAAAAGGCCGAAGCTGTTCGTCGCGTTCGCAAGCTCGCTCGCAAGCGTGCGCAGCGCGAAGGCCTGGTTGCGAAGTAATCGCCGTTTTTTCGACGTTTTCAGATGCATGTGTGGCGGGGGCGAGTCGTTCGCCGCCGCCTTTTTGATTTATTCTCTGGGCAAATCGGATTAAATCAGAACAGCCTGATATGACGCATGGGGAAAGCGAACCCGATAATGGCAATGACGACTTCCGTAAATTTCCGCACTTCGAACCTCTCCTTACTCGTTTCGAAGCGCGCCATAGCGCTGCCTGCGCTGGCGATACTTGCCGCGATCAACCTTTCCGGCTGCCAGACCGCCTCCACCGATAACGTGATCCGCATCGACAAGGCGCAGGGCTCCTCCGAAAATATCGCGTCGCTGACGTCGGTCATCAATGCCAACCCGCAGGATCCCGAAGGCTACAACGTGCGCGGCACCGCCTATGGCCGCGGCGGCGATTTCAATCGCGCCCTCGGCGACTTCAATCAGGCGATCCAGCTCAATCCGAAGTTCTATCAGGCTTACGCCAACCGCGCGCTCATCTACCGCAACATGGGCAAGCTGCCGGAAGCGATCGGCGACTATAACGCCGCACTGCAGATCAACCCGAATTACGACGTCGCCTATATCGGCCGGGGCAATCTCTACCGCCAGGCCGGCCGCGACAACGACGCCTTCAACGATTATTCCAAGGCCATCAGCCTCGGCACCACGGATGGCCGCGCCTATAACGGCCGCGGCGTGATCTATCAGAAGCGCAACCAGCAGGACAAGGCGATCGACGACTTCTCGAAGGCGATCTCGCTGTCGCCGAATTCGCCGGAGCCGTATAACAGCCGCGGCATCTCCTATCTCGCGCAGAACGACGACGACAACGCTTTCGCCGATTTCAACCACGCCATCGATCTGAACAACAAGGTCGCCGAATCCTGGGCCAACCAGGCCTTCGTTTACGAGCGCAAGGGCGACA
Source organism: Hyphomicrobiales bacterium (assembly GCA_900469615.1). Lineage (GTDB taxonomy): Bacteria > Pseudomonadota > Alphaproteobacteria > Rhizobiales > Rhizobiaceae > Rhizobium. The sequence goes on along the minus strand of UBYA01000013.1, from coordinate 119,522 downwards.
AGGCAAAAGCCCGCCGCTCCTACCAGCACGCGGTCAACCTCGACCCCAATTACCAGCCGGCCAAGGACGGTTTGGCCCGCGTCGGCGCCGGCGCCTGATACAGGCGCCCGGCAATCGGACAAGCGGCCGCCCGGCGAACCTCGCCCGGCGGCTTTTCTTTGCCGTGCGGAACGCCTAGTTTCGTTTCACCTCAATCCGAACGAGACAGCGACATGCCCTCCCCTCAGAAAATCATCGTCATCGGCGCCGGCATCATCGGCGCGTCCATTGCATGGCACCTCCAGCGCAGGGGCGCATCCGTCACCGTCGTCGCTCAGACGATCGGCGGCGTTGCGACGCCGAATTCCTTCGCCTGGATCAATGCGAGCTGGGGCAATCCGGAATTCTATTTCCAGTTCCGTCACCGCTCGATGGCCGAATGGTCGAGGCTCGCGGCCGACCTTCCTGGCCTGCCTCTAGCCTGGTGCGGCGGGCTGTGCTGGGATCTGACCGAGGCGGAACTCGATGCCTATGCGGCCCGGCATCATGGCTGGGGCTATGGCATACAGCCGGTCAACCGTGCCACCAGCACGATCATCGAACCCAATCTCGCCAATCCCCCCGACTATGCGCTCCATATCGCCGAAGAAGGCGCCGTCGAACCGGTCGCGGCCTCCGAGCTGTTGCTGAAGGATGCCTGCCGGCAGGGGACGGTCATGTTGGCCGGCATAGAGGTCAAAGCCCTGCTCCGAAAGGGAAACCGGATTGTCGGCATTGAAACGAGCCAAGGGGCGATGCACGCCGATCATGTCGTTCTTGCCGCCGGCGCGGGCACGGCGGCGCTTGCGGCATCGGCCGATATCCTCGTGCCGCTCGAAACGCCGCCGGGACTCATCGTCCATTCCCGCCCGACACAAAAACTGCTGAACGGTCTGGTGATGGCGCCGCACTTGCATATGCGCCAGACGGCGGAAGGACGGGTCGTTGCCGGCAGCGACTTCGGCGGCACCGATCCCGGCGAGAATCCAGAATCGGCCGCCCGCGAACTTTTCGCCAGGGTCCGGACGAGTTTAAAAGGTGGCGAAGAACTGGAATTCGATTTCCACACCATCGGCTATCGCCCGACACCGAAGGACGGCTTTCCCATTCTGGGCGGCACAGACGCAGCGCCCGGCCTCTATCTCGCCGTCCTGCATTCCGGCGTGACGCTGGCGCCCCTCGTCGGCCTGCTCGCAGCGCAGGAGATCATCGATGAGAGCCAGGATCCCCAGCTTGCCCCCTTCCGGCTCTCCCGTTTCGCCCAGGCCGGCGAAGGATACGGCCTACGCAAATCGAGGGACGCTTTGTCGTAATTGTAAATAGCCGATATCGCTTATGATTTCGAGGCGATGACTTTTCAGATGTTGCAAGCCAATTTACCGGGCCCTAACATGGGTGCTTCGGGAACATTTAATTCGGGTCTGGGCACGGGGGCGCTTGGCATGACGACCAAAACCATTCCTTTCGCGTTTGCCGGCGCTTCTGACCGTCGTGGAGGCACGATCGGTTGATCGCCCCATGAGGAAACTGCATTTTCCGAAAGCGTCGATTGGTGCCTATCTGATCGCCATTGCCCTGGCGATTGCCTTGCCTATTCTGGCCTTCGTGGCACTGCTGCTGGTTCAGCTCGAAAACAACGAGCGCGATGCGCTGAAGGGCGACACGGTTCAGGACGCTCAGGCCCTGTCGCGCGTCATCGACCGGCAATTGCAGGACATGGCGACGACGTTGAGGCTGCTGTCTTCTTCGCCGGAGCTGGAACGCAACGACATCGCCACCTTCTTCGCGCGGACGGAAACGGTGCTGCGCACCGATTCCCTCTTCGTCCTCCTCATGGAAAAGGATGGCCAGCTCCGGCTCAACACCCGCTGGCCTTTCGGCAAGCCCCTTGGCAAGACGGGCAATCTGGCCGCGCTGCAATCGGCGCTGGAGTCCGGGCGCATCGAAGCCTCCAATGTCTTTGTGGGCTCGAACGCCCGCCGATGGGTCTACAACGTCACCCTGCCGCTCGAACACTCTCCGGCCGGCGCCGCTTTGGTCGTGACCCAGGATGCGGACGAGCTCGCCAAGCTCGTGACGACGGAAGCCCTGCCACCGGGCTGGTCAGCCGCCGTCCTGGACAAATCCGGCCATGTCGTGGCCGCCGGCGGCCCGACGACCCTCGGGCCGGGCGACGCCTTCGACAAGAACATCCTGCCAAGGCTGATCGCATCCAGCGGCGTCTACCAGGATGACAAGGTGCTGCCCAACGCGGTGCTCGGCTACGCGCAGATTTCCGGATGGTCCTGGAAGGCCGTGGTCTGGGGACCTATCGCATCGGCGCAGGCGTCGTTGATGAGCACCTGGCGCTTCCTCATCTATGGCGGCGTCACCCTGCTTTTGATCGCGCTCATCGCCGTCTATGCGCTGGCGCGGCAGGTACGCATCACCATCCAGAGCATCGCCGACATGGCGGACCGCATGGGACGGGGCGAGATCGTCGCGCCGGTCGACACCAGCGTCATCGAGGCAAACCAGGTGGCGGTAGCGCTTTCCAACGCATCCTTCGACCGCAGCGTGACGGAAGACCGGCTGCATTTCGTCATGCACGAACTCGTTCACCGCACCAAGAACCTGCTGGCGCTTGCCCAGGCGATGACCCGGCAGCTCGCCCGGCAGACGGACAGCGTCGATACGTTCCAGCGCGCCGTGGCCGATCGACTGGAGGGCCTGGCCCGTTCGATCGAGGTCCTGACCAGCGAACAATGGTCCGGCGTCTCGCTGCGGCGCGTGATCGACATTCATCTCGCGACCTTCCTGCAGGGACCGCAGCAGCTCGAGGTCCTCGGCAACGACTTCCTGCTGAAACCGGAGGCGGTGCAGAACCTCGGCCTGATTCTGCACGAGCTTGCGACCAATTCGGTGAAATACGGAGCGCTCTCCGCACCCGAAGGCAAGATCACCATCGAATGGACGAACGAAGCCGGCGAAAACGGAACGATGATTCGCTTCGTCTGGACGGAAAGCAACGGACCGCCCGTCGAACCGCCGCGCGAAACGGGCTTTGGAACCACCGTCACGAAAACGCACGCCGCGGCATCCTTCAGCGGCAGCGTCGACGTGGATTTCCGACGCGACGGCCTGGTATGGACGCTGATCGCGCCACGCAACACGATGGAACGCCAACGAAGCTGAAGCTGCTCGTCCTTGCCTTCGCAAGGAAAGGCAATCTACTCGTTCATCGCCTTGACGATTTCCTCGGTCACCTTCTTGGCGTCGCCGAGCAGCATCATCGTGCCGTCCTTGTAGAACAGCGTATTGTCGATGCCGGCATAGCCGGAGCCGAGCGAGCGCTTGACGAAGAGGCAGGTCTTGGCCTTGTCGACATCGAGGATCGGCATGCCGTAGATCGGCGAGGTCTTGTCGTCGCGCGCCGCCGGATTGGTAACGTCGTTGGCGCCGATGACATAGGCGACATCGGCCTGGGCGAATTCGGAATTGATGTCTTCGAGCTCGAAAACCTCGTCATAGGGCACGTTGGCCTCGGCCAGCAGCACGTTCATATGGCCGGGCATGCGGCCGGCGACGGGATGGATGGCATATTTCACTTCGACGCCGTGCGCCTTCAGCCTGTCCGCCATTTCGCGCAGCGCATGCTGGGCCTGCGCCACCGCCATGCCGTAACCGGGAACGATGATGACCTTGGAGGCATTCGCCATCAGATAGGCGGCATCCTCGGCCGAGCCGAGCTTCACGGTCTTGTCGGAATTATCGGCTCCGCCCGACGTCGTCTCGCCGCCGAAGCCGCCGAGAATGACCGAGACGAAGGAGCGGTTCATGCCTTTGCACATGATATAGGACAGGATCGCACCCGAAGACCCCACCAGCGCGCCGGTGATGATGAGCGCGAGATTGCCGAGCGTGAAGCCGATGCCGGCGGCTGCCCATCCGGAATAGGAATTCAGCATCGACACGACGACTGGCATGTCGGCGCCGCCGATCGGCACGATCAGCAGTACGCCGAGCGCCAGCGACAGCGCGACGACGGCCCAGAAGGCGAAGTGGCTTTCGCTTGCCGCCAGGCTGATGACGAAGAATACGATCAGGACAAGCAGGGCGGCATTGATGATGTGCCGGCTGGGCAGCAGGATCGGCTTGCCGGACATGCGCCCGTCCAGCTTCAGGAAGGCGATGATCGAGCCGGTGAAGGTCAACGCGCCGATCGCAACGCCGATCGCCATTTCGATGCGGGCTTCCGTGTGAATATGGCCGATGTCGCCGATCCCGAAGGAAGACGGCGTATAGAGCGCGGAAGCAGCCACGAGAACGGCTGCGAGACCGACGAGCGAATGGAAGCCGGCGACAAGCTGCGGCATCGACGTCATCGGAATGACGCGGGCGATATAAGCCCCCGCTCCGCCGCCGATGGCAAGACCGAGAACGATCAGCACGAAACCGCCGAAGGATGGCGTTGCCAGTACCAGCGTGGTGGCAATGGCGATGCCCATGCCGATCATGCCGTAGAGGTTGCCGCGCCGGCTGGTTGCCGGGTGAGAAAGGCCACGCAGCGCCAGGATGAACAGGACGCCGGACACCAGGTAGAGGAAGGCCGCGATATTGGTCAGCATGCCGCCCTCACTTGTCTTTTTTCTTGTACATCGCCAGCATGCGCTGGGTGACAAGGAAACCGCCGACGATATTGACCGACACGAGCACCAGCGCCACGAAGCCGAAGCCAGTGGCAAGACCGCTCGCCGAAATGCCCACGGCCAGCAAGGCACCGACGACGATGACCGAGGAGATGGCGTTCGTGACCGCCATCAATGGCGTGTGCAGGGCCGGCGTCACCGACCAGACCACGTAGTAGCCGACGAAGATCGCAAGCACGAAAATCGCCAGCTGGAAGACGAAGGGATCGATCGCTCCGCCGGTTGCGGCGCTGGCGGCCTCGGGCGCATGCGCCGCGGCGGTCGTGATGGCGGTAACGGCGTCGTTCAGTTGCCGAAGTGCCTGGTCCATTGCTTGGCTGGCCATCTCAGAGATCTCCCTTGTTGACCGTCGGCTGGTCGGGATCGACGAAATTCGGATGCACGACCTCGCCGCCATCGGTCAGCATCGTCGCCTTGATCAGCTCGTCGGCGCGGTTGAGACCGAGGCTCTTGCTGTCCTTGTCGACCATCGTTTCCAGGAAGGTGATGAGGTTTTTGGCATAAAGGGCGCTGGCGCTGGCGGCGATCCGGCCGGCCATGTTGGGATAGCCGATTACCCGGACGCCCTCGACTTCGGCGATCCCTCCGTATTCGGCGCCCTCGATATTGCCGCCTCGCTCCACGGCGAGATCGACGGCAACGGCACCTGGACGCATCGCTTTCAGCATGTCGCGGCTGACGAGGCGCGGCGCCGCCCGGCCGGGAATCAGCGCCGTGGTGATGACGATGTCCTGCTTGGCGATGTGATCGGCAACGAGCGCCGCCTGTTTCGCCTGATATTCCTTCGACATTTCCTTGGCATAGCCGCCGGCGGTTTCCGCCGCCTTGAACTCCTCGTCCTCGACGGCGATGAATTTCGCGCCCAGCGAGGCAACCTGCTCCTTGGCTGCCGGCCGCACGTCGGTCGCCGACACCAGTGCGCCCAAGCGCCTTGCCGTGGCGATCGCCTGCAGGCCGGCAACGCCGGCACCCATGACGAACACTTTTGCCGCCGGCACCGTGCCCGCCGCCGTCATCATCATCGGCAGCGCCCTGTCGTAAACGGCCGCAGCCTCGATGACCGCCTGATAACCGGCCAGATTGGCCTGCGACGACAGAACATCCATCGACTGCGCGCGCGTGATGCGCGGCATCAGCTCCATGGCGAAGCTCGTCAGCCCGGCACGCGCCATTTCGGCGAGCGCGGCCTCGTTGCCGTACGGGTCCATGATGGCGATCACGATCGCGCCGCTCTTATAGCCGGCGATCTCGGCGCTCGTCGGCCGCCTGACCTTGAGGACGACATCCGCCGCCCGCGCATCGTCGACGGTGCCGATGCGTGCGCCGGCGGCCTCATATTCGGCATCCGGAATGCGCGACAAGACACCCGCGCCGGCTTCGATCACCACATCGAAGCCCAGACCCCGCATCTTCTTCACCGTTTCGACGGAAGCCGCGACACGCGTTTCTTCCGCCACACTTTCCTTGGCTACGAAAACCAGATTGCTCAACGACCACACCTCGCATCAAACGGCGGCACGCCCGAACAGGGCTGCGCTGCTGCCTGCAGATTCACGGGAAGGCCCGGACCGAACCGGTCCGGCGTCGGTCAACGCTGGAATGTCAGCGCAACAGGATGATGCTGGCGATGGAAAGGACGATGAAAATAAGGATGCCGCCGAGGAAGCCCGCATGGCCGAAGAAGCCTGCCGCCATCGCGATCAGCAATGCAGCAACGATCGCAGATCCGACCTTGGCGCCCGAGATGAAAAGATTGTAGGTCTTCTCATGCTCCTTGTAGTCCATGGCAGCGCCGGTTTCGACCGGTCCGGTATGATGTTCGGCCATTCAGAAATCTCCCCTCGATCCTCTCCCCCGGCAGATCACGCGGACTGGCGGCCGGAGCTTGTCCTCAAAAGCTGCGGCATCCCGCAAAGAGATGCCGCAGCCAAATTTCCTCTACCGAGGGGTTACACAAAGCGCGGAAAAATGCAATGCACGAGAAGGTCGCAGAGGGGCATGATCTAGCCGAACTGCCCGCGGATTTCGCGCCGGCCGCCGCTTGCCAGCCGCGCCGTCGGCAGAATGGTCAACGGCGGCGAGCCGGTGTCCTCATTGCGCGAGAACATCAGGCGCCGTTCATAAGGCTCGGAATTGAAGAACGGATATCGCTTCATCAGTTTGCCGCGAATCTCCTTCGAGCGGGATGCCAGCAGCGTCAGCTCGAAACCATAGGTCTTGGTCATGCGCGGCGGCACCACCGTATCGGCATAGAAGACGCGTTTGTAGAAGGCGGCATGTGCCGGACGGACGTGCTGCATCACGCGATCCGTGTTGAAATAGATGGCGCCGACGATCGCCGGCCGCAGCGTGAGATAGGGCAGAGCCGGCAATTCCAGCTCGAAATCGGGGTCGACGGCAAAACGCGCCGGATCGATCAGGGTCATGCCGGCATCGAGAAAAGCGTGGATTTCTTCGGGAAAAATACCGGTCGACTGGCATACGCGATGATCCGGCGTGACATGATGTATCCGCACCGTGCTCACCAGCTCTTCATAATAATAGACGCCGAAAACATAGGCATGGTCGTCGAAGTCGATGTCATCGATCAGATTCTTGGCCGCAACCGGCAAGACGTCGCGCGCCTTGTAGGCCTTGTAGCGTAGCCGCGCGACACCCTCCATATCTTCGCAGCTTTCGATCCGGCGGTATTCTACGTGATCGAGCACCGCCATCAGCTTGCCGGCAAAGCTGCCTTGCAAAGCACTCATATGAGTCATGGTTCATGTTCCGTAATGGTTAACGAAACATTATTGGGAGTAACGGACAATTTGATCAATATTTGATTTAATTTTTATTAACTATTCGTTCATTAAGGTTAATTTCCTTAACCAATATCTGTATAGAATTGACGCTGCAAACGCGGCCAAGCTTATCGTTGCTATATGCGGTGACAATGCTGCATCCGCCCGCCCGCCGGCCCGAATAAAACGAGCGCGAATCTCCGATCTACAGCCGGGATAATCAGCCTGGAATGCGATGGACGATCGGAATGGATAATTGTGGTAGCGCATTACGATCGCCACCCGTCAGATTATTGTCGCGCCGCGGCGACGATACTCTGCCGCCGGGTCAGGCGACGTGGTCGTGCCGCGTCCCGGGCAGCCGGCGGCTGAGGCTGTCGACCATTTCAACCACCTGTTCGTGCGATACGGGTGCGGAAAATACATAGCCCTGGATGATGTCGGCCAGATTCTTCTCGACGATAAGCGCCAGCTGCTCCAGCGTTTCGACGCCCTCGATCACGATATGGAGGCTGAGGGCACGGGAAAGGTCGACGATGCCGCATAGCAGCTTGAAGCGGCGGCTGTCGGTCGTGATGTCGCGCACGAAAGACCGGTCGATCTTGACGACGTCGACCGGCAGCGAATCGAGATAGCTGAGGCTGGAAAATCCCGTTCCGAAATCGTCGATCGCAATCGTGATGCCTTTGGCGCGCAGATCGGCAAGTATGGAGCGGACGATCGTCACCTCATCCATCAGGCAGCTTTCGGTGACTTCGAGATGCAGCCGCGAGGGTTCCAGCCCCGATGCATCCAGCGCCTCCATGACGATGCCGACGATATCGTCGCTGCGCAGGTCCTGCGCCGAAAGGTTGACCGAGACCGCAAGCGGCGCCGGCCACGAAACGCAGTCCCGGCAGGCCTGATTGATCATGAAACGGGTGATGCCGGCGACGATGCCCATCTCCTCGGCGATCTGCACGAAGATATTCGGAGGAATCGAGCCCTTCTCCGGGTGAATCCAGCGCGCCAGGGCCTCGCAACAGTCGATGCGAGAGCCGTCGGGCGTGAACATCGGCTGATAGACGGCGTGAAGCCGGCCGGCTTCCACCGCTTCGCGCAAATCGTCCTTCAGCTTCTGGCGCTCCACATAGCGCGCGTCCATCTCCTGCTCGAAGGCCGTGCAGCCACCCTTCATCCGCGACTTGGCGTCGAATAGCGCCAGGTCGACCTTGATCTGCCATTCTTCCGGCCGGAACTCCCGGCTCGACATCGTCACATATCCGCCGCTGACGGAAATCCGGAAGCTGTTGTCGTCCACATTATAAGTGCCGGTCATCGCCGCGTGCAGTTCGCGGATGCGGGCATCGATGTCGGGCGCATTGTTATCGTTCGCAAAGAACAGCATGAATTGATCGCCGACGAGCCGGGCGACGATGGCCGAGGCGCCGGCGAACTCCTTCAGACGCTCGCCGATGGCGACCAGCAGCCGGTCGCCCATTATATGGCCTTTGGTATCGTTGACGTGCTTGAAATCGTCGACATCGAGGACCAGGATGCCGATCTGGCTTTCCCGCGTACGCGCGGCGAGCTTTTCCTTGACCAGCTCGACGAAATATTCGCGGTTCGGCAATCCCGTCAAAGGATCGTAGCGCACCATATGCAGAATCTTGCGCTCCGCCCGGATACGCACGGTCACGTCCTCGAAGATCAGGATGACGATCCCGTCGGCGCGGCGGCTGGCCGAAAACTCCAGAAACTGATCCTCGCTGAACTGAATGAGGGTGCGCGACAGCGTGCCGCCGACAAGCTGCGCCATCTGCCGCTGGATGAGCCCCGGCAGCGATCCGTCGATGAAGGCATGGCGCGCACCGTAGCGCAGGACGACGTCGAACTCGCAGTCCTTGAGCTGTTCCGGATGCGCGAAATTCAAAAGCTCGCAGGCCTTGCGGTTGACGACGAGAATGCGATTGTCGGCATCGAGCATGAACAGCCCGTGCGTCATGTTATTGAGCGCGGTGTCGAACCTGTCGGCGATCAGCGATATCTCGCGCGATGCGATGACATTCTTGTAAAGAAACTCCCGCACGCCGTTTGCCATCGCCCGCGTCGTCAGCCCGAACGGCACGAGCATGATGGAAACGATCGCCTTGTACAGCTGCTGCGACATCAGGCAGGCGATGATGATGGGCAGGCAGCAGGCGAGCGTCTGCAGGTCGATCGCCTTCTGCGAACCGTAGTTGCGGCCGACGATCGATACCATCGACGCCATCGTAACGGCGATGCAGATGAATTCCGCCAGCGGATCCTGCACGATCAGGATCGCATAGCCGCTGCCGATACCGAGAATCGATGCCGTCGCCGCCGCGCCGATCACATAGCGCGTTTCCCATTTGGCGATATCGGCGCGCGTGAAACCATGCTTGTCGGCCGCGTCGAACAACCAGAACGAATACATGCGCAAGCCGAATACGGCGGCGAAAGCCAGGCAAAGTACGAGATAGATGCTTGCGCGCGTGCTGAGAAAAACGACGACATATGTGAGGATGTGAACGAACACGCCCGTAAAGAGTGTTTTACGGTTTCCGAAAAGCGAACTGACGAACGACAGATAAACATCTGTCGGCACGGTGTCCGGACTTGGAGGCTTCATTCAGACTTCCCCTGATGCGGCGGACACCCTAGTCGAAACTTTTTAAAATTTGATTGCCCAAATAGCACGCATCTGGACAGATTTTCCAATCGTGTCGGTAACTTACATTGAATTTAGGTTACGATCCGCATCGTATTAGTGCAATGAGTCCCAGCGCACTCTACCGTAAATATAATATTCAGTCATCAACGGGCAAAACAAGATATCACTAAAGACTTATGGAATACAATCAAAGCTTACCCGCGCGCTGTTGAATTATCATGAATGTATCAAAAGTATACTCAGAAAGCTGCATCCAAAGATATGCATCCTTCTTATAGCCAACTTGATCCTCGTAAATGCGCTTGAAATAGTCGTTGGATTTGGAAATATCCGCGTAGAGCGCGCTGGCTGCCTGGAAGCAAGCCTCCATGATCTCCTGGCTGAACGGGCGCAGCGTAACGCCTTCCTGGACGATATCCTTCAGCGCCTGGGGATTTTTCACATCGTATTTCGCCAGCATGTTGGTATTGGCGAAAGCGCAGGCGTCGGCAAGGATCGCCTGGTAATTCTTCGGCAGCGCATTCCATTTTTCGAGGTTGAAGAAGGCGTGCACCACGGCACCCCCCTCCCACCAGCCCGGATAATAGTAATATTTGGCGATCTTCTGCAGCCCCAGCTTCAGGTCGTCGTAGGGGCCGACCCATTCGACCGCATCGACCGTGCCCTTGTTCAGTGCGTCATATACGCCGTTGACGGGAATATCCTGCTGCGGCGCCACGCCGATCTTCTCGATCACCTTGCTGGCAAGGCCGGCAATGCGCATCTTCAGGCCCTTGAGATCGTCGAGCGTATTGATTTCCTTGCGAAACCAGCCCCCCATCTGGGCGCCGGTGTTTCCGGCCGGCAAGCCCAGTATGCCCTGGGTCGCATAGAATTCGTTCATCAGCTTGTTGCCGTTGCCCTGGTAGAACCAGGCATTGGTCAGCCGGGCGTTGAGGCCGAACGGCAGCGCCGTGCCGATGGCATAGGTCGGGTCCTTGTCGGAGAAATAGTAGGAGCAGGTATGCGCGGCATCCACCGTGCCGGCGCTCACCGCATCGGCCGCCTGCGCGCCGGGCACGATCTCGCCGGCCTCGTAGGTCTGGATGACGAAATTGCCGTTCGTCGCGTCGGACACATGCGCGGCGATATCGTCCGCGCCGCCATAGATCGTATCCAGGCTCTTGGGAAAGGAAGAGGTCATCTTCCAGGTGATCTTCGGATACTCCTGGGCAAGGGCCGGGCTTGCAAGCGCGGAGGCGGCCGCACCTGCGCCAACGGCGCCTGCCCGCCTGATGAAGGAACGGCGATCCATCGAATTCTCCCATACGGACGGCATTGCCGGGGAACGGCACGTCCCCGTCGCGGCGCAAGCGATGGAGCTAACCATGCCGCACACAGTCTTTCAAGTTTGCTCTCGCACTGCATTATGGCGATTCCTGTACATCCGCGCGCCCTTGGGAAACAAAGCCTCGCGCAGACCACTGTGCGTTGCCGGTCGGGCTGTCTTCGCGTAAGTTCATGGCACGCGTATCTGCCTTCGGATTGACATCATGGTCGTCCAGAGGTCTCGGCGCCTAACCGTCTTGCAGTTTGCGGAGCCCTGAATGTCCAGACCGATCATCGCCATTCCCGCCGACATCCGTGAGTTCGACGGCACGCGCTGGCACGCGGCGCAGCTGCAATATGTCCAGGCAGCGGTCAAGGCGGCGGGATTGATGGCGCTGATCGTTCCGGCGCTGGAGGACGGCAACGATGCGGATGCCATTCTGGATCGCGTCGACGGATTGCTCGTTTCCGGTTCGGCGACCAATGTGCATCCGTCGCTCTATGGAAAGGAAGCGCAGGACAGCGACGGCCCCTTCGATCCGGCGCGCGATGCCACCTCGCTTCCGCTTATTCGCCATGCGATCGACCGCGCCATTCCCATGCTCGCCATCTGCCGCGGCATTCAGGAGCTGAATGTCGCGCTCGGCGGTACGCTGGCAAGCGAAATCCAGGATCAGCCGGGCATATGGGACCACCGCAAGCCGCAGAATGTCGACCGCGACACGATGTATTCCATTCGCCAGAGCGTTTTCGTCAAGGAAGGCTCCTGCATCGCCCGCGTCGTCGGGCCGGGCGAGGTTCGTGTGAACTCGCTGCATCGCCAGGCGATTGCCGACACGGCGCCGCGGCTGCAGGTCGAGGCGCTGGCCGAAGACGGCACCATCGAAGCCGTCTCCGTCATCGGCGCGAAGTCCTTCGCCGTCGGCGTGCAGTGGCATCCGGAATATTGGGCGGAAACGGATTCGCCCTCGCGCAAGCTTTTCGTGGCCTTCGGCGATGCCGTGCGCGATTACTCGGCAAGCAAGGAGCGGCTTGCCGCCGCTCCCCGTCCGCAGAAGGTCGTGTGATCAGCCGCGCGGCTTGACCGGCGTTTCCGGCACCGGCGTCACCGGCTGCCCCTTTGCGAACCATTCGACGATGTTGTCGACGACGAGATCGGCCATGGCGTTGCGCGTCGGCACCGATGCGGACGCCACATGCGGCAGCAGCGAAACATTGGGCAGCGAGAGATAGCCGGCGGGAACATTGGGCTCGTCATAGAAGACGTCGAGGCCGGCCGCACCCAGCGTGCCGTTGCCGAGCGCGGCGATCAGCGCATCGTCATCGACGGACCAGCCGCGGCCGACATTGATGAACACGCCCTGCGGCCCGAGCGCCGACAGAATCTCTGAATTGATGACCTTGTGCGTTTCCGGCGTCTTCGGAACGATGGAAATCAGCGTATCCACCGATTGCGCCATTTCCTTCAGGGTCGGGTAATAGTCGTAAGGCAAGGAGTCGCGCGGCGAGCGCGTGTGATAACCGATCTTCACCTTGAACGGCTCCAGCCTCTTTGCGATTTCCAGGCCGATGCGGCCGAGGCCGTAGATCCCGACACGGCGCCCCTTCATCGAAAAGGGCGAGAGCGGAAATGCCCCGTCCTTCACCCAGCGCCCGTCACGCAGCCAGCCTTCCGCCTTCGGAAACTGCCGCAGCGTGTTCAGCAGAAGCGCGACCGCGGTATCCGCAACCTCGTCATTCAGCACATCGGGCGTGTTGGTGACGACGATTCCCCTGGATGCCGCGTGCTTGACGTCGATCCCGTCATAGCCGACGCCGAAATTGGCGATGACTTCGATATTCGGGTACGCATCGATCCAGGAAGCATCGAAGCCGCCGGAGACGGCGACGCCGCGCACGCGGGCCGCCGTGGCGGCATCGACCTTGGGGCCGCCGTCGCGATCGACGGATACGATGTCGAATTGTTTTCCGAGCCTTTCAAGAACGCGCGGGTGTATCTTCCCCGGAACGAGGATGGCGATGCGGTTATCGGACATGGATCTTTCCTCTTGAGACAGGATTCGGCGCAGCTGAAGCAATTCCAGGAAAACTGCGCAACGGTTTTCCTCCGGAATTGCATGGAAACAATGAGATAGAACGGTTCAGGGTTTCCGTGAAGGGCTGAATCGTCCTAACGCGCCTTGTAGGGCGCAGTGGACTGGCGAATGCGCATCTCCGGCTTGATAAGGTGAATACCATCCGGCTCATGGCTTCCTGCCAACCTATCCAAAAGCGCTCGCGCCGCAAGCCTTCCGACCTCGGCCTGGCCGTTCCAGACGGTGGTCAGCGCCGGTGTCGCGATCGCCGCCTCTTCCAGATCGTCGTAACCGGTCACCGAAATGTCCCTCCCCGGCACGAGACCGGCGCGGGAAATGCCATTCATCAGACCGATGGCGACCAGATCGTTCCAGCAAACGGCCGCCGTCGGCTTTTGCGGCAGCGACAGGAAATGCACCGCCGCCTCGAAGCCGCCCTGCTTGGAGCGCGCGCCGGGAATGCGCAGTTCGGGATCAACCTCGATGCCCGCCTTGCGCAAGGCATTGACATAGCCCTGATAGCGGTCGCGGCCGGTCGACGTCTGGTCCGTGCCGCCGATCATCGCAATCGAGCGGTGGCCGAGGCTGATCAGGTGGTTGGTCGCAAGCGAAATGCCGTAACTGTCATCGCCGCGAAAGGTCGGCAGATCCAGCGCCTCGATCTGCCGCGCGACGAGGATGGCCGGCATGCCGTTTTCCTCGGCCAGCTCGAAATCCTCCGGCGGCGTTCCGATCGCCGGCGACATGATGACGCCATCGCCGCCGAGCTGCAGCAGCGTCTCGATGAAGGTTCGCTGCTTCTCGACCGAATCGTAATGATTGGAAAGGATGAAGGTATGGCGGCTGCGGTCGAGCTCGCTTTCGATCGCCTTGAGAATTTCCCCGTAAAAGGGGTTCATGATGTCGTGTACGACGACGCCGATGATGCCGGACCGCGATGTCCTGAGGCTCGCCGCGCGGCGGTTGTAGATATAGCCCAGCGCCCGGGCCTGATCCTTGATCTTCTCGCGCGTGTTCACCGCGACCAGCGGACTGTCGCGTAAGGCCAGAGATACCGTTGCCGTTGAAATGCCGAGCGTTTCCGCAATCGTAGAAAGCTTTATCTTTTGCGCCACGCGCTCCCTCCCCGTGAAACGCAGCCGTAAACATATTCCGTCCGTTGTACGATTCCGGAATTTAAAATATTTAATTAAAAGCTTTAATCACGTCGCGCAACACGAATTCTCGAGGAATCTCAGAATTCGTCTTCGTCCTCGCCGCCGTCGCCCGCCTGTAGGTTGTTCTCGATCGCCTTGAGCAGGCGCACGAGGGAGCGGATGTCCTTTTCGGAGAAGCCGCGCGTCGCGAGTTCGTCGCAGCTCGCCGCCGAGCTTTCGATCTCGCTGACGCTGTTTCGCCCCGTCTCGGTGAGATAGACCTTGGTCAGGCGCGCGTCCTCGGCATCCGGCCGCCGTTCGACGAAGCCCTGCGCCTCCATGCGCCCGATGGTGCGCGTCATGGTCGGCGCCTTCACGCCGAGCTTCTGCGCCAGCGTACCGGCCGGAAGACCGTCGCTTGCCGCCAGGGCCAGGATGACGCCGTCCTGCCCGGCATAAAGGCCGCTCGCCGTCAGGCTGCGCGTCATCACCGTGCGCATGGACCGCGCCGCCTGCGTCAGTGCCGGCGACAGATCGGCAAGCGTGTAGTCACGGTGATCCTTCTTCTTACCTGACTTACTTTTCTTCCCGACCTTGTTCTTCTTGCCCATCGTGATTCCGCTGACCTTTTCGTCGCTACGCCATCACGCTATGACATTGCGCAGGTTATTGACATAAACAAGAGGCACACTCTCAGATGGCGTATCCTTTGCCATGTTTCGATGACAATGATGAAACATTGACACCGCAAGAACGGGCAAAATGGATTGCCGTGCTGCCACTTGCCGCCCATGAGCAACACGGGCCGCATCTGCCGTTCGAAACCGATGCGCTCATTGCCGAAGGCATCGTTTCGCGCCTCAAGGTTGCTCTGCCGGCCAATCTACCCATCACCTTCCTGCCCGTCGAGTCCGTCGGCTATTCCGTCGAGCATATGGATGTCGCCGGCACGAAGACGCTGACCTTCGACGATGCCGTCAGGCGCTGGCTCGATATCGCCGCGCGACTGAGCAAGCTCGGTATCCGCAAACTCGTCATGCTGAACGCCCATGGCGGCAATTCTCCGCTGATGACCATCGTCGCGACGGAGGCGCGCGTGCGCTTCGGCATGCTGGCGGTGGCGACGAGCTGGACGCGCTTCGGCGTGCCGGACGGATTGATCGCGCCGGAGGACAAGGCCATCGACATCCACGGCGGCGACATCGAAACATCGGTCATGCTCGCGCTCCATCCGGAAAAGGTGGATATGGCGAAGGCGGATAAATTCCCCTCGCGCCAGTCGGAGTTCGCCGCGCGCTTCAAGCATCTGCGCGCTTACGGCCCCCACGCCTTCGGCTGGAAGATGTCCGATCTGAACCGGCAGGGCGTCGCCGGCAATGCGGGCGCCGCGACGGCCGCGAAGGGCGAAAGGCTGATGGCGCATGCAGTCGAGGGGCTCGTCGAGCTGCTGGAGGATGTCGACAAATTCGACGCGACGACGCTGGCCTGAGCCGACGGCCGGCTCGACCGTCCGCAACCCAATGTGATCTTATAACATATAAAAGCCTTTGAACTGACGTCTCCAACTCCTTATATGGAACCCGACCAATATCCGCTCCCCGGGGCAACCTTCCATATTTCGAGGCTCCCATGACCGAAACAGCCACGCAAAAGCCCGTTCCCGTCACCGTTCTCACCGGCTATCTCGGTGCCGGCAAGACGACGCTGCTCAACCGCATTCTTTCGGAAAGCCACGGCAAGAAGTATGCCGTCATCGTCAACGAATTCGGCGAGATCGGCATCGACAACGACCTCATCGTCGAATCGGACGAAGAAATCTACGAAATGAACAATGGCTGCGTCTGCTGCACCGTCCGCGGCGACCTCATCCGCGTCGTCGAGGGCCTGATGCGCCGCCCCGGCCGTTTTGACGGCATCATCGTCGAAACGACAGGCCTGGCCGATCCGGTTCCCGTCGCCCAGACCTTCTTCATGGACGACGATGTCCGCGCCAAGACCGAGCTCGACGCCGTCGTCGCGCTGGTCGACGCCAAGCACCTGCCGCTGCGCCTGAAGGACAGCCGCGAGGCCGAAGACCAGATCGCCTTTGCCGACGTCGTCGTCATCAACAAGTCCGATCTCGTAAGCCCGGAAGAAATGGCCCAGATCGAGGATGTCGTCCGCGCCATCAACCCGGCCGCCC
Organism: Hyphomicrobiales bacterium; assembly: GCA_900469615.1. Taxonomy (GTDB): domain Bacteria; phylum Pseudomonadota; class Alphaproteobacteria; order Rhizobiales; family Rhizobiaceae; genus Rhizobium. Next base: position 102,658 of record UBYA01000013.1, on the reverse strand, counting down.
GCATCTACAAGACGACCCGCTCCGGCGTCGATCTCGCCCGCGTGCTGAACCAGGGCGCCTTCAACCTGGAGCGCGCCCTCGAAAACGACCCGCACTTCCTCGAGCACGGCCACGAAGACCATGTCTGCGGCCCGGATTGCGATCATCACCATCACGACCATGATCACGATCACTACCACGATCACGATCACGATCATGATCATCACCACCATGACCATGACCATCATCATCACGGCCTGTCGCCGATCCACGACGTCACCGTGCAATCGGTTTCGCTGCGCGGCGGTGAGATGAACCCGGAGCGTTTTTTCCCCTGGATCCAGAAGATCACGCAGACGCAAGGCCCGAATATCCTGCGCCTCAAGGGCATCATCGCCTTCAAGAACGATCCCGAGCGCTACGTCGTCCAGGGCGTGCACATGATCATCGAAGGCGATCATCAGCGTCCCTGGAAGGATGGTGAAAAGCATGAGAGCCGGCTGGTCTTCATCGGCCGCGAGCTCGACCGCGAAAAGCTGGAAGCAAGCTTCAAGGCCTGCGAGGCGTCTGCCTGATGCCGACTGTTGCTCCACTTGATATCGACGGCCATGTTCTGGCCGTCGAATTTTTAGGTGACACCCCCTTTTTCGCCAGCGCCGCGGGCGCAATCCACCGCCTCGAAGGCGGCGAGAAAGTCACCGAAGCTCATCAGGGGATGCTGACCTGCATCCGCGATCCGTATAGCGAGAGCCTGATTTCGGGCGGCGAGGACGGCAAGGTGCTGCGGATCGCCTCCGACGGCAGCACGACGACGCTCGCCGAGGCGCCGCGCAAATGGATCGGCCAGGTCGCTGCCGGTCCGCAAGGCGCAGTCGCCTATTCCTATGGCAAGAGCACCTTTGCGCGCCTGTCCGATGGTACGACGAAGGAGTTTCCGGAAGAGCGCACCGTCGAAGGCATCGCCTTCGCTCCCAAGGGGATGCGTATCGCCGTCGCCCGCTACAACGGCGTGTCGCTGCATTGGGTCGGCATGAGCGCACAACCGGTCAACCTCGAATGGAAGGGCGCCCATACGGGCGTCACCTTTTCGCCGGACGGCCAGTTCATCGTCACGACCATGCAGGAAAACGCCCTGCACGGCTGGAAGCTGGATGCCAAACCGGGCGCCGAGGCCCGGCACATGCGCATGACCGGTTATCCGGCCAAGGTAAAGTCGCTCTCCTGGTCCAACAAGGGCAAATGGCTCGCTTCGTCGGGCGCGCCTGCGGCGATCGTCTGGCCCTTCCAGGGCAAGGACGGCCCGATGGGCAAGGCGCCGCTGGAACTCGGCACCCGCGCCAACATCATGGCGACCTCGGTCAAGTTCCATCCGGCCGAAGATATCCTCGCCATCGGCTTCATCGACGGCATGATTCTCGCGGTGCGCCTCGGCGACGCCAAGGAGGCGCTGCTGCGCCGGCCGGGCAAGGGCGCGATCACCTCGATGAGCTGGAGCAAGTCGGGCAAGCTGCTGGCCTTCGCCTCCGAAGCCGGCGACTGCGGCGTTGTCGACGTTTCGGCCTGAGAGCGATTCCGGCAAACGTCGATGACGGTCTTTCAGCCGGAATTGCGTAAGAACAAAATAAAATAGAGCGGTTCAGCGTTTCGACGAAACGCTGAACCGCTCTAAACGGAAAGACAAGGATCATGCCCCAGTCGGGAACGGCAGTTGCCGGAAACACCCCTGCCCCAGCCGATAACGTCTGGGACGTGATTCGCTGCGAAGCCATCGAGCTTGCGGCGCACGAGCCGACGCTCGCGCCATTGCTGCGGACGCAATTGCTTGCCGGCAGCTCCAATGCCGAAAGCCTCGCCAATATACTCGCCGCCCGGCTCTGCGTCGTCAGGATCGAGCACGGCGACATGCTGTCGCTGCTGTCCGACGTGCTGGATCGGCATCCCGAAATCCTGCAGGCGACGGAGGCGGATCTCGTCGCCGTCCGCACCCGCGACCCCGCCTGCACCACCTATCTGCACGCACTTCTCAACCTGAAGGGTTTTCACGCCCTGCAGACACATCGCATCGCCCACGCGCTCTGGACCGAAGGTCGCAAGGAAATTGCCAGCTGGCTTTCCAACCTCGTCTCGCTCGTCTTCGGCCCGGATATCCATCCGGCCGCGAAAATCGGCATCTCGATCATGCTCGACCATGGCTCCGGCATCGTCATCGGCGAGACCGCCGTCATCGAGGACGAGGTGTCGATCCTGCAGAACGTGACGCTCGGCGGCACCGGCAAGGAAAGCGGCGACCGGCATCCGAAGATCCGCCATGGCGTGATGATCGGCGCCGGCGCCAAGATTCTCGGCAATATCGAAGTCGGAGCCTTCAGCAAGGTCGCGGCCGGCAGCGTGGTGGTGAAGCCCGTTCCAGCGCATTGCACCGTCGCCGGCGTACCAGCCACGGTCGTCCGTATTCATCGCGCCGACGAGATCCCGGCCGAAACGATGGATCAGAACATCTAGCGTCAGGCGATGGGCCGCCTCGACCCCGAGGGCGGGTGAGAAAACCGCGTCTTCTCACCCGTGACAGAAGGTAGCATCGCTAACACGCGATACCGGCGCCTTCTTTCCGCTCTCCACCCGACACGACGAAATCAACTGCCTGGATGCGCTACAGCCGTGGGTCGAATCTCCCCACCGCCCCCTTCATGGAACTGTCATGCTCCGTCGATAGCTCGAATGGGTTCTCCATGCCCTGAACGATGCCGAGATCGCCGCTTTCCTGAAAACGCCGACGGATGGCTACGATTGGGCAAAGGACAATGTGAAGGCTGCCAAATGGAAACGTGGAAACGCCTCGGCCAGGGCGGCGAAGGCGTAACAGGACTTCAGAGCTGTTCGTTCGCCTTACGCCGCCTTTGATACGGGCGGCTGCGCGAGCTTGCGGCCGCTGGCAACGATCAAGCCGGCAGCGCTGTCCAGCCAGCCTTCCTTGAGCTCGAGAGCGAGGAACCGGTCGCGCTGGAACGGACCCGGCATGACAAGATGGCGGGCCTTTGCGGCAAAGAAGCCGAAGCGCTCGTAGTAAGGCGCATCGCCGACAAGCAGGATGGCGCCATGGCCGCGCTTCTTGGCTTCCATGACGGCGGCGCGCATCAGCGCCGAGCCCATGCCCTTGCCTTCATAGGCGGGATCGACGGCCAGCGGGCCGAGCAGCAACGCATCGACCGGACGGGTCTCGCGGTCGACCCCGGCTTCGACATTCCACAGGCGCACCGTGCCGACGACATGACCGGAGCGATCGCGGGCGACCAGTGCCAGGCCCTCGGCCGGCACGCGGCCCTGGCGCAGCTTTTCCGACGACTTCTTGCGGCGGTCGGGTCCCATGGCACGATCCAGCAGGTTTTCGCGCGCGACGACATCGCCTGCGTTTTCCAGGTCGAGGGTGAACGTGGATGGCGCAAAGAATGCGCGGACAGAATCAAGAACAGCGGCCATCTCGGCCTCCCGTGCCCAATACCGTTATCAGCGGTGGTGACGAACTATTGTGAAGTTGCCGCCCCGGCTGGCTACGGGGGCGGCTTTGTCGGAATTCGGATCCTTGCCGGACCTTAGATGATGTAGGCCTTCAGCGGGTCGAAGCCGTTGAAGGCCACAGCCGAGTAGGTCGTGGTGTAGGCACCGGTGCCTTCGATCAGGACCTCGTCGCCGATGGTGAGCGACACCGGCAGCGGATAGAGGTTCTTCTCGTAGAGCACGTCGGCCGAATCGCAGGTCGGGCCGGCAATGACGCAGGGCTCCATCTCGTCGCTATCGCGCTCCGTGCGGATCGGGTAGCGGATCGCCTCGTCCATGGTTTCGGCGAGACCGCCGAACTTGCCGATGTCGAGGAACACCCAGCGAGCGGCATCGTTGTCCGACTTCTTCGAAATCAGGACGACTTCAGCCTTGATCACGCCGGCATTGCCGACCATGCCGCGGCCCGGCTCGATGATCGTGTGCGGGATCTGGTTGCCGAAATGGGCGCGCAGAGACGCAAAGATCGCCTTGCCATAGGCTTCGGCCGTTGGGACGTCGCGCAGGTACTTGGTCGGAAAACCGCCGCCCATGTTGACCATCTGCAGGTGGATGCCCTGCTTGGCCAGCGAGACGAAGACACGCTTGGCATCGGCGAGAGCATCGTCCCAGGCATCGACCTTGGTCATCTGCGAGCCGACGTGGAAAGACACGCCGTAGGATTCCAGACCGAGCTGGTGAGCGTAGACGAGAACGTCGACGGCCATCTGCGGGACGCAGCCGAACTTGCGCGACAGCGGCCATTCCGCACCTTCGCCGTCCGTCAGGACGCGGCAGAACACGCGGGCGCCGGGAGCGGCACGGGAAATCTTTTCGACTTCCTCGTGGCTGTCGACGGCGAAGAGGTTGATACCGAGCGCATGCGCACGGGCGACATCGCGCTCCTTCTTGATGGTGTTGCCGTAGGAGATGCGGGCAGCGGTCGCGCCGGCATCGAGCGCCATTTCGATTTCGGCGACGGACGCGCAATCGAAATTGGAGCCGAGGCTGGCGAGCAGGCGCAGCACTTCCGGAGCCGGGTTGGCCTTGACGGCATAGTAGATGGCGCTGTCCGGCATGGCATGACGGAAGGCATGGAAATTGTCGCGGACGACATCGAGATCGACCACCAGGCAAGGACCGTCCGGACGTCGGGTAGCGAGGAAATCGCGAATACGTTGCGTGGTCATGTCATTCCCTTTCAATTCCAAAAGCTCCGGGGAGAACCCAGAGGACAAAGGGCGACGCTCATTCGCTCAGGAACCAGCCGGTGGAGACCCCGGTACCGTGCAAATGCGCGAAGCGCGGATGATGAACCAGTGCCGCAAGCGGCGCTAATTCGCTTTGTCTGCCATGGATTGGAGGGAGTATCCCAACCGCACTTCCGGCAATGAAGGTGTGCCTCTTCAGTATCCCCGGCTGATGGAAAGCCGGGAGAGAACAAAAAGGCCCGCACCGTCGTTGCTTCAGATGTCCTCGCATTTTCCGGTTGGCCGGAATAGCGACTGGAGGGGTTAATTCCAGGTACCTTACCGATTTTCTCACCACATCGAGGATCGGCGGACACCCACGGGCACGTGCGACTTTGGGCTGATCGGGAAATAGGAATATTCGCCGTCATAATCAAGAAAATTTTTGGTCCATGCCCGAAAAAAATAATTGAACAAATCGAGGCGTTTTGTTCAACATCCTGCAACAGTTAACGGGAGGCTTCGCCATGGATACTTTGACCCGGATTCGCGCCTTTATCGACGTGGTCGAAGCCGAAGGGTTTTCGGCGGCCGCACGCAAGACCGGCCGCTCCAAGGCGCTGCTGTCCAAATATGTCCGCGAACTGGAGGACGAACTCGGCGCGCTGCTGCTGAACCGCACGACGCGGCAGTTCTCCATGACGGAAGCCGGCCACACCTATTATCGAACCGCCTCCGACATCCTGAAGGAGATCGACAATCTTGCCGACCTCGTGCGCGAGAACAACCAGCAGCTCAAGGGACGGCTGCGCGTTTCGGTGCCGCGTACTTTCGTCGATGCCGATGTCGGGCAATCGCTGATCGATTTCGCCAGGGAAAACCCCGACCTTGCGCTGGAAATCGCCGCCGACGACCGTTTCGTCGACCTGATCGAGGAAGGTTTCGATGTCGCCGTGCGCATTACCAAGCTCGAGGATTCGGGCATGATCGCCCGCAAGATCTCGGATTTCCGCGTCCATCTGTGCGCAACCCGGGAATTCCTCGACCGCTACCCTGCCCTGGAACATCCGAGCGATCTAGCCCGCGTACCTTTCATCATCGACACCAATACCCGCTCGCAAGGCAATATCCGCTTCGTCGACGCCGACAGCACCACCTTCAACGTCGCCATCAACGGCCCGCTCGAAGTCAACAGCCCGCATGCCACGCTGCGCGCCGCGCTGGCCGGTCTCGGCATCGCCATCGTCCCGGATTTCATCGGCCGCAAGGCGATCGAAAGCGGGCAGCTGCTGACGCTGTTCAACGACTATCTGCCGACCGATCGCGGCATCTACGCGGTCTATCCGCACCGGCGCTATCTGCCGGCCAAGGTGCGCATCTTTGTGGACTACCTCTACAACTGGTTCCGCAAGCACGGCTGAAGTGCCGCAGGCGCCCCGGCCGGTCCCAATTCCGTCTCATTTTCTGACCAGACATCAAAGTGAATCAATGCTCGCGAAACATATCGGACGCATGAGAAAATCCACGACCGTCTATGCTGTTGCCCTGACCGGCGGCCTGTTGCTCGTGCCGGCCGCGGTATCGGCGCACCCGCATATTTTCGTGGAGGCGCGTCTCGAAGTGCTCGCGGGCCCGGACGGCAATGTGCAGGAACTGCGCAATGTCTGGCGGTTCGACGAGGTATTCTCCTCCTCCGTGCTCATGGATTTCGACAAGAACACCAATCTGAAGCTCGATCCGGACGAACTGAAGGAGGTCGGCAAGACCGTGCGCGATTCGCTTGCCGACTACGATTACTACACGAACCTGACGCTCAACGGCAAAACCATCAAGGTCGACAAGCCCGACGTCATCAATGTCGACTATCGCGACGGCCAGCTCCTGATGTTCTTCGCCGTCAAGCCGTCCGAGCCGATGCCGCTCACCAAGGGCAACAAATTGAGCTTCGGCATTTACGACCCGACGCTTTATACCTCGATCGATTTCCCGAGCGACAACGAGCTGGTGACGGAGGGCGACGCCTTCAAGAGCTGCACGCAGAAGGTCGTCCGCCCCAATCCGGACGAGGTGATCGCCGAAAACAGGGCGACCTTGACGGATGCCTTCTTCAACGATCCGACGGGAACGACCATGTCGAAACTCTTCGCAACGCGGATAGATGTCGAATGCTGATTTCGAAGGTAAAGAGGCTCGCTCCTGCTGCAATGCTCGCCCTTCTGGCGATGGCCGGGCTGGCGCATGCCGCAGGCTCGCCCTTGGGCATCGGCACGGCCGAACCGAGCTTCCAGCCGATCGGCGGCCCGCTTGCGCCGATCTTTCTTTATGTGAATTACGAGCAACAGGCTTTCTATCGGGCGCTGACGAAATCCATCGAGGCCATGCGCCAGGACCCTTGGCAGCTCTGGACGCTGATCGGCCTTTCCTTCGCCTATGGCATCTTCCATGCCGCCGGTCCCGGCCATGGCAAGGCCGTCATCTCCTCCTACATGGTCGCCAATGAAATCGAGCTGAGGCGCGGCATCGGAATTTCGTTCGTCTCGGCGCTCATTCAGGGCCTCGTTGCCGTCCTGGTCGTCGGCGCCGCCTATTTCGTCCTGCGCGGCTCGGGCATCACCATGACGATGGCGACCAACGCCATGGAGATCGCCAGTTTCGTCATGGTCATCCTGTTCGGCTGCTGGCTGTTGTTCCGCAAGGTGCGCGCCATGCTGCAAAGCCGGGCGCAACGTCAGGACATGCAGCTCGCGACATCGGCGGGTCCGATCAGTCTCTCGCTGTTCGAGGGGGCCGCGACAGGTACGGATTCGGCAAGAGGCTTTGCCCGCAGCAGCGCCGCGATGTCCGCCACGGGCTTTCAATGCTACGACCCCGCCCATGCGGCCGGCGACGGAGCGTTCTGCGAGGCTTGCGGGCACGCCCATCTCCCCGATCCGAAGATGTTGTCGAACGAGAAGTTCAGCGCGCGCGAAGCCTGGTCGGCCATCGTGGCCGTTGGACTGCGCCCCTGCTCGGGCGCGCTGCTGGTGATGACCTTTTCGATGCTGAACGGGCTTTATCTCGGCGGCCTGCTGTCCGTGCTCGCCATGTCGATCGGTACGGCGCTGACCGTCTCGCTGCTTGCCATCATCGCCGTTTTTGCGAAAGGCACGGCCGTCCGGTTCACCGGCAAAGGCTCAAGGCTTTCCGCCTGGGTCGGCAACGGCATCGAGATACTCGGAGCGCTGCTGGTCATCTGCACGGGCGTCATTCTGCTCGGCGCCTCGCTGCAGAACTGAGCAATCAGGAAGCTTAGGGCTTGTTGCGCCGCTGATAGCGGGCACGCAGCCAGAACACGAGAAAGAACGCCAGGATGACGAGCACGCCGAAACCGGTGCCGAGCCACGGCGATACCGCGCCCAGCCAGACGATGACGTTCGGCATCAGGTAAAGCAAGGCTGTCGCCACCAGCAAGATAATTCCGGCCGCAATGGCCGCAGACCGGGTTTCGCTTTTCTTATCCGTCAATTTGGCCGACCCCTGGCACCGATGCATGTGTTCCGGCGAAGGCTTAGGCCAGCTGCCGGGGAAAGGCAACCGGCCCGAACGTCAAACGGGATCAGACTTTGGCGCCGGCGACCGTAGCTTCGATGTGATCGACCAGCGCATCCGGCAGGCCGAGCCGGCCGGCAAGCAGATCGAGATAGCCGCGCTCGGCGCGCGAATCCGGCTCGATCGCCAGACGCGAGGCGGTATAGACCTGCATGCGCTGCTCGTCCGTCGTCGCCGAAGCGATAATGGCGTCGAGATCGACCGGATTGGTGAGCTCGCGCTCAAAAAAGCTCTCGGCTTCCGGCCCGACGCCGGCTTCCTGCACCTTGCCGAGGATACGCTGACGCTCCGCATCGTCGATATGGCCGTCGGCACGGGCGGCGGCGATCATCGCCCGCACGAGCGAGAGCGTAAAATCGTTGCTGGCAATCGCCGGCGCCGTGCTGAAACCGGAATCCGTCGGCGGCGGCAGGAACTGCGGCTCGGCCTGGGGGGCGGCTTCAAGCGCCGGCTGCGGCTGGTTGCCGGCCTGATAATTCTTATAGGCCTGATATCCGAGGCCTGCGATCGCCGCGAGGCCGCCGAGCGTCAGGGCATTGCCGGCGACCTGGCGCCCTGTCTTCGTCCCAAGCAGCACACCGGCGATCGCACTCGTCGCCATCGGATTATCCCTGGCGAGATTGATGGCCTGCGTTGCCCTGTCTTTCACAGTTCCCTGCATTCCCGGAACCTGCGATCCGAGAAATTGGTCAAGAAGCTTGCGGGCGTCGATCATGTGGATGGTCCTTCGTCCTTGTGATGGTGAAAGGGAGATAGGAAGCGCAACCGCAAATACAAATCCGCACAATGCAAAAAGGCGCGCGGAAATGCCGCGCGCCTTTTGAAATCGAAGAGAAGCAGATATCTCAGCCCTTGAGCGCTGCGGCTTCGGCGGCAAGCTTGGTGATGCCGGCCCAATCGCCGGCGGCAACAAGCTCCTTCGGCGCGACCCAGGAACCGCCGACGCAGATCACATTCGGCAGCGAGAGATAGTCATGGGCGTTCTTCAGCGAGATTCCGCCGGTGGGGCAGAAGATCGTGCCGGCAAGCGGCGACGACAGCGCCTTGAGATAGGCAGCGCCGCCCGCCTGTTCGGCGGGGAAGAACTTGAGCACCGTATAGCCCTCCTCCCGCAGCGCCATGACCTCGCTTGCCGTGGCGGCTCCCGGCAGCAGCGGCACATGCGATCCGCGAGCGGCATCGAGCAGTTCCTGCGTGGTGCCGGGGCTGACGATGAACCGGGAGCCGGCTTCGACGGCCGCATCCCACTGGCTGACATTGAGGATCGTGCCGGCGCCGACCTCGGCCCCTTCCACCTCTTCGGCGACCGCGCGGATGGCATCGAGAGCGCCTGCGGTGCGCAGCGTGATCTCGATGGCCTTCAGGCCGCCGGCAACGAGCGCCCGGGCGAGCGGCACGGCCGATTTCGCATCATCGACGATCAGCACCGGAACGACGGGCTGCAGTTTCAGGATGGAAAGAAGCTTTTCGGTTTTCTCGCCCATGGTCGGTGCGCTCCTTTAAAACGATTGAAACCGGCTTTCGAATAACCTTCCAGACGGTGCTTGTCGAGACAAAAGCATGCTTTCTGCACGACGGGTAGGAATTCGCCATAACATACTATAGTCTAGATCGATCTGTGCCGGTGGAGCATGTCAAACGCATGGCAAAAGAGATCGAGCGAAAGTTTCTGGTGCGCGGCGATCACTGGCGTGATCTCGTTTCCGAAAGGCTGATCCTGCGACAGGGATATATCGCCTCCATGGACGACCGTTCGGTCAGGATACGGCTGACGAACGACACCAAGGCGACCTTGACGATCAAGATCGGCAAGGCGATGACGAGGGACGAGTTCGAATACGAGATCCCCGTCGACGACGCGGAGGAACTGCTGGGAACGGCAATCGGCCTCGTCATCGAGAAAACCCGCCACAAAGTACCCTTCAAGGGATTCGTCTGGGAGGTGGATGTCTTCCGCGGCGCCCACCGCGGCCTCGTGATCGCCGAAGTGGAGATGGAGGACGAAAACGACAATCCCGAACTCCCGGACTGGATCGGCCGCGAAGTGACCGGCGAATACCGCTACTCCAATCAGGCCCTCGCGACGCAGTTCGAACAGGAGTACGATGAGCTATCGCATACGGCCTGACCGGGCTCTCGATGACGAGGTGCACAAAGCCGCCGCGCATCAACTCGGCAAGGCGATGGCCGTGCTGACGGACAGGCCGCAAGGCCTGCACGAGGCGGTCCATGCTGCGCGGAAGAACATCAAGCGCGTACGCGCGCTCTATCGATTGGTCGCGCCCCTCGCGCCGGAATTTCAGCAACAGGAGAATGACCGGCTTCGCGCAGTGGCGCAAACGCTGTCCGGCGTCCGCGACGCGACGGCGCTGATCGAAATCAGCCGCTACCTGCAGGCAACGGCCGCATCCGCGGATGAATTGCAGGCGCTGGCCCGCGTGAGCGATGTCCTGACCACCCGGCGCGATCGGATGGCGGAAACGGAGACGGACCTCGAAGACAAGGCCCGGGCAGCAGTCGCCACATGCAACGAGGCACTGACCGCATTGAAAGACGTATCGTTCGACTGCGGGCGGCGCGATACGGCCCGCCTCTTTCAGAAAGGCTGGCGCAAGAACGCCCGCAAGGCAAGGAGGGCATTGTCGGAATGCCGTGCGGACGTGGCCCACGCCGAGAGTTTTCACGATCTGCGCAAGCGCAGCCAGGACTGCTGGATGCATCACATGCTGCTGCGCGACGTCTGGCCCGCCGCCATGCATGCCAAGCAGATCGAGGCCAAGGCTCTTGTCGATGTGCTCGGCCGCTATCTCGACATGTCGATATTGTCGGATGTCGCGGATCGCGAGCCGCATCTCTTCGACGGCAGCGACGATCGCGCCCGCCTGCTGGAAGCGATCATTTCCCGCCAGCAGATCGCCCGCGAGGAAGCGCTGGACCGGGCCCGCTGGGTCTTTGCCGACAAGCCGGAACGCGAAGCCCGCACGATAAAGCACCTCTGGCTGGAAGCTGCGGATCGAGGCTGACGAATCCCTCACTCGCCTTGATGCTTCGAGGCCCCGCCTGACGGCCTGCGTAGCTCGGCATAAGGGCTGTTCGCCAGTGCCCGGTCCATCACCGCGAAGCAATGTCTGAAGCTCGAAGGTCACTCCACCCTCATTCTGAGCCCGCCGAAGAACGAGGGCAGCCCCGGCGGCAGTGCCTCGAAAGATCGAGGCTGCCGGCCGCATGGTCTCAAAATACGAATCCCGATTGCCTGAAAGCCCACAAAATTGTATTTCCCCGCCATGACCGACAAGTTCCCCGATCCACGGCGCGACGCGACCGGCGCATTCCTCGTTGCCGCGCTCTATCATTTCGTTTCCTTTCCGCGCTTCGAAAGCCTGCGCGAGCCCCTGCTCGCGCTCTGCGAGGAGAACGGCGTGAAGGGTACGCTGCTGCTCGCGCACGAGGGGATCAACGGCACCATTGCCGGCACGGACGCTGCCATCGGCGCGGTCCTTGCCTTCCTGCGTTCCCAACCGGAATTCGCCGGCCTCGAGCACAAGGAAAGCCGCGCGTCGAAAATGCCGTTCGTGCGCATGAAGGTGAAGCTCAAGAAAGAGATCGTCACCATGGGCGTCGAGGATATCGATCCGACCAGGGTCGTCGGCACCTATGTCGCGCCGCAGGATTGGAACGCGCTGATTTCCGATCCCGACACCATCGTCATCGATACCCGCAACGATTACGAGACCGCCATCGGCGTCTTCAAGGGCGCGGTCGATCCGAAGACCAAGACTTTCCGCGAGTTTCCCGAATGGGTGCGGCAGAACGGCGGCCTGCACAACAAGCCGAAGATCGCCATGTACTGCACCGGCGGTATCCGCTGCGAGAAGGCCACCGCTTTCATGAAGCAGCAGGGTTTCGACGAGGTCTTTCACCTCAAGGGTGGCATTCTGAAGTATCTGGAGGAAGTGCCCGCCGAAGAAAGCCTGTGGGAAGGCGCCTGCTTCGTCTTCGACGAGCGCGTCTCCGTGGAGCACGGGCTGAAGGAGGGCAATCACAAGCTCTGCCACGCCTGCCGCAGCCCCATTACGGCCGAGGAGGTGACGTCACCCTTCTACGAGGCCGGCGTCTCCTGCAGCCATTGCTATCACGAGCGCAGCGAAGAGGATCGCGAGCGTTATCGCGAACGGCAGCGGCAGATCGCGCTTGCCCGCAAGCGCGGCCGCGAGCACATCGGCGGCTGATCTCAGGCGGCCGCGCCGCGCTCTTCATCCAGCGACGTGGCCAGTTGAATGGCCAGCCGCTTGCCGATCTCGGCCTCCGGCATCGGCTTGCCGTAGAAATAGCCCTGCAGCTCGTCGCAGCCGAAACCTTCGAGCGCCCGTCCCTGCTCCTCGGTTTCGATGCCTTCGGCCGTCACCGGAATATCGAGCGAGCGCGCCAATGCCACCGTTGCCTTCAGCATTTCGCGAGCGCGGTTGTCTTCCAGCACGTCCATGGTCAGCGAACGATCGATCTTGATGCGATCGAAACCGAACTGGCGCAGATAGCCTATGGAGGAGAAACCGGAGCCGAAATCGTCGAGCGCCACCTTGACGCCGAGCGCCTTCAGCCTCTCGATCGACTTGCGGGTGCGCTCCGGATTTTGAATGATATAGCCTTCGGTAATCTCCAGCGTCACCCGCTCCGCCTCGATCCCCGTCTCGTTCAGCACGCTGCGGACATAATCGGCAAAGGCGGGATTGCGGAACTGGCCAGGCGAGACGTTGACGGCGACATGCAGATCCGGCCATTGCTGCGCCGCCTTGCAGGCCTTGCGCAGAACGAGCAGGCCCAGTGCCTCGATCAGGCCGCTGGTTTCGGCGATGGGAATGAAGGCTTCCGGCGAAATCGGTCCGTGACCGGGACGGTTCCACCGCACCAGCGCTTCGACGCCGGTCATTTCGCAGCTCGACGCATCGACCAGCGGCTGATAGGCGAGCGTCAGTTCCTCCATCTCTATCGCACGACGCAGGTCGAGCTCCAGCGCGTTGCGTTCCTCGCGATGGGCATCCATGGCCGTTTCGTAGCAGGTCATGCGGGCACGGCCGGCCTCCTTGGCCTTGTACATGGCAAGATCGGCGCGGCGCACCAGCTCCTCGCGGTCGATGCGGCCTTCCGGCGAGCTGGCAATGCCGATGCTGGCGCCGACGACGACGACCCGGCGGCCGATCTCCAGCGGCTCCGCAAGAAAATCCAGGATCTGTTCGGCCAGCCGCAGGGCCGGCGCGTCGTTGAGCTCCTTTGTCGGGAAGACGATGGCGAACTCGTCTCCTCCCAGGCGCGCCAGCGCCGCCTGCGGCGGCACCAGCACCTTGAGCCCGGCTGCGACGGCACGGATGAGCTGATCACCTGTCCCATGCCCATAGGCATCGTTGATTTCCTTGAAGCCGTCGAGATCGAGATAGAGAAGCAGGACGTTGGTCCCGTCGAAGTGCGCCCGCTCGACCAGGCGATCCACGTCGAGCCGTACCCCCTCGCGATTTAGGAGGCCGCTCAACCGGTCGCGCAGCGAAACCTGGCGGGCCACGACCTCTTCCGCCCGCAAACGGCGGCCTGCAAGCGATCCGAGGATCAGCAGCACCACGAAGAACAGGCCGACGAGGCCGAGCGCGCCGAGGACCAGCGGCCGCACCTGCTGATAGCTCATATCGCCCGGTTCGCGCGAGCTCCAGACGAGCCGGCCCAGCGACTTGCCGAGCGGATCGACGATGGAGACGGCATAGCGCGCCACAGTCTCCGGCGGCACAAGCTTCAGTCCGCTGATGACGTAGATATTGGAGAGCATCTTGATCCGCGCCGCATCCAGGTAGCGAACGAGGATCAGGTAGCGCCTCTGGCCCTCGGGCACCGGAATACGGCCGGACCTTTCGCGGATCGTCGCGGCAGCGGCGGCGGCGATGCCGTCCCTTGTCATGATATAGCCGGAGGCTTCCGGCACGCCGGTCACGCGGGTATTGCGCGCCTGATCGACCAGGGCCCATACGGCGGAGCCAAGCACGTCCTCGATGTTTCCGGTCAACGGCTCGCCGTCGTGGTAGGCAGTAACAGTCTTGTTGTCGTCATCGACGATAACGGCGGTGTCGAACAGCGCGCCATTGGAGGATATGTCGCCGTAATTGCCGGCGATCCAGCCGCGATCGTCGATGCCGTAGACGCTTCGCGCCGCATCGTTGCGGGCGGAATGGTCATGCAGCGTCGCTTCCAGCTGCCTTTGAAAGGTCTTCAACGCACCGACGGTCGTTTCCCAGGAACGTTCGTCATCGAGCTTGTTGGAATAATCGGCGACGCGCCCGATGGCCGTCAGCACCATCATGGTCACGACCGCAACGACCAATGCGAAAGAAATCAAAACGGCCGTCACGATGGAATGACGACCGAGCTGCGCATTCTTCCGCAGTGACTTGAAAGCTGCTCCCAACGCTTCTTCTCCTTGGCACGGGAGTCTGCCGTCAGGTCTTCAATAAACGGTTAAGGCGAATTCGAGATTCCTGCAGGAAAGAGTTGTATATTTGCCGAAGCCGGAAGAATTCACGCCCTGTCGGCAATCGCCCGCACGAAACGGTCGAGACTCGCGGATAAAAGGCCGTTCTCGCGCGCCTCCAACAGCATTTGCGCCTGCGTTTCGTCGCTCTTGCCCGCAATCGGCAGACGCAAAAAAGCGTCCTGCACGATCCGCAGCGACATGGTCCGCAGGACATCGGTCAGCTGCGCCAATACGAGATCGCCGCGATGCGAGGCATGGGCGAACATCAGCGGCTTGAACGGCACCTCGTCGCGCGACACGAGCCAGTCCAGGGCATTCTTGAAGCCGCCCGGTATGCCGTGTGCATATTCCGGGCAGGACACGATCAAGCCATCGGCCTTGCGGATCTCCGCCGCGAATGTTTCGACCTGCGGCGGTGTCTTCTCGCCCTCATTATCCGGATTGAAGACCGGCAGATCGCCGATCAGATCGCAAATCGCGATGTTGACGCCGTCCGGACAGGCTTGCCGCAGAGCTTCGAGCAGCCTGCGGCTGGTCGAAGCCTGCCGCTGGCTGCCGCAAAGCGCATAAAGGAAGATCGGACGTCGGATCATGTCCCGATATCTATCAGGCCTCGCCGATTCGGGCACGGCCTGAAATTCCTGCGCAGCAAGCCGGCCGATCAGACCGGCTTGTGATTGCCCTTCGGAAACTGCGCGGCAAGCTTGCTGTACCACTCGCCGCTCTTCTTGATCGTGCGAACCTGGGTCTCATAGTCGACATGAACGAGGCCGAAACGCATGCGGTAGCCCTCCGCCCACTCGAAATTGTCCATCAGGCTCCAGGCGAAGTAACCGCGCATCGGATAGCCGTCCTTGATGAGGTCGGCGACGACGCCGAGATGCTCGATATAGTAATCGAGACGCGGCTGGTCATCGACCTCGCCGTTGACCACGCCCATATTGTAGCAGGCGCCGTTCTCGGTGATGTAGCACTCCGGCAGCTCGTAGCGCTTGTTGAGATCCTCGACGACATGCTTCAGGCCCGGCGCATAGATTTCCCAGCCGATATCGGTCTTCACGTCGCTTGCGGGCGGCGCTTCCTTCGTCCAGGGGAAATCGCCGCTCCTGGAGGCGTCGTCCGCGACGCGCATCGGCATATAATAGTTCAGGCCCCACCAATCGAGTTTCTGGTTGATGGTCTTGAGATCGCCGTCCTCGATGATTGGCATGCGATCGCCAAGCGCCTCGACGAATTCCTTGGGATATTCGCCCTTGAAAATCGGATCGAAAAAGGCGCCGTTGTGGAACTGATGGGCGCGCTCGACGGCGGCCAGATCTTCGGGACGATCCGAACCCGGCAGGATCGAAGCGGCATTGAGCACGATACCGACGGGCACCTTGGGCGCCACCGAGCGGATGGCCTCGACGCCGAGGCCATGGGCAAGGTTCATGGTGTGCATGGCATAAAGCGCCGCCTGCATGTTGCGCTCGCCCGGCGCATGGATGCCGTAGAGGTGGCTCAGCCAGACGATGCACCAGGGCTCGTTGAAGGTGGCGACGGAATCCAGACGATCGCCGAGGCGGGCCATGACGGTCTTGGCATAGCGCTGGAAGGCATGCGCGGTCGAGCGCGCCGTCCAGCCGCCGTCGCCGGCAAGCGCCAGCGGCAGATCCCAATGATAGAGGGTGGCAAAGGTCTTGATGCCGCGCGCCTTGCAGCCGTCGACAAGGCGATCGTAGAAATCGAGGCCGGCTTCGTTCACCGGGCCGGTGCCTTCGGGGATGATACGCGGCCAGGCGATCGAGAAGCGATAGGCTTCGACGCCCATCTCCTTGATCAGGTCGAGGTCCTGCTCCAGCCGATTGTAATGATCGCAGGCGACGTCACCGTTCTGGCGCTGATAGACCCGGCCGGGCATGTTGGCGAAGGCGTCCCATATGGAGGGCTTGCGGCCATCGGCCTTGGTGGCGCCTTCGATCTGGAACGCGGCGGTGGCAACGCCGAACGTGAAATCGCCGGGGAAGCGATCGGCAAGAAGCTTTGGATCGATCATGATGGAAATTCCGTCTGTTTTGGCTTCGTTGGCTGCGGTTTAACCAAGCGTCGTGACAAAGTACAGTGCCGGCACTGGAAAACTGCAACGTTGCAGGTGCCGGCAAACCAAGCCGGCCAAGGGCATGCAGGAAAATTTCGCCGGCATCGGCAACGATTATCGCACGGCTGGATAACATCAATGTCAACAGTCGTGACTTGTCTTTTCGCAACGGATCAATTGAGGGTAGCAGCCAAACTTGATAACGAAAGGATACAAATGCTCCCTGCGCTCCATATTCTCCAACCCTATCTGCTGAGCCTCCTGCGCATCGTCGCCTCGCTTGTGCTGTTCAGCTACGGAACGCAGAAAGTGCTGCATTTCCCGGCGGTTGAAAACGTGCCGCCGGTAGGGTCGCTCCCGTGGATCGCCGGCCTGCTCGAACTCACCCTCGGCTTCCTCGTCCTGATCGGCTTCCAGACGCGGATCGCTTCCTTCGTGTTGTCGGGCCTGATGGCGTTCGCCTATTTTCTGCGCCATGCGCCGCAGAGCTTCTACCCCGCGCAGAACGGCGGCGTCGCAGCCATCCTCTTCTGCTTCATCTTCCTGTTTCTCGTCAGTGCCGGCAGCGGCCCGCTGAGCGTCGATGCGCTGACGAAGCGCAAGCAGGACGTCGCTGTCTGAATGAGCAGGTTCGAGGCAGTTTCGCTGCCTCGAACCCCACCTAAAGCTCAGAGTTTGACCCAAGCGCCGTTACGCTTGGAGGAGGTAACGCAGGCCTCGACAAAGGCCACGCCCTTCACGCCGTCATCGACCGTCGGATAGACCACGGCGGGATCGATCGCCACGCCCTTCTTGCGAGCGTTGATGGCACGCGCGGCCTCGGTATAGATCGTGGCGAAGGCTTCCAGATAACCCTCCGGATGTCCCGACGGAATGCGCGAGACGCGCGCGGCGGCAGCGCCGGAGCCGGCGCCGTTGCGGGTGATCAGGCGCTTGGGCTCACCGAACGGCGTATACCACAGATAGTTCGGATCGGCCTGTGTCCACTCGATGCCGCCCTTGGCGCCATAGACGCGGAGCTTGAGGCCGTTCTCGTGGCCGGGCGCCACCTGGCTGCACCAGAGCATGCCCTTGGCCGGCTTCTCCTTGCCCTTTGCCTTGAAACGCAACAGCACATGGCCGTTGTCATCGAGACGACGGCCTTCGACAAAGCTGTCGAGATCGGCGGCAAGGCTGTCGAGTTCGAGACCGGTGACGAAGGAAGCGAGGTTATAGGCATGCGTGCCGATATCGCCCGTCGAACCGCCGGCGCCGGATTGGGCCGGGTCGGTTCGCCATGCCGCCTGCTTCTGCCCGGACTGCTCGATATTCTCGGTCAGCCAGTCCTGCGGATATTCCGCCTGCACGATGCGGATATCGCCGAGCTCGCCATTGGCGATCATCTCGCGCGCCTGGCGGATCATCGGGTAGCCGGTGTAGTTATGCGTGAGGATGAAGAGCGCGCCGCTCTCGTCGGCCACCTTCTTCAGCTTCCTGGCGTCGGCAAGATTGGAGGTCAGCGGCTTGTCGCAGATGACATGAATGCCGCGCCGCAGGAATTCCTTGGCGGCGTCGTAGTGGACATGGTTCGGCGTCACGATCGAAACAGCTTCGATGCCGTTCTTCAGCTTGGCTTCGCGGATCGCCATGTCGCGATAGCTGGAATAGGTGCGCGAGGGATCGAGACCGAGATCGCGGCCGGAAGCCTGGGCTTTGTCCGGCGAGGACGAGAGCGCTCCGGCGACGAGATCGAACTGGTCGTCGATGCGTGCGGCGATACGGTGCACCGCGCCGATGAATGCGCCGGCGCCGCCGCCCACCATGCCAAGCCGGATGCGCGGCTCCCGCGTCTGTTCCGATGATCCTTCGATTGCCATTTTGTCCTCCTGAGAATGGAATTGTACTTCCCTTCTCCCCAGCGGGGAGAAGGTGGCCCGAAGGGTCGGATGAGGGGGACTTCAGCGGACACAGCCCTTCGCTTACCGCTCAAGGCACTCGTCGCGACGCTCCTCGTCCCCTCATCTGTCCTTCGGACATCTTCTCCCCGCTGGGGAGAAGAGGAAATTACGACAGGCCCAACATTCTTTTATTGGCCGCCTGGTCCGTGCCGCTGCCGGCAAAATCGTCGAAGGCCTTTTCCGTCACGCGGATGATGTGCGCCTTGACGAATTCGGAGCCCTCGCGAGCGCCGTCCTCGGGATGCTTCAGCGCGCATTCCCATTCGACCACGGCCCAGCCGTCGAAATCGTTCGCCGTCATCTTCGAGAAGACGGCGCCGAAATCGACCTGGCCATCGCCGAGCGACCGGAAGCGGCCGGCGCGCTCGACCCAGCCCTGATAGCCGCCATAGACGCCTTGGCGCCCGGTCGGATTGAACTCCGCATCCTTGACGTGAAACATCTTGATGCGGTCCTTGTAGATGTCGATGTTCTCGAGATAATTGAGGCACTGCAGCACGTAGTGCGAGGGGTCGTAGAGCATGTTGGCGCGCGGGTGGTTCTTCACGCGCTCCAGGAACATCTCGAAGGTGATGCCGTCATGCAGGTCTTCGCCGGGATGGATCTCGTAGCAGATGTCGACGCCATTTTCATCGGCATGGTTGAGGATCGGCGTCCAGCGGCGAGCCAGCTCCTCGAACGCGGTCTCGACGAGGCCGGCCGGACGCTGTGGCCAAGGATAGACGAACGGCCAGGCAAGCGCACCGGAAAAGGTCGCATGCGCCTTGATGCCGAGGTGCTTGGAAGCGGTCAGCGCCATCTTGACCTGCTCGACGGCCCATTCCTGCCGCGCCTTCGGGTTGCCGCGCACTTCCGGCGCAGCAAAGCCGTCGAAGGCTTCGTCATAGGCCGGATGCACGGCGACGAGCTGGCCCTGAAGGTGGGTGGAAAGCTCGGTGACCTCGACGCCGTTGGCGCGGGCGACACCGGCGAATTCGTCGCAATAATCTTTGGAAGAAGCGGCCTTCTTCAGGTCGATGAGCTGGCCTGCCCAGGTCGGAACCTGCACGCCGACATAACCGGCGTCGGCAGCCCATTTCGTGATCGAATCCCACGAGTTGAACGGCGCCGCGTCACCGGCGAACTGGCCAAGAAACAGGCCCGGACCCTTGATCGTCTTCATCAGTAATTCCTCCCTAATCGCGTTCTGTAAACGTTTCCGATGCCTTTCGGACCCAAATCCGAGGCGGCTAGAACGCCGTGACCTCAAAAACTATAGGGTCTTCAGGATGAAAGTCGAATGCCTTGCGACCTAATCACGGCCGACCGTCCACGGCAAGAGGTACGTGCCGCAAAAATTATCACAGAGTCGATGACGAGGCGGCAACTGCATAAAAAACGCCCGCCGGAACCCGGCGGGCGCATGTGTCCGGAGCAGCCGGTCAGAACGGTGAATCGGCGAAATAGAAGTCCTTGGCATTGTCCTTCGTGACGAGCGTCGCATCGAGGATGTAATTGCCGCGAACCGGGACCTGATCGTAGAAGTTGGCCGCCGTCAGCTCCATGGCCGTGCCGACCATTGCCGGCGGATAGAGCACGTCGACCGGGATCAGCTTGTCGCCGTCCATGACCTTCTTGATCATGTCTTTCGAACCGGCGCCGGCGACGACATACTTGATGTCGGTGCGCTTGGCCTGGTCGATCGCCTGCAGAACGCCGACGGCCATGTCGTCATCCTGGCACCAGACGACGTCGATCTTCGGGAACTTGGTCAGGTAGTCCTGCATCACCTTGAAGGCGTCGTCGCGGTTCCAGTTGCCGTACTGGCGGTCGAGAATCTTGATGTTGGAGCCGGCAATGCCCTTGTCGAAGCCGTCCTGGCGCTGCTGATCGATCGGGATCGGCAAGCCGCGGATGATGACGACCTGAGCGTCCGGGTCGTTCTTCTTGATGTACTCGCCAGCGGTCTGGCCAAGCGCCGGATTGTTGCCGGCGACGTAGAGGTCACGGACGGAATCGTCGTTGTTGCTCGGCGCACGGTCGACCAGCGTCACGAACTTGCCCTTGTCCTTGACTTCCTTGATGGCGTTGACGAGCGGGTCCGGGTCCGAAGGCAGGATCACGAGAGCATCGATGCCCTGGGTCTCGAGATCCTGCACCGCGTTCGCCTGGCTCGCGGCGTCGGGCGATGTCTTGACGATGACGTTGAGGCCCGGATGCTCCGCCATCAGCAGCTTGGCGACGCGCTCGGCATGGAACACCACGCCCGAGGTCCAGCCATGGTCGGCGGCTGGAATGGAAACGCCGATCGTCACCTTCTTGTCTTCGGCATGTACCGTGCCGGCCAGAGCCGCAAGCACGACGGCAACGCCCGCCAATAGTCTTTTGCGCATTTTATCCTCCCACATGAAAACAGGGCCTTGTCCTGATGACCGGGCGCCCCCTGACCCGGTTATTCACGATTTGCGCACCAGCGAACGCTGAACGAGCATGGCGATGATGATGATCGCGCCCTGGATGGCGCCGATCAGATACTCGCTGATGAAATTGGAAAGCAGCATGATATTGCCGACAAGCTCCAGGATGAAGGCGCCGCAGATCGTGCCCCACACCCTGCCCGCTCCGCCTTTGAGCGCCGTGCCGCCGACGACGACGGCGGTGATCGCCTGAAGCTCCCAGAGAATGCCGGTCGTTGCCGAGGTCGAGCCGAGACGCGGCACGTAGAGAAGCACGGCGATGGCGACACAGAGGCCCTGGATGACGAAGGCGATGGTGCGGACGCGGTTGACCGCAATGCCGGAATAACGCGCGACATCGCTGTTCGAGCCGACGGCGACGACATGCCGTCCGTAACGGGTGCGGTAAAGAATGAAGGCCGCAACGCCGGTGACGGCAAGGATGACGATGATCGGAACCGGCACCCCGAAGATGGAGCCGAAGTAGGCAGGGCGATAGAGCGCCTGCAGCTCCTGCGAGCGCAGCGTGATCGCGCCGCCCTGCGACAGCCAGGTCGTCAGCCCGCGATAGACACCCATCGTACCCAGCGTCGCGATGAAAGGCTCGATCTTGCCCACGGTGGTAATCAGGCCGTTCGCCAGCCCGCAGAGCGCGCCCGCAACGATCCCGAACGCCACGGCTGCCGCCAGCATCAGAGTGGGATCGGCAATAATGCCGGAATTCATCAGCAGGATCATCAGGCTCGCCACGAAGGCGACCATCGACCCCACGGACAGATCGAGATCACCCGCCGAGATCACGAACGTCGCGCCGACCGCGATGATGGCGATGAAGGCGCTTCTTGTCGCGACATTCGCAAGATTGGTGATGCCGATGAAGTTCGGGTTGACCAGCGCACCCACGATCAGGAGCAGCACCAGCGCCGCAAACGGTGCAACGGCCCTGAGATCGACATCCCGCCAGGACCGTCCACGCCGGCTCGTCTTGCCGCTGCCGTCTTCGCCCACGCTCATAACCAAAACCAACCTCCCGTCCCATAACCGCTGGGAATTCGCCCTGCTCGTTGCCGCCCTTCAGGCGGCGGTCTTTTTCTTCAGGCCCGCCGCATAACGCATGATTTCCTGCTCGGAGATTTCGTCGCCTTCGAGCACGCCGACAATCCGCCCCTCGCGCATGACAGCGATCCGAGTGCAAAGCCCGATGACCTCGGGCATTTCCGAGGAGACCACGATGATCGAATGGCCGTCCCGCGCCAGCGCCGAAATGAAATGATAGATCTGCTGCTTGGTACCGACATCGATGCCGCGCGTCGGCTCGTCGATGATGATGATCTGGGGCTCGGTTTCCATGACCTTCGCCAGAAGCAGCTTCTGCTGATTGCCGCCGGACATGCGGCCGGCAACGATATTCCCGTCACGAACCCGGATGTCGAAACGACGGCGTGCCCGCGCGAGCGCATTGGCCTCGCTGGAGGCGCTGAGATAACCGAACTTCCCGTGCCGATCGAGAGACTGAAGGGTCAGGTTG
Source organism: Hyphomicrobiales bacterium (assembly GCA_900469615.1). Taxonomy (GTDB): domain Bacteria; phylum Pseudomonadota; class Alphaproteobacteria; order Rhizobiales; family Rhizobiaceae; genus Rhizobium. Next base: position 79,879 of record UBYA01000013.1, on the reverse strand, counting down.
ACGGCCATGCCCGAATTCAGGAGCAGCCCCTTCGACTTGCGATCCTTGGTCATATAGGCAAGCCCGGCGTCGATGGCCGCATGCACGTCGTGCGACGGCACCGTCCGCCCATTGGCGACGACCTCGCCGGACGCGCGTCCACGCAGGCCGACGATCGCCTCCATCAGCTCCGTCCGGCCCGAGCCGATCATGCCGGAAAAGCCCAGTATCTCGCCCTTGCGCAGCTCGAAGCTCGCATCGCGGACATAGCCAGTCGAAAGGGAGCCGACGCTCAGCACGACCTTTTCGTCGACATCCGGCTCGTTCTTGGCGGGGTAAAGGCTGGAGAGTTCACGCCCGACCATGAGCTGCGCGATCGATTCGCCGTCAAGCAGCGCCGTTGGCGACGTCTTCACCCATTGGCCGTCGCGCAGCACCGTCACCCGATCCGTCAGCTCCATGACCTCATCGAGTTTGTGGGAGACGAAGACGAAGCTCGTGCCCTGGTCGCGCAGCTTGCGCACCTGCTTGAACAGGAAATTGGTCTCCTCGCGCGAGAGCACAGCCGTCGGCTCGTCCATGAAGACGATGCGGGCATCGCGGCTGATCGCCTTGGCGATTTCCACCATCTGCTTGTCGGCGATGGAAAGCGAGCTGATGAGCGCATTTTCATCGACATGCGAGCCGAGGAGTTCGAGCACGCGCCGCGTTTCCGCGCGCATGTGCTTGCGGTCGAGCACGCCGAAACGGGTGACTTCGCGCCCGAGAAACAGGCTCTCGGTGACGGTCAGATGTTCCGCAAGATTGAATTCCTGGTGGATGATGACGATGCCGAGCGCTTCGGCCGCGCCATTCGGCGGCAGCTTCACCGGCTTGCCGTCCAGCAGGATTTCGCCTGAGGTCGGCTGCTCGAAGCCGGACAGAACCTTGACGAGCGTCGACTTGCCGGCGCCGTTCTCACCCATGAGCGCATGAATTTCGCCGGCCTTGAGATCGAAGTTGACGCTGAACAGAACCTGCACGCCGTTGAAGGACTTGGATATCCCTCTCGCAGACAGCACCACCGCACCGTCGACGGCTTCCGAACTCATTGCATCCTCCCTGCGGCTCCACCCGCTTTCCATCGTATGTAAACCTTTACATACATCGTGTAAAGGTTTACATCATGGGATGTCGCACAATTTTCCGCGGTTACCTTTGACCTACACGGAAGTCTGTGTAGTCTCCGCTCCCAGACGAGACCCAAGGCAGAGCGCAGTGTCGAATTCCACGCCCGCAACTATCGAAGACGTCGCCCGAATTGCCAATGTTTCGATCGCAACGGTTTCGCGGGCAATCCACACGCCGGAGAAGGTCGCCAATTCGACGCGGCTGAAGGTCAACCAGGCCATTGCGGTCACCGGCTACACGACCAACGCCATGGCGCGCAGCCTCAGGCTCGGCCGCTCCAACATGATTCTGGTGGTTGCACCCGATATCGGCGACCCCAATTTTTCCAATATTCTCATCGGCCTGGAAAACGAAGCGCGGTCGCACGGCTATGGCGTCCTCATCGGCCACACGCAGAACGATGCGCAGCGTGGTCTGGAATACCTGAAATTCCTGAACTCCAACCAGGCGGCGGGGCTGATTCTGTTCACCGGTATCCTGCCCTTCGGGCACCAGACGATGACGGCCCGGCTGCCGCCGAGCGTCGGCGTCTTCGAGCCGGTCTTCAATGGCGGCATTCCCTATGTCGGCGTCGACGATGTCGCCGGCGCGCGCAAGGCCGTCGATCTTCTGATTGCCGAAGGCCACCGCAAGATCGCCTTCGTCGGTGATTCCCGCACCCGGCTTGCCTACAGCCGGCGTCGCATGGGCTATGAAGCCGGGCTGGATGCGGCCGGCATCGGCCCCGAATTGCGCACCGTGCTCGAAGGCGACGGCACCATCGAAAGCGGCCGGCTTGCCGTGGAGCAGCTCTTCATGCGCGACACGCTGCCGACAGCCTTCATGTGCGTCAACGACCAGACCGCCATCGGCGTGATGATCGCCCTGAAGACCCGCGGCTACGATATCCCCGAGGATTTCTCGGTGACCGGCTTCGACGACGTGCCGCAGGCCGTTTTCATGACGCCGTCGCTGACGACGATCCGGCAGCCGCGCACCGCCATCGGCAAGCACGCCATGGCGCTGCTGCTCGAACTGCTTTCGGACGGACAGCCGGCCGAAACGGAAATCCTGCTGCGGCCGGACCTCGTGGTGCGCAACTCCGTTGCGGCGCCGGCACGCCTCCGGCGTTAGGGACGCGTAGCAATGCCGCTCGGCAGGATCATCCTTTATGTCCGCGATGTCGAAACGACGATCAGTTTTTACGAGAGGCATTTCGGGTTTAAGCCGCATCGGCAGGATGGCGATCGGATCGTCGAGCTGCTGGCATCGGATGGCGGCGCAAATCTGCTGATTCATCCGACGGGCAAGGCGCAGAAAATGGGCCAGGTACTGGTAAAACTGGTCTTCGACGTCGAGCATGTCGAAGCTTTCCGCGCGAAATGCGCCGAAGAAGGATTTGAATTCGGCCCCATACATCAAGCCGATGGCTATGTCTTCGCCAACGCCAAGGACCCATCGGGAAATTCCATAGCGATTTCCAGCCGAGCCTTCCGGCGTTAGCTCGGGAGGCGATGAAGCACCGCCTCCCGACTGCATCGATCAAACGTAGCGATTGACGATGTTTTCCAGGAGTTCCTGCTTGCCGGACTTCGGCTGCGGGTTGACGTCCTTGGTTTCGACCCACTGGGCGATCTGGTCGAGCGAGTATTCGCCGCGCAGCAGCTTCTGGCCCTCGGCCGAATCCCAGCCGGCGTAGCGGTCTGCGAGCGGTTGGGAGAGTGCCTTGTCCTCGATCATCTTGGCGGCAGCCTTCAGGCCGCGGGCGCAGCAATCCATGCCGCCGATGTGACCGATGAGCAGGTCTTCCGGGTCGAGCGACTGGCGGCGCAGCTTGGCGTCGAAGTTGGTGCCGCCACTCTTGAAGCCGCCGCCTGCCAGAACCTGGTAGTAGGCCAGCGTCATTTCCGGAACGTTGTTCGGGAACTGATCGGTATCCCAGCCGGACTGGTAGTCGTTGCGGTTCATGTCGATCGAGCCGAAGATGCCGAGCGCGTTGGCAAGAGCCAGCTCATGCTCGAAGGAATGGCCGGCGAGGATCGCATGGCCCTGCTCGATATTGAGCTTCACTTCGTTTTCGAGGCCGTACTTCTTCAGGAAGCCGTAGACGGTCGCGACGTCGTAGTCATACTGATGCTTGGTCGGCTCCTGCGGCTTCGGCTCGATCAGGATCGTGCCCTTGAAGCCGATCTTGTGCTTGTACTCGACGACAAGGTTGAGGAAGCGACCCATCTGGTCCAGTTCGCGCTTCAGGTCGGTGTTGAGCAGGGTCTCGTAGCCCTCGCGGCCGCCCCAGAGCACATAGTTCTCGCCACCGAGCTTGTGGGTGGCGTCCATGCAGGTCTTTACCGTCGCAGCCGAGAAGGCGAAGACGTCCGGATCGGGGTTGGTGGCAGCACCCGACATGAAGCGGCGGTTGGAGAAAAGGTTCGCCGTGCCCCACAGCAGCTTTACGCCCGTTTCGGCCTGCTTCTGGGCGAAGTAATCGACGATCTCGTTGAGGTTCCTGGTGTTCTCGGCAAAATTCTTGCCTTCCGGACGCACGTCGGCATCGTGGAAGCAGTAGTAGGGCGCGCCGAGCAGGGTGAAGAATTCGAAGGCGACGTCGGCCTTGAGCTTGGCGGCTTCCATCGTCTCATGGAACCAGGGGCGCAGGAAGGTCTGGCCGCCAAAAGGATCGCCGCCCGGCCAGGTGAAGGTGTGCCAATAGGCGACGGCGAAACGCAGATGGTCTTCCATACGCTTGCCGGCAACGACTTCGTCCTTGTTGTAATAGCGGAAGGCCAGCGGGTTGGTGCTGTCGGGGCCTTCGTATTTTACCTTGCTGATGTCACCAAAAAATCCGGTGCTCATGTCTCATCTCCTTGGGTTTGGTATTTTCGTATTGTTGTTCGCGCTTGTGACGCCCCCTCATCCGACCCTTCGGGCCACCTTCTCCCCGAGAGGAGAAGGTATGGGCGACTGCAAGCTCGGTATCACCCTCTCCCCTCGGGGAGAGGGCAGGGTGAGGGGGTCAGGCCACACTCAGCGGCTTGATCGCCGGATAGACCGCCCGGTAGCGCTTGTAGGCATCCGCATAGGCATCCGTCAGCGACGCCACGGGATCGATGGTGCCGGCCGTCTGCGGCGGGGTGCAGACCGCGACGGGATCGGCGCCGGTGGCGGCAATCAGGCCGAGACGCGCAGCGCCGAAGGCCGCGCCGAAATCGCCGTCCGCCGGCAGGTCGACAGGCACGCCGAGCGCGGTGGCGATCGAGGCCAGCCAGTAGCGGGACCGCGACCCGCCGCCGATAGCGGTCACGCGGGCGATGTCCGTGCCGGCCGAGCGCAACGCTTCCAGATTGTCGCGAATGGCGAAGGCGACGCCTTCGAGCACGGCTTGCGTCAGCACGACGCGGCCGCTTTCGTGACCGAGGCCGATGAAGGCGCCGCGGATCGTCGCGTCATTATGCGGCGTGCGCTCGCCCGAGAGATAGGGCAGGAAAGTGACGCTCGTCGGCGCCTTCAGCGTCTCGCCAAGCTCGGCGGTGAGTTCGGCGGCGGATTTGCCCGTCACATTCGAGTGCCAGTTCAGCGCATCGGTCGCCGACAGGATGACGCCCATCTGGTGCCAGGTGTTCGGCAGCGCGTGGCAGAAGGCATGCACGGCGCTTTCCGGCTTCGGCAGATAGGAGCCATTGGCGGCGAAAAGTACGCCCGACGTGCCGAGCGATACGAAGGCCGCACCGTCGCGCACCGTGCCCATACCGCAGGCCGAGGCCGCATTGTCCCCTGCCCCGCCGGCGACGACGGCATCGCCATCGATACCCCATTTCGAGGCGAGTTCGCCACGCAGCTTGCCGGCGACTTCGGTGCCCTCGACCAGCGTCGGCATCTGCTTCTCATCGAGGTTCGTCGCGGCCAGCAGCTCGGAAGACCATTTGCGCTTGCCGGTATCGAGCCAGGACGTGCCGGCGGAATCAGACATTTCCGACATGTGCTCGCCCGTCAGCCAGAGGCGCAGATAATCCTTCGGCAGCAATACCCAGCGCACCTTGGCGAAAATCTCCGGCTCGTGCCTGGCGACCCAGGCAAGCTTCGGCGCGGTAAAGCCCGGGAAGACGATATTGCCGGTCAGCGCGCGAAAACGCGGATCGGCATCGAGCGCGGCGGCCTCCTGGTGGCTGCGCGTGTCGTTCCACAGAATGCAGGGGCGCAGCACCTTGTCATCGGCATCGAGCAGCGTCGCGCCATGCATCTGGCCGGAAAGGCCGATGCCGCGCACGGCCGCCAGTTCCTTCGGATGCACCGCCTTCAGCCCGGCAACGGCTTCTTCCGTCGCGCGGATCCAGTGGGCCGGATCCTGCTCCGACCAGCCGGGATGCGGACGCGACACATCGAGCCCGCCATTGGCGGAGCCGATGATCTTCTGATTGCCGTCGATCAGCATCGCTTTGACGCCGGACGTTCCGAGATCGAGACCCAAATACATCAGATGTTACTCCCTATGCTCTGCCGCACTCGAATGCTCAGGGCAGATTGTCCTTCAAGAAAATGTCGAGACGAATGCGTTCCTGATCGGCGATGACGGCCTGGCCGTCGGCCTTTGCCTTCATGACGCGGATGGCGCTGCGCACCTCATGGCCGGCATCCTGATTGAGAACGGCATCGACCGTGCCGTCCACCAGCGCCGCCCGCGTATGCCGCGTCAGCTCATGGACGACAACCGTCAGTTCGCGCTCGGGCCTGACGGCCTTCAGCGCCGCGATCAGACCCCTGTTGCCGGCACCGAGGCTGTAGATGCCGATGATGTCGCGATTTTCGGAAAGCGCCTTGGAAACCAGCGACCTGGCCCGTTCCGGATCGTCGCGTCCTTCCAGCACGGGCAGCAGCCGCAGGCCGGGAAATTCCTCCGCCATCACGGCCGAGAAGCCCTGCAGGCGCTCGCGGTGGTCGCGCACCAGCATCGAGCCGGCGAGAACGGTGATATCGCCCTTGCGGCCGCCGAGGAAGCGTCCAAGCAGCCGGGCGGCGGTGCGGCCGGCAGCGATGTTGTCGATGCCGGCATAGTGATGACGGGCGGAATCGGTGAGGTCCGAAACCAGCGTGACGACAGGGATGCGCCCGGACACCAGACGGTCGACGGCAGCGCGTACCTCGGGCGCATCGGTCGCCACCAGGGCGACGCCGGAGATATCCTGCCCCCGCAAGGCGTCAAGGGCGGCAACCAAAGCCGGCACGTCGAAAGCCGGCACTTCGACGATGCGGATTTCCGTGCGCTCTATGCCGGCCCGCAAGGTCGCCTGATGTACCTCGGAGCGAAGCCCGTGCATGAAGGAATTGTCGCCCGTCGGCACGATGAAAACGAGGGGATAGACGCGGCCCTTGGCCAGATTGGCGGCGGCGACATCGCGGATATAGCCGATCTCGCGTATGGCTGCCTCGACCTTCTCCCGCGTCACCATCCGCACGCCCGGCCGCTGGTTCAGCACGCGGTCGACGGTGGCGAGGCTAACGCCCGCCGCGGCGGCAATATCATGCACGGTCGGTCTCATCGGCTCCTCCTGCGGACACCCTTACCGCCATTTTTGATGTACGTAAATCAAAAATTTCCCTCAGCCGGATTTTCCATCCGGCACCACGAACAAAAAAAGGCCCCTCAAGAAGAGGGGCCATGCCTTGGGAGCATATTGAGAACCTGATCAGTGGCCGCCGCCACCGCCTCCGCCGCCCGGCACACTCGGCTTGCTCAGCATGAGCACACCGAGAATCATTGCCAGGAACAGCACGGTCAGCATCAGGAAGATGTCGCCGAAGGACATGACGACCGCCTGCTGCGTCGCCATGTTGACCATCTGTTTCAAGGCGGCCTGGTCGCCATCCAGACCGGCGGCATTGAAGCTGGCGGCCATGTTGTTCAACTGCGTCACGGCAGCCTGGCTGCCCCAATGGATATGGTCGCGCAGGTTGAAATAATGCTGGTCCTGCCTGTTCGTCAGCAGCGTGTTGATGATCGCAAGACCGACGGCGCCGCCGAGGTTGCGCGTCAGGTTGAACAGGCCGGAGGCGCCGCGCATGCGGGCGGGCGGCATGGTCCCGAGCGCGATGTTGTTGATCGGCACCATGCACAGCATCAGGCCGAAGCCGCGCAGAATCTGCGGGATCAGCAGTTCCCAGAAATCCCAATCCACCGTCAGGTGCATCATGATGTAGGTGCCGGCCGAGAAGCTGGTGAACCCGATGATCATCAGGATGCGCAGGTCCACCCTGCTCGCCAGGAAACCGGCAAGCGGCGCCGTGAAGAACATGGTCAGGCCGGACACGAACATCGTCTCGCCGATCTGCAGCGAATCGTAACCGCGGATGCGCGCCAGATAGAGCGGATAGATATAGGTCAGGCCGTAGAGGCCGATACCCATGACGAAGGAGAACATCGACCCGAAGGAGAAGTTCTTGTTCGTGAAGGCCCTCAGATCGACCACGGGAAATTCCACCGTGAAGGCGCGGTAGAAGAAGACGATCGCTCCGATGACGGAGGCAATGGCACCGAAGACGATATAATTGTCGTTGAACCAGTCGTTGGTATTGCCTTCCTCGAGCACATATTCCAGCGCGCCGAGGAAAACGCCCATCGAAATCAGACCCCACCAGTCGAATTTCTTCATCAGCGACAGCTCGGGCTTGTCGAAATCGATGAAGTTCCAGGTGACGATGGCAACGACGATGCCAGGCGGAATGTTGACGAGGAACAGCCAGTGCCAGGAAAAGGCGTTGGACAGATATCCGCCGACCGTCGGGCCGATGGTCGGCGCGAGCGTGGCGATCAGACCGATGATCGGCGAGACGACGTTGCGCTTGGACGGCGGGAAGATCGTGAATGCCGCCGCGAAGACCGAGGGGATCATGCCGCCGCCGATGAAGCCCTGCAGGGCGCGGTAGATGATCATCTGGTCGATGTTGGTGGCGGTCGCGGCAAGCGCGCTCGCCGCGGTGAAGCCGGCGGCGGAGATGGCGAACAGATAGCGCGTGGAAATGATGCGCGCCAGCGTTCCCGATAGCGGGATCATGATGACTTCGGCGATCAGATAGGCCGTCTGGACCCAGCCGATCTCATCCGAGCCGGCGCTGAGGCCGGCCTGGATTTCGCTGAGCGACGCCGAAACGATCTGGATGTCGAGAATCGACATGAACATGCCGAGCACCATCGCCAGGAAGGCGATGAGCTTTCGCGGCTCGATATGATCGGCCGCGGCTGGCGCGGCGGGGCCGGCCGCGCGCGGAGGCGACCCGGCTGTAGTGCTGGCGGACGACATGGCGCGTCTCTCCCGAGCTTGATCGCTTACTTGTCCGGTGCCGTGCGGGTATCGACGTCGACGACGACGCTGAGGCCTGCGCGCAGACGACCGGTATTGAGCGCGTCCTGCGGCAATGCGATGCGGACGGGCACGCGCTGGATGATCTTGGTGAAGTTGCCCGTCGCGTTTTCCGGCGGCAGGAGCGAGAAGACCGAGCCGGAGGCCGGCGAGATCGATTCGACGGTGCCGACGATCGGATGGTCGCTATAGGCATCGACCTGGATATTGACCTTGGAGCCGGGAACCAGATGCTGGATCTGCGTTTCCTTGAAGTTGGCATCGATATAGAGCTGCCGGATCGGCACGATCGCCATCAGCTTCTGGCCAGGAGAGACGAGATCCCCCTCCTGCACCGAACGATTGCCGACGATACCGTCGTAAGGCGCCTTCAACACGGTGAATGACAGGTCGCGGGCGGCCTTGTCACGAGCGGCCTCAAGCCCCTTGATCGTGCTTTCGGCCTGTCGACGCTGGGCCTGCAGCAGGTTGATATTGGCTTGCGCCGAGGCAATGGCGGCATCGCCGCCGACCAGGTTGGCCTTGGCCTGGTCGAGCGCGATGTTGGCGCTATCCAAGGCGGCCGTGGTGCCGACCGACTTGGCTTGCAGTTCGGCAGCGCGCGTCTGGGTGATCTGGGCGCCGCGGACCGTGGCCTCCAGGGCAACCTTCTGCGCCTGCGACTGCGCAAGAGCGGCCTGGCCGGCGGCGATCTGTGCATCGATGGTGTGCAGGGAAAGCTGTTCGGTGTCGAGAGAGGCCTGGGCCTGGTCCAATGCCAGCCTGTAGTCGCCGTCGTCCAGCGTGGCGAGCACATCGCCGGCCTTGACCTGCTGGTTGGCAACGACATTCACCTTGGCGACATAGCCCGTGACCTTCGGCGAGATCGTCGCGATGTCGCCTTCGATATAGGCGTCGTCGGTGGAGACCATGAACCGACCGTTCGTCCACCAGTCATAGCCGTACCAGCCGCCGGCTGCGAGCGCCGCGACGAGGATGATGGGGAAAGCCAGGCTGCGCCGCTTCTTTTCCGGCGGCGGTGGGGCCGCAGGGGCCGGAGATGCTGACGCAGCCTGGGCGGGGGCGGGGTTGCCACGCGTCTCGGCTACAGGAGCATCGGCAGACGCTTCCGCTTCCGGAGCTTCCGCTTCGGCATCAGCGGGCTCGTTCACGATGCGCGCTACATTGTTTCCATGACTTGACGACATTGCCCTACCACCGAAATCTGGGTAAAATAAATCGAACCGAACGGTTCAGTTCAATTGACATAGAGCCTTTTTCACTCCATATCAAGAGATATCGAACCGGGTGGTTCGATTTATTTGGCGAATCTGTTTAAGATTCGGAAAAAACGATCGAGTGAAGGAGACGATGAAACACGAATCGCAAAATGCCGCTGTGTTGAACGCGCCCGCGCCAGGTTCCGGTGGACGTTGGGCGGCGGGCGAGGATCCGGTCAAGCGACATCAGATTCTCGAAGGCGCCAAGCGTGTCTTTATGAAGATGGGTTTCGATGCGGCGAGCATGAACGATGTCACCCGCGAGGCGGGCGTCTCCAAGGGCACTCTTTACGTTTACTTCGCCAACAAGGAAGATTTGTTTGCGGCCATTGTAAACAGCGAACGCGCCCATTTCGTCGAAGCCGTGCGGGCCACTCTCGCCGACGATGTCGATATCGAGCCCGGTCTTCACGAGTTCGGCAAGGTATTTGCGACACATCTCACATCGGAAAAGACCATCAGCGCCATGCGGACGGTCATCGGCGTGCGCGAGCGCATGCCTTCTCTCTGTCAGCGCTTCTTTACCGGCCCGGACAATCTGCGCACCGTGTTGCGCGGCTATCTTCAGCGCAAAGCCGAGGCGGGTTGCGTCAAAATCGAGGATCTGGACTTGGCCGCGCGCCAGTTTCTCGAGATGGCAAGCGGCGGCTACTTCAAATACCGGCTGTTCGGCGATATGGAAGCGCCCCCTTCGATAGAGGAAATCGATTATGTCGTGCGCGGCGCCGTACGCGTCTTCCTCGCGGCTTACGGCATCGATCGCCGGGATCGGGACTGACGATTTCCCCGACTGCCGGCGGCGGAGCCTCTCCCAACTCCGCAACGGCGATCAAGCGCCGCCGCCCCCAGGCTTCTATGACTGGTCCGGCAATCAGGGGAGTGAAGCATGAGCGCGATCGGCAGGGCGATATGGTTTATCGAAAGCCATTTTGCATCCGGCATTTCGCTGGACGAAATTGCCGAGACGGCCGGGCTGTCGCGCTTTCATCTCTCGCGCGTCTTCGGCATGACCACCGGCCATTCGATCAGCGGCTATATCCGAAGCCGCCGCCTCAGCGAGGCGGCTCTTGCGCTGGCGGGCGGTTCTGCCACCATTCTCCAGGTTGCCCTCGATGCCGGCTACGGCTCGCACGAGGCTTTCACCCGTGCCTTCCGCGAGCAATTCGGCCTGACGCCGGAAAGCTTGCGCAAGCAAGGGCACGCTCGCAACCTCGCGTTACAGGGACCGATCAGAATGGACGACACCCGCCTTCCCAAGCTCGACCCGCCGCGCTTCGAGACCCATCCCGCGATGCTGCTCGCCGGCTTCGCGGAGACCTATGCCTATGACGCCACGCAGGCGATCCCCTCGCTCTGGCAAAGGTTCAATCAGCATTTCGGCCACATCCCGGGCCAAATCGGCAATGTCGCCTATGGCGTCTGCACCCAGATCGAGGCAAACAGCGAAGCCTTCCGCTATATGTCGGCCACCGAAGTCGCCGGCGCCGACGACCTGCCGAAGGTTTCGTAACCGCGAGACTGCCGCAGCAGCGCTACGCAATATTCACCCACCGCGGCCATATCTCCGGCATCTCCGCCACGACACACCGGATCTTCGGCGAATGGCTCCCGCAATCGGGCCACCTGCACGGCGTCAACCCCGACATGATGGAACGTTACGACGAGCGCTTCGATCCACGCACCGGCATGGGCGTGACGGAGATATGGCTCCCCCTGAAAGCCTGAGATTGCACCCGCCGCCGCGAAATTGGCGGCGGTGCTTGTACGGACGACGGCACTCCTTACATTACGGCCATTCCGAAGCAGACCGGGCTGGGGGCCAGCAGCGGCGAATGCCGGCAAAAGGGGAAAACCGTCTATGGATATCGTTGGGTTGATACAGGATCCGGGCGCGTGGGTCGCACTCGTCACGCTTGTCGTCATGGAGGTGGTCCTCGGCATAGACAACCTCATCTTCATCTCGATCCTGACCAACAAACTGCCGGCGGAACACCGCGACAGGGCCCGCAAGATCGGTATCGGGCTGGCCCTCGTCATGCGCCTTGCCCTGCTCGGCACCGTCGCCTGGATCGTACAGCTCACGCAGCCGGTTTTCGAGATCTTCGGCCAGGGCTTCTCATGGAAGGACGTGATCCTCATCGGCGGCGGCCTCTTCCTCGTCTGGAAGGCGACGAAGGAGATCCATCACAATGTCGACCCTCAGGAACAGGGCGAGGATTTCATCGCCAAGTCGACGACCTCGACCTTCGCCTCGGCCATCGGCCAGATCCTGCTGCTCGATCTGGTCTTCTCGATCGACAGCATCATCACCGCCGTCGGCATGACTCCGCATCTGCCGATCATGTTCGTTGCCGTCATCGCGGCCGTGACGGTCATGCTGGTGGCCGCCAACCCGCTCGCCAATTTCATCGAGAAGAATCCCAGCATCGTCATGCTGGCGCTCGCCTTCCTGCTGATGATCGGCACGACGCTGATCGCCGAAGGCATGGGCGTGCACGTTCCCAAGGGCTACATCTACGCCGCCATGGCCTTCTCCGCGCTCGTGGAAGCACTCAACATGATGGCGCGCAACCGCAGGAAAAATGCATCCGGCGGCCATTGACCGGTTGCCGCCAACCGCAAGGGCCGCGCCCCGAAAACGGATGCGGCCTCCCCGATGGCGGCCCGTCAGTCCCGAACGTGGACATCGACCCATTCGCCGATGTCTCCGCGGCCGTAGATGTCGACCTTGATCCAGACATTGCCGCGAACGATGACGTTCCCGGCATCGTCGGCGATGTGGCCGCTTGCCAGCATCGCCTCCAGCTTCTGGCGATTGGACGGCAGCGAGAAGAAGCTGTCGCCCTGGTCGCCGCGATCGCGGCGGCGATAGGCGTGATAGTTGGCGCGGTCCTGGCGGATGATCTGCCAGGGCAGCGTCAGCCGCTCGCCCTTGGAATTGTATAGGTCGTCATTGCCGATATAGGCGCGGTAGGACTCGAGCAGGCGTGCGGAGCTGTCGCGCGTGATGGTCGATTGGGCCGCAGCGACGTCTGCCATGGAAGCCGCCAGCAAGAGGCTCAAAATCAATTTCTTCATTATTTCCTCGCGGTGAATGATTGAAGACCTATTTCGCCACTGCCGCAAAAATTGCAAATCAATTCCGGCAAGCGTATGGCTTTCATCCCGATATCCTTCCGAAGGGTAAACGCGGCTGGCGAATCCGCAAGGATCGGCTCTTTTCGGTGCAGCGCGGTGTCCTTGGCCCCTCCGCTCGCCCGGCGGCGCAGTTTCCCTTGACGCCACCCGTTGAATATGGCCTAAGGCCAGCCATATGGAAAACGTGGAATTGAAACGGCAACACGCCCTTTTCCCGCCGGTTTCCTGATCCAGATACACATCTTCGGCTGGACAGCGCTTGTCCCGAGCGCAGCCCGGCCTTTTATGACGGGCAAACAAGATGACCACTTCAGGCGTTCGCGTCCGCATCGCACCCTCCCCCACCGGCGAGCCACATGTCGGCACCGCTTATATCGCGCTGTTCAACTATCTCTTCGCAAAGAAACACGGCGGCGAGTTCATCCTGCGCATCGAGGATACCGACGCGACCCGCTCCACTCCGGAATTCGAGACCAAGGTGCTCGACGCCCTGAAATGGTGCGGCTTGAAATGGTCCGAAGGCCCGGATATCGGCGGCCCCTACGGCCCCTATCGCCAGAGCGACCGCAAGGAACTCTACAAGCCCTATGTCGAGCAGATCGTAGCGGCCGGTCACGGCTTCCGCTGCTTCTGCACACCGGAGCGCCTGGAAAAGATGCGCGAGGCGCAGCGCGCCGCCGGCCTGCCGCCGAAATATGACGGTCACTGTTTGAACCTTTCGGCCGAAGAGGTCACTTCGCGCGTCGCCGCCGGCGAGCCGCATGTCGTGCGCATGAAGATCCCGACCGAAGGCACCTGCAAGTTCCATGACGGCGTTTACGGCGACGTGGAAATCCCGTGGGATGCCGTGGACATGCAGGTCCTGCTGAAGGCCGACGGCATGCCCACCTATCACATGGCCAACGTCGTCGACGACCACCTGATGAAGATCACCCATGTCGCGCGCGGCGAGGAATGGCTCGCTTCCGTTCCGAAGCACATTCTGATCTACCAGTATCTCGGGTGGGAACCGCCCGTTTTCATGCACCTGTCGCTGATGCGCAATGCCGACAAGTCCAAGCTGTCGAAGCGCAAGAACCCGACGTCGATCTCCTATTACACGGCCCTCGGCTATATTCCCGAGGCACTGATGAACTTCCTCGGCCTGTTTTTCATCCAGATCTCCGAAGGCGAGGAGCTTCTGACCATGGAGGAGCTTGCCGAAAAGTTCGACCCGGAAAACCTTTCCAAGGCCGGCGCGATCTTCGACATCCAGAAGCTCGACTGGCTGAACGGCCGCTGGATCCGCGAAAAGCTCTCGGAAGAGGAATTCCAGCACCGGGTCCTGACCTGGGCGATGGAAAACGACCGTCTGAAGGCGGGCCTGAAGCTGTCGCAGTCGCGCATCACCAAGCTCGGCGAGCTGCCCGATCTGGCCGGCTTCCTGTTCAAGTCCGACCTCAACCTCGATCCCGCCGCCTTCGCGAAGATCAAGTCGACGCCGGAGGAGCTGCTGGAAATCCTGAACACGGTGCAGCCGGACCTCGAGAAGATCCTCGAATGGAACGTCGAGACGATCGAGGCCGAACTGCGCGCTATCGCCGACCGCATGGGCAAGAAGCTGAAGGTCATCGTCGCGCCGCTTTTCGTCGCCGTGTCGGGCTCCTCGCGCTCGCTGCCGCTTTTCGATAGCATGGCGATCCTCGGCCGCTCCGTCGTCCGCCAGCGGCTGAAACTTGCCGCGCAGACCGTTGCGACCCTCGTCGGCCCGAAGAACTGAACCGGACTTTAAAACCATGAACGACAAGACCGAAGCATCCGCCCTCTCCTCCGACGCGACGGAAGTCCGCCGCCAGAAGCTGAAGCTGCTGCGCGAGCAGATCGGCGAGGTCTATCCGGCGCATTTCCACCGGACCATGACCAATGCCGAGCTGGCCGCGAAATACGAAGGGCTGGAGCCGGACACCGAGACCGGCGATGTCGTCACCGTTGCCGGCCGCGTCTATTCCTCGCGCAATTCCGGCATGTTCATGGACATCCATGACGCCTCCGGCAAGATCCAGATCTTCAGCCACAAGGACGTGACCTCGGAAGAGGCTCGCTCCCTGCTGCCGATGATCGATCTCGGCGACATCATCGGCGTCACCGGCGTCGTGCGCCGCACCAAGCGCGGCGAGCTGACCATCAACGCGCAGCAGATCACCATGCTGACGAAGACGCTGCTGCCGATGCCGGAAAAGTGGCACGGCGTTTCCGATATCGAGCTGCGCTACCGCAAGCGCCACCTCGACATCATGACCAACGAGGAATCGAAGCTGCGCTTCCAGCAGCGCAGCCGCATCGTCTCGGGCATCCGCCGATTCATGGAAAATGACGGCTTCATGGAAGTCGAGACGCCGATGCTGCATTCGGTCTATGGCGGCGCCACCGCCGAGCCGTTCAAGACGCATCACAACACGCTGAAGCTCGACATGTACCTGCGCATCGCGCCGGAACTGTTCCTCAAGCGCACGCTGGTTTCCGGCCTCACCGACAAGGTGTTCGAGATCAACCGCAACTTCCGCAACGAAGGCGTCTCCACCCGGCACAATCCCGAATTCACGATGATGGAGTGTTACTGGGCCTATGCCGACTACGAGGACATCATGGACCTCGTCGAGCGGCTGTTCTCGACGCTTGCCATGTCGATCCACGGCAGCACGGAATTCGCCTTCGGCGACAAGCAGATCTCCTTCAAGGGTCCGTTCCGCCGCGTGCCGATGCCCGACGCCGTCAAGGAAGCGACCGGCATCGACTTCCTGGCCATCAAGACCGATGAGGAAGCCCGCGCCGCCTCCAAGGCAGCCGGTTTCGCCGTCGAGAAGGACGCCACCTGGGGCGAATGCCTTGCCTTCATCTTCGAGGAGAAGGTCGAGGGCACGCTGATCCAGCCGGCGCACGTCACGCATTTCCCGAAGGACATCTCGCCCTTCGCCAAGGAGGTGCCGGGCGAGCCCCGCCTCGTCGAACGCTTCGAAACCTATTGCAACGCCTGGGAACTCGGCAACGCCTTCTCGGAACTCAACGATCCGGAAGAGCAGCGCGCCCGCATGGTCGAGCAGCTCGAGCAGGCGCATGCGCGCGGCGAAAAGCAGAAGGAACTGGACGAGGAATTCCTCGACGCGATCGACCAGGGCATGCCGCCGGCAGGCGGTCTCGGCATCGGTGTGGATCGCCTCATCATGCTTTTGACCAACTCGCCGTCGATCCGCGACATCATCCTGTTCCCGGCCCGTCGCAACAAGGCGGACTGAGATCGTCTCGTCCTCCCAGAATCAAAGGCACGAACCATGACCGAGAAAGAAATATCGGCCGCAGATGCCGACAGCGAGCGTCAGCGGCTGGCCGATCTTGCGGAGATCGGCGATATCGACCTTTCGCAATATGCGCCGGGAACGTTCGGTTGCCATGAAGCGATGCACACGACGTCGCTCATGCTCGACATGACCGACGACCAGTTGCTGCAGCACCCCGCCATCCTGGCGAATCCCGACTTCTACCGCCTTGCCGGCGAAGTTCACGAGGCGCTCTTTGCGCTTTACCAGGCGATCGGCGAGAAGCATCTGGCGGGTTGACCCTCTCGCCTTGCCCTGCGGCAAGGCGAAACCGGCCCCTTGTCAGTTCGTGACGGGCGATCGGCTGTCGGCGGCACCCGTCATGGTCGGGTCCAGTCCGGGAGAGGCATTCTTTGCCTTGCCGCCAGCGTCCGCGCCGATGAATTCGCCGATTTCGTCATGGTCCGGCTGCACTTTTCCGGTCGATTTCGGCTCGGGTGGCACCGGCTTGGCATCGTGTCCCTCCGCGTGCTTCGACGCCTTCTCTTCCGCGGCGATCGCCGCTTTCATCTTGTCCTTCTTGGCATCGCCGCCGGCATCGGCCGACAGCGCATTGCCGCAATCGCTGTAATCCTTCAGCCCGGCGATCGCGGCATCGATGTCCTGCGGCAGCATGGTGATCTGCTCGCCATAGAAAAGGCCCGCATTGCTTGCGCCGCCATCGTAGTAACGCGCCGTCACCGGCGCCTCGGAAGCGCCGTCGACGAGCTTGTCGGGATGGGGCACATAGACGACATCGGCGCCCAGCGCCCGGCCGCGTATGTCGGAGCGCAACGTCGGCCCGTTCTGGTCCAGAACCACAACCTGCACGAGGTCCGGCTTCTGCTCCTGATAGACGGCTTTGGCGACCCGCAGCGCCGTCTTCACCCGCGTCAGGCCATCGGTCGGCTCGGTGCTGATATACTTGCGCACCCAGAAGCGGTTGTCCTTGCGAATGGTGATCAGATTGATGTCGGTGCATTGAAGCCCGTTGGGGGACGCGGAAGCGAGCCCGAACAGCTTGTCCTTGCCGATATAAAGCGCAAGCACGCCGGAAGAGCCTACGAGAAAGGCCGCTCCGCCGATCATGAAGACAAACTTCCGGGGCACCCGGAAAATGTGCAGTAAGGCGCTCACGCCAACTGCTCCAGCATAGACCACTCCAAGCCGATAAAGATGATCAACCCTCACGTTAGGGAATTGGCGTTTCGGAATACTTAAAACAGGGTTGAAACTTGCGACGCCGGCGGCATCGTTACCAAAAAAGGTCCAAACTTTCGCAGCAACGACAAGCGCTTGCCTTCCCCGCCGCGAACATGCTCTAACCGGAGCATGGCCTTCACCTTGAGACAGCTGCAATACTTCGTCGCCGTGGCGGAACAGGGTTCCGTGACGCGCGCCGCGCAGAACCTGTCGATCTCGCAATCCTCGGTAACGGAAGCCCTCAAGGAGCTCGAAAGCGACCTCGGCGTCGAGCTGTTCGAGCGCCATCCGCGCGGTCTGTCCATTACCCATAACGGCCACCAGTTCCTGCGGCACGCGACGAAGATCCTGGCAACCGTTTCCGATGCGCGCACCAGCTTTTCCGGCAAGCGGAACGAAGCCGCCGGCACGCTGAACATCGGCGTGACGTCGCTCGTTGCCGGCTACGTGCTGTCGGATCTTCTGGCGCGCTATCGCCGCTCCTGCCCCGGTGTCGAGGTCAGCGCCATCGAGGACAATGGCGGCTATCTGGAACATCTTCTGGTTGGTGGCGAGCTCGATGTCGCCGTCATGGTGATTTCCAACCTGCGCGACCGCATGGCCCTGCAGGCCGAGATTCTGGAGACCTCTCCCTATCGCCTCTGGCTGCCGATGGGCCACCCGCTCGTCTCGGCTGACATCATCAGCGTCGCCGACATCAGCCGCGAGCCGCTGATCATGCTGACGATCGACGAGATCGAGGAAAATACCGGCAAGCTTTTGACCGCGCTTGGCGCCCGCCCTCATGTCGCCTTCCGCACGCGCTCGGTCGAAGCGGTGCGCAGCCTGGTCGCCACCGGCGCCGGCGTCGCGCTGCTGCCGGACCTCGTCTATCGTCCCTGGTCGCTGGAAGGCGATCGCATCGAAAGCCGCGACGTTTCCGGCTCGCTGCCGGTCGTGCAGGTCGGCATGGTCTGGCGCAAGGGATCGAGCCTGCCGCAGGCCGCCCGCGACTTCGTCGGCGTCGCCGAAAGCATGCGCTCGGGACGCCAGCGCTAGCAACGACGTATCTCCGGCGCGATTCGGGAGATGCAATCGAAGGTTGCTGCGAAAGGGGAGCAGATATGAAGACCGCAATCATATTCGACTGTGAGTTCGTGTGTCTCGAAGGCTCGCAACGCCGGTTCTGGTGTGCCGCCCATGATCCCGATCCGGTCATTGCGCAGGTCGGGGCCGTCAAGCTCGGCCTCGAAGGCGATTTCCCGATCCTGGGCACCTACAAAGCCTATGTTCGGCCCATCGACAGATTTGGCGAACGATATGCGCTCGACCCGTTTTTTACCGCACTCACCGGCATTACCGAGGATGATATCTCGGCGGAAGGCGTGTCGCTGCAGGATGCCCTGACCGGCCTGGATCGTTTTTCGGACGGTGTGCGCTTATGGTCCTGGGGCAAGGACGAGCTGAACATGATGGCGATCAGCTGCTATGTCGCCGGAATTCAGCCTTCGATTCCGGCGCATCGTTTCGACAACGCCGTCAAGCTTCTCCTGGCGGCGGGCATGCCGGCCGAGGATCTGGCGAAGACGCCAAGCAGCAAGCTTGCCGACTACTACAGCGTGCAGCATCCCCCCTTGCGGGGCCATGATGCGCTCGACGACGCGCTTTCCATTTCCTACGCGCTGCAGCACCTCATGAAGGCTGAAAACCTGCGGCCCGACGCCTTCGATCACACAGTCGTCGCCAGCTAGGAATCGGAAAATCCGATATCGCCTTTCTGATAAATGAATTTGCGAATGCGGCGAAATCGCGTCACCTTTTCTCCCGGGAACAGGAAGCCAACCACTGGCTCCGCAATATCAAGGCTCAAGAACCGGGAGAGTCCGATGAAGCATCTGCTGAATTCATGCACGGCTGCACTCGCATGCTTAAGTTTCGCCACGCAGGTCATTGCCGCCGAGCCGCTGAAAACGCTCGGCAAGGGTGAAGGCGCCGTCAGCATCGTCGCATGGGCCGGCTATATCGAGCGCGGCGAAAGCGACAAGAATTACGATTGGGTCACGGGCTTCGAAAAGGAAACGGGCTGCAAGGTCAGCGTCAAGACCGCCGCGACCTCGGACGAGATGGTCGCACTGATGAACGAAGGCGGCTTCGACCTCGTGACCGCCTCCGGTGACGCCTCGCTTCGGCTTGTCGCCGGCAAGCGCGTCCAGCCGATCAACACCGACCTGATCCCCAGCTGGAAGAACCTCGACGACCGCTTGAAGAATGCGCCCTGGCATACGGTCAACGGCGTTCATTACGGGGTTCCCTATCTCTGGGGGCCGAACGTGCTGATGTACAATACCGACGCCTTCAAGGGCGAGGCACCGAAGAGCTGGAATGTCGTCTTCGAGGAAATGACCCTGCCGGACGGCAAGTCCAACAAGGGCCGCGTGCAGGCCTATGACGGCCCGATCTACATCGCCGACGCCGCCCTTTATCTCATGGCCCACAAGCCGGAACTCGGCATCAAGGACCCTTACGAGCTCAACGAAGACCAGTACAAGGCGGCCATCGACCTTTTGCGTGGCCAGCGCAAGCTCGTCAGCCGCTACTGGCATGATGCGATGATCCAGACCGACGACTTCAAGAACGAAGGCGTCGTCGCTTCCGGCTCCTGGCCGTTCCAGGTGAACCTGCTGCAGGCCGACAAGCAGAAGATCGCCTCCACCTTCCCGGAGGAGGGAACGACGGGCTGGGCCGATACCACCATGCTGCATGTCGACAGCGAGCATCCCAACTGCGCCTATATGTGGATGGAGCACTCGCTCCAGGCAAAGGTTCAGGGCGATGCCGCTGCCTGGTTCGGCGCCGTGCCCTCCGTTCCGGCAGCCTGCAAGGGCAACGAATTGCTGACCGACAGCGGTTGCGCCACCAACGGCTATGAGCACTTCGACAAGATCCGTTTCTGGAAGACGCCGGTTGCGAAATGCAGCACGCAGAGCGAATGCGTGCCCTATCACAGGTGGGTCTCCGACTATATCGGCGTGATTGGGGGCAGATAAGGCACGCCGAGGTCTTGCCTTCTCCCCTCGGGGAGAANNCCGAAGGGTCGGATGAGGGGCGCGGCATAGGAAGAATTGCCTTTCACTTGTCGCTCAAAGCCCGCTTCGTGACCCCCTCATCCGCCCTGCCGGGCACCTTCTCCCCGCAGGGGAGAAGGAATGAAAACACTTTCCCTGGAGCACCCCATGAACGCCGTTCGTTTCCAGCAGGTGTCGCGCCATTTCGGTCAGGTCCGCGCTGTGGACCAGGTCGATCTGGAGATCGCGCCCGGCGAATTCTTCGCCATGCTCGGCCCTTCCGGTTCCGGCAAGACCACCTGCCTCAGGCTCATTGCGGGCTTCGAGCAGCCGACGGGCGGCCATATCGAGATCTTCGGCGAAACCGCCGAAGGCGTGCCGCCCTATCGGCGCAACGTCAACACGGTGTTCCAGGATTACGCGCTGTTTCCGCATCTCAATATCCTCGACAACGTCGCCTACGGGCTGATGGTCAAGGGTATCGGCAAGGGCGAAAGGCTTCGTGCCGCCGAGCAGGCTCTGGAGCTGGTGAAGCTGCCGGGCTATGGCGGCCGCCGCCCCGGCCAGCTCTCCGGCGGCCAGCGCCAGCGCGTGGCACTCGCTCGCGCCCTGGTCAACAAGCCGAAAGTGCTGCTGCTCGACGAACCGCTCGGCGCGCTCGACCTGAAGCTGCGCGAGCAGATGCAGGAGGAGTTGAAGACCCTGCAGCGCGCGCTCGGCATCACCTTCGTCTTCGTCACCCACGATCAGGGCGAGGCGCTTTCCATGGCCGATCGCGTCGCCGTCTTCAACGATGGCCGCATCGTGCAGCAGGGCACGCCGCACGATATCTATCAGCGGCCGAAGACCCGTTTCGTCGCCGATTTCGTCGGTTCCTCCAACGTCATCGCCCCGGACACCATGTCGTCGCTCGGCGGCGAGCGCCGCTGGGCGAGCCTCCGCCCCGAGGCAATCCGCGTGACCGAGGAAAGCGGCGTGCCGGCGACCGTGAAAGCGACGAGCTTCCTCGGCGCCGCGACCCGCCTCTCGGTCGAAGCGAACGGCGCCCGCCTGCATGTGACCGTGCCCGCCGGCCAGTCGGCACCCGACACCGGCGCTGCCGTCCGCCTCGCATGGCTGCCTGCGGACGTGCACTATATGGATGACGCCGCATGAACGCCGCCGCCTTTCCCGCCTCGTCCCAGGCGCCGGCCTCGATCCTGCCCAGCCGTGGCGGCTTCTTCGGCCGCCTCTCGGATCTCTTCTGGCGCCGGCCGAAGCTGCTGCTGTTCCTGATGCTGACGCCGCCGTTGCTCTGGCTGGGTGTCATCTATATCGGCTCGCTGATCGCGCTGTTGCTGCAGAGCTTCTTCTCGATCGACGACTTCTCGGGAATGGTGAACTACCAGTTCACGCTTTCGACCTATGCGCAGCTGCTGAATTCGGCGAATTTCGACATCATCGTGCGCACGGTGGTCATGGCCGCGCTCGTGACGCTGGCTTCCGCCTTCGTCGCCTTCCCCATCGCCTATTATGCGGCCCGCTATGCGCAGGGCAAATGGAAGGCACTGTTCTATCTCGGCGTCATGCTGCCGCTCTGGTCGAGCTATCTCGTCAAGGTCTATGCCTGGAAGCTGATCCTTGCCAAGGAAGGCATCCTCACCTGGATCTTCGACAAGCTGCACCTCGGCTGGCTGCTCGACGGCGTGCTCGCCCTGCCTGTCATCGGCGGCAACTCGCTGTCGGTCAGCTATATCGGCACCTTCCTCGTCTTCGTCTATATCTGGCTGCCCTATATGATCCTGCCGACGCAGGCAGCCCTGGAGCGCGTGCCGGCAAACCTGCTCGAAGCCTCGTCCGATCTCGGCGCGACGCCGAACCAGACCTTTCGCACGGTGCTGCTGCCGCTCGCCCTGCCAGGTGTGGTCGCCGGCTCCATCTTCACCTTCTCGCTGACATTGGGCGATTACATCATCCCGCAGATCGTCGGCTCCTCGCGCCTCTTCATCGGCCAGGCCGTCTATGCGCAACAGGGCACGGCCGGCAACGTGCCGCTGGCCGCCGCCTTCTCCGTCGTACCCATCGTCATCATGGCCATCTACCTGTGGATCGCCAAGAAACAGGGAGCTTTCGATGCGCTCTGATCGCGGCCAACGCGCCTCCTTCCCCTTGAAGACGGCAGCCGCGGGCGGCCTGCTCTTCCTGCATCTGCCGATCCTCCTGATCTTCGTCTATGCCTTCACGACGGAGGAGAAAAGCTATCAGTGGCCGCCTCCGGGCTTTACGCTGCAATGGTTCGGCATCGCCTGGAACAGGCCCGACGTCTGGTCGGCGCTGGCGCTGTCGGTGCAGGTTGCGACCATCGCAACCATCATCGCCCTGCTGCTTGGCACCCTATGCGCCGCAGCCGTCAGCCAGACGAAATTCTTCGGCCGCGAGGCGGTGTCGCTGCTGGTCATATTGCCGATCGCGCTGCCCGGCATCATCACCGGCATTGCGCTTCGCTCCGCCTTCAGCCTGTTCGATATCCCGTTCTCGGTCTGGACGATCGTTCTCGGCCACGCCACCTTCTGCGTCGTCGTGGTCTACAACAATGCCGTCGCCCGCTTCCGCCGCACCTCCGGTTCGCTGATCGAGGCGTCGATGGACCTCGGCGCCGATGGTTTCCAGACCTTCCGCCATATCGTCCTGCCGAATATCGGCACCGCGCTGCTTGCAGGCGGCATGCTCGCCTTCGCGCTTTCGTTTGACGAAGTCATCGTTACTACCTTCACCGGCGGTCAGCAGATGACCTTGCCGATCTGGATGCTGGAGGAGCTCATCCGCCCCCGCCAGCGCCCCGTCACCAACGTCGTCGCCATGGTCGTCGTGCTTGTCACCTTCCTGCCGATCCTGGCAGCCTACTATCTTACCCGCGACGGCGACCGGATCGCCGGCGGCGGCAAATGAAAGGGAGAGAATAATGGATACCCAGATGCTGATCGGCTCCCGCTTCGAAGCGGGTACGGAGACGGAGGAGCGTGTCCTCAACCCGAAGACGGGCGAGACCGTGCTCGCCCTGCCCGAGGCCTCTCTCGGTCAGATCGACGCCGCCGTCGATGCCGCCGAAAAGGCCTTCACCGCCTGGTCGCAGACGACACCGGGCCAGCGCGCGGCCTATCTCCTCAAGATCGCCGATGCCATCGAACGGGATGCCGAAGGCTTCGCGACACTGGAAGCGCTGAACTGCGGCAAGCCGATCAATGCCGTGCTCAATGACGAAATCCCGGCCATCGTCGATTGCTACCGCTTCTTTGCCGGTGCGGTGCGCAACCTGCACGGCCCGGTCGCCGGCGAGTACCTGCCCGGCCATACCTCGATGATCCGCCGCGATCCGGTCGGCATCGTCGGCTCGATCGCGCCGTGGAACTATCCGCTGATGATGATGGCCTGGAAGCTGGCGCCGGCGATTGCCGGCGGCAACACCGTCGTCTTCAAGCCCTCCGAACAGACGCCGCTGACGGCGCTGAAGATGGCGAAGCTGCTCTCTGACATTCTTCCCGAGGGCGTCGTCAACGTCATCCTCGGCCGCGGCGAAAGCGTCGGCAATGCGCTGATCAATCACCCCAAGATCGGCATGGTCTCCATCACCGGCGATGTCGCCACCGGCAAGAAGGTGCTCGCCGCCGCCGCCAAGACGGTGAAGCGCACGCATCTGGAACTCGGCGGCAAGGCGCCCGTCATCGTCTTCGACGACGCCGATATCGACGCCGTCGTCGCCGGCATCCGCACCTTCGGCTATTACAATGCCGGCCAGGACTGCACGGCCGCCTGCCGCATCTATGCCGACGCCAAGGTCTACGACAACTTCGTCGCCGATCTCACCTCTGCCGTCTCCAGCATCAAGTTCAATCTTGCCGACGATACGGAGAACGAAATCGGACCGTTGATTTCCAGACGCCAGCGCGACCGCGTCGAGAGCTTCGTCACCCGTGCCGCAGAACACAAGCACATGGAAATCACCACCGGCGGCAAGATCTCCGGCGAGCGCGGCTTCTTCTACGCCCCGACCGTCGTCGCCGGCGCCACACAGGACGACGAGATCGTTCGCCGCGAAGTCTTCGGTCCCGTTGTCTCGGTGACGCGCTTCACCAACCCCGACGATGCCGTTGCCTGGGCCAACGACAGCGACTACGGCCTCGCATCCTCGGTCTGGACCAAGGACATCAGCCGCGGCATGCAGACAGCCGCCCGGCTGCAATATGGCTGCACCTGGATCAACACCCATTTCATGCTGGTCAACGAAATGCCGCATGGCGGCCTGAAGCAATCCGGCTATGGCAAGGACATGTCGGTCTACGCCATCGAAGACTACACCGCGGTACGGCATGTGATGATCAATCACGGGTGATGTACGGCTATCGATTTGACCATCCTTTTCGAGCTTGTCGCACCGCTACGCCCTCCTCTTTCACTTCGTGACATCTCCCCCACAAAGGGGGAGATCGTTGGGAGTTTGCCACACGCTCTGGGAAGACCATAGGCCTTAGCTTCAGCAGATACGATGCTGGTTGAATACAAAAAGCTACCGCGAGTTACCAATCTCCCCCCTTGTGGGGGAGATGTCCCGACAGGGACAGAGGGGGGTGCCACACTCTCCGCAGACTTCGGAGCCACCAAACCCGAATTCCATAATCGAAACGGCTTCGGAACAATTTACCCTCCTTCCGCGTCTTTAAGGAGTACAACGCAGAGGAGACTGCTAAATGCTGAAATGGGCTCTCATTTTCTTTGTGGTTTCGCTGATCAGCGGCTTTTTCGGCTTTTCCGGCGTGTCGGCCGCGACCGCAACCATTGCGCGCGTTCTCTTCGCCATCTTCCTGATCATCTTCCTGGTGTTTCTGGTTCTGGCCGTCATGGCCGGCAACGCCATCGTCTGACGATACAAGCCAATATCGGCAAGGAGTAGACTTGGAGCGGTTCCGTATTTCACGGAACCGCTCTACTTCGCTGCTTTGACGCGATTCCGGACGGAAAACCGCTGCGCACTTTCCTGGAATTGCTTTAGATCAGGCTCGCCCCGACATTTATGGCAAGCGCCAGAATCGTCGTGTTGAACAGGAACGACAGGATGGCGTGCAGAAGCGCCAGCTTACGCATCGCTACCGTGGAAATGCCGATGTCGGCGGTCTGCGCCGCCACGCCGATGGTGAAGGAAAAATAGAGGAAGTCCCAATAGATCGGCTCCTCCACCGGCTCGGCGAATTTCAGCCCCTGCCCCTTGCCCGCGCCATAGAACCGATGCGCGTAGTGGATCGTGAACAGCGTATGCAGGAACGTCCACGAAATCAGGATCGTCGCAATCGCCACCATGAGGCGGAACAGGCCGACGGCCGGCGGCGCATCCTTCACGCCCAGCAGATCCAGCGCGATCCCGCCGATGCTGGCGAGCGCTGCCGCAATCGACAGAAACAACAGGAACACGTCGGAAAAATCGAGGTCGGCGGAGCGTTTGCGAATGCGCTGCGCATCCGCCGTCAGCATCCGGTAGAGGCTATAGACAATGTAAACGACGGCCGTCGTGTCCCATGCGATAAGCAGATTGCCGGCGTTCAGTTCACGGGATGTCAGCAACAGGAAGACCGCGACCCCGGCAAGGATCGAAATCAGGATCACATGATGCTTGCGCCATAGCACAAGCCCCCTGGAGCGATACAAAAATCCGTTGGCATCCATGCCGCTCTCCGATCGCTACCGTCTTTCGAGAAACCGATTCGTCAAGAGAGTGGCAAATAAAAGGAGGCCCCGCAATACGGGACCCTGGCTAGAGTCTTTCCGCTTTTCCTCGAATCGCGAAAACGCTCTATCCTTTTGTTTGAAGGCAATTCCGGACGGAAAAACGCCATGCACTTTTCCTGGAATTGCTCCGGGCAGGATAGGCTCAGGCCGTCCAGCCGCCATCGATGACGTGGGTCTGGCCCGTCGTGAAGCCCGCTTCGTCGCCGGCCAGATAGGTCACGAGCGCGGCGATCTCCTCGGCGGTCGCGATACGGCCCATCGGCTGGCGGGCGATGAAATCCTTCATCGCCTTTTCGTAGTCGCCGGTTGCCCGCAGCCGCTCGTGCAGCGAGGGGCTGTCGACCGTGCCGGGGCAAATGGCATTGGCGCGGATGCCCCTGGCGACGAAATCGGCGGCGATCGACTTGGTAAGCCCGATGACGGCGGCCTTGGAGGCGCAATAGGCGAAGCGGTTGGGCACGCCCTTCACGCTCGACGCGACCGAAGCCATGTTGACGATCGAGCCCTTGCCCTGCTCCAGCATTCCCGGCAGGAAGGTGCGGCAGGTCGTATACATCGCCTTGGCATTCAGGTTGAAGGAGAAATCCCAGTCCTTCTCCTCGCAGTCGAGGATCGTGCCGGCATGGACGAAACCGGCGCAGTTGAAGAGCACGTCGATAGGGCCGATCTCTTCCGCGAAAGCCTTGACGGCGGCGCTGTCGAGCACGTTCAGCACATGCTTGCTGGCGCCATCCAGCGTCGAGAGCGTCTGCTCGTTGATGTCGGTGGCGTAGACATGCGCGCCGAGCGAAATGAAGCGCTCCGCCGATGCCCGGCCGATGCCCTGTCCTGCCGCCGTGATGACGACCTTCTTGCCTTCCAACCCGTGACCCATGATCCTGATCCTTTCCTCGGGAACCATGACCCCATCATCCGTAGCCGGCCGCATCGCCGACGTCTGATAAGATCAAGCAATAACAATCAGTTGGCGCAGCCTCTCCTTAAGCCTCGAAGGACTGCGCGAAGCGGCGGTTCATCTTTTCGATGAGGACTGTATGCCGCTCGCCGGTTCGCAGTCCATCGCTAATCATCTCGGACGCATCGCTTTGGAATGCCATGTAGCCGTCATGCCGCGGCCGCACATAGGCGCCTTCCAATGTGGCGCGCGTGTTGCGGTAAAAATCGAGCGCAGGCGCATTGACCGCATCGCTGACCCACGCGTCGGCATGGCCCGGCTGGCCGTTACCGCCGGCATAGATGCCGGCCTGCGCGGCCCCGCTTGCGATCCAGCGCGCAAAAGCCTTCGCCTCCTCAGGCGCCTGCGTGCGCGCCGACACGGCAATGCCCGTGCCGCCAAGCGCCGAGCCATTCGGCGCGCGGCCATCGATGACGGGCATATCGGCAAAGGCGATCCGCGCTTGCCTGAAACCGGCAAAGGAATAGTTCACGTAACCGTAGACGAACGGAGACGCCACATAAGGACTGTCAGCCTGGCTCATCAGATCGAACATCGCAATCGGATCCATCTCGTAGCAGCGGGAATCCATGGCAGCGACGATCCGCGCCATCCAGTCGAGCACTGCTTCGCCATCGGCCCTGGCGATGAAGTCGGGTCCTTCGATGCTGCAGGGCGTGCCGAGATGGGCCGCAAGCGTGATGAAGGTCATCAGCGAATGCGGCGGCCGCATCGGCAGGATCGCCCTGCCTTCCCGGGCGAGCATGACGAACTCGGCAAGATCCTTGACCGGTGCGCTCAGGCGATCCGGCCGGTAGGCCTGCACCTGCGTCGCCGCGTCGAGCGGGAAGGCCCATTGGCAGCCCTGCCAGTTATAGCTCGGATAGGAGCGCCCGACGGTGCCGGCCGCGATCGCCGCGATTTCATCCGCATGGGCGGCATCGCCGAGCGGCAAAAGGCAATTCTCCCGCGTGATCTGGCCGACATGCGGATGATCGATGACGATGAGGTCGTATCGGGCAGCAAGCTCTTCGACCGGAAAAGTCTCGAAATCCTGCAGCGACCGCTTTTCCCAGCTGATCTCGACGCCGGTCTTTTCCTGCCACTCTTTGGAGCAGGCGATCATCGGATCGTAGCCGCGCGGATGCGACCAGGTCATTCCTTTAAGCTTCACCATCATGCCTTCTCCACGCGCGGCTTGCGTTCGACGATCAGAATATGGTCGGCAGCGAGCACCACTTCGTCGCGCTGGTTCAGCACCTCGCAGCGCTCGACCACGCGGCCTGCCTGTGGCCGCTTCGGGTCATCTTCCTTCGCCGAAATGGTGACGCGGGTGCGGATCGTATCGCCGATATGCACCGGACGGACGAAACGCAGCCGATCGTAGCCATAGGAAAAGGCGACGGGGTTGATCAGCGAGGCCGTGAGACCGACGCCAATCGCGAAAATCATCGTGCCATGCGCGATACGCTGGCCGCCGGGCAGGGTCTTGGCGAACTCTGCATCCATGTGATGCGGAAAGAAATCACCGGTATGGCCGGCATGAACGACGAAGTCGGTCTCGGTGATCGTCCGTCCTGTGGTCATTCGGACATGACCGGGTTCGTAGTCTTCGAAATAGATGGTTTGCTCTGCCATTCCTCAAGCCTTTGGAAGTTCTGCGATCGGCGTCGCGGGCGCGGCGCTCGACTGATAGGCGGCCTCGACAAGGGCCATGGTCTGCCAGGCATCCTCGACCGACCCGATCAGATCCTTATCCTCGCCGGATGCGAAGCGCTGCAGGTTGGCCATGCGGTTGACGAAAGCATCCGGGAACCAGGCGCCTTCCAGCTTGACCTCGACCCACTCGCTGCCACCGGCGGGGCGGATCCAAAGCTCGTCCGGCTCGCCGCGCGGATAGTCGAGATTGACGCCGAGCTTGACGTAGGCGGCACCCTCGGTGCCGCTAATGCGAAATTCGCAAGCCTGGAACTTTCGGCCGAAATCATGGTCGTGATTGACAGAGAGCACACAGCGTACCTTGTCGCCATAATCGAGGATCGCCGCCGTCCGCGTCTGCGCGACATCGTGGTTGGGATGGCCGATGGTCTTGGCGTGGATGCCCCGGGGGTTGCCGAGCAGTCCGCGAATGAAATCGAAATAATGGATCGAATGCATGGCGATCTCGATGCGCGGCAGGCCTTTCAAGAAGGGCCAAAGTCCCCAGGGCGTTGCAAGGGCCAGCCAGGCATCGAAATCGACGACATCGCCGAGATGGCCCTTCTCAACCGCGTCGTAGAGCGCCAGCATCATCGGTGCGAAACGAAGCTGGAAATTGACGGCGGCCTTGATGTCCCGCTCGCGGCAAACCCTCAGAATTTCGGTGGCCCCGGCCAGATCGCTGCCCATCGGCTTCTGGATCAACGCGAAGGAGCCGCGCGGCAATTTTGCAAGGATCGTAGCATGCGCCGCCGGCGGCGTCGCCAGATCGAAGATCGCGCCTTCGACGGCAAGTGCCTCTGCCTCGGAGCCGAAAGCGCGGATGCCCCATTGAGCGGCAAGCGCCGCAGCCTTCTCGGCATTCGGATCGTAGAGACCGGCGACCGGAAAGCCGCCTTGCTTGTACGCCGGCAGATGCGCATCACCGACGATGCTGCCCGCACCGAAAATCACGATCGGACGCGAGTTCGACGGTTTCGGCCACCACTGGCGGAGGGATTTGGGATCGAAGGTCATTGAAGTTCTCCCGAAGCATCAGCTTTGGAGTTTGTTGAAGCTACATACCCCCCTCTGTCACTTCGTGACATCTCCCCCACAAGGGGGGAGATCATTGGGAGCGTTTCGAGCCGCCTCAGGAAACGAACAACTGCGCCGCCTGCAGATTCGATATCTGCTGATTGCGAGAAATAGCCGCGAGTTACCAATCTCCCCCCTTGTGGGGGAGATGTCAGCGAAGCTGACAGAGGGGGGTATTCCCTCCACAGTCTCCCCGCTGGCGGAGTGAGAACCTCTTGTTGGAAGCTAATCATGATGAAAAACCTCTTCCATCATGGCCCACCACTCGCCTTGCCTGCGGGTCTCGAGCGGTTTCTGGCAGGGCATGCAGACGGACCACCATTCCTGGTTCTTCGGGCTCGCCGCCATCTTGCGCATGTCGGCCTCGAAATCGGTGCCGACATATTCCCAGTAACCGAACAGGAGATTTTCCGGCTCCTTCAGAAAGATCGAATAGTTGGTGACGTTGCATTCGGAAATCAGCGCCAGAATCTCGGGCCAGACGGCCGCGTGAAGCGCCTTGTATTGCGCAATCTTGGCCGGCTCCAGACCGATCACCATTCCCATCCGCTGCATGGCCAGCTCCTCCTCAGCCGTGGATTTCCCGGGTGAATTCGCCGATTGAGCGCGCCTTCACCGCATCCCAGTCCCAGGCGATGCCGAGACCGGGCTCGGCGGGCGCAAGCGCCCGGCCATCGACGATTTCCATCCCCTTCGTGGTGAGATCGTCGAGCTGCGGGATGTATTCGACATATTTGCCGTTCGGCACGGCGCAGACGAGGCTGACATGCAGTTCCATCAGGAAGTGCGGGCAGACCGGAATGTCGAAGGCTTCGGCGGCATGGGCCACCTTCAACCAGGGCGTAATGCCGCCGATGCGGGCCACGTCCACCTGCACGATCGAGCAAGCGCCCTTCTGCATGTACTCGCGGAAATGCCGGATGGAATACATGGATTCGCCAACCGCGATCGGCGTCGGCGTCGAGCGCGTCAACCGGATATGGCCGTCCAGATCGTCGGCCGGCAACGGCTCCTCGATCCAGGCGAGGTCCAGCTCCTTGAGGCGCGCGGCACGGCGGATCGCCTCATCGACGGTAAAGCCCTGATTGCAGTCCGTCATGATTTCGAAGCCGGAGCCGAGCGCCAGGCGCATCGCGGCCAATCGGTCGTAGTCCTCCGAGCCATGCGGCTTGCCGATCTTCACCTTCGAGCCGGAAAAGCCCTTGGCCTTCGCCTGCAAGGCGTCCTCGACCAAGGCCTCCTTCTCGATATGCAGCCAGCCGCCCTCTGTCGTATAGAGCGGGCAGCGGTCCTTGGCGCCGCCAGCGAGCTTCCACAGTGGCAGGCCCTGCTTCTTGGCGCGCAAGTCCCAAAGTGCGGTGTCGACGGCCGCAAGCGCCAGCGCCGTGATGGGTCCGATGGTCGTCGCATGGGTGGCAAATTCCAGCTTGTGCCAGATCGCCTCGATGCAGTCGGCATCCTCGCCGATCAGAAGCGGCACCAGATGGTCGGACAGCAACCGCATGACGGACGAGCCGCCTGTGCCGATCGTATAGCTGTAGCCAGTTCCGACGGCCCCGTCGCTATCGGTGATGGTGACGATTGGCGTTTCCTGGCTGACGAAGCTCTGGATCGCATCCGTCCGCTTCACCTTCGGCGGCAGGTCGACCATGCGCAGCTCAATTTTTTCAATCCGTGCCATAAGTCACCTCCTCAGTTTGCCAGGCTCTTGCCGGTTTCGACGGAGAAGAGGTGTGCCTGACTGAGGTCGAAGCTCATCTTCAGCCGTTCGCCGCTCTTCAGCGCGCGCGGATTGAGCATGCGCGTCACCCACTCGCGTCCGGCGAATTCGATGAAGACAAGCGTCTCATTGCCGAGCGGCTCGGTGATGGCGACGGGCAGCGTCAGTTCGTGGACGGCCGATTCCGCGCCGGAGTGCAGGCCATGACCCGTCGGAAAGATGTCGTCGGGCCTGAGGCCGAAGGCGACCTTTTCGCCATCCCTGATCTTGCCGGCAAACTGGCCCGGCAGCGGCAACCGGTCGCCGTTCGTGAACACGAGTTCGCCCGCCTTCACGGTGGCTTCCTCGATATTCATCGGCGGCGAGCCGATGAAGCCGGCGACGAAGCGCGTGGCTGGCCGTTTGAACACTTCGTCGGGCGTACCGACCTGCTCGATATGGCCGTCCCGCATGATGACGATGCGGTCGGCCAGCGTCATGGCCTCGACCTGGTCGTGGGTGACGTAAACAACCGTCGACTGCACCTTGGCATGCAGCTTCTTGATCTCGGTCCGCATCTGCGTGCGCAGCTTGGCGTCGAGGTTCGACAGCGGCTCGTCGAAGAGGAAGACTTCCGGCTGGCGGACGATCGCACGACCCATGGCGACGCGCTGGCGCTGACCGCCGGAAAGCTGTGCCGGGCGCCGATCCATCAGAGCTTCGAGGCTCAAAATGGCAGCTGCCTCGTTGACGCGCTTGTCGATTTCCGCCTGCGGTTGCTTGGCGATCTTCAGCGAGAAGCCCATGTTCTCGCGCACCGTCATATGCGGATAGAGCGCATAGGACTGGAACACCATGGAGATGTTGCGATCGCGCGGCGGCAGGTCGTTGACGACGGTATCGCCGATCTCGATCGTTCCGCCGGAGACATCCTCCAGACCGGCGATCATGCGCAGCGTCGTCGACTTGCCACAGCCGGACGGGCCAACGAGCGCGATGAACTCCTTGTCCGCGATGTCGAGATCGATGCCGTGGACGATTTCCAGAGCGCCGTAGCGCTTGACGAGTTTTTTAAGAGAAACCTGAGCCATGCGGGATCAACCTTTGACCGCACCGAATGTCAGACCCGACACCAGATGCTTCTGAATGATGAAAGTGAGAGCGAGCGCCGGAATGATCATAACGACCGCGAGCGCGCACATGCCGCGCCAGTCGATGGTGAATTCGGCGGTGTAGTCGAGCAGGCCAACGGGTAGCGTCTTGGAATCGACGGAGCGCGTCAGCTGCGAGGCCAGTGCATATTCGTTCCAGCAGGTAAGGAAGGCGAAGATGCCGGCCGATGCGATGCCGGGACCGGCAAGCGGGAATTCCACCTGCCAGAAAGCCTGCCAGCGCGTGCAGCCGTCGATCTGGGCTGCCTCGGCAAGATCCTTCGGCACCTGCCGGAAGAAGCCATCGATCAGCCAGATGGTGAAGGGCACGTTCAGCGCGACATAGGTAAGGATCAGGCCGAAATGCGTGTCGATTATGCCGAGCCGCGCATAGACCATGAAGAGCGGCAGCGATAGCGCCACGCCGGGCACCGAGCGCGTCAGCATCAGCCCGAGGAACACGGCCGATTTGCCGCGGAAGCGGAAGCGGGCGAAGGCATAGCCGCCGGACATGCCGATCACCAATGCGACGGCCGTCGAGGTGACGGAGATGACGAGCGAATTGCGGAAATAATCCCAGACGGGAATACCGCCCTGCCCGACGCCGCTGAACATGGCGCGATAGGCTTCCAGCGAAAGCTCCTGCGGAACCCAGACCGGTGGCTTCGCCATGATTTCCACGGTCGGGCGCAGCGAGCTGATGACGATCCAGAAGCCGGGCAGGCAGATGACGAGCATCGCGAGAAAAAGGCCGATGAGATAGGCGACCTTCCAAAGGCGGCGCTGGAGGCGTTGTTGAGCGTTGCGATCCATGATTACCACTCCGCTCCGATCTGGGTGCGGGCAAGCGCCAGCTTACGGAAGAAATAGACTGTGAAGGCGATGGACAGAAAGATCGAGATATAGGCCATGGCGTTGGCGAGCCCCATCTGCGCGTCGGCATAGGCGGTGCGCCCGACCAGCGTCCAGATCAGCTCGGTACGCCGCGCCGGCCCGCCATCCGTCATGATCTTGACGATGTCATAGGCGCGGGCGACGTCGAGCGAGCGGATTGTCATGGCGATGAAGGCAAAGGGCATCAGGAATGGCCAGGTGACGTAACGGAAGGTCTGCCAGCTGGTGCAGCCATCGACCTTCGCGGCCTCGACGGGCTCCTGCGGCATGGCGAGAAGGCCGGCAAGAATGAGGATGGCGAAGACCGATGTCGACGACCAGACCTCGGCGATGATGATGGAAAACAGCGCCAGATTGCCGTCGATCAGCCAGGGAATGGCAGTCTCGGTAATGCCCAGCGACTGCAGGGCATTGTTGATGATGCCGACATTGTCGTTGAACATGAATTTGAACTGGAAGCCGACGAGCACAGGCGAGAACATCATCGGAAACATCATCAGCGTGCGCAGCACGCGCTTGCCGTGGGTCGCCTTGTTGACCAGAACAGCCAACCCGAGGCCAAGCAGCATTTCCAGATTGAGCGCAATCGTCAAAAGCACCACGGTACGCACGAAAGCGGCCAGAAACACCGGATCGCTCAGGATACGGATATAGTTGCGCAGGCCGATGAAGGTGAACAGCGTCGCCGGCCGCGTCAGGCGAAACGGCGTGAAGCTCGAATAGAAGGACAGAAGCAGCGGAAACAGCACCACGGCCACTAGAACGATGATCGCCGGAAGAAGAAGCAGGACCGGTGGAGATATTCTTTTGAGCATGGTTTGCACCTGTCGGCATTCCTCGCCAGCGTGGCCCGGACTGCGCGGAATGAATTGCCTGGGACCGAGAAGCCGGCGGGAACCGGCTGAACAGACCGGCCCCTGGTGCCGGTCGTAAGCCATTCTCGAAGTCGGATTGCCGAAGTCCCGCGCCGTCCAAGGCGCGGGACTTCGGCTGCATCGCTCAGAGCGCGCCTGCGTCCTTCAGGACATCCGTAGCCTTCTGGGCTGCGGTATCGAGCGCTTCCTTCGAGGTCTTGTCGCCGAGGATGGCCGCCTGCAGCTCAGGATAGACGACGTTGGAAATCTCGATCCATTGCGGCGTGCGCGGAACCGGGAAGGCATATTTCATGGCTTCCTGGAAGGTGCTCAGCACTTCCTTCTTGTAAGGGTCGGAAGCCGCCTGCTGGATGTCCCAATCCCAGACCGCCTTGCGGGTCGGCAGCGTGCCGTTGGCGGCTTCGAGCTTCTGCGAATCGTCGTTCGTCAGGAACCAGACGAGCGAGGCGGCGGCATCCTTGTGGGCGCAGGCTTCGGTCACCGAGAAGCCGTGGTGGCCGGACCAGCCGGTGTGCTTGCCGGACGAACCGGTCGGCTGCACGACGACGCCGACATTGCCGGCAACCTTCGAGGACTTCGGGTCGTTGAAATAGGTCGCCCAGCCCGGCCAGTCGAGATCGAGCGCGACGGAACCGGACGCGAAGCCGGCGCCGAGATCGTCCCAAAGATAGTTGGTCGTGCCGGCCGGAACGGCCTTGGCCTTGTACATGTTGACGAACCAGTCGAGCGCGCGCACGCCGGCTTCGGAGTTGAAGGCAGGCTTGCCGTCCTTGTCGAGATATTCGCCGCCTTCCGCGACCAGCATTTCATAGAAACGGCCGTTGATCGCCTCTTCCTTGCCGGGGAACTGCGTGCCGAAGAAGTTCGGCGGATTGGAGAAGAAGATCGCCTGGTCGGAGACTTCCTTCCAGGTCTTCGGCGGCGCCAGATCGTAGCCGTACTTCTCCTTGAAAGCCTTCTTCTTGGCTTCGTCGGTATAGAGGCTCTTCTGATAATAGAGCGCGGAAACGTCGAACTGGGCGCGCGGCAGCATGATCAGGCGGCCGTCGATGGTCGATGCCTGAATGGTCGAATCGACGTATTTGTCGATTTCTTCCTTCGGGAGCAGCTTGGAAAGATCGGTGTAGAGGTCGGGATACTGCGGTGCAAAGGACGAGTGGTTCGAGCCGACGCACCAGGAGATGCTGCCCGAGGCCATGTCCGACTTGATTTCCTTGTCGAGCTCGAAGTGGTTCTTCTTGGAGAGAATGTTGACCTTGGCGCCTGTTTCCTTCTCCCAGTCGGCAATGCGCGCATAAAGCGGCTCGTACTGCTGACCGCCGATGAGCTTGGCATCGATCGTCACGCCCGGAAATTTGCCCGGCAGATCGGCGGCGAAGACCGCTGTGCCGGCAAGCAATGCCATCGTGCCGGCAGCAAGACCGGCCTTCCAATTCCTCATCGAAGTTCCTCCCTTGAGATCGGACCCCTTGTCCGATTGCCCTCTCGACCCAAATATGGATCAATGATTTATAAGTAAACATCTTATTCATTGGCCGTCAAGCCAAGATCGCGCGCTTGTAAAATGCATTCATTCATATATGAATGATGATTCATGTTTCTTCGCATGGGGGACTCGTTGATGAGTGTGGAAGACGACAGTGACCGCTATCGCGCGCCGGCGCTCGACAAGGGGCTCGACATATTGGAATTGCTGGCGACGATCGACGGCGGCTTGACGCAGGCGGAAATCGCCAAGGCGCTCAACAAGAGCCCCAACGAATTCTACCGCATGCTCGATCGCCTGGTACGGCGCGGCTATGTGCAGAGGCAGGACGGCGACCGGTTCTATCTGACGCTCAAGCTCTTCGGCCTGGCGCATTATCATGCGCCGGTGCGCCGTCTCGTGTCCTTTGCCACGCCGCTGATGCGCGAATTCTCCAACCGCGCCGAGCAGGCCTGCCATCTGGCGATCTACGACCGCGGCTCGGTCGTCGTCATCGCCCAGCAGGATTCGCCGACCTATTGGGGCATCTCGATCCGCGTCGGCGCGCAGATCAATCTCTACAATACCGGCTCCGGGCACATTCTGCTGGCGTTCCGCGACGACAAGCAACGCCTGATGATGATCAACGAGCAACGGCGGCAGGAGCAGGATGCCGAAGAGCCGCCGGCCGATCTGGGAGAGAAGCTGCGGGCAATCCGCGAAAAGGGCTTCGAAACCATGGACAGCCTGCAGACCAGTGGCGTGCGCAACATTTCCGCCCCGATCCTGGCCATGGACGGCAATGGACTTGCCGCGCTCACCTGTCCCTATATCGAGCCCGTCAATCCCAAGGCACCGACCTACGATCAAGTCATCCAGTATGTGCGGGAAGCGGCAAAGGAGATTTCCGAAACCGTCGCGGGCACGATCGATAAGGCCGAGCTATAATTTCTATTTGAATAAACTATTCTTCTGTGAGTATATGTTGAGCAAGCAGGTATGGGAGGAACGCCATGCTTTTCGACAGCCATCTGCACATCGTCGACCGGAAACGGCTCGCCTATCCCTGGCTGGCCGACGCCGGCGCGCTCAACCGCGACAGCCTTTACGAAGACTATGCTCGCGAGGCCAAACGCCTCGGGATCACCGATACGCTTCATATGGAAGTCGACGTTGCCGAAGACGATATCGAACCGGAGACGGAATACGTCAAAGGCCTGAGCCGCGAGCCCGGTAGTCTGCTGCGCGGCGCCATCGCCGCCTGCCGCCCCGAAAGCACCGGCTTTCCCGCCTATCTCGAACGTGTGCTCGCCGACCCCTTCGTCAAGGGCTTTCGGCGCGTGCTACATGTCGTACCGGATGATGTCTCCGAGGGCGCGCTCTTCCGTGAGAATCTCAAGCGCCTCGGCAATACCCGGCTCACCTTCGACCTGTGCGTCCTGCCGCATCAGATATCCAAGGCGATCGCGCTGATCGACCTCAATCCCGATATCCGGTTCGTCCTCGATCATTGCGGCGTGCCGGCTGTAAAGGACGGGCTCAGCGAAAGCTGGTCGTCGGGCATCACCGAAGTTGCGAAGCGGCCGAACGTCATCGTGAAGATTTCCGGCGTCGTCGCCTATGCCGATCCCGACAGCTGGACGCCGGAAACGCTGCGCCCCTTCATCGAACATTGCATCGCGAGCTTCGGCTGGGATCGTGTCATCTGGGGCAGCGACTGGCCGGTCTGCACGCTGGGCGGCAATCTCTCCACATGGGTCGCCGCCACTCATGCGCTGATGCAGGGCGCAAGCGCCGACGAACGCAACGGCCTCTACCATCTCAATGCCAAGCGCCTCTGGTCTCTCTGAGACCAGGGATTTCCATTGAAAGACACCGCCATGACCGCCACCGTCGGCGTATCCAGCACCTATCCGAAGACCATGCCGGTCGATCACGCCGAAATCCCCGTCTGGAACGCGGAAAACTGGTTCTACGAGGATTTCGAGCTCGGCCACAGGATCCGCTCGCTGCGTCGCACGATTTCCGAAGGCGAGTCCCAGCAGTTCAACGCGCTGGTGCTCGACATGCACCCATACGTCAGCGACCAGATCTTTGCCGAAACCGAAGGGCTGTTCGGCAAGCGGCTCGTCGCCGGCGCCTTCGTCTTTTCCGCCGGCCTCGGCCTTGTCGCCACCAATTGCGTCAATGCCTTTTCCTATGGCTACGACAAGCTGCGCTTCATCAAGCCCACCTTCATCGGCGACACGATCTACACCATCCGCACCAATCTGGATAAGCAGCCGAAATATGCCGAGCTCGGCCTGATCCGCTCCTCCTACGAAGTCTTCAAGGGCGAAGGCGAACTCGTGCTCTATTGCGAGCATATCCAGACCGTGCGCTACAAGAACGGCAGGCCGTCGGACGCGCCGCCGCTGAAAGCCTGACATGAATACTGAAAACGAAGAGGGCCTGCTCTCCGGCATTCTCGTGCTGGACATGAGCCAGTTTCTGGCCGGTCCGATGGCCGCCCTGCGGCTCGGCGATCTCGGCGCGCGCGTCATCAAGATCGAGCGGCCCGACGGCGGCGACCTCTGCCGCCGGCTCTATCTCAGCGATACGGAAATCGGCGGCGATTCCACGCTCTTTCACGCCATCAACCGCGGCAAGGAGAGCTTTGCCGTCAACATGAAGGACGAGAGCGACCTGCGGGAATTGCGGGCATTGATCGCCAAGGCCGACGTGGTCATCCAGAATTTCCGCCCCGGCGTCATCGAACGCCTCGGTCTCGACTACGCCTCCGTTGCCGCGATCAATCCCCGCATCGTCTATGGCAGCATCACCGGATATGGCCCCGACAATGAATGGCGCCACCTCCCCGGACAGGATCTGCTGGCGCAGGCCCGCTCCGGCGCCATGTGGCTGAACGGCGAGGCCGATGACGGACCTGTGCCTTTCGGGCTTGCGGTCGCCGACATGCTGGCCGGCAACCTCCTCGTTCAGGCCCTCCTCGCCGGTCTCGTGCGGCGCGGCGTGACCGGGCGCGGCGTGCATGTGGAAACGAGCCTGCTGGAAGCCCTGGTCGATTTTCAGTTCGAAGTGCTGACCACGCATCTCAACGACGGCGGCCGCCTACCGAAGAAATCCGCCGTGCGCAATGCCCACGCCTATCTCGCCGCGCCTTATGGCGTCTATCGCTGCGCCGAAGGCTGGCTGGCGCTGGCCATGATGCCATTGGCGAAACTCGCGCCGCTGCTGAAGCTGCCCGCTCTTTCGGACTACACGCCGGATGATGCCTTCCAGCGCCGCGACGAGATCAAGACAATGATCGCGAGCCGCCTGCAGGAAAAGACGGTTGCCGAATGGCTCGCCATACTGGAGCCGGCCGATATCTGGGCGGCGGAAGTGCTCGACTGGCCGCAGCTGCTGCAAAGCGCCGCCTTCCGCCAGCTCGATATGCTGCAGACGGTGACCCGCGACGACGGCACCTCCGTGGGCACGACGGCAAGCCCGATCAGGGTGAACGGCGTCAGAACCAAGAATGGATTGGCGGCGCCGACGATCGGTGGGCAGTCGGAGAAGGTCAGGGGGGAGTTTATAGGGTAGGTCATCTCGGGCCTCGCATCCGCCGCGCCTGTGATACCCCCCTCTGTCACTTCGTGACATCTCCCCCACAAGGGGGAGATTGGTAGCCTGCAGCACCCGCTCGCCTCAAACGAACATCGAATCTGTTGAAATTACAGTTATCGGTTTGAAGAGAACGAGCGTTGAACTCCCAACGATCTCCCCCCTTGTGGGGGAGATGTCACGAAGTGACAGAGGGGGGTGTCATAGGCGCGCAAACTCAAAGTCCCAACCTATCACCCCAAATAAAAAGGGCGCCGCATTCCTGCGACACCCCTCTCAAATCATGACTCCCCCTAAAGAGAGAAGCAAAATCACGTTAAGCAGCAGCGAGCTGCAGCTCCTTGCTGACCATGGCGCGCAGCGTGCCGAGGTCCTTGGCGAAGGCGCGGATGCCTTCGGAAAGCTTCTCGGTCGCCATAGCGTCCTCGTTCATCATCCAGCGGAAGGTCTTTTCGTCGACGGCGATCTTTTCGACGGAACCCTTGTTCTCCGGCGAGAGCTTGCGCTCCAGCTTGCCTTCGTCCTTGGAGAGTTCGTCGAGCAGGTTCGGGCTGATCGTCAGGCGGTCGCAGCCGGCCAGCGCTTCGATTTCGCCGGTGTTGCGGAAGGAGGCGCCCATGACGATCGTCTTGATGTCGTTGGACTTGTAGTAGTGGTAGATGTCACGAACCGAGATGACGCCCGGATCTTCATCCGCCGTGTAGTCCTTGCCGGTCGACTTCTTGTACCAGTCGAGGATGCGGCCGACGAAGGGCGAGATCAGGAATGCCTTGGCATCGGCGCAGGCAATGGCCTGAGCCTTGCTGAAGAGCAGCGTCAGGTTGCAGTCGATGCCTTCCTTCTGCAGCACCTCGGCGGCACGGATGCCTTCCCATGTGGAGGCGAGCTTGATCAGGATGCGGTCGCGCTCGATGCCGCGCTCCTTGTAGGCGGCGATGATGGCGCGGGCCTTGGCGAGCGACGCTTCGGTGTCGAAGGACAGGTCGGCGTCGACTTCGGTCGACACGCGGCCCGGAACGAGACCGGAAAGCGCCGCGCCGACGGAGATTGCCAAACGATCGGCAACGGCATGGACGACAGCTTCCGACGCGCCGCCCTGCTTCTTGCCCCAGGCGACGGCTTCCTTGATCGCATCGGCGAACATCGGCGTGCCGAGCGCCTTCAGCACGATGGTCGGGTTGGTGGTGCAATCCACCGGCTTCAGGCGAGCGACCGCCTCGATATCGCCGGTGTCGGCCACGACCGTCGTCATGGCGCGGAGTTGGTCAAGCTTGGAAGTCATAACAGGTATCCTTGTTGAATGAGGCCCATTGGGACGGGGATATCGGGCGGCAGATCCGGTCTTTTCGTCGGACGGGACGTGAAGGCGTCAGGGGTGCGGCCTTCCTTCTCCTATGTTTCGGTAACGGGGTAAAAAGCGCGAAAGTTCCATTTCCGGCGAACGGCCGAGCGATGAGGAGACAACCTTCCGAAAACAAGCTTTCCATCGGCACCGGGCGCCCTATATGGCCCCGTGTCCGGCCTGGCACTTGCTCGCAGCAGCACTCGCACATTGTCCTCCTCGACTGGACAAGACCGAATTCCTCACTGCTGACTATCAGCAATCTCGCACCGAAAAGTCAAGGACATTTGTGCAATTCGGTTGACATAAGTTTCATGTCAACCGAATATCGGCAGCAGAAGAGCCTATCTCGCCTGCTCCTGTCGTCCGCCACAACCAGATTTTCGCATCCCCGGCGGATCGTGACGTTCAATAGCGCGTGCGACAATCTTGCCGGAGGACCTGTGGCCAAACTGAGACGCGGAACCCATACCGCTTATTCGGAGACCTCCTCGCTGAGGCTTCGCGCCGCATGGCTCTATTACAATCAGGGCCTGACGCAGAAGGACGTTGCCGAACAGCTCGGCATCAGCCGCACCACCGTCATCCGGCTTCTGGACGAGGCCATGCGCCGCGCCGAGGTCCAGATCTGGATCACCGAAGGTATCGACGATTGCGTCGAACTGGCGATCAAGCTCGAACGCACCTATGGGCTCGATGAAGCGATCGTCGTTCCCGAACCGGCGAACGGCGACGTCAATGCGCAGGCGAAAAGCGTCGGCCTGGCGCTCGGCCAGTTCCTGACGGAAGCCATCCCCGACAATTATACGATCGGCGTCGGCTGGGGCCGGACGATGACAGCCTCGCTCGCCAGCTTCCGCCCTCCCCGCCGCGACAATTGCAAGGTAGTCTCCCTGCTCGGCGGCATCGTCGCCGTCCACCAGACCAACCCGATCGACTATACATGGCGCCTGGCAAGCCAGCTCGGCGCGGAATGCTATATGTTCCTGGCGCCGCTGCTGGTCGACTCCGTCGAGACCAAGCGCAACCTCATCGAAAAATGCGGTCTCGAAGCCATCTACCGGCTGGCGGAAAACCTCGACCTCGCCATCGTCAGCTGCGGCGATATCGGCCCGCAATCGACATCCCTGTCGGAAGGCTTCATCT
Organism: Hyphomicrobiales bacterium; assembly: GCA_900469615.1. Lineage (GTDB taxonomy): Bacteria > Pseudomonadota > Alphaproteobacteria > Rhizobiales > Rhizobiaceae > Rhizobium. The sequence continues at coordinate 37,779 of UBYA01000013.1, read as the reverse complement.
CGAAGCGCGAGCTGGAGGAATTGATCGAGGCCGGCTGCGTCTGCGACACCATGTTCAACTTCCTCGACGCCGAGGGCAACTCCGTCGATCATCCGATCAACAAGCGGGTGATGTCCGTGGATCTCGATACGCTGAAGAAGGCGAAGCACATCGTCATTTCCTCCGGCGGCGCCCACCGCGCCCAGGCGATCAGCGCCACCATCAAGCGCATCGGCTGCAACACGCTGATTACGGACGAAAGCGCCGCCAAGGCTCTGCTGCAGATGGCGTTGGCAAAGGCAGCTTGAGGGCTGATCCGTTATCGGCTCCGAATTTTGGGAAAGTATACCCCGGGCACGGCAAACTCCGAACCTGCGCCCCCTCAGGCATCCCCCGCTTCCCAGCCCAGCATAGCCCGCTTGCGCGTCAGCCCCCAGTGATATCCGGTGAGCTGGCCATTCTTGCCAAGCGCGCGGTGGCACGGCACGACGAAGGAGATCGGGTTGCGGCCGACGGCTGCGCCCACGGCGCGCATCGCCGTCGGCTGGCCGATATCCCTGGCGATATCCGAATAGGTCACGGCACGGCCCATCGGAATCTTCAAAAGGCTTTCCCAGACGCGAAGCTGGAAATCCGAGCCGATCAGCACGACCCGCAGCGGCTGGTCGCTCGTCCAGTTCGACCGTTCGAAGATGCGCGCCGCGTAAGGCGCCGTCGCCTGTGGGTCCTCGATGAACTGCGCATTCGGCCAGCGGCAGCTCATATCGGCCAGGCAGGCTTTTTCATTGCCGGTATCGCTGAAGGCAAGGCCGGCGAGACCGCGATCCGTGACCATGATCAAGGCAAGGCCGAAGGGAGAGATATGGAACGCATAGCGCATCACCAGACCGCTGCCCCTGGCCTTCCATTCGCCCGGCGACATCGCCTCGTGCGTGACGAAAAGATCGTGCAGCCGGCTCGGCCCGGAAAGTCCGACTTCGAAGGACGTTTCCAGCAGCGGCAGATCCTCCTTGCGCAGGAGCCGCTTGGCATGATCCAGCGTGACGGCCTGAAGGAACGCCTTTGGCGACAATCCGGCCCAGCGCGTGAAGGTCTTCTGCAATTGGGTCGGCGACTGGCCGAGCCTGTCGGCAAGCATCTCCAGCGACGGCTGCTCACGGTATTCCTCGGTGATGAGCTCGATGACATCCCGCACGGTGTCGTAGTCCTGACCTTCCGGGGTGATGTCCTTCTTCAGCTGTGCAATCGCATTCATAAACTTTCTCCTTGGGAAGGAGAAAACCACGACGGGAAAACGAAAACCACCCGTTTCTTGCGCAAGCGGCACGGCTGCGAAAATGTGATATCCCGGATTGCGGCGAACCTGCTCATATCCGCTGCGTGACGGTCGCCAAAGCGCGCTTGAAGGCCTTGGCAAAACTCTCTCGATCTTCCGGATTGAGGAAGGAGCCGACATCGGTATCGTGGCTTCTGTCGCGCACATGCATCGACACGACACCGATCTCGCGATGACGGCGAACGAGGAAACGCGTCCAGAACGGATTGAAATGATGTTCCACCATCCGTCCGGCCGGAGAGAACTTGCGGATGGAAACATTGGTGCGCGATACCGTGACCTCTTCGCGCACGCGTCCCGACCGGTAATTCAGCCAGAAGGCACCATAGAGCAGGAAGAAATCGGCACCGAAGAAAAAACCGACCGGCCATGCTCCACGGGTGATGAAGAGAATGCTGTAGAAGAAGCAGACGATGCCCGCCAGGGCCAGCATCAGCCTGAACCCCTTTCGTCCCAGCGAACGATGGGGAAACAATTCGGCGGCAAAAACCGGCCTGTTGCCGTCTCCTGCCGTATCGGCGTTGCGTTCCGTCATGGGACTTGAGTATAGGTCGTTCATGGCAAATCCCAAGATCAAATCCAGCGCCCGAACCGCGAAAAAGTCAAATGCGGCCGCAGGCCGCAAGCCGGCCTCGAAAAGCCTCTATTCCAGGGCGGACATCGAGGAGATCTTCCGCCGCTTTTCCATCCAGCGCCCGGAACCCAAGGGCGAGCTGGAGCATGTCAATCCGTTCACGCTGGTCGTTGCGGTGGCCCTGTCCGCGCAGGCGACCGACGCCGGCGTCAACAAGGCGACGCGCGCCCTCTTCGCCATAGCCGACACCCCCCGGAAGATGCTCGATCTCGGGGAAGAGCGCATCCGCGAATATATCAAGACGATCGGTCTTTACCGCAACAAGGCGAAAAATGTCGTCGCGCTGTCGGAAAAGCTGATTACGGACTTCGGCGGCGAGGTGCCGCGAACGCGCGAGGAACTGATGACCCTGCCGGGCGTCGGCCGCAAGACCGCGAACGTCGTGCTATCGATGGCGTTCGGTCAGGCGACGATGGCCGTCGACACCCACATCTTCCGCATCGCCAACCGGCTGCTGCTTGCACCCGGCAAGACGCCCGACGAAGTCGAACAGCGGCTGATGAAGATCATTCCCGATCAATATCTCTACCATGCGCATCACTGGCTGATCCTGCATGGGCGCTACTGTTGCAAGGCACGCAAGCCGGAATGCGAGCGTTGCGTCATAGCCGATCTCTGTCGCTCGCCGGAGAAGACCTGGGATATTCCTGCCCCGCTGGTCGAACTGCCGGCGCAGGTCATCGGTGCGGAAGCGGCGGGCTAAGCCTGCCGAAGGCGCAGGCTCGCTTCCTTGTGCGAGATCAGCTTGTGCAGATGCACCATCATGCCGGCTGCAAAGAGCGGCGTCAGCAGGTTGAGCAGCGGGATCGCCAGAAAGGCGGCGATCACCAGGCCGGCCAGAAAGACCGTCAAGGCATGTTTGACGCGGAATTGCCGGGCATCATCGGGCGAGCGAAAACGCATGGCGGCGAATTCGAAGAATTCCCGGCCGAGCAGATAGCCGTTCACCAGAAAGAAGGCGACGAGATTGACGCCGGGAATGAACAGCAGCAGCAGCGCCACGATATTGCCGGCGACGACTACGCCGAGAAAGCGCACCGAGCTTTTCAGCGCCGCCGCGATCGGCATGGCGGTCCCGGGCGCATCGCCCGGATAATCGCGTTTTTCCACAACCTCGGCGACATCGTCGAGAAAGAGGCCGGCGATCAGCGCCGTCACCGGCGAGATCAGCAGCGCCATCGCCAGCGCCAGGGCAATGCCGGCAAAAACGGCAAGGAAGAGCGTAAGCCAGCCCGTCCAGTCCGAGCTCGACGGCATGAAGCCCTGCAGCCAGGGCAGCGCAAAGGAATTGAACACACCGCGCAGGGCGAACCACAGCACGGCAAGCGCAAGCAATGTCAGGCCCAGAACCTTCCAGAAAACCCTGCGCGTCTCGGGCGCAAAGAGGTTGGCGAGGGAAAGGCGCGCTGCAATGACAATCATCCGGTCGACCTCTTTCGGTGGCAATCGGACACCTAGGAAGCGGTTGCATCGATATCAATATCTCGCGCGAATATATGAATATGCTCAATTAAAAATTTGAATTATTGTAATACATTTTATACTAATATATCCTGTGCGCCACATTAAGAACAACAACCAAAACAAGATCGGCAACCCCAGTAGTTTTGCATGGTCGATTGACGCAGAAACGGGCGCAACCGAACATCGGAAAGACCATCGACGAGGCACAAAATTTGGAAGATCTCAGCCAGAAACTTAAGCAATATATAAAGATCGGCACTCCCGCCGAGCGAAGAATTGCTAAGTATTTCTCCGAGCACCTGAACGAGCTGCCGTTCGAGACGGCTTCTTCGGTTGCCGACAGGCTGGAGCTGAGCCCGATGACGGTGGGGCGGTTCCTGCGCTCCCTCGGTTATCACGGGCTGGATGGCATCAAGGTCCACCTCAAGGAAAACACTCCGGCGCTGACATCGCAATTGCCGAGCGTGCTCGAGCAGCTACAGAAGGATGCCAGCGAGGGCCGTCCGCTGGCGACGCAAATCGCCGAGCAGGTCGAGATGCTGCAGCATATCTACAACCTCGCCAGCCAGCCGCAATGGCAGGAGGCGGTTGCGGCAATCCTGTCTGCGGGGACTGTTTTCGTCGCCTCCCATCCAGGCCTGGCGGGGATTGCGCGTTATTTCAGCGATCGCCTGGCCTTCGCCCGCGATCAGGTCCTGTTTCTCGATGGAGCCAATGGCAGCTATATCGAGCTGTTTGGCGGCCCGTCCGACGACGGAGTGCTTGTCGTCATCGACTCCCCGAGCTTCGTCTCGTCGCGTCTGCTTGCCCGCTCCGCCCGCCGGGCCGGCTGCAAGGTGCTGCTGGTGACGGGCCAGTTTACCGAATGGGCGCATGAATTCGCAAACATCACGCTATCGCTGCCGCCGCAGCGAGCGACCAGCCGCGAAAGCCTCGCAGCCATGATGTCGTTGCTGGAATATCTGGCGGTGACGGTCATTCACGCCGCAGGCGAAACGGCGGAAATCAGGATTCGCCGCATAGAAGAACTCCAGGGCATGTTCGTCCACGCGCCGCTGCGGTAAGCCGCCTATTCCATGGCGTCCAGTTCCGCACGATGACGGTACATGGCGAGGAAACGCCTGTAGTCGCGATCGTAGAGCGCCTTCTTTTCGGCATCGGGCAGCCGTTCGTGGCTGCCGGGATACATCGCAGCGCCTGCCGCCCCGAGACTTTCGTGAAGACCGCAGGAGACGGAAGCGGCAATTGCGGTGCCGAGAAGCACGGTCTCGTTCATCTTCGGGATGACGACCTTGCAGCCGGTCACGTCGGAATAGAGTTCCATGAGGACCGAATTCTTCACATGGCCGCCGGCGACATGCAGCGTGTCGGGCACATAGCCGTAATCCCGCATCCGCTCCAGGATGTGGCGGATGCCGAGCGCAATGCCGACGCTGGTGCGCCAGTAGAGCCGGCAAAGACCGTCGAACGAGGCGTCCAGCGTCATGCCGCTGATGACGCCGAGCGCATGCGGATCGGCAAGCGGCGAGCGATTGCCGTGAAAGTCGGGCAGAACATGGATACGCCCGCCGAGGGAATCGCCCTCGGCAAGACGCAGCTCGGCGATACGCCGCACGATCCGATCATGCAGCGCCGCCGTCGGCGGCCCGCCGGCCGCATGCATGCTGACGATATGGTCTAGAAGCGCGCCCGTCGCCGATTGTCCGGCCTCGGCAAGCCACATCCCCGGGAAGACGGCCTCGTAATAAGGTCCCCACATGCCGGTGCTGCGCTTGCGCTCCCGCGCAAAGGACACGACGCAGCTCGACGTGCCGGCTATCAGCGCCAGCTGATGCTCCAGCGTAGCGGCATCGCCGGCATGGGCGGCAAGCGCACCGAGCGCGCCGGCATAGGCATCGATCATGCCCGCGCCGACATGGCAGGCGCGGTCGAGGCCCAGCGCTTGCGCCGCCTCGGCCGTCAGCGTGCCGATGCTCTGGCCGACGGCCACGCTCTCCTCCGGCAAGCCGCCGCGCTCGCGCAGATCGCCAAGGCCGATCACGTTGAGGAAATCGGCTTGCCAGCCCGGCTCGCGGTGGGCGAGATAGTTCCATTTCGCCACCAGCGTCGAGCGCGAGCGGGCCAGAGAGCCCGTCGCCTTCCAGGTCATGAAATCCGCAAGATCGAAGAAATAGCCGGCCCGCGCCCAGCTTTGCGGCAGGTTCTCCTTCAGCCACATCAGCTTCGGCATTTCCATTTCCGGCGACATGAAGTCACCGGAATATTCGAGAACCGCGTGTTTCGTCGCGGTGCAGTAATCCGCCTCGGCAAGAGCCCGATGATCGAGCCAGACAATGGTGTCGAAGCGGCTTTCGCCACCCGTTGAAACGGTCAGCTGACCGCCGTCGCGATCGCGCACGACCAGCGAACAGGTTGCATCGAAGCCGATCGCACCGATGACGGATGCATCGACGCCGGAAGACTTCACGGCCGCGCGAACGGCGGCGCAGACGGCGGCCCATATATTCTCGGAATCGTGCTCGGCGTGGTTTTCACGCGGGCGATTCATCAGGATCGGATGCTCGCTTTTTCCCAGCAGTGAGCCGCTCGCCGTGAAGACACCGGCGCGCGCGCTGCCTGTGCCGATATCGACCGCAACTACGTGATCACGCATGCAAAGGAAGTCCCGACCACTTATCTCTTGTTGCGGACAAGTTGTATCAATTCCGGCATCGCGTCAAACACGACTTCCGGCGAAAGCTGCTCCAGTTCCGCCCGGTAACTCGGCGAATGGGCGTGCGAACCGCCGGTAAAGGCAAAGACCGTCATGCCGGCCGCCCGCGCCGCCGTAATTCCGGCCGGGCTGTCTTCCACGACGATGCAATCCTTCGGCGGCACGCCCATCTTTTCCGCCGCGTAAAGAAAGAGATCCGGCGCCGGCTTGCCGCGCTTGACCATGCTGGCGCTGAAAATGTTCGGCTCCAGCTTGTCGAGAAGGCCGGTGACGCCGAGCGAGAGGCGGATGCGCTCCAGCTGGCTCGACGAGGCGACGCAGCGCGGAAGCGAAAGCGCGTCCAGCGTCGCGGCAATGCCGCCGATCGGCTTCAGCTCGTGCTTGAAGCGCTCGTAGAGATCGGTGCGGATGCGGTCGAGAAATGCCTGGTCGATGAAGACATCGAATTCCGTCTGCATCGTGTCGACCAGCGTCGCCAGACTCTTGCCGAGGAAGCGGCTGTAGACATCCTCTTCGCTCATATCCACGCCGACATCGTGCATCGCCTGAATGAGCACGCCGACGGACAGCGGTTCGCTATCCACGAGCACACCATCGCAATCGAAGATTACGAGCCCTGTTCCCTCACCCGTCATCACAGATCCAACCCGAATTCTGTTGCTGTCCCGCTCTCGAAATACCGCGTGACAATGGAAAACGGCCGGAACAGGAAAATTCCGGCCGCTAGAAGGTTATTCCGCGAGTTTGTTGTCCAAGTATAGCTGCAGGGTGGTGCGGGTGCCTTTTTCCCACAGCGTTTTCAGTGCATGCGCGAAGCGCTTGCGGAAGAGATCGGACTTGGCGACATCGCCGAAGATGTCGTCGAACACCAGGAAGGCATTCGGATCGTCTTTCGCCTTGAGGGCGGCTTCATGCAGCCGATCGGCGCTGGCATCGTTGAAGACGATGTCCTTGCCGCTGTCGCTCTTGCCCGCGAAATAGCGGCACCACAGCGCCGAGACGAGTGCGAGGCCGACAATATCCTCGCCGCGGCGGAGACGATCGGCCGTCGACGGCAGGATGAATTTCGGCTGACGGTTGGAACCGTCCTGCGCCAGACGCGGGATGGTGTCGGCGATCTTGGGATTGGCGAAACGATGCTCGATCAGCTTGAAGTAATCGGCAAGCACGGTATTCGGCACCGGCGGGATGACGGGGATGATCTCGTCGTTCTCAAGCTTGGCGAGGAAGGCGCGGATCAGCGGCTCTTCCATGGCCTCGTGCACGAAATGGATATCCATCAGCGCCGCGGGATAGGCAATCGCCGCATGACCGCCGTTGAGGATACGGATCTTCATATGCTCGTAAGGCGTCACGTCGGGCACGAAGGTCACGCCGACCTTTTCCAGCGCCGGACGGCCGGCCGGAAAATTATCCTCCAGCACCCATTGCTTGAACTCTTCGCAATAGACCGGCCAGTTGTCCTCGATATCGAAGGCTTCCTTGAGAAGATCGATCTCGCGCGCGCCGGTCGCCGGCGTGATGCGGTCGACCATGCCGTTCGGGAAGGCGACGTTCGCAGCGATCCAGTCGGCGAAGGCCGGGTCGGACAGCCGGGCGGTGCCGACGACGGCTGCCTTGGTGACACCGCCATTGTGGGGAATGTTGTCGCACGACATGACGGTGAAGGGCTGCAGCCCGGCAGCGCGGCGTGCCTTGAGACCCGCGACGATCAGGCCGAACACCGTCTTCGGCGCCTCCGGATTCTGCCCGTCGGCGACGATGGCCGGATGCGCGGGATTGAACTTGCCCGAAGCATCGATGAAGTAGCCGCCCTCGGTGATCGTCATCGAGACGATGCGGATGGCGGGATCGGCGAGCTTGGCGATGATCGCCCCGGCATCGCCGACCGGCAGGATGTCGACCATCGGCGCGGTGACGCGCGCAGCCGTGCGGTTGTTGTCCTGTTCGACGACGGTCGTCAGAAAATCCTGCGCCGCGAGCTTTTCCCGCATGGCCGCATCGGAGGGCAGCACGCCCGCGCCGATGATCGCCCAGTCATGCGCCTCACCGGCATTGAAAAGATCGTCGAGATAAACGGCCTGATGGGCGCGATGGAAATTACCGACACCGAAATGCACGATGCCCGCCGAAAGCGACTTGCGATCGTAAGCAGGAACGGCCGCCTTTGCAGCCGCCTGCTGGAGAGTTGCGAGCGATAATTTGCACGTCATGTCTCTGGTCCTTCTGAAAGGTCTCTGGCTCCGGTCGGCTTGGGAAGGCCGCGCCGGTCGGTATGCTTGCCGGCCCGCGGATATCTTTCGGTGCGGGCCGGGAAAACTGCGTCGGCCATGCCCGTTCGGCGCGCATGGCCTCGGCTTTCGGCTCAGATCGCCAGCCCCTCGGCGTTGAACCGGTGAATATGCGTCTTGTCCGGCGTCAGATACACGGTCTCTCCGGCTCGGGCCGGGAAATCGCCGGAGCCGCGCGCCGTCACCGTGCCGATGCCGTCGACATCGATATGGAGGAAGGTGTCGGAACCGAGGTGTTCGGCAACAGTCACCTTGCCTTGCCAGTCGCCCGACGTGGTCGACAGCAGCACATGCTCCGGCCTGACGCCGATCGTGTCGGCACCGAGGGTCTGAGCATAGGCGCCCTTGACGAAGTTCATTTTCGGCGAGCCGATGAAGCCGGCGACGAAGAGGTTGCGCGGGCTGCGGTAGAGCTCCAGCGGCGAGCCCACCTGCTCGATATTGCCGCGATTGAGCACGACGATCTTGTCGGCCATGGTCATGGCCTCGACCTGATCGTGCGTCACATAGACCATCGTCGTCTTCAGCTGCTGGTGCAGTTCGCTGATTTCGAGGCGCATGTTGACGCGCAGCGCCGCATCCAGGTTCGACAGGGGCTCGTCGAACAGGAAGGCCGCCGGCTGGCGCACGATGGCGCGACCGATGGCGACGCGCTGGCGCTGGCCGCCGGAGAGCTGGCGCGGCTTGCGCTCCAGATAGTCCGTCAGGTTCAGGACGCGCGCGGCGTCCGCCACCTTCTTGTCGATTTCCGCCTGCGGCATGTTCGCCATCTTCAGCGGAAAGGCGATGTTCTTGCGCACGCTCATATGCGGATAGAGCGCGTAGGACTGGAACACCATGGCCAGTCCGCGTTCGGACGGCTTCAGGTTGGTGCCGTCCTTGCCGTCGATCACGATCTGGCCGGCGGAGACGTCTTCAAGGCCGGCGATCAGGCGCAGCAGCGTGGACTTGCCACAGCCGGACGGGCCGACGAACACCACGAACTCGCCGTTGTCGATCTCGAGGTCGATGGAAGGGATGACCTTGGCTTCGCCGAAGACCTTGGAGACTTGTTTGAGAACAATGCTACCCATGCTTCTCTTCCTTACTTAACCGCGCCGAAGGTGAGGCCGCGAACGAGTTGCTTCTGGCTGAACCAGCCGAGGATCAGGATCGGAGCGATCGCCATGGTCGATGCCGCCGAAAGCTTGGCATAGAACAGGCCCTCCGGACTGGAATAGGAGGCGATGAAGGTGCTCAGCGGCGCTGCGTCGACGGACGAGAGGTTGAGCGTCCAGAAGGCCTCGTTCCAGGCGAGGATGATGTTGAGCAGCATCGTCGAGGCAAGGCCGGGGATCGCCATCGGCGTCAGCACGTAGATGATCTCCTTGGCGAGCGTCGCGCCGTCCATGCGGGCCGCTTCGAGGATCTCGCCGGGAATTTCCTTGAAGTAGGTGTAGAGCATCCAGACGATGATCGGCAGGTTGATCAGCATCAGCACCACGACCATGCCGAGCCGGCTGGCAAACTGGTTGTTGAGCAGGCCGAACCCCTGGAACAGCAGATAGATCGGGATGAAGGCACCGACGGGCGGCATCATCTTCGTGGACAGCATCCACATCAGCACGTCCTTGGTCCGCTTGGTAGGCGAGAAAGCCATGGCCCAGGCAGCAGGAACGGCGACGATCAGGCCGAGGATCGTCGAACCGAAGGCGATGATGACGGAGTTGGCGAAATGGAGGAAATAGTTCGAGCGCGACTGCACCTCGACATAATTCTCCAGCGTCCAGTGGAAGAAGAGGAACTGCGGCGGCGAGGCGATGGCATCGCCCTCCGTCTTGAAGCTCGTCAGGATCGTCCACAGGATCGGGAAGAAGATGAGAAGCGCCACGACCCAGGCGACGGCCGATACGAAAACCTTGTGTTGCGTGCTGACCTTGCGTGCCATCTCAAGCCTCCAGATTCTTGCCGACTGCGCGCATCAGGAAGATCGCGACGATATTGGCGAGGATGACGGCGATGATGCCGCCTGCCGATGCGCCGCCGACATCCTGCGACAGGACGATCTGCGAATAGACCAGGTAGGTCAGGTTGGTGGTCGCCGTGCCCGGACCGCCGTTGGTGGTGACGAGGATCTCGGCGAAGGCGGACAACAGGAAGATCGTCTCGATCAGGATCACCACCGTAATGGCGCGCGCCAGATGCGGCAGGGTGATGTGGATGAACTTCGAAACCGGGCCGGCGCCATCCATCTCGGCGGCTTCCTTCTGTTCCTCGTCGAGCGACTGCAGGGCCGTCAGCAGGATGAGGGTAGCGAAAGGCAGCCATTGCCAGGCGACGATGATGATGATCGACAGCAGCGGCACCGTCTCCAGCCAGGTCAGCGGATCGAGCCCGAACAATCTGAACAGATGCGCCAGAAGCCCGTTCACCGGGTTCATGAACATGTGCTTCCAGATGAGGGCGGCGACCGTCGGCATCACGAAGAACGGCGCAAGCACCAGCATGCGCACGATGCCCTGGCCGAAGATCGGCTGATCAAGAAGGAGCGCCAGCGCGATGCCGCCGACGACGGTGATGAGCAATGCACCGCCGACAAGCAGCAGCGTCACGATCAGCGAACTCAGGAAGGCCGGGTCGGTGACGAAATATTCGTAGTTGAGCCAACCGATGAAATCATGCGCACCGGGCGAGAGCAGATTGTAGTTCAGCGTCGAGAAGTAGATCGTCATCACAAGGGGAACGATCATCCACGCAAAGAGAAGCAGAACCGATGGCGCCATCATGACGCGCGCGGTCGAACGGGTGTGCAACGTTGCCATGGCAAGTACCGACCTATCTTGAATAAGGAAGAGGTGGCCGTGGATCGGCTGAAACGAAAAGGGCCGCCAAGGGCAGTTCGGCGCTCGGCGGCCTAGTGGAAAGCAGTGCTCGAGAGGAGGCGCTGCTTTCCTTTGCTTCGAAGGCCCTTACTTCGGATAGCCGGCCTTCTTCATTTCGCGTTCCGTCAGCTGCTGGGCAGCCTTCAGGGCCTGGTCCACGGAGATCTGGCCGGCAAGAGCAGCGGAGAACTGCTGGCCGACGGCCGTGCCGATACCCTGGAACTCGGGGATGGCGACGAACTGGACGCCGACATAGGGAACCGGCTTGACGGTCGGATGCGTCGGGTCAGCCGAGTTGATCGAGTCGAGCGTCATCTTCGCGAAGGGAGCTGCCTTCTGGTAGTCCGCATTCGCATAGAGCGAGGTACGGGTGCCGGGAGGTGCGTTCAGCCAGCCTTCCTTCTGTGCGACGAGGTTGGTGTATTCCTTGCTGGTTGCCCAGGAGATGAACTTCTCCGCGGCTTCGGTCTTCTTCGAGGAAGCCGGGATGGCGAGGTTCCATGCCCAGAGCCAGTTGCCGCGCTTGCCGAGGCCCTTGTCCGGCGCCAGGGCGAAGCCGACCTTATCGGCGACCTTCGATTCCTTCGGATCGGAGACGAAGGAAGCGGCAACCGTGGCATCGATCCACATCCCGCACTTGCCGGACTGGAACAGGGCCAGGTTTTCGTTGAAGCCGTTGGAGGAAGCGCCCGGAGGGCCGGCATCCTTCATCAGCTTGACGTAGAAGCTCAGCGTGTCCTTCCATTCCGGCTGGTCGAACTGTGCCTTCCACTTCTCATCGAACCAGCGGGCGCCGAACGAATTCGACATCGCCGTCAGGAACGCCATGTTCTCGCCCCAGCCCGCCTTGCCGCGAAGGCAGATGCCGTAGACTTCATGATCCTTGTCGGTGATCTTGCGGGCCGCATCGGCGATGAAGTCCCAGGTCGGGGCATCCGGCATCTTCAGGCCGGCCTTCTCGAACAGGTCCTTGCGGTACATGACCATCGAGCTTTCGCCGTAGAACGGTGCCGCATAGAGCTTGCCGTTGGTGGTCAGACCGCTGCGAATGGCCGGGAGCAGGTCATCCACATCGTAGTCCTTGTCGGCGGAAAGCTTGTCGAGCGGCGCAAGCCAGCCAAGCTTGCTCCAGATCGGCACTTCGTAGGTGCCGATGGTCAGCACGTCGTACTGGCCGGCCTTGGTGGCGATGTCGGTCGTAACCTTCTGGCGCAATACGTTTTCTTCAAGCGTGACCCATTGCAGGTCGATATCGGGATTCTTGGCTTTGAAATCGTCCGTAAGCTTCTGCATACGGATCATGTCGCCGTTGTTGACGGTTGCAATCGTGAGGGTTTCGGCGGACGCCAAGCCGGCAAACATCAGCGCTGAGCAGGCGCCCAGCAATAAAGTTTTCAATTTCATATCTTCCTCCCAGAAGACCAAAGATGAGCATTCGCTTTGCTCATGGGCAATTACTCACACCTTGCGACAAAATGTCAATGCGGAATCGTTGCTGCATTGCCGCGCAAACAATATATCTATTTGTTTTTATTATTTAAATTTTTTGCTCAGGCCTTGAGCAAAAATTCGGCAGCTGCCTCGTCGGTGATCAAACCATTGATCTGATGGCCAACCACGGCGGCCTTGATCGCCTCGAACTTGCGTCTTCCCTTGGCGATTCCGATAACGGTGCAGGTATCCCGCGACGGCAGCGGCGCACTCGCGACGCGGTCGTTGACATCGTCCGGCATGAGCTTGCCATTGCCATCGAAAACCCAGCCGCAGATCTCGCCCGCGGCGCCGCGCTCCATCAGCGCGAGCATCTCGTCTCTTTCCAGGAAACCGTCGAGACAGAGTGGCGCCTCGACCCCCATTTCGCCGACGCCGACAAAGGTCACGTCGGCCTGCGCGCTGATATCGAGCGTCGAGCGCACCAGCGCCTGGGCGTGCAGCAGCTCGCGCTCCTCGGCGGATGACACCAGCACGGGCAGCGGCATCGGAAAGTGCCGCGCCTTGATCACATCGGCCATGCTGAAAATTACGTTGTAGTAGGCGGCCGAGCCGTCCGGCCCGATATTGCCGGTCAGCGACACCACCCGATGCTGCAGACATTCGATCGCCGGCAACTGATCGACCGCGGCCTTGAGCGTGCGGCCCGTACCGATCGCCAGCACGATGGGGTCGCTGCGCCGCAGCCAGCGTTCGATTTCCGCAGCACCGGCTTCGGCAATGCCGATGGTGGACGACGTGCTGTCCGGGTCGCTCGGCACGACATCGACATGACGCAGATTGAATTTCTGTTTCAGCGCTGCCGCATATTCCAGGCAGGCGGCTATCGGGTGATCCAGCCGCACCTTGATCAGGCGCTCGGCGACGGCGAGCGACACCAGCCGTTGTGCCGACTGTCGGGAAATTCCCATCGCGGCGGCGATCTCGTCCTGCGTCCGGCCGGCGACGTAATAGAGCCATCCGGCCCGTGCCGCATCGTCAAGCCGCCCCTGGGAATCCAGCTTCCTCGCCATCGCCTTCCTTTACCGAAACAGTGTCCCGCGCAGCATTCCCGCCCGCCACCTGGACCATTCGTGCCGGGTCACTCAGTCTCCGGCGGGATGACGCCCTTGGTCAAGGTGAAACAACCGTAGAAGCGGCGTTCGCCCGTCTGAATCACGCAGTAGGCATCCTTGGCGCGCTCGTAGAAAGCAAAACGCTCGACCGGCGACAGCGGCCAGTGCTTGCCTTCCGCCTTGTCGATCTCCGCCTGCACCTCGCGCTGAACCTCAGGCACCTCCTCCGGCGCTCCAACCACCTCCATGCGCGTTGCGGCATCGTCGATGAACGTATCGAGAGGCATCAGCGACAATATCGCCGCAACCGCATCGGCGGCCGAGACATTGTCGATGCGCAGCAGCTCGCCGAGAACCGTCTGGCTCGCGATGGCCTCCGCCGGAAAATTGGTGTCGACCACGACGAGCATATCCCCGTGCCCCATCGACTTCAGCGCATAGAGCACGTCCGCATTCAACAGCGGTGAAATTCCCTTCAGCATGACCGACATCCTCCGATAGCCTGTTGCGGCCTTCCTCGACCGCTTCGTTCTCCGCGCAAACAAGTAACCATCGCGTTCCTGTCTGTCCATAGGCACCGGGAACGTTTTCGGCAGACGAACGGATGCGATCCTGTGCATCGAGGTGTGGCTTATTTCGGCCGTTATTGACCCGATAGGTTCGTCGGCATTAACTGAAGCGCGGGCAATCGTTGAGAGGTACAGGTGCGCATTCTTCTGGTCGAGGACGACGATACGATCGGCAGCGCGGTTCGCGACCATATCGCAGCGGGTCCCCATGCCGTGGATTGGGTCAAGAATCTGACCGACGCCGAAGAGGTCACGCGTGCCGTGCAATATGGCCTCATCCTGCTGGACCTCCAGCTTCCCGATGGCAGCGGCATCGATTTTCTCAAGCGGTTGCGCCGCAAGCCGGACGAAACGCCCGTCATCATCCTGACGGCGCGCGACCAGATCTCCGACCGCATCGAGGGCCTGAACAGCGGCGCGGACGATTATCTCGTCAAGCCTTTCAATCTCGGCGAGCTCACCGCTCGAATCCTGGCGGTCGCCCGTCGCTATGCCGGCAGTCCGCAGCCGACCCTGCGTATTGCCGACCTCGAAATCGACCAGCCGCAGCGGCGCGTCCGGCTGGGGGACAAGGACGTGATCCTGACCGGGCGCGAATGGGCCGTGCTCGACCTGTTGATTACGCGGCCGGGCGCCATCGTGTCGAAGGACAAGATTGAGGAAGCCCTCTATGCCTTCGGCTCCGAGATCGAGAGCAACACGGTGGAAGTCTATGTCAGCCGCCTGCGCAAGAAAATCGGCAAGGACCGCATAAAGACGGCGCGCGGCGTCGGCTATTGCCTGGGTGAGCGATGACCGGACGCAAGGAGCCCAGCCGCGCCAGCATCACCCGGCGCCTGATCGCGGCTCTCACGGGCACCGTCGTCGTTTTCTGGCTGATCGCGGTGGGAATCGGCGTCTACGTGGTCAACAAGGAGCTCGCCGAGACCTTCGACGGCGCGCTTCAGGAAACCACCGAACGGCTGATGCCCCTGGTGCTCGACGATCTTGCCAATCGCGACCATTCCGGCGATCCGCAAAGCCTGGAGGAGCTCAACAGGGGGCTGAACCGCGAATATCTGACCTATCAGGTGCTGGATGCGAACGGCAAGGTCATCCTGCATTCCCACGACGCCCCGGCAACGGCCTATGACGTGCCCCTGAAGATCGGCTTTCACAACACGCCGCGATACCGCATCTATACGGAATCGTCGGCAGACGGATCGATTTTCCTGCATGTCGCCGATGCATTCAAGAATCGCCGCGAAGCGTCACGCGAAAGCGGTGTCGCACTGCTCTGGCCCCTGCTCGCCCTCATTCCGGCCAGCATCGTCGCCATCAGCGTCATCGTCGGCCGTTCGCTGCGGCCAATCGACCGGCTGCGCTCGCAGATCGCCACCAAGGACGGCGGCAACATGGCGCCTCTGGAAAGCGAGACGCTGCCCCGCGAATTGCAGCCGATTGCCCGCTCCGTCAACCTCCTGCTCGATCGCCTGCGCCTGGCGCTCGAAGCCGAGCGGGAGTTCACCGCCAACAGCGCTCATGAGCTGCGCACGCCGATCGCGGGCGCGCTTGCCCAGACCCAGCGCCTGATCGCCGAACTGCCGCAAGGGCAGCTGACCGAGCGCGCCGGCCGTATCGAGACATCGCTCTCCAATCTCGGCCGGCTGGCGGAAAAGCTGCTGCAGCTCTCCCGCGCGCAGGCCGGTATCGGCGCAGGCGACAAGCCCGTCGACCTGATCGCCGTCATCGAAACCGTCATCGGCGATTACGACCGCGATACCGGCACGGCCGGGCGTGTGCTGCTGGAGAACGACACGACGCGCCCGCTGGTCCGGAACGTCGATATCGACGCTTTCGCCATCGTCATGCGCAATCTCATCGAAAATGCCTTGCTTCACGGTCCGGCCGACGATGAAGTGACCGTCAGCGTCGATGATGGCGCCGTCAGCGTGATCAATGCCGGCAGCGTGCTTTCGGCCGCGGAGCTTGCCGGCCTGAAGAAGCGCTTCTGGCGCGGCAAGACCAAGGCCGCGGGCTCCGGCCTCGGTCTCTCCATTGTCGAGCGCATCGTCGAGCAGATCGGCGGGCAAATCGATCTGCGGTCGCCGGCCACCGGCAGGGCCGATGGTTTCGAGGCAAGGATCATCCTGCCTGCCGGCTGATGGCGATGCCGCCGGGGCAAGGATTGATCTTGCAAAGACCGGCAAAGGGTGCGAGCAAGTGCCCATGTTTCCAGCAGGTCGGTACACATGATCGTTTCCTTCGACATCGGCGGCAGCGCCATCAAGGGCGGCATCGCCCGCTCCATGGCGGATATAGTACCCCTGGCGCGGCGTCCCACGCCTAAACACGATTTCGCCGGCTTCGTCGCAGTCCTGCGCGACGTGATCGCCGAAGCGGGCGGGAAGCCGGACTGCCTTTCCCTCTCCATCGCCGGCGTCGTCGATCCCGATACGCAGGCGCTCATCTGCGCCAATATTCCCTGCATTCACGACCGGCGCCTTGCGGCCGATCTGGAGGCGGAACTCGGCTATCCCGTGCTGATCGCCAACGATGCCGATTGCTTCGCCATGGCTGAAGCCATGTCCGGCGCGGGTCGCGGCCACCGCATCGTGTTCGGCGCCATTCTCGGCACCGGCGTCGGCGGCGGCCTTGTCGCGGATGGCCGGCTGGTCAATGCCGCCGGCGGTTTTGCCGGCGAATGGGGCCACGGTCCCATCATCGCCTCTTCAGCCGGCAATCCGCCGGTCGCGGTTCCCGCCTATGCCTGCGGCTGTGGCCAGAAAGGCTGCGTCGACACCGTCGGCGGCGCCCGCGGCATCGAACGCCTGCACAGGACGCTTCACGGCCTGGAATTCTCCAGCGAGAAAATCATCGATGAATGGCTGAAGGGTGACGAGCGCGCCGAACGCACCATCGACGTCATGGTGGATCTGGTCGCCTCGCCGCTGGCGCTGGCGATCAACATAACGGGCGCGACGATCGTGCCGGTCGGCGGCGGACTTTCCAACGTCGAGCCGTTGCTGGCGCGTCTGGACGAAGCGGTGCGGGGCCGCATCCTGCGCAAATTCGGCCGGCCGCTCGTCGTGCCCAGCCAGTGCCGACCCGAGCCGGGCCTTATCGGCGCCGCGCTGCTCGGCCTGCAATATACCGGGGAGCGCAACCATGCTGCTTGAGATCTGCGTCGAGGACATTGCCGGCCTCAAGGCCGCCATCGCCGGCGGCGGCGATCGCATCGAGCTTTGCAGCGCGCTTGCCGTCGGCGGCTTGACGCCGAGCGCCGGGCTGATGGCCGCCGCAGCCGCCATGCCCGTCCCCGTCTATGCCATCATCCGCCCGCGCGCCGGCAGCTTCGTCTATTCCGCCGACGAGATCGAGGTGATGAAGTCGGATATCGATGCTGCCCGCAATGCCGGCCTGGCGGGCGTCGTGCTCGGGGCCTCCCTGCCGGACGGGCGGTTGGATTTCGATGCGCTTGCCGCCCTCGCCGCCCATGCCGAAGGTCTCGGCAAGACGCTGCACCGCGCCTTCGATCTCGTACCCGACGTCGAGGAGGCCGTGGACACGGCCATCGCCCTCGGTTTCGAGCGCATCCTGACATCGGGGGGAGCAAAGACGGCGGCGGAAGGCATCGCCATGCTCGAGCGGGCGATCGCAGCGGCCGGCGGCCGCATCTCCATCATGCCCGGCTCCGGCGTCACGCTGGCGACGGTCGGGCAGCTATGGCCGCGACTGCCGATCGGCGAAATACACGCCTCCTGCTCAGCCGCAGCCACCGAGACGGATGAGCGCGTCATCGCCCTCGGCTTCTCGACGCCATCGACCCGCCGCACCGACGCCGCGACCGTCAGGGCATTGAAGGCGTATTTCGCCTGAAAGCACGCCGCGCAGAGCCATGCGGCGGTTTTGCGGGCGACGACATGCGCCAAGTCATGCCTTGAAGTGCAGGAGGCCGATCCGAAAGATCGCGGCACGCTTTGGGCAACTTGCAACGTCATGAATTGACAAAGAAACTTTAGGATGATCAATCGTTCATAAACGCATATGCTGTAGCGTGAACGAGCTGCGCAACATACGGTCATTGCAGCACGCGGAGTCCTCGGGAGTAGCTGTGAACTGAATCATGTCGGTGGCGCCACCTCGCAAGAAAAGCAAGGCTGTCTTCTGGATTGCGGCTGTTGTCATCGGCTCGGTCATTCTGGCAACGGCGCTGCTTGCCAACGACATGCGCAACCTCAGGGCGCTGGATAGCCGCTATCATCTGAATTTGTTCCCCCAACAGCAGCAACAGGCCGCCGCTGCGCCGCCGGAGCCCGTACAGGGGCAGCAGCAGACCCACGCCGCGACGCCTCCGGATGCCAAAGCGGCAACCGCGGCTGCCACGTCCAGACATGACCGGGTGCCGCCGGCCAATGCCACGACCGCCAAACCACCTGCCAGGAAGATGTCCCACCTGTGGGACCCGCCGGTGGATGCATTGCTGAGCGCCTTCGTGCGAAGCTGGCGAATATCCGGCCAGACACTTTGCGCGGATCTGGTGAAATCCGGCCTCTCCGTGGGCGAGTGGCAGCAGAGCGAATTGGGCGCCGGCACATCCGAATGCAGCTATGCCGTCCAGAAAGGCACGCCTGGCGATCCGGGCGCGGCATCCTTCTTCATCATCGCCCGCGGCAAGCCGACCGGCGAACTCGAGACGATCCGCATCAAGGTGATCATGCCCGACAACGACGATGGCAAGGCAGTCGCCGGCACCTTCGTCGACACGGTGGTCCTGTTGCTGAACGAGACGCACTGGCTGGATTTCCAGGTGGCGCTGGATGCGATCGGCAAATTGCAGGACGTGACGCTGCAGGCGTTCGGGGCCAAGCTGAGCTTCTTCAAGGAATTCCAGGCAAACAACAGTTTCAATCTTCAGCTGGAACTGCGCAGGACAGCGCCGGAGCAGATCCGCACCGCTATCGTCTTCGACAAGGCGCGCTGGACATTGCCCTCCTCTCTCTCTACCAACTAACAATTCCGGGAAATGCGGGAGGCCCCGGGGGATCTGCCCATCACGCGCCCTGGCGGCCCGGTTTTTGTTGCGCTGCGCCATGGATGGTGCTCATATAGGCGACGATTCCGAAGGCTGGCGGATCACCGGCCGGCAGTGCCATGTTTCCCGAGAGCACGAGGCAGCGTCCAAAGGGATTCATGCAAATCGTCAAACACGCCTGTTCCCCCAACCGGGCGTTGGAAAGCTAATACAATTCATGGATTCGACAGACCTTAATCCGCAAGGCCAGACTTTCGCGGTCGAACGTAACCCCCGCCTGCGCTACATCATCCCCGCCGTGGTCGCCGTGGCCTTCCTGATGGAACAGCTCGATTCGACCATCCTCATCACCGCCGTCCCCGATATCGCCAAGAGCCTCGGTGCGACTCCGGTGCGGATGAATCTGGCCGTCACCACCTATATCCTGACGCTCGCCATGTTCATCCCGGTGAGCGGCTGGTTTGCGGACCGCTTCGGCGCGCGCCGCATCTTCGCTCTCTCCCTCTTCCTCTTCACGTTCGGCTCGATCCTGTGCGGTTTGGCGACCAGCCTGCCCATGCTGATCGCCATGCGGGCGCTGCAGGGTTTCGGCGGCGCGATGATGACCCCGGTCGGGCGCCTCATCCTCATCCGCAGCTTCCCACGCAGCCAGCTGGTGACGGCCATGACCTACATGACTCTGCCCGCCGTCATCGGGCCGGTGATAGGGCCGGTGCTCGGCGGCTTCCTGACGACCTACCTTTCCTGGCGCTGGATCTTCTGGGTAAACCTGCCGTTCGGCTTGATCGGCATGGCCATGGCGTTGCGCTACGTCGAGGACACCGAGCGCGACGAGACGATCAGGTTCGACTTTCCCGGTTTCGTCATGGTCGGTCTCGGCTGCGTGCTGCTGCAATACGGGATCGAGACTATCGGCCGGCCGACGATCCCGGTCTGGGCGATCGTCCTCGTTCTCGCTGCCGCCGGCCTGCTGCTGGTCGGCTTCATCCGCTATGCGAGAACGGCGGATTCGCCGGCCGTGGACCTCACCCTGTTCAGGCTGCGCACCTTCCGCATCGGCACGCTTGCCGGCGGCATCTGTCGCGTCGGGCTGAACGGCGTCCCTTTCCTGCTGCCGCTGATGCTGCAGGTCGGCTTCGGATTAAGTCCTATCGTCTCGGGCACGCTGACCTTCGTCAGCGCCTTGAGCGCCCTTGCTGTGCGGCCGGTCTCGGCAAAATTGCTGAAGCTCTACGGCTTCGACCGCCTGTTGACCTGGAGCGCCGTGTTCGGCGCCGCCGTCGTTGCCGGCTTCGCGCTGATCACGCCGGACACGCCGCACTGGTTCATCATCGTCTATGTGTTCGTCTTCGGGCTGGCGCGGGCGGGGCAGTTCATGACCTCGAACACCCTGTCCTATTCCGATACCCCGGCCGCCCAACTCAGCCGCGCGACGAGCCTTGGCGGCGTGCTGCAGCAATTAAGCGTCAGCTTCGGCATTTCCGTCGCCGCCATGCTGCTCGGCCTGGTCACGCTGGATGGATCGCCGCTGACGCCGGAGAAATTCCATGTCGCGTTTCTGCTGATGGCGATCATTCCCCTGCTCGGCATACCCGGCTTTCTCAAGCTTCAGCCTGAAGACGGCGTACAGGTCAGCGGCCACCAGCGGCGGATGAAAAAACAGCGGCGGGGATAAAGGCTTTTACGCCGCAAGCGCCGAGGCGCGCGGATGAACGAGGTGATCGCGAAGCACGGTGCCGGAGCGATCGACCTCCTGCATCAGCACATCGTAGCTCCAGAGATCGGCCAGGTGCTGCAGCACGCGCTTGGCATCCATATCGTCCAGCAGCGCGCCGTTCAGTACCGTATGCCGGACCAGCAGCCGCCTGTCGCCGGCAAGATCGACATCGACGATCTCGATATGCGGATCGATCCAGCCGACATCGTATTGCCGCGACAATTCCCTGCGGATGCGCCGATAGCCGCGCTCGTCGTGAATGGCGGCAACCCTCAGCCCCTCCTCCTCTTCCGGATCGTCGGTCAGCTGGAACATGCGCATCTTGCGCATCAGGTGCGGGCTGAGGAACTGCGCCACGAAACTCTCGTCCCGGTAATTGGCCCAGAGATCGCGCAGCACCGCCATGGCATCGCCGGTGCCGGCGATTTCCGGAAACCACTGGCGATCCTCGTCTTTCGGCCTTGTCACGATGCGTTCGATATCCTGCATCATGGCAAAGCCGATGGCATAGGGATTGAGGCCGGAGTAACGGGGATCGTTGAAGGTCGGCTGGAAAACCACATTGGTATGCGATTTCAGGAATTCGAGGAAATCGCCGTCGCTGATGCCGCCGAGTTCGTGCAGCCGCGTCATGATGCGATAGTGGACGTAGGTGGCCGTCCCCTCGTTCATCACCTTGGTCTGGCTCTGCGGATAGAAATATTGGGCGACGTGCCGCACGATGCGGATGATCTCGCGCTGCCAGGGTTTCAGGCGCGGCGCCATCTTTTCCAGGAAATAGAGGATATTCTCCTGCGGCAGACCAGCCAGCGAACGCCGCCGCTCCAGATCGAGGTCGAGGGTCTTCTTGCCATGTCCGGTGGGAACGGTGCGCCACAGGTCGTTGAAGATCTTCTCGTCATACTCGCGCCGCTCGCGCTCACGCTTTTCCTCGTCGCGCAGGTCCGGTGTCTTCTTGCCGGCATAGCGGTGGACCCCGTGCGACATCAGCGCGTGCGCCGCATCCAGCGTGCGCTCGACGGCGGCATGGCCATAGCGCTCCTCGCAGCGCGCGACGTAGCTCTTGGCGAAATTGAGGTAATCGAGAATGCCCTCGGCATCGGTCCAGAGCTTGAAGAGATAGTTGTTCTTGAAGAAGTGATTGTGGCCGAAGGCGGCATGCGCGATGACGAGCGCCTGCATCGTCGCCGTATTCTCCTCCATCAGATAGGAGATGCAGGGGGAGCTGTTGATGACGATCTCATAGGCAAGCCCGCGCAATCCCTTGCGGTAGAAGGCTTCGTGGTGGGCGAAGTGCTTGCCGAAGGACCAGTGCTTGTAGAACAGCGGCATTCCGATCGAGGAATAGACGTCGAGCATCTGCTCGGCGGTGATGATCTCGATCTGGTTGGGATAAACGTTGAGACCAAGCTCGTCGACGGCGATCTTCTCGCAGGCATTGTGGATCCGCTGGATGGTGGCGAAATCCCAGTCCGCACCGTCGAAGAGCCGTTCCATCGATGCCTTTTTTGCCATCACCCGCTCCTTGTTTCCGCCGTCCGGCGCTGGAAGAGATCGTGAAAGACCGGATAGATCTGGCTGCGATCGCTGACACGCCGCATGGAAAGCACCGGCCAGGCCGCCTGCATCCGCTCGTAGAGCGACCAGATCGCCGAGCCGGACGAAATCGCGACACTGCGCGATTCACCCACCTCGAGATAGGCGAAGTACTGGCAGACGGGCAGGATCTCGCTCGTCATGAGCGCCGCCGTCGTCGCATTGTCGGAATAGGCATTGTCGCCGTCGGACGCCTGTGCGGCATAGATGTTCCAGTCCGAAGCCGGGAAACGATCATGCACGATCCGCCGCATCGCCTCCAATGCGCTCGAAACCTGCGTGCCGCCGGTCGCCGGGCTGCGGAAGAAGGTCTCTTCGTCCACCTCCTCGGCCACGTCGGTATGCCGGATGAAAACGATCTCGACGCGGCGGTATTGCCGGGTCAGGAAGATATAGAGCAGCATATAGAAGCGCTTGGCGAGGTCCTTCATGTGCTCGGTCATCGAGCCCGACACGTCCATCAGGCAGAACATGACCGCTTGCGCCACCGGCTTCGGCTCGTTTTCGAAACGGCGATAGCGAATGTCGATCGGATCGATATAGGGAATGCGACGGACCTTCGATTCCAGCATCTTGATCTCAGCTTCAAGCTGCGCCCGGCGCGCTTCGTCCGTGCACTGCTCCGCCTCTTCGATGAGCTTCTCGACCGTCTCGGGCTTCGGACGATGGAGAGCGACACGGCGCATCATCGCCAGCCGCATGGTGCGGTTGATGGCGAGGTTGGCGGGCGATCCAGTCACCGAATAGCCTGAGCGAACCGGGTTGATCTGGTCGGCCGACATCAGCCGCCGCTTGGCAAGGTCGGGCAATTCGAGATCGTCGAGGAAAAGATCCAGGAACTCGTCCCGGGTCAGGATGAAGCGGAAGGCATCCTCGCCTGTGCCGTCACCGCCGGCGCGCGGACTGCCGCCGCCGCTTTCCGGCCGGGGAAGGACATCCCCTTCGATAAAGTCCTTGTTGCCGGGAAGAATGTGCTCCTTGAGGCCCTCCGGGCCGCGATGGAACCGGGGCTCCTCGGTTCCATCCAGGGGAATGCTGATTTCGCCACCTTTCAGAATGTCCTGAATGTCGCGCTTTTGAGAGGATTCATAGACCGCTCTCTGCACCAGCGCTTTTGCTCTTCGCAAAAACCGTTGACGATTTTCCAGACTTTTTCCGCCTGGGTTCAGGCGTCTGTCAACAATGTGCATTCCTTCTTCCTTGGTGGCTCATCCTGCCTGTTTCACACGCATATACCATTCCACAAGCCGCCGGACCTGACGCTCGGTATAGCCCCGAGCAACCATGCGCTCGACGAATTCGCCATGTTTCTTTTCCGATTCGCCATCCTTCTTGGAGCCGAACGAAATGACGGGCAAAAGGTCCTCGACCTGGGAGAACATCCGCTTTTCGATGACTTCACGGATCTTCTCGTAGCTGGTCCAGGATGGATTCTTGCCGCCGTGGCTCGCCCGCGCCCGCAAGCAGAACTTGACGATCTCGTTGCGGAAATCCTTGGGGTTGGCGATGCCGGCCGGCTTTTCGATCTTGGTGAGCTCCTGGTTCAAAAGCTCGCGGTCGAGAAGCTGGCCCGTGTCGGGATCCTTGAAGTCCACATCCTCGATCCAGGCGTCGGCGTAATCGACGTAGCGATCGAAGAGGTTCTGGCCGTAATCGGCATAGGACTCCAGATAAGCTTTCTGGATCTCGTTGCCGATGAACTCCGCGTAGCGTGGCGCCAGTTCGCTCTTGATGAACTCTATATAGAGCTTTTCGGTTTCAAGCGGCAGCTGCTCCCGGCGGATCGCCTGTTCCAGCATGTACATGAGATGCACCGGATCGGCGCCGACCTCCGTCGTGTCGTAATTGAAGGTCGCCGCCAGCACCTTGAAGGCGAAGCGGGTCGAAGCTCCGTCCATGCCTTCGTCGACACCGGCCGAATCGCGATATTCCTGCACGCTGCGCGCTCTCGGATCGGTCTCCTTCAGGCTCTCGCCGTCATAGACCCGAAGCTTGGAGAAAGCGGTCGAATTCTCGTGCTTGGCAAGCCGCGTCAGGACCGTGAAGCGGGCGAGCGTCTCGAGAGTCGACGGCGCGCAGGGCGCGTCGCTGAGCTCGGATTCCTCGATCAGCTTCTCGTAGATCTTCTGCTCCTCGGTGACGCGCAGGCAATAAGGCACTTTCACGACGCAGATGCGGTCGATGAACGCCTCATTGTTCTTGTTGGCCTTGAAGCTCTGCCATTCCGACTCGTTGGAGTGCGCGAGAATGATGCCCGAGAAGGGTATCGCGCCGATATTCTCGGTGCCGATATAGTTCCCTTCCTGCGTCGCCGTCAGCAGCGGATGCAGCATCTTGATCGGCGCCTTGAACATCTCGACGAATTCGAGAATGCCCTGGTTGGCGCGGTTCAATGCACCGGAGTAGCTGTAGGCGTCCGGATCGTTCTGCGCGAGACTTTCGAGCTTGCGGATATCCACCTTGCCGACCAGCGAAGAGATATCCTGGTTGTTCTCGTCGCCCGGCTCCGTCTTGGCGACGGCAATCTGCCGCAGCCTGGAGGGCTGCATCCGGACAACACGGAAGCGCGAAATATCGCCTTCGAACTCTTCCAGCCGCTTCAGGCACCAGGGGCTCATCAGCCCGGTCAGGCGACGGCGGGGAATGCCGTAGCGCTCCTCGATCATCGGCCCCATGGTGACGGGATCGAACAGGCTGAGCGGACTTTCAAAGACCGGGCTCAGCTCGTTTCCGGCCTTGAGCACATAGATGGGATGCACCTCCATCAGCGATTTCAGCCGCTCGGCGAGCGAGGACTTCCCTCCGCCGACAGGCCCGAGCAGATAGAGGATCTGCTTGCGCTCCTCCAATCCCTGTGCCGCGTGACGGAAGAAGGCGACGATACGCTCGATCGTCTCTTCCATGCCGAAAAAGCCAGCGAAGGCCGGATAAGTCCGGATGGTCCGGTTCATGAAAATACGTCCAAGGCGGGTATCCTTGGCCGTATCGATCAGGACCGGCTCGCCCATCGCTGCCAGCAACCGCTCTGCCGCATTCGCGTACATGAGCGGGTCGTCCCGGCACGCTTCCAGGTATTCGGAAAATGACATCTCGACTTCGCGCCGTGCTTCGAAAGAACGGGCGAACGTGTTGAATAGCACATCGTTGTTTAACATGGCGCCTCGATAGCTTGCTATTGCAATAAACGCCGGCTTCACGAGATCACTTAATCCCGCTGTATCTAAGGTGCGGTATGACTCGCTTCGAATCAATAGGTGATCTGTCAATAATTCGTACGCTTGATTCCGAATATCATCAACATCTTGATGGGATCATGCACCGAATTAATGAAACGCAACCCTAGGATGGTTGCGATCAAATACCACTCGCGGCGATCTGCGTAATATTGACAAGCATCTCTTGCGGGTATTCACGCGAATACCCGATGTCAAAGAAGAATTGATCGAAGCCAGCGTCGGGCTTCATTGTCCGCATGATTGGGGAGAAAAGATGGTGCCCAGAGCCGGAATCGAACCAGCGACACGCGGATTTTCAATCCGCTGCTCTACCAACTGAGCTATCTGGGCATCCAGGCTTCGCGTCGAAAGAAGAGCCTTAGCAGGCGCTGGGCGGTTGGTTCGCCCCGGAAGCGAGCGGGGTTATAGCATCTTGTTCGGTCATGTCCAGCAGCAAATGACTCTTTTTTGACAGGAAATCGACTTTTGACAATTCGCGAACAAATTGAATGAGTTCGTAAGATCGAACGGTTTTGGAAAACGGTATTCAGTCCTGATCGGAGCCGTCGGCCTTCGTCTCGTCCTCGGTCACGGGGATGGCATAGGAGCCGTTCAGCCACCGCGAGAGATCGACGGAACGGCAGCGATCAGAGCAGAAGGGATAATGGTCGCGCACCGAAGGGCGGCCGCATTCCGGACAGGGACGCGTCTTGCGCAGCGGCTCGACCTTCGAACCGACCTTGATATCCTCAGCCTTCGTCATGAGCGCTATCCTTCCTGCCATCCGGCGTGGACATCGAATCCCTCGCCCGCGAGCAGCAGCATGGTTTCATAAAGCGGCAATCCCACGACATTGGTGTAGGAACCGACCAGCTTCTGCACGAAGGAGCCGGCAAGCCCCTGAATGCCGTAGGCCCCTGCCTTGCCGCGCCACTGGCCGGAGGCAAGGTACATCTCGATATCGCGACCGGAGAGCCGCTTGAAGCGCACCTTGGTCTCGATCACCTTCTGGCGCAGCTTCCGGTCCGGCGTTATCAGGCAGATGCCGGTATAGACGACATGGCCGCGCCCGGAGAGCAGATGCAGCGCCGCGGACGCTTCATCGACGAATTCGGCCTTCGGCAGGATGCGCCGTCCGACGGCCACGACCGTATCGGCGGACAGGATATAGCTCCCCTGCCAGGCGGCATCGCTCTTGATGGCCGCGAACGCCGCCTCGCCCTTCTCGGCAGAAAGCCGCCGCGCCAGCGAGCGCGGATGCTCCGACTTCTTCGGCGTCTCGTCGATGTCCATAGGCATGAGGCGCGCGGGCTCGATGCCTGACTGATGCAGGAGCTCGACGCGACGCGGCGATCCGGAGGCCAGTATCAGCTTGTGTTTCAACGCCATCAGATCTCGACCTGTCATGCGGGAATGAGAGCGGGCTCCGGAGCATGAAGCCGAAAGGTGTCACCGGCTTTCGGACGACGCTCCGCTTCTGCGATTCCGGAGCGGCGGACTACTTGAAACGATAGGTGATGCGGCCCTTGGTCAGGTCGTAAGGGGTCATTTCCACCAGCACCTTGTCGCCGGCCAGAACGCGAATGCGGTTCTTGCGCATGCGGCCCGCGGTGTGGGCGATGATCTCGTGCTCGTTTTCCAGCTTCACGCGGAAGGTCGCGTTCGGCAGGAGTTCGGTAACGACACCGGGAAATTCGAGGACTTCTTCTTTCGGCATTAAAGCTTCTTTTCCTGTCGGTTGAGGCCGGAGCCCATGGCAAAAAGCCGGGGGTCTCCGGAAATTTGCGCGGAAACTACACAATCGCCGCGGTTTTGTGAACCTCGTTGATAGGGGTTTCTGCATTTGTTTCGTTTGCGGCCCTATAGAGAGCCGCGATGTTCCACCAGCCTGCTCTCTATCAGGCCGAGAAGATAGTCCCGCACGTCGCGATAGGCATCCAGAACCTGCTCGCGCGTTCCATCCGTCGCCGACGGGTCCATGGTCGGCCAGTAGATGACGTCGACGGCGTTCGCCCGCGTCAATTCCAAAGCGGCATGATGCGCCTCGGGCGACAAGGTGATGATGACATCGAAGAAATCGTCCTCCAGTTCCTCCATGGTCTGCGGCTGCCGGCGGCCAAGCGAAAGCCCGATCTCGGCAAGCACGACATCGACGAAGGGATTGCGCTCGCCGGCGCGCACGCCCGCAGAGGCGATGTAGGTGCCCTGCGGCAGCATGCTGCGCGCGATCGCCTCGGCCATGGGCGAACGGATGGCATTGAGTCCGCACATGAAAAGGATGGCGCCGGGGGATTTGCCGTTATGCTCGATCGCCTGCGGCTCTTCCATATCGCTCACCCGCGCCAGTAGAGCACGCAAACGAGCGTGAAGAGCCGGCGCGCCGTGTCGAAATCCACGGTGATCTTGCCGTTCAGCCGGTCCATCAGGGTTTGGGAGCCTTCGTTGTGAATGCCGCGCCGGCCCATGTCGATCGCCTCGATGCGGCTGGGGGTGGCGGAGCGGATCGCCTCGTAATAGCTCTCGCAGATCATGAAGTAGTCCTTCACGATCCGGCGGAACGGGGTGAGCGACAGGATATGGGTGGCGACCACGCCGCCGTCTTCCGTGCGGATATCGAAGACCAGCTTCTGCTCGACCAGCGACAGGTGCAAGAGGTAGGGACCGCCCTCGTGTCCGGCCGGCTTGAAGCTGTTTTCCTCGATCAGATCGAAGATGGCGACGGCGCGCTCATGCTCGACATCGGGCGTAGAGCGGCCGATCGTGTCGTCCAGGACCACATCGCTCAGCCGGAATACCCCCTTGGCCATGCCTTACCCCTCGAGATTGAGGCGGATCGCGACCGATCGCGCATGTGCGTCCAGCCCCTCGGAATTGGCAAGCGCGATCGCCGCCGGCCCAAGGGCGCGAAGCTGCTCGGGACCGAGCCGCAAAATCGAGGTGCGCTTGACGAAATCGAGCACGGAAAGGCCGGAGGAAAAGCGCGCCGAGCGGGCCGTCGGCAGCACATGGTTGGAGCCGCCGACATAATCGCCGATCACTTCCGGCGTATGCCGTCCGACGAAGATCGCGCCGGCATTGCGGATGCCGTCAAGCAGCGGCTCGGGATCCTCGACGGCGAGCTCCAGATGCTCGGCTGCGATGCGGTTGGCAAGCGCAATGGCTTGTCTCAGCTCGGGAACCAGAATGACCGCACCGAAATCGCGCCAGCTCGCCGCCGCCGTCTGCGAGCGGCTGAGCTGCTTCCGCTGGCGCTCGACCGCCGCTTCCACGGCCTTGCCAAACTCTGCATCGTCGGTAATCAGGATCGATTGCGCGCTTTCGTCATGCTCGGCCTGCGCCAGGAGATCGGCTGCGATCCAGTCGGGATCGTTGTTCCTGTCGGCGATGACGAGCACTTCCGACGGGCCGGCGATCATGTCGATGCCGACGGTGCCGAAGACGTGGCGCTTGGCCGCGGCCACATAGGCATTGCCGGGGCCGGTGATCTTATAGACCGGCTTGATCGTCTCGGTGCCATAGGCGAGCGCGGCCACTGCCTGCGCGCCGCCGATGCGGTAGATTTCCTCGACGCCGGCCATGCGGGCGGCGGCAAGGACTGCCGGATTGATCGCGCCATCCTTGGCCGGCACGACGATGACGATGCGCTCGACGCCGGCGACCTTGGCAGGCACGGCATTCATCAGCACCGAACTCGGATAGCTCGCCGTGCCGCCCGGCACATAGAGGCCAACGGCCTCGATCGCCGTCCAGCGCGAGCCGAGGCCGACGCCGAGATCGTCCTCATAGATATCGTCCTTCGGCAACTGCCGGCGGTGATGCGATTCGATGCGGGTGGCCGCGACCTTCAACGCGCCCAGGACCTCGGCAGGAACGGCAGCGACGGCCGCATCGATCTCCGCTTCGCTGACGCGCATCGGCGTCACGGCGAAATCGACGCCGTCGAACTTTTGCGAATAGTCCGCAAGGGCTGCGTCGCCGCGTGCCCGCACGTCGTCGATGATGGCGCGCACCACGGCATTCACATCCTCGGACACTTCCCGCTTCGTCGTCAGGAAAGCGGCGAACTGCTGCTCGAACCCTTCAGACGCCTGATCCAGCCAGATAGCCAAAACTGATATTCCCTTCCATCCACGCCGCCGTCAGCGGCCGCATCCAACCGTCACAAGCCTATTCGCCCGCATCCGGATGCCGAGGCTTGTGCGCCGTTTCCCACGCACCGCCGACATCCGCAAGCTGGGCCTCGATACATTCGACATCGAGCGCGATCGTGGCATTGGCGGCAAGGGCCAGTTCGATCGTACCGTCCGGCCCTTCGCCTTTCTGCTCGAAGCGAATGGCGAGCAGCGACAACACCTCGTCGCGGTTGCGCCGGTCGATGCCGCTGGAGCGCACCGCCTGCACGCGCTTGAACACCAGCGCGGAACGATGGCGTTCGTAAGGCTTGCCGCGCTGATCCGATTGCTCCCAGACGAAACGGTTGGCCGCGAGCGAAAACTGCTCCTGCTTCGGCGCAAAAGACATGTCGCCGACCTTGAAGACGCTATCCTGCATATAGGCAGAGATGACATCCAGGTCCTCGGTGTCGAGTGCCATCAGCTTGAGATCGCTCATTCGTCCTTTATCCCCGATCGCGCCATTGGAACGCCAGGCAAAACACGATTGCCGACGTTTCTCCATTCTGGACATAGGATGCGAGCGCAAAAGACGCAACCGAAGAAAGCGGGCAGGCCCGCTCTCTTCACGACAAGAGATGGAATTGCAGCGCGTCGCGCAAAGCCGCGTCGCAGCTTTGCGACAATGGGATGCCCAAAACCGCGGAGCAATCCCGCGGAATCACGAGAGGGTCAGTCGCTGATACGCTCGACCACCGCGCCGCAGCGCGTCAGCTTGTCTTCCAGCCGCTCGAAGCCGCGGTCGAGGTGATAGATGCGCGACACCAGCGTCTCGCCTTCGGCGGCAAGGCCTGCGATGACGAGCGAGACCGAAGCGCGAAGATCCGTCGCCATGACGGGCGCGCCCTTCAGCTTCTCGACACCCTCGATGCGGGCGGTCTGGCCGGAAAGCGAGATCTTCGCGCCGAGGCGGGCCAGTTCCTGCACATGCATGAAGCGGTTTTCGAAGATGGTCTCGGTGATATGCGAAATGCCGCCGGAGCGGGTCATCAGCGCCATGAACTGCGCCTGCAGGTCGGTCGGGAAGCCGGGAAACGGATCGGTGACGATGTCGACGGGCCGGATGCCGCCGCCATTGCGCCTGACGCGGATGCCGCTCGCCGTCGGCGAAATATCCGCACCGGCGCGGCGCAGGCTTTCGAGCGCGGTGTCGAGCAGCGCGACATCGGTATTCTCAAGCGTGACGTCGCCGCCCGCCATGGCAACGGCCATGGCGTAGGTGCCGGTCTCGATGCGATCGGGCAGCACGCGATGGCGGGCGCCGGAAAGCGAAGTGACGCCCTCGATGGTGATGGTGCTGGTGCCGGCGCCGGAAATCTTGGCGCCCATGGCGATCAGGCAGTTGGCGAGATCGACGATCTCCGGCTCGCGGGCCGCATTGCCGATGACGGTGGTGCCGCGGGCAAGCGTGGCGGCCATCATCATCACATGCGTCGCGCCGACGGACACCTTCGGGAAGACATAGCGGGCGCCGATGAGGCCGCCCTTCGGCGCAGTGGCGTTGATATAGCCGCCATCGATTTCCATCGTGGCGCCCAGCGCCGCCAGACCCTCGATGAAGAGATCGACCGGACGCGTGCCGATGGCGCAGCCGCCCGGCAGCGAGACGCGCGCCTGTCCCTCGCGGGCGAGCAGCGGCCCGATGACCCAGAAGCTCGCGCGCATCTTGGCGACCAGCTCATAAGGGGCTGTCGTGTCGACGATGGTGCGGCAGGTGAAATGGATCGTGCGGGAATAGCCGTCTTCCTGGCGCTCACGCCGGCCGTTGACGGCGACATCGACGCCGTGATTGCCGAGGATGCGCATCAGCAGCTCGACATCGGCCAGATGCGGCACGTTTTCGAGCGTCAGGGTATCGCTGGTCAGAAGCGAGGCGATCATCAGCGGCAGGGCGGCATTCTTGGCGCCGGAGATCGGAATGATACCGTTGAGCTCATTGCCGCCGACAATCCTGATACGATCCATATAAGCAATACGGGCGAGGCCCGCCTTTCCTGAAGTTCCGAACGCCCAAGTTTCCCGCGCCTGATTTCAGGCACTTGGTAAAAGGCGCTCTTTAGACGAAATAGATTAACGCATCAATTCGTTTGATGATGGGCGACATCAATCATTGCGATTCGTCCAATTTTGCGGCGGAATCCCCGCTATCCCCAGCCTTTGCGCCCGGCAGGCCATCCGTCTCGTCCGCCTGGCCGGCGCGCCGCGCCCTCACCTGCTGCTTGCGCCGCGACAGGTTCTCGCGCAGCTTCTGCGCCGCCCGCTCCCGCCGCCGATCCGCTTCCGTGACCTGCCTGCCGCCCACGGGCCCGCCCGCCTCGTCGCCTGCCCCGCCATCGACCCCACTGGGCGCCGAACCGCCCAGCAAAGCCTGCCCTTCATCGATTTTCGTCTTGTCCGCAGCCATGGTTTTCCCATAGCCGAAAACGCCCGCCTTCAAAAGACCGACACATTTTTTCCAACGATCTTTCACAGAACTTGCAATTTGCGGCTTGCACTCGGCCTCCACCTATGGCAATAGCCGCCTCGCCCAATACGGCGCGCCACACCGCGCCACGGAATGCTGCTATAGCTCAGGGGTAGAGCACTCCCTTGGTAAGGGAGAGGCCGAGAGTTCAAATCTCTCTAGCAGCACCAGTTTTCCTTGTTGATTTGCAAGGACTTACAAGAAAATCAATGGGTTACAGTTCCGTTTGCTCCAGCACACTGCTACAGCGGAGCCATGAACGACATGCCCTTGCCCCCTCGCCTCATCAAACGCGGAAACGTCTATTGGTTCAGGTGTTCGATTCCACGCGACATCAAAGATTCTTATCCCAAAACGGAAGAAACGTTCTCGCTAGAACCCGCGACTACCAAGAAGCGCTGAAAAATCTTCGGAAAGCCTCTGTGGAGGTTGATGAGCGGTTCGAAGAACACAGGCTACGTCAGATGCAGCCATCGCTACGCGGACTGGCCCTGGGGAATGTTGCCTGATTAATCTTTATGATTCCACCTGATATTTTTGCGACGAAGACAATCGCATAATAAATGCTTGAAATACTTCGGACCGATGCATCACCAAACAGGATTTCAACCGAATATGACACCGAGAGAAATTCAAATGGTAGACGATTGTAGCTCCGCTACAAGAAGAAGCCCGACTCAAGCCCACTATTCGCGATTTTTCGAATTTCGCTACCTGTGGACGCGGGTAGTAAAATCAACAACTCCATAGGCAAAAGGCGAGATTGCGGCTACCACTAATATCAAACCGTATTTGGGGGGCGCATGTTCGAGATTAGTGAGCACGATGGTAACCTTCTCCTGAAGGCTATAAACGAAGGTAACGCGGTCTTATTGCTTGGAGCAGGGGCATCTGCCACCTCGCTGAATGCGCAAGGACAGAAGGTTAAGTTGGGAAAAGCTCTGGCGGGTGAACTTGCAGGAATGGCGGGGCTACCTTACGCCAACGAAGATTTGCCAGACGTAATTCAAGCCGTTCGCCCTAGGGTAAGCGAGCTACAGCTTCATCAGTTATTTCGCAAAGAATTCACTCGGATAGTTCCCGCCGCCGAATTGCGTGAGCTTTTTCAGTATAGTTGGCGCCGCTTATATACGTGGAACATTGATGACGCGATTGAGAGCATTCAGTCTTCCGCACAGCTTCGGCGTTATTACAATGGACTTATCGACAGAGTAGCTGTCGATGAAGGAATTGAATATCTTCATGTAATCCATCTACATGGCGAGGCCTCCAAACCGGAGCACGGTTTTATATTTGGACCTTCCGAATACAACCGAAGACTTAACAGCGATAAGCATGATTGGTATCGGCAAGCCGCTTCCGATTACGCAGCGTATGTGCCGATATTCATTGGCAGCACTCTAAAGGAGCCCATTCTTTCTGCGGAACTCGATCGCGCACGTCCAAATACGGATTCATCTCTGGGCACAGCTTTTCTGATCACACCGGATGAGTTTACCGCTCTCCAAAAAGCGGCGTATCAGGCTCGAAATATTGTTGTTGTACGGGGGACACTTGCTGATTTTGCCGACTGGCTTCGCGGAGCCATTAGCGGTGGCTTGAGCCCGCTGCAAATTAGCAAGAAAAGAAACACGTTCACCGAAACCCTCGCGTCGAGAATCACGCCTACACTGGCGGAAATTAGCACCGCCAATTTCATTCGGGTTCAGACTTGGCAAGATGCGAAAAGCAAAGCAGAAGAACTTCAAGGGTTAAAACGACAGCGTGCAGCCCGAGCTTTCCTCGAAGGAGAACCTCCAAGCTGGCAAATCGCCGCAAGTGACATACCAGTTTGGCTCACCGCAACCGCTGAGTTATACGCCGCGCTTTCGTCCTCCATTGACGCTGGAGATCGAATATTTCTTGTTTATGGCCAATCCGGCAGTGGCAAGACGACAGCACTTCTCCAGGCACTACTTCGATATATTCGAGAGCATGACGGAAGGGGTGTGTACGAACTAAAGGGCGAGGTGAAATCCCTACGTGCATCCCTTGAATTGATCACTCGGCTTCACAAAGACGATCATGCTATAGTCTACATCGGTGATGCTTTCATTTATGGTGACGCGCTTAGCGAGGACGCTTTAGCCCTTCCGCGAGGTAGAATCACCCTCATCACAAGTGCACGATCACACGAATGGCGTCATCATATTGAGCGGCGTGTTGGAGATTTTACAACACCGTTCGAATTCCAGCGATTTGTAAAAAAAGACCATCCGCCCCTCATCGAAAAGTTACTTGAATACGTTCCGTCGCCTAGTTTCCTAAAAATGAGCCCTAATGAGAGAACGCAGAAGCTGGCCGCCTCACAAGAGCAACTGCTAATAGCGTTGAAAGAGGCGACATCTTCCGAGAAATTCACGAAGGTCATAACCGACGAATATGAGCACCTCCCGGACAACGACACTAAAGCACTATTTCTAATTGTCGGACTCGCAACTATCTCGCGGACTGGAATCTCCGCCGGCGCAGCGCGGGAGTCGTACAATCGGCTTCGAACAGAATTGTCGTTCGACGGCGCTATGCGTCAGTTGGAAGGTATTGTGAGTACAAACTCAACAGGGCGGCTTGTCGCGCGTCACGAGTTATACGTTCGACATATTCTGGAGAACGTCGCGGACTTTCCAACCGTTATCGACGCCGCCGTCGAGACCCTTCGAACTTATACGAAATACGCCATACCCATTGTAAAAAACGTAGATCGATTGGATGGCCTGCTTTTCAAATTCATACTCAATCACAATTTCATCGGCGAATTAGCTCGTCGGCGAAACGAGGTTGAAGAAGCCTTACGGGTATTCCAGAGTTTTGAGATCGATTTTCAGCTTGATGGTCATTTCTGGCTGCAGTACGGGCAATATCTTGCCATGTTCGGCGAACTTGAACCGGCTTTGCGCGCCTTAGAGAAGTCAATAGCGGCCTACCCTGAGAATATTTTTGCGGTTCATGCTTTAGCCGACCTACAACTAAAAGTTGCAATCACGCGCGACACTTTTGACGCAACCACCGTTGCTTTGATCGGTGATGCGGTGGAGACGTTGGAAGGTCTTCATGCTGCACAAGGTATTGAGGCAGATTTCTACCCAATCGTAACGCTTGCCGATAGGCATGTATCCGCCCTGATCAAACACGGTCAGCAGAAATCCGCCTTGTCTGCCGCGCAGCGATATTTCCGATTAATAGAGGCGATGCGACGTACTGATTTGCAGATAGATCGGGCAAGAGAGCGGCTAGCCCACTACATTACGCATGGCACATGGGAAAAAGGCCAGCCGTCGCAAAATGGCCACTCGCAGCATCACAGGCGCCGAAAGTCCAGGCGCTAGAATTTATGGCTGCAGCTATGCCGTCGATGTTGCTAATATTGATGTCGCTGATTTTCAATCCGATAGGCTAAAGGTTTCAACTCAGCTCTCTCGTCCACTCCGTGTAGACCCGAGGCAATGGGAACCCTAGCATGGTGGACGTCAACCTCACACACCCCTTCCCCAATTCCGCTGCAATCCCTCGTTTAAACTCTTCTCCCATCACATCCATCCTGGCCCGGGAGAAAAGCCTCAATGTCGAAACTACGCGTCGCCGTTCTGCTTGGCGGTCAGTCCAGCGAGCATGAGGTTTCCGTCATGTCGGCCCGCAATGTCGTCAGGGCGATCGATGGCGGGCGATATGAGATCGTGCCGATCCTGATCGACCGCGGCGGGCGCTGGTTGCTGGTGGAGGAAAAGGGCGGCGTGCTGCCGGAGCCGATTGCCTATGAGGGCACGGAAGTCTGCCTTGCTCCCGGCGGCAAGGGGCGGCTTTTGGCGCTGGAAGCGTCGAGCGCGCGCGAGCTGCCTGCGGTCGATGTGCTGTTTCCGGTGCTGCATGGGCTGAACGGCGAGGATGGCTCCATTCAGGGCCTCGCCCAGATCGTCGGCCTGCCCCTCGTCGGCTGCGGCATTCTCGGCTCGGCCAATGCGATCGACAAGGATATGGCAAAGCGCCTGCTGCGCGAGGCCGGCCTGCCGGTGGCCCGTTCCGTGACGCTTGTGCGCGGCGACAAGCCAGGCTTCGATGAGATCGTGGGCGCGCTCGGCTCGCCCGTCTTCGTCAAGCCCACGCGCCAGGGCTCGTCGGTCGGGGTCAGCAAGGTGCAGGATGCGGCGTCGTTCGAGACAGCACTTGCCGAAGCCTTCCGGCATGACCGCAAGGTGCTGGTGGAGGAATTCGTGCGCGCCCGCGAGATCGAATGCGCCGTGCTGGAAGAGCCTGACGGCTCGCTCTTCGTCTCCGTGCCGGGCGAGATCGCCACGGCCGCGACCCATGGCTTCTACTCCTACGAGGCGAAATATCTCGATCAGGATGGCGCCGTCGTCACCGTGCCGGCGGATATTCCGGCCGGGACGGCAGAGGTGCTGAAGCGCATGGCGGCGGATGGCTTCCGCGCGCTCGGCTGCGAAGGGCTGGCGCGCGTCGATTTCTTCTTGGCGTCGGATCAAAGCATCGTCATCAACGAAATCAACACCATGCCCGGCTTCACCAATATCAGCATGTATCCCAAGGCCATGGGCGCCTCGGGTATTTCCTATCCTGAGCTTGTCAGCCGACTGATCGAGCACGGGCTTGCGCGGGCGCGGCAGGGCTAGCCGAGGCCGCTCGCTCGCCCGCCCTCAGACCTTTTCCGTCTTCTTGGTCTTGACCTTCGGCTCGACAGGCGCATCCGACGTCGGTGCCAGCAGCTTTCTCAGCGAGGCGATCTTGTCCTTCACCAGCGGGCGGAAACGGCTGGCGCGATAGGGCATGTCGGCGGCGCCATAGCCTTCCGGCCCGTCATCATTGCCGCGATGGATCTCTTCCAGCTTCACGCCGATGAAGGTGCCGTCGACATAATGCGTGTATTCGCCGACCCAGCGGATGGTGTAGATCGTCCCCTTGCGGATCAGCTGATCGATGCTGACATGCTTGAACTTGTCGTCGATGCAGACGACCTTCTGGCCCACATGGAAATCGTAGCTCACCCTGCCCTCCTTGAAACGACGCAAGCAACCCGGCTGCGTCGTTGATACAAGCATAGCCTCATATGCGCTGCCGAGTAAACGCGGGCCGAGGTCGCAGGCGGGATCGATGAAATGGCGGGACAATCACATGTCAGATGAGATCGTTGCCACATACCTCCTTCTCCCCGAGGGG
>UBYA01000046.1 GCA_900469615.1 Hyphomicrobiales bacterium | reverse complement strand
AAAGCACGGCTTTGCCTATATAAGCGTCGGTAGACTTGGGTTTGTAACAGCCCTATAAGGGTTCTTCCCTAAACAACGCTTAGTGTTCATTCAAGAATGTCGGCTTGGTTCTTTGTATTTTGCGACAAATACGAGTTCTGCCGCATACGTGGACGTCCCTGCTCGCAAGATATTTCGTAGATGATTTCGATCTAATCGTTTGCGTGCACACGTCTGGCCCGTTGTTGCGTTCGCACGAACGCTGGCCAAGATGGTTTCCGCGACGGAAGTTCCAAACGTAATCGCGATCTCTTGGAAGGCCAGATGGAAGAACCCTTGATTGCCGCTGGAATTCGTCTTTGATCGTCGTGCGGCACCGCCTGAAGAGTGGATCGAGATCTCAGTCCCCCGCTCGTCGACCCGAGCATATTCGCGGCGGTTCATGCTCAGCATGAGGAGAACCGGAAACGCAAATGCCGACGCGCCAAGCTCGGATTGGTTGCTGCAGGGGCTCAGGGTATGCCGTCGTTGCGGCTATGCTTGTTATGATAAGCGTGCGCCTCACGGCCACACGTATGACCGGGCGAACACGCTGCGTTACTGTTGCTGTATCGGTACGGATGGCTATCGCTTTAGGGTCTAAACCCAAT
This sequence comes from Hyphomicrobiales bacterium, assembly GCA_900469615.1. GTDB lineage: Bacteria > Pseudomonadota > Alphaproteobacteria > Rhizobiales > Rhizobiaceae > Rhizobium. The sequence continues at coordinate 2,332 of UBYA01000046.1, read as the reverse complement.
CAATGTATTGATAGATTTATCACGTTATGATTCTATCTTGCCGCTAGGGGAGTTTATGACCATGGCAGGAGAATTCTGGCTTGATGACCAGCAGTGGGCGGCGATTGCGTCTCTGCTTCCGACGAACCAGCCCGGCGCCCACCGAACCGACGACCGCCGGGTCATTAGCGGGATCATCCATGTCCTGCGATCTGGCTGCCGTTGGCAGGACTGCCCTACTTGCTACGGACCGTCAACAACCGTTTACAATCGCTTCCATAAGCTTGAAGAGGAGCTGGCACTCGCACGGCTGCATCGCTTTGCACCGCGTAGCGAAAAGCACATCGAGCGTATCTTCAACGAAGCCGAAGGGGCCGCGGACGAGGATGATCGTGATTATAGCGATGATATCGTCGAACTCCCGGATGGAGCCAGATATCGCTATCGCTGTGAGGACCGTTCAGCGATGCCGCGGCCCGTCAATGCGCATGGCAAATCGAGCTTACGGTCTATCCACACCCTGCGAGTAGTGAAGTCGGTTCTGAATCTGGAATGACGTCAGCAAGCCGTGCTCGGTGCGGGGGATTTCGCGTCATCTCTTGATGATGGATACGCAGGCGATGCTTCCAAGGTATCGTAAGAAGCACAACTAAAGGGAGCATAGAGATGTTGAGCGCCTAATGAATTTTACTCCGCTTAACCACTTGACCTTCAATTTAGCAACGTGCTTCTTTGCAGCTAACCTAAGGGAGCGGTCTTCTTGTCGAAGTCAATTTTCAAGGAGTCGCGAACCATATAGAGTGACAGCTGGAGTTTCGTGATGCCTAGGGTGGAAACTTTATCAAATAGGAATCTATTTATTCAAGCCCTTATCGATAAGAAAAATGTCATGGGCGCTGTTATTTTACGTGATGTGAGGACTCGCTTTTTCAATCACGGGCTCGGATTCCTTATTGTACCGCTATGGCCGCTGGTACACATGATTATCGTCATTACAATTCATACTGTTGCATTACATGGCGCTGCGCCGGCCTATGGCGAAAGTGCACCAATTTTTGTGATGACAGGCGTTCTTCCCTTTCTTGCGTTTACCTATATTTCGCGATTTATGTCGATATCTGTCGTGATGAATAAGTCTATGGTTACTTTTCCGGTGGTAAAAGTGATTGATATACTATTTGGGCGGGCGATATTGGAAATTATTGCCGCATTTTGCACGATGTTTTTTGTTGTAACTGTTATGCGGGCAATAGGTGAAAATCCTTTTCCATACGATCTCGAAAATGCTACCTGCGCCTACCTATCAATGATTTATTTGGCTTTTTGTGTTGGCTTTTTGATTGGTATCGTTCAACTAGCTCTGCCGATGATGATAACTATATATCAACTAATAATTATAATTCTGTACGTAAGTTCTGGAGTTTATTTTGTTCCATCCAATCTGCCGGACTACATATCATATCCGCTTTCATTTAATCCTGTATGCATAGGCATAGAGTGGTTTAGGCTATCGTATTTTGAATCTTATAGCGACAAACTTGTCCATCCAGCTTACATGATTAGCGTTGCGACAGTTATTTTATTAATTGGACTCATGATAGAGCGTACTTTTCGGCGAAGCCTCTCAGAGGGTTAAAGGTCTTGGAAATTGAATGGCCAAGGAAATTGGGCGCCTTGAACAACCTCTCGTTTAGCCCATTTTCATGATTTGCAGAGAATGGATAATGCGTGATCTGAACCTGATCTGAACCGCCACCAAACGTTGGACCAGCGAAGGCTGGAGTTTTCCGGCTTCTTTCAGGGAGGCGAGCTGGTTGCGCTTCCCGAATTTATCAGCGATATCGGCACCTTGTTGCCGATATCGCCATGAGGCCGTTCTTCGTTATAGTATCTACGCCAATCCTCCATCTTTTCGCAGGCATCCGCAAGTGTCAGGAACCAGTGTTGGTTCAGGCATTCGGCGCGGAAGCGGCCGTTGAAAGTGAGGAGGGAAAAGCAATCGATCCGGTGAATCGATTGGCCCGACGCAAGATAAAGGCGTTGTCGGTCGGTTTTCCAGGGCGTGAGAAGTCCAATGTGACGCCCTTGGCATAGGCCCAGAGATCGAGATCGCGAGACACGAACTCGGTCCCCTGATCGACACGGATCGTCTTCGGATAGCCAACTTTCCGGCATACTCGTTCTAAGGGTCGATCCTCCCTCGGCTTGGCTTTGACTCGGCGTTTCGGTGTCTTATTACGCAATTGCAGGCCCAAGTCCCTGTAAATGCGGTAGGTTCGCTTGATGTTGGTACCCCACCCTCGCGTTCCAACAGCACCTGCACACGACGATAACCGTAACCGCCCGGTTGTTA
>UBYA01000023.1 GCA_900469615.1 Hyphomicrobiales bacterium | reverse complement strand
GGGAACCAGTATCTTCATGGAATCCTTCCTTCAACATGACCGCCCGAGAACATGCGCTGCTTAGCGCCATTCCATTTGTCGAATGGCGACATGGATACGCGTTTTTTTCCCAATTACAACGCTTCCACGCCGCTGAGAGACGAATTGCTTTAAAGGCATAAATAACGTTTACGTCAACGTCAATATGTGTGCCTTCGGCGATTGGTCCATGCAGCTATCGATTCTTGCCGGGAACCCACAGCACATCGGCGCGGCCATGCTGATTGCCATGGCGCGCGGCGACGAAGAGAAAATCGGAAAGCCGGTTGATATATTTCAGCGCCGCCGGGCTCACGCGCTCGCCCTGCTCACGCGACAGCGCCACCATCAAGCGTTCGGCACGCCGGGCAATGGTGCGGGCAAGGTGCAGATGGGCGGAGGCCGGGCTGCCAGCCGGCAGAACGAAGGATTTCAACGGCTCGAGATCGGCGTTGAGCAGGTCGATATCCCGTTCGAGGCGCTCGACCTGATGGTCGACGATGCGCAACGGCTCATAAGCCGGCGGTTCATCGGTTTCCGGCGTCGAGAGATCGGCGCCGAGATCGAAGAGGTCGTTCTGGATGCGCATCAGCATGGCGTCGATATCGGCCATGCCGACGGTATGCAGCCGCGCGACGCCAATGGCGGAATTCGTTTCGTCGACGGTGCCGTAGCTTTCGACGCGCAGGTCGTGTTTAAGCCGCCTCGGGCCGGTGGCGAGGCCCGTCGTGCCGTCATCGCCGGTCTTTGTGTAGATCTTGTTGAGCTTGACCATCGTGTTCCTGTGGCTAGAGCCTTTTCGCCCTTCTTCGGATCGCGAAACGCTCTATCCCGTTGCTTTTACGCAATTCCGGACGGGAAAACCGCTACGCCTTCTCCTGGAATTGGTCTAGGCAGGGCGACCGCCGCCCGTCAGCCAGAGCGTCAGCATGATCAGGATGACCGCGACGGCCTGCAGCAGGACACGCAGCTGCATCAGCCGGTTCGAAAGGTTCGGGTTGTCGCCTTTCATCATGTTCAGCAGGCCGCGAACGAGAACGATCGCGACCAGGCCCATGACAATGATGGCGGCAACATAGGTAACGGTCGACATGGCTCCTCCATCCTTGTCTTTTGAGCGGTTCAGCCTTTCGGGAAAACCTCGAACCGCTCTATTTCATTGTTTCCGCTATCCCGGAGGGAAATCGCTACGAACTTTCCCGGGATTGCTTCAGTCCAGCCGGCGCATCAGACGATAGAAAAGGTCGGCCGGCAATAGCCTTTTCAAGAGGACACCCTGCTTGGCGGGCGTCGTTACCAGATAGTGCGGGCGCGGATTTCCAGCATTCAAAGCCGATTTTAGCACATCATAGACCGCTTCGGGGCCTAATTTATGTTTGTTGATCGGGCCGGAGCCGTCCAGCCGTCGCAATTGCCTGCGGTATTCGACCGCATGCGCCGAGCCTTCCCGGTCGATATGCTCGTTGATCTTGGCAAGCGCATTGGCGGTGAAGCGCGTCGCGATCGGGCCGGGCTCGATGAGGCTGACGTGGATGCCGCTGTCCTGCAGCTCCATCCTGAGCGTGATCGTCAGCCCTTCCAGCGCGAATTTCGAGGCGGTATAGGCGCCGCGGAAGCGATAGGGAACGAGACCGAGAATGGACGAGCAATTGACGATGCGGCCGTGGCCCTGCTTGCGCATCAGCGGCAGGATCTGGCGCGTCAGCTCGTGCCAGCCGAAGAAATTCGTTTCGAACTGCTCGCGCAGCACATCGGTCGTCAGGTCCTCGACCGCGCCCGGCTGCCCATAGGCGCCGTTGTTGAAGAGCGCGTCGATCCGGTCGCCGGTGCGCTCGCGCACCGCAGCGACTGTGGCGGAAATCGTCTCGGGCCGGGTGTAGTCCAGAAGAAGCGCTTCGATGCCGTCGGTGGCAAGCGGTGCGAGATCGGCTTCCTTCCTGACGGTCGCGAAGACGCGCCATCCGTCGTCCCGCAACGCCCGGGCGCAATAGGCACCAATGCCGGAGGAGCAACCAGTCAGCAGGATAATGCGTTGTTCCGTCATGGGAAGATGATTCCTGTACAAATCGGGACTCGTTTCCCATATTCAGGAACCCGATTCAATCGACAACCGGCGGTATCAGCCGGATGAAAATGCCGACGCCAGGCGGAGATGGAATGCCGACAGCCCTGCGGACGATCTACAAAGTGATTTACGACGCAGTGTTCCATTTCGTCGAGGACGACGGGTTCGCCATGGCAAGCCATGTGGCGCTTTCGACGCTGCTGGCGGTTTTTCCCTTCCTGATCTTCGGCACGGCGCTGGCAAGTTTTCTTGGCGCCAGCCAGTTTTCATCGACCGCCGTGCATCTGATCTTCGATACCTGGCCGGAGGCGATCGCCAAGCCCTTGGCCGATCAGGTCGTGCAGGTGCTGACCATCCCGCGCGGCGGGCTGCTGACGATCTCCGTGCTGGCGGCCGCCTATTTCGCCTCGAACGGCGTCGAGGCGCTGCGCATATCGCTGAACCGCGCCTATCGCGTGCCCGAAACCCGGCCGTGGTATTTCAATCGCCTCGCCAGCCTCGGCTATGTCCTTATCGCGGTTCTGATCTTTGCGATCCTCAGCATCCTGCTGGTCGCGGTGCCGCTGGCGCTCAACTACACGCGGCAATGGCTGCCGAAGCTTGCCGATATCCTCGACATCGTCTTCAGCTGGCGGATCTACGGCACGATCTTCCTGTTGGTGGCGGGTCTGATGATCCTGCATCTGTGGCTGGCTGCCGGTCGCAGGCGGCTGTTCGACGTCATCCCCGGCGTATTTCTGACCCTGATCTTCTGGTCGGTCGGGGCGCTGCTGTTTGCCTATTATCTCTCGACCTTCGCCAATTACACCGCCACCTATGCCGGTCTGGCGTCCGTCATGATCGTGCTGATTTTCCTCTACATGCTGGCCGTGATCTTCATCATGGGGGCGGAGATCAATGCGGCGCTGATGAAATTCCGCGTGCGGCGGCTGCTGTTCGGCAAGACGGCGAGCCGGACGAGCCAGGATGCGACGCGGGAGGCCGCCCCGGACTCAGAGGCCGATGCGGCGGCGAAGGTCCGTCGGTGACAGGCCCTGACGCCGCCATTCGGCGATGCCGGTGTCGCCCATGCTCTTGGAAAGCTTCCTGCCGTCGCCGCCGAGCAGCAACCGGTGATGGTGATAGAGAGGCTCCGGGAGGCCGAGCAGCGTCTGCAGCAGGCGATGGATCGAGGTGGCGTGAAAGAGATCAAGTCCGCGCACGACATGGGTGATGCCTTGCACGGCATCGTCGACGACGACCGAAAGATGGTAGCTGGAGGGTGCGTCGGAGCGCGACAGCACGACATCGCCCCAGGATGCGGCACCGGCCGTAATGAGGCCCTTCTCGCCGTCCCCGCTTTCCCGCCAGCACAGCGGTTCGCCCGCCACGGCGAGCGCCTTTTCCATGTCGAGACGCCAGGCGTGCTTCGCGCCTGAGGCCAGCAGGCGCTGCCGCTCGGCATTGCCGCGCTCGCGGTCGTCGGGCGGATAAAGCGGCGTGCCGTCCGGATCGCGCGGCCAAGACTTGCCGTCCGCCTCGAAGGCGGCGACGCGGGCCTTGACCTCGCCGCGCGTCAGGAAGGCGGGGTAGACGAGGCCGCGGTCGACAAGGGTCTCCAACGCCTGTTGATAGGCCGGGAAATGCTCGGACTGGCGGCGCACCGGCTCCTGCCAGCGCAGGCCGAGCCAGGAAAGGTCGGCGTAGATGCCTGCTTCGAAATCGGGTGTGCATCGCGTCTGATCTATGTCTTCGATGCGCAGCAGGAAATCGCCGCCCGCTCTCGCCGCCATGTCGTGATTGAGGATGGCGGATAGTGCGTGGCCGAGATGCAGCGGGCCGTTGGGGCTCGGGGCGAAACGGAATTTCGGCTTTTGACGGGGAATCTCGATCATGCTTTCTTCTGCCACGAATTTGAACCGGGGACTACGAGACGCCATGCAGATCATTCGCGACGAGCGTGACATCGAACGGGGGCTTGCTGCTCTCCTGGAGATTGATCCGCGCCTGCGGCCCGTTGCCGCAGAGGCTGGCGTCTTGCCCTTGCGGCTGCGCGAGCCGGGGTTCGAGGGGCTTGCCCATATCATCGTTTCGCAGGTCGTCTCCCGCGCCAGCGCCGATGCGATCTGGGGAAAGATGATCGCCGGGATGGGGCAGATAACAGCGGAGGGCTATGTTGGCCTTGCGCCGGAGGCATGGCGAACTTTCGGCCTTTCGCGAATCAAGCACGAGACGCTGGCGCGTGTGGCGGATGCCGTTGCCGGGGGCGGTCTCGATCTGCATGCGCTCAGCGCCGAATCGCCGGAAAAGGCGCTTTCAGAGCTGATGGAGATCAAGGGAATCGGGCCCTGGACGGCCGAGGTTTACCTGATGTTCTGCGGCGGTCACGCAGATGTGTTTCCGGCCGGAGACGTGGCGCTGCAGGCGGCCGTCGGCATGGCTTTCGGCCATGAGGTCAGGCCTCTGGCCAAGGCCATTGCCCGCGAAGCGGCGGTTTGGGCGCCCTGGCGCTCCGTCGCGGCCCGACTTTTCTGGGCTTATTACGCCGTGAAAATGCGGCGGGACGCGCTGCCCGTCGTTTAGTCGGCGGTCTCGCCGAATTCGCCCCTATGCACTGAATTTATTCGACTTCACAATCCTGTAACAACCGGCCTAATATACAGGTGCAGATGCCGAATCGATCAGGAGGGTTCCTTGACGATTGCAGTCTCCCCGCAGTCCTTGCCGGCGCTCGTCCTGAACGCCGACTACAGACCGCTGAGTTACTATCCCTTGTCGCTCTGGTCCTGGCAGGACGCGATCAAGGCGGTTTTTCTTGACCGTGTGAACATCATCGCGGAATACGATCAGTGCGTGTCGTCACCGAGCTTCTCGATGCGGCTGCCGAGCGTCGTGTGCCTGAAGACCTATGTGCAGCCGTCCCGCAATCCCGCCTTCACCCGTTTCAACGTCTTCCTGCGCGACAAGTTCGAGTGCCAGTATTGCGGCTCCCATGACGACCTGACCTTCGACCACGTCATCCCGCGCGCCCATGGCGGCGAGACGACCTGGGAGAATGTCGTGGCCGCCTGTTCGCCATGCAATCTGCGCAAGGGCAGCAAGCTGCCGAAGCAGGCCGGCATGTTCCCGGCGCAGAAGCCATACCAGCCGACCGTACAGGACCTGCACAACAACGGCCGCCTGTTCCCGCCGAACTACCTGCACGACAGCTGGCTCGATTATCTCTACTGGGATTCGGAACTGCAGCCGTAAGGGTTGGTGACTGTGCGTGAGGAGGGTGCTGTCCCCCCTCTGTCCCTTTCGGGACATCTCCCCCACAAGGGGGGAGATTGGTTACGTTCTGTACTTTCCCGACTTAAACTGTCATCGCGCCTGCTGTCGCTGAGCTTATTTGTCTTTTGCAGACATGCGGCATACTCCCTACAATCTCCCCCCTTGTGGGGGAGATGTCGCGATAGCGACAGAGGGGGTATCAGAGCCGCGGCATACGAGAGGGTCGTCGCTTGCCCGAAAATATCAAGCCGCCTTCTTCGCACCCAAAAAGGCAATGGCCGCCAGAATCACGCTGGCGATCACGTTCCAGCCGGCCATGGACAGGCCGAGGATGCGCAGCGCCGCTTCCGTACAGGACGGTCCCTTGATGGTGTTCAGCTGGCCGAGCAGGTCGCCGGCGTTCTGGGTGACGCTGCTTGCCGTCGTCGAGCAGGTCGTCGGGCCTTCCCAGAAGTGCCATTCGACGCCGGCGTGATAGACGCCGATGCCGCCGCCGACAACCATCATCAGGCCCGCGATGATGAGGAGCCCGCGGGTGATCCACGAGGGGAGGCCGGCAACCGCCGTCAGGACGGCGATGATGGCGACCGGGATGCCGTAGTAGTAGGGCTGGCGCTGGTCGAGGCAGAGCGCGCAGGGGATATAGCCGCCGATATACTGGAAGCCGAGCGCCGAGCCGATGACGACGACCATGCCGATCGTCAGCAGGGCGCCATAACCGAGGGCGGCGCGGGAAGTGGGCGAAGTCGTGGACATGCGTTGGGGGCTCCTTGGTCAGCTTGCCAGGGCAAAATGGAAGATGCCGTAAAGGGCAATGAGAACGGCAGCGGCGGCCATGGTGATCTGGCCCAGGCGCTTTTCGATGAAGTGGCGGATGGATTCGCCATAACGGCGCAGCAGGAAGGCCAGGAAGAAGAAGCGCGCGCCGCGCGCGACGATGGCCGAGACGATGAACAGGCCGAGATCGATATGGGCGACGCCCGACAGGATCGTCACCACCTTGATCGGCGGCAGGTGCGCCAGGCCCGACGTCACCAGCAGCAGCAGGATCCACTCATAAGTGATGCCGGCGCTCATCTGGTTGAAAGCATCGAGTTTGCCGTAGAATTCGAGGATCGGCTTGGCGATGGTCTCGAAGGCGTAATAGCCGAGCGCCCAGCCGGCAATGCCGCCAAGCACGGAGGCAACCGTCGCCGTCAGCGCATAGCGCCAGGCACGCTCGGGCTTGGCGAGAGACATCGGCAGGAACAGGACATCAGCCGGAACGAGGAAGACCGAGCTTTCGACGAAGGCGATCACGGCCAACCAGATCTCCGCCGATTTGCGGCCGGCAAGCGACATGGTCCAGTCGTACAGTCTACGAAGCATATGGCCCCCTTCTTGCTGCGTCGCAAACCTTTAGGGGGCAGGATTATGGCTGTAAATGGTCGCCCGCTGACGGAAGCCGCACAAAATCAAAATTTTTCGTGATGGTGGGGGGATCTGGCGCAGTGCCGCCGCAACCGCCGTCGCGTCTTCTCAATAATATTCGACGCGCGTTTCGTTCAGCACGACACGGACGACGCGATAGACATAGAGGAAGCTGGCGAGGCCGAGGGTGACGAGGATCAGGATCGCCCAGACGATGACATGCCCTATCGAGTGGCCGATATTGAACGTGCAGTTCAACCGCCCGATCACGCGGCCGGATGCGTCCAGAAGCTCGGTTTTGTTCAGGACTGCGCGATTGAGGTAATAAGGGAAGACGATCAGGGCGAGACCCAGTGTGAGGATCGTCAATATGATCCAGAGAACGACACTGCCAATGGCCTCGACGGTGCTGAACGAGCATCTGAGTCGGCCGATGCGAGTGGGTGAAGTCATCACGTCAGACATTACAGTTTTACCTCTTTGGCAGTAAGCTTATGAAGTATATCCTGGATTTTATAGAGATATTACGGTTTTTGAGCTGATGAACCGTTCCGTACAATTCTCCCGACGATCAGATCCCAATCGTCCGGATTGTCTGCTGTCGATTTCATGCGTGCGATCCCAAACTCGCTCTCAGCTTTGCAGTCGACTGTCGCGACGCGGCCTTTTGCCGTTCTGGTTAGCTTGCAGAGGCCAGACGCTTTTAGGGGGCGTCCCGCGTAGACGCCGGTGACTTTGAACATATTTCTATCAATTATCAGGCCCGAGAAGTTGAAGTCGCCGATTGCCGCCTTTGCGCCGACCAACATTTGGCGGTGCTGCGGCCCTTGCATGGAATAAACCAATCGACAGGCCTGTTTTGGAGCATCGCCGAGTTCGACAAAGCATGTTCGTGCGGCCCCCGCCTGATGTCGGGGTGCGGAAACGGCCTCGTCAAAACCGAGGCAGACAATCAACATGGCAAGGATAGCATAGGCTATTTTCATAACGGCCCCGATTTCGAGAGCAGTATGTCATCAACCGCAACGAAATCAACCATCGCTTGATAAAACTTTTTACGTTTTAGCGATATGGTTGTGCAAGCCAATGTCTGGTGAAGCTGATGGACCACGAGAGAGCCGGCATGCTTCGAGCCGATCGAGGTGTAGATGATATGGTGCCCCATGCCGGAGTCGAACCAGCACTTCTTTCGAAACTCGATTTTGAGTCGAGCGCGTCTACCAATTCCGCCAATGGGGCAACGGATCATGACGAGGCGGCTGTCTAGCATGTGATCGGCTCGGGGCGCAAGCCGGGGCTGGCAGATATTGCGAGTGTTTCCGCAGGGTTGCGGTTTGGCCCATGGCGAGGGTGCGCGCCATGGGCTTTTGTCGCCTGAGGCTCAGTGCGCCATGGCCGGGCCCTTGGTGGTGGAGCCGGATTTTTGCAGGGTGATCGCCAGGATCGCGGCGAGCAGGCAGAAGGCGCCGGCGGCGAAGAAGGCGGGCAGGTAGGTGTTGAGCTCCGTGCGGGTGAGGCCGGCGCCGTAGGCGGCGGTGGCGGCGCCCAGCTGGTGGCCGGCAAAGACCCAGCCGAAGACGAGGCCGGCCTTTTCGCGGCCGAAGCGGTCGGCGGCGATCTTGACGGTCGGCGGCACGGTGGCGATCCAGTCCAGTCCGTAGAAGACGGCGAAGATCGACAGGCCGTAGAAGGTGAAGTTGCTGAAGGGCAGGTAGACCAGCGACAGGCCGCGCAATCCGTAATACCAGAAGAGGAGCCAGCGATTGTCGAAGCGGTCGGAAAGCCAGCCGGAGCCGATCGTGCCGAAGAAATCGAAGATGCCCATGACGGCGAGCACGCTTGCGGCCGCCACCGGCACGATGCCGAAATCGCCGCAGAGGGTGACGAAATGCGTCTGGATCAGGCCGTTGGTCGACAGGCCGCAGATGAAGAAGGTGGCGAACAGGATCCAGAAGGTGGAGGTCGTGGAGACTTCCCGCAGGATCGACAGGGGCGAGGCGAGAGCGGCCTTCAGGTTCTTCGTGGCCGGCGGCGGCGGCGTGATGTGGATCTCGCCGACCAGCGGCAGGTCGACGTCGGAAGGACGGTCGCGCATCAGGAGCAGCACGACGAAGGCGGCGACGACGATCATGCTGCAGACGAAAATCACGGTCGCGCGCCAGCCGTAGCGTGTCGTCAGCTCCGCCATCAGCGGCAGGAAGACCAGCTGGCCGGTGGCCGAGCTTGCCGAGAGCATGCCGATGACGAGGCCGCGATGCTTGGTGAACCAGCGGGTCGAGACCGTCGCCGCCAGCACCATGGCGGTGAGGCCGGTGCCGAAGCCGACGATGACGCCCCAACACAGCAGCAGCTGCCAGACCTCAGTCATGAACAGCGAGCCGATGAAGCCGACGCCGATCGTTGCGAGCGCGAAGACGATGACCTTGCGAACGCCGAAATAATTCATGAAGGCGGCGGCGAAGGGACCCATCAGGCCGAACAGCACGAGGCGGACGGCAAGCGCCGACGAGATGGAGGAGGTGCTCCAGCCGAACTCATCCTCCAGCGGTTTGATGAGCACGCCCGGCGCGCCCATGGCGCCGGCCGTGACGAGCATGGTGAGGAAGGTGGCACCGACGACGACCCATCCATAATGGATGTTGCGCCGGGCAAGCGTCGAGGCAAGGGCAGTGGAAACCATGAGGTGCGTTCCGATAAAGTTGCGTATCTTGGCGTCAGGATCGGGGAGCTGCGAAGGCGCTCGATTGCGGATGGGATCAGGATACCATACTCGCTTCTAGCGCCATGCCGTCTTCCCGGCTTGAACGTTTGTGTAAAGGCATTTACATGATTGCTATCATATTTGTTGCGTATTGATGATGGCCATCATATAAATTGTCAATACAGATTTATTGAAGCTCTGATGGAGTTTTTTGATGAGAGTGAGCCGGGAAAAGTTCGCCGAGAATCGCGAGAAGATCCTTGCCGTGGCAGGGGAGCTCTTTCGCGAGAAGGGTTTTGACGGCATCGGCGTCGCCGAAATCATGAAGGCGGCCGGGCTGACGCATGGCGGCTTCTACGGCCATTTCGATTCGAAGGACGAGCTTGCCTGCGAGGCGAGCAAGGCGCTGGTGGCGCGCTCGCTGGAGCGCTGGAAAGACGTTGCGTCCAGTTCGCCCGATCAGCCGCTGGAAGCGCTGCTGGCCCATTACCTCTCGCATCGCAACGTGGTCGAGCATGCGACCGGCTGTGTCTTTGCGGCGTTGACGCAGGAGGTCAGCCGGCACGGTCCGGAGATGCAATCCACCTTCACCGGCGGCCTGATGGGGCTGGTCGAGGTGCTGGAAGAGATCGTTCCCGGCGAAACGCCGGAAGATCGCCGGCGCAAGGCTTTCGCCAGCCTTTCGGCCATGGTGGGCGCCGTCATCCTCGCGCGGGCGATGGACAATACCGAACTGTCGCAGGAATTCCTTGCGGCGACCCGGCAGGAGCTGACGCCCCGGCCGGATGAAGAAAATCGCTGATCGCGTCTAATCGCGGAAGGCGAGCAGCCCGTTCGCCTCGACGATCTCCCTGAATTTCCCGTCGGGCGCCGCTGCAAGCAGCTCGGCGCGGAGTGCGGCCTCGAAATCGGCAGCCTTGTCGCCGAGCGCCTGCGGCGAGGTAGACGACATCGAGAAGACGCGGCCGACGATGTCCTCGATATCCCTCGTATATTCCGAGACGATGCCGATGCGCTCCAGATTGCGGAAGGGCGAGGCGAGCAGCATCGCCTCGTGCGGCGCCCATGCCTTGCTCTTGCGCAGCAGCCGGTCGGCATTGCGCTCCGGCGAATAGGTCTGCGCCAGCGGCTCGACGATCCCGCGCCAGTCCGGCTCGGCCAGAACGCTCTTGTCGTGGAAGAGGACGACGGCGCCGCCGGGTTCGATCAGCCTGTCCAGCGCCTCGAGCGTTGCCGGCCTGTCCATCCAGTGGAAGGAGCGGCCCATGACGCAGAGATGCAATTTGCCGATATCAGGCCCGAGATCGTAGGAGGAGCCTTGGCGGATGGTGATATCGACGCCGGCCTTCGTCGCGCCGGCCTCGACTTCGGCGAGCATTTCCGGCTCCGGGTCTATGGCGGTGACGGCCGCGCCCTGCAGCCGCGCGAAGGCGATGCCGAGCTGGCCGGGGCCGCAGCCGAGGTCGAGCACATGGTCGCCGCGCTTCAGCCCGCTGCGCTCGGCAACGCGGGCAATCAGCCTGTCCGGGTAGGGAATGCGGTAGCGCAGATAATAGGCCGCGGTCGATTGAAAACGCCGTGCTTCGAAGGGAACCGTGATCATTGGATATCATCCTCGGGGCTGGGAACCTTGACCTGTTAAGCCTCAACTGTGACCGACCTGTGAAGTCACTTTTGCGCGATTTGCCGCGGGGGCGAAGGCATCGGTTCGGGAGTTTCGGGATCGCCCTCCATCCGTCGGCTCGGAAGATGCAGATGGAATGCGATACTCCTTCTCCCAAGGGGGAGAAGGTGCTGCAGGCCGATGAGGGGCTGCCTTCCAAGGGCACGGAGCCGATGGATCCGAAGCGATCCCCCTCATCCGACCCTTCGGGCCACCTTCTCCCCGAGGAGAGAAGGTACATGACGCACCGATCAGCTCCATAGTCGACAGCCTTGCCGCGAGCGGGGAGAGGGTTGGGTTGAGGGGCTGCGCGCGGCACGCAGCTTCATCAGCCTCGCCTGACCAGCCGCAAATCCTCGCTCACTTGAATCCGGCAACTCCGTGCGGGACGTAGGGTGATTCCAGCGCCTCGATCTCCTCCGGCGTCAATTTGACCTCCAGGGAGGCGACGGCATCGGTGATATGGCCGGGCTTGGAAGCGCCGACGATCGGCGCGGTGACGGCGCTTTTCTGCAGAATCCAGGCGGTCGCGACCTGCGCGCGCGGGATGCCGCGTGCCTTGGCGATAGCGCCGACGGCATCGACGATCTTGCGGTCGGCTTCGAGCGCCTGGGTGTAGAGCGTCTTGCCGAACTCGTCGGATTGCGTGCGGGCCGTGGCTTCGTCCCAGTCGCGGGTCAGGCGGCCGCGGGCGAGCGGGCTCCAGGGGATGACGGCGATCTTCTGGTCCTCGCAGAAGGGCAGCATCTCGCGCTCTTCCTCGCGGTAGAGCAGGTTCAGGTGGTCCTGCATGCTGATGAATTCCGTCCAGCCGTTGAGGCGCGAGGTGTAGATCGCCTTGGCGAACTGCCAGGAATACATCGAGGAGGCGCCGATGTAGCGGGCCTTGCCGGCCTTGACGACATCATGCAGCGCTTCCAGCGTTTCCTCGATCGGCGTCGTATAGTCCCAGCGATGGATCTGGTAGAGATCGACATAGTCGGTGCCGAGGCGGCGCAGGCTGTTGTCGATTTCGTCGAAGATCGCCTTGCGGGAAAGACCGGCGCCGTTCGGGCCCGGCCGCATGCGGTTGAAGACCTTGGTAGCGAGCACGATGTCCTCACGGCGGCCGAAATCCTTGATGGCGCGGCCGACGATTTCTTCCGAGGAGCCGTTGGAGTAGGTGTTGGCCGTATCGAGGAAGTTGATGCCGGCCTCGATCGCCTGGCGCAGCAGCGGGCGGCTGTCCTCCTCCTTCAACGACCAGGCATGCGTGCCCTTGTTGGGGTCGCCATAGGTCATGCAGCCCAGGCAGATGCGCGAAACTTCAAGACCGGTCTTGCCGAGCTTTACATATTCCATCGATATTCTCCGTCCATTCGATGATGCGGTGTATGGAATCCGCCGTCGGGAGGGCGGCGGAGGGCATGCGTCGGCTGGAGCGGCTCAGCTCGTCGTGGAATCTCTAAACCGCTCCATCTCGTTATTTTCACGCAATTCCGGACGGAAAACCGCTGTGCACTTTTCCTGGAATTGCGCCAAGGCAAATCGGCGGGCCAGATTTGCCGCCGATCGGTGCGTCAGTTCATGAAGAGCTTCGAAGTATCCTTCAATAAATAAGGCGATTCGCCTGCCGGGGAAGACGGCAATTTCAAATGTTTCCTTGAACCCCAGGGGCGACAGGTGTTAGCTGCACCGCACCATTTTCTGGGATTCTGCATGAAATTGCCCCCGCGAGATACTTACGAAGCCCTCTATCGCGACTTTCGCTGGGAGATTCCCGCGAAATTCAACATAGGACATGCTGTCTGCGATGCCTGGGCCGAGCAAGAGCCCGAGCGCGTCTGCCTCCAGCATTTCAATCCGGACGGCAATCACTTTTTCATGACCTACGGAGAGTTGCGCGATCGTTCCGCCTCTTTCGCCGATGCGCTCGTCGCGCTCGGCGTCGGGGCAGGAGATCGGGTAGCGCTGCTGCTGCCGCAGAGTTTCGAAACGGTCGTGGCGCATGTGGCGATCTACAAGATGGGGGCGATCGCCCTGCCGCTGGCGTTGCTGTTCGGCGCCGAGGCGCTGGAATACCGGCTGAAGGCGTCCGGTGCATCGGTGCTCGTGACCAACCGCTTCGGGCTGCAAAGGCTGCGTCCGATCAGGGATCGGCTGCCCGAACTGGCGCAGGTGATCAGCATCGACGGCGCGGAGCAGGGGGTTGCCGGCTTTGCCGATCTGGTGGCTGCGCATCCGCCTCTGTTCGATGTGGCGGATACGGGGCCGGACGATCCGGCATTGATGATCTTCACCTCGGGGACGACCGGTCCGCCCAAGGGCGCGCTGCATGGCCACCGCGTCCTTCCCGGCCACATTCCGGGCATGCAGTTCGCTCATGAGGGTTTTCCGCAGGCCGGAGACCGGCTCTGGACGCCGTCGGACTGGGCCTGGGCCGGCGGCCTTCTGAATGCGCTTCTGCCGAGCCTGATGCTCGGTGTCCCCGTTGTCTCCTCGCCGGCACAGAAGTTCGATCCGCACACAGCCTTTCGTATCATGGCCGAAATGGAGGTGCGCAATGCCTTCATTCCGCCGACGGCGCTGCGGCTGCTCAAGGCCATCGACAATCCGCGGGAGCATTACGATCTCAAGCTGCGCACCATCGGCTCGGCCGGCGAGGCGCTCGGCCGCGAAACGTTCGAATGGGCGCGGTCGGCGCTCGGCGTCAGCGTCAACGAATTCTTCGGCCAGACGGAGTGCAACTTCGTCATTTCTTCCAGCGAGGCCTTCGGCGTCAGCCGCGCCGGAGCGACCGGCAAGGCTGTACCCGGCCATCGCGTCGCCATCGTCGATGCCGAAGGTATCGAAGTTCCTGTCGGGGAGAGCGGGCAGATCGCCATCAAGCGGCCCGATCCGGTGATGTTCCTCGGCTACTGGCAGAACGAGACGGCGACGGCGGCGAAATTCGCCAATGACTGGCTGTTGACCGGCGATATCGGCCGGCAGGATGCCGACGGCTATATTTCCTTCGTCGGCCGCGACGACGACGTCATCACCTCGTCGGGCTATCGCATCGGGCCGAGCGAGATCGAGGATTGCCTTGGCGGCCACCCCGCCGTGCAACTTGCCGCCGCGGTGGGCAAGCCGGACGCGGTGCGAACGGAGATCGTCAAGGCTTATGTCGTCCTCGTGCCCGGCCGCGCGCCGAACGCGGCGCTGACGGCCGATATCCGCGAATGGGTGAAAACCCGGCTTTCCATGCATGAATATCCGCGCGAGATCGAGTTCGTCGACGCCCTGCCGCTGACGACATCGGGCAAGGTGATCCGTCGTCTGCTGCGCGAGCGGGCGGTCGCCGAAGTTAGCGCTTCGTAAGCGACAGGATTTTTTCGCGCAGCAGTTTCGCCATGTTGCGGGTGCTACGGTACATGTGCAGCTGTGTCGCTACCTGGCGCACGTCGCGGTCGCCGTTCGGCGTCAGGCCGATGATGAGCGTGCCCATGTCCTCGCGTTCATGCCAGAAGCGGCTCATGATCGGGTGATCCGGCACGGCGCAGGAATCGGAGCGGACGACGTTGGCGTCGTCGAGATGCCATTCCGTCAATTCGCCCATCAGCAGCTTGCCCGGCGAGAAGCGCGCATAGGCTTCGTCATAGGCCGTCTTCCAGGTGTAAGCCTCGCCGCCCATGATCAGCACGATCATCGAGGCGATGGCCTTGCCGTCGAGATCGATGGAGTGGATGCGCACCGCATCGACGGCCGCAAGGTTGGAGATCGCTTCGCGGGCGAAGGCGGCATGATGACGGTCGGTGACGAGTGCCGAGCGCTTCTTGCCCTTCCAGCCGCTTGCTTCAAGGGCCAGGAATTCTTCCATGCGGATGTGAACGTCGCGGGGCTGACGTGCGACGTTGTAGCTGACCTCGCCCTGGTTTTCCAAAAGCCGCCACTGCCGGCGCATTTCGCGCAGGTGCGCATTCGAGATCGTCCGCTTGAGATAGGCGAGCGCGTCGTCGTTGCTTTGAAGCATCGGGCGCCGGAAGGGATTGGCGACGCCGACGGGCAGGTTCCGCCCGATGGCGATGGCCTTGGCCATCTGGACGAAGCGGCCGTTCAGGCGCATGTCCGGCAGCACGAGCGTGGTCGGCAGGTGCAGTTCCTGCCGGGCGAGGGCTTCGAAGAGATTGTCAAGCGTTTCGCCGGCGTCCTCGGCGTCGAGCAGCGGCGTGCCGAGCGGGCCGAAGGAGTTCGACCAGATGCGGATGATCGAAGGACCGATCGCAAAGCCGGGCTTGTCTATGGTGAAGGGCATCAGCAGCCGGATACGACTGCGCGTGCTGCTGTTGTCGCGCATCAGGGCCAGACGCACCTGCCGATCCTCGAGGCGCGGCATGGCGGGCGCCAGGAAGCGGCCGGAGAAGAACACGTTCGGTTCCACGGCGCGGTTGGACAGGAAATCCAGTTCGTCTTGCAGCTCGTAGCCGAGCTTGCCGGGATAGAGGCAGAGTTCGCGGCCGGCGCGGCCGACCTCGACCCGGGCTTCGGCTTTCGGCGTTTCGAAATGCAGCGCTGCGAGCGTGTGCGTCAGGGCGTTCACTTGGCTGTCTGTGCTTTCGGTGTAAGGAGGGCGGGCCATGATCAGAGCGCCCTCGTTGCCGATGACGCCGCCGGGCGCCGGAGGAGGGCGAATAGAGTAATGCCGAGCGCCCGTCGGACGGCGATGTGCAGGAGCAGAGCCTCGATTGCCATGGCGGCCGCGCCGGCAATGGCTGCCCCTTCGATGCCGAGATGCGGGATGAGGGCGACGTTCAAACCGATATTGGCGGCAAGCGCCGTGGCATAGAGGTAGACGCAGAGCATCTGCTTGTCTGCCATGGTCAGCAGGATTTCGGCGGGTCCGACCAGCGCTCTCGCCAAAATGCCGGCCAGCAGGATCGCCATCACGATCTGGCCTTCGGTGAAGGCGGCGCCGAACAGCGAGAGCAGGAATTGACCTGCCGCCAGAACGGCGAGCCCGACGGCAAGCGCCGGAAAGAAAGCCCACCGCGTCGCTTCGGTTGCGAATGCCGCAAGCTTGCCTCGATCGCCTTCGGCGATGATGGCGGCAAAGCGTGGCCCTATCGCGGCCCTGACGGCGAAGGAGACGAAGTGCACCAGCGCCATCGTCTTGGCGGCGGCGAAATAGATGGCGGTCTGATCGGGATTGAGAAATATCCCGACGACGACGACGTCCGAATTGGTGAGAAGATAGCCCACGCCTTCGACCAGGAAGATCGGAA
Source organism: Hyphomicrobiales bacterium (assembly GCA_900469615.1). Taxonomy (GTDB): domain Bacteria; phylum Pseudomonadota; class Alphaproteobacteria; order Rhizobiales; family Rhizobiaceae; genus Rhizobium. The sequence goes on along the minus strand of UBYA01000023.1, from coordinate 27,119 downwards.
AGGCAACGGCGAGCCAGGCATTGACCTCGATAGCCCTCGCACCGCTCGGATAATGGCGGCGCAGACGGAGCGTCACGGCGAGATATTGCAGCAGGACGCTGGTAAAGGCGCCGGCCAGGGCCGCCGTCATGGCGGTGACGGCATCGCGCGGCGCGCCTGCGAGGACCGCAGCCACCATGTAGAGCAGTATCAGCGACGGGCGGATCAGGAAGGTCGGGCTCAAGGCCATGACCGGCCAATGCTTGGCGCGGGCCGTGCCGTCCAGAACATCGCCCAGCGCGATCATCGGCACGGCAATCAGGCCGAGGAAGATCGGCATGACGTAATAATGTTCGATCGTCCCCTGAAAGGCGTAGACCAGCAGTGCGCCGATCAGTGCCAGCATGCCGGAAGCAGCGAGCACGAAAAGGCGCGCGGCCGTATTCAGGCCGCGAATGCCGGCATGATTGCCGCTGGCATCGTATTGCGGCAGAAACCGGATGATGGCGCTCGGAAAGCCGAAGCAGGCGAGATTGCCGAAGAGGATCATCAGCACCCAGACGAATACGAAGACACCATACTCGAATCTGCCCATCAGGCGGGCAAGGACGATCTGCGACAGGAAGGCCAGGGCCGCGCCCGCGATGCGGATGGCGAAGGCTATGAGCGCCATGCGCTGCGAGACAGCCTTTTCATCCCGGCCGGAGAGAAGAGCGCCGATCCTGCGCAGATACGGCGACAGCGCTGTCCGCAACGCGGACGGCAACATTCTTTCTGCTGTTTGAAAGACCGCCATGATCGATACGCAATACTTTAAGTATGATCCCAACCTCGCGGTAGTCTTGGCAGAGGAGGGTTAAGAATAGGTTCTTCCAACACGTAAAACTGGTTCTGCCCGGGGCTGCGGGTTGTCCTCCGCCGATGGAAAAACAGCCGTCGGTCGGCATCTCCTTGCCCCGGCGCAGGAAACGGGTGGCGGGCCGGTTGGCGGCATGCAGATATTGTCGGCTGCCGGAGGAGGCCTCATGTTCATGCTATACGACTACTTGCCGTCGCAGAATGGCTGGAAGGCCAGGGTGCTGTTCGGATTGCTCGATATTCCCTACCAGACGCGATTGGTATCGATTTTCGAAGGCGAGGGGCGCACGGAAGCCTTTCTCGATCTCAACCCGGCGGGCGGCATTCCCGTTCTCGAACTGGAGGACGGGCGCACGATCGCGGAATCGAATGCAATCCTCTGCTATGTCGCCGAAGGCACGCGATTTCTGCCAGCCGACCGCTACGAGCGCGCCAAGGTCATGCAGTGGCTGTTCTTCGAGCAATATCACGTCGAACCGGTCATCGGCACGCTGCGCTTCTGGACGATGACGGGCCGGCTCGAATTGCAGGGCGCTATGGTCGAGGCGAAACGGACCGCCGCGCGCCGCGCCCTTGCAGGGCTGGAGCGCGGCCTGAAAGATACGCCGTTTCTGGCGGGCGGCGATCTTACGATCGCCGACATAGCCGTCTATGCCTATGGCCACAGGGCAGAGGATTGCGGTTTCGTCCTCACCGATTATCCCGCGCTCACGGCCTGGTTCGGTCGCGTGCGGGAGGCCATTGGTCCCGGCTATCCGATTCACCTCTACAACGACGATCCGCATTCCGCCATGTGAGAGCGGATCGCGGGGCGGCGGCTGTCTCCGCCGGGCAGCATTCCGGGAGTCCGGATACAAAAATGCCGCCCGGAGGCGGCATTCCGTTCATTGTTCTCGACGTGCGGGTCTCACACGACCTCGCTGCTTTCGAAGGCGCCGTGGCAATGCTTGTACTTCTTGCCCGAGCCGCAGGGGCATGCCTCGTTGCGGCCGACGCGGCCCCAGGTGGCAGGGTTCTGCGGGTCGCGATTTTCCGGCGGCACGAAGCTTTCGCTTGCAAGAGCGAACGGCGCGAATTCGTCCTCGCCGGTCGTCGCGTCGATATGACGGGCCTGCATCGGCGGAGTTTCCGGCTCCGCCGGCTGCTGCACGAGCTCGACGCGCGAAAGCTGGGCGGTGACGGCCTGGCGCAGGTTATTCAGCAGCGTCTGGAACAGCTCGAAAGCTTCAGCCTTGTATTCCTGCAGCGGATCGCGCTGGGCGTAGCCGCGGAAGCCGATAACGGAGCGCAGGTGATCGAGATTGACGATGTGCTCGCGCCAGAGATTGTCCAGCGTCTGCAGCACGATGGAGCGCTCGACATAGGTCATGATCTCGGGGCCGAAGCGTTCGGCCTTCTCGTTGGCCGCCTTGTCGGCGGCTTCCGTCAGGCGGGCGCGGATATCGTCTTCCGCGATGCCTTCTTCCTTGACCCAATCGTGGATCGGCATGTCGAGGTCGAAGAAGTTGGCGACGGCCGTCTTCAGGCCATCGGCGTCCCACTGTTCGGCATAGGCGCGCTCGGGGATGTGCCGCGACACCAGGTCCTCGATGACTTCATGGCGCATGTCGCCGACAGTTTCGGTGAGGTCCGTAGCGTCCATCAGCTCGACGCGCTGCTCGAAGATGACCTTGCGCTGGTCGTTCAATACGTCGTCGTACTTCAGAACGTTCTTGCGGATATCGAAGTTTCGGGCTTCGACCTTCTTCTGGGCGCGTTCCAGAGCCTTGTTGATCCAGGGATGGACGATGGCTTCGCCTTCCTTGAGGCCCAGCTTCTGCAGCATGCCGTCCATGCGGTCGGAGCCGAAGATGCGCATCAGGTCGTCCTGGAGCGACAGGTAGAATTTCGAGCGGCCCGGGTCGCCCTGGCGGCCGGAACGGCCGCGGAGCTGGTTGTCGATACGACGGCTTTCGTGGCGTTCGCTGGCGATGACGTAGAGGCCGCCGGCGGCCAGCGCCTTTTGCTTCAGTTCCTTGATTTCCTCGGCGATCCTGGCGATGGCCGCATCGCGCTCGGGGCCGGGTTCCATCTCGTGCAGCTCGCGTTCGACGCGCATTTCCAGGTTGCCGCCGAGCTGGATATCGGTGCCGCGACCGGCCATGTTGGTGGCGATCGTCACGGTGCCGGGGACGCCGGCCTGGGCGACGATATAGGCTTCCTGCTCGTGATAGCGGGCGTTCAGCACCTGGAAGTCCGAGAAGCCGCGCTTGCGCATGAGATCGGCGAGAAGTTCGGACTTCTCGATCGACGTCGTGCCGACCAGCACCGGCTGGCCGCGCTTATGGGCGTCTAGGATTTCGGTGATGATGGCGTTGTATTTCTCGGTATGCGTCCGATAGACCTCGTCGTCCTCGTCGATACGCTGGATCGGCAGGTTGGTCGGCACTTCGACCACGTCCAGGCCATAGATATTGCCGAATTCCTCCGCTTCCGTCGAAGCCGTGCCGGTCATGCCGGCAAGCTTGTCGTACATGCGGAAATAGTTCTGGAAGGTGATCTGCGCCAGCGTCTGGTTTTCCGGCTGGATCTGGACGTGTTCCTTGGCTTCCAGGGCCTGGTGCTGGCCGTCCGAATAGCGGCGGCCCGGCATCATGCGGCCGGTGAATTCGTCGATGATGACGACTTCGCCGTTGCGGACGATATAGTCCTTGTCGCGCTGGAACAGCTTGTGCGCCTTGAGCGCGTTGTTGATGTGATGGACGATCGCGACGTTTTCGACGTCGTAGAGCGATTCACCCTTCAGCAGTCCGGCCTCGCGCAGCATGTTTTCCAGCTTCTCGGTGCCTTCCTCGGAGAAGTTGGCGGAGCGCTGCTTTTCGTCGATCTCGTAATCTTCCTTCGCCAGGCGCGGAATGAAGGCGTCGATCGTATTGTAGAGGTCGGAGCGGTCGTCAAGCGGACCGGAGATGATGAGGGGCGTACGCGCTTCGTCGATGAGGATCGAGTCCACTTCGTCGACGATCGCGAAGTTGTGGCCGCGCTGGACCATCTGGGCGCGGTCGTACTTCATGTTGTCGCGCAGATAGTCGAAGCCGAGCTCGTTGTTGGTGCCGTAGGTGATGTCGCAGGCATAGGCTGCGTGGCGCTCCTCGTCGGACAGGCCGTGGACGATGACGCCCGTCGTCAAGCCGAGGAAGCCGTAAAGGCGGCTCATGGTGGCGCTGTCACGCTGCGCCAGGTAGTCGTTCACCGTCACGACATGCACGCCCTTGCCGGCCAGTGCGTTCAGGTAGACCGGCAGCGTCGCGACGAGGGTCTTGCCTTCGCCGGTCTTCATTTCGGCGATGGCATTGGAATGAAGGATCATGCCGCCGATGAGCTGCACGTCAAAAGGTCGCATGCCAAGAACGCGGCGCGACGCCTCGCGGGCGACTGCGAAGGCCGGCACAAGAATATCGTCCAGCGTCTTGCCTTCTGCCAGCTGCTGGCGGAATTCAACCGTCTTGGCGGCCAGAGCTTCATCGGACAGCGCATGCATCTGCTGCTCGAGCGCATTGACGGCGGCTACTTGCGGCTGGAACGATTTGACCCGGCGGTCGTTGGACGAGCCGAACAACTTGCGGGCAATTCCACCTAGGCTGACCATGTGACTGGTCCTTTCTGAGATTTCATCCTGCCGCTTCCTGCTTTATCCACTCCCAAAAAAACGGGAGTATAGCACAAAACGGCCGGAAACTGTTCTGGACGCGAGGTTGCGTGACAGATAAGAGGGGGGTCGATTGATGTCAACGGGATTTGGCCGATACAGAAAGGCCACATTCTCCTGCTGAAGGCTTTTTCACGCCGGATTCACATCTTCGAGCCGGTCGAGACCACCGAAGGGTTATTTTATGTTGAAGTACAACAAACTTGCTGCTGCGGTTGCTTTCGCCGCAATCGTCACCTTCCAGGCTCCGGTCTTCGCGGCCGATGCCAAGGACCCCGTTGTCGCCAAGGTCGGCGATGTCGAAATCCATCAGTCCGAACTCGATCTGGCGATTGCCAACCTCGATCCGCAGCTCGGCCAGCTTCCGGACGACCAGAAGAAGGTCGCCGCGCTTTCCGCTTCGATCGACGTGAAGCTGCTGTCGCAGAAGGCTGCTGCCGAGAAGCTCGACCAGACGCCGGATTTCCAGGCCCACATGGCCTATCTGCGTGATCGCGAGCTGCACAATGCCTACTTCAAGGCCCATGTCGCCGACAAGATCACGGACGACGAAGTCAAGGCGCGCTACGACAAGGAAATCGCCGCGCTGCCGAAGCAGGAAGAAGTCCATGCCCGTCACATCCTTGTAAAGACCGAGGACGAAGCCAAGGCGATCATCAAGGAACTCGATGCCGGCAAGGACTTTGCCGAACTCGCCAAGGAAAAATCGACCGACCCGAATAAGGCCGACGGCGGCGATCTCGGCTATTTCGGCCATGGCCGCATGGTCAAGGAATTCGAGGACGCGGCTTTTGCGCTTCCGGTCGGCACCTACACGAAGACGCCCGTCAAGACCGATTTCGGCTGGCACGTCATCAAGGTCGAAGACAAGCGCAACGCTCCTCCTCCGCCGTTCGACCAGGTCAAGGATCAGGTTCGTCAGCTCGTCATGCGCGACAAGTATCTTGAACTCCTGAACCAGGCCAAGCAGGACAGCAAGGTCGTCATCAACGACCCGGCGCTCAGCAAGGCCTACGACGATGCGCAGAAGCAGCAGGACGCAGCACCGGCCGACGACGCCGTTGCGCCTGCCGATGGTGCGGCAGCGCCCGACGCCCAGCCGCAGCAGTAAGTCACAGCAGTCAAAACCATCAGGGCCCGGATTTTCCGGGCTCTTCACTGGAGCCGGATGATTTCGGGCCGTATCGACCTGAAATCCGAATCCGCTCCGGAATCAAAGAAGCAGAGCATGATGCCGTCCGGTATCGTGCTCGTTCAGGTGGCTCTCATGTCCGGTTCCGTTTCTCCGCTCGCACCCAAAACCTTCACGGCCATGCCCGCCCTTCGCGGCGTGCGCATGACCACGGCGTCCGCCGGCATCAAGTACAAGAACCGGACCGACGTCCTGCTGATGGTCTTCGACAAGCCGGCCGCCGTCGCCGGCGTCTTCACCCGTTCGAAGTGCCCTTCGGCCCCGGTCGATTTCTGCCGTGCCAACCTGGCCCATGGCAGCGCGCGCGCTGTCGTCGTCAATTCCGGCAATGCCAATGCCTTTACCGGCCTCAAGGGCCGTCAGGCGACGGAATTGACCGCAAAGTCGGCGGCCGCGGCCGTCGGCTGCGGTGAGAACGAGGTTTACCTTGCCTCCACCGGCGTCATCGGCGAGCCGCTGGATGCCACCAAATTTGCCGGCGTGCTCGACACGATGGCGAAGGATGCGACAAGCGATTTCTGGTTCGAGGCTGCCAAGGCGATCATGACCACGGATACCTATCCGAAGGTCGCGACGCGCAGCGCCGAGATCGGCGGCGTCAAGGTCACTATCAACGGCATTGCCAAGGGTGCCGGCATGATCGCGCCCGACATGGCGACGATGCTCTCCTTCGTCGTCACGGATGCGGATATTTCCTCTTCCGTCCTGCAGACGCTGCTTTCCGAGGGCGTCGGCCCGAGCTTCAATTCCATGACGGTCGACAGCGATACCTCGACCTCGGATACGCTGATGCTGTTTGCCACCGGTGCGGCAGCGTCCGACGGGCAGGCACGCATCGACCGTGCCGACGATCCGAAGCTTGCCGCCTTCCGCACGGCGTTGAACGAACTGCTGAAGGATCTTGCGATCCAGGTCGTTCGCGACGGCGAAGGCGCGACGAAGATGCTCGAAATCACCGTGACCGGCGCCGAAAGCGATGCGGCCGCCAAGCGCATCGCGCTGTCGATCGCCAATTCGCCGCTGGTCAAGACCGCGGCTGCCGGCGAGGATGCCAATTGGGGCCGTGTCGTCATGGCCGTCGGCAAGGCCGGCGAGCTGGCGGATCGCGACAAACTGGCGATCTGGTTCGGCGATGTCCGCGTCGCGGTCAACGGCGAGCGCGACGCTTCCTATTCCGAGGAGGCAGCCTCGAACGTCATGAAGCGGCAGGATATTCCTGTGAAGGTCGATCTCGGGCTCGGCAGCGGTCGCGCTACGGTCTGGACCTGCGACCTTACCAAGGAATATGTTGCCATCAACGGCGACTACCGGAGCTGATATCCTGCCGATGCATGCGCATTCCACGATGAACAAGCTGCCCCTGGTACGCAGGCTCGAAGCCGTCGGCTTCCGGGCTTGGCCTGCCTCGTCCGTGCAATATGATGGCAGCTGGCAGGTGCGGCTGACGGCCGGGCATCCGTCGAAGCGGTTGAATTCGGTCGTGCCGCTCGATCCTTCGGATCATCGCGATCTCGAAATCCGCCTGGCCAAGGCGCAGCGCAAGTTCGAGGCCTATGGCAGGCCGATGGTGGTGCGCGAGACGCCGCTCGCTTCGTCGCAGCTCATCGACCTCCTGCAGGCGCGCGGCTGGACGCGGTTCGACGAGACTCTCGTCATGATCGCCGATCTGGTCGATCTGGAATTGCCGGATATGCTGGATCACCTGCCCAGCCATGATGTGGGCCGGTTTGTCGACGCCAGCCTCATCGTCGATGAGGCGGATCCCGCGTTGAAGCCGGCGCTGGCCGAAGTGGTGAGCAGCATCAAGCCGCCATCGGGGCTGTTCGTCATCGAAAATGACGATGCGGGGCCCGTGGCGACGACCCTTTGCGTGCAGGATAACGATCTTGCCGGCGTTTTGTCGGTCGCGGTTTCGCCGCAGCACCGGCGCAAGGGCCTCGGCGCAGAGATCCTGACTTCCGCGCTGCGTTGGGCGCGGATGCGCAGCGCAAAGGCCGCATGGCTTCAGGTCAGCATCGACAATGTGCCGGCACTGGCACTCTATGCCGGCTTCGGCTTCCGCGAGGCCTACCGTTATTGTTATTGGCAACCTCCGGGGGACGCATGAGCGAGGCAGGCCGAAGAATTGTTCTCGTTGCCGCCTGCGCGCTCATCGATGCCGATGGCCGTATTCTTCTGGCCCAGCGTCCCGAAGGCAAGTCGCTTGCCGGTCTATGGGAGTTTCCCGGCGGCAAGGTCGAGGCCGGCGAAACGCCGGAGGAGACGCTGGTGCGCGAGCTTGAGGAAGAGCTCGGAATCCAGACGAAGATTGCCTGCCTGGCGCCGCTGACTTTTGCCAGCCATACCTATGAAACCTTTCATCTGCTGATGCCGCTCTACATCTGCCGGCGCTACGAGGGAATCCCGCATGGCCGGGAAGGGCAGGCGATCAAGTGGGTGCGGCCGCAGGCCCTGCGCGACTATCCGATGCCGCCGGCCGACGAGCCGCTGATCCCGTTTCTGCAGGATCTGCTTTAGGATTGCCGTTTCGGCGGCCGAGCGCCTCGCCGAAAACGACCGATGTCAGATTTCCTTGAATCGAAAGTTCGATTGCGCCAGCTGATCGAGACTTTTTGCGGCAGAATCCCTCGACGCCGGATGAGGAGAGCTCCCCTTCGGTGTTTGACGCAGTAGTTCCGTCAACAGGTCTGCCTGTCTGGCCGAATGTCGGCTGATCGTTTCCAGATGTTCGAGCAGCACGCCGAAGGCGATGATCAGCAGGCCGCCAAGCGTGCCCGAAACGGCGTCGGACAACACGGCAAGAAGGCTGTCCATGCCTCCGGCAAAGAGCGTGACGACAATGGCCAGGATCGCAAAACCGACAACCAAGCCGCCCGCGACTTTAAGCAGCCCCGCCATGCACTCGTCCCCCTGATCTATGCTACCCGCGTTCGTTTCATACGTCACATCGGGGGACCGTGCGTCAAGTTCAATCCTGTGGTGTGTTGTTATAATTTATCTTCTTCCGGCTGTCTTCGGGGAAGAGCGCTGGCGCCGGGCGGCAGGCTGGATCCTATGGGCGTTCGCAGCGCAACATTTCATATGTCCGAGACCGACACTCGGCAAATATGGTTAACAGAAATTAGCCATATGAAATCAATTCCATAGCGCGAATCGAATACTGTCCCGAAATTTTACGTCTCATTAATTTGCATGTGGATATTAAGGGATCGTTTATGACCTTCTGGCATTGAATGCTCTCAATCAAGCAGTTGTTGGGTGCGTTGAAGAAGGCTTGACATAATGGACGACGATTTCTGGAAAGCTGTTCAGGAGAAAGAGCAGTCTTATTCCACGTCGCGCAGGACGGGCGCGTTGAATATCGCTCTGCTGTTCGGCACGGCGGCGGTCGCGCTTTCGCTTATTCTTACGCCGATGCTCTCCGACAAATCGAAGTCTCGCGTGCTGGCAAGCGCGCCGGAGATTGACAATATTACCACGGGTTCGATCCCGCAGACGGAAAACGGCAAGCGTTATACGATCCGCCGCAGCGTTCTGCAGCAGGAGCCGGGTTCGGTCTGCGTCGTTCAGGGATATGGCGCCGACAGCGGTTGCCAATAGTACATGAGCATAGCCTGCCGGATGCCATGACGAGCATCGGATTCATCTGTTGTCCAATGCTGGGAGCTCCGAGCTTATGCGTTCCGTACGGCGTATTTTCAGTGACAAGACCGGTGCGACGGTCATCGAATATGGCCTCATCGCCGCCTTGATGTCGGCGGCGATCATCAGCGGCATCGGCGCCTTCGGCGGAAGCCTGTCGAGCGTGTTCAACACGTTGTCCAACACGATGGAAAATTCGGCCGCGTCGCAGAACTGATTGGGCTTGCGACCGGGCCGGGCGTGGCTTGCCGGCTAAAGCAATTCCAGGAAAAGCGCACAGCGGCTTTCCGCCCGCAATCGTATACAAACCGTAATCGCATACAAACAAAGAGATAGAGCGGTTTTGCGAATCCGTGCGATGCGGAACCGCTCTATTGTTGCAGCTTGTGCTCTTCGACCTTGAGCGCATCGGCCAATCGCGCCTTGGCCGAACCCGGCCGCAGCGGCTTCTGCTGGCTTTCATGCGGCGTCCAGCCTGACAGGTAGATGATCGAGAACGTCGCCCTGATCCGGCCGTCCGGATCGGAATAGCGTTCGGCATAGAGTTCGGCCGCGCGCAGGAAAAAAGCGCGTGTCAGCGGCTTGCGGCTGCGGTCGACGAGCGGGTTGGTCATGCCCATGGCGCGCAGGTCGCGCATCAGCGCGAACAGATTGTCATAGCGCACCGTGTAGGTTTCGGCGTCGATGACGGGCAGGGTAAAGCCTGCACGCTGCAGGAGACCGCCGACGTCGCGGACGTCGGCAAATGGGATGACGCGCGGGCTGGCGCCGCCCGTCAGCTCGATCTCGGTCGCGAGCAGAACGTCGCGCAATTCCTGCAGCGTTCCGGAGCCGGGAATCGCCGCCAGGAAAAGACCGTCCGCCTTCAGCGCCCGGCGGATTTGAATGAAGACGCCGGGCGTGTCGTTGGTGACATGCAGGTTGAGGGGCGAAAGCACGAGATTGACGGAATCCGCCTCCAGCGGCAGTTCTTCCTGCGGTGCCTCGATGAGGGTCTCATCGGGAGCGGCAAAGCCCAGCTCGCTTTCGATCCTTCTCAAGTGCCCGATCTTGCCGGTCGCCAGAGCCAGGCGCGCAGCGATGCCGGTCGCGCCGTGCAGCTCGACCGCCTCGTCGAAACGGCGCTCGGTCACGGCCAGCCGCTCCGCCAGTTCGCGCCCGGCAATATCCAGCAGAAAAGCCGCCTTCGGATCGCCCTGTCTCAATGCCCGTCGTTTGCGGGCCGAAAGCAGCGATTGGTCGAACACGATTTCCATGGCGATTTCCTGCGATATCATCAATTGGGCGAGATGTCGGGCATGCGTGTTTTCCCTTCGCAAAGCCTGCGGGAAAAAGCTAGTGTCAATCATATGGGAATGATGGGGCATATGGGAACGATGGGGCGCGAAATCACGCTGTCGACGATGCGGGCAGGGCTGAAGAAGCCCTGGCTGGCGCTTGCCGATCTCGTCTATCCGCCCGCCTGTCCTGGGTGCGGGGTTTCGGTCGGGGCGCATCGCGGCCTCTGCCCGGCCTGCTGGTCCGATATCCGCTTCATCGAGCGGCCCTATTGCGAGGTTCTGGGCAGCCCGTTCTCCCATGATCTCGGCGAGGGCATTCTCAGCGCCGAGGCCATCGCCGATCCGCCCGTCTTCGACCGCCTGCGCTCCGCCGCCATTCATGACGGCATCGTGCGCGATCTCGTTCTCAGCCTGAAATACCGCGATCGCACCGATCTCGCGCCGATGATGGCCGGCTGGATGCTGCGCGCCGGCGATGGGATGGTCGAGACCTGCGATGCGATCATTCCGGTGCCGCTGCATCGGGCGCGGCTGTTTGCGCGGAAATACAATCAGGCGGCCGAACTTGCCCGCCACGTCGCCCGCCTGTCGGGAAAGCCGCTGCTGGTGACGGCGCTCCTGCGCGTCAAGCGCACGAGCCGGCAGGTCGGCCTCGGGGCCAAGGCGCGACAGGACAATGTGCGCGGCGCTTTCGCCGTCTCGGAGCACCGGGCGGCGGATCTGTTCGGCCGGCGCATCGTTCTGGTCGACGACGTCTATACCACCGGCGCAACGGTTGCGGCGGCCACGCGGGCCCTGAGAAAAGCAGGCGTCGCCGATGTCACGGTTTTGACCTTTGCAAGGGTCGTCGGCCATCTTATATGACAATCGATATAGGCTTTTCCGGAGTGGAGCATGGCATCCGTCGTTATCTACACGCGTGAATTCTGCGGCTATTGCGCCCGCGCGAAATCGCTGCTCGAATCCAAGGGCGTCGATTATGTCGAACACAACGCAACCTATTCGCCCGAACTGCGGCAGGAGATGATCGCCAAGGCGAAGGGTGCCTCGACCTTCCCGCAGATCTTCATCAACGGCGAGCATGTCGGCGGCTGCGACGATATCCATGCGCTCGACCGTGCCGGCAAGCTCGACCCGATGCTGTCGGCCTGACCTGTCCTGACGAGGGAGAAAACGATGAGCTTCAAGGCTGCCGCCATCCAGATGTGCTCCGGCGTCGATCCGGTGAAGAACGCGGCCGACATGGCGCGTCTGGTGCGCGATGCCGCATCGCAGGGTGCGATCTATGTGCAGACGCCCGAGATGACGGGCGCGGTGCAGAAAGACCGGCCGGCCTTGCGGGCCGTCCTGCGTGACGAGGCCAGCGATATCATCGCCAAGACGGCATCCGAGCTGGCGAAGGAACTCGGCATATACCTTCACATCGGCTCGACCGCCATTGCGCTCGATGATGGCAAGATCGCCAATCGCGGCCTTCTTTTCGGTCCCGAGGGCAAACTCATCAACCGTTACGACAAGATCCACATGTTCGATGTCGATCTCGACAATGGCGAGAGCTGGCGCGAAAGCGCCGCCTACCGGCCAGGATCGGAAGCGCGCATCGTATCGTTGCCTTTTGCCGAGCTCGGTTTTTCCATCTGCTACGATGTGCGCTTTCCGCAGCTCTTCCGCGCCCAGGCCGTTGCCGGCGCCGAGGTGATGACGGTGCCCGCCGCCTTCACGAAGCAGACCGGCGAGGCGCATTGGGAAATCCTGCTGCGCGCCCGCGCCATCGAAAACGGCATGTTCGTCATCGCCGCCGCGCAGGCCGGCAAGCATGAGGACGGCCGCGAGACCTTCGGTCATTCGATGATCGTCGATCCCTGGGGCAAGGTGTTGGCTTCGGCCGGCGGCAGTGGTGAGGCGGTCATTGTCGCCGACATCGACGTTGCTGCGGTGAAAGCAGCTCATGACAAGATCCCGAACCTGAAGAATGCGCGCGAATTTTCGCTGGAGAAGATCGCGACGCCGGCGGCTGGAGGCGTCGCTGCTTGATCCGTTATTCGCTTAGCTGTGACAATGCCCACGAGTTCGAGGGCTGGTTTTCCGAAAGCGCCGATTTCGACCGTCAGGTTGCAAGCGGTTTTCTGACCTGTCCTGTCTGCAATTCGGCTGCTATCTCCAAGCTTCTGATGGCACCCTCGGTTTCGACGGCGCGCAAGAAGGACGAGATGCAGACACTTGCCATGGATGCCGCCCGCAAGGAGGCGCTGGTCAAGCTCAAGGAGGCTGTCGAGACCATCAGGTCCAATGCCGAGGACGTCGGCACGAAATTTCCGGAAGAGGCTCGCAAGATCCATTACGGCGAGGCGGACGCGCGCGGGATCATCGGCAGGGCGACGCCGGACGAGGCGCAAGCATTGGTCGAGGAAGGCATCGAGATCGCCGCTATTCCCGTACTGCCCGACGATATCAATTGATGTCGCGTGGCGTCGGCAAACGAGCCGGACGCCGCCCGCACCGTTCACATTGGCGGTTTAAGCCTGTTTTAACGCCTTATCGGGGCGATCAGCTCAGGTTTGGCCGCTTCGCCAGCAGCATATAATTGACGTCCATGTCCTTCGAAAGATTCCAGCGGTCCTGCAGCGGCGAATAGAAGACGCCGGTGCGGGCGATGATGTCGAGGCCGTTTGCGGCAAGCGGCTTTTCGATTTCTTCCGGGCGCACGAGCTTTTCATATTGATGGGTTCCGCGCGGCAGCCAGCGCAGCACGTTTTCCGCCGCGAAGATGGCGAGGGCGGCGGCCTTCATGGTGCGGTTGATGGTCGCAACGAACATCAGGCCGCCGGGGCGCACCATTTTCGCGCAGGTGGACAGGAAGAATTCGACGTCGGCGACGTGCTCGACCACTTCCATGTTCAGCACGATATCGAAGGTCTCGCCGGCCTCGGCTAGCTGTTCGGCGGTGACGGCGCGGTAGTCGACGGGAACGCCGGACGCGTTCGCGTGCGTCGAGGCAATGCCGATGTTCTTTTCCGAAGGGTCGGCGCCGACGACGCTCGCGCCCATGCGGGCCACCGGCTCGGACAAGAGGCCGCCGCCGCAGCCGATATCGAGCACGCGCAGGCCTTCCAGCGGCCGGCTGCTCTTCGGGTCACGGCCGAAGTTTTCGCAGGCGCGGTCGCGGATATAGGCGAGGCGCACCGGATTGAACTTGTGCAGCGGCTTGAACTTGCCGGTCGGGCTCCACCATTCGGCCGCCATGGCGGAAAAACGGTCCACTTCGCTCTGGTCGATCGTGCTCTTTGCCGTTTCGCTCATGGCTTGCTCCGTGATTTGCGTCGTTCCGCGGTTCGGATGACCGCTGGCGATATTTCTGGTCCGAGATGTGAAGTCGGACGATCGGCGTGCGATGTCAAGGGCTGTGGCTTTCGATCACCTGTGGGGTATTGCGCCGGGGGAGGCGCGAATTGCGATGGCGAGGTTGACAGGGAGGTATCGTATGGCCGATCTATCGCCCGGGCTGTCAAAATGGACTTTCAGAACCGGGATCTATTCCGATCGACCGGCTTGGAGAGGAGTTCCTCATGAGACCATTCCGTCTCGCGACCGCTATCGCCATCGGCTGTCTGGCGGTCGGCCATGCAAACGCCGGAGACGGCAAGGGGTTTCGCCTGACGATCGATGGCGTCAATGTCGGCATCAATCCCGGCGATGCGCTCGACGTTACCCTCAAGGATGGCCGCAAGCTTGCCGTGGAACTGCAGCGCAGCGAATCCGTAACCTTCGCCGGCGGCAAGTTTTCCTTCGATCATGACGGCAAGTTTACCGTCGCGAAGACCGATCTTGGCGGCGGCGTGCAGCAATATGCATTGTTGACGCCGATCGGCACCGGCATCGTCGTACAGGAATACAAGGGCCTCAACCCAACCGGCATTACCGATTTCGTGCTGCAGCAGATGGTGCAGGAAAGCATCAGCGGCGGCGCCAAGATGACCAAGGAGGCAACGGAGCGCACGCTTCCGAGCGGCACCGTGCTGAAGGGCGTGAAAGCCGAGACGACCACGGACAACGACGTCATGGACTACGAGATCGTCGCGACCGGGCGGCCGGAGGGCGGCGTGCTCGTCGCCACCTTCCTGAACAAGCAAAATATCCCCAAGGAAGGCACCATTCTGGACAAGCTTTGGTCGAGTCTGAAAGTGGAGTTTTAAGGGATAGTTTTGGGCGAATCGGGCCGCTGATGCTATTGCACCCGCCTGACAAACTCGCTAAGAGACGGCCCCATTGAGATCACGCTTTTCCGGCTACCGAACTGGAAGGGCGATTTTGCATGTCGGGCTTTCCGCATTCGGCCGCCCGGCACAGGGTACTGGTAGAGGCACATGGCACGCATTGTGATGAAATTCGGCGGAACCTCCGTCGCGGATCTGGACCGTATCAGGAATGTCGCACGCCATGTGAAACGCGAAGTCGATGCCGGCCATGAGGTCGCGGTCGTCGTTTCCGCCATGTCCGGCAAGACCAACGAACTGGTCGGCTGGGTACAGAACATGCCGAAAGTGGCCGGTGCCGATCATTCGATCTACGATGCGCGCGAATATGACGCCGTGGTCGCCTCGGGCGAGCAAGTCACCTCCGGCCTGCTGGCGATCGCGCTGCAGGCCATGGGCGTCAACGCCCGCTCCTGGCAGGGCTGGCAGATCCCGATCCGCACCGACAACGCGCACGGCGCGGCCCGCATTCTCGACATCGACGGCGAGGACATGGTCCGCCGCATGAAGGACGGTCAGGTCGCCGTCGTTGCCGGTTTCCAGGGCCTCGGTCCGGACAACCGCATCGCGACGCTCGGCCGCGGCGGCTCCGACACCTCGGCCGTTGCGATCGCCGCCGCCGTCAAGGCCGACCGCTGCGACATCTATACCGACGTCGACGGCGTCTATACGACCGATCCCCGTATCGAGCCGAAGGCGCGCCGCCTGAAGAAGATCGCTTTCGAGGAAATGCTCGAAATGGCCTCTCTCGGCGCCAAGGTGCTGCAGGTGCGCTCGGTCGAGCTGGCCATGGTCTTTAAGGTCCGCACCTTCGTGCGCTCTTCTTTCGAGGATCCCGATGCTCCGGGCATGGGCGATCTGCTCAACCCGCCCGGAACGCTGATTTGTGACGAGGATGAAATCGTGGAACAGGAAGTAGTCACCGGCATTGCCTATGCCAAGGATGAGGCCCAGATCTCGCTGCGCCGTCTTGCCGACCGGCCGGGCGTTTCCGCCGCCATCTTCGGGCCGCTGGCCGAAAACCACATCAATGTCGACATGATCGTCCAGAACATTTCGGAGGACGGCTCCAAGACCGACATGACCTTCACGGTTCCTTCCGGCGATGCGGAGAAGGCGTTGCGCGTGCTCGGCGAAAACAAGGAAAAGATCGGCTACGACGTCGTCCAGAGCGAATCAGGCCTGGTCAAGGTGTCGGTCATCGGCATCGGCATGCGCTCGCATGCAGGCGTGGCTGCGACCGCTTTCCGGGCACTTGCCGAAAAAGGCATCAACATCAAGGCGATTACGACGTCGGAAATCAAGATTTCCATCCTGATCGACGGTCCTTATGCAGAACTCGCAGTCAGGACTTTGCATTCCTGCTACGGTCTGGATAAGAGTTGATTCAGGACTGCTGACGACGGACCGTGACGGAGGCGAGTTTCGGCCGGCCCTGACGTGGGCAAGACAGGCATGACATCTTGATTCGGGAGCTAGTGGCGCAATGAGAGACCTATCCGGCGGTCCACGCGTTCTGCTCAAGCGGCTACGCGAGCTAATGGCGGAGCCGCTGGAGCCGCAGGAGCGCCTTGACCGAATCGTGCGGCAGATTGCCAGCAACATGGTCGCCGAGGTTTGCTCGGTCTATGTGCTGCGCGCCGACGGCGTGCTCGAACTCTACGCCACCGAAGGCCTCAACAAGGAGGCCGTGCACCTTTCGCAATTGAAGATGGGACAGGGTCTGGTCGGTACGATCGCCGCCTCCGCCCAGCCGCTGAACCTTTCGGACGCGCAATCGCATCCTGCTTTCCGCTACCTGCCGGAAACCGGCGAAGAGATTTACCATTCCTTCCTCGGCGTGCCGATTTTGCGCACCGGCCGCTCGCTCGGCGTTCTCGTCGTCCAGAACAAGGCGAGCCGCACCTATCGCGAGGAAGAGCTGGAAGCGCTCGAGACGACGGCGATGGTGCTCGCCGAGATGATCGCCACCGGTGAGCTGAAGAAGATCACCAAGCCCGGCCTGGAGCTCGATCTCACCCGCTCGGTCACTATCGACGGCGACAGCTACAACGAGGGCATCGGCCTCGGCTATGTCGTGCTGCACGAGCCGCGCATCGTCGTCACCAACCTGCTGAACGAAGATACCGACAAGGAAATCGGCCGCCTGGCCGGCGCGCTTGGCTCGCTGCGTATTTCGATCGACGACATGCTGTCGCGCCGTGACGTATCCATGGAAGGCGAGCATCGCGAGGTGCTGGAAACCTACCGGATGTTCGCGCACGACCAGGGTTGGGTGCGAAAGCTCGAGGAAGCCGTCCGCAACGGTCTGACCGCCGAAGCGGCGGTGGAAAAAGTGCAGAGCGATACAAAGGCGCGCATGATGCGCCTGACCGATCCCTATCTGCGCGAGCGCATGCATGATTTCGAGGATCTGGCGAACAGGTTGCTCAGGCAGCTCATCGGCTATTCCGGCCGCACCAGCGCCGAAGGCTTCCCGAACGATGCGATCATTTTCGCCCGCGCCATGGGGGCTGCGGAACTGCTGGATTATCCGCGCGCCAATATCCGCGGCCTGGTGCTGGAAGAAGGCGCGGTCACGAGCCACGTCGTCATCGTCGCGCGCGCCATGGGCATCCCCGTCGTCGGGCAGGCAACGGGCATCGTCGCGCTGGCGGAAAACGGCGATCCGGTCATCATCGATGGCGACGGCGGCCATGTTCATCTGCGGCCGATGGCCGATCACCAGCGTTCCTATGAGGAGAAGGTGCGGTTCCGCGCCCGCCGGCAGGAGCAGTTCCGTGCCTTGCGCTCGGTCGAGCCGGTCACGAAGGACGGGCAGCGCATTTCGCTGCTGATGAATGCCGGGCTGCTGGTCGACTTGCCGCAGCTTGCCGAATCGGGCGCCGAGGGGATCGGCCTGTTCCGTACCGAGCTGCAGTTCATGATCGCCTCGACCATGCCGAAGGCGGATGAGCAGGAGGCGTTCTATCGCAACGTCATGAAGCAGGCGGGCGGGCGCGTCGTTACCTTCCGGACGCTCGACATCGGCGGCGACAAGGTCGTTCCCTATTTCCGGGCGCATGAGGAAGAGAACCCCGCGCTCGGCTGGCGCGCCATCCGTCTATCGCTCGACCGCCCCGGCCTGCTGCGCACGCAGCTCAGGGCCATGCTGAAGGCCGCAGCCGACAGCGAGTTGAAGATGATGGTGCCGATGGTCACGGAAGTCTCCGAGATCAGGGCGGTGCGCGAGCTCCTGCAGAAGGAAGTGCAGCATCTCTCGCGCTTCGGTCACGGCCTGCCGCGCAAGCTGCAGTTCGGCGCGATGCTGGAGGTGCCGGCGCTGCTGTGGCAGCTGGACGAGTTGATGGCCGAAGTCGATTTCGTCTCGGTCGGCTCCAACGATCTGTTCCAGTTTTCGATGGCGGTGGATCGCGGCAACGCCCGCGTGTCGGATCGTTTCGATCCGCTCGACCGCCCGTTCCTGCGCATCCTGCGCGACATCGTGCGCGCCGGCGAGCGCAACAAGACGCCGGTGACGCTGTGCGGAGAGCTGGCAGGCAAGACAATCTCGGCCATGGCCCTGCTCGGCATCGGCTTCCGTTCGGTCTCGATGTCGCCGGCCTCGATCGGCCCGGTCAAGGCGATGCTGCTCGGGCTCGATCTCCAGGCTCTCTCCACGGTCATGGAGGAGGCGCTGAACGACAAGCAGCCGACGGCCTCGATGCGCGAAATTCTTGTAAGCTTTGCCGAAAGCCACAATATTCCCCTTTAGCGCGTGATCCCGAAGAACACGAAGCGGTTTCCGGACAGGATCATGCGCACTACATCAGACATAATAAGAAGAATTGGAGTTCAGGGTGGCGAAGCTCCCCATTGAAAAAATGCGCGAGTTGGAACGCCGGTTCGGCGAGATCGAGGCGCGCATGTCCGCAGGTCCGGCCGCGGATGTCTATGTGAAGCTTGCTTCCGAATATTCCGAACTGCAGCCGGTCGTCACCAGGATCCGCGACTACGAGCGGGCTGTCGCCGAGGCGGCCGATCTCGAGTCCATGCTTTCCGACAAGTCGGTCGACCGCGAGATGCGCGATCTTGCCGAGATGGAACTACCCGAGGTCAAGGAGCGCATCGAGACGCTGGAAAAGGATATCCAGATCGAGCTCCTGCCGAAGGACGCCGCCGACGAGAAGAGCGCGATCCTCGAAATCCGCGCCGGCACGGGCGGCTCCGAAGCGGCCCTTTTCGCAGGCGACCTTTTTCGCATGTATGAGCGTTTCGCCGCCAGCAACGGCTGGAAGGTGGACGTGCTTTCGGCCAGCGAGGGCGAAGCCGGCGGTTTCAAGGAAATCATCGCCACGATCAGCGGCAAGGGTGTGTTTTCCCGGCTGAAATTCGAATCCGGCGTGCATCGCGTGCAGCGCGTGCCGGAAACCGAGGCCAGTGGCCGTATCCATACCTCTGCGGCAACTGTCGCCGTGCTGCCGGAGGCCGAGGAAATCGATATCGAAATCCGGCCCGAGGATATCCGCATCGACACCATGCGCTCTTCGGGCGCCGGCGGCCAGCACGTCAATACGACGGACTCGGCGGTGCGCATCACCCATATTCCCTCGGGTATCGTGGTGACGAGTTCGGAAAAGTCGCAGCACCAGAACCGTGCGAAGGCAATGCAGGTGCTGCGTTCTCGCCTGTTCGACATGGAGCGCCAGCGCGCCGACAGCGAACGGTCCGCCGACCGCAAGAGCCAGGTCGGTTCCGGCGACCGCTCCGAGCGCATCCGCACCTACAATTTCCCGCAGGGCCGTGTCACCGATCACCGCATCAACCTGACGCTCTACAAGCTCGACCGGATGATGGTCGGCGAGATCGACGAGGTGGTCGACGCGCTCCTGGC
Organism: Hyphomicrobiales bacterium; assembly: GCA_900469615.1. Taxonomy (GTDB): domain Bacteria; phylum Pseudomonadota; class Alphaproteobacteria; order Rhizobiales; family Rhizobiaceae; genus Rhizobium. Next base: position 7,354 of record UBYA01000023.1, on the reverse strand, counting down.
GGATTACCAGGCGAGCCAGCTTGCCCAGCTTGGCGAACAGGCATGAGCGGCGGGCAGGGGCCGACGGTATCCGGACTCCTGCAGGAGATGCGTGCCCGTTTTGTCGAGGCCGATCTCGACGATCCCGCGACCGAGGCGCGTATTCTCGCCTGTGGTCTCCTGCATCTTTCCTCCACAGAGCTGGTGACGCGCGGTTGCGAGCCTGTCTCTCCCGGCGATGAGGCGGCGGTGCGGGCCGCGATCGTCCGCCGGCTCGACCACGAGCCGGTTCACCGGATTCTTGGCGAGCGGGAGTTCTACGGTCTGCCCTTGCGCCTCTCGGCGGCGACATTGGAGCCGCGGCCCGATACCGAAATTCTCGTCGATACGATGCTGCCGCATGTGCGGCGCCTTGAAACGAGGCTTGGCAGTCTCCACATACTGGATCTAGGAACGGGAACCGGAGCCATCTGTCTTGCGCTGCTTCGCGAATGTCCGCAAGCCACGGGTGTCGGTTCCGATATTTCCAGCGAGGCGCTGGAAACTGCTCGCGGGAACGCTGAGCGAAATGGCCTGGCGGCGCGGTTCAGTACGGCGCATGGCAGCTGGTTTGACGCCATCCACGAACGTTTTCATGTGATTGTCTCAAATCCGCCCTATATTGCGTCCAGTGTCATTTCCACTCTCGCTCCAGAAGTAAAGGATTTCGATCCTCCCGCGGCCCTTGACGGAGGCCTTGATGGGCTGGATGCATATAGGGCGATCGCAAAGGATGCGACGCGGTTTCTGCACCCGGGCGGCATGATAGGGGTGGAGATCGGTTACGATCAGCGTGAGACGGTGACTTCCGTTTTTGAAGGAGCAGGATTTTCCCTTGTCGAAGCGGTTCGTGACTACGGCCAGAACGACCGGGTCCTTGTGTTTGAATTTCAACATTAACGCGACATTGTCCAGCAGATTTGTGGAACCCCTGTTGTTATCGCAAAGAAAAAGCTTGGATTTCCCGAGGAAGCAATATAGGTTGCCCTCACGCGTTGGGCGGCTGGGAATGGGTGAAACGATTCGCCTGTCTTGGACAGCCTCGGGGATCCGCTCTTTGGTAAGAGTGTCAAAGGTTGAAGATAACCCAATGCGTGATCAGTTTAATCTGACGTAGTCGAGCGGCAGACCGGCGCCAAAGCGCAGTTTGCTTGCGGCACGCAGGCCCTGGTTCTGGAGTGTCCAGACCGCGGCGGCAGGTGTCGTGTATGATTTTATCCCAACGAAGAGAATTCAGGTGAAGGATCTATGAGGCCAGGACAGCAAAACAAGCGCGGTCGGGGGCGTGGTAACAACAACGGCGGCGGCGGTGGAAATAACAACAACAATTTCAACCGCAAAGGCTCTAACCCGCTGACCAGGACTTACGACAGCTCCGGTCCCGACGTGAAGATCCGCGGAACCGCGCAGCATATCGCCGAAAAATACGCAGCCCTGGCTCGCGATGCGCAGAGCTCCGGCGACCGCGTCATGGCTGAAAACTACCTGCAGCATGCCGAGCATTACAATCGGATCATTGCCAGCGCCCAGGCGCAGATGCAGGAGCGCTATCAGCGCGACGAGCACCACAATTACAATGACCGCGACGCTGCCGACCGCGACATCGACGATATCGATGCGCAGGAGATCGACGATCAGCCGCAGATGGCCCAGCCCGCGGCTCGCCCGCAGCCTGCGCCGGCCGTTGCCGCCGCACCGGCTCCCGAGCCCGAAGTCATCGACGGAACCGGCCCCCAGCCGGTGATCGAAGGCATTCCGGCCGAAGTCGCGATCGAAGAAGAGACGCCTGCGGTGGCTGCCACGGAGCGCCAACCGCGCCGTCGCAGCACCGGCAACCGTCCGCGTCGCCAGCCGCGCCGCAATGCTGCCGCGGCCGATGGAGAAGGTCAGGGCGAAGCCGCTTCGGACCAGGCTCCGGCTCTTGCGGAAGCCGCCTCGGAATAAGGCTTTGCGCTTCCTCGTCGAGGAAACGGCTAAACCTGTACGACACCTTAGCGAAAATGGCGGCTTGATGCCGCCATTTTCTTTTTTTGCCCGAACCGATGGCCGCGTTTCCGGAGCGGCGGCGATCTCTAAAATCCGCGGATACGAATGGGACGATCCTCGCCGCTTTTTCCCCTCCGCAGCCCTTTAAACTCTCCAAATACCCTCCCATATTCTCTTCAGTTGCCTTGCCGCAAATCTCAATGGCGGAAAGGCGGGCCTGCCTCTTGAGGGGGCTCAATCTCGAACATCGATCTGCGCCGGTCCGGGCAGGACGATTCATGGAGGTATAGATATGAATATTGAAAAATACTCCGAGCGGGTGCGCGGTTTCCTGCAATCCGCCCAGACGAATGCGCTTGCACAGGGCAATCAGCAGTTTACTCCCGAACATGTATTGAAGGTCCTGCTGGACGACGATCAGGGCATGGCTTCCTCGTTGATCGAGCGCGCCGGCGGCGATGCCAAGGCTGCCCGCCTTGCCAACGATGCCGCTCTTGCCAAGCTGCCGAAGGTTTCCGGGGGTGACGGTCAGGTCTATCTCTCGCAGCCGCTCGCCAAGGTATTTGCCACCGCCGAAGACGCTGCGAAGAAGGCCGGGGACAGTTTCGTCACCGTCGAACGCCTCTTGCAGGCTTTGGCGATCGAGCCCACCGCTTCCACCTCGGCAACCTTGAAGAAGGCCGGCGTGACGCCCGTTGCCCTCAATCAGGTCATCAACGATATCCGCAAGGGCCGCACGGCGGACTCCGCCAATGCCGAGCAGGGTTTCGATTCCCTGAAGAAATATGCCCGTGACCTCACCGCCGAGGCCCGCGAAGGCAAGCTCGATCCGGTGATCGGCCGCGACGACGAAATCCGCCGCACGATCCAGGTTCTCTCCCGCCGCACCAAGAACAATCCCGTGCTCATCGGCGAGCCCGGCGTCGGCAAGACGGCGATTGTCGAAGGCCTGGCGCTGCGCATCGTCAATGGCGACGTGCCGGAATCGCTGAAGGACAAGAAGCTGATGGCGCTCGACATGGGCGCCCTGATTGCCGGCGCGAAGTTCCGCGGCGAGTTCGAAGAGCGGCTGAAGGCCGTGCTCAACGAAGTGCAGTCGGAAAACGGCGAGATCATCCTGTTCATCGATGAGATGCACACGCTGGTCGGTGCCGGCAAGGCCGATGGCGCCATGGATGCGTCGAACCTTCTGAAGCCTGCCCTTGCGCGCGGCGAGCTGCACTGCGTCGGTGCGACCACGCTCGACGAATACCGCAAGCATGTCGAGAAGGACCCCGCTCTCGCACGCCGCTTCCAGCCCGTCATGGTCGAAGAGCCGACGGTCGAGGATACGATCTCGATCCTGCGTGGCCTGAAGGAAAAGTACGAGCAGCATCACAAGGTCCGCATCGCCGATGCGGCGCTGGTGGCCGCCGCGACGCTGTCGAACCGCTACATCACCGACCGCTTCCTGCCGGACAAGGCCATAGACCTGATGGACGAGGCCGCGGCGCGCCTGCGCATGCAGGTGGATTCCAAGCCGGAAGAGCTCGATGAGCTCGACCGCCGCATCATCCAGCTGAAGATCGAGCGCGAAGCGTTGAAGAAGGAGACCGATCAGGCCTCGGCCGATCGGCTGAAGCGGCTGGAGACCGAACTTACCTCGCTGGAAGAGGAAGCCGATGCGCTGACGGCGCGCTGGCAGGCCGAAAAGCAGAAGCTGGGTCTTGCCGCCGACCTGAAGAAGCAGCTCGACGATGCCCGCAACGAATTGGCGATCGCCCAGCGCAAGGGTGAATTCCAGCGTGCCGGCGAGCTTGCCTATGGCGTGATCCCCGATCTGGAGAAAGAGCTCCACGCCGCGGAAGAGCAGGACAATGCCCGCGATTCCATGGTGCAGGAGGTCGTCACCGCCGACAACATCGCCCAGGTCGTTTCCCGCTGGACCGGGATTCCCGTGGACAAGATGCTGGAAGGCGAGCGCGACAAGCTGCTCAGGATGGAAGACGAGCTGGCGAAGTCGGTCGTCGGTCAGGGCGATGCCGTTCAGGCGGTATCGCGTGCCGTTCGCCGCTCTCGCGCCGGCCTGCAGGATCCGAACCGGCCGATCGGCTCGTTCATCTTCCTCGGCCCGACCGGTGTCGGCAAGACGGAGCTGACCAAGGCGCTTGCCCGCTTCCTCTTCGACGACGATACGGCCATGGTGCGTATCGATATGTCCGAGTACATGGAGAAGCATTCCGTGGCCCGGTTGATCGGTGCTCCTCCTGGCTATGTCGGCTATGAGGAAGGCGGTGCGCTGACGGAAGCCGTCCGCCGCCGGCCCTATCAGGTCGTGCTGTTCGACGAGATCGAGAAGGCGCATCCCGATGTCTTCAACATCCTGCTCCAGGTTCTGGACGACGGACGCTTGACGGACGGGCAGGGCCGCACGGTCGACTTCCGCAACACGATGATCATCATGACCTCCAACCTCGGCGCCGAATATCTGACCCAGTTGAAGGACGGCGATGACAGCGATCAGGTACGCGAGCAGGTGATGGAAGTGGTCCGGTCGCATTTCCGGCCCGAATTCCTCAACCGTATCGATGAGATCATCCTGTTCCACCGCCTGAAGCGCGATGAGATGGGCGCGATCGTCGATATCCAGCTGAAGCGGCTGTTGAAGCTGCTGTCGGAGCGCAAGATCACGCTCGAGCTCGATGAAGACGCGCGCAATTGGCTCGCCAACAAGGGGTACGATCCGGTCTATGGCGCAAGGCCTCTGAAGCGGGTGATCCAGAAATATGTCCAGGATCCGCTCGCCGAGCAGATCCTTTCCGGGCAGATTCCGGACGGTTCCGTCGTGAAGGTCACCAGCGGCTCGGACCGGTTGTTGTTCCGCCCGCGTCAGGCCGTGAACGAAGCGGCCTGAGCCGGAATGGCCAAATAGCATTGCGGATGGCGGCCTTCGGGCCGCCATTTTGCTGTCGGCGGTGGCGATGCGGGGCCTCGCCGCTGACCCGCGGGCTCATGACGCCTGAGAATACATATCATTCTTGCCGAAGCGGTGAGGTACTATCACGAAAGCGGCAGGCCGTTTCGGCTACTTGCTGGCGATCTGCTTCGACTTGTCGTCGCTGAGCAGCGCATCGATACGCTTGCGCTCTTCCTGGAACTTGGCGAGCGCATCGCCTTCGAGCGACTTGCCGCCAGGGAGGCGAATGCGCAAGGGGTCGACCTTGGTGCCGTTGACGATCAGCTCGTAGTGCAGATGCGGGCCGGTCGCGAGACCTGTCGAGCCGATGAAGCCGATCACCTGCCCCTGAACCACCTTGGCACCCGGGACGATGCCCTTGGCGATCGCGCTCTGGTGATTGTAGGAGGAGACATAGCCGTTCGCATGGCGGATGAGCGTCTGGTTGCCGAAGCCGCCAGAATCCCAGCCCGCCTTTTCGACGATGCCATTGCCGGCCGCGATGATCGGCGTTCCGCGGGGGGCTGCCCAGTCGACGCCGGTATGCATGCGGGCGAAGCCGAGGATCGGGTGGCGGCGCATTCCGAAGCCGGATTTGAAGATGCCGGTGGGAACGGGGTTTCGCAGCAGGAATTGCCGGATGCTCTTGCCGTTCTCATCGAAGTAGTCGATCGAGTGATCGGCCGGGTCCTCGAAGCGGTAGAAGCGCGTCACGTTATCGCCGAACCTGGCATTGACGTAGAGCAGTTCGGAATCGGCCGTCGCCTGACCCTTGTCGTCGGCAACCGAGAAAAAGGCTTCCAGCGAATCCGTCGGTTTCAGCTGCGCCTGGAAATCGACATTGCTGGCGAGCAACTTGACGATCTGCGCCACCATCTCCTTGGTCATGCCGTAAGAAAGTGCTGCGCGGTAGATGCCGTCATAGACGCTCGGCAGATCGCGCCCGGCCGAGATGGCGGGGGCATCGTTGTCGAAGGCGGTGGCAATGGCGTCGAGCATCGGCGGAGCGCTGCCGGCAACGAAGTCGCCGTGGTCGTTCTGCGCGATGGTGAGCAGATGGCTGGTGCCGCGATAGATGCTGGCGCGGATGATCTTGGCCTGCTCGCCCTTCTGCAGGATGCCGATGCGCAGCACGTCGCCGGCGGCGACGTTGGCCGAGCCGAAGAGCGGCTGGATCTTTGCGGCGATATCGTCTGCATCCGCCTTGAGGTATCCGGCTCCGGTCAGCGCCGTGGCGATCGGTGTGTTCTGGCGAACGGCTATGATATCGTCGGCAAATTCCTCGGTCTGCGCGGTCACGGCTTCCGAAGCCGAGACGGACATGTTCTCCTCGACGATGCGGGCGGCAAGGCCGGCCGTCAGGTCGACATCGGAATCGTCGTTGGCGAACCGGCGCGGGTCGACATAATAGAGCGCCGAAAGCTGGGTATTGCCATCGGCGAGCACCGAACCGTTGGAGCGGACATTCTCCTCGACCTCTTCGAGCGACATGGAGCCGGCGAGCTGGAAGGGAATATCCTTGGCGGGAAAGGGAACCGTCTTGAGACTGACTTCGGATTCGACGTCGGACCCGTAGATCGCGCCGGTCTTGTTGGCCGGCGGCGGTATGTTCTCGTCGGCGGAGAAAATCGCCAGGGGATCGAAAGGCGGATAGCTTTCGCTGGCGAGGCGATTGGTGGCGAGCGCGATCTTCACATGGGCGAAGGGCTGGCGGCGCACCACCTCCTTGTCGCCATCGCGCACGACCGTCGAAACTTCCAGAATATTGCGATCGGACGGCTTCGAGGCAATCGCCGTGGAAATCAGCCGGCCGCCGCGGGTGACCTGATCGTCGGAAGCGTCGTGGCTGTCGGATGTCGCATAGGCCTCGGCCGGAATGGCCAATTGCTGGCGGCCGTCGAGTGCGGCAAACAGTGCGACGCCCATCAGGATGCTCGAGGTGACGCCTGTCAGAAAGGTGCCGGAAAGCCAGCGGAGCGAAACCTCGCGCCGATCCGGTGCCCGCCTGCCATCGGCCAGGATTGGCGGCTCGTTGCCGAGCGATCGGAGCATCATCTTGTCCGTCATCATGCCGATCGTGATCCGCTTCCTTTCTGCGAGCTGCAGGCTGGGGGCGAAGATGTGCATATTTATGACAGGGGTGTCAAATCGGGCGGCGGCTTTTTGCGCCGGCAGATGGCTCCATTACCCATGAAATGCCGGGGATACGTGTTCAGGCGAAGCTGGCAAAAGCGCTGGTTCACGGCCCGTCTCGCGATTTCGCCACGGTCCGGGGCATTTCCGGCAGGATATCTGTGGGTGTTTTTCGACCCTTGCCGACGATGGCGAGGGGGTTCATAAAACTCTCATAAGAATCAATCAGTTCTCTGTTTTTCGCTTTTTTTTGAAAACGGCAGTTGACTATATCGGGAGGTA
>UBYA01000014.1 GCA_900469615.1 Hyphomicrobiales bacterium | reverse complement strand
CCGCCAGAAAGCGCGCTCGGGGTAAAGGAGCGGCGTTACCGCTCCGGGCCGAGAATGCAGCATTGCTCCGGCATGGGCACAAGTACGGCGTTACTCCCTGCCGCCAGGGGCTCGGATAGTGCGCCATTGGCGACGATATCGCCGGCCGGCGTCTTGCATTGATATTGGTAGGCGCGGCCGAGATAGGTTCTTGTTCCGAGCACCGCGGAGAAGCCACTGCCGCCCTGCTGCACCGAAAGCCCATCGGCGCGGCAACCGAGGATGAACTCGTCGGGGATCGGGCCGAAATCGTCCTGAGACAGCGTAATCCGCGCGCCGCCCGCACCCTCCGCCGTCACCAATGCGCCCGCGCGTTCCACAACCCGCAGCCGCAGCAGGTTTTCGAAGCCGACGAATCGGGCGACAAAGCTGTTGGCGGGCTTGCGATAGAGGATTTCGGGTGTGTCGAGCTGCATGATGCGGCCGGCATTCATGATGGCGACGCGATCCGAGATCGAGAAGGCTTCTTCCTGATCGTGCGTCACGTAAAGCGATGTCGTGCCGTTGGCGCGCTGCAGCTGGCGGATTTCCACGCGCATATCGACCCTGAGCTTGGCATCGAGATTGGAAAGAGGCTCGTCGAACATCAGGAGTGGCGGCTCGATGACGAGCGCGCGCGCCAGTGCGACACGTTGTTTCTGCCCGCCTGACAGCGCGCCGGGCAGGCGGTCGCCGAGGCCGGAAAGGCCGACGCGCTCCAGCATCGCGGCAGCCTTATTTCGCCGTTCCTGCGTAGGCACGCGGCGCTGCTTGAGGCCGAAGGCGACGTTTTCGAGCACCGTCAGATGCGGAAACAGCGCATAGTTCTGGAACACCAGGCCGATATCGCGGGCATGCGCCGGCAGCGTCGTCAGGTCGCGGTCGCCGAGCTTGATGGTGCCGCTCGTCGGCTGCAGGAAGCCGGCGACGAGCCGCAAGGTCGTCGTCTTGCCGCAACCGCTGGAGCCGAGCAGCGACACGAGCTCGCCGGCCGCGACGGAAAGCGAAAGATCCTGGAGGACGGCCGTCTTGCCGTAATGGGCGCTGATGGAATTGATGGAGAGCGATACGGTCACGGGCAGCTACTTTGTCAGGAAGGTGAGGCCCAGGGTCGCTTCGACGATCGCCATGACGGCGACGGTCACGAGCATCAGCAGCACGGAAACCGAGGCGATGGTCGGGTCGAAGAACTGCTCCATATGGGCAAGGATCTGGATGGGAAGGGTGGAGATGCCGGGTCCCGTCAGAAAGACGGAGACGGAGACATCGTTGATCGAAGTGATGAAGGCAAGGATGAAGGCGGCGATGACGCCGGCGCGGATATTCGGCAGCACCACCGTCAGGAAGGTTTTCAGGGGCGGGCAACCGAGACTGATCGCAGCTTCCTCGATCGAGAAATCGAAACTCGCGAGGCTGGCGCTGACGACACGCACCGAATAGGGCAGCACCAGCAGCGCATGGCCGATCAGGAGGCTGGGGAAGATCGGCAATCCCAGCCCGATGGTGATCGATTTCATCAGCGAGAAGCCGAAGACGATTTCCGGAACGAGGATCGGCAGGACGAAGAGCGTCGAAAGCCAGCGCGGCAGTTCCACCCTGTACCGGCTGATGGCATAGGCGGCGGGAACGCCGATCAGCAGCGACAGGCCCGTTCCGAGAAAGGCGAGTTCCAGGCTGGTGATCGCCGTGGTGCGGAAGGCCTCGATCTGGAAGATGTTCGAGAACCAGTGCAGCGTCAGGCCCTGCGGCGGGAAGGTCAGGTAGGTCGTATCGCTGAAGGCGGCACCGATGATGATGACGAGCGGCGCGAGCAGAAACAGGAAGGTAAGAGCCGTGAAGGCGATGAGGGCGGGGTGGACCGATCTTGCCATGTCACACCGCCATCGGGTTCAGCTGTCGTGCGAGACGACTCATGATTGCTACGATGCCGATCGTCACGACGACCATGATGGCCGCGATCGTCGAGGCGCCGACCCAATCGAAAGTGACCATGGCGCGCTGGTAGAGGAAGGTGCCCATCATCATCTGCTTTTCGCCGCCCAGCAGCTGCGGCGTGGCATAGGAGGTGAAGCTGCCGGTGAAGACAAGCACGGCGCCGACGATAAGGCCCGGCGTGGCAAGCGGCAGGATCACTTGCCGGAACGTCGCGGCCGGCGTGGCGCCCAGAGAGGTCGCCGCCTGAATGAGATCCTGCGGTATGCCTTCGAGCACGCCGACGAGGGTGAGGATCATCAACGGCACGAAAAGATAGACCATCGCGACGATCACCGAACCTTCGGTGTAGAGCATCGAGAGCGGCTCGCCGATCACGCCGACGGACAGCAGGATCGTGTTGAGAATGCCGTTCTTGCCGAGAATGATCAGCCAGGCGAAGGAGCGCACGACGACGCCGGTCAACAGCGGAAAGACGGCGGCGATGATCATCACGCTTTTTGCCCGGCCCGGCATCTGCGCGATCACATAGGCGGCGACGAAGCCGATGATCAGCGAAATCGCTGTCGTGATCAGGGCAATCTCGATCGTCCTGAAGAGCACCGTGCGGCGAAAGCCGCTGGCGAAGAAGGCGACATAGGGGGAAAATACCCCCTTGGCTTCGCCGAAGGTCGCCGTGATCGTAATGATCACGGGAACGAGCAGGAAGAGCGTTACGGCCAGGATCGCCGGCGTCGCCAAACCCCATTTCATCAAATGCTTCATCAACAAAATTCCGTGAGAATGCCGCGAGAATTTGCGGCATGCCCTGTTACATGCCGAAAATCTCGTTCCAGCGGTCGACCCAGTCCGACTGTGCGTCGATCAGCTTTTCGTAGTCGATGCGGCTGAGCTTGCCGATCATCTCGGCGCCATAGGTCCAGAGCTTGGCCTTTTCGGGCGGCAGCACCACCTTGGTCGAAACCGGTGCATCGACGCCCTGTTCGGCTTCCGCCTGCTGCACGTCCTTCGACAGGACGAAGTTGATGAACTGGTGCGCAAGCTCGACGTTTTCCGAGCCCTTGGGGATGTTGACCGTATTGAGGACGGCGATATCGCCTTCCTTCAGATCGGCCCAGGCCATCGTCGGAACCGCTGATTGCAGCGATGTCAGAACGAAATCCTGTGTCATCGCCACCTTGGCCTCGCCTGTCGAGATCAGGTTCACCAGCTCGGAGCCGGTGTTATAGTTCTTGGCCACGTTCGGCTTCAGCGCCTCGATGGCTTCAAAGGCTTTGTCGGCATCGGCATAGGGATCGACGCCGGCATGCTTGCCGGCTTCGAGCACGGTCAGCGGTCCGCCAGTCGTGGTGATGCCGGGCAGCGAAACGGCGCCCTTCAGGTCGTCGCGCCAGAGATCGTTCCAGGAGGTGATCGGCGGGTTCACCTTTGCCGTATCGTAGACGATGCCCACGCGGCCGATCGTGTAGGCGGGGCCGTAATTGCCCTGCGGCGCCTTGGCGATATCATAGAGATCGGCAAGGTTCGGGATCTTGCTGCGGTCAATTTCCTGGAAAAGACCCTGCTGGATGCCGAGCTGCGAATAGCTGTCCGTGAGATAGATGACGTCGACGCCCTTGCCGCCGCGCAATTTCAGCTTGTTGAGGCGGTCGGCATTGTTGCCGGTTTCGAAGACGACGTCGCAGCCGCAGATCTTCTTGAACGGCTCGATGATGTTGGCCTGCATCTTCTCGCCATTATAGCCCCACCAGGAAATGGTCAGCGTCTTTGCCTGGGCGTAGGCCGGCATGGCGGTTGCCGTGGCAAGGAGAGCAAATCCCGCAGCGCGGACGAGTGTGAGGCCCCTCATTATCGAAATCCTTTTTGGTCAATGAAGTCAGGCATATGCTTCAAGCTTGCAGGATAGTATTTTTCGAGCAGCGGCTTTACAAGCCCAACGAATGGGCAGGATGGCGGTTTCTGTTTATAGAGCGGTGAATATCTGCGTCGTCACGTTGCATCGGCCTGCCCGGGGCAAACTTCTGAGATTACCCGGCTTCCGGCGAGAGCCGGACGGCTTTACACGCGGGTTCGTCATCTCTACCCTCGGCCGATCGAATTTATTGCAGGCATGCTTCTCATGACATCCCCGATAGCAAACCTTCCCGACGATCTGCTTGTCAACGCGGCAGACGAAGTGCTGATCCGTCAGGATCTGACCCTGACGGCGCTCGGTCGCCGCCCTGCCGACCGGCTGCTGCGCGTCGGCCGGTTGCTGGACGTGCATAGCCGCACCTGGCTGGAAGATCAGGAGATCGTCATCAAGGGCAGGCGGATCGCCTATGTCGGCCCGGCCGGCAGCTACAAGGGAGAGGTGAGCGAGCGCGTGCACGAGCCAGACCTCGCCGCCGTCCCAGGCTTCGGCGAGGCGCACAAGCATATCGAAAGCTCGCATCTGACGCCGGAATGGGAAGCGGCCCTAGTCATGCCGCACGGCGTCACCTGGACCTGCGAGGCAAGTCATGAATTTTCCAATGTGAACGGCGCCCGCAATCTGGAATTCTGGCTGGAGGCGCGCCGTCGCGGCTCGCCGATGAAGATTTTTCCTCTGCCTGGGTCGGCCGTGCCGCCGACCGCCTACGAATGGGGCGGCGGCCATTTCGGTTATGACGAGCAGAAGTCGTTTCTCGGCGAAAGCCTGATGGTGGCCGGCCTTGACGAGGTCATGGACTGGCCCTCGGTCAGCAATCCGGAGAATCCGGCTTACGATCGTCTGTGGGGCATGATCCGCGCCACGTTCGAGCAGCGCGGCGTCGTCGAGGGGCATGGTGCCGGCCTGCGCGATCTGGCGTCGATCAATGCCTTTGCCGGCGCCGGTCTCGCCTCCGATCACGAAGGCTGGTTCCTGGACGAGATCTGGGAAAAGCTGACGCACGGCCTGTTCATCGAATTGAGGCCGCATTCCCTGCCCGAGGTCATCAAGGGGCTGATTGAGAAAGGCTTGTCCGATTGGTCGCAGTTCGCCTTCGTCACCGACGATCGCAGCGCCAGCGATACGCTGAAGATGGGCGCTACGGACTACAATGTCCGGCTTGCGATCGAGAATGGACTGGCGCCTGAAATCGCCATCCAGTGCGTGACGATCAATCCCGCCCGGCACATGCGCCTGACGCCCTGGGTCGGCTCGATCGCGCCCGGCCGTTTCGCCGATATCGTGCTGCTGGACGACGTGAAGACGCTGTCGATCGCCAAGGTCTGGGCCGATGGCAGGCCGGCGTCCGAGGGCCAGACCTTCGTCGGCGTCCGGCCCGAGATCGACTGGCCGGACTGGGCGACGAAGACGGTGCGGATCGACAGGGTTGTCACGGCGGAAGATTTTCGCATTGCCGCGCCGGCGGAAACCGCCACGGCAAAGGCGGCGCTGCTGCGGCCGTTCCATTGGGCCGACGATTTCATCACCATGGATCTGCCCGTCAGCAACGGCGCCGTGCAGCGCGATTCCGATCGCAACGTCACGAAATTTGCCATCGTCGATCGCTTTTCCGGCGAAGCCAAGGTCGCTCGCATGTTCTGGCTCGGCACCGGGCCACGCACGCCGGATACCGCGCTTGGCGCCACGCTCGGCCATGATAAGCACAATATCTGGGTCGTGGGTTCCTCCGACGACGCCATGGCGATGGTCGTCAATGCGCTCAAGGAGCAGCAGGGCGGCTGGGTGCTGGTAACGGGCGGCAAGGTCGTCGCCCGCGTTCGCTATGAAGTGGGCGGCCTGATGACGGCGCGATCGGCCGAAGCGTTGGATGCGGAAATGCAGGCGCTCTATCACGCCGGCGCCGAGATCGATTGGATGTACGAGCCGACCTTCTCGCCCCGCTGGTGGCCCGGTTTTCCCGAGCGGCTTTCTTTTGCGACATTGACCTGCGCGCCCTGGCGCTGGGTTCTCGTCGCGCCGTCCGACAGGGCGCCCGAAGGCTTCGTCAACGTCGCGACCGGCGAAACGCACCCGATCGTGTGGTAAGGGATATCTCTTTTCTCTTTAAGGATATCCATCCGTTCGATACGGTGATGACGAATGATCTCGGCTGATGATGCCGCCGGCGCCATCGGCCCTTGACGGCGCTCGCCGGTTCCTTAATTATCCATTTGGTTACTTATGTCGCGGATCGGGCGCCGGCCGGGTGGAGCGTACCCGTCCTCGCGTCGGGCGGCGGCATCGAAAAACCAGGCGGAGGAGGCCGTGGTGACTGCCGTTCAGAACGATATGCCCCTGGTGACGTCGGCATTTTCCACACTGGGATGTGCCGATCTCGAATTGGATGAAGCCCTCGGGCTGGCGGCACGCCATGGTCTCGACGCCATCGAACTCCGCGCGCTCGGCGGCACGATCGATCTGGTCGCTTATTTCACCGAAAGATTCGGTTCTCCCTCCGGCCTTGCCGAGGCGCTGAAAACCTCTCCGGTAGGGCTGTGTGCCTTCGATACTTCGCTGCGCCTTGTCGGTGCGACACGGCAGGCAAAGGAAGAGTTTTTGCGCTACCTTCCCTGGGCGGAGGCCGCTGGCGTCAAGTCGCTGCGGGTTTTCGACGGCGGCGAGACCGGCGATGACGGCGAGCTGGCCGAAGCGCTGTCGACGCTGGACTGGTGGCGCGAGACCGCAGAGCGTGAGGGGTTCGAAGCCGAGATGGTCATCGAGACGCATGATTTTCTTGCGATGCCGGATGCCATTCCCCGCTTCATCGAAGCGGCCCCCGGTTGCGCGCTTCTTTGGGACACGCATCACACCTGGCGGAAAGGAGGACAGAACCCCGTCGATACCTGGAAGCAGGTTCGGCGCAATACGCGCCATCTCCATATCAAGGACAGCGTCTCCAGGCCGGGGCCGAGGCTGCCGTACAGCTATGTGGTGCCGGGCAGCGGCGAGTTTCCCATGGCCGCACTCCTCTCCGCACTCGCTGCGGATCGCTATGCCGGCGTCATGAGCCTGGAATGGGAGAAATTGTGGCATACCGAATTGCCGCCGCTGGAGCTGGCTCTTCAGGCGGCCCGGCAAAACGAATGGTGGTCGTTGGCGCGATCTGGCAAATAGCTGTTGAAGCTCCTTTAGCTATATGTGGGGAGGGGATTTGAAGATTGTCTTTTGCAGACGCTCATCAATTAGTGTATTAGCAATATTAAATAATAGTTTTGCCGGCGCATCTGCGCAGGTTGACTATGATCTATGGAGCAATATCTCCAGCTTTATGAAGGGAGACCTCGGCGATACGAGGTTCGAGGGTGTCTAGACGATGGAAGACGTGGATTCCAGGCACCGGAAACTCGATGCTTCGGAGCTATGTACGCGATTTTCATCCCGCGTTTTCAGCGTCCGAAGCTGTATCGGCGGCAAATTCCCTGACGAAGGGAGGTTGGATGAACGGTAGTGCAAGCCGCGGAGAGGAGAGGCACGGCGCGCTGATCTTAAAGGCGATCGCCGAGGGCGGCCTGGGTTTTGCGGCTCAGTGGATCCATGATGCGGGGAATGTCGGCGAGGTATTCTATGCGGAGAGCCTGGCACGCGTCAGGGATTCGGGTGGAACCGTGCATACGGCCGGCACATTCGTTTCGCTGCTTGAGCGGCAGGACCGCTGGTTCGATCTCGATCTGCGCATTCTCGACATGGTGCTGTCGGACCTTGCGGCGGATAAGACGCTTGTCCTCGGCTTCAATCTTTCCGCTACCAGCTTGTCGCGCTCCGAACGGTTCGCCGATGTTTTCGGTCGCATTACCCGTAAGCCGGAGCTTGCATCCCGGCTTATCGTCGAGATCACGGAAAGCTATCCGCTCGTTGGTGCCGCCGTCGAGCGCATAAAGATGATCCGCGCGCTCGGCTGCCGCATCGCCATTGACGATTTCGGAGCCGGTTTTGCCACGCCGGCATCGCTGTTGCAGGTGGCTGCCGATATCGTCAAGATCGACGCAGCCTTCATACGGGACAACCGGCGCAGCCGCGACGGAAGCGACAGCCTTTCCCATCTCGTCGGTTTCGCGGCCTGTTTTGCCCCTTATGTGGTCGTCGAAGGCATCGAAACGAGCGCTCAGCTCGAGGCGGCGCGAGAGGCCGATGCAACGCATGTGCAGGGTTTTCTTCTGTCGAAGCCGGTTTCGCTGGCGCAGCTTCGCCGCCGCAAGGGCAAGATCGTGCTGCGGGGGGTGGGATGAGCATTTCAGCCATAGTTCCGCCGAACGCGACCATCGCCTTGATTGGCGCTGGTGGCGGGGGCCTGCCGCTTGCATGGCATTATAGGTTGCCCTGTCCTTGAATCAGGGTCGAGCGCCGGAGACGGCACGATTTGAAACGGTGTGGCGCCCGGCAACGGACGTCACCCACGATGCTCTTCGAGCGAGGCGGCGCCCGAAGAGCCAAATGAGATCCGGGAAAAGATCATGGATTCTTTCAGCAACAGACCACCACCCGTTTCATCGGGAACGCAATCCCTGCTCGAAGGCTGCGCAAGGATCGTCTCGGCCTATGTCAGTTATAATGCGGTTCCGGCCAGCAGCCTCCCCCGGCTGATCACCGATATTCACGGGGCGCTGCAGGCTTTGGACGAATCCGCGCCTGCCGTCGGCCGCGGCAATCTGGTGCCGGCTGTGGATTTGAAGAAATCGGTGACCAGCGACTACATCGTCTGCCTCGAAGACGGCAAGCGCTTCAAGACGCTGAAACGTCATTTGCGCGTGCACTACGGTATGACGCCGGAGGAATACCGGCAGAAATGGGGGCTGGCGCCGAACTATCCCATGGTTGCCCAGAACTATGCCAACCGGCGTTCGGAACTGGCCAAGCTTTCCGGTCTCGGCGCCAACGGCAGCAAGAAGGAAGACGTTCGCTAGGGCAATTCCAGGAAAAGCGGGTCGTGGTTCTCCGTTAGGAACGGCGTGAAGACGAAAGATAGAACGTTTCCGTGATTCGGGGAAAATCGGAGACGCTCTCTGGAGCTGTCCTGCAAGGTGCGCGCGGTGCGTTTCGCGTCTGTATGCCCGCTCGTAGGAGGGCGGTCCTAAGCCGCATCCGCGCGGGATATCTTTTGCCGTACCCGTCTATCGGCTTCGTTCGCCGGCGGCATGCGCCAGGAAAAATGGCGCCCAGTGAGGGGCGCCATCGTTGCCTCGGAATTTCGAAGGCCGATGTCGGCGTCTCGGCGGCCGCCTCCGTCAGAAGACCTGGCGTAGAATGAGGAACAGCACGAAGGCCAGCGCGATCGAGGCCGGAAGCGTCAGGATCCAGGCCATCAGCATATTGCGCACGGTCGACCATTGCAGGCCGGAACCGTTCGCCGCCATGGTGCCGGCGACACCGGAGGACAGGACGTGCGTGGTCGAGACCGGCAGGCCGAGATGGTCGGCCGCGCCGATCGTCAGCATGGCGACGACTTCGGCGGCCGCACCCTGGCCATAGGTCAGATGCGTCTTGCCGATCTTTTCGCCGACGGTGACGACGATGCGCTTCCAGCCGACCATGGTGCCGAGGCCGAGCGCCAGCGCGACGGCGACCTTAACCCAGAGCGGGATGAACTTGGTCGCGTGATCGACGGCGGCGTGATAGTCGGTCACGGCCTTCAGGTCGTCGGCGCCCATGGGCAGAAGCTTCTGCTTGTCGATCAGCTTCAGCGATTCACCGATGAGGTAGATGTCGTTGCGGACGTTGCCGACGAGGCCGTTCGGCAGCTTCTCGATGCTCGGATAGGCGGCGATCTCGGCGCTGGTCGCGTGAATATAGGCCTGAAGTGCCGGTGTCGTCGCATCCGTCCATGTCTTGGTCTTCACCGCATCGCTGACGGCTGCCTTCGCATCGGCCGGTGTCGTGATGCCCGGCTTTATATACTTGCCGAGCACGGTCTCGACCTGCGCCGAGGCAGCCTTGTAGGCTTCGAGATAGTTGACGTCGGGTGTGCGGTTCAGCGCGAAGGCCGTCGGCACGAGGCCGATGAGGATGAGCATGATCAGGCCCATGCCCTTCTGACCGTCATTCGAGCCATGGGCGAAGCTGACGCCGGTGCAGGTAAAGATCAGCAGGCCGCGGATCCATGCGGGCGGCGGCGCATCGCCCTTCGGTGCTTCGTAGAGTTCCTTGTTGCGGATCAGAACCTTGGCGACCAGCAGCAGGACGGCCGCCATGCCGAAACCGATGATCGGCGACAGCAGCAGCGACATGCCGACGCTGGTTGCCTGCGACCAGTCGACGCCGCTGGTGGCGGAACCGGCGGGCGCGAGGAACTGATTGGCAAGGCCGACGCCGATGATGGAGCCGACCAGAGTGTGCGAGCTCGAGGCCGGCAGGCCCAGATACCAGGTGCCGAGGTTCCATATGATGGCGGCAATCAGGAGGGCGAAGACCATGGCAAGACCCGAGCCGGAGCCGACCTGCAGGATCAGTTCGACCGGCAGCAGCGCCAGGATGCCGAAGGCGACGGCGCCGGACGAGGTCAATACGCCGAGGAAGTTGAAGAAACCGGACCAGATGACGGCGAATTCAGCCGGCAGCGAGCGGGTGTAGATGACGGTGGCAACGGCGTTGGCGGTATCGTGAAAGCCGTTGACGAATTCGAAACCCAGCGCGATCAGCAGCGCCAGTCCAAGCAGGATCCACGGAACGGTGGCGGCATCGGCGAGATCGTTGCCGAGGGCGTAGCCGATATAAGCCAGGCCGCCGAGGACGAGAATGCCGAAGATCGGCAGAAACCATTTCGTCGAGCCGCTGGCACCGTGAATCGGGTGATTGGTGTTACCACCCTCCGAGCTGTTTGAAACGAGATCGACCATCCCGAGCTCCCTTATTGCAAATGATATTTCCGGTGTAAGCCTCGTTCATGAAACTCTCGTGACGCGCGAGCAGGTTGCGTTTGTCCGTAAATACCGGCGGCAGCAGCCTTTTCGATCGCAGGCGCGCGCATGTGCCCATCTTGATTTCGCCGTCAAAACGCCTTTTTCGGTTCAGCGGGCGTTCATATGTTCAAGGTTTAAATCCTCCTTGTAAGGGACTTGGATAGAGGGCCATCAAAATGAGATCGTCCGTGATTGCCATCGCTGCCTTGCTTGGCAGCCTGGCTGTAACATCGGCAGAGGCCATGCCTCTTCCCGTAGTCGGGACAACGGCCTCCGTGCCGGTCGTGAAAGTTGACTATGCCTGCGGTCGTGGCCGGCATCTGACGCGCTGGGGCGATTGCCGCCCGAACCGCTGGGGCCCCCCGCCCCGGGGCGGAGGGTATTATCGCCCGCCACCGCCACCGCCATGGGGCTGGCATGGCCATCATCGCCATTGGCGCGATGACGGCTGGCGCCACCGCCCGCGCTACTGGTAAGCGGTCGTCCGCGCCAGGGTAATTCCGGGAAACTGCGCAGCGGTTTTCCGTCAGGAATCGCGTACAGACAAAGAGACAGAACGGTTCTTCGATTCTACGAAAGGGGGAGCCGCTCTATCGGCAAAATCAAAAACACCGCCGCATCGAGCGGCGGTGTTTTCTTATGATTGCGGCACTGTCCGCAGGGCGCGTGCGGCGAACCACACGCCTGCGATCACGACGAGCATGGCCGCAAGAATGGTCATGAGGCTTTTCGCATGCATGACGATTTCGGCGGGCTTCGGACGGATGAGATCGGCGGTATTGAAGCTCTCGCCGCTGAATTTGCACAGGATGAGCGAGAGGTTGTTGCGCACGAGCGCCGCATCGATTTCGGAGACGAGGTCGTCGAGGGAGGTTTTTTCCCCCTTCATCGTTCGCATCTGGAGCAGCACGGCTTTCGCTGCGGCAAGATAGGCATGCGAACACTCGTTGAACGGACTTTCCTCGTCGCTGATGCTGCCGGGCATCAGGCCCCATAGGCAATAGGTATGCTGGATCTGCGCGAAATTCAGCAGGCGGCGAAAGGTTTCATCGGTATCCGACACGCTTTCGGCAAGCGAGACGATCCGCCCGTAATAAGGCGCGATCACAGCCATTTCGCCATGGGTAAGGGAGGGTATCGGGATGCCGGCCTGGCTGCCGGAAGAGCTGCCACCATGGGCGGCTACCGCTGTCGGCCAGCCCGACAGCAAAAGACAGAAGATTGCAATCAATGCGCCGCTTGCGCTCAGGCGCTTCCCGCGCATGCAGCCATGCGCGGGGGGTGCTTTGCGTGGCATCTCAGGCCCGGCGCAAGGCCGCATTGCGGTAGCGCAGCTGCGGAAGCTCGCGTTCCGCCCAGGCGCCGAAGCCAAGTCCGAGCGTCGTCCACAGAATGACATGCATTGCGAGCGACGTGACCCGGAACTGCCAGAGAACGACTGCCGAGAACTGCTCCGGCACTTCGTTGATCGGGGGAAGCAGATACTGGATCAGCGCGACGAAGACGATATAGCCGATGCCGGCGATGATCGCCCCGTTCCAGGAACCGTAGCGCGCCGCCAGCCGGCGACCGAAGCCGATGGCAACGATCATGCCGACGATGGATGCCAGGATCATGATGAAAAACAGCTCGGTTCTGGCGCCGATCGTATCAGGGTTGCCGACGGCCGGCGGATTTGCCGGATATTTAATGTCGGGAACCAGCGAAATCGTCACGAAAGCGGCGATTGCGAGCAGGGCCGCCGTGCCGCGTGCGCCGAGCGGGCTGATGCGGCCGTAGACGAAGGAGAAGACCAGTGCGAACAAGCCGCCGATCGCCGTCGAATAGACCATGATGCCCGTGAACAGGCCGATGCCCGCCTGCGTGGTGCGGCTGACGATTTCCGGCTCGGATGCCTCGCCGGCAGCCTGCGCCGCCTTTTCTTCAAAGCCGATGGCCCAATCGACCAGCGGTTCGCCGAAGGCATGGGCGAAAGCGAAAATGAGAATACCCGCGAGGGCTCCGACGATCATGCCGCGGAGCAAAAGACGTCCAACCATGTGATTGCTCCCTTAGTGGCAGGGGAAGCCGAGCAGATGGCGGCCGTCATGCACGAATTCGTGCACGTACATGCCCGATATCAGCGACGTCGCGCCTTCCTCGGCGCCGACGAAATAGATCGCCAGCAGCATCAGGAGACCTGCGAAAATGGCCCATGGCAGGATTTGGCCGAGTGGAATCGGCTGTGGAATTGCGGTCGGTGCAAGAGCGGTATCGGACATTGTATTCCCTCATTAAGAAAGGCGCGTTCCATTACGGAAGGGTTCTTACGGGAAGGGTCTGACTCTCTGGGGGCGGTATCCGCCCGTCGATTACAGTGGCGCGACCGCGCCGGGATTTCACCGGCTTCCACACCCGCAAGCCTGAGTTTATATCTGTCTGCAAAGATAGTTGTCAATCAAGCGTCATCATGATGCGAAATCGCGACAGCGACGGAGTTATGAAATCGAATGAAAGCGCGCCTGAGCTGGATTTGCCACGGACCGACGCAGGCCAGCCGCAAGGGTCGCTTCCCGGACGACGAGCCGCTGGAAGCCAGGGCATTGCAGCGCGACGGGTTGCCGACCTTCAGGCTCGGTGCGATCGACCGCATCTGGACGAGCCCGGCCCTGCGCGCGCGGCAGACGGCCACGGCTCTCGGCCTCGACGCCGTTTCGGATGCTGCCCTGCGCGAGTGCGATTATGGCGATTGGCGCGGACGATCGCTCGCCGAACTCCAAGAAAGCGATATGGAGTCGCTTGCGCTGTGGATGATGGATCTGTCCGTGGCGCCGCATGGCGGGGAACCGCTGGCGGCAGTCGCAGGGCGAGTGGGCGAGTGGATGGGACGCCGCATCGGGGAAGCCGGTCATGCCGTCGCCATCACCCACGCAACCGTCATCCGGGCTGCCGTTCTGCATGTGCTGCAAGCGCCGCCGGCGGCCTTCTGGGCAATCGACATCGAGCCGTTCGGCATCGTCGAAATGACCAGTGACGGCCGTCGCTGGCAGCTTCGCTTCCCGAAGATGGCGGTTTAGCGATCAGCGGCTCGCCTTCGTCCGCTGCCGTTCGGAACGGACGAGATAGACGGCCATGCCGAGCGTCATGACGGCCAGCCCATACCAGGTGATGGCGTAGACGAGATGGCTGTTGTGGAAGGTGATCTGCGTGAGCCCTCCCACTGGCAATCCGCCCGGGTTCTTCGTGTCGTCCGCATCGATGAAATAGGGTGCGGCGTTCCGCAGCCCGCGGACTTCTGCGATGGCGGCCACGTCGCGCGAATACCAGCGCTCCTCCGCCGGCACATTCGAGCGCAGCAGCGTGCCTTTGGGTTCGCTGATCCGCAGCAGGCCGGTCACGGTCGCCGTCTCGATCTGACCTTCCGGACGCGTTGACGGATTGCGTTTCCCGGTCGGCACGAAACCGCGGTTCACGATGATGATCGTGCCGTCGGCAAGCTTCAGGGGCGTCAGCACCCAGTAGCCGGGGCCGAGCTCGGTCGAGGCATAGACCTGCGTTTCCTTGTCGTTGAGGAAGGTGCCGCTTGCCTGCACATGCCTGTATTCGGCGTTTTCGGCGTTGATGCCGGCCCATTGCGCCGGCCCGGGAGCGGGAACGGCCGGGGCATGCACGCGCGCATCGACCCGGGCGATCAGATCCAGCTTCCAGTGCAGACGCTCCACCTGCCAGGTGCCGAGCCCGACGAGGAGGGCGGTCAGGAGCAGAAGCAGGGAGACCCAGATGACAAGCGCAAGCGTCGAGCGCGGCTTGCCGCGGGATGTCGTGGTCGGGGAGAAATCTGTCATGGCGCTGGTCTCCGGGGACGCGCTGCCGCGTGATTTCGGGAAGTCTTCAATTCTCTTTGCTGAAGATCACGCAGGGTCTGGAAAAATCGGCTGCGGCTTCAGGCGTTCGCAAATACGCGCCGCGCAGCGTCCGGCGGCAATCGCGCCGGCAAGAGGGCGGGCCTTCGCCTGAAGGCCCGCCGCTCGATCTTATGGCATGTTGCGCATCATCTCGGGCGACATGGGCATCATGTTCGCGTTGAGGTGATGCATGACCCATAGCGAGCCGGAAAGCGCGATGATGACGATCACGATGGTAAAGATCAGCGCCATCATGTTCCAGCCGCCTTCCGAGCGGGTGTTCATGTGCAGGAAGTAGATCATGTGCACGACGATCTGGATCGCGCCGAGGATCATGACGATCACCCCGGTGACGGCCGGATCGGGGATCACCTTGGCCATGACCAGCCAGAAGGGAATGGCGGTCAGGATGACGGAGAGGACGAACCCCGTCATGTAGCTCTTGAAGGTGCCGTGTGCAGCCTCGTGGCCGCCATGGTGGTCATGGCCGTGGGCGTCGGCGGAAGGATGCGAATGATTTGCGTTCGAGCTCATCCGAGAACTCCCATGAGATAGACGAGGGAAAACACGCCGATCCAGACGACGTCCAGGAAGTGCCAGAACATCGAAAGGCACATCAGGCGACGCTTGTTTTCCGGGATCAGGCCGTGGCGGCCAACCTGCGCCATCAGCGTGATCAGCCAGACGATACCGGTGGTGACGTGCAGACCGTGCGTGCCGACCAGCGTGAAGAAGGCGGACAGGAAGGCGCTGCGCTGCGGGCCGGCGCCGTCGAGGATCAGGTGATAGAACTCGTAGAGTTCGAAGAAGATGAAGAGGGCACCGAAGATACCGGTGATCGTCAGCCACATCAGCGTGCCCGACTTGTTCTCCTTCTCCATCGCCAGCATGGCGAAGCCATAGGTGATGGAGGAGAAAAGCAGCATCGCCGTGTTGAGGGCGACCAGCGGCAGCTCGAAGAGGTCGGCCGGCGACGGGCCGGCCGCATAGCTGTGGCCGAGTACGGCGAAGGTGGCGAAGAGGACTGCGAAGATCAGGCAGTCGCTCATGATGTAGATCCAGAAGCCCAGCATGGTGCTGCCTTCCGGATGATGCTCTTCCGTCATGTAGAAGGCGGGCGTTTCGCCATCCTTGGGAGCGTGTGCGGTTTGGGTGGTCATCAGTCTTACACCTGTCCTGCGAGCTGCTTCGTACGCTCGTTCTCGGTCTTGACGACCTCGTCGGCGGGGATGTGGTAGTCGCGCTTGTAGTTGAAGGTATGGCCGATCGTTATGACGATCATCGCGACGAAGGTGATGGCGGCGAGCCACCACATGTACCAGATCATGCCGAATGCGAAGCCGATGGAGAGAACGCCGAGGATGATGCCGGTGCCGGTGTTCTTCGGCATGTGGATCGGGATGAAGCCTTCGGTCGGTCGGACGTAGCCGCGGTTCTTCATGTCCCACCACGCGTCATGATCGTAGACGATCGGCGTGAAGGCGAAGTTGTAGGCCGGCGGCGGCGACGAGGTGGACCATTCCAGCGTGCGGCCGCCCCATGGGTCGCCCGTATGATCGCGAAGCTCTTCGCGCTTCATGAAGCTGACGGCGAGCTGGATGAGGAAGCAGGCGATGCCGATGGCGATGAGGCCGGCGCCGAAAGCCGCGATGATGAACCAGATCTGCAGCGACGGATCGTCGAACTGGCTGACGCGGCGGGTGACGCCCATCAGGCCGAGGATGTAGAGCGGCATGAAGGCGAACCAGAAGCCGATCTGCCAGAACCAGAAGCTCATCTTGCCCCAGAAAGGATCGAGCTTGAAGCCGAAGGCCTTCGGGAACCAGTAGTTGACGCCCGCGAACATGCCGAAGAGCACGCCGCCGATGATCACGTTATGGAAGTGGGCGATCAGGAACAGCGAGTTGTGCAGCACGAAGTCGGCCGGCGGAACCGCGAGCATGACGCCCGTCATGCCGCCGATGGTGAATGTCACCATGAAGCCGACGGTCCACAGCATCGGCGGCTCGTAGCGGATGCGGCCGTGATACATCGTGAACAGCCAGTTGAACAGCTTCGCACCCGTCGGGATCGAGATGATCATCGTCGTGATGCCGAAGAAGGAGTTGACGCTGGCGCCCGAGCCCATCGTGAAGAAGTGGTGCAGCCAGACGAGGTACGAGAGGATCATGATCACGCAGGTCGCGTAAACCATCGAGGCGTAGCCGAACAGGCGCTTGCCGCAGAAGGTGGCGACGACTTCCGAGAAGACGCCGAAGGCCGGCAGGATCAGGATGTAGACTTCCGGGTGGCCCCAGATCCAGATGAGGTTGACATACATCATCGGATTGCCGCCGAGATCGTTCGTGAAGAAGTTCGTGCCGGCGTAGCGATCGAGGGTGAGCAGGGCGAGCGTGGCGGTCAGGATCGGGAAGCTCGCAACGATCAGGATGTTGGTGCAGAGCGACGTCCAGGTGAAGACCGGCATTTTCATGAAGGTCATGCCCGGCGCGCGCATCTTGACGATGGTGGCGATCAGGTTGATGCCCGAAAGCGTCGTGCCGATACCTGCAACCTGCAGGCCCCATATATAATAGTCGACGCCGACGTCGGGGCTGTAGGCGATGCCGGAAAGCGGCGGATAGGCCAGCCAGCCGGTCTTGGCGAATTCGCCGATGAAGAGCGAGATCATGATGATGATCGCGCCGGCCGTGGTCATCCAGAACGAGAAGTTGTTGAGGAAGGGGAAGGACACGTCGCGCGCGCCGATCTGCAGCGGCACGACGAGGTTCATCAGGCCGGTGACGAAGGGCATCGCCACGAAGAAGATCATGATGACGCCATGGGCGGTGAAGATCTGGTCGTAATGATGCGGCGGCAGGTAGCCCTCGGAACCGTTGAAGGCGATTGCCTGCTGCAGGCGCATGAGCAGCGCGTCCGAAAAGCCGCGCAGCAGCATGATCAGCGCCAGCACGACGTACATGATGCCGATCTTCTTGTGGTCGATGCTGGTGAACCATTCCTTCCAGAGGTATCCCCAGAGGCGGAAATAGGTCAGCAGGCCGAGAACGGCGATGCCGCCGATGGCGACGCCGATGAAGGTCGCGACGAGGATAGGCTCGTGATACGGGATGGAGTCGAGCGTCAGCCGACCGAAGATGAATTTATAGAGGTCCGGGTTGGAAAACATGGATTGCCTCTGTCCCTTATGAATGTCTTGTTATTGAGCGCACCGGATCAATGATCCTGATGCTGCGCCGAACCGGTCGACGAATCGGAAGAAGAGCCGTTGCCCATATCCATGCCTTGCATGGAGCCGTGCATGGCGTTGTCGCCGTGCTGCACGGCCTGAGCGGCGGCGCCGTCCACCTTGACGGGCGTGGCTTCGGACGAGTCGCCGTCGCGGTTGTCGTAGATCAGCCGCTCGCGGTTTTCCTGGCTCTCCTTGCCGCCGCCGCCCTTGGCGTCGATATGCATCATTTCGCTCATGCACATCTTGCTCGGGTCGGCGCACATGTTGAGGATGGCGTTGTAGAGCCCGTCGTCGACGGCGTTGAAATATTGCACGGGGTTCCGTTCGCTCGGCTTGGCCAGCGCCATGTATTCCTGGCGGCCGAGTGCCGAGCCCTGGCTCTTGGCCTTCTGGACCCACTGGTCGAAATCCGCCTGGGCGAGGCCATGGAATTTGAAGCGCATGTTCGAGAAGCCGGCGCCGCTGTAGTTGGCGGACATGCCCTGGAATTCGCCGGGATGGTTGATGACGGCGTGCAGCTTCGTCTCCATTCCGGGCATGGCATAGATCTGGCCGGCCAGTGCCGGGATGAAGAAGGAGTTCATGACGGCGGAGGCCGTGATCTTGAAGTTGATCGGCCGGTCGACCGGAGCCGCCATTTCGTTCACGGTGGCGATGCCGTATTCCGGATAGAAGAACAGCCATTTCCAGTCGAGCGCCACCACTTCCACCGTCAGCGGCTTCACGTCGGCGCTGAGCGGCTTGTCGGCGGCGATGCGGTCGAGCGGCCGGTATGGATCGAGTTGATGGGTGCTGATCCAGGTCACCGCGCCGAGCGCGATGATGATGGCGAGCGGAGCGGACCAGATGACCAGCTCCAGACGCGTCGAATGATGCCAATCCGGCTCGTAGGTCGCCTCTTTGTTCGACTGGCGGTATCTCCAGGCGAAGAATAGCGTCAGGAAGATCACCGGGATGATGATGATCAGCATCAGCACGACCGAGACGATAATGAGGTCCCGCTGCTGCATGGCGATATCGCCGGAGGGAGCCATCACCACCAGATCGCAGCCCGACAGCAGCAGAAACAGGGGGATGACGGATAAACGGCTGAAAATCTTCGATAGTCTTGGCACGTCTTAAAGCTCTTTTTGTTTCGACCGTACCGCGACTAAAGGACGGCGGTCATGAACGATATGAGGTGTTTCGTCGCACCGCAGCAAGGGCGGGTGCATTGCGGTATGGAATGCTGTCCCACGTATCGGGAAACCCCTGAGAAATCCAGAAGGTTTTCCATCAGGCCATTCGCTTTCGTCGCTGCCAATATACCTGGATCGGAACAAATGACCACGGGTGACAGTTCCTGCTTGGTCCGGAATGTGGCGCCACGGCCTGAAAAGTCCGGTTTAATTGCTAATTTGCGAATTATTTCATGCTGGATACTTGATATGTTCGCACGTTTGATCGACATTTTCATCATGCACGAATTCGTGGAGGAATTCGTGCTCGGAGAGGGAGGCTCCCGCGCATGGTCAGCGTTACGCATGAATCATTGAATCCTACATCTTCAACGCTCGAGAGCGACGCCCGAAGCATGCATGCGGGCGGCAGCGTCGCCCCCGGTAACATCGCCATCGGCGTGATCATTGGTCGCACGTCCGAATTCTTCGACTTCTTCGTCTATGCCATTGCGTCGGTCCTGGTCTTCCCGAAGCTGATCTTCCCCTTCGCCGACCCGCTGCATGGCACGCTGCTTTCCTTTCTCGTGTTTTCGCTGGCCTTCATCGCCCGCCCGATCGGCTCGTTCATCTTCATGGCGATCGACCGCAGGTACGGGCGCGGCGTCAAGCTGACGATCGCGCTGTTCCTGCTCGGCGGCTCTACCGCGTCGATGAGCTTCCTGCCCGGCTACTCCGAAGTCGGCGTCTACGCGATCATCCTGCTCGCGATCTTCCGCATCGGCCAGGGGCTTGCGCTCGGCGGTGCCTGGGACGGCCTGGCGTCGTTGCTGGCGTTGAATGCACCCACCAACCATCGCGGCTGGTATGCGATGATCCCGCAGCTCGGCGCCCCGATCGGCTTCATGCTGGCAAGCGCCCTGTTCGCCTATTTCGTCACGAGCCTCAACACGGCGGACTTCCTGGACTGGGGCTGGCGTTATCCGTTCTTCTGCGCCTTCGCGGTCAACGTCGTAGCCCTCTTTGCCCGTCTGCGCCTGGTCGCCACCGAGGAATTCGGTACCCTGCTGGAGCGCCATGAGCTCGAGCCCGTCAAAATGACGGAGCTGCTGCGCGTGCACGGCCGCGATGTCCTGATCGGCGCCTTCGTGCCGCTGGCAAGCTTTGCGACCTTCCATCTGGTCACGGTCTTTCCGCTTGGCTGGGTAACGCTCTATAGCGAGCAGAGCCCCGGTTCGTTCCTGCTGATGGAGTTCCTCGGCGCGATCTGCGGCATTCTCGCCATCATCTGTTCCGGGATGCTGGCCGACCGGATCGGCCGGCGCAATCAGCTTGCCATCGGTGCCGTCCTGCTCGCGTGCTTCGCCTTCATCGCGCCCTGGCTGCTCGATGGCGGCGTGACCGGCCGTCATATCTACGTGGTTCTCGGTTTCACGCTTCTCGGCCTCTCCTTCGGGCAGGCAGCCGGTGCCAGCGCTTCGCGCTTCACCCAGAACTATCGCTACAGCGGCTCGGCTCTCGTGTCGGATCTGTCCTGGCTGATCGGCGCCGGCTTTGCGCCGTTCGTGGCGCTCGCCCTCTCCAGCCAGTTCGGCCTCGTCTATACCAGCCTCTATCTGCTGTCGGGCGTCGTCTGCACGCTGGTTGCCATCTTCTTCAGCAAGACGTTGGAGACGCGTGACAACTGAGCTGTATCTTCGAACGAAAAAGGCCGCGGCATGAAGGTGCCGCGGCCTTTTTCTTTTATGCGGCTTTTCGTTCATGCGGAATGCATGAGCCAGGCGATCAGCGGTGCTGCCAGAACATTCGTCAATCCCACCAGCACCATGACGAGGCCGGCGATCGATCCTTCTTCCCGGCCGATCTCATGCGCCTTGGCGACGCCGATGCCATGCGCGCCCATGCCGTAAAGGGCGCCGCGCGCCATGCCCGATTGCAGCGGCAGCAGCCGCAGCAGCGCTTGCCCGGCGACGGCGCCGAACAGGCCGGTGATGACGACGAAGACGGCGGTCAGGTTGGGCACGCCGCCGATATCGCCCGAAACCACCATGGCGAAAGGCGTGCTGATCGAACGCGGCATCAGGCTGAGCCGCAGGCTTTCGTCGAGGCCGAGCAGGCTCGCCAGCCCCCAGGCCGAAACCATGGCCGTCGTGCTGCCGACCGTCACCCCGAACAGAAGGATCGGCCAATAGCGCCTGATCAGCGCGCGTTGCTCGTAGATCGGCACGGCAAAGGCGACGGTCGCCGGTCCGAGCAGGGCAAGCAGCCAGCGGCTGTCATGCATGTAGTCCTGGTAGCTGGCATGCAGCAGGAGCGCGACGGCGATCAGGACTGCGGGTGCCGCCACCAGCGGTGACAGCCAGATCGAGGGCCAGCGCCGGTAGAGCGCCTTGGAAAGATAATAAAGGCCGATCGTCGCCAGCGGCCAGAACAGCCCGGCCGCTGCGCTTTCAATGGTGGACATGGCGGGATGCTCCTGGGTGCATCATCAGGCGAAAGCCGATGTCGATGGCCATAGCGGTAACGCCCATGACGATGATGGTGCCGGCGAAGATGACCGCAAGCACCTTCAGCCCGACGATGCCGATGAATTCGCCGTGATCGAGCAGGGCAAGCACCGCCGGCACGAAGAACAGCAGCATCTCGGCGAGAAACCACTCCGCGCCGCGCTTCATGCTCGTCATGCTGACCTTGCCGCTGGCAAACAGCGCCAGCACCAAGAGCATGCCGGCAATGGCGCCGGGTATCGGCAGATGCGCGAGGCGCACGATGGCCTCGCCCGCCTGCCAGAAGGCCAGCAGCAGCAGGATCTGGGCCAGGCGGTTCAGTTTCGAATGATTCTTCAGGTCGACGGACATGGAAAAACTCGGGAAAATTGGATGCCCGGAAGATAGGTCTTTTCCGGTTATGAACAAAACGAATTGATTTCATAGAATTTAGTCCTGTATGGAATAGACATGGAGTTTCGAACGCTGAGAGCCTTTGTCGAGGTGGTGCGCCAGGGCGGCTTTTCCGAAGCCGCCAAGGTGGTGTTTGCAACGCAATCCGCCGTGAGCAAGGCGGTGCGGCAGCTCGAAGACGAGCTCGGCCTGCCGCTGCTCAACCGCATCGGCCATCGCACGACGCTGACCGATGCCGGCGAAGTGGTCTATCGCCGGGCGGTGGCGATCCTTGCCGGACGTGACGATCTGCTCGCCGAACTGGCGGAATTGCGGGGTCTGGCACGCGGCACGCTGCGTCTCGGCCTGCCGCCGATCGGCAACGACGCGCTGTTCGCACCGGTATTTGCCGTCTTTCGCAACCGGTATCCCGGCATCGAGATCAGGCTGGTGGAACAGGGCGCGAAACGGCTGGAGGAAATGGTTCTCGCCGACGAGGTCGATCTCGGCGCCTCGCTCCTTCCGACGCTCGATGCTTTCGAGTGGCAAAGCGTGCGTTGCGAACCCATGCACGTCCTTCTGCCGTCGGCGCATCCGCTCGCCGGCAGCCGGGCCGTGCCGCTGGCGGCGTTGAAGGGCAATCCATTCCTTCTGTTCGAAACCGGCTTCGCGCTCAACGGCATCATTCTCGATGCCTGCCGCACGGCAGGCTTCGCGCCCGACATCGCCGCCCGGTCGAGCCAGATCAATTTCATCGTCGAACTGGTTGCCGCCGGCCTCGGCGTCGGCTTCCTGCCGCGGCTGATCGCGGAACAGCGCCGCAGGCCCGGCATCGGCCATGCCCTCGTGATCGAGCCCGGAATGGAGTGGCACATGGCATGGATCTGGCGGCGCGGCGGCTATCTCTCCCATGCCGGCCGTGCGTGGCTCGACCTTGCTGCGGAGACGGCGGCGAAATCTTGACTCTTTTCTCAAGCTTTTGTGATAGAGGGGTGTGACTGTAAACTTGAAAACGCCGCTCAGGAAAAATATAGGCTATCGCATTGCTGCCGTTGGCGGCGACTTCAAAGCGAGGGAATTTATGACTTTTTCCTTTTCTCATCTCACTAGTGCGCTCGCGCTTGCCGCAGGTCTCGCCGTTGCTCCGATGATGGCGAACGCCGCCGACTCCGAGGGCATCGTCGTCTATAACGCCCAGCACGAAGCGCTGACGCAGGCCTGGGCGGATGGCTTCACCAAGGAAACCGGCATCAAGGTCACGATCCGCAACGGCAGCGACATGCAGTTCGCCAACCAGATCATTCAGGAAGGCGCAGCCTCCCCCGCGGATGTCTACCTGACGGAAAACTCGCCTGGCATGACGCTGGTCGACGCCAACAAGCTTTTTGCCCCGGTCGATGCCGATACGCTGGCCCAGGTGCCGGAAACCTTCAAGGCCGCCGATGGCAACTGGATCGGCGTTGCCGCCCGCTCCACGGTTTTCGCCTATGACAAGACCAAGCTGAAGGAAGCCGACCTGCCGAAGTCGCTGCTGGATCTGGCCGATCCCAAGTGGAAAGGCCGCTGGGGCGGCGCCCCGGCCGGCGCCGATTTCCAGGCGATCGTCAGCGCGCTTCTGGAGCTGAAGGGCGAGGACGCGACCCGCGCCTGGCTGAAGGCGATGAAGGAAAACGCCAGCTTCTACAAGGGCAACAGCGTTGCCATGAAGGCGGTCAATGCCGGCGAGATCGAAGGCGCGGTGATCTATCACTACTACTGGTTCGGCGATCAGGCGAAGACGGCTGAAAACAGCAAGAACGTCGCCCTGCATTACTTCAAGAACCAGGACCCGGGCGCTTTCGTCAGCATCTCCGGCGGCGGCATCCTTGCCTCCAGCCAGCACCAGAAGGAAGCCCAGGCGTTCCTGAAGTGGATCACCGGCAAGGGCGGCCAGGCCGTTCTGCGCGACGGCGACTCCTTCGAATATGCCGTCGGCAACGGAGAAGCTTCCAATCCGAAGCTGGTGCCGCTGAACGACCTTCAGGCGCCGAAGGTCGAGCCATCGAAGCTGAACAGCAAGAAAGTCACCGATCTGATGACCGAGGCCGGGCTGATCTAAGGCGAAAGCCGGTGCCGCGGCGCGTTTCGAGCGCTGCCGCGGGCTTTGCTCTTGCGTCACTGTCGCATGCCCTGCTAGGGGCATAGGAATGGCCTTGGGGCCGATCGACCGGCAATCGCCGCAAGCGGCGGTTGCCTTCCTGTTTCAGGGCGTGAAAGGCAGCTCGGATTTGCTGCAGAAGAACACATATGCCGGCGAGCCTGCCGCCGTGCGAATGCCCCGGTTGACGGCTGCTCCGCGCAGCCGCGTTCGGCATGCCTCCGTCGTTGCCCTTGCTTCCGTCGTCGCGCTTTTGAGCCTGGTGCCGCTCGGCTTCATCGTCTGGGTCACGATCGATACGGGCTGGACCGAGGTGATCGCGCTGATCTTCCGCAACCGTGTCGGCGAACTGCTCGTCAATACCGTCCTGCTCGAAGTCTGCACCATCCCGCTTTCCATCCTTCTTGCGGTGACGCTCGCCTGGCTGACGGAGCGCACCGATATCCCCGGCGCGCGCATCTGGTCCTGGCTGGCCGTTGCGCCGCTTGCGGTGCCTGCTTTCGTGCACAGCTACGCCTGGGTCAGCCTCGTGCCGAGCATGCGCGGGCTGTGGAGCGGCGTGCTGGTGTCGGTGCTTGCCTATTTTCCCTTTCTCTACCTGCCGGTCGCCGCGACCTTGCGCCGGCTGGACCCCGCGATCGAGGATGCCGCCGCCTCGCTCGGGCTTGGCCCCTGGCGCGTCTTCTTCCGTGCGATCCTGCCGCAGCTTCGCCTTGCCATCTGTGGGGGATCGCTGCTGATCGGCCTGCATCTCCTGGCGGAGTACGGTCTCTACGTGATGATCCGCTTCGACACCTTCTCGACCGCGATCGTCGACCAGTTCCAATCGGCCTATAACAGCCCCGCCGCCAATATGCTCGGCGGCGTTCTCGTTTTCTGTTGCCTGCTGCTATTGGGAATAGAGGTGCTGGTGCGTGGCAACGAGCGCTATGCCCGCATCGGTTCGGGAGCCGCCCGCCCGACCTCCCGCCGTCGTCTCGGCTGGTTCGTTGCTCCCGCCATCGCGTTGCCTGTGGTGACGGCGGTGCTGACGCTCGGCATTCCCTTCGTAACGCTCGCACGCTGGCTTTATCTCGGCGGCGCGGGCATCTGGCGGATCGATACGGTCGGTTACGCCCTGCTGCAGACCATCGTTCTCGCGATAGCCGGCGGTCTGCTCACCACCATTGCCGCGGCGCCCATGGCCTGGCTGTCGGTGCGCGCTCCGGGCCGGCTGCAGCGCGTTCTCGAGGCCTGCCATTACTATGTCGGCTCGCTGCCGGGCGTAGTCGTCGCGCTGGCGCTGGTGTCGATCACCGTCCGGCTGATCCTGCCGCTCTACCAGACCTTCGCCACGCTGCTGCTCGCCTATGTCCTGCTCTTCCTGCCGCGCGCCATGGTCGGCCTGCGTGCCAGCATCGCGCAGGCGCCCGTCGAGCTCGAACGCGCCGCCATGGCGCTCGGGCGCACCCCGGCACAGGCCGTTCGGCAGATCACCATGCGCCTTGCCGCCCCCGGCTTTGCCGCCAGCGTGGCGCTCGTCGCGCTCGGCATCACCAACGAGCTGACGGCAACGCTGATGC
Source organism: Hyphomicrobiales bacterium (assembly GCA_900469615.1). GTDB lineage: Bacteria > Pseudomonadota > Alphaproteobacteria > Rhizobiales > Rhizobiaceae > Rhizobium. The sequence continues at coordinate 371,667 of UBYA01000014.1, read as the reverse complement.
TCTCTCCCAACGGCACGGAAACGCTGGCGACGAAATTCTGGTCGCTGACCAGCGAGATCGATTATGTTTCGGCTGCGCCCTACGCCTTCATGATGGTCGTGCTGTCGTTGCCGCTCACCCTTCTCCTTTATGTGCAATCCAAGCGAACGGCCGGACAATGACCTTTCTGGCGATCAGGAATATCAGCAAGCGCTATGGCCCCGTGCATGCGTTGAACAACATCGATCTGACGGTCGCCGCCGGCAGCCGTACGGCCATCGTCGGCCCATCCGGTTCCGGCAAGACGACGCTGCTGCGCATCATCGCCGGTTTCGAAGTTCCGGATGCGGGGCAGATCGTGCTTCAGGGCGAAACCCTGGCGGATGGCGAGGCCATCGTGCCGGCGCATCGCCGCGGCATCGGCATCGTCTCGCAGGACGGCGCGCTGTTTCCGCATCTGAGCGTGGCCGAGAATATCGGTTTCGGCATGGAGCGCGGCGCGCGCGACCGTGACCAGCGCATCAACGCTCTCATCGATATGGTCGAACTCGACCGCCGCATGCTGGATCGCCGTCCGCATCAGCTTTCCGGCGGCCAGCAGCAACGCGTGGCGCTGGCCCGCGCCCTCGGCCGCAAGCCGAGATTGATGCTGCTCGACGAGCCTTTTTCCGCCCTCGATACGGGCTTGCGCGAAAACATGCGGAAAGCGGTCGCCCGCGTGCTGCAGATTGCCGGCATCACTGCGGTTCTGGTGACTCACGACCAGGCGGAAGCCTTGTCCTTCGCAGATCAGGTCGCCGTATTGCGCGAGGGCGCGCTGATACAGGCGGGGACGCCGCAGGCCCTTTACCTCAGCCCGAAGGATCGTGAAACCGCGCTCTTCCTCGGCGATGCCATCGTATTGCCCGCCGATCTCGACAATGGGTCTGCCAGATGTGTCCTCGGGCACATTCCGGTCGATGCCGCGAGCCGGCAGGGGCGCACCGACATCATGCTGCGGCCCGAGCAGTTGCGCCTGGGAGCCGTCGACGATGCCGGCGCGAAAGCGGCCTGCATCGGCAAAGTGACCGATATCGAATTCGGCGGCGCCATCTGCGCGGTGACGGTCGTCCTGTCCGATGCGGGCGGTTCGGAAACGTTGAACATCAAAAGCTCCGGCGTCGGCCTGCCCGAAGTCGGCAGCATGGTTTCGGTGAGCGTTATCGGAAAGGCACATGTTCTGGGCAAGCCCGATGCCTGAGCGTCATTTGAGTTGAAGCCGGCGTTGCTTTGCGCAAGATAGGGCGAGCCGTTATCGTGCCCCACGCCGAAGGAATATCCATGTCTTTGCCTGACGAGATCGCCCAGGATCTCCCTTTCCTCACATCGCTTCGTCACAACCTCCATGCCTATCCCGAACTCGGCTTCGAGGAGGAGCGCACCAGCGGCATCGTCGCAACCCTGCTGGAGGAGGCCGGGCTGACGGTGCATCGCGGCCTCGGCAAGACCGGCGTGGTCGGTACGCTGCAGGTCGGCAACGGCACGCGCCGCATCGGCCTGCGCGCCGATATGGATGCGCTTGCCATGCCGGAAAAAGCCAATCGGCCCTACAAATCCACCATTCCGGGCAAGATGCACGCCTGCGGTCACGACGGTCACACGACCATGCTGATCGGCGCGGCGCGGCACCTGGCCGCCAAGCGCGGCTTTTCCGGCACGGTGCATTTCATTTTCCAGCCCGCCGAGGAAGGCCGCGGCGGCGCGCAGCGCATGGTGGAAGAGGGCCTTTTCGACCTGTTTCCCTGCGATGCCGTGTACGGGCTGCACAATATGCCCGGTCTCGCGGTCGATGAGATGGCTGTCGTCGAAGGGCCGCAGCTTGCCTCGTCGGATAGCTGGCGCATTACTTTCCGTGGCACGGGAACCCACGGCGCCAAGCCGCATCTCGGCAAGGACCCGATTACGGCGGCAGCGACTTTCCTGTCTTCGCTGCAGACCATCGTCGGGCGCGTGGTCGATCCGTTGCAGCCGGCCGTCGTCAGCGCCTGCTCGCTGCGGGCGGGCGATCCCGAGGCGCTGAACGTCATTCCCGACACGGTCGACATCGGCGGCACTGCGCGCGCCTATACGCCCAGGGTCCGCGATCAGCTGGAAGAAGAGATCGGGCGGCTGGCGCATGGCACGGCCGCCATGTTCGGCATTGCGGTCGACTACCGGTTCGAACGCCGCATTCCGCCTGTGGTCAACGACGCCGATGCCACGGCCCGGGCGCTGAAAGCTGCGGCTACGGTCTTTGGCGAGAACGTGCAGACCCGCTTTCCGCCATCGACCGCAGGCGACGATTTCGCGTTTTTTGGCCAGAAGGCTCCGGGCTGTTACGTCTGGCTCGGCAACGGGCCGGCCGTCGACGGCGCCCTGCACCACAACACGGCCTATGACTTCAACGACGATGCGATTGCCTCGGGCGTGGCCTTCTGGACGACCCTGGTCGAGCAGGAACTGGGGGAGGCGGGCTGAAGCAGCGGTGATCGTGGCATCCTGCCTTACCCCCGCAGCTCCACATCCCACATCCGAAACGCTGAGAGGCGCCGGTTCGCCGGAGCGTCTTTTCAGCGGCCGGCCTCTCGAAGCAGCGCATCGAAGATGATCCGGCGTGCCTCTTCCGCATCGATTTCAGCGGCGAAATGGGCGTTGAATTGTGCATGCGAAGCGCGGGTTTCGACCACGGTGCGCCCGCGCGTATGCTGCCCCTGCAATTCGACATCGATCCGTGCGTGGCGAAGGGTGGCGGTCTTCGGCTCGACGAAAATGGCGGCCGCCGTCGGGTCGTAGATGGCCATGGCCGGCCGGCCGCGGCTGATGGCGATGTTGACGTAGCCTTCCAGCAGGTCGGCGAGCAGCTGCGCCTTTTCGCCGTCAATCCCGCGGATACATGCGACATCCTCGGGCCAGGCCAGCACCTTCCGGCAGATATCGAGATCGATCATGCGCAACGGCAGATCATGCGCCAGTACGATCGCAAGCGCCTCCGGATCGGCAAAGGCATTGAATTCCGCCGACGCCGTATGGTTGCCCGAGGTGACGCCCCCGCCCATCCAGGTCAGCTCGTCGATGCGGGCGGCAAGGTCCGGGCGTGCCAGCGCCAGGGCCGCGATGTTCGTGAGCGGCCCGAGCGCCAGAATGCGTTTCGGCCCTTTGCCGTCGGAAAGCCAATCGCAGAGCGCAGCAAAGGCGTCGCTTACCGGAAGCGGATCGGCCGGCGGCAGGCTCCGGCCCGTGGTGGGAATGCCGGTCTGGCCGAGAATGCTCTGCGCCGTTTCCAGTTTGCACAAAACGGGCAGTTCGCGACCGGTGTGGATGGGAAACGTCCAGCCGAAGACTGCGGCCGCGCTCGCCGCATTGGCCTGGACATGGGACAGGGGCGCGTTGCCGCTGACGAGCGAAACGCCGTCTATGGCAAGCTCCGAATGCGCCACCACCAGTATGGCGGCAATATCATCGAACCCCATGTCGGTGTCGATCCAGATTCCCATATCTTATCTCATCGGTCGCAATAAAATGATACGGCGGCAGCCCTGGCCGCTTGGCGCGGACGATGGCAGGTCTTGCCGTCCCGGCGGGATCGTTTGCGGGACGCGCGAGAAGGCTTGCGCATCCCGTAGGCCGCTTAGCCGGCGAGTGCGTCGAGCACGCGGATCCAGGAGCGAATGCCCTTGTGGTAGGATCGCAGCTCGTATTTCTCGTTCGGCGAATGGATGCGGTCGTCGGAGAGGGCAAAGCCGATAAGCAGCGATTCCATGCCGAGCATTCTCTGGAAATCGCCGACGATCGGGATCGAGCCGCCCATGCCTATCGCGATGGCGGGTTTCGGCCATTCGTTGGAAAGCGCCGTCTTCGTCTTGGTCAGGGCCGGCGAATCGTAGGCGAGCTGAATGGCCGGCGAGCTGCCGTGCTCATGGAACTCCACCGAGCAATCCGCCGGTATCTTCGAGCGCACATAGGCGCGGAAGCTCTCGCGGATCGCCGCCGGATTCTGCTTGCCGACGAGGCGGAAGGAAACCTTCGCCGATGCCTTGGCCGCGATCACGGTCTTGAAGCCGGCGCCGGTATAGCCGCCCGTAATGCCGTTGACTTCGGCCGTCGGCCGCGCCCAGGTCAGCTCCATCACCGAGCGGCCCTTCTCGCCCGAGGGGATCGAGAGGCCCACGTCGCCGAGGAATTTTTCGGCTGTCAGCCCGAGCTTCTCCCAGGAGGCCTTGATGTTGGCGGGCGTTTCCTCGACGCCGTCGTAGAAGCCGGAAAGCGTCACGCGTCCCGTCTCGTCATGCAGGCCGGCCAGGATGTCGGCCAGGATGTGGATCGGGTTGGCGGCCGCGCCGCCGAAGACACCCGAATGCAGGTCGCGGTCGGCTGCGGTGATGACGATTTCGTCGCCCACCAGCCCACGCAGGCCGACAGAGATCGCCGGCGTTTCCCCGTCCCACATGCCGGTATCGCAGACCAGGGCGAAATCCGCCTTCAGCTCGGCGGCATTGGCTTCGAGGAACGGCTTGAGGGAGGGGGAGCCGGATTCCTCCTCGCCTTCGAACAGGATGGTGATGCGTATGGGAAGCGTGCCCCTGGTCTCCTTGTAAGCGCGCACCGCCTCGACGAAGGTCATCAGCTGGCCCTTGTCGTCCGAGGTGCCTCGGCCGGTCAGGATCTTGCGGCCATTGCCCATGTCCTTGATCTCCGGGGAAAAAGGATCGTTTTCCCAGAGCTCGATCGGATCGACCGGCTGTACGTCGTAGTGACCGTAGAAAAGCACATGGGGCGCATCGGCGCTGCCGGCATCGTGATGGGCGACCACCATCGGATGGCCGGGCGTGTCGCGCACGGATGCGGTGAAGCCGAGGGAGTTCAGATAGGCAGTCAGCCATTCCGCCGCCTTGCGGCACTCCGCCTTGAAGCTCGGATCCGTCGAGATGGATTTGATGCGCAGCAGTTCGAACAGATTGTCGAGGCTGGAGGGGAGGTTCTCATCGGCGCGATCGAGAACGGGCGATAGATCGGTCATATCCGACTCCTTACATGAATTCGGAGGGACGATAGACCAAAGCCCGGCGGCTTTCGAGGTGCCAAAACCAAAAAATTACCGTAGCTTGGCACCGAAGGAGCGGGTCGCGTTCTTATGTGAATATATGCGAATGTAGTTTAAAAGTTTTTTAGAGTATTGGAAATAGCTTCAATCCAGAAGGGTATTCTGGAGACGCGTAATGTTTTCAGTGATTGCATGCATTCGCGACGATCATGACAACCGGCTCGTGCTCGTCGCTGCGGTCATCTGCTTCATCGGCAACCTTGCCACCATGCTTCTTTTTTCCCGCGCGCAGGAGTGCCGCTCGCATCAGCGCCGCCACTGGATCGCCGCTGCGGCCTTTGCCAGCGGCATCGGCATCTGGGCGACGCATTTCATCGCCATGCTGGCCTATGAGGGCAGGCTTCCCATCTCCTATGGCCCTTCGCTGACCATGTTTTCGGCGATCATCGCGATCATCGGCTCCTGGCTTGCCATCGCGGTGGCCTTCCAGCGCGATAGCGGCGCCTCGTTCGCCGTTGGCGGCGCGCTGATGGCATTCGGTATCGCAGCCATGCATTTTATCAGCATGCAAGCCATCGAGGGTCCGGCGCAGCTTTCCTACAGCATGCCGCGCGTGTTCGGCTCCATCGTCACAGGGGCTGGCCTTTCGTCGCTGGCCTTCCTCGCCTTTCGCTGTCTCGATGGCGTAAAGCGCATCTACGCCGGCGCTCTTCTGCTTCTGCTTGCGATATGCTCCTTGCATTTCATCGCCATGAGCGGTGTCATGCTGACACCTGAGTCAGACGGGTCGGCAGCCGCCCTCTCCATCGACAGAGGCATTCTTGCCGGCATCGTCACGGCCGCCGCAATGGGCCTGATCCTCGTCGCTCTCGGCGCCATCTTCATCGACCGCCACCTGACCGACCTTCGCGGCTTTGCCAATGCCTCGCTCGAGGGGTTGCTCATCTTGCGCGATGGCCGTGTCATCGATGCGAACGAGCGGTTTTTCGATATTTCCGGATGGCCCGCCCATCAGGTGATCGGCATGGCGCCGGAAACCTTCCTGACGATAGACATGGATGCCGACGCCGCCACACCGCTTGAGACGACGCTTTCGGGCAGGGATGGCAAGGCCATACCCGTCGAGACGGTGCAGCGCTCCATCACCTATCGCGGTCATGAATGCAGCGTGCTCGTCGTACGCGATCTGACGGAGCGGCATCGGGCGCAACAGATGATCGAGCATCTGGCGCATCACGACATCCTGACGGACCTGCCCAATCGCTCGCTGTTCGAGCAGCGCATGCGCCAGGCGCTGCAGACGGTCAACCGGAAGGGCGGCGAGGTCGCGATCCTCTGCCTGGATCTGGATCGCTTCAAGGCGATCAACGACGTGTTCGGCCATGCCGAAGGCGATCGCATCCTCTGCAAGGTTGCCTGCATTCTCCAGCGCACGATCGAGGAAGGCGACACGGTGGCAAGGCTGGGCGGCGACGAGTTCGCCATCATCCAGCCAAGACGCCGGCAGCCGGAAGGCGCCAGGCATCTTGCCGAGCGCATCCTCGCGGCGTTCGCCACGGAGATGGACATGGCGCGCGATCCGACAGCTGTCGGCGTCAGTCTCGGTATCGCCATCTATCCGCGCGACTGCGCGAGCGCCGAACAGCTCTATACCAACGCGGACACCGCCCTTTACCGTGCCAAGCGTGCAGGCCGGGGCCATGCGTGCTTTTTCGATGCCGAAATGGACAAGTCCGTACGCACCCGCCGCCAGCTCGAGAACGATCTGCGCCAGGCCATTCTCCGCAAACAGCTCTATCTCGAATATCAGCCGATCTTCGACGTCGGCAGCCAGAACGTCAGCGGTTACGAGGCGCTGCTGCGCTGGGCCCATCCGGAACGAGGGGTCATCGAACCGGAAGTTTTCATTCCCATTGCCGAGGAAAGCGGCTCCATCGCCGCGATCGGCGAATGGGTGCTGGAGCAGGCATGCGAGGAGGCGGCGCGCTGGCACGAGCCCGCCAATGTCGCCGTAAACCTTTCACCGCTGCAATTCATGATTCCCACCCTCTACGACCAGATCGAGCGAATTCTGCGCAAAACCAGCCTCGATCCGCGGCGTCTCGAGCTGGAAATCACCGAAGCAGCGCTGATGCGGGAGCGCGCCGCTGTCATGGCCACCTTGCAGCGGCTGCACCGTCTCGGCGTCCGGGTGGTGATGGATGACTTCGGAACCGGCTTCTCCTCGCTCAGCAACCTGCGCGCCTTCCCCTTCGACAAGATCAAGGTCGACCGCAGCTTCACCGGGGCGCTGGAGCATGATCCGGCGGCGCGCTCCATCGTCCGCGCCATTATCGGCCTTGGGAACAGCCTGAACATGCCTGTCGTGACGGAAGGCGTGGAAACGGAGCTTCAGCGCCGAATCGTCGTCGAAGAAGGCTGCGCGCAGCTTCAGGGAATGTTCTTCGGCAAGCCGGATATCGGCCCCAGCCAATATTTCATTTTCGACAAGGCCGCGGGCTAAACCTGGAGGTTCCTCGCATTCTCCAGCACGCGCCGGATATATTCCAGCAGCAGTTCGCGCTCGAACTGGCGGAAGTCCTTCAGAAGATCCGTATCCGTGGCCATGGCCGCCTCGATGGCCTCGGCCTGCATGGCGGCGGCCCTGCTCGTCAGGAAAATCTGCTGCGCCCGCTTGTCCGAGGGATGCGGGCGACGTTCCACCAGCCCGTCGCGCGCCATGCGCGACAGCGTATTGGCCATCGTCGCCTGTTCTATGTCGACGCGTTCCAGCAACTGCTTCTGGGTGAGCCCGTCCTCCGACCACAGTTCCAGCAGGATCGGAAACTGACCGGGGGAAAATCCGAGCTTTACCGCGCGCTGCTGTAATGAGCGAGCGAATCCTTTTGCCATCTGGCTGGCAAGGTAGGCGGCGGAGTCCATCCGATTAAATCCCATGATTGCAAATATGCCGACAATTCAAAGCCAAGACAATCAGCAATTCTTGGGTAGAAGGCGCTCTGAAATCGGCAATTTCAGCGAATTTTATTACAATCAAAGATTGTAGATCGCGACACGAAAAAGCCGCCATGGCCTGGAGGTTCGCCATGGCGGCTCGTAAAAGGGGGGACAAAGGCCCGGAGAGGGGATAGGCCTTTGTCCAAGTCTGACGTGGCGGGGGACAGGCCGGTTGTCAGACCCTCGGCGTATCAATCGCCGGTGAGTATGATTTGTGGTTCCAAATGTGGTTTTTCAAGGGAATGCGCAGATTAGATTGATTAAAACTTAGTAACGTTTCGGTGAGAGATTCGGCCGTCTCGCCGGCCTGCAAAAGCAGAACTTTATATGGACGTTGGAGGTGCGCCACGCTATCCATGCTTCCATGAAAAAAGGTGATCATCTCTTCCTCGTCGACGGCTCCGGTTTCATTTTCCGGGCCTTTCACGCCCTGCCGCCGCTGACGCGCAAGTCCGACGGATTGCCTGTCGGCGCGGTCTCCGGCTTCTGCAACATGCTGTGGAAGCTTCTGACCTCGGCGCGCGACACTTCGGTCGGGGTGACGCCGACGCACTTCGCCGTCATCTTCGACTATTCCTCGAAGACCTTCCGCAAGGAGATCTTCCCGGAATACAAGGCGAACCGCTCAGCCCCGCCGGAAGAGCTGATCCCGCAATTCGGTCTCATCCGCGAGGCGACCCGTGCCTTCAATCTGCCCTGCATCGAGACCGATGGCTTCGAGGCGGACGACATCATCGCCACCTATGCCCGCCAGGCCGAGGCGGCCGGCGCCGATGTGACGATCATCTCTTCCGACAAGGACCTGATGCAGCTCGTCACGCCGGCGGTCCACATGTATGACAGCATGAAGGACAAGCAGATCGGCATTCCCGACGTCATCGAGAAATGGGGCGTGCCGCCCGAAAAGATGATCGACCTGCAGGCGATGACCGGGGATTCCGTCGACAACGTTCCCGGCATTCCCGGCATCGGCCCGAAGACGGCGGCGCAGCTGCTGGAGGAATTCGGCGATCTCGATTCCCTGCTCGCCCGCGCAGGCGAGATCAAGCAGCAGAAGCGCCGCGAAAACATCATCGCCAATGCCGAGCTGGCGCGCATTTCCCGCCAGCTGGTGGAGCTCAGGACCGATGTGCCGCTGGAACTGGCGCTCGATGCGCTGGTGCTCGACCCGCAGGACGGCCCGAAGCTGATCGGTTTCCTCAAGGCCATGGAGTTTACCTCGCTGACGCGACGGGTGGCCGACGCCTGCGATTGCGACGCGGCGGCGATCGAGCCGTCCGCCGTCAAGATCGAGTGGGGCGAGGGCGCACACGGCCCCGATCTGGATGTCGGGGAGAATGTCGACCTCGTCGCGGGCAGCGTTGTCGAGGCCGAAGGAGCGAGCGTGCCGGCACCGTCGGCAAAGGCGCGTCTGGCCCTGGATGGCACCGCTGAGCCAGAAGATCTTGCCAGGGCTCGCGCCGCCAGCTTCGCGAGTGCGCCCATCGACCATTCGAAATATGTGACCATTCGCGATATCGCCACGCTCGATCAGTGGATCGCGGATGCGCGCGAAACCGGCATCGTCGCTTTCGACACCGAGACGACGTCGCTCGATGTGATGCAGGCGGAGATCGTCGGATTTTCGCTGGCGATCGCCGACAATCGCGACGATCCGACGGGCGCTTCCATCCGCGCCGCCTATGTTCCGATCAATCACAGGACCGGTGTCGGCGATCTGCTCGGCGGCGGCCTGGCCGAAAACCAGATTCCGCTGCGCGACGCCCTGTCGAGGTTGAAGGAGCTGCTGGAGGATGCCTCCATCCTCAAGATCGCGCAGAACCTGAAATACGACTACCTGCTGATGAAGCGCTACGGCATCGAGACGAAGTCGTTCGACGATACGATGCTGTTGTCCTACGTGCTCGATGGCGGCTCCAACGCCCTTCACGGCATGGACAGCCTCTCCGAGCGCTGGCTCGGCCACAAGCCGATCGCCTACAAGGACGTGGCCGGCAGCGGCAAATCCAACGTCACCTTCGATCTCGTCGATATCGACCGCGCCACGGCCTATGCCGCCGAGGACGCCGACGTGACCCTGCGCCTCTGGCTGGTGCTGAAGCCGCGGCTCGCGGCGGAAAAGCTTTCCGCGGTTTACGAGCGTCTGGAGCGGCCTCTGGTGCCGGTGCTCGCCCATATGGAGCAACGCGGCATCACCATCGACCGGCAGATCCTGTCGCGCCTTTCCGGCGAACTGGCCCAGGGGGCCGCTCGGCTGGAAGACGAGATCTATACGCTTGCCGGCGAACGTTTCAACATCGGCTCGCCGAAGCAGCTCGGCGATATCCTATTCGGAAAGATGGGATTGGCCGGCGGCAGCAAGACCAAGACCGGCCAGTGGTCGACCTCCGCGCAGGTGCTGGAAGACTTGGCTGCCGCCGGATTCGAGCTGCCGCGCAAGATCGTCGACTGGCGTCAGCTCACCAAGCTGAAATCGACCTATACCGACGCTTTGCCGGGCTATGTCCATCCGGAGACGAAGCGCGTCCACACTTCCTATTCGCTGGCATCGACCACGACCGGGCGCCTGTCCTCTTCCGAGCCGAACCTTCAGAATATTCCGGTGCGCACGGCGGAAGGCCGCAAGATCCGCACGGCCTTCATTTCGACGCCCGGCCACAAGCTGGTGTCGGCCGACTACAGTCAGATCGAGCTGCGCGTGCTGGCGCATGTCGCCAATATTCCGCAGCTCAAGCAGGCTTTCGCGGATGGTATCGACATTCACGCCATGACGGCGTCGGAGATGTTCGGCGTGCCGGTGGACGGCATGCCGAGCGAGGTGCGCCGCCGTGCCAAGGCGATCAACTTCGGCATCATCTACGGCATCTCCGCCTTCGGCCTCGCCAACCAGCTCTCCATCGAGCGTTCGGAAGCAGGCGATTACATCAAGAAGTATTTCGAGCGCTTCCCCGGCATCCGCGATTACATGGACAGCACCAAGCAGACCGCGCGCGACAAGGGCTATGTCGAGACGATCTTCGGCCGCCGCATCCATTTCCCGGAAATCCGGTCGTCCAACCCCTCCGTCCGCGCCTTCAACGAGCGCGCCTCGATCAACGCGCCGATCCAGGGTTCGGCCGCCGACGTCATCCGGCGGGCGATGATCAAGATGGAGCCGGCGCTGGATTCAGCCGGGCTCGGCGAGCGCGTGCGCATGCTGCTGCAGGTGCACGACGAACTGATCTTCGAAGTCGAGGATGCCGATGTCGAGCGCACGACCCCGATCGTCGTCTCGGTCATGGAAAATGCCGCCATGCCGGCGGTGAATATGGCGGTGCCGCTGAAGGTGGACGCGCGCTCTGCCGATAATTGGGACGAGGCGCACTGAGTCTGCATCGGGCATAGCGAGAAGATCAGTCCTCATGGTGAGGTGCGGAGGCCTGGAAGGCCGAAGCCTCGAACCACGGGGGCGGGTGGCGTATTCTACCGGGCTACCTCAGCATGAGGTGGGGAGAGGTTCGCGACCCAGCGTAGCTATGAATTCGCTGCGATGATCCGGGCGTGCCGCAAACGATTATTTCCCAATCAGCGTTTCCAGCGCGGAGATGATTGCCTGTTCGGCTTTTTCGAGCGTGCCGCTATTGTCGATATCAGTCACGTCGTAGCTGCCTTGAACAGTCAGCGCACTGCGATCCAGACGCTTCAACACGTCTTCACGGCTCTCGCGTCCGCGCGCCATCAGCCGCTCGGCAAGCACCTCGCGCCGCGCCGTGATGTTGATGACCTTCAGTCGTGGGAATGCGGTCTGGAAATGATGCAGCGCCGAACGCGAGCCATTGGCGATCACCAGATTGCCGCGCGCAAGCTCGTCGGCGGCGTCGGCGGGAATGCCGTACTTCAGGCCATGCGCCTCCCATGAGACGGCGAAGCTGCCGGCCTTTTTCATGGCCTCGAAATCCGCTTCGGAAACGCTTCTGTGGTCTTCGTTGCCGGCATCTCCGTCGCGCGTGATGACGCGGCGGACGAAATGGACATCCGATCGGCCGGCAAAATACCGCGCGGCGAGGTTCATCAGCGTATCCTTGCCGGCGCCGCTCGGGCCGACGACGACAGCCATGATGCCTGCCATTGCATCCGATACGCCTTCGTTAGTCGGCTTTCTATCGGCGTCGGGGCTCATGCAACCCGCCGTCCTTCCCGCCAGGCGGACCGTGTAACCGGCACGCCATGATCGCGGCGAACGCGCACCAGATCGGCGCGCAGGCCCTCGGCAATGCGCCCGCGGTCGTTCAGGCTGACGGTTCTTGCCGGCGTTGCCGTGACCATGGCGATCGCCTGCGGCAGCGAAATGCCCTCGACTTCATCTGCGAGAATGAAGGGCGCATGCAGCAGGCTGAGCGGCACGTAGTCGGAGGAAAGCACGTCCAGAACGCCGAGTTCGGCAAGATCGCGGGCTGCGATGTTGCCCGAATGCGACTTGCCGCGCACGATGTTCGGCGCGCCCATCAGCACGCTCATGCCGGCCCCATGCGAGGCCTTCGCGGCGTCGATGCTGGTCGGGAATTCCGCCAGCCGGACGCCGTAATTGATGGCTTCGTCGACATGGGCGAGCGTTGCGTCGTCATGGCTGGCGATGGTGATGCCGCGTTCCGAGCAGACCTTTGAGATCGCGTCGCGGTTGGGTGTGGCATAACGCGCTGATTCCTCCTGGCGCTTGGCAACGAACTTGGCAAAGGCCTCGTCGCTGAGGCCGCGCTTCTTCTGATAGTAGAAGATGTACTGATCCATGGTCTGGAACTGGCGCTGGCCCGGTGCGTGATCCATCAGGGATACGAGGCGGACGTACGGGTCTTTCTCGAAATCCTGGAAATGATCGAGAACGTTGTCGGAGGAGACCTCGCAGCGCAGATGGATCAGGTGATCGGCGCGAAGCCGATCTTCGCGCTGGGCCGCCTGAATGGCGTCGGCCATGTCGCGCATCTCGCCCTTTTCGAAGCCGCCGTCTTCATCCGAGCCCATGCGCAGGCAGTCGAATACGGTGGTGATGCCCGAGGTGACGATCTGGGCGTCATGTGCCTGGATCGCGGCGGTCTTGTTCCAGCGGACACCGGGACGTGGGGAATAATGCGCTTCCAGATGGTCGGTGTGCAGTTCGACCAGACCGGGAATGAGATAATCTCCCTCGAAATCCTCGCCGATGGCGGACCTGCCTTCGGAAATGCCGGCAATGCGACCGTCACGGATCAGCACGGAGCCTTCGACGATCTTGTCTTCGAGGACGATGCGGGCGTTGGAAAGGACGGTTTCTTTGGTCATGTCAGGTCTTTCACTATTGGGCGCCGGTCAGCGGCAGCCAGGAACGGACGGTAAAGGGGGCGCCGCGCTCTTCCTCGATAAAGATGGCGAGGCCGGAAACGTCGAGCGGCTTGCCGGTATGGCCGGCGAAACGCTCGCGCAGGACGTCGTGCATCTCGGCTTGACGCTCGGCCGGGACGCGTCCCGTCAAGGTCATATGGAAACGAAACTCGTCATTGACGTAAGGATAGCCCCAGCGGAACAGGTTTGCTCGATGCGGCTCGGTCATTGCTTCCGGGTTGCGCCGGGCGATATCGTGCTGCGAAAGCGGTGCGCGGAACGGCTCGAAGGTCTTGACGACGCGGGAGGCGAAATCCTGTAGCGGCTGGTGGAGCGAGCCCGGAACGAGGGCGAAGAAATGACCGAGCTGGCCGAGCACCAGCTCCGGAATGGTGAAAGCCTTTGTCCGCGAGGCGAATTCGGCAGCGACTTCGAATAGGTCGCGTTCGGTCACAGAGCCGGCAAGCTCGAACGGCGCCTTCAGCGTGGCGTGAAAGCCGTAGCGGCGCGGGTCGGCCGTGAGTTCGGCGTGACCTTCCGGAACAGGGCCGATGGCCTTGTCGGAAAAGATCTCGTCGGAGAATGCGTCGCGGCCCAGCCAGCGCGCGGCAAGCGACGTCAACGGATGATCTTTGGGCGGTGTAAAATAGAGAGCATAGCGCAAGGCTGCATTCCTTGGAAAAATCGGCTGCGCGGGACACTGTTGGGTGATTTGCGACAAACCGCAAGAGCAGCAAGGCGGCAACGAATCGAATCCGGCTAAATCCGGCTCGGCCGATGCAGTCTTGCCGGGCCTGCGCTACCGGATTCCCGTGACAGAATGATGATGCGCGGCGATTTTTCTCACCGCTTTCATCTGACCCGCGCGCCCATGAGCCGTGAACGCAAGGCGTTGGACGCGGCGTCGAACAGGAATACGACGATCAGGATCAGCAGCACCATGTAGGCGACGTTTTCCCAGTTGGCATTGGTGCGCATCGCTTCCCAGAGCTTCAGGCCGATGCCGCCCGCGCCGACCGCGCCGATAATGGTCGCGCCGCGCACGTTGGATTCCCACTGGTAAAGCGTCTGGCTGACGATCACGGGCACGATCTGCGGCATGATGCCGTAGCGATGCACGAGGATCGTCGACGAGCCGGTGGATTTCACGCCCTCGCGCGGCTTGTTGTCGATGTTTTCCAGGCCCTCGGAATAGAGCTTGCCGAGCGTGCCGGTCTCGGTGAGGAAGATCGCGCCGCTGCCGGCGAGCGGGCCGGGACCGAAGGCGCGCGTCAGGAACAGCGCCCAGATCAGCATGTCGACGGAACGCAGGAAGTCGAAGAAACGCTTCAGCACCTGATTGAGCAGCCGGTTCGGCGTGATGTTGCGGGCGGCCAGGAAGGCGAGCGGGAATGCGGCGAGCGAGCCGAGCAAAGTGCCGAGGAAGGCCATGACGATGGTCTGGAACAGCTTGGTCCAGACATCGCCGTGCTGCCAGGCGCCATTGTTCCAGATATTGTCGAAGGCGAGCGAGAGATTGGATTGCGTGGGGTCGAGCCGCGGCCCCGAGACGATCAGGCCGATCACTTCGCCCGCCGGCTTGTCGAAGAAGGGCGAGTGCGTGTCGAAGACGAAATTGGCCCAGCCGAGGAAGCGCTTGCGGATCTTCACCCGGTCCGTGGAAATGCTGACGTCGCCGGCAAAGCCCATGTTGGCGAGGATGTTGTCGTCATAGACGGTCATCCAGCTCGGCACCGGCTCGGAGCCGACGATCTTCGGCACGTCGCCGCTGATGTCGATGGGGATCGTGACCCCGTGGGCCGTCAGGATGGCCTGCGTCTTGGTGATCGTCACGGTGCGGCTCGTGCCGCTAACGGAGACTGTCAGGCTGCCGTCGGGATTGGTCTTCACCCAATCCGGGCTCGGATTGTCGCCGAGCGGCGAGAAGCGCGGATATCTGATGCTGATCTTGTCGCCGGAAATGCGGAATTCCGGCTGCACGTCGTAGCTGATCCACTCGCTCAGATAGATCCCGACACGCTCCCAATGCGCTTCCGAGATGACTTTCGGCAGGTTGAAGAACCATACGGCATAAAAGCCGTAGAGGATGACGCCGATGAAGATCATGAGAGCGCCGTAGCGCTGGCGGAAGGACCGATGAAAGACCTCCGGATAACGCGCTTCGATTTCCTGCATACGGCCGGCGTCGATGACGGACATGGTCAACCTCAATGCTGCAAGAGAAAGGCATGCTCGCCGACGAGGCGGCGGCGGAGCCATGCGGAAAACTGGTCGACGGCGATGATCGTCACGAAGAGCAGCAATACGAGCGCCATCGTCTTGGCGCCGAAACCGCGCGAGATCGAAAGCTTCAGCTCCTCGCCGATACCGCCACCGCCGACGGCGCCGATGATGGTGGAGGCGCGAACGTTGATTTCGAGGCGCAGCAGCGCGTAGGACATGAAGTTCGGCAGCACCTGCGGCAGCGCGGCAAAACGGACGCGTTCCGTCCAGCTCGCGCCGACGGCGCGCATGCCCTCGTCGGGCTTCATGTCGATATTCTCGACGACCTCGTAGAACAGCTTGCCGAGCGCGCCGATCGTGTGCAGGCCGACCGCGATGATGGCGGCGATCGGGCCGATCGACAGGATCGCCGAAAACAGGCCGGCGATGACGATTTCCGGGAAGGCGCGCAGCAGTTCCATGATGCGCTTCGTCACCAGCCGGATCGGATTGGCAGGCGACATGTTGCGCGCGGCAAAGAAACTCATGGGCACGGCGAAGACGAAGCCGACGATGGTCGATACCAGCGCCACGTTGATCGTGATGATCATCAGCTCGAAATATTCGGGGATGTAGAAGTCGCCCCAGACATAGACGCGGCCGAGCGGGAAGTTGAATTCCTCGCCGCCCATGCCATTCGCGCCGTTCGGGCTCGGCAGGTCGAAAAGAGCCCGGTAGACGTCGGCCCAGTCCTTGGGGATCAGCCAGCCCAGAAAGTCGAAGAGATGCGGCAGGCGTTCGAAGAAGTGGCCGGCATTGCTGTCGTCGGCGAAGCGGACGGAGCTTACGAAGGCGACAAGCAGGATGATGAGGCCGATGCCGGTATAGAGGCGGCGTCTGGCCACCATCCTGCCCCAGGCGTTACCGATATCCCTCGCGCTTTGCGGCGCGCCCTGCATCTTCAGCTGCGTATCGGCAATCGTCATGAAATCCTGCCCTTGTGAATAGCAAAAGGGCGGCCGTTGCCGGCCGCCCAGTCATCGGAATGCGGATCAGCCGCCGATCGCGGCCTTACGAACGTCGATGACGGCGTTATAGAAGTCCGGAGTAACCTTGACGTAGCCCTTGAAGTCGCCGCCTTCGATGGCGTTGAAGCACTTGGCGTCGGCAGTCGGCAGCTTCATGAAGAAGTCCGTCAGCTTGGTCTGCCATTCGGTGCCGAGCGCGTTGCGAACGACGAGCGGGCCGTTCGGGATCAGCGGCGAGCGCCAGACTTCGACGAGCTTGTTCGGGTCTACGGCGCCCTTGTCGACTTCCTTGCGGAAGGTGCCGGAGGTGAAGCCGTCCTTGAAGTCGCCGATGCCCGAGGAGTCGTCGACAGCGACGTCGACCTTGCCGTCATAAGCGGCAAGCAGGTTGTTCTCGTGGCCGCCGTTGAACTGGGTCGAGGCGAAGAACTTGTCGTTCGGCATGCCCGTGTCCTTCGGGATCTGTGTCAGCGGAACGAGATAGCCCGAGGTGGAGTCCGGATCGGCGTAACCGAGCTTCTTGCCCTTGGCGTCCTTGATGGTCTTGATGCCGGAGGACTTGAGGGCGAGACCGATCGAGTAGTAACCGGTCGAGCCGTCTTCCTGCTGGGTGGTCAGGATCGGGGTAACGGCCTTCGGGTCCTTGATGGCGACGGCCGCATAGCCGGAAGCGCCGAGTTCAGCGAAGTCGAGCGTGCCGCCGAGCAGGCCCTGGATCACGCCGTCGTAGTCGGCGGCCGGGAACAGCGAAACCTTCTCGAAACCGAATTCCTTCTTCAGGTGGTCGGAGAGGCAGGCATAGTTGCGCAGGCGGTCGGCTTCGTTTTCGCCACCGAGAATGCCGACGCGAAATTCCTTGATGTCTTGAGCGCTTGCGCCGCCGACGAGCGCGAGAAGCGCCGTAGCCGCAAGAAGGGTCTTCTTCAACATAGGTTCGTCTCCTGATTAACCGGTGTCCCCGGATGCCTTCGGTCTGGAAGAAATGCGCCCTTGACGCGGGCTCTCGATCCCGGCTGTCCCTCTCAGAGACCGGCCAGTGCCAGCGGTTGCGGGCCGGCAGATTCCGTTGCCGCGGCTTGCGCGGCCGGATCGGCAATGGTGATGGAGGTCGACGTCATGCTTTCGTCGATGCCGGCGCCGTCCTTGTCGGTGCCGTAGATTTCCTTGACGGCGGCAGCCGTCAGATCGGCCGGCTTGCCGTCGAAGACGACGCGCCCGGCAGCCATGCCGATGATGCGTTCGCAATAGTTGCGGGCCGTATCCAGCGTATGGAGGTTGGTGATGACGGTGATGCCTTCGCGTTCGTTGATGTCGCGCAACGCGTCCATGACGATCTTGGCGTTCAGCGGATCGAGCGAGGCGATCGGCTCGTCGGCCAGCATCATCTTCGGCTGCTGCATCAGGGCGCGGCAGATGGCGACGCGCTGCTGCTGGCCGCCGGAAAGCGTGCCGGCCATCTGAAGGGCCGTCTGCTCGATGCCGAGGCGCTCAAGCGCGGCAATCGCTTCGATACGCTCCTCGCGGGTGAAGACCGAGAGGAGGCTCATGACGGTGGACCGCTGGTTCAGCCGGCCGAGCATGACGTTGGTGAGCACGTCGAGGCGCGGCACGAGATTGAACTGCTGGAAGATCATGGCGCAATCGCGCTGCCAGCTGCGCAGCGCCCGGCCGCTGAGCTTGGAAACCTCGATGCCGGAGAAATGGATGGAGCCGGAGCTTGGATCGGCGAGACGGTTGATCATGCGCAGCAGCGTCGACTTGCCGGCGCCGGAGCGGCCGATGACGCCGACCATCTGTCCCTGCGGTATGTCCAAAGTCACGGAATCGACTGCAAGCTTGCTTCCAAACCGGCGCGAGACATTCCTGAGTTCGAACATAGTGCTTCCCTTTCGCGGCTTCCGGGCTGCAAAAATTTCAGCGATACCGGTGCTAGAACGGGCGCGTACCCCAGCCTCGAAGGAAATTTCGAAGGGGGCGGGCGCCAACCACAAGGCAACCGATTAGTCCCGCTTCATGAAGCTCCAATGTCAGTTTTATGTAACTGCTGTTACAATTCCCGGCGATTTTGCAAGATTAGCCGGCTGAATGCTTTCTTTGTATTTAGCCGTCAAACATGCCCGTCGGCAGGCCATCCATGCTGAAGGCGTTCTTTTCGCGCCGGTATTCCTCGATGCCTTCGGGCCCCTTCGCCTTCGCCCATTGATCGAGGCTCGGCCTTTCCCCTTCATAGGCGAAGAGCGGCACGCCGAAGCCGCAGGAGGTCTGCACGAGATCGAAATCCAGCCACACGATCTGCCGTGCGCCCAGCGGCTCCTCGCCTGCATAGTGGTCGTGCAGCAATTCCCGATACTCAGGGGACGATCGGTGGATGATCCGGCCGCGGCCGTAGAGGCGCAGGATCATCGGCGGCCCGGCGACGGCGCAGAACATGATCGTCAGCCGGCCATCGGCCTTCATATGGGCGGAAGTCTCGTTGCCGCTGCCGGTGCGGTCGAGATAGATGGCGGTATTCGGGGAGACGATGCGCAGGCAGAGCGTTTCGCGGGGCGAAACATTGACGCGGGAATCGGCGGTGGCGGATGCCGTGAAGAAGATGTGTTGCCGCGCGATGAAGTCGCGCAGCCGGTCGTCGAGACTGGAAAACTGCTTTGCCATGAAGACTCCTCCCGATCCTGGCTTAGAAGGATCGCCTGAAAGCTGGATCGCCCGCCGGCGCCTTGCAAGCCTGGTGTGGGCGGAAACGGTTCTCAGGCGTCGTAGCGATCCAGAAAATCCTCTGCCGAAAGGGCGCGGAAGTCCGCGAGCGCCGTGCGCAGGCGGTCGTGATCCCAATCCCACCAGGCAAGCTTGTCCATGCGGGCGCCGACTTCCGCGGTGAAGCGTTCGCGGATCAGCTTTGCCGGCACGCCGCCGACGATCGCGTAGGGTGCGACATCCCTGGAGACGACCGCGCCCGCGCCGATGACGGCGCCATTGCCGACCGTAACGCCGGGCAAGACAGTGGCGCCGTGACCGATCCAGACGTCATGACCGATCACCACGCGGTTGTCGCGCCGCCAGGTGAAGAAATCGGTCTCCATGTCGGCATCCGGCCAGTAATCGGCGGCGCGATAGGTGAAGTGATGCAGCGTGGCGCGCCATGTCGGATGGTTCGTGGCGTTGATGCGCACGGCGGCGGCGATGTTGACGAACTTGCCGATCGTCGCGCACCAGACCGCGCCATCCTGCATGATGTAGGAATAGTCACCGATCTCGGCTTCGTCGATGCGGCAGCGATCCGACACTTCGGTATAGCGGCCGAGCGTCGAATTGTTGACGCTGGCCGTGGGGCTGATGAAGGGCGTCTCGCCCAATTTGCGGCTCATGCGGCGGCCTTTCGCGGCGAAAATTGCGAGACGTCGAGAATACGGCTGCCGACGGCCTCGCGCACTTCTTCGTCGTGGAAGATGCCGAGCAGCGCGACGCCGGCTGCCTTCTTCTGTTCGATCATGTCGACGACGACGGCCCGGTTGCGGGCATCGAGCGACGCCGTGGGCTCGTCGAGCAGAAGGATGGCGTGATCGATGATGAAGCCGCGCGCGATGTTGACGCGCTGCTGCTCTCCGCCGGAGAAAGTGGCGGGCGGCAGTTGCCAGAGTTCCTGCGGCAGGTTCAGCTGTGCCAGCAGCTCGGCTGCCCTCTCGCGGGCATCGGCGACGGTCACGCCGCGCGCGAGCAGCGGCTCGGCAACCACATCGATGGCGGCGACGCGCGGCACGGTGCGCAGGAACTGGCTGACATAGCCCATGGTCTGGCGGCGCACCTCGAGCACGGTGCGCGGATCGGCCGTGGCGAGATCGACGATCCTACCCTTGTGGGTGACGAGAATCTGGCCGCTGTCGACGGCATAATTGCCATAGATCATCTTCAGCAGCGAGCTCTTGCCGATGCCCGACGGACCGCCGAGCACGACGCATTCGCCCGCGGCGACGGAGAAGGAGACATCGGCGACGACGGGCAGGCGAATGCCGTCGCGCAGGTGCATGGTGAAGCTTTTGAAGACTTCGGAAACGACGAGTGGGGTTGCCATGTTTCTTCCTCAGACCTGCAGGATCGAAGAGACCAGCAGTTGCGTATAGGGTTCGCGCGGATCGTCGAGTACGCGGTCGGTGAGACCGTGCTCGATGACGTATCCATCCTTCATCACCATCATGCGATGCGACAGGAGGCGGGCAACGGCGAGATCGTGCGTGACGATGATGGCCGACAGGCCGAGATCGTTGACGAGACCGCGCACCAGATCGAGCAGACGTGCCTGCACCGACACGTCGAGACCGCCGGTCGGCTCGTCCATGAAGACGAGGCGGGGGCCGGTCACGAGGTTACGGGCGATCTGCAGGCGCTGGCGCATGCCGCCGGAAAAGGCGCGCGGCTGGTCGTCGATGCGGTCGGCATCGATTTCGACCCGCTCCAGCCAGTCGATGGCCGTGTTGCGGATATTGCCGTAATGGCGGTTGCCGATCGCCATCAGCCGCTCGCCGACGTTGGCGCCGGCCGAAACCGTCATGCGCAGGCCGTCGGCCGGATTCTGATGCACGAAGCCCCAGTCGGTGCGCATCAGGAAGCGGCGTTCCGCTTCGTTCATGCGGAACAGGTCGCGGTAGGTCTCGTCGCGCATGTGGTATTCGACGCTGCCCGTCGTCGGCAGCAGCCGCGTCGAGATGCAGTTGAGCAGCGTCGTCTTGCCGGAGCCGGATTCGCCGACGATGGCCAGCACTTCGCCGGGCCAGAGTTCGAAAGACACGTCGCGGCAGCCGATGCGGCTGCCGTAGAATTTCGAGATGTCCTTGACCTTGAGAAGGGGTAAGTCGCTCATTCGGCAGCCTCCTTGCCACCCGGCAGTCCATCGGATGCGAGCCCATTTGACGCGAGCATGGGGCCGGCATGGCCGTGGGCGCGGCGGTCTTCGCAGAAATCGGTGTCGGAGCAGACGAACATGCGGCCGCCCTTGTCGTCGAGGATCACCTCGTCGAGATAGACCTGCTCGGCGCCGCAGAGCGCGCAGGGCTTGTCGAAGCGCTGCACTTCGAACGGATGATCCTCGAAATCGAGGCTGACGACTTCCGTGTAGGGCGGCACGGCATAGATGCGCTTCTCGCGGCCGGCGCCGAACAGCTGCAGCGCGTCGGAAAGGTGCATTTTCGGATTGTCGAACTTCGGCGTCGGCGAAGGATCCATGACGTAGCGACCGGCGACTTTGACCGGATAGGCATAGGTCGTGGCGATACGGCCGTTGCGAGCGATATCCTCATAGAGCTTCACATGCATGAGGCCGTATTCCTCGAGCGCGTGCATCTTGCGCGTCTCGGTCTCGCGCGGCTCCAGGAAGCGTAAGGGTTCCGGGATCGGCACCTGGTAGACCAGCACCTGGTTGGGGCCCAGCTTGGCCTCGGGGATGCGGTGGCGCGTCTGGATGATGGTTGCCTCGTCGGTGCGCGTGGTCACGGCGACATTGGCGACCTTCTGGAAGAAGGCGCGGATGGAGACGGCATTGGTGGTGTCGTCGGCTCCCTGGTCGATCACCTTCAGCACGTCTCGCGGGCCGATGATCGCCGCCGTCAGCTGCACGCCGCCGGTGCCCCAGCCGTAAGGCATCGGCATTTCGCGCGAGGCGAAAGGCACTTGATAGCCGGGTATGGAGATGGCTTTCAGGATGGCGCGGCGGATCATCCGCTTGGTCTGCTCATCGAGATAGGCGAAGTTGTAGGTGGCAAGTTCGGTCATTCGGCTGCCTCCGTCATGGGGTCCATGCCGCGTTCGCGAGCGGCCTCGAAATCGCGGCGCATGCGCCGCACCAGGTCGAGTTCGGCCTGGAAGTCGACATAGTGCGGCAGCTTCAGATGTTCGACGAAGCCGGTCGCCTGCACGTTGTCGGAGTGGGAGATGACGAATTCCTCGTCCTGTGCCGGCGCGACGATATCCTCGCCGAGTTCTTCGGCGCGCAGCGCGCGGTCGACCAGCGACATGGCCATGGCTTTGCGCTCGCTCTGGCCGAAGACCAGCCCGTAACCGCGGGTAAACTGCGGCGGCGCCTTGGCCGAGCCCTTGAACTGGTTGACCATCTGGCATTCCGTCACCTGGATGCGGCCGAGCGAGACGGCGAAACCGAGTTCCGGCACATCGAATTCGACCTCCACTTCGCCGATGCGGATTTCGCCGGTGAAGGGATGGTTGCGGCCATAGCCGCGCTGGGTCGAATAGCCGAGCGCCAGCAGGAAGCCCTCGTCGCCGCGGGCGAGCGCCTGCAGGCGAAGATCGCGGGTCATCGGGAATTCCATCGGCTCGCGCGTCAGGTCGCCGATCTCGTGGTCGACCGGAAGCGTGCCGTCGCCTTCGATAAGACCTTCCTGAGCGAGGATTTCGGAAACACGCATGACCCGGCCGTCTTCGGCGGGACGCTGCATCGGCTCATCGACGGCCTCGTCGGTCAGCAGGCTCGGGTCGAGCAGGCGGTGCGTATAGTCGAAGGTCGGGCCGAGAAGCTGGCCGCCGGGCAGGTCCTTGTAGGTCGCGGAGATGCGGCGCTCGATCTTCATCGCCGATGTGTCGAGCGGCTGGGAGTAGCCGAAGCGCGGCAGCGTGGTGCGGTAGGCGCGCAGCAGGAAGATCGCCTCGATCATGTCGCCGCGCGCCTGGCGGACGGCAAGGGCTGCCAGCGTGCGGTCGTAGAGCGAGGCTTCGGCCATGACGCGGTCGACGGCGAGCGCCAGCTGCGCGACGATCTGATCGATGCCGAGCGCCGGCAGCGAGCGGTCGCCGCGGCGACGGTCGGCCAGCAGCCGGTGAGCATTGGCGATGGCGGCTTCGCCGCCCTTAACGGCAACATACATATGTCACATCTCCGTCGCGATGATCTTGGTGGTGCGCGGCAGGCAAAGGAATTGCCGGCCGGCCGTCAGGACGAGATCGACGCCGCGCGGGAAGAGCGCGCGATTGTCGTTCCAGATGCGTAGCAGCGCATCCGGCAGGCCGACCGGGGCGATCATGGTCACGTCCTTGATGCCGGGGCCGGAAAGCGCCAGTTGCTTGCCGCCCTCAAGGCTTTCGATCTCCAGTACGATGGTCGTCGAACGATCGGGATATTCCTGCGTGCCCACGCCGAACTGGCTGAAGGAGGAAAGCGCCATGCCTGCCTCGACAAAGGCGAAATGCGCCTCCAGCCGCTCGGTGACGACGGGCGCGCCGGTGTGGAAGCCTAGCCATTCCGAAAGGCTCGATCGCGTAAGACCGTTGGAGAGCCAGACCGGCGTATCATGGTCGCAGAGCGTCAGGCCGATGGCGCCGGCGGCAATGCCGAGCGGCGCCGGCGGCGCGATGTCGGCGGTCACGGTCTGCAGGGTGCCCGGACGTGCCATGGCGTCCATCGTCATCTTGAAAACGCTTTGCGCGTCGAAAACCGGATCGCTGAAGCCGCCGGTCAGGGCCTCGTTGCCGAAGGTCGGGGTGTTGAACAGGCTCATCAATCCTCTCCGCGAACCATGGTGAAGAAATCGACGCGGGTCGCTGCCGTCTCTTCGGCGCGCTTGCGGTCATAGCTTGCGATGCGCCCGGCAACCGGCTGAAGGATGGCCTTCTCGACGAATTCCCGCGTGGCCGATTGCTGCCAGAGGGCGTCGAAGATGGCCGAAAGGCGTGCCTTTTCGCGATCGGTCCCAAGCGCGTGCGCATGGCCGATGGTGCCGGAGGCCAGCCGTATGGTGGCGCGGGTCATCGTGACCTCGCCGAGATTGAAGGGGGAACCGCCGCCGCCGATGCGGCCGCGGACCATGACGAGCCCGGTCTCGGGGCCGCGCACCGGCTGTGCCGCCGGCTTGCTCGGCAAAGCTTCCCAGGCCGTTTCCAGCTCGTCGCGCTCTGCCTGCGCCAGAAGGTCGGCAACGCGCTTGCGTTCCCGACGCTCCTGCGCGGCCGCTTCCTGCCTTTGTGCTGAATTCATCGCGCTTTCCTTTAAATGTCTATTGATATAGACAACCATACAAGATAGTTTTATATGTATTAGCGAGTCGTGACAAGCGTGTGACAGGCGAGCGGGCGAGATGGCAGGGCAGAAGATCCAGAGACAGACGGGCGTGGCGCTGTGGCGGCAGATCGCCGACCGCATTCGCACGTCGATCAACCACGGAGATTTCGACGAGACGGGAATGGTGCCGCCGGAAACGACGCTGGCGCTGCAATTCGGCGTCAACCGCCACACGATCCGAAGCGCTCTTGCTGCACTGGCGCAGGAAGGAATTGTCAGGGCCGTGCAGGGGCGAGGAACGCTGATCGAACGCAAGGAACGGCTGAGCTTTCCCATTTCGAAGCGGACGCGTTTCTCGCAAGGGATCGGCGATCAGGTGCGCGAGACCCGCAGCGTATTGCTGGCATCGGTCGAAGAGGCCGCAAACGCGGAGCTGGCCAGGCAGCTCAAGCTTGAGACCGGCACACCGCTGATCCGGCTCGAAACGCTCGGTCAGGCGGATCATCGCCCGGTATCGCGCGCCACCAGCTGGTTTCCCGCCGATCGCTTCGGGAATATCGCCGAAATCTACCAGGCGACCGGATCGATCACCAAGGCGTTCAAGGAACTCGGCGTGCCGGATTACGTGCGCGTCGTCACCGAAATCACCGCGACGCATGCAGACGACGGCGATCTCACCGATCTGCAATTATCGCCCGGCGCCATCGTCCTCATCACACAGGCGCTGAACTCAGATCTCGACAATGTGCCGGTGCAATATTCAATCTCGCGCTTCGCCGCCGACAGGGTGCGTTTCACCGTCGAGAATTGATGGTAGGGGCTGCCCCTCATCCGGCCTGTCGGCCACCTTCTCCCCGCAGGCGGGGAGAAGGGGAAAGACGTGCTCTCCGTCGCATCGCAATCCCATAGGAATCGAGAGTATTGGAAAGGGTAGTCCCCCTCCCCGTAAAACGGAGAGAGGGCTAGGGTAAGGGGCTTTTCAGAAGTAGCGATTTAGATGGCGCTCAATGCGCGCCGGACATGTCGCCGAGGACTTCCTTCGAGGCGACGGTGGAATCGGCCTTGAGCTTGTAGACCATCGGCACGCCGGTCGCGAGGTTGAGTTCCAGGATCTGCGCCTTGCTCAGCCGGTCGAGAACCATGACGAGCGAGCGCAGCGAATTGCCGTGGGCGGCGACCAATACGTTCTGGCCGGCGAGAACGCGCGGCAGGATTTCCGTCAGGTAATAGGGCCAGACGCGGGCGCCGGTATCGCGCAGGCTTTCGCCGCCGGGCGGCGGAACGTCGTAGGAGCGGCGCCAGATGTGAACCTGCTCCTCGCCCCACTTGGCGCGGGCGTCGTCCTTGTTGAGGCCGGAGAGATCGCCGTAGTCGCGCTCGTTCAGCGCCTGGTCCTTGATGGTTTCGAGCCCCGGCTGGCCGATTTCATCGAGGATGATCTTCAGCGTGTGCTGGGCGCGCGTCAGGGCCGAGGTGAAGGCGATGTCGTACTTGAGGCCGTACTCGGCGAGCGCCTTGCCGCCCGTCTTGGCTTCCTCGATGCCGAGCGCGGTCAGATCTGGGTCCTTCCAGCCGGTGAAGAGATTCTTCAAATTCCAGTCGCTCTGCCCATGGCGAACGAGAACGAGAGTGCCGCTCATAAAATTTCTCCTTGATAGGGCAATTCCAGGAAAGCTGCGTGGCGGTTTTCCGTCAGGAATTGCGGGACAATAAATGGCTGGAGTGGGTCAGCGGTTTCATGCCGCCCCGCCCCGGGATCGCATCAGCGTGTGGAGAGCCCGAGAACATCGAGCATGGAATAGAAGCCGGGTTTCTTGTCACGCGCCCAGAGTGCCGCCTGCAGCGCGCCGCGCGCAAACAGCGAACGGTCGCCGGCATTGTGCGACAGCGTCAGCCGCTCGCTCTCGCTGGCGAAGATGACGGAGTGATCGCCCACCACGCCGCCGCCGCGCAAGGTCGCAAAGCCGATCGCGCCCGCCGGGCGCGGGCCGGTGTGGCCGTCGCGCACGCGCACGGACTTGTCGTTGAGGTCGATGCCGCGGCCCTTCGCCGCCGCCTGGCCGAGCAGGAGCGCGGTGCCCGAGGGCGCGTCGACCTTGTGGCGATGATGCATCTCCAGCACCTCGATATCCCAGTCGTTCGAGGGGAGCGCGCGCGCGGCCTGCTCCACGAGCACGCTCAAGAGGTTGATGCCGAGGCCCATATTGCCCGATTTGACGATGCGGGCATGGCGCGCGGCCGCCTTGAACTTCGCCTCGTCCTCGTCCGAGCAGCCGGTGGTGCCGATGATGTGGACGATGCGCGCCTGCGCGGCGAGGCCGGCAAAGGTGACGCTGGTTGCCGGCGTCGTGAAATCGATGACGCCTTCGGCATGGAGGAAGGCGGCGAGCGGATCGTCGGTGACGGAAACGCCGATCGGCCCCAGCCCGGCGATCTCGCCGGCATCCTTGCCGACGAAGGCCGATCCGGAACGGGCGACTGCGGCATGCAGGGTTACGCCGTCGGTGGCGTGGATGAGGCGGATCAGAGCCTGTCCCATGCGGCCTGCCGCGCCCACTACCACCAGCTTCATCGCATCGTCGCTCATGTCGTCTCTATCGTCTATTTGCGGGAATTGCTCGATATGGCCGGTAGCTGCAGGTTGTTGAGCCGAGCGTAGAGGCCATTGTCGGCGGTCGCAAGCGTCTCGTGATTGCCTTCCTCGACAACCCGGCCGTTCTGCATGACGACGATTTTCTCGGCTCGCACCACCGTCGACAGGCGGTGGGCGATGACGACGACCGTGCGGCCGCTCATCGCTTCTTCCAGCGCCTTCTGCACGGCGGCTTCGGATTCGGTGTCGAGCGCGGAGGTCGCCTCGTCCAGAAGCAGGATCGGCGCATTGCGCACCAGCGCGCGGGCTATGGACAGGCGCTGCCTCTGGCCGCCGGAAAGCGTCACGCCGTTTTCGCCGACGGGCGTATCGTAGCCCATCGACTGCGCCTCGATGAAATCATGCGCATAGGCAAGGCGTGCCGCTTCCTCGATCTCGGCATCGGTCGCGTTCGGTCGTCCGTAGCGGATGTTGTCGCGGATCGTGCCTTCGAAGAGATAGGGCTGCTGCGAAACATAGGCGAGCTGCTCCCGCAGCGACTGCTTCGTCACATGGGCGATATCCTGCCCGTCGATGAAGATGCTGCCGGCCTTCGGATCGTAGAAGCGCGGGATCAGGTTGATGACGGTGGACTTGCCGGCACCGGAAGGGCCGACGAGCGCCGTCGTCTGTCCGCCCTCGGCGGTGAAATTGACGCCGGACAGGACAGCTTCGTCGCCATAGGCGAAATGAACGTCGCGGAATTCGATGCGGGCGTCCGTCACGGCGAGCGGCTTGGCATCCGGCAGGTCGCGCTGGCGCGGCTCCATGTCGAGCAGCTCGTAGATCATCCGCGCATTGACGACCGCACGCTCCAGCTGCGTCTGCAATTTGGCAAGGCGGCGGGCCGGATCATAAGCCAGAAGCAGCGATACGATGAAGGAAAATACCGCGCCTGGCGGTACGTTTGCATAAATCGAACGATAGGCGGCATAGGCAAAAACGCCTGCGACGGCAAAGCCGGCAACCGTTTCGATCAGCGGGCCGTTACGCTCGGAAATGCGGACGATCCGGTTTTGCCGGTTCTCGGCTGCGGTAATCAGCTTGTCGATCTTGCGGTCGAGTTCGCGCTCCATCGTAAACGCCTTGACGATGGAAATGCCTTGGATTGTTTCCTGCATCGCGCCGAGCACGCGGCTGTTGAGAACCACCGCCTCGCGTGTGACGGCGCGCAGGCGCTTGGAAATATGGCGCAACGCCAGAAACACGGGCGGGGCGATGACGAAGAAGATAAGGCTCAGCAACGGATCCTGATAGATCATGTTGCCGAGCAGAAAGATGAATGACAGAAAATCGCGCGCCGTGGACGTAATGACGAGGTTCATCACGTCGCGGATGCCGGACACGTTCTGGCTCACCCGCGCGGCAATCTGTGCCGAGCGGGCTTCACTGAAAAAACCGACCGACAGCGTCATCAGATGCGCATAGAGGCGCCGCTGATAGCGGGCAATGATGTCATTGCCGATCTTGGACAGAATAACCGATTGGAAATAGCCGGCAAAGCCCCGCGCCACGAAAGCGGCAAGAATCGCAAGGCAAATCAGCCACATGACCTCGGCGCGGCGCTCGTAGAAAGCGCCGTTGACGATCGGCCGCATGACAAAGGCCATCGTCGCCGTGGATGCTGCCACGACGATGAGGCAAAAGATTGCGATCGAATAACCCCAGATATGAGCGCGACCGTTTTCAGCAATGATACGCTTCAGTACAACGGTGATCGTTTCACTGTCGACATCGGTCTTTTTCGGATCTGGCGACTTCAATAATCGGCTTCCTGTTTTGAACCAAGCGAGCCACATGTGCTGCGTGCTTTCGCGGCTCTATAAAGAGTTAGCGCGGCTTTGGCTAGGGATGGCCTGCCGCACTGGTTAAGGCCGATCACGGAGCCGGGTCCACTATAGAGGAAGGCGGCGCATTCAAAAAGGCTTGACGCGCCGCATGTTTCGGCGCGCCATCGATTGTTTGGCGAGGGGTTAACGCCGCCAGCGGCGGCCGTCCGTCGCAAGGCCGAAGCTCGCCGGCTTGCGGGCATAGGTCGCAAGGCCGGAAAGGGCGGCCAGCGGATGCGTCACCACATGCGTCGGGATCGTCCTCATCATTTCGGTATGCGGCGCCTTGTCCTCGAAAGCGGCGCGAAATTCCGGCTTTTGCAGCGCCGGCAGGATTTTCTGCGGGATGCCGCCGGAAAGATAGACGCCGCCGCGCGCCATGAAAATCATCGCTATATCGCCGGCGACACGACCCAGATAGGTGACGAACAGCGTCAGGGTCTCCTCGGCCTGCGCATTGGTGCCGGCAAGCGCGTGGGTGGTGATGTCAGCCGGCTCCTTCAGGCTCGGCTCGACACCATCGACGGCGCAGATGGCGTGATAGAGGTTCTGCAGGCCGCGGCCGCAGATGACCTGCTCGGCCGAGATGCGGCCTTCGATGGGTTCCAGATGCGGCCAGATCTGCAGGTCGCGTTCCGAGCGCGGCCCGAGGTCGATATGGCCGCCTTCGCCGGGCACGGGTATCCATTGATGCTGTGCATGGACGAGGCCGGCGACGCCAAGGCCGGTGCCCGGTCCGAGAACGGCGCGCGAAGCGGTCGTGTTGCCGGACGTTTCACCGATGGTTTCGCGATGTTCGTCGGCAATCTCGGCGATCGCCAGAGCCTGCGCCTCGAAATCGTTGATGACGAGCACGTCCTCGATGCCGAGATTGGCGATCATCGTTTTCGGACGGATCACCCAGTCGCAATTGGTCAGCGGAATTTCATCGCCCCGCACGGGCCCGGCCATGGCAAGGATCGCCGCGCGCGGCCGCACCTTGCTCTTCTCGAGCGTCAGCTTGATCGCATCGTCGATCGTCTCGAAATTCGCCGTCTGCACGACCGGAAAATGCTCCTGCTCGGAGTCCGCGTCGGCAAGGATCGAGAAACGCGCATTGGTGCCGCCGATATCGCCGATCAGGATGGGAAAAGGCAGGGGGGCATCGCTGTGATTGAGCTCAGGCATGGCCAGGTCCGTGGTCTGCCGCCGGCAAGGCGGACTAAAGGTTCAGTGTTTTGATCAGCCGCTCGGCGGTGGATTCGTTGAGCGCCATCGGAATGTCGTAGACAACGGCAAGCCGCGTCAATGCCTTTACGTCGACATCGTGCGGCAGGGGGGTGAGGGGATCGATGAAGAAGATGAGCATGTCGATCTCGCCGGTGGCGATCAGGGCGCCGATCTGCTGGTCGCCGCCGAGCGGCCCGCTTTTCAGGCGGGTCACTTTCAGATCGGGGCAGGCATCGAGCACCCGGCCGCCCGTCGTGCCGGTCGCGACGATATGCCAGCCGGCAAGGGCTGCCTGGTTGCGTCGCGCAAATTCCGCCATCGCGTCTTTTTTCTGATCGTGCGCGATCAGCGCGATGCATTTGCTGCCGGCCATGAAATCCTTGCTCCGCCCACAATTTTCAATCGATTTATTCGCCTTCTATACCAAGGGGACCTGTTTTGAAAGACACCCCCGGCAACGGCGGATTACGGCTTCACTGCTGCGGGATTCGGCTAGGTGGCGTATTGCCGGAGGCAGGCATCGCATCCGTTTCCACCGTCGGGCCGGCATCCCTGGCGCCGAAGGTGGCGGCGCGGGCGGAAGCGACCGGCGGTGCTGCCAGCACGGCCTGGCAGGTCTTCGGCAAATCGGAAACCATGACCTCGCGCGGCTTGACCGGCGGCTTCGTGCTGGGCTTCGGTTTTGCCCAGGGCTCGGGACCGAACCACCAGGCAAGCGTCTTGTCGCACCCGTCGCCGGCGGCAACGGGTGCCTGCGGGGTGCAGCCGACCGAGCCGGCCGGGCAGCGGATGCGGATATGGAAATGCGAGTCATGGCCGTATTCCGGCCGCAACTTGCCGAGGTTGGTGCGGTCCCCTGTCCATGTGTCGCACATCTTCTTCTTGATCGCCGGGTTCACAAAAATGCGCTCGACCTCCGGATAGCTGGCGGCGCGCATCAGCAGGCGGGCGTGTGCCGGCGTCCAGACCTTGTCGTTGATCGTCAGGAACCTGTCTTTCGCCAGCATCGTGGTGAAGGGCAGGGCTTCGCGCTCCTCGGCCGTCATCCTGTGCCGCGGCATCGGCGTCAGCCAGATGTCGGCGTCGAGGCCGATCTGGTGCGAGGCGTGGCCGTTGAACATCGGGCCGCCGCGCGGCTGCGAGATGTCGCCGACGAGCAGGCCAGGCCAGCCGTCGTTCCTGGCCGCATCGCGCGAGAGGCGCTCCAGCAGGCCGATCGTCTCCGGCCGTCCCCAGCGGCGGTTGCGCGACAGCCGCATGGCCTGCCAGGTCGGGCCGTCGGCGGGCAGCGCGACGGCGCCTGCAAGGCAGCCCTTGGCATAGAAGCCGATCGATTGCGGCGGTCCCTGCGTCGGCAGCGTCACGGCGCCGAACATCGCCTTGGCGCTTCCGGGCGAGGGCGTGGCCTGCTGCGCCAGGGCATCGCCGGCGACAAGACCCATCCCGATCATTGTAGCGAGGGAAAATTTGCCGATCGTTCGAAAGGCGCGAGCCGGAATTGAAGCCATGCATATCCTGGAAAGCGGTCGACTGATGCCGAAGTGATTTGCGGCGAGATTATCCTGAAAAGAGATGAAAGTTAATCCGCGGCAATCACAGATGGCCGACGAGCGGCCGCCTCCCTGGCATAACAAGGCGTTCCGGGCCGATCAATTCGCCAGAATCTCCGCGGTCTTGCGGATGCGCGACAGCCGCGGCAGCACCTTCGTACAGGAGAAATCCTGCATCTCCTGCGAGAAGGTCGTTACCGCGTCTTCGGCGACTATGACGGCATAATTCGCGGCGTAGGCATCGCGCACGGTCGATTCGACGCCGAAATTGGTGGCGACGCCGGTCAGGATCAGCGTCCTGATGCCGCGGCGGCGAAGCTGCAGATCGAGTTCCGTGCCATAGAAGGCGCTCCATTGGCGCTTGACGATGGCGATGTCAGGCGTCAGCGCCGCCATTTCGGCGGGTGCGGCGAGCGCGGCCGGCGGCAAACCTCCCGGGGGAAGCGTGAAGGTTTCGTCGATCGGCTGATTGACAGCATCGGCATAGTCCGGGGAAAATCCGACCGTCACGAAAACGGTCGTTCCGCCATCGGCCTTCAGCCTGTTCGCGATGGCGACCGTGTTGGCAACGATCTGCTGGCCGGAGTAGGGCGCGAGTGGCCGGCCGAGAACGAGGCCCTGCAGGTCGATGGAAACGAGGGCGGTGGTTTTGGGATCGTAGAGTGGCATCTGGGGCTCCGGGAGAAATATGAGGATATCCTCGCAATGAAAAATATGAGGGAATCCTCACAAAAATCAAGTGAAGAATTGAAGACGCGTGTCCCGAAGCGGCAGCGCGGCCATGATCGCGTCGCCGTTCTATTGGAAGCCGCGGCAAAGGTTTTTGCGCGGAAAGGCTACGACGCCGCGACGATGACCGAGATTGCCGCGGAGGCAAATTCCTCCATCGGCTCGCTCTATCAGTTCTTTCCGACCAAGCCCTTGCTTGCCGAGGCGCTGCATGTCGATCGCCTGGAGCGGCTGAAGGCTGGGCTTCGCGACATGGGGGAACGGAGCGCCGGTCTCTCCGCGGCCGACAGCGGCGAAGCCATTTTCGATGCATTGAGTGCGTTCATGGAGGAGTTTCCCGAATTTGCGGTGCTTGCCGGGCGGCGCGATATTCCCAGGGAGCGCAAGCTGCGCTCGCGAGCGCAGCTGAAGGAACTGATCGCCGGTGTCCTGCGGCAGGCGCGGCCGCCGATTTCGGACGATATCGCGCTGATGTCGGGCATCGTGCTCGAACTGTTGCGCATCGCCGTCGTCGTGACCAGCGAGCCGGATGCCGCCGAGGATCATCGCGTCGTCGGCGAATTGCGCCTCATGCTGCGCAAGCGCCTGGAAGACGCCGCGGCGACAGGCTGATTTCCGAAGCCGCGCTTTGGCATCTTTGCAAAGAGGCAAGCTGTGGCGTCCTGCTTTTTGCCCTCATTTGCCTTATGCTGATTCTCAAGAAATCATCGGGAGATCATGAATGGCAGTGTCGCGGTTGAAAGCAGGCTTGGTCGTTTCTCTTTTTTGCCTGCTGGCAATGCCGGTATCCTCCAAGGCCGAGGAGCCTCAATTCCGCATCGGCACCGCCATTCTCGGCGATCTCAAATACCAGCCGGGCTTCAAGCATTTCGACTACGTCAACCCCGACGCGCCGAAAGGCGGCGAGGTGAAGCTGTCGGCCAGTGGCACGTTCGATACCCTCAATCCGATCTTGTTCAAGGGAAATCCGGTGGCTGGCATCGCTTCCCTCGGCTCCGGCCTGGTCTTCGACAGCCTGCTGAAATCGGCGGATGACGAGGTTTCTTCCTCCTACGGGCTGCTTGCGGAGGGCGTTTCCTATCCAGACGATATTTCCAGTGCGACCTTCCGCCTGAGGCCCGAGGCCAAATGGGCCGACGGACAGCCGGTGACGCCCGAAGATGTCGTCTTTAGCTTCGACAAGGCGAAGGAGCTCAATCCGCTCTTCACCAGCTACTACAGCCACGTAACGCGCGCCGAAAAGACCGGCGATCGCGACGTGACCTTCACTTTCGACGAGAAGAACAATCGCGAGCTGCCTTCCATTCTCGGCCAGTTCCCGATCGTGCCGAAGCATTGGTGGGAGGGCACGGGACCGGATGGCAAGCCGCGCGATATCTCCCGTACCACGCTTGAGCCTGTCATGGGTTCGGGGCCCTACAAGATCGTTTCGGTCTCGCCCGGCTCCACCATCCGTTACGAATTGCGCGACGACTATTGGGGCAAGGACCTGCCCGTCAATGTCGGCGAGAACAATTTCAGGGCGATTTCCTATACCTATTTCGCCGACAATGATGTGGAGTTCGAGGCCTTTCGCGGCGGCACCATCGACTATTGGCAGGATAATGTCGCAAGCCGCTGGGTGACCGGCTATGATTTCCCGGCCGCAAAGGACGGGCGCATCAAGCGCGAGGAAGTGCCCAATCCGCTGCGCGCTGCCGGTGTCATGCAGGCCCTGGTGCCGAACATGCGCCGCGATCAGTTCAAGGACGAGCGCGTTCGTGAGGCGCTGAACTATGCCTTCGATTTCGAGGAGCTCAACCGCACCATCGCCTTCAATCAATACAGCCGCATCAACAGCTACTTTTTCGGCACCAAGCTCGCATCGTCCGGCCTGCCGCAGGGTGAGGAACTGAACGTTCTGAACGAGGTGAAGGACAAGGTTCCGGCCGACGTCTTCACTGCGCCCTACACCAATCCCGTCGGCGGCAATCCGCAGAAGGCCCGCGACAACCTGCGCAAGGCGCTCGATCTGTTCAAGCAGGCGGGCTACGTGCTGAAGGGCAATCAGATGGTGAATGTCCAGACGGGCCAGCCTTTCTCCTTCGAAATCCTGCTCGGCAGCCCCTTTGTGGAAAAATGGGTGCTACCCTACACGCAGAGCCTGAAGAAGATCGGCATCAACGCCACCGTACGCACGGTTGATTCATCGCAATACATCAATCGCATCCGCAGTTTCGACTATGACATGATCTGGACCGTATGGGCCCAGTCGCTCAATCCCGGCAATGAGCAGATCGATTTCTGGGGCTCCGCTTCGGCCAATCGCCAGGGCTCGCGCAACTACGGCGGAATTTCCGATCCCGGCGTCGATGCCCTCATCAAGAAGGTCATCTTCGCCAAGGACGTCACTGAAAAGGATGCGACCGCAAAGGCCCTCGACCGTGTCCTGCTGGCGCATCACTACGTCGTGCCGCTCTTTTACACGACCAGCTTCCATATCGCCTATTGGGACAAGTTCGAGCATCCGGCGGAACTGCCCAAATACTCCATCGGCTTCCCCGATGTCTGGTGGTCGAAAAGCGCCGCAAAGTGAGCCTCTCTTGCAATAAGGGGCCTGCTGGCTCCAAATGCTCAAGGGCTGATTCGGATAGTTTCAAGCTGATATGACTGCGCCGGCCTGCATCCGGCGGAAGGGAATGTGATTTGATCGACGGACGAATTGAGGCGAAGCGGACGATATCCCTCTTCGGGGGAGCGGCTGGCTGATGGGCGCCTATATCCTGCGACGCCTCCTGCTGATGATCCCGACCATCGTCGGCATCATGGCCATTTCCTTCACCATCGTCCAGTTTGCGCCGGGCGGCCCGGTCGAGCAGGTCATCGCGCAGCTGACCGGGCAGGGCGACAATGCCGCCGGCCGCCTGTCGGGCGGCACCGACATGCTGGCCCAGCAGTCCATCGATGACAGCAGCTCGAAATATCGCGGCGCGCAGGGGCTCGATCCCGAGCTGATCGCCAAGCTCGACAAGCAGTTCGGCTTCGACAAGCCGCCGCTCGAGCGCTTCGGCCAGATGATGTGGAACTATATCCGCTTCGATTTTGGCGAGAGCTTCTTCCGCAACACCACGGTCATCGACCTCATCGCCCAGAAGCTGCCGGTGTCGATCTCGCTCGGCATCTGGATCCTGATCTTCTCCTACGCCATTTCCATTCCGCTCGGCATCCGCAAGGCGGTGCAGGACGGATCGACCTTCGATGTCTGGACATCGGGCATCATCATCATCGGCTACGCCGTCCCGAGCTTCCTGTTCGGCATCATGCTGATCGTGCTGTTCGCCGGCGGCTCCTTCTTCGACTGGTTCCCGCTGCGCGGCCTCGTCTCGGACAATTTCGCCGATCTCAACTGGTGGCAGAAGATCCTCGATTATCTCTGGCATCTGGTGCTGCCGCTGATTTCGCTGTCGCTCGCCGCCTTCGCCACCACGACGCTGCTCACCAAGAATTCCTTCATCGAGGAAATCAAGAAGCAATATGTCATCACCGCCCGCGCCAAGGGCCTGAGCGAACGGCGCGTGCTCTACGGCCATGTCTTCCGCAACGCCATGCTCATCGTCATCGCCGGTTTTCCCGGCGCCTTCATTTCCGCCTTCTTCACCGGTTCGCTCCTGATCGAGAACATCTTCTCGCTCGATGGTTTGGGGCGCCTGAGCTACCTCTCCGTGGTCCAGCGCGATTATCCGGTGGTGTTTGCGACGCTTTTCATCTTCTCGCTGCTCGGTCTCGTCGTCAGCCTCGTTTCCGACCTGATCTACACCTGGATCGATCCGCGCATCGACTTCGAACGGAGGGACGTGTGATGGACGCAGCCAGCCATCCGGCACCTCCGGCGACGGTAAAGCCGCCGCGCAAGGGGCTCTTTTCGCCGACCAACATTCGCCGCTGGGAAAATTTCAAGGCAAACCGCCGGGGCTACTGGTCGCTCTGGATCTTCCTGGTCCTGTTCGTCCTCACCCTCGGCGCCGAATTCATCGCCAACGACCGGCCGATCCTCGTCTCCTACAAGGGCGAAATCCTGACGCCGATCTTCGTCGATTATCCCGAGGAAAAGTTCGGCGGTTTTCTGGCGCAGACGGACTATCGCGCCCAGGACATCCAGGACGAGATCAATGCCAATGGCTGGATGCTCTGGCCGCCGATCCACTATTCCTACCAGACCGCCAATTCCAACCTGCCGCAGGGAATGTCGGCGCCGACCCCGCCCTTCTGGGCGATGAGCAGGGAACAGCGCTGCTCGGGCTATGCCGGTGGCGTTGCCGACCCGAACTGCAACTGGAGCAATTTCAACTGGCTCGGCACCGACGATCAGGCTCGCGACGTGCTCGCCCGCCTGATCTACGGTTTCCGCATATCGGTGCTGTTCGGCCTCGTTCTCACCATCTGCTCGGCTGTCGTCGGCGTCTGCGCCGGCGCGGTGCAGGGCTATTTCGGCGGATGGACGGACCTCTTGATGCAGCGCTTCATCGAGATCTGGTCGTCGATGCCGGTGCTTTACATCCTGCTGATCATCGCCTCGGTGCTGCCGCCCGGCTTCTTCATCCTGCTCGGTATCCTGCTACTGTTTTCCTGGGTGGGGCTCGTCGGCGTCGTGCGCGCCGAATTCCTGCGGGCGCGCAACTTCGAATATGTCCGTGCCGCCAGGGCGCTTGGCGTCGACAACCGCACCATCATGTATCGCCATCTCCTGCCGAATGCGATGGTCGCGACGCTGACCTTCGTGCCCTTCATCCTGTCGGGTTCGATCACCACCCTGACCTCGCTCGACTTCCTCGGCTTCGGCATGCCGCCCGGCTCGCCGTCGCTGGGGGAAATGATCGCCCAGGGCAAATCCAACCTTCAGGCTCCCTGGCTCGGGCTCTCGGCCTTCTTCACCATGTCGATCATGCTGTCGCTGCTGATTTTCATCGGCGAGGCCGTGCGCGACGCCTTCGATCCGAGGAAGACGTTCCGATGAGCGAAAACTCCATTCCGCTGCTCTCCGTCCGCAATCTGTCGGTCGCCTTTCACCAGGGCGGAAAAACCTCGACCGCCGTCGACGGCGTTTCCTTCGACATAAGAAAGGGCGAGGTGCTGGCGCTGGTCGGCGAATCCGGCTCCGGCAAGTCGGTCTCGGCCAATTCCATCCTGAAGCTTCTGCCCTATCCGTCCGCGAGCCACCCCTCGGGCGAAATCCTCTTCAAGGGTAAGGATCTTCTGAAGGCATCCGACAACGAGCTGCGCGCCGTGCGCGGCAACGACATTACGATGATCTTTCAGGAGCCGATGACCTCGCTCAATCCGCTCCATTCGATCGAGAAGCAGATCAGCGAAATTCTGGCGCTGCATCAGGGCATGACCGGCCACGCCGCGCGCAGCCGCACGCTGGAGCTTCTGAACCAGGTCGGCATCCGCGAGCCGGAAAAGCGCCTCAAGGCCTATCCCCACGAGCTGTCCGGGGGGCAGCGCCAGCGCGTGATGATCGCCATGGCGCTTGCCAACCGTCCCGAACTGCTGATCGCCGACGAGCCGACGACGGCGCTCGACGTCACCGTGCAGGCGCAGATCCTCGAGCTCTTGCGCGAGCTCAAGGGCGCGCACGGCATGTCGATGCTGTTCATCACCCACGATCTCGGCATCGTCCGCAAGTTCGCCGACCGTGTCTGCGTGATGACCAAGGGACGTATCGTCGAGACGGGTACTGTGGAAGAGGTCTTCACCCGGCCGCAGCATGAGTATACCCGCCATTTGCTGGCTGCCGAGCCGCGCGGCGAGCCGCCGGCGAGCGACACCGGCAAGCCCGTGGTCATGGAAGGCAGCGACATTCGCGTCTGGTTCCCGATCAAGGCAGGCTTCATGCGCAAGGTCGTCGATCACGTAAAGGCGGTCGACGGCATCGATCTGAAGCTCAGGGCCGGCCAGACGCTCGGCGTCGTCGGCGAATCCGGCTCCGGCAAGACCACGCTCGGCCTGGCGCTCGCCCGGCTCATTTCGTCCCGGGGACGCATCGCCTTCGTCGGCAAGGACATTGCCGGCTATTCGTTCCGCGAGATGCGGCCGCTGCGCAACCAGCTGCAGGTGGTCTTCCAGGACCCCTACGGATCGCTCAGCCCGCGCATGTCGGTGGGCGAAATCATCGCCGAGGGGCTCAAGGTGCATGAGCGCTCGCTTTCGGCCGAGGAGCGCGACCAACGCGTCTGCTGGGCGCTGGACGAGGTCGGCCTCGACCCGTCCACGCGCTGGCGTTTCCCGCATGAATTTTCCGGCGGCCAGCGTCAGCGCATCGCCATTGCGCGCGCCATGGTGCTGAAGCCACGTTTCGTCATGCTGGACGAGCCGACCTCGGCGCTGGACATGAGCGTGCAGGCGCAGGTGGTCGATCTGCTGCGCGATCTGCAGAAGAAGCACGATCTTGCCTACCTCTTCATCAGCCACGACCTCAAGGTGGTGAAGGCGCTCGCCAACGAGCTGATCGTCATGCGCTTCGGCAAGGTCGTGGAACAGGGCGCGTCGGCCGATATTTTCCGTACGCCGAAAGAGGATTACACCAAGGCGCTTCTCGCCGCCGCATTCAACATCGAGGCGGTGCCGACCGCCGCCGTCCAGCAGTGAAGGCCACCGCCATGCCGGCCAAAAGCCCCGTTCTCGTCGATCTGAAGTTCGACCCCGCAACCGTTGCCAAGGTGCTGGAGGCGGCTTTTGCCGATCGCGGCAGCATCAATCTGGCCGACCCCGCCAACAAGGGCGCGGATCTCTCCCATGTGGATTATGCGCTCCTGTGGAAGCCGGATGCCGATCTTTTCGAGCGGGCGCGCAACCTCAAGGTTATTTTCTCGGGCGGTGCGGGCGTCGATTCGATGATGTCGATTGCCGGCCTGCCGGACATTCCGATCGTCCGCTTCGTCGATCGCAGTCTCACCACGCGCATGAGCGAATGGGTCGTGATGCAGTGCCTGATGCATCTGCGCGACGTGCAGGGGCACATGCGCAATCAGCGCCAGCACGTCTGGGCGCCGCAGCATGGTCCCGAGGCGGCCGACGTCACCGTCGGCGTCATGGGCCTCGGCGTTCTCGGCTGCGATGCCGCCGCCAAGCTGAAGGTCATGGGCTTCAACGTCATCGGCTGGTCGCGCAGCAGGAAGCAGATCGACGGCATGGAAACCTTCGATGCCGGCGAGCTGGACGCGTTTCTCTCCCGCACCGATATTCTCGTCGGCCTGCTGCCGCTGACGCCGGAGACGACGGGCATCTACAACGCCTCGCTCTTTTCGAAGCTCCGCCGCCAGAGCGCGCTGGGCAAGCCGGTCTTCGTCAATGCCGGCCGCGGCAAGAGCCAGGTGCAGGCCGATATCGCGTCTGCGATCCGCACCGGTATTCTCGGCGGTGCCTCGCTGGATGTCTTCGCCGTCGAGCCGCTTTCGGCCGACGATTCGCTTTGGGGTCTGGAAAACGTCATCATCACGCCGCATGATTCCGCGGTGTCGGAGGAAAAGGCGCTCATGCGCCATGTGGAAGAGCAGATCGCCCGCTTCGAGCGTGGCGAGCCGCTGCAGCATCTGGTGGATCGCAGCCGGGGTTACTAAGTGTGTATCGTCGGCTGTTGCCGGCGATACGTGACCCATCGACTCTGGTATCAATTTTCTTTCAGTGACTGGACTTTCGGTCAACATTTTTTGATAACAGGGCACCATACACGCATGCCGGCACGCCCGCTGGCGAGAAGCATGACGTCGGCAGGGGCAGGAGACGGGGCAGGAACGACATGACCAAGACGGATATCGCCACCCGCGTCTATAACCATACCTGGAAGCTCGATCCGATTGTCCGCAGCCTGATCGACACGGATTTCTACAAGCTTCTGATGCTTCAGATGATCTGGAAGCTCTATCCCGACGTCGATGCCACCTTCTCGCTCATCAATCGCACCAAGAGCGTTCGCCTTGCCGAAGTGATCGACGAGAAGGAGTTGCGTGACCAGCTCGATCATGCCCGCACGCTCCGGCTCTCCAAGAAGGAGATGATCTGGCTGGCGGGTAACAGCTTTTACGGCCGCGCCCAGATATTCGAGCCGGAATTCCTCGCCTGGCTGTCGAATTTCCAGCTACCGGAATATGAGCTTTCGAAGCGCGACGGCCAGTATATTCTCGACTTCCACGGCTCGTGGAAGGAGACGACGATGTGGGAGATTCCCGCGCTCGCCATCATCAACGAACTGCGCTCGCGCACGGCGCTGAAGGCGCTCGGTCCCTTCACGCTCGATGTGCTCTATGCCCGCGCCAAGGCGAAGATGTGGGAAAAGGTGGAGCGGCTGCGGGAGCTGCCGGGCCTGCGCATCTCCGATTTCGGCACCCGCCGCCGTCACAGCTTCCTCTGGCAGCGCTGGTGCGTCGAGGCGCTGAAGGAAGGCGTGCCGCACGCCTTCACCGGTACCAGCAACGTGCTGCTCGCCATGGATTCAGATCTCGAAGCCGTCGGCACCAACGCGCATGAGCTGCCGATGGTCGCCGCAGCCCTGGCGCGGAACGACGAAGAGCTCGGCAAGGCGCCCTACAAGGTTCTGCGCGACTGGAATCGCCTCTATGGCGGCAATCTGCTTGTGGTATTGCCCGATGCCTTCGGCACCGCCTCATTCCTGCGCAACGCGCCGGAATGGGTGGCCGACTGGACCGGCTTCCGCCCTGACAGCGCCCCGCCCATCGAAGGCGGCGAGAAGATCATCGACTGGTGGAAGAAGATGGGCCGCGACCCGCGCCAGAAGCTGCTGATCTTTTCCGACGGCCTCGACGTCGATGCCATTATCGACACCTACAGGCATTTCGACGGCCGTGTGCGCATGAGCTTCGGCTGGGGCACCAATCTGACCAACGACTTCGCAGGTTGCGCGCCGACCGAACTCAAGGGCCTCAATCCGATCTCGATCGTCTGCAAGGTGATCGAGGCCAATGGCCGCCCGGCCGTCAAGCTTTCGGACAATCCGCAGAAGGCGACGGGCGAGCCGGCGGAAGTCGAGCGCTATCTCAAATTCTTCGGCGCGGAAGATCGCGTCGATCAGGAAGTTTTTGTTTAGGCGCCGTTCCGGGAAGATGACCGGATTCGGCTTTAATGCCGGACGGCTGCTTCCATCCGGGCGACCCGCCGGAACAACGTCCAGCGGCCGTTTTCCCAGCGGTATTGATCCGGCGATATGACATAGGGCACGTCGCTGAGATCGGCGCTGATCAGCTCCAGAAGCTGCAGGCCCTCGATGTCGTTCTCATGCGTGAAGAATACCTTGTCGCGGGACAGGAAGGCCGCGATCGGCGCCGCGCCGCCGGATTGGTCCTGCACCTGAGCCCAGAAGTTCGGCACGAAGGCGACGCTGGATTCGAACTGACCGTCCACCTCGACATATTGAAACCGGCTGCGCTTGGCGACCTGGACGCCGGTTTTGGCGAGAAATTTTTGCAGGTTGGCCTGCGCCGTCTCCGCCAGTTCCCTGACATCTATGCCCCAATCCTCCAGCGCCGTCGACATGACGTAGTTGACGGTGGTCTCGCCGTTGACGACGAAGAGCCTGATCAGGTTTTCGGCTTCGTCGAGATAGACGAATTGCGGCGGGCTCGGCTCGTCTTTCACGGCCTGCATCATCTGCTGTCGGGCCACATCGACGAAATCGCGCGCCTTCAGCACCGGCAGAACCCTGGCGAGTTCGCCGTCGTCAGCCATGGCTTCGGTCATGTTGAGATAGTTGAGAAGGGCCTGCGCGCGCGCCGGTCCTCGCTTTTCGCGCAGCGACAGCAGAGCATTGCCGAGAAATTTCGTCATCGTATCGCCGTTGCGTCCGTGCAGCGTCAGGCTGCCGGCCGCCGGGTCGTAATCGGCGCGGATCAGGTCGCCGAAGAATGGCAGGCGCTCCTGCAGATAGGCCGCGAAGCTCGCTTCGTCCTGCAAGGCTTCGTCGGGGATGTTGAGGTCAAGCGTCTTGGCTGCGATGGTGCCAGGCGCGGGCATCGGCGATGTCTGCCCGCGAGACGTATCCGCCTTCTTGTCCTTGCCGAAGAGCCTTTTCAGGAAGTTGAACACGCGCATCCCCGGGTACTGAACTTTATCGCTGCGGAACCTAGCGCGGCTGCTGCTGTCGGGCAATGCCGGCGTGATGTAGAGGAGGCGCCTTAAGTGCCTGCTTGCCCGCGTGAAAAACGCGTATAGTCTGCAAGGGCGGGCAGGATGGTCCGATGGCGGGAAGGGCGTGCAGCATATGAGGGATGCCGAGGGTCGCAGGCTGTCGATCGGGACGCTGCTTTTCTGTTTGTTCGCATTGGTCGCGCCCGCCACGACGTTCGCACAGGCTGCGGCGCCGCAACCCGCGGCTCCGCCGCCCGACAAGGTTCGCCAGCTGATCCAGCTGATGAACGAGCCTGACGTCAGGCAATGGCTCGGCGCGCAGCTCAACAATCAACCGGCCGCCGCCGGCGAGCCGGTCACGGCCAACGGCGATCAGATGTCGGTTCTGTCCGGCCTGCTGGGACACACGCGGCATCATCTCGAAGTGGTGTCCGGCGCGGCGATGACGCTCCCGCATGAGGTCATGGCGGCGTCGGAAAAACTGGAGGGCGAGGGCAGGGCCGTTGGCCTGCTGCGCATCGTCATCCAGATCGTGATCCTCTTCTTCCTCGGGCTTGTGGCCGAGCTGACGGTTGCGCGTTTCATCAATGCCAGGCACACGCAGCGCGCCGAAAAGGCCGCCGGCACCGAGACGGAGTTGCAGGCGGCGCGGTTTCAGTTCCTGGGCGGCGTCGTGCCGGCCGTCATCCATGGTCTGGTGACACTCGTTCCGCTTCTTGCTTTCGATTGGCCGCCCGCCATCGAAAGCTTTGCGATCGCCTGCGTCATCGCCCTGGTTTCCATCCGGTTGGCGTTTTCCATCGGCAAGCTGATGATGGAGCTGATCGCGATGCGCCGCGCCAACGATATTCTGGATGAGGATGGTGGAACAGCCCGCATCGCCGAGCGGCGGCGCGTGGCAGCCTACTGGTATCGGCGATGCACCCTGTTCGCGGTCTATTTCGCCTGCGGCTGGGCTGTCATTCAGGCCGTGATTTCGCTTGGTTTTTCGGCGGGCGCACGCGATCTCGTCGGCTACGCGCTCGGCGTGGGCCTCTTCCTCATCGCCGTCTCCGCCGTATGGGCGAGGCCGCTTGCGCCGGAAAAACGCGGAGCAAAGACGCTCTCCTGGCTGCTGACGATTTTCTTTGCGGCTCTCTGGTGCCTTTGGGTGGCCGGTTTCGACGGCCTTCTCTGGCTCGGCATCTACGCAATATTGCTGCCGCGCGTTCTCTCCGTGTCGACCCAGGCGATCGAGGCGCTGCACGATGCGGCCGACGGCATTTTCGGCGCCGGAAAGCTGGCGACCGTTCTTCTCGATCGCGGCGTAAGAGCGCTCATCATTACATTCGCCGCTCTCTGGCTGGGCCGGATGCTGGGTGTCGAGGCCCATGCGATGATGAGCGGCAGCGAATCGGTCGTCGGCCGGGTGGCGCGCGGCATTCTGGGCGGCATCGTCATCCTGCTGGTCGCCGATCTCGTCTGGCAGCTGGCGAAAACCTATATCGACGGCAAGCTGATGCAAGTCCTGCCGGCAGTCGGCGATACCGAGGAGATGCGGGCGAGCCGCGCCCGGCTGCAGACGCTGTTGCCGATCTTCCGCAACATTCTGGCCGTCGTCATCGGCATCATCGCGATCATGATGGTGCTGTCGGGCCTCGGCGTGCAGATCGGGCCGTTGATCGCCGGCGCGGGCGTTGTCGGCGTTGCCGTCGGCTTCGGCGCGCAGACTATCGTCAAGGATGTGATCAGCGGCATCTTCTACCTTTGGGACGATGCCTTCCGTGTCGGCGAATATATCGAAAGCGGCCACTACAAGGGTGTCGTGGAATCCTTCAGCCTGCGTTCGGTGAAGCTGCGCCATCAGCGCGGCCCGCTGGCGACCATCCCCTTCGGCTCGCTCGGCGCGGTCAACAACATGAATCGCGACTGGGCCATCGACAAGATCATCGTCAAGGTCACATACGATACCGACCTCGTGAAGCTGAAGAAGATCATCAGGGACATCGGTCAGCGCCTGCTCGAAGATGCCGATCTGGCGCCGAACATCATTCAGACGCTGAAGATGAAGGGCGTCGAGCAGTTCGGCGATTTCGCGATCGAAATCAGGCTGGCGATCACCGCCAAGCCCAACGAACTCTCCGTCATCCGCCGCAACGCACTGGCGCTGATC
This sequence comes from Hyphomicrobiales bacterium, assembly GCA_900469615.1. GTDB lineage: Bacteria > Pseudomonadota > Alphaproteobacteria > Rhizobiales > Rhizobiaceae > Rhizobium. Next base: position 326,849 of record UBYA01000014.1, on the reverse strand, counting down.
AAGCAGGCGTTCGACGAAAACGGCATCCAGTTCGCCTTCCCGACCGTTCAGGTGGCAAGCGACAAGGATGCCGCCGCCGCTGCTGCCCGGCAGCTCATGGAGATGCGCACGGCCGCTCTGGATGGCGGGCAGCAAGCCGGCTAGAACAAAAGTGCGCAGCGGTTTTCCGCCCGGAAGAACGTAAAAGCCCCGGAAGCACCGTGAAACGCGGAACCTCTCTGGCAAGTGTATCGTGTGCTGCCGGCGGATTTCGGCACGGTCCGGAGCGGGATTATTGCTTCGGCGCCGCGGTGCTGCCGCGCACGATGAGGCTGACGCCGATCATCTCGCCCTCGGTCGGCATGGAATCGTGAAGAACGGCCTGCACGGCACGTTGCGCGATCTCGGCAAAAGGCTGCGCCATCGTTGTCAGGCCCGGTTCCACCATGCCGCCTTCCGGCACGCCGTCGAAGCCGATGACGGAAACATCCCGCGGAACCGAAAGGCCGCGAGCACGCAGCCAGTTTATCGTCAGCAACGCAATATTGTCGGACATGGCGAGGATCGCCGTTGGCGGTTCGGGCGCTGAAAACAGATATTCGAGCCCGGCTTCGACGCTCGGCTTGTCGTTGATGGTTTCGTAGATCGGCAATGTCTCGCGCCTTATGCCGAAGGCGTCGAGCGCCTGCCAGTAGCCGAGCGCGCGGTTGCGTGAGGTGGAATAGATCGCCCGCTCGATCTCGGCGATGCCGGCCGGTCCGACGTGATCGTCCGAAAATTCCGTCGCGAGCACGCCGAATCGCCTGTGGCCCAATTCGGCCAGATGCCGAGCCGCAACGGCAGCGCCGCCGAGATTGTCGACGCTGATCGAAGGGATCGACGAATCCTCGTCGTTCAAGGCCAGTGCGACGAAGGGCAGTTGCCGCTCGCGCGTCAGCTGAACCAGCTTCTCGCCGCCTTCGACGCAGAGCAGGATGAAGCCATCCACCAATGCGCTCTTGATGTTCCAATCGAGCTTGTGCCGGTCCTTGGCCGAAACGAGTGCAAGGCCGGTGCCGCTGGCATCGCAGACCTGGGAAACGGCGGCCAGCAGCGCTCTCGCCCAGGGATCGTCGAAGAAATAGGCAAGCGGCTCCACCGCGGCGACGCCGATGGCATTGACCTTTCCCGCCCGCAGCAGCCGCCCCTTCAGGCTCGGCCCGGCATATCCAAGCCGCCTGGCCGTCTCCAGCACATGCTCGCGCACTTCCTCGCGCACCACGTCCGGCCGGCTGAAAACATTGGAGGCGGTTCCCTGCGATACGCCCGCCGCCTTGGCGACGTCCGCAAGCCTGATCGTACCCTTGGCCAATTCAATTCTCCATTGCGTTTCCGATAGATAGTAGCAACGAAATTGTATCGGTTCAATTCTGCTTGACAGCGGAGTTGCCGAGCGTAGTATTGAACCGATTCAAGAAAGCAATGCATGAATAAATTGAATCGATTCAAATCTGGAGGATCGAACGATGACAATCAGCTACCTCTTCAGGGATCTTTATCACGATCGCTTTGGCGATCCGGCCAATCCGAACGCCGTCGATCCGCCGTCATCCAAGCGGGAAGACTCTCCCAGCCGGGGCTTCGTCGGTCGGCTGGCCAGTCTTTTCCGGCATCGGAAACACCCGTCCGCATGGTCCTTCACGATCCCGAGCGAGACGGAGGATATGGGAGGCGAGGCCGAAGGTCGGCGTCGTGCTTCCTGCGAAGATCCGAGGTTCCTGGCGATTGCCAAGGCGTTGTCGCGGAATTGCTAGAGGAACGCCGTGACTTCCCTAGAAATTTTCCTTGTAAGGGCGCAGATCGAGCTCCTGAGTCCAGGCGGAAGGATGCTGGCGGTGGATATGCCAATAGCTCTCGGCGATGGCATCTATATTCAGGAGACCATCGGCATCGACATCCGGCCGGCGCGAGCGCAATCGTTCTCCATCGATGCCGCCGTCGATGATGGTGTGGGCGACATGCAGGCCCAGGGGGCCGAATTCCCGCGCCATGCTCTGGCTGATCATGCGAAGGCCGGCTTTGGCTGCGGCGAATTGCGCGAAGCCCGCCTTGCCGCGCAGGCTGGCGGAAGCGCCCGTGAAGATCACGGTGCCGCGGCCGAGCGGCGCCAGGTGACGCGCCGCCTCGCGGCCGACAAGGAAGCCGCCGAAGCAGCAGATGCGCCAGAATTCCTCGAATTGTGCGGCTGTCACGTCGCGAAAGCCGATAGGGCGGTTGATGCCGGCGTTGAAGACGATGAAATCGGGCGGAGCAATGTCGGTTCGCGTCGCAAAGGCGTGTTCGAAGAGCCGGATGACTGCCGCCTCATCCGTCGCGTCCGTTTCGATGGCTTCGGCGCTGCCGCCGGATGCGTCGATGGCAGCCGCCACCTGCTCGATTTTCGCCGGTGTTCGGCCGGCAATGACGACATGATAGCCCTTGTCCGCGAGAAGCCGACAGAGTGCCGCACCCAGGCCCCGTTCCGCTCCCACTCCGACGATGATGGCGCTCGGCGTGCTCATTCGGCGGCCTCCCTGGCATCCAGCGTTGGATAATCGGTGTAACCCTCGACGCCGCCGCCATAGAATGTGGGGCGATGATAGGGGTTGAGAGGCGCCCCGCGGCGGATACGCTCCGGCAGGTCGGGATTGGCGATGAACAGCCGCCCGAAGGCGATGGCATCGGCATGACCGGCGGCGAGGGCCGCTTCGGCGGTGTCCGGCTGAAAGTTGCCCGCGGCGATCAGCGTGCCCGACCAGGCGGGCCGGAACAGCTCGGCGGCCGACGGCACGTTCTTGTGGTCGACCTCGGCCTGGCCGGCGCCGCTGGCGCGCGGCTCGATCAGATGCAGATAGGCGAGATTGAGCCGGTCCAGCTCGCGAATGACATGGCCGTAGAGGCGCAACGGGTCGTCCTCGCCGCTGTCGTTGGCAACGCCGAAGGGCGAGAGGCGGACGCCGACGCGATCCGAACCCCAGACATCGGAAACCGCCTCCACGACCTCGAGCAGCAGCCGCGTGCGGTTCTCGATCGAGCCGCCATACTGGTCGGTGCGCTGGTTGGTACGCGTCTGCAGGAATTGCTCGATCAGGTAGCCATTGGCACCGTGAATCTCGACGCCGTCAAAGCCGGCCTGCCTGGCATTGGCCGCTGCCTGCGCATAGACGTCGAGCAGCAGCGGCATCAGGTCGATATCGATCGCCTGCGGCGTCTCGAAAGGCACGCGCTCGAACGAAGCGGTGAAGGCTTGTCCCTTGGCGGCAATCGCCGAAGGGGCAATCGGCGGGGCACCGCCCGGCTGGTGAGACGAATGGGAAATGCGGCCGACATGCCAGAGCTGCAGGAAAATCCTGCCGCCCTTGCCGTGAACGGCATCCGTCACCGCTTTCCAGCCGGCGATCTGTTCGTCGGTGTGGATGCCCGGCGTTGCCGGCATGCCCTGGCCGGAGCGGGAAATCTGCGATCCTTCGGAAATGATCAGGCCGCCCTCGCTTGCACGCTGGGCATAATATTCGGCATTCAGCGGGGAAGGGACATTGCCCGGCTGGTTCGCCCGCATGCGGGTCAGCGGTGCCATGACGATTCGATGCGCGAGCTGAAGAGGGCCGACGGCGAGCGGCGAAAATAAAGTGGCTGTCATAAAATTCTCCTGCCTGGAGCCAATATTGCTCCCCGGGGCGGAAGGGCCTTTCAGTGGCGATTCGGTCTCGGGAGTTCGAATAAGATGATGTTCATCATTTATTCCAACAATTGGACGTGCGCAACCGAATCCGAGGTCAGATCCTTGCGAGGAAGCCGAGGAGGCTGGCGTTGAACTGCGCCGGCCGCTGCAGCGGGGCGAAATGGCTGACGCCGGACAGAAGAATCAGCTCCGCCCCGGCAATGTGCCTCACGAGATGATCGGCGTGTTCGCGCCTGATGAACTCGTCGTGCTCGCTGTGAACGATGGCGACAGGCACATGGATATCGGCGAGATCGGGAATGGCATAGTTCGGCTCCGTCCGCTGCATCAGGCCGACGGCCCCGACGAAGGCATCGAACTTGTCGGGCGTAGCCGACAGGGCGGCATAATCCTTCGTATGGCGGGAGAAACAGCGCTCGATGACGGGCGTCGGCACGAATTCCCTGGTGCCGCTCGGGTCCATGTTGCAGGCGAAGAAGAAGACGCCGGATACGCGCTCCGGATGGGTTCTTCCAAGGATCATGCCAGTGCAGGCGCCGTCGCTCCATCCGGCAATGGCTGCCTTGCCGATTTTCAGCCTGTCCATGACGGCGAGAACGTCGGATGCCATCAGTTCGTAGCTGTAGGGCCGCTCGTCGCGCGTGCTGCGGCCGTGGCCGCGGCTGTCGATGACGACAACCTGGTAGCCGGCATCGATCAGGGCCGGCACCTGATGGCCCCAATTGCCGCTGTTTCCGAGCCCGCCATGCAGGAGGATGACCGGTCTGCCCCTGCCGTAGGATGCATACCATATCCGCGCGCCGTCGTGATCGGCATGGCCTTCCGTCTCTGCACGCGGCAAGGGTGCGGCGCCCTCGGCTTCGAAGCGATGAAGCTCGTCGTCGCGAAATTCCATATCCACCTCCCATTGCGCCCGTCCCCTCCAGACGGCCATGTGGCGAGATTATTCGATCCCACGCCGTTTTTCCAACGGCGCAACGCTCACGACCCTGCCAAATGCTCGAAAAGATCGCGCGCCGGCGACGGCAAGTCGTCGAGGGAGCGCGTGCAGATCGAAAGCCGGCGCATGGCCCAGCTGTCGGTGAGGCGCAACGCTGCAATCCTTGCGGACCGGCTGCAACGACGCGCCGCCGTTTCGGGCACGATGCCGAGACCGATGCCGCGGCCCGCCATCTCGCAGATGCTCTCGAATGTTCTCATCCGCACCCGCATCTTCAATCGGGCGCCGAGCCGTGCCGCCTGCGCGTCGATGTGGTCCTGCAGCGCTCCACCCGCAAGCCCGACGAAATGCTCGTGCAGGACATCCGCGAAAGCAACCTGCCTTGCGCCGGCGAGTGCATGATCGCGAGGCACGACCGCCACCAGCCGATCGATCGCGAAGGGCCGCAATATCAGGCCGGAAGTGTCGACGGCGTCGGACAGGATGCCGATTTCGGCGTGCCCGGCTGAAATGGCCCGCGCGATTTCGATGCTTTGCCGCTCCTTGAGGTCGATATCGGTTCGCGGATGCCTGGTCATCCAGTCCGCAAGCCGTGACGGCAGGTATTCCACGATTGCCGCGGTATTGGCCACGAGCCGGATGGTTGCCCGCAGGCCGCTTGCGTGTTCGCCGAGCTCGCCGCGCATCTGCGTGAGCTGCCGTTGTATCAGCCGGGCATGATGGGCCAATGCCTCTCCGGCCGGTGTCGGACGGATACCGCGTCGCCCGCGTTCCAGAAGGCTTACGCCGCCATTCGCCTCCATGTGGCGCAGCCGCTCGCTGGCGGCCGGCAGCGAAAGGCCGACATCGGCCGCGCCATGAGTAATGCTCCCGGCATCGACGACGGCGAGGAAAAGGCGAAGGTCGGTCAGGTCGAAACGCATGGATTGGAAAGTATCGCATATTCAGCCTTCGGGATAGCCGAAGGCTGCCTTCGCATCATCCGCATTGTCCCCGGCCCCGTATTTGCTAGGGAAGGGATATCATGGATCATTCGATATCGCTTCTCGCCGCAATTTCCGTCACCTTCTTCGTCGCCGGCATGGTCAAGGGCGTGACCGGCATGGGGCTGCCGACCGTGGCGATGGGTGTCTTGAGCATCCTGATTTCGCCGCTCGCGGCAGCGAGCCTGCTGATCGTGCCGTCCTTCGTCACCAATGTCTGGCAGCTTCTGGCAGGCCCGAGCTTCGGCGCGCTCGTGCGTCGGTTTTTCTTGCTGGCGTTTGCCGTCATCGTCGGAACCTTTGCCGGCTCATATCTTCTGGCCGCCGGCGACACGCGGCTGACGACGGGAGCGCTGGGTGGGGCGCTCATCGTCTATGCCGGCCACGCCTTGCTTGCCCGCCAGCTCCATATGTCTCCGACGCTGGAGCCGCTGCTGTCGCCGGTCGTCGGCTTGATCACCGGCCTGTTGACCGGCGCGACCGGCGTTTTCGTCGTACCGGCAGTGCCCTTTCTGCAGGCGCTGGGGCTGGAGAAGGAAGAGCTGGTTCAGGCGCTCGGCCTTTCCTTCACCGTTTCCACGGTGGCGCTGGCCGGCGCACTCGCCTGGCACGGCGCCTTCCGCCTCGATAATTTCGCGCTGTCTGCGCTGGCGATTGTGCCGGCGCTCGCCGGCATGTGGTCCGGCCAGCTCGTTCGCAACCGCATCAGCCTGGCGACCTTCCGCCGCTGGTTTCTGCTGTGCCTTCTCCTGCTGGGTGCCGAGATGGTGGTGAAGTGCGTTTTCTAGAGCGCCCGCCTTTTCCTGGAACTGCTTCAGGCTGGTGGCTGCATTCGACTTCCCGTTGCGGCCGTTGCCAATTGCGGCGCGCCTCACGCCTTCAAAAAAAAAGCAAGGCGCTCGCCGACAGGATCGGCGGCATCGGCCTTGCATGCTGCAACGAATCGTAATAATTGAAGTTACATGAAGCGCGACAGTCGACTTTCCTCCGTTCTCCATGCCCTGCTCCATATGGCCGAACAGGATACGCCGGTGACATCCGAAACCCTGGCGCAGTGCATGCACACCAATCCCGTCGTGGTACGGCGTACCATGGGCATGCTGCGCGAGGTGGGTATCGTGCGTTCCGCCAAGGGGCATGCCGGCGGCTGGACGATTGCCGCCGATCTCGCGGCGGTGACGCTACGCCAGCTGCACGAGGCGCTCGGCGAGCCGGCCGTCTTCGCCATCGGCAATCGCAACGAGACGCCGGAATGCCTTGTCGAGCAATCGGTCAATTCGGTGCTCGACGATGCCTTTGCGGAAGCGGAGGCGCTGCTGCTCCAGCGTTTTGAGGCCGTCACGCTTGCCGATCTCGCTGCCGAGTTTGCGCGGCGTCATGCGCGATGGCGCACGGAAAGGAATGAATTATCGTGACCCATGATGTCATCGTCATCGGCGGCAGTTATGCCGGAATGGCAGCCGCCCTCCAGCTTCTCCGTGCCCGGCGCAAGGTGCTGGTGATCGACGCCGGCAAGCGCCGCAATCGTTTTGCCGAGGAGTCCCACGGCTTTCTCGGTCAGGATGGCGTCAATCCCGGCGAGATCGCCCGCAAGGCGCGCGCCCAGCTTTCCGCCTACCCGACATTGGCCTGGGCCGAAGGCACGGCCGAGCAGGCCGAGGGCGAGAAGAATGCCTTCGTCGTGACCACGGCAGACGGTGCACGCCACGGTGCCCGGCGCCTGCTTTTCGCGACCGGCGTCTCCGATGCATTGCCTGAGATCGGCGGACTGCGCGAGCGTTGGGGCCGGAGCGTCTTCCATTGCCCCTATTGCCATGGCTACGAGCTCGATCAGGGCCGCATCGGCTGCATCGCCACCGGGCCGATGTCGCTGCATCAGGCGCAGTTGCTGCCGGAATGGGGCGAGGTGACGCTGTTTCTCAACGGTTCGTTTGCTCCGGACGCGGCACAGCGCGCCGATCTGGCTGCGCGCGGCGTGGCAATCGAGGAAACGCCGGTCGCACGGCTTGAGGGAGCTGCCGATGTGCGGCTTGCAGACGGACGCCTGCTGCGGTTTGCCGGGCTCTTCACCGCGTCGCGCAATGCGCCGTCGAGCCCGATTGCCGCGCGGCTCGGCTGCGCTCTCGAAGAGACGCCCTTCGGCATCCAGATCCGGACCGACGCCATGAAGGAAACCACGGTGTCGGGCGCTTTCGCCTGCGGCGACGCTGCGCGCGTACCGCATTCGGTGTCGCTGGCCGTGGGCGACGGCGCCTGGGCGGGTGCGCAGTTACACCGCTCGCTGGTGTTTTAAGGTCGGCTCCGGCGAGTACTTTTGCCCGCCGAGTTCCGGCACCTTTGCCCTATTTCTCCTCGGGCACCTTCAGGATCAGCGCCTCGTCCGGGCCGATGCGGCGTCCGTCCTGCGCCCGGATTTCAAGCTGTACCGGCTGTCCGCTGGCGCGATCCACCAGCAGCGAATGATCTTCCGCCGGCGCGAAGAGATGGCGTTCGCCGAATTGCCGTAGCGCCACCATGACCGGAAAGAGATCCTTCCCCATCGCGGTCAGGCGATATTCCATGCGTGCGCCGCCTTCGCTGGCGGGAGCCAGCTCCAGGATGCCGCTTGCCACCAGAGACCGCAGGCGCTCGGTCAGAATGTTCTTGGCGATGCCGAGGCTTTTCTGAAATTCGCCGAAGCGGGTCAGCCCGTCGAAGGCATCGCGAACGATCAGCAGCGACCACCAGTCGCCGATGACGTCGAGCGAGCGGGCGCTGGGGCAGTAATCGCCTTTCAGGCTTTTTCGCGCCACCATTCGCTCAGCTCTCCTGGTCTTTTGTCGGCAAGAATGGTTGCATTATTAAACCAACGATGTTACCCGGTTGATGGTTTCATTATTAAACCGAAGAATCGGGAGTTTTGCAATGACGATCGATCAGGACGCGCCGCCGGCCGGCAGCGCGAACGATGCTGCGTGTCTTCGTCCCGTGCCGAAGGGCGCGCTCGAAAGCGCCGGTTTCTCCGGGGAGGGTGGGCCATCGATGACGCCTGCCACGATTTTCCTTTTTGCCGCGGCCTGCGGCCTCGCCGTGGCGAATGCCTACTTCGCCCATCCGCTTCTCGATGTCATGGCTGACGACCTCAAGCTGTCGCGCACGGTCGCCGGCCTGATCGTCGGTGCGACGCAGCTCGGCTATGGGCTCGGCCTGATCCTGCTGGTGCCGCTCGGCGATCTCGTCGACCGGCGCAAGCTCATCATTGTGCAATCGCTGCTGAGCGCCGCGGCACTCGTCTGCGCCGGCTTTTCGTCCAATGCGGCCATGCTGCTCGGCGCCATGGCCGCCGTCGGATTCCTGGCGGTGGTGACACAGGCTCTGGTCGCCTATGCCGCCAGCCTGGCGCATCCTTCCGAGCGCGGCCATATCGTCGGCATGGTCACGAGCGGTATCGTGTTCGGCATTCTCCTGGCGCGCAGCGTCGCGGGAGCGCTGACAGATCTTTCCGGCTGGCGAACGGTCTATATCGTCTCTGCCGTGCTGACGCTGGCAATCGCGTTTCTCCTCCGGCGTGCGCTTCCGCACCAGCAAAGACCGCACACGAGCCTCTCCTATTTCGGTCTCATCCGCTCGCTTGGCGTCCTGTTCGCGGAAGAACCCGTCCTGCGCATTCGCGCCGTCATCGCCATGCTGATCTTCGCCAATATCACCACGCTTCTGGCGCCGCTCGTCCTGCCGCTGACCGCGCCGCCCTATTCGCTGTCGCATACCGAAGTCGGCCTGTTCGGTCTTGCCGGCGCGGCAGGCGCGCTCGGCGCCATGCGGGCAGGGCGCTGGGCCGACCGGGGCCATGGCCAGCGTACGACCGGCATCGCGCTCGCGCTGATGCTCGTCGCCTGGCTGCCGATTTCGATGCTCCATCGTTCGATCCTGTGGCTCATTCTCGGCGTGCTCGTCATCGATTTCGGCCTGCAGGCCACCCACGTCACCAATCAGGGCATGATCTACCGCGTTCGACCGGACGCGCAGAACAGGCTGACCGCCGCCTATATGGTCTTCTACTCCATCGGCAGCGCCGCGGGCTCATCGACATCGACCATCATCTACGCTCACGCAGGCTGGCCGGGCGTCTGCCTGTCCGGCATGGCCATCAGCCTGGCGACGCTCCTTTTCTGGGCGCTGACCCTGCGGGCAACGCCCGGGATGGCGACGCAGGGCGTCGATCAGGGAAAGGGTTAGTTTCCGCCGCAAGCTGGGCTTGGCTTGTGCGGGTAACGCTGGCGGAGAGCCACCTTGCGATGGCGGGAGCCACCGATTTCCAAATCTAGCCGAGAGCTGCCGGCAATTGCGATTCCAGCAGTGACAATATCGTCCGGATGCGGGGCGGAACGGGTTTCATCGTCGGATAAAGCGCGTGCAGATCGAAGCCGGGCACCGCAAATCCGGGCAGCAGACGCACCAGCCTGCCGCTGGCAAGATCCTCGCTGCAAACGGGTTGCTGCAGGACGCCGATGCCAGCTCCATCGAGCAACAGGCTGTGCAGCGGCCGCCAGTGGCTCGTGCTCACGGCGATGTCGATGGCGGCGAGTTCGGTTTGCTGATCCGGGCCGATCAGCGGAAGCCGGCCGTTGTTGAAAAGGCCGGAGACCCGTAGGAAGGGGTGGTCGGCAAGGTCATCGGGTTTTGCCGGCGCCCGGTGCCGGCCGAGATAGCCTGCCGATGCCACCAGCACGCGGCTGATATGGCCGAGTTTTCGCACAATGAAGTTGCCTTCACCGATTTCGCCGAGGCGCAGCGAAATATCGACGCCCTCCGTCACCGGATCGACGATCCTGTCGTTGAGCACCAGCTCGATCTTGAGCTGCGGATGACGCACGCGCACCTGAAGCAGGATCGAGGGTAGGATCACCTCGCCGAGGCCGTGAGGCGCGGCTATGCGAAGCGTGCCGCGCAGCGGCTGGTCGGCGCTGGCCACGGCCAGGGCGTCGCTTGCACTTTCGAGAACCAGCTTGCTGCGTTCGTAAAAGGCGGCTCCGACATCGGTGACGGAAAGCTTGCGCGTGTTTCGCAGCAGCAGCCTTGTGTTGAGATATTGCTCCAGCCGGTCGATGCGCTCGCTGACGGCGGGCTGGCCCATGCCGAGGTCGCGGGCGGCCGCCGACATGCTGCCCCGTTCCACCACCCTGACATAGACGCGCATCGCCATCAACAAATCCATGTCGATAATATATCGGCATGGCCGATAAATGTAAGTGGATAATAACGTCTGGTGATTGGGTCGCCGAAAGGTTAGCGCGTATTCAGGCGCGCAATCGAAATTCGCAGGTCAGACTCATGAGCGATATCAGGCTTTACATGTTTCAATCGGGCACCCAGCGGTGCAGGTTCCACGACATCAGGATGAACCAGGGAAATGGCGCCTCCTATGAAATTCCCGTGCCCTGGTTTCTGCTGACGCACCCGAAGGGCAACGTTGTCATCGATGGCGGCCTCGCGGTCGAGGGGCTTGCCGACCCACGCGCCTATTGGGGCGATGCCGTCGACAGCTATCAGCCTGTCATGCTCGAAGAGCAGGGATGCGTCGCGCAGCTGGCGAAGCTCGGCATTTCTCGCGAGGACGTCCGCTTCGTCGTCTTGTCGCATCTGCACTCCGACCACAGCGGCGCCATTGGCCGTTTTCCCCATGCGACCCACATCGTCCAGCGCCGCGAATATGAATATGCCTTCACGCCGGACTGGTTTGCGGCCGGCGCCTATGTACGCCGGGACTTCGACCGTCCCGGGTTGAAATGGCATTTTCTGGAGGGTGACGCGACCGACGGCTACGATCTCTATGGCGACGGGGCGCTGCGCATGGTTTTCACGCCAGGCCATAGCGTTGGCCACCAATCCTTTCTGGTGCGGCTGCCGAAATCCGGTGCAATTCTGCTGGCGGCCGACGCCGCCTATACGCTGGATCACTGGAACGAAAAGGCTCTCCCCGGGTTCATGGCTTCCGCCGTCGACACGGTGCGATCGGTAGGCAAGCTACGCATGCTTGCCGGACAGACAGATGCCGTGGTGGTCACAGGGCATGATCCGGAGGCTTGGCCCGGGTTCAAACAGGCGCCGGCCTATTACGATTGAGGGCCGACCTGGCGTCCTCCCAAGCGGGCGATGCGGCACGTCGCGAAAGCAGATGCGCGGCTGCCGGCCGGCCATTTTCACGGCCCGGCTGCAGCTTGAATGGCAAGACCGGCATCGCTTTCCGGCTCCATTGCCGCCTGCTGCCGCGGCAGCAGCGACCTGATCCGTTCGGCATCGTCGGGCGTTGCCGGATTGTAGACGATCATGCTGAGGTCCGTCCGTCCATCCACCGAAAAGGCCGAATATTCGAAGGCGAGCGGGCCGAGAACCGGATGACGTATGTGCTTGACGGCCTCGCCATGTATGCCGCGGACGTCGTTATCCCGCCACATGGCCCGGAATTCGGGGCTGATGCGGCAGAGTTCGGCGACGAAGGGCTCGATCTGTGCCGCAGCACCCGCGCGCGCCGCATCGACACGGAATGAGCCCAGCGCGAAGCGTGCCACGCTTTCCCAGTCATATTGCGCCGCGCGGGCACGCGGATCGAGGAAGATGAACCGCAGGATATTGCGCTCCTCCGGCGGCAGGGAGCCGTAGTCCGTCAGCATGATGGTGGCGGCCTGGTTCCAGGCGATGACGTCCCAGGTTGCGGTCCTGATGAGGGCGGGGCTTGGCTCGAGGGCATCGAGCACGCGCTGCAGCCGCGGCGTCACGCTGTCGTTCTTCCGGTAATGCGCTTCCGGCGGGCGGCCGAGGCCGAGCAGGAACAGATGCTCCCGCTCCACCTCCGTCAGCATCAGCGCGCGGGCGATGCGGTCGAGCACGTCGGCAGACGGTGCGCCGCCGCGCCCCTGTTCCAGCCATGTATACCATGTCGGGCTGATATTGGCACGCTGCGCCACCTCTTCGCGCCGCAGCCCCGGTGTCCGGCGCCGTTCCCGCGCAAAGCCGAGGACGGATGGATCAAGCCTGGCGCGCCGGTCCCTCAGATAGGTTCCGAGCAGATTTTCCGTGTCGGGAAGATCGGTCATCCTGTTAGTGCTTTTACTATGATAAGATCACTACTTTACCAGAATAAACGATAGGCCCAAATTTGTCTCCAGCGAAATAAGGAGACTGTGCTCATGCGTGTATTTGTTACCGGCGCTACGGGAAACGTCGGCTCGAACGTCGTCAGGGAGTTGATTGCGGCCGGCCATCAGGTGCTCGGCCTCTGCCGCTCGCAGGAGAAGGCGGCAGCGCTGGCCGCTGCCGGCGCGGACGTCCTTCACGGAACGCTCGAGGATATGGAAATCCTGAAAGGCGGCGCTTCGCAATCGGACGGCGTCATCCATCTCGCCTTCAATCACGACTTCTCGAGATTTGCGGCGAATTGCGAAGACGATCGCCGCGTCATCGCAACGCTGGCCTCGGCGCTTGCTGGCTCGGCGCGTCCGCTTGTCATCACTTCCGGAACACCGATCGCCAATACGGTGCCGGGCGAGCCTGCCAGGGAAGACAATGCGACCGTCGGCTCCGACACGCATCCCCGTGCGGCCTCCGAGGAAGCTGCGACCCTTGCCGGCGAGATCGGGGTCAACGTCTCGGTGGTGCGGCTGCCGCAGGTGCATGATCCGGTTTCGCAGGGGCTGATTACTCCCTTGATCCAGATGTATCGGGAAAAGGGCGTTTGCGCCTATGTCGGAGACGGGCGCAATCGCTGGCCGGCGGCGCATTTCTCCGACGTCGCCCGTCTTTATCGCCTTGTCGTCGAGCGCGCCGAGCCGAACGCAAAATATCACGCCGTCGCCGAGGAGGGGGTCGCGATGCGCGATATCGCCGAGGCTATCGGCCGGCGCCTGAACCTGCCGGTCAAATCCATCGGCAAGGAGGAGGCCGGGCAATATTTCGGCTGGCTTGCCATGTTCGCCGGCCACGACATGCCGGCCTCCAGCGCCCAGACGCGGCAGAAACTGGGCTGGAATCCCACCGGCCCGACGCTGCTCGCCGATCTCGCCGAACTGCAGGTTCCCGAGGCGTGATCTTCATTGCATGATTCCGATCCACTCGCCGATCGGAATCAGACGGGCCGCGTGGCCCAAGGCCCGGCCGGATTCACTGGTCGGGTCTTTTGGCTTGCAGGAGCCGGGAACGCAGGTTTCCGATCAAGAACGGTAGATAGCCGGCAAGATGCGGGATCTCGAGAAAACAGCGATTGGGCAGAAATATATATGGCGGACAGGGAGGGATTCGAACCCTCGGTACGCTTTCACGTACACACGCGTTCCAGGCGTGCGCCTTAAACCACTCGGCCACCTGTCCTTTGGCGTTTCGCACCCGGTCAGGAAGCAAATCGTCGGAACGGCGCGATATATACCGATGAATTTCGCGCAATCAACCCGAATCTGACAGATTTTTGACTTGTCGATGCAAAACTCTGTTTCTCATCCCCATTGCGCTTGTTTCGCGCGCAAATTATCTAAGAGAAAGATGTGGCGGCCTAAGACCGGTCGGCCTGAAAAGGCCGGGCGTAATGTGTATCCGGAGGGGTTCATGCGTTTCCTGCTGCGTTTTGCCAGCCTCGTCGCGCTCGTCGTGGCGGTCATTGCCGGCACCATCGATTCCATTCAATCCGTCGCGGCGTCCGCCGTGGTGCTGACCCCGATGGGCGATGCGTGGAATGATGTCAGCCCCTCGTCCCTGGCACGGCTGCGTTCGGCGATCGCCTATTACGTCCATCCCCAGTTCTACGACACGGTGATGCAATGGCTGCTGTTTCAGCCGGCTTTCGCCGTCTTTCTGGTCATCTCGCTGCTCCTTTGGATGGCGGCTTACAAACGCCAGCCCGTAGCCGGCCGCTTCAGCGTCTGACGGGGCGGCGGAGCGCCTTCCGGCCTGTGCCATCGAGGGAATTCGGCGCTGGCGGCAGGTGCCCGGCGACAGGCTCATTGCGGCGCGGCAGGGGGTAAGGCCCGCGATTGCGGAGGGGCGAATCCGGACCTCGCTGACCAATAAAATTGCAGTTTCGGGCCGAAATTGTTTAAAAAACAGCTGGTTTGGGCGGGCTTTCATCAATTCCCACAAATCTTTACCACCTGAAAAATTTCTCGTGAATTTTTCCTGCAGCCATGCAAGGATGCGCGCCAGCTTGGCCTCGGGGGAGGTCAGCGGTTCCGCAGACATGCCCGGCCAACGGGCTTGCGGGAGGACCCAACAAGATAGAAACAACAGGGCTGCACCACATGAAAAAATCCCTTTTGACCCTTTTCGCCTTGGCTGCCATGTCGGCGACGGCGCTTGCGGCCGACATCAAGCCGGCGATCGTGTACGGAACCGGCGGCAAGTTCGACAAGTCCTTCAATGAAGCCGCCTACAACGGCGCTGAAAAATTCAAGAAGGAAACCGGCATCGCTTATCGCGATTTCGAGCCGACGGGCGACACCCAGGGTGAGCAGGCGCTGCGCAACTTTGCAAGCAAGGGCTTCAATCCGGTCATCGCCGTCTCCTTCGCCTGGACCTCCGCTCTTCAGAAGGTTGCCGCCGAATATCCGAAGACCGAGTTCGTGCTGATCGACGACAGCCTCGATCTGCCGAACGTGCGCTCGGTGAAGTTCAAGGAAAACGAAGGCTCCTATCTCGCCGGCGTCATGGCCGCCATCGCGTCGAAGACCGGCAAGGTCGGCTTCGTCGGCGGCATGGACATTCCGCTGATCCGCAAGTTCGAGTGCGGCTACGAGCTGGGCGCCCGCGCCACCAATCCGAAGATCGAAGTCTTCCAGAACATGACCGGCACCACGGGCGCCGCCTGGAACGACCCGGTTCGCGGCGGTGAGCTCACCAAGAACCAGATCGACCAGGGTGCCGACGTGGTTTACGCGGCTGCCGGCGCGACCGGCCTCGGCGTGCTGCAGACGGCCGCCGATAACAAGAAGCTGTCGATCGGCGTCGACTCGAACCAGAACTACCTGCATCCGGGCTCTGTTCTGACCTCGGTCGTCAAGCGCGTCGACCTCGCCGTCTACAACGCCTTCAACGATGCCAAGAACGGCAAGTTCACGGCCGGCACCCAGGAACTCGGCCTGAAGGAAGACGGCGTCACCGTTGCCATGGACGAGAACAACAAGCCGCTCGTCACCCCGGAAATGCAGGCTGCCGTCGATAAGGCTCGCGCCGATATCGTCGCCGGCACCATCAAGGTCCACGATTATCTGACCGACAACGCCTGCCCGAAGAACTGATATGAAACAGGGGCGTATGACGTAACAAACCGTCATACGCCCTTTTCTTATCCGGAATCTGGTTTCTGGAGCCCCATATAGTGAGTGAAACGTCTGCCATCGAACTCGTGGGCATCGACAAAAAGTTCGGTGCCGTCCACGCAAACAAAGATATCAACCTGACCGTTGCCAAGGGCTCGATCCACGGGATCATCGGCGAGAACGGCGCCGGAAAATCGACTCTGATGTCGATTATCTATGGATTCTATCAGGCCGACAGCGGCGAGATCCGCATCAACGGCAACCCCATCGCCATCCGTGACAGCCAGACGGCGATAGCGGCCGGCATCGGCATGGTGCACCAGCACTTCATGCTGGTCGATAATTTCACCGTCCTTGAGAACGTGATGCTGGGCGCCGAAGGCGGCGCGCTGCTCGCCAAGGGCGTCGCCGCCGCGCGTGCCGAACTCGGCCGGCTGGAGAAGGACTACGGCCTCGAGGTCGATCCGGATGCGTTAATCGAAGAGCTGCCCGTCGGCCAGCAGCAACGCGTCGAAATCCTGAAGGCGATGTACCGCGGCGCCGAGATCCTCATCCTCGATGAACCCACGGGTGTCCTGACGCCCGCCGAGGCGGACAATCTTTTCCGTATTCTCCGCGTGCTGCGCGACCAGGGCAAGACGATCATCCTCATCACTCACAAGCTGCGCGAAATCATGGCGATCACCGATACGGTATCCGTCATGCGCCGCGGCGAGATGGTTGCGACCCGCAAGACTGCC
This sequence comes from Hyphomicrobiales bacterium, assembly GCA_900469615.1. Lineage (GTDB taxonomy): Bacteria > Pseudomonadota > Alphaproteobacteria > Rhizobiales > Rhizobiaceae > Rhizobium. The sequence goes on along the minus strand of UBYA01000014.1, from coordinate 310,227 downwards.
GAAACCACCGTCGAGGAACTGGCCGAGCTGATGGTCGGCCGCCGCGTGCTGCTGCGTGTCGAAAAGGGCGCCCCCAATCCGGGCGATGTGCTGCTTTCGGTACGCAATCTCACCGTCCGGGACGGGCGCGGCGTCACCATGGTCGACGACGTCTCCTTCGACATCCGGGCCGGCGAGATCGTCGGCATTGCCGGCGTCGCCGGCAACGGCCAGTCCGAATTGCTGGAGGCGATCGCCGGTATCCGCAAGCCCGCCTCGGGCGAAATCCTGCTGCACGGCAAGCCGATCGGCAATGCCGATCCCGCAGCCCTGCGCGAACTCGGCCTTGCCCATATTCCGGAAGACCGCCACCACATGGGTCTCGTCCTCAAGTTCGAGGAATATGAGAACTCGATGCTCGGCTATCATCGCGATGCCAAATACGGGCGCGGCGGCATGCTCGACCTCGATGCCATGCGCAAGGATGCCATTGAGAAGATCGAGAAATACGATATCCGTCCGCCGAATGCGCGGCTGAGGACCGCCAATTTCTCCGGCGGCAACCAGCAGAAGATCGTGGTCGCCCGCGAGATCGAGCGCGATCCGAAGGCTCTGCTGATCGGCCAGCCGACGCGCGGCGTCGATATCGGCGCCATCGAATTCATCCACCGCCGCATCATCGAGATGCGCGACGCCGGCAAGGCGATCCTGCTGGTATCGGTGGAGCTGGATGAGATCCGTGCGCTTTCGGATCGTATCCTCGTCATGTTCGCCGGCCATATCGTCGGTGAGAAGTCGGCTGAGGCCGGTGAACAAACGCTCGGCCTGATGATGGCCGGCATTGCCGCGTGAGGCGTTTATGAGCACGGCTTCCGTTCCGCTCCCCAATTGGATCAACTACGGCCTGATCCCCGTTCTCAACCTGATCGTCGCTTTCCTGATCTCCGGCCTCGTCGTCTGGTTCATCGGCGAAAGCCCGCTCGACGCGCTCGTCCTGCTGCTGCAGGGCGCGCTCGGCAACGGCGAAGGCATCGGCTTCACGCTGTATTATGCCACGAGCTTCATCTTCACCGGCCTTTCGGTCGCCGTCGCCATCCATGCCGGCCTGTTCAACATCGGCTCGGAAGGCCAGGCCTATGTCGGCGGTCTCGGCTGTGCCCTCGTGGCGCTGATGCTCGACCGATACGTGCCCTGGTACGTGACCATGCCCTTCGCGGTCATCGGCGCTGCGATTTTCGGCGCCTTGTGGGCTTTCATCCCCGCCTGGCTGCAGGCCAAACGCGGCAGCCATGTCGTCATCACCACCATCATGTTCAACTTCATCGCATCGGCGATGATGAACTTCCTGCTGGTGCATGTGCTGATCGTGCCCGGCAAGATGGCGCCCGAAACCCGCACCTTTCTGGAGGGGGGCCAGCTGCCGAAGCTCGACTGGCTGATGAGCATTTTCGGCTCGACCATCGGTGCCGCGCCGCTCAACGTGTCCTTCCTGATTGCGCTGGTCATGTGCTTTCTCGTGTGGGTGCTCGTCTGGCGGACCAAGCTCGGCTATGAAATGCGCACGCTGGGCCTCAGCCCGTCGGCCGCCGTCTATGCCGGTATTCCCTATGCCCGCACGGTCATCATCGCCATGCTGATATCGGGCGGCCTTGCCGGCATGATGGCTCTCAATCCGGTCATGGGCGCCTCCGCGCGCCTGCAGGTGGAGTTCGTGCTCGGCGCGGGCTTCGTCGGCATCGCCGTGTCGCTGATGGGCCGCAACCACCCGCTCGGCATCATTCTGGCGGCGATCCTGTTCGGCATTCTCTACCAGGGCGGCGATGCGCTGTCCTTCGACATGCCGAACATCACCCGTGACATGATCGTCGTCATCCAGGGTCTCGTCATCCTGTTTGCCGGCGCGCTCGAATACATGTTCCGACCCGCGCTCGTGCGCATCTATCAGAAATTTGCCAGGACGTGAGGAGCTGACGATGGAATATTACGAGCTTCTCATCAGCATATTGGGATCGACGATCCGCCTGTCGATTCCGCTGATCTTCACCGCGCTTGCGGGCCTCTTTTCCGAGCGCGCCGGCATTTTCGATATCGGCCTCGAAGGCAAGATGCTCGCCTCGGCCTTCGCCGCGGCCTGCATTGCCTCGATCAGCGGCTCGCCCTGGGCGGGCCTCGGTGCCGGCATCGTCATTTCGGTCGTCTTCGGTCTGCTGCATGGTTTCGCATCGATCACCAATCGCGGCAATCAGATCGTCTCGGGCGTCGCGATCAACTTCCTGACGGCCGGGTTGACCGTCGTTCTCGGGCAGGCCTGGTTCGGACAGGGCGGCCGCACGCCGACCTTGCCCGGCACGGCGCGCTTTTCCGCCATTACCCTGCCGGGCGCCGATGCGATCCGCGACGTTCCTTTCATCGGACCGCTCTATGCCAACGTCATCTCTGGCAACAACATCCTGACCTATCTGGCCTTCCTGGCGGTGCCCATTTCCTGGTGGATCCTGTATCGCACCCGCTTCGGCCTCAGGTTGCGTGCCGTCGGTGAAAATCCCGGTGCCGTCGACACGGCGGGCATTTCCGTCGAGTGGCTGCGCTATCGCTCGCTGATCGTTGCCGGCATTCTCTGCGGTTTCTCCGGCACCTATCTTGCCATCGCCCAGTCGGCCGCCTTCATCAACAACATGTCGGCGGGCAAGGGCTATATCGCGCTGGCGGCGCTGATCTTCGCCAAGTGGAAGCCGGTGCCGGTCATGTTCACCTGCCTCCTGTTCGGCTTCCTCGATGCCTTCGCCAATTTCATGCAGGGCAAGACGATTCCGGGCATGGGCGAGGTGCCGGTGCAGATTTTCCAGGCGCTGCCCTATATCCTCACCTGCATCCTGCTTGCAGGCTTTATCGGCGTCGCCAAGCCCCCGAAGGCGGGTGGCGTGCCCTATACCAAGGAGCGCTGAACCATGTCGCATGATCTGTTCGAAGCCGCGCGCGGCGCGATGGCTTTCGCTCACGCCCCCTATTCGAAATTTCCCGTCGGCGCGGCGATCCGCGCCGAAGACGGCAAAATCTATACCGGCGCCAATATCGAGAACCTGTCCTTCCCGCAGGGCTGGTGCGCCGAGCCGACGGCGATCAGCCACATGATCATGGGCGGTGCCAGGAAGATCGTCGAAATGGCCGTCATCGCGCAGAAGCTGCCGTTGTGCCCGCCATGCGGCGGCTGCCGGCAGAAGATCGCCGAATTTGCCGGCAAGGAGACGCGCATCTATCTTTGCGACGAAACCGGAGTGAAGAAGACCATGACCATGGACGAGATGCTGCCCTTCAGCTTCGAAACCGAGATGCTCGGATGAGCGCGGCCGTCGACCTCCTCACCGAGAAGCTCGGCGACCTGAAGCCGCGCTACGGGGTCATACTGGGTTCCGGCCTCGGTTCGCTCGTCGATCAGGTTCAGGACGCCGTGCGCATTCCCTATGCCGACCTTCCCGGCTTCCCGGTCAGCGCCGTGTCCGGCCATGCCGGCACGCTGGTTGCCGGCAAGCTCGGGGATGTGCCTGTCATCATGCTGTCCGGCCGGGTGCATTACTACGAAAAGGGCGACGCCAATGCCATGCGCGCGCCGATCGAGACCCTGAAGGCGCTCGGCGTCGATACGCTGATCCTAACCAATTCCGCCGGATCGCTGCGGGAAGAGATGCCGCCGGGCTCGGTGATGCAGATCACCGATCACATCAACTATTCCGGCATGAACCCGCTGATCGGCGAGGAAAGCGACAGGCGCTTCGTCGGCATGACCAGCGCCTATGACACCGACCTGATCATGCGCATGCGCAAGGCGGCGGAAAAGGCTGAGATCAAGCTGTCGCACGGCGTCTATATGTGGTTTTCCGGGCCGAGCTTCGAAACGCCGGCGGAGATCCGCATGGCGCGAATCCTGGGTGCCGATGCCGTCGGCATGTCGACGGTGCCGGAAGTCATTCTGGCGCGTCTTTTCGGGCTGAGGGTTGCCGCCGCCTCCGTCATCACTAACTATGGTGCTGGCATGACCGGCGGCGAGCTCTCGCATGACGAGACGAAGGATATGGCTCCGGTCGGCGGTGCGCGTCTCGCCGCTATCCTGAAAGAAATGATCGCTGACGAAGGAGATTCACAATGACGGGCCATTCCCTGAGAGAAACGGCAGCTGTTGCGCTTTCCCTTCTCGACCTGACCAACCTGAAGGATGACTGCACGCCGGCGCAGATCGAGGCGCTGTGCGCCCGTGCGCAATCGCCCTATGGCAATGCCGCCGCCATCTGCATCTGGCCGCGCTTCGTCGCCCAGGCGCGTGGCATTCTCGGAACCGACCATGCCGTGAAGATCGCGACCGTGGTGAACTTTCCGGCGGGCGACATGGAAGTGGCCGATGTTGCCGCCGAAGTGCGCGAGGCGATTGCCGACGGCGCCGACGAAATCGATCTGGTCATTCCCTATCGCGCCTTCCTCGCCGGCAACGAGCAGGCCGTCACCGATATGGTCGCGGCCGTGCGCGCCGAATGCAAGGGGCCGGTTCTTCTGAAGACCATCCTCGAAACCGGCGAGATCAAGGATACCGCGCTGATCCGGCGTGCCTCGGAACTGGCAATCGAGGCCGGCTCCGATTTCATCAAGACGTCGACGGGCAAGGTTGCCGTCAACGCGACGCTTGAGGCCGCCGATATCATGTTGCGGGCGATCCGCGCCAGCGGCCGCAAGGTCGGCTTCAAGCCGGCCGGCGGCATCGGTTCGGTTGCCGATGCGGCTCTGTATCTGAGGCTTGCCGAAACCATCATGGCACCCGATTGGGCCATGCCCTCGACCTTCCGTTTCGGCGCGTCGAGCCTGCTCGACGATATTCAGAACGTGTTGGCCGGGGGTGAGTCCAAGGCGGCGTCCGGTTACTGATCCATGATCCCGCAGGAAATCATCCGGCAGAAGCGGAACGGCGCTATTCTTTCGGCCGCGGATATCGATGGTTTCATCGGCGCGTTGGCGCGTGACGAGCTGGCCGAAAGCCAGATCGGCGCCTTTGCCATGGCGGTATGGTTTCGCGGCATGACGCGCGAGGAAACGGTGGCATTGACGCTCGCCATGGCCCGCTCGGGCGATACGCTCTCCTGGGAAGGCATCGGCAGGCCGATCGCCGACAAGCACTCGACCGGCGGCGTCGGCGACAATGTCTCGCTGATGCTGGCGCCGATCGCCGCCGCCTGCGGTCTCGCCGTGCCGATGATTTCGGGCCGCGGCCTCGGCCACACCGGCGGCACGCTCGACAAGCTGGAATCCATTCCCGGCTATGGCATCACGCCGGATGCGGCCCGCTTCCGCAAGGTGGTCGACGAGGTCGGCTGCGCCATTATCGGCCAGACCGGCGCACTGGCGCCGGCCGACGGCAAGCTTTATGCGGTTCGCGACGTTACCGCGACGGTCGATTCCGTTCCGCTGATCACGGCCTCGATCCTGTCGAAGAAACTGGCCGCAGGGCTGCAAACTCTGGTGCTCGACGTCAAGATCGGCAGCGGCGCCTTCATGACCTCGCAGGAGGAAGCCGAGACGCTGGCGCGCTCGCTGGTGGACGTCGCAAACGGCGGTGGGGTCAAGACCTCGGCCCTGATCACAGACATGAACCAGCCGCTCGCCGATGCGGCCGGCAACGTCGTCGAACTTCAAAACTGCCTCGATTTCCTGAAGGGCAACAAGGCAGGCACACGGCTCGAAACGGTCGTCTTCGCCTTCGCCGCCGAAATGCTGGTTCAGGCCGGAATCGCCGCAAACGCTGCCGAGGCCGAGGGCAGGGCACGCGAAGCCTTGGCATCCGGCAAGGCGGCGCAAATCTTCGGCCGCATGGTGCATGCGCTCGGCGGCCCGGCCGACCTGCTCGAGCGCCCGGATCGCTATCTCGTGGCCGCGCCGGTACAAAAGCCGGTTCTGGCTGCCGCCGACGGATGGCTCGGCAGCTGTGATGCCCGCGCGATCGGCATGAGCGTGATCGATCTCGGCGGCGGCCGCCGCCGCCCGCAGGACAAGATCGACCATCGCGTCGGTTTCAGCGACCTCCTGCCGCTCGGCACGAAAGTCCGCAAGGGCGACCGTATCGCGACTGTCCACGCAGCGGATGAAGCCGGCGCGGAGAAAGCTGTCGCCGATCTCTCAGCCAGTTACCACCTCGTCGATACGGCACCGGCTGTGACGCCCGTCATCATCAGCCGAATCTGACGGAAGCAGCCTGCTGCTGAAGCGGTCTTATGGATGTAGGACGGCCGGTTGAGGCTCGATTGCCTCACTGCTTCAGCAGCAGATTGCCGTTCTGAACTCCGAAGGAGCTCAGCTTTTTCACGAAGCTCATGCCGATCAGCGTCGTATTGAGAGCGTCGTCTTTCGCCACCACGGCGTCGACATCGCGCACGCGTATATTGCCGATCTCAAGCCGAGCAAGCTTGACGAGGGCGACCTTGGAAGCACCGTTCGCCGTTTGCGTCGTGTAGCGATAGTCGAGATCCACGCTGCTGAAACCGAGGCTGCGCGCGGTACTTTCGTTGATTGCGACATAGGTTGCGCCCGTATCGATCAGCCCGTGAACGGACCGGCCATTGATCGTGAAGTCGCCCTGATAATGCCCGTTTGCATCGGCGCGCAGCAGCACGCTGCCATAGGAGACGGGGGCCTCCACCTTTTGTGGCGCAGGCGAAGCCGCCTCCACGGGGGCCGGCTTTTCCGAATTTTCGCCGAAGCCGTTCACGAGCATCGGCACCTGGGTCGCCGCAGCGGCTATGATTCCGGCAAAGACAAGAACGCGAACGAGCATGGACACAGCCCCTCCTGCGGGCCATGTCATCAATAATGGATGTTTGCTGAAATGCTGCTAAGGCAATCAGTAAAAAGCCCGGCAGTTAGGAAACTACCGGGCTTCAGCAAGAGTATATGATCGCTTTTACTTCGTGCCGTACATGCGGTCGCCGGCATCGCCGAGGCCGGGCACGATGTAGCCAAGCTCATTCAGATGGCTGTCGATCGCGGCTGTGAAGACCGGAACGTCCGGATGCGCCTTGCGGAAATTGGCGATGCCTTCCGGCGCCGCCAGCAGGCAGAGGAAGCGGATATTGTGCGCGCCACGTTCCTTCAGCTTGTCGATTGCGGCAATCGAGGAATTGCCGGTTGCGAGCATCGGATCGACGACGATGATCAGGCGTTCGGAGATATCCTCGGGCGCCTTGAAGTAATATTCGACCGGCTGCAGCGTTTCGTGGTCGCGATAGACGCCGATATGCGAGACGCGGGCCGAGGGTACGAGATCGAGCATGCCTTCGAGCAGGCCGTTGCCGGCGCGCAGGATAGAGGCGAAGACCAGCTTCTTGCCCTCGAGGATCGGCGCATCCATCGGCTGCAGCGGCGTCTCGATGGTCTGGATCGTCAGTTCCAGGTCGCGCGTGACTTCATAGCAGAGCAGCGTCGAAATCTCGCGCAGCAGCCGGCGGAAGCTTCCCGTCGACGTGTCTTTCTTGCGCATGATTGTGAGCTTGTGCTGCACAAGCGGGTGGTCGATGACAGTGACGCCGTCCATGGTTTCAGCCTTCCAGTAATTCCGTGATATGAGATGGTTCTTTCACGGAAATCGCCTCCGGTGCAAGAAAATAGGCCACTTTGCGGGATTTCATCCCCAATCTGCGGCCTGAACCTTGCTTTTACACTCTCGAAAGCAACGCCGCCCGTGTCGCCTCGTCCACGAAGGCCGCTTCGATCGCCGTGCGCGTCATCGCGTCGATCTCGTCGTCGCCAAAGCCGAAGGCTGTCGAGGCCAGCTCGTATTCGCGCTTCAGCGACGTATGAAAGAACGGCGGATCGTCGGAATTGATCGTCACCTTCACGCCGGCATCGCGCAGCTTGCGCAGCGGGTGCGACTGGAAATCCGGGAAGACCTTGAGCGCGATGTTGGAGCCGGGGCAGACCTCCAGCACCGTGCCGAGATCGGCAAGGCGCCTGACGAGGTCCATATCCTCGATGGCGCGCACGCCGTGGCCGATACGATCGGGGCGCACCAGGTCTACGGCGTCGGCGACGGAAAAGGCGCCACAGACCTCGCCGGCATGAATGGTGATGCCGAGGCCCGCCTCGCGGGCGATGTCGAAGGCGCGGGCGTAATCGGCCACGCGGCCCATGCGCTCTTCGCCGGCCATGTTGAAGCCGGTGATCAGCGGATTGTCGCTTTTGGCGGCGTATTCCGCCGCCTTCACCACGCGGTCCGGGCCGAAGTGGCGCTCGCCGGTCACGATCAGCCGTGCCTCGATGCCGGTCTTTGCCTTTGCGGCACGGATGCCGGCGGAAACGCCCGCCATATAGGCGTCGGCGCCGAGGCCGATGCGATCGCCATGGTCGGGCGAGACGATGAGCTCGCTATAGATCGTGCCGATGCCGGCAAGTTCTTCCAGATAGGTTTCCGTCAGCAGCGCATAGTCTTCCTCGGTGCGGTAGACCTCGGAAACCTTGTCGTAACAGACGAGGAATTCGGCGAAATCCTTCCAGAGGTAGACGCCGTCCCTGAGGAAGGCGCTGGTGTCGACGTCGTACTTCCGTGCCTGCGCCAGCGTCAGCGCCGGCGGGGCGGCACCCTCCAGATGGCAGTGCAGCTCCACTTTCTTCAGATGCGATGTCAAAGGAAGCTCCTCCCGTGCTGTCCAGCCGCAATTCCCAGATGCCGTGCGACCGTCTCGCCGATATCGGCATAGGTCTGGCGGATGCCGATGGAGCGCGAGCGGATGCCCGGTCCATACGCCATGACCGGCACGCGCTCGCGCGTGTGATCGGTGCCGCGCCAGGTCGGATCGCAGCCGTGATCGGCCGTCAGAATGACGAGATCGCCGGCCTTCAGTTTCTTGTGCACCTCCGGCAGGCGCGCGTCGAAGGCTTCGAGCGCGGCCGCATAGCCTGGCACGTCGCGGCGATGGCCGTAGATCATGTCGAAATCGACGAAATTGGTGAAGACCAGATCGCCGTCGGCAGCCTCGTCCATCGCCGTCAGTGTCGCATCCATCAGCGCCATGTTGCCATTGGCCTTGATGACCCTGGAAACGCCCTGATGGGCGAAGATATCGCCGATCTTGCCGACGGCGTGTACCTTGCGCTCGGCCTTGACGAGGCGGTCGAGCAGCGTCGGCTCCGGCGGCAGAACCGAGAAATCGCGGCGGTTGCCGGTACGCTCGAACGTCGCCGCGGTCTCGCCGACGAAGGGGCGGGCGATGACGCGGCCGATATTGTAGGCGTCGACCAGCGTGCGTACGGTCTTACAGAGGGCGATCAGCCGATCGAGGCCGAAATGCCGCTCATGCGCCGCGATCTGGAAGACGGAGTCCGAGGAGGTATAGCAGATCGGCTTGCCGCTGCGGATATGTTCCTCGCCCAGTCTGGCGATGATGTCGGTGCCCGATGCATGACAATTGCCCAGGATGCCGGGCAGGTCCGCTGCCTCGCAGATGGCTTTCACCAGCTCCGGCGGGAAGGCGTCGCCCTCGGCCGGAAAGTAACCCCAGTCGAACATAACCGGCGTTCCGGCGATTTCCCAATGGCCCGAAGGCGTGTCCTTGCCGCGGGAGACTTCGCTTGCGCAGCCGTAAAGGCCGTAGAGCTTTTCCGGCAAGGGCATGCCGGCCGGATAGTTGCCCGTCGCCGTCTTGGCGATCTCCAGCAGTCCGAGGCCGGACATGTTGGGCAGCGCCAGCGGCCCCTGGCGGAGACCCTCGCGGTCGGCCGCGCCGGCAGCGCAGAATTCGGCGATATGGCCGAACGTATCCGCGCCCTCGTCACCGTAGCTTGCCGCATCCGGGCCGCCGCCGACCCCGAAAGAATCCAGAACAAAGAGAAAGGCGCGCGCCATACATCACCCGCTATAGAATGTCGTCGCCCCGGATGAGGTCTTCCGTGGCATGGGACGTCACCCATATAACGGAGGCATCGACTTGGCAATTTTCCGTTTTGGAATAGCGCTGCGGGTATCGCGGCGACGGGCGATCAGCAGTCGCTGCAGCTGATCGAATTGCCGACACGCTGCCGGTAATAATACTGTCGGCTGATGGTGATCTGATTGGTGCCGCTCGGCAGGAAAGTCGGACCGAAGCTGAGAAGCTGATAGGGCAGGGCCAGCTCGCTGCGAACCAGGAAGGTACTCGCCTGGTTCATGTTGGCCGGAACCGTAACGGTGGTGCCGGAGGCATAGGGTCTCGTCCCGTCCTGTGCCCAGGACCAGGCGACGGTCGCCTTGCCGGTGGCGTCGATCGTGATGCCGGTGATCTTCAACGTCAGGCCGGTCGTGCTGTAGGGCGCGAAGATGGCGCCTGCCACCGAGGGCATGGTCGCCAGCACGGATTTGGTGACGCTCGACTGCTGCGAGACGATGTCCGCGATCGACCCGGCGGAGCGGCTGGCGCGCTTGGAGACGTTGAGGCCGACGGTAAGCTCGAAGGCACCGAGATAGAGCATCAGCAGCACGGGGAAAAGGATGGCGAATTCGATAGCGCCGACGCCGCGCTCATCGCGGGCAAAACGCCTGAGGATGCCGGAAGACATGGTTTCCTTCTCCCCCATGTTGGCCGGCCCGCTCACGGATAGTTCTCGTTCTGGAAGGCGGCCGTTGCGACGATGAGATAGACCGACGCCGACCCGTCGGTCGGCCTTATGTTGGTGAGATAGGGACGCAGCAGATCGGTGATGATCTGCCAGCGATAGTAGGCGCGCACCATGTTCAGCGTCTTGGCGCCGCCAGGCGTAAACGTAAAGCCTGACGTGTCCAGATCGGAATAGGAATCGGTCGATGATTTGCGCGGGATCGTCGTCGGCATGGAGGCGAAGCTCGAATAGCTCTTCACATCGAGGTAAAGATTGGCCGGCGTCTGCAGTTCGGATGAGGAGCAGGTGATGAGCACGGAGATCTGATTGCAGAATGCCTGCCGGAACTGCTGCGACGTGGTATATGACGTCTTGCTGGAATCGGTGGTGATCTGCCCCGTTCTGATCTGGCGTGCCAGCGTATCGACGGCATTCGAAACGACCTGTTCCGCCGTGAAGGCGACAAAGGTCTCGATGATGGCAAAGACGATCAGGAAATAGGGAATGGCAAGCAACGCAAACTCGATCGCCGCCGCTCCATCCCGAGAACGGACGAATTCACGCAGGCCGCCCCGGGCACGCCGTCGTGCAGGGCTTGTATTGGCGAGAAGGTCGTCGACTTGTGTCATGGGAAATCCGCGGCGATTTACACGCGGACGACACTAGAATTGCTTTCTTGATAATCCGTTTCTCTTCTCTATTCATATTTAGAGGAAGGCGGGATTATTGATTGCTTCGCAATTCCTCAAAAGTACTTTAGAATATTTGCTTTATCGAATGTAACTATTGTGCCGTCGCGGAGGCAGTTGCCGTACTGTTCTGCTGGGCATGCTGCTCGCAATTGGGCGCGCACGACAATACGGCTCGGTCCGTCTGGCGGTAGACGCGCACCGTGTTGCCCTCGTCGATCGACACCAGGATCTGCTCGTCCACGATGGCATTGCCGTCGGCATCGAGCAGAATGATGTTCGTCGTGCCGAAGCTGCGGCCGGTCAACACGATGGTTTTCGGGTCGGCAACCGTGGCGTCTGCAACCTGTGAATTGCCGATAATGACCTTGCTGACGGGGCGATCGAGCTTCAATACGCGCGCATGATCCATATACACGCGAAGCATGCTTTCTCCGGCAGCCTGTGAAAACTGTGGAATCGCGCCGGCCAAGGCAACGATACCGGCTAGGAATGCTGTTCTGCCGCCGATTGGCATGGCTTCGCCTCGTAAAGCATATGGGGAAAGACTTGCTCGATAGAATGAGAAAGAATGGTGAATGAACGATTAAGAAGACCTGTCCTCGTGCGAATATGGTGCGAATGTTCCATATTCAGGCTCCTTCACTGCTTTCTTGTACGGAATATGGGTTACTTCGAGACGAATCGAATAGCACCCTAATATTCATGCATCTAATAATTTCCGTTTGGCTGAAGATTTTCTTTAAAAATGCGACAGAGGACATGAGTTGCGTATTAACTATTCTATTTGGGCTTTTGTATTTACTGCGCATTAACCGCATTCTTTAAAGCGATGGAAACGGCGGATGGATACGGTGCAACTCATCCGATCAACGGCAACAGTTGACGGACGTGCTGTCAACAAAGTGGAGTTTATTTCATGTCCAAGCTTATTTCGCGCTTCCTGAAAGATGAATCGGGTGCGACCGCCATCGAATACGGCCTGATTGCCGCCCTGATCTCGGTTGCCATCATTGCCGGTGCAACCACCCTGGGCAACACGCTCAGCACCACGTTCAACAACATCTCTACCCAGATGAATGCGGCTTCGACCGCGCATCAGACGACGACGACGACTCCGTAAGAAGCGTATAGTTCAAGAAGCCGCCCAGTGATCTGGGCGGCTTCTGGATTCTTAAGATCGGAGAACCAGCATGCTCGATATTGCCACCTTACTAATATTCCCGCTTTGCATGTCGGTCGCGGCAATCTCCGATCTTTTAACGATGACGATCCCAAATCGGGTCTCGGTAGCGCTGGTCGTATCCTTCATGATCTTGGCGCTTTTTGGCGGAATGGCGCTGTCGGAAATAGGCTTGCATTTCGCCGGAGCAGCCATCGTCTTTTTTGCCTGTTTCGCCCTGTTTGCAACGAAAGTCATGGGTGGCGGCGATGCAAAATTGCTCGCGGCGGCTGCACTCTGGTTCGGCTTCGACCCTTCTCTTTTTTCGTTCGTCGTGTACGTCACGCTGATCGGTGGTCTTTTGACCGTTTTTATCGTCCTGCTGCGGTCGCAATCCAGCACGATCATGGCCATTGGCCTTCCCCTGCCGAATTCATTGCTGGTTGCCAAGAAGATCCCTTATGGCATCGCAATCGCTATCGGCGGAATTCTCGCCTTTCCGGCTTCGCCGCTCGTCATCGCGGCGACGAAACGGATGCTCTAGGCTGCAATTCGCGAGTACAATTTTACTTTCTATGTGATGTCGCTCTAATTTACATCAAGTAATCATGGTTAAGTAACAATAAATGTAACGTACCATTAACCATAATTACACCAATTGCCGGGCATTCTACGGGGCGAAGAATCTTGTTCCCCAAGGAATGACCATGAAACCCGCTCGCATAATGATACTCGCTGTGGCAGCCGTTGCCGCCGGCATGGCCGGTCTGCTGGCGATGCGCCTGGCTGGTTCACGCAATATCGTGCCGCAGCAGGTAGCGGCGGTGGTGCAAAAGGAAACGGCCGTCAATGTGCTCGTCGCCAGCGCCAATCTGCCTGTCGGCGCGCGGCTGGACGAGAAGGCGATCCATTGGATGGGATGGCCCGAAAGCGGTATCGTCAAGGGCTTCATCACCCAGACCGAGCGACCCGATGCGTTGAAGGATCTGACCGGTGCGGTCGTTCGCCTGCCGATATTCGAGGGCGAGCCGATCCGCGAGGAGAAGGTTGCCGATTCCAGCAGCCGCATCCTGTCCTCGCTGCTGCCGGCAGGCAAGCGGGCCGTCGCCACCGAGATTTCCGTCGCCACCGGTGCCGGCGGCTTCATTCTTCCGAACGATCGCGTCGATGTGATCATGGTCCGCAAGGGATCGCAGCAGCAGCTCGTTACCGAGACCGTACTCAGCAACGTCCGCGTATTGGCCGTCGATCAGCAGATCGAGGAGAAGCAGGATGGAAGCAAGGCCGTGGTCGGCGCGACGGCGACGCTGGAACTGACCCCGGATCAGACGAAGGTCCTGGCCGTCGCGCATCAGATGGCCGACCGCCTGACCCTGGCATTGCGCTCGGTGGCCGATGCGCAGCAGCCCGATACGGCTGCGGCCGACTATCTGCTGGCTGGCGACAATGGCGGAGGGCTCGTCCAGGTCATCAAATCCGGCGCGATCGTGACCGATGGCGCGACCGGCCCGAAACCACAATGAGAAGGGGCAGAAACATGTTTACGCCAAGCAGGAAAGCCAGCCTTCCTCTCTCTGCAATTCTCTCCTTCTCGGTCGCTTTCGCCGGTCTGCCTCTGGCCGGCCTGCCGGCCTTTCTCCGCACGCCCTCGGCCTTTGCCGGCGGCTCCGACAGCATCGTCACCATCGCCGGCCTCGGCACCAAGCGCACGTTGAAGCTCGGTCTCAACAAGGCGCTCGTGGTGGACCTGCCGGCCGACGCGCACGATATTCTGGTGTCCGACCCCAAGATGGCCGACGCGGTGACGCGAACGTCGCGTCGCATCTATCTTTTCGGCAAGACGGTCGGCCAGACCAACATCTTCGTCTTCGGGGCCGATGGCAAGGAAATCGTCAGCCTCGATCTTCAGATCGAGCGTGACATCGCCGGCCTGCAGGACAACATCAAGCGTTTCATTCCCGACTCCGATATCAACGTCGAGATCATCTCCGACAATATCGTTCTCACCGGCATGGTGCGCACGCCTCAGGATTCGATTCGCGCGCAGCAACTGGCCCAGGCCTTTCTGAAAGGCGGCGAGGCGACGACCCGCACGGAGACCGCATCCGGAAACGGCGGAACCGATTCCGTCGCCCTCTGGGCCGAGGGGCGGCAAACGTCTCAGATCGTCAACATGCTGCAGATCGAGGGCGAGGATCAGGTAACGCTGAAGGTCACGGTCGCCGAAATCAAGCGCAGCGTCCTGAAGCAGATCGGTTTCGACAATCTGGTCAGCAATTCCTCCGGCCTCGGTGTCGCGCAGCTCGGCAGCATAAATGTCGATCCCGCCAATGCCACAGGTGCGGGGGGCCTTTCGACGCTCTTCAAATATGCCCTCGGCAAGTACAATATCAGCACCTATCTGAACGCATTGGAACAGGCCGGCGCCGTCCGCACCTTGGCCGAGCCGACCCTGACGGCGATTTCCGGGCAGGCCGCGACGTTCAACTCCGGCGGCCAGACGCTCTATTCCACGACGGACAAGGACGGCAACACGACGATCACGCCGTATACCTATGGTATCACCCTGGCGTTTACGCCTGTGGTCCTTGCCGGCGGCCGTATCAGCCTGCATGTGCAGACCCAGGTGTCGGAACCGGTCGCATCGTCATCGACCCCGACCTACAACCAGCGTGCCGCCAATACCTCGGTGGAGCTGCCGTCCGGCGGCTCGATCGCCCTTGCCGGTCTTCTGAGCGACAATGTCCAGCAGACGACTTCGGGCACGCCGGGCGCATCGAAGATCCCGATCCTGGGTGCGTTGTTCCGTCAAAAGAGCTTCCAGCGCGATGAAAGCGAACTGGTGATCATTGCGACGCCTTATCTCGTGCGCCCGGTGGCGCGCGACAAGCTGGCCCGCCCGGATGACAATTTCTCGCCGACGAACGATGCCGGCATCTTCTTCATGAACCGTGTCAACAAGATCTACGGCCGCAGGGATGGTCCGCCGGTCGCCGACGCCGATTTCCACGGCACCGTCGGCTTCATCTACAAATGAGGGGGAAACGGATCATGACGCGCGCCTTTTCAACGGGTTCAACCAGAGATCAAAAGATGGCCAGCCTCGAACGCAATGCGCCCCGTACCGTCCGGCCCCGGTTTCCCCGGCTGGCGCTCATCCTGCCGGCCCTGATGCTGGCGGGCGCCGTCACCGGCTGCGCCGGCTCCCCGGACGGCATGACGACGAGCGCCATCAGGGACGATTATCGTCAGCGGCATCCGATCGTGCTGACGGAGAAGGAGCACAATATCGACATACCGGTCGCCGCCAGCGACCGACGTCTGACGACCGGCATGCGCGACGTCATTCGGGGCTTCGTTCAGGATTATCGCGCGCATGCCAGCGGCACGGTCGAAATTCTGTCGCCGCGCGAATCGGTAAACAGCCTCGCGGCGTCGGCACTGAGCCAGCAGATTCGTCGCGAGCTGGTCGCGAACGGCATTCCGTCCGGGCGCGTCGTCACCAGCTACTATGCGGCCGGTGGCCCCGGCGACGCGGCGCCGATCCGCCTGCGCTTCACCGCGACCACGGCAGCCACCAACAGCTGCGGGCAGTGGCCCGACGACCTTGCCGACAACGCCTTCGATAACCAGAATTATTACAATTTCGGCTGCGCGACCCAGCATAATCTGGCAGCCCAGGTCGCCAATCCAACGGATCTGGTCTCGCCGCGCGCGATGACGCCGATCGATGCCGATCAGCGCAGCAAGGTCATTGACAACTATCGCAATGGTTCGACCCCGACGAGTACCGCCACGCTCGGCGGCTTCGGTGGCTCTTCCAGTCAGTAAACACGAGGACGAGCCCGTCGGCGGAACAGGATGAGATCATGAACGCCATCGAATACGATATTGATTCGACTGCCACGGAGACCGAGGAAGGTTCGCGCTCCGGCAATCTCGATAATCTGCGACCGCTGCCGCGCATTTCCGTGCATGCCTTTTGCGAAAGCGAACAGCTGCAGCGGGTGATGGACCAGTGCGCCAACGATCGCCGCATGTCCAAGGTCAGCCTGCGGATCACCAGTGGCGGCGTAGCGGCGGCGGCGAACATGTTCGCGTCCGCGCCCACTCCGAATCTGATCATTCTGGAAACGCGCGCCAATCCTCGCAATCTGCTGGCCGAACTCGAGCCGCTCGCCTCCGTCTGCGATCCGAGCACGAAGGTCATCATTGTCGGCCATTACAACGACATCGGCCTCTATCGCGAGCTGATCCGCAACGGCATTTCCGAATACATCGTGCAGCCCACCGACATGTTCGACCTGATGGCGGCGATGACGGCGATTTTTATCGATCCGGACGCCGAGCCGCTGGGGCGCAGCATTGCCTTCATGGGTGCCAAGGGCGGGGTGGGCGCATCCACCATCGCCCACAATTGCGCCTTTGGAATTTCGAGCCTGTTTTCCACCGAAACCATTCTTGCCGATCTCGATCTTCCTTACGGCACGGCGAATATCGATTTCGATCAGGATCCGGCCCAGGGGATCGCCGAAGCCGTCTATGCGCCTGAGCGCCTGGACGAAGTCTTTCTCGACCGGTTGCTGACAAAATGCTCGCAGCATCTGTCGCTGCTGGCGGCGCCCTCGATGCTGGATCGCGCCTACGATTTCGACGGGCACGCTTTCCTTCCGGTGCTCGACGTTCTTCAGCGCAGCGCGCCCGTAGCGGTTCTCGACGTTCCCCATGTCTGGACGGAATGGACGCGTTCGGTGCTTGGCGCCGTCGACGAGGTCGTCATTTGCGCGGCACCGGATCTCGCCAACCTGCGCAATGCCAAGAACCTGATCGACGCGCTGCGCAAGTTGCGGCCCAACGACAAGGCGCCGCATCTCGTCCTCAATCAGGTAGGCATGCCGAAGCGTCCGGAAATCAATCCTTCGGAGTTCTGCGCACCGCTGGAAACGGATCCGATCGCCATCATTCCCTTCGACATCAACCTGTTCGGCAACGCGGCCAACAGCGGGCAGATGATTTCCGAGACGGATCCGAAGTCGCCGATAGCGGAAACCTTCTCGCAGATATCCCACATCGTCACGGGGCGCGTCGCTTTGAAGAAGGCAAGAAAGGGCGGTCTGCTCGGCCTCCTGAAGCGGAAGTAGTCGTTTGATTTTGCATGATTTTTTCGAAGGAAGCCCCTTCATGAAGGTCATGCGGCAGCAGTAGAATTGGATCGAAAGCATGTTTGGCAAACGCGGAAGTGAAGGTCCTGCAAGGAGCGGCGGCACGATGCCTCCGCCGGCACAGGCGCGTGCGCCCGCCGCAGGTGCGCCCACGGCACCGGCCGTGCTGATCGAGCCGTCGCGCGATACCTCGCAGCCGCGCCAGCAGGTCACGCCGCCGCCGATGCAGACGCCCAGCCGTCGCCGGCCTGCCCGCACCGAAGAATATTACGATACGAAGTCGCAGGTCTTTTCCGCGCTCATAGATACGATCGACCTGTCGCAGCTTTCCAAGCTCGGCAACGAAGCCGCGCGCGAGGAAATTCGCGATATCGTCAACGATATAATCACCATCAAGAACTTCGCGATGTCGATTTCCGAGCAGGAGGAACTGCTCGAGGACATCTGCAACGACGTGCTCGGTTACGGTCCGCTGGAGCCGCTGCTCGCCCGCGACGATATTGCCGACATCATGGTCAACGGATCGGGCCAGACCTTCATCGAAGTCGGCGGCAAGACCATCGAATCGGAAATCCGATTCCGCGACAATGCGCAGCTTCTCTCCATCTGCCAGCGCATCGTCAGCCAGGTCGGCCGGCGCGTCGATGAATCGAGCCCCATCTGCGACGCGCGCCTGCCCGACGGCTCGCGCGTCAACGTCATCGCCCCGCCTCTGGCGATCGACGGTCCGGCGCTGACCATTCGTAAGTTCAAGAAGGACAAGCTGACGCTCGATCAGCTCGTCCGCTTCGGCGCCATCACGCCGGAGGGCGCGACGCTGCTGCAGATCATTGGGCGCGTGCGCTGCAACGTCGTCATTTCCGGCGGCACCGGTTCGGGCAAGACGACGCTGCTCAACTGCCTGACCAACTATATCGACCGCGACGAACGGGTCATCACCTGCGAGGACACCGCCGAACTGCAATTGCAGCAGCCGCACGTCGTCCGTCTCGAAACCCGTCCGCCGAACATCGAGGGCGAGGGTGAGATTACCATGCGCGATCTCGTCAAGAACTGCCTGCGCATGCGCCCCGAACGCATCATCGTCGGCGAAGTGCGCGGACCCGAGGTCTTCGACCTGCTGCAGGCGATGAACACGGGCCACGACGGTTCCATGGGCACGATCCACGCCAACACGCCGCGCGAATGCCTGAGCCGCATGGAATCGATGATCGCCATGGGCGGTTTCAGCCTGCCGGCCAAGACCGTTCGCGAGATCATCTCCTCATCGATCGACGTCATCATCCAGGCTGCGCGCCTGCGCGACGGCTCGCGCCGCATTACCCAGATTACCGAGGTGATCGGCATGGAAGGCGATGTGATCATTACCCAGGATCTGATGCGCTACGAAATCGAAGGCGAGGATGCGAACGGCAAAATTATCGGCCGGCACGTTTCCACAGGCATCGGCAAGCCGCATTTCTGGGATCGTGCCCGCTACTACAACGAGGAACGGCGCCTGGCCGCCGCCCTCGACGAGATGGAACAGAAGGCGCAATAGGATTTACGATGTTCGGTGCCGATCCAATCGTGCTGTTGATTGTTTTGCTGACGGCGGTCTCCGCCGCCGCGGTCTGCTACGGCATCCTTTATTCACGGATCGAGACACAGAAGAAGGCTGAAAGCCGGGTCAACCGGGTCAAGCAGGCAGAAACCGACCGCGTGAAGGTCAAGGCGGCGCGCGATCGCGTCCAGGAAATGTCCAAGCGGCGCAAGTCGGTGCAGGACACGCTCAAGGATCTGGAGCGGCGCCAGTCCGAAAACAGCAAGAAGAAGCAGTCGCTGAAAGCGCGCCTGGCGCAGGCCGGCCTGTCGTTGACGCCGTCACGCTTCTACATTTTCAGCGTGCTCTTCGGCTTCTTCGTCATGCTGGTCTTCCTCATTGTCGGCGTGCCGCCCCTCGTCATCCTGGGACTTTTCTTTGCCGCTGCCTTCGGCCTGCCGCGCTGGGTCATCGGTTTCCTCATCAAGCGCCGGCAAGCCAAGTTTCTCGACGAGTTTCCGAATGCGCTCGATCTCGTTACCCGTTCGCTGCGTTCCGGCCTGCCGCTCAACGATGCCGTGCGGCTGGTGGCCGCCGAGGCGCGAGAGCCGGTGAAGGCGGAATTCCGGCGCGTGGTCGAGGCCCAGCAGGTCGGTCTCAGCATGTCGGATGCCTGCGCGCGCATGACCAACCATATGCCGCTGCAGGAAGTGAACTTCTTCTCCATCGTCATCACGATTCAGGCCCAGGCGGGCGGCAACCTGTCGGAAGCTCTGGGCAATCTCTCGAAGGTGCTGCGCGAGCGCAAGAAGATGAAGGCGAAGGTCAAGGCGCTGTCGATGGAGGCAAAGGCATCCGCCGTCATCATCGGCGCGCTGCCCTTTATCGTCATGCTACTCGTCTACCTGACGTCGCCGCAATACATGATGATCCTGTTCACCGATCCGCGCGGCCATCTGATCCTGATGGCGGCGGGTATCTGGATGTCGATCGGCATCTACATCATGCGCAACATGGTCAATTTCGAGATCTGAGCGGAGGGAGCCGCATAGCCCATGTCCGATCTGGCAGCCAAATTGACCGATCCGAGCACGATTCTCGCCGTTGTCGTCGCCATCGCCGTCTTTGCCACTTTCTATACCATCGCCATGCCCCTGCTGGAGCGCGGCGACCTCAACAAGCGCATGAAGGCCGTATCGACGGAGCGCGAGCAAATTCGTGCGCGGGAGCGGGCGCGCCTGAGCGCCGAGGGCGGCAGGGCATCGCTGCGAAGCCATAACAATCGAAACGTCAGGCAGATCGTCGAGCGCTTCAACCTGCGAAACGCGCTCGTCGATGCCAATACCGTCAATCGCCTGCGCGCCGCCGGCCTGCGCTCTGAAAACGCGCTCAACATGTTCCTGGTGGCGCGGTTTCTGCTGCCGTTCCTCTTCCTGGTGCTTGCGATCGTCCTCGTTTTCGTTCTCGGCTGGTTTGCCGCAAAGCCGCTACCGATCCGCCTGCTCGGCGTCATCGGCACCGCCTATCTCGGCTTCTATACGCCGAACATCTACGTTTCAAACCGGATGGCCAAGCGCCAGAAGTCGATCAAGCGCGCCTGGCCCGATGCTCTCGACCTGATGCTGATCTGCGTGGAGTCGGGCATATCGATCGAAGCCGGCATGCATCGCGTGTCCGAGGAAATGGCGGAGCAATCCCCGGCGCTGGCCGAGGAAATGGTGCTGACGACGGCCGAGCTTTCCTTCCTGCAGGATCGCCGCACCGCCTTCGACAATCTCGCCGCCCGCACGCAGATCGAGCTCGTGAAATCGGTGACGCAAGCGCTCATCCAGGCCGAACGCTACGGCACGCCGCTCTCGCAGGCGCTGCGCGTGATGGCTCAGGAAGGCCGCGACGAGCGCATGAACGAGGCGGAGAAGAAGGCTGCCGCGCTGCCGCCGAAGCTGACCGTGCCGATGATCATCTTCTTCCTGCCGGTGCTGATGGCCGTCATTCTCGGCCCGGCGATCATCCAGGCCATGGACAAGTTCTGATTTGCCCGCTTGCCGCAGCATGCGGGCGTGACTAATCTCGCGAGACAATGCCGCAATTGCGCCGGGCGCGCGATCTTTGGAAAATGCCGGAGGTTCCTGTGGCCGGCGGGGTTGAAATTCAGCCGTTTCGGGAGGTGCTGCATGTCATCCATGGCCGTATTTTTCAGCGTCATCGCCGCGGTCTTCATTGGAGCCGTCAGTCCCGGCCCGAGCTTCGTGCTCGTCTCGCGCATCGCCGTCTCCCGCTCGCGCAAGGCTGGTCTCGCCGCTGCCTTCGGCATGGGAACCGGCAGCGTCATTTTCGCCACTCTGGCCCTGTTCGGCTTGAGCGCGCTGCTGATGAAGGTGGAATGGCTGTATCTCGCGCTGAAGGTCGGCGGCGGGCTCTATCTGATCCATATCGGCATCCGCATCTGGCGCAGTGCCGCCGATGATCTTCCCATAGATGCGCCGGTGACGCCGGCGGCGGGCGGGGTGGCGCGCAATTTCCTTTTTGCGCTCGGCACGCAGCTCAGCAATCCAAAGACGGCCATCTTCTACGGCAGCATCTTTGCCGCACTTCTGCCGGCCGTTCCGGCTCCCTGGCTGCTCCTTGTGGTTCCGCCTGCGGTTTTTTTGGTCGAGGTCGGCTGGTATACGGTGGTGACGCTCGCCTTTTCATCGAATCGTCCGCGTGCCGTCTATCTCGGGGCGAAGCTCTGGATCGACAGGGTGGCCGGCGCCGTGATGGGCATGCTCGGAGCGCGGCTGGTGGCGGAAGGGCTGCCGCGCCACATCTGGCGCTGAACGGAGCAGGTCGTATATCTCACGGAAACGCTCGACGGTGTAAACGTCGGCCATCATGCGTTTCGCGGGTAAAGCCTTTGTGGCCCCGGCGGCAATGTCGCTATTGGACCGCCTGTTTGCTATCGCTGCTGGCGGCAAGCTTCTGCCAGGAATTGCGCTGCGCCAGCATGCCGCGCAGATAGGCGACATTGGCGTTTGCCTGCTCCGGCGTCAATTCTTGCCGGGCGATCTGTTCGGCCTCGGCGAAGCGCCCCTGCAGCCCGACGACCAGCGCGAGATTCTGGCGCACGCGGCTGTCCGCGCCCGGCTGGGCAACGGCGGAGCGGAGGTAGCTCTCGGCATTCTTGAGATCGCCGGTCAGCACATAGGACATGCCGAGATTGGACAGGACCGTCGGTTCGTTGGGCGCCAGCACCAGGGCATCGCGATATTTGGCGCGCGCATCGCTGGATCGGCCAAGCTGATCGAGGATTGCGCCCTGCGCCGAGACGAGACGCCAGTCCGGCCGGTCCGGAAGCTGGGCACGGTCGATGGTCGACAGCGCTTCGTCGAGCTGACCTGCGGCCGCCTGCGCCTTGCCATAGGCGGCAAGCACGCCGCGATCGGTCGGATTGGCGATCGCCACCTGCTGCATGACGGCGAGCGCCTGATCGTTGCGGCCGCTCATGCGCAGGGCGTTGGCATAGTTGACGCCTGCATCGCGATCCCGGGGATTGGCGTCGTAGGCCTTGCCGTACATTGCGGTCGCCTGCGCGAGATCGGTGCTGTTCATCGAGTCGAGAGGTCTCGACGCCGTGGGGATCGAGCCGGTCGTCATCCTGTCTTTTCCGGTCGTCGAGCAGCTTGCGAGCGCCAGCGCCAGAAGCGCTGCGGAAGCGCCGCGCAAAAGGAAGGTTCTGAATGGAGACGTGGTTGAGACGGCGGGCATGTCGCTTATCCCTGAATTCCTTAAGTCTTGCGCCCGGCCTAGAATCGGAACAGGGAAAGGTTCGACGCAATGTTCGCTCCAGCAATAATCTGTTAACCCTAACAGACGGTTAACTCTCGATTCCCTGAAGTCACTGTCAAAGGATGGTCATGGCCCCCTATCAATTCATCGAGCGCGCGACGCCTTTCAATTCGAAGGGTGGCGCAACGCTGCCGATCTTTGCCGTCACTCCGGCGCATATCGAGACCGGAACCATCGATCCGATCGCCCTCGATTGGGCCCGCAAGGCCGGTTACAAGGCCGAAAGCGGCTCGCTGCTGCTGATCCCGACGGCGGACGGACATCTGGGCGGCGCCCTGTTCGGCCTGGGCTCAAATCCCTCCGAGCAGCCCTTCCTGACGGGCAGGCTGGCCCGCAGCCTGCCGGCCGGCGATTGGCACATCGAAACTGCGCCGTTGACGGCAAACCGGCTCTCGCTCGGTTTCGGCCTCGGCAGCTACCGCTTCGAGCGCTACAAGTCCGAGAAGGCGACGGCGCCGACGCTGATGATTCCCCGCGATGCCGATGCCGCCGATATCAAACGCCAGCTTGCCGGCGTCTTCCTTGCCCGCGATCTCATCAACACGCCGACGAACGATATGGGCCCTGAGCAGCTCGAAGGCGCCTTCCGGGCGCTTGCCGAACACTATAAGGCCGAAATGTCCGTCATCATCGGCGACGATCTGCTGAAGGAGAACTTCCCGCTCGTGCATACCGTCGGGCGGGCGAGCGCCGACGCGCCGCGCCTCCTGGAAATGCGCTGGGGCAAGAAGGGCCATCGCCGCATCACGCTGGTCGGCAAGGGCGTGTGCTTCGACACCGGCGGCCTCGACATCAAGCCGGCATCCTCGATGCTGCTGATGAAGAAGGACATGGGCGGTGCCGCCAATGTCATGGGCCTGGCGCTGATGATCATGGATGCCAAGCTCAAGGTCGATCTGCGCGTCATCGTGCCAGTGGTCGAAAATTCGATTTCGTCCAATGCCTTCCGCCCCGGCGATATCTACAGGAGCCGCAAGGGCCTTACCGTTCAGATCGACAATACGGATGCCGAGGGACGGCTGATCCTGGCCGACGCGCTTGCCTATGCCGACGAGGATGCACCGGATCTGATGATCGACATGGCGACGCTGACGGGCGCGGCCCGCGTCGCGCTCGGCCCCGACCTGCCGCCCTTCTTCACCGATGACAGCGATCTCGCCCGCGATCTGACCGAGGCGAGCCTGGAGACGGACGATCCGCTGTGGCGGATGCCGCTTTACATGGGCTACGACAAGGATATCCGCACGAAATTCGCCGATATCACCAATGCCCCTGCCGGCGGCATGGCCGGCTCCATCACGGCGGCCCTGTTCCTCAAGCGCTTCGTTACGAAAACGCCGAGCTGGGCGCATTTCGATATCTATGGCTGGGCGCCGAGCGAGCGGCCGCATTCGCCCGGCGGCGGCGAGGCACAGGCGATCCGGGCGCTGTATCATCACATCCGTCAAAGCGTCCGCTGAAATCTGCGGCAGCCGGGTGAAAATCGCCCGGCGCGCAAAACCGGCGCAGGTGGGCGGACAGGCGGTCGGGACCTGTCCTCCGCCATCAATTGCAAGGGCGGCGCTCTTCGTTGTAAATAATCCGCTCGTTCTTGCTTGTGGAGGAGACGGAGCATGGACCGATTTACGGGCGGTTGCCTGTGCGGCAGCGTGCGGATCGTGGCGTCGGGACAGCCGTACCGGGTCGGCCTTTGCCATTGTCTGGATTGCCGCAAGCATCATGGCGCGCTTTTTCACGCGTCCGCCATATTCCCGCAGGATGCGGTGGCGATCGAGGGGCAAACCCGCGATTATGCCGGGCGTTTCTTCTGTCCTCGCTGTGGCTCATCCGTTTTTGGGCGCACGGCAGACGAAATCGAGGTGAACCTCGGATCGCTGGATGCGCCTGACCAGCTGACCCCGACCTATGAGCTTTGGACCATCCGCCGCGAGAGCTGGCTGCCGCCGTTTCCGGTCGCGGCACGATATGACCGCGATCGGGCTGGCTCCCGCCGCTCCGAGGGGTAGCGCCATTCCCGGAAAGTGCGCAGCGGTTTTTCGTCCGGAATCGCGGGCAGACAGAGAGATAGAGAGCGGTTCGCGACAGGCTTCGCCGGGCCGCATTCGTCCATGCCGCGCGGAAGACGCTTGCCGCTCTTCGTTGCCTCGTTGATATCTGGCTCGCGTTTACCGGGAACCCAATGCCCGGTAGCATCGTTTTGCGCTCAGGAAGAAATACATCCCTTGAAACAACCACAATCCTCCAGCAAACTGGAACGGTAGCGTAACGAATCTCGGGGTTGCCCTTGCCGCTTGAACTCTCTGCCTCGCAGGCTCTAGGCCTCTGGCATGGCGTGACGCTCGCTCAGGTGCGCCGCGAGGACCATGATTTGACGCTACGGCAGACGGCGATCCTGCTGCAGATCTATCTCGTGCCGCCACCGCATACCGTGCGCGGTCTCGCCGCGACGCTCGGCGTCACCAAGCCGGTCATCACCCGGGCGCTTGACACCATGGGCGAGATGGGTTTGGTCGATCGCGTGCGCGACGAGCGCGATCGCCGCAATGTCATCATCAAGCGCACGGTCGCCGGCGCGCTTTATCTGGAAAAACTCGGCGATCTCGTCATCGAGCACGGCCGCAAACTGTAATCTGGGAATTTCGTCATGACGCTCGACCGCCGTCTCAATGCTTTCAGGCCCGATCTCGCGGAGGTCTCTCTCAAAGGTAAGGTGGAGGCCGAGCGCTTCGTCGAAGGCAGCAGCGCCCGCGTCGCCGTTCCGGTCGTCGCGCTTCGGCCCAGGCCGGATCTCGCCTCGGGCATCGATACCGAGCTGCTGATGGGCGAAGAGGTGACGGTTTTCGAGCGCCGCGACGGCTGGTGCTGGGTCAAGGCGCTGGCCGACGGGTATGTCGGCTATCTCCCCGAAGCCGCGATCAAGGAGGGGACGGCAGCGCCGACGCATGTCGTGGTGCCGCAGCGCACCTTCCTCTATCCCGAGCCGGAGCTGCGCAAGCCGCATGCCGGCGTCCTTTCCATGGGGAGTCTCGTGCACGTCACCGGCACGGCGGAGGCGCGCGGCAATCACTATGTCGTCCTTGAGGACGGCACCGCCATCTTCGCCAAGCATGTACGGCCGATCGGCGAGAACCGCGGCGGCGATTTTGTCGATGTCGCCTTGCGCTTCCTCGAGACGCCCTACCTCTGGGGCGGCCGCTCGGGTCTCGGCATCGATTGTTCCGGGCTCGTGCAGCTGGCGCTGTCGATGACGGGCCGCGCCGCGCCGCGCGATACGGACATGCAGGCCGCCGGCCTCGGCCAGCCGATCGAACGCGAGGCATTGAAGCGCGGCGATTTCGTCTTCTGGAAGGGACATGTCGCGATCATGGAAGACCCGGAAACCATCGTTCATGCCAACGGCCACACCATGACCGTCGCGCGGGAGAATTTCGCCGCCGCCGTCGAGCGGATCGGCTGGCTCTACGAACGTCCGACGGGCTACCGCCGCTTCGTCGACTGATCCCTCATCGGAACCGTCTTTTCGCTCGTTCGTTATCTCTCTGATCGAAATATCCTTTCGAGAGGAGAAGAGACATGCCCATCACGGCCATGGAAAAGACAGTCCGGGATATTCTGTTCGACGACCGTATGCGCAGGAACGGCAAGATCGACAGGCTCCGTCAATTGCGCAGTGAAGCGCGCGCTATCCAGCGTGCCGGCAGCGAAAGCGCGATGAGCGCGGACGACGGCCTGCAGGACGACCTTCGCGTCATCGAAAAGGCATTGCGCGATCTGGATGCCGATGTCGTGGAAAAAGGTGCCGCCACCCTGTAGCGGTGGTGCCCGCAGCCCTGCCGCACCCGAGTTTCAAGGCGTGCGTGGCCGCGCAATCCAGATTCCGGCGATGATGACGATGCCGCCGAGGGCCTGCAGCAGCGTCACGTTTTCGCCGAACAGCACCCAGGCGAAAAGGGCCGCCGCGATCGATTCCAAGAAAATCACGAGCGAGGAGAATACGGTCGGCAGCCGTCCGAGCGCTACCGAAAGCAGACCCTGTCCGCCGGCATGGCTGATGAGGCCGAGCGCCAGAAGCACGCACCATCCCGAGGCCGAGTGCGGCAAGATCCGCGGTTCGAAGAAGAAGGCGACGAGGAAGAGGATCGCCGAGGTTATGATGCTGAGCTCGAAAGTGACGCGGGCGGCATTCGTCCTTGGACGCGCCGCACCCACCGCCAGGAAATAGAGGCCGAAGAAAGAGCCGGTGATAATCGCCAGCGCATCGCCGATGGCCCGGCTCGGATTGAAGGCCAGGCTTTGCGCCACCAGCGCCGCTCCGCCCGCAAGACAGACCAGAAGCCCGATGAACGTGGTGCGATCGACCCTCTGCCTCAACAGAAGCCACCCGAAGATGACGACCCACAGCGGCGCCATCGTCGCGAAGAAGGTGGCATTGGCGATGGTGGTTCGCAGGATGGCGAGATGCCAGAAGAGCAGATCCCCCGTAAAGGCAATGCCGGCGAGAATGGTCGGTATCGTAAAGCTGGCGCGAGGCGCATCGGCTTCCGCGGCCTCTGCATATCGCATCCAGATCCAGAGTATCGGCAGTGCCAGGAAGACACGCCAGAACGCGCTGGCGAACGGCCCGACATCGGCCAGCCGAACGAGGCTCGGCGAGATGCTCATGGCCAGCGCCGCAAGAAGCATCGCCACCATGCCGAAAGCGAGGTTTTTCGTATCGGCGCCGTCACGGAGGCCGGAAGCGCGCGTATCGTATTCGGTATCCGGCTGTGACATTCTCGTGCCTTTGCAAGTCAAATGATTTGAAGTGCAAATCTAATACATCCGCAAAGAGTATTTGGCTCCATTTTGATGGCGTTCATGCAATTTTGTTTCCATGCCGATGCAGGTTTCGTCCGCTGGCGGCAGGAAACTTCTCACACCGGCGGCTTCGGCCAGTTCGTTACGCCGCCGGTCCATGTTTCATAGGCCTTGGACAGGCGAAGCACGCGCATGTCATCGAAGCGGGGGCCGACGATCTGCAGGCCGATCGGCATGCCGGAGCGGGAGAAGCCGCAATTGATCGACGCGGCCGGCTGCTCCGACATGTTCCAGGGAACGGTAAAGGCGATGTGTTCGAAGGGCAGGGCGGGATCGTTTGTGGGAGAAGCCCATTCGGCGGGATAGGAGACGATCGGATTGGTCGGCGAAAGCACGGCGTCCACCTCTGTAAACAGCCTGCCGCAGCTTTTGCGCATCTCGATCGTCTGGTTGAAGCCGCGCACCGCTTCGACGCCGCTGACATCGGCGCCGCCCTTCGCCCAGCTATGGATATAGGGCAGGATCAAGCTGCGGCGCTCCTCGCTGAGACCCATGATGTCGCCCCAGAAGCGCGCGCGCCAGAAGGCATCGAGCCCATCCAGCATCTGCCGGGTCAGCACCGGCGCGACGTCGACGATGACGGCGCCGGCTTCCTCGAATCGTTTGGCGGCGGCAATGACCGCATCGCGCACCTCGTCATCGACAGGCAGGCCGCAGCCTGCGTCGAGCATCAGGCCGATCTTCATGCCGTCGACGTCGATATCCAGATCCATCCAGTCGATCTCGTTCGGCGGCAGGCTGGTGCCGTCGCGCCAGTCCGGCCGCGACAGCGCCGCCATCGCGAAAGCGGCGTCCTCGACCGTGCGGGTCATCGGCCCGGCGCATCGGCCGACATAATAGGGATCGACCGGGATGCGGCCATGGCTCGGCTTGAAGCCGAAAATGCCGGTCCAGCCGGCCGGCAGGCGCACGGAGCCGCCGATATCCGTGCCGATGTGCAGCGGTCCGTAGCCGGCTGCGGCCGCCGCCGATGCGCCGGCGCTCGATCCGCCCGGATTCTGGCTGGGGTCCCACGGATTGCGGCTGAGTGTGTGAAAGCTGGATAGGCCGGAGGAGAGCATGCCGTAATCGGGGCAGGTGGTCTTGGCGAAGATCACCGCGCCGTCCTCGCGCATGCGCGCGGCGACCGGCGCGTCCTCGGCGGCGGGAACGAGCTCGACGGCCGCGGTCCCAAGCGGCACCGGCTGCCCCCTGGTGGCGATCAGCTCCTTCAGCGTCACCGGAATGCCGTCGAGCAGCCCCAGCGGTGCACCCTTTGCCCAGCGTTCTGTGGAAGCGGCCGCCTGCCTGCGGGCATCCTCGGGGTCATAGGCATAGAGCGCAGCGATCGTCGGCTCCCACGCCTCGATATGCCGTTCCAGCACCAGCCAGTACTCGCTGGGGGACAGGCTCTTGTCGGAAAATCCGCGCCTGAGGCTTCGGATGGAAAGATCGGTCGGTTCGGTCATGGTCTCTACTCTTCATGTCTCAATCAGCGTGTCGCCTCGCGGGGGTCGAGGAGATCGCGCAGCCCGTCGCCGAGCAGGTTGAAGCCGAGCACGGAGAGGGCGATGGCAAGGCCCGGCAGGAGTGCGAGCCACGGCGCGACGTGGAAATAGGTCTGCGCATCGGCGAGCATCCGTCCCCAGGTCGGCGCCGGAGGCGGCACGCTCAGGCCCAGGAAGGCAAGTCCGGCCTCCGTCAGGATCGCAAGGCCGAACTGGATCGTCGCCTGAACGATGATACCGCCCATGATGTTCGGCAGGACATGGCGCAGCGTAATGGCGAGTTGGGTGTTGCCGATGGCGCGCGCCGCCAGCACGTAGTCGCGGCTCCACGCCTGCAGCGCCGCGCCGAGCGACACGCGGGCAAAGACCGGCACCATGAACACCGCGATGGCGATAATGGCGGTCATGCGCCCCGTCCCGAGAAACGCGCCGAGGATCATGGCCGAAAGGATCGGCGGCAGCGCGAAGATCACGTCGCAGGCGCGCATGACCAGCGTTTCGAAGAGACCGCGCTGAGCGGCGGCGGAAACGCCGATGATCGTTCCGATCGTCCCGCCGATCGCGACCGATGACACCGAGATCGACAGCGAATTCCAGCAGCCGGCCATCAGCATCGACAGCACGTCATGGCCGAGCTGATCGGTGCCGAGAAGCCCGAAGCCGAAGGGCGGCTGCAGCTTGTGGGCGATCTGCATCTTCGCCGGCGGCACCGGCGTCCAGAACAGCGAGACGATGGCGACGCAGGCGAGTGAGAGAATGATGAGGGCGCCGACGATCAGGTTGGGGCGGCGCAGCGCGCGAAACCTGCGGCGATGGGGTCGGGCGGCAGCTCTGGCTTCGGTGATCGTCATCGTGTCCCTCCGGCGCGCAGTCGGGGATCGATGGCGAGATAGGAGAGATCCACCAGGAAGTTCACGACGATGACGAGGCCGGCAAAAAACAGCACGACATCCTGAAGCACGATGATATCGCGCTGGCTGAGCGCCTGATAGGCGAGGCGGCCGAGGCCGGGCAGGGTGAAGACGTTCTCGATCAGCACGGCGCCGGCCACCAGGAAGGTGAATTGCAGCCCGAGAATGGTCAGCACCGGCACCAGCGCGTTCGGCACCACATGCTCCCAGAGCACGCGGCTGCGTGACAGGCCCTTGGCGACGGCCGTGCGGGCAAAATCCTCATGCAGCGTGTCGAGCACCGCCGAGCGCGTGACCCTCGTCAACACCGCCGCCTGCGGCAGCGCAAGCGCGACGGCCGGCAGAACGAGCGATTTCAGGGCCGGCCATAATCCGCTGTTCCAGCCGGGAAAGCCGCCGGCCGGCATCCAGCCGAGCGAGGTGGCAAATAGCAGCACCAGCAGCAGGCCGACCCAGAAGCCCGGCACCGCGATGCCCATTTGCGAAAACAGCGCGGCAAGAATATCGAAGAAGCCGCCCCGCTTCGCCGCCGCCGCCACGCCGAGCGGTACGGCGATCAGCACGGACAGCAGGATGGCAAGGGCCGCAAGCGGCAGGGTGACGGCAAGCCGCTCGGCGATAAGGCCGGCAACCGGCACGCCGTAGGTATAGGATTTGCCGAGATCGCCCGTCACTGCACCCGCAAGCCATTGCCCGTAGCGGACGATCAATGGCTGGTCGAGGCCCATGTCGTGCCGGAGTGCGGCCAGCGTTTCCGGCGTCGCCGAGGTGCCGAGCGTGATGGCGGCGGGATCGCCCGGCAGCAGGGCCATGACCGCAAAGACCAGCAGCGAGACGGCGATCAGCGTCAGGACGAGTCCGAAAATCCGGCGGGTGAGAAGTACGATCATAGCATGTCCATGGCCGATCATGCCCGGCATCGAAATGGCTTGCGGCGGGCGGCGTGGGTCCGCCCGTCGGCATCGTCATGCGGAAGCGGTCAGTCGTCCCAGGACACGTTCGTCAGCACGTTCGAAGGGATGGGCTCGTTCTCCCAGAGACCCTTCAGCTTCTTGTCCCAGACGCCGAGCTTCGGCATGACGAAGAGGAAGAGCGCCGGCACGTCCTCGGCAAGAATGGTCTGTGCCTCGCCATAGAGCCTGTTCTGCTCGGCTGGATCGGCGGTGAGCTGGATCTTCTTCATCAGCTCGTTGAACGCAGGGTTCTTGTAGTTGAAGTAGTAGGGGTCGCGCGAATAGATATCGATATCCATCGGCTCTGCATGGGCGACGATGGTCATGTCGTAGTTGCGGCCGCTAAAGACGTCCTGCACCCATTTCGCCGGAAATTCCGTCGGCTCGATGTTCATCGTCACGCCGATCTCGGCAAACATTGCCTGCATCACCTGTGCGCTGCGTGGCGCATAAGCCATCTGCGGCGTCTTGATGGTGAAGGTGAAGCCGTTCGGGTAGCCGGCTTCGGCAAGCAGCGCCTTGGCCTTGGCGGGATCGTAGGGCAGGGTGCCGGTCAGGTCCTTGTAACCGGGGTCGTTGGGCGTGTAGTGGCTGCCGATCGCCGTTCCGAAGCCGGACCATGCGCCTTCGATGATCGTCTTGCGGTCGAGCGCCATCATCAGCGCCTGGCGCACGCGCTTGTCGTCGAAGGGTTTGCGCGTGTTGTTCATGCCGGCCACGACCTTGAGCTCGGTGTTGCCGACCTTGGTCGTCAGCCTGGGGTCGCCATCGAAGGAACTCATCAGCTCCGGTGCGGCGAACTCCGGAAAGGCATCGACGTCGCCGGCCTTCAGCGCTGCGGCTTCCGCCTGCGGATCGGAAATGAAGCGGAAGGTCACCTTATCGAGCTTCACGTCGACCGACTTGTTCCAATAATCGGGATTCTTGATCAGATCGACATGGTCGCCCTTCGCCCAGGCGGAGAATTTGAACGGGCCGGTGCCGACGGGCGTGGTCTTGTCGTTGGCGGAGGATTTCGGCCCGACCATGACGGAACTCGGCCAGCCGAGCCAGTAGAGCAGGCTGCCGGTCGGCGAGGAAAGATGCAGCACCAGCGTTTCCGCATCCGGCGTATCGATCGACGCGATGGTCGAAAAGAAGCGCTTCTGCGGATTGACGGAATCGCTGCCTCGGGCGCGATCGAGCGCGAACTTGGCGGCAGCCGAATCGAAAGTCTCGCCATCGTGGAATTTTACGCCGGTCTGCAGCTTGAACGTATAGGTCAGCCCATCCGGCGAAATCTCCCAGCTCCTGGCGAGCTGCGGCACGATCTTGCCGCTTTCGTCGATGGCGACCAGCCCTTCGAAGATGTTCTGCCATGTCACCTGACCAATTGCGACCGGCGCGGCGATCGTCGGGTCGAGACCCGCCGGCTCGACGCTCATGCCGAGATTGAGCGTCGTCTTCGCAGCCTCGGCCTGCGTCAGGCCCATCATCAGCAGGCCGGCGGATAATGCGGCGCCGCAGGCAAGCCGCCGCGCGAAGTCTCCAAGGCTCGTGCGTGAAAACTTGGTCATCTCGGTTCCCTTGCTTTTGCCGCAACGCCGGTCTTGCTGCCGGCACGCGGTCTTTTTTACGATACTGTCATTTCGCAGGCGCACACACAATTCCGAAAATCTGTGCTTGTGCGGTCAAAGCGTCCGCGGCCCGGCGAAGCGGTCCCGCCACGCGGGCTGCGCGCCCTCGACCGGCAGGGCCGTCGCCTCGTAGACGCCGCGGGCGATGGCGCGCGCCATGACGATGGCGGCGAGGTGGCAGAGTTCCATGAAGCTCGGCATGTCGTCGCGGGCGTGCTTGCCGGTGGACGCGGCAAACACGGTATCGCCGTCGAGCGGCAGATGGGTCGGCAGGAGCGCCCGGGCAAAGCCGTCATGGGCCGAGATGGAGAGGCGGTGCGCTTCCGCCTTGGTCAATTGCGCATCGGTGACGACGGCGCCGATGGTCGTGGCGGTGATGTTGGTGCCCTTCAGCCGCAGGCGCGAATCGATGTTTTCGGGCATGCCGAGGCCACCGAATTCGGCACTTTCCTCGAAAGGGGCGGCCCAGAAATGCGGGCCGTCGCCGATGGTGGCGGAGCCGAGCGCATTGACGGCGACGATGGCGGCGATCCTGTATCCCTTGCTGCTGACGGCGCTGGCCGAGCCGAGCCCGCCCTTGACCGTTGCCGTCGTGGCGCCCGTGCCGGCGCCGACCGAGCCGAGCGCGAACGGCCCTTTGGCTGTGGCCTTGAATGCGGCATAGCCGAGGTCGCGATAGGGCGAATGCAACCCCCAGTCCTTGTTGCCGCCGTTTATGAGATCGAACAGGATCGCCTGCGGCACGATCGGCACCAGCGCACTGCCGACCTGCAGGCCCCGGCCAATGTCCCGCAAGCCCGCCTGCACGCCGCCGGCCGCATCGAGCCCGAAGGCCGAGCCGCCCGACAGCACGAGGCCGTCCACCGTGCCGACCGTCATGGCGGGGTCCAGCAATGCCGTGTCCCGCCCGCCCGGTGCGCCGCCGAGGACGGTGCAGGAGGCGACCGCCGGTTCATCGAAGACGATGGTGGTGACGCCGGAGCCGAGCGCAAGATCGGTGGAGTGACCGACGGCGACGCCTTCGACATCGGTCAGGAGATTGAGATGATCAGCCAATGAAAAATCCTTCGCCGTTTGCAACGCGAGGTCGTCTTGGCGATAGGACCGTAAAGAGGATCAAAAGACAAGATGGGTTTGGTCGGGGGGAGTACTGTGCGGGCCGCCCCTCGTGGCTCGAGACTCCGGCTTTCAGCCTGCGCGCCTCACCATGAGGCGGAGAGAATGCAGCGATAAACGACGAAAAGTCTATGCGCCGACTTGATGCGAGAGACCAGCCCTCGTGGTTAAGAGGCCTGCAGGGCCGCTTCGAACCACGAGGGCGGGTGATTTCGGGATGCAGGCGTCGAGGCGAGCCGATCCATCAAACATGGATCGGCTTTGCCTGCTGGCGAGAGAGGAGATCGCGGATCGCAAGCCTTACTTCGTCCGCGTTTCTGAAATGCTGCTCGTCCAGATCATGGACGTGATATTTGACAGCGATGAACTTGAGCCGATCCTGATCCGGAACGACGATGCCGACGGGAACGCCAGCGTACTCGATAACTTGCTTCTTCATAAATAGACTCCCTCTGCGCACGCACGGCGCAGACATGGCGAATTGACTGTTTGATTCCGGTAGGGAGGACGAACGTCACATTCGACAGCACGGGCGGGAGAGCGCGCCCGAGCGGTCATTGCCAAGCACGGACCGCCCAAGGATCGAAGCGATGACTTTAATATTCAGCATGTCACTTCCTCAGTTGGCGTTGTACTTGACGGGGCTCCAACGACGGAGCACCGCGATCCGGTGCACTATTATCCACTACTTTAGTAGATAATAGTAATTGCATCATCGGAAACATATTCCGAAAGATGTCAAAATGTCGACGATCGGGAAAATAAAATTCCGAGCCTGACAGGTTGCGGGGAAGACTGTGTTAAATGCCTTCGTGCTGATGTCCGTGTCGGAACGGCTCGCCGATCACCGACTGACAGATAGGAACCGGCGCGAGATTCGACAATGCCCCCGCGGCATTAAAATTCCCGTGCCG
Source organism: Hyphomicrobiales bacterium (assembly GCA_900469615.1). GTDB lineage: Bacteria > Pseudomonadota > Alphaproteobacteria > Rhizobiales > Rhizobiaceae > Rhizobium. The sequence goes on along the minus strand of UBYA01000014.1, from coordinate 275,429 downwards.
CTAAATCACCTCAATGGTTAACGGGGCGAAGAGAGCATCAAAATCCGCTCTCAAGCGCCTTTTCCAGGGCTTTCACAAAGAAATCGGCGCTGTCGGGCGCAAGGCAGAGCGGCGGCTTGATCTTCAACACATTCAGGTGATCACCGGTCGGCTGCATGACGACGCCGAGATCGAGCAGGCGCTCGCAAATCGCGGCCGTTTCCTCGGTCGCGGGCGTCAGTGCCTCCCGGTCGCGCACGAACTCGACGCCGAGATAAAGCCCTGTGCCATGCACGGCGCCGATCAGCGGGAAGCGATCCATGAGAGCGATCAGCCCCGCCTTCAGCCGTTCGCCGATGACGCGGGCGTTTTCCTGCAGGTTCTCGTCCCTGAGAATGTCGAGAACGGTCATGCCGACGACACAGCTGACCGGGCTGCCGCCGGCCGACGAGAAGAAATAGCCTTCCTTCTCCAGCGACTCGGCGATCTCCCGGCGGGTGATGACGGCGCCGAGCGGATGGCCGTTGCCCATGCCCTTGGCAATGGTGATGATATCGGGCGCAACCTCTTGCGTTTCGAAGCCCCAGAAGTGCTCGCCGAGCCGGCCATAGCCGACCTGCACCTCGTCGGCGATGCAAAGGCCGCCGCGCTGGCGAACGGCGTCGTAAACGCCGGCAAGGTAGCCATGCGGCAAGGCGATGCCGCCGGCATTGCCGTAGACCGGCTCGGCGATGAAACCGGCGAGGCCATCGCCCTTTTCGTCGATGGCCTGCAATTTGGCGGCGACGTCATTGAGATAGTCGGCTCCCGAATCAGGACCTCGGAACGGACCGCGATAGATGTTGGGCGAGAGGACCGGGTGCACCCAGTCCGGCCGCGTGGTCAGCGCCTGCGGGTTGTCGGCGATCGAAGTGGAGACGGCATCGCTCGCCACCGTCCAGCCGTGATAGGCCTCCAGCAGGCAGAGCATGTTCTTCTTGCCGGTGTGGGCCCAGGCAAGGCGGATGGCGAGATCATTGGCCTCCGAGCCGCTATTGACGAGGAAGACGCTGTCGAGCCCTTCCGGCGCCAGCGTCGCCAGCCGTTCGGAAAATTCGGCGACGGCGGCATAGTGGAAGCGGGAGTTGGTATTGAGCCGCGACCATTGCTGCGCGATCGCGGCCGTTAGCCGGGGATGGCCGTGCCCGAGCGTGGTGACGTTGTTGACCATGTCGAGGTAGCAGCGCCCCTGCATGTCGAACAGGAATTCGCGCCAGCCACGCTCGATTTGCGGCGGCAACTCGTAATAGTGCTTCTGCGGCTTGGCGAAGCGGGCATTGCGCAATGACAGGAGCGCAGCCGCGTCGGCTCGCGGCGCCTCGCATGACGGGTTCAGGAGAGCGACGGGCGAAGGGCAAACGGCCGACCAGCCATCCGCCTGATCCGCCGTCGCAAAAAGCGGCGGCGCGAGATCGGGCACGCGGCAAAGCTGCACGCGCAATCCTCCTATTGCCGAGCCCTCGCTGCCGATCGTGCCTATTGCTGCGCCCTGTTCGATGGCCGCCCCATCCTCGAGAGCGCTCTCGATGCCGTCCAGATGAAGGCTCATCTCCTCGCCGGCCAGCACGAAATGCTGGCCTTCACGTTGCAGGAGGCCCGGGAAAGGAGCCGTAACCGCGGTTCCGGCCGGCAGGCAGACATCGCAATGCAAGGCAAAATTCTGCGGCGGCGCCAAGCTGAGCGGGTTCGCGAGGGACAGGCGGAATTCGCCGTAGCGGGTTGCAGCCGCGCCGGATGCCATGGCGGTCTGGGCCAGCAGCCGCCAGTCCATGTCGGGCTTCTGCCAGTTGCCGTCGATGAAATCGGGTCCGGTAACGGAAAGATCGACGGCTGCGATCTGCGAGGGATCGATATCGGGCAACAGCGGCAACCAGCCCTCGGTCGAGATCGGAGCGACCTCCAGGCCGATCGCCCGCAGGATCGCCGCTTCCATCACATCCGGCTGCGCGCCGGTCGCGACATCGAAGATCTGACGCTCGAAATCGAGGTTGCCGCGCACGTAGTCGTTGTCCGGATCGATGGCGAGCTGTTGCTCGCCGCTGGCGGCAAGGATGACCGCGCGCGCGACGATCAGCGGCCACAGCGCCTTGGCCTCCGCCTCCTGAAGGGGGTAGACCGCATGATAGGCCTTGATGGCGGGAAGAATGTAGAAGGGATTGCCTTCGGCATGATGCAGCAGCGAGGCGCAGGTGACGGCGAGATCGCCGACCAGCCAGCCTTGGATGATATCGCCGAAGTCGATGACGCCGTCCGGCACGAGCTGGCCATGCGCATCGGGATGGCTGACGACATTGTCGTCGGTGACGTCGTGATGCACCGGCTGCACGCGCAATTCGCTCGCCAGCGGCTGGATACGCTTGACGGCCGCCACCATCGCCTTGGCGATGCGGTCGCGCGCTTCATGATCGGTTATCGCCGACAGGAGCTGTACGGCGACCGGTCCTGCCCGGCGAAGATCCCATTGCAGGTTCCGGTGGAGGCCGGGGTGATCGAAATCGGCAAGGTCGCGGGCAAGCCGGGCCGAAAGGGCTCCGAGCCCTGCCGTTGCGGCGAGAGGCAGATGCTTGCGCTGTGTCAGCGTCCGGCCGGGGAGAAAGCCGAGCAGGCGGACGAGATAGTCCTGCTTGCGGATGGCGACGCTGAGAATGTCGCGGCCGTTCAGCGCCGGCACGACCTCGGGCACGCGCGGAGCGTCCGGTTTGGCATGAAGGTGGCGGATGGCCGCATTCTGTGCCTCCAGCTCGACCGGCTCGTATTCGGCACGGCATATTTTCAGCACATAGGCATTGTCGCCGGCCTCGATGCGGTAGTTGCGGTCCTGCTGGCTGCCGAGCTCGGTCAATGTGCCGCTCAGGCCGTAATGCGTCTGCAATATCTCGGCTGCCTCCTCCGGCGTCACGTCCGGTCTGGGCAGTTGCATACGGTTTACGAGCGTGGCGTCGGCCATGGCATCCCCCGGATGGTTCATTTGCGTCGACACTAAACCATTCCATCTTAAAGAAAATCACCCAAAACAGATAGGGTGGTCGAGCAATCAGCAGGAAGATAGGCCGCAGATCGTGTCCGGCTAGATCCTCTATTCGACCTCGATGGAATAGCTGCAACCTGCCAGCGTCTTGCCGGGATGGCTGTCGACGGTCGAGACATCGAGCAGGATGCGGGTATCGAGCACCGTGTCTGAATTTTCCTGCCGCTCCTTGCGCGAAACGATTTCCTTCTCGCCGAGGAACTTGTTCGCCCGGTCGACCGAAGCGGTCACGCCGAGTTGCTTTGCCAGCGGATGCGGATCGGCTTCGTCGAGCACGGCGAGCGGCCCGGTGGAGGCAAAGGCAATCCTGCTCGTCTGCCGCCCGAACACGGTCACAGGCGCCGAAAGCTGGAATTCCCGCAGGAGGGGATTGCCGGACGGCAGCTCGCTCAAGCCGAGCGTCTTCATGGCCGTCGCACTTTCCGGCCCCGTCAGCCACAGGGCGAATTCATTGTAGCTCGGCACGTCGTAGGTCGTGCATTCGATCAGCTTGGCCAGATCGATCCTGGAAGGATCCTTTTCCGCCGTTTCGGCATGCGATGCCGGCGCCGACAGGAGAAACGCCGCCAGCAGCAGCGTCCCATTGCGATGAAATGACATGTCCTCTCCTTGATCACCGGGGCGATTCGATACCGGCGGTATCACATCGCGCTTCGACGCAAAAAGGAAAGGGAGCCGGCCGAAATCGCCTCGCGCCTCAGCCCATGCGCTCGGAAGCGTAGGAGCCCGGGCTTGCCGGGAAGACGACCGTGCGGTTGCCGTTGAGGAAGGTGCGGAAGTGGATATGAGCATGGATGGCGCGCGCCAGCACCTGGCTCTCGACATCGCGGCCGATCGACACATAGTCGTCGGCGGACTGCGCATGCGTGATGCGCGCCGTGTCCTGCTCGATGATCGGCCCCTCGTCCAGGTCGGCCGTCACGTAATGCGCCGTCGCCCCGATCAGCTTCACCCCGCGCTCGTAGGCCTGCTTGTAGGGGTTCGCCCCCTTGAAGGACGGCAGGAAGGAATGGTGGATGTTGATGATGCGGCCGGACATCTTCCGGCACAGCGCATCCGAGAGAACCTGCATATAGCGGGCGAGCACGACGAGTTCGGTGCCGGTCTGCTCGACCAGCTCCAGCAGCTGGGCCTCGGCCTGCGGCTTGTTGTCCTTCGTCACCTTGATGTGATGGAAGGGAATGTCGTGGTTGACGACGACCTTCTGGTAATCGAAATGGTTGGAGACGACGCCGACGATGTCGATCGGCAGCGCGCCGATCTTCCAGCGATAGAGCAGGTCGTTGAGGCAGTGGCCGAAGCGCGAGACCATCAGCAGCACCTTCATGCGCTTCTTGGCATCGTGGATCTCCGCATCCATCGCAAACTTCTCGGCGATCGGCTTGAAGCCCTCCACCAGCGCCGCCTCGCTGACGCCTTCCTCGGAGATGAAGGAGACGCGCATGAAGAACTTGCCGGTGTCGAGATCGTCGAACTGGCTGGAATCGACGATGTTGCAGCCCTGTTCCGCCAAATAATTCGATATCGCCGCAACAATCCCCCGCGTCGACTTGCACGTCACTGTCAATACATAGCTCGTCATGTCTCTTCTCTCTTATATCGAGGATGCCGCCTGCTTAGATGAAATCGGAGGTCCGGGAAATCCCTCCCCCCAGCCATGTTTCGATGGATATTTAGGCAGGATGCGAGGAAAAAGCCGTTCCCATTGCGCCTTCCGACAGCGCATCCCCGCCTCAGCCGGTGGCGACCAGGGCAAGCTTCGCTGGTTGCTTTGCCTGGGCGCCGTCGTGGAATTTCAGGAAGCCGACCAGAAGCCAGACGAGCCCCGCCGTCTTCATGGAGAAGATGGCGGTAGAGCCGATCATCAGGTTCAGGAACAGGAAGAGGGAGAGCGCATGGCCGAGACGCCGCTGGTTGACGGTCTCGCCGCCCGGATAGAGCGAGGCGTAAAGCCAGAACAGGATCAGGCCGAAGATGGTCGCACCATATATGATGTAGACGTATCCGCTATCGAAGAAGATGCCCACCTGATCGAGCTGCAGGCCGATGGTGCTTCGCAGGTCCATGCCGAGAAAAGCCTTCACCGTGCCGTTGATGCGCCCGACGAAATTATCGCCCGTCACCGTCGGCTTGAGGGCGTGAATGACGAAGCCGGCAACGATGATCACGGGCATCGTCAGGAGATCCAGCGCCTTCGGGAGCCAGGGATAGATGAAATAGCCGGCAACGCAGATGAGGCTGAAGATCAGCATCGTGCGCGTGTCGTTCGTCAGCAGGATCAATATGACGGTCGACAGGAACAGCAGCCGGTCGAACAATTTCAGCCGGTTGGAAAAGCTGATCAGATACAGCACCATCACGCCGCAGAAATTGGCGAGCGAAACCTGTTCCAGGAAAATGGATGACGACCGGTGGTCGATCAGGCCGAAGGAAAACCGGCCCTCGAAGCCGAGCGCGCCGCGAAAAAGGCCGAGGTCGCTATAGGTGGCCGGCGGTACGCCGCGCGTGTTCTGGAAATATTCGGCCGGATGGAACAGCGCGACATATTCCTTCACCGACACGATTTCGCAAATCAGCACGGCGAGCACGATAATGCAGGAGATCTTGAAGGTGAGCTTGACGGTACGTTCGTTGGCCAGCCGCCCCATGACCGAAAAGGCGAAGATGATCATGACGTTGCGGAGATGGTCGATATAGGCCTGCTTGTTGATGGCCATGACGAAGATCGTCAGCACGATCGTCAGCAGCAGATAAAAAAGAGGCGCGATATCCTCCTCATAGATTCCTTTCGTCAGGAGGTAGCTGAAACTTGCGATCTGGAGCAGCACCTCGCACAGCACGACGGCGTTCGGCGTCAGCGGCGTGATATTGTGATTGATGAAAGCGAGGATGCAATTATAGCAGACCGCCAGCAGCGAAATCGTAAGAATGACGAAATTGATCGGCTGCTTTTCGCCTGAACTTTGCATGAGATATCCGGGGTCGTGACGTCTTCGCTGGCTGCGGGCAGCATATCAGCCCGATGATTCGCGACAAAGAGCCGGCTGCTTGCGGCCGGTCATTTCGCGGGCTTGACCAGCGCGCACGATGCCGCCAGCGAGGTCTTTCGGCTCAATCCTTCGGCGAGAACCTTCATCTGCGGCTTGTCGCGGCCATTGTGCGGCTGCACGTTGAGCGGCTCTTCCGGCGGCCACCAGTCGCCGGCCGCCCAGTAGGTCCAGCCGAGCCAGACATCGCTGTTGGCGTTCATGATGCCCAGAACCTGCTTGAGCCCGTCGAGGCAGCCGCTATTGGCGGCGACGCCGAATTCGCCCAGAAACCCGCGCTTTCCATTCTTGCGCAGCCAGTCCGTGACGTCGTTCAGACCCTTGCTGGCGCTGTCGGTGCCATCGCAGACCGGATGGGTGCCGGAACTGTCCGCATCGAGATACTGGTGGAATTCGAAGGCGTAGAAACCGATCGGATCGTTGACGCCGAGCATGACCGTTCCGTTCGCGCCGCCCAATACGTCGGCGGACCAGCTATGCGCGCCTGTCCAGTTCGTGCCGGGAACGAGAATGAGATTGCGAGCGCCGACGGTTCGAATGCTGCGGATGGCGGTATTGGCAAGGTCCAGCCAATCGGGCGTCCTGATGTCGTGCGGCTCGTTCATCAGCCCGAAGGCGACCCCCTTCCGATTGGAGAACTCGGCCGCAAGCCGCGCCCAGAAGTCCCCGAAAGCCAGATCCGTCGCGGGCGCATGCTTGAGCTGGGTCTTGTCGTAATAGCCGTAATTGTGGGGATCGAGGACGACGGCCATGCCGTGTTTCTGGATGAGATCGACGGCATCCTTCAGCCGCTTCAGCTCGTCGCCGTCCAGAGGCTGGCCAAGCACCGGTTGCAGGCGCTCCCAGCGGAAGGGCAGGCGCACGACGTTCATGCCCTTTCCTGCAAAATAGCGCACGGTCTGTTCGGAGGGATATGTATAATTCACGTTGGCGACGCCGCCGAGATCGCCATACTCCGCGCCGGAAAGATTGATGCCGCGATAACAGAGCTGCGGCGCGGCAAGGCCGTTTCCTGCCTGCGCCGCGAAGGAGAACATGGTCGCTGCGGCCAGCAGCAGGCGTAGCGCTGTCGTGCTCTTTGCTGTCATTGCATGCTCCCGGTTTTCCGTGCGGATGTGCATTTCTCATAGGGATCATGGTGTTGAGCAATGATGAAGGGACGGGTCGCGCCCGCGCCCGTATCGCGATTTCCTTCGAGCGTCCTTAATGTTCCGTTAGCCAAACGTTTCTAAACTCAAGACATCTGCTGCGTGGAATTCGCCTGCGAAGCATTGAAAGTCTGGCATGAGCTCAATGGAACGAAGCAAGAGATCGGACCAACTTGAGGGTTGGCACGGTATCGAGCCGTCTGACCCACGGCACGATGGCGTGCGCGTGCGCAGTCCGGTCCTGCGCCCGCGCGACTTCGTTGACGCAGCTGAGCCGGCTGTATCCTCCCGATCGCCTGAAATGCCCGACCCTGGTCCGGAGGTTTCCGCGACCGATGCTGTTGCGGGCTCATCCAGGCGCGAGGAGGCGGCAATCCCGCAGCCCGCGGCGGAGCCGGTTGTGATCGCCGCTGCCCCGGTTGTGGAGCCGGCGGTTGCCGCGACGAATGCCAGTGCACGGCCGGCATCGATACCGGCGGCGAATATGCCGCTGCTCGATCTTCACTCCGCCATTCGTTCGATTTGGTCGAAAAAGCTCGTGGTTCTCGTCCTGGCCGGCATCGGCGCCGCGCTGGGTGGCGCCGTCGTTCCGCTGATACCGCAGAAATTCACGGCCGAAACCAGCCTTTATTTCGACCCTCGTCCTGTCGGCGGCGCCGATTCCTCCCAGCAGCCTCCAACGGCGCCGGAGTTGATCACCACGATGATCGACAGCCAGACCCAGATCCTGTCTTCCGGCAAGGTGCTCGGCCGCGTCGTCGACGCATTGAAGCTTGATCAGGACCCGCAATTCAATGCAGGCGCCACGGGCGAGGCGGCGAAATACATTGCGGCGGCGGCTCTTGCGAAAGCCGTGCAGATCGCCCGCGAATCCAGCACCTACGTCGTGACGGCAAAGGTGACGACCGGCGATGCTCAGAAATCGGCGAGGATTGCCAACCAGCTTGTGACCTCCTTTATGGAAGAGGAGAGCAAGGCGGCCGCGAACAGCTACAAGAGCAGCAACACCGCGCTGGATTCGCGCCTCGAGGATTTACGCCAGCAGGTGCTTGCCGCCGAAAAGGCCGTCGAAGCCTATCGCGCCGACAACGACATGGTCGCTGTCGAAGGCAATTTGATCTCCGACAAGCGGCTGACCGCCCTGAACGACATGCTGGTCACCGCCCAGCAGAAGACGATCGAGGCGAAAGCCCGCGCCGAGGCGGCCGGCAAACTCAGTTTCGAGGATGTCGTCTCCAACAGCCCCACATCGGGAGCGACGTCGACCGCGCTGAGCAGCCTGCGGCAGCAATATGCGGCGCTGGCGGCCAATGTCGGCAGCCTTCAAAGCCAGCTTGGCGCCCGCCATCCGCGCTTGCTGGCCGCCAGATCCTCGCTGGAAAGCCTTGCCGGAGAAATCCGGGCGGAATTGCAGCGGCAGATGACGTCGGCGCGCGCCGATTACGAACAGGCGCAGAAGGCCGAGCAGGATATCGCCAAGGAACTGGCGGTGCAGAAGGCCTCGCAGGTCAATACATCGGGCAAGCTTGTCGGCCTGAACGAGCTTCAGCGCAAGGCAACCGCCGCCCGCGATGTCTACGAAGCGCTGTTGAAGCGGTCCGGCCAGGCCAGCGACGCGCAGGATCTGTCGCAGAGCAATATTCGTGTGATCTCGGAAGCCGAGCCGCCGCTCAAGGCGGACGGGCCGAGCCGGAAGGTGATGATGGTGGCCGGCCTGATTGCCGGCGCAATCTTCGGCGCCGGCCTGGGCATGGCCTTTGCGATTCTCCTCGGCCTGTTTCGGCACCCCGTCATCCGCGGTTATTTCGGCAAGTGATCAATTGTTTCCCTTTTCCCGCCCGCAGCTTTTTCAGCATCGATGATGCAATTGTGCGCCGAGTGTTCTAGATGTAAATCGGCGCTGGGAATCATTGAAACATGCTAATGAAAGCGTAATGCAATCATCATATGCCTTTGGTGCATTGTGAGACAATCTATGCGAGAGAAGCGGTATGCTGTCGCGCTGTCCGACGCCGGGGGGAGCTGAGGGATGGTGCCAGCGGATAAACTCGTTCTGCCGTTCCTGGCACTTCCGCGCCCGACCAAGCGCGCGCTTGCATTGCTGGTCGATGCCAGCCTCTGTGTGCTCACCGTCTGGTTCGCCTATTGCCTGCGCCTTGACGATTGGGTCATTCTCGAAGGTGTCGAATGGCTGCCCGCCATCGTCTCCCTTCTGCTCGCCATACCGATCTTCATCGTCCTCGGCCTCTATCGTGCCATTTTCCGATATGCGGGCCTTTCGGCCTTCGTGACCGTCGTCAAGGCGGTGGCGATCTATGCCCTCGCCTTCATGACGATCTTTACCGCGATCAGCGTGCCCGGCGTGCCTCGCACGGTCGGCATTTTGCAGCCGTTGCTGTTGCTGATTGCGATCGGCCTGTCGCGCATGTGGACGCGCTACTGGCTCGGAAATGCGTATCAGCGGCTCCTGAACCGCAATCAGCTCGCCAAGGTGCTGATCTATGGCGCCGGCGCCTCCGGGCGGCAGCTTGCGGGCGCGCTTGCCAACAGCGCCGAGCTGAATGTCGTCGGCTATCTCGACGACGACCGGAATCTGCATGGCAGCATCATGGGCGGCCTGCCGATCTACGATCCCGCGGATTTGCCGGCGCTCGTGGTCTCGGGCGATATCAAGGGCGTGCTGCTGGCCTTGCCGAACGCCACGCGGCAGCGGCGCAATGAAATTCTCGAAAGCATGCGCAAGGCTCGCGTTACCGTGCGAACGATGCCCGATCTGACGGCGCTCGCCCAGGGGCGCGTCGCGGTCTCGGACCTGCGCGAACTGGATATCGAAGACCTGCTCGGCCGCAACGTGATCGCTCCCGACCGCGATCTGATCGAGAAGAATATCCGCGGCAAGGTCGTCATGGTGACGGGCGCCGGCGGCTCGATCGGCAGCGAGCTTTGCCGCCAGATCCTCAAGAACGGGCCGTCCTCGCTGTTGCTGGTCGAACAGAGCGAATTCGCGCTCTATGCCATTCACGGGGAGCTGGAGAAGGCGGCCGCCTCGGCCGGCCACGCCGATGTTCGCATCATTCCCTTCCTTGCCTCCGTGCGCGACGGCCAGCGGATCCGGCAGATCATGGAGGCATGGCGGCCGAAGACCGTCTACCATGCCGCCGCCTACAAGCATGTGCCGCTCGTCGAGTACAATCCCGTCGAAGGCATCCGCAACAATGTGCTGGGAACGTTGATAACGGCCGAAGCCGCCCGCGATTGCGGTGTCGAGAATTTCGTCCTCATCAGCACTGACAAGGCCGTGCGTCCGACCAATGTCATGGGCGCAAGCAAACGGCTGGCGGAAATGGTGCTGCAGGCCATGGATGCCGACCGCAAGCCCGGCACCGGCAGCACGAATTTCGCCATGGTCCGCTTCGGCAACGTGCTCGGCTCTTCGGGTTCGGTCGTGCCGCTGTTCCGCCAGCAGATCCGCGACGGCGGCCCGATCACGCTGACGCATCCCGATATCACCCGTTATTTCATGACTATCCCCGAGGCATCGCAGCTCGTGATCCAGGCGGGCGCCATGTCCGGCGGCGGCGATGTCTTCCTGCTGGATATGGGGGAGCCCGTGCGTATCGCCGATCTCGCCCGGCGCATGGTGGAATTGTCCGGCTTGACCGTGCGCGACGAAGACGAGCCCGATGGCGATATCGAACTGGAGATCACCGGCCTGAGGCCGGGTGAGAAGCTGTACGAGGAATTGCTGATCGGCGACAATCCGCAAACGACGAGCCATCCGCGCATCATGCAGGCCAAGGAAGATTTCCTGCCCTGGGCGGAGCTGTCGAACCGGCTTGCCGCGCTGGAGGCGGCGCTGGACGAGAACGACATTCCTCAAGCCAGAGCCCTGTTGCAGAAGCTTGTTTCCGGCTATACGCCGAACAGCGAGGTGGTCGATCTTGTCTACCGCGAGCGCGAGCACGATCTGACGGTCGATCAGCCGAGCCTCGACAATGTCGCGCAGCTATAGAGCTTTTCCGCGCCGCCGGCGTCAGTGCTTTATGGCTTTGGCCGCCGTTGCATGCTTGACCTTGATGGCGTAGCGCCAGCGGCGCAGCTGATCGCATGTGCGGAACCAATGTGCCGTCAGCCGCAACAGGAAATGCCGCTTGACGGCCCGGTAGTGTACGCGCTTGCCGATCGTGGTGTCGGCGCGGTGCGGGCTGAAATCGACAAGATTTTCAAAGGTCGTGAACGTCTCCACACCCGTCGACCAGCCGCGCTCCAGAGCGACATCATAGGGAAGGAGCATGGGCTTCAGCGTCGTCAGCAGCTTTCGGGCGGCCTTGCGGTTGACGATGTAGCAGGCGGCTGACCCCTGGGGGCCGTGCATACAGCGGCCGATGACATCGTTTTCACTGGTCTGACAGATCTCCTTGAAGCCGACGAGGCGATGGTTGACCAGCTTCACCAAGCGGGCGCCGTGGACGCTTTCCATTGCCGCGATCGCGCGCGGGATCAGCCTTTCGTTAAGTTCTACGTCGTCTTCCATGATGATCGCCATCCTGTCGCCGCTGGCGACAAACTGCTCCAGCGCGAGCAGATGGCTGCGGTAGCACCCATATTCTCCGGGCAGAAGCTTGCGGCCGTTGTGATAGATGAACGAATGCGGATGAAAATCGACACGGTCCTCTTCCGCGACCGCGCGACCATCGACGGCGGGAATGCGTGTAACGTGCAGATCGTATTCCACGGCCTGACTGCACAGGCGCTCCCAGCGATCGCGCGAGCGATCGAGGTTTATGACATAAATGCGAACCTGCTGAGTGATGTCGCCAGCGATCTCAAGGTCAGCGAGACTGGTCCGATTAATCTGTTCGAGAATGACTGTTACTCCTGCAAACAGAAATCGCGCCGACACTGACTAAGATGATGTTTTTCTACTATATACCATGTTCATGAATTGTCGCAAACCGGGATTGCGCGCCCATGTTGCATTCGGCGATAAAAGCATTTTCTTTGGTGTAATGTAGCGTGAACACGTCCCGGACGGCGCATAAGCCGCCGTTTGCGCGCGATTTTGACGAAGGGGCCATTGGCGTGTACCCCTTGCGCTATTATATCGGCAACAGGCGGCATCTTCCTGCCGCGTTCGCATGAGCAAAGGATTGTCACAATTCATGTGGACCAGATCGAAAATCGTCATGGTTGCCCTGTTCGTTGCGTGCCTTGCGCCTGCCGCGGCATTTGCCGACAATCCGCTTCTTCCCAAGCCATATGTCGCTCCCGTTTATCCTTACAAGGACCTGCCGGGCGTGAAGGCGCCTAAAATGGCGGCCGACGAGAAATTTCAATGCCGCACGACGACCCTTTATGCGGACTATTTCCGCGAGGGCCTGTTCTACCGGAGCTTGCCGCGTCTCGGTTACGTCTGCGAGCAGGACGGCGTCATTTCCAGCAGCACCCGCAAACCCAACTATAAATATTGGCAATACAACGGCCCGGACAGGTGAAGTCGCGGGCGGCCTGCCGAAATAAGCGGCAGCACACCTAAAACTTGCGCGGTTTCAGCTTTAAAGCCGTGCAGGTTAGGGCGTTGTTCTGAAAATAAATTTCATGTTTTTGGTTAAACGCGCGAACGTCGTTGACGAATGCGAAAATTTGTCCCAAGGTTACGAAAATAAATTACGTAATGGGAACGCAAAAGCATGCGAGTTGGAATCATTGGGCTGGGATTCCGTCTGGGATATCTGGGCTATGTCTTCAAGGCGATCGACGAGAGCTTCGAAATTGCCGGATATGTCGATCCGGAGCCTGCGGGCCTGCCCGGCTTGCTCGAACAGGGCATTTCCGCCGGAAAAGCTTACGCAACGCCGCAAGACCTGATTGCCAACGAGAAGATCGATCTTCTGATGATCGGTTCGCCGAACCACATGCATCTCGATCATATCCGTATCGGGCTTGAGGCGGGCCTCAAGATCTTCTGCGAAAAGCCGATCGTCACGACGATCAGGGACAGCATCGAGCTTGCCCGTCTCATGGCGAAGTTCGGCCATGAGCGCCTCAATGTCGGACTGGTGCTGCGCTACTCGCCGATGTATCGCGATCTCTTGGCCGCCCAGGCCGAGGGAAAGCTCGGCCACGTCGTTTCCATCGAGGCCGCCGAGCATATCGAGCCCTATCACGGCGCCTTCTTCATGCGCGACTGGCGCCGCTACGAACATTATTCCGGCAGTTTCATGCTGGAGAAATGCTGCCACGACCTTGATCTTTACAATGGTGTCGTGGGCGCGCGCCCGGAAAGGGTCGCAAGCTTCGGCGGCCGCAAGAGCTTCATTCCGGAAAACGACCCGGCAAGGGAAGGCATCAACGACCTCGAGCTGTTTCATCGCAAGCCGAGCGGCTGGATGGGATCGGACAAGGTATTCGACAGCGACGGGGACATCATCGACTATCAGGTGGCGATCGTCGAATATGCCAATGGCGTCGGCATGAACTTCCACACCAATCTGAATGTGCCGGACCAGTTCCGCCGCTTCGCCATCATGGGCTCGCGCGGCATGGCCGAGGGCGATTTCATTCGCGGCTACTTCAACGTTCACGAGATGCTCACGGGCAAGAAGGTGATCGAGAAGACCTATGCGACGCGAACGGCGCTTTCGCAGCACTACGGCGCCGACGAGCAAATGGCCGCCGACATCATCTCTCATGTCAAATCGGGCCAGCATCTGCCGGTCTCGACCCTGAACGCACTCGAAGCGGGCATTCTGGCGCTCTCGATGGACGAGGCGCGCATGAAACGGGCCGTCGTCGACCTCCGGCCGATCTGGGACGAGTTCGACGAAGCGCTTCATTCAAGAGCTGCCTAGGGAGGGGCGCAGATGGGTGTTCAACGCAGCACAGTCATCTTCGCCTGGGTCCTGCTTTTTCCGGCTATCCTCTACGTCGCCGTCATCGTCGCCTACCCGCTGGTCGACACCATAATCCTGTCCTTCACCGATGCCTCGTTGAAGAAGGTGACGAATTGGGTCGGCCTGGAGAACTACGCCAAGATCTTCAACGACACCTTCGCGGGCGTGATCGTCCGGACCTTCATCTGGACGTTCTTTTCCGTGTCGCTGAAGATGATCATCGGCACGCTGGGGGCGGCGCTGTTGAATTCGGCGGTTCCGGGCCGGTCGCTGTTCCGGGTGCTGACCATGCCGCCCTGGATCGTGCCGATGGCGATCGGCATCTTCATGTGGGGCTGGATGTATAACGGCCAGTTCGGCATGATTTCGGGCCTGCTGCAGCGGTTCGGCATCGTCGACGGCCCGGTGGCCTTCCTTGCCTATGGCAGTTCGGCCTTCTGGGCGACGATCGTCACCGACGTCTGGATCGGCGTGCCGATGGTCACGCTTTACATGCTGGCGGCCATGCAGGCGGTCCCGCACGATCTTTATGAAGCAGCCTGGACGGATGGCGCCGGCCGGTTCTACCGCTTCCGCCGCATCACCTTGCCGCTGCTCGTTCCCTCTCTCGTCACCATGTCGATGCTCTCGCTGATCTCGACGTTCAATTCCTTCGACATCATCTGGATCCTGACCCGTGGCGGCCCGAACGGCGAAACGACGACGATGATCATCGACACCTATAGGACGGCGATCGGGTCTTACAAGTACGGCGAGGGCGCGGCCCGTGCCGTGCTGATCTGCATCTTCCTGTCGCTCTTCTGCCTCGCCTATTTCCGCCTGACCAGCCGCTTTTCCACGGGAGCCAAGCAGCGATGAGCCAGCCTTCGATGATCCATCGCTACAAATGGTACGAGCTCGTCGGCATCTATGCCGGAATCCTGCTGTTCCTGGCCTTCGTGCTGGCGCCTTTCATCGAAGGCTTCCTGGTCTCGCTGAAGCCGCTCAGCCAGCTTTTCTCCTCGCCCTACCGTTTCATTCCCGAAAACGGATCGTTTGCGGCCTACCGGACGATGTGGACCAGCGTGCCGGGATTCGGCTGGTATATCTTCAACTCCTTCCTGATCTCCGGCTCGATCACCATCATAGTGCTGATCCTGGTGGTGCCGGCGGCCTACGCATTCGCGCGTTTCGAGTTCAAGGGGTCCGGTCCGCTGCTGGGAGCCTTCCTGGCGGTGAAGATGTTCTCCGGCGCCGTGCTGCTCATTCCGCTGTTCCGCCTCATGCGGTCCTTCGGCGTGCTGAACACCTATTTCGCCATGATCGTACCGGGCGTCGCCTTCATCATCCCCACGGGGATCTGGCTGTTGCACACCTATATCCGCCGCATCCCGCGCGAGCTGGATGAAGCCGCCTATGTCGACGGCGCAAGCCAGCTCTACACCCTGCGTCGTGTCATCCTGCCGATCGCCATGCCCGGCATTGTCGTTGTCGCGATTTCCTCGTTCATCGAGGCATATGCACAGCAGTTCATCTATGCGCTCACCTTCAATTCGAAGACGGAATACATGCCGCTGCCGGTCGGGCTCTTTGCCTATTTCGGCCGGCAGGAGGTCGTCTGGAACGAACTCATGGCCGCAAGTTTCGTCGGCATCGCGCCGGCGCTGGTCGTGATCTTCTTCCTGCAACGGTATCTCGTCAGCGGTCTGACCGCCGGCGCGGTGAAGCAATAAAATCAATCAACCACCAGAGAGAACGGGAGCTTAAACGTGACATTCCATTTCAAGACGGGGCTTCTCGCCCTTGCTTTGCTCGGCTCCACCGCGCTTGGCGCCGTGAATGCCCAGGCCGCCGACAAGGAAATCAGCTGGATCTATTGCGGCGACAGCATCGACCCGATCCATGTGAAATATATCAAAGAGTGGGAAGACAAGAATCCGGGTTGGGCGGTCAAGCCAGAACTCGTCGGCTGGGAATTGTGCCAGGATAAGGCAACGACGCTTGCCGCTGCCGGGACGCCAGTCGCCATGGCCTATGTCGGTTCGCGTACGCTCAAGCAGTTCGCTGACAACGACCTGATCGTTCAGATCCCGATGACGGATGACGAAAAGAAGGCCTATTATCCTGGCATCGTCGATACTGTCACTATCGATGGTCAGCAGTGGGGCGTGCCGATCGCCTTCTCCACCAAGGCGCTCTACTGGAACAAGGACATCTTCAAGCAGGCCGGTCTCGATCCAGAGAAGCCGCCGACCACCTGGGCTGAGGAAATCGCCGACGCCAAGCAGATCAAGGAAAAGACCGGCATCCCCGGCTACGGTC
The DNA here is from genome assembly GCA_900469615.1 of Hyphomicrobiales bacterium. Classification (GTDB taxonomy): domain Bacteria; phylum Pseudomonadota; class Alphaproteobacteria; order Rhizobiales; family Rhizobiaceae; genus Rhizobium. Next base: position 258,994 of record UBYA01000014.1, on the reverse strand, counting down.
TGTCGGCCAAGACCTTCGACAACACCATGCACCAGTTCCTGCACTGGGTTTACACCAACAACGGCAAGGTGATCGACGGCGACAAGATCGTCCTCGACAGCCCCGAAGTGCTGGCCGCTCTTCAGGCCTACAAGGACATCACGCCTTATTCCGTCGAGGGACCGACGGCTTACGAGCAGAACGAAATGCGCGCCATCTTCCTCGATGGCAAGGTCGGCATGATCCAGGCCGGCTCCGGCGCCGCCGCTCGCCTGAAGGAAACGAAGATCGACTGGGGTGTCGCTCCGCTGCCCCTCGGCCCCTCCGCCAAGGGTCAGGGCACGCTGCTCATCACCGACAGCCTTGCCGTCTTCAAGGGCACCGGCGTCGAGGACAAGGCCATCGAATTCGCCAAGTTCATCACGTCTCCCGGCCCGCAGGGCGAATACGAGCTGCAGGGCGGCGCGGGCCTGACGCCTTTGCGTCCGTCTCCGCTGGTCGACGAGTTCGTCAAGAAGGATCCTTCTTGGAAGCCGTTCATCGACGGCATCGCCTATGGTGGTCCCGAGCCGCTCTTCAAGGACTACAAGGGCTTCCAGAACGTCATGATCGCGATGGTCCAGTCGGTCGTCACCGGCCAGGCACAGCCGGCGGATGCGCTGAAGAAGGCCGCTGCCGACCTCGAGCAGTATAAATAAGCCTGCAAGTCACCGGGCCGCGCGCCATGCGCGCGGCCTTTGGAGCCCTGCCCGCCCATCGGCGGCGCCGCGCGGAGACAGAGTTTGGGAAAGCTGCACCTTAATCAGGTCAAGAAATTCTATGGTCATTTCGAGGTCATCAAGGGCGTCGAGCTCGACGTGACGGATGGTGAGTTCATCGTCTTCGTCGGTCCGTCCGGCTGCGGCAAGTCGACCCTGCTGCGCATGATCGCCGGCCTCGACGAAGTGACCAGCGGCGACATCATGATCGACGGCGTTCGCGTCAACGATCTGCCGCCGGTCAAGCGCGGCATCGCCATGGTCTTCCAGTCCTATGCTCTCTATCCGCATATGTCCGTCTTCGAGAACATCGCCTTTCCCTTGCGGGTGGAGAAGATGGCGGAAGACAAGCTCAAGACCAAGGTGGAGCAGGCCGCCCGCATCCTGCATCTGGACCAGCGCCTGCAGCAGAAACCGGGCCAGCTTTCCGGCGGCCAGCGCCAGCGTGTCGCCATCGGCCGCGCCATCGTGCGCGAGCCGAAGATCTTCCTGTTCGACGAGCCGCTGTCGAACCTGGATGCCGCGCTGCGCGCCGACATGCGTATCGAACTGGCGAAGCTGCACCGCCAGTTGCAGGCAACCATGATCTACGTGACGCACGATCAGGTCGAGGCCATGACCATGGCCGACCGCATCGTCGTCCTGAACGCCGGCGAAATATCGCAGGTCGGTGCGCCGCTGGAACTGTATCACAAGCCGTCGAATACCTTCGTCGCCCGCTTCATCGGCAATCCCAAGATGAACTTCCTGCCTGTGACCTGCACGAATGTCAGCGATGCGGGCGTGGAGGTCGACTACAAGGGCCAGAAGGCCCTGCTGCCCGTAACGCCGCGTCAGGACACCGTCGGCAAGGCACTGACGCTCGGCATCCGGCCGGAACATGTCCAGCTCGGCGGCGGCGATCTATCCCTGACCATCGTGCCGACGGTCGTGGAGCGCCTGGGCGCCCAAACCGTCGCTTATGCCACGGCTGACGGGATCGACGAGAATTTCTGCGCGACCTTGGCAGGCAGCGCTGCCATCCGCATGGATACACCGCTCCAGACCGGCATTCGCATCGGCGATTGCCACCTCTTCGACGAGAACGGCCAAGCCTTCGAGCGGCGGGTGGAACTGACCGAAATCGACATGGAACTGCTGAACCGGACCGCCTCCTGAGACAGGCGGCTGCCGGACCGTCTCCGGCAGCTGGGGCGGGCGAGAGGTCGCGCTACCAGACCAGACCGCGCGCCGCCACATCCTCGACGCGCGTGACGACACCATCGCGATGAAACACCATCCGGTCGAAGAGATTGGAAACGACGCAGGTGTGGTTGGGGATGATGCGGATCTTGTCGCCGATCTGCGGGCGAGGACCGGCGCACTTCGACAGGTCGATGACGCCATGCTCCTCCGAAAGCCCCTTGATGACGGCGTCGGGATAGCCGACAACCTGACCGTAATCGGCAAAGCCGAGAAGATCCGAGGTAAGCGCCTTGGAGCCGGCATCGATGACGGCGCGGTCCTCCGTCGGGCGCGAAACGACGGTGGCGAGGATGTGCATGGCGCAATCCTCTTCCCGGCAATGGCCGGCCCGCACCATGGAGCGGTCGTTGTAGATGTAGGTTCCGGCGCGATGTTCCGTGGCCGCGGTCACGAGATGCGCCTCGAAGAGGCTGGGCGTGCCGCCGTTGCTGACGATCGGGCACTCGATGCCATCGGCCTTCAACAGCCTTACGGCTTCCGACAGGAATGCCTGTATCGCAGCGGCGCTGTCCGGCTTCGGATAGGTCATAAGGCCGCCGAAGACGAGGCCGGGCTTGCTGGCGATGTATTGGCCGAGCCTTGCCGCGTCTGCAGGCGATTGCACGCCGCAGCGCGCGCCGCCGGTATCGCACTCCACCAGAACGGTCAGCGGCTTGCGGCTGGAGAACCAGCCGGAAAGGCCATCGACCGTGGTCGCGCTGTCGGCAACGACCTTCAGTCCGGCAATGCGGTCGTTCAAGGCGGAGAGGCGCGCCAGCTTCTCCGGTCCGAGAATATTGAAGGTGATGAGGATATCCTCGAAGCCCGCATCGGCGAAGACTTCCGCTTCGGTGATCTTCTGACAGTTGATGCCCCTGGCACCGGCCGAGACCTGTGCGCGTGCAAGGGCGGGAATCTTGTGCGTCTTGATATGCGGGCGGAAGTTCAGGCCGTGCTCGTCCATATAGGATTGCACGCGCGCTATGTTGCCCGCCAGCCGGTCCTCGTCGATGATCGGGCGCGGGGTCGACAGCCCCTCGATCCGGTCGCCGGGCCTGGGGCTGACTTCCAAGGCGATGTCATGAGCCATGTCAGGCGTCTTTCCGTTCTTCTGCAAAGGGGTCCGCCACCATCGGCCAGATATCCTTTCGCGCGCGGCGATAGGGCGTGCGCGCCGGATTGTTGGGATAAGGCGTTCCTGCGGAGCAGTAAAGGATCTGCGATGCGATCCTGGAGAAGGACGCATAGAAGTGATTGGTCGACTTGATGACGAGGATCTTCCGGGTCGCCGGCTCGATGCCCATGACGGAGAACAGGCTCGGATCGAAGCTCTGCGCGCGCGTCGAATTCAGGATGATGTCGATGCCGTCGAGCTGGATATGCGCGGCATCGCCGAAAGGCGCGAAGCTCTCGCCGAAGCGCATCTCGGCGTTGGTGACAAGACGGACGATCCTGACATGACCGTCGATGGGGTTGCCCGTGCCCGGCGCCGATTTTGCCCCGAAGCGCAGCGGGATTTTCGCGCCTTCCCCGGCCGCCATGCAGATCTGCACGGCCATGGGGTCCCAGATCGTGCCGATCGCCGTGTCGGTGGCGCCGCGATCGAGCAGCTCCTGCAGGATAACCGTTGCATCCCCCGCCGTGCCGCCGCCGGGATTGTCCCAGACATCGGCGATGACGACTGGCCCCGAACTGGCGGACATCGCCTCGCTCACCGCCTGCTTCTCATCGATCTGCGGCATGATGAAGGTGCCGCGCCTGGAGAAGAGTTCCAGCCCGAGCTCGCGGGCGACAGCGGCTCCCTTATCCGGCTTGTTATCGGTGACGACGAGCAGCTTGGTGCCCATCTCCGGCACGTCGCCGGCCATGAAGCCGTGGACGACCGATATCGACAGGATATCGGCGTCGCTCTTTTCCATCGCCATGATCTTGTCGATGAAGGAGCGCATCGGCTCGCGCGATGTCGGAAAGACATCGATCATGCGGCAGTCGAAGACGGACATGACCGGCTTGACGCGGCCTTCCAGCGCGTCGATGGCGATGCGCCAGAGATCCTCGGCGCGATCGACGAAATCCGTATGCGGGAATTCCTTGAAATAGACGAAGAAATCCGCAGCGGCGACACGCTTGCCGGTCAGGTGGCTGTGCGGGTCGAGTTCGGCGCAGACCAGAATATCCGGCCCCACGATTTCACGGATGCGCGACAGGAAGTCGCCTTCCGTATCCTCGTAACCGTCTGCGACCATGGCGCCGTGCAGCCCGAGAACGACGGCATCGACAGGCATTGCCGCTCGCAGCTGGTCGAGAATTTCGTCCCGCAGCTCCTCGTAGGTCCGGCGGTTTACCAGGCCGGCGGGATCGGCCCAGGTGGCGGTGCCCTCGATCACGTCCCAGCCCTTTTGCGCGGCGATACGCCGGCCGACGGTGATCGGAGCGGAACACAGCGTCGGCGTTGCAGGGTGCATGCCCGGGCGGGCATAGAGAGAGGCTTCGAATGCGCGCCGGTCAACGCAGATCGGGGAGAAGGTGTTCGTCTCGGTCGCGAAGGCTGCCGTGAAAATGCGCAATGCTCTCGCCTCTATTCCATGGGGTTCGGCAGGTAGCCGGTGAAGCCGCAGATTTTCCAGCGTCCTTCATGCAGGCGGCAATAATAAAGGGTCTGCCATTTCATCACGTCGATGCCGCCATCCGACTTCTTCAGGCTGCCGTCGAATTTCTTGCGCACCAGCGCCATCTCGCCTTCGATCTCGATGTCTTCGAGCGTCGTCGTGGTGAAGATGGCCGTGCGCGGATCTTCGGCGAAGGACTGGGTGGCAAAGTCCCGGGCCTGGCGCAGCCACTCGTCACGATAGGCCGCAAGGGTCGGGAAGGCGAGACGCCACTTGTCCGGGCTGACTTCGCGCTTGCCGTCGATGCCGATGAAGCCCTCTTCCACGAAATCGCCCGAAACCATCGACCAGTCGGCGGCGAGAAAAGCCTCGATGTCGCGCGGAACGAGCATCTCCCAGATCGAATGCCGTGCGATATCGTCGGCAGGGAAGGGATTCTTGAAAGGATCACGCATGGTAGCAGCCGCCATTTAAATTCTTTTCATAATTGACGATTTTCACTGGCAAAACTCTGCTTTGTATGGTCATTTGTCAATGTATCAAGAAAATAATTTGCAGAAACCGGATGATGACCATCCCATGTCAGGATTTCCGCTGAATGGGGATAAACGACAAGCCGTATCCGCTTGCGGAAACGGCGAGACTGCGATGGATTGCGTCGCCTGCTACGTGTCACACGTAGAGGAAGCAGCGATAAAAGGGGAGGCTGATGGATATCTTCACGACCATGCAGGACGAGAGGGGCCGGCTTTCGCAATCGGAGATCCGCATCGCCGATATCGTCCTCAACGATTTCGAATTCGCGGTCAATGCTTCCATCATTGAGCTGGCGGGCAAGGCGGACGTCTCGCCGCCCACGGTGACGCGCTTCTGTCGTCGCCTCGGCTGCGAAAGCTTTTCCGATTTCAAGGTGCAGCTGGCGCGCACGGCCTATGTCGGCATGCGCTATCTGAAGCCCGAACCGAAGAGCATCGCGCCGGCCGATGTCGCCCAGGATATTATTACCAAGGCGCAGAACGCGCTCTTCCTGCTGCATCGCGGGCTGGATGTCGCCGCCATCGAGCGGGCGGCAAACCGGCTTGCCGGCGCGGAGATGATCTATGCCTTCGGCTCAGGCGGCAATTCATCCATGATCGCCACCGAGCTGCAGAACCGTCTGTTCCGGCTCGGCCTCCGCATCACCGCGAGTTCCGACCATAGCATGCAGCTGATGATGGCGGCCGCCGCCAAGCCGACGGACGTGCTGATCGGCTCGTCCTTTTCCGGCCGCAATGCCGAGCTGGTGCGCGCCTTCATGCTGGCGCGCGAGGCCAAGGTGCCGACCATTGCGCTGACGCAGAGCGAAAGCCCCGTGGCGCGCGCCGCCGAGATCACGCTGCCTGTCGACCTGCCGGAGGGCGACAATATCTATCGGCCGACATCGACCCGCATCGCCTATCTCGCCGTGGTGGACATTCTCGCCAGCCTGATCGCCTACCGCATCCAGCCGCAGGCGACGGTGACGCTGCGCCGTATCAAGCAGCAGCTCGTCACCCATCGCGACGGCGACGACCGCCAGCTGCTCGGGGACTAGGACACGGGTTCACCGCGGCGCCGACGGCTTTCCGCACCGGCTTGCGGATCAAATGACAAGAGAGCGGCGGGCATCCGCTGCGACTGAATCGAGGGAAGCCATATGAGCAAATCCGTTGCCATCGTCACAGGCGCGGCCGGCGATATCGGCCGTGCGATCGCAAAGCGCCTTGCGGATGACCACGATGTCATCCTGCTCGCCGATATAGACGAGGCGGCCGTGCGGAAAGCGGCGGCGGAACTCGGCCCGGCCGAGCGTTTCGTCCCGCACAAGGCGGATATCACCGCCGAAGCCGACGTTGCCGCCATGGCAAGGGCCGCGTCGGGATCGGGCCGCCTGCGGACACTCGTCAACAATGCCGGCGCTGCCCGTGCGGTCAGCCTTCACGACACCACGCCCGCAATATGGCGGGCCGACAATGTCCTCAATCTCGAGGCGGCATTCCTGTGCTTCCGCGCCGTCGAGGACATGCTCAAGGTCTCGAAAGGGTCGGTGGTCAATATTGCTTCGGTCAACGGCATGGCCGTTTTCGGCCATCCTGCTTACAGCGCCGCCAAGGCCGGACTTCTGCATTTCACACGGCTGGTCGCGGTCGAATACGGCAAATTCGGCATCCGTTCGAATGCGGTGGCGCCGGGCACGGTGCGCACCCAGGCCTGGGAAGTACGCGCCGCCGCGAATCCGAATGTCTTCGAGGAGGCCAGGCGCTGGTATGCGCTGCAGCGCGTGGTCGACCCCGTCGACGTCGCCAATGCCGTGTCCTTTCTCGCAAGTCCGCTCGCCTCCGCCATAACAGGCGTCTGCCTGCCTGTCGATTGCGGCCTGACGGCCGGGCAGGCGGAGCTTGCCCACACCTTCTCCCAATCCGATCACTACTGACATTTATTGCCAAAGGGAAACATGATGCAGCCGTCCTCCTATCATCTCGAAAACACCTGGTCTCCCGAGGGCGGAAAGCACGGTCGACTGACCCTGACGCTTTTCAATTTCTCGGATGCGCCTCTTTCGAATTTTCACCTTGCCTATACGACGCTGACGCGCCTCGTCGATCCGCAAGCCTGCGACAATGCCGTCTTCGTGCGCCGCAATGCCAATTTCCACGAGTTCGCGCCGCCGGCCGGCCTGTCCATAGCGCCCGGAGAAAGCTGGACGTTCACCGTCTCCGCTCTTCACCGGATTGCGCGGCATTGCACCGATGGCGCCAAATCCGCTTATGTGACGCTGGCGGATGGCAGCCATGTCACGGTCTTCACCTCCGACCTTCTGCTTGCCGATCGCGTCAGCGAGCCGCCGCCCGTGCTGCTGCCGGAAGGCAGGCTGGACCTTCCCTATGCCATCCAGCCGTGGCCGGCTGAGATCGACCTCAAGCCGGGCGAGGATTTTCCGGTCGTGCTCTATCCCGCCAAGGGCTCCGATGCCGCGAGCGTAAAGGCGCTTGCCACGGCACAGGCGCTCTTCCGCCGCCTGTTTCCCTCAAATCACGTCCCCTTCAGCCTCATTGCCGCGCCGCAGGGCAGGGTGCTGCGCTTCGTCGAGCGGCCGGCGCTTGACCGCGAAGCCTACGAGCTTTCCTTCTCCGGCGATGAGGTCGTGCTTTCCTTCTCCGCCGCCGCAGGGCGTTTCCATGGCCTGACGACGCTGGCGCAGCTTCTCGACGGCGCACGGCGGGAACCCGGCAAATTCCGCTTTCCGGTTTCAGGCGTGATCGCCGACCGTCCGCGCTACGGCTGGCGCGGCTGCCATCTCGACGTATCCAGGCAATTCACGCCGAAGGAAGACGTCCTGCGCCTGCTCGATATTCTCGCCTGGCTGAAGCTCAACATCTTTCACTGGCATCTGACCGACGACGAAGCCTGGCGGCTGGAGATCCGCGCCTATCCGCAGCTGACCACGACGGGCGTCCTGCGCGGGCCGGACGAGCCGCTGCTGCCGCAGCTCGGCAACGCCGCCGAACCGGTCGGCGGCTTCTATTCGCAGGATGACGTTCGGCAAATCGTCGCACACGCCACGGCACTCGGCATCGAGGTCATCCCGGAGATCGACATCCCCGGCCACAGCACCGCGACCCTCGTTGCCCTGCCTGACCTCACCGATGGGCAGGAGGCGCCGGACAGCTATCACTCCGTCCAGGGCTTCCCGAACAATGCCCTGAACCCGGCCATCGAGCTCACCTACGAGTTCCTTGCCAAGGTCTTCGACGAAATGGTCGAGCTCTTCCCGTCCGAATATATCCATATCGGCGGCGACGAGGTCGCCAACGGCTCCTGGCTCGCCTCGCCCCTGGCACGCAAGCTGATGGAGCAGGAGGGCATATCGGGGACGTTCGCGCTGCAGTCCTACTTCCTGAAGCGCATCAAGGCCATGCTGACCGAGCGCGGCCGCAAGCTTGCCGGCTGGAACGAAGTCGCCCATGGCGGCGGCGTCGATCCCAGAAGCACGCTTCTGATGGCCTGGGAAAAGCCGGAGGTCGGCATCGAGCTGGCGCGTGAAGGCTATGAAGTCGTCATGACGCCGGGCCAGGCCTATTATCTCGACATGGTGCAGGCCGATGCCTGGCAGGAACCCGGCGCGAGCTGGGCAGGCACGGTCCCGCCGGCCCATACCTATGCCTACGAGGCCGAGGGCGATTTCCCCGATGAGCTGAAGCATCTGATGAAGGGCGTGCAGGCCTGCATATGGCAGGAGAATTTTATCTCCCGCGACTATTTCAACCGCCTCGTCTTCCCGCGTCTGCCGGCCATCGCCGAGGCCGCATGGACACCGAAGGCGCAAAAGGACTGGCTGCGCTTTGCCGCCATCGTGCCGCTGAGCCCGCGGCTCTAGGGCAATTCCGGGAAAAGTGCGCAGCGGTTTTCCGTCCGGAATGGCGTAAAAACAAAGGGATAGAGCGGTTCATCGATTCCGTGAAATGAGGAACCGCTCTGGCATTGCCGCCGGAGGCTGGTATCGGCCGCCGGCACCCGATCATGCCCGAGGCCGCCGAACGAGCGTTTCGGCGGTTTTCCCGTGTCCGGTGTCTCTTGGAACCCTTCCGCTTTTCCTCCAATCGCGAAAACGCTCTATCCTTATGTTTTTACGGAATGTTTCACGTAGTTCCGGACGGCAAACCGCTATGCGCTTTTCCCTGGAATTGTTCTAGCCGGCTTGGATGGTCGCCATGTCGGTCGGGAAGAATCCGGCCCAGGCCATTACCGTCATGGCTGTGATGACGAGCAGATACCACATGCTGACGTAATCCCCGACCAGACGGCGGTTCAAAGCGGCAAAGAGCAGAGCGACACTGAAGGCGAGCCAAAGCAGATTGCAGACGTGGTCCATTTTATCGTTCCCCTTGTTCGTCTCACCCTCCCGGCCTGAAAGGTTAACCGGATGAAGATGCGGGAGATAGCGCTGTAGCGGGAAGGAGGTTTGCGCAGAGCGAAAGGCGCGGGTGAGCGGGCCGATAGCTCAGGTATCAAGACGAGGGCATCTGCATGCTGCATTCCAAATCGGGCCGAGGCTGATGACGCGCTGGGAAAATCCTGATGGCATGCCCGCAGCCCAGGAACATCTCGCCGTCCATCCCCGTTATCGCTTCACGATATGAGGCGAGGAGGTGCATCCATGGACTATTATATGACGATGGCCGCATGCGTCGGCACGGGATCATTCCTGATCGCAGCGCTGATGGCGCTCTACCGCTGAGGAGGCATGGCCATGGAACACGGTGACTGGAACAATCCCGTCATAGTCGAACTCGACGGCGCGGGTCATTTCGCAATCATAACCAATGCGCTCGATGCCGCGAACTGCATGAGCGAGGAGTGGCCGGTACTTGGCGGCCCTGCTGTGGACGAGGCGGTGTTGGTATGCCTGGATGCCGTGCTCGGCAAGGCGTCCGCCGAGGAATCGCGGCTGGCTTTCCTGGAGGCTGCACGCGAGGCCGGGCTCAGCGTGAGGCCCGACACCGAAAGCCTTCACTAGAGCAATTCCAGGAAAAGTGCGCAGCGGTTTCCGTCCGGAATCGCGAATAAACAAAGGGATAGAGCGGTTCATCGATTCCGTGAAACGAGGAACCGCTCTAGAGTGTTCCGCTTTTCTTCGAATTGCGAAAACGCTCTATCTTTTTTTGACGTAGATCCGGACGGAAACCGCTGCACGCTTTTCCTGGAGCCGCTCCAGTTCGATATCGAACGGCTGGGAAAAGCAGGCATGGAGATCGCTCGAAGCCTCAAGGGCTCAGACAATCCAGAAGATCAGGGCAAGGATCACGATAACGGCCAGGATGAAGCCCACCATCCTCCCGAGCCCCTGGTTGACGTTGCCATGACCGACGATCCGATAGTACCAGTCATTTTCTTGGTTCATCGAAAATCCCTCAAGGTTTCCCTTATTAGGTCGCAGCCGTCTCGGCCGTCAACGATTTAGAGAAATTCCAGGCAAGGTGCGAAGCGGTTTCCATCCGGATTTACGCCAAACAAGCGAATAGAGGGAAGCCGCGATTCCATGAGAAGCTGAACAGCTCAACGATGGCTGGGATGCAGGATGCGGATCCGCTCGGTGCAGAGGCAAGTTCGATGGCTCAAAATACCATCGGCCGCTGGCAGCGCGAGCCGCCGCAGGCATGTTTCAAAACCGGCGCCAAACGCGCCTCCGGTGAACCGGAGTGCCAATTACAAGAATCTGCTTGGTTTTGAAATGATTGAGAAATCCACGTTTCTCAAGAAAGGAAATGGTGCCCAGAAGAGGACTCGAACCTCCACGCCTCGCGGCACAGGTACCTGAAACCTGCGCGTCTACCAATTCCGCCATCTGGGCGACGGACACGCATGTAAGGGGGTGGCCGTCCGGTGTCAACAGGGTTTTTGAAGTTTTCGTGGCAATCGTGAAAAAAGCGGCGGGAACCCGGGTCAAACCCGGGCCGCGGCCCATGCGGTGATCAAGCCAAGTCCCTGTTCCAGCAGGGCCTTTGCCTCGTTTTCTCCTGCCGCTTCCACATAGCAGCGCATTTCCGGCGCATTGCCGGAGGGACGGAAATGAATGATTCGGTTATCCACAAGCGTGACCCGCAGCCCGTCGATGTCGCTCTTGGAGGCGACGGCGGCGACGGGTTTGAGAAAATCTGCGAGATTGGCGTCGGAGGCGCGCAAATAAGCCATCAGCGCCGCGCTGGTTTCGACCGGGAAATTCTCCAGACGATCGGCGGCGGCAAAGGGAAGGCGGTAGCCGCCGGCGACGGCCGAAAGCGGTTTGCCTGCCGTTGCGGCCGCATGGAGCGTCGCAAGGATCGGCAGGAAGCTGTCGCGCGTCGGCAGCGGATCGAAGGGTTTGCCCTCGACGGTGAAGCGGCTCGCCGTCAGCGTGCCGCCATTGGCTTCGAAACCCATGACATTGGCCTTGCCGGCAGCGATCGCCTCGTCCATGCCGGCAATCACATAGGGTGAGCCGACGCGGGTGCGGATGACGGCATAGGAACCGGCTGCCTCGATGCCGGAATTGGACGTGACCGGCGTGACCACGACGTCGGCGCCGAGAAAATTTGCGGCGATGAGGCCGAGCAGATCGCCGCGCAGCGGCTCGCCGGTCTCATCCGCCACCAGCGGCCGGTCGCCATCGCCATCGGCCGAAACGATGGCGTCCAGCCCGTGTTCCGGCGCCCAGCCTTTCATGAGGCGGATCGTCTCGGCCGAGACCGCCTCGGTATCGACCGGAATGAAGCTTTCGGAGCGGCCGAGCGGCACTACGCGGGCACCGTAATGGTCAAGCACCTGGCCGAAGAGATCCCGCGCCACCGTGCTGTGCTGATAGACGCCGATGGTGAGACCGGCGAGGCTGCCGGCGGGCAGCAGGCCTTTGTTGCGTTCCAGGAACAGCGCCTCGGTTTCAAGCGTGCGGTTCTCGGCTTCATCGGGCGTTTCATCGAGTACCGAATCGCCGATCGCCAGCGCTTCCTCGCTGATCGCCACCTCGTCTCGCTTGTCGATCTCGCCGTCCGGCCGGTAGAACTTGATGCCGTTGCGGTCGGCGGGGATATGCGAACCGGTGATCATCAGCGAGGCCGCCTTCTGCTGTAGCCCGTAAAGCGCCAGCGCCGGCGTCGGCAACGTGCCGCAGTCGATCGGCGTCAGGCCCGCGCGCTTCAGCGCGCCGATGCAGGTCGCGGAGATCGCGGGGCTCGATTCGCGAAAATCGCGGCCGACGAGGACGATATCGCCTGATTTGGCATGGCCGCTCTTCAGCAGATAGCGGGCGAAAGCCGTCGCATAGAGAGCGGACGCCCGTCCGACCAGATCCGCGGATAGGCCACGCAGGCCGCTGGTGCCGAATTTCAAGCTGCTCAAGACAATCTCCTTTGGAATGCTCATGCTGTTATGGAGGAAGCTGCCTTGCCGATCAACTGACCGAGAACAACTGGCTGCCGGCACCGGTAGCACTGGTTTTGCATTCTCTGCGACCCCAGATAGGCAAGAGCGGCAAAAAAGATATCGTATCGCCGCAGGCGGGAAGGAGCGTGCCATGACTGTTTTCGGCAGAATTGCGTGCGGATGCGTTCTCGCACTCGCCTTGCTGGCGCAGGCGGGCTTCGCCGCGGCTGCCTCGAATTCGCCGAAGATCGTCATTCCGCCGCGCAGCACCAATTCCGTCATCTGCGATTTCCGGGGCTGCTTCGGGTTCGGGGAGCGGCAATTCTATACGCGGCCCGGTCAACCGCTGCCGATTACGCCCCCTTATACCGGCGGGGCAAATCGCTACGACAGCCCGCGCGTGCAGATTCCGCCGCGCGAAACCTACACGCCGCCGAGGACCGTCTATCCGTCGCCGGCCCAGCAGCGCACGCGGCATCAGATGTGGTGTGCCGAACGCTACCGGACGTACAATCCGGGCACCAATCTCTATTCCACCATCCATAACGGCTTCAGGCCGTGCCGTGCGCCTTTCGATTGACGGTCTGGGGCTTGGAAGCGGCGCCTCAGCTTTCCAGCGAAGCGCGGTCCGTATGGCCGAGATCGCGCTCGGGGTCGATGATATCCCGCACCCGCTGCTTCAGCTCCTTCGGGCCGGGGAAGCCGCCGTCGCGCTTGCGTTCCCAAAGGAGCTCGCCGTCGATGCGGATTTCGAAGACGCCGCCCGTGCCGGGGATCAGCGCCACCTCGCCGAGACTGTCGGTGAAGGTCTGCAGCAGTTCCTGCGCCATCCAGCCGGAGCGCAGCAGCCAGTTGCATTGGGTGCAGTAGAGAATGGTGATCCGGGGCTTGTCGGTCATCGCATGGTCCTCAATGGGGTCCTCAATTGTTTGCTGACATTTAGGCTCAACTTTAACCGGCCGCAAGCCGAGCCGTTCGGGAGGACGCATGGCTGTTTTCGGTTCTGTGAAGCAGTGCGGCTGCTCTGGGCTCTTGCCTGTCGTGTCTCCCCATGCTCATCTTCGGCCAGACCATGGTTTGGGGATTATCGGAATGCGCGTCGCCATCATCGAGAACATGAACAACACGCCGCTCGGTGCCCTCGGCATCGCGCTCGAGGAGGCCGGGGCCGAGATAGACTTGTTTCGTCCGTGGGATGGCGAGGCTCTGCCCAAGGATACGCTATCCCATGACGCGCTGGTCGTGCTCGGCGGCGAGCAGAGCGCGCGCGACGACCATACCCATCCCTACCTGCCGGAGCTGGCGCGGCTGATGCGTCGTTTCGAGAGCGAGGACAAGGCCGTGCTCGGCATCTGCCTCGGCAGCCAGCTCCTGGCGCGCGCCTACGAGGCGGAAAACCGTCTCGGCATCGCTCACGAATTCGGCTGGAAGACGGTCGGCCTCACCGACGAGGGCAGGGCGGACCCGTTGCTGGCCGATGTCGGCGACGAGTTCACCATCTTCCAGTGGCACTCCGATACGTTTGCCTTGCCGGCGGGCGCCGTGCATCTGGCGGCCAATGGCGTGACGCGGAACCAGGCCTTCCGCATCGGCCGCGCCACCTATGGCACCCAATTTCACTTCGAGGCCAATGCCGCCGTGGTCGACCGCTGGCGCAGCGAGTTCAAGGAGAGCATCGAGCGCAACGAGCCGGGCTGGCTGCAGAAATATCCGGAGTTTGTCGCAAGATACGCCGCCGCGGCCGAGACCGCCGGTCTCGCGATCGCGCGGGCCTGGGTGAAGACCATAGAAACGCAGGAGGAGCTTTCTCGGGCCGCACAGGCCTGACGGCTGGCAGTTTCAGGCAAAGGTCCGGCAAGGCCGGGCCCGCGCCGATAAACCCGAAGGACGGGAGGAGACGACATCATGAGCACGCTGGAACTACCCTGCGAAGGCAGCTGCCGTTGCGGGCAGGTGCGGTTGAGGATCAGCGCCAAGCCGATGCTCACCATGGCCTGCCACTGCACCGGTTGTCAGCGCATGACCGGGGGGCCTTATTCGCTGAGCGCCGCGATCCCGTCGCAAGGTTTCGAGGTGACGGAAGGCGAGCCGGTCATCGGTGGCCTGCATGGCGACGTCATTCACCATTATTTCTGCCCGCATTGCATGAGCTGGCTGTTCACGAAGCTGGAAGGCGTCGACTGGTTCGTCAATATCCGCGCCACCATGCTCAACGACGTGAGCTGGTTCACGCCCTTCATCGAGACCTGGACAAGCGAAAAGCTGCCATGGGTGACGACGCCCGCCAGGCACAGCTATGCCGCGCTGCCGGCGATGGAAGAGTACGAGGGCCTGACGAGGGAATATATGGAGCAGGGGTGAGGCTAAGCCTCACTCATCCCCCATCTTCAGCGCGGCAATGAACGCTTCCTGCGGAATTTCGACCTTGCCGAACTGCCGCATACGCTTCTTGCCTTCCTTCTGCTTGTCGAGCAGCTTGCGCTTGCGGGTGGCGTCGCCGCCGTAGCACTTGGCGGTCACGTCCTTGCGCAGCGCCTTTACCGTTTCGCGCGCGATGATGCGCCCGCCGATGGCGGCCTGGATCGGGATCTGGAACATGTGCTGCGGGATCAGGTCCTTCAGCTTCTCGCACATGACGCGGCCGCGCTTTTCGGCGGCGGAGCGGTGCACCAGCATGGAGAGCGCGTCCACCGGCTCGGCATTGACGAGGATCGACATCTTGACGAGATCGCTCTCGCGATAGTCCGTCAGGCTGTAGTCGAAGGAGGCATAGCCCTTGGAAATCGACTTCAGGCGATCGTAGAAGTCGAAGACGACTTCGTTGAGCGGCAGGTCGTAGGTGATCATGGCGCGGTTGCCGACATAGGTCAGCTCGGTCTGGATGCCGCGGCGGTCCTGGCAGAGCTTCAGGATCGAGCCGAGATAGTCGTCCGGCGTCAGGATCGTCGCCTTGATCCACGGCTCGCGGAATTCGGAAATCTTGACGACGTCCGGCATGTCGGCCGGGTTGTGCAGCTCGATCTCGGTGCCGTCGGTCATGGTGAGCTGATAGACGACCGAGGGGGCCGTCGCGATCAGGTCGAGATTGAATTCGCGCTCCAGGCGCTCCTGGATGATTTCGAGGTGCAGGAGGCCCAGGAAGCCGCATCGGAAGCCGAAGCCGAGCGCGGCGGAGGATTCCATTTCGAAGGAGAAGCTGGCATCGTTGAGGCGCAGCTTGCCCATGGCCGAGCGCAGGTCTTCGAAATCGGCGGCGTCGACCGGGAAGAGGCCGCAGAACACCACGGGCTGCGCCGGCTTGAAGCCCGGCAGCGGCTCGGCGGTCGGGCGCTTGTCCTCGGTGATGGTATCGCCGACGCGGGTGTCGGCCACTTCCTTGATCGAAGCGGTGATGAAGCCGATCTCGCCGGGGCCCAGGCTGTCGACGGCGACCATCTTCGGCGTGAGCACGCCGACGCGCTCGATCTGGTACTTGGCGTCCGTGCCCATCATGCGGATGGTCTGGCCCTTGGTCAGCGTGCCGTCGATGATACGCACGAGAACCATGACGCCGAGATAGGTGTCGTACCAGCTGTCGACCAGCAGCGCCTTCAGCGGCGCCTTTTCGCCGCCCGCGCTCTTCGGCGCCGGCAGCTTGTTGACGATGGCTTCGAGAACGTCGGGAATGCCGAGGCCGGTCTTGGCCGAAATCAGCACGGCGTCGGAGGCGTCGATGCCGATCACTTCCTCGATCTGATCCTTGATGCGGTCCGGTTCGGCCGCCGGCAGGTCGATCTTGTTGAGGACGGTGACGAGCTCATGATTGTTGTCGATCGCCTGATAGACGTTGGCGAGCGTCTGCGCTTCGACGCCCTGCGAGGCGTCGACGACGAGCAGCGATCCCTCGCAGGCCGACAGCGAACGCGAGACTTCATAGGCGAAGTCGACGTGTCCGGGCGTGTCGATCAGGTTGAGGATATAGGTCTCGCCATTCTGGGCCTTGTAGTGCAGGCGCACGGTCTGGGCCTTGATGGTGATGCCGCGCTCGCGCTCGATTTCCATATTATCAAGCACCTGCTCCGACATCTCGCGTTCGGCAAGGCCGCCCGTCGTCTGGATCAGGCGGTCGGCCAACGTCGATTTGCCGTGGTCGATATGGGCCACGATCGAGAAGTTGCGGATATGCGAAAGCGGAGTGGTGGAATTGGTGCTCATGCGCGCCATATAGCAGCGCCGCCCCGCGCCGCAAAGCGGAAAAGCGGGACTTTAGCGGCTATCTTGACGTTATGTTAGCCTTTTTCAGCCCGACGTCGCTGTCCGTCATAATCCACTTGATTCCATCATGTGGCCGTGTATTTCTTATATAGTGGAATTTCGGGATGCGAGACGCGAACAATGGCGGATGATGCTCTGGAACTGGCGATCGGCGCGCGCATCAAGGAGCTGCGGATCGCCCGCGGCCTGACGCTGGATGAGCTCGCCAACGCATCGGCCGTCAGCCGCGCCATGATCTCGCGCATCGAGCGGGCGGAAGCGAGCCCGACGGCCTCGCTGCTGTCGCGGCTTTGCGCGGCCCTTGGTCTTTCGCTTTCGGCCTTCTTTACCGAGGAGGACGAGGAGATATCGCCGCTTGCCCGCCGCGAGCAGCAGGCGATCTGGCGCGATCCGGGAGCCGGCTATGTCAGGCGCGCCGTCTCGCCGCCGGGCACGGGCTCGAAGGTCGATGTGGTCGAAGTGGTCTTCCCCGCCGGTGCCCGCGTCATCTTCCCGCCGAATACGGCAAGCGCCGGCATGACCCAGCATGTCTGGCTGTTCGAAGGCGAGATGGAGGTGACGCATCGCGATATCATGCATCGCCTCCTGCCTGGCGATTGTCTCTTCATGGGCGTCGGAGACGGCCACGCCTTCCATAATCCCGGCGAGGTGCCGGCGCGCTACGGCGTCATTCTCGATCGCGGCCGCTCATGACAATCCCCAAGACAACCCCAAGGACCTTTCATGCCCGACATTCTCCTTCTTTCCGCCGCTGAGGCTCGCGCCGTCCTGCCCGATCTTTGCGACGTGCTTGCCGATTGCGTCAATGGCGGTGCTTCCGTCGGCTTCATGCAGCCTTATGGACCGGATGATGCCATGCCTTATTGGCAGGCCGTCGCCGACAGTGTCGAGAGCGGCGCGACGCTGCTGCTCGTCGCCAGGATCGAAGGCAGCGTCGTCGGCACGGTGCAGGTCGGTGCGGCGCAGATGCCGAACCAGCCGCATCGCGGCGATCTCAAGAAACTCCTGGTGCACAGGTCCGCGCGAGGGAAGGGGCTTGCGCGTCTTCTGATGGAGGCGGCTGAGCGTGAAGCGGCCCGCATCGGCAAGACCTTGCTGGTGCTCGATACCGCCACCGGCAGCGATGCGGAGGCGATCTATCCGCGCCTCGGCTGGCAGCGCGTCGGCGTGGTGCCCGATTATGCCCTGTGGCCGGAGGGTGGCCTTTGCGATACGACGCTCTTCTACAAGCGCATCGCTCCTTGAAAAAAGCGGACGGACTCCGCGAAGACAGCGGGGCATTCGGCAATCTGGGTTCGTTGTCATAGCTTCGCCTCCATGCACATGGAGGCAGCCTTGCGTCCGCAGGGCCGATCTGAAGGCTGCCCGCGCGCCGAGGGTTCCGGCGTCCGGGAGGAGCTTGCATCAAAGCACCTGATCTCAGGATGAAAAGTTTGAATTTGCCAGTCTCTGGTCCGGCCTCTACAAACCGCGGCAACGGGAGAGATCATGGACCAGAAGCTTATCGAGAGTGGCACGGATGGCGGCGCGATGCTCATGCCGCATCCGGATGTGGCGCCGTCCACCGGCGGCATTGCCGCCGGCGTGCTCATGTGCGTGATGTCCATGTCGTCGATCCAATTCGGTTCGGCGCTGTCGGCCTCGGCGATTGCAACGTTCGGTCCGACAGGAGCGACATGGCTCCGGCTCGCCTTCGCGTCGGTCATACTGGCTGCGATCGTCCGGCCGAAGGTGATGCGCTACAGCCGCGGCCAATGGATCGGCGTGCTGGCGCTCGGCACCGTATCGGCGCTGATGACGATTTCCTTCTTCTCGGCAATCGCCCGCATTCCGCTGGGTCTCGCGGTCGCCATCGAATTTCTCGGGCCTTTGCTTGTCGCGACCCTCGGTTTCGGCCTGAGCCGCCAGCTTCTCTGGCCTCTCTTTGCCGGCGTCGGCGTTCTGCTGCTGGCCTATGACGGCGAGCAATGGGTGGGCAGCCTGCCGGGCATTCTCTTTGCCTGCGGCGCGGGGGCGGGCTGGGCCTGCTATATCCTGCTGACGAAGAAGGTCGGCAATGCGTTCAAGGGTCTCGAAGGGCTTTCCATGTCGCTGCTCGTTGCAGCAGTGGTCGCCACACCCTTCGGCTTCGCATCCGCCGTTCCGCATCTGACGGTCTCCGGCCTTCTTGAAATGGCCGGACTGGCGGTGCTTGTTCCGCTGCTTCCCTATGCTCTGGAAATGACGGCGCTGCGGCGCATGCCGACCTCATCCTTCGGCATTCTCATGAGCCTCGAGCCCGGCATCGGCGCTTTTGCCGGCTTCGTCATCCTGTCGCAGCCGATGACGGCATCGCAAATGTTCGGCACGGCGCTCGTCGTTGCCGCCAGCATCGGGGCAACGATTTTCGCCGCGAAAAGCTGAGCGGTCTCCTCAGCCGTTCGTTGGCGATTTCGGCTCGGCATTTTCCTACCGCGCCCGCAGCCGGTCGATCTGCGGGGCGACGATTAGGATGAAAAGCCCGGGATCGCCGAATGCCCTGGCCGAGAGCATTGCTCCATGCACCGAGGCCATCAGCATGTGAGCCTCTTCTTCCGGCGGCTTGTCCAACCGGAACAGGCCGTTCTCAGCTCCCGATCGCAGCACCGACGCGAGCCATGCCGCGAGGCCATGGAAATGGGCGCGGACCTGCGATGCGACCTCTTCCGGCAGCATCTGCATTTCGCCGGCGAGCATCGCGCAGACGCAGAAGGGCATCGAGGCATCCCCGATGCAGGAATGCCAGTAGTTCACATAGGCCTGCAGCTGCCCGGCGGGGTCGGAGATCCGTTCGTGCAGGGACTTCAAGCCCGCTTCGGTCTGCTGCCTGTAGCGATCCACCAGTGCCGAAACCAGCTCGGCCTTCGTGGGAAAGTGATGGTGGATGCTCGCCTTCCTGATGCCGATCGCAGCCGAGATATCGGCATAGCTGAACCCGTTATAGCCTCCCGCCACGATGAGAGACTGCGCGATGTCGAGGATCTTTTCCGAGGTCGAAGCCGTTGATTTCATGTCGCTGCCTACCTTCTGGTAGGCTTGCTGTCAAGGCTGCTGCGGTGACTCCCGCTCTCACAAAACAGTGTTCGAGCGGTGCGTTGACTCAAATCACTTAACTTCCTACTAGTAGGTAGGCAACATAAGGAACCTGCCGATGCAAAACCGTACTTCGAGCCAGTCCGACTGGCTGCGATCCTATTATTTCACGCGCGCCCTGTTCTCGACGGCCTGGATTTCCGCCGCCATCCTCTTCCGCGGGCAAGCGCTGCCGACCGCACTTCTGCTGGTGATCTATCCTCTGTGGGATGCCGTCGCCAATCTGATCGACGCCCGGGTAAACGGCGGCCTGAAGGCCAATCCGTCGCAAACATTGAATGTTGCGGTCAGCGTGATCACGACGCTCGCCGTTGTCGCGGCGGTCAGCCACAGCACCTATGCCGTTCTGGCCGTATTCGGGGCCTGGGCCATCCTCTCGGGTCTGCTGCAACTCTATACGGGGGTAAGACGCTGGCGCGTCTATGGCGCCCAATGGGTGATGATCCTGAGCGGCGCGCAGTCAGCCCTTGCCGGCGGCTTCATGATTAGCCGATCCCTTGGCGCAGCGGCGCCGACGATTCTGGATATCGTTCCCTATGCGGCGTTCGGCGCATTCTACTTCCTGCTTTCGGCAATCTGGCTTGTCGTCGCCGCCTACCGCAAGGCGCATGCATAAGCGCTGTCCTGCTTTGCGGCGGCAAGCTCGAAGCCGCTTGCCGCCGTCGAGAAAGCACGGAAAGCGCCTGCGTCATTGCGATCTTTCTTGGCGTCTACCGCTGAATTCGGTATTTCCGCGTCGGATGCCTTAAACAGTCTTCCGCGCGGGATCGTCGAGTGCCGGATTATAAAAGAGCGACAGCGTCAGGCTCCTGGCGATGCGTTCCGCCGTCGCCATGAACCAGTCCTTCGCCTGCTCGGAAGGCGCGATATCGGTAAGCGTCGCCGAGAAAAGCGCCAGCCATTCCGGAAAAAGGTCGGGAGCCATGCCCTCGACGCCCAGATGGGCCTGGACCGGTTTGCCGCCATAGGCGCCGTTCTTGAAGGCGACAGACGACCAGAAACGCTTCATCTTTTCCATATGGTCGGGCCAGCGCCCGGCAAGACGTCCATCGAACACCGGGCCGAGTCTCGGATGCGCCTGAACGCGCCCGTAGAACGTATCGACCAGCCTGTCGATGAAGGCAGCGTCGATCCCCAGTTCGGCCATCTCTGCCGCGGCCTTTTCGCGAATGCCGGCAAGATGCGCCGCGCGGGCCTGTAGGTCATGTTCCATCATATTCTCCGAGCGCCCGGGCGAGATATCGCCGCGGCCGGCTTCCATACTTACTTATGTATGCAATTCGCCGGCATAGCCAAGACGCCATGGTGCCGTTGCGGCAATCTGTCGAAGTGGCGCCGCGCTAGACGTACCACGCCTTCCCAGCATCCGCAAAATTTGCCGGCGTGATTTTCCCCTTGCGACAGCGCCTCCGTGCTTGACCCTCGCAACGACCCACTTTAGAATTAGAATAATTCTAAAGTTATGAGGCTTCCCGATGCTGCTAGGTCTGTTCCGCCCCGCGAAACGTCATTTCACCTCCCTTTCCGAACAGGAGATCCTGGCGATTGCCATTGCGGCGGAGGAGGACGATTCGCGCATCTATCTCGCCTATGGGGATATACTGCGTCCGAATTATCCCGACTCCGCCAAGGTTTTCGAGGATATGGCCGAAGTCGAGGATACGCACCGCAAGACGCTGATCGACATGCATCGCCGCCGCTTCGGCGAGCGTATTCCGCTGATCCGGCGCGAGCATGTGCGCGGCTTCTACGAGCGCAAGCCCGACTGGCTGCGCAAGAACCTCTCCCTCGACGCCATTCGCGAGCAAGCCGAGGCAATGGAGCGGCAGGCCTATAGTTTCTACGTCGAGGCGGCCAAACAGGTTTCCGACGCCTCGACGCGCCAGCTTCTCGGCGATCTCGCGCTGGCCGAACAAGGCCACGAGGATGTCGCCCGCCTGCTGGAAGGCAAGCACGCCCCGGAAGCGGTCAGGCAGGAGGAGGACGCCCAGGCGCGCCGCCAGTTCGTGCTGACCTATGTACAGCCGGGCCTTGCCGGCCTCATGGACGGGTCCGTCTCCACCCTGGCGCCGATCTTCGCGGCCGCCTTTGCCACACAGCAGACCTGGCAGACCTTTCTCGTCGGCTTGTCGGCCTCCGTCGGCGCCGGCATTTCCATGGGCTTCACCGAGGCGGCGCACGACGATGGCAAGATTTCCGGCCGCGGCTCGCCGATCAAGCGCGGCCTCGCCTGCGGCATCATGACGGCGCTCGGCGGCCTCGGCCACGCGCTGCCTTACCTCATCCCGCATTTCTGGACGGCGACGATCACGGCCGCCGTCGTCGTCTTCTTCGAGCTCTGGGCCATCGCCTTCATCCAGAACAAATATATGGAAACGCCATTCCTGCGTGCGGCCTTCCAGGTCGTTCTCGGCGGTTCTCTGGTGCTCGGCGCCGGCATCCTGATTGGCAATGGCTGAGGAGCGGCAAACCTTCCCGTTCACGAAATGTTAAAGTTCGGAACGCCCGCCATCGTTGGCGGTTAGCATCCCGAGGCCGCTTTAGGCCTCATATGCTAACCCAAAGGAGATGATCCAATGGCAAACCAAGGTGGAAGCCACGAGCAGCACGTAAAGGCTGGCCAGCAGAGCCACAAGAATATGGACGACCATACCAGGAACGCCTCGTCCTCCGGCTCGCGCGAGCAGCACACCGGCGGTTCCCGCGGCGGCACCCACGAGCAGCATGTCAAGGCGGGGCAGCAGAGCCACAAGAACCATTAGGGTTCATAGCGATGGTCAATTCGTCCACGCCTGTGGGTGAGGACTGTTCTTATCACATGAGGAAGCGCGAAAGGCCGGCCCGATCGGGGCCGGCCTTCATGTATGAAACGGATGGCTGCTCGCTTACTTGACGGCGCCGACCAGGATGTCGTTGCCATTCTCGATGGTAACCCAGCGACCCGCATTGAAGCTCGCCTGACGCTTCAGGTAGGAATAAGGGGTCCTGTACCAGACCTTCACATCGTCCTCCAGATTGTCGAGGATATAGTCGCCCTGCTTGGTGCGCAGCGTCAGCACGGCATGGCCTTCGCCATCGGGCTTGCGCACCACCGTCATCAGCAGGTTGGAAGCGGAGATGCCGCTCTTTATCAGCAGCTTGCGCTTCAGCAGGGCAAAATCCTCGCAGTCGCCGGCGGTCTTCGGATATTCCCAGTATTCTTCCTGACCGTAGACTTCCATGTCGGTCGCCGGACGAATGGTCTTGTTGACGCGCAGGTTGATCTGGTTGACCAGCGCCCAGGAGGCGGCGTTCATGTCGACGGGGCCGACATTGCGGGTCGGGCCGCACTCGTCGGTGTGTCTCTGGCAGAAGTCATAATGCCCGATCGGCTGGGAAGTGACATCGCCGACGGTCATCGACGCGGTCTGTTGAGAGGCCGGCATCGCCGACGTCGACATCGCAACTATAGCAGCGAAGGCAATCAATACGCCCTTAATACGCACGCCCACTATCCTTGTATCGTCCCTGCATTTGTTAACAAATTGTTAATGTAGGGGGGTGCGCCAAGTCAATCGTTACTTAAGTGTTAACACCGGAACCGGCCCATATGGTTAATTTCGGCACAATCCAGGGGCTAGTTGCCATAATTCCATGCGCCCTGTGATTACGCAGGCGCAGGCGGGCCGCGCCCGACAAGGAGAGCGAGCCGATCGTTACTCGGAGGTTATCTATTTGTTTTTACGGCGTATTATGCAGCGCCAGCGTTTCCGCGACGCTCAGCATCCGCTCGATATCCTGCGGCCGCGACAGACGATGGTCGCCATCGCGCACAAGCGTCAGCACCACGTCGTCGGCGGGCAGGTGCTCGACCAGCTTTAACGAATGCGCGAAGGGCACGTCGGCATCCTCCATGCCCTGTAATATATGGACCGGGCAGCCGGTCTCGACGATGCCGGTCAGCACGCGGTTGGCACGGCCGTCCTCGATGAGGGCCCGGGTGAAGATGTTCGGCTCGGAACTGTATTCCGAAGGCTCCTCGAAATAGCCGCGCTCCTCGAGCGATCGCCGTTCCACCTCTGAGAGATTGGGCTCGATGAGGTCGATCGTGAAATCCGGTGCCGGCGCGATCAGCACGAGGCCGGCGATAGCGGGGGCCTTCTTGCGCTTGCGCAGTTCCTGAACGGTCCGCAGCGCGATCCAGCCGCCCATCGACGACCCGACAAGGACGATCTTCTTCGGTCTGGCGTGCTCGATGACCTCAAGCGCCTCCTCCAGCCAGCGCGAGATCGTGCCGTCTGTGAATTTGCCGCCGGATTGGCCGTGGCCGGAATAGTCGAAGCGAATGCAGCCGATACCGAGCCGCGCCGCCAGCGCATCCAGCTCCACCGCCTTGGTGCCGCTCATGTCGGATCGATAGCCGGATAGCCAGACGAAGCTGACGTTCCTGGCACCCCTGCCGGCGGCGCGCTGAAGCATTGCGATCTGGCGTTCGCTCTCGCCCGTGCCGACGGGAAGGAAGGTCGGTTGCATGGCAATGGCTGTCTCGGACATCGAAAACTCCCGGATTTTCTGCCTATAGAACAGATTCGCGCCCGCATGGCCCAAAAAATCCTTGGTCTTTGCGCAAGAGTTTCTACATTATGGGCGAACGATATTGTGTCCCCGATGCATCTTGCGCCTCCGGACACCGTATTGACATGCAGGAGGTGCTTTTTTCCTGCCGTCATGCTATTGACTTCAACACAGCTTTTACGACATTTCCGTCAGTTGCGCCGATGGGGAGCGGGAGGCTGCAGCTATCCGAAACAATTCGTGGAGAATACGACCATTCGCAGACCCTTTAAAACCGATGCGCCCGTAAAGGACGGGCCACGTTCCAACAGGGAAATTCGCATTCCCAAAGTTCAGCTCATCGCAGCTGACGGCGCGAATATGGGCATCGTCCCAACCGACCAGGCATTGAGAATGGCAGAGGAGGCCGGTCTCGATCTGGTAGAGATTTCCCCCAATGCAGAACCGCCTGTGTGCAAGATCCTCGACCTGGGTAAGCTGAAATACGCCAACCAGAAGAAGGCCGCCGAGGCGCGCAAGAAGCAGAAGATCGTCGAAGTCAAAGAAATCAAGATGCGCCCCAACATCGACACCCATGACTATGAGGTGAAGATGAAGGCGATCGGACGTTTCTTCGAGGAAGGTGACAAGGTGAAGGTGACCCTGAAGTTCCGTGGCCGCGAAATGGCTCACCAGGAACTCGGTATGAAGCTTCTTCAGCAGGTCAAGGAAGATACGCTCGAGATCGCCAAGGTGGAAGCCGAGCCGAAGCTCGAAGGCCGCCAGATGATGATGGTGCTTGCGCCGAAGTGAGGCGCAAGGCGAGTTAAGAGGTCGGAGCCGTCCCATTGGGCGGCTTTTTCCTTTTGTGCGCCGGATCGAGCGCTGTCATCGATCTGCAAAGATTCCGGCGTCCGGCCCGTTGCACTTGTGGGCAACTGCGGTTATAAGCGCGCGTCCGAACTGACCGGCAGGGCATGCCGTGGCAGTTCAGAATGCTGGCGGAGCGGTTCGTCACCGGATCCGCAGTTCAACAACAAACGCTCCGGCACCTTTTGCAGCCCGGCCTGTCCGGACCTGTATGAAGGGCTTTTAGCAAAGCGCGCCAGGAAGCATCGAAGGAGTAGCAAAATGCCCAAGATGAAGACGAAGTCCTCTGCCAAGAAGCGGTTCAAGATCACCGCGACCGGCAAGGTCAAGGCAGCCGCTGCTGGCAAGCGCCACGGCATGATCAAGCGTAGCAACAAGTTCATTCGCGATGCCCGCGGCACCATGGTTCTCGCAGAACCGGATGGCCGTAAGGTTATCAAGAACTACTTGCCGAACGGTCTCTAAGACTATTCGTAACGCTATAGACTAAGGAGATCATGAAATGGCACGCGTAAAAAGAGGCGTTACCGCCCACGCCAAGCACAAGAAGGTTCTGAAGGCAGCCAAGGGCTTCTACGGCCGCCGCAAGAACACCATCCGTACCGCCAAGGCCGCCGTCGACCGTTCCAAGCAGTACGCTTACCGCGACCGCAAGGTCAACAAGCGCAACTTCCGCGCCCTCTGGATCCAGCGCATCAACGCTGCCGTCCGCGAATTCGGCCTGACCTACGGCCGCTTCATCGACGGTCTGAACAAGGCCGGCATCGAAGTCGACCGCAAGGTTCTCTCCGACATGGCGATCCATGAGCCGGAAGCTTTCGGTGCCCTCGTCGCTGCCTCCAAGAAGGCACTCGAGTACCTGAAGGAAGCTGGTACGAAGAACGAGTTCGAAGCCACCGTCGGCTAAGAACTGCTTCTGGACAGTTTTTGTCATATTTGTGAAACCCGCGCTTGTGTAACCAGCGCGGGTTTTGTATTTTCCGGAATACAATCAATTTGCGATGATCACCTTGGGGCTAGGTGAAATTGTTGGATGGCAAGACTAGAGAATTGAAATCCATACCCACGCTCAACGGCAGGGATATCGAGGCCTTGCTGACAGTGCTGGTGAGTGGATCCAAGCGCGTCGAGCGGGTGCCCCTTTCCTCACGCCAGGTATGGATCAAGCGCTACGGCACGGAAAAGCCACCCGTCTGGCGCCATCTGCAGACTATTTTCTCGCGCATTCTCCCCGTCGCCTTCCTGCGCCCTTGCGCCTATCTGGCCCCGCAGCAAATGGCGGAACGCGAAATCCGGCGCATAGCCGCGTTCAAGGCGCAGGGGATCGCCGTTCCGGACGTCCTCTACGCGTCGAACGGCGCCATCGTGCTGGGCGATGCGGGAATAACGGTGCAGCGGCGCCTCGGGCAGCTGAGGGACAGCGATCCCGCCGCCCATGACGATCTCATGGTCGCCTGCGCCGCCGAGCTCGGCCGGCTGCACGCCAAGGGGCTTTGCCACGGCCGGCCTTATCCGCGCGACATGTTCTTTGCCGGCAACCGGCTCGGCTTCATGGATTTCGAGGAAGACCCGCAGACGGTCATGCCCGTTGCCGTTGCGCAGGCGCGCGACGTCTGGCTGCTCTTCCTGCAGATCGCAACCGGCGCCCGCCTTGGGCTTGCGACGCAGAACAGGGCTTATGAGGCCTGGTCCGAACAGGCGCCGGAGGCGGCGCGTGCCGAGCTTCAGCGCATGATTCGCTTTCTCGGCGGTTTTTTGTTCCTTGCCCGGTTGATTGGCCGCGTGCACATGGGTAGTGATCTGCAGCGCTTCATCGTTGCGACCAGCTTTCTGATGCATGCGTTCACCAATTACACTGTGGACTGAGTGCCCGATGGCCCGCGGTCCGCAAGGCAGGACCAGATGACGGAACTCGTATCACTTGAAACCCAACTCATGGCCGACGTGGCCGCGGCGACCGACGAACAGTCGATCGAGGCAGTCAGGGTCGCCGCGCTCGGCAAGAAGGGCTCGGTTTCGGAACTGTTGAAGACGCTCGGCTCGATGTCGCCGGAAGAACGGCAGACGCGCGGCGCGGCGATCAACGCGCTGAAGAACGCCGTCACCGATGCGATCAACGCGCGCAAGGGTGCGCTGCGCGATGCGGCGATCGAGGCGAAGCTGAAGGCCGAGACCGTCGATGTCAGCCTGCCGGTGCGCTCTTCGCCCGCTGAACGCGGCCGCATCCATCCGATCAGCCAGATTGTCGACGAGATCACCGCGATCTTCGGCGACATGGGTTTCTCGATCGCCGAAGGCCCCGATGTCGAGACCGACTACTATAACTTCACGGCGCTGAACTTCCCTGAAGGGCATCCGGCCCGCGAAATGCACGACACCTTCTTCTTCCAGCCGGATGAAAAGGGTGAGCGCAAGGTGCTGCGCACGCACACCTCGCCGGTTCAGGTGCGCACCATGGAAGCGCAAAAACCGCCGATCCGCATCATCATCCCCGGCAAGACCTACCGCCAGGATAGCGACGCCACGCATTCGCCGATGTTCCATCAGGTGGAGGGCCTCGTCATCGACAAGACGGCCAACGTCGCCAATATCCGCTGGGTGCTGGAAGAGTTCTGCAAGACCTTCTTCGAGGTCGACAATGTGACGATGCGTTTCCGCCCGTCCTTCTTTCCGTTCACGGAGCCGTCCTTCGAGGTCGACATCCAGTGCGACCGTTCCGGGCCGATCGTCAAGTTCGGCGAAGGCACCGACTGGATGGAAATCCTCGGCTGCGGCATGGTGCACCCGAACGTGCTGCGTTATGGCGGCCTCGATCCGGACGAGTATCAGGGCTTTGCCTGGGGCATGGGCCTCGACCGCATCGCCATGCTGAAATACGGCATGCCCGACCTGCGCGACTTCTTCAACGCCGATGTCCGCTGGATGAACCACTACGGCTTCCGCCCGCTCGACATGCCGACCCTGTTCGGCGGTCTGAGCGCGTAAGGAAGGGATAAAGCACATGAAGTTCACACTCTCCTGGCTGAAAGAGCACCTGGAAACCGACGCCACGCTCGACGAGATCTGCGCCCGCCTGACGATGATCGGGCTGGAAGTCGAAGACGTCGACGATAAGGCTGCTTTCAAGCCCTTCGTCATCGCCAAGGTTCTCTCGGCTGAAAAGCATCCGCAGGCGGACCGCCTGAAGGTGTTGATGGTCGATACCGGCAGCGGTGCGCCCATTCAGGTCGTCTGCGGCGCACCCAATGCGCGCGCTGGCCTCGTCGGCGCCTTCGCGGCCCCCGGCACCTATGTCCCCGGTATCGACGTGACGCTTGCCGTCGGCAACATCCGCGGCGTCGAAAGCCGCGGCATGATGTGCTCGGAAAAGGAACTGGAAATCTCCGACAGCCACGATGGCATCATCGATCTTCCGGACGATGCGCCCGTCGGCACCAGCTTTGCCTCTTATGCCGGCCTCGACGATCCGATGATCGAGATCAATTTGACGCCGAACCGCCCGGATTGCACCGGCGTCTACGGTATCGCCCGCGATCTCGCCGCTTCCGGCCTCGGCACGCTGAAGCTGCGCGGCACGCCGTCCTTCGCCGTCGAAGGCGAAACGACGACCGGGCTCAGGATCGATCTGGACGATACGCGCCTTTGCCCCGGTTTTGCCCTTCGCCTCGTGCGCGGCGTCAAGAGCGGCCCGAGCCCGAAGTGGATGCAGCAGCGGCTGCTCGCCATCGGCCTGCGCCCGATCAGCGCGCTGGTCGACATCACCAACTACATGACCTTCGACCAGGGCCGCCCGATGCACGTCTTCGACGCCGCCAAGGTCAAGGGCAATCTGGTCGTGCGCCGCGCCAGGGACGGCGAGACCGTGCTGGCGCTCGATGAGCGCGAATACAAGCTCAACCCAAGCAATGTCGTCATCTCCGATGACAACGGCGTCGAGTCGATCGGCGGCATCATGGGCGGCGAGCATTCCGGCTGCGATGAGAACACTACGGACGTGCTGATCGAGTCGGCGCTCTGGGACCCGATGAACATCGCCAAGAGCGGCCGCAGCCTCGGTATCATCACCGATGCGCGCTATCGCTTCGAGCGCGGTGTCGATCCGGAGTATATGGTTCCGGGCCTCGAACGCACCACGGAGCTGGTGCTCGCCTGCTGCGGCGGCACGGCCGCCAAGGCCCGCGTCGAAGGCTACAAGGGCTATGAGGCCAAGGTCGTCGATTTCCCGTTGTCGGAAGTCAAGCGCCTGACCGGCCTCGAAGTCTCGGCCGAGGAGAGCAAGTCCATCCTGACGAAGCTTGGCTTCTCGGTTTCAGGCTCGGGCGAGCGCGTCTCGGTTGCCGTTCCGTCCTGGCGTCCCGATGTCGACGGCAAGGCCGATCTGGTCGAAGAGATCATGCGCATCCACGGCGTCGACAACATCAAGCCGCAGCCGCTTAGCAGCCATGCCGCCGTCAACGGCAAGATCCTGACGACGCTGCAGATCCGCACCCGCACCGCCAAGCGCGCGCTGGCCTCGCGCGGCATGCTGGAAGCCGTCACCTGGTCCTTCATCTCCGAAGATCAGGCCAAGCTCTTCGGCGGCGGCTCCGATGCCCTGAAGCTTGCGAACCCGATCGCATCCGACATGTCCGACATGCGCCCCTCGCTGCTGCCGGGCCTGCTGTCTGCCGCGCAGCGCAATGCCGACAAGGGCTATGGCGACGTCGCGATCTTCGAAGTTTCCGGCACCTATGAGAACGACACGCCCGCGGGCCAGCGCCGCGTCGCGGGCGGCATTCGCCGTGGCACGGCAACCCTTGCCGGCGCCGGCCGCATGTGGTCGAACGCAGCCAAGGGCGGCGGCAAGCCGGTCGACGTCTTCGATGCCAAGGCCGATGCCCTCGCAGTCATCGAAGCCTGCGGCCTGCCGATGGGCAATATCCAGATCGAGCAGGGCGGCCCGGCCTGGTATCACCCCGGCCGTTCCGGCACCATCAAGATGGGCCCGAAGGTCGTGCTCGGCTATTTCGGCGAATTCCATCCGAAGACACTGGAAGCGCTCGATGTCACAGGCGCGCTCGCCGGCTTCGAAGTCTATCTCGATGCCATGCCCGAGCCGAAGAGGAAGGCGACCCGCACCAAGCCGGCGCTGGAGCTTTCTCCCTTCCAGGCCGTCAAGCGCGACTTCGCCTTCGTGGTCGACAGGTCGGTGGAAGCCGGCGCCATCGTCCGCGCCGCCGTCGGTGCGGATCGCAAGCTCGTGACCGGCGTCAACGTCTTCGACATCTTCGAGGGCGCATCGCTCGGCGAAGGCAAGAAGTCCATCGCCATCGAAGTGCAGATCCAGCCGGCCGAGCGCACGCTGACCGACGAGGATTTCGAGGCGCTGACGCAGAAGATCGTGGCGAATGTCACGAAGTCGACGGGTGGGGTGCTAAGAGGGTAATCGGCTGCGGCTGAGTTGGCGGAGGGTGTGTCACCCCCTCTGTCACTTCGTGACATCTCCCCCACAAGGGGGAGATTGGTAATTCGCTGAACTCATCTGCCTCAATCAAATATCGAAGCTGCAGACGCTGAAGCTTTCAGGTTTGAAAGAGCGTGCGGCATACTCCCAACAATCTCCCCCCTTGTGGGGGAGATGTCCCGACAGGGACAGAGGGGGGTATCAAGGTCGCCGCATACTCGGTGCCGCATCATCATCTATGCAGATGGTAAACCTTGTTCACCACGCTCCACCGCCCGTCGATCTTCACCAGCGACAGATAGTCTGAAAACCGCATGCCGGCGAATTCGTCGACCACCTTGACGCTGGCCGCATCGCCCTCGATGTCGATCAGCTCGATTTCCATCAGCGGTATCGTGTCCGGCGGCGCGCTGCCTTGCTCCACGATGGCGGAAATGAATTCGTCCCGCGTCATCCACTCCACCACGCCTTGATAATTGCCGATGATCGCCGCTCGCGGATGGAACGCCTTGCGCAAGGCCGGCTCGTTCGCGAATGCCATGCCATCGACATAGAGATGAACAACCGCACGGATTGCCTGCTCTTCCGACATCTCGCCATTCCTCGTTTGAGTATCCGGTAAATTACCACAGGCCGGGCCGCTCGCAAAAGCCCGCAACGGCAATCGGCCTATTCCACGAAGACGCGCACGCTCGCCGCGCGTCCGGCGGCATCGATGACGGTCAGCGTCGAATAGCCGGCACCGTCGGGAGTCCATTGGTTGGTGCGGCGGCGCGACATGTCGGGCAGCGGCTTGCCGTTGGCGAGCCAGCGGAACGGCGCCCGTCCACCCTGCAGCTTCAGCGCCAGCGGCATGATCTCGTTGGCGCCGCTGCTGGCGCCGAGATCGACGCGCGCCCCTTCCGGCGGATAGACGATCTGCGGCGCCGGTTCGCGGCTGGAGGCGGCTAGCAGCCCGGCAGCGGTGACGGAGAAGCGCCGCTGGCTGATCGGCAGCTCGGTCGGCGCGATGCGTACGGCGCCCATGGGGCCTGGCGGGAAGGGGGTTATGGCAACGCCCGATTTGGCAAAGGCTTCGAACAGGATGGGTGCGGCCGAAACATAGCCCGCCAGCCCGGGGACGGCGCCGTTATCGGGCCGGCCGACCCAGACGCCGAGCACATGCGCGCCGTCGTAGCCGATCGACCACGCATCGCGATTGCCGTAGCTGGTGCCGGTCTTGTAGGCGATGCCGAGCTGCTTACTGCCGCGCGGCGCGATGATATCGGAGAGAATGTCGGTGATGTTCCAGACCGCGATCGGCTCCATCAGCGGTTCGCCGTCGATCGGCCCCGGCTCGTCCTGGATGCCATCGCCGATCCGCATCGCCTTGCCGCGATTGGCAAGCCCGGCATAGAGCTGCACAAGATCCTTCAGCGTCACGCCGACGCCACCGAGGCCGATGGCAAGGCCCGGCGCCTCGTTCGGCGGCAGCTTCGGCTTCACCTCGGCGCGGCGGAAGCGCACCAGCAGCCGTGTCGGCCCGACGGCGTCGAGCAGGCGCACGGCGGGCACGTTGAGCGACAGCTGCAGCGCCTGGCGCACGCTGACATCGCCCTGATAGGTCATGTCGAAATTGCGGGGCCGATAGCCGTAGAAATCGGCGGGGCGATCCTCGATGATCGTTTCCTGCGCCACATAGCCCTGTTCGAAGGCGAGGCCATAGATGAAGGGCTTCAGCGTCGAGCCGGGCGAGCGCAGCACGCGCGTCATGTCGACCCAACCGGAGCGCGAGGAATCGAAATAGTTGGCCGAGCCGACCTCGCCGATGATCTCGCCGGTCTTGGCATCGGCCATGATCATGGCGACCGACACCTTCGGACCAAGCCGTTTTGCCGCCGTTTCCGCCACGGCCTCCAAACCTTGCTGCACATCGCGCCGCAGCGTTGTCTTGTGTTTGATAATGCCGGGTTGCTTGCGCAGCGCCAGTTCGGCCAGATGGGCGGCATAGGCCGGCAGCTGCCGGCGCTCCGCCGGGATGGGGGAGAGCGCAGCCCGTTCCGCCTCCCCTTCGCCGATGACTGCGGCGACGGCGGCGCGTTCTAGCACGCGATGGCGGGCGGCCTGTGCGGCGGCGAGATTGCGGTCCGGCCGGCGCTTTTCAGGCAGCTGCGGCAGGGCTACCAGCAAGGCTGCCTGCGCCACGCTCAAGTGGCGCGGCTCCTTGCCGAAATAGGCGAGGCTCGCAGCGCGCACGCCTTCCAGATTGCCGCCATAGGGCGCATGCGTCAGGTAGAGATCGAGGATCTGCTCCTTGGTCAGCCGCCGCTCGATCTGGATGGCGCGCACCACCTGCAGAAGCTTCGCCGTCATCGAGCGTTCGCTGCGTGGCTCGATCAGGCGCGCCACCTGCATCGAAAGCGTCGAGCCGCCCGAGACGATGCGGCCATGCGTGACGAGTTGCAGGAAGGCGCGCCCGATCGCCATGGGGTCGACGCCGTGATGATCGTAGAAGCGCCGGTCCTCATAGGCGACCAGCATGCGCAGATATTGCGGATCGACATCGGCAACGCCGGTCTTCAGCCGCCAGCGGCCCTCCGGTGTCGCGAAGGCACGCAGCAGATCGCCATTGGCGTCGAGCACCTCCGCCGAGACCACGCGGGCATTGTCCAGCGGCGGCGGGTAGGCCCGGTCTGCGGCTTCCAGGCCAAAGACCAGCGCCACCACCGTCAAGGCGGTGGCTCCAAGTCCGATCGCTATCTTCCATCGCGCCTTCATGGCTGCTCTTACTGCTGGGCTGCCAGCACCTCCATGCGGCCCATCGCCGTGCGGGCCGAGAACTGCGGACGATACATGTCCTCGACACTTGCCGCCGGATGATCGTAGACGCCGGGGGTGACGGCGCGCACGACATAGGCGAAGGTCAGGTCGCGGTCGGCGCCGGAGTTCTGGTCGAAGGCGGCGACGAAGCGGTCGTTGCGGAATTCGACATGGGCGGGCTGGATGTCGCTCAGCCAGTCGAAATTCGTCAGCTGGGCGCTGTTGACGATGCTCGGATTGTCGATCTCGAACCCGGCGGGCAGCAGATCGGTCACCAGAAGGCGCTGTGGCCAGTCATTGTCTTCGGTTACATGCAGCACGACGACATAGCGTTCGTTCTGCTGGGCCTGCGAGACGTTCGCCTCCTCGCCGTCGAGCGTGTAGTACTTGCGCTCGATCTTGAAGCCGTTGCCGCCGGCCGGCAGCGGCGCAACCGGAGCCGCGACCGTGGTCACGGCAGCCGAAAGCGGTTGGCGCGTCGTGTTGGTGACGGTCAGCGGATGGCCCATCAGCGCGTCGCCGCTCATTTGGGCCATATACGTGCCGCTATGGGCCGCACCGTTGACGTCGATCGTCAGGCCGTCATCGCCGTTCTGCAGGGCGCGGGCGGCGAGCAGCATCCAGGTCTGTTCCTGGGTGCTGGTATATTTCCGGCTCTGCCAATCCTTGGCGACGACGCTGGCAAGCTCGGGAATGATCGGCGGTACGGGGCGGCTCTCGGCGGCAAGCGCCAGCACGGCGGCGCCGTCGCGCAGAGACGAACCGTAATCCGAGCGGATGAAGCTGACCTTGGTCACCGCCGCTTGCTGCGACATCTGCAGCGAGTCCACGAAGATGTTGCGCGAGCGCTGTGCATCCCCATAGAGCGCGAGCGCCGCGGCCAGATGCGCCTTGGAGAGCGGCGTCGGGAAGTCGTTCAGCATCGTGTCCGCATAGTAGCGCAGATCGCTGATCGAAGCTTTCTTGTTGCGCGCCAGCACATAGAGCGCATAGGCGATCTCGTTGCCGTTGTCCTTGACGTTGGTATTGGCGCTCAGCGCATTCTGGAGGTTTTCCAGCGCCTGCACCATGGCCTGATCCGGCACGTTGTACTTCTGCTCTCGGGCGCGGGTCAGGAAGTCGGTCACGTAGGCATCAAGCCAGAGATCGCCGGAGCCCGGACCCCAGAGGCCGAAACTGCCGGTCGAGGACTGGTAGGACATTTCGCGATAGATGGCGTCCTGCACGCGCTTGTGGATTTCGGCGTCGTCCGCAAGGCCGTTCTTGATCGCCATGTCGCTGAAATAGAGCAACGGCATGGCGCTGCTCGCCGTCTGTTCCGCGCAGCCATAGGGATAGCGGCTCAGACTCATCAGCAGCGCCGGCACGTCGAAGGCGCTGGAGCGGCTGACATTGACGCTGACCGAGGCGCCGGGCAGCACGCTGTCGGCGAGAAGGTCGGCATTGACGGTCAGGCTCTTGCCGGGGGCAAGCGCGATGACGCGCCGTTCGGTGAGCGGCAGCTGCGACGGGCGAACGGGAATATCGACCGATTGATCGAGCGATAGTCCCGAAGCATTCGACAGCTTGATCGAAACCGTGCCGTCGCCCGGCTGTCCGCCGGTCAGCGGCAGCGTGATATTGTATTTGCCGTTGGCCTCGAGGTTGATCTTCTGCTGGGTGGCGCTTGCGTCCACGTTGACCGAATTGTTGCCCGTGACCGCGAGCGTGTACTCGCCGGCAGGCGCATCGGTGTTGGCGACATCGAGGCGCAGGTTGGCCTTGTCTCCCGGCGCCAGGAACTTCGGCAGGCTCGCGGTGACGACGACAGGATCGCGGATGATCACGTCCCGCGTCGCGTGGCCGACGCCTGATTTCGACCAGGCAACCGCCATCAGACGTGCCGTGCCGTTGAATTGCGGAATATCGAAACTGACATTCGCCTTGCCGTCCGCATCGAGCTTGACCGGGCCGGAGAAGAAGGCAACCAGCTTTTCCTTCGGCGGGCTCGCCTGCAAGGCTGCCTGCCCGCCGTCGCCGCCGGTGCGCAGCTTGCCGGTCGCGCCGAGCGAGCCGTCGATGAGGCGGCCGTATATGTCGCGGATTTCGAGGCCGAGCTGGCGCTGGCCGTAATACCAGTCATCCGGTGCCGGCGGCTGGTAGCGCGTCAGGTTGAGGATGCCGACATCGACAGCCGCGATCGTGACATAGGCGTCCTCGTTGGCGCCTGCGCCTGAAACCTGAAGGCCGATGTTCAGCGGCTGGCGCGGCAGCGTCTTCTCCGGCGCGTCGATCTTGACTTGCAACTTGCGTTCGCCGGGATCGACCGGCGCCCATTTGATGCCGATGGCGCGCATCGGCATGCGGCTTTCCTGCGCTTCGCCGGGACGGAACAATGTCGCGGTCAGATAGGTGCCCGCACCCCAGTCGGCGGTTACGGGAATGTCCACTTCGCCGCCATTGGCGCCGATATCGGCATTGGTGACCGAAATCAGCGTTTCGGAGCCGGCCGTCACCATCAGCTGGCCGGCATAGCGCGAAGCCACCTTGAGCTTGGCGGTGTCGCCGACATGGTAGCTTTCCTTGTCGAGCGCGATTTCCAGCGCGTCCGGCGTCTCGGTCGAGCTTGCGGCGACATACCAGCCGGCATTGAACTCGACGCTGGATTCCGGGCCGTTCGCGTCGGCGGTGGAGACTTCGAGGCGGTAGCGGCCCCAGGTGACGGGCATGGAAATCGCCGCGCCGTCCGTCGTGGCGTTGACCGTACCGACCGCCACCTGCTTGGTGGAGATGATCGGTTCGTATTTCCAGCTGCTGCCGTCGCGATACCATTGATAGTTGCGCTCGACGCTCAGCAGTTTCCAGGTCAGGCCCTGCATGGCCTGCTTCTGGCCGTTGGCGTCGATAGCGATGACGTGGAAGTTGCCGACGGAATTTTCGCCGAGATCGCCGTCGAATTCCGGCTTGATGCCGATGCGCGGTCCGTCCGCCTTGACGGGCAGCGTCAGCGAGCGCTCGACGGCGCGGCCGCCGGCCTCCTGCATGCGTACCGTGATATTGGCGTTCAGCAGCTGCGTGGTCGAAGGCGTGTCGTTGATCGTGACGTCGAAGGTGGTCTTGCCGTCCTCGTCCAGCGCCTGCAGATCTTCCAGCGGAACCTGCGTGCTTTCGGCCTTGCTGTCGCCGCCGCTGCCGTCGTCGCTATCATCATTGTCCTTGCCCGCGCCCTCGTCGGCGAGGCCGAACTGATAGCCCTTGTAGGCATCGCTCTGGCGCGTCGGCTTCAGCGTCACTTCGCCTTCCAGATTGAGGCCGGCCGCCGGCGCACCGTAGAGGTAGCGCCCGTCGACATTGACCGGCGTCGGCTGGCCGACTTCGATTTCCTTGGCGTCGCTCTTCATGTCGAATTCAATGCGATCCGGCACGAAGTCGTCGACGAGGAACGTCTGCGAGCCGATGGAGGAGCCCTTCGGGTCGGTGTAGATATTCATCGTCCAGGTGCCGCGCATCGAGGTCTGCTGCAGCGGCAGGTCGACCGTGTAGCCGCCGAGCTTGCCGCCATCGGTGACGATGCGGCGGTCTTCCACGCCATCCGGGCGCAGGAAGACGAAGGTGAGCGGCAGGTTTTCGACCGCCGTCGAGCTGACGTCGCGGGCAAGCGCCGAAGCATGCACCGTCTCGCCGGCCCGGTAGATGCCGCGTTCCGTCCATGTCAGCAGGTCGATGGCGCCGGGCGCGGTTCTGCCTGACACGCCGCGGTCGGAAAGATCGAAGCCGGCGCGCGTCATGTCGAGGAAGACATAATCCTGATCGCCGTTCTGCGCGGTGATGACGGCCGGCGTCATGCCTGCCGTGCCGCGCATCAGGCCGGCGCTGAAGACGGCGCGGCCATTGTCGTCGGTCTTCGCCGTGCCGAGGATCTCGTTGTTCTTGGCCAGCAGTTGCAGCTGAATGCCGGCAAGCGGCTTGGCGCTGCCGAGCGAGCGGGCAAAAACATTCAGCCCGTCGGTGCCGGCGTAGGTGGTGATGCCGATATCGGAGACGACGAACCATTGCGTCGCCTGCGGATCCCATTCCTGGCCGCCGCTGTCGGGAGCGACGGCCGTCAGAACATAGACGCCGGGCTTGCGCTTCGGCAGCACCTCGTCGACCGGGAAGCTCGTGGCGACTTCCTTGTTGAGCTCCTGCTTGATCTCGATGGAGCCTTGCCAGACCAGTTCGCCATTGGTGTCCTGAATGGTCTGGGCGCTGTAGCTGTCCATCTGCGTCAGGAATTGCGAACCGTTCAGAAGCTGCGGGATGTTGCGGTCGCCGATGCGGTAGAGCTTGAGATTGGCCGTGCCGGCATTGACGGAAATGATCGGGATGCCGCGACGCGCGGTCGAAGGCAGCACGAAATTATCGCCCGTGAAGCGCAACGAAGCGGCGCGGTCCTTGACGTAGATGTCGACATTGACCTGCGAGGGAAGGTTTTCATCCACCGAAGAGGGCAGGCCGGCGCGCAGCGAAACGCGGTAATGCTGGCCGAACTCGAGGCCTTCGACGCAGATCTGGTTGTCCTTGGCGTCGACGCCCTTTGGCGCGGCTCCGTTGACGGTGACGAAGGGCGTGTAGTCGACGCCGCTCTTCACCAGCTTTTCGGAAAACTGCACGCAGGCGCGCGGCGAGGCATTGTCGTTGTCGAGCGTGTTGCCCGTCACGCGGAAGCCCTGGCGGGCCAGAAGATCGTTATAGGCGGCCTGCACCGCTGCGGAGCTGACCAGATTGAGGCTTGCCTTGTAGGCGCTGAGCGCCGGGCGATAGTTCTGCGCATTCTTCAGCGCTTCGGCGAGCACGGCCAGCGCATCGGCGCGGCTGCTCGTCGTGCGGGTCAGCTGGTAGCCATTCAGCGCGGCATAGGCGGCCCTGGTGGCGAGAGAGGTGTCGTTCGTGATCGTGTTGGCGGCGCGCGCCATTTCGATCCACAGGTCGCCATTGTCGGGGCTCAGCGAGAGCGCACCCTGGAAAGCGTTCAGGGCATCGTTGACGTTGCCCGATGTCAGTTCGATACGGCCGAGCGCGATCAGGCTTTCGACACCCTGGCCCTTCAGTTCGTTGCCGAGCGTCAGCGTGTTCTTTGCATCGCGCGCGCTCTGGACGAAATTGTCCGAAAGGAAGGAGAGGGCGGGGGCCGCGCCGATATCCGGCTCGCTGGTGGCGGCCGTCTCGACGATCTTGCCGGCGATCGCGCCGGGGAAACTGTTCAGCTGATTGAAGTCCGACTTCATGAAGCACCACTTCACCTTGGGATTGTAGGTGAAGGCCTTGCAGGACTTGTCGCCGATGCAGGAGGCGGAGCATTGGTCCAACGTCACGTTCTGCTCGGTGCGCAGATCGAAGCCGAAGTAGTCGCCATCCTTCGTCGTCACCACCTGACGCTTGACGTCCGCAGCGCCCGAGGGGTTGAGAGATGCGAAAGTGGCGAGAAGAAAAGCGGAGAAGCCGATAAACGCGCGCTTAGACATAAGTCCTCCCAACGCCGCCGGTTTTTGATGGCGGCAATCTTCAAATTTCGGACCCGTTTGTCAACCGAGCGGCGAGCGGCGGAGGCGATTTACTCCTATGACGATTTGTCCAGGGGTTTGAAAGAGCCTGCAAATCAGGCGTTTCGCATGTTTCTCCACCCCTAGGTGGTGCTTCACTTTTCTTTTCAGTCCCAAAATGACACCGGCCTCGACGGCCGGTGTCTTCGCCAAGGCGTCATCGGCGCCTTTGCCGTCATATATTGGTCATGGCGAGAGAGGCATCGCTATACCGCTTGCCGGCGACGTTCTCCGGCGCGACGATGTCGCTCAGCTCCTTCACCTCTGTTGCCGAAAGGACGATATCGGCAGCCGCTGCGTTCTGCTCCAGATGATGCAGCTTGCGGGCGCCGGGAATGGGCACGATATCATCACCCTGATGCAGCACCCATGCGAGCGCCAGTTGTGCGGCCGTGACGCCCTTTTCCTCGGCCAGCGCCTGCAATCTGGCGACAAGGGCCGCATTGGCATCGAAATTCTCGCCCTGGAAACGCGGCAGCGAGCGGCGGAAATCGTCGGCGGCAAGGTCGTCCGTCTGGCGGATCGCGCCGGTCAGGAAACCGCGGCCGAGTGGGCTGTAGGGCACGAAGCCGATGCCGAGTTCGCGGCAGGTGGCGAGCACGTCCTCCTCGGGATCGCGGCTCCACAGCGAATACTCGCTCTGCACGGCGGCGATCGGATGCACCGCATGGGCGCGGCGGATGGTGGCGGAGCCGGCTTCGGAAAGGCCGAGGGCCCGCACCTTGCCCTCTTTCACCAGCTCCGCCATCGCGCCGACCGTATCCTCGATCGGCACGTTCGGATCGACGCGATGCTGGTAGAAGAGGTCGATGATATCGGTGCCGAGCCGTTTCAGCGACGCTTCGGCCACCTCCTTGACATGCTCGGGACGGCTGTCGACGCCGATCATCGCGGCCGGACCGGTTTTCGTGTGATCGAGCTTGAAGCCGAATTTGGTGGCGATGACCACGCGGTCGCGGACCGGCTTCAGCGTACGGCCCAGTAGCTCCTCGTTGGTGAAGGGGCCATAGGTTTCGGCGGTATCGAAAAAGGTCACGCCGAGATCGACGGCGCGGCGGAGCGTCTTGACGGATTCGGCCTCGTCGGTCGCGCCATAGGCAAAGCTCATGCCCATGCAGCCAAGTCCGACGGCGGAAACGGTGAGATCCTTACCAAGCCTGCGGGTTTTCATGGTGTATTCCTCTTGAGCCTTATGGAAGCCGCGCGGGTCGATGCCCGCTGCCTGCACTCTGAACGTAGGGCTTTCCATAATGAATGAAAATCCATGCAAATCCTTACAGGCTGTTCTATAATTTAGATCAATGAACAGGACACAGCTCTCCCAGCTCGCGGTATTCGCCGCCGTCGCCGCCCATCGCAGCTTCCGTGCCGCCGGCAAGGAACTGTCGATCGCGCCGTCCGCCGTCAGCCATGCCGTCTCAAGTCTCGAGGAAAGCCTCGGCGTGCGACTGCTTGCCCGCACCACGCGCAGCGTTCTCCCGACCGAAGAGGGTCAGGCATTGCTCCAGCGGCTGTCGCCGGCTTTGGAGGAAATCGATATCGCGCTGGAGGATGCGCTTGCGACCCGCGGCCGGCCGGCGGGCAATCTCCGCATCACCGCTCCGCGCTTTGCCTCCGATCTGCTGATGGCGCCGCGCATCGGCGATTTCCTCAACGCCTATCCCGATATCACGCTGGAGATCGCCAACGAGGATGGCTTCAGCGATATCGTCAAGGATGGCTTCGACGCCGGCATCCGGCTGGAGGAGAGCATAGAGGGCGACATGATCGCGGTGAAGGTTTCGCCCGACATCCGCACGGTGATTGCCGGCTCCCCGGCCTATTTCGAGAAACATCCGAAACCGTTGCACCCGCGCGATCTGGCCCATCACCGCTGCATCAAGCGACGGTTCACCGATGGCTCGATCTAT
Organism: Hyphomicrobiales bacterium; assembly: GCA_900469615.1. Taxonomy (GTDB): domain Bacteria; phylum Pseudomonadota; class Alphaproteobacteria; order Rhizobiales; family Rhizobiaceae; genus Rhizobium. The sequence continues at coordinate 218,026 of UBYA01000014.1, read as the reverse complement.
CGCTGGGAGTTCGAAAAGGATGGCCGTGAATTGATCGTGGCGATCGATGGGCCCCTGATCGTCATCGAGGACCGGCTCGCGGTTCTGGCGGCCGTCAACGGTGCCGGCCTTGCCTATCTGTTCGATATCCGCGTGCGGCAGGAGCTGGCCGAAGGCAAGCTCGTCCGCGTGCTGGAGGATTGGTGCCCGCCCTATCCCGGTTTCTGCATCTATTACCCGAGCCGCCGCCAGATGCGTCCGGCGCTCAGGGCCTTCATCGACTTCTTCAGATATACGGGACCGTGAGGGGCGGCGGCGGGGGCCGGTCCGCCGCCCCATCCTCGGGCGGTCAGGCAGGCGATATCAGGCTGCGGCCTTCTGATTGGCTGCGGTCATCGCCAGCTTCGAGAGGATCTTGTCGGTATTTCCCTCTTCCTGCAGCGTCTGGTCGAGCAGTTCGACGACCTTCTTCTGGCCGAGCGTGTTCGCCCAGGTCCGCAGCGTTCCGTAGCGGGCGATCTCATAGTGCTCGACGGCCTGCGCCGCCGATATCAATCCGGCATCGAGAGCCGGCGTTCCCTTGAATTCCTCGATGATCTCCTCGCCTTCGGCGATGATCCCCTGGATGGCTTCGCAGGTCTTGCCCTGGGCGCGCTTGCCGATCAGGTCGAAGATCTGCTGCAGGCGTTCGACATGGCCTTCGGTTTCCTGCAGATGCTTTTCGAAGCCGGCCTTCAGATCCGGCGATTGTGCCTCGCGCGCCATCTTGGGCAACGCCCGCACGATCTGCCTTTCGGCATAGTAGATGTCTTTCAGCGTGTCGTAGAAAAGATCTTCCAGCGTTTTTTCCTTCGGCATTGTTTCTCTCCATGTTCGGGAACCGGATTTTCAAGGGCTTGCCGCAGTCAACGGCCCCTACCGAAGTCGGCGTGGGTCGAATTGTTCCCGTTGCTGACGGATTCGGGTGGCGATCCGGTTTAAAGTCGGCTGAAATGCAGCGATGGCGGGAGGAATTTCAAGCGATGAAAAAACCGGGATCGATGAAGGGACTCGAGGATCTGGGCCGCGTCAGGCTGTCGAAGAATTTCTTCTTTCGCGATTTCCTGCATTCGGAAATCGCCGATTTCTATCGCATTCCCAACATTCCCGAAGATCCGGATCTGGCGATCGAGTCCGGACGCAGGCTCTGCGAGGAGTTGCTGGAGCCGCTGGAGGCGACCTTTGGCCGGCTCCATATCCGGTCGGGTTACCGCTCGCCCGCGGTCAACGATTTCGGCAACAGGAACGGGCTGAATTGCTCGACGAATACCCATACCGCCGCCCATCACATCTGGGATATGCGCGATCTCGACGGCTGCATGGGCTCGGCCGTCTGCATCGTCGTGCCCTGGCTCATCGATCACCACAGCCATGAGGGCGACTGGCGGAAGCTCGCCTGGTGGATCCACGACCATCTGCCCTACGCGTCGCTGTGCTTCTTCCCGAAGCTATGGGCCTTCAACATCCAGTGGCACGAGCGGCCGATGCGGACCATCCAGAGCTATGTCAACCCACGCGGCATGCTGACCAAGCCGGGCATGGACAATTGGGAAGGCGATCATTCCGCCCATTACGAGGGCTTCCCGAAGCTTAGAAGCTGATGCGGTAGCGAATATGCCCGTCGGTCTCGACATAGGTGTCGTAGAGCTTGCGGGCGGTCGCGTTGCCCTCTTCGGTGTGCCAGTAAAGCCGGGCCCAGCCGTTCCTCTTGCAGAGCGAGATGAGATCATCGAGGAGCGCGCGCCCGACGCCGCGGCCTCTGGCGCTTTCGTCGACGAAAAGGTCTTCCAGATAGCAGTCCGGTGCGCGCACCCATGTTCCCTCGTGGGTGATGCAGAGGGTGAAACCCTTTACCTCGCCGTCGACCTCCGCCACGCGCATGAAGATCGCCGACGCCGGATCGAAGACCCGGCGCCAGGTCGCATCGGTGATGTCGGGTGCGATGGTGACGCCGTAAAAGGCCAGATAACTATCCCATAGCGCGCGCCAGCGCGCTTCGTCTTCGGGTCTGGCGTCTCGGATCGTCACGGTCATCGGCCGGCCTCTGTTTATTCGCCGGCTGCGTCGAGCAGGCGCATGGCTTCATCGGAAAGCGAAAGCTTTGCCGAGTTGATTAGCGCGTCGAGCTGGCCGAGGCTAGTGGCGCTGGCGATGGGGGCCGTGACGCCGGGCTTGCGCAGCAGCCATGCAAGCGCGATCTCGGCGGGCTTTGCGCCGGTTTCGGCCGCCACCTTGTCGAGGGCCGCGAGGATGCGCAGCCCTTTGTCGTCGAAATAGGCGGAAACCCGGTTCTCCCGCGCCCTGCCTTCCGTATCCGCCTTGGTCCGGTATTTGCCGGTCAGGAAGCCGGCGGCGAGGCTGAAATAGGTGATGACGCCGATTTCCTCCTTTATGCAGAGATCCGCAAGCGGTCCCTCGAAGCTGTCGCGGGCATAGAGGTTATATTCGGGCTGCAGCACGTCATAGCGCGGCAGGCCGGCCTTGGCGGCGGCATCGAGCGATGCCTGGAGCTGCGTCGCATCGAGATTGGAGCAGCCGACATGGCGGATCTTGCCCTGTTCCTTCAGCTTCGCATAGGCGGCGAGCGATTCTTCATGCGGCGTTTCCGGATCCGGCCAATGCGACAGATAAAGGTCGATATGATCGGTCTGTAGCCGCTTCAGCGAGGCTTCTGCCGCCTCGATGATATAGCCGGCCTTCAGCCCCTTCTTGCCCGGCCCCATGTCCGATCCGACCTTGGTGATGATGATCGCCTTGTCGCGGGCGACGCGGCCCTGCTTCAGCCACTTGCCGATGATCTCTTCGGAATCGCCGCCTTTGTTGCCCGGAACCCAGCTGGAATAGACATCCGCCGTGTCGATCGTGTTGAAACCGGCGTCGAAGAAGGCGTCGAGCAATGCGTAGGAGGTTTTCTCGTCGGCCGTCCAGCCGAAGACGTTGCCGCCGAAAACGATGGGGGCGACGAGCAGATCGGTTCGTCCAAGCTTGCGCATGTCCATGATATATCTCCAAATCACTTGAGAGGCAGACCGGCGAACGGGCGCCGGAGGGGAGGGACAATGGCAAGGCTACCGGCCTTTCGCGGCGAACGCCACTAACGATTTCTTTATTCCGCCGCCGAGCGCCGGTAGTGGCTTGGCGGCAGCGCATTGTATTTCGACCAGACGCGTCGCATATGCCGCGGTGAGGCGAAGCCGGATTTTTCCGCCACGCGCTCCATGTCCAGCCGCGAATTGGCAAGCACGTCCCGCGCCAGCGTGACACGCATCAGATTGAGATAGGCCGTTACCGACAGGCCGGCATGCTCCTGAAACAGCCGGGAAATATGGCGTGCGCTCATCGCGCCGATGCCGGCAAGCTCGGAAAGCGACCAGTTGTGAGCGGGATCGGCCATGATCGCATCCTGAACGCGATGGATGGCGGGATGCACATGGTTTCTACCGCTGAGCCAGGGCGAAAGCTGCGGCTCGGCCCCGGTTCGCCGCATATAGACGACCATGTGCCGGGCAATGGTCAGCGCCGTCATCGGCGAGGTCAGCTTGGAGGCGAGGTGCAGCATCAGGTCGGTGCCTGTGGTGATGCCGGCGCTCGAATAGCGGTCCCGGTCCTCGACATAGAGCCGGTTGTCGAGAACCCTCGCCGTCGGCGCATGTTGCCGGACCTCGTCAAGACAGGCGGCGTGCGTGGTGCAGGCATAGCCGTCCATCAGGCCGGCACGGGCGGCAAGCACGGCACCGGAGCAGATGGTGACGAGGGTGATGCCGGGACCGATCGCGCTTTTCAGCCACGTCGCAAGCGCAGCGAGCTCCGGTTCGATATCTCCGGCATCGTCGGGAGGGGTGACGCTGCCGGACAGGATGACGTAGGCACCTTCGGGAATGCGATCCGGCAGCGGCTTGAGATCGGCAAGCATCAGCCCGACCGAAGTCGTCTGCGATGGCTGGGTGGCGATGAAGCGATAGTCGAACAGGACGTCGTCCTGTTCGATATTGGCGCGGCGCAACACCTCCACCGGCCCGGCCACGTCCATCAGCAGCGTATAGGGCGGCAGAAGGACGTAGACGGGAATGATCCGCCGATGGAGGCGTCGGTCGCTTTGGATCATGCGGCACTCCGGGTCGATGCGCCGGCGAGCGCTTCCTCGACGGTTGCGATGCGGGCGAAACGGCCAGACAGCACCAGCTCGCTGCGCTTCTTGATATCGTCGGCGCTGAAGACCGTGCCCGAGGCATGCGTCATCGGGAAGGTCAGGGTCGCCTCGGTGACGTAGTCGACTTCATAGCCCAGATCGGAGGCGTGCCGTGTGGTCGTCTCGCAGCATTGTTCCGTGCGAATGCCCGAGACGATCACCTTGCGGATGCCGTTCGCGACCAGCCAGACATCCAGGCCGGAGCCGACGAGCGCCGAATGGCGCCGCTTGTGGAACACGGCATCGGCCTCCAGAGAGATTTCCTCGAGCTTGCGCACGAAGCCGCTCTTCAGACTGAAATGCGCATCCTCATCCTCGACATGAAAAATCTGGATGACGGGAATTCCCTTTGCCCTGGCTCCGTCGATCAGCGCCTGCAGACGGCTGGTGAAAACAGGCAGATCGTCGGTTCGCCAGTATGGGCGCTGACGAAAGGATTCCTGGACGTCGATGACGAGCAGTGCGGTATCCGCATGGGACATTTCGGTATCTCCTGTGCTTGAAGGATAGCCGAGACTAGGTCTCGCTTGAAGGGCGCGAAAGCCATCTGGCGGACAGAAAGAGGACAAAAACGGACATTGCGTGGCGGCTGCGGTGCCGCTGCGTTTGCGGCTGTGGGCCGCTTCGGGCGTTGCGCCTTCGGCAAGGGCCGAATAAGGTTGCGCCGGTTTTGTCCGGAGCGGAATGACCCGCGTTTCGCTTCGCCCACCGCGTTCACAAGGAATCCCGCCGCAGGGGCCGTCTCGCGATCATCGCCATGCGGCCGTCTGCTTCGGGACGATGCTTCAGGAGAGAGAGAGTATGCTGCGCTTCGGAATTCTATCGACGGCGAAGATCGGCCGCGAGCTGGTGGTGCCGGCCATTCAGGATGCGGAAAACTGCTTAGTCACGGCGATCGCCAGCCGCGATCTCGATCGCGCCCGGCAGATGGCGGATCGCTTCTCGGTGCCACATGCCTTCGGCTCCTACGAGGAGATGCTTGCCTCCGACACCATCGACGCTGTCTACATTCCCCTGCCGACCTCGCAGCATGTCGAATGGACGATCAAGGCGGCCGATGCCGGCAAGCATGTGCTGTGCGAAAAGCCGATCGCGCTCAAGGCAGACGAAATCGACAGCCTGATCGCCGCCCGCGATCGCAACAAGGTCCTGGTGACGGAAGCCTACATGGTCACTTATGCGCCGGTCTGGCGGAAGGTCCGCTCGCTGCTCGCCGATGGCGCTATCGGCCGCCTGCGCCATATCCAGGGTGCCTTCACCTATTTCAACCGCGACGCCGGCAACATGCGCAATATCCCGGCGCTCGGCGGCGGCGGCCTGCCCGATATCGGCGTCTACCCGACGATCAGCACCCGTTTCGTCACCGGCCGCGAACCCCTGCGCATCCAGGCCGTGACGGAGCGCGACCCGGAGTTCGGCACCGACATCTATTCCAGCGTCAAGGCCGATTTCGGCGATTTCGAACTCACCTTCTACATCTCGACGCAGATGGCCAATCGCCAGGTCATGGTCTTCCACGGCACCGAGGGCTTCATCGAGGTGAAGTCGCCCTTCAATGCCGACCGCTATGGTGCGGAAGAGCTGGAGCTGAGCAATCGTGGTCACTCGGAATCGCAGATCTTCCGCTTCCCCGACAGCCGCCAGTACAAGCGCGAAGCGGAAGCCTTCGCCTCGGCCGCTCTCGGCGAGGGCACGGAAATCGTGCCGCTGGAAAGCTCGAAGCTCAACCAGAAGGTCATCGACGCCATCTATCGCGCCAGCGAGAAGGATGGCTGGGAGCCGGTCTGACCGGCTTCTGCGTTCTCCCGTGCAGTTCCCGACGGAAAGTCGCCATGCGTCTTTCGTGGAACTGCTTCAGGGATTTTGCCGGTGGCGGAACACGAAACGTGAATAGCCGAAGAAGCTGAACGCCGTCGCAGCCGCCGAAGCCAGCGTGAGGGCGATGATCGGCCTCAGCCCCGGCTCGGTCATCAGCAGCGAGCTGAACAGGGCATAGTTCAGCAATGCCGAGGTCAGGCCGACCGATCCGTAGCGGAAGCCTTCCGCCGCCAGCGATCGATTGGATCGTCCGAAGGTGAAGTTGCGGTTGATGAACCAGGTTGCGAGCAGCGCGCTCGGTATCGAAACGGCCCGGCCGACGAAGGGGCCGACCGGCGTAAACCACAGCAGCAGATGCAGGACGCCCGCATCGACCACGAAGCCGACGCCGCCGGCGATCAGGAAGCGAAGCAGCTTTTTCATGCGGCCTTGGCCTTTTTCTTCCGGCTCGCCGGCTTTTCGGGTTCCGCCATGCGGGCTATCCGGCCGCCGCCGGCCTCGCTCGAAGAGGGCTTGGCAAGGCTCATGTAATGGATGCGCAATTGTTCGGCGCGGGCTCGCGCCACGGAATCGAGGATCAATCCGGCGGTAAACAGCATGAAGGTAATCATCGTCAGCGCCATGGAAAGCACCCAGGTCGGCATGCGCGTCACCAGACCGGTTTCGAAATACTCGACGAAGACGGGAATAGAGAAACCGATGCTGAGCTCCATGGAAATGGCGCTCAGAATGCCGAAGAAGGCGAAAGGCCGCGTTTCCTTCATCAGCATCGCGAACATCCAGAGGATCTTCCAACCGTCGCGGAAGGTCGAAAGCTTGGAATGCGAGCCTTCCGGCCGCCGCCCGTAATCGAGCTCCAGTTCACTGACCGGCAGCTTCAGCCGCGAGGCATGGACCGACATTTCCGTCTCGATCTCGAAGCCGCCCGATACGGCCGGGAAGCTCTTGACGAAGCGGCGCGAGAAAGCGCGGTAGCCGGAGAAGATATCGGTGAAATCGGCGCCGAAGATGGTGCGGTAGAGCCAGTTGAAAATGCGGTTGCCGAAGGCGTGGCCTTGCCGTCCGGCATCGCTATGCACGTTGCGGCGCGTGCCGACGACCATGTCGGAACCCTCCGTCAGCAGCGTGCGGATCAGTTCTTCGCCGTCTTCGGGCGCATAGGTGCCGTCGCCATCGGCCATCAGGTAGATGTCGGCCTCGATGTCGGCGAACATGCGCCGCACCACATGACCCTTGCCCTGCCGGCGCTCGCGCACGACGGTCGCGCCCGCGAGTATCGCGTGCAGCGCGGTGCCGTCGGTGGAGTTATTGTCGTAGACATAGATCGCAGCCTGCGGCAGGGCCTTGCGGAAGCCCCGCACGACATCACCGATCGTCGCGGCTTCGTTGTAGCAGGGCAGAAGGACGGCGATGTTCAGCTTCTCGTTCCACATGGTCTTGACCGGTTACTGCGTGTGAAGTCCAGGTGAGGACCGATGGACAATCCGGACGAGAGCTTATCCCGCTGGCTGTTAATAAGACCCTATGGCTGCGAAATAAAAATGGCGGGATCCCGGCATCGCGAAAAACATTATCGTGATGAATTCGGTCATGGCGGCGGGCTTTACTGTTTCTTGATCGGCAACCGCTAGCGTAGCGCCCCGAATATGCTTCCAACATGGGGTTCATCGACATGGCGCAGAGCTTGGCAATGCCGCCGAAGACGGCCGGAGCGGCAGAGAGGCAAGCCTCGCTTCGCTGGTCGCATTCTGTCTTCGTCGCGCTCATCTATGCCGCCGTCGTCATCGTCGCGCAGCTCGTCATTCATCGCCATCTTGCGGATTATGTCGGCCCTGATAACGACGATGCGATGCGTCTCGTCGAAGTGCGCGATTTTCTTGCCGGCCAGGGCTGGTTCGACATGATGCAATATCGCCTCGGCCTCGAAGGCGGAACGCTGATGCACTGGTCGCGCTTCATCGATCTGCCGATTGCGGGCCTCATTCTCTTCTTCCGGATGTTCTTCTCGCCGGAAGGCGCCGAGGCGGCGGCGCTGACCGTCTGGCCGCTCATGCTCGTGCTGCCGCTGATGTTCTTCATGGGGCTGGCGGGCCGGCGCATCGCCGGCGCGGAAGGCATGCACTTTTCGCTGATCCTGACGGCAATGTTCATCCTGATCTCGCCGCGCTTCGTGCCGGGATCCATCGATCACGACAATGTCCAGCTCGGCCTCGTCGCCCTTACCGCCGCCATGCTGGTCGATGAAACCTATCGGCCGCGCAACTTCGCCATCGCCGCCGTCGCGCTTGCCGTCCAGCTCGGCATCGGTGCGGAGACGACACCCTTCGTGGCGGTCGCCTGCATGACGGTTGCCTGTCTGTGGGCCTGGAAAGGTGAAGATTTCGCTCCCGCCGCAAAGGCTTTCGCCTTGACGCTGGCGCTTGCCGTGAGTGCGGTTTTCTTCTCGCTGGTGCCGCCGCGCTTCTATTCGACGGTCACTTGCGACAATCTCTCGCTGGGCTTTTACGGCATTACCGGCGCCGGCTGCATCGGGCTATTGCTGTCGACGCTCCTTGCGAGCCGTCTGTCCCGGCCGTGGCGGATCGCGGTGCTGGCCGCCAACGGCGCGTTCGTGTTCGCGACGACGGTGGCGCTCGCGCCGCAATGCCTGCGCAATCCGCTTGCCGATCTGGATCCGATGCTGGTGCAGCTTTGGTTGAGCAAGGTCACGGAGGCGCAATCGATCGTTTTGATGGCGCACAGCGAGCCGAATACGCTCGGGGCGTTCTATGCGACGGGCTTTCTGGCGATCCTTGTCTGCGCGCTCCGCATCCTGCGAAACGATCGGCCAAGCCTGCACGCGGTGCTCCTGGCTCTGGTTGCGGTCAACTGGGTGATTACCCTCGTGCAGGTGCGTGGCGCGGAGTTCGCCAATCTGCTGGCGATCCCGCCATTGGCCCTGCTGATCGCCGAACTGCGGCGGACCTACATGGCCGATACCAGAAGCTTGCGCTCGGTCTTGCTCTATGTCGGTGCGATGCTGGTTTCCGTCCCGGCCGTGTGGGCCGTCGGCGGTGCTCTCGCCAGCAAAAGTCTCGGCAACAACCTTGCCGTCGCGGCCCCTGCCAAGGCCGAGGAGAGCGCCGATTGCGCCTCGAAGGCAGCGCTGGCGCCCATCGCCGGCCTGGAGCCAGGGGTGATCGTATCGGCTTCCAACATGGGAGCGCCGCTTTTGCGCTTCACGCCGCATCGCGCGCTCTCCGGACCCTATCATCGCGATCAGGCCGGGATGCTGGCCGAGCTGCATATCGCCCTTGCGGAGCCGCAGCAGGCGGAGGCGCTTCTCCGCGAAGCGAAGGTGACGCTGGTCGCCTTCTGCAAGGGCGATCCGCAGGTGGAAATGCTGTCGGAGATGGAGCCGAAAGGGCTGTATGCCCAGCTCGGCGCGGGCCATGTGCCGGCTTATCTGGAACCGATCCCGGCGCCGGCGGATGCGCCGGTTCGTTTCTTCCGTTTCAAACCGCAGGGTTGAGCTGGAACAATTCCAGGAAACGTGCGCAGCGGTTCACGCGCGCCGTTGCTCCAGCATGCCGGCTGTGACGATGTAGCCGATGAAACCGAGGTTGTAGCCGCCGAGCGCAATGAACAGTGTCATCAGCGGCGGCGGCACGACGGACATTGCAACCGCCGCCATGAAGGCGATGCTCACCAGGGCCACGCCGAGCAAGGCGCCGATGGTGGTGCGCTGCAGCCCGGCGGCAATTCCGATGATCGTGGCGGTCGCGAATATCATCGCTCCATATCCTCTTTACCAAAAACCAGTTTGCACAGATTTACGCGTGGATGGCTAAGAAAGGCTTTGTCAGTAGGGTTAACGCTTCATGAAGCAATAAGCTCCATGGCCGCTACGGAACATGCAGAGAAGGCGACGGCACCTCGAATATGCGCACAACCGCTTCCTCCGATCGATTCAGACTTAAGGGGTATGCACAAGGCTCCGCATTTTCCGCGACATCGGCTAGAAAGAGGACATGAGCAGCTTTTTTGAGAATGATTCGCCGTCGAACCTGACGGAATATTCCGTCTCGGAACTATCCGGATCGATCAAGCGCACGGTCGAGAACGCGTTCGACCAGGTGCGGGTGCGCGGGGAAATCTCCGGCTATCGCGGCCCACATTCCTCGGGCCATGCCTATTTCTCGCTGAAGGACGATCGCTCCCGCATCGACGCGGTCATCTGGAAAGGCACGTTCTCCAAGCTGAAATTCCGCCCCGAGGAAGGAATGGAAGTCATCGCCACCGGCAAGGTGACGACCTTCCCCGGCTCCTCGAAATATCAGATCGTCATCGAAAGCCTGGAGCCGGCCGGTGCCGGTGCCTTGATGGCGCTGCTGGAGGAGCGCAAGCGCAAGCTCGGCGCCGAGGGTCTTTTCGATTCCGAGCGCAAGCGCCGGCTTCCCTTCATGCCAAAGGTGATCGGCGTCGTCACCTCGCCGACCGGCGCCGTCATCCGCGATATCCTGCACCGCATCTCCGATCGCTTCCCGGTGCATGTGCTGGTCTGGCCGGTAAAGGTACAGGGGGAGGGTTCCGGCGACGAGGTGGCGAATGCCATTCGCGGCTTCAACGAGTTTGCACCCGGCGGCTCGATCCCGCGCCCCGACGTGCTGATCGTCGCACGCGGCGGTGGCAGTCTGGAGGATCTCTGGAGCTTCAACGACGAGGCCGTGGTCCGTGCCGCAGCGGCCAGCGAAATCCCGCTGATTTCGGCGGTCGGCCACGAGACCGACTGGACCTTGATCGACTACGCCGCCGACATGCGCGCCCCGACGCCGACGGGTGCGGCCGAAATGGCCGTGCCGGTGAAGGCCGAACTGGAGGCGCAGCTTGCAAGCCTCGCCGCCCGGCTGCAGGGCGGCGTGAGCCGCCAGATGGATCAACGCCGGCAATCGGTGCGCGCGCTGTTGCGCGCCCTGCCTTCGCTCGACCAGATTCTGGCCCTGCCGCGCCGCCGTTTCGACGAGGCCGCCGCCGGTCTCGGCCGGGGGCTGGAGCTGAACACGCTGAACAAGCGCCGCGCCTTCGAGCGCATGGCTTCTCAGTTGCGGCCGGATATCCTGTCGAACCGCATTGCCGAGCGCCGCCAGCAACTGGGCGAGCGCATGACCCGGGCGGAGCGGACCATCGAGCGCATGCTCGATCGCTCCCGTGCCCGCATCGAGCGCGCCGACGCGGTCTTCGCTACGCTGCCGTCGCGCCTCGAAGCGCAGACGGGGAGGGCTCGCGACCGGCTCGGCAATCTCGTGCGTCACGCCGATACGGCCATCCGTCATCAGCTGACCCGCGCACGCAGCGAGCTCGTGGCGCAGGAGCGCATCCTGCAATCGCTCTCCTACAAGAACGTCCTGAAGCGTGGATACGCGGTCGTCCGCGACGAGGATGACCGCCCGGTTTCGCTGGCTTCGGCGCTTTCCACGGGCGCGGCGATCTCCATCGAATTCGCGGATGGCCGCGTGGGCGCGATCACGGGGGAGGGCGATGCAGCGCCATCGCCGACCGTTCCGCCAACAGGAGCCGCGCCGGCGAAGAAGCGAGCTGCAAAGCCGGCGGAATCCGCCGCTCCGCCAAAGCAGGGAAGCCTCTTCTGATGCATATCCTGCTGGTGCTGGCCCATCCTTTGGAAGACAGCTTCGCTGCCGCCGTGGCGAGACTTGCACAGGAAACGCTTGCCGCCGGCGGTCACGAGGTCGATCTGCTCGATCTCTATCGCGAGGGTTTCGATCCCAGCCTTTCGGAAGCCGAGCGGCGCGGCTATTTCGATGAGCCCTATGACAGGTCAGGCGTCGACAATGTCGTCGCCCGTCTGCGAGCCGCAGAAGGACTTATCCTGGTCTTTCCGCAATGGTGGTTCAATTTTCCGGCCATCCTTAAGGGCTTCTTCGATCGCGCCTTTGCGCCGGGCGTCGCCTTCACCCATGATCCCGCAGGCGGTCGCATCGTGCCGCAGCTCACCAATATCCGGCTGTTCTGGGCGCTGACCACCACGGGCTCGCCCTGGTGGATCGTGCACTTCTATATGGGCAATCCGGTGCGCCGCCTGTTGAAGCGCGGCATTGCCGCCTTCTGCGCCAAGCGACTGAATTTTCGCATGCTGGCGCTGCACGATATGGACCGCGTCACCGATGCCGGGCGCAAGGCGTATCTCGAACGCGTCAGGAAAGCGCTGGCGACGATCTGACTCGCGATGCCGGCCAAAAAAATGCCGCGGCATGGATACCGCGGCACGATCGCATTCGAATGTCCGGACCTCGTCAGGCCCATTCGCCCTTGCGCATGACGGGCACGCGCGAGCCGTCGGCATTGATGCCGTCGATATCGACCTTGTCGGAGCCGATCATCCAGTCGATGTGGATGAGGCTGGAATTGCCGCCTTGCGCCTTGATCTGCTCCTGGCTGAGCTTGGCGCCGTCGATGAAGCACTTCGAATAGCACTGGCCGAGCGCGATGTGGCACGAGGCGTTTTCATCGAACAGCGTGTTGTAGAACAGGATGCCACTCGCCGAAATCGGCGAGGAGTGCGGCACCAGCGCCACTTCGCCGAGCCGGCGCGCGCCTTCGTCGGTGTCGAGCACCTTGTTCAGCACTTCCTCGCCGCGCGTCGCCTTGGCCTCGACGATCCGGCCGCCTTCGAAGCGCACCTGGATATTGTCGATCAGCGTGCCCTGATGCGACAGCGGCTTGGTGGAGGACACATGGCCCTCGACGCGCAGCGCATGCGGCGTGGTGAAGACCTCTTCCGTCGGGATGTTCGGGTTGCAGGTGATGCCGTTCTTGGCCGTCGAGGCGCCGCCGTGCCATTCATGGCCGTCAGCGAGACCGACCGTCAGGTCGGTGCCCGGTCCCTGGAAATGCAGGGCGGCGAAGCGCTGGCCGTTCATCCAGGCCGAGCGCTTGTGCAGATTGGCATTGTGCTCCGCCCATGCCGCGATCGGGTCTTCGACATCGACGCGCGAGGCCGAGAAGATCGCCTTGGCGAGCTTGGCGACGGCGATGGCTTCCGGGTCGTTGGGGAAGACCAGCTTCGCCCAGGAGGGGTTCGGATAGGAAACGATGTTCCAGTTGGTGTCGAAATTCGAGATCTTTTCGAGCGCAGGCTTGTAGGCGGCCGAATTGGCGCGGTTGGCGCGCGCGACCTTATTCGGGTCCTGGTTGGAGAGCAGCATCGGATTGTCGCCGGCAATGGCAAGGCGCGCCGTGTTGTTGGAGAAGGCCTTGGCCATCCCTTCATAGAGCCACGTCGCGGCGCGGTCGAAGCTCGCATCCTGGCCGTATTCATAGCGGGCGAGCGTCGTCTCTTCGTCGGAATAGAAGGTGGAAACGATACCGGCACCGGCCTTGTAGGCCTCGCGCGTGATCAGCCGCACCAGCGGCATCGCTGCGACCGGCGCCGTCATGAGCAGATCCTGGCCGGCCTGCAGCTGCAACCCGACCTTAACGGCCACTTCCGCAAGCTTCTCCAGCTTGAGGTGATCGACGGGGTGATGGTTTGGGGAGGCTGATGTCATGGCAAAACCTGCGTGCTTGCTATCGAAAGATGGTTTGAAGACTTAGACCGCTTTGCGGCGAAATTGAAGGCGGTTTGTCCGATCGCGGAGATCGTCAAGCGCCTGCCGAGCGATCGTCAGGCAATCAGCGGCGCGGCCTTGGCCTTGAGCGCGGTCAGGGCATCCTGCGGGCTGAGCCTCACCTGCAGGCCGCGCTGGCCGCCATTGATGTAGACATAGGCCTCGGTCATCGCCTGCGCCTCGATCGCCGTGGGAACGAGCTTTTTCTGCCCGAAAGGGCTGATGCCGCCGACATGGTAGCCCGTCAGGCGTTCGGCATCGGCAGGTTTCATCATGGCAGCCGACTTGCCGCCGAAGGCTGCGGCAAGCTTCTTCATGCTGACCTCGTGATCCGAAGGCACCACGGCGCAGACCGGCTTGCCGTCCACCTCGGCCATCAACGTCTTCAGCACGCGATGCGGCTCCTCGCCGATCGCTTCCGCCGCCTGCAGGCCGACACGCTCGGCATTTGGATCGTAGTCGTAGGAATGCACGGTGAAGGCGACTTTCGCCTGGGTCAGCACTTGTGTCGCGCGGGTGGTTTTTGACATGAAGTTATCTCTAAGCGGCCTTGCCGAATGCAGCTGCATAAATATCGGGCTTGAACCCGACCAGCAGCTTTCCGTCCGCCTCCAGCACCGGGCGCTTGATCATCGAAGGCTGGGCCAGCATCAGGGCGATGGCCTTGTCCTTCGTCAGGTCGGTGCGATCCGCTTCCGGCAGGGCCCTGAAGGTCGTGCCGGCGCGGTTGAGGACGATTTCCCAGCCTGCTTCCTTCGCCCAGCGCTCCAGGTGGTCCCTGTCGATGCCGGCGGCCTTGTAGTCGTGGAAATCATAGGCGATGCCGTGGCTCTCGAGCCAGGTCCGCGCCTTCTTCATCGTGTCGCAGTTCTTGATGCCGTAAATGGTGATCGTCATGTCGAATCCGTCCCTTGCCGTCAGATAGGCCATAGCATGCGAATAAAGCCCGGTGAAAGCCGAAGCTGTAGCGAAGCGGTTCTCTCTCATCCATTGCGGTTGCCGCCGACAATCCTGTAAATATGCAGCATGCATATTCATGGCGCGGACGGAGCATGGCGACAGACAGGGAAATTTTGCGGCTGGAAAATCTCTTTGGCGCCATGAGCCTCGCTCTGGTGGACAAGATGGAAAAGGCCTTTGCCGATGAAACCGGCTTCGGCCCAAGCGCCATTGCCGCCATTGTCCAGATCGGCACCGAGCCCGGCCTGACCATCGAGACCCTTCGCAGGATGATCGCGCTCTCCCATTCCGCCACGGTGCGCCTTGTCGACCAATTGGTAGCGTCCGATCTCGTGCTGCGCGCCGGCGGCGTCGAGGGGGACAAGCGCGCCCGTTCGTTGCAGTTGACGGCGAGCGGCCGTGCGCTGTTCGACCGCAGCCTTGCGGCCCGCCGCGCTGTCATCGCCCGCGCGTTCAAAGCCTTGAAGCCTGAAGAGACCGAACAGCTCGGCCGTCTGGTGGAAAAGCTGCTGCCGGCGCTGGTCGACCCCGGCGACGACCAGGATGTCGTCTGCCGCGTTTGCGATCAAGGCGTTTGCGATCAGGATCGTTGTCCCATTGCCTTCATCGCATAGCGCTCGGGAGTGCGGTCTTGACAGATCTTCAAAATATATGCACTATGCATACATATATAATGAAAAGCGCGAAGAAGCGATTTCGATGGTCTGAACATCGCCTGCATCAATTCGATCGGAGGCATGAACGTGATGGAAAATCGTTCGATTATTACCCGGCTAAGGGAAGTGTCGCGCCCGACGGCTGTCGGCGCGGGGAGTTCTCTTAGCCGCTTCGGCACGCTTCTGCGGGAAGCGGCCGCAATCGCCTTTGTCGTGCGATGCAAGGTGATTGGCGGCCGCTAGGGCAAACTAGTCTTCCAGCGTACCTGGCTTGCGGGAAATTGCGCTCGGCCGCTCGGAGCCGATCTTCATCAGGTCGCCGCGCCGGCGCACCAGCCGATCCGAGACGCGGGTGACGATCAGACCCGCCTGCGGCGCGCGGACATCGGTGGTCCCATCCGGCATGCCGGACGCTGTGATGATGGTCGCCAGCAGATCGCCTTCCTCGATCCGCTCGCCGATATTGCGGTGGAAAAGCACGGTGCCGGCCTGCGGGGCGCGGATCATCTCGACATTGTCGAGCGGCACCGCCGGCCCGGCAAAGGCGCCGAGTGCGACGCCGTCGTCCTGCACTGCGCCGCGCGCCGCCAGGAAGCGCCAGAGCCCTTCGGCATCGGTCTTCGCCATTTCGGGGTAGACATCGCGGGTGCCGCGCAACTCGACCGTGACCGAGAGCTTGCCCGGCAGTTTTGCCTTCTTTTCCCCCGGCACTTCGTATTTCCAGGCGAAGCTGACAGCCTCCTCGAATGCCGAGCTTTCCCCATCCGACAGCAATACGGCATCCATCCTCAACGCCGCGGCAAGATCCTCCGCCTCGGGCCAGAAAGCCTCGTCGATATAGGCATATTGCAGGGATTCGTCGTCGCAATGGAGATCGATCACCAGATCGGCGCCGAGCGCCATGTGGATCAGCTGCCGCTTCAGCCGGTCGACGGCGGGATAGCGTTCCAGATTTTCGATCAGAAGATCGCGGTCGCGCAGCGAGATAAGCGGGAAGTCGCGGTTGAAATTGGTACGCGAGCCCAGATCGAAACGGCCCTGCATCTCGCCGAAGTGCGATTGCGCCGCGCCGATCGGATTGGCATGCGGCACGACGATGATATCGCTGAGGATTGCGCCTGCCGCTTCCGCCTGCCGCAGGCGCTCGCAGAGGAAATGAACGAGCGCCGTGCCCGGTAGCTCGCCGGCATGCAATGCCGCCTGGATATAGATCTTCGGAGCAGTGGCCCTGTTGCCGGCGAAATGCAGGACAGGCAACCGCCAGGCAATCCCCGGAGTGTCGCCCTCGATGACGATTTCGGTGACGTTCATGTGCGGGCCTCCTGCCATAGTGATCGCAGACCCATATAAAGCCTTCACCGCGGCCTGCAACCGTTTGTCGCCATGGGACGCATGGCGAGCGTGGAGAAAAGCCCGGATGGCTTTCAGGAGTTGCGGTTTCTGCGCAGGCAGAAGCTCAGGATCAGGCCGAGCAGCACCGCCCCGACGCCGAACGAAAAGGGCGCGGCATAGCCGAGATGATCGGCAAACAGGCCCGCGATCGGGCCGGTCGAGCCGAGCGACACATCGAGGAAGATCGAATAGAGCCCGAGCGCGACGCCGCGATTTTGCGGCGGGATGCGCTCCATGGCTTCGTTGCCGAGCGCCGGGAAGACGGGCGCAAAGCCCGCGCCGGCAAGAGCCGCGCCGATGATGGCGACGGTCGGGGAGGGCGCAAGGGCAAGGGCCGCAAGACCGATGATCTCGATGACGAGCGAAATGCGCACGAGCGGCAGGCCGCCGAAGCGCGCGACCGCCTGCGCAAGGCCGAGGCGTATGCCCATGAAGGCAAGGCCGAAAGCACTCAGGGCGAAAGAGGCGCCGTCCCAGTTACGGCTATGGAAGAACAGCGCGACGAAAGCCATGACCACGCCGAAGCCGCTGGAGGCAAGCGCGAGCGCGATGCCGAACGGCGCGACGCGGCTCAGCACCTGGCCGGTGCCGATGCCCTTTTCCTTGACGCCCGGTACGGGCGGCCGCGTTTGCGCCAGCATGAAGCCGGCGACCGCCAGGATGATGGTGACGACGCCGATGGCGAAGAAGCCGTATTGCCCCTGCAGCCAGGCGCCGAACGGTGCGGCGAGCGCGATGCCGCCGTAGGTGGCGATGCCGTTCCAGGAGATGATGCGAACCGTCTCGCGCGACCCCATCAGGCCGATCGCCCAGGTGATCGCCGCTGTGCTCACCCAGCTTTCGCCGATGCCGAGCGCCAGCCGCCCGGCGAGCAGGAGAGCGAGGCTCGCCGTCGGCACGTTGACCGTAAATGTCGAGGCGAGCGTCAGGGCGCCGGATAGCCCATAGGCGAGGAAGCCGAGCAGGACGGAGCGGCGCGGCCCGTACTGATCGCATAGCCGCCCGACTTGCGCGCGGCTGACGATGGTCGCCACATATTGCGTGCTGACGGCGATGCCGGCCCAGATGACGCCGAAGCCGAGGCTGCTATCGACATAGGTCGGCAGCACCGCGAGCGGCAGGCCGATGGCGATATAGCCGAAGAACGTCAGTGCGACGATCGACAGGAGGGACAGCGTCGAGGTGGAGCGGATGGTCTGGGAGGCAGTGTTCACGGGATATCGCCTGCGGGCACCGGCAACGGTGTCCATGCTGTTTGCCACGAAGGACGGGATTCGTATCGGATAGCCACGACGACGTCGGCCGGATGGCCGTGCATCGCCAAGAGTGACCGGTATCAGGCAAAGGCAGGCATGGTCAACGAATTGCTGCCTTGCAGCAAAAGCGATTGACGGGATGAATTGATTGTGCGTGCGACGAAAGATCCTGCATCGCGGGAGCGGAGCCGGTTTGCCGGCCCCGCCTGAAACGTCCTACATCGTCAGTACGACACTGGCCGTCGTGCGGCCGGCCTCCAGATCGGCATGGGCTCTGGCCGCATCCTTCAGCTCGTATTCGGCGCCGATCGGGTTCGCCAGGCCGGCCTGCAGCGCCGCCATCAGCGCTGTGGTGCCCTGGCGATAGAGTTCGGGATCGTTGGCGTAGGTCAGCACGCTCGGGCGCGACAGGCCGATGGCGCGGGGCGCGGTCAGCTCCTCTATCTGGATCGGCGGAATGGGGCCTGCCGCCTGGCCGAGGCTCGCGACCATGCCGAAGGGGCGGACGCAGGCAAGCGTCTGCGACAGCATCGTTCCGCCGATGCCATCGACGGCGAGGTGCACGCCGCGGCGATCGGCGATGCGGCGCGTTTCCTCCACCCAATCCTCCGATGTGTGCAGGAGAACCGCATCGGCTCCAGCCTCGTAGGCAAAACCGGCTTTGGCCTCGGAACCGACCGTGGCGATGACGTTCGCGCCGAGCCGCTTGGCAAGGCGCGTGACGAGCTGGCCGAGGCCGCCGGCCCCCGCATGGACCAGCACCCATTCGCCGGCTTTTACGGGATAGACCTTTTGCAGCACCATATGGGCCGTCAGCCCGCGCAGCATCGTGCTGCCGGCAACCCTTTCGCTGACGTCGTCCGGCAATTTCACCAGGCGGGCGGCCGGCATCGTTCGCACCTCGGCGTAGCTGCCGAGCGGGTGGCCGACATAGGCGACCCGGTCTCCGGCCTTCAGTCCTTCCGCGCTGGGGCCGACCGCCTCGACGACGCCGGCGCCCTCGAAGCCGAGCACGCTCTGGCCCGGCGGCAGCGGGTAGAGCCCGGAGCGGACGTAGATATCGACGAAGTTGACGCCGGAGATGCTTTGGCGAATCCGGGCCTGGCCGGGGCCGGGTTCCGTGGCTGGGAGATCGACGGCTTTCATGGCCTCGGGTCCACCGGGGCCGGCAATGGTAATCGCTAGGGGCATGCGGAAGTCTCCTTTCGGGAGATCTTTGATCACAAACGTCGATTTGAATAAATTCGGTATGAACTCACCGTATCTGTGCAATAATGCACCGATGATCGACTGGCAGGATCTTCTTCACTTTGCCGCCTTGGCACGAACCGGCTCGCTCTCGGCAGCGGCGCGGGAGCTTGGCGTCGACCACGCGACGGTTGGCCGGCGCATTGCAGCGCTGGAGCGCTCACTGGATCTGCGCCTGATCGACCGGCGGCCGCGCACCTCGCCTCTGACGGCGGACGGCCGCGCCATTGCCGAACTGGTGGCGGGGATGGAGGAGAATGTCGAGGCGATCAGGCGCTATTCGAAGAGCGCCGTCGCCGGGCTTTCGGCTGCCGTCAAGGTCAGCGCGCCGCCCTCGATCGCCGCCCATCTTCTCGCCCAGAAAGCCGCCCTGTTCCGCGCGGAGCATCCGGATATCACCCTGACCATCGCGGGCGTCACCCGCCGGGCCGCGCTGAACTACGGCGAGGCCGACATAGCCGTGCGCATGACGCGGCCGGAAGAGAGCGATCTGCTGGTGCGGCGCATCGGCGTCATGCGCTTCGGCCTCTATGCCATCCCGGCTGTGGCGCAAATGCCCGAGAAGGATTGGACCTTCATCGGCTACGATGCGGCCATGGAGCATCTGACGCAGCAGACCTGGCTGCGCAACATCCTCGACGGCCGGCCGATCGTGTTTCGCGCCACCGATGTTTTCGGTCAGCTCGAGGCTGCCCGCGCCGGTCTCGGCGTCGTGGCGCTTCCGGCCTTTCTGGGCGATGGCGAGGCAGGGTTGACACGCCTGCCGGTGCCGGTTCCGCCGCCCGTGCGCGATCTCTGGCTCGTGACCTACCCGGATCTGCGCCGCTCGCCGGCCATTCGCGCGGTGATGGACTTCGTCACCGATGTCATCGGACGAAGCTGCCCGTTGCGTGAAGGCGCGGATGCCGCGGCGTAGGGCCGATCTCCAATCGGCATTTTCCTGTTGCAGCCCGGTGGCGAATCTCTATCCATAAGCGGATGGGCCACACGTACGGTCGGTGATCGATGGCGAAGCTGGGCAGTTGGTTCGTGGTGGACAGGGCGGATCTGGTCGCGGGCATATCGGTTGCCGGGCTGATGCTGCCGGAAGCGGTCGCTTACGCAGGGATTGCCGGTCTGCCGCCGCACCGCGCCATTCTCGCCGGCATCGCCGGATGCCTGGTCTACGCCATATTCGGACGCAGCCGCTTCGCCATCGTCTCTCCGACATCCTCGTCGGCGGCCATTCTTGCCGCGACGTTGGCTGTCGTGCCGGGCGATGCCACCGTCAAGGCGGGGCTTGCCACGGTTGCCGTCGCGCTCGCGGGCATCCTTTTCGTCGTCGCCGGCGCATTGCGCCTCGGCGGCATCACCGGCTTCATCTCGCGGCCCGTGCTGCGTGGCTTCGCGCTGGGTCTGGCGATCACCATCATCCTGCATCAGCTTCCGATCCTCGTCGGCGTGCCTGCGCAGGGCTCGAATATCCTGGCTTACGCGGCCGCGCTGTTTGGCGCGGTTTTGCAGTGGAATCCGATCAGCGTCGCCGTCGGCATCATCGCTTTGGCGGCTTTGCTGCTGCTGAAGCGATTGCCGGGCGTTCCCGGCGCCTTCCTCGTGCTCGCCGCCGGCATCTTTTCCTCCTATCTGTTCGGCCTTGAAAGCCATGGGGTGAAGCTGGTCGGCGCAATCGAGATCCTGCCGCAATGGCCGTCGCTGCCGGATGCCGACTGGACCGCCTATTCGCGTCTGGTGCAGTTCACAGTGCCGCTCGTGCTCATCCTCTTTGCCGAATCCTGGGGAACGATGCGGGCCTTGGCGCTGCGCTACGGAGAAACGCTGGAGGTCAACCGCGAACTCGGCGCGCTCGGTGCCGCCAATATCGCCAGCGCCGTCGTTCAGGGCATGCCGGTCGGCGCGGGCTTTTCCGCCGGTTTTGCCAGCGAGGCGGCGGGGGCGAAGACGCGGGCCACCACCGTCTTTGCCGCCATCGGCCTCGCGATCCTGATTGCCTGTGCTGGTCCGCTGGTGGCGCTTCTGCCCGAGCCGGTGCTGGCCGCCGTCGTCATCGCGGCCCTCAGCCATGCACTCGATCCCGGCCCGATCCTGCGTCTGCGCCGCCTGCACCGCGATTTCTATGTGGCGCTGGGCGCTGCCGTCGGCGTGCTGGCCTTCGGCGTGCTCAACGGCATGCTGCTGGCGATCGCGCTCTCGCTCGCCGCCATGATGCATCGTCTGGCGTCCCCGCATGTCGCCCGCCTGGGCCGCCTCGACGACGGCCACGACTTCGTCGATATCGCCAGACATGACAATGCCCGCGAGATACCGGGCATCGCTATCTGGCGCCCCGGCGAGACCCTGTTCTTCGGCAATGCCGATACGATCTTCGGCGAGATCCTCTCGGGCAGCCGCGACGAAGCCGGTCTGCGCGCCGTCATCCTCAGCCTGGAGGAAAGCTCCGACATCGACAGCACGGCGATGGACGCCCTGATGGAATTCGATAGCGCCACGCAGCGCGCCGGTCTGCACGTCCAGTTCGCCCGCGTGCATGACCGCGTTCGCGATCTCATGACGGCCGCCGGCGTTGCCGGCATCGACAGCCGCTGCAGCTTCAGCGTCGATGATGCCGTGGCGGCGGTGATGGCTGGCGATCAGCCGAAGGCGTGAATGCGCCGCTCAGTCGTGTAGCGGCCAATAGCAAAGATGGTCGTGAGTTGCCTTGCCGTACAGGCTGTTGATCAGCACGAAGTCTCTGGCGGTCCACGAAACGGGCTCTTCGAGCAGGATGTCCGGAATGAGATGGCCCTGATAAAGCAGCGTCATATGCGGCTCGACCGGCTTTTCGCGGCCTCTCTTGAAGCCTGTCAGTTCGATGGCTTCATCCAGTTCGCGATGAAGCGCTTTCAATTCCGAGTTTCCATCCTTGTTCCATAAGACAAGCGGCCGATTGTCTCTATTGCCGAAGCTCACAGCCCGATCGAACAGGACTGGAAACGATCGCTTTCTAATCGTCGACGCTGCCTCCATTGCCGCAAACGCCACGTCTTCGGGCAATTCGCGCATCGGATCGATCTGCATTCGATAGAGAGTGATATGGAACAGATCCTTGCGCCGCGGCTTCGTTGAAAAGCCGTATTGGCGGCGAAACGTCCCGGCGAGTTCAAAACTGCGCGCGGCCGTCTCCTGATCGGGCAGGATAGCAAAATAGAGCCCATTGGCTGGCTCCTGTTCCGAGGGCAGCGATGTCTGTCTGCGCCCTCCGTCTCCGAGATTGAGTGAGAGTTGCCTGTTGTTCTTCATGGATCGCTTCAAAGCTTACACGCTCTGCATCCTTCCATTTTCCCGATGCCGACATCATACGATCCGATGATAGCCGCATCAAGAACAAAACAAGAACATTAGTCGGGTTGGCCGCGACCGCGGGCGGCAATCCTCATTTAGAGAGGCGCGGCCGAATAAAAGGCCGGCCCGGTCTGTTCACGCCATGCCGGGGTTTCGTCGCGTCTCTCTCAAAAGGAACGACCATCATGTGCGTCAAGATCTTCTTTTCGGCCGCTTTTCTCGCTCTTTTCGGCTTTGCTGTCGCCTCCTGCACGACCTCCGGTGGTTCCGGCAGCGGCACGACGCAGAACTCTCCTCCGTCGGGCGGCGGATATTGATTGGGTGCTTGCCGCCCTCGTTGCTCGATTTTATCGTGGCAAAGACGGTGGCAAGTTTCGATCCTCGCAAGAATCGGGTTGAATTCGACGCTTTCCGGGACGATTTTCATGACAAGTGGAAACACGGGAGCTTTCGTCATGAACGAGACAAGGCAGAATTATTCGATCTTCGAAACCGCCGGCGGCTTCTGCGGCATCGCCTGGAGCGATGTCGGAGTCCTGCGCTTTCAATTGCCGACCAACGACGCGGGAGCGACCGAGCGCCTGCTTCTGCGCCGGCTGCCGAATGCGCAGCCCGCCTCGCCGACCGCGGCGGTCGCGGACGTGATCGCCCAGGTGAAGCGCTATTTCGCCGGCGAGGAAATCGATTTTTCCGGCGTCACGCTCGACCTCGGCGAGCAGGATGATTTCTTCAGGCAGATCTACGATGCCGCCCGGCAGGTCGGCTGGGGCCACACCACGACCTATGGAACTCTGGCCAAGCAGCTTGGCGCAGGGCCTGAAGCCGCGCGCGATGTCGGTCAGGCCATGGCAAAAAATCCGGTGGCATTGATCATCCCCTGCCACCGCGTGCTGGCGGCGGGCGGCAAGATCGGCGGCTTTTCGGCGCCCGGCGGCTCGAATGCGAAGGCGCGCATGTTGGAACTGGAAGGCGTCCAGCTGGCGCCGCCGAAACCGGTGCAGCAATCGCTGGCGTTTTAAGCCGAACGCCGTCAACGGCGCCGGCCCCCGCGCCCTATTCTTTCGGCGCCTGACGGGCGCGGGAAAACAGCAATGTGTCCTTATCGTTGAAGCGGACCGGCATCGGATCGCGATAGCCGGCCTTTTCGGCAACGCGGATCGAGGCCGCATTGCCCGGCGAGATCAGGCAGACACTGCGGTCGAATCGAGGCTGATCGTCCAGCCAGGCAATGGCGGCGGCCAGCGCTTCGGTGGCAAAGCCCTTGCCATGCGCCCATGCCGCCAGCGTCCAGCCGGCTTCCGGAATGCCTTTGATCGGCGGATCCATGATCCGATGGAAATCGGCAAAGCCGAGGTCGCCGACATAGCTGCCGGACGATTTCTCGCGGATTGCCCAGTAGCCATATCCGAGCAGCGGCCAAAGACCATGATAGGACAGCATCCGCATCCATGACTCTCTTGAAGTGGAGACGACGTTGCCGAAAATATGCTTCACCACCAAAGGGTCGCTCCACATGGCGGCAAGCGGAGCGAAGTCATCGAGCGTATGGCCCGTCAGGATAAGCCGTTCCGTTTCCAGTTGCGGCGGAGAGAATGTGGGTTCCATGAAGGCATACCTTTAAATCCAGCTCTGGACGGTCGGCTGAAGACGCTCGGCCAGGCCATCCATATACGGCAGAAACCAGACCTCGCATCCCTTGTTCGATTCATAGACGAAATCGCACAATGCATTGCTGCTTTCGACCATCGCGAGATATTGCCGACGATGACGAGCTGGGAGCGATAGTTGACGAATTTCTGGATAATCGCGCCTCGTGGGGTGTTCGCCATCATTCCGCGTAATCGATGAGCGATGCCTATCATGTCGCGCAGCGCAATCCTAGAGTTAGCCCGCTTGGTCATTCTCCGGCAATGGCAGCTCGCCCAGCGCATCGGCGAAGCGGCGAACGAGCCGCGTGAGGGATTGCCGGTCGTCATCGGTCCAATCGGCAAGCGCCTGCGTCAAGGCCCGCCTGCGTGCCTCGCGCACGGCCCTGAAGCATATACCGCCTTCGTCGGTAATCTGAGCGATCGACCGGCGCCGATCTTCGATATCGGGGTTGCGGGTGACGAACCCGAGGCTCTCCAGCCGCGCCAGCTGGCGGCTGACCGTGGTATAATCGCGCCCTACCTGTTCGGAGAGCTCGGCAACGCCGAGCGGTCCTTGCATGCCCAGCCTCGCGAGCAATGGAAACAGGGCGCGGTCGAGCTGCACGCCCGCTGCGCGCAGGAGAGCTTCGTCGCGCTGCGGCGCATTCAGGAAATTGACGATATCGAGCAGGCCGCCGGCCAGCTCATCGAGAATATGTGTATTTTGCACCTTTACAGATCCTGTCCTCTTCAGTTAAGTGTATTATACACATAATTGGAGAAGGCGCCATGCCCATGCCATCCAGAATCCTCGTCATCGTCGGCAGTGTCAGGCCGAACCGCATATGCCCCGTGGTCGCCGAATGGGTGGCGTCGGTCGGTCGCGAGCTGCTGCCGTCCGAATTCGAGATTGTCGATCTCCGCGATTGGCCCTTGCCGATGGATGGAGAGCCGAGCATCCCGGCAACGGGCGATTATCGCACCGGCCTCACCAGGGCCTGGAGCGAAAAGATCGCCAGCGGCGACGCCATTGTTTTCGTCAGCCCGCAATATAATTGGGGCTACCCGGCCGTCTTGAAGAATGCGCTCGATCATCTCTATCGGGAGTGGAGCGGCAAACCGGCCATGATCGTCACCTATGGCGGCCATGGCGGCAACAAATGCGCCGCCCAGCTTCATCAGGTGCTGACCGGATTGAAGATGACGCCCGTCGACACCATGCCCGGCTTCACCCTGTCGCGCGCCCGCATCGAGGCAAATGCCGGCGAGGTGGACCCGGCGACGGAATTCGCCGATGGCCGGGCGATGCTCGAACGGGCTTTCGTGGAACTTGGCCGCGCCTGACGTAGCGGCAATCCGCAGCCATCTTCATCATCCGGCAGGGATGGTCGCGCGATCGATCGCCAGCTTCATCTCGCGGTAGTGCTCCGTCAGTTTCGCCAGATCGAAGGCCCTGTTGAGGCCGCTCGGGTTCGGCAGGACCCAGATCGAAGTGCCGGCAAAATCGTCCGGCTGCCTGCCCCATTCGATCTCGGTCCGAGAGCCGATGGCGGCATAGGCGGCTTTGCCCAGAAATGCCAGATTGCGTGGCGCAAGCCTTCTGATCTTGTCTTCGAGCATCGGAGCGGCGGCAATGTAGTCGCTCTTTTTCAGTTCGCTGGCGCTTTTCGTCGGACGGGAAACGGCCGATGTCAGACCCAGGCCGTATTGCAGCATTTCGCGCTCCTCCTCCGCCCGCAGCAGGCGAGGGGTAAAGCCGGCAAGATGCAGGACCCGCCAGAACCGATTGCTGCGGTTTGAGAAATTGTGGCCGTCCCGATGCGCCGTAAGCGCGGGGTTCAATCCGCAGAAAATCACGGACAGGCAAGGCTCGAGAATGTCCGACAGTCCGCCTGCCGGCGCTGCTGTTTCACCACGGACATCCATACTTTCGGCTGCGGCATCATCTTGCATATGGAAACTTCCCGGCGGAACCGACGACAAAGGTCGATGCGGCGTGAGCAAATGCGTCGCAGACGGTATCCGATCGGCCCCCTCAAGCCCACCCGATTATTTGAGCATGCTCTAACGCTTTGTTATTATCGTACTTTCTTTGGAACCAATCGCGTGCGAGATTGTTAATATGTAACTAGTTACGACGCTGGTGTCGTACCCGGCCGGCTGGGGAAGCGGCGCTCTTGAGGGATGTCTCATCATGAAGATTTCGTCTGGATTTCGTTCAGTCGCGGTTGCCGCCATCGCTGCCGCGGGAATTGGCTTTGCCGGTGCCGCGCATGCCGATAGCGGCACGGTCCGTTTCGCCGTATACAAGGCCGCTTTCTTCGTCGGCGGCTCCGGCGGCGAAGGCACGCTGACCTTCCACGGTCGCAAATATCCCATCTCGATCGGCGGCATCTCGGGCGGCCTCGCCTTCGGCGCCTCCAAGACCTATTTCCAGGGCACCGTGCGCAATATCCGCCGCGCCCGGGATGTAGCAGGTGTCTACGGCGCAGCCGGCGGCGGCGGTGCGGTCGGGAAGGGCGCCCAGATGATTGTCATGACCAATGACAAGGGCGCCAAGCTCGAGCTCACAGGCAAGCAGGTGGGCTTGCAAGT
Organism: Hyphomicrobiales bacterium; assembly: GCA_900469615.1. GTDB lineage: Bacteria > Pseudomonadota > Alphaproteobacteria > Rhizobiales > Rhizobiaceae > Rhizobium. Next base: position 191,344 of record UBYA01000014.1, on the reverse strand, counting down.
CAACGCCGATATCAGCGGTTTGAGCATTACCGTGAAGTAAGGGCAGTCACTCTATTCGTCATTTCCTAGAGGTGCCTGATTTGCTAAAGTCAGTGATCGGGCACTTCCGGGAAGGTTGAGCATGGAAGTACCAATAGTCCCATATTCCCACTCGACCGTGCCAAGCTAGAAGAAAATCGGTCCATCTGGATGAATGCTTCCATCTTTGGGTAGAACTAATTTACGTGGTAAGATCGGCTTTTGGGGAATCTCAAAGCCTTTTTCATCCTCATATTCATCCAGACGATATCTACCCGTCTCTGATCTAATGTAGAGGTTTATATCCCAAGCGAAATCGGTCATTTCAGATATGGAATCGCAAATAGCTCGCAACCCTTTAAGGCTCACCGAATATACCCCATTGTCAAACGGCGGGCCTCTCCGATTCTTAATAAAATGAAAATGTGTATCTCCCAGATGGCCACCGGCATGCAACACAATATTTCGGTTCTCGGTGCAGATAGAGAATCCTTTTTGAAAATACGCGATTAGTTCACGAACCTCTTCACATTGCTCCATCTCTACAGCGATTTGTTTGAGTAGATTTAATCGCTGGCTATTATTCATAGGGAACAATATCTGATTGAGTATGGAATCAGGTATCCCAATCAGATAACTTTCTATTAGGCGAATAAGAGCAAGCTGAAGCCTATCATAACGTAGTGATAAAACACCTAATGCCTCAAGATAATCTCGGGCACCCGCCTCCGCCCATTCATCTCTAGGCCAATCACTCATCCGGTCCGGTCTTCGCCTACTCCCACTCGATCGTGCCGGGCGGCTTCGACGTGACGTCGTAGACCACGCGGTTGATGCCGCGGACTTCGTTGATGATGCGGGTCGCGGCGCGGCCGAGGAATTCCATGTCGTAGTGATAGAAATCCGCCGTCATGCCGTCGACGGAGGTGACGGCGCGCAACGCGCAGACGAACTCGTAGGTGCGACCGTCGCCCATGACGCCGACGGTCTGCACCGGCAGGAGCACGGCAAACGCCTGCCAGATGGCGTCGTAAAGGCCGGCCTTGCGGATTTCGTCGAGATAGATGGCATCGGCTTCGCGCAGGATCTCCAGCTTCTCGCGGGTGATGCCGCCGGGGCAGCGGATCGCGAGGCCGGGGCCGGGGAAGGGGTGGCGGCCGATGAAGCTGTCGGGCAGGCCGAGCTCCTTGCCGAGAGCGCGCACTTCGTCCTTGAAGAGCTCCCGCAGCGGCTCGACGAGCTGCATCTTCATGCGTTCCGGCAGGCCGCCGACATTGTGGTGCGACTTGATGGTGACAGACGGGCCGCCGGTGAAGGAAACGCTCTCGATGACATCGGGATAAAGCGTGCCCTGACCGAGGAAATCGGCGCCGCCGAGCTTCTTGGCCTCTTCCTCGAAGGTCTCGATGAAGAGGCGGCCGATGATCTTGCGCTTGGTTTCGGGGTCGGAAACGCCCTCCAGCTCGCCGATGAAGCGGTCAGAAGCGTCCACATGCAGCAGATGCAGGTTGTAGTGCTCGCGGAACATGGCGACGACGTTCGCCGCCTCGTCCTTGCGCATCAGGCCGTGGTCGACGAGAATGCAGGTCAGCTGGTCGCCGACAGCTTCGTGGATCAGCAGCGCTGCGACGGAAGAGTCGACGCCGCCGGAAAGCGCGCAGATGACGCGCTTGTCGCCGACCTGGTCGCGGATCGCCTGAACCGCCTTGGCGCGATAGGCCGACATCGACCAGTCGCCCTTGATGCCGGCGATGTTGTGAATGAAGTTGCCGATCAGCTTGGCGCCATCGGGCGTATGCACGACTTCCGGGTGGAACTGAACGCCGTAATACTTACGCTTCTCGTCGGCGATGAAGGCGTAAGGCGCGTTCGAAGAGGTGGCGACCACTTCGAAGCCCTCGGGCAGCGCTGTCACGCGGTCGCCATGGCTCATCCATACCTGATGGCGCGAACCGTTCGACCACAGCCCTTCGAAGAGGGCGCAATCCTTGTCGACGTCCAGGAAGGCGCGGCCGAATTCGCGGTGATGGCCGCTCTCGACCTTGCCGCCGAGCTGCATGCACATGGTCTGCTGGCCGTAGCAGATGCCGAACACCGGAATACCGCTTTCGAAGATGATCTGCGGCGCGCGGGGCGAGCCTTCGTCCACGGTCGAGGCCGGGCTGCCGGAAAGGATCACGGCTTTCGGCTGCAGCCGCTTGAAGCCGGCTTCGGCCGATTGAAAGGGGACGATTTCGCAATAGACGCCGGCTTCGCGCACGCGGCGTGCGATCAGCTGCGTCACCTGGCTGCCAAAATCGACGATGAGAACGGTGTCTGGGTGTGCTGTCTGGGTCATGGCGAGCCTTTAATGAAAAGCGCTTTCGCTGGCAATCGGGCAAATCGGGCCGGAGCGGATTTTATTGTCCCGATTGTCCTCAATTTTCGTGTTTTCCGGCCTATCAGAACCAGAATACGCCGTCTTCCAGCGCCGTAAACAGCCCGTCCACGGCATAGGACAGTTTGCGGTCGATCACATGCAGATACTCCGTCCAGTCGGAAATGTGCTGCAGTTCCACCTGCCCGTCGGAAATGCCCCGCAGCCCGATCAGCGGCAGGCCATGGATCTGGCAGGCCCGCAGCACGGCGAAGGTTTCCATGTCGACCATGTCGGTGCCGATGCGCTCATAGGCATCCGAGCCGGATACGATGTTGGCACCCGTCGAGAGACTGCCTTCGGCAATGGCGGGAATGCGCAACGGCAGCTCGATCGTCGCCGGCAGGTCGAGGAACGGCGTGCGGCCTCTTTCGAAGCCCAGCGGCGAGGCGTCCATGTCGCGATAGGAGACGGAGGCGACCTGATAGACTTCCGTCTGTTCCAGCCGGGAGGAGCCGGCGGAGCCGAGCGAAACCACGAGATCGGGCAGGTCGTCCTGCGCCTCGAGCTGGGCAAACGCGCGAGTGAGGGCGATCGCCGCCTCCACGGGGCCGACGCCGGTCATCAGCGGATCGATGCGGGAGCGCAGGAAGGGGCCGTATTCGGCCTCGGCCGCCATCACGAACAGGATCGACTTGCCCGATACCCGCTTCAGTTCGAATTTCATCCGCTAATTCCCTCTCTGCCCCGGATGACCATCATCGTTCCCGTCATCGAGGCAATCAGCTTGGCCGGTCCATCGCCGATGGCATAGGCGCGGCCGTCTGCGACGATGATCGTCGTGCCGGGCTTGGTGACATCGCCGCGAAACAGAAAACGTTCGCCGCGCCCGGGCGACATGAGATTGATCTTGAATTCGATGGTGAGGATGGACGCCGAGGGATCGATGACGCTGTAGGCGGCAAAGCCGCAGGCCGAATCCAGGGCGGCGGCGATAATGCCGGCGTGCAGGATGCCGTGCTGCTGCGTCAGCTTTACATCGAACGGCAGCTCGATCTCGACCGTGCCATGCTCGACGCGCGTCAGCTCCGCGCCGATCGTCGCCATCGCCGCCTGCCGCTCGAAGCTCGTTCTGATGCGGGTTCGAAAGTCGCCGCTGCTTCCCGTCTCGCTTGCCCCTGTCATGCCATCCCCTTTCGCGGGTGCGAAATTGGCACGGAGAGGCGCTTTGGACAAGGGTTATCCGGCGGAAAAGAGGAGCGTGCCGATCCGTCGTTCCGACATCGAATTTCCACGATCGGATCGCCATGCTATCCGAAGCAATGATGCTTATCGCGAGGGCGCAAATGACGACGATCCTGCAATCGGTGGCGGCTTACGAGAGCTGGATGCGGGCGCAGCTCGGCGTCGATCTGGTCGAGGCCGGCCTGGCGAAAAAGCACAAGCTGATGAAGGCCGACAGCTTCTCCTTTCTGCGCGGAACCTACTGGCGCTGGGCCGAAACCATCTTGGGCATCTGCCCCGCGCTCAAGACCGCCCCGCAGATACTGGCGATCGGCGATACGCATCTCGAAAATTTCGGCACCTGGCGCGACGAGGAAGGGCGGCTGGTCTGGGGTGCCAACGACTTCGACGAGGCGGCCGTCATGCCCTATGCGCTCGATCTCGTCCGCCTGGGGACCAGCGCGATCCTGGCGTGCGCCGATGGTGGCCCGACGCCGCGCGCCGTTGCCGATGCCATTCTCGCAGGCTATCGCCGCGGTTTGCAGCAGCCGTCTCCCGTCATCCTGGAGTGCGACTACAAGTGGCTTCGCAACGCCGTTCTGCTTCCGAATGCCGAGCGCAAGGCGTTCTGGGAAAAATACCGCACCCTGCCGCCGGCAAACGGTCCGGTAGCAGACCGCTATCTGAAGGCGCTGCACAATGCCCTGCCGGATCCTGCGGCGGCATTCGAGCCGAAGCCGCGTCTGGCCGGCACCGGCAGCCTCGGCCGCCCGCGCTTCGTCGCCTATGTCGAATGGCGCGGCGGGCCGGTGCTGCGCGAGGTCAAGGCCCTGCTGCAGTCCGGTTGGTCGCTGGCGCACAATCCGTCGGACCAGACGATCCGCACGGGTATTATCGCGACCGGACGGGCGCGCTCGCCCGATCCGCGCTATCAGGTCACCGGAACCTTGCTGGTGCGCCGCCTGTCGCCCAACAGCCGCAAGATCGAAGTGCAGGGCGATGCGGAAATGCTCCTGTCGCCGGATATGCTGGATCTGATGGGCTTCGAAATCGCCAATTGCCATGCCAATGACGCGTCGCTCGTATCAGGCATCCTCGCCGATCTCGATGCGAGAGGCTCCGATTGGCTGCGAGCAGCCGCCAAGGCGGCAGCCGTGGCAGTCGATACGGAGCAGGCGGAGTTTGCACGGCGCTGATGAGGTTGGGATGACACCCAGGCTCTGAGCTCCTGGAGGGTATGTCGCTTCCCTCTGTTACTGCCGTGACATCCGCGCCGCGGGAGAGGCAATTGCATATGGGTGGATCAGCACCGGAAGTTCCTTCTCCCCTTGGGGAGAAGGTGGCCCGAAGGGTCGGATGAGGGGGCTGACCGATTTGAATTCATGGATCTTCGTGGCCTTGGCAGGCACCCCCTCATCCGCCTGACGGCACCTTCTCCCCGTGGGGGAGAAGGGGGTGGCTACCGTGTATGCCCATATGCAATTGCCTCTCCCGCGGCGCGGATGTCACGACACTGACAGAGGGTGGTGCCGAAACTCAATTCCATCCGATGAGCGAGAAAACTCCCACCCCATCAGGCCGCAGGCCGCTTGATCCGCACGATATGCTGATCCCAGGCGACATCGCTGTGTTCGCCCAGGAAATCGCCGTCATAGGAAGAGACGGCGAAACCGTGAGGAGCTGCCGCGATGCCGGCCGCATCGGCAATGCTCTCCACCTTCAGTACCTTGCCGGTCTTTGCATCCAGCGTCACCGAGGTCCCCTCGATCGGCGACGTCACGCCGACGAGGTTTTCGGCGCGGTTGACGGCGATGGCGCCGACATAGTTGCCGAGCGCCCGCGTCGTATCGTCGGGCAGGGTGACGAAGGTCAAGTCCTCGCCCCGCGCGAAATGACCGACAAGCGGCGGCAGGTCGTTGCGGTGGCCTTCGTACTGGCAGGCGAACCAGACGCGGCCGCTTGAATCGATATCGACATGCCGGGTCGATACCTGGGCATATTGCGGCGGCAGGACATGCTTTTCGATCAGCCGGCCGCTGGCGGCGTCGATCAGCGTCAGCGACGGCTGCATATGGTCGAGATTGAGCTTGGTGCGGCCGAAATCCGGATGGGTCTCGATGCCGCCATTGGCGACGATCAGGAACCTGCCGTCGTCCGAGACCGTCATGTCATGCGGGCCGACGCCATAGGTCTCGTACTCGCCGATGCGGGCAAGGCGGTTGCTGGCATCGTAAAGCCCGATGATGCCGCGATTGTTGTCGAAATCGTTCTCGCTGGCATAGAGTAGCCTGCCGTCGGGCGAAAACGTGCCGTGCCCGTAAAAGTGCCGTCCCTCTTTGGCGGTGATGACGATCGGTTCGGCTTTTGTCCATGGATCGAAGATCATCGCATAGATGCCGGGCCGGCGCGCGAAGGCGACGGTCTTACCGGTCGCCTTCGAAAAAGCCATGCCATGGGCGCGGGCGGGCAGCGCGACCTGATCGACGATGCGGCCCTGCTCGGTCACCGTCGCCACGGCAAAGGAACCGTCGGCGGCGCGGATGCCGGAGGCGTAGACCGCATCGGCCCGCTCCAGCGCCATCAAGGCGCCGGGCTTCAGGGCCGCGAGGAACGTCAGCCCCGCAGCCTTGACGAAAGCTCGCCGATCGATGAGGCCGCTGCGCATGCGCCCAGAGCCGGATGATTTTAGGTCTGTTCGACCTAAAATCGAAGAAGTAGAACATGATGTCGCCCGAAAACCGCAAACACTTTTCGGCATCATGTTCTAGTCTCCGTCTGCGAAGGAGAAACCGGCGGAAAGCCCGATGGCACCGCCATACTCATCGCTGAAACTGGTCGCGAGGTCGCGGCTGACGGAGAGCAGCTTGTCGATCTTGGCGCGCTCCGCATCGTTGCCGATGGCAGCCTCGATATCCGGATTGATCGTGGGCGCAGTCGTCGCCAGTTCGTTCAGCAATCCGTCGATCTTGGTGGCGGCAGCACGCTTGTCTGCCGGCAGCAGGCTTGCCATGCCGGCCTTTTCCCAGAGCGTCTTCAGGCCCTCGATATTGCCGGTGAACGAGGTCCAGGTATTGGCGGACCGCCAGTAGATCGCCATTTTCGGCCGTGCCGCAGCCGGATCGCCCTTGTAGAAGGTTTCCAGCCGCTGGTCGCGGACGTTGGCCGCCCCATGCACGAGGATGCCGAGCAGCGCCGTGACGGCCTCCTTGTTGTCCATGAAGTCGTTGCTGGACTTGCCGGGGAATTTCCAGGATTTTTGCACGCCGTCGGGCGCATCCCATTCGTCGGCGATTTCCTTGGCCGTATTTTCGATGTTGCCGGCGACGGCCGCGCCATAGCGGCAACGGAAGCTTTGCTTGTCCTTGCCGAGCACGTCCGAGCCGTTGCCGAAGAGCACATATTCCAGCGCCGTCATGCTCATGAGCGCCACGCTCTTGCCGGCGACGGCCTCGACGGTCGTGTCATGCTCGTCCGCCTTGGCGATCAGCGCCTGCACCTGCTTGAGGCCGACGCCCTTGCGGTCCGGATAGAACAGGATGTGCTCGAAGCGGTTCTTTTCGATGATGGGGCCGGTATCGACGATCTCGATGCGCGACCAGCTCTTCACCGTATCGCCGAACGCCGATTTGGCGCCGGAAAGCGTTGTGGCCGAGGGGTCGGCGCAAAGCGCCTTCATCGCCACCGTCAGCTTCGCGGCGGAATCGTGCATGGCGCGATAGCCGGGACGAATGACGTCATCCACCGCCTTCTGCAGCGTGGCCGGCACCGCCGCCTCGTTCAGGCCGGCGCCATTGGTCGTCGCGTCCTCGGCATGCGCAGGCAAGGCCGCAACGGTAAGGAGAAGGCTGGCGGCAAGGCGTTTCCAGTGGTGCATCAGAGTGACTCCAGAAAGTTGATGAGGGCTTGCCGATCGTCCTTCGAAAGGTCGGCGAATGCGTTGCGGGCTTTTTCAGCCTCTCCTCCATGCCAGAGGATGGCTTCGGTCAATGTGCGGGCGCGGCCGTCGTGCAGATAGGCCTGCTGGCCGCTGACGGTCTGTGTCAGGCCTATACCCCAGAGCGGCGGCGTGCGCCAATCGCGACCGGATGCCACGCCCACCTGCTGCCCATCCGAAAGGCCTTCCCCCATGTCGTGGAGCAGAAAGTCGGAATAGGGCCAGATCAGCTGGAAGGCCTGCGGAGAATCCTTGCCGTCCTTGTCCCTGATGCCGTCGCGCGTGACGAATTTCGGCGTGTGGCAGGCCGTACAGCCCGAGCGATAGAACATATCCTTGCCGTGAAGCACATCGGGTGCGCCGGCGTTGCGGCGGGCCGGCACGGCGAGGTTTTCGGAGTAGAAGGTAACGAGCGGCAGCACCGGGTCCGGCGCCTCGGTATCGCCGAGCCGTTTCTGCACGCCGGTCGGCATGACGAGGCAGCGCGCTTCCCTGTCGGTACAGTCGCCGTGGGCATTCGGCCGGTCCGGCGTCGAAATGCCGATATCGGCGGAAAAGGCGTCCGCCACCTGGTCGCGCACGGTCGCATTCTGCGCCTTCCAGCCGAAGCGGCCGAGCGCGATCTCGCCGGTGCGGTGGTCGCGGACGATGGCAGGACGGCCACGGATGCCGGTGCCCTTCTTATCGTCCGGGTCGGCGTTGGCGAGGATATCGGCATCGGGGATGGCTTCGATCAGGCCGAGGCCGATCATCGGCGGCGCGATGCGCGGCGAAAGCGTAGTGCCGGCATCCATCGGTCCATAGGCGAGATCGCTGACGCCATATGCCGGCTTGCGGAGGCTCACGGTTTCGCCGCCGGCAAGCGTCACCTTCTCTTCGCTGTAGGTGACTGTCACCTTGCCCTCGGCGTCAAGGCCGGGCACGGCGAGATCCTGCAACTGTACGCCGTAGGTCGAATCCGGGAGATTCAGCGCATGAAAATCCTTGACGGCCTGTTCCTCGTCCGGCGTTGCGGCGTTGCGCGCCAGGCGCAGCACCATCGAGGTCGCTACGGCGCCCGCGGTTTCCGGCGGATGGCCGCGACCGTCGCGGATATGGCAGCTCTGGCAGGAGCGGGCGTTGAACAGCGGGCCTAGCCCATCGGATGCCTGCGTGGAGGAGGGGGCCGAAACCCAGAGCTTGCGGAAGAGGGCGTTGCCGAGATGAAAATCCTGGCCCTGTTCCGGGTTCAGATTGGCTGAGGGCTGCGAAAAGATATCGCGCGTGACGTTGTCAATCGCGGTCAGGCCGCCGCCCTGCATCGTTTCGTACGGTTCGGCCTTGAGAAAGTTGCTGGTCGCGCGTGTCACATCGCGCACGCGTTTCAACTGTTCGGGCGAAAGATCGGTGCGGACGGTCGGAAAATCGAGAATGCCGGCGGCGGAAAGCGTGATGGAAAAAACCAAAAAACCCGCAGCGAGGGCGGGCAGAAGGGCGCGGTTGGCCGGGATATGCGTCATGGGTATCGGGGCGGCAGCGCCTTGTCGCGCTGCCGCTCTCCCTCATTACTTCTTGAAGACGGCGTTCGGGTTGTCCAGGCTGTCCGAACCTTCAAGCTTGATCGTGCCGAGATCGAGCGCGGCGATGACGCGCTGGATGCTCTTCGTCTGGTCGAGCAGGCCGTCGATGGCCGTCTGCACGGTGGCGTTGCCTTCCTTGTTGCCTTCGCCGATCATCTGGTCGTACTTTTCGACCGTCTCGCCGCGATGCACCAGCGCCTTCATGGCAGCAAGCGTCGTATTGAGCTTGGTCTCCATTTCCTTGTCGAGCGCGGGGTCCTTGGCCTTGACCAGATCGTGCAGCGATGGGCCCTTCATCTTGGTGCCGTTGACGCGGGTATAGTTGCCGGTATAGGCCGCCGCGATGCCCATGGCGTCGCCATTGTGCTCGTTATAGGTATTGTCGGAGAAGCAATCCTGTTCTTCTTCCGGATCGTGCAGCAGCAGGCCGAGCTTCATGCGCTCGCCGGCAAGCTCGCCGTAGGAAAGCGAACCCATGCCGGTGAGGATGGCGGTGAGGCCGGCCTTCGGATCGGCTTCGACATGCTTGGTGGCTTCGCCTTCCGGCGCCCACTTGTCGGTCATGTCCTGCAGGTCCGAAACGAGCAGCGTCGAGGCGGACTTCAGGTATTCGGCGCGGCGGTCGCAATTGCCATGCGTGCAATTCTTCAGGTCGTAGTCGGTGGCGGGGCGTTCGCCGGCGCCCGGTCCGGTGCCGTGCAGGTCCTGACCCCACAGGAGGAATTCGATGGCGTGATAGCCGGTCGCGACGTTGGCCTCGACGCCGCCTGCCTGATGCAGCGTGCCCGACAGGAATTCCGGCGTCAGATGCGAAGCGTCGACATCCTTGCCGTTGATCTTGATCGTCTTGTTGGCGATGACGTTGGCGACATAGAGCGCGTTCTCGTCGCTTTCCGTGCCATAGGAGGCGTCGACATAGTCGATCAGGCCTTCATCCAGCGGCCAGGAGTTCACCTTGCCTTCCCAGTCGTCGACGATCGGGTTGCCGAAGCGATAGGCTTCCGTCTGCGCATAGGGAACGCGGGCCTTGATCCAGGCTGCGCGCGCCGCCTTCAGCGTCTTGTCGCTGGGATGGGCGAGCAAGGCGTCGATCGCCTTGTCGAGCGTCTTCGCCGTCGTCAGCGAATCCTGATATTTGGCATGTGCCAGTTCCGCATAATGCTTGATGACGGCGGCCGGCTCGGGGGCGGCTGCAAGAGCCGGCAGGCTGTATGCGGCAGTCGTCACAACGGCCACCGCAAGCGCGGCGCCAATATTGATCTTCAGTTTCATGTTCCTCTCCTATGACAGCGGGGGCACCGTCAAAAACTTGGCATTTTGTGTCATGTATGAAAAACAAACTTGTGTCAAACGCTCTAGTTTAGAATAATTATAATGCATGAAGTTGTTGGCTCTGACCTTGGGAACGGAGCGGTTTTGCTTGAAAAAGCAGCGATGCAGGTCAAAAGGCGGCCGAATAGATTTCAGCCTGGCTCCGAAGACGTTCGCGTCTCGCCCTTTCAGGCATTTTCTTCATCGCCAGTGGCCCAAAAGAGCATCGGGCGTCTCCGCCGCCAGCGCCGTCGCGGGGCATCGACTGCCGCCTTAGCCCGCACCCCGCCGCTGATCGCACATGCGGGCGGGTTGATTTCACCCCTGTCTTCTGCGCTGCAGGCGGCAGAAGAAGAAGCCATCCGTATCGGTGGAGGCGGGCGTCAGCGTAATGGTCTTGCCGTCCGATGAGATCGGCCGCGGCGTCTCCTTGCCGAACAGCGTTTCCCAGGAGCTCAGGGTTTCCATCACCTCGAAGTCCGGATTCTGCGCGGCGAAGCGGTTCACCTGCGCTTCGTTCTCTTCCGGCAGGACCGAGCAGGTGACGTAAAGCAGCGCGCCGCCGGGGCGGACGAATTCGCCGGCCTGGGCCATGGCCTCCTGCTGCTGGCTGGTGCGTTCGTCGAGGTTCTTCTGCGTCAGCCGCCATTTCGTGTCGGGCCGGCGCCGCCAGGTGCCGGTGCCGGTGCAGGGCGCATCGACCAGCACCTTGTCGAACTTGCCACGCAGCTGCAGCAGGCCGTTGCGTTCGTCATGAACCTGGACGTTGCGCGTTCCGGCGCGTTTCAATCGCTCGATGATCGGCGCCAGCCGCCGCCGGTCGCTGTCGTAGGCGTGGACCTGGCCCTTGTTGTGCATCGCAGCCGACATGGCGAGCGTCTTGCCGCCGCCGCCGGCGCAATAGTCGAGCACCTGATCGCCTTCCTCGGGCAGCACGAGATCGGCGACGATCTGCGAGCCTTCGTCCTGCACTTCAAACCAGCCCTTCTGGAACGAAAGCTCGGCTGTCACGTTAGGAAGACGGGATGCGCCTTCGCCGGCGGGAATGCGGATACCGAAACGGGCGATTTTCGAGGCCTGCGCGCCTGCCCGCTCCAGCGCCTTGACCACCTTGGCGCGGTCGGCCTTGAGCGCGTTGGCGCGAAGATCCAGCGTCGGGCGCTCGCAGAGCGCCTGCGCTTCGCCGAGCCAGCGGTCGCCGAATGCGCGCTGGAAGGAGGGCTCGACCCATTCGGGAATGTCGCCCTGGACATGGCGGGGAGCATCCTCGAGCTTGCGGGCGGCAAAGGCGGCCAGCGTTTCGGCGCTCGGCGCTTCGGGGGCGAATTTATCGCCGTCGAGCTCGGCGGCCAGCGCCTCGGGCGTCAGGCCCCATTGGCGAAAGAGTACGGCATGGGCAAGCGCCGACGCACTGTCGTCTCCCATCAGCCAGGCATGGGAAAGCCGCATGCGCAGGGCGTCGTAGACGATATTGCCGATCGCGGCCCTGTCGCCGGAGCCGGCGAAGCGATGGGAAAGGCCCCAATCCTTCAGGGCGTCGGCCACCGGTCGCTTGCGCGCTTCGATATCGGCAAGAACTTCGATGGCCCCCTGCAATCGGCCGCCCAGACGCATCCCTACTCTCCTGCTCGCGCATGGCTCGGAACCCATGGGGCTTGCCGGAAACCTGCGCTCTACCAAAATCGCTGACAGCTCATCAATCCGCGCGAATAATGCACATGGCGGCAGATTATTGAGACGTCTCAACCGCGTGGTAGCCGCGATTGACCGAGAGAGCAAGCGTCATGCCGATTTGCCGGGTCTTACGGCCGACCGGCGATTACTTCGAGGCGACGACCTCGTAACAGACGCTGGCGGTGCCGGAGGCGACCATGCCGATGTTCTGCGCGGCGGCGCGCGAGAGATCGAGAACGCGTCCGCGAATGAAAGGACCGCGGTCGTTGATGCGGACGATGACGCTGCGTCCGTTATGCTTGTTGGTGACCCGCAGACGCGTGCCGAAGGCAAGCGAGCGATGGGCTGCAGTAAGATTTCTGGAACTCATACGTTCTCCGGAAGCAGTTCGGGAGCTTCCGCCGTACCATGAAGCGCCTCCGCAGCCAGCGGATGCAAATGCCGGTGTCGAAACGACAGCAAAGGAGGCGGATATAGTTGCGGCGATCGCCAAAGAACGCGCGATTTTCTTCAAACCGATTTTTCCCTCAAGCTATTGAACTTGCGCCTTGGGTAGGCGGCGGGCTTAAATCGGGGCAAAAATGGCGAAAAAGTGCCGTTTTCTATCACGGAATATTACAAGATGTAACATTTGTGAATCGCGCCAAATACGATGCTGAACGGCGGAATTGCTTGATTGTGGAAAAAACCTAATAAAATCAGTTAAAAATGGAACGAATTTTCTCGGCGGCATGCTGCGGTGCGAAAGATCACGAAATTCGGAAAAATAATTTTCCAGCTTCGCCATAATCATTGCCGCATTTGTGCAATTTTAGAGGTCGTTAACCATAAATGCGGAGTAAATTGAACCAAGGCGGCCGGCTTAGTAGGAATTTTCGTGCGATTTCGGCTGGCGGGGAGGCGGCCTTGCTAACCGCGCCACTCTCCCGAGGACCAGAGTTCGGCAAGCGACATGCGATACTCTGGGTAGCGAAACGGGAAGCCGAGCGCCCGCAACTTCGCGTTCGAAACGCGCTTGTTCTCGCCGTAGAAGGAGCGCGCCATCGGCGTCAGTTCCGCCGTTTCGAACGGCTGCTCCGGCGGGGGCTCGACGCCCATGAGCCGGGCGGCCTCGGCGACCACGTCCTGCGGCGGCGCGGGCTCGTCGTCGGTGACATTATATATGCCGCCGAGCTTGCGGTCGGACAGGAAGCTGGCGCAGGCGCCGATATCCTCGACGCGGATGCGATTGAACACCTGGTTCGCCTTGATGAGCCGCCGTGCCGTACCTTTTTCCAGATTGCAGAAAGCGTTCCGGCCCGGACCATAGATGCCGGAAAGCCTGAGCACGGCGACCGGAAGACCGAGCCTGATGCCGACGCGCAGCCAGCCGTCCTCGGCCTCGACGCGCTCGACGGAGCGTTCGGCGATCGGATGCAGCGATGTCTGTTCGCTGACCCAGGCGCCCTTGTGGTCGCCATAGACGCCGACGGTCGAGAGATAGCAGATCCATTCCAGCTTCGGCATCAGCGCGCGCAGATTGAGCTGCGCCAGCCGCAGCAGCGGATCGCCGGACTTGCCCGGCGCGATCGACTGCACGAGATGCGTCACGGTCGCCATCGTCTCCGCCAGGGCGGGATCGAGCATCTCGCCGTCGAAGACGAAGGCTTCGATGCCATCTTTCCTCAACAGGTCCGCCTTGCCGGCCGAGCGGGTCGTGCCGGTGATACGAATGCCGGCGCCGGCAAAAGCCTTGGCGATGGCCGTTCCCGAATAGCCGCAGCCGAAAATCATCACATGCATCAAGGAACCCCCGCCAATATCCATTCCGCGCGAACCTCTTCGTCCGCTTCGTCTTGCCTTTGTGCCGCAAATGCGCGGAATTCGCCAGCCGTCATCAGCCGCGAGAGCGCCCAGACGGCCATTCCGCGCACCACGGGCGAGGAATCCCCGGCCAGCTCGCGGCACTTTTCGATAAACGACCGCTCGCCGGAATTGCCGGCCGCGATGAGGACATTGCGGACGAACCGGTCGCGCCCGATGCGCTTGACCGGCGAGCCGCTGAAGAAGGCGCGGAAGGCCGCATCGTCCAGACCAAGCAGAAAGGCGATGGACGGTTCCTTGAGATCGTCCCGCGCGACCAGCTTCATCTCCGAGGCGGCATTTGCGAACTTGTTCCAGGGGCAGGCGGCGAGACAGTCGTCGCAGCCATAGATGCGGTTGCCGATCATCGGCCGCAGATGCGGATCGATCGGCCCCTTGTGCTCGATGGTCAGATAGGAAATGCAGCGGCGCGCATCGAGCTGATAGGGAGCAGGGAAGGCGGCGGTGGGGCAGGCGTCGAGACAGGCCCGGCAGGAGCCGCAATGGTCGACCTCAGGCTGATCGGCCTCGAGCTCCGCCGTGGTGAACATCGAGCCGAGGAACAGCCACGACCCGAACGCGCGGCTGACGAGATTGGTATGCTTGCCCTGCCAGCCGAGCCCTGCCGCGCCCGCCAGCGGCTTTTCCATGACCGGCGCGGTATCGACGAAGACTTTGACGTCCTCCTTCGAACGCGCGGCGAAGCGGGTGGCGATTTCCTTCAGCCGTCCCTTGATGACGTCGTGATAGTCGCGGTTTCGCGCATAAACGGAAATCGCGGCCTTGTCCTTTTTCTCCAGAATGGCACGAGGATCTTCGTCCGGGCCGTAGTTGAGGCCGAAGACGACGATGGAGCGGGTTTCGCTCCAGAGCACGCGCGGATCGCCCCTGCGGTCGCGCGTCTCCTCCATCCAGCTCATCGTGCCGTGACGACCCTTGTCGAGAAACTGGCCGAGCCGGACGGCGGCCTCCGGAATGGCGCCCGGTGTCGTGATGCGACAGAGATCGAAGCCCTGGGCGCGTGCCTCTTCCCGCAGGAAAGCGGTCAACGCGCTTCGTCGCTTGTCAACTTTTTCCGCTTCACGGTCATCGGGCATAGCGAGCCCTCGTCTGGGCAATTCCAGGAAAAATGCGTTCGCGGTTTTCCGTCCGGAATTGCGTGAAAAAAGATATAGGGCGCTTTCGCCGTTCGAAGAAAAGCGAAAGTGCTCTAGAAATCCAGATCGGCGTAGTGGGAGACCGGAGTGACGCCGCGCACGCGCTCCGCCAGGATCGGCCGGAAGGAGGGGCGCGATTTCAGCCGCTGATACCATTCCTTGGCGACCGGCGATTCCGTCCAGTCGATCTCGCCGAGATAGTCGAGGACGGAAACCGAGGCGGCCGCCGCGAGGTCGGCATAGCTCAGCCGCTCGCCCGCAAGCCATTGCCGCGAGCCGGCAAGCCAGGACAGGTATTTCATGTGCTGACGGATATTGCCGCGCGCCATGCGCATCACCTTGGAATCGGGCGCACCGCCACCCTGGTCGGCGGGCATCTGCAGCTTGAACACCCGCTCGCGCGTCAAGGGCCGCGTGACATCCTGCTCCATCTTCTGCATGAACCATTCCGTCAGCCGGCGGATTTCGGCGCGCTGGAAGGGGTCTTCGGCAAGAAGCCGGCGGTCGCGCTTCAAAACACCATGGGTCTCGTCGAGATATTCGGAGATGACGGTCGCGCCGCAGAGCGCCCGCATGCTGTCGTCGACATAGACAGGCAGGGTGCCGGCGGGATTGAGCGCCAGGAAATCGCGTCGCTTTTCCCAGATCTGCTCCTCTATCAATTCGGTCTGATAACCGTACTCGGTCAGGATCAGACGAACGAACCGTGAGGAAGATGACATCGGGTGGTGATACAGCGTCGGCATTGATACTCGGTGTTTTGATTGAGGCTACGGAGTTTTTGGAGTCGCGATCCTGCGGCCCTAGTCATGTGTCATCGGTTGAAGCTATAGGATCTTGGCCTAGTTTGCACAAGCGAATCGGGCCGCCCTGCCGTTTGACAAAGGACACGATATGGCTGAACAAATTATTATCGCGCTGGTTTTAGGCCTTGTGGAGGGGCTTACGGAGTTCATTCCCGTCTCCTCCACCGGCCATCTTATATTGCTCGGACATTTTCTCGGCTTCAAGGAAGCCGCCACTTTCGACGTTCTGATCCAGCTCGGTGCGATTCTCGCCATCCTGCTTGTCTATTTCAATCGCCTCGTTCAGATTGCCAAAGCACTCCCCGTCAGCGTCAAGGCCCGCCACTTCGTTCTCGCCGTCCTCTTCGGCTTTCTGCCGGCTGCCGTCATCGGCGCGCTGGCGCATGATTTCATCAAGACGGTTCTGTTCGACTCGCCGAAGGTCATCTGTATTTCGCTGATCCTCGGCGGCATCGTCCTGCTCGTCATCGACAGGATCGAGTTCAAGCCGAAATATAACAGTGCCTATGAATTCTCGTGGCCGATGGCGGTCAAGATCGGCTTCTTCCAGTGCCTGGCAATGATCCCCGGAACGTCGCGTTCAGGCTCCACCATCGTCGGCGCCCTGCTGCTCGGCGCCGACAAGCGTTCGGCCGCGGAATTTTCCTTCTTCCTCGCCATGCCGACGATGGCAGGCGCCTTTACGCTCGATCTCTGGAAGAGCCGCCACGATCTCAGCATGGACCAGGGCCTGCTGATCGTCATCGGCTTCGTCATGGCCTTCATATCGGCGCTGTTCGTCGTGCGCGCACTGCTCGATTTCGTGTCGCGCCGCGGCTACGCCCCCTTCGCATGGTGGCGCATCATCGTCGGCGTGCTCGGCCTGATCGGCCTTTACACGATCGGCTGAGGCGGAACGCCTGCGTCGCGATGCTGAAGAAAGCGAAGGCCGGTGAAAACCGGCCTTTTCCATGCCCGATCAGTTCGGGGAGGAGGTGTCGATGGAACCGGTGGTGCAGGGATCGACGCCGTAGGTCGGCGCACATTCGCCCTTTATCGAGGCGATGCTGCCGCGGGCCACGAAAGAGCCGGCGAGAATCACCAATGCCGCGCACGCAAACAAAAGCGCGATAGACTTGCCCATCGAAAAATGCCTTTCCGCAGAAGTGTGAAGCGCGCCGCGGACCGGGTTCATTGTCCAAGCCTGAGACGCGCGGCTGTGTTAGTCAGTGGAATGAGCAATAGCAATAAATGTTCATATTAAATTTGACGTTAATGCTACTATTTCCGCAGTGCGTCTTTTGAGCAACGCTGAGCTGTGAATGACGGGGCTTTGCCGGCGTCTCGAGAGCTTCATTTCCCGTCTCTGTCGGACAATAAAAAACGCCGCTCGGCATGGCCGGGCGGCGTGTGATTTCCGTGAGCTGCCGAATCGTCAGGCAGCCTTGCCGGAACCGGTGAACTGGCCCTGCGGACGATAGCGGACCAGATAGGACGGCAGCACCGAGACGAGCAGCGTCGGCAGCAGGCCGATGCCCTTCAGGGTACGTCCTTCGGCTTCGGCCTGCTTGGAAACGACGTTGTCGCTCTTCAGCAGTGTCACCTGGTCCGCGGTGATCGGCGGCTTGACGAGCGGCACCAGCGAGGCGACGGAGCCGATCAGCGAGGCAAGGCCGAACGGAATGGAGACGAGCGCCTTCTTCCGGTTGATGACGGACAGCGTGGTTTCGAGACATTCGCGGAAGGACAGCACTTCCGGGCCGCCGAGCTCATAGGTCGTGCCGGCCTTCAGCTTGCCGTCGACGCTGCGCGCAACCGCTTCGGCGATGTCTTCGACATAGACGGGCTGGAACTTCGTGTTGCCGCCGCCGATCAGCGGCAGGAACGGCGCCGTGCGGGACATGTCGGCAAACTTGTTGAAGAACTCGTCTTCCGGTCCGAAGACGATCGAGGGGCGCAGGATGATGGCATCCGGCTTGATCGAGTGGATCGCCGTTTCGGCTCGGGCCTTGGTGCGGGCATAGGTCGAAGGGGAATTGGCATCGGCACCGAGCGCCGAAAGATGCGTCAGCGAAGCACCGACGCCGCGTGCCGCCTCAGCTATGGCCTTGGCGCCGAATTCCTGCACGGCTTCGAACGTGTTGCGGCCGCTTGCGGTCAGGATGCCGACGCAGTTGACGACATGCTGCGCACCTTCGACGGCGCGGTCGATGGAGTTGCGGTAGCGCACATTGGCCTGGACGATCGAAATCTGGCCGAGATTGCCGAGCGGCACCAGGAAGCCGGCAAGATCGGGACGGCGTACGGCGACACGGATGCGATAACCGCGCTTGGCGAGCGAACGCACGACGTGCCGCCCGATGAAACCTGATCCCCCAAACACGGTCACGAGCGGCGGGAGGTTGGACAGGGTCATGGCAGGCTCCTCGAAAGGCTTTGATTGGCTGATCTGGTTTCGTCTTAGCCGATCCGCGCGCCGAGGTGAAGTGCTATCGCGCTGCGTTGCAGCGTCGCGTTTTCGAAGGGCTCAGACCCCTTCGACGACGACCATTTCCGCATCGGCCACCTGCTGGCGGATTTTTGCGGCGATCTGGTATTCCGGTGAATTGTAGCAATCGACGGCATGCTGCAGCGACGGAAACTCGATGATGACATTGCGGCCGCGCGCCTGTCCCTCGAGCGGCGTGAACGCACCGCCGCGGGCAAGGAAGTTCGCGCCGTATTTCTCGAAGGCCGGCTTGGCGGCGGCAACGTAGTCCTTGTAGCGCTCCGGGTCGCGGACATCCACGCGTGCGATCCAATATCCCTTTGCCATACGTTCCTCCCTGCTTGTTCGAGTTCTTGGAGCTTTTCCGCTTTTCTTCGAATCGCGAAAGCGCTCCGTCCTTTTGTCTTCACGCAATTCCGAACGGAAAACCGCTGCGCACTTTTCCTGGAATTGTTTTAGAGTGCGGCGTCCATCTCGGCGAGGATGGCGCGGGCAGCCTCTTTCGGATCGGCCGCCTTGACGATCGGCCTTGCGACGACGAGATGGCTCGATCCCGCCCTGATCGCATCGGCCGGCGTCATCACCCGTTTCTGGTCGCCCTTGTCGCTGCCGGCCGGCCGGATGCCGGGAGTTACCAGCGCCATTTCCGGGCCGATGATCTTGCGAACCGCGGCGGATTCCTCAGCCGAGCAGACGATGCCGCCCATGCCGGCCAGATGCGCCTGTTCGGCCCGGCGCAGCACCAGCGTATGCGGATCGTATTCATAGCCGGCGGCGATCAGGTCTCCCTCGTCCATCGAGGTCAGTACGGTCACGCCGAGCAGGCAGAGGTCCGAGCCCTTCGCAGCCTCGACGGCTGCCTTCATGGCCTTCGGATAGGCATGCAGCGTCAGCATCGACATGCCCATCTTGACGATGTTCTCCACGCCGGAGGCCACGGTATTGTCGATGTCGAGCAGCTTCATGTCGAGAAAGATCTTCTTGCCGCTGGCGGCGAGTTCGCGGGCGAACTCCAGGCCGCCGGCAAAGGCGAGCTGATAGCCGATCTTGTAATAGAGGATATCGTCGCCGAGGGCGCCGACCACTTTTTCGGCCTCCTGAAGGTTTGGAACATCCAGTCCAACGATCAAGCGGTCGCGTGCGGTCATATCAAGCCCATCCCATCCAGTCTTCCATGGCTGTCCAGTCGCATGAGACGGCTCGCTTCGCAAGATCGAAACAGAAAAGATTGCCGCCGCCCGGCGGTTGATCGCCCTGCCGCGCGATCGGCTTTCCTTCCAGATGGCATTTCAGCAGGGTGCCGACACCACCATGGCCGACGAAAGCAATCGGCACTTGCGGATCGTGCCGCGAAAGAACGGCCTCGACATGAGAGACGATTCTCGCCTGCGCGTCGATGGCGCGCTCCCAGCCCCTGAAGCTTTCATGCGGGTTGGCGAAGAACCAGTCCGCCGCCTTTTCGAATTCCGGCGGCGGCATAAAACCCGTGGCGCTGCGATCGTTTTCGTGCATGGCTTCGATGATATCGATCGGCGCATTGCTTGCTGCCGCCAGGATTTCGGCCGTCTCTATCGCCTTGCGCTCGCCGCTCGAAACGATCAGGCCAAGTTGATGCGCCCAGGGGCGGTTTGCCGCTACGCGCGCCCTCTTCGCGCCAATCTCCGAAAGCCCCCATTGCGGCACGGGGACATCGGCATCGATCCGTACCTGCGGGTGCGTAATATAAAGAGCGTACATGGATTGTCTCAGCCGCGGCTGTAGACCCAGAGCTGGGCCGGCGGAATATTGCGGACGATGAAATCGAAGTGGCGGATATGGTAGCGATCCGGCCGCGCGATGATCGGCGAAACCGGGCCGTAGGAAATCTGCACCACGGGCCGGCCGGGCGGCATGCGGTCCAGCAGGCTTTCCAGCAATGCGACGCGCGCCTTCATGGGGAAATTGAGAAGCGGAATGCCCGAGACCACCGAATCGAAAGTCTGGCCGCGCAGCACGCCGAGGGTCTTGTCGAGATCGAAAGCGTCGCCGTTGATGAAATGCACGCCCGGATAGAGCTTGACGAGGTGATTGTAGAAATCGGTGGAATATTCGATGGCGACGAGGTTTTGCGGTTCGATGCCGCGTGCCAGGATGGCCTTTGTGATGGCGCCCGTGCCCGGCCCGAGTTCCAGGATGGGCAGGCCGGATTGGGTATTGATGACGCTTGCCATCTTCCGGGCCGTGATCGAAGAGGTCGGGACGATCGACCCCACGGTCTTCGGCCCTTGCATCATGCCCTTGAAGAAACGGATCTCCTCGTCGAATTTCTTGCCAAGCCGTTCCTTGAGACGCAGCGCCATGCTCTCCCCCACCAGATGTTACGGTCGCGAACTACATACCGCTTAACTGAAAACTTGCAATGCAATGACGCAATAACAAGAGAAAATGTCGCAATCCGCAAAGGACCAAATAAAAGCGCCCTCGCCAGAAAAAAACGCATGAGAGGGCGCTTTGGTTTCGCCGGAGCCGGGTGATTTTAGGCCGCGCGGACCTCAAATCACCCCGGCTCCGGAATTGAAGAAGCAGAGCATGATGTCGTCCGAAAACCGCTCACGCGTTTCGGCATCATCCTCTAGACGCGCATCGGCATCAGCACGTAGAGCGCGTCGTCGCCGGCCGTGTCGCGGATAAGCGTCGGCGAACCCGCATCCGCCAGCAGGAACACGGCCGCATCGCCGGAAAGCTGCGCGGTGATGTCGAGCAGGTACTTGGCGTTGAAGCCGATTTCCATCGGGTCCATCTCGTAGCCGACGGCAACTTCTTCGGTCGCGCTGCCCGAATCCGGGTTGTTGACCGTCAAGAGCAGCTGTCCGTCCGACAGGGCCAGCTTCACGGCGCGGCCGCGTTCCGACGAGATCGTCGACACGCGGTCGACGGCCTGCGCGAAGGTCTGGCAATCGACGCGCATTTCCTTGTCGTTGCTGGTCGGGATGACGCGCTGGTAATCGGGAAAGGTGCCGTCGATCAGCTTCGAGGTCATGACGATGGAGCCGATCGTCAGGCGGATCTTGGCGTCGGAAACCTCGACGGTGACGATCGTATCCGGCGAATCCACCAGCTTCTGCAATTCACCCACCGTCTTGCGGGGAATGATGATGCCGGGCATGCCCTCGGAGCCGGAAGGCGCGTCGACATCGGCTCGGGCGAGGCGGTGGCCGTCGGTGGCGACGGCGCGCAGCTTCAGGTCGCCCTTGCTCTCGATCGTATGGAAGAAAATGCCGTTGAGGTAATAACGGGTTTCCTCGGTCGAGATCGCGAACTGCGTCCGGTCGATCAGCATCTTCAGATCGGCGGCCTTCAGCTTGAAGGAATGGCTGAAGCTGCCGGCCGTGAGATCCGGGAAGTCCGATTCCGGCAGGCATTGCAGCGAGAATTTCGAGCGGCCGGAGGCGACCGTCATCGAACTGCCGTCTGTATTGGTGGCAAGAAGCACTTCCGAACCGTCGGGCAGCTTGCGCACGATGTCGTAAAGCAGATGCGCCGGGACGGTGGTTGCTCCCGCCTGCTCGACATTGGCGGGCGTCGCCTCGGTGATTTCCAGGTCGAGGTCGGTCGCCTTCATGTCGAGGCTGGTGCCGTCGGCCTTCAGCAGCACGTTGGACAGGATCGGGATCGTATTGCGACGCTCGACCACGCGATGGACGTGGTTCAGCGACTTCAGGAGGTTCGACCGCTCAATTGTTATACGCATGGATGCTACCGCTTTCGACCGTGACTTGCCGGGCGGCCCGAGGCGCCCGAGCGACATGTTTTCGGACGAGGCCCGAAAGATTGGACAGGCAACTTGGCAGACTTCTCCATCCGAATGCAAGAGGCATAGGCGATTTGCCGGACGTCAATTCGCCATTTCGGCGGCAATGCTCCACAGGAATTGCACCGCTCTTGCCGTCTGCCCGCGCCTCGCCCATAAAGGCGGAGAATCCGTGGCGAACTCAGGACCGGCATGAACGAAGACCAATCAAGCGGCGGGACGCGCAGTTTCCGCCTGCACAACACCCAGATTCCGGCCCGGCCCCTCGAACCGGCGCTTTATCTCGTTGCGACCCCCATCGGCAATCTCGGCGACATCACTTTGCGCGCGCTCGAAACGCTTGCCGGCGCAGACGTGCTGGCCTGCGAGGATACGCGCGTCACCCGCGTTCTGCTCGATCGCTACGGCATCCAGAACAAACCTTACGCCTACCACGAGCACAATGCCGATGAGGCAGGTCCTCGGCTGCTGCAGGCTTTGGAGGCCGGGCGGTCGGTGGCTCTGGTTTCCGATGCCGGAACGCCGCTGGTCTCCGACCCCGGTTACCGGCTCGCGGTGCAGGCGATCGAGGCGGGATACAAGGTCGTTCCCATTCCGGGTGCCTCGGCGCCGCTTGCAGCCCTCGTCGGCTCCGGCCTGCCGAACGATGCCTTCTTCTTTGCCGGCTTCCTGCCCGCCAAGGACAAGGGCCGGCGCGACAGGCTTGCCGAACTCGCAGGCATCCCCGCGACCCTCATTTTCTTTGAATCACCGCATCGCATCGCCGCGACCCTTGCCGCCGCCGCCGATGTGCTGGGCGGCGAGCGAGCCGGTGCCGTGTGCCGCGAACTGACGAAGACTTTCGAAGAGTTCCGCCGCGGGACGCTTTCCGAACTCGCGGCATTCTATGATGCCGTTGATCATGTTAAGGGCGAGATCGTCTGGCTTGTCGGCCCGCCGGCGGAAAGCGTTGCGGCGGAGGCCGATGTCGATGCCGTCCTGGCCGATCTCGCCGGGACGATGCCGACCGCCAAGGCGGCAACGGAAGCCGCCCGTCTTACCGGACTGCCGCGAAAAGAGCTCTACCAGCGTCTGCTCGATATGAAGGGGCGCCATGCCTGATCCGGCGCCTGCGACGGGCGAGAAGCTGAAACGGCGAAAGGCCTGGCGGCGCGGCCATGTAGCAGAATATCTCGCAGCCGCCTTCCTGATGCTCAAGGGCTATCGCATCCTGGCCATCCGTCACCGCACCAAGCTCGGCGAAATCGACATCATTGCCCGCAAGGGCGATCTTGCCGTCTTCGTCGAGGTCAAGTCGAGGCGCGCCGCGCAGGAGGCGATCGACGCGGTTTCCTTCTCGTCGCAGAATCGCATCCGCGCTGCCAGCGATCTCTGGCTCGCCCGGCAACCGGATTTCGTCCGCCTGTCGCAACGTTATGACATCGTCGCCATGCTGCCAGGCCGCTGGCCGCAGCATTTTCCCGATGCATTTTGAGGGCGGCGTTACAGCGCCGTCACAAAATCAGCCTATTGCCGGGCGACCGGCGCCTCCGATTTTTCCACCCGCGCGCATAATCTCGTTTCGACAGGCCACATCATGATCCGCAACACAGTTTCCGCCTTCACCATTCCCTCTCATGAAGAGCGCAAGAGCTTCGTTTCGCTCGAAAAGACCCCGGACGTTCATGCCGCCACGCTGGCATCGCTCGCCTGCATGAATACGCTGCGTGTCGGCGGCGCCGAAGCCGAGGTGGAGGTATTGTCCTTCCCCTTCACGGTCGCCGCCTGGAATCTCGAACGTTGCCTGTTTCCCGAGGAAAGTGCCGCCAAGCTGCGGGCGACCGGCGCTCCGCTGGTGCTGCTGTCGGAAATGGACGAGGGCATGGCCCGCACCGAGCAGCGTGATCCGACCGCTGTCGTCGCCGGCGAGCTTGGCATGAACTACGCCTATGGCGTCGAGTTTCTCGAACTCAGCCTCGGTTCGGAAATCGAGCATTCCTTTTGCCGCGACGATTTCAACGAAAAGGGCTTTCACGGCAATGCGCTCATGGCTTCCGTCGCCTTGAAGGATGCCTTCCTTTTCCGCCTGCCGGGCGAAGCCGTTTGGTTCAAGGACAGCAACGAGCAGCCGCGCGTGGGCGAGCGCTGCGCCATCGGCGCCATCGTTGAAACCGAGGCCGGCCCTTTCGTTGCCGTTTCGGTTCACCTCGAAAGCGTCGCGACCGCTGCCTATCGCGAGCGGCAGATGGCGGCATTGATCGATGCCGTCGAAGCCTTCGCGCCCGGTCTGCCGATCCTGATCGGCGGCGATCTCAATACCGGCAACCACACAGGCGGCGATTTTTCGGCCGATACGCTGTTTGCCATGGTTGAAGCGCGCGGCTTCCAGTGCCACGGCGGACCGCTGGATCAGGCGAGCACGCGTCCGAGCCTGATCACGCGCTTTCCCGCGCGCGCCATGAAGCTCGACTGGTTCGTGAGCCGCGGCTTGGCGATCGGCGAAAGCCATCTTGTTTCCTCTCTGAATGAAGAGGGCAAGCCCCTGTCCGACCACGACATGGTCGTCTGCACAATCGAAGGTTTTTCCACCTGATTTTTGCAATCGTTAAAATGCGCGGGATTTCATGAACCCCGCCGTTACCCCTTCCATGCGATGAGGTGCCGGACTCGCATGGAATTTGGGGGATTGCATGGTCTTGAAAATGATGTTAGCGAGCATGGCGGCCTTTGCCGCGCGTGCCGTCCCGGTCGTCGTGGCGTTGCCGCAGTCGAAAAGCTTCGTGGCCGGTGCCAGCGACAAAATGGAAATGAAGCCGTCGCCGATCGAACCGTCGTGGATTCTGGCCGGCAATCCGGTGGCTCGCATCGCCGAGCATTCGCGCGGGCAGGACGATGCCGCGATGACCGCGCTGTGGGATTGCACGGCGGGCGAGTTCCGCTGGTATTTCGGCTGGGACGAAACGGTGATGATCCTTGAGGGCGAGGTGCATATCACCACGGAAGACGGCGTCGAGCGCACGCTGAGCGCCGGCGATGTCGCCTATTTTGCCGGCGGCACCTGGGCGACATGGCGCATCGACCGCTATCTGCGCAAGGTCGCATTCCTGCGCAAGCCGTTCCCCAAGCCTTTGACCATGGCTTACCGCCTGCGCAACATGGTCCGCCAGGGCGGCGCGCAGGGCCTTGCCGCCTGAGTGCGGCAGGCGGCTTGCCGGAAGTCCTTGAATAGCCGTTGCGTTTGCATGCGGGCCGACCTACATCTGTCCGCAAATTCGAGCGAGGGCTGATTATGGCTGGTATCAAGAACGTCGCGGTCCAGATGGACCATGTCCGGGGCATCAACATCGCGGGCGACTCGACCTTCGCCATGAGCCTGGAGGCGCAGAACCGCGGCTACAAGCTCTTCCACTATACGCCCGAGCGGCTGAGCATGCGCGACGGCAAGGTCTACGCCTCCGTCGAGCCGATGATCCTGCGCGACGTCAACGGCGACCATTTCGAGCTCGGCGAGCCGGAGCGCGTCGACCTCTCGACCATGGACGTGGTGCTGCTGCGCCAGGACCCGCCCTTCGACATGGCCTATATCACCTCCACGCATCTTCTGGAGCGCATCCACCCGAAGACCCTGGTGGTCAACGATCCGGCCTGGGTGCGCAACTCGCCGGAAAAGATCTTCGTCACCGAATTTGCCGATCTCATGCCGAAGACGCTGATTACCCGCGATCCGGCCGAAATCCGCCGCTTCCGCGACGAGATGGGCGATATCATCTTGAAGCCGCTCTATGGCAATGGCGGCGCCGGCGTCTTCCATTCGACGCGCGACGACCGCAATCTCTCGTCCCTGCTTGAAATGTTCGGCCAGCTCTTCCGCGAGCCCTTCATCGCACAGCAATACCTGCCTGACGTGCGCAAGGGCGACAAGCGCATCATTCTTGTCGATGGCGAGGCCGTCGGCGCGATCAACCGCGTGCCGGCCGAACATGACGCCCGCTCCAACATGCATGTCGGCGGCCGCGCCGAAGCCACCGAGCTGACGGCGCGCGAGAAGGAAATCTGCGCCCGCATCGGGCCGGCGCTGAGGGAGCGCGGCTTCCTGCTCGTCGGCATCGATGTCATCGGCGACTACATGACCGAGATCAACGTGACATCGCCGACCGGCATCCGCGAAGTCAAGCGCTTCGGCGGCGCCGATATCGCCAGCCTGCTCTGGGACGCGATCGAAGCCAAGCGCGCCTGATCGGCAGGTTTGTCTTCGGCTTTACCTGAAAACACGGCATTCGCTTCGGCATATCGATGAATTTGATGTGCCGAAGGCGGTATTTGTTCGTTTATTGTTCTTGTTTCATTCCTTGTCTTGTGCCAGATTGCAACCCGAGGTTTGCCGAGCGTGACAAATAGCGGCAAGCGGGTTCGGTGACAGGGGCAGGGCATGGTGGCGCGCGTCAGTACGGTTGCGTTTCAGGGTATCGAGGGCGTTCCCGTCGAGGTTCAGGTGATGATCGCGCCGGGCAAGGTGCTGATGCATATCGTCGGCCTGCCCGACAAGGCCGTCGCCGAAAGCCGCGAGCGGGTTCAGGCGGCGCTTCATGCCTCGGGTCTCGCCCTGCCGCCGAAGAAGGTTACGGTCAATCTTGCGCCCGCGGACTTGCCCAAGGAGGGCAGCCACTTCGATCTTGCGATCGCGCTCGGTCTGATGGCGGCGCTCGGTGCGATCCCGGCCGACGCCCTGTCTTCCTATACCGTCATCGGCGAACTCAATCTCGACGGCACCATCGCGCCCGTTGCCGGCGCGTTGCCTGCGGCCATCGCTGCCAATGCCATGGGCAAGGGGCTGATCTGCCCGGCCGAAAGCGGACCGGAAGCCGCCTGGGCCGGCAGGGAGATCGACATTCTGGCGCCGCGCAGCCTGATCGCGCTTGCCAATCATTTTCGCGGCACGCAGGTCCTGTCGCGGCCGGAGCCGTCGGTTCGCGCCAATGCCGCCAATCTGCCTGATCTTGGCGATATCAAGGGGCAGGAAAGTGCCAAGCGCGCCTTGGAAGTGGCCGCGGCTGGCGGGCACAATCTGCTTTTCGTCGGGCCGCCGGGTTCCGGTAAATCGATGCTGGCTTCGCGCCTGCCGTCGATTTTGCCGCCATTGTCGACCAACGAATTGCTTGAGGTGTCGATGATCCATTCGATCGCCGGCCAGCTTTCCGGCGGCAAGCTCTCCGATCGGCGGCCCTATCGTGCGCCGCACCACTCCGCCACCATGGCGGCGCTTGTCGGCGGTGGCCTGCGCGCCCGGCCGGGCGAGGTCTCGCTCGCCCATCACGGCATTCTGTTTCTCGACGAACTGCCGGAGTTTTCGCCGCAGGCGCTGGATGCGCTGCGCCAGCCTCTGGAAACCGGCGAATGCGTGATCGCCAGGGCAAACCATCGGGTTTCCTATCCAGCCGGCATTCAGCTCGTGGCGGCGATGAACCCGTGCCGCTGCGGCATGGCCGGCGAACCGGGCCACACCTGCGCCCGGGGGCCGCGTTGCGCGTCCGATTATCAGGGTCGCATTTCGGGTCCCTTGCTGGATCGTATCGATATCCGCATCGACGTGCCGGCAGTGTCGGCCGCCGACCTGATTAGGCCCACGACGGCGGAAAAGAGTGCCGACGTCGCTTTGCGCGTCGCCCGTGCGCGCGAACGGCAGCGCGAGCGTTTCGAAAGCGCCGGCTTGAAGGACATCGCCACCAATGCCCGCTGCTCGACCGCGATGATCGAAGCCATCGCGGAGCCCGATGCCGCCGGGCTGCAATTGCTGCGTGACGCAGCCGAGAAGATGAAGTTCTCCGCCCGCGGCTATCATCGAATCCTCAAGGTGGCGCGCACGCTTGCCGATCTCGACGACAAGCCCACGGTCGGGCGCATCCATCTGGCCGAAGCCATTTCCTATCGCGTAGCCGGCGAACGTTTGGCAGCGCATGCCTGAACCGTATCGATCGTCACGTCTCCGGCTTGCCTGCCGGCGCCAGAACGGGCAAGCCCACGAGGCCGCCGATCGAACCGGAGTGTCGCTCACCGCATGGCTGCAGAACTGACCATCGATCCCGCTAGAGCAGTTCCTCGTTTCACGGAATCGATGAACCGCTCTATCCCTTTGTTTTTACGCGATTCCGGACGGNNCCGCTGCGCACTTTTCCTGGGATTGCTCTAGTGGCGCGATATGTATCGGCGACAGGCTTCGCCTCGTGGCGTTGCAGGAAAATCGAATATCGAGGCGCTCGCTTCACAATGGCTGGGCGGCTCGCGCGATTTGCAGAACGGCTATGAGTGGCTGAAGCTTCGTGACCTGACCTTCGGAAAGCAGCTTGCCGGGTTTTCGCTGTGCCTTCATGAGCGGAAACTGGTCAGCGCCCATTGGGGTGTCTCCCTGCCGGGCGCGGTCACGGAAGAGGGCTGGCCGACCCGGCAGGCGATCAATCAGGAGATCAAATTCGTGCGCCGCATTCTGGTTGCCATGTTCCAAACCGAGTTGACGGACCGCGGACTTGTGTTTCCTTGGGGCACGGTCTGGAGCAGGTTTGATCCGAAAGGTTTCTGCGCCAGCCATGGCGTGAGCTATCGTCAGACCTGAGCCGCGCCTGAATGAGAAAGGGGCGCGGCAGCACCCCTTTCCAGATCAGGCGGCGATCTGATGTCTCAGCCGCCCAGCCCCTCGAACAGCGCCGTCGAGAGATAGCGTTCGGCGAAGGACGGGATGATGACGACGATGGTCTTGCCCTCGTTTTCCGGCCGCTGGCCGACCTTGATGGCCGCCGCCAGCGCCGCGCCCGAGGAAATGCCGACCGGCACGCCTTCCAGCTTGGCGACGAGGCGTGCCTGCTGGAATGCCTCGTCATTGGTGATGGTGACAACCTCGTCATAGACATGGGTGTCGAGAACCTTCGGCGCGAAGCCGGCGCCGATGCCCTGGATCTTGTGCGGGCCGGGATTGCCGCCGGAAAGGACCGGCGAGTCCGTCGGCTCGACGGCAACGACCTTGATATCGGGCTTGCGGGCCTTCAGCACCTGGCCGACGCCGGTGATCGTGCCGCCGGTGCCGATGCCGGCAACGAAGATATCGACCTTGCCCTCGGTGTCGTTCCAGATTTCCTCGGCCGTGGTCTTGCGGTGGATTTCCGGATTGGCGGGGTTTTCGAACTGCTGCGGAATGATGGCATCCGGCAAGGTCGAGGCCAGTTCCTCCGCCTTGGCGATGGCGCCCTTCATGCCCTTCGGCCCCTCGGTCAGCACCAGCTCCGCGCCGAGCAAAGCCAGCATCTTGCGGCGCTCGATCGACATGGTCTCCGGCATGGTGAGGATCAGCCTGTAACCCTTGGCGGCGGCGGCAAAAGCAAGCGCGATGCCGGTATTGCCGGAGGTCGGCTCGATAAGTACGGTTCTGCCGGGCGCGATCTTGCCCTGCGCTTCCAGGCTCTCGATCATGGCGACGCCGATGCGGTCCTTCACGGAGGCGATGGGATTGAAGAATTCGAGCTTTGCCAGGAGATTGGCCTTGACGCCCTTCTCCTTCGCCAGCTTGTCGAGACGGACGATCGGCGTGTCGCCGATGGTCTCGGTGATCGAGGCATAGACGCGGCCGCGGCCGGGTTTGCGGGTGTCGGACATGGGTAGCTCTCCCTACATTTGAATTGTGCGGTGACAATAGAATCAAACGCTTGCGGAAACCAGAGTGGGCGGGCGTTCGCCGCCCGTGGTGCGTGAGAAAAGAATCTCACGAGGAGCCGCTTTATGGAAGTTTTTTTCAGGCGGTGCGTGCCGCGATGAAGGCGGCGGTGGCGGCAAGGATGCTTGCGGCGACCCTGTTCAATATCCGCAATGCTCTCGGCTTTTTCAGGAACTGGCGCGCACGCGAGGCAAGCAGCATGTAGGGGACGAGAACGGTCAGCAGAATGGCGAAAGTCGCCATCAGCAAAATGGCGTATTCGCGCAGGCCGATGCTGCCGATGTCGATCAGCGTCGGCACCAGCGCGATGTAGAAAAGCATGGTCTTGGGATTGCCGAGCGTCACCAGCAGGCCGGAGAGAAAGGACATGCCCGGGCTGTTGGTTTTCTTCGCCGCGATATCGGCCGCCAGCAGGCCCGTTGTCCAGAGTTTCCAGGCGATATAGCCGAGATAGAGGACGCCGGCGATCTTGACCACCAGAAAAACCTCGGTAAATGCCTGTGCCACGAAGGCAAGACCGAGAATGACGGCCGTCAGGTAGAGCGTGTCGCCGGCCACGAGGCCGAGGCCCATGAAGAAGGTTTCGCGAAAGCCGGAGCCGAGGGCGCGCGCCACGATCGCCGTAACGCCGGGGCCGGGAATGACTGCCGCGATGAAGAGGGCGCCGCAATAGGCAAGCAGGGCCGCAAGCGTCATGAAGGGTTCCTCCGCAGATGGTGGTTTTTCTATCGCGCCACCTTTAGGTTTTCAAGCGATTGCGCCGGCGGCGGGAACATATTACCAAGGTGTTAACGGCCCGTCGAAACCGCTTTGCCCAAGGATATCATGACGTCTGCATTGCTCCTGATCGATCTTCAGAATTCCATCCTGACCGGCCTCGGCACGCCGGATCGCCAGCCTGCCATCGATGCCGCGCTGGAGGCTGTCGTCGCCAGGCTTGCGGCGCTGAAGCACAGCGCCCGCGCCGCCGGCATCCCGGCCTTCATCGTCCAGCATGACGGCAGTCCTGTGCATCGCCTGGCAAAGCGCGGCGAGGGATGGCAGCTGCGCCGGGAAATCGCGCCCGAGGCCGGCGATGTCGTGG
The DNA here is from genome assembly GCA_900469615.1 of Hyphomicrobiales bacterium. Classification (GTDB taxonomy): domain Bacteria; phylum Pseudomonadota; class Alphaproteobacteria; order Rhizobiales; family Rhizobiaceae; genus Rhizobium. The sequence continues at coordinate 160,444 of UBYA01000014.1, read as the reverse complement.
TGCACAAGACGAGCTGCGATTCCTTCTTCGAAACGGATCTGGAAGCACGGCTGCGGGCGCGCGGCGTCACCCATCTTTTCGTCGGCGGCTGCATGACGCAGTTCTGCGTCGATACGACCGTGCGGCGCGCCGTTTCGCTCGGTTTCGACGTGACGCTGATTTCCGACGGCCACACTACGGCCGACATGGGCAGGCTGAGCTTCGAGGACATTGTCTCCCATCACAATATGCTGCTTGACGGCTTCGATGCCGGGCCTCATGAAATCAGGATCGCTGCTTCCAGCGAAATTGCTTTCTGATCTTCCCGCCGCCGGAGGACTTATGCCACATCTGACCAGCATGATCGCCTTTGCCCTGATCGCTCTCGGCATGGTGCTGACACCCGGACCGAACATGATCTATCTGGTATCGCGGTCGATCTCGCAGGGGCCGGCGGCCGGGTTGATCTCGCTCGGCGGCGTCGCCTGCGGCTTTCTTTTCTACATGCTCTCCGCCGCGCTCGGCATCACGGCTTTCGTTCTTGCCGTTCCCTTCGCCTATGATGCCTTGCGGCTGGCGGGTGCGGCCTATCTCGCCTGGCTGGCCTGGAATGCGCTGAAGCCCGGCGGCCGCTCCGCTTTTCAGCTGCGCGAGCTGCCGAAGGACAGCAAGCGCCGGCTCTTCTCCATGGGGCTCGTCACCAGCCTGCTCAATCCGAAGGTTGCCGTCCTCTATCTTTCTCTGCTGCCGCAGTTCATCGATCCTGCCGCCGGCAGCGTTTTCACCCAATCGCTTGTCCTCGGCTTTGCGCAGATCCTCATCAGCGTGACATTCAACGCCATTTTCGCACTTAGCGCAGGCTGGATCGCGATGTTCCTCACCCGCCGCCCGTCCTTCGCGCTGCTGCAGCGCTGGCTGATGGGCACGGTGCTGGCCGGGCTTGCCGTTCGCATGGCTTTCGAGGCACAACGTTGAGACGGAACGCTTCACAGGCGCTCGCCGCCAGCCTTCTGGCATTCGCCTCGCTTTCGAGCTCGGCGCCGATCGTTTCGGCGGCTGAAACCGGTGCGCGCACCATCGTTTTCCTGCGTCACGGAGAAAAGCCGGAGGCAGGGCTTGGCCAGCTCAGCTGCCAGGGCCTCAACCGGGCTCTGGCCCTGCCGCCGGTGCTGACACGGCTCTTCGGCACTCCTGCGGCCATCTTCGCGCCCGATCCGTCGAAGCGAAAGAAGGATTCCGGGGTTTCCTACGATTATATCCGCCCGCTCGCGACCATCGAACCCACGGCAATCGCTCTTGGGCTGCCGGTCGATACCAGCTTCGGCTATGACGACGTCGACGATCTGAAAGCCGAGTTGAAGAAGCCGGATTATGCCGGCAAGCTGATCTTCGTCGCCTGGGAACACAAGCAGATCGTCGATCTCGCCCGCCAGTTGATGAGCGAGAATGGCGGCGATGCAAAGGCGGTGCCGAAATGGCACGGCAAGGATTTCGACAGCCTCTATGTGCTGCATATCGGCGCCAGCAAGGCCGGCGCCGGCGCAACGTTCGAGCGAATGGCCGAAGGCCTAGATGGCAGGCCTGAAGCCTGTCCGAATCCGGCTAAGTAGACCTTAGAAGACCGGTCGCATGAAGCTGCGCTCGTAGCTCACGATGCAGCGCGTTTCCTCGCCATAGGCAAATGCGGCGCGGCATTCCGCATCGTCGGCCATTCTGCTTCGATAGTCTTCGTAAGCGGCAAGGCTTGGAAAGCTGAAGAGCGCCAATGCGATGTTATTGGCGCCTTCATGCGGCAGAAAGTAGCCGTGATGCGTGCCGCCCAGCCGGTTGACCAGCGGAATCCAGAGGCTGGCGTAGTGCTCGAACTCGGCAAGCTTGTAGGGATCGATGACATAGCGCAGATAGCAGGTGATCATTCGGCGGTCTCCTTGGAAAGTTGCCCGTTCCTATGCCGGGGCAGGGCAATCGTCCAGCCGAGGTTCATGCCGGCCGCAGCTGCCAGGATGATGACGGCGCCGACGATTTGCGCGATGCCGAGCACATGGCCGAAAGCGAGGCGATCGACCACGATGGCGGCGATCGGGTAGATGAAGGACAACGCGCCGGTCAGATGCGTCGGCAGCTTCTGGATGGCACCGTAGAGCAGCACATACATCAGGCCGGTGTGCACGATACCCATGGTCATGAGGATCGACCAGCCGCCGGCATCCGGCGGCACGGCAGAGAAATCGGTGAAGGGCGCCAGCATCAGGATGCCTGTCGAAACCTGGATGAGCGCGATCAGATGCGGTGGTGTGCCCTTCAGCCACTTTGCGGCCAGGGCGGCCAGCGCATAAAAGAAAGCCGCTCCCAGCGAAAGCAGGATGCCGGCCGCATAGCTTCCGGCACCCGTAGCCTCGGCCGGTTTGCCTTCCACGATGATCGCCATGCCGGCAAAGGCCAGGCCCAGCCAGAAGAGCTTGGCAAGGGTGATCCGCTCGCCGAGGAACAGCGTCCCAAGCCCCAGCAGCATGAAGGGCTGTGTGTTGTAGACCGTCGTGGCGATCGAGATGGAGGCGTGCGCATAGGCCGCGAAAAGCAGCAGCCAGTTGAGGACGATGGCAACCCCGCCGCCGACCGCGATGGAAAACGTCTTCCGGTTCAGGATGCCGGGGCGCAGCAGGCCCATGGCCGCGCAAATGACAAGCAGGGTTAGTGCGCCGAAGAAACAGCGCCAGAAGACGACGCCGGTGACGGCCTGTCCGGACATCAGCACGAACCAGCCAATCGTGCCCGAAATCAGCATTGCCGCCGTCATTTCCACCGTGCCGCGTCTTATCTCGCTCATCGCCTTGGCTCCCGTCTGTTGAAGCCAATTATATTGCGGTGTCACAAGCGGTGATATAGGTTTAATAAGGAGATTTGATTTCATGGCCTAATTAAATGAGGTTGAGCTATGGGTATCCCTAATGGCCCCTTGGGTCTTGATGACATCGATCAACGGATGCTGGAGGCATTGGCACGCAATGCCAGGATATCGCTGAAGGAGCTGGCGGAAGCGGCCGGCCTGTCGTCTCCGAGCGCGGCGGAACGATTGCGGCGGCTGGAAGAGCGTGGTGTCATCTCAGGCTTTACGGTCGACATCGCGCCCGAGGCGGTCGGCTACCCGTTGCAGGCGATCGTTCGTGTCCGGCCTCTGCCCGGCCAGCTGCATGTCGTCGAGCGGATCATTCAGGAAACGCCGGAATTCATCGAATGCGACAAGGTCACCGGCGATGATTGCTTCATCGGCCGGCTGGTGGTTCGCTCCATGGGCGAACTCGACAGTATTTTGGACAAGATCACCGAACGCGCCGAGACGAACACGTCAATGGTCAAGGCGACGCCGGTCAAGCGCCGGCTGCCGCCGCTGTCCCGTTAGATCCGTCAGGAAAAGTGCGCAGCACCGTCCGTCCGAAACGGGTGAAAACAGTCGCCGGTTCTAGAATTCCGCCATCGGCGACAGCATGAGAGGCCCGGCGATCTCGTCCGCCGCTTTGCCGCGCGCCATCAGCACCGTGTAACCCTCATAAGGCTCCAGCGATACCTCGCAATCCAGGCGATCCGGCGAAAAGCAGATCTCGATGCGATCGGGTTCCACATCGAGCGCGGACAGGATGGTCGCCAGCGGCGGAATGGCCGTTCCCGCTATATCGAGGAGCCACAAGGTCGCGCCATCGAACGTCCATGCAACGACGGCGTTCTCCGCAAGTGCCGTCAGGCGGATGGCGGAATTGAAGCAGGCATTCAGCAGAAACATCTCCATCTGCCCGACAACGGCAAATCGGGAGGAGACCGGCTGCCGGCTTTGCAGCAGCGTCTTGATCAGGCGCACGTCCCCCGGCGTTTCCAGAGAGAGCTGCCGAGCGGTTGAGCCGGATGCCTGAAGCTTCGGCATCCGCGCAACGAAGAGGTGCTGCGGCAGGATGCGAAAGCCGTAACGCTCGTAGAGCGCGGGCTTGTCGGTGAGCAGGATATCGAGCTCGTAGCCCTCCGCTGCCGTTCGCGCGAAAGCGCGCCGCATGAGATCGCGGTAGAGCCCGCGTCCGCGCCATTCCGGCCGAACCGCACCGGATTGATAGCCTGCGGCCTTGACGGCGCGGCCATTGACGAGCAGCGGCATGGAGAACGCGCTGAAATTGGCGACGCAGCAGCCTTCGCCATCGAAATAACCGAACGGCATGCTGGTGGGATCGGGGCCGCCAAACCGGTCCTGAATGCCGATGTCGATCGAGAACGTGTCCTGCAGCAGGTCGACGAGGCCCTTCCACGCCGCGGGATCGCCGAAATAGTCGTGGCGTAGGGTCAGGCCGGGCGCATGTTCAAGCTCCGACATCAGACACCGGTCGAGCCGAAGCCGCCGGCGCCGCGCTTCGTCTCGGTCGCCTCCGTCGTCTCGATGATGCGGGCCTGGATCGCAGGAGCGATGATCATTTGCGCGATACGCATGCCGCGGGTGATTTCGAACGGCTCTTCGCCGAGATTGATCAGCAATACCTTCACTTCGCCGCGATAATCGCTGTCGACCGTACCGGGCGAGTTCAGGCAGGTGATGCCGTGCTTGAAGGCAAGACCGGAGCGCGGGCGGATCTGCGCCTCGAAGCCCTCGGGAATCTCGAAGATGAAGCCCGTCGGAACGAGCGTCCGCTTGCCCGGCGCGATCGTCAGCGTCGCGCCGTGGTCGATGGCGGCGCGCAGATCCATACCGGCCGCGCCCCTCGTCTCATAGGCGGGCAGTTCCAGGCCTGCGCCATGCGGCAGGCGGATGAGCTTCAGGGTCGGATTGATATCGGTGTGAATGGTCATGCGGTATTAGTTTGCGCCCGAACGCCGGAGGTCAATTGCAATCCGGGCTTTGAGTCGCTAGATACGGCCGCAATTCACAGGATTTACAAGCATGGCCGAAAGTCTCGCCGAGGCGGTCTCCCGCCGCCGCACATTCGCTATTATCGCTCACCCGGACGCGGGCAAGACGACGCTCACCGAAAAGCTGCTGCTTTTCGGCGGCGCCATCCAGCTTGCCGGCGAGGTCAAGGCGAAGAAGGACCGCATGCAGACGCGCTCCGACTGGATGAAGATCGAGCGCGAGCGCGGCATCTCGGTCGTCACCTCGGTCATGACCTTCGAATATGAAGGCAACGTCTTCAACATTCTCGATACGCCCGGCCACGAAGACTTCGCAGACGACACCTACCGCACGCTGACGGCCGTCGACGCCGCGGTCATGGTCATCGACGCCGCCAAGGGTATCGAGCCGCGGACGCTGAAGCTGTTCGAAGTCTGCCGCATGCGCGATATTCCGATCATCACCTTCATCAACAAGATGGACCGCGAAAGCCGCGATCCCTTCGAAATCCTCGATGAGGTGGAAGAGAAGCTGGCGCTGGATACGGCGCCGATCACCTGGCCGATCGGCCGCTCCAAGACCTTCTGCGGCTCCTACCACCTGGCGGCCAATACCGTGCGCGGCTCCGACACCGAGGTCAATGCGACGCCGGTGAATGGCCCGCAGGCGGTTGCCGACAGGTTGCCGGAAAACGAGCGCAAGGCCTTCATCGACGAGACGGAGCTGGCAATCGAAGCCTGCCGTCCCTTCGACAGGGAATCCTTCCTCGAAGGCCATATGACGCCGGTCTTCTTCGGTTCCGCGCTGCGCAACTTCGGCGTACGCGATCTCATCAACGCGCTCGGCGAATTCGCGCCGCCGCCGCGCGACCAGGTCGCCGATGTCAGGACGGTTCACGCCACCGACGACAAGATGACGGCCTTCGTCTTCAAGATCCAGGCCAACATGGACCCGAACCATCGCGACCGCATCGCTTTCGCCCGCATCTGCTCCGGCAAGCTGGAACGCGGCATGAAGGCGCGGCTGTCGCGCACCGGCAAGCAGCTTGGGTTGACCGCGCCGCAATTCTTCTTCGCTTCGCAGCGTCAGCTCGCCGATACCGCCTATGCGGGCGATGTCGTCGGCATTCCGAACCACGGCACGCTACGCATCGGCGATACGCTGACGGAAGGCGAATCCCTGGTTTTCCAGGGCGTGCCGAACTTCTCGCCGGAAATCCTTCGCCGCGTTCGTCTCGAAGATGCGATGAAGGCGAAGAAGCTCAAGGAAGCGCTGCAACAGATGGCCGAAGAAGGCGTCGTGCAGCTTTTTTCACCGGAAGACGGCTCGCCCGCTATCGTCGGCGTCGTCGGCGCCCTGCAGCTCGACGTTCTCAAGGAGCGGTTGATGGCCGAATACGGCCTGCCGGTTTCCTTCGAAATGTCGCGTTTCTCTGTCTGCCGCTGGATCTCGGCCGACCAGTCCGCCGAGCTTGAGAAATTCGTCACCGCACGTCGCGGCGATATCGCTCGTGATCTCGACGGCGATCCGGTCTTCCTCGCGCAGGATGGTTTCTCGCTGCGCTACGAGGCGGAACGTTATCCGGCTATCAAGATGGCTGCGATCAAGGAATATCACGCCGTCAAGGCGGCGTGATATCGGTGACATCTAGCCACAGGTGATCGGCCTGTGGCTCATGCCTTTACCCCTCTGCTGAATTCATCAGCTCCGCATAGCGCGCCTCCGTGGCGTCATCCAGCGGAAACATGCATTCGACCCGCAACTCCTGGGTCGTGATCATTTGCGGCGTCCCGACCGTCGTCACCAGCGAGAAGAATTTCAGAACATGCCCGTCCTTCACGAAGGAGAGGGGAATGATCGGCGCATTCTCTATCGCCGGCGATGTCCGCCATTCGGCATTCACATCTGGGTAGGCGAGCAGACCGTCGACAAGCTCCTTCGTCCGCGCATCGATCACGCGGCCGACGGATTCGCGAAAGACGCGCCCCAGAAGGCTTTCGGCCGTCTTCTCCCAATCCGGAATGAAGGGCCGCATGCCCGAGGGATCGAACATCAGATGCAGCAGATTGCGCGGTTTCGGGCGTGCGTCCATATCGGTAAAGCGCCCAAAGAAGCGCAGCGTCGCATTGTTGGTCATCAGGACATTCCAGTAGCGGTCCATCACCACGGCCGGGAAAGGCTCGTGCTGACGCAGCATGCGCTTGAGCGCGCTGGTAACGCCCTGCATTTCCCGATCGTCGAAGCTCCCCTCGGAATAGATCGGCGCATAGCCGGCGGCGAGCAGCAGCGTGTTGCGCTCGCGAAACGGCACGTCCAGGGCATCGGCGAGCCGCAGGACATTCTGGCGGCCGGGCGTGCTCCTGCCGCTTTCGATGAAGCTGATCTGCCGCTGCGAAATCCCGGTGTCGAGGGAAAGCTCGAGCTGGCTCTTGCCCCGCGTGTCGCGCCATGCGCGCAGCTGCGGGCCAAGTTCGTTTGGCAATCTCGGTTCAGCGCGAAGAGAACTCATCCTGCAAGGCCTCGCTTCGTTCGTTTGATGTGGCGGGGCCGCATTCGGCAACCCCGCCGGCATCGGCTTTTATGAGAAGGCAACCGGCCCGACTGCGCCGTACCAGTGGCGAACCTTCGTCGGATCGGCCTCGTCCATGTAGAAGAAATGCGTCATGACCGGTTTGACCGCCGCCTGCGTGCGGTCGTTTGGGGTCATGGTCACGGTTCCGCGGAACACTTTCAGCGGTCCCGCGTCCCAATATTCGGTGACATCGTGCAATGCCGTGAAACCGGTATCGATAAAGGCGCGCAGGTTCCGGCGAATGGTCTCGCGTCCCTTCCAGTCGGCAATGCCGAGATTGCATGTGGCGTCTTCCGCGAGGCAGTCAAAGCCTTCGCCGAAGGTCTTGTCGTCGATTTCCCGCCAGAAGGCGAGCAGCCATTGCGGGGCTTCTTTTCTGGTGAATGGCATGGTCGTCATGAAATTCTCCCGAGCCTTCCCTTGCGATGATGTCGTGGCCATCGACGTCATGCCCGGTACAGGCTCTTTTTCGTTGAAGGGCTGAAAAGCTCTTCCTGCAAGAAGATGGTCTCTAGATACGCCAAGGCGAATGTCGCTCTCAATTACATGCGATGTAATCAAGGCGGCTCGATCCCGCCCAAGCCGGTGTGATCGATTCGGATGCGTTTCATTTTGGAATAGTGCCTCCGCGATGTTCCATCCGATATAGCGCTATGCCATAGTGCCGCTCCGGGGTCCCCTCGATCAGAACGAGCAGCTTTCATGATGAAATTTCTTGCGGTTCTTGCTCTGGCCTTTGTCGGCCTGATGCCGGTCGCAGCCGAGGCGCGCATCGTCACTGATGCGGCCGGACGCACGGTCTTCGTGCCCGATAAGATCAACCGCATTCTGGTGGCCGGGCCGCCGGCAACCGCGCTGGTCTATGTGCTGGCGCCCGAGAAGCTCGTGGGCTGGGTTCACGCGCCGGACGAGGCGGCCAAGGCCTATCTGATGCCGTCGGTGCGGGCGCTGCCGACGATCGGGCGCCTGACGGGCAAGGACGGCACGATCAGCTCGCAGGCGGTCATGGACGCCAAGCCCGACATCATCCTCGATGCCGGCACGGTCGACCCCACCTACAAGGCGCTGGCCGACAAGGTACAGGCGGAAACCCATATTCCCTATATCCTCGTGGACGGTAGTTTTGCCCGTACCGCCGACACGCTTCGCGATGTCGGCGCCCTGATCGGCGTCGAGGATCGGGCCAACAAGCTTGCGGACTATGCCGATTCTGCGATCAAGGACCTGAACGACAAGCTCGCGACGCTGCCGAACGATCCGCGCCCGCGCGTCTATTATGGACGCGGCGCCGATGGTCTGGAGACGGGGCTGTCCGGTTCGATCAATCTCGAAATCCTCGATGCGGTCGGCACGATGAACGTCGCCGCCGCTGCCGGCAAGGGTGGCCTGACCAAGGTGACGGCGCAACAGGTCGTCGGCTGGAATCCGGATATCATCATTGCCGACAATCCCGCTTTCGCCGCCTCGGTGAAGAGCGATCCGCAATGGGCCGGCATCAAGGCGGTCAAGGACGGCAAGATCTTCGTGCCGCCTTCGTTGCCTTTCGGCTGGTTCGATTCTCCGCCTGGCGTCAACCGGCTGCTGGGTGTGCGCTGGATGGAAAAGCTGCTCTATCCAAAGCTTTTCCGCAGCGATTTTGCCGAGGATGTAAAGGAATTCTACAAGCTGTTCTATCAGGTCGATCTGACCGATGATCAGCTGTCGGTCCTCTTGAAGGGCTTGAAGTAATCGGTACGTATCGGGAGTCTATCCATGGTTCGTGAGAACGAGATCCGCGAAAACGAGGTGGCCGTCGAGCCGCCCTCGGCATCGGACGCCGGCCTTACTTTCATCGGCCGCATCTCCACGCCATGGACATCCCGCATGGAAACGCCGCGCCAGGGCCGGCATGACGGCCCGATCTGCCGGATCGAGATTTTCGAGCCCTGGGTGCCGGCCCTGACAGGGGTGGAGGTTTTCGAGCGGCTGGAAGTTCTTTATTGGCTGGATCGCTCCCGCCGCGATCTCGTGCTGCAGAGTCCGGCCCGCAACGGCAAGGTGCATGGCACCTTCTCGCTGCGCTCGCCGGTGCGGCCCAATCCCATCGGCACGTCCATCGTCAAGCTGGAAGCGGTCGAGGGCGCCGTGCTGCTGGTGCGTGGCCTCGATTGCCTCGACGGTACGCCGTTGCTCGATCTCAAGCCGGATCGCACGCTGTTCAAGCCGATCGCGCCGCCGCAGTCCGGGGATTTCCAGACCGGCGACGGCGAGACGGCGCATTACTGCCAGAAGGCTTAAGGCGCTCCCGCGACGGGAGCATGTGCGCTGGAATATCAGTCGACCGCGACCATGACATCGGATGCCTTGATGACGGCATAGGCCGCCGCGCCGACCGTCAGGCCGAGTTCGTCTACCGCCTCGTTGGTGATCGAGGAGGTAACGATCGAGCCGTTGCCGATGTCGATGCGGACATGCGCGGTCGTCGCGCCCTTGGTGATTTCGACAACCTTGCCCTTGAGGCGGTTTCTTGCACTGATTTTCATGGATATTTCTCCCTTGTGACCGGCGCGACAATACCGCCTCGGCCGGCGACGGGCTACCGAAATCCTGTTCGCCGTTATTCGCCTCGGGGGAAGCGCTGGTTCTCCTCCAGCACGTTGAGGTCCATGTGGTTGCGCATGTATCGTTCCGACGCCTTTTGCAGCGGCTGATAGTCCCAGGGATAATAGGCGCCGTTGCGCAGGGCCGTGTAGACGACCCACCGCCGCGCCTGGCTTTCACGCACGGCAGCGTCGAAGCTTGCAAGGTTCCAGCGCTCCTGCGCCCGTGCCGTCAGCCGGCTCAGGGTTTCGGTGTGGGCCGGGTCGCCGGCCAGATTGGTCAGCTCCTTCGGGTCCGCGTCGATGTCGAAGAGCATGGGCGGGTCCTTCTCGCAAAGGGTCAGCTTGTAGCGACCGTCGCGCAGGCCCACGAGCGGCGCCTCCGAGCCTTCCGCCGCATATTCCATCGGCACGGGGCTGCGGCTTCCGGTGCCGAGAGCGAGCGGCGTCAGGTCCTCGCCATCGGTCCAGCGGCGCAGCGATGCGATATCGATGCCGGCAAGAGCCGCCAGCGTCGGCGTCACGTCGAGCGTCGAGACCGGCTGGTCTATCCGCTTCGGCTGCCAGCCGGGGGCTGCGATCATCAGCGGCACGCGGGCCGAGCCTTCGAAGAAGTTCATCTTGAACCAGAGGCCGCGCTCGCCGAGCATGTCGCCATGGTCGGAGACGAAGAGGATGATCGTGTTGTCGGCCATGCGGCCGCGCTCCAGCGTTTCGAGAATCTCGCCGATCTTCTCGTCGACATAGGAGATATTGGCGAAATAGCCGCGCCGCGCCCGGCGGATCTGCTCCGGCGTGATGTCAAAGGCGGTGTGATCGCATGCCTTCATCAGCCGCTGTGAATGCGGGTCCTGCTGATCGAAGGGGATTTCGCCGACTTGCGGGTCGAGTGCCGGGCAATCTTCATAGAGGTCCCAGAAGCGGCGGCGTGCGACATAGGGGTCGTGCGGATGCGTGAAGCTGACGGTGAGGCACCAGGGCCGCTCGTCATGACCGCGCGAGAGATCGTAGAGCTTGCGGGTCGCGTGATAGGCAACCTCGTCGTCATACTCCATCTGGTTGGTGATTTCGGCCGTGCCGGCCCCCGTCACCGAGCCGAGATTGTGATACCACCAGTCGATGCGCTCGCCGGGCTTGGTATAGTCGGGCGTCCAGCCGAAATCGGCGGGATAGATATCGGTCGTCAGCCGCTCCTCGAAGCCGTGCATCTGGTCCGGACCGACGAAATGCATCTTGCCCGACAGCGCCGTCTGATAGCCGGCGGCGCGCAGGTGATGGGCAAAGGTCGGAATATCCGAGCAGAATTCGGCCGCGTTGTCGTAGACGCGCGTGCGGCTCGGCAGCTGCCCGGACATGAAGGAGGCCCGCGCCGGAGCGCAGAGCGGGCTTGCCGTATAGCTGTTGGCAAAGCGCACGGAGCGCTTCGCCAGGGCTTTCAGGACCGGGGCATGCAGGAAGTCGGCCGGCCCGTCGGGAAAGAACGTCCCGTTGAACTGGTCGACCATGAGGATGAGGATATTCGGACGGGACATGTGAGGCTATTCCTTGGGATCAGAGGCCGACGGCGGCTTTGACGGCGTCGAGGCCGGGCTTGCCGTCGATAGTGGTGACGCCGGCAAGCCAGGGCGTCAAGGCGTCCGGATGTGCCTTCAGCCAGGCGGTCGCTGCATCCTTGGCGCTCTCTCCGCCGAGGATCGAGCCCATCAGCGAGTTCTCCATGCCGATGTCGAAGGTGAGGTTATGGAAGAGCTTGGCGGCGTTCGGGCATTGCGCCGGCCAGCCGGTGCGCGCCAGCGTATAGACTTCAGCCCCGCCGTAATTCGCGCCGAAATAGGCATCGCCGCCGGTGAGATTGGCGATCTTGAAGCGCTCGTTCATCGGATGCGGCGCCCAGGCGAGGAAGACGATGGCCTGCTTGTCCTTGGATGCGCGCTCCACTTGCGACAGCATGGCCTGCTCGCTCGATTCGACCAGCTCCCAGTCCTTCAGACCGAAGTCGTTGGCATCAATCATCTTCTGGATATTGGCATTGGCCGGTGCACCCGGCTCGATGCCGTAAATCTTGCGGCCGAACTCGTCGGCATGCTTCTGCAGGTCGGCGAAGTCCTTGATGCCCTTGTCGGCAACATAGGTCGGCACCGCCAGCGTGAACTTCGCGCCTTCGAGATTGCGGTTCACCACCTCGATCGCCTTTGCCTTGTTGAGGTCATCGACGAAAGCCTTCTGCGCCGGCATCCAGTTGCCGAGGAAGACGTCGATCTCGCCGGTCTTCATCGCCTGATAGCCGATCGGCACCGAGAGGGTCTTGATATCGGGCTCGTAACCGAGCGCCGTCAGCAGCACGCCAGTCACGCCGTTGGTCGAGGTGATATCGGTCCAGCCCGGATCCGACAGGTGGATGGTCTTGCAGCTGCCGCCATCGGCCCGGGCAATGCCGGCGAGGGAAAGGATGGAAAGAAAAGCGCCGGCGGCCAACCGGCCCATAGCAGACATGCGCATGACGAAAGCTCCCTCTTGTTATTCGATTATTTTATTGAACATCACTAGCCTTCCAGCTGTAAAGCAGGCATTTTTCGATGAGTACTAAAAGGAATTTTTATGGCTGAGCGTTTGGTCGATCTTGGCTGGCTACGCATGTTTCTGGAGGTGGGGCGTTCCGGCAGCCTGTCCGCCGCGGCCTCGGCCCTGGGCCTGACGCAGCCGGCCGTCAGTTATCAGATCCGCCGCATCGAGGAGCAGATGGGCGTGTCCCTGCTTCGCCGCCAGCATCGCGGCGTCGAGCTCTCGCCGGAAGGACAGCGCCTGTTCGAGATCGTCGAAAAAGCGGTCGGCGGGGTCGACAATCTGGTGCGCAGCTTCCGCGTCGAGGCTGAGCGGCCCTCTGTCCGCCTGCGCACCGACTACGCCTTTTCCGCCCTCTGGCTGATCCCCCGCATGCATGCGTTCCGGCGTCTTCACCCCGAAGTGGATATCCAGATCGTCGCGACGCAGCGGCTCGACCGCGGCGCACCCGAAAGCGGCGATATCGCCGTGTTCTTCGGCACACGCGACGAATTGGGCCGGGCGGCGACGCTGCTTTTGCCGGAGACTGTCGTACCGATCTGCACGAGGGGTTTCGCGGAGCGCCACGGCCCGTTCACGAATCCGGCGCAGCTCGCGGGCACCACGCTGGTTCATCTCGATTCGGAGATGCCTTCGCCATGGTTCGACTGGGAAAGCTACCTTTCCGCCTTCGGCGTCGCCCGGGATACCTATGCCGGCCGTGGCGACCTCAGTTTCAACACCTATTCGCTGGTCGTGCAGGCCGCGCTCAGCGAGCAGGGCGTCGCCATCGGCTGGATGGGGCTCGTCGATTCGCTGCTTGCCGCCAGAACGCTGGTGACGGCAGGCCCTGCGCTGGAGGCGCCGGAGCGCGGTTATTGGCTTCTGCCGCCCGCAGCCGCGAACCCGCATGCCGAGCAGCTGGCGCAATGGCTGCTGGCCGAAGCGGCCGTGGATCGGCCGCAATCGCTCACTCCGCCGTAAGATCGGCGAGAAAAGTCTCGCACCAGCGCGATACGTCGTTTTCCAGCAGGTGATCCATCATGCCGCGCCAGCGTTCCTGCCGCTCCTGCAGCGGCATGTTGACGGCTCGCGCAAGGGCATTCGCCGTGCCGTCGACATCATAGGGGTTGACCAGCAAGGCACCGTGCAGCTTGCGTGCCGCACCGGCAAAGCGCGACAGCACCAGCACGCCGGGATTTTCCGGGTCCTGTGCCGCGACATATTCCTTGGCAACGAGGTTCATGCCGTCCCGCAGCGGCGTCACCAGGCCGACTTTCGCGAGTCTGTAGAGCCCGGCCAGTATCGGGCGGCTGATCGAGCGGTTGATATAGCGGATCGGCACCCAGTCGACCGTGCCGATCGCACCGTTGACCCGGCCGGCCTGCTCGGCGACGGCATGCTGCATCGCCTCGTATTCCGGCACTTCCGAGCGCGATTTCGGCGTGATCTGAAGATAGGTGACGCTGCGCTGGTGAGCGGGATTGTTGGTGATGAAGCGCTCGAAGGCGTCGATGCGCTGCGTGATGCCCTTGGAGTAATCGAGCCGGTCGACGCCGAGGATCAGGTCGCGGCCCTCGATGCTCTGTCGAACCTTCTGCACCATGCTGTGCGAGGCGGCCTTGCGCGCGAAGGCGGCGAAGGCGGCCGTTTCGATGCCGATCGAATAGGCGCCACCGCGAAAATCGTGGCCGTGGGCGCTGAAATGACCGGGGCTTTTCTCGATGCCTATGCCCTCGCGCTTCAGGCAGCCGGCGAAGTTTTCAAGGTCGTGATCGGTCTGGAAGCCGAGCAGATCGTAGGAGGAGAGACCGCGCATGATCTCCTCGTGCACCGGCATGGCCAGCACGACGTCGGCAGGCGGCCAGGGAATATGCAGGAAAAAGCCGATGCGGTTCTTCAATCCCATCTGCCGCAGCTCGGCCGCCAGCGGAATGAGATGGTAGTCGTGGACCCAGATGATGTCGTCCGGTTCGATCAATGGCGCAAGCCGGTGGGCAAAGAAGCGGTTGACGCGGAAATAGCCGGCCATTTCCTTGCGGCCGTATTCGGCAAGATCGAGCCGGTAATGGCAGATCGGCCAGAGCACGCGGTTGGCAAAGCCCTGATAGTATTCCTCGACATCGGTCTGGGTCAGATCGGTGAGAGCATAGGTGATATTGCCGTCCTTGGTCATCTGCAGCGGCTCGGGCTCGACCTCGCCGCTCGATTTGCCGGACCAGCCCATCCAGATGCCGCCGCGCTCGGCAAGCGCTGCCTGCAGCGCCACGGCAAGGCCGCCGGCCGCTGCGGCGCCCTTGTGATCGGGCACGGAAACACGATTGGAAACGATGATGAGACGACTCACGGATTCTTCCTTTCGAGAAGGCTGGGAGGGCGCCGTATTGACAGACGAATTACTTGACGAGCGTTCCCAGCACGTCCCTTAAACGCGCAGGTGAGCCAATGGATGCACGCGCCAGCGTTTTTCCATTGCCATCGCCGACGCGCACGGATTGACCGCCGAGACGGTTGGCGGCGGCAAACATCGTCTCATCCGTCACGTCGTCGCCGATCGCGACCGGCCGCCGCCCCTCGAACGGAGTTTCGGCAAGAAACGCCTCGATGGCATGTCCCTTGCTGGCGTGGGCCGGGCAGATTTCGATCACCATCTTGCCGTGCTGAAGGTTCCAGTCGGACCCGGCTTCCTCAAGATGGCGGTTCATGGCTTCGCTGATGGCGGCCTCGCTTGCCGGCGCATGCCGAAAATGAACCGCGACCGCCGCGCCCTTATCCTCGACGATCGCGCCGGGCCAGGCCATGGCCTCACGCCGGATGAGCTGCTTCATCTCCTGGAAGGCGGGCGGAACATGCGCGCGCCGCAGCCGGCCGGCCGCATCGCGCCGTTCCGCGCCATGCAGGCCGGCAACGGGGAAGCGGAATGGCGCAAAGAGGGGGTCGACGAATTCGATGGCGCGTCCCGTCACCAGCGCCAGCGCGCCGCCGAGCTGGCGGGAGAGCGCGTGCAGTGTGCCGGGCAGATAGTCGGGTACGACGATCGCCTCAGGCCGTTCGGCAAGGTCGAGCAGGGTTCCGTCGATATCGAGGAACAGGGCCCAATCCTGAGGATACAATGAGAGTGCGGTGAGTGCCGGCTCGTTCAGCGGCCTCGGTTTGGCTTCACCCTGTCCGGGCTGTTCCTGAGAAGACATGCGGGTTTAGCTAAGGCGCTCTTCCCGTTTGGCAAGGCAAAAAATGAAAGGGTGAAGCGCACAGCGCGCTTTCGGCCTTGCGCGGCAGCTCCCGGCCTTTCGCATGTCGCCGTCGCCACGCGGATACGTGTCTTGCGCGTCAGGCCCTGAAAATCAAAAGGGGCCGCCTTAAGCGACCCCCCATGAGCTTTGGCCCGTAACTGGCCTGAAGCGGCAAGCGCTTCGGGAAGGTGTTGATCAGAGCGAGGGCTGCCTCGCAACGTTCACGACCATTTCCATGCCAGGTACAAAGACCGAAATCTCACTAGACATTGGATCACCTTCCTTTCGTTACGTTTCAGACACGATAAACGTAGCTCAAATTCGATCCGATGCAAGAGCTTCGATGTCGGGACGCTTCACACTTCTTGTCGCAGTGAAATGCCGGGCTCTTCGATTCCCGCGCCGAAAGCCCTGTCCCCGCGGGCTCACGAAGAAAATGTCGCGATGCCAAACGTGATCGGACGAGGCGTCAAATATCTGTCATCCTGCACTTCGCGAGCGGGAAAATTAAGACTTTATTACCCATTCCGCATAAACAATCGTCCAAGATTTGCCATTCTCCCGCGGGACTGGAAGACGGCGGGAATCGGAGTGAAAGACGCATGTGTCGCTGGGCAGCCTATCGCGGAGACCCCCTCTATCTGGAGGAGCTGGTGTCTTCGCCTGCCCACTCCCTGATCGAACAATCCCATTGCGCCACGCGCGCCAAGACGGCCACCAACGGCGACGGCTTCGGCATCGCCTGGTACGGCGACCGGCCGGAGCCCGGGCGCTATCGCGATATCCTGCCGGCATGGTCGGATTGCAATCTGAAGAGCCTGGCGCGGCAGATCCGCTCGCCGCTCTTTCTCGCCCATGTCCGCGCCGCCACCGGCGGCGGCACGCGCCGCGACAATTGCCATCCCTTCGTCTTCGAGAACTGGTCGTTCCAGCACAATGGCCAGATTTCCAATTTCGACCGCCTGCGTCGGCCGATGGAAGCCATGCTTGATGACGGCCTGTTCCATGCCCGCAGCGGCACGACCGATTCCGAGCTGCTCTTTCTGCTGGCGATGCAGTTCGGCATGGCGACCAATCCGATCGCGGCGGTGGCGGAAACCATCGGCTTCGTCGAGGGTCTTTCGCTGCATCTGACCGGCTCGGTGCTGGTGCGCTTCACCGCCGCCTTCTCCGACGGCAAGTCGCTCTACGCCATCCGTTATGCGACCGACCGCAAGGCGCCGACGCTCTATGCCTCGCCGGTCGGCACCGGCAACTGCCTCGTGTCAGAGCCGTTGAACGATGACGTCGACGCCTGGCGCGAAATCCCCGACGGCAGCGCCGTCACGATCGACGACACCGGCCTCCACGTCACACCCTTCCAGCCGGAAGAGCGCGCGCGTGTCGAGCGCCAGCCGGCAACCGCTATCCCGGCCTGAATTGCTCGGCGATGAGGGCTGCGAGCCGTACCGCCACTTCATCCTTGTCGAGGTCGGGCCACTGCTCGACGCCATGATGGCTGATGATCTTCACGCGGTTTCGGGTGCCGCCCATGATGCCGGTCGCGGGTGAAACATCGTTGGCGACGATCAAGTCGGCGCCCTTGCGCTCCAGTTTCGCGCGCGCGTTGCTCTCGACATCCTGCGTCTCGGCCGCAAAGCCCATGACCAGTCGCGGCCGCTGTGTATGATGGCCGACGGTTTTCAATATGTCCGGGTTCTCCGTGAGCGCCAGCGTCGGGATCGACTCGCCCGGATGCTTCTTGATCTTCTGGTCCGAAGCGGAGGCGACGCGCCAGTCGGCAACCGCGGCCACCATCACCGCAATGTCCGCGGGAAGAGCCGCAAGCACCGCATCGCGCATTTCGTCCGCCCGTTCGACATGAACGACATTGAGGCCGGCAGGATCGGGTATGGTGACGGGGCCGGAAACGAGGGTGACGTCGGCGCCGAGTGCGGCAAGTGCAGCAGCGATGGCATGGCCCTGCCGTCCCGAAGAGCGGTTGGCGATGTAGCGCACCGGGTCGATCGGCTCGTGCGTCGGCCCCGAGGTGACGATGGCCTTCCTGCCGGCAAGCGGCTTGGCGCCGTCATCCAGCCGCAGTTCGGCGGCGGCGACGATTTCGAGCGGTTCGGCCATGCGGCCCGCGCCGGCCTCACCGCTTTCGGCCATTTCGCCTTTCATCGGCCCGATGAAGGCAATGCCATCGCCGCGCAGCGTCTCGATATTCCGCCTGGTCGCAGCATGCGCCCACATTTTCGGGTTCATGGCCGGTGCGGCCAGTACGGGCCGATCCGTGGCGAGCAATATGGTCGAGGCAAGATCGTCGGCCAGCCCGTTCGCCATCTTGGCGAGGAGATCGGCCGTTGCCGGCGCGATCAGCACGAGGTCGCAGTCACGCGCCAGCCGGATATGACCGACATCCTGCTCGTCCTGCCGCGAAAAGAGATCGGTGAAGACATGATCGGCAGCAAGCGCACCGACGGCAAGCGGCGTGATGAACTGCTGTGCGCCAGCCGTCATGACCGGCCGCACGCTCGCGCCGCGTTCGCGCAGCCGGCGGATGAGATCGAGGCTCTTATAGGCCGCGATGCCGCCGGAGATGATGAGAAGGATGCGCTTTCCTGCGAGAACCATGCCCTGACCCGTCGTCCGTTCTTTTGTTCACGAGCCTAAGCCTTTGGCGGATAATAGGCAATCGCGGCGTTCTTCGTGCCGGCCATTCGCGGCTGTCCGCAGGCGGGCGAACGATCACATCGGCATCAACTACTTGTCATTTGCGGGCGCTTTCCAGCTCGATAAAACTGAACATGTTAACAATCGAAGGAGTACCGCTTTGAAATTGATGAAAGTCGCGATGATCGCTCTGCCGATCGTGGCCGCAGCCGTCCCGGCGTTTGCCGAGCGCTCCTATTCGCCGCAAGAGCAGAAGAACAAGGAGATTGTTCTGGATTTCTACCAGAAAGCGCTGAACGACAAGGATTTCGACGCGGCTTCCAAATATCTCGGCAAATACATCCAGCATAACCCCCTGGCCGCCGATGGGCCGGAGGGCCTGCGCGGCTTCCTCGATTATCTGAAGAAAAATTATCCGCAGTCGAAAAGCGAGATCAAGCGCGTGATGGTCGATGGCGATTACGTGATCCTGCGCGTCCATGCCGTTCGCCAGCCGGGCGACCGTGGCAGCGCCATCGTCGATATCTTCCGCGTCGAGGACAACAAGATCCAGGAGCATTGGGATTCGGTGCAGCCGATCCCCGAGACGTCGAAGAACAATAATACGATGTTCTGAGTGGAAAGGCCGCAAGGGGGCAGGATCCACTGCCACCCTTGCCCATTCAAGACACTTTAGCGGCATGACCCCGCAAGCAGTTCATGTTTGCGGAATCATGGTCGCGTTCCGAGGATTGCCGATGCCCGCGACGATAATTGCGACGTGAAAAGCGGCGGTCAGGTGCGCGTGATCGACAGGCCGCCGTCGATGAGCGACGCCGTGCCGGTGACGAAGCTTGCGTCATCGGAGGCGAGGTAGAGGACCGAGCGTGCAATCTCTTCAGGGCCGGCGACGCGCTTCAGCGCATGCAGATTGGTTATGAAAGCCTGCTTGTCGGCCGTGTCGTTCATTTCGCGATACATGTCGGTATCGACCGCACCCGGAAGGACGGCATTGACGCGCACATTCTGCGGGCCAAATTCCGCGGCCAGCGTCTGTGTCAGGCCGATAAGGCCGGATTTGCTGGCGGCATAGGCGGCAACGCCGGGGAAGCTGACGGTATGGCCGACAAAGGTCGACGTGAAGATCACGGAACCGCCGCCATGCTTGACCATTTCGCCAATCTGGTGCTTGGCGGCGAGGAACGACGCGGTGAGGTTGATGGCCAGCGCGTCGGCAAAACCTGCCTCCGAAACCTCGGTGCTGGGACCGGCTTCGCCGAGCGTGCCGGCATTGTTGAAGGCGATGTCGAGCTTGCCGTAGCGCTCGACCGCAAGGGCGACCAGCGTTTTGTGATAGTCTTCCGAGCGGACGTCGCCGGCCAATACGGCTGCTTCGCCGCCGGCTGCTTTGATCTCGGCGGCGAGGCTTTCCAGTTCCGCGGCGCGGCGGGCGCCGACGACTACCTTGGCGCCTTCGGCGGCGAAGAGCTTTGCCGTGACCCGGCCGATGCCGGAACTGGCGCCGGTGACGATTGCAACTTTTCCATTCAAGCGGTTCATTGTTCCATCTCCTTGGTCGGAACGTGTCTTTGGGTTTGTTCGATACGTGGAAGATGGTCTTTTTCGGTCGTTCGGATTAGTCTGCGAATGGTGGAATTCGAATTCGGAGTTTCCGAACGATGCTGAAGATTGACGGGATCGTCGCCTTCGTGGCCGTTGCCGAGGCCGGATCGATCAGCGAGGCGGCGCGGCGCCTGCGGCTGTCGAAATCCGTCGTCAGCGAGCGCCTGTCGGACATGGAGAAGGCATTGGGGGCGACCCTGCTGCATCGCACGACGCGCAAGCTGACCCTGACGGAGGATGGCGCCGCCTTTCTGGAACGGGCAATTCGTATCGCACAGGAGGTTCGCGAGGCGGCCGCCGATCTCGCCGAGCGGCGCGGCACGCTGATGGGGCCGCTGCGCATTGCGGCGCCCGTCACCTTCGGGCGCATGCATCTTGGTCCCGCTCTCTATCCGTTTCTCGCCGATCATCCGGAGATCGAGTTGACGCTCGATCTCGACGACCGCCGGGTCGATGCGGCCTCGGATGGTTACGATGCGATCATCCGCCATGGCCTGATTGCCGACTCGCGCCTTGTCGCATGGAAGCTTGCGCGCAGCCGCCGCTTTCTCGTGGCATCGTCGGATTATCTGAGCCGCCACGGCGTGCCTGCTTCGCTGTCCGATCTCGAGAGCCACCGTGGTATCTTCTATACCAATCGCGGCGTGGCGGATTGGCGGTTCGAAGGGCCGGACGGCGCCGTCGTCGTCCGGGGAAAACTGGCCTTGGGCGTCAATAATGGCGATATTCTCCATGACGCAGCCATGGCCGGCCTGGGAATCGCCCTGTTGCCGGCCTTCATCGCGGGACCTTCGATCAGGGAAGGGCGGCTTGTCGTGATCGATGTCGGCTATCGGCCGCAGCAGGAGTTCATTTTCATGGCGCATCCCGAGGGGCGCAATCCGTCGGCAAAGCTCAGGGCCATCGCCGATCATCTGAAGAAAGCATTCGGCGATCCGCCTTATTGGGAGCGGGAGTAAACTCGGCAAACGTGTGAAGCGGCCTTGCGTCCGGTACAGCATGAAAATGAATAGCTGCCTGACTAAGCAATCAGGCTCATGAGGTTGGCGACGACAGGCGACCGCTGCGCCTTGAGGCTGGCAAGACCGAGCCTTGCCACGACCGGCGGCCCGTCGATCGGCCGATAGGCGACGCCATCGAGCTTGATCTGCGCGATCGAAGCCGGAACGATGGAAACGCCGAGGTTTGCGGCGACGAGATTGACGACGGAGGGGATCTGCGGCGCCTCCTGCGTCACAACAAGCTCGAAGCCCGCTTCGCGGCAAGCCCCGACGATATCGTCATAGAGGCTGAGCCCGACCATGCGGGGGAAGAGAATGAAAGGCTCGCCGGCCAATGCCTCGATCGGCACACGCTCCTTCGTCGCCAGCGCATGATGCGCCGGCAGCGCGATCAGCATCGGCTCGTCGGCAAAGCGTTTCAGGCGAACGTCGCGCGGATCTTCCAGGCCGGGCCGGATGAAGGCCGCATCGATCTCGCCGCGCACCAGCCGTTCCATCAGCGCATTGGTGTTCATTTCCGTCAGTGACAGCCGCACTTCGGGCCAGTGGCCGCGAAACTCGCGGATGGTGGCCGTGACGATGGTGTTGAAGGCGGAGGAGGCGGTGAAGCCGAGCGACAGGCGGCCGATTTCGCCGCGATTGGCACGCTGGGCGGCAAGCTTTGCCTTTTCCGCGGCGTCGATGGCGGTCCTTGCCTCGGTGAGGAAGGCCTCGCCGGCAGCCGTCAGCTCCGCCCCGTGCGGTACACGGTGAAACAGTTGCGCTCCCACCTCGTTTTCCAGGTCCCGGATCTGCTGGCTGAGCGGCGGCTGGCCGATGCCGAGATTGGCGGCGGCACGGGTGAAATTTCCCTCCTCCGCAAGCGCCAGAAAATAGCGGATATGTCGCAATTCCATCGCTATCTCCAAAAGCTATTGAGATCGCCTGTTCCATATATTGGACTAATGAAGCTGATCTGACTAGATTCCAACGCAAGAAAGGTTGGATGCCCCATGTTCCGCGTCGCCAGCAAGCAGAAAACCACTGCTTTCGAAGTCCCCTCCCGTCCCGAATTGACACTCGTCCGGAATGAGCAGCCGGCCGAGCCTCGCCAATTCCTCACGCGTGGCACGCCTGCCTTTCGCCGCGCGACCATAGCGCTGTTCCTCTCGGGTTTTGCCACCTTCTCGCTGCTCTACTGCGTCCAGCCGCTGATGCCGATCTTCTCCGAGGATTTCGGCGTCACGCCTGCCGCAAGTTCGCTGTCGCTGTCGCTTTCGACCGGGTTCCTGGCCTTTGCGATCTTCGGTGCCGCCGCCGTTTCCGAAGGCCTCGGCCGCCGCAGCCTGATGTTCATATCGCTGCTGGGCGCGGCCATCTGTACGCTCGTCTGCGCGGTGTCGCCGAGCTGGCACATGCTGCTTGTCGTCCGTGCGCTCGAGGGCTTTCTTCTCGGCGGCGTGCCGGCTGTTGCCATGACCTATCTGGCCGAGGAGATCGAGCCGCGCGGCCTTGGCGGCGCCATGGGCCTCTATATCGCCGGCAACGCTTTCGGCGGCATGGCCGGCCGCGTGGTGACGGGCACGATCGCCGAATCCTTAAGCTGGCGGCCGGCACTGGCCGCCGTCGGCATTCTCGGCCTGGTCGCCGCCATCGGCTTCCTCTACCTTCTGCCGCCATCGCGCAATTTTACCCCGCGCAAGGGCTTCGATGCCGCCTTTCATGTAAAGGCATGGGGCGGGCACTTCGGCAATGCGGCGCTGCCGCTGCTGTTTGCCATCGCATTCCTTGCCATGGGTTCCTTCGTCACGGTTTATAACTATGCCGGGTTCCGCCTCGTTGCCGCGCCTTATAACCTCAGCCAGACCGAGCTCGGCCTGATCTTCACCGCCTACCTCTTCGGCATCGTCGCCTCCTGGGCAGCCGGTCTCCTCGGCGATCGCATCGGCCATTTCGTCGTGCTGCCGGCGGGCGTGCTGATCGCGGCGCTCGGTGCAGCGGTGACGCTCTCAAGCTCGCTGCCGCTGATCATCCTGGGCATTGTGCTGGTGACGATCGGCTTCTTCATGACCCATTCGGTCGCCAGCGCGCTGGTGGGACGGCTTGCCCGCGGCTTCAAGGGTCACGCCTCCTCGCTCTACCTGCTGGCCTATTATCTCGGCTCCAGCATCGCCGGCTCGGTTGGCGGTTACTTCTGGCTTGCCGATGGCTGGAATGCCGTGGTTGCCTTCATCCTCGTCATGCTGGCACTATGCCTCGCGAGCGCCCTTGCCGTTGCCAGGCTGGCGCGTCGGTAAGGCCGGAGGCTGTCATGATCCGCATCGACCATCTCGATCATCTTGTACTCACGGTTGCGAGCATCGACGAGAGCTGCGATTTCTATGCCCGCGTCCTCGGCATGGGAGTCGAGACCTTCGGCGAGGGCCGCAAGGCTCTGACCTTCGGCAACCAGAAGATCAATCTGCATCGCGCCGGGCATGAGTTCGAACCCAAGGCCGAGCGGCCCACGCCGGGTTCGGCCGATCTTTGCTTCATCAGCGACACGCCGCTCAATGACATCATCGCTCACCTGAAAGCCGAGGGTGTTGTGATCGAGGAAGGTCCCGTTCGCCGCACCGGCGCGACCGCCCCCATTCTCTCGGTCTATTTCCGCGATCCGGACGGCAATCTGATCGAAGTGTCCAATATTCTTTCCTGAGATCGTACCATCCGGCTGCCGGATCGCTTCAGCGCTTGCCGTCCAACTCGCTCCTTTCGTATTGACCCGAGACATTGCCGCGCCGCGTGCGCTGTTGTTTCGCCTTTGGACGGAGCCGGAGCATCTGGTGCGCTGGTGGGGGCCGCAGAACATGACGGCGCCATCCGTTTCGGTAGACCTGCGTGAGGGAGGTGCCTGGCGGCATTGCATCCTCTTCGATCGTGCGCCGGAGGAAACGCGCTATCTCTAGGGAAATGGTCTAGAGCGGTTCCTCGTTTCACGGAATCGATGAACCGCTCTATCCCTTTGTTTTTACGCGATTCCGGACGGAAAACCGCTGCGCACTTTTCCTGGAATTGCTCTAGCCTTTGGTGGCAAGCCAGATGACGTGCCGCGCGCCTGTCTTGCCGTTGGCGCGCGTGTTGACCACTTCGGCCGTAAAGCCGCTGTCGCGCAGGCGTCTCGTAAAGCGCTCGTCTGGTCCCGAAGACCAGACCGCGAGCACACCGCCGGGCCGCAGCGCATCGCGCGCCGCCTTCAGGCCCCGATAGTCGTATAGGCCGTCATTGGCCTCCGACGTAATGCCATCCGGGCCGTTGTCGACATCGAGCAGGATGGCGTCGTAGGCCGCCTTGCGGGCACGGATGAGCGGGCGCACATCGTCCTCGTGAATGGCGACGCGCGGATCATCGAGGCAGCCGTCGAAAACCGTCGCCATCGGCCCGCGCGCCCAGGAAACGACCGCCGGAACCAGTTCCGCCACCGTCACCTTGGCATCCGTGCCGAGTTCGCCGAGTGCTGCGCGCAGGGTAAAGCCCATGCCGAGGCCGCCGATCAGGATATGCGGCGCCTTTCGACCCTTGATCTTCTCGCAGGAAAGCGTGGCGAGCGTGCGCTCGGAGCCGCTCAGGCGACTGTTCATCAGCTCGTTGGTGCCGAGCATGATGGAAAATTCCTGGCCGCGCTGCTTCAGGCGCAGCTCGCCGCCGCCGGGGATTTTCGCAGTGTCGAGCAGGGTCCAGGGGATCACGGGCAACTCTCCAGAGCAATTCCGGGAAAAGGGTGAAGCGGTCTTTCGTCCGGAATTGCGTATAAAACAGGTCGGTTTGAATTGCCCGGACCATAGTCTTTCAATATCGGCAAGAACAGACGCGCTTATCCCAAACGGATATAGGGCACATCCTTTTTCGCAACTTCGTCCAGCGCTTCCTCATAGCCGGCATCTGCATAGCGCATGACGCCGAGTGCTGTGTCGTTGGTCAGCGCATGATCGAGCCGTTCGTCGGCCGCAGCCGTGCCGTCTGCAACCACGGTGACGCCGCAGCTCGTCATGTAGCCGGCATAGCCGCCGCCGCCGGAATGGACGACGACGAGATCGGCCATGGACGAGCAGAGCATCATGGCGTCGATCAGCGGCCAGTCGGCGATGGCATCGGAGCCGTCCTTCATGCGCTCGGTCATGATGTTCGGATGCGCCATGGCGCCGGCATCGAGATGGTCGCGCGAAAATGCGATCGGCCCCGTCAGCTCGCCGCTTGCCACAAGCTCGTTGACGCGGCGGGCCAGCGCCGTGCGCTCACCATGGCCCAGCCATGCGATCCGCGCCGGCAGCCCTTCGAAGGGCACATGCTCGCGGGCAAGCTTGATCCAGTTGGTGATGATCTTGTTGTCCGGGAACATCTCCAGCAGCAGATCGTCGATGCGGGCGATATCGCTTTCCTCGCCCGACAGCGCCATCCAGCGGAACGGGCCGATGGCGCGGCAGAAGAGCGGCCGCAGATAGGCTTCGGTAAAGATCGGGATATCGAAGGCGTTGGCGACGCCGCCTTCCTTCGCCTGGGTGCGGATCAGGTTGCCGTTGTCGAAGACTTCGGAGCCCTTCTTTTGGAAATCCAGCATGGCTTTCACATGCTCGACGATCGAGGCGCGGCTGGCCGCCATCAGCTGGCCCTGGCCGTCGTCGCGCAAGTCCCTGACCTGCTGCAGGTTCATGCCCTTCGGCACATAGCCATAAACGAGGTCGTGCGCGGAGGTCTGGTCGGTGACGATATCGGGCACGATGCCGCGCCGTGCAATCTCCGGATAGATCTCGGCCGCATTGCCGACGAGGCCGACGGAAAGCGCCCGCTTTTCCTTGACGGCCGCGTCGATCATCGCCAGCGCGGAATCGAGGTCGGGGGCGATTTCCTGCAGATAGCCGATTTCCTGGCGCTTCCTGGCGCGTTCCGCATCGATATCGACACAGAGGATGGCGGCACCCGCCATGCGGCCGGCGAGCGGCTGCGCACCGCCCATGCCGCCGAGACCGGCCGTCAGCACGAAACGGCCGAAGAGATCGCCGCCGAAGCGGCGCTCGGCGATGCGCATGAAGATTTCGTAGGTGCCCTGGATCACGCCCTGGCTGCCGATATATTGCCAGGCGCCGGCGGTCAGCCCGCCCCAGCAGATCAGGCCCTTGCGCTGCAGCTCGTAAAATACCTCGGCCTTCGCCCATTGCCCGACGATATTGCAGTTCGCCATGATGACGAGCGGTGCCTTGTCATGCGTGCGGATGAGGCCGATCGGCTTGCCGGACTGGATGAGCAGCGTCTGGTCCTCATCCATCTCGGTCAGCGCCTTGATGATGCCCTTGTGCGCCGCCCAGTTGCGCGCCGCCTTGCCGAGGGCGGCGTAGACGACGAGATTGTCCGGGTCTTCGCCGACCGAGAGCACGTTTTCGAGCAGGCGCAGCAGCGCCTCCTGCCGCCAGCCCTTGGCACGCAGCTCCGGGCCGCCCGGAATGGGGAATTTCGGATGGCGTGGATTGGCTTTCGGCATGATTGCTTTTCCTCTTGTTTATAGTCTCCCCTTCTCCCCTCGGGGANNAAGGGTCGGATGAGGGGGCGGCTCGGCAGATACCGTCTTCGCTTACTGCTCAGACGTTCGCTCCTTTGTCGCTCACCCCCTCATCTGTCCTGACGGACATCTTCTCCCCGCCGGGGAGAAGAGGAGTGCTCTTCAATACTCGTTCATTTCGGCGGCAGGCCTTCGACAAAGTCCAGCGCGGCCAGAAGCAGGCGCTTGCGCAGCATGTCGTTGCCATAGGCCTCCGGCCCGGCGCGGACCCATCCCTGTATTTCGCGGCTGCCCGACAGCATGGGTTTGATATCGGGCAGTTCCAGCGCCCAGGCATCGTTGCCCTTACCGAGGCGGATCAGCATCCCGTCGTCACGGGCGCCGCACAGCAGATGGCCGTTGAGCAGAAAGGCCCAGCCGCCGAACATCGCTTTTTCGCTGAGCCCGGGGCGTTCCCCAAGCTCTTCTCTCAGCAATTCCTCGAGACCGGCGTCACGGGCCATTCAAGCCTCCTGCGCTTCTCAGCCTTTCTTGCCGGCCAGCGCGTATTTCGCGATCTCGATGCCCATCGCCTTCTCGACGGAGGGATAGACCGTGGGGTCGAGCACGCTGGCAGAGAGCGGAATGATGTCCATCGGTACATGCAGGATGAAAACCTTCATGCCCTCATGCAGCTGGCCGACGCTCAAGGGCTCGCCTTCCGGCGACAGCGTGGTGATGACGGACGGGAACGTCGCGAGCCGCTTTCCGCCAATATCCTCGACGGCCATGTACTCGTTCATCACATGCATGACGACGGCCTTGTCGCCGCTGCCGACCGTGATGGTGCCGATATCGAAGGCTTCCTTCGTGTAGACGACGTCTTTCCTGGTGATCGTGCCTTCGGCGAGGATATGGCCGCCGGTGGTCTTGCAGATGGCGTCGATGACGGCGCTGCCGCCCTTCTTCTCCGCCTCGATGATCGCCTCGCCGAGCGAAAGCGCCATGGAGATGCCGCCAAGCGCCGCATGCGTGCGGACATAGGAGGCGCGCAAGGGGTTGCGGCAGGAGGCGATGAAGCCGCCGGACTGGTCGGATGCCGCGCGCAGGATCGGCGAAATCTTCGCCGTCGCGCCCTTCACGACCAGCTCGATATAGCGGTTTTCGGCGCGGTTGCCGCCGACGGCGGTCTGGATCATCTGCTCGGGCGAACCGGCCATGCCGATCGAGCCCATGTCGCCCGTCGGATGGGCGCGGATGTCGCCCACGGCGTCCACCACCTTCGTTCCGAGGATGGCCGATGGCAACCAGCCGTTCAGCGTCGAGGACCTGCCGTTCTGGCCGATGATCAGGCCGGAAAGCTTCTCGCCAAGCTCGTCCTGCAGCAGCTGTGCGGCTTTCACGTAGTCGATGCCCTGCATTTCCCAGGGGGTCGTGGAGGCCGGCGCGCCGATGGCGGCGGCCGTGGCGATCCAGTCGTTGTCGTTCAATTCCTCGATCGACACCAGCTCCGGCTTGCCGACATTGACGGCCGCATAGCCGAGCATGCGGCCGTGATCGGCCCAGCCGCCACCGCCTGCGGCGTAAACGGAGCCGCCCTTGACGGCCGCTTCCACATCCTTGGCAACGAGTACGCGTCCCATTGACTACTCCCGGTTCTGTTTGAGGTTCTTGTCCATGTCGCGCACCGCTTCGAAAAGGACGGCCGCGCCCATGGCGATATCGTCATTCTCCGCCCATTCCTCGGCGCAATGGCTGCGGCCTTCCTTGCAGGGCACGAAGATCATGGCGGCCGGCGCGACCTTGGCGATCCAGGCCGTGTCGTGGCCGGCGCCGGAGGCCATGCGGCGATGCTTGGCGCCGACCGTCTCGCAGGCGCGCTCCAGCGTTTCGAGCAGC
Organism: Hyphomicrobiales bacterium; assembly: GCA_900469615.1. Lineage (GTDB taxonomy): Bacteria > Pseudomonadota > Alphaproteobacteria > Rhizobiales > Rhizobiaceae > Rhizobium. The sequence goes on along the minus strand of UBYA01000014.1, from coordinate 132,028 downwards.
ACCGGCGCGCCGGGCGTCGGCATGTTGTCGGAGACGCGCACCGGCGGGTTGATCGTCACGCCGTAATCGGCGGCGATGGTCTTCACTTCGCCGTCGATCCAGGCGAGGAAATCCTCCATGTCGCTGCGGATTTCGGCGCGGCCGTCGATCAGCAGCACGACCTTCGAGGGTACGACGTTGGCGGCATTCGGCTCGATGCGGAATTCGCCGACGGTGGCGGCGAAATGGCCCGGCGTCTTTGCCTGCTCGGCCGCCCGTTGGCGAATATCGAGCACCAGCTGCGAGGCGGCCACCAGCGCATCCGCGCGGCGGTCCATCGGCGTCGTGCCGGCGTGATCGGCGCGGCCTTCCACGGTGATTTCGATGCGGGTGATGCCGGCGATCGCGGTGACGATGCCGATATCCTTGTTCTCGGCTTCCAGCACCGGACCCTGCTCGATATGCAGCTCCAGGAAGCCGGCGAGATCCGGGCGCTTCTGCGCAAGCAGCACGGAAGGATCGCCGCCGACCTCGGCAATGCCCTGCGACAGCGTGCGGTCGCCGCTCACGCGGGTAAGCCATGCCTCGGGGATCTGCCCGGTCATGCCGCGGCTACCGATGCAGGAGACGCCGAAGATGCTGACTTCCTCGGCCAGGAAATCGACAATCTCCAGATCGTGGTCGAGTTCGATGCCGCGATCTTGCAGGGAGCGCGCGACTTCAAGTGCCGCGATCGTCCCGGCAATGCCGTCGAAGCGGCCGCCATCGGGAACGGTGTCGGAGTGCGAGCCGACAAGGATCGTGCCGAGGCCGGGCTTTGCGCCAGCGCGCCGGCCGATCAGATTGCCGGCGGCGTCGATGCGGGTCTCAAGTCCAGCCGCCTTCATCCGCGCGTCGATGTAGGCGCGCCCTTCCAGGAAGAGCGGCGAAAAGGCGCGGCGGGTCCAGGGATGGCCCGGATCGGTGATCCTTGCCAGCGCATCGATATCCTCGGCGATACGGTCGGCGTTGACGGGAAGGTTGTGGCGCGTGGGGTCGGTCATCGGGCTGCATCTCCGGCAAGTACTTGGCGAGGCAAGGGACGGACAAAGCTGCCGGAGCCGGGTTCGGCCAGCACCTTCTGTCCCTCGGTGATCTGCTTGCCTCTAAGGTAGGCGGCCGAAACCGTCCAGGGCAGGCGAATGCCGTTATAGGGGCTCCAGCCGACGACGTTGTTGCCGCTCGCGGCTGCGTCGTAGACCATTTCGCGCGGTTCCAGCACGACGATATCGGCGTCCTTGCCCGGTGTCAGCGCACCCTTGATATGATCGAGGCGGAAATGCCTGGCCGGGTTCTCCGCCATCAGCTTCGCGGCCCAGGTGAGCGGCACGCCGCGTTCCAGAGCGCCTTTGACGAAGAGCGGCACCATGACCTCCAGTCCCGGCACGCCGGAGGCGTTCGCCAGCATGTCCGGATTGGTTTTGCGGTTTTCCGACCAGCTGACGTGGTCGGTCGAGACGAGCCAGACATTGCCTTCCGCCACCTTGCGCCACAAGGTTTCCACTTCGGCGCGGGGACGGATCGGCGGATTAATTTTCGCCTTGCCGCCGAGACGCCGCACATCGTTTTCCTCGTCGAGCGTCAGGTAGTGGATGCAGCATTCGACGGTCGCTTCGAAGCCGTCGCGGCGATAGGCGCGGGCGATGTCGTAGCCGCGCCCCAGCGAGCAATGCACGACATGCGCCGGGCAGCCGGTATCCGCGCCCGTCTCGAAGATCGTGTGCATGGCGAGCAGTTCGGTGATCGGCGGGCGGGAAAGGCCGTGGGCGCGATAATCGGTGACGCCGCTTGCCTTGACCTGCTCCATATAGGTGCGAACGGCTTCGTCGTCCTCGTTATGCACGCCGGCAGTGAGGCCGGTCGGGGCGATCGCGGCAAAGCAGGCGTCGAGCAGGGCGGGCGGAATGCGCGGAAAACGCTTCGGATCGGTGCCGAAGGTGGAGAATTTGAAGGCCGCGACGCCGGCTTCGACCATCTCGGCGATGCGTGCCGGGCCTTCTTCCGGATCGACCGTGCCGTAGAGGGCGAAATCGACGCGCGATTGCGGTCCGGCGTGGTCGATCTTCTTCTTCACCGCCGATGCCGAGCAGACGAGATTGCCTTCGTCATAGGGCATGTCGACAATGGTGGTGACGCCGCCTGCCGCTGCCGAGCGCGTCGACCAGATGAAATCCTCCTGGTCCTTCTGCGAGAGGGAGTGGACCTGCGCGTCGATGGCGCCGGGCAGGATCAGCGCCTTGCCGAGCAGATGCCGCTCGCGTGCGGCCGGCGGCACGCCGATGCCGACCTCGGCGATCTTGCCGTCGCGCACGGCGACATAGCCGGCTTCCACGATGCGTTCGGGCAAAACCACGGTGCCTTGCAGAACAAGATCGAAATCGGCCATGTGCATTCTCTCCGCTTGTCGGTTGGGCTCGTCGGTTGGTTCAGATGGCAACGGTGTCGTGATAAAGCCGCTCCTCGACCCGCTCCAGCGAGCCGAGCGCGAAGAAATCATCATAGGCGAGGATCGGCTTGTGGGCGATCATTTCCGAAACGAAGGCTTCGGAGGCAAGCTCCTCCTCGATTGCTTCGACCTCGGCCGAAAGGGGACGGTCGACGACATAGAAATCCGCATGCTTGCGCACGACGTCGTAGAGCATGCGCGCCACACCTTCCGGTTTGTCGCCGAGAATATCGATCGCTTGCGCCGAGAGCAGGGCTTCCAGCGCCGCCAGACGCTTCAGCGCGCGCATTTGCCGTTCGAAGCGCTCGATGACGAGCGGCAGGAAGGCGGCTTCGTCCTCCATGCCTCCGGCGACGACGAGCGATTGCGCCGAGACCGGGTTGGACATGGAGAGCACGCGCGAGAATATTTCGCCGGCAAGCTTGATGATCGGGCCGAAACCGGTGGCGATCCGGCCATCCGGCACCAGATTGACGGGCAGGCCGCGCCGCTGGCCGTTGCCGAGCAGGACGCAGCGATTGAAGGCGTTGCGGGCGGCATGGGCCATGCAGATGACGGCCGCTTCCAGAAGCACGGTAACATCGAGCGGAAGCGAGCCGCCCGAGGTCATGACGCGACCGTCGACGATGACGGGGTTGTCGTCGGAGCGGCCGGTGGCTGCAAGGATCTTGTGGCCGGCGGTCAGGAGATTTTCGATGACGGCGCCGAAGACCTGGGCGATCATGCGCAGGCTCAGCGGGTCCTGCACATGGGTCGCAACCGGCCAGGGCCATTCCTCCGAGGCGTTGCAGAGCCACGCGCCGATCAGGGCTTCGCGGGCGGTGCCGACATGGCGCACCGAAATCCAGGGGTCGCGCGAAGCTCCGAGCGCCCCGGCGGCCATCATGCCCGTCGCCAGCAGCACGCGGATCGAGGAGGCGGCATTGCGGGTGGTTTCCGCGGCGGCGGCAAAGCTGACGGCGTTGACGCTGAGCGAGGCCAGGCTATCGCGCGGCAGCATCTTTACGGGGGCGATGCCGGCGGCGGCGAAGGCATCGGCGGCCTGCATGCGGCGGCCGCGATAGACGGCCTCGCCGACGCCCGTCAGAACCGCGCCGATCTGACCCATCAGACCGATATCGGCGCAGCCGATCGAGCCGGTGCGGCGAACGACCGGAATGACATCGGCGCCAAGAAGTTGCAGATAGGCCTGGATCAGCTCCTGCGAGCATCCGACCTGACCGGTGAGAGCCGTGTTGACGCGGATCGCCATGGCGTTGCGGACGACCGACATGGAAAACGGCGCGCCCGTGCCGAAATGATGGGCGCGCACCAGGCCGAGATTGAAGGCATCGAGATCTTCGGGAGACCACTCGACATCCTTCATGGCGCCGACACCGGTCGTAGAGCCATAGACGGGCATGCCGGACTGGATCGTGCTTTCGAGAACGCCGCGCGCCAGGCGCACCCGGGCCATGCCGCTCTCCGATGCCGAGGGCAAGGCGGCGCCCGCGCCGATCCGCACCAGGTCGCTGAACCCTAGGGGTTGCCCGGTCAGTTCGATGCCGGCTTTCTGACGCTCCATGTCTATTGCTCTCCTTTTTCACAAGGCTATGCGAGCCTTATCGCCAATGGGATATCCCAAATGGCGAACACCTCGGCAGGTGGCATGCCGCTGAATTCTGGGGCGAGTCAAACCGCGGCGCAACTCTGTGTTTGTCGCGTCATATAGCGTCGCGGAGGCGAAAGGCGGGCATGGAAAAATCCGTGCGTCGGCGTCGGCGGCACGCGCGATTCCAAGAGAAATACATAGCGGTTTTCCGTTCGGATTTGCGTAAAGACAAACCGCTCGTGGATGCAAGGAGGTTCTGAGGATCAGCCCAGATGCCAGGCTATGTAGAGAAGCGTCAGCGCGATTATCCATAGCGCGAAACGGCCGGAGCGGCTGTGCTTGGCCTCGGACTTGCCGATTGCCTCTGCCGTCTGCGGGTCGAAGCGCAGCCCGTTTTCGCTCATATGCAAAAGCTCGTGATGGAACTTCTCTGTCTTGGCGGCGATCTCGGGCGCTGCTTCGGCAAGCTTCACGGCTGCTTTCAAGCCATCCCGCAGATCGGTCATGATCCGCTTCGGGCCGAGATTGGTGCGAATCCAGTCGCCGACGACCGGTTCCGAAGCCTTCCACATGTTGAAGCGCGGATTGAGCATGCGCGACACGCCTTCGACCACGACCATGGTCTTCTGCAGCATGACGAGTTCCGGCCGTGTTTCCATATCGAAGAGTTCGGTCACTTCGAAGAGCAGCGTCAGAAGCTTGCCCATGGAGATGGTTTCGGCAGGCTGCCCATGGATCGGCTCGCCGATCGCGCGGATGGCCTGTGCGAAACTTTCCGTATTGTGATGCGCGGGCACATAGCCGGCCTCGAAATGCACCTCCGCCACCCGGATATAGTCGCGGGTGATGAAACCGTAGAGGATTTCGGCAAGGAAGCGGCGTTCCTTCCTGCCGAGGCGCCCGACGATGCCCATGTCGACGGCGACGATCGTGCCTGCGGGATCGACGAAGAGGTTGCCGGGATGCATGTCGGCATGGAAGAAGCCGTCGCGCAGCGTGTGGCGCAGGAAGGATTGGATCAGCGTGTCGGCAAGCGCGTTGAGATCGTGCCCGGCAGCCTTCAGCCCCTCGACATCGGACATTTTTACGCCGTCGATCCACTCCATGGTGATGACGTCGCGGCCCGTGCGTTCCCAATCGACCTTGGGAACGCGGAAGCCCGGGTCCTTTTCGGTATTTTCGGCGATCTCGGAGAGCGCTGCCGCCTCCAGCCGAAGATCCATCTCGACCTTGGTGGTCTGCTCGAGCGTCTTGGTCACTTCCACCGGTCGAAGACGCCGGCTGGAAGGCATGAAGCGTTCCTGCATCCCCGCGACGAGATACATCGCCTTGATGTCGTTGGAGAAACGCTGTCGTACGCCTGGCCGCACCACCTTGACGGCAACACGCTTGCGCCCCTCGGCCGTATCGATCTCCGCCGGATGCACCTGCGCTATTGAGGCGGCGGCAATCGGCTCGCCGAAACTGACGTAGAGGTCGTCGATCCGCCGGCCAAGCGAAGACTCGATGGCCGCGGTTGCGGTCTCATGCGGAAAGAAGGCCATGCGGTCCTGGAGCTGCGACAGGTCGTTGGCCATGTCGACGCCGACGACATCGGGCCGTGTCGCCAGGAACTGGCCGATCTTCACATAGGAGGGCCCGAGCCGTTCGACCGCCTTGGCAAGCCGGTCGCTGCGGGCCTGGCTCTTTGCCTTCCTGCGGGCGAAGATGCCGACGAAGGATTTGGCGAGGCTGACGGAGGGCGGCAGCCCTTCGGATGGCAGCGCCATGACCACGCCTTCGCGCACAAGCACCCAGCCGACCCGCATCAGGCCGAAATATGCGCTGAAAGCACTCATAGCGTCTCAAGGTCTCGGAGGGCGGAGGCCGTCAGCCGCATCGCATGGCTCGACATCATGCTTCAGAGCTTCCAGCCGGAGTGCAGGGCGGCGATGCCGCCGGTGTAGTTGGTGAAGCTCACGCGCGAGAAGCCGGCCTCGCGGATCATCGTGGCGAAATCCTGCTGGTTCGGGAACTTGCGGATCGATTCCACCAGATACTGATAGGGCTCGGCGTCACCGGTGATCGCCTTGCCGAATTTCGGAATGGCGTTGAAGGACCAGGCGTCGTAGACGCGGTCGAGCAGCGGCAGGTCGACTTCGGAGAATTCGAGCACCAGCAGCCGGCCGCCGCGCTTCAGCACCCGATAGGCTTCCTTCAGCGCGACATCGATATGCGGCACGTTGCGGATGCCGAAGGCGATCGTATAGGCGTCGAAGGAGTTCGGTTCGAAGGGCAGTTCCTCGGCATTCGCCTCGACGAAGGTGAGATTGTCGGAAATCTTCTTCTTCTCGGCACGCTCGGCGCCGACGGCAAGCATCGAGCCGTTGATGTCGAGCACGGTCGCATGCGCCAGCCGGTTGGAAGCCTCCACGATGCGGAAGGCGATGTCGCCCGTGCCGCCGGCGACATCGAGGGTCCTGTAGGATGGATCCTTGCGCGGGTTGAGCGCGGATATCATCGCATCCTTCCAGGCGCGATGCATGCCCATGGACATGACGTCGTTCATGACGTCGTAGCGCTTGGCGACCTTGTGGAACACCTCGTTGACGAGGCCCTGCTTTTCGCCATCGGCCACTTCGCGGAAGCCATAGGATGTTTCCATGCCGCCATCGGCGGAGGTGCGGCTTTCTGCCATCGGCTCAACTCCGTTACATTCCAGCGCCGCGCGTCATTCGGGATGCGCAAAGGTCGCTGCAGCACTTTAAATCCGCTGCATGATTTTATCCCTATATCGATTCCGATTTCAGGAATTATGCAGTATTCAACGGCGGACCATAGCGAAATCGCGTTTGCCACGCTATCTCATCAGCCAGATCCTCAGCCGCAGTGTCCTGGGCTATAGCTCAGATCGTAAGCGGTTGAAACATAAAGATGGATAGCCATGCCGGAATTACCAGAGGTCGAAACCGTCAAGCGAGGCCTGGCGCCTTCCATGGAAGGCGCTGTCCTGAAGGCGCTGGAGCTGCGGCGCACCGATCTGCGCTTTCCGTTCCCGGCCGATTTCGCCCGGTCCGTTTCGGGGCGCGGCATCACGTCGCTGTCCCGCCGTGCCAAATACCTGCTCATCGATCTCGACGACGGCATGACGATCGTCTCCCATCTCGGTATGTCCGGTTCGTTCCGGGTCGAGGCCGGCCCGCCGGCGGGAACGCCGGGGGCCTTTCACCATCCCCGCTCGAAGGACGAAAAGCACGATCATGTCGTTTTTCATCTGGCGGGCAGCGGCGGCGATGCGCGCGTCATCTATAATGATCCGCGCCGCTTCGGCTTCATGGATATCGTCAAGCGGGCCGATATGGTCAGCCATCCCTTTTTCCGCGAGCTCGGCCCGGAGCCGACCGGCAACGAACTCGATGCCGATTACCTGGCTAAGCGTTTCGCCGGCAAGGCCCAGCCGCTGAAGAGCGCATTGCTGGATCAGAAGAACATCGCCGGTCTCGGCAATATATATGTCTGCGAGGCGCTTTGGCGCTCGCATCTGTCGCCGCTGCGCGCGGCCGGCACGCTGGTCACGGATTCGGGCAAGCCGAAAGAGGCGCTGATGGGGCTGGTCGGCGCTATCCGCGACGTCATTGCCGATGCGATTGCGGCGGGCGGCTCGTCGTTGCGCGACCACATCCAGACCGATGGTTCGCTCGGCTATTTTCAGCATTCCTTTTCCGTCTACGATCGTGAGGCGCAGCCTTGCGGTACGCCCGGTTGCGGCGGTACGGTCAGCCGCATCGTCCAGGCGGGGCGCTCTTCTTTCTATTGCGCCGCCTGCCAGGGCTGATTGAAGGGCTAAAGCGGATTAAAGGGCCAAGGCTGATTAAAGGGAGAGACAAATGGCTTACGAAACCCTCATCGTCGAGACACATGGGGCAGTCGGCCTCATCCGGCTCAATCGGCCGCAGGCGCTGAATGCGCTGAATTCCACCGTCCTGGCCGAGCTGAAGCAGGCCTATGCCGCGCTTCATCTCGATGACGCCATCGGCGCGATCGTGCTGACGGGCTCGGACAAGGCCTTTGCCGCCGGCGCCGATATCAAGGAAATGCAGTCGCTCGATTTCGTCGATGCCTACACGAAGGATTTCTTCAGCGGCTGGGAAGAGATCGCCAAGGCGCGCAAGCCGGTCATCGCGGCGGTCGGCGGTTTCGCCCTTGGCGGCGGCTGCGAGCTGGCGATGATGTGCGATTTCATCATCGCCGCGGAGACGGCCAGGTTCGGCCAGCCGGAAATCACGCTCGGCATCATCCCCGGCATGGGCGGCTCGCAACGGCTGACGCGCGCCGTCGGCAAGGCCAAGGCGATGGATCTGGTGCTGACCGGCCGGATGATGGATGCTGCCGAGGCGGAACGTTCGGGCCTTGTGGCGCGCGTGGTGCCGGCCGACAAGCTGCTCGGCGAGGCGCTGGCCGCCGCTGCCAGGATCGCCTCGCATTCCCGTCCTTCCGTGCTCATGGCGAAGGAAGCGGTCAACCGCGCCCTGGAAACCACGCTCGACGAAGGGCTCCGCTTCGAGCGCCGCCTGTTCCATAGCCTGTTCGCCACGGAGGATCAGAAGGAAGGGATGGCTGCCTTCGTCGAGAAGCGCAAGCCGGCCTTCAAGAACCGGTGACGGCAATATTCCGGAATTACGCGGCTTTGACGAGAATCCGCGTTGACGCAGCGGCTCATTCCGGTTATATGCCCGCCACAGTTTGGAAAGCCGCTCTGGTTTTCCGCAATTGCTCCCGCATTGCTGGATGAGGTGGCCGCAGGGCCCGCGCTGCAACAGCGGAGTTATGTTCGAATTCTAAGAGAGGCATACATGGCCAATACCACCTCGGCGAAAAAAGCGACCCGCAAGATCGCCCGCCGCACCGAAGTCAACAAGGCTCGTCGCTCGCGCGTTCGCACTTTCGTCCGTCAGGTCGAAGAAGCCATCGCATCGGGTGATGCGGATCGCGCAAAGGCAGCATTCATCGCTGCTCAGCCGGAACTGGCCCGCGCAGCCACCAAGGGTGTGCTTCACGTCAACACCGCTTCCCGCAAGGTTTCGCGTCTTGCCAAGCGTGTGAAGGCGCTTTCGGCTCCGACCGCGTAATTTTCTATTAACGATTTGATCGTTACACTTAGAGCCCGGCCCTTGTGCCGGGCTTTTTGGATTCGGCCAAAAAAATGCCGCATTGCCAAAAACAGCCCACTGAACATGTCAGTGGCGTGACAGAAATACGCCTTTTGAAACAAAGGCTTATGGCAGGATATCTCAGCGCTGGGTTATCTGCGTGACGCATTGCCGGCTCACAACTGAGTCAAGGGATTTTTTATTTTTTTTGTTTTGAAAGCTGTGGGAATCGCGCCCGGCGGGAATCTCTTTGATTCAACAGCGATTCTTTTTTGAAGGCCTTGTGACAGTCAAAAATGACCTCCGGAGTCAATGGCCGCCTCTTAATTTTGTGTAAAATTCATCGTTGATATCTGCTCTCGATCCTGCCTAAATGCATTTCAACAAGGGGCGCGGATATCACCTTAAAGCTTCGGCAAAACACCGTCACACAAGACGGGGTGGGTGGTTTTGTCTCTTGTGACGGAGCAGTTCAGCTCCGTTTTTTCAAACAGTTGACGAGTTAAAGCTGGAAGCGGCAGCGCTTGCGGAACGAGGAAACTTGTCTGTCCTTTGCAGCCTAAGCCAATGGCGCGGTTGTGGGGAGGGGAGAAAAATTGACAGTCATCGGGGCATCCCGTCGGATACGAGGACCGACGGATGCTCCAGTTGCAGGCGCCGGGACGAAAGCTGCTTTGAGAGCGGTTTTCGCCACAGTGGTCCTGCAAAGCCCGTTGGCCGGGCATGGCTGATGAACCGGTATGCGGCGCTGCCTGGAACAACGGGCGCGAGCGTCATGCCATGGCGAAGAACCTGGGGGTGGCGGCGCAATGCTCTCCGGCCCTGTAAGAGACTTTGGAAGGCGGCATTATATGCAGATACATACGAGGACGACGGGTGCGTTGGAGAATGGGGACAATGCGCAGGCGTTCAGTGCGGTTTGCTTAGAAGCGGCGGGGGAAAAGAGCGACGTGGCGCAAAATAATCTGTTCGACCGCGTCAGTGCGCGCCTGAAGGCCCAGGTCGGACCCGATGTCTACGCCAGCTGGTTCGCACGGCTCAAGCTTCATTCGGTATCCAAGAGCGTCGTTCGTCTCACGGTGCCGACGACCTTTCTGAAATCGTGGATCAACAATCGCTATCTCGATCTGATCACCAGCCTGTTCCAGGCGGAGGATTCCGAGATACTGAAGGTTGAAATCCTGGTGCGCACCGCGACCCGGCAGGGCGCGAAGCCAAGCACGGACGAGCAGCCGGCGGTTCCGGATCAGGCGGCAGTCGCGCCGATCCGTCGCGCCGTCGCACAACCGGCAGGTCAGGTCGTCGCCCAGGCGGTGAGCGCGGCTGCGGCTGCGCGGCCGGCAACGGCGGGCACGCCGCTGTTCGGCTCGCCGCTCGATTCCCGCTTCACCTTCGACACCTTCGTCGAAGGCAGCTCGAACCGCGTCGGCCTTGCCGCCGCAAAGACCATCGCGGAAGCCGGCACCGGTGCCGTGCGCTTCAATCCGCTCTTCGTCCATGCGACGGTCGGCCTCGGCAAGACCCACCTTTTGCAGGCGATCGCCAATGCTGCCGTGCAGAGCCCGCGCGGCCTGCGCGTCGTCTATCTGACGGCCGAGTATTTCATGTGGCGCTTCGCAACCGCCATCCGCGACAACGACGCGCTGACGCTGAAGGATTCGCTGCGCAACATCGACCTGCTCATCATCGATGACATGCAGTTTCTGCAAGGCAAGATGATCCAGCACGAGTTCTGCCATCTGCTCAACATGCTGCTGGACAGCGCCAAACAGGTCGTGGTTGCTGCCGATCGTGCCCCCTGGGAGCTGGAATCGCTCGACCCGCGCGTGCGGTCGCGTCTGCAGGGCGGTGTGGCGATCGAGGTCGAGGCGCCGGATTATGAGATGCGTCTCGAAATCCTCAAGCGCCGCCTGGATGCTGCCCGCCAGGACGATCCGTCGCTGGAAATCCCGGCCGAGATCCTCTCGCATGTCGCCCGCAACGTGACGGCCAGCGGCCGGGAGCTGGAAGGAGCCTTCAACCAGCTCATTTTCCGCCGCTCCTTCGAGCCGAACCTGACGGTCGAGCGGGTCGACGAGCTGCTGGCGCATCTGGTCGGCTCCGGCGAGCCGCGCCGCGTCCGCATCGAGGACATCCAGCGCATCGTGGCACGCCACTATAATGTCTCGCGTCAGGAACTGGTCTCGAACCGCCGTACGCGCGTCATCGTCAAGCCGCGTCAGATCGCCATGTACCTGTCGAAGACCCTGACGCCGCGCTCTTTCCCGGAGATCGGCCGTCGCTTCGGCGGTCGCGATCACACGACGGTCCTGCACGCCGTACGCAAGATCGAGGAACTGATTTCCGGCGACAGCAAGCTGTCGCACGAGATCGAGCTTTTGAAGCGCCTCATCAACGAGTAAACTGTGCGGTTGGTATCCGCTCCATGGTCACGGCCGGCTTAACCGCCGGCCGTTTCTTTTCTGACTTCCCGCTTGGCGCAGGCTGCTGTCCCTGCAAGCAATCCCTCGCCTGCCGCCCTTGAAAATTCCGAGCAGCCTCTATGCCGGCGGCGTCATGCGAGATACCTCGGAAAACAGCCATGCGCGCAGGGCTGCTATCGCCGGCCGCTCCAGTGCGCCTGGCGGATAGACGAGGTGATAGGCAAGCGCGCTCGCAAATCCGATCGGGAAAGGGGCGGCGAGCGTGCCGTCCGCCAGCTCCTGCGCGATGAAGGACCGGCGCATCAGGGCAATGCCGAGCCCTGCTTTCATGGCGTGATAGGCACCCATGCCGTCGGTGAAGACCGGCCCGTGCATGGCGTCAACGCGCGTCGCACCGGCGGCCTGCAGCCAGAGCTCCCAATCCCGCCGGTAGACATCGTGGATAAGCGTGAGACCGGCGAGATCGTCGACCGCGGGAGAGGGACCGAGCGCCGCCGCCATTTCCGGTGTACAGATCGGCACATACTCGTCATCCAGCAGCCTCTCGCTCGCCAGCCCCTCGTAGCCGCCGAGGCCATGACGGATGGCGATGTCTATGCCGTCCCGTTGAAAATCCATCATGCGATGGGAGGCGCTGATGCGCAGGTCGATATCGGGATGGGCTTCCTCGAAACGCCGCAGCCGCGGCACCAGCCAGTGCGTGGCGAAGCCGGCCGTACAGGTCACGGTCAACACCGTGTCCTTCGAACGCATCGCCAGGGCCGCCGTCGCCTCGCGAATGAGCCGGAAAGCCGTCCGCATCGTCGCGAAATACTCGGCGCCATCCGCAGTCAGGGCAAGGCTGCGTGCCCGCCGCTCGAAAAGCCGCACGCCGAGCGCGCTTTCGAGATCGCGGATCTGCAGGCTGATGGCGCCTGGGGTCACATGCAGCTCGTTCGCCGCCAGCGTCATACTGAGGTGCCGGGCGGAAGCTTCGAAGGCGCGGAGCGCCGAAAGGGATGGCAGTTGATCCATGATGATTGAGTTCAGCTAAAGCATGATTCGAAAAAGACTCGTTTGCCCGAGCCTTGGTATTGCTGGATTATTGCAGCAGTTTGGTGGGCTTGCAATAAATGCCGGTCAATCAATAGCTAAGAAAAACTCAATCAACATAATATCGGAGATGAGCACATGCCGCAAAAATCCATGGGCGCAGGCGAGTGGAGCATGTTGGTGGGCCTGTCCATTCTCTGGGGCGGCTCCTTCCTGTTCAACGGCATATTGGTGCGCGAACTGCCGCCCTTTACCATCGTCACCGCGCGTGTCGCGCTCGCCGCCATTGCCCTGCACATCATCGTGCGCGCAACCGGGCATTCCATGCCGAAAGACCGCCAGAGCTGGCTTGCTTTCTTCGGCATGGGCTTTCTCAACAACGTCATCCCCTTCCTGCTGATCGTCTGGGGCCAGACCCACATTGCCAGCGGCCTTGCCTCGATCCTCAACGCCACAACGCCGCTCTTTGCGGTCGTCGTCGCCCATTTCCTCACCGAGGACGAGAAGATGACCGGCAATCGACTGATCGGCGTCATCGTCGGTTTCGCCGGCGTCGCCCTGATGATCGGCCCCTCGGTGCTGGCAAGCCTCGGCTCGAACGTACTGGCGCAGCTGGCCGTGCTGGGAGCCGCCTTCAGCTATTCGCTAGCGGGCATATTCGGCCGCCGCTTCCGCCGCATGGGATTGGCGCCCATCATTCCCGCCGCCGGTCAGGTGACTGGCTCGGCCATATTGCTTTTGCCGATCGCGCTCCTTGTCGATCGTCCCTGGGCGTTGTCGATGCCGTCTGGCGAAACCTGGCTTGCGCTCGCAGGCCTTGCCATTCTGTCGACCGCCGTTGCCTATGTGCTGTTCTTCCGCATCCTCGCCACGGCCGGCGCCACAAACCTGATGCTGGTGACTTTCCTCATTCCCGTCAGCGCGATCCTGCTTGGCGCGCTCGTTCTCGGCGAAAACCTGCAGCCGAAGCATTTTATCGGCATGGCGCTGATCGCCCTTGGTCTTGCAGCCATCGATGGACGATTGCTTGCGCTGGGAAAAAGGCGGATCGCTCCGCAATAGCCTGCCCGGATTGGATCAGCAGGCGAGATCGGCGACGACCGAGTCGAGAACCAGCATTCCCGCCGGCGTGCAGCGCAGGCGGGAATTGCCGATCCGCTCGATAAAGCCGTGTTCCAGTAAAAACGCCTCGCGCTGGGGATCGGGATCGCGGCCGGAAAGCTGCTGCCAGCGGGCGAGGTCGACGCCTTCCCGCAGCCGCAGGCCCATCAGCAGCAATTCGTCCGCCTGCTCATCGAACCCCAGCATTTCCTGATCGACCATGCCGTGGCCGTCGCGCTCGACCATTTCGAGCCAGCTCTCCGGCTTGCGTTCGGTGGCCGTGGCGAGCTTCTGCGGCCCGCGGGTCAAGCGGCCATGGGCGCCAGGGCCGATGCCGGCATAGTCGCCATAGCGCCAATAGGTGAGGTTATGCCGGCTTTCGGCGCCGGGACGCGCGTGATTGGAGACCTCGTAGGCCGGCATGCCCTCGCGCTCGGTGATGTCCTGCGTCGCCTCGTAGAGCAGCGCCGATTGGTCGCCATCGGGGACGATCAGCTTGCCGGCCTTGTGAAGGCCGTAGAAGGGCGTGCCTTCCTCGATCGTCAGCTGATAGAGCGAGAGGTGGTCGACGGCATAGGATATCGCCTCCTTCAGCTCGCGCTCCCATTCCTCGACGGTCTGGTTCGGGCGGGCATAGATGAGATCGAACGACATGCGCGGGAAAATCTCGCGCGCCAGCCTGATCGCCTTCAGCGCATCCTCGACATTGTGGAGACGGCCAAGGAATTTCAGGTCGCGATCGTTCAGCGCCTGCACGCCCATCGACACGCGGTTGACGCCGGCGGCGCGATAGCCGCGAAAACGCTCGGCTTCGACGCTCGACGGATTGGCTTCCATGGTAATCTCGATACCGTCGGGCACATGCCAGGCCCCGGCAATGCCGTCGAGGATCGCACCGACCGTCTCGGGCTTCATTAGCGAAGGCGTGCCGCCGCCGAGGAAGACGCTGGTCACGGTCTTCGGGCCGCTGATCATCCGCATCGTCGCCATTTCCTTGAGAAAGGCGGCAGCGAAACGGTCCTGATCGACCGGTTGATGGCGGACGTGACTGTTGAAATCGCAATAGGGACACTTGGCCGCGCAAAAAGGCCAATGCACATAGACACCGAAACCGGGTTCTCCGGTATCCGGCAGCAATTGCGCTCCGCGCATCAGATCCTGCGTATCGACGATTTCCACGGGGTAAGCTTACGCCTCCAGGCAGGTTTCGACAAAGACCTTGAAGGCGCGGGCGCGATGCGAGAGCGCCTGCCGATCGCCGGGCTTCCAGCCATGCTTCTGTTCGGCGCTCATTTCACCGAAAGTCGTCTCGTATCCTTCGGGCTGGAAGACCGGGTCATAGCCGAAGCCCTGCGTGCCGCGCGGCGGCCAGACGACGGTGCCTTCGACCTCGCCGCGGAAAAGCTCGGTATGCCCGTCCGGCCAGGCAAGGCAGAGGACACTGACGAAGCGTGCCGTGCGGCTTTCCGGAGAGGTGGCGCCGGCTTTTTCCAGCGCGGTCTCGACTTTCTGCATCGCCATGGCGAAGTCGCGCGTGCCATCGGCCGTTTCGGCCCAGTTGGCCGTATAAACGCCGGGATCGCCGCCGAGCGCATCGACAACGAGACCGGAATCGTCCGAAAGAGCCGGCAGGCCGGAGGCACGGGCGGAGGCCAGCGCCTTGATCGCGGCATTTTCCTCGAAGGTGGTGCCCGTCTCGTCCGGCTCGATGAAGTTGAGGTCTGCGGCCGACTTTGCAGCGAAGCCGAGGGGACCGATCAGATCCTGTATTTCGCGGATCTTGCCGGCATTATGGCTGGCGACGACGATGGTCTTGGTATCGAGCTTGCGCATGTGCTGTCCTGTCATAGGCCCCAGATGCGGGGTTCGGCGCATTCCAGGCTGTTGCCCGCCGGATCGCGGAAATAGATCGAGCGGCCGCCGTTCGGCCAGTGAAAATCGGCTTCGATATCGACACCGGCGGCCTTCAGCTTCTGCGCCATGGCCTCGATAGCGTCGTTGTCGAGGCGGAAGCAGACGTGCCCGTGCCCCTTCGTGCCATGCGGCGGCACGGGCAGGGCGCCCGGTTCGTGCGGCTTGACCGTTTCCTCGCTATTGAAGATCAAAAGCACGCCGGGCCCGCAGCGATAGAAAACGTGGCGATTGCCGCCGCGCGAAATCTTCTGCAATCCGAGAATGCCCCCATAAAAGGCCTCGACCGCATCGAGATCGTCCGCATAGAGAGCGGTTTCCAGTACGCTTGCGAGGGCCGGATCAGCCATTGCACGATATCCTCAGGCGATAGCCTGCTTCTGCAAATCCACCAGTTCGGCAATGCCGTTCTTGGCGAGGCCCAGGAGCGTGGCGAATTCCTCTTCGCTGAAGGGCGCGCCTTCAGCCGTTCCCTGGATCTCGACGATGCCGCCCTTGCCCGTCATGACGAAATTGGCGTCGGTCTCGGCCGAGGAATCCTCGAGATAGTCGAGATCGATGACGGGCTGGCCGGCGAAGATGCCGCAGGAGATGGCGGCGATGTGGTCCTTCAGCACGCGATCGACCTTCACCATGTTGCGGCTTTCCATCCACTTCAGGCAGTCATAAAGCGCGATCCAGCCGCCGGTGATCGACGCCGTGCGCGTGCCGCCATCGGCCTGGATGACGTCGCAGTCGACGGTGATCTGGCGCTCGCCCAGTTCCTTGAGGTCGACGACGGCGCGCAGCGACCGGCCGATGAGACGCTGGATTTCCTGCGTGCGGCCGCCCTGCTTGCCGGCAGCGGCTTCGCGCTTCATGCGTTCGCCCGTTGCGCGCGGCAGCATGCCGTATTCGGCCGTGACCCAGCCTTTGCCGCTGTTGCGCAGCCATGGCGGAGTCTTGTCTTCCAGGCTTGCCGTGCAGAGCACATGCGTATCGCCGAATTTCACCAGGCAGGAGCCTTCCGCATGCTTGGAAAAATTGCGCTCGAACGACACCTTGCGCATCTGGTCGGTTTTTCTGCCTGAAGGCCGCATTCCACTCTCCTGAAAGTTCGTTGACCGCTTCTACGACCCACAAGCCGCTTTTGCAAAGGAAAAGCAGGCCAAAGTGCCTCGTAAGGGCGAGGGCGGTATTTTCCCTTTTGCCATTGCGAACCGAATGATTATATTTTGGCCAAGCTCAACGGAATGGATCTCACAGCGAAATGGTATTCACGACATCGTCGGTCTCGGATGTCATTGCCGCACTGGACGAACGCTCCAAGGAAATCTTCCGCCGTATCGTCGAAGGCTATCTGGAGAACGGCGAACCTCTCGGGTCGCGCAATCTCTCCCGGCTGTTGCCCATGTCCCTGTCGCCGGCCTCCGTGCGCAATGTCATGAGCGATCTGGAGGAGCTCGGGCTGATCTATTCGCCGCATGTCAGCGCCGGACGATTGCCGACCCAGGTGGGTCTGCGCTTCTTCGTCGATGCCTTCATGCAGGTCGGCGATCTCTCCGCCGAAGATCGGGCCAATATCGATCGACAGGTGCGCGGCAACAATCGCGATCAGCCGATGGAATCCATGATGTCCGAGGCAAGCCGCGTGCTGTCGGGCGTTTCGCGCGGAGCCGGCCTCGTGATCACCTCCAAGAGCGACCAGGTGCTCAAGCATGTGGAATTCATTCGCCTGGAGCCGACCAAAGCGCTTGCCGTGCTCGTCGGCGAACACGACCAGGTGGAAAATCGCATCATCGAACTGCCGGCCGGCACCACATCCTCGCAGCTGACGGAAGCCGCCAACTTTCTCAATGCCCACATGACCGGCCAGACGCTGCCGGAACTGCGGCGGCAGCTGCAGGCCCTCAAGGAAGGCGTGCGTCAGGAGCTGGACAGTCTGTCCCGCGAACTGGTCGAGCGGGGCATAGCGGTGTGGTCGGGTGGCGATGACGACGGCAAGCCGACGCAACTCATCGTACGCGGCCACTCCAATCTGCTGGCTGAAATCGGCGGCGCCGAAGATCTGGACCGCCTGCGCCTGCTGTTCGACGACCTGGAAAAGAAGGACAGCCTCATCGAGATTCTCAATCTCGCCGAAAGCGGGCCGGGCGTGCGTATCTTCATCGGTTCGGAAAACAAGCTTTTCTCGCTTTCCGGATCATCGCTCATCGTTGCGCCCTATCGCGACGAGGACGATCGCATCGTCGGAGCCGTCGGCGTCATCGGTCCGACACGACTGAATTATGCCCGCATCGTGCCCATGGTCGATTACACGGCGCAGCTGATTTCGAAACTGTCGCGGCCAGGGATCTGATGGGCGGCGGGCACATCGCCGCAGCAATGATTCCGGCAGCCGCAAAATGCCGGGAATTGGCCCTTCTTCTCGACAAAGCCTTGATTTTTTCCAGCCAAACCTCGATATCGGGCACATTCAAAGACCAAGCAATTCGGAGACCGTCATGACCGACGAAACAACAAAAAACGGACCTGACGCCACGGCGGCCGACATCTCAGCGGATTTCACGCAGGATGCGGCGGAAACCGTCGATGCGACCGAGCCGTCTCAGCCGGATCCGGTTGAGCTGCTGAAGGCCGAGAACGGCGAACTGCGTGATCGCTACCTTCGCCTCGCTGCCGAGATGGACAACCTTCGCCGCCGCACCGAGCGCGACGTAAAGGATGCGAAGTCCTATTCCGTGGCCAGCTTTGCCCGCGACATGCTCTCGGTGGCAGACAATCTGCGCCGTACGCTGGATGCCATTCCGGCCGACGAGCGCACCGGCGACAATGCCGGGCTGAAGACGCTCATCGAAGGCGTCGAAATGACCGAGCGTTCCATGCTCTCCGCCCTGGAACGCCATGGCGTGCGGCAGCTCGAGCCGATCGGCCAGAAGTTCGACCCCAATTTCCATCAGGCCATGTTCGAGGTGCCCAATCCCGACGTGCCGAACAACACGGTCGTCCAGGTCGTGCAAGCCGGCTTCGTCATCGGCGACCGCGTTCTGCGCCCCGCCATGGTCGGCGTTGCCAAGGGCGGCCCGAAGATCGTCGAAAATGCCGAGCAGGGTTCCAACAGCCCGCTCGATGAAAAGGACGCCTGATCTTTCAGCCATAGGCCTGTCGCGCCTGGAGCCTTTCCGCTTTTCCTCGAATCGCGCAAGCGGAGAGATGGAGCGGGCCAGGAGTTCCGTGAAGGACTGAACCGCAGTGGCGGCAAAGGAAAAGAGCCGGATGACGTCTCAGGTCATCCGGCTCTTATTTTTGCCTTGGTCCGATGCGATCCAATCCGTCAGGCGGCGTTGGATGCCTGCTCCTCGTTGAGGAATGCGTAGATGGCGGAGGCGGAATCGGTGGCGCGCAGCTTGGCGACCAGATCCTGGTCGCGCAGAACGCGGGCAATGCGCGATAATGCCTTCAGATGGTCCGCGCCTGCGCCCTCGGGCGCGAGCAGCAGGAAGACGAGATCGACGGGCTGGTCGTCCAGCGCCTCGAAATCGACAGGCGCTTCGAGGCGCGCAAAAATGCCGACGATGGACTTGATGCTGGCAAGCTTGCCGTGCGGAATGGCGATGCCGTTGCCGACTCCGGTGGAGCCCAGGCGCTCCCGCTGCAGCACGACATCGAAGATTTCACGCTCCGGCAGTCCAGTCAGCTTGGAGGCTTTGGCGGCCAACTCCTGAAGCAGTTGTTTTTTGGAATTTGCCTTCAAGGCGGGGATGATCGCATCTTGCTGTAGCAAATCTGCCAATGCCATTCTCTTTATCCTTCGTGTCGCCGGGAACCGATGACGAGCAAGCGGCGGCTGCCGCTGGGCGCAGCCGCCGCTTATCTTCTGTTCTCAGCCTTTGATATTGGCCGCGTCGATCCAGCCAATGTTACCGTCCTGACGGCGGTAGACGATGTTCAAGTGGTCCTTGCCCGGGCTGCGGAAGAGCAGCAGCGGCTCGTCGGTCATGTCGAGCGCCATGACGGCGGTCGCGACCGACATGGTCTTCAATTGCTTCGTGCTCTCGGCGACGATGGCCGGCGCGAAATCGGCGGGGATCTCGTCGTCGTCATCGGGAACGCCATCCATGACGGTATAGGCGACTTCGGCGTGACCGTTCGTGTGGCTGTTGGCCTGATGGTCCTTGAGTTTGCGCTTGTAGCGGCGCAGGCGCTTTTCGATGCGCTCGGAGGCTGCGTCGAAAGCGAGCTGCGGATCCATGGCCTCCCCGGCAGCATGCAACACCACGCCACTGTCGAGATGAAGCTTGCAATCGGCCGCAAAACGCGAGCTGGACTTTTGCACAATCACTTGGCCCGAATACCCCCCGTCGAAGTATTTCGTCACGGCCATGCCGATCTGGTCTTCAATCCGCTGGCGGAAGGAGTCACCAATTTCCATATGTTTACCGGAGACACGCACACTCATGGAGTTTCCCTTCTTGTAGTGGTTATTGCGCGTATCAGTTTACGCCAAGCCTCAAGCTCATCCAAGCACTTCACGCAGTTAAAGGCAAATTGCGTATAATGGTCGCCTTTTGGATGGTGGGGATAAGTTTCATGGTCGTGCTGTCCTGCAGCGATTGCGGCGGGCTTCTAGCCTTGCCGCATGGGAAAGTCAACTGCGTCTTAACGG
Organism: Hyphomicrobiales bacterium; assembly: GCA_900469615.1. GTDB lineage: Bacteria > Pseudomonadota > Alphaproteobacteria > Rhizobiales > Rhizobiaceae > Rhizobium. The sequence continues at coordinate 111,732 of UBYA01000014.1, read as the reverse complement.
ACTGTTAGGAGTTCGGCAGCCTGTGGTTGAATGCTGCCGCCTGTCAGAAGCCGGAGACTTTGGCCAAAGCTCGCTTCTCCCGCCGCCGCTGCACGGATGAGGGGATGTTCATGGCTTCGCGGTATTTTGCAACCGTGCGGCGAGCGAGCTCGATCCCGCCCTTCTTCAGCGTATCGACGATATCGTCGTCGGACAGCACGGCATCCGGGCTTTCGTTCGAGATCAGCAGGCGGATCTTGTGGCGCACGGCTTCGGCGGAATGGCTGTCGCCGCCTTCGACGGCGCCGATCGAAACCGTGAAGAAATATTTAAGTTCGAACAGCCCCCGCGGCGTGAGCATGTACTTGTTCGAGGTCACGCGGCTGACCGTCGACTCATGCATCTTGATGGCGTCCGCCACGGTCTTCAGATTAAGCGGCCGCAAATGATCGACGCCATGCAGCAGGAACGCGTCCTGCTGCCGCACGATCTCGCTCGCCACCTTCATGATGGTCTTGGCGCGCTGGTCCAGGCTGCGGGTCAGCCAGTTGGCGTTCTGCAGGCATTCCGAAAGGAAGGCATGGTCCTGGCTGGTCTTGGAAACGGACGCGAAATAGGACTGGCTGACCAGCACGCGCGGTAGGGCATCGGGGTTGAGCTCCACCAGCCAGCTTCCGTCCGCGGAGGGGCGCACGACGATATCGGGCGTGATCGCTTCCGATATATCGGTATCGAAACCGCTGCCGGGCTTGGGATTGAGCTGACGGATTTCCGCCATCATGTCGAGCAGGTCTTCCTCATCGACGCCGCAAAGCCGCTTCAGCGTCGCAAAATCCCTTCGTGCGAGCAGCTCCAGGTTCTGTATCAGCCGCTCCATGGCGGGGTCGAACCGGTCCTTCTGCCGAAGCTGGATCGCCAGGCATTCGCTGAGGGAGCGGGCAAAGACGCCGGGTGGGTCCAGCTGCTGCAGGATTTCCAGCACGCGCTCCACGTCCGCCATGGTCGTGCCGAGACGTTCGGCCGTTTCGTTGAGATCGGCGCGCAGGTAGCCGGCATCGTCGAGCTGGTCGACAAGGTGCTGGCCGATCAGCCGGTCGCTGATGACGGGAAGCGAGAACGGGATCTGTTCGTTGAGATGGTCGCGCAACGACACCCGGCCGGCGACGAAATCGTCGAGATCGTAGCTTTCGCCCGCTTCGCCGCCCGGCATGGATTTCCATTGGCTCAGCAGCTCGGGCGCATCGGCGCGCTGCGGGCTGCCGTCATCGGGAAAGACGTCGCTGAAATTGGTGTCGAGCTCGTCGCTCAGCCGATTGGCGTTGCCGGTATTGTCGCTTTCGTACCAGTCGCTCGCAAGGTCGCCCGCGCTGCGCTCGGAACCGTCGTCGCCGCGGGTTTCCTCGACAGCCTCGAAGCGGTCGTCCTTTGCGTCCCGGTCGCCGCCGCTGCCCATATCCTCGTCATTTGACGCAAATTCCAGCAGCGGATTCTTTTCGACTTCCTGCGCGATGAATTGTGTGAGTTCAAAATGGGTCATCTGCAGCAACTGGATGGATTGCATCAGTTGCGGTGTCATCACCAGGCTCTGGCTTTGGCGCAGGAAAAGATTGGCCGATAGTGCCATGGCGGACGCGGGACTCCCCTTGAACCTCGGGAATCCGCGCTTTCCATCCATAAAATCTTCGCGAAATTCCAACTGGCCCAAAAATTGCTTTTTTATCGGATTTGGTCAAGCGGAACTGTGAAGCAAAAGTAGATTTCCGGCCTGCGGCGGCATCCGGTCAATATTGGCAAGCGAGGTGGTGGAATTTCAGCCTGTCAGAGGCTGAAATTATCGCCCAGATACAATTTGCGTACTTCGGGATTGCTGACGATATCGTTCGCCCGCCCGTGGGTCAGCACCTCGCCCGCATGGATGATGTAGGCCCGGTCGATCAGGCCGAGCGTCTCGCGGACATTGTGGTCCGTGATCAACACGCCGATGCCGCGTGCCGTCAGGTGGTGCACGAGGTTCTGAATGTCCGCGACCGAGATCGGATCCACGCCCGCGAAGGGCTCGTCGAGCAGCATGAAGGTCGGGTCCGTCGCCAGCGCGCGGGCGATTTCCAGGCGCCGCCGTTCGCCACCCGAGAGCGCGATTGCCGGCACGGTGCGCAGATTGCGAATGTGGAATTCCTCCAGCAGTTCGTCGATCTTGCGCTCCCGCTTCGTCTTGTCCTTTTCGTGGACCTCGAGCACGGCGCGGATATTTTCTTCCACCGTCAGGCCGCGAAAGATCGAGGCTTCCTGCGGCAGATAGCCGACGCCGAGCCGCGCGCGGCGGTACATCGGCATGGTCGTGACGTTGTTGCCGTCGATCTCGATCGTGCCTTCGTCCACCGGCACCAGTCCGGTGATCATGTAGAAACAGGTCGTCTTGCCCGCGCCGTTCGGCCCGAGCAGACCGACCGCCTCGCCGCGCCGCACTACCAGCGAGACACCGTTGACGACGCGCCGCCTGCCGTAGGTTTTGGTGAGGCCGCGGGCGATCAGCGTACCTTTATAGCGTGCCTTGTCAGCGGCCGGTGCGTCCGATGCCGCGGAAGACGGCCCGGGCATGCCGGGCAAAGTGGAGGTGGTCGATGTCGTCACGAGGAGGCCGGTATCAGTTCTTCTTTTGTTGTTGCTGCACTTGCTGCGACTTCGGATCGAGCTGGATCTGAACGCGGCCCCCACAGGAATCCAGCTGTGCTTCGCCCGTTGCCATGTGCACGGTGAGCTGGCAGCCGGTGAAGACGTTCGGTCCGTCGGTGAGAACGACCTTCTTGCCCTTGAGCACCGCAAGCTGGTTGGCCATGTCGAAGGAGCCGTCGTCTGCCGTCGCCGTCTGGGTTCCGGACACGAGATAGACCTTGTCGGTGACCAGAATGTGGTCGATGTTGGCGTCGCCGGATACCAGCGACTGGTTCTGCTCCTTGGCGGCCTTGGCGACCGGATTGTCGGCCTGCTTGGCGTCGGCGCCCTGCTTCTTCTTGTAGAAGACCGTCATCTTGCCAGCCTGCATCGTCGTGGTGCCCTGCACCACCTTGACGTTGCCGGTGAACACGGCCTGGCTTTCCTGGTCATGGATTTCCAGCTTGTCGCTTTCGATCTGGATCGGCTGATCCTTGGAAAGGGCAAGGCCCGGCATGGAACTGGTCGTCGATTGCGCGCCTGCATCCGCGGCGGCGAAAAAGGCGAGCGCGCTGAAAGCACAGATAAGGCCGGCCTTGCGCGGACCGGAAGGGAAAATTGAATTTGACCAATACTTTATCATGAACCGCCCGGCTTCTGTTCGCTAGCTGAATTATGGATTGTGGAAGGCTCGATATGCATCCGCACCTCCCCGTCGAATTCGATTACGCTCCCCTTATCCGTCATCTTGAGCGAACGCGCAACAACCGACATGCCTCCTCGCTGGATTGCAACCTGATCCTGGCTGGAAAGGTCGCCTTTCTTCACGTCCAGGAAGGCCGTCTTGAACTCGGCGCGCAGGCCGTTGTCCATCTGGATGACGAAGGGCTCGGTGAGCTTCAGCGTATCGGCCTGGCGGTCGAAATCGGCGCTCCGGGCGGTTACATGGGCGATCACGTCGGTATTGACCGGCATCGAAGCCTTGATCGTCTTCAGCGTGATCATGTTCGGGTTCTTGATGTCCTGCAGCGCCTTTTCGGCAAGAAGCGAATAGTTGATGCCGTCCTTGTTGCGGCCGGCAATGGCGGGGCGCTCCATGACGACCTTGCCGTCCTCGATCTTGGCGCCCTCGATCTGTATCTCCGCCGGCAGATAGGCACGGACGATCGAGACAGCGATAAAGATGAGCGAAACGACGAAGGCGACAAGCGGCAGCAGCACCCTCAGCCGCTTCACGCGCGCCGAGTGAAAGGTAGCGTCTTTATATGCGTTTCGTTCCGGCGCCGAGCGGATTGCCTCGCCGGGAGTCTCGATCGTATTCAGCATGCAACAGGTCCGTCTTGTATGATCCGGAGAACCGCATTCACGCTATGCGAGGCTGTGCCAAAAAGCCTGTCGGATCGTTTCGCATTATTGCACTGGCTTGCCAATATGGATTTTTTTCCGCCGGTCAGGAATTTTGGCAGAAAAATATGGCATAAGCCGGTTTCATCGGGGCTGGCGATGCCCTATCTGATGAACCGGCAGAGCGACGTCCCGCCGACGACATCGAAAACGGGAGCAGCTTTTCTTTATGGATTGTGCCAGTTTCAAGGTCATGATCCGATTTGTTGCGCATTCGGTTTGTTGCGGGGAGAAATAAGGCGTGATGGACAGTTCTGCAATCGCGGACCGGCGACAATTGCGCCGAAAGCTTGGTTTCTGGCGCATTGTTGCCGTTTTGCTCCTTGTGGCGCTCGGTTTTGCGCTCTACCGCTTCATCGCGGCCGATCTGCCGGATGCGCGAGGCCCGCAAATCGCGCGTGTCACGATTTCCGGCCTCATTCAGGACGATCCCGAACTGCTGGAGCGGCTGAAAAAGATCCGCGACAACGATCAGGTCAAGGCGCTGATCGTTTCCATCTCGTCGCCGGGCGGGACGACCTATGGCGGCGAGCGCATCTTCAAGGCGATCCGTGCCGTCGCGGCCAAGAAGCCCGTGGTATCCGACATCCGCACGCTCGCAGCCTCGGCCGGGTATATGATCGCCACGGCGGGCGATACCATCGTGGCCGGCGATACCTCGATTACCGGCTCGATCGGCGTCATTTTCCAGTATCCGCAGGTCAAGGATCTGCTCGACAAGGTCGGCGTTTCCCTCGACGAGATCAAGTCGGCGCCGCTGAAGGCCGAGCCGTCGCCTTTCCATCCGGCGAGCGAAGACGCCAAGAACATGATCCGCAATGTGGTCATGGACAGCTACGCCTGGTTCGTGGATCTGGTGGCGGACCGCCGCAAGCTGCCGCGCGAAGAGGTGCTGAAACTCGCCGACGGCAGCATCTTCACCGGCCGCCAGGCGCTTCAGAACAAGCTGATCGACAGGCTCGGGGGCGAGGAGGATATCCTCGCCTATCTCGAAACGCGCAAGGTCAACAAGGATCTGCCCGTCGTCGATTGGAAGCGGGAAGACAGAACATCATCCTTCTTTTGGCCGGGCGCGGCTTCCTGGTTGCTAAATCGTCTCGGTTATGATGATTTTGTAAAAGGAGAGAGTTTCCAGAAAATCATGACCGATAAGTTGTTTCTTGACGGCCTGCTTTCTGTTTGGCAGGGTGCAGCCGATTGATAAATCAATGATTTAAGGGGATAGCCGTGATCAAGTCGGAATTGGTGCAGATTGTCGCCGCCCGCAACCCGCATCTCTATCACCGTGACGTCGAAAATATCGTCAACGCTGTCCTCGATGAGATTACCGATGCGCTTGCCGCCGGAAACCGGGTTGAACTTCGCGGCTTCGGCGCGTTCTCCGTCAAGAACCGGCCTTCGCGCTCCGGCCGCAATCCGCGCACCGGCGATACGGTCTTCGTCGAGGAAAAGTGGGTTCCCTTCTTCAAGACGGGCAAGGAGCTTCGCGAGCGTCTGAATCCGGGCGCCGGCGACGAAGACGACGACAGCTGATCGAGCCCGGCGTTTTTCCGAAAATACTGCGGCGGAATGCCGTCGGACATGATTGTGCCGCGACGCGGTGGCACTTGAATTCGGCCGCCTCTTTTTTCTATTCTGCGGCTGAAGGCGGTTTGGGTGCGATGCACACATGCCCGCGAATGGAAGGAGCTGCGCAATGGCCAAGAAGATCGTCAATCTGCTGATATTGCTGCCGCTCGGCATTATCCTCATCATATTCTGCGTTGCCAACAGGCAATCCGCCACGCTGGCCCTCAATCCGTTCCGGCCGGAGGACGAGGTGCTGTCGCTGCATGCGCCGCTGTTCGTGCTGCTGTTTGCCGCGCTGATCCTCGGCCTGCTTGTCGGAGCCGCGGTCACATGGTTCAATCAGGGAAAGCATCGCAAGCGTGCCCGCAGCCAGTCGCTGGAGGCGGTGCGCTGGCAGGCAGAAGCCGACAAGCATCGCACGCGGGCCGAACAGATTGCCGGACAGCTTCCGTCACCGTGACGGGCGGCCGCCAAGCAGCATTTCCTTGTAGTCGCCCTCGGGCGATGTGCCATCGCCAATCGTCTCGAAACCGATCGCTCTGTAAAAGGCCATCGCGCGCGTATTTTTGATCAGGCATTTCAGCCGGTAACGCCGGGCCGGCCAATCCGGCAGGCCGGAAAGCAGGGCTTTGCCGGCGCCGCGGCCCTGGAAGGCCGGCAGGATATAGAGCATATGGATGAAGTCGTCCGGTTCCCAGATCGCGGCGAAACCTGCGATCTTGCCATGCTCGTCCTCGCACACGAACAGGCGCTCGCCATTCGTGTGAGCCGCGAAGTCTTCCAGGCCGAAGCGGCCGGGATCGACCCATAGGAATGTTTCGCGGCGGACGCGGAGATAGATCTCCGCCAGATCGTGCATGTCCTGCTCGCGTGCCGGCCGGATGGCCCAGGTCTCGGATTTCGATATCATGATCGATTATATGGGCGCCGATGTGCCCGCGGCAATCAGGCGCCGGCCCGGCCGTTGATCGCTGCGGTGAAATCCGCGAAAAACTGCTGCGCGAGCTTCTTGGCGCTGGAATCGACCAGCCGCGAACCGAGCTGGGCGATCTTGCCGCCGACCTGCGCCTTGGCCTCGTATTGCAGGATCGTTTCGTCGCCGTCCTCCTTCAGCACGACGTCGGCGCCGCCCTTGGCAAAGCCGGCGATGCCGCCTTTTCCCTCGCCCGATATCGTATAGCTTTCCGGCGCGTTGATATTGGAAAGCGTGACCTCGCCGTTGAAGGAAGCCGAGACCGGGCCGATCTTCAGCTTCACGGTCGCGGTCAGTTCCGTCGGCGATACCCTCTCCAGGCTTTGACAGCCGGGAATGCATTGCTTGAGGATGTCGGGATTGTTCAACGCGGCCCATACCGCGTCCCGGGGTGCTGCGATCCGCTCTTCGCCGGTCATATCCATGCGCGATCCTCCCAATGTGACATTTTGTGCACGGATCATCGCAGATCGGAAAGCGCTTTGCCAAGTGGCGCCCAGATGCTATTTGCACGCACATATCAATTTCGAGACAAGCATGGTGAAACATAGGGAAAGCCGGCCCGGTCAGAAAACCGCGGGCGGTCCCGGGGCGAAACCCCGGCGTGACATGCCCGGCAAGTCGCCGGCAAAGCCCGCGCCTGCCTCAAGGCCGGCCAAGCCTTCGCGCGATCATGGCGAGCGTGTTGCCGAGCCGCGTGCGGCTGCGGCCGCCGCACCCGAGCGCCCGCTGATCGTGCGCAGCGGAGAGCGGCCGGCTGAGCGCGTGCCGGTCATCCTCGAATCGCTCGGCGCCGGGGATTTTCATCTCATCGACAGCGGCAACGGTCTGAAGCTCGAGCAATACGGACCCTATCGCATCGTCCGGCCGGAAGCGCAGGCGCTGTGGCCGCCGACGCTGCCCTCGCATGTCTGGGACAATGCCGAAGCGATCTTCACCGGCGATACCGACGAGGACGGCATGGGCCGCTGGCGCTTTCCGCGCGAGGCGCTCGGCGAGACCTGGCCGCTGCAATTGCTCGGCGTCGATTTTCTCGGCCGCTTCACCGCGTTCCGTCATGTCGGCGTCTTTCCCGAGCAGATCGTCCATTGGGCGTGGATGAAGGAGCAGGTCGAGGCGGCGAAACGCCCGCTGAAAGTCCTGAACCTCTTCGGCTATACCGGCGTCGCTTCGCTGGTCGCCGCCGCGGCCGGCGCGGAAGTGACCCACGTCGACGCCTCGAAGAAGGCGATCGGCTGGGCACGCGAAAACCAGGCTTTGGGCCGCATGGAAAAGCTGCCGATCCGCTGGATCTGCGAGGATGCGATGAAGTTCATCCTGCGCGAGGAACGCCGTGGCAGCAAATACGATATCATCCTCACGGATCCGCCAAAATTCGGTCGCGGCCCGAACGGCGAGGTCTGGCATCTGTTCGAACACCTGCCGCTGATGGTCGATATCTGCCGCGAGATCCTGTCGCCGAAGGCGCTCGGCCTCGTGCTGACGGCCTATTCCATCCGCGCCAGCTTCTACTCGATCCATGAGTTGATGCGCGAGACGATGCGCGGGGCCGGCGGCGCGGTCGAATCCGGCGAACTGGTCATCCGCGAAGCCGGCCTCGACGGGCGCACGCCGGGCAGGGCGCTTTCCACCTCTCTTTTCAGTCGCTGGGTGCCGAAATGAATCAGGATTTCCGTAACGACGGCCCGCGCAAGGTCGGACAGGTCAAGGAAGTCACTTCGCTTGCCAATCCGATCGTCAAGGATATCAAGGCGCTGACGGTCAAGAAGTCGCGCGAGGAAAGCGGCGCTTTCCTGGCCGAGGGGTTGAAGCTCGTCATCGATGCGCTGGAACTCGGGTGGACGATCCGTACGCTTGTTTATGCCAAGGCCGCCAAAGGCAAGCCGCTTGTCGAGCAGGTTGCCGCGAAAACGGTCGCTGCCGGCGGGCTGGTGCTGGAGGTCAGCGAAAAGGTGATCGGCTCGATCACCCGCCGCGACAACCCCCAGATGGTGGTCGGCGTCTTCGAGCAGCGCTGGCGGCAGCTTCGGGATATCAAGCCGAAGGCGGGCGAGACCTGGGTGGCGCTCGACCGGGTGCGCGATCCCGGCAATCTCGGCACCATCATTCGTACCGCCGATGCGGCGGGTGCTTCCGGCGTCATCCTCGTCGGCGAGACGACCGATCCGTTTTCGCTGGAAACCGTGCGCGCCACCATGGGTTCGGTCTTCGCGGTCTCCGTCGTCAAGGCGACGCCGGAGGAGTTCCTGGCCTGGAAGAAGACGGCAGGCGTCAGCGTCGTCGCCACCCATCTCGCAGGCGCCGTCGACTACCGCACCATCGATTACAAGAAGAAACCCGTCGTTCTGCTGATGGGCAACGAGCAATCCGGCCTGCCGGATGCCCTGGCGAAGGAGGCCGATGCGCTTGCCCGCATCCCGCAGGCCGGCCGTGCCGACAGCCTCAATCTGGCGGTTGCGACGGCAGTCATGCTGTTCGAGGCCCGCCGCCATATCCTGACACTTACCTAGCGAGACCCGATGACCGAAAGCGAGACCCATGGCCAGCCGCCGGCAAAGCCGGCCCTGTTTTCACGGCCCCTGCCGATCCTGATCTTCATCGTGGTCGCGGTCATCCTCGATCAGGCCATCAAGATCATGGTCGATCGCTGGCTGCCGCTTCAGGAGATGGTGCCGGTCATTCCGATGCTGGCGCTCTATCGCACCTACAATCTCGGCGTGGCGTTCTCGATGCTGTCCGGTATGGACGGCTGGTTCATCGTCGGCATGCGGCTCGTCATCGTCGCCTTCGTGCTGTGGCTCTGGCGGCGCACGCCGGATCATCGCTGGCTTGCGCATACGGGCTTTGCACTGATCATCGCCGGCGCGCTCGGCAACCTGCTCGACCGCTTTCTCTACGGGCATGTGATCGATTATATCCTCTTCCACACGCAAACATGGTCCTTTGCGGTGTTCAACCTTGCCGACAGTTTCATTACCATCGGGGCGGGCTGCGTCATTCTCGATGAGCTTCTGCTGCCGAAAAAGGCAAAAGCTTAAAATTCTAGCGAATCCCTGAAGGCATCGGGAAGGTTGTGCATGATAGCCAGAGTCCATGAGCACTCTGGCAGATCTGCACGAAAAGCTGGCCGTGGCGGCGGCTCGCAGCCAAGCGGAACCGATCGAAGGTCCGGCCGAGTTCGAGTCGTCGCTTGTGAAACCGGTCGTGCCCTCTCACGGCCCGGCCCGGCAGCAGGCGCCGTCGCCCCAGTCCCGATGGTTGCAAAACCACTGGTTGGCCGGCGGCGGAGTGGTCGCGGGCGGCGCCCTCCTTGCGATCGGTTATGCCTTAGGTCCGCTGGCGCTCGCGGGCGCGCTGGGACTCATCGCGATCGCATTTGCCGTCACCGGCATCTGGAAGCTCCGCAGAGCGACGGGCGAACCCTCCATCGCCGCTACGGATTTCAGCGAAAGCGAGCATGATCGTCTTTGGGAGCATAAGGAAAGCGCGAGCCTGCTCGCCACCATCCATGACGCGCTCGGCGACGTCGCGGTCACGCGCAGCATCGATCGTCGGATTCTGTGCGCCAACGCCACTTTCCGCAAATTGACGGGCAAGTCGCATCCGGAAGGCCTGACGCTGGAAGAAACCGGTCTCGTGTTTCGAACCGTGACCGACGGCAAGCATCAGGACGCGGAAATCGTCACGCCCGAGGGCCGGCGCATCTTCGCCTGGCATGATGTGATGTTCCGCGATCCGGCGACCGGACAATTATGCATACAGAGCATCGCGCGCGACGTGACGGAGGAGCGGCAGGCCGCCCGCCAGCGCGAAGATGCGCGGCTGCAGGCGGAATACAACAGCGCCGCCAAGTCGCGTCTGCTTGCCACCGTCAGCCATGAGATCCGCACGCCGCTGTCGGGCATTCTCGGCATGAACCATCTGCTGGCCCAGACGACGTTGACTTTGGAACAGGCAAACTACCTGACCGGCATTCGCCAGTCGGGCCATGCGCTGGTGCAGCTGGTCGAAGACCTGCTCGATTTCTCCACGATCGAAGTCGGCCGCTTCCAGTTGCATCCGCGCAAGGAGGCTTTGCGTCCCCTCTTGGAAGGGGTCATCGAAATGCTCGCCCATCGCGCCCACGAAAAGGGCATCGAAATCGCCGCAAGCGTTGCGGCCGACGTTCCCGAGACGATGGAGTTCGACCCCGCCCGTCTGCGCCAGATTCTGTTCAATGTCATCGGCAACGCCGTGAAGTTCACCCAGACCGGCGGCGTTCTCGTCCGCGTCGATCTCCGGGGGCGGGATCTGACGATATCGGTGCAGGACAGCGGCCCCGGCATGACGGAAGAAGAGCAGGCTCGCGTCTTCGGCGAGTTCGAGCAGGCCGGCACGGTCGTTGAAAGAAGTGCCGGCACCGGGCTCGGTCTCGCCATTTCCGCCCGCATCCTGCGCGAGTTCGGCGGCAGGCTCAGCGTTGCCAGCGAGCGCGGCAAGGGCAGCGAGTTCGTCATTTCCTTTCCGATCGGCCTGGTCGCCGGGCAGGATGGATACCAGCCGAAAGACACAGTGCTGAAGGGATCGCGCGTCCTGCTGCTGGCGCCCGAAGGCGCGGCGAGCACTGCCGTCATACGAACCATCGAGACCCTCGGCGGTCGTTGCAGGCTGATCGGCGCCGCAGATATGGACGACCTGCTGCGCTCGTTCCCGATGGGCGAGGAGGGGAACTGGACGGATCTGATCGTCGATCATCGCATGGCGCCATGGTATTTCCGCGAAGGAAGCGCGCTTGCCGCCCCGATGCTGCGCAAGATTTTTCTGGTCAATCCCGAGGAGCGAAATACCCATCCGCTCGATCTGTTCGATGCCTGGCTCATCCGGCCGCTGCGCGAGCAGTCGCTGGTCGATGTGTTGAGCGGCCGCATGCGCGGCATGGAAAAGCGCGACGCCCTGATCGAGGCGGTCTCCGAGATCGGCATAACGACGCCCGAGGCGGAAGACCGCACGCTGGACATCCTGCTCGGCGAGGATGATCCGGTCAACGCGATGCTGGTTCGCGCCATGCTCTCCAAGGCCGGTCACAGGGTTCGCCTCGTGGAGGATTTCGAAGCTCTTCGTGCCCGCACCGAAAATGCCGAAGCAAGGCCCGAAGTGCTGGTGACGGATTTCAACATGCCCGGCGGCACGGGTGCGGTGGCGCTCGCGGAATTGCGGGCCTACGAGCGCCGGCATGGCTTGCCGCCGCTTCCGGTCATCGTGCTGACCGCGGACAGCCGTGATGCGATCCGCCGTCAGGCACTGCTGGCCGGCGCCGATGCCGTCATCGTCAAGCCGGTCGATCCCGGGAAGCTGACGATGACGCTGCAGAGCCTGACGGGATCGATTTTCGAACGCGCCTAGAATTTCCCCCGTCGGCCGAGTTTACCAATGCGGCTCATCAATGCTCGATAGTGCCGGGCGATGGGGTTCAACCTGTGGCAATTGCCCTTTCTAAATTGGGGATGGCTACCCCATTCGAAAATTGCAACGGGCACGCTTCTTGCTTTTAGCCAGGCTGCATGTCACTTTCCTGTCGCATGAATTTGGTTTATGGCGCTATATCGGCCCGCAGGGGGGAGAATCGCCATGTCCATCGAAATCTTGAATCGCGAAGCTCAGGGCGAAATGGTTCAGTCTTCAAAGGCAACGGTTGAGCCGGTTGCCAGCGATGTGCTTGGACGCATCGGAAATCTAGAAACGCGCCTTGCTCGCACGGCGCGCGAAATCGATGCCGCTCAGGCTGTCCGCTACCGCGTTTTCGTCGAGGAGATGAATGCGCAGTTGCCGGCGGAGGCCATGCGCCGTCAGCGCGACGTCGACAGCTGGGACGCCGTTTGCGACCATCTTCTGGTGTTGGACCGTTCGCTCGAAGGCGATCCGGAAGATCAGATCGTCGGCACCTATCGCCTGTTGCGTCAGGAAGTCGCCATGGCCAATGGCGGTTTCTACTCCTCCTCGGAGTTCGATATCGATGCCCTGCTCGCCCGTCATCCGGACAAGCGCTTCATGGAACTCGGCCGTTCCTGCGTGCTGCCGGATTACCGCAACAAGCGCACCGTCGAGCTTCTGTGGCAAGGCAATTGGGCCTATGCGCTGAAACATGGCATGGGCGCGATGTTCGGTTGCGCATCCTTCCCCGGCATTCAGCCGGAGCAGCACGCGCTGGCCCTGTCTTTTCTGTACCATAACGTCCTTGCCAAGGACGAATGGGCCGTCGGCGCATTGCCGTCGCTTGCCCGCAACATGGATCTGATGCCCGTCGAGGCCGTCAATCCGAAGAAGGCATTGATGGCGCTGCCGCCGCTGATCAAGGGCTATCTGCGCCTCGGCGCCATGGTCGGCTCGACCGCGGTGGTCGATCACGCCTTCAATACGACGGACGTGCTCATCGTCCTGCCCATCGCCAGCATCTCGAACCGCTACGTGAATTATTACGGCGCCGACGCAGGTCGTTTCGCGAGCTGAAGCGCATTTGACGGCGTAGCGCTGCGGCGCGCTCCCGGTGACGAAACTTGTTTTTGCAAAGGCCCGGCTGCTGTAGCGCAACCGGGCCTTTGCAATTTCATGGCGTCAGCCGGGTGAAGCCGTCAGGCGCCGGCCCCGTAGGCGGCGATCGCCGCCATGTTGACGATGTCGGAATCCTTGGCACCCATCGAGGTGATCTGCACCGGCTTGTCGAGCCCGACGAGCAATGGGCCGATGACGGTGGAGCCGCCGAGCTCCTGCAGCATCTTGGTGGAGATCGCCGCCGAGTGGAACGCGGGCATGACGAGGACGTTCGCCGGTCCGGAAAGCCGCGAGAAGGGATAGAGGCTCTCCATGATCTTGCGGTCGAGCGCCACGTCGGCCGCCATTTCGCCGTCGAACTCGAAATTCACATGGCGCTTGTCGAGGATGCTGACGGCTTCGCGCACGCGCTCCGACCGTTCGCCCGACGGATGGCCGAAGGTGGAATAGGCGAGCATGGCGACACGCGGATCATAGCCCATGCGCCGCGCGAAACCTGCCGCTTCTTCTGCGATATCGGCCAGTTCCTCGGCGGTCGGCATGTCGTGCACGGCGGTATCGGCGACGAAGACGGTGCGGCCGCGGGCCAGCACGATCGATATGCCGATGACCCGGTGCCCCGGCTTGGCGTCGATGCAGCGGCGCACGTCTCCGAGCGCCGTCGAATAGTTGCGGGTAACACCCGTCACCATGCCGTCGGCATCGCCGAGCGCCACCATGCAGGCGGCGAAGTGATTGCGGTCGTTGTGGATCAGGCGCGTCACGTCGCGATGCAGGTAGCCCTGGCGCTGCAGCCGGGCATAGAGGTAGTCGATATAGGCATCGCCCCGCTTGGAGATGCGGGCGTTGACGATTTCGAGGCCCGGGCGATTGAGGTCGATGCCCGCGCGCTCCGCGGTTGCCTCGATCAGGTCCTCGCGGCCGAGGAGGATTGCGGTGCCGAGCCCCTGGTTGGCATAGGAGAGGGCGGCACGCATGACCTGCTCTTCCTCCGCCTCGGCGAAGACGATGCGCTTCTGATGCCGGCGCACGCGCTCATAGAGCTGTGACAGCGTCGAGGCGATCGGATCGCGGCGGGCGGAAAGCTCGCGGGCATAGGCGTCCATATCGGATATGGCGCGGCGGGCGACGCCGCTTTCGATCGCCGCCTTGGCGACGGCGACCGGGATTGCCGAGATCAGACGCGGGTCGAACGGCACGGGAATGATGTACTGCGCGCCGAAGCGCGGCCTTGCGCCCTGATAGGCGGCGACCACGTCGTCCGGCACATCCTCGCGTGCGAGGCTTGCCAGCGCGTTGACGGCGGCGATCTTCATCTCGTCGTTGATGGTGGTCGCACGCACATCGAGCGCGCCGCGGAAGATGTAGGGGAAGCCGAGAACGTTGTTGACCTGGTTCGGATAATCCGAGCGCCCGGTGGCCATGATGGCGTCGTCGCGGATGCGGGCGACCTCCTCCGGCGTGATTTCCGGATCGGGATTGGCCATGGCGAAGATGATCGGCTTGTCCGCCATCGAGCGGATCATGTCTTCGGAGAAGGCGCCCTTCTGCGACAGGCCGAAGACAATGTCGGCACCCTTCATCGCTTCGGCGAGCGTGCGCTTGTCGGTCTTGACCGCATGCGCCGACTTCCACTGGTTCATGCCCTCGCTGCGGCCCTGGTAGATCACGCCCTTCGTGTCGCAGAGGATGATGTTTTCCGGGTTGAAGCCCATCGACTTGATCAGCTCGACGCAGGCGATCGCCGCCGCCCCCGCGCCGTTGCAGACGAGCTTGGCGGTCTTCAGGTCGCGGCCGGTCAGTTCGAGTGCGTTTATGAGGCCGGCGGCGGCGATGATGGCGGTGCCGTGCTGGTCGTCATGGAATACGGGGATGTCCATCAGCTCGCGCAGCCGCTGCTCGATGATGAAACAGTCTGGCGCCTTGATGTCCTCGAGGTTGATGCCGCCGAAGGAGGGGCCGAGATAGCGCACGCAATTGATGAATTCGTCGACGTTCTCGGTGTCGATCTCCAGGTCGATCGAATCGACGTCGGCGAAGCGCTTGAAGAGAACCGATTTGCCTTCCATGACCGGTTTGGAGGCGAGCGCGCCGAGATTGCCGAGCCCGAGGATGGCGGTGCCGTTGGAGATGACGGCGACCATGTTGCCGCGCGACGTGTAGTCGTAGGCGGTGGCGGGATCGGCGGCGATCGCCTTCACGGGCACCGCGACGCCGGGCGAATAGGCAAGGGAAAGATCGCGCTGCGTCGCCATCGGCTTGGTCGGGTTGATCTCAAGCTTGCCGGGGCGGCCCTGCTTGTGGAAGTCCAGCGCCTCCTGGTCGGTAATCCCCGTTCCCGAACGCGACTTGCTCTTGCTGTCTGCCATTGTTCCTCCAAACCTCCTGTGGGCGACCGGTCCCTCTTGCCCGATAGCTGTTGTCTTCTATAGCGGCGCGCGGGTAGGGTGGCACCTCATTTTTTTGGAAAAACTGCACCTCCGTGAACGAACGTATTAACGCCAGCATCGATGCTTTCTCGGCCGCCGAGCTTGCCTCGGAGGAGAGCCGCGCCTCGGCAACTCCGATGATGGAGCAGTATATCGAGATCAAGGCGAACAATCCCGGTTCGCTGCTGTTCTATCGCATGGGCGACTTCTACGAGCTGTTCTTCGAAGACGCCGTCGATGCCTCGCGCGCGCTCGGCATTACGCTGACGAAGCGCGGCCAGCACATGGGGCAGGATATCCCGATGTGCGGCGTGCCGGTTCACGCCGCCGACGACTATCTGCAAAAGCTGATCGCCCTCGGCTTCCGTGTTGCCGTCTGCGAACAGGTGGAAGATCCGGCGGAAGCCAAGAAGCGCGGCGGCAAGTCGGTGGTGCGGCGCGATGTCGTGCGCCTGGTGACGCCGGGCACGATCACCGAAGAAAAGCTGCTGTCGCCTTCGGAATCCAATTATCTCATGGCGCTCACCCGCATTCGCGGCGGCGCCGAACCGCAGCTGGCGCTCGCCTGGATCGATATTTCCACAGGCGTCTTCCGGCTGGCGGAAACGGAAGCCTCGCGGCTGCTCGCCGATATCCTGCGCATCGATCCGCGCGAACTGATCCTGCCGGATACGATGTTTCACGATCCGGAACTGAAGCCGGTTTTCGATATCCTCGGCCGCACGGCCGTTCCGCAGCCGGCGGTGCTGTTCGACAGCGCCAGCGCCGAGGGGCGTATCACCCGTTATTTCGGCGTATCGACGCTGGACGGTTTCGGCACCTTCAGCCGTGCCGAGCTTGCCGCTGCCGCCGCCGCCATTGCCTATGTCGAAAAGACCCAGCTCGCCGAGCGCCCGCCGCTCGGGCTGCCGGAGCGGGAAAGCGGCGCCTCGACGCTCTTCATCGATCCCGCCACCCGCGCCAACCTCGAGCTCGTCCGCACGCTCTCCGGCGATCGCAACGGTTCGCTCCTGAAGGCGATCGACCGCACCGTGACCGGCGGCGGCGCCCGGCTTCTCGCCGAACGGCTGATGTCGCCGCTCACCGATCCCCAGCGCATCAACGAGCGCCTGGATTCGATCGGCTTTCTGACGGAGGAGCCGTCGCTTTGCGGCGATCTGCGCGCGGCAATGAAGCATGTGCCGGACATGCCGCGCGCCTTGTCGCGGCTTGCGCTCGATCGCGGCGGTCCGCGCGATCTCTGGGCGATCCGGCAGGGACTGGCCGCAGCGGGCGACATTGCCCGCCTCCTCGGCAGCGCTCTGCTGCCCGAAGAGCTTGGCGCGGCGCTGGCCGGCCTGCAAGCCCTGCCTGCCGATCTCGAAGCCATGCTCGCCGCCACGCTTGCCGACGAGCTGCCCCTGCTGAAGCGGGATGGCGGATTCCTGCGGGAAGGGGCAAATGCCGAGCTGGACGAGGTGCGGGCATTGCGCGATCAGTCGCGCCGCGTCATCGCCGGTTTGCAGCTGCAATATGCCGAGGAAACCGGCATCAAGTCGCTGAAGATCAAGCACAACAACGTGCTCGGCTATTTCATCGAGGTCACGGCCGGCAATGCCGGTCCGATGACGGAGACCAGCGAAGCCAAGGCGCGCTTCATCCATCGTCAGACCATGGCGAACGCCATGCGCTTCACTACGACCGAGCTTGCCGATCTCGAAAGCCGCATCGCCAATGCGGCCGACAAGGCGCTTGCCATCGAGCTGGAGGCTTTCGATCGCATGGTCGCAGCCGTTGTAGCCGCTGCCGAAGGGATCAAGGCCGGCGCCCGCGCGCTGTCGGTGATCGACGTCGCGGCGGGGCTTGCGCTGCTGGCCGAGGAGCAGGCCTATTGCCGGCCCGTTGTCGATGGAAGCCGCATGTTCGCCATCGAAGGCGGCCGTCATCCGGTGGTCGAGCAGGCATTGCGTCGCCAGGCCGGCGGGCCGTTCGTCGCCAACAACTGCGATCTTTCGCCGACTGCCGATGGCAAGGACGGCGCCATCTGGCTGCTGACCGGCCCGAACATGGGCGGTAAATCCACCTTCCTGCGCCAGAACGCGCTGATCGCCATCCTCGCGCAGATGGGTTCCTTCGTGCCCGCCGCATCGGCCCATATCGGCATCGTCGACCGGCTGTTTTCGCGCGTCGGCGCGTCCGACGACCTGGCGCGCGGTCGCTCGACCTTCATGGTCGAAATGGTCGAGACGGCGGCGATCCTCAACCAGGCGACCGAGCGGTCGCTCGTCATCCTCGACGAGATCGGCCGGGGCACCGCGACCTTCGACGGCCTTTCCATCGCCTGGGCGGCGGTCGAGCACCTGCATGAAGCCAACCGGTGCCGCGGCCTCTTCGCCACGCATTTCCACGAGCTGACCGTGCTGTCGGAGAAGCTCGCGCGACTGTCCAATGCCACCATGCGCGTCAAGGAGTGGGATGGCGACGTCATCTTCCTGCATGAGGTGGGACCGGGAGCCGCCGATCGTTCCTATGGCATTCAGGTGGCGCGGCTTGCCGGCCTGCCGGCCTCGGTGGTGGCGCGCGCCCGAGACGTTCTGACGCGGCTCGAAGATGCCGACCGCAAGAACCCGGCAAGCCAGCTCATCGACGACCTGCCGCTCTTCCAGGTGGCGGTTCGCCGGGAGGAGGCGACCGGCCGGCGTGAACCGTCCAAGGTCGAAGAACGGCTGAAGACGCTCGATCTCGACGACCTGACGCCGCGAGCCGCTCTCGACGTGCTCTATGAGCTGAAGAAAACCCTCACCAAGACCGGCTGACCACAGGCGATATTCCAAGGACAACACGATGTATCTCGAAAATCTCCTCGCCGAGGTCCGCATTCTGGGCGAGCGTTTTTCTCCGATCGCCGCCCGCGGCAAGATCTGCGGCGAAGGCGAAGCCCCGGACTGCGAATCCGATCGCGGCCTGCTCCACATCGCCTTGTCCTGCAGCCGGATTTCCGACATCTGCTCGAAGATCGCGAAAGCCGGCTATTGGGAATGCGAGCGCGAAATGGTGACGCAGATCGGCGCCCAATCGCGGAACATATTATACAGCTTGAACGAGCTCAGGCGGTCTCTTGAACCGGCAAGGCCCTAAAACTGCCGATTTCTGCGTCGATTGCCGTCACGCTTCGTCAACTTTGACCCGATAAAAATCCCCAGCGTGTCGATTCGACATGGTCGACCACGACTGGCGCGGCGGATTCCCGGCGTAGATGCCTGTGTCAATCGCCCGTCAAAGAGGCTATAGCGCATGCAGACGAAAAGACAGGCGCGCCGGCAACGGGCCGCGGTCAGCGAAGAGAAAGCCGATCGGCAGAGCATGGAAACGCAACACATCGATTTTTCGACCATTCTCGACGTATCCGCGCTGAGGGCGGAATGCGAAGCCCTCGCCAAGCGCGGACTGGACAAGAACGAGGAAAGGTCCGCTCTGCTTGCGCTCTTGAAGAAGGCAAGCCAGGAGGGACGCGAAGAGGCGCGCCGGCTGCTGGTCGCACAGGGCGGCGGGCTCGATTGCGCCCACCGGATTTCCTGGCTGCAGGACCAGATCATCACCGTCCTCTACGATTTCACCGTCCGCCATGTCTATCCGAAGCAGGCAGGCGTCTTTTCCATCACCGCCGTCGGCGGCTATGGCCGCGATACGCTCGCGCCTGGCTCCGACATCGATCTCCTCTTCCTCTTCCAGCCGAAGCCGGCGAGCGAGACGCACAAGGCGGTGGAATTCATCCTCTATATGCTCTGGGACATGGGCTTCAAGGTCGGCCACGCCACCCGCACGGTCGAGGAATGCATCCAGCAGGCCAAGTCGGACATGACGGTGCGCACCGCCGTTCTCGAAACCCGCTACGTCTGCGGCAACGCGCCGTTGGCGCGCGAACTGCAGGCGCGCTTCGACAAGGAAATCGTCACCAATACCGGCCCGGAATTCATCGCCGCCAAGCTTGCCGAGCGCGACGAGCGCCATCGCAAGGCCGGCGATACCCGCTATCTGGTCGAGCCCAACGTCAAGGAGGGCAAGGGCGGCCTGCGCGACCTGCACACGCTGTTCTGGATTTCGAAATACTACTATCACGTCCGCGATCCCGCCGAACTGGTGAAGCTCGGCGTGCTGTCTAAGCAGGAATATCGCCTCTTCCTGAAGGCCGAGGATTTTCTCTGGGCCGTGCGCTGCCACATGCATTTCCTGACCGGCAAGGCGGAAGAGCGGCTTTCCTTCGATATCCAGCGCGATATCGCCGAGGCGCTCGGCTATCACGCGCGGCCGGGCCTTTCGGCGGTCGAACGCTTCATGAAACACTATTTCCTCGTGGCCAAGGATGTCGGCGATCTCACCCGCATCCTCTGCGCAGCCCTCGAGGACCAGCAGGCCAAAGCCACGCCGGGGCTCACCGGCGTCATCAGCCGCTTCGCCAATCGTTCGCGCAAGATCGCCGGCACCGTCGAGTTCGTCGAGGATCGCGGCCGCATCGCGCTTGCCAATCCCGACGTGTTCAAGCGCGATCCGGTCAGCCTCATCAGGCTGTTCTTCGTCGCCGACATCAACGGCCTCGAATTCCACCCCGATGCCTTGAAGCGCGTCACCCGCTCGCTGAACCTGATCGACAACGACCTGCGCGAGAACGAGGAGGCGAACCGCCTCTTCCTCGCGATCCTGACCTCGAAGCGCGATCCGGCGCTGATCCTGCGCCGCATGAACGAGGCCGGCGTGCTCGGCCGCTTCATCCCGGAATTCGGCAAGATCGTCTCCATGATGCAGTTCAACATGTATCACCACTACACGGTGGACGAGCATCTGATCCGTGCCGTCGAGGTGTTGTCGGAGATCGACAAGGGCAAGGCCGAGGATATCCATCCGCTCACCAACAAGCTGATGCCCGGCATCGAGGATCGCGACGCGCTGTATGTCGCGGTGCTCCTGCACGATATCGCCAAGGGCCGGGAGGAGGACCACTCGGAAGCCGGTGCCAAGGTTGCGCGCAAGCTCTGCCCACGCTTCGGCCTTTCGCCGAAGCAGACGGAGCTTGTGGTCTGGCTGATCGCCGAGCATCTGACCATGTCGATGGTCGCACAGACGCGCGACTTGACCGACCGCAAGACCATCATCGATTTTGCCGATCGGGTGCAGTCGCTCGACCGGCTGAAGATGCTGCTGATCCTGACCGTCTGCGACATCCGCGCCGTCGGCCCGGGTGTCTGGAACGGCTGGAAAGGGCAGCTGCTGCGCACGCTCTATTACGAGACCGAGCTGCTGCTGGCCGGCGGTTTCTCCGAAGTGTCCCGCAAGGAGCGCGCCGAGGCGGCCGCGCAGGCGCTCGACGAGGCGCTTTCCGACTGGAGCGAGAAGGACCGCAGCACTTATGTCAAGCTGCACTACCAGCCCTATCTCCTTTCCGTGCCGCTGGAAGACCAGATCCGCCATACGAAGTTCATTCGCCAGACCGACAAGGCGGGCAAGGTTCTTGCGACCATGGTCCGCACCGACAGTTTCCACGCCATCACAGAGATCACCGTGCTTTCGCCCGACCATCCGCGTCTTTTGACCGTGATCGCCGGCGCTTGCGCGGCCGCGGGCGCCAATATCGCCGATGCGCAGATCTTCACGACATCGGACGGCCGGGCGCTCGACACCATCCATGTCAGTCGCGAATTCGCCGACGATGCCGATGAGCTGCGCCGTGCCGGCACCATCGGCAAGATGATCGAGGACGTTCTGGCCGGCCGCAAGCGGCTGCCGGAGGTCATCGCGACACGGACGAAGAACCGCCGCAAGAACAAGGCTTTCGTCATCCCGCCCTCGGTGATCATCTCCAACAGCCTTTCCAACAAGTTCACGGTGATCGAGGTCGAATGCCTCGACCGCACCGGCCTGCTGTCGGAAATAACGGCCGTTCTTTCGGACCTGTCGCTCGACATCCAGTCGGCGCGCATCACCACCTTCGGCGAAAAGGTCATCGATACCTTCTATGTCGCCGACCTGGTGGGCCAGAAGATTTCCAACGAGAACAGACGAGCCTATATCACCGCACGCCTGAAGGCCGTCATGGCAGGCGAGGAGGATGAAATGCGCGAGCGCATGCCCTCGGGCATCATCGCGCCCGCCGCCACGCGCGGCGTCGCGGTCGAAAAGTCAGACACTGAGAAGAAAGCCGGTTCCGCCGCATGAGCCTAGTCAAGAAATTCATCACGGTCGGTGGTGCGACGCTCGGCAGCCGCATCTTCGGCTTTGCCCGCGAAACGCTGATGGCGGCCGCCCTCGGCACCGGGCCGATGGCCGACGTCTTCTACGCCGCCTTCCGCTTTCCGAACCTCTTCCGTCGCCTGTTTGCCGAGGGTGCCTTCAATGCTGCTTTCGTGCCGCTCTTCGCCAAGGAGATCGAGGCGAACGGCATCGACGGCGCCAAGCGCTTCTCGGAGGAGGTGTTCGGCGTTCTCTTCTCGGTCCTGCTGCTGATCACCATCGTCATGGAACTGGCCATGCCGCTCCTGGTGCGTTGGGTCATCGCGCCCGGCTTTGCCGACGATGCCGAGAAATTCGACCTGACGGTCCGGTTGGCCGCCGTGATGTTCCCCTACCTTATGTCGATGTCGCTGACGGCGATGATGAGCGGCATGCTGAATTCGCTGCATCATTTCTTCGCCGCCGCCGTGGCTCCGATCTTCCTGAACCTGGTGATGATCAGCGCGCTGTTCTACGCGATCTACTATGGCGCCGATCCGCTGAGCACCGCGTGGTATCTGTCCTGGTCGGTGCTGGTGGCGGGCGTGCTGCAGCTGGCCGTCGTCTATATCGGCGTGCGTCATGCCGGCATCAATATTGGCCTGCGCTTTCCGCGCTTCACGCCCAATGTCAAGCGGCTCCTGCTTCTTGCGATCCCGGCAGCCATTACCGGCGGCGTTACTCAGATCAATCTGGTGATCGGCCAGGCGATTGCCTCGGGCAAGGAAGGCGCGATCGCCGCCCTGCAATATGCAGACCGGATCTACCAGTTGCCGCTGGGCGTCGTCGGCGTCGCGGTCGGAATCGTGCTTCTGCCGGAACTGGCGCGTTCGCTGAAGTCGGGCCATATCAAGGAAGCCGCCAATATCCAGAACCGCTCGATCGAATTCGTGCTGTTCCTGACGCTGCCGGCCGCTGTCGCGCTGTGGCTGCTCTCGGACGATATCATCCGCGTGCTTTACGAGCGCGGCGCCTTTAATCCGAACAATACGGCGCTGGTCGGCTCCATCCTCGCCATCTTCGGCCTGGGCCTGCCGGCTTTCGTGCTGATCAAGGCCTTGCAGCCCGGCTTTTATGCCCGCGAAGATACGAAATCGCCGATGCGCTACACGGCGGTTGCCGTCGCCGTCAATTCGGCGCTGTCCATCCTGCTTTTCCCGGTGCTGGCCGAACGCGGCATTGCGCTCGCCGAGGCGGTTGCCGGCTGGCTGAACGCTGTACAGCTCTTCGTCACGCTCTATCGCCGCGGACATCTCGCCTGGGAATGGTCGCTGGTGCGCCGCACCGTCATGCTGCTCGTCTCCTCCGCCGTCATGGGCGGCGTCATCGTGTATTTGTCTCATCGGTGGGAGCCGCTTCTGGGGTCCAGCTCGACGCTGCTCACCAAGACCGGCGTCCTGGGCTTGCTCATATTGATTGCGATGGCGGTTTATTTCATTGTCGCTTTCCTGATCGGCGGCGTGGATTTGGGCATGGTACGTCGCAATTTGAAGCGCAAGCGGGCCGCGACTGCTCGAGATGCCGAGGTGGCGAACGGGGAGTAACAAAGCACCCTCTCCCCGCAAGCGGGACGAGGGGGCGACTTTGCCAGAAGTGGAGCCCTGCATGTCTCAATCCCTCTTCCTCGTCGCCCTCGTCGTCGATGACTACGATCGCGCCAAAGCCTTCTACTGCGATAGCCTCGGCTTCGATTGCCTGCAGGACGAGGTGCAGCCGGAGGGCAAGCGCTGGGTCGTCGTCAGGCCGAAAGGCGGGGAGGGTGCCGCGCTCCTGCTGGCCCAGGCCGCCAGCGACGGCCAGCGCGCCGCGATCGGCAACCAGACCGGCGGCCGCGTCGGCTTCTTCCTCAAGACCGATGATTTCGCCCGCGATCATGCCGCGATGCTGGCCAGGGGCGTCATGTTCCGGGAGGAGCCGCGTCATGAGGTCTATGGCACGGTGGCGGTCTTCGCCGATCCCTATGGCAACACCTGGGACCTGATCCAGCATTCTTCCTGAGTGTCTGTCACATAGCCTCTTGATCCCCGTCGATACCGCGTGCATAAGCCGCTCGAACCAAGGGTCGAGCGCCGCTCACCCGGGCCCTCCACAAGCCTTTTGAGGACGACATGACCGAATTCAAGCCGCTCGTATTCTCCGGCGTCCAGCCGACCGGCAATCTCCACCTCGGCAACTATCTCGGCGCGATCCGCAAGTTCGTCGCCCTGCAGGCCAACAACGACTGCATCTACTGCGTCGTCGACATGCATGCGCTGACGGCGCAGCTCGTGCATGAGGACATGCCGAACCAGACGCGCTCGATCACCGCGGCCTTCCTTGCCGCCGGCATCGACCCGGAAAAGCATATCGTCTTCAACCAGTCGGCCGTGCCGGGGCATGCCGAGCTTGCCTGGATCTTCAACTGCGTCGCCCGCATCGGCTGGATGAACCGCATGACGCAGTTCAAGGACAAGGCCGGCAAGGATCGGGAGCAGGCCTCGCTCGGGCTCTACGCCTATCCGAGCCTGATGGCCGCCGACATCCTGCTTTATCGCGCCACGCATGTTCCGGTCGGCGACGACCAGAAGCAGCATCTGGAGCTGACCCGCGATATCGCCATGAAGTTCAATCTGGACTACATGGAGCATATCCGCCGCACGGGTTACGGCATCGACATCACCGTCGGCGACGAGCCGGTGCATGCCTATTTCCCGATGGTCGAGCCGCTGATCGACGGTCCGGCGCCGCGCGTCATGTCGTTGCGTGACGGCACCAAGAAGATGTCGAAATCCGACGCTTCGGACCTGTCGCGCATCAACCTGCTCGATGACGAGGAAAACATCTCGAAGAAGATCCGCAAGGCCAAGACCGATCCGGATGGCTTGCCGAGCGAAATCGCCGGTCTCGCAGGCCGGCCGGAAGCCGACAACCTGGTCGGCATCTATGCGGCGCTTGCCGACAAGTCGAAGGCGGATGTCCTGTCCGAATTCGGCGGTCAGCAGTTCTCCGTCTTCAAGCCCGCGCTGGTCGATCTCGCCGTGCATGTGCTTTCGCCGATCACCACGGAAATGCGCCGCCTGATGGCCGATCCCGGTCACATCGACGCCGTTCTGCGCGATGGCAGCGCCCGTGCCCGTGCCCGTGCCGACGTCACCATGAAGCAGGTCCGCGACATTATCGGTTTTCTCTATTGACGATGTCGTCATGCAGGCCTCCCGGTTGAAATCGGGGGCTTGCAAAACGTCGTCTTCGGGTGTCAGAGTCGCCTTATGGTATCAACACGTCTCTCACGGCTCGAAGGTCATCGCCGCAAGTTCATGGCGGTCATCGACGGCACACCAGAATGCCAGCGCGCCGTTCACTATGCCGGCCGGCGCGCCAAGAATTCCAATGGCGGCCTCGTGCTGCTCTATGTGATTCCCGAAGGCGATTTCCAGCAATGGCTTGGCGTCGAGGAAATCATGCGGGCGGAAGCGCGCGAGGAGGCCGAGGCGGCGACGGCAAAGGCGGCGCAGGCCGTCCGCGAAAATATCGGCATCGACCCTGAGATCGTCATCCGCGAGGGATCGGCTGCCGAGCAGATCAACGCCGTGATCGAGGACGACCGGGATATCGCGCTGCTCGTGCTTGCCGCCGGCTCCGCAAAGGAGGGCCCGGGCCCGCTCGTCTCGTCGATCGCCGGGCGCGCGGCAGCCTTTCCGATCCCGGTCACGGTGCTTCCGGATACGTTGAGCAACGAGGAAATCGATGCGCTGAGCTGATCGGCGCATGCTATTTCTTGAGAAACACTCTCTTGAATAGAATGGCCAAAAGGCCTATTTTCTTTTGAAATATTCTAAAGTCGGGACCGGGCGTTTCGCTCGCCGCATGGAGATCAAGATGTTCATTCAGACCGAAGCGACGCCGAACCCCGCGACCCTCAAGTTCCTGCCGGGCAAGGTGGTGATGGAAAGCGGCACCGCCGAGTTCCGCAGTGCCGAGGAAGCCGAGGCTTCGCCGCTGGCTGCCCGCCTCTTCGAGGTTCCCGGCGTGACCGGTGTCTATTTCGGCTACGACTTCATTTCCGTTTCCAAGGAAAATCAGGAATGGCAGCACCTGAAGCCGGCCATCCTCGGTTCCATCATGGAGCATTTCATGTCCGGCAAGCCGGTCATGGGCTCCTCTTCGGTGTCTTCCGAAGTGCAGGATGCCGGCGGCGAGTTCTTCGACGAGGGTGACGAGTCGATCGTGCTGACCATCAAGGAACTGCTGGAAACGCGCGTGCGCCCGGCCGTTGCCCAGGATGGCGGCGACATCACCTTCCGCGGCTTCCGCGACGGCAAGGTCTACCTCAACATGAAGGGATCCTGCGCCGGCTGCCCGTCCTCCACGGCAACGCTGAAGCATGGCGTGCAGAACCTGCTGCGCCATTTCGTCCCGGAAGTGCGGGAAGTCGAAGCCGTCTGAATTCTGGCGTTTCGGAAAAATTGATATGATCGTCTTGGCGCTCGACACGGCAGGTGTGGATTGCGCTGCCGCTGTGTATGATAGCGGTAGTGATTCTGTGATGGGGGAGGTCACGGAAACGATCGGACGGGGACATGCCGAGCATCTGATGCACGTTGTCGACGAAGCGCTGGCGAAAGCCGATGTAGCGCTTTCGGCGGTGGAACGTGTCGTCGTGACCGTCGGCCCCGGTTCCTTCACCGGCATCCGCATCGGCGTCGCCGCCGCGCGGGGGTTTGCACTCTCCCTCAACGTTCCGGCAGTCGGCGTCACGACCCTCGAGGTCATGGCTGCGACTGCCAGAGCGCAGAATCCGGGCAAGTCGGTTCTGGCTGCCATCGACGCCAAGCGCGAGGAGATCTATCTCCAGAGCTTCGATGCCGATGGCAACCCGCTGGACGAGGCTCGGGCCGTGACGATCGGCGAAGCGCGGGCAATCGCTGCCGGCTTCGACGGCATCGTTACCGGAACGGCGGTCGCCCGGCTGAGCGACGCGCCGCCGGCGGAGCGGCCAGACGCATTTCCGATTGCCATCGTCGCCCGGCTGGGCGCCGGCAAGCCTGCCGGCGAAAGGCCGAAGCCGCTTTATCTTCGCGGACCCGATGTCAGACCGCAGGCCGGATACGCAGTCGCCAGGCAATAGACATGCTCGAATCCTACCTGACCTTGAAAGCCGAATACGAAATCGTCCCGATGGAGCTCAAGGATTGTGCCGAAGTGGCCATCCTGCACGGCGAGCGGTTCCCGCGGATCTGGGACGAGACCGAATTTCAGGGCCTCCTCTCGCAGGAAACGACATTCGGTTTCGTCGCCCGCCAGACCAATGCCATCCTGAGGAAAGCGCTTCCCGGCTTCGTGCTGGCGCGGCATGTGGCGGGCGAGGGCGAAATCCTGACCATTGCCGTCAATGCCAGGCTCGGGCGCACCGGCCTCGGCTGGAGGCTGATGCAGGCGGCGCTGCGCGAAACCCGCCATCGTGGCGGCGAGACCATGTTTCTCGAGGTGGACGGCGGCAATCAGCCCGCGCTCGGCCTCTACCGAAAGCTCGGCTTCGAAACGGTCGGCGAGCGCAAGGCCTATTATGTCGGCGACGACGGCACGAAGTCGACGGCGCTTGTCATGCGCCGCGTTCTTCGCTAGTCCGTTGTCACAGTCCAAATAGACCGAAGACAGCAATCGATGGATGATGCCGTAAAATCCCTTGAGGAGCTCTGCGCCGAGCGCGGCATGCGCATGACGGAGCAGCGCCGGATCATCGCGCGCATCATCGAGAACTCCGGCGATCACCCGGATGTCGAGGAGCTTTATCGCCGCTCCGTGCAGGTGGACGCGAAAATCTCGATTTCCACGGTCTATCGCACCGTCAAGCTGTTCGAGGATGCCGGCCTTCTTGCCCGCCACGATTTTCGCGATGGCCGCTCCCGCTATGAGACCGTGCCGGAAGAGCATCACGATCACCTCATCGACCTGAAGAGCGGCGAGGTGATCGAATTCCACTCGCCGGAGATCGAGGCGCTGCAGGAGCGCATTGCCCGCGAACACGGCTTCAAACTCGTCGACCACCGGCTGGAGCTCTACGGCATCCCGCTGAAGAAGGACGAAGGTTGACGTGAAGGCTGTCATGCAGGAGCGAATGATTTGATGACCTGGCTGCGCATCGGCTGTGCCGCCGTGGTCATCGGTGTCGTCAGCGCCGTGATGCTGCCGCTGCAGATCCTTTGCCTGCGCTTCGACTGGAAGCTCAGGCGATACCTGCCGCGCTACTGGCATCGCATCGTCTGCTATTGGCTCGGCGTGCGTATCCATGTCATCGGCAAGCTCGAGCCCAGCCGGCCCTTGATGCTGGCTTCGAACCATTCGTCCTGGCTCGATATTCTCGTCCTGTCGGCAGTGGCCGATGTCTCCTTCATCGCCAAGTCGGAGGTGAAGGACTGGCCGATCTTCGGCCTGTTCGCGCAGTGGCAGAAGAGTGTGTTCGTCGAGCGCGAGCAGAAGCGCAAGACGGGCGATCAGGTAAACGAGATTGCCGAGCGCATGGCCGATGGCGAAATCATGGTGCTGTTTCCGGAGGGAACCACTTCGGATGGCAATCGGCTGCTGGAGGTCAAGTCTTCGCTCTTCGGTGCCGCCGCCGCGGCCTTGCCGAAGACGCCGGATGCCGTCGTGCATGTGCAGCCGGTGGCGGTTGCCTACACGCACGTCCACGGCACGGCGATGGGACGCTACTATCGCCCGCTGACCGCCTGGCCCGGCGATATCGAACTCGTGCCGCACCTGAAGGGCATCATCCGGTGCGGTGCCATCGATGTCGATGTCTGCTTCGGCGAAGCCGTCGATTATCGCGCCGGCACCAACCGCAAGGAAGTCAGCGCCACCATTGCGCGGCGCATCCGCACGATGCTCGCCAGCCGGCTTCTCGGTCGCGAGATCGCCTGATTTCCAGGTGATCCCAACTTTTTCATTTTCTCCGAAAGCAAAAGCCACTACATAGCGGCCATGACCAAGGACAGCCTGACCCTCGACGCCCCGGCGGCCCATGCCCTGCAGCTCGGCCCCCGCGACGGCTCCAACAGCCGCAAGGTCTTCATCAAGACCTACGGCTGTCAGATGAACGTCTATGATTCCACGCGGATGAGCGATGCGCTCGCCCGCGACGGCTATGAGCCGACCGAAGACATGGAAGAGGCCGATCTCGTCCTGCTCAATACCTGTCATATCCGCGAGAAGGCGGCCGAAAAGGTCTATTCCGCGCTCGGCCGGCTGCGTGACATGAAGAAGCGCAAAGCCGCAGACGGCCGCGAGATGATGATCGGCGTCACCGGCTGCGTTGCCCAGGCGGAGGGCGAGGAAATCCTGCGCCGGGCTCCTGCCGTCGATGTCGTCATCGGTCCGCAGACCTATCACCGCCTGCCCGATGCGCTTCGCCGGGCGAAGGAAGGCCAGCGCGTCGTCGATACCGAATATGCGATCGAGGACAAGTTCGAGCATCTGCCGATCGCCGAAAAGACGAAGATCCGCGCGCGCGGCGTCACCGCGTTTCTGACGGTGCAGGAAGGCTGCGACAAGTTCTGCACCTTCTGTGTCGTGCCCTATACCCGCGGCTCCGAAGTATCCCGGCCCGTCTCGCAGATCGTCGAAGAGGCCGAAAAGCTCGTGGAGGGCGGCGTGCGCGAGATCACGCTGCTCGGCCAGAACGTCAATGCGTGGCATGGCACCGGCCCCGGAGGCACCGCCTGGAGCCTCGGCGATCTCCTTTATCGCCTGGCTGAGATTCCTGGCCTGGCACGGCTGCGCTACACGACGAGCCATCCGCGCGACATGGACGAACGCCTGATCGGTGCGCATCGCGACCTGCGCACGCTGATGCCCTATCTGCATCTGCCGGTTCAGGCGGGTTCGGATCGCATCCTGAAGGCGATGAACCGGCGGCACACGGCCGCCGAATATCTTGCGCTCATAGGGAAGATCCGCATGGCACGCCCCGATATCGCACTATCGGGCGATTTCATCGTCGGCTTCCCGGGGGAGACAGACCAGGATTTTGAGGATACATTGAAGCTGATCGAAGAGGTCAATTATGCGCAGGCCTTTTCGTTCAAATATTCGACTCGGCCGGGTACGCCCGGGGCGGAGCTGAAGGAACAGGTGCCCGAAGAGGTCAAGACGGAGCGGCTGGAGCGGTTGCAGGCGTTGTTGCTGAGGCAGCAGCATGCTTTTGCCGAGGCTTGCGTGGGCAAAACAGTGGATATCCTCCTGGAAAAGCCGGGCCGGATGCCAGGCCAGTTGATTGGGCGCTCTCCCTGGCTGCAATCTGTGAATGTTGATGCAAAAGCATCGCAAATCGGTGACATTATTAACGTACGAATCACCGGAACCAGCACCAACAGCCTTTTTGCTGAATTGCTCTAGGTTCCGGACGGGCCAAAGGAGCCGCACCGCTTGAACGGACAGGAATTGGTTTCTTCTTCATCGCGCCAGCCCCGCACCGCGAGCGACGCCAATCACTTCACCCTGACGTTCGAGAATAATCGGTTCGCCAGCGAACTTTTCGGGCAATTCGATCAGAATCTGAAGCTGCTTGAAGAGCGCCTCGGCATCGACGCGCGCGCCCGCGGCAATTCCGTCATTATCACCGGTGACGTGCTTGCCACCAATCAGGCCCGCCGCACGCTCGATTATCTCTATGACAAGCTGCAAAAAGGCGGCAATGTAGAGCGTTCCGACGTCGAAGGGGCAATCCGCATGGCGGTTGCCGCCGACGACCAATTGACGCTGCCGACCATGGAGAGAAAAGCCAAGTTGACGATGGCGCAGATTTCCACGCGCAAGAAGACGATCATTGCCCGCACCCCGACGCAAGACGCCTATATCCGGGCACTGGAGCGTTCCGAGATGGTGTTCGGCGTCGGCCCGGCCGGCACGGGCAAGACCTATCTGGCCGTAGCTCACGCTGCCCAGCTTCTGGAACGCGGCGCGGTGGAAAAGATCATCCTGTCGCGGCCGGCCGTCGAAGCCGGCGAGCGCCTCGGCTTCCTGCCCGGCGACATGAAGGAAAAGGTCGATCCCTATCTGCGGCCGCTCTACGATGCGCTCTATGACATGATGCCGGGCGACAAGGTCGAGCGCGCCATCACCGCAGGCGTCATCGAGATCGCGCCGCTTGCCTTCATGCGCGGCCGCACGCTTGCCAACGCCGCCGTCATCCTCGACGAGGCGCAGAACACGACGTCCATGCAGATGAAGATGTTCCTCACACGTCTCGGCGAGAATTCGCGGATGATCATAACGGGCGATCCGAGCCAGATCGACTTGCCGCGCGGCGTCAAGTCCGGGCTGGTGGAAGCGCTGCAGCTCCTGAATGGCGTCGAGGGCATCTCCATCGTCCGCTTCAAGGACACCGACGTCGTGCGTCATGCATTGGTGGCGCGCATCGTCCGGGCCTATGACTCGGTCTATGCCCCTCAGGCCGAGGAAAGCGATCCGCAGATCTGATCCGCGGCACCGAAGCAGCTCATGGTCGAACTCGATATACAGATCAGCGTGGAGGAGGGCGATTGGCCCTCCGAAGAGGAGCTGCAATCCCTGGCCGAACGGGTTCTGGGAAGCGCGGCCGCATATTTGAAGAAGCAGGAAAAGCAGCCTTTTCCCAAGGTCGCGCCGGAGTTGTCGCTGGTGTTCACCGACGATGCCTCGATCCGCGAGATCAATGCGGAATGGCGCTCGCAGGACAAGGCGACCAACGTGCTTTCCTTCCCGGCCTTCCCGCTGCAGCCCGGCGGCAAGCCCGGCCCGATGCTTGGCGACATCATCATCGCCAGGGAGACGGTGGAGCGCGAGGCGGCCGAACTCGAAAAGAGTTTCGACGAGCATCTGACGCATTTGATGGTGCATGGTTTCTTGCATCTCTTCGGCTACGACCATATGAATAATGGCGAAGCCGAAAGAATGGAGGGGCTGGAGACTCGCATTTTGGCGGAGCTTGGCCTATCTGATCCCTATGCGGGACAAGACCCCATTTGATTTGAACCCTGTTTGACCAGGAACAATGAGCGACTTTACGACGAGATCGGCCCCCGAGGCCAAAGACGGAGCCGATGCAGCCTCCTCCGACGAGGTAGGCAGTAGTAGCAACGGCAAGCGATCCCACTCTTCATTCTGGGCACGCGCTGCGCGCATCCTTCGCCCGGCACAGGATTCCGCCCGGTTGCGCGAGGATCTTGCCGATGCGTTGATGACCAACGCGGCCGGCGACGACGCCTTTTCCCCGGACGAGCGTGCGATGCTGCACAACATCCTGCGCTTCCGCGAGGTGCGCGTCGAGGATGTCATGGTGCCGCGCGCCGACATCGAGGCCGTGGACCAGAACATCACCATCGGCGAGCTGATGATCCTGTTCGAGGAGAGCGGCCGCTCGCGCATGCCGGTCTATGCCGATACGCTGGACGATCCGCGCGGCATGGTGCATATCCGCGACCTCCTGTCCTATGTCGCCAAGCAGGCGCGCAACAAGCGTCGCGGCGGCAGCGCCAAGACGGCGGCAGCCGCAACGGGCGCGGCCGCACCCGAAAAGCCGACGCGATCCGCCAAGCCGAATTTCGACCTTTCGCGCGTCGATCTGCAGAGGACGCTGGTCGAGGCCGGCATCATCCGCAAGATCCTGTTCGTGCCGCCATCCATGCTCGCCTCCGATCTGCTGCGCCGCATGCAGGTCAACCGCACGCAGATGGCCCTCGTCATCGACGAATACGGTGGCACCGACGGCCTGGCTTCGCATGAGGACATCGTCGAAATGGTCGTCGGTGACATCGACGACGAGCATGATGACGAAGAAGTGATGTTCAAGCGCGTCTCCGAGGATGTCTTCGTCGCCGACGCTCGTGTCGAGCTGGAGGAGATCGCAGCCGCGATCGGCCCGGATTTCGACATCAGCGAGCAGGTGGACGAGGTGGACACGCTCGGCGGCCTGATCTTCTCCGCGCTCGGCCGCATTCCTGTGCGTGGCGAGGTCGTGCAGGCGCTGCCGGGCTTCGAGTTCCATATTCTCGATGCCGATCCGCGCCGCATCAAGCGGGTGCGCATCACGCGCAAGCGTCATGCCGCGCGCCGCCGCCCGGTCAAGGCGGACGGCGAAGCGGGCGTCTCCGAGCGCGGCTTGCCTGCTCCGGATGCGATTGCCGAGGAAACTTCCGCCAAGCCCGGCACCGCCAGCCATTAGAGCAATTCCGGGAAAAGTGCAGAGCGGTTTTCCGTCCGGAATTGTGTAAAAACAAAAGGATAGAGCGTTTTCGCGATTCGAAGAAAAGCGAAAGCGCCGCGAGTGCCACTTCAGCGGGACAAATCGCTGCTTTTTTGAAAGACTGCGGCCAGTTGATTCGCAGGTGGACGGAGCTGGCGCATGGAATGGCTTTCGGGCAGGGTGATCCTCGTCTGGGGTTTCAAACGTGCGTTGCTTGCGATTCTTGCCGGTGCCATCGGCGTTCTGGCGCTGCCGCCCTTCGGCTTTTTCGCGGCGATGTTCGTTTCCTTCACGCTGCTGGTCTGGCTGCTGGACGGTGTTGCCGCCGGTCCCGACAGCGGCCTGCTTGGACGCCTGTGGCCGGCCTTTTTCACCGGCTGGCTGTTCGGTTTCGGCTATTTTGTCGCCGGCCTGTGGTGGCTCGGCCATGCGCTGCTGATCGATGCCGATGAGTTCGCCTGGGCGCTGCCTCTGGCAATCCTCGGTCTCCCGGCCTTTCTGGCCGTTTTTTATGGCGTCGCGACCGTGCTTGCCCGCATTCTCTGGGCCGATGGCATGGGGCGCATCGCAGCGCTCGCCTTCAGCTTTGGCATCCTCGAATGGCTGCGCAGCTTTCTCTTTACCGGATTTCCCTGGAACGCCGTCGGTTATGGCGCCATGCCCATCCCGCTGATGATGCAGTCGGCGCATGTGATCGGCGTGCTCGGCGTCACCGTGCTTGCCGTCTTCGTCTTCGCCGCTCCGGCATTGCTCGGCACGCGCCAGGGCCGGGTGCCGGGGATCGGCCTTGCGGTTCTCATTGCCGCCGCGCATTTCGGCTATGGCTATTACGCGCTGAACTTGCCTGAGCCGGCGGCGATTGCCGGCAAGACGGCGCCGGTCGTGCGCATCGTCCAGCCCTCGATCGACCAGGAAACCAAGATGGACACCGATGCCGACCGCGCCGCCATCTTCGACAAGCACCTGGCGCTTTCGGTTCAGCCGCCGGCAAACGGCGGCAAGCGGCCGGATATCATCGTCTGGCCCGAGACCGCCGTCCCCTTCATCCTCACCGACAATCGGGATGCGCTGACCCGCATCGCCGATCAGCTCGACGATGACCAGATCCTCATCACCGGCGCCGTGCGTGTGGAAGACATGGGACCGGGCGTCGAGCCGCGCTACTACAATTCCATCTATGTCATCGACGGCCGCGGCCAGATCATCGGCGCCTCCGACAAGACCCATCTCGTGCCCTTCGGCGAATACGTGCCCTTCGAGCATATCCTCGACTATCTCGGCATCGAGAACGTCGTGGAACTGCCGGGAGGGTTTTCCGCCGCCGCAAAGCGGCAATTGCTGACCCTGCCGGATGGCCTCAAGCTCTATCCGCTGATCTGCTACGAGATCATCTTCCCGAACGAAATGACGCCGGAAATCCGGCAGGCCGATGCCATCCTCAACGTCACGAACGACGGCTGGTTCGGCGACACGCCCGGGCCCTACCAGCATTTCCTGCAGGCAAGGGTGAGAGCCGTGGAGCAGGGGCTGCCACTGATTCGCAGTGCCAATACCGGCATCTCGGCCTTCGTCGACCCGCATGGGCGTGTGCTTTCCGGCATCGATTATAACCAACAAGGTTTCATAGACACCACTTTAGGTGGCGCAACCGTATCGCGTATCGACGACAACGCCAGAAAAGCTTACTTTTGGTTGATTGTCGGAGCAGTCGGTATGATCGCTTTGATTTCACGCATGGGTTTTATTTCAAGGGTGAATTGACCAAAAAACCCTAAAATTGCATAGTGCTTCGTGTCCGCCTTTCGAACGTAGACTGGAGGCCTTGGGGGCGTCGGCTGCAACGTGGCGTTATAGGGGTGGTGAAGGGTACCGGGTGGCAGGTCCTGAATTCAACCTATGTTAGGGTAATATGATGATTGAAAACAAAAAGAAGCCGAACCCCATCGACATTCATGTCGGTAGCCGCATACGCCTCCGCCGCACAATGCTTGGCATGAGCCAGGAAAAGCTCGGCGAAAGCCTCGGAATTACGTTTCAGCAGATTCAGAAATATGAGAAGGGCACCAATCGCGTTGGCGCCAGCCGCCTGCAGAATATCTCCAGCATCCTCAACGTCCCGGTTTCCTTCTTCTTCGAGGATGCTCCGGGTGAGCACTCGACGGGCGCTGGCGGCATGGCCGAGGCATCCAGCTCCAATTACGTCGTCGACTTTCTGTCTTCCTCCGAAGGGCTGCAGCTCAACCGCGCCTTCGTGAAGATTTCCGATGGCAAGGTCCGCCGCAAGGTTGTCGAGCTGGTCAAAGCGCTCGCCGCCGAGGCGGATGCGGAATAGCTCCGCGCAAGCAAGACAAAGCCGGTAAAGTCGAGAGGCGGTCATTTTGGCCGCCTTTTCTGCATTTTCGGCAAAATTTTATCCCTTCGGCAGGGATATAAAGATATATTTATGTCCTTGTTCGACTTGTTTTTCGAGGCGGAGGCGAATATCAAAAGCAGAGATTTGTTCTTTGAGGGGAATCCCGCATGCGCGCGAATTATCTGTTTACGAGTGAGTCTGTTGCCGAAGGTCACCCGGATAAAGTTTGTGACCGCATCTCCGATGAAATCGTCGATCTGGTTTACCGCGAGGCCACGAAGACCGGCGTAAACCCATGGTCCGTGCGCATTGCTTGTGAGACTCTTGCCACCACCAACCGCGTCGTCATCGCCGGTGAAGTTCGCCTGCCGCCGAGCCTGATGAAGAAGGACAAGGACGGCAACGACGTCATCAATCCTTCGAAGTTCAAGGCCGCCGCCCGCCGCGCGATCAAGGATATCGGCTACGAGCAGGACGGCTTCCACTGGAAGAAGGCGCGCATCGACGTGCTGCTGCACTCGCAATCCGCCGATATCGCCCAGGGCGTCGACAATGCCGCCGACCAGCAGGGTGACGAAGGCGCCGGCGACCAGGGCATCATGTTCGGCTACGCCTGCAAGGAAACGCCGGATCTCATGCCTGCGCCGATCTATTACTCCCACAAGATCCTGCAGCTGCTTGCCGCTGCCCGCAAGAAGGGCGAAGGCGAAGTCGCCAAGCTTGGCCCGGATGCCAAGAGCCAGGTTACCGTTCGCTACGTCGACGGCAAGCCGGCAGAGGTGACATCGATCGTTCTTTCCACCCAGCATCTCGATGACAGCTGGGATTCGAAGAAGGTCCGCTCCGTCGTCGAGCCCTATATCATCGAAGCGCTTGGCGACCTCAAGATCGCATCCGATTGCAAGTGGTACATCAACCCCACCGGCAAGTTCGTCATCGGCGGTCCCGACGGCGACGCCGGCCTGACCGGCCGCAAGATCATCGTCGACACCTACGGCGGCGCAGCCCCGCATGGCGGCGGCGCTTTCTCCGGCAAGGACACGACCAAGGTCGACCGTTCCGCAGCTTATGCGGCCCGCTATCTCGCCAAGAACGTCGTTGCCGCCAACCTGGCCGATCGTTGCACGATACAGCTGTCCTACGCCATCGGCGTCGCCCAGCCGCTGTCGATCTATGTCGATCTGCATGGCACCGGCAGGGGCGTCAGCGAGGACGATGTCGAGGCAGCCATCCGCAAGAGCATGGACCTGTCGCCGACGGGCATTCGCCGTCACCTCGATCTCAACAAGCCGATCTATGCCAAGACCTCGGCCTATGGCCATTTCGGCCGCAAGGCTGGCCGTGACGGTTCCTTCTCCTGGGAGCGTACGGATCTCGTGAAGGCTCTCAAGGAAGCCGTGAAGGTCCGGGAAGCCGCATGATCGATACCGAGCGCCGGTCGCGGGCGACGGAAGCATTCTTCGGCCGGCGCAAGGGCAAGGCCCTGCGCGGCCAGCAGGCTGAGAAGCTGGAAGCATTGCTGCCGCAATACATTGTCGATCTTGCCGCCCCGGCGCCGCAGCCGCTGAACGATCTCTTTCCGGTGCCGACCGAGCGTCTGCGCCTGGAAATCGGTTTCGGCGGCGGCGAGCATCTGATTCACAGGGCGCTGGAGCAGCCGAAGACCGGCTTCATCGGCGTGGAACCCTTTGTCAATTCGATGCAGAAACTGCTTGCGCGCGTCGACGAAGCCGGCGCGCACAATATCCGTGTCTATAACGACGACGCGACGCAGGTGCTGGACTGGCTGCCGGACGGCTGCCTGGATCAGATAGACCTGCTCTATCCCGATCCCTGGCCGAAGAAGAAGCACTGGAAGCGCCGCTTCGTGTCACAGGTGAACCTCGCCCGCTTCCATCGTGTCCTGAAGCCCGGCGCGCTCTTCTGCTTCGCTTCCGATATCGATACCTATGTCAACTGGACGCTGCAGCACTGCCATGCGCATGGCGGCTTCGAGTGGACTGCCAGGAATGCCGCCGACTGGCTGACGCCCTATGAGGGCTGGCCGAGCACGCGCTATGAGGCGAAGGCCCGGCGCGAGGGGCGTTCATCCGCCTATCTGACCTTCAAGAAGATCTGATCGTTCGTTCTCGGGCGAAAATTTGAGATATCGGTGATCGCATCATCCTGTCTGGACCGCCGTTCGAGGCGGTCTGGATCATGCGCGTGCCCCGCAAGGAGGGGCCGGTACGGCGCGGCCTTGGTAGACGGTGGATTTCACCGTCGCGCGATGCTTGTGGTCAGTGCAGGCTGACCGTCTTCAGTTCGTCTTCGGCAGCACGATAGAAGGTGCTGGAGCGATTGTCCGTCAGCAGGATCGGCGTACCGTCGGCGCCGAAGAGTGCCCAGAGGTCGACATCCGGGTCGATATCAGGCGCTTCCGGGAAGCAGCGCGACACTTCGGACCAATCCATTTTTCGGATGTAGGCGACCTCACCGGCGCCGATATTGGCAAGCTCGGATTCGGTCAGGCGGGCGGTGGCTTCTTTCAATAACATACTCGTACCTCCAGTATGAGGGACCAACGGCAGTAAGCCGTTGTCCTACTGTGAGACCGAAATGTTAATTTTCTTTACTATGCGATCCGGTTCCGGCCGAATGAGGTCGACGGAGAGCAAGCCGTTCTTCAACGTCGCGCCGAGCACCTGCATGCCGTCCGCAAGGACGAAGACGCGCTGGAACTGCCGGGCGGCGATGCCGCGATAGAGATAGTCGCGCTCGCGGTCGCCCTGCTCGACCTGACGTCCGCGGATCAAAAGCTGGTTCTCTTCCGTCGTGACATCGAGGTCGTCTTCGGAAAAGCCGGCAACGGCCAGCGTTATGCGCAGCCTTTCTGGTTCGCCGGACAGGCGGTCCGCGTGCATCCGTTCGATATTGTAGGGCGGATAACCGTCACTGGCCTTGGAAATCCGTTCCAGTGTCTTTTCCATTGTGTCGAAGCCCAGAAGCAGAGGGCTGGCAAAGGGAGTCGTCCGGCTCATCGTATCAAAGTCCTTGGGTAACAAGCGACCGCTCCGGACCTGATTTTCAGCACCCGGTTGCCCCTAATATGGGAGGACGCGCCTGCGAGTGCAAGCCATCGCGTCTTCGCATCTGCGAGATCGGGATCGCAGATGAGGAATCGTTTCGTCAGCTGCCGTTCGAGCGCTTGACAAAGCCTGACCGGACCCGCGACAAAGCCACTCGATCTGCACCGGAGGACTATCACAGACATGACCGAACCCAGAAAAATCATCATCGATACCGATCCTGGTCAGGACGACGCCGCAGCGATCTTTCTCGCCTTCGGCAGCCGCGAGGAGATCGATGTTCTCGGCATTACGACCGTCGCCGGCAATGTGCCGCTGCGGCTGACGAGCCGTAATGCCCGCATTGTCTGCGAACTCTGCAATCGGCGCGATATCAAGGTTTTCGCCGGTGCCGACGCGCCGCTCAAGCGCAAGCTGGTCACTGCCGAGCATGTGCACGGCAAGACCGGGCTCGATGGTCCGGAGCTGCCCGAACCGACCATGGAGCTGCAGCCGGGCCACGCCGTCGATTTCATCGTCGACACGCTCCGCAGGGAGCCGGAAGGCGCCGTCACCCTTTGCACGCTCGGGCCGCTGACCAACGTGGCGATGGCCTTCCAGAAGGCCCCCGACATCGTCGGGCGCGTGCGGGAACTGGTGATGATGGGCGGCGGCTTCTTCGAAGGCGGCAACATCACGCCGGCGGCGGAATTCAACATCTATGTCGACCCCGAGGCGGCCGACGTCGTCTTCCGTTCGGGCGTGCCGATCGTCATGATGCCGCTCGACGTTACGCACAAGCTGCTGACGCGCAAGGATCGCGTTGCCCGTATCGCCGCAGTCGGCACCCCGCCGGCAAAGGCCATGGCCGAGATGCTGGAATTCTTCGAACGCTTCGATATCGAGAAATACGGCTCCGACGGCGGCCCGCTGCATGACCCGACAGTCGTTGCCTACCTGCTGAAGCCGGAGCTGTTCAAGGGTCGCGATTGCAATGTCGAGATCGAGGTAACTTCGGAACTGACCGTAGGCATGACGGTGGTCGACTGGTGGCACGTCACCGACCGCAAGCGGAACGCCAAGGTCATGCGAGAGGTCGATGCCGATGGTTTCTTCGCACTGCTGACGGAACGCTTCGCCCGCATCTGACCGGAACCGCGCCGGTTCAGTCCTTTCAAGGGGTCCGGAACCGCTTTCGCTGCTTTGGAGCAATTCCGGGAAAAGCGCACGGCGGCTTCCGTCCGCAATGGCGTAAAAGCAAAAGATAGAGCGTTTTCGTCGCTCGAAGAAAAAGGCCGCCGGATCGCTCCGGCGGCCTTTCGATTTCACTCGGACTGCAGTCTCAGAATTCTTCCCAGTCGTCCTGGGCGAGGGCATTGGCGCCGTGGGTCTGAGGAGCGGCCCTGCGCGTCGGTGCCGCTGCGGGCGCGGTTGCCCTGCGGGGCGACGACGGCGCACGCATCTGCTGTGCAGTCGCCCGCAACGCACCGGCATTGTCCTGAATGGAGCCTGCGGTGCGGAAGCGTGCGACCAGAGCTCTCAGGCCCTGTGCTTCCTCGGCAAGCGCCACGCTGGATGCGGTGGTCTCTTCGACCATCGCTGCGTTCTGCTGTGTGACCTGGTCCATCTGGTTCATGGCCGAGTTGATTTCCTTCAGCCCGACCGCCTGCTCGCTCGCGGAAGCCGAGATCTGGCGGATGAGGCCGTTGATCTCCATCACCTGCTGGGCGATCTTGTGCAGGGCATCGCCGGCGCGGCCGACCAGATCGACGCCTTCCTTGACCTGTCCGGCCGAGGCATTGATCAGGGTCTTGATTTCTTTGGCAGCGTTGGCGGAGCGCTGGGCCAGTTCGCGCACTTCCTGCGCCACGACCGCAAAGCCCTTGCCGGCCTCGCCCGCACGGGCGGCTTCGACGCCGGCGTTCAGGGCAAGCAGGTTGGTCTGGAAGGCGATCTCGTCGATGACGCCGATGATGCGGGAGACCTCCTGCGACGATTGCTCGATGCCGTGCATGGAGGCAATGGCCCGCTGGACGATCTCGCCGGAATGCTCGGCGTCCTCGGAGGCGGCGTTGACGCTGCTGGCGGCCGTACGGGCGTTCTCGGCGCTGGAGTTGACCTGTGCGGTCAGCTCGTTGAGGGCGGCTGCCGTCTCCTCGAGGCTTGCCGCCTGCTGTTCGGTGCGGCGGGCAAGATCAGAGGCGCTGTTGCTGATTTCTCCAGTGCCGCTGCCGATGTTGCCGACGCTCACATTGACCGTGTGCACGGTCTCTTCCAGGCTGGCAAGCGCGGCATTGAAGTCCTGCTTGAGCTGGGCGTATTCACCCGGGAAATCGTCCGTGATCCGCTGGTTGAGATTGCCCTTCGAGAGCTCCGAGAGGCTTTGGCCGAGAACGCTGACGATATGGCGCTGCAGCGCAATGCTTTCGTTGCGTTCGTTCTCCGAGCGGCGGCGTTCGCCCTCGGCGGCCAGGCGTTGATCGTTGGCTTCGCCTTCCAGCCGCTTGGTATCGGCCAGCGCGAAACGGAAGCCTTCCAGTGCCTTTGCGACGGAACCGACTTCGTCGGCGCGATCCTGCCCGGCGACTTTTTCGGCGTAATTGCCGGCGCTGAGGCGGTTGACGCTTGCGATAAGACCCGCGAGCGGCTTCTGCACGAAGCCGCGCACGGCGGCATAGAGAGCCAGCATGACGGCGGCGAGAACGAGTATGCCGGCGATGATCATCATGTAGGTCTGATCGCGGACCGGCGCGACGATTGCGCTGTGCGGCACGTCGATGAGAACCACCCAGGTCGCGTTGAGGCCGGGTACTGCGAAGGGATAGACGACGCGGTCGAATGCTTCGCCGCCGTTTTCGGAGAGGTCCTTGAGGATGCTTGCGGAGGAGGAGGTCAGTGCCGCTTTGATGACGTCGGTGCCTGCGCCGTTATAATCCTTCATCAGCAGATCGACGCTCGGCGCGACGAGCCATTTGTTGTCCTGCGAAACCAGCAGGACGCGGCCTGAGCCGAAGGGATGAAGCTTCAGCAGCTTCGTGTAAAGCGAGCTCAGCGAGATGTCGACGCCTGCGACGCCGATCAGCTTGCCGCCGGACATGACCGGATAGGCGATCGAGCTCATGGTCGTCGGAACATCGGTGCCCTGGGCGAGATAGGGCGGGGTGATCGCGCCCTTGCCGCTTTCGGCGGCAAGCTTCCACCAGGGGGCCGTATAGTCGTTGTCGAAGGTCGAGAACTGGATGCCGCCATCCTTCGTCTTGGACCAGTAGGGCGCAAAGGCACCCTTTTCGTTGACGCCTTCGTCCTTGTTGTTGGCAAGCTCGGTCGTCTTGCCGTCCAGCGCGCCGAGCTGCTCGCAGAACCAGCTGCCGAAGGCAAAGGCGTTCTGTTCGACGTTGGCCTTGAGGATGTTGATGATACCCTTGCGATCGAAGGTATGACCTTCGTGGCCGCGACCGATGATGGCCGCCATGGAGCGCGCGGCGCTGGCCATTTCGCCGATATTCGCGGCGATCTCGTTGGAAATGGATTTGGCCTCGGTATTGGCCTGATCCATTGTCAGCGCTTCGACACGGTCGCGGGTTTGCGAAATCAGCAAGAAGTTGGAAACCAGCAAGACAAGCGCGATCGCCAGCCCAGTGACCAAGATCAGCTTGGCCGCAAGCGACTTCATACGAAAGATGAACATCATTTCCTCGAAAATGCGATGCGTCGGATAAGCATTATCCGGATGCAAAGTCGGCACAGGATGGCCCCTTCATGGGGCCGCCGCGAAAATCCTGCCGGAGCCGGAAGGCCATGCACGTCAGGCCAGAGGAGAATGATACGGAAGCGCAAAAATTTAATTAATTGCGCTTCGCAATGCTTACGAAATTTTATCTTTAAAGGTTGTCGGCCACTTCGCTGGCAACAGGAATGGACGGCTGCGCTCCGGGCTTCAGGCAGGCAAGCGAGCCGGCCACCGCGGCACGGCGCAGGCTGGCGTGAAAATCCAGTCCCTGGTCGAGGCTTGCGGCAAAATAGCCGCAGAACGTGTCGCCGGCGCCGACCGTGTCGACCGGCTCGATGACGAGGCCCTTGGCGCGCGAAAGCTCTCCGTCGCGGATGGCGATGACGCCATCGCCGCCAAGCGTGACGATCAGCGTCTGGCCGGTCTCGCCATGCAGGCGCACGAGGGCGGCTTCCCGCTCGGATGCCGACATGTTGTCCTGACCGGCGAGCCTCTCGAATTCCGTTTCGTTGGCGATGACGATATCGGCAAGCCGGCCGAGACGGGCGGCGTCCGGGATCAGGGGCGCGAGGTTGAGCACGGTGCGCACGCCCTTCGCCTTCGCGGCGTTCAGCGCCGTCTCGACGGCGTCGACGGGAATTTCGAACTGAAGCATGAGGGTGTCGCCCGGGTTCAGCGCGGCGACGGCGGCGGTGGCGTCGTGCGGCGTATTGGTGCCGTTGGCGCCAGGCACGACGGCAATCATGTTCTCGCCGTCGCCCCCCACCAGAATGAGGGCCGTGCCGGTCGGCTCGGAGACGCGTTTGACAGCGGAAAGATCGGTGCCGGCCGTATCGAGCAGGGCGAGCGCGGGCTCGGCAAAGCTATCGTTGCCGACGCCGCCGCTGAGGCGCACCGTTGCGCCGGCGCGGCGTGCGGCCAGCGCCTGATTGGCCCCCTTGCCGCCGGCGGCGGTGGAAAAACCGTTGCCGGCAACTGTCTCGCCCGGCTTAGGCAAGCGATCCGTGGTGGCGATGAGGTCCATGTTGATGGAACCGAAAATAGTGATCATGCGATATCCCGCCCTGCGTGTTGATCTTGCACGATCCCGCCCGAAGGCTGCTTTGTGTCTTTGGGATCATGCATCGACTTGGGCGCGACACTGCCGAAGCGATCAGTCTTCGTCAACCACCCTCAGCTTGAGTTGGCTCGTGCGGTTGTCGACAGGCTTGGGCTTCTCTTCGGAGCGCGTCTTTGCAGGCTCTTTCGCGGTATCGAATTCCAGCGCCTCGATCCGTTCGCCGCGCCTTGCCAGCTTGTCCGCCGAGGTGACGATCATGTCGACATCCTTCTGCGCCATGGCGAAATGACCCTGGAGTTTGCGCACGCGCTCATCCAGGCGGGAAAGATCGTCCATCAGATGTGCAACCTCGCTCTGGATGACATGGGCCTGCTCGCGCATGCGCTGGTCCTTCAGCACGGCCTGGATGACCTGGATCGACAGCATCAAAAGCGATGGCGAAACGATGACGATGCGGGCGCGCTGGGCCTTCTGCACGATCGGCTCGAAGTTCTCGTGAATCTCCGCGAAGATCGATTCGGAGGGCACGAACAGGAAAGCCGTGTCCTGGGTCTCGCTCGGAATGAGGTATTTCTCGGCGATATCGCGAATATGCAGCTCCAGATCCCGGCGAAACTGCTGGGCGGCGATCTTGCCATGTTCGGGACTGGCGGCGGCACGGATGGCATTCCAGGCTTCCAGCGGAAATTTGGCATCGATAACCAGCGGCGGAGAGCCGTTCGGCATGCGAACGGTGCAGTCCGGCCGCGAGCCGTTCGAAAGCGTCGGCTGGAAGGCATAGGCGCCCATCGGCAGCCCATCGGCGACGATGGTTTCCATGCGCGCCTGGCCGAAAGCGCCGCGCGTCTGCTTGTTGGAAAGGATGGCCTGAAGCCCGACGACATCCTTTGCCAGCGACTGGATATTGGTCTGCGCCGCGTCGATGACGGCAAGCCTTTCCTGCAGCCGGCGCAGGTTTTCATGCGTCGAGCGCGTCTGCTCGCCGATCGTCGCCGTCACCCGTTGCGACATGCCGTCCAGACGCTGGCCGATCGCCTGGTTGAGCTCGGCCTGCCGGGAGCCGAACACCTCTGCCATGGTGGCGAGCCGGCCCTGCATCTCCGCCTGAGACCGCAGCAACGCCGCCATCGTGTGCTCGGCATCGAGCATATCGTCTTCCGCGCGTGCCCGGCCGCGGATGAAAAGGACGAGCACCGCGATAGCAAGCAGAATGACGAGGGCAGTCAGAATCTGGACCGTGGAAATGGCTTGGCCGAAGAGGATGAAGGACATGAAACCTGACGCGCTGATGACGTTTTCATCGGCACCATAGCAAAATCGCCGTGAATATCCAGATCAAAACGTGAACATGATTTCCGAGCCAGCGATAGCGGCCCGGATTGTGCTCTTTGAAAAAACACGGCCTCACAGCCATCTTGACGATTCCATCG
The DNA here is from genome assembly GCA_900469615.1 of Hyphomicrobiales bacterium. Classification (GTDB taxonomy): domain Bacteria; phylum Pseudomonadota; class Alphaproteobacteria; order Rhizobiales; family Rhizobiaceae; genus Rhizobium. Next base: position 67,135 of record UBYA01000014.1, on the reverse strand, counting down.
CGCAAGAAGATGCGTTATGGGAAACGTCATGACGATCAAGCCACTTATCATTTTGCCCGATCCGCTGCTCCGCCAGGCTTCCAAGCCCATCGAGCAGGTCGATACCGAAATTCAGCGCCTCGCCGACGACATGCTGGAAACCATGTACGACGCGCCCGGCATCGGCCTTGCGGCGATCCAGATCGGCGTTCCCCGCCGCATGCTTGTCATCGATATCGCGCGCGAGGGCGAGGAGAAGACGCCGCTGGTCTTCATCAATCCGGAAATCGTCGCGTCGTCGGACGAGCGCTCGGTCTATGAGGAAGGCTGCCTTTCCATTCCCGATTATTATGCCGAAGTGGAGCGCCCGGCGCGCGTCACCGTCAAGCATCTGGACCGCAACGGCAAGGAGCAGCTCACCGAAGCCGACGGTTTGCTGGCGACCTGCGTACAGCACGAGATCGACCACCTCAACGGCGTGCTGTTCATCGACTACATTTCCCGCCTCAAGCGCGAGATGGTGATCAAGAAGTTCACCAAGGCCGCCAAGTCCAAGGCTCTCTGATCGGCGTCATTGAAAGATCAGCTACGAGCGCCTATGATATCGTTGATATCAAGCGGAGGCGCGCATGAGTGATCTTTTGATTCGCGATATTTCCGAGCCCATGAAGCAGGATATCGCAAGACGGGCGAGGCAAGCCGGACGCAGCCTTTCGGAAGAGGCAAAAGAACTCTTGCAGAAGGCCTTGATCGCGGAGAAAGCCGAAACGGAGACCCCTCGACTGTCGGCTTGGGATCTTCTGAGACCGATCCTTTATGATGGTAACGATACCGCAGCAGCGGAATATGCACTTATCATGGAAGAAATCGAGGCGGAGCGAAAGAAGGACTTCGGCCGTCCTGTCGAGGACTTTGAATGATCGTCCTCGATACGAATGTTATTTCTGAGTTGGAAAGACCTGTTCCGGATCAAAATGTAACTATCTGGATGAAGGCTCGGTCAAGCACGGAATTCTATATTTGCGATATCGTGATGATGGAGCAATCCTGTGGTGCTGAGCGCTTCTTGCTTCGCACGCAGTCCGATCGTTACGCGAAAATCTTCAATGCTTTGCTCGCGTCGTTCCACGGCAGGATCCTTCGCTTCGATCAAAATTCTGCCATTGAGACGGGCCGTATTCGTGCCCGCCGGGAGCGTTCGGGCCATCAGATTTCCGTGCAAGACGCCATGATCGCCGCAATCTGCCTCACGAACGGCGCGACATTGGCGACGCGCAACACAAAAGATTTCGAGGGGCTTGATCTCAAGCTCATAAACCCGTTTGAAGACGGCTAGCATTCGCCCCCGATGATGCCCGGGTCGTTCGAAACTTGATATCTCAGCCGGATGGATCGCATGTCGCTCAACATCATTTTCATGGGAACGCCCGAATTCTCCGTGCCGACGCTGCGGTCCTTGATCGATGCCGGGCACAAGGTTCGCGCCGTTTATACGCAGCCGCCGCGCCCCGGCGGCCGGCGCGGGCTGGACCTGCAGAAATCGCCGGTGCATCAGGCGGCCGAATTGTTGGGGTTGCCGGTGTTCACGCCGGTCAACTTCAAGGACCCGGACGAGCGCCAGCGCTTCCGCGACCTGGATGCCGATGTCGCCGTCGTCGTCGCATACGGCCTGCTGCTGCCGGAAGCGATCCTCACTGGCACGCGTCTCGGCTGTTATAATGGGCATGCCTCGCTGCTGCCGCGCTGGCGCGGCGCTGCCCCCATCCAGCGGGCGATCATGGCTGGCGACGCCAAGACCGGCATGATGGTGATGAAGATGGACAAGGGGCTGGATACCGGCCCGGTCGCGCTCACACGCGAGGTGGAGATCGGCGGCACCATGACCACTGGCGAACTGCACGACGGGCTGATGCTCGTCGGTGCGAAAGCCATGGCCGAGGCGATGAACAAGCTGGAGCATGACGAACTGCCGCTGACGGCGCAACCCTCGCAAGGCATTCTCTATGCCGCAAAGATCGACAAGGCCGAGACCCGCATCGATTTCGGCAAGCCGGCGGTGGACGTTCATAATCATATTCGCGGCCTGTCGCCTTTTCCCGGCGCCTGGTTCGAGGCTGATATCGCCGGTCGTCCCGAGCGCATCAAGGTGCTGGGTTCGGAATTGGCAGATGGCAGCGGGCCGGCCGGCCGCGTGCTGACGGATGATCTCGTGGTCGCCTGCGCCTCCGGTGCCGTGCGTCTCACGAAGCTGCAGAAGGCCGGCGGCAAGCCGCTGGCGGCAGCCGATTTCCTGCGCGGCACGCCGATTGCGCCGGGCACCGTGTTTGCCTCGGAGCAAGCCTGATGCCGCGCTATAAAATGACCGTCGAATATGACGGCATTCCCTATGTCGGCTGGCAGCGCCAGGAAAACGGTCCCTCCGTGCAGGGTGCGATCGAAGGCGCCATCCTGTCCCTGACCGGCGAGACTGTTTCGATCCGTGGCGCCGGGCGCACCGATTCCGGCGTGCATGCCATGGGTCAGGTCATGCATGCCGATCTCTCCAAGGAGTGGAAGACCTATACGCTGCGCAACGCGCTCAATGCCCATCTGCGGCTTGCCGGCGACCGCGTCGCCATTCTCGACATCGATGAGGTCGATGCGCGCTTCGACGCCCGTTTTTCGGCCATCCGCCGCCATTATCTTTACCGCATCATTGCCCGCCGCGCGCCGCTGGCGCTGGAAGCCGGACGCGCATGGTGGGTGCCGAAGGACATGGATCACGAGGCCATGCATGCGGCCGCGCAGACACTTGTCGGCCGGCATGATTTCACCACCTTCCGCTCGGCGCATTGCCAGGCGAACAGCCCCGTGCGCACGCTCGACCGGCTGGACGTGACGCGCGGCGGCGAGTTGATCGAGATCCGTGCGACGGCGCAAAGTTTTCTGCATAACCAGATCCGCTCCTTCGCCGGCACGCTGAAGCTGGCGGGCGAGGGCAAGTGGACGCCCGGCGATGTGCGCGCCGCGCTCGAAGCGCGGGATCGCAAGGCTTGCGGTCCTGTCGCTCCGCCGGACGGGCTCTATTTCATGCAGGTGGATTATCGCGATGATGCCGGTTTGCCTGCCGGCGAAGGGAGCAGCGATGACGGTGACGATCTATCATAATCCCGCTTGCGGCACGTCGCGCAACACGCTGGCGATGATCCGGCAGTCGGGGGAGGAGCCTGTCGTCATCGAATATCTGAAGACGCCGCCCAGCCGCGAAGAGTTGGCGAAGCTCATCGCCGCCATGGGCCTGACAGTCCGCGATCTGCTTCGGCAAAAGGGGACGCCCTATGATGAGCTCGGCCTGGGTGATCCCGATCTCGCCGACGATCAGCTTCTCGATCGGATGATGGAGCACCCGATCCTGATCAATCGCCCGATCGTAGTGACCGAGAAAGGCGTGCGCCTCTGCCGCCCGTCTGAAGTTGTCCTCGATATCTTGCCGAATCCGGATATCGGTCTCTTCACCAAGGAAGACGGCGAAATCGTCAGCCGCTAGCTCAACCCGGCGGATAGACACCGAGGAAGCGCTGGAGGAAATCGGTCAGCAGCATGGTCGGGATCAACAGCACCAGCGTCAGCGCGCCGACGAAGAGCGGATGCGTGCCGCAGATCATTCTGAGCATGCGCGCCAGCGAAAAAACGATCGCCATCATCAGGACAAGCCATAGAAGCGCCGCCAGCCCGCTCGTGCCGGGAACGAAGGCGATCAATGCGATGAGCAGCGCGTTCAGGTAGGATGTCGGCACGCCGAGCCAGTTCACGACGACGACGATCGGGGCGAATTTGTCGCCGAAACGAAAAACCAGCAGCAGCACGCCGGCGAGAACGAGCGGGATCAGCCAGTTGGCCGCCTCGACCAGCGCTAGTCGCAGAAAGAAGGCGAGACCGGTCGAGGTCTCCGGCGGCATGGCGGTGAGATAGGCCTGCTGCCACCAAAGCCAGGAAATGCCGATCGAGGGCAGGCTCCAGAAGATCGCCCAGAAGGAGCGCAGCATGCCGCGGTCCGATATATCCAGATACTGGAAGCCGCGCGCATCCATGCGGATCAGCAGCCACAGGCCGGACAGATAGTATTGGACTTCCCTAAAGGTCGGCATTCTCGAACCAGCGCTGGATGAAGGTCTGGTAGATCCCGGTCAGCGTTTCGAGATCCGCGAGCGCCACGCGCTCGTCGACCATATGCATGGTCTGGCCGACGAGGCCGAATTCCACGACGGGGCAATAATCCTTGATGTAGCGGGCGTCGGAGGTGCCGCCGGTGGTCGAAAGCGCCGGCCTTTGGCCGGTAATGTTCTCGACGGCCGAAGAGAGCGAGGCGATCAGCGCATTGTTGCGCGTGAGGAAGACGTGGCTCGGCCGCTCCGACCAGGTGATGTCGTATTTCGCCGGCGGGCGCCCGGGGCGAAGCGTTTCGTCGGCCGCCGCGGCGTCCAGGCGGGCAAGGATTTCCGCCTTCAGCGTATCGGCCGTCCATGTGTCGTTGAAGCGGATGTTGAAGGTCGCGGTCGCCTTGGCGGGGATGACGTTGGTGGCGGCATTGCCGACATCGATGGTCGTCACTTCGAGGTTGGACGGCTGGAAGCTGTCCGTGCCGGCATCGAAAGGCGGATCGAGCAGTGCTTCCGTCAGCTTGACGATGCTGCGTACCGGATTGTCGGCAAGGTGCGGGTAGGCAGCATGGCCCTGAACGCCATGTACCGTGATGAAGCCGGTGAGCGAGCCGCGGCGGCCGATCTTGATCATGTCGCCGAGCCGTTCCGGATTGGTGGGTTCGCCGACGAGCGACGCATCCCATTTTTCGCCGCGTTCGGCCGCCCATTGCAGCAGCTTGACCGTGCCGTTGATCGCCGGTCCCTCTTCATCGCCGGTGATCAGGAAGGAGATCGAGCCGGCAGGCTTGCCGTGCTTCTCGATATGACGCGCCACGGCCGCGACGAAGCATGCAATGCCGCCCTTCATGTCCACCGCGCCGCGCCCGAAAAGCTCGCCGTCGGCGATGTCGGCGGCAAAGGGCGGATGGCTCCACGAGGCGGCATCGCCGACCGGCACGACATCCGTGTGCCCGGCAAACATCAGATGCGGCCCATCCGTGCCGAGCCGCGCATAGAGGTTCTCGATATCGGGCGTTCCCGGCTCGCTCGCCGTCATGCGCTCGACCTTGAAGCCGAGCGGCAGCAGCATGTCGGCAAGCGCGGTCAGCGCGCCGCCTTCGGCCGGTGTGACCGAGGCACAGCGAATGAGTGTCTGCAGATTGGTGACGGGATCGGTAACGGTCATCGGAGGCAACTTATCCGGCGGGAAATGGCAAAGCGATGGCAAAGGATCGATGACGAGTCGAAAATCTTTGCCGCGATTCCAGCAATCGCACAGGCATGCTCACCCGGCAAGCATGAGGGAAGCGCGATATGGCAACCGCGCTTCCAAAAATCAAGGATCAGTCGCGCAGCAGCTCGTTGATGCCGGTCTTCGAGCGGGTCTGCTCATCGACGCGCTTCACGATGACGGCGCAGTAGAGGCTCGGGGCCGGCTGGCCGTTGGCCATGACATTGCCGCTCGGCAGCGCGCCGGCGACGACGACCGAGTAGGGCGGGACTTCGCCATAGGTGATCTCGCCGGTGGCGCGATCGACGATCTTGGTCGACTTGCCGATGAAGACGCCCATGCCGAGCACCGAGCCCTCGCGAATGATGCAGCCTTCGACCACCTCCGAGCGGGCGCCGATGAAGCAATTGTCCTCGATGATCGTCGGGCCGGCCTGCATCGGCTCCAGAACGCCGCCGATGCCGACGCCGCCGGACAGATGCACATGCTTGCCGATCTGCGCGCAGGAGCCGACGGTCGCCCAGGTGTCGACCATGGTGCCTTCGCCGACATAGGCGCCGAGATTGACGAAGGACGGCATCAGGATGGCATTCGGAGCGATATAGGCGGAATGCCGCACGACGGCGTTCGGCACGGCGCGGAAGCCGGCTTCGCGGAAGCGGTTCTCGCCCCAGCCTTCGAACTTCGAGGGGACCTTGTCCCACCAGGTCGCATTGCCGGGGCCGCCTTCGACGATCTGCATGTCGTTCAGGCGGAAGGAGAGCAGAACCGCTTTCTTGAGCCACTGATTGACGATCCAGTTGCCGTCGGCGCCGCGCTCGGCCACGCGAACCTTGCCGCTATCGAGAAGTTTGAGCGCCGTCTCGACGGCGTCGCGGACTTCGCCGCGCGTCGAGGTGTTCACATTGTCGCGATTGTCGAAGGCAGCCTCGATGGACTTTTCGAGGGAAGCGAGATCGTTGGCGCTCATGGGAATTCCTTAAAACGTCGGTGCCTATCGTGATTTCCGGAAATGGTCCGGAAGCGGTCGATTGGTCCTATAGCATGGAGTACGAAAATGGAATGTCTTTTCCGCGTCGATTGAGCTTGGATTCAAGGCGTTGTAGGGGCATATGCAAGAGCTTGGCCATTCCTGTCCGCGGGCTGGAACGGCCAGTCATGATCGATTCGAAAGGCATGAGTAGATGAGCAAGGCGAAGAATGGCAGGCTGAGGCGCAAGGACGGGGTGTGGGACCCCTTGAAGACGAGCTCGGCGGACAAGAAGCGGGCGGAATCCGTGCCGCGCACGCCGCAGTCGATGTCGCCTTCCTACCGTCTCGCCTATGCGGACGAGGACTTCCTGTGCCGTGAGGAACTGCGGCCGATCCGCCTGCAGCTCGAATTGTTGAAGACCGAAATGTCCCTGGCCGAGCGCGGCATCAAATCGACCGTCGTGATGTTCGGCGGCGCGCGCATCCCGGCGCCCGGCACCAATGCATGGGCTGCCCGCAACGACGTGCAGCGGGCCAATCTCGAAGCTGCATCCGTCTACTACGAGGAGGCGCGCAAGTTCGCACGGCTTTGCTCCCGCTATTCCGCCGGTTTCGACTTCCATGAATATGTGGTTGTCACCGGTGGCGGCCCTGGCGTGATGGAGGCTGGCAACCGCGGCGCGGCCGAGGAAGGGGCGCCGTCCATCGGCCTCAACATCGTCTTGCCGCACGAGCAGGCGCCGAACGCCTATGTCACGCCGGAACTCAGCTTCAATTTCCACTATTTCGCGATCCGCAAGATGCACTTCATGGTGCGCGCCAAGGCGATCGCGGTGTTTCCGGGCGGATTCGGCACGCTCGACGAATTGTTCGAATGCCTGACGCTGATCCAGACCGGCCGCATGGAGCGCCTGCCGCTCATTCTCTTCGGCGAAAAATTCTGGCGCGGAATCATCAATTTCGAGGCGCTTGCCGAGTTCGGCACCATCGCGCCCGATGACGTCAATCTCATCAGTTTCGTGGACACCGCCGACGAGGCCTGGAAGATCGTCCGCGATTTCTACGAGCCCGACAACGGCCACCAAGACAACGGCCACTGAGAATGAAAAGCCCGCCGTCGCGGAGGCGGCGGCGGGCTTTCGATTGCGTGAGCATCGCTGATGTCGCGATCGATGACGGGCGCGAGGTTTGGTCTCGCGCCGCGCCGCGTCAGGCGGCTTTACAGCAGCGGCCGGTCCGGCATGTCGTCCAGCGAGATCACGCCGTCATGGTTGCGGTCCATGCGGTCGAAGAGCTTGTTCGCGGCGTCCTCGGCCTCCTGCTTGCTGATCTGGCCGTTTTCATCCTTGTCGATGCGATGGAAGATCATCATGCCGCGCATCAAGCCCGCTTCGTGCATGAAGCGGCCATGCGGCCGGTGATGATGACGGCCGTGGCCGCCCTTATCGTCGCCGTTAGCCTGATCGTCGCTCTTTGTCTGATCGTTCTGGGCCTGATCGGTCTTGGCCTTGGCGCGTTCGGCCTTCCATTCCTTGAAGCGTTCCTGGCGGTAGGCGCGCAGCTCGCCCGGCGTGATTTCGCCGTCGTGGTTGGTGTCGATCTGATCGAAGATCTTGTCGACGCCGGTCTTGACTTCATCCCGGGTGATCTTGGTGTCGCCGGGCTGGCCGAATTGCTTCAGCATCCGCACATAGACGATTTCCGGTGAAAAGCGAGGTCCGTGCCAGCGTTGGCCATGATGACCGCTCCTTGCTTCACCTTGGGCAGCGAAGCTCGCCTGGGCGGCAGTGCCCAACAGAAGGGCCGCGGAAAGTCCGGCAAGAAGAATTTTTTTCCCGTTCATCGTTTTTCCTTTCGTGTCGAGGAATGATCAAACGATAGGGCGGGTGGTCCAAAACGGCCAATTAAACCTCTGTAAGGCGGATGAAACTTTCGTAACCCCGCCTTAATGAACGGTTAAGTCAGGGCCTTGAGGAAGCTCGTGAGGTCGTCGGTCACATAGTCGATGTGATCGTCCTCGCCGCTGGTGCGCTCCCACCATTCGACGACCGTCGTCTCGAGATTTTGAGGTACGAGAAGCACCGTCTTCATGCCGAGCGCCTTGGGCACGGTGAGATTGCGCGGCAGGTCCTCGAACATGACGGCCCTCTTCGTGTCGACGCGGTTGAGGCTCATGAATTTGTCGTAGGTCGTGCCGGCCGGCTTCGGCACGTAGTCAGCCGCGACGATATCGAAAATATCGTCAAAACTGTCGAGAATGCCGAGCGCGCCGGCCGTCGCCTGGGCGTGCTTGACGCTGCCGTTGGTGAAAATGAACTTGCGTCCGGGCAGCGCCTTGATGGCGGCGGCCAGTTCCGGTTGCGGTGCCAGCGCCGAATAATCGATCGCATGGGCCTTTTCCAGGAAGTCGTTGGGATCGATGCCGTGATGGATCATCAGTCCCTGCAGGGTCGTGCCGTGATCGAGGTAATATTGCTTCTGCAGCTTGCGCGCTTCGTCCCGCTCCATCCGCAGGAGCGCCGAGACATAGGCGGTCATGTTCTTGTCGATCTGCGCGAACAGATTGACATGATGCGGATAGAGCGTGTTGTCGAGATCGAACACCCAATCGCGGATATCGGAGAAATCTGATGGCTGGGATAGTGTTTTTGTCTGGCTCATGGAGGTCTTATCGCATGCCCTTTCTCGAAAGGGGAAGGAAAATATTCGTGCTGCGGCAAGCAGGCTCCGTCCGCGGAGATTGCCGGTCAATGCAGCGCCGGCTATGGTTTTACTATTGATTTTCGGGGTTTTACTCTATTTCCCATGGTGAGTGAGGGCTTATGCTCTTTCGGGTCGTGGGGAACAGCCACCCCGCGGGGCTTTTCGGAGGGGATGCGATGAGTCAGGTGGAAAAGGCGCAGGAGTTCGCGCGGCTGCACCGCAAGGGTGAGCCGCTGATCCTTTTCAATATTTGGGATGCAGGCTCCGCCAAGGCCGTGACGGAAGCGGGCGCGAAGGCGCTGGCGACCGGAAGCTGGTCGGTGGCCGCCGCCAACGGCTTCGGCGACGGCCAGGCGATTCCATTGTCGTTGCTGGCAGTTACCGCCAGGCTGATTTCGGTGACAAGCCCATTGCCGCTTTCCGTGGATTTCGAGGGCGGCTATGCCGTCGAGCCTGCGGAAGTCGCCGCCAATGTGGAAAAGATCATGGATCACGGCGCGGTCGGCATCAATTTCGAGGATCAGGTGATCGGCGGCCAGGGCGTCCATCCGCTTGAGGAGCAGGCGGCGCGCATCCGCGCCATCCGCGACATGGCCGATCGCCGCGAGATGCCGTTGTTCATCAATGCCCGCACCGATCTCTTCCTGCAGGAAAGCGACACGGCCCATCATCACATCCTGCTGGACGATGCCTATCGCCGCGCGGATGCGTTCGCCGAGGCCGGCGCCAGTGGCTTTTTCGCGCCCGGCCTTGTCGAGCCGGAGCTGATCGGAGCTTTATGCGAACGCTCGCCTCTGCCCGTCAATATCATGGTGCGGCCCGCGACGCCCGATAACGAGACCATGGCGAAGCTGGGCGTCAGCCGCATAAGCTACGGACCCGCGCCTTACCGTTCGGTCATGGGAATGCTGAAAAGCGAAGCCGAAGCGATCTACCGCCCGTCCTGACGGGGCACCGGCGCTCCACAAATGCCTTTGCGGAACGCCTGAATTTCATGAAAAGCGCGGCGATCAGGGTACGATCAGCGTGCCGGCGCCATGCTCGGTAAAGATTTCGAGCAGGACCGAGTGGGCCGTCTTGCCGTTGAGGATGACGACGCCCTGAACACCGGCCTTGATGGCGTCGATGCAGGTCTCGACCTTCGGGATCATGCCGCCGGAAATCGTGCCGTCGGCGATGAGGGCATGGGCCTGGGAAACCGAAAGTTCCTTGATGAGCTGGCCCTGCTTGTCGAGCACGCCGGGAACGTCCGTCAGGAAGAGCAGGCGCGTGGCGCTCAGCGCGCCGGCGATCGCACCGGCAAAAGTGTCGGCGTTGATGTTGTAGGTCGCGCCGTCGCGGCCCGGAGCGACCGGGGCGATGACGGGAATCATCTCGGACTTGGCGAGCAGGTCGAGCAGCGTGCGGTCGACCTCGACCACCTCGCCGACGAAACCGAGATCGAGCACGCGCTCTATATTGGAATCCGGGTCCTTGATGGTCTTGTGCGCCTTTTCGGCGAAGACCATGTTGCCGTCTTTGCCGCAAAGGCCGATCGCCCATTCGCCGGTCTGGTTGATCAGGGCGACGATTTCCTTGTTGATCGAGCCGGCGAGCACCATTTCGACGATCTCGACCGTCTTGGCGTCGGTGACGCGCAGGCCGCCTTCGAATTTCGATTCGATGCCCATCTTCGTCAGCATGGCGCCGATCTGCGGGCCGCCGCCATGGACGACGATCGGATTGACGCCCGACTGCTTCAACAGCGCGATATCCGCCGCGAACGCTTTGCCGAGTTCGGCGTTGCCCATGGCGTGACCGCCGTATTTTACGACGATGGTCTTGTTTTCGTAGCGCTGCATGTAGGGCAGCGCCTGTGCGAGGAGGCTGGCTTGGAGTTCGCTTTGGGCTTCGGACATGGTGCACCCTTTGGAATTGTTCGCGGCCTTTTATCTCAAGTTTTTGACAGAGGGAATAATCATGTCGGTATTAGTTGATGCCGCGTCACATTCGCGTTGCCGAAATTGATCGCCCTTTCAAGCTTGTCACCGGGTAGTTTTCTCTTAAAGATGACAGGGTGCCGCAACGGGGGAGGCGGATGCGGCGAGGAGACGGACACGCCGGTCGGTCGTGCCTGCATGCGCGCCCGGAAAGCCTTGCCGCGCTCCGCAAAGCGCACGAGATGGATAGCGACCGTGCCCACCCGGAAACCGGCCTTGAAGAGCAAGCAATCGTGAAGGAAGGGGGAGTCGGATTGACAGGTGCGCGGAAGAGTTGGAAGCTGACCGCGTACGGGCTTCGCGGCGCCCATGTCGAGGGTTTGAGTTGCCAGGAACTTGCCGATCAACACGCGGCGCCGTTGACTATTATGCGCAACTGGCTGCGCCGAAGCCCGATCAGACTGAGAGAGTGCATGGACCGATGAGTACGCCCGATCAAAGCAAGGGAGGCCGCTCCCGCGATGAAGTCCTGGCCGGAGAATACGTGCTTGGCGTCCTTTCCCTGGAGGATCGGCAAAAGGTCGAACGCCGCATGCGCAGCGATCGCCAGTTCGCGGCGATCGTCAGCCGTTGGGAGCAGAACCTCTCGGAATTCAACGAGGAATATGAGGCAGCGATGCCTGCGGCCACCGTATTCCCGAAGATAGAAAAGCGGATTTTAGGGGAGGCCGCGCTCGGCGCCCATCTCTGGAATTCGCTCAAGCTCTGGCGGTCGGCCGCCTTCGGCTCGCTGTTTCTGGCTGTTGGCGTTCTCGTCTTCGCCATCACGAACGAAAACGCCTCGCGTCCTTCGCCCGGCAAACAGCTTACCGCGTCCCTTTCCGGCCAGAACAGCCCCATCAATCTATTGGCCAACTACGATGCCGATAACGGTCGCCTGAAGGTGACGCCGGTCGCCGCCGGCAAGCCGGAGGAAAAATCGCTGGAACTCTGGCTGATTCGCGGCAGCGATCCGGCCGAGGCCCTGGGCGTCCTGCCGCAGACCGGCGAGGGCGAAATCGTCCTGCCGCAGGAGCTTCACGGTAAATTGACGGAAGGGGCAATCGTCGCCGTCAGCGTCGAGCCCTTCGGCGGTTCGCCGACCGGCAAACCCACGGGCAATGTCATCGCTTCCGGCACGATCCATTTGCCGTGACGAGTCCCGTCTTGCCTCTCCGCGCTCCCTGAAACCGGATCGGCGTCGCCCGTCTGAATGCGATGTCGGAAAGATCAGGCGGCGATACCGACCGTCTGCCTGATCGCCTGCCGCAGCTCCTCGAGGCCTTCGCCCATCTCGGAGGAGGTTGCGAGAATTTCGGGATAGGCGGCGGGACGCTTGCGAATCTTTTCCGCCGTTTCGGCGATCAGCTTCGGCACGCCGGCGGCTTTGATCTTGTCGGTCTTGGTAAGTACGATCTGATAGGACACGGCGGCCTTGTCGAGCAGTGCCAGAACCTCCTCGTCGTTCTTCTTGATGCCGTGGCGGCTGTCGATCAGCACATAGACGCGCTTCAGCGTCGCCCGCCCGCGCAGGTAGTCGAAGACCAGCCTCGTCCAGGCATCGACCTGATCTTTCGGCGCTTGCGCGTAGCCATAGCCCGGCATGTCCACGAGTGCCATGGGCGGGAGGTCGCCCGTTTCGCCGGAAAAGCCCTCGGGAACGAAATAGTTGAGCTCCTGCGTCCGGCCCGGGGTATTGGAGGTGCGTGCCAGACCCTTATGACCGACGAGGGCGTTGATCAGCGATGACTTGCCGACATTGGAGCGTCCCGCGAAGGCGACTTCCAGAGGTCCTTCCGGCGGCAGGAACTTCATTGCCGGCACGCCGCGGATGAAAATCCACGGGCGCCCGAAAAGCGGCTTGTCGTCTTTTGTCGTCTGGTCTGCCATGCTGCCCAAGATCTTCCGGTTCGATTGCTTGACTGGCTTCGGGGTTTTACCCGGGAAAGTCAAGTTTTGTTCGCCAGGCGATCGCCCGGCATCTCGTTCCAGGTCATGCATATCGGGCGGCGCCGATACGGCGATCCGATCCCCGAAATCAGCCGCCAAAAAGAAAAGCCCCGCGAAGCGGGGCTTTTTGCTTATTTCGACGGCGCCGGTTTTCGTTTGAAGAGCCCCTTGAGATTGTTGAAGAGCTCCACCTTCACCCCATGGCGCTTCATGATGATCGACTGCTGGATGACCGAGAGCGTGTTGTTCCATGCCCAGTAGATCACGAGGCCGGCCGGGAAGCTCGACAGCATGAACATGAATACCAGCGGCATCCAGTTGAAGATCATCGCCTGGGTCGGATCCGGCGGCGTCGGGTTCATGCGCATCTGCAGGAACATGGTGACGCCCATGATCAGCGGCCAGACGCCGAGATGCAGGAAGGTCGGGGCGGCAAACGGCAGCAGCCCGAAGAGATTGACGATCGAGGTCGGGTCCGGCGCCGAAAGGTCCTGGATCCAGCCGAAGAACGGCGCATGGCGCATCTCGATGGTGATGTAGATCACCTTGTAGAGCGAGAAGAAGATCGGGATTTGCAGGAGCACCGGCCAGCAACCCGCGATCGGGTTGATCTTCTCTTCCTTGTAGAGCTGCATGGTCGCCTGCTGCAGGCCCATGCGATCGTCGCCGAACTTGGCCTTGAGCTCTTCCATCTTCGGCTGCATGCGCTTCATGTTCGCCATCGAGGCATATTGCCGGCTGGCGAGCGGGAAGAAGAGCGCCTTGACGACGATGGTGGTGCAGAGGATGGCGACGCCGAAATTGCCGAAGAAGCGGAAGAAGAAATCCATCAGCTTGAACATCGGCTTGGTGATGAAATAGAACCAGCCCCAGTCGATCAGGCGGTCGAAGCGCGGGATCGAATAGCTCGTCTCATAGCGATCGATGACCGGAACTTCCTTGGCGCCGGCGAAGATGAGGTTCTTCAGCTCGAGCGACTGGCCAGGAGCGACCGTGATGGCGTCTTCCTTGTAGTCGGCCTGATAGCGCGGCGTGCCGTCGGTGAAGTGCGAGAAATGGGCGTCGTAGGCCGTCGACTGCGGCGGCACGATCGTTGCTGCCCAATACTTGTCGGTAATGCCCAGCCATCCGCCGGTTGCCTTCGCCGGGTTTACGGCTTCCTTCTCCACGGCGGCATACTTGCTCTCGATCAGGCCATCGTCGCCGATGACACCGATGAAGCCTTCATGCAGAACGTAGGCTGACGGCGTTTCCGGCTTGTTGTAGCGCGTGACGCGGCCGTAGCTGGACAGCGAAACCGGTGCCTGGCCGCCGTTGACGATCTTGTCGCTGATCGTAAACATGTAGCGATCGTCGACGGAAATGGTGCGCGAGAAGGTCACGCCCTTGTCGTTGGTGTAGGAGAGCGTGACCGGCGTCTTGTCGGTCAGCTTGTCGCCGCTTGCCAGCGTCCATACGGTCGAGGGGCCGGGCACGGCGCCGGTCGTATCGCCGCCGAGATAGCCGAGTTCGGAGAAGTAGCCGTCCTTGGTGTCGGCCGGGCTGAACAGCGTGATGATCGGGCTGCTCTTGTCGACGGTCTCGTGATAGCTCTTCAGCCTCAGATCGTCGAAACGAGCGCCCTCCAGGTTGATGGAACCGGCGAGCGCAGGCGTATCGATGATGACGCGCGAGGATGCCGTCTTTTCGACGGACTGGTCACGGGTCAGCGTCGCAGTCGCGTTCTGGCCACCTGCTGGCAGCGAACCGTTGACGGCCGTGCCTGCGCCTGCTGCGGCCGGCTGCGTCGTCTGAGCCTGCTGCGTCTGCTGCTGCAGCTTGGCGGCCTGTTCGGCCTTGCGCTGCGCTTCAAGGCGCGGGTTCATATAGAAAAACTGCCAAGCGAGGACGATCAGCACCGACAGGGCAATCGCTATGAAGTAATTGCGGTTGTTTTGCATCATGTTTTCCTGGAGCGGTCCGTTTCCGGTCGCCGGTGTTTCGGCCTGGATTCGATACGCTGGACGAGTTCACCCACCAGCTTTTCGAAAGGTGCGGTCAGCACTTCGCGCCGCGCGACAACCACATAGTCGTGTCCGGGCTGCATTGCAAATCCGGCGTGAAGCCGCACGGCTTCTTTCAGCCTGCGCCGCATGCGGTTGCGCTCCACCGCGTTGCCATGTTTTTTGGTGACGGTAAAACCGACGCGGGGTTCGACGTCGGCGGTCTTGTGGTCCAGCATCTCAATGAGGAAGAAGCTGCCTCTGCGCTTCTCGCCTTCGCGGACTGCAAGAAACTGCGGCCGGCTTTTCAGCCGCCCG
Organism: Hyphomicrobiales bacterium; assembly: GCA_900469615.1. Taxonomy (GTDB): domain Bacteria; phylum Pseudomonadota; class Alphaproteobacteria; order Rhizobiales; family Rhizobiaceae; genus Rhizobium. The sequence continues at coordinate 51,921 of UBYA01000014.1, read as the reverse complement.
ACAGTCTTTTTTGGTCGTTCATTCGTCAATTTGCCCGCCATCCTGGATTATCGGGCACTTCGGCCCTTAGGCCGAAAGACGCTTGCGGCCGCGGTTACGGCGAGCGGAAAGAACCGCACGGCCGCCCTTGGTAGCCATGCGCGCACGGAAGCCGTGACGACGCTTGCGGACAAGCTTGGATGGTTGATAGGTACGCTTCATTTATTTAAACACCGCGGAGTGCGGCCCTTCTTGAGCTTTGCTTCGATAGCAAGGAGCGTTGTTGATTTTGGCGAACGGACTTTGGCCCGCAGATGCAGGCTCCATGACCGGACGTGCGCGGGCTTATAAGGTTCAAGGTGGCGGAAGTCAATTATGAGGGCGCAGATTCCTCGCCTTCCGGCAAATTCACCCGTTCATCGGACCTTTTGGGCTCGACCGGCGTATAGGGCGAGGCCGGCCGATCCGCAGAACGCAATCAAGCGATATGCGAAATTCATGGCAAAACTCGCCCGCATATGGGTCAAAAATACCGCAAGCTAACGTTAATGATTTTCATCGATATCTAGTCTTATGCCGGAAAACCAGTCGGTTTTTGAGGGTGGGGCGGCATCGGAGGGATATTGTGAGAATTCGCGGCAAAATAAATCTGCTTGTCTGTGTAATGGCCGGAGCGGCGCTTCTGATCGGTGCGACCGCCCTTTATGCGTTGCATCAATACGATCAGAAACTGCAGAGTTACGAGCGGACGGCAAGCCGCGCCTACATGGGCGAGCACTTGAACCGCTATGTGACCGCGGTGGTCATGGAAGCCCGCGGTATCTATGCGGCCGCCTCGGTGAAGGACTCCAAGAGTTTCGCCGACGGGATGATGAGCGACCTCGACGAGATCGACAAGGTGCTGGCAAGCTGGGCGCCCCTGGTTCCGGAAGCTCAGAAGCCGGATTTCGCCAAGCTGCAGGCCCGCGCCCAGGAGTTTCGCGTTTTCCGCACCGAGACGGTCAGGCTCGGCCTGACGGACGGTCCGGACGCCGCCAGCAAGCAGGGCAACAACGAAGCCAACCGCGCCAACCGCAAGGCATTCCAGGCTGAGATCGATGCGGTCGTCCAGGCCGACAAGGCGGAGCTTGCGAAGGCGGATGCCGAAATTGTGACCTTCCACGATAATGTCATGTGGGTCGTCCTTTGCATCATGGTCGCCGGCATCGGCGCCGGTGTCGGCCTGGGGGCCTATATCGGCACCGTTCACCTGAGCCGCCCGATCCGCGACGTGACCGCGGCGATCAAGAAGGTTGCGGACGGCTATTTCGATATCGAGGTGCCCTTTGCCGGCCGTCGTGACGAGATCGGCGAAATGGCGGCAGCCGTCGACGTCTTCAAGGAGAACGGCAATGCCGTGCGCCGGATGAATGCCGAGGAGGCGGCCATGCGCGCCAAGAGCGACGAGCTTCAGTCGAGCATGTCTCTGGCGGTTTCGGCGGCTGCGGCCGGCGATTTCAGCCGCCGCATCGAAAAGGACTATGGCGACGTCAATCTCAATCGCTTCGCCGGCAATGTGAACGAGCTGCTGATCAGCGTGGATACGGGCATCGGCGAAGTGCGCAGGGTCATTGCGAGCCTGGCCGATGGCGATCTGACGCAGGCCATGAAGGGCGAGTTCCAGGGCGCCTTCGCCGAGCTGCAGCAGAACGTCAATGCGACGCTCGCGACGCTGAAGACCACCATGCGCGAAGTGCGCCAGACGACCGGCTCGATCAACTCCAACACCAACGAACTGCGACACGCCAGCGACGATCTTTCCAAGCGCACCGAACAACAGGCGGCAGCGCTCGAGGAAACCTCGGCCGCCCTCGACCAGATCACCTCGGTCGTGCAGAACTCGACCGAGCGGGCGCGCGAGGCCAGCGTCATGGTCGGTGAGGCGAAGGACGATGCGGCGCGCTCCGGCACGGTCGTACGCAACGCGATCGATGCCATGGGCCGCATAGAGCAGGCCTCGGGCGAGATCAGCCAGATCATCGGCGTGATCGACGACATCGCCTTCCAGACCAACCTGCTTGCCCTGAACGCCGGCGTCGAGGCCGCGCGCGCAGGCGAGGCGGGCAAGGGCTTTGCCGTCGTCGCACAGGAGGTGCGGGAGCTGGCCCAGCGCTCCGCCACCGCGGCCAAGGACATCAAGGCGCTGATCGGCAAGTCCGGCGGCGAGGTGCAGGTCGGGGTCAAGCTCGTGCAGGCGACCGGCGAGGCGCTGTCCTCCATCGAAGCCCGCGTCCTCAAGATCAACGATCACATCCACTCGATTGCGACGGCCGCACGCGAACAGGCAACGGGCCTCTCGGAGGTGAACAACGCCGTCAACCAGATGGACGAGGTCACACAGCGCAACGCCGCTATGGTCGAGGAGACATCGGCAGCGACCCATCGCCTGGCGGGCGAGGCGGATGGCCTTGTCCATCTCGTCTCCCGCTTCAAGGTGGATGCAGCCAATGGGGCCGCGCCGGTGCTGGCGCGCGCCGAGACGCATCGTCCAACCGCTTCGCCGGCACGCCGCATGATGGGCAAGGTCGCGACCGCGTTCGGCGGCGGAGCGGCTGCGCCGGCCGCCGCGGCGCAGAGCTGGGAGGAATTCTGATCTCTTCGATCTGAGGCCGGCGGCCGCGCCCGAGCGCCGCTGCCGGCCTTGCCTGCTCCCCGAAATGCGGAGCCGATTGGAAAAAAGCCCACAATCGCCTATTATCTGGTTTCGAAACGTCGCCATCAGGTCGCTTTTCAGCGAAGCGGGACAATTGAAATGGACAGTGGGCAGGACAAGGACGCCGCAAAAGGCGGCAAGGTCGACAAGGGCGGCCTCAGCCAGTTTTGCCGGCCCACGGGCATCTTCGGCGGTCTTTCCGGCAAGCTCCTCATTCTGACCGTCGGTTTCATCTCTCTCGCCGAGGTGCTCATCTTCGTGCCTTCCGTTGCCAATATGCGGCTGCGCTGGCTGGAGGATCGGCTGAACACGGCCGCGGCGGCCGCTATCGTCATCGACGGCCTGCAGCCGGCGGAGTTGCCGCGCGCACTGCAGAAGGAAACCTTGATGGCCACGGGCACGCGGGCCATCGTTCTGCGCAAGGATGGCACCTCGCGCCTGCTCGCGACGGCCGAAATGCCGGCATCGGTCGACGAGAAATACGATCTGAGCGACGTCTCGCAACTGACGGCGATCAAGGATGCGCTCGATACGCTGGTGTTCGGCGGCAACCGCATCATCCGCGTGTTCGGCCCCGTCGGCGGCGATGCCGGCACCGGCATAGAAGTGGTGCTCAAGGATACCCGCCTGCGAAGCGCGATGCTTGCCTATGCCCGCAGCGTTTTCTTCGTCTCCATTCTGATCTCGCTGTTTACCGCGACGCTGATCTTCTTTGCGATCAACCGGATGATGATTCGTCCGATCCGCCGCCTCACCGACAGCATGCAGGCCTATTCGGACGATCCGGAGGACCCCGGCCGCATTCTCGCGCTGGACGCGGGACGCGACGAACTCGCCGTGGCCGGCCGCCATCTCGCTTCCATGCAATCGCAATTGCAAAAGACGCTGAAGCAGCAGAAGAACCTTGCCGCGCTCGGCCTTGCCGTGTCGAAGATCAACCATGACATGCGCAACATCCTTTCCGCCGCGCAGCTGATGTCGGACCGGCTGGTCGATGTCGATGATCCGATGGTCAAGCGCTTCGCGCCGAAGCTTTTGCGCACCATCGACCGCGCGGTCGGCTACACGACCGAGGTATTGTCCTATGGCCAGACCTCCGAATCGGCGCCGCGCCGCCGCAAGGTTCGCCTGGCCGAACTGATCGAGGAGGTTCGCGATATTCTGGCGATCGATCCGGACAGCGGAATCGAATTCGTCGAACAGCTCAACTCGGATCTGGAAGTCGATGCCGACGGCGAGCAGCTTTTCCGGGTCATCCATAATCTTTGCCGCAATGCCCATCAGGCGCTGCTTGCATTCGCGGAAACGGAGGCGGACAGCGTCAGGCGCATCACGGTATCGGCGCATCGAATCGGCAGTGTCGTCAGCATCACCGTCGACGATACTGGCCCCGGCATGCCGCAAAAGGCGAGGGAGAACCTCTTCATGGCCTTCCGCGGCTCCGCCCGCTCCGGCGGCACGGGCCTTGGCCTTGCCATTGCCCGCGAACTCGTCCTTGCCCATGGCGGCACCATTGCGCTTGTCGAAAAACCGGCCGCCGGCACGCAGTTCCGCATCGAGATTCCCGACCGCCCGGTTTCGCTCGACGACTATCGCAGTAGAAGCTTGCAAGAAAACTGATTATTTTCAATAGCTTGTCATCATTATGCATTAAAATCGCGATCTTTTTCACAAATCCACTTGCATTCCCCCTAGGGACCCTTTAGAGAACCGCCCACGCCAACGGTTTCTTCCGTTTCGGCACGCACCCGTAGCTCAGCTGGATAGAGCACCAGACTACGAATCTGGGGGTCAGGAGTTCGAATCTCTTCGGGTGCGCCATTTCTTCATCGACATTCTGAATGATGGCATAAGGCCGGTATGCAGGCGTTATTCGCTCGAAACCGTCGCGTCATGGAACGCGATCAGGCATGTCCATACTCTGGTTTCAGTCAGCGGGCAGCTCCCTGCCCATGATCCGTCGCGAGCGGCAATTCCGGTAGAAACAGCAGCGCGATCAGCGCCAGAGCCACGATGGCCGTTCCCGTCGCAAAGGTCATGGCGATCGCGTGCCGGTAAAGCGCGATCGCCGCGGCGTGGGCTTCGGGAGAAGAGGAGGCGAGCTGTTTCATGCCCGCCTCCGTCAGGGACGACGCATGCACCCCATCCAGCAAACCGCCGGCATTCTGTACGCGATAGGCCAGGATGGCGCCTGAGCCGGTAACACCGATCAGGCCGCCGAGGGAGCGGAAGAAGGCAAGCGTTGCCGTTCCGACGCCGCGATGGGCTAGGGGCAGGGCGTTCTGCACGGCGATCGTCATGGTGGGCATGACGAGCCCAAGGCCGAGGCCAAGGGCAAAGACGGCCGGCTCGATGATCCCGAAGCTCCGGCTGGTCGCCGCCGCCCAGGCGAGCACCGCGAAGGCGGCTGTCGCAAGGCTGAGGCCGCAGAGCTGCGCCGGCTTGTAGCGTCCGAAGCGATGTAGCAGCACGCGGCCGTTGACCATGGAGGAGATGACGACGCCGATCATCAGCGGGCCCGTCAGCAGGCCGGAATGCGAAGCGCTGACCCCCATCACCATCTGGAAGAACAGCGGAAAGAATAGGCTTGCCCCGAGCATGCCCATGAAGGTCAGCGCCAGCACGATACAGGCGACGACGAAGAGTCGGTTGTGGAAAAGATCGGGCGGCAGCACGGGCTCGGGTTCGCGCCGGATGTGCAGGACGAAAAGCACGAACAGGGCGAGCGCGACGGCGGACAGGCCGAAAATCTGCGGCGAGTGCCAGGCCCATTCGTTGCCCCCGAGCGCAAGCACCAGCAGGAAGCTGGTCGTGCAGCTCGTCAGCAGGGCGGCTCCCAGATAGTCGATGCGGCGGCTGTGTGCGTGATGCGGCCGCTTCAGCGCGCGGCCGATCATGACCAGCGCGACGGCGCCGATCGGCAGGTTGACGTAGAAGATCCAGTGCCATGACAGGAGATCGGTGATGATGCCGCCGGCGATGGGGCCGATGACGCTGCAGACGGCGAACACAGCCGCGATGGAACCCTGGTTTCGCCCGCGTCTGGCCGGCGGCACGATGTCGCCGATGATGATCTGCGCCAGCGGCAGCAGTCCGCCGGCGCCGATCCCCTGGATCGCCCGGAAGATGATGAGCTGCAGCAGCGTCTGTGCCATGCCGCTGAGGGCCGAACCGACAAGGAAGATGAGGATCGCCGCATAGATCATCGGCTTGCGGCCGTACTGGTCGCTGAGCTTGCCGTAGAGCGGCATGGTGCTGGTCGAGGCGAGCACATAGGCGCTGACGACCCAGGAGAGATGCGTCAGTCCCCCCAGATCGCTGACGATGCGCGGCAACGCGGTCGCGACGATGCTCTGGTCGATGGCGGCGAGGCCGAGCACGATCATCAGGCCGAGAATGACGGCGCGGATCTCGCGGCGATCGGGCGGGCTGTCCGTAAACGAAGCTGAGGGGCACGCTGCGCTCGTGCCTTTGGCGGTCACTGGCCGATCTCCATGAGCGGCTCGATCGCGGCGCGGATGGCGTCGCGCTGCCGGGGCGACAACCTGGCGAGTTCGAATGCGAGCCAGTCGGTCCTGCTTTGCTTCAGGCCGCGGATGATCTCCTGGCCTTTCCCGGTCGCAACGAGGCCGTTGCGGCGCCGATCGCTGGGATCGGGCTCCGAGCGGGCAATGAGGCCGTCCCGTTCCATCGCCTTCACATGCCCTGAAATCGTCGGGCCGCGCAGCCTCTCCATGCGCGCCAGCTCGGCAACGCCGATGCCCGGTTGGCGAATGATGGCGGCGAGCAGCAGGCCGTGCAGCGGTGACAGGCCGGCATCGCCGCTCTCGCGGCGCAATTGCCGGTACAGGCGGTGGAGGGCGGGGCGCAGCGCCTCGGCGAGCCCATAGGCATCTTCGAGCACGGGGTGACGGTCGGCTTTGCTCATGGAGTCTCGCTTGCGGCTATAGATAGGTAGGCTTCCTATCTAAAAATCTAGCGGACCGCATTTACTTGCGCAAGCGATCATATTGTGAAACATTTTCAATCAATGCGCGTTATCTGTCAGTATTGCGACCTGCGAGGAGGAGAAGAGCTGTGAAACGATTCCTGACATCCGCAACGGTGACTGCACTGAGTGTCCTGCTTGCCGTCACTTCTTTCGATCCGGCCGCCGCCGCGCCGATCCAGCCCTTGATCCAGCCGGCAATCCAGCAGACGGGCACCCCGTCCGCAGGGATGACCGAGGTGCAATATCGCCATCACAACCGGCACTACCGTCCGCATTATCGGCCACACTACCGCCCGCATAACCGGCCGGGCTACTGGCACGGCCACCGCGGCTATCGCTACGCCCGCCCCGGCTATCGCCGCTATAATGACGGCTGGTGGTATCCGCTGGCCGCCTTTGGCGCCGGCGCGATCATCGGCGGCGCCATTGCCCAGCCGCCGCGCGGCGGCGCCCATGTTCGCTGGTGCGCCAGCCGGTACAAGACGTATCGTGCGTCCGACAATACCTATCAGCCGACCAGCGGCCCGCGCCGCCAGTGCGTCAGCCCGTGATGTGACGCGTCTTGAAAATCCCTCTCCGGTCTGCGGGGAGGGATTTGCTTTCAGGCCGTTGCGGGCAGCGGCGTTTGCAATCCCGTCAGTTGCTCAGAAACATCCCACAATCGCCGCCAGAGAGCCTTGTCGCGGGCATGCGAAGCGATTTTCGCTCGCACCGGCGGGCCTTTGAGTTCGTAGAAGCCACCCGGGCCGTACATGACGCCGCCTTCCGCGGTCGGCGAGGTGGCTGCAAAGAGCGTCGGCAGGGCGCCCGCCGCCGCCGATTGCGATAAAAACGGCTCCAGCAATTTCATCATAAATTCGAAACTGCCCGGTGCGTCGCGGCCCATGCGGGGACCCGTGGTCTGCAGCCCGGTCACGGCATAGCCGGGATGGGCAGCCATGCTTTTCAGCTTCCAGCCTTCGGCGCGTGCTATCCGGTCGAGTTCCAGGCTGAACAGCAGCGTAGCCAGCTTCGATTGGCAATAGGCAGGCCAGGGCCGATAACGCCTGCGCCAGTGCAGATCGTCGAAATTGATCCTGCCAGCGCGGTGCGCGAGGCTGCTGACCGTGACCACGCGCGGATTCTCCGCCTCGAAGACCTTTGGCAACAGCCGCATGGTCCACGCGAAGTGTCCGATATAGTTGGCGCCCATCTGCATTTCGAAACCGTCTTCGGTCTCATGTCTGTCCGGGATGGCCATGACGCCGGCGTTGTTGACGAGCAGGTCGATGCGCGGCAACGTGCTGGCGATGCGCTCGGCCGTGCGGGCAACGGAATCGAGGCTGGCAAGGTCGAGCGCTTCGAACGCCACATCCGCGTCGGGTGTCGCCGCGCGGATCCTGGCAAGCGCCTCGTTGCCCTTCGTTTCGTTGCGCGAGGCGATGATGACCTTCGCGCCGGCGCCGGCCAGAGCTTTTGCGGCTTCGTAGCCGATGCCGCTATTGGCGCCGGTGATGACTGCGATGCGGCCCGTCTGCGGCGGGATGTCTTTCACTGTCCAGTCTGGCATTGCGGAACTCCCGTGGAGATATTTTGCGCTGCCCGTTGTATCTGGTAATTTTTGCACTAAATGCAAGTTTGCAATAAATAAAAATTAATGCCCGCCCAAAAGCGCGGAAATGCTTTCGTATGGATGATTTTCGACGGCCTGATGGCGCGGCATGCCTTCGAATTGCCACGCTGCTCAGCCCTCATCGCGCCACATGGCCGAAGATTGGATTCGCGGAATGACGACAAAGAGTTCATGCGCCGATTTTGTGCAGTTCTTCCGTTCCTGGGTGAGCGATCCGATGCGGGTTGCGGCGGTCGCGCCGTCGGGCGAGCGCCTGGCCAGGCTGATGACGCAGGAGATCGAGCCGCTCACGGGGCCGATTCTTGAGCTCGGTCCGGGAACGGGCGTGTTCACGCGGGCGCTGTTGGCGCGGGGTATCCCGGAAAGCGAGCTGACGCTGATAGAATTCGGCGAGGAATTCGCCGTTCGCCTGCGCGGGCGCTTTCCGCAGGCGCGCGTGGTCCATATGGATGCGGCGCGGCTCGGCCAATGCGGTCTTTTCGACGATGCGCCTTTCGGCGCTGTCGTCAGCGGCCTGCCGCTCCTGTCCATGCCGCCTTCGAAGATTGCGGCCATTGTCGGCGCCGCTTTCGAAACGATGAGGCCGGACGCGGCTTTCTATCAGTTCACCTATGGGCCGCGCTGTCCGGTGCAAAAGTCGATTCTTGCCGATCTCGGGCTGAAGGCAGCGCGCATCGGCAGTACGGTGCGCAATATCCCACCTGCCGGCGTCTACAGGATATCGCGGCAAAATCCGCTGGAGCTCTCGATCGCCGGCTCCGAATATCGTAGCACCGGAGACACTGCCGGAATCGGCGCCTAGGCGCGGGGGATCGGCAAGGCCGCGATGGGACGGCCGAAACGGGTGCCTTGCAGGGGAAGCGGATGGCGAAGGAGCCGGAGGTCGATATCGCGGTGAAGGAAGGCCGGCGCGAGCGCAAGCGCCGCCAGACGCGTGAACGCATCGAATCCGCCGCCCTGAAGCTCTTCCTCGAGCGCGGCTTCGATGCCACGACCATCGAGGATATCACCGAGGCGGCAGATGTTTCCAAGCGCAGCTTTTTCGACTACTTCCCCAGCAAGGAAGAGGTGGTCGCCGCCTGGCAGGACAGTTTCGCCGGCGAGCTGATCGACGCCGTCCTGGCGCAGCCCCGCGACGCCGCCATCGCCGACGTCATCGAGGCGGCTGTCAATTCCGCGCTTCGTGCCGCCATTGCCGATCCCCAGCGCCTCGCCTTGGCTGCGCTGATCCGCAACACCCCGGCACTCTGCGCGCGCGATCAGTTGAAATATGCCAAGCTGGAAAGGAAGCTTGCCGATGCGCTGCACGCCCGCAGCCAGGGCGGCGACGACGAGCGTTTTCGCCTGAGCATGCTGGCGGCTGCTGTCGTCACGATGCTGCGCATTGGCGGCGAGCGCTGGACATCCGGCCGGCAGGACAGTTCGCTCGACCAATTCGCTCGCGGTATGTTCGACGAGCTTTGGGCGGCGCTTGCCGGTCTCGGCGAGCAGGTGCGCCAGCGCACACCGCCCGTTTGACGCCGGAAGACGGAAGACCGGCGGGGGACGTCTGCGACGGCGCTGCGGTGCCGTGCGGCTGAAAAGGGCGGGCATCGGTGCATTGCATCTGCGGCTTTGCAGACCCATCTAGTATCGGGTCGCGACTTCAACTCCTCTCCTTCGCGAAACGTTCGATTTGCTCGACAAATCTCGGCTCCTCCCCGGATGCCGAAAATGATGGATAGATTTCAGATCAGCAAAAGGGACTAAAACCATGTCAGAATTCGACGCAGCCAAGTCCGGTCAATTCAAGATCGGCGGCGATCTCCCCGTTCATCGTCTCGGTTTCGGTGCCATGCGCATTACCGGCGCCGGCATATGGGGCGAGCCCGAAGACCATGACGAAGCCGTCCGCACCTTGAGGCGCCTGCCGGAGCTCGGCATCAATTTCATCGATACCGCCGATTCCTACGGCCCCGACGTTTCCGAACGCCTGATCAAGGAAGCGCTCCACCCCTATGGTCACGGCCTCGTCATCGCGACCAAGGGCGGTCTTACCCGTACCGGCCCGAATGTCTGGGTGCCCGTGGGTCGCCCCGAATATCTGATCCAGCAGGCGCACAAGAGCTTGCGCAATCTCGGTGTCGACCGCATCGATCTCTGGCAGCTTCACCGCATCGATCCCAAGGTGCCCGCCGCCGAGCAGTTCGATGCCGTAAAATCGCTTCTGGATGACGGCATCATCCGTCATGCCGGACTGAGCGAGGTCTCCGTTGCCGACATCGAAGCCGCATCGAAGCATTTCAAGGTGGCGACGGTGCAGAATCGATACAATCTCGTCGATCGCACCAGCGAGGACGTGCTCGACTATTGCGAAAAGCACGGCATCGGCTTCATTCCCTGGTTTCCGCTCGCCGCCGGCGACCTTGCCAAGGAAGGCTCGCTGCTCGATAGCATCGCGAAGAAGCACAATGCCGCGCCGAGCCAGATCGCCCTTGCCTGGGTGTTGAAGCGCAGCCCGGTGATGCTGCCGATCCCCGGCACCGGCAAAGTCAGGCACCTCGAAGAGAACACCGCGGCGGTCGATATCGTCCTTTCCGACGAGGAGTTCGCGGCGCTGGATGCCGAGGGCAAGAAGGCGTTCAAGGCAGCCTGAGCCGACAATCGCCCGGCCGGTGGGGTCACTCATCGGCCGGAATGCAGCGAAAGCGCTTCCAATGCAAAAAGCGATGATCACGATCATGTGAATCGCGCGTTTTCGACGGATAACGACTGCAAAATAGGCGCTGGAAAGCCGGGATCGGCGGCGATATGCGGAATTTCCGGCCTATGAGAGTCAAAGCAATGCGCCTAGTGCATTGCTGCATTGCGAAAGCCGGTCTGTTCATGCGCCCTCCGGCGTTATATCTACTCCCTCGAAGGCAGCGCACCTCCTCCTCCCAGCGCTCCTTCAATGATTGGCAACACTCCTCCTCCCAGTTGCCAATCCGGATCAAGAGCCCGATGCATCCTCCTCCCGCATCGGGCTCTTTTTTATTCCGGCTTCCTCCATGACTTTCCGGACGCACGAAGGCGTTGCCCCTTTGCAATGCCGTCGCGAATTAGCATCGCATCATGAGGGCGTGAACCGCTGGAGACGCTTGCGCTGCGGACGTCCATGCGTAGAGTGGCGCGACATTCTGGCGGTAAGGAAAGGTTGCATGATGCAGCGCAAGGCGGGTTCGGGCCGATGGGGCAGCGTGTTTTTCCGAGCCGTCGCCGTCGTCGCGACGTTATCGCTGGCAGCCTGCGGCCGTCCGATCGGCGTCATGCAGCCCGTGGCTGAAAATGTGCCGGGCACCTCGAAGGTCGACCTCCTCGTCGCCACGACGCGCCTGCCGGACAAGGACCCGGCGATCCTGTTTTCGGGCGAACGCGGCCCGGGGCTGAAGATCGATGCGGTCAACGTTTCCATTCCGCCGGAGGCCAATCGCAAGGTCGGCCAGGTTCAGTGGCCGAGCCGGCTGCCGGGCGATCCCCTGAAGAATTTCGTCACCATCGGCGTCAAGCCGTTACCGACCGAGGCTGACGGACGCGCGTGGCTCCACGCGGAATTGCCGAAGAACAGGCGAGTGCTCATTTTCGTGCACGGCTTCAACAACCGGTACGAGGATGCGGTCTATCGTTTCGCGCAGATCGTCCATGATTCGCATGCGGATGTCGCGCCGATCGTGTTCACCTGGCCGTCGCGCGCCAGCATTTTCGATTATGCCTACGACAAGGAAAGCACCAATTATTCCCGCGATTCGCTGGAGGAGCTGCTGCGGCGTGTCGCGGCCGATCCGTCCGTCGGCGATATCACCGTCATGGCGCATTCGATGGGCAGCTGGCTCGCGGTCGAATCCCTCCGGCAAATGGCGATCCGCAACGGCCGCGTCGCCCCGAAGATCAAGAATGTCATCCTGGCCTCGCCGGATCTTGACGTCGATGTCTTCGGGCGGCAGTTCGCCGCTCTCGGCAAGGACAAGCCGCACTTCACGCTGTTCGTCTCGCGCGATGACCGCGCGCTCTCCCTGTCGCGGCGCATTTCCGGCAACATCGACCGCCTTGGTCAGATCGACCCCGCAGCCGAGCCCTATCGCAGCGAGCTGGAGAAGCAGGGCATTACCGTGCTCGACCTCACCAAGCTCAAGACCGGCGATAGCCTCAATCACGGCAAGTTCGCCGAAAGTCCTGAGGTGGTGAAGCTCATCGGCGCCCGCCTGATCGAGGGCCAGACGATCACCGATTCCGATGTCGGCATCGGCGATGCCGTCGGCGCGGTCGCCATGGGAGCCGCCCAGACGGTCGGCAGCGTAGCCGGCGCCGCCGTCAGCGCCCCGATCGCCATTTTCGACCCTCGCACGCGTCAGAATTACGGCGAGCAGCTTCGCCGCGTCGGCGCTTCCGCCGGCAATACCGTCGGCTCCCTCGGCGACAGCGTCGAGGCAACCGGCAGCAATGTCGGCGAAGCGCTGGGCCGATGACCCGCCTCTCATGACATGATCCTCTGCGGTGACTTTCATCGTCGCCGCAAAAGCCCATAGCCATGCCGTGCAATCTGATATATCAGAGGATTGCGTCAGGCGGCGCATGGCTTATTTGCGAGTGGCTTCACACATCGGCGGCGACAGTCCGGCTGGCGGCCGATATGATGACCGGCATCGAACGCCGGTCGACAGGCTGCCGCTCGCATCAACCGCTACCAGGAGGAAATCCATGTCCGATTCCGAAAAGCCCGTTGCACTCATCACCGGTGGCGGCCGCGGCATGGGCGAGGCTATCGCCCGGGAGCTTGCCGCCAACGGCTATCGGCTGGCGCTGATGTCGCCATCGGAAAGCTGCAAGACGCTGGCGGCCGAACTTGGCGGCGTCGCCTCGCGCGGCGTGGCCGAAAAGGCCGAGGACATCCAGGCGATCTTCGACCTGACGATGAAGACCTATGGCCGCATCGACGCCGTGGTCAATCATACCGGCCATCCGCCGAAGGGCGATCTGCTGGATATTTCCGACGAGAGCTGGACGCTCGGCTCCGACATGATGGTCCTGTCGCTTGTGCGCATGGCGCGGCTGGTGACGCCGGTCATGCTGAAGCAGGGCAAGGGCGCCTTCGTCAACATCACCACATTCGCCGCCTACGAGCCGTCGCTGATCTTCCCGGTTTCCTGCACGTATCGGGCTGCCGCCGGCGCCTTTACGAAGCTCTATTCCGATCGGTATGCGGCCGACAATATCCGCATGAACTGCATCCTGCCCGGCTATATCGATAGCCTGAACCACAAGCCGGAAACCGCCGATAAGGTGCCGATGAAGCGCATCGGCCTGACGAGCGAAATCGCCAAGACGGCAGCATTCCTGCTGTCGGATGGCGCCGGCTACATCACCGGCCAGAATATCCGCGTCGATGGCGGTATTACGCGACACGTCTGATTGGAGCACATGATATGAGATGGAAGCGCACGATCCAGCTGCTGGACGTTCATTGCGAAGGGGAAATCGGCAAGGTCGCCATCGGCGGCGTGCCGAAGATCCCCGGCAATAGCATTGCCGAGCAGCTGCATTGGCTGAACACGGATCCGAAGGGCCAGGAACTGCGTCGCTTCCTCGTGCTGGAGCCGCGCGGCGCGCCGATCGGCTCGGTCAACCTGCTGCTGCCGGCCAAGCATCCCGAGGCCGATGCCGGCTTCATCATCCTGCAGCCTGATCAGGCGCATGCAAGCTCGGGCTCCAATTCCATCTGCGTGACCACGGCCCTGCTCGAATCCGGCATCGTCGAGATGAAGGAGCCGGAAACGGTCGTCACGCTCGACACGGCTGCCGGCCTGATCCGCGCGACGGCGACCTGCCGCGACGGCCGTTGCGAGAAGGTGCGGCTGACCATGGTCCCGTCCTTCGTGCACGAGCTGGATGTCGGGCTCGATACGCCGCAATGGGGCAGGATCAAGCTCGACCTGTGCTATGGCGGCATCTTCTATGCACTCGTCGATGTCGGCCAGATCGGCCTGACCATCGAAAAGGCCAATGCGGCGGCCCTCGTTCAGGCCGGCATGGTCCTCAAGGACGCGATCAATCGCACCATGTCCGTGATTCACCCGGAAATTCCGGCGATCTCCGGCGTCGCCTATGTCATGTTCCGCGATGTCGATGCCGATGGCGCCATCCGCACCTGCACGACCATGTGGCCGGGCCGGGCCGACCGCTCCCCATGCGGCACCGGCAATTCCGCCAATCTGGCGACGCTACATGCCCGCGGCAAGGCCAAGGTCGGCGATGTCTTCAAGTCCCGCTCGATCATCGGTTCGGAGTTCGAGGTTGGCCTTCAGGCCGAGACCGAGGTTGCCGGCAAGCCGGCCATCATCCCCACCATCACCGGCCGCGGATTCACCTTCGGCTTGAGCCAGGTGGCGCTCGACCCGTTCGACCCGATGGCGGAAGGCTTTGCCATGACGGACGTCTGGGGGCCTTCGGCAGGGGATATCTGAGAGCGAGCGAAGGCTCGGTTGTTCTAGGTCGGGCAGAGAGTTCAGCCCCTCACCCTCTCCCCGCAGGCGGGGAGAGGGGACTACCTCTCAGTATCGTCTGAGCAATTGGCTGGAAAGAAGGCTGTGGGCGCTCCCATCCCCTTCGCCCCGCTAGCGGGGAGAAGGTGGCCCCCTTCGACAAGCTCAGGAGGCCGGATGAGGGGCACTTTCCTATCCCTTCGGATAGATCACACCCTTGCGCAGAATGATATTGCCGTAGAGCCGCGGCTCGCTGGTCTGGATCAGCGCATGCGCTTGTTTCACCCGCTCATAGAATTCCGCCGGCAATAGCGGCACGACCTTGATGTCGGGCACATGCCGGGCGCAGCACTCGATCATTTCGGCATGAACGGGATCGACGGCGTCGCGGTCCTGACGGACGGTCGCCCGGAAAATCGCCTGCGGCACGAAATCGTCGATCGGCAGGACGCTGAGCACAGCGTCGAGCACGCGGATGACGCCATGGCCGTCGAGGCGGATGAGCCGGCGCGCATGTTCGAGCCCGGGATAGTTGCCATCCACGAGTGCGATTTCGTCGCCATGACCCATGGCGCGCAGCGTCGCCAGCAGCTCCGGGCTCAACAGCGGGTCAATGCCCTTCAGCATGCTCGATCTCCTTGAAGAGGACGTTCTGGTCGATGAGATAGCGGGCGAAGATCGGCAGGCTGGCACCGCCGATGGCGCGTGCCTGCGGTCCCACGGCGCCTTCGACGATCTCGGGCATGACGACACCCTGCAGATCCAGTTCGGCGGCCGCCTTGATGGTCGCACGCACCACCCGTTCCCGAACCCAGTCGGGGAAACCGCCGTCAATGACAGCAGCGCTGAAATCGATCACGGAGGCAGCGGCGACGATCGCCTGCGCCAGCGCCTTGGCCGTATCCTGGATCCAGATTTCCAGCGGCTCGCCGAAATCGATCCAGTTGTCGGCCGAGTACCACAGCGGGCGCGGATCGAAGCCGTGATCCCTCAGAAGATTTTCGAGCACGAAGATCGAGGCGATTTCCAGAAGCTGGCGGTTCTCGCCGTTGCGGCCGCGCACGGGCAGGGGGCCGAGCGCCCCGGCCGTTCCCGTTCGGCCGACGAAGATCGACGAATTGAGGACGATGCCGCCGCCGAGGAAGGAGCCGATGAAGAAATAGACGAAGTCCGGATAATGCGAGCCGACGCCGAAGACGAGCTCTGCGCCGCAGGCGCTGGTGGCGTCGTTCTGCAGGAAAACGGGATAGGCGACGCGTGAGGCGATTTCCGCCCGCAGGTCGAAGCCGCGCCAGACATCCATCGCCCCCGGAGGGGCGCCCACCTGTTCGGCCCAGTTCCACAGTTCGAACGGAGCGGCGACGCCGATGCCGGCGAGCTTGCGGCGCTCCTCATCGCTGAGGCGTCCCTCCAGCGCCTTGATGCCGGCCGTGACGAAGGCGATGATGTCCTGCGGCAACGGGTAGGGATAGATCTGGTGGAGCTGCATCCGGATGCCGCCGACGAAATCCATCAGCACGAGGTCGGCGCTGCGCCGGCCGATCTTGACGCCGAAGGAAAGCACTGCATCCGGGTTGAGCCGCATGGGAATGGACGGCTGTCCGACGCGCCCGCGCACCGGCGCATCGCGCGACAGCAGTCCGTCCTTTTCGAGCGCCCGCATGATGACGGAAACGGTTTGCGCCGAAAGGCCGCTGCGCCGGGCGATATCGGCCTTCGAAAGCGCGCCGTGGCGGCGCACGAGCGACAAGACGAGCCGCTCGTTGTGAGCGCGCACGCCAAGCTGGTTCGCGCCCCCGCTGGGGTCGAGAATCGCTGGCGTTGTATGTGTGTCCTCCGGATCGTGCACGAGAGACATGGGCCTGCTCCTTCCACCATGGCCATGCCTTATTTTTTTCCAGAATGCCACATCCAATTAATAATTCAATCCGATTTATTTATTGACAGACGGAAATCTTTAGGCTCAGATATGGGCCGTCGGGGATGCATACATGGCCTTGGAGGAGGTCCGCCGGAACGATCCGAGAGACATTGTGTATCTCTACGCCGGGTTTTGCCCCGGAGGTGCCGGAACGTCCGGCCTTTCAAACATCGGGAGGATTGAATGAATAAATCTGTTGTTTCCGCCGCGCTCGCCGCTCTGGCGATCGGCGTCGCCTTTGCCGCGCCGGCCAAGGCCGCCGACGTATCCGCCTGCCTCATCACCAAGACCGACACCAATCCCTTCTTCGTCAAGATGAAGGAAGGCGCGACCGCCAAGGCCAAGGAACTCGGCGTCACGCTGAAGTCCTATGCCGGCAAGATCGATGGCGACAGCGAAAGCCAGGTTGCCGCGATCGAGAGCTGCATCGCGGATGGCGCGAAGGGTATCCTGATCGCCGCTTCCGACACCAAGGGCATCGTGCCGACGGTCAAGAAGGCGCGCGACGCCGGCCTGCTGGTCATCGCGCTCGATACGCCGCTGGAACCGGCCGATGCCGCTGACGCCACTTTCGCGACGGACAACCTGCTTGCCGGCAAGCTCGTCGGCCAATGGGCGAAGGAAACGCTCGGCGACAAGGCAAAGGATGCCAAGATCGGCTTCCTCGATCTGACCCCGTCTCAGCCTTCCGTCGACGTCCTGCGCGACCAGGGCTTCATGATCGGCTTCGGCATCGATCCGAAAGACCCGAACAAGATCGGCGACGAAACCGATCCGCGCATCGTCGGCCATGACGTCACCAACGGCAACGAGGAAGGTGGCCGCAAGGCCATGGAAAACCTTCTGCAGAAGGACTCCGGCATCAACGTCATCCACACGATCAACGAACCTGCCGCCGTCGGCGCCTATCAGGCCCTGAAGGCTGTCGGCCTCGAAAAGCAGGTCCTGATCGTTTCCATCGACGGCGGTTGCCCGGGCGTCAAGTCGGTCACCGAGGGCGTCATCGGCGCCACTGCCCAGCAGTATCCGCTGATGATGGCGGCCCTCGGCGTCGAGGCCATCAAGAAGTTCGCCGACACCGGCGAAAAGCCGAAGCCGACGGAAGGCAAGTCCTTCTTCGACACGGGCGTCTCCCTGGTGACGGACAAGCCGGTCTCCGGCGTCAAGTCCATCGACACCAAGGAAGGTCTCAACAAGTGCTGGGGCTAAGCCCCGCGCGGATGTGATACAGTCCCTTCGGGAGCCGCGCCATGCGCCTGCTGGCGCGGCTCTTCTTAAAGGGAGCAGACAATCGCAACAGTCACGTCGGCCGGGTCAACCCCTGGCTGGCTCCTAACAGCCGGCGGTTTCCGCGCGCGTGCGCGGTGGCGGAGGAATAATATGTCCGGAGCACAGGAATTCGAACGTGTTCTCGACGGCAGCGACAAGAACGTCGCTTCGTTCGAGCAGCACGATGCCTCTCTTCTCAAGCGCGTGCAGCACTTTCTGCATTCGACGCCGGCGGCCGTGCCGCTGATCGTTCTGGTGCTGGCGATCGTGATTTTCGGCATCGCCATCGGCGGACGCTTCTTCTCCGCCTATACGCTGACGCTGATCCTGCAGCAGATCGCCATCGTCGGCATTCTCGGCGCTGCCCAGACGCTGGTCATCCTGACCGCCGGCATCGATCTGTCGATCGGCGTGATCATGGTCATCTCCTCCGTCGTCATGGGCAATGTTGCCGTGACATACGGCCTGCCGACCCCGATCGCCATTCTGGCCGGCATGATCGTGGGCGGCCTGTGCGGCCTGCTTAACGGTTTCCTCGTCGCCAACATGAAGCTGCCGCCGTTTATCGTGACGCTCGGCACCTGGAACATCGTCATGGCGACGAATTTCATCTATTCGGCCAACGAGACCATTCGCGACACCGATGTCGATGAACAGGCGCCGCTGCTGCACTTTTTCGCCATCAGCTTCCGCCTCGGCGGCGCCGTGCTGACCCTTGGCGTCATCGCCATGGTGCTTCTGGTCATCGTTCTCTGGTACGTGCTCAACCACACCGCCTGGGGCCGTCATGTCTATGCCGTGGGCGACGATCCGGAGGCGGCGAAGCTCGCGGGCATCCAGACCAAGAAAGTGCTCCTTGCCGTCTACGGCGTTTCGGGACTGATCGCGGGCCTCGCAGCATGGGTCTCCATCGGACGCAACGGCTCGGTTTCCCCCTCTTCGGCGGTGACGGACTTCAATCTCCAGGCGATCACCGCGACGGTGATCGGCGGCATCTCGCTCTTCGGCGGCCGCGGCTCGATCCTCGGCACGCTCTTCGGCGCCATGATCGTCGGCGTCGTCTCCATGGGCCTCAACATGCTCGGAGCGGACCCGCAATGGAAGGTGCTTCTGACCGGCGTGCTCATCATCGGCGCCGTCACGATCGACCAATGGATCAGAAAGGTATCGGCATGAACACGACCGTCGAACCCATTCTCACTGCCCGCGGTCTCGTCAAGCGCTATGGGCGCGTGACCGCGCTCGACAATGCCGATTTCGATCTTTACCCCGGCGAAATCCTCGCCGTGATCGGCGACAACGGCGCCGGCAAGTCCTCGCTGATCAAGGCGATTTCCGGCGCGGTCATTCCCGATGAGGGCGAGATCAAGCTGGAGGGAAAAACCGTCCAGTTCCGCTCGCCGATGGAAGCGCGCGAAGCCGGTATCGAGACGGTCTATCAGAACCTGGCCCTCTCGCCGGCGCTCTCGATCGCCGACAACATGTTCCTCGGCCGCGAGGTGCGCAAACCGGGCATTCTCGGCTCCGTGTTCCGTATGCTCGACCGGCCGGCCATGGAAAAGCGAGCCCGCGACAAGCTCACCGAACTCGGCCTGATGACGATCCAGAACATCAATCAGGCGGTGGAAACGCTCTCTGGCGGCCAGCGCCAGGGCGTGGCGGTGGCGCGTGCCGCCGCCTTCGGTTCCAAGGTCGTCATCATGGACGAGCCGACGGCGGCGCTCGGCGTCAAGGAAAGCCGCAAGGTTCTCGAACTCATCCTCGATGTGCGCTCTCGCGGCTTGCCGATCGTGCTGATCTCGCACAATATGCCGCACGTCTTCGAGGTGGCGGATCGCATCCATATCCATCGCCTCGGACGCCGTCTCACCGTCATCAATCCCAAGGAATATTCCATGTCCGATGCCGTTGCCTTCATGACCGGCGCCAAGGCCCCGCCGGTGGAGAATGTCGCTGCATGAGTATCTCTCTCGAGGAGGTCGCCGGCGATATCATTGCGCGTGCCGGCAGCGCGAAGCGCTTCCTCGTGGCGATTGCCGGCCCTCCGGGTGCCGGAAAATCCACGCTGGCCGACAATGTCGCCAAGGCGTTGAAGGCGAGGGGCGAAAGCGCCGAAGTCCTGCCGATGGACGGCTTCCACATGGACAATGCCGTCCTGATCGAGAAGGGACTCCTGAAGCGGAAGGGCGTGCCGGAGAGCTTCGACGTTCGCGCCTTCCTCGATATCGTCAAGGCAGTGCGTGCCGCCGACCAGGAGGTGCTGGTGCCGGTCTTCGACCGTTCGCGCGAGATTGCCATCGCCTCCGCCCGTATCGTGTCGCCCGATCACCGCTTCATCGTGGTCGAGGGGAACTACCTGCTGTTCAGCCAGGGCAAATGGGCGGAGCTGGAAGGCATGTTCGATTACTCGGTCATGCTCGCCCCGCCGATGGAGGTGCTGGAGGAGCGGCTGTGGGCGCGCTGGAAGGGCTACGATCTCGATGACGAAGCTTCCCGCGCCAAGGTCTATGGCAACGATTTGCCGAATGGCCGGCTGATTCTGGAAAACCGCCGCCCGGCCGACGTCACCATCGATATCGTCCAGGGCTGAGCTTCTTCATCATTTAACCGCCGTCGCCGATTGTTTTACGGGGGCGGTTGGTGCTATCGAAGCGCGATATCAAAAAGCACGATGCCGAAAGGCCCGGACCGGCTTTCGCGCAAGATCGTGCTCTCACGTCCAGAGGTCGCGCCCATGCAAAAGCTCACCATCCGCCGTCCCGACGATTGGCACCTGCATTTGCGTGACGGAGCCATGCTGGAAGGCGTGATCGCCGATACGTCCAGGCATTTCGCCCGCGCCATCATCATGCCCAATCTCGTGCCGCCGGTCGTAACCACGGCGGATGCGACCGCTTATCGCGAGCGTATCCTGAAGGCATTGCCGGTCGGCGATCGCTTCCAGCCGCTGATGACGCTCTATCTCACCGAGCACACCAGCCCGGACGATGTCGAGGAAGGCAGGAAGAGCGGCCTGATCACCGCCGTCAAGCTCTATCCGGCGGGTGCGACGACCAATTCCCACGGCGGCGTGCGGGATCTCGACAAGGCCATGCCGGTACTGGAACGCATGGCGAAGATCGGCCTGCCGCTCTGCGTCCATGGCGAGGTAACGACGCCGGACGTCGATATTTTCGATCGTGAGGCCGTGTTCATCGAAACCGTGCTCGATCCGTTGCGGCAGCGATTGCCGGAACTGAAGGTCACGATGGAGCATGTGACGACGTCTAATGGTATCGACTACATCAAGTCGGCGAAGGCGAACCTCGCCGGCTCCATCACGACGCACCATCTCATCATCAACCGCAACGCCATCCTCGTCGGCGGTATTCGCCCGCATTACTACTGCCTGCCGGTCGCCAAGCGCGAGAGCCATCGTCTGGCGTTGCGCGCCGCTGCGACGAGCGGCGACGCCAGGTTCTTCCTCGGCACGGATTCGGCTCCGCATGTCGATCCCTTGAAGGAATGTGCCTGCGGCTGCGCCGGCATTTATACGTCGATCAACACCATGAGCTGCCTTGCCCATGTCTTCGAGGAAGAGGGTGCGCTGGACAGGTTGGAGGCTTTCGCATCGCTGAACGGGCCGGCCTGGTACGGGCTTCCCGTCAACGACGACACCATCTCCCTGGTTCGCCGTCCTGAAGCCGTGACTTTTCCGGCGAAGATCGAAACGGGCGCCGGCCCCGTTACCGTTTTCGATCCGATGTTCCCGTTGTATTGGGATGTTGAAATATAATTTTCGGATTTACTTATATAGGCGCTGGTAAAAATATGCGGCGGTGGCCGGTAAAACAATAGCGTTTTGCCGCGATATGGGACGTATATTTTATTGAAATATATTTTCTTTATTATTTGCTGTAACGAATTTGATACCCCTTGAGGCCTAGCGTATCGGCGATTCCCCGCGGTATCAATGAAGCCGTCGAAAGAGCATGATGCTGGTCGATTACAACTCCCTTCTTCTGGCCCTCGGTGTTTCCGCAACATGCCTTGCGGTTACTTTGGTCGGAAACTGGTTTTCTCGCCGGCCCGATACCTTTCTTCTGACATGCGCCGCCGGTCTCGTTCCTCTCGTCGGCGGTATTTTCATCTATGGCTCCTACGTCGATACGCCGCGGCCGATTTTTGCTATTCTGACCTTCGTGCTGTTCTTCATCGGTTTCTCCACGATCTGGATGGCCGGTTATCAATTTCGCACGCGCCGCCTTTCCAAGGGACGCTTCCTGCTTGGCAGCCTCACCGGCATTGTCGCGTCGGTCGTGCCGATGCTGGCGGGCTACGACGGCCTGGCATTCATGAGCGACAACGCCATCATCGGCCTGCTTCTGCTATTGACGGCGCGCGAATACTGGCTGAGCCGCCATGAGGCGCCGACGCCGCTCTACGGCATCACCATCCTCTACACATTGACCGCCATTTCCTTCGGGCTCTGCGCGGGTGTTCTGATTGCCGATGGCAAGCTTGTGCTCGGCCATGCGCCGGATAATTGGGCGGAGGACTTCAGTCTCGCTATCTGCATCGCCGGAATGACCGGGATCGGGGCGCTGTCGCTTGCCCTGCACCAATGGCGCCAGGCCGCGCTGCATCGCCACGAGGCGATCACCGACTCCCTGACGGGATTGCTGAACCGCCGTGCGCTGTTCGACCTTTACGGACACCGCTCCTTCGGACCGTCGATGGCCGTCATCATTTTCGACATCGATCGTTTCAAGGCGATCAACGATCAGCATGGTCATGCCGCCGGCGACCTCGTGCTCAAGCTGTTCGGCCAGGAACTCTCCGTTGGCTTGCGGCCCTCGGATACGGTCGCCCGCCTCGGTGGGGAGGAATTTGCCCTCGTTCTCGACAATACGCTGCCGGGGCGCGCGGAGCAGGTCGCCGAGCGGGTGCGCGATGCTTTTGCCGCGGGGACGATCAGCGTCGATGACAAATCCATGGTCTGCACGGTCAGCGCCGGGGTCGCGACCGGCACCGTCAAGGGTCTCGCTTTCGATGATGTCCTTCGCGCCGCCGACAAGGCGCTCTATGAGGCGAAGCGCAACGGCCGCAACCGTGTCGAGGTCGCGGCCTATCTGCACGCCGTCTAGACCGGTTCAGCTTCTCATGGACGCGCGAAACCGCTCCGGCTCTTTCTCCTGATGCAATTCCGCACGGAAAGCCGCCCCGGCACGATCATGCGATCTCCATCGGCAAGGAGAAGCGCGGCAAGGCGGTGCTGACCGCCGATACCGGCATGGCCGAATAGGCGGCTGCCGGCGGCGGGATGCCGGCGGTATCCGACGGATGCCTGCAAAACCTTCCATATGTCTGGAAACTCGGCCCGCTTGCTGCTATTGCCGCTGGAACGTTAGCGCTGCGAAGGAGGCCCCGCATGACCCAGATGACATTTACCGATCGCGCCGTCATGGCTGAGCTGGTGGCCAGGATGCTTTGGGAAATCAAGGCGGTCCATTTCAGCGCCGACAAGCCCTATAAATTCGCCTCCGGCATGGCGAGCCCGGTCTATATCGATTGCCGCAAGCTGATCTCCTATCCGCGCATCCGCTCGACGGTCATGGATTTTGCGGCAAGCATCATCGTGCGCAATGCGGGCTTCGAGCAGTTCGATTGCATCGCCGGCGGCGAGACGGCCGGCATTCCCTTTGCCGCCTTCCTGGCCGAGCGCCTGAACCTGCCGATGATCTACGTCCGCAAGCAGCCGAAGGGACATGGCCGCAACGCCCAGATCGAAGGCGATATGAAGGACGGCGCCCGCGTGCTCGTCATCGAGGACCTGACGACGGCCGGCGGCAGCATGTTCACCTTCATCGATGCGATCCGTGCAGCCGGCGGCATCGTCGATCATGGCATGGCGCTGTTCTACTACGGCATCTTCCCCGAGGCGGAGGAGCGCTTTGCCAATAGAAAGGTCCGCCTGCATCACATCGCCACCTGGCGCGATGTGCTCGCCGTCGCCAAGGAGCAGAAGCTCTTTGACGAGAAAACGCTTGAGGAAGTCGAGGCCTTCCTCAACGCGCCGCTTGCCTGGTCCGGCTGGAACGGCGGCATTTCGGAGCTGCCCAAATGACGCTTTGCTTTTGCCGCGAATTTATCTAATCGATTTATGAGACTGGATAAGACAGACGCGCTCTTTGGGAGGCCGGAATGATATTGTGCTGTGGCGAAGCTTTGATCGACATGCTGCCGCGGGATACGACGCAGGGCGAAAAGGGCTTTGCGCCCTATGCCGGCGGCGCCATCTTCAACACTGCGATCGCACTCGGCCGCCTCGGCGTTCCCACCGGCTTCTTCACTGGCATTGCCGATGACATGATGGGCGATATCCTGCGCGAAACGCTATCGGCCTCCAAGGTCGATTTCAGCTATTGCGCCATCACGCCGCGTCCGAGCACGATCGCATTCGTCAAGCTCGTCAATGGTCAGGCGACCTATGCCTTCTACGACGAAGGCACGGCCGGCCGCATGATCACCGAAGCCGATCTCCCGGCGCTCGGCGACGATTGCGAAGCGCTGCATTTCGGCGCGATCAGCCTGATCCCCGATCCGTGCGGCGCGACCTACGAGGCGCTGATGAAGCGCGAGCACGAGAGCCGCGTGATCTCGCTCGATCCGAACATTCGTCCGGGCTTCATCAAGGACAAGGCCGCCCACATGGCGCGTCTCAACCGTATGATCGCCATGTCCGACATCCTGAAATTCTCCGATGAGGATCTGGAATGGTTCGGCATAGCGGGCAATCATGATGAGCTGGCCGCGCACTGGCTGGGCCGGGGCGCCAAGCTCGTCGTCATCACCAAGGGCGCGGAAGGCGCGACCGGTTATACCAGGTCGCTGAAGGTCTCCGTACCGAGCGAGCGCGTCACGGTCGTCGATACGGTTGGCGCTGGCGATACCTTCGATGCCGGCATTCTGGCATCGCTGAAAATGAACAAGCTTTTGACCAAGGCACAGGTGGCTTCGCTCGACGGGAAGGCCTTGCAGGATGCCCTGGCTTTGGGCGCCAAGGCTGCCGCCGTCACCGTGTCGCGCGCTGGTGCCAATCCGCCCTGGGCAAGTGAGATCGGGCTTTAGTCTTTCATCGGCCTTGCGGGTGCGGAGAGGCCGCCCCCCTCTGTCACTGTCGTGACATCTCCCCCACAAGGGGGGAGATCGTTGGGAGTTTGCCGCAACCTTGCAAAGTCAACTGCCTCAGTCTCAGCAGACGCAATATTGGTTTTGGGCGGTGAAGTACCGCGCATTACCAATCTCCCCCCATGTGCGGGAGATGTCCCGATAGGGACAGAGGGGGGTATTCTCACCGCTTGCTCAGAGGGCGAGAAGGGGCAGGATCACACCCGCCCCAGCGCCCAGAGCTTACTTCGCCCGCCTTGCCAGAGCAGCCACCAGCCCCTGCGTCGAGGAATCGTGGCCGGCAGCGCTTTCCTTGCCTTCGATGACCGGAAGCAGGCCGGTTGCCAGTTCCTTGCCGAGTTCGACGCCCCACTGGTCGAAGGAGTTGATGCGGAAGAGCACGCCTTCGACGAAGACACGGTGTTCGTAGAGCGCGATCAGGCGGCCGAGCGCGTAGGGCGTCAGCTTGTCGTAGACGAAGGTGATCGATGGACGATTGCCGGTGAAGACGCGGTGCGGCGCGATGAAATCGGCCTTTTTGTCGTCCATGCCCTTGGAGGTGAGCTGAGCCTTCGCCTCTTCGAAGGTGCGGCCCTTCATCAGCGCTTCCGACTGCGCCAGGCAATTGGCCATCAACAGGTCGTGCTGATGACGCAGGTTCGGTTCGAAGCCGTTGGCGGCGATCATGAACTCGGCCGGGATGACGCTCGTGCCCTGGTGGATGAGCTGGTAGAAGGCATGCTGGCCGTTGGTGCCGGGCTCGCCCCAGACCACCGGGCCGGAATTGCCCTCGACCGGCGTGCCGTCGATGGTGACGCCCTTGCCGTTCGATTCCATGTCGAGCTGTTGCAGATAAGCCGGGAAGCGCGACAGGCGCTGGTCGTAGGGCAGGATCGCGCGCGTCGGATAACCGAGCACGTTGCGGTGATAGAAGCCGATGAGGCCGAGCAGCATCGGCAGGTTTTCCCTGAACGGTGCCTTGCGGAAATGGTTGTCCATCGCATGCGCGCCATCGAGAAACTTGCCGAAGTTTTCCGGGCCGATGGCGATCATCAGCGGCAGGCCGATGGCCGACCAGATCGAGTAGCGGCCGCCGACCCAATCCCAGAAGCCGAAGACGCGCTCGCTGTCGATGCCGAAGGCGGCGACCTTGTCGAGCGCCGTCGAAACGGCGGCGAAGTGATGCTGCACGGCGGCCTCGCCGAGCGCATCGGCGATGAACTTGCGCGCCGTCTGGGCGTTGGTCATCGTTTCGATGGTCGTGAAGGTCTTCGAGGCGACGATGAAGAGCGTCGTTTCCGGCTGAACGAGCTTCAGGATATCGGCGATATGAGCGCTGTCGATATTGGAGATGAAGTGCGAGCGCGGACCGTCATGGTAGGGCGCCAGTGCCAGCGTCGCCATGACCGGGCCGAGATCGGAGCCGCCGATGCCGATGTTGATGACGTCGGTGATCGCCTTGCCGGTCGAGCCCTTGAGCGCGCCGGAGCGGATGCCGTCGGCAAACTTGCCCATGGCGGCGAGCACGGCGTTGACGTCAGGCATGACATCCTTGCCGTCGACCAGCACCGGCGTATTGGAGCGGTTGCGCAGCGCGGTGTGCAGCACGGCGCGGTTTTCGGTGAAGTTGATGGCGACGCCCGAGAACATTTCCTCGCGCTTGGCGACAACACCGCCTTCGGCTGCCAGCTTTTCGAGAAGGGCGAGAATGTCGTCGTTCACCGCCGTCTTGGAATAATCCATCAGCAGGTCGTCGACCGAGGCGCTGAAGCGGGAAAAGCGTTTGGGATCAGCGGTGAAGGCGGCGCGAATATCGGTGGCCTTCGTTGCCGACGCGGTGCTCTTCAGTTGATCGACGAGGGCGGTCATGGGGGGACTCCTTGCGGTTCGCGCCGCTTGCCGTCCGAAGAGGCAGGGCACTCTGAGTTGGTCGCGGAAACTATTCCCTATGTAGGGCGTAAATCAAGTTCACGTATCATCCAAAACGAAAAAAGCCGCTCGCGAAACGGGGCGGGCGGCTTCCTGCATGACACGGAATTATGTCAGCCGCGCAACTCCTTGCGCAGGATCTTGCCGACATTCGATTTCGGCAGCTCGGTACGGAATTCGATGAAGCGCGGACGCTTGTAATTGGTCAGGTTCGCGGCGCAATGAGCCTTGACGTCGGCCTCGCTCAGGGCCGGGTCCTTCTTGACGATGAAGAGCTTCACCGCCTCGCCGGAATGCGGATCGGGCACGCCGATCGCCGCCGCCTCCAGAACGCCCGGATGCATGACGGCGACTTCCTCGATCTCGTTCGGATAGACGTTGAAGCCCGACACCAGGATCATGTCCTTCTTGCGGTCGACGATCTTGGTGTAGCCGCGCTCATCCATGAAGCCCATGTCGCCGCTGCGGAAGAAGCCGTCCGGCGTCATCACGCGCGCGGTTTCGGCCGGCTGCTTCCAGTAGCCGGCCATGACTTGCGGTCCGCGGATGCAGATCTCGCCGACCTCGCCGAGAGGCAGCGACTTGCCGTTCTCGTCGCGGATGTCGAATTCGGTACTCGTGATCGGCAGGCCGATCGTGCCGGAGAATTCGGAGCTGTCGAAGCGGTTGGCGCTTGCGACCGGCGAGGTCTCGGAAAGACCGTAGCCTTCGGTGATCCAGGCCCCCGTCATCTTCTGCCAGCGCTCGGCGACCGGCCGCTGTACCGCCATGCCGCCGGCAAGCGTTGCGGTGTTGGACAGGTCGAGCTTGCTGAAATCGGGATTGTTCATCAATGCGTTGAACAGCGTGTTCAGGCCGGGGAACATGTCGAACTTGTACTTGCCCAGTTCCTTGATGAAGCCCGGAATATCGCGCGGGTTGGCGATGAGGACATTATGGCCGCCGAGCGACATGCCCATCAGCGAATTCACCGTCAGCGCGAAGATGTGATAGAGCGGCAGCGCGCAGACGAAGGTCAGCTGTTCGGGGCGAGGCTTGCTGATATAGGCGGATTGCAGCCAGAGCAGCAGTTGCTGCTGGTTGGCGAGCAGGTTGGAATGGGTGAGGATCGCACCCTTGGCAACGCCGGTCGTGCCGCCCGTATATTGCAGGAAGGCGATATCGCTGCCGGTAAGCCCGGCCGGCTTCAGCGGCAGGCGGGCTCCTTCGCCCAGAACGCTCTTGAAGCCGCGGTGGCCGGGAATGGACCAGGCCGGCACCAGCTTCTTCACCTTGCGAACGATGAAGTTGACGATGTGGCCCTTGATGCCGAGCATGTCGCCGAGCGCGGTGACGACGACATGGCGCACATCCGTATGTGCCAGAACCTGCTCCACCGTATGGGCGAAATTCTCGAGCACGAAGATCGCCTTGGCGCCGCAATCGCGGAGCTGATGCTCGAGTTCGCGCGGCGTGTAGAGCGGATTGACGTTGACGACGACGAGGCCGGCGCGGAGGATGCCGTAAACGGTGATCGGATTTTGCAGCACGTTCGGCATCATGACGGCGACACGGTCGCCCTTCTGAAGGCCGAGGCTCTGCAGCCAGGCGGCGATTTTTCGTGTCTGCGTGTCGAGATCGCGATAGGTGATGGATTTGCCCATGCTGGTGAAGGCAAGCCTGTCGGCATAGCGCGCGCAGCTTTCCTCCAGCAGTTCGACGAGGGATGCGTGCTCCAGCGGCGGCAGCTCGGCCGGTACGATATCCGGATAGGAAGCAAGCCAAATCTTCTTGACTTGCGGTCTATCCGAAGGAGCGGAGACTGAATTCATGCGCACTTCCTCCTTGACGCACCATCACCACGCCCCGCCGTTTGAGCGGCGGATATGTAAACTGTCACTGCCCGATCGAAAAGTCTCCCGCTTTTCGCATCGCCGCAGCCGTTGCTCTCAACTAAATCATCGAAGCATGGCAAATGCTACAATAACCTTGACGTAAACGTCAATAATCGGCGGCCGCTCACGTTTTTTTACAGTTTCGAAAAAAATGCTGGAACTTTTGCGATAACGGAGCGTTAATAGGTCCATGGGCGTAGACCCATCGGAGCATCGTGCTGCCCCAAAGAGCAGGTCGGACGCTCCTTGGTTTATGTGACGCGTATCCAAAAGGAGGTGCGCATATGCATAAAGAGAGTGCCGATTTTTCGGGTCGTGACCTTTACATCAAGGATATGTCGATGCTGGTCGCCTGCGACCGGGTCGAAGGATCCAGGGTATTCGGTTCGGACGGCAAGCAGATTGGTCATATCGAGCGCCTGATGCTCGAGAAAAGCGACGGACGCATCGCTTTCGTCATTCTAAGCTTCGGCGGCTTTTTCGGCATCGGCCAGGATCATTACCGGCTGCCATGGGAAAAGCTGCGCTACGATGCGCGCATCGACGGCTATCGCGTCAGCATGACCAAGAACGACATTGAAAAAGCCCGCCGCTTCGCCAGCAAGGACGAACCCGACCATAGTCATGGCCACAAGACCCATGATTATTTCGGCGTGCCGCCCTATTGGATGTGAGCGCGCTGAGGGAGCCGATGCGGTAAGCCCCGCCGGTGCGGGGCTATGCTTTGTCAGGCGCTATAGAAACCGCCCGTGCCTTTGTACGACCTCGATCTTGTAGCCATCGGGGTCGGTGACGAAGAAGAGCAGCGCGAAGAGCTTCCCATCTCGATTGAGCTCGACGATCTTGCCGGGATTGAGTCCCAGTTCCGTCATGCGCGCATGCTCGTCCCGCAGTTCGGTAACGGAGACCGCGAGGTGGCCATACGCTTCCCCCTGCGCATAGGGCTCCACGCGGCCCTGGTTGACGGTCAGCTCCAGTTCGAAGCCCGTCTCGGCATTGCTGAGATAGATCAGCGTGAAGGTGTCGAAGACGATGCGGTCGGCCACCTTCAGCCCGAAAGCTCTATCGTAGAATTCGGTCGAGCGCGCCTCATCGAGCACGCGGATCATCGAGTGAATCATCTTGGCCATCGGCGCCTCCATCGATCGGTCTGGACATGTCAGCCGAAGCCAATGCCATTGCCGGTCGATCAAGGCAAGCAAGCGCATCGAAAATAGCATGGGCCGCCTTCAGGCGCGGATCGGAGGTTTCTGAATTTCGATCGATCTGCTTAACTCCCCGGCACCCGGCTTTGCGACCGAAGGGGGAGAAACCATGTACTACGCCATTTTGGCCTATCATGAGGAAGATATCGTGGAATCCTGGAGCGAGGAGGAGGATGCCGCGCTCATGAGCGAGTTGCTCGAAATCAATGACCGCATGGTCGCGCAGAAGTCGTTGGGACCGGCTGCGCGGCTAGGCTCGACCCGCAATGCCGTCACGCTGCGGGGGAGGGGCGTGGGAATGGTCGTCGACGGCCCGTTTGCCGAAACCAAGGAGCAGTTGCTCGGCTTCTACGTCGTCGATTTTCCAACGATGGAAGGAGCAGTGGCGGCGGCGCGCGAGTTGCGTCGCGCCAATGCTACCGCCGTTTACGAAATTAGGCCGATCTCGCTTTACGTGCCCGGCGCGTCCCTGCCTTCCGGTGAGGGCAATTGACTGCTTCATCAATGCCGCCGGCCATGCGCGGTGGCGAGGACCGCCCATCTCAATGGGATTGGAGGCCGATCTTGCTGGTGACGGACCGCTCGATCATCTCCATGCCGTCATAGATCAGCACGGCCATCAGGCCGACGATCAGGCCGCCCTGCAGGATGAAGGCGGTGTTGTCGTTGATCAGCCCGGCGATGATGACCTCGCCAAGACCCTTGGCGGCGACGGTCGAGCCGATCGTCGCCGTGCCGATATTGATGACGGTTGCGATCTTCAGCCCCTCGATGATCAAAGGCAGGGCGAGCGGCAGCTCGACGCGGAACAGGCGCTGCCAGCCGTTCATGCCCATGCCGTCGGCGGCGTCGAGCACGGAGGGCGGCACCTGCTGCAGCCCCGCAACCGTGTTTTCGAAGATCGGCAGCAGGGCGTAGAGGAAAAGCGCGATAAATGTCGGCACGGCGCCGAAGCCGGTGGTGGAAATGGCAAGCGCCAGTACCGCAACGGGAGGAAAGGTCTGGCCGGCATTGGCGATCGCTCGCGTCAGCGGCAGGAAATCGGCCCCGACAGGCCGCGTGACGAAGATGCCGCCGAGCACCGCCAGAATGGCGCTGGCGACGACCGAGACGAGGATCAGCTCGAGATGGCTGAGCGCCAGGCTCGGCAGGCTGTTTTGCGTATAGATCGGCGACGCCCCGAATTTGGTCAGCGGCGCGAGGATGGGTGTCAGCCACTCCGGCCGGAACAGCATCACCAGCAGCAGCGCCAGCGCGAGAAGGCGGAAGAGATTGGCGGCGAAAAATCTCATGCCTTGCGGCCCAGCTCGATCAGGTGCCGGATCGAGATCGAGCCGACGGGCACCTTGCGT
Source organism: Hyphomicrobiales bacterium (assembly GCA_900469615.1). Classification (GTDB taxonomy): domain Bacteria; phylum Pseudomonadota; class Alphaproteobacteria; order Rhizobiales; family Rhizobiaceae; genus Rhizobium. Next base: position 20,451 of record UBYA01000014.1, on the reverse strand, counting down.
TCGTCTTCGACCGTTGCCTCGTCCGCGCCCTGCCAGATCAGTTCGGCCAATGCATCGCGCAGGTTGAGCGTCTGCGGCAGGCTATAGCCCAGGCCCGGTCGCGGCGGCTGCATGCTCTCCTTCAGCGGCAGCAGCGACATCAGTTTCAAGGCGCGGTCCGAGGTGCCGGTCAGCTGCTGCACGAAGGGATCGGCCGGCTCCGTCAGGATCTTTTCGGGCTCCGAGCATTGCAGCAGCTTGCCGCCGCTCATGACCGCGATCCTGTCGCCGAGATGGAAGGCCTCGTCCATGTCGTGGGTGACGAGGATGACCGTGGTGCCGAACTGCTTCTGGATCGCCAGAAGGTCGTCCTGGGCCTTGCCGCGAATAACGGGATCGAGCGCGCCGAAGGGCTCGTCCATCAGCAGCACTTCCGGTTCTGCGGCGAGCGCGCGCGCCACGCCGACGCGCTGCTGCTGGCCGCCGGAAAGCTGGCTCGGATATTTGCCGGCAAAGGTGCCGGGATCGAGATGAAAGAGATTGAGGAGTTCTTCGACACGTTGGCCGATGCGGGCCTTTTCCCATCCGAGCAGCTCGGGGACGGTGGCGATATTCTGCGCCACGGTGCGATGCGGAAACAGGCCGTGCCCCTGGATGGCATAGCCGATGCGGCGGCGAAGCTCGGTTGCCTGCACGCTCATGATATCCTCGCCGTCGACGGAGATATGTCCCTCGGTGATCGGCACCAGCCGGTTGATCATCCGCATCAGGGTCGATTTGCCGGAGCCGGACGTGCCCACGATGACGGTGATCGTGCCCTTCTCCATGCTCATGCTGACGTCGTCGACCACGGTGGCGCTGCCATAGCGCTTGGTGACGCCCTTGAGCTCGATCATGTTGGTCATGCGCGTTGTCCCCGGATGCTGTCGATGACCGCATCGAGGATGACGGCCGACGAGAAGGCGAGAAAGACCGTCGGCACCGCGCCGAGCAGCACAAGGTCGTTGGCCGTCTGGCCGATGCCCTGGAAGATGAAGAGACCGAAGCCGCCGCCACCGATGAGCGCGGCGACCGTCACGAGGCCGATCGCCTGCACCAGGACGATGCGGATGCCGGTCAGGATCACCGGAAAGGCAAGCGGCAGATCGATGCCGGTCAGGATCTGCCGGCGCGTCAGGCCCATGCCTGCGGCCGCATCGCGCACGGAAGGGTCGACGCCGGCAAGACCCACGACCGTATTGGCGACGATCGGCAGCAGCGAATAGATCACCAGCGCCACCAGCGCCGGGGCCACGCCGATGCCCTGGACGCCGATCGCGGCGGCAAGCGGCACATGCGCGGCGATATAGCCGAGCGGCAGCATCAGGATGCCGAACAGCGCCAGGCTCGGAATGGTCTGCACCAGGCTCAGCGCCCGCAGCACCACGGCGCGGGTGCGCGGGTGCCAGTAACAGAAGATGCCGAGCGGCAGTGCAAGCACGATGGCGATGGCGACGGAGCCGAGGGACAAAAACACATGGCCGAGCGCCCCGTGCCAGAACTTGTCGGCGTTGTTGGCGTATTCCTTCATGATCGACAGGTTGTCGAGCAGGCCGGAGCGCAGCACGATCACAAGCAAGGCGGCATAAAGCGCCAGCGCCGCGACCCTCAGCCAGGGCGTCAGGCGCAGCTTCACCAGTGCATCAGAGATCATCAGGCCGACCACGGCAAGCAGCACCCAGAAGCAGCCGCCGGGCGTAATGCGCGCCACCGTGCTGCCCGCCGGCGTCGCCGCCGTCGAAACCAGCCCGAGCGTGACGATGAGCGCGGCGATCGCAAGCGTGGCGATGCCGAGGCGGACGATCTGGTTGCGCAGGAAAAGTGCGGCAAGCGCCGCTGCCGCCAGAAGGACGAGCAGGGTCAGGGCCGCCGGCTGGCCGAGAAGCTGTGTGAGCAATTGCGGCTTGCCGGCAGCGATGCGGTTTGCCTTGACGATGATGAACGGCATCGAGGCCGTTGCCAGCGCGCCGCCCGCCACCAGCACCACTCCGAGACGGTCCACTCTGCGGACCGCTAGCGCATCTTCCATCAGGCAAGCTCCGTCAGCGCATGAGCCCAAGAATTGAGGCAGGTTCGGACAAGATCATGCCCATTCGAATGCCCTGCGGCTCCACTCTATCAAAATGGAGCCGCAAGAGCAGCGGCAAAGCCTTACTTCAGGAAGCCGTTGTCCTTGAGGTAGGATTCGGCAACAGCCTTGGCCGGCTCGCCATCGACCTGAATGCGGCCGTTCAGCTTGCGCAGCACGTCGGCGGTCAGGCCCTTGAAGATCGGAGCCAGGACCTCCTCGATCTTCGGGTTGGCCTTCAGCACGGCCTCGCGGATGATCGGCGTCGGGGCGTAGACCGGCTGCACGCTCTTGTCGTCTTCGAGCACGGTCAGTTCGGCGGCTTCGATGGCGCCGTCCGTGCCGTAGACCATCGCCGTATTGACGCCGTTGGTCTGGTCGGCGGCAGCCTTGATCGTCGCCGCCGTATCGCCGCCCGAGAGTACCACTTCCTGATCCGGCTTCATCTTGAAGCTATAGGTGGTCTCGAAAGCCGGCAGTGCGGCCGGGGAGTTGACGAATTCGGAGGAGGCCGCAAGCTTGACCGGACCGCCGCCGGAAACCCATTTGCCGAAATCGGACATGGTCTTGAGGTTGGCCGGTCCGGCGACATCGCTGCGCACGGCGATCGCCCAGGTGTTGTTGGCGGGCGAAGGCGTCAGCCAGACGATCTTGTTGGCGTCATAGTCGAGCTTCTTGGCCAGATCGTAGCCCTGTTGCAGGTTCTTCCAGGCCGCATCGTCGGCCTTGTTGAAGAAGAAGCCGGCATTGCCGGTATATTCGGCATAGATGTCGATCTCGCCGGCGGTAATCGCCTTGCGCAGCACCGGTGTCGTGCCGAGCGCGATGCGATCCTGCGCCTTGATGCCGTTGGCATTGAGCGCGGCGAGGATGATGTTGCCGAGCAGCGTGCCTTCGGTATCGATCTTGGAGGAGACGACGACATCGGCGGCGCTGGCGCCACTGGCGAGGAAGGCCGTCAGCGTGGCGGCAAGTGCGAGCTTCTTAAGCATGTTGTTTCCCTTTGTACCCCGTTAAACCTTCGTTCCGCCTGTCCGTGCCGCCTTCAGGCGCAGTCCGGACAGGCAAGCTTTGAGCGGGCCGCGGCCCACTGGCGAATTCGTGGCTGCTATGGCCCGTATCGCACATCGCGGAAAAGTCGATGCCGCTTCGGGTTCCCGTTGCAGTCGCGCGATTATGACGAGCGTACTCGACATTCGCGCGAAATTGGATTTCTTTTTTCGGGGGCAAGTGCGTTTGTTTTTGTTCCCCTTACCCGTTTGGCGCTGTTCCGATCTCATTTTTACGTGGATCGGTTAGGCGACAAAGAGACGATAGCCGCCGCTTTTCGGCTTAGGGATATCTTTTTTCGAGAACACATCATATCGTCCGGATATCGTTGATATTGCTGCGGCCGCGTCAGGCCACATGCTGTGGGCAAAAGGGAATTGCGGTTTGTATCTCGGCGCATTGTTCATAGCCGACATGGTGTTCTCCGTCGGCTCCGTGCGCGAAACCGCGCGCCGGCTCTCTTTTTCCGCCTCGACCGTCTCCAGTGCCCTGCGCCGGCTTGAAACAGAGCTTGCCCTGAAGCTCGTCGAGCGCGCTTCCGGCGAGCTTGCGACCCTGCTTGCAAGTTCGAAGGTGCAGAAGGGGCTTCAGCCCATTCTCGGCTGCATCCGCCAGCTTTCCCGCCTGATGAAGGAGCCGCCCACGCCGCAGGGCTATGACCAATGGGCCGCGCGCCTGCCGTTGAAGATCGCCACCATCGAACGCTTCCTCGAAGTCGCCGACCAGGGCAGCATCAATCGCGCCGCCCGCCGCCTGCGGCTGGGTCAGCCACAGCTTTCGCTGCAGATCGCCAATCTGGAGGAATTGTTCGGCTGCCGCCTGTTCGAACGCCAGGCACAGGGCTCGGTGCTGACGGAGGCCGGTCAGGAGGTTCACGCCATTCTCGCCGCCATCGCGCAGGCCTGGGACGAAATGAAAGCGGCGGCGGACGAGCGCTTTCAGCGAACCGCCCGCGCCGTGCGTATCGGGTCGATCATTCCGACCGGCTCGGAAAGCTGGGTTGCGCGCTCGCTGGCAAGCCTGGTGTCGCGCTGGAACATCGGCGGCAACCGCAACATGCTTTCGCTGCTGTTGATGACCGCCGACGATCTGCGCGAAGCGCTCCGGTCCGGCCGCATCGATGTCGCCATCGTCGATTCCGTCTTCGGCCTCGACGCTTTCGAGCATATGGAACTGGTGGCGACCGACATGGTGGCGATCGCCCCGCTGGACAGCACGGAGCAGACGCTGGCCGCGCTTGTGGAAAATCACCCGCTCTGCGTGCCGAGCCCGCGCACCGGCATCGGCAACGCCGCCACTGCCTTCGGCTACGACAGCCGCGATCGCCGCAAGTTCCGCGGTCGCGACATCACGTCCGCCGATTCCCTGCCCGTCATCGTCGATCTCGTCGCCAATCACGGCTATGTCTCGTTTCTCGGCCGTGTCAGCGCTTTGCCGATCGCCGACAAGGTCCGCATCGTCGATCCGGACGAGATGCTGCCGCTGTCGTACCATCTCGCCCATAATGGCCGCAAAGCCTCGGTCGACGCCTGCCGGCTGATCCAGCAGGCGGTGCGCGAACTGGTGAGCGATATGGCTGTATCGCGAAAGCGCCTTCCATCCCGCGGCTAGCGGAACCATTGCGCGATATTCGCGTTAAGGTAGGTTAAGTCGGTCGAGGCGTACGCAGCCGGGGGGCGCGTTCGGCATCCAAGGAGACCATGAATGAAAATACTGGCAACGGCGCTCGTCGCACTCGGCATTCTCGCTCTACCGGCTACCTATGCCGAGGCACGCGATCATCATCACCGCTGGCATCACCATCGCCCGGTGGTGAGGCATCATCACTACCACCATTACTATCACCATCACTATTATCATGGCTGGCGCCATGGACCACACCATCATCGCTGGCACAGCCAGCCGCATTTCTCGCATAATTGACGGCGGACAGGCGTGAAAAACGGTGCCCCAGGCACCGTTTTTTTTTGTCTATTCGATTGGCGGGACTTCTCGTCTGTGCCGGTAGCGTCGGATCGAGCCGGTCAGCCGCACGGCGGGTGGCTCGTGAACGGGCGGCCGATGAAACGATTTCGGGAAGGCGTCCGACGACCCGCATCGCTCGCGGAACTATCGAGGGCGCAACCGCGTTTATCGTATGGTCCGGACGACGCGAATGATCCGAGTCGCGTTTGCGTCCGGCGTTCAAGGAGGCTGGAAATGAGAATTCTGGCAACGGCGCTCATTACGCTCGGTATGCTTGCGCTGCCGGCGACCTATGCGGAGGCGCGACCTCACCATGGACATCATCACCGCGTGATCGTCCATCGGCATCATCACTATCATCATTATTATCGCCACCATTATTATCGGCCATACTACGGCTATTATCGCCCATATTACGGCTATTACGCCCCCTATTATGGCTACTACCAACCCTACTATTCCTTCGGCTGGATCGGCGGCTTCGGCGGATATCGCCACTATCATCACGGCTGGTATGGCGGGCGCAGGTACTATGGCGGCGGATACCACGGCTGGCACCATGGATGGCACGGCGGCGGGCATTGGAGATATCGCAGCCAGCCGCATTTCTCGCACAACTGACCATATCGGCCGATAGCAAAACGGCGCCTCACGGCGCCGCTTCCCGAAAGCCTGATGCACTCAGCTCATGCCGGCTTGAGGACGTGAACGGCACGATCCGCCATCAGATGCTCCACCTTCTTGCCATAGGCGGCCATATGCGCGGACGCCGCGTGAGCCTTCAACGCTTCCATGCTTTCCCATTTCTCGACCACGACGAACGTGTCTGGCCCAAAGGCCGGATCGGCGCCATCGACATCGACGACGGCGGTATATTCGATGCAGCCGTCCTCGGCATGAACGGCCGGAACATTCGCCTGGAAGGCTTCGAGCACTTCGGCGCGCTTGCCGGGCAGGGCTGTGAGGATGGCGAGAACGTGAATCATGAGAGTATCCTTGAAACGATAGACAAGATGGATGAAAAACGACGGGTGCGCGCCGGTCGCGCGGCCGGCTTCCACCATTATCACGGAATGCGGCGAACCGAACGCCGAGCGTCCGATTTATCGGCCGCTCGCCAAAACCCAGCAAGATTGGCCGGCTTCACATCCGGTTGATGTATTTCGGATCGAGCGATCCGCTCAGCAGATGTCCCACCGCAAGCAGGTTGCCCTGCAGACGGCCACGCCGGTCTATATAGGGCGGCGGCTTGACCGAGCCGACGAGGTTCGAGGCGATGTTGCCGCCCATCAGCTTGAGCGCCCATTTCAGCGAAACGGAGCGCTTCCTGACGAGATAGAGCGGATTGGCCACCTGTGAGTATCCCAGGCGCAGGCCCGATGTGCGGCCGGTCTTGACGCCCAGATGGACGCCGCGCAGGCGATTGAACTTGACGAGCTTGCCATAGGGGCGCAGCCGCCGGCACAGGTCGACATCCTCCTGCCAGGCGTAGAGCGGCAGATCCTCGTCGAAATAGATGCGGTTGGCCAGCATCGGCCGCAGGCGGAAAATCATGTTGCAGCCATAGGCGTTGTGGGCCGCTTCGATGATTGCGGCGGGATCGGCGCCGGCATCGGCGGCCAGCGCCTCGTCCGCTTCTTCCACGCTCAGGCCAGGCCCGAGAATGCCGTCGCGGATGACCTCGCCTGTCGCGACGACAATCTCTTCGTCGGCTTCGAACAGCGCTTCGGTCTCGGCAAGATAATTTGCCGTCGGAAAGAAGTCGTCGTCAAAGAAGACCAGCACGTCCATGCCGGCGGCCGCATCGATGATCGCGTTGCGCTGCGGGCAGCTTCCCTGCGGCGAGGAGACCACGGTCACAGGAAACGGCGCCGCGTTCAAGCGCGCCATATCGATATCGTCGGCCTTGGCCGGGCAGAGGAAAAGATGATCCGGCTTGCGCGCCTGTCTGGCCAGCCTGTCGATCATGGAGGCCAGGATCGCCTTGCGCCCGCATGTCGCCACCCCAACGGCAATCTTCATGGTGCATCCCCCCGAATGTTATTCTGAGATGCACAAAACCATCGAAATCTGAATCTTTGGTTGTATTTATCGCGTGCATTCAACGGATCACGCGTGAAGGCCGAATGTCGAGCGCGCCGCATGCGCATGCGTGCGGCGGCCTCTATCGAGTTCGGGGTGCCGCATGTCGGCACCCCGAGGCAGTTTCAACCGCAGGCTACCGCGTTATTTTGCCCATCGGCCTTCGTACTTGAACTCGGGTGCCGTCTTGAGCTCGTCTTTCGTGGCGGTCATCGTTGCGGTCCACTTCTTGTCCGCTTCACTGTAAGTGACTTTCACCGAAGCCGGCGAAACGATCACATATCGTTCGCCCATGCCAAGGAAGCCGCCGACGGAAACGATGTAGCCGGCCAGTTGGCCGTTGGAGATAATCAGATCCTTAATCTCCCCGATATTCTCCTTGTCGCCGTTTTGAATGTTCAGGCCGATGAGATTGTAGCTCAGGATGTCGGTCGGCTTCGCCGTCAGGAACATATCGGCTATGGTCGTCGTGGCGGTGGCGGTTTGAGCGCTTGCGGCCGTTGCAAGCGCAGCAGTTGCAGCCAGGGCGAGAAGTAAACGGCGCATAGGTTTCTCCTAATATATTGATTATGTTGTTTTTATCAACGTAAGTAAAATGCCTGAGCGGGAGAAATGTTTCGCCGCCTGGAAAATAATTATTGAGCCGATTTCTCTCGCAGGTAGCAGGGGCGGGCACAATCAACAAAGACGCCGGCGCATGGCCGGCGTCCTGGATTCGCCATGTCTGACATGAAGCCGTGCCTGACATGAAGTTGTCGCGAAGGTCGATGGTTAGTCCGACAGCTTGCCGACCACCAGCCCGGCAAAGAAGCCGAGCAGCGCGGTTCCCAGCAGTATGGAGCTGGTCGCGGTCGGATTGTCCCGCGCGGCCTGAACGACGTTTCGCCCTTCATATCGTGCCTGATCGGCAATGTCGGATACGGTCGTCTTGGCCGAAGAAATGGCTTCGTCGGCACGGCTCGATGCTGCGTCGAGCCTTTTTCCCAGATCCGCCGAAAGCTTGCTGATCTGATTGCGCAGTTCTTCGAGCTGAGCGTTGATATCCTTGTCCACCGAGACGTCGGCCATGATTTTCCCCTAACGGATAATACGAGTTTGCCTCTTAGGAACGGCCTTCGCCGATATTGGTTCCCTCAAGCTCGTGCAAGAAAGCGCCCCGCGCGCGTTACCCGGCAAGGTCCCGGACGCGGGGCCAATCAGAGGAACCCGGACCTGTCGATTTATCAAGGGCTGGAGCAGGAGCCGATCGATGCGCCATGGGGCCACGGGATCGGCAAGCCGGATATCGGCCGATATATCGTGTTTTCGGGCGGCTTATTGGAAAGAATGGTGCCGCTTACGTGACTCGAACACGTGACCCCATCATTACGAATGATGTGCTCTACCAACTGAGCTAAAGCGGCATTCTGCAGGGCGTTCGGTTCGGCCCCGCGATTTGCATGGCGCTGATACAGTCTATGCGGTCAGATTTCAAGCACTCAAATCGCCAATCGGCAAAAAAGCGGGAAGCCTGTGAACAAAGAGCTGTTTTTCAGCGGCGCTCAGAGCGCCAGCCGGGCGCGAGCCTGCCTGTATTCGGCCTCCAGCCTGTCGACGAGCGCGGCGACGGGCTGGATGGACTTGACGGCGCCGATGCCTTGGCCGGAGCCCCATATATCCTTCCAGGCTTTCACGCCTGTCGTGGCGGCCTCGAAATCCATCTTGGAGGGGTCCGCTTCGGGTAGCTTGTCCGGATCGAGACCGGCGGCGCGGATCGAGGGCTTGAGATAGTTCCCGTGGACGCCGGTGAAATAGTTGGAATAGACGATATCGGCAGCGGACCCCTCGACGATCGCCTGTTTGTAGGCATCCGCCGCGCGGGCTTCCTGTGTCGCGATGAAGGGCGAGCCGATATAGGCGAGGTCGGCGCCGGCCGCCTGCGCCGCCAAAATAGCGCCGCCGGTGGCGATGGCGCCGGCAAGCAGCAGCGGTCCGTCGAACCATTCGCGGATTTCCTGGATGAGGGCGAAGGGCGACAGCTGGCCGGCATGGCCTCCGGCGCCCGCAGCCACAGCGATAAGGCCGTCGGCACCCTTGCGGATCGCCGAGTTGGCATGGCGGTTGTTGATGATGTCGTGCAGCACGATGCCGCCATAGGAATGCACGGCCGCATTCACCTCCGGCACCGCGCCGAGCGAGGAAATGACGATCGGCACCTTGTATTTCACGCATAGCGCCAGATCGTGCTCCAGGCGTCTGTTCGACGTATGGACGATCTGATTGACCGCAAACGGAGCCGCCGGCCGCTCGGGATTTGCGGTATTGTATGCGGCGAGGTCTTCGGTAATCATCGCCAGCCATTCGTCGAGCTGGCTTTCCGGGCGTGCGTTCAGCGCGGGGAAGGAGCCGACCACGCCGGCTTTGCATTGGGCCAGCGTCAGCGCGGGATGCGAGATGATGAAAAGCGGCGAAGCCACGACGGGCAGCCACAGGCGCTCGGTCAGGATGGGGGGGAGGGCCATGAACATCATCCCTTTTGACGTTTACGAAAACGTCAAAATGGATAGCAGATGTCCGTGAAGAGGGGAAGTACCGGAAGACGCAGGCGGTAGCCATGGGCAGGGGTAGAATCCAGGCAATGGGCAGTAGGCAGTAGGCAATAGGCAATAGGCAATAGTACTTGACCGTGCCCACCCCGATATCCCTCTACTGCCTACTGCCTACTGCCTACTGCCTACTGCCTACTGCCACCCCATTTGCGTCGTCTTTGTCGTTTATCCCCGCCCGAGTGCCCGCAACACTTGCCGGAGGCTTGCGTATTGCGAAACTGGGCGCTACCGAATCCGGTTAACGATTGATAAAACAGAGCTGTCCTGTCGATAGAGTACGCGAGCATGATGCGAGTGAGAATAAAGGATCTGATGTGAGCGGGTTAGAAACGGCTATCAGAAGCGCGTTGGATCGGTCCGATCGCGCCAATCCGGAAATCCGGGCTCGCATCTATCAATCGGCACGGCAGGCGCTTGAAGCCGGCCTCCGCAAGCAGGACATTACCGATAGCGAGGTCATCGCCGCCCAGCGTCAGCGGCTGGAAGCGACGATCCGCGAGATCGAGGCCGAGGAGCGGGCCCAGCTGGGGCAGGCGACGCCGGTTTCGCCGGAGATCGGCGCTCCGCATGTTTCTCCTGCCGCATCCCGGGCGGAAGCCGTGCAGGCGGCGCCACGGCCGGAGCCGGCCGTGAACGTGCGCGGGGAGACACGCGATCCGCCGATGTCGGCGGGGGCCGCCGCTTCCGTCGAACCGGCGTTGGGCGAGCCGCAGCGAGGCGCGGGCGATTTCGGCGACATGCGGGCAGGCCCCGCCGATCATCTCGGTGCCGACAGCGATGTGCCGGTGTCCGACGCTCGGGCTCCTGCGCGCTCGATGAACTTCAAGCCGGAACGCGCCGCCGTGCGCCGCAAGCCCCGCAAGTTTTTTTCGCGCCTTCTGATCTTCTGCATCCTGCTCGCCTTCCTGGGTGTCGGCGCATGGTGGATCAAGACCTCGGGCGTGTTCATGTCGGCCGCCCAGCGCGATACGAGCGTGCCCAATCCGCCTGCACATGTGGACTCGCAGGATTTCAGCGGCAATGGCGGCGATGACGATACCTCGGACGACGACGATAGCGGTCCCGTCAATCCGGGGCTGGCAACCATCGATCCGCAGAACAGCTTCTCCGAAGAATGGGTCGAGATACTGAAGCCGACGGATGCGCCGAAGGTAACGACCGGCCCGCAATCGAAGGCTGAAAACGTATCGGAGAACGAAGGGCCGGCCGTGCGGCTGACCTCGCTCAGCAGCGGCCCGGACGGCAGCGGTTCGGTCGAGGTCCCCGTCAATGTGCTGCAGCAGATGTCGGGCAAGGCCTCGACGATCGCGCTGACATTGCAGTCCACCTCGGACGCGCCGACGCAGATCACGGTGGAATGCGACTTCGGCTCGCTCGGCCGCTGCGGCCGTCATCGCTTCACGGTTAGCCGCCAGAAGACGGATGCGCTGTTCCAGGTCCAGTTCGATCGATCCCTGGCGCCCACCAGCTCGGGCCACCTGATCATCAACAGCGATGTCGACGGCAAGGCCCGCGGCGTCAATCTCTATGCGATCCGCGTTCTGCCCGGGCAATGAGCCCGGGCGGAATACGGGTCTGAACGGAGTGGCGAAAAAGGCTGTGCCGCCGCCTGAACTCCTGCGCCGTCAAGCGCTTTTCCCGGAATTGCTTTAGTTGAGAATATCCGATCCCATGCCGAGGATCTTCTCGTCGATCTTGCCGATGGCCCTCTTGTCCTTGCCGTCGTAATCGAGCGTCAGCAGAATATGCCGGATCAGGTTCAGACGCGCGCGGCGCTTGTCGTTGGCGCGGATGACCGTCCAGGGCGCGTAATCGGTATGCGTCTCCTTCAGCATGCGGTCGCGCTTTTCGCTGTAGTCCTTCCATTTCGACAATGCGGCGATATCCATGGAGGAAAGTTTCCAGACGGCGCGGGGATCGTGCCGCCGGTCATGGAAACGCTTCAGCTGCATCTCCCGGCCGATATCGAGGTAGAATTTGAAGAAGTGGATGCCGTCCTGGACGATCAGCTTTTCCATCTGCGGCGCCTGCTTCAGGAACTGTTCGTATTGCTTCGGCGTGCAGAAGCCCATGACCGGCTCTACGCCGGCGCGGTTGTACCATGAGCGGTCGAACAGCACGAATTCGCCCGCCGTCGGAAACTGGGCGACGTAGCGCTGGAAATACCATTGCCCGGCTTCGCGGTCCGTCGGCTTGGTCAGCGCGACGACCCGGGCCAGGCGAGGGTTCATATGGGCCGACGTCGCGGCAATCGAGCCGCCCTTGCCGGCGGCGTCGCGCCCTTCGAACAGCGCCATCACCCGCTTGCCCGTCGCCTGCAACCAGAACTGCACCTTGATGAGTTCGATCTGCAGCGCCTTCAGCTCATCCTGATAGTCGTTTTCCTTGAGCTTCTTCTTATAGGGATAGCTGCCGGAGGTGAGGGCCTTCTCGTCGATCCAGGCCGGCAGAACCGGATCGTCGACATCGAATATGTGCTTCACGCCATGGATATCCAGCTCCACGCTGCGGCTTCCCGCTTCTTCTTCCATAGTCCGGCTCCTCGGCAGTTCATGCCCCGTTAACCCTGCCGCGTGGTCGCGGCAAAAAAGCTCATGAGGGAAACTGGAGCTTTTGTTCAATAGTTTCAAGCCCTTTGCCTGACCCCTCTTTTGCCGGCTACATTTATTGTTGTCAGTAACGCGCTTCTGTGGATAGAGCCGAATACTTCTGTCATGAATCGCGGATAAGACGCGGAATCCAGCATTCCATGACGGCAGGCGAAGGGACGGGCGCAGTTGGAAGACGAATGGTCATTTCTCAGGAAATTGGCGGTGCGGCTGCGGCAGGAGAGCGCCGTTCTGATCCTGGCGACGCTGATCGCCGCGCTCGCACTCATCGAGGGCATCAATACCGGTGCCGTCGTCTGGATATGGGCCATCGTCGTGATCGTGACGCTGCTTCGCCGGCCGCTGGTGGAGCGGGTGGTGGTGCCCGCACGGGCCGAGCCGGCGTCCGTCGATCCGCAAGCCTTGCTCGGCACTGCTTTCGCGGGACTGGCGGCACTCGATATGCCGGTGCTGATCATCGATCGCGAGGCCTCCGTGCTGGTGCAGAATGCCGCTGTCGAAAAAGCCTTCGGCGCTTTTCCGATCGGCGCCCATATCTCTTCGAAGCTGCGCTCGCCCGGCCTGCTCGACATGGTTCGCGAAACCATCGCCACCAACGCGCCGAACCAGATCGAACATTCCGAGCGCCTGCCTTCGGAGCGCGTCTACATCGTCCGCATCGCGCCCATCGACCTGCCGCAGGTCGGCAAGGAAGAGGATGCCCTTTTCGTGCTGTCGTTCCGCGACATATCGGAACTGCGCCATATCGATCGCATGCGCTCCGATTTCGTCGCCAATGCCAGCCATGAGCTGCGCACGCCGCTTGCGTCGCTGCGCGGCTTCATCGAAACCATCCAGGGGCCTGCCAAGTCCGATGCGAAGGCTCAGCAGCGCTTCCTCGGCATCATGCTCGACCAGACGACGCGCATGAGCCGGTTGGTCGACGATCTTCTGTCGCTGTCCAGGCTGGAGCTGAAATCGCACATCGCGCCGGATCAGAAGGTCGATCTCGTTCCCTTGCTCGGCCATGTCCGCGACTCGCTGCTGCCGCTTGCCGGCGATCTCGACGTGACGATCAATCTGTATCTGCCGGCCGGCAAGGTCGAGGTGCTGGGCGATCGCGACGAGCTTGTGCAGGTCTTCGAAAACCTGATCGAGAATGCCTGCAAGTACGGTCAGGAAGGCAAGGCGGTCGAGGTTTCGTTGCTGAACGAGCCGGGCCAGGCCGTCGAGGTCGTCGTCTCCGACAATGGGCCGGGGATTCCCGCAGAGCATGTGCCGCGCCTGACCGAGCGCTTCTATCGCGTTAACGTTGAAGACAGCCGTTCCAAGAAGGGAACCGGTCTCGGCCTGGCGATCGTCAAGCACATTCTGACCCGCCACCGCGCCAGGCTGATCGTCAAATCCGAAGTCGGCAAGGGAACCGACTTTACGGTCCGCTTCTGAAAGCTGCGCGATCCGCCTGTTTTCCCCTCAATTTATCCAAGCGATTTCAATTGGATAGACTGTCATAATTGTTTCACTCGCCTGACATAAAAGGACGGTGCTTTGGCCGGTAAGAAAGAAGCGCGGAAACGGGCGGATGCGCCGTTCGTCGTCGTGCTCTTAACGCCCGTCAGGGAGGATTCTTCATGAACGCGTTGAAATTGTCTATTCTCGCGCTGGTCGCATCGGCTGCCTTCGATGGCGCCGCGGTCGCCCGCGACCAGATTCAGATTTCCGGTTCTTCCACCGTGTTCCCCTATGCCAAGATCGTCGCCGAAAGCTTCGGCGAGACCTACACCAGCTTCAAGACGCCCATCGTCGAATCCGGCGGATCGGGCGCCGGCCTCAAGGAATTCTGCAAGGGCGTCGGCACCGATACCATCGACATCGCCAATGCCTCGCGGCCGATCAAGAGCAGCGAGGTCGATGCCTGCAAGGCCGCCGGCGTGACCGATATCCAGCAGGTCAAGATCGGCTATGACGGCATCGTCTTCGCCCTCGACAAAAGCAACCCGGACATCAAGTTCGTGCCTGCCGACCTCTACAAGGCGCTGGCCGCCGAGGTGGTGGTCGACGGCAAGCTCGTTGCCAATCCTTACAGGAAGTGGTCCGAGATCAATCCGTCCCTGCCGGATTTCGAGATAGCGGCCTATATTCCGGGTGAGAAGCACGGCACCCGCGAAGTCTTCGAGGAGAGGGTGCTTGCCGCCGGCTGCAAGGAGTCCGGCGCCCTCGATGTCATCAAGGCCACCTTCAAGGATGCCGACCAGCAGGTGAAGGCATGCATCGCCGTGCGCAAGGACGGTCTGGCCGTCGATATCGATGGCGACTATCCGGAGACGCTGGCACGCATCAACGCCAACAAGCACGGCGTCGGGGTCTTCGGCCTGTATTTCTATCAGAACAACGCCGACAAGCTGAAGGTCGCCACGGTCGGCGGCATCGTGCCGTCGGGCCGGACGATCGCCGACGGCACCTATCCAGTGTCGCGGCCGCTGTTTTTCTACGTCAAGAAGGCCCATCTGGGTGTCATCCCGGGGCTCAGGGACTATGTCGATTTCTTCACGAGCGATCAGATGATCGGGCCGGACAGCCCGTTGGCCGAATATGGCCTCGTGCCGGCGTCGGATTCTGAGCGCGACCAGATCCGCAAGGACGTCGCGGACGGGAAGATCATGTGAATGCGTAAGGTTTGAACGAGGGCGGAGCCTGTTGCTGCGCCGGCGTTCGCCGGGGAATGGGAATGAGTATATCGCTGCTGCTGTTGTGCCTGTCGGTCATCGGCGCCCTTGCATTCGTGCTGGGGCGGGCGAGAGCGGCTGCGCTGTCGGGCGGCAGGTCCTCGTCCATGCATTCCCGGCTCGGCTATCACGGCGCCTATGCCGCCATATGGGCTGTGCTTCCGGCGCTTGCACTGGTCTGCGTCTGGCTGATCGTCAGCCCGGAAATCATCGACCGCCTTGTCGTGAAGTCCTTTCCCGAGGAGGTGAAGTCCCTGCCGCCGGCCGAGCTTAATTTGAGCTATGGGATGGTGCGCAGCATTGCCCGCGGCATGCGTCTGCTCGGCAGCGGCGAGCTTGCCGAAGTGGCCGGCGGCACGGCCGACCTGCAATTGCTGCTGGCGCAAAAGGGCGTGCCGCTCGCCGTCTGCCCGACGGGCTACATGATCGATGCTGCCGACAGATATAACGACATGCGCGAAGTGAGCCGCATCGTGATGTCGGTGGCGGCGCTCGTCATATCGTTGTTGTGCGCAGCCTATGGCCTGCGTGTCATCGCTCCGCGGTTCCGCGCCCGCAACCGTGTCGAGCAGGTCATTCTCGGCGCTCTCATCGTCGCTTCGTCGATTGCGGTGCTGACGACAGTCGGGATCGTCGTTTCGATGCTTTCGGAAGCGGCGCGCTTCTTCAGCGTGGTCCCCGCCGGCGAGTTCTTTTTCGGCACCGTCTGGGACCCGCGCTTCGCCGCAGCCGGCGCTCAAACCTCCGGAACCTTCGGTCTCATCCCCCTGCTGGCCGGCACGATCTACATCGGCTTCGTCGCCATGCTCTTCGCCGTGCCCATCGGCTTGTTCGCGGCGATCTACATGGCGGAATATGCGACCGCGCGGGTTCGCGCCATCGCCAAGCCGATGCTGGAGGTTCTGGCCGGCATCCCCACCATCGTCTACGGCTTCTTCGCCCTCGTCACCGTCGGGCCATTCCTCAGGGACCTATCGGCCGATATCGACGGCCTTCTGACCGGAAGCTATACCAGCTTCATCGAGGCGCAGAGCGTGCTGACGGCCGGCTTCGTCATGGGCGTCATGCTCATTCCTTACGTTTCCTCGCTGTCGGACGATATCATCATGGCCGTGCCGCGCTCGCTTCGCGACGGCTCGCTCGGCCTCGGCGCCACGCGGTCCGAAACGGTCAAGCGCGTGCTGCTGCCGGCGGCCCTTCCCGGCATTGTCGGTGCGCTGCTCATGACGGCGTCGCGGGCGATCGGCGAAACCATGATCGTCGTGCTGGCCGCTGGCGTCGCCGCGCGCATGCAGTTCGATCCCTTCGAGCCGATGACGACCGTGACCGTCAAGATCGTCAACCAGCTGACCGGCGACCTCGAATTCACCTCGCCCCAGACGCTGGTGGCCTTTGCGCTCGGCATTACGCTGTTCTGCCTGACGCTGTGCCTGAACGTCTATGCCCTCTGCATCGTCCGCCGCTACAGGGAGCAATACGAATGAGCGGCATCGTATCCTCCCCGTCACGCAACATGCCGCGCGGCCTCATGCCGGGCGCGCCGGCGCGGCGCGATATCGGCATCAGGCGCCGCTATGCCGCCGAGCGCCGCTTTCGCGCCTACGGATTTACGGCCGTCATCTTCGGTCTGGTATTCCTTGCCATCCTCGTCTCGACCGTGGTTCGCAATGGCTACACCGCCTTCGTTCAGACCTCGATCACCCTGCCGATCGAATTCACCGAGACGGTGATCGATCCGTCAGGCAAGCGCGCCGGCGATCCGAAGGTGCTGGTATCGGCCAATTACGCGGCACTGCTGCGCGATGCGCTGGTGAAAGCGCTGGGGATCGATCCCGGCAATCGTGCGCTTATTCGCGAGGCAACGGCCATGGTGTCGGACAGCGCCAGGATCGCGCTGCGCGACAAGGTCGCCGCCAACCCTTCGATCATCGGAACGACGCAGAACGTCACCTTCCTTGCCAGCGCCAACATCGACTCCGCCAACAAGGGGCAGATCGATCTGACCGTCGACGAAAAGGACCGCAAGATATCCGACCGGCAGCTTGCCTGGATGAAGCGGCTTGGCGAAAGCGGCGCCCTGCACGAGGCGTTCAACAGCGGCCTCTTCCTGTCGGGCAATTCGAGCCGGCCCGAGGCCGCCGGCCTTGGCGTTGCACTGATCGGCTCGCTCTATCTGATGCTGACCGTGCTCGTGCTTGCCCTGCCGGTCGGCGTCGCCGCTTCGATCTACCTGGAGGAATTCGCGCCGAGGAACCGGCTGACGGATCTGATCGAGGTCAACATCAACAATCTCGCCGCCGTGCCGTCGATCGTCTACGGCCTGCTCGGCCTCTCGGTGTTCATCAACATGATGGGCCTGCCGCGCTCGGCATCGCTGGTCGGCGGGCTGGTGCTGAGCCTGATGACGCTGCCGATGATCATCATTGCCACGCGCTCGGCGTTGCGGGCCGTGCCGCCGTCGATCCGTAGCGCCGCGCTCGGCCTCGGTGCGTCGCGCATGCAGGTGGTGTTCCATCACGTCCTGCCGCTCGCCATGCCGGGCATCCTGACGGGCACCATCCTCGGGCTTGCCCATGCGCTCGGGGAGACGGCGCCGCTGCTTCTGATCGGCATGGTCGCCTTCGTCGCCAACTATCCGGCATCGCCCCTCGATCCTTCGACGGCGCTGCCGGTGCAGATCTACATGTGGGCGAGCGAGGCAGAGCGGGCCTTCGTCGAAAGAACCTCCGGGGCCATCATCGTCCTGCTCTTCTTCCTCGTCGCGATGAACATCGGCGCGATCCTGCTGCGCCGCCGTTTCGAACGGCGCTGGTAGGGGAGGGCCGGGAAATGAACATGATGACGGAAGCCGCGAGCGAAAGAGCATTGACCAGAAAGATGAAGACGATCCCTTACAAGATGATCGGCCAGGACGTTTCGGTCTTTTACGGCGACAAGCGCGCTCTCTTCGACGTCAATCTCAGGATCCGCGCCAATACGGTGACGGCGCTGATCGGCCCTTCCGGCTGCGGCAAGTCCACCTTCCTGCGCTGCCTCAACCGCATGAACGATACGATCGAGACCTGCCGCGTCACCGGCAGGATCACGCTCGACGATCAGGACGTCTACGACGACAGCATCGACGTGGTGGAACTGCGCGCCCGCGTCGGCATGGTCTTTCAAAAGCCCAACCCGTTTCCGAAGTCGATCTATGAGAATGTCGCCTACGGTCCGCGCATCCATGGCCTGCACGCCTCCAAGGCCGATCTCGATCACATCGTCGAAACCAGCCTGCAGAAGGCGGGCCTCTGGGGCGAGGTGAAGGACAGGCTCCATGACGCCGGCACGAGCCTTTCGGGCGGTCAGCAGCAGCGCCTGTGCATCGCCCGCGCCGTTGCCGTCAGCCCGGAGGTCATCCTGATGGACGAGCCATGCTCGGCCCTCGATCCGATCGCGACCGCGAAGGTCGAGGATCTCATCCACGAGCTGCGGGAAAACTTCACGATCGTCATCGTGACGCATTCCATGCAGCAGGCTGCCCGCGTTTCGCAACGCACCGCAATGTTCCATCTCGGCCATCTGGTTGAGGAGAACGACACCGATAAAATGTTCACCAATCCCGACGATTACCGCACGCAGGATTACATCATGGGCCGTTTTGGTTGATGATGCCGTGCGCGCGGCTCCTTTCACACAGTTCACCTTGAGGATAGAAAAATGGTCTCCACCCACATTCTCTCTGCCTATGACGAAGACCTGAAGTTCCTGACGCGCCGCATTGCGGAAATGGGCGGCCTTGCCGAGCAGATGGTCAGCGACAGCGTACGCGCTTTGGTCAACAGCGACGCGGCTCTTGCCCAGAAGGTCATCTCCGACGACGTCATTCTCGACCATGCCGAACGCGAAATCGGCGACAAGGCGATCGTCACCATCGCGCGCCGTCAGCCGATGGCGGCCGACCTGCGCGAAATCATGGGCTCGATCCGCATCGCGTCCGATCTGGAGCGCGTCGGCGACCTTGGCAAGAACACCGCCAAGCGCGTCATCGCCGTGCAGGGCACCGGCGTTCCGCGCCGTCTCGCCCGCGGTATCGAGCATCTTTCCGAACTGGCACTGAGCCAGCTGAAGGAAGTTCTGGACGTCTATGCGACCCGTTCGCCGGACAAGGCGGTGTCGATCCGCGAACGCGACGAGGAAATCGACGCCATGTACACCTCGCTCTTCCGCGAGATGCTGACCTACATGATGGAAGATCCGCGCAACATCACCACCTGCACGCATCTTCTCTTCTGCGCGAAGAATATCGAGCGCATCGGCGACCATGCCACCAACATTGCCGAGACGATCTATTACATGGCGACCGGCGCCCAGCCCGAAGGCGAGCGGCCGAAGGACGACACGGCCAACACCGTCGGCGCGGTGACGGAATAATCTGGAAGCGAAGAAAGGAGACCACAGGCGCATGGTTCCGAGAGTTGCTGTTGTAGAAGACGAGGAAGCGCTCAGCGTTCTGCTGCGCTACAATCTCGAAGCTGAAGGCTTCGAGGTCGATACGATCCTTAGAGGCGATGAGGCAGAGCTGCGTCTCCAGGAGCGCATCCCCGATCTTCTGATCCTCGACTGGATGCTCCCCGGCGTGTCCGGCATCGAGCTCTGCCGCCGGCTGCGCATGCGGCCGGAGACGGAGCGCCTGCCGATCATCATGCTTACGGCCCGCGGCGAGGAGAGCGAGCGCGTGCGCGGCCTTTCCACCGGCGCGGACGATTACGTCGTCAAGCCGTTCTCGACGCCGGAGCTGATGGCCCGCGTCAAGGCGATGCTGCGCCGCGCCCGCCCGGAGGTTCTCTCCACGGTGCTGCGTTGCGGCGATATCGAGCTGGACCGCGAAACCCATCGCGTCCACCGCAAGAGCCGCGAAGTGCGGCTGGGGCCGACGGAGTTCCGCCTGCTGGAATTCCTGATGTCCTCGCCGGGCCGCGTCTTCTCGCGCTCGCAGCTGCTGGACGGCGTGTGGGGGCACGATATCTACGTCGACGAACGCACGGTCGACGTCCATGTCGGCCGCCTGCGCAAGGCGCTCAATTTTTCCAACATGCAGGATGTCATCCGCACCGTTCGCGGTGCGGGCTATTCCATGGAAGCCTGAGCGGCAAGGCTGCCCGGGCATCGACATCCACATGCGGCGGAAATAGAAAACGGGCCCCGAGGGGCCCGTTTCTCTTATATCAAGAATAAACCTCCACCTACGGTGGAGGACTGGACGAGTTTTACACGGTAGTTGAGAGACCTCCTGCTTGAACCTCTGGCGTGGCCCAGACTTCAAACAAGGAGGTTATATGGATGAGCAATCGCTCTCGCATGCGACGTGGACTGCAAATATCACGTTG
>UBYA01000027.1 GCA_900469615.1 Hyphomicrobiales bacterium | reverse complement strand
TGCCAATCGGGCGGTTACTCCTCATGCAACAGAATGACCGCCTCGCCGAGGCTCTTCAGCGCGCGGGCGAGGATATCATCCGCCCCGGTGGTTTAGCTGTGATCTCTGCCGTCACGAATATTGTCGAGACGCAGCGCATCTTCCGCGCCGTCCGAATCCTGCCGGTCGTCGCCGCGCGCGACCGACGAGATTACGTGAACGGCCTGAAGCTCTACATTCACGAGCACCCCGCCGCGAGGTACTTCCGCTATGCGGTCATGACCTGCTCGGAGCCGGTACCGTACAGTCCAGCGAACCCCGGCGACCTCCGGGGAGCCATTCAGGAGCTGTCACGGCGTATATCGTCGTGGGCTTATGAAGTGAGCACGCCGGACGAAAACGGCAAGTGCTATGACATCGAGGTCTTGTATCGCGGCATCGAATTCACGCGTGCGACGGCTGCCGAGCGTGATGCCGCCGCCGCCGAGCGCGGGCAGACATCGGACCTGTCGGCACGGTATGGCGCGGACACGGTGCTATACCATGTCCACGCGAATGTGTTGTACTGGCCGAAGAAAAACATTGATAAGTTGTGGCTGGAATTTCTCCGGTACACCGAAAAATTCATGGACGCCCATTGGCGCGACAACGGCAAGGTCGAGAAAGTCGAGGAGATCGTCAAGTACTGCTCGAAGCCCGCCGACACAATGGCCGCGACAGACGACGAACTGGTCTGGCTGTATCGACAGACGATGAAACTTAAAATTTGCCAGCCGCTGGGCGAATTTAAGTTATGGATGGCGTCACTAAAAAAGGAGCGCAAGAAAGTCGTCCGAGTCCACGTCGGACGCGGCGACGGCAAGCTGATGCGCGTAAAAAAAGGCAGGCGCGGCGGTGCCGATGAAGAGCGTGTTGACGAGGACGGTAATGTCATCGACGAAGCAGCCGTCCAGTCTGCCGCATCCTCGGCAGGCGAGGATTCCGACGATGCTCCGGAGCCGAGCCCGGAGAAGTCGTCTCCGGAGAATCCGATACGGCTGGGTGACGGCGGTCCGTCCGTGAACATCGTCATCGGGCTTACGCTGCCGCAATGGCGGCATACGCCATGGGCCGAGCCGATGATCATGGTCCAGAACTACGACCCGTTGCGGCTGTCAACCGAAGACGGAGCCGACATCCGGGAATGGCAGCGGCAGGCACGGCAGTGGTGGAACGAAGCGTTCGCACCGGAGCCGGAAGAGGCACTGCGCGTGGCGAGGATGGCGCTCGACGTGACTGAGCGCTTTGCCGCGTGGTCCAGTGACGGGCGGCTCTCGGACGACGAGATGGACGACGCTCGCGCTGCGCTGAAAGACGCGCGGGTGGCGGCCGAGGACGATATACGCAAGGCCGCATCGGCGGCCTCGTATATCGTTCACACATGTAGCTCAACTGTCCGACGCGAGGATCAAGAGTCGGACGAGGAGGTGCCGTCTGAAGACCTCGACGCCGACATGAGGGAGATTTTGGACATCTTCGGAGGCACCGTCGTCCGGCTGAAGCCTCGACCGCCGACCGAAGACGACGAAATCCCGTTCGGGTCGCCCGTTATCGAGGCGAAGTGGGCGAAACTGCGGGCGGACCTCGCCCGGAGCGAAGCCCGCTGGGCGGAATGGCGGGCATCTGCCGACGCCGATTGCCGCGCGACGGCGTGACGACGGGCGACCGCGTCACCATGGCAACCACCAGGTTGCCTCGTCGTCCATCCAGACGACGACAAGGCTCCTGCCAAGGTCTCCATGAAATGGCCCCTCGGGAGAGTCCGGCGGAAGCCCCCTCGGAGAGCCGACGACTTGACCAACGGGAAAGCCATTAGTCGGTCACTAAAGTCTTGTTCTCGGCTCCGCCGGCGCTGAAGATTCTTCCACCAACGTTCACCCGGGAGGATCATCATGCAGGAGAACGAAATTCACGACGGAATCCGTCTAATAGTCTATGTCAACGGGCTGGCCGCTTCTGTGACGGGACGGCTGTACTCGTTGATGCTCGATGAAAACCCCGCGCTTGCCGAAAAATGGCGCGTTCTCAATAGGGAAGACCTGACCGCTCGACTTGCTGCGGCCGGGCGATCGCCCGGCTGGATTCCCTGGCCGACGATGGTCATCGATCGGTCGCGGGACCTGCTTCGCGAACACCCGCGCTATGGTTACGTTGCCAAGTGGCTGATCGGCTGGCGTGAGATTTCAGAGGATATCCGGGCCGAACTGATGCAAGGCGGTCTGACCTCTGGCGACATCGATGATCTCTGCAATGCAGAGAACGCCCGACGCAATGGCGGGTCGGGCATCCTGATGCACTGATGTCCTACCAGTTCGTTCACCTCGAAGCGTTTTCGCGCAAGGGCGACGGCAAGGGCTGCTCCACGTCCTTCGTGATCAATGAGGCGCGGCGTGATCCAGGCGCGTCCGTCCATGTTGCGAACCCATCGCCGCCCGTCCTCGTTTTCGGCGTCGGCGTGGATGAGGTCGAACGGCTGCACGATGCCGCCGCCGATGCCGCGACGACCACGCCGAAGGGTGGAAAGCCTCGGCGTATCCAGAGGACGCAACACACGCTCATGACGGTCGTCGCCTCGCACCCGCACACGATGGATGAGGTCCGCGGTGATCCAGACAAGCGCCGCGAGGCTGAGGATTGGGAAAAACGAACAGTCGCGTGGCTTCGTTCACTGTACGGCGACAAGCTCGTCTCTGTGGTCCGGCACGAGGATGAGTCCCATTATCATCTGCATGCCTACATCCTGCCGGATGATCCGGCCATGCGTGCTAATGCTCTGCATCCGGGGCAGACGGCGAAGGCCGCCGTCATGGCGGCCGGTCCCGCCGATGGCGAGGACGTGAAAGCGCTGAACAAGCGAGGCGATCAGGCGTATCGGGCCGCGATGCGGGAATGGCAGGACGCGTACCACGAGACCGTCGCCATTCCGTGCGGCCTGACGCGCCTCGGGCCGCAACGCCGCCGTCTGACTCGGGCCGAATGGCAAGCCGAGCAGACGCAAGCGAAAGCTCTGAAAACGACCATCGAGCGCGCGCGAGAAGTCAAACGCAAGGGCGAGACCTTCGTTGCGTCAACGAAGGAAGATGCCGCCCGGATCGCGGCGGAGGTGGCTGCGGCGAAGGCCGAAGCGGCCCGCCAGCTTGCCGCCGCGAAGGCCGCAACGGAAGCCGCCAAGCTGGCGCAGGACAAGGCCGTCCAGGAGCAACGCAAGGCGCGCTCCATGATGTCCCGCGTCCGGCAGGAGGCCGCGCGCGTCCAAGCCGCCGCCGCGCGGCTCCAGCGGTTGCCCGGCATATTGCGTAGCGCGTGGGACGGTTTCCGGAAGTCGGCGGTCGAAGCTCGCATTCGTCGATCGCTGGATTCCGAAATGGATGGTCTTCGGCAACAAACCGTCGCCGCTGAAGACCGGGCAACAGCGGCGCACGACGGCAGACGGAAGGCGGAAGAGCAAGCCCGGGACCTTCGGGAAAACTTGACTGAGGCTGGGCGGCAGCTCGCCGCTGCTCGGCGCGAACTGGTCTTCCTGCGTCCTCCGGAGCCAGAACCGGAACGAACTCCGGGCATGTCGCCGCCCGGTCTCCGGCGGTCATAATGTCCCATTTTGAGACTCCGGAATTGTCAACAATTACAGAGTGTTAAGCGTCAATTTTTTTGCAAAAAGTGCATCTCGCTACTTGCGAAATTCGGAAAAAGGGCTCATGTTGGGGTGGTCAGCGGGACGAAAGAAGCGCCGACACGATGATCGTTCCCCGCGAGGGATTAGGAAGCAACTGGGTTCGCTCGGTATTCCGCGTTATCGTTCCCCTTGAGGGATATGCCGCCGCATAGGCGGCTCTGAAGTATACGTGATTAACCAGGTTTATTCTGGCTTCACCTTTGTTTTCCGCCGAATAGGCGGTTTTCCCTGCGTTTGCAGGGATGTACCGTTCTACATAGAGATGCTCGCATCTCTTGCGAACATTCCTCTGCAAAAGCAGAGATTTTGGATCGGGAGGCTTCGGCCTCCCTTTTCTATTTCCGGAACTGGAATCCTTTCGAAAACCACGATTTGCCCAAAATTTGTGCCCCGGAGAAGGCCGTACAGCGCATCCGACGCTGCCGGACGTATTCAGACACGTCCGGATTCGACATCGAATCCTTCTCCCGGGAATCGCGGCGCACGCTCCGATTTGCGCCGGTCCCCTGTCGCCCGCATCCTGAAAGGACGCAAAAACGGTAGGAGAGCGGCATGCAGAAATTCGAAGTTCAGGAGCGTATCGAACTCATCTATCAGTCGGCGCTCTGGCAGGTAGAAGGCCTGCTTGAAGACGTGTGCGCGGAAGCTTGGCCGGACTACGCCGTCGCCCAAGCGGCGCATGAATGGTATTCCGCTCGTCTCATGCACTCGACCGCGAAGCGGTGGCGGGAAAAAGTCCGAAAGAGCGATTTCGATGCTGTCGAATCCCCGTGAGCAGCCGAAGCGCACGCGCCGCCGGACGTGTGCCGACGAGGCCCGCCGTGCGCTCCTAGAACGCCAGCGGCAGCGGCGGGGCGGCGATCCGGCGGGTAAGGTCGCGCTCCAATTGCTCGCGCTGCTGTCCGTCGTGCTCGCGCTGCGGCCAGCAGGCTCGCTTCCTGGATTTCCGGTTCTTGGAAGATCACGAAAAATGAAGCCGACGTATTTCGACGACGACGACCTCGGTCCAGCGGCTTACGCCATGGAGCGCGGGATCGACCCTGCAGACTACCAAGCCAACGGCCCGCGCCCCAAACCGCGCGCATCGTGGACGCGGCTTGTGCGAAACTTGAAGCGCCCTCGCGCTGCGGCCAAGGCACGCGCCGAAATCGAATCCCGTGTGCCGCCGATGGCGCACGAATGGCTGCACGACGCTATCGACACGGGTGAGCATTGGCAGCTCCACAAAATCGGCAGGCATGGGGCATCGGATGCCGAAATCGCCGTCGCCGCGCTCGACGCATCCGATGCGTGGAGGGCCGCCATCGCAGCGGAAAGGGCGGCGGAAGCTGCCTCCCGGAAGACTCCGGGCGGCGGAGATCCAGGAATCCAGGGAGGACCAAAACCGTGACGAATACAAATAGCGTGATGAACGACGTAACACTAAATATCGGCTCCGGCACGCTGGCCAATTTCCTCGATCGCATCGGTCTGACGGGCGCGGCACGTGACCGCGTCGTCGAGCTCGACCGCGAGCTCGCTGCAGAGCTTGAGAAATCGACGATCGATCATGACCGTTGCTCGAACCTCGTCCTCGTGGTCGCCGATCTCATATCCGGCCCGCTGCGGCGGAGGGGGCCGACTTCGATCGCAGCGGGATTCGACTTCGACGGGATGGATTGGGGGGTCTGACGACATCGAAGACGAGGAGATGGAACATGTATAATCTCATCGTCGGTACGATCGCAGGCATCGTCCTCGGCGTGCTCTCAGTCGCGGGCATCTGGTATGGCGGCGCGGTTTACCAGCAAGCCCGGCTTCGGGCGGCACTTGCTGCCGATCAGAGCGCGCAGCAACAGGTCACGGCGGCACTCACTCTTTACGAGACGGACGGCGGGCGGGTCTCGTCGCTGGGCGACGACGGCATGGCGCTCTCGTCACTTGTCGGGCTGGGGATTTTGAGAGACGTGCCACCCGGCACATGGCGCATCCGGAAAGGCGGCGACCAGCTCGTGAATTTTCTGCGTGTCCAGACTTCCGAGGCTTGCGCGATGGCAAACAAGCTGGCGGGCCTGCCGGAAATCTGCCCGCCGTGCGACAGTGAAACACTGGAAAAATATCCAGCCTGCGAGCTGCCGAACGGCGCTCTCGCGGAGGACGCGCCATGAAGAAAACCCTTGCTATCCTTGTCGCCCTTGGGGCTCTCTCGACTGACGCTGTCGCGGGAGCATACGTGTTGCGGTCGTCCACAACGGGAGCTATCGCCGCTCCAGTCGTGGTCACGCCTCCGGTGTTGCCAGATCCGTCTGCGCCGTACGGTTTTAAGCTGTCTATCGCCGGACCGACGTCGATAGTGGCCGGGGGGGTGCTCGATCTTCGCCCAGTCGTCGTCGGGGCAGTGGGTCCGGTCTCGTTTTCATGGATCGGCCTGCCGCTCGGAGCGAATTTCAGGGATGCGACGGGAACGGGAAGAATCGGTGGGTTTGCTTTCGTTCCAGGGACTTATCAAGTTGTAGTTATCGCTACCGATTCAACAGATACATCGGTGCTAGCCAGAATCGTTCTTGTCGTGACCTGATGACAGGGAAACGGGGCCTTTCGGCCCCGGTGTCCACTTTGTAATCGATTTTAAAGGGTCGTACAGCGCTCCTAGCCCTCGGGGTGGTGTCTTTGCCCATCCGTTTCCGGAGGAGCGCCGTACAGAACATGACGCTCGGTTTCTACGATGGTTTCCCACACTCGGCTGAGATCGGACCAGATCGCCATCAAGCGCTTGTCGAGGTCACGGGCGCCCGGCCACCCTTTCTCTTCCAATCGAGCAAAACCGCGCGCCGCATCGCGGAGTTCATCCATCATGTTGTTGTAGCGGTCGAAATTCAGGGGAAAGTCTTTGTAGGCGATATACGGCACTGTTTTCTTGGTCATCGCTTTTCCTTTTGTTACACGGCTCTGATCGAAGCGCGCCGCGCCTCGATTTCGGCGAGACGGCAAGCCTCGTCCCATGATGATGCTGCCCGTTTTCATGCAACGACCTTCAGGTCGGGCGTGTCCCGTAACCAGCCGCCGCCGCTGCTTCCGCCGCCGTTCTCCATTGTCTAACCTCGTTGCCATATTCGCGCCGGAGCTCGTGGACCAGCGCAACGTTGCCGGGGTCGAGATAGTCCCACGCATCGCTCTCCGAGAGCGTCGTGATGCCTTCGAGTGTCCCGAGTACCAGCCCGACCGCACATCTGATCGATGTAGCTCCGGTCAGCTCTTCGGGGGTCTTGTCGCCGCTCAATACGGCTTGGATTCGTTCGCGAACTCGTTCTTCGAACATTGTCTTCCTTTCATTCAACGGGTCGGATCGAGGCCCGCCGGGCTTCGATCTCAGCGAGACGGCAAGCTTCATCCCATGATGATGCCGTGTCGGCTGCAAATGTGACGGCGAGGCCATCACGGCTGCCTGTCACGTCGAACGGTGTCGGCCCGACGCGATCTGGTTCTCCGATGACCAGCATGTCGAACATGTCGTCGGGGCCGTCTCCGACGATGAGGAAAGCCGTCCATATGCTGTCGGTGTCGGCGGCGACATCGGGGTCCCGCTCCCAACCTTTGAAATGTGCTGTCTGCATCTGTGTCTCCGTTTTTAGTGACGGCGGCATAAATTTCAGGTCTCGTTCAATTTGTAAAGTATAAAATTTACAAAAGTGGTAAATATATTCGAAATACCAAGTCAAAAGATTCATTGTTGCTTCAAGGATTCGATATTGTTGTCGACAATACTTTCTTTCAATTTCAAGGATTCAAATAAAACGAATCCTTGCCGCCAAGGATTCGATTACTTCACGAGTCCTTCGAGCGCGCGAACACCCTGTGCCTGAACGGCACGGGCAAGCTCCTGCCCGGTGCCGGGGATTCGGGAGCGACGGACAAGGCGCTCGATTCCCGTCTTCTTCTCTCGGACGAAAATCTCCGCACGATAGAAGAGTGTGCCGTGTGCGTCCCGGTGCGTCGTCTCAATAACGAGGACATCGATCGCGAGGCCCTTAATCACGGTCTTTTTCGTCTTCACCGAAATACTCCTAAGTTGTTGATAATACTAGATTTATAGCAAATTTTTGGAGTCGGACCCAGGCTTCCGGAAATGGTTTCTGGTGGTACTCGATCGGATGGCGATCGAAGGGTTAACGACGGCTAGGTAGGGGTTGGCGGCGGGAGGGGCGGCATAGGCTCTTGTCCCGCCTTGGCCAGAATGGGCATGGCGGTGCCCGCAGGGCATAAAGAGCCGCCCCTCCCGCCGTCACTGAGCGAGAAGGTTCCATGTCTATGCGGGAGTGCCGGTCCGCGAAGCGGATCGACCAGAGACACGTGTCTCTGGTCGAAGGCATGGAGCATCGACATGGAAGAGAGCGAGGCTACCCCTGCCGGATGGTGGTGATCAGAAGCGCGACCAGAGGCGTGCCAGGCAAAGAGGGCATATCGGAGCCGTCAGCGTAGCGCCGCTCGAAGCGGGACGGCGGGAATTCGCGCATGCTTCGGCGGATACTGAGACAGCCGCAGGAGCGTCAGCATAGCGCCGCCCTTGGCGGGACGCGGGATCGACTGGCCCCGGCGAGGCATCCAAATTGTTGACACCGTTTTTGGGTCCCTTTACACACGCATTTACTCGCGGTGATACACGTCAAGTCCTTATAGCGCAGGGGTTCCGGCGGTTTCGGTGCTTACAGGTCTACTTAGCCCGTCGTCCCTCCGGGCCCACCATTTCTTTCTCGATCAGCATCTTCCCGATGCCACGACCCTCGCCGATCGGGCTTAAGCTTATAGTCGGCGATTTCTTCATTTTCCAAGGCAGCGGTGGGCAGGGCATCAATGATCGTTGCCTCCATGCCCGAACTGTGGCTAGCGTTTTCGAAGGCGGCCGTTGTGAGCTTGCTGATAGTGCCGGTATCGCCGCCTATATGATGGATGAATGCGGCTTTCCTTGTTGGTGATTTCGGGCCGGTCTGCTTTCAGCACAGGTGCAGCTTTGCGCAGGTTATAAGCCTTCCGGACGGCATGGCGGTTGCCGCGATCTTCAGAACCCCGCCTTTTTCAATCCTTCCCGATAGAGATCCCTGTGCCATTCCTCCTTGCTCGGAATGAGCGACAACCATCTGTCGACATCGAAATCGGGATTGGTTTCGCGAACACGGCGCACCAGGAGGCGGGCCTCGTCCTGATGGCCGAGCATGGCCCAACTGGCGGCCGCGAGCCTG
This sequence comes from Hyphomicrobiales bacterium, assembly GCA_900469615.1. Lineage (GTDB taxonomy): Bacteria > Pseudomonadota > Alphaproteobacteria > Rhizobiales > Rhizobiaceae > Rhizobium. The sequence goes on along the minus strand of UBYA01000027.1, from coordinate 16,439 downwards.
TCTGCGAGACTGGGATCGGCCATCTGGCCGATATGGTCCAGCGCGGTCTGGAATTGGCCGAGAGCGTAGTTTGCGCCGGCTGCCGTCCACAAATATGAATCCGGGTTTATGGGATTGAGCTCCATGGCATGCTGGATTTTTTCAAGGGCCAGGCGCGGCTGGGAGAAATGTACCAGCGTATCCGCGTGGTCGGCAATGACATCCGCATGATGCGGGCTGAGGGATTCTGCCATTTCCAGCGCCTCCACGCTTTCGTCGATCGATCCCCGAAAGAGCCTGACGACGCCGAGTTCACGATAACCGTCCGACAAGTCGTTGCGAATCGTGATGGCACGCATGGCAAAATCCTCTGCGGATTTCAGCAGTTCGTCGTCACCGCGGGCCGTCAGCAGCCATTCCTTGGAATAGGTGCGGGCGACAGAGCTGAGTGCAGGGGCAAAATCGGCGCTTTGGCGCAAGGCGGCTTTCAACTCCGTGCGGGCGCGACGCATGTTCGGCAAGGTCAGGCGATGGAGATATTGCTGCCCAACCAGATATCGATGGTAGGCGGCGGGGTTATGCTCGAAATATGCGCGCGTCATCTCATGACGTTCGACCTCGGCCGCGGCGGCAAGCACGATCTGGCGCGAAATATCACGCTTGTTGCGAACCATATCCAGCTTGCCGAAATTGAAGCGCTCTGCCCAGACAACCTCGTTGCCCGGCAGCGAGATGAGCTGCGTAAAGAGCGAGAGATCGCTATTCGACCCGCTCAATTGGGTTTCCAGCACGTAGTTGATGTCGTAGCGCTCGAAAAGTGCGAGCTGATTTTCGCCTTGGCGGCTGATCTGAATGGCGGAATAGGGGGCGATGACCCGCAGGCTGTGCAAGGCGCAAAAGCCGAGCGTGATGTCTTCGATCAGTGCGGATGCAACCATGATCGCGGTGATGTCCTCGCTGTCGTTGCCGGGGGGCAGCAGGGCAAGGCGCGGTATGCGTATTACGGGCCGCATGGCGGTATCGCTCTGCGCCGCAGCGGCGATGCCATACGGGGATCGTACCGAGCTGACGGGCTTTTGCGAGTTCGGTGCCGCCGGCAAAGTTGCCGGCCACGACTGCGCAAGGTCTCTGCGTCGTGCGAACATGGCTTTGAGCTGTTCGAGGTCGCCTTCGATGTCAAATGCCTTCAGCAATATGCGATGCGTTTTCTCGTCCTGCGGTTCGGCTTCGAAAAGAAGGAGTGCGGCCTCCTTGATGTTCGCGGCAGCGCCTTCGGCTGCGGGCGAATTCACCAAGGCATCGAGCGCTGCCTTCAACGCTTCCAGATGCCGCCGCCTTTCGCTCTCCCGCCAGTCGAGGAAGGCTCTGCTTCGGCAGTTGGCTTTCTCCAGAAATTTCGAGTGCAGGCTCCGGGCGAAGACCGCAAGATTCTCTGCCGGAGTTCCGGGCGTATCAGTTCGCGTCGGAATGATATCGCTGCTGACCGATCCGCAGGCGAGATGAATATCCGTATCGTCAAAGGTCAGGAATTCGGCTTTCAGGTCCGACTGTCTGCCCTTGATGCGTGAAACGAGTTTGCGCAGGTTTGCCAATGAGTTTGCTATGTCGCCTTCACCCCAAAGAAAGCGTGCCATGCTTGCCCTGCTGATGGATTTGTTATCGCTGGCAAGCAGATAAGCAAGTATCAGCAATGCCTTCTTCGGGAATGCTATTTGGCGTTCGGCACTATCCAGAAGAGCGATTTCTCCAAAAGTTCTAAGGGAAAATTTCATCGCGCCTTCTATATTGCTCTAGACATGTAACGCTTATGGTCTTTTAGCATTTCGACGATTAGGGGGTGGATAGACGTCGAAATGACGGTCGAATTGCTCCTATATATCTGCTGCAAGACATGAATATTTGCAATTCAACTATTGTCATGCCTCTGCTTGGAAATTTATTGTTGCGTGAAATCTATCATGCGTGAGCTTTGCTCCGCGCGCGTCTCGCGTGCGGGACCTGCTTGAGATGAATGTCGTTTTCACCGGCCCAGCCCTCCTGATGGAAGGAGCGTGCCGCGGTGGCCCATTCTGTTCGTCAGCTATCGGCCGCTGTCGGCGTGCCTTGATGAAATATCATCTGCCATCGGCGATCGATGCGCTGCCAGATCGAGCTTCGCAGGACATGCCGTGCGGCTCTATCCTCTGTTGCCGGGCGAATGCTTCGATATGTAACGAGGACAGCGTCAGGTGAAATTGGCCGAAAGGCATAATCGCGGGCTGCAATCGGCGGCGAGGGCGCTTCCGTCCTTTCCGCTGCCAGACGCATGATGAGCTCATTCCTGTCGGCGTAGATCGTCCCGGAACTGCCGAATTCGACAAATCCTTCCGCGAGGAGGTTTTCCGTGGCTTCTGAGGATTGCCGGATTTCAGGAAGATGCAGTTTCTCTTCGAGCCGGCGAATTTCTTCAAACTCGCTTTGTGAGACGTTCATGCAAATTACGGCCTCCATCCCCGGTGGGAGTGCGATGGTCATGCATCCCCGGATTGAGAATGTATCACATCAGCCGCTACAGAGTCCGTTCCTGCCTGATCTTGCGAGCTTGATCGTGATCGACCTGCCTGCACTGTTCCAGTTCGCTGGCGAAGAGTTCGGCGGCGTGACGGCCGATGTGCGTCTTGTCGTCCTCGATGACGGCTGCTATCCGCCGAAATAGTTCAGCCTCGAAATTGCCGATGCCGTTCAAAAGGCTGGGCCTTGCCAATCTTGCTCCCCCATCCAGGCGGATTGCCGAGACGTAGAACTCATCGGCATAGTCGTCTCCCGCCGATGTCAATTCAGCACGTCCATATAGCAGCAGCCCGGTTTCCCAGCGGTCGCAGAGACGAATGCTAAGCTCGTCGAACGAGTATTCGCAGAAGAAGGCATTATTGACCTGCATCCTTATCCTCTCGCGCCGGCAATCGATGCGGAGGATGTTTTCGCAGCCTCCAGACTCGGGATTTTGGATATGTCCGCGGAAGCCGGCATAATCATATTCGACGTTCCAGGCATGAACAGCATTTCCCTTCGGCGCCCTTCCAGGTTGAATATGCATATCGGCGTTCTGTCCGGTTTCGCTGACTTCGTGCAAGTTTTCATGCCTTGCGCGGGCTCATTCCTTTCAGTGCCGACGGCTCCTGAAAAGGACATTGCCAGTCGACACGAGGCGTGTCAACATCATTTATGTTCTTTTAACACCAATGATGTTCGAAGGCGATAAAGCTCCGTTTACTTGCGGGCAATATGCCCGCAGATGCGGCCGATGATCGTCAGCCGCTCGAGTTCAACGGTAAATGTTTCCAGCGCGGGATTGTCCGAAATGATCTTGACCTGGCTTGGCTGCGTGAAAGGCACCCGCTGAAGCCGCTTGATCTGCGGTTCGGAATAGCCGTCACTGATGGCGTAGACGGTATCCGTCGTCATCTGGTTTTGGGAGAGGTCGACGATGACGCGGTCGCCCGGCATGTAGGTCGGCTGCATGGAATCGCCGACCACTTCCATGATGATGGTGTGGTTTGGCGAGGCCTTTGCCTCGTTCCGCAAATAGCCTGCGGGAATCAGCCATTCCGCGACGATTTTATGGCCAGCAACATTGCCGGAGCCGACGGGAAGGTTGATGACTTCCCCTATGACACCGCTTCCGGCTCCCAGCTTGACGTCCACCTCCGGCGTCGCGCCCGCCACCTGCGGCATCCAGTGCTCGCGGCTATAGCTGTGTTCCTCGCCGCTTTCGGCAAATCCATCCTGGTCCTGTTCGTCGGGATCGAAGGATGTGACAATGGTCGGTGCCACGCGCGTCGTAGCGCGCGGCCCTTCTCCCGTCAGGAGATAGCCAGCCGTCGTGCCGAATTTCTTGGCGTAACGATTGGCGATCTCGGCGCTGAACTCATTCTGTCCGTTTTCGTGCGCGCGATAGGTGGACAGGCTTACGCCAAGCGCCTCTGCGGCCTTCGTCGCCGATGGATAATTTGCGGCTTCGCGCGCCGCCTTCAGTCGTTCGCCCATGGATTTCTGCATCGTCCGACCCTTGCAAAATTTATGACATAAATAATGTTGACATTGGCATTATTATCAACATAATTTGTGTTTATCAAGATGCCTGCGCTGCAATTCGGCAGGCTCGTACAGGCGGTTTGAACGGATGTATTTGGGAGAAGACGGCATGACAATAGTTGGAAGAGGCGGGAAGGGGTCGTTTCGCGTGGGGTATTTCGACCGCTTCTGGGGCTGTCCCGGTTGCCGGCGTATCCTGTCGATTGCCGAAATTATCGAACGGCATTGCGAGGACTGCAATGCGTTCGTCCAGCCTGTGGCGATGGCTGATAGCGGCCTGCGGGATGAAACCCCCGGCCCGCAGGAGAAACGGCCATGAGTGAATTGCTTCAGGGCTTTCTGGCTTGTGCCGGTTCGGCACTCTTTCTCGGCACCATGCTGATCGCGGTACGGGCGATCTTCTACGAATCGCAGTCCCGACACGATGATGAGAGCTACGGCGCGCCGGAGGGAGATCAACTCCACTTCCGGATATCCGAAGACGATATTGCTGATGCAGCGAAGCGGACGCGCCGCATGGGAATGCGCTGACGATTGTCGGCGTCCTCGTTGAAACACCAATGGAAACTCAAGGAACAGATCCGGCTTTCGGCCGGAGGAGGCTGCCATGAACAAATTTCAAATCGGAACCGACGCCGTAGCCGGCGGTCATCACGGCTGGATTCGCAAGGTGCATCGAGCAACCAACGAAATCCTCAGAGATAGCCGTGGCGAACCGATCATCTTCGCTACGCAAGATGCGGCAAAGGCCGCTGCGGGCGAGGCGATGGTCGCCTATCTCAACACGCCGATGCTGCGCGATGGAGCAAGGGTTGAGGCGATCAGCAAAGCGGAAGCCTTCTTCAAGCCGAAACAGGCGAGCGTGACCGCAACCCGGGAGAGCCTGGCATAAGGCAACCCGACAATTGCAAAACTCAATGGCGAAAGGAGTTGCGTGGCTATGACCAAAGGTAGGCTGGATCTTCTTCTCGATGGTCTCGGCATCAAGCTGGTTCCGGTTCATCGTCGGCGCGCGCCCGCGCAAAGCCATGCGCGTGGAACGATGCAGGAAATCCGTGGACGCTATGGCGACGGGCACCTGATCTTCGTGTTGCGTTGCATCCGGCAGACCGGAAGCAATCGTGACGAGCTCTGGTCGGATACGATCGGTGCGGTGTCCGATGTCTTGCTGCAGCGTCAGGATTGGGCACTGCACCGACCGGGCGATCTGCTCGGCGCCTTCGACGATATCGCGCTGGCCGCGCTGCGCACCGATGCGGTGGCGAGACGGCCTTGGCCTGTGCGGGCGACATTGCGCACGCTGATCTATCATGAATTGGAGAAACGTCTTGATGCACCGATCCGCCTCGCAGTTTGACGATCTGTCCCATCGTGCGGCGGAAGTCGCAGACCTCAACCTCATCGTGCGCGCGCGCTTCATCGAGGCTGCCGATACGATGGTGCATCTTGATGTGCGCGGCGTTCGCCCCGACAGAATGCGCACCCTTTGGCCAGAGGTTTTGCCCGAGCCGCTGGGTCACGCCGAAATCCGCGTACGCTATCGTCCGAGTGCCGCGGCGATCAGTCGGGCGGAGGAGGTTCTGCAGGAATGGTTGCGCGTTCATGTCAAGGATGAGGAACGGCGCATTCTGCTTTCGCGATGGTCCGTCTGCCTCGCCGCGCCCTATGTAGCGGGGTCCTTCCGGGATTTCTGCTCCCGAACGGGGCGGGTGCGCCGCACGGCGGAACGCCGAATCCAGAACGAATTTCAAGCCCTTGCCGGAGTGTTGCTCGCGTCCTCGCCGATCCTGCAGGAACCTGACTGGTCGCGCATTTCGCCGATGATGCCGAATGCGCCGAGCGGTGTCGAGCGGGTGAAGCCGCCGGCACCCAGGCACGAAACGCACTGGCTGCCGGACGACGCACGGCCCGTCTTCGATGCGGCAAGTCCCGAGCTTGCCGAACTGGCCAAGCGGCTGGAGCGCGGAAATCGCCGACGCGCCAAGATGAAGGCCTAAACAAAAGCGGCAATCGCGGTCTGAGCCCGCATTGCCGTTGCATTCATTTCGACAATTATCACCTATCGGGGACTTTTGGTCTCAAGCGCGAAAACGCCGCTTCGCCGGGTGCTTCCAACGTTCTCCCCGAAGTCCGTCACGGTATATTCCGCCAGAAGCCGCAGCCGTGATGTCGGCAGATGGGCACGCCATGGATCGCCGATCAGCACCGTCATAGCCTGCTCCAGGCAGCGATCGAGAAATGCGATGACGCTTTCGGCAAGTGCGGCTTCGTAGAAAAGATCCCCGATGCAAACGACATCGACGTCGGGCGGCTCGCCTTTCGTCAGGTCGGCGGCGACAGGCTGAATCGATACGTGATTGGCGGCGCCATTCAGCTCGATAGCCACCATGGCATAGGGATCGACATCCGCGGCCCACACTTCCGCGGCACCCGACTTTGCCGCCGCGATGCTTACTATCCCGGATCCGGCGCCCAAATCGAGCACGCGACGCCCGGTGACACTTTCCGGCCTGTCGAGAAGATAGCGCGCCAGCACCAGCCCGCCACCCCAATAATGCGCCCAATAGGGCGAGCCGAATTGCGGATCGCGCGCGGCGAGACGCCGCAAGCCGCTTTGCGGACCTGCTTTGTGCAAGCGGATTTCAGGAATGTCGGGAACGGGCGAAAGTGGAAGATTCGCGGCGATGAATCGGCGTATCCAATCGCGACTCTCCTCGTGGCCGGGGTCGCGACTCGATAGCTTGCCGTGCTTTCGTCTCTCAGGAATCTTCATAAGCCGCTCGGCTGCGTGCGCGCTGCGATCAACAAGGGCCGGTGAGACCGGTAGTTTCATGTCAACCGTGGCGATCCGCAGGAGATGAGCGGCGATCTTATTCACGGTTGTTTCCGCCTGCGAGAGAGCGGCCAGGATGTCCCGCGCATAGCTGTCAGAATCTTCGTGCGCTTCAAGCACGCTCTCAATGCCGATTGGGTCCCAGTCCTGCAAAAGTATGGTACGAACTTGCTGGAGTTCGTCCTTCGGCTGATTTCGATCGTGCATCGCGGGCATTTCCTGAATGCAGATTGGGGTGAACTGCAGGTATTCTCCTTCAGTTCGTCGGACTGAACGTTGCGATATTCCCAAGTAATTTCAAAATGTTATTTTCGCCTTGCGTCAAAGCCGTTATTTCTTGCGGGAGGCTGGCTCATCAAGGGTGTCGCCAACCACGCCGAAATGGGGTATTCATTTTGGCATGATGAGAACAGTTGCAGCGACGCGCTGCTGACCGCAAGCGATGTTTTGAAGCGCTTGTTTTTCTTCAAAAAATCCATCGGAAATCTCAAGCATGTCCAATGCCGACAAGCCAGTCGCGCAACGCAAGCCGCGTGCGCGGCGACGCAAGGCCGTTCCCGCCGACGATACGCCGCTCGATTACATGTTGAAAGTGATGCGTGACGACGAGGCGGATCAAAAGCGTCGCGATGAAATGGCGAAGATCGCAGCTTCCTATGTTCACCAGAAGCCGAGCGAGCGCCCGGGGGGCGGCACCAAGGGAGGCCGGGGCCTCACCATCGACTTAACGAACGCCACGGATGAGCAGCTTGCCATACTCGAATCCCTCTTCGGTCCGCTTGCCGGATCCGGCGATAATAATGGCGGCGATCCGGGAGGAGAAGGCGAGGCGGATAGCTGAGCGCGAGCAGGCTGAGCGCGCCGGTCGGATCGCTGCGGATGCAGAGCGAATTCGTGCCGCCTGCCAGTCGCTGACCGGATTCGTGCGAGAGGCCTGGCACGTCATCGAGCCTTCCATCGACTATGTCCATGGCTGGCATATCGATGCCATCTGCCGGCATCTGGAGGCAGTGACCTCGGGTGATATCACGCGTCTGCTCATCAATGTGCCGCCGGGGACGATGAAGTCGCTCCTTTGCGGGGTCTTCTGGCCGGCATGGGAGTGGGGGCCGAAGGACAAGCCGCAGATGCGCTATCTCGGCGCATCCTATTCGGAACATTATGCCAAGCGCGACAACAGGCGCATGCGCGATCTCGTTGCGTCCGAATGGTATCAGGCGCTTTGGGGCGATCGGGTCAAGCTGACGAGAACCGGCGAGATGGCTTTCGCCAATACCCGCACGGGCTCGCGTCAGGGGGTGCCGTTTTCAAGATTGACCGGCGGCCGCGGCGATCGCGTCATCATCGACGACCCGCATTCGGTCGATGGGGCTGAATCGGAGGCGGAGCGCCTTTCGACGGTTCGCACATTTCGCGAATCCGTACCGACACGCCTCAATGATCCCCAGCGCTCGGCAATCGTCGTCGTGATGCAGCGACTTCACGAGGCGGATGTGTCCGGCACGATTCTGGCGCTCGGGCTCGGATACGAGCATCTGATGCTGCCGATGGAATTCGAGCCGGAGCGCCGGTGTGAAACTTCGATCGGATTTGTCGATCCGCGAACCGAGGAGGGCGAACTGCTCTTCCCGCGGCGGTTTCCGCGCGCGGTGGTCGAGCGGGACAAGATACCGCTCGGTTCCTACGCGGTGGCCGGTCAGTTTCAGCAGCGGCCCGCACCGCGTTCTGGCGGCCTGTTTCAACGCGGCGACTTCGAAATCGCCGAGGCGGTGCCTTCGGGCGCAAAACGGTGCCGAGCCTGGGATTTCGCCGCTTCGAAGGCTCGCCCCGGCCGCAAGCCGGACTGGACTGTGGGCTTGCGAATGGCCTGGGCCGGTGATGTTTTCTATGTCGAGACCATCGTCCGCGGACGCTGGTCGCCGGCCGAGGTGGAACGCAACTTGAAGAACATGGCATCGCAGGACGGTCCGACCGTGACGATCCGGATGCCGCAAGACCCGGGGGCAGCCGGTAAGGCAGATGCCGAAACGAAGATCAAGCTGCTCGCGGGCTTTCCGGTAAAAGCCATATCGCCGACCGGTGACAAGGCGACGCGCGCCAAGCCGGCATCGGCTCAGGCGGAAGCCGGAAACGTCAAGCTTTTGCGCGGGGACTGGAACGAGGCGTTTCTCGATGAGATCTGCGCTTTTCCGAATGGGCAGTTCGACGATCAGGTCGATGCTTTGAACGAGCTCGCGTTGAGCTCCTCTTTCAGCTTCAGGAACTTCTAGGCCCGCCTGGCGCGGGCGCTTTCATCACATCGACAGTAAGGGACAATCCATGGGGCAGGTATTCTCGATGGTTCGCGACGGATTGATGAGCCTTGCATCCCGCATGGGCACCGAACGCGACAAGGCGGCATCCGTCTTCTACACGCAGCCGATCCTGACGGACGAGCAGATCGTCGCCGCCTATCGCGGCTCCTGGCTGCCGCGCAAGATCGTCGATATTCCGGCGCTGGATAGTTGCCGCAAATGGCGGAGCTGGCAGGCTGCGAGCGATCAGATCGGCTTGATCGAGGCCGAGGAGCGCCGCCTCGATCTGCGCAGCAAAGTGTTGGAAGCATCCACCAAGGCTCGCCTTTTCGGTGGCGCTGCCCTGTTCATCGGGACTGCGGATGCTGATCCGGCACTGCCGCTCGAGGTAGAGCTGGTCGGAAAGGGCGGGCTCAAGCATCTCACGGTGCTGACGCGCCGCCAGCTGGCGGCCGGCGACATCGACAGCGATCCGGCTTCGGAATGGTATGGCAAGCCGAAGTTCTACACGTTGACGGGCGCCAATGGCGCGCAGGTGACGATCCATCCGTCGCGGCTTGTCATCTTGAGGGGTGCGATGACACCCAATGAAGAGTTCGCCGGGGCGGGCAATCAATGCTGGGGCGAAAGCGTGCTTACGGCTGCATTCGACGCGATCAAGAGTGCCGACAGCACGGCCGCCAATATCGCCAGCCTCGTCTTCGAGGCGAAGATCGATATCATCAAGGTCCCCCAGTTTTCCGCCAATATCGGCAACCAGTCTTATGAGGATGCCGTGCTGCGCCGTTATGCGCTCGCCAACACCATCAAGGGGGTCAACGGGACGCTGATCCTCGATGCCGAGGAGGAATACGACAGCAAGAGCGCGCCACTTTCCGGCCTGACGGATATTCTGATGGCTTTCATGCAGATCGTTGCCGGTGCTGCCGACATTCCCGTTACCCGTTTGCTTGGCCAATCGCCAGCCGGTTTGAATGCGACCGGTGCTGCCGACATGAAGAACTATCACGACCGCATCCAGGCTATCCAGGAGCTCGACTATACGCCGGCGATGTCGCGGCTCGACGAATGCCTTATCCGGTCTGCCACGGGTGCCCGCGATCCGGCGATCTACTCGGCCTGGGCGCCGCTGGAGCAGATGAGCGAGAAAGAGAAGGCCGATATCTTCAAGATGAAGGCGGAGGCGGCGCGGGCCCTGTTCGGCTCCGGCTCCGGAGAGGAGATCATCTCACGGCCGGCGCTTTCGGAGGCGTTGGTCAATGCCTTTATCGAAGACGGATCGCTGCCGGGATTGGAGGCGGCGACAAAGACATCCGGCCAAGCAGATCCCGACGCCGCCGAACGACCCGATGCTATGCCCGTGTAGCCGCTGACAAGGCCGCTTCTTTCTGCGCGGCGTCTTTCAAGACGAACCAAGTGGCTCCGACAGGAGAAATCTTAAAATGAACTTCACAGACATTGTAACCGTCGCGGGAACGCGCCGGACCGGCGACGGCTATCTTGTTGCCGATGCCCGCATCGCCCGCACGGGCATTCAAACCTATGCCGGCGCCGAGATCGGCTGGCCCGAGATGCCGACAGTACGGATCTATCGGCCCGGGGGCGAGGTCTTTTCCGAGGACACGCTCAAAAGCGCCTCGCACCGGCCGGTGACAAATGAGCACCCGCCGGAAATGGTCACGTCGGAGAACTGGAAGAAATATTCGGTCGGCCAGACCGGTGACGAGATCACCGGGGAAGGTATCTTTATCCGCGTGCCCCTGATGGTCAGTGACGAAGCCGCCATTCAGGATATCGAAAGCGGCAAGCAGGAGCTGTCGGCCGGCTACGTCTGCGATGTCGACTTTACGGCAGGCATGACCCCTGCCGGCGAGGCTTATGACGCCATTCAGCGAAACATTCGCATCAACCATATTGCCATTGTGCGCCGTGGCCGGGCGGGCTCGAAAGTCCGCATCGGCGATGCAGCCGCACCGTGGGGCTGCTCTCCTCTCGCAGCCCCACGCCCTCTTTCCGATCATCACCAAAGCAAGGAAGGAATGATGCCCACGAAGACGATCATGATCGATGGCATGGAGATCGAAGTTTCCGATCAGACTGGAGAGATCATCACGACATTGCGGCAGCGCCTTGCCGACGCGGAGGCGGTTCATGAGAAGGCCATTGCCATCCGGGATGCCGAACTCGATGCGCTAAAGGCGGCTCTTCTCGACGAAGCGGAGATCGAACGCCGCGCCGAGGCGCGTGCCGAACTGATCGACCTTGCCAGGGCGATTGCCGGAGACATCAAGACATCCGGCCTTTCCGACGCGGCGATCCGCAAGGCCGTCGTCATCGCCAAGGCGGGCGAGGGGGCCGTGCAGGGCCGATCGGACGCTTATGTCGATGCGCGTTTCGACATGCTGGCCGAAGGGCTGCGCAAGAAGCCGGATCTTTTCGCTGATGCCGTCAGAGACGGCATCAGTTCGACGCAGCCATCCGCATCGTCCGCTTTTGCCGCCTACGCCGCCATGGTCCGCGACCTCGAGAGCGCGCATCTGGCCGCCAATCCCACTTAAACCAGGTCAACGAAAAGGAGACGCTTCAATGGCGACTTATCAGACCACCTATGGAAACGCTCCTCGGAAGGGCCTGCACGGGCAGATCGCTTCTGAGGAAAAGGCCAACAAGATCAGCCGCACGGTTGAAAACGCCGCCGGCATCAAGTTCGGACAGCCTGCCCAGCGCGGCCTTGCCGATCATGGCGTGGCGCCCTTTGCCGCCGGCGGCAAGTTCATCGGCATTGCCGTGCTGACGCCGAACGTACTTCCCGATGTCGCGCCGGCCGGTGGCTATGCGCAGTTTGTCACCGGCGCGTTCCTGACCTCGGGTCAGATCTACGTGCGGGCCGGCGGCGCCGTCTCGGATGGCGATGCCGTCTACTACAATCCGACGGCGGATGCCTACGTCAACGCGGCCGGTGCCGGCATCGTCGGTCCCATTCCCGATTGTTTCTTCGATACGAGCGGCGGCAACGGCGACATCGTCGAAATCTCGCTCAAGCACAGGAGCGCTTAATTTATGAACCAGTTCGTTCGACAGCAGTTTACCGACGCCCAGGCGGCCTATTCCTTCGTCATTGCCCAGGGTCGCAATATCGAGACCCGCATCTACCAGCGCCGCTACCCGACCTTCAACTACGGCCTGCATGTTCCGGTCGTCACCGAAGGCAATGAATGGGCCTCGGGAACGACCTTCTTCACCGTCGACAGCGCAGGCGAGGCGAAGTTCCTCTCGGCCGCCGGCACGGATATGCCGTTCAACCAGTCGACCCGGGACAGCGCCAGTCATGACTTCGCGATGATCGGCTCCGGCTGGGAGTGGAACCTCGAGGAGGTCAACCAGGCGGCGCTCTACAATCTCGATCTCAACGCCTCCAACGCCATTTTCGCCGCCGATAAGATCGAGCGCCTGCTCAATTCCGTCGCCATGACCGGCTCGACGGAGAAGGGCTGGACCGGTTTCGTCAACGATCCGAAGGTGTCGCGCGCCGATGTCGCCGCCGATGGTACGGGCGGCACGACCCACTGGTCCGCCAAGACGGCCGATCAGATCCTGCGCGACGTCAACGATCTTATCGGCGGCGTGCGGCAGCGGACCGGCGAAGTCGAATGGATCGACAGCCTGCGCCTGCCGCCGGAAGCCTTCCGTCTGATCGCCACCAAGCGGCTTGCCGATGGCGATGGTTACATCACCGTGCTGGAGTTCCTGCGGCGCGGCAACGTCTACACGGCCGAGACCGGCCAGCCGCTCGACATCCAGCCGCTGCGCGAGCTTGCAACGGCGTCGCAGGAAGGCGGCGGCCGCATGGTCGTCTATCGCCGCGATCCGGAGGTGCTGCGCTTCCATCTGCCGATGCCGCGCCGCGTGCTGCAGCCTCGCCAGAAGTCGATCATGAGCTTCGAGACAGGCATCATCGCCCGTACCGGCGGCACCGAGGTGCGTCTGCCGGCGGCGATGGCCTACGGCGATGAGATCGCTCCGGCGTCCTGAGCGTAATTTCCCTCTCTCCGTTTGCGCGGAGAGAGGGCGTTTGTTCTTCCAATGATCGACACGGAGCTTTCATGTCCGCATCCTTCTACGGCACGCTTGCTGCCGCCGATGCCTATTTTGCCGATCGCGCCAATATCTCATGGCTGGACGGCGGCGACGATGACCGTCAGGCGGCGCTGGTGCGCGGGTCGCAGGCTGTCGACAGCCTCTACGAGCCCAGATTCACCGGGCGGCGCGCCGGCGGTTACGATCAGTCCCTGTCATGGCCCCGCAGCGAGGCGATGACGGTCGACGGCGAGACGATCGCCGACGATGCCCTGCCGCTGGCTGTGATCTACGCGGCCTATGAGGCGGCGGCGCTCGAGCTTTCCGAGCCGGGCAGCCTGACGCCGGTGATCGTTGCAGCCCGCACGCTGAAACGCGAGAAGGTGGGACCGCTGGAGACCGAATATGCCGTTGCCGACACCAGCGACGATATGATCGCCGCCGCCAGACCTGTGCTGACCATGCTCGACGGCCTGCTTTATCCTCTTCTACGCCCTGCGATTCCGGGCATTCTGGTGGTGTGATGGCTGGCTTCGATTATGACGGGACGCGCGCGACCGCCGAGCGGCTGATCGCCAAATTCGGCCAGAAGGGCACTCTGCGGCGCATCACGAATACGGGGCCGGCCTATGATCCGGTGCAGACGAGCGAGGACTTTGCTTGTTTCCTCGTCGACCTCGATCAGAGCCAGGCGCATGTCGTCGAGACGCTGATGCAGCGCGGCGATCGCATGGTCTATCTTTCGACCGAGGGGCTTTCGATCACGCCGACGCTCGCCGACAAGATGCTGATCGGCGGTGTCGAACACGCGATTGTGGATATCCAGCCGTTGTCGCCGGGTGGGACTGTCGTTTTCTGGCAGCTGCTGGTGCGGCGATGACGGCGCTGGTACGGTTCAAGACGATCCTGACGCTTTGGCTGCTGTCGCGTGTCATCCTGCTGCTCAATCGGCTTTCACCATTGCCGGGCATTGAGAGGAGCGGCGGGACGAAGGCCGAATCGCGAACCGCCAGACCTGCGGTTCGTGCCCGTTACGGCCATCTCACACTTTTGAATTTCGAGCGGCGTGGTTCCTCACCGGGCGACGCTGCCGAGGACGCATAAGCTTATCAAAGGGGCAATCAAATGGCTTCCTCGAATTTCTCCGCCGATATCGCGGCTTGGGCCGAGCGGACCAAGAAGCGGATGGAAGAGGTGGTGAACCTCTCGGCGCAACGGCTGGCTGAGGCGATCGTCGAGGCAACGCCAGCGGTATCGGGCGAACTTGTCAATTCCTTCCAGGTTTCCGCTTCGCCGCTGCAAAGCGGGGATACGGAGGGCGCAGATGAGGGCCAGCCGGTCAATCTGGCTGGGCTCGGCGCGCCGCTGGGCGGTCTGCTCCATATGGGTTTCACCGCGCCGCACGCCGCCGCAGTTGAGTATGGCAAGGATGGGCAGGCGGGGCAGGGCATGGTGCGGCTCGCGGCGCGCCAATGGCCCGAAATCGTCGAGCGCGCCGCGCGCGACACGGCAGACTGATCTCCCGAAATCCCAACAATCTAGACAAGGTGACGCATGGCGACGGCGACGGACGCTCTCATTCTGGCCGCGCTGCTGGACCATCTGGCAGCACTCCAATTCCAGCCGCCGCTGCCGGTGGCGCAGCCGGGCATTGCCTTTCCGCCGGCGGGGCAAGATAAACCGGATAACTATCTGGCCGTCAGCTACCTGCCCAACCGCCCCCGGCAGGTGACACTCGGCGACGATCCGCAGCAGAAGCTCGGGCTTCTGCAGGTTTCCGTCTATTGGAAGGCCGGCGGCGGGCTGATCAAGCCGCTCGATGCCGCCGGCCAGATCATCGACCATTTCAACAACAAGACGCTGTTCGCCTCTGGCGTGAAGATCACGATCAGTGGCGAGCCGTGGGCCGCCGGCCCGATCCAAGAGGATGACCGGGTGCAGATACCGGTCACCATTCCCTACACCGCCTTTGAACCGGAGACATGATCCATGGCGAACAAAAGCACGAAGAAGGGCTCGAAAGTCTACGTATGCGAGACGCCCCAGAACACGGACCTGACGGCCACCGCCTATGCCGCGCTGACCTGGGTGCAGGTGGGCAAGGTCGGCGATTTCGGCTCGGAATCCACCATCAACAACTACAATACGCTGGATGAGCCGGTGCAGCAGAAGCAGAAGGGCGTTTCCAACGCCGGCGATCCGGAGCTCGAAGTCGCCTCCATCGCCGACGATCCCGGCCAGGACATCCTGCGCACTTTCGGCGATCCGCTGAATATCAACAACATGGCGATCAAGGTCGAGCGCAACGACGCGCCGCAGGGCAAGACCAACACGGTGTTCTATTCGCGCGGCGTCGTTTCCGGCCCGCTCTACCCCGGCGGCGGCTCCGACGATTTCGATCTGGAGAAATTCAAGATCGGCCTCAACCAGCTGCCGGTCCGTGTCGATCCCGTCACCACGCCGTAAGCGCTATCTTACCGATCTTGCGCGCGTCGCTCTCCTGCGGCGCGCGGCCGCTTTCACATGTCCCAACCGATAAGGTGTTTCCTTGGATATCTCCAGTCTCGTCAATTCCGAAGATCTCTTCGAGCTGCAGCTCCTGCATCCGGCCACCGAGGAGCCGCTCGGCATCTCCTTCATGATCCGCTCGGCCGAAAGCAACGAGGTGAAGAAGATCGTTCGCCAGCATAGCGACCGCTTCCTCGCCAGCCGCAAGAAGAAGCTGACGACCAGCAAGGTCGAGGCCGAATATCTCGACAAGGCGGCCGCCGCCATCGCCTCCTGGAGCTGGGGCGAGCAGCAGTGGAAGGGCGAGCAGCCGGTGCTCTCCTTCGAGAAGGCCCGCGAAGTCGTCGAGGACGCCGGCTGGATCTACGATCAGGTGGCCGGCGCCTCGGAGGACCGCGCAAATTTTATGAAGAGCTTGCCGAAGGGCTTTCAGAAGCCGTAGGGATCGTCGCCCGCTATGATTGCGTGCGCGACACAAACGGCGAGACCCGGCGCGAACGCAACGAGGCCTTCGAGCTTTTAAGCCCGGAGGCCGAGGTGCCGGAGGCCGGCCATGCGCTCTGGGACTGGTTCTGGGATCTGCGTTCGGCGCAGGCCCCCGGCTTTTCCGGCCCGGCGCCGTTCTCCCACCAGGAAATGCTGGCCTGGCTGCAACGTAACCGCCCGATTGGCAC
>UBYA01000017.1 GCA_900469615.1 Hyphomicrobiales bacterium | reverse complement strand
AGCCCTATTCAGCTTTGACAGCCTCTGTAGCCGGGCAGATTCCATTTTCAAATGCGACAATTGACCCTTGCCAATCGGCGGCAACGGCTTCGAGCAGAGGAAATCAGTTCGCCGAGCTTTGCCTTGCAGCATCGGTCGATACCGTTGCTGTTGTGGCCGCCGGAGTGAGATATGTGTCCAGAAGACTCGCCATCTTGTCGTCGCGGATTTCGGCGGTCTTCTCGCCCATGACCACGCCGACGACGCGACGGCCGTTCTTCGTCGCGGACGTGACGAGATTGTAGCCGGAAGCATCGGTGTAGCCGGTCTTGATGCCGTCGGCGCCTGCGTAGCGATACATCAGATTGTTGTGGCCGCGCAGCTTCATGCCACGGAACTTGATGCCGCGCATGGAGAAAAGCTTGAACTCCTCCGGAAAGTCCCGCATCAGTGCAAGGCCGAGTGTTGCCATGTCATGGGCGGTCGTGACCTGCTGGGGATCCGGAAGGCCGGAAGCATTCTTGAAGACGGTGTTGCTCATGCCGAGCTGGCGGGCCTTCGCCGTCATTATCTTTCCGAAGCTGTCTTCCGAACCGCCAAGCTGCTCGCCGATGGCGACAGCCGCGTCATTGGCCGACAGGACGACGATGCCTTCGACGGCTTCGCGAACCGTCACCTTGCGGCCGACGCCGACGGCCAGTTTGAACGGCTCCTTGCCCTCGGCATTTGCCGACATGGTCAACTTCTGATCCCATTTCAGCCGGCCGTCGTGCAATGCTTGGAACGCGAGATAAAGCGTCATCATCTTGGTGAGCGAAGCGGGATAGTTCAGCTCGTTTTCATTCGACGCCTCCAGCACCTCGCCGCTATGCGCATCCACGAGATAGCTCGCCTGCCCGGCCTGCGCCACCGAAGCTGCGCCGAAGAGCGATAAGGTCGAGATCGCCGCGGCGAGGAGCAAGGAGGTGTTCTTGAGCATGGCTTTCTCTGCAGTTCCCGTAATTGGCATTGCTGGCGAACCGGCGAGGCGTCCCAAGGTCGCGGTCGCCGGTTTGGAAGGCGATGGATCGGGCAAATCTATGGCGGAAAAAAGAACAACCCCGTGAAAAAGGGGGGAAGAGGAGGATACCCCCTGCTCTTTTCAAGGCCGGGTCAAGGCAAGCCATGCACATCTGACGAAAGGCTTGCGCGAGATCATGAAAAGGCCACGCGAATTTCGGGCGACCGAAAAAGCGATGGAACCGAAGCGAGGCGCCGTTTGAACGCCCCGCCACTGTCCAGCCGCTACTGGAGCAGCCTGCGCCGCTCGATCTCCTCTTCGGATGGCTCCGGCCCGACGAAGGAACCGGTTTTGACCGGACCGTCCGGCCGATAGGCGGCAAAGATGACGCCGGTGGGAGACGATTGCATGCGCAGCAGTTTCATTGCCGCAGGGACTGCACCGCCGGCGAACAGCTTCTTGCCGTCACCCAGCACGAGCGGAAAGATGACGAGGTTGAATTCGTCGATAAGCCCGTGGCGCAACAAGGTCTGAATAAGATCGCTGCTGCCCTGGATGAGCAGATCCGGCCCCTCGCCTGCCTTCAGCTCCTTGAGCGCGGCCACGACATCCGAGCCGAGGGACTGGCTCTTGTTCCACTTGAACTTGGCATCGCCGCGCGTCGCAACGTATTTGGTGACGCCGTTGAACTTCTCTGCAATCGGATCATCGCCCTGGACGTGAGGCCAATAGGCGGCGAAAATATCGTAGGTCTTGCGTCCCAACAGCAGATCGAACGGCTTCTCGAACACTTCGAAGAGCGTCTTGCCGGTCGCCTCGTCGAAATAATGGAATGTCCAGCCGCCATGGCGGAAACCGCCGGTTGGGTCCTCATCCGGACCGCCTGGAGCCTGCATCACACCGTCGAGGCTGATGAATGAGGCTGTGATGACCCTGCGCATGATACCCTCCTTGTTTCCGGCATGGTGCCCAAAGGACGTGTCGCCAGCTCCGATTCCGACATGTCATCGATGATTTTTTAAACACGCAATCTAACGTTCAGGCGGGAACTTGTGACCGATTGACCCTTGAACGCGGCCATGGAATCGGCAAAATTCATCCTATCAATGCGTCTCCTGAGATACGAACCCGTCTTCGGGCCCGCCTCATTTAAAAATGCCTGGATAAGAGCGTGAACAGCGATTCATCAAGAAGCGCGGCCAAGCCATTGGCTTCGCGCGCGCATGTCAATGCGGTCGGTTGGGGCCAGGGCCTGTCGACGATCGTTCGGATCACCCATATGACGCTGCGCCACCCCTGGCAGACCAGCTTCGCCATAGGGGCAACTTTTGTAGCTGCAACGTTACAGCTGACGATCCCGCGGCTGCTTGGGCGTGCGGTCGACCAGACCCAGACAGCAGTTGCCGGGGGCGCCGCCGGACAGATCGCCGAAAACGCGCTGATGACCACGGCCCTGCTGCTGCTCGTCGTCAGCATTCTGCGCGGCCTTTTCACGATGATACAGAACTACTATAGCGAGTCCGTCGGCCATCATATGGGCTACGAGCTCCGGCTCGCCTGTTACGAGAAGATCCAGCAGCTTTCCTTCAGTTTTCACGACAAGGTCCATTCCGGCGATCTGATCACCGTCGGCCTGCTCGATCTCGAAGGCGTGCGCATGTATTTCTCCACCGCGCTGGTGCGCATGGTGCTGCTAAGCATGCTGATCGGCGTCGGGGCCTACATGCTGCTCTCGACCGATGTCGTGCTCGGTCTGCTGGCCCTGAGCTTCGTGCCGTTCGTCGCGTGGCGCTCCTCCGCAACCCAGCTGCGCCTGCGTTCGACATGGCTCGACCTGCAGGAGCGTCTTTCGGTGCTGACGCGCGTGATGGAGGAAAATCTCGGCGGCATCCGCGTTGTCCGCGCCTTCGCAGCACAGGCGCATGAGATCATGAAATTCGACCGCGCCTCGCATAACGCGCTTTCCCTCGCCCACAGGCGCGTCGGCATTCGCGTCATCAACACCAGCGCCATGAACCTTTCCTTCTTCGTCTCCATGGGCCTGGTACTATGGGCCGGCGGTCTCCAGGTCATCAAGGGGGAGATCAGCGTCGGCACCCTCGCCTCGTTCCTTACATTCATGACCATCCTGCAGATGCCCGTGCGTCAGCTTGGCCTGATGGTGAATGCCTTTGCCCGCGCATCGACCTGCGGTTCGCGCCTGTTCGCACTTCTGGATCTCGACATCGCCATCAAGGACGCGCCGGATGCGAAGCCGCTTGCCGTAGCGGAAGGCGTGCTGCGCTTCGAAAACGTGGGTTTCAGCTATCCGGGGCCTGAAGGACGACCGGTGCTGAAGAACATCTGTTTCGAGGCGAAGCGCGGCGAGACCATCGGCATCGTCGGCCCGCCCGGCAGCGGCAAGTCCACCATCGCCCATCTCATTCCGCGCTTCTACGACGTTACGGCCGGACGGATCACCATCGATGGCCAGGATATTCGCAAGGCGACGCTGCAATCGCTGCGGCAGAATGTTGCCGTGGTGCAGCAGGATTCCTTTCTGTTCACGACGAGCATCGAGAACAATATCGCCTATGGCGACCCATGGGCGAAGGAAACCCGCATCGAGCGCGCCGCCGAGTCGGCACAGCTGCACAATTACATTCTGGGTCTGCCGGGCGGCTACGGCACGGTTGTCGGCGAGCGCGGCGTATCGCTTTCCGGCGGACAGCGCCAGCGCCTGACGATCGCTCGCACGCTGATGCTGAAGCCGGCCGTGATGGTGTTCGACGATTCCACCGCGGCGATCGACGCGGCGACGGAGCAGCGTATCCGCAGCGCCATGAAGCGCTTTGCGCGCGACCGGGTGACATTGATCGTCGCCCACAGGCTGAGTTCGCTGATGCATGCCGACCAGATCCTGTTCATCGAGGACGGCGAGATCGTCGAGCGCGGCACCCATGAGCAGCTTCTGGCCGCGGGAGGGCGGTACAAGGCGCTTTACGATCTGCAGGTTCGCCCGGAGGACGATGTCGTCAAGACATCCGGCGGCACGCTCGAAAGGGCGAAAAGGGAGGTTTGACAATGTCGGAAATCACCGAAACCGAGCGCAACGACGTGCGCGAGGATGGTCGCCGCCCTCCCCGCGCCGTGGTCGGCTCGCACCGTGTCGAAGAGGAGATCTTCGGCAAGGTCTTCGACACCAAGATCATTCGCCGCATCTGGGCCTTCGTCAGTCCCTATCGCCGGCAGATCTATATTTCGGTCGTGGCCGTTCTGCTCTTCACGGGATCGCAGATCGTCATTCCGCTTGTGATCCGTCACGCGATCGATAATGCAATGGCGCCGGGCGCTATCGATTATTCGGCGCTCTGGCTGTCGCTCTCGATCTTTGCCGTGGCCATCCTCGTCAACTACGGCGCAAGCTACGTGCAGGAAACGTTCGTCGGTCAGGTCGCGGAAGAGGTCCTGTTCGATATACGCCGGGCGATGTTTGCGCATCTGCAGCGAGTCTCGCTGTCCTTCATGGATAAGACGGAAGTCGGCCGCCTGATGTCGCGCTTGCAGGGCGACGTGAACTCCATGCAGGAATTCCTTGAAACATCTGTGCTTTCCGTCGGCGACATCGCCCTGCTCTTCGGCATTGTCATCGTCATGCTGTCGCTCGATTTCCGGCTTGGCCTGCTGACGCTTTCCGTCATGCCGATCCTCTTCATCGTGCGGCTGTTCTGGCTTCCGAAGGCGCGTGTCGCTTTCATGAACGCACATGAAACCAACTCCGTCACCAACGGCGCGCTGGCGGAAGCGATCCACGGCGTGCGCGCCGTGCAGGGCATGCATCGGCAAGGCGTGAACTTCTCGCTTTTCGACGAAAAGGCGCATGCCAATCTCGAGACTCATCTGACGGCGGCCCGCTATGCCCAGATCATGGTGCCGATCGTCGACACGCTGACCGGCATGGCGATGGCGATCGTCATCATCGTCGGCGGCTCGATGGTGCTGAACCATAAGCTCGACGTCGGCATCATGGTCGCCTTCCTGTTCTACATCCAGCGTTTCTTCGATCCTATCCGTTCGCTCACCATGCAATATTCCGTCATGCAGCGAGCCATGGCCTCCGGCCAGCGGTTGACCGAGGTGCTGGACGTTCCGATCGACATCAAGGATGCGCCCGACGCCGTGGAGCTATCGCCCGATATGGACGGTTCGGTCGAATTTCGCGACGTCGTGTTCGGCTATAATCCGAAGCATCCCGTGCTGAAGAACGTCAGCTTCAAGGTCAATCCGGGAGAGACGGTGGCGCTGATCGGCCCGACGGGTTCAGGCAAGTCGAGCTCGATGGCGCTCATCCATCGCTTTTACGATGTGCAGCAGGGTCAGGTGCTGGTCGGCGGCCATGACGTACGCTCCCTCACCCAGGATTCGCTCGGCCGCCAGATCGCCATGGTGCTGCAGGAACCGTTTCTCTTCACCGGCACCGTGCTGGAGAATATCCGCTACAACAAGGCAGAGGCGACGCGCGAGGAGATCATCGAGGCGGCGAAGGCGGTCGGCGCACATGAATTCATCATACGCCTATCCGATGGCTACGATACCGTTCTCGGCGAGCGCGGCGGCGGCCTCTCGCTCGGCCAGCGCCAGCTCGTCAGCTTTGCCCGCGCCCTCGTCGCGGATGCCAAAATCCTCGTGCTCGACGAAGCGACGGCGAATATCGACAGCTATACAGAAATGCTGATCCAGAAGGCGCTGGTAAAGTTGCTGGAAGGACGTACCGGTCTCGTCATCGCCCATCGTCTGGCCACCATCCGCGAGGCCGACCGCATCATCGTGTTGCAGAACGGCCAGCTTCTCGAAAGCGGCAACCATAATCAGCTGATGGCGAACGGCAAGCTCTATTCAAAGCTCTACAATCTCAATTACGCGTCCTTCGACGATATTCCGGAAGAGGACATGTCAGCTTCGGTGCCGGCGGAATCGCAGACGTAGAGCATTGCCGGTGTAACTGCGTTCGCCTGCTCTGCATGAGGGCAGCTTCCTTTTCCATGTTCCGTCGCAGGCGCTCCACCCTGATCCTGAACTCATCGAAGGATCGGGGTCGCCTCGCCTATATGTTCGCGAGCAAGTAACTTGCATTATGATAGTTACTCATGCTATCAGCCCTGTCATGCAACGGACCAGCTTCAGCACCTTCAAATGCCCCGCGGCCCGCGCGCTCGAAAGCGTCGGCGACTGGTGGAGTATCCTGATCCTGCGCGATGCGCTTCAAGGTTTGAGCCGATTCGATGAATTCCAGAAGAATCTCGGCGTCGCGCCGAACATCCTGACGCGGCGGCTGAAGCACCTGACCGATGAGGGTCTGTTCGAGCGGCGGCTCTATAATGAGCGGCCGCCACGCTATGAATATGTGCTGACCGAAAAGGGCCGGGATTTCTTCCCCGTGCTGATGGCGCTGTTCACCTGGGGCAACCGGCATTTGCCGCCGGGGGAAGTCGCCATGCGGCTCGCCGACGCCAATACCGGCGAAGATCGCGACCCGCTTCTGATTGACCGCGTCACCGGCCGCGCCTTTCAGCCCGAGGACACGATCCTCGTGGCGGGACCGGCGGCAGACGATGCCGTTCATGAGCGCATCACCCAGATGAAGGCATGGTTTCTGGGCTTCGACGCCTGACCGAATAGGAGCAAGATATGGATCGTATCGTCGTAACGGGCATGGGACTGGTTTCGCCCTTGGGCGTCGGTGTCAACGCAAGCTGGAAACGGCTGGTCGAGGGGCGCTCGGGTCTGAGACTGCTACCTGAGGAGATGGTGGGCGATCTCGCCGCCAAGGTCGGCGGCGTCGTTCCCGATATCGCGGAGGACGCGGATGCTGGCTTCGATGTGGACCGCTATGTGCCGACGAAGGATCAGAAGAAGATGGATCGTTTCATCCTCTTTGCCATGGCGGCGGCCGAAGAAGCGATCCTCCAGGCGGGGTGGCAGCCGAAGGACACTGCCGATCTGGAACGTACGGCCACGATCGTAGCATCCGGCGTCGGCGGATTTCCCGCCATTGCCGATGCCGTGCGCACCGCTGAAACGCGCGGTGTCAAACGCCTGTCGCCCTTCACCATTCCGTCCTTCCTCGTCAATCTCGCCGCCGGCCAGATCAGCATCCGCTACGGATACAAGGGACCGCTCGGAGCGCCGGTCACAGCCTGCGCCGCCAGCGTCCAGGCGATCGGCGACGCGGCACGGCTGATCCGCGCCGGCGAGGCCGATGTGGCCATCTGCGGCGGCGCGGAAGCCTGCATCGACAAGGTGAGCCTCGGCGGCTTCGCAGCGGCGCGCGCACTCTCGACCGGCTTCAGCAATCGGCCGGAAGAGGCATCCCGCCCCTTCGACAAAGGCCGTGACGGTTTCGTCATGGGCGAAGGTGCAGGCATGCTTGTCATCGAGACCCTGGAGCACGCACTTGCGCGCGGCGCCACGCCGCTTGCCGAGCTTGTCGGCTACGGCACCGCGGCCGATGCCTATCACATGACCGCTGGACCGGAAGACGGCGACGGCGCGCGCAGGGCGATGCTTGCCGCGCTTTCGCAGGCGCGGATATCGCCCCGCGAGGTCAGTCATCTGAATGCGCATGCGACATCGACCCCCGTCGGCGACCATGGCGAGATGGAAGCCATCAAAGCCGTTTTCGGTCGCGATGGCGCCATTGCGGTCAGCGGCACGAAGGCGGCAACCGGCCATCTTCTGGGAGCGGCCGGCGGCATGGAGGCGATCTTCACCATCATGGCGCTGCGCGACCAGATCGCTCCGCCGACCCGCAACCTTCACGATCCGGACCCGGCCGCTGACGGCATCGATATCGTCGGCACCGCCGCACGGCCAATGGCGATGGACTATGCGATTTCCAACGGTTTCGGGTTCGGCGGCGTCAATGCCAGCGCCCTCTTCCGCCGCTGGCAGTAACAGCTTCTGCTTGAGCTGAAAGCGCGCTATGCTCGCCGTCGCATGGCTGGGGACGGACATGCGCGCTTTTTCCATAGCCGCTCTTCTCTGCTGCATCGCCTTCGCGCCGACCGCAAGAGCGCAAGACCCGGTGCAGACGGCACAGAGCCTCATTGAACGACAGATCGCAGCATTTCTGCGCAATGACGCGGCGGCGGCCTATTCCTTCGCAGCACCCGGCATCAAGGCGCTTTTTCCAGACAAGGACAGCTTCCTTGCCATGGTGAAGAAGAACTATCAGCCGGTCTACCATCCCGGCAATTATGCTTTCGGCAAAGGTCGGGCGATAGACGGAGGGGCCGTCGTCTATCAGGAGTTGTTGATCACAGGCACGGACGACAAGAACTGGACGGCGATCTATCAGATAGTCCGTCAGCCTGACGGCAGCTACAGAATCAACAGCGTGCACATCCTTGCGAAAACGGCGAGCGAGGGTATCTGAACCGCAGCGGGATCCTAAAATGAAAACAGCGCGTTTTCCTTCAAGGAAAACGCGCTGTCATGGAAGCCTGCCGCAGTAATGTCTAGCCGCGAACTCTGAGTGAATTCCCCGGGGCGCTGTTACCGTCAAATTCCGGCCGAGGCTCCGGGATGACGACGGTCGAGGCTGGCGCCGGTGTATTCGTGAACGTCGGTTCGTCGTTCGAAAGCGGGCCCGAGATCGCCATGTTCGTCGGCGCGGGCGTCGGGATCGGAACCGCAGCCGGGATGATAATGGCATCCTGCGGCATCACGACCGTGGGGTTCGAAACCGGCGTAAAGGCCGCCATGGACGAAGCCGGTTCCGCCGGCTGCGTTTCCGGCAGGACGAACGGAGATTGCGGCGCGCCCTGCGTGGGCACGTAATTCATCGCAACCTCGTAGGCCGGAAGCGGCGCAGGCGTCTGCAGCTCGCCATCCCGGCCGCGCTTCTCATAGAACGCGTTTCCACCGGCATAGGCGACATAGTGCATGTTATCGTACGGAAATCTCAGACCCTCGGTATGGAAGAACATCGCGTCCTTCACCTGGGGGTGCCGTTCGCCGCGCAGGATGGCCGAAGCTGCGACTTCCAGATCCGGCTTTGCCTGATCCTTGACTTCCCTGGTCATGACGCCCGGCGCGAACTGTCTTTCCTGGGAGACCACGCCGCAGATCGTGGGCGGATAGGCACCGGAGGTCAGTCTGTTCATCACGACCGTCCCAACGGCCATGTAACCGCTTGGATCGGAGCGCTCCGACTCGAAGTACATCGCACGTTCGAGACAGTCCTTGTCCTTGATGGTATAATTGTAGGTAACTTTGGCACCACGGATGGGCTTCGTGGTATTGTGCGGGGTCGGTGTTGTCTTCTGCGTCGTCGTGCAGCTGGTAGCGGCCAAACCGACAACCAATAGCCCCGAAAGACATGCCCCGAATTTGCGTTGCGCCCTCAACGGCAAGTGCCTCCTATTTTCGGTAGTACAGCCCTTATCGATCAAGAAAATGCGTTGTAGCTGGATTTTTTTGAAATTCCAAGCGGTCACGCAATCAAATCAGCCAATGAAGTTATTCACAGGCGGATGGACCGTTTATTCCGATTCGCTATTTTTCCCAATGCTTTATTGTTTCGAAGCCCATTTCGGCACACGACCTGAGACGGAGATTGCCTAGGCAAGTCTGTCTTAGCCGGCTAGAAATGATGTCCGTTAAAGATAGCAAGCAATCGATAATAAAAGATTTACCAAGCGGCTTAACCGCTTGGACGCCACCCGACTTCTACTAGGATTCGGCCTGGCGCGAGGCAATAAAACAACCATCCGCCACGGATTGCCGACGGCGGCTGCCGGATTTCGCCGCCTGCTGCCCTGACGCGCTCATACTGCGCATCAACTGCCTCGCGAGACGGCAGGATGAAGCCGACATGGTAGGTATTGCGGCCGACCGCGACCGTATCGGCGCCGCCGAACGTCTCGATCGGGCGGCTGATGACCAGCTCAAGGCCGGCATCATCCTGCAGAATGGCGAGACCGTTTGCGCCGCGCGTTTCGACCTCCGTCAGGCCGAACGCGGCAACGAAGAAATCCCGCGTCGCAGCGACGTCGGGCACATGCAAATCCAGATGGTTCAATCTCATGACAGCTCCTTGGGTTTTCCCGCGGAGACATGTCGGTCAAAAGCCCACGTCAACGCGGGATACTGGGCCACAATGGCCAAGTGCCGCGTCGTGGGTTCTCACGCCGAGGCGTGGAGCAGAGCTTCCGGGTGA
Organism: Hyphomicrobiales bacterium; assembly: GCA_900469615.1. Classification (GTDB taxonomy): domain Bacteria; phylum Pseudomonadota; class Alphaproteobacteria; order Rhizobiales; family Rhizobiaceae; genus Rhizobium. The sequence goes on along the minus strand of UBYA01000017.1, from coordinate 18,836 downwards.
AAGGGGTCGGGCTTACCGAAACCGACCCTGCCTTTTTCGACGGCCCGTGATAGTGCGAAATCGCCCGATAGGCAAGCGAGCGTATCGCCGGTGCGCCGTCAGCGATCAGACCGGCTCGAGATCGCCCCTCGCCCAGTTCTCCTGTGTTTCAGCCATGAAGTCTGCGAAGCGGCCTTCGGCGATCGCCTGGCGGATGCCCTGCATCAGTTCCTGATAGTAGGCGAGGTTATGCCAGGAAAGCAGCATGCCGCCGAGCGCTTCGTTGGCGCGGACAAGGTGGTGCAGATAGGCGCGCGAATAGTCTCGGGAGGCCGGGCAATTGGATTGCTCGTCGAGTGGGCGCATGTCCTCGGCGTGACGGGCATTGCGGATGTTGACCTTGCCGCGCCGCGTGAAGGCCAGTCCATGACGGCCGGAGCGGGTCGGCATCACGCAGTCGAACATATCGATGCCGCGGGCGACGGACTTCAGAATGTCGTCCGGCGTGCCGACACCCATGAGGTAGCGCGGCTTCTCCGTCGGCAGCTCGGGAAGGGTGATCTCGAGCATGCGCAGCATGACCTCCTGCGGCTCGCCGACAGCGAGTCCGCCGACGGCATAGCCCTTCAGGTCCATGCCGCTCAGCGCCTGCGCAGAACGGACGCGCAACTCCGGAACGTCACCGCCCTGCACGATGCCGAACATCGCCTTGCCGGGCTGGTTGCCGAATGCCACCTTGCAGCGCTCCGCCCAGCGCAGCGACATTTCCATGGCCCGCTCGATATCCTTCGGCGTCGCCGGCAGGGCGACGCATTCGTCGAGCTGCATCTGGATGTCGGAATCGAGCAATCCCTGAATCTCGATCGATCGCTCCGGCGACATGTGATGCAGGCTGCCGTCGACATGAGACTTGAAGGTGACGCCCTGCTCGTCCAGCTTGCGCAGGCCGGAAAGCGACATGACCTGGAAGCCGCCGGAATCGGTCAGGATCGGATGCGGCCAGCGGATCAGCTCGTGCAGGCCGCCGAGGCGGGCGACACGTTCGGCCGTCGGTCGCAGCATCAGATGGTAGGTATTGCCGAGAATGATATCGGCGCCGGTTTCGCGCACCTGGTCCAGATACATGGCCTTGACGGTGCCGACCGTGCCGACGGGCATGAATGCCGGCGTGCGGATCGTGCCGCGCGGCATGGAGACTTCACCGAGGCGCGCGCCGCCATCGGTCTTCTTCAGCTGAAATTGAAAGCTCTCGCTCATGTCGTTCTAGTCTTTCCGGTAGAGCAGGCTGCCATCGCCATAGGAATAGAAGCGATAGCCCGTCTCGATAGCATGGGTATAGGCCGCGCGCATCGTATCGAGGCCCGCAAAAGCCGATACGAGCATGAACAGGGTCGAGCGCGGCAGGTGGAAATTCGTCATCAGCATATCAACGGCCTTGAAGCGGTAGCCGGGCGTGATGAAAATGCCCGTAGCACCCTGCCAGGGCTGGATAGTGCCGTCTTCGGCGGCAGCACTTTCGATCAATCGCAGCGATGTGGTGCCGACGCAGACGATGCGCCCGCCCCTCGCCTTCACGGCATTGAGCTTTTCAGCCGTCGCCGCATCGACATGACCGATCTCGAAATGCATCTTATGGTCGTCGGTATCGTCGGCCTTTACCGGCAGGAAGGTGCCGGCTCCGACATGCAGCGTCACGAAATGGCGTTCGATACCCATCGCATCGAGCGCGGCAAACAGCGACGGTGTGAAATGCAGGCCAGCGGTCGGGGCAGCAACGGCGCCCTCTTCACGCGCGTAGATCGTCTGATAATCGGCTCGGTCGCGCTCGTCTTCGGCACGCTTCGCGGCAATATAGGGCGGCAGCGGAATGTGGCCGACGGCGGCAATCGCCTCGTCCAGGGCAGGTCCGGACAGATCGAACCGTAGGGTAATCTCGCCGCCCTCGCCCTTTTCCTCGACCGTGGCATCGAGCGAGCCGAGCGCGCAGACATTCTCGCCGTGGCCGAACTGGATACGATCGCCGATCTTGATACGCTTGCCCGGCTTGGCAAACGCCTTCCATCGATCTGGCGCCGCCCGCATGTGCAAGGTCGCCGAGACCTGCTGGCCGGGCGCGCCCTCGCGATGGCGAATACCTTCAAGCTGTGCCGGTATCACCTTGGTATCGTTGAAGATCATGGCGTCGCCCGGACGCAGGAAGGATGGCAGCTCCCGCACCCGATGGTCGCTCAGCGTGCTTGCGCCATCGCCGGGATCCACCACGAGCAGGCGCGCGCTATCGCGCGGCTCGGCGGGCCTCAGCGCGATACGCTCCTCCGGCAGATCGAAGTCGAAAAGGTCAACACGCATTCAATTCGTCCAGGCAGTTCATCCAGGCAAAGCGAAACCCGCCCCTCGCGCCTGAGGCGCAAGAGGCGGGTTTCAGGAATAATCACGATCAGACGTCGGCAGCAACCCGTGCGGATACGATCGAGTCCGGATCCTTCACCGGTTCGCCGCGCTTGATCTGGTCGACGATATCCATGCCGGAGATGACCTGACCCCAGACAGAATACTGCTTGTTCAGCCACGGAGCGTCGGCAAAGCAGATGAAGAACTGCGAGTTGGCCGAGTTCGGGTTCTGCGAACGGGCCATCGAGCAGGTGCCGCGAATATGCGAGGTCGCGGAGAATTCTGCCTTCAGGTCCGGCTTGGAGGAGCCGCCCATGCCGGCACGGCCGGGATTGAAGGTTTCGCTGCCCTGCTTGCCGAACTGCACGTCGCCGGTCTGTGCCATGAAGCCGTCGATGACGCGATGGAACACGACGCCGTCGTAAGCCTTTTCGCGTGCGAGTTCCTTGATACGGGCGACATGCTCCGGGGCGACCTGCGGCAGAAGCTGAATGACAACCTGGCCCTTGGTGGTTTCCAGGATGAGCGTGTTTTCCGGGTCCTTGATCTCAGCCATGTTCGTTTCCTTGTTCTCTCTGTTTGGTTGCGCATGCTCCCTTCACGGCTCCACGCCTTTCGGGATCATGCAACTTGCCTCGGTATGATCCTATCCAAGACCGCCTTGCGCCTTTTGGGATCACACCCATGAAATCACTTCTTGGTGACAGTGACCTTGATCATGCGGTCTGGCTTGCTCACTTCGCCGTTCTGGCCTTCGCCGCGCTTGATCTTGTCGACGAATTCCATGCCCGAAACGACCTTGCCGACAACCGTATACTGGCCGTTCAGGAAATCGCCATCAGCGAACATGATGAAGAACTGCGAATTGGCGGAATTCGGATCCTGGGCGCGCGCCATGCCGACGGTGCCGCGCTGGAACGGAACCTTGGAGAATTCGGCCGGAAGGTTGGGCAGATCGGAACCGCCGGTGCCGGCCTTATTCGGATCGTAGCCCTTCGTCGCATTACCGTACTGAACATCGCCGGTCTGGGCCATGAAGCCATCGATGACACGATGGAAGACGACATTGTCGTAAGCACCCTTCTTCGCCAGCGCTTCGATCTGTGCGACGTGCTTCGGCGCGACCTCGGGCATGAGCTGGATCACGACAGGACCATCCTTGAGCTGGATGGTCAGAAGATCCTCGGCCGCCGCCGAGAATGCGCTGCCTGCAAAGGCGGCAAGGCTCAAGAATCCTGCCAATGCAATATGAAAGAGTTTCATGGATACTCCGTTCGGGATTGGATTTCGGCTCAGCTGTTTCCGCCGGCCATATTTTTGAGTTTGCCGTTCAGCGCTTCCAGAACCGCCGACGGCACGAAGGCGCTGATGTCGCCGCCCATCGATGCGATCTGCCGTACCAATGTGGCGGTTATGGGCCGCGAGGCCGTACCGGCGGGCAGAAACAGCGTCTGGATATCCGGCGCCATCTGCCTGTTCATGCCGGCCATCTGCATCTCGTAGTCGAGATCCGTGCCATCCCGCAGGCCGCGCACCAGCAGGGTCGCGCCGTGAGCACGGGCGGCGTCGACCACCAGATTATCGAAGGCGACGACAGAAATATCGCCCGCCTTTTGCGGCAGGGCTTCAGCCAGCGATCTGCGGATCAGATCTGCCCGCTCCTCGAAGGAGAACAGCGGCTTCTTGCCGGGATGAATGCCGATCGCAACGATCACCTTGGCGGCGACGTTCAGCGCCTGCACGAGGACATCCAGATGTCCGTTGGTCATCGGGTCGAAGGATCCGGGATAAAAGGCTGTCGTCATTACCAAGCCGGTTCGTTGTTTCGACGCCTTTTGTCATGGATGGGGCCGTATCGCAAGTCATTTGCAACCCAGGAGCCGCCTCTGAACCGTAGATGAACGCGACGTTCAAGCCCGTTTCAGCTCGACGGTGCTTAACTGGCATCAACATCGAAACGGGCCTGGTTCAAAGGCTCGCCGGTCTCGGCCTCAGGGAAATCCAGCCATGCTCGTCTTCATCATCGCAGGCGCCATCCTCGGTTCATTTTTCGTCGAATGCCTCGTTCATGTTTTCGCGGACAACTACGAGCTCGAATGGAACCATGCCTCAAAAATCGGCAAAAACAAAGATTTTGCCCAAGAAATCGCCACCGCCATGCGCAAGACGCATCGCGAATCTGAACGCCAGATGAACAAGGCATTCAAGGTCGCTTCAGACGCGCATTGCTAGATAGCTCTCAATATCGGCGGAACCATTTACGAACCGCCGCGTTTACAGTCCGAACTCAGATTTGCACACAGCGGCAAGAAGGAAGAAGAGTATGCCCGACAAGATCACCCTTATTAACGTTGTTTGGATGGCCATGATTTCGGGAATGCTTGCCGCAACCGTTGCCCTCTACGATCAAAAACCCGACCAGTCGAAGATCTACGGTCCCTTTGCTTCGGCTCGCCCCTTCGTTGCCACGAACCAGTATTAAGGGATCTGAACGCTAGTCCCACCAAAGGAGGGAGCGATCATGTTCATTATTTTGACGCTGCTTACACTTTTCATCAGCATCATGTTTGTCGTGTCAGTCGCATCCACCATTTCGGCGCTTCATCGCGAAAGCGAAGAAAGCAAGAGACTGCATAAGCGTCACAAGACGCTCTGATCTCCGCGTACCGAGCATCTTTCCCCGCCATATGCTCGGATGGACACTGAACCGGACGCTATTCCCGCCAGCGTCCGGTTTTTTATTGCTGAAAATGGCATTCGGCGGCATCGACGACCTGATTTCTGCGACATCCGGCATAGCAGGCCGTATGCTGCAATTGCGCTTCTTCCCGCGGTCGGCATGCTCATTGGACTGACTGGCAGCGTGAGACGACTCGGGCCGTACGATCGTCGACGCACCGGGCGCACATCACGCCGTTATAGGGATTGATTGCGCTCCATTTCCGCGACACATCCCGGCGGATATTTCATCGACACGGCACTTTTACGGACGTGCATCGAAGGCACCGATGCGATCCTTCATTGCACAAGATCCATGCGCCGCATGTCGGGACAGTCTTCTAAGATGAATTTCCGAGCAGCAATATCGAGAGGCACGCCGGTTGGCGAAAGTGGCTCCGACTGCCGATATGAAGCGGCTGGCATTAACCAGTATGACGGCTCCGTATGGTCGTGTCATCGTTCCGGACGGGTACACCTGGCTTGATGAAAGCACCGCAAAGCAGCGGAGAAACCCAATCGTCATCGCAGAAGACCGCAAGCCGAACAGATCCTTGAAGGCATGACTTGCCCGAATTTTCAGATACGCGTTTTACGCATATCTCTCGGTTTTCCCGAACCCCGCGAATGTCATGATCGCTTCCGCTTGCATCGCGGCGCCGACATGGGTGGCCTTGTCGGCGCCGGTCAAGGAATGACCGCATCCATGCCTCGAAATTCATCGCCGCCGCTCCTGGATAGCATATCCGCCTCGGCTATGACGAAGTTCTTGCATGGTTGAACTGGCAAGCCCGAAGGCCCCACCATCCTTCTCCTATACCGACAGGCAGCCGGAACAGGCGACAGCGCGAAGATCGGACAAACGCTCCAAAAGCAATCGCACGAGCCCGTTACCGGGTTCGTGCGATTGAAAACATTCCATTTATAAGCCGTCGCCCTACCGGCCTCAGCTTTATCGTCCGAGTGCGGCGAACTATTCTTCGCCGGCACCCTCGCCTTCGCCGTTGACCTCTGCCGCCTCACCGGCAACAGCCTCATCCTCGGCCACCGGATCGTCGTCACTTTCCGGCTCGCTGATGCGCTCGACGGACACGACTTTCTCATCCTTCGCGGTGGAGAAGATGGTGACGCCCTTGGTGGCTCGGCTGGCGACGCGGATACCGCCCACGGGGACGCGGATCAACTGCCCGCCATCCGAGACCAGCATGATCTGATCGCCGTCCTCGACCGGGAAGGCGGCGACAAGCTCGCCGATCTCGCCCGTCTTCGACGTGTCGGTGGCACGGATACCCTTGCCGCCGCGGCCGGAGATACGGAAATCATAGGAAGAGGAACGCTTGCCGAAGCCCTTTTCGGACACGGTCAGAACGAATTGCTCGAGCGCCTTCAGCTCTTCGTAGCGCTCATCGCTCAACTGTCCCTCATCGGTGACTTCCTCGCCGACCAGCGCGATTTCCTCATCCTCGCCCGTCGTGGAGCGGCGCTCGGCGACGGAGCGCTTGAGATAAGCTGCGCGTTCCCAAGGCTCCGCATCCACATGGCGGACGATCGTCATCGAGATGATCCGGTCACCGGATGCAAGGCTCATGCCCCGAACGCCGATCGAGTTGCGGCCGGCAAAGACGCGCACGTCCGAAACCGAGAAGCGGATGCACTGGCCAAGCGCCGTCGTCATCAGAACGTCGTCACGTTCGGTGCAGGTCTCGACGGAGAGGATTTCATCGCCCTCCTCCTCGAGCTTCATGGCGATCTTGCCGTTGCGGTTCACCTGCACGAAATCGGACAGCTTGTTGCGCCGCACGGTTCCGCGCGTCGTCGTGAACATCACGTCGAGATTGTCCCAGCTATCCTCGTCCTCGGGCAGAGGCATGATCGTCGTGATACGCTCTCCGGACTCCAGCGGCAGCATGTTGATCAACGCCTTGCCGCGCGAGGTTGGCGTGCCGATCGGCAGACGCCAGACCTTTTCCTTGTAGACGATGCCACGCGACGAGAAGAACAGAACCGGCGTGTGCGTGTTGAGAACGAATAGCCGGGTAACGAAATCCTCGTCCCGGGTCGTCATGCCGGAGCGGCCCTTGCCGCCCCGCCGCTGGGCACGATAGGTGGTCAGCGGCACGCGTTTGATGTAGCCGAGATGGGAAACGGTGACGACCATGTCCTCGCGAGCGATCAGATCCTCGTCGTCCATCTCGAGGCCGCCATCGACGATTTCGCTTCGGCGCGGCGTGCCGAATTCGTCGCGAACGGCTGTAAGCTCTTCTTTTACAATGGTTTGAATACGTGCACGCGACGAAAGGATGTCGAGGTAGTCCTTGATCTCGACACCGATCTGGTTGAGCTCGTCATCGATTTCGTCACGGCCGAGAGCGGTCAGGCGGGCCAGACGCAGTTCAAGGATCGCACGCGCCTGCTCTTCCGAAAGGTTATAGGTGCCGTCTTCATTGATACGGTGACGCGGATCGTCAATTAGCCGGATAAGCGATTCGACATCCGCGGCCTTCCAGCGGCGCGTCATCAGCTCTTCGCGAGCCGATTGCGGATCTGGCGCCTGGCGGATAACCCGGATGACTTCGTCGATATTGGCAACCGCGATCGCCAGACCGACCAAGACATGGGCACGATCACGCGCTTTGCGCAGCAGATATTTCGTGCGCCGGCTGATGACCTCCTCGCGGAACGCCACGAATGCGCGCAGCATGTCCATCAGGTTCATCTGCTCGGGCTTGCCGCCGTTCAGCGCCACCATGTTGCAGCCGAACGAAGTCTGGAGCGGCGTATAGCGATAGAGCTGGTTGAGGATGACGTCGGCATTGGCGTCGCGCTTCAGCTCGACGACGACGCGGTAGCCCTGACGGTCGGATTCGTCACGGAGGTCGGAGATGCCCTCGATGCGCTTCTCGCGCACGAGTTCCGCCATCTTCTCGATCATCGAGGCCTTGTTCACCTGAAAGGGAATCTCGGTGATGATGATCTGCTCGCGATCGCCGCGCATCGGCTCGATGGTCGCAACACCGCGCATGATGACGGAGCCACGCCCCGTCTCATAGGCCGAACGAATACCGGCACGGCCAAGGATCTTCGCGCCGGTCGGGAAATCCGGACCAGGGATGATCTGCATCATTTCGGGCAGTTCGATCGCCGGATTTTCGATGAGGGCGATACAGCCGTCGATCACCTCGGAGAGGTTGTGCGGCGGAATGTTCGTCGCCATGCCGACTGCGATACCGCCGGAGCCGTTGACGAGCAGATTCGGGAAGCGTGCCGGCAGAACCTTCGGTTCTTCCGTGGTTGCATCGTAGTTTTCCTGGAAGTCGACCGTTTCCTTGTCGATATCCTCGAGAAGCTCGTGGGCGACCTTCGTCAGGCGCGATTCCGTGTAACGCATCGCCGCCGGCGGATCGCCGTCGATCGAACCGAAATTGCCCTGCCCGTCGATGAGCGGCACGCGCATCGACCAGTCCTGCGCCATGCGAACCAAGGCGTCGTAGATCGAGGCGTCGCCGTGCGGGTGGTAGCTACCCATGACGTCGGCAACCGGACGGGCCGACTTCACGTATTTACGGTTCCAGTGATAGCCGCTCTGATTGGCCGCGTAGAGAATGCGCCGATGGACGGGCTTGAGACCATCGCGAACGTCTGGAAGCGCGCGGCTGACGATCACGCTCATGGCGTAATCGAGATACGACCGCTGCATTTCCTCCATGATGGAAATCGGCTCGATGCCTGGCGGGAGCTTCCCGCCGCCGGGTGGTGTTTGCTCAGTCAAAACAGATCACGATCTCTTTTAGAATCACTGTGAAATTTATAGCCGAAAGGCTTGGCGAGTGCCAATTTAGCCCGATGTTTTTGAACAGGCTTTTGCCCCTTTAAGCCGCAAAATCGAACATTTCCGTGGCGTAACCCGCCGATAGCGGCGCATGGCCCTTTGCGAAAACTCATTCCTCGCATAACAATGCCCGATAACAGCGACAGAATAAGCTTCGGGGGCTATATGGCGAGTGCGGATACGCTGATCAATGCCTTCACAACTTTGCTTGTCACTGTCGATCCACCCGGGCTCGCGCCGCTTTTCATCGGCCTTACGGCGGGCATGAACCGCTCCGAGCGCAAGCAGGTGGCGTTGCGCGGCTCGCTGATCGCTTTCTTCATTCTGGCAGCCTTCGCCCTCTTCGGCGCGAGCGTGCTCGGCATCCTCGGCATCTCCATCGGCGCCTTTCGCATCGCCGGCGGCCTGCTGCTGTTCTGGATCGCCTTCGAGATGGTGTTCGAGCGGCGGCAGGACCGGAAAGAGAAGACGACGGAAGTCGCCATCACGCAGGACCATATCCGCAATATCGCGGTTTTTCCTCTCGCCCTGCCCCTGATCGCCGGCCCCGGCGCAATCTCCGCCACGATCCTCTTGGCGGGATCGCTGCCGACGACGCTCGACCGCGCGCAGCTGATCGGCGTCATCGCCGCCAATCTCTGTCTCGTCTTTGCCGCGCTTGCCATTTCCGACAGGCTTGACCGCATGCTGGGCGCAACCGGCCGCGCCATCCTGACCCGCCTGCTCGGGGTCATCCTGGCAGCGCTTGCCGCGCAATTCGTCGTGGACGGTGCAAAGGCGGCGCTGGCTCTTTCGTAAAAAAACCCGCCAATGCGGCGGGCTTTTCAAGGATTCGATTACGAACACCGATCTCAGAACGGGATGTCGTCATCCAGATCGCGCGAGAAATTACCGCCGCCGCCCTGGCTGCCACCACCACGGTTGCCACCGCCGCCACGGGAAGAGCCCTGCGAAGACGACTGGCCGTAATCGTCACCACCGTAATCGCCGCCACCGCCATAGCCGCCGCCGAAGTCACCGCCGCCGCTGCGACCGCCACGGCTGCCGCCTTCGATGGAACCACCGCCTTCACCCCGCCCATCGAGCATGGTGAGGGTCGAATTGAAGCCCTGAAGCACGACTTCGGTCGAATAGCGATCCTGGCCGTTCTGATCCTGCCACTTGCGGGTCTGCAGCGCGCCTTCGATGTAGACCTTGGCGCCCTTCTTCAAATATTGTTCGGCAACCTTGCACAGGCCCTCGTTGAAGATGACGACGCGGTGCCATTCGGTCTTTTCCTTGCGCTCGCCGGAATTGCGGTCGCGCCAGGTTTCCGATGTCGCCACGTTGAGGTTGGCAATCGGACGGCCGTCCTGTGTGCGGCGGATTTCCGGGTCCGCCCCGAGATTTCCAACCAGAATTACCTTGTTCACACTACCGGCCATGATACCACCCTGCTTGCCGCCCATCGGCGGCTTTGAAACTCTATCCGAGCACCTTAACCCATAGCGGCTGTCAGGCGCTATTTATGCGGTCTTCCCGGTGTCGTTCATCCACAAAGAAATCGCCGCGATAATTTTGTTCTTTATTTGTTCTAATTTATCCCTATGATGCTGTCAACGGAATCGAAAACCCGGCTTCATCCTTCATTTCAGCCTCGACTCGCGGGCTGGCATCACTAAATAAAGGCAGACTCCAAGGGACCTGCATACGACGATGAGCGAACTGAAGACTATTTCCATACGTGGTGCGCGCGAGCATAATCTCAAGGGCATCGATCTCGACCTGCCCCGCAACAAGCTGATCGTGATGACCGGGCTTTCCGGCTCCGGCAAGTCGTCGCTCGCCTTCGACACCATCTATGCCGAAGGCCAGCGCCGCTATGTCGAAAGCCTTTCGGCCTATGCGCGCCAGTTCCTCGAGATGATGCAGAAGCCGGATGTCGACCAGATCGACGGCCTCTCGCCCGCCATCTCGATCGAGCAGAAGACCACGTCGCGCAATCCGCGCTCCACGGTCGGCACTGTCACAGAGATCTACGACTACATGCGTCTGCTGTTTGCGCGCGTCGGCGTTCCCTATTCGCCGGTGACGGGCCTGCCGATCGAGAGCCAGACGGTCAGTCAGATGGTCGACCGCGTGCTCGCTTTCGAGGAAGGCACCAGGCTCTATATTCTTGCGCCGCTGGTGCGCGGCCGTAAGGGTGAATATAAAAAGGAACTGGCGGAGCTCATGAAAAAGGGCTTCCAGCGCGTCAAGGTCGACGGGCAGTTCTATGAGATCGCCGATGTGCCGGCGCTCGACAAGAAATACAAGCACGACATCGATGTCGTGGTCGACCGTATCGTCGTCAGGCCCGATATGGCAGCCAGGCTTGCGGACAGTTTCGAAACCTCGCTGCGCCTTGCGGACGGCCTTGCCGTCGCGGAGTTCGCTGACAAGCCGCTGCCGCCGGAAGAAACCGCTGCCGGCGGCTCGGCCAACAAGTCGCTGAACGAGACGCACGAACGCGTGCTGTTTTCGGAGAAGTTTGCTTGCCCGGTTTCCGGCTTCACCATTCCGGAAATCGAGCCTCGCCTGTTCTCGTTCAACAATCCTTTCGGCGCCTGCCCCTCCTGCGACGGCCTCGGCTCGCAGCAGAAGATCGATCCGGATCTCATCGTGCCGGAACCGGAACGCACGCTGCGCGATGGCGCGATCGCGCCTTGGGCCAAGTCGAGCTCGCCTTATTACAATCAGACACTCGAAGCCCTCGGCAAGCATTACGGCTTCAAGCTCGGCAGCCGCTGGAACGAGTTGTCCGACAAAGCCAAGGACGTGATCCTCAACGGCACGGAAGACAAGATCGAATTCCATTATGCCGACGGCGCGCGCTCCTACACGACCCACAAGAATTTCGAAGGCATCGTGCCGAACCTCGAACGCCGCTGGAAAGAAACGGATTCCGCCTGGGCGCGCGAGGAGATCGAGCGTTTCATGTCGGCTGCACCCTGCCCGGCCTGTAACGGCTACCGCCTGAAGCCCGAGGCCCTGGCGGTCAAGATCAACAAGCTGCACATCAGCCAGGTGTCGGAGATGTCCATTCGTGTCGCCCGCGACTGGTTCGAGGCGCTGCCGGCGACGTTTACCGACAAGCAGAACGAAATCGCCGTGCGTATCCTCAAGGAAATTCGCGATCGCCTGCGCTTCCTCAACGATGTCGGCCTCGAATATCTGAGCCTTTCGCGCAATTCCGGCACGCTCTCCGGCGGCGAGAGCCAGCGTATCCGGCTGGCGTCGCAGATCGGCTCGGGTTTGACGGGCGTTCTCTACGTCCTCGACGAGCCGTCCATCGGACTACATCAGCGCGACAATGCCCGCCTGCTGGAAACGTTGAAGCACCTGCGCGACATCGGCAATACGGTCATCGTCGTCGAGCACGACGAGGATGCGATCCTGACGGCCGACGACGTCGTCGACATCGGCCCCGCGGCCGGCGTGCACGGCGGCCAGGTGGTCGCGCATGGGACACCGCAGGATATCATGGCCAATCCGAAGTCGCTGACCGGGAAGTATCTTTCCGGCGCACTCGGCGTGCCGGTTCCGGAAGAGCGCCGCAAGCCCAAGAAGGGCAAGGAAATCAAGGTCGTCGGCGCAAGGGGCAACAACCTCAAGAATGTCACGGCCTCGATACCGCTCGGTGTCTTCACGGCCGTCACAGGGGTTTCCGGCGGCGGCAAATCCACGTTCCTGATCGAGACGCTTTACAAGTCGGCGGCACGGCGCGTCATGGGCGCGCGCGAAATTCCGGCCGATCACGATCGCATCGACGGCTTCGAGCATATCGACAAGGTGATCGATATCGACCAGTCTCCGATCGGCCGCACGCCACGCTCGAACCCGGCGACCTATACCGGCGCCTTCACGCCGATCCGCGACTGGTTTGCCGGTCTGCCGGAAGCCAAGGCGCGCGGCTATCAGCCTGGCCGCTTTTCCTTCAACGTCAAAGGCGGCCGCTGCGAAGCGTGCCAGGGCGACGGCGTCATCAAGATCGAGATGCATTTCCTTCCCGATGTCTATGTCACCTGCGACGTCTGCCACGGCAAGCGATATAACCGCGAGACTCTGGACGTCACCTTCAAGACCAAGTCGATCGCCGACGTGCTCGACATGACGGTGGAGGAAGGCGTCGATTTCTTCGCGGCCGTTCCCGCCGTGCGCGACAAGCTGCAGAGCCTCAAGGATGTCGGCCTCGGCTATATCAAGGTCGGCCAGCAGGCCAATACGCTTTCGGGCGGCGAGGCGCAGCGCGTCAAGCTGGCCAAGGAACTGTCGAAACGCTCGACGGGCCGTACGCTCTATATCCTCGACGAGCCGACCACCGGGCTGCATTTCCACGATGTCGCCAAGCTTCTGGAAATGCTGCACGAACTGGTCAATCAGGGCAATTCGGTCGTGGTCATCGAGCACAATCTCGAAGTCATCAAGACCGCCGACTGGATTCTCGATTTCGGTCCGGAAGGCGGCGATGGCGGCGGCGAGATCGTGGCCGTCGGCACGCCGGAAACGATCGTCAAGGAGAAGCGTTCCTATACGGGCCAATTCCTGAAGGAGCTGCTGGAGCGGCGCCCGGTGAAGAAGGTTGCGGCAGCGGAGTGACAATCACCGGGCCGAGCGGCCAAGGAGGAGAGAATGACCAAAGCGGGCGAAATCCGCACAGGCATAGGCGGGTGGACCTTCGAGCCCTGGCGCGGGACCTTCTACCCCGACAGCCTGAAGCAGAAGGACGAGCTGAACTACGCCAGCCGCCAGCTGAAGGTGATCGAGGTCAATGGCACCTATTACAGCACACAAAAGCCCGAGGTCTTTGCAAGATGGGCCGCTGACGTTCCCGATGGTTTCATCTTCTCCCTGAAAGCGACGCGCTTCGTAACCAATCGCCGGGTTCTTGCGGAAGCGGGCGAGTCGATGCAGCGCTTTCTGGAATCGGGCATCAGCGAGCTTGGTGATCATCTTGGTCCCCTGCTCTGGCAATTCGCGCCGACGAAAAAATTCGATCCGGATGATTTCGAGGCGTTTCTGAAGCTGCTGCCGGCCAAGCAGGATGGGCTCGCACTCAGGCATGTTGTCGAAGTCAGGCACGACTCCTTCAAAGTGCCGGAGTTCGTCGCCCTGCTTGAAAAATACAACATAGCGCCGGTCTGCGCCGAGCATTTCGAGTATCCGATGATTGCGGATGTGACGGCGGATTTCGTCTATGCGCGCCTGCAAAAGGGATCGGACGATATCGAGACCTGCTATCCGCCGAAGGATCTGAAAGCCTGGGCCAATCGACTGAAAACCTGGGCCGAGGGCAAGGTGCCGGATGACCTGCCGTTGATCGATGCGAAGCGCAAGGTCGAGGTCGTGCCTCGCGATGTCTTTGCCTTCATGATCCACGAGGGCAAGGTGAATGCGCCTCCGGGCGCGATTGCCTTGCAGGCGGAAGTCGCGAAATAGCCGGCCGGAGCGCTTCCGCTTTTCTTCGAATCGCGAAGGCGTTTCGCCTTTTGTCTCTTTCCGCAATCCGGACGAGGAACCGCCGCGCAGTTTTTCTGGAAGGGTTTTACAGCGGTTTGACGGCCTCAACGAGGTCTTCGGCCGTAAGACCCTTACCGGCATGCTGGCCCGCCACGCCATGCAGCCAGACGCCAGCTGCTGCGGCTTCGAAAGCCGGCGCGCCTTGCGCCATGAGACTGCCGACAATCCCGGCCAGCACGTCGCCGGAGCCGGCCGTGGCAAGCCAGGGCGGCGCATTGGCATTGATCAGTGCCCTGCCATCCGGGGCGGCGATCACGCTGTCGGCGCCTTTGTAGATGATGGCTGCGTGGGCTCTTGCGGCGGCGGCCCGCGCCTTGTCGATCTTGCTCGAGGCTTCGTCTGCGGCAATATCGGGAAAAAGCCTTGCAAACTCCCCTTCATGCGGCGTCAGCACCAATCGTGTCGGTCCTTCGGCAAAGGCATCGAAAAGCCCCTGCGGCTGATCGCGAAACGAGGTGATGCCATCCGCGTCCAGCACCAGATGGCGATCCGCGAGCGCAAGGCAGAACTGGCGCGCCTTTTCGCCGGCGCCGAAACCCGGTCCGAGAACAAAGGTCGACAGGCGCTCATCGGCAAGCCACTCACGTAAGGCGGTTTCATCCTCGACGGCATGCAGCATGATCGCCGTGAGCAGGCCGGCATTGACGGCCAATGCGTCTCGCGGCGAAGCGATCGTGACCAGCCCAGCCCCTGCCTTCAGCCCGGCCATGGCCGACATGCGCGCCGCGCCCGTGGCGTTCGGTCCGCCTGAAAAGACGACGAGATGGCCACGTTTGTATTTGTGCGTGTCGGTGCCCGCGGATGGTATTTTCGCCAGCCATTGGGCCGGCGTGTTCTCCGCGATCAGGCGATCGGCATGGCCGCGAACGATGCGGCCGGGAATGCCGATGTCGAAGACCTCCAGCTCACCGCACAGGTCCCGACCGGGTAGAAGAAGATGGCCCGGCTTACGCGTCATGAACGTCACCGTCCGCGTTGCTTGGAAGGCCGCGCCGAGCACCTGACCGCTACGCCCGTCGAGGCCCGACGGCAGATCGACGGCAATCACGGGAACATCCGCCGCGGCGACGCGCGCGATCACGGCCGCAATATCCTCGGGAACGGATCGCGAGAGACCCGCGCCGAAAACCGCGTCGATAACGAGGTCGCCCGCAAGCGGCATGTAATCGGCAACCGGCGCTCCAGGCACCGGACAATCCGCCAGAGCGCGAGCCGCGTCGCCCCTCAGCCGTTTCGGATCGCCCAGATAAAAGAGTTGTACGCCAGCCCCGGCCTCCAGCAGCGCGCGCGCGGCGACGTAGCCGTCCCCGCCATTATTGCCCGGTCCGCAAAGAACGACATATCGGAGCGCCTGAGGGAAATACCGAAGCGCCGCGGCGGCAACAGCCTGCCCCGCCTTTTCCATAAGCCCATAGGAATCGATGCCGGACGCGGCAGCAGCGCTGTCGACGGCAGCCATATCGTCGGGGGTGAGGAGCAGGTCGGCAAGCGGCAACATCATGGCGAACATTATAGATGCGAAATCTGCCTCAAAAACAACCGTTATTGCGCCATGCAATTTGATTGATATTTATGCATTTGCACAACAATTAAACAATAACATTCAACGGCTTGCCGGAGCATAAACATGATGCGCACGGCACTTTTTCGCGAAATTTTGCTTATCCCAAGCATTTACGCGCGAAATCGCTTCCATTTTCCCGAAAAATCCTCATCAATTCATCGTCTCGGTACAAATTCGCCGGGATTTTTTACGGCGGCTCATTCTCAATTGGCATGATACGTGCATTACGTTGGCCGAGCGGGGAGTAATCCTGCTGTAACAGGAGAAGCGGAGAGACATTTTCTCATGAAAAAGATCGAAGCGATCATTAAGCCCTTCAAGCTCGACGAAGTGAAGGAAGCCCTTCAGGAAGTCGGCCTGCAGGGCATCACCGTCACGGAAGCGAAGGGCTTCGGTCGTCAGAAGGGCCACACGGAGCTTTACCGTGGTGCCGAATACGTCGTCGACTTCCTGCCGAAGGTGAAGGTCGAAGTTGTATTGGCGGACGAAAATGCAGAGGCGGTGATCGAGGCCATCCGCAAGGCTGCACAAACAGGCCGTATCGGCGACGGAAAGATTTTCGTTTCCAACGTGGAAGAGGTCATTCGAATCCGCACCGGCGAAACGGGCATCGACGCCATCTAATCCGCCCGGCCCTTCCGGCCGCGGCTCGTTAATCGTCATCTCAGTCAAGGAAGTAATTTAATGGCGACCGCAAGCGAAATTTTGAAACAAATCAAGGACAACGACGTCAAGTTCGTCGACTTGCGCTTCACGGACCCGAAGGGCAAGCTGCAGCACCTCACCATGGATGTGATCTGTGTCGACGAAGACATGTTCGCCGATGGCGTCATGTTCGACGGCTCCTCGATTGCGGGTTGGAAGGCCATCAACGAATCCGACATGGTGCTGATGCCCGATCCTGAAACGGTCCATATGGACCCGTTCTTCGCGCAGTCCACCATGGTCATCCTCTGCGATATCCTCGACCCGGTCTCCGGCGAAGCCTATAACCGCGATCCGCGCGGCACCGCCAAGAAGGCCGAAGCCTATCTCAAGGCCTCCGGCATCGGCGACACCGCCTTCTTCGGCCCGGAAGCCGAATTCTTCGTCTTCGACGACGTCAAGTACAAGGCCGATCCCTACAACACCGGCTTCAAGCTCGATTCGAGCGAACTGCCGTCCAACGACGACACCGACTATGAGACCGGCAACCTCGGTCACCGTCCGCGTGTCAAGGGCGGCTACTTCCCGGTTCCGCCAATCGACAGCTGCCAGGACATGCGCTCGGAAATGCTGACGGTTCTGACCGAAATGGGCGTCGTCGTCGAAAAGCATCACCATGAAGTCGCCGCCGCCCAGCACGAACTCGGCATCAAGTTCGATACGCTGGTTCGCAGCGCCGACGGCATGCAGATCTACAAGTACGTCGTTCATCAGGTCGCCAACGCCTACGGCAAGACGGCAACCTTCATGCCGAAGCCGATCTTCGGCGACAACGGCTCGGGCATGCACGTTCACCAGTCGATCTGGAAGGGCGGCAAGCCGACCTTCGCCGGCGACGAATATGCGGGCCTGTCGGAAAGCTGCCTCTACTATATCGGTGGCATCATCAAGCACGCCAAGGCGATCAACGCCTTCACCAACCCGTCGACGAATTCCTATAAGCGTCTCGTCCCGGGGTATGAAGCGCCGGTTCTCCTGGCCTACTCGGCTCGCAACCGTTCCGCATCCTGCCGTATCCCGTTCGGCTCGAACCCCAAGGCAAAGCGCGTCGAAGTCCGCTTCCCTGACCCGACCGCCAACCCCTATCTCGGCTTCGCCGCCATGCTGATGGCAGGACTCGACGGCATCAAGAACAAGATCCATCCCGGCAAGGCTATGGACAAGGATCTTTACGACCTGCCGCCGAAGGAACTGAAGAAGATCCCGACGGTCTGCGGCTCGCTGCGCGAAGCTCTGGAAAGCCTCGACAAGGACCGCAAGTTCCTGACCGCAGGCGGTGTCTTCGACGACGACCAGATCGATGCCTTCATCGAAGTGAAGATGCAGGAAGTCATGCGCTTCGAAATGACGCCGCATCCGGTCGAATACGACATGTACTATTCTGTCTGATGAATGCTAGGAAAGCCCCGGCTTGCCGGGGCTTTTTTCGGGGTCGGCGGCTCTGGCGGCCGTTCCATCGTCGTGAAAGCCTGTGCATGCCGCAAATTCCCGGCTCGCGGTCGGAAGCCGGCGCAACTGTGACAGTTCGATGAAGGAATGGGGGCAAAATCCTTGATATCAGTGGTGAAAGTCACCACATGATTACTTGAAAGGAAGTCGTGCCATGAAACAACGCAACGCAAAATTCAATATTGGCGACGTGGTTCGACACCGGATGTTCCCCTTCCGCGGTGTCGTCTTCGATGTCGATCCGGAATTCGCAAACACAGAGGAATGGTGGAATTCCATTCCGGCAGAAGTGCGGCCTGACAAGGACCAGCCCTTCTATCACCTCCTCGCCGAAAACGACGAGACGGAGTATGTCGCATACGTATCGGAGCAGAACCTCGTAAATGACGAGAGCGGCGTTCCGTTGCGCAATCCGCAGATCGCCCAGATCTTCGATCGCGCGCCAACCGGCCAGCTCAGGCCCAAGATGAGCTTTGCCCACTAAGCGCCGGTCATAGATAGGTTTTATTTCAAAGGGAAGGCGCTCCCAACGCCTTCCCTTTTTGTTTGAGCCCTGCTGTTTGAGCAATTCCAGGAGGAGTGGGCGCGGGATTTCCGCTCGGAACGACATCAATCAGAAAGCCACGCCGTCCCAGAGGATCATAAAGTCATGACCTCCACCAA
>UBYA01000005.1 GCA_900469615.1 Hyphomicrobiales bacterium | reverse complement strand
CCGCCAGAAAGCGCGCTCGGCTTGCGCTCGAGCAGCGATTCGATCTGCAGCAGCTTCGCCGCCTCACGCACTGCCTTGTCGCGCTCGGCAGCAGGCACTTTGCGCATTTCCAGGCCGAAGCCGATATTGCGGTGGACCGAGAGGTTCGGATAGAGCGCATAGGACTGGAACACCATGGCGATGTCGCGGTCCTTCGGGTGCACGCCGAGCACCGAGCGATCGCCGATGCGGATATCGCCGCTGGTTGGTTCAGCCAGTCCGGCGATGATGTTCAGCAGCGTGGACTTGCCGCAGCCCGACGAGCCGAGCAGCACCAGGAATTCGCCGCTTTCGAGCGAAATGTCGATGCCTTTCAGCGTCTCCACTTCGCCGTAGCTCTTGCGGATGTTCTGGATTTCGAGCGCGCTCATCGAACGGCCTCCTCGGATGCTTGGGCCGGGCCATAGCTGCGCGGCAGAGTGGAAATGGCGCGGGACGCGATCGTAGTTCCTGCCGAAAGGCAGGCCGCCGGCAGCTCGCCGCGGGCAAGGGCGGCCAGGAAGCCGGCATTGAAGACATCGCCGGCACCGATCGTGTCGGCGACGGTGACAGGCGGCGCATCGGCCGAAACGAGGTTGCCATCTGCATCGATGGCGATTGCGCCGTCCGCACCGCGCTTGACGACGAAAATCGCGCCGTCAGGCATCAGCGCATGGAGTATACGCGCAGCCTCGGCCGGATCGGATTTGCCGGCAAGCGTCGTCGTCTCGACTTCGTTCATCAGCGCCACGCCGCAGCGAGAGAGCCAGCGACGCGTGGCATCGCGATTCGCCTCGGTCCAGCCATCGAGCGGCCAGCCGGTGTCGAGTGCGACAGTGATCCCATGCTTGTCGGCCCAGTCGAACAGGGCGTCGTAGTCCCGCGTGAGGTCTTCGGTGAGGAAGGCGCCGCATAGCAGCGCATAGCCGCTGGCAAGCCGCTCGCCGTCGAGCACCGCCAGCACATCGTCGAGACTGAAGCGCGGCAGGTGGCCGCGCGTCGTGAAGAAGGTGCGCTCGCCATCGGGATGGGTGATGCCGACCGAGAGCGTCGTGCCCTCGGGGCTGACAGGCCACCTGCTGCTGCGCGCGCCGAACGCTTCGCTGAGCCAGCGTCCGAACTGGTCGTTGCCGACATTGGCCGATATCGCGTAGTCGACGCCGAGGCCTTCCCAGGCGAGCGCGCTATTGCCAGCCTGGCCGCCGACGCGCAACTCGTCGTGATCGACGATGATCTCCGTGCCGGCCTTCGGCCATGGCGCTGCCGGCCCGAGGATCAGGTCGATATTGACGTTGCCGATGACTGCAAGCGGCTTCATTCATTCGCTCCGGGTGATCTTGGTGGAGCGAACCGGCGTGCCGGCATCCTCCACACGCTCGTCGGCAAAGGCGATCATCAGCGACTGGGCGACGGGCAGCATCTGGAAGATGGCGGCAAGACCGGCTTCCGGCCCGAAGCGCAGGGTGATGCAACCTGGCACGGGCTCTTCTCCGGAACCGTCGAAGACGATCACCGGCGCGCCCGTCTCGACGGCGGAAACGGCCATGGCCGTCACGAGGCCAGCCGTCGCATCGTTGCCGCGGAAGAGCACGACGCCGATCGAAGGCCCGAGCATTTCCATCGGCCCATGCCGTAGCTGGCCGCCTTCGAGCGAGAAGCAGGGGCGGCGGGAAAGTTCCGTGAGGCCGAGCGCCAGCGCCTCGGCAACGCCCTGCAGGCGGCGGCCCGAGGTGACGATCGTGGCGACATTGGCAAGTGCCGAGAGCGCCGGCTTGATATCGAGCGCCTCAGGCGTGCGAAGCACGGCGAGCGCGGGCGCAGGATCCTGCCCGAGGGCGGCGAAGATTGCCAGATGCAGCGCGAAGCTCACGGTGAGGCTGCGGGTTGCGGCAAAGGCAAGCTCGGTGCCGCCAGCGCCGATGAGAGAAGGCGCGGTTCTGGCAAGGAAAGAACTGCCCTCCAGCGTCAGGCCGAAGGTCTCGGCCGTGCCGCCCGTCTCGTCGAACCAGCGCAGGACCTCGGCGCTTTCACCGGATTGCGAGGTCATGAAGATCGTGCGGCCCTCCAGCGATAGCGGCTGGCCGAGCTGTTCGGAGAGCGGCAGCGCGATCGCATCGATGCCGGCGGCGCGATAAAGCGGCTCGACGGCGCGGTTGACGGCGTGCGAGCCGCCCATGCCGAGCAGCAGCAGCCTGCGAGTGCGCTTCAGCGAGGCGGCGGCCTTGGCGGCCATATCGGCGGCAGCCTCGAACGAGGCGAGCGCATCTGCATGCTGGCGGGCCATCTCGCGGTCGATGGCGGCAAGACCTTCGGGGCGTATTTTCTCTTTGGTCATGGTCATCCCTTGACGCCGCCATTGGTCAGGCCCGAGATCAGGGCGCGTTGCATGACAAGGCCGATCAGCACCGGGGGCAGGGCGGCGAGCACGCCGGCAGTCGCGATCAGTCCGTAATCCGAGACACGGCCGCCGGCGAGATCCGCGATGGCGACTGTGAGGGTCTTGGCGCGCTGGTCTGACGTGAAGAGCAGCGCATAGAAGAATTCGTCCCAGGCAAGCAGGAAGGCGAAGAGCGCCGAGGTCGCCATCACGGGCATGGCGAGCGGCAGCGTGATGATCTTCAGCGTCTGGAACAGCCCGGCGCCGTCGATCATCGCCGCCGCCTCGATCTCCTTCGGAATGGAATCGAAGCCGGATTTCATCAGCCAGGTCGTGAACGGCGCCAGGATCGTCAGGTAGACGAGCGCCAGGCCGAAAACGTTGTTGAGCAGGCCGAGATGGGCAAGGCCCATATAGAGCGGCACGGCCAGCGCCACCGGCGGCAGCATGTAGGTGGCGATGACCATGGACAGAGACCAGCCGACCGAGGGCGTGCGCGACACGGCCCAGCCGGCGGGGATGGCGAGTGCGATGGCGGCGATAGTCGCCATGCCGGCGACTTCGATGCTGTTGCGTAGCGAAGAGGTGAAGGCGGCGCCCTCGCTGTTTTCCAGCGTCGACAGCAGCACCTTGTAACGCGAGAAATCTGGTGTCTGCGGCCACCAGCGCAGCGGCTTGGCGGCAAGGTCGGCAGCCGGCGAAATGCTCATGATGAAGAGCCAGGCGATCGGCGCCAGGATAACGGCGGCAAGCAGGATGGCGCAGACATAGACGAAGCAGGTAAACAGCGGGCTCTTGCGTTCCATCAGGCGGCACTCCCTGCGGTTTTGCGGACAAGGGCGGCATAGGCGGCGGCAAGCACAGTGACCAGCAGCGTGACGATGAGGGCGAGCGATGCGCCGGACCCCGCCCGCTGGAAGGAGAAGGCTTCCTGATAGACGAGGATCGACAGCGTGCGCGTGCTGTTTGCCGGTCCGCCGCGCGTCATCACCCAGATGATGTCGAAGACCTTGAAGGCCTCGATGGTGCGCAGCACCAGCGCCACCATCAGCGGTCCGACAAGATAGGGAAGGATGACGAAGCGGAAGCGCTTGAAGGGGCCTGCGCCATCGACCAGCGATGCGGCGGTGATGTCACGCGGCACGGCCTGCAGGGCGGCGAGCGCGATCAGGGCCACGAGGGGAAAATTCTTCCAGCAGTCGGCGACGATGAGCGCCGTCAGCGCCGTGCCCGGCTCGCCGAGCCAGGAGCGATAGGCGTCGATGAGACCGAGCTGGGTGAGTGCCGCATTGAGGGCACCGTATTCCGGATTGTAGATCAGCCGCCAGAGCGTCGCGTTGACGACCGTCGGCAGCGCCCAGGGCAGGATCATCAGCGCTCGCAGCACCCCGCGGCCCTTGAAGTCCTGGTTCAGCAGCAGCGCGGCCAGCACGCCGAGCACCATTTCGGCGGCGACGGAGACGACCGCGAACCAGGTTGTGGTGATCAGGGTGCGCTGGAAATTGGAGTTCGCCAGCATCTTCGCGTAGTTGTCGATGCCGACGAAATTGCCGCCGGTTCCGACAAGCTTTGCGTCCGTGAAGGAAAGGCCGACGGTATCGGCGAGAGGCCAGCCGATAACAGCAACCATCGCCACAAGCAGCGGCAGCATCAAAAGCCAGGCGCGGGTCGTCATAGAGGTGCCGGACATGACAGGCCCCTTCTTTCATTCTTCATGGAGGTTAGAGCGGGCGGCGAGCAGAGCATGATGCCGAAAGTATGATCGGTTCTCGGTCGACATCATGCTCTCTTTCTCTGATGCCGGAGCGGATTCAGATTCTAGGACGAACAGACCTGAAATCATCCGCTCCAGTACCACCCGGTAAGACTATCAGAGACCGCTGTTGTCGGCAGCGGACTTCAGTGCATCTTCCGGCGAAGACTGGCCGAGCAGCGATTCCTGGATCGCCTGCTGAAGTGCGGTCGACAGTTCCTGATACTTCGGCGTCGTCGGACGCGGATACATCGCGGCAAGCCCCACCTTGGCAGCCGCGATCAGCTCTTCCTGCCCCTTGGTGACGGCCGGATCGTCATAGGACGATGCCCAGATCGGCAGGCTGAGCTTGGCATACTGGTTTTGCGTCGCCTGCGAGGTCATGAAGGAGATGTATTTCCAGGCTTCGTCCGGATGCTTGCTGGCCGTGGTGATGCCGAGGCCCATCGAACCGTTGACGGCCGAAGCCTCGCTCTTGCCGGCAACGCCCGGTGCCGGCACGACGCCGACCTTGCCGGCGACCTTGCTGTCCTTCGGATCGTTCGCCATGTTGTACATGTAGGTCCAGTTCAGCGCGAAGGCGGCGTCACCGTTTTCGAAGACCTTGCGGACATCTTCCTCGAGGAATTCCTTGGAGTTCGGGTTGGTGAGGCCGGATTTGTAGCTGTCGACCATGTATTTCAGGGCGTCGAGGCCGCCGCCGTTCTGGAAGTCCGGCTTGCCATCCTTGATGAAATCGCCCTTGTAGGCACTGACGAGCGTGGCGTAGTCGCAGATCGCGGCTTCGGCCTGCGACCAGCTCCAGGCGATCGGGGTTGCGAGCAAACCCTTGTCCTTGATGATCTTCGCCTGTTCGTTCAGTTCGTCCCAGGTCTTCGGCGGCGTCTTGATGCCGGCCTTTTCCAGGATTTCCTTGTTGTAGAACAGGTACTTGGTATCCAGGATCCAGGGCATGCCGTAGTACTTGCCGTCATACTGCACCGTCGTCCAGGCGCCCGGCAGCACGTTCTTCCTCGTGTCGTCCGGGATGCGCGAGGACACGTCGACCAGAACCTTGTTGGTCGCGTATTCGGCCGGCCAGATCACGTCGAACAGGACGACGTCGTAGCCGCCGCCGGAGCCTTGAGCGAGCACGGTCTTGTCGTGCAGGCCTTCGTAGGGGACGAATTCGAGATTGACCTTGATATCCGGATTGGCCTTGGTGAAGGCGTCCGTCATGGCGCGCACATCGGCTTCGCTATAGGCCGCCTGCGCCATGAAGAGGGCATTGATCGTCGTTTCGGCGAAGGCATGCGAGGCGAAGGATACGCCGATCAGCGCTGCGCCGAGCAATGTCTTGTTCATTGATTTCAACATTCCATCCTCCAGTTTTTGACAGTCACGCGATTTTTCCGATGCCGGCTCAAGCGTCGCCATCGATTATCGGGCAGGCAATCGGCTTGGCCGGCTGCCGCACGCGGATCGGAGCGTCTTCGGAGCCTTTAAGCCCTCTGCGTTCCCTTTTCGAAACTCTGCGGTTTCTTTTAAGTCAATTGTATTGACTAATTTGTTCTTCAATATTCTATTGGTGTCAAGAGGCAAATACAGATGGACGACAATCGCCCGATCAGGGCTACGAGCGGAACGAATCACGAAGGCACCAGCGCCCATAACCGGCGGGTGATCATCGATGCCCTACGGCTGAACGGCGCGCTTTCGCGCGCGGATCTCGCGCGGGCCACCCGTCTGACGAAGCAGACGGTCTCCAACATCATGGAGGAGCTGGAAAACGACGGGCTGGTCACGTCAAGGGAAACGGTGCGGCGCGGCCGGGGCCAGCCCTCCACGCCCTATGGTCTCGTGCCGGAAGGCGCCTTCGCCATCGGCTTGCAGATCGACCGCCACATTACCCGGGCCATCGCCGTCGATCTCGTCGGCAATGTTCTGATCCGCAAGGAAGCGAACCTGCCGGCCGGCGGACCGGCGACCGGCACGCCGGTCGTGCTGCAGTTGGTGCAGGATGTGCGCGCCGAACTCAAGCAGCGCGTGGCGCAGGCGGAAAAGCGCCTCGTCGGCCTTGGCGCGGCGATGCCGGGCCCCTTCGGCATCGAGCAGGACGATGTCGATAACCCCTGGATGATGGGCCCCTGGCAACGCTTCCCGCTGCTGGAAACGCTCTCTGCCGGCACCGGCCTTAACGTCACCCTGCAGAACGACGCCGCCGCCTGTGCGACCGCCGAGCGCATGGTGGGAGCCGCGCACGGCCTCGACCACGCGGTCTGTCTCTATGTCGGTTACGGCATTGGCGCGGGACTCATCCTCGGCGGCGAACTCTACAGCGGCGCCCATGGCAATGCCGGCGAAATCGGCATGGCCCTGCTGACGGCCGGCGGCCGGCTGACTCAGCTGGAACATCGTGCCTCGCTGGCCTCGCTTTACGACCATCTCGGCGTCGATCCGATGGCGCCCGATATTTACGCGCTGATCAACGACCGCGCTGCCGCCGCCGACCCCGAAATTCTTGCCTGGATCGAAAGGGCGGCGGTCGACCTGCGCTGGAGCGTGCAGCTCATCGAAACCGTCTTCGATCCGCAGACGGTGATTCTCTGCGGCGCGCCCGCGGCGCTGGCGACGCGTCTGATCGCCGCTATGCAGCCGCTGTTGCCGTCCAATGCGGATCGCCCCGGCCGATCGTTGCCGCGTCTGCAGCTCGGCATGACCGATCCCTGGGCCGTGGCGCGCGGTGCGGCGGCGGAACCGATCGGCCATGCCTTCGATCCGCGTTTCCAGGCGATCCTGAAATCCTGAGGTTCAGGGGTGCCGGGGGCTTGCCCCAAGCCGCGCAAGCACCTTGTTCGGGATACCGTAGCGCTGGATGACGTCGCGGCCATTGCGCAGGCCGCAGATCTCGCGGTGGATGAACATTCCCCAGACGGCTTCGGCGGCGGTGTCCACCAGCCTTTCGTGCTCCACGCCCTGCTTGCCCCTGGCCTCGCCCTCCTGCAATGCGGCGAGCGCCGTCTCGACCTTCATGCCGTGATGGCCGAGCGTACTCGCCCGTTCCGACATCATCTCGTACTCGAGAACGCCGAGGCCGGTCTCGTTCATGTGCGATGGACTGAAATTGCGCGGCGGGCGAACCGTCATATCGGGCTCTGCCTCCTCGATGATTTGCCTCTAGTTGTTTTTACACAATTTGAGCTCGTTTCCCAAGCGCGACCATGCATTCCGTGTCAGCTTGAACCTGCGCGCATGAAGCCTAAATGCCGGGATTTTGCTGCCGTTGAACTCTTTTCGGGTGGTTGCAGGCCGTCATTTGAGGTCCAATGCGGACATCAGCGCTTCATCGCAGGCAATCCGCCCGATACCATGAGCGCAATTCAAGGAAAGGATATCGGCATGACCAAGGCTCCGAAAAATGCTGAAAAGCACTATGTCTCTCGGATCATGAATTCGCCTGTCGGCGCGTTGAAGCTCGTCGGCAGCGACGACGGGCTTGCCGCGATCCTGTGGGATAACGATCGGCCGGGCCGCGTGCCGCTGCTGATCGTGGCCGAGGATGAAAGCCATCCCGTGCTCCTCGAAACCGAACGGCAGCTGCGTGAATATTTCGCCGGCGAGCGACAGGCTTTCGATCTGCTGCTCGACTTTGCCGGGACGGAGTTCCAGCAGAAGGTCTGGCAGGCGCTGCTCGCCATCCCCTTCGGCGAGACGAGGAGCTATCGCCAGATCGCAACGGAGATCGGCTCGGCCAAGGCGATCCGCGCGGTCGGCGCCGCCAACGGCCGCAACCCGATCTCGATCATCGCGCCATGCCATCGCGTGGTTGGCTCGGCCGGCGATCTCAGGGGATTTGCCGGCGGCCTCGAGCGCAAGGCCTATCTTCTGCGGCTCGAAGGATCGGACACGAAGACCTTCGATTTCGCCGCCTGACCTCTCATGTTTAAACTCCTTCTCCCCCACGGGAGAAGGTGGCCCGAAGGGCCGGATGAGGGGGGGTAATTGCGCTGATTTAATTGGCTTTTGTGCCCTTGGCGAATCCCCCTCATCCGCCTGTCGGCACCTCCTTCTCCCCGAGGGGAGAAGGAGGTGCGTGGCAACCATCTCTTCCCATGTAAAAAAGCCCATCCGGTTTCCCGGATGGGCTTTTTGTTTCGGTGTCACCTTTCAAGTAAGGCGTTTATCTCAGCCTTCGAGCCACTTCACCTGTTCCGGCGTCAACTTGATGTCGAGCGCCGAAAGGCTGTCTTCCAGCTCGGCGATCGTGCGTGGGCCGATCAGCGGTATCACAGGGAAGGGCTGGGCGACGACATAGGCGAGCGCGATGTGGATCGGGCTGCGGCCGAGCTTCTGCGCCAGTTCGATCGCCCTGTCGCGGCGGCGGAAATTGCGGTCGGAATACCAGACGCGCACCAATTCCTCATCGTCGCGCTTGTCGCGGCCGGCGCGGTCGGTGAAGAAGCCGCGTCCCTGGCTCGACCAGGCGAAGTTCGGGATCTGCTTGGCATTGAGCCAGGCCTTCCACTCGTCGTCGGAGGCGGCGATGCAGCCGGCCCAGATCGGGTCGAGCATTTCCGCCAGCGAGAAGTTGTTGGAGAGGGCAGCCGGTGCCGTCTTGCCGTTCTTCTCGGCATAGGCGATGGCCTCGTCGAAGCGGGCACGCGTCCAGTTCGAGCCGCCGAAGATTCCGCGAATGCGGCCGGCCTTCACCTCGGCATCCATGGCATCGACGAATTCGCCGACGGGAACGTCGGTATTGTCGCGGTGCATGAAGTAGATGTCGACATAGTCGGTCTTCAGGCGGTTGAGCGACTGGTCGAGCTGCTTGGCGATCATGTCCGGGTAGCAAAGCGGCGAATGCGCGCCCTTGCCGATCAGCACGATCTCCTCGCGCGGCACGTTGCGGCTCGTATGCCAATCGCCGAATATGCTCTCCGTCTTGCCGCCGCCATAGACATAGGCCGTGTCGAAGGCATTGCCGCCTGCTTCATAGAAGGCGTCGAGCGTCAGCGAGGCGGCCGCGAAATTCGGGAAGAACTCGAAGCCGAGCGTGACGAGCGAAGCCGGCTTGGAAATGCCCGGAATGCTGCGCTTGGGGATGCTGTTGCCCTTGGCAACGGTTGCGCCGGCGATGTTCTTCGTGCGGTGGGTTGCCTTCTCCACCTCGTATTCGAGGCCGATCGAGGCACGCCACTGATCGAGGACCCGCAGGTTGCCGATCGAATCCGCCCAGCCGATGCCGGGATAGGCGAACTCCTTCTTGCCGGCGCGGATGGCATCGCCGGCGGCATCGACTTCGAAGGAATAAAGCCAGCGGTCTTCCTTGACTTCGATGGTCTGGGTCTCGCCCCCCTTGATCACGTCGATCTTGCCGACGCCGCCCTTGTGGCCGGATGCGAACCAGAAGTCCGCGACTTCGATGCGGCCCTCCGAGCCGATGATGCGCAGCGTGTTGTCCTGGTTCGCCATGATCGAGCATGAGACTTCGGCGACGATGCCGTTCGGAAACTTCAGCACGGCGGAAGCCCATTCGTCGACGCCCGTCTGGCCGAGATGGCCGACACCCGAGACCTTGTCGGGATCGAGGAACGGCTTGCCGTCGACCGCACCGGCAATCAGTCGCGCCATCGATACCGGATAGCCGCCGACATCGAGAATACCGCCGCCGGCGGTTTCATTGGCGAACAGCCGATGTTCCGGATTTACCTTGCCCATGTTGAAGCCGAAGGATGAGCGGATGATGCGCAATTCGCCGATCGTGCCGCTTTTTACCAGTTCGATCAGCTTCGCCGTCTGCGGATGGACACGGTACATGAAGGCTTCGCCGGCGAAGACGCCGGCCTTCTTCGCTTCGTGGTAGATGGCGTCGGCATCGAAGGCTGAAAGCGCGATCGGCTTTTCGACCAGCACATGCTTGCCGGCGCGGATCGCCTTGATCGCCCATTCGGCATGGCCGGTATGCGGCGTGGCGATATAGACGGCGTCGATCTCCTTGTCGGCCAGCAAAGCTTCATAGCCGTTGACGATGCGCGCACCGGGAAAATTGTCGCCGAGACCGGGCTTGTCCGGATTGCGGCTGGCGATGGCCACCAGCTTGCCGCTGCGGGAATGGGCGACGCCATCGGCAAAAGTCTGCGCGATCCGGCCGGGGCCGATGATGCCCCAGCGGATGGGTGTGTCGGTAGTCATGGAACGGTCCTTTCCTAAATCTGCATGCTGTCCTGGGAGGGGTGAAGGGCAGCGCCTACCGCAATCGGTTGCCGGCGCTGTCGAACAGGAATGTCTTGGCCGCCGACAACGCCACGGTGAGCTTGTCGCGATTGCCCGTATTGCGGGACTCCTCGCGCTCGATGACGATCTGCTCGCCGCCTTCGATATTGGCGTAGATGTAGCTGGTATTGCCGAGATGCTCGGCGACATCGACGTCGACGGTCATGTCCGCGTCGCCGCGTCCGGCCTCCAGAAAATGTTCCGGACGAACGCCCAGCGTCACCAATTGGCCGACTTCGGCCTTTGCCGGGCTGATCGGCAATGTCAGCTGCACATTGCGCTGGCCCTTGAGCACGATGGAGACGCGGCCAGGCTGGTTGTCGGCGATTTCGGCCTGCAGGAAGTTCATTTTCGGCGAACCGACGAAGCCGGCGACGAACTGGTTGGCCGGATCGTCGTAGAGATCGAGCGGCGCTCCCACCTGTTCGATATTGCCGTTGCGCAGCACGACGATCTTGTCGGCAAGCGTCATGGCCTCCGTCTGGTCGTGCGTGACGTAGATCATCGTCGTGCCGAGCTTCTTGTGCAGGCGCGAGATTTCGACGCGCATCTGCACGCGCAATTCGGCATCGAGGTTGGACAGCGGCTCGTCGAACAGGAAGATCTGCGGCTCGCGCACGATGGCGCGGCCGATGGCGACGCGCTGGCGCTGGCCGCCGGAAAGCTGCTTCGGCCGGCGCTGCATCAATTCGGTGATCTGCAGGATCTCGGCGGCCTGCTTGACACGGCGGTCGGTGTCGGCCTTCGGGTTGCCGTTCATGCGCAGCCCGAAATTGAGGTTCTGCTCGACCGTCAGGTGCGGATAGAGCGCATAGGACTGAAAGACCATGGCGATGCCGCGGTCGGCCGGCTCGACATCGTTGACCACGCGGCCGCCGATCCTGAGTTCGCCGCCGGAGATATCCTCCAGCCCGGCGATCATGCGCAGCAGCGTGGACTTGCCGCATCCGGACGGCCCGACGAAGACGACGAATTCGCCGTCCTTCACCTCCAGATTGGCGCCGTGGATGATCTCCAGCGAACCGTAGCGCTTGACGACATTGGTAAGAGACAGTTCAGCCATGCGGGGTCTCCCGGAATTATTTGATTGCGCCGGCGGCAATGCCGGCGATGAAATGGCGCTGCAGGAGAACGAAGACGATGAGGATCGGCGCCGTCAGCATCACGGCGCCGGCCATGATACCGCCCCAGGAGACCCTGGTGAGTCCGATCAGCGTTCCGAGCGCCACGGGCGCGGTCATCATCCCCGGCCGGGAATTGATGAGCAGCGGCCAGAGGTAATTGTTCCAGGAAGCCAGGAACAGGATGATGGCGAGCGCCGCCATCGTCGGCCGCGCCAGCGGCAGGGCGATGCGCAGGAAGATCTGCCATTCCTTGACGCCCTCGACGCGGGCCGCGTCGAAAAGCTCGCCCGGCATCATCGAGAAGGCCTGGCGCATGAACAGCACGCCGAGCGAATTGAAAAGCGGCGGGACGATCAGCGCGACCCATGAATTGGCCAGCCCGAAATCGCGAGCCACCATGATGAACTGCGGAATGACGACGACAGAATAGGGCAGCGTGATCGTGCCGAGGATGATGCCGATGACGCCCGAACGGCCGGCGAACTGGTAGCGCGCCAGAGCCCACCCGGCCATCGAGGTCAGCAGCACCGACAGGACGGTATAGACGACGGCGACGACGATGGAGATCGTCATGGCGCCGATGAAGTTGGTATCGGCCTGCAGGTTCCGGACGTTGTCCAGGAAACCTGTCGACGGTGTCAGGATGATGCCGGGGCTGAAAATGCCGTAGTCGGGCATGGTCGAGAAGACGAACATCATCCAGAGCGGAAACAGCCAGACGATGGCGAGCGGTGCCAGCAGGCCGTGCAAGGCAAGCGAGCGGATGAGAGTGGATTTGGACTTCGATTTCATTTCGGTTCGCGCCCCACCCAGAGATTGAGAAGAGAGATGACCACAGCGAGCGCTGCCATCGTGTAGGCGATCGCCGAGGCATAGCCGAAGTTGGTCGACTGGAAGGCCTGGCGATAGAGCAGGAGGCCGAGCGTCTCCGTCCCGCCGCCGGGACCGCCCCTGTTGGTGATCAGATATGGTTCGGTGAAGAGCTGCATGGTGCCGATGACGGACAGCACGACGCAGAAGAGGATGATCGGCTTCAGGAGCGGCAGGGTGATGTGGATGAACTGCTTGAAACGGCTGACGCGGTCGAGCGTTGCGGCCTCGTAGACATCCTCGGGGATCGATTGCAGCCCGGAAAGGATGATGATGGCGTTGTAGCCGGCCCAGCGCCAGGTGACGGCGATGATGATGAGCAGCATGGCTGCATGCGATTCGGCGAACCACGAAACCGGTGCGATGCCGACCGTGCCGAGAAGCTTGTTGATGATACCGAAGTCGACGTTGAACATCAGGCGGAACACGGCGGCATAGGCCACTTCGCCGACGACCACGGGCGCGAAGAAAGCAAAGCGAAAAATGCTACGCGCCTTCAACAGCGGCGAGTTCAGCAGCACCGCCATGACCGTGGCGAGCGTGATCATGACGGGGACCTGAACGATCAGGATAATCAGCGTGTTTTGAAGCGCATTGTAGAAGGCCGGGTCGCCGAACAGGCGCCCCCAGTTGATCGAGGTGTTGAATACCCATGGATTGACACGCGTGTTCTGGAACGAGATCAGAAACGAATCGATGATCGGCCAGACCCAGAAAGCGGCGAACACCAGAAGATAGGGTGCAAGGAACGCGTAGGCGCTCCGGTTTCGCAACCGCATGAAATCCTTCTCCTTTATGCGCGGTGAAATGACTCATGACCGCATCCCCGCCGCCCTGAGAGCGGCGGGGATGCCGGGCGCGGCTTGGGATGCGCGCCCGGCAGTGTCACTCATTTCGCGAGCGGCAGACCTGTCGCCGAGGCGATCTGCTGGGCCGCATCGTCGAGCGCGGCCTTGCCGTTTGGATAGCCGCCGGCAAGGTATTTCGTCTGTACGGCCTTTATGATTTCATCGGCGTCGCTGAAATACTGGGTGCCGGGGCTCGGGCGGATTTTCGGCAGGGTGGCGAGGATATCGGCCCAGACCTTTTGCCCGCCCCAATAGGGCTGCGGCTGGTTGACGAAGGGATCCTGAACCGCCGTCAGCAGCGACGGCACAAGCCCGAAGGACTTCAGCATCGTCACCTGGCCCTCATTGGTGCCGAGCGTATACTCGAGGAATTTCCAGGCGGCTTCCTTGTTCTTGGAGCCGTTCGAGATCGCCAGCGACGAGCCGCCGAGATTGGCCGCATGCGGGCCGTCGGCCGTCATGCTCGGCATCGGATAGACGCCCCATTTGCCCGCGAGATCCGGCGAGGTCGAGCGAACGGTGCCTTCGTACCAGCCGCCATAGAGCTGCGATGCCACCTTGCTTGCCGTGTTCGCCTGGATTTTCTCGTTCCAGTTCGCCGCGGTCATCAGGCCGGCGTCCTTGATTTCCTTTACCTTGTCCAGCGCCTGGACGCAGCCGGGCTGGTTGACGGTGATGCTCTGGCTGTCATTCGAGAAGTAGCCGCAGCCCTGTTCGTTGGCGAGCATGCGGAACCATTCGCTGTCGCCGTTGAGATCGGCTTGCGTCATCACAACGCCGGGATTGGCGGCGGAGATCTTTTTGCCGGCGGCGATGAAATCGTCCCAGGTCTTGATCGTTGCCGGATCGACGCCTGCCTTTTCATACATGTCGCGGCGATAGAACATGGTGACCGGGCCGGAATCCCATGGCATTGCATAGGCGGCGTCACCGACTTCGAGCTCGGCGCGCTTGAAATCCGGGAACTGCTTCTTGAGTGCATCATTATAGCCGAGCTTCGTCAGGTCGGTCAGGCAGTCCGGAAAGCGGTTCCAGAAGATCGAAGCCTTGTGGTTTTCGATCGACATGACGTCGGGCAGACCGTCGCCGCCGGCCGCGCATGCAGCCAGCATTTTATCGAAGACCTGCGGGTTGCCGATGTCCTGCACATCGACCTTGATATCGGGATATTTCTTGTTGAATCCCTCGAGCGTGGATTTCAGCGCCGACGCGGCGATGTTCCAGCTCCAGACTGTGATGGTGGTTTGTTCCGCGAAAGCGGAACCGGAAGCGAGCAAGGCAGCAAGCGCCGTCGCTCCAGCAAGTTTTAAACGCATTGAAAATCCTCCCTTTTCAATTGCCGTCCTCAAGAGAACACGCTTAAACTAGCTGCCCGTACGCTTCTGTCTCCTAAAAAAGGAACATCGACTTGGCGAAAAGTAAGGTAGGTCAACGGGCAATTTATCAGCCGGGCGCGAGCAGCGTCGAAGGGCTCCCGAATGTCCTTCAGATGTTCCATAACCACCCGTTGCCGATGGCAAAGCCGCATTGGCACGCGCAGGTGGAGGTGAATTACATCGTTCGCGGCACCGTGCACTACCGCATAGGCAACCACGAGCTTACTTTGAGAGCCGGCGAGATCTGCCTTTTCTGGGGCGGACAGCCGCATCAGCTGGACGAATTGTCCGACGACGCGATCTATGCGGGCGCGCATCTGCCGCTCGTGCATTTCTTCCGCCTGCGTCTGCCGCTCGATATTTCCGGGCGCCTCATCCGCGGGCAGGCCCTCATCAGCTCGGCGACCGATGCCGCCGATGACGAGAATTTCGCCCGATGGCACCGTTATGTCATGTCCGACGACGGTGCCAGGGCGGAACATGCCGTTGCCGAACTTCTCCTGCGCCTGGAGCGCATCGCCTTCGAGCCGTACCGCATGGTGCCGGAACGGCAGGGAAACCTGGCAAGCGAGCAGGCCCATCCGCAATCCTCGCGCAGTCTGGCGCGAATGTGCGATTTCATCGCCGACAATTTTCTGCACGACATCGATACGGTCGATATCGCCAAGGCGGCGCGTCTCCATCCGAAATACGCCATGAACCTCTTCAAGAAGTCCACCGGCATGACGCTGGCCAAATATGTGAGCCTGCTGCGCCTTTCGCGCGCCCAGGCGATGCTGATGCGCGACGGCGCCAATGTCCTGCAGGTTGCCATGGACAGTGGTTTCGGCTCGATCAGCGCCTTCAACAAGTCCTTCCGCCACATTGCCGGCATGACGCCTTCCGATTTTCGTCGGGACATGCGCGTTCTCTCCGCAATGAACGTGGAAGCCATCGATTCATCGGCGAGGCGCCCTCCGCATATTCAGCGCTGACCCTCTTGCGGCCGCCGCCGATCCCGCGCATTGCTGGGAAAAGTGCGGGAGGAGAATTTCATGCGGCAATTTTCGGCTTGTATCGAGTGGTTGTTTGCGCGCGATGGCGACGCCTTTGCGGATCGCGTGCGGCTGGCGCATGAGGCGGGGCTCGATGCGATCGAGTTCTGGCGTTGGACGAACAAGGATGTCGATGCCATCGCCGCCGCGGTTGCCGAGACCGGCATCGCGGTTTCCGGCCTGGTGGCGGAGCCGATGATCGCGCTGACGAATCCGGCGAACAAGGAGGCCTGGCTGGACGGTTTGCGCAAGTCCGTCGCCGTGGCGCAACGCCTCGGCGCCCAGGTCCTGATCGCGCAGGCCGGCGACGATCTGCCGGAGTTTTCGCGTGCCGACCAGCGGGCCGCCCTCGTCGGCGCCCTCAGCGCCGGCGCCGATATTCTGCAGGGGTCCGGTGTTCGGCTCGGTCTTGAGCCGCTGAATACGAAGATCGACCATGTCGGCTATTATCTGTCGTCGACGGCCGAGGGCCTGGATATCGTCGACGAAGTCGGCCGCGCGGAAATCGGCATCGTCTACGATCTCTATCATTCCGCCGTCATGGGCGAGGATACGCGCGAGGTCGTCGGTGATCGCATCGACCGCATCGTGCATCTTCATGTCGCCGATCATCCCGGCCGCAACGATCCCGGCACCGGCCATATCGATCTGGCGGAGCGGCTGGATTGGCTGTTCGCCCATGGCTATCGCGGCAGGGTGGGCCTGGAATACAGGCCGGCGGCCAGCGATGCGGCAGCCGTTCGCGCCGTGGTGAAGTCTCTCGGTGGGGCCGAGCGGGCAAAGCTTCCATAGATTGGAGCCTTTCCGCTTTTCCTCGAATCGCGAAAACGCCCCATCCTTTTGCTCTCAAGCAATTCCGGACGGAAAACCGCTACGCACTTTTCCTGGAATTGCTCTATGCCGGCTCCAGCATTCCGAAGACCGAAACCAGCCCGATCACCAGCATGCCGATGGCGATTTCGGCGATGCTTCCCAGCCGGAGGGCATGCAGCGCGCGGCCGGGATTGCGGCTGATCCAGGGAACGAAGACATAGCGATTGACAATCGCCAGCAACGCCATGACGGCGACCAGGGCGATCTTGAGCGCAAGCAGCGTCTGGTAGGGCGACGACCAGTCCGTCGGCAGCCGTTTCAGGATCAGCATGGTATTGACGAGGCCGGAGAGGATGACGAGCGCGACCGCAGCATGCCCAGCATTGGAGAACCGGCGCAACGCCAGTTGCGCGGCCGCCCTGCAATCCGGCCGCCCGAGAAGCCGCAGAATAGGGATCAACGGCACCAGCGCCCCCAGCCAGCCACCGCCGGTCAGTACATGAAGGATATCGTTGGCGCGATGCGCTTGGCGCAGCCACCCCTCCAGCATCGAGGCGTGACCGGTCAGCGAGAGCGCCGCCAGCCCCAGGCCGGAGGCCAGGGCCAGCCCATGGCGGCGCCAGCTCTCGGGCAGCAGGAAGGCGCAAACCATCATCGCGGTGGTCAGCGCCTGTGCCTGCCATGCCCGCCCGACGGTGGTGTCGAACAGGACATCGTGCACCATGCCGACATCGAGCGCATCGCTCCATCCATTCCCGATAATGGCGGTGGCCGCAGGCAGCGATATCAGCATCGCCAGGCCGCCCACCAGCGCGATCAGCAAAAACGGCATTGCCATCCCGCGCCAGACAATATCCGCAATCGCCTTCGGCACCAGAAGGGAGAGATAGGCGCAGGAGCCCCACAGAAGCATCAGGGATGCGTCGTGCAGAAAGCGGCAGAGTTCGAGCGCTGTCGTCGGATCCATCACAGCTTCACGATAAATTTACAGGCGCCATAGGTGTGATGTTCCAGGTCGGTGTGGTGTCGTTTCGCCCGGCAATCGGCAACTGTCCTGCCAGGTCCGCCAGGAGCAATTCCAGGAAAAGTGCGTAGTGGTTTTCCGTCCGGAATTGCGTGAGAACAAAAGGATGGAGCTTTTCGCGATTCGAGGAAAAGCGGAAAGGTTCTAGCGCGATAGGATTGCGGATACGCACTGTCAACTTTCTCCAAGGCATAAAGGAACCATTCGGGACGCTTTGCCGCAAGCAAGGCCGATGCCGCAGGCCCGATCTCGCGGCCGGCACCGTCATGGGTGATGATTTCCGCCTTTTTGGCAAAGAATCGTCGCTTTTGAGTCCTTTTTGCAGACACAGTTAAGGCGTTCCGGGGTGTGCGCTCGAAAGGCAGTTTCATGGCGGCATCTAGAATACGCGAAAAAATGGCAAATGGCTTCGGCCATCGGCGACGTCGCGAGCGGCTCGATCATCTCGACATGCCCACCTACGTCATCGGCGATGTCCATGGCCGCTATGATCTCCTGAGTGCGCTGGAGCGCAAGATCGTCGCCGATGCGGCAGGGCTGCCGGGCCGAAAGCTCATTATCATGCTGGGTGATTACATCGATCGCGGGCCCGCCTCGGCGCAGGTCGTCGGCCGGATCATGGCGCCGCCGCCCAACGGTTTCGATCGCATCTGCCTGACCGGAAATCATGAGATGGCGATGCTTGCCTATGTCGATGGCGAGATATCGCTGGAGGATTGGGTCGGGCTCGGCGGCGATGCAACGCTGGCGTCCTATGGCGTGGATATCCCGAAACTGAAAGAGCAATATCCCAAGCAGAAGACGCTCGATGCCTTCATCCGAACCTGGTTGCCTGACGATCACGTCAATTTCCTGCGCCGGCTGCCGATCCTGCTGGACACGCCGGAAGCATTGTTCGTTCATGCCGGCATAGATCCCGATCGTCCGATCTCGGAGCAGCGGGACGACGACCTCGTTTTCATCCGTTCCCGCTTCTACGACAGTGCCCAGCCGCTGCCGAAGCTGATCGTCCACGGCCATACGCCCATCCGGCGAGCCGAAGTCAACGGTCTCAGGCTCAATCTCGATACCGGCGCGTTTCATACCGGCCGATTGAGCGCGGCCCGGCTGTGGCAGGGCCGCGTTCACATTAGCTCGACTTGATTTGCCGGCTATAGATTGCCGATGCAGAGATATTTCATTTCCAGATAGTCGTCGGCGCCATGGCGCGAGCCTTCACGGCCAAGGCCGGATTGCTTGATACCGCCGAACGGCGCCGTCTCCGTCGACATCAG
The DNA here is from genome assembly GCA_900469615.1 of Hyphomicrobiales bacterium. Classification (GTDB taxonomy): domain Bacteria; phylum Pseudomonadota; class Alphaproteobacteria; order Rhizobiales; family Rhizobiaceae; genus Rhizobium. Next base: position 73,024 of record UBYA01000005.1, on the reverse strand, counting down.
GCCGGTATTGATGCCGACCATGCCGTATTCCAGCGCTTCCGCCACACGCCAGACCTTCTTGAGGTCGCCGGCGAAGAAATAGGCGGCAAGGCCGAATTCGGTGTCGTTCGCCTGCGCGATGACGTCCTCGACGGTGTCGAAGCGGAAGAGCGGCGCGACCGGGCCGAAGGTCTCCTCGCGCGCGACCTTCATGCTCCGGCCGACGCCTGTCAGGATGGTCGGCGCAAAGAAGGTGCCGGCACCCTCGATGCGTTTGCCGCCGAGCACGATGCGGGCGCCTTTCGATACGGCGTCCTGTACATGGTCCTCGGCCTTGGCGACGCCCTGTTCGTCGATCAGCGGCCCGACCGTTACCCCCGGCTTGAAGCCGTCGCCGACGGAAAGTTCGCTCACTTTGGCGGCAAGCTTGGCCGCAAAGGCGTCATAGACGCTGGACTGGACATAGATGCGGTTGGCGCAGACGCAGGTCTGGCCGGCATTGCGGTATTTCGAAGCCATCGCCCCTTCCACGGCGGCATCGAGATCCGCGTCGTCGAACACGATGAAGGGCGCGTTGCCGCCGAGCTCGAGGCTGACTTTCTTGATCTGGTCGGCGCACTGGCGCATCAGGATGCGGCCGACCTCGGTCGAGCCGGTGAAGCTGATCTTGCGCACTTTCGGATTGCCGCAAAGCTCGCGGCCGATCGCCGGGCCGTCGATGCCAACGATGATGTTGAGAACGCCGGCCGGAACGCCCGCCTCTTCGGCCAGAACGGCCAGTGCGATCGCCGTCAGCGGCGTCTGCTCGGCAGGCTTGGAGACGACGGTGCAGCCGACGGCCAGCGCCGGCGCGATCTTGCGGGCGATCATCGCCGCTGGGAAGTTCCAGGGCGTGATCGTGCCGACGACGCCGACAGGCTGCTTGATGACCACCATGCGCTTGTCGTTGGAGGGGGCGGGGATGGTTTCGCCGTAGATGCGCTTGGCCTCTTCCGCATACCATTCGACATAGGACGCGGCATAGAGGATCTCGCCTTTGGCTTCCGGCAGCGGCTTGCCCATTTCGGCCGTCAGGATCGCGGCGAGATCATCGGCATTGGCGACCATCAGGTCGAACCATTTCCGCAGGATCGCGGCGCGTTCCTTGGCTGGTCGGGCGGCCCAGGCGACCTGGGCGATGGAAGCGGCATCGATCGCGGCGGTCGTCTCCGCAGCACCCATGTCGGGCAGCGAGGCGAGCACTTCGCCGGTGGCGGGATTGATGACATCGAATGTCTCGGTTGCGCCCCCCGCCGTCCAGGCGCCGTTGATATAGCCGGCGGCGCGCAGGAAGCGCGAGGAGAAGGGAACATGCTTGGTCATTGCTGATGTAAAGGACATGCTATGCACTCCGACTGGTTTTCGCCCGGCCAACCGCACGAGCGAATAAAGGAAATACGGGGGTTGCGCCCGTTAGCGCGAGGTGCTTGCCTGCAGCAGCGATGCCTCGAGAACGTCGAGCGCCTCGCTGAACACGCCGTCCTGAATAGTGATCGGCGACAGGAAGCGGATGACATTGCCATGGACGCCGCAGGTCAGCAGGATCAGCCCCTTGTCGAGAGCGATCAGCCGCACCTTGTTGGCGAAATCCGCACTCGGCAGCTTCGTCGTCGCATCGTTGAATTCCACGGCATTCATGAAGCCGGGTCCACGAATGTCGGCGATTTCAGGCACCTTGTCGCGCAGCGATTCCAGCCTTTGCTTGAGGCGCGAGCCGAGCTGGTTGGCGCGGTCGCACAGGCCCTCGTCGGCGATGACGTCGAGCACGGCATGGGCTGCGGCGATCCCCAGCGGATTGCCGCCATAGGTGCCGCCGAGGCCGCCAGGTCCGGGCGCATCCATGATTTCGGCGCGGCCGGTGACGGCGGCGAGCGGGAAACCGCCGGCAAGGCTCTTCGCCATGGTGACGAGATCGGCCGCCACTTCATGATGATCCATCGCAAACATCTTGCCGGTGCGTGCAAAACCCGTCTGCACCTCATCGGCGATCAGAAGAATGCCGTGCTGGTCGCAAATCTCGCGCAGCGCGTTCATGAAAGCGGATGGCGCCGGATAGAAACCGCCTTCGCCTTGCACAGGTTCCAGAATGATGGCCGCCACGCGCTGGGGATCGACATCGGCGGCGAAAAGCTTCTTCAGCGTTGCCAGCGACTGTTCGACGCTGACGCCGTGCAGCGGCACGGGGAAGGGCGCGTGGAAGACGTCGCCCGGCATCGGGCCGAAGCCGATCTTGTAGGGCGCCACCTTGCCGGTCAGCGCCATGCCCATGAAGGTGCGGCCATGGAAGCCGCCGCCAAAGGCGATGATGGCGGAACGGCCGGTGGCGGCGCGGGCGATCTTGACGGCGTTTTCGACCGCTTCCGCACCCGTCGTCACGAAAATCGTCTTCTTGGCGAAGTCGCCCGGGACGATGGCGTTGAGGCGTTCGGCCAGATGCACGTAGCTTTCATAGGGCACGACCTGATGGCAGGTGTGGGTGAAGCGATCGAGCTGTTCCTTGACGGCTGCAATGACGCGGGGATGGCGGTGGCCGGTATTCACCACGGCAATGCCGGAGGCGAAATCGATATAGCGATTGCCTTCCTTATCCCAGATCTCGGCGTTTTCAGCGCGGTCGGCATAGATTTGCGTCGTCATGCCGACGCCGCGGGAAATAGCGGCATTCTTCCGTTCGGTCAGGGTCATTGCAGGGCTCCCAGAAAGCTGTCTTGAATTATCTTGCAGAACTTCTGTAAGTTCGTTAGAAATTTCCTACATTTTTTCTGCAAGATTTCAAGCGGGATTTTGTGCGGATGACAAAATGCAGCGGGGAGGCTGCACACCCCGAAAGGCGGCATAATTCCTTAAATCGATTCCGCGCTTCATCCATGCTAAACGGATCGAAAGACCAGAGAGCAGGGATCATTGGCCAATGAGCAGCATCGAGCCGGAGCGCCACGCCGTACGCTACAAGGTGGCGGAAGCGGCACGCCTTGCCGGCGTATCGGCTTCCACCCTGCGGCTATGGGAAAGCCAGGGCCTTGTCGTTCCCTCCCGCTCGGAGACCGGACATCGCCAGTACAGCGCCGAAGACGTGGCGCGGCTGAAGCGCATTTCATGGTTCCGCGCCGAGCGTGGCCTCAATCCGGCGGCGATTCGCGAGGCGCTTGAGACCGAGGAAGGAAGTGCCGCCAGCCCGGAAAATGGCGAACAGCTGGCATCGTCGGATATCGGCCGCAGGCTTCGTTCGCTGCGCCATGCCGCCGGCAGGACGCTGGAGCAGGTCGCCGCAGACATGGGTATGACCTCCTCGACGCTCTCGACGCTTGAGCGCACCTCGCAGGGTGTCAGCTTCAAGACCCTCCACGACCTGGCGGATTACTACGGCACGACGGTATCGCGCCTGTCGGGAGAGGAGCGCGAGGATGTCCCGGCGCTCATCCGCTCCGGCGAATGGCGTGCCTGGCCGGCAACGACGCCGGGCGTCACCGTGCAATTGCTGGCGGAGGGGAGGACGATGATGGATTGCCACCGCTTCGTGCTCGCGCCCGGCGCGACGAGCGAGGGGGCCTATCGCCACGAGGGCGAGGAGTTCATCCATGTGCTCGCCGGTCGTCTGGAGCTGGTGCTCGATAGCGACCAGTTCTTCGACCTCCTGCCCGGCGATTCGCTCTATTTCGAAAGCCGCCGCTATCATTCCTGGCGCAACCGACATGACGGTGAGACCATATTGCTCTGGATCAACACGCCGCCGACATTTTGAGCGCCTGCGGTATGGTTCTCATCCCGTCTGTTCTATAGAACGGACGAAAAGCGCGAATTCAGAAAGACAGAGCCGGGAGAATCTCATGGCTGCCACCATCCGCTATCACGAGGGCGATATTTCCGCCGAAGACGCTGCCCGCTACACCGGCGCCATAGCCATCGATACCGAGACCCTCGGCCTCATTCCGCGCCGCGACCGGCTTTGCGTCGTGCAGCTTTCGCCGGGCGACGGCACGGCCGACGTCATCCGCATCGCCGCGGGTCAGAAACAGGCGCCCAATCTCGTCGCCATGCTGGCCGATCCGACGCACCAGAAGATCTTTCATTATGGCCGCTTCGACATCGCCGTGCTGTTCCATACCTTCGGCGTCACCACCACGCCGGTCTTCTGCACCAAGATCGCCTCGCGCCTCTGCCGCACCTATACCGATCGGCACGGGTTGAAGGACAATCTCAAGGAGATGCTCGACGTCGATATCTCCAAGGCGCAGCAGTCGTCGGACTGGGCCGCTGAAACGCTGTCGCCGGCGCAGCTCGAATATGCGGCCTCCGACGTGCTTTATCTGCACGCGCTGCGCGAGAAGCTGACGCAACGCCTGCTGCGCGACGGGCGGATGGACTATGCGGACGATTGCTTCGCCTTCCTTCCGACGCGCGCCAAGCTCGATCTGCTCGGCTGGGAAGAGACGGATATCTTCGCGCATAGCTGATCGTTTCGCCGAAAGAGCGAAATCCACCGGCCGATGCCGTAAAAGTGGCATTGGTCTTTTTTGTTTAGGAATCTGTTAAGAAACGCCCTGCTATCCTCGTCGCTGACTTCCGGCCCGACGCGTCCGCGTTTCGCTCTTCCGGTTTTCCGGCGCTCGAAGTTCCACCGGCCGCATGAGCGGACCCTGATTGAACCTGCCCCCAGCTTCCATCGTCGCCCTGCCAGACAAAGGAGCATGTCATGTTGCTTTCCGTGGGTGCCGTATCCGCTGTCGGTGTGACGACTGAAAAGCCGGTTGTCGTGACAGCCGAGACCTCCGGACTCCAGACCGCGGCTACGCCGCTTGCGGTTCTATCGAGCACGGTCAACGCCAGCGTCGAGGGCAAGTTGAACATGCTGCTGGTCGCGGCCCGCGAGCGGATGTTCGACAGCCTGCTTTCCGCAATCGACGCCGCCGCTCAGGCGGTGAATGTTTCGCGCGAGCCGGGCGAGAGCAATGCCGCCTATGCGCAACGCGTCGCCGCCGCGATCCGCAGCCTGACGCCGCAGCAACTCGTTGCGGCGCAGCAGCGGATGGACACGCAGATGAGCACGCCGCTGCCATTGCCGCTTCTGGCGGAGGCACTGGAGGATCCTGAAAATCCGCAGGCGATCCAGCTGGCTCTCAGCCTCGAACAGGCATCGGTTGGCGAACCCGATGCCGTGCTGAAGGCGGTCGTCAATTCATACGGACAAAATGCCGGCGAAGTGGAAACGCCGGCCCCGCAGACACCGGCAGCGGCCCCACCGCAGAAGCCGGCCGATCTCGCCGCTCCGGCAGCGGCTCTTGCCGCCACCATCGCCGAAGAACCGTTGCTGTCAACACCCGCATCCACGCAAACAGCGGCCCAGCCGGCTGCGCAGCCGGCGTCGGCGCCGCAGCAGACACCACAGGCGGCCGTTCCGGCTGCATCCGGGCCGGCTGCTGGCGCGGGAGCTCTTCCGGCACAGGCGATGGCGCCGAATGCCACCGCCGCCGCTGCGCAAACTGCGCCTGCTACTGGCATCGCCGACGCTGCGGCCCAGGCTTCGGCGCTCGCTTCCCTTGTCGATGATCTGGCCGCGGGAGCATTGTTGACGGCAATCGCCGCCGAAGCCGAGCTCCCGACCGAGGTGGCGTTGATCAGATCGCCGCTGACGCCGCCGCCGATGCCGCGCGATATCCAGCAGATAGAGGCCGACATCAAACAGGGGCTTCAGGTCGTCATCAGCCCGCCTGCGATGGCAACCGATCCCGACCTTTTGCAGATCATCCGCAATCCGTCGTCGTCGGTCGAGAAAATCATCGCGCAGGCGTTGACCGGCAACGCGGCCGCACAGGCGTCATCGCCATTGCCTGCCGTCAACGAAAATGGCAGGAGCCCGGCCCCGGTAACGGCCGCGCCGGTGTCATTGACGGAGCAGCCCGAGGCGCCCGCCATCGCGGCCGTGCTGTCCGGCAAACCGGCGGCCCAGGCGTCGTCCGCAGCGTCGATGGCGGCGAACGAGGCCGCGGAACAGTTGGCCACGCCCGCGCCTCTTCCGCTTGGCGTTCCCTTCGTCGTGGCGAATTATCTGCCGGCCGAACCCCCCGTCAGGAAAAGCGAAGCGAAACTGCTCGATCGGGTCGATCCCGTCGGTGACGAGGAGGGCAGGCAGGCTCGTGACGAGGAGACCCCGCAGGATCAGGGCGAAGACGAGGCCCATGCGGACGAATCGCCGGCACAGGCGGTCGAGGAGCAGGCCGACGAATCCGAAGCCGCATCGACCGCTCCGCAGGGTGAAGGCGTCCGGCCGGAGCTCGTTGCCTTGCCGCAGCCTCTGCGCGACCCCCTGACCGATCACGCCTTCGATTTCTATCGGCGCATGGTGGCCTGGGAATAGGCGCCATGGGAGCGGAACGGCCGGGCGCAGGTATGTCATGGCCGCCAAAGAAAAACCCGCCGGATCGCTCCGGCGGGTCTTTTGTTTTCCAGGTTTTAGCCGGGATTATTCGGCGTTGCGGTTCTTCAGAGCCGCGCCAAGGATATCGCCGAGCGAAGCGCCCGAGTCGGAAGAACCGAACTGAGCGACGGCTTCCTTCTCTTCCGCGATTTCCAGAGCCTTGATCGACAGCATGATCTTGCGGTCCTTCTTGGAGAAGTTGGTGACGCGAGCGTCGACAACCTGACCAACCGAGAAACGCTCCGGACGCTGTTCGTCACGGTCACGCGACAGATCGGCGCGGCGGATGAACGAGGTGATGTCTTCGTGGTTGACGAGCTTCACTTCGATGCCGCCGTCGTTGACTGCGATGACTTCGCAGGAAACGACTGCATTCTTGCGCAGGTCGCCGGAAGCGGCTGCTTCGCCGACTGCGTCCTTGCCGAGCTGCTTGATGCCGAGCGAGATGCGTTCCTTCTCGACGTCGACGTCGAGAACGACGGCCTTGACGACGTCACCCTTGTTGAACTCCTCGATGACCTGTTCGCCCGGACGGTTCCAGTCGAGGTCGGAGAGGTGCACCATGCCGTCCACATCGCCGTCGAGGCCGATGAACAGGCCGAATTCGGTCTTGTTCTTGACTTCGCCTTCGACTTCGGTGCCGGCCGGATGGTTGCGGGCGAATGCTGCCCACGGGTTTTCCAGCGTCTGCTTCAGGCCGAGCGAGATACGACGCTTGGTCGGATCGACTTCGAGAACGACGACTTCGACTTCCTGGCTCGTGGACAGGATCTTGCCGGGGTGAACGTTCTTCTTGGTCCAGGACATTTCCGAGATGTGGATGAGGCCTTCGATGCCCGGCTCCAGCTCGACGAACGCACCGTAGTCGGTGATGTTCGTGACCGTACCGGAAATCTTCTTGCCTTCCGGATACTTGGCCTGGATGCCATCCCACGGATCGCTCTCGAGCTGCTTCATGCCGAGCGAGATACGGTGGGTTTCCTGGTTGATGCGGATGATCTGTACCTTGACCTGCTGGCCGATGGACAGGATTTCCGACGGATGGTTCACACGGCGCCATGCCATGTCGGTGACGTGCAGCAGGCCGTCGATGCCGCCGAGGTCGACGAACGCACCGTAATCGGTGATGTTCTTGACGACGCCGTCAACAACCTGGCCTTCTTCGAGGTTCTGAACGATTTCAGAACGCTGCTCGGCACGGGACTCTTCCAGAACCGTACGGCGCGATACGACGATGTTGCCGCGACGCTTGTCCATCTTGAGGATTTCGAAGGGCTGCGGGTTGTGCATCAGCGGGGTGACGTCGCGGATCGGACGGATGTCGACCTGCGAACGCGGCAGGAAGGCGATAGCGCCGTCGAGATCGACGGTGAAGCCGCCCTTGACCTGGTTGAAGATGACGCCTTCGACGCGCTCGCCAGCTTCGAACTTGGCTTCGAGCTTGATCCAGCTTTCCTCGCGGCGAGCCTTTTCGCGCGACAGAACGGCTTCGCCAAGCGCGTTTTCGATACGCTCGACGTAGACTTCGACTTCATCGCCGACCTTGAGCGTGCCGTCCTTGGCGCGCGCACCGAATTCCTTCAGCGCGATGCGGCCTTCGACCTTGAGGCCGACGTCCACAACGGCGACATCCTTTTCGATGGCGGTGATGATGCCCTTGGTGACATAGCCTTCAGCCAGATCGTTCTTGGCAAAGGATTCTTCGAGAAGAGCTGCGAAATCTTCGCGAGAGGGGGAAGTTACAGACATAAAATCTCCTGGCGTGTCCCGATCGTGCGATCTGGACACTGACGCGCCGGTGGTTCGCGTTGAACAGAACCTGACCCCAGTCCGCCTCCCCTTCGGGAAGCTATCCGGCGCTTGGACGGAATGTCAGGCTATTGAAATCGGCGGTTTCGGGCGCGGAAGCGCGCGAAAGCCGCTCATATTTTCAGGCATTTCGGCTCAGAGCGGCGTCGATGATCGATTTCGCCGTCTGAAACGCCGCTTCTATACTCATTTCTGAGGTATCTAGCAAGTACGCGTCTTCGGCGGGTTTCAGCGGGCTGTCGGTGCGGCCCATATCGCGCTCGTCGCGCCGCTTCACATCCTCGAAAATGGCATCGTAATCGGCGCTGCCCCCGGCCTCGACGATCTCTTCGTAGCGGCGTCTGGCGCGGACTTCGGCCGAAGCCGTGACATAGAGCTTCACCGGCGCGCCGGGGCAGACGACGGTGCCGATGTCGCGGCCGTCGAGCACCGTGCCCGGCGTCTTTTCGGCAAAGCGGCGCTGCGCCTCGACCAGCGCCCGGCGCACGGCCGGCATGACGGCGATCTTCGATGCGGCCTCGCCGATCTCGTGCCTCGACAGAACGGTCCGGTCGAGCCCGGCAAGGTCGACCCTGAGCGCCATGCCTTCGGCCACGGCTTCGTCGTCCAGCGGCAGTCCGGCATCGAGCAGGGCCTTGGCGGTCGCGCGATAGGTGAGGCCGGTGTCGAGATGATGAAAACCGAAGGTTTCGGCGATCCGGCGTGCCAGGGTTCCCTTGCCGGCAGCCGCAGGTCCGTCGATGGCGATGATCATGTCTTCTTTCGTCCCTACCCTGTATTTCCTGCTCTACTTGCCGTAGCGGCGCACCAGATCGGCCATCTCGGCTGCTTCGCTGCGATCGATCGCCGCAAGCCCCTCGGCCACGCCCTGCCGGTCGGCGAGCGGCCGGTTCTGGCTCACCTTCCACTTGCCGTCAATCGTCTCGATGTCGATTTCGATGCCGACAATGCCTTTCATCTGGGCCGCGATGAAGTCCGGCGGCGCGTCCTCCACCGCCCAGGGCTGCGCACGGTCGCTTTCGTTTTCCCCCGTCAGCGCCCCGATCTGCGTGCGCAGCCAGGCGGGATCCTCGATCGTGCGCGCGCTTCCGCGGACCTGCACGATCGCATAGTTCCAGGTCGGCACCACCTTGCCGGTCTCCCGCTTCGTCGCATACCAGGATGGCGTGATGTAGGTGTCGGCGCCCTGGAAGACGACGAGCACTGGTGCTCCCGCCGCGATCTCCTTCCACTGGCCGTTCGCCCTGGCAAGATGCGCCTGCAGGGTGCCCTTGGGCGAAAGTTCCGCATTGAGATGAAACGGCACCGCATTGGCGATCAGCCCGCCGCCGCCCGCGGTAATGAGCATTCCCAGCGGATGCGCGCGGATCAGCCGGTGCTGCGTGCCGAGATCGTCTTCGCGGTGATGTGGGGGCTGATACATGGCTTCGATCCGTTGTTGCCGCCATCCCCGGACCCTTGCAGGACTTCGAATGGCCGATGCGCGATCTAGCAACTCCTGGCTTCGATCGTCGCGCCCAATCTTGTCATCATAGCAAAATAGCAGAAAATCCGGAAAGCCCGCGGCTCCGTTCGTTCGAGCGGCGTGTCGCGGCTGGATGCGGGTATTCCTGCCGCATTCTGCGGCCGGCTGCGATACCCTTCGCCTTATGTCCTGCGGTTCATACCGGCTCGCCGGCACGGGTCTGCCGACCGGTCGTCCGGCAATGCGCGCAAACCGCGTGCGAAGCGGCATGAAGTTTAGCTTTGACAGAAACGGCCGCAACGATTAAGGGGACCGGCTGATATTTCCCTTAAAACGCCGGCTTCCCCGGCATTGCCGAATTTTCATTCGGCCATTCATGAGGCTTTGACAGTGGCGAAAGCGGAACTTGGAACGAAACGTACCGATCCCGATACCGGCAAGAAATTCTACGACTTGAACCGGGATCCGGTGATCTCGCCCTATACCGGCAAATCCTGGCCCTTGTCCTTCTTTGAAGAAACCTCCGCTTCCAAGGAAGTTCCGGAAGAAGACGAAGTGGCCGAGGTCGATACCGAAAACACCGAAGTCGAACTGGTGTCGCTCGAGGATGCCGACGAGGCTGCCGCCGGCGACGATATTCCGGATATCGGCGATGACGATGTCGAAATCGGCGATGACGACGACGATACCTTCCTCGAAGCCGACGAAGATGAAGACGATGACGACATGAGCGACATCATCGGCGTCACCGGCGACGACGACGACGTCTGATCTGCGGACAAGTCGGCCCGGTAAGCAAGAAAAATTTCCCGGGCCGAATTTTTCGGCTTGCTATCTGTGAAAACCACAAGTAATAAGCCGCCACCCCGACGGGCGAAGCGCTCGGAAGGGACCCAGGGCCGGTCAAACGGCACCACCTTGATGGGGCTATAGCTCAGCTGGGAGAGCGCTTGCATGGCATGCAAGAGGTCAGCGGTTCGATCCCGCTTAGCTCCACCAAATTCTCCTTCGATAAAAATTCCATAATATAATCAAATGGATGTGCCGTATGGCTGTCTGGTTGAGTACCCAAGAAAGTACCCATGGCGAGTACCCACGCGTTTCTGGAGATTAAGCTTCGAGAAACCACCCGTTAGTAACTTGTGATTCGCGGCGGCTGGGAATCCATTCTAGGCTGCCTTCACAAATTGGAGATGAAGAGCGCAATGTTATGAGCGCCGGATATGACCCCAGAGCTGTTGCCAACCTCATGCTAGATGAGGCGGGCAGGATTGACTTGGGGCTGGGGCACATTCAACTCCAAAAGCTCCTATATTTCTCCCACGGCATCCATCTTATCCAAACCAAATCGCCTCTCGTCTCGGGATATTTTGAGGCATGGCAGTATGGTCCTGTCCATCCTACCGTCTATCGCTCATTTAAGCAGGCGGGCCGCGAAGCCATTCAGTTCCGCGCGACCGGCCAAGACCCCCTGACTGGGGAGCGTCGCCCCATCGAAGACGTTAAAGACAGCCGGATCGTGGATCTCATTCGGCGTGTTCTAGCCTCATACGGCTCTTTGCCTACAGGTCGTCTTGTCGACTTGTCCCACGCCAAGGACTCTCCATGGTGGTATGTCGTGGAGCAGGGGCGGGCGGGAGTTGCGTTCGGGATGAGAATCTCGGATAGTGTGATTGCAGACCGATTCCGTCACCATAAGGTCTCAGTCGGTCCAGAACCACTATCTGGAGAACCTCTTGACGACACCCCTTTTGCCTGACACCGACTTGGCGCGGCTTGCTCCACTGTCTGATGAGGTGCAACGAGCGCAGTTGTGGAAGATGAAGACGGGATTTTCTACCTTCTCCTACAAACACGTTCGCGCATGCTTTGCTGATATCTTCAATGTTCAGCCAGCAATGTTTGGCGATGCGTCACCTACGCCCTTTGAGAAAATCCGGGAGCGGCTGATTCGGTCCTGCAAGTCGGGCGACGAGTTCAAGAGCAATGAGCAGATTGCGAAAGCGCTCCACGAGTTTGCTGCACAACACAACATCGCGGGCCGGCACCATGACTTTTTCCCGATGGCGATGGGCATTGGCCGCAAGGTAAACTTCTGGCTTCCCTCCGTGTTCGCCATTGACGGTATGCCTTACTCTTTATTCATCGACCCAAGGCGCACCAAAGGGCTTACCAAGGCGGGACGGCGCTTTGCATTCTCCGTGATGCATGAACGCATTCGTGCTGCGGACGATGACTTTGCTGGGGTCAACCTCGGGATTGTTCGCTTTGGCGTTGACGATGACGGCGGGCGTACGGCGCGGCTCTACGGTGATAAAGGTGTGACGCTGTATTCGCTTGAAGAGCTAGAGAGCATGGTGGCGAATACCTACCGCATCTGGGCTGAAGTCTACGAAGAGCGAACCGCTGAGACACGGCGCAAGGGCACAGCAAACGGTGGGTTCATTTAATGAAGACGGTCAGGCACGCTCGTAGCAGAGGCGCATCGCCCGCCATCTAAGTACTCTACTTTTTTATGAACTCTAGCAGCCCCAGAGGCGGGCCCTCCTCTTGTGGGCTAGTAGGCGCAGGCCGGAAAAGCGTGTTGAGAATAAGCGCTCTATCTTGTTCCGCAATGCCAACAGACTTCCGCTTGGCCAGACCCAAGAATGTTATGGCCATCACCCTTCTGTGCTCAGCATCAGAAGCGATCAAAAGGTTCTGAGCGAAAATTCGGCTCACATGCTTCAGCAACCAGCCGTACGCCAAAACCGGCACCGTGAATACAACGAGCGAAGCAACGGATATCCTACACGTCGAAATATGCCCCTTGGTCGATAAAGACCTACATTGCGTTTTCCGATGAGGCGCAGGCATTCGCATTCGAAAAATATCTCAAATCCGGGTCTGGGCGGGCCTTTGTGAAAAAGAGATTGTAGCTGCCCCCTCAGGAAGGCTTCCCATTTCCTACAAGCACCGTAATACTCCGCATGCTCCCCGAGTTCATGCTACCCTCCAACCCTCCGTAACACACCTCGATTCGCCCCATGACCAGACAACGCCGCCGCCGTCTCATCAAGACCCGCCGCACGGTGACGGGATTGATGCTCGTCGCTTCCATTTCCTTTCTGGCCGGCATGACGGATGCCGTCGGCCTGATGCTGACGGGCAATTTCGTGTCCTTCATGACGGGCAATACGACGCGGGCGGCGATTGCTCTGGGAACGGGTGATTTCGGCCATGCGGCGGTGCTGTTTTCCGCCATCCTGACATTCATTGCCGGCAATGCGCTCGGCATCGTCATCGCACATGCGGCCGACAGGCGGGCTTTCGTGGTGCTGGCCTGCGTCAGCGCTCTTCTTGCCGCCGCCGCGGGCTTTGCGGAGCCGCCGCTCATTCTGGTGCAATTCTATCTGGTGGTGCTTGCCATGGGCCTGGTCAACGCCACCGTCGAACACATCGAAGGCCTGCCGATCGGCCTGACCTATGTCACCGGAGCGCTCTCGCGATTCGGTCGCGGTGTCGGCCGCTTCCTGCTGGGGGATCGGGACTTCGCCTGGACGGTGCAGATCGTGCCCTGGAGCGGCATGATCGTCGGCGCCGTCATCGGCGCGCTTCTCGCCAATGCGCTCGGCGCCCACGCGCTCTGGCTGGTGTCGATGGTTGCGCTCGTCCTGGCATTGGCCACGCTTTTCATTCCGCGCCCGCTGCAGCGCCGCTTCAGCCAGCGCCTGATGATGGCGGCCCCGATGGCGCGGCGATCGAAATAGCCACATTGCAGCGCACAAAATCTGCTAGGAGAAAAGACGAATCGTTTTGCCGACAAGCGTAAGGATGTGCCGTGTTCGTTTTTTCGAAACTTGTCTGGATTTTCGGTCAGCCGCTGTCGCTGGCGTTTCTCTTCGTGCTCCTGGCGTTCATTGCGGCTCTCCTGCGCTGGCGCGCCATCTCCGCAGCCTCGTCACTGCTGGCGACACTCATCCTGTTCGTCGCGCTCTATACGACGGCGGGTTCCTATATCGTCCAGGGGCTGGAAGAGCGTTTTCCGCATCCTGCGGCCGATCCCGCCGATCTCAAATGCATGATCGTTCTCGGCGGCGCCACGCAGAACGAGGTGGCGACCGTGCGCGGCGGCTACGAGCTCGATTCGGCTGGCGATCGGCTGATCGAAGCATTGCGGCTGGCGCAGAAATACCCGCAGGCGCGTATCCTGATCTCGGGCGGCGACGGCTCGATCGGCGGCACCTATGAGGGCGACGCCGTCATCTCGGAGCGCTTCTTCACCGCGCTCGGCATCCCGACGAGCCGCATGGTCGAGGACACGACGTCGCGCACCACGTTCGAGAACGCGGTCAATACGAAGGAGCTGCTGGCACGGAACGGGCTTTCGGATTGCCTGCTCATCACCTCCGGTTTCCATATGCCGCGCTCGATGGGCATCTTCCGCAAGCAGGGCATCGATGTCGTGCCCTGGCCGGTCGATTATCGCAGTACCGGCAAGGAAAAGCTCGGTTTCGATTTCACGCAGCCGTCGCGCAATGCGCAGCTGCTGGCGACGGGCGCGCGCGAATGGGTCGGCCTGGTCGGATATTACGCGGTCGGCCGCACCTCGGCGCTGTATCCGGCGCCGTGAGGCCTATTTCTTCGATATGGTGACGAACTTCGTGCCGCGGACCCTGACGGTGATCTCGCAGGAATCCTCGCCATCCTTGCGGTCGCAGAAGTGCGGATGCATTTTCATGACCAGCACCATGTTGCCGAAGCGCTGGATGAAATCGTAGCCGTAGATCTGCGCCGTGGCGATCAGCAGATAGCCGCCCTCCGCCACCTGGACGTAGAAATTGTAAGGGCATCCCTCATCGGTGCAGTAGGGCCCTTTTTCGCCCTTGCAGGTGATCTCGCCCTCATTGATGACGATATCGGTCAGCTTGTCGTTGTTGACGTCCTGTTCGGTCGCGAACTTGTCGCCGAAGCTCACCTGGCCGTCGCAGCTCTTGGTGAAGTGATCCTTTTCGAAAGCCACGGGGTCCTGCAGGATCGATTGCTGCGCCACGGCCGAAACGGGCATGATGACGAATGCGACGAGGTTCAGGATGACGATCAGCAGGGATTTCAAGGGGGATTCCTCTTCGAAGTGCCGTTGCGGCCACGATGGTCGCCGTAACCGCTGCGATATCTTTGCACGCGCCTGCTTGCGCGGCCCTTGCCGTCGTGATTCATTCCGGAAAAATCGCCGGCGCCCCGTTGGAGTTTTCGATGTCGCTTCTGTCGTTTCTTGATTATGCCGGCGTCGCCCTTTTTGCCGCAACCGGTGCGCTCGCGGCCTCGCGCAAGCAGCTCGATCTGATCGGCTTCCTGTTCCTGGCCGCTGTCACCGGCATCGGAGGCGGTACGCTTCGCGATATCGTCCTGGGCCGGGTGCCGGTCTTCTGGGTGCTGAACCCGACCTATATCATCATCTGCGCCGCGGTCGGCGTGCTGTTCTTCTTCACCGCGCATCTGTTCGAATCGCGCTACCGGCTGCTTCTGTGGCTCGATGCGGTCGGATTGTCGGCCTATTGCGTCATGGGGGCGGCCAAGGGCATGGCGGCGACGGGCTCCCCCACGGTCGCCATCGTCACCGGCGCGCTGACGGCGACGTTCGGCGGCATCCTGCGCGATCTGCTCGCGAACCAGCCCTCGGTGCTGCTGCGGCCGGAAATCTACGTGACGGCCTCGCTCGTCGGCGCAGGCGTCTTCACCGCCGCCAATGCGACGATGCTGCCGCTCTATGTGTCGGCGGGATTGGGCGTGGCGGCGGCCTTCGCGGTGCGCGGCGGCGCGCTCTGGTTCGGCTGGACCTTTCCGACCTATCGCCACAAGCCAGGCCGGCATCCGGATGATGTGATGTAATTGGAGGCAATGGGTATCGGGCAATAGGAAACAGCAAGCGCCCGGGAAACAATTCTGCTGCCTGCTGCCTGCTGCCTGCTGCCTGCTGCCTATTGCCGCTGCTTGCGGCGCAGGCGGATCACCACGTCGACATGGGCGATTTCCATGCCCTTGGGCGGCTCGGGCAGATTGCCGATCGTCAGGTTGCTGATGGGGATATCCAGCACCTCGTTATGGCCTTCCACGAAAAAGTGATGGTGGTCGGAGACGTTGGTGTCGAAATAGGTCTTGGTGCTCTCGACGGCGAGCACGCGGATCAGCCCGGCCTCGGTGAACTGATGCAGCGTGTTGTAGACGGTCGCGAGCGAAACGGGGACACCGGCGGCAACGGCTTCCTCGTGAAGCTCTTCCACGGTCAGATGGCGGTCGCCCTTGGCGAAAAGAAGATCCCCCAGCGCGATCCGCTGTCGGGTCGGCCTCAGGCCCACATTGCGCAGCCTGCTTTCGATCGCGATTTCGGCCTCTTCCGCCATTCAGGGACTCCGGATTCCTGAGCTCTATAATTCTTTACTAAGCCATATAACTTTTGCCTTGATTGCTTTCAATAGTTTCCATGCAGTGGGAAGGTGCTCAAAAGCCGCAAAAAACGGGCTTTTGGCGCATTTCGCTCTGGTCGCGGCTCTGGCGTTCCTGTATGCGACCACCACATAACAGCTAGTGCATTCGATCGAACGGATGAATGAGAGCGTGATGCTTTCGCTTCATTTTCTGTCCATCTTGCACTAAAGCTTCACATCCATCGGCATTCATGTGGGGGAAACGGAATTTTTATGACGACGAGACAGCCCAGCTTCAATTACGAGGAAATCCTGGCTTGCGGCCGCGGCGAACTGTTCGGCCCGGGCAACGCGCAGCTTCCCCTGCCGCCGATGCTGATGGTCCATCGCATTACAGAAATTTCGGAAACCGGCGGCGCCTTCGACAAGGGCTTCATCCGCGCCGAATACGACGTGCGCCCCGATGACTGGTACTTCCCGTGTCATTTCGCCGGCAACCCCATCATGCCGGGATGCCTCGGCCTCGACGGCATGTGGCAGCTCACCGGCTTCTTCCTCGGCTGGCTCGGCGAGCCCGGCCGCGGCATGGCGCTTTCGACAGGCGAGGTGAAGTTCAAGGGCATGATTCGTCCGGACACGAAGCTTCTCGAATACGGCATCGACTTCAAGCGCGTCATGCGCGGCCGTCTCGTCCTCGGCACCGCCGACGGCTGGCTGAAGGCCGACGGTGAAACCATCTATCAGGCGACGGACCTGCGTGTGGGCCTGTCGAAGGACAAGGTCGCCTGAACCGCGGCGCCGCCGCCTCCACCAAGACAGACGTTTTAGAAAAGGTCATCGATATGAGACGGGTAGTTGTTACGGGTCTGGGTATTGTCTCCTCGATTGGAAACAATGCTCAAGAAGTGACCGCCTCGCTGCGCGAAGCCAAATCCGGCATTTCTTTCTCCCCCGATTTCGCCGAGCATGGCTTCAAGTGCCAGGTCTGGGGTTCGCCCAACATCGATACGACCGATATGGTGGATCGCCGCGCCATGCGCTTCCTGTCGCAGGGCGGCGCCTGGAACCACGTCGCCATGAAGCAGGCGATCGCCGACAGCGGCCTCGAGGAAGGCGACATCACCAACGAGCGCACCGGCATCATCATGGGCTCCGGCGGCCCGTCGACCCGCACGCTGATCGAAGCGGCCGACATCACCCGCAAGAACAACAGCCCGAAGCGCATCGGTCCCTTCGCCGTGCCGAAGTCGATGTCCTCGACCGCGTCGGCAACGCTTGCGACCTGGTTCAAGATCCACGGCGTCAACTATTCGATCTCGTCCGCCTGCTCGACCTCGGCGCATTGCATCGGCAATGCGGCTGAAATGATCCAGTGGGGCAAGCAGGACGTCATGTTCGCCGGCGGTCACGAAGATCTCGACTGGACGATGTCGAACCTCTTCGACGCCATGGGCGCCATGTCGTCCGACTTCAACGAAAACCATCCGGAAACCGCCTCGCGCGCCTATGACGCCAAGCGCGACGGCTTCGTCATCGCCGGCGGCGCCGGCGTGCTGGTGCTGGAAGAACTGGAACATGCCAAGGCTCGCGGCGCCAAGATCTATGCCGAGATCGTCGGCTACGGCGCCACCTCGGACGGCTACGACATGGTCGCGCCGTCCGGCGAAGGCGCCGCGCGCTGCATGCGCCAGGCGCTTTCCACGGTGAAGGGCGATATCGACTACATCAATACGCACGGCACCTCGACGCCGGTGGGCGACAGCAAGGAAATCGGCGCGATTCGCGAGGTCTTCGGCGACAAGATCCCGCCGATCCAGTCGACCAAGTCGCTGACGGGCCATTCGCTCGGGGCGGCGGGCGTGCAGGAGTCGATCTATTCGATCCTGATGATGCAGGAGCGCTTCATCGGCGAAAGCGCCCATATCACCGAACTCGATCCGGAATTCGAAGGCGTGCCGATCGTGCGCAAGCGTATCGACAATGCCAAGTTCGACATCGCTCTTTCGAACTCCTTCGGCTTCGGCGGCACCAACGCCACGCTCGTATTCCAGCGCTACAACGGATAAGGCAATGACGGGAATCATGCAGGGTAAGCGCGGGCTCATCATGGGCGTCGCAAACAATCACTCGATTGCCTGGGGTATTTCGAAGGCGCTGGCGGCCGAAGGCGCGGAACTGGCTTTCACGTTTCAGGGCGAGGCGCTCGGCAAGCGCGTCAAGCCGCTGGCAGCCGAAGTCGGCTCGGATTTCCTTCTGCCGTGCGACGTCGAGGATCTGGCTTCCGTCGATGCCGTCTTCGCCGCGATCAAGGAGCGCTGGGGCAAGCTGGACTTCATCGTCCATGCCATCGGCTTTTCCGACAAGAACGAGCTGAAAGGGCTTTATGCCAACACCACGCGGGAGAATTTCACCCGTACCATGGTGATTTCCTGCTTCTCCTTCACCGAGATCGCCAACCGTGCGGCCGAGCTGATGACCGAAGGCGGCAGCATGCTGACGCTGACCTATAACGGCTCGACGCGCGTGATCCCGAACTACAACGTCATGGGAGTGGCCAAGGCGGCGCTCGAGGCCTCCGTTCGCTATCTTGCTGCCGATTACGGCCCGCGCGGCATCCGCGTCAATGCGGTTTCCGCCGGTCCGATCCGCACGCTGGCCGGTGCCGGCATTTCCGATGCCCGCGCCATCCTGTCGTGGAATCAGCGCAACGCGCCGCTGCGCAAGTCGGTCACCATCGACCAGGTCGGCTCCTCTTCGCTCTATCTGCTGTCGGACCTGTCGGCCGGCGTGACCGGCGAAATCCACTTCGTTGATGCCGGCTACAACATCACTTCGATGCCGACGCTGGAAACGCTGTCGAGCGCCGACGCCGAGTAGGCCCTGATCCCAATCGTCCTCTCGGTCCGTGGCCGCGAGGACGACATTTCCGGCTATCCTTGCAGAGGATTCCCGATGATGTCGAAAGACGCGAAACCCCTCGCATCGACCGATCGCCTCATCCTCCGCCGCTTCATGCCAGAGGATTTCGCCGCCTATAGCGCCTATCGCTCCCTGCCGGAAATCTATCGTTTCCTGTACCGTGATCCTCCTTCGCCTGAAGCGATGAGGGAGCGTTTCGATGCCCGCCTCGATTCACCTTTCTGCGAAGACGGCGATACGCTGCTGTGTGCCGCCGTTCGGCGAGAGGATGATGCTTTGGTGGGAGATGTCAGCCTGACATTCGCAAACAAGGCCGCACGGCAAGCCGAGGTCGGCTATATCTTCAGCCCCGCCCATGCCGGAAAGGGATACGCCACCGAAGCAGCCGCGGCCATCATCACCCTCGGTTTCGAGAAATTCGGCTTTCACCGGATCTTCGCGCGGCTGGATGCGAAGAACGCCGGCTCCGTTGGTGTTGTCGAACGGCTCGGTTTGCGTCGCGAGGCGCTTTTGATCGAAAGCGATCGCTTCAATGGCGTCTGGGGCGACGAATGTGTCTATGCCGTCCTGAGCCGCGAATGGGCTGCAAGAGTGCCGAATCGGACGCATTGATCTCCGCGAGATAGGAGAAAAGGCTCGGGAGCAGGTCATCTTGCCGGGGATGCCCGCTCAAGAGGCTGCCGCCTCCGGCGCGAAGCGGAAATGCCCGGTCCTTGGGTAGGCAAACAGCGTATCGTCCTCCCTTGCGCCCGCGCCGATATTCTGGATCACCAGCGGACGGCCCGCAGCCTCGCCCGACATGCCGGAGGAAACGATGAGGATATGGGGCAGATTGCCCGGCAAAAGCTGCGTGACGAGATCGCCCGGCTGATATTGGCCGATATCGTCGCTCACCGGCAGCGCCGTTCCCCTGCGGCTGAAATAGGCAGCCAGATTGAGGACGCGCCGATGGTCGATGTTGCTGTCGGGTCTCTTGAGGCTCCACGCCTGCGGATATCCGGAGAAATGCGTGGTCATGTCCTGATGCACCAGCTTCTGCAGGTCGAGGCCGAAGGCGCTGCGATAGGCGCGGATGACGACGTCGGCACAGACGCCACGCTCGGGCGGCACGTCGCCGCCCGGATAGGCGATCCGGACATAGGCGGGATCATAGAGCGTCGTGACGCCGATCTGGCTGCGCGCGGCGGCGACCAACGCAGACTGCCAGCCAGGTTTCGCCTCGGCACGGCGCACCGCGGGAAATGCCGAGGCGAGCGCGAGAAGTCCGGACTGAAGCAGGCTCCTGCGCGTCATTCCCATAATTCGCGTCATGATCCCCCACGGCTTCGAAGATGCAGTGAAGCGGGAGGGGAGGATATGACAGTGGCTTAATTGAGGTCGGGGCCGCCGCGGCTCCGGTCTTACTTCTTCGCCCAGAGCACCTTGTAGCGAGCGTTGCGGCAGGTCTCGCCGAATTCCTTGAAGTTTTCGGCCAGCACCGGCTCGTAGGGCAGGCCGCGATTGGCGACCAGCATCAGCCGCCCGCCGCCCCGCAGCGCCGAAGCGGCCATCTTGATCATCGCCTGTCCGAGCGAGGGCTCGGCGGCATGGCCCTCGTGGAAGGGCGGGTTCATCACGATCAGGTCGTACTTGTCCTTGACCGGCTCGCTCGCGAGATCGTGCCAGAAGAAGCGCTGGGCGACTTTCGGGCAGTTTGCCAGCAGATTGGCGCGGGCGGCCTCCAGTGCGCCGTAGTGAGCCTCGTAGAGGTCGATACGCTCGATTCTCGGCGATTTCGTCGCGAGTTCGACGGAGAGATAGCCCCAGCCGGCGCCGAAGTCGGCGGCATCGCCGGAAAAATCCGTCGGCAGGCGCGACGCGAGCAGCTCGGAGCCGGCATCGATCCGGTCGTGGGAGAACATGCCGGGCGCCGTGACGAACCGACCATCGACGCGCGTCGCCGGCTTTGCGAGCTGGGCCGTCAATGCTTCGATGTCGGCAGGGCGCGCAAACCAGAAGGCGACGCCGTGATATTTCGGCATGTGCTCGATCGCGAGGTCGAAGCCTTCGATGCGCTTGCGCAGCGGCTGGATGCCGTCTTCCTTGCCGCCGGCAACGAGGATGAGGCCGCCTTCCTTCACCCGCGCCAGCGCCTCGGCGATATGGTCTTCGTTCTCGCCCTTGTGCTTTCCGCAGAGCACGAGCGCGCCGTCATAGTCACCGCCTTCGATTTCCGGCGTCACGTTGATGCGCTGGGCCTGCAGCTGGCGATAGAAGGGGCGGAAGCCCTGGACGGCGGAAAGCTCGGCGGCAAAACCATCAGGCAGTGCAAAGCCGGCCTCGGCGCCGAGAAACAGGATCCGCTCGCCCTCGCCGGGCGCGTCTACGGTGCCGGAGGCAAAGGGATGAAACAGGGTCTTCAGGGCGTCGCGGCTCATGGGCGTGATCTCGTCATGGGGGTGGGTTTCGTTCGTCGGATCCGTGCCACCGTCTTATCCGGTACTTGCCCCTCACCCTAACCCTCTCCCCGTTGGAACGGGGAGAGGGGACGACGGAGCAAGACAACATGCCTCTTGGTAGGAAGGACTGTTATCGAGCACAATCGTTATCCCCTCTCCCCGCGTGTGGGGAGAGGGCTAGGGNNGAGGGGCCGGGCACGCAGTTTCAGCAGGAGTGGCCGACGGCATCAATATAAAAAGGGGCGCGGAAACGAATCCCGCGCCCCGGAACTTGGATGAAGGCGGGGCTTATTCGGCCGCGTCGTCCTTCTTCTTCTCGGCGACGATTTCCTGGCCGGTCGCCTGGTCGACGACCTTCATGGACAGGCGAACCTTGCCGCGCTCGTCGAAGCCGAGCAGCTTGACCCAGACCTTGTCGCCTTCCTTGACGACGTCCTGCGTCTTGGCAACGCGCTCGGAAGCGAGCTGCGAGATATGGACGAGGCCGTCGCGGGCGCCGAAGAAGTTGACGAAGGCGCCGAAGTCGGCGGTCTTGACGACCGTGCCTTCGTAGATCTGGCCGACTTCCGGCTCGGCGACGATCGAGTGGATCCACTTGCGGGCCGCTTCGATTTCCTTGCCGGAGGAGGAGGCGATCTTCACGGTGCCGTCGTCCTCGATGTTGATCTTCGCGCCGGTCTTTTCGACGATTTCGCGGATGACCTTGCCGCCGGAGCCGATGACTTCGCGGATCTTGTCGACCGGGATGTTCATGACTTCGATGCGCGGAGCGAATTCGCCGAGCTGGCCACGGCTTTCGGTGATTGCCTTGGACATTTCGCCGAGGATGTGGGTGCGACCGCCCTGTGCCTGGCTGAGGGCGACCTTCATGATCTCTTCGGTGATGCCGGCGATCTTGATGTCCATCTGCAGCGAGGTGATGCCGTCGGCAGTGCCGGCGACCTTGAAGTCCATGTCGCCGAGGTGGTCTTCATCGCCGAGAATGTCGGAAAGAACCGCGAAGCGTTCGCCTTCCAGGATCAGACCCATGGCGATGCCGGCAACCGGCTTGGCCAGCGGAACGCCGGCATCCATCAGCGCCAGCGAGGTGCCGCAAACCGTTGCCATCGAGGAGGAGCCGTTGGACTCGGTGATTTCGGAGACGACGCGCAGCGTGTAGGGGAACTGTTCAGCCGACGGCAGCATCGGGCGGATAGCGCGCCATGCGAGCTTGCCGTGACCGATTTCGCGGCGACCCGGGGAACCCATGCGGCCGGTTTCGCCAACCGAGTAGGGCGGGAAGTTGTAATGGAGCAGGAAGCGCTCCTTGTACATGCCCGTCAGGCTGTCGACATACTGCTCGTCTTCGCCGGTGCCGAGCGTGGCGACGACGATTGCCTGCGTTTCACCGCGGGTGAACAGAGCCGAGCCGTGCGTGCGCGGCAGCAGGCCGACTTCCGAGACGATCGGACGGACGGTCTGCAGGTCGCGGCCGTCGATGCGGCTCGAGGTGTCGAGGATGTTCCAGCGAACGATCTTCGCCTGCAGGTGCTTGAAGATGGCGCCGACTTCTTCGGCCGTGTATTTGGCTTCGCCTTCCTCGGGGAGGAAGTGTGCCTTGACCTTCGCCTTGACGGCGTCGACGGCGGCGTAGCGATCTGCCTTCTGGGTGATCTTGTAGGCTTCGCGCAGTTCGCCTTCGGCAAGGCCGAGCATTTCGGTTTCGAGCGCGGAGAAATCCTCCGGCGTGAAATCGCGCGGTTCCTTGGCGGCGACTTCGGCGAGCTGGATGATCGCGTCGATCACGGGCTGGAAGCCGCGATGACCGAACATGACGGCGCCGAGCATGACGTCTTCAGGCAGTTCCTTGGCTTCGGACTCGACCATCAGGACGGCATCCTGCGTACCGGCGACGACGAGGTCGAGGGTCGACTCGTCCATCTCGTCGAGATGCGGGTTGAGCACGTATTCGCCGTTGATGTAGCCGACGCGGGCGCCGCCGATCGGGCCCATGAACGGAACGCCCGACAGCGTCAGGGCAGCGGAGGTCGCGACCATCGACAGGATATCGGGATTGTTTTCCAGGTCATGCTGGATGACGGTGACGACGACCTGCGTGTCGTTCTTGTAGCCTTCCGGGAAGAGCGGGCGGATCGGGCGGTCGATCAGGCGGGAAACGAGCGTTTCGTTTTCGCTCGGACGTCCCTCGCGCTTGAAGTAACCGCCGGGGATCTTGCCGGCGGCGTAGGTCTTTTCCTGGTAGTTGACGGTGAGCGGGAAGAAGTCCTGGCCCGGCTTCGGCGCCTTGGCGGAAACGACCGTCGCAAGCACTACGGTCTCGCCGTAGGTGGCGACGACGGCGCCGTCGGCCTGGCGGGCGATCTTGCCGGTTTCCAGCTTCAGCGGGCGGCCTGCCCACTCGATTTCGACGGTATGGATATCGAACATATCTTGTCCTTGCACAGTGCGGGAAAAGGCGCCGTGGCCGACGAATTCGGCAGGGCGCATCTTCAACCGCACGAAATGTGACGCATCACGGGCAAGACAACGAGAGGCTTTCGAAGATCGGCCGAAGCTTGAGGCTTCGGCTGAAAGCATCCGGCAATCCTGCCCCATGACAGGTCAACGGTTGGCATTGGCAGAACCGGCCCATCCGGCCCGCCGGCAGTTTCGCATCGCGCAAATGCAAAGCGCAAGCGAAACAGTCTCAAGGGTTCATACCCTTCATAAGCATCCGGCGGACGTTCAGCAGAACGCCCGCCGGAAATTCTGTTAGCGGCGGATACCGAGGCTGGTGATCAGCTTGGTATAACGGCCTTCGTCCTTCTTCTTGAGATAATCAAGAAGCGAGCGCCGGCTGGAAACCATCGTCAGGAGACCACGACGGGAGTGGTTGTCCTTCTTGTGGCCCTTGAAGTGTTCCGTGAGGTTGTTGATGCGCTCGGTCAGGATCGCAACCTGGACTTCCGGAGAACCGGTGTCGCCTTCGACGGTCGCATATTCCTTGATCAGCGCAGCCTTGCGCTCAGCAGTGATCGACATCGGATGGTCCTTTCTATGAGAGGAGATTGAAGTCGCCAAATGCCGGGATGTCGTCCAGCATCGGCCGCGAATGCAATCAGGCACGCCTGATGCTGGCGCTGCCTATAAACCAAATGAGCGGCAATGGAAAGAGGCTTCTCCCGCGAGCGGCTTTCAGCGCCCCGCCATGGCATCCCGGATCATCGCATCGTAGCCCTCGGGGTCCTGCAACATGGCGAAATGACTGGCGTCCTTCAGGATGACGAGTTTCGCGCCCGGAATCTCCTTTGCCATCATCTGCGTATGGTCGAGCTTGACCGCCTCGTCATGGTCGCCGATGGCGAGCGTCACAGGCACGCTGATCTTTCCAAGATCGGCCGCCGTCCACGCCGGCTGCGTTGCCCACATCTGCGAGATCTGGTTGACGAAGGCGTCGTATTCGTTCGGCGTGGGCGACAGTTTCTTGTAATAGTCGCCTGCGACGTTGATGTAGTCGTTGAAGGTCTTGTTGTTCATGACGTCGGGCTTGACGCCGTCGGTCGTGACGTTGGCCGCCTGGGCGATCACGCGCGTCAGCTTGCCGGGATGTTTCATCGCCATGTCGATGCCGATGATGCCGCCATCCGACCACCCGACCAGCGTCACCTTGTCGATCTTCAGATAGTCGAGCAGCGCAACGTAATCCGAGGTCATCAGATCGTAGCCGAAGGGCTGCTGGCTGCGCGTCGAGCGGCCATGCCCGCGACTGTCGGCGACGATGACGAGGTGATCCTTGGCGAAATCGGCAACCTGATGGCCCCAGACGTCGGCATTCCCGAGGCCACCATGGATGAAGAGGATCGGGTCGCCCGCGCCGTATTCGGCATAATACATCCTGATGTCGTTGACATCGGCCATACCGCTCGTCTTGGGCTGCGGCATGGGCGGAAAGGCCGGCAAGCTGGCCCAGCGCTCGGCGGAATGCGCGCTCGCCATTGTGACGAACAACGAAAGGACTGCCACTATTCCGATGGTCATTCTGCGCATGTTATCCCCCTTGGACGGGCCGTCATGGCCCGTCGGGGAGCATATCGCATCGCTGTTGCCTCGCAATAGCCGCCTTTGGCGGCTGGCGGAAGGTCAGCCGAACACGCGCTTGGGACGGAATTCACCCTGGCCGATCTCGCCGATGGCGATCAGCTTGCCGCGCGCCGTGGCATAGGCCTCGGTTTCGGCGACCGGCGCATCGCGCCCGCGCACCAGGATCGGGTTGCCCATCTTCAGGCGGTGCGCCTGGTCGTCGTTGATGACGAGATGCGGCAGCGAAGACAGGGCTTCGGCCGTGTCGATCAGCAACGCATCGAGGGCAGCAAGCCGCTCGTCCGCATCTTCGATCGCTTCCAGCGCCACGAGGTCGGCAAGCGGCACCATCGTCTCCTCGGCAAAGGGGGCGACGAAGCTGCGGCGCAGGCCGGAAATATGGCCGTAGCAGCCGAGGTCGCGGCCGAAATCGCGGGCAAGCGCGCGGACATAGGTTCCCTTGCCGCACTCCACCTCGAAATGCGCCGTGTTGGCGTCCGGGCAGGCAAGCAGCGTCAGGCGGAAGATCTCGACTTCGCGCGACGGAATCTCGACCGTCTCGCCCTCGCGGGCAAGGTCATAGGCGCGCTCGCCGGCAATCTTGATGGCGGAGAACTGCGGCGGGATCTGCTGGATGACGCCGGTATATTTCGGCAGCAGCGCGCGGATGTCCTCTTCGCCCGGGCGCTTGTCGGAGGTGGCGGTAATCTCGCCCTCCAGGTCGTCGGAAGCGCGCTCCTCACCCCAGGTCACGGTGAATTCATAGATCTTGCGGCCATCCATGACATAAGGGACGGTCTTGGTAGCGTCGCCGAGCGCGATCGGCAGCATGCCGGACGCCAGCGGATCGAGCGTGCCGGCATGGCCGGCCTTCTGGGCCTTGTACAGCCACTTGATCTTGGAAACGGCCTCGGTGGAGCCGAAGTCCACCGGCTTGTCGAGGATGAGCCAGCCCGAAATCGGGCGGCCCTTGGGCTTGCGTGGTTTGGACATTCTCTGTCTCTGTTATTGATCTTGGTCGTTGTCGTCTTCGAGATCGCGGCTGACCTCGGGCGAGCGCAGCAGCGCATCGATCTTCTTGTAGTTGTCGAAGCTCGTATCGTCGCGGAAGCGCACTTCCGGCATGTATTTCATCTGGCGAAGCTGCGGGCCGAGGCGACCGCGAATGTACTTCGCATGGCGATTGAGCGCCTCGATGACGGCATTATGGTCTGTGACGCCGAGCGGGGTCACGAAAGCCGTGGCGATCTTCAGATCCGGCGACATGCGCACTTCGGAAATGGAAATCACGGTGCGCTCGATCAGGTCGTCGCGCACTTCGCCGCGCTGCAGGACCTGCGTGATCGCTGCGCGCACCTGCTCGCCGACGCGAAGCATGCGCTGCGAGGGCGCGGAAGAGGTTGGTCTGGTCATGGTTGTTCCGTTAGCAGCGTCCCTTTGGACGCGATAAAGCGGCTCACATGACTCGATCCGGCGCAAAGGTCAAGGCTGGATGGCCCGGCCGGCTCGCCAGAAGCCGAGAATCCTCGCGAATGCGGCCTGTTGCTCGGCCTCGGAGGAAAAGGCAGCGACCGGGATATAGGTTGCGAAGGCTTCAAGATCGAATTCGATCCGTTTGTCGCGAAGACCGATATCGACGATTTCGTTCCAGGCGAGCCACATCGACGATTGCTTGGAATCCCAGGTGGCGCCCTTTGGCGTTATCGTCACGGTGATAAGGATATCGGGCCTTATGTGGGCTTGCATCATCGCCATCCGCCGCCGCGCCAGCCACCTGAAATAGATCAGGATCAGGGCATAGAGGATCAGCGTCGGCACAAGCCAGATGATCGCCATGTCTCCCCTGTGGATCGATGGCGATAGATCGAAAACAGGAATGAACACGTAGGTTCGCAGCAAATCAAAAAAGACGGGCAGGGCGGCACCGACGGCGATTGCTGACACGACGAGCACCGCCGCCGCTTTTTGTGCGCTCGGAGACCGGCGAGCGGCAAGGCGCCGCCCCACCTGACGCATTACGGTAACATGCTCCGCAGGCTGGCGAATGAAGGAAACAACGATGGGATGATCGTCTTCAGCCCCTGTCGTCATGGCGGCAACTCCTCCTCTTTCCGGTATGTTCCAATAAAAAACCGCCGGACTGGCCGGCGGTTTTGGTATTTCTCAAAGCGAAAGACGGCTTATAGCGTGCGGGTGATGTGCTCGACGCGGAAGCATTCGATCGTGTCGCCGACACGGATGTCCTCGTAGTTTTCGAAGGCCATGCCGCATTCCTGACCGACGTTGACTTCCGATACTTCGTCCTTGAAGCGCTTGAGCGTCTTGAGCTTGCCTTCGTGGATGACGACGTTGTCGCGCACCAGGCGGACGCCGACGCCACGCTCGACCTTGCCTTCGGTGACGCGGCAACCCGCGACCTTGCCGACCTTCGTGATGTTGAACACCTCGAGGATCTCGGCATTGCCGAGGAAGGTTTCGCGACGTTCCGGAGAGAGCAGGCCCGACATCGCTGCCTTCACGTCATCCACCAGATCGTAGATGATGTTGTAGTAGCGGATTTCGATGCCTTCGCGCTCCGCGAACTGGCGAGCCTGGGCATTGGCGCGGACGTTGAAGCCGATGATGGCCGCGTTGGAAGCTTCGGCGAGCGAAATATCCGATTCCGTGATGCCGCCTGCGCCCGAATGGACGATGCGGGCGCGGACCTCGTCGGTGCCGAGCTTGTCGAGCGCGCCGGCAATGGCCTCGATCGAGCCCTGCACGTCGCCCTTGATCACCAGCGGGAATTCCTTCACGCCCACGGTCTGCAACTGGGTCATCATCTGCTCGAGCGAACCGCGCTGGCCGGACTGGCGGGCAGCGGCCTTGTCGCGGGCCAGACGCTGGCGATACTCGGAAATCTCGCGGGCACGGCTTTCGCTTTCGACAACGGCGAACTTGTCGCCCGCCGCCGGCGTGCCGGACAGGCCGAGAACCTCGACCGGCGTTGCCGGCGTTGCTTCCTTCACATGCTCGCCCTTGTCGTTGATCAGCGCACGCACGCGGCCCCACTGATCGCCGGCAACGACGATCTGGCCGGGGCGCAGCGTGCCCTTCTGGACGAGGACGGTCGCGACGGAGCCGCGGCCGCGATCGAGCTGGGCTTCGATGACGGTGCCTTCCGCCGTGCGGTTCGGATTGGCCTTGAGATCGAGGATTTCCGATTGCAGCAGGATGGCTTCCAGCAGCTTGTCGAGGTTGGTGCGGTTCTTGGCGGAGACTTCCACGTCGAGCACTTCACCGCCCATCGATTCGACGAAGACCTCATGCTGCAGCAGTTCCGTGCGGACCTTCTGCGGATTGGCTTCGTGCTTGTCGATCTTGTTGATCGCGACGATGATCGGAACACCCGCCGCCTTGGCGTGGTTGATCGATTCGATCGTCTGCGGCATCACGCTGTCGTCGGCCGCCACCACGAGGATGGCGATATCGGTCGCCTGGGCGCCGCGGGCACGCATCGCCGTGAAGGCGGCGTGGCCGGGCGTATCGATGAAGGTGATCTTCTGACCGTTCTGCTCCACCTGATAGGCGCCGATGTGCTGTGTGATGCCACCGGCTTCGCCGGCCACCACGTTGGCATGGCGGATGGCGTCGAGCAGCGAGGTCTTGCCGTGGTCGACGTGACCCATGATGGTGACGACGGGCGGACGGGAGACCAGTTCGCCTTCGTCGTCGGCAACGTCGAAGATACCCTGTTCGACGTCGGATTCCGAAACGCGCTTGACCGTATGGCCGAATTCGCCGGCGATGAGTTCCGCCAGGTCGGCGTCGATCACGTCGCCCGGCTTCATCATCTGGCCTTCCTTCATCAGGTACTTGATGACGTCGACGGCGCGTTCGGACATGCGCTGCGACAGTTCCTGAATGGTGATGGTTTCCGGCAGAACGACTTCACGCGAAATCTTCTCGCGCGTTTCCTGCATCTGGCTGCGGCGGAATTTTTCCTGGCGGCGGCGCATGGCCGAAAGCGAGCGGCCGCGAGCGGTGCCGTCTTCGTCGACGTTGGCCGTCGTTACCGTCAGCTTGCCGCGGCGGCGTTCTTCGTCGGTCTTCGGACGCGTGGTAACGGGCTTTGCAGGCTCGGGGCGCGTGACCTTGCCGCGGGCCGGAGCGCCGCGCGGCGGGCCGCGATCGCTCTCTTCCTCGTTGACGCGACGGCGGTTTGCCGGTGCCTCGGCGGCAGGGGCGCCGGGACGTGCCGTCTGCGGAGCCGCATCGGGACGACGCGCGGCGGCAGGAGCCGGAGCTGCCTGCACAGCCGGCTTCGGTGCTTCCACCGGCGCGGGGGCCTCGACCTTGGCCTCGGCAGCGCGGGCCGCTTCCTCGGCGGCGCGGCGGGCAGCCTCGGCCTCTTCGGCGATGCGGCGTGCCTCTTCTTCCTGACGGCGGCGTGCCTCTTCCTCGGCGCGACGGATCGCATCCGCGGCGTCGCGGGCCTGAGCGTCGGCGAGTGCGCGGCGACGCGCATCCATTTCATCGGCGGAAAGATGGTTCAGAACCACCGGCCGCGATGAGCGTTCCTGCTGCGGCCGCTGCTGATAGCCCTGGTTGGACTGGCCCGGCCGCTGCTGTCCGCCCGGCTGATGAATGCGCGGAGCCGGCTGCGGCGGACGCGGCGGCTGCGGTGTCGGTTCTGCAACCCGCGTCACGGATGGCGCGGCGGCCGTCGTCGTCGAAGCTGTGATCGGCTTTTCGTCTTCAGGACGCAGCGGGCGGCGCTTACGGGTCTCAACCACGACCGCCTTGGTGCGACCGCGGCCCATGTCCTGGCGCACGGTACCCTGGTTCACGCCTGACGGCTTCAGGGTGAGGGTTTTCTTACCCGATGCACTCAGCGTCTTGTCGTCTTGATTGTCGGTCATTCCGTTCCCGTTCCTTCGGACAGGGCTCGGAAACGTCCGTCAGACCCTGTCGTTCAATGCATGTACCTTAATGAGGCGTCCGGCAGTGGCCGGTGACCGCGTCATTGTTTTCGCCGGCCAGCGCCGCCCGTTGCCCGGGACTGACCGCCGTTGCGGTACCGTTCGAGCAGGTTTGCGCGCTTCACTACACCTTCACCCGCCCGCCCCGCAAGCGCTGCGGCATGGATAAAAGCATTCTGGCCCATCAGTTCTTCCATTTCCGCCTCCGTGAAGACACGGAATGACGGTATTTCCTGTTCGGTTTCCATACCGAGATGCCAGGCCTTGCGTGCCTGGTCTATTTTGCGGACGCCGTCGGCAGCGGCATCGATCGCGTGGAACACGGCCAGTGCCGATCCATTGCGAACAGCGCCATCGACCTTCGACGACCCATTGACGAACTGGCCCGCCTTGCGCGCCATGTGCATCATCCCGGCCAGCTGCGCGACAAGCAGGCGGTCGACGATGGCACCGAGATCGCCCGGTGCCGTCACCTCCGCCTTCAAGGCGCGAGCAAACAATTTCTTCGCCACCGCCTTGTCCACCAGCGCCCGGTCGAGCTTGACCCAGCAGCCGCGTCCCGGCAGCTGCCGCTTCAGATCGGGAACAACGGTCCCGTCGGGAGCGGCCACGAAGCGGATCAACTCGTCGGGCGATCCGCTCTCGCGTGTTACGATACACATGCGGCCGTTTGCGCCGTCACCCCCGAGATCGTCGTCTTCAGGCGGTGCGCTCGGCCCCTCGGTGATCGTCATGCTTGTTGCTCGGCTTCATCCTCCGCGACCTCTTCGGTCGTCTCAGCGGCGAGATCGGCCTCGGTGATCCAGCCGGCCAGCAGGCGAGCCTGCACGACCATCTGTTCCGCTTCGACGCGTGAGACTTCGAGCTTGGAGAACAGGCCTTCGAACTTCTTCGTTTCGCCGTTCTTGCGCTCGCTCCAGCCGACGAGGTCATCGGCGGCGCAGCCGGCGAAGTCCTCGATCGTCTTGATGCCGTCCTCGCCGAGGGCGACCATCATCTGTGCGGTCATGCCGTTGATCTGGCGCAGCTCGTCGGATACGCCGAGCGCCTTGCGCTTCTCGTCCATTTCGGCTTCCAGCCGTTCCAGATATTCGCGGGCGCGCTCCTGGATTTCCTGGGCGGTCTCTTCGTCGAAACCGTCGATCGAGGCGATTTCGTCGAGATCGACATAGGCCAGTTCCTCGACGGCGGCAAAGCCTTCCGAAGCCAGAACCTGGCCGACCATCTCATCGACGTCGAGCGCTTCCATGAACAGGTTGGTGCGTTCGTTGAATTCCTTCTGGCGGCGCTCCGATTCCTCGGCTTCCGTCATGATGTCGATATCCCAGCCGGTCAGCTGCGATGCGAGGCGGACGTTCTGGCCGCGGCGGCCGATGGCCAGCGACAGCTGCTCGTCGGGAACCACGACTTCGATGCGCTCCGCGTCCTCGTCGAGAACGACCTTGGCGACTTCCGCCGGCTGCAGTGCGTTGACGACGAAGTTCGCCGGCTCGTTGGACCAGGGGATGATGTCGATCTTCTCGCCCTGCAGCTCGCCGACGACGGCCTGGACGCGCGAACCGCGCATACCGACGCAGGCGCCGACCGGATCGATCGACGAATCGTTGGAGATGACGGCGATCTTGGCGCGCGAGCCCGGATCGCGGGCAACCGACTTCACCTGGATGATGCCGTCGTAGATTTCGGGCACTTCCATGGTGAAGAGCTTGACCATGAATTGCGGATGCGTGCGCGACAGGAAGATCTGCGGACCGCGCTGCTCGCGGCGGACGTCGTAGACATAGGCGCGGACGCGGTCGCCGTAGCGGAAGTTTTCGCGCGGGATCATCTCGTCGCGGCGGATGATGCCTTCGCCACGGCCGAGATCGACGATGACGTTGCCGTATTCGACGCGCTTGACCGTGCCGTTGACGATTTCGCCGACGCGATCCTTGAATTCGTCGAACTGGCGGTCACGCTCGGCTTCGCGCACCTTCTGCACGATGACCTGCTTGGCCGACTGGGCGGCGATGCGGCCGAAATCCATCGGCGGCAGCGGATCGGCGATGAAATCGCCAAGGGCGGCGTCGGGGTTGCGGTCGCGGGCCAGTTCCAGCGGGATCTGCGTGGAATAGTCCTCTGCCTTTTCCACAACTTCGAGCAGGCGCTGCAGACGGATTTCGCCGGTCTTCGGATTGATGTCGGCGCGGATGTTCGACTCCGTGCCGTAACGCGAGCGCGCGGCCTTCTGGATCGCGTCCGCCATTGCGGCAAGCACGATCTCGCGGTCGATGACCTTTTCGCGCGCCACTGCATCTGCGATCTGCAGAAGTTCTAGCCGGTTCGCACTGACTGCCATTGTCTTTAGTCTCCGTCTTCCTGCCCTTGGGTTCCCGTTCCGTCAGGCGGTTCGTTGATCGGTTATTCTTCGTCGTCCGCTTCGTTCTGGTTCGCTGCCTGGGCTTTCGCCAGCTTGTCGGCGCGCAGCGCGTCGCGGATGAGATCGTCCGTCAGGATCAGCTTGGCGTCGGCCAGCGTGCTGAACGGAATGGTTACCTTGAGTTCTTCGCCACGGGTGGCCTCGTCGCGCTCGATCGTGAAGCCGTCGTCGTTGACGGCGACGATCTTGCCGCGGAACCGCTTGCGGCTCTCAACGAGGATCGACGTTTCGCACTTGACGATATGACCGATCCAACGCTGGAAATCCGACTTTCGCACCATCGGGCGGTCGATGCCGGGCGAAGACACTTCCAGATGATACGCCTTGTCGATCGGATCTTCCACATCCAGCACCGGCGAAATGGCCATGGAGACCTCTTCGCAGTCCTCGACGGTCATGGTGCCGTCGTTGCGTTCGGTCATGATCTGTAGCGTCAGGCCGTTCAAATTCAGGAGACGCACGCGCACCAGGCGGAAGCCCATGCCCACAAGGACGGGCTCGATGATGGCGGCGACGCGCTGATCAAGGCCGGTTTCGACGATCAGCCTGGGTTCGTTGGTATTGTCTGCGTTTGTCACGTCCGACAAGCATTCGCTCCTGCATTGTTCATGCAATGGGAGATCGAGCTAATAAAAAAGAGCGGGTCCTTGCGGCCCACTCTTCATCGCACGATCAAGAATTTGAAGCCGATATAAGCCTCTTTCCGGCAAATTGCAAGGCATTCGCGCCGAAAGCCGTTTGCGGGCCTATTTCAGCACGCCGAGCATGGAGCTGTCGGGGTAGCAGGTTGGCTTCATGCCGCTTTTTTCCTGCCACCGGCCGATCGAGCGCCGCGTCTTGTAGCCTGGAAGCCCATCGGTGCCGCCGACGTCGTAGCCCTTGTGTTCCAGGGCTTTCTGCATGCCGGCCACATCCGAGCGCAGCATCTTGCCGACATCGCCCCATTTTTCCTCGAAGGCGCCGCTGCCGGAAGCGATGCGGTCGGCGAGATTGCCGATGTAGAGGCCGTAAAGATCGGAGTTGTTGTATTCCTTGATGGCATAAAAATTCGGCGTCACGATGAATTCCGGCCCGTCGCGGCCGGCCGGAACCAGCATCATGCCGCTGGCCCGCAATTCGTCGGCCGGAAACGATTTGCCGGAAACCCGCTTGATGCCGAGCGATGCCCATTGCGAGATCGGTTTGGCAAGATCGGGCCCTTCCTGGGCACAGGAGACGTTTTGCGGGATGACGACCTCATAGCCCCAGCCACGGCCGCGCTGCCAGCCCTTCTGCACCATATAGTTGGCTATGGATGCCAGCGTGTCCGGTACTGACGTCCAGATATTGCGATGGCCGTCGCCATCGAAATCGACGGCATATTTCAGATAGTTGGTCGGCATGAACTGCGGCTGGCCGAGGGCGCCGGCCCATGAGCCCCTGAACTGCTCCGGCGTGACGTCGCCGTGTTCGAGGATGTGCAGTGCCGCGATGATCTCGGTGCGGAACATATCCTTGCGCGTGGACATGAAGGCTTTGGTCGCCAGTACCTGAATCGCCGAATTCGGCAGTTTGGCGATGCCGAAGCCGGTCTCGCGGCCCCAGATCGCCAGCAGGATCGGCCCCGGCACGCCGTAGGTCTTCTCGATGCGCCGCAGCACCGGCCCATATTGCGAGGCGAGACCCCTCCCGGTCGCGGCCAGCTTCTGCAGCCGCGCCTCGTTGAAGTAGGGAGCGGGCGAGGAGAATTCGGCCTGGGTCTGCTTCTGCTCCTTCGGCTTGGGGAAACCCGGCGGCACAAGGTCGGGCAGATCCCAGTTCAGCGTCACGCCGGCAAAAGCGGCCTTGAAGGTCTTTTCCGAAATTCCGTCCTTTCGCGCTTCCGGCCAGAGATCCTTCTGTATCCAGGCCTGGAATTGCGCTTCGACATCGGCCTTCGAGGCGGCGAAAGTGGGCAGGGGCAGGAGGGCGAGGAGGAGGATGCAGAGGAGCAAAAGGAAGTGCCGGGTGTGCCGAGCCGCCGGCACCCCCCTCTGTCGCTGTCGCGACATCTCCCCCACAAGGGGGGAGATCGTTGGGAATTTGCAGCTGCCCTCGTCGACGCGATGTCCTTCGGTCTTTGCAGATACTATGTCGGTTTGAGGTTGGTCGGTGCAGCAAGCAACCAATCTCCCCCCTTGTGGGGGAGATGTCACGAAGTGACAGAGGGGGGTGCGCACTCTCCTCATACTCAGTTGTCTCCATCTCAAATCGCCGTCCGCGCCCTCAGCGCCGCCGCCAGCGTGCCTTCGTCCAGATAGTCGAGTTCGCCTCCGACCGGCACCCCATGCGCAAGGCGGGTGATCTTGACCTCGAGGCCAGCCAGCTGGTCGGTTATATAATGTGCCGTGGTTTGCCCTTCGACGGTGGCGTTGACCGCGATGATGATCTCGCGGATGCCGCCTTCGCCGACGCGGGCGATCAGCCCGCGGATATTGAGATCGTCGGGCCCGACGCCATCGAGCGGCGAGAGGACGCCGCCGAGGACATGATAGGCGGCATTCATGGCGCCGGCACG
This sequence comes from Hyphomicrobiales bacterium, assembly GCA_900469615.1. GTDB lineage: Bacteria > Pseudomonadota > Alphaproteobacteria > Rhizobiales > Rhizobiaceae > Rhizobium. The sequence continues at coordinate 37,578 of UBYA01000005.1, read as the reverse complement.
CTCCAGCGCCCAGAGATCGGACACATCCTCGACGACGATGATGACGGATTGGTCGCGCCGGTCGTCGGTGCAGACGGTGCAGGGATCGACGGTGTCGACATTGCCGCAGCGCGAGCAGATCTTCACCTTGTCGTATGCATCGCCCATGGCGTGGGACAGCGGTCCGAGAAGCTGGTCCTTCTTCTTGATCAGATGCAGCGCCGCCCGCCGCGCCGAGCGCGGCCCAAGGCCCGGCACCTTCGCCAGAAGCTGGATGAGTTTTTCGATTTCGGGGCCGGTGACTCGCTTTGCCATGGGAGGCTTTTAGCCCATATGCTCGGAGAACGGAATCACGGAAGGGACGGTTGACCGATGAAAATTCTGGCCGTTTGCCTCGGCGCCGCGGAAACGCTTCCCGGCAGGAAAATGAAGACGGGCATCAACAAGCATGCCGTCAACGGCGCCGTGATGATCGACACGGAAGGGCTGCTCGGGGATGCCGTCTGCAATCGGGAGCATCATGGCGGCCGCGACCAGGCCGTCTATGTGGAGGGTTCGCTGACGCTGAACTGGTGGGCAACCGCGCTTGGAAGGCCGCTGCAACCCGGCGCTTTCGGCGAAAACCTCATCATAGAGGACCTCGATAATTGCCATGTCGCAGTCGGCGACAGATTCATGGCTGGCGATCTTGTTCTGGAAGTGACCTCCGCGCGCATTCCTTGCGCCACCTTTGCCGCGAAGATGGGCGATCCGCAATTCGTCAAGCGTTATACCGGCGCGGGTCGTCCGGGGATTTATTGCCGTGTGTTGGCGTGTGGCACCGTGAACGCGGGAATGCCGGTCGTCTATCGGCCTTATGCGGGTGAGCGCGTGACCATGCCCGAGATGATGGCGACATTCGGCAGGCGATTGTCGCCGGGCGATCGGGCACGCTATCTTTCGGCGCCCATCCACCACAAGCTGCGCGCGACGCTCGAAGGCGGCGCGCGTTAGCTTCAGCGCATGGCGATCGCCACGGCTGCACCCGCCATGGTGCCGGCGCTGGCGCGATTGGCGATGCGCACCGCGCGGCGGCTTTTGAGGAAGGTCCTCGCCTTCGCCGCAAGCATGGCCCAGGAAAGATCGATGACGATAAGCACGACAAACATCGTCGCCACCAGCTCGGCCCAGCCGGAAATCGTGACCGCATGCAGATCGATGATCGAAGGCAGCAGCGCGACGTAAAACACCATGATCTTCGGATTGCCCATGGTGACGGTGAAGCCGGCGAGGAAAAGCCGTACGGCCGATTGCTCGTCCGGAAGCTGTTCCTCCGCCGCGTCGGAGGCCGCGAACCACATCTTCCACGCAAGATAGAGCAGATAGGCGACACCGAGCCATTTGATCGCCACGAAGGCCAGGTGGAAGGTTTCGGCGATGGTTGCAAGCCCGGCAACGGCACAGGTCAGCCAGATCGCCTCGCCGATCCACATGCCGGAGAGAAAGGGCAGCACGTTGCGCGCGCCCTTGGTGAGCACGCGTGCCACCAGCGCGGCGATGCTCGGCCCGGGCGATCCCGCCGCAATGAACAGCGCACCGGCAAAGATAAACAGCATCGACAGGCTCATCGCATTCTCTCCGATCGGGCAAGCCGGAAGTCTTCTGAAGGAAATCCAGAAATAGCACCCCGGCACCGCTTTTCCAAATGCCCGATTTTGCCTTCAGCCGATCTGCGCGCGAAAACGTTCGAAGATCGTCTTGCCTTCCGGCCAGTCTCCAAGCCCGGATGCCGCATTGATGTGGCCGCGCTGCCCCACGCCGACCAACGTACTGCCCCAGATTTCGGCGCTGTATCGGGCATGGTCCCAGGAGCCGAAGGGATCGTCGGTGCTGGCGACGAGCAGGGTTGGAAACGGTAGCCGCTGCCGCGGCGGATCGGCGAAGCTGCCGGCCTCGGCAAGATAGATTTTTCCTGTCGGATCGGGCGCGGCCACCAGAAAGGCACCGAGGATCGCCTTGGTCGCCGATGGAGCCCAATGGGCGACGAGCTGGCAGGCCAGGCTATGTGCGATCAGGATCGGCGGCGTTGCCGACCGGGCGATTTCCCGTTCGAGCGCGGCGATCCAGTCCGCCAGCTCCGGTCTGTCCCAGCTCGAAGGCCGGAACCGGCGCATTTTTGGGTCCTTGTGCTCCCACAATGTCTGCCAATGGCCTTCACCCGAGCCGCCAAGGCCCGGAAGCATGATGATGTCGCTCATTTCCATCCTTTCTCCATATTCCGCTACGGAGAAAAGCTGCCATGTCCTCTGGCCGATTGACATTGCAACTCATCGGATAAAGCTTTTGTAAACCGATGAATTGAAGGTGGGATATGGATAGTAGCGAAAGAGAACTGGACCCGACGGATCTGTCGATCATCGAAATCCTGCAGCAGGATGGGCGGATTTCGGTATCGGAGCTCGGCCGCCGGGTCGGCCTTTCGCAGCCGGCGGCTTCGGAGCGGCTGAAGCGGCTGGAGGAACGCGGCGTGATCGCCGGCTACCGCGCCGTCATCGATCCCTCGGCCGTCGGGCTCGGCATGATGGCGGTCATCCGGCTGCGGACCACGCATGAGCACATCCGGCCCTATCTGAAGCAGTTTTCGGAAATGCCTGAAATTATCGAGGTGCTGAGGCTGACGGGCGAGGATTGCTTCCTGCTCAAGGTCCTTGTGCCGACGCCGGCCGACCTTGAAACCATCGTCGATTCCATTGCCCGCCATGGCGCGGTGACGACGTCGCTGGTGCTGCGAAACGAGCCGGTAAAGGCGATCGGCCGCGAATTGATCCGCAAGGCGGCCGCCCGTTGATTGGGGACCCTATGGGTTATCTCTCAGGGTAATGCATGATGGCCCTTCGCGACCGGCTCGGTCGGAATGCCTCCCCGTTCAGCGCGATGTCGTAAGCTGCTGCGCTATAAGCGCATTGTAGCAGCGGCCCGTTCGTGGAACGACATCGAGATGATCGCCCACCCGAAAGGTGGTATCTGGCTCGCCGACCTCGATCGTGTTCTTGCAGTCGTAGGATTTTCCAAGATGCGTTCTGACAAAAGCGATTTCGGCCAGTGTCAGGGCTTTCGTTCGGCCATGGCCTAGGTTCACAGTCGCAGGCCACATACGCGTAATGGTCGCTTGAGCGTGCGGAAAGTGGTTGATGCGCCAGAGGCTGGCTTCATGCACTCCCCACAGCGTACCGACGACTATGATGGCTATGACCGCATACGTGATTAAGTCCAGTTCCACCTGGGAAAGACGCAGCCAAAAGGAAACTTTGGGCTTTTCCGAATAAGACATGCCGTGCAGCGTCTGCCGCTCCTTAAATCCCCACTCATGTAAAACGTTTGTATCAATCAGGGAGAATTCAAGGGCGCCGACGCTTCAGGGTTGTGGTCTGCGGCAGCAATATTTTTGGAATGATCTGCCCGTCTCAGAACGGCAGCTTGAAGCCGGGCGGAATCGGCAGGCCGGCGGTGAGTTCGCGGGTCTTTTCGGCGGCGATCGCCTCGGCCTTTTCCTGGGCATCCTTGTTGGCGGCGACGATCAGGTCTTCGAGAATCTCGACATCGTCTTCCTTGAAGAGCGAGGGATCGATCTTGAGGCCGAGCATCAGGCCCTTGCCGTTGACGGTGACGGTGACGAGGCCGCCGCCGGCCTTGCCTTCGACGCGAATGTCGGCGATCTCCGACTGCATCTTCTCCATCTTCGCCTGCATTTCCTTCACTTTGCCCATCATGCCCATGATGTCGCGCATCGTCATTGTTCCTTCTTCTGCAAATGTCTGCTGCTCGTCGGCTCGGATATGCCGTCATGGCCGCCGCCGGCCTCAAGCCGATGCGGGTCCGCTATCGTCCATCCCGGCCTCAGAATTCTATATCGTCGCCCGGCAGGATGTCGCCATCGATGGATTCGGCGACGGCTGGCGGAGCGGCGGCTTCCTCCTCGTCGTCCGTCTCCGGTGCCCGCACCCGCACGTCGATGATCTTTGCGCCCGGAAACTGGGCGAGGATGGCCGCGACGTCGGGGTCCTGCCGTGCGTCGGCGACCCGCTGCTTCTGCGCGTTCGCCTCGGCTTCCACCAGCGTCGGCTGGCCTTCCTCGCGGCTGAGGCTGACGATCCAGTGGATGCCGGTCCATTCCCTGAGCTTGCCGGCAAGCTCGTTCAGCAGCGTTCCGGGAGCGCCTGGTGTCAGGCTGACATCGAGCCTGCCCGACTCCAGCTTTACGGGGCGCACGAAGGCGCGCACGAGTGCCTTCAGCTTCGGATCGCGCTTCTGGCCGGCGAGTTCGGCGATATCGGCCATCGAATTGATCGGCACGAGCGGTTTCGGCGCTTCGGCCGGCTTCTGTTCGATGCGCCCGACCGGCGGCGAATCCGGTTGCGTATTCGGCACGGCGCGCAACATGGCGACGGGTGCCGAAGGCGCCGGCCGGGGCGCCTGCGTCTCGACGGCGCGCGCCATGACGTTGCCCTGGTAGGACACCGGCGCTCCGCCGCCGACGGGCGCTGAGGGCGCCGGGCGGGAGCCGCCATTGCTGTCGGAAAATTCGGCGAGCCTGCGCGCGGCATCTTCCGGCGCCGGCAGATGGGCGGCATGGGCCAGCCTGATCAGCACCATTTCGGCAGCGCCGGCGGTGCGCGATGCATTCTCCGTCTCGGTGATGCCCTTCAACAGCATCTGCCAGATGCGCGAAAGCGCCGTCACCGCGACGCCTTGCGCGAATTCCGCCGCTTTCGTGCGCTCGACTTCGCTCAGCGAAGGATCGTCGGCGGCATCCGGCACATATTTCAGGCGGGTCACGAGATGGGTGAAATCGGCAAGATCGGTCAGCACGACGACAGGATTGGCGCCGGCCTCGTACTGGCTGTTGAATTCGGCAAGCGCCGCTGCGACATCGCCTTTGACGATATGGCCGAAGAGATCGACGATGCGGGCGCGGTCGGCAAGCCCGAGCATCGCGCGCACGGCGTCGGCGGCCACGAAGCCGCTGCCATGGGCGATCGCCTGGTCGAGCAGCGACAGGCCGTCGCGCGCCGAGCCCTCGGCGGCGCGGGCGATCATGGCGAGCGCTTCCGGCTCGGCCTCGATGCCTTCCTTGCCGGCGATGGTGGTGAACAGCCCGACCAGATCGGAAGCGCTGATGCGGCGCAGGTCGAAGCGCTGGCAGCGCGACAGCACCGTGATCGGCACCTTGCGGATTTCCGTGGTGGCGAAGATGAACTTCACATGCTCGGGCGGCTCTTCCAGCGTCTTCAGCAGGCCGTTGAAGGCCGCCGTCGACAGCATGTGCACTTCGTCGATGATGTAGACCTTGTAGCGTGCCGAGACCGGCCGGTAACGCACCTGCTCGATGATCTCCCGGATATCGTCGATGCCGGTATGCGAGGCGGCGTCCATCTCGATGACGTCGACGTGGCGGCCTTCCATGATCGCCTGGCAATGCTCGCCGGGCTCGCGCAGGTCTATGGTGGGCCGATCGATATCGGCGGTCTTGTAATTCAGGGCGCGGGCAAGGATGCGAGCGGTCGTCGTCTTGCCGACACCGCGCACGCCGGTCAGCATGTAGGCCTGGGCGATCCGGCCGGTTTCGAACGCGTTGGTCAGCGTGCGAACCATCGGCTCCTGGCCGACCATCAGGTCCGTGAAGTCCTTGGGCCTATACTTGCGGGCCAGCACCCGGTAACCGGTGCCGGTCGAGGCAGCATCTTTTGCTTGTCGCTCGCTGTCGCTCATCGCCCTGCTTATTGCCCGCAGAAAGCCGGGTCTTGCTTTCGGAAAGGGTGGGAGGCTGGCACGATGACCCGTGCCGGGCTCGTTAGGGCTGCTTCCTTCCGGACCTGACCCGGTTGGCGAGTGGCTCGTCCACCACCAACCTCCCGGATGCACATATCGGCAATATCGTCATCAAAAGCAAGCCAAGGTCAAAAAAAACTGCTAAACATTTGATAAAACAATGGAGGATGCCCCCTTGAAGGAGTTTACGCTCGACGACCGTCTGGCGAATGACAGTGTTTCCGTGGCCATCACGGGCCTTTGCGACGTGCGGCTGATGAAGGATCGTCGCTGGCCGTGGCTGCTGCTGGTTCCCCGCCGGCCCGAAAAATCGGAGGTTTTCGAGCTGATGCCGCTCGATCGCGTCCTGCTGACCTTCGAGACCGACAAGGTCGCGAGCGCCTTGAAGACGGTGACGGGTGCGACAAAAATCAATATCGGGGCACTTGGAAATATCGTCCGTCAGCTGCATGTTCATGTCATTGCGCGGTTCGAAGGCGACGCCAACTGGCCCGGTCCGATCTGGGGCTACGGCAAGGCGGAACCCTATTCGGACGAAGAGATGAACAGCCTGATAGCCAAGTTGCGGGAAATGCTTTCACAATGAGCCATTCCATTTTTTCCTCGGATGCCCCGCATCCGGAAGCCAGCAGTCTCACCGCCTTTGCGGAAAACCAGCTCAACCGGGATGCCGAGCATCGTGACGAGGAATCGATCAAGCATGCGCTTGCCAGGGAAGGCACGCATATCCTGGCTTTCGCCCAGGATCGGCTGGTCCTCAAGCATGACGGGCAGGTGCTCGATCCGCTGTTTGCCCGCTATGAGCTGCAGGAACTCGATCCGGATTGGGATGAGGCCGTCCTTCTCGGTTATCGCAAGACGGGCGAGCCCCGGCTCGCCGTGCCCGTTCGCGTCAATGCCGACGAACTTGCCGGCCAGTACAAGCCCGCCGATATGCGCTCGCTCTGGCGCGATTTCCTGCTGGAAGGCGAAATCCTGGGTGAGGCCGCGCAAGGCATGAGCCTCATCCGCTGGAATGGCGACAACCGCTTCTGCGGCCGCTGCGGCTCGGTCATGGAAAGCCGGATCGGCGGCTACAAGCGCGTCTGCACGGCCTGCGAACACATGATCTTCCCGCGCACGGACCCCGTCGTCATCATGCTGACGATCGATGAGGAAAGGAACCTCTGCCTGCTCGGCCGCAGCCATCATTTCGCCCCGGGCATGTACTCCTGTCTCGCCGGTTTCGTCGAGCCGGGCGAAACCATCGAGAATGCCGTGCGCCGCGAGACGCATGAGGAATCGGGCATTCTCGCCGGGCGCGTCCGCTACCATGCCTCTCAGCCCTGGCCGATGCCGCACTCGCTGATGATCGGTTGCTACGCGGAGGCGAAATCGACGGAAATCCATATGGACGAGGCCGAACTCGAGGATTGCCGCTGGTTCACGCCGGAGGAAACGCTCGCCATGCTCGATCGCGTCTCGGCCTCCGGCAACACATCTCCGCCCAAGGGCGCCATCGCCCATCGCCTGATGCGCGACTGGGTGGAATGGAAGCGCTAGGTCCTTACCCGCCATGGCCCGCTCGGAACGCTTGCTGACGCTGCTGCAGACGCTGCGGCGCTACCGCCGTCCGGTCAGCGGCGCCGTTCTGGCGGAGGAGACCGGCGTCAGCCTGCGCACGCTCTATCGCGATATTGCCAGCCTGCAGGCGCAGGGCGCCATGATCGAGGGCGAGCCGGGCATCGGCTATGTGCTGAAACCCGGCTTCATGCTGCCGCCGATGATGTTTTCGCAGGATGAGATCGAGGCGCTGGTGCTGGGATCGCGATGGGTGGCGCGCGCAACCGATTCGCGGCTGGCGGCGGCCGGCGCCGATGCGCTTGCCAAGATCGCCGCCGTGCTGCCCGCCGATATGCGCGAAGCGGTCGATCAGGCGGCGGTTGTCGTCGCTACCCGCCGCATCACGGAAGACAAGGCCGATCTTTCCCTCATGCGCAAGGCGATCCGTGGGGAACGCATGGTGCAACTGACCTATGGCGACGTGAACGGCGCCATTTCGACCCGGCGCATATGGCCCTTCGCGCTCGGCTACTTCGACAATGCGCGCATCGTCATGGCCTGGTGCGAACTGCGCCAGGACTACCGCCATTTCCGCGCCGACCGTATCGTCGATTTCGCAGTGCTGGAGGCGCGCTACCCGCGCCGGCGCGTTACGCTCGCAAGAGAGTGGCAGGCGCGCGAGGGCCTGGCCCACGACTGAGCCGCCGACGCAACGCTACTGCCAGAAACTGTCAGCAGGCTTGGCTATGATCGGAACCATCCAAGCAGGAAGGATGGCCGGTCATGGCAAGCAATGTTTTCATCACGACGAAAGAATTGCATCGCGGCGGCGTCGAGGTGCGCGAAAGCAGAAATTCTTCGATGCCGGCATGGCCGGCTCGCCTCTTGCAGATTGCGCTTGGCTATTTCACCCGCCGCTGGAACCGCCTTGATATCGAGGAGGCGCCAAGTTCCGTGAAGCGCGACCTGGGTTTCCTGGACGGACGCCCCGTCTACAGCGAGGAAGACCGGATGCGTTAGGGCAATTCCAGGAAAAGTGCGCAGCGATTTTCCGTCCGGAATCGCATGAAAGAAAAGAAAAAGAATTAGAGCGGTTCCGTGAAACGAGGCACCGCTCCAGCACGCCCGCAGAACGACATACGCGCAACCCCGACTCCGGGTTCAGCATGCTGATCTGATTAGCGTGCGTACCTCGGAATCCCATCCTCACAAGCATTCGGCCATTCGCCGACGAAGCCATCCCGGCGGGCTCCGTTCCGTCTGCCGGACTGCATCCGCACGCCCTTAATATCCACCCGGAACCAGAGGAATATCCAAATGACCAGCCCCAACCTTATCATTTTCTATGTCAAGGACCCCGGCGAAAGCACGCCATTCTATCGTGACCTGCTCGGCCGCGACCCTGCTTTCGCCTCGCCCAACTTCGTGGCCTTCGCGCTCGACAATGGTTTCAATCTCGGCCTCTGGCGCCGCAGCAGCGTCGAGCCGCAACCCTCGGCCATCGGCAATCGCGGCGAATTGGGCTTCATGGTCGAAGGCGCCGGCGCGGTTGAAAAGCACTACAGGGATTGGAAGGCGCGCGGCCTGCCGATCGCGCAGGAACTGACGACGATGGATTTTGGCCCGACCTTCGTCGTGCTCGATCCCGACGGCCATCGTCTTCGTGTCTGTGAGCCGGATAAATAGGACTGAAATCCGGCTCGCCCCCTAAGCCTAGCCCTCTCTCCGCTCGCGGGGAGAGGGAACGACCCAGATCTCTCGCCAAGCGCGGTGGTGGAAGGGAGGCTAGGCGTTGCGACTTACCCCCCCTTCTCCCCTCGGGGAGAAGGGGGGGTAAGTNNTCTCCCCGAGGGGAGAAGGTATATGTCGCATCGACCTGCGCCATATGCGCTAGCCCCGCTGCTTGCGGGGAGGGAGCTGGAATGAGCTGATCGTTCGAGTTGACTTGCGGCAGTTCCAGAGGAGACTAGTCGATACAACCAGAGCTATGCGAGGCCCAATTGCTCCATCATATTTCGTTCGGCGTATCGGATATCGACAAGGCTGCCGCCTTCTACGACGCGGCCTTCGCGCCGCTCGGCTATATCAGGGTTTGGGAGGATCTGAGCCCCGGCGACCCCGATCAGGCGATCGGATATGGCCCGCCAGGCGAAGGCGACAAGTTCGCCATCAAATTGCGCGGCGCCGAAGCTCATGCGCCAGATCCGGGCTTTCACCTTGCCTTTGCCGCGCCAAGCCGTGAGGCAGTCGTCTCGTTTCACGAGGCCGCACTTGCGCATGGCGGCAAGGACAATGGCCCTCCGGGCCTTCGGCCTCACTATGGCCCGACCTATTTCGCAGCCTTCGTCATCGATCCGGACGGCTACCGCATCGAGGTCGTGACCAAGGTGTCGGGTTGACCGTTGTTTAGAGATCGCCCCGTGTCGGATGCCCCTTGTAGACGCCGAGGATGCGAACTTTTTCGGAGAAGAAGCGCAGTTCCTCCAGCGCGCGGCGCACATGCGGATCGGAGGGGTGGCCCTCGATATCGGCATAGAATTGCGTCGCGACAAAACGGCCGCCGAGCTGATAGCTCTCGAGCTTCGTCATGTTGATGCCGTTGGTGGCGAAGCCGCCGAGCGCCTTGTAGAGGGCGGCCGGGATGTTGCGGACGTTGAAGACGAAAGTGGTGACGATCTTCTCTTCCGGCGCGCTGCGCTCGGCCCAGTTTTCGTCACGCGACAGCACGACGAAGCGCGTCATGTTGTTTTCGGTGTCCTCGACATTCTCGGCGATGATTTCCAGCCCGTAGAGATCGGCGGCCAGCCGCGGCGCCAGCGCCGCCATGCTGCGGTCGCCGGTTTCCTGCACCAGCTTGGCGGCCCCGGCGGTATCGCCGGCGATGATCGGCTTCCAGCCATTGGCGCGCACGATGTTGCGGCATTGGCCGAGCGCATGGATGTGGCTGTGCACCGTGCGGATTTCTTCCTTCTTCACGCCTGGCAGGACCATCAGCTGGAAGCGGATCGGCATGAAATATTCGCCGACGATATGCAGGCGCGAATCCGGCAGCAGATGATGGATATCGGCAACGCGGCCGGCGATCGTATTTTCGATCGGGATCATGCCGAGATCGGCCTCGCCGTTGTCGATCGCGGAAAAGGCATCCTCGAAGGTCTGGCAGGGCAGCGGCTCCATGGTCGGGAACATGTCGCGGCTGGCCATGTCGGAATTGGCGCCGTAGTCGCCCTGGAAGGAGATCTTGTTGGTCTTGGTGATCATGGGACTGCCCTTGGGGGAATGCCGTCAGAGAGAAGCGGCGGAGAGGATGCGTCTGGCCTTTTCGAGGTCTGCGGGAGTATCGACACCGAGCGGGACCGTGTCAACGATCTCGACATCGATGCGCATGCCGGCTTCCAATGCCCGCAGCTGCTCCAGCGATTCGCGCAGTTCCAGCGGCGACGGGCCGAGGCTCACGAATTTCTTGAGCGCCGCGCGGCGATAGGCGTAGAGGCCGATGTGGTGATAGAGCGGGCCATTGCCGTAGGGTGCGGTCGCGCGGGTAAAATAAAGTGCCCGCAGGCGATTGTCGGAAATGGCCGAGCCCACCACCTTGACCACGCTCGGCAAGGTCTTTTCCTCCTCGTCCCTGATCTCGACGGTCAGCGTCGCGATGTCGACGTCCGGATCTTCCAGCGGGCGCAGGGAGGCGCGGATGGTCTCGGGATCGATCGTCGGCAGGTCCCCCTGCACGTTGACGACGATTTCGGCGCGGCCTTGCGGATCGATGGCCTGCAGCGCCTCGTAGATGCGGTCGGAGCCGGATTGATGATTCTTGCCGGTCATCACGACTTCGAAGCCTGCATTGGCGACCGCGGCGTAGGTATCCTCATGGTCGACGGCGACGACGATGCGACCGATCGCCGCCTCGCGCGCGCGTCTGGCAACCTGTACGATCATGGGAAGGCCGCAAATGTCGGCCAGCGGCTTGCCCGGCAAGCGGGTGGAGGCCATGCGGGCGGGAATGAGGACCAGCGTCTTGTCTAAATTTGAATCTGTCATTGTTGGGCCTTCTATTCCTGCGGGAAAAGTGTCAAAACGTCTCATGGTGGAGGCCGTTTGCAGAGTTGCAAGAAACAGCCAAAAGACATAGGTTTCGCGCGAATTCAAGATGGGCCGGCTGAGGATGCCGGCGGCGAGGGGAGCATAGCAGATGAATTCATCCTACGTGAACATGGGAGTCGGGGCGCTTTTGGCCACGCTGTTCGTGTTGAAGTCCGTGTCGCTCGCGTCAGGATTTATTTTCCATACCGAGGTGCCGGAAAAGCCCGGCTTCGCCATCGTTGCCACTGAAGAGCCGGCAGCAGGCGACAAGGCGGCCGCCCCCAAGGCAGAAACGCCGATCGCCCAGCTGCTGCAGAAGGCTGACGCCAAGGTCGGCGAAACGATCTTCAAGAAGTGTCAGGCCTGTCATTCCGGAGAGAAGGGAGGGCCAAACAAGGTTGGCCCCGATCTCTGGGGCGTCGTCGACCGCCCGGTCGGCGAGCATGAGGGCTTTGCCTATTCGGCCGGCATGAAGGACTTCTCCAAGGGCGGCTCGGAGAAGTGGACCTACGATCATCTCTATCACTTCCTGGCTGCTCCGAAGAAATTCGTCGCGGGAACGGCGATGGGCTTTGCCGGCCTGCCGAAGGAAGAGGATCGTGCCAACGTCATCGCCTATCTGCGCACGCTCGCCGATACGCAGGTGCCGCTGCCGGACCCGAACGCGCCGGCCGCTACGAACTGAGGCAATCCCACATGATGGATTGAAAACCCGGCTGCCAAAGCCGGGTTTTTCGCGTTTGCGGCCCCGGCCGGATCTTTGTGCCGGCGGGTTCTCTGATCCGGATCGAAAACCCCGGAGCCGGATGCCGCCTCGCATGCGGTGAGGAGCGATGGCTTCGGGCCTGCGCTATGCGAGCAGATAGGCCCAAAGCGACACCGAAAATGCCCCGAGCGCTGTCGTCAACGTAATCGTTGAGGCGGCGAGGCTGTGGCCGACGCCGAAGCGATTGGCAATCAGCCAGGCGTTCACGCCTGTTGGAACCGCCGCCGTCAGCACCAGGGCGGCGCGCCATTCCTGGCTCAGGCCGAGAAGATAGCCGGCTGCCAGCACGCAGGTCGGAAGCAGGAACAGCTTGAAGGCCGACATGACGCTGGCTATGCCAAGATTGCCTGACAGCCCGTATTGCCGCAGCGCCATGCCGAGCGAGACCAGCGCCGCCGGCCCGGCGATATTGGCGACGCTGTCGACCGCCGTCCCCAGCGTGGCTGGTATGGGGATGCCGGTCACATGCACGACGAGACCGCAGAAAAGCCCGATGACGAGCGGATTGCGGACGAGGTTCCTGCCGACCTGCCGCAAAAGCTCGCCGGTGCTGCGGCCGGCGCCGGCATTCTCCCTGCGCTCGGCCTGTTCCATCAGCAGCGTTCCGGCGATCATCATGGTCGGCAGGTGTACGGCGATCAGGATCGACATCGCCATCACGCCATCGGGGCCGACCGTGCGCCCCACCAGCGGCAGGCCGATGAAGATCGTGTTGGCGAAGGCGGACGAGACGCCGGCCAGCACGCCGATGCGCGCATCCCGCCCGAACATCCGTGTCGCCACGATATGACCTGCGGTCCAGGTGATTGCGACGCCGGAAAAATAGGCGATCCACAATCGAAACGGCGATGCGCCGCGAAAATTCGCCTCCGCGATGGTCTGGAACAGCAGCAGCGGCACGGCGATCTTGAAGACGAACTCGCTCATGGCTTCGCCGACTTCGGCTTTCAGCAGGCCGGTGCGCACGATCACCCAGCCGACGAGAATGAGCAGAAAGACCGGAAGAACGTCGGTAAGAATTTCGGACATGCCGGGCGAGGGCCGTGAGATGGTGGCTCGAGGAATTTGACCCCGGAGTTGTAGCAGCTTGCCCAAGGCGTGTCGCGCAAAAGTGCGCAGCGGTTTTGCGAAGACGGCTTGCGCAAGTTCTGGAGGTTGAAGCGCCCGAAGCGGATCCGGGGATCACGAGGCGCTATGCTTGTGAGAACCCGTAGAAACAAAAAAGCGGGCTTCGCCCGCTTTCGGTCGTCCGGCCTCGCCGGACAATCCCCCCGGTGCACATGCCGCCAGTTCATCCGTGGTCGGCCCGCGTACCGGTGAGGCGGAAGGCATCATTCCTTCCCGGACTGGCTTGGAAACTTTCGAGCTTCCGATCCCAGCCGCTGGATAGGCTTTTAAAGATGAAAAGTGACAGGCAAATGACTGTTTGGAATTGTGCTGGCCGCGCCGGCGCCGATTTTTCTTCCAAACTTCGGAAAAACCGATATTACCGGATACCGGCTATCACCAATACCGGGATCTTCCTATAGATGACTCGTTTCGATGTACTGACCGTTGGCAACGCCATTGTCGACATTATCGCCCGTTGCAACGATCAATTCCTGATCGACAACAAGATCACCAAAGCAGCGATGAACCTCATCGACGCCGAACGTGCCGAACTACTTTATTCGCGCATGGGTCCTGCCCTGGAGGCTTCGGGCGGCAGTGCGGGCAATACGGCGGCAGGCGTGGCGAATTTCGGTGGCAGGGCGGCCTATTTCGGCAAGGTTGCCGAGGATCAGCTCGGAGAGATTTTCGCCCATGACATCCGTGCTCAGGGCGTTCATTACCAGACCAGGGCGAAGGGCACGTTCCCGCCGACCGCCCGCTCGATGATCTTCGTGACGGAGGATGGCGAGCGCTCGATGAACACCTATCTCGGCGCCTGTGTCGAACTCGGGCCCGAGGACGTGGAGGAAAGTGTCGTCGCCGATGCCAAGGTGACGTATTTCGAAGGCTATCTCTGGGATCCGCCGCGCGCCAAGGAAGCGATTCGCGACTGTGCCCGCATCGCCCATGCCAATGGCCGCGAGATGTCGATGACGCTCTCCGACAGCTTCTGCGTCGGCCGCTATCGCGACGAATTCCTCGATCTCATGCGCTCGGGCACCGTCGATATCGTTTTCGCCAACCACGACGAAGCGCTTTCGCTCTACGAGACCGACGACTTTGAAAAGGCGCTGAAACTGATATCAGCCGATTGCAAGATCGCCGCCGTTACGACCGGCAAGGATGGCGCGGTGATCGTACGCGGCGACGAACGCTATGTCGTCGACGCTCATCCGATCGACGAGCGTGTCGACACGACCGGCGCCGGCGATCTCTTCGCCGCCGGTTTCCTCTTCGGCTACACGCAGGGTCGCAACCTGGAAGATTGCGCCAAACTCGGCAATCTCGCCGCGGCTATCGTCATCGAACAGATCGGACCGCGGCCGATGCGGTCTTTGTCGGAAGCCGCCAGGCAGTTCGGGCTTCTCTGACGAATCCATCGCTCGTGATTGCGAAAGCCGCCCGTTGCGAAATGCCGGGCGGCTTTTGCTTGCCGAGAAAACCGGTCATCGCATGGTGCCGGAAAGCGGCGGCGCTCTATGACCACAGCAGCGTGGCGGTCCTGGCCTCATAGAGGATCAGGATACCGAGCGCGATCAGAACGAACGGCACGAGCCGGTGGCCGTGACGCCTGATCGGCGCTCCCAGGGTCGGGTGATTGACGAGCGAGTGGGCGGCACCGAGCCAGATCGCCGTCAGCAGCGCGAAAATGCAGCCGATGGTCAGGACTTCATAGGCCGAGCGCGTGGCGAAGATCGGCGTGTAGACGCTGATATTGTCGCCGCCATTGGCGATCGTCACCAGCGTAACGGCGACGATGTTTCCGTGTCCCGCCGCCGCCTTCTCGTGGTCTTCCGGAGCGTCGCCGGTCTCGATGCCGTTCCAGCGCTCCCATAATCTCTTCGCGCCGAAATAGATCGGCGCGAAGCCAAGCAGGCCGATATAGGCGGCGGGAATGACGAGGACGAGAAACGAGGCGATGACGCTGATGCCGTAAAGCGCGCCGATGCCGAGATATTGCCCGATGACGATCTGCTTTGCCCGAAACCTGGGGTCGGCAAAGAAGCCGAGGAGCACGAAAATGTCGTCAATGTTCGTCGATGCGAACATGACGATGGCAACGCCGAAAACGCCCAGCACATAGCCCACGTTGGCCGGTCTCCTTGTCCGATGCCGGATATGTCATTGCGCGGGCAAGGCCGCGCGGCTGCGGGTCGATGAGAAGGCTTGCTATTTGAAGGCTTCGCCAGGATATGCGCCCCAGATCTCGGATTGCGCCACCCAGCCCTCCGTACCATCCGCCGTGACCATGCACCAGTCGCCGGTGCATTCGCGCACGCTCATCATCACGCCGGGCTGGAGCTTGGCGATGACGGTGGCGGAGGGCAGGGCCTCGCGGCGCATGTTGACGAAGACGGCCTTGCCCTTGCCCTTCATCCACGGGGCGGCGATGGCCGAGCGCTGGCCCGACAGCAGCGACTGGTTGACCCAGCCTTCGGTGCCGTCGGCATCGCGCACACGCCGCCAGTTATCGTATTCCTGGATGATTTCGACCGGCAGACCCTGCTTGAGGTAGAGCCATGACACGGCATAATCCGCACTGGGGCCGATACGCAGATTGACCCGCTTAGATTTCAGCGTAACGAATCGCGGCAGCGGCAGGCCGCTCGGCCCCTTGGCGGCCTGGGCGGCGGCAAGATCGGCCGACACAGCGGCCATCATCAGGCCGATTGCGAAAATGGCGCAGGACTTCAATACTTTGCCACGCATGGGATTTCCGTTCGTTCGTCATGACAAAGGCGCCTTTCCGGCTGCCTTTCGCTCCGGTAAGCGGCAAATCCTCGGATCGCGTCAGCGAGTTTTGTTTGTCTTCGCCTGCGGGTCTGGTAGAAATGCCCGGAACGGGAAAATTATCCCGCTTCTTGGTTAAGAACATCTGAACAAGGCATCGCCGCTCGCCATGACGACGAAGAAAAAACCGAAAGTCTACGTCACGCGCAAACTGCCGGATGCGGTGGAGACGCGGATGCGCGAACTCTTCGATGCCGAGCTCAACATCGACGACCGCCCGCGCACCAGAGACGAACTGATCGAGGCCGTCCGATCGGCCGATGTGCTGGTGCCGACGGTCACCGACCGCATCGATGCCGAGGTGATCGAGGAGGCCGGCCCGCAGATGAAGCTGATTGCCAGCTTTTCCAACGGTACGGATCATATCGATGTCGAAGCCGCGGCCCGTCGCGGCATCACCGTGACGAACACGCCCAACGTGCTGACCGAAGATACCGCCGACATGACCATGGCGCTTATTCTCGCCGTGCCGCGACGTCTTGCGGAAGGTGCGCGCGTGCTGACCGACAATCCCGGCGAATGGGCCGGATGGTCGCCGACCTGGATGCTCGGCCGCCGCATCCACGGCAAGCGCATCGGCATCGTCGGCATGGGGCGCATAGGCACAGCCGTCGCCCGCCGCGCCAAGGCGTTCGGCCTTTCGATCCACTATCACAATCGCAAGCGCGTCAATCCGGCCACCGAGGACGAGCTGGAGGCGACCTATTGGGACAGCCTCGACCAGATGCTGGCCCGCGTCGATATCGTCTCGGTCAATTGCCCCTCGACACCGGCCACCTATCATCTGATCTCGGCGCGCCGCCTGGCGCTGCTGCAGCCGACGAGCTACATCGTCAACACCGCGCGCGGCGATGTCATCGATGAGACGGCGCTGATCAAGATCCTGCGCGAAGGCAAGATCGCCGGTGCGGGCCTCGACGTGTTCGAAAACGAGCCGGCCGTCAATCCGAAGCTTGTCAAGCTTGCCAATGAGGGCAAGGTGGTCATCCTGCCGCATATGAGCTCGGCCACGCTCGAAGGCCGCATCGACATGGGCGACAAGGTCATCATCAATATCCGCGCCTTCATCGACGGCCATCGCCCGCCCAATCGCGTCCTGCCGTTTCGGTGAGCGAACTTCTCTGATTCTCCAGCCGCTGCAAGGCGGATACGGCCGGCTCCAAATTTGATCTTCTTGCCTCCGGCCGGTCATGTTCATGTCACGAATCCGGCCCAGAGGTGACTGCAAACACGAATCAGGAAGGGCCGAAACAATGGCGCGGGCGCTGCCGCATGAGCGGGTTCAATACGTGGTCGAGGGCGGCTTCAGGCTGTCGGGCGAAATCGAGCCGAGCGGCAACAAGAATGCCGCATTGCCGATCATCGCCGCATCGCTTCTGACCGATCAGCGCGTCGAGCTCAGCAATGTGCCGCGCATACGCGATGTCGAGGCGCTGGTGGAGCTGATTCGGTCGGTCGGCGCGAAGGTGCGCTGGCTCGGCCGCAACGAGCTTGAAATCGAGGCGCGGGAGCTTCGTCCGGCCGATCTCGATCCCGATCTTTGTGCCCGCATCCGCGCCTCCATCCTGCTTGCCGGCCCCATGCTGGCGCGCTGCGGCGAAATCACCTTGCCGCCCCCCGGCGGCGACGTCATCGGCCGCCGGCGTGTCGACACGCATTTCCTCGCGCTCGACCAGCTTGGCACGAGGATCGAGGTCAACAGCGTCTATAGTTTCCGCACGGAGGGACTTCGCGGTGCGGATGTCTTCCTCGACGAGCCGTCCGTGACCGCGACGGAAAATGCGCTTTGCGCCGCCGTTGCCGCCAGCGGAACGACCATCCTGCGTAATTGCGCATCCGAACCGCATGTGCAGGATCTGGCGCGGTTCCTCATCGCCATGGGCGCGCGTATCGAGGGCATCGGCACCAATATGATGACGATCCACGGCGGCCAGCCGCTCGGCGCCGTCACGCACCGGATCGGCCCGGATCACAACGAAGTCGGCTCGCTGATCGGCCTGGCGGCCGTCACCGGTTCGGAAATCACCATCCGCAGGGCCGGCGTCGAGCATCTGCGCTCCACCCTGATGACCTTCGAGCGCCTTGGCATCCGCTGCCGCATCGAGGGCGACGATCTGGTCGTTCCCGCCGGTCAGGAGATGAAGATCCAGCCCGATTTCGGCGGTCACATCCCGAAGATCGAAGACCAGCCGTGGCCAGCCTTTCCGGCCGATACCATGTCGATCGCCATCGTCACCGCCTCGCAATGCGACGGCGTCGTGCTGATGTTCGAAAAGATGTTCGAAAGCCGCATGTTCTTCGTCGACAAGCTGATCGCCATGGGTGCCCGCATCGTGCTGTGTGATCCGCATCGCGCCATCGTCGCCGGCCCCTCCAAGCTGCGCGCCGCCCAGCTCGAAAGCCCCGACATCCGCGCCGGCATGGCCATGCTGATTGCGGCGATGTGCGCCGAGGGCACGAGCGTCATCAACAATGCCCAGCAGATCGAGCGCGGTTACGAACGCATCGAGGAGCGGCTGAACGCCCTGGGCGCGCGCATCACCCGTATCCCGCCGCGCCAGGCGTGACGGAACTCTTCGACGGCGGAAAAGGGACTATACGATCGCCTTGCGCATCTCGATCGACGTCGTTCGATTAAAGCCGGCATGGCGATTTTCCGCTATCCTGCGAAAACCCCAGGCGGCGAAAGTGGCGTGATTGTCGACCAGTTCGATACGCGTTTCCAGCCGCAAGCTATCGAGACCGAGCTCTCGCGCCGTCGCTTCCGCCGCGCCGAGCAGGCGTTTGCCGATACCCTTGCCTTGAGCGGCGGGAAGCACCGCCAGCTTGCCGATATAAAGCGTTTCTGCCTCCGGACGGCAAAAAATACAGCCGGCTATTTGAGCGCCGTCGAAGGCGACGTAGGCGATTTCCGTGTCTGCCTTTGCCTTGAGCGCTTGCGGCGTAAGCGCAAGCGCGGAGGAAGGCGGGGCGATCCGTCCGTTCATATAGGCGAAGGACGCGAGGATCAGATCGAGCAAGGCGTCCCAGCGGTCGAAGCCGCCATCCAGGCGGCGAAGCGCAATATCGCTCATTCGGCGGCGACCCGGGCGCGTTTGCGGCGATAGCGCACGGTTTCGAAGCGCGCCGAAAGCCCGTCGTAAAGCAGCAGGCGGCCGATCAGCAGCTCGCCTATGCCGGTCACGAGCTTGATCGCCTCCATCGCCATCAGCGTGCCGATGACGCCTGTCAGCGCGCCGATGATGCCGGCTTCCGCGCAGCTCGGAATGAGACCTTCCGGCGGCGGTGCAGGAAACAGATCGCGATAACGTGGGTTGGGCAGGCCGTCGGCATCGGTCTCATAGGGCTTCAGCGTCGTCACGGACCCGTCGAAGCGCCCGACTGCGCCGGTCACGAGCGGCAGGCGCGCCGCCTCGGCTGCATCGGCGGCGGTATAGCGCGTATCGAAATTGTCGGAACCATCGATGACGAGATCGAAGCCGGCAAGGTGCCGTGCGGCATTATCGCGGCTGAACCTTTCTTCGAAACGGATGACGCGCACATGCGGGTTCAGCCGGGCGATGGCGTCGGCGGCGCTCCGGGTCTTCAGTTCGCCGATCGTGCCCGTATCGTGAATGACCTGCCGCTGCAGGTTGGACAGCGAAACGCGGTCGTCATCGGCAATGCCGAGCGTGCCGATACCGGCGGCGGCGAGATATTGCAGGACCGGCGCACCGAGGCCGCCGGCACCGATCACCAGAACGCGCGCGGCCTTCAATCTCTGCTGACCGGCGCCGCCGACCTCGGGAAGGAGGATGTGGCGCTGGTAACGGGCGATTTCGTCTGGGCTCAAGGGTTCCATGCGCGCGACTCTATCACAATCGCGGCGCGGGAGGCGCTAGGATTTCGTAATGCCGCCATGCGCGACGGTAAAGGATTGCGCGCGCTCGCCGAGCGCGGAAAACATCGCCTTGTCCGTGCCTGTCATGAAGGATTGCCCGCCGAGCCCGTCGATGAGATCGAAGAGTGCCGCGCGCCGGCCCTCGTCGAGATGCGCGGCAATCTCGTCGAGCAGCAGGACCGGCGCATGGCCGGTCAGGTTGCCGACAAGGCGCGCGTGGGCAAGGATGAGGCCGACAAGCAGGGCCTTCTGCTCGCCGGTCGAGCAGCGCTCCGCTTCCATGTCCTTCTCGCGGTGGCGCACCAGAAGGTCGGCCCGATGCGGCCCATCCAGCGTGCGGCCGGCAGCCGCATCGCGATAGCGCCCCTCGCGCAGCATGTCGGAATAGGCGTCTTCCAGATCGACGGCCGGCCGGTCGAACTGTCCGTCGAGGAAGCCGGACAACTCCAGCGCCGCCGAGGGAAAGGGTGTCGTCTCGCGCGTTTCGGCGATCAGCCGCGAAAGAAGGCCGAGCATTTCCTGCCGCGCGATCGCCATGGCGATGCCGAGGCTCGCCATCTGCTCTTCGATGCCGGTAAGCCAGGAAGGGTCGAACCGGCCTTCGGAGAGCAGCTTGTTGCGGCTGCGCATGGCGCGCTCGAAATCGCTGGCGCGGCGGCCATGCGCGGGATCGAGCGACAGCACCAGCCGGTCGAGGAAACGGCGGCGTTCCGAGGAGCCGCCGGTAAACAGGCCGTCCATGGCCGGCGTCAGCCAGAGAACGCGCAAATGATCGGTCAGCTCGTCGACCGTCCTGGCCGGCGTTCCGTTGATTCTGAGCCTGCGGGCAGCGGTCTCGTCGCTCGTATCGATGCCGGTGCCGATTTCGACGAGCCCTTCCATGCCCTCAAGCTCGGTGAAGATCGAAAATCCGCCCGGCGCATGGACGCGGGTGATATCGGCATAGGCGGCGCGGCGCAGACCGCGGCCGGGTGACAGCAGCGAAACCGCCTCCATGAGATTGGTCTTGCCCGCGCCGTTGTCGCCCGTCAGCACCACATGCCGCTCGTCAAGTGCCAGTGCCGCCGCCGCATAATTGCGGAAATCGGTGAGCTTCAGGCGCGAGATGAAAACCTTGTTCGGCATGGATCTTTCAGATTCGTCATCGATGGCCGAGGGGTATGCCGAACCGGCAGCAAGCGCAAGGATTTTGCCGCTGCTTCCCATGACGGCGGATTGGAGAGCCGGTCGGAAGTCGTGTGAGCCACCGTCCGAGCGCGAGAAACGACCTTCCGGCAAAGCGGCCGGCACGGCGACCTCGAATCGCGATAAAGGGTGATTCGCTTGCCAATAAAAAATCCGGCCGAATCATCGGCCGGATTCATGTGAAACACTTTGATTCGCCGCTCGGCCTTTGCCGCTCAGTCGCTGAACGTATCGAAGAAATCCTTCATACGGGCGAAAAAACCCGTCGATTCGGGATTGTTGTCCTTCGACGAGATCTGCTCGAATTCCTGAAGCAGTTCACGCTGGCGTTTGGTCAGTTTCTGCGGCGTCTCGATCTGGATCTGGATGTAGAGATCGCCGACTTGGCTGGAGCGCAGCACCGGCATGCCCTTGCCCTTCAGGCGAAACTGCTTGCCGACCTGCGTTCCCTCGGGAACGGTGACGCGCGACTTGGTGCCGTCGAGCGTTGCCACGTCGAACGTACCGCCGAGCGCCGCCGTCGTCATCGAGATCGGCACCGCGCAATAGAGATCGGCGCCGTCGCGCTGGAAGAATTCATGCGGCTTGACGGAGAGGAAGATGTAGAGATCGCCCGCCGGCCCGCCGCGCAAGCCAGCTTCGCCTTCGCCCTGCAGGCGAATGCGCGTGCCGTCCTCGATGCCGGCCGGAATGTTGACGGAGAGCGAGCGCTCCTCGGTCACGCGGCCCTGGCCGTGACATTTCGTGCAGGGATCGGGAATGATCTGGCCGCGGCCGTGGCAGGTCGGGCAGGTGCGCTCGACCGAGAAGAAACCCTGGGCGGCGCGGACCCGGCCGGAGCCCTGGCAGGTGCCGCAGGTCTTCGGCTGCGTGCCGGGCTTGGCGCCGGAGCCGGAACAGACATCGCAGGTGATGGACGTCGGAACACGGATCTGCGCCGTCTTGCCGGTAAAGGCTTCCTCCAGCGAGATTTCCATATTGTAGCGAAGATCCGCGCCGCGCTCGCGACCGCCCGAGGGGCGTCCGCGCGAGCGGCCGCCGCCCATCATCTCGCCAAAGATATCCTCGAAGATATCGGAGAAACCGCCGCCGCCAAAACCGGCTCCGAAGCCGCCGCCGCCCATGCCGCCATGCTCGAAAGCGGCGTGGCCGTAGCGGTCATAGGCTGCGCGCTTCTGCGGATCCTTGAGCGTTTCGTAGGCTTCATTGATTTCCTTGAACTTCCGCTCGGCACTGTTGTCATTCGGATTCTTGTCCGGATGATATTGCATTGCCAGCTTGCGAAAGGCGCTTTTCAGCTCTTTCTCGTCCGCCGTCTTGGAGACGCCCAACGTCTCGTAAAAATCCGCTTTTGCCATATTAAGGATTAGAACCCCGGAAATGGATTTCCGGCTGCCCGAAGGCAGCCGGATCTAAGTTTCCTGAACCTTTCGGTTCGTGCTTATGCAGACCGCTTGCGGTCGTCTTCGTCCTTGATTTCCTCGTAGTCGGCATCGACGACATCGTCCTTGCCGGCTTCCGCCGAGGCATCGCCCGAAGCTGCTTCCGCCTGCTGGGACTCATAGATCGCCTGGCCGAGCTTCATGGAAACTTCCATGAGGGTCTGGGTCTTGGCCTTGATGTCCTCGCCGTCCGGCTCGGAAGCTTCGGTGGCCGTCTTCAGCGCTGCGATCGCGTCGGAGATCGCGGTGCGATCGGCTTCGCTGACCTTGTCGCCATAATCCTTCAGCGACTTCTCGCTGGAGTGGATCAGGCTTTCAGCCTGATTCTTGGCCTCGACACCCTCGCGGCGCTTCTTGTCTTCGGCAGCGTGAGCTTCCGCATCCTTGACCATCTTTTCGATGTCGGCGTCGGAAAGGCCGCCGGAAGCCTGGATGCGGATCTGCTGTTCCTTGCCGGTGCCCTTGTCCTTGGCCGAAACCTGGACGATGCCGTTGGCGTCGATATCGAAGGTGACTTCGATCTGCGGAACGCCGCGCGGTGCCGGCGGCAGGCCGACGAGGTCGAACTGGCCGAGCAGCTTGTTGTCGGCGGCCATTTCGCGCTCGCCCTGCGAGACGCGGATGGTCACGGCCGACTGGTTGTCGTCGGCGGTCGAGAAGGTCTGCGACTTCTTCGTCGGGATCGTCGTGTTGCGTTCGATCAGACGGGTGAAGACGCCACCCAGCGTTTCGATGCCGAGCGACAGCGGGGTCACGTCGAGGAGCAGAACGTCCTTGACGTCGCCCTGCAGAACGCCGGCCTGGATGGCGGCGCCGAGCGCGACGACTTCATCCGGGTTGACGCCCTTGTGCGGCTCCTTGCCGAACAGCTGCTTGACGACTTCCTGTACCTTCGGCATGCGGCTCATGCCGCCGACGAGAACGACTTCGTCGATTTCAGCGGCGGTAACGCCGGCATCCTTGAGGGCTGCCTTGCAAGGCGCGATGGTGCGCTGGACGAGATCGTCGACCAGGCTTTCCAGCTTGGCGCGGGTCAGCTTCAGCGTCAGGTGCTTCGGGCCGGTTGCGTCTGCCGTGATGAAGGGCAGGTTGATTTCGGTCTGCTGCGCGGACGAAAGTTCGATCTTGGCCTTTTCGGCAGCTTCCTTGAGGCGCTGCAGGGCAAGCTTGTCGCCCTTGAGGTCGATGCCGTTGTCCTTCTTGAACTCGGCAACGAGGTATTCGACGAGACGCATGTCGAAGTCTTCACCGCCGAGGAAGGTGTCGCCGTTGGTCGACTTCACTTCGAAGACGCCGTCGCCGATTTCGAGGATCGAGATATCGAAGGTGCCGCCGCCAAGGTCGTAAACGGCGATGGTCTTGCCGTCCTTCTTGTCGAGGCCGTAGGCGAGTGCTGCAGCCGTCGGCTCGTTGATGATGCGCAGCACTTCAAGACCGGCGATTTTGCCGGCATCCTTGGTTGCCTGGCGCTGAGCGTCGTTGAAGTATGCGGGAACGGTGATGACGGCCTTGTCGACCTTTTCGCCGAGGTAGGATTCGGCGGTTTCCTTCATCTTCTGAAGGATCATTGCGGAAATCTGTGCGGGCGAATAGCCCTTGCCGTTGGCTTCTACCCAGGCATCGCCATTGTCGCCGCGAACGATGTTGAAGGGAACGAGGTGCTTGTCCTTTTCAACGGTCGGATCTTCGTAGCGGCGGCCGATGAGGCGCTTGACGGCGAAGAGGGTGTTCGTGGGGTTGGTGACAGCCTGGCGCTTGGCCGGCTGGCCGACGAGGCGTTCGCCATCGTCGGTGAAGGCAACCATGGAGGGGGTGGTCCGGGCGCCTTCGGCATTCTCGATCACTTTCGCGTCTTTACCGTCCATGACGGCGACGCAGGAATTCGTGGTTCCAAGGTCGATACCAATTACTTTTGCCATGTCATTCTCTCCTTGAAGCAAGCTATCGGAACCCCTGTCAGGCATTCCATTGACAGCCCCTTACGGGATGGTCTTGAGGATTGCGCAGCCATGACTGCGGTGATGCCGCGTATATAAGTAGCGGTTTTACTGACTGCAAGGCAGGAAATAGCCCGAAATCCAGCAAAACAAATGGTTTGTCGCTCAAATTCCGCTTGGCCCTGTGTGCGCCGCGGGCCGGCGGATTTGACGCGACCGCGCATCAGAGCAGCCTTGCCGCGGCCACGCAAGCGGCAAGCTGCAAAATAGCGATTTTATCGGCCGAGGATGACGTCGAGCAGCGAGGATTGATGCGGCCGTGCCGTTGCGACGGGAGCGCCGCCGTCGCCGATATCCGCCGGCGGAATATCGGCGCTGTCATAGGGGCTGGAGCTGTAGGGATTGGCGTCGTCGGCGAGGTTCGCGGGCGGCAGGTCCTGCGGATCCTCGTTGCCCACGGTCTGGTTGACGATCTGCGGCTGCGGCTGGGCCGGCTGCTGCACCGGCCTTTGTTGCAGTGTCGGCTGCTGCATCGGCTGTCCGGCATTGCCCGCGCCGGAGATGATGTTGCCGATCGTCGTCGGCTGGTCGCCGTTCGGTGCCGTCTGCGCTACCGGCAGGCCGTTGTC
The DNA here is from genome assembly GCA_900469615.1 of Hyphomicrobiales bacterium. Lineage (GTDB taxonomy): Bacteria > Pseudomonadota > Alphaproteobacteria > Rhizobiales > Rhizobiaceae > Rhizobium. The sequence goes on along the minus strand of UBYA01000005.1, from coordinate 12,385 downwards.
TATGATCTGTCCGCCGCCGAAGATCGGCGTCGGCGTGATGCCCTTATGGGCGGCGACCATGAATTCCTTCCACGCCTTGGCGGGCAGCCCGCCGCCCGTCACCTTGCGCATCGACTTGCCGTCGTCGTTGCCGAACCAGACACCCGTGGTCAGATGGCTGGTGAAGCCGACGAACAGCGCGTCGCGGAAGGACTGCGTCGTGCCCGACTTGCCGGCTGCCTGCCAGCCCGGGATGCGCGCGGCCTTGCCGGTTCCGTAGGCGATCACGCCAGCCATCATGGCATTCATGTTGGTGACGACATCCGGATTCAGCACACGTTGCGGATTGTCGGTATTGGCCTGGTAAAGCACCTTGCCGGAAACGGTCGTTACCTTGGTGATGACATGCGGCGCCACCTTGAAGCCGCCGTTCATGAAGGTGGCATAGGCTGAGGTCAGCTCCAGCAAGGACACCTCGGATGTGCCGAGGGCGATGGAGGCATTCGCCTGCAGGTCGGACTCGATGCCGAGCCTGCGGGCGACCTTGATGACCTGGTCCGGCCCGACCTCGGCGACCATCTGCGCGGCAACCGTGTTCAGCGATTTGGCCACGGCGGTCGCAAGCGTCACGGGGCCGCTGTAGCGCTGCTCGTAATTTTCGGGCGCCCAGTTGCCGATCTTGACGGGCGCGTCGTTGCGGATCGAATTGGGCGTCAGGCCCATTTCGAGCGCGGCGGTGTAGACGAAGGGCTTGAAGGCGGAGCCCGGCTGGCGCTTGGCGGTCACGGCGCGGTTGAACTGGCTCTGCGCATAGTCGCGTCCGCCGACGAGCGCGCGGATGGCGCCGGTGGCATCGACGGAAACCAGCGAGGCTTGCGAGGCATTCAGCTTCTTGCCGTCCTTTTCGAGCACGTCGCTCAGCGCTTTCTCGGCCTTTTCCTCCAGCGACATGTCGAGCGTGGTGTCGACGATCAGGTCTTCCTTGATGTCGCCGCCGATCAGCTTCGGCAGCTGATCCATGACCATGTCGGCGACGTAGTTCTCGGCACCGCTCCAATAGCTTTTCGAGCGCGTCGGCGGCTGCGACATCGCCGTCTTGATGTCGGCCTCGGAAATGAAGCCTTGTTCATGCATGGCCTGCAGCACCAGCTGCGCGCGGGCCTCGGCAGCCGCCGGATCGCGCGCGGGAGACAGCCGCGACGGCGCCTTGACCAGGCCGGCGAGCAGGGCCGCCTCGCCGAGGTTCACGTCGCGGGCCGATTTGTTGAAGTAGCGCCGCGAGGCCGCTTCGACACCGTAGGCGTTGGAGCCGAAATAGACGCGGTTCAGGTACATCGTCAGGATCTGATCCTTGGTGTACTTGTGCTCCAGCCACAGCGCCAGCAGCACTTCCTGCACCTTGCGCTCCAGCGTGCGGTCCGGCGACAGGAAGAGATTCTTGGCGAGCTGCTGCGTCAGCGTCGACCCGCCCTGGACGGCGTGGCCGGTCAGAACGTTGGTCACGACGGCGCGGGCAAGGCCGATCGGATCGAAGCCGAAATGGGAGTAGAAGCGGCGGTCCTCGATGGCGACGATCGCTTCGGGAATGTAGGGCGACATATCGCTGAGCGCCAAGGCTTCCCCGCCCGTCGTGCCGCGATTGGCAAGGAGGGTTCCGTCAAGGTCGTTGATCTTGACGTTCGGCGGCCGCTCGGGGATGGACCAGGTGCTGGCGCTCGGCATGCGCGAGCCGTAATAGGCGACGAGGCCCGCAAGCCCGATACCGGCCCAGAGGCAGAGCACCAGGCCCCAATAGATCGTGGTGCGGATGAAGCCGAAAAAGCCGCGTCGCGGGCGCGCGCGGCGTGCGGGTTTGCGCCGGCTGCGGGCGCGGCGAGGTTTTTCGACCACGGGTTCGTCCTCGTCGTCCTCTTCTTCGTCCGGTTCCGGCTTTTCGTAGTATGTCTTGGAAGAAGACGAGTATTTCCTGGGCGAATGCCTGTTGCCGACGATGCGTTCGCCGGCATTGAATCCGTCATCGCTGCGTTCCCGGCCGCTGGAAAAGGATGGTTCTATCCTCTGGCGTGATTTCTTCTTATCTGCCATTGCCGGCCGGTCGTTCCTCGATGCCCAATCTGTCCATGTCTTCTATCAGGCTGATCGCGGCGGCGGTAGAAATCTTTGAGCCCGATCGGCCGCACTGGGTCGGTGCGCCAGCCCGAAAGCCGATCGCGGCTCTCGTTGCGGGTTACGCGCCGTTCGTTCACGAACCCCTCGTGAAGACATCAAGTCCCGCCTGAACTGTAAATGCGGCGATTTAACGAGGGATTAAGAACAATTCCGGCCGGCATCGCGGCAACGGCATCTGCCGGCGGCTAGAGTGCAGGGAGGAACTTTTCGCCGTCCGGAGCATTATTCCCTCATAAAGATAAAAGAGGGCGAGCACATGAGTTCACTGATCAAGATAGAGGAAGTCGGCGAGAGCAAACTGCGTGAGGTCTGGAGTGTCGAGGATTTTGCCCGGCGCCACCGGATTTGCAAGGAGGAGGAAGCCCGGCTGAAAAAGCTGTTTGGCGACTTCGCGACGAAACAGGAATTGCTCTCGAACGCGCAGAGGCCGCCGCAGTTTCGCTGAAAGGAAATTGGCAGGCCGGCGCGATGTTCATCGTGGGCCGCTGCGGCCGAAAGTCTCGCAGCGGAGGAGGCTATGACCATGTGGAAGCGTTTCGAACTTTGGCTGGTCGACCAGATCGATCGTATATTCGGGCTGGAGCAGTTGGCCCGCAGGGCGGGGTTCTCTCCGGACGAGGCCAAGCGGATCGCACGCGAGAAATAGATCGCATGCCAGGTCCCGATACCGCCGCAATGCCCGATGAGGCTACAAGCGCCCGCAACCCTGTCGGTTTCCATAGGAGATCGGGAAAGCGCGCGCTCGCGGTCCGGGCAGGCGGGCCGTCATGCCGGATGCGGCGATACTTCGCGCGGCCATGTGCAATCTTCCATATTTTCGAATGGTCTGATCGAGGTTATAGTATTGTCATGAGACCGCCCCGGAGGTGGTTTCAGTTAGCTGGCAGCGCGTGAGGAGGAGTGTTCATGCGACAGATCAAGTGGAGCAATCCAATCGAGATCGGTTTTGCCCAGGATACGTTTCAAGTCGTGACGGGTCCGTACGAGGCCCTCAATTGCATGGCCAATCTCTGGCCCGACAGGCGTGGTCCGCTGTATGTCGCGGCAAGGAGCCTGTGCCGGGCGGCGATCGACGGCCGTAAATCGGCCGAAGAGGCGCGGGAAATGTTCATTTCGGCGACGCGGGAAGCGCATCTGAAAATGCATTGAGGCGCAGCGGCTCGGCCGGGCCGTTCGAGCGTTTCATTCTTGCGGGCCGAGGAAAGCTACGCAGGAGCTGAACGCGTACCACTATCGCAAAGCATCCATTTCGCTGTCACTGCTACGCAGCGCGGAAGATCCGCATTCCTTTCACGAATATCTCAATTGATAAAGGCCAGCGACTTTGTCGGTCGCTGGCCTTTATCGTCTGAATTATTGAAGCGCCGTCAGCGGTTCGAACCTCTGGTCGACATGCGGCAATTCGGTTCCGATGCCGGGCAATCCTTGTGATCGGGGCTGTAAGGCCCCGGCTGCGCTTGAGGCTGCCGCTGCGGTTCGGGACGCGGGCGATTGTCCGGGCGATTATCGGGGCGGTTGTTGTCGCGCGGACGATCGGGGCGATTGCCCCAATCCTGGTTGTTGTTGTCCGGCCGCTGGCGGCCCCAATCGCGATTGCCGTCGCGCGGCCTGTCCCTGTCGCCATTGCGGTCAGGACGGCGATCCCAGTTGCGGTCCGGCCCGCTGTTCCAGTCCGACCCGCGGTCCCAGCCGCGGTTGTCGTCGGGGCGGCGATCCCAGTTGCGATTCGGTCCGTTATTCCATCCCGGATTGCGATCCCATCCGCTGTCGGGCCGGCGGTCGACCCAGCCGGGGCCGCGGCGCCAACGGTCGCGGTCACGATAGAAATCGCGGCCGCGGTAGTAGCGGCCCCAGTAGTCATCGAAGTTGAAAACCACTGTGGGGATGCCGAGCGGGCGATAATATTGCGGGCCGACATAGATGCGGCGCGATTGATAGACGGCCTGAATGTACTGGCCGGCGACCCATCCGCGGCCTCCATAGAAGGAGACGTCGCACCAGGGCGTGTCGTTGAGGCAGCCGTTGATCTGCAGCGACACGCCGACGGGGATCATGGTCACTGCCGGATAGGCGGTGCTGGGGCCGGACCGCATGTTGACGTTTGCGGTGGCGAAGCCCTCCGCGGCTTCCGCGACAGCCGGCAGCGCCACCAATGCGGCCAGCAAGCTTGCGGCAAGAACCTTGAACTTCATAAACACTCTCCCTCTACGCACCGTCGTCGCAAGATCGCCGGTCCGGTGCCTGTTCGCTATACGTGCGCCTACCCCGGCGCTATTCGGTAAAACGTCTCAAATTCGGCAAGATGAAGGCTCACGCATGCACGAAATCTGATAGATTTCGTGGCGCATCTTCAATCTTTGCATGTGTTCTACGAGTATTCGCATGAATGCAGCTTGAACGGAGATTTGGGAAACACGCAAATCGGCGAAACTTTCTTGACGAGCTTCATGTGCCTTTGCGAGCATTATTGCCGCTGCGGTCATCCAGGACTCGCAGCCTGTTCGAAGAAAGCAGGCCGCGGCCTTGAAATTGACACCTTGGGCGCCGATATAGTGTTCAGTCATGCAGCCGATGGGTGGCTGGCGCGCTTCACAGCGAGCCGTTTTCATCCGTCGAGAGTGAAAGTGGTGTTAACTCTTCGTTAACCTTTCATGATCAATCTGGCTGCAGTTCCGCATTGCCTTTGACCACGGATGTACTGGCACTGATGCGATAGCGGATGGCGAAAGGCCGGATCACTCCGGCCTTTTTGTTTTTGGCGATGGCGTGCTTCCTGCGAAAGCGGAGCGCGCCATTTTCATTTTTCGCACCGTTCCTGCGCCAAAAGAAAAACCGCCGCAGTTGCCTGCGGCGGTTTCAGCTACGCGCCCGGCGGTGCCGGGCTCTGACTGTTTAGTTCGCCTTCTTGGCCGAAACCTTGACGACCTTGGCTTTCGGAGCGGCGGCCACGGTGGCCTTTCCGGCCGGGACATAGCCTGCGCCGATTGCAACGTTCAGTGCAATATAGTCGTTGGCGCTCTGCTGAACGGCCTGAGCCAGGCTCTGCTGGGCGGAGGTTACGTTACGCTGTGCGTCGAGAACGTCGAGCAGCGAAGACGCGCCGTCCTTGTAGCTTGCGGTCGAGAGCTGCAGGGCTTCCTGATAGGACTTGACCTGAGCGTGGAGAGCCGAGACCGTCTGTGCATCGCGGGTAACGGCCGACAGGGCGTCCTCAACCTGCTGGATCGCCGTCCGTACCGTCTGCTGCCAGACGATATACTGTTCACGGCTCGAGGACTCCGCAGACTTGACGCCGGCGCGCAATGCACCGCCATCGAAGATCGGCAGGTTCAACGACGGACCGAACGACCAGCTGGTCAGGCCGCCGCTTGCGGACGAGCTATGAATGTAGGTCGGCGAAATCGCGCCGCTGAGCGTGATCGACGGGAAGAGCTTTGCTTCCGCCACGCCGATCTGCGCCGTGGCAGCGGCAAGATTGCGCTCTGCGGCACGGATGTCCGGACGATTGCGAATGAGGTCGGCGGGAATGCCGGTGCGAACGCTTCCGCGGAATACCGGCTGCCTGCCGCCGCCCTGCATCTGGGCGATGATCGTGGCGGAAGGCACGTTCAGCAGCGTTGCGATGTGATGGACGGCCTGGCGATAGCTGATCTCGAAGCCGGGAATGGTCGAGAGCGTCGAATTGACGAGACCTTCGGCCTGAACCACGTCGAGGCGGGATGCCGCACCGGCTTCAAGCTGGAACTTCGTCAGCGAAAGCGTGTCGCGCCGCGACTTCAGGTTTTCCTGAGCGATGGCTACGAGCGCCTGATAATAACGGGCGTTGACGTAGCTGGTGGCCAGATCCGACAGATAGGTCAGGCGCGCTGTGTCGACGTTGGAATAGGCGGCATCGAGCGAAGCGTTGGCGCCCTCCTTGGCGCGGCGATACTGGCCCCAGAGGTCGAGCAGCCAGGAAGCCGAGGCGCTGCCGCCGGATTCGTTCCGCGTTTCGGTCTGGGTACGCAGCGAGCCCTTCTGGCCGCTGGTCGTATTGTCGCCCGTCACGGTCAGGCTCGGGAGGCCGCCGGCACCGGCCGTAACGACCGCGGCTTCAGCCTGATTGATAATTTCCAGCGACTGCTGGATGTTGAGGTTCTGGGCAAGTCCCTGTGCGGCGAAGGCGTTCAGCTTGGAGTCACCGAAGGCGGTCCACCATTGCGACCCGGCGATATCGCCGTTCATCCTCGTACCGCCCTCCGAGAATTTGGCCGGGAGTGGCATTTCCGGTGGCTTATGGTCTGGGCCGCTAACGCAGCCTGCCAAAACAAGCAGCAGGGCGGGGGCGGCAGTACGAATGGAAACCATCACATTGTCCCACAATTCAATTTACATGATCAGTGTTTTTCGGGATCGACGTGACCCCATGTGTCGGCGCTTCCAGCCTTACGCAATACAAACAGTGACCCGAAGCAGTCGGCGTCAATCTAGCAATGAGTTTTGCAATAGCACAGTGGCTTTTACGAATTCTCGGCTGCGAACATATGTGGGATCGGGCGAAATATCAGCGTACCGGTAAAAAAAATCTAAAGTGTTGCAAAAAACATACCCTTTTCCACACCACCCAGGCGTGTGCCGCATCCGCGAATCAGTAGCCGGCACAATCTTGAGAGACCGTTCGGCGCATGTGCTCGATATCGAGGACGTGTGCGGACCGTCTCTAGGTGAAATAGCGCGACAGACTTGCGCGAACCCGGTCGCGGGGCGTCGCGCCACGATCGTCCGGCGAGAAGGGCATGCCCGTTATCGCCTCGTAGGCACGGATATAGACCTTGGACGTCTGCTCGACGAGATCGGCCGGAATCTCCGGAATCTCGTCCTTGTATGGATCGCAGCGCTCCGTGACCCAGGCGCGCACGAAATCCTTGTCGAAGCTTTCCGGCCGCGCGCCCTTGTCGAAGCGGTCCTGATAGCTGTCGGCCAGCCAATAGCGGCTGCTGTCGGGCGTATGGATTTCGTCGGCGAGGATGATGGTGCCGTTTTCGTCGGTCCCGAACTCATATTTGGTGTCGACGAGGATCAGTCCGCGCTTGCGGGCGATTTCCTGCCCGCGGGCGAACAGGGCAAGGGCATAGTTGGAAAGGGTCTGCCATTGCGCCGCCGTCAGAAGCCCGTGCTCGACGATCTGCGCCGGCGTCAGCGGTTCGTCGTGGCCGCCGTCGAATTCCTTGCTTGTCGGCGTGATGATCGGCGCCGGCAGGATCTGGTTGTCGCGCATTCCGTCAGGCAGCGTGATTCCGTACATCTCGCGCTCGCCCTTCTTGTAAAGGGTCAGGATCGACGTGCCCGTCGTGCCCGCAAGATAGCCGCGGACGACGACCTCGACGGGCAGGATGTTCAGCCGCTTGCCGATGACGACGTTCGGGTCCGGATAGTCGATGACGTGATTCGGGCAGATATCGCGCGTCTGTTCGAACCAGTAGCGCGCCGTCTGCGTCAACACCTGACCCTTGTAGGGAATGCAGGTGAGAATGCGGTCGAAGGCACTCAACCGGTCGGTGCTGATGATGATGCGACTGCCATCCGGCAGGTCGTAATTCTCGCGCACCTTGCCGCGATAGTAGTTGGGCAGTTCCGGAAAATGGGCTTCGGAGAGAATTCGCAACGCGTCCACCAGCAGGCTCGTGCATCCGCCCGACGGATGCTTCTTGAGCGGATCCTTAACGCATTGCAGCACGAATCGGAACGGTTTTCACATATAATAATGTAACCCGGATCTTCTCCTGCGGCCGCCGGGGCGCAAAGCGGTCAGCCCGGCCGCCGCCAGCAGCCATTTTCGCTCCGTTCGAGGATCGGTGTCGAGAATACCCCGACGATCCGCTCGCTCCATGGCTTGCCGTCCACGTCCACACGGTCCCGCCAGCGATCGGATTGCAGCATGGCCGCGCCGATCACCACAGGCTCGATGTTGCAGGACGCCAGCAGCGAAAGCCCGGAGACGATCGAGGCGCCGCTGGAGATCACGTCGTCGACCAGCGCCACGCGCTTGCCTTCCAGCAACGGCAGCATTCGCGGATCTATATAAAGACGCTTCTCCTGGTTCGGGGTGGTGATGGAAGAAAGCGCCACCGAGAGTTCGTCGCGATACCAGAATTTGCGCGATGTTCCGAGCGGCACGTAGCGCGCATGGCCGAGCGCGCGGGCGACGGCGGAAGCCAGCGTGAGGCCGAGCGTCGGCAATCCGGCGACGACATCGACCTCATACGCCGCGATGCGTGCCGCAAGCGCCTCCGCCAGGGCGTCCTGCACCGCAAAGCTTGCCTGGTTGACGATCAGCGATGCCAGTGCGTGCTCGCCATCCGCCAGGACGCGGATCGGCAGGCGCAGCTGACGTCCGTCCGGCAGCTCGGCCACATGGAAATCCGGGCGCTCTTCGGCCGGGTCGAAGCTTTGCGGTGCATGCAGCTCCTGCCAGAAGTCATGGGGTCTCATCGCTTTCAGCCTTTGGTCCGTTCATCTATTGATCTTCATTCCAGTGCGCCGGTGCAAGCCGAGGATTTCCGCCTCGCTCAAGGCCCGCACGCCGCCTTTCGGCAGATCGCCGAGCGGGATATCGCCGAAAGCGACGCGCACCAGCCGCAGGCATTCGATCCCCAGCGCTTCCAGCATACGCCGGATCTGGCGGTTGCGGCCTTCCTTGAGCTCCACTTCGATCCAGCCGTTGCGGTCGCTGCTGCGCAGGAGGCGGGCCGAGCTTGCGGTCAGCAGCTCGCCGTCGTCGATGATGCCGCGTTCCATGCGCGCAAGCTGCTCCTCGTCCATGATGCGGCCGACCTGCACATGATAGGTCTTGCGGACATGGCTCACGGGATCGAGCAGAGCCTGGGCGAGCACGGTGTCGTTGGTGAAGAGCAGCAGCCCCTCGCTCGCCTTGTCCAGCCGCCCGACCGGGGCGAGGTGCCGGGCATCGATCTCCTTCAGGCAATCGTAGACCGTCGGCCGCCCTTCCGGGTCGTCGCGGGTCGTCACCAGCCCGCGCGGCTTGTTCAGCATGAAGTAGAGTTTTTTCTCCGCGGCGATCCCGATGCCGTCCACCGCGAATTTCGAGCGCTCCAGATCGACCCAGGTGGCGGGGTCGGAGATCGTCCGGCCGTCCACGGCCACGCGGCCGGCCGCGATCAGCGCCTCCGCCTGCGTACGAGAGCAATAGCCGAGCTTGGAAAGCGCCCGCGGCAAGGTCACGCGCTTGCCTTCGGGCTCCTGCCGGCCTTTCGCCGCCTTGCCGGATCGTTGCGGTGATTGCCGCTGGCTCACCCGTCTTTCCCCATGATCGTCTTTGCCGGGACCGCGTCTTGCGCCGGCGAAGGACATTCCTTTCGCACGGGGATGGACGCGACGCAAATCGCATTGCCGTGGAGGCGGCAAATTTGAAGGGCAGACAGGGCTCGCATTTCATGGATGCGAGCCCTGTCGCGGACCGGAGCGGGCGATGGGGTCGGGTAGACGGCAACCGGGTTGCCGCCGTTCGCTCCGGAGGGATCGCGGTTGCATGGGAAACTGCACTGCTTCTTTTGCTGGGATTTTTCAAAACGGCGGAAATTTGTTACAGTTTGTAACGCTGGCCGTTTCCCTGTTGCCAAAACGCCCTCTCGCCCCGCATGGAAGGGCCATGGTTTCCGCATCGCTTCTTCTGGTCGAAGACGACCGCGAGATTAGGGCGCTCCTGGAGGAGTTCCTGAGCCGCGAGGGCTTTTCCGTGCAGGCGGCCGATAGCGCCGCGGCCATGGACCGCGTTCTTTCCAAGGGTTTTCCGGATCTGATCATCCTCGACCTGATGCTGCCGGGCGAAGACGGCCTGTCGGCATGCCGCCGCATCCGCAGCCGCAGCAAGGTGCCGATCCTCATGCTGACGGCGAAATCCGAGGATATCGATCGCATCCTCGGCCTCGAGATGGGGGCCGACGATTACCTCGGCAAGCCTTTCAATCCGCGCGAGCTTCTGGCGCGCATCCGCGCCATCCTTCGCCGTTCCGGACCGGACCGGCCGGAGGAAGCCGGCCTCCCGTCGCGGCGCAAGAGCTTCGCCGGCCTGACCGTCGATCTCGATGGCCGGATGATCGAGATGGAGGGGGAGCGTGTCGTGCATCTGACGACGGCCGAGTTCGATCTGCTCGTCTGCTTTCTCGAAAGGCCGCGTCGCGTGCTGTCGCGCGAGCAACTGCTCGACTGGACGCGCGGCCGCGGTGCCGATCCGTTCGACCGCACCATCGACGTTACGGTCTCCCGCCTGCGCACCAAGCTCGGGCATTGCCTGCCCGATGGCGCACATATTATTACCACCGTGCGCAATGCCGGCTATCTTCTCACCACGGATGTGAAGGATGTCTGAGCCATGTTGAAACTCGGCCTCGTCGCCCGCATCATCATGATCGTCGCCGTGGCGCTGTTCGTCATACAGCTTGCGGCGTTCCTTGCCGCGCAGCTGAAGCCGGATACATCGTTCAATCCCGAGCTGTCGCCTGCCATGCAGGTCAAGACGGCGGTCCGTCTTCTCGATGCCGTTGCGCCGGAGGCCCAGCCGCTCGCCGTGCGCGCGCTGAATGCCAACGGCCTGGCGATCCGGCTGATCGACGCACCGGCGCCCGGGCAGAAGAACGAGGCTTCGCAGCTGACCCTCACCGACAAGCTGGCGCGCGAATTTGCCAACATCGCTTTCGGCAACCGCTATTTCAACATGCGCTCGCTGTCGGAACGGCCGCAGGGCTGGTTCTCCGTCGGCGCGCCGGACCGCATCATGGAAGTGTCGATCGGCGTCGCCGGCGGCAGGGTTGCGGTCTTCAATCTTCCCGATACGCCGACGGTGCGCTTGCACGGCGTCCCGGTGGGTCTCATCGCTGGCGTTCTCGGCATGCTGGTCGCAGTCATCGCCATTGCCGCCGTGGCGCGGGAAACCCGGCCGCTGACCCGCCTGTCCCGTACCGTCAACTCGATCGGCAACGGTCTGCAGCCTGTTCATATTCCCGAAAGGGGAGCCTGCGAACTGCGCATGCTGATCAAGGCCATCAACGCCATGCAGTTGCGCATCGCCGCCCTGGTCAGCAACCGCACGCTGATCCTCGGCGCGATTTCGCATGACCTTCGGACTTATCTCACCCGTTTCCGCCTGCGCATGGAGATGATGCCCGATACGCCGCATCGCGAGCGGGCGATCGCCGATGTCGAGGCCATGCAGCGGCTCGTCGAGGACGCGCTCGGCTTCGCCCGCAGCACCGTGGTTTCGGACGGCAAGAACATTGCCGACCTCGATGCCGCTATCGTCGGCCATCTCGCCGAGCGGCAGGACGGGCAGGGCGTCGTCTCTTTTGCCGCCATCGGCCAGCCGCTCGCCGTGACGATGACCGAGACCGCCCTGGTGCGGGTATTGGACAATCTCATGGACAATGCGCTGCGTTACGGCGGCCGGGCCGATATTGCCGTCGAACGCCGGGGAAACCTGGGCGCCGTCGTCGTCGGGGACCGGGGGCCGGGTATTCCCGCGGAGCGGCGCAAAGAGGTGCTCGAACCCTTTGTGCGGCTGGAGGAATCGCGCAACCGCGATCTCGGCGGCAGCGGCCTGGGTCTGGCGATCGTTCGCCAGATTCTCGATGCGCATGGCGGTGTGCTGTGTCTCGAGGACCGTGAAGGAGGCGGCCTGGATGCCGTGGTCCTGTTGCCGCTGGCGATAGCGGAAAGGAAGGCGGCCTGAGACAGGCGCAGCCATCCGGCAATCGCGCTGCCGCGCGATCGATATGCGGCGCGAGGGTGCCTGCTCAGTGGCAGGTCATGAATCGTCGAAGCTCTTCCTGGCTCAGCACGATACCGGCAGCCGCCTTCGACGGGTCCGGATGCGTATAGGTAAAGCTCGGCAGGTCGGGCAGGTCCAATGCCTGGCGCATGCTCATGATGCCGAGTGCGCGGCGGCCATCGGCGCTGTCGAAGCTGACTTCGATGATGCTTTCCGGTCTTGTCGTGTGCATTGTTTCCTCCCTTCCCTTATATATACCAGAAACCTCAGGTAAAATATTGGTTTTTCTGAGGCTTGCGGCAGATCGATTTGCCGGGAAGCCATCGCGCCGCCCGATCGCCGCAGGACGACGTTCCGGTGCATTTTGCGGGCATACCGGTGAGAAAACACCGACTGGCTAGTCTTCGCGCAATTTTTTACCATCTGGACAATATTTTTCGCCCATCCTTAGCAGATTATGCTCTGATTTTCGTA
>UBYA01000006.1 GCA_900469615.1 Hyphomicrobiales bacterium | reverse complement strand
CTCCCCTTGGGGAGAAGGTGGCCCGAAGGGTCGGATGAGGGGGCTTTCCGACCTGAATTCATGGATTTTCGTGCCCTTGGCGGCCCCCTCATCCGCCTGCGGCACCTTCTCCCCGAGGGGAGAAGGGGTCTCGTTTACCGATAAAAAAAGGCCGGGCAAGATGCCCGGCCCCCGGCCTTGGGAGGTGCCAGTAAAGTGGCTGCTTAATGCGTGTCGAGGCTCTGCTGCGGACGCCAGCGGGTGATGTGGTTCTCGATAAGCGTCATGACGTATTCCGCACCGAGCGTCACCACCATGACCAGGATGATTGCGGCGTAGAGGCCGGCAGCGTCATAGGTGCCCTTGGCGATCGAGATCAGGTAGCCGACGCCGGCCAGCGAGCCGACGAACTCGCCGACGATCGCTCCGATGATGGCGAACGAGAACGAAACGTGCAGGCTGGCGAAGATCCAGCTCATCGCCGACGGCAGGATGACGTTGCGGGTCACCTGCCAGTTCGAGGCGCCGAGGATGCGGGCATTGGCGATCATGTTGCGGTCGGCCTCGCGCACGCCCTGGAAGGCGTTGGCGAAGACGACGAAGAACACCATGATGAAGGCGAGCGCGACCTTGGAGGGCAGGCCGAGACCCATAATCATCACGAAGATCGGCGCAAGGACGACACGCGGGATCGAGTTGATCGCCTTGATGTAGATCGACAGGATATCGGAGGCGAGCTTGTTGCGGCCAAGCGCGACGCCGACGAGAACGCCGGTCACAGAGCCGATGACGAAGCCGATCAGGGCTTCTTCCATGGTGACGCCGAGATGATACCAGAGCGAGCCGCTCTCGGTGCCTTCGGTGATCCAGTCCCAGAGGCGCAGCGCAATGCCGTAGGGGCTCGAATAGAAGAACGGATCGATCCAGTGCAGGTCGGACGCGAGCTGCCACAGGCCGAGGATGGCGACGAGAATGCCGACCTGCCAGGCCAGAACGACGTATTTGCGGCGGGTGAGCGCCTTCAGCGCCGCGGCTTCGATTTCCGCATCCGAGGTGCCGGCGCGGAAGATCGGGGCATTGCCTGCTTCGAGAGCTGTGTTTGCCATGATCAATCCTCCCTTATGCCGCTTCCGCGGCACGGCGATAGCTGGTTTCGACCTCTTCGCGCAGGTCGTCCCAGATCGTCTTGCAATAATCGATGAAGTTCTGCTCGTAGCGGATTTCCGAGACGACGCGCGGGCGCGGCAGGTCGATCGTGTAGACCGATTTGACCGTCGCCGGACCGGCTGTGAGAACATAGACCTTGTCGGCGAGCGCCACGGCTTCTTCCAGATCGTGCGTCACGAAGACGACGGAGGCCTGGCGCTCGGCCCAGAGCTTCAGGAGCTCCTCGTGCATGACAGTGCGGGTCTGCACGTCGAGGGCCGAGAAGGGCTCGTCCATCAGCAGGATTTCCGGCTCGTTGATGAAGGTCTGCGCCAGCGAGACGCGCTTGCGCATGCCGCCCGAGAGCTGGTGCGGATAGTGATGCAGGAACTTCGAAAGGCCGACGCGGGCCAGCCAGTCCTTGGCCATCTTTTCCGCCTCGGCCTTCGACTTGCCGCGAAACAGCGGGCCGGCCATGACGTTCTCGATGACGTTCTTCCAGGGAAAAAGCGCGTCCGTCTGGAAGGCGAAGCCGACGCGCGGGTCGATGCCGCTGACCGGGCCGCCCATCAGGCGGACTTCGCCGGCGCTCGGCTTGGCAAGGCCGGTGACGAGGTTGAGCGTCGTGGACTTGCCACAGCCCGTCGGTCCGACAACGGCGACGAATTCGCCGCGCTCGACGGTCATATTGAAATCGCGCAGTGCGGTCAGCGACTTTCCGGTCGGCGATACGAAACGGCGGCTGACATTGATGAGCTCGATCGCCGGCGTGCGGCGTTCATCCTGTTGCATGGTGCTGATCCTGACGCGTGCCTTCAGGGCGTGCACGCAAAGCCCAGTGAACTGCAAAGTCCCTTGAACTGCCGCTTCCGGATTTGGCCGGAAGCGGCGCTATGGCTGCTTACTTGACGTTCTTGACGAATTCCGTCGTGTAGGTCTTCGACAGGTCGATCGTCTTGCCCTTGACGTTCTTGGAGAACTGCGAGAGCACGGCGAGAACGGTCTTCGGGCCATCCTCCGGCATCACGCCATCCGGCGTGAACATTTCCTTGCCCTCTTCAAGCGCCTTGATGTAGCCGTCCTTGTCGCCGACGTAGAAGTCCTTCGGCATCTTGTCGGCAATCTCGGCGGCGGAATGGGTGTTGATGAAGCGCAGCGTCTTCACGAAAGCGTTCGCGAGCTTCTGCACGTCTTCCTTGTGGGCGTCGACCCAGGCGGCATCCATGTAGAGCGACGCTGCCGGATAAGTGCCGCCGAGTGCTTCCTCGGTGCCCTTGAGCGTGCGCAGATCGACGAGGACCTTGGCTTCGCCCGTCTTCAGGAGGCGCGAGATCGTCGGTTCCGTGGTCATGCCTGCCTGGATGGCGTCCTGCTGCATGGCGGCGATAAAGGTCTGGCCGGCACCGACCGGAACCGGCGTGACGTCGGCCGGCGAGAGGCCGGCCTTGGACGCCATGTAGAGCGTCAGGAAGTTGGTGGACGAGCCGAGGCCGGTCACGCCGACGCTCTTGCCCTTCAGATCGGCGAAGGACTTGATTTCCGGATGCTTGGCCGAGACCAGCTCGACTTCGCCGGGCGCCTGGCTGAACTGCACGACGGACTTGATGAACTTGCCCTTGGCCTGCAGGTCGACGCAATGATCGTAGAAGCCGACGACGCCCTGGACGGCACCGGCCAGCAGCTGGTTTTCGGCGTCGACACCGGCTGACTCGTTGAGAAGCTCGACCTCGATGCCCTCATCCTTGAAGTAGCCGAGCGATTCGGCAAGCTTGGCCGGCAGATAGATCTGCTTTTCGTAGCCGCCCACCATGATGGAAATCTTGTCGGCCGCATTGGCTGCCGTGGCTGCCAGGGAAGCAGCTGTCATGACGAGGGAAAGGGCTACGGTATGAAAAAGGGTGCGCGATGGACGCATCAGTGTCTCCTCCTGTTTGCATGGTTGCGCCATACGACGCTGTAGAAAATGCGCTTCCTCCACGAAGCTCAACGAACCTAACGCGGGCAACCTTTCAGTCAGCTTTCAGTGCCCATCCCGATAAGGCCACCATGAGATTTTGTTCCGTCGGCGCCGCCGGGCGCAATTGCGGGCCACTCCGCCCGGCGGGTCTTCACTCTAATATTGGGCCGCCCGATGCGGTCATCGGCCTTTTTCCGGAACATGATCCCCCGCGCTGCAACGGGAAGCATCGTTCGATCTTGGCATTTCGCGTAGGGCGGATATCCTGAAGCCGGCGTTTTCGCGGAGGAACGAACCCATGAGGACCATTGCCATAGCCCTGCTTCTGACGACGATTACGACCGCCGGCCCGGCATCGGCGATTTCCCGCTATCAGTCGCTGAGCAAAACCTGCGCGGCCGTGCAGCAACTCATCGCCGGAGAGCGTGCCGTGATATTGCGCTACCCTGCGCGACGCGGCGGCCTCGTCCTCTATGACCGCTATGTCGCCGACAGCGGGCAATGCGGCATATCCGGCTATGCCGCGCGCGCCTATATTCCCACAAAGGACGATCCGCTGTGTCCGGTCTATAATTGCAAGCCGTCGTCCGTCTTCAATCCGCATTGACGCGAATCGTCTTTTCTGCGGTTTATGCGTGCGACGGAGTTATGACGATTCCATAAAAAGACCTTTAGTTGAGTCTCACCCATATTTAACGCACATTTCGCGGGCAGATAGAGCCGGCGCCCTTTCTTTCGAAGGGTCAGAAGCATCGTGTTATCCGCCGGCCCCTATTTGATAAGGAGATTGCGCAGTGAGTGCAAAAGTACCGAACCCGATCGATGCCTATGTGGGCTCTCGAGTGCGCACGCGTCGTCTTATGCTTGGCATGAGCCAGGAGCGGCTCGCCGAACAGATCGGCGTGACGTTCCAGCAGGTACAGAAATACGAGAAGGGCACCAACCGCATCGGTGCAAGCCGGCTGCAGGCCATAGCCGGCGTGCTGGCCGTGCCGGTCGCCTTTTTCTTCCAGCAGGACAATACGCAGCCGCTGAACACGGACGGCCTCGGCGCGATCAGCGGCCTTGAGGACCTGTCGGAATTTCTGACCTCCAAGGAAGGCCTGAGCCTCAACAAGGCATTCATGAAGATCAACGATGCCAGCATCCGCCAGTCGGTGCTGATGCTGATCAAGTCGCTGGGCAACGCCTCCGAGTCCCTGGCGGATCACATGCCTCAGACGGCGAATATGTCGGCAAGCCTTCGCAACTGACGCATGGCTTTCCGGTAGAGCTGCCCGTCGCCGTGGCGTCGAAATGCGCCGCGGCAACGTTTTCCGTGCGCTTTCGCCCGCTTTTTCCGATCGTTTCGCGTCCTGAAATTGCAAAGGCCTGATTTTGCCGCAATCACGCCTCGTGTCACGCTGCATGTCACGCGCCAAGCTGCAAAACATCCGTTACGATTTGCTCATGTTTCCGGCCGGACGCGATTCGTCTGCCGGGAATGGGGGCAATAGAGGGCATGAAATGACTGCAGCACCACCGATCGGAGCAGCACACCAGGATCCGGACTCGCTCAAGGAACTGGCATCAATCGCACGGCTCATCACCTATGCGCGGCAGAGCGCCAAGAACCTGAATGCGGAATTCCCGGTCTGGTGCCTGGATCTGGCGCTTGGGGCCGTGCTGCAGGAAATGTACGAGAACGGCTTGCCGAGCCCCCTGTTCGACGAGGGAGCGGACGCGGCAAGCATGGTGGCGCACTGAACGGGAGGCTTCCGGCTCTGCCGGACGGCGCAATGCCGATATGGCGGAACGCCCGCATCGGCATTATCTTTCAATCGGCGGAGACTCCCGGAAGAACCGATCAGCGGCCGCTTTTGCGCGGCTGTACGCCGGCGGTGAAAATGGCGATGCATTGCCGCAGGTGACGCAGCCGCGTTTCGCGATCCGGCCAATCGTTCGGATGGCCGGGCAATGAAATCATCGCGCCGAATATCATGTTCATCAGCATGCGCGCGCCGCTTCCCGCATCCTCGATCTCGATCAGGCCGCGCCGCTGCTGCTCGCTGATCCAGTCGGCAAGCATCTGCTGGGACTGCTGGGCGCCATGCGTCTGTATCAGCGTCGCGACCTCCGGAGACTGTCGCGATTCGCTCATGGCAAGATGAATGAACGCCTCGCGCTCGCGCTCGGTGGCTTCGTCCATGTCGATCATGAATATCTGCTCGAGCGCCTCGGCGAAAGGCAGGTCCTCATCGGCATCGCGCGGCAGCGCCAGCATGGACGCGCGATGCTCGGCGATGATCGCCATGAAAAGATCGGTCTTGCTCGGAAACAACCTGTAGAGGGTCTGCTTCGACATCCTGCAGCGGGCGGCGACGAGATCCATCGTCGTGCCGCCATAACCCAGCTCGTAGAACGTCGCGCGCGCCTCGCGGACGATTTCCGCCCGGCGAGCGTCGTCATTCACGGTCTTCGGGCGACCGCGCGGGCGACGCTTGACGACCTGATCGGCCTTAGCTGCTCGTTCTTTTGTCAGCACTTCCGTCTTGACCCCAACAGCCGAATGCGATTGACATTTGAAGCAGTATACATATTTTCTGTACGACTTGGTACTGTAAATAAGGCAACAGGAAATAGCAACGTGCGAAAGCTCGCTCCTCCCACTTCTGCACCCGCATCTCCGACGATATCCGCGCGCCTTTCATCCGGCCGCGCTTCGATGACCATCGCAGGAGTCGTCGCAGCCCTGTTACTGGCCGGCTGCAACCAGCAGAATACCGCCCAGAACAATGCTCCGTCCGTCAAGACGGAAGTCAGCGCGATGTCGCTGCATCCGCAATCGGTGGCGATTACCGCCGAGCTGCCCGGCCGCACCAGCGCCTACCTCGTCGCCGAGGTACGCCCGCAGGTCGGCGGCATCATTCGCAGCCGCAATTTCAAGGAAGGCAGCGAAGTCCAGGCGGGCGACGTGCTGTATGAAATCGATCCGGCTTCATATCAGGCGTCCTATGACAGCGCCGCCGCCGCCCTTCAGAAGGCGCAGGGCGCCGTGCCCAGCGCCCAGGCCAAGCTCGACCGTTACAAGGGCCTGAGCGCCCAGAATGCAGTCAGCAAGCAGGACTTCGACGATGCGCAATCCACGCTCGTCCAGGCTCAGGCCGATGTCGCTTCCGCCAAGGCCGCACTCGAAACCGCCCGCATCAATCTCGACTACACCAAGATGCGCGCGCCGATCAGCGGCCGCGTCGACGCCTCCACGGTGACGGTCGGCGCGCTTGTCACGGCCGATCAGACGACGGCGCTGACCACAATTCGCCAGCTCGACCCGATCAATGTCGACGTTACGCAGTCGAGCACCAACCTGCTCGAATTCCGCCGCGCCATCGCCGACGGCCGGCTGAAAACCAGCGGCGACAACGTCTCCGTGCATCTGACGCTGGAGGACGGCAGCCAGTACAAGGAAACCGGCAAGCTCGAATTTGCGGAAGCCGCCGTCGCCGAGACCGTCGGCACGATCACCGTGCGCGCCGTCTTCCCCAATCCCGACCGGCTGCTGCTGCCCGGCATGTACGTGCGCGCCACCCTTCAGGAAGGCATAGCCGAAAACAGCTTCCTCGTGCCGCAGCGCGCCGTGACGCGCAACACGAAGGGCGAACCGATCGCCATGTTCGTGGCCACCGACAACAAGGTGCAGCAGCGGGTGCTGAAAGTGCAGCGCAGCATCGGCAACAGCTGGCTGGTGAGCGAGGGAATCAAAGACGGCGATCGCGTGATCGTCGAAGGCAGCCAACGCGTCCGCGACGGCCAGGAAGTCACCGTCTCCCCCGTGACGATCGACGATGCGACCGGTGAAGTGAAGCAGGCTGCCGCCGATGGCAAGCCCGCGGAACAGGCAGCATTGGAAAAGACCGACACCAAGAACGCCTCCGGCGCTCAGAAGTGAGATAGACAATGTCTCGTTTTTTCATCGACAGGCCGATTTTTGCCTGGGTTATCGCCATCGTCATCATGCTGGCGGGGGCGCTTTCGATCCTCACGCTGTCGATCTCGCAGTATCCGCAGATCGCGCCGACGAGTGTGCGCATTAGCGCCACCTATTCCGGTGCCGACGCCGCCACCGTCGAAAACTCGGTGACCAAGGTCATCGAGCAGGGCATGACCGGCATCGACAACCTCGACTACATGACGTCGACATCGACCTCGACGGGTCAGGCTTCGATCACGCTGACCTTCACCAACAAGGCCGATCCCGACGTCGCGCAGATGCAGGTGCAGAACAAGCTGCAGCTCGTCACGGCGCAGCTGCCGCAGGCCGTGCAGAACACCGGCATCGTCGTCTCCAAGTCGACGTCGAACTTCCTGATGGTCGTTGGCTTCGTGTCCACGGACGGCAAGCTGAACTCCAACGACCTCGCCGACTATATTTCCAGCACGCTCAACGATACGCTGAAGCGCATCGAGGGTGTCGGCGATACGCAGATCTTCGGCGCCGGCTACGCCATGCGCATCTGGGTGGACCCGGACAAGCTCGCCAAATACCAGCTCATGGTGAGCGACGTCACCAGCGCGATCGAGTCGCAGAACTCGCAGGTCTCGGCCGGCCAGCTCGGCGCGCTGCCGCAGCGCAAAGGTCAGCAGCTCAACGCGACCGTAACGGCCAAGAGCCGCCTGCAGACGCCGGAGCAGTTCGAAAACATCATCCTGAAGAGCCAGTCCGACGGCGCGCTGGTTCGCCTGAACGATGTCGCCACCGTCGAGCTCGGCGCGGATAGCTACACCACGTCGAGCACCTATAACGGTCATCCCTCGGCCGGCCTTGCGGTGATGCTCGCATCCGGCGCCAACGCCATCAACACGGCCGAGGCGGTGCGGACGACCATCGACAACCTGCAGCAGACCCTGCCGCCGAATGTCGAGGTGGTCTACCCCTACGACACGACACCCTTCGTCAAGCTGTCGATCGAGGACGTGGTCAAGACGCTGTTCGAAGCCATCGTGCTCGTTTTCATCGTCATGTTCATCTTCCTGCAGAATATCCGCGCGACGCTGATCCCGACGCTCGCCGTCCCGGTCGTTCTGCTCGGCACCTTCGGCGTGCTCTCCCTTTTCGGCTATTCCATCAATACGCTGACCATGTTCGGCATGGTGCTGGCCATCGGCCTTCTGGTCGACGACGCCATCGTCGTCGTCGAAAACGTCGAGCGTGTCATGGAGGAAGAGGGATTGTCGCCGCGTGCGGCGACGATCAAGTCCATGGAGGAAATCACCGGCGCGCTGATCGGCATCGCCACGGTCCTTTCGGCCGTTTTCATTCCGATGGCCTTCTTCTCCGGCTCGGTCGGCGTCATCTACCGCCAGTTCTCGGTCACGATCGTCTCGGCGATGGTCCTCTCGGTCATCGTTGCGTTGATCCTGACGCCGGCCCTTTGCGCCACCATCCTCAAGCAGCCCAAGCACGGGGCAAAGGAAAAGGGCGCCTTCGGCTGGTTCAACCGCAACTTCGAGCGGGCGACGCATCGCTACCAGCGCGGCGTCCACGGCATGATCCGCCTCACCGTCGTCTTCCTGCTGGTGTTCGTCCTGATCGGCGGCGCCGTCGCCTTCCTGTTCAACCGCCTCCCGAGCTCGTTCCTGCCGGACGAGGACCAGGGCATCCTGCTGACGGCCATCCAGCTCCCACCCGGCGCCGCGGATTCCCGAACCTGGGCAGTGCTAGACCAGGTGAAGGACTATTATCTCAATACCGAGAAGGACTATGTGGACGGTGCATTCGCGGTTGCCGGTTTCGGCTTCAGCGGCCAGGGCCAGAATGTCGGTATCGTCTTCGTGAGGTTGAAGGATTTCGACCAGCGCAAGACGCCGCAATCGAAGGCTCAGGCGATCGCCGCCCGCGCCATGGGCGCCTTCTCGAAGATCAAGGATGGCAGCGTTTTCGCGCTTGCCCCGCCTGCGATCCCGGGCTTCGGCAGCTCGAGCGGCTTCGACTTCTTCATCAAGGACATCAACGGCGCCGGCCACGCCGCACTGATCGATGCCCGCAACCAGCTGCTCGCCGCCGCCGCGAAGAACCCCAAGCTGTTCGGCACTCGCCCGAACGGCCAGGAGGATACGCCGCAATATTCGCTGAACATCGACGAAGAGAAAGCCAGCGCGCTCAACATCCAGCTCTCCGACATCGACACCACCTTGTCGACCGCATGGGGCGGCACCTACGTCAACGACTTCATCGACCGCGGTCGCGTGAAGAAAGTCTACGTGCAGGCCGATAAGGATTTCCGCATGCAGCCGGAAGATTTCGGCCGCTGGTATGTGCGCAACTCGGATGGCGCCATGGTGCCGTTCTCGGCCTTCTCCAGAGGCGAATGGAATTATGGTTCGCCGCGCCTGGAACGCTATAACGGCTCGTCGGCCGTCGAAATCCAGGGTGCCGCCGCCCCGGGCGTTTCCTCGGGCGACGCTATGAACGAGATCGACAAGATCATGGCGAGCCTGCCGCCGGGCTTCAGCCACGAATGGACCAGCCTGTCGGCCCAGGAAAAGCTTTCCGGCAACCAGGCAAGCCAGCTCTACGCGATCTCGATCCTCGTCGTGTTCCTGGCGCTCGCCGCGCTTTACGAGAGCTGGTCGATCCCGCTCGCCGTCATGCTGTCGGTTCCGATCGGCATCTTCGGAGCGCTCTTGGCCGCAACCCTGTTCGGCCAGTCGAACGACGTCTACTTCAAGGTCGGCCTGCTGACGACCATCGGCCTGGCGGCGAAGAACGCCATCCTGATCGTCGAGTTCGCCATCGAGCAGCAGAATCAGGGCAAGAGCCTGATCGACGCGACGCTGGAAGCAGCCCGACAGCGCCTGCGACCGATCCTGATGACCTCGCTCGCCTTCATCCTCGGCGTCATGCCGCTGGCAATCGCCAACGGCGCCGGATCGGGCAGCCAGAACTCGATCGGTATCGGCGTCATGGGCGGCATGATCTCGGCGACCGTGCTGGGCGTCTTCTTCATTCCGCTGCTCTTCGTCTCGGTTCGCCGCGTCTTCAAGGGCAAGGTCGGGCCGACGACAACGCCGGAAACGCCGGCGGCCGACAGCAGCCCCACCACGCATTGACGACCGCTCCGCCCGCTCTCGGCCTCGAGTTGCGGGCGGCGCCGATCCAACTTCGACCAGAAGGGCTCCTGCGTTCACGCGGGAGCCCTTCTGGTTTTTGATCCCAGGAAAGACGGTTGGTATTCCGGGACATGCGCCGAATGGGAGCAATTTCAGGAAAGTGCATAGCGGTTTCCATGCGGAATTGCTCTATAGGCGTCGCCCTTGCAAAACCGCGCGGGAAGGGCATGAGCACTGTTGCCGCAAAGCGCGTGAGGCACCTCCGGCGTGGTCGCCTTTCCCTGAACGCTGTTTCCCTTGACGTTTGCCGGCCCCATCAGGAAGCCATCGGTCCTTGCCGGGATCCCAAGCCGCGATCGGCGGAGCAGGCTTCCCCTCAGCTCTACGCGGCAGGCACCGGCGCTACCGCCGGCGGCTTCGGCGACCATTTCGCATGCAGCTTGGCAAGCATCAGGTAGATGATCGGCGTCGTGTAGAGCGTCAGCACCTGCGACACCACGAGGCCGCCGACGATGGTGATGCCGAGCGGGCGGCGCAGCTCCGCGCCGGGGCCGGTGGCGATGATCAGCGGAATGGCGCCCATCAGCGCGGCCAGCGTCGTCATCAGGATCGGCCGGAAACGCTTGAGGCACGCCTGATAGATGGCTTCCTCCGACGACAGGCCGAGCGTGCGCTCGCCCTGCAACGCGAAGTCCACCATCATGATACCGTTCTTCTTGACGATGCCGATCAGCAGGATAATCCCGATGAAGGCGATGATCGTCAGTTCCGTGCCACTGATGACGAGCGCCAGCAGCGCTCCGAGGCCCGCCGACGGCAGCGTCGAGATGATCGTCAGCGGATGCGCCAGGCTTTCATAAAGGATGCCGAGAACGATGTAGACCGTCAGCAATGCCGCCAGCAGCAGCAGCGGCTGGCTGCCGGACGATTGGGTGATGCTCGCCGCATCGCCGGCGAAATCCGCATGCAGCGTATCGGGCAGATGCATTTCCAGCACCGCCTGCTGGATGGCGTCGTTTGCCGCCTGCAACGGCGTATTGAGCGCGAGATTGTAGGAAATGGTGACGGACGGATATTGGCCCTGGTGATTGACCACCAGCGGCGCCAGCGTTCGATCGATCGATGCGACGGCACTCAGCGGAACCTGCGTGCCGCCGGAACCCGGGACATACAGCTTGGAAATATCGCCGGGATCGAGAGCGTAGGTCGGGTCCGCCTCCAGAACGACGCGGTACTGGTTGCGCTGCGTATAGATCGTCGAGATCTGCCGCTGGGCGAAGGCGTTGTTCAGGGCCGCATCGATGGATTGAATGCTGACGCCGAGCTGCGAGGCCATGCTGCGGTCGATATTGACGGTCGCCTGCAGGCCGTTCGGCTGCCTGTCGGTTGCGACGTCGGTCAGCTCGTGCAGGGCCTGCAGCCGCTGCAGCACCTTGGGAGCCCATTCCACCAGCTCGTCGTAATTCGCGCTCCAGACCGTGAACTGATATTGCGATTGCGACTGGCGCGCGCCGGCACGGATATCGCCGGGCGAAAACAGGAAGGTGCTGAGGCCCGGAATGGCCATCAAGCGCTTGCGAAGCCGGTCTATGACCTCGGCCGTCGGCGCGCGCTCGGACGCTGGTTTTAGCGAAATATAGAGCTGGCCGCGATTGACCGAGCTGGAGAAGCCCCCGCCGCCGACGGAGGAGCCGAGACCGGAGACCGCCGGGTCCTGCGAAGCGATATCCGCTGCCTGCTGCTGCAGCTTGACCATGGCCGGATAGGAAATATCGGTCGCCGCCTGCGTGCCGCCCTGGATGAAGCCGGTATCGTCCTGCGGAATGAAGCCCTTCGGCACCTTGACGTAAAGATAGCCGGACATGACCACGCAGGCGATGATCACGAGCACGGAGAGCACCCGGTGGTGCAGCACGGCTTTCAGCGTGCGGCCATAAAAGCCGGTGATCGCGCCCAAGGTGCCCTCCACAAGGCGGCCGAACGGACCGGGCCGGGCGTCGATATCATGCGGGCGCAAGCGATGGCCGCAGATCATCGGCGTCAGCGTCAGCGACACCAGCGTCGAAACGATGATGGTGAAGCCGAGCGTCAGCGAAAAGGTCTGGAAGAAGCGGCCGACGATGCCGCCCATGAAGAATAGCGGTATGAAGGCCGCAAGCAGCGACAGGCTGATCGAAATGACAGTAAAACCGATCTGCTTCGCCCCTTCGAGCGCCGCCCGCATCGGCTTCATGCCGGTTTCCAGATTGGCATAGATGTTTTCGATCATGACGATGGCATCGTCGACGACGAAGCCGACGGATACGGCCAGCGCCATGAGCGAGAGATTGTCGATCGACAATCCGAACAGCCACATCGCGGCGAAGGTTCCGGCGAGCGACAGCGGCACGGTGACGCCGGCGGCAAAAGTCGGCGTGGCGCGCCGCAGGAAGACGAAGACCACGGCCATGACCAGGCAGATGGTCGCAAGCAGCGTCCATTGCATGTCGTTGACGCTGGCATGAATCGTGGTGGTCCGGTCGGAGAGGATGGAAACCTTGACGCCTGCGGGAATGAGCCGCTGCAGCTCCGGGATCAGCTGCTTGACGCCGTCGACGGTGGCGATGACGTTCGCATCCGCCTGCTTGGTGACGTTCAGCAGTACGGCCGGCTTGCCGTCGTACCAGGCGTCGGAACGGCTGTTGCGCACACCCGCTTCGACGGTGGCGATGTCGGCGAGGCGAACGGCCGTGCCGTCGCCGCTCTGTACGATGATCTTTCCGTAGTCCTCCGGGGTCCGCAGCTGCCCGTTCATGGCAATCGAGAAGGCGCCGCCGGACCCGTCGATGGAGCCGAACGGACCGAGCACGTTGGCGTTGACGATCGCCGTACGCACGGCATCGAGCGAGAGGCCCATCGCCGAAAGCCGGTCGGGATCGAGCCTGACGCGCACGGCCGGCTGGTCGGCGCCGCTGACGGTGACGCCGCCGACGCCGTCCACCTGCGAAATCCGCTGCACGACCACCGTGTCGGCCGCGTCGTAGATGGCGCTTGCGGGGACATTGTCCGACGTCAGCGCCAGGATCAGCACGGGCGCCGCCGCCGGATTGATCTTGCGGAAGGACGGCAGGGTGGGCAGATCGCCCGGCAGGTCGGTCGCGGCCGCGTTCAGCGCCGCCTGCACATCCTGCGCGGCGCCGTCGACGCTGCGCGAGAGGTCGAACTGCACAATGATGGTGCTTGACCCGAGCGAGCTGACCGACGTCAATTGCGTGATGCCGGCGATGGTGCCGAGATGGCGTTCGAGCGGGGCCGCCACGCTTGCCGCCATGCTTGCGGGATCGGCGCCCGGACGGCTGGAAGAGACGACGATCGTCGGCAGGTCCACGGTCGGCAGGCTCGCGACCGGCAGAAAGCGATAGGCAACGATACCGAGGATCATCAGCCCGATCGCCAGAAGCGTCGTCCCGACCGGGCGTTTGACGAACGGCTCGGAGATGTTCATGTCCCGCCACCCGCCAGTTCGTTCATTTCGGCGCTCGGCGTGCCGCTGGTGCGGCCGACGACCCTGGCACGCAGGCGTTCGAAGGCTAGATAGATCACGGGCGTGGTGTAGAGCGTCAGCAGCTGCGAAAGCACGAGGCCGCCGATGATGGTGATGCCGAGCGGAATGCGCAGTTCCGCGCCCGTGCCCTGCGCGAGCGCCAGAGGCAAGGCGCCGAACAGCGCCGCCAGCGTCGTCATCATGATCGGCCGGAAGCGCAGGATCGAAGCCTTGAGAATGGCTTCGCGCGGCTCGAGACCTTCCTTGCGCTCCGCTTCCAGCGCGAAGTCGATCATCATGATCGCGTTCTTCTTGACGATGCCCATCAGCAGCACGATGCCGATCAGGGCGATGATCGAGAGGTCCTGCCCGAACAGCATCAGCGCCAGCAGCGCGCCGACGCCGGCCGAAGGCAGCGTCGAAAGGATGGTCACGGGATGAACGGCGCTCTCGTAGAGCAGGCCGAGCACGATATAGATGGTGACGACCGCCGCCAGGATCAGCCAGGGCTCGCCCGCCAGCGACGAGGCGAACTCCTCGGCATCGCCGGAATATTTGCGCTGGATATTGTCGGGCATGCCGATGTCCTGCTCGGCGGCCTTGATTTCGCTTACGGCGTCGCTGAGCGACGCGCCCTTGGCGAGATCGAAGCTGAGCGTCACGGCAGGGAACTGCTCGTCATGGCTGATGACCAGCGGCGCGGTCGTGAAATTTGCCGTCGTGAAGGCGTTGAGCGGCACCTGCGTATCGCTGGCGCCGGCCACGTAGAGCTTGTCCAGCGACTTCGGGTCCGACTGATATTGCGGCGCCGCCTCCAGGATGACGCGATACTGGTTGGCCTGACCGTAAATCGTCGCGATCTGGCGCTGGCCGAAGGCGTCGTTCAGCGTGTCGCTGACGGCCTGCATCGACACACCGAGCCGCGAGGCGGTTTCGCGATCGACATTCACGAAGATGCGCCCGCCGCCCATTTCGACCTCGGAGGACACATCCATGAGCTTCGGGCTCTGCTGCAGCCGCTGCACCAGCTTCGCGGCCCAATCGACCACTGTTGCCGTATCCGTCCCGGTCAAGGTGTATTGATAGGGCGCACGGCTTGCCCGGGTGCTGATCGAGATGTCACGCACGCTCTGGAAGGTGACGTGAATGCCCGGCAGGCCGGTGACTTCATCGCGCATCCGGTCGATGATCTGATCGGCGGAAGCGTTGCGCTCGCTCCGCGGTTTCAGCACGAGGCTGAGATTGCCGGTGTTCAGCGTCAGATTGCTGGCGCTGGTGCCGATGATGGAAACCACGCCGCTGACATCGGGGTCCTTGCGCAGCCGGTCGGCGACGGTCGCCTGCACCTGTTTCATCGTTTCGAAGGAGGTCGTCGGCTCGGCTTCGACGACGGCGGTAATCAGGCCGGTATCCTGAGCCGGCAGGAAACCTTTGGGGATGACGACATAGAGCGCGATGGTCGCGGCAAGCGTGACGACGGTAATCACGAGCATCAGTCCGCTGCGATCCACCGCCCAGACGAGGCTGCGCCGATAGCCTTCGATCAGCCTCTCCGTCAGCCGGTCAGCCCCCGACAGGAAACCGCCTTGCCGATCCTTCGGCTTGCGCAGGATGCGCGCGCACATCATCGGTGTGAGCGTCAGCGAAACAACCGCCGACACGACGACGGCGATGGTGAGCGTCAGCGCGAACTCCCGGAACATCCGCCCGACGATCCCGGTCATGAACAGCAGCGGAATGAACACCGCTACCAGCGAGACCGTCAGCGAAATGATCGTGAACCCGATCTCGCCGGCGCCCTTCAGCGCCGCCTGCATGGGATTTTCGCCCTCCTCGATATGGCGGGCGATGTTTTCGATCATCACGATGGCATCGTCGACGACGAAACCGGTGCCGATCGTCAGGGCCATGAGCGAGAGGTTGTCCAGGCTGAAGCCGGCGAACCACATGACGCCGAAGGTCGCGATCAGCGACAGCGGCAGCGCGACGCCCGCAATGAAGGTCGCCGTCATCGTGCGCAGGAACAGCAGAACGACGAGGATGACGAGACCGATACTGATGACCAGCGTCCATTGCACGTCATGGATCGAGGCGCGGATGGTTTCGGTGCGGTCGTTGACGATATCGAGCGATACGCCGGCCGGCATGGCCTGCTTCAGCCTCGGGATCTGCTTCAGGACATTTTCGACCGTCTGGATGACGTTCGCGCCCGGCTGACGCATGATGTCGAGAATGACTGCGGGCTGGCCCTGATACCAGGCGCCGACGCGATTGTTCTCCAATCCCTCGACGACATCGGCCACGTCCTTCAATTGCACCGGGGCGTTGTTGCGATAGGCGACGATGACGGATTTATAGATGTTCGGGTCGACGATCTGGTCGTTCGCCGCAAGCGTGAAGCTTTGCTGGGTGCCGTCGAGCGCTCCCTTGGCGCCGGCGACGCTGGCGTTGGTGATGGCCGTGCGGATATCTTCCAGGGCAAGGCCATAGGAAGCAAGGCGCGGCAGGTCCACCTGAATGCGGATGGCGGGCTTGACCCCGCCCTGGATGTTGACGTCGCCGACGCCGGAGACCTCGCTCAGGCGTTGCGCCATCATCGTATCGGCGAAGTCGCTGAGTTCGCGGATCGAATAGCTGTTGGAGCGCAGGGCCAGCGTCACGATCGGCGTATCGGCCGGATTCACCTTCGAATAGGTCGGCGGATAGGGAAGCGTGCGCGGCAATGTCGAGCCCGCCGCATTGATCGCCGCCTGCACGTCCTGCGCGGCGCCGTCGATATCGCGGCCGAGATCGAACTGAAGGGTGATCTGGCTGATGCCGAAGGCGCTCGAGGATGTCATGGAGGCGAGCGACGGAATCTGGCCGAGCGGCCGCTCCAGCGGCGCCGTCACGAGAGCCGCCATCGTATCCGGATCGGCGCCGGGAAGCTGCGTCGTCACCTGTATCGTCGGAAAATCCACCTGCGGCAGCGGCGCGACCGGCAGGAAAAGAAAACCGAGAATGCCGCCCAACAGGACCGCGACCCCGAGAAGCGAGGTTGCGATGGGGCGGCCGATGAAGAGCGACGAAACGTTCATTGTTGCTGCGTCGGCGCTGCGGAAGAATTGCCGGATGCGGAGCCGCCGCTCGTATCGGCTCCCTGTTCGGCGCCCGCGGCATGCTGGCCGCGATGGCCGCCGTTTCCATTCTGGCCATTATGCCGGCGATGCGGGCGCTCGGCCGCGTTGGCGCTGCCAGAACCGCCATTCTGCGGGTCGTTTTCCGCAACCGGCTGACCTTGATCGTCCGTTGCCGGCGCACCCGGCGAGGCCTGATCGGGATTGGTCGAGATCTGCACCTTCGATCCATCCTGAAGCCGCGCGAAGCCCGTCGTCACCACCTTGTCGCCCGGCGATATGCCTTCGGCGATGACGGCAAGCGTATCGTCCTGCTGGCGCACCTTCACCGGTTTCATCGCAACCGTCTGGCCCTGGTTGATGACATAGACGAACGTGCCGTTCGGCCCGCGCTGCACGGCGGCGCTCGGAACGACCGTGACGCCCTTCAGCGTCTCCACCAGCAGGCGGGCATTGACGAAGGCGCCGGGCCACAGCGCCAGCTTCTCGTTCGGAAAATTCGCCTTCAGCTTGACCGTGCCGGTGGTCGGATCGACCTGATTGTCGACCACGCCCAGCGTGCCGTTGTCGATCACCGTCTGGCCATCGCTGGCCATTGCCTGGACGGAAAGCGTTCCGGCGGCGCTGGCCGCATTGACGCGGGCAAGCTGCTGCTGCGGAATGGAGAACAGGACGGAAATCGGCTGGATTTGCGACAGCGTGACGATGCCGGTCGCATCCGACGAGCTGACGAGGTTGCCGACGTCGACGTTTCGGATGCCGGTGCGCCCGTCGATCGGCGCCTTGATCGTCGTGTAGTCGAGGGTCGCCTGCGCGCTTTCGATGGCCGCCACATCGACCTGGATCTGCGCCGTATATTGCGCGACGAGGGACATCTGCGTGTCGACCTGCTGCTGCGTGCCGGACGCGCTCTTCACCATGAGCTGAAAGCGGGCGAGGTCACGCTGGGCGCCGGCAAGGAGGGCTTCGTCCTGCGCCTTCTTGGCGACGGCCTGGTCACGCTGCGCCTTGTAGACGCCATCGTCGATGCGGGCGATGACATCGCCCTTCTTGATGTCCTGGCCTTCCTCGAAATCGATCTCGACGATCTTGCCGCTGATCTGCGCGCGCACCGTAACGGTATTGAGCGCCTTCACCGACCCCACGCCATCGATATAGACAGGCACGTCGGCCGTCGCGACATCGGCCGCCAGCACCGGGATCGGGCCGCTGAACTGCGACATGCTGCGCCGCCTTCCGCCGCCACCTTGGCCCTGGCCGCCACGGCGCTCGCCTTGCGCCTGCTCGGCAGGCGCTGCGGCGTTCTGATAGCCGAGCAGCCTCTCCGCCGGCCCAAGCCAGCGATCGCGGGTCGCATAGGCGCCGTATCCCACCGCGCCGATCACCGCCAACCACACTACGACCCGAAACGTCCGAGCCATCCACACACCTTCCTTCAAAGCCTTCGGCGATCCGTGACCCACCGATATCTATTGCGCGACTTTAGCTTGCATCGCATCGCTTAGGAATTTGGTATGGCCATTAAATTTTGTCCATTTTAGCGCCACTTAGCGTAACAAACCGTTACATTGGACGAAAAATCAGGGTTGCAGGTGCAACGCTGGATAGATCCACCGCAGCCGGTCGTTGCAGCGCTTAAAGAACCCCCCAGCCGCGGTAGCGCCCACGGCCGGTCATCTCGCGCAGGCCGAGCTCGGTTACAAGGTTGAGCGCTCCCCGCGAGGTGACGCCGACATGGCGCGCGATCATCTTTGCCGAAACGATCGGCCGCGACAGCACGATGTCGATGACCTCCGGCAGGCTGCTGTTCGACCGCCGTTCCTTGAGCCGCGATTCCATCTGCAGCCTGGCGAGAGACAGGCGATCCAGCTCCTTCAAGCCCGAATCGGCCGACAGCGCCATGGCCTCCAGAAAGGCCAGGAGACGCGTGGTGCGATCCGGCGCGCGCCGCCGGTCGTGCCGGACGGCTTTCAAGCCGACATTCAGGCAGAAGAGATGCGAGGTGATCTTGCCGCGGCTGCGCAGATAGGCGCTGACCAGCAGGCCGCCGAGCCAGTGCTGGCGCCGCAGCGGCTCGATCCGCTCCCAGGCATCGAAAAGCACCGCGGCGCCCAGAACCGGCGGCAGCAGGTCCGCCTCGCGTATGAGAGACCGCCAGCTTTCCAGCCGCTCGTCCTCGTCCCAATCCTCGTCGCGGATAAGCGCAAGAGGGTCGTCCGCATCGGTTGTCGCCGGGCGGGGCTCCGGAACGCCACCATTGAGGATCTTGTCGGATCGGGCGAGGATGGCGTCGATCTCGGCGAAATCGACACCGAAATCCTCCTCATCCTCCTCCGGCTCGTCGGCTTCCATGGTCGGGGCAGACGCCGAGCGCGGCGCAATCGCGTCTTCTGCCTCTCCCACGTCGCCGCGCAGGACGGCAAGGCCGGCCGCCTCCAGCCCCCAGGAAGGATCGGCGGTCCAAAGACGGCGCCGGGTCCGCAGCACGGCATGGGCGATGGTCAGCTCATGCGTCGGCGTGCGCGTATCCATGCGGGCATCGTGCAGAACCAGATCCTCCACATGCACCAGTTCGCCGCCGATCCAGAGCGCCCCGGCGGCATCGAAAAAATGGCCGCGCTCGCGAAAACCATCCGCCACCGCATGCCGAAGCACACGCTCGTCCAGCCGCGCCAGCATGTCTTCCGCCTTGACGACAGCAGGCAGAAGCGTGGGAAGCGGGAGAGTGGTCAGATCATATCGCATTGGAATCACGTCATTGCATCGGTCTTACGGAACTTATCACCGCCGTTCGCGGTGAGATAGGAAGGCGACCCTGTCAACTGTGGACGGCAATCACTATTTTCCCCTTGACCTTCCAGTAACAGGAAGGTTCATAAAGCAATCCGGCGCCTCATCCGGGGCAAGGGAGTTTGGATATGGCATTGGACGACGAGCAGAATCACAGCCATCACGGCCACGATCATCACCATCACCATCACGATGCCCATTCGCAGGATGCGGTGATCCGCGATCCCGTCTGCGGCATGACCGTGGATCCCAATGCCGGCAAGCCGTCGCTGGACTATCAGGGTCGCACTTTCCATTTCTGCTGCAATGGCTGCCGCACGAAGTTCGACGCAGCCCCGGAAACCTACCTCACCGCCAGGGACCCCGTTTGCGGCATGTCCGTCGATCGCGCCACGGCGCGCCATTTCCTGAAGCACGAGGGCGAGAAGTTCTATTTCTGCTCGGCCGGCTGCAAGGGCAAGTTCGAGGCGGATCCGGCCGCCTATCTCGACGGCAACCGGCCGGCATCGAAGCCCATGCCCAAAGGCACGCTCTATACCTGCCCGATGCATCCCGAGGTCGTCAGCGACCATCCCGGCGATTGCCCGAAATGCGGCATGGCGCTGGAACCGATGGGCGTTCCGGCCGCCGACGAAGGCCCCAATCCGGAGCTGATAGACTTCACGCGCCGGCTCTGGATCAGCGCGGCCTTGTCGCTGCCGCTGCTTGTCATCAGCATGGGTCCGATGATCGGCCTGCCCGTGCGCGACTGGATCGGCGAACCCTTCGCCACATGGATCGAGCTCGTGCTGGCGACGCCGGTCGTACTCTGGGCGGCTCTGCCCTTCTTCCGCCGCGCCTGGAATTCGCTCGTCAACCGCAGCCCCAACATGTGGACGCTGATCGGCCTCGGCGTCGGCGCCGCCTATCTCTACAGCCTCGTTGCCACGCTTGCCCCCGGCCTGTTTCCCATGAGTTTTCGCGGCCACGGCGAAAGCGTGCCGGTCTATTTCGAAGCCGCTTCGGTCATCATTGCGCTGGTCTTCGTCGGTCAGGTCCTGGAATTGAAGGCGCGCGAGCGCACCGGCTCGGCCATTCGCGCGCTTCTCGATCTCGCGCCGAAGACGGCACGGCGGATCGGCGCCGATGGCGGCGAAGCCGATGTGCCGGTCGAGGAAATCCAGGCCGGCGACCGGCTGCGCGTCCGCCCCGGCGAGCGCGTGCCGGTAGACGGCTCCGTCATCGAAGGGCAATCCACCATCGACGAATCGATGATCACAGGCGAGCCGCTGCCGGTCGAAAAGGGCAAGGGCGATGCCCTGACCGGCGGCACGATCAACAGGAACGGCACGCTCGTCATGCAGGCCGAAAAGGTCGGCGCCGACACGACGCTCTCGCGCATCGTCGAACTCGTCGCCAAGGCGCAGCGCTCGCGCGCGCCGATCCAGACGATGGTCGACCGCGTTTCCGCCGTTTTCGTGCCCGCCGTGGTCGCAGCCGCGATGATCGCTTTCGCCGTATGGGCCTTTGTCGGGCCGGAGCCGCGGCTGGCGCATGCGCTGCTTGCCGCCGTCGCGGTGCTGATCATCGCCTGCCCCTGCGCACTCGGGCTGGCAACGCCGATGTCCATCATGATCGCCACGGGCCGTGGCGCGCAGGAAGGCGTGCTGGTGCGCGACGCCGAGGCGCTGGAACGCTTCGCAAAGGTCGATACGCTGATCGTCGACAAGACCGGCACGCTGACCGAGGGCAAGCCGAACCTGACCGACATCGTCACGGTGCCGGGTATCGAGGAAACCCGCCTTCTGTCGCTCGCAGCCAGCCTGGAACGCGGCTCGGAGCATCCGCTCGCCGAAGCGATCGTTGCGGGCGCCGAGGAACGCGGCGCTGGTTTCATCGACGTTTCCGGCTTCTCGGCCGTCACAGGCAAGGGCGTCGAAGGCCGAGCCGGCGAAACCGCGATCGCGCTTGGCAACGCCGCGATGATGGCCGACCTCGGCGTTGCAACCGATGCCTTGAAGACGGAGGCCGAGCGCCTGCGTGGTGAAGGCAAGACGGTGATGTTCGTCGCCGTCGACAGGAAGCTCGCCGGCCTCGTCGCCGTCGCAGACCGGATCAAGCCGACCACCGCAGCCGCGATCAAGGCGCTGCATGAGAGCGGGCTGAAGATCGTCATGGCGACCGGCGACAATGGCAAGACCGCCGCCGCCGTCGCAAAACAGCTCGGCATCGACGAGGTGCGCGCCGACATGCTGCCGGAAGGCAAGAAGGCGCTGATCGACGAGCTGCGGGCCAAGGGACACGTCGTCGCCATGGCCGGCGACGGCGTCAACGACGCGCCGGCGCTTGCCGCAGCCGACATCGGCATCGCCATGGGCACGGGCGCCGATGTCGCCATGGAAAGCGCCGGCATTACGCTGGTGAAGGGCGATCTCAACGGCATCGTGCGCGCGCGCCGCCTGTCGGAGGCGACGATCCGCAACATCAAGCAGAACCTCGCCTTCGCCTTCGGCTACAATTCGCTCGGCGTGCCGCTGGCAGCCGGCATCCTCTACCCGGTCTTCGGCCTGCTCCTGTCGCCGATGATCGCGGCAGCGGCGATGAGCCTGTCCTCGGTGTCGGTCATCGGCAACGCATTGAGGCTGCGGCTGGCGAAATAGGAGAACAGAGATGAACATCGGCGAAGCATCCGGCCGTTCCGGCCTCCCGGCGAAGACGATCCGCTACTACGAGGATATCGGGCTGATCCGGCCGGACCGCAGCAATAACGGCTACCGCGACTATGGCGCCGACGACGTGCACAAGCTGCGCTTCCTTCATCGCTCGCGCAGCCTCGGCTTCTCGGTGGAGGAGTGCCGGCAATTATTGGCGCTCTACGAAGACAAGAGCCGCGCCAGCGCCGACGTCAAGGACATCGCGGCGACGAAGCTCATCGAAATCGACCGCAAGATCCGCGAACTGACGGAACTGCGCCACACGCTGGAACATCTGGTTCACGCCTGCCACGGCAACGAGCGGCCGGATTGCCCGATCTTGGAGGAGCTTTCGGAAGGGTGAGAATGGGCGGCGGCTTGGATGGCTGCAGGCCCGAAGAGTCGGATGAGGGGGTTGATTGCCTCGGACCCATCGGCCTCGTGCCCTTCGCGGCCCCCTCATCCGCCTGCGGCACCTTCTCCCCGAGGGGAGAAGGGGGTACGCGACAATAGCCTACGATATTTCCCGCAAGCTCACCTCTTGCACGGTCGTCGCTTCTCCCCCAAGCGGGGAGAAGGCTGGGATGCGGGTCAGTTTCGCCAACGCCGATGAAGCAAGCGCGCCTGAAAAGGCATCTATCCGACCCGCTCCACCGCAATCGCCGTCGCCTCGCCGCCGCCGATGCAGAGTGCCGCGACACCGCGCCTCGCCCCCTGACGCTCCAGCGCATGAAGCAGCGTTACGATCAGCCGTGCGCCGGTGGCGCCGATGGGGTGGCCGAGCGCACAGGCGCCGCCGTTGACGTTGAGGCGGTCGCGCGCAATGCCAAGCTCCTTGGCCGCAGCCATGGCGACGACGGCGAAGGCTTCATTGATCTCGAACAGATCGACATCGCCGATCTTCCATCCCGTCTTGTCGAGCACCTTGCGGATCGCCGGGATCGGCGCGGTGGTGTACCAGGCCGGCTCTTGGCTGTGCGTGGCATGCGCCTTGATCTCGGCGAGGATGGGCAAGCCCTCGCGCTCGGCCACGGAGCGGCGCGTCAGGACGAGGGCAGCGGCGCCATCGGCATTGGCCGAAGCGCTGGCGGCCGTGATCGTGCCGTCCTTGCGGAAGGCGGGCTTCAGTGTCGGGATCTTCTCCGGCGAGACCTTCTGCGGATGTTCGTCCTTCGATATTATGACGGGGCCGCCCTTCGCCGTTACCGAAACCGGAGTAATCTCAGCCTCGAAAGCACCCGTCTCGAGCGCGTTGCGGGCGCGAGACAGGGTCTCGACCGCGTAGGCGTCCTGATCGTCGCGGCTGAATTGATAGGCCTCGACCGCCATCTCGCCGAAATCGCCCATGGAGCGGCCCTTCTCATAGGCGTCTTCCAGCCCGTCGAGCATCATATGGTCGAAGATACGGTCGTGGCCCATGCGATAGCCACCGCGTGCCTTGGCGAGCAGATAAGGCGCATTCGACATGGATTCCATGCCGCCCGCAACCGCAATCGAGGCCGATCCGGCGAGAATAAGGTCATGCGCCAGCATGGTCGCCTTCATGCCCGAGCCGCAAACCTTGTTGATCGTCGTGGCGCCGACGGCATCCGGCAGGCCGGCCCCGCGCGCAGCCTGACGGGCCGGTGCCTGCCCCTGCCCCGCAGGCAAAACGCAGCCGAACAGAACCTCGTCCACCCTCTCTGCCGAAAGGCCGGCACGCTCAAGCGCGGCCCGGATGACATGCGCGCCGAGTTCAGGCGCCTGCAATGACGCAAGCTCTCCCTGGAAGCGGCCCAGCGGCGTGCGGGTGGCGGAAACGATAACGATGGGATCGATGGCCGGCATGACATCTCCTCGCGGTCAGCAAACGGTATCCTCTGCCCCATTGCTATCACGTTAGATGATGTTCGTCATTTAAATATCGCTGTAAACTGCGGAGCCCGTGCCGATGGCGGAAGCGATTGCCCACGCGGCGGATACGTCCTAAGGATATCCATCAAAACAAGAAGGATATTCCATGCCGCTTTATATCAAGGATGACGCCATCGATCGGCTGGCCCGGCGCTATCAGGCCCTGACCAAAGCTTCCACCAAGACCGAGGCGGTCCGGCTCGCCTTGCAGAAGGCGCTGGATGAAGAGCTGACCAAACCGGCCCTTGCCGATATCGCCGTCGCCTTCTGCCGCAACCTCAGACAGAAGGCCAGCGCCAAGGGTGAAGGCCCCGGCAGGACGGGAGAGGCTTAATGTTCATCGATGTTTCGGTGCTGTCGGCAATGATGACCGACGAGGAGGAGGCCCGGGTCTTCGCGATCCGTATGCAGCCGGCAACGGCACGAATGACCTCGCCACTGGCCGCCGCGCATGCCGCAATCCAGGTGTCCGCCGTTTTGGGACTATCGCCGACCGAGGCCGGCGAAGCGGTGCGCACGTTTCTGCAGCTCATGAACATCCAGCTGCTCGCCGTGCCGCCGCGTGCCGCCATTTTGGCAACCGAAGCTTACGAACGCTACGGCCAGGGCGACCATTCGGCGCGCCTCAGCCTTGACGACTGCATGACGTATGCCTGCGCCCGCTATTATCGCCAGCCGCTGCTATCGAAAAGCGACCGGTTCAATCGGACGGACATCGAACTGGCTTGAGCTATCCGATGCAGCCTCGCCGTTATGGGCAAAGCGAGGCCGAGCCAGCGGAAAACGTGTTCGAGCGCGCGCCGACAGAATTGGGGGCGGCAGCGCATTGCAGCCGGGAAATCGAGTCGCCGGCGCGGATCGGGCCCGTTACCGAGGGATCGGTATTGATCGTGCCGTCGGGAAGGATTGCGTCCTTCGAATGGTCGACATTGCCTACATCGGCCTGGAACGCCTCGACATCGACGCGCTTGGGATGATGCTTGTGCACCGGTTCCGCCATGGCAGCGCTGGACATGCCGACGACGAGAGCGGAAATGGCGAGGGTTTTGAGCAGCATGGGACTGCCTCCTATGGGAGTTGACGCAAGATTCATATGGGAACTGGCAAGCCGGTTTTACAGCGGCTTGCGTCTCAATATCGTTAAGAATTTGAGGGTTTTGATCAGGTCTTCACTTTATGGCGGGATACCTCTGCGCCTGCATCGTGCGGCAGGCTGATGAAACGCAATGCGGAGATGGCACCGATAAGGCCAACGACGAGGAAAGCCCAGTGAAAATCGACAAGCGAGAGCGTTTCCCCACCATGAATCGTGCGTGAAAGATTGAGAACGGCGGCCGCGACGGCGACGCCGAGCAACAGCGACACCTGTTGCAGCATGCTCGACAATGTCGAGGCGGAACTGCGCTGTGCGGCATGGATATCGGCAAAGCCGAGCGTGTTCAGCGCCGTGAAGTTCATCGACCGCGAAAGGCCGGCAATGAATAGCAGGCAATATATCAGCAGATCCGGCGTCGAAGGCGACAGGAAAGCGCAGCCGCCGATGCTGGCCGACGAGATCAGGCCGTTGACGACGAGCACGTTGCGGAAGCCGAAGATCTTCAGCATCTGCGTCGTGATCGCTTTCATGCCGAGATTGCCGGCAAAATAGAACAGCAGATAGGTGCCGGCGTCGATCGCCGTGCGGCCGAAGCCCACCTGGAACAGCAGCGGGATCAGGAAGGGCGTGGCATTGATCGCGACCCGGCTCGCAGTACCGGCCGAAAGCGTCGACATGGCGAAGGTCTGCACCTTGAAGGCGGAAAGATCGAGCAAGGGCGCATCGACCCTCATGAAATGCCGCGTGGCGATGACGGAGAAAACCACGCCCGCCGCAATGAGCCCGATGCTGGGCGCCAGCCCCGTCGTCCCCTGAACCACGAATTCGAGGCCGGCAAGCAGGAAGGTCAGCCCCGCCGCCGATTGGAGAAAGCCGATGAAATCGAGCCGCGCGACCTTTTCCTCCCGCTGGTCCGGCACGAAGCGCAGCACCAACCCCAGGCCGACGATGCCGATCGGGATATTGATCAGAAAATTCCAGTGCCAGGTGAGATAGGTGGTGATGAAGCTGCCGAGCACCGGTCCGATGACCGGGGCCGTCAACGCCGGCCAGGTGATCATCGACATGGCATGCACCAGATCGGATTTGCGCGCGTTCTTCAGCACGATGATGCGGCCGACAGGCGTCATCAGCGCGCTGCCGACGCCCTGGACGGCGCGGGCGATGATGAATTCGGTCAGATTGCCCGAGAAGCCGCAAAACAGCGAAGCCACGGTGAAGATGGTGATGGACGCCAGAAACACCCGCCGCGCGCCGAAGCGATCGCCCGCCCAGCCGGCCAGCGGCACGAAGGCGGCCATGGTGAGCAGATACACCGTGATGCCGATGCTCATCGACACCGGCTCGACGCCGAACGTCGTCGCCATCTGCGGCAGCGACGTGGTGACGATGGTGCCGTCCAGGATCTGCATGAAGAAGGAGACGGCGACGACTAGCGCAATGATGCGGGACTGCCGGCCGAAACTTTCTTCGGAAGGCTGATCTGTGGTCCGGGCAACGGTCATGACATCAAATTTCGGAGAATGGCGTTCAAAGGGAGCCGGACGGTTCCGGCAACAATCATACGATCATTGAATACGCCCATGTCGATTGCTTGCAAAGCCGCAACCTGTGCCGGCGCCATCAAAAATCGGCGCGACGCTATAAGAAATTGCGATCCTTGCCGCGTTTTCGTCGGCTACGCCGCCCGGCCCCCCATCATCGCGGCATCATTCGTCCGAATAGCGCTGCTCCCGCCAGGGGTCGCCATGCATGTGATAGCCGTTCTTTTCCCAAAAGCCGGCCCTGTCGGCGCCGATGAGCTCGATGCGGCTCAGCCATTTGGCGCTCTTCCAGAAATAGAGATGCGGCACGACGAGCCGCATCGGGCCGCCATGTTCGCCGGTCAGCGGCTGCCCCTCCCAGGCGGTCGCCAGGATCGCATCCTCGGCCGCGAAGTCCGAAAGCGGCAGGTTGGTGGTGTAGCCGTCATAGCTCGTCAGCAGCACATGACGCGCCTCGGGCGTCGGCATGGCGAGATCGAGCAGATCGCGCGTCGAAACGCCTTCCCAGCGATTGTCGTAGCGCGACCAGGTCGTCACGCAGTGGATATCGCTGACGCGGGTGCTCCGTTCGATCGCCTGGAAAGCCGCCCAATCCAGGCTCAGTCGCTTTTCCACGAAGCCGAATACGTCGAGCCGCCAGCTCGACGGGGAGATCTGCGGCTGCACTCCGAGATCGAGCACCGGCCAGTTCTTGACGAGATGCTGCCCCGGCGGCAGCCTCTCGGTCTCGGGCCTACTGATGCGCCCCGTCAGAAACTTGCCCTCCGCCGCCCAGCGGCGCTTGGAGGCGGTGAGCTTGCTATCGGCGGGGATCGGATCGTCGCTCATGGGAACTTCCTCTGAAACCGCTTCCAATGGAGCGGCACGGAGGCTTGGGTGTCAAGCTATTCAACCGAACTCGAAGAAGTTCGGATTGAGGCCGACCGGTTCGGTCGGCGCCACTCCGACACCCACGGGATGGCGATGGCGTTCCATCGTGCGCATCGCTTCGGTCACTATCCGCGCCTAGCGGAGACGGATGGCCTGAATGTCTATCTGAAACAGTTCCGCCTTTCCGGAGACGCTTACGTCTTGTCCACCCGCGCTCACAAGCAGGCAATCCAATGCGGACAGCGAAAGATTGGCGACTTCGGCATGGCCATGATGGCAAAGGAGAAGGATTATGCCGCCGCGAGGAGCGAGCTTGGCGGCTCCATCGACCGAAACACGCCGGACCGCATGCGTATACCGTCCCCGCCGCGTCATGACGTTGAGATCGGTGATCGTCCCGTCGATCAAAGTCGCCGACGTCGGGGCATCGGCCGCAAAGGGCAGCGGCGCGCTTGCCTGCGTCAGGCGCTCGGGCGCGCGGCCTTCGATGAAGAGGGTCATGCCCTCTCCTTCCAGAATGGATAGTGTGCGATCGATGCCCGGAAAGACCGAGAACGGCCCGTCCGAGGCAACGGTCGCCATGCTGACGCGCCAGTCGAATTCGGCAAGCCCGGCGCCATCGGGCGAAACGGCGATTTCCACCGTTTCCCCGCCGCCGTTTTTCCAGGGCATGCGCTTATGGTCACCGGCGCGTAGCAGCTTCATCTCAGTTCCCCAGGATAGCCGGCAGGCGCAGGCCCTGCTGCTTGGCCCAGTCGAGGGCGATGTCGTAGCCGGCATCGGCATGGCGCATGACGCCGGTGGCCGGATCGTTCCAGAGAACGCGCTCCAGGCGCTTGGCCGCATCATCCGTGCCGTCGGCGCAGATGACCATGCCGGAATGCTGCGAGAAGCCCATGCCGACGCCGCCGCCGTGATGCAGCGATACCCAGGTGGCACCCGAGGCGGTGTTGAGCAGCGCGTTCAAGAGCGGCCAGTCGGAAACGGCATCCGAGCCGTCCTTCATGGCTTCCGTTTCGCGGTTCGGCGAAGCGACCGAGCCGCTATCGAGATGGTCGCGGCCGATGACGACGGGAGCCTTCAGCTCGCCGTTCCTGACCATTTCGTTGAAGGCGAGGCCGAGACGGTGACGATCGCCGAGACCGACCCAGCAGATGCGCGCCGGCAGGCCCTGGAAGGCGATGCGCTCGCGCGCCATGTCGAGCCAGTTGTGCAGGTGGGTGTTGCCGGGGGTGAGTTCCTTCACCTTGGCGTCGGTCTTGTAGATATCTTCCGGATCGCCGGAGAGAGCAGCCCAACGGAAGGGACCGATGCCGCGGCAGAACAGCGGGCGGATATAGGCCGGAACGAAGCCGGGGAAGGCGAAGGCATTTTCAAAGCCTTCGTCCTTGGCGACCTGGCGAATGTTGTTGCCGTAGTCGAGCGTCGGAACGCCGGCATTCCAGAAGTCGACCATGGCTTCCACATGCACCTTCATCGAGGCGCGGGCGGCAGCTTCGACGGCCTTCGGATCGCTCTCGCGCTTGGCCCTGTGTTCGGCCACCGTCCAGCCGGCCGGCAGGTAGCCGTTCAGCGGGTCGTGTGCCGAGGTCTGGTCGGTGACGATGTCCGGACGCGGGCCGCCGGCCTTCATGCGCTTCACCAGCTCGGGGAAGATTTCGGCGGCATTGCCGAGCAGACCGACGGACTTGGCTTCGCCGGCCTTCGTCCACTTGTCGATCAGGGCGAGCGCTTCGTCGAGCGTCTTTGCCTTCTCGTCGACATAGCGGGTACGCAGGCGGAAATCGATGCGGGTTTCGTCGGATTCGACGGCAAGGCAGCAGGCGCCGGCCATGACCGCCGCCAGCGGCTGTGCGCCGCCCATGCCGCCGAGACCGCCCGTCAGTATCCACTTGCCCTTGAGGTTGCCGTCATAGTGCTGGCGACCGGCTTCGACGAAGGTTTCGTAGGTGCCCTGCACGATGCCCTGCGTGCCGATATAGATCCACGAGCCGGCCGTCATCTGGCCGTACATGGCAAGGCCCTTTTTATCCAACTCGTTGAAGTGATCCCAGGTGGCCCAGTGCGGCACGAGGTTGGAGTTGGCGATAAGGACGCGCGGCGCATCCTTGTGCGTGCGGAATACGGCGACCGGCTTGCCGGATTGCACCAGCAGCGTCTCGTCTTCGTTGAGCGTCTTCAGCGTCGCGGCGATACGGTCGAAATCGTCCCAGGTGCGGGCGGCGCGGCCGATGCCGCCGTAAACGACCAGCTCGTTCGGGTTTTCGGCGACGTCCGGGTCGAGGTTGTTCATCAGCATGCGCAGCGGCGCTTCGGTCAACCAGCTCTTGGCGTTGAGCTCCGGACCGCGGGGAGCGCGGATTTCGCGGATATTATGGCGTGGATTGGTCATGTCACATCTCCAAAGAGGGCAGGATGTCGGTTGAAATCGAGGCGTTCAGTGCGCCGGAAGCGATGAGGTCTCCGGCGGCTTTCAGGTCATTTGCCATGTAGCGGTCTTCGTCCAGCGAAGGCACGGCGGCGCGGATCGCCGCTATGGCAAGCGTCAGTTCCGGGCTCGTCGTCAGCGGCGCGCGCAGCTCGACGCCCTGGGCCGCCGTCAGCGCTTCGATGCCGATGATGTTGAAGAGGTTTTCGGTCATTCCGAGCAGGCGCCGCGCACCGTGGCAGGCCATGGAGACGTGATCCTCCTGGTTTGCGGAGGTCGGCGTGGAGTCGACAGAAGCCGGATGCGACATCTGCTTGTTTTCGGACATTAGCGCCGCCGAGGTCACTTCGGCGATCATCAGGCCGGAATTCAGGCCCGGCTTCTTGGCGAGGAAGGCCGGCAGGCCGTAGCTGAGCGCGGGGTCGACGAGCAGCGCGATGCGGCGCTGGGCGATCGCGCCGATTTCGCAAACGGCAATGGCGATCTGGTCGGCCGCGAAGGCGACCGGCTCGGCATGGAAATTGCCGCCGGAGACGACGGAATTGTCCGAAAGCACCAGCGGATTGTCGGTCACGGCATTGGCTTCGATCTCAAGCGTGCGGCCGACGGAGCGCAGAAGATCAAGGCAGGCGCCATCCACCTGCGGCTGGCAGCGGATGCAATAGGGATCCTGCACGCGCTCGTCGCCTTCGATATGGCTCTGACGGATCACGGAACCGGCGAGCAGACCGCGCAGGGCGGCGGCAGTGTCGATCTGGCCCTTATGGCCGCGCAGCGTGTGAATGTCGGGATGGAACGGTGCCGAAGAGCCCATGGCCGCATCCGTCGACATGGCGCCGGTGATGAGGGCGGCCTGGGCGGCGCGATGGGCGCGGAAAAGACCGGCCAGCGCAAGCCCGGTCGAAACCTGCGTGCCGTTGATCAGCGCCAGGCCTTCCTTGGCGGCAAGCACGACCGGCTTGAGGCCGGCCTTGTCGAGCGCCGCCGCGCCGGAGAGCCGCTCGCCGGCATAGAAGGCTTCGCCATGACCCATCATGACGGCGGTCATATGCGCCAGCGGCGCCAGATCGCCGGATGCGCCGACAGAACCCTTTTCTGGAATGACCGGCACGACGCCCTTTTCGAGCATGCCTTCGATCAGCCGCACCAGTTCCAGCCGCACGCCGGAGGCGCCACGGCCGAGCGAAACCAGCTTCAGCGACATGATCAGGCGGACGACATTCTCAGGCAGCGGCTGGCCGACGCCGCAGCAGTGCGACAGGATGAGATTGCGCTGCAGCGTGGCGACGTCGGCGGCGTCGATCTTGATGGATGCGAGTTTACCGAAGCCGGTGTTGATGCCGTAGACGGGGGCATTTCCGGCTGCAATTTCGGCGATGCGGGCGGCCGCCTTGGCAATGCCGGCATCGAAGGAAGCATCGAGCCGGGCCGGCTCGCCGGTCCAGTAGATCGCCGCCAGTTGCTGCAGCGAAACGGAGCCTGGATGGAGAACGATGGTCATCGGTTGAACCTTTTTCCCTTGAAGACATGGGCATGGAGAGGGTTGAAGCCGATGCGGTAGACAAGCTCCGCAAGGCTTTCGGCATCCCAGATGGCAAAATCGGCCGATTTCCCGGCTTCGAGCGTGCCGGTTTCGGACAGC
The DNA here is from genome assembly GCA_900469615.1 of Hyphomicrobiales bacterium. Taxonomy (GTDB): domain Bacteria; phylum Pseudomonadota; class Alphaproteobacteria; order Rhizobiales; family Rhizobiaceae; genus Rhizobium. The sequence continues at coordinate 317,666 of UBYA01000006.1, read as the reverse complement.
AGACCGAGGGCGCGCGCACCTTCGCGCGTGGCACCCGCGATGCACTCTTCCACGGTCAGGCCGAAGAGCGTCGCGGCCATGTTCATGGTGAGCAGCATCGAGGTCAGCGGCGAGGTGCCCGGATTGCAATCGGTCGCAACCGCGATCGGCACGCCGGCTTGACGCAGCGCCGCGACCGGCGGCTTCTGCTTCTCATGAATGGCATAGAAGGCACCCGGCAGCAGGACGGCAACCGTGCCGGATGCGGCCATTGCCTTGACGCCATCCTCGTCCAGATATTCGAGATGATCGGCGGAAAGCGCGCCATACGAGGCGGCAAGCTTGGTGCCGCCGAGATTGGAGAGCTGCTCGGCATGCAGCTTCACCGGAAGGCCGAGCGACCTGGCGCAATCGAAGACGCGGGCGATTTCCGCCGTCGAGAAGGCGATCCCCTCGCAGAAGCCGTCGACGGCGTCGACCAGTCCTTCGGCATGCGCCTGCTTCAGGCCGGGCAGCACGACATCGTCGATATAGTCGCCGTTGCGGCCCTTGTAGTCGGCCGGCGTGGCATGCGCGCCGAGATAGGAGGTAACGACGCGAACGGGGCGGATCTCGGCCAGCTTGCGCGCTGCCCGCAGCATCTTGAGTTCGGATTCGATGCTGAGACCGTAACCCGATTTCACTTCGATGGTGGTGACGCCTTCGGAAAGCAGCGTATCGAGGCGCGGCAGCGCAACGGCGACGAGCTCATCCACCGACAGCGCGCGCGTCGCATTCACGGAGGAGACGATGCCGCCGCCGGCGCGTGCGATCTCTTCGTAGCTCGCGCCTTCCAGCCGCATTTCGAATTCGCGGGCGCGATTGCCGCCATAGACGATATGCGTGTGGCAATCCACGAGGCCGGGCGTAACCCAGCGTCCTTCGAGATCGATCGTCTCGGCACCGGAGGTATCGGGCAGATCGGCTTCGTTGCCGGCAAAGACGATACGGCCGCCCCGGGTCAGGATCGCACCCTTCTCGATCGTGCCGAGCCGGGCCGCGCCCTCTTTCAGGGTTGCGAGACGCGCATTGCGCCATACGCGGCTTGTCGCTTCGCTTTCCATGCTATCCTCAGAAAAATTGTTCCCATGCATCAGCTTTACGCCTTTCCTCTCTCGCCTATAATGTATATACATATTCGAAAGGCTGACAAGAGGGATTTTGGACTCTGCGTCCGAAAGAAAAGGGTGAGACCATGACGACACTTCATGCACGCACGGCATTGCTTGGCGACGGATGGCACGAAAATGTGCGATTGACCCTGGAAGGCGGCCGCATCGCAGCCATTGCGACAGGTGTCGCGCCCGAAGGCGGCGACGATAGGCAGAATGTTCTCGTACCCGCCGTGCCGAACCTGCACAGCCACGCGTTCCAGCGCGCCATGGCCGGCCTCGCCGAAGTGCGCGGCCCCGCAAACGACAGCTTCTGGAGCTGGCGCACGGTCATGTACAAGTTCGCCCTGTCGATGACCCCCGATCACGTCGAGGCCGTCGCCGCGCAGCTCTATATGGAGATGCTGGAGGCCGGCTTCTCCCGCGTCGGCGAATTCCACTACCTGCACCACGACAAGGACGGCGGCCACTATGCCAACATTGCCGAACTGGCCGAGCGCATCGGCGCCGCCAGCGCCGAAACCGGCATTGCGCTGACGCTGCTGCCGGTCTTCTACGCCCATTCCGGCTTCGGCGGCGCAAGCCCAATCGATGGCCAGCGGCGCTTCATCAACTCGATCGAGAGCTTCGAGGCGCTGATGGCCGGCTGCCGCACGGTGACGGGCCGCCTGCCGGGCGCCGAACTCGGCATCGCGCCGCACAGCCTGCGCGCCGTTACGCCGGAGGAACTGGCAAAACTGGTGCCCATCGCCGGAGACGGTCCGATCCACATCCACGTCGCCGAGCAGGTAAAGGAAGTGGAGGACTGCATCGCATGGTCCGGCGCCCGGCCGGTGCAATGGCTGCTCGACCATGCTCCGGTCGATAGCCGCTGGTGCCTGATCCACGCTACGCACATGACCGAGGATGAAACCCGACGCATGGCGAAGAGCGGTGCCATTGCCGGCCTCTGCCCGATCACCGAAGCCAATCTCGGCGACGGCGTCTTTAGCGCTCCGCTCTTTCTGGAGGAAGGCGGTCGCTACGGCGTCGGCTCCGATTCCAACATCCTGATTTCGGTGCCGGAAGAGCTGCGGCAGCTGGAATATTCGCAGCGTCTGGCACTGCGCGCCCGCAATGTCATCGCCGCCCCCGGCGGCTCGACGGCGCGCATGCTGCTCGACGGCGCTTTGGCGGGTGGCGGCATCGCCCTGAAAGCGCAGGCGGGGCTTGCGGTCGGCAACCATGCCGACATCGTTTCCCTCGACATCGGCGCAGTGCCCCATCTTTCCGGCGATCGTATTCTCGATCACTGGACCTTTGCCGGCGGCGTGAGGGTCGATGGTGTGTGGGCCCTGGGCCAAAAGCGGGTCGAGGGCGGCCGTCACCGGAAGAGAGAAGCAATCTCTGCGCGATTCCGCAAGGCGATGGCTGAACTCATCGGTTAAAAAGCGCTTTCCCTCCCATCGATAGAACCCTAAATAACTTGCGGGAAATCCCATGTCTCTCACAGAACAGATGGGCGGTATGAACACGAGCAAAGATGCGACCCTGCATCAGCGCATCCTCAGCGATATCGAGGGCCAGATCGTCTCCGGCGCCTGGCCGCCGGGGCATCGCATTCCATTCGAAATGGATCTGGCGGCACAATACGACTGCTCGCGCATGACGGTGAACAAGGCCTTGACCCAGCTTGCCCGCGCCGGCCTGATCGAACGGCGAAAGCGTTCGGGCAGTTTCGTCACGCATCCGCAGGCGCAATCGGCCGTGCTGGAGATCCACGACATCAAGTCGGAAGTCCTGTCGCTCAACCTGCCCTATTCGCACAAGCTGATAAAGCTTGCGGAACGGCGCGGACGGCCCGAAGACGCACACAGGCTACAGTTCGTCGGCTCGGTTTCGGTGATCGAGATCATCTGCATTCATTATGCCGGCCCGCGCCCCTTTTGCCTCGAAAACCGCGTCATCAACCTGGATGCCGTGCCCGAGGCGGCAAAAGCCGATTTCGAAACATTGCCGCCCGGCCCCTGGCTGATCGACCAGGTGCCGTGGAGCACCGCCGAGCACCAGATTCGCGCCGTCGCCGCCGAAGGCGATGCCGCCGCGAACCTCGACGTTCACAAGGGCACGCCCTGTCTCATGGTCGAGCGGCGCACCTGGAGCTCAGCCGGCCCGATCACCCATGTCCGTCTCACCTATCCGGGAGATCGCCACAGCCTGGTCGCACGCTTTACGCCATCGAGCTGAAACGCGGCCGTCGCTACGGCCGCTGCTGCGCAGGCTCGGTCTGCATCGGAATAAGGCTATCCGATTGGCGCAGAGGTTGGGTTGGATCGACCAGCAGGATACTGAGCGCAATCAGCACCAGTATCAGAATCAACAGGATTCCGATCAGCAGCGGACGAATCGCGGCCATTTCGTTCTCCAATCTCCCCAGCCCAGCGCAAATGCGCCATAGGGAATTCGAGATAACCGGCCCAGTCTACCGGCAAACGTTAAGCAATGCTTGACGTTGCGGGAAATATCCGGCTTTCCCCCGAATTTTCCGGCCCCGCCCGCCTCTCCTGCCGTCTCACGCTTGTTTGAATGGCGAATGACGGAAGCGGCGCATAGGATCGCTCTGCGGATGGCCCCGGGGGTACTCCATGACCGGCCATCCACCGGTTCCAACCCTCGCATCGAAACGACCGGCGCATCGCTCGGCCGCCACCTTAAGGGAGACACTGCCCATGCATCGCAAACGTCTGATCGCGGGCGCGCTGACGCTCGTCGTCGCAATGCTCGCCGCCTCGCAGGGCACTTATGCCGCCGAGCGCGTCAAGGTACGCGGCACCGTGGAAAGCCTCGACGGCGATACGCTCAAAGTCAAGTCCCGAGACGGCAAGGATGTCACGGTCGCGCTGAAATCCGGCTGGAACGTCGGCGGCGTCGTCCAGGCCGCCGTCACCGACATCAAACCCGGCGATTTCGTCGGCATCGCCTCGCAGCCGACCGACAGCGGCATCAATGGCGCCATCGAAGTCGTCATCTTCCCGGCTTCGATGAAGGGAACGGGCGAAGGCGACCGCCCGTGGGATTCCGCGCCGAATAGCTCGATGACCAACGCCACGGTCGCCAACACCGTGACCTCGGTCAACGGCCCGACCCTGACGCTCACCTACAAGGGTGGCCAACGCAAGATCAACATTCCGAAGGGCACGCCCGTCGTAACACTGACATCGGCGACGAAAGCCGACCTGAAGCCCGGCGCCGGCGTCTTCATCACCGGAGAGCGAAACGCCGATTCCACCGTTTCCGCCGACCGCGTCGCCGTCGGCCTCAACGGCACCATGCCGCCGATGTAGGATCGCCGCGTGGGGCATGCCCCCGTTGCCTTGCTCGCCAAAAGTAATACCTCTGCTTTGGAGTTCATTACCGAGGCACGCGATGAGCACGACCGTTACAGCAAAGGGGCAGGTGACGATTCCCAAGGCCGTTCGCGACATGCTTGGGATCGGGCCGGGAAGCCGGGTGGATTTTCGCCAGCTGCCCGATGGCAATATCGTGCTTGTTCCACTGGATGCACATATGCCGACGAGCCGGTTTGCCAAGTTTCGCGGTCATGCCGGAAAGGGAATGAGCACCGATGAAATCATCGCCCTGACGCGCGGCGACAAGTGACGTGATTTTCGTCGATTCCAACGTCCTGCCGGATATCATCACGAAGGACCCGGTCTGGTGCGATTGTCGATCGCACAGCTCGATGCCGCAAGCCTTCTCGGCCCCTTGCGCATAAATGACGTCGTCTATGCCGAAATATCCGTGCGTTACGACAGGATCGAAGATCTCGACGAGATGCTTGCCGAAACCGGTCTACGCATCGAGCCAGCGCCAAGGGAGGCACTTTTCCTCGCGCCAGGGTTTTCGCTCAATATAGAAAATCGGGCGGAACACGCGGCGGTGTCCTGCCCGATTTCCTCATTGGCGCTCACGCGGCCGTCAGGGGCCTGCCTCTTCTGACGCGCGATACCAAGCGTTTCCGAACCTATTTCAAGTCCGTCACGCTCATCAGCCCGCAGGAAAGCTGAGGCGGGGCGGAATAGGAAACCCTATTCCGCCGCCTGCGCGTGCGTGTGATGATCAACAGCGTCATCGTCGTCATCCTCGGCCGGCTTCGGCTGTTTCCAGGCGATCAGGCGGTAGAACATCGGGATGAAGAAGGTGGCGATGAAGGTCGCCGCCAGCATCCCGCCGATGACGCCGGTGCCGATGGCATGACGGCTGGCGGAGCCGGCGCCGCTGCTGATGGCCAGCGGCACGACGCCGAGGATGAAGGCGAGCGAGGTCATCACGATGGGGCGGAAGCGCAGCCGCGCCGCCTCGAGTGCTGCTTCCGCCGCACTCATGCCTTCCTTGCGCTTCAGCACGGCGAACTCGACGATCAGAATGGCGTTCTTTGCCGCCAGGCCGATCAGCGTCACCATGCCGATCTGGAAGTAGACGTCGTTGGTGAGCCCGCGCAGATAGGTAGCGAGCAGCGCACCGAACAGCGCGAAGGGGATCGCGGTGATGACGGCGAGCGGCAGGCTCCACTTTTCATACTGCGCGGCGAGGATCAGGAACACCATGATGATGCCGAAGATCATCGCCTGCGTGCCGGCGCCGCTGGTTTCAAGCTCCTGATAGGCGGAGCCCGTCCAGGCGATCTGGAACCCTTCCGGCAGGGTTTCCGCCGCCACCTGCTGCATCGCCTTGATCGCATCGCCGGACGTATAGCCGGGCGCCGGGTTGCCGGTGATCTTGGCGGCATTGAAGGCGTTGTAGCGTTCGAGCTGGTCCGGGCCGATGGTGCGCGTCACCTTGATGAGTGTATCGAGCGGGATCATCTTGCCGCTGTCGGAGCGGACGAACACCTGGCGCAGATCGTCGGGCGATTCGCGGAACGGCGCTTCCGACTGCAGGTTGACCTGATAGTTGCGCCCGTAAAGCGTGAAGTCGTTCACGTAGAGGCTGCCGAAGGTCGCCTGCATGGCGTCGAAGACCGAGTTGATCGGCACGCCGAGCGCCTTGGCCTTCTCGCGGTCGAGATCGGCGCGGAACTGCGGAACATTGGTGTCGAGCGTGGTGCGGACACCGGCAAGCTCCGGCCGCTTGGAGGCAGCCGCCACAAGTTTCTGAGCTTCATCGGAAAGCCCCGAGACGCCCTTGCCGCTGCGGTCCTGCAGATAGACTTCGAAGCCGCCCGTCGTCGAAAGGCCCATGATCGGCGGCGGGTTGAAGGCAAGCACCATGGCATCCTTGATGCCCATGTTGGCGCCGATGATCGGGCCGGCGAGATTGCGGGCATCGAGTTCCGGCGTCTTGCGCTCGCTCCAGTCCTTCAGCGTCACGAAGGCGACGCCGGCGCTGCTCTTCAGGCCGCCGGACAGAAGATCGAAGCCCGAGACCGCAAAGACGTTCTCGACGCCCGGCAGCTTCTGGGTATTGACCATGGCCTGATCCATGACGGCCTGCGTGCGGGTCAGCGAGGCGGCCGGCGGCAGGATGGCGATCTGGAACAGCGCCCCCTGGTCTTCGTCCGGCACCAGCGAACCCGGCAGCGTATAGAACAGATAGCCGGTCACGCCGAGCAGGCCGGCCACCAGCACGCAGCCGACAATGACGCGCTTCAGGAAGAAGGCGACGCCGGCGGCATAGCCCTGCGTCAGCCGGTCGAAGGCGCGGTTGAAGATGCGGAACGGCAGCACCGGCTCATGATGGCCGGGCTTCAGGATCAGCGCGCAGAGCGCCGGCGTCAACGTCAGTGCGACGATGCCGGAAAGCGTAACCGAGATCGCGATGGTGACGGCGAACTGCTTGTACATCTGGCCGGCCAGGCCGCCCATGAAGGAGACCGGAATGAACACCGCGCAGAGCACGAGCACGATGGCGATGACCGGGCCGGTCACTTCGCCCATCGCCTTGATGGCCGCCTTCTTCGGCGAAAGCTTCTCCGTCGACATCAGGCGTTCGACGTTTTCGAGCACGACGATGGCATCGTCGACGACGATACCGATCGCCAGCACCAGGCCGAACAGCGTAAGCAGGTTGATCGAGAATCCGAGCAGATACATGCCGGCGAACGTCCCGATGATCGAGATCGGCACGGCGATGATGGGGATCAGCGTCGCCCGCCAGTTCTGAAGGAAGACGAAAACGACGATGACCACGAGCAGGATCGCTTCGATGAAGGTGTGGATCACCTCCTCGATCGATACCTGGATGAACTTCGTCGTGTCGTAGGGGATCTCATAGGCGATGCCGTGCGGAAACGACGTCTGCAGCTCGTCCAGACGCGACTTCAGCGCCTTCATCGTGTTCAGGGCATTGGCGCCCGGCTGCAGATAGACGGCGATCGGGATCGCCGGCGTGCCGTTGAGGCTGCTTTGAACCGAATAGCTCTTGGTGCCGAGCTCGATGCGAGCCACATCCTTCAACCGCAGCGTTGCGGCATTGGCGGTCGAACGCAGGATGATTTCGCCGAAGGCGTCGACGTCGGGCAAGCGCCCCTGCGTCGTCACGGTATAGGTGAAGGCCTGCGGATTGTTGCTCGGCTGGTCGCCGAAACGGCCGGCGGCAAACTGTGAGTTCTGCTCCTGGATGGCGGTCGCGACATCGCTCGGCGTCAGATCGTACTGCGCGAGCTTGTCCGGCCGCAGCCAGATACGCATCGAATAGTCGATGTCGCCGAGCAGGTTGACATCGCCGACGCCCGGAATGCGCTTGAGATCGTCGACGACGTTGAGCAGCGCGTAATTGCCGACATAGGTGCGGTCGTAGCGGCTGTCGGTCGAATACATGGCGATGAAGCCGAGGATCGACGTCGAGCGCTTGGTGACGACGACGCCCAGCCGCGTCACGTCCTGCGGCAGGGTGGAGACGGCGCGCTGCACGCGGTTGTTGACGTTGATCGCAGCCTGGTCCGGGTCGGTGCCGAGCGCGAACGTCACCGTGATCTGCATCGAGCCGCTGTTGGAGTTCGTCGACTGCATGTAGAGCATGTTTTCGACGCCGTTGATCTGCTGCTCGAGCGGCGCGGCGACGGTCTGCGCCACCGTCTCGGCGCTGGCGCCGGGATAGGTCGCGGTGACAACCACCTGCGGCGGCGTCAGTTCCGGATATTGCGCGATCGGCAGGATGCGCAGGCAGACGGCGCCTGCAAGCAGGATGACGATCGAGATCACCGCCGCGAAAACGGGGCGGTCGATGAAGAATCTGTTGCCCAACATCAGTTCTGCGCCACCTTGTTCGTGTCCTTGGGCGTTGCATCCGCCGTCGCCTGCACCGGTGCGCCGGGACGCACCTTGATGATGCCTTCGGTGATCAGCTTGTCGCCGGCCTTGAGGCCGGAGAGCACCAGCCAGCTGCTGCCGACCTTCTGGCCGAGCGTCACGGGGTTGATGTGCGCCTTGCCTTCCTGGTCGATCGTGTAGACGAACTGGCCCTGCGGGCTCTGCATCAGCGCCACTTCCGGGATGGTGATGGCGTTGTCGAGCGAAACGCCCGTTACCTTCGCACGCACGAACTGGCCCGGCAGCAGGCGGCGGTCGGGATTGTCGACCACGGCGCGGGCCTGCAGCGTGCCGGTCGACACGTCGATGGTGGACGAGGTGAAGTCGACCATGCCGTCATGATCGTAGGTCGTGCCGTCGCCGAAGGAAATCTTGACGCCGAGATTGGGGGCCTCGCCCTTGGCTTTCTTCATGTCGATCAGCCGGCGCACTTCGGCGGCTTCGGCATCCGAGAAGGAGAAATTGACATAGACGGGATCGAGCTGCGTGATGCTGGTCAGCAGGCCGGTATCGCCCGTCGTGCCGATCAGGCTGCCTTCGGAGACCTGTTCCAGGCTGGTAATGCCGCCGACAGGGGCTGTGACTTGCGTGTAGTCGAGATTGAGCTGCGCCGTCTGCACCTGCGCTTCGGCGGCGGCCACCGATGCTTCCGCCAGCTGGCGTGCCGAAATGGCGTCGTCGCGAGCCTTTTGCGTCGCGGCGTTCTGGCCGAAGAGGTTGATGTTGCGCTTTTCCTCGCGCTGCGCCTGTTCGAGCTGCGCCTGCGCCTGCTGAAGCTGCGCCCTGGCCTGTGCGAGTGCGGCCTGATAGGACGCCGGGTCGATCAGGAAGAGCACGTCGCCGGCTTTCACTTCGGCGCCTTCGACAAAGTTTCTTTTCAACAGGATACCGCCGACGCGGGCCCGCACATCGACTTGCCTAAAGGCTGATATGCGCGCAGCATATTCGTAGGAGAGCGCCACGGTCTGGGACTTGACGTCGACCACCGTCACCTGCGGCGGCGGCATCTGTCCGGCCTGCTGCGCAAGGGAGGGGGTTGCGCAGAAAAGGAGCAGGCCGGCCGCAACGAGACCGCTGCGCAGAAGGAGGGATTTATGCGTCGTCATGGGAAAATCACCGCGGGATTCGACATTTTTGTTGCGTCGCAATATACAAACATACATGAATGATTGTAAATATCAAATCGACGTGACTTCCATGCCCGATACCGGGAACCATTTGCGGCTCCCAGATATTATTTCATGAAAACAACGAGATATAGCGAGGCGAAATCCCCGTTTCGCCCGCGGAAATTTAAGGAAGAGCATGCGCAGAACGAAGGAAGATGCAGCCAGGACCAGGGAGGAAGTCCTCACTGCCGCTGCCGAAATTTTTTATGAAAACGGCGTCAGCGGCTCGAGCCTCGAAAAGATCGCCAAGCGCGCCGGCGTAACGCGCGGCGCGATCTACTGGCATTTCAAGGACAAGGCCGAAGTCCTGACGGCGCTGCATAGCGAAATCCGCCTGCCGCAAGAGGCAATCGTCGATTATGCGATCGAGCATGGGCATGACGACCCCCTCGGACTCATCGAGCAGGGCGCCGTCGAAGTTCTGCAGATCCTCGCCGAGGACGAGCACCAGCAGCGCGTCTTTGCCATCATGATCCTCGGCTGCGAGTTCACGGAGCATCTGACCGACGCGGCCCAGCGCATCATCACCGCCAATGACGAGATGTTCGGTAAATTGCAGAAGCTGATCGAGATGGCCCATGAGCGCAATACGCTCGCACCGCTATGGACCGTCGACGCCGCCGCCCGCGGCATCCAATGCTCGATGAACGGCCTGCTTGCCGAGTGGCTTCGCTCGGACAAATCCTTCCCCCTGGTCGATGTCGGCGAGCGGCTCATCCGCAGCCTCGTCGGCTCCATGCGACGCGGCGAGGGCCGGTAGTTACCCGCCGGCGTGCCGCATGGCCTCGGCCAGCGAAATGTCCGACTTGATCTCCCGCGTCGACATCGACGTGACGGTGTGACGCACGCCGGGCAGCCGGTTCAGCTCCTGCCGAAGCAATCGATCGAGCGAGGCCATGTCGGTCGCCAGGATATGCAGGAGATAGTCGGCTTCGCCCGTCGTGGCATGGCAGCGCCAGATCAGCGGGTGCCGGCGCACGGCGGCCTCGAAGGCGTCGAAGCGCTCGACATCGATCGACACCTGCACGAAGGCTTCCAGCCCGAAGCCGAGCCGGGCCGGGTCGAGGAGCGTCCTGTACCCCTTGATCACCCCGGCTTCCTCCAGCGCCTTCACCCGCTTCCAGCAGGGCGTCTTGCTGAGGCCGGCCAGATCGGCAAGCGCCGCAAACGAGATGCGCGCATCGGCCTCGAGCGCCGTAATGATCTTGTGGTCGAGTGCGTCCAGCTCCATCGTTCTCTCCAAAATGTAAAATATGCCCGATCGTACTCTATTTCTTCAATTTCGAATGACAAATAGAAACAATGTTCAGACCGAAATTTCGTATCCTTGAACATGAGCAAACATGCTTGGCGGCCGAGAGCCGGAATAAAAAGGGAACGAAGATGCAGAAGAAAGATTATTACGCGCGCATCGAGGCGCCCGAGATGCGCGACTATGGCGTTTACCTGCAATGCGACAAGCTGCTCGCCTGTCAGAAGCCGTTGAGCGGCATGGTCAACGGCGATGAATTGCAGTTCCAGATCGTTCATCAGGTGGAAGAGCTCTGGATGAAGCTCATGGCCTATACGCTGGTCGATGTCATCGACTTCCTGGAAAAGCACGACACGCACCGCGTCGTGACGCTCATGGGCCGCGTGCACCGGATCATGCGCATGATGACCGCCCAGCTCGACCTTCTCGAAACCATGTCGCCCAAGGAATATCAGGAAATCCGCCTGCAGCTCGGCAACGGCAGCGGCCAGGAATCGCCCGGTTTCGGGCTTTTACTGCGCATGCCGCCGGATCTCTGGCACGCCTTCAAGGCAAATTATCTCGATGCGGCCGGGCTGACCGTCGCGGACATCTATGATGGCAGATACGATCACGGCGACAGCTACGTGGTTGCCGAGGCGCTGGTGGAATATGACGAGCTGTTCCAGAAATTCCGCGCCAACCACATCTATCTTATCCAGCGCTCCATCGGCCTCGGCTCGAAATCGCTGAAGGGACGCCCGGTCGAACTACTGCAGGCCGGCACGCGCCATCGCTTCTTCCCTGACCTATGGGATATCCGCGCCGACATGACCGATCGCTGGGGCAGCCAATACGGCGTCGTTCGCGATTCCATTTCCAGGCACGACGCCGCCGAATAGGCGCTGACTGAAAACGCATTCCGCCGCAGCTCGAGGCGCGGCGGAATGTCTGTTGGCTTCCAGGCTCAAACGCGAGCCTGTTATCCGCGTTCACGCGCAAAAGCGCGACCCGAGCCCTCGCGACATACCCGGACATTCACCCGCCAGCCGGCCAACCCCTCCGTCCGGGAACTACGATTACCCTGCGAAAAACGCAGCCGTTCCGGCAACTCTGCCTTTCCCATGCGAACTGCATTCCCCCCATGAGCAGGACCGCCACTTCCGCCTGAAAAGGCCGGGTAGCGAGGTATTTCGCTCGCCAAAAGTGCCAAAACCATAAAATATAGCATATTGCATAAATCTGTTATCTGGCATATTTATTTAGTAACCGCACAATCAGACCCTCCCCCGGAGCCCCGCATGACGCAGATTCAGGAAGCCGCAGCCCGACAGCGCGCATGGAAATTCGCCTCTCGTGACGAGGACGAATGTCCGAGCCTTCCCGAAGTCAACGCCACGGTTAAGGTGCCCCACACCGGCAGCTGGATTCGACGCCTGATCGCGTTTGTCGGGCCGGGCTACATGATTTCCGTCGGCTACATGGACCCTGGCAACTGGGCGACGGACCTCGCCGGTGGTGCGCAGTTCGGCTATACGCTCCTTACCGTCATAATGCTCTCGAACCTGATGGCGATCCTGCTGCAGGCGCTGTCGGCCAGGCTCGGCATCGCCACCGGCCGGGATCTCGCCCAGGCCTGTCGCGACCACTATCCGCGCCCTGTCAATCTGGCGCTCTGGCTTGCCTGCGAGCTTGCGATCATCGCCTGCGACCTTGCCGAAGTCATCGGCACGGCGATCGCGCTACAGCTCCTGTTCGGAATCCCGCTGATCGGCGGCGCGCTGATCACCGCGCTCGACGCCTTTCTGCTGCTGCTCCTGATGAGCAGGGGTTTTCGCTATCTCGAAGCGTTCGTGATCGCGCTGTTGATCGTCATTGCCACCTGTTTCGCGATCCAGATCGCCGCCGCCGCACCGCCGGTCGCCGCGATCCTTCACGGCTTCGTCCCCACGCCCGAAATCGTCACCAATCACGCGATGCTCTACATCGCCATGGGCATCATCGGCGCGACGGTCATGCCGCATAATCTCTATCTGCATTCCTCGATCGTGCAGACCCGCGCCTACAAGCGCACGGAGGAAGGCCGCCGCGACGCCATCAAATGGGCAACCGTCGACAGCACGGTCGCCCTGATGCTGGCGCTGTTCGTCAACGCCGCGATCCTGATCGTCGCCGCCGCCGCCTTCCACAACAGCGGCCATGCCGATGTCGCCGAAATCGGCCAGGCTTACGAATTGCTGTCGCCGCTGCTCGGCCTCGGCATCGCATCCACTTTGTTTGCCGTGGCGCTGCTCGCCTCCGGGCTCAATTCGACCGTGACGGCAACGCTTGCCGGGCAAATCGTGATGGAAGGCTTCCTGCGGCTGCGGATTCCGCACTGGGCAAGACGACTTTTGACCCGAAGCCTCGCAATTATTCCGGTTGTGTTCGTGACCGCCATTTATGGTGAAAAAGGCACTGCCGATCTGCTCGTCCTCAGCCAGGTCGTGCTCTCCATGCAGCTGCCTTTCGCGGTCATTCCCCTGGTCCAGTTTGTGACAAACCGCGAGAAAATGGGCAGTTTCACCGTCTCCCGAAGCATTGCCATCCTTTCGTGGATCGTTGCGGCGATCATTCTCGTGCTGAACTTCAAGCTGCTCTACGACACCATCTTCGGTTGACGAATCACGCGGAACGCGCGAATCTGGACCTGTGGATGCTCACGGCAATTAACGGACTCGTAATATTTGCCCAGATTTTGCCATGATTTGCCCTAGTTTGGGCCCACCGCAATCTGCAGGGTTCCTCATTTCATGGCCGAAAGTCCATTGCGCGTCCAATTTCCTGCAGAGGCTGCTATCCAGGCGCGGCCGCATCATGAATTTCACGTTCCGTTTCTGCCCCGTTCCGCCCATCTGCGCCACCTGATCGTCATAGGTCTGGCAGGCACCGCCTCCTTCGGCCTCCTGGCAACGGTGCTCTATCCGCTTTTGGCCCGTCATACGATCGAGCAGGCCGTACCGATGCATACGGCACAACTGGCCCCATCGCAGCCGGCGATGCACAAGAGCGAGCGACTGGCTCCGAAACAGCGCTTCGACGGTGCCCGCTTCGCGCAGGTGGCGGAGAAGATGTCGAGCGGCGAGACCCGCATCTTCACCTATCACCGCACGACGCTGGTCTTCAAATCGGACGAGGTGGCGGCCGCTCGCGACAATGCCGGCCCCATCAACGCATCCTATGGCGGCGAGCAGGCTGAGAACGTCGTGTTTTCACCGCCGTCGCTTTCGGATATCCGCCACGGCATCTATCCGCAAAAGACGCATTACGACGCCGTCCGCCGCTCCCGCTTCCCTGTTCGCGGCGTGCCGCTGAACGTCAGCGTGTCGAGGGCCACCACCGGCGAGCAGGGCCGGGAATTCCGCCGGCTGGTCTCCATGCCGAAGGACAAGCAGGACCTGCAGGATATTCTTGCCTCAGCCGGCCTCAGCAGCGATGCCGGCGACGAGCTGCAGCGCGCCCTCGAGACCGATACCGTTTCACCCGGCGACAGCCTGGAACTGCTGCTCGAAAAGAAGGGTCCCAATGCCCGCCCGAAGCTGGTCATGGCCCGCTTGAGCGGCGAGAAGACTCCGGAGCGGGTGGTCGCCCGCGACGATGCCGACAGCTTCGTGCCGATGGCGAACGACAGCCTGTTTTCCACGCTCTACAGCGAAAGCCAGGCGGAGGCTCCTTCCTCCTCGGAGGTCGCCGCCGTCGATCTCAAGGATGTCGACGACCGGGACGAGGAGGCCGTCAGCTCCAAGCTCGAAAGAGCCGGGCTCAGCAAGGAATACGCCTCGCAGCTCATCAAGCTCGCCAAGGCCAAGGGCATTTCCCTGGCCAGCGCCGACGATGCGCCCGACAGCGTCGACCTGCTCTTCCGCAAGGCCGATGACGGCCGCAACGAGCTGATGTTCATCGAGTTCCATGCCGATGGCGATACGCACCGCTTCTATCTGCACAAGAATGACGGCGAAGGCACTTCGGAATTCTACGACGAAGGCGGCCACTCGATCGCAAAGTCGCTCGTGCACCGTCCCGTGCCGAACGGCAAGCTCGGCGATGGCTTCGCATGGCGCATCCATCCCATTCTCGGCGTGAAGAAATTCCACAACGGTGTCGACTTCCGCGCTCCGATGGGCAGCCCCATCCAGGCGGCCGGCGACGGCGTCGTCGAGAAGATTTCCTGGGAAACCGGCTACGGCAAATATGTCCGCATTCGCCATGACGGCGGCTACGAGACCACCTATGCCCATATTTCGGCGACACCATCGGATCTGCGCGTCGGCCAGAGAGTCACGCAGGGGCAGGTCATCGCCTATGTCGGCTCGACGGGCTATTCCACCGGCCCGCATCTGTACTACGAGCTGCGCGTCAACGGACGCTACGAAAACCCGCTGACGGCGCAATTGCCGGCCGGCACGAATTTGACGGGCAAGTCGCTCGACAGCCTGCGCTCCCAGGTCAGCCACGTCGAGAACATCATGAGCTATCTCGACGTTCCTGCGGCGACACACGACAATCCGACTGCGGCCTTCTCGAGCTTCGATCGAGGGCCGAATCTGGGGCCGAGCTTCGGGCCGAATCATTTCGGCGCCCCGTCCCCGTAAATCGATCGAACATCGTAAATCAATCGAAAGCCGGCACGCGCACGGTCATGCTGCTGTTCCATGCAGGCGGCGATGGCGCGGCAATGCCGGATGCGGTAACAATCCTCCGGTATGTCGCCATCAGGAAGGTGAAGCCACGCGCCATGTGAGACACATGCCGGGCATCTTCCCGCAGCAATGCGCAAGGAGCAGAAATTGGCGCGCAAGCCGTTGCCGGAACCCAAGGATACCCCGCCGAACCAGAGCCGGCGTCTGCGCGCCGATGCGCGCCGCAATCGCGACAAGCTGATCGAGGTCGCGGCGCAAGCCTTCGCAAGCCACGGCACCGCCTCTTCCCTTGAGGATATCGCCCGGCGGGCCGATGTCGGGATCGGGACCCTCTACCGCCATTTCCCAAGCCGCGAACATCTGGTGGAGGCGGTCTATCGCCACGAAGTCGAGGCGCTGTGCGATGCGGCCGAAACGCTTTCCAACGAGCTTGCCCCGGATCAGGCGCTCGAGGAATGGATGCATCGGTTCGTCGGATATATCGCCACCAAGCGCGGCATGGCCGACAGCCTGCGCATTCTTCTCAACGGCAATTCCACGCTCTTTGCCGACAGCTACGGCAAGGTGCCGGTGGCGCTCGCGGACCTGATAGAGAAAGCGGTCGCCGCCGGTTCGATCCGCAGCGACGTCGACGGCACCGACGTACTGCACGCGCTGTCGGGGACATACTCCATGCCCAATTCGCCGGAATGGCACGATCGCTCCCGCCGTCTGGTGCGCCTGCTGATGGACGGCCTGCGCTGGGGCGTGCGGCAGGGCTGATAATACGCGCGGCCTTTCCTATATGTCCTGAAGCAGGAGCCGCCCGGGTTGCCCCATGAGAACGCTGCCCGGCTCTTGCCATAAGTCCAGGAGGCCCGTCATGGCGGAAAGACCAGTCAAAATCCCCGGTCCCGATCATCCCATCACGATCGAGGAAAAGCAGGCCCACGTCACCGTGTCCGTCGCCGGCAAGGTGATCGCCGACACGCACGAGGCGCTGTCGCTCAAGGAAGCATCCTATCCGGCCGTGCTCTATATTCCCCGAAGGGATGTCGACATGGCAGCTCTGCAGAAGACCGCCCACGAGACCTACTGCCCCTACAAGGGCGAATGCTCCTATTACAGCATCCCTGCCGGCGGCGAGCGTTCGGTCAACGCGATCTGGAGCTATGAAAATCCCTACGCGTCGGTCAGCCGAATCAAGGATTACATGGCCTTCTACCCGGATCGCGTCGATTCCATCGATGTAAGACCTTAAAGAGCCAGCCCGCTCGACGCGTCGAAGACGTAGACCTGCTCCGGGGTGATGGAGACGTTCAGCGGCTGCCCGTAGCGCACCGGCGCCTCCCCGTCGACCACGGCCGTTACCTGATCGCCGGCGAGATCGAACAGCACATGCGTCTGCGCCCCCGTCGGTTCGACCAGAAGCGTCTGGCCTGTGAGCGGCGAGCCGTTGCTGGCAAGGCTCAGATGCTCGGGCCGCAGACCGATCTTCACGCTTTGGCCCGCCTTCACCTTGCGTTCGCCGGCGATGCGGATCGGCGTGCTGTCCTTCAGCCGCACCGCAGGCGCACCATCGACGCCATCGACCGTGCCGTCGAGGAAATTCATGGCCGGCGAACCGATGAAGCCGGCCACGAAGAGATTGGCCGGCTTGCGGTAAAGCTCGATCGGCGTGCCCTGCTGCTCGATATTGCCCTGATTCAATACCACGATGCGGTCGGCAAGCGTCATGGCTTCGATCTGGTCGTGCGTCACATAGATCGAGGTGGTCTGCACCTTCTGGTGCAGTGCCTTGATCTCGGAGCGCATTTGCACGCGCAGTTTCGCATCGAGGTTGGAAAGCGGCTCGTCGAACAGGAAGACGGCCGGGTTGCGGACGATGGCGCGGCCCATGGCGACGCGCTGGCGCTGGCCGCCGGAAAGCTGCGCCGGCTTGCGGTCGAGCAGCTTGGTCAGATCGAGCATGCGGGCCGCCTCATCGACCCGCTGCTGGATAACCTGCTTGGTCTCGCCCGAGAGCTTCAGGTTGAAGCCCATGTTTTCGGCCACCGTCATGTGCGGATAGAGCGCGTAGGACTGGAAGACCATGGCGATGTTGCGCTCGCGCGGCGTCATGGCATTGACCACCTGCCCGCCGATCGACACGTCGCCATCGGTGATTTCCTCAAGCCCGGCAATCATCCGCAGCAGCGTGGACTTGCCGCAGCCGGAAGGACCGACAAGCGCGATGAACTCGCCGTCCTCGATCGAAAGCGAGATATCGCGGATGACGGTCAGCGCCCCATAGGCCTTGTGGATGTTGTGCAGTTCGACGGATGCCATGTTGTTTGCTCCGATGAGAGCAATTCCAGGAAAGTGCGAAGCGGTTTTCCGTCCGGAATTGCATCAAGACAAAAAGATGGAGCGGTTCAGAGTTTCCATGAAAAGCTGAACCGCTCCAGGCTCAGGATTTCACCGCGCCGGCGGTCAGGCCGGCAATGATGTGCTTCTGCGCCAGGAAGAAGACGATGATGGTGGGAAGGATGGTGAGCGTGATGAAGGCGAGCACCAGTTCCCATTCCGTGCCGAATTCGCCGCTATAGACCATCATGCCGAGCGGCCAGGGATAGATCGAATCCGAATTCAGCATGATCAGCGGCAGGATGTAGCTGTTCCAGCTGCCGACGAAGGAGATGATGCTGACGGTGGCGATGATCGGCCGCGAGAGCGGCAGCGAGATATGCCAGAAGAAGCGGATATAGCCGCAACCGTCGACAAACGCCGCCTGGAACAATTCTTCCGGAAGGTTTCGAAAATAATTCCGGAATAGCAGGATGCTCATGCCGAGGCCGAAAGCCACTTGCGGCAGCACCACGCCCCAATAGGTATTGAGCAGGCCGAGATCGCGGATGCGGATGAAGAGCGGCAAGATGGCGGTGGCGGCAGGGAACATCAGGCCGATGAGGAAATAGTTCAGCAGGAAGTTCGAGCCGAAGAACTTCACATGCGCGAAGGCGAAGGCCGCCATGGCCGAGACCGACAGCGTCAGGAACACCGTGAGAACGGCGATGATCAGCGAATTCATCATCTGCCGCCAGTAGCGGTCGCCGAAGAGGATGCCGGTATAATTCTCGAAATGCCACTCGGCCGGCAGGCCGAACGGATTGGTGCGGAGGTCGCCGAGCGTCTTGAAGCCGCCGAGCGCGGTCGTCAGCAGCGGGATCAGCACGATGGCGGCAATGATGGTCAGCGACACATAGAGATAGATCTTCGTGCCGGTGGTTAATCGAACGGATGAAGCCATATCAGTCATTGCGCATAAATATCCGTTTGTAGCCGAAGGCGAGGGTGACGCAGATCACGAACAGCACGACGCCGACGGCGCTGCCGAGGCCGACCTGCATGCGGGTGACGCCGAAATTGTAGAGGAAAGTCACCATCGTCTGCGTCGAGTTGAACGGGCCGCCGCCCGTGAGCGGCATGATCATGTCGAAGAGCTGCAGCGATCCCACGACGGCGAAGAACACGGAGAGACGCAACGTCGAGCCGAGCAGCGGCAGGGTGACGTAGCGGAACTTCTGCCAGCCGGTGGCGCCGTCGATCTCGGCCGCCTCCAGCACGCTCTTGTCGAGCGACTGCATGCCGGCGATGAACAGCATCATGTGAAAACCGAAATATTTCCAGACGATGACGCCGAGCACGGCGTACATCGCCAGATCCTTGTCGGCGAGAACGTAAGGGGTCGCCGTGCCGAGAACATGCGCGATGGCGGCAAACAGGCCGTAATCGCCGTCATAGACGAAGCGCCAGATCAGGCCGGCCGCCACTTCGGCCAGCACATAGGGCAGGAAGAAGATCAGCCGGAAAAGCACGACGCCGCGGATGCGGTTCGCCAGCATGGTCGCCAGCCAGATGGCCAGCGGCACCTGGACGGCGATCGATACGACGATGATGAGCGCATTGTTCTTCAGCGACGTCAGGAAGGCGCCGTTCTTGAACAGCACCTGGAAATTGCGCAGCCCCACGAATTCCGTCGGCGGGCCGTAACCGTTCCAGCGATAGAAGCTATACCAGGCCGCCTCCCCCATCGGCAGGATGACGAAGATGGTAAAGAGCAGCAGGGCCGGAGGCAAGAACAGCAGGATGACAGGCATGCGCCCGCGCGCAGCCGGCGATTTCCGCTTCGCAGCCGGTTTCGCTCTTGCGGCGGAGGGCATAGTGGTCGTGGCGCTGAGATCGGTCATAGGCAGTCTCGACGATTTCAATTCAAGGAAAAACCGACGCCGGCACAGGAGCGGCCGGCGCCGGATGTCGCTAGAGCTGATCCTGCTCGAAGGCGTCCTGAACCTGCTGTGCGCCATCCTTCGGAGAAATCTGGCCGGAGACGATGCCGACGGAGATGTCGTTGACCACACGGCCGACGGAGGGACCGAGATCCTGGTCGAAGAAATTCTGGTGCCAGGTCGAATGCGCCAGCTGATCGGCCGCTTCATGCATCAGCGGACCTTTGACGCCGTCTTCGGCGCCGACTGCGACCGGAATGATCATGCCGGCCTGCGCCATCGTGCGCTCGTTTTCGACATTGGTCAGATAAGCGAGGAAATCGAGCGCCTCGGGCGGCGCCTTCTTGGTCACGGCCCAGCCGTTCAGGCCGCCGAGCGTGTCGGTCGCAAGGCCTGCACCGCCGGTCACGGCCGGGAAGGCGAAACGGCCTATATTGTCGTCCGCCAGACCCTTGCCGTCGCCGGCATTGGTACGCTGGTTGGCAACCGTATTTTCGAAGCCGAGGATCATCGCCGCCTTGCCGTCGCCGAAGACGCCAAGCGCCTGCGGCCAGGTGGTGCCGAGATAACCGGGCTGGAAGGGTTCGAGCTTGCCGAGTTCGGCAAGCTGCTCGCCGGCCTTGACGATGGAAGGATCGTTGAAGCCGTTGCCCTTGCCGTTCTTGGCGTCGCTGAAGACCTGCTGACCGCCGTCGCGCATCACCAGATAGCTCCAGTAGAAATGGATCGGCCATTTCTCGCCACCGCCGCCGGCGATCGGCACGACGCCCGCGTCCTTCAGCTTCTTGACGGCGGCAAGATAGTCGTCCCAGGTCTTGATGGCATTCGCATCGACACCGGCCTTGGCGAACAGGGCCTTGTTGTAGAAGAAGGAAACCGTGCCGAGCTTATAGGGAACGGCGCTGATCTTGTTGTCGAAGGTGAGTCCCTTGACGGCGGCCTGGTTATAGCTCTTCAGCCAGGCGCCCCCGTTGGCGTTCATCGCCGCGGTCAGGTCCATCAGCGTGCCTGTCTCCTGCTGCTGCTTCAAAACGCCGCCGCCCCAGCTGAAGAAGAAATCAGGCGCATCCTTCGATTGCAGCAGTGTCGGCAGCTTGGCCTTGAAGGCTTCGTTTGCCAGAAACTGCATTTCGATCTTCACGCCCGGATGCTTCGCTTCGTACTGATCGGCGATCTTGCGCCAGACGGCGACGTAGCTCGGATCGAGTTCCAGATGCAGCCACTTGACGACGGTATCCGCAGCCGCGCTGGTGGCGCCGGCCAGAATCGCCAGCCCGGTCGTGGCCGCAATAGCGGCGATGCGAAGGGCCTTGGCCCCACGTAGATGGATCATGATTTTCTCCTCCCAAGGGAACCAAGAACCTCAATATTTTTTCCCTTATGCGGAATAATTCAGCGGAGCTTTGCTGAAATGTCAACCACCGCCGTTAAATTTTCGGCAGATTACCGGTAAAACGGCTTGACATTGGGCAATGACCATAGGTTATTTAATTCGCATTCCGTTAAAAATACCAGGCCGCAGCCGAGCGGGTCCATCATTCGGCGTCCATCTCATGAAAACAGCAGATCCCGAACTCATGCGGGCGATAAACCGCTTCAACGTGCTGGATACCATCCGGCGAGCGGGCTCCATCGCGCGTATCGAAATCAGCGACCGCACCCAGCTTTCGACCACCACGGTCTCGGCAATCACCGCATCGCTGCTGGATGACGGCCTGATCCTGGCGCGTACCGAAGGCGACCTGCGCGAAGCCGCCGCCCGCGGCAGGCCGCGCGTCATGCTGGAGCTCAATCCGGATGCGGCCCGCGTCGTCGGCGCGAAAATCGCCGCCAACCGCATGGTCTTCGTCGTAACCGATTTTCGCGGCGAGGTTCTATCCACGCTGACACTGGCGCTGCGCGTCGACCGGCAGCCGATCGGCGTCATCGCCGACCTGATCGAGGATGGCGTGCGCCGCTGCGTCGTCGATGCCAACCTGGCTCTGGACGAGATCGATTCCGTCTGCCTCGGCCTGCCCGGGGTCATCGAGCATCGCACCGGCCATGTGCGCACCAGCCCGATCTTCCGGGAAAGCGGCGTCGACTTCGCCAGGGAAATGTCGGAGCGACTCGGCGTGACCACCATCGTCGAGAGCGACGCGCATGCGATCACGCTCGCGCATCACTGGTTCGGCCAGGCGAGAGACCTCGACGACATGGTGCTGGTGTCGCTGGAGCAGACGCTGGGGCTGGGCGTGCTGCATGGGGGCCAGCTGTTTCGCGGCGCCGGCGGCCTCAGTCACAATCTCGGCGATCTCGTGCTGGGCATGGGTCCGCAGGGCATCATCCGCCTGGCGAGCCTTGCCGGCGAAAGCGCCATTCTCGGCGATCAGCCGAGCGGCCGCTTCGCCGAAGCCATCCGCCTCGGGCGCGGAATGGCCCATGCCAAGACGCTGATCGATGCCGAAGACAACGCTTTGATCGGTGCGGCCATCCGCGCCGGCGAAGCCTGCGGCATGGCGCTCGCCAACATCGTCACGCTGTTTGCCCCGCCGCGCGTCATTCTCGTGGGATCGAGCCTGGCGCTCGGCCAGCCCTTCCTCGACAGCCTGCGGGAGGCCTATTCACTGGCCATCCCACCGTCGATCAAGGGCGTGACCGAACTGGTTTTCGACCAGTCGACCGACGAGACCTGGGCGCAGGGTGCGGCCGTCGTCGCGCTGCGCGAACTCTACGAATCGCCCTGGGGAACGACAGGGCCGGCACCGGCTCTCTGATCCCCACAGCAATTCCAGGAAAAGCGCGCAGCGGTTTTCCGTCCGGAATTGCGTCGAAACAATAGGATAGAGCGGCTCAGCGCTTATTTGAAACGCTGAGCCGCTCCAGGACAGGCAAAGACAATTCATCTGGAGGACGTTTATGAACAAGGTCGGCATCGGCATAATCGGCTGCGGGAACATTTCCGGCGCCTATCTCACCGCCATGAAATCCTTTCCCATTCTCGACATCAAAGGCGTGGCCGACCTCAATCGCGAGCTCGCCGAGGCAAAGGCCGCCGAATTCGGCCTGAAGGCGGTCGATATCGCAACGCTTCTCGCCGATCCCTCGATCGAGATCATCGTCAACCTGACCATTCCCAAGGCGCATGTCGCCGTCGGGCTTCAGGCGCTGGAAGCCGGCAAGCACACCTATTCGGAAAAGCCGCTCGGCATCAATTTCGCCGAGGGCAAGAAGCTCGCGGATGCGGCCGCCGCCAAGGGCCTGCGCATCGGCGCGGCCCCCGACACCTTCCTCGGCGGCGGCCATCAGACGGCCCGCGCCATCATCGACGAGGGCACCATCGGCATCCCCGTCGGCGGCACCGCCACCTTCATGTGCCCCGGCCATGAGCGCTGGCATCCGAATCCGGCTTTCTATTATGAAGTCGGCGGCGGCCCGATGCTCGACATGGGCCCCTATTACATCACCGATCTCGTCAACCTGCTCGGCCCCGTCTCGCAGGTCGCAGGCTTTGCCGTGACGCCGCGCAAGGAGCGCATCATCACCAGCGAGCCGCGCAACGGCAAGCACATCCCCGTTCATGTGCCGACGCATGTCTCCGGCGTCATGGCCTTTGCCAATGGCGCCGTCGTCCAGATCGGCATGAGCTTCGATGTCGCCGGCCACAAGCATGTGCCGCTCGAAGTCTACGGCACCGAGGGCACGCTGATCGTGCCCGATCCCAATCGCTTCGGCGGCCCCGTCGAATTCCTGAAAAAGGGCGGCGAGTTTGCCGAACGCGAGATCACCGCGCCCTATGCCGACGGCAATTACCGCTCGCTCGGCGTTGCCGACCTGGCGCACGCCATCCGCTCGAACCGGCCGCACCGCGCCAATGGCAGCCTTGCCCTGCATGTGCTCGAGGTCATGGAAGCGTTCCAGACGGCCTCCGACAGCGGGCGCACGATCACCATCACGACGCAAACGGAGCGTCCCGCTCCTCTGTCCGAATCCCTGGTGGATGGGCAGATCGGCCGCTAACGAAACAATTTCAGGAGGACTATCATGCGTGAAGCACTTATCGTCTGGGGCGGCTGGAGCGGCCACGAACCGCAGGAATGCGCCCATATCATCCGCGACATGCTGGAGGAGGACGGCTTCAAGGTCTACCTCGAAAACAGCACCGAGGCCTTCGCCGACCCATCGATCCACGACCTCAGCCTGATCGTGCCGATCGTCACCATGTCGAAGATCGAGAAGGAAGAGGTGAAGAACCTTGCCGCCGCCATCGAAAGCGGTGTCGGCATTGCCGGTTATCATGGCGGCGCCGGCGACTCGTTCCGCGAGAGCGTCGAGTACCAGTTCATCATCGGCGGCCAGTGGGTCGCCCATCCCGGCAACATCATCGACTACACGGTCAACATCACGCGGCCCGACGATCCGATCATGGAGGGGATCACCGATTTCCCCTACACGTCGGAGCAATATTACATGCATGTCGATCCCTCGAACGAGGTGCTGGCGACGACGACCTTCACCGGCGACCATGCCTACTGGATCGACGGCGTCGTCATGCCTGTCGCCTGGAAGCGCAAATACGGCCAGGGCCGGGTCTTCTATTCCTCGCTCGGCCACCAGGCCAAGGAATTCGCCGTGCCGCAGATGAAGACCATCTTCCGCCGCGGCGCCAACTGGGCCGCGCGCTGAAGGCAAAGCTCTTCTCCTGTCGCGGCGGTATCAAAGCCTCGTCAGACACGCGAAAGCCGCTACATCAAGGCCGATTGCCGCCCGCATCCCTCGTGATCGCGGGCGGCAATCGGCTTTACGATAACGGTGCGAACGGTCACAGGCTTGACACATTCGCTCCGCGCGCAAACTATCCTTACCCGGATCATGATGTCATACATGCCCGAAACCACTGATATGCCTTATGGATTTCAGCAAGAGGAGAACAGCGTGAGAAACGGATATACGGGGCGCCTGGCGCTCGTTGCAACCATCGGCCTCGTCGCCGCCCTGCCGGCTCTGGCCGCCGATCTGCCGGACGCCATGCCAGACGACAATCTCAACGCCGTTCTCTGGGATCAGACCTCGGTCGAGGCGCAGGCCAACGCGCTCGGCGCCTATACGCTCGGCCGCATCCGGCTCGACGAGGCACTGGCCGACAAAAACTGGACGGCGGCCCCTGTCGAGCAGACGGGCAATTTCCAGGATTTTCCGCCCGCCATCATTCTCGATGTCGACGACACCATCCTGAACACCTCGCCCTATCAGGCGCGCAACATCACGACCGGCAGCAGCTTTACGGCCGACAGCTGGACGCAATACGTGAATGCCCAGCAGGACAAGCCGATCGCCGGGGCGGTGGAATTCACCCAATATGCGGCCTCGAAAGGCGTGAAAGTCTTTTATGTCACCAATCGCACGGTCGACGAGGAAAAGCCGACGGTCGAGGAAATGAAGCGCTTCGGCTTTCCGATGGGAGACAATGTCGATACCTTCCTCAGCGTCAAGGAGCAGCCCGACTGGACTTCCGCCAAGGGCACGCGCCGCGCCTTCATCGCCAAGAACTATCGCATCCTGCTGATGTTCGGCGACAATTTCGGCGATTTCACCGACGACTACAAGGGCACGGTCGAGGAACGGCAGAAGGTCTTCGACGCCAATGTCGCCCACTTCGGCCATGACTGGATCGCGATTGCCAACCCGACCTACGGCTCCTTCGAAAGCGCGCCTTACAAGGGGGATTACAAGCTTCCGCCGGAGCAGCAGCGCCGCCTGAAGCAGGACGCATTGACCCCCTGGGATGGGAAGTAAGAATTCTCGACGCGCCGGAGGAGGCGATACCCCTCTGCCGCCATCGCGACATCTCCCCCGCAAGGGGGAGATTGGTTATTTGTCGCACCGACTTGCCTCAAATCGATATCATATCCGCAGAGACCGGAAGGGACGTGGCTCCGGCAGGGACGGCAGCGAATTCCCGACGATCTGCCGCGATAGCGACAGAGGGAGTATCGAACCGCATGCGGCTACAAGCGGACGAACGCTAGTCAGCTCTTCTTCAGCTTCGCCTTGCCTTCGTCCACCAGCTTCTGCGCCGCCTCGGCGACCGTGAGCTTGCCGAAAGCGAGCTGGTCGGCGACAGGGCGCATGACGTTCTGGTCGAATTCCCCGGATCCCATAGGCGCCGGCGGCGGATAGTCGCCCACCTGGTCTTTCAGCAGCTCGACATATTTTACCGTCAGTTGCTCGACTGGATTGAGCTGCGGCAGGATCGCCGTCCGCACGGCCGGCGACATCGGCACGCCGCGTTCGACGCCGAGAATCTTGCCGGCGTCGACGTCGTTGACGAAGAAATCGATGAATTTCGCCGCCGCTTCGCCATTCTTGCTGGTGGCCCCGACGCTCCAGATCAAGGCGGGACGATAATAATGGCCGGAAGGGCCGTCCTTCTTCTCGCGCGGCAGCATGGTAATCGCCAGCTTGCTCTTGACCACAAGCTGATAGCCCACGAGCTGGTTGGAATAGGCCATGCCCATCGCCGACTTGCCGAGCGCCAGGCAGTTGCTTTCGATGACGTTCTGGTCGAGCGTCTGCACGTCGGGCGGCACGGTGCCGCCGCGTTTGCGCAGCTCTTCCCAGTATGAATACCATTCCTTGGCATCGTCGACGCCGAAGCCGAGGTCGCCTTCCTTGGTAAAGAGGCTCTTGCCGCGCTGGCGCATCCAGGCATCGAGCACATAGTTGTAGCGCGCACCGTAAGGGCCGCCCCAATAGGCCCGCTTTCCGGCCGCCTTGGTCATTTCGACGGCCAAGTCGGCATATTCGGCCCAGGTCGTCGTCGGACCGGGCGGGGTGAGGCCCGTCTTCTTGAAAATTTCTTCGTCATAAAAGAGCGAAAACGAGTTCAGCCCGAGGCCGACGCCATAAAGCTTGTCGTCGATCGTCGTCAGCTTCAGCATATCCTTGCCGAAAGCATCGACCTTCAGCGTCGAGGGTACGAACTGATCGAGCGGCAGGCAGGCCCCGCGCTTCGAGTAGTCCGAGATCGTGCTCGGTTCGAGCTGGAAGACATCGGCGATGTTCTGGCTTGCCATTCCCGTCGCAAGCTTGGCCCAGTAGCCGTCGCCGCTGATGCTTTCGCCGATGACGGTAATATCCGGGTTCTTGGCGTGAAACAGCTCCGCGACCGCGACGGTACGTTTGCCACGGTCGGGCGAGCCCCACCACATGGCGCGCAGCTGCGTGGCGTCGGCAAAAGCCGGCATCGCCCCGCCGGCGAAGGCGAGGCCAGCCGCGGTTCCGGCGGCTCCGATCATGAATGAGCGGCGATTCATGCGCATGAGATTCCTCCTTCTCTTGCGTTGCCATCCGCGGCGATCTCCCCGACGCCTCTCGCGGACAAGTGGCGCAAAGATATGCAACTTCATTGCACTACGCAATAAAAAAACTTTCTATTGCAAATTTGCATAATTTTGCATAGTTTTGCGCCATGAACGATCTTCGCTCCAAACGTATCAGACAGGCCGATATCGCCGCTGCGGCCGGCGTCTCCGTTTCCACCGTGTCACGGGTTCTCACCAATGAACCTGGCATCAGCGAGACGATCCGCCAGCACATCTTCAAGGTCGCGAGCGACCTCGGCTACCCGCTGAAGACGGCCGCCGAGACGACATCGGGCGGTCTGGCTCTGATCGCCAGCGACAGCGTCACGGGCGGCCTCAGCGTCTTCTACGAAGGCATTCTGGAAGGCTTGCGCGCCGGCGCGGCCGAGCGCGGCATGCGCTTCGACATCCGCCTGATCCGCGAGGCGCGAACCGAACCCGATCTGGTGAAGGAATATCTGCAGACAGCCGGCGCCGAGGGCCTGTTTCTCGTCGGCATCGACCCCTCCGACGAGCTGCGCCGATGGCTGGAAACAAGCGGCACGCCCGTTGTGCTCGTCAACGGCACAGACCCGAAGCTGCGTTTCGACGGCGTTTCGCCCTCGAACTTCTTCGGCGCCTACAATGCGACACGCCGATTGCTCGACACCGGCCACCGCCGCATCCTGCACCTGACGGGCTCGCACCGCCAGACGATCCGCGAGCGCATCCGCGGTTTCGAAGCTGCGATCGCTTCCGTGGACGGCGCCGAGGGCCGGCTCGTGCCGATGACGTTTGCCGGCAGCTCCAGCCAGGAAGCCCACGATACCACGGCCGCGATCCTTGCCGAAAAAGGCGGCTTCACGGCAGCCTTCTGCATGAACGACTTCATCGCGGTCGGCGTGCTGGATGCCGTTGCCGAGGCCGGCCTGCGGGTGCCGGAGGATTTCGCCGTCGTCGGCTTCGACGATCTGCCCTGCGCCCTGATGACCAACCCCCGGCTGGCAACCATGCGCGTCGACCGCGCAGCATTGGGCCGCGAGGCTATCGGCCTGATGATCGCCCGCTTCCGCGACCGCGACGCGCCGGCCCGCCATATCTGCCATGGCGTCCTGCCCATCGCCGGCGGCACGCTGCCACCCGAAACCTGAAGCCCGATCCCGCCGCGGAAACGATCGAGAAAGCCGAACCGATGATCTATGACCCCGCCAGCTCCAATCCGCTCGCCGGCAATCCATTGAAGAACCTCGCGGACATGCGCCGCGCGCTGACCGACCTGTTCGATCCGTTGCTGCCTTATTTTTCGGACGGCAATGCCCGCGTCCGCATCGATGCCGCCGGCGCGCATTTCGACCGTGCAGCCGCCGATCTCGAAGGTTTCGCCCGCCCGCTCTGGGGCCTTGCGCCGCTCGGCGCCGGCGGCGGCGAGTTTCATCATTGGCACCGCTATGCCGAAGGCCTCGCCAATGGCGTCGATCCGAAACATCCGGAATATTGGGGCACGGTCAACGGCCGCGATCAGCGCATGGTCGAGCTTGCCGCCCTCGGCTTCGCGCTCGCCCTGGTTCCGGAAAAGATCTGGGAGCCGCTCGATCAGCGCGCGCGCGACAATCTGATTGCCTATCTCAAGCATGCGCGCACCTTCGACTATGCCGACAACAACTGGAAGTTCTTCCGCATCTTCGTGGATATCGCCCTGGACAAGCTCGGCGCCTCCTTCGACCGCAGCCTGACGGAAGACTACCTGAACGAACTCGACGGCTTTTACATCGATGACGGCTGGTATCGCGACGGCAATGTCCGGCGCATCGATCACTACATACCCTTCGCCATGCATTTCTACGGGCTGATCTATTCCAGGCTCGTGGATGACGATCGCGCCAAGCGCTATCGCGAGCGCGCAATGCTCTTCGCCAGGGATTTCCGCCACTGGTTCGCGCCCGATGGCGCCACCATCCCCTTCGGCCGCAGCCTGACCTATCGCTTCGCCTGCGCGGGCTTCTGGTCGGCGCTCGCCTTTGCCGATGTCGAGGCGCTGCCATGGGGCGAGATCAAGGGCCTGTGCCTCAGGCATCTGCGCTGGTGGGCCGACAAGCCGATCGCCAATCGCGACGGCACCCTGCCGATCGGCTTTGCCTATCCCAACCTGCTGATGTCGGAGAACTACAATTCCGCCGGCTCGCCCTATTGGGCCTTCAAGGCCTTCCTGCCGCTGGCGCTTTCCGAAACGCATCCATTCTGGAGCGCCGGAGAAAAGCCGCCGGAAAATGAGCCGGCTATCGTTCCGCAAAAACATCCCGGCATGGTCCTGCTGCGCAACAAGGATGATGTGGTCGCGCTGTCGTCCGGCCAGGAAAACCAGCAGATGCGTTTCGGCGCGGAGAAATATTCGAAATTTGCCTATTCCGCCCGCTACGGCTTCAGCGTCGAAAGCGACGAGCGCATCTTTGCCGGCGGCGCCTTCGACAGCGTGCTCGCCTTCAGCGACGACGGCCTGCATTACCGTGTCCGCGAAACCAACGAGGACGCCAGGCTTGCCGGCGATACGCTCTATGCCAAATGGTCGCCCTATCCGGACGTGACGGTGGAGACATGGCTCGTGCCGGCCGCGCCCTGGCATATCCGCCTGCACAGGATCAGCACGCCGCGCCCGCTGCAGACGGCAGAAGGCGGCTTCGCCATCGCAAGACGTGATCTCGAGGCCGACACGCTTTCATCCGTAGCCGGCGCCGCCTATGCGATCGGCGCGGAGGATTTCAGCGGCATTCTCGATCTCGGCTCGACAGTCGAACGCGCAGGCATTGCGCAGAAGGCGCCGCCGAACACCAACCTCATCGTCTCGAAGACCCTTGTGCCACAGCTGCGCGGCACCATTCCCGCGGGCGAGAGCGTTCTCGTCTCTGCGATACTTGCGGAGAAGGACCCCGCAGCCGTCGATCATGCCTGGAGCAAGCCGCCCGCTCGGCCTGACATCGACGCCTTGTGCGCCCTCATCAAGGACAAGGGTATCGCAGTCAGCGCCATCGAGGCGCCCGGTCGCCTGCCATGACGCAATCCGCTTCCAACCGCCCGGCCATCGCCTTTGCCATGCAGCCATCGCGCACGCGGCATGTCCTGCCCGATGCGCTGATCCGTCGTCTCGATACCATCGGCCGCGTGCTGGACGCCGCGCCGATGCAGAGCTTCGATGACGCGCGAGCGGCAAGGCTGCTTGCCGAAGCCGAAATACTTGTCACGGGCTGGGGCTCACCGACCATCGACGCCGCCGCGCTGGCGCTGGCGCCGCATTTGAAGCTGGTTGCCCATTCCGCCGGTACGGTGAAGGGCCTGCTCGGCGACAGCCTGTTCGATCGCGGCATACTGGTCAGCCATGCCGCGCAGGCCAATGCCCTTCCGGTTGCGGAATTCACGCTGGCCGCCATCATCTTCGCCGGCAAGAAGGTCTTCCAGTTCCGCGATTTCTACGTCGCCGACCGCGACCGCACGCGCACGATCCCGATGCAGGCCGAAGCCATCGGCAACTACCGCCGCACCGTCGGCATCATCGGCGCCTCGCGGATCGGCAGGCGGGTGATCGAATTGCTCGCACCCTTCGACTACCGCATCCTGCTCTATGATCCCATGGTCGGCGACGCCGAGGCTACCGGGCTGGGCGCCGAGAAAACCGATCTGGATACCCTGATGGCATCGGCCGACATCGTATCGCTGCATGCGCCATCCCTGCCCGCCACGCGGCACATGATCGATGCAGGCCGCCTGTCGCTGATGAAGGATAGCGCGACCTTCATCAATACGGCGCGCGGCGCCCTGGTCGATGAGGCCGCCCTTGTTGCCGTGCTGAAGACCGGGCGGATCGATGCGGTCATCGACGTCACCGATCCGGAAATTCCGGAGGCGGCATCGGCCTTCTACGACCTGCCGAATGTCTTCCTGACCCCGCATATTGCCGGAGCCGTGGGGCTGGAGCGCACCCGCCTCGGCGAGATGGCGGTCGAGGAGGTCATCCGCTTCATCGAGGGCAGGCCGCTGCTTCATGAAATCCGCCGCGAGGACATGGCGCGCATGGCATGACGCGACGCAGCAAATCCATGAAAACTCCCTGAAATCGCCCCATTTCGGCACAGGCGAACAACCCGTTTTTAATCATTCCGCGCTAGCTCTTCTTCTTAGCGAAGAGGTTCTAGTCATGCGTACCCGCGTCCTTTCCATTCTGGCCGTAATGTTGCTCGGCATGCTGGCAGGCTGTGCCACCGCTCCCTCGCGCACCCGCAACATCTGCGCGATCTTCGACCAGCGCGACGGCTGGTTCAACAACTGGCAGCGCGCGGCCGAGCGCACCGAACGCAAATATGGCGTACCGGTGCCGATCCTGATGGCGACGATCTATACCGAATCCGGCTTCCGGCCGCGCGCCCGCCCGCCGCGGCGCTATCTGCTTGGCTTCATCCCCTGGAAACGCCCGACGACGGCCTATGGCTACTCGCAGGCGCTGGACGGCACCTGGGATAAGTACAAGCGCGAGACCGGCAATTGGACCGCAAGCCGCACCAGCTTCTCCGACGCCATCGATTTCGTCGGCTGGTATCACTACCAGACCCACCTGCAGACCGGCATTCCTCTGAATGATTCCTATAGCCTCTATCTCGCCTATTACTCTGGCCCGAAGGGCTTTCTGCAGGGTTCATGGCGCGGCAATGCGACCGCTCTTGCCGGCGCCAGACGCTTCAATGGCATGACGCGAATTTATGCGCAGCAGCTACCCGGCTGCAGCTAAGCCCCGCACCGGCTGACGCCGATTTCGGTAGGAATACAACCCTGCGGCCAGAGCTTATGGCCGCGGTTCCAGCAGGTTCAGGCCGTCATCCTTGCCCCAGATATCGGCAATCGACACCTGCTGGCCGGTACGGCTGCTTTGCAGCGCGGCAATGCCGCAAAGCACCGACAGCGCCCCTGCCCGCGAACCGGCGCGCTGTTTGAGCTCGTCGTTCGGACCGGAGCGCAGCAGCATGTTGCGCAGACGGTCGTCGCCGCCATAGTGCCCGCCGGACGAATGCGGCACCCATATGCGCTCGACATCGCCGAAATTCTTCATGACGACGATCTCGTCGGCCGGTGGCGTCGTCCAGTTCTGTTTTTCATACTGGCGCAGCTCGATACGGCCCTTATGACCGTTGAAGGCGATGTGATGGCCTTCGATCGGCATGTAGGTATTCAAGGAATAGGAGACGTTGACGCCGCTGCGATAGCGGATGGAGGCGACCATCGTATCGGGAATGTCGATATCCTCCCGGAAGACGCAGGCGTCGCGAACATAGCCGTCGACGGTTGAAGGTTCCTCATAAAGGCTTTCGAGCAAGGGCGTCGCGCCGATGTCGAGATAATAATCGCATTCGTCCTTGTAACGACAGCCGCGACAGCGCTCGCCGCGAAACGGCCCCTTGCGGCCGTAATGCCTGAGATCGGCAAAGGCGGCAACCGTTTCCGGATCGGAATCCAGATACCAGTTCAAGAGATCGAAATGGTGCGTCGCCTTGTGAACGAAGAGGCTGCCGGAGTTTTCCACGAAAGCATGCCAGCGGCGGAAGTAATCGGCGCCATGACTGGTATCGAGATACCAATGGAAGTCGACGGAGGTCACATCCCCGATGACGCCGGAGTTGATCAGCTCCTTGATCTTCGCCGCCGTCGGCGCAAACCGGTAGTTGAAAGAGACATCCAGACGCCTGCCGGTGCGCGCCTCGGCATTGAGAATGCGCTTGATCTTGTCGACCGTCGTCGTCATCGGCTTCTCGCTGATGACATTGGCGCCGGCCTCCATCGCCTTGACGATCAGATCGTCATGCGTGGAATCGCGCGTGCAGACGATGACGAGATCCGGCTTTTCCGTCCGCAGCAATGCATCGAAATCGGTATAAACCGGCACCGATGCGCCGATATAGTCCAGCGCCCGCTTCGCTCGCATCGCATTGAGGTCGCACACGGCCACAAGCTCGACCTCGTCGCTCCACCGCTCGACCAGATCCTTGCCCCACATGGTCGCGCCGCGATTGCCCGTGCCGACCAGAACGTAGCGTTTCTTCGATGACTGCATCTACTCCTCCAGACTCTGCAAACAACGATGATGAAGCCTCTGCGGCCCGAATTTACCTCGAAGGCGTGCCCCTCACCCCAACCCTCTCGCCGCTTGCGGGAGAAGGGCTAGGGTGAGGGATCATGCTCGATAAGACTCAAAAGCCCCATGATCTTGACCAAAATCCTATATCCGCGACCTCTCCATCGCCGCCCAATCCGGTGCAACCGACGAACCGAGGCCGACGGCATTGATAATGGAGCCGATGGCAAGCTGCCCCGCTTCGATCCGAAGCCGCGTGCGGCCATTGCTGACGCGGTAGAGATCGGAGTGGGCTTCGGCGAATGAGGCCTGCTCCGCCTCCGGCGCACCGGCCATGCCGTCGACATAGTGATGGCCGTTGCGCTCGATATGCGTCATGCCGATCAGGGAGGCGAGCGCCAGATCCTGCTGTACGGCCAGCCCCCCTTGCGTCGTCAGGTCCTCCGCCGACATGAAATAGGCAATGCCATCTTCCGCGCTCCATTTGGCGACGCGTGCACGGTTCAGGAGCGAGCGATAGAAACCCTTGCAGGATTTCGAGGAGATGCCGGTATAGCCAAGCGTTCTGGCCGTGACGAAAGCATCGATGTCGGCATCGGATTCGTCGATCTCCACCGGCTTGAAGGCGGCAAGCGCCTTGACCGGCTTCTCGAAGGCGTGCGCGCGGGCGATCGGCTGCTCCACGAACAGGATCGAGGCGGCAAATTTTGCCAGCCTCGGCTCCTCCTTCACGCGTGCGAGCAGATCGGCGACGGCTTCGGCGGATGAGAATTGCTCGTTGCCGTCAAGCGTCACCGCATAGTTCGGAACCTTGGCGTCGATGACGGAGGCGACGCGGCAAAGCCGGTCGATATCGGCCTCGGGAACGCCCGAAACCTTGACCTTGAAGAAGGTCAGGCCATAGGCATCGATCGCCTCCTCGAAACTTTCCGGCAGGCCGTCGTCTAGGCGCTCGTGTGCCGGAATATCGGCGGGCACGATGGCATCGACCAGACCAACGGTATGTCGAGCGGCAAGGTTCGCCGATGGCTCCAATGCCGAAAGAAAGCCAGGGAGGTCGAAGCCCGCGAGATCGCGCGCCGTGGAGGCGTCGATGCCGGGGCGGTTCGCCTTGATCGCCTGCGAAACCGTCAGCCCTTCCAGCCGGCAAAGGGCATCGAGGATGGCCCGGTCGGCAAGCGCAAGACCGAAGGAGGCGACCAGACCGTTCAGCTTTTCCGCCGCGGCCCGTGCATGATGCGATGCTTCGACGGACGCATGCAGGCCGAAAGCCGTTCCGGCGCCGGCACTCCGCAGCGCATCGAGCGCCAATGCCAGCGACCGTCGCAGCTGGGTTTCGTTGTCGGCGTTGGAAAGCTCCGGCGACTTGTCGAACCATTTCGGCACCATCAGCTCGGCCGCCATGCCCTCAGCCGAGCGTCCCTGCGCGTCCTCGATGCGCACGCGCAGAAAAATCTGCCGCGCTTCCCGCAAGGTTGCCGCCCCGAAGCGGAACGGAAGCCGCAGCCGGACGGGGCGCTCGAATGCCTCGGCCTCGGCAAGCCTGATGTTCAATGGATCGGTCATGATGGCAGGCAGCTCCCGTGATGGTCAGTCAGGTCTGTTCGCGCAGGCATCGGCATGCATGGCTCCTCTCTCCGCTTGCCGGGAAAGGAAGCCTTCAGGCTCACGGCCGGCTCAAGACAGGACCGGCCAGTTCCCTCCGGAGTAGGAAAAAGCAAATGTCCGCCCGCCCGGCAATGTAACCATATAGTTACAAGATCGCGCGATAAATCCGGCCTTGTCAATCGTCTTCTGAAAATTTCTCGACCGCATCGAAGCCCCTGTTGCGAGCCTTCTATGCCCGGATCGAAGCGAGCGTGACGGCAACGATATGCTCCCCCCAGGCATTCAGCGCATCCGGCGCCGTCAGCTTGCGCGCAAAAATCGTCGACAGCGTATGACGGTTCGACAGATAGAAATAACCGAGCGCGGCAATGGTGAGATAAACGGATATGGGATCGACGGCCGGGCGGAAGATGCCGAGCGCCTCCCCGCGGCGCAGAACCTCGGAGAGTTCATCGATCAGATGCGAATGCATGGCCGAGACCTTCTCGGATCGCTGCAGATAGCGCGCGTGATGCAGGTTTTCCGTGGCAAGCAGGCTTAGAAACTCGGGATGAGCCAGAAAATGCCGCCAGGTGAACAAGGCAAGCTCGCGCATTCCCTCCTCCGGATGGCGATGTGCGAGATCGAGTTGCTTCTCGGCATTGCGGATCGTCGCATAGGTTGCCTCCAGCACGGCGAGATAGAGCCCCTCCTTGTCGCCGAAATAGTGATAGAGCATCCGCTTGTTGGTCTGTGCCCGCGCGGCGATCGCATCCACGCGGGCGCCGCCGAAGCCGTGCGCGGCGAATTCTTCCGTCGCCGCCTCCAGGATCGTGGCATGGGTGCGCTGCGGATTGCGCGACACCTTCCTGCCCCTCGTCTTTACAGTCTTGCCGACATCCGCTTGTTCCATATTTTCAGTCTCTTGCCTCGCCCTGATCGCCATGGATGAGCCCCTTTCCGGTCGGTGTCTCCCGCAATGAACGCTGCCGGCTCCGGCATGCATCGTTTTTATTGTGACACGATTGACGCTTGACAGCGGTCACGTTTCTATCCAACTTGTAACCAAATAGTTATATCATGCAAAGCAGTTTCGTAAATCATCGGTTCACTGGGGAGGAGACCAGGATGACGTTGACGATCGATCGTCGGCAGTTACTTGCCGGCATGGCAGCTACGCTCGCTTTCAGCAGTATCGGACTTTCCCGCGCCCATGCGGCGACCGCGATGCGCCTTCTCTGGTGGGGATCGAAGGAGCGAAGCGACCGCACATTCGCAGCCGTGAAAGCCTATCAGGCCAAGAACCCGGACATTACCATCGCCGGCGAATCCTTCGGCTGGGACAGCTACTGGACGCGCCTTGCCACGCAGACCGGCGGCGGCAATGCGCCGGATCTCATCCAGATGGATTATCGCTACATCTTCGAATATGCCCGCCGCGGCGCGCTGCTCGACATGACGCCCTATCTCGGCAAGAGCCTGGCGATCGAGGATTTCGGCGCCGCCAACATCGATTCCGGCAAGGTCGACGACAAGATCTACGGCGTCAGCCTCGGCGTGAATTCATCGATGGTCGTCGTCAATACCGCGGCCTGGACGGAAGCCGGCGTCGAGCCGCCGCATGACGGCATGACCTGGGAACAGCTCGGCGATGCCTGCGCCAAGGTGACGGCTGCCAGAAAGCGGCGCGGCTTTTACGGCACGGCCGATTCCAGCGGCCTCGAACCCGCCTTCGAATGCTGGCTGCGCCAGCGCGGCAAGGCGCTCTATACGGCCGACGGCAAGCTGGCTTTCGAGGCCAAGGACGCCGCCGAATGGTTCGATTTCTGGGGCACCCTGCGCAAGAGCGGCGCCTGCGTGCCGGCCGATATGCAGTCGCTCGACCAGCAGACCATCGAAACCAGCATGCTGGTGCAGAAAAAGGCGGCCGTCGATTACGCCCATTCCAACCAGTTCGTCGCCATCCAGGGCCTGGTGAAGGAAAAGCTCGATATC
Source organism: Hyphomicrobiales bacterium (assembly GCA_900469615.1). Taxonomy (GTDB): domain Bacteria; phylum Pseudomonadota; class Alphaproteobacteria; order Rhizobiales; family Rhizobiaceae; genus Rhizobium. Next base: position 280,905 of record UBYA01000006.1, on the reverse strand, counting down.
GTCTCCTATCCAACTGCCGGCGCAGACGGCAAGCCGGGCCAATATCTGAAGCCCTCGATGCTGATGTCGGTTTCGGCAACATCCCCGAACAAGGATGCAGCCGTCGCCTTCGTCAACTATCTGGTGGAAGACCCCGAAGGCGCCAGGACGCTCGGCGTCGAGCGCGGCGTGCCCGCCTCGCCGAAAATCCGCGATCTGCTGACGCCGGATCTCGATGCCGTCAGCAAGCAGGTCGTCGACTATATTGGCAGATTGACGCCGCATGTCGGAGCGTTGCCGCCTTCTCCGCCGAACGGCGCCGGCGAGAATGCATTCCTGCTGAAGAAGATCGCCGAGGAAGTGGCTTTCGGCAAAACCAGCGCGCAGGACGCTGGCGCGAAGTTCACCGAACAGGCAGCAGCAAACATTACGCGAGGCTGATACCGTGGGTACAAACAGCAAGAGCGTTGCCGGCGGCTTGGCCGTCGGTACGCCCGCGCCGTTGCGCGTGGAAACCACCTATAGGGCGCCGGGCGCATTCGCGCGCAACGCGCCCGGCTATCTCTTTCTTCTGCCGTGGTTCATCGGCTTCTTCGGCCTGACCCTCGGGCCGGCGATCGCCTCGCTCTATCTCTCCTTCACCGACTACAATCTGCTCCAGTCGCCGAACCTCGTCGGCATCGACAATTATGTGCGGATCGCCACGGCGGACGATAAATTCCTGTCGTCGATGAAAGTCACGCTGTTCTACGTCGTCTGCTCCGTGCCGCTGAAGCTCGCCTTCGCGCTGCTGGTGGCGCTGCTTCTCAACCGCGGCATCCGCGGCCTGCCGGTCTACCGCGCCATCTTCTACTTGCCGTCGCTGCTTGGCTCCAGCGTCGCGATCGCGGTGCTGTGGCGGCAGATCTTCGACGCCGACGGCATCGTCAACACCCTGCTCTGGTACGCCTTCGGCATCAACGGGCCGAGCTGGATCTCCAATCCGGACTATTCGCTCTATACGCTCGTGATCCTGGCCATCTGGCAGTTCGGATCGCCGATGATTATTTTCCTCGCAGGCCTCAGGCAGATCCCGACCGATCTTTACGAGGCCGCCAACCTCGACGGCGCGTCCAAGACCCGGATCTTCTTCAGGATCACGCTGCCGCTTTTGACGCCGGTGATCTTCTTCAACGCCGTGGTCCAGACCATCGACGCCTTCAAGGCTTTCACGCCGGCCTATGTGATTTCCTCCGGCACCGGCGGGCCGATCGATTCGACGCTGTTCTACACGCTCTATCTCTACCAGGAGGCCTTCGGCTATTTCCGCATGGGTTATGCCGCCGCGCTCGCCTGGGTTCTGGTGATCATTATCGCCATCTTCACCACCTTCTCCTTCCTCTCCGCTCGTTATTGGGTCCACTACGATGACTGACGCGAAGCTCACCCATTTTGCCGAGGACATGAAGCCGCCACGCGAGCGCCCCTGGTTTCTTTCCGTCCTTATCCACGTCGCCCTCATCGCCGCATCGGTGGTGATGCTCTATCCGCTGCTGTGGATGTTGTCCGGTTCGATCAAGGACCAGAACGAGATCTTCGGCACGGCGTCGCTGATCCCGTCGCAATTCGATTTCAGCGCCTATGCCCGCGGCTGGTTCGGCGGTCAGGTCACGTTCGGCACCTTCGTCTGGAATTCGGTCGTCATCGCCGTGCTTTCCGTCCTCGGCAACGTCATCTCCTGTTCGCTGGCCGCCTACGCCTTCGCAAGGCTCAATTTCTGGGGCAAGAATTTCTGGTTCGCGCTGATGCTCGGCACGCTGATGCTGCCCTATCACGTCACGCTGATCCCGCAATATATCCTCTTCCTCAAGCTCGGCTGGGTGAAGACGATGCTGCCGCTCGTCGTGCCGAAATTCCTGGCGGTCGACGCCTTCTTCATCTTCCTGATGGTGCAGTTCTTCCGCGGCATCCCGCGCGAACTGGACGAGGCTGCGATGATGGACGGCTGCAGCGCCTGGCGCATCTACTGGCGCATCATGCTGCCGCTGTCGCTTCCCGTTCTGGCGACGGCCGCCATCTTCTCCTTCATCTGGACCTGGGACGATTTCTTCGGGCCGCTGATCTACCTCTCGGACATCAACACCTACACCGTCCAGCTCGGCCTGCGCTCCTTCGTGGATTCCACCGGAAGCTCCGACTGGAGCAGCCTGTTCGCCATGTCGAGCCTGTCGCTGATCCCGGTCTTCCTGATCTTCCTGTTCTTCCAGAGGCTGCTGATCGACGGCATCGCGACCGCCGGCCTCAAGCGCTGACCACGAACCCGTAGTCCCGAATACCCAAGATTTGGGGCTGCGAACCAACAAACCCATTGAAAGGAAATGTCGCATGAGCGCGCTGCGCTTTGCCGCCATCGGCCTCAATCACGATCATATCTACGGCCAGGTCAACGTCATGCTGCGGGCCGGCGCCGAACTCGTCGCCTTCCATGCAGTGGAAGACGATCTCGCCGCCGTCTTCGCCGGTCGCTTTCCGCAGGCAAGACGCGTCGCCGACAGAAGAGAAATTCTGGAGGATGGCTCCATCGCGCTGATCGTCAGCGCGGCCATTTCCAGCGAGCGCGCCGGCCTTGCCATCGAGGCCATGCGCCACGGCAAGGACGTAATGCTCGACAAGCCCGGCATGGTGACGCTGGACCAATTGGCAGACGTCAAAAAGGTGCAGGCCGAGACCAAGCGCATCGTCTCGATCCTCTATTCCGAGCATTTCGAGACGGCATCGACGGTCAAGGCCGGCGAATTGGTCAAGGCCGGCGCCATCGGCAAGGTCATCCACACGACGGGCCTCGGCCCGCACCGGCTGCGCAAGCCGACCCGGCCGGACTGGTTCTTCGACCGCAAGCGCTATGGCGGCATCATCACCGACATCGCCTCGCATCAATGCGAGCAGTTCTTGTTCTTCGCGGATTCCCTCGAAGCCGAAGTGCTGTCGGCGACGGTGTCCAACCGCGCCAATCCCGATACAGCGGGCCTGCAGGACTACGGCGATTTCCACCTGCGCACGCCCGACGTGACAGGCTATGTCCGCGTCGACTGGTTCACGCCGGACGGGCTCTCCACCTGGGGCGACGGGCGCCTCTTCATCGTCGGCACCGATGGCACGATCGAGCTGCGCAAATATATCGACGTCGCCGGCCGCCCCGGCACCGATCACCTCTTCCTCACCGACCGCAAGGGGATGCAGCATATCGACTGCGCCGGCCTCGACCTCCCCTACGGTCGCCAGCTTGCCGCCGATATCAGGGACCGCACCGAAACGGCGATGGGCCAGGAACATTGCTTCAAGGCCATGGAGCTGGCGCTGAAGGCGCAGGCGCTTGCCGAAGCAACATCGCTCACCAGCATTCAAAGGTAATTGCGCTATGTCCGACATCAAGAAAGTCGCGATCATCGGCCTCGGCATCGGCCGCTCCCATATCGTCGAGGGCTATTTGCCCCATTCCGACCGCTTCGAAGTTGCCGTCCTCTGTGATCTCAACGAGGAGCGCCTGAACGCGGTCGGCGACGAATTCGGCATCGGCAAGCGCGTCAAGGATTTCGCCGAAGTGCTGGACATGCCCGATATCGACATCGTCGATATCTGCACGCCGCCCGGCTCGCATTTCCAGCTCATCATGCAGGCGCTCGCCGCCGGCAAGCATGTGGTCTGCGAGAAGCCTCTTGTGGGATCGCTCGCCGATATCGATGCCGTGATCGCCGCCGAGAAGACGGCCAGGGGCCGGCTCATGCCGATCTTCCAGTATCGCTACGGCGACGGCATCCAGAAGGCCAAGCGCATCATCGCTTCAGGCATCGCCGGCAAGCCCTATGTCGCGACATCGGAAACGCATTGGGTGCGCGGCGCCGACTATTATGCGGTTCCCTGGCGCGGCAAATGGGAGACCGAGCTCGGCGGCGTGCTGATGACCCACTCCATCCACCTGCACGACATGCTGACCTATCTGATGGGGCCGATCGCCGGCCTCTTCGGTCGTGTCGCCACCCGCGTCAACGATATCGAAGTAGAGGATTGCGCCAGCGCCAGCCTGCTGATGCAAAACGGCGCGCTCGCCACCATCAGCGCCACGCTCGGCTCGCAGGAGCAGATCAGCCGCCTGCGCCTCTGCTTCGAAAACGTGCTGATCGAGAGCAACCACGAACCTTACAGCCCCGGCCAGGACCCCTGGAAGATCGTTCCGGCGAATGACGAGATCGCCGCAAAGATCGACGCGCTGCTGGCCGACTGGACGCCGATCCCGATCCGCTTCAACACCCAGATGAAGCTGTTCCACGAAGCCTTGGTGTCGGGCGCGCCGCTGCCGGTGACGACGGCCGATGCCCGCCAGGCGCTGGAGCTGGTCACGGCTTTCTATGAATCGTCGGAAACGCGGACCGAAGTCCGCTTCCCTGTCGGGCCGGAAAGCGCAAAATACAAGAGCTGGAGGCCGGCATGAACATTGCCCCGCGAGCCATCAGGACGAACAAGGAGGTAGCCCCCATGGCGACAAGCGTTTCGCTGCAGAAAGTTATCAAGCGCTATGGCGAGCTTCAGGTGGTTCACGGAATCGACCTGGAAATCGAGCCGGGGGAATTTACCGTCTTCGTCGGCCCCTCCGGCTGCGGCAAGTCCACGCTCCTGCGCATGATCGCCGGTCTGGAGCCGATTTCCGGCGGCGGCCTCTATCTCGACGGCAGCCGCATGAACGATGTCCCCGCCTCCAAGCGCGGCATCGCCATGGTGTTCCAGTCCTATGCGCTCTACCCGCATATGACCGTCTACAAGAACCTTGCCTTCGGACTTGAGACCGCAGGCATGAAGAAGCACGAGATACAGCCGCGCGTCGAAAAGGCGGCCGAGGTGCTGCAGATCAAGCAGCTGCTGCAACGCAAGCCGAAACAGCTTTCCGGCGGTCAGCGCCAGCGTGTCGCCATCGGCCGCGCCATCGTGCGCGAGCCCAATATTTTCCTGTTCGACGAGCCGCTGTCGAACCTCGACGCCGAATTGCGCGTGCAGATGCGCGTCGAGATCGCCCGCCTGCACCAGCGGCTCGGCAACACCATGATCTACGTGACCCACGACCAGACCGAAGCCATGACCATGGCCGACAAGATCGTCGTGCTCAATGGCGGCAAGATCGAACAGGTCGGCGCGCCGCTCGACCTCTACAACAAGCCGAAGAACAAGTTCGTCGCCGGCTTCATCGGCTCGCCGAAAATGAATTTTCTCGATGCGAAGATCGTCGCCTCGGACGACGGCTCCGCCGTCATCGATCTCGCCGGCCAGACGGTGCGCCTGCCGCGTCGGCTTGGCACCCTGCAGCCGGGGCAACCGGTGACACTCGGCGCGCGCCCGGAACACCTGAACGTCGGCGACCGAGGCGTGGCGCTCGGCAATGCCCGCGTCGATCTGGTCGAGCATCTCGGCGGCCAGACGATCCTCTACGCGACGCTGCATGGCGGCCAGACGCTGACGGTCGCGTTGGAAGATCAACAGGCCATCCGTGCCGGGGAGACGGTCGACATCCGCATCGATCCGGAGCGCTGCCACCTGTTCGGTCCGGATGGCGCGACTCTGTAGGGAAGCTGCCGACGCGGATGAGGCCCATCTCGCCCTGACGAGCGAGATAGGCCTTCACACCTCGACGATCCGCCGGCTGCCGATGGCGCGGATCTGGCCGGACGGGATGACATCGGCCGGAACGCCCGGCCGCCGATGCAGGGGAATCCGCCGGCTGCCGCCCGGTGCGAGATGGAACCAGTCATCTTCCGCCCGATAGGATTCCAGATCGATCTGTACCGATTGCGCCAGCCGATCGCTGCTCACCTCCAGATACCATCCCTCGCCTTCCTGAAGGACCGATGCGGTGATCTCGGCATCGTGGAACGCCCTGGTTCGCCCAAGCGGGAAGTAAAAGGCCCGGGCGAGCACTGCGCCGCTCGCCGCTGCCGTCAGCCGCGCCACCGTGACATCGTGCGACGGCGGGCCGAAGCGGAAGGCATAAGTCGTATCGAAGAAGGCGCCGAAAAGATCCGTGCAGGCGATCTTCCGCTTGCCGCGGGCCTCAAGCACCATATCGCGGCCCCCGCCCACGACGATCTGACGGCCGTCGCGCAGGCAGGAGACCTCGACCGTCAGGTCGAGCGCCGCATCGCTCTCGTTGATGACATGCACATCGAGGCCGTTGGTGCCCTCGTCCGCGAACAGCACCTGCACCGGCCGGAAAGCCCGGCGCAGCCCGTAGAAGACCGGCTTCGGCTCTCCGGTCGAGTCAATGACGCCCCAGCCGGCGCCCGGAAGAAGGTCCTGCAGCGTCCAGACGAGCGCGCCGTTGCAAGCGGAGCCGTGGCGCCGCCACTCGGCATAGGTTTCCTCGGCCACTTCGCCGGTCACGGCCCGCGAGAGATTGAGATAAAGATCGGGATCTTCCCGCCGCAGCCGGTTGGGATCGAAACCGTAAAGCTGCTGAAGATAATGATCGCGAACATCCTCGAAATCCCAGGATGCACCGCGATCGCGCGGCACGCGCTCTTTCCATAGCGGGCTATGGACTGCCGGAACCGGTAGATGCTGGCCAAGCGTGCGGGCTTGCGGCACATGCGCGAAAGCGAGGCTTTCCGCGGCAAAGCGGACGTCAGCCCGGCGCGCATCGGCAAGCGGTCGCATATAGGCACCGACGCCATAATAATGCGCAACACCGGCATTCGGCGAAAAAGGCATGGCGCCGCCGGAGGGCGAATTGACCACATAGGGCACATCGGGCCGAAACGACTGTGCCAGCGGCGGGATGATTTCCTCGACGACAGGACTTTTCCAGAACTGCTCGGGCAAGCCCATCATCGCCGCCTGCTGGTGGATCTCGCTGCCGCCGCAAAGAACCGCCAGGGAAGGCGACAGCCGCGTGCGGCCAAGAAACTGCGAAACCTCCGTCTCGACATGGGCATTGAAGGCCTTGTCGTTCTTCGGATAGTCGAAGTTGGCGAACATGAAATCCTGCCAGACAAGCAAGCCGAGTTCGTCGCAAAGGCGGAAGAATTCCGGCGTCTCATAGGCCATGGTGCCGCCGATGCGGATCATGTTCATGCCGGCCCCGGCCGCGAGCCGCAGCCACATTTGGTAGTCCTCGCGGCCGCCGGGCAGGCGTACGATATCGGCCGTGGTCCAGACCGCCCCCCGGCAGAAAATCCGCTCGCCGTTGACGATCAGGGCAAAATCCTGCCCATCGGCGCCGCGGTCTACGGACAATCGGCGAAAGCCCGTTTTCCCCAGCCCATATTCGATCCCGTCGACCACAAGCGCGACCTCATGGAGTTTCGGCTCGCCATGCGTATGTGGCCACCAAGGCTCGACATCGGGAATTTTCAGGATGGCGGTATAGCGGCCTTGGCCGTCCCGTTCGAAGGCCTGCTCGGCATCGCCGCACCGAAGCACCAGCGCTCCGGCATCGCCCTCGACCGAAAGCGAGGCGTAAAGTCTGCCCTCGCCGCTTTCGAGCAGGTCCGGCCGCAGGGTGAGATCATGAATAACGGGCGCGCTTGGCCGCAGCAGCGAAATCGGCCGCCAAGGGCCAACGGCCTGAACCTCGGGGCACCATCCGGGCATATGGCCGAGCAGCGTCGCGCGCACCGTCCGCAAGCCCTGCGGCGTGATCATCTGCGGCCGCCAGCGAGCACGGGGCCCAGGCTCGGAAAGCCTCGGTTCCAGCGCGCGGAAGCAGAGCGCCAGCTCGTCACCGCCAAGCAAGGTGACGTCGACGTCATGGGCCTCGAACATGCTTTCGGAAACGAGGATTTTCCGGCCATTGAGGAAGACTTCGCAGAGCGTCGCCAACCCCTCCAGCCGCAGGATCGCATCACCGGCCTCGGCATCAACCAGACGGCAGATATACCAGGCATCGCGGTCATGAAGGGGGTGGGGGGTCGCCCGGTCGAAAAGCCCGGCCCTTTCCAGCGCCTCCGCCACCGTGCCCGGCACCCGCGCCGGGAGGAAGCCCGACGTCAGCGGCACGTCGGAAGGCGAGAGGCAGGTGCCAGCCTCCGTCAGTACCAGATTCCAACCTTCGCTCAGCCGCATTCCGCCGCCAAGATCAGCCAAGCGCCCGCCCATACATCTTCCGGGGATTTCCCCGCCCTATATTTTTCAGAAATGACCCAGCCGTATCGCGACCGAACGGAAGCCGGTCACAGCTTCCGTTCGAGTTCGCTCATCATGGAATCCCATGCATCGGCGGCTGGATCAAGCGCTGTGCGCAACGGCTCGAATTTCTTGCGCGTGATGGCGCGGGCGAGCTGGAATTGCACCGATTTCGCCGTTTCGGAGATTTTCCGCGCCTCGCCGGCCGCTTCTGACAAATCGGCCGTCAGCCAATCGAAGTGGCTGCCCGCAAGCTCGAAATTGGCGCCGAGCTGACGCAGCGTGTTGAAGGCGTATTTGTGGAAGAAGCCGAACGGCCGTTCAGCGACCGCCTCCACCTGCATGGGGAAGACGTGTGCGAAGGCGCGGATCGGATTGGCCCGCGGCCGACGGCGGAAATGGAAGGACAGGAGCTGCCGCGCCGTTTCGCGGATGGCTGCCTCCGCCGGCGCCTTTTCAGGGAATTTCGCAAATTCCGTATAAGGCAGGAACGGCAGGTCCTCGTCCGTCAGATGCAGCTGGAACAGCCCGTCGAAATCCTCGCCCGACAGCTGGAAGAAGCCGCCATTGTGGAAATAATCGAGCGTGCGGCCTTGCATGTCGAGCCGGTTGATCGCCACCGTCGTCTTGCCGTGCTCGCGGCGATAGCCGACGCCCTGCGTATCCGGCATGAAGAAGGAATCCATCTCCACCAGGCAGAGCCGGCCGCGACCGATCTGCTCGGCGACATGGTTCTGCACCTTGTCGTAGATCGCAAGCTCGGTGCAGCGCACCCCATAAAGCGCTTCCAGATCCTCGAGCGGCACCTTGAAGAAAGTGAACTGGTCGCCCTCGAAATCTTGGCCGACCGTGAAGCCGAGCATGGCTTCCGGCGGCAGCTTCAAGGTCGACAGCACCTCGATCCAGAGATCGATATAGCAGTTCGTCTCGGGCCACATGCGCTCGCTGTCGTGCAGCGCATGTGGCTTGTAGGCGGCGGGAGCCAATCCCTGAAACACGGCAGCCATGGAAGCGATCAGCCCCACAGCGCCTTGCGCACGCTCTCGGGCCATTCCTTGACGTCGAGACCGTGGGTGTGGAACAGCGCCAGCGCGATGCGCTCAAGGCCGAAGCCGACACAGGCCGTGTGCACGACGCTGCCATCGGCAAAGTTCAGGCCCCACTTCGTGCCGAAGGCATCCTGGTGGTAGTTGAAGCTCATGCAGGCGGTCGGCTTGGCGGCAGACGTGATCGGGATCAGCAGCTCGAACTTCAGGTTCTGGTCGCGCTGGTTGTTGGCGAGCATCTTGCCGGCGCGGCCGAAGAACGGGTCGTTGGCGACGTCGATGGTGACGTCGAGACCGACGGCCTTCATCATTTCGACGCCGCGGTCCATCCAGCTCTGGCGGAAATCCGTCACATGCTTTTCGCTGCCCATGCAGACATATTCGCGCATGCGGAAGAGCTGCTGGCGGGCCGGGTCCTTGGAAGGCTCATGGCGGAAACAATAGGACTGCAGGTCGAAGAGGGCTCCGTCGTCAGACACTGCACCGCGCTTGGCGACGGTCGGATAGAGTGGATAGCAGGCCGCCGGCGTCAGCACGATATCGGTCGCCTGCTGATCCTTGGTCCAGTCGTCGCCGACTTCCATGCACTTCAGCAGGCTCATGTGGTCGAGCTCGTTGCCGCAGAAGCTGTGCACCGTGCCGGCGAGCTGCGGAAAGCTCTTCATGTAGCCGCTGGTTTCGAAGAAGGCGCGGTTCATGCCGGGCGGAAAGCGGATGGCCTCGGCGCCGTCGCCGCCGCCGAACCTGTCGACCAAACGCTCGAAGGCGGAAATGACGTCTTCGAACTGGCCGCTGCGGCCATAGAGGCCATCAACGCCGGTGTCGATCAGCAGACCGGATTCGAAAAGACGGTCGAGAAACGAGGTTTGCATATCCATGACGATTACCCCAACAGGCTGGTATCTTGTTTGTGGACGAGCAGCATGGTCGACGTGTTGCCGAGAATGCGGTCATTCGAGATCATCAATTGCGCCGAGTGCGCGTCGCGCAGGTGGCGGCCGAGGCTGTAAGGCGTACCGTTCTTGTAGCCCATGATGCCGCAGATCAGCATGGCGTGGTTGATGATCGGCAGGATCATCTCCGACGATGCGATCTTGACGTTGTTCATCGCGACGGCGAAGGCCATCGAGGAGAGCCTGTCGGCATCCAGCTTGGCTTCCTCATAGACCTTGAGGCCGGCAACCACATTGGATTTGACCATTTGCAGCATGCTCGACGTCTCGGCCAGACGCAGCGCGCCGGGTGGCGGCGCGCCGGGAGATTTGCGGGCGGCGGCACGCACGAAAGCCTGCGCGCGGGCAACCGCATCGGCGGCAATTCCGTACCACACGCCGCTCCACAGCAAATGCGAGCTTGCCAGCATGGACTGCGCGGCAATCTCGGCAAAGGGCTTCGGCAGGATCTGCTCGGCCGGAGCCTTGCCCTTGAAAAGGAAGCCGTCCGAGCAGGTTCCGCGCATGCCGAGCGTATTCCACGCGACGGTGCGTTCGATCGTATATTGATCCTTCAGGAAAACCGTCAGCACCTGATCGGAAGAGGCCGCCTCGGCATGGCTGCGCGAGGTAATCAGGATGGCGTCGGCATGAGCGCCGTAGGATATGACGGTCGCATCCTTTTCGAGGTAGCAGGTGTCGCCTTCGACCTTGATGGCGCAGATGCTGTTGCGCAGGTTGCCGCCGATACCGCCCTCGGTCGTCGCCGAAGCCAGAAGCAGCTGCTCCCTGGCGATGCGGCGCATGAACTCGCGGTGCCAGTCGCTGTCGGCACCGTGCTCGACCAGGCTCGAAAGCTTGATGTGATGCATGGCGAAAACCATGGCGCTGGCGGCGCAGGCCTGACCGAGGATCGAGCAAAGCTCGGCAATTTCGGTTGTCGACGCACCCTCGCCGCCGAGATCGACGGGGATCTGGATGGAAAGCAGCTTCTCGGCGCGCATCGCGTCGACGGCTTCGCGTGGGAACCGGCCCTCGGTGTCGACGGCATCGGCGTGCTGGCTGGCGATCGCCGCGACGCGCGCGGCACGCACCGCCGCTCCTTCGCCCGTCCCAACCTCAACGAAAGCGACCGCCGCACTCATCATGCGACCTTTCTGCCGTCCAGGATCATGCCGACGGTTCTTTCGATCGCGGCAATGCTGGCAAAGGACTTGCGGTTCAGCAGGTTGTCGGGAAACTCGATGTCGAAAGCTTCCTCGATGCCGAGCATCAGTTGCACGGAAGCGAAAGAGGACAGCCCCGTCGCATAGAGATCGGCATCGTCTTCGATCTGGTCGACAGCAACAGGAAGCGCACCGAACTTGGCCAGCAAATCACGAATCGTCTTGTTCATAGTCTAGTCCCTTCTGGCAATTGCAAGCATAACCGCAGTTACGCTGCCTTATCGTTCGCCCAGAAGTAACAGGCAAAATAGAACATTCCGCTAAGCGACGTGGTAAATACAAACAACTTATACTTCGTAGAAAATTGCTATATTCGACACTTTTCCGATTTAAATTTACGATGCGTAAGCCATCTAACCGGCGGCCTGCGCACAAATATTAAAAATCCCTAATGTGATCGCTTTGCAAATTTCGAAAATATGAGGCGCACAAGAAGGTTAATTCACCCAAATTCGCCGGCACGTTTTATTCGAAAAATCTCATAACAACCACAGCGGCAGTGAAACTATAAGTTTGCGGGAACGAGCGCTAACCTTGCGGCGGATAGATGTGCTCGCCACCGCGATAGTCCGAAATCGAATAGCAGCCTTCACCCTGCTCCCGCACCGAGCTCTGCCCGATGTCGGCCTTGCCGTAGCCGCCCGGAATATCGAGAATGTAGGTCGGCTGGCAGAGGCCGGAGATGCGGCCGCGCAGTGCCGCGACGATCGCCCGGCCCTCGGCGATCGTCAGGCGGAAATGTCCGGTGCCGGGCGCAAGATCGGGATGATGCAGGTAATAGGGCTTCACGCGCGTTTCGACGAACGCCTTCATCAGCGCCGCCAGCACGTCCGGATTATCATTGACGCCCTTCAGGAGAACCGATTGGCTGACAAGCACGATGCCCGCATCGACCAGCCGGGCGCAGGCGGCGCGCGCCGCATCCGTCAGCTCGCGCGGATGATTGGCATGCAGCGCCACATAAACGGTCTTGCCGCTCGCCTTCAGCGCTGCGATCAGCGCCGCATCGACCCTTGCAGGATCGACGACCGGAATTCGGGTGTGGAAGCGGACGATCTTCACATGGTCGATATCGGCGAGCTGCCCGAGGATGTCTTCCAGCCGCCGTGGCGACAGCACCAGCGGATCGCCGCCGGTGAGAATGACCTCCCAGATCTCCTCGTGCTCGCGGATATAGGCAAAGGCGCCGTCGAGCGCATCGCCATCCAGCGTGCCCAGTCCCTGCGGGCCGACCATCTCGCGCCGGAAGCAGAAGCGGCAATAGACCGGGCAGACATGCACGGCCTTCAGAAGCACGCGGTCGGGATAGCGATGCACGATGCCCTCGACCGGGCTATGTGCGTGATCGCCGATCGGATCGGCACGCTCTTCGGCGGTGATGAGCAATTCGGCCGGATCGGGCACGAACTGCCGGGCGATGGGGTCGGCGGGATCGGCCGGTTCGATCAGGCGCGTCACGGTCGGCGTCAGCGCGACGGCATAGCGCTCCGCCACGGCTTCGAGCGCGATCGCCTGATCGGCATCGATCAATCCGGCGCGCTCAAGCTCGCCGACGGTCCTGATCGGTCGCATCACGTTCATGCGTCGTACTCCGCGACGGGCACCCACAGCACCTGCTCGATCCGCGAGGCTCCCGTTGCCAGCATCACGAGCCGGTCGAAGCCGAGCGCGATGCCGCTCGCCTCGGGCATGACGGCAAGCGCCTCCAGAAAATCCTCGTCCAGCGGGTAGGTCTCGCCATAGACGCGCTGCTTTTCCGCCATCTCGATCTCGAACCGGCGGCGCTGCTCCCCGGCATTGGTGAGCTCACCGAAGGCATTGGCCAGCTCGACGCCGCAGGCATAGAGCTCGAAGCGCTCGGCAACGCGGTGATCCCCGGCCGACGGCCGGGCAAGCGCTGCCTCGGAGACGGGATATTCGTCGAGAATCGTGGCCCGGCCGAACCCGAGGTTCGGCTCGATCTTCTCGACCAGCACGCGGCTGAAAAGGTCCTGCCACAGGTCGTCGCCGGCCACGCGCATGCCCACCCGGCGCATATCCGCCGCCAGACGCTCGCGATCCGTCGATCCGTCAAGGCCGATGGAGGCGAAGAGGTCGATGCCGGCATAGCGCTCGAAAGCGGCGGCGACGCTGATGCGATCGGGCGCGGCGAACGGATCGACCTCCGCGCCGCGATAGGTGAATGTCTTGGCTCCTACCGTTTCAGCCGCAAGCGCCAGCAGCGCCGCGCAATCGGCCATCAGTGCCTCGTAGCTTTCGCCCGCCCGGTACCATTCGAGCATGGTGAATTCCGGATGATGCAGCGGCCCGCGCTCGCGATTGCGATAGACATGGGCGAAGCAGGCGATGCGCTCTTCGCCGGCCGCAAGCAGCTTCTTGCAGGCGAACTCCGGCGACGTGTGCAGGTAGAGGGGCAGCGCCCTGCCGTCGGTCGTCAGCGCCTCCGTCGCGAAAGCATGGAGATGCGCCTCGTTGCCCGGCGATACCTGCAGCGTTGCCGTATCGACCTCGATAAAGTCGTTCTTCGCAAAGAAGATGCGCAGCGCCGCCTGGATCGCGTTGCGGCCGATGAGGAACGGCCGCCGGTCCGCATGGACATTGCGGGTCCACCAGGGAGACGCTTTGCTCGTCGTTGGCTTCATTCCTAGCTTTCTTCAGGGCCCAGGCCGCGTTGGGGGTGGCAATTTCCGTTGATTTAGGGTAGTTGCGCCCCCAAGCAAACAATTGCTGCGTCTCGGAGAGCATTTCGACAGTCCCTCTACGACGCAAAACGCAGCGTTACAAGGAAGTCTTATGGTCAAGGTCATCGCCTCTTCAGTCCGCAAGGGCAACGTTCTCGACGTCGACGGCAAGCTCTACGTCGTTCTCACCGCCGCGAACTTTCATCCGGGCAAGGGTACGCCGGTCACGCAGGTCGACATGCGCCGCATCGTCGACGGCGTTAAGGTTTCCGAGCGCTGGCGCACCACCGAGCAGGTCGAGCGCGCCTTCGTCGAAGACGTGAACTTCCAGTACCTCTATGAAGACGGCGAAGGCTTCCACTTCATGAACCCGGCCACCTACGACCAGGTCGTCGTCGACGTCGAAACCATGGGCGACCAGAAGGCCTATCTGCAGGAAGGCATGACCTGCATCCTGTCGATCCACGAAGGCGTTCCGCTGGCTCTCGAACTGCCGCGTCACGTCACGCTGGAGATCACCGAGACCGAGCCGGTCGTCAAGGGCCAGACGGCGTCCTCTTCGTACAAGCCGGCCATGCTGTCGAACGGCGTGCGGACCATGGTGCCGCCGCACATCAATGCCGGCACCCGCGTCGTCATCGCAACGGAAGACAACTCCTACGTCGAGCGCGCCAAGGACTGAGCCTTCAGCCCGTATCATCGCATGAGAAAACGCCTCGTCCTCGTGACGGGGCGTTTTGCTTTCGGAGCAATTTTCCCAGCCGGAATCGCGTACAAAGCCGGCACAAAGGAAAAGCCCGGAAAAGGTTGAGGTGCGCGCGGCAGCTTCCAGCCTGGAATTGCGCGCAGAAAACATGCCGGGCAGCCAGTTGTTTCCCGTGAAACGCCCAGGGCCTACGGCGTGCTGGCCTTCTTCGAACCCGCTTCCTTGACCTGCGGCGGGTCCTCTTCCTGCGCAGGCGCCGGGGGCACCGCTTCGGCGACAACCTCTTCATGCGGCACCAGGGCCTGCAGATGCAGGATACGCGGCGACATGGCCTGCATGTAGGCATCGGAGCGACCGATATAAATCACCGTCGCGTCGGTCAGTTCAGAGAGCAAGGCGGAGAGTTTCGCCTGAACATCGACCTCCAGGCCTTCCAGAGGATCGTCGAGAACGATCCATTTCGGCTTCGCAAGCAGCAGATGCGCGAAGCCTATGGCCTTCTGCTCCTCCGTATCCAGCAACCGGTCCCATCGCGCCTGCGTATCGAGACGGCTCTTGAGGCGGGCGAGGCCCACCTTGTCCATCGCAGCCTCGACGGCGGCATCGTCATAGGCATCCCTGTCCTCGGGGAAGCAGATCGCCTCGCGGAGCGTCCCGCCCGGCACATAGGGCATATGCGGGACGAAGAGCATCTCGTCCATCGGCGGCAGGCTGACCGTGCCCGAGCCGCTGTACCATTGATGCGCCAGCACCTCGAAAAGCAGCCTGCGGTTCACGCCATGATCGCCGTTGATCATGACGCGCTCGCCGGCGTTGATGGTGACGGTGCCCTCGGCGATCCGGAAGCCGTTCTCCGTCGCCTCGTCGCTGGTTTTCGTCGAAATCTCCAGGTCGGTCCATACCATCGTGCCGGGTGCGGCCTTGTCGAAGACGAGGGCATGCGGCATCGGCGTCTTGTCGTCCATTTCCGTCAATGCCTTGCGGAAATCGGTCACGCGCATCAGCGTGGCGCGCCATTCGGCGATCGGCCCGAAATTGGCGACATACCAGCGCAACGCCGAATTGACCTGGTTGAAGGCGCCGACGGCCACCATGAGCTGGCCGAAGGTAAGCCCGCCGGAAAAATAGGCCGGCGCGGCGACCAGGATGGGGATGATCAGCACCAGCCAGCCATAGCCGGCCGAGACCCAGGTGAGATTGGTATTGGCGATGGCGAGCTGGCGGATGACGGCGAGCACCGCGGAGATATCGAGATTGATCCGCCGGCGTTCGTTTTCCTCGCCGCCGGCAATCGTAATCGCCGCCATGTGCTCGTTGGCATGCATGAGCGCAAAGCGCAGCTCGGCCTCCTTCGAATAGCGATCCGCATTCAGCCGCACCAGGCGGCGGCCGACGAACTGGCTGAGGAAAGAAGCCGATCCGGCATAGAGGATGGCCGCCCAGACCATATAGCCCGGGATGGCGAAGCTCATGCCGTTGAGCTTGAACACCATGCCGCTCGACAGCTCCCACAGCACGCCGATGAAGCTGAGCAGGAGAATCGTCGCCTGTACCAGACCGATGGCAAGCCCGGTCGTGCTTTCGGCGAGATTGCGGGCATCCTCGTGCAACCGCTGGTCGGGATTGACGCCGATGAGCCCGGAAGAAGCCAGACGAAGCGCCCGCTTGGCCTGCAGCCACTGGTCGACCAGATCCCGCGCCAGCCCCTCGCGCATGTAGAGCGCGGTCATCTGGTTGAGCCAGGCCTGAACGACGTTGAGAACCAGAAGCGAGCCGGCGATGATGCCGAAGACGCCGAGCTGATGGAAAAAGGCGGAGATATCGCGCCTTGCCAGCGAATCGTAGAAAGGCGCGTTCCAGCTGTTGAGCAACACCTGGACATAGGCGGTGACCAGGATGATCACGAAGAGCGCGACGACAAGGGTAATGAGCTTGATGCGGACCGCCGAATTCCAGAACGCGGAAAACATCATCCTCAGCCGAAAGAAGAGGCTCAAATCGTACCCGACCTGTTCGTTCCCCTGGATATTCGGCTTGGCTTGCGTTTCAACTGCCATCAGCACTTCCCTGCGACGCACGTCCCGTCAGTTAATCATGACCCGCCCTCTTGTCCATCCTCGCAATAGATCGATGCGATCACGTTCCTATATACACGGTTTCGCGCCTTGAACCGAATTAGGTCAGCATTTAGCTTGCACCTGAAAGATTGAGAAAGCCTTCCGATGCAATTTCAGGGAACTGCAGACTATATCGCCGACAAGGACCTGATGGTCGCCGTCAACGCCGCCATTCGCCTGGAGCGCCCGCTTCTCGTGAAGGGCGAGCCCGGTACGGGCAAGACCGAACTCGCCCGTCAGGTGGCCGCCGCGCTCGGGCTCGAACTCATCGAGTGGAACGTCAAATCGACCACGAAGGCACAGCAGGGCCTCTACGAATACGATGCGGTTTCGCGCCTGCGCGACAGTCAGCTCGGCGACGAGCGCGTGCACGATGTCCGCAACTATATTCGTCGGGGCAAGCTCTGGCAGGCCTTCACCTCGGCGGAAAAATGCGTGCTTCTGATCGACGAGATCGACAAGGCCGATATCGAATTCCCCAACGATCTGCTGCAGGAACTCGACCGCATGGAATTCCATGTCTACGAGACCGGAGAGACCGTTCAGGCCGCCATCCGCCCGATCGTCATCATCACCTCGAACAATGAAAAGGAACTGCCGGACGCCTTCCTGCGCCGCTGCTTCTTCCACTACATCCGCTTTCCCGACATGGAGACGCTCGCCCGCATCGTCGAGGTGCACTATCCCGGTATCAAGCAGGCGCTCGTGCATGCCGCGCTGACGCAATTCTTCGAAATCCGCGATGTGGCGGGCCTGAAGAAGAAGCCCTCGACCTCGGAAGCCCTCGACTGGATCCGCCTGCTGGTCGCCGACGACGTCGATCCCGCCACGCTGCGCGCCGATGCGAAGAGCGCGCTGCCGAAGCTGCATGGCGCACTGCTGAAGAACGAGCAGGACGTCCACCTCTTCGAACGGCTGGCCTTCATGGCGCGGGGACAGGGGAAGTAGGGCCAACTGCCGCATCTTCCATCCACGGAACTGCACGCGCCCTCCCAAACGAAAATGAAGTGACCGTATCACCCGCCCTCGCCCTTCGAGGCTCCGGCTTCCAGCCTCCGCACCTCAAGGGTGAGGACTGATCTTCTCACCCCGGCGGCGATACTCTCTCCACCTAACCCCGAGGTGCCTGGGGTCTAAGCGTAAGCGCAAAACCAAGGCCTCGAAGGGCGAGGTGGCCTCCAGGCCGAATGGCCCACAAGCCCATCTTGAATCTCCGCAAACCGCAACCGACATCAAGGCGCGGCCGCCATCCGCCTCCAAGCTTGCCCATTGACCCGCCGGGATAGCAGGTTTATGGATTTCCCCTTGTGGTGATTTGGCCGGCCGGCTTGCAGCCACGTTAAATAAATCGCTAAAGGGCCGCGTGCGGACCGGTAGCGATTCATGATCGCGGCCGGTTTTTTTGTATTTGGTCGAGTGAAAACAATGCCCATCAAGATTCCCGATACGCTGCCCGCGTTTGAAACCCTCCAGAGCGAGGGAGTGCGGGTGATGACCGAAACGGTGGCGTTCCGTCAGGATATCCGCCCCCTTCAGATCGGGCTTCTCAACCTCATGCCGAACAAGATCAAGACCGAGGTTCAGATGGCCCGCCTCGTCGGCGCGTCACCGTTGCAGGTGGAGTTTTCGCTGGTCCGAGTCGGCGGCCACAAGGCCAAGAACACCTCCGAGGAACATCTGCTCTCCTTCTACCAGACCTGGGAAGAGGTGAAGCACCGCAAGTTCGACGGCTTCATCATCACCGGCGCGCCGATCGAGCTGCTGGAATACGAGGACGTGACCTACTGGGACGAAATGCAGCAGATCTTCGAGTGGACCGCCACCAACGTCCATTCGACGCTGAACGTCTGCTGGGGAGCGATGGCGGCGATCTATCACTTCCACAAGGTGCCGAAATATACGCTGAAGGAAAAGGCGTTCGGTGTCTATCGCCACCAGAACCTGAAGCCCTCCTCCGTCTACCTCAACGGCTTTTCCGACGATTTCGCCGTGCCGGTTTCACGCTGGACGGAAGTGAGGCGCGCCGATATCGAAAAAGTGCCCGGCCTGCAGATCCTGATGGACTCGAGCGAGATGGGCGTCTGCCTCTTGCACGAACAGGCCTGCAACCGGCTCTACATGTTCAATCATGTGGAGTATGATTCCACTTCGCTGGCGGATGAGTATTTCCGCGATGTGAATGCGGGCGTGCCGATCAAGATGCCGCACAACTACTTCCCGCATAACGACCCGGACATCCCGCCGCAGAACCGGTGGCGCAGCCACGCGCATTTGTTCTTCGGCAACTGGATCAACGAGATCTACCAGACCACACCGTATGATGTGGAGGAGATCGGCCAGGAAAGGGCATAGGTTTGTTCATTCCCTTCTTCCTGAAACTGAAGGAAGCGAAGGTGCCGGTAACGCTCCGGGAATTCCTGTC
Organism: Hyphomicrobiales bacterium; assembly: GCA_900469615.1. Classification (GTDB taxonomy): domain Bacteria; phylum Pseudomonadota; class Alphaproteobacteria; order Rhizobiales; family Rhizobiaceae; genus Rhizobium. Next base: position 261,651 of record UBYA01000006.1, on the reverse strand, counting down.
GCTGCTTGAGGGTCTGGAAGAGGGAATTGCCGACTACGACGTCGAGGCCTTTTACTATCTGGCGCGCGCGACGCTCATCAAGGACGAGCGCTTCATCGATCGCTTCGACCAGATCTTCGCCGACTATTTCCGCGGCGTCGAGGCGATCGGCGGCAATGCCGACGCGGAGGCGTTGGAGCCGACCGCCATCCCCGAGGAATGGCTGCGCAAGCTCGCAGAGCGGCATCTGACCGAAGACGAAAGACGGGAGATCGAGGCGCTCGGCGGCTTCGACAAGCTGATGGAGACGCTGCGCGAGCGGCTGGCGGAGCAGAAAGGCCGGCATCAGGGCGGCTCGAAATGGATCGGCACCGCCGGAACCTCGCCTTTCGGCGCCTATGGCTACAATCCGGAAGGCGTACGCATCGGCCAGGAGACCTCCCGCCATCGCCGCGCGGTGAAGGTGTGGGATCGCCGCGACTTCAAGAATCTCGACGATGGCGTCGAGCTCGGCACCCGCAACATCAAGGTGGCGCTGAAGCGCCTGCGCCGCTGGGTGCGCGAGGGGGCCGCCGAGGAGCTGGACCTCTCCGGCACCATCCGCTCCACCGCCGAGCATGGCTATCTCGACGTCCGGACGCGGCCCGAACGCCGCAACGCCGTCAAGCTCCTGATGTTCTTCGACGTCGGCGGCTCGATGGACGATCATATCCGCGTGGTGGAAGAGCTGTTTTCCGCCGCCCGCGCGGAGTTTCGTCACATGGAGTATTTCTACTTTCACAACTGCCTTTACGAAGGCGTGTGGAAGGACAATCGCCGCCGGCGCGTCGACATCACCGCAACGACGGACTTGATCCGTACCTTCGGCTCCGACTACCGTGTCGTCTTCGTCGGCGACGCATCGATGAGCCCCTACGAAATCACTCAAGCCGGCGGCTCGGTGGAGCACTGGAACAAGGAGGCGGGCGAAGCCTGGCTCGCCCGCATCACCGGCCATTTCCGCAAATGCATCTGGATCAACCCCGTGCCGGAGAACTACTGGGGCTATACGACCTCGATCTCGATCATCCGCCGCCTGATGACCGACCGCATGTACCCTCTGACGCTCGGCGGGCTGGAAAAGGCGACAAGGGAATTGTCGCGCTGAGCGCTCGGCCCCCGTTTGCAATAGTCAGGCGCGCATTGTCCTGCTGTACCTTCGTGCCTGGTCCCTCACCCCAACCCTCTCCCCGCATTGCGGGGAGAGGGGGCTCAATTGCGATCTCTCCGTAAAGCAGAGTGCAATTGTCTGCCTCTGTCGTCCCCTCTCCCCGCAAGCGGGGAGAGGGCTAGGGTGAGGGGCGGTTGCGAAAACCGGCTGGTCTGTCATAGGCATTGCATACTTCCGGCACAGCGTAGCGTTTCGAAAGCCGGACGGAGCCTTGCCCCTCCTCCGCCCGCCGCTACATTTCGCGATCGAACCGGTTGCGGAACGACGCGAATGGAGGCAGGGTCTGGCCCTATATATTCGATAGCCATGGATGAGCTGATATGACGGAAAGCACTTTGCAACGGGAAGTTTTTGGGACGACGGCCGATGGGGATACCGTCTATCGGGTCAAGATCGTCGGAGGCGGCCTGACCGCGCATATCATGTCATGGGGCGCGGTCATCCAGGATCTACGCCTTGACGGCCACGAGCCGGCGCTGCTGCTCGGTTTCGATAATTTCGCCGATTATCCCGCCCATTCCTCCTATTTCGGCGCCACGCCGGGTCGCTGCGCCAACCGCATCGGCGGCGGGCGCTTCACGCTGGACGGCAAGCAGTACCAGCTGGAACTCAACGAGAAGGGCATCACCCATCTGCACGGCGGCAAGGACAATATCGCCAAGCGCAACTGGACCATCGTCGAGCACGATACCGACCGCGTCATCCTGAAGATCGTCGATCCCGACGGCCGCGCCGGCTATCCGGGCAATTGCACCATCCAGGCGACCTACCGGGTGCACGGCAATGGCGAACTGACGGTGACGTACGAATCGACCACCGACCAGCCGACGCTCGCCAATGTCTGCCAGCACGCCTATTTCAATCTCGACGGCCGTGACGACGCGCTTGGCCACGACATCATGATCGCCGCCGACCATTATACGCCGACGGACGACAGGCAGGTGCCGACAGGCGAGATCCGCCCGGTGGAAGGCACGGTCTTCGATTTCCGCGAGATGTCGCCGATGAAGCGTTTCGACGGAAGCGAACAGGCGCTCTACGACCACAATTTCTGCCTCTCCGCCGAGCGCACGGCCAAACGCTCCGTCGTGCTTGCCCGCAGCGTCAATTCCGGCGTGTCGCTGGAAGTGCGCACCACCGAGCCCGGCGTGCAGTTCTACACCGGCTTCAAGCTCGATGTTCCGGTTCCCGGCCATGACGGTCGCAAGATCGGTCCGTTCGCCGGCTTCTGCCTGGAAACGCAGGTCTGGCCGGATGCCATCAACCACGAAGGCTTCCCCAATGCCGTGCTCCGGCCGGGCGAGGTATTGCGGCAGGAAACGGACTATATCTTCACCAAGAACTGAGCCGGGCATGCCCGCTTCCCTGAAACCCGGCCGGGCGTCCCAAGCGCCCGGCCGACTCTTTTTCAGGTTCCGGAACAGATTCGGCTTGTGAATTGGTTCTAAATAGGTTCTATATGATCCTCATGGATAGAACCAGTTTGATCGCCGAGTTGAACAATCGCGGTCTCAGTGACGGGACCGGAAGCGGGCCGCTCTATAAGCGGCTGGCGCAGGCGCTGACAGGCCTCGTCCAGGAAGGACTCTTGAAATCCGGCACGGCGCTGCCGGGCGAGCGGGATCTCGCCGGAGCCCTGCAGATCGGCCGCGTCACCGTGCGCACCGCCTATCGCGACCTGCTGGCCTCCGGCGTCATCGAATCCCGCCACGGCAGCGGCACCTTCGTCTCGCAGCATGTCGAGCGCATTGAGCAGCCGCTCTGGCGCCTCTCCTCCTTCTCTGCCGACATGCGCTCGCGCGGCCGCGAACCGGCGGCGCGCATCCTCCAGCGCACCGTCGGCGCGCCAGCCCCGGAAGAATCCTTCCTTCTCGGCCTCAGCGTCGACGAACCCGTCCTGCGGCTCGACCGGCTGCGCCTTGCCGACGGCCAGCCGCTCGCCATCGAGCGCGCCGTCGTTCCGGTCAAGTTCCTCGGCGAGGACGCCGTATCCGAAGGGTCGCTCTACGATGCGCTGGCGGCCAAGGGCTTCAAGCCGGTGCGCGCCCAGCAAAGGCTGACGGCCGTGACGCTAGACCCGACCTCCGCATCGATCCTGACCGTCAAGGCCGGGGCGCCGGCGCTTCTGATCGAACGCGTCTCCCGCCTCGCGGACCAGCGCGTCGTTGAATATACCCGCTCGCATTATCGCGGCGATGCTTATGACTTTGTTGCCGAATTGAGAATTGGAGACGACCTATGAGCAAGACCCAATCCCTGATGCTGACGGAAGCCGGCCAATCGCCCGAGGTGGTTGCGACGCTGCTTGAAAAAGAAAAACCCGCCTTCGTCGAGATCGCGAAGCTCTTCTCCTCCGGCCGTCCGTCGCTGATCACGACTGCGGCGCGCGGCTCGTCCGACCATGCCGCCACCTTCTTCAAATATCTCTTCGAAATCTCCTGCGGCATCCCCGTCGCGTCCGTCGGCCCGTCGATCGCCTCGGTCTACGGTGCGCCCCTGCACCTGAAGGGCGGCATCCACTTCACGGTGTCGCAATCCGGCGGCAGCCCGGACATCATCGCATTGCAGGCCGCCGCCAAAAAGGGCGGCGCGACCACCATCGCCGTCGTCAACGTCACCGACAGTCCGCTTGCCAAGGAGGCCGACATCGTGCTCGGTCTCAATGCGGGCAAGGAACAGAGCGTTGCCGCCACCAAATCCTTCATCGCCTCAGTTGCAGCGCTTGCCGGCGTCACCGCGACGATTTCGCAGGACAAGACGCTTGTTGATGGCCTTGCAAAGCTGCCGGACGCGCTGGCCGCCACCTCGGGAATCGACGGCAAGGCCGCCGAAGACGTACTCTTCAACGCCTCCTCGCTCTATACCGGCGGTCGCGGCCCGGCATTCGCCATTGCGCTGGAAGCCGCGTTGAAGGCCAAGGAAACTGCCGGCCTGCATGCCGAAGCCTTCTCTCTGGCCGAACTCATGCATGGCCCGATGCGCCTGGTGCAGCCGGGCTTCCCGATCGTGGCCTTTTCACCCGACGATGCTGCCTTCGCCAACAACGCGCAGGCTCTGGAGCGTCTGCAGAAGCTCGGCGCGACCGCCGTCTCCTTCTCGACCGCGCCGCTCGCGGGCATCAACCTGCGCATGCCGACGACAGGCAATGGCCTGCTCGACCCGCTGGTGTCGCTGCTGTGCTACTATCGCCTCATCGAATCGGTGACGCGTCGCAAGGGTTTCGATCCGGACAAGCCGGCTAACCTCCTCAAGGTCACGGAGACCATGTGATGGACTACAAGGTCTTTACCGGCGCCCGCATCTTCGATGGCGACCGGTTTCACGAGGATAGCGCATTGGTGATCGGCAATGGCCGCATCCATGCCATCACCGGCGCCAACGATGTGCCCGACAATGCCGAGACCATCCGCCTGAACGGCGGCGTCCTGGCTCCCGGCTTCATCGACGCGCAGGTGAACGGCGGCGGCGGCCGCATGCTGAACGACGAGCCCTCGCCCGACTCCATGTACATGATCGCCGAGGGGCATCGCCCCTACGGCACGACATCGGTGCTGCCGACGCTGATTACCGATGTCGCCGCGGCCACGGAGGCGGCGATCGAAGCGGCCACCGAGGCCGTGAAGGCCAATCGCGGCGTCGCCGGCCTGCATCTGGAAGGCCCGCATCTGGCCCCGGCCCGCAAGGGCGCGCATCTGGCGGAATTGATGCGGCCTGTCGAAGACAGCGACGTCAGGACCTTCATCCGCGCCCGCGAGACAATCGGCACGCTGCTGGTCACGATCGCGGCCGAGCAGATCACCGAACGTCAGGTCCAGGCGTTGAGTGAAGGCGGCGTCATCGTCAGCATCGGCCACAGCGACTGCACGGCGGAAGCGGCAGACGCGCGTTTCGATGCCGGCGCCCGCGGCGTGACCCACCTTTTCAACGCCATGAGCCAGATGGGCCATCGCGCGCCCGGTCTCGTCGGCGCGGCGATTGACCACCCCGCCCCCTGGTGCGGCATCATCGCCGACGGCCATCACGTCGAGCCGGCGGCGCTGCGCATCGCCCTGCGCGCCAAGCGTGGCGAGGGCCGGCTGTTCTTCGTCACCGACGCCATGTCGCTCGTCGGCACCGACCTTCCGAGCTTCACGCTCAACGGCCGCACCGTCTATCGCACCAAGGGCGGCTATTGCTCCAAGCTGACGCTGGACGACGGTACGCTGGCCGGCTCGGATGTCGATATGGCTTCCACGATCCGTTACGGCGTCAACATTCTCGAACTGCCGCTCACCGAAGCGCTGCGCATGGCCACCTCCTATCCCGCCCGCTTCCTGCGGCTTGCCGATCGGGGCCATTTGACGCCGGGAACCCGCGCCGATCTCGTTCACATCGACGACGGCATCGAAGTCACGCAAACATGGATCTCCGGCCAGCCTTCGGCCTGACGCACGCGGAAAGGAGGCTCGGAATGACCGCAGTCACGGAAAGCTATTTCTCGGCCCTCATCGCCCGGCTGGAAACCCTGCGCGAAACGCTTGCCGAGCCGATGGCCAGGGCTTCCGAAGCCATCTGCGCGGCCGCGCGCGGCGATCGCCGCGTCTATGTCTTCGGCACCGGCCATTCGCATATGCTGGCGGAAGAGGTGCATTATCGCGCCGGCGGCCTCGCCTTCACCATTCCGGTGCTCGTAGGTTCCGCCATGCTGCACGAGGGCGCCGTCATCAGCTCGGTCTATGAGCGTACCGAGGGGCTCATCCGCCCGATCTTCGAGCGCTACGGCATGCAGCCGGGCGACGTGCTGATCATCGCCTCCAACTCCGGCGTCAACGCCGCTCCGCTCGAGGCGGCGGATTATGGCCGCGAAATCGGCGCGACCGTCATCGCCATCACGTCGCTTGCCTATTCGACCGCTATTGCCAACGGACGCAGGAAGCTCGCCGATATCGCCGATATCGTGCTGGACAACGGCCTGCCGCCGGGCGACGCCATGATCGACCTGCCACGCACCGGCCTGAAGGTTGGCCCGGCCTCGACGGCCGTCGGAGCGACGGTGCTGAATGCCATCTTCGCCGATGTCGCCGCCGAACTCTGCAAGGATGGCGATCCACCCGTCTATCTCAGCGCCAACATGCCGGGTGCCAGGGAAATCAACCAGCAGCTGGTCCGGAAATACCGGCCGCGCAATCCGCATCTCTAGCCAGATGCGGTTCCGCGTTTCACGGAGCCGCTCTATCTATTTGTTTTTGTTCGATTCAAAACGGAAAATCGCTGCGCGTTTTCCTTGAATTGCTCTAAACGATACCGCGTTCCGGCCGCTCAGCCCTCCAGCTCCTCGCGCAGCATTTCGAGTTCGAGCCATTCTTCTTCCATCTTTATCAGGCTTTCCCGCAGCTTTTCCATCTCCGCCGCGAGTCGGTTGAAGGTTGCGGGATCCTTGGAGAACAGGTTCGGATCGGCCATCTTCTTCTCGCGGGCGGCAATCTCCGCTTCGGCCTTGGCCATTTCCTTCGGCAGGTTTTCGAGAGCGAATTTCTGCTTGTAGGACAGCTTTCCCTTGGCCTTCGAGCTCTCGGCGACGGGCATTGCGGCTTCGGCCGGCTTTGGTTTCTCGGCCGCCTTTTCCGCCCGCTTGCGTTCCTCGATCGCGCCCTTGCGCTGGGCGAGCATGTCCGAATAGCCGCCGGCATATTCGATCCAGCGTCCATCCGGATCTTCCGGATTGGCGGGCGCGATGGTCGAGGTCACGGTACGGTCGAGGAAGTCGCGGTCGTGGCTGACGAGGATGACGGTGCCGGCAAAGCCGGACACGATTTCCTGCAACAGATCCAGCGTCTCGATGTCGAGATCGTTTGTGGGCTCGTCGAGGATCAGGAGATTGGTCGGCCGCGACAGGATACGCGCCAGCATAAGCCGGGCGCGCTCGCCGCCGGAGAGATTCTTGATCGGCGTGCGCGCCTGCTCCGGCTGGAACAGGAACTCCTTCATGTAGCCGGTCACATGCCGCTGCTCCCCATTGACGAGCAGATTCTCGCCGCGACCGTCGGTCAGATAATTGGCGAGCGTATCTTCGGGGTTCAGTTCCTCGCGCTTCTGGTCGAGCGTGGCGATCTCCAGATTGGTGCCAAGCTTCACCGTGCCGCTGTCCGGTTCCAGCTGGCCGGTCAGCATCTTCAGGAGCGTCGTCTTGCCGGCGCCGTTCGGGCCGACGAGACCGATGCAATCGCCGCGATGCACGCGGATCGAGAATGGCGCGACGATGGTGCGGTCGTCATAGGCCTTGGTGATCCTGTCGGCCTCGATCACCAGCTTGCCGCTTTCCTGCGCATCGGAGGCGGCAGCCTGCACCGTGCCGAGAGCGCCCTTGTGGCCACGATAGCGGGAGCGCATGTCCTGCAGCTCCCCGAGCCGGCGCATGTTGCGCTTGCGCCGCGCCGTCACGCCGTAGCGCAGCCAGTGTTCTTCACGCTCGATCTGCTTGCCGAGCTTGTGCTGCTCCAGCTCTTCGGCCTCCAGCACCTGATCGCGCCAGGCTTCGAAATAAGCAAAACCCCGGTCCAGCCGGCGCGACGTGCCGCGATCGAGCCAGACGGTGGCGGTCGAGACCTTCTCCAGAAAGCGGCGGTCGTGCGAGATCAGCACGAGCGCACTGCGGCTCTTCTGCAGCTCGCCTTCCAGCCATTCGATGGTCGGCAGGTCCAGATGGTTGGTGGGCTCGTCGAGCAGCAAGATATCCGGCTCCGGTGCCAGAACGCGCGCAAGCGCGGCACGACGGGCCTCGCCGCCCGACAGATTGTTCGGGTCCTCTTCGCCGGTCAGGCCGAGATGAGACAGCAGGTAAGTCACCCGGTAAGGGTCGTCGCCGGGGCCGAGGCCGGATTCCGCGTAAGCCGCAACCGTCTTGTAGCCGGCAAAATCCGGTGCCTGTTCGAGATAGCGCACGGTCGACGACGGATGGCGGAACACCTCTCCCGACTGCGCCTCGACAAGGCCGGCGGCGATCTTCAGGAGCGTCGACTTGCCGGACCCGTTGCGGCCGACAAGGCAGATCTTGTCGCCCGGCTCCACCTGCAGCCCGGCACCGGCGAGCAAAGGCGCACCGCCAAAGCTCAGGAAGATGTCGTCGAGTTTCAGAATGGGAGGGGCCAAGATCAGACTCCGGAAAGGTCATAAGGGCGGGCAAGAACGATCGCCCTGCCGCTGCCGAGCAAAAAGCGCACATCGCCTTCCGCCACATTGGAAATGGTGCGCGATGCGCCGAAGGGCAAATGAAAATCACGCAAGGGATATCGGGCATTCTCGATGAAAAGGCCCGTCAGATCGCTGAAGCCGAGCACCGAAAACAGCGAGCCGGCCGGCAGCGCCAGCGTGAGATCGCCCGGCGGAAGCGGCACGGCCTCCTCGTCGCCTGAAGTCAGCAACACGTCGAGGCCTTTTTCGGCAAGGTGAACGCCGTAAAGCAGATGCTGAATCGCATGATCGGACCGCTCGCCGCCCATGGCGCCGGCGAGGATCAGCCTGGCCGCACCGCGATCGATCGCTTCCGAGACGGCAATCTCGCCGTCGGTCGCCGCCTTCGCTGCCGGATAGGGCTGCTTCGGCACGTTGGGAAAGGCGCGCAGCAGATCGGCAGGCGTGGAATCGAAGTCGCCGACCCACAGCTCAGGTTCCACCCCGAGCGCGACCGCATGGCGCATGCCGCCATCGGCCGCGATGAAACGGCTGCCGGAAACGGCATCGCGCAATCGCTCCGTCAGGCGGAGCTCGCCGCCGAGCAGGATGGTAAAGGTGGTGGACTGGCTCATGAGGCAAGCCCATAGCGCAAACTCATATCCCTAGGGAAGAGCGCCGTTGGCAAGAACGGCCTCGCCGGCCGCTCAGTCGTCCGTTTCCTTGAGGCGAGCCTGGAAAACCCGCTCGTAACCGCTGACATAGCGATCGAACAGCAGCGAGAAGCTCTCGATTTCCTCCGGCGTCCAATCTGCAAAGATGCTGCCGATGACCGAATATTTCTGCGCCTGTATCTCCGACAGCAATCGCTGCCCGAGCGCGGTCAGCACCACGACGATGCGGCGCGCATCCGCCTGCGATGCCTTGCGGCGCAGGACACCGCGGGCCACCATGTCGGCAACGATGCGGCTCGCCCGCGACGGATCGATACGCACCATTTCGGCGATGGTGCCGACGGTGACTTCGCCGGTCGCCTCCGCCCGCCTGACGACATCGAGCACGTCGAGATGCGAAAGCTCGAGGCCCGGCGCGACGCTCTGAATGGCAAGCCTGCCGATCATGCGGCGGCCCGTCAGCAGGCGCATGCGCGTCATCGCATGGCCGATGCGAAGAAGATTCTCGTCTTCGGTCGGCAGGTGAGCTTCAACTTCTCGTGTGTTCGTCGCAGATGTCATCTTTCCACCATACCAGAGGGAGAAAAGAAATAAAATATGCAAACAGCATTCAACTGTCATTGACAATTATATGCTAATGGCACATATATTTCAGGTATGAAAACCGAGGCGTCCCGCGCATTCGATCGATCGCGCAGCGTTTCGGCCAAGCTGGGATTTCTTGCCCCATGGACATGCAGACAACATTGGCCCCGCTCGTGGCGGATCATAAACGGCGGCTTATCCTCTTCCTGTTTCTGATGACCGCCATGTTCATGGCGACGCTCGACAACCAGATCGTATCGACGGCGCTTCCGACGATCGTCGGCGAGTTCGGGCATCTGGAGCGCTTCGGCTGGATCGGATCGGCCTATCTGCTCTCCCTTTCGGCCGTCATGCCCGTCTACGGCAAGCTCGGCGACCTCTTCGGCCGCAAATATGTGATGATGACGGCGATCGCGATCTTCACCGCCGGCTCCGCCGTCTGCGGTCTTGCCGTGTCGATGAACACGCTGATCGCCGCCCGCGTGCTGCAGGGTCTCGGCGGCGGCGGCATCATGGTATCGATCTTCGCGGTCAACGCCGACATCTTCGAGCCGCGCGAACGCGCCCGTTACCAGAGCTATTCGAGCCTGGTGCTGATGGCCTCCGGCGCCATAGGGCCTGTTCTCGGCGGCACGATGAGCGATCTGTTCGGCTGGCGCTCGATCTTCCTCGTCAACGTGCCGATCGGCTTCATCGTGCTCACCGGCCTTGCCTTCATGCTCCCCTATCGCAAGCCGGCCCGCCGGCCGAAGATCGATTATGCCGGTGCCATCGTCCTTGCCCTGACGACCACGAGCATCGTGCTTGCCGCCGATGGCAGCGAATTGTTCGGATCGCTGCTGTCGCCGCAATGCCTCGGCATCATCGCCTTCGGCGTGATCTGCGCCATTGCCTGGGTCTTCATCGAGCGCCGCGCGCCGGAGCCGATCGTGCCGATGACGCTGTTCCGCAATTCGACATTCGGCCTTCTGCTGATCACCTCGATCACCAGCGGCGCCGTTGCCATCGGCATGGTCAATTATTTCGCGCTCTTCCTGCAGACGACGACGGGCCTTTCACCCTCGATGGCCGGCCTGCTGTTCATTCTGCTGACCGGCGGCCTCGTCTGCGGCTCGCTGTCGGCCGGCCGGCTGATCGCGGCAAGGGGGCGCTACAAGCCCTTTGCGGTCGCAAGCGCCGCCTGCAGCACCATCGCATTCGCCTCGCTCGCCTTCGTCCATGCCGGCACGCCCATCGTCTTCATCGGCGGCCTGATGCTCTTGCACGGCATCGGCATCGGCCTTGCGCAGCAGGTGCCCGTCATCGGCGTGCAGAACGCGGCCGCTGCCCGCGATGTGGGCGCGGCGACCGGCGCCGTCACGCTGTCGCGCATGGGCGGCGCCTCGATCGCCATCTCCATCTACGGCGCCATCATCGCCGCCAAGCTCGGCAATGTCGGTGTTTCCATCGCAGGCGTTCCCGACATCGAGGAACTGACGCCGAAGATGATGGCCGCTCTGCCGGAGGCAACCCGCGAAGCCGTCGCCAATGCCTATGCCAGCGCCTTCAGCCCGCTGTTCATGACGGCCGCCGGCATCTGCCTGCTCGGCCTTCTGACCTCCCTGACGCTGAAGAACGTGCAGCTTCCCGGCGCAACAAAGAAACTGGACGGCGTCGCTGCTGCCCACGCCGCCGAGTAACGCCTCCCGCCCATAATCGGCAAGGGAATCATTTCCCTTGTCATCCCGTCGTCACAAGGCTAAATCTGCCGACGCTCTAACGGGGTGCCTTATGTCTTTGCGGACATCTGGCTGAGAGGCTTTGACCGGCCAACCCGCGGAACCTGATCCGGCTAACACCGGCGGAGGGATTAGACGCGTGACGAAATCATAGCGCCCTTTTCCCCTTCAAGACGAAACCAGAGAGGAGGCGCTGTCATGCAACACCGTTCGCTATTGTCATTCTTCGCCGGCTTGGCCCTTGCCGCCGGAACGACCCTTTTCGCCGCACAGCCAGCCGCCGCGGCCGACAAGACCCTGACCATCTACACCTATGAGAGCTTTACCGCCGACTGGGGTCCGGGCGCCAAGGTCAAGGCGGCCTTCGAAAAGACCTGCGGCTGCACGGTCAACTATGTCAGCGTCACCGACGGCGTGGCGCTTCTCTCCCGCCTCAAGCTGGAGGGCGCGGGCACCAAGGCCGATGTCGTTCTCGGCCTCGACACCAATCTCGTCGACGAAGCCAAGGATACCGGCCTCTTCGACGCAAGCGGCATCGACACCTCGGCCCTCAAGGTTCCCGGCGATTTCAAGGACGATGTCTTCGTGCCCTACGACTACGGCCACTTCGCCGTCATCTACGACACCCAGACGGTGAAAAATCCGCCGAAGAGCATGAAGGACCTGATCGAGGGCGATCCCTCGCAGAAGATCGTCATCGAGGATCCGCGCACCTCGACGCCGGGTCTCGGCCTTCTGCTCTGGGTCAAGTCGATCTATGGCGACAAGGCGGCCGACGCGTGGACGAAGCTCAAGGGCCGCATCCTGACCGTCACCCCCGGCTGGTCGGAAGCCTACGATCTCTTCACCAAGGGCGAAGCGCCGATGGTGCTCTCCTACACGACGTCGCCGGCCTATCACATGATCGAGGACAAGACCGACCGCTATCAGGCGGCCGCCTTCTCGGAAGGCCATTACATCCAGATCGAGGTCGCCGGCCTCATCAAGTCTTCGCCGAACAAGGATCTCGCCCGCGACTTCCTGAAGTTCATGATCTCCCCCGGCTTCCAGGACATCATCCCCACAGCCAACTGGATGATGCCGGTCTCCGCCACGTCGGAACCGCTGCCGGATGCCTTCAGCAAGCTCGTCGTACCGTCGAAGACCTTCCTGATGAGCCCCGCTGAGGTCGACAAGAACCGCAAGGCCTGGATCGACGAGTGGCTGACCGCCACCAGCGGCAACTGACACCTTGACCATCCTGACGGCACCCGAACGAAGACGCGCTATTTCCGGCGGGGCACTCAGCCTTGCCGGCATCGTCTTTTTCGTGGGAGTTGCCGTGCTCGTCCTGCTGGCCGCCGGCATCGAATCCGGCGGCGAAACCACGCTGACCGATCCCTACCTGCTGCGCGTCCTGCGCTTTACGCTGCTGCAGGCAACGCTTTCGACGCTGCTCTCCATCGCGCTCGCCATACCGGTCGCGCGCGCTTTGGCGCGCCAGCCGCGCTTTCCCGGCCGGTTATGGCTGATCCGGCTGATGGCCGTGCCGATGGGCCTGCCGGTGCTGATCGGCGCGCTCGGCCTGCTCGGCATATGGGGCCGGCAGGGGCTGCTCAATCAGGCGCTTGCGGCGATCGGCCTGTCGCAGCCCGTCAGCATTTACGGGCTCGCGGGCATCCTGCTGGCGCATGTCTTCTTCAACATGCCGCTCGCCTGCCGGCTGATGCTTGCCGGGCTGGAGCGCGTGCCGGCGGAATACTGGCTCGTGGCCGGCGGGCTCGGCATGCGGCCCGCCTCGGTCTTCCGCTTCATCGAATGGCCTGTCCTGCGCGGCCTCATTCCCGGTATTGCCGGCCTGATCTTCATGCTCTGCGCCACCAGCTTCACGCTCGTCCTGATCCTCGGCGGCGGACCGGCCGCGACGACGCTGGAGGTCGCGATCTATCAGGCGCTGCGCTTCGATTTCGATCCGGCGCGCGCCGTGATGCTGTCGCTGCTGCAAATCGTCGTGACCGTGGCGATCCTCGGCGCCATGACGCTGTTTCGCGCGCCGGACGATCATGGGCTGACCAGCGGCCGCACGCTTCGGCGCATCGACGGGCGGATGCCGGCAGCCCGATGGGCCGACGCCGCTTTGCTGTCGGGCGCCGCACTTTTTCTCGGCCTGCCGCTCGCTTCGGTCGTTGTTGCCGGCCTGGAAGCCAACCTTGCGAAGCTGGCGATCCAGCCGATCTTTCTGCAGGCGGCCGCCACGAGCCTTGCGATCGCACTCGCCGCCGGGCTTCTCGCGGTCCTGATATCCTTTGCCATCATTCGCGCCCGATCGGCAATATCGGCAGGTCGCCGCAATTCAGTCGGCCTGCACGGCCTGGCGATCGCATTGAGCGGAAGCTCGTCCCTGATCCTGCTGGTTCCGCCGATCGTACTGGCAACAGGCTGGTTTCTGGCGCTCAGGCCGCTGGGCGATCCCAGCAGGTTCGCCGCCATCCTGATCGTGATCGTCAATGCGCTGATGGCGTTGCCCTTCGTCATTCGCGTCATCGAGCCGGCCTATGCCGTCCATCGTCGGCGCACCGAACGGCTGGCGGCGAGCCTCGGCCTTCATGGCGTCTCCCGGCTGCGCCTCATCGATTGGCCGGGCCTGCGCAAACCGTTTTTCACGGCGCTCTCCTTTGCCATGGCCCTGTCGCTCGGCGATCTCGGCACCGTGGCGCTCTTCGGCTCGGATAGCCTGATGACCCTGCCGTGGCTGGTCTACAGCAAGCTCGGCAGCTACCGCACCAATGATGCCGATGGCTACGCGCTGATTCTTGGCCTGGTATGCCTTCTCCTGACCATCGCCGGCACGGCGGGCCAGGGCACGGACGATCACGAAAGCAGACGACATGACTGACGGCAACGACACGAGCGAACGAGGCATCGCCATGGACGGCGTAGAGCTGCGCCTCGGCACACATGATTTCCGCTTCGATTGCGCATTGCCGCAAGGCAGGATCATCGCCGTCGCCGGCCCCTCGGGATCCGGCAAATCGACCTTTCTCAATCTGCTGGCCGGCTTCGAGCAGCCCGACTGCGGCCGCATACTGCTGGCGGGACAGGACGTGACCGGCCTGCACCCCGCCGAACGGCCGGTGTCCCTCGTCTTTCAGGACAACAACCTCTTTGCCCATCTCGATCTCTTCACGAACATCGGCCTCGGCATCAGCCCCTCGCTGAAGCTTTCGGCGCAGGATCGGCAAAGGGTCTCGCAGGCTCTGGCACGCGTCGGGCTCCCGGGTTTCGAGAAGCGCAAGCCGGGAACGCTCTCCGGCGGCGAACGGCAGCGCGCCGCCTTCGCGAGAGCACTGGTGCGCGACAAGCCGATCCTGTTGCTGGACGAACCCTTCGCCGCCCTCGATCCCGGCCTGCGTTCCGGCATGGTCGATCTCCTGAAAACCCTTCATCGGGAAACCGGCAATACGGTGCTGATCGTCTCGCACGATCCGGCGGAGGTGCGGCGCCTTGCCGACCACGCCGTCTTCATCGACGGCGGCGCCATCAGGCTCGCCGCGCCCATCGAGACCTTCCTGACGACGGACGGCATTCCGGCGCTGACCACATTTTTGCAACATTGAATGCGTCGCAGCATCCCGCCGCCGGCTTTGCCTTAATTTCGTCGCGGCAAGCGGCTGAAAGTCCTGGGGAAAGCTTGCTAAAATACAACGCTGCCACATTTAAACGGAGTCTCGCTATGCAACCGGTGCCAAAATCGGCTACAGCAAGGGGTGGAGACCGTCCGGGCAAACGCGGACCGATGCGGGTGGAAACAACCTTTATCGGCGCGCGAGGATGATCGGCCCGGTAACGATCAACCGGATATGGCGCCGAGCCGGCATGGCAGCGAAATGAGTAGGATACAGGTACTGAAGCAGAGCAAGCGAGCAGAACGAAGGATCGGTGCGACCGTCGCAACCCATTTGCGCCGCCTTGTCCCCCTCCTTGCTGCCGCAATCATTTTGGACAGCTGCCAGACGGTGCTGGACCAATCCTATCAGCCGAGCGTTTCGCCCTCCGCCAATCCGCAAATCGTCTCCGAGGTGCAGAAGAACGATCCGCGCGCGCAGATGGGCGCCCGCGAGCATCCGCGCATCCTGGCGAGCTATGGCGGCGAATACAAGGATGCCAAGACCGAGCGCCTCGTCGCCCGCATCGCCGGCGCGCTCACCAGCGTCTCGGAAAATCCGCAGCAGTCCTACCGCATCACCATCCTCAATTCGCCCTCGATCAACGCTTTCGCGTTGCCGGGCGGCTATCTCTATGTCACCCGCGGTCTGCTGGCGCTTGCCAACGACGCTTCTGAGGTCGCCGCCGTGCTGTCGCACGAGATGGCGCACGTCACCGCCAATCACGGTATTGAGCGCCAGAAGCGCGAGGAGGCTGAGGTCATCGCCAGCCGCGTGGTTGCCGAGGTGCTGTCGAGCGATCTGGCCGGCAAGCAGGCGCTTGCCCGCGGCAAGCTGCGCCTTGCGGCCTTCTCGCGCCAGCAGGAGCTTCAGGCCGACGAGATCGGCATCCGCACGCTCGGCCAGGCCGGCTACGATCCTTACGCCGCCGCCCGCTTCCTGAACGCCATGGAAGACTACAGCCGCTTCATGTCGGCCAATTCCGATGCCGACCAGAGCCTGGACTTCCTGTCGAGCCACCCGAGCACGCCGCAGCGCATCGACCTCGCCAAGGCCCATGCGCGCGAATTCGGCGAGGAAGGCAAGGTCGGCGATACCGGCCGCGATTATTACTTGAACGGCATCGACGGCCTGCTCTATGGCGACAGCCCGGAGGAGGGCTATGTGCGCGGCCAGACCTTCCTGCATGGCGGCCTCGGCATCCGATTCGACGTGCCGCCCGATTTCCGCATCGATAACAAGGTCGAGGCCGTGATGGCGACCGGACCCGGCGATATCGCCATCCGCTTCGACGGCGTTGCCGATACGGAAAACCAGAACCTCACGAACTATATTTCCAGCGGCTGGGTGACGGGCCTCGATCCGTCGTCGATCCGGTCGATCACCGTCAACGGCATGCCGGCCGCAACCGCGCGCGCCTCTGCCGATCGCTGGGATTTCGATGTGACCGTGATCCGCGACCGCACGCAGATTTTCCGCTTCCTGACGGCGGTGCCGAAGGGCAATATCGCCCAGCTCGATCAGACGGCCAATGTGCTGCGGGCGAGCTTCCGGCATATGACGCCGGAAGAGGCGGCCTCGCTGAAGCCGCTGCGCGTCCGCGTCGTCACCGTCAAGCCCGGCGATACCATCACCACGCTCGCCGCGCGCATGATGGGCACGGATCGCAAGCTGGACCTGTTCAAATTGATCAATGCCCTGCCAACCGGGGCAAACATTGCGCCGGGCGACAGGGTCAAGATTATTTCGGAATGACGGTCAGCCCGCCATGCCGCGGGCGAAAGACGTGAGCAAGCCGCGCTCAGGCGTAGCTTGCCATGCGGGGATCCGCATCCACCAATGCGTTGCGCAACTTGTCCATCGCACGGCTTTCGATCTGGCGCACGCGCTCCTTGGAAATGCCGAGATCGGCGCCGAGCTCCTCGAGCGTCGCGCCGTCTTCGACCAGACGTCGTGCCTGGATGATCTTCATTTCGCGTTCGTTGAGATGCTTCAGCGCCGATGCGAGCCAGATGCGGCGGCGTTCGCCATCGATCATGTCCGAAACCTGCTCGTCGGGAAGCGGATCGTCGCTGATGAGAAAATCGATGCGCTCGGCGCTTTCGGAATCGCCCGATATCGACGGTGCCTGCAGAGAGGTGTCGCTGCTGGAAAGCCGTGCATCCATTGTCTGCACATCGGCAAGGCTGACACCGAGCGTGACGGCGATTTCTTCATGGATGGACTGGACGGTAACGCCCGAATTGCTGCGGGCGAGCTTGGCGCGCAGGCGGCGAAGGTTGAAGAACAGCGCCTTCTGCGCCGAACTCGTACCGCCGCGCACGATCGACCAGTTGCGCAGAATATAGTCCTGGATCGAGGCGCGGATCCACCAGCTTGCATAGGTGGAAAATCGGACTTCCCGCTCAGGCTCGAAACGGGCGGCGGCTTCCAGCAGGCCCACATAGCCTTCCTGCACCAGATCGCTCATCGGCAAACCGAAGTTGCGGAATTTTCCCGCCATCGAGATGACGAGGCGCATATGGGCGGTTGCGATCTGATTGCGGGCGCCACGATCGTCGTGGTCCTTCCAGCGAATAGCCAGATTATGCTCTTCGTCGCGATCGAGATAGGGAGCAGCCATCGCAACTTTGATCATGCGCCGATCTGCAGACATATTCGTCATATGCATCTCCTGGGGTTCGGCCTCAAATCGTCTCTATGCCGCGGTCGACGAAAAGGGCAGCAAGCATCGTTTCCAAACATCGCTGCTCGGACGAAAATCAATGAATGAAATTGCAAATTGGAGACCGATATCCGGCTCGTCCGGATGATCGATGACTAGTCTAGTTCGATCTCAGCGAACGGGTCTGACGATTGAAGCATCTTCAGATCGCCGGGGAGCTTCGAATGAAAACGCATAAGCCGGTCCTCGTGAATGTCTATAAAGCGGCCTGCGTGGAAACGCACTCCTGCAGGAGTGCAACCACATCGACCGCCAACACGAAGCTTTAACGCGGCGCGATGAAAAAGGTTCCAAAGAAAAAACCCGGCACGAAGGCCGGGTTTTTTAAAGCAGTATGTGGCGCCTCGGCCTTATGCGGCTTCGTCCTGGGAATCGTCGTCGTCGACGACCTTGCCGCGCTTCGGACCCTTGTTGAGATTGGTCTCGACAAGGCGAACGGCCTCGGTTTCGGACATCTTGTTGACGGCGGCAATTTCACGCGCCATGCGATCGAGCGCAGCTTCATAGAGCTGCCGTTCGGAATAGGACTGCTCCGGCTGGTTTTCGGCGCGATAGAGATCGCGAACCACTTCAGCGATGGAGATCAGATCGCCGGAATTGATCTTGGCATCATATTCCTGGGCGCGGCGCGACCACATGGTACGCTTCACGCGGGCCTTGCCCTGCACGACCTTCAGCGCCCGCTCGACGAAATCCGTTTCGGAAAGCTTGCGCATGCCGATGCTCATGGCCTTTGCCACCGGCACCTTCAGACGCATCTTGTCTTTCTCGAAATCGATCACGAACAGCTCGAGCTTCATGCCTGCGACTTCTTGCTCTTCGATCGCAGTGATCGTGCCGACGCCGTGGGCCGGATAAACGATCGCTTCGCCGGTCTTGAAGCCATGGCGTGCTGCTGAAGGTTTTTTCTGCTGGGTCGTCATTCTTTTCAAAAACTCCCTGTTACGCGCCCGGTTGGGGCCGGGGGCCGGGTCAGTCAGGCCCGGATGAGACGGCAGTACCGTCGGGTCACTTCATCCTGGTCCAGCCAGACTTATGCAAAAAGAAACCATCCATCGCGATCCAAGACCCGACAACACAAAACGTTGATATGTCAAGGAAACCGCGTACGGATTGGTGATTTGCTTTCGTGATGGTTTTGGGCATCCAAAATGCCGCAGTGGATCAGTATGAGGACCCTATCACAAAAATCTGAGGAAATCAATAATTTGCTGCACACGCGTCGACGAGGACGCGTTGACCGCCCTGCGGCCCAACGGCAGTGATTCGCTCCGTGCGATATCGACTACACCTTTATCGGCGGCCTGTCACGACCTTCGATCAATCGCCGGCACCGGGATTCGTCGAGAAATATTTCTCGAACTTGCCCTGTTCGCCATCCATTTCCTTCGCCTCCGGCATCGCGTCGCGCTTGACCGTGATATTCGGCCAGACGGCGGCATACTCGGCGTTGATCTTCAGCCACTTGTCGAGCCCCGGCTCCGTATCGGGCTTGATCGCCTCGGCAGGACATTCGGGCTCGCAAACGCCGCAATCGATGCATTCGTCGGGATGGATGACGAGAAAGTTCTCGCCCTCATAGAAGCAGTCGACGGGGCAGACTTCCACGCAATCGGTATATTTGCAGCGGATGCAATTGTCGGTCACGACATATGTCATGAAGCACTCCAGGAATGTCTCTAGCTTCCGCGGATGCGCAACCTGGAACGTCGCACGATGCCGCGGAGCCGAACGGGCAGACGGATGCATTACAAGCAAACGCGCCGTCCGGCTGGTTACCGGCAGGTTGATCGTGAGGTATCGACTTTGTCAGCCAATTTCAAGGACAAACAATCTTGAAAACCGCCCATGACGGGCAGAGTTTTCTAATCGTCGTCCGAGGTCAGGCGATCGATTGCACGGCGATCGCGCTTCGTGGGTCTGCCGCTTCCCGGCGCCCGCGACGCCTGTTCGAAGAGGGTGAGGCGTTTTGTCTCATCCGGCGGCGGCGTCAGATCCTCGTAGAGCAGCTTCGCTTCCTCGAAAGGCCCCCGGCGCTCGCCGGGCGCGCGCACGACCAGGACGATATCCCGCCGCTCCAGCGACAGTTCGATGCGATCGCCGATCTTGACTGCGAAGCTCGACTGCACCACCCGCTCGCCGTTCACCCGCACGCTGCCGTTCTGTACATAGAGCTGCGCCAGCGAGCGGGATTTCACCATGCGAGCAAAGAACAGCCATTTGTCGATGCGCTGGCGCGAACCGGAAAATGGCTGCCTCTCGTCCGTCATGGCCTATTTCTTCATCTGCTCCTTGAGGGCAGCGAGCTTGGCGAAAGGAGAATCCGGGTCGATCGGCTTTTCCTTGCGAGGCGGCTTGGCTTCGAAACGCAGCGGCTGCGATGCGCCGCGATTGTTGCGATCATTGCGGTCGCCGCGATCCTGACGATCGCCCCGCTCGCCGCGATTGCCCTGATGCTGCGGACGGCCGCCTTCGCGATTGCCGCGCGGACCCTTGTCGCCGCCGCGGCCGTCACGGCCATCGCGGCGATCACGCCCCTCGCGGTTGCCTTCACCGCTGCCCTGCTCGCCGCCACTGCGGCGGTTGCCTTGCTGGCCCCGGCCTTCGCCCTGCTGGCCGCGACGGTCGCCGTGGCCACGCCCGCCCTGACGCTGCTGATGGTCGCTGCGACCGCCCAGACGCCAGAGAAGAACCGGCTTCGGCTCCGCGGTCTCGGCGGCAGCTTCCACAGCCGCACCGGCTTCCGCAGCCGCGGGAACCACGTCAACTGCGGCAGGAGCTTCCGCAGCCGCCGGAGCGGCTTCGGTCGCCGCTTCCGCGGGAGCAGCCGCTTCCTGGGAAACGGTCTCGGCGTCCTTGGCCGGCTCGTCGACCGCCGTGTCGGCATCGTCATGATCGGCCTTTTCGGCCGCGGCATCCGCAGCCGGTGCCGCAGCACTCGAGGCCGCATCCTGCTGAGCGAGGAAAGCCTGGGCCTCTTCGGCCTTCACGGAATCGGCCCGATAGCCGAGACCCTTGAGGATTTCCTCCATATCTTCCAGCGTCGCGCCGAGGATCGAGAGCATCGAGGTCGTCGAGGTGAAGCGACGGCCGTCATAGGCGCCCTCGGGACGCGAGGCCTGGCCGGGCTTCCACTGCAGCAGCGGACGGATGATGTCCGCCAGACGCTCGAGAATGTCGATGCGCACCGCGCGCTTGCCGAGGAACCGGAAGCCGGCGAGCTTGTAGAACATGCGCTCATAGCCCGGATCGGTGACGACCGAGGTGCGGCCGGCGGCCAGAACGGGGATCAGGTCGCCGTAGCCCGGCTTGTCAAGGCCGTCGTTCTTCAGGGCCCAGAGCAGCGTGATGAGCTCGGCCGGAGCCGGCTTCAGCAATGCGGGCACGAAAATATGATAGGCGCCGAAGCGAACGCCGTAGCGGCGCATGGAGGCGCGCGCATCCTGATCCAGCGACTTCACTTCCTCGGTGACGTCGCGACGGAACAGAACGCCGAGATTCTCCACCAGCTGGAAAGCCAGTCCCTTGGCGAGACCCTGCAGATCCTCGGCGCGCTGCAGATCGTCGAGCGGCTTCAGGATCGTGCTGATGTGATGATTGACGAACCGCTCGATCCGGGCGGAGACGTGATCGCGCGCGTTGCCGGTCAGCTGCTCGTCCGCGAGCAGGATGACGCGCGGGCGCATGATATGCTCGCTGCCCGACAGGCGGGCCACGGGATCGCCGAGCCAGCGTACCAGGCCATCGGCGCTGATCGCGAGATCGCCGTTGCCGGCAGCATGCAGGCGTGCGGCGCGCGCCTCGAATTCAAGCCCGAGCGCCTTCTGCGAGGCGGCCTGGACAGCCTTGGCATCCGGTCCCTCGGTGCCCGCGATAGGCGTGAACCGAAATCCGGTCAATTGCCCCACATGATGCCCCTCTACGAAGACATCTCCATTCACACTGATTTCAGCTTCCAGCATCGCATTCTCTCTCAGGCGCTTCATGAGCACAGATGTCCTGCGATCAACAAAGCGTTTCGTCAACCGTTCATGTAACGCATCGGACAATCGATCTTCGATTTCCCGCGTCTTTTCTTGCCAGTGTGTCGGATCGGCAAGCCAGCCGGGCCGGTTCGACACATAGGTCCAAGTCCTTATCTGCGCGATTCGCGCCGAAAGCGTGTCGATCTCGCCGTCCGTCCGATCGGCGCGATGCACCTGTTCGGCCAGGAAATCCTCTTTCACCGTGCCATAGCGCACGAGATCGGAAAAGAGGGCGGCTATGAGATCGGCGTGCTGGGCAGGCGTGATGCGCCGATAGTCGGGAAGCGCGCAGGCCTCCCATAATTTTTCAACCCGGGCCGGGCTGCTGGCAAGATCGACTATCTCCAGATCGCGTGACAAATATTCCAACGCCTGCTGGTCTACCGCAGGCAGCGCCCGCGTCAAGCCCTGCACGCGTGGCGCGTTCTCCAAACTGGCCCGCAGGGCCGCGATCGAGGCGAAATCCAGATCCTTGCTGCGCCATTGCAGCACCTTCACCATATCGAATTCGTGCCCCTCGATCCGGCGCACCAGTTCGTCGTCGAAGGGATCCACCTGCCCCGTCACGCCGAAGGTGCCGTCCTTCAGATGACGGCCGGCTCGGCCGGCGATCTGGCCGAGCTCGGCCGGATTGAGGTTGCGGAACTGATAGCCGTCGAACTTGCGGTCCTGGGCGAAGGCGACATGATCGACATCGAGGTTGAGGCCCATGCCGATTGCGTCGGTCGCAACCAGATACTCGACATCGCCGGCCTGATAGAGCGCCACCTGCGCATTGCGGGTCCGCGGGCTCAGCGCGCCGAGAACGACGGCCGCACCGCCGCGCTGCCTGCGGATCAGCTCGGCGATGGCATAGACCTCGTCGGCGGAGAAGGCGACGATCGCGGTGCGCTGCGGCAGGCGCGTGATCTTCTTCTGCCCGGCATAGAAGAGATGCGACAGCCGTGGGCGCTCCAGAACGGTGATCCCCGGCAGCAGCTGCTCGAGGATCGGCCGCATCGTGCCCGCGCCGAGCAGCAGGGTTTCGTCGCGGCCGCGCAGATGCAGGATACGGTCGGTGAAAATATGCCCGCGCTCCAGATCTCCGGCAAGCTGCACCTCGTCGATCGCGACGAAGGAGGCGCGCGTTTCGCGCGGCATGGCTTCCACGGTGCAGACGGAGAAGCGGGCATTGGGCGGCGATATCTTTTCCTCGCCGGTGACAAGCGCGACATGCTGGGCCCCGACCTTCTCGACGACGCGCGTATAGACCTCGCGCGCAAGCAGCCGCAGCGGCAGGCCGATCACGCCGCTGCCGTGCGCCACCATGCGCTCGATGGCATAATGGGTCTTGCCGGTATTGGTGGGTCCGAGCACCGCGGTCACGCCGCGTCCGCTCAGGATCATGGGCTGCGAAGTCTGAGTCATGGGTCCGTGCATGGGTGAGAAACCGCCATCGTGCGATCGGCAAGCTTCTCCTTGAGGAAACGAACAGATGACGACCATATGTGACAAAGGCAAGACCTGATTGAAAAAACACATGCGGCAACAAGCGATTTCATTATTGGATGCCTCAACCATAAGTTATATTTGCTCTGCATCCCATGCGAGTCCCAAGGATTCCGGAACAGCCTGAGAACGAATCGGAGACGAATCGCTGACTCGCCACCGTTCCTTATTTGTTCACTACAACATATGGATTTCAACGAAAAGATTCCCACCAGATGCTGAATCTTGTTTTCATGCCTTTTCCACGGGAAAAGGAGTCAAGCGCGGAGTCCGTCATGGCGGGAAATCCCCGCCATTTCTTGGTTAATTATTTGTAAATCATGCAAATTTCTCTTGTTTGACCGCCAGCGTGAACAACCGGACCAAAGCCGGAACGAATCGGCGACGAATCGTTGATTCCACGCGATTCCGCTTTTGTTCCACACAACATCTTGCGTCTTTCGGGCGAAAACCCGCCGGACTCCGAATGGTTGAGCCGGGGATTCCGCCCGAATCTGCGATTGCGGCCAAGCTTTTGACGAGCGCAAATATAATGAAGGGCCAAATACACGCACAGGATGAATACATCAGCTTTCCGGTCGGCGCCGCAGCGGGCCGATGACAAATCGCGGAGATGCGCCGGCGGATTTCGGCATGACGGCACCGCAATGAGCGGGCAGCAGCGGACCCAACGGCGGCTTTGCTCCGCATGAAGCCCTCAAGGCTACTGCGCCACGTTTCGGCGATCCGATTCGCGCTCGTTTTTGCTCTATCGACCCCCGGGCAAGCCGGCAACGAAGCTCCGACATTAACCAAGGTCCAAACACAGAACGAATCACCGACGAATCGCAGACATACG
Source organism: Hyphomicrobiales bacterium (assembly GCA_900469615.1). Lineage (GTDB taxonomy): Bacteria > Pseudomonadota > Alphaproteobacteria > Rhizobiales > Rhizobiaceae > Rhizobium. The sequence continues at coordinate 237,616 of UBYA01000006.1, read as the reverse complement.
ATCTTTCCCGTTTCGTTCACCACAACCCATTGTATTTTAATGGTATTTTAACCATAGAAACGCGTCTCTCGCAGCCCGCCCGGCTCCCGCCCGATCGCATCGCGTTAACGTTTCGCTGACCATCGGGACCGCTCCCTCCCCGCATTTTTATTTCTCAGCCGGAACAATTCCCGGGGCCGCAAGTTTCTATGAGCAGAATTGAAGAAGTCCGCCTGCCACTAAGAATAGATTTGAGCTGGGGGCGCTGAAACATGACGCCGCGTCGAACAGGACGTTAGCGTAACAGTCAAGCGACGGACATGGAGGAAACATATCATGCTTGGTACGGTATTGCTTGTCATACTGATTCTGCTGTTGATCGGCGCACTTCCCAACTGGGGTTATAGCCGTGGGTGGGGGTATTTCCCTTCGGGCGGTCTCGGACTTGTCCTCGTCATTGTCCTTATTCTGCTATTGATGGGGCGGATTTGATCCGCAGATCATGTTCAAACCTCGAAAATCAGGGAGCTAACACCATGAAGAAGATCATCGTTGCGATCGCCCTCGTCGGCGCTTTGGCCTCGTGCACGTCAACGGAGAGAGGCACAGCCATCGGTGCCGGCACCGGTGCCGTGATCGGCGGCGTGGCCACGCATAGCTGGGGTGGCGCAGCAGTCGGCGCCGTGGCCGGCGGTGTCGTCGGCAACCTCATCGGCCGCTCCCATGAGCGCCGTGGCTACTGCATCTATCGCGACCGCTATGGCCATCGCTACGAGGCCCGTTGCCGGTAAAGCGCTTCCGCTTTTCTTCGAATCGCGAAGACGCTCTGTCGTTGTTTTCAAGCAATTCCAAACGGAAAACCGCCACGCATTTTTCCGGGAATTGCTCTAGAGCCGAAACCTCGTGACCGGCGGCAGTCGGCCGCCGGGCACGACCTCAAGGCTTTGGCGGCGTCAGGCAATAGCGGTTTCTGAACAGAGACCCTCTTCCTGCGCGCGCCAGCGCGGGAAGCAAGCAGTGTTTTGAGAAAGGAACGGCACCATGGCCGAAATCATCGCAAGCATTGCAGCCCTTGTGCTCATCGGCACCACTTTCTATGCGCTCGGGTGCGCGATAAGGGCGCGGGACAAGGAGCGGCGGGAAGTGGCGTTGAATGCCGTCATTCTGGAATTCAAGCCCCGGCAGGGACATCAGATACATTCAAGACGCGGCTGATTGCCGGGCCAGAGCCTTTCCGCTTTTATTCAAATCGCGAAAACGCTCTTTCCTTCCGTCTTCAAGCAAGTCCACACGGAAAACCGCTATGCGCTTTCCGGGAATTGCTTAGCCGGCGAACGGTTTTGTGATGCAAACGAACTGAAAAGGCTCGGCGCCTCATGGAAGCGCCGAGCCTTTCGTTCTGCTGTTTCGTGTAACTCCATGGGAAAATCGCTGCGCTCTTTCCCCGGAATTGCCTCAGACGAAGAACTGCCCGCCATTGGCCGATATCGTCGATCCCGTGATGAAACCGGCATCGTCGCTGGCAAGGAAGACCGCCACTCGGGCGATTTCCTCCGGCTCGCCCAGGCGTCCCACGGGAATCTGCGGGATGATGCGTTCGTTCAGCACCTTTTCCGGCACAGCCAGCACCATTTCCGTGCCGATATAGCCGGGGCAAATGGCGTTCACGGTAATGTTCTTGGCGGCACCTTCCTGCGCCAGAGCCTTGGTGAAGCCGAGGTCGCCGGCCTTGGCGGCCGAATAGTTCGCCTGGCCCATCTGCCCTTTCTGGCCGTTGATCGAAGAGATGTTGATGATGCGGCCGAAGCTGCGGTCGCGCATCCCCTGCCAGACATGATGGGTCATGTTGAACAGGCCGGTGAGGTTGGTGTTGATGACCTCGTGCCATTGCTGCGGCGTCATCTTATGGAACATGGCGTCGCGGGTGATGCCGGCATTGTTGACCAGAACCTCGACATGGCCGAGATCGTGCTCGACCTTGGCGATGCCCTTGCCGCAGGCCTCGTAATCGGTCACGTCCCACTTGTGGACGGCAATGCCGGTTACATCGTGGAAAGCCCGGGCTTTTTCGTCGTTGCCGGCATAGGTCGCCGCCACCTTGTAGCCCGCATTGTGCAGCGCCATCGAAATGGCGGCTCCAATGCCGCGTGTCCCTCCGGTTACCAAAGCCACTCTGCTCATGTGCCACTCCCCTCTGTTGTCGCGGAGGCGGGACGCCCGCACACCGGGTCGCCCGCTCCGCTTTCACCACTTCTTCTGGAAAACCCCTTTCAAGGCGCGTCAGAGCGCCTCGAAGCACATGGCGACACCCATGCCGCCGCCGATGCACAGCGTAGCGAGCCCCTTGCGGGCGCCACGGCGCTTCATTTCGAACAGCAGCGTGTTGAGGATACGGGCGCCGGAAGCGCCGATGGGGTGGCCGATGGCGATCGCGCCACCGTTGACGTTGACGATCGACGTATCCCAGCCGAGATCCTTGTTGACGGCGCAAGCCTGGGCGGCAAAAGCCTCGTTGGCCTCGACGAGATCGAGGTCGCCGACGGACCATCCGGCCTTTTCCAGCGCCTTGCGGGAAGCCGGGATCGGCCCGGTGCCCATGACCTGCGGATCGACGCCGGCCGTTGCCCAGGAAACGATGCGGGCAAGCGGCTGTATGCCGCGGCGCGAGGCTTCCGCCTCGGTCATCAACAGGGCGGCGGCGGCGCCGTCATTGAGGCCGGACGCGTTCCCGGCAGTGACCGTGCCTTCCTTGTCGAAGGCCGGGCGCAGCTTCACCATGCCGTCCAGCGTCGCCCCATGGCGGATATATTCGTCGGCATCGACGGTGACGTCGCCCTTGCGCGTCTTGATGGTGAAGGGAACGATCTCGTCCGCGAAGCGGCCGGCTTTCTGCGCGGCTTCCGCCTTGTTCTGCGAGGCAACGGCAAACTGGTCCTGATCCTCGCGCGAAAGCTGCCACTGCCGCGCGACATTTTCTGCGGTGATGCCCATGTGATAGCCGTAGAAGGCGTCGGTCAGGCCGTCCTTGATCATGGTGTCGACCATCTTCATGTCGCCCATCTTGGTGCCGGCACGAAGGTTTGCGGCATGCGGCGCCATCGACATGGATTCCTGGCCGCCGGCAACGATGATCTTCGCGTCTCCGGTTGCGATCTGCTGCATGCCGAGCGCGACGGCGCGCAGGCCGGAACCGCAAAGCTGGTTGACGCCCCAGGCGGTGGCCTCCTGCGGAATACCGGCCTTCATCGCCGCCTGGCGTGCCGGATTCTGGCCTTCGCCGGCCTGAAGCACCTGGCCGAGAATGACCTCGTCGACTTCCTTGGCGTCGACGCCGGCGCGCTCCAGCACGCCCTTGATGGCGGCGGCGCCGAGCTCATGAGCCGGAACGGTCGCAAAAGCTCCGTTGAAGGAACCGACCGCGGTACGGGCGGCGCTGGCGACGACGATGGATGAATTGCTCATGGATGCCTCCTCACAGAATGAACAAGTATATGAGGCGAAACTGTCAAAGCTTTGCGCCCGAGTCAAACAGCAAGAATTTTCGGCGCGCAGATTTCACGAACCCGCCACCGCCTGCAAAAATCCAACCAAGGGAAAGGGCTTGCCGCATCGCACAAAGCGATTGTCACCACGCTTCTTTTGCGTCTACACTCCGAAGTGGAGGAGCATTCCATACAATCAGACGGGGCCAGGAGACTGATAATGGCAAAGAATGAGGGCCAGATCGTAATCAAGAAATACGCCAATCGCCGCCTATACAACACCGGAACCAGCACCTACGTGACGCTGGACGACCTGGCGGAGATGGTCAAAAAGGGCGAGGAGTTCATCGTCCAGGACGCCAAGAGCGGTGAAGACATTACGCATTCTGTCCTGACGCAGATTATTTTCGAACAGGAATCGAAAACCGGCAATACGCTGCTGCCGATTTCATTCCTCCGGCAGCTCATCGGCTATTACGGCGACCAGATGCAGATGGTCGTGCCGAGCTTCCTTGAACACTCGATGCGTTCTTTCACAGAACAGCAGACCCAGATGCGCGAGCAGATCAATCGCGCCTTTGGCGAAACGCCCCTCGGCAAGAACCTGCAGCTGCCGATACAGATGGTCGAGGAGCAGGTCCGTCGCAACACCGAAATGTTCCAGCAGGCCATGCAGATGTTCTCGCCCTTCATGAAGCCGCCGGTCAAGGAAAGCCGCAAGGCGGAAGCCAAGGACATCGACGAGCTGAAGGAACAGCTCCGTGCCATGCAGAACAAGCTGGACAGTTTGTGAGGCAGGACGGCGGCGGAACGCGGCCCTGAATTTGCGGAGAATGTTCGCCCCCTCTGCCCCTTCGCGACATCTCTCCGGGAAGGCCCCGCAGGGATAGGAGGCATCAGGAGGTGCGGCACGAGACGCTGCTCGGTGCCCGCTCTCACAAACGACCCTGATCAAAAACAGAAAAAGGCCGGCGTAACGCCGGCCTTTTATTCATGCCATCAAGGCAGCGCCTGAATTATGCGCTTTCCTTCGGCGTCAGAACCTGGCGGCCGCGATACATGCCGGTCTTCAGGTCGATGTGGTGCGGGCGGCGCAGTTCGCCGGAGTTCTTGTCTTCGACGTAGGTCGAGGCCTTCAGGGCGTCGGCCGAGCGGCGCATACCGCGCTTGGACGGGCTCGTTTTTCTCTTCGGTACAGCCATTCTCGTTACTCCATGGACGGACGAAACATATCCGCGGCCAGCAAGGCGGCCGAAACAGATATGCATCAATTTCGGAAATTGGGGCGGCTTATACATGGCTTGTCGGACTTTGACCAGTCCCTTCCAGCATTTTTTGCCGGCTGCAACGGATTCGCGGATATTCGAACCCGAATCGGCGCTCAAGCCTCGTCTTCCGGAACGATCCATGTTTCTTCCAGCGCCGCCGCCTCCCACTTCCTCCAGGCCGGCAGCGCCTTCATCGCAGCCATATAGTCCCGCGTGTCGGCCGCAACATCGATGTCGTATCTTTCCAGGCGGCTGACGACGGGCGCGAACATCGCATCTGCCCCCGAAAACGCGCCGAACAGGAAGGGGCCGCCGGATCGGGAGCGCGCCTCGCGCCAGATGGTCTCGATGCGCGCCACGTCCTCCATGACGCCTTCCGGCAGATCGAGGCGGCTGACGGGGCGCCGCATGTTCATCGGGCATGCATTGCGAAGAGCTCGAAAACCGGAAAGCATCTCCATGCCGTAGGCCCGCGCCAGCGCCCGGTCCTTCCGATCCCCCGGGAGAAGTCCGGCATGCGGGAAAAGCTCGGCCACATACTCGATGATGGCGAGCGATTCCCAGAGCTTGAATCCATCATGGTCCAGCAGCGGCACCTTGCCGGTCGGCGATACCTGGCGAATGCGGGGATTGCCGCCCGGGAAATCGAAGGGGATCAGAACCTCTTCGAAGGGGACGCCGCAACCTTCGAGCGCGATCCACGGCCGGAACGACCAGGAGGAATAGTTCTTGTTGCCGATATAGAGGGTCAGCTTGTCCATGATCGCTGTTTCCTTTCCGGTTCCTGCGTCCTGACCGACAATGCCGGATGACGATCAGCCGATCGAACGACAAGTTGTGATCTCAGTCATAAAGACATCTGATGTATGCATCCGCATTCCGGGCGCGGCGCTGGATCAGCGAGGCAAGCTGGCTGAGCCCTCGCCCCGGCTTGCTCGCCACCCGGTCGATCGGGTTGGGAAGCGAAACGGCGAGAAGAGCCGCCTGGCGCGCCGTGAGCCTTGAGGCCGGCACCTTGAAATGATAGCGCGCCGCCGCCTCGATGCCGTAAATGCCCGGGCCCCATTCGGCGACATTGAGGTAAATCTCCATCATGCGGCGCTTGGACCAGACGGCGGAGGCGAAAACCGCCAGCGGCAGTTCCAGGGTCTTGCGCACGAAGGAGCGGCTGTTCCAGAGAAAAAGGTTCTTCACCGTCTGCATCGGGATCGTGCTGCCGCCGCGCGTCGACTTGCCGTGCAGGGTTTCGTCGACAAGCACCCGCATTTCGCCCCAATCGACGCCGCCATGATAACAGAACTGCCCATCCTCGGACACCATGACCGATTTCACCAGCACGGGCGCAATATTGTCGAGCGGCACCCAGCGGCGGTCATAGCCGCGAAAGGTGACGGCATCCCCGATCATCAGGGTCGAGACGGGGTGGATGAGCGGCAGCAGATAGACGAAAATGAAAAGATAGGGCAGCAGGAAAACGCCGATCAGCACCAGGACGATGCGCTGCCAAAGCGGCCTTGCCTTGAATCGCGCAAGCAGGCCGGACCGTTGCGGCACTTCGGCTTCCTCCTCATTGTCCGTCGATATGTCCAATTGCCGAAGGTCCACGATGGCTCCATCCCGGCGCAGGCTGGATGCAACCGGGAAACGCGCTGATGCTGCATTCGTCATACCGCCTACATGCAGCGATGACCAGAGTCCGGCGCGATTCCCCATCCGGCTGTTGACAATTCTCGTTGCCAGCAACCGCCTCTCATGCCAAACAGCGGCCATGGACAGCACCTACTCCTCATTCGAACAGCGCCTCCGGGACAATGCCGGCAAGATCGAAGCCCTGCTGAACCGGCTTCTCGGCGATGCCCCGGCAAACGACGAGATCGTTCGCCCGGCGCGGCTTCTGGGCGCCATGCGCCACGGTGTCCTGAATGGCGGCAAGCGCCTGCGTCCCTTTCTCGTCATGGAATCGGCCGCGCTTCTCGGCGGCAACGCGGAGGCCGCGCTCAGGGTCGGCGCCGCACTCGAATGCGTGCACTGTTATTCCCTCGTCCATGACGACCTGCCCGCCATGGACGACGACGACCTGCGCCGCGGCCAGCCGACGGTGCATATCGCCTTCGACTATGCAACGGCGATCCTGGCAGGCGACAGCCTGCTGACCTATGCCTTCGACATCATTGCCGCCCCCGAAACCGAGCTGCCGGCGGATCGGAAGATGGCGCTCGTTCTGGCGCTGGCGCGCGCTGCCGGCATCGGCGGCATGGCCGGCGGCCAGGCCCTCGATCTCGCCGCTGAGAAAGAGCCGCCTGACGAGCGCGGCATCACCACGCTGCAGGCGATGAAGACCGGCGCGTTGATCCGCTTCGCCTGCGAGGCCGGGGCCATCATCGCTGGCGCATCGGCGCAAGACCGCCAGCGTCTTCGGACGTTCGGCGAAAAGATCGGCCTTGCCTTCCAGCTCGCCGACGATCTTCTCGACCTCACCGCCGATGCCGCCACCATGGGCAAGGCAACCGGCAAGGATGCCGCTCGCGGCAAGGGCACACTGGTTGCCCTGCGCGGTCAGGAATGGGCCGAGGCGACGCTTTCAAGGCTGGTAAGCGAAGCAGCCGGCCTGCTGTCAGGCTATGGCGACAAGGCAGACGTGCTGACGGAAACCGCCCGTTTCGTCGCGAACCGCAGGAACTGACTCGGGCGCAGGAGCACGAGGCAGTCCGCCGGCAGACGGGCCAACCGCCGCAGCGCACCGCTCAAGGGCGTTTATGGATGCCGGAACAGGCCGGCATGGCAGCCCGACTTGCGATCCATTCGGCGATGGAATGTCACCATAACAAGAATCCATGCGTTGCCGGGTGATTTCCGCTGCATTTTGTGACACATTGCCGTCCCGGGATTGGCCCATAGACGCAGAATTGTTCGCGCCGGCCGATGCTTCGGGAAATTTCTCCATGCACGAAACGCTTGCCTATCTGCCGCAGATTCTGCCGGCCTATATTGCCTACATCGTTGCCGTGGTCAGTCCGGGTCCGGCGATCATGGCCATCATCGGCACATCGATGACGCATGGCCGCAAGGCCGGCACGACCATAGCGCTCGGCATCTTCGGCGGCTCGCTGACCTGGGCGACCGCGGCTGCCGCAGGTCTTGCCACGCTGCTGCAAACCTATGCCATGGCGCTGGAGGTGCTGAAAATTTTCGGCGGCATCTACCTGCTCTATCTCGCCTACAAGGCATTCCGCGCCGTTCGGGCCAGCGGCGAGATGCCGACCGCGGCGGAAGGACCGAAAACGCCCGGCTTCAAATCGCTGCTCCTGCGCGGCTACGGCATCCACGTCACCAATCCGAAAGCGATCTTCGCCTGGCTTGCCATCATCGCGCTCGGCATGCCTCAGGGAGCGCCCGCTTCCGTGGCGGTGCTGATCATCGCGGTTTGCGGCGTCACCGGCTTCGTGGTGTTCATGGGCTATGCGATCCTGTTTTCGACACCCCATGCGCTGAAGGTCTATCGCAATGCGCGCCGCTGGATCGAGGGCGTCATGGCCGGCTTCTACTGCTTTGCCGGCATCAAGCTGCTGACGAGCAACATCTAAAGCAGCCTCGACGAAGGTGCGAAGCAGCTTTGCGGCCGGAATTACGTGAAAACCGGCAGATAAGGCGGCTTGAGCGGCGGATCACTCCGCCGCGACATCCTTCCGGCCGAACCGCTTCTCGATGTAATCGCCAACCAGCGCCTCGAAATCCGAAGCGATGTTCGGGCCGCGCAACGTCATGGCCTTCTGGCCGTCGATGAAGACCGGGGCGGCCGGCGTCTCGCCGGTGCCGGGCAGGGAAATGCCGATATCGGCATGCTTGCTTTCACCGGGACCGTTGACGATGCAGCCCATGACGGCGACGTTCAGCGCCTCGACCCCCGGATACTTTTCGCGCCAGACCGGCATGTTCTTGCGAATGTCGTTCTGGATGTTCTGCGCCAGCTCCTGGAAGACGGTCGACGTCGTTCGGCCGCAGCCGGGACAAGCCGCGACGACGGGAATGAACTGGCGGAAGCCCATGACCTGCAGGAGCTCCTGCGCCACCTGCACCTCACGGGTGCGGTCGCCATTCGGCTCCGGGGTCAACGAAACGCGGATCGTGTCACCGATGCCGTGCTGCAGCACATAGCCCATGGCGGCGGACGAAGCGACGATGCCCTTCGAGCCCATGCCGGCCTCGGTGAGGCCGAGATGCAGGGCGTGGTCGGAGCGTTCGGACAGCATGGAATAGACGGCGATCAGATCCTGTACCTGGCTGACCTTGGCCGACAGGATGATGCGGTTGCGCGGCAGACCGATTTCTTCGGCGAGATCGGCCGAGATCAGTGCCGATTGCACGATGGTCTCGCGCGTCACCTGCCGGGCCGACAACGGAGAGCCTTCGGCGGCATTCTTGTCCATCAGCGCGGTCAATAGGTCCTGATCGAGCGAGCCCCAGTTGACGCCGATGCGCACCGGCTTGTCGTAGCGGATCGCCATTTCGATGATTTCGGCGAACTGCTTGTCCTTCTTGTCCTTGAAACCGACATTGCCGGGATTGATGCGGTATTTCGCCAGTGCCTCGGCGCAGGCCGGATGATCGGCAAGCAGCTTGTGGCCGATATAATGAAAATCGCCGATCAGCGGCACGTCCATGCCGAGCCGCAGCAGCCGCTCGCGGATCTTCGGCACGGCGGCCGCGCTCTCGTCACGATCGACGGTGATACGCACGAGCTCGGAGCCGGCCTTGAAGAGGGCCGCCACCTGCGCCACGGTCGAATCGACATCGGCCGTATCGGTGTTGGTCATGGACTGCACGACCACAGGCGCACCGCCGCCGACGATCACGCCGCCGACATCGACGGCAACGGAGGAACGGCGCGGTTTCGGATCGAAATCACTGGCGGACGACATGGAAAGCTCTCGCAGGCCTTTGAAACGGGTGCCTTTCAGGTGGATCACGAAACGATCGTTGTCAACCGCTCCGGCAATCTCTTTTGATCGGACAGGAGCCACCCGTTACCGGTCAAAAATGACGAAATTAATGCTTGCTGCCGCCAATGCCGTCGGCGTAGCGCGCGAGCGGCGACAAGGCCAGCACCACGAGCAGCAGCACCGGCAGCGCCATCAGCACAGGCGAGAAGCCGACATGCTCGGCGGCGAAGCCGATGGCGGACGGTGCCACCAGCATACCGGAATAGCCGAGCGTCGTGACGACCGAAATGCCGATGCCGGGCTGCAGGCCCGGAATGTTGCCGGCCGCCGAAAACGCGATCGGCACCATGTTGGAAATCCCGATGCCGCACAGCGCGAAACCGAGAATGGCGATTTCCGCATTCGGCGCCAGCGCCGCCATCAGCATGCCGACGATGGCAAAGACCGTGCAGACGCGCAGCGTGCGCACGGCACCCAGCCAGTCGCGCACGAAATCGCCGGCAAAGCGCATGGTCGCCATGGTGGCCGAAAACGCGGCGAAGCCGAAGCCGGACAGCGCCACCGACGCGCCCTTTTCCTGACCGAGATAGAGCGCGCTCCAATCGAGCACCGCGCCTTCCGGCACCATGCAGAACAGCGCGACGATACCGAGCAGCCAGGGCAGCGGGATCATCGGCAGCTTTGCCTTCGGCTTGGCTTCGTCGGGATGCGGCTGGTCGCCCAGAACCATTGGCCAGGCGACGATCAGGAAAAGAACGGCGAGAACGGTCGACGCCTCGGCGTGGCCGAGAACGCCCCAGCGGGAAATCAGCAGCCCGCCGATCGCCGACCCCAACAGGCCGCCCAGGCTCCAGAAGGCATGGCAGGAGGACATGATCGCCCGGCGCATGGATTTCTCGACCGAGACGGCGTTGGCGTTCATCGCCACGTCCATGGCGCCGACGAAGCCGCCGAAAAGGAAAAGCGCGATGGCCGCAGTCCAGACGTTCGGCGCCAGGGTGAGAGCCAGAATCATCGGCAGCAGCAGCACCGCAAAGGCGCGCACGACGATGCGCGATCCACGCACGGCGATCTGCGCACCCGCAAGCGGCATCATCACCAGCGACCCGACGCCAAAGGCGAGGATCATCAGGCCGAGCTCGAATTTCGTCAGGTGCAGCCGCTCGGCGAATTCGGGAATTTTCGGCGCCCAGCAGCCGACCATGAACCCGTTCAGCAAGAACAGCAGGGACACGGCGGCGCGCGGTTTTGTGAAAAATCCGCTCCTTTGCGCCTCCAGGCCCGCCATTCTCATCCTCTCGTCCATGAAAATTCCTCCAAAGCGCTTGCCGCAGTCTATTTAAATCGATTGAAATCTCAACGGCCCGAAACCGGGATGCCGGTCACATTTCGTCTCCGTCTGTTAAAGCGCAGGCAAAGCCGCCACAACCCCGAATAAATATTTCGTGACCCTCAGCAGCCGTCGAAAAGCCCTATTGACGGCGAAAAAGTAGGCTCCTATCGATTGAAGACTGAAATGTTCTTCAGCCGGCCCGCTTCGGGTCATCCTCTGGTGCATCCCCGTGAAAAACTCCATCGGCTACGGCATCCTGCTTACGGTGTTTGCCTACATGCTGTTCACCGCCCACGATTCGGCGGTGAAGCTGCTTGTCGCCTCCATTCCGGTCTGGCAAGTCCTGTTCATCCGAAGCTGCACCATCCTGGCCGGCTGCTTCGTCTTCGAGGGACCCGCGCTCGTTCACAAGGTTGCGCGCTCGCCGATCCTCAAGCCGATGATCGTGCGCAGCGTCATCATCCTGATCGCCTGGATTTCCTATTATTCGGCCGCTTCCTACCTGCAACTCGCCGAGGTGACGACGCTCTATTACGCAGCCCCCATCGTCGGCACGATCCTTGCGACCATCGTGCTGCGCGAAAAGGTCACGTTCGCGCGCTGGATGGCCGTCGGCGTCGGCTTCTGCGGCGTGGTCATCGCCTCCAATCCGGTAGGCCTGTCGATCTCCTGGCCGGTCTATCTGGCGCTGCAAGCCGCCGTCCTGTGGGCAAGCGGCATGGTGCTGCTGCGCAAGACCGCGCTGCACGAGAAGAGCCATATCCAGATGGCCGTCTCCAACATCATGTTCATTGTCCTGACCGCCGGCATGGCGATCGCCCACTGGCACACGCCGACACCCTTCCAGGTGGTCCTGCTGGCGCTGACCGGCGTGATTGCCGGCGCCGGCCAGCTCGCTCTCTTCGAAGGCATGCGCCAGGCCCCGGTCTCGGTGCTGGCGCCGTTCGAATACACCTCGCTCGTCTGGGCCTTCCTGCTCGGCTACATGATCTGGGGCGACATCCCCGGCGCCAACACCTTCATCGGCGCGATCCTGATCCTCAGCGCCGGATTCATCATCATCGTCAGCGAACGGATCAAACGGCGGCCGGCTGCGGCGTGAATACAGGTTTCAACGCCATAATTGCCATCCCAAATGCCTAGAGCAGTTCCTCGTTTCACGGAATCGATGAACCGCTCTATCCCTTTGTTTTTACGCGATCCCGGACGGAAAACCGCGGCGCACTTTTCCTGGAATTGCTCTAGCCGGCGCCGACATCGGAAAATCCGATGATATCATCGTTTTTCTCCGTTTTCGATCTTCCGGCCTTTCTGCCAAGTCTTCCCCGAAAGCATCCACATCGGGAGTAAAATACATGGCATCGGCAGACATGACGAATTCACGAATCCTCATCGTCGGCGGCAGTTCCGGAATGGGCCTGGCGCTGGCGAAACAGGCTATCGCAGCCGGCGCGGAGGTAATCATCGTCGGGCGGAACGAGGACAAGCTCCGGCATGCCCGTGCGGAATTGCAAAGTTCGGCGCTGTCCACTGTCGCGCTCGATATCACACAGGAAGCGCAGGTCGCCGATCTTTTCGGACGGATCGAAGGGCTCGATCATATCGTCAGCACCGCCGCCGACATCGAAGGCGCCTATGAATTGCTGCCCTCACTGGATCTGAAGGCAGCGCAAAGGGTGGTGGAAAGCAAATTCTATGGACCGCTGCTGCTCGCCAAACATGGCGCCCCAAAACTCGCGTCCACCGGCTCGATCACATTTACATCCGGTATCGCGGCCTACCGCCCGTCGGCACGAGGTTCGGTCGTCGCCGCCGTCAACGCGGCATTGGAGGGGCTGGTCCGTGCGCTCGCAGTCGAGCTGGCGCCGATCCGCGTCAACGTTGTTTCGCCTGGCTGGGTCGACACACCTATCTGGACATTCGTAGCCGGCGACAAGAAGGACGAAACGCTGGACGCCATGGCAAAGCGGCTGCCGGTCGGCCGCATCGGCCAACCCGAGGATATCGCCAAGGCTATCGGCTATCTGATGGGCAATGGCTTTACGACGGGGACGACACTGCATGTCGAGGGCGGACACCGGCTGATCTGACCGCCGCGAAGTGTTCGATTGAGGCCGTCAGCAGCGATCGCAGCGCTGGCGGCTGAACCCGCCGGCGACGCCAGATCATCGCCAACGTCACCGTCCGGTCCGATCCTGGCCACGACATCTCACTGATTTCACCGCGATCGAGCGCCTCGGCAGCCGCAAGACGCGGCACCAGCGCGATTCCAGCGCCGGCCGCCACCAGCCGGATGATCGCACCGACGCTGCCGACCTCCGCGGAAGGCTTCGGCGCTGGCACGCCGGCGTCGGCAAATGCCTTGTCGAACATGGCGCGGTAGGCGCAGCCGACCTCGGTCGCAAGAAACTCCATCGATGCAAGCCCGGCCAAATCCAGCTCTCTCGCCATGAATTTTGCCTGGGGGTGTATCGCAACGATCAGCGGCTCGGTCGCGATTGCCCGCCGGACGAAACGCTCGTCGAAACCACCCTGATCGAAGCAGAAAGCAAGGTCGATCTCGCCGGTGTCGAGCTTGCGCAACAGATCGCCGCTGCCGGCCACCTTCAGCTGAAGGCTGACATCGGGATGATCGCTCTGGAAAGCCGACAGCCACTCGGGAAGCGTGATAGCGGCGATTGTCTCCAGCGCACCTATCGTGACCAACCCGGCCTGATGCCCTGCGGCTGCCACGACGGCCCCGCGTGCCTCGTCCGCCAGCGCCAACATCTCCTCGGCATATGAGACCAGCGTCTCACCCGCCTGCGTCAGCCCTAGACCTTGTTTCGAGCGGGTAAAAAGCACCGCTCCCAACTCAACCTCGAGCGACTGCATCTGGTCGCTGACGCTGGATTGCGCAAGATGAACCTCCTGCGCCGCCCGCGTGAAGCTTTTGCTTCGGGCGACCGCCAGGAATGTTTTCAGGAGTCGAGGATGCATCGGTACACGCCGCGCCTGTCTGGAGGTCTAGCGCCGCTACGATCATAAAGACGAGGAAGCGCCTGTTGGCGGAAAGGCTGCCATACGGCTCACGCAGTCGTCAACAAGACCTCGGCAACCCACCGGTCGGCGCGATGCAATCTATATCCAGATATCGTTCTCAGCCGTCCTTGCACCGCCTTCGCGACCGGTGTTCAAAGTGCCGCGCGGTTCGATCAGCATCATCCGGACTTCCTTCTCCGCGAAGGGCTTGTGCTCCATTCCCTTCGGAACGACGAACATTTCGCCAGGTCCGATATGGACGGCACCGTCACGAAAATCGATCCGCAACCGCCCCTCTATAACGATGAACGTCTCATCCGTTTCCGGATGATCATGCCAGATGAAATCCCCCTCGATGCGGACGAGCTTGAACTGATAGTCATTCATTTCAGCGATGACGCGAGGCTGCCAGAACCCCTCGATCCTTTCAAGCTTCTCCTGCAAATTGACGGCCTGCTTCCCCCGAGCCGCATTGACATCTGTCATGGTCTTCCCTTTCGGATATGGAAGGAATGATTGTCGCCCGCGGCGCCGGATTGATCTTGAACGTTTGTGCAAATGAGCGGCTTTCTTCGCAAAGCTGTCGAATCCGCCGAATCTTGAGAAAAATATTCGCAATTGCCCATTTATCTCGCAGTTTTCTACGCTTCCGCGCTGCGATTTTTCTGCGATGTATGCGACATTGAATAAAACCGCTCCAGAAACGGAAGAAAACGATGAACTGGTTGAAGACTGCCGCTGCTGCCGCGCTTGTACAGGCCGCGCTCCTCCTGCCGGCACATGCCGGCGACAACCTCAAGGCGATCCAGGCGGCCGGCGTGCTGAAAGTCGGCACGGAAGGCACCTATGCGCCCTTCACCTATCATGACGAGAACAACAAGCTCACCGGCTTCGATGTCGAGATCGCCGAAGCGATCGCCGCCAAGCTCGGCGTCAAGGCACAGTTCCTCGAAGGCAAGTGGGACGGCCTGATCGCCGGCCTCGACGCCAACCGCTACGACACCGTCATCAACGAGGTCGGCATCACCGACGCCCGCAAGCAGAAGTATGATTTCTCCGATCCCTACATCGCCTCCAAGGCCGTGCTGATCGTCAAGGACAGCAACACCGACATCAAGGATTTCGCCGATCTCAAGGGCAAGAAGTCCGCGCAGTCGCTGACCAGCAACTTCGGCAAGCTCGCCACGGAGTCCGGCGCCGAGCTCGTCGGCACGGATGGTTTCGACCAGTCGATCCAGCTCGTGCTGACCGGCCGCGCCGACGCGACGATCAACGACAGCCTCTCCTTCCTCGACTTCAAGAAGCACAAGCCCGATGCGCCGGTGAAGATCGTCGCCCAGCAGGCCAATGCCGATTATTCCGCCGCCATCATCCGCAAGGGCGAGCCGGAGCTGCAGGCCGCCATCAACAAGGCGCTGGCCGATATCAAGGCTGACGGCACCTATGCCAAGATTTCCCAGAAATACTTCGGACAGGACGTTTCGAAGTAAGAGGGAATAGCCAGAAAAACCAAATTGTGAAAAAAATGCGTCCGGGGTCATCTCCGGACGCATTCTCTTATCGAAAGGCTTCTCTGTGGGGCATTGGCTGCAACTGATGTGGGAATCACTGGGCACGCTGCTTTGGGCAGGGCTCGTCTTCACCATCCCGCTCACCCTGATCACCTTTGTTCTCGGCCTGCTGCTCGGCCTGCTCACGGCCGTCACAAGGCTGTTCGGCCCGCCGCCACTGGCGGCCGTTGCGCGCTTCTATGTCTGGGTCATTCGCGGCACGCCGCTGCTGGTGCAGCTCTTCGTCATCTTCTACGGCCTGCCGAGCCTCGGCATCCTGCTCGATGCCTTTCCGGCCGCGGTGATCGGCTTCACGCTCAGCGTCGGCGCCTATACGTCGGAAATCATCCGCGCCGTCATTTCCTCCGTACCGAAGGGGCAGTGGGAAGCCGCCTATTCGATCGGCATGAGCTGGCGCCAGGCCATGAGCCGCACCATCCTGCCGCAGGCAGCCCGCGTCGCCGTGCCGCCGCTGTCGAACACGTTCATCTCTCTGGTCAAGGACACCTCGCTTGCCGCCGCCATCACCGTGCCGGAACTGTTCCAGGCCGCGCAACGCATCGTGGCGACGACCTACGAGCCGCTGATCCTCTATATCGAGGCGGCGCTGATCTATCTCGTCCTCAGCACCTTTCTCTCGACGCTGCAGGGCTCCCTCGAACGCCGTTTCGCCCGCTATGGCGGCACGCTGGAGGCGCGGACATGATCGAGCTTTCGCATATCGAAAAGCGCTTCGGCGACAACGTCATCCTCAAGGACATCAACCTGGTGATCCCGGAGGGCACCGTGACGGCGCTTGTAGGCCCCTCCGGCGGCGGCAAGAGCACGCTGCTGCGCTGCATCAACCTTTTGGAAATCCCGACCGCCGGCACGATCCGCATCGGTGGGGAGGCGATCACCTTCGCGCCCGACAAGCGGGTCGCGTGGCAGGATATCCAGAAGATCCGCCGCCAGACCGGCATGGTCTTCCAGAATTTCCAGCTCTTCCCGCATCAGACCGCCATCGGCAACGTCATGGAGGGGCTGACGACCGTGCTGCGCTGGCCACAGGACAAGGCCCGCGCCCGCGCCGTCGAGCTTTTGACCAAGGTCGGCATGGCGCACAAGATGGATGCCTGGCCCTCGACGCTATCAGGCGGCCAGCAGCAGCGCGTCGCCATCGCCCGGGCGCTCGCCCCTTCGCCGCGCGTCCTGCTCTGCGACGAGCCGACGTCCGCGCTCGATCCGGAACTGGCGGCCGAAGTGGTCGATGTCCTCGGCAAGCTCGCCAGCGAAGGCACGACCATGGTCATGGCGACGCACGACCTGCGCCTTGCCTCGAAGATCGCCAACAATGTGGTGTTCCTCGAAGCGGGCAACGTCGTCGAAACCGGGTCTTCAAGCAGCATTTTCGGTGCCCCGTCGCAGGAGCGGACCCGGCAGTTCATCTCGACGCTGAATGCCGGTCACAGCTACGACATATAAGAGGCCCTGCGCCTAAAGCGCAGACAAGCCCGTTTGCCCTGCCGACGGACCGCGCATTGACGATGCGCGGCTTTCCGTTTAGCTCTTACGTCATGAACACGACTTTGGTTCTCGTAGTGGTAGGAAGGCGCATGGGCAGGATGGTGTAACCATCCGGCGAAAGCACCCATGCGCGGTAAGCAGGCTCCTGACGGGGCCTTTTTTATTGCCCTCATTCCGGGCGGCACCCGTCAGATCTCCCTCGACTTCCCACCACACGACGGACAAGGCCATGACGCGCACCGAAAGCCGCATCGAACGTTCAGCCACGCAAGCCATCGAAGACCCGACCATCGGCAGAGCAGCCGTACAGCCGCGGCTGACGACCCTCATCCTGCTTTCCGCGCTGGCCGTGCTGCCGGTCAACATGATCCTGCCGTCGCTGCCGAAGATCGCTGCGGCATTTCACGCCGATTTCGCTCTGGTGAATCTGTCGGTCGCCGGCTTTTCCATCGTCACGGCAACCCTTGAGGCGATCGGCGGCGCGATATCGGACCGGTTCGGCCGCAGGCCGGTCGTCCTGACGGCACTTTCCATCTTCGTCGTCGCGTCGGTCGGCTGCGTTCTTGCCCCCGATATCGGCACCTTCCTCGTCTTCCGCTCGATGCAGGCCTGTATCGGACCGTGCTACTCCGTCGCCCTCGTCATCATCAAGGAAACCTCGGGCGAACGCGAAGCCGCCAGCAAATTCGGCTACCTCGCCATGGGATGGGCGCTGGCGCCCATGGTCGGTCCGCTGTTCGGCGGCTCGCTGGACGAAGTCTTCGGCTGGCAGGCGAGCTTCGTCGTCCTTGCGGTTCTCGGGGCGGCCGCATTCCTCCTGTCCATGCGCGAATTGAAGGGATCGAGAGCATCGTCGCCGGGATCGCGCAGGAACTACCTCGCCTCCTATGGGCTGCTCCTGTGCTCGGCGCGATTCTGGGCCTATACGCTCTGCATGTCCTGCTCGATGGGCGTGCTCTACATCTTCCTCGGCGGAGCGCCGCTTAGCATCGGCGATGCGCTCGGCGGCTCGAGCGCCAGGCTCGGCTTCTACATGGGCCTGGTTCCCGCCGGCTTCATTCTCGGCAGCTATCTGGCCGGCCGCTATGGCGCGAGAATCCGGCTCGGCAGGATACTGGTCGTCGCGCGGCTTCTGACCTGCATCGGGCTCGCCTTCGGCCTCGCTCTGTCGCTATCAGGCATGACGCAGATACTGGCGCTGTTCGGCCCCTGCATCTTCATCGGTCTCGGCAACGGCCTGACCATGCCGGCCGCCAACAGCGGCGCGATGTCGGTTCGGTCGGATATGGTCGGCATGGCCGCGGGACTCGCCGCTGCCCTGCGGATCGCAGGCGGTGCGCTCATCGGCTCCATCGCAGGGCTGTTTCTTGAGCGGTCGGCAACGATCCACACGCTGTTCGTCCTGATGCTGGTATCGGCGATGCTCGCACTGCTGGCGGCGCTTTGGGCTGCCGTGATCGAGAGGCGGGCATGCTGAGGGGAAGCTTTCGCGCAGTTATTCGATACGCTTGCTCATGTGGACGAGAAAACCGTCCTTGAGTGGCTCTTCGCGATCGATCGCATAGCCACTCCTCAGATAAAGCTGCACATTCTCGGCAAAGCGCTTGTTCGTGTAGAGCCGAAGGTCCTTGACGCCGAGCGAGGCGGCGACCTGCTCGGCATGGGCAAGCAACCTCCTGCCGATGCCCTGGCCCTGATGCCGAGGCGATACGGCAATATTCTCGATCAACAGGTGGTCCGCGCCCGGCACCATCTCGATCAATGCCACAAGCTCGCCTTCGGCCTCCACGAGGTCGATGCGATGCTTGCGCACGGCCTCGGCATAGTCCGCCATCATCGGCAATGGTTCGCGACCGATAAGGGGCACCCATTTGCCGTAGGCCTCGCGCGTCAAGGCGCGAATGCCGTCGATATCGGCATTGGTCGCCGCGCGCAGGGAAACCGCCCCCGTCACTCCTCCACCTCCATGGATCCGGCCTTGGCCGCGGCCCGACGTAAAAAGCGGAATATTTTCATTGGCGGCCAGCTTCGCCGGCCGCCTCTCGCATCTCAATTATGCGCCGTAGACGACCAGCAGGTCCTTGGCATCGATCTGGTCGCCGGCGCGCACCAGCACTTCGGAAATCGTGCCGTCCTTTTCGGCGTGCAGCGCCGTTTCCATCTTCATGGCCTCGATGGAAACCAGCACATCGCCGGCCTTGATCGCCTGGCCGGGCGCGACGAAGACCGTGGAGATGACGCCCGGCATCGGCGCGCCGACATGGGCGGCATTGCCGGTCTCGGCCTTGCGGCGTACCGCGCTGCCGGAAGCGCCGTGGGCGCGATCCGGCACCTTGATGCGGCGCGGCTGGCCGTTGAGCTCGAAGAACACCGTCACCATGCCCTTATCGTCGGTCGCCGTCATCGCCTGGTTGACGATCACGAGCGTCTTGCCCTTCTCGATTTCGGCAAACAGCTCGTCGCCTTCCTTCAGGCCGTAGAAATAGGCTGGCGTCGGCAGCACCGAGACCGGGCCGTAGGTGTCGGCCGCCAATGCGTAATCGGTGAAGACCTTCGGATACATCAGGTAGGAGGCGAATTCGAAATCGTCGACCTTGCGCTCCAGCTTGGTCTCGATCGCCTTGCGTTCGGCATCGAGATCGGCTTCGGCAAGCAGCGAGCCGGGGCGGACGGTATAGGGCTTGTCGCCCTTCAGCGCCTTCTTCTGCAACGCTTCCGGCCATCCCGACGGCGGCTGGCCGAGATCGCCCTTCAGCATGGAGACGACCGAATCCGGGAAGGCGATGTCCTTGGCCGGGTTCTCGACATCGGCAACCGTCAGGTCCTGGCTGACCATCATCAGCGCCATGTCGCCGACCACCTTGGAGGACGGCGTCACCTTGACGATATCGCCGAACATCTGGTTGGCATCGGCATAGGCCTGCGCCACCTGATGCCAGCGGGTCTCAAGCCCGAGCGAGCGGGCCTGCTCCTTGAGATTGGTGAACTGGCCGCCCGGCATTTCGTGCAGATAGACCTCCGAAGCCGGTCCCTTGAGGTCGCTTTCGAAGGCGGCGTACTGGTGGCGCACGGCTTCCCAGTAGAAGGAAATGCGGCGAATCCACTCCGGATCGAGGCCCGGATCGCGCTCGGACCCTTTGAGGGCCTCGACGATCGAGCCGAGGCATGGCTGCGAGGTATTGCCCGACAGCGCATCCATCGCCGCGTCCACGGCATCGACGCCGGCGTCGACCGCAGCCAGTACCGTCGCGGCCGCAATGCCCGAGGTGTCATGCGTGTGGAAGTGGATCGGCAGCCCGGTCGCCTCGCGCAGCGCCTTGAACAGCACCTTGGCGGCGGCCGGCTTCAGCAGGCCGGCCATGTCCTTCAGCGCGATGATGTGAGCGCCGGCCTTTTCCAGCTCGACGGCGAGATCGGTATAATATTTGAGATCGTATTTCGGGCGGGCGGAGTTGAGGATGTCGCCCGTGTAGCAGATCGCCGCCTCGCAGAGCTTGTTCTCCTCGGCAACGGCATCCATCGACACGCGCATGTTCTCGACCCAGTTCAGGCAGTCGAAGACGCGGAAGAGATCGACGCCGCCCTTGGCCGCCTGCCGGACGAAGTATTTCACGACATTGTCGGGATAGTTGGTGTAGCCGACGCCGTTGGCGCCGCGCAGCAGCATCTGCAGCAAAAGGTTCGGCGCGGCCTCGCGGATCAGCGACAGGCGCTCCCACGGATCTTCGGTGAGGAAGCGCATGGAAACGTCGAAAGTGGCGCCGCCCCAGCACTCCAAAGACAGGAGCTGCGGCAGCGCACGCGCATAGGTGCCGGCGATGCTGGCGATATCGTAGGTGCGCATGCGGGTGGCGAGCAAGGACTGATGCCCGTCGCGCATCGTCGTGTCGGTCATCAGGACGCGCTTCTCGCCGCGCATCCATTCGGCGAATTTCTGCGGACCGAGCTTGTCGAGCAGCTGCTTGGTGCCGTCGGGAACGTTACTGTCGATGTAGGGCAGCACCGGTTCGGCCACCTTGGGCGAAGGAGCCGGCCGGCCGCGCGTCTCGGGATGACCGTTGACGGTGACGTCGGCAAGGTAGGTGAGCAGCTTCGTGGCGCGATCCTGACGCTTGACCTGCTGGAACAGCTCGGGCGTCGAATCGATGAAGCGCGTCGTATAGCTGTTGTCGCGGAATTTCGGGTGCGTGATGATCGCTTCGAGGAAGGTCAGGTTCGTCGCCACGCCGCGGATGCGGAATTCGCGCAAGGCGCGATCCATGCGGGCGATCGCTTCCTGGGGGTTCGGCGCCCAGGCGGTCACCTTCACCAGCAGCGGATCGTAATAGCGGGTGATGATCGCGCCGGTATAGGAGGTGCCGCCATCGAGACGGATGCCGAAACCGGACGCCGAGCGATAGGCGGTGATGCGGCCGTAGTCCGGAATGAAGTTATGCTCCGGGTCCTCGGTGGTCACGCGGCACTGCAGCGCATGGCCGTTGAGGCGGATGTCTTCCTGGCGCGGAACGCCCGATTCCGGCGTGCCGATGGCGAAGCCGTCGAGGATGTGGATTTGCGCCTTGACGATATCGATGCCGGTGACGACTTCGGTGACGGTATGCTCCACCTGGATGCGCGGATTGACTTCGATGAAGTAGAATTTGCCGGTATCGGCATCCATCAGATATTCGACGGTGCCGGCGCCGATATAGTTCGTCGCCTTGGCGATCTTCAGCGAATAGGCGGCCAGCTCCTGGCGCTGCGCATCGCTGAGATAGGGCGCCGGCGCACGCTCGACGACCTTCTGGTTGCGGCGCTGCACTGAACAGTCGCGCTCGAAGAGATGCACGACATTGCCGTGCGTGTCGCCGAGGATCTGGCTTTCGACGTGACGGGCGCGCTCGACCAGCTTTTCGAGATAGACCTCGTCCTTGCCGAAGGCGGCCTTCGCCTCGCGCTTGGCTTCCGTCACTTCCTTGGCGAGATCGGCCTCGGAGCGGATGACGCGCATGCCGCGGCCACCGCCGCCCCAGGAGGCCTTGAGCATGACCGGATAGCCGATCTTCTCGGCCATGCGGGCCACTTCCGCCATATCGTCCGGCAGAGGTTCGGTGGCCGGCACGACGGGCACGCCGACCGAGATCGCGAGGTTGCGCGCTGCGACCTTGTTGCCGAGCTGGCGCATCGTATCGGCGCGCGGGCCGATGAAGATGATGCCGGCTGCATCGCAGGCATCGACGAATTCCGGGCTTTCCGACAGCAGGCCGTAGCCCGGATGGATGGCGTCGGCACCGGAAAGCTTGGCGACGCGGATGATCTCGTCGATGGACAGATAGCTTTCGATCGGCCCGAGATCGCGGGCAAGATGCGGGCCGCGGCCGACCTGATAGCTCTCGTCCGCCTTGAAGCGATGCAGCGCCAGTTTGTCTTCCTCGGCCCAGATGGCGACCGTTTTTATGCCAAGCTCGTTAGCGGCGCGGAACACGCGGATAGCGATTTCGGAACGGTTGGCGACCAGGATCTTGGAAATAGGCAATGCGCTCTCCTCACGGCATCGAAACGGGCAATGCTGCACCCGCGAAGAGAATTCTTAACTTCTTGTCACGGGAAGTTCAATTTCCCCATGGCCCCGAACGATAAAATAGTTTCCGCTAGGGAATAAGTCCGTTTCTGAAAGCGATGGCAACGATATGCTGCCGGTTCTTGGCCTTCAGCTTGTCCTGGATGCTGTTCATGTACCAGTCGACGGTATGATTGGAAATCGCCAGGAGCCGGCTGATCTCGATGGACGTCATGCCGTCCGCCAGATGGTTCAGCACCTCCATCTCGCGCTTGGTCAGCTTCAGGTCGGCCTTTCCGGGCTCTTCGAAGAACTGCGCCTCGTCGTTCAGCTCCAGGAGCCGCCAGAAGGCTTTTCTGGCGACCGCGTCGAACAGGGAGAGCTCCGTCGGGGAAAGATCGACCGCCTCGCCGCCGATCGTCATGCTTCCCAACAGGCCGCTGCGCCCATGGATCGGGAAAATATAGCCGTCGACGAGGCCGTTGGCGCGGGCATCCGCCATCATCTGCTCCATGCGGCGCCGGAGCGGGTCCGTCTTCAGCGCGGCCACGGCATCCCTCCAGCGGAAGGGGCGCTGCGCGCGGGTGGCATAACGCGCGACCGGATCCACCAGCATGTACCGCTTGCGAACGTAGGTCATCGGCCATTGATCGGGCCACCGGCCCGCCAGCATGAAGTTGGAAACGTCGACGTTCGGCCGCGTTTGCTTCAGCAGGCCGTAGAAATCGAACTTATAGGAGCGCAGCACGAGTTCGAGCTCGGTCACGACGTTCCTGGCAAGCTTGCATTCCTCGATGACCACAAGCAATTGCAATAGCGAATGGATATTCACATCTACCCCCGGCTTTTCAGCCCGAATTATTGGCGAACGAGCATTGCCAACCATTCCGCCAGGCCCCACAGCACGCTCGATCGCCGGCAACATACTCAGGTCGGCGCGAAAATGAACGCCTTTAGCGAATTTTTTACTATTCAACCTTGAATGGCGATCCATGCGTGACTTATTAGTAACGGATCATATCACGGCAGGGTCGTCCGCAAAGTGTCTCATTTCTGCTGCGGCCGATAGCGTCACCACCCTGCCATCGCCCGTGTCGCGCGAAAAATTCCCTTGAGAAAACAGCTGTAGATTCCGTTAATCGCCGGTTCAGGTAGCGATCTGTAGCATCCCAGCATTCCGAAGTTTTGCTGATGCACAGAGGGTGCCAGACGTGTCACTGTTCAAAGTCTATGCAAGAGCCCTGAAGTATCTTGGCGCGTATCGATACCGCGTTTGGATGGTCGTAATCGCAAACATCGCGCTTGCGATGACCACCATCTACGAGCCGGTTCTGTTCGGCCGCATCTTCGATGCCATTGCCAAGAAGGACGCGGTCGCTCCGACCATGATGCTGTGGGCCGGCTTCGCCGTCTTCAGCGCCGTCGCCTTCATCGTGGTGTCCCGCGAGGCCGACCGCCTTGCGCACGGTCGCCGCGCCTCCCTGCTTACCGAAGCATTCGGCCGCATCATTTCCATGCCGCTGTCCTGGCATAGCCAGCGCGGCACGGCGAGCGCGCTGAACACGCTGCTGCGCGCCTGCGAAGCACTGTTCGGCCTGTGGCTCGAATTCATGCGCAACCACCTGACGACCGCCGTCGCGCTCATCATCATGATCCCGACCGCCATTGCCATGGACCTGCGCCTGTCCGCAGTTCTCATCCTGCTCGGCGTCTTCTACTGGTTCATCGGCCGCCTGGTCATGAACCGTACGAAGGATGGCCAGACCTCGGTCGAAAGCCACTACAACACCGTCTTCTCGCATGTCAGCGACTCGATCAGCAACGTCTCGGTGCTGCATAGCTACAACCGCATCGAAGCTGAAACCAAGGCGCTGAGGTCGTTCACCGAACGGCTGCTCGCTGCCCAGTATCCGGTTCTCGACTGGTGGGCCCTGGCCGGCGCCCTGAACCGCACGGCATCGACCGTCGCCATGATGGCGATCCTGATGATCGGCACCGTTCTCGTTCAGGACGGCAGCCTGAGCCTCGGCGCGCTGATCACCTTCATCGCCTTTGCGAACGTGCTGATCGGCCGCCTGGAGCAGCTGCGCAACTTCGCCAACCAGATTTTCGAGGCTCGCGCCAAGCTCGAAGACTTCTACACGCTGGAAGATTCGGTTCGCGACCGTGAAGAGCCGGCTGGCCTTGCCGAAATGAAGGATGTCAAGGGCGAAGTGGAATTCCGCGACGTATCCTTCGGCTTCGCCAACTCCTCGCAGGGCCTGCACGACATTTCCTTCAAGGTGAAGGCGGGCCAGACCGTCGCCATCGTCGGCCCGACCGGCGCCGGCAAGACGACGCTCGTCAACCTGCTCCAGCGTGTCTTCGACCCGCAGAAGGGCCAGATCCTCGTCGACGGTCAGGACATCACCAAGGTCACGCGCAAGTCGCTGCGTCGCTTCATCGCCACCGTCTTCCAGGATGCCGGTCTGCTGAACCGCTCGATCAGCGACAACATCCGCCTCGGCCGCGAAGGCGCGACGCAGGAAGAAATGATCCGCGCGGCCCAGGCCGCCGCCGCCAACGACTTCATCGAAAACCGCGAAAGCGGCTACGACACCCGGGTCGGCGAGCGTGGCAACAAGCTCTCGGGCGGCGAGCGTCAGCGTATCGCGATTGCCCGGGCCATCCTGAAGGATGCGCCGATCCTCGTGCTCGACGAGGCAACCAGCGCGCTCGACGTGGAAACCGAAAACCGGGTCAAGTCGGCGATCGACAATCTTCGCCAGAACCGTACGACCTTCATCATTGCGCACCGCCTGTCGACGGTCCGCGAAGCCGATATGGTTCTCTTCCTCGATAATGGCCGCATCATCGAGAACGGCAGCTTCAGCGAGCTCAGCCAGAGCAACGGCCGCTTTGCCGCCCTGCTGCGCGCCAGCGGTATCCTGACGGACGAGGAAGTCCGCAAGGCTCACGCAACGGAAAACGAAGCCGCCTGACATTCGCAAGGGGCCCAGGATCGAAGTCGGGAGAGCGACGCTCTCCCGGCTTTTTCTTTGTCGGCAGGCACGGATTACCCTCAGCCCATCGATGTCGCTCCTGCGGCAAGTGCAGGGCTGCGCACTTCAGGACGAAAATGGAGCGCGCTGCGGACATCTCCGATCGGACTATCGCTCATGCGGTTCGAAGCATTGGAGCCGGGCCCATCCGTGTCCGAGGTCTGGGGCAAGTCCGGCAAATTCGCCCTCGCCGCTGCCATCGGCAAATGACCGTCATTCTCAACGCCCGAATGCGGGGCCGCGACGCATCGCCGCCCGACCTGTGATGCATCTCTGTCCCTTTTGCAGACCATCCACTCAGCCGATGCCTCGACAAGCTCGAAAGACCCGAGGGCGAGGAGGTAGGGATTTTGCCAAAACCCGCGAAGCCGGGCAAATCGGCCACCGGCGACAGACAGGCACCGGGACTCCAGGAACTGCCCCGCGACAAAGCCGGGCCTTCCACGCCCTCCAATCGGAGACCATCCCGGCCGGGCGCCGCCATGCCGCAAGAGCACCGGGCCGGAGCTAGATCAGGACTTGCGCCCGAAGGAGACCCGGGCCTAGCGGTCATGACCGGCTGCCTGCCGCCGGTGCGAGAGGCTTTCAGCTCGACCGGCGGATTCCTGACCGGCTGCCCGGCAACATTGGCGGTGGGAAGCTCTTCAAGCCGGCGCAAGGTCAGCCTTGCAGCTCGGGATTCGGACGATGGCCGGCATCCGCCCGGAAGGTTCAGCCATCCTTGCCGCCGGTCTGGCTGCAGGCGCGGCTATTGTTCGAAGAAGGGTCGCCGGATTGTTCGGCTCGCCGCCGCCCGTATTCCTGCCGCTGACGAAGAAGCTCCGAGGGTGGCAAAATCGGCCCTATACGAACCTTCATTCACGCCTTGCTTCGCAAGGCGCGCGTGGTCGGTGGCCAAGGTACAGTCTCTCAAGGGAAAAAGCGGCAAGAGATCTCGTGAAAAACTGAGCCGCACCCTGCGGCGCGGCTCATGGAACGTTCAATGACCCTTCCCGATCCGAACGGGCAGAGCGATTGCCGCCGCCGGGGTCTTCGCCGCCCGCTGGCCGGCAAGCTGGAGCCGCTTTTGCTCCAGATGATAGGCATAGAGGAACTGCGCGGCGATGCCGATGACGACATAGATCGCCCCGACGACCGGGCTCTTGTTGGTCACGTAGAGAAGAACCTGGCCGGCCATGGCCAGGATCGTACCTGCGACGAAGATGCTCAGCGAATGCCGCCCGAGGATCGTCAGCGGGTGGTTTCCGGGGCGTCGCAGGACCGCCGAAACGGACGGTATGCTGATGATCAGATAAGCGAGCGCCAGCACATGCAGCAATCGCGGCAGCGACAGGAACGTCTTGTCGAAACCGGTAATGACGGTGGGCAGGCCGAGCGTGGCGAGATAGTCGCCGAGAATCCAGAGCTTGTCCGTTACCCAGATGAAGGACAGGAGCGCATAGGCGGAAGCCAGCGCGATCAGCACCGGATGGACGGGGATGCGGCCGCCGCGCTTGACATGCATCGTGCCGGCGAAGCCGATGACGAACAGGAGCTGCCACGACAGCGGATTGAGGAACCAGAAACCCTCCAGCAGCGTCGTATGCGGCGCGATGTAATAGATACCGGAGATAAGCCAGACGCTGGCTGAAATGAGCAACAGGAGCAGAGGATTCTTCGCCTCCAGCAGCATGATCAGCGGCAGCATCAGGAAAAGCGCGCCGTACATCGGCAGGATGTTGTTATAGCCGATCTGGTGCCCGAGCGTCAGCAGCGCCGGAATGCCGCGCGCCGGGTCCATCAGCAGGGCGAGGATATTCACTTCGCAGAGCAGGCCCTTCTGATGGAAAATCCACGCGCCGGAGATGAACAACACCAGCGTTACGAAGGTCGTGATCATATGCGCGGTGTAAAGCGTAAAGGCCCGCCTGACCGCCTTCAGCATGGTTGCAAGCCGATTGCCCGGAAGAAATTTCGTTCCATAGGCAAGGCCGACGGAGATGCCGGAAATCAGGACGAACGCCTCCGCGCCGTCGGAAAATCCGAAATTCTTCGAGGTAAACTGCTCGAAAATCTGGCCGGGCACATGATTGATGAAGATCATCAGCAAGGCCAAGGCCCTGAGGACATCCAACCGGGTATCCCGCTGCGTCACCGGCTTCGGCAAAACCACCTGCTTCACCGCTGCCGGCTCGATATTCGCCCTGGAATTCATGAACATCTCCTGTTCCGACAATCAAATGCAGCCAGGGCCAAAGAGTTCCCTCTCCGGCCCCGATCGCTGACGTAAAACAGTGCCGGAAACGCTACTGTCCGATCGGATGGCCCTCTTCAGGATGGGCGAGCGCCCCATCGTTGATCGCGACCGAGTATCCCGCTCCATCGGGCGCTTTTGAGACGGAAATGCGATAATTTCCGCTCGGCAGCTCAAGATCTGCCGCAAAGCACCCCAATTCGAAGGCAAAACCGGCTTGACGAAAAGTCGTCCGTTTTTCACGCGGATACCGAAATGCCTACGACGGCGGCAAGATACAGCCAGCCGGCGAACTCCGTATATCAGGTCCAGCCGCCACGGCCAGTCAATTGTCCTTCGTCGTAAATATCAGCAGCAGCCACATAGGGCTCCACACGATAAGTATCGGCCTGATCACGATCGCGTGCATGGTTAACCGGGTTGAGCATGTCGAAGCAACGCCAGATATCGTCGCCACGGCTCAGCTCTGCCAGCCCCATGACGACAGGTCGCGGTATGGGCATACCGACCGCCGTTTTCGCGCCCGCCCGGCGGACAGGACTCTTTCCTGGCAAAATTCTAACGAAGAAATGAAGGGGGTCGTTTCGAAGGAAATGCTGGTCCGCGAGAGACGAGCGGAGCGAATTGCCGACCGTTGAACCGGCCGGACCCGTCACTATTCGAATATCGGGAAACGGGCCGCATCGGCCATGCGGTCAGCGGCGGCGAAAGCTGCTGCCGCCTCCAATCGCGTTCAGACAACGATACCGCAAACGATAGCCGCAACGAACAAAAACGCGGCGGAAAACAGAGCGACGTGAATCACCGTCTGTATCTTGTGCCGCGTCTTGGCGGCGCGCTTGGAACCATCGAACTGATTCACATGCGTATTCGAAATACCCAAATTCGCCATGTGTTGCCTCCGTTCGTTCTTATGTATCTCGCGGGCCAGGCCCAATGCGGATATTCATACATTTCCTATCAACTAGGTAGAGATGAATTTCCGTCCAGCGCGTGGCCCGAGAAAAATTAAACCATTGGATTTCGTGGGTCCGAAAGATCGGCAGTGCCATCAGCAAAGAATGCGGCGGGCCCAAATCAAGCTGCGCTCGATGGCGCTGGTATCGGCCGCCTGCTCTTCGGCAGGTCCGGCCTGGCGGCGGCGATTGTCTTCGGAAAGAGGGGCGGACCGTGCACCTTCCTGTTTCGCCGGAACCGGCGGATGAAGATAGCCCATGGTCATGCCACCCATGAAAAACATGCCTGCCTCCACTCGCGTATGACCCATGACCGGATCACGAAAGTTAACTGCCATTAACGAGATCATGACAGAATTGCGGCAGGTGTCAATAGTCTATACGATTGGTCGTGTTTAGGCCGCACGTTCGTTAACGCGCGAAGCGGCCGGAGGTCGTCCGCTCAGGCACGGACGAACCCCTTGCTGGCAACCATCAGGTTGCGGGTGTAATCCTCCTTGACGTCGCCCGCCGCCAGCTCCCTCGCCGTCAGTCTCTCGACGACCGCGCCGTTGCGCATGACGGCCAGACGCTCGCACATATGGGTGATGACGCCGAGATCGTGGCTCACCATCACGAAGGTCAGGTTGCGGTGCTTGCGCACCTGTTCGAGCAGGTTGAGCACTTCGGCCTGCACCGAGGCATCGAGCGCCGACGTCGGCTCGTCAAGCAGCAGGATGGACGGCTCCACGATCAGCGCGCGGGCAATGGCGACGCGCTGGCGCTGGCCGCCGGAAAGCTGGTGCGGATAGCGGAAGCGGAAGCCCGAACCGAGGCCGACCTCGTCCAGCGCCCGGGCGATGCGGGTCTCGGTGTCGCCGATCCCGTGGATCGCCAGCGGTTCCAGCAGCAGCCGGTCGATCGTCTGGCGCGGATGCAGGGAAC
This sequence comes from Hyphomicrobiales bacterium, assembly GCA_900469615.1. Classification (GTDB taxonomy): domain Bacteria; phylum Pseudomonadota; class Alphaproteobacteria; order Rhizobiales; family Rhizobiaceae; genus Rhizobium. The sequence continues at coordinate 207,844 of UBYA01000006.1, read as the reverse complement.
CGTAAGGGTCCTGAAACACCATCTGCACCTGCCGATAGAAGGTCTTGCTGCGCCTTGCTCCCTTCAACTGCGCGCCATCGACGCGGATCGTGCCGTCGGTCACAGGCGCAAGACCCGCGACGGCACGCAGCAGCGTCGACTTGCCGGAGCCGGACTCGCCGACAAGGCCGAAGGATTCACCCTTGTTGACCTCTATGCCGACGGCATCGAGCGCATAATAGCCGTCATAGACGACGCTGAGGCCTTCAACTGCGAGTGCCGCCGTCATGCCGCCCACTCCGGCTTGCGGTCGAGCACCGGCAGCGGATGCCGGCTCTCGCCGATGACAGGCATGCAGTTCAGCAGGCCGCGCGTATAGGGATGCTGGGCGTTGTTCAATTCGGAAGCCTTGATCTCTTCCACGACCTTGCCGGCGTACATGACGATCACCCGATCGCAGAAGGACGAAACCAGCCGCAGGTCGTGCGACACGAAAATCAGCCCCATGCCGCGCTCCGAAACGAGCTTGTCCATGATCTTGAGCACATCGAGCTGCACCGTGACGTCGAGTGCCGAGGTCGGTTCGTCGGCAATCAGAAGTTCCGGCCCCGCGATCAGCATCATCGCGATCATCACGCGCTGCCCCATGCCGCCCGAGACTTCGTGCGGATGCAGGTCGTAGACACGGCCGGGATCGCGGATCTGCACGGCTTCCAGCATGGCAAGCGCCCGGTCCCTCGCCTCGGCCTTGCCGATCTTCTCGTGCGTGCGCAGCGTTTCGGTGATCTGCCGGCCGATGGGCATCACTGGATCGAGCGAGTATTTCGGATCTTGCAGCACCATGGCGATACGCTTGCCGCGCAGCGACCGACGCTGCTTTGCCGATGCCGACAGCAGGTCGATGCCGCTGAAGTTCAGCGTGTCGGCGCTGACGAGCGCGTGCGGCGGCGTCAGCCCCATGATGGCGCGTCCGGTCTGCGATTTGCCGGAGCCGCTCTCGCCGACGATGCCCAGCCGCTCGCGGCCGAGCGTGAAGGACACGCCGCGCACGGCGTCGATGACGCCCGTTCGGGTCGGATAGCGTACCCTGAGGTTCTCTACGGTCAAAAGTGTCGTCATTGCCCGCTCTCCTTCGGATCGAGCGCATCGCGCAGGCCGTCGCCGAGCAGGTTGAAGCCGAGGCTGACGACGAGGATCGCGATGCCGGGCATGGCCGCCACCCACCATTGATCGAGATAGTATTTGAAGCCGGTCGCGATCATCACGCCCCATTCCGGCAGCGGCGGCTGCGCGCCAAGGCCGAGAAAGCCGAGGCCCGCGGCCGTGAGGATGACGCCCGCCATGTCGAGCGTGACGCGGACGATCACCGAGGAGATGCACAGCGGCATGACGTGGCGGAAGATGATGCGCAAAGGCGAAGCGCCCATGAGCTGCACGGCGGCGATATAGTCCGAGCGCCGCACCGTCATCGTCTCGGCCCGCGCCAGACGCGCATAGGGCGGCCAGGAGGTGATGGCGATGGCGATGATGGCGTTTTCGATACCCGCGCCGAGCGCGCCTGCAAAGGCGAGCGCCAGCACCAGCTTGGGGAAGGCGAGGAAGATGTCGGTGATGCGCATCAGGATCGTATCGATCCAGCCGCCCATGTAGCCGGACACCATGCCGATGATCAGCCCGATCGGCGCCGAGATGATGGCAACCAGCACGACGATGTAGAGCGTCCAGCGCGAGCCGTAGATGAGGCGCGAGAGAATATCCCGCCCGAGGTCGTCGGTGCCGAGAAGATAGCCCGGCGTGCCGGGCGGCTTCAGATAGGCGTTGGTCAGGTCGCCGATGACGGGCGAATGCGGGGCGATGACATCCGCGAGCGCCGCCACGAGCACGAGCGCGACGATGATCAGCAGCCCGATGACGGCGAGGCGATTGGCGGAGAACTGCCGCCAGGTGACGTAGGCGCGCCCGAGTCTCGCCTGCCGGCGCGACTGCGGCCGATCGGAGAGCAGCCAGTCCCTCAGGCTCGGTTGGGTGGTCTCGACAGTCATTTACGTCGGGTCCTTGGGTCGAGCGTCCGATACAGTAGATCGGAAATCAGATTGATGCCGATGAAGACCGTGCCGACGACGATGGTGCCGCCGAGAACGGCGTTCATGTCGGCATTGCGCAGCGAACTGGTGATGTAGAAGCCGATGCCCGGCCAGGAGAACACGATCTCCGTCAGCACGGAGCCTTCGAGCAGCCCGGCATAGGAAAGCGCGATCACCGTGATCAGCGGCACGGCGGCGCTGCGCAAGGCGTGCCCCCAGATCACCCGCGTCTCCGAAAGCCCCTTGGCGCGGGCCGCGACGACATATTCCTGGCCCAGTTCGTTCAGCATGAAGCTGCGCGTCATGCGGCTGATATAGGCGAGCGAGAAATAGCCGAGCAGCGACGCCGGCAGGATAATGTGGCGGAAGACGTCCCAGAACACATCCCACTGACCCTGCAGCATGCTATCGAGCAGGAAGAAGCCCGTGATCGGCGTGAAGGTATATTCGTACGCGATATCGATGCGGCCGGGATAGGCCACCCAGTTCAGCTTCGCATAGAAGATGACGAGCGAAACCATCGCCAGCCAGAAGACCGGAACGGAATAGCCGACGAGGCCGATGACACGGACGATCTGGTCGACGATGCTGTTGCGGCGCACGGCGGCCAGAACGCCGAAGGGAACGCCGAACACGGCACCGATGATCGTGCCGACCGTGGCAAGCTCCATTGTGGCGGGAAAGACCCGCTTGATGTCGTCCATGACAGGATTGGTCGTCAGGACCGACGTGCCGAAATCGCCGCTCAGCGCGCTCACGAGATAATAGTAGAATTGCAGATAGAGCGGCTGGTCGAGATGCATCTCCCGCCGCAGGCGTTCCAGCACCTGCGCCGGCGCGTGATCGCCGGCGATCGCCAATGCCGGATCGATCGGAATGACGCGTCCGATGAAGAAGGTGACGGCCAGAAGGCCGAGATAGGTCGTGACCGCCACGACGAGGAATCGCAGCAGCCCCATAAAAAAGGGAGCGGCACGGCCCTTCTTGGGCCGCACCTGCATTTTCCGTTCAACAGTACTCAAAGGACCAATCCTGCCGGATCATCACTTCGAGATCGGCCAGACGAAGTTGTTGTCGAAGCTCGGGCCGAGCTTGAAGTCCTTCACATCCTTGCGATAGCCGGCGACTTCCGTCTGCTGATACAGGATGATGAACGGGCTCGCCTCCAGGAACTTCTTCTGGATGTCCTGATACATGGCGCCGCGCTTGGCCGCATCTCCCTCGAACAGAGCGGCCTTGGCTTCCTTCTCCAGCTCAGGCGTCGTCCAGGCGTTGCGCCAGGTCAGCGTCTTGTTGGTGCTGGTGTCGGAATTGTCGTCGTTGGTCGTGAACGTATCGGCGTTGGAATGAGGATCCCAGTAATCCGGGCCCCAGTTGCCGAAATAGATGTCGTGGTTGCGGGCGCGATACTTGGTCAGCTTCTGCTTGCCGTCGCCGGGGATGATTTCCACCTTGATGCCGGCCTGACCGAGGGTCTGCTGGATGGCGGTCGCGATACCCGTGTCCGGCTCGATGCTGCGCACGTCCATCGTGATCGAGAAGCCGTTCGGCAGGCCTGCCTTGGCCAGCAGTTCCTTGGCCTTGGCAACGTCGAGCTTGAACGGGTTTTCGTCCAGCGAACCGAGCATGCCCTTCGGCTCGAAGGTCTGATGGATCTCCCCGATGCCCTTGATCAGCGTCTTGCCGATGGCATCATAGTCGACCAGCCATTTGAACGCCTGCTGCACTTCCGGCTTGGCCAGATTGGCGTTCTTCTGGTTGAGGCTCATGTAGTAGATCGTACCCTTCGGCGCGCTGGTCGAAGCGAGCTTCGGGTTCTTCTCGACAGCCTCGAGATCGGTCGGCGAGAGATTGCGCGCGACGTCGATATCGCCGTTTTCAAGCGCCAGACGCTGTGCCGAGCTTTCCTTCATGAAGCGATAGATGACGCGGTTCAGCTTCGCCTTCTCGCCGTAATAATTGTCGTTGCGCTCCAGCACCACGGCCTCGTTGGCACGCCATTCGCGCAGCTTGAACGGGCCGGAGCCGGCAAAGCCGGTCTTCAGGTAGGCATTGCCGAAGTCGTTGTCGTATTTATAGTCGGCTGACGGCGTCACCGGCTTCACATGCTGCATGACGAGCTTCTTGTCGACCACTTCGGCGACGGTCGCCGTCAGGCAGTTCAGCACGAAGCTCGGCGCGTAGGGCTTGTCGACGGTGAAGGTGAATGTGTTCGGATCGGTCGCCTTGGCCTTTTCGGTCACGTTGTCGCCGGTGAGGCCGAACTGGGTGAGAATGAAGGCCGGGCTCTTGTCGAGCTTGACGACGCGCTCGAAGGACCAGGCAACGTCATCGGCGGTGATCGGATTACCGGACGCAAACTTCAGGCCGGGCTTCAGCTTGAACGTATAGGTCAGGTGATCGTCGGAAACGGACCAGCTCTCGGCGATGTCGCCCTTGATCTTGGACGTGTCGTCGATGTCGAGGCGGACGAGCAGGCTGTAGGTGTTGCCGGTGATTTCGGCGGCCGACAATTCATAGGCTTCGGCCGGGTCCATGCTCAGAATGTCGTCGAATGCAAAGCCTTCGACCAGCGTATCCTTTGGCGTCGCGGCATAGGCGTTCGGCGCCGCCATCAGCAGAAGCGAGAGAGCCGCGCCGGCAGACAGTGCGCGGAAACCGCGGTTCATCTTGGTGATCATCATTGTTTTCATTCCCCTCTTAATTAACTTTACGCAATATCAGGACGCACTTTACCGGCTGCCTTCCTTCCAAGCGGACGCCAAGACGCGAAGCCAGTTCTCCCTGCACAGCTTTACAAGATCGGCTTCACCATAACCAACGTTCCGAAGGGCGGCAATCAGGTTTTGATTGCCGGCCGCATCGCCGATTTCTTCGGGAATCGTCGCGCCGTCGAAGTCCGATCCGAGGCCGACGCAGTCGATGCCGACGCGGCTGACCAGATGATCGACATGCCGCACCATCGCCTCGAGCGGCGTATCGGCATCCGAGCGGGCGTCTTCGCGCAGCATGGCCGTCGCATAGTTGAGGCCGACGATGCCGCCGCTCTCCTTGATGGCGTCGAGCTGTTTGTCGGTGAGGTTGCGCGCAACGGGCGTCAGCGCATGGGCGTTGGAATGGCTGGCCACCAGCGGCTGGTCCGAAGTCTTGGCCACGTCCCAGAAACCCTTTTCGGTGATGTGGGCGAGATCGACGAGAATGCCGAGCCGGTTGCACGCCCGCACCAGCGCGAAGCCGGCCTCCGTAAGGCCCGGGCCCGTATCCGGCGAGCTCGGATAGGCGAAGGGAACACCATGGGCAAAGACGTTGTTTCGGCTCCAGACGGGACCGAGCGAACGCAGCCCGGCAGCATAGAAGGTTTCGAGCGCGACCAGATCGGCGTCGATCGCTTCGCATCCTTCCATGTGCATCACCGCCGCGAAAACGCCCTTCTGCATGCAATCGCGGATGTCCGCCGTGGAGCGGCAGAGCTTCCAGGCGCCGGCGCGATCGAGCCGCAGGGCGATTGCCGCCATTTCGAGAGCGATATCGAGGGAAGGCGCCCGCTCCAGCGGAGCCGCCAGCGGCGTGGCATAGTGGCCGTTGCTGTCGGGATCGGCAAAGACGAGATCGCCCGATGGAATATAGATGGCGCAAAGACCGCCGGCCAGACCGCCTGCGCGCGCCCTGGGCGCATCGATATGGCCGCTGCTCGTCCCATCCCTGAATTCGGCGATCGGGTCGGCGCCGTCGCGCGCATGGTGCCAGAGTCGCAGGAGAACGTCATTGTGACCATCGAATACGGATTGCATCGTCTATCCCGGATGAAGCGCTTGGAGGAGCGGATGGAAAGCGGCCAGAATAGAAAAGCTGGCAGGATTCGCCATACCCAAATGAAAAAAATTTGCATTTGCATGGATTGGAATATTCCAACGCAAAAGGCGGGGTAAAACCCCGCCTCAAGTGCTGCCCTGCAAAGGTGCGCGGCGGAAGCCGCTCCGCATCGCCGGCGATGCGGCATGCGTTTCAGCGCTTGGCCCGCTTCTTCTGGCGATAGACGTCGATGGCGACGGCGGCGACGATGATGAAACCCTTGGCGATTTCCTGATAATAGGCATCGACGTTGAGGAAGGTGAAGCCGGATATCATGACCCCGAGGATCACGGTGCCGATCACCGTGCCGGCAATGCGTCCGACGCCGCCGGTGAGCGAGGTGCCACCGATGACGGCCGCCGCGATCGCGTCCAGTTCGTAGTTCACGCCCATGCCGGCCTGCGCCGTCTGCACGCGGGCCGCCGTGATGATGCCGGCGAGACCGGCCAGAAGCCCCGCAATTGCATAGACCTTGACCAGATGCGCCTCGACATTGATGCCCGATACGCGTGCCGCCTGCACGTTGGCGCCGATCGCATAGGTGAACTTGCCGTAACGCGTGTATCGCAGCACGACATGGAAGATGACCGCGATGATGAGGAAGACGACGACGGGCCAGATTCCCGAACCGATGAAGTTGAACTGGTCGGTCAAGCCCGAGATCGGCTGGCCCTTGGTGTAGAGCTTCGACAGGCCGCGGGCGGAAACCATCATGCCGAGCGTTGCGATGAAGGGAGGAATCTTCGTCTTCGTGATGAGCTGGCCGTTGATGTAGCCGGCGGCCAGGCCGATGAGCAGGCCGACGCCGATCGGCACGAAGAAAGGCATGTCGGTCAGCGCCGGGTAGACGGCCCTCGCCCATGTCGATGATTGAGCGAAGCTGGCGGCGACCATGGCCGTCAGGCCGACGACGGAACCCGAGGACAGGTCGATGCCGCCGGTGATGATGACCTGCGTCACGCCGACGGAGATGATGCCGATGACGGAGACCTGCAGGATCATGATCTTCAGGCGCTGCAGGTTCATCAGGAAGCTCTGTCCCACGAAGATCCAGCCTAGGATCTCGCAGAGGAGCGCAATGCCGATCAGCACCAGGAAGATGCCGAGTTCAGGCGGCACACGGCGGCGCCTCGGACGCGTCAGCGGCTGCACCGCCGTCTCTGCAACTTTGCTAACCATGGTTCAATCCTCCCTTGCGATGGTTGGCGGCGTCACTGCGCGGCCAGCTCCATCACCTTCACTTGAGTTGCTTCCGCACGATCCAGGAACCCCGTGACCCGTCCTTCATGCATCACCATGATGCGGTCGCTCATGCCGAGCACCTCGGGCATTTCCGAGGAGATCATGATGACGGCGACGCCGTTGCGCGCCATCTCGGTGACGAGACGATGGATTTCCGCCTTGGCGCCGACGTCGATGCCGCGCGTCGGCTCGTCCAGAATCAGGATGCGCGGATTGGTGAGCATCCACCGGCCGATCAGCGCCTTCTGCTGGTTGCCGCCGGAGAGGTTTTCGATGCGTTCGTCGAGGTTCGGCGTCTTGACGCGCAACTTCCTCGCCATTTCCTCGCAGGCCTCTTCGATGGCGCCTTCCTGCACGAAGCCGCCGCGCACGAACTTGTCGTGCAGCACGGCAACCTGCATGTTTTCAAGGACGCTGAGGATGAGAAGACAGCCCGTATCCTTGCGATCCTCGGTCAGGAAGGCCATGCCGTGACGGATCGCGGCAGCCGGCGAGGTGATTTCGGTCTTCTTGCCGAAAAGCTCGATCGTGCCGGACGACGCGGGCGTGACGCCGAAGATGGTCTCGGCGACGTTGGAGCGGCCCGAGCCGACCAACCCGGCAACACCCAGAATTTCGCCGGCCCTCACGTCGAAGGAAACATCGGAGAAAACGCCGTCGAGGCTCAAATCCTTGACCGAAAGAACGGTGTCGCCGATCGGCACCTCTTCCTTCGGAAACATCTGCGTGATCTCGCGGCCGACCATCATGCGGATGATGTCGTCGCGGGTCACGTCGGTGGACGCGTGCGTGCCGATATATTTGCCGTCGCGGAACACCGAGAATTCGTCGGCGATCTCGAACAGCTCGTTCATCTTGTGGGTGATGTAGACGATGCCGATGCCCTGGGTACGCAGGTCGCGGATGATCTGGAAGAGATGCGCCACCTCGCGCTCGGTGAGCGCCGAGGTCGGCTCGTCCATGATCAGCACGTCGGAATTATAGGAGACCGCCTTGGCGATTTCGACCATCTGCCGGCTGGCGACGGAAAGCTCGCGCACCTGGATTTCGGGATCGATGGAAATGTTCAGGCGGCGAAAGAGTTCTTCGGTCTTGCGGCTCATCTCCGCATGGTCGACGAGGCCGAGACGGTTCTTCGGCTCGCGCCGGATCCAGATATTCTCGGCAACCGTCATGAAAGGCATCAGGTTGAGCTCCTGATGGATCATCGCGATGCCGTTTTCCAGGGCATCGAGCGGCGATTTCAGCCGGATTTCGACGCCCTTGAGGCGCACTTCGCCCTGGTCGGGGATATAGATGCCGGCAAGGATCTTCATCAGCGTCGATTTGCCCGCGCCGTTCTCGCCCATCAGCGCATGCACCGTTCCGCGCTTCAGACGGAAGGAAACGTCGTCAAGGGCCAGAACGCCGGGAAATTCCTTGCGGATGCCTTCGGCGCTCAGCAGATAGGCGGCATTGGGGACGACGCCGCTGGCGCGCACCGCCGCCATGGTGGATGGGCTCACAACCATTTTTCCCTCCCGGGCAGATCGGATTTCAAAGGATGCGGGCAAAGCCCGCACCCGTCGATCGTTGCGTCGTCAGTTCTTCTTGACGAAGTCCTTGACGTTGGCCGGCGTGACGAGCTGGAAGGGAATGTAGACCTTCTTCTCGATCTTATCGCCCTTGGCCAGCTTGAGCGCGGCATCGACCGCACCCTTGCCCTGGCCGGCAGCATCCTGGAACACGGTGACCTTCAGGTCGCCGGCCTGCATGGCGGCAAGCGCATCCTGCGTCGCATCGACGCCTCCGACGACAATCTTGTCGAGAGACTTGCCGGCTGCCTTCAGCGCCTGAATGGCGCCGATCGCCATTTCGTCGTTGTTGGAGATCACGGCATCGAATTCGAGGCCGCTGGAGAGCCAGTTGGTCATCAGGTCGGAGCCCTGCGTACGCTGCCAGTTTGCCGTCTGCTCCTGAACGATCTGAATGCCCTTGCACTCGTCGGTCGCAATCACGTCATGGACGTCCTTGGTGCGCATGCGGGCGGCCTGGTTGGACAGCTCGCCCATCATGATCACGGCCTTGCCCTTGCCGCCCAAAAGCCGGCACACTTCCTTGGCTTCCAGCGTGCCGGATTCCTGCTCGTTGGAGGCGACGAAGGCCTGGTTGTCGGGAAGGCTGTCGACGTTCGCCGGCTCGCGGTTGACGTAGACCAGCGGAATCTTGGCATCGGCGGCCAGCTTGGAAATGGCGGCCGTCGCATCGGTATCGACCGGGTTGACGATGATGGCATCGACCTTGGACGCAATGAAGTTCTGGATCTGGCTCTGCTGCTTGGCGATGTCGTTCTGCGCGTCCTCGACCTGCAGCGTCACGCCCTTGTCCTTGGCGTAGTCCTGCATGCCGTTGCGCAGTACGGTCAGAAAGTTGTCGTCGAAGAGCGCCATCGAAACGCCGATGGTCTGAGCGTGGGCGGCGGTCGACAGCAAAAGCGCCATTGCCGAGCCAAGAATAAATTTCTTCATGTTTTCCTCCCAGATACGGTGCCCGGCCACACCCCTCCTCAATGCCGGAGCCCCCGGTTCCGACCGCAGGGCCTTTATTCAATTCGGCTGCCACTCCCATGGCGGCCACATTGAAAAACGGAACAAACAAACCGTAAAATTCATTATGCGGAATATTCATTCCATTTTTCAATGCAAAGGTCAACAGCAAATTCTGGGGGCTTTACAGGGCGGCAAAGGGGATTTTGCGCGGCACCCGCTGCAAGAGGCGCAGATCGAACCTACATACGGGCGCTCCTCCCGGCGGAACGGATATTCCATCGACCTGGGAACGGGGCTGGAATGCCAATGACCAATCGACCGCCCAGCGGCAAGCAACGGAGAATACGCATGCCCTCGATGTACAGTTTCTCGGTCCCCGTCTTTCAACGCGGTCTCCAAAGCCTTTCGGCCTATCTCGACCAGATCGAAGCCTATGCTGCGGAAAAGGGCATAGCGTCCGAGGAACTCGTTTCCGCGCGCCTGATCGACGACATGCTGCCGCTTTCCGGGCAGTTCCAGCGCGCCTCCGATACCGCAAAGCTTGCCATCGCCCGGCTTGCCGGCATCGATGCGCCACGCTTCGAGGATAACGAGACGACTGTCGCGGACTTGCGGGAGCGCCTGAAGAAAACACAGGATTTCCTGGCGACCGTCACGCCGGCCACCATGGAAGGCAGCGACACGCGGGAAGTGACGATATCGCCCGGAGGCAACAAGACCGTCTTCAAGGGCGAGGACTATCTGGCGAAATTCGCGCTGCCGAATTTCTTCTTCCACGTCACCACGGCACACGACATCCTGCGCAGCCGCGGACTGCCGGTGGGCAAGATGACCTATCTCGGATCGTTCGGCTGAGGCAGGATCAGGGCCGGAGCGACACCGGCCCTTTTTCCGTCAGCTCCGTGTAGGCAAGCGTCTGGTCCAGATGCTGCGCGCGAAGCGAGAGCAGCTTTTCGGCATAGGCAAGTCTGGTCGCCGCATAGCTGCCGTCATCGGCCACATTGGAAAGCTCCGCAGGGTCCTTCGCCAGATCGAAAAGCAGCGGCGGAAGACCGGCGCAATGGACGTATTTGAAACGCTCGTCCCGCACGACGGCAAGATTGCAGGCGTTGGACCGCAAGCCGAAATGCCGCTCCGGATTGCCGCTGGCGATGTCCCGGAAATCGTATTCCCAGAAGGCCGCGTCGCGCCAGCCTTCCGGTTCGGAACCGGAAAGAAACGGCAGAAGGCTCTCGCCATCGACATGGTTTGCCGGAGCCACGCCAAGCCGGTCGCACAAGCTTGGGAAAATATCCGCCGCGCTGGTGAAATGCTCCACCTGCCGGCCATGGAAGGCAGCCTGGCCGGGATCGCGAATGACAAGCGGCACATGATAGCTGCCGTCGAAGAAGCCGCCCTTGCCGAGCATCCAGTGATCGCCCATCATTTCGGCATGGTCAGAGGTGAAGACGATCACCGTATCGTCCCACACCCCGGCATCCTTCAATGCCTGCCAGATTCGGCCAAGCTGCGCATCGACTTCGGCGATCATGCCGTAATAGATCGCGCGGATCGCCGAAAAATCCTCGGGCGTCCACTCGTTGATCGGGCCTTTGCCGCCATACATGAAACCGCCCTTGCCGATCAGCGGCAGGCCGAAGGCAAGCAGCGGATGGGCGTCCATTTCCGCCTCGCGGTCGGCGGCGCGCGCGAAAGCCGGACCGTCGGCGGCCGAGAACATGCGGTTATAGGGCTCCGGCACCGAGAAGGGCGGATGCGGCCGCAGGAAGGAAACATGTGCGAACCAGGGCTGATCCTGCTCGCCGAGCCAGCGGATGAATTCACCCGCCAGAAAGGCCGTCTGCGTCTCGTCCCTGGAATAAGCGGGCGCATTGCTGGAAATCTCGCCGGGCGCCGCGCCGACGGGAATGTGAATATCGCGGCTGACGGCATCGGCATGGCCGCGCGAGCGCAGCCAGGACAGCCATTGCTTTTCGTGCTCGGGCAGAAGCTGCCGCGCCGTAAAGCCGGATAACACGCCCTCGTAGGTCGTCAGATGCGGGTCGTGCGGGTCCCGGCTGCGCGGGTCGGGCGCCGTATCCGTATAGCCGAACAGGGTCGGATCGTAGCCGGCCCGCCGCGCCGCAAGCGCGACATTGTCGAAACGCGCATCCAAAGGCGAGCCGTTGCGGCAAACCCGATGGTTCATCTGGTAGAGGCCGGTATAGAGCGTCGCGCGAGCCGGCGAACAGGGCGCCGTGCCTGCATAATGCCGCCGAAACAGCACGCCTTCCCGCGCCAGCGCATCGACGTTCGGCGTCTTGACGCAATCATGACCGACGGCGGAGAGACAATCTCCCCGCCATTGATCGGCCGAGATCAACAGGACGTTCGGGCGCTTGCCCCCAACGCCGGAGACGCGCTCAGTGCTGGTTGGATTTGGCATGCCAGTTCCACGCGGATTCGATGATGCGGCTGAGATCATACTGCGGCGACCAGCCGAGAATATCGCGCGCCTTGTCGTTGTTGGCGACGAGCGTCGTCGAATCGCCCTCGCGCCGGCCGACATATTCGACCGGAAACGGCCGCTTGGACACGGTCTCGATCGTTCCGAGCAGTTCCTTGACCGTCGTGCCGGTTCCCGTGCCGAGATTGAGCGCGACGGATTCGCCGCCATCAAGCAGATATTCGACGGCGCGGACATGGGCGTCGGCCAGATCGAGCACATGGATGTAATCGCGCACGCAGGTGCCGTCGCGCGTATCATAATCGCTGCCGAACACCTTGAAGCCCTGGCGGCGGCCCAGCGCCGCCTCGATCGCCAGCGGAATGGCGTGGGTTTCCGGCGTATGCCACTCGCCGATGCGCCCCTCGAAATCGGCGCCGGCGGCATTGAAGTAACGCAGCACCACGGAGCGCAGCCCCTTGTACTGGTCGTAATCGGCAAGCGCCTGCTCGACGATGTATTTCGTACGGCCGTAGGGGTTGATCGGCACCTGCCGATGGCTCTCGTCGAGCGGCACGCTCTGCGGCAGACCATAGGTCGCGCAGGTGGAGGAAAAGACGAAAGCCTTCACGCCCGCCGCCTGTGCCGCCGACAGCAGCGTCAGCGTGCCTATGACGTTGTTTTCATAGAAGGACACGGGATCCTTGACCGACTCGCCGACCTCGATCAGCGCAGCGAAATGCAGGATGGCGGCAGGCTTGTATTTGGCCAGCACCTCGTCGAGGCGAGCCCTATCGCGGATATCGCCTTCCTCGGCCGGTCCCCATTTGACGAACTCGCGATGGCCGTTGGAGAAATTGTCATAGACGACGGGCTGAAACCCCTTGTTCGCCAGATCCAGACATGTGTGCGAACCGATATAGCCGGCTCCGCCTACCACAAGCACCGTTTCCCCTGCCATGACCACCCCTTTTCAACCCTCAAGTTCGACATGCGGACACCTCGGACCGGCCTCGATCCGACGCGTACAGTTAGAGAGCTGTAGCCGACTTGCAAGGCGGGAGAAAGAAGCAAGATCGGCAATATCAGCAATGGACGGAGACAAAACTAAGCCGGCTTCGGCTCCGTCTTGCCGGCATGCATCAGAATTCCGGCGAGCGCCAGAACCGGCGGCAGAAGAAAACAGGCCATGCCGAGAAACAGGAAAAGCGCCGCCGCCAGCGCGCAGCCCACGGCAAAGCCGCCGACGGCCGCGCCCATGCGGGCAAGCCGCGTCTTCGTGGCGGCTTTCTCCTCCGGCCTCGCGCCACGCAGCATGTCGGCGATATCGATCATGATCTGGGTCGTCGTTCCCGTCATCATCGTCGTCGGCGGCGCCGAGCCGAGATGGATGCGATGCGCCGTGGTTTGGATGGCCATCGCGGCGACCAGCGTCATCCCGGTCAGGATTGCCTGCCAGCCGTCTCCGTCGCCGAACGGACCAAAGAGCATGGCCAGCAACGCGGCCAGCACGAGCAACAGGAATTTCAGCGTCAGGATGATCTGCAGCGTCGGCAGATTGCGCCGCGTCAGATCGCCGCCGAGAAGGCGGGCGAAAATGACGACGGCACAGAAAACCGGCAGCGCCAGAAGCTTGGCGACCGCGCCCGAGGTGCCCAGCGCCAGCGCGGCGCCGAGCGTCACGAAATTACCCGTGACATGCGCCGTGAACAGACCGTGGAGGGCGAGAAATCCGGCAGTATCCACATAGCCGCCGTTGATGCTCAAAAGGGTGGGCAGGCTCGGCTTCATCGGCTCCTCGCTCGGATCGATCGTCTCCGACCATATCGCGCCGAACGGCTGCCGATGTCGAGAGGCTTGCGTGACCGCCGAACGGAACACCGCCCTGAACGTGCGCCGATGAGGGCGACACGCTGCAGATCACGGTTGCATCCCCTTGCCGAGCACGGTTGTGTTTTGCTAGCTCTATCCAATAGGTGTTGGGGGGCATCGCTGCATGATTCTCGCAATCTTCTCGCATTTCAGCCACCGGATCATTCAGGGCTGTCGGCGCGGCGCCGCAGCAGGACTGACGCTCCTTGCATCGGCGCCGCTGGCAGCAGCGCAGGTGCCCGGCGCCCCCATGCAATTCATGCTCGTTCATGCCGATCCCGGCTCCGGCGCCTGCAGGCCCGAGGGCTGCGTCGACTGGATTGCCGCCGAGGGCATGATCGACGCGAAATCTCCTGGCGATCTCAGAAAACTTCTTGCCAGCATCGGCAACAGGAAATTGCCCATAATCGTGAACTCGCCCGGCGGAAATGTAGCGGCTGCGATGGAGATGGGGGAGATCATCCGCAAGCGCGGTCTGTCCGTGGCCGTGGGCGGCACCAGGCTGCGGTCCTGTCCGAGCGGCGAGCCGCTCTGCGGCGACGGATGGCGGGCCGGCGCGAAAGGCGTGGTCTATTCCCTCGGGAGCAGATGCCTTTCGGCGTGCCCTTTCGTGCTGGCATCTGGTGCCAGACGCATCATCAGCCCCTTCAGCATCGCGGGCGTCCATCAGGTCAAGACGACGTATGACCAGGAGCGGATAGTCTACCGGATGAGATATCGGATCGTTGACGGCAAGAAGCGCCTCGTCAGCCGTCAGGAAATCAGTCGCAAATTTATGGCACAGCGCGACAGCACGAAACTGTCGAAATCGCTCCGAACAAAGATCCTCGCTTATTTCAAGGAGATGGGCATCGACCGGTCGATCCTGGACATGGCAATGAGCGCGGCTCCGAGTTCGATACGGCTCATTACGCCGGACGAAGCAATGAAAATCGGGCTGACGACCGATCAGGCCTCCGCCGAAGACCTGATAAAGGCCGGCGCTTGCCCGGCCGGCCAGACGCTTTCGTCCTGCCAGGCGCCCGTATCCGCGGATTCGTCGGCTCTCCTTGCCAATCCACCCTTTGCGGACTGGCAGCTGAATCCCGTGCAGGATTTCCTTGCACCTTCCATCGCGCATAGTGCCAGCGGCAGTCCGCAAGGCAGCGACTGTGTTTCCCAGGCATCCGACTATTCACCCCATTGGGTTTCAAGCTCGGTGATTTCATCGGACAGTTCCGCAATGCGCTGCCGGAGTTCTGCCTCGGTGCCGTCATCCACCTCGCCGTCGCCGAAACAATAGCGGGCTATGTGCAGCTCGAGCTTGGCTTCGAGCTCCTCGCGCTGGGTGCGCAGATGTTTGAGATAGCTGTTTCGCATTGCGAACCACGCTTTCCGAAAAAATAGGTCTCAGCCTAATAGATAGGTTTGGAACCCGAAATTTCGATAGGCATCCTATGCATCGCCGCCAAGGCCGATGCACAGCAGCCGGCAAGGCAGCTCTTCCGGACCATTGCAAAGCCTGCGGCCGCTCATCACATTCATGCGACCCGCACCTGAAATGATCCTGAAGACGAATATTAGGCGCTGACACGCGCTTGGGATTTGGGCTAATTCAGGCGGATTGTTCGAGGTATGTTGTGTTGAACGAAAAAATTGCCGTCATCGGCCTGGGCTATGTGGGCCTTCCCGTCGCCATCGCGCTCGCCGAAAAATTCCATGATGTGGTCGGTTTCGACATCAAGCCCTCCCGCATCGCCGCCCTGAAGGCGGGCGAGGACGATACCCGCGAGATTTCCGCCGGGCGCCTGGAATCGAGCGGGCTGCGCATCAGCGGCGAGATTGAAGACCTGCGGGACCGCGACATCTTCATCATCGCCGTGCCGACGCCGATCGACCGGAACCGCCAGCCGGATCTCCGGCCGATGATTTCGGCCTCGCGCACGGTCGGCAAGGTTCTGCGCAAGGGCTCGATCGTCGTCTATGAATCGACCGTCTATCCCGGCGTCACCGAAGAGGTCTGCGGCCCCGTACTGGCCGAGGTTTCCGGCCTGCGGCAAGGCGAGGACTTTCACGTCGGCTATTCGCCGGAGCGCATCAACCCCGGCGACAAGGAGCATACCTTCGAGCGCATCGTGAAGGTCGTCGCCGGCGACGACGAGGACACGCTGGAAAGGATCGCCGCCGTCTACGGCGCCGTGGTGCAGGCCGGCATCCATCGCGCCCCCAGCATCAAGGTCGCCGAGGCCGCGAAGGTTATCGAAAACACCCAGCGCGACGTCAATATCGCGCTGATGAACGAGCTTTCGATCATTTTCGAGAAAATGGACATCCGCACGGCCGATGTGCTGAAGGCGGCGCGGACGAAATGGAATTTCCTGCCCTTCACCCCCGGCCTCGTGGGCGGCCACTGCATCGGTGTCGATCCCTATTACCTGACCGCCAAGGCCGAAGAGCTCGGCTACCACCCGGAAGTCATCCTTTCCGGCCGCCGCATCAACGACGGCATGGGCGCCTTCATCGCCCAGAAGCTCATCAAGATGCTGGTCTCGGCGAAGAAGCCGATCAATGGCGCCCGCATCGGCATCTTCGGCCTGACCTTCAAGGAAGACGTGCCCGACCTGCGCAACAGCCGCGTCCCCGATATCATCCGCGAGCTGCATCAGTTCGGCCTGGAGCCGCTGGTGCACGACCCGATGGCCAGCCGTCAGGAAGCCGAAGAAGAATACGGCATCCGCCTGGTCGATCTGAAGGACTTCGGCAAGCTCGACGCACTCGTCCTCGCCGTTCCCCACAAATCCTATCTGGCCGGTGGTGCCGCCGAAGTGCTCAACCTGCTAAGCGCAAATGGCGTGGTCGTCGACGTGAAGGCTGCGCTCGATCGAACCAATCCCCGGCTGGAAGGTCATTCGATCTGGAGCCTTTGAGGCAACAACGCCAAGTCAGCGAGCCGTCGCTCCGACATCGACAACCGTTTCCGCCAGCCCCTCGTCGACCGAATGGGGCGGCGACCAGCCGGTGATCGCTGCCGTCTCGCCGATATCGACCTGGAGCGAGCCAAGCAGCCGTTGCGCCGCGGCCCTCCGGCCGAGAAGTGCCGCGAGCCCTTTCAGCAGAGCCGGCGGCACGGGCAGCATCAGAGCCTTTCGCCCTTCGGCCAGGGATAGTTTGGCAATCAGCTGGCCGACCGAAAGATCTTCACCGTCGCTGACCAGGAATACGCGATTGCCCACGGACGGGTGACGTGCGCAAAGCAGCATGAAATCGACGAGATTGCGAACGAAGACAAGAGACCGGCGATTGCGAACCGCACCGAACGGCCAGGGAAACGGCCGGCCGGCCCATTTCATCAGGCTTGCGAAATTCGCCTTCACGCCGGGTCCATAGACGAGCGGCGGCCGGATGATGACGATTTCCATGCCCGTTTCCGCGCCTATGGCAAGCAAAGCCTCCTCCGCCTCCAGCTTCGAGCGGCCATAGGCATCTTCGGGATGCGGCACATCCGAAGCCCTGAACGGCTTCCCCGCCACCGTCTGCTCGCCGTTGACCTTGATCGAACTCAGGAAGATGAAGCGCCTGACACCGGCGCCGGCGGCCTGTCGCGCCAGATTGACCGTGGCGTTGACGTTGACGGCGCGAAAAGCGGCAAGCGGATCGGCGGCACTCTCGTTCATGACATGGACGCGTGCCGCCAGATGCATGACGACATCGACGCCGGCAAGCGCCTCGGACCAATCCGTATCGCCATCGATTGTCCCAATGGCGACGAAGCCCGGAGCGGGCGCGCGGCTGACCGGCCGATAGTCCATCTGCCGGCGGGAAAGCTCGGCACACAATGCCTGTCCGACAAAACCCGTCGCACCCGTCACCAGGATCATGCGCCACCCGCCTCCGCTTTTTTGCGTCATAACCGTCGCAGACATGCTTTGCACGGGATACCGGCCCGGAACAAGGCCGGGAAATCTCGGCAAGGGCAGTTGTGCTTAAATTCGCGATATGAGATGCACTGGACAACGACGACCTTCATCGCCGCCCGAACCGGCGACGGTGCAACTGCAAGAGACGATGTTCTATACGATCGCCAAGCGCCTTTTCGATTTTCTCGCCGCTCTTGCCGCGGCCATCGTCTTTTTCATTCCGTTCCTGATCGTCGCCATGGCCGTGCGGCTGACCTCGCGCGGCCCGATCCTCTACTGGTCCGATCGGGTCGGGCGGAAAAACAGGATCTTCCGCATGCCGAAATTTCGCAGCATGCGCACCGATACCCCCGCCGTCGCGACGCATCTGCTGAAGGACCCCAAGGTCTATCTGACGCCGATCGGCTCCTTCCTGCGCGAATCGAGTCTCGACGAGCTGCCGCAGCTCTGGTGCATCCTGAAGGGGGAGATGAGCATCGTCGGCCCGCGCCCCGCCCTCTTCAACCAGCACGACCTCATCGCCCTGCGCACGGAACGCGGCGTCGACGCGCTGTTGCCCGGCCTGACGGGCTGGGCGCAGGTCAACGGCCGCGACGAACTGCCGATTCCGCAGAAGGTTGCACTGGACGAAGACTATCTGCACCGGCGCTCCTTTCTCCTCGATCTCAAGATCATCCTGCTGACGGTCTTGAAAGTGGTTCGACGCGACGGAGTTGCCCATTAGCAAGCATGCGGCGAAATCGACATCGCCAGGCGCCTGCACGGGAAAAATGCCGCATTCCTGCCCTTTTACGACCATAGGGGCCAAATGCCGGAAATAAATCGACTATGAACGAAGGCGGACGACGACATTGGACGACTCGCGCATGAACACATCGCATGCTGATCTCGCGACCGAACCTGCCGGCATCGCCACGGCTGGCAGCAGCATGGCAAAGCCCGTGGCGATCGTCGGCAGCCTTCTCTGGCTGATCGTCGCCTCTCCGACCGTGCTCGAAAGCGATGCCTATCGCTATGCCACCGCGCTGCTGTCCCTGATCGCTCTCTTTTATTACATGAGGGCGCCGGTGCGACCGCGCACGGACTGGATCGGCTGGCTCTGCATGGGTTGGGCCTTCTACGTCATGGTCCGCTTCGGCATCACGCTCTGGCTGACGCCGCAGCACGATATCGGCGCTTCGGACTGGCTCTATGCCTTTCCCTTCTTCTTTCCCATCATGGGCGTCGCCTTCCTGCTTCATGAGAAGCTGATGGAGAAGATCGTCGCGGCCTATTTCGCCATGGCGCTCGTCATGCTGGTCGCCACGCAGCATTTCCGCGAGGTCTTTGCCGGCGAAACCGTGCGCCCGCTGATCATGAACAACCAGATCCACGGCGCCGTCGCCTGCGGCATGATCGTGATCTTCACCATATTCTGGCTGCTGCATTACCTGACCGAAAAATCCGGCGACCGCCGCATCGCGCGCTATGCCTATGTGGTTTCGCCCTTCATCCTCGCGCTCTGTCTTATCGCCATCTACGGCGCCAAATCGAAAGGCGTCTGGCTGGCGCTCGGCATCACCCTGCCGCTCCTTGCCCTCATCGCCCTGACCTATCTGCGCATGAGGGCAGGCGTCATCGCCATTGTCGTGCTGGCGGCGCTTCTGGTCGCCGGCATCTATGGCGTGCGGCACAACCTCGACAAGACGGCCGGGCCGACCGTGTCGGCTGCCGTGTCCATGGTGGAGAACATGGCCGACGGCCATGAGGTGGGCGGTGTGGTTTCTAACGCGATCAGCTCGACCAACACGCCGGTGTCGATGGACGAGCGCCTGCAGCTCTGGTCCAACAGCTGGGAGGTCTTCTCCTCCGCGCCGCTCTTCGGCTGGGGCAACCGCTGGCTGGAGCGCTGGGCCGAGACGCGCTACTCGCATGTCCAGTACACATTGCTGCACAACGGCTATCTGGAGATCCTGGTACGATACGGCCTGTTCGGGGCGGCCGTGATGGGCTTCATGCTCGGCGTCTTCATCCGGGCAGTGTGGCGCGCCCGCAAGGCAGGCGTCATTCCCCGCGCCGCATGGCATGCCTATATCGTCTGCCTGTTCTTCTTCTCTCTGACCCTGCTCAGCAACTCAAACAACCGCCTGGCCATCGGCGAAAGCCTCGCCATCGCCTCCTCCGCCTTCGCCTGCTGGTGCCACATGCGCACCAAGGGCGAGTATCTGGCGGCGAGGCCGGTGCAGCGGAAAGTCGCCGAAGGGGCTTGAACCCGGCATCAGTGGATGCGGCGGCGCTTCGCTATCGTCTCTTCGAACACGGTTTCCAGCTGGCGCGCGTTTGCAGACCAATCGAAGCGAGCAGCATTCGGTCTTGCATGCCCCGAAAGACCAGTATGAAGCGCATCGTCAATTGCCAGGGCTTCCAGACCTTCGCGAATGGACCGGATAGCGGTGGGATTGACAAGAATGCCAGCATTCCCGGCAACCTCGGGCCCGGCAACCTCGGGCATGGACGACACATTTGACGTCAACCCTCCAACCTTGACCGCCGGCCAATACGAGCAACAGCCGGTTGCGCATAGTCTCAGGCAGGACGCGTAAGCTTCCATCAAGCGCAAAAGATTCTTTCCGCTATAACTCCGGATGACAACGAGCCATAGCGATTTCCCTCACAGGTTCGTTCAGCAACCAGTGAAGGAGACAGACACAATGCGCTTGCGCCATGCCGTATACGTCAATGTATTTGGAGAATGTTGGGCGGCCGATAGTCAGTAATCTTATTGTGCCCGGTCTTCCTCTTACCGAAAGCTAGAAGAACCTTGGCGCCGACACCCGCCTCAAGTCGCTTTCCAACGAGCGGTCATCTTTGCACCAGCTCGTCATAAAGACGATGATAAGCCGCACACATTCTTTGCGCCGTGAAGTGCGCAAGATAGCGGTCACGGGCAGCAACGCCCATCGCCGCGGCTTTCTTCTCATCCTGCCACAGGCGCTTCATGGCATCCGACAGGGCATCGGCATCGTTGGACGGGACGACCAGGCCCGTTTTATCGTTCAGATTGACGAAGCTCGTTCCTGTGCCGATTTCGCATGAAATCATGGGTTTTCCGAACATTGCCGCCTCGACCAGCGACAATCCGAAAGCCTCCGAACGAAGTGGGGATGGGAAAACGAAAGCCTCGCAAAGCTCGAGGAGAGCGACCTTATCCTGGTCCGACACGGCGCCGACAAAATGGACGTTTTCAGCACCTTTCGCAGCTAACTGCTTCAGCTCCGCCTCCATCGGGCCGCTACCGACCACGACAACCTCCAGACCATTTCTCCTGGCAGCTTCCACCAGTATATGAATGCCCTTGTAGTATCTCAGGACGCCGACAAACAGGAAAAAGCGCCCTGGAAAACGGCTGCGCCAGCGCATGCGTACCGCGTCGTCGACACTCGGATAATCCGTCTCGTCTAAACCCAAAGGAATGACCGTCGTCTTCGCCCGGAACTTCCTCAACACATCGCTTGACTCAAGATAATTGGGCGAGGTCGCAACGATGCGATCGACATCGGCCAGAAAGCGCAACATCAGCGGTTTGTAGAACTGCAGCAGCACCTTCTGTTTCACGACATCGGAATGATAAGTTACAACAGAGGGCTTTCCGGTGCGCGAGGTAAGATGAACCACATCCATCACCGGCCAGGGGAAGTGATAGTGAATAACGTCGGCTTTCTTGCTCAGCTCCCGGAAACGACCGAAAGCCTCACGGGAAAAGCCCGTCGAAGCGAATTCGAAGTCGAGCTTCGCCTTATGAGCCATATGTCCGTCGAATGCGAGGCTGTTTTCGCCCGGCGCCCTGCTGAGCGAAAGCACATCGGACTCGATACCGTATTTGGCGACCCCTTTGGCAATCGCATGGATCGTCCGCTCCACACCACCGAATGTGTCAGGCCAATATGTTTTGAAGAAATGGAGAACGCGCATAATGCTCTGTAGCGAAAAGCATTGGCCCCGTCACCTGTGGCAATGCGTGTAAGCTTTGCTCAAGCGGGTCACCCACAATTGCTCCACAAAGCATCACTCAGCGAAACCAACACACGCATTCATGAATGAGAAATGGAGAATTGGCTGGGGAACCTGGACTCGAACCAAGATTAACGGAGTCAGAGTCCGTCGTTCTACCATTGAACTATTCCCCAACAGCCGCCAGGCGGTTAAGCGTTCGCGGCGAGGATTGCGCCTCTATAATAGAATTTGCCGCGGATGCAAATACTTTAACGCGGACAAATGCAATTTTTTGAAAGCGGGAGCGCGGCGTCCACGATGGACGGTGGATGCTCATGCTTTTAGTGAGGCGTGCGAATGTCATCGCCTGCTTCGCCTGAGCAGGGCAAGGGCATTCGGATGCCCCGTGCCTCTTCAGCTCCGCACTCGCCGTCGGCTTACCAGCGCAAGAGGCGCTTGCCGAGAACATATCCGACGGCCGTCACTATGGCGATCGCGATCGGATACCAGAGCAATACGAAGAGCGGGCTGTCGTCCGTGCAGTTGGACGCGTAGAAGGTCGCGGCGATGCCGCTGGCGGCAAGGCCGGCGACGGCGCCGGCCGCACCCGGTTTTTCCGGCGCGCCATGGCGCAGCGCGAAAAGGAAGCAGGCAAGCGGGCCGATCGACAGCAACGGAATGAGCGTCAGGCAGAAGCGGGCATTGTGCCCGATCATCCGCGCCCCCCAGCTATCGGCCGGCATGACCGCCATTTCGACGGCAGCGGCCGCAAGCAGCAGCACCGGCGCCGCCAGAAGGGCCCAGCCCCATACGCGCAAAGACGCACCCGGACGGCCGATGCGGAAGACGACGGCGCATGCCGTCACGGCGAGCGCGATCGTCACGACGAACTTGAACAGGAAGCGGACGGTCTCCATCGCGCTGTCTATATCGGCGCGAAAACCGATGATTGAGAAGAAAATGCCGCCGCTGATCAGGATGCCCGCGACGACCGCCATGGTCAGGGCCTTGCCGATCCGCATGCGAACCGGCGCGTCCTGTGCCAGAAGATTGATGAGGTCATCGGTTTTCACTGGTCTCACTCCGATACAAGGCGGCAAGCGCCTTCAGCGCGCGGTGCAACGCCACCCGCACCGCCCCTTCCGTCATTTTCAGCCGGTCCGCCGTCTCCCGGACGCTGGTTCCCTCGACGGAAATCGAGCGCACGATCGTTTTCTGCGGATCCTTCAGTTGCTCCAGCATACGATCGACATCGAACCGATCCAAGGCGTCCGTATGGTCTTCCGCCTCCAGAAGATCGATCACGTCGTCGATCGGCACGCTCATATGCCGCCCGCGCCGCCGCAGGCTATCGATCAGCTTGTTGCGCACGATCGTTGACAGCCACGGCCCGATCGGGCGCGATGAATCCCATGTGCCGCGCTTCAGATGGATGGCCAGCAGCACTTCCTGAACCACGTCCTCGGCCTCGCTCGCCGGCGCGCCCAGCTGATCGCAGCGCCGCCGCGCCATGGCGCGCAGATGCGGCGTCACCGCGGACAGGAAACGGTGATAGGCCTGCGCATCGCCGCCGATGGCGGCGCGCATCCAGGCTGCCCATTCCTCTTCGTGCGCCGAATGATTCATCCGACATCTCCTTTACGCGGGACCGCAGGATTTCGTTACCGGCAACTGCACTTATTTTTCAAGCCTTTTCATTGCCGCCGGAAATCACCGAGCGCCGTGCCCGCCTGTACGCACGCACAGGCTCAGCGGATAAAACGCCATCGTCAAGCCGATAGCCGGCACAATAAGAAGAGTGCCACACGGAAAAAATTTCGAAGCGGCTGTAACATCCGGCAAGGACGCTCCGTAGACCTCGATGCAAGCCAATGACGGCTGGCATCCATCGAGGAGACAGATCCATGAAAAACAGCATCATCACCCTGGCTATCGCGGGCTCGATCGCATCGGCACTGGCATCCATCGCCGCCCCGGCATCGGCAGCCGACTCCAAGGAAAAATGCTACGGCGTTGCCCTCAAGGGCCAGAACGATTGCGCCGCCGGCAAGCATGATTGCGCCGGCAAGTCAACGATGAACTACGACAGGATGTCCTTCAAGCTCGTGCCCGCAGGCAGCTGCATTTCCATGAAAACCCCGAAGGGGCATGGCTCGCTGACCCCGGCCTGATCCGATTTCGAATCCACGGTCCATCACCCGTCTTGAGGAATTTGTCATGAGCAAGATGTCCGCACTCGCCCTGGCTGCTTCGGTCGCAACCGCGGTGACGCTGGTTGCCGGCGCAACGGCCGCCTCGGCCGCAGACGCCAAGGAAAAATGCTACGGCGTCGCCCTCAAGGGCCAGAACGACTGCGCCGCCGGCCCCGGCACGACCTGCGCCGGCACATCGAAGGTCGACTACCAGCGCAACTCGTGGAAGCTGGTTCCCGCCGGAACCTGTGAAGCGATCAAGACGCCGAACGGCCACGGCACCCTGGCGCAGGGTCCGGCACCGGTCTGACAAGGCAGCGCGAACGCGTGGGCGGCGCATCTTCCCGCAGGCGCCGCCCGCCTCCCGAACGGAATATTTTAACCCGGAGGCCCGCAATGAAACCGTCAGCACTTCCCCGCCGCGCCGGCGTCGGCTTCAAGCCGGAGCATTTCGCCGCGATCGATACCGTCCGCCAGCCTGTCGGCTTCTTCGAGGTCCACGCGGAGAACTATATGGGCGCGGGCGGTCCGCCGCATGCCCGGCTCGGCAAGCTGCGCGAGGATTATGCCCTGTCCATCCACGGCGTCGGCCTTTCCATCGGTTCGATGCAGCCGCTGGATGCGCAGCACCTTGCCCGCCTGAAGATCGTCTGCGACCGCTATGAGCCCGAGAGCTTTTCGGAGCACTTGGCCTGGTCGAGCCACGACACGACCTTTCTCAACGATCTGCTGCCCCTGCCCTACACCGAGACGACCCTGGCGCAGGTCTGCGCCCATATCGATCAGGTTCAGACATTGCTTCGCCGCCAGATGCTGCTGGAGAATCCGGCTACCTATCTGCTCTTCGAGGAAAGCACGATTGAGGAAACGGATTTTCTGGCCGAAGTCGCCCGGCGCACCGGCTGCGGCCTGCTGCTTGACGTCAACAACGTCTTCGTTGCCGCCACCAACCACCATATGGATCCACGCGCCTATCTCCGGCGCTTCCCGGTGCAATGGGTGCGCGAAATCCATCTCGGCGGCCATTCGCAGACCGTGGATGACGCCGGCGCGCCATTGCTCATCGACAGCCACGATACGCCGGTCAAAGATCCCGTCTGGGCGCTTTACGAAGAGCTCATCGGCCGCACGGGACCGATCGCCAGCCTGGTCGAATGGGATAACGACGTGCCGGAATGGCCTGTTCTGAGGGCCGAGGCCGAAGCAGCCGAAGCCATCCTGAAACGCGCTGCCGCACGCCGGGCAGCCTGAGGAGGAGGCGATGTCTCTTGCCATTCAAAGCGAATTCGCCGCGGCGCTCGTCGATCCCGGCCTGGCCATGCCCGAAGGGCTGACGGCCTGGAACGGACACCAGCCCGCGCGGCGCTTCGGCGTCTATCGCAACAATGTCGCCATCGGCCTGATCGGCGCGCTTGCCTCGCGCTTTCCGGCAGCGGAAAGGATCGTCGGCGAAGAGTTCTTCGCGGCCATGGCGCACGAATTCATCAGGCTGCATCCGCCGCGATCCCCTCTGCTGCTTGCCTACGGCGATGATTTCCCCGATTTCGTTGCGGCTTTTAAGCCGGCGAAGGAGATTCCCTATCTGCCCGATGTCATGCGATTGGAGGTTGCCCGCGGCCGCGCTTATCACGCCGCCGACGCAATGCCGGTCGATGCCACCCTGTTGGCAACCGTCGAGCCGGCCGGCCTGGCGGAGCTTGCGCTCGTGGCGCACCCCTCCGCCTCCGTCACGCGCTCCATCCATCCGGCCGTCACCATATGGGCGATGAACACAGGCGAAATCGAATTCGGGGATATTGCCGGCTGGACGGCAGAGGATGCCCTTGTCGTCCGCCCGCAGATGACCGTCGAGGTGCATCGTCTGCCGCAAGGCGGCGCAACCTTTCTGGAGCGGTTGTTTTCCGGCGCCGATCTTGGCCGTGCCTTCGAAGCGGCTCTTGCCGATGCCGCCGATTTCGATCTTTCCGCCAACCTCGCCGGTGCGTTCACGGCAGGCGCTTTCGTGGCCATCCGCTGAACGCCAGGGAGAACCGGCATGCACAAACAGATGATGACGGCCGCCCCGGCCGAGCGGCAAACCGTGCCGCAAAGGCTCCATAGTGCCATAAGGCTGCTCGACGGCGTTCCGCATGACCTGATCGCGCTCATCGCACGCCTGTCGATTGCCGCCGTCTTCTGGCAATCCGGGCAGACCAAGGTGGATGGCTGGCATGTCACCGACAATGCCGTCTATCTTTTCCAGACCGAATACAAACTGCCGCTGATCGATCCCTGGATCGCCGCCCATATCGCCGCCTTCAGCGAGCATTTCTTTCCGCTTTTGCTCGTCATCGGTCTGGCAAGCCGGCTTTCGGCGCTGGCGTTGCTCGGCATGACGCTGGTGATCGAGATCTTCGTCTATCCCGACGCCTGGCCGACGCACGGCACCTGGGCGACCTGCTTTCTGGTCATCATAGCCGGCGGGCCCGGGCGGATCGCGCTCGACCATCTGATCGCCAAATGGTTTGTCCGCGCCTCGTGAGGTCGAAAGCGGGAGCGCCGATTGCAAACGGCGCTCCATGATATCCGGCCGGCACGGTCCTCAAGCCCTTCCGCTTCTCCTCGAACCGCGAAACCGCTCTGTTCGTTTGTTTCCGGGCACGTCCGGACGGAAAGCCGCCACCGCTATTTCCCGGAATCGCTTCAGCGCAGCACCGGCTCCCCATGGAAGCGGCGTCGCGACGGCTTCGAAACGCCGAAGCCGACCTCCATCATCAGGCGCGGTTTCCGCGTGGGTACGGTGCCCATGTGGAAGCCGAAAGGATCCTCGACGAAGCCGGACCCGGCCCTGCCGGTCAATGTCAGCGCATTCCCCTGCCCGTAATAATCGAGCACTTCGTTTGCCGGGTGCCCCACGAGCAGCGTCAGCTGATGCCGGACACGGCGCCGCCGATGGCTTCCCTTGATGAAGACGTGCGGGCCGGTGCCCTCGTCCACATCGACGAGGTTGAAGAAGAATTTCAGCATGCGCCAGTCATCGAGATCGAAGTGATATTTGTCGAGCGAGGCAAGGCTTCTGTCGGCCTCGGACGCCTGCGTCGGAAAGCTCCACCAGATGCGGGTGGTAATCACCTTGGCCTGCCCGCCGAGATATTGGCGGGCGACGTCGATCAGCAGCGGATCGCGCTGAACCGCCATGACGGCATCGCAGTCGAGCGAGCGCTCGAAAAAGTGCCCGCTCAGAATCGGACGCCCGAAACGCGCTTCAGCCTCCGCATGCTCGCTCGCCACGAATTCCAGCTTCCTGTTGAAATTGCCGTAGCAGCCGGTATTGCAAGCGAATTCGGCAATCTCGCGCTGGATGCGGTCCGGCAGCATCAGGCCCGGATAGATCCCATCCGCCCGCAGCGCGTCGACGACGGTTCGGCGCTCGACACCCTCAAACATCGACGTACCGGAAACAGGGACCTCGACCGCCTGCCTGGTGGCAAACCAGTGCATCTGCCGAAACGGCAAGGTTCGCGCCAACAGGAACATGGGCAACCAGGCCGGATTCTCCTTAAGATCGGTCAGGTAAGTCGGTATCCTGACGGCCATACGCTTGAAGCGGCCGCCCTGCCGGGCGATGGACTCCAAGTCTTTTGCCGGGGGATTGTGCATAGCTATCCTTTCCGCACATTTGCAAAACCCGTGGCAACAGGGCCCAACATCCTGTTGATGCGATGTAATCCTTTGAAACTTACTATTTATTCGCAGCAGCGAATATCTGCTGCATCGCGGCAAATAGAGGTCGGCCGGCCTCGGTCAAGGGGCACAAAAGGCAAAACATGATTGAATCGGTAGAAATTCCCGCAATGACACGCTGCGCTTTCGGAAACGTTTACGAAATCGCGGAACGGTTGTTCCGTGCCTTGCGGCCGAAGCGCCACAGCCGGATGCCGGAAGAGCGCATTTTTATTTGCCGTTGCTTAGGACAATGGCGCTAAGGTTGGACCGGCGCGGGTGAAGGGGAAGGATTGCGAAGGCGCGGCAGCGATTTCCGCAGGCTGCGGTTTCGACAGTCTTCCAACAGTCATATTCCTGTTCGCATTATTGGTTAGATGAGCGAAAACGTCAAAGAAGGCCCCCTATATGACAGAAGCGAAGACCTTTGATCCGGCGGAAGGCATCGTCGATTTCGACGCGGGCGAGGGCGAGACCCCGACCGTAGTAGAGATGAATGACTATACCAAGAGTCTCGCCCAGGCGAAGGCCAAGTCCGTCAAGCTTGTCGATGCCATCACCGGCCAGGTGCTGAAGAAAAAAGACGCGGTGCATGTCGACGATCTTCGCCCTTCGCTTGCGGATTTCATGCGGCTGAAGCATCCCGAACTTCGCGCCGACGATTATATCAGCCGCAAGGTCATGGATGACTATCGCGCCCAGTACATCGCCGAGCTTCTGACGGTGGAGCGCGGCGAGCTTTCCAACCTCGAGGACGAGGTCGTCGAAAGCCTGAAGACTCATGACACCCTGGCCGAGAACATCGAAGAGGACTACGAGGACCATCGCTCCATCGGCGACCGGATGGCAGATGGGGTTGCTACGTTCGGCGGCAGCTGGACCTTCATCATCTCCTTCTGTTTTTTCCTCGCCGTCTGGATGGGCATCAATCTGCTCATGGGCGAGAACAAGGCCTTCGACGCCTATCCGTTCATCCTGCTGAACCTCGTCCTGTCGACCATCGCGGCACTGCAGGCGCCGATCATCATGATGAGCCAGCGCCGTCAGGAAGAAAAGGATCGCCTGCGCGCCCTCAACGACTACAAGGTCAACCTGAAGGCCGAACTGGAAATCCGCCACCTGCATGAAAAGGTCGACCATCTCCTCAATCGCCAGTGGGAGCGGCTGACCGAAATCCAGCAGATCCAGATCGAGATGATGCTGGAGCAGGCCAAGGCCGCCACGCGCGCCCTCAAGGCAAACAAGGCCACGAAAGCCAAGACCAGTGCGCTGAAGAGCCTCTTCAGCAAGGCCAAGGATTCCGATCAGGATACGGACGAATCCCTGAACTGATCCGCGGCCAAGGCGCGACGATACTGTCGACGCGCCTTGTCTTTCGGGTCAATCGTGGCTTTCGGGTCAATCTGGCCCTCCGGGCCGCCTATGCGTCCGCCGCCGGCCGCCTGCTTGCGAACAGAACCGGCATGCACGCGAAAAGAAGCAAGGCGCCGAGAACCCAGACCAGACCGGGAAAGACGGACCTCGATGCGAAATAGATCTCGCTGATCGCCAGCGGCGCTATCATCGAGGCGAGGCTCGTCAGGCTGCCCAGCACGCCCTGCAGTCGTCCCTGCTCATCCGCCTCCACCCCTTTCGTCATCAGCGACAGGAGCGCAGGCTGGCCGATGCCGCCGAGGCAGAAGAGAGGAAACAGCAGGAAGGCGACGAAGCCGCGCGTGGCGAAAGCGATCGCGATATAGGCCGCGCTATCGCAGACGGCCGCGACGAGAAGTGCATGGCGCTCGCCCCAGCGTTCGCTCAGCGGACCGGCGACGAAAGCCTGCGCAAGCGCATGGAAGAAACCGAAACCGGCAAGAGACAGGCCGACTGTCGCCGTATCCCAGCCGAACTTGTCCTGACCGTAGAGCACCCAGACGGTGCCGCCGACTTCGCCGACCATGCTGAGGACGACGAAGATCGCCAGAAGCGGCAGCAGCGCCGGAAAGGCACCGATCCAGCGCAACGGCGCCAGCGGGTGAAAGGCGGTGGCATCGATCCGCTCCGGCCTCGCCGACCGCGTCTCCGGCAGCACGAGCAGGGTAACGATGAAATTCACCATCACCAGCAGCGCGGCGGCAACGAACGGCGCCCGCAGGGAAATCGTACCCAGCATGCCGCCGATGACCGGGCCGAGAATGAAGCCGACGCCGAAGCATGCGCTGAGCAGTCCGAAGGCGCGCGTACGCCGCTCCGCCGGCGTGATGTCGGCGAGGCAGGCAGTCGCGACGGCCGCGTTCGCCGCCGTCAGGCCGGCGATACCCCGCCCGAGGAACAGCCACCAGAAGCCCGGCGCCCATGCCATGAAAGCATAGTCGATCATCCCGCCAGCCAGCGAAACGAGCAGCACCGGCCTGCGGCCGTAGCGATCGCTCAGCGTCCCGAGGACCGGCGAGGCCAGAAACTGCAAGGCGGCATAGAGCGACAGGAAGGCGCCGTAGCGCCAGCTCAGATCCGGCGTATGCGCGACGCTGCGAAGAAGCTCCGGCAGGATCGGCATGACCAGGCCCGTGCCGGCGGCATCGAGAACGACGACAGCCAGAATTGTCCAAAGCATCTTGTTCATGGCGTAAAACTTATCGTTGATAAGGAACTTTATCGGCGATAAATTATCCGCGGAAGACTGTCAATCGGAGATGCCATGAAAATCGACAGGGAACAGATCGTCGACGCGGCGCTGACCATCTTGAACGAAGTCGGCATCGACGGATTGTCGACGCGGCTGATCGCGCAGCGCCTCGGAGTTCAGCAGCCGGCGCTCTATTGGCATTTCAAAGGCAAGCAGGCCTTGCTGGCGGCCATGAACGCCGAGATGCTGAAGCGAAACCACACCCGCAACACGCCTTTGCCCGGGGAGAGCTGGCGGGATTTTTTGCGCACCAATGCCCGCAGCTTCCGCTCTGCCCTGCTGACATGGCGCGACGGCGCGCGCGTTCATGCGGGAACGGACGTCGACCCTTCGCATCTCGACGCCATCGAAGCCCAGCTGGAATACCTGCTCGCGGCCGGCTTCCATCCCGGAAAAGCCCTGGAAATTCAGATCTCGATCAGCCGGTATGTGGTGGGATGCGTGCTCGAAGAACAGGCGGATATCGCCGATCCTTCGGAGCGTGCGGCGCTCGACGCTGCAGCCGAAGGCCATCCCAACCTTGCCAGAGCCCTGACGTTCTACCGCGCCGGCGGGCACGAGGCCCTTTTCGAAGCCGGCCTGGATCTGCTGATTGCCGGCGCCGAACCCGCCGGATGAGGCCGAGCTCGCCGCAGCGGCATTGATCCGGATTGCATCATCTCTCGGCCTTGAAGGTACGGCCGAGATCCGGTCCCGTGCCGAAATAATGGCGAAACACGTAAAGCAGCGGGCTCCAGCGGCTCGTGTCGATATGGTTGGTGCCGGCGATCACGATATTCCTGTGCGCGTGAACCCGAACGACCTTCGCCTCGACGATCCGGAATGCCTCCGGACGCTCCGGGGGCCATTCCATAGCGGGAGAATGCGCGGCCACGACTTCTGCCTCGAATTGAATAGGGCATTCGGCGATCCGCGGCGGCCGCACGAGATCGGCCGCTTGAGGTGTCAGGCCCGCCACGTCAAATTTGTCGGCCTCGAAACGATAGCCGTTTTTCTCCTTGTGCGGAGGAACCGGGTCGCGACCGGTTGTCGGCGCGATCGCCTCGATTTTCGGCCACAGGTCCGGCGACGGAAAATTCAACACAAGCTGCCGCTCGCGCATGAGATTTTCCCGGCCCTTGCTCGTCGATGTCAAACCCAGAACGACACGATCGAAAAGGCTCCAGACGGAGGACATGGGAGAAATATTCGTCGTGCCGTCAGGATTGAGGCTCGTAATCAGTGCCACGGGCGTACCGATATAGAGCACGCTGGGTTTGATCTCGATGTGTTCGTGGTCGCCTTCACCCGCGGTTAACGCGGTCTTGTTCGTCAACATCGCAAACTCTCCTGTGAGAGTTTCAGTGTAGCCGATCGGAACCCGCAACAGTTCGGCGGCGAACGAACTGTTGCTCCGGCGCTCGAAACAATCGGCGGCAACCGGCCGAAGGCCGCCGGGCATGGCGTCGAGCCCGGCGATGCCCCCGCATCTTCGTCAGGATTCCGGCGCCAGCGTCACCCTGTTCCGGCCGCGCTCCTTTGCCTCGTAGACGGCCTTGTCGGCGCGCGCCAGGATGCCCTCGTAGTCGAGTTCGCCCTTGAAAGCGGCAACGCCGATGCTGACGGTGACGGCGAATTTGCCGCCATCGGCAAGCGGAATCGAAAGTTTCGCTATTTCCGAGCGGATTTTCTCGGCGACCTGGAGACCCATGGCCTCGTCGCATTCGACAAGCACGATCAGCATCTCCTCGCCGCCATAACGGAAGACGAAATCGGTCTGGCGAACGGCTTCGGTAATCGCGGCGGCGACGGACCTGAGCGCCAGATCGCCGACCTTGTGCCCGTGCGTGTCGTTGATGTTCTTGAAGTGATCGATATCCAGCAGCAACGTGCAGAAGCCGGCGGCGGAAGACGTCTTCTGCAATTGTATCTCGCGCATCATCACGGACGGCATGAACCGCCGGGTCAAAAGCTGGGTCAGGGGGTCCCGGCCGCTTTCGACCTCGATATGCGCTTCGAAGATGCTGTTCAGCAGGAACTTGATCGCAGACAGTTCCTCTTCGATCCTTCCCGCGGCATCGCTGATCTGCGACCTGTCGCCGAAGCTCACACGCTCCAGCGCGGGAACGAGCTTATTGTCGATGCGGTTGACGAGCTGCTTGATGAGTTCGAGTTTCGGCTGACGCTCGAACAGAATATGCGCCTTGTGGTTCAGCCACAGGCCGAACTCGCTTTTCCAGAGCCGAGGAAGCTCGCTGGAAGCGGCGTTCTGATAGAAGGCAGCCAGGATGCCGTGGCCCCATTCCATCAGCG
Source organism: Hyphomicrobiales bacterium (assembly GCA_900469615.1). Taxonomy (GTDB): domain Bacteria; phylum Pseudomonadota; class Alphaproteobacteria; order Rhizobiales; family Rhizobiaceae; genus Rhizobium. The sequence continues at coordinate 175,143 of UBYA01000006.1, read as the reverse complement.
CGGCCCTTTGCCGTTCGCGTTCCATCCCGAGATTCTGGCCCAGCAGATGCAGCCGATAGGCTTCGTTCACCCGCGCATTGGAAGCGATGCCCTTCTGATAGCTGGCTTCGCGAACCTCCAGCGCAATATCGAACAGGCCGATGACGAAGGTCATCGCATCGACAAGCTGCCGCCGGGAAACATCGGTTTCGGCCAGATGCCGTAAAAACCATAGCTTGATCTTGCGTATCGACCGCGAGACCGCATGCGGCGGAAAACCGATGCGCGCCATCATGTCGCCCAGACTATCCTGCTCGGAGAAAAATATCTCGCCCGAAGTGGCATCCGGATCGACGAGCTTCTTCATCCATTCCAGGAACCGGTCGGTGAATGCGGTGACGTTGGCGTCCTCCCCGACCAGGGATGCCAGGTCCGGATCTCCTTCCAGATAGGCTCTATAACGCTGCTTCAACTCGTCTTCATAATCATGGACGATCGAATAGACGATCCGGTGGGTTTCCGTCGACGTCTGCTCGACGAGACTCTTCCATTCCCGCGCGATACGTTCAGGCATTACGGTGCTTTCTCGGCTCAAAGATCGATCCCCTGATGTTGCGCCATTCGATCGGCCCCTGCCCTTGAGACCGAATTTCGAAGCACACTCATCGCAACGAATTCCACCTCCGTCTCGTAGCCGCAAAGGAGTTCAAGAATCGACGAGCAAGAGCCCTGCCGCCGGATTTCCGCCCAGCAATTCGATTGCAGATCGAAGCGAACTGGAATTGAACGGCTGGGTCTGGTGGCTCAATAACCTATTGAAGGGAAGAGTAAACCCCTTGAGTCATACTAAATAAGAATGGCTGTATTGCCGATCTAGTTTATCAAAGATCCTCTTATTCTTAATATATCGGCCATCGACGATCTCCATGGCCGGCGATCAACTTTCGCACGCTGCGGATGTATCTGCCCTTCTCTGCACGATGACTGTCATGCACCGCTTCCACGAAGGTTGCAGCAAATTCGTCACACGACCGTCATGCGGCTGTCATGTGGCGCCTCTACTCAGGCTTGTAGCTTTTCGAAACGTCGATTTTTAGATGACAAGTAACGCGAATCGCATCCAGGCTGCCGTTTCGGCAACGGGATTGGAACTTCATTACGACAAGACCGTCGTTCTGGGCGGTATCGACCTCTCGCTTCCCGGAGGGCGGACGCTCGCGCTGCTCGGCCCGTCCGGCTGCGGCAAGACGACCCTTCTTCGCCTGGTTGCCGGCCTTCTCGCACCGACCAGAGGCAGGATCAGCATTTCCGGCCAGATCGTTGCCGACGCGGCATCGAAAATCTTCGTGCCGCCGGAAAAGCGCAATCTCGGCATGGTGTTTCAAGACTATGCGCTGTGGCCGCACCTGACGGTCGGCGGCAACGTCTCCTTTCCGCTCGAAATGCGCAGCGTCTCCAAGGCCGAGCGCGAACGGCGTACGATGCGGGCGCTGGAGCGCGTCGGACTGGCAAACCTTGCCCAGCGCCGCCCGAGCGACCTTTCCGGCGGCCAGCAGCAGCGCGTGGCCATCGCCCGCGCCATCGTTGCCGAACCGCAGCTCATATTGTTCGACGAGCCGCTTTCCAACCTCGACCGCGAGCTGCGTGAAAATATGGTCGGCGAGCTTGCCGAACTCATCGCCAGCCTTGGCTTGACGGCAATCTACGTCACGCACGACCACAGCGAAGCCCTGACGCTGGCCGACGAGGTCGCCATCATGCGTTCCGGAGAAATCGCCCAGCTCGCCTCGCCCGATATCCTGATCGAAAGCCCGGCCTCGCCCGAGGTCGCCGAATTCCTGCGGCTCGGCAGCACGGCCGAGCTGGAATGGCGCGACAATGGCTGGCGGCTGGCCGGAAGCCCGCATGTGCTGTCGGATACGGCGCGCCCGGGACAGGAAAAGGCCAAGATCCTCATTCCCACACGCGCGGTCTCGCTCGGCGAAGCCGCCTGGCCGAGCCTGCCGGCGACAGCCATACGCTCGCATTTCCGGGGAGACGGGCACCTCGTCACTGCCGCACCGCACGGCACGACGGGCATCGAGCTGCAAGTTCTAAGTCCGATCAAAATCCGGCCGGGGGAACAGATCGGCCTTTCGGTCGATGCCCGCAGCATCCTGTGGTTCCAGCAGGAACATTAGTTGAGCATAAAGAGGAAATCATGTTTAAATCGCTGAAATCAATTGCAATTTTTGCACTTTCGACCGCTTTTCTGGGCGGCGTTGCCCATGCCGACATCACGGTCTACACCGCAGGCCCGCAGAACCTGATCGACAAGCTTTCCGCCGGCTTTACCGCCGAGACCGGCATCAAGGTCAATGTCTTCCAGGCAACGACCGGCAAGGTCATGGCCCGCATCGAAGCGGAAGCCGCCAATCCAGCCGTCGATGTGCTGATCTCCGCCTCCTGGGACACGGCCACCGATTTCGCCAAGCGCGGCTGGCTCGTTTCCTACACCAGCCCGAATGCGGAAAAGGTTCCCGCATTCCTGAAGTCGGACACCGCGGTCGCCCAGGGCGTTTCGGCGCTCGGCATCGCCTGGAACACCCAAAGCGGCACGCCGCGGCCGAAGGAATGGGCCGATCTCGCCAAGCCTGAGTTCAAGGACCTCGTCAATATTCCCGATCCCGCCCAGTCCGGTTCCTCCTTCGAACTGACCGCGGCGCTTGGCGCCAAGGACGACTACAAGCTCTTCAAGAATCTCAAGGACAACGGCGCCATCATCGCCGGCGCCAACGCCGAAGCGCTGAACCCGGTGCTACAGGGCGCCAAGGCCGCCGTCTTCGGCGCGGTCGACTACATCACCTTCGCCGCCAAGGCCAAGGGCGAAAGCATCGACGTCATCTTCCCGCAGTCCGGCACCGTCATAGCGCCGCGCCCGGTCATGATCCTCAACTGGTCCAAGCACCAGGACGAAGCCAAGAAGTTCGTCGATTACATGCTGTCCGATGAAGGCCAGAAGCTCGTTGCCGGCACGTATCTGATGCCGGCCCGCTCCGACATCCCGGCCTCGCGTCCGCTGATGAGCGATCTGAAGCTGCTCGATTACGATGTCAACGCCGTCTACGGCAAGCGCAAGGAAATCCTGAAACAGATCGGCGATCTGTTCGGCGGCAAGTAAGGCTTGATGAGAATGAGTGCGAAGGGAACAGGCGCTCCGGTGCCGGCAGCTTGGCTCGCAGCCGTGGGGCTGGTCATCATCGTCGCCTTTCCCTTCGCCGCCGTCGTGCTGCAGGCGGTCTTTCCCTCGCTGGGGCAAGGCTCGTTTGCAGCGCCCTTCTCGGCCATCGGCAAAACGCTGGCCGACGAAGCGCTTCTCGGCATGACGGCGAATACGATCATTCTCGGCTGCGCCGTCGTTCTCGCCTCGGCACTGATCGCAGTCCCCTTGGGCGTGCTGCGCGCGCTCTACCGCATTCCCTTCGCGCCGGTATGGGACGTGCTTCTGCTGACGCCTTTCATGATCCCGCCCTATATCGCCACGCTCGGCTGGATCATGACGCTGCAGCCGCGCGGCTACCTGCAGCAGATCGCCGGCTTCAATCTCGCCCCGACCCTCTTCTCGCTGGCGGGCATGACCGTGGTCATGACGTTCAACACCTTTCCCGTCGTCTATTTCGCCGTTTCGCGCACGGTCGAGGCCGTCGGCGCCCGCTATGCCGATGTCGGCCGCGTCTTCGGCGCCTCGTCGGCCCGCGCCTTCTGGCGCATCACGCTGCCGCTCTCCGCTCCCGGCCTTGCCGCCAGCCTGCTGCTGGTCTTCGCCGCCGCGATCGAGGAATACGGCACGCCCGCGGCACTCGGCCGCCGCGCCGGCTTCCAGGTTCTCGTGACCGGCATCGACACCCGTATCGGCGACTGGCCGATCGACCTGCCGGGTGCCGCCGTCCTGTCGCTGACCCTCGTCATCGTCTCGCTGATCGCATTCCTCGTCCAGCGCCGCATCCTCTCGCGCCGCTCCTACCAGACGGTCAGCGGCAAGCCGCAGAACAAGGACAAGCGCCCGCTCGGAGCAATGACGGCACCGGTTCTGCTGGCCTTCGCCGTCGTCTCCTTCCTCGCGACCGGCGTGCCCATGCTTGCGATCCTTGCAACTGCCCTCTCGAAGACGATCTCGCGCGGCCTCGTCATCGACAATCTCGGCCTGGATAATTTCGCAGCCGTCTTCGGCAACAGCGCCGGTGCGCTCGCCGCCCTCGGCAACAGCCTGGCGCTCGGCATCGGCACCGCCGTCATCACCGGCCTGATCGGCGTCATGGCCGCCTATACCGTCGTGAAGACGAAAATGCGCGGCCGCGTGCTGATCGACATCATGACCGTGCTACCCAATGCCCTGCCGGGCATCGTCGTCGCCGTCGGACTGATCCTCGTCTGGAACATGCCGGGCCTGCCGTTTACCCCATACAATACGGCCATCATCCTGTTGCTCGCCTATTGCTGCATCCTGCTGCCGCAGACGGCGCGCTATTCGTCGGCTGCCTTCCAGCAGATCGGCGACAATCTCGAGGCCGCCGCCCGTGTCGCCGGCGCCGGCGCGCTGACCGTCTTTCGCCGCATCCTGCTGCCGCTGGTGCTGCCGAGCCTGGCCTCGGCCATGCTGCTCGTCTTCGCGCTGGCATCGCGCGAGCTTGTGGCGTCGATCGTGCTGGCCCCTGTGGGCATGCAGACCATCGCCACCTTCATCTGGCGTCAGTTCGAACAGGGCTCGATCGGCCTCGGCATGGCCATGGCATTCGTAACGATCGTCCTCACAACGCTGATCCCGCTCCTCTTCCTATCGCTCCTGCGTCGAAGCGGTCTGGTCGCCGAATAGATCCGGCGCCACTACAGGCTGCTCTTCGCCAGCCGATTCACGATTCCCTCCTCGGCAAACCCATGATGGCGGCCGCGCGGCATAACCGGACCGCAAACGCGCGATACATCACACAACGGCTGCGGTAATCACCCGAAGAAGATGCAGATCGACGACACGATGAAGGATCGGCCTGAACGCGATCCGGAAACAAGCGCCGCGTTTTCGCCATGCCGGACACATGATTCGCCAGAGTATTCGCGTGGAAAGAGGTTCAGAAAAGGCGCGCCTCACCCAGATATCAACGGGTGAAAATGGCGGAGAGGGTGGGATTNNAGAGAAGAGGGGGATGGCAATTTCGATGGTCGCGGCACCGGCGATGTGGCCGCAACGTGCCGATTAGTCCGTTGGCGAGGCGCCTGCGGTAATGCCGAGAACGACGCCAAGTGGAACGCCATCGCTCTCACGAGCCCAGTCGATATACCCGGTTGAGCTACGTCCCTTTACAAGGGCGGACGCCGGCGACGGCTTGGAGAATGGAATGTCGCGAGTAAGCTCCAGGTAGTCGTGGCGCTGCGCAAGGCCACCATCCTGGAGTAGCTGATCGCGCAACTTTCTGACATTCGCTGGGAGACTGTCAGTGGCCTTCATATTTATTTTCGAACCTGTAGCAAGGGTGTAGGCCCCCTCAGCATATCGAAGATACGCTCTATCGTTCGGCCGTTTCGGCAACGTCGCAAACAAGGTCAGCGCAATTTCAGGCGGCTCAACCACAACGACGTCACTCGGCTTTGACGGCGAAACAGCGGTGCGCTCCTGAACCGAAAACAGATCATAGCCGAGCGCCTCGAGCACATAGATCATGTTACCCAGGTATGTCTGCATCGTGGCAATATCGGCACGGGGAAGGTTTGAGCTCGTCGGCTTGTTCGCATTGGCGACAATCACCTTCCCGCTGTTGCCCCGGAGAATGGACCACAGCCTCTCCTCCAACCATTTCACATGCGCACGCGTCAGGTTGTCGTCCTTGCTGGTGAAGATCAGGAAGGTGTCAAACTCGATCGGGAACTTGCCACTTGTGTAGCGCTGTGAGAAGTCGTCGCTCTCGCCGACATAGATCTCCGGCAGATCGTCTTCAGCACCGCTCTTGATCAGCAGATAGACACAAGACCGGGCTAGCACTTCCGCTTCCAGGGCCTTTTTAAAGAACTCGGGCTGTCCGGCAATAGCAACACCAGTCCAGTTGTCGAGCTCAACGGTTCGCAGGCTGCGCGGATCTTTGCCAGTGATGAAAATCTTCACGACACGACCAACGAGTTCACTCACGCTCATGCATCACCTTTAAAGCCAAACATTGACACTACGGGGAGGATGCTTATTCAAGCCGCCCGTCGGAGCTCAAAACTCTTGCCATCGGATGTAGAGACTAGCCCCATGCGATAGAGGGAGGCGATGACGGCGGAGACGGAATCCAAGCATTTACGACCCTGCTTAAAGGATGCGGCGATTGTGGCCGGCTCTACTGGCCTCTCGGCCGCCATCAGCGCCTGATGGACTGCAAAGGTCTGGTCGCGCTCGTCCTTGGGGAAAGCGGGCTTCGGTCCAGAGAGAATGGCGGCGATCGCCTCGCCGAGATCAGCTTCCAGCTGCTCGGCTTTTTCCTTGTCCGAGCCGAAACGCTGGATCTGGTAGTCTGGACGCAGCCAGCGCATTTTGCCCCGTGCCTCCTCCTTTACCCGCTCCTTGTTCAAATCGACGAGATGGGTGAGCACCTCTTCCTCCGTTAGGTCGACCGGCCAGCCATAGGCCTCAGCCACGGCGGCGTCGAGCCTGTCGTGCAGTTCCTTCAGGATCAGCACCAACTCGCCGCAGCCGCAGCCTATGATTGGCGCGATGTGGAGCCGGCGATCTTCGGCACGTTCCTCGAACAGGCGCTGGACCCGACCGACCGCCGTCGCCTCGGCGCGCACTATCCGAACGCCCGCAGACCTGATTGGCCGAAGGCTGATTACATCGTCGGCAACCCGCCCTTCGTCGGTGGTAAGGACATTCGCGCGCGAATGGGCAGTGCTTACGCGGAAGCGTTGTGGAAAGCACACAAGCACATGAACGAAAGTGCCGATTTCGTCATGTATTGGTGGGATCGATCGGCCGAGATTTTGCTGAAGGCTAAGAGCCCGCTGAAGCGCTTCGGCTTCGTCACCACCAATTCCATCAGCCAGGTGTTCCAGCGCCGGGTGATGGAACCCTATCTCAACACCAGGAAGCCGCTCTCCATCATCATGGCGATCCCGGACCATCCGTGGACGAAAGTCACACGCGACAGCGCTGCCGTGCGTATCGCAATCTCCCCCCGGCGCATCCCAGTCTCGATAGCTAGGACGACGATCGTCCTGAGAAAAGGGGTCTGTCCAGCATCGCAGCCGTCGAGAAGGCGCTGCTCCTCGTCGCCAGACAGGCGTCGACTACGCTCATTCCGGATCACGGGCCGACGCACCAGCTTCACCACGTTGCGACCGAGTGGAAGACCCCAGTCGCGGATCGCGACCTCAATCACATGGCTGAGGATGGCGAGCTCGCGCACCGTCGTAGATGGAGCTACGGTTCGAAGGCGTTCATCCCGAAATGACGAGATATCCTGCGGCGACAAACCCACCATTGTCCGGTAGGCAATTTCGTGACGCTTAAGCACGTCGATCCGCTGGATCTCCTGGACAGAGCCGCGCTTCATGGGCGAGACTTCTCGTTGATAGCGGTCCAGTAGCTGACCGAGCGTTGTTGTCTCAAGGATCTTCGTATCCGGCGCTGCACCGAAGCGATCGACCTGGCTTTCCAGATCACGCGCCCACTTCTCGGCTTCGAGCTTGCTGTCGAAAGACTTGCAGCGAGGTTTCATACCGCGCCGGCGCACCTGAGCCTGCCAGCGTCCTCTGAGTTTTCGGATCGTCGCCATGTGATCTCCAATCAATATTGAGGATCACGCGTAGGATGCCCCGAGAGGGGCGCCAAGGATTATCCCGGCACGGACAAAATCGTTGCAACCACAGCTGGTCACTGTCAGACTGGGCAAAGCATTTGCGTGGGAGGGCAATTTGAGTAGCCACGAGCGATTTCCAGAAGAAGTTTGCCAAAAGCTCGGCAACTACATCTGCAGACTCATATTCGGTTTTGGAAGTGCGATTCACGGCGACTGACTCACCATGGATGGAGTGCGATAATCACGGATATCGAGCGCCACGCGCAGGACCCCTTCGGGGTTTCACGGATAGCCACTACCCTCCTCAGAGCGCGAGCATTCCGAAACGCGCGGTAGTGTTCACAAGGCTCGGAGATGGCGAGTAGGATTCTTGGAGCTTCAAAACCTGATCTTGATAAACTAATAGAGAAGCGGCTCGTGAAGGCTGCCCACGGCATAGAGCAACATATGCCATGCATCTGATTGCGCGTGGGGCTTAGCGGGTCCGGAACTGCTGCTGCTCCACGACCCCTATTGCAAAGACTTTATGGCCTTTTCTCAAGAAGAACCGTCGCGGAGAAGGGAGAGGTCAATCGACTCATCCCAGCTCTATTTCGAAGAAGCCATCAACCTCTTTTGGCAACTCTTACATTGGCTCGAAGAGATCGGCTACTACTTATGGCGAGGGTCTCGCTCCGCCTCTTATGGTTGCATACGCACTGCACATCGCGTAAGCTCTGCCCTTGAACAATCGGCCGCTGACTATGGATCGGAGCAACGCAATGAGGCTCGCGTATACGTCCATCGTGATCGCAATGGCGCTAACTTACAGTGCCCCCTCCTTTGCCCAGGAGTGCGCGCAAAACTACTTGGATAGTAAGCTTTACATTAAGACCTGTGAGGGGGTTGTCCACCAGCCGCACGGCGACGCTGGTTTTACATTCACGACCTCGTCTACGCGGCGCAGGAGCGCGCCTGGAGGAGTCGATATCTACGACTCCTGTGTCAAGAATACGTCGGGGCGCGCCTTGTCAGCAAGATGGCTATCAGCACACATCCCAAGCGTGACGATTCCCAACGGCTGCGCATTCGACAAGCCGCGCGCGGACAATTATTTGAAGAAGGGCGATTCTGCCGCTGATTTTAAAGACACCTGCATTCAGTTCGGCAATCGGTGGCAATTCGAAGACGACGCCAGGTATTTGCCGACCCCTTCGGAAATAAGGAATGGGTTTCACGATCTGAACTGCGCAGGTCAGTCCGCCGCCGCCCCGGTCGACAAAAAGACGGACGACAGCTCGAGCTTTTTCGATTTTCTTCGAGCCACCAAAGAATTCCTCTGGCAAAGCGCGACCGTGTTCAATGCCGACTCCAGCGATCAGACTCAGAAGCTGGTGGCGTTTGTCGTTGACACCCGCTTCACGCTCACCTCGGACGAAACATACAATTACAAGATCGACTATTTTTTCAAGGAACTGGATCCTGGCGCTTTCGAGCTGTTTAGCGGTTTTGAAGTGTCCCCTCCGGAATCGATGTTAAATTTTTTCAAGAACAACGGTTGGAATCCGGAGCTGTCGAATATCCGAGCGAGGGAGCATAAATCATTCGAAATAACGCTGCCTTATGGCTCGAACATGGAGCTCACAGAGGAAGAGGTCGATCTCAAGGGCCTCGGCGAGAGCAAGGAAATCCACCAGGGGGTTTTTGTTCCTGTCCTGAAATAGAGGGAACGATGAAGCATTTGCATTTTTTCACGATGCTGCCGGCCCCTATCTTGGCCTGGTATGCGGCCTATAGTTCGCTGCTGAAACCGCTTCTGTTTCCCGGCTGGAGTGACCAGGCAATCAACATTGCCTGCGCCATCGGAGTTGGCACCATACTTGTCTACTGCTGGTTTTTGGGGTCTCCCCCCAATCCGCGAACGCTGAAAAACACCGGGGGGCTGTTTATCGCGCTGTTCGTCATCTGTCTTTTGCTCCTTTGGTGGCTCGTGGATCAGGTTGATGCGCAGATCACGCCAGAGGGTCTCGCTTTGTGGCGAGATAGGTATTTATTCCAAGCTAGTCTGGCGCTCTTGCTGGTTTTCCCACTGATGTGCGCGTCGATCTTGATCGCCATCGGCAAGCGACTCTTTGGGCCCTGATGGACGGTTCTGCATCGTTGAACCTAGCGCCCAGGGCTCTCTCAAGCCAGCGGCGCGGGAAGGTCGTTCATCCGCAAGTTATAGACCAAAGCCCCTGCAAGGGCTTTTGGCGGGATTGATGCTACTTGTCGGACTTATCGGGCGAATTCTCGAGGAGAACTCGTAGAAGCGATGCAAAAAGGCTCTCTACCTGCTCCTTTTGAGGCTCCTCGCCGGCACCCTCTGCTTGCAAACTCTCACGCTCTTGAAGTCGCCGCTCAGATTCCTGCTTCCAATACTCCCGAAGTTTTGCGATTTTCTTCTGGTGCCATTCGGGAATCTCAGCAAAGTATGGATCAGGGTTTCCTTCGATGTAAGGAATCATAATATTGGCGGCGTGTGAGCTAAAAAACTCTTCGCAATATCGTTTCACGTCGTCCGTATTGCGAGGCTGAATCTCAAGGAGTCGATCCTCCAATTTATCGAGGCTCGAATCTGTAGCCATATCAATCCAGAAAACTGGATATGTCTTCCCCCCGAGGACACCTTTCAACGGAACTCGCCCGTCATAATGCAGCGTAACGTTGATCTCTTCGGCGCCCGGCGGCCGTGCACGAACAGCGTGAACAATCATCAGAGCAAGATCAACTGAGACCACAAACTTGCGTGCGCTGCTTAGCTCACACAGGCGGAAACCCGTGTCGACAGAGGGGCCAATAAAGTCCTTTGTGAGATTTCGATCTTTTGGGTCCGCATGATATCGATGCAGCAAATCAAGGTTCACAAAGAGAGGGTCGTCGTCGTCTGCTATCTCATCCGCATCGACGCGCTTAGCGAAGACGACTTCCGTATTGGTAATTGGAAAGCCGGCCACCCAAGCGGTGCATTTCAAGTCAAGAGACGGAAACTGCTTCTTTAATTGAACGCGATACTCTTCGATGGTCCGCATCCAACATAATATACAAGCAATAGCTTCTCGATGATCCTCCAAGGCTTTCACGTAGAGCAACTCGTCGCCCGCACTCTTCCAGAGTTCGGGAGCGGGTCCAGTCGGCCATTTTATCCGGGTGGCAAGTCCATCAGCATACGACTGCCATTCTCTCGCGAAGAGACGTTCAATCTCCTTGTAGAATTGGGCAATAGGAGAAAACCACGGCTCCGCGATCGGGCCCTCACCAGCTTTGTCATCGGCTTTGAAAGCGCGCTGGTTCTCTTGTTTGAATGCGGTTGATCCAACTAAGTCTACACTTAGAAATAAGCGCAGAACAGAAACAATTGGTCCATCATACTCGATTGCGGTGGACGAAGAATTCACTTTAGACTCAGGAACTCCGCCCTAATTCTAGCGGCCTCGGTAGATACGCCAAATCGATTAGCCAGCTCACCCAGCACGCCGCCTAGCTCCACCCAAGCAGCCCTAAAAGAATCCGCTGGCATGAGAAAGCCTGCCGCGAACCAATTAGCCTCCCATTCCACGCGACCGGATCCATAACGCCGTGCCTCGACGGTTCCGACAGGCTTACCATTCTGCTTTGGCCACAAGAAATGCAGTATGTAGTGTCCGAGCTCGTGAGCGATAGTGAACCGATCTCGCTCGACGCCGGTATGAGAAGCTACCGCCACCACGAAATAACCGTTCTCTTCGATTTTAATCGAGCCAGATGTCGCGTCGGATTCGTCCCAGACATTGTTGACGACAATCCGCCCGCCTAGCTGCTTTACAATAGCGCCGAGGTCACCGCCCGGCTCATAGCCGACCTGCTGCGCGATCCTTGCCGCCAAAGCGTCTACCGAAGCTTTGCTCAGGCCCGACTCACTTGGTGGGCTGTATGTCAAAGCCGATCTCCCAATCCGTCATGTCAAGTGATTCTATAGTGATTTGCGGAATCTGCCAACAAGGCAGTTTTCCCTGCATGTTCCAGAAGGTCCGATGTGCCTGTGATGTGGCACGCCACGGCTCGGAAACAAAAGCCCATCGATCCTCTTTGCCGGTATACAAAACAAGCCTTGGTGGGCAGACTTTTATGGCGGAGAGGGTGGGATTNNAGAGAAGAGGGGGATGGCAAGGGCGAATGTGAAAGCTTTTCATCCTTTTGCCTTGACAGATCAGGGACGCTTATATATCCCGTGCGGCGCAATAGGTGTGGATAAGTCCGCGCCTTGCCTGTCCTGCTTTGCGCAGGGCTTCACCGGCAGATCTTTCTGAAGGCCCAAGCCTTTGGAATTCCTGCTAAATTCTGGACTGATAAAAAGACGGCCGCTTGCCTTGTGGCAAGAGAGCCGGAACGAACATGAAAGGATAAAAAATGTTCGCAGTCATCAAGACCGGCGGTAAGCAGTACCGTGTGGCAGCCGACGACGTGCTGACCATCGAGAAGCTCGAAGTCACCGCCGGCGACACCGTAGAATTCACCGAAGTCCTCGTTATCGGCGAAGGCGCCGACGCTGCGATTGGTGCTCCCTTCGTCAAGGGTGCCTCCGTCAAGGCCGAAGTGGTCGAGCACAACCGCGGCAAGAAGGTCATCGCCTTCAAGAAGCGCCGCCGTCAGAACTCGAAGCGTTCGCGCGGCCATCGCCAGCATCACACGGTCGTCCGCATCACGGACATCGTGGCTGCCAAGTAAGTAACGGGATCAAGGTTTAAAGGAGAACTCCAATGGCACACAAAAAAGCTGGCGGTTCCTCGCGCAACGGTCGCGATTCCGAATCCAAGCGCCTTGGCGTGAAGAAGTTTGGCGGCGAAACCGTCATCGCAGGCAACATTATCGTGCGTCAGCGCGGTACGCAGTGGCATCCGGGTTCCAACGTCGGCCTCGGCAAGGATCACACGATTTTTGCGCTTACGGCAGGCAACGTGAACTACCGTACGAAGGCCAATGGCCGCGTGTACGTGTCTGTAATGCCGAAAGCGGAAGCAGCGGAATAAGCCGGTAGCGCTCTAAAACAGCCGGCGTCTCATCGACCCGGCTGATGCTACAAGGTTCAGTCAAGAAAAAAGGGGAGATGGGGCGCCATCTCCCCTTTTTCTTTACCCTCAACCAAGGAGGACTGAACCATGCAAGGCGAATTGTTAAGGGAAGACCAATCAAGGTCTCCCGAAGAGCGGCTGAGGCCGGACAGGTTAAGGACCGATTGCCCCGTCTTACTGTCGGAAAGGCTCGTTCTGCGCGCGCCCCACGAAGAAGACATCGACGCCCTTGCCCATCTCGCCAACAACGCCAATGTCGCCACAATGGTATCGCGTATGCCGCACCCGTATACGAACGCCGATGCCGCCGATTTCGTGCGACGCACGAAGCTTGGCGAGATTGGCAAGTGCGTCTATGCCATTACCAAAGCCGACAACGGCGCCTTCCTCGGATGCTGCGGGGTCGAGCCCACCGGCGATCCGCGCACTGTCGAGATCGGTTACTGGCTGGGCGAGCCCTACTGGAACCAGGGCTACACGACGGAAGCAGCCCATGCGCTCATCGACATGGTCTTCCGCACCCGTGAGAACGTCGCCCAGATCGATGCCCGTTGCCGGGTCATGAACGTCGCATCCAGGCGCGTCATCCAGAAGTGCGGCTTCCAGTTCCAGGGTTCGGGCCTCGCCGCTTCGCTGGCGCTCGGCAGCACCGTGCCGGTCGAATGGTACAGGCTCGATCGCAAGACCTGGATGTCGTTGCGAAGCTGGGGAGGCCTGAGATGAACGCGCTCGCCCTCACCCGCCGCGATGCCGGAATCCTGATGCCGGGCCCAACGCCGGTTATCCAGACCGGACGGCTGACCCTGCGCCCGCACCGGCTCGGCGATGCCGATGCGATGGCGGAATCGCTCTCCGATTTCGCCGTCACCCGCATGCTGGCCCGCGTGCCTGCCCCCTACGACCGGCAGGATGCGCTGGACTGGCTGGTCGAGCACACGTCCGGCCTCGGCACCGATTGGGCGCTGGCCATCACGGAGCGGGACGATGTCCACATCGGTTGCGTCGGCATCGAGCTCCGCCACGGCCACTGGCACCTCGGTTACTGGCTGAACCGCTTCTACTGGCGGCAAGGCATCATGACCGAAGCAGTCAAGGCCGCGCTGGAACGTTTTGCCCGCCGCATGCCCGGCGTCGCCGTCCATTCCGGCGTCTTCGCCGACAATCCGGCCTCGTTGAAGCTGCAGCAGAAGCTCGGCTTCGAGATCACCGGTTGCTCGGAGATCTACAGCTTCGCCCGCAACACCATGGTTCCGCATATCGAAACCATGCTGAAGCCGGGCGCGTTGCGGCTCTCGCAAGCGGCGTGACGCCTTGAAAACCGGTCATCGCCGGCCCTCCCGGCGATGACCGTCGTGCCAATCACGCGGTTCTCTCTTTTTATGGCGCCGCGACCGCACGATATTCTTTGACCTCGGCCCGAAGCGCCTATATCGAAGGCGACATGACGGGCAAATGGCCGGCCGATAGATCCTTCGGGATGGACAAGGCGGCAGCAATTGAAAAGAGCGCATAGGCTTTTCCGAATCCCATTCGATCCGAAGGGATATGCGCCGACACCGGGTGACGGACGTAAGATGAAATTTCTCGATGAAGCAAAAGTCTATATTCGCTCGGGCGATGGCGGCGCAGGCAGCGTCTCCTTCCGGCGCGAAAAGTTCATCGAATTCGGCGGCCCGGATGGCGGTGACGGCGGGCGCGGCGGCGATGTCTGGGTCGAGGCCGTCAACGGCCTCAACACGCTGATCGATTTCCGCTACCAGCAGCATTTCAAGGCCAAGATCGGCATGCACGGCATGGGCAAGAACCGCGCCGGCGCCAAGGGCGACGACGTGACCCTGAAAGTCCCTGTCGGCACGCAGATCTTCGAGGAAGACGACGAAACGCTGATCTGCGACCTGACGGAGGAAGGCCAGCGCTTCCGGCTTGCCGCCGGCGGCAATGGCGGTTTCGGCAATGCCTATTTCAAATCCTCGGTCAACCAGGCGCCAGATTGGGCCAATCCCGGCCTGCCGGGTGAGGAAAAGACCATCTGGCTGCGGCTGAAGCTGATCGCCGATGCCGGGCTCGTCGGCCTGCCCAACGCCGGAAAATCGACCTTCCTCGCGTCCGTCAGCCGCGCGCGGCCGAAGATCGCCAATTATCCGTTCACGACGCTGCATCCCAATCTCGGCGTTGCCACCATCGACGGCCAGGAGTTCATTCTGGCCGACATTCCCGGCCTGATCGAAGGCGCCCATGAAGGTGTCGGCATCGGCGACCGCTTCCTCGGCCATGTCGAGCGCACCCGCGTTCTGCTGCATCTTGTCTCCGCCCAGGAAGAAAAGGTCGGCAAGGCCTACAAGACCGTCAAGCACGAGCTGGAAGCCTATGGCAACGAGATCACGGACAAGCCGGAGATCGTCGCCCTCTCGCAGATCGACGTGCTGGACGAGGAAACGCTGAAGAAGAAGACGCGCGAGCTTGCCCGCGCCTGCGGCAAGACGCCCTTCCAGATTTCCGCCGTCACCGGTCGTGGCATGACGGAAGTGCTGCGCGCGCTGCGCGACGTCATCGTCGAAGCCAATGCCGGCGAAGCGGACAAGCCGGCGAAGACACCGAAGCTGCGGCACCGCGATATGCAGCTCTCCGACGATGCGGGCGAAGACGAAGGCGACCACGAGGATCATCAGGGATGACAGCCCGCAAGCCGCTCGACCGCTACCGCCGCATCGTCATCAAGATCGGCTCTGCCCTTCTCGTCGATCGCAAGACCGGCTTGAAGAAATCCTGGCTCGACGGCATGTGCGCCGATATCGCCGCATTGAAGGCCAAGGGCATCGATGTCCTGGTCGTTTCCTCGGGCGCAATCGCGCTCGGCCGCTCCGTGCTCGACCTGCCCTCCGGCGCGCTGAAGCTGGAAGAAAGCCAGGCGGCGGCGGCCGTCGGCCAGATTTCTCTGGCCCGCGCCTGGTCGGAGAGCCTGTCGCATGACGATATCGTCGCCGGCCAGATCCTGCTGACGCTCGGCGACACCGAAGAACGCCGCCGTTACCTCAACGCCCGCGCCACCATCAATCAGCTTCTGAAGATCGGCGCCGTGCCGATCATCAACGAGAACGATACGGTCGCGACCAGCGAGATCCGCTATGGCGACAACGACCGCCTCGCCGCCCGCGTCGCCACCATGACCGGCGCCGACCTTCTGGTGCTACTGTCTGACATCGACGGGCTCTATACCGCTCCGCCGCATCTCGACCCGCAGGCGAAATTCCTCGATACCATCGCGGACATCACGCCCGAAATCGAAGCCATGGCCGGCGGTGCCGCCTCGGAACTGTCGCGCGGCGGCATGCGCACCAAGATCGATGCCGGCAAGATCGCAACGGGCGCGGGCTGCGCCATGATTATTGCTTCCGGCAAGACCGACCGACCGCTGAATGCCATCGAGAGCGGCGCCCGTTCCTCCTGGTTCGCGCCGTCGGGCACGCCTGTCACCGCGCGCAAGACCTGGATTGCCGGGCAACTGCAGCCAGCCGGCGAATTGCATGTCGACGACGGCGCCGTCACCGCGCTTGGCGCCGGCAAGAGCCTGCTGCCCGCCGGCGTGCGCAAGGTCGTCGGCCATTTCGGCCGTGGCGATACCGTCGCCGTCATCGGGCCTTCCGGCCGTGAGATCGCCCGTGGCCTTGCCGGTTACGATGCCGAAGAAGCCCGCCAGATCACCGGCCGCAAATCGGCGGAGATCGAGGCGATTCTCGGCTATGCCGGCCGCGCCGCCATGGTGCATCGCGACGACCTCGTCATGACCGCGTCCGTCAAGGCGAAGGCCGAGAAATTGAAGAGAGATGAAGCCCATGCTTGATGCTGTCGCACAAAGCCCCGACATCGACGCGCTGATGAACGATATCGGCCGCAAGGCCCGGGCTGCGTCGCGACCGTTGGCTTTCGCTTCGACCGCAAGCAAGAACAAGGCGCTTGCCGCCATGGCGGATGCCATTCTGGCCCGCAAGGATCATATCCTTGCGGAAAACGCCAAAGACCTCAAAGACGTCGAGGGCACGGACATGCTCGCTTCCTTCGTCGATCGCCTGACGCTGAACGACAAGCGCGTCGCCGAAATGGCAGAGGGCATTCGCGCCATCGCTGCCCTCGCCGATCCGGTGGGCGAAGTCATCGCGGCCTGGGATCGTCCGAACGGGCTGAAGATCGAGCGCGTCCGCACACCGCTCGGCGTCATCGGCGTCATCTTCGAAAGCCGCCCGAATGTCACTGCCGATGCCGGCGCGCTGTGCCTGAAGGCCGGCAATGCCGTGATCCTGCGCTGCGGCAGCGATTCGCGGCGTTCCTCGCAGGCCATTCACGAATGCCTGGTCGAAGGGCTGAAGGTAGCCGGCCTGCCGGAACACTCCATTCAGCTCGTGCCGGTCAGCGACCGTGCTGCCGTCGGCGCCATGCTGCGTGGGCTGGAAGGCAATATCGACGTCATCGTGCCGCGCGGCGGCAAGAGCCTCGTCGCCCGCGTACAGGCCGAGGCGCGCGTGCCGGTCTTTGCCCATCTTGAGGGCCTTTGCCATATCTACATCGACGCCTCGGCCGATCTGGACATGGCGAAATCCGTCGTCGTCAACGCCAAGATGCGCCGCACCGGCATCTGCGGTGCCGCCGAAACGCTTCTGGTCGACAAGAAGGTCGCCTCCACCCATCTGAAGCCGCTGCTCGACGGGCTTGTCGAGGCCGGCTGCGAAATCCGCGGCTCGGCCGATGTGCTCAAGCTCGTTCCCGGCGTGAAAGCCGCAACCGAAGAGGATTGGACGACCGAATATCTGGCCGCGATTATTTCGGTCGCGCTGGTGGACGGCATTTCCGGCGCGATCGACCATATCGGCCAATATTCGTCGAACCATACCGAAGCCGTGATTGCCGAAGACCCGGCTGTTGTCGAGCGCTTCTTCACCGAAATCGATTCGGCGATCCTGCTGCACAATGCCTCGACGCAGTTTGCCGATGGCGGCGAATTCGGCATGGGCGCGGAAATCGGCATCGCCACCGGCAAGATGCATGCCCGCGGCCCGGTCGGCGTCGAACAGCTTACCTCCTTCAAATACCGCGTGCGCGGCAGCGGACAGATACGGCCCTGATGTGCTGAAGGAAGAGGTCGATCAACGCTATCTGCGCATGCCCCATGCCGAGCGCGGCATGGTGGTCGGTCTTTTCGGCGGCTCGTTCAACCCGCCGCATCGCGGGCATGCGCTGGTGGCAGAGATCGCCATTCGCCGGCTTGGCCTCGATCAGCTCTGGTGGATGGTGACGCCGGGCAATCCGCTGAAGAACCACAATCACCTTGCGCCGCTCGCCGAGCGCATCGCCCTTAGCGAACAGATCCTCCACGATCCCCGCATCAAGGTGACGGCATTCGAGCAGACGCTGGGCATGAGCTATACGGCCAATACGCTGGCGCAGGTGAAGGCGCGCAACAGCCATGTTCATTTCATCTGGATCATGGGCGCCGACAGCCTGAACACGTTCCACCGCTGGCAGAAATGGCAGGACATCGCCCGCACCTTCCCGATCGCCGTCATCGACCGGCCGGGATCGACGCTATCCTATCTCTCGGCCAAGATGGCAAAGACGTTTCACTATGCGCGCGTCGACGAGGATGACGCCCGCGTGCTGTGGAAGAAGCGCGCGCCCGCCTGGACCTTCATCCATGGGCCACGCTCGCCGCTCAGCTCGACTGCTTTGCGCGCTGCACAATAAACACATTGAATTTTGAGAAATCCGGAAAATAAAAAGCCCGACGGGGGAGGAGGATCCGTCGGGCTTTGAACCTGATCAGCAACTGGGAGGAGGAGAGTTGCTGATCCATATCGAACGGCATTGGGAGGAGGAGATCGCCGTTTCGATGATTGTGTTGTACCAGATTTTACCAGTTGATAAATGGCTGATTGCGCAATGCAGCAATGCATACGGCGCATAGCACGAGATATTTATTGCCCAAAAAACGCTTCTTTTGCGAAAAGGCCGCCATATGCGTTTGAATGCAGTTCCGAACCTACGGCTGAAAAGCCCGAAATTCCACGGTTCGTAACGTTACGTCTCACTTGGTGAGCGTTCGCCAATCCGCTGGGCGAATCTAGTCATGCGTTTTTGTAAAGTTGCATGGCGTCTTATATGCGTCGCGATATTGAAAATCCATAGAATTCGTGGGGTTACACGACGATATCGCGATGTATTTTTCCGAACACATCCCTAGCCAAGCTTCGCGCATCGTTATATCTCTCGAAACATGTCGACATCTTTGGGGAGAAATAAGATGGCCACCAGCCGCCGCAGATGGATCAAGCTTGCAACCGCCGCACTGTCAGCCGCATGGCTTGGCCTCTCGGTCACGCCGACGCCGGCACTCGCCGCCGAAAAGATCGTCGTTTTCGCCGCCGCCAGCATGAAAAACGCGCTCGACAACGCCGATGCCGCCTTTACCAAGGAAACCGGCAAGGAAGTCACCGTCTCCTATGCGGCGAGCGGACCGCTGGCCAAGCAGCTTGAAAACGGCGCACCGGCCGATGTCTTCATCTCTGCCGACACCAACTGGATGGACTATGTCGCCCAGCGGAAGCTGATCAAGGACGACAGCCGCGTCAATCTCCTCGGCAACAAGCTGGTTCTCGTTGCCGCCAAGGACAAGGCCAAGCCGGTCGAAATCAAGCACGGCTTTGACCTCGCCGCCCTGCTTGGCGATGGCCGCCTGGCGATCGGCCAGCCGGAATCGGTGCCGGCAGGCAAATACGGCAAGACCGCGCTGGAAAAGCTCGGCATCTGGTCTTCGGTCGAAAAGAAAGTCGCCGGCGCCGAAAGCGTGCGCGCAGCCCTCGCGCTGGTTTCGCGCGGCGAGGCGCCCTACGGCATCGTCTATCAGACCGATGTCTCCGCCGATCCGGGCGTTGCCGTCGTCGGCACCTTCCCGGCGGATAGCCACCCGCCGATCGTCTACCCCTTCGCCATCACCAGCAGCAGCAAGAACCCCGATGTGCAAGCCTATTTCGACTATCTGAAATCGGCCAAGGCCGTTCCCTTCTTCGAGCATGAGGGCTTCACTGTCCTGAAGCGATAGATATCATCGCACGCATCCGGGACAGGGAAGACAACGACCCAGGCTCGCCGGCTCATGGCGGGCCTGAATTGTTTCAAGGGGCGGGATTTGGAAGCACTGGGTCTGAGCAGCGATGAGTGGACAGCCATCGAACTGAGCTTGCGCGTATCCACCGTCGCCATGCTGGTGAGCCTGCCCTTCGGGATCGCGGCGGCCTATCTGCTTGCGCGCGGCCGCTTCTGGGGCAAGTCGATCCTCAACGGCGTCATTCACCTGCCGCTGATCCTGCCGCCGGTCGTCACCGGCTTCATCCTTCTCATCCTCTTCGGCCGCAAGGGGCCGATCGGCTCGCTTCTCGACCAGTATCTCGGCATCGTCCTCTCCTTCCGCTGGACGGGTGCGGCGCTCGCCTGCGGCGTCATGGGCTTTCCGCTGATGGTCAGGAGCATCCGCCTGTCGATCGAGGCGGTCGATCGCAAGCTGGAAGAAGCGGCTGGAACGCTCGGCGCAGGTCCGGCCTGGATCTTTCTGACCGTGACGCTGCCGCTGATCCTGCCCGGCGTGATCGCCGGCATGATTCTCTCCTTCGCCAAGGCCATGGGCGAATTCGGCGCCACCATCACCTTCGTCTCCAACATTCCCGGCGAGACGCAGACCTTGTCCGCGGCAATCTATACCTTTACGCAGGTTCCCGGCGGCGATGCCGGTGCATTGCGGCTCACCATCATCGCCATCGCCATCTCCATGGCAGCGCTGCTCGCCTCGGAATTTCTCGCCTATCTTGCCGGCAGGAGGGTGGAACCCGAATGACCCTTTCCGTCGACATCCGCCACCGCCTGGGCACCTTCTCGCTCGAGGCAACATTCACATCCGAAGGCGGCGTGACGGCTCTTTTCGGGCGTTCCGGCTCGGGCAAGACCTCGATCATCCGCATCATCGCTGGCCTTATCCGGCCGGATCACGGCCGCGTCAGCCTCGACGGCACGGTGCTTGCCGATAGCGACAGCGGCGTTTTCGTTCCACGCCACCGCCGCCGCTTCGGCTATGTCTTCCAGGAGGCGCGTCTGTTCCCGCACCTGTCCGTGCGGCAGAACCTCAATTACGGCCGGTGGTTCGCTCCCGCCGGCGAACGCAGCGAAAGCTTCGACGGCGTCGTCGATCTTCTCGGTATTGCGGCATTGCTCGACCGAAGGCCGGCCAAGCTCTCCGGCGGGGAAAAGCAGCGTGTCGCGATCGGCCGCGCCCTGCTCTCCTCGCCGCGCCTCCTGTTGATGGACGAGCCGCTGGCCGCCCTCGATGAAGCGCGCAAAGCGGAAATCCTTCCCTATATCGAGCGCCTGCGCGACGAGACCCGGATTCCCGTCATCTATGTCAGCCACTCCATCGCCGAGGTGGCGCGGCTCGCCAACCGCGTCGTCGTCATGCGCGACGGCAAGGTCGAGACCATCGGCGCCGCCGTCGATATCTTCAGCCAGCTCTCCGGCCCGCTGGCGGCCGACCGCCGCGAAGCCGGCGTGCTGCTGGAGGGCCGCGTCGAATCGATGGACGACCGGCATCGTCTGACCGTCGTCGCCGTGAAAACGGCAAGATTGTTCGTGCCGGGTCAGGCGGCCGCTGTCGGCAGGCCGGTCCGCGTCCATATTCCCGCCCGCGATGTCATGCTGGCGACAGCCCGGCCCGAAGGCCTCAGTGCCCTCAACATTCTCGATGGCGAGGTGCGCGACATCGGCGCAGCCGTCGACGGAGCCGTGGAGGTGAAGGTCGATTGCGGCGGCGATATCGTCGCTGCCCGCATTACGCAATTCTCGGTCGAACGGCTGGGATTGCGGGTCGGCCTGCCCATCCACGCCATCATCAAGACCGTGGCGCTCGAACAATAAGGTCCGATCAGGGCTTCTTGGCCGACACCCCCACCGGGCTGCGATTGGCTTCGAGCCAGTTCAAATCGTCGGCAATGGCGGAGCGCAGCGTCGTTTCCATGCCGCGGAAGCGACGCAGCAATTCCTCGCCGAACGGAGTCAGGGCAGCCCCGCCACCCTTCTGGCCGCCGCGCTGCGATTCCACGACCGGTTCGCGGAACATGTGGTTCAGCTCGCTGATCAGCAGCCAGGCGCGACGGTAGGACATATCCATGGCGCGGCCGGCGGCCGAAATCGAGCCGGTTTCCTGAATATGTTCGAGCAACTCCATCTTGCCCCGCCCGAGCCTGTCCTGCCCTGAAAAGCTGATGCGGAGAATGGGCTTCAATGATGGCTGCGGAGCGTCTGTCATGGCATCTGGGAACGTATGGATCTGTCTTGTGTATACGCGGCCTTGCCCCGCCTGTACATGGCAGGAGGCCGCCGGCGGGCAGATGCCGGCGCTTTCCGGACCCGCCAGGCCATGCAGCGTTTGCCATAAGTTCGGTCCGGGAGGGCTGGTGTGAGGGTCTCGGGGCGGATATTTGCCCATATCTGGTGCGAAACTACCCTGTCCGGGCACAAATCCTTGACTTGTGAGCACTCGGAACGCTGCCGACGTCTTGAAACCTTGATGCTTTGATGCCTATCTTTATAGCGTGATCGACTCAGATCGCGTATGTGCATGTTCTGTTACTCAAGGAAGGAAGAGCACTGACAACAGTACACGCCAAGGGAAGAACGTCCGTCGTTATCCCGAAGAGCCCGGAACGTGGCGCCGATGCCGCTGCCCGCGCCCTGCAAGCCGTCCTCGCAAGCCTCGAGGACTCCAAGGCCGAAAATATCGTTACCATCGACATTGCTGGCAAGTCCGCGCTTGGAGACTACATGGTCGTCGTCTCCGGCCGATCGAACCGCCATGTCCTGGCGATTGCCGACCACCTCATGACCGATCTCAAGGACGAGGGCTTCGGCAATGCCCGCGTCGAGGGTCTCGATGGCGGCGATTGGGTGTTGATCGACACCGGCGACATCATCGTTCATGTCTTCCGACCGGAGATCCGCGAGTTCTATAACATCGAGAAGATGTGGGCCGCACCCGATCTCGACGAAGGCACGCTGCACTAGCCGAGCGACAACATTCCAGGAAAAGCGCGCAGCGGTTTTCCGTCCCGGCTCCGGTTGGCAGCTTCGCATCGCCGGACATGGCCGTCCGGCAAGAGTTTTGTTTTGTGCCGTCATGACGGCGGATAGGCTTGGGAGCGGGGATGCGGATAGGTCTTTTTGCGGTGGGACGGCTGAAGGCCGGCCCTGAAAAGGATCTTGCGGCTCGCTATCTCGACCGCTTCGCCAAGGCCGGCCCCGCCATCGGCCTGGAAATGGCGCGCATGACCGAGGTCGCCGAAAGCCGCGCCTCCAACAGCGAGACCCGCAAGCGCGAAGAAGCGGGCCTCTTGCAAAAGGCGCATCCGGAGGGCGGCATCCTCATCCTGCTCGACGAACGCGGCAAGGCGCTGGACAGCGAAGCTTTTGCCGCCATGCTCGGTACGTTCCGCGACCAGGGCAAGCGCGATCTGACGATTGCCATCGGCGGCGCCGACGGCCTGGATCCGTCGCTTTACGACAAGGCCGACATGACCATTTGCCTCGGCAAGCTGACCTGGCCGCACCAGCTCGTGCGCATCCTCATCGCCGAGCAGCTCTACCGTGCCGTTACCATCCTCTCCGGTCATCCCTACCATCGGGTGTGACCACCCCGCTCCCTTTCGAAAACAGTTTGGCTTTCGGTTTTTTTGCGTTAACGAAACGCTCACACAGGCGTGTTTTGATTCCCGCCTCAAAAATGACGATGCTTCCTAGCTGATCGCGGCAAATCGGCTTATTTTCGCGCGATCCGAAGGGACCAGGCCCGAACCGACTGGATGAGAAAAGCCCCGCCCATGCTTTCGCGTCTCGTGCTGCCAGCTTTGGCGGCATGTCTCGGTGCGGGCGTCTACATGGCGGCCCCTTTCTCCGTGAAGGACATCGCCCTGGCGCAGGAGGCCGATGCCGCCGCGCCGCAAGCGCCGGACGATCGCTCCTCGACGCCGGCATCGACGCCGCCCGCGCAACAGGCGTCCGACCCGGCAGCGGATCTTGCCCGCAAGCGCGACGAGACCCGCATGCAGCTCGACGCGCTTTCGAAGACGATCAGCCTCTCCTCCGACAAGACGAAGGAGCTGGAAGACAGTATCGCCTCGCTCGACAAGAGCACGGCCAGCCTGCGCCAGGCGCTGATCGACAGCGCCGCCCGCCGCAAGGAGCTGGATCGCAAGATCCAGCAGAGCGAGAAGACGCTGACGGATCTCGCCGTCAAGGAAGACAAGATCCGCGCGTCCCTGCATGATCGCCGCGCCCTGCTGGCCGAAGTTCTGGGCGCGCTGGAGCGCATGGGACGCAACCCGCCGCCGGCGCTGCTGGTGACGCCGGACGATGCGCTCGCCTCGGTGCGAAGCGCCATTCTTCTCGGGGCCGTCGTCCCCGGAATGCGCAAGGAGACGGACAAGCTCATTGCCGATCTGACCGATCTCAGCAAGCTGCATGCCGCCGCCGCCGCCGAAAAGGCGAGCTTCACCGACACCATGACCAACAGTGTGGAGGAGGAGCGGCGCATGGATCTGCTGATTGCCGAAAACGACAAGCACAGCAAGGAAAATGCCGTGCAGCTCGAGGCGGAGCGCAAGCGGGCCGAGGAGCTGGCGGGCCAGGCAACCAGCCTGGAGGGGCTGGTGGCCTCGCTGGAAAGCCAGATCGGCTCGGTGCGCGATGCCGCCGCCGCCGCCCGCGCGGAAGAGGCGCGGCGGGCGCAGATGACGGAGCAGCAGCGCGAGCAGGCGAAGGCCCTGGCCGAGAATGGCGTGCCCGATAAAAACCGCATTACGCCCGCATATGCCTTCTCGGACCTTAAACAGAAGTTGGAGCTGCCCGTGGCGGGCGATATTCTCCGCCAGTTCGGCGACGACGACGGCACGGGTCACACCGCGATGGGTTTGACCGTCGCGACCGGCCCGGATGCGCTCGTCACGGCTCCCGCCGACGGCACGGTCGTCTATGCCGGCGCGTTCCGCAGCTACGGCCAGATGATCATTCTGGACACCGGCGATGGTTATCACATGGTCCTGTCGGGCATGGATGCGATCAAGACGCGTCCGGGCAGATTCGTCTTCGCCGGCGAACCGCTCGCCACGATGGGCCAAAAAAGAGTCGCGAGCGCGACCGCATTGGCGCTGGAAACAGACCGGCCAACGCTTTACATTGAATTCCGAAAAGATGGGAAGCCGGTCGATTCTCGACCCTGGTGGACCTCCAAAGACACTGGAAAGGCACGCAATGATACGTAGGGCTTCTCTTGTTCTCGTCGGCGCATTGATGGGTGCGACCGCGATGGGCGTTATCTACTCGGCGGTAGCGCCGGCGGAAGCCGCTGGCACTTCCACCTACAAGGAATTGTCGATTTTCGGCGATGTCTTTGAGCGCGTCCGCGCGCAGTATGTGACGCCACCGCAGGAAGACAAGCTCATCGAAGCCGCCATCAACGGTATGCTGACCTCGTTGGACCCGCATTCGAGCTATATGAATGCCAAGGATGCGGAAGACATGCGCACCCAGACGAAGGGTGAGTTCGGCGGCCTCGGCATCGAGGTGACGATGGACAACGACCTCGTCAAGGTCATCACCCCGATCGACGATACCCCTGCCGCCAAGGCCGGCGTGCTCGCCGGCGACTATATCACGGCGATCGACGGCCAGTCCGTTCGCGGCCTGAAGCTGGAAGACGCCGTCGAGAAGATGCGCGGCCCGGTCAAGACGCCGATCAAGCTCACCCTCATGCGCAAGGGCGTCGACAAGCCGATCGAACTCACCGTCATCCGTGACGTGATCGCCGTTGCCGCCGTCAAGTCGCGCGAGGAAGGCGGCGATGTCGGCTATATCCGCATCATCTCCTTCACCGAAAAGACGACGCCGGACCTCGAAGCCGCGATCGCCAAGATCAAGAAGGATATTCCGGCCGACAAGCTGAAGGGCTATGTCCTCGACCTGCGCCTTAACCCGGGCGGCCTGCTCGATCAGGCGATCAATGTCGCCGACGACGTGCTGGAACGTGGCGAGATCGTTTCGACCCGCGGCCGCAATCCGGACGAAACCCGCCGCTTCAACGCCACGCCGGGCGACCTGACCGACGGCAAGCCGATCATCGTACTCATCAACGGCGGCTCGGCTTCGGCTTCGGAGATCGTCGCCGGCGCCCTGCAGGATCTGCGTCGCGCCACCGTTCTCGGCACGCAGTCCTTCGGCAAGGGCTCCGTCCAGACGATCATCCCGCTGGGCGACGGCAACGGCGCGCTTCGCCTGACGACGGCGCTCTACTACACGCCGTCGGGCCGCTCGATCCAGGGCACGGGCATCACGCCGGACGTCAAGGTCGACCAGCCGCTGCCGGACGACCTGAAGGGCAAGCTGACCACGGAAGGCGAGTCCAGCCTGCCGGGCCACATCAAGGGCCAGAGCGAAACCGACAAGGGCTCCGGTTCCTCCGCCTACGTGCCGCCGGATCCGAAGGACGACATCCAGCTCAACTACGCGCTCGACCTGCTGCGCGGCGCCAAGACGGACCCGTCCTTCCCGCCGAACCCGGAAAAGGCAGTTTCCTCCAAGTAAGGAGATGGCGCCGGGCTGGAAACAGACCCGGCGCTTTCATAAAGGAGAGTGGATAGTGCGTACCGCTCTTTCCTCCCGGCCGAATGAATTCGGCCCTGTTCAAAACAGTTTCGTTCATGTTTTAGCACTTTGAGTGCTGCGCGCATTCTTCCCGCTTCGCCGAGAGGAGACTGCTCGAGGCCAACATAATTTTCCGCTTGGGGTGGATGGGAACTTTGGGAACGGATTTGCATGCACCGTTGGGACAGAACCGCGGCCCCGGCCGCCCGCGGCGCACGCTGCCGTTTGGGCGCATTCTCGGCGGCTTCTGTCTGATCGCGATCGCGGGTTTTTCCCTGTACTCGGCGCTTATGCGCGATGATCTCAAAAAGACCCAGCCGATCGAGACGGCAAAGAAAGAAGAGCCCGCACCGGCGGCCGAAGCAAAGCCCGCAGCGGACAACCAGGGGGGCCTGACGCAGGTCGATCCGCAGTCCGGCGCCAATACCACCCGCATCGTCACCGGCGACGGTTCGGTCGTCACCATGTTCAGCCCGAACAACCGCGATGGCAGCGGCCCGGTGCTGATCAATGCCAATCAGGTCGGGCAGGACCCGCGCATGGCGGCAACGCCGAACGACAGCCTGCTGGAAGACTCCCCCTTCGGCAGGCTGCCGATCATCTCGCCGAGCGGCTTGCGGCCGATGGATCAATATGCGCGGCCATGGTCCGGCGCGCGCGGCACGCGCGTCGCCATCGTCGTCAGCGGCCTCGGCCTCAGCCAGACGGGCACGCAGCGCGCCATCGAGAAGCTGCCGGAAGAGATCACGCTCGCCTTCGCCGCCAGCGGCAACAGCCTGCAGCGCTGGATGCAGGAGGCAAGGCGAGGCGGCCATGAGATCCTGATCCAGGTGCCCTTCGAGCCCTTCGACTATCCCGGCAACAATCCGGGGCCGGACACGCTGCTGACCTCGCTGCCGGCCGCGAAGAATGTCGAAAATCTGCATAAGGCCATGGGCAAGATCACCAACTATACCGGCGTGATGAACTATCTCGGCGGCCGCTTTCTCGCCAATCCCGGCGCTCTGGAACCGGTGCTGCGCGACATCGGCAAGCGCGGCCTGCTGTTCCTGGACGACGGGTCGTCCGCGCAATCGAAATCCGGAATGCTCGCCCGAACGCTGGACGTGCCGCATGCCTTTGCCGACATCCAGCTCGACGGAGAGCTGCAGCAGGACGCGATCCTCAAGAAGCTCGACGAACTGGAGCGCATCGCCCGCCGCAACGGTTCCGCCATCGGCGTTGCCTCCGCCTTCGACGAAAGCGTCGACGCCATCAGCAAATGGAGTGAGGAGGCAGCCATGCGCGGCATCGAAATCGTGGCGGTCTCGGCGCTTGCCGAAGACCCGAAACATCCCTGATCGCTGGAGAGCTGGAGAGAAAGATGAGCAAGCCCCACGCGCCTGTAAGAGCCGAAGATCTGCCCTACCGCCCCTGTGTCGGCATCATGATCCTGAACCGGGATGGCATGGTCTGGGCCGGCCGCCGCATCCCGGACGGCAATTCCGAATATGACGGCTCGCCGCAACTCTGGCAGATGCCGCAAGGCGGCATAGACGAGGGCGAGGATCCTCTGAAGGCCGCCTACCGCGAGCTCTACGAGGAAACGGGCATGAAAACCGTGACCCTGTTGGCGGAAGCGGGGAACTGGATCAACTACGACCTGCCGCCGCAGCTGATCGGCATCGGCCTCAAGGGAAAGTTCCGCGGCCAGACACAACGCTGGTTCGCCTTCCGCTTCGATGGCGACGAGAACGAAATCGCCATCAATCCGCCCCCCGGCGGCCATGAGCCGGAATTCGATGCATGGGAATGGAAGCCGATGGAAACGCTGCCCGGCCTGATCGTCGCCTTCAAGCGATCGGTCTACGAACGGGTCGTTTCGGAGTTCAGCCATCTGGCCGGCCTGAAAGCCGAGGACTGAACGGAAAAGAACCGGCCGCAAAGGCGGCCGGTTTCGCGGCGGGAATTATTCCGCGGAGTCGGCGGAATCGGCGTTGAGCTGGCCGTACTTGGCTTCGCCGATCTTTCCGAGCAGCTCGAGCTGGGTTTCCAGGAAGTCGATATGACCTTCCTCGTCCGCCAGCAGCCCTTCGAACAGCTTCATCGAAACATAGTCGCCGGCGTCATGACAGATGTCGCGCGACTTCTTGTAGGCCGTGCGGGCGTCGTATTCGCCGGCAAGATCGGCCTCTAGCACTTCCTTGACGTTCTGGCCGATGCGCAGCGGCGCCAGCGTCTGGAGGTTGGGATGACCTTCAAGGAAAATGATGCGCGCGACGAGACGGTCGGCGTGGTGCATCTCCTCAATGGATTCCGCACGCTCCTTCTTGGCGAGCTTGGTGTAGCCCCAGTCCTCGAGAAGCCGATAATGAACCCAATACTGATTGACTGCGCCAAGCTCGAGGAACAGTGCCTCGTTAAGCCGCTCGATGACTTTTTTGTCGCCTTTCAATGTCCGCTCTCCTGTTTTCTTCGTGGAATTTTTTCAGGCGGGACATGAAATCAAATATTTCGGCTTCCGTCGAGTGGCGACGGGCATGATAATCTTCGGTTGTCTGTATAATGATATCAACGACATTCGGGAAACAGCCGCAGCAGCGGCCGCGCTTCGCCATGGCGTGATACACTTTTGCCGGAACGATGAGCTGCCAACAATCCTGATCGAGGAGGTCGTTGATGACGTCCCGGATTTCCTTGTCGGTAATGTAATTACAACTGCAAACCAGCATTCTTCGTTCAGCCCGTCAAACATGACATTTGCTGTCTTGTTATCTGCTAAAGAAGACGCCCTTTGTCAAGAAAGAAACGATTCGAAATCATACGCCTTTACGGCCGGCGCTGATCGCCGCCGGATGAAGAGCCCCGGATCTCAATGGAAATTACGGCCCCGAGGCATGACTTTCGCCGTTTCTGCCCCGTTGCTGCGGCTTTCCGCCGCTGTGCCGGTGCCGGATCCGCATGGCGGCAGAACGGGCTTCCTCTTCTGCCGATGGTCCATGGTCGGCCGTAACGCCTCGTCCGCCCGGTCGCTGACGCCGAAGCGCCGCGCCTCGCGCTGCAGGATGCCAAGCGCCGGGGTCATGTCCTCGATGTGATCGACCACCACATGGATGACGCCGCTTTCGTTCTGCAGGCGGCCGCGAATCTTCACCAGCCGCGCGCCCATGACGATGGCGCGGTATTTCTCGAATTTTTTCGGCCAGACGATCGCATTGGCGACCCCGGTTTCGTCCTCCAGCGTCATGAAGATCACGCCCTTGGCCGAGCCCGGCCGCTGGCGCACCAGCACCAGTCCGGCGATCGTCACCATCCGGCCACTGGCGACATTGGACAGATCCCGGCTCCGCACGATGCCCATGCGGGCGAAATCATCGCGCAGGAAGGAAACCGGATGCGCCTTCAGCGACAGCGACAGATAGCGATAATCCTCGACGACCTGTTCGCCGGGCAGCATTTCAGGCAGCGAGACCGCCGGCTCGACCTGCAGCTCCATATGGTCGCCAAGATCGAAGAGGGGAAGCTTTTCGGCAGCGCTGCCGGCATCGAGTGCCCGCACCGCCCACAGCGCCTCCCGCCGGCTCAGGCCGATGGAACCGAACGCATCCGCATCCGCCAGACGTTCCACCTGCGCCGTGGCGAGGCCCGAGCGTAGCCAGAGATCGCGCACGGATCTATAACCATCGCCGCGGCGCTCGACGAGCTGTTTCATCTCATCCTTTGACAGACCCTTGACCTGCCTGAAACCGAGACGAACAGCACATTGCGTCCTGATATCGTCGCGCATCGACGCATGACGCGGCTCGACCGAATTGCGGTCGAAAGACGCCTTTTCCAGCAGGCAATCCCAGCTGGAACGATTGACATCCACGGGCCGCACCTCGACGCCATGCTCGCGCGCATCGCGCACCAGCTGCGCCGGCGCATAAAAGCCCATCGGCTGGGCATTGAGAATCGCCGAGCAGAAGACATCGGGATAATAGGCCTTGAGCCAGGACGAGGCATAGACGAGCAGCGCGAAGGACGCCGCATGGCTTTCGGGGAAACCATATTCGCCGAAGCCTTCGATCTGGCTGAAACAGCGCTCGGCAAAATCTTGAGGATAGCCGTTCGCGACCATGCCCGAAACCATGTCCTGCTTGAATTCGTCCACCTTTCCCGTTCGCTTGAACGTCGCCATGGACCGGCGTAGCCGATCGGCCTTGGCGGGCGAAAATCCGGCAGCCGTAATGGCGATCTGCATCGCCTGTTCCTGAAACAGGGGAACCCCCAGGGTTCTCTCCAGCACCGCCTTCAATTCCGGACGGTGGTAATCAATGGGTCGATTATGAAGAACGTCATCCCGACGTTTAAGGTAGGGATGCACCATATCGCCCTGGATCGGGCCAGGCCGGACGATCGCCACCTCGATGACCAGATCATAGAATCTGCGGGGGCGGAGGCGCGGCAGCATGCTCATTTGCGCCCGGCTTTCGATCTGGAAGACGCCGATCGTGTCGGCGCGGCAGATCATGTCATAGACCGGCACGCCATCGGGATATTCCTTACTTCCAAGATCGGCGAGCGCTTTCTTCACGTCGTAATGCAGCAGCAGCAGGTCGAAGGCCTTGGCAAGGCAGGTCAGCATGCCGAGCGCGAGCACGTCGATCTTCAAGATGTTGAGATTGTCGAGATCGTCCTTGTTCCATTCGATCATGTAGCGATCGTCCATCGCCGTGTGCATGATCGGCACGACCTCGTCCAGCCGGTCGCGGGTGATGACGAAGCCGCCGACATGCTGGGTCAGATGTCGGGGAAACCCCATCAGCGTCGAGGCATAGGAAAGAACGTTCCGCGTCGTCTTGTCCTTGAGATCGAGACCGGCAATCTTCGCCTCGCGCTCGGACAGCTCTTCCGTCGACCAGCCCCAGACGCCGCTCGCCAGAGCCGACTGCACGTCCTCCGACAGGCCGAAGGCCTTCGCCACCTCGCGGCCGGCCGAGCGCGCCCGATAGCTGGTGACTGCCGCCGTCAGCCCGGCATGCTCGAAGCCATAGTGCTCATAGATGAACTGAATGACCTCCTCGCGCTTCTCGTGCTCGAAATCGACGTCGATGTCAGGCGGCTCCTCGCGCTCCGTCGAGATGAAACGCTCGAAAAGCAGGCTTGTTATTTCGGGATTGACCTCGGTAATCCGGAGGCAATAGCAGACCGTCGAATTGGCGGCCGATCCGCGTCCCTGGCAGAGAATATTCGCGCTGCGGGCAAACTCCATGATGCGATGCACCGTCAGAAAATAGGGCTCATATTGCCGCTCGCGAATGAGCTTGAGCTCATGCTCGATCTGCATCGAGACCTTTGGCGGGATCTCATCAGGAAAGCGCGAGTTGGCCCCCTCCCACGTCAGCCGTCTCAACGTCTCCGCAACGGTCTCGCCGGGAACGCTTTCGTCGGGATAATTATGCTTCAGCTCATCCAACGAAAAAGACAGCCGGCTAAAGAACTTCTGCGTACTGACGATCGCTTTCGGATAGTCTCTGAAAAGACGCGCCATTTCGGCGGCGTCTTTCAGATAACGTTCGGCATTGGCCGCCAGCCTGAAGCCGGCCTCGGCGATCGGCACATGCTCGCGGATCGAGATCACGATATCGGCAAGCGGCTTGCGCTCGGTCGCGTGATAGAGCGGCTGATTGCTGGCGACCAGCCGGACGCCGTTGCGCTGCGCCAGAATGGAAAGCGTGGCAAAGGCCAGCCGATCCCGTCCGTCATAGGCGGGCGACAGGACCATGTGGAACTTCCGGCCGAAGCGCATCCATAGCCGCTTCAGGTACTCTTCCAGCTTGGCCTGCCCCTCCGGCGTTTCGACGCTTGTCGCATCGGGGACCAACGCCAGCATCATTTCGTCGCCCCATTCCGCGAGATCGCTTTCGTTGAGGATGCACACACCTTTCTCGCCGCGCAGATTGCCCGCACTCAGCAGCCGGCAGAGATGCGCCCAACCCTTGCGGTTTTCCGGGTAGGCAAGAATGTCGGGCGTGCCGTCCGAAAAGACCAGGCGCGCGCCGGGCTGGAACCGGACCGGCTTCAGAAGCGGCTCTTCCGGCTCACCCTTGGCGCGCAGCTCCAGATTCTTTTTGAGGCCTTCTTTGTATTTTTCCTCGAGAAGCTTGGTATGCGCATGCGCCTTGACCACGCCGGCAACCGAATTGCGATCGGCAATTCCAAATCCCGACAGCTTCAGGATGGCCGCCTGCGCCACCATCTCCTCCGGATGCGAGGCCCCCTCGAGAAAGGAGAAGTTCGTTCTGACCCCGATCTCGAAGAAGGGCATGGTTTCGTGAAAGCTAGGGCGCGCGTTCATGCGAAAACCCCATGCATGTACCAGTCCGGCGCTGTCCCATCCCGTCCGTAAAGCCCCTTGCGGAACAGCCAGAAGCGGTGGCCCTCTTCATCCTCGATCCGGAAATAATCGCGGGCAGGCTCTTCCTTTTCCTCGAGCCACCATTCCGCCGAAAGCCGCTCCGGCCCTTCGGCCCGGCTGACCCGGTGCATGACACGCCGCCAGCGGAACTGCCGGGGAGGGCCGTCGGGCACTTCGGCGGCAATAGTTTCGATTGGCTCCGGCATGCGGAAAAGGCGCAGCGGCCGCTCGCCGCGGAAGAAACCATGCCCGGCAGCCTCCCGGCCGGTCCGGCGTCTGGAGGCGAGGGTAGCCATGGCCGGCAGCGGCCGCACGGCCCGCTCGGGGATATGGCTCTGCCGCAATTCAAGCCCTTGCAGGCAATCCGGCCCCAGCCGCGCGGCCACCCGGTCGACAAAGGCTGAAAGCGAGCCATCCTGGCGGTTTTCTCCGGCGAAATCGCCCTGCATCGTATCGAAGGGTGCATGCTGAAGGACATTCAAACGAACGATCTCGAAGCCGTAGCCGACATCGAGATCGTCATGAATGGCGCCGAAGCGCTCCGTGAACAGGCTTGCGATCCGGCCCGGCTCCCGCAACGGCTGCGATGCGCCGGCAGCGATGCGGAAGACCGCTCCATCCACCCGGAAAAGCAGAAGCTCGAAGGAGCGGCCGCCGATACCGCGCGCCTCCAGCCCCGTCTTCAGGGTTTCGGCAAGCTGGCGGGCAAGCTTGAGAATATCGTCTTCCGTCTGCACCGGCTCGGCAAGCCGGCGCTCGGCCGACAATTGCGCGACCGGCCGGCGCGGCGAGATCGGTTCCTCGACGAGGCCGACGGCCTGATCGAGACGCAAAAGCACCTGTGCACCGAAACGGCGGGCAAGCGGCGCACGCGGCGCAGCCAGAAGATCGCCCGTCCGTTTCAGGCCCATCTTCTGCAAGGCAGCGACGGTTTCCTCACCGAGCCGCAGGGACGCCACAGGCAGCGGCGCCAGGGCTTCCTCCATCGCTTCCGGAGGAACGACGCGTCTGTCGTCGAAGCGGGCCACGGCCCAGGAAAGACCCGGCGCGGAGGAAATGGCGCCGCGCACATCGAAGCCCAGCCGGGAAATCCGGATCAATATATCCTCAAGCAACGCCTCTTCGCCGCCGAAGAGATGGGCGCAGCCGGTAATATCGAGAAACAGGCCATCCCTGCCGTCGATCGCCACCAGCGGCGTATAGCGGTCGCACCAGTCGGCGATCGCCTCCAGCAGCTTGCGATCCGCAGCAGGGTCCTCCTCGACGACATCCAGATCGGGGCAGATCGCCTTCGCCTCGGCCACGCCCTGTCCCTGCTTCAAGCCGATCGTCTCCGCCCGCTCGTTCAGCGCGGTCAGGCGCATGGCGTTGTTGAGCTTGCCGGCACAGGCCAGCGGCGGCGCTTCAAGCCTGCCTGCCGAACGCCAGGACAGACCCCAGCGCTTGCGCGCGATCCGGTCGGTCGGCAGGTGCGGAAAGGTCAGCGCCAGAATGCGCTGCGTGTTCGCCGGGAAAGGCAGGGCATTGCGTGTCGAGGATAGGGGCAAAGCGGCGGTCATGGGCATTCCACTCCAGGGTTATGGAAAGAGGCGCCGGGTTTCGGCTCTTTTCCAAGGTCAGACGAAAGGCCGGATGACCGATGCTGCCGCCAAGCATCGATCCATCCGGCAGGGGCCGCGCCGAGGCTGGCGCGGGTTCGACGGAAAAGCGAAAGAAGGCGCTGCTCGCCTCCTCCTCGCCGCCCTGCCGTAACAGAAACAAGGGCCGCCCCGCCGCCTTGGCCCTCAAAGCCAGCCGCCGGCTTTCGGTCAGGCCGAAACGGGCCGGATTGCCGCGCACTTCCAGAATGACGGCAGCAAAGGCAGCGCTCCCAAGCGCTGCTTCCGCCACCCAGAGCGCATCTTCCAGCTTGCGCGGCGATGCCTGCAGGAAAGCCGCAGGCTCCAGCCCGAAATCCCTGATGCCGATGGCATAGGGCAGGCCCGCCTCCATCGTGGCGACCGTATCGCCGATCCACAGGATCGGAGACGTGGCCGTACCCGAAGCCTGCGCATGCAGCCGCGCGGCAAGCGCAAGAGCAAAACCGCTCGCCGCTCCCGCATCGCGCAGACCGAGCGATCGGATCTCCGTCAGCGCATCGAGCGGCAGGCCGCCTTGCAGCGCCGCATCGAGATCGCCGACGCCGGTGGCAAGAAGCCTCGGCTCAGGCAAAGACCGACCAGACAAGGCCTGACCAGACGAAACCTGATCAGGCAGAGGCTTCGCAATGCCTGCCGATCCTATGGCCAGCCCGGTCGCCAGCACCTCATGCGCCGCCGCGGCCAGTGCCGGCATCGGCCTGCCTTCCAGTCGGGCAATGGTTTCACGCAGGGCAAAAAGCGTTTCCCGCGCCACGGCGGCCTCAGCCATGACGTTAGCTCCAGATCGATAATGTTCTCGTTATGTTCTTATGGATTCCAGAGGCCGGAAAAAGAGTCAACACCATTTTATGAGAAAATATTCCTCTGCCCATGCCCGGGCAATCTGAGGCCTGTTCAGGCTGGAATTCGAATCCGCTCCAAAATCAAGCAGATAGAGCCTGATGCCGTCCGAAAACCGCTCAAATACTTTTCGGCGCCATGCGCTAATCCGCTCTCGTAAAAGCAGCGCAAAGCCTCTATATGACCAGCCAAGGAAGGAAGCATTCATGGCTCGCGTTGACCAGAGCGAGGATTGGCGGGACCGCCACTCGCCCTCCATCAGCACATTCGAATCTCTGGCAATGGAGGCTTACAGCCATCTGCCGGAAGAGTTCCGTTCGCTCACCGGCAACCTCATCATCCTCATCGAGGATTTCCCGGATGACGACGTATTCGAGGATATGGCGCTGGAAACCCCCTTCGACCTGCTCGGCCTTTTCGAGGGCCGCGGCATATCGGAGCGCTTTACCGCCCAGACCGGCGATATGCCGAACAAGATCCGCATCTACCGTCGGCCGATCATCGATTACTGGGCGGAAAACGACGAAACCCTCGGCGACATCATCACCCATGTCATGATCCACGAGATCGGCCACCATTTCGGCCTGAGCGACGAGGACATGGAGCGCATCGAGGAAAGCGCCGAAGAAGCGACGGATCGGTGATATCCTTCGTCAATAAAGTTTACTATTATCCGATGTATTGTAGGCATTCTGAGCATGTCTTTACGCGCGCACCTTAGAAAGGGTGAGGACATCACGTATGTAGAAGAAAATCCGATAATCTGGCTTTTGACATGGCGTGAAGTAAAAGACGAGATCAAACGCATTTAGGGCGATTTAAGCCCCAATAGCAGCCACCCTCTCGCTCACCCAGCTGATTACTGTTCCGAAAGCTTCATATCCGGATCGTAATCCTTGCCGGCGACGTGCTTGACGACGGCCTGGCCGCACTGCATCTGACCGCTCGCAGCATTGAAGGCATAGGTCGGCGAGCCCGACAGCTCCCAGCCTTTGTTCAACGCCGCAGATACCTTATGGCAGAAGGATGCGTCGTCGGGGCCGGTGAGGAAGCGGTAGAGTTTCATCAAGACATCTTTCTTGCTGGGTTGGCCCGTCAGGCCTCGGTGCGGGATGCTGCGGCTACGCCCGAAGCGCGCTGCGCGATCAGACGAGCTTTATGAACCAGTCTTTCCGCCTGGACAAGGTGCAGCCGCTCCACCATCCGCCCGCCGAGATTGACGACATTGAGAGCGTCGGCACCCGGGTCGGCGAAGGCGGCGATGATGGCTTCGGCCTCGGCAATGGCGGCCGCATCCGGGCCGAAATGCCGGTTGGCGGCCTCGATCTGGCTCGGATGGATCAGCATCTTGCCGGCAAAGCCCATGCTGCGGCCCTGACCGCATTCCGCTTCGAACGCCTCCGCATCCTTGAAATCGTTGAAGACGCTGTCGATGGCTTCGAGCCCATAGGCGCTGACGGCCAGTATCACCTGCATCAGCCAGGGCACCAGATAGGCGCGGCCCGGCTGCGGCAGGACGCCCGTTTCCTTCCTGAGATCGTTGAGGCCGACGACGAGGCAATCAAGCCGGCTGCCAGACGTGCGCCCGGCCTCGGCGATCGAAGCCGCATTCAGGATGCCGCGCGGCGTCTCGATCATCGCCCATATGCGCAGGTTTTCCGATGCATCCGCTTCGGCGAGCCTATCGCCGACGAGCATGACATCCTGCGGCTCGTCCACCTTGGGCAACAGCACCGCATCCGGCTCCAGCTCTGCAACCAGCGCCAGATCCTCAGCCCCGAAATTGGAGGAAAGCGCGTTGATGCGGATGATCCGCTCCTTGCCGGGAAGCGGCGTAGCGGCAAAGAAAGCCCGCAGGTTCTCCCGCGCCTCGGCCTTCTTCTCCGGCGAAACGGAATCCTCGAGATCGAAGATCACGGCATCGCAATCGAGGCTCGAAAGCTTGTCCAGCGCGCGGCGGTTGATGGCGGGAACGCTCAAGACCGAGCGGCGCAGGCGGGTGGGACGGGAAGGGGTGTTTTGGCTTGCAGATGGGCTCATTGTGCCGTTTTGCCGCGCTTTTAATCGCCACGCAAGTCAACAAAAAGCCACGCTCCTCTTGCAGATCAAAGGAGAGAGGACCACATTGCCATGAGTAGAGAGGTCTCGACCATGCAGAATATCCGTTCCCTGTTCATCGCACTTGCCGGCATCACCGTATTTGCCGCCATGGCGCTGTTTACCGTTTCGATCACCCTTGCCGTCGGCGCTATCCTGACCGTGCTCATGGCTGCGCGTGCGATTTCGCTGCGCATGAAGCCGGCACCGGTGCATGCTAAGGCGAAGACGAACGGCCAGCGCGAAATGCGAATCTGGAACGACGGTCGCGGCACGATCATCGACCTCTGAGGTCGAACAGGGCAGGGGCAGCCTGTTGCCGGCTGCCGAATATGTTCGCCTCGATGCCGGATCGATAGTGGGCCGGCTCGATAGTAGAATGTGTCCGAGAGGCGGACTGCGGCCAAAGCGCCGCGTTCGAGAGCATTTCCAAGATTCTCCTTCATTTCGGGCCGGATTTGCTCTATTGGCAGGATAATTCGTGCTTAGACGAGAATGAAGGCAGGACCCCATGGACAAGTTCGTGAAATTGACCGGCGTCGCAGCGCCCCTCCCGGTCGTCAATGTCGACACCGACATGATCATCCCGAAGGATTATCTGAAGACCATCAAGCGCACGGGCCTCGGCAAAGGGCTCTTCGCGGAAGCCCGCTATAATGAAGACGGCACGCCGAACGAAGAGTTCGTGCTGAACAAGCCGGCCTACCAGAACGCCAAGATCCTCGTCGCCGGCGACAATTTCGGCTGCGGCTCCTCGCGCGAACACGCTCCCTGGGCGTTGCTCGACTTCGGCATTCGCTGCGTCATCTCGACCAGCTTCGCCGACATCTTCTACAACAACTGCTTCAAGAACGGCATCCTGCCGATCAAGGTCAGCCAGGAAGATCTCGACAAGCTGATGGACGACGCCTCGCGCGGCTCCAACGCCATCCTGACGATCGATCTGGAAAACCTCGAAATCACCGGACCGGACGGCGGCTCGCTGAAATTCGAACTCGACGAGTTCAAACGTCACTGCCTGCTGAACGGCCTTGACGATATCGGCCTGACGCTGGAAAAATCCTCCGCGATCGACACTTTCGAAAAGTCGAACGCCGCGTCGCGCCCCTGGGCCGCCTGACCGGCTTCATCCTTATTCTGCATTTCGAAGCCGGGCCTTACAGCCCGGCTTTTTTCATGCCGAAAAGGACTCCCTCTCCCCGCAAACGGTAGGGGAATCGCATATGGGCTGAAATCGCAGCCGCCCCCCTTCTCCCCAACGGGGAGAAGGGGCCGTCAGGCGGATGAGGGGGTGCCTGCCAAGAGTACGAAAATCAACGCATTCAAATCGGAAAACCCCCTCATCCGACCCTTCGGGCCACCTTCTCCCCGTTGGGGAGAAGGAGCTTCCGATGCCGATCCAGCCCATATGCGTTTCCCCTGCCTTCCGGGAAGAGGGGACTATTCCGTGGAAACAGCTCACACACCATCTTTTCCCGAACGCTGTAATATGATCGACAAGAAGCGGGTCCATATAAGCCTGCCGAGGCCGTTCGGACCTCTTTCCCGCCCTTGATCCTCTCCACGCAATGGAGCTTCTCCATGACCTCTCTTCCTATTGTCGGCGCCGCCATGACGCTTGACGACGTTGAAACCCATCGCAACTGGCTGCTCGAAAAGCCGCGCGATCTGGAACTCCAGAGCTTCGTCGAAGCCGATGTTCTGAACGGTGATTGGGCTCCGCTTGCCGAGCGCGCCCGCAAGCTGCTCGACGGCCATCAGGGCCGCCTCGGCATCCATGGCCCGTTCTGGGGCTTCGTCATCGCCTCGCAGGATCCCGAAATCCGCGCCGTCGTCTCCAGGCGTCTGCTGCAGGCCCTCGACGTCTGCGCCAATATCGGCGCCACGCAGATGGTCATCCATAGCCCCTATACGTCGTGGTCCTACAACAACCTCGACAACAACAGGGGCGAGCGCGAAAAGATCATCGACTACACGCATCTGACGCTGAAGGAAGCCGTCAAGCGCGCCGAGGATATCGGGCTCACCATGGTCATCGAGAACATCGAGGACAAGGACCCCCATATCCGCGTCGGTCTCGCCGACAGCTTCAACTCCCCCGCCGTCGCCGTCTCGATCGACACCGGCCATGCCCATTATGCCCACGGTTACACCGGCGCGCCGCCGGTCGACTACTACGTCCACGCCGCCGGCAACCGCCTGCAGCATATCCACCTGCAGGATGCGGACGGCTATGCCGACCGTCACTGGAGCCTCGGCGAAGGCAATATCCACTGGCGCGCCGTCTTTGCCGCCCTTGCCAGGCTCGACAGCAATCCGCGCCTGATCATCGAGATCAAGGACAAATCGAAGATCCCGGCATCGGCAGCCTACCTCGCTTCGCTCGGGCTGGCCGAGTAAAGGTAAAACGACGCAAACCATCCGCCCTCGTGGTTCGAGACGGCCCTTCGGGCCTCCTCACCATGAGGGCTAATCCCCTCATCAGGCTTTCAATTCACCTCGTCCTCAATCCTGAGTTTGCCCAAGGGTGAGTTGATTGGATGCATTGAGTGATCAATTCTTTTCCACCGCTTCCAAATCGGCGCCACCCTCGTCCTTCGAGGCTCCGCCTTCGGGATGAGGGTGGAATTGACTCCGGCGAGCGCAAAAAGATCAGCCCTCACCCTGAGGTGGCTCGCAGGCCCTCGAAGGGCGAGGGCGGGTGAGGCTCTCAAAAGCCCGAAAACCGTACCGTTTCGGCCTCTTCCTCGCTTGAAAAGCCGCATTTGCAGGTCTAAAAACCCCGCAACTTTTTCTTTCGCGGAGGCTTTCCCATGACAGTGCGCAATCTCTTCCTCCTGCCGGGCGACGGCATCGGCCCCGAGGCCATGGGCGAAGTCCGCAAGATCATCGCCTATATGAACGAGGCCAAGAACGCCGGCTTCGTGACGGACGAAGGCCTCGTCGGCGGCTGCGCCTATGATGCGCATGGCGCCGCCATCTCCGAAGAAGACATGGGCAAGGCGCTTGCCGCCGATGCCGTGCTCTTCGGCGCCGTCGGCGGCCCGAAGTGGGATGCGGTTCCTTATGAAGTGCGCCCGGAAGCCGGCCTGCTGCGCCTGCGCAAGGATCTGCAGCTGTTCGCCAACCTGCGCCCGGCCATCTGCTATCCGGCGCTGGCATCAGCCTCCTCGCTGAAGCCGGAGCTGGTCGACGGGCTCGACATCCTCATCATCCGCGAGCTCACCGGCGGCGTCTATTTCGGCGAGCCGAAGGAAATCATCGACCTCGGCAACGGTCAGAAGCGCGGCATCGACACGCAGGTCTACGACACCTACGAAATCGAGCGCATTGCCGGCGTCGCCTTCGAACTGGCGCGCACCCGCAACAACCGCGTCTGCTCGATGGAAAAGCGCAACGTCATGAAGTCGGGCGTGCTCTGGAACCAGGTCGTCACCGCGACGCATAAGGAAAAATATGCCGACGTGCAGCTCGAGCACATGCTGGCGGATGCCGGCGGCATGCAGCTCGTGCGCCAGCCGAAGCAGTTCGACGTCATCGTCACCGACAACCTTTTCGGCGACATGCTCTCCGACGTCGCCGCCATGCTGACCGGCTCGCTCGGCATGCTGCCGTCGGCTTCGCTCGGCGCGCCCGATGCCAAGACCGGCAAGCGCAAGGCGCTCTACGAGCCCGTGCACGGCTCCGCACCCGATATCGCCGGCAAGGGCATTGCCAACCCGATCGCCATGATCGCCTCCTTCGCCATGTGCCTGCGCTACTCCTTCGGCCTGATCGCCGATGCCGATGCACTGGAAAAGGCGATCGCCAACGTCCTCGACAGCGGCATCCGCACCGGCGACATCATGTCGGCCGGCAGCCGCCAGGTCGGCACTGCCGAAATGGGCGATGCCATCCTCGCCGAGTTCAAGGCTCTCTCAGCATAAGGCCTCCGCGTCGGGCGCCTGATATATTTCACGTGAAACACAAGACCCCGTCCTGCGATGCAGTGCGGGGTTTTTCGTTGTTTGCGTCGGGATGCGCCGAAAAGATTCGACGCGGCGGATCGATGACCACCGTCTTAAAAATACTGTTACAGGAGCCTGCTAGTCCTCCATTCGATTGGAAATCGACAATGGGCGGCGGTTATGCAGGCGATCTTGACGTCTCTCGACAGACGTTGGCGGCGAAGCGATGCGACACTTGCCCCATGTCATTGGAAGATCTGCCTTTTCCTCACAGCCAATGTCGTGCTTCTCTCGGCTCTCCTGTTCGATTGGCCGGTTGGTGCAACCCTTAAGAGCCTTTCGCCATCCATCCGCTTCGTCGGCGAAATGCTGACCGGTTTCGGCGATTCCGAGTGGATCATCATCGTCAGCGCCTTCCTCTTTTTCGAAGGCTGGGCCGGCAGCAGGCTTCTCCACTCGCAGCGCTGTCGCTGCCAGGCGCTGCGTGTCTGCCAGACCGGCGGCTATCTGCTGACGACCATCGTGTTTTCGGGTCTCCTCGCCAATATGCTGAAGCGCGCCATCGGTCGCGCCCGGCCGGCGCATTTCGCGGATTGGGGACCTTTCGGCTTTTCGCCCTTCAACGGCCGCGCCAGCTTCGAAAGCTTCCCTTCGGGCCACGCAACCACCATCGGCGCGCTATTCGTCGCCCTTGCCATAATGTTCCCCCGCTATCGCTACATCTTCGCAGCATGCGCCCTCTGGCTGGCGATCACGCGCGTCATGATCGGCGCCCATTATCCGAGCGACGTGATGGCCGGTCTGGCGCTCGGCGGCTGGTTCTCCTTCATGACGGCCATCGTCTATTCCCGCTACGGCCTGCTGTTCCGCATCAGCGCTGCCGGCTGGCCTATACCCAGATGGCCGCTGTTGAAAGGCAACAAGCCTTGATCTGACCCGCGGCCGCCGCATCTTCCCCCATCGCAGAACGAAGGCGCCCGCATGAAGGCAAGAAGAAAGCTCTTCATGCGCCCGATCGCGCTCTTCGGGGCAGGGCGGATCGCAACGGTTGCCAAGTTCCCCGTGCATTCATATATCTGGAAGCAGAGCGGCTGCCGAAGGCGGTCAACCCAATTTCGTTTCCGTTTGCGATGAAAACCATGGATGCCGGGCCGATACGTTTGAGCGATAGGCAGATGGGGCTGATCTCCCGGGCCCTTGCCGAGCCGCGGCGCGTGCAGATCCTGAAGGAAATCGGCGCGCGAACCGAACCCATGCCCTGCAGCACTCTGAACGAATGCCACGCCGTCAGTGCCGCGACGATATCCCATCATATCAAGGAACTTGAGAACGCCGGTCTCATCGAGATCCAGCGCGAAGGCAAGTTCGCAAATCTCGTGCTGCGGCGCGATACGCTGAACGCCTATA
This sequence comes from Hyphomicrobiales bacterium, assembly GCA_900469615.1. Lineage (GTDB taxonomy): Bacteria > Pseudomonadota > Alphaproteobacteria > Rhizobiales > Rhizobiaceae > Rhizobium. The sequence continues at coordinate 132,252 of UBYA01000006.1, read as the reverse complement.
TGGCGGAACTTTCCAAGATCTGACGATTCCGCTCGGTCCCGGCGTCTCCACCTCTTGTATCAATTAGATGATTATCTAAATATCAAACTGATGCTGCGGATCGGTTTTCGGGTCGCAGGCATCAAATGATTTGATGATTATAAAACTATCGAACAATTTCCGAAGGAAAATGACATGAGCAAACTGGCAGGCAAGGTCGCGATCGTGACCGGAGCATCCAAGGGAATCGGTGCAGGGATCGCCAAGGCGATGGGCGAGGCGGGCGCCGCCGTCGTCGTCAACTATGCCTCGAGCCGCGAAGGCGCCGACAGGGTCGTGGCGGACATCACCGCCAGGGGCGGCAAGGCGCTGGCCATACAGGGTGACGTTTCCAGATCCGAAGACGTCAGCCGCCTCTTTGCCGAAGCGAAACAGGCCTTCGGCCGCGTCGATATCCTCGTCAACAATGCCGGCGTCTATCAATTCGCGTCGATAGAGGAGTTCACCGAGGAAGAATTCCATCGTGAGTTCAACATCAACGTCCTGGGTACGTTGCTGACCACGCGGGAAGCCGTCAAGTATTTCGGCCCGGAAGGCGGCAATGTGATCAACATCGGCTCCAACGCCGTCAGCATGAACCTGCCGACAGCCTCGGTCTATACGGCAACCAAGGCTGCCGTGAGTTCCATCACCCAGATTCTCGCCAAGGAGCTCGGACCGCGTAATATCCGGGTCAACAACCTGGCGCCGGGTGGCGTCGAGACCGAGGGCGTCGTTGCGGCGGGCGTCATCGGCAGCGATTTTGAGAAGCATCTCGTCTCGCAGACACCGCTCGGCCGCCTCGGCCAGCCGACCGATATCGCCCCGATCGCCGTCTTCCTCGCATCGCAGGAAGCCGCCTGGCTGACGGGCGAAACCATCTACGCCGGAGGCGGCCTCAAGTAACGTCCCGCCAGCAAAGCCGCCCTCCTACAAAGACAGGGCGGCTTATTCGGCGACCGTGGCGACAAGCCGGATCGACGCGTCAGCAAGCAATTGCCAAACCGCCACATTTTCCTATTTAGTAGAGACGTTCGGGTTTTCCGCATAGCATCGCCGGCGGCATGTCCGGAAACGGCATCCCGACCGTGCAATTTCAGAATGCATTCTTTTCCATGCGATCCCACGCAACAGCGAATGTCATCGAACTCCCATAAGATCCGCCGGCCATCGCTGTCGTGAACAACAAACGGAGGACGTCTTTATGAGTAGCGCCAACACCAAATCGAAACTGGGAACTCGCACCAATCTCAGCGAGGAGGCGACACGCGATATTTCCGCAGCATTGAGCGCGCTGCTGGCGGATGTCTTTGCTCTTTACCTGAAGACCAAGAATTTTCACTGGCACATGAGCGGACCGCATTTCCGCGACTATCACCTGCTTCTCGACGAACAGGGCGAGCAGATCTTCGCGATGACCGATCCCATGGCCGAGCGCGCACGGAAAATCGGCGGCACGACCCTGCGGTCGATCGGCCAGATCGCCAAGCTGCAGCGCATCCCGGACAATGATGCCGAATATGTCGATCCGCAGGACATGCTTGCCGAACTGGCGGACAACAACCTCAAGCTCGCGGCGGAAATCCGCGCCGTCCACGATGTCTGCGACGAATACGGCGACATCGCCACCGCCAGCCTGCTTGAAAACTGGCTGGACGAAACCGAGCGCCGCACCTGGTTCCTGTTCGAATCCACCCGCAAGTCCAATCGCTGACACCCGGCACGGCCCGCCGTCGAACACGACAGGCGGAAGGCAGGTTTCGGCGGTCCCGATTTCCTCGCTCCCCGCATCGATGCGAGCGAGGAAATTCTTGACTCCTGTGGAAAACGTCTTAGAACCGGCGGCGGAAAAGGAAGACTTCCATGGTTCGCTTCGAACAGATCGATAGCCTCAGTCACCCGGCAGACGATGCCGGGCGGGATGTCTATTTTCCGGTTTCTTCCAAAACCAAGGCCAAAACGACGACGAAAACCGTCTGACGTCTCTGGCCTGCCGCTCTCTCCCCGGCTCGGTCGGGGACAGGAACCGGTCGTCATGGCCGCGGTTCCCCCCTCGCCAAAGAGGAGAGAAGAGAAAGAGAGCTTGAGAAATGGGTTTCAAAGTTGCAGTAGCGGGCGCGACCGGAAATGTCGGTCGTGAAATGCTCAATATCCTGGCCGAGCGCGGCTTCCCGGCCGATGAGGTCGTGGCGCTCGCATCGGCCCGTTCGCAGGGAACCGAAGTGTCCTTCGGGGACCGGACGCTGAAGGTTTCCAACCTGGAGAACTACGATTTCTCCGACACCGACATATGCCTGATGTCGGCCGGCGGCGACGTCTCGAAGAAGTTCTCGCCGAAGATCGGCGCCCAGGGCTGCGTCGTCATCGACAACTCCTCCGCATGGCGCTACGACGCCGATGTGCCGCTGATCGTCCCGGAAGTAAACCCGGATGCCGTCGCGCAGTTCACCAAGCGCAACATCATCGCCAACCCGAATTGCTCGACCGCGCAGCTCGTTGTCGCGCTGAAGCCGCTGCACGACTTCGCCAAGATCAAGCGCGTCGTCATTTCGACCTACCAGTCGGTCTCGGGCGCCGGCAAGGACGGCATGGACGAGCTGTTCAACCAGACGCGCGCCGTCTTCGTCGCCGATCCGATCGAGGCGAAGAAGTTCACCAAGCGCATCGCCTTCAACGTCATTCCGCACATCGATGTCTTCATGGAAGACGGCTACACCAAGGAAGAATGGAAGGTGCTTGCCGAAACCAAGAAGATGCTCGATCCGAAGATCAAGGTGACCTGCACGGCTGTCCGCGTGCCGGTCTTCATCGGGCATTCCGAATCGGTCAACATCGAGTTCGAAAACGAGATCACCGCCGATCAGGCCCGCGATATCCTGCGCGAGGCACCGGGCTGCCTCGTCATCGACAAGCGGGAAAACGGCGGCTACATCACGCCTTACGAATCCGCCGGCGAGGACGCGACCTATATTTCGCGCATCCGTGAAGACGCGACCGTCGAAAACGGCCTCAACATATGGGTCGTCTCCGACAACCTGCGCAAGGGTGCCGCGCTCAACGCCATCCAGATCGCCGAACTGCTCGTCAACCGTGGCCTGATCAAGCCGCGCAAGCAGGCTGCATAAGGATTCGTAAACCAATTTACGGTTTATAAATCTTCGCCAGCTAGGCAGGATTGAATGGAAGCCTCGCCATTTCGAACGAAAGGCGAGGCTTTTGCGAATGTTTCGGCGGCGATGTTTCACATGAAACGAAAACACCGACCGCTAAAATGTGATAATGACAGAACCGTCGGATGCTGGCATGGTCCGGTAGCGACGAACAACGCGTGAATCCCTGGCTTGAAAGGATTTATGCGCCATTGAAAACGGTTACCGCGTTCGCAGCGCGGTAAGAATTCGGGGACACTGAATGCGCTTCACAATGTCTGGAATGGCAGCTCTCGTGGCGGGCGGGTTGCTGCTGGCGATGCCGCTTGCGGCAAATGCCGCGTCCTGCGGCAACACTTCCGCCGGTTTCGAGAACTGGGTGCAGGAATTCAAGCGTGAAGCGCAGGGACAGGGTGTCAGCCCTTCCGTCCTCGACAGGGCCTTCGCGAACGTCCATTACAACCAGCCCACCATCCGCGCCGACCGCGGCCAGAAGAGCTTCAAGCTTTCCTTCGAGGAATTCATGAAGAAGCGCGGCGGCCAGACGATCATCAACCGCGGCCGGAGCATGAAGCAGGCCAATGCGGCGCTGTTTGCCAAGATCCAGAAGCGCTTCGGCGTACCGCCAGGCCCGATCATCGCGATCTGGGGCATGGAAACGGGATTCGGCAGCTATATGGGCGACCAGCATACGCTTTCGGCGGTTTCGACGCTCGCCTATGACTGCCGCCGTTCCGCATTCTTCACCGAGCAGCTCTATTCCGCCCTCAAGCTCGTCGGCGAAGGCTATCTGAGCCCGGCGGCGCGCGGCGCGGCTCACGGCGAAATCGGCCAGACGCAATTCATGCCCAAGAACGTGGTTGCCTTCGGCGTCGACGAGGATGGCGACGGCCGGGTCGATCTCGTGGGATCGCGCGCCGATGCGCTTGCGTCGACCGCCAACTTCCTGCGCGGTCACGGCTGGCAGCCTGGCGCCGGCTATCAGCCCGGCGAGCCGAATTTTGCCGCCATCGCCGGCTGGAACGACGCAAAGGTCTACCAGCAGGCAATCGCCTATATCGGCCAGCAGATCGACGGCAAGTAAGCGGATTCCGAATCAAAAAAGGCGCTGCAATCCACCCGGTTGCAGCGCCTTTTCATGTGATCTGCCTTCCGCCAATCAGACATCCGGGCGAATGAAATCTCGCGTCGCCGGGTCCATGACCCATAGTTCGCCGGTCGAAATATCGAACCAGGCGCCGTGCAGGTGCAGCTTGCCCTCTTCCTCGCGCGTCTTGATTTCCGGGAAGCTGCGCAGATTGTCCAGCGAATTGCGGATCGAAATGCGCTCCAGGGCCGTCTGGCGCTCAGTCTGCGTCATGATATCGTTGCTCTGGATCTGTTCGGCCGCCGGCTTCAGCAGCGCCATCCATCGGCCGATGAAGTCGCCCGGCGACAGCGGCTCGGCATTGGGATCGAGCGCGGCGCGGATGCCGCCGCAGCGACCATGACCCATGACGACGATATCGGACACTTTCAGCGACAGAACCGCGAATTCAAGCGCGGCCGACGTCGCATGGAAATTACTGTCCGGCTCATAGGGCGGCACCATGTTGGCGACATTGCGGATGACGAACAGCTCTCCCGGCCCTGCGTCGAAGATGATCTCCGGCGCCGAACGGGAGTCACTACAGGCAATAACGAGGGTCGATGGATTCTGGCCGAGCTCCGCCAGAGTGCGATAGCGTTCGCGCTCATCGACGTAACGCCCGCTCATGAAATTGCGATAGCCGTTCAGAAGGGTGTCGGGAAAGCTTTGCATGCTACTGGATTACAGCGCGCTATGGCCGATGGCAACTGCTGCGTTGCAAAAAGCGTTAACGGCTGCGAGCCGCTATTTTTTCCGTCGCTGCGCCGGGTGAACGAGATGCCGCAGCTGCACCATCGCCATCGGCGTCGACAGGCTTGCCGAATCCGCGGCGAGCGTCAGCTCGTCGCTGCCGCGCTTGACGGCGCGCGCCAGTACCTCGTAGACGCTGGCCGTCGCCAGCTGCAGGGCGCGCTCCTCATCCATGCCGGAGAGCAGGCGCGACAGGAATACGGCAGACAGCAGATCGCCAAGCCCGTTCGGAGCGCCTTCTATGCTGCGATGCTCGGCGAGCAACGCGTTTCGGCCGCTGAGATAGAGATTTCCGATGCCGCCGGCCATCATCGGCACCGCCGATGTCACCAGCATGCGTGACGGCCCGAGGGCGAGGGCCGCTTCCATGACGGCATTGTTGTCCTCGAGCGGCGCACCGGCGAGCCAGGCAAGCTCATAGCGGTTCGGCGTCGCGAGCGATGCCAGCGGGATCAGGTGGTCGCGGATCGCTTCCGCCGTCGCTTCCGGCACGTAGAGGCCGCCGGCATCGCCGATCACCGGATCGCAGGCATAGAGGAGATCGGGGTTCTTTTCCCGCAGGGCCGTTACCAGCCGGGCAACGGAATGCGCCTGCGCCGCGTTGCCGAAATAACCCGACAGCACCGCCTTGACTTCGGAAAGCCACGGTGCGGCGATGAGATCGTCGATAGCGTGGTTGAAATCCGCCTCGTTGAAGGTCAGCCGCGTCGAGCGGCCATGCCCCGGATGCCAGGGCAAAACGATAGTCGGCAGCGCCCAGACGGGGTGGCCGAGCGTTTCCAGCGCGAAGACGGCGGCACGATTGCCGACGGCCCCTCTGACGACATGGCTGGAAATGACGATAACGGCGCCGGCCGACATTTGCGACATGATGCTTGCTTTCAAATTCAGGACTTCAGACAGCAATGGCGCTGTTGATGGTCCCTTTTGCGCCACTCTGTCAACCGCACTTCACAGAGTCATGAAAACCTCTGTTGATGGGCTGATTCCACCCGTTTCACATCATCGATATGTGCTTTGCGCCAAGATCGCGCATTCCGGCAAGATTTCTAGGAAAACGAGGCAAAATCAGTCCGAAAGCAATCAAATTCGCATTCTTTTTGCCAGTTTTTTCGCTAAACCTTCTGCTACTGTGGTCAAAATTCGAAAATCCGGAGGAATTCCATGGCGCCCAAAACCAATCCGAAACGGGAAAAACAGATCGAAGCGGCACGCAAGATCGCCGCGGCGACGGGCGAGGCATACCTCGAGCCCGAAATCCTGTTCGGCCGGGCCAGCAACGACGATATGGAGCTTTACAGCCCTGAAATGCTGGCGCTTGCCGCCGTGCATGCTGGCAGGGAGCTGGCGGCCTGGAGCGGCACGTCTCCGCGTGTCAGCATCGAGCAGGTTGCCAACATCGAGCCCGATGGCGTCGCCGTGTCGATCCTCTCGATCACCGACCACAACATGCCCTTTCTCTATGAATCGGTCATGGGCGAGGTGACGAGCAGCTACCGCGACCTCTACATGGCCGTGCACCCGATCCTGGTCGTCGAAAGTGGCAGGCAGCCGATCCTTTATTCCGCCGACCACCCCAGCGACCCTGCCCATCGTGTCAGCCATATCCAGCTTCACCTTTCGCCTTTGACGGCGGCGCAGGCGGTGGACCTGGCCAAGCGGGTCCAGGCCGTGCTCGATCAGACGCATCTCGCCGTTTCCGACTGGAAGCCGATGCTCGCGCGCCTCGATACCGTCATTTCCGAGCTTTCCACCTATGAGGCGGCCGGCCGCCGCAGGAACGATCGCGACGAAGCGCTCGCTTTCCTTGCCTGGCTACGGGACGGCAATTTCACCTTCCTCGGCATGCGCGAATATGTCTACTCCGGCAAGGGCGCCAACGCCAAGGTCGAGCGTGATCGCGGCACCGGCCTCGGCATCCTTTCCAATCCCGATGTCCGCGTGTTGCGACAGGGCCGGGATGCCGTCACCACGACGCCGGAAATCCTCGCCTTCCTCGACGGGCCGGATTTCCTGATCGTCACCAAGGCGAACGTCAAATCGATCGTCCATCGCCGCGCCTATATGGATTATGTCGGCGTCAAGCGCTTCGACGCGGACGGCAACGTGACGGGCGAATTGCGCATCGTCGGCCTCTTTACCTCCACCGCCTATACCAGCGCTGCCGCCGAGGTGCCGCTGCTGCGCTCGAAGGTACAGAAGGTCAAGGATCACTTCGGCTTCGATCCCACCAGCCATTCCGGCCGCATGCTCGACAACACGCTGGAATCCTATCCCCGCGACGACCTCTTCCAGATCGATACGTCCCTGCTGGCAAGCTTTGCCGAGCAGATCAACGACCTGACGGACCGGCCGCGCGTGCGTGCGCTGCCGCGCATCGATCATTTCGACCGCTTCGTCTCGGTGATCATTTACGTTCCGCGCGAGGAATATGATTCCGTCGTCCGCGAGAAGATCGGCAACTACCTGAAGACCGTCTATGACGGCCGCGTCTCCGCCTATTACCCGGCTTTCCCCGAAGGCGGCGTGGCGCGCGTGCACTTCATCATCGGCCGCAGCGCCGGCAAGACGCCGCATGTTCCCCAGGCCAGGCTGGAAGAGGCGATCCGCGCCATCACCGCCCGCTGGGACGAACGTTTCGTCATGCTGGCCGGCCCGAAGGCGCCCGGCATCTCCGTCAGCCAGGCTTTCCAGGAAGCCTTCTCGCCCGAAGACGCCTTTGCGGACCTGCCCGATATCATCGCAACGGCCGGCGCCGAACCGATCCGCATCGGCTTCTACATGCGCAAGGACGAGGCAGGCGACATCCTCTCGCTGAAGATCTTCCACGGGCAGGGCAATCTGGCGCTGTCGCGCCGCGTGCCGCTGCTCGAAAATCTCGGCTTCAACGTCATCAGCGAGCGCACCTTCGATATCTACGTGACGGCAAAGGACGGCGCAACCGGCCATGTCGTGCTGCACGACATGGAGCTCGAGGCCCGCAACGGCCTGACGATCGACCTCGCGCGTCATGGCGCCGCGCTGGAGGAAGCCTTCCTCGCCGCCTTTGGCGACACGATCGACAACGACGCCTTCAACAGGCTGATCGTCTCCGCCGATCTTTCTGCCCGCGAAACCAACGTGCTGCGCGCCTATTCGCGCTATCTGCGCCAGGCCGGCATCGCCTATTCGCAGGATTACATCGCCGCGACGCTGGACAAGTATCCGCGCATCGCCGCATCGCTCTTCCGCCTTTTTCACGATACCCTTGATCCGAAGCTCAGCGACAAGAACCGCACCAAGAAGCTCTCCGAGCTGCATGCCGCCATCGAAACAGAGCTGGCCGACGTTCCGAGCCTCGACGACGACCGCATCCTGCGCCGCTACGTCAACGCCATCGACGCGACGCTGCGCACCAACTATTTCCAGAGGAATGCCGATGGCACGCCAAAGGCGATGCTCGCCTTCAAGCTCGATCCGAAGCTGCTGGATGGCCTCCCCGAACCCCGGCCGTTCCGCGAGATCTTCGTTTACGGCGTCGAAGTGGAAGGCGTGCACCTGCGCTTCGGCAAGGTGGCGCGCGGCGGCCTGCGCTGGTCCGACCGCGCCGAGGATTATCGGACCGAAGTGCTCGGCCTCGTAAAGGCGCAGCAGGTCAAGAACGCGGTCATCGTGCCCGTCGGCGCCAAGGGCGGCTTCTATCCGAAGAAGCTTCCGGCCGGCGGCAGCCGCGACGAAATCTTCAATGCCGGCCGTGAAGCCTACAAGACCTATATCCGCACGCTGCTGTCGATCACCGACAACATCTCCGGCGCCGATATCATTCCGCCCGCCGATACCGTGCGGCTCGACGGCGACGACCCCTATTTCGTCGTCGCTGCCGACAAGGGCACCGCCACCTTCTCCGACACCGCCAATGCACTGGCGCAGGAAGCCGGTTTCTGGCTGGACGACGCTTTCGCTTCCGGCGGCTCGGCCGGCTACGACCACAAGAAAATGGGCATCACCGCCCGCGGCGCCTGGGAAACCGTGAAACGGCATTTCCGCGAGATGGACGTCGATATCCAGATGACGCCCTTCAGCGTCGTCGGCGTCGGCGACATGTCGGGCGACGTCTTCGGCAACGGCATGCTGCTGTCGCCGAAGATCCGCCTGCTGGCCGCCTTCGACCATCGCGACATCATCATCGATCCGGATCCGGACATGGAAAAGACGCTGGCCGAACGGCAGCGCCTTTTCAACCTGCCGCGCTCCAGCTGGCAGGATTTCGACAAGTCCGTCCTGTCGAAGGGTGCGATGATCATTTCCCGCTCGGCGAAATCCGTGACGCTGACGCCGGAGGCCGTCGCCGCCATCGGGATCGACAAATCGGTCGCAACACCGTTCGAGATCATGACGGCGATCCTGAAAGCTCCGGTCGACCTGCTGTGGTTCGGTGGCATCGGCACCTATGTCAAGGCGCCGGCCGAAACGGATTCGGAAGTCGGCGACCGTGCCAACGATCCGATCCGCATCGCTGCGGACGAGGTGCGCGCCAAGGTGATCGGCGAGGGCGCCAATCTCGGCGTCACGCAGAAGGGCCGCATCGCCTATGGCCTCAAGGGCGGTCGCTGCAACTCCGACGCCATCGACAATTCCGCCGGCGTCAACACCTCCGACGTCGAGGTCAACATCAAGATCGCCCTTGCCTCCGCCATGTTCGACGACCGGCTGACGCGCGCCAAGCGCGACACGCTGCTCGCCTCCATGACGGACGAAGTGGCGGCGCTGGTCTTGCGCAACAACTACCTGCAATCCCTGGCAATCTCGCTGACGGAGCGCAAGGGTACCGGCAACGGCCTGGAACTCAGCCGCTTCATGAGCGTGCTGGAAGGCGCCAAGCAGCTCAACCGCAAGGTCGAGACCCTGCCTGACGACCAGACTTTCGCCGAGCGCTACGCCAACGGGCGCCCGCTGACGCGCCCCGAAATCGGCGTGCTGCTTTCCTATGCCAAGATCGTCCTCTTCGACGCGCTTGTTGCGAGCGATCTTCCCGACGACCCTTACTTCGCCGCTACCCTCAGCCGCTATTTTCCGGCCAGGATGCAGCGTTCCAACGCCAGCGATATCGAAAACCATCGTCTGCGCCGTGAAATCATCGGTACGGCGCTCGCCAACGAAGCGATCAACCGCGGCGGGCCGGGCTTTGCGGTCAGCATGATGGACGCGACGGCCGCGTCCGCCGCCGAGGTCGTCAAGGCGGCGGTGATCGCCCGCGATGGCTTCGATCTCGACCGGCTCTGGAACGAGACGGACGCGCTGGACGGCAAGGTCGGCGGCCAGATGCAGAACCGCGTCTATGGCGAGATCACCGAGGTCTATACCGCGCTGACGCGCCTCCTGCTGAAAACCGGAGCCGCCAAGGGCGACATAGAGGAAACCGTTAGCCGGCTTCGTGCAGCGGTCAAGAAGCTGCGGCCCGTCTTCCTCAGCCATATCCCGGCGGATTTCGCGGCGGAGATCGCTGCCCGCGAGGCGGAATATCAGGCGGCTGGGCTGCCGGAAAAACTCGCTTCGGAGATCGCCACCATCTACGCGCTCGTCCTCGTGCCGGAGATCATGCAGATCGCCGAGCGCACCGGCGATACGCTGAACCGGGCGGCGGAAAGCTATTTCACGGTCTCGCAGACCTTCCGTATCGGCCGCCTGCTGCTCGCCGGCAGCCGGATCGTCACCGGCGACCACTATGAGAGCCTCGCCTTGGCGCGCAGCCTCGACCAGATCGCCGGCGCGCGTCGCGATATCGTCATCTCCGCGCTATCGAACCATCCGAAGGACAAGCAGCCGGTTCAGGCGTGGCATGCGGAGGATCGCATCCGCATCAACCGCATCGCCGAGGAACTCGGCGGCCTCAGTGAAAGCGGCGATCCGAACCTCGCCCGCATCACCGTCGCCGCCGGTCTGCTCAGCGATCTTGCGAACGGCCGGGCAAGGTGACACAGTCCGCCCCGACCCGTCAGGCGGGTGAGGGAATCAGGGGTTCGATCTGGTGGTGACTGAAATTAACAGCGACGTGCCGGCAAAAGTGCCGGCACGCGGCATCTGGGGCTGGATGTTCTTCGATTGGGCGGCCCAGCCGTTCTTCACCGTCGTCACCACCTTCATCTTCGGCCCCTATTTCGTCGCGCGGCTGACGTCCGATCCTGTCTCCGCCCAGACGACATGGAGCAACATGGCGACGATCTCCTCGGTGATCATCGCCATCCTGTCGCCGGTGCTTGGCTCTATCGCCGACCAATCCGGCGCCCGCAAGCCATGGATCGCCTTCTTCGCCATCATCAAGATCGGCAGTCTCTTCTGCCTCTGGGGGGCAGCGCCGGGATCGCCGGTCATCTATCCGGCGGTCTTCATGATCCTCGCCTCGATCTCGGCCGAATTCTCGATCGTCTTCAACGATTCGATGATGCCCCGGCTGGTCGGCAAGGACGATGTCGGCAGGCTGTCGAACACCGCCTGGGGCCTTGGCTATCTCGGCGGCATGATCGTCCTCATCACCGTCGTGGCACTGCTTGCCGGCAATCCGCAGACCGGCAGGACCATCCTCGGCCTGACGCCGCTTTTCGGCCTCGACGCGACGCTCGGCGAGGATGCCCGCATCACCGGGCCGATCTCCGCAGTCTGGTACTTCCTCTTCATTCTGCCGATGTTCCTCTTCACGCCGGATGCCGCCCGCGGCCTGCCGCTTCTCGCCGCCGTCCGCTCGGGCCTGCGCGAACTCTCGGCGACCCTTGGCGAGTTGAAGCGCCGGCGCGGCATCAGTCTCTTCCTCATCGCCCGCATGATCTATCAGGATGGCGTCAACGGCCTGCTGATCCTCGGCGGCACCTTCGCGGCCGGCATGTTCGGCTGGGCGACGATCGAGATCGGCATCTACGGTATCATTCTCAACGTCATCGCCATTTTCGGCTGCTTTGCCGCCGGCTATGTCGACCGCTGGCTGGGTTCGAAGACAACCGTCGTCATCAGCCTGACGCTGCTGCTCGTCGCTACCTTCGGCATCATCTCGACAGGTCCCGGCTTCACGCTGTTCGGCCTCGTCCCGCTCTCGACCGTCAGCACCGGCAGCCTGTTCGGCACGGCAGCGGAAAAAGCCTATATCGGCTACGGATTGCTGATCGGCATCGCCTTCGGCCCCGTACAAGCCTCCTCGCGTTCCTTTCTCGCCCGCAGCGTCAGCCTTGCGGAGGCTGGACGCTATTTCGGCATCTACGCCCTCTCGGGCCGCGCCACCAGCTTCATGGCGACGCTGTTCTTCTCGCTGGTGACGTATTGGAGCGGCTCAGCCCGGCTCGGCATGGCGACGCTCGTCATCTTCCTCGCCGGCGGCTTGCTTCTTCTGCTGTCGACACCCTATCCGGCTGACAAGACGAAGTAGGGATATCTCCTTATCGATTCAGGGATATACCCCTCCTTCTCCCCATCGGGGAGAAGGTGCCCGAAGGGCGGACGAGGGGGTTTCTCGGCGTCTTCGAAACCAGCCGATATCATTGCGAACAACATATGGCGTCCGGGTAACGCCCCCTCACCCGGCGCTATCGCGCCACCCTCTCCCCGATGGGGCGAGGGCAAAGTCGTCAATGGCGGAAATGGCGGATGCCGGTGAAGACCATCGCGACATTGTGCTCGTTGGCTGCGTCGATGACCTCCTGGTCGCGCATCGAGCCGCCGGGCTGGATGACCGCGGTGGCGCCGGCGGCAATCGCCGAAAGCAGACCATCGGCAAACGGCAGGAAGGCTTCGGAGGCCACGGCGGAGCCGCGGGTCAGCGGCTCGGCCAGGCCCATGGCCTTGGCGGCTTCTTCAGCCTTGATGGCGGCGATGCGGGCGGAATCGACACGGCTCATCTGTCCCGCGCCGATGCCGGCCGTCTGGCCGTCCTTGGCGTAGACGACGGCATTCGATTTCACATGCTTGGCGACACGGAAGGCGAACTTCATGTCCTCTAGCTCCTGCGCCGTCGGCGCGCGCCTGGTGACGACCTTCAGCTCCATGTCCTCGACCAGCGCATTGTCACGGTTCTGGACCAGCAGGCCGCCGGAGACGGTCTTGGCGGTCAGGCCGGGCGCGCGTGGATCGGGCAGGGCGCCGACCGAGAGCAGGCGAAGGTTCGGCTTGCGGGCGATGATCGCCTTGGCTTCCTCGCTGACCTCAGGCGCGATGATGACCTCGGTGAAGAGCTTGACGATCTCTTCCGCCGTTTCCGCGTCGAGCAGGCTGTTGAGCGCGATGATGCCGCCGAAGGCCGAGACGGAATCGCAGGCGAGAGCCCGCTTGTAGGCCTCCACGAGACTTGGGCCGGTGGCGACGCCGCAGGGGTTGGCATGCTTGATGATCGCGCAGGCCGGGCCGTTTTCCGGCAGGAACTCGGCAACGAGCTCATAGGCCGCGTCGGTATCGTTGATGTTGTTGTAGGAGAGCTGCTTGCCCTGGAGGAGCGTCGCCGTCGAAACGCCGGGGCGGTTTTCGCCTGTCACGTAGAAAGCCGCCTTCTGGTGCGGGTTTTCGCCGTAGCGCATTTCCTCGCGCAAAACGCCGCCGATGACGCGATGGCGCGGCGTGGCGATATCGAGCGCTTCGGCAAACCAGTTGGAGATCATGGCGTCATAGGCCGCGGTGCGGGCGAAGGCCTTGGCGGCCATGCGCTGACGGAAGGCATAAGCCGTCTGGCCGGCATCGCCGGAAAGCTGCTCCAGCAGCTCCGGATAGTCGGCCGGATCGGTCAGGATCGTCACGTAGGCGTGATTCTTCGCCGAGGCGCGGATCATTGCCGGGCCGCCGATATCGATGTTTTCGACGGTCGTCGGATAGTCGCCGCCCGCCTTGCGGACATCCTCGAAGGGATAGAGGTTGACGACGACGAGATCGATGCCTTCGATTCCATGCTCATTCATCGCAGCCTGATGTTCTGCGTCGTCTCGGATGGCGAGCAGGCCGCCATGCACCTTCGGATGCAGCGTCTTGACGCGGCCGTCCATGATCTCCGGAAAATCCGTCACTTCCGACACGTCGGTCACGGCAAGACCGGCCGCGGCGATCGCCTTGTGCGTGCCGCCGGTCGACAGGAGGCGCACGCCTTGCCCGCTAAGGGCACGCGCCAGCTCGACGATGCCGGTCTTGTCCGAGACGGACAGAAGCGCGGTCTTCACCTTCACCTTGTCGGGAGCGGGAATTTTCTTGGAAACGACGGCCATGGGCTTTCTCCGATCTAGAGCAACTCCAGGAAAAGCATGCAGCGGTTTCCGTCCGGAATTGCGAGATAACAAAAAGCAGAGCGAAATCGCTCTGGTATGAGGAGACGAGATTGTCCGGCGGAGATGGCGCGGGACGATAATGCCGCCCCGTTAGCATAGCTGACGCGGTTAGCCTATGGCCGATGGGATAAAAACCAGCGGATTTCCGGCTTTTCAGTAACCCGGAAAACGATCTCGAGCTGATCGGAAGCACGCATGCCCGAGGGATCGGCAAAGAAGATGTCCTCCGCCACCAGCACCTCGTTGCCGGGCGAGGAGAAGATCCAGGTCTCTCCATCCGGCGCGATCAGCAGCGCGGTATCCGTTTCGGTCTGCAACAGGCTGATGGAGGGGTGGATATGGAAGCGGGCGGACGCGATGCCCTCGCCCTTCGGCTGCTGTTTCTTGCCCTCCGGCACGAAAAACCGGTCGCGGCCGGCAACGATCGTGCCGCTGGCATTGAGACTCAGCTCGCGCTCGTGCACATAGCCGAAGGCGGAGAGATAGCCGTCATGCGCCGCCCGGACGTAGTCTCGCCCGTCTTCGGTCTCGGCGCGCTCGACGATGACCTTCTTCACGCCGCCGACCATGATCGGTCCGAGCGACTTCGATTTTGAAAACTGGCACGAGGACGTGTCGTTGAGCGTCACGGTCGAATGTGCCGCGGTCGCCCGCGCCGCCTGAAGGTAACGCTCGCCGGCGAACTCGGGCGAACCGGAATTGATGATGAAGCGGGTTTTGCCGGACGACATCTCGAAGGAAAGGCAGCCCGCATGCGCCGTGCGGCTGAGATCGACCGAGGCGGGGCTGCCGACATCCATGATGACGACGGCCTGACCGGCCGCCAGCCGGTGATATCTGGTGTGCGGCAGTGCCTTGAAAGCCTGTCCCGCCGTCTCGTCATAGCGCAGCACCGACATCAGCTCGTTGGCGAGCGTCGACGTCGCGCCGTTGAACAATGCCAGATCGCCATCCTGATGGCGGAAGAAGCGCAGTGCCGGATACATGCGGTCGATGCCGGGGATGAGCCGCACCGGCACGTCGTGGCCAAGATTGACATAGGTCTGGCGCAGCGGCAGCAAATCGAGCAGCAGTTCCAATGACGCGCGCGGATTGCGGGAGATATGCCCGCCATCCTGCAGGATCTGCCGGTCGATCTCGCGGTCGAGCGCCTGGCCGGCCCGCTTCAGCGTCAGCGCGCTGCTCGGCATGGCGACCGAAGACATGGCGAGCGCGATGCGCACGCGGAACCGCGTGATGCCATCGGGCGCCGAGGCTGCCATTCGCCGCAGAAAACGCACATGGAAGACGAGCATCCGCATGAAACGGCGGTAGAAACCGCTATCGGTGCCGTGCAGAAGCACAGGCGAATGCGACAGAAGCGCGATCAGCCGTTGCGCCGCTATATCCGGCGACCAGGCAAGGCCGTGCAGCCGGCGTCCGTGAACGGCAATCCAGTCGGTGAGGATCGCGCGCGCCATGGCCGATGCCTGATCGCTCTTTTCCGCCCGCAAATGCCGCAGCCAGCGAAAGTTATGCAGCTTGGCGGCAAAGGCCAAAGACGGCAATTCGAGAGAGAAGGGCGACGCCCCTTGCGTTTCCAGAACACGCCCTGCAAGCAGGATGCGCCCGTTCAGAAGCTCTTCGACGAAAAAGGGATCGACACTGCGCAGGTCGGTCGGCGCCACAATCAGCCGTTCCGGCACACGCATCGTGTGGCGGGTGAGACGCAATCGCGTCAACGCCGCGCGGCGCGACATCCGCCGCCATGCTTCCCGCATGTATGAACTCACTAAACCCTGCCGCAGATCTGCATATTTGCTTCTGCTTACTCTCATTACCCGTGGTTAAAAAGAGGTTACGAATATACCAACTAAGGACATCTTCGCCGATTTTTTAACCGTTCGATGACTGACGGCCCAAACCGCAGGCTAGCGCATGCGGCGCAGCGCGACTGCGAAGAAGCCATCCAGGCCCGAGGCAAAACCATCGGTCTGCGGCAGCATGTCCGGCGTGGTGCGGAACGCTCCGAGCGGCGAGATCGCCGCTTCCAGACCGGGCCAATCGCCCGCCGCGATCGGGACGCGCTCGACATTGCCGCTTTCGGCCAGCAGACGCGCAACCAGATCCTCGCCTTCTTCGGGATCGAGCGAACAATTGGAAAACACCACCAGACCGCCCGGCTTGACCAGCGTCAGAGCATGGCGAAGCAGGCGTTCCTGCAGGCCGGCAAGCTTGGCGATATCCTCCGGTCCCTTGGTCCACAGCACATCGGGATGGCGGCGCGTCGTTCCCGTCGAAGAGCAGGGAGCATCGAGAAGTGCGGCGTCGAAAAGTTCGTCGGGCCGATATTTGCTCATGTCGGCAACGACCGTCTCGGCTTCGAGGCCGAGGCGCGCAAGGTTGGCGGATAGTCTCTTCAGGCGATTGGCGGATTGATCGAGAGCCGTGACCTTGGCCCCGGCAAGGATCAGCTGGGCGGTCTTTCCGCCGGGCGCCGCACAGAGATCCGCCACCCGCTTGCCGGCAAGAGGGCCGAACAGCTTTGCCGGAATGCTGGCCGCAGCGTCCTGAACCCACCATTCGCCTTGCTCGAAGCTATCCAGCGAGGGAATGGACCCTTCGAAGGCGGCAAGCCGCACGCCGCCGGTCGGCAAGACGACGCCGTTCAGCCGCTTCGCCCAACCTTCGGCATCGGATTTCACGGTGAGATCGATGGCCGCCGGCTCAAGCTGTGTGTCCGAAATCCTGCGCGCGGCAGGGGCGCCATAGGCGGCTTCCAGGCGGGACAGGAACCAGCCCGGCATGGCGGGCACGCTCGCAACGCGCTCAAGGATGTCCTGTTTTTCGCGGCCGATGCGCCGCAGGATGGCGTTGACCAGCTTGGCGAAGCGGCGGTTGCGGGGATCCCGGTTGGCCTGCTCGACGGCAAGATCGACGGCGGAGTGATCCGGCACGTCGAGATAGAGGATCTGCGTCGCACCGACGACAAGAACGTGATGCAACGCGCGGGCACCCTCCGGCAGCGGCGAATCGAGCAGCGACGAAATCGCCGCCTCGATACGCGGCAGGTGCCGCAGCGCGCTGTTCAAGATGGCGCGCACCAGCGCACGGTCACTGTCGCCGAGCGTCGTATAGGCGGCACTTCCGCCTTCGGTGTCGAGCATGCCGTCGAGCGGCGTCTTGCGGTCGAGCACGGCTCCCAGAATCTTCGCCGCCGCTGCGCGAGCCGCAAAACCCGGCTTGGAAGGAGCCCCATCGAGCGGCCGGGAATGCCCCTGCTGCTTGCCTGATCGTTTTCCGTCTCTGTTGGAAGCTTTGTTTTTCTTGTCTGAACTCAAGACCAGGGACCCTTCGGCGGTTGCGAGCCACCGCGACCCGTATTGGGCACGGAGCGCGATTTGCGCCCCGGATTAGCAGTCAGAACCGGTCCCGTCGAGCCAAAGCCCGAAGATGGGCCTGAAGACGGCGCCATCGCCGAGGCGCTGCTGCCGGCGTAACACGCCATTTCCCGCAGTGCGGCGATGCGGTTTTCCGTGTTCGGATGCGTGGAAAACAGATTGTCCATGCGCTCGCCGGAAAGCGGATTGATGATGAACATATGCGCCGTTGCGGGATGGCCTTCGGCCTCTTCATTCGGAATATGCGCCGCGCCGCGGGCGATCTTGCCGAGCGCGGAGGCGAGCCAAAGCGGGTTGCCGCAGATTTCCGCGCCGCGCCGGTCGGCGGAATATTCGCGCGTCCGGCTGATCGCCATCTGCACCAGCATCGCCGCTAGAGGAGCGACGATCATCGCGACGAGAACGCCGACCATGCCGAGCGGATTGTTGTTGTCGCGGCGGCCGCCGAAGAAGAAGGCGAAGTTGCCGAGCATGGAAATGGCGCCGGCAAGCGTCGCCGTGATCGTCATGGTGAGCGTGTCGCGGTTCTGCACATGCGCAAGCTCATGCGCCATCACGCCGGCCACTTCCTCCGGCGTCAGCGCGTGCAGCAGGCCAGTTGAGGCGGCAACGGCGGCATTTTCCGGATTGCGCCCGGTGGCGAAGGCGTTCGGCTGCGGGCTGTCGTAGAGATAGACCTTCGGCATCGGCAAGCCCGCATTGCGGGCGAGATCGCGGACGATCCGGTAGAATTCCGGCGCGCTGCGCTCGTCCACCTCCTGCGCGCCATAGGTGGAGAGCACCATGCGATCGGAATTCCAGTAGGAAAAGAAATTCATGCCGGCGGCGGCGACAAACGCGATCAGCATGCCCGATTGACCGCCGATCAGATAGCCGACGCCCATGAACAAAGCGGTCATGAAGGCAAGCAGCATAGCAGTACGCATGAGATTCATCGAAAAGTCTCCAACACATCTGTCGTCCAAACCTTTTTCTTTGCGGCCGGACGCACTATGATTTGGCTATTCCTCCCTCCATTTCAATATTTCGGAGGTCGCACGAGACCATGCAGACCGCAGATAACGACAATAATATCGATACCGAAGTGGGCGAAGCCCCCCGCAAGCCGCTCTCGCCCGCAGCAAAGCGCGCGTTGGCCGAAGCTGAGGAGCGCCGCCAGGCGCAGGCTCAAGCCGACCTGCCCCCCGAAATCGGCGGCCGCGGCGGCGCCGATCCCGCCCGTTTCGGCGACTGGGAAATCAATGGGCGGGCGATCGATTTTTGATCCCGCTTTAAAAGTTGTTGTCGCCCGATATGGTGCGGCGACCGCGGAATCCATCTCGCCCTTCGTAGGCGAGAAATCAATTACGAAATCCGTCACTTAGCTTTGCTGCTAAATGCTGATTTTCTATCCCGCCCGCCAGGGGCGGGATAGAGCGAACGCTCGGCTTACGCCGCGTCAGCCTTGTTCTGCCTATTGGCGATCAGATCATCCACCACAGCCGGATCGGCGAGGGTGGAGGTATCGCCGAGCGCGCCGAAATCGTCCTCAGCGATCTTGCGCAGGATGCGGCGCATGATCTTGCCGGAGCGGGTTTTCGGCAGGCCGGGGGTGAACTGGATCTTGTCCGGCGAGGCGATCGGGCCGATTTCGGCGCGGACGTGTTTCACCAGTTCCTGCCGCAGCGCGTCCGAGCCTTCCAGGCCGACCATCAGCGTCACGTAACAATAGATGCCCTGGCCCTTGATGGAATGCGGATAACCGACGACGGCCGCTTCCGAGACGTGCTTGTGCGACACCAGCGCCGATTCCACTTCCGCCGTGCCCAGACGATGGCCCGAGACGTTGAGCACGTCGTCGACGCGGCCGGTGATCCAGTAATAGCCGTCCTCGTCGCGGCGGCAGCCGTCGCCGGTGAAATACTTGCCCTTGTAGGTGGAGAAGTAGGTCTGGATGAAGCGCTCGTGGTCGCCATAAACCGTGCGCATCTGGCCAGGCCAGCTGTCGGCGATGACGAGGTTGCCGTCGGCAGCACCCTCCAGCACATTGCCCTCGTTGTCGACCAGCTGCGGCTGCACGCCGAAGAAGGGCAGGGTGGCCGAGCCGGGCTTCAGATCGGTTGCGCCGGGAAGCGGCGTGATCATGTGGCCGCCGGTTTCCGTCTGCCACCAGGTATCGACGATCGGGCAGCGGCTGTCGCCCACGACCTTGTAATACCACTCCCAGGCTTCCGGATTGATGGGCTCGCCGACCGTGCCGAGCAGGCGCAGGCTGGAGCGCGAGGCGCGCGTGACGAAATGGTCGCCGGCGCCCATCAGCGAGCGGATCGCCGTCGGCGCGGTATAGAAGATGTTGACCTTGTGCTTGTCGATGACATCCCAGAAGCGGCCCTGGTCCGGATAGTTCGGCACGCCTTCGAACATCAGCGAGGTCGCGGCATTGGCGAGCGGCCCGTAGACGATGTAGGAATGGCCCGTCACCCAGCCGACATCGGCCGTGCACCAGTAGATATCGCCGGGGTGATAATCGAACGTGTATTCGTGCGTCATCGCCGCATAGACGAGATAGCCGCCCGTCGTGTGCAGCACGCCCTTCGGCTTGCCGGTGGAGCCGGACGTATAGAGAATGAAAAGCGGATCTTCCGCCTTCATCTTCGCCGGCGGACAATCACCCTTCACCTTGGCGATTTCCTCGTGATACCAGACATCGCGGCCGGGCTCCCAGCCGGTCTTGCCGCCGGTGCGGCGCACGGCGATGACGGTCTTGACCGCGACCTTCTGCTTGGCGGCGATCCTGATCGCGGTGTCGGTGTTTTCCTTCAGCGGAATGGACTTGCCGCCGCGAATGCCTTCGTCGCAGGTGATGACGACCGTCGATTCGCAGTCGACGATGCGGCCGGCAAGCGCTTCCGGCGAGAAGCCGCCGAAGACGACCGAGTGCACCGCGCCGATGCGGGCGCAGGCGAGCATCGCATAGGCTGCCTCGGGGATCATCGGCATGTAGATGGTGACGCGGTCGCCCTTCTTGACACCGTGCTTCTTCAAGACGTTCGCCAGCCGGCAGACCTGATCGTAAAGCTCGTTATAGGTGATCTTCTTGTCGATATAGGGATTGTCGCCTTCCCAGATGAAGGCAACGCGATCGCCGTGCTTCTTCAGATGCCGGTCGATGCAATTGTAGGAGACGTTGGTGACGCCGTCCTCGAACCACTTGATCGAGACCTTGCCGGTAAACGACGTGTTCTTCACCTTCGTATAGGGCTTGAACCAGTCGATCCGCTTGCCGTGCTTGCCCCAGAACTTGTCGGGGTCCTCGACGCTCTGCTTGTACCATTTCTGATACTTCGCCTTGTCGATCAAGGCACGCGCCTTGACCGGCTTCGTCACCGGATGAATCTTTTCCGACATTGTCTCCTCCTCGAATCCTCACACCCTCTCTCGCAATTACGGGTGCTCTTTCAGCGCAATAAATAGCAGGTCAAACCACGACAGCAATTGGACAAAGTGCATTTCATGCGCAAAGAATTGCAATTCCGCGACACTATCGTTATATAGAGCCGTATTTCCCGGACAATGTGGTGTTACACCCCGGACCGCGACACCGGCGCGGACTGACAGAAGGACTATATCCATGGCTCAACAATTGCTCATGCCGAAGGCAACCGCCATCTGGCTTGTCGACAATACAGCCTTGTCATTCGACCAGATCGCGCAGTTCTGCAAGCTGCATCCGCTCGAAGTGAAGGCCATTGCCGATGGTGAAGCAGCACAGGGCATCAAGGGCCTCGATCCGATCTCGACCGGCCAGCTGACGCGCGACGAAATCGCCCGCGCGGAAGGCAATCCGAACCACAAGCTCAAGCTTTCCGAGCCGAAGGTTCGCGTGCCTGAATCCAAGCGTCGCGGCCCGCGCTACACGCCGGTTTCCAAGCGCCAGGATCGCCCGAACGCCATCCTCTGGCTGGTGCGCAACCATCCGGAACTGAAGGATGCGCAGATTTCCCGCCTCGTCGGCACCACCAAGTCGACCATCGAACAGATCCGTGACCGCACGCACTGGAACTCGGCCAACCTGGCGCCGATGGATCCGGTCACGCTCGGCCTCTGCAGCCAGATCGATCTCGACATGGAAGTCGAAAAGGCCGCCAAGGGCCGGCCGCTGCCGACCGCCGCCGAACTCGGCGCGACGCTGCAGCCCGCTCAGGAAACCGAGAAGCTCGGCTTCACCTACGAGCGCGAAGAGAAGGAAAAGGAAATCGACGCCGACGCCGTTTTCGCCAAGCTGAAGTCGCTGAAGTCGACCAGCCGCGACGACGAGGACGACGACCGGTTCTAAGATCCGATCTTATCGAAGCTTTGCGAAGCCCCGGTGAAAAACCGGGGCTTTTTTTGTCGGGAGACACGGGGCTATCCTCACCCTTCGAGGCTTCGGCTTGCAGCCTCCCTCAGGGTGAAGATGGATCTAGCACCGCCGCGTAGAGCCTCTTCCCACCACATCAGGCACAGTTCAGTGTGCCGTCTTGCGCAGACGGTTAGCCCTCATGGTGAGGTGCGCAGGCTCCCGAGCTTGCCGAAGGGGCCGGAGCCTCGAACCACGAGGGCGGATGATGGATGATCACACATCTCAGCCTGACTCGTACGGCAATGCTTTCGTTTTTGATTTAGTTTACCGCGCGCCGAAAATCGCCGAGCCGACGCGGACGCTTGTCGCGCCAAAGGCGATGGCGGTTTCATAGTCGCTCGACATGCCCATGGAGAGCTTTTCGACACCCGCCTCTCCGGCAAGCTTGGCGAGCAGCGCGAAATGCGGCCCCGGATTTTCCTCGGCCGGCGGAATGCACATCAGGCCGTCGATCGAAAGCCCGAGCTCCTTCCGGCACAGCTCGACGAAAGCGACGGTATCGTCCGGCGCGATCCCGGCCTTTTGCGGCTCCAGCCCGGTATTGACCTGCACGTAGAGCTGCAACCTCTTGCCCTGCCGCTTCATTTCATCGGCGACGGCGCGCGCGATCTTTTCCCGGTCGATGGTTTCGATGACGTCGAACAACGCCACGGCATCCGCCGCCTTGTTCGATTGCAGCGGCCCGATCAGGTGCAGCTCGATTCCGGGCGTTTCAGCCTTCAGCTCCGGCCACTTGCCCTGGCTTTCCTGCACGCGGTTTTCGCCGAACACCCGCTGGCCGGCCGAAATCGCCGGGCGGATCTGATCGGCGTCGAAGGTCTTGGAAACGGCAACGAGCCGCACGGCTCCATCAGGCCGGCCGGCCTGGCGCTCGGCCGTCGCGATATGGGAACGGACTTCGTTCAGGCGCTCTTGAAGTTCCATCTTTTCGCCTCGATATGTTCGCTTGCTCTCAACCCCTTGCAGTAATGAGGCGGGCAGGCTTTGCCAAGGGCGAAATGCGCCAGAATCCGGCTTTGCTTTGCAAGATAAAGCACTTGCTGCAACCGCCAAACTTGACGCTTGGGTGGTTTCGTGATGAAGGTCACGCCTGACTCCCCATGATTTTCTGGAATACAAGATCAGATGACGACCGAACGTTATAACCCGCGCGATGCCGAGCCCCGCTGGCAGGAAAAATGGAACGAAGAAAAGGTCTTCGTGACAGACAACGCGGATCCGCGTGAGAAATATTACGTTCTGGAGATGTTTCCCTATCCGTCGGGCCGCATCCATATGGGCCATGTGCGCAACTACGCCATGGGCGATGTCGTTGCCCGCTACAAGCGCGCCCGCGGCTATAACGTGTTGCATCCGATGGGCTGGGACGCCTTCGGCATGCCGGCGGAAAACGCCGCGCGCGACAACAAGGTGCATCCGAAGGAATGGACCTACCAGAACATCGCCTCGATGCGCACGCAGCTGAAGGCCATGGGCCTGTCGCTCGACTGGAGCCGCGAATTCGCAACCTGCGACGTCGATTACTATCACCGCCAGCAGATGCTCTTCATCGACATGATGGAGAAGGGCCTGGTCTATCGCAAGAAATCCAAGGTCAACTGGGACCCGGTCGACAACACCGTTCTCGCCAACGAGCAGGTCATCGACGGCCGCGGCTGGCGCTCCGGCGCGCTCGTGGAACAGCGCGAGCTGACGCAATGGTTCTTCAAGATCACCGAATTCAGCCAGGAACTGCTGGACGCCCTGGACACGCTCGATCATTGGCCGGAAAAAGTGCGGCTGATGCAGAAGAACTGGATCGGCCGCTCCGAAGGCCTGACCGTCCGCTGGGAAATCGTCGCCGAAACCGCGCCGAACAGCGATCGTGAGATCAGCGTCTATACGACACGGCCCGACACGCTGTTCGGCGCCTCTTTCCTGGCGATCTCGGCCGACCATCCGCTGGCCAAGGAAGCAGCCGCCAAAGACCCGGCCATCGAAGCCTTCTGCGAGGAGTGCCGCCGCGCCGGCACCTCGCTGGCCGCGCTCGAAACCGCCGAGAAGAAGGGCATGGATACCGGCATCCGGGTCCGCCATCCCTTCGATCCGTCCTGGGAACTGCCGGTCTACATCGCCAATTTCGTATTGATGGACTATGGCACGGGCGCCATCTTCGGTTGCCCGTCCGGCGACCAGCGCGACCTGGATTTCGCCCGCAAATACGGCCTGCCGGTCGTGCCGGTCGTCATGCCGAAAGATGGCGATGCCGCAAGCTTCGCCGTCGGCGACGTTGCCTATGACGGCGATGGCGTGATGATCAACTCGCGCTTCCTCGACGGCATGAGCACCGAGGAAGCCTTCGAAACGGTCGCAACGAAGCTTTCCGCCACCAGCCTCGGCAATGTGCCGCAGGCCGAGCGCAAGGTGAATTTCCGCCTGCGCGACTGGGGCATTTCCCGCCAGCGCTACTGGGGCTGCCCGATCCCGGTCATCCATTGCGACGATTGCGGCGTGCTGCCGGTGCCGAAGAAGGATCTGCCGGTCAGGCTGCCCGACGATGTCACTTTCGACCAGCCCGGCAATCCCCTCGACCGGCACGCCAGCTGGCGGCATGTCGCCTGCCCGCAATGCGGCAAGGATGCGCGCCGCGAGACGGATACGATGGATACATTCGTCGATTCCAGCTGGTATTTCGCCCGCTTCACCGCACCGTGGGAAAACCAGCCGACGGACAAGGCAGCCGCCAACCACTGGCTGCCGGTCGACCAGTATATCGGCGGCATCGAGCATGCGATCCTGCATCTGCTCTATTCTCGCTTCTTTACCCGCGCCATGCGCGAAACCGGCCACCTCGACGTGAAGGAGCCCTTCAAGGGCCTGTTCACGCAGGGCATGGTGGTGCACGAGACCTATAGCCGCGGCAATGGCCTGACGCGCGAATGGGTGTCGCCCGCCGATATCAAGATCGAGGAAGTGGACGGTCAGCGCCGTGCCGCCCTGCTGTCGAATGGCGAGGACATCACCATCGGCTCGATCGAAAAGATGTCGAAATCGAAGAAGAACGTCGTCGATCCCGATGACATCATCGCCTCCTACGGCGCCGATACGGCCCGCTTCTTCGTTCTCTCCGATTCGCCGCCCGATCGCGACGTCATCTGGTCGGAGGCCGGTGTCGAAGGCGCGCATCGTTTCACCCAGCGCATGTGGCGCCTCGTCTCCGAAGCCGCCGAGGCCCTGAGGTCGGTCGAATCGACTCCGGCTAAGGAAGGTGAGGCGCTGGCGATTTCGCAGATCGCGCATCGCACGCTGAAAGCAGTGCAGGGCGACTACGACAAGCTCGCCTTCAACAAGGCAGTGGCCCGCATCTATGAATTCGTGAACGCACTGGCGGCGCCGCTTGCCAAGGTGGCCGCCGGTCAGGCCGATGCCGTCTATCGCTCGGCCGTTCGCGAAGCGGTGGAAATCCTGATTGCCCTGGTCGCGCCGATCACGCCGCATCTGGCCGAAGAATGCTCCGCCGCGCTCGGCAACACCCATATGATTGCCACCAGCCGGTGGCCAGCCTATGACGAGGCGCTCGTTGTCGAGAACGAGATCGTCTACCCCGTCCAGATCAACGGCAAGAAGCGCGCCGAATTGACAATCGCGCGCGATGCAGATCAGAATGCCGTGCAGCAGGCCGTGCTCGCCCTGGATGCCGTCAACAGCGCATTGAATGGTCAGGCGCCAAAGAAGATCATCGTCGTTCCACAGAGGATCGTAAACATTGTCGTCTGATAATCTTTTCAAGTTCGCCCGCATTGCCGGTGTTGCGTCTCTTGTGGCCGTTGCAGGGCTTCTGTCCGCTTGCCAGGTTCGGCCGCTCTATGCCGTCAGCACGGGCGTAACGCAGAAGTTGTCGGAAGTTTCCTTCTCCGACGCCGGCTCGCGCGTCAGCCAGGAGGTCCGCAACCAGCTGATCTTCATCGCGGGGCGCGGTGCGGGCGAAACGAAGACGCCGAAGTACAATGTCGACCTGAGCGTTACCTCCGGCACCGGCGGCGTGCTCTATCTCCCATCTTCGGATACGTCCGGGGCGGGCCGTACGACCGTAACGGCCTCCTTCACGCTGAAGGAAATCGGTACGGGCAAGGTCATCAAGTCCGGCAGCCGCGCAGTCACCTCGCTCGTCGACTTCCCGACCCAGGAATTCGCCAAGCAGCGCGCGATCCGCGATTCCGAAGACCGTGCAGCCCGCGAAGTCGCCGAGATGATCGCTGCCGATATCGCAGCGGCGCTCAGCCGCTGAGCACGAGTGCGGCATGGCGGAAATCAAGTCCCACGAATTCGACGGATTCCTCCAAAATGCCGCGCGAAACTATCGGATCTTCGTGATCTATGGCCCCGATCGCGGCCTTGTTTCCGAGCGCGCCGCGCAGATCGCCGCGAAAACCGGAGTTGACCTTACCGACGCCTTTTCCCTCATCAAACTCGATGTTGCGGACTTGCAGAACGATGCCGGTCGCCTGCTCGACGAGGTGAATGCCATCGGTCTGTTCGGCGGCGAAAAGCTCGTCTGGATTCGCGGCGCCGCCAACGAAAAAGCGCTGATCGATTCGCTGCAGATCATTGCCGGCAATCCCCCGGATGCCAGCTTCGTCATTATCGAAGCCGGCGATCTCAAGAAAGGCTCCGGCCTGCGCAAGGCCGCGGAGCCGGCCCGTTCCGTGGCAACCATTCCCTGCTATGCCGACGATGTCAGGGCTCTCAACAGCCTGATAGATACCGAGCTGGCAAATGAAGGACTGCGAATTGCCCCCGCCGCCCGCCAGGCATTGCTGGAGCTTCTTGGCGGGGATCGCATCGCATCGCGCAACGAAATACGCAAGCTGGCACTTTACTGCCGCGGCCAGGACACGATCGAGGAACAGCACGTTCTGGAAATCATCGGCGATGCCAGCGCCATTTCCTCGGATGACGCCGTCGATGCGATCCTGAAAGGCGATTCCGAAGCCTTCCTTCATGCCATGCAAAAGATCGCCGCATCGAAGACGCCGATGTTTCTCGTTCTGCAGGGTTGCCTGAGGCAATTTCAGATGCTCGATACCATGCGGGCGGAGATGGATGAAAAACGGCTGGCGCCGGCTCAGGTCATGCAGACACTCGGGCGTCACCTGCATTTCCGGCGCAAGCCCGTCATCGAGCAGGCACTAAGAAGCTGGACAGCACCTGCGATTGCGCGCGAGATGAACAGGCTGCAAGCTGCCATTCTTCAGACCCGCCAGCGCGCCAGCCTTGAGGACACCATCGCGACGCAGACCTTGCTGTCCACCACATTGCAGTCAGCCCGCAAGGGCTGAGTTTCACGAAAATAGGCCGCCGGCGATTGACACCGCGCCGGATCCAGCGCCTCGCGCGACGAAATCAACGCAAAGCGTCCTAGACTAAATCCGGAAATCTTACGACGGTTTTTCCGCACGGAATTGTTTAAAAAACAAAGAGATAGAACGATTCCGTGAAATGCGGACCTGCCCTAGCGCCGTTCCAGCAGCCGGCAAATCTCCTCCAGCTGCTCAAGCGTCTTATAGCTTATCTTCACCTGGCCGCCATTGCCGCGATGATTGATCGAAACGTCGAGCCCGAGTGTATCCGACAGGGTGCGCTCAAGCGCCAGCGTATCGGAATCCTTTTCATCCCTGCGAATGCCGGCCGGGCGAGGATCGTTCTGGGCCTTGATATCGTTCTGCGCCAGCCGCTCGGCATCGCGTACGGACATTCCCTTGGAAACGACCGTGCGCGCCAGCGTCGTCGGATCCGACGTCGAAACCAGAGCGCGCGCATGGCCGGCGGAAAGGCTGCCGGCGGCAAGCATATCGCGAACCGGATCGGGAAGCTTCAACAAACGCAAGGAGTTGGCGACATGGCTACGGCTTTTGCCGATAATCTCGCCAAGGTCGTTCTGGGTGTAACCGTGCTCGGCAATCAGCTGTTCGTAGCCGAGCGCCTCTTCCAATGGATTGAGGTCGGCGCGCTGCACGTTTTCGACGATGGCAATTTCGAGCGCCGTCTTGTCATCGACATCGCGAACGATGACGGGAATCTCGATCAGACCGGCAAGTTGTGCGGCACGCCAACGTCGTTCGCCGGCTATGATTTCATATCGATCGCTCGCGATCGTGCGGACGACGACCGGTTGTACGATCCCGTGCTGGCGAATGGAGCTGGCCAGATCATGCAGCTCCGTCTCATCGAAATAGCGGCGCGGGTTTCGTGGATTACGGCTGATGAACTCGATCGGCACGAGACGGTCGGGATTGACGGCGGGTCGTCCCGTATCTACCGGCGTCGGCTGATCCATCTCTCCGATGAGTGCCGCCAGTCCGCGTCCGAGACGCCGCTTCGAAAGATCATCATTCATCGCCGATACTCACTCTGGAACAAATATACTGTCATGCCGCAGCTTTTCGCTGCCGCTCTCGCTGGATCACTTCCGAAGCCAGCTGCAGATAGGCCTGGCTGCCCGCACACTTCAAATCGTAAAGAATGGCCGGCTTGCCGTAGGAGGGCGCTTCGGACACGCGAACATTGCGCGGAATCAACGTATGGTAGACTTTCTCGCCCAAATGCGTGCGGACGTCGCTGACGACCTGCTGTGCCAAATTGTTGCGGGAATCGAACATGGTCAGAACGATGCCCTGGATATCGAGCGACGGGTTAACCGTACTGCGAACCTGATCGACAGTTTCCAGCAATTGGCTAAGGCCTTCCAGAGCGAAAAACTCGCATTGCAGCGGCACCAGCACGGAATGCGCTGCCGCCATGGCATTCATGGTCAAAAGGTTGAACGATGGCGGGCAATCGACAAGAATATAGGAAAATGCGAGAGCTTCGTGAGCATTCAGCGCGCGCCGGAGCTTGAAGACGCGATCCGGCTGCTGCGCGATTTCCATCTCGACACCGAGCAAATCCATCGTCGATGGCACGATATAGAGGTTCGGGACAGCCGTTTCCTGAACCGTATCCATAATCGAATGGCTGCCGACCAGCAGATCATAGGAGGACAGCTTACGATCCCGCCGTTCGATGCCCAGCCCCGTGCTGGCATTACCCTGCGGGTCGAGATCGACGATCAGCACGCGTTCGCCGATGGCCGCAAGGGCCGTCGCCAGGTTGATCGCCGTCGTCGTCTTGCCGACGCCGCCTTTTTGATTTGCGATGGTAATAATCCGGTTTCGCTCGCCGATCATCTGCCCCATATCCAACTATGGTTAAATCAGGCGTCGAAGGCTGCTCAGCTCCAGAATAACGGAATCTCGCTCGACGACGCTCTGATGTTTTACCAGATCGAATTCCCAACGACCACGGGCTTTCTCCAGCTCGCGTTCATAATCCCGGCCTTTATGCAGCAGAAGGCGCAGATTTTCATTGCGGTCGCGCCAAGGCGCTGCGTAATCCAGCAGCACCTCGAGTTCAGCCAGAGCACGAGCTGAAATCACGTCACAATTCTGGATGATTGCAGGTGCATCTTCGATTCGAGCAGCGTGGACCGCGCCACGAGCCTCGCATTCTCGCAGGCAGACACGTAGAAACGCCGCCTTTTTCTGATTGCTTTCCACCAAATCGACATGGCCGGCCCCGCGTTCCGCCAACAGAATTGCCGTTATAACGCCTGGAAACCCGCCGCCGCTGCCGAGATCGACCCAATGATTCGTCAAAGGGCGGAGCTGAAAAATCTGGGCGCTATCGGCAATATGGCGACGCCAGAGATCATCGATGGTGGAAGGCGCGACCAGATTGATCGTCTTCGCCCATTTCTGGAAGAGCTGTGCGAAATGTTCCAGTCGCCCCTGTGTTTCACGTGAAACACGCACACCGTTCAATTCCATAGCCTGGACTCTCAAACCTTGTGCCGTCACGAAACCAATCTCTGCTCATCCTGGTTGTCTCCCATCTTCCTGAGATGGGCCAGCAATAAGGAGATCGCCGCCGGCGTCATTCCATCGATGCGCGATGCCTGCGCAATATTCTTCGGCTTCGCCGTACTCAGCTTCTGTTTCAGCTCGTTCGACAAGCCAGAGAGAGTGGTGAAGTCAAAACTGGCCGGAATGGTGCGCTCTTCCTCTTTCCGAACCCGAACGATATCCGACGTCTGCCGATCCATATAGACTGCATACGCGGCTTCGATTTCGACAGCCTCGACGACTCCGCGCTCAATAGACCTCAGCTCCGGCCAAAGCCGTGACAGGCTCTCGACGGACTGATCCGGATGAGACAGAAGCTCGTAAGCGGAGCGTCGCTGGCCGTCCTTGTTCAAATGTATTCCAGCCTTATCCGCCTCATTCGGCGTGATGCTCAAGCCCTTCAGGCGAGCCCGCGCCTCGTCGAGCTTCGTCAGATAACGTGCGAAGCGCGCGGCACGATCGACGTTCACGCAACCGATGGCGAGACCAACCGGCGTCAAACGCACATCCGCATTGTCGGCGCGCAACGACAGACGATATTCCGCACGCGAGGTAAACATGCGGTAGGGCTCCGCAACCCCACGCGAGGTTAGATCATCGATCATCACACCGATATAGGATTCCGTACGACTGAACTCGACCGCATCGCCGCCCG
This sequence comes from Hyphomicrobiales bacterium, assembly GCA_900469615.1. Classification (GTDB taxonomy): domain Bacteria; phylum Pseudomonadota; class Alphaproteobacteria; order Rhizobiales; family Rhizobiaceae; genus Rhizobium. The sequence goes on along the minus strand of UBYA01000006.1, from coordinate 101,602 downwards.
CAGCAAAGCGAGCCGCATTCAGCCCCGCAACTAGTCCCTGCGCGCCAGCTTCCTCGTATCCGGTCGTACCGTTGATCTGGCCGGCCAGGAAGAGACCAGGAATCTTCTCCACCTCCAGCGAAAGCTTCAGCTCGCGTGGATCGACATGATCGTATTCGATAGCATAGGCATGCTGAAGAATGCGGACTCGTTCCAGGCCCGGAATAGTTTTGATGAATTCCTCCTGCACATCCTCGGGAAGCGAGGTCGATATGCCATTCGGATAGACAGTCGTATCGTCGAGGCCTTCCGGTTCCAGGAATATCTGATGCCCATCCCGCTCGCCAAATTTGACGATCTTGTCCTCGATCGAGGGGCAATAACGCGGACCGACACCTTCAATCTGGCCGGAATACATCGCTGAACGCTTCAGATTTTCGGCGATGATCTTGTGTGTTTTCGGCGTCGTTCGCGTCACGCCGCATTCGATCTGCGGATTCACGATCGCGTTGGTCATGAAGGAAAACGGCGTCGGATCCTCATCGGCACCCTGCCGACCCACCGAGGTCCAATCGATCGTCGTGCCGTCGAGCCGGGCAGGGGTTCCGGTCTTTAAACGTCCAAGGGCGAGACCATGGCGGAGCAGGGTAGCCGACAAGCCGACCGATGGTTCTTCACCAACCCGGCCCGCAGGAATCTTCTTGTCGCCGATATGGATCAAGCCGCGGAGGAAGGTGCCGGTTGTTATAACCGCTGCTCCGCATCGGATCGTCCGTCCGTCCTTCAAGACAACAGCAGACACACGGCCATGTTCGAAAGCAAGATCGAACGCATCGCCCTCGATAATGTCTAGATTATCGATAGCGTCAATTTCAGCCTGCATAGAGATGCGGTAGAGCTTGCGATCCGCCTGCGTACGCGGACCGCGCACTGCAGGGCCCTTTTTCCGGTTGAGCATACGGAACTGAATACCGCCTGCATCGGCGACACGCCCCATAAGGCCATCGAGCGCATCGATCTCCCGCACCAGATGCCCTTTGCCGAGGCCGCCGATTGCCGGATTGCAAGACATGACTCCGATGGTATCGCGCTTATGCGTTACCACTGCCGTCCGTGCACCCAAACGTGCGGCCGCCGCTGCGGCTTCGCTGCCCGCATGGCCACCACCCACGACGATCACGTCATATGTCTTGTCGAACATCATCAAGTCCTCGGTCATGCCGCTTGTTTGGCATACCAATTTCAGGAGTCAAGAAGGTTTCACGTGAAACATCCGTGCCTATGCCAGTGAGGCGCTGTTTCACGTGAATCATTTGCCGATACAGAATTCCGAGAAGATAACATCGAGCAGATCCTCGACATCGACGCGCCCGGTTATGCGTCCAAGGCTGGTTGCTGCCTGACGCAAATGTTCTGCCCTGATATCCAGACCCATATCCACAGCAGCAAGTGCAAGCGAGACCGCATCAAGACTTTCCTTTAGCAAGGTGCGATGCCGCATCCTGCTCGGCAGAGCCAGAGATAGCGACCCGGAGCGATCTTGCAGGTCCTGTCGGAGAAGGTGATGCAATTCGGTGAGGCCGGCACCCGTGGTCGACGAGATACGCACGTCATAGATGCCGTTATCCGCATCACGGTGAAGATCCGCTTTCGTTCCGACGGTAGCAACCTTGCCGCTAAAGCCGGGAAAATTCAGTTGCGGGCTGCCTCCGATTTCGGCAAGCGACAAAACGAGATCGGCGTCGGCAACAGTCCTGAGCGCACGCCTTATTCCCTCCCGTTCGACGACTTCATCCGTTTCCCGCAAACCTGCCGTGTCATAGAGCTTGACGGCAAATCCCTCGATATTCAGATCGACATGCAGAACGTCCCGCGTCGTTCCGGCGATATCCGTCACGATTGCCACTTCGCGCTTTGCCAAGGCATTCATGAGGCTGGACTTACCGGCGTTCGGCGGTCCGGCGATCACCACTTTCAAACCGTCCCGGATGATCTCGCCAAGGTCCGCGCCCGCAAGATGATCGGTCAACTCGGCCGCCAGCTTTTTCATATCAGCCCAGACCATCTCCGATACCGAACCGGGAACGTCATCCTCGTCGGCAAAATCCAGCTCTGCCTCGATCAGGGCGCGCGCCCGGGTCAATCTGTCGGCCCAGGCATTATATAGCCCGGATAGACCGCCCGCCGCATGCTCGAGAGCGAGCCGCCGCTGCATCTCGGTTTCCGCGCTGATGAGATCAGCCAGCCCTTCCACCTCGACAAGATCCATTTTTCCGTTCTCGAGCGCACGGCGCGAAAATTCCCCATGCTCGGCAAGACGGCACTGATCGAACGAAGAAAGCTCATCCAGCAGGGCATTTACCACGGCCTTGCCGCCATGAACCTGTATCTCCGCACAATCTTCTCCGGTGAAAGAGGCCGGAGCCGGAAAAATTAGGAGGAGGCCGCGATCGATCGTTAGTCCGTTACGAGTCCGAATCGTTTTGAGTGCGGCCTGGCGGGGAGCGGGGAGCGATCCGGCAAGGCATTCGGCTATCGGCAATGCTAGGCTTCCGCTGATTCGGACCACCGCAACGCCGGCGGGCAAGCCGCCGCTGGAAAGTGCGTAGATTGTCTCGTTCACGATCGCCATGAAATTGATCCGCATCCGAATCGATTGGACTGCAAGCCTCGACCAACCGCAATCAGCCCTTCAAACAAAAATCGGGCCGCAACAGGCGACCCGATCATACCAATTTATTCGCATCGCCAAACGGCGTTCTACCGAATCCGGCTAAGGATCACGTATTCATCGAATCGAAGAAATCCGGGTTGTTCTTCGTCTGCTTCAGCTTGTCGATCAGGAACTCGATTGCGTCGGTCGTGCCCATCGGCGCAAGGATACGGCGAAGCACGAAGATCTTCTGCAGATCTTGGCGCGGCACCAGCAGGTCTTCCTTACGCGTACCGGACTTCAGAATATCCATGGCCGGGAAGATACGCTTGTCGGCAACCTTGCGGTCAAGGACGATTTCCGAGTTGCCGGTGCCCTTGAATTCTTCGAAGATCACTTCATCCATGCGGCTGCCGGTATCGATCAGCGCCGTCGCGATAATCGTCAGCGAACCGCCTTCCTCGATGTTGCGGGCCGCACCGAAGAAGCGCTTCGGGCGCTGCAGAGCGTTGGCATCGACACCGCCGGTCAGGACCTTGCCGGAAGAGGGGACGACCGTGTTATAGGCGCGGCCGAGGCGCGTGATCGAATCGAGCAGGATAACGACGTCGCGACCATGCTCGACAAGACGCTTGGCTTTTTCGATCACCATTTCGGCGACCTGGACGTGACGCACGGCCGGCTCGTCGAACGTGGACGAGATAACCTCGCCGCGAACGGAACGCTGCATGTCGGTCACTTCTTCCGGACGCTCGTCGATCAAGAGAACGATCAGGTAGCAATCCGGATGATTGGCGGTGATGGAATGGGCGATGTTCTGAAGAAGAACGGTCTTGCCGGTACGCGGCGGCGCGACGATCAAGCCACGCTGGCCCTTGCCGAGCGGAGCCACGAGATCGATGACGCGGGGCGAAAGATCCTTCGACGTGGGAACGTCCAGTTCCATGCGGAAACGCTCGTTCGGATAAAGCGGCGTCAGGTTGTCGAAGTGAACCTTGTGACGGATCTTTTCGGGATCATCAAAATTGATGGTGTTGACTTTCAGCAGAGCAAAATAGCGCTCGCCTTCTTTTGGTCCGCGGATCGGCCCCTCGACCGTATCGCCCGTCTTCAGCGAGAAGCGACGGATCTGGGAGGGAGAGATATAAATATCGTCCGGGCCGGGAAGATAGTTGGCGTTGGCGGAACGCAAGAAACCGAAGCCGTCCTGCAAAACCTCGACGACGCCCTCGCCGATGATTTCCACGTCCTGGCTCGCCAGCACCTTGAGAATTGCAAACATCAATTCCTGTTTGCGCATCGTGCTGGCGTTTTCCACCTCGAGCGATTCGGCAAAGGCCAGGAGATCGGTCGGGGATTTATTTTTCAGTTCCTGAAGCTTCATTTCAGCCATGAAGGGAATTACTCATTTTTCTGGATGGGAAAGGCAATGTTGCTCGTATTCAGAACCGCGACAGGGGCGTTCGCGGGCGACAGAATGGATACATGCCACGAAGAGAAGATGGCCGGAAAATAGCGACTCACTTTCTGAACCGCAAGGGGGGCGGGCAAAATGAAGGAAATTTAACTTCGCCCCGATACAGCGCCGCCTCACGCAAAGGGTTTCACGACCACCAGGATGACGATTGCGATCATCAGAAGCGTCGGCGCCTCGTTCATCATTCGCCAATAGCGGGCCGAATGCTTGTTTTCATCGCGGGCAAAAGCGCGCGCGGCGCTGCTGAAATGACCGTGAACAGCGGATAGCACTACAACGAGCCCGATCTTGGCGTGCAGCCAGCCACCCTGAAAATCATAGACGGACCAGGCGAGATAAAGCCCGAAAATCCAGGTCAGGATCATCGCCGGGTTGATGATGTAGCGCAGCAGCCGCTGCTCCATCACCTTGAAAGTCTCGGATTGCTGCGAGCCCGGCTCGGCATCGGTGTGATAGACAAAAAGCCGCGGCAGATAGAACATGCCGGCCATCCATGAAATGACGGCAATGATGTGCAGCGCCTTGATCCAGAGATAGAGATCGGCCGGATGCCAGGCAAAAAGCCCGATCGCCAGAACGGCAAAGACCAGGATCATGAAATAGGCGCGCCGTCCCGCCCTTTGGCCAGGAGCGGAATCCGTCTGCTTTTCCATCGCCATCATTTCCTCCATCCGCGCACGCGTTCGACAAGCCTCGCAACATTGGCGGGGTCCGCCTGCGGCGTGATGCCGTGCCCGAGATTGAAGATCAGCGGACCATTCCCGAGCTGCTGCAAGATATCGTCGATCCCGTCTTCCAGAGCCTTGCCGCCGGCAACGACGCGCATGGGATCGAGATTGCCCTGCACCGGCCCGTCCTTCTGAAGCTCCACGGCGAAAGCCAGCGGCACCGACCAGTCGAGACCGATCGCATCGGCGCCCGTTTTCCGGCGGTAATTCTTCAAAAGATAACCCGCTCCCTTGGCGAAGGCGATGATCCGTGCCTGAGGCCGCCGGGCCTTGACCGAAGCGATCATTCTGGCGACCGGCGTCACGGCAAACGCATCGAATTCCCGCTCGCCGAGAACGCCTGCCCAGGAGTCGAAAATCTGCACGGCGTCGGCGCCGGCATCGATCTGCGCCACCAGGTAATCGGCGGAGATATCGGCAAGCAGCATCAGCAGGTGCTCGAACGCCTTCGGATGCCGATAGGCAAACAGCCGGGCAGGAGCCTGGTCCGGCGTGCCATGGCCGGCGATCATATAGGTCGCAACGGTCCAGGGAGCGCCACAGAAGCCGAGAAGCGTCGTCTCGTCCGGCAGGTCCCGCCGCAGCCGCCGCACCGTTTCCATGACCGGTTCCAGATACGCTATCGCGCCGTCAGGCTTCAATGCCAGGATGCCGGCCTCATCGATCGGATCCATCTGCGGCCCATGTCCTTCCGTGAAGCGAACGTTTCGTTTCAGCGCGTCGGGAATGACGAGGATGTCGGAAAAAAGAATGGCAGCGTCGAAGCCATAACGGCGGATCGGCTGCATCGTCACCTCGACCGCATGGTCGGGGGTATAACAGAGATCAAGGAAGCTTCCGGCCCTGGCGCGCGTCTCGCGATATTCGGGCAGATAGCGGCCTGCCTGCCTCATCAGCCAGAGAGGGGGAGGCGTGAGCGTTTCTCCGCTCAATACCCGCATGATCTTCCGGCGCTCATCGCTCACAGAGGTCGTCCTATATAAAACCAAACATATTTTAAAAGGTTTCTATTTCTTAGAGTCGGTGAGTAGCAAGGATTAAAGTTCATCCCTTGCCTGTCCAATTTGTCGCGCCTCGCGCCATGGTTTGCAAAGATTCCGAAGCGTTTAGCCGATATGTGGAAAAGGAACGGGATTTTTCAATCTTTTGAGCAGGTTGCACGGGAATCTGTTTTGTCCTGCTCTGGGGACAAGCCGGGGACGAACGTGGCGCTTCCCATCTTGTCCACATTGCCCACAGCCACCACGAAATCCTTTTTTCGAAAACGCCGAATGTGGAAAACTCGGCTGTTTTCCACTTGCCCTGGATGGCCGCCTTCTCGTACCTCTCTTTTCTCCCGAGATATCAACAGGCGATGGAAAGTAGCGTGGAAAACCGGACAAGCTTCTTTCATCTGCACCTGATTTCTGACTCAACGGGCGAGACTCTCATCTCCGCCGGCCGCGCTGCATCCGTTCAATTCCAGGGAAGCCAGCCGATCGAGCACGTCTATCCGCTGATTCGGAATCGCAAGCAGCTGCTGCCGGTTCTCGAAGCGATCGATCACAGTCCCGGCATCGTGCTTTATACGATCGTCGATCGCGAGCTTGCCGATTTCATCGCCGAACGCTGTGGAGAAATGGGCGTGCCGAGCGTCAACGTCCTGGAGCCGGTCATGAATGTCTTCCAGACCTACCTCGGGGCAACGTCGCGTCGTCGCGTCGGCGCGCAGCATGTGATGAATGCGGATTACTTCAACCGCATCGAAGCGCTGAACTTCACCATGGATCATGACGACGGCCAGATGCCGGATGACTACGACGATGCCGATGTCGTCATCATCGGCATCAGCCGTACCTCGAAAACGCCGACCAGCATCTATCTCGCAAATCGCGGCATCAAGACGGCGAACATTCCGATCGTGCATGGCGTGCCATTGCCGGAAAGTCTCGTCAAGGCGACCAAGCCGTTGATCGTCGGACTGGTCGCGACCACCGACCGGATCTCGCAGGTTCGCGAAAATCGCATTCTCGGCGCGACGCCCGGCTTCGACCGCGGCGACTACACGGATCGAGCCGCGATCTCCGAAGAACTGAAATATGCCCGTTCTCTCTGCGCGCGTCACAACTGGCCTGTCATCGACGTCACACGCCGATCGATCGAAGAGACCGCGGCTGCCATTGTTGCCCTGCGGCCCAAGCTGCGCTAAGCGCTGCACACGATTCTCTCGGAGGCAATCGTCATGACCATGCCCCTTATTCTCGCGTCGTCCAGCCCGTTCCGGCGGATGCTGATGGAAAATGCCGGGCTGCATTTCCAGGCCATCGCTGCCGATATCGATGAGCGGGCGGTCGAAGCGCCGCTGGAGCGGGATGGCGCGAGCCCGGATGCCGTAGCGCTGGTATTGGCAAAAGCGAAGGCAAAGGATGTGAGCGATCGCTTCCCCGATGCGCTGGTCATCGGTTCGGATCAGACCATGTCGCTCGGCTCACAGGTCTTTCACAAGCCGAAGTCGATGGCCGATGCGGAAAACCATCTGCGGACTTTGTCGGGAAAGACGCATCGGCTGAATAGCGCCATCGCGCTCGCACGCAATGGCGATATTGTCTGGGAGCATGTGTCCCACGCCGATCTGACCATGCGGGAGCTGCCGGCCGATTTCATTCCGCGGCACCTGAGCCGCGTCGGAGAAAAGGCAATGTCGAGCGTCGGCGCCTATCAGCTCGAAGGTGAAGGCATCCAGCTGTTCTCGAAAATCGATGGCGATTATTTCACGATCGTCGGATTGCCGATGCTGCCGCTCCTCGAAAAACTGCGCGAACTGGGAGCAATCGATGGATGATTCACGTGAAACACAGAGCGTAAACGCTTTCGTAACGGGTTATCCGGTCAAGCATTCACGCTCGCCGTTGATTCATGGCTACTGGTTGCGGCAGCTTGATCTCTCCGGCAGCTATCGCGCGCACGAAGTCTCTCCTGAGGATTTCGCCGGCTTCATCACTTCTCTGAAAGACGGCTCCAGCGGGTTCGCCGGCGGCAATGTGACGATCCCCCACAAGGAAGCGGCCTTCAAACTGGCAGACAGGCCGGATGCGCTTTCGGAAGAGCTTGGCGCTTCCAATACCCTGTGGCTTCAGGACGGGTTGCTGCATGCGACCAACACAGACGGCCGCGGCTTCACGGCAAATCTCGATGAGCGCCGTCCGGGTTGGGACCGCAGCGATCGAGCCGTGATCCTCGGGGCAGGGGGCGCCAGCCGCGCCGTTATCCAGGCCGTGCGCGATCGCGGCTTCAAGGAAATTCACGTCGTCAACCGCACGGTCGAGCGGGCGCAGGAGCTTGCGGATCGTTTCGGCGAACGCGTTCATGCCCATCCGATGGCCGCGCTCGGCGAGGTGATGCGTGGCGCCGGCCTGTTCATCAACACGACCTCGCTCGGCATGGACGGCGAAGCGGCGCCGCAGATCGATTTCTCGCCTCTTGCGCAAGGTGCCGTCGTCACCGACATTGTCTATGTGCCGTTGAAGACACCGCTTCTGGCGCAGGCCGAGCAACAGGGTTTTGCCATCGTCGATGGTCTCGGCATGCTGTTGCATCAGGCGGTTCCGGGTTTCGAAAAATGGTTCGGAAAGCGGCCGGCGGTCGATGAGGCTTTGAGGGCTTTGATCATTGCCGATATGGACAGACACTGATGATCAGGATCGGACTGACCGGATCGATCGGCATGGGAAAGTCGACCTCGGCGAAACTCTTTGCCGAGGCCGGAATTCCGGTGAACGATTCCGATGCGGTCGTGCATGATCTGTATAACGGCGAAGCTGTTCCTCTGGTCGAAGCGGCTTTCCCCGGCTCGACCGGCGACGGCAAGGTGGACCGGCAGAAACTCAGCCTGAAGCTGGCGGACGATCCCTCCGGTTTCAAACGTCTCGAAGCCATTGTCCATCCGCTCGTTCACAAGCGCGAGCGCCGGTTCCTGGAGCGTCAACGGCAGGCCGGCGCCGATATGGTGGTGCTGGATATTCCGCTGCTGTTCGAGACCGGCGCGGACAAGAGGGTGGACAAGATCGTCGTCGTCAGCTGCGATCCACAGATTCAGAGAGAAAGGGTACTTGCCCGGCCGGGCATGACGGAGGAGAAATTCAATATGATTCTCTCCCGCCAGACGCCGGATGCGGAAAAGCGGGCGCGTGCCGATTACGTCATCGATACCGGTCGAAGCATCGATGCGGCCCGTGCGCAGGTAACGGAGATCATAGCCGACCTTCGGCGCAAGCCGCAGATCGAGGAATAGGAAAGCGGAGCCCCGACATGCGCGAAATCATTTTCGATACGGAAACCACCGGCCTCGACAACAGGGCAGACCGCATCATCGAAATCGGCGGCATCGAACTCTTCAATCACTTCCCGACCGGCAAGACGCTGCATCTCTACATCAATCCCGGCGACCGCAAGGTGCATCCGGATGCGCTTGCCGTGCACGGCATTACCGACGAATCGCTGAAGGACAAGCCGCCCTTCGAAGAGCTTGCCGATCGGATCCTCGAATTCTTCGGCGATGCCAAATGGATCGCGCACAACGCCACCTTCGACATGGGTTTCGTCAACGCCGAATTCGCACGGCTTGGCCGGCCGCCGATCCTGCCCGACATGGTGATCGATACGCTGGCCATGGCCCGCCGCAAGCATCCCATGGGCCCGAATTCGCTGGACGCGCTCTGCCGCCGCTACGGCATCGACAATTCCCACCGCACGAAACACGGGGCGCTGCTCGACTCCGAACTGCTGGCCGAAGTCTATATCGAGATGATCGGCGGCCGGCAGACCGCGCTCGGCCTCGGCAGTGGCATCGGCTCGTCGGCCCGCTCGAACCGGAATGACGATGCGCAGGATATCGTCGCCGATGTCCTCGTGCGGCCCGCGCCGCTGGCGAGCCGCTTGAGCGAGGAAGAGCTGGCCGCCCACGCCGCGCTGGTCGCCAAGCTCGGTGCGAAGGGAATCTGGTCCAAATACAGCCCTTCCGAATAGAAGGCGCTTTCTCCGGTAGATAAAGAAAATGCCCGGATTGCGGTCCGGGCATTTCTATTTCCAGCGATGGAAATAGGTGAGGGCTTAGTTCGGAACGGCCGAAACCTGGGCGCGGGCCTGTTCTTCGGCCATGCGCTGCGTGAACATCTGCGCGAAATCGATCGGGTCGATCATCAGCGGCGGGAAGCCGCCATTGCGCGTGACGTCGGCGATGATCTGGCGCGCGAAGGGGAACAGCAGGCGCGGGCACTCGATGAAGAGCAGCGGCAGCATGTGTTCCTGCGGGAATCCGGTGACGCGGAAGACGCCGCCATAGACCAGCTCGGTATGGAAAAGAACGCGCTCACCGTCCTTGGCTTCGGCGTTCAGCGTCAGCACGACGTCGAAATCCGATTCCGACAGCGGGTTGGCGTTGACGTTGACGTTGATATTGATGTCGGGCGCGTTTTCCCGGGCCTGAAGCGAGCGCGGAGCACCCGGATTTTCGAAGGAAAGATCCTTGGTGTACTGAGCAAGGATGCTGAGGCTCGGGCTGTCTGCACCGTTGCCGTTGGTCTCGTTGGCCATGGGGGTGTCCTCTCACGTCTCGATGGGTGTCGCCATCTAGCATTTCGAATAGGGGCTTACAACCCTTATGGCTCCGGCGATTCCGGGGCCGCTTCTCTAGTCTTTCAGTCGTTTTTGATCGGACCAGGGCGAGTTCCTGTCCGGCTCGCGATGGAAATCGCCTTCATCCAGATCGACAACCGTTCCGGGGTTTTTCGGCCCGGCCTGCGGCCCGGCTCCCGGTCCCGCGCCGCGCCGGAAGGGCCGCGAGTTGCCGACGACGACGATGCGCCTGCGCAGCATCTTCCAGGCAAGATCGCGCACGGCCGGAATGAAAAGCAGCAGGCCGATGATATCGGATATGAAACCCGGCAGCATCAGGAAAAAGGCGGCAACGACGATCATGGCGCCATGCACCATTTCGCGCCCGGGGTCGCCCCCGTTGCGGCTCTCGGCTGAAATCCGCTGAAGAATGCCGATACCCTGAATTCTCAGGAGAGCGGCGCCGAGCAGCACGCCGAGGATGACAAGTCCCAGTGTCGCCCAGACACCGATCATCTTTCCGACGACGATGAATCCGGCGATCTCGGCCAGCGGCATCAGAAAAACGAAGATAGGAAGAAGCGATAGGCGCATGTTACGGTGGTCCTGAGAGCGGGTTTGTTCGCGTAGACGTTGGTCTGTGGCTTATAATAAAGAAACTGGTCCGCTATTTGAATGATAGATGGATGCGGACTATATGGGGATTGAACTTTTAATTTTAACGGTGGTTCCGATACGAGATGGGTGCAAACGACTTTGTGACGATCTTTTTCCTGGTGGCGGCGGTGCTGATCTTCTTTCAGCTGCGCAGTGTCCTTGGCCGCCGCACGGGGAATGAGAAGCCGCCGCGCGATCTCTACGGCTCCGCGGATCCGGCAAATGGCCCGACGCCGCCGGACGCCGGCAAGGTCGTGACCCTGCCGCGGCGCGACGCCACCGAAGAGGAAGATCGTTTTGCCGCCATCGATGCCTTCACGCCGGCCGGCACGCCGCTGAATGATTCGCTGCGCGAGCTGAACAAGTCCGATCCGTCCTTCAATCCGAAGGAATTCGTCAACGGCGCCCGCATGGCCTATGAAATGATCGTGATGGCCTTCGCCGAGGGTGACCGCAAATCGCTGAAGGACTTGCTGTCGCGCGAAGTCTATGACGGCTTCGATGCCGCGATTGCCGATCGCGAGGCCAGGGGCGAGAAGGTCAAGTCCACCTTCGTCGGCATCGACAAGGCCGATATCCTCAGCACCGAGGTGAAGGGAACCGAAGCCCTCATCACCATGCGCATCGTCAGCCAGATGATCTCCGCCACCTATGACAAGGCGGGAACCCTGATCGATGGCGATGCCGAAGCCGTGGCCGAGGTCAGCGATCTCTGGACCTTCGCCCGCGACACGCGCTCGCGCGATCCGAACTGGAAACTGGTGGCGACCGAATCCGAACAATGACGAGCTCATCGCAGGAATTCAGGCTGGAGCCGGCAACCTTCGCCGATCTGAAGGGCTGGGAGGAGGACGATCCTTCCAGCCTTTTTCGCGCAATGATGGACTGTCGGACCCATATCCGCTCGGTAAAGCCTTATCGCACCGGCGCCGCCGGACTGACCGCCGACGATCTGCTGACGCTTCTTGACGCCGCAGAGGGAAGAGAGCCGCATTCCGCAACCGAAGCCCGGGCGTTCTTCGAAGAGCATTGCCAGCCCTTCTTCATCCGCCGCGATGGTGGCGCGACCGGTTTCGTGACGGCATTCTTCGAGCCGGAGATCGAGGTTTCGGCCACACAGGACGAAACCTATCGTTATCCCTTCTATCGCCGCCCCGATGATCTGGTCGATCTGGACGATAGCAACCGGCCTGGCGAGCTCGATCCCTCCTACATGTTCGGCCGTCTCCGTGATGGCGTGATCGCCGCCTATCCCGATCGCGGCGAAATCGATCGCGGCTATCTCGATGGCAGGGGGCTGGAAATCGCCTGGGCGAAATCCAGGGTCGATATCTTCTTCGTGCATGTTCAGGGCGCGGCTCGCCTGCGCTATCCGGATGGACGCATGGGCCGCATCACCTATGCCGCCAAGGCCGGGCATCCGTTTTCGGCTGTCGGACGCCTGCTGATCGAGCGCGGCGAGCTCGACCGCGCGACGATTTCCATGCAGGCGATCCGTGACTGGCTCTATGCCCATCCCGGGCAGGTCGACGAGGTTCTCTCGCACAATCGATCCTATATCTTCTTCCGCGAGGCGGCTGTCGGCGATCCGGCCCTCGGCCCGATCGCGGCGGCCAAGGTGCCGCTGGTCGCCGGCCGGTCGCTTGCTGTCGATCGGCTGATCCATACCTTCGGCTTTCCCTTCTTCATCCGCTCGGAAAGCCTGACGCATCTCGACGGCGGCAAGCCTTTCGCGCGACTGATGCTGGCGCTCGATACGGGCTCGGCGATCGTCGGGCCGGCGCGCGGGGATATCTTTACCGGTTCGGGCTACGATGCCGGGGAGCTGGCCGGCACCGTGCGCAATGACGCCGATTTTTATATACTCATTCCAAAGGCGGCGGCGCAGAGGTTCGGCTGATGGCCCCGGAACGGCAAAACAAGGAACGCAGGCTCAGCACGGAGGACCGTATCCTTTGGGGTAAGGTCGCCAAGAGCACGCGTCCCATGCCGGGCCGGATGACCGATATCGAGGTGTTCGAAGCGGCGCTGCAGGCCGAAGCCGAAAGCGAGGAGAGCATCCGTGCCGCAACGGCAAAGGCGGCGCCTGTGACGGCGCAAGCGCAGGAAGTCCCGGCGACGGCGAAGCAGCCCGCCGGCCGCCATCATCCGCTGGAACGCCCGGTCAAGCGCAAGATCGCCAAGGGCCGGCTGGCGCTCGAGGCCCGCATCGATCTTCACGGCCTCATCCAGAGCGAGGCGCATGGCATGCTGCTGGATTTCCTTCTGCGCGCCCATGGCCGCGGCCTTCGCCATGTCCTCGTCATAACGGGCAAGGGCAGCTCCATGGGCAGCGAAGGCGCGCTGAAGCGCGCCGTACCGCTCTGGTTTTCCAAGCCGGAGTTCCGCTTTCTGATTTCCTCCTATGAAACGGCCGCCCAGCATCATGGCGGCGAGGGCGCGCTCTACATCCGCCTGTCGCGTGCGAAGGGGGACAAGCTTTGACCCCGTTCGGCGAAGCGGTGCGGAAATTGAGATTGCGCAAGGGCGTCTCGCAGAAGCAGATGGCCGCGGCGCTCAATGTGACTCCGGCTTATTTATCCGCCCTGGAGCACGGAAAGCGCGGCTTGCCGAGCTTCGACCTGCTGCAGCGTATTGCCGGATATTTCAACATCATCTGGGACGAGGCCGAGGAATTGTTCCTGCTGGCGCGATTTTCCGATCCGCGCGTCGTCGTCGATACGTCGGGGCTCGCGCCCGAATATACCGCCTTCGTCAATCATTTGGCCGGGAAGATCCGCAACCTTGACGCGGCAACGATCCGCGAGCTATCCCGAGTTCTGGAAAATGCCGGAAAAACCGGCTGAAAACCGCCTTAATCCCCTGTTTTATACCTGATTTAGGGGCCTTCCGTTTGGAACTTCAGGGTGAAACATCCTATATTCAAGGCAGGGAAAACCGCTGATTCGCCAGGGATCGGCCGGGTTATCTAAAACACTGGAAAGACTTCAATATATGACCGACACATCCGTAACCGATAACGGCGGCAGCGCCGAATATGGCGCAGATTCCATCAAGGTTCTCAAGGGCCTTGATGCCGTGCGTAAGCGTCCCGGCATGTATATCGGCGACACGGATGACGGCTCGGGCCTGCATCACATGGTCTATGAGGTCGTCGACAACGCCATTGACGAGGCCTTGGCCGGTCATGCGGATATCGTCACGGTGACGCTCAATCCAGACGGTTCGGTCACGGTGACGGACAACGGCCGCGGCATCCCCACGGACATTCACAGCGGCGAAGGCGTTTCGGCGGCCGAGGTCATCATGACCCAGCTTCACGCGGGCGGCAAGTTCGACCAGAACTCCTACAAGGTGTCCGGCGGATTGCACGGCGTCGGCGTCTCGGTGGTCAATGCGCTCTCCGTCTGGCTGCGCCTGAAGATCCGCCGCCAGGGCAAGATCCATGAGATGAGCTTCACCCATGGCGTGGCCGATGCGCCGCTGAAGCAAACGGGTGACGCGGGCGATGCGACCGGCACCGAGGTCAGCTTCATGCCGAGCTCCGACACCTTCACCATGATTGAGTTCGACTACGGCACGCTGGAACATCGCCTGCGCGAACTCGCTTTCCTGAATTCCGGCGTCCGCATCCTCTTGACCGACAAGCGCCATTCCGACGTCAGGCAGGAAGAGCTGCTGTACGACGGCGGCTTGGAGGCCTTCGTTTCCTATCTCGATCGCGCCAAGAAGCCACTCGTTCAGAAGCCGGTGTCGATTCGCAGCGAGAAGGATGGAATTACGGTCGAAGTGGCGATGTGGTGGAACGACAGCTACCACGAAAACGTGCTTTGCTTCACCAACAACATCCCGCAGCGCGACGGCGGCACGCATATGGCCGGCTTCCGTGCGGCTCTGACGCGCCAGATCACCTCCTATGCCGATACCTCCGGGATCACCAAGCGGGAAAAGGTGACGCTGACCGGCGACGACTGCCGCGAAGGCCTGACGGCCGTGCTGTCGGTCAAGGTCCCCGATCCGAAGTTCTCGTCGCAGACCAAGGACAAGCTGGTTTCCTCCGAAGTTCGCCCGGTCGTCGAAAGCCTGGTCAACGAAGCGTTGAGCACCTGGCTCGAGGAGCATCCCTCGGAAGCGAAGGTGCTGGTCGGCAAGGTCGTCGAGGCTGCGGCTGCCCGCGAAGCGGCCCGCAAGGCGCGCGAACTGACGCGCCGCAAGGGTGCGCTGGATATCGCGTCGCTGCCCGGCAAGCTTGCCGATTGCTCCGAGCGCGATCCTGCCAAGTCGGAAGTCTTCCTTGTCGAGGGCGATTCGGCGGGCGGTTCGGCCAAGCAGGGCCGTTCGCGCGAAAACCAGGCCATCCTGCCGCTCCGGGGCAAGATCCTGAATGTCGAGCGCGCCCGTTTCGACAAGATGCTGTCGAGCCAGGAAATCGGCACGCTGATCACGGCGCTTGGCACCGGCATCGGCAAGGATGAGTTCAACGCCGAAAAGCTGCGCTATCACAAGATTATCATCATGACGGATGCAGACGTCGACGGCGCGCATATTCGCACGCTGCTGCTGACCTTCTTCTTCCGGCAGATGCCCGATCTCATCGAGCGTGGCCACCTCTACATCGCCCAGCCGCCGCTCTACAAGGTGACGCGCGGCAAGTCGGTGCAGTACGTCAAGGACGAGAAGGCGCTGGAAGAATATCTCATCGGCCAGGGCACCGAGGATGCGAGCCTGCATCTCGGCAACGGCGAAGTGCGGGCCGGTCAGGATCTGCGTGAGGCGATCTACGATGCGCTTCGCCTGCGCACGCTGATCGACAATCTGCATTCCCGTTATAACCGCACCGTCGTCGAGCAGGCGGCGATCGCCGGCGCGCTCAACGCCGAAATGGTCAGCGATCCCGCGCGGGCGGAAGCGCTTGCGAGCGACGTTGCCAAGCGGCTCGATGTCATCGCCGAGGAAACCGAGCGCGGCTGGAGCGGCGCCGTGACGGGCGAAGGCGGCTTGCGCTTCGAGCGTACGGTACGCGGCGTCAAGGAAGTCGTCTTCCTCGACATGGCGCTTATCGGCTCGCAGGATGCCCGCCTCATCGACCAGATCGGTACGCGGCTGAAGGAAGTCTACGGTACGCCGCCGAAGCTCATTCGCCGCGACGGCGAGACGGAAATTTCGGGACCCCGCAAGCTGCTGGATATGATCTTCGCCGGCGGCCGCAAGGGCTTGACGCTGCAGCGCTATAAAGGTCTGGGCGAGATGAATGCCGAGCAGCTCTGGGAGACGACGCTCGACCCGAACGTCCGGTCGCTGCTGCAGGTGAAGGTTACGGATGCGACCGATGCCGACGGCCTGTTTGCCCGGCTCATGGGTGACGAAGTCGAGCCTCGCCGCGAGTTCATTCAGGAAAACGCGCTGAGCGTTGCCAATCTCGATATCTGATTGCCAGTTTTCGGAAGAAAAAAGCCCCGCGATGATCTCGCGGGGCTTTTTTCTTTTCCATCAATTACCTGGCGACGAATGTGCCGTTGAAGGCAAGTTCGGAGAGCGGCTTGCGCTGACTCGGCACCTCGCGTTCGCGCAGCTTTTCCGGAAGCTGGTTCTTGTCGCCGACCTTGCCGATCGCGACGGCGGCCTCGACGCGGAATCCTTCCGGTATGCCCAGAACTTCATAGGCTTTTTCGACGTGGAAGCCGGTCATGCCGTGTGCTTCGTAGCCGGCTAGATGAGCCTGGATCGCCAGGAAGCCCCAGGCGGCACCCGCGTCGAAGGAATGGCTGTAGCTGGGTTTCTGTTCGGCGGAGCCAAGCTCGCCGTTATGGGTGCGCGAAATGACGAAGAGCAGCGCGGATGCCGATTTCACCCAGCCCTGGTTGAACTCGACCAGCACGCTGAGGAACTTCTCCCAGTGTTCGGAGCCGCGCAGGGCATAGAGGAAGCGCCAGGGCTGAAGGTTGGAAGCGGACGGTGCCCAGTGCGCCGCTTCCAGAATGGTCAGCAGTTCGGTTTCCGGAATGGCCTCGTTGGAATAGGCGCGCGGCGACCAGCGATCGAGAAAAAGCTTGTCGATCGGATATTGGGATTCGCGGCTGTTGCTTGATGTCATAGGGCTTCTTTCGTCAGAGAGGGCCTGCGGCGGTCGGTGAAAACCGCTCGTTGGCTGGCTATGGAGAGGGACCTATATTCCGGCGGCGCCGGCAATCCAGGCTATATCGAGCTCTTCGCGGAAGGCGAAACGCTTGAGGTGATCGGCGACGACATTCTGCATGCGCTCGACGTCTTCCGGTTTCTCGACCGTCAGCGTCATGACCAGGACGCCGGGCTCGGCGACAAGGTCGAGGGAATTTTCGGGGCTGAACGGCACCTTGCCGGCCGTCGCATCGAATTCCACGCTGAACCGATGGCTCCAGTGCTTGCAGAGCTGCTGGAGGTATCGGTTGGCGTGGTCGGTCTTAACGGTGGAAACGGATGTTGCCATGAGTTGCTCCAATAAGCCTCGAGCGCAAAACGCAGTTTTCCATACATAGAAGTATCCGCATCCGCGAGGTAGACAGTCTGTTTCAAGTTTACGTTATTCCCGTGAAATTCTGTTCCGCTATGCTGCGCCCATGAAAAACGTGCGAGTGGAGACGGATCCTTGCTGGTAGACGGGAAATGGACTGAAGACTGGCAGCCGGTGCAGGCCAAGGACGAGAAGGGCGGTTTCGTTCGCCAGACTTCCAGTTTCCGCAATTGGGTAACGCCGGATGGCGCGGCAGGGCCGACCGGCGAGGGCGGCTTCAAGGCGGAGGCCGGCCGCTATCATCTTTACGTCGCGCTGATCTGCCCCTGGGCATCGCGCACCTTGATCGGCCGCAAGCTGAAGGGCCTGGAAGAGGTCATCTCCATTTCCATCGTCGAACCGGTGCTCTCAAGGCAGGGTTGGCGGTTCGGTGATTATCCGGGCGCCACCAGGGACGCCGTCAACGGCGTCGCTTATATGCACGAGATTTACACCAGGGCCGATCCGCATTTCACCGGTCGCGCCACCGTCCCGGTCCTCTGGGACAAACAGGCCGGCACGATCGTCAACAATGAATCTGCCGATATCCTGCGCATGGTGAATGGCGGCTTTGGCGACCTCGCCCGCAACGACATCGATCTCTATCCGGCCGGCAAGCGCGAAGAGATCGATGGTTTCAACGCCCGGATCTATCCCGCTCTCAACAACGGCGTCTATCGCGCCGGCTTCGCCACCACGCAGATCGCCTATGAGGAAGCCTTCAACGAGGTGTTCGCCTGCCTCGATCAGGTCGAAGCGGAGCTGGAGGGCAGGGATTTCCTCTTTGCCGATCATCCGACGGAGAGCGATATCAGGCTGTTCGTCACCCTTGTCCGTTTCGACGTCGCCTATCACGGCCTGTTCAAATGCAATCTCCGCCGGCTGTCCGACTATGCCAATCTCCAGTCGTTCTGCCGGCGCATGCTCGATTGGCCGGGGATTGCGGAAACGGTCAGCTTCGATCATATCAAGCGCGGCTATTACTCGATAACCACGCTTAATCCGTCCGGCATCGTGCCGCTTGGGCCGGCGCTGGACGAGCTGTTCTGATACTCGACCATATACCAAAACCGGTCTAAGGTCCGCCTCGTTCGACAGAGCGGGGAGGACCGTCATGGATTGGGAAGAGTTCCGGCAGTGGTCGGAGAAAGCGGCAAATTGGGGCGCGGACTATCGCGCGTCGCTTCGTGACAGGCCGGTACGGGCGAAGATGGCGCCGGGCGAAATATCGGCGCATATCGCAGATTCCCCGCCACTAACAGGCGAAGCCATGGGGGATATCTTCAAGGATTTTGAGGATATCCTCGTTCCCGGCATGACGCACTGGCAGCATCCCCGCTTCTTCGCCTACTTCCCGGCCAATGCCGCCCCCGTCTCGGTGGTCGCCGAATATCTGGTCAGCGCCATCGCCGCCCAATGCATGCTCTGGCAGACATCGCCTTCCGCAACCGAGCTGGAAACGAAGGTGGTCGATTGGCTGCGTCAGGCGCTTGGCCTGCCGGAAACATTCACCGGCGTCATTCAGGATTCCGCCTCGACCGCGACCCTTGCCGCCGTTCTGGTCATGCGCGAAAGGGCGCTCGACTGGCAGGGTAACAAAAGCGGGCTTGCGACCAGCAAGGCGGTGCGCGTCTATTCCACCGATCAGGTCCACACCTCCATCGACCGTGCGATCTGGATTGCCGGCATCGGTGACGAAAATCTGGTACGCATCCCCTCTGGCGGTCCCAGCAAGGCGATGGATGCGAAGGCGCTTGCCGCCGCGATCGAGCGGGATCGCGCCGCCGGATTGCTGCCGGCGGGTGTCATCGCCTGCGTCGGCGGCACCAGCGTCGGCGCCTGTGACGATATCGCCGCCGTCGTTGAGGTCGCGCATGCACATGGGCTTTATGTGCATGTCGACGCTGCCTGGGCGGGCTCGGCAATGATCTGCCCGGAATTCCGCGCACTCTGGCAGGGCGTCGAGCAGGCCGACTCGATCGTCTTCAATCCGCATAAATGGCTCGGTGCGCAGTTCGATTGCTCGGTCCAGTTCGTGCGCGAGCCGGAGGCGCTGGTGCGTACGCTGGCGATCCAGCCGGAATATCTGCGCACCCACGGTCATGACGGCATCATCAACTATTCGGAATGGTCCGTGCCGCTCGGCCGCCGCTTCCGCGCGCTGAAACTCTGGTTCCTGCTGCGCTATCATGGCCTTGAAGGCTTGCGGACGATGATCCGCAACCATGTTTCCTGGTCGCGGAATCTGGCTAAGCGTCTTGCCGCCGAGCCTGATTTCGAAATCGTCACCGAGCCCTTCCTGTCGCTGTTTTCTTTCGATCACAAGGCGCCGGCAGGCGTCGGGCAGGAAGAGCATACGCAGCGCCTGCTCAATGCGATCAACAATGACGGCCGCATCTACCTGACGCAGACCCGCGTTTCCGGCCGTCTGGTCATCCGCTTCCAGGCAGGTCAGTTCGAGGCGACGGAGGCGGATGTCGATACGGCTTTTGACGTGATCGTCGAGATCGCCAGATCGTTGTCTGGAGCTTAGGGGGCGCTATTTTTCGCTACGGAGAGCCGGGTCATGTCAGGCTCTACGAAATCGATTGGTGACACTGGTGAATAATTCGTTCATA
Organism: Hyphomicrobiales bacterium; assembly: GCA_900469615.1. Taxonomy (GTDB): domain Bacteria; phylum Pseudomonadota; class Alphaproteobacteria; order Rhizobiales; family Rhizobiaceae; genus Rhizobium. Next base: position 81,369 of record UBYA01000006.1, on the reverse strand, counting down.
TATGATGGCATCAATCTCGTCTTTGAAAATGCAGGGAAGGAAAATCCATGAAACTGTTGCGTGTTGGCGAAGTCGGCAAGGAAAAGCCGGCGCTTCTGGATAGCGACGGCAAGATCCGCGATCTCTCCGCCCATGTCGCCGATATCGGCGGCGAAGCCATTTCGCCCGCGGGTCTGGCGAAGATCACCGCCCTCGATCCCAAAAGCCTGCCCGAATTGCCGGAAGGCCGTCTCGGCGCCTGCGTTGCCGGCACGGGCAAGTTCATCTGCATCGGTCTCAATTTCTCCGATCATGCCGCCGAAACCGGCGCCACCGTGCCGCCTGAGCCGATCATCTTCATGAAGGCCAGCTCGGCCATCGTCGGCCCGAACGATAACGTGCTGATCCCGCGCGGCTCGGAAAAGACCGACTGGGAGGTCGAGCTCGGCGTCGTCATCGGCAAGACCGCGAAATATGTCAGCGAAGCCGATGCGCTTGATTACGTCGCCGGCTACTGCGTCTCGCATGACGTTTCCGAACGCGCTTTCCAGACGGAGCGCTCGGGACAGTGGACCAAGGGCAAGTCCTGCGACACCTTCGGTCCGATCGGCCCCTGGCTCGTCACCAGGGACGAGATTGCCGATCCGCAGAATCTCGGCATGTGGCTCAAGGTCAATGGCAAGATGATGCAGAACGGCTCGACCAAGACCATGGTCTATGGCGTTGCTTATCTGGTTTCCTATCTCAGCCAGTTCATGTCGCTGCATCCGGGCGACGTCATCTCCACAGGCACGCCTCCCGGCGTCGGCATGGGCATGAAGCCGCCGCAATACCTGAAGCCGGGCGATGTGGTCGAACTCGGCATGGAAGGCCTCGGCACGCAGCGCCAGACCTTCCTCGCCGACGCCTGAGCCACCGAGACTCAGGAACTTTAACTTTTTGAGATCATTGTTGATGCCGGAGAAGCGATTCTCCGGCATTTTTATGGAAACAACCGCCGCTTTTTATGTTGCTCTGCAGCAAAAGCTGCTAGGCTGATAGTAAGAGCTTAAAGGATGAGGATCGTGCCCGAGGAGCCGTGATCATCTGCTGCGAGTGCGACCGGAGGAGCGCCGCGGTGAAGGCAGCGACACGCAAGGCGCGTGCGTTTCAATGATCCAGGTGATTTGCGGGGTCGAGATACCCGCATCACGAAAGGTAAAGCCCCCATGTTTTATCAGTTTTACGAACTCAATCACGCCGCTCTCGCCCCTTTCCGCGCGGCAGCCGACATGATGCGCCTGGCCTATGCCAATCCCCTTAATCCCCTTTCGCATACGGTGTTCGGCCGCACCTTGACGGCGAGCCTCGAGGTTTTCGAGCGCACGACCAGACGCTATGGCAAGCCGGAATTCGGGCTGCACGCGACGCAGATCGCGGGCAAGCAGGTCTCGGTGCATGAAAAGATCGTCTGGAAGAAACCTTTCTGCAACCTCATCCATTTCGAGCGCAGCCTGCCCGCCGGCCATAGCGCCGATCCGCGTATCCTGATCGTCGCGCCAATGTCCGGCCACTATGCGACGCTGCTGCGCGGCACGGTGGAGGCCCTGCTGCCGGGCGCCGATGTCTACATTACCGACTGGATCGATGCCCGCATGGTGCCGATGACGGAAGGCACCTTCGATCTGGAGGACTATATCGACTACGTCATTGGGATGCTGCATCACCTTGGCCCCGATACGCATGTCGTCGCCGTCTGTCAGCCCTCCGTGCCGGTGCTTGCCGCCGCTGCCGTGATGGAAGCGGCGGGCGACCGTCTGGCGCCCTCGTCGATGACGCTGATGGGCGGACCGATCGACACCCGCATCAACCCGACCGCCGTCAACCAGCTCGCCAAGGAAAAGCCGCTGGAATGGTTTGCCGACAATGTCATCATGAACGTGCCGTGGCCGCAGCCGGGCTTCATGCGGCCGGTCTATCCCGGTTTCCTGCAGCTGTCCGGCTTCATGTCGATGAACCTCGACCGCCACATGATCGCCCACAAGGATTTCTTCGTGCATCTCGTCAAGAACGATGGCGAGCCGGCCGAAAAGCACCGCGATTTCTACGACGAATATCTGGCCGTCATGGATCTGACCGCGGAATTCTATCTGCAGACGGTCGATCAGGTATTCATCAGGCACGCCTTGCCCAAGGGCGAACTCATGCACCGCGGCGAACGCGTCGATCCCTCGGCCATCCGCAATGTCGCGCTTTTGACCGTTGAAGGCGAAAACGACGATATCTCCGGCGTCGGCCAGACGCATGCGGCGCAGACCATCTGCACCAATATCCCCGACCATATGCGCATGCATTATCTGCAGCCGGATGTCGGCCATTACGGCGTCTTCAACGGTTCGCGCTTCCGCCGCGAGATTGCGCCGCGCATTCTGGCCTTCACGCGCGAGCATGCCCGCACCGGCAGGCCGGTCGTCAAGCGGGTCATCAAGGGCGGCAAATCGGCCTGAAGACGTTCAAGAAATGAAGGATAAGGCATGATGGCGTTCGAAAGACGCCATCATGTCCGGGAAAGCCCGAATTCCCGTCGGTGCAAAATATTAGCTTTTGTTGAATTATCCGGGCAAATTCAATCACTTGTCTGAAACCGCCCCGCAGTCCCATTGAACCCTCACGAAGTGGTTACCATCTCGATTCCAGCGGTACCGTAGAGATCGGGCCGTTTGCCGCGCCGCGCGTCCTTGGAACGCGCTGAGATGCAGGTAGAGCTTTAAAAACCGCGCAGGAGCCTTTCCGTCGATCGGTATCGGTCGGGGGGCGATGCGCCGTGCGAGGATACCTGAAAATGAACCAATCTGCATTGCTTCGCCCGGATTGGACTCCGGCTACTATTGCCCTCATGGTGCTTGGCTTCGTGGTCTTCTGGCCGCTCGGCTTTGCCATGCTCGCCTATATTCTCTTCGGGGAACGTTTGCGGGACTTCAAGCGGGATGTGAACGAGAGGGCCGACGGCATGTTTGCCGGCTGCGGCCGCCATCGCAACCGTCATCGCCATTCCTACTCCGCGACCGGCAACGTCGCTTTCGACGACTGGCGCAAGGCCGAGCTTGAGCGCCTCGAAGAGGAGCGCCGCAAGCTGGACGAAATGCGCGCCGAGTTCGACACCTATGCCCGCGAGCTGCGCCGCGCCAAGGACCAGGAAGAGTTCGACCGTTTCATGCGCGAACGCAACAGCGTCAAGCGCAACGACAATAGCGGGCCGACTGCGGAGTTCCAGACTCCTTGACGGCCGCCGTGACGGTCGCCATCGCATATAATCGAAACCGGCATCGACCGATGCCGGTTTTTCTTTGCCAGAATCGACCGCGAATCATATAAAACTGCCGTCATGTTTCCGCTGCTCTCCAGATCCCGTAAACCGCAAGCCAAGCCGCTTGCGCCGGAAACGCGCACCCTCGATGTCGCTGGCCGGTTGATGCCGCTGACGATTCGCCAGCACGAGCGGGCGACGCGGATCACGCTCCGGATCGAGCCTGGCGGAAGGGCGCTGAAGATGACCATACCGCGCGGCCTGGCCGCCCGCGAGATCAATGCCTTTCTCGACCGGCATCAGGGCTGGCTGCTGACGAAGCTCGCGAAATTCGCGACCGATAGCAGCCTCCGGAGCGGTGCCGAAATTCTGCTGCGCGGTGTGCGTCACCGCATCGAGCATACCGGCAGCCTGCGCGGTCTCACCGAAGCCATTGTCGTCGAAGGCGTTCCGGTGCTGCGCGTCAGCGGCATGCCGGAACATGCCGGCCGCCGCATCGCGACTTTCCTGAAGAAGGAAGCCCGCGCCGATCTCGAAAAACTCGTTGCTGTCCATGCCAAGACGATCCGCGCCACGGTCGCTTCCATCACCATGAAGGATACCCGCAGCCGCTGGGGCTCCTGCTCCTCGCAGGGGAACCTCAGCTTTTCCTGGCGTATCGTCATGGCGCCGCCGCTGGTCATCGATTACCTCGCCGCCCACGAAGTCGCGCATCTCAAGGAAATGAACCACGGCCCACGCTTCTGGGCGCTCTGCCGCAAGCTCTGCCCCGATATGGACGAGGCCAAGGCTTGGCTGAAGCGCCACGGCAGCCAGCTGCACGCAATCGACTTCGATTGAGTGGCGTGCCCCGATAGACGAAACAAGAGGCTATGCCATCATCCGCCCTCGTGGTTCGAGGCTTCGGCTCCTTCGAGGAGCCTACGCACCTTACCATGAGGGCTAATCTTCCGCGCAAAATGGCATTTTGACCGGAAACCGGCTTCATGCAGCCGGAGCCGACTTAGTGCGACATTGCTTATTCCATCCTCATCCTGAGGTGCGAGCCTGTAGGGCGAAGCCTCGAAGGACGAGGATGGCCCCGGGGCAATGGAGCTTGGCGCTGTCGCTCGCTATCCCCGTCAAAACGGGGAGAGGGCTGGGGTGAGGGGCACTCTTCATTTCGTGCGCGGTGGTCCTGAAGCCACGCAAAAATCCCGCCAGCGTCGCCTTTAGGCTCGACTCTTTCGAAATTTCGTGTCACTCCGCTGCCATGAACCCCGATGTCAAAATTTGCGGTCTGAAGACGCCGGAAGCGGTGGATCGCGCTCTTGAGCGCGGCGCTACCCATATCGGCTTCATCTTCTTTGAAAAGAGCCCGCGCTATATCGAGCCGGATCTTGCCGGCCAGCTGGCGGAGCGCGTGCGCGGCAAGGCGAAGATCGTTGCGGTAACGGTCAATCCCAGCAATGACGATCTCGACGAGATCATGTCGCTGGTGAAGCCGGATATGCTGCAGCTCCACGGCAATGAAAGCCCGGAGCGTGTGCTGACCATCAAGGCGGTGCATAATGTGCCTGTCATGAAAGCCATGTCCGTGCGCGAGGCCGACGATCTGAAGCGGGTGGAATCCTATATCGGCATTGCCGACCGCTTCCTGTTCGATGCCAAGCCGCCGGCGGGCTCCGAGCTGCCGGGCGGAAACGGCGTGTCCTTCGACTGGAGCCTGATGAGCTGGGTAGACGATCGGGTCGACTACATGCTGTCGGGCGGTGTCAACAAGGACAATGTCGCCGAGGCGCTGGCCTCCACCAAGGCCAGCGGCATCGATCTTTCCTCCGCCATCGAAAGTGCGCCGGGCGTGAAGGATCTAGGCAAGATCGACCAGTTTTTCGACGCTTTTGCAGAAGCATGTCTGCCGGAACCGGCAGCAGGGAGTAGAAAGTGAACCAGACGCCCAAACCCAATTCCTTCCGCTCCGGCCCCGATGAGGATGGTCGTTTCGGCATTTATGGCGGTCGTTTCGTAGCCGAAACGCTTATGCCGCTGATCCTGGACCTGCAGGAGGAATGGGCGAAGGCGAAGGACGATCCGGCCTTTCAGGCGGAGCTGAAGGCTCTCGGCACGCATTATATCGGCCGTCCGAGCCCGCTTTATTTTGCCGAGCGCCTGACGGCAGAGCTTGGCGGCGCGAAGATCTATTTCAAGCGCGAAGAGCTGAACCACACCGGCTCGCACAAGATCAACAATTGCATCGGCCAGATCCTGCTTGCCAAGCGCATGGGCAAGACCCGCATCATCGCCGAAACCGGCGCCGGCCAGCATGGCGTTGCCTCGGCGACGGTTGCCGCCCGCTTCGGTCTCCCCTGCGTCGTCTACATGGGCGCGACCGATGTCGAGCGCCAGGCGCCGAACGTCTTCCGCATGAAGCTGCTGGGCGCCGAGGTCATTCCGGTGACGGCCGGCAGCGGCACGCTGAAGGACGCGATGAACGAAGCGCTCCGCGACTGGGTCACCAATGTCGAAGACACCTATTACCTGATCGGCACGGCCGCCGGCCCGCATCCCTATCCGGAAATGGTTCGCGATTTCCAGGCGGTGATCGGCACCGAAGCCCGCGCCCAGATCCTGGAGGCCGAAGGCCGCCTGCCGGATCTCGTCATTGCGGCCGTCGGCGGCGGTTCGAACGCCATCGGCATCTTCCATCCCTTCCTCGATGACGAGAGCGTCAAGATCGTCGGCGTCGAAGCCGGCGGCAAGGGTCTTGAAGGCGACGAGCATTGCGCCTCCATCACCGCCGGTTCGCCCGGCGTGCTGCATGGCAACCGCACCTATCTGCTGCAGGACGGCGACGGCCAGATCAAGGAAGGCCACTCGATTTCGGCCGGCCTCGATTACCCCGGCATCGGCCCGGAACACTCCTGGCTGAACGATATCGGCCGCGCCGAATACGTACCGATCATGGACCATGAGGCCCTGGAAGCCTTCCAGACGCTGACGCGCCTCGAAGGCATCATTCCGGCGCTCGAGCCGAGCCATGCGCTCGCCGAAGTGATCAAGCGCGCCCCGAAGATGGGCAAGGACGAGATCATCCTGATGAACCTCTCCGGCCGCGGCGACAAGGATATCTTCACCGTCGGCAAGATTCTGGGAATGTGAGTTAGACGCCATGACCGCACGTATGGACAAACGCTTCGCCGCTTTGAAGGCTGAAGGCCGCCCGGCACTCGTCACCTATTTCATGGGCGGCGATCCCGATTACGAGACCTCGCTCGGCATCATGAAGGCGCTGCCGGAAGCCGGCGCCGACGTCATCGAGCTCGGCATGCCCTTTTCCGATCCCATGGCCGACGGCCCGGCGATCCAGCTTGCCGGCCAGCGCGCCCTGAAAGCCGGCCAGACGCTGAAGAAGACGTTGCAGCTCGCAGCCGATTTCCGCAAAACGGATGCCGATACGCCGATCGTGATGATGGGCTACTACAATCCGATCTACATCTACGGCGTCGAAGAGTTCCTGGACGATGCGCTTGCCGCCGGTATCGATGGCCTGATCGTCGTCGACCTGCCGCCGGAAATGGATGACGAACTTTGCATTCCGGCCATCCGCAAGGGCATCAACTTCATCCGCCTGGCGACGCCGACCACCGACGACAAGCGCTTGCCGACGGTTCTCAAGAACACGACAGGCTTCGTCTATTATGTCTCGATGAACGGCATCACCGGTTCGGCCCTGCCGGATCCATCGCTGGTTTCGGGCGCGGTCAAGCGCATAAAGCAGCACACCGACCTGCCCGTTTGCGTCGGCTTCGGCGTCAAGACGGCCGAGCATGCCAAGCTGATCGGCGCGTCTGCCGATGGCGTGGTCGTCGGCACCGCGATCGTCAACCAGATCGCCACCAGCCTCACCAAGGATGGCAAGGCGACTGCCGACACCATCCAGGCCGTGGCGACGCTGGTGCGCGGCCTTTCGACAGGCACCCGTTCCGCCCGCCTTGTTGCCGCCGAATAGTTTCCCCATATAGGTCCTTCAGCAATCCCTTGCGGATTGAGGAAAAGGCCTATGGGCATTTGGTGACGACTGGGATATCGATTAATTCGGTCGATTAGGAGTTTCGAATTGAACTGGATCACGAACTACGTCCGCCCGCGGATCAATTCCATGCTGGGCCGTCGCGAGGTTCCGGAGAATCTCTGGATCAAGTGCCCGGAAACGGGCGAAATGGTCTTCCACAAGGATCTGGAAGAGAACAAGTGGGTCATCCCCGCATCCGGTTTTCACATGAAGATGCCGGCCAAGGCCCGTCTTGCCGATCTCTTCGACAACGGTGAATACGAAGCACTGCCGCAGCCGAAGGTGGCGCAGGACCCGCTGAAATTCCGTGACTCGAAGAAATATACCGATCGCCTGAAGGACAGCCGCATCAAGACCGAGCAGGAGGATACGATCCTTGCCGGTCTCGGCAAGGTGCGTGGTCTGAAGCTCGTGGCCGTCGTGCATGAATTCAACTTCATCGGCGGCTCGCTCGGCATGGCCGCAGGCGAAGCCATCGTGAAGGCTTTCGAGCGTGCCATCGCCGAAAAATGCCCGCTGGTCATGTTCCCGGCTTCGGGCGGCGCACGCATGCAGGAAGGTATCCTGTCGCTGATGCAGCTGCCGCGTACCACCGTTGCCGTCGACATGCTGAAGGAAGCGGGCCAGCCTTATGTCGTGGTTCTGACCAACCCGACGACCGGCGGCGTCACGGCTTCCTACGCCATGCTGGGCGATATCCATCTTGCCGAACCCGGCGCCGAAATCGGCTTTGCCGGCAAGCGCGTCATCGAGCAGACGCTGCGCGAAAAGCTGCCGGAGGGTTTCCAGACGTCGGAATACCTGCTGGAGCACGGCATGGTGGACATGGTCGTCAAGCGTCACGACATTCCGGACACCCTGGCGACGCTTCTGAAAATCCTGACCAAGGCTCCCGCGAACGACGTATCCATCAAGAACAAGAATGGTGCGGCGCTGCCGGTGGCTGCGAGCGCCTGACCTTATCGTTTGCCGACTGGCGGAGGTGCGGGATGACATCTATGGATCAATCCGCAATGAGCGAGGCAGCACGGGAAATCGAGAAGCTCATGGGGCTGCACCCCAAGGGCTTCGATCTCTCCTTGGAGAGAATAACCCGGCTGCTCGACAACCTCGGCAATCCGCACACGAAATTGCCGCCGGTGATCCATGTCGCCGGCACCAATGGCAAGGGCTCGGTCACGGCGTTCTGCCGCGCCCTGCTCGAAGCCGACGGTCATAGCGTGCATGTCCATACCTCGCCGCACCTCGTCAATTGGCACGAGCGCTATCGGCTCGGCGTCAAGGGCGGCCGCGGCAAGCTTGTCGACGATGCCGTATTCGCCGATGTGCTGAGGCGCATCGCCAAGGCCAATGACGGGCAGAAGATCACTGTCTTCGAAATCCTGACGGCCGCGACTTTCCTTCTCTTTGCCGAGCATTCGGCCGATGTCGCCGTCATCGAGGTCGGCCTCGGCGGCCGTTTCGACGCCACCAACGTCATTACCGACCCCGCCGCCTCGGTCATCATGCCGATTTCGCTCGATCACCAGCCCTATCTCGGCGATCGCGTCGAACTGATCGCCGCCGAAAAGGCGGGCATCATGAAATCAGGCCATCCGGTCGTCATCGGCCATCAGGACTACGATGCCGCGCTCGATGTGCTGATATCGACGGCCGAGCGGCTGCGCTGCCCGACCGCGGTTTTCGGGCAGGATTTTTCCGCCCATGAGGAATATGGCAAACTGGTTTACCAGGACGAATTCGGCCTGGCGGACTTGCCGCTGCCGCGCCTGCCCGGCCGCCATCAATATGGCAATGCGGCTGCTGCCATCCGTGCGGTCAAGGCTGCCGGTTTTGTCGTTACCGAGGCGATGATGGAAAAGGCGATGACCTCGGTCGAATGGCCGGGACGCCTGCAGCGGCTGACGGAAGGCGAGCTGGTGGCGCGCGCACCCGAGCGCGCCGAGATCTGGATCGATGGCGGCCATAATCCCGGTGCCGGCGAGGTCATCGCCGAGGCTATGGCGAACTTCGAGGAGCGCCGGCCGCGGCCGCTGTTCCTGATCACCGGCATGATCAATACGAAGGATCCGGTCGGCTATTTCCAGGCCTTCGCCGGCCTTGCGGAAAAGGTTTACTGCGTGCCGATCCGTGGCAGTGAAGCGATGATCGATCCGGTCATCCTGGCGAATGCCGCCTATGATGCCGGCCTTATCGCCGAGCCGATGTCGAGTGTCGGCGAGGCGCTGGACACGATCAACGCGCTCGCCACGCCGGGCTTGCCCGCTCCGCGTATTCTGATCGGCGGATCCCTCTATCTGATCGGCGACGTGCTTGCCGACAACGGTACGCCGCCACGGTAGTCGCGGTAAGTCGCTATTCGCCCTCGTGGTTCGAGACGGCCCTGCGGGCCTCCTCACCATGAGGGCTGTTCCCCTTATCTGGCTCGCAACTTGCTCCGCCCTCATCCTGAGCCCGTCGAAGGATCGGGCGGCCATGTGGCGAGCGTAAACACGACACGGTTGCTGAGGTGCGAAGCCTCGAAGGGCGAGGATGGCCCGCGTTCTCGGACCAACAAAAAAGCCCCGCCGAAGCGGGGCCATTTTTTCATTCAGTCGATACCGATCAGGATGCGCTGGAGATCCAGTTCTGAAGGGCCGTCTTGGGAGCGGCGCCGACCTTGATATCGGCGACTTCGCCGGCCTTGAACATGGCGAGCGTCGGGATCGAGCGAACGCCGAACTGGGCGGCCAGTTCCGGGTTTTCGTCGATGTTGAGCTTGGCAACCTTGACCTTGCCTTCGAACTGCACGGCAAGCTCTTCGAGAGCCGGAGCGATCATCTTGCACGGGCCGCACCATTCGGCCCAGAAATCAACGACGACAGGCTCTGCGGACTGCAGCACTTCGGTAGCGAAGTTGGAGGTATCGACTTTAACGGTAGCCATAGGCTGCTCCTTACCAGGATTTACGGTTGCTAGATATGTGATGGTGCGGTGCCCGGATTTCAATATTTGGTATTTCACTTTGTCTTGAGCTCCGCAAGCGCCAATGCAAGCGCCTGCTCGGACAGCGTGTAGATCGAGGCGTTTTCGGTATAGACCAGCATGCAGTCGATGCGTTTTCCGGGGTAGAGCGGCGAAAGGATCTCGCGGTAGATCGCGAGCTGGGCCTTGTGGGCGAACGGAATGGCGCTCTCCTCGCCGGGCGGCACGCGATTCGTCTTGTAGTCGAGAATGACGACGCGGTCCTCCAGCACGGCCAGGCGATCGATGCGGCCCGATACGGCGTAGGATTGGCTGTCGAGCTTCAGCGTGCCCATGAGCGAGACCTCGGCCTGCGCATGGGCGCTGAAGGTGCCCTGCAGATCCGGATGCGCCAGCAGCGCCATGACCGAATTGATCAGCGCCTCCCGCTCGGCCGGCGGCCAGAAGCGCGCCGCGCGCTCGGCATAGCGCCTTGCCGCGTCGGCACGCTCCGCCGGCGCGATCTCCGGCAAGGTCTGCAGCATGCGGTGTATGAAGCGGCCCTTTTGCAGGGCGCGGTCCGATTTCGTCTTTTCGCCGAAGAGCGCCGACGTCACGAGCAGATCGTCGGCTTCCTCATCGATGACGGTGCCGACGCCGGATGGGCTCAGCGGTCGCGGCAGGTTTCTTTGCGGTGGCAATGGCCGGCTGAGACCCGCCGGCAGTTCCAGCCGCTCTGAACGCTTCTCATGCTCTCTGGCGGTTTCGAAATCGAGCTGGACCTGGGCGATACGCCAGCTCAAGCCCTCCCAGTCGCCGTCGGGTCCGGAGAAGGTCTTCTGCGTGCAATGCACCTCGTCCCCGCGCAGGGCGGCGGAAATCATGGCGTGCCAGGTATCGGCATTTTCGCGGATGCCGCGGTAGCCGCAGATGATCAGCCGGTCGGCGGCGCGCGTCATGCCGACATAGAGCAGGCGGCGATATTCCTCCTCGGCCAGTGCCTGCAGCCGCGCGGTATCGGCCAGCGTCAGCGAATTGGCGAGCGCCGAAACCGGAACCCAGACCGGCAGCGGGATCTCGTCCTTGCCGGTCTCGATCAGCCGCATCTTCGGCAGGTGCGTATGGGTAAAGGCCTTGCCGCCGCCATCGACGAGGAAGACGATCGGCGCTTCCAGCCCCTTCGAGGCATGCACCGTCATGATCCGCACTTCGTTGCGGCCCTTGTCCTGCTCGCGCTTGACGGTCGGCGCTTCCAGTTCCAGCGTCGAGATGAAGGATTGCAGGCCGGGCAGGCCGCTCGTCTCGTGGTCAAGTGTGAAGGTCAGGAATTCATCGAGAATGTCGCTGACCTCGGTGCCGAGCCGCGCCAGAAACTTTCGCCGGCCGCCGAAGCTGCCGAGCACGCGCGCATAGAAATCATGCACGGGAAGGCTTTTCGACAGGGCAAGGAAGGTTCTCAGGCGTTCGACCGCGTGGCTGAAGCGCTCATGGCCGTCCTTTGCAAAGGTCTGTAGATGGCTCCAGACGCTTTCCTCGTCGTCGCGATAGGCGGCAACCGCGAAGACATCCTCTTCGCTGAGATCGAACAACGGGCTCTTGAGCAGGGCGCAGAGCGAAAGATCGTCTTCTGGCAGCAGCAGGAAGCGGCCGAGTGCCAGAAGATCCTGAATGGCGATATGGCTGGTCAGGACCAGCCGGTCGGCACCCGCGACGGGAATATTGCCGCGTCGTTTCAGGGCGCGGGTCAGCGCGTTGACGAAGCTGTCGCGCTTGCGCACCAGCACGAGAATGTCGCCGGCCTCGATGAAACGCGCTTTGCCTTTCTCGATGATCTTTTCCCGGCCGACGAGATTGCCGATCGTGTGCGCCATCCGTCGTGCAAGGATAGCGGCAGGGGCACTCTCAGGCGTCGAATCGAAGGGCGCCGTCCAGTCCTCTTCCCTGGAGGCCGGTTCCGGCGCGATCATTTCCCAGAGGTCGACGGCGCCGGGGTGGCCGATGCGGCTGGAGCGATGCACCACCGGCTCGTTGACGGCGCTGAGGCCTCGGGCATTCTCCGGGCTGGTAAAGACGTGGTCGACGGCGCCGAGCACATCGGCCGTCGAGCGGAAGGAGAGGGGCAGGCGGATCGACGAGAATTGCCGGCCGCTCGCTGCCACCCGCCGCCGCGTGCGGTCGCTTTCCTCGGAAAAGCGCTCGGGACGGGCGCCCTGGAACGAGTAGATCGATTGCTTCTCGTCGCCGACGGCAAAGATGGTCCGCATCGTCGGTCTTGCACTGTCGCCGGAGAAGAAATCCTCCGCCAGCGACTGGATGACGCTCCACTGGATCGGGCTCGTATCCTGCGCCTCGTCTACCAAGATGTGATCGATGCCCTGATCCAGCTTGTAGTGAATCCACGGCCCGACATCCTTCTTGGTCAGAAGATCGGCCGTGCGGGTGATGAGGTCTTCGAAATCGAGCTGGCTGCGCCGCTTCTTCAATTCTTCATAGTCGCGGTTCAGCCGGTCGGCGAGAACGAGAGCGGCGCTGGTGGCCCGATACATACGCATTAGCTTCAGCCGGTCACGGCAGGCAACGACATGGGTGCGTGCCTCGGCCACCGCCTCGGCCAGCGCCGGAGCGTCGGCCAGCATCGCCTTGACGAAGAACTGGCTGTCCGACTTCGGCTCGCCTTTCGCGGTGAGTACGGCCTTTTCGAGAATCTCGGCGCGCGCGAGCGGATCTGCCTCGCGCTTGGCAAGGCGCAGCGCATAAGCGACTTCCTGCGCCTTGGCGCCACCCTTCTGGTCGGCGAGCGTGAGATAAAGTTCCAGTGCAGCGCCGGAAAGGCCGGGAAGCGGCCAATATTGCTCCGCTATGCTCGTTTCCGTCTCGCCGGGGGAAAGGCCGAGCCGGGCTAGCAGCGCATTTTCGAGACCGCCCTGGCGTTCGGCCGCCTCGGTGAAGCGACGAATGGCATTGCGGTTGGCGACGATATCGCCGAGCAGCGTCTCAAGCCCCGATTCGTCGCCGAGGTCGAGCACATAATCGAAGGCGCGCGCCAGTTCGGCATCGCCCTGCGGCGTCGTCGAGGTCAGGAGTGCGCGGCGCGCATCGTCGAGCAGAACTTCGGCGGCCCGGTCGTCGAGCACGGAGAAATGCCCGGCGACGTTGGCCTCGAGCGGGAATTGGTGCAGCAGGGCCTCGCAGAAGGCATGGATGGTCTGGATCTTCAACCCACCCGGCGTTTCGAGCGCCTTGGCGAAAAGCCGGCGCGCCTCGGCAAGCTTGAAGAGATCCGGTTGCCTGCCCTCGATGTCGGCAATACGTGTCTTCAGCTCCTCGTCCGGCATCGTCGCCCAGGCCGCCAGCCGGTCGAAGACGCGGTTCGACATCTCGGACGCGGCGGCCTTGGTATAGGTCAGGCAGAGAATGGCCGAAGGGCGGGCGCCAGCCAGAAGCAGGCGAATGACGCGCTGCGTCAGCACATGCGTCTTGCCGGAGCCGGCATTGGCCGAGACCCAGGCCGAACGCTCGGGATCGGAGGCGATGGATTGCTGGATGGTCGTCCAGCTGATCCAGACGCCGGGGTCGTCGCTTTCCGGCAGTGTGGCGATATCGTCGGCGGAAAACTCACTCATCGCCGCCGCCCTCCTGTTCGTTCTCGGCCGTAGACCATTCCGACACGCGGGCGAGGTGGTCGTAATCGCCGCCATATTCGAACTGCTGGGCCGGAATCAGCCGCGAGGAAAAGCCCTTTTCGCCCGATTGCAGCAGCGAGACGAATTTGACGAGCTGGTCCATCGATTCCTGCGCCAGATCCATAGCCGACTTCGTTTCCGTCTTGCCGCCGCGGGTGGAATGTTCGTTGTTGACTTGATCGACCCTGAAGCGGTCGCCGGGCCGGAGACGAACGTAAAGCAGGTTCTCGGGGAGCAGCGCGCCGATATTGCGGAACGCGCCCGCCTTCAGCGCATAGGCTTCCAGTGCCAGCTGCGGGTCGAGCAACGCGCGGGCCTGCGGTGGCGACGGGTTGGAGCCGGTCTTGTAGTCGATGAGGTCGGCGCCCTTGTCGCTCTTGATGTCGATACGGTCGGCAACGCCTGTCAGCCGAATGCCGATCGGTTCGATCTCGACACCGGCCGGCACTTCCGTCGCCGTTTGGCGAAGCTGAGGCCGCCGTTCCGCTTCCCATTCAAGGAAAGCCCGCGCCACTTCGCGGAAACGCGGACGCCAGACGCTGTCGATGTGAACGGGCAGCCGCTCGGCATCGAAGAGATCGGCGATGATGCGATCCATGGCCAGCGCCGCGTCCGGCGTGCCGGCGATATGCCCCTCGCGGACGAAGCGGTCGATGATCTTGTGGTAGAGCGTGCCGCGCTCGGCCGGGCCGGGATCGCGGTTGAACGGATCGACCGGATCGAGCCGCAGCACGCGCCGGGCATAGATCGAATAGGGGTCGCGCCGCAGTCGCCCGACTTCGCTGAAGGAATAGCTCTTGGGCTGCAACTCCACGGGCGGTTTTGGTGCCGGTCGCAGGGCCGGTGCCTGATTTTCGCCCTCGTCGATCATCGCGGCCCAGTGGCGATACTGGTCGCCGCGGGCCTTCATGTCTTCTTCCAGCTGCTTGCCGCCGAGCGCGATCAGCCGCTGTAGCCAGCGCGAGGCCACCGTCGGCGTCGAGCCCTGGCGCAGCGCACGGGAATAGATCAGGTCGCGGGTGCCGTTCGCCATTTCGAAGTCGTGCGCAAGCTGGCCGATGCGCCGCTCCGGCGGCTCCAGGCCGATCTCCGTCTTCATGCTGCGGGAAATGAAGGGATTGTTCGCCGTCTGCCCCGGCCATGACCCTTCGTTCAATCCGCCGAGGATCAGCGTATCGACGCTCTGCAGGCGTGCTTCCAGCGTGCCGAAGATGAAGAGGCGGGGATGGCTGAGTGCGCGCGGTTTCACCGCCTGACCGACGCAGAGCGCTGCCATGATATCGATCCATTGCGGCCCATCGGCTTCCAGCTGCCCATCGGTCTCGATAACGTCTCTCAGCAGGCTTGCAAGCGTATCCCCGGCTTCGCCCGACCAGAGCCCGGTAAGGTCGCCGCGTTCGTCCGTTGCTACGGCTTCCAAAGCCCGGCCGGTGCGCTCGGCCCAATCCGAAAGGGTAAGGAGACCCTGTCCGCCGAGCGCGGAAAGCGCCGGTATCAGCGGTTCGCATGCGGCAGTCACCCGCTGCGCCAGGGCGCATGCGCGTTCGCCGGATTCTGCCGGCAGCGATTTGCGCCATTGCGGCGGGTGACGATCGTTGACCTGCCCCGCCATCCGCTCGTCGAGCAGCGCTTCCAGCCTGCCGATGTCGACATTGGCGACGCCGCCGCGGAGCGCCAGGATTTCCAGCGCGTCGACGCCCGGCTGGCGTATCTCCGCCGGCAGGCCGAACAGGGCGAGGGGATGCTTGAGCAACGCGACGACTGCGACGGGATCGCCGGGGCGAAGCGCGGCCTCCAGCAGCAATTGCAGCAACGTGCCCTGCGGCGTGGCGTTCAGCGGTGTGCCTGCCGAATCGTCGGCGGTGATGCCGAAGCGGGCCAGCTCTGCGGTCACGCGCCGGGCGAGATTGCGGTCGGGCGTGATCAGCGCCGCCTGGCTCTCGCCGCCGTGGCGTCCGGGTTTTTCCAGCGCCAGCCGCAAGGCGATGGCGATCGCGGTCGCTTCCTCGCGCTCGTTGGCGGCCTCGATGAGGGCCACATCGCCAAATGCGTCCGCCATCGCATGGGGAGCGAGCGTCTTGCGCCAGCTTCCCCAACCGCTCGTCGCCTTGGCCGGCGCCAGCGCGCGCGACAGGACCTGGGCGCGCATCTGCATGGTTTCCGCCGCGTCCGCGATGGTTTCGACATCGCGGCGCGTGACGCGTAGTCGCTTCAGCAGCAGCGAAAGACCGTATTGCGGATGGCTGCGCGTGGTCGGGTCGGCTCTCTCGCCGATCCCTGTCTCCGGCGCAACGAGCTGCCAATCCTCTTCGGGCATCGTCAGATCGAGGCCGGGAAGCACGATCACGCCTTGCGGCAGGTCGGCGACCGCGGCAATCAGCTCCGCCGTCGCGGGGACCGAGCCGGTCGAGCCTGCAATGATGACAGGCCCCGGATGCCGCATGGTGGCGATCCGCTGCACTTCGGCCCGCAGAATGGCATTGCGGTTGCGGGCAGGGGAAGACTTGCCGAGTTCCTCGAGCCGGGCCGGCCAGAAGGCGCTGGCGATCGCCAGGAATTCGGCCGTCAGCTGCCACCAGAGCGCATGGTCCTCGGCGCTGAGATTGGCAAGTTCGCTCCAGTCGCGATCTTCCGTCTCAAGCGAATCGATGAGTTCGGCCAGATTGCGCGCCAGCCAGATGGCATCGGCCGGGCTCGCGGGCGCCACCAGCGGCGAGTCGGAGTGAATGTCGCGCACGATCTGCGGCAGCTTGTTGCGCCAGGCAAGGATCAGCCGTGCCAGTTCCAGCAGCCGTGCCGTATTGGCAAGCGGCTGCGCCAGATCGGCCGTCTCCGGCAGGGCTTCCTCGAAATAGCCGCTGTCGTCGTCGGTCTCGCCGAGCGGGCGAATGACGGGCAGGATGGCCGAGCGGCCGCCGAGCAGATCGACGAATTCCGAGCGCAGCACGCGCGCCGCACGCCGTGTCGGCAGGAAGATGCTGACCTTGGCAAGCGACAGCGGGTCGTCCGGATCATGGCGGAAGTGTTCGGTCAGCCGGCCGTCGCACAGAGCCGTCGCAAGGGTCTTCAGGAAGGGCAGACCCGCCGGAATCGTCAGGATGCGCTGCCGGTGTCCGCCCGTCATCGGCTCACGCGAACGCCCGGTAGGTCCGGATCGCTTCCTCCGCCTCGCCGACCGCCTCCGGCGTTCCCACCGTCAGCCAATGGCCGGCGAGCATGGTGCCGTAGAGCCTGCCGCAGGCAATGGCTTTGTCGAAGTAGATGTTGAGGTTGAAGGCGTCATTCGGCGCGTCGTCAAAAAAGGCTGGGCTCATGGCAATAGCACCGGCATAGACGACCCCGTCGCGTCCGACATCACGGAAGCGGGCGAGCCCTCCGTCTTGTGCCATGGCGAAATCATTCTTGCCATTATGGCCCGTGGTGCGTTCGAGGTCGACGCAGAGCATCGCCATATCCATGCGCTCGCTGTCGTAGAATCCGGCTAAGCGTTCGAGATTTGTTGGATGACCGGGCTGCTCGCCGATCCAGAACAGGTCGGCATTCATGACGAAGACCGGATCGCGACTCAACAGCTTCAGGCCTTTGACGAGGCCGCCGCCGTTGTTCATCAGCGCGTCTCGCTCATCCGAGATCAGGATATCGAGACCGCGATAGCCGCGCAGATGCGCCTCCATCTGGTCGGCGTGGTGGTGAACGTTCACGACGGCCCGCTCGACGCCGGCCTCGACCAGCGCATCCAGCGTATAATCGATCATCGGCTTGCCGGCGATCTTCACCAGCGGTTTCGGGATGGTGTCGGTGATCGGCCGCATGCGGGTTCCGAGCCCCGCGGCCAATACCATGGCTTGCTTGATGGTCATATCGTCTCGAACTCGTGATTCGCTCTTTGCTCTCCTTTAGCACAAGGCCGGAAAGCCGTCGCCGGGTCTTCGGTCGCTATGCGCGGCCGATACCCGCCTTCTCGCACCATTCGCGTAAAGGGGTGAGCGCTTCGTGCTCGAAGGCGATGGCGAGGTAGGCGAGTGTGCGCGGCATGTGCTTCAGGTATCCGGGCTTGCCGTCGCGCTGCAAGAGCCGCACCCACAGGCCGGCAAGCTTGCAATTGCGCTGCGCCGACATGATCGCCCAGCTCTTCAGGAATTTCGCCTCGTCGAAGCCGCCCTGGGCATGCCGGAGCGCGAGATAATCGGCCATCAGCTGGTCGTGCAGATCGCGCTCGATCGTCACCCGGGCATCCTGCACGAGCGAGGCGACATCATAGGAGGTCGGTCCGATCATCGCGTCCTGGAAATCGATGATGCCGACGCGCTTGATGCCCTGTTGATGCGCCCGCCAGATGATATTCGGCGAATGCATGTCGCGCAGCAGCAGGTTCTTTTCCGTGTCTTCGAGCTGATCGATCAGCCCGTCCCAGATCGCTAAATAATCCGCCCGTTCCTCGTCGCTGGCCGGCGTGCCGCGTTTCCAGGGCAGATGCCAGTCGAGAAGGAGGCGCGCTTCCATCTTCATCGCCGTCCGGTCGAAGTCCGGAATGTGGTGGGTGTGGTCCGGCGTTACCGGAATATCGTGGGGAATGGAAAGCCCGTGCAGATGCGCGAGGCACGCGACGCCGGCGCGGTAACGCTCGGCAATCGGCTTGCCCTGTGCATCGAGCACGCCTTCCGTGCCGAGATCCTCGATGAGAAGGATACCCTGGTCATAGTCGGCGGCATAGATTTCCGGAGCGGCAAAGCCGTTCTCGCTGAGGACATTGGCGATTGCGACGAAGGGATAGGCATCCCAGGCAAGATGCGCGACTTTCGGATAGGGCTTGCCGTCGAGCACGGGCGGCCCTTCCGGCAGGCGCGGCCAGTCCATCAGGATCACACGGCTGCCGCCATCCTTCGGATAGATCGATTCATAGGCGCGCAGCGAGGCATCGCCGGTCAGGAAGCGCCGATGCGCGCCGCCATAGCCGTGCTGATCGAGAAAAGCGCGGATGGCCAGGACGCGCTCGATGCGCGCCGTCTGCCGGTCCGGCGCCGTGATCGTGACCCGCCGCCCCTCGCCCTCGTGCGTGAGCCTGAGGTCGATGCGCTCGGCTGGCAACTCGCCTTCGGCCATTTCGGGCCATTCGACAAGGCAAATCCCGGACTGCAGGGCCTCGTCGAAACCAAGCTCCGTCAACTCGCTGGGGTCGCCGAGGCGATAGAGATCGAAATGCGAGACCGGAATACGCAGCTCATAGGATTGTACGAGCGTAAAGGTCGGGCTCGGCACGTCCAGTTCGGCATCGTCGGCCATGGCGCGCAGCAGTGCGCGGGCGAGCGAGGATTTGCCGGCACCGAGATCGCCCGATAGCGCCAGACAGTCGCCGACCTTCAATGCCAGCGCCAGATCCTCTCCGAGCTGGGCCGTGGCCGTATCATCTGCGAGGAAAAGGGAAATGCTGCTGTCGGAAGCTGTCATTCTGCTGCGACGGAGTGAGGCAGTTCGGCAGAGGGAATCCGGCAGGTGACTATCGTTCCCTTGCCCGGCTGGCTTTCGATCGAGACTTCGCCGTCATGCAGGCTGACGAAACTTTCGACGATGGAAAGGCCGAGACCCGCGCCGCTGCGCTTGCTGCCCTTGCCGCCGGAGGCGAAGCGGTGGAAGACGCTGTGGAGCAGATCTTCCGGTATGCCCGGGCCTTTGTCGGAAACGGAAAAGACGAAATCCGTGCCTTCGCGTCCGCATTTCAGCGAGATCGTCGAGCCTTCGGGCGCGAAATTGGCGGCATTGGTCAGGAGCTTGAGCAGGATCTGCTTCAGCCGCTGCTGATCGGCAACGATGGAGCCGAGGTGGGACGGCACTGTGATTTCGAGCGTCACGCCGCTTTCCTGCAGCCGGTCGGCGATCTGCATCGACACCTCGTCGAGCAGATCGTTGAGCACGATCTCGGAATAGTTCAGCCGCATGATGCCGGCATCGACCGTCGCGAGATCGAGAATGTCGTTGACCAGCGTCAGAAGCACGGAGGAAGAGGTGGAGATATGGTCGATATATTCGGCCTGCCGCTCGTTCAGCGAGCCGATGCCGGGCGTCTTCAAGAGGTCGGTGAAGCCGATGATGTTGGTCAGCGGCGAGCGCAGCTCGTAGGAAACATGCTGGACGAAATCGTTCTTCAGCTCGTCCGCCTTCAGCAGCGCTTCGTTCTTCTCGGTCAGGGCCCGTTCGGCGCGCACGCTGTCGGTCTTGTTGACGAAGGTCAGCATGGTCTGCGCGTTCGGCAGCGGAATGACGGCGTAGTCGAGCACCAGGTTGGAATAGAGCTCCAGCGTGCCCTGCGAGGAGGGCCGCTCGTCGTCGAAGCTTGTAATCTGTTCGGCAAACCGCTTCCAGCCGTCAGGCCGGTCGTAGGAGGGCGCGCACGCTTCGGCCAGCGCCTGAATATGCGTGCCCGGCTTGGCCTGCGCTTCGGTAATGTTCCACAGGATGCGGAAGGCCGGGTTGGACAGGCGGATGCGGCCGTCGGGACCGAAAACGGCGACACCTTCGGAAAGGTGGTCGATGGTTTCGCCCTGCACCTTGACCAGCGTGTTGTAACGGGTTTCGAGATCGACCTGTTCGGTCAGGTTCTCGAAGACCCAGGTGGCGCCACCCTGTGGATGCGCCGTGGCGAAAACCCTCAAGATCTGGCCATTGGGCAGATGCCATAGATCGGTCTGCGTATCGAGCGCGCGATAGACCGAAAGGACGCCGTCCTTCCATGTCTTCCAGTTGAGCTGTTCGGGCAGCTTCTTGGCGCTGCGCAGCCTGTCCAGCAGCTCGCTGTTGTCGGGGCGCTTTTCCAGAAACGCGATGTCGAGCTCCCAGAGCTGGACGAAAGCCTGATTGTAGAACTGCAGACGCCGCTCGCCGTCGAAGATCGCAACCGGAGTGGCTAGATGATCGAGCGTCTCGGCATGGCTTTTCAGCGTGCGCGCAAGCTCGGCCCGCACCGATTCCGCCTCGGAAACATCGACGGCGATGCCGGCGGAGCCATTCGGCGCCTTCGCGTCCACCACGTCGAAGAAGGTGCGGTTGCCGTGCACGACCGTCGAAATCTTGTCGTGAAAAGGCGATTCCGGAGTGGCTGCCGCGCGTATGCGCTCGCGCGCCACGGTCGTCAGGAATTCACGGCCCTCGCGGATGGCCTCCTCGGCCGAAACCGCTTCCACGGCCTCGCTGTAGGCCTGGTTGACCCAGGTGAGCTTGCCCTCCGCGTCGCGCTGCCAGACCGGCAGGTCGATGGCATCGAGCAGGTTCTGGAAGGTGGAGATCGAGGTCATCAGCCGGTCGCGCTCGATCTTCAGCTCGGCCAGCTCGGCGCGCAGATTGTTGAGCGCGATGAAGCGGACGAAGGCCCGTCCGCCGGAAATGCGCCCTTGCGCTTCCAGGATTTCGTCGCGGTTGGTCTCGACCACCATGTCGAAGCTCTGGCCGCTGCCGCGCAGCTTGTCGATCGCCTTGTCGAGCTCGCCGGCCGACCATGATTTCAGCCAGCGGCCGAAGGCGAGGAATTCGCTGTCCTGGGGCGCGCCGGTCTCCACCGGGAGCTGTCCGAGCAGTTCGGGACGCGCATTCTGGCCATCCCAGATGACGATGCGGCGGTTCTTGTCGGCAATCAGGGCCTGGTATTGCGAAATGCGCTGGTTGGCGTCGGAAAGCGCCGTGCGGATCTCGCGGCTTTCGCTTTCCATGTTGCCGCGCTGCCGGACCATCCACATGGTCGACAGAAGCGCGGCGGAGATGACACCGATGATGACGGAGAAGAGGGCCATTTCCGACGAAGTGAAAAGACGCATGCTCGTCTGCGCCGCGGCATTGCCCTGCGCGAGGACGGGTCCTGCCAGACCGGTCGCGAGGCCGCCGAAAACGCTGAGCCGCAGCAGGCGGCTGAAGCGAGCCAGCCGGCCCTTGCCCTGCTTCGCGCTTGCCGAAAGCCGATATGCACCGCCCTGCTGCAACCGCGCCGCCGCTCGGCGTAACGCTGGTCGATGCAGGTTGTCTTCCCCTTCAATCATAAGAGGTCTGTCTCCGTCCTATAATGTGCCGCATCCTGACAAGACATCCCATTTTCATGGCTCCGGGCGTGCCCGGTTCGTCACGAATCAAGTGTAAAAACAATACTGCCTAAGGGAATCTGCGGGAAGGGAGCTGGCTAAAAAATAAGCCCCGGCATTTGTCAATGCCGAGGCCACAAGATGTTGTGGATATTGATTCGGTAATCAGTATCTGTAGTGGTCGGACTTGAACGGACCCCTTGGCGTCACGCCGATATACGAAGCCTGCTCTTCGGAAAGCTCCGTCAGCTTCACGCCGAGCTTGGCGAGATGCAGGCGGGCGACCTTCTCGTCGAGGTGCTTCGGCAGCACGTAGACCTGGTTCTTGTACTCGCCGGGCTTGGTGAAAAGCTCGATCTGCGCCAGCGTCTGGTTGGTGAAGGAAGCCGACATCACGAAGGACGGATGGCCGGTGGCGTTGCCGAGGTTCAGGAGGCGGCCTTCCGAGAGCAGGATGATGCGGTTGCCCTTGGAGAACTCGACCATGTCGACCTGCGGCTTGATGTTCGTCCACTTCTGGTTCCGCAGCGCGGCGACCTGGATTTCGTTGTCGAAGTGGCCGATGTTGCCGACGATCGCCATGTCCTTCATCGCGCGCATGTGGTCGATGCGGATGACGTCCTTGTTGCCCGTCGTGGTGATGAAGATATCGGCGCTCGAAACGACATCCTCGAGCTGAACGACTTCATAACCGTCCATGGCGGCCTGCAGGGCGCAGATCGGATCGACTTCAGTCACCTTGACGCGGGCGCCGGCGCCGGAAAGCGAGGCGGCAGATCCCTTGCCGACGTCGCCATAACCGCAGACGACGGCAACCTTGCCGGCCATCATGACGTCGGTGGCGCGGCGGATGCCGTCGACCAGCGATTCCTTGCAGCCGTACTTGTTGTCGAACTTCGACTTGGTGACGCTATCGTTGACGTTGATGGCCGGGAAAGGCAGCAGGCCCTTCTGGCTGAGCTGGTAGAGGCGGTTGACGCCGGTGGTGGTCTCTTCGGTCACGCCCTTGATGGCGTCGCGCTGCTTGGTGAACCAGCCAGGCGTTGCCTGCAGGCGCTTCTTGATCTGCGCGAAGAGGATTTCCTCTTCTTCCGAATGCGGATGGGAAAGCACGTCCTCGCCGGCTTCGGCGCGGGCGCCGAGCAGGATGTACATCGTGGCGTCGCCGCCATCGTCGAGGATCATGTTGGAAAGGCCGCCGTCGGTCCACTGGAAGATCTTGTCCGTATAGGTCCAGTAGTCCTCGAGGCTCTCGCCCTTGACCGCGAAGACCGGAACGCCGGAGGCGGCGATCGCGGCGGCGGCATGGTCCTGCGTCGAGAAGATGTTGCACGATGCCCAGCGCACCTGGGCGCCGAGCGCCACCAGCGTCTCGATGAGAACGGCGGTCTGGATCGTCATGTGCAGCGAGCCGGTGATGCGCGCGCCCTTGAGCGGCTGCGCTTCGCCGAATTCGGCGCGGCACGCCATCAGGCCCGGCATTTCGGTTTCGGCGATCGAGATTTCCTTGCGGCCGAAATCGGCAAGGCCGATATCCGCGACGACGTAGTCCTTTTCAGTGCTCATGAAGGTCTCCAGCCTGAACGATGCAGTCGCGCCGCAGGCGGACGCCTGGCCGAATGCAACAAGAATTGCACGCTGTCAGCGTGTGGAATGATGCCGTGTAGCAGGCTTCAGGGTGGAAATCAATGATGACATAAAGAAGTCTTTATGTCTTTATATCTCAGCGGCAAGCTGGAGGAAGGCTTACATTTCCTCGCCGAACTTGTTGGCGACCAGCTGGTCGAGCGCTTCGAGCGCTTCTGCGGCCTGATTGCCGCTGGCCGTCACCAGCACGCTGCAGCCGGGGCTGGCGGCCAGCATCATCAGTCCCATGATCGAATTGCCGCCGACCGTGGTCCCGTCTTTCGAAACGGTGATCGCGGCGTCGTATGCTTCGACGGTCTGTACGAATTTTGCCGAGGCGCGGGCGTGCAGGCCTCGTTTGTTGATGATCAGAAGTTCCCGGGAAAGCTCGGTCATGTGGGCGGTGTTTGTCTCGTCATTTGCCGCTGAGCACGCGGCTGGCCACGTTGATGTATTTGCGCCCGGCTTCCGAAGCCTCCACCAGGGCCCGCTCCATGTTGTTGTCGCCGCGAACGCCTGCGAGCTTGATGAGCATCGGCAGATTGACGCCGGCAATGACCTCGGTGTGACCGCTGTTCATGACGGAGATGGCGAGATTGGAGGGGGTGCCGCCGAACATGTCGGTCAGGATGATGACGCCGTGCCCGTCATCGGCGCCGGCTACGGCCTGCAGAATGTCCTGCCGGCGCTTGTCCATGTCGTCTTCGGGACCAATGCATACCGTCTCAATGAACTTCTGCGGACCAACGACATGCTCGACAGCATGCCGAAACTCTTCAGCCAGCTTGCCATGAGTGACAAGCACAAGTCCAATCATGATATTACTGCTCCCATCGCATACGCAGACAGGTGGCCCATACCGCAATGCAGCAATGTCGTCCACCGTGGGGGGACATCTTGGCGATGAAAAGACGAAGTGCAAGCTTAAAATATGGGATTTGGGCGCCTGTGCGAGCCTAAATGGCCGATTAACCCAAACTTGTGCCGATTTTCGCCATGATTACGGCCAGCGGATTCGCACAGGTTGCAGCCAGGCGGATCAGCGGCAACCGCACGGTGGCGGTAATCTCCATCTGTTCGTCCTCGGGTGGCAGCCTGTCGGCCGTCGCCGGGTCGACCGGCCGGACGGCGACGTGCATGTCGCCCTCGGACAGGTAAGGCAGGCGAACAATCCCTGTATGGCGGATTTCCATCAGCCCGGCGATGGAGGGCGGGCATGTCGCGATCACACGCGCATCGTCATTCGAGATCAGCACACGATCGTCGGCGATCAGGAAGGCGGCAAGTCCGAGCGGCTTGGCGGCCGCAAGACAGGAAAAGGCGAGCGAGGATTTGCCGCTGCCGGAAGGACCGAGAAACAGCAGCCCGGTCTTGGCGACGACGATCGCCGTGGCGTGGATATTGGTCGCTTCGCCGGTCATGCGGCTCTCACGCCGTCGTCTTGGCGGGCAGCGAGAGGATGAAGCGTGCGCCGAGCAGGGTCGCGCCATCGCTGTCGACGATATTCTCGGCGCGCAGCGAACCGCCATGGGCTTCGGCGATCTGCCGGCTGATCGACAGGCCGAGGCCGGAATTCTGCCCGAAGCCCTCGGATTCGGGCCGGTCGGTATAGAAACGCTCGAAGATGCGGTCGATATCCTCGGCCTGGATGCCCGGGCCGTTGTCTTCGATATAGATGACGCAGCGCATCCGCGTGCGCGTCAGCCGAACGGTGATCTTGCCGGTATCGATCGGAACGAAGGACCGGGCGTTTTCGATGAGGTTGGTGATGATCTGGCCGATACGAAGATCGTGACCATCGACGATGAACTTCGCCTTGTTGGCCGGTTTGCGGTCGACGATATATTCGATCTCGACCGCTTTCTTGCTGTGTCCGACCTGCCTCGAAATCTCGATCATGTCACGCAGCAGCACTTCCAGATCGAGCGATTTCGCATCCGAGCGGGCAAGTTCCGCATCGAGCCGCGATGCGTCGGAAATGTCGCTGATCAGGCGGTCGAGGCGGCGAACGTCGTGCTGGATCACGTCCATCAGCCGCTTCTTGGAATCGTCGCTCTTGGCGAGCGGCAGCGTTTCAACGGCACTGCGCAGCGATGTCAGCGGATTCTTGAGCTCGTGGCTGACGTCGGCCGCGAAGCTTTCGATCGCATCGATGCGGTCGTAGAGCGCCGAGGTCATGTCGCGCAGCGCGATCGAGAGATTGCCGATCTCGTCCTGACGAGCGGAAAAGTCGGGGATTTCCTCGCGCTCCTTCGCCCCGCCGCGGCGCACGCGGATGGCGGCGGCCGAAAGCCGGCGCAGCGGATTGGCGATGGTGGAGGACAGAAGCAGCGACAGCACGACGTTGACCAGCGTCGCGACGCCGAAGACGCGCATGATCGCCAGCCGCTCGGCATGGACGATCTTGTCGATATCGCCGGCCTGGGTCGACAGCAGCAACACGCCGAGAACGGCCCGGAAACGCTGGATCGGCACGGCGACCGAGACGATCAGCTCGCCCTTCTCCGTGGTGCGGACCACGGCACCGCGCACGCCGGTCAGGGCGTTCATGACTTCCGGGTAAATCGATCCGTCGCCGCCGGGCGCTTCCTTATAGACCGGCAGGTTGCCCGGCTGCAGCATCTTGTTGAGCAGGCCGCTGAACCAGTCCGACCAGCTTTGCTTCTCGTCGTCGACCGGCGGCAGATCGTAGCGCAGCACCTGGCCGCGTGAGTAAAGATGGCGGCTGTCGAGCAGCAGGTTCGCATCGGCATCGAAAATGCGGGCTCGGGTGCGCGTCGGCGAAATCAGCCGTGTCAGCACCGGAGCCACCTTTTCCGGATCGATCGGGAACTCCAGGTCCTCGTCGTTCGGAACCGGCGTGATGCTTTGGCCGGCCTGCAGTTCCAGCAGTTTCTGCGGATCGATGGTGATGGAGTTCGTGTCGACCGATGCCGAGGCGGAAACGGCGCCGGCGATGATCTCGCCCTGCGTCAGCAGGCTTTCGACGCGCGCGTCGATCAGGCCTTCGCGGAACTGGTTGAGGTAGAGAATGCCGCCGACGAGAACGACCAGTGCGGCAAGGTTGAAGAACAGGATGCGCCGCGTCAGGCTCGAAAAGACGGCATTGCCGAAGATGCGGCGGATCAGAACGAACGGATGAGTCCAGCGACGGCGCGCGATTCTAGCGCCGCTCGGGCTTTCCGAGTCGTCTATATCTCTGTCCTGCACCAGCTGTGCCAAGCCAACGGCCCTTTCGAAGAACGGGATCGGCGATCCCGTCCGCATGCTTTATTCCATTGTCCGCCGCATGGTCCAGTTAACTATTCGGGCATGATACCGAAAGTGTGAGGGCTCTTCGGACGACATCATGCCCCATGTTTGCTTCAGGAGCGGATACGGATTTCAGGCCCGTTCGACCCGAAACCATCCGGCTCTAGGCAGCCTCGCGGAAGCGATAGCCCACGCCATACAGCGTCTCGATCATATCAAATTCGAGATCGACCATCTTGAATTTCTTGCGCAAGCGTTTGATGTGGCTGTCGATCGTGCGGTCGTCGACATAGACCTGCTCGTCGTAGGCCGCGTCCATCAGCGCATCGCGGCTCTTGACCACGCCGGGGCGCTGCGCCAGCGAATGCAGGATGAGGAATTCGGTAACGGTCAGCGTCACCGGCTCGCCCTTCCAGGTGCAGGTATGGCGTTCCTGATCCATGACGAGCTGGCCGCGTTCCAGCGAGCGGGCCTGTTGTGCCGCGCCCGGCTTCGAGGCTGCGTTGCCGCCTGCCGCGTTCGCCGCTTCGCGGGCCGAAGCGCGGCGCAGCACCGCCTTGACGCGCTCGACCAGCAGACGCTGGGAGAACGGCTTGGTGATGAAGTCGTCGGCGCCCATCTTCAGGCCGAAGAGCTCGTCGATCTCTTCGTCCTTCGACGTCAGGAAGATCACGGGCAGATCCGATTTCTGGCGCAGGCGGCGCAGAAGCTCCATCCCGTCCATGCGCGGCATCTTGATATCGAAGATCGCCAGTTGCGGCGGCCGAGCAAGCAGGCCGTCCAGCGCCGAGGCTCCGTCCGTATAGGTCTCTACCTTATATCCCTCCGCCTCCAGGGCAATCGATACGGAAGTCAGGATATTGCGGTCGTCGTCAACGAGCGCGATTGTCAACATGGTGTTCGTCTCCGTCATCAGTGCGCGTCTCCCGGATTTGGAATCCAGCCCAGGCGGTCTGCCAGTTCGGTCGGCGGTAACCTGGCGCGCTTATGGGGATAAAGGTGGAACAAATTGTGGCAAAGATAAAGGGGAGGATTGCCGAGGCGAAACGCCTGTGATCGGAGGTTGTGCGACGAAACGTCCCGTCCCCCGTCATTCAAACGATTTAAAATTGGCGCGATTTATTTAAATCGATTAAATATATGATATCATTAAATATTTTTTGTTTTCGGCTCTTGTGCTTTTAAAAAGACGCCTCTACGCTTTAAGCAATTCTAACGGTCATGCCCCTTGTAGAGGAAAAAGTGATGGAGCAAATCGGCGTCCGCAATCCCGCAACTGAACTGGGATCGATCGGCCTGGGAGCCGCCGCCAGTGTGCGCTATAACCTCATGGAAGCTCATCTTTATGAGGAAGCGATTCGCCGCCGCGAAGCCGATCTGACCGCCGACGGCGCTCTCAGGGCTTTGACCGGACAGCACACCGGCCGTTCCCCGAAGGACAAGTTCGTCGTGCGCGACGCCGCCACCGAGGACCAGATCTGGTGGGACAACAACAAGCCGATGTCGCCGGAGCATTTCGCGCTGCTGCATGAGGACATGCTGGCGCATGCGCGCGGCAGGGACCTGTTCGTGCAGGACCTGATCGGCGGCGCCGACGCCGAATATGCCCTGCCGACGCGTGTCGTCACCGAATTTGCCTGGCACTCGCTGTTCATCCGCAATCTGCTGATCCGCCCCGAGCGCTCGTCGCTCGAAAGCTTCGTCCCGAAGCTGACGATCATCGACCTGCCGAGCTTCCGCGCCGATCCGGAGCGGCATGGCTGCCGCACGGAAACGGTGATCGCCTGCGACTTCGTCAACGGCATCGTCCTGATCGGCGGCACGTCCTATGCCGGCGAGATGAAGAAATCGGTCTTCACGGCACTGAACTACATGCTGCCGGAGCGCGGCGTCATGCCGATGCACTGCTCGGCCAATGTCGGCCCCGAGGGCGATGCCGCGATCTTCTTCGGCCTGTCCGGCACGGGCAAGACGACGCTGTCGGCCGACCCGACCCGCACGCTCATCGGCGATGACGAGCATGGCTGGGGCGAAAACGGCATCTTCAACTTCGAAGGCGGCTGCTACGCCAAGACCATTCGTCTTTCGGCCGAGGCCGAGCCGGAAATCTATGCAACGACGCGCCGCTTCGGCACCGTGCTCGAAAATGTCGTGCTCGACGAGCACGGCCAGCCGGATCTCGACGACGGTTCGCTGACGGAAAATACCCGCAGCGCCTACCCGCTGCATTTCATCCCGAACGCCTCGGAATCCGGCATGACGGGCCATCCCGAGACGATCATCATGTTGACGGCCGACGCATTCGGCGTCATGCCGCCGATCGCCAGGCTGACGCCGGATCAGGCGATGTACCATTTCCTCTCCGGCTACACCGCCAAGGTCGCCGGCACGGAGAAGGGCGTCGTCGAGCCGGAAGCCACTTTCTCGACCTGCTTCGGCGCTCCCTTCATGCCGCGCCATCCGGCCGAATACGGCAACCTGCTCAAGGAGCTGATCGCCCGCCACGGCGCCCGTTGCTGGCTGGTCAACACCGGCTGGACCGGCGGTGCCTACGGCAAGGGAAGCCGCATGCCGATCAAGGCGACGCGTGCGCTGCTGGCCTCGGCGCTGAAGGGTGATCTCGACAATGTCGAGTTCCGCGTCGATCCGAATTTCGGCTTTGCGGTTCCGGTCGCGGTCGAGGGCGTCGACAGCGCCATCCTCGACCCGCGTTCCACCTGGGCCGATGGCGATGCCTATGATGCGCAGGCCGCCAAGCTGGTGCAGATGTTCGTTACCAACTTCGCGAAGTTCGAAGATCACGTCGACGGCAATGTCCGCGATGCGGCGCCGGGACTGCGGGTCGCTGCGGAATAATCATCCAGAGCGGGAATGACTCACGTGAAACCCGGCGGCCAGTTCGCCGGGTTTCATTTTATCCGGCAGCAGTTTTCAACCGCGCTTCGATGTGGGATAGACAGGCGCGGAGAAAACCATGGCCAGCGAAGCGCTTTACATCAACGACCGGATCACGATTGCCGGCTGGGAACTGACGGAACAATTCGTTCTGGCGGGAGGTCCCGGCGGTCAGAACGTCAACAAGGTCGCAACGGCGGTCCAGCTTTTCTTCAACGTCCAGAATTCCCCCTCGCTCAGTGACCGCGTCAAGGCGAATGCGATGAGGCTCGCCGGCCGGCGGGTTTCCAAGGAAGGCGTGCTGCTGATCGAGGCCAGCCGTTTTCGCAGCCAGGACCGCAACCGCGAGGACGCGCGCGAGCGGCTGAAGGAGCTGATCCTCGAAGCGGCAGCCCCACCGCCGCCGCCGCGCAGGAAGACCAAGCCGACAAAGGGCTCCATAGAGCGGCGGCTGAAGGAAAAATCCGGGCGCTCCGAGGTCAAGAAGATGCGCGGCAAGGTCGGCGGCGACTAGGCCGGCTTTCGGGCTGCGGTTTCGATTTGATTGGGCCAAGATGATGATAGTCAGGCGAGTTCGATTTCGCGCGGAGGCTATCTGCCTGGCCCCTCATCCTAGCCTTCTCCCCGCAGGCGGGGAGAGGGGACATCTCCGGCGTGAGCCCTTAAGCCATTGCAAACCAACCCCTTACAGCGGCCGATTGATCTGCTTGTAGGCGTCGTTCAGCTCTTTCTGACGCTCCTGGTAGGACGATGTAAGGCACGCGACATCCGCTCCGCAGGCCTGCCGTTTCTTCAGCCATTCGGTCTGCTGGTCCTGCATCGTGCCGCGCGCGCCCATGGCCAGAAGCCCCGAAAGCAGGTCGAATGTCGTCACCATCTTCACATCGGCATCGTTGAGCGCCCGGACGTCGCATATCGTCTTTTCGTCCGGCTTCAGGGTTGGCGCCTCGCAATCGAAGCTGGCCGCATGAGAGGTGCCGGCCATGGCGACGGTGAAGACGAAGGCGGCGGCAAGATGGTTCGATCGCATGTCTGGTTCCCTTTTCACGATTCCCAACGCGAAATGCATGACAGCATGTTTTTGTTCATCGAACCTGTTTTTTATCGCCGCATACCTCCATTTATGCTTCATGCTTCCGCCCTCTTTTCTTTCTAGCGTCGGGCGCTACAACGTTGTTAAAAGAGAAATAAAAAGGGAAATTTCCATGCAAGTCCTCCTGAAGCGCACTGCCGTTTCGATGATTGCTCTCGTCATGGCTATGCCGCTTTCCGCTGAGGCTCAGACGGCAAAGACGCTGCCGCAAAGCCAGACGGAGATGCAGCTTTCCTTCGCGCCGCTGGTCAAGCAGACGGCGGGCGCGGTGGTGAACGTCTATGCCGAGCGGGTCGTGCAACGCCAGTCGCCGTTTGCCGGCGATCCCTTCTTCGAGCAGTTTTTCGGGCAGCGCATGCCGAATCGCACGGAGAAGCAATCGTCGCTGGGCTCGGGCGTCATCGTGGAGGCGAACGGCACCGTCATTACCAACAATCACGTCGTCGATGGCGCCGACGATATCAAGATCGCGCTCTCGGACGGCCGCGAATTTCCCTGCAAGGTCATTCTGAAAGACGATCGTGTCGATCTTGCCGTGCTGAAAATCCAGTCGAAAAATGAGACCTTCCCGGTCCTGCCCATCGGCAATTCCGATGGGATAGAGGTCGGCGATCTCGTTCTCGCAATCGGCAATCCCTTCGGCGTCGGGCAGACGGTGACGAGCGGTATCGTCTCCGCGCTCGCCCGTAACCAGGTGAAGAACGAGGTCGGCTTCTTCATCCAGACCGACGCCTCGATCAACCCCGGCAATTCGGGCGGCGCGCTTGTCAACATGACCGGCCAGCTGATCGGGCTCAATACGGCGATCTTCTCCCAGGGCGGCGGCTCCAACGGTATCGGCTTTGCCATCCCCGCCAACCTGGTCAAGGTCTTCCTTGCCGCGGCCGACCGGGGAGACAAGTCCTTCGAGCGTCCCTATATCGGAGCGTCTTTCGAGCCGGTGACGTCCGATGTCGCCGAAGCGCTTGGTCTGGACAAGGTGCGCGGCGCGCTGGTGACGAAGGTGGTCGATGGCGGACCGGCGGCAAAGGCCGGCCTCAAGCCGGGCGAGGTGATCACGGCGCTGAACAACATCTCCATCGAGCATCCCGACGCTCTGGGCTACCGCCTGACGACGGCCGGCCTGGGTGCAACCGTGTCATTGACCGTGCTCGACAACGGCAAGGAGCACGAGACCACGATGACGCTTGCCGCGGCGCCCGAATCCACGCCGCGTGACGAACGGGCGATCGAGGGCGACAATCCGTTCTCCGGCGCGACCGTTGCCAATCTCTCGCCGCGCGTTGCCGACGATCTGCATATGCCGCCTGATTCCACAGGCGTCGTCATCGAGAGTCTGAAGTCGAACTCGCCGGCGGACCGGCTGGGATTTGCCGCGCGCGATATCGTCATTTCCATCAATGGCGTTGCAATCAGCACCACGGAAACCCTTCAGAAAACCGTCAGCTCCAACCCGAGCTTCTGGCGCGTCGAGATCGAGCGTGACGGACAGCGCATCCGGCAGTTCTTCCGATGAGCGACGACCTGTTTGCACCGCGGATACCGGAGGAGGTCGCCAACAAGCGGCCTCTGGCCGATCGTCTGCGGCCGCAAACGCTGGCTGAAGTCACCGGTCAGGCGCATCTGACCGGCGAGGACGGCGTTTTGCGCCGGATGATCGAGGCGGGTTCGCTCGGCTCGATGATCTTCTGGGGACCGCCCGGCACCGGCAAGACCACGGTTGCCCGGCTGCTTTCGGGCGAGGCGGGTCTCGCCTTCGAGCAGATTTCGGCGATCTTTTCCGGTGTCGCCGATCTGAAGAAAGTCTTCGAGGCCGCTCGGCTGCGCCGCATGGACGGCCGCCAGACCCTGCTTTTCGTCGACGAGATCCATCGCTTCAATCGCGCGCAGCAGGATAGCTTCCTGCCTGTCATGGAGGACGGCACCGTCATTCTTGTGGGGGCGACGACGGAGAATCCGTCCTTCGAACTCAATGCCGCTCTTCTCTCCCGCGCCCGCGTCCTGACGTTCCGCTCGCATGACGAGGAAAGCCTGGAAGAGCTGCTGCGCCGGGCCGAGGCGGTGGAAGGCAAGCCGCTGCCTCTGACGGAGGATGCCCGCGCCAGCCTGATCGGCATGGCCGATGGCGATGGCCGTTCGGTGCTGACGCTGGCGGAAGAGGTCTGGCGTGCCGCGCGCAAGGACGAGCTTTTCGACCCCGACATGCTGGTCAAGATCGTCCAGCGTCGCGCCCCGGTGTACGACAAGGCGCAGGACGGGCACTATAATCTGATTTCCGCGCTTCATAAGTCCGTTCGCGGCTCCGACCCGGATGCAGCGCTCTACTATCTCGCGCGCATGTTCGATGCCGGCGAAGATCCGCTCTATCTCGGCCGCCGGCTGGTGCGCATGGCGGTGGAAGATATCGGACTTGCGGACCCGCAGGCTCTGGTGATCTGCAATGCCGCCAAGGATGCCTACGATTATCTGGGCTCGCCGGAGGGGGAACTGGCGCTGGCGCAGGCTTGCGTCTATCTCGCGACCGCGCCGAAATCCAATGCGGTCTATACCGCCTTCAAGGCGGCGACGCAGGCCGCCAAGCAGAACGGTTCGCTGCTGCCGCCCAAGCACATCCTCAATGCACCCACCAAGCTGATGCGCACCGAAGGCTATGGCGACGGCTATCGTTATGACCATGACGAGCCGGATGCCTTTTCGGGGCAGAACTATTTTCCGGAGAAATTGGGCCGGCAGACGTTTTACGATCCGCCGGAGCGCGGATTCGAGCGCGAAATCCGCAAGCGGCTGGACTGGTGGGCGAAGCTGCGCAAGGAACGCGGCGAGCGCTGACGCCGTTTGTCAATGGCCGTTGGCGGCTTCCTGCGGGGCTTTCTGCATACGCGGGGCAGGCGCTTTGTCGACCGTTTTCACGCTCGATTCCGCCAGGCTTTTATGGCCTTCCATGTCGATGATGACATGCCAGTGACCGGATTCCGGTATGGTGAGCCGGATTGGCGATTTCTTGGCGACACCGCCCAGAAACTGGTGTTTGAGGGTTTCCGTGAAGCGCTCGAAATTCGAGTCGTTCATCAGTCTGACATTGGCGATGGCCGAGAGCGTGATTTCGATCACCGTGCCGGCGCGTTGTTCCCTGAGATCGTAGTGGCTGTAGCGGAAGGCAGGCTTCGACATCGTGTTTCTGTTGTCCGGGACATCTGGTCTGAAAGACTACCGAACGCGGGTTAAGGAAGCGTTCGGCCGGGATGCCGGAACTGTCGGAGCCTGCGTTGGTTGGGCCTGGGGCGGCTCTGCGTTTCACGGAATCGCTGACCGCTCCATCTCTTTGTTTTGCGCAGTTCCGGGCTAAAAACCGCTGCGCGCTTTTCCTGGCATTGCGCTAATGCAGGTTGGAAAAGATAGTTGCAAAACCATCCAGTTCGAGGATGGCACCTTCCGGCGCATGGCAGATATCGGCCGGATTATGGTTGCATTCTTCCGCTGCGAAGTGCAAGGCGGCGGCCTCGTTGCGGAACAGGCCGCCGACGAGACCCTGCCTGTCGTGAACGACCCAGCCGCCGCGTCGGTTTCGGCCGATGATGAAGCGCGCCGGAGCCGGCGAAATCTGGCGGTGAGCCGGGCGGCGCGGAATATGCTGTGCGTTTGCCATGTATTCTTCTTCCTTTTGGATGTCTTCGGTTTGCTCAGTGTCCGGTCAGGCGCAGCGTCATCTGCAAAGCGCCGGCAATCAGAAAGACAAGCCCGAGGCGCGGCGCGATGGCGCGAAGGCCGCTCAGCAGTGCGTTCGACGAGATGTGTCGTTCGCTCCTTGCCCTGGCCGCAGCATGTGGACGCGGGAGACGATCGGTGGATTGGCCCGCAAGCCGGCAGCGTGACATCGTAATTCCTTTCCAGTGTCACCGGCGCCGCCGGTCCGGGTAGGACGATTTCCGGCGCCATGCCGTTGAATCTATGCGGGAGTTGCCGGGATTTCCATTTGGCTGAAACGGAAAAAATATAAAAATCTCATAGTAATGGAGAAGTTTCATAATCTTGCATGGCAGATCTGGTGGAAGGCAAACCGGCCGGTGCTCTCGCACTGAACCCGCGTGAGCGCGGCATGGATCGCAGCCGCGGTGTCATCCGCAACGCCGACCAGCGGCAGACGCACATCCGCTCTGACCGACCGCACCTGTGACAGTGCGTGCTTGACCGTGGCCGGCTCGCTTTCGCGTGCGAGCGCGCTGAACAATGGCTGCAGTCGCTCGCCGAGTGATCGGGATAAGGCGAGGGAGCCGAAAACTGCCGAGTGCTGCATGGACTGGAATAGCCGCGGCACGATATTGGCCGCGCTGGAGAAGCAGCCGTGTCCGCCGGCAATGGTAAAGGCGAGCGCGCAGGCATCGTTGGACGTGTAGAGACCGAACCGGTCCGGCAGCAGGGCACGCCACCGATCGATGCGCGAGATATCGCCGCTGCTGTCGGCAATCCCGACAATACCCGGAATTTCCGCCAGTTGCGCGACCGTCGCGGCTGTGAGGTCGATCGCGGTATGCGACGGCTGGTTATGGACAATGAGGGACAGCTCGGTCTGCATCGCAAGCTGCCTGAAGTGGTGGAGCACGCCGCTCTGCGTGGGTTTCGAATAATAGGGAACCGTCACGAGGGCTGCGTCGGCGCGAAGCCGTTGTGCGTGCAGCGTTTCTTCGATGGTCGTTGCCGTGTCGTAGGTGCCGGTCGCGACGATGACGGGCACCTTGCTTTCGGCGAGTTCGACGCAGATTTCGATGGCGCGGCTTCGCTCGCCCGCGGTCAGTGCCGGTCCTTCGCCGGTCAGGGAGCAGACCAACAGTCCGTCGATCCCGCTCAGCAGCTGCCATTCCACATGTGCCGTCATAGCGGCGTCATCGAAGGCGCGATCACGAAACGGGGTGACAAGGGCTGTCATCGCACCGCCGATGCGCCTCGGGCAAGTCGGTCCACTCATCTCGGCGGCGTCTCACAGATAATGCAGCACGATGAACAGCTCCAGCGCGCTGAGCAGCAGCCCGAAGGCGAACATGGCCCGAAAGGTGTGCTTTTCGCGAACCTGGCGCGGGTGAAGCTGATGCTTGCGCGGGCCTTTCGTTATTGTAGCCGATGCCGGAATGCGGTGATGCTTCTTGTCGCTGTCATGAACGAGGACGCGGATGGATTCGGTGAGATTGGGTGCGTGCGTGTCGAGCATGGTGTCGATCTCCATATTCCACCGCAAGCGTAACGCCGGCCCTCATAGGAAATCCATTCGGGGCCAGAGACGAAGAAGTAAGTGAGATATAAAGAGCCGAAACGCCCGGATTTGCTCCGGCAACTGGCCGCAAAACCGTTGCCGGAGAATCGAAAACTATCTGGCGTAGTCGAGGGGCGCCTAGCTGGCGCCCTGCTGGTTCTTGCGATCGAGCTGCGTCACCAGCGCCAGGATCGTCGCGGAAATCGGCGTCGGCACGTTCGTAAGCTTGCCGAGCGAGACGACCACGCCGACGAGCGGAGTGATTTCCAGCGCCTTGCCGGCCAGCAGGTCCTGCAGCATGGACGTGCGTACGGGCCCGATCTGACGCGAGCGCTCAACGCGTTCTTCGACAGACATGGCGATTTGCGATCCCAAGGCTTCTGCGACGGCCTTCACCTCGCTCATCACCTGGCCGACCATTGCTGCCAGCGCGGGATCCTCCATGATGTCCGACATCAGCGCCCGGGTCAGCGCGCTGATCGGATTGAAGGCGGCATTGCCCATCAGCTTGCTCCAGATGTCGTCGCGGATGCGCCCGGAAATGGAGATATTGATGCCGGCCTGCTGGAGCAGCGCTGCTGTCGCCTCGATATCGGCCGTCGTCTCGCCGGAAGGCTCGCCGAGGATGAAATGGCCGCTGTTGCTGAGCTTGACCTCACCAGGCGCTATGACTTCCGCTCCCTGATAGGCAACGCAGCCTATGACGCGCTCCGGTCCGACGCGGCGCCAGAGTTCGCCGTTCGGATCGAGTTCCTCCAGCTGGTATTCCGCATGACCGCTCTGCCGGTCCCGGTGAAAATACCACCACGGCACGCCATTCAGGATCATGACGACCCGGGTTCTCGAATGCAGCAATTTCACGATGCCGGGGACGGCAGCCGCAAGCTGATGACCTTTGAGCCCGGTAATGACGAGATCCTGCGGCGGCAGCTCTCCCGCATCGGCCGTTGCCGTCATCCGCGCCACGAGCGGGCTGTCCGCGCCGGCTTCCCACAGGCGTATGCCGCCGGAGCGGATGCTCTCCAGATGTGCCCCGCGCGCAACGACCGAGATCTGCGTCTGCGCTCCGTCGCAGGAAGCGAGCTTTGCGGCGATTGCGCCACCCAGCGCGCCGGCGCCGTAGACACAGATAGTCTTGAAGGGAGAGGACGTCATGGCTTGATGCTCCGAATGAGATCGCGTGTTCACAAAAAGATATGTCGCGCTTTCGATTTGGCGAAGGGTTTGTCAGGCTGCGGGCAATTGGAATTGAAAATCGCCGGACCTTCCTACACATTATAGGCTTAAGGGAATTTCACCATTCCGGTTCGGGTGCGAATGAGATCGATCGGCAAAGGAAAATACCCTTCCTCGCGGGATTGTTTCGCGCGGATTTTGTGAACGGGATTATGTTTTCACTGCATGCATTTGGCGGCCTGAAGCTTCTGGACCGCGAGCGTCGCGAGGTTGCCTTTCCGGAAAAGGGCCTGTTGATCCTGGCCTACCTCATGCTGGAGCCGACGGCGCGCGCCTCACGCGGCGTGATCGCCCGGCTTTTGTGGGGAAACGATAATGGCAGCGCGCAGGTCAATCTGCGCAAGCTGATTTCGCGAATAAGAAGCCGTCAGAATGCGCTTGGCAGGTCGTTTCTCCATTTTAGCGAAACCGTCGTCGAGCTCGATGCGCCTCCCTCGTTCTCCGATTTGTACTTTGCACGCGCGGAACAGGCGGACTCGATTTTTGCGAGATTGAGCCTGCTGGTGAAAACGCTTGAAGCGAAATTCATGCCGGGGGTCGATTGCCAGAGCACGGTCTTCCATCAATGGCGACAGGCGCAGGAGCGCAGGCATGTCGGCGTGCTGAAGGAGGCGTTGAAAGCCGCTGCCGCACAAGCGACCGCAAAGGACGATGTCGCGCTGGTGAAGGAAGCAGCGCTTCTGGTTCTCGGCATCGACCCGGAAGACCGGGATATTCACAGCATCCTGCTGCGGATATTCGATGCGGCGGGTGAGGTGGAATACTTCAGGCAGACCTTCGAACAGCGGGCCGAGCTGCTTGGTTCATGGTCCGTGCGGCAGGAAGAGATTTCCGCCCCACCGGCAGAAGGCGCCGTTCTCCGCGATGAAAAGGCATCGGCCGGGCGTGCGAGGATACGGATACCTCTGCTGCTGCTCCCATCCATGGAGAGGCAAAACCTCGGATATGATGCCGCGTCCCTTGTGAACGATATCACCATCGGCTTCTGCGCACTGGACAGCCTGGAGATAGCGGGCCGCAACACGGCGGTCCGGATCGGGAAGGCTGGTGACGGCGCTGCCGCAACTTTCGATCAATGGGGCCGTTCCTACATTCTCGAGATGCGTCTCAGCGTGCGAGACGACACGCCCCTGCTGTTCTCGCAACTGGTCGAGGCGGCCAGCGATGAAATCGTCTGGGCCGAGCGCATGAACCTTGGGCCGTCGCCATCCGAAGAGCGGAGGCAGACGGTCATGCGCCATATCGTACTGTCTCTCGCAGGGCAGATCGAACGCCGGGAGATGATGAAGTCTCATTTCGCCGAAAACCCGACGGCCTATCATCGCTATCTTGCCGGCAGGCGCTACCTGGATCGCCTCTCGATCCCGAACCTGCGGAAAGCGCGGTCGGAGCTGGAGGCGGCATTGAACGGCAGCGGCCGTTTCGCTCCGGCGCTCGGTTCGATTGCCCGAACCTATTCCAAGGAATGGGTACTGACGTCGGGTAGCGATACAGCCCTGCTGGATGAGGCGGAGAACTACGCCATGCAGGCCATCGCGGCCCGGCGAGATATCGCCGATGGCTATCGCGAGCTTGGCATGACGAGGACCTTCCAGCGAGAAAACGACGAAAGCATCGAGGCGTTGAAACTGGCCGAAGCGCTCAATCCGGGCCATGCCGGCATCATCGCCGATCATGCCGAAGCGCTGCTGCATTCATCGCGACCGGACCTCGCGCTGGCGAAGATTGAAAGCGCCATCGCGCTCAATCCGGTCAGCCCCGACACCTATCTCTGGACCGCTTCCGTGGCCAGCTACACGCTCGGACGCTTCGAGGCTGCCCTGGATTATATCGGCCGGATGGCCGATTCCCGCCTGGCGGACCGGATTTCCGCAGCGAGCTGGGCGATGATCGGAGAGGAGGAAAAGGCCGGCTTCTTCGTGCGGCGCATCCATCAAACCAATCCCGGTTTCGATGTCGATCGCTGGGTTTCCGTCATGCCGTTCAAGGAGCAATGGCAGCGGGATATCTATCGGGAAGGGCTGCGCCGCGCGGGATTCTGGAAGGTGCCTTCGAACTCGGCCGGGGTGTAGACGCGATTGCCCGAAGGCGCAGCGGTCGTCCTCATTGAACCGACTGTTGCCGATCGCGGCAGGCTCGGGCTAGTCTTTACCACAATCGCATCCTAACCTCGGACAAATCGCTCTGGACCGTGGACAACCGGTGCGGTATCGATTTCTCAGTTGTCCTTTGTAAGTTGATGAATTCGCCGGGGAAGATCGTTGCGTTTCGAAGCCCTCAACCGTCTCTGGGACAGCGTTCGGGAGACCAGCCATGATTTTCGCGCCTCGACGGACGTCTTTCCCGTCGTCGACATCGAAAAGCTCGGCACAACCCTCGACCTGAAGGAAAAGGGAGCCGCCGCCGGCCGACAGAACCGGCCGCCGCCGAATGCGCAGTCGCATGACGAAACGGAGCAGCGCATCGTCGCCTGGGTCGAGGCGGAGAAGAAAAGCTCCTACCAGATCCTCGAGGACCAGTTCCAGACCTTCGACAGCCGTCTGCGTAACCTCGATTTCGAAGGGCAGTTCGGGCTGATCCGCCAGGCGAACGCGTCCAGCGTCTCGGATTTCAAGGCGGAAGCGGCAAGCGGCGTCGACGAACTGCACGGCCTACGCCGCAAATTGAAGACCGCCGAGGACGAAATGGCGGATTTCAAGGCCAGGCACAGGCTGCAGCGCGCCGCGAAGGTTTCGAGCAAGGCGGCATGGGGCTTCAAGGTCTCGCTGATTATCTTCCTCGTGCTCATAGAAATGGTGATGAACGGCAGCTTCCTGGCCAAGGGCAGCGAGCAGGGTATCGTCGGCGGTGTGACGGAGGCGGCGGCCTTCGCTTTCCTCAACATCGGCGCGGCACTGATGTTTTCCTTCTTCTGCGTCCGCTTCCTGGTGCATCGGTCCTATGCGCTGAAGCTGCTCGGCCTTCTCGGGCTCGTCGCCTATGTCGCCGTGGCGCTGGGGATCAACATCGTGCTGGCGCATTACCGCGAGGTTTCGGCCACGATTTTGAGCGGGGCCGGTGCCGAGGTCATCCAGCGCCTCAAGTCCGCGCCGCTGGGGCTGCAGGAACTGAATTCCTGGATGCTCTTCGCCATCGGCCTGATGTTCTCGCTCGTGGCCTTCATCGACGGTTGCTATCTGACCGACCCGTATCCCGGCTTTGCCGGCGTGCAGAAGCGTCTCGATGCGGCAAGGGACAATTACATCGACCGCAAGCTGGACCTGATCGAAGACCTTCGCGAGATCCGCGACGAGCACAACGGCAAGATCGAGGAAATCATCCGAGACCTCTCGCTGCGCCGGCAGGAGACGGCCGCCATCATCGCGCATCGTGGCCGGACGGCGGGCCTTTTCGCCGAACACCAGAACCATCTCGAGCGTGCCGCCAATGTGCTGCTCGCCTCCTACCGCGATGCCAACAGAGTTGCACGCACCGAGCCGGAACCTTCCTACTTCAGTGCCTCCTACCAGATGGAGCGCTTGACGCCTGTCATTCGCACCGAAGAGGAATGGGACGACAAGGTTCTGGGCGCCCGCATCCAGAGTGCGCAGGCGGAATTGTCGGAGCAGATCAAGCGGATCGGCGAGGAATTCGAGCGCGCTATCGAGAAATACCATCAGCTCGATAATCTTTTCCCGGAGAGCATCCTTGGCGCGACGCAAGCGGCGTAGCCGGCGCGGCGGTTCCGCCGGCCTCATCATCGCAACGGTGTGTCTTGCCGTCCTGTCCCTCGGCATCGTCGGCGCCTATGGCTGGCTGCGCTACAAGGCGAGCGGCAATATCGCCGTGGACCAGGCGTCGCTCTGCCCGGTGGATGGGCCGAAGGCGGAAACGGCGATCCTGCTCGATGTCACCGATCCGATCTCGGATACGACAGCGCTCGATCTCCGCAACCAGTTCCAGAAGATCGTGGCGGACGTGCCCATCGGCGGCGCGATCGATATCTATGCGCTCACCGAGAAGGAGGGCGAGCTGATCCAGACCTTCCATGGCTGCAACCCGGGGAGCGGCGCGAATGTCGACGAATGGACCAGCAATCCCCGGCTGGCGCAGGCGCGGTGGGAGACGGGATTCCAGAAGCCGCTCGCCGACATCGCGGGCAAGCTGACCGCGGGGGAATCCGGCAGGCTGTCGCCGATCATGGCGGCGATCCAGAAGATCAACCTGGAAGTCTTTGCCAGTGCGCCTGCCGGTATCCCGAAGCGCCTCTACGTTGCCTCCGACATGATCGAGCATACCGCCGCATTCTCGAATTACCGGGATGGCGTATCCTATCGGAAATATCAGCAGAGTCCGGCAAACGATCGCTTTCGCACGTCGCTGGATGGCGTCACGGTCAGAATCCTCGCCTTTCAAAGGCCGAACATGAAGTTCAGCATGGAGGACCTCGCCAGCTTCTGGGCGCAGTGGATCAAGGGTAACAACGGCTATTTCGACGGCTTCGTGCGCTTGGAGGGGATACGCTGATGGCCGAAACCGAGGCGAGATATCTTATCCGCGACTATGGGCCGATGGCGCTGTTCGCATCCATCACCATCGGCGGCATGATCTTCATCTGGTCTTCGAAGCTCATGGGCTGGTCGCTGCCCGTCGTCACCGGCGTACCGCTGGCGCTGATGGCGATCTACTTCGTCGTGTCGCTTGCGGTCGCGGGATTCCGGCTGCACAACGAGCAGGCTGGCGACAATCTCTACTACATGGGCTTTCTGTTCACCCTGTCGAGCCTCGGCGTCTCGCTCTATCTCTTCGCCGGCGAAACATCGATCGAGACCATCGTCCGCAATTTCGGCATCGCCGTCACCTCGACGATCGCCGGCGTGACGCTGCGCATCCTCTTCAACCAGATGCGGCGCGACCCGATCGACATCGAGCGCAGCG
This sequence comes from Hyphomicrobiales bacterium, assembly GCA_900469615.1. Taxonomy (GTDB): domain Bacteria; phylum Pseudomonadota; class Alphaproteobacteria; order Rhizobiales; family Rhizobiaceae; genus Rhizobium. Next base: position 39,100 of record UBYA01000006.1, on the reverse strand, counting down.
TGCGCCATGAGCTTGCGGAAATGACACGGCGGGTGCGCACCGAACTCGACTCCTCATCGCGCGAATTCTCGCACTACCGGCGCGTCAGCAACCAGATGCTCTCGGAAGGGTTCGAGGAGATCGCCCGCCAGGCCGAGCGCAATGGCCAGGAAATCAACAAGATCCTCGAAATGCTGGCAAAACAGGCCGTAACGCCGATCAACGATGCGGCCGCGCAGCTGACGACGACGACTTCGCAGCTTTCGGAGATCATCGGCACGTTCGGCGCTGCCGTCGAGAACGTGGGCAAAAAGCTGGAGGAGATCCGCTCTCCGGAAGATCTGGTGCGGGCGGAGCTGGCGCCGGCGATTGCCGCCATCAAGGAGATGTCGGAGGCGCAATTGCAGCCGTTGCGCAACATCGAAGCGGCCCTCGGCCGCATAGCCGAAGCAATGGGGCAGACCCCGCCGCCGGGCCCCTCGACCGCTGAACGCGCAGCTGTACCGACGGACGCGGCGCCGCGAAAGCGCTGGTGGCATCTATGGTAGCGGGAAGCCAGGACAGCACGCCGAAACTGGAGCACAAAGGCTACAATCGCGGCCTGATCCTTGGCTTGACGATGGCTGAATCCATGTTGCTTCTGGTTTTCTGCCTGCTGCTCGTGGCTGCTGCCCTGATTTCAGCGGAGAGGCATAAGCGCTATGATGTCGAACGCAAGCTTGAGAAAGCCGAACAGCAGGTGGCGTTGCTGGAGAAGAAGCGGGCCGAGCAGGCGGCCGAGATCGTGCTGCTGCAATCCAAGGTTGTCTCCGGGGATCTGTCCGCGGCGGACAGGGCCGCGGTGGACAAGCAATGGCGTGAACTGGTGCTGGCGAAGGAGACGCTCGACAGCGTGATCGATCAGGGTGCGACAGCGGCCGATCTGCAATCGCTTTCCAGGGTGGCCGCCATACTGAAGGAACACGGCATCCCTCTCACGGCGGCGCCGGATCAGGTCAACAAGCTGCTGGCCGAAAACGGGGGCGGGAAGGGCATGCACGACTGGCCGCCCATCATCAATCTCGACGATGCCAAGAAGAACTATTTCCAGTCTGGAAGCGCCGAGCTCACCGGCACCTTCGCCCAATTGCTCAGCACGACGATCACCGATGAGATCGCCAGCAACCTGAGCCTCTACGGCGCCAATATCGTCGAGGTGATCGGCCACACCGACGAGCAGCCGGTGGCGCGCGAAAAATCCAATCTCGACGATACGATCATCAATGCGATGGACGGCAGGCTGCCGGTATCGGCCCTGCTGCCCGCCGACAATGCCGGGCTCGGCCTTGCCCGCGCCATTGCCGTCGCCAATGTGCTCAAGGCCAATCCGAAGCTGAAGGATGCCACCATCCTGCCGATGTCGGCAGCACAGCTGATCCTGCCCGGCGATACCATCACATCCGGCCAGCGCGGCGCGGTCGAGGCACGCCGCCGCATCGAAATCCGCGTGCGCGGCAGGACGGCGCCTGTCGCCGTGATCAACGCCGGTGCCGCAGCTTCTGCCGATCCGCAATAGCGCCGGCTCGGCGAACCGTCAGCTCCTGAGGCCGGGGGCCTCGTAGCCGGTGCGCTCGACATATTCGGTGTAGCCGCCGGTGTACTGATGGATACCTTCCGCCGTCAGCTCCAGCACGCGGTTGGAGAGTGCCGCGAGGAAATGCCGGTCGTGCGAGACGAACAGCATCGTGCCCTCATATTGCGACAGCGCCTGGATCAGCATCTCCTTCGTATCGAGATCGAGATGGTTCGTCGGCTCGTCCAGTACCAGCAGGTTCGGCGGATCGAAGAGCATGATCGCCATGACGAGCCGCGCCTTCTCGCCGCCCGACAGCACGCGGCATCTCTTCTCCACGTCGTCGCCGGAAAAGCCGAAGCAGCCGGCGAGTGCCCGCAGCGAGCCTTGCCCGGCCTGCGGGAATTCATGCTCCAGCGTTTCGAAAATGGTGCGCTCTCCGTCTAGCAGATCCATGGCATGCTGGGCGAAATAGCCCATCTTGACGCTGGCACCGAGCGCGACGCTGCCGTCGTCCGGCTGTGTCGAGCCCGCGACCAGCTTCAAAAGCGTGGATTTGCCGGCGCCGTTGATGCCCATGATGCACCAGCGCTCCCGGCGCCGCACCATGAAATCCAGCCCTTCGTAGATGCTGCGGTTGCCATAGCCCTTGTGAACGTTCTTCAGGACGACCACGTCTTCGCCCGAGCGCGGCGCCGGCTGGAATTCGAAGGCGACGGTCTGGCGGCGCTTCGGCGGCTCGACGCGATCGATCTTTTCCAGCTTCTTGACGCGGCTCTGCACCTGCGAAGCATGCGAGGCGCGGGCCTTGAAGCGCTCGATGAACTTGATCTCCTTGGCGAGCATGGCCTGCTGGCGCTCGAATTGCGCCTGCTGCTGCTTCTCGTTCTGCGCGCGCTGCTGCTCGTAGAACTCATAGTCGCCCGAATAGCTGTTCAGGCTGCCGGCATCGATTTCGATGATCTTGGTGACGATGCGGTTCATGAACTCGCGATCGTGCGAGGTCATCAGCAGCGCGCCTTCATAACCCTTCAGGAATTGTTCGAGCCAGATGAGGCTTTCGAGGTCGAGATGGTTGCTCGGTTCGTCGAGCAGCATGACATCGGGGCGCATCAAGAGGATGCGGGCAAGCGCCACGCGCATCTTCCAGCCGCCCGACAGTGCGCCGACATCGCCGTCCATCATTTCCTGACTGAAGCTCAGGCCCGCCAGCACTTCGCGGGCGCGGCCCTCCAGCGCATAGCCGTCCAGCTCCTCGTAGCGTGCCTGCACCTCGCCATACCGTTCGATGATCTCGTCCATCCTGTCGGCCTGGTCGGGATCGCTCATGGCGGCTTCCAGCTCGCGCAGTTCGGCAGCAACGACGCTGACAGGGCCGGCGCCTTCCATCACTTCCGAGACGGCGCTCCGGCCTTCCATGTCGCCGACATCCTGGCTGAAATAGCCGATGGTCACGCCCTTATCGACGGAAACCTGTCCCTCGTCGGGCAGCTCCTGTCCGGTGATCATGCGGAAAAGCGTCGTCTTGCCCGCGCCGTTCGGGCCGACGAGACCGACGCTCTCGCCCCTGTTGAGAGCTGCGGAAGCCTCGATGAAGAGGATGCGATGGCTGTTCTGCTTGCTGATATTCTCGATACGAATCATGTCTAACGCGAAGTCCGAGGAAAGTTTGGGCGCCTTATGCCATGAGTTATCCGCTCTGTCGCAGCTTTTCGGGCAAAGGATGCTGCTTTAGGGGCCTGCTTCCATAGCTGGCATTGCGACGACCTCATCCAAAGCGGCAGGAAAATTTTCGACGGCGCGACGGATTTTCCTTCGCTCGCGCGTTGAAGCCATACGGGACATGCAATGACTATCGCCTGCAGGGATCGGGTTTTGCCAATGAAGTTTTTGCGAAGCAGTGGGAATGGGATCTGTACCGGATTATTGGGAGCGACATTGGTCGCGGCCGGCCTGTCGGGCGAAGCCGGCTTCGCGCATGCGGCCTCCGAGCATGAGCGGCTTCGCGAACCGGTCAAGCGCGTCGCGGATCAACGGTTGCTCATCGAGACGCCGGAGGGAAAGGGCGAACTGCCCGTTTATGCGGACCACGCAATCGATGCCGTCGCGCCCGGTGTCACGAAGGTGCTGGTCATCGTCCACGGCACACTTCGAAATGCCGATGCCTATTATGCGACCGGAGAAACGCTGCTGGCAAAGGCAGGCGATCTCGCGAAGGGGACGATGGTGGTCGCGCCGCAGTTCCTGATCAGGTCGGATGTTCGGGCCTTCTCGCTGTCCGCGCAAACCCTGGCCTGGACGCAGAACGGCTGGAAAGGCGGAGATGCCGCCCGTCAGCCCGCGCCGGTCAGCTCCTTTTCCGCGCTCGATGCCCTGCTGCAGCATTTTGCCGATCGTCGCCTGTATCCTTCGCTGAAGACCATCGTCGTCATGGGCCATTCGGCCGGTGCTCAGCTCGTGCAGCGTTACGCCGTGGTCGGACGCCAGGCGGAAGACCTGCCCAATGACGGCATCTCCGTTCGCTATCTCGTCGCCAATCCGTCGAGCTATCTCTATTTCGACAATGACCGTCCGGCTTTGCCGGCGGATCAATCGATGGCAGCCTGTCCGCGCACCACACGATGGCGATATGGTCTGGCCTCCGCGCCGCCATACGTAAGCTCGCAAGACCCAAAGCTTCTCGAAACCAGATATGCCCGGCGCGATGTCGTCTATTTGCTGGGGGAGGCGGACACCAACCCCTACACCCATTTCATCGATCGCTCCTGCGCCGCCATGGCGCAGGGCCCTTACCGCCTGGCGCGCGGGCTGACCTATTTCGACTACATGAAAAAGCGGCATCCGACCGATCTCAACCAGAAAGTGGTCGAGGTGCCCGGCGTCGGGCATGACGACGAAGCGATGTTCACGTCGGATTGCAGCATCGCAGTGCTGTTCGATCGGCCGGTGCCGAATTCCTGCCCGGTGGTCGGCGGGACCACGCGAAGCGCGGGTACGTCGCAGTAGCCTCCATTCCGACGGACGCTCCTTGGCAAGACGAGCCCGGTCAAACGGAAAGGCCCGGAAGCGACAACGTCCGGGCCTTTCAATATCTAGTTTTCAATCGCGATCAGGTCGGCAGCTCAGCTGCAGCCGCTCGTTGCGCCGCAAGTGTCGCATTTCTCGCAAGTGCCGTTGCGGACCATCGTGAAGTTCTGGCATTCCGTGCACATGTTGCCGGTGTAGCCTTGCATGATGGAGCGGGCGCGGCGTTCGGATTCCAGCTTCTTGGCTTCCGTCTTCGCCGTTGCCGCTTCGCTTGCCGCCTTGTCGGTGAAGAGGCCGGTTGAGGATTCGCTGGTTTCGCTTGCCAGCTCCTCGGCGATCTCTTCCGCCAGTTCCTTCGCGCGTTCCTCATAGTCGCGCTTGAAGGCGACGACTTCCGAGGTGGCGACGGCACCGGCGGGTTCCAGCTTGCGCACGGTGTTGCCGGCGAAGGCGGTCACGGTGCCGAGCGAGGCGGCGCGGGCCGGGGCGGCGGTTGCGGACCCTTTGGCCTCGGCTGCCGGACGCTCGCCCGATGTCGGAACCAGCGTCGGCTTGTAGCCGCGGGTCAGGCCCTTGGAAACGACATCCGCCTTGCCTTCGGAAACGCCGCGGCCGAGCGCCGTGTTGCTGAAGTCGGAGGTGTCGACGTGGGCGAGATCGTGGCGGCCAAGGTAGGAGATCGCCAGTTCACGGAACACGTAGTCGAGGATCGACGTGGCGTTCTTGATCGCGTCATTGCCCGTCACGATGCCGGCCGGCTCGAACTTGGTGAAGGTGAAGGCGTCGACATATTCCTCGAGCGGCACGCCATATTGCAGGCCGAGCGAGACGGAGATCGCGAAGTTGTTGATGAAGGCGCGCAGGGCCGAGCCTTCCTTGTTCATGTCCAGGAAGATTTCGCCGAGACGGCCATCGTCATATTCGCCGGTGCGCAGGAAGATGGTGTGTCCGCCGATCTTGGCCTTCTGGGTGTAACCCTTGCGGCGGCTCGGCAGCTTTTCCTGCGTACGTATGACTTTCTCGATCACACGCTCGACGATCTTTTCGGTAATGGTCACGGCCTGCGCGGCAGCCGGAGCCTGCAGGAATTCTTCCAGTGCATCCTCGTCGCTATCGTCTTCGATCAGCGAAGCGTTCAGCGGCTGGCTGAGCTTGGAGCCGTCGCGGTAGAGCGCATTGGCCTTCAGGCCGAGCTTCCAGGACAGCATGTAGGCGTTCTTGCAATCCTCGACGGTTGCTTCGTTGGCCATGTTGATCGTCTTGGAGATGGCACCCGAGATGAAGGGCTGGGCGGCCGCCATCATGCGGATATGGCTTTCGACCGAAAGGTAGCGCTTGCCGATCTTGCCGCAGGGATTGGCGCAATCGAAGACGGCGAGGTGCTCGTTCTTGAGGAACGGAGCGCCTTCCAGCGTCATCGCACCGCAAACGTGGATGTTCGCAGCCTCGATGTCCTTCTTCGAGAAGCCGAGATGGTCGAGCAGGTTGAAGCTCATATCGGCCATCTGCTCGTCGGAAACCTTCAGCGTGCCCTTCAGGAAGTCGGCGCCGAGCGTCCACTGGTTGAAGACGAACTTGATGTCGAAGGCGCTCTTGAGAGCGGCGTTGACGGCATCGACCTTCTCGGCTGTAAAGCCCTTGGCCTTCAGCGTCGACGGGTTGATGGCCGGTGCCTGGTTCAGGTTGCCATGGCCGACGGCGTAAGCCTCGATCTCGGCGATCTGGCTTTCGGAGTAGCCGAGCGTGCGCAGCGCTTCCGGAACGGCGCGGTTGATGATCTTGAAGTAGCCGCCGCCGGCAAGCTTCTTGAACTTCACCAGGGCGAAGTCCGGCTCGATGCCGGTCGTGTCGCAATCCATGACAAGGCCGATCGTGCCGGTCGGCGCGATGACGGTCGCCTGGGCGTTGCGGTAGCCGTGCTTTTCGCCGAGCTCCAGCGCCTTGTCCCATGCGGCCTTGGCATGGGCGACGAGATCCTGGTCCGGGTTGTCGGAGTGGATCAGCGCCACCGGATTGACCGACAGGCTCTCATAGCCCGAGGTCTCGCCGTAAGCGGCGCGGCGATGGTTGCGGATGACGCGCAGCATGTTCTCGCGGTTCGGCTTGAACATCGGGAAGGTCCCGAGTTCGGAGGCCATTTCGGCCGAGGTCGCATAGGCGACGCCGGTCATGATCGCGGTCAGTGAGCCGGCAATGGCGCGGGCTTCGTCGCTGTCATAGGGAATGCCCGACGACATCAGCAGGCCGCCGATATTGGCATAGCCGAGGCCGAGCGTGCGGTATTCGTAGGAAAGCTCGGCGATGCGGCGCGAGGGGAACTGCGCCATCATCACGGAGACTTCGAGCACGACGGTCCAGAGGCGAACGGCGTGCTCGTAGTCGGCGATGTTGATGCGCTTCGTCGCCGCATCCTTGAAGGTCATCAGGTTCAGCGAAGCGAGGTTGCAGGCCGTGTCGTCGAGGAACATGTATTCCGAGCACGGATTGGATGCGCGGATCGGGCCGGCGGCCGGGCTGGTGTGCCAGTCGTTCATCGTCGTGTTGAAATGCAGGCCCGGATCGGCCGATGCCCAGGCGGCGTAGGAAATGGATTCCCACAGGTCGCGGGCCTTCAGCGTCTTGACGGTCTTGCCGTCCTTGCGGGCGGTCAGGTTCCACTCGCCATCGTTCTCGACGGCGCGCAGGAAGTCGTCCTTGATCGAGACGGAATTGTTCGAGTTCTGGCCCGATACGGTGAGATAGGCTTCCGAATCCCAGTCCGTGTCGTAGGTCTTGAATTCCAGATCCTTGTAGCCCTGACGGGCGAACTGGATGACGCGCTGGACGTAGTTTTCCGGAACCTGGTCCTTCTTGGCGGCGCGGATCTCGCGCTTCAGGGCAGGGTTCTTGGCCGGGTCGAAGCAATCGTCATTGTCGCCTTCGCAATTGACCGTCGCCTTCATGATCGCCTTCAGATGCTTGGCGACGATCTTCGAACCGGTGACGAGGGCGGCAACCTTCTGTTCTTCCTTGACCTTCCAGTTGATGTATTCCTCGATATCCGGATGGTCGATATCGACAACGACCATCTTGGCGGCACGGCGCGTCGTGCCGCCCGACTTGATGGCGCCGGCGGCGCGGTCGCCGATCTTCAGGAAGCTCATCAGGCCGGAGGAGCGGCCGCCGCCGGAGAGCCTTTCGCCCTCGGCGCGCAGCATCGAGAAGTTCGAGCCGGTGCCCGAGCCGTATTTGAACAGGCGGGCCTCGCGAACCCAAAGGTCCATGATGCCGCCCTCGTTGACGAGATCGTCCTCGACCGACTGGATGAAGCAGGCATGCGGCTGCGGATGCTCATAGGCCGACTTGGACTTGGTGAGCTTGCCGGTGAACGGGTCGACGTAATAGTGGCCCTGGCCGGGGCCGTCGATGCCGTAGGCCCAATGCATGCCGGTATTGAACCACTGCGGCGAGTTCGGAGCGACGCGCTGGGTGGCAAGCATATAGGAGAGTTCGTCGCAGAAGGCGGAGGCATCTTCCTCGGAGGAGAAGTAACCGCCCTTCCAGCCCCAATAGGTCCAGGTGCCGGCGAGGCGGTCGAAGACCTGGCGCGCATCGGTTTCGGAGCCGCTCTGCTGTTCCTTTGGCAGGTCCTTCATGGCGGCATCGTCGGGAACGGAGCGCCACAGGAAGGAAGGAACGTCGTTTTCCTCGACCTTCTTGAGCTTGGCGGGCACGCCGGCCTTGCGGAAATACTTCTGCGCCAGAATGTCGGCGGCAACCTGCGAGAACTGTGCCGGCACATCGATGTTTTCAAGGCGGAAGACGATCGACCCGTCAGGGTTCTTGATCTCGCTGGTCGCCTTGCGGAACTCGATGTCCGCATAGGGTGACTGGCCGGCCTTCGTAAAACGACGTTCGATGCGCATGGTCCCGATCCTCATTCGTTGGTGCGCGCCCGCATGAAAACAGGGCGCAAAAATTCTCATTCCGGCATCGCGAGTTCAACGCGCAGCCAGCTTTCAATCCGCTCTCTGACAGGAGGTTTCACCCGGAGATGTCTTCCTGTATCTTGTGGTGATGGTGGCTGCAAACACTAAATATAGTATTAACAGCTTATTGCCGCCAGTCCCCGCACATGTTTTTTCGGCAGCTTCGATTTCGGCACAAAAACCTTCCGGGCAGTCACCGGCAAGGGTGAATCGCCCTGAATCCAAATCCGATTTCGAATTGAGAACCAGTCCTCGTAAATCCGTCTGGTTCAGTCGCCGCCGCAACGTCGTCCATTAACTTTGAAAGACCCGATTCCGTCAAGGGGTGGTTTGGCATGGATTGTTAACCACAATATCTTGTGGGCTTAGCTGTGGAAACTGGGGAAATATCAGTAGAGCAGAAGATTCAACGACTTGAGGGGCAACGCTCGCCCTCTGCACGACCGCGAATGGAAAGAGCGGCATCCCGGCGGGTGTCAAAAGCGACAAAATTGTGACCGTGGCCCCCATGCCATTGGCAGCGCGGCAAAATCGTGCCGTGGCGCATCATGATTCGCGCGGAAGCCCTTGAATCCCGCGCATTCCGGGAGAAACGACCCCCACTAAATATAGTGGGCGCCGCAGCGCCCACCTCTATTACCGTCATTTGGATTTGGTTTCCGCAAGCGGGCCGGAATCGCAAGTGATTCGCGCTGCCGGTTCTTGCAATCAGCCGCGAGGACCCTTCGCGATCGGCTCCTGATAGGTGAAGCCCATGTCCCAGGGGAAGTAGATCCAGGTGTCCTGGCTGACTTCGGTGATGAAGGTGTCGATGGTCGGCACACCTGTCGGCTTGGCATAGACGCAGGCGAAATGCGCCTTCGGCAGCATTGCGCGAACTTCGAGAGCCGTTTTGCCGGTATCCGTGAGGTCGTCGACGACGAGCACGCCTTCGCCGCCGTCGGTCATCAGTTCCGGCGTGATGCCCTTGAGCAGGTTCATTTCGCCCTGACTGGAATAATCGTGATAGGAAGCGATGCAGACCGTATCGATCATGCGGATATTGAGTTCGCGCGAGATGATGGCGGCCGGCACGAGGCCGCCGCGGGTAATACAGACGATCGCCTTGAATTCGCGGTTGAGGCCGGCAAGCCGCCAGGCAAGCGCGCGCGCGTCGCGATGGAACTGATCCCAGGATACGGGAAAGGCTTTATCGGGCAGGGACATGGCAGAAGCTCCGGGGCATGGAATAATGACGCACCGGCAGCACCGGCGACCCTGAGCAGACCCCGCAACGGGCGCGAACCTTGATCCAAGTCGGGATCCGGGTCCGGAACGCGATTCGCTGGCTGTCTGCTTGAACAGGATCTCATCCGGGGAAAAGCGGTAAGCCTTTCGGGATCATGCTCCTTCGACCGCGCGAACGGTTCCCAGGCGGGAATTCTGTCATCGGTCGCTGCTTTCTGCTGGATTTGCCGACAAAAGGCAATAGCCGCAACGCAGCTACCGATGCACATCGGCATCGGCAACTGCCTGATTCGCCGTTCACGCCGCTCAGCGCGCCAGAAGCGTCATGGCGGTCATGGACTGCAGCAATGTGCGCGTCGTACCGCCGAAGATCATCTGCCACAGCCAGGAATGCGTATAGGCACCCATGACCAGAAGGTCGATGCTGTTGTCGGCAAGGCGGTTTTCGATGACCTGCGACGGCGTCGACTTGCCGGTGCAGGCCGCCGTTTCGAACTTGGCGCGAATGCCATGGCGTGTCAGCGCCGCGGCAATCTGGACGCCGGTTTCCTGGGACGGGTGAGGGTCCTTTTCGGACGTGCTGACCGAAAGGATTTCGACGGAATCGGCCGCCTTGAGGAAAGGCAGTGCATCGAAGGTGGCACGAGCCACCTCCTTGGAGCCATTCCAGGCGATCAGCACGCGGCGAACGGGCTTCGGTTCCTTTAGAATATAAGGAATGAGCAGAACGGGGCGGCCGCTGTCGAACAGGAACGTTTCGACATCGACCTGAGTGTCCGCGTATTTCGACGGGTCCGGCTGCACGGCAACCAGCAGGTCGGCGCTGCGGGCGCTTTCGATCAGCGGTTCCGTTCCGTAGCCCACGGTGCTGGCGAAGCTGTGCCATTCGTAGTCGAGGCCGGCGCTTTCCATCCTGGTGCGGAACAGCCGTTCGATTTCGAGAGCCTGATTATGGGCGACATCCTGCAGAGCCTGGACCGCGACGGGGTCGGGAATTTCCATCGGCGCCACCAGCGGCACGGTGGAGACGACTTCCGCATGAAGGCCGACAATGTAGGCGCCATGCTCCTTCGCCAGCGCTGCCGCGAAATCGGCGGCGATGCGCGTGTTGTCGGGATTGTCGAGGACGGCCAATATGGTCTTGTAGGACATGACGTGATCTCCCATGCGGAGGGGTTGGATCTGCTCATTATATCTGCATTCCGCGATAAATTAATGCGTCCGAAGCGCTTCCGGTTCCGTCGCGAAATGCATTTATTTGTTGAGTGTCACGCCTCAGCCGACTGATTTTCCTTGGCTTTCGACTGTCGAATGGTTTCGATCATGGCGCGCACTTCCGCTGCGACATTTTCAACCAGCTCTGCCGAGCGTCCCCTCACGACGATTTCCGTCGAGAAGAACTGGCCGACATAGCGCGGGTAGGAGCCGATGCTGGTATCGGGATGCGCCTTCTGGATGAGGCCGAGCGGCGTGCCGATCTCGCCCTCGCCATAGGGGCAGGAAATGGCGGTCGACAATACGCGCGCGCCGGTTTTGAGGGTCGGTATGACGTTGTCGAGCATCGCCTGGAAAACTTGCGGCACACCGGCCATCACATAGACGTTGCCGATGTTGAAGCCGGGAGCGGTCGAGACAGGATTGACGATATGCTTCGATCCGACCGGCATGCGGGCCATGCGCTGGCGCGCTTCGGTGAATTCCATTTCGCGACGGGCATACATGTCGCCCATCAGCCGCATCGCCTCCGCATCATGCTCGCAAGGCACGTCGAAAGCCTTGGCGATGGCGTCGGCGGTGATGTCGTCATGGGTCGGGCCAATGCCGCCTGAGGTGAAGACATAGTCGTACTGGCCGCGCAAGGCGTTCAGCGCCGACACGATGGCATCTTCATCATCGGCGACGATGCGAACTTCCTTCAGGTCGATGCCGGCCAGCAGCAGCACGTCGGCGAGGTGGCCGATATTCTTGTCCTTGGTGCGGCCCGAGAGCAATTCGTCGCCGATGGCCAGCATGGCGGCTGTGACAATGGTTTCGTTTGGCATGAAGATATCCGTGAAAATGCGCGTCGGCGCGTTCGCAAAAATGTTTGAGATAGGTAGCGCTGTTTATGGCGAATGCAAACGCTCGTTTTCGCATCGCGCCGATCCTCGCATCTATTGCAAGCGATTTTCGTCTACGCAGAATGAACAGTGCGTTCTGAGGCTGGGGGCTGCGCCCCTGTCGTATCGCTGATACAACATGCCTCGACAATCAACGCGTCCAACAAACGGGAGACGTTCATGGCTAAGGTTCTGGTTCTCTATTATTCCGCTTACGGTCACATCGAAAAGATGGCCTATGCCGTCGCGGAAGGCGCAAAGTCCGCCGGTGCCGAAGTCACCGTCAAGCGTGTGCCGGAGCTCGTTCCGGAAGAGGTGGCAAAGGCCTCCCACTTCAAGCTCGACCAGGAAGCGGCTGTCGCGACGCCGGATGAGCTGGCCGAATATGACGCCATCATCGTCGGCGCCGGCACGCGCTTCGGCACCGTCGCCTCGCAGATGCGCAATTTCTGGGATCAGACCGGCGGTCTCTGGTTCAATGGCAAGCTGATCGGCAAGGTCGGCTCCGTCTTCACGTCGTCCGCGACCCAGCACGGCGGCCAGGAATCGACCATCCTCGGCTTTATCCCGACACTGCTTCACCACGGCATGGCCGTGGTCGGCCTTCCCTATGCCTTCCAGGGGCAGATGGGCACGGAAGAAGTCAAGGGCGGCTCGCCCTACGGCGCTTCCACCATCACCAACGGCGACGGCTCGCGCCAGCCTTCCGAAATCGAGCTGGAAGCGGCAAAGTTCCAGGGCGCCCACGTTGCCAAGATCGCTGCCAAGCTCAGCGCTTGAACCGATCTTCGATATCGCAGGAATGGAGGCGCGGCGAAAGCTGCGCCTTTTTCGTTTGAGGGAATGAAGTGTCCGACGGCATGCGCTCGCCAGGGTTGCGTGCATGCTTGTCGGGAAAGTCGAGGCTGTAGGGGCACATATTCCACAATCCTGCGCGGCGGCGCAAAAAAACGGCTGCGCAACGCTTTCCAAATCAGACGACGCAAGATATTGAAATCGCCCAATGCGGACGTGGCGAAACTGGTAGACGCAAGGGACTTAAAATCCCTCGGCCTTTGGCTGTACGGGTTCGACCCCCGTCGTCCGCACCATCGGTTCCGCAGGAAACGGGCGGTTGCCGGTCGTGTCGCTGCCCAGTCTGCTCCCGACAGTCGGATCCCAGGCGCGACTTGCCCACATGCTGCATTTTCATGAGATCGAGGCCATGCGCCGCGATGGCCTTTGCCTGGAACTGTTAGAGTTTCGGCAGCGAACGCATGAGGCCGGCGAATTTCAAGGCTCGGCCGCACGCGGATGAGCATCCTTCTTCGCGGTGCCGGAACCCGGCGATGCGAAGAAGGCTCTCCGTCTGCAAAAGCGCCGTTCGGAGTTGACGATATGAGCTGATCGCGACAGTCCGGGCAGGCGAAGCCCGCCGGCGCCGACGGATCGGTGTTGGGCGGGCCTCTAACCATCGTCATGATGGCTGTGTCATATTGGACGCAGGGCGGGCTTTGCTGTCAACTCGCAGATTTGAGGAATTCGGCTGGCGGCGGCATAAATGGTCAATTGCGCGCGTGTGGCGGCAATATCGCTCTTGCAGGTCCGAAAGCGCGATAAACAGGCTTTCTTTAGTCATGTTTCCTGTGCCATAGCGGGGATGGATTGAAGAAGGACGGATAAGCCGTGGACAAACAGACTGTTCTCGAAGCAACCGAGGCCATGCGTGGCCTTTTTCCACCGACGCCGTTGCAGCTCAACGAGCACCTTTCCGCCCGCTACGGCGCCGACATCTGGCTGAAGCGCGAAGATCTGACGCCGGTCCGTTCCTACAAGATTCGCGGCGCCTTCAATTTCTTTCGCAAGGTGATTGCCGAAGGCGGCACCGAAAAGACATTCGTTTGCGCCTCCGCCGGCAATCATGCCCAGGGCTTCGCCTTCGTCTGCCGGCATTTCGGCGTGCCGGGCGTGGTCTATATGCCCGTCACGACACCGCAGCAGAAGATCGACAAGACTCGCATGTTCGGCGGTGAGTTCATCACCATCGAGCTCTTCGGCGATTTCTTCGATCAGTGCTATCAGGCCGCCCGCGAGCATGTGGAGCGCATCGACGGCGTCATGGTGCCGCCTTTCGATCATGTCGATATCATCGAAGGGCAGGCAACCGTCGCAGCCGAGATCGCGGAACAATTGCCCGATGGCACTCTCGCCGACCGCATCCTCCTTCCCGTCGGCGGCGGCGGCCTTGCTGCCGGCATCACCGGCTATTTTGCCGGCACGCTCGCCCGTGATGCCTTCATTTTCGCCGAGCCGGCCGGAGCGCCGAGCCTGCGCCGTAGCATCGAGGCGGGGCAGGTGGTCACGCTTGCCAAGGTTGACAATTTCGTCGATGGCGCCGCCGTCGGCCGTATCGGCGACTTGAATTTCGCCGCGCTGAAAGGCTTTGCAGCCGAGCAGGTGACGCTGATCGAGGAAAACGCCATCTGCGTCACCATCACCGATATGCTGAATGTCGAAGGCGTCGTGCTGGAGCCGGCGGGCGCACTGGCGATCACCGCGCTCGAAAAGCTGGATCGCGACAGCATTCGCGGCAAGACCATCGTTGCCGTCGTCTCCGGCGGCAATTTCGACTTCGAGCGCCTGCCCGACGTCAAGGAGCGCGCCATGCGCTATGCCGGATTGAAGAAATACTTCATTCTGCGCCTTGCCCAGCGCCCCGGCGCCTTGAGGGATTTTCTCAACATGCTCGGACCGGAAGACGACATCGCCCGTTTCGAGTACCTGAAGAAGAGCGCGCGCAATTTCGGCTCCATCCTTATCGGTATCGAGACGAAGAATCCCGATAATTTCAAGCAGCTTATCGCCAATTTCGAAAGTTCCGGCATGGGCTACGAGGACATCACGGAAAACGACATCCTGGCAAACCTGATCATTTGACTTTGCGGCCCCGCAACCTTCATGCTAAAGGCGATCCATGGCTTCGTTATTTTCAAATATCATCTCGATCTTCACCGGTGGCGCATCGCAGCCGGACACCGAAAAGTCCGGCGGTCCGACGGTTAGCGCCGAGCCGCAATCGCATGCCGGCTGCACGATCTATGCGACGCCGCAGCGCGAGGGCAACCAGTTCCGCCTGATGGGCCGGATCGAGAAGGATGTGAACGGCGAAATCCTGGTGCGCAATTTCATCCGCGCCGATGTTTTCAGCTCGTCGGACGATGCCGTGGAGTCCACTTTCCGCAAGGCGCAGCAGATCATCGATCAGAACGGCGCATCGCTGTTCGGCGACGGTGAAAAGACCCGCCAGGTCTGATATCGGGCGGATTTCCGGCCTCCGAAAGACCGACAGAGCGCATCGCCGATGCGGGGGCATCGCAGCCTGTCTGTCGCGACAATCGGAATTCGGGCTTTGCCCGGCGAAGGCCGCCCTCTGCTTCCGCATCAGGCGGCCCGACAAAACGACGGCTATCCAAGACAATCAGCTTCTGCCGGCTCAGGCGGTGCGAAACATCTTTGCGCCGGAAGGAGCGTTGACCGCGCCGCCGTCGACCGCGATTTCGATGGCAGTGACATTGGCTGAATCGTCGGAGGCGAGGTAAAGCGCGGCCTTGGCGATATCGTCGGCCTCGCTCATGCGGCCGAGCGGGCTCATGCCGCCAAAGCGCGCCTGCAGTGCGTCCAGGGCTTCCGGCGTGGCGGCACGCGCATCCCAGATCGGCGTCTTGGTCGCGCCCGGCGTAACCTGGTTGACGCGGATGCCACGGGGCGCAAGCTCGGAAGCGAGATTGCGGGTCATGGCGCGAACGGCGCCTTTCGTGCCCGCATAGGCGGAATAGCCGGGGATGCCGAGGACGGCATGTACCGAGCCGTTCAGGATCACCGAACCGCCATCGTTGAGATGCGGGAGAGCTGCCTGAACGGTGAAGAAGACACCGGTGAAATTGATGCGCACGATGGTTTCGAACTGTTCGAGGGTGGTTTGCCCGAGCGCGGTTTCGCCGGCAATGCCCGCATTGGCGAAGACGATATCGAACTTTCCAAGCTTGTCCGCAGCCTCTGAAAACGCCTTCTCCGTGGCCGGGATATCAGTCGTATCCGCCTGCAAGGCCAGCACCTCGCCACCCAGTTCCCCGGCTGCGGCAGCCAGCGTCTGCGCGTTGCGGCCGGTGATGGCGACCTTTGCACCTTCGGCCAGGAAGAGGCGAGCCGTGGCCAGCCCGATCCCGCTGTTTCCGCCGGTGATGACGGCGACCTTGTTCCTGAGACGCATGTTCTTTGCTCCTGTTGGCTTTTTCGGCGATCTGGATTATGATCGTCATCTATTAGGATTATGACCGTAATCCTTTTTGTCAAGCCGGACACGAAGGGAATTTCGATGGGTCGCTCGCAACTGGAAAAGCAGAAGACGCACGAGCGCATTGTGACACTCGCCGCCAGGCGTCTGCGCGAGGAGGGATTGGAGGGAATCGGCGTTGCCGATCTGATGAAGGAAGCGGGCTTGACCGTCGGGGGCTTCTACAAGCACTTCGCCTCCCGAGACGAGCTCGTTGCGGAAGCGGTGGAAGCCGCAATCGGATCATGGCGGCGGCAGCAGCAGGACAAGGGGATCGATCCTGAAAGCGTCCCGCTTGCCGATTATGTCGACAATTACCTCAGCGAGCGTCACCGGGATCATTGCGGCGAGGGCTGCGTCTATGCGGCGCTGACGGCGGATATGGCGCGGGGCAGCGATGCGGTCCGCGCCGTCGCGACGGAAGGGCTGCGCCGAAACTTCGACGCCATGACGGCGCGCATGCCGCAGCCGGAAACGGCGGACGCGAGGCGGAAGGCAATTATCGCCTCCTGTCTCATGACCGGCGCGCTCGGCCTTGCGCGCGTGGCGGATGACGAGGTTCTCTCCGGTGAAATTCTGGAGACCGCGAAACAGTTCATCAATGGGTTGCCGTAGATAAAATAAAAGCGGCCGGTGGAAGCCGGCCGCCTGTCGGCGTCTGAAGGATGCGGTCGGTTAAGCGGCCAGAGCCAGCTCGGAGGCGCGAGCCTGAGCGGCGCCGACTGCCTTTTCAGCGGCTTCCGGACCGAAGGCGAGGCCTTCGATGTAAACGGTCTCGACGTCGGTGATGCCGATAAAGGCGAGAACCGACTTCAGATAGGGAACGGCATGGTTAAGGGGAGCGGCCGGGCCTTCGGAGTAAACGCCGCCCGATGCAAGCACGATGTAAGCCTTCTTGCCGGTAGCCAGACCCTTCGGGCCGGTTTCCGTGTAGGTGAAGGTGCGGCCGGCGCGAGCGATATTGTCGATCCAGGTCTTCAGCGACGAATAGATGTTGAAGTTGATGAGGCCGGTGCCGATGACCAGCGTGTCGGCGGCGAGCAGCTCGTCGACGAGCGCGTCGGAAACCTTGACCAGTTCCTGCTGCTCCGGCGTGCGGGCATCGGCCGGCGTGCGGATGGCGGCGGTGAAGGGGCCGTCGATATGCGGCAGCGCATCGGCGGCGAGGTCGCGATGCACGAGCGTCTTGCCGGGGTTTTTGGCCTTGATCTTCTCGGCGAGGTCGGTCGCGATCTTGGTGGAGAGCGAGTCCGGACGCGGGCTGGAGGTCAGAAGCAGAATGGAGGACATATCCGTATTCCTTTTCAATAAGTTGCGAAAATCGGTTGGGAGAATCCGATCCCGTTCGGTTCACTAGATAAGTCCTCGGTACTATCGAGAAAAACTGTGATAATATGGATTATAATTATCGATAGAATGGATGGCAGATGCTCCCCAATCCCACCCTCGACCAGCTTCAGGTTTTTCTGACCGTTGCCGAGTCAGGCAGTTTTTCCGCCGCATCGCGTGCGCTCAACCGCGCCCAATCGGTCATCAGCTATACGATCGCCAATCTGGAGGCGCAGCTCGAAATGCCGCTCTTCGAGCGCTCGGGCTCGCGCCAGCCGAAACTGACGGATGCGGGCAGGGTGATGCTGGAGGATGCACGCCGCATTCTTGCCGACCTGCAGGTGATGCGCGCCAGGGTCAAAGGGCTGAAGACCGGGCTTGAGGCGGAGGTCGCCGTCGCGATCAGCGTCATGGTGCCGGTCCATGCCACCGTCGATGTGCTGCGCGAGTTTCGCGATCGCTTTCCCTATGTTTCGCTGCGGCTCGATACCGGCGAACTCGGCACGATGATGGAGCTTGTCTCCAGCGGCAAGTCGACGATCGGCATCGGCGGCTCCGTAGTGAAGCAGGACGACGCCTTGCTCATCGAGCGAATCGGTCATTCCTTCATGATGCCGGTTGCCACGCCCACCCATCCGCTTGCCCGGATGGGAAGGCCGTTGACGCTTGCGGATGTGCGCGAGGAAGTTCAGCTCGTCGTCACCGATGCCTCCAGTCTGACGAACGGCAAGGATTTCAACGTCCTGTCCTATAAGACCTGGCGCGTCAGCGATATAGCCACCAAGCATCAGCTGATCCGCGGTGGCCTTGGCTGGGGAGGGCTGCCGGCCTCGTTCATCATGGAGGACTTGCAGAAGGGGCGGCTGGTGCCTTTGGATCTCGACGCGTACGACCAGAGCGAATATCCGCTCTATGCGGTGCGGAAGGTCGACAATCCTCCCGGCCCCGCTGCCGCCTGGATGATCGAGGCTTTCCGCTCTCGTCTCTCGCGATGCCCCAATCAGGAAGACTTCAAGGCGGCCGTCGAAATATTCCAGCCGAGCGACAAACGGCTGGCTGCCGAATGAAGAAGTCCTCTCCCCGAAGCGAGGAGAGGACGATTGCGGTCGCGGCTACAGGACGAGCCGGTAGTTGTGGAAACCGTCGGTGCCTTCGCCGGCATCCTCGATCTTCACGCTCTTGACCTGATCGAGGAAATCCTTGGCCTTCGGCGCGCTCTGGAAGAGGACGGTCGTGCCCGGCAGCGGTTTGAACGTCCAGTTGCCATCGGCGGTCGGATTGATCGTGCCCTGATCGTGGACATAGCGCACGATGACGTCGCGGTTGGTGTCGGGTGCCTGGTAGACGACCTTGTCGGCACCGATTTCCGGGAAATTTCCGCCGCCGCCGGCGCGGTAATTGTTGCTCACGACAAGGAACTTCTGCGCGGGATCGATCGGCTTGCCGTTAAACTGCAGGTTCTGGATGCGGTTTGCATCGGCATTCAAAACCTTGCCGTCATCGCCGAAGCGGCGCGGCTGCGAGACGTCGATCTGGTAGGTAACGCCGTCGATGACGTCGAAATTGTAGGATGGGAAGCTGTTGTTGATAAGGTCGGCATCCTTGGCGCCGGGCTGCACCTGATTGAACATCGCCGCCGACATTTCCAGCCAGTTCTTGACCTGCGCGCCGTTGATGACGACCGCCTGCACGGTGTTCGGATAGAGGTAGAGGTCGGCGACGTTCTTGATGGCGATATTGCCGGCGGGAACGTCCGTATAGTAATCGGCGCCGTTGCGGCCGCCGCATTTGAAGGGTGCCGCAGCCGAAAGAACCGGCAGGTCCTTGTACTGCGTTTCCTTCAGCATGTCCTTGATGTACCAGGTTTGCGCCTGGCTGACGATCTGCACCGACGGATCGTCGGCGACCAGCGCGAAATAGGAATAGAGCGGTGCAGACGTCTTGCCGACAGGCGTGCGGACATAGGCGAGCGTCGCCTCATGCTCGGCCTTGGCGGCTTCCGCCACTTCCTTCTTGTCGGCGACATCGGCGATGACCTTCTTCTTGTCGTCGCGGTGGTAGATCGGCCGCGCCTCGGAGGTGAAATCGACGATCTTCCAGCTCTTGCCGTCCTTTTCCAGCAACAGGTCGATCAGGCCGAGATGCGAGCCCCAGAAGCCGGCCATGACGGCGGGCTTGCCGTGCAGGGTGCCCTTGACCGGATCTGCGTCCTTGATGCCGTCCCAGGTCTTGGGGCCGGGGAAGACGAGATGCTGGTGGCCGGTAAAGACGGCATCGATGCCGTCGACGGCGGCGACGTAGAGCGAGGCGTTTTCCATCTTGTCGGCCGGGCCGCTGCCGTCGATGCCGGAATGCGAGAGCGCGATGACGATATCGGCGCCCTCGGCCTTCATGACCGGAACCCAGGCCTTGGCGGCTTCGACGATATCGCGCGTCTGCGCCTTGCCTTCGAGGTTCTTGATGTCCCAGAGCATGATCTGCGGCGGCACGAAACCGATGAAGCCGATCTTGATCGGGCTTTCATTGCCGGCGCCGTCCTTGATCGTCTTTTCGAGGATCAGGTAGGGCTTGAAGAACAGATCGTCCTTTGTCGGGTCTGATGCCAGCTGGCCCTTGGTCAGGTTGGCGCAGACAAAGGGGAAGTTCGCACCTGCCAGGACCTTGAACATGAAGTCGAGGCCGTAGTTGAACTCGTGGTTTCCGAGCGTGCCCACCGAATAGCCGAGCGTGTTCATCGCCTTGATGACCGGGTGAACGTCGCCGTCCTTCATGCCGTGCTGATAGGCCATGTAGTCGCCCATCGGATTTCCCTGCAGCACGTCGCCATTGTCGATCAGCAGCGAGTTGGTGGCTTCGGCGCGGATATTGTCGATGATCGTCGCGGTGCGCGTCAGGCCCATCGTGTCGTTCGGCTTGTCGGCATAATAGTCATAGGGGAAGACGTTGACGTGAATGTCGGTCGTTTCCATGAGGCGCAGATGCGCCTGATTGCCGGCGGCGCGGGCGGCAAAGGGATGCAGCACGATCAGCGCCGCAGTGGCGCTCAGGCCTTGCAGCAGGGAACGGCGCGACATGCTGGGCAAATCCAGAATGGAAGACATGAAACACTCCTTCAACGATGGGGCTATAGTCCGTCGATCATCTCTCGGGAGAGGGAGAGTAGGACGATTTTTGAAGGTGTGCACCAGGAATGTGACAGGCTTATTGTGGATCGAGGCGGCAGGCGCCGGCAATCGATCAGCGTTTGAGAACCGGCTTTATGTCCTTGTGGAAAAAGCGGAAATAGGATGCGACCTTCGCAGAGGCATTGGAAGAGCGATCGAATTCGATGCCGATGCGGCCGTTATGGGCCCAGCGCACGAAACCATCCAATAGGCCGATATCGTCGCATTCCACGCGCACCTTGCTGCCCGCGGCGGCATAAAGCGGCGCCTGAAGATCGAGAGCGATGCCATTGGTGGAGATATCGACGACGCGCCCGGCGACGAGCTTGGTGAAATAACGAACCTGGCCCATAAGCCGGGCATGATGGCGCGAAGAACCGCGCGCCTTGATTTTCAGATTGCCTTGGACGAGAGATTTCGAAGATAGCTGCATGATGGTATCCCGGCTCGCGCATGTGTTTCCGTTACTGGATATCGGATGTGCATTGAGAGATGCTTAGGATGATCGCTAAAATTGTATCCGGCCGTATCGAATCGATACCGAATTCATATGGCCGGCCTGTGGATGGTCCGGCACCGAGCGGCTAGCCGCTGCCGATGACTGCCGGGGGGCGAGAGGATGAGGGAGCAGGAACTTTGCGTATCGTTTCGCTGAATGCGTGGGGTGGCCGCCTGCACGAGCCGCTGATGCCCTATCTCGTCGGGGTCGATGCGGACGTCCTCTGCCTGCAGGAGGTGGTTCGCACGCATGATGCTGGATCGGAATGGCTGGTTTATCGCGATCATGGCGTCGAGCTTGCGCAGCGCGCCAATCTTTACGAGGAACTGAAGGCTGCTTTGCCGGCTTACGATGCCTTCTTTCTTCCGGTCGCGCGGGGCGATCTTTTCGATGGCGACCGGCGGTTCGATTCCGAATTCGGATTGGCGACCTTCGTGCGCAGGACCTGTCCTGTCATCGGTCAGGCGGCCGGCTTCGTTCATGGCGGGTTCTCTGCCGATGGCTACGGGCCGCATCCGCGCTCGCGCAACGCCCATTGCGTCCGCCTGTTCGATTATCGACACGGTTATGCCGTCACCATCGCCCACATGCATGGCCTGCGCGATCTGGACGGGAAAGGCGATACGCCCGCACGTCGCCATCAGGCAAATGCGCTTGTCGAACTCATCCGCCAGGTGAAGCAGGACGGCGACCGGCTGGTCGTCTGCGGCGATTTCAATATATTGCCCGATAGCGAGACGTTCGAAATCCTCGGCAGCTTCGGGCTTGTCGATCTTGTCACCTCACGGGGATATAATGACACGCGCACGTCTTATTATGGAAAGCAGCCCCGTTTTGCCGATTACATGCTGGTGACGCCGAATGTCGAAGTCGTCCGCTTCGACCCCGTCGCCGAGCCTGAAGTGTCGGATCATCGCGTGTTGCTTTTGGACCTGCGCTGAAAATCTTCACAGCCCGACATTCGGCCGCTCGATGATCTCGCGAAGCGCAAAGCTGGAATTGATCTTCACGACATGGGGCAGGGCCGATAGCCAGTCGCGATGGATGCGCTCGTAATCCTCCAGATCCCGCGCGGCGACGCGCAATATGTAGTCGTATTCGCCCGACATAAGGTAGCAGCCCAGCACGTTCGGACAGCGCTTCACCGCCGTTTCGAACTCGGACAGTGTCTTGGCGAACTGGCCGGACAGCGAGATATGCACGATGGCGATCATCTTGTAGGCCAGCGCCTTGTGTGACAGATGCGCGTGATAGCCGTCGATGACGCCGCTCTTTTCCAGGATATCCAGCCGGCGGGAGCAGGCCGAGGGCGAAAGGCCGACCTTTTCGGCCAGCTCGGCATTGGTGATCCTCGCATTCTGCTGCAGCATCCGCAGAATCGAATGATCTATGGCGTCGAGGTCGGACATTCGAAGAACTTTCGAAAAAACTCCTGTTTGCGCAATAAATCACGAAAAATGACTGCAGCGCAAATTGTCTTTGCAAGGACATTGCGGGGCGGAGGTGATCTGATTTCATCCGGAGAGAATGCAGATGAACAAGCATTCGAGGAGGAGTGAAATGCGCGTTGGTTGTCCCAAGGAAATCAAGAATCACGAATATCGCGTCGGCCTGACGCCGGCATCCGTTCGTGAATATGTCGCCCATGGCCACGAGGTATGGGTGGAAACGAAGGCCGGCGCGGGCATCGGCGCCGACGATCATGCCTACATCGCCGCCGGAGCGAAGATCGCCGCGAGCGCCAAGGATATTTTCGAGAAGTGCGACATGATCGTGAAGGTCAAGGAGCCGCAGCCCTCCGAATGGGCGCAGCTTCGTGAAGGCCAGCTTCTCTACACCTATCTGCACCTCGCGCCCGACCCGGAGCAGACCAAGGGCCTGCTCGCCTCCGGCGTGACCGCCGTCGCTTACGAGACCGTGACCGACGAGCGCGGCGGCCTGCCGCTGCTTGCGCCTATGTCCGAGGTTGCCGGTCGCCTGTCCATCCAGGCGGGAGCGACGGCCCTGCAGAAGGCCAATGGAGGCCTCGGTATCCTGCTCGGCGGCGTGCCGGGCGTGCTGCCTGCCAAGGTGACGATCATCGGCGGCGGTGTCGTCGGCCTGCATGCGGCCAAGATGGCGGCCGGCCTCGGTGCCGACGTCAGCATCCTCGACCGGTCCTTGCCGCGTCTGCGCCAGCTGGACGATATCTTCAACGGCCGCGTCC
The DNA here is from genome assembly GCA_900469615.1 of Hyphomicrobiales bacterium. GTDB lineage: Bacteria > Pseudomonadota > Alphaproteobacteria > Rhizobiales > Rhizobiaceae > Rhizobium. The sequence continues at coordinate 15,738 of UBYA01000006.1, read as the reverse complement.
ACACCCGCTATTCCAGCATTCAGGCGCTGGAAGAAGAAGTCTTCTCAGCCGATCTGGTCATCGGCGCCGTACTGATCCCCGGCGCTGCCGCACCGAAACTCGTCACGCATGAGATGCTGTCCGGCATGAAGAAGGGCTCGGTCATCGTCGACGTGGCCATCGATCAGGGCGGCTGCTTCGAAACCTCGCATGCGACCACGCATTCGGATCCTACCTATGTGGTGGAAGGCGTCGTGCATTACTGCGTCGCCAATATGCCGGGTGCGGTTCCCGTCACCTCGGCACATGCCCTCAACAACGCGACCATCTACCATGGCCTGGCCTTGGCCGATCGCGGCCTGCGCGCCATCGCGGAAGACAAGCATCTCCGCAATGGCCTCAACGTCCACAAGGGCCGCGTGACCAACAAGCCGGTGGCCGAAGCGCTCGGCTATGAGGCCATTGCGCCGGAGAGCGTCCTGAACGTCGCCTGACTTCGATCAGATGAAGGCGCTGGCATCCGCATATGCCGGCGCCCCGACCTTGTCGATCCGGCACTGATAACAGTTGTTGCGCGCCGAGCGAACGTGGACATAAGCGATATCGGGGCGTTCGAGCAGCGATGCCGCATAAGCGGGGATGTCTTCGATCGGCGTTACCGCTCCGGTTCCGTAGACGATGCGGTCGTTCTTCCCATAGCCGCGTACGATGAAATCCTTGCTGGACGCCAGCACGGGCGGAAGAATCTCTTCCGCCTCGTAGCGCTTGCATGGTGTCTTGTGCAGGAAGATCGGGCCGGTCTCCGCATAGGGTTGCAATGCCGGGAAGGGCCGATAGGCGAAGACGAGCAGTTCCTCGCCGGCATCGATATTGCGCAGGCAATGGCGGCAGGGGTGGCCCGGACCATCTGAAATCATGGTCTCCGGCTGGCGGCCATAGGCATCCGCGCCACCGTTCCAGAGGATCTCGGCGTCGAGTGTGGGCATGGCGGCAAAAGCGATGGAAGGCATGGCAAACTCCTTTCGAGATTTGCCATGGATGCGCCCGCGCGGGGCCGGAAACCACCCGATTCCTGCTGTCGGGCTTCTGCGCTCCGTAACCCATGCGCGGCGGCATCGGCCAATTGCCGGCTTAAAGGTTCGAGCCTCGTTTCGCCAGTTCGAGCAGTTCCTTGTCGCTCAGCGGCCTGACGATGCCTTCTCCCGTCGAAATCGGCGAGAAGCCGAACATCTGGTAAAGCTGCAACGCCCGCGGATGATCGAGGTTGTTCGTCGTCGTCGCGATCCGCTGCGGGTTCAGCGTCCATATGGCGTAGAGCGCCTGCAACAGGAACCATTTGCCGATGCCGAGGCCGAGCGCGTGTTCGATGAGGCCGAAATGGCTGAGTTCGATCGTCTCTTCATCCTGACGGAAATATTCGAAGAAACCGGCGGGGGCGCCGTTGACGTAAAGCACGCTGATATCGTTGCGCTGGTCGTGAAGAACTGCCGCCAGTTCTTCGTCGGACAGGCGAAGCCGGTCGACCCAGTGCCAGCGAGCCCCGACCTGACGGTAGAGATAGCGATAGAAGGGCAGCGGAATGCCCGGCGCGCGCATGATCGCCGTCTGGATATTGACCGGCACCGACAGGCTTGCCTTCGGCGGCGCGGTCATTTCCAGGCGGGTGATATGGACCTTGATGGAGGAGGGTGCTTTCACGGTCACGGCGCTCAGTCTTTACCGGTGACGATCGGCGTATCCGCCCGGCTGCCCCATTCCGACCATGAGCCGTCATAGAGCCTGTTGTTGCCATGGCCGAGGGATTCGAGCGCCAGCGTGATGATCGCGGCGGTAATGCCGGAGCCGCAGGTCGTTACGACAGGCTTGTCGAGATCGATCCCGGCCTTCTCGATCGTCTCGCGCAGTTCCGGCAGCGATTTGAACCTGCCGTTCGTGGCGAATACGCCCGACGGGAGATTTCTCGCTCCCGGCATATGGCCCGAGCGCATGCCCTCGCGCGGTTCCGGCTCGGCGGCTGCGAAGCGCCCGGCGCTGCGCGCATCGGCGATCTGCAGGGAACCGGAGTCGACGATCGCACGCATCTCGTCGAGCGAAACGACGCGGCTGCCGTTGAACTTGGGCTTGAAGGTCGCGGGTTCGAAGGCCGGCAACGCCGTCTCCAGCGGCCGACCCTCGGCCTTCCAGCCATCCAGGCCGCCATCGAGCACGAAGACGTTCGGCGCACCCATGACGATGTGGAACAGCCACCAGACGCGTGGGGAGGCAAACATGCCCGGACCATCGTAGATGACGATACGGTCGGTCTCGCCGATGCCGAGCTTGCCGACCTCGGAGGCGAAGAATTCGGCGGAGGGAACCATGTGCGGCAAGTCGGTCGAATGATCCGATATCTTGTCCTGATCGAAGCGGATTGCACCGGGAATATGGCCGCCGGAATATTCGGCGTCGGCATTGCGCTTCTGTGCCGGCAGATAGAAGGATGCGTCGAGAATGCGCAGGTCCTTGGCGCCCAGCTGGCTCTGCAGCCACTCGGCGGATACGACGAAACGGCTCTTGTCCGCTGCCATGATGATCTCTCCCTGCTGTGATTTATTGGTCTTGCTATCGGGATATAGGCGCTTGCCCGGTCAGTTCTCGTCGGCCGGCGTGCCGAAGCGAATGCGAAAGCGGCGGTTTTCCTTGCCCTTCTTCTCGATCTTGGCGATGTGGATCGCCCCCACTTCCTGGGTCTCCGAGACATGCGTGCCGCCGCAGGGCTGGCTGTCGATGGCCGAATCCTCGCCGATGCAGACGAGGCTCACCCGCCCGAGGCCCATCGGCGGGCGCACGTTCTTGGATTTGACGATGCCGGGATTGGCGATCAGCTCCTCGTCCGTGATCCAGCGGACGAAGATGGGATGGTTCTCGTTGACGAGCGCCATCATTTTCGCCGTCACCTCGTCCTTGTCGATCGTTTCGCTCATGTCGAAATCGACCCGGCTTTCATCCTCGCCGACGGCAGCGCCGGTGATCGGGTAGGGGCAGACCACGGAGAGAAGGTGGCAGGCCGTATGCATGCGCATCAGCTTGTAGCGCCGCGCCCAGTCAACATGCAGCACCAGCTTCTCGCCGACGATCGGCAGCGGCTGACCCTCGAGCGGCACATGGATGATGATGTCCTTGATCGGCCCGTGCTTCGTCTGGCCGAGCGCGATCCTGGAGCCGTCGCCGCGCTCCAGGAAGCCGGTATCGCCGGGCTGGCCGCCCGAAGTGGCGTAGAAACAGGTCTGATCGAGCTCGATGCCCCCGTCTTCGTGGATTGCGGTTACGACAGCTTCCGCGGTCGAGAGATAGAAATCGTCACGATAGAGGGCATTGACGGTCATGAGATCACGCTGTTGTTTCGTAGGGAACGGCAATATCCGCCCGTTTTTCGAGATAGGCCGGCAGCGGCAGACCCTTCGATTTCAGGAAGTCGGGATTGAAGAGCTTGGATTGATAGCGATTGCCATAATCGCAAAGGATGGTCACGATCGTATGGCCGGGACCGAGATCCCGGGCGAGGCGAACGGCGCCGGCGATATTGATGGCCGTCGAGCCGCCGAGGCAAAGGCCCTCGTGCTCGACCAGATCGAAGACATAGGGAAGCGCCTCGGCATCTGGGATCTGGTAGGAGAAATCGGGCGTAAAGCCTTCCAGATTTGCGGTGATGCGTCCCTGGCCGATGCCCTCCGTTATCGAGGAACCGGACGACTTCAGTTCGCCGTTCTTGTAGAACTCGTAGAGCGCAGCCCCTTCCGGATCGGCAATGCCGATCTTGATGTCCTTGTTGAAGGCATGCAGGCCCATGGCGACGCCCGCCAGCGTGCCGCCGGAACCGACCGAGCAGATGAATCCGTCGATCTTTCCTGACGTGTCGGTCCAGATTTCCTTGGCGGTCGTCTCGATATGCGCCTGCCGGTTGGCGACGTTGTCGAACTGGTTGGCCCAGATCGCGCCGTTCGGTTCCGTCCTCGCCAGCTGTTCGGCAAGGCGTCCCGATACCTTCACGTAGTTGTTCGGGTTCTTGTAGGGAACGGCGGGAACCTCCACGAGCTCGGCGCCGAGGAGCTTCAGCGCATCCTTCTTTTCCTGGCTCTGGGTTTCCGGAATGACGATGACCGTGCGATAGCCGAGCGCCTTGGCGACCAGCGTCAGGCCGATGCCGGTGTTGCCGGCCGTGCCCTCCACGATCACGCCGCCGGGTTTCAGCAGTCCCTTTTTCTCGGCGTCGCGAATGATGTAGAGCGCGGCGCGATCCTTGACCGATTGGCCCGGATTCAAAAACTCGGCCTTGCCGAGAATGGTCGAGCCCGTCGCCTCGGAGACGCCCTTGAGCTTGATCAACGGCGTATTGCCAATTGCTTCTAGGACGGAGGGATGGACGGTCATGGAATCTGCCTTCTGTTCGCAACTACTGTAAGAACGGTCTTTTCCCTTCACAAGGCGGCATAGGCAAGAAATTCTGTTCCTTGCTATCTCTTCGTGCCGCAAAATTCGACCTGACGGCATTCGATGGCCGAAGTCTTCACATGCTGCACGCCGGTCTCTGGCTGGTGACATTGTTTTCCGTGTCGGGACGCCAAGCCGGCCGAAAGCGGCCACAATGCTACGCTATTTCTGAAATGCCACGGATGGCTGCGATTGAGCGTTGATGTAGGCGGCCATCAGCCAAGGAGAAGAACCATGAGCCCGTTCGTCGCACGCCCTGAACACGGAGTCGTCTGGATCACTGGCGCCAGTTCCGGCATCGGTCGAGCGCTCGCGCTGAAGCTGGCGGAAGAAGGCTACAAGGTGGCCGTCACGGCCCGCAGCCACGAAAAGCTCCTGGCCTTGCAGGCCGAAGCCAGCGCGCTTGCCGGCAGTATCGTCGTGCTCGATGGCGATGTGACCGATGCGGAGGATATGGAGCACACCGTTGCCGCAATCGAATATCAGCATGGCCCCGTCGCCCTGGCCGTTCTGAATGCAGGCGTCTATTTGCCTGCGCGCGGCGAAGACCTCAATCATGACGTGTTCGAGCGCAGTTTCGCCGTCAATCTTCATGGCGTCGTCAACTGCCTCGTTCCAGCGGTGCGTCATATGCGCGCCAGGGGATATGGCCAGATCGCCTTGGTGTCTTCCGTGGCCGGTTATGGCGGCCTGCCGGGTGGCGCCGCCTACGGAGCCAGCAAGGCCGCGCTGATCAACATGGCCGAAAGCCTGAATTTCGAGCTCGACCGCATGGGTATCCGTATCCAGCTCGTCACGCCCGGCTATGTGAAGACGCCGCTGACGGCGCAGAACAAGTTCGAAATGCCTGATATCGTATCGGCGCAGCAGGCAGCGGATGCGATCGCCGCCGGATTGAAATCGCACGTCTTCGACATCAGCTTCCCGAAAGGGCTGGTCTATCGGGCAAAGCTTTTGAAGTTTCTGCCCTACAGCCTCTATTTCCGCGTGCTTGGATATTGTCTCGGGGGCGGCCACAAACGCCAGTCCGTCCGTCCGCGCGTCACGCCGCATCCGGCCGAGTAGCGCCTAACGCAACTCCAGGAAAACTATGCAGCGGTTTTCCGTCCGGAACTGCATAAAACTGAGGAGATAGTGTGCTTCCGTAAAACGCGGAACCGATCTAGCGGTCGCTTTTCAACGATGCGTGCGCATCGAGCGCGCGCTGCCGCGCAACGGCGTGATCGACGATCGGCCGGGGATAGTGCCTGCCAAGTTCGACGCCTGCGCGCCTCAACACATCTTCATGCGCTTCGAAGGGGCGGTGGATATATTTGTTGTCGAGGCTGGCCAGCTCCGGCACGAATGTCCTGACGTAAACGCCGTCCGGATCGAATTTCTCGCCCTGCAGCACCGGATTGAAGATGCGGAAGAAGGGCGAGGCATCCGCGCCTGACCCTGCAACCCACTGCCAGTTTGCCGCATTGGCCGCCGGATCGGCATCGACAAGCGTATCGCGAAACCATGCCTCGCCCTCGCGCCAGTCGAGCAGCAGATCCTTGATCAGGAATGAGGCGGTAATCATGCGGACGCGGTTATGCATCCAGCCATGCCGCCACAGCTGCCGCATGCCGGCATCGACGATCGGATACCCCGTTTGTCCCCGGCGCCAGCTGTCGAAAAGCCCGGCATCCGCATGCCAGGGAAAATCGTCGTATCGATCGTTCCAGTTTGCAGTCTGGAGTTTCGGGAAGTGGAAGAGCTGGTGATAGCAGAATTCCCGCCAGGCGAGCTCCTTGCGGAAGCGAACGATATTGTCCGTGGGAATCCTGCCGGCCAGCCCACGGGTCGCATGCCATATGCGGGCGGGCGAGATTTCTCCGAGCGCCAGATGCGGCGAGAGCAGCGAGGTTGCCGGCTTGCCCGGAAAGTCGCGATCGACCGCATACCCGCCGATCGCGTCGTCGATGAAATCCTCCAGCTTTTCGTGCGCCGCGGTCTCGCCCGGCGTCCACATCTGCGGGAAGGCCGATGCCCAGTTCGGCTTTGACGGAAGCAGCGACCAGGAGTCGAGTTGTTCCGATTGCGGCCAATGCCGTGGAGCGAGGAGCTTTTCTGGTGCGTCGATCGGAAACGGCGGCTCGCCGGATTGTTCGAACGCGCGCCAGAAGGGCGTATAGGTCTTGTAGTGATTGCCGTTGCCCGTGCGCAGACGCGTCGGCTCATGCAGCAGCTGGCCCGCAAAGCTGTTGGCCTCGATGCCCTTGCCCCGCAGCGCCGCCTTGACCCGGGTGTCTGCGGCTATGCCGGCGGGATCGTAGCGGCGATTCCACACGACAGCCTCGGCACCCGTGTCTGCCAGAAGCCTTTCGAGCGCCGTCAACGCATCGCCCCGCCGAAGGATGAGCTTGCCGCCGAGCGCCGCAAGGGCCTTCTGCAGCGCGGCCAGCGAATGATGCAGCCACCATTGCTGCGCCGCGCCCAGCGGCCCGCACCCACTCGCGTCCGGCTCGCGAATATAGGCGGAAATGACCGGGCGGCCCGATGTCGCGGCCGCATGCAAAGCGTGATTGTCGTCGAGGCGCAAATCCTTGCGAAACCACAGCAGGACAGGGTTCGGCTCGTTCTTCGATGTCGTCATGGCCCTTGCTGTTCGTCCGTTCTCCAAGAGTTCATGGGTTTTGCCGCCGCCGGAACCATTATACGGCCCCGCTAGAGAAATGGTTCCGCTACCGCGCGTTTCATCGAGGAACTGCGCACGCAACTCTCGTGAGGAAATCGGGGCGCATCTCGTGATATAATGGTGCTTGTCACTGTTCTGTAATGCAAATTCGCTAGCAGTCCACCCGATTGAGAGGCTTGGAATTGACAGGCCCAGAATTGACAGGCGGGAAGATTAACATGGCGGAAATCCGGATCGAGCAAGTTCGCAAGGCCTATGGACGCAATCAGGTCGTCCATGGCGTCGACCTGAATTTCCGGTCGGGCGAGTTCGTCGTCATCCTCGGCCCTTCCGGCTGCGGCAAGTCCACGCTGCTGCGCATGATCGCCGGCCTGGAAGATATTTCCTCGGGCGAGATCGTCATCGATGGCAAGGTGGTCAACCAGCTTGAGCCGCGCGAGCGCGGCTGCGCCATGGTCTTCCAGAATTATGCGCTTTATCCGCACATGGATGTCGCCGCCAACATGGGTTATGCGCTGAAGGTTGCCGGCGTGCCGCGCGCCGAGCGCGACCGCCGCATCAGGGAAACCGCCAGGATCGTCGGCCTCGAGGATTACCTCACCCGCAAGCCGGCCGAGCTTTCCGGCGGCCAGCGTCAGCGTGTCGCCATGGGCCGCGCCATCATCCGCGAGCCGAAGGTCTTCCTTTTCGACGAGCCGCTGTCCAATCTCGATGCCAAGCTGCGCGTCCAGATGCGCGTCGAAATCCGCCGCCTGCACAAGCGCCTGTCGGCGACGTCCGTCTTCGTGACGCATGACCAGGTCGAAGCCATGACGCTCGCCGACAAGCTGGTCGTCATGTACAAGGGCAATGTCGAGCAGGTCGGCACGCCGCTTGAAGTCTACAACACGCCGCGCACACGCTTCGTCGGTTCGTTCATCGGTTCTCCGGCCATGAATTTCCTGGAAGGGACCTTCTCGGCCAATGGCGAACAATTCAACTTCGACGGCATTCCGATCGCCATCGATGCCAATATCGGCAAGCGCCACGCCGGCCAGCCGGTTGCTCTCGGCATCCGCCCGGAGCATGCGCGCCTCGTTCCGGCAGGCACGCCCGGCGCCATCCCGGCAACGGTCGATTTCGTCGAAGAACTCGGCGCTGGCCGCGTCATTCATTGCGACATCAACGGCTCGAGCTTCGCCGTTGCCGTTGCCGATCATACCACCGGCCAAACCGGTCAGTCCGTTGCGCTGGAGCTGCCGCAGCAGCACACGCATCTCTTCGCCCAGGATACCGGGCTGCGGCTTGACGCCGTTGCCTCCGTCACGCCGCTCAAGGTGCTGGCAAGCTGATTTCAAACATAACTTTTCAGTAGGTGTGCCCGGAAGTTTTCCCGACTTCCGGGCTTTTTTTATTCACGGTGAGGCAGCTCGTTGACGGCAGGGGCTGTCCGCAAAGGGCCATCGCAACGGAATATGCGTGTGGCTGCGGCTATCTATCTGCGGTGATGCATGAGGTAGGCATAACGAAGCATCGGATGAAAGCCACCCGATGCGCCATGGATTTCGATCTGTTGCCGGAAAGAGGCCCTGCGCCGTCGTGAAGGCTCGGCAGGTTGCAGTCCAAAACCGACTGCAAGGAGAATTGCCGCGCCCGCAAATGGGGCGCGGCAGGTAACGAGATCACTTCTCGGTCGCGATCAGGCCGCGAACAAACCAGCGCTGCATCAGAACGACGACGAAGAGCGGCGGCAGCATGACGATCAGCGTGCCGGCCATGGCGATGTGCCATTCCGGAAGGCCGCCGAAGTTCGGGATAAGCGATTTGAGTTCGTGGACGGCCGTTACGTGCGCCGGATCGGTGGTTACCAGCAGCGGCCACAGATACTGGTTCCAGGCCCAGAGGAACATGATGGTGCCGAGCGCAGCCATATTGGTGCGCGACAGCGGCAGCAGGATGTCGATGAAGAAACGCAGTGCTCCGGCGCCGTCCATGCGGGCGGCCTCGGTCAGCTCGTCCGGTATCGTCAGGAAGAACTGACGATAGAGGAAGGTGCCCGTTGCCGTCGCGACCAGCGGCAGGATCAGGCCGATCGAGGAGTTCAGCAGCCCAAGGTTCAGCGAGACCTCAATGCCCGTGAGCTTTGCGATGAGCCAGGTGATGCCAGTGATATCGAGAAGTCCCTGATAGGGCGACAGGACGTTCGCTATGACCGCATAGGTCGGCACGATACGCACTTCGAGCGGCAGCATCAGCGTTATGAAGATCAGCCAGAAGATGAAGTGGCGGCCCGGATAGCGAAAATAGACCAGAGAAAAGGCGGTGATCGCCGAAATGAACACTTTGCCTATCGCCACGCCGGTGGCGAAGATCAGGCTGTTCACTAGCTTGGGGCCGAGATTGGCGGTGGTCCAGGCCGTCTTCATGTTGACCCAGAAGTCCGAGCCGGGGATCAGCGACATCGGCACCTTGTTGACGTCGGCAATATTATGGGATGCGGCGATCGCGACGATGGCTATCGGCCCCACGGCTATCACGAAGCCGATAAACAGGATCAGGTGCGTGAAGAAATTAAGGATGGGTGTGCGCTCGACCATGTCAGCCTCAACGGTAATGCACGCGCTTCTCGATGAAGCGGAACTGGAAGATGGTAAGCACGATGATCAGCAGCATCAGGATGATGCTCTGCGCCGCCGCACCGGAAAAATCGAGACCTTTGAAGCCGTCAGAATAAATCTTGTAGACCATGAGGTTGGTCGAGTTGTGCGGGCCGCCCGAGGTCATGATGTCGACGATGCCGAACGAATCCTGGAAGCTCTCGGTGATGTTGATGACCAGCAGGAAGAAGATCGTCGGCGTGATCAAGGGGAACTGGATATCCCGGAAGCGCCGCAGCACGCCGGAGCCGTCCATCGCAGCCGCTTCGATCAACGAACGCGGGATGGCCTGGAAGGCTGCCAGGAAGAAGATGAAGCTGTAGGCAATATATTTCCAGGAGAACGCGGCGATGATGCAGGCCATGGCGGCGTTTCCGTCGAGGCCCGGGTCCCAGATTCCCGGCCACCACTGATTGACGACGGCGATGAGGCCCGCTTCCGGCGCCAGGATGAAGCGGAAAGCCATTGCCGATGCAGGCGCCGCGATGCCGTATGGCCAGATTAGTACCACACGGTAGATTTTAGAGCCGCGTAGCTGCCGATCGGTCAGCGCTGCGAATATGAGCCCGATCCCCATCGAAAGGCCGGTGCTGATGGCCGCGAAAATGATGCTGATCGTGACCGAGTTCCAATAGTCTGCGTTGGCGAGAATGGATTTGAAATTGTCGAGTCCCACCCAGATGTTGCCGCCGCCCCAAGGCTGCTGCAGCGTCAGCGACCAGAAGACCGCCTGACCGGCCGGCCAATAGAAAAAGGTGAAGATAAGGAGTAGCTGCGGCACTACGAACAGAATGCCGACACTCCATTTGCTGAAGGTTATACGCTTTTCCATTGTCTCTTCCGGCTTGGAACCACGATGCCGCGCAGGCTCTGATAACGAACGTCCGCCGGGAAACCCCGGCGGACGCTGCTGTATTCATGAGCGGTACGGCTTACGGCAGCTGCTTGCCCTTGTAGGTGGCTTCGAAACGGTCGAGGACGGCGTCGCTGTTCTTGACGAGGTTGTCGATGCCTTCCTGGACGCTGACCTTGTTGGCGAAGATGGCCTGCATCTGATTACCGAATTCGGCGCGGATCTGCGTGAAGTTGCCAAGGCGAACGCCGCGGGTGATCGGGGTCGGCTCCGAAGCGGTCAGGCTGGCGATGGCGACTTCACGGCCCTTGAAGGGAGCCTTGTCGTAAAAGCCGGAGGACTTCATGAAGTCGAAGCCGGACTTGGTGACCGGGATGTAGCCGGTGTTGGTCGACCAGAAGAGGGCGGTCTCGGGCTTGGCGATGAAGTTCAGGAACGCGGCAGCGCCCTTGTATTCGTCGGAAGACTTGCCGGAGAGAACCCAGAGCGAAGCACCGCCGACGAGCGAATTCTTGCGCTCGGTGCCGGCGTAGACCGGGAGTTCGGCGACGTCCCAGTTCATGCCGGCCTTCTGCGTCTTGCCGACAGTGCCGTGGTCGCCGACCGAAGTCATGATCATCTGGCAATCGCCGGAGGCGAAGGCCTGAACCATGTCCTGACCGAGCTCCTTGGACTTGATCTTGACGAAGCCCTGATCGTACCAGCTCTTCAGGTCCGTTACGTATTTGACGAACTTGGTCTTGTTGACCGTCAGACGGGCGTCGAGGCCGTCATAGCCGTTGTTCTTCGTGGCAACCGGCTGGTCGTGGATCGCGGAGAACTGCTCCATCAGCTGCCAGCTTTCGTTGCCGGAGATGTTGATCGCCATCGGGCAATCGTAGCCGGCACCCTTCAGCGCCTTCATGTCTTCGGCAGCCTCTTCCCAGGTCTTCGGAGCGGCGGTCTTGCCGATCTTGGCGAAGGCGTCCTTGTTCCAGTAGAGCAGGGCGGTGGACGAGTTGAACGGGAAGGAGAGCAGCTCGCCCTTGGAGGTGGCGTAGTAGCGGGCGATACCGGGGAAATAATCGTCCCAGTTCACCTTGTAGTTATTTTCCGACATCAGCTTGCCGACGGGATAATAGGCGCCGGAAAGCATCATCGTGGCGGTGCCGACGTCATAGACCTGAACGATGGTCGGCTGCTTGCCGGCGCGGAAGGCGGCAATCGTGTTCTGCAGGGCCGCGTCGTAATTGCCCTGGCTGACGCAAGAGACCTCGTAGTCCTTCTGGGAATCATTGAAGTTCTTGCACAGCGTCTGGACGACGCGTTCCAGGTCGCCGGACAGGCCGAACCAGAAATCGAACTTGGCCGGAGCGGCAGCAGCAGGCAGGGCCAGCGCTACGCTCATGACACCGGCTGCGGCAGCCGAAATGCAGTTTTTAAGTTTAGACATAATCCCTATTTCCTTTTTGAAAGATCGGAACCGGTGGTCTTGCGCAAGTCCGCGGTAGCGCGGGTTATAGACAAGCTGTGTGACAGTTTGTTGAGGGCAAGAATCCCGTATCGGCGGGCTTTTTCACTTGGAAGGCAGGTTCGGAGACGAGGGATCTTCGACGGCTCGAACATTTGAGATCCTGCTAATCAAGGCGTGCAAGATGCCTTTGCTCGCGCATGGCCCGTTGGCCAGCGGAAACCGCGATCGGCTTTCTTGCCGGGGCGGCCGATCGTGATGCAAGATCAATCCGCAAGACATCGGAGGATCGAGAACATGAGCTTGAGCGAACGGCAGAAAATGGCGGCGGGAGAGTGGTATTGCTGTTTCGATCCAGAACTCGACGCCTTGCGCTGGCAAGCGCGCGAGGCCGTGCATGAGCACAATACGATGCCGCCCTCGCAACGCGGCCATTTCGCCGCCGCCCTGTCGGCGCTCTTTGCCGACGCCGGAGAGGGCACTTTCATCGAAGCGCCGTTTCACTGCTCTTATGGGATCAATATTTCGCTCGGTCGCCGCGTCTATATGAATGCCGGCTGCACCGTTCTCGATAGTGGCAGGGTTCGCATCGGGGAAGGCAGCATGCTCGGCCCGGGCGTCCATATCTATTGTGCCGAACATCACAAGGATGCGGAGCTGCGCGCAGCCGGCATGGAAATCGCCCGGCCGGTGACGATCGGCAAAAGCGTGTGGATCGGTGGCGGAGCGATCCTGGTCGGCGGAGTGACGGTAGGTGACGGTGCGATCATCGGCGCGGGCTCGGTCGTCACCAGAGATGTGCCGGCCGGGGCGACCGTCGCCGGCAATCCCGCCCGCCCGCTCGGCGTGCGATAGGAGAGGCAAGAGCATTTCCGCTTTTCTCCGAAACGCGAAAACGTTCTATCCTTTTGCTTGACGCAATTCCGGACGGTAAGCCGCGATGCACTTTTCCTGGAAGGGCTCTAGTTCGCCGGACGGCGCTTTCTCGTCCACCATATGGCGAAACGTCGGCGCCAGCGGCGGACCATCGGCATGTCGTGCGAGAGCACGATGAAGCCCAGCGGCAACATCCAGAAGCCGAGGATCGGCAGAAAGCCGAGCAGCCCCCCCAAGATGAGGGCGATTCCCACACCCATGCGGGCGAGACGCGATTGCGGCAGAGGAATTCTCACCGAGCCGAAAACGAGCTCGCGCGTTGAGGGATCAATGCCGAAACGCCGGGCTTTCCGGCCATTTCCAGCGGCATTTGCTGTCGTTTCGGTTTGATCGGTCATCCACAGGAAATGGTGAGGCGAAGAAATAATGCAAGAGAAATGGATTTTTTTGAAAAAACCGCTTGGCAAATCGGGAAAGCATTTGTATTACCCCGCTCACACCGCGCCAAGCGCATTCCCTGGTAGCTCAGCGGTAGAGCATTCGACTGTTAATCGACAGGTCGCCGGTTCGAATCCGGCCCGGGGAGCCACTCTTCTTCGAAGATATCAAGCTGAAATTCGCGCACGCTGCCCTGCAAGCGTCTGATGGCGGATTGCCGGCTCGCCCCCCTTTTTCAGCTGGATCGGCTGCAAGCTGTAGCATCCGAATTTTGCAGTTTTATTGCGCGTTTCGAGCCGATGACTGGCGCTTGATTCGTCTTCGGTCCGACCCGGACGCACGCGGCATCCTCATTGACCTGTCTTTCCGGGCCATGGCAGGATCGATGGCGGCTCCTGGAGGGCCGTGGGAGCGGATTTCGGGATATTGGGGGATAGGATGGCTGAGAATGCAAAATCGCGCGCAGTTTCGCGAGTCGGATGGATACTGACATCGATCGTCGTGCTTGCCTTGGCGGCCGACGCCGCAGTCAGCCTGTTTTCGCCGGCGACGCTCACCGCCGAAATGGAGGCGACCGGATTTCCAGCCGCCCAGACGTCATTATTGGGGCTGATCACCCTCGTGTGCGCTATTCTCTATGCAATCCCGCGTACTGCCGTACTCGGCGCCATCCTGACAACGGGCTTTCTCGGCGGGGCGATCTGTACGCATTTCCGCCTCGGAGAAATAGGGTCGCCGCCGCAACTTATCAGCTTGCTGCTGGGCGTCATGGCCTGGGGAGGCCTTTATCTTCGCGACGAACGCATTCGGCGCCTGCTGCCGATGCGAACCGCCATCGGCTAAGCATCAAAAGCCGGAGCCTTTGTGCTGCGACAACACCCTGTTGCGGTTATTCCGGTTCGTCCGTGGGCTATCGGATGCAAGGGGTTGCAGCCTGCATCGAAGAAAGGCAAGCGGCGAATCCGGATGGCCGTCGCTGATTATTTTCGTGTCGGGAAATGCGGTTCTCGCAAAAAATGCATTCAAGGCATGGTTGCTCTCGCGAATGTGAGAATACGTTCATGTGTCGTTAATGCCGTGCGGCGCATGAACATATGTGCGTGATCCGCGCAGCATAGTCCCCCAATGCTTTAGAGGTTCGACATGAAAAATCTGTTTCTTGCTTCCGCAGTAGCTCTGGCATCGTTCTTCGCCGTCAGCGCGCCTTCCGAGGCCGCTCCGATGCATCATCGTCACTACCATCATCATTATCATCACAACTGCCATATGAAGACGGTAAAGCACCGGGTTCATGGCCACTGGGTCGTCCGCAAGGTGCGCGTCTGCCGTTGATGGCAGGGAGCGGGAGCCTGCACGTTCCCTTACAAAGCAAGCGGCCGCTACCGACATCATCGGCAGCGGCCATTTTATTTCGCGGCATTCCTTTTGGGCGAAGTCCTTCGCCCCGGGCTTGCGGCATTCCCGACGCCCGTGGCGGGGGAATGCACATCTCTCAATCGAAGAAGAGATAGAGCGTTTCGGCAGCTCCTGGTGAACCGCTTTACGGCCTGATTTCGAATATCACGCCATGATGGTGCCGGTGATGATAGCGGCGGTCGTCCCGCCATCCGTTATTCCAATGACGGCGCTCCCAGCCGCGCTCGCGCCAGTGATGGCGGTCACGATCGCGGTCGCGCCAATAGGTTCTCCGGTCATCGTTCGGATACCGGCGTGTTCCGTGCTCCTGTACCAGGATGATGTTCGACGCCGTCGACGATTGCGGGTTGCCAAACGGGGCAGATGCGGCGGGCAGGGCGGCGGATAGCACGGCACCTGCGGCCAGCGCGGCGGTCAAAGCAATTGAAGCAAGATGTTTCAAGGCGGTAACTCCTCTATTCAGCCACGTCCCTCTTCCATCGGTAAACGTCATGGCACCGACAAGGTTCCCCTTTCTGGTTGATGGGAGCCTTCGCGATGCGCGCGTTGATCGTGGGAGAAGGTCGTGTCTTCAGGAATTATCGGCAAAAAAAGGGGTCCGGCAGGGAAAGCCGGACCCCTTCCTTCTCTGATCGGAGGTCAATTCAGATCAGGTTAGAAGTTGCGTTCGAAGCGCAGGATACCGGAAACCGTATCGTCCTTGGCATAGTCGTAGTGGACGTAGGTCAATTCCGGCTCGATCAGGAGATCCTTGACCGGGTTGAACTTCAGGTTCGTCGTTGCTTCGAAGATCTTCGAGTCGGTGTAGGCAAGCTGAACGTTCCACTTCAGCTTGTCGTTGAACGGTACGCCAACGCCACCCCAGACAGCCCAGTCGCCCCAGCCGCACTTGGCTGCATTGACGGTGCCGTTCGGCGCCGTGCAAGCGGAAATGTCCTGGTTGGTGCCTGCGTACTTG
>UBYA01000021.1 GCA_900469615.1 Hyphomicrobiales bacterium | reverse complement strand
TACAGAGGCCGATCAGATAAGATAGATTATGGAACTAAAATAGATAAGGATGAAGTCATAGATTAGATTTTTCGATATTATTTCAGATAATTGGCGAGATTTTCGAGAGTCGATTTCAATCCCTCGTCATGATCTTTCTTCGTGATGCCATGTGGCACGTTCTCGCAAACTATGGTGACGTTCGTGCCGGACGGCATCCTGACGAAGGACCAGGTCATGAGCATCGTTCCGGCGAATGCGGCGTCTTCGGATTCAAAATCCACAGCCTGGACGATGCGTTCGTCGGGAACGATTTCTAGGAACCGGCCGGAAACGATATCGGTATGCTCGGACGATTTTCCGGGTGTCGAGTGATCAGACGCATCATAGGACAATGCCAGCCGATAGCTGCCGCCTTCGCGGGGCTCGAAGACGTGGATACGGCACGTCATGCCTCTGGGAGGAAGCCACGAAGCCAATGCCTCGGGATCGATGAACGCCTTGAAGATTGCATGCGGCGTGGCGTCGACCAGCCTGGAAGCCTTGTCGATTCTTTTCCTGCCCGAAGCCTCGTTCATCGCATCCTCCCTTGCATCGCCGCGATGATCCGAAGGACGCAGCCGTGCCGACTGTCATTGCTGCCGGGACTTGAGCTGTTTCCCTCAGCTTGCCTTGATGCGGATCACCTTTGCCGCGATCTTTTCGGCCAGCAGCTTCGGATTGCAGACGAAAATGCTGTCCGGACGCCCGGCTGCGCACCACACTTGATCGTATGTCAGAAGGCTTTCATCCATGAAGACAGGCAGATCCAGAAGATGGCCGATCGGCGCGACGCCCCCGATGGCGAAGCCGGTTTCGTCACGAACGCGATCGATATCGGCGCGCTTCAAGCGAATTCCGTAAGTCGTTGCGATATAAGCCGTATCCGCATTATGCGCTCCGGAAACAAGAAGCAGCGTCAATGCCTGGGTCTCGGCATTCACGAAGACCAGGGATTTCACGATCTGGCCAACGGCGCAGTCGGCCGCCTTGGCGGCTTCCTCGGCTGTCCGCGTCGACTGCTCCATGCGCTTGATCGAGATGTCGAGCCCCAGCCTGTGCGCTGCAAGCTCGACGCGCTCCAGGCTGGAAAGCTTCCTGATATCTTCGCTCATAGATCGTCATCCTCCACGTCGAGTTCGACCTGCATCTGATCATAGGCCGGCTCGACATGATCGGGTGTTTCAGCCAGCACGGTTTCATAATCGAGCGGCGTATGCATGTGGGTCAAGATGGCATGTTTCGGCCGCAAGCGTTCGATCCAGCCAAGCGATTGCTCCAGCGAGAGATGGCTTGGGTGCGGACGATATTGCAGGGCGTCGATGATCAGAATGTCGAGATCCTGGACTTTTTCTATCGATTCCGGCGGGAAGTCGCTGATATCGCTGCAATAAGCGAGTTTTCCGATACGAAAGCCGAGCGAGTGGATATCGCCATGCAGCTGCTTGTGAGGCCAGAAACGGATCGGGCCGCCTGCCCCTTCGATCGTGAAGCTCTTTTCGAGATTTTCTATGAGGACCGGCCGCACGATCGGCGGATAACTGCTGCCGGGCGGCGTTTCCAGACAGTAGCGGAAGCCTTCGCGGATGCGCTCCATCGTCGGCGGATCGGCATGGATCGGGATGCGCTCATGCAAGATATGGAAGTAGCCGCGCAGGTCATCGATGCCATGGATATGGTCGGCATGCGCGTGGGTATAGAGGACGGCATCGATGGAGCTGACGCCGGCGCGGATCATCTGTTCGCGAAAATCCGGCCCCGTATCGATGACGACGGTGGTAATTCCGCCGTCCGGCGCGATCTGTTCGATGAGGAATGCCGCACGCGTGCGTCGGTTCTTCGGGTTCTTGGGATCGCAATTGCCCCAGTCGCCGGTGATGCGGGGAACGCCCGGCGACGATGAACAGCCCAAAATGGTGAAGCGCCGCCGGTATGTCACGACGTCAGACCCTCGTCATCTTCGAGAAGCAGCGGAATGCGTTCGCCGTGGTGATCTCGGCGATCTCCTTCATGCTGACGCCGATCGTATCGGCCAGCACCTCGGCTGTATTGACGACGTAGGACGGTTCGTTGCGCTTGCCGCGCCAACGCTTCGGCGCAAGATACGGCGCGTCGGTCTCGACCAGCAGTCGGTCGTGCGGAATCGTCTTTGCGATTTCGCGCAGCTCCTCCGACTTCGGGAAGGTCAGAATGCCGGAAAACGAGATGTAGCCGCCAAGCTCGACACCTGTGCGGGCAAGGGCAGGGCCGGCGGAGAAGCAATGGAGAATGAAGGGAAAGGCCCCCTTCCCCGTCTCTTCCGTCAGGATCGCCGCCATGTCCTCGTCGGCGCTGCGGCTGTGAATGACGAGCGGCAGTTGCGTTTGACGGGCCGCAGCGATATGGCGCAGGAAGCCGGTCTTCTGGTCTTCCGGCTTGACGGTATCATAGAAGTAGTCGAGACCCGCCTCGCCGATCGCGACCACCTTTTCATGCTGGTTTGCCAGTCGCACAAGGTCTTCGGTCTGGATATCCAGCTCCTGGTCCGCGCTGTTCGGATGCGTGCCGACCGAGCAGAAAACCGAAGGATAGCGCTCGGTGAGCGCTATCAATCCTTCGAGCTTCCTGACCCTTGTCGAAATTGTGACCATCTGCCGGACGCCGACCTCGTGGGCACGCGCGACGATCGCGTCGCGCTCTTCCTCGAAATCGGCAAAATCCAGATGGCAATGCGTATCGATCAGCATGGAAAACCTTATTCGACAGTCGGCGCGACATAGCGCGGGAAGACCGGCTTCGGAGCTTCCAGCGGCGTTCCGGCAACGAGGCGGCCCGCTTCGCCGAGCGCTGCGAAATCGCGCTTGTCGGCGGGTATGGCGATAAGATCCAGAAGCTTGCCCGACGATTCCGGCATGAAAGGCTGCAGCAGGATGGCGATCTGACGCACGACGTCGGCCGTGACATACAGCACGGTCGCCATGCGGGCCGGATCGGTCTTCTTCAGCGCCCAGGGCTCCTGACTTGCGAAATAGCGGTCGGTCTCTGAGACGACGGAGATGATCGAGGCCAGAGCGCGGTGGATGAGCTGCTTGCCCATGTCTTCGCGCGTCGAGGCGAGCAAGCCGTCGGCCTGTGCGAGAAGCGCCTTGTCCTCGTCGGTCAGCGGACCGCATTCAGGGATCTGGCCATCGCAGTTCTTGACGATCATCGACAGCGAGCGGCTGGCGAGGTTGCCGATGCCGTTGGCAAGATCGGAATTGATGCGCGTGCCGATCGCCTCTTCGCTGTAGCTTCCATCCTGGCCGAAGGAGACTTCGCGCAGGAAGAAGTAGCGCACCTGGTCGAGGCCGAAGTGGTTCACGAGATTGACGGGGTCGACGACGTTGCCGAGCGACTTCGACATCTTCTCGCCCTTGTTGAGCAGGAAGCCGTGAGCATAAACGCGCTTCGGCAGCGGCAGCTTTGCCGACATCAGGAAAGCCGGCCAGTAGACCGCGTGGAAACGGATGATATCCTTGCCGATGACATGCAGATCGGCCGGCCAGTATTTCGCCCGCGGATTGTTGCGATCCTCGAGATATCCCGTCGCGGTGAGATAGTTCGTCAGCGCATCGACCCAGACATACATGACGTGGGACGGATCGTTCGGCACCTTGATGCCCCAGTCGAATGTCGTGCGCGAAACCGACAGATCCTTCAAGCCCGATTTGACGAAGGAAATGACTTCGTTGCGGCGTTCGGCGGGACCGATGAAATCGGGATTTTCCTCGTAGTGCTTCAGCAGCCGGTCCTGATACTCGGAGAGCTTGAAGAAATAGCTTTCCTCCTGCACCCATTCGACCGGCGTGCCTTGCGGGCCGTAGCGAACGCCGTCGGCGCGCAACTCGGTTTCGTTTTCCTGGTAATAGGCCTCGTCGCGCACCGAATACCAGCCGGCGTAGGAATCCTTGTAGATGTCGCCGGCATCGGCCATCAGATTCCATATGTTCTGCGAGGTTTCGTGATGGCGCGGCTGCGTCGTGCGGATGAAATCGTCGTTCGACGCGTTCAGCAGCTTGCCCATCGCCTGAAATTCGTCTGAATTGCGATTGGCGAGCAGTTGCGGTTCTATGCCTTCGGCCCGCGCCGTCTGCTGCATCTTCTGACCATGTTCGTCCGTACCCGTCAGGAAGAAGACGTCGCGGCCATCCAGGCGCTGGAAGCGTGCCAGCGCATCGGTGGCAATCAGCTCATAGGCATGGCCGATATGCGGCTTGCCATTGGGATAGGCGATCGCGGTGGTGATGTAGAACGGAGTTTTTTCGGTCATATCGGGCAGTGGTCCGCTTTTTTACTGTTGCGTCTCTGTTTTTCTCGCACCGCCCGCTTTAGCGCATGTTTGCCGGGAGCGAAACACCAAGTTTCGCGCCCGCAGTATTCGGAATTTCGAAGTGGCGCTTTGCTTGACTCGATCCCGTCTCGCCTTTACCCCTGCGAAAGAGTGGGACGCAGGACAGACATGGCCGTGAATTTCATCGACTTATTTATTTATCTGCCCCGCGGCTTCAAGGGGCCGCAGTTTTGAGTTTGATCGGTTCCTTTCAGCCACTTTATTCCTTCTCCGGCTTTTTCGTCGGCATGCTGGTCGGCATCACGGGCGTTGGCGGCGGCTCGCTGATGACGCCTTTGCTGGTGCTGCTCTTCGGCGTCCATCCCGCGACGGCGGTCGGCACAGACCTGCTCTATGCCGCAATTACCAAGACAGCGGGAACGGCCGTCCACGGCATGCACGGGCGCGTCAACTGGAAAGTGGTCGGCCTGCTTGCGTCCGGCAGTGTTCCGGCAGCCCTGGCCATGCTCTGGATCATGGCCGGCGTCAATCGCGAGAGCCCTGCCGTCGCCCATACCATAACCCTCTCCCTGGGCTGTCTTCTGCTTCTGACGGCGCTCATGCTGATTTTTCGCGGCCAGATTCTGGGCGCTATTCGGAAATGGCGCGGCGAACGCGGAACGCTGTCGCCGCGCAGTATCGCGCTCTTCACCGTCGTTCTCGGCCTTGTGCTCGGCATTCTCGTCACCATGACATCCGTCGGCGCCGGCGCGCTCGGCGTGACGGTGCTGCTGGTCCTTTATCCGCAGACGGACGTCCGTGAAATCGTCGGCTCGGACATCGTGCATGCCGTGCCCCTGACCCTGATCGGCGGCATGGGCTATTGGTTCATCGGCGAAATCAACTGGACGATGCTGTTCGCCCTTTTGGTGGGCTCGATTCCCGGCATCGTCGCGGGCAGCCTGCTGGCACCGCGCCTGCACGAGCGCTCCGTGCGCATCATCCTTGCCGTCACGCTGGCCATCGTCGCCTGGAAGCTGATCTTTCCCTGAGGCGACGGGCGCCATGCATCGGCTATGCTCGGGCGGCGGCTGGCCTAGCACCGAAAATGGCCCTTAATGACCGCCATCAAACCAAAGCATTCCCGTTGCCATTGGCATGAAAGCCATCTCACTCCCTGCGTTTCATTTTTGCGCGGACGTCGAGAAAGGCGTTGGTGAGATCCGTCAAGACAGGCGAAGTGACACTGCCATTTGCGCCGCCGATCGGGTCTGCAATATGCATGTTTCTGAGATCATTCATGAAGTCCTCCCAGAGGACCGGTCCGCCCTTTTCCAGAAGTTCGGCGCGGATGCTCAGGTCTTCGCTGACCGGCAGATGCCGACGGCCCCATGCGCCGATCGTCGCGATCATCGGCACAAGCTGAATCGCGGGTTCTGTGAGGCTGTAAATCGCCTTCTGGCTGTGGGTGGGATCGTCCAGCCTGGTGATCAGGCCGAGCGAGACGAGACGCTTCAGGCGCGCGGCGAGTATGTTGGAGGCAATCCCCTCCTCGGAGCGATTGAGCAGTTCGCGAAAATGCCGGCGATTGCCGAACATGATGTCGCGGATGACGATCAGGCTCCAACGATCCCCCAGCACCTCCATCGTCAGATTGATCGGACATCCCGACCGCCGCTCAATATCCATATCTGCTTCCTTTGACGAACAAATTGCAAGGTAGGAACAACCATGGTAAGACGCAACTAGTTGCAAATTGCAATTAGGTGGAGGAAGCCATGTCGAAAGTGCGCGTTGCGGGGTTCTCGGTCTCGATCGATGGCTTCGGAGCTGGACCCGAGCAAAGCTTGAACGACCCGTTGGGCAAGCGCGGACCGGAATTGTTCGAGTGGTTTTTCCCGACCCAGACGTTCCAGGGCATGTTTGGTAAAGAGGGCGAAACGGAAGGGGCGGACGCGAAATATGCATCGTCGGCAATGTCCGGCTTTGGTGCTTTCATCCTCGGCCGCAACATGTTCGGCCCCATTCGCGGCGAATGGCCCGATGAGAACTGGAAAGGCTGGTGGGGAGACAATCCGCCCTATCATGAGCCAACATTCATCCTTACCCATCATGCCCGAGAGCCGATTGTCATGGAGGGTGGTACGACCTTTCATTTCGTCACCGGAGGTATCGAAGAGGCGCTTGCGCGGGCCAAGGCCGCCGCTGGCGGCAAGGATATCAAGATCGGCGGCGGTGTCAGCACGGTGCGCCAATATGTGCAGGCGGGCCTGGTCGACGAGATACATTTTGCCATTTCTCCGGTCGTGCTCGGGAGAGGCGAAGCGATGTTCGCCGGTATCGATCTGCCTGCGCTGGGATTTCGGCTTACGGCCCGGGATGCGACGGGGAAAGCTACTCACATCGTCTTGCAAAAATAAGGTCTACCCCGTCCCGAGGGTTACGATTGAACTTTCTGCGCGCAAGAAGCTTGGGACGGCGGCGTGGCCACCATCAAGAAACACGTCACGCGCGATGCCGGGTTCACAATCGCGCCTATCGCGGATGAGGCGCAGTAAGGATGTGCAGCGACTCTCTGTCCGGAATTGTGCGATGAAATTTATGCCGACAGATGCTGCTTGAGTTCGCCGAGGATGGTGATGAGCGTCTGTTTGCGATCGAGATTATAAGCTTGAGACACGGTCAGCCGCTCGGTGGTTTCCGAGTGCAGCCGCGCCAGCCGCTCGGCCGTGCCAACGGAGCCCTGGAGTGCCGCTGCCCGTGCGCGCTCGATGATATCGTCGCCGATATGCGACAGGAAGAAGCCGAAGATCGTATCGCTGTCCTTGCCCGAAAGCGCATCGGCAAGTCGATGCATTGCCTTGCGCGCAGCCGGTCCATCCGCCGAAAGCACCTGCCGATAGGCCTCGATGATTTCGCCGCCGCCATAATTCAGAAGCTTGAGCGCCTCGCTGACGCTGCCCTTGGCCGCCGCAAGCAGTTCGCTCCCCTGCCCGGCCGGTACGCCCAGATTTTCCAGTGCCATGCGCAGCGCGTCGTTTCCAAGCGGCGTGAGCTTCAAAGGCAGGCAACGTGAGCGGATCGTCGGCAGAAGCCGGCCCGGTGCATGCGACAGGACGAGGAACAGGGCGCGCTTTGGCGGTTCCTCGAGTATCTTGAGGATGGCGTTGGCCGCGCTGCGGTTAAGATCGTCGGCCGGATCGATGACGACGATCCGCCAATTGCCCGTGCCCGAGGTCTGTGAAAAGAATTTCCCGGCGCGGCGCACTTCGTCCACTGTGATTGTGGTCTTCACCTTTCCGGTCTTGTCGTCCACCGGCCGGCTCAGATGCAGCAGATTGTGGGATGCGCCGCCGGAAATCTGCCGGCTGACCGCGGATACCGGGTCCGGATCGCCGATCGTCTCCGGTGCCGATGCAGGATCGGGGTGGGATAGAACGTGATTGGCGAACCGAAAGGCCAGCGTCGCCTTGCCGATACCTTCGGGCCCCTCGATCAGCATGGCATGATGGCCCTTGCCGGAACGATAGGATTGCGCGAGGAAGGCTTCCGCCTCCGCATGGCCAAAGAGCCTCATATTGTCCTGTGGAGGAATTGCGCCGTCGAGAACGCCCGGCCGTTCGTCGCTCATTGCGCCGCTTCCGATCTAGCAGAGGCAATGTTGGCGGCGCGAAGCCGCTGGTCCACGATCCCGGCGATTTCCGCCGCGATATCGTCCTCAGGACGCTGCGCATCGATGACGTGGCAGCGATCGGGTTCCCGCACGGCAATATCGAGGAATGCCTCGCGGCGCTTCTCATGGGTCTGCATCTCTTCCTTCTCGAAGCGATCGGGTGCGGCAACCGCGGAGGCGCGCCTGCGGGCGCGTCCAAGGCCCACCTCGGCGGGAATGTCGAGAATCAGCGTGCAGTCCGGAACGACGCCGTTGACGGCTATTCTTTGCAAGGCTTCGATATAGTCGGATTCGAGATTGCCCGTCACGCCCTGGTAGACGCGTGACGAATCCATGAAACGATCACAAAGGACGATGGTGCCACGCGCCAGTGCCGGGCGAATGACTTCCTCGACATGGTCGTTGCGAGCCGCTGCAAAGAGAATGGCTTCCATGCGCGTGCCGAATGTTTCCGCGGCGCCGGAAAGCAGGACATGCCGTGCCGCTTCGGCGCCCGGAGAGCCGCCGGGTTCGCGCGTCACCAGAACGTCGTGGCCACGCTCGCGCAACCGTTCAGCCAAGCGACGGATCTGGGTGGATTTACCAGCCCCTTCGCCGCCTTCGAAGCTTACGAATAATCCGTTTGCATCAGCCAATGATCATGTCCTGCACTTTTTGCATGCCGCCTTTTCGGCATGCGGCACGCATCTTGTTTAACCCAAGACATGCGCTGGTGGAACCGTGCATGGCTCGGTGTCCGCTACTCTATATGGGGATTGAACAGGGATTTCGCGAGCCTTGCGGCTTTCTCACGTCGGCAACGGCTTATCCCATAGCCAGGAGAACAACAGGGATTCGGTCAGTTCCATGAAGGCGTCGAAGGCACGGCGGCCTAACGTGCCCTGCGCGACTGATTCCTTCGTGTATAGCGGCAGTTCCCTCACCAGCCGCGCACCCAGGAATACCCGCAGGGTTCCGGCTTCGTAACCTGCCGCCACGGGTGCGGCGAGCGGCCAGCGATAGACGATGCGCGCCGACAGACGGTCCGGTGTTTCCACCGGGACGTAGACATCGACGGGAATTTTCGCCTGCAGGCTAACCGTGGAGTCAGCGCCGCCGTAGACGCTGGCGTCGCCGATCACCTCACCGTCAGCGAAAATGCGCTGGCTCTTGAAGTTGCTGAGACCCCATTCGAGGACGCGCCGCGTTTCCTCCACGCGTTCCTTGTCGCTTTTCAGACCGCCAAGCGCCAGGAACAGCCTCCGGCCGTCGCGTTGAATTGAGGCGACGATCGAAAAACCTTCGCCGTCGGCAAAACCAAGCCCGAGACCGTCCACGCCGATATTGAGCAAGAGCATGGGGTTCTTGTTGCGCTGATAGATCTTGTTCCAGGTGAAGTCGGGCTGCCCGAAGTATTTGTAGAGATCGGGATGCTTCTCCTGCAGATCTTGCGCCAGCATGACCATCTCCCTCATGGAGACCTTGCCGCCGCTGTTGGGATCGTTGGCATCGGGCAGGCCGGTGGAGTTGGTGAAGGTCGCCCGCGACATGCCGATCTCTCTTGCACGCGCCGTCATGCGCCGCGCGAATTCGCGCTCGCTGACGGAAATGCCTTCGGCCAGGACAATGCAACCGTCGTTCGCCTGCTGCACGGCGATACCCTGGATCAGGTCGCCGACGCGTATGCGCGATTTCAACGCGGCGAACATCGTCGACGTGCGCGAGGGGGCGCCGCCGGTCCGCCAGGCATTTTCCGAAACGGGATATTCGGTGTCGAGATTGATCTCCCCTCGCCCGATCGCATCGAAGACGACATCGAGCGTCATCAGCTTTGCGAGGGATGCCGGCGAAATCAGCTGATCCTCGTTCTTCGCGAGGAGGATGGTGCCGGTGGACGCCTCGATCATGAACGCCTGCGCGGCTTTCGTGTCGAAAGTGCCGGGCGTGGCAGGCTGCCCAAGAGCTGCGGCATTGCCGATGCCGAGGAGAAAAAGGAACAAAAGAATCAAGCGCTTTGACATATCGTCCCCTTAATCCGATCACCCCGTGATTATTTTAGTGACCGGTTAAGATTCAGGCAATGACGCTGATCAATCCACCTGGGTCGTGCCCTGATGCTGGCGGCGGTAGGACGACAGGATCGAATCCTGGGTCAGTCCGTCATTGCGAACCATGACGGCATCGAAAGCGAGGTCGACATACACCGTCTTGACCGGCGCTTCCTGATAAGCGGCGACGGTCGAGCCAAGGGCCTGATCCTTCACGCTTGCAAGACGCCGAGAGATGTCCGGCCGCTCATAGGGGATCGGGCCGATCCGCGGCAGCACGATCATGGTCGGCTCCATCGGCTCTGCGGCAGGCATGGCGCCGCCATTCCACATCATCGGCGGCGGATTGTTGCGCTTGCTGGCGCTATAGCCGGCATCCGGCGTGGAATCGGCGAAAGCCGTGGCGGAATAGGGCGACTGCCGCGGGATGGGAGCGATGGCGGGCGCGGCGCCATAGCTGCGCTGCTGGCGGCCGACACGAACGGCATTGTCCGAATCGGGCAATTGATCCGCGGTCATGCGGCCGGCCGAGGCAACCATCACGCCGGTAGCGATCTGGCCGCCGGGATTGATGCTGGGCAGGCGCGAACCCTTCGGAATGTAGGATGCCATCAGATAGGGTTCGTCATGGCCGTCCATACGGGCGCGGCCGACATACTGCACGCGCACGTCGCCGGTGCCGCTGTGCTGGAGATCGAGCATCTGCGCCGTCTTGTTGGAAAGGTCGATGATGCGGCCGGGGTGATAGGGGCCGCGATCGTTGACGCGAACGATGATGGAGGAGCCGGTCTCGACATTGGTGACGCGCGCATAGCTCGGCAGCGGAAAGGTCGGATGGGCGGCGGTCAAGGCCTGCTGATCGTAGACTTCGCCATTGGCTGTCAGGCGGCCGTGGAATGCCGAGCCGTACCAGGAGGCGATGCCGACCTTGTTGTAGCTGTAATCTTCCTTGGGATAGTACCACTTGCCCTTCACCTGATAGGGATTGCCGACCATGAAGCGGCCGCCACCCTTCGGCACGGGGCCGTTGTTGACGACGCGGGGGCTCGCCTTGACGCCATACTCCTTCTCGGAGAAATATTCCTTGCCGTGCTGACGTTTGGTAGATGCCTGATGGGTGGTGCCGCAGGCCGTGATGGTTGCGCACATCAGCGAGAGAGCAAACCAACGCATACCCGTTGCGTATGTCATCGCACGATTTTCGATTTTCATCTGTCCCAAGCCGCTACTCATTACTCTGACGGAGGTCTGTCACCGGTACGTCCCTCATTCCGGTATCCTGCTACGCTCCAATCACCTAACGGTGCTTTAATCATGATTGCAGTTTGTCAATTTTGCGATGCAAATTGAGCGCACCGAAGAAATTCCGAAGATCGTGGTTAATGCATGGTAAAGCCGCGACGGATTGAAGTCGTCGCGACGGCTGCATGGCCGCCGATGCGCGGTTTGTCTTCGAATTGCCATCCTCAGGTTCGGATCGAGACAGATACGATCGAATTGTCCCTTTGGCCGCATTGCTCCGAATGGTTTTGAGGCAGCTTTGTCAGGTGCCTGTATCGAGATGCATCAGTATTTCGGCATGAGCAGCATCGCGGGGCCTTCAAGGCCCTGCCCCGCTCTTTGCGTCGTCAGCCGTCAGTGAGACACGGTGCCGATAATATGCTGCAGCTTGTCCGGATTGCGCGTGCAGTAGATCGCGACGACTTTCTCCCGCTCTATATGCAGCGCGGTCGTCTGTACGACATTGCCGCCTTCTATCGTCAAGAAGCCCGGCAGGCCGTCGATGACGGCATAGCGGATCAGCTGCGACGGCTGCGTACGGAAAACATGCGTCAACTGCTCGTGAAGCAGCATAACGGCGGCAAGTCCGATGTGCGGCCGCCGCGACGTCGGCACCTTGCCGCCGCCATCGGCATAGACGACCACATCCTCGGAAAGCAAGGCGCGAAGAGCGGACATGTCTCCCGTTCTCGAAGCCGTGAAGAAGGCGGTGGCAAGCTTGAGGCCTTGCTCTCTTCCCACCGCGAAGCGCGGCCGGGCTTCGGCGATATGTGCCCTCGCCCGGCTTGCAAGCTTGCGGCAGGCGGCAGCTTCGCGGTCGATGGCAGAGGAGACGTCGTCGAAATCCATGCCGAATACATCGTGCAGGAGAAAAGCGGCGCGTTCGAGAGGAGAAAGACGCTCGAGCGCCAGCATCAAGGGCAAGGTAACGTCGTCGGCGGCGTCGCCAGCTTCCGGATCGAAGATCGGCTCGGGCAGCCAGGAGCCCACATAGGACTCCCGGCGACGGCGCGCCGATTTCAATTCGTTCAGGCACAGCCTGGTGACGACGGTCCGCAGGAATGCCGCCGGCTCGCGGACGGAGGCATGATCGGTCGCGAGCCAGCGCAACCACGCATCCTGCACGATATCCTCCGCATCTGCGACGGACCCGAGCATCCTGTAGGCCAGCCGCACGAGGCGCGGGCGCAGCTCGGAAAGGATCGAATCGGAAGATATCTCAGTCATAGGCGGCAACGGCGTGTTCCAGGGGAATGGATCGGCGACCGCGAACGAACTGCAATGTGGTCAACGCCACACGCCGCCCGAGATAGCGCGCCGTAGCGAGGTCGGATGCGGGCGGCGCGGTCTGCGGCCCCTCGTCCGTGTTCGCCTGTGCGCCGGCGCCAAGCCAGAAACCGAGCCGGTTCAGATCTTCCTCCGAGCCGGTCGAAGAGCAGTTGGCCGGCGGAAGATCGAGACCGACCCAGTGCATTCCGTGCTGCGCGGCAAAGACGACCATTTGCATCAATGTCGAGAGCTTGTCGCCGGATCGCGATCCGGACGTGGTGAAGCCGGCCGCGATCTTGTCCTTCCATAAATAGCCCTTGGCGAGAACCGCACTCGAAGTCGCCTCCTGGAATGCTTTGAAGGGTGCTGAAACGGCACCCATATAGGTCGGAGACCCAAAGACGATCGCCTCGGCTGCATTGAGTTCGCCCCAGTGGCGTTCAACCTTGTCCACGGTCAACAAAAGAGCCTCCGCGCCGTCGACCTGCTCGATCCCCGCCTTGACGGCTTCAGCCTGCCGATGCGTGTGCCCGTAGCCGCTATGATAGACGATTGCGATGCTCTGCCTCATCATTGTCTTCTCCTTCGAAAATGGCGTTGCGAAGGACATGACAAGATGCGGATGCCGATTGTGACATACGGAGATTTCAAGGGATGAGAAAAGGTTGAGAAAGGTTATGGCGGAAGAGGTGGGATTCGAACCCACGGTACGGTTTCCCGCACGCCGGTTTTCAAGACCGGTTCCTTAAACCACTCGGACACTCTTCCAAGCAATTGAAAAGGTTGAAAAATCTACGATATGTTGATTTTTCGGGACCGGCTGTTGCCACCGATTTTCACCCAATCACTCGACGGCTGGCTTTTTAGCAGTTTTGGTCGCCGCGTCAACTCGTTCCGCGGCGTTCTCCGTATTCCCGGCCTTCGATGAAACTGGAGGCTGAGCAGGTTAGCACCGTCAAGATAGCAAGAATCAAAATAATAAGAATAAGGTGCCCTCGGCCCTGGAAACGGCCGGGGCACCTTCGCCAGGTCAGGGGTCAAATCTGACTGAAGCACCCTAGTAATAAGTTAAGCTTAGTTTTTGTCAATTGCGGTCCCGAGAAACGCCTGAGGTCTTTTCCGCAGGTCGGGCTCGCTTGTGGCGGGACGTTCGGTTTGCCGCCATCTTCCCGGCCGCCCGATGCTTCGATAATGCGGACCGATGGAGATGTGGTTTCACGCCGGCCGTGATCTATATGAAAAGCGTTCCAAAGTGTCGCGCCTTTGTGCGAAAGGTTCGGCATGGACTATCAAGGACACCGCCCTCGCCCATGACGTTTGACGACCGTTCTCTGTCTCTCGGCGCCGAGCCCCTGGCCGGCTCTGCTCTTGCCGCTTTTTTCAGCCGCGATGCCGTTACGGTCGCCTTCGATCTGATCGGAATGCGCTTGACGGTCGCAGGCGTCGGCGGACGCATCGTCGAGACGGAGGCTTATCGGCCCGATGACGAGGCTTCTCATGCTTATCGTGGTCCGACACGGCGTAATGCCTCCATGTTCGGAGCGGCAGGTCATGCCTATGTCTACCGATCCTACGGCATTCACTGGTGCCTGAACTTCGTCTGCGCAGATGCGAGCGCCGTCCTCATCCGGGCGCTGGAGCCGGAAAGTGGCATCGAAGACATGATCCGGCGGCGAGGCCTTGCCGAAATCCTCTCGCTTTGCAATGGGCCGGGAAAGCTTTCGCAAGCGCTGGCCGTGGATATAAGCCTGGACGGACGATCTCTCGACGCCGCGCCCTTTGCCATCTCCCTGGCCGAACCGGTGACGGTCGCGGCCGGCAAGCGCATCGGCATAACCAAGAACATCGATCCGCTCTGGCGTTTCGGAGCAGCCGGCTCGCGCTTCGTCAGCCGTCGTTTCTCCTGAAACGACGCCGCCCGAAGGCGTGCGGCGGCTGTACTGGAAGCGTAAGAGGCGAAGCTGAAAAATCTGACGTGTTTCGAAACAGGTAAAAAAGACCGCCGGGGGTGGCGCCCGGCGGTCATCAAGCCACGCAGTGAAACTGGAAAGACTGCGTGACTATTCCATTGCGACGCTGTGATCGACCGCAGGCGGCGCCTTAGGCTTCCGCAAGAGCACCAGCAGCGGCATGGCGAAGATCGACATCAGCATCAGCAGCTTGAAGTCGTCCATATAGGCGATGATGGTCGCCTGGGTCGTGATCATGCCGTCGAGCGTGGCGCGGCCGACGGCCGTCATCGGGCTGATGCCCTGCGCGGCCGTCATGTCGAAATAGCGATTGAACGGCGTGACATAGGCGGCGATGTTGGCGTGGTTGACCTGCGTATTCTCCGTGATCAGCATCGAAACGACCGAGATGCCGACGCTGGAGCCGATATTGCGCGAGAGGTTGTAGAGGCCCGTCCCCTCGCCGCGCATCTGCGCCGGCAGCGTCGCAAAGGCGATCGTCGTCAGCGGCACGAAGAGGAAGCCGAGACCTGCGCCCTGGACGAAGCCGACCGAGATCAGCGTCCATTGCGAAACATCGGGCGTCCAGCCGGTCATGTCGTACATGGCCCAGGCCGTCAGGGCGAGGCCGATGAAAAGCAGCCAGCGCGTATCCACCTTGCCGATCAGGCGCCCCACAAGGAACATGCAGAACATGGTGCCGAGGCCGCGCGGTCCCATGACGATGCCCGCGGTCACGACCGGATAGCCCATAAGCGTCTGCAGATAGGGCGTCATGAGCGCCAGCGACGCCAGATAGGTCACGCCGACGATGAAGATGAACAATATGCTGACGGCAAAGTTCTGGTCGAGGAAGAGTCGCGGATTGACGAAACTTCGCTCCGCCGTGAACATATGCACAATGAAGAGATAGAAGGCGCAGGCGCAGACGAGTGCCTCGATGATGATTTCGCTCGAGTAGAACCAGTCGAGTTGCTCGCCTCGGTCGAGGAAGAGCTGCAGCGCCGCGATGGCGATCGACAGCATGCCGAAGCCGAACCAGTCGAGCTTGGCAAGCGCATCGAGCTTCGTCTCCGTCACGTAGACGACGATGCCGAAGAAGGCGAGCGCGCCGATCGGCACATTGATGTAGAATACCCAGCGCCAGCTGATATTGTCGGTGAGCCAGCCGCCGATGACCGGTCCCAGCACCGGACCGACCATGACCGAGACGCCGAACAGCGCCATGGCGCGGCCGCGTTCCTCGACATTGTAGATATCGAGCAGGATGCCTTGCGACAACGGCACGAGCGAGGCGCCGAACAGGCCCTGCAGCAGGCGGAATCCGACGATCTGCACCAGCGATTCCGAAAGACCGCAAAGAACGGACGCGACGACGAAGCCGGCGATCGCCACCAGCAGCACGCGCTTTCGGCCGAACTTTGCCGAAAGGAAGCCGGAGGGCGGCGTCATGATCGCCGCCGCGACGATGTAGGATGTCAGGACCCAGTTGATCTGGTCGGCGCTGGCGGAGACGTCGCCCTGAATATGCGGCAGGGCGACGTTGGCGATGGTGGTGTCCAGCGCCTGCATGATCACGGACAGGATGACACAGGCGGTGATCGCACCGCGATTGGCGATGGGCGCGGACGGCGAAGCGGAGGTTGGGTTACTCATGATCCTGACCGCGGGAATGGCCCAGCAGGTTTGTAATGAAGTCCGGCAGGCCGCGGGCATGGCCGGTATCGACACCGGCGACGACGCTCATGCCCATACGCAACGGAGGCTTGCCCTCGATGTCGTCGATGTTGATGATCATCGGAATGCGCTGCACGACCTTCACCCAGTTGCCCGTCGTGTTCTGGGCCGGCAGCAGCGAGAAGCTGGAGCCGGAGGCGGGCGAAATGCTCGCGACCGTGCCCTTCCAGGTCACGTTCGGATAGGCATCGACCGAAATATCGACCTTCTGGCCGGGACGCACATAGGTAAGCTCGGTTTCCTTCGGGCTCGCGTTGATCCACATGTGAGTGGTGGAAACCAGCGAGAAGCCCGGCTGCGAAGCCGTCAGATAAGCACCGACCTGCAGCGAGGGAACGTTGGCGGTAATGCCGTCGAAGGGCGCCCTGACGACGGTGTCGTCAAATTCGCGCTGGGCATTGTCGACCGCAGCCTTTGCCTGCAGATAAAGCGGGTTCTGTTCGACAGGCAGATCGGCTGAACCGTCGCCGCCCAACTGAGCGAGCGTGGTGGCGGCTTGCGCCTTTGCAACGGAAACCTTCTGCTGGGCGGCTTCGAGATTATGCTTGGCTTCGTCGAATGCTGCCTTCGACGCGACGGAACTGTTGATCAGGTTCTGCTGACGTTCGAATTCCGTCTGATAGTAGGGAATGTCGGCCTGGGCCTGGGCGATTTCAGCCAGTGCCTGCTTGTAGCTCGCCTGCAGATTCAGGATCTGGTTCTTCGCGTTGCCGAGCTGCGCCTTCGCGCCATCGAGCGCGATCTGGAACGAATCGGGCTTCAGGCGGAAGAGCACCTGCCCTTTCTTCACGACTTCGTTCTCATGCACGTCGACCGAGATCACCGTGCCGGAAACATCCGTCGAAACCCCGACCATGTCGGCCTGGATATAGGCGTTGTCCGTGGACATGATCTGTCCGCCGGTGACGTAATAGTAGCCGCCGATGACGAGAGCTACGGGAAGCAGCGCAAAAAGGACCGGCCGCGTCAGGTTGCGGCGCTTGCGCGGCGTTTCGGAGGGCGCGTCCGGTGTACCTGCGGCCGTCGCCGGAGATTGTGGCGCCGGAGTGGAGGACGGAGCCTCGGCCACAGGTTGATTTTGTTCGGAGGAGTTTGCGTTCGCGGGTACGCGAAGCGGAGAGGATGCGTCAGCCATGTTGTATCTCTTTATCGACCGCCTTCGAACGGCAGGCGCTAAGCAGGTTTGATTTCATAAGGGTAAGCAATTCATAAAGGTGCTCATGATCCTCCTGGGAGGTTCCTTCGAGCGCTTCCTTGCGGGTGCGGTCGCCAATATCGCGCATCGTGTCCATCAGCGGCCGAGCTTCGTCGCGCATGTAGAGAAGCCAGCTTCGGCGATCGCTCGGATGCTGCCGGCGTTCCACCAGGCCACGGTCGCTCAGCTTGTCGAGGATGCGAACCAGCGTAATCGGCTCGATCTCCAATATTTCCGCCAAGCCGGCCTGATGGATTCCTTCATTATTGGCGAGATAGGCAAGCGTCTGCCACTGCGAGCGCGTCAGGCCCAAATCTTTCGCGCGCTGCTCGAACCGCTTTCGAAGCAGTCGTGCTACGTCGTGAAGGAGAAAGCCGAGGGTAGGTGTCGAACTCATTGTATGAGAAGCCTGCTATTCATAAGCAACCTTATAATTACCGCTACGTATAGTAAGCGCCCATGCGATACAAGAGGGTAGACGATCAACAAATAGCGATGGTCGAAGATGTCGCAGCGGTGTCGCAAAGATGTCGCAGTGGCCCGGTGAGGCGCTAACAGAGGCATGACGGGCAGACCGGTTTTCGATGGCCGTTCCATAACTGAAAAGGCGCGGACGATTCGCCCGCGCCTTTCCGGCAGTTTCTTGAAGAGAACGGAGTGCCGTTCCGCCCGTCGACCTGAACTAGCGGCGACTGAGAAGGCCGATGAGATAACCGATGCCGGCAGCGGCGGCGACCATGAAGATCGGGTCTTCACGAACTCTCTCGCGCAGATGCTCCGTTATCTCCTGTGCCTCTTCCGCGACGACGGATTTTGCTCCCTGCCCCACGGCCGCCATGCTCTGCGACAGTTTCGAAAGATCTTCGCGCAATGCGGCTACCTGTGCGGTCAGGTCCTCCATGGCCGTTTCGGCCTGTGCTCGCGCAGACGAAGACTGGGCGGAAGCGGATTTCGTCGTCTCTGCCATCGGGTGCTCCTCATGTTTCCTGGCTGCTAAAACGCTGGTGGCGGCTAAAGGTTCCGATGCGTTCGCATGTCATCCGGTGATTTCCCCGCTGGCTCTTCAATTCCTGTCCGGATTGTTCTAAGGAACTCCGATTGTTTCGCCTGCGGGGCGAAGACGCGTTTATGACGAGGTTTGCTTTCCGATGTTCGAAGTGCTGAGAAAAATCGCCCAGACCTGGGTCGCAAAGGGTTTGTTGCTTCTTCTTGCGGCGGCCTTCTGCGTATGGGGCGTCGAGCGGTCCCTTATCTCGGGCGGCGGCAGCAATACCGTCGTCACGGTCGGCGATCAGCACATCGATACCAACGAGTTCCGCCTTGCCTATCGTCGCCAGATCCAGGCGATCAGCCAGCAATTGCGCATGCAGGTCACGCCGGAGCAGGCGCGTGCCTTTGGCATCGGGCAGCAGACCGTGGCGCAGCTCGTCGCCGGCGCCTCGCTCGACCAGCTTGCCGCCGACATGAACCTCGGTCTCTCGCAGGACCGTCTTGCCAAGCTGATCGGCGACGATCCGGCATTCAAGGCCTCGAACGGCAGTTTCGACCGTCAGAAGTTCGATCTGCTCCTGCGCAATAGCAGCATTTCGCCCGACGATTATATCAAGGAGCGCAGCAAGGTCGCGATCCGCGGCCAGATCGTCGAGGCGGTCTCGAACGGTTTCTCGGCCCCGCAGGTTCTCGTCGACGCCGTCAAGCAATATCATGACGAGACCCGCAGCATCGATTATCTGCTGCTCACCAATGCCAACATCGATCCCGTAAAGGCGCCGGCCGACGATGTCCTGCAGAAGTGGTTCGACGGCGTGAAGTCGAAGTACCGCGCTCCGGAATATCGCAAGTTCGCCTATGTGAAACTGCAGGCCGAGGATGTCGCCGATCCGGCGAGCGTATCCGACGAGGAAGTGCGCGCCCAGTTCGACAAGCGCAAGGACAGCTTCACCACGCCGGCAACCCGCACCATCGAACAGCTGACCTTCGCCAACAAGGATCTCGCCAACGCTGCCGCCGATGCGCTGAAGACGGGCACGACCTTCGATCAGCTCGTTTCCGACCAGGGCAAGAAGCCTTCCGACGTACTGCTCGGCACGTTCACCAAGGACCAGGTTCCCGACAAGACGGTTGCCGAAGCGGCCTTTGCCGTCACCAAGGAAGGTGGCACGACCCCCGTCGTGGACGGTTCGTTCGGCCCGGTCATCCTTCGCGTCACCAACGTGAAGGCCGAAACGGCGAAGAACTTCGACGAGGTCAAGGAAGATATCCGCAAGCAGATCGCACTCGGCAACGCCTCCAATGAGATCACCAGCGTCCACGACAAGTTCGAAGACCTGCGCGGCTCCGGCGCATCGCTGCAGGAGGCTGCCTCGCAGCTCAAGCTGAAGCTCGTCACCATCGATGCGATCGACCAGACCGGCCTCGACCAGAGCGGCAACGAGGTCAAGGATCTGCCCGCCCGCCAGCAGTTGCTTCCGGAAGTCTTCAAGGCCGATCAGGGCGGCAACCCTGCCCCTCTGACGGTCGGCAACGATGGCTACGTCTGGTATGATGTCATGGGCATAACGCCCGATCACGATCGTCCGCTTGCCGAAGTGCGCGAAAAGGCCGTCGCCGACTGGACCGCCGAACAGCAGAAGATCGCGCTTGCCGCCAAGGCTGCCGAATTGAAGCAGGAGGCGCAGAAGGGCAAGTCGCTTGCCGATATCGCCGCGCCGCTCGGCATCGCCGTCGAAAGCAAGACCGGCATCACGCGATCGACCGACGATCCGGTTCTGGGTCGCGGCGGCATCGCCGGCACGTTCTCTGGCCCCGTCGATACGGTTGCCAATGCCGTCGGCGCCGACGACACGACGCAGATCCTGCTCAAGGTCACCGATGTCAACGACAATCCGACGACGGACGCGCTGAGCAACGACGATCAGCAGGTCGCCCAGATCGCCAACGCAGCCGGTGACGATATCCTCGACCAGATGGTCACTCAGCTGCAGTCCAAATACGCCGTCACGGTCAACCAGAGCCTCGCCGAACAGGCGATGTCCCGCTAGGCCCGTACGGGAGGATGGATAGTCAATGGCAGATTTGAAGCCTTTCCTCGCCAAGGTCGCCACTCGTGAGGCGCTGACGCGGGATGAAGCCCGCCAGGCATTCGAAATCCTGATGTCGGGCGAGGCCACGCCGTCGCAGATCGGCGCATTTCTGATGGCGCTGCGCGTGCGCGGCGAAACGGTGGACGAAATCGTCGGCGCCGTTACCACGATGCGCGCCAAGATGCTGCCGGTTAAGGCCCCGGCTGATGCGATCGATATCGTCGGCACCGGCGGCGACGGTGTCGGCACGTACAATATTTCGACGCTGGCGGCCTTCATCGTCGCCGGCGCCGGCGTTCCCGTCGCCAAGCACGGCAACCGCGCGCAAAGTTCCAAGGCCGGCACCGCCGACACGCAATCCGTGCTGGGCATCAAGCTCGATATCGGGCCGGAAACGATCGCCCGCTGCATTCGCGAGGCCGGCATCGGCTTCATGTTCGCGCAATTGCATCATTCCTCCATGCGCCACGTCGGCCCTTCGCGCGTCGAGCTGGGCACGCGGACGATCTTCAATCTCCTCGGCCCGCTTTCGAATCCGGCGGGTGCGCGCCGCCAGTTGTTGGGCGTCTTCGCACCGCAATGGGTGTTGCCGCTGGCCGAGGTGCTGAGGGATCTGAAGGCGGAAAGCGTCTGGGTCGTGCACGGCAATGGTCTGGACGAGATCACCACGACCGGAACGACCTCCGTCGCGGCGCTGGAAAGCGGCAAAATCCGTACCTTCGAGCTGACGCCCGCCGATTTCGGCCTGAAGCATGCCGACCTTGCCGATCTCAAGGGCGGTGACGGCGTTGCCAATGCAGCCGCACTCCGCGACGTGCTGGGCGGCGCGAAGAATGCCTATCGCGACATCGCTCTTGCCAATGCGGCTGCCTCGCTGGTCATTGCCGGCAAGGCCGAAACGCTCCATGATGGCATGAAACTCGCGGCACAGTCGCTCGATAGCGGCGCCACCGCGGTAGCGTTGGAAAAGCTCATTGCCGTTTCCAACGAGGAAGGACAGGATTAGGACGTCATGACCGATATCCTTAGGAAGATCGAGATCTACAAGCGCGAGGAGATCGCCGCCGCCAAGGCCAGGCTTTCCCTTGCCGATCTGAAGGCGATGCAGGCCGGCCAATCCGCGCCGCGCGGCTTTCACAAGGCGCTGCTCGCCAAGCAAGATGCCGGCATTTTCGGCCTGATTGCCGAAATCAAGAAGGCAAGCCCTTCCAAGGGCCTGATCCGTCCTGATTTCGACCCGCCTCCCCTTGCCAGGGCTTACGAGGCGGGCGGCGCAGCCTGCCTTTCGGTGCTGACCGACACGCCGAGCTTCCAGGGCGCTCCGGAGTTTCTGACCGCTGCCCGCGCCGCCTGCTCGCTGCCGGCGCTGCGCAAGGATTTCATGTTCGATACCTACCAGGTGCAGGAGGCCCGTGCCTGGGGTGCCGATTGCATCCTGCTCATCATGGCATCGCTTTCCGACGATGACGCGGAGCGCCTCCAGGACGAAGCCTTCGGTCTCGGCATGGACGTGCTGGTCGAGGTTCACGATGCCGGGGAGATGGAGCGCGCGCTAAAACTGTCTTCGCCGCTGATCGGCATCAACAACCGCAATCTGCGCACCTTCGAGGTCAGCCTCGCCGTCAGCGAAATTCTCGCTCCCATGGTGCCGGATGGCCGTTTGCTGATCGGCGAGAGCGGTGTCTTCACCCATGCCGATTGCCAGCGCCTCGAAACTGCAGGCATCTCCACCTTCCTCGTCGGCGAAAGCCTGATGCGCAAGGAGGATGTCACAGCGGCGACGCGGCAGCTGCTCAATGGCGACGCCGGCATTCTGGCGGCCGAGTGAAATGACCACGCAGAAGGCCGGTCTCACGCATATCGACGCTTCGGGCGAGGCGCATATGGTCGATGTCGGCGGCAAGGCCGAGACGGCACGCAGCGCCACGGCCACTGGCTATGTCAGGATGAAGCCGGAGACTTTGGCATTGATCCGTGAAGGCAATGCCAAGAAGGGCGATGTCATCGGCACGGCGCGGCTCGCCGGCATAATGGCCGCCAAGCAGACCAGCAATCTCATTCCGCTTTGCCATCCGCTCATGCTGACGAAGGTTGCCGTCGATATCGAAGAGGACGCCTCCCTGCCCGGCCTGCGCATAACGGCAACCGCAAAGCTGACCGGCCGCACCGGCGTCGAGATGGAAGCGTTGACGGCGGTATCCGTCGCATGCCTGACCGTCTATGATATGGCCAAGGCCGCGGACCGGACGATGGAGATCGGCGGTATTACTTTATTGGAGAAATCCGGCGGAAAATCTGGGGATTTCCGCCATCCGGGGGCGTGACACATGAGCCTATTGCCCGTTGCCGAAGCGCAAGCGCGCCTCTTGAACAGCGCTTCGCCCATCCATCGCTTTGAAAGCATTCCGCTCGATATGGCGGAAGGCCGCGTTCTGGCCAGGGATCTGACGGCGCGCCTGACTCAGCCGCCGTTCGACGCTTCGGCGATGGACGGCTATGCGCTTCGTTTCGAAGATGCAGCGCCTGGCGCGGAACTGCGGGTCATCGGCGCCTCCGCTGCCGGTCATGCCTTCGAAGGAGCCGTCGGCACGGGCGAAGCGGTTCGCATCTTTACCGGAGCGCCCGTTCCGGCCGGCGCCGATTCGGTGCTACTGCAGGAAGATGCGCAGCGATTGGAAGGCGATCGCATCCGCACGACCTACCCTTTGCGGAAAGGTCAGCACATCCGTCCGCGCGGGCAGGACTTCCTGCAGGATGAGGTCGTGCTTGCCGCCGGCATGGCGATGGATTTTTCGCGGCTCACCGTTGCCGCAGCCATGAACCACCCGGCGCTGGATGTCTACCGCCGGCCGCTCATCGCTATTCTGGCGACCGGCGACGAGCTTGTGGCGCCGGGAAATGAGCCGGGGCCGTCGCAGATCATTGCATCGAACACCTTCGGCATCGGGGCACTGGCGCGCAATGCCGGAGCTCACGTCCTCGATCTCGGCATCGTTCCCGACAACAGCGACGAGATTACCGCCGCTATCGGGCGAGCGCAGGTGGCGAAGGCCGATGTCATCGTCACCCTCGGCGGCGCATCGGTCGGCGACCACGATCTGGTGCAGGCGACGATGGTCGCCGCCGGCATGAAGCTGGATTTCTGGCGCATCGCCATGCGTCCCGGCAAGCCGCTGATGGTTGGCAGCCTCGGCGACATGCATGTTCTCGGCCTTCCCGGAAACCCGGCCTCCAGCCTCGTTTGCGGCCTGCTCTTTCTTGAACCGCTGATTCGAAAGCTTGCATCCTTGCCGCCCGTCAGGCGCGAGGGTGTCGTGCGGACCGCCGTACCCCTTGCCGCCAACGACCAGCGACAGGATTACATGCGCGCGACGCTGAAGAAGGACGATAACGGCGATTGGCTCGCCGAACCCTTCCCAAAGCAGGATTCCTCGATGATGAAGGTCTTCTCGCGCTCTGACTGCCTCATCGTGCGGCCTCCGCATGCGCCCGCACTCGAGCCCGGAGCTTCCTGCCCGGTTGTATTCCTGCGGCCGGATCTGCTCGATTAAACCCATTCCGGAAAATGCGCAGCGTGCAATCCCGCCATGTGGACTTTGCCATGCCCGGCAAACAAAAGCCGGGAGGTTTGACCCACCCGGCTGATAGCCCATCCAATCGATGGATCGATTACTTGGCCGGCTTCTCGTGATGGCCGCCGAAGCCGGCGCGCATGGCGGAGAGAACCTTGTTGGCGTAATCGTCGTTGCCGCGCGAGGCGAAGCGGCCGTAAAGCGCCGCGCTGAGCACCGGCGTCGGCACGCCTTCGTCGATCGCAGCCGAAATCGTCCAGCGTCCTTCGCCGGAATCGGAAACACGGCCGGCATACTGCGAAAGCGCTGCGTCGCCGTGCAGGGCATCGGCGGTGAGGTCGAGCAGCCAGGACGTGATCACGCTGCCGCGGCGCCAGACTTCGGAGATTTCAGCGATGTCGAGATCGTACTGATAATACTGCGGGTGGGAGAGCGGCGCGGTTTCGGCGTCCTTCTCGGCGTCCTGCTTGCCGATATTGGCATGGCGCAGCACGTTGAGGCCTTCGGCATAGGCCGCCATCAGGCCGTATTCGATGCCGTTGTGGACCATCTTGACGAAATGGCCGGCACCCGACGGACCGCAATGCAGGTAGCCCTGCTCCGCGGTGCTGTTCCTGGCGGCTTCTTCGGAGCGCATCGCCGACGGAGCGACGTCGCCGACGCCGGGCGCC
Organism: Hyphomicrobiales bacterium; assembly: GCA_900469615.1. GTDB lineage: Bacteria > Pseudomonadota > Alphaproteobacteria > Rhizobiales > Rhizobiaceae > Rhizobium. Next base: position 52,170 of record UBYA01000021.1, on the reverse strand, counting down.
AGCGTTGCGAAAATCGGCGACAGATGCTGGACGGTTTCCTTCTCTCCGCCGATCATCAGGCAATAGCCGCGCTCCAGGCCGAAAACGCCGCCACTGGTGCCGACGTCGACATAGTGAATGCCCTTCGGCTTCAGCTCTTCGGCGCGACGAATGTCGTCATGATAATAGGAGTTGCCCCCATCGATGACGATGTCGCCCTCTTCCAGCATCGGAACGATCGCTGCCAGTTCCTGATCGACGATTGCGGCGGGCAGCATCAGCCAGACGACACGCGGCTTCGCGAGCTTCGATACGAAATCTTCGAGCGACTTGCTGCCGGTGGCGCCGAGCTGTTCGAGTGCCGCGATGCTTTCCTGACGCGCATCGAAAACAACCGCACTGTGACCGCCCCTCATCAGGCGCTGCACCATGTTATTGCCCATACGGCCAAGGCCAATCATTCCGATTTGCATATGTCAGTCTCCTAGGACGGTTTTAATCGTTTTGAATACTCCATAAAGACATTTCGCAATATTTTCCAATGAACAAATGACGGGCGAGCTATGCGCGGGCCAGGCAGCGAACAAAAATTCGCTCGCTCACGCATCTGTGATATCGCAGGCCGAAACCTCCCGCATTTTACCATGATCGCGCTTTGCCTATGTCGAGGAAAGCCGTATTTCGCTGTTCTGTTTTCCTGATGGATTGGACAATTTCTCAACAGGCCGCCCCTGTCGGTCCGGGTTGCAGGAGCGAAACCTCACGGCTCGGTGGGTGGCCCGACATAGCGGGCGCGCGGGCGAATCAGCCTGCCGCTCGTTGCCTGCTCCATGGCATGAGCAAGCCAGCCCACTGTGCGCGCCAATGCGAAGATAATCAGCGGCGCATCCTCGGGAAGATGATAGGCATGGGTCATAGCCGTCAAGGCGAAGTCGACATTGACGCGTTCGCCGACCAGTTGCTCGCCGACATCGCGAACCTGGGCAAAGAGCGGAGGCAGCGTGAAGCAACCCAGCAACGCCTCGGCGCGAATATCGACGTCCGGATAAAGCTGATGGCCGAAGGCCGGCAATGGGCGCCCCTCCGCCAAGTAGCCGCGCACCGCCTCATCCACCCCGGCCCTTGCCGCCCGCGCGATCAGCGAGCGCACGCTCTGCCACGCGCCGCCATGCAGCGGTCCCGTCAGCGTGGAAAGGCCGGACAAGGTGGCGGCGGACAGCGTTGCGCCGGCAGACGCGGTGATACGGGCGGTGAATGTCGAGGCATTCAGTTCATGATCGGCGAGCAATACCAGGCTGCGGCGTATCAGATCGCCGGCATCGGGGCGGTTCCAGGCAGCGGCAAGACGCTGATGCAGCGGTTGGTCCCATGCGCCGGGGGCCAAAGCCCCGGCGACGGTGCCGAATACGCTTTCCGCTTCGTTCTGCAAGGCCGGAAGCGAGCGCCCGAGGGATGGCAGGTCGTTCATTATGCGCCCGGCAAGAACGGAGAAAGCGGCATTCAGCGACGGAAGCTCTTGCCGCGTCTCGCTTTCCTCGAACAGCAACGGCCGCTTCATGTCCCAGAGCAGCAGCGCGACATCCTCCAGCCGTGCATTTTCCGCCAGCGTTGCCGCATCCTTGCCGCGATAGAAGAGCCTGCCGCTTGAAACCGTCGACAGCGCCGACGGCAAGACGGGATCGCCCCATTGAATGGTTTCGGCTGCCACCGCCTCCGTCTTGCGCCGGCCCGCATGGCGGGTGGCCAGCCGCTTGACGTCATCGGCGAAATACAGGCTGCGCCGGGTATCCGCGGGATCCGGCTTCGCCCGGATGCGGCCTCGGCTGACATTGGCGTAGAGCGTCTGTGATTTCGTTCCCAGCAGGTTCAGCGCCTGCTCCGCCGTCAGCCAGCTCATCGTTCCTCATATTGATCAATTGCATCAAGATTGACGTCAATAAAGTTAGGTCCGATCTAATCGCATAGTCAAAGGAGAACAATGATGAAAAGTGGTCTTGAAGATGTCATTGCAGCCGAAACCAAGCTATCCGATGTCGATGGTGCTGCCGGCCGGCTGATCATCCGCGGCGTATCGCTGGACGATCTTGTGGCAACCAGCCGCTTCGAGGATGTCGCCGCGCTGCTGCTCGATGGTCTGTTCGACGAGCATATCGATGTCGCCTCCCTCCGCGCCCGGCTCGGGGTGGCCCGCGTTGACCTTTTTGCGCATGTGAAGGCAGCCGATGCCGCCCTGCTCGCTCTGCCGCCGGTAGATGCCGTGCGGGCACTGCTGGCTCGCCTCGGTGACGGCGAGGACCTTGCCACGGCGATTCATCTGATGGCAGCGCCGGCTGTCTTCCTGCCGGCAGTCCTGCGTCTGCAGAAGGGCGAGGCGCCGATCGAGCCGGATGCATCGCTTTCCCAATCGGCCGATATCCTGCGCATGCTCACGGCGCGCGCGCCGACGGCGGAGCAGACGGCAGGGCTCGATGCCTATCTGGTGACGATTTCCGACCACGGCCTAAATGCATCGACGTTCGCCTCGCGCGTCATCGCCTCGACCCACGCCGGCCTGACCTCCTCCGTGCTCGCGGCGATCAGCGCCCTCAAGGGGCCGCTGCATGGCGGCGCTCCCGGCCCGGTCCTCGATATGCTCGATGGTGTCGGGAAGCCCGAAAATGCCCGCGCCTGGCTGTCGCAGGCGCTCGATCACGGCGAGCGGCTGATGGGCTTCGGTCATCGCATCTATCGCGTCCGCGATCCCCGGGCAGATGCCCTGAAGTCCGCATTGAAGCCGATCTTTACGAGCGGACAGGCGGATGCCGGACGCATCGCTTTGGCGGAGGCTATCGAAGCGGCGGCACTGGCGCTGCTGAAGGAGCGCAAGCCGGATCGTCCTCTCGACGTCAATGTCGAATATTATACCGCGCTGCTGCTCGATGCGCTCGGTTTCCCGCGCAACGCCTTCACCGGCGTCTTTGCGATCGGCCGCACGGTCGGCTGGATCGCCCATGCCCGCGAGCAGACACTCGACGGGCGCCTGATCCGCCCGCAGTCGCGCTATGTCGGCCCGCTGCCGAAGGCGGCATAAGCCGCGCGTCCGGAGCCGATGGATGCTCAGGCGGCCGCGGGTTGACGCGGCCGCACCATGCCCTCGCGGATATGGCGGGCAAGCTCCAGCGCCTGCGGCGTTGCCCCTCCCTTGGGCAAATGCAGGTTGATCGCAAAAACCGGCAGTTCGGGCAGGCCGTGTTCGACGGTGAGAATATCGAGATCGGCCGGAACGGTGGAGACGAGCCACGCCGTAACCGCGAGGTCGGTCCGCACCGTTGCCGTTGTCGCCTCAATATTGCCGTTCTCGAAAACCGTCCGCCAACGCAGCCCGTCTTTGCCAAGTGCCGCAAAGACCGACGACCGGAAGGCGCATGTATCGGCAACCATCGAGATCGGCAGCGGCACCTTGCGATGGGCGTTGCCGGCCCTTGCCCCCACCCACACAAGCCGCTCGACACCAAGGCATTCGCCTTGCGACACGCCGAACGGCTCTTCCACCACGCATAGGTCGATGGTTCCCTTCGCGAGTTCCTCCAGCAGTTCCGGCGATGACGCGCAAGCCAGCGAAATCTCCACCTGAGGGTGGCGCTCGGCATAGGACTTCAGCACAGGTGCCAATGTCGCGCCGACGAGATCGTAGGGAACGCCGAGCCGGACGCTGCCGCGAACGGCCCTTTCCGTCATGTCGTCCCATATTTCGTCATTCAGCGTCAGCAGACGGCGGGCATTGCCGAGCAGCCGCTCGCCTGCCTCGGTCAGCCGCAATCCACGCCTGTCCCGCTCGAACAAGGCGCAGCTCAGCATATCCTCCAGCCGCTTGATCTGCTGGCTGATCGCGCCTTGCGTCATATGGAGCATATTGGCAGCGACGGTCATGCTGCCATGGTCGGCAACGGCGGCGAAGGTCCGGATGATAGCTATGTCGAAGTTTCTAATCATGATCCGCATTATAATTGCTAATGCATGGCGCCTTCAATATTCGTTTTCCTGATGACATGCGGTTATCTATTCCTTTCTCCGAAAATGGAGAAGCCCGGAATGCCGACCGAATCCTTGTTGCCGCTGATGCTCTTCGCGCTGGTTTCGACCATAACGCCCGGCGGCGCGACGACGCTTGCGACCGCATCCGGCGCGCATTTCGGCTTTCGTCGGTCGATACCCGTGATGACGGGTTTTGCTTTCGGCTTGGGTTCCATGGCTTGTGCTGCCGCCGCAGGGCTTGGTGGCGTATTGATGGCCCTGCCGATGCTGCAAATCGTCATGAAGGCTCTCGGCACGCTTTACCTGATCTGGCTTGCCGTTCGGATCGGCAGAAGCGGCGAGCCGCATCATGCAAGGGAGATGACGAAGCCCACGGGTTTCGTCGCAGGCGTCTGGATGCTGTGGCACAATCCGAAGGGTTGGGCCATGACGATCAGCGCCGCAGCCTCTTTCGCCGCGCTGGCAACGGGGCCTTTGAGGCTTGCGATATTGCTCGGATCGACCTTTTGCCTGATCGCCGCCTTTTCGCTGGCCATCTGGTGTATCCTCGGCCACATGCTGGCGCGCTTGCTGAAGACGAGATGGCAATGGCGCGCGATCAATATCGCCCTTGCCGGCCTTCTTGTGATTTCGATCGTCCCGATGTGGTACGACTGAACCGTGATGGATGTCGTTGCGGTTCACGGCCGGCTGCGCCAGAGCCATACGGCCAACGAGCCGGCGCGGCCACGCAAGCTTGTTTCGATCGGGCCGTCGAGGCTCCCTTCTTGGAACGGTGTGCTGTCGCCGCCTGCGGAAAGCAACAGCTCATCGCTGATGGCGATTTCGGCCCGGTTGCCGGCGGCAACCTCCATCAGGCGGCTGGCAACATTGACCGTATCGCCGGTTGCCGTGATTTGCTGGCGGTTGCCGCTACCGAGCCTGGAGGCGACGATGGTGCCGAAATGCGCGCCGATCTTGAAGCCGATGCGCGAGGCGATCGCCTCAGGAAGCGACGCGATCCAGCCTCTCATTCTTCCCGCCAGGCGAATGCAGCAACGTGCGGCATCGGCGGAATCGGCTGGTTGCGGCCGGGGCAGGCCGAAAAGGATCATGACGCCGTCACCCATGAAACTGGTGATGGCGCCGCCGCAAGCTGTAACTTCCTCGTCGACCAGATTGTAAAAGGTGTTCAGCAATTCCCGCACGGCGGCGGGGCCGATTGCTTCGCTGAGACCGGTGAAGCCGTTGATGTCGAGGAAGATCACCGCCGCTTCCTGGTGGACAGGCTTTGCGAGAAGGCCGGGATCGCGGGCAAGATGCTCGGCAAGACCGGGCGCCTGGATGCGTTGGAGCCGTTCGCTCTGCTCGGCGAAGCGCGTGGCCTGCCTGCGCCCAAGCCATAGCTGCGCGGCGCCGCAGAACAGCACCGGCGGCACGGCCGCCGCAATCGGCAAGGCGGCACTCAGCCAGATCCCGTGCTTGAAAGCGGCGATATTGATTGCCAGCCAGGCAAGGACGACGCATAGCGCCGTTGCCAGGCCGATGGTGTTGTGCCGCCAGCAAAGAAGGCCGACAATCGCAACCGGCAGGCCGACGGCAAAATAAAGATCCATGAAACGAACGCCGCGATCACGCACCAGACCGTCTCCGGCAATCAGATGCGTGATCGAGGTGGATATGACTTCGGCACCGGGCAGAACAGGGTCGAAGGGGGTCGGAAAGACGTCGCCGCCACCGGTAACGGTAGCTCCGATGACGACGACGTGATCCCTGATTGCCTCTTCCGGCAACTGTCCGTTCAAGGCCGTGCTGGCGCTGATGGTGCGGATTGTGCCGCGCGGACCGTAGAACGATAGCGGCATGAGATAGCCGCTATCGGTATGGACGGAACGGTCGCCGATCTTGATATGGTCGGAGATGACGGTGGTCTGCTCGCCGGTTGCGGCGGAAACGACGCGCAAGGAAAAGGATGGCTCGATCCGCTCGCCGCTGCGAAACAGCATGGGGACGAACCGCGGCGTTCCGGTCTTATCGGTCTGCACGTTCACGATGCCAAAGGCCGCCACGTCGGCGAACCGCTGTTGCGGCTCGAGGAATTGCAGCGCGCTCGGCACGCGGGCGAGAGGTTCCCTGCTGTCGTCGACGACCCGTTGCCGGCTTTCGGGAAAGACGCCGGCTGCGGCCAGTACGACCTTGGTTCGCCTGAGCGATTGCTCCAGTGCCGCATCGCCGGCTTCATCGCCCGGATCGACCAGAATCACATCGAGTGCGATGGTTTTCGGCCCCAGGGCGGCAATGGAATCGATGATCCTGGCGAGCGTCGCTCTCGGCAAGGGATAACGCCCGGCCAGACGCGATGTATCGTCATCGATGGCGACGATCGTCACGAGATCGGGCGGTTGGCGACTGCCCCCGAAGCTATTGCGAAGGTTTGTCAGCGTCGCTTCCGCGGCATCGACGACGGGAATGTCGCCGTGCAGATGCGCGATACCGAGGCCCAGCCCCCAAACGGCAGTCAGGATAAGCGCAATCAGCGTCTGCGGCGATGGTCTGCGCATGGGCGTCGGGATCTCACTGGCCGAGGCGAGCCATCAAGGCGTTTATGCGCGAAGGTCTCCATTGGGTGACACTTAGGGGCGAGCGGCCGCGGTCGGCATCGACACCCTGCCCTTGCCGGAGCGTGACGCCCTGCCCCGTCGATACCTTGTTGACCGCAACGCGGCCACGCAAGACAAGCACGGATGTCGTGTCGCCATGCACGTCGACCGCCCATCGCGTACCGCGGACGGCGGCGATCGCCTGAGGCGTCACGACTTCGAACCCGCCTTTAAGATGGCTGCTGTCGACATCGATCAGAGCTGCCTTATTGTCGAGCACGATGGCATCCACCCGGCCGTTGCGGTTCCGGTCCGCAAGCCGGTAATGCGCGCCGCGTTCGACGGTGATGCTAAGCCCCGGTTCGCATGTCAGGGTTTGGCGTTCCGTGCTGACGGCCGGACGCAGGGAGCAGTTCGTGGCCGCCTGTGCGGAGGCCGGGCTTGCCCCAAGGATGCAAAGGGCGCCAGCAGCGAGCGCCAGACCGGACATATGGCTTGTGTGGATCATGATCGTGGCCCCTCATCGCGCATAACTGGAACAGCGGACGCGTATTTCCAGTCACGTCTTTCTCGAACCCCGGGCGCGATGATGCGTCATGAGCGGTTGATCTGCAAGCTGTCGTAGCCCTTGGCTTTGTAGAGCACGGTCGAGACCAGCCAGCTCAGCAGGAAGATACCGACGACGGCGAAGCCGAAATTGGCAAGATTGTCGTTGAGTTCGCCGACGAAGCTCCAGAAGCCGCCTTCGAGGCCGAGCTTGTCGGAGATCAGCCCCAGCGCCTCGATGCCGCCGATGAAGATGGCGACGACGACGGAAGCGGCCGTGATGGTCAGATTATACCACAGCTTCCGAACGGGCTTGACGACGGCCCATCCATAGGCGCCCGTCATCAGCGTGCTGTCGAGCGTATCCATCAGCGACATGCCGGCGGTAAACAGCGCCGGGAAGACGAGGATCGCCCAGAAGGACATGCCCTGCGCGGCTTGCGCGGCGGAAATGCCGAGCAGCCCGATTTCCGTTGCGGTGTCGAAGCCGAGACCGAAGAGGAAGCCGATCGGGTACATGTGCCAGGACCGGGTGACGACCTTGAACATCGGACGGAAGAGCCGGGCCAGAAAGCCGCCTCCGGCGAGCAGCGTGTCCAGATCCTCGTCTGCGATCCTCTCGCCCCGCTGCGCCCGCCTGAAGGCGGACCATACGCCCCTGAGCACGAAAAGATTGGCGATGCCGATCAGCAGCAGGAAGATTGCCGAGACCGTCGTGCCGATGACCCCGCCGATATCATGGAATGAACTCAGCCGGCTCTGCATGGCGGCTGCCGTGGCGGCAATCAGGATCGAGGCGATCACGACGATGGAGGAATGGCCGAGCGAAAAGAAGAAACCGACCGCATAGGGCTGCTTCTTTTCCTGGATCAGCTTGCGCACGACGTTATCGATCGCCGCGATATGATCGGCATCGAAAGCATGGCGCAGCCCGAACATATAGGCAAGAAGCGCAATCCCCAGAAGCGACGGCCTGTCGCCGAAGGTCAGCCACGTCCAGATCCACACGACGATATTAAATACGATCAGCAGCCCGAAAGTGATGGCGATCTTCGCCTTCGATCGTTCCATGCGATCGTCGAATGGATTGAGGATCATACTTTTGTTCCCGTTATGCTTACGGGCACAGTGCCACGGAACGGGAAGCGGCGCGACAGTCAAATGACGTAGATGCCAAGTTTTTCCGCACTGTCGCAAAAATGAGCAAATCCGCCAAAACCGGGTCTGCCTTGCCGGTCTGCTAGCCTCTTTCGAAAGGATAGCCTTCATCCGCCCAGCCGGTCATGCCGCCGATCATGACTTTCACCCGCTTGCCGAGCGTGCCCAGGCGCAAGGCCGCCTTGTCGGTGCCGTTGCAGTGCGGCCCGGCGCAATAGACCACGAACAGCGTATCGTCCGGCCATTCCGCCATCTTGCGGGCAGTCATCTTGCCATGCGGCAGATTGATCGCGCCGGGAATATGCTGCTCCCGGAACAGGGCCGGGCCTCGAACATCTATGAGAACGAAATCCGCATCGCCTGCCGTCATGGCCTGATGCACATCGGAGCAATCGGTCTCGAAGGCAAGCTTCCGGGCATAGTGTTCGGCAACGAGGTTCGGGTATGCTGCGGGGATTTCACTGACCAGGGACATAAGGCGCTCCTTCTTGGTTCCATTGCATTCATGGCCGAGCGATCCTTGAATTGAAATTGGCCGAAATGCCATATAGCGTCAACATCATGCCAAATTTGGATAAGCCCGCTCTTCTCGGTCCGCATGTCGTCACGCTTGTCTATGACGGGTTGTGCACGTTCGAGTTCGGTGTCGCCTATGAAATCTTCGGCCTGTCGCGGCCCGAGATGGGCGCCGACTGGTATCGCTTTTCCGCCTGCGCGATCGAGAATGGGCCGCTACGCGCCGCCGGCGGACTGACCGTCCAGGTCGACCATGGGCTTGAGGTCATCGCCGATGCCGACCTGATCGTCGTGCCCGGTTGGCGCGGCATCGGCACGGTCGTCCCCGCCCCGCTGGTGGACGCGCTGCAAGCGGCCAGCCGCCGCGGCGTTCGCATCATGTCGCTATGCTCGGGCGTGGCGGTGCTTGCCGCTGCCGGATTGCTCGCCGGCCGCAAGGCGACGACGCATTGGCGCTATGTCGATTCCATCGCGGCGCGCTATCCGGATATCACCGTCGATGCCGATGTTCTCTACGTCGATGAAGACAGCGTGCTGACCGCGGCGGGAAGTGCTGCCGCCATCGATCTCTGCCTGCATGTCGTGCGCCGGGATTTCGGACCTGACGTCGCCAACAGCGTCGCGCGCCGGCTGGTGGTGCCGCCTCACCGTGAAGGCGGACAGGCGCAATATATCGAGACTCCGGTTCTCAGGCAGCGCGAGGGAGCCCGCCTGGGGCCTTTGCTTGAGTGGATGCGCGAGCGCCTGCAGGAAGAGCAGCCCATTGCTGCGCTGGCAGCCCAGGCTGGCATGAGCATCCGGACCTTTCAGCGTCGCTTCGAGGCGACCACAGGCATGTCACCGGGCGAATGGCTGTTGAGCGAGAGGCTGCGGCGCGCAAGGGACCTGCTCGAAAGACAGGCCGCCATTTCGTTGGACGATGTGGCCGTGGCCAGCGGATTTGGATCGCTCGCCACCATGCGCCATCATTTTCGGGAAAGGCTTGCGGTCAGCCCGAGCGACTACCGCAAGCGATTTACGGTCCTTAGACCAGACGGCTCTGCTCTGTCGCCGCTTCGATGAAGCTGGAGAACAGCGGATGCGGTTCCAGCGGCCGCGACTTCAGTTCCGGATGGTACTGAACCCCGATGAACCACGGATGATCCGCATATTCGATCGTTTCGGGCAGAACGCCGTCCGGTGACATGCCGGAGAAGGTCAAGCCGCAATCTTCCAGCTTATCCTTGTAATCGATGTTGACCTCGTAGCGGTGACGATGGCGCTCCGAAATATCGGTGGTGCCATAGATCTCCGAGATCTTCGTGCCCTTCTTCAAAGCCGCCTTGTAGGCGCCGAGACGCATCGTGCCGCCGAGGTCGCCGGACGATGTGCGCTTCTGCAGCTCATTGCCCTTCAACCATTCGGTCATCAGGCCGACGACCGGTTCCGGCGTCGGTCCGAATTCGGTCGAAGAGGCGTTTTCGACGCCGGCCAGATTGCGGGCCGCTTCGATGACGGCCATCTGCATGCCGAAGCAGATGCCGAAATACGGCACCTTGCGCTCGCGTGCGAAACGGGCGGCCAGGATCTTGCCTTCCGAACCGCGCTCGCCGAAGCCGCCGGGTACCAGGATGCCGTGAACCTTCTCGAGGTAGGGGGCCGGATCCTCCTTTTCGAAGACCTCGGACTCGATCCATTCGAGCTTGACCTTGACGCGGTTGGCGATGCCGCCGTGATGCAGCGCTTCGATCAGCGACTTATAGGCATCCTTCAGGCCGGTATACTTGCCGACGATGGCGATCGTCACCTCGCCTTCCGGCGTGCGGATACGGTTGCAGACCTCTTCCCACTGGTCGAGGCGCGGCTTCGGGGCCGGCTCGATGCCGAAAGCAGCCAGCACTTCATTGTCGAGACCTTCCTTATGGTAGGCCATCGGCACGTCGTAGATGTTGGCGACGTCGAGCGCCTGGATGACGGCGGAAGGACGGACGTTGCAGAACAGCGAGAGCTTGCGGCGCTCCGCTTCGGGAATCTCGCGATCCGCGCGCACGAGCAGGATATCGGGGTGAATGCCGAGCGCCTGCAGTTCCTTGACGGAATGCTGCGTCGGCTTCGTCTTCAGCTCGCCGGCAGCCGGAATATAGGGCATCAGCGTCAGGTGAACGTAGATCGCCGTACCGCGCGGCAGGTCGTTGCCGAGCTGGCGGATCGCTTCCATGAAGGGCATGGCTTCGATGTCGCCCACGGTGCCGCCGATCTCGCAGATGACGAAATCGTAGTCGTCATTGCCTTCGGTGACGAAATCCTTGATCTCGTTGGTGACGTGCGGAATGACCTGGACGGTCGCGCCCAGATAATCGCCGCGACGTTCCTTGTCGATGATGTTCTTGTAGATGCGACCGGTGGTGATGTTGTCGGTCTTGGTGGCCGAGCGACCGGTAAAGCGCTCGTAGTGGCCGAGATCGAGGTCGGTTTCCGCACCGTCGTCGGTGACGAAGACCTCGCCGTGCTGGGTCGGGCTCATGGTGCCCGGGTCCACGTTCAGATAGGGGTCGAGTTTGCGCAGGCGGACTCGATAACCACGAGCCTGCAACAACGCTCCGAGAGCCGCAGCCGCAATTCCTTTTCCGAGGGAAGAAACCACGCCGCCAGTGATGAATACATATCGCGCCATGGGAGTCACCGGATACCTTTTCACAAATGATTCCGCTAGTCCTAAAATTCGTTTCCGGAATTTTGGACGCACGAGGCGGAATATAGACAAAACAAAACCGGCAGATCCGAGGACCTGCCGGGGATGATCTTTACGACCGGGCTTACTTGCCGGTCGGAACGTCGCCGCCGCTCTGGGCGGGCGCAGGCGTGGCAGCTGCCGGCGCGGTCTGCTGACCGGTCGCGGCCGGGGCCTGCTGCGCAGGTGCTGCGGCGGCAGGCTGGTTCGTCGTTGCCGGCGGCGTCGCCTGCGACTGCGGAGCGACGGCTCCGCTGTTCGGCACGCCGCTGTTGTCGGCCGGCTTCGGCTGGCTGTTGGCCGGTGCGGCGCCGTTCTGGCCGCCGAGCGAATCGAGGATGCCATTGCCCTGGCCGGCTGTGCTCGGGATACGGTTGAGAATGTCGGTCGGGCGAGCTTCGAAGCGCGAAAGCACATTCATGCCGAGCGCGAGCGCGAAGAACAGCGCCGCCAGGATGGCCGTGGTGCGCGTCAGCGCGTTGGCCGTACCGCGCGCAGACATGAAGCCCGATCCGCCGCCGATGCCGAGGCCGCCACCTTCCGAGCGCTGAATCAGCACCACGCCGATAAGGGCGACGACAACCATGAGATAGATGACAAGCAGTACGGTTTGCATAGATCCAGTCCTGCCCGCGGGCGGGCATCAAAAACAAAAGCTTGCGGCTCTTTACATGAGGCTCTCGCCTATTCCAAGCCCTTTTAAGGATGGAATTCCGGGCAAGTTGTTGCTTCAGGCGAACTGCCGATCGAATGCGGCATAGATGGCAAGGAAGTCGGCGGCTTTCAAGCTCTGCCCTCCGACGAGAACGCCGTTGACATGCGGAACGTCCAGAAGGTCGCGCGCATTGGCGCCGCTGACCGATCCGCCGTAGAGGATTCGCATGTTCGCGCCTTCCTTGCCGAAGCGTTCGATGAGCTCGGCGCGGATGAAGGCATGCGCTTCCTCCACGTTTTCGCGGGTCGGCACCACGCCCGTGCCGATCGCCCAGACCGGCTCGTAGGCAACCACCGTTGTCTCCGCCGTGGCGCCGTCCGGGATGGAGCCGGCAAGCTCGCGCTTGAGCACGTCGAGCGTCTGGCCGCTGTTGCGCTCATAGGCCGTCTCGCCGATGCAGATGATGGCGATGAGCCCTGCATCATAGGCCGCCTGCGCCTTGGCGCGCACCAGCATATCGCTTTCCGCATGGTTCCGGCGCCGCTCGGAATGGCCGACGATGACGTGTGTGCCGAAGCAATCCGCAATCATTTCCGCCGAAATATCGCCGGTATGGGCACCGCTGACCTGCTGATGGCAATCCTGCGCGCCGATCGCGAGCGGACTGTCGTCGCAAAGCGCTGTGGCGACATAGAGCAATGTCGCCGGGGGGCAGAGCAGCGTATCGATCTTTTCCGATAGCGGCGTCTTGACGCCGTCGGCAATCGCCTTGATCTGATCCAGGCTCGCGCGGGTGCCGTTCATCTTCCAGTTTCCGGCCAGAAGCGGCCGTACGGTTTTCGTCATTCCGGTTGTCTCCCCCTATTCCATCAGTCGGACTAACAAAAAGGAGCAGGAAAGGAAAGTTACCGAATGAAGGCGAAGCCGGTTCAAATCGTTTGAAAATGCTTATCCGGAAAATAAATCCGATCGTCCCGCCTGTTTCACGAAGCCTGTGGATCGACGATCCAGTTGAGCACCTTGCGCCAATCGGTCATGCGCACCGGCGTCCCGTGATTTCCGGTTTCGAACAGCGTGAACCGTGTCGGATAATGCGCCTTGTACAGCTTCTCGAACAGGGCCTGCTGGTTGGCCGCCGCATAGACCGGATCCCTGCTGCCGTGCGTGAACCAGAGCGGCAGCCTCGCCTTGTAGAAGGCGCTCTTGATGAAATCGGGATCGGTGACGCCGCTCAGGATCGCCATGCCTTTGAGGCGCTTGACGCTTTCGGCATCGCGGGTGATGCCCCAGCAGACGAAGCTGCCCATGGAGGCGCAGGTGAGAATGACGGGCCTGCCGCCGGACTGCTCGTAGGAATAGCGGATCAGCGCCGCGATATCGGCGACGCCGTTGCTGTCGAAACCCTTGACGCTCGGTGCGTAATAGGTGCCGCCATTGCGGTAAGCGAGGTTTTTCAGCCGGTTGAAGTTGCCGCCGAACGTATAGTCGTTGGAGCCGAGCCGCCGGTCGCCGCCGCGGCCGTGGATGAAGATGACGGTAAAGGCCTGTTTCGATGCCGGGCCGATACGGGTGACGTCGACCTTGCGGTCGCCGAGCTGCAGCGTTTCGTCCTCCTGCGACTTCCAGCGCACGCCCGTATCGACATAGGCCGGCTTGACGCGCTTTTCCGGAATCTGGTCGCGGCCGTTGATATCCCGCATTTCCTGGTAGTCGATCGTCTGGAACGCGCCGTTATCGTGGCTCTCGATCACGGTCTGATTGGAAAACAGCTCGTCCTTGAAGGGTTTCAGCATGTCTGCGGCCGCACCCTCGGCGGTCGCCAGCAGCAGAATGCCCGATATTGCGGACAGGATAGGCAAATGAGCTGTGGACATTCGCATGCGGATACTTCCTCCGATCGGCCATCGGGCTTGCCATTCGTCACCCGGCAACGCAAATCTCTTATAAATATGCCCCTCATGGGGCGCCATCGCTCTTGTGCGCCGTTTCTGGCAGAATCACGGTGATTCGCGAATAGCGGCGATAAATGCGACAATAACGGGGTTTGGCCCCTCCAGGACAAATCTAGCAGCTTGAAGTTCTATGGATAACAGCAACGATCTCTTCTCCGGACTACCCCGCTCGCCGAAACCGGAAGCAGCGGAAAAGCCTGCCGCGAAGGCTGAAAAGCCTGCGACGGCCGCACCTGCACGCGCGGCACCGGCAACCTCGTCGCCGGAGGAATACGGCGCGAGTTCCATCCGGGTTCTCGAAGGGCTCGAACCGGTCCGCATGCGTCCCGGCATGTATATCGGCGGCACGGACGAGAAAGCGCTGCACCACCTTTTTGCCGAAGTCATCGACAACGCCATGGACGAGGCGGTTGCTGGCCACGCCAATTTCATCGAGGTCTACCTCGATCGGCAGGGATATCTGACCGTCACGGACAACGGCCGCGGCATTCCTGTGGAAAACCATCCGCAGGTGCCCGGAAAGTCGACGCTCGAGGTCATCATGACCAAGCTGCATGCCGGCGGCAAATTCGACGGCAAAGCCTACGAGACGTCGGGCGGTCTGCACGGCGTCGGCGTGTCCGTCGTCAATGCGCTGTCGGACGATCTGGAAGTCGAGGTCGCCCGCAACCGCAAGCTCTATCGCCAGCGCTTCTCACGCGGCCTGCCGGTCGGCGGTCTCGAAGAACTCGGCGACGTGCATAACCGCCGCGGCACGCGCGTCCGCTTCCATCCCGATCCGCAGATCTTCGGCGATCACGCCCGCTTCGAGCCTGCCCGTGTCTTTCGCATGGCCCGTTCCAAGGCGTACCTGTTCGGCGGCGTCGAGATTCGCTGGAGCTGCGATCCGGAGCTGGCGCCCGAAGGCGCCGATGTTCCCGAAAAGGCCGTCTTCCATTTCCCCGGCGGACTGAAGGATTACCTCAAGGCGACGATGGGCAACGAGTTCACCGTTACCCGCGAGATTTTTGCCGGCAAGTCGGAAAAGGAAAGCGGCCACGGCTCGCTCGAATGGGCGATCACCTGGTATGGCGGCGACCCGCAGATCCATTCCTATTGCAACACCATCCCGACCCCTGAAGGCGGCACGCACGAGGCCGGTTTCCGCATCGCCCTGACCAAGGGCCTGAAGAACTACGCCGAACTGACGCAAAACAAGCGCGCGGCCAACATCTCGACCGACGACGTGATGATTTCCGGCGTCGGAATGCTGTCGATTTTCATTCGCGAGCCGGAATTCGTCGGCCAGACCAAGGACAAGCTCGCGACGGTCGAAGCGCAGCGCATTGTGGAAAATGCCCTGCGCGATCCCTTCGATCACTATCTCACCGACAATCCGGCCGAAGCCGAAAAACTGCTGGAATGGGTAATCGAGCGCTCCGAGGAGCGCATGCGCCGCCGCAAGGAAAAGGAAGTCAACCGCAAGACCGCCGTCCGCAAGCTGCGCCTGCCCGGCAAGCTGGCGGATTGCTCGCAGAGTGCTGCCGCAGGCGCTGAACTTTTCCTCGTCGAGGGTGATTCGGCAGGCGGCTCGGCCAAGCAGGCGCGAAACCGCACCAACCAGGCGATCCTGCCGCTGCGCGGCAAGATCCTCAACGTCGCCAGCGCCGGCCGCGAAAAGCTTTCCGCCAACCAGCAGATCGCCGACCTCGTTCAGGCGCTTGGCTGCGGCACGCGCTCGAAATATCGCGAGGAAGATCTCCGATACCATCGCATCGTCGTTATGACCGATGCCGACGTCGACGGCGCCCACATCGCCTCGCTGCTCATCACCTTCTTCTATCAGGAGATGCCGGAGCTGATACGCCAGGGCCATCTCTTCCTGGCCGTGCCGCCGCTCTACAAGATCACGCAGGGCTCGAAATCCATCTACGCCCGCGACGATGCCCACCGGCAGGAACTGATGTCGACGGAATTCAAGGGCAAAGGCAAGGTCGAGATCAGCCGCTTCAAAGGTCTGGGCGAAATGCTGCCGGCCCAGCTTAAGGAAACGACGATGGACCCATCCAAGCGTACGCTCCTGCGCGTCGAGATCGACGAGGTCGATTTCGAGGGCACGCGCGACGCCGTCGACAATCTTATGGGCACCAAGGCCGATGCCCGTTTTCGCTTCATCCAGGAACGGGCGGCTTTCGCCGACGATCTGGATATCTGAAGGCCGGGCAGCAATCGCCGATTGCCCCGGCCGACCGACCTGGCGATGTTCGCCGGATTGTCCGGCACGAAGATAACGACGCATGTATGAATGGCTGCATTTCAGCCGTCTACATGGGTAATTTCGCACGCGCGCAAACCATGAACATCGAACCGGCGTCAGCAGGTATAATTTTCGGCGATACCGGAACCGGCGACGATCTATTGATCTCGATGGCGGTCAATAATGTCAATTTGAGCAGAAAAGCCGGTCTTTTGCCTTCACGATAGTTCGTCGCGTTCTGTCGGCTTTATTCCAGCGTGTGCAACAGTCGTGTTATTGTCATGGCGGTTGACTAAGAAGCTTGGGGCCATTGCTCTTGAAACGGCCAAGATCATACCCCATAACCGGTTGATCTAATAAAGAGGGGCGAAGTAAGTCCGGTGGGTGTATTTGAACGTCAAAAGCCGAGGGAGCATCGGTGGCTCGGGCCCAGCGCGCATGCGCGCCTGCCGCTGATACCGTCCATTTCCGCTGCACGCTGGCTGCTGATTCTGATTGCCATTGCGGGCATCTATTTCTTCTATGGCTTTCTCGTTCCCGTTCTGGCCGCTGCCGTAATCGGCTTTGCCACCTGGCCGCTCTATAACGATATCGTGCGCCGCACCGGCGGCAACACGACACTCGCCGCCACCATCGCCATTGCGTTCATCGTGACCTTTCTGGTCCTGCCGATCGTGCTCTCCGCCATTTATATGGCTGGCGAGGTGCGCGAATGGTTCAGCTGGGCGGTGCATGTCAACCGCGAGGGCGCGCCGCCGCCGCAGTGGATTCTCGCGTTGCCCGTCATCGGCGTCTGGCTCGGCGATCAGTGGACGCAATATGTCGGCAGCCCCGGCTCGCTCGGTGAACTGGCGCAGCTCGTGAGCGGCGCCCATATCGGCAATATCTACCGGGCGGTGCTCGCCGCCGGCGGCGGAGCGTTCCACGTCGTCCTTACCTTGCTGTTCATGCTGATCGCCCTGTTTTTCATCTATCGTGACGGCTCGACATTCGTTCGACAGGTCGATCTGCTCGGCGAACGCATTCTGCCCAATCGCTGGGAGCGGATTTCCCGCGTCGTGCCGGCGACGATCAGTTCGACCGTGATGGGCATGACGCTGATTGCCATCGGCGAAGGCATCGTTCTCGGGGTCGCCTATTGGATCGCCGGCGCACCCTCCGCGATCACGCTTGGCGTTCTCACGGGGGTCATGGCACTGGTGCCGGGCGGCGCTCCGCTGTCCATGTCGCTCGTCTCGATCTACCTCATCGCCAGCGGTTCGCTTTGGGCGGGCATCGCCCTTTTCCTCTGGGGCACCATCGAGCTTTTCATCGTCGACAAGACGCTCCGGCCGAAGCTCGTCGGCGGCCCGATCAAGCTGCCCTTCCTGCCGACCTTCTTCGGTCTGGTCGGCGGTGTGAAGACCATGGGCTTCCTCGGTCTCTTCATCGGCCCGGTTCTGATGGCGATCATCGTTGCCATCTGGCGCGAATGGATACGTGAAGCTGAATTGAACGAGGAGCAGCAGGCGCAGGAGCCGGAACTGCAACTGCATGTTCGGGACGCGGCCGAGCGCTGAGCCCAATCTATTGCCGTGTAAACCGCTTTTCCATGAACAGGCTGAGCGGATCCGGCTGATAGCTGCCGAAGGGCGGGATTTCGGCGTAGCCGAACGCCCGGTAAAGGCCGATTGCTTCCGGCTGGTATATGCCTGTTTCCAGCCGGATCGCTGAAAGGCGTCTTTCGAGAGCCGCCGCTTCGAGCGTTTCCATCAGTTTGCGCGCGACGCTACGTCCCCTGGCTGCGGGATCGACGAACATCCGCTTGATCTCCGCAATGCCGTCACTGGCCTCCATCAGGGCGCAGCACCCCACGATCGTTCCTTCAAGCCTGGCAACCCAGAAGATCACCTCCGGTTTTTCCAGCGAGGCCAGGTCGAGGATATGGTTGCTTTCGGGCGGATAAAGCGATTCCGCATAGGCGCTCGACATATCCAGAAGGCGAATGACGCCCTCCTGACGCGGGGATTCGACCGATATCGTCAACGACAAGATGAACCTCGGAACATAGAACAATTCCAGGAAAAGCGCATGGCGGTTTTCTGTTCGGAATTGCGTAGAAACAAATGGACAGAGCACTTTCGCGATTCGAGGAAAAGCGTAAAGGCTCTGGATCGACGGCTGGATATCATGCAGCGGCGAGCGTCGCCAGTGCGGCAAAGCTGCGCGCGGCTCGGCGCCGTTCCGCATTCGCCAGCTTTTCCACCATGTCGAGGAGCTGCGATGCGGCGGCGGGAGGCTGTTCGGCGAGTCGGAATTTGCGCATCAGCCGCGAGGAGACGTTTTCCAGCAAGGCAGCGCCGCTCTTGCGGGTGGCTTCGCGCCAGATCAGCGTCGCCTCGACGAAGATCGTGCTGACATCCCTTGGCAGGCCGGCATTTTCATAGAGCGCCCGAATGGCATAGACGCGGCCCCTGGAAATGATCGAGCGCACGCGCCGCTCATCGCGACCTGAAAGATTGGTGATCGCGCAGGCGAAGAAATCGACCTTGCCGGAACACAGCGCATGCATCAGGAAGGCCGGTGTCAGCCAGCCGCTTTGCCTGAGATGCTCCACCAGATCGGACAATTGCTCATGCTGCGCCGCCCCCGCGATGGCGACGGTCGCCGATTCGGTTGCCTCGCGCGTCACCTGCTGCAGCCTGCTGCCGCCGATTAGCGCCTGGACCAGCGTCGATTGCGCAAGCGCGTCGCTGACCCGGCACGTCAGCAAGTGCCTGGTATCCGAGGACAGCGCATCCCGCGAAAGAAGCAGCCCGCGTATGTCGGCGCAACCGCCCATCCGCTCCGCTATGCGCTTCAGCGCAGCTTGTGAAAGCAAAGCGCCGTCATTTTCCAGCAGACACAATATCTCGGTCTCTCCGCCGATCTCGGCGATCGCTGCACAGACTGCGCGCGGCACCTGCCCGCGGGAGGCGATCAGAACCCTTGTCACGTCGCTGCCATTCAACGCGAGGTCGACAAGATCGGCATCGGTGAATGCGGGCGAAAGCAGGATGACCTGCCCTGCAATCTCCGGCTGGTCCTCGGCAAGGGACAGAATGATGTTGCGCGGGACGCCGGCCGAGCGGGAGACCGCTTCGGCAAGCGCCAGCCGCACGCGCGGCGACGGATCGTCCAGCAGATAGGTCATCGCCATCTCCGCGGCCGCCCGCTCTTCCGTCGGCATTTCCGATTGCAGATAGGCCCTGCCGAGCGCGTTGGCCGCCCTGGCTCGGCTTTCTGCCTTGGCGGTCTCAGCCCAGCGAAGAAATGCTTCTATGATCACGTAGCGCCCCGATATCAACGAGGCGATTCCAGCCCCGCAAACCCATATCGCTCACGCTATCGGGGAAAGGTTTACGGGTCGTTTACCGTGCTTATTAACCTTTCGCATTTCAGCGCAAATGGCATCCTTCAGGGGGCTTTCGGCCGCAGCATTTCGAAGACGTCGCTGCCCTCGCTGTAATCCATGTAGCCCATGCGGGCGACAGGCCGCGCAAGAGCCATATCCAGCCTGCCATCCCGAATGATCGTTTCGTCGATGTGAATGCCGACGACCTGGCCGAGGACCATGATATTCTCCGACACCTCGCCATCGAGACCCTTGGGCTGGAGCACCTCCGTTACACGGCATTCGAGGACTGCAAAGGCCTCGCCGACATAAGGCGCATCGACCAGCTTGCCTGTCCTGGCCGTCAACCCGGCCAGCTCGAACTCATTGACGCCATAGGGAACGGCAATCGAGGAGTGGTTCATCTTCTCGACGATATTGCGGCTGACGAGATTAGCCGTGAAAACGCCTGTCTCCTCGACATTGCGCACGCTGTCCTTCCGGCCGGCGGATGAGAACATCACCAGTTTCGGCCGGTCGCTGACCGCATTGAAAAAAGAATAGGGAGACAGGTTCAGCGAACCGTCCCTGCCCTTGCTGCCGATCCAGCCGATCGGCCTCGGCGCGACGATGGCCTTGAAGGGATCGTGCGCCAGGCCATGACGATTGCTATCCGTCGTATAGAACATCACGCGTCCTCGCCGCCGACCCAGGTCACGGTTTCGGAGAGTTCCGGCCGCGGACGCTCGACGGGCGGGAAGGTCGTCGAGCCGATATGGATGAAGCCCGCCACCTTCTCGCCCGGCTGGACGCCAAGCAGCGGATAGGCGCGCTCATCGAAGGCAAACCACTCGGTCAGCCAATTGGAAACCCAGCCATGGGCATTGGCGGCGATCAGCAAATTCAAGCAAAGCGCGCCGGCCGACATCAGCTGTTCCCATTCCGGAATCTTGAAATGCGGCGCGGCAGTGCTGACAACCGCGATGACGACCGGGGCGCGGGTGAAGCGGGTCCGCTCGACCTGGATCATTTCCTCGGAAAGATCCGGCTTGGCTTCCAGCGCCAGCTTCAGCAGCTCCTCGCCGATACGCACGCGCTCCTTGCCGCGATAAACGATGAAGCGCCAGGGGGCGAGCTTGCCGTGATCCGGCACGCGCGAGGCCAGCCGGAGAATCTCCTCGATCTCGGCCTTGTCCGGCCCCGGTTCCGACATTTGAAACGCGGGAATCGATCGGCGCACCGCGAGATAGTCGACAAGCTTGATATCGGTTTTCATGGAGGGACTGCCTTCATTTTGGCTTATGGGAGGATGTGGGTCTTGAATTTGCCACTGCATTGGTTTTGAAGTGGCGTGTGTTTTATCGGAAGTCAATCGGTTGGGTATCCATGTCAGGCTTTTCATCCGCTCGCCGATTGAGCGCAGCTTTCGCGATGCTCGTCAGCTTGAGCACGGCTGCCTCGGCACAGGAAGCTTTCAAGGAATTCAAGCAGCTGGACGGCAGCACGAAGATGCCGAAGCTCAACGCCTTCATGGCGCCAGACGGTGAGAATTCGCCGGCCCGCACCCTGCGCGACGTTCTCCTCGAAGCCAGGATGACGCCCCAGAGCAGTCCACAGCAGCAGGGCCTTTCCTGGTATGTCTTCAGCCCGATAGCAGGTCCCGACGGCAAGCTGCCGCTGGTCGCGAGTTCGCGGGGCGGATCGGCCTCCTTCCACCTTTTGCCGGGCGATTACTTCGTCAACGTCTCCTTCGGCCGCGCGGGCGTCACCAAGAGGCTGAGCGTGCCGGCAACGGGCGACATGCAGAAGCAGACGATGGTCCTCGATGCGGGCGGCATGGTCCTGAACGCCGTATCCGGATCCGATGTCCGGATCCCGCCGGATGAGCTGAGCTTCTCGATCTATTCCAGCGAAGCCAAGGAAGACGGTGAGCGCGGCCTGGTCATGGACGACGTCAAGCCGAATACGCTGGTCGGCCTGAGTGCCGGCACCTATCATGTCGTTTCCGAATATGGCGAAGTCAACGCCGTCATCCGCGCCGATATCCAGGTGGAAGCCGGCAAGGTGACGCAGGCGACCATCCAGCACAGGGCGGCGAAGATCACCCTCAAGCTGGTCTCGGACTCCGGCGGCGAAGCGATCGCCGACACGGCCTGGTCGGTCCTGACGGCGGCGGGCGATATCGTCGGGGAAAGCGTCAGCGCCTTTCCGACGATGGTGCTTGCCGAAGGTCGCTATACCGCCGTCGCCCGCAACAAGGACAAGATCTATCAGCGCGATTTCACCGTGGCCGCAGGCATGAATACGGATGTCGAAGTGCTGATGAAGGAGCAACAGCCGCAGGATGCCGATGACGAACAGCCGGCCCGGCAGCTTCCGATCCAGATGCCGCCGATGCGCCAGAGCCAGACGCCACCGGCGACCACCAATCAGCAGCCGCTGCCGACCTATGAGCAATTGGCGCCATCCGGCGGCGATGAAGGCGAAAGCATGGATTGAGCCGGCGCAACGCCCTTCCCGCTTACCCGGCCTTGCGTCGCAGCATCCTTCTCGGGGGCGCCATCGAGAAAACCGCTCCATAGAGCTTCGACAGCAGATCCTTGCGGTCGCTGCCCTCGCTGAGCGCCTCCCAGCTTCTGAGCGCGCCGATATGGGCGGTGATCGTGCTGCCTGAAAGACGCCGGAACTCGCGGATCAGCAGCGAAATTCGCAGGGTCATCGAAATACGGCTTGCCAGATGGAACAAGCGGCCGTTCTGCCCCTCGAAATAGATCGGGATAACGCTGGCGCGCGCGGCCTGGATGAGCTTGGCAGGGAATATCTTCCAAGGCAGATCCTCGGCCCGGCCAAACCCCTTCCTGGCGGTTGCAACGCCGCCGGCGGGAAAGATGATGATCGTCGTGCCTTCCTTGAGCAGGCGAACGGCCTCATGCCGGGTCTTCATGTTGATCGCCATCGCTTCCTTGGTTTCCTCGAAGGAAACCGGGAGCGAATAGTCGAGCATTTCCGGCACCTTCAACAATTCGTTGTTGATGAGAACCTTGAAAGGGCGGCCAAGCTGCTCGGCAAGTGCCAGCACGGCGATCCCGTCGCCGATCCCATAGGGATGGTTGGCAACGATGACGATCGGCGCCTCGGGAATTTGGCCCGGCGGCCACTCGCCCTTGATCAGCAGACGCACGTCGATGAGATCGAGCATCTTGCCGAAAACCCGTTCGCTCTTTCCGACGATATCGGTACGCCAGATATCATAGAGCCGGGCATAACGATCACGGCCGGATAGGCCTTCGATGGAGCGGATGAGCCAGCGCTTGATACGCGGATCCCGTTCATTGGCGTAGGATAATTCTCTGAATTCCAAGTGCGCGACGGGGCTGCCCCGCTCCTATGGTTCGGTTGCGTCACATGTTGCAGCCACAGCAACGCGTCGATTCATCAATTATATGAAAGATTTATGTCAGTTCTCTGACGGCACCCTGAAGGTGCCGTCAGAGATCAATGGCCATCAAGCGGCCTTGATACGCCGCGCTTCACGCTTGCGCAGGATGTCCGGCGCCGTCGCTTCCAGGGAAAGCGATGCGATCGCCTCATCGAGCGACATGGAGGTCTGCGACTGGCTGCCGAGGCGACGGATGTTGACCGAGCGCTCCTCGGCCTCCTTCTTGCCGCAGACGATGATCACCGGAACCTTCGTCACCGAATGCTCGCGGATCTTGTAATTGATCTTCTCGTTGCGGAAGTCGGTCTCGACCGTGAGACCGGCATCGCGCAACGCTTCCGCGACTTCTTCGCCATAGGCATCGGCTTCCGAGGTAATCGTCGCGACGACGACCTGCAGCGGCGAAACCCACAGCGGCATATGGCCAGCGAAGTTCTCGATCAGGATGCCGAGGAAGCGCTCCATCGAGCCGCAGATGGCGCGATGGATCATCACAGGCTGCGTCTTTTCGGAATGCTGGTCGATATAGAATGCGCCGAAGCGTTCCGGCAGGTTGAAATCCACCTGCGTCGTGCCGCACTGCCATTCACGACCGATGGCATCCTTCAGCGTATATTCGAACTTCGGCCCGTAGAACGCACCCTCGCCCGGCAGAATGCCTGTCTTGATGCGCCCTTCGGACTGCGCCTCGATGGTCTTCAGCACGTCCATCATCACGCTCTCGGCGCGATCCCAGAGCTCGTCCGAACCAACGCGCTTTTCCGGGCGGGTCGAGAGCTTGACGACGATCTCCTTGAATCCGAAGTCCTCATAGACAGACAGGATGAGATCGTTGATCTTCAGGCATTCGGCGGCCATCTGCTCGTCGGTGCAGAAGATGTGCGCATCGTCCTGCGTAAAGCCGCGCACGCGCATCAGACCATGCAGCGCGCCCGAAGGCTCGTAGCGATGGACTGCACCGAATTCCGCAAGGCGGATCGGCAGTTCGCGGTAAGACTTCAAGCCATGCTTGAAGATCTGGATATGGCCCGGGCAGTTCATCGGCTTCAGCGCGAACACGCGATCATCGTCGGTGTCGTCGCCAGCGACGGTCACCTTGAACATGTTGTCGCGATACCAGCCCCAGTGACCGGAGGTCTCCCAGAGCGATTTGTCGAGCACCTGCGGCGCGTTGACCTCCTGATAGTCGCCCTGCAACCGCCGGCGCATATAGGAGACCAGCGTCTGGAACATGCGCCAGCCCTTGCCGTGCCAGAAGACGACGCCGGGGCCTTCCTCCTGAAAATGGAACAGGTCCATTTCGCGGCCGAGACGGCGATGATCGCGCTTCTCGGCTTCGGCAAGAATATGCAGGTAGTTGTCGAGATCCGCCTGCTCGGCGAATGCCGTGCCGTAGATGCGGGTCAGCATCGGATTGTTGCTATCGCCGCGCCAATAGGCGCCGGCCACCTTCATAAGCTTGAAGGCCGTGCCGATCTGGCCGGTCGAGGCCATGTGCGGGCCGCGGCAGAGATCGAACCAGTCACCCTGGTAATAGATCTTCAGATCCTGACCTTCGGGGATCGCGTCGACCAGTTCAACCTTGTAGTTTTCGCCCTTGGCGGCGAAGACTTCCTTGGCCTTTTCGCGCGACCAGATTTCCTTGGTGAACGGCTTGTTGCGCTGAATGATCTCGCGCATCCGCTTCTCGATGACCGGAAGATCATCGGGCGTGAAGGGCTCGTTCTTGGCGAAGTCGTAATAGAAGCCGTTTTCGATGACCGGGCCGATCGTCACCTGCGTTCCCGGCCAAAGCTCCTGCACGGCTTCGGCGAGAACGTGTGCGGTGTCGTGGCGGATCAGTTCCAGCGCCCGGTCGTCCGAGCGGGTAATGATCTCGATCTTGCCGTCGGTGACCGGATCGGAAAGGTCGCGCACGGTGCCGTCGATAGCAATGGCGACAGCCTTCTTGGCCAGCGACTTGGAAATGGATTCGGCGACATCGCGACCGGTCGTGCCGGCAGCGAAGCTGCGCACGGAACCATCGGGAAATGTCAGGGAAACGGTTTGGGACATCGATATTCTCCTTGTCCAGTCCCGCCAACGAATGCGGGTGGTTTAGTGGAATCGGCCAAATATCCGCATTTTGCGGACAATCGACCGCGTGCCTGATAAAGGCTTTTCAGACTTTAGTAAAGGAAAGTGCGCTCAGGGACCGTAGAAATCGAGCGGGCCTTTGCTTGTAGGGGAAGGTGTTTTGGGGGCTGATTTCGGGAAGAAATATAAGATGAGGCTGAGAATCCAGCAAAAAAGCAGCCAATAATAGAGGTATATTCTAAAGAGGCTTTTGATGATTGCGGCGTTTATGGAATCAGTTGAATGGAAGCCGAGCCAAGCGTACCGGCCATTGTAATTGTCGAATTTGTCCAGCCATATGAAAAGTATACCGAAACCTATCAACAAAGCCGGAAAGATCAGGGGCAATTTCTTGATTCTGAAGCTTCTCAACTCCTTGCCAGTCCAAGCAAAAAGAATGATGAAACCCACAAGCAACGTTAGACTGGTGATCGACCTGACGGCAAAGAAGGCGCATTGATCCCTCTCTGAGTAGTGTAGACTCGGCATTTGCAACAAAGCGATAGCATTTGGCGGCCAGATATCGCGAAAAAACGAGTTGTCGCGGAAATAGCACGCGGTCGATTGTAACTCGTAGTGGAACAACATCCAAGCCACGATCGTAATAAGAAGCGAGACGCCCCAGACAAATATGAGCAATTGGCCGCGTTTATTAGCAGCCGCCATTCTTGCCTGCAATTCCTGCTTGGGATCTCTTGAGATGCTTTCACTCAATGTATTTCCGCCCACATCTGTTGCAATGGTTGCGTTCGAACACCACCATTAGATCGGCATGAGAGTAAAGCCATAACTCCATGCCTTTTTAAACATCCACTTTTTCGTCGCGGCTAATCATTTGGGCGATTCCACGCACAGTGTTCCAATTCCGCATCGTTCCGACGCCGAGCCTCTTCGTCGTCAGGGCCGGCAACATTTTTGTCTCGCTGGCCTTGAGGCCGAAATCGATCCAGAGATCGCCGTCGACCACGGCCATGCGCTCTCCCTGCTGGTATTTCGCAAACATATCCAGAATGGCGGGCGCAAGCGGCTGCCGCATAACCCGGATAATGACCTCGCTGCCAATGCCATCAAGGAAAGGATTACCTCCGGCAAGCTTCAGCCACATGTCGGCATCGCGCACAATGATATCGACATGTTTGCCGAAGGCGGCGGCAAAGCCGGTTTCAAGCTGCGTCTCGATCGATGCGATCGGCTGTGTCTCCGCCTCGAAAACGAGATTGCCGGTTGCAACCAGCGTGCGGGCATTGCGAAAGCCAAGCCCCTCCGCCATTGTCCTGAGATCGGCCATAACGACCCGGCGTCTCGCTCCAAGAACGATGCTGTGGAGCAGTGCGACATAGACCGCCATACGGTCAGGCGGCCTTTTGCCCGAGCCGAAAATAGCGCCAGGGCGTCCACCAGTGATAACGGCGCTCCAGCTCGCCGGGCACCGGATCGAGCCCGCTCGTACCACCTGGCCCGCAGCGCGAGACGCGGAAGAGCGTCATCCAGCCGCCAGCCCAAAGCCCATGACGGGCAACGGCCTCGTAGCCATATTCCGAGCAGGTCGGGATGTGACGGCAGGAATTGCCGATGAAACCCGATAGCGTCAGCTGATAGAGCCGAATAAGGCCCATGCCGAAGAGCCGGTCCGGAGTTTTGCGGAATGGCCCGGAATAATTGCGGGACTTCATCGCCTTATCAGCGGATGGCGACACTTTGGGGCGCGCATGCCCTGACGGCGCCGCTCCACCCTCATCTTCATCGTCGTCCTGCATAAGACAGAATTGGCACATGGATCGGCGTCCCGTTCAGACGGCTTCGGCCGTTTTGACGTTCCCGCCCTGACGCGCCGTCTCGATCTGTCCGATCGCATCCACGACGGCATCGAATGTCAGCATGGTCGAAGCATGACGGGCCTTGTAGTCCCTGACCGGCTTCAGATAGCGCATGTCCTCGAAACGGCCGTCCGGCCCTTCGCCGTCGGCCTTGAGCATGGCAAGCATGTCTTCGCGGGCCTTGCGCACTTCATCTGCCGAAGCGCCGACGACATGAAGCGCCATGATCGAGGACGAGGCCTGGCCGAGCGCACAGGCCTTGACGTCATGGGCAAAATCGGTCACGAGGTCGCCGTCCATTTTCAGCCAGATTTTTACGCGAGAACCGCAGAGTCTGGAATGGGCCTGGGCACTGGCATCGGCGTCGGGAAGGCTGCCGATACGGGCGATATTGCCGGCAAACTCCAGGATTTTGCTGTTGTAGATGTCGTCCATCACAGATTTTGCTCCGATGCACCTGTTTTGCGTTTCGTAACAAAAAACACAGCGTGTCCGTTTAGGACACTTTCACAGGGACAATGCCATACTATATGTATGTCGTTCGAAGACCATCGAAATGCAATGGTCTTCTGTAAGTTTGATGGGAAACCGTGCAGGACGGCAGGCTTGTCCGCCAGCCAGAACGCCCCGGAGCCCGCCAAAGGTACGAAATCTCCGCGCTTCGGAGAATGCCAGTGGCGAGTCCGACAGATGATATCCGCGTAGCGGGTCAGGAGATCCACAGGTAATGGACGCCATTGTAAAGAATTTTCCGCAAGCCGTTGATTCCGAACGCCCTTCGCAAAAGGAAGCCGAGGATGCCGTCCGCGTTCTCCTTCGTTGGGCAGGCGACGATCCCCAGCGCGAAGGCCTGCTGGATACGCCCGCGCGCGTTGCCAAGGCCTACCGCGAGCTCTTCTCCGGATACGATCTGAACCCCGAGGATGTCCTCGGCCGCACCTTTGAGGAGGTGTCCGGCTATGACGACGTCGTCCTCGTGCGCGACATCCCCTTCTTTTCGCATTGCGAACATCACATGGTTCCGATCATCGGCAAGGCGCATGTCGCCTATCTGCCGAACGGTCGTGTGCTTGGTCTTTCCAAGATCGCCCGCGTCGTCGAGATTTTCGGCCGCCGGCTGCAGACGCAGGAAGCGATGACGGCGCAGATTGCGAACGCGATCGACGACACGCTGCGCCCGCGCGGCGTTGCCGTCATGATCGAGGCCGAGCATATGTGCATGGCCATGCGCGGCGTGCAGAAGCAGGGCTCCTCGACGCTGACGATGACCTTCACCGGTGCTTTCAAGGCCGATCCGGCCGAGCAGGCCCGTTTCATGTCATTGGTCCGGGGTCGCTGACCGGACTTCCACGAAAGCCGGAGATGAATTTGATTTTCAACGCGCCTTCCGAAGACAAATCCGAACTGGAAGATGCAGGCGATTTCACGCCCCGCTTCGACGATCGCGGCCTGATCACCGCGATCGTGACCGATGCGCATGACGGCGAGCTGCTGATGGTCGCGCATATGAACGCCGAGGCGCTCGCGCTGACGATCAAGACGGGCACGGCGCATTATTTCAGCCGCTCCCGCGGAAAACTCTGGAAGAAGGGCGAAACCTCCGGGAATTTGCAGGCGGTCAAGGAAATTCGTACCGATTGTGACCAGGATGCTATCTGGCTGAAAGTCGAGGTCGCGGGACATGACGCGACGTGCCATACTGGACGTCGTTCCTGTTTCTACCGTACGGTCGGGCTCGAAGACGGCAAGCCGATGTTGAGCGTGGTCGACGATCACCTGCACTTCGATCCGGAAGAGGTTTACAAATAGGTCGACCTGTCGGCGAAGTACTCGAAGAAGCTACAACCGGTATACGATTTGGAAACGAAAAAGGGACAGTATTTTAGCTGAGGCGTATGAGGCCTCGGAGGAGGCCTTGGATGCTGAATTGGGGGTTGAATCGTCACAATGGCGGACAGAACTCGACCGGTTCAGGCCTCTCGCAGGATACATCCGGCCCGCTTCTCCCTCCCGCTCCTCCCAAGAAGGTCAAGATCGCCCTGGCGCTCGGCGGCGGTGCCGCGCGCGGCTGGGCGCATATCGGCGTTCTGCGTGCTCTCGATGAGGCGGATATCGCCGTCGGCATGATCGCCGGCACATCGATCGGCGCCCTCGTTGGCGGCTGCTATCTTGCCGGCAAGCTCGACGAGCTGGAGGCCTTTGCCCGCTCGCTCACGATGCGCCGCATCGCCAGCCTCCTCGATCTCACCATCGGCGGCAGCGGACTGTTTGGCGGCATGCGGCTGACCAAGCGCATGCAGGAGCATCTGGAAGGGCTTTCGATCGAGGATCTCGACCGTCCCTTCGTCGCCGTCGCTTCGGAGCTGAATACCGGTCACGAGGTCTGGATTGCCAATGGATCGCTGATCACCGCGCTCAGGGCGTCCTATGCCCTGCCCGGCATTTTCGAGCCGGTGCGGAGCAACGGCCGCACGCTGGTCGACGGCGCGCTCGTCAATCCCGTGCCGGTTTCCGTATGCCGGTCCTACGAGCAGCCGCTCGTGGCGGCAGTCAATCTGCATTATGACCTTTTCGGCCGTTCGGCCGTGGTCAAGCATAGCGTCGGACGGCCGAACGGCGATTTATTGCGTCGCGACGATACGCCGCCGATGAAGCTCGGCATGACCGGCGTCATGGTGCAGGCATTCAACATCATACAGGACAGGATCGCACGCGCGCGTCTCGCCGGCGATCCGCCGGACCTGGCGCTGCATCCGCGCCTCAGCGATATCGGTCTGTCGGAATTCCATCGTGCCGGCGAAGCCATCGAGCGCGGCTATGAGGAAGCCCTGGCGAGGTTGCCCGAAATCCGCCGCATGCAGGAAGCCTACGCTCGCTGACGGCGTAGAACGGCGACCGGCCTGCGGTCGATCGCCTGCACGCCCCTTGGCCGGCTTTCGTTCACCCGGCAATATAGGCTTTGATTTGCTCGGCCTCGAGTTCGATCTCGCGGATACGCCATTTGACGACGTCACCGATGGAGATAATGCCGGAAAGCTTGCCTTTTTCCTCGACGGGGACGTGACGGAAGCGGCGCATCGTCATCAGCTCCATCAACTCGTCGGTCGTGGTATCTTCCTTGCACCGCTGCACCTTCGCCGTCATCAGCGAGGCGATCGGCTTTTCGAGGCATTCCTGGCCATGCTTGGCAACCGCATTGACGACATCCCGCTCGGTGAAGATGCCGGAAATCTTGCCGCCCGGCCCGACGACGACGATGGCGCCGATGCGATTCTCGTTGAGAATCTTCGCGGCCTCGGCAACCGTCGTATTGCCGCCCGTGGTGACGACGTCGCGGCCTTTGGCTTCAAGTATGGCCTTTACGGAAACTGACATTCGATCCTCCCATCTCGAAAGCATGCTGAACACCTGAAGCGTCCGATATGTTCCGAAATTACCCCCGGAGCCCAAACCGGCGCGCTGTCCGCCGGTCGGTCGATCTTCTCATCTCGCAATCGACGGACGACAATGGTGCGCCTGTGTCAGCGAGAAAGCAACAGCTCATTCATCGAGGGGCAAAGCTTCCTGAACGTCCACGCGCGGCTGGCGGTCGAACAGCGCAAAGAGCAGGAATCCGAACAGGAACCCACCGATATGGGCATCCCAAGCTACCGGCTGCGAACTGTCGCCGGCAAGCGTGATCCCGAAGGCGACGAGCGCATTGCCGACAATCCACATGACGATATAGGCGACCACGGTACGGCTGCGAAGCGAGCCGAGGATGCTGAGGCGTGGGTTGAGATGCGCCTGGCGCATGGAAAGCCGGCGGCTGTCCACGGCCGGGAAGGCAAAGCGGCAGGCTGCTCCCATGAGCGCCGACACAACGCCGGACGCGCCGATCAGAAGCGTCTGGTCTCCCCAGTAAAGCGCCGCATGCATGAAGGCGGAAGCGGCGGACGACAATATCCAGAAAATTATATAGCGCAGGGCGCCGATACGCCGCGCCACAGGCGCCGCGAAGACCATCAGCCAGAGGCTGTTGAAGACGATATGCTCTACGCCGCCATGCAGCAGCGAATAGGTAACGGGCGTCCAGAGCCACTCCAGCCCCTGCTGGGACAGGGGAAAAGCATAGCGCGCCGGAATGAAGCTGAAAGTGAAATAGATCCAGTTCAGCGTATCGTCCGACCACCACGGCAGGTTCATGACGGCGAAAATGACGATCAGAACGGCGAGACTCGCCAGAATGACGGGGGGCAGATTGAAAGCCGGAGCGCGCTTCCGCGGCCGCGGATCTTCCGGCTCTGGGCGCGGCGGCT
Source organism: Hyphomicrobiales bacterium (assembly GCA_900469615.1). GTDB lineage: Bacteria > Pseudomonadota > Alphaproteobacteria > Rhizobiales > Rhizobiaceae > Rhizobium. Next base: position 20,804 of record UBYA01000021.1, on the reverse strand, counting down.
GTTCATCGTCCATGTCTTGCTCGGCTTTCGATAGAAGGAACCGACACATAGCGCAGCAAAAATCAAAAAAAAAGCCGCCCGGGGACAACGGGCGGCGGATCGGGCGCTCCTCTCCGGATTTGACCTCGAAAGGCCCGTCCGGCACCCGGGAAATTCGTGCTGAAGGTCACTTCGTGAAGTGATGAGCAATTCCTTTCATTCGCCACGGCAAAAGGCAACGACAACCTTTCGTTAACCCTAACGGCCCGGTTCTGGCATGGATTTCGCAAGGCTGAAGCCGAGAGCAATGAATGCTCTTGAAGATGAACTGAAATGGGACACGGACGCATTATGCGCCAGAAGACGAGCACTGAGATATTTACCTATTGGGAGCGGATACGCGGCAGCGCGGATGCGCCCACGCGCGATCTGATACAGCCTTCAGCCGTCGCCCATATCCTTCCCGAGCTGTTCATCCTGGAAAATACGGCGGATGACAATCCGCGCTTCCGCTTGGCCGGCACGGGGATCTGCAATCTCATGGGACGGGAGATTCGCGGCGAGAATTTCGCGGGGCTATGGGCCAGCAGTCATCACGATGATCCCGTGCGCATTGCAGCCGGCGTGATGAGGCATGTCGTGCCGGCGTCGATCAACGCAACGGGCTATTGCATCAGCGGCCGCCGCATGACGTTCGAGATGGTCCTGATGCCGGTTCGCACATCGAACGACATCTGCGACAGGTTGCTGGGCTGCCTGACGCCGACCGTTCACTCGACCTGGCTCGGCAACGAGCGGCTGGAGTTTCTGGCACTCGACCGCAGCCGTCTGCTTTACGATCACCCTGCCCGGCTCGTGGAGACGCCGCCTCACCCGGATCCGACCGATCTCCTGCCGTTCGAAGGCAGCCTCAGTCTCGGCGAATGGATGCGCCGCAAGTTGCTTCAAGCAAAAAACAGCCCCGACCGCGCCAAGATTGATCCAGCCCGGGACAGATTCGGCGGTCGTCCTTGAGTTATGCCTCAGGGAAGACAACCTTACTTTAAGGAGTTGCGGCTTATAGTTGGGCGAGACGCAATAGGGTTCAAGACGCTTCCATGCACTCATTCCAGCCGGCCCATGCGACGCGGCCCAATCAAATGGCAGGCAATGCCATCCGCAATGATCAGCGCACCTTTCAACGGGTCCCGATCAATATGCAGGGTCGTCTGATGCTGGCCAATTATGAGGAATATGAGTGCCTGGTGACGGAAATGTCCCCGGGCGACCTGTATGTCACCTGTGAGGGACGTCCGCACGCCGAAGAGCGCGTCATCGCCTATATCGATCATCTCGGCCGCGTCGAGGGCAATGTCGTCGCGGTCGACGGCCGTGGTTTCAGCATGTCCATCAATGCGACCGAGCGGAAGCGTGAAAAGCTCGCCGCGCAGCTGACATGGCTTGCCAACAAACACGAGCTTGGCCTGCCGGAAGATCGCCGTCACGATCGCCTGATGCCGCGCAATATCTGCAGCGAACTCACGCTCGAAGACGGCACGCAATATGTCTGCCGCATCATGGATCTTTCGCTTTCGGGCGCTGCCGTCGATGTCGAGATACGCCCGGCGATCGGAATGCCGGTGCGTCTCGGCAACATGCGCGGGCGCGTGGTACGCCATTTCGTGGAAGGCGTGGCGATCGAGTTCCTTTCCCTGCAGTCGCGCGAGACATTGCGCGAATTTCTCTGACGCTGTCATCCTGCTGTCACGCGACACCGCGAAATAGCGACGCTTGGCTTTTCCTTCAAGCGTGACGGCAAGATGCTCTATCCGGATACAGTTCCATTCGATGACGGCCTGCTGGATGTCGGCGACGGACAGCGTATCTACTGGATGCTGTCGGGCAATCCCGAAGGGATGCCCGTCCTCATTCTGCATGGAGGCCCCGGGTCCGGCAGTTCCGCCGCGACGAGGCGCTATTTCGACCCGCAATATTATCTGATCGTTCAGTTCGACCAGCGCGGCTGCGCCCGCAGCCTCCCCCATGCGTCCGAGCCCGCGATCGATCTCTCGCACAATACCACTTGGCATATCATTGCCGATATCGAGCGATTGCGGGTGCAACTCGGCCTGGAGCGCTGGATCGTGTTCGGCAATTCCTGGGGCTGCACGCTTGCGCTGACCTATGCCGAGACCCATCCGCAGCGGGTGGAAGGCCTGCTCCTCGTCGGCGTCACCATGACGAGACAATCGGAAATAGACTGGCTCTATCGCGGGCTTGGCCATTTCTTTCCGGAGGAATGGGCGTGCTTTCGAGCCGGGGTGCCGCAGCAGGATCGCGATGGCGATCTGGTTGCCGCCTATTATCGCCTTCTGCGCGATCCGGGTCCGGCAATCCATGTGAAGGCCGCGAAGGATTGGCACGAATGGGAGGCCGCATCGATCCTGATCGATCCGCGCGCGACGCTGTCCTCACGCTGGTCCGATCCGCGCTATCTGACTGCGCGGGCACGGATCATTACACATTATTTTCACCATCTTGCCTGGCTCGATGAGCGGCAGATATTGCGCGACATCCATCGGCTCGCCGGTATCCCTTGCACGATGATACAGGGGCGGCTCGATCTTGAAGCTCCTCTCGTCACCGCCTGGGAGGTGTCGCAGGCCTGGCCGGAGGCGAAACTGGTGGTCGTCCCGAACGCCGCCCACTCGCCGGCGACCGCGGAAATGGCGGCTGCGATCATTCGCATGACGGATGAGCTTCGCCGCAACAATTCGCGGTAAAAACAAAAAAGATTTTCGACCCGGCTTTCCCAAAACGGGACAGACGCCACCATTTGCAGTGCCTGAAGGCGATATCTGCATACGCGCCATGTCTCGTTATGGCACGATCTCGCCCGTGGCGATGCCGCGGCGTTAAGAACTCCCTTTGCGGGAAACCATTCTGAAACAGCGCATTGCGCGATTTTCTCTCCTTATATCCGATACCACAATCGCTCAAATTTTAATCGAATTTGACGCGAACTTGAATCAAGTTTTCTGCGTGTTTTATGAAAGTTTGATCTGGATTTGAATAAACTAAGCCCTTAATTTGACTGCGTAATTTTGCGTCGGATAAAATCATGCGTGTCATTCTGATCCCAATAAAAACAGGGACAGGGACATGAATTTTCAATCCGTACTTCGCGGCTGCGCCGCTCTGGCACTTTCCACTCTTGGCCTCTTCGGCGTCGCTCAGGCCGCGCCCGCCAATATGACGATCACCGGCGACGCGGCTCCTCCGATCGGTCACTATGAATTCTGCAGGGAAAATCCGCGCGAGTGCGCCTATACCGGCGGCGACGCCGGTCCGATCATCCTCAGCCAGGATAGCTGGAAGACGATTCTGCAGATCAATTATACGGTCAACACCACCATCAAGCCGATGACCGACATGGAACTCTACGGCGTCGAGGAAAAATGGGCCATCCCGACCACGGCCGGCGACTGCGAAGATTTCGCGCTGCTGAAGCGCAAGGAATTGATCGATGCGGGCTTCTCTCCCTCCGATCTGCTCATGACCGTCGTGCTGCAGCCGAACGGCGAAGGCCATGCCGTTCTGACCGTCCGCACGGATCGCGGCGATTTCGTCCTCGACAACATGCGCAACAAGGTGAAGCTCTGGTCCGAGACCGAATACACCTTCCTCAAGCGCCAGTCCGCGGACAATCCGGCTCGCTGGGTCAAGATCCAGGACGGACGCGCCGTTGCGGTCGGCAGCCTGAAATAAGCGTCATACGATCGTCGGCCACCTAGTGCCGGCGATCGAAGTCAGAGGCCCGGTCTCGTCCCCTGATTTCTGTCCAGGCCGGTGCCTTTGAGCCGTTCCCTCTGTCCCGGGGAACGGCTCTTTTTCGTTGAGCGACACTCCTCAAAGCGGCCGCCGGAAACTTAGCGCGAATTAAGTGCGCCATTAGCATGGCTTGCGATCTATATTTAATCGTCGGTTAACCATTGCGGCGCCAATCATCGTTTCCAGCGAGACTCAAAAAAGTCAGATGCCGCGCGGCTTTACCATCGACGATGGCGGCCGGAGCGGAAGGAAATGAAGGCAAGAGTATGGCTTCTCCCATGTCATCCGCCTCGATGATCGAAGAAAGGCCGCTGATCTCCAGCGGCTTTGTCTATCGGCTCACGGCAGGTGTTGCCGTTCTGGCAGCCCTCACCGTTGCCATATCTGTCGGCGGCCATTGGCTTGGCGAGAAAATCTCCCTGGCGGGCCATACGGGCAGCACCAGGCCTATCACCGTGACGATCGGCGAAGACACGATGCGTTTGACCGCAAACACCATCCGCTTCCCCAGCGAGCGTACGGACGGCACGGCCGAGCGCGTCGATCTCTATCTGACCTGGCCGCAAATGCAGGGTTACAGCGAAGCCGACCGGATGCGGTTCGACGACATTTCCCAGTCGTCCTCGCTGATTTTCCTGCAAATCACCCAGAGCACGATGTCGCGCGATATGTCCGGCCGGCTCGGACCGATCTATTCGCAGCTGATGGATGGCGCCGCCTATTCCGGTCCCTTCGGGCTGACCGCGCATCGGCTGCGCGCGGATGCCGGCTATAACGGCGAAGTGCTTTTGACGGCGCCACGGCCCGGTGAACCCGATTATGCCGTACGCTGCCTCCTTCCCGCCTCGCCGGCGCAAGCGACCAGCGGCGACTGCCAGAGGGACGTGAAAATCGGCAAGGATTTGAGCGTTCTCTACCGCTTTTCCAGCAATCAGCTCGGGGACTGGCGCGCCATGGACGCTGCCGTCCGGAGTTTCATCGAGACACGCCTTGTGGATAACATCGCCCCGGCGGCGACTGCTGCGGGCGGCCGCTAAAATGGCGCAGAAACCTGAAACCAACTGTTCATCATAAACCGATTGGTAACGCTAAGCCCTTACTGTTGAACGCAACGGGCGTTCATGGAGGCGGCGACCGGATCATCGAGAATGTAAATGCAAGCAGAGAGTGATTTAGTGTCCAGATCAATTCTTTCCGTTTCGTCGTCTCAAACCGGTAAGATTCTGGCGAGAGCGCTTATTGGTTTTTCGATCGCGGCGGCGACGATTACCGTGACTGTCGTCGATGCCAGCGCTGCCGGGCCGAAATATGCCGGCATCGTCATCGACGCCAATACGGGCAATGTCCTTTATAGCGAAAACGCCGACACGCTCCATTACCCCGCCTCGCTGACCAAGATGATGACGGTCTACCTGACCTTCGAGGCGCTTGAGGCCGGACGCATCACGCTCGATACTCCCGTCGTGTTCTCCCGGAATGCCGCCGCGCAGGCGCCGACGAAGCTCGGAATCGGCGCCGGGCGTTCCGTGACCGTGCGCGAAGCGATCCTCGGCATCGTCACCAAGTCCGCCAATGATGCCGCCATGGCGCTTGGCGAAATGCTTGGCGGCTCGGAGGAAAGCTTCGCCCGCATGATGAACGACAAGGCCCGCGCGCTCGGCATGACGCGCACGACCTATCGCAATCCGAACGGCCTGCCGAACACGGCGCAAATGACGACGGCGCGCGACCAGGCTCGCCTCGGTATCGCCCTGCGCGAGCACTTTCCGCAATATTACGGCTTCTTTTCCGAAACGAGCTTTCGGCTCGGCAGTCGCGTCATACCGGGCCACAACCATCTGATCGGTTCGGTTCGCGGCGTCGATGGCATCAAGACCGGTTACACCCGCGCTGCCGGCTACAATCTCGCGACCTCGGTCAAGGTCGATGGACGTTCCATCGTCGGCGTCGTCCTCGGCGGCGCGTCCACGCCGGCCCGCGACAACCAGATGCGCAAGCTGATCGCGGCCTATCTTCCGCTGGCGTCGACGAAGCATATCGCGACCAATGTCATCGCGCAGACGCCAGCCACGGCACCCAATCTCCAGGCTGCAAGCGCACGCATGGCCGACATCAGCCGCGCCAAAGTCAGGAATGACCAGCCGACGGAAGTGGCCGATGCCCGGCCCTCCAGCATGGCGGCGTTCGCAGCCGTGACGCCTCAATCGGCCAACCCGTTGCTTTCGGCAAAGCCTGTTCAGCGGCCCGCTTCCGATGAGGTCGCGGACGACGAGACCGAAATCGATACCGTGACGACCGCATCCACGTCCAAAAGCGATACGAAGCTCGTCAAGCTGCAGCGGGCGGAGAAGTCTGAAAAAGCGGCAAAGGCTGCCAAGACCGAGCGCGGACCGACCGGCTGGGTCGTTCAGATCGGCGTTTCCTCCAGCAAGAATGGCGCAACCGACCTGCTCGATACGGCAAAGAGCAAGGGGGGCAAGGCCCTGCGCTCTGCCAAGCCCTATGCCGTCGCCTTCGATGGCGGCTTCCGTGCCCGTTTCGGCGGCTTCGAAGACCAGAACGATGCGATCAAGGCCTGCAAGGCGCTCAAGCGAGCCGGCGTAAAGTGCTGGGCGAGCATGGAATAAGAATGCGGCGGAGGTCTTTATCGCCGCAAGACTTGAGAATGGGTCGGGCTTCTCTCGATGGTGCCCGGCTCTCCGGTCCCGAATGTCAAACGGGCCGGCCCTGAGTTTGTAACGTGTACGGGGTTTTGAAATGGCAATGAACGAGAACTTTCCCGGTTTCTCGCTCGATAGCGGGGGCAAGATGAAACCGAAGAGCTTTGCTCTTCATCCGCTGCACGAAGCAGCAATGCGGCTGGCGGACCTCGGTCTCAGCCGCTCGCGCTCGCGCAACAAGACGAAAGACCTGATCGGCATCCTGCTTTGCCACGGTGCGCGCGCCTGGCGCTACTCGCAGCCTGAAGCGCACATCCACCTGCATATAACGGCTCCGACCGGACGGGCGCCGATCATGATACGATTGCGCTAGAAAGTTCCAGTGAGCTTCACAGCGATGTCCCGCAAATAAGTTTTTTAAAACAACTGCATGGGACAGAAAATTGAATTGTTTTAAGAGGCCGTTTTACAGCAGTCCGAGTTCGGAAAGTTCCCGCCGCAGGTCGGCGGGCATTTCGGCAGCGCCCCCGAGACTGTCGAGATCGCGCGGCGCATCCTCCGGCGGCAGATAGCGCCACCCCTGAAAGGGACGCTTCGGCTGGCCGCTCGTTTCCACGACGCTCGGGTCGAGGATCAACCGGCAGCGTTGAATACCCTCGGCATCGGTGAAGGTCTCTATTCCAAGCAGCTTCTGCCGCGCCTGCACCTGCCCCTTGATCACCCAATAAAGCGAACCGCCATCCAGCAGTTCCTCCATTCGCTTCGGCACCATGCGTGTCGTATGGGTCGTATGCGGCTCCAACCCGGCGGCAATGGCGTTCATCGCCCGCTCGGAAACCCACTCGCGCAGATCCTCTATCGAATCCGCGCCGACGCACAATTTGATGAGATGCAAAGCCATAGTGCCGTTGAAGTCCTTTTGGCCGGCAGCGTCAAGCTTTTAGATCAGGCGTCCACACTCAGCATTCCACGACATTCACGGCAAGCCCGCCGGTCGAGGTTTCCTTGTATTTTTCGCTCATGTCGTAGCCCGTCTGGCGCATGGTCTCGATGCAGGCGTCGAGCGGCACGAAATGCTGGCCGTCGCCCTTGATCGCAAGCGAAGCAGCCGTGACGGCCTTGACCGCGCCAAGAGCATTCCGCTCGATGCACGGCACCTGCACGAGACCGGCGATCGGGTCGCACGTCATGCCGAGATGATGCTCCAGCGCGATTTCGGCCGCGTTCTCGATCTGCTCCGGCGTCGCGCCCATGACGGCGGCAAGCCCCGCGGCCGCCATCGCGGCTGCCGAGCCCACCTCGCCCTGACAGCCGACTTCGGCACCGGAAATCGAGGCATTGTGCTTGATGATGCCGCCCACGGCAGCGGCCGTCAGCAGATAGTTGCGAATGCCGTCCTGATCCCAATCCTCATGGAAATGCTGGTAATAGCGGATCGTTGCCGGAATGACGCCGGCTGCGCCATTGGTCGGTGCCGTCACCACGCGTCCGCCGGCCGCATTCTCCTCGTTGACGGCCATGGCGTAGACGCTGAGCCAGTCGTTGGCGAGCAACGGATTGATACGGTTGCTGCGCCATTCTTCCTGAAGCTTGTCATGAATTGCGCGTGCACGCCTGCGCACCTTCAGCCCGCCGGGCATGATGCCGTCGACCTTGAGGCCGCGATCGATGCAGCTGCTCATGGCCGACCAGATGCGATCGAGGCCGGCATCCAGCTCTTCGGCGCTCATATGAGTCTCCTCATTGGCGCGCTTCATCTGTGCAATCGAGAGACCCGAGCGCTCGGACATTTCGAGCATCTGCTTGGCGCTGGCAAAGGGGAAAGGAACGCGCGAGCCTGCCGCGGCCGGCTTCTTCTTGTCGGCCCGCATCTGCTCCAGCTCCGTATCGGTGACGACGAAACCGCCGCCGACGGAATAATAGATGCGCTTGACCAGCAGGCGCTCGTCCTTGTCGAAGGCGGAGAAGCTCATGCCGTTGGCGTGGCCCGGCAGCGGCACCTTCTTGTCGAAGATGAGGTCGGTCTTCGGCTGGAACTGGTATCCCGGATGGCCCGGCGGCGTGATGCGCCCGCTGCGCTCGACCTCGTCGATGATACCGTCCATATGGTCGGGATCGACGCTATCGGGCCTTTCGCCCATCAGGCCGAGAACGACCGCCCTGCCCGTGCCGTGGCCGATACCCGTGTGGGCGAGCGAACCATGCAGGCTGACCTTGATCGAAGCGACATGCACATTCGAAGACGGGCGCGGCCACTCGTTCGACAGCAGCAGATCCAGGAAGCGATTCGCCGCCGACATCGGCCCCATCGTATGCGAGCTGGAGGGGCCCACACCGATCTTGAACACATCGAAAACTGAAAGAAACATGGATATTTGGTGCCTCCCAGGCAAATCGATTTCCGGTAAGGCTACGCTATCGAGGCAAGCTTGCACGGTGATTGGCCGACATCGGATTTCATGGCAGCGACATTACATATAGCCATTCGGGGACGCAAACAGAAGGCCATTGCGCGCCGCCCATCCTGCGATAGAGTCCGCATCGGATCGATCTGGAGAATCTGCCTTTATGACGACTGCCGACTATGTCGCCCTCGCCCTATTCATTCTTCTCTGGATCGCGCTGAACTGGATCGTCAGCAGCGCCAGCTTCTTCAATCGCACCAGCCTGACGCGGGCGATGAACGAGCGCCGGCGGGAATGGATCTACAATTCGCTGCGCCGCGACCTGAAGATGATCGACACGCAGATCCTCTCCGGGCTGCAGAACGGCACGGGCTTCTTCGCCTCCACCTCGATCTTCGCCATCGGCAGCTGCTTCGCTCTGCTTGGTGCCACCGACAAGGTCAACGCCTTTTTCTCCGATCTGCCCTTCGTCTTCAACAGCGGCCGCACGGCCTTCGAGATCAAGGTGGCCGGGCTTGCCTGCCTCTTCGGCTATGCCTTCTTCAAATTCGGCTGGGCCTATCGGCTGTTCAACTATTGCACGATCCTCTTCGGCTCGCTGCCGATGCGCGAGGAAGCCATCCTTGACCCGCTCGGCGCCGAACGAGCCGCGGAGCGCGTGGTACGCATGAATGTCATCGCCGCGCGCAATTTCAATGCCGGCCTGAGGGCGATCTTCCTGTCGATCGGCTATCTCGGCTGGTTTCTCAGCCCCTATGTCTTCATGGCGACGACGATCTTCATCATCGTCGTATTGATTCGCCGACAGTTTTTTTCGGATGCTCGTCTGGCCATCATGGATGGCGATATGCAATGACAAGGCCGCGTCGGCTGCATCGGCGTGCAAGATTTGAGTTCATGCCTGGAAGGACCCAGTAATGGCCGCCATCGCCGAGAGCGCCGATGCACATCCAAAGCCGCCTCGCATCGGCATTCTGGATACGGCGCGCGGCCTCGCCCTGCTGGCGATGGCAAGCTATCACTGCACCTGGGATTTCGAATTTTTCGGCTATCTCGATTCTGGCACGGCCGAAACCGGCTGGCTGAAATTTTACGCCCGCGCCATCGCCAGCACCTTCCTGTTCCTGGCCGGCTTCAGCCTCGTACTCGCCAATACGCCGGAAATCCGCTGGCGCTCCTATTGGCGAAGGCTGGGCATGATCGTCGCCGCGGCCGCGGCAATCTCGCTCGTCACCTTCATCGGCATGCGCGACGAATGGATATTCTTCGGCATTCTGCACAGCATCGCCGCAGCGAGCCTCATCGGGCTCCTGTTCCTGCGCCTGCCGGCCTTCGCCACGCTTCTGATCGCAGCACTGCTTGCGGTCGGTATCGTCGTCGACAATGTCATTGCGCCTCTGTCGCTGCACTCGACATTCTTCGATGTCCCATGGCTCTGGTGGGTTGGGCTGTCGGAAAACATCCAGCGCTCGAACGACTACGTGCCTCTCTTCCCATGGCTGGCGCCATTCCTGTTCGGCTTGGGCATCGCGCAACTGGCCACATCGCTCGGCTGGCTGCAGCGCCTGGCGAAATTCGGTTCCGGTCGCAATCTCATTGCCCGCGCCGGCCGCCACAGCCTGATCTTCTATCTGCTTCACCAGCCGGTCCTGTTCGGCCTGGTCTATCTTCTCTCTCTGGTCGCGCCGGCTCCACAGCAGGATCCGGCCGTCGGCTATATCAGGCAATGTGTAGCGTCCTGCACGCAGTCGGGCAGCGAAGCCATGTGCCGCAGTTTCTGCCAATGCACGCTCGACAAGTTGCAGGCCCAGGATCTGTTCAAGCCCCTGGAATCCGGGGCGATCAAGGCAGATAGCGATGAACGCATAAGCCGAATCGCGATACAATGCACGGAACAAGCGCAATGACAGGGTTATTCCATGAATGCCTATCGTTCGAAGTCGCTGAGTTTTCCGTGGCCGCCGTTGATTTATAGCCTTGCCGTCATCGCGGCGCTGTCTGTCCAGCGGTGGTATCCGTTGCCTCTGCCCTTCATCTGGGCACTCGCCTGCTGGGTCGTCGGAGCGATCCTCACCGCCATCGCGGTGACGTTGAACGTTTGGGCCGTCAAAACGCTGCTGGAGAGGCGGACGACCGTGCTGACCCAACGCTGCACCGCGCATCTGGTGACGACAGGCCCTTTTCGCTTTACGCGCAATCCGACCTACCTCGGCTATACCCTGCTGACGGCGGGCCTGGGCTTGCTCATCGACAATCTATGGTTCGTCGCAATGGCGGCAGCAGCAGCCGCGTTGACGACCTTGCTCGTCATCCGCCACGAGGAAATGCATCTCCTCTCGCGTTTCGGCTGTGAGTTCGAGTTTTACTGCAAGCGCACGCGCCGCTGGTTATGAATTCAACCTGTCCGCGTTTGGCTGATTTGATAATTTTGCGCATATGACGCCAACTCATCCTTAAAATAAGGCAGATATCCTGGAGTTTGATGTTTGGCCGATCACTCTGACGAGTACCCAACGATTGCGGTTTACCGTTCCAAGCGGTTTTATTATCTCATCGCCGCCGCCTGCTGTGTCATGCTCTCTCAAGGAGCATTGCGGCTTATAGAGCTTCTTACCGCTCGCGAGCAGGCGTTGGACCACGAGATTCGCATCTCGATTTGGCTGACGGCGTTTATTCTTTTCGGCGGTGCGGCCGCTTATGCGGTATCCCGTATGGATTGGAACAAGGCCGTGCTGCTGGTTTCGCGAGAAGGCATATCGGCACCGGGAATTATACTCAGAATTTTGCCTTGGGCAGCGATAAGAAGTATCAAGGTTGAAGCAAGCGGCCAGTATCGCCTGTTTAGAGAGGTCGTTTTGATCTTAGATGACAGCGAAGGCGCACGTCATCTTGCAAATCCGATAAAAGCTTCTCGAACTGATGCGCTTAGAATTGCTTTTGACGCAAACCATTTGCAAAACGTATCCGCCGACCAGCTAGCTGATGCGATAAGACGCTACAAAGCAAAGTTCGACAAATCGGTTGCCGCGGGCGAGGACGATGGAAAGCTTATTCGTTCTTCAAGTTGGACGGGCCTAGCTGACGATTAACGGAAATCCAAAGGTAACCGTAATCGCCGGCGCCTTCACAAGACGAGTAAAAGCGAATCCGGTATGTGAGTAAAACAAACTAAATGATCGTTCAGGTCCCCACGCCGATTTCGGCGAGACGGCCGAGACAGGCCTCTTCGACATTGTCGAGTTCGTTCAGCGTATCGTCGATATCCTTGCGCTTTTGGCGCAGTTCGTCACGCTTTTCGTCGACACGCTTCATCAGCAGCTTCAGCTGGCCGATTTCGCCCGGCGGTTCTTTGTAGACCTGAATGATCTCGCGGATTTCGGCGATGGTAAAGCCGATGCGGCGACCGCGAAGGATTTCGGCGATGAGACGACGGTCAGCGGGCCGGAACAAGCGCGTACGCCCCTTGCGTTCGGGCTGAATGAGACCCTCGTCCTCATAGAACCTCAACGTCCGGGTCGAAACTCCGAATTCCCGAGTGAGTTCCGTTATGCTATAATATCCGTCTACCAAGAATCCGCCCCTTCTGCTGCGGAGTATAATATTGACTTTTACGTAATAGTCAATTTTCATGGGTTTATGGTGCGGTATCGTCCCGTCGCAGATGCGAAAACCAATGGAACGCAAGGCCGGCGAGCGCAAAATCACCCTGCGATGTCTTGCTATCGGCGCCAGTCGAACAGGCGCCGTGACAGCCGGATCGATTTCGAATCGGTACGACATTCCCGTCTTCCCGCCTGTACTTGTCCGCCTGCCTCCGAGTCCAGACCGGCTTTCCGCGCCCGCAGAATAATCAGGACTGCCCGATAGATGCTGCGCGGTAAAACCGGGCAAAGTGCGCTCAGATCAAGCGCATCGTATTCCGTTCCAACCGGAAAATAGAAAATATATTATCGGCAATTGGATACGATAAAAAGTTCATATGGAGAATTCAGTTATCTGGATGGTGGCCTTGTCATCGCCTTGTCCTTATTCTCCCAGTCGACATACACCTCGTTCGATAGAGAGCACCGTGCCCGCACGTCCCATCATCCGCTTCCCCGACCCGCTTTTGCGAACCGCCTGTGCCCCGGTTGCCGTCTTCGATGACGATCTGCGCAGCCTTGCGGGCGACCTTCTAGATACGATGCGCGCGGCTCCCGGCGTCGGCATCACCGGCCCGCATATCGGTATCCTCACACGTGTCGTCGTGATTGAACTCAGCCGCGAAGACGGCGTGCGTACCTACATCAATCCGGAGATCCTGTGGTCATCGCAGGAGACCATGCGGCACACGGAAGGCAGCGTTTCCATGCCGGGCGCGACCGAAGAGATCGTTCGGCCGAAATCGATTCGCTTTCGCTATCAAGATGTTGCCGGCGATAGGCACGAAGCGGAAGCGCATGATTTTCTCGCCATCTGCATCCAGCATGAGATCGACCAACTGGATGGCATCTTCTGGCTTCAGCGGCTTTCCAAGCTCAAGCGCGACCGCCTTGTCAGGAAATGGGAGAAAATGCGGGACTAAGGCTTCAAACGGAAACGGGCACCCGAAGGTGCCCGTTCGATATAAGGTCGATCCGCAGGATCAGCCCTTGAGCTTGGAGTTGCAGAGGCTGTAGTAACCGCCGCCCTTCTGAATCCACTTCAGGCCGCCGAGCGCATTCTTGGCCTTGGCGGCGTTGTAGGCATCGACGCAAGTGTGGAAACGGCCTTTGCCGGGCGTCTCGCTGGCATATTTGGCATCGACCTTTGCCGGGAAGCTCACGCCGGACGGGGCAGCCGTCGTCGGCTTTGCCGGTTCGGCTGCCGGCGGCTTGGTGGCATCGGGCTCGCTGGCATCGACCTTGGCAGTCGCCTTCGCCGTCTTGGACGACGGCGTTGCAGCTGGTGCGGTGGCCGCCGGGGCGGTCGTCGTGGTGGCGCTGGCATCGGCGCTGCACTGCGTCGCGCGGAAGTCGTTCCACTTCTGGCCGTTCAAGGTACCGGCCGTTTTGGCGGCCTGGTATTTGGCGCTGCACTCTTTCATGGTTAGCGCAGAAGCCGAAGAAGCGAGGCCCATCGAGCCTACAACTGTAAGAGACGCAAAAGACATCAACAGAATGGCACGACTAGTCATTGGCATTTCCTCCGCTCTATGACGAATGTCGAAACTATTAATCGTATCGTCCCTATCGATTGTCAATCGACGCGCGATCCGGGGGCGACGGAAGACACCATATGCGGACGAACATGAACGCAAACTGTACGAAAATAGCCATCAAAAAGAGCAGCTTGGCCAAAAAAACAATCAGCGATGGCAGTTCGGGGTCCGCAGGATTCGGCTTCGGCCCGATCGGCCGGCCTATCGATGTGGCACAACGGATGTCGAAACCGTTCTATTGGCACACAAGCGATGCGCTCGGGCTGCAGTAGCATCCGTAGCGAGGAGCCGGGCAAGTCGCCACCGCCAGGCTGAGATCGTGGCAACTGCACTGGACGTGAAACTGCTGATCCGCCGTGGCCGAGGTCGCGCTGTAAATGGAGAAGCCGGTGCCGGTATCCGCCGGACGGGACCCGACGCTAAAGGAATAGTTCGAACCACCGCTCTGCGTCGAGGAATCGTTCTGCTGCGCCAGGGCGACAATCGGCATGGAGGCGATCGCGCAAACGACGAATATCAGCTGTGCCGTTGATCTGCTCATTCGATTTCACGCCTTTTACTGGCACATCAGATAGGCATGCGGAACGCAGGAGCAGGCATAGGCCTGAGTCGGGCATGTCATGTCCTGCAAGGTGCGGTCGTCGCAGTTGCATGTAACGAAATAGGATGAGTTGTTCGGCAGCTTCAGGATGCTGGAGGTGGAATAACCGCTGCCGAGATCGGCCCGGCGATAGGTGAAACTGGACGCCGAGTTTGCAGTATCCGGCTTGGCATCCGCGGCCTGGCTCACGATCGGCAGACCGACCAGCGCCGCCAGCAACAACGCCCTGCCGATCATCTTTCGAGATCGGGCGGCGTTCATAACGATTCTCATTTCCTGATTTCCTTCAGAAGACCTTGCAAGGGACGAACTATATAGCCGGAATGTTTCCTGGGTTTCTCTGTGCGTTTCGAAACGTTTCCGCTCCGACATCTGCGGTTGTCGCGCGGTCCGAGCCGTGTGGCATGCGTTCTCAGGGAGCCGGAAGCCGGAACGATACCATCGCCGGCCTCCTCCCAACAGCCGCGCAGCGTTAGACCGGCGATCACTGTTTTGCGATCGGGTGCGCGGCTGAAGGCATGTCGCGATATGGGATTCCAAAAGCCTTGAAGTATGAATGTACCGCCCTAATCTATTGTTGGCAGTTCCCCTCTCTGTGCCCTGGATGCTCTCCCGTCCAGGGCATTTTCTTGTGCGGAAGCGGCAACCCGCAAGGAGCTGAACGCCGGCTGCCGAAATGATTCGCTATAATCCGCCAATAAGCGTAGGCTGCGCCCATCGTTGGTACTCTGAACCCGTAGGCGCCGACGACTGAGAGGCGACATACTCTCGCCTGCAGAGGTCAAGGAGTTACCCGCATGACCTCGCATGACAATCGAGACAATATTCTCAGCGATCAGAAGCTGCACGATCTTCTCAAGGCCGAAGGCGAGATGGAGCGCGTGGCGGAATCAAAGCGCAATATTCTGACGCACACCAAAGTGCCCTGCGACGAAGAAGCGGAAGAATTACTTCTTTAAAGGCATGATGCATCACGCCGGTCGAACCGAGGCGCGAAAATGCGACCCGGTTCGCCACCTCGTCTCGATGCAAGCCTGCATGCTCACGTTCAATGCATGCCGTCGATCAGGGAAATACGCCTAATCGTCGTTGATCGTTTGTCCGAATACCTGCTCGAACGCGTCGCGAAGACGGATGTCGACATCCGCCATCATGACCGGCAAGCCGAGATCGACAAGGCTGGTGACGCCATAGGCGGAAATTCCGCAGGGAACGATGCCGCTGAAGTGCCCGAGATCGGGATCGACGTTCAGCGAGAGGCCGTGAAACGTCACCCACTTG
Organism: Hyphomicrobiales bacterium; assembly: GCA_900469615.1. Taxonomy (GTDB): domain Bacteria; phylum Pseudomonadota; class Alphaproteobacteria; order Rhizobiales; family Rhizobiaceae; genus Rhizobium. The sequence continues at coordinate 4,889 of UBYA01000021.1, read as the reverse complement.
CGCACGCGGATGCCAAGGGCCGCGATCTTGTCCTCGGCCACGCCGCCATCCGGCAGCACAGGCTTTTCCGGACGCCTGACCCAGACGCCGACGCGATCCTCGCGCCGCTCGCCGCGCACATTCATCGATTCGAGCGTACGGATGATGACCTCCTCCAGCGCGCCGACGAATGCGCGGATATCCTGCCGGCGACACTTCAGGTCCAGCATGACATAGGCCACGCGCTGACCAGGCCCGTGATAGGTGTATTCGCCGCCGCGTCCCGTTGCGAAAACGGGGAAACGATCCGGCTCGATGAGATCGGCCGCGTTGGCGCTGGTGCCTGCCGTATAGAGCGGCGGATGCTCGACCAGCCAGACCAGCTCCGGCGCCCGACCTTCGGAGATCGCGGCAACTTCCGCCTCCATCGTGGCAACGGCCTCGTCATAAGGCACCAGCGCATCGCTGATCCGCCAGCGGACGGGCGGCGTACCTTCAACGGGAAACATCTGGTGAGAAAGTTCGGTGCGAAGCATGTTGGCAGTCCCTTACACGCCGCAGGCCGCGCTTGTGGAAATCTGGCACGCCGACGGGTTGTCCACATATGGCGCCATTCGGGCGGGAATTCAAACGTCTACGGCGTTTCCACAGCAATCGGACCGATCCGTTCGGCGGAGCTGTGAAGGAATTTAAAAAATCTGACACATCGCTCTTGTGCCCCCCGAATGCTTTTGCTACATGCAGCCGCGCCGGAGCAATTCGGCCTACCACGATGCGGTCGTGGCGGAATTGGTAGACGCGCAGCGTTGAGGTCGCTGTGGGGCAACCCGTGGAAGTTCGAGTCTTCTCGACCGCACCAAGAACCCGGCTTAGGCCGGGTTTTTTGTTTTTAGATCAACGGTTTGTGCGCAGGACCTGCCGCGAAGCAACGCGCCGCCGGCAGCGCGCCGCGCAACCAGCCGCGTCACCATCATCGGTTATCGTCAAAGCTGACGTCCCACTTTCCAGGCATGGCAAATGGTCGGGATCAATGCGCGACATCCTTGCTGACATTGCGCAACCGTATCTGATGATCGAGTCTCTCGATCTGGCGAGTCGTCGCCTCGATCAGCTGGCCGATTTCCTGATGGGCCGCGCGCAGCCGCGAAAGCTCGTTCCTGACGGCGTCCAATGCGCGCTCGTCGCTGTCTTCCCCAGGTCCGTCACCGGCTCCGGTCATCAGCCATATCGGAGAAACGCCGAAGAGAGCCGACATCTTGACCAGAGCGGATGGATTGGGCTCGGCCCGATCGGATTCCCATGCAAGCATCGTCTCTTCGCTGACGCCAAGCTGGCTGGCCAATGTGGCGAGGCTGACCCCGGCGGAATCGCGAGCCATCGACAGCCGCCCTCCCAGAGTGTCGTCGCCTTCATCCGAAAAAACGGTCGTCTCTTGTTCTGGCTTGAACATCGGTGCGATCCCTTTCCTGGCTGCGCCGGCAATCTTGTGCGGCGCAATCTATGTTTTAGCGGTTTCCCAAGCCTCAGATAGGTCTAGGGGCGTCATCCGGCCACCGTGATGTGTCCCAATTGGAAAAGTGTGACATTTCCGATGACGGTCCCGGCCAAGCGCGACCCGCGCCGATCGCGCCTTGATTGCATGGCCTTCCTGTGTTTGATGTCTGCTCATGTCCGTCTCCTCCACCGTCTCCACGCAGCAAAATCCGCTCAGGGGCATGACGATCATGGCAAGCGCCATGATCCTGCTCCCGACGATGGATGCAATCGCCAAATACATGGCGAGCTTCGAGGGCATGTCGCCCGGGCAGGTGACGTTCTATCGCTTCTTCTTTCAGCTCGTATGCATGCTGCCGCTGCTGGCGACCGCGACGGGCAGGACGGCCTTCTCGGCAAAGCGTCCCTGGATGAACCTGCTGCGCGGAGCCCTGCATGGCGCCGCCAGTCTTTTGTTCTTCGCTGCCGTGAAATACATGCCGCTCGCCGACGTCTTTGCGATCTATTTCGTGGAACCCTTCATGCTGACGGCGCTTTCGGCGCTGTTTCTCGGCGACAAGGTCGGCTGGAGGCGCTGGCTGGCGATCGTCATCGGCTTCGGCGGGGCAATGATCGTCATCCAGCCCAGTTTCGCCATCTTCGGCCTGAAGGCGTTGCTGCCGGTTGCCTGCGCTTTTCTCTATGCGCTCTATCTCTTCATGAATCGCGCGGTCGGAGAAGCGGATTCGCCGCTGACGATGCAGATCATGGCGGGTGCCGGCGGCACGCTGTTCATGGCGTTCGCGCTGTTTGCCGGCACCTCCGCCGGCATTGCCGATTTCGAGCCCTCCCTGCCCGCCTCTGCGCTCGGACTCGTTCTTTTGCTGATTCTCGGCTCGATTTCGGGCTATGCACATATGCTCGTCGTCCGAGCCTTCCGGCTGGCGCCCCTCTCGCTGCTGGCCCCGTTCCAGTATTTCGAGATCATTTCCGCCACCGTTCTCGGCTATGCGATCTTTGGAGACTTTCCCGATCTTTCCAAATGGATCGGCATCGCCATCATCGTCGGCTCAGGCCTCTTCATCATCTGGCGGGAGCGCATGCAGTCAAGATTGGCAAAAACGGCGTGAGCGGAGACATGTTGCACATGGACCGGGAGCGCAATTTATGGCTAAAACACTGACTGAATAGAGTATTTGGGCGGAGTCTGCATGTTCAAGAAAATCCTGATCGCCAATCGCGGCGAGATTGCCTGCCGCGTGATCAAGACCGCGCGCCGGATGGGCATCCTGACGGTCGCCGTCTACTCCGATGCGGATCGGGACGCCCTGCATGTCGAAATGGCCGATGAGGCCGTTCACATCGGTCCGGCTCCCGCCGCCGAAAGCTACCTCGTCGCCGACAAGATCATCGCCGCCTGCAAAGAGACCGGCGCGGAAGCCGTTCATCCGGGTTACGGCTTCCTCTCGGAGCGCGCCTCCTTCTGTGCTGCACTGGAGAAGGAAGGCGTCATCTTCATCGGCCCGAAGCCGAAGGCGATCGAAGCCATGGGCGACAAGATCGAATCGAAGAAATTCGCCAATGCCGCCAAGGTCTCCACCGTTCCGGGCTTCCTCGGCATCATCGACGATGCGGATCATGCGGAGAGAATTGCAGGCGAGATCGGCTATCCGGTCATGATCAAGGCGTCTGCCGGCGGCGGCGGCAAGGGCATGCGCATCGCCTGGAGCAAGGACGAAGTGCGCGACGGTTTCGAGCGCGCCCGTTCGGAAGCGAAAAGCTCCTTCGGCGACGACCGCGTCTTCATCGAGAAATTTGTCGTCGACCCCAGGCACATAGAGATCCAGGTGCTGGCCGACGCCCATGGCAATGTCGTCTATCTCGGCGAGCGCGAATGCTCCATCCAGCGCCGGAACCAGAAGGTGGTGGAGGAAGCGCCCTCGCCCTTCCTCGACGAAGCGACACGCAAGGCCATGGGCGAGCAGTCCGTGGCGCTTGCCGAGGCCGTGGATTACCAGAGCGCAGGCACGGTCGAATTCATCGTCGATCGCGACCGGAACTTCTACTTCCTCGAAATGAACACGCGGCTTCAGGTGGAGCATCCCGTCACCGAACTCGTAACGGGCATCGATCTCGTCGAACAGATGATCCGTGTCGCCGCCGGCGAAAAGCTGCCGTTCAGGCAGGCCGATATCAAGCTCAACGGCTGGGCCATCGAAAGCCGCCTCTACGCGGAAGACCCATACCGCAACTTCCTGCCGTCCATCGGACGCCTGACCCGCTATCGTCCGCCGCGCGAAGGCAAGACCGAAAAATCGGTCGTCCGCAACGATACCGGCGTCTTCGAAGGCGCCGAAATCTCCATGTATTACGACCCGATGATCGCCAAGCTCTGCACCTGGGCTCCATCCAGACTGGAGGCGATCGAAGCAATGGGTGAAGCCCTGGATGGCTTCGTGGTCGACGGCATAGAGCACAACATGCCGTTCCTCTCGGCTTTGATGAAGCATCCCCGCTGGCGCGAGGGGCGTCTTTCCACCGGCTTCATAGCCGAGGAATATCCAGACGGTTTCGCGCCTGTGGCGCCGGACGAGGATCAGGCCGCGCAGCTGGCCGCTATCGCCCTTTCCTGCAGCCTTATCGAATCGAACCGCCGCGAGCGCTATGGTGATCGGCTGCGTCCCGCAGCGGGACCGTTGCGCGAGGACTGGATCGTCAAGCTCGGCACGGATTACCTCTCCGTTTCCCTGATCGAGGGCGTAGTGACCATTCCTTTCGAGATGGACATGCAGATCGGCGGCAAGACGGTGACTGTTGCAACCGGCTGGCGTCCCGGCGATGCCGTATGGACCGGCACCGTGAGCGGCCGCAAGCTGACGGCCCAGATCCGCGCCGTCCCCAACGGCCTGCGCATCGATTGGCAAGGCATTTCCGTCAGGGCCAGGGTCTTTACGCCGCGTCAGGCGGAACTCGACAAGCTCATGCCGGTAAAATTGCCGCCCGATACCTCGAAGCTGCTGCTTTGCCCCATGCCCGGTCTCGTCGTGTCGATTGCCGTTGCCGAGGGCCAGGAGGTCAAGGCGGGCGAGACGCTGGCCATCGTCGAGGCGATGAAGATGGAAAATGTCCTGCGCGCGGAGCGCGACCTGATGGTCGGCAAGATCAACGCCAAGCCCGGCGAAAGCCTCGCCGTCGATGCGGTGATCATGGAGTTTGCCTGATTGAAACATGGCATCGGAGCAATTTCGGGAAAAGCGCCCCGGCGGTTTTCCGTCCGGTGCCTCTTGAAACGATAGCGCAGAACGAGCGTCCGGTTTAAACTGGGCAATTACCGCTCCAAGTGTCTGATTTGGCTTGAGCTGCCCCGCGCGCCCATGCCAATGTCGCGCCGAACAAATCATAGCAGGAAGGATGAAACCATGGACGTTCGCGCCGCT
>UBYA01000038.1 GCA_900469615.1 Hyphomicrobiales bacterium | reverse complement strand
ACCTATCAGCTGCCGCGATAGCCAATGGCATGCATCGAATTCATCGACGCTTTGAAACAGGATGAACCCAATCGACAAGCCCGATCAACCGATAGGAACCCAGCCACGATCATCGGATGACTCTCGGTTTTCAAATAGCCGGAACACGGCCAAAGAAGCGTAAGCCAAACAGCATAGAGAGAAGCCCTCGAGGGAACGAGGCCTCCTCCCCTCTCTGACCGGAGGTCAACCGATCAATGAATGAAGCCTGGCGGATTGGTACGTCAGGCTTCTCTTACCCGGCACGGAGCCGGGTAATTCATCATTAGAAGTTGCGTTCGAAGCGCAGGATACCGGAAACCGTATCGTCCTTGGCATAGTCGTAGTGGACGTAGGTCAATTCCGGCTCGATCAGGAGATCCTTGACCGGGTTGAACTTCAGGTTCGTCGTTGCTTCGAAGATCTTCGAGTCGGTGTAGGCGAGCTGAACGTTCCACTTCAGCTTTTCGTTGACCGGTACGCCAACGCCGCCCCAGACAGCCCAGTCACCCCAGCCGCACTTGGCTGCATTGACGGTGCCGTTCGGCGCCGTGCAAGCGGAAACGTCCTGGTTGGTGCCTGCGTACTTGTTGAGGTTGTCGCCGTCGGTGTTCCAGCCGCCCATCAAGAAGGCCGAGAATGCGCCGAAGTCAGCATCGACACGAGCCTTGATCGCGCCTTCCGACTTGATCGAGTCGTAACCGCCGACAACCTTGAAGCCCCATGCACCGGACTTGAAGCCAGCACCGGCTACAACGTCAGGAGCGTAGTGGTTGGCCTTGTCGTCCGTGGCCCAGCTTGCGCCGTAGGCAGCGCCCGAGCCGCTGGAGTTCGAATCNNTTGATGACGTCGCCGGCATAGCCCATGTACAGGTTGTACTGCGAGTCTTTCTTACCGACCGTGAAGCCGCCGAGGCTGATGTAGGACCACAGCAGGTTGGTGGAGGTGGAGTTGCCGTCGTTCCAGTCCCAGCGAACGATGGTTTCGGTCTTCAGCGGACCGTATTCGGTGTCGGTCGCGGTGTTGACGTTCAGCTCGGCGCGGGTATGCCAGAGCGTGCCCTGCTTGCTGGCGCGGTTGTAAGCGTTGTACCATTCACCTTCGGTACGAACCTTGCCGCCGATCTTGAGGCAGGTTTCGGTACCCGGGATGAAGAAGTAGCCAGCACCGTATGCGTCGCAGATGCGAACGTATTCCAGAGGCTCCGGCTCGGCAGCAACGATAGCGTCGGCTGCATGCGCGCCAGATACTGCTGCCAGGGCAGCAGCGGAGCCGAGAAGAAGGCTCTTGATGTTCATAATAACTCCAATCTCTCTTGATTGGGTCTGAGATATCGCGCCGGAAGCCGGCGCGCCCTACCCCATCCCGTTCATGTCCCCTATCAGTAGGTGCGGAATGGTAACTTCCGCCAACTATGTGTTGAACCGACTTCACTGATTTAGCAAGATACCAAGGGTGACGAACTATTGCGAATGCCGCTTGAAAACGGGCGTCGTTGCAAAAATGACACAATCCTAGGGTGAGTGGGGCCGCAAATGTCGATCCCGTGGAGCGATCTTCGCCGGGCATCGCCATACCTTAATAAACCATTAATAAATCTGAAGAAATTCGAAATTCGCAAGAATGCCTGCGATGCCGAGCATCAACGCGGTTGCGGTGCACACAATTCGACGGCAGACATGGACGCACGGCTGGACGATTGCGTTTCGCCGATCCCAGCCCTTGGCCCAGGCAGCAAGCCCCGGTCGGTGGCATCGGCAACCTTGTTCGCCGCCGCCGGCCGCATCGGAATCCGGCGCGAGGCCGGATAACGGTCAATCAATCAGGCTGCGACGGCCAAAACCGTCGCAGCCTGATCTCTTACTTGGGAAGTTGTGCGCCAGCCTGCTTTACTGCGTTCGCAATGGCTTCGCAGAACTGCTTTTCGGAGATGTTCTGCGCCTTCGTAACGGTTGCAAGATCCTGGTTCACCCCCATGGCCGAGATTTTGCCATTTTCGCCTTCCTGCTCGGCCGCATCGCCCTTCGTCTTGTCCGAAGGCACCGGGATGAGGGCGATCATTTTTGTCTGCGTCTCGACGGCGGCCGCATCAATGTGACCTGCGTTCTGGCAATATTTCAGCACGCCAAGCTGATTGCGCGCCGAGTTGTACGCCAGTTCCATCTGATCGCTGGACACCTGCGCATAGCCCGGAACGGCGAAACCGAATGCTGCGATGCCGGTCAGAATGATCTTTCTCATATAAAACTCCTGATTGTTTCGACAAGCAGCGATGTATCCTGGATCGCATCGAAGGCAATAGCTGCGGCTTCAATCTCGGCGGCCGTTATCCATAGACGGCGAGACCGTCATCTCGCCGTCTTCGGCCCTGCCGGCATGGCGCTGCAACCTGCCCGGCGCGTTACCGCTCGCTCAGGATGACATCCGTCTTCTGGAACCGCGTAACGTCGATGAGGCCTATGTCGGAGATGCGCAGTTCCGGGATCACCACGAGCGCCAGCAGCGAATGCTGCATATAGGCGTTGTTGAGGACACAACCGCATGCGCGCATGCCGTCCACCAGACGGTTCGCCTTTTCCGCCACGATCTCCGCGCGCTCGTCCGACATCAGGCCGGCAACAGGCAGCTCGACAAGGGCAAGCTCCCGACCATCCGCGACGAGCACGATACCGCCGCCCACCTCCTGCAGCCGGTTCGCGGCCTGCGCCATGTCGGCTTTGTTGGTGCCGACGACGATCATGTGGTGACTGTCATGGGCAACCGTGGAGGCCATGGCGCAGTTGGTGTCATAGCCGAAACCGGAGACGAACGCATTGACCACACCGCCGGTCGCGCGGTGGCGCTCGACCAGTGCGATCTGGCAGACATCGCCGGCGCGATCCATCTGCACGAGGCCGTCCTCGACCGTCAAACTGCGTTGCAAGGCTTTGGTCGGGGCCTGGTTCTCGACGACGCCGATGACCCTGACATCCACCTTCGAGGCACCGGGAGCGGGAATGTCGAAATCGGCCGCGACCAGCGACTTTCCGAGATTTACCGTGTTCTTGGCGCTCGCCGGATAGTCATAGGCCGGGATGTCGGCGACCAGGGCACCTTTTTCCGCCAGCAGTCGACCACGGGCGAAAACCATCTCGATCGGCAGGGTTGCGAGGTCGGAGGTCACGATCAGATCGGCCCGGCGTCCGGGTGCGATCGATCCCAGCTCCCGCTCAAGGCCGAAATGCTGGGCGGTGTTGAGCGTCGCCATCTGGATCGCAGTTATGGGCTTCAGTCCCTGCGCGATGGCATGGCGCACGACGCGGTTCATGTGACCGTCATTGACCAAGGTGCCCGAATGGCTGTCATCCGTGCAAAGCACGAAATTGCGTGGATCGATGCCGCGTTCCGTGACGGCCTTGATCTGGGCCGCCACGTCGAACCAGGCGGAGCCGAGGCGCAGCATCGCCCGCATGCCTTGCCGCACCCGGGCAATGGCGTCGTCCATGGTGGTTCCCTCGTGGTCGTCGGCCGGGCCGCCAGCCACATAGGCATGGAAGGCCCGGCCGAGGTCCGGGGAGGCATAGTGACCGCCGACCGTCAGGCGCGCGGCCTGCGTCGCCGCGATTTCCGCGACCATCTTCTGGTCGTTCGCCGCGACGCCGGGGAAATTCATCATTTCGCCGAGGCCGACGATATTCGGCCAAGCAAGCGCTTCGCGAACGTCCTCCGCGCTCAGCGTCGCGCCGGCGTTCTCCAGCCCGGGAGCGCTCGGAACGCAACTCGGCACCTGCACGAAGACGTTGACAGGCAGGTTCTGCGCTTCGTCGTTCATCAGCTTCACGCCCGCCATGCCCAGCACGTTGGCGATTTCATGCGGATCGACGAACATCGTGGTGGTGCCGTGCGGAATGACGGCGCGTGCGAATTCGGTCACGGTGACCAGTCCGCTTTCGACATGCATGTGGCCATCGCAAAGGCCAGGCACGAGATAGCGGCCTCCGGCGTCGACGACCTGCGTCTCCTCGCCGATCATGTAGCCGGCGTCGGGTCCGACATAGGCGAAGCGGCCTGCTGCGACTGCAACATCGGTGTTGGAAACGATCTCGCCCGAATAGACGTTCACCCACCGGCCATTGCGGATGACGAGATCCGCCGGCTTGCGTCCCATCGCGACGTCCACAAGCAGCGGCGCGGTTTCAGACCATGATTGCAGCATTGCCGCCTATCCTTCCCAAAATGTGTGTTGTACGGCCCGGCGGCACCGTCTTGCGCCACCGCCGGACATTGTCATTGAATCTGCATCACGAGCATGGCGGCAAGCGCTGCCACGAACCACATTACCGGCCGCACCTCTCTCGCCTTGCCGAGAACGAGTTTCATCACGACGAAGCCGATGATGGCCAGCGAAAGGCCGAGCGTAATCGAAAACGTCAGTGGAATGAGCACGATCGCGAGGAAGGCTGGAAGGGCATCCTCGATATTCGTCCAATTGATCCGCCCCATGGGCTCCGACATAAAGAGGCCGGTGAGGATGAGGACCGGCGCGGTCGCAATCGCCGGCACGAGCGAAAGAAGTGGCGAGAGAAACAGGAACGGCAGGAACAGAAGGCCGGCGATGAACGCGACAAGGCCGGTGCGGCCGCCCTGGGCGATGCCGGCGCCCGATTCCAGGTAGACCGTCGCGGGGCTCGTGCCAAGCGGCGCCGAGATGAGAGCCGCGACAGCGTCGACATGCATCGACTCCTTGACGTTGCGGGGCATGCCGTTTTCATCCTTGAGATCGGCCGCTTCGGCAAGCCCGAGAAAGGTGGAGAGGGCTTCCACGAAATTCGTGAAGAGGAAAACGAAGATGAACGGCACATAAGCGAACTGCAGAGCGCCGACCAGATCGATCCTGCCGACGAAGCTGAAATCGGGGGCGGCAAAAAAACCGCTCCAGTTGACGAGCGTATGGACATCGGGCGCCCCCGCTTCGAAAGCGCTGCCGTCGCCCCACCAGCGTCCGATCGGAATCGCGAGTATCGTCGTAATAATCATGCCCGCCATCATGGCGCCGGGTACGCGACGCACCACAAGCGCGACCGCGATGACGAAACCGGCGATAAAGGTGAGCGTAACGGGCGTAAAGCGGGTCAGCGCGACGATCGTGTCCGGATTCGCGACAATGAACTTGGCATTTTCAAAGCCGATCAGCGTGATGAACAGGCCAATGCCGCAGGCTATTCCATACCGCAGATCCTTGGGGATCGCCTCGATGACGGCCGTTCGCAAATTGAGCAGCGCCAGTATGGTAAAGAGCACGCCGGCCCAGAACACGCAGCCGAGCGCGATTTCCAGCGGCACTTTGGCGCCGCCGACCATGGTATAGGCGAAGAGGGCATTGATGCCCATGCCGGGTGCGACGAGAATCGGGCTGCGCGCATAGAGACCCATGGCACAGCTGCCGACGAGGCTGACCAGCACCGTAGCCGTCACGCCCGCCGAAAAGGGAATGCCGGCATTCTCCAGGATCGACGGATTGACCACGATGACATAGGACGCCGCCAGAAACGTCGTCAGCGCGGCGATGATTTCCGTGCGGATCGTGGATCCGCTGCGGGTGACGTCAAACAGGCGGTCGATGGTGCCGCCTGGCCGGGGTCGCCCCCGGCTTGCGGGATCTTCCGCGACTTTCGACTGATAGTTCATATTGCTCCTCCCCATTTTGAACATCATCGAGCCGCTTGACGGTTCTCCTATTCAGCCGCCAGCGTTTGTGCCGTGGAGCGCCCGTCCGGGTCCAGCGGCGAAATGATCCGAAGATTGACGCAGTCGACGACCCCGAGATCGGTAACGGCATAATCGGGGATCGCCGTGATCTGTAGAACGAACATGTACATGAACGGCCACGGCAGGTCGCAGCCGAGGCCGCGCGCCGCTTCGTCCAGCCGCATCTCGGCCGCCGCCATCTCCTCCGGATCGATGTCGGAGACGATACCGCCGATCGGCAAGTGCAGGAATTCGACCACCTTGCCCTTGTCGACTACCACCTGGCCGCCGTTGTTGGCGATGAGGTGGTTGATGGCGACCGCCATGTCGTCCGGGTTGGCGCCGACGCAGATGATGTTGTTGTCGTCGGGTGCCGTGGAGCTGGCGATAGCGCCGGATTTCAGGCCGAAGCCGGAAACGAAGGCCACGGGCCGGTTCCCGGTCTTGCCGTAGCGCTCGATGACCGACACATATTGCACGTTCTGGCCGGCATCGGCGAGAACCTTGCCATCGACGACGGGCAGGGTCACGTCGCGGCGCGTGCGTACGAAAACCTTCTCGGGCGTCACGGCAATCGCCAGCGCCCTGGCGGAGGCTGCCTCGCCGGCGAACGGTACGGCGATATCCTCGGCCGTGATCGGCGCTACCTTCATGGAGTGCAGCAATCCCGAGCTGCGTGCCGGCGCTACGAGCTCCATCACCATCCGCCCGTCGCGGGCGGCAAGCGCCCCGTTCGCCACCACCGCCTCGATGCGGAATTCGCGCAGATCGTTGACGATCAGGATGTCGGCCGTCCGGCCTGGGGAAATCGAACCGACCTTGTGATCGATGCGCAGCGCTTCCGCGCCGTTGATCGTCGCCATCTGAATGGCCGCCATCGGCGAAATGCCCATGGCGATCGCCATTCGGACCATGTTATCCAGATGGCCGCGGGAAAGGATATCGCTGGCGACCACGTCATCCGTGCAGAAGCTGATACGGCGCAGCGCCTTCACGCCCATCTCGGTGACGATGCGCAGATTGTCGGAGAGGAAGTGGGAAATGGAGGATTCGCGCACGACGACATGCATGCCGGCGCGCAGCTTCTCCAGCATCTCTTCCGGCGTGTAGCTTTCATGGTCGGCGCGCACGCCGGATTGCATATAACCGTTCAGCCGCGCACCGCGCGTCATCGGGCAGCAACCAAGCACCGGCAGGCGGCTCGCCTGACCTATCTCGATCGCCTGAAGGACATCCTCGTCCTCCTCCTGGATGAACTCGCGCACAGTCTCCCAGATGCCGACGCATTCCGGCCAATGGTGCGTGTCACGATGGTCCTTCGGGCTGAAGTAATGGCCGACGGTCGAACGCGGCATGGTGTAGGGCGTCTTGCAAGGCGCGCCCCAGAACACCTTGAGCGGCGTCTGCTTGACCTCGTCGAGAAATTCGCGGGCCGCATCCGGACCGCCAACGACGATGATCTGGTCGAGACCCGATACGATGGACGTCGTTCCGAGCGGCACGACCGCTTTGGCAAAGCTTGTCAGCGACAGTTTCGAGCATTCGACGTGAAGATGGCCGTCAATCATGCCCGGCACGAGATACTTGCCGCTCGCGTCGACGATGTCTGTTTGAGGTCCCGTATATTCGCTGACATCGCCAACCGCGATGATACGGTCGCCGTAAATGGCTATATCGGCCTGATAGATCTCTTCCGAAACGACGTTGACCAGCCGCCCGCCACGAACGACCAACGTTGCCTTGGACTCGCCACCGGATGCGGCGCGAATGAATTCTCGAATATCGGACATCCAAATCTCCCTTGTTCCCATGCAGTATTTCAGTCGCAAACCGTTTGAACAACTGGTCGAAATTGGTCTAATATCGGACGCATTGTCCAATTTATTGAACGAAACGAGGCTGGAAAAATGGATCTTTCGGTGATTGACTGCTTCGTCAAAGTGGCCGATGCGCGATCGATATCGGCCGCCTCGCGCCTGTACCGCCTGCCGAAATCAACGCTCAGTCACCGGCTCAGGCAACTCGAGGACGAATTCGGGGTCGAACTGTTCGTGCGCGAGGGCCACCAGCTGCATCTGACCGATGCGGGTTCGGAGCTCCTGCGCCATGCGCGAAAAATTCAAAGCAGCTGCGACGACGCTGCCACGGCGATGGCCGAGATGCATCAGGAAGTCGCCGGAACACTTCGCGTCGGCTCGACGGGCGAATTCGGCACGACCATAACTTCGGAGCTGCTCTACGCCTTTCAGAGAACCTATCCCCAGGTCATTCTCGATGTCGTGTTCCTCTCGGCCCGCCAATCGTTCAGCGACGTTTCCGATATGGCGCTGGACGGAATTTTCCACTGGGGAGAACCGTCCGAGGTCGATTATGTCAGCCGACGGCTGGCGACGGCTTCCTATGGTCTCTACGCAAGCCCCGAATACTTGGCGCAGCATGGGCAGCCTGCCCGGACGGACGATCTTGCCGGCCATCGCGGCCTCCTCTTCCGCAACACGACGCGCCTGCAGCCCTGGTATCTCACGCGACAGGGCGGTGAAGAAACGGAGATCCTGCTCTCGGCCAGTCTGATGGCGAACGACTACTGGACCCTGAAATACTTCACCGTCGCCGGGCAGGGAATCGCCTATCTTCCCGGATTCTTCGTCGAGACGGAGTGCCAGAGCAACCTCCTGCTGCCGGTCCTGCCGGAATGGCGCTCCCGCGAGACGACAATCAACCTTATCTACTCCCGGCGACGGCACGTATCGCGACGGTTCAAAGCCTTCATCAGCTTCTGCCTGGAATTCTACCGCCGCCGGGAGCGTGACCAAATCCCACGCTATTTCGTGGAGAAGATCACCCGCGGGTAATTTTCACCGCAAACGAGCGGATCGATCGTAGAAGGCATATGAAGTGGCCCCTGAGGTGCCTCCTGACTGCGGACCGCGATCGGGTAAGGGTGGCAGCTTCGGTTCCTTATCTTCAGAGAAGGAGGATGCATGACAGGTCTCGCTACCACTGTTTTGCGGCGATACGTGAAACGAACGACATGGCCGGGGCCGGCGAGTTTCAGTTTTTCCAGACCATCACAACCTTTACGCCTCGTTCACCATGCGCATAGCTTGTTTTCCGGAGTAAGTCGACGTTTACCCGAACATAACCACCCGAAAGCAGGATGGTGTTTCACACCTGCTCCGAGGAATTCCGTTGACTAAAGGTGTCACTGCGGACGGCAAACCACCAATCTTATTCTCCACGGTCGAACCGGCTTCGAACACAGCCAGATTTTGCAGGACGCAGGAGGGCTCTCATCGCGAAGCCGACCTAGCCGCGCGCCAGTGTTGGCTGGAGAATATGATCAATCAGATCCCTGACTATATCTATGCGAAGGACTTGGAAGGGCGTTTCCTGTTTGCGAACCAGGCGATCGTCGCCAACAACGGACTGTCGCGTCTTGAGGATTTGGTCGGGCGCACGGATTTCGATTTCCTGCCGAGGGAGGTGGCGCAAGTCGCCACGGACGTGGAGCGTCGCGTAGCCGAGACCGGACAGCCCCATTCCGGGGGCGAAGAGCTGGCGTTTCGCGGCGAAGGCGAACGATGGCTGATGATCACGCGCGTTCCGCTGAGAGACGAATCCGGAACGATCGTAGGCGTTGTCGGGGCCTCGCGCGACGTCAGCGCGCAGAAATCGGCGGAGCGCCGGATGCGCGCCCAATCCCGCCTGCTCGAGATGATCGCGCGCGGGATGCCTCTTTCCGATTTTCTCGAAGAACTCGCGCGGATGATCGCCGGATTTGCGGAAGGCGTGCACGCTGCATTCCTGACGGTTGCGCCGGATCAGGGCGAACTGCGCCTGACGGCGGCGCCCACCTTGAACGAGAACTATCGCAGGCGGGCCAATGCGGCATTCATTCGCATCATTCCCGCAGATCTTGCGGTGGCCACTGCGGCGCTCAAGCACGCCTTTGATCAAGCGAATGTCTCCGGAGCCGACCATGAATGCCGCTGCCTGCCAATTTCCGATGCGGATGGCCAGATCGAGGGCATTCTTGCGCTCCATTCGTCCGAGGGCGCGCACTATCAATCCGACTTCTCCGAGTTTGCTTCGATAGCCGTGCACATGGCGGAGATAGCAATCAGCCGCCATCGCGCAGAGGCCCGCATAGGGTTTCTCGCCGACCATGACCCGCTGACGGGGATGGCCAACCGTGCCCTGCTGGATCGAAGGCTCACCCTTGCCATGCGGACGGCCGATTCCATCGGGAGTGAAGTGGCGCTCGCATTCCTCGATCTCGACAACTTCAAGCTCGTCAACGACAGCCTCGGCCATTCCGTCGGCGACCAGTTGCTGAAGATCGTCGCCGGAAGGATCGGCGAACTGACAAGCGACCAGGGTTCCCTCGCCAGAATCGGCGGAGACGAGTTCGTGATCATTCTCGAGCACATGGATGCCAGGAGCTGTCTGGATCGATTGTCGGCAATAAGGGAAGCGGTCGCGCGTCCGATCGTACTCGACGATATCGAGCTCAAGGTAACTTGCAGCATCGGCGTTGCCAACTACCCGAGCCATGGCAGGACCGCGGAAGACTTGCTTGCGTTCGCGGACATGGCCATGTACCGGGCAAAGGAGCTGGGTCGCGATGGAATAGCATCGTTCACCTCTGAAATGACCGCCAATGTCCGGAGAAAGCTTTCCCGCACGGACGAGTTGCGCCAGGCGCTTCTTCGCGACGAATTTGTGCTGCACTATCAGCCGCAGGTGGACGTCCAGACAGGCAGGATCGTGGCGGCCGAAGCGTTGATCCGCTGGAACCATCCCAGCGAGGGCCTTGTCTATCCGGGGGATTTCATCGCCCTGGCCGAAGAGACGGGCCTGATCGTGCCGATCGGCGAGTGGGTGCTCAAGACGGCGTGCAGGCGCGCCAGGGCATGGCAGGACAAGGGGCTGGAGCCGATCCGGATCAGCATCAATGTATCCGCCAGGCAGTTTCAGGAAAAGCACCTGATCGAGACTATGGCGGCGGCTCTGGACGAAAGTGGCCTCGATCCGAGACGACTCGAGCTTGAAATCACCGAGAGTCTGATCATGAAGGATCTCGCCGGCTCGATTGCCCGCATGCACGAATTGGAGAAGCTTGGAGTAAAGCTCGCAGTCGACGACTTTGGAACGGGTTATTCGAGCCTGAGTTCGCTCAAGAGATTTCCGTTGTCGCGCCTCAAGATCGACCGCTCATTCATCGCAGACATTCCGCACGACGCCGACGATATGGCCATAACCTCGGCAATTATCTCGCTCGCCCAAAAACTCGGGCTGGAGGTGATTGCCGAAGGGGTCGAAACGGAGGAACAGGCCCGCTTCCTCATCGAAAGCGGCTGCAACGGCATACAAGGCTACCTCTACAGCCGGCCCGTCGAGGAAGAGCACTTCAATCGAATGCTCGAAAACAACGGCCGCCTTCATCCGCTCCCGCCGACAAAGCCTTTGTAACCACCGCCCGGATGAGGGCGGTGTCATGGCGAGGTGTTTTGACCAAAGGGACGTACGGTCCTGTTACGGCTGCACGCCAGCCTTTTGCAGCTCCGGCAG
>UBYA01000047.1 GCA_900469615.1 Hyphomicrobiales bacterium | reverse complement strand
TTGTTTGAAGTCTGGGCCACGCCAGCGGTTCAAGCAGGAGGTCTCTCAACTACCGTGTAAAACTCGTCCAGTCCTCCACCGTAGGTGGAGGTTTATTCTTGATATAAGAAAAAGCCCGGATCGCTCCGGGCTTTTTCGCTAAGAATATGCTTCCGAACGCTTACTGCTGCTTGGCAGCCTTCTGCGCGTCTTCGAGCTTCTTGCGTGCTTCCTCGGCCTTCTTCTGCATGCTGTCCTGCAGGCTCTTCTGGCTTTCGGCGAGCTTGGAGTCGGAGATGGCCGGGCCGTCATAGGCAGCGCCAAAGCCGGTGAGCGAGATCTTGATCGGGTTCGGCGCACGGCGGAAATTGATCGAGGTGAAGGTCACGTCGGTGCCCTTCTTCAGCGAAGCAACCATGGCATCGGTCACCGGCACTTCAGCGGTGCACTTGTCCGGAAGGCAGACGGCGTAATCGAGCTTCTGGCCCTTGCCGCCATCGACCTGCATGGTGATGCCGGGCGGGATCAAGCGGGCCGTCGGAACGGAAATCTGCAGGATCTTGCGGTTCACCTTGCCATCGACGGAGATGAGGCCGACAGCCGTCACCAGCTGGCCGTTGTTTGCCATGATCAGGTTCTGCACGATGCAGATATCGGCATCGTCCTGCTTGGTGCAGGTCTTGTACCAGCCCAGACGCGGCTGGTTGGGATCGCTGCCGCCATCGGCAGGAGCTGCGTTGGACGCATCCTGGGCAAAGGCAGCCGCCGGCATGGCCGCACCGATCATGAGAGCCAGAGCAGAAAGACCTGCCCGCATTTTGTTGTCAGTCTTGAACATCATAGCGAAACCGCCTCCTGAAATCCGCTGCAGGACGACAGCGTGCCGTCCCATGCAATTCGGGTCAAACCGTCGTCCACCTGTCGAATGAATAAGGCAAATACATGACCCGGGAAACCCGGCACCCCTGTTACATCGCACTGGCGCGGATATCCAGCTTTTCTTTGGCGTTTTCTGTCGAGACCTAAGAATTCCGCAGTCGCGTGTTGAATTCGGCACGCTCATGATAATGTTCGGCCGAATCGTACCCTTACCGGAAAGGATGCCATGCAAGCGCTCCGGATCGCTGTCTTCCTGTTCTTCGCAGCCTTGTGCAACGCTGCAGCGGCGCAACCGCTCTATGGCATTGCCATGCACGGAGATCCGGCCCTGCCGGCGGACTTCAAGCATTTCCCCTATGTCAATCCGGACGTCAAAAAGGGCGGCCGCATCAGCTATGGTGTCGTCGGCACCTTCGACAACCTCAATCCCTTCATTCTGAAGAGCATGCGCACGACGGCGCGCGGCATGTGGGATCCGGAATTCGGCAACCTCGTCTACGAGCCGCTGATGCAGCGCTCGCGCGACGAGCCTTTTACGCTTTACGGTTTGCTGGCGCAGACGGTCGAATGGGACGACAGCAGGAGCTATATCCAGTTCAATCTCAACCCCGACGCCAAATGGTCCGACGGGCAGCCGGTGACGCCGGACGATGTGATCTTCACCTTCCAGATCCTGCGCGACAAGGGGCGAATCCCCTTTTCTTCCTGGCTCGACACGATCGCCAGCATGGAGAAGGTGGGTGAGCATGGCGTGCTGATCCGCTTCAACGAAAAGGCCAATCGCGAAACGCCGCTGATCATTGCCTCCTCTTTGCCGATTCTGCCGAAACACGCGACCGATCCAGACAATTTCGACCGCACCACGCTCAGCATTCCGATCGGCTCCGGCCCATATCGGGTGAAAAGCGTCGATCCGGGCCAGCGAATCGTTTTCGAGCGCAATCCCGATTATTGGGGAAAGGACATTCCGGCGAAGGTCGGCGTCGACAATTACGATCAGGTGGTGGTGAACTATTTCCTGCAGGACACCACCGTATTCGAATCCTTCAAGAAGGGCGATCTCGACATCTATCAGGATGGCAGTCCTGCCCATTGGCAACAGGCGTATAACTTCCCCGCCGTCGGTTCCGGAGCGGTGGTGAAGGAAACGTTCACGCCGAAGCTGCCGAGCGGCATGCTGGGCTTCGTCTTCAACACGCGCCGGCCCATATTTGCCGACAGGAATGTGCGCAAGGGCCTGACGCTGGCCTTCGATTTCGAATGGTTCAACCGCAACCTTGCCTCCAGCGCCTATACGCGCACGGAAAGCTTCTGGCAGAATTCCGATCTCTCGTCCTTCGGCGTGCCCGCCGACGCCAACGAATTGGCCATGCTCGGCCCGATCAAGGACCGTATCGACGCCGACGTTCTTGACGGCACCTACAAGCTGCCGGTCAGCGACGGTTCTGGCCGCGACCGCAAGATCCTGCGCAAGGCGGTGAATTTCCTCAAGCAGGGCGGCTATACGATCAAGGGCGAGCGCATGGTCGACAGCGCCGGACATCAGCTCAGCTTCGAGATCATGACGCAGAACGCCGACCAGGAGCGCATCGCCATCGCCTACCGCCGCTCGCTGGCGCTGCTCGGCGTTGCCGTCACCATTCGCACTGTCGACGATTCGCAATATCAGCTGCGCACGACGAATTACGACTACGACATGATCGTCAAATCCTATCCATCGTCCTTGTCGCCGGGCATCGAACAGGTGGGGCGATGGAGCTCCGCCGCCGCAAAGACGCCGGGCAGCCTGAATTTTGCCGGAGTAGCGGATTCCGACGTCGACACGCTGATGGATCATTTCCTGACGGCGCATTCCGCCGAGGACTTCCGTGATGCGGTGCGCTCCTTCGATCGCATCCTGATCTCGGGCTATTATGTCGTGCCGCTCTATCACATCGCGCAGCAATGGGTGGCTCGGCGAAGCCATATCGCCCACCCAGACATATTGCCGCTCTACGGCTATCAGCTGCCCGTCTGGTGGGACGCATCGGTGCAGTGAGGTCGACCGGTTCCCTTTCGGTAACTGGTTGAAGCCGTCGCCACTTAGGCATAGATGGTGGAGATCAGCCTGAACACCGAAAGGACGGAACCATGGAACGCATCACGATCGACATCGTCTCGGACGTCGTCTGCCCATGGTGCTATCTCGGCAAGGCCCGCCTGGAGCTGGCTATTGCCGAGGTGCAGGACGAAGTGGGTGTCGACCTCAACTGGCGACCCTACCGGCTCAATCCCGACTATCCGCCAGAGGGCGTCGACCAGAAGAAGGCGCTCGAGCAGAAGCTTGGCGGCGCAGAACGCGTCGCTGAAGGCCACAAGATGCTGACCGAGCTCGGCCGTGAAGTGGGCATCAAGTTCGATTTCGACGCCATCAAGATCGGCCCAAACACGCTCGACGCACACCGCCTGATCCACTGGGCCGTCACCGAGAGCCGCGAAAAGCAGGATAAGGTGGTCGATGCCCTGTTCAAAGCCAATTTCGAAGAAGGCCGAAACGTCGGCGACCATGCGGTTCTCCTTGATATCGCCGAAAAAGCAGGTCTCGACAAATCGGTGATCGCAACGCTGCTTGCCTCCGACGCCGACCGCGATCTTATCGTCGCCGAAATCGACGCCGCGCAGAAGATCGGCGTCAATGGCGTGCCCTTCTTCATCTTCGACCAGCAATACGCCGTCAGCGGCGCGCAGACGCCGGACGTGCTCGTCGGCGCGCTGCGCGACATCGCCAGGATGAAAGCGGAGGCTCGCGCCGGAATGAACTGAACACGGAACGGGAATGATCGAGGCACCGCGACTCCGGCAACTGCGGCTCTCGGATGCTTCCGCGTTGTTCGAGTTCTCCGGCAATCCGGAAGCAAAGCAGTTCACCCATGTGGACGCCTCGTTAAAAGAATGCCTCGGCGCATTGCCGTCCACGAGCGGCAGCGCCGGCGCTGTGGCTATGCGCCCTGGACGGCGGTTTTGAAAGACAATGGACGGCTTATCGGCTGGGGCGGCATCTACAACGATCCGTTCGATCCCGGCTGGGGTGTGGAATTGGGGTACTATTTCCATCCGGATGTTTGGGACCATGGATATGGCCGCGAACTTGTGTCAGCCGCACTTAAGGAAGAGCCGATGAAGTCCTGAAGCTCCCGAAGATACGAGCTTTCGTGCGCCCTGAAAATAAACCTTTACGGAAGTTGCTCGAGAATGCCGGCTTCTCGGTTATTCGCTTCGTCCCCGAGATCAATCGACTGCTTTTTGAACGGCAAGCAAAGTGATCCAGTTCTACGTGGGATCGCTTTCGGTTGCTGCGCCAATTTCGTTTGCAGCCTACGCAAAAGACTCTACTTTGTAGCCTCCATTCAGCTGCCGGATTCCGATGATGAACGCTTCCGCCCGCCCCGATCTAAGCGACATAAAACCGGGAGACTGGGTGGATCGCCTGCTGCCTCCGGCATTGCGGCCCTACACGCGGCTTGCACGTCTGGATCGTCCGGTCGGCATATGGCTCACGCTTTTTCCTTGCTGGGCCGCGCTTATCCAAGCCTCGCACGGTTTCCCATACATCCGGCAGCTGATCATCTTCTCCCTTGGCGCATTGCTGATGCGAAGCGCGGGCTCGACCATCAACGATATTGCGGACCGAAAATTTGACGGCCATGTCGAGCGTACACGCTTTCGGCCATTGGCGAGCGGACAGATCGGTGTGCCGCGGGCAGTGCTCTTTCTGGCGGCGGAGCTCGCACTGGCCGCTTCGCTCCTGTTTTTCCTGACGCCTTTTACGCGCTTCGTCGCAATCTGCGTTTTGCCGCTCGTCTTTATCTACCCCCTCTGCAAACGCTTCACACATTGGCCTCAGGCCGTACTCGGCGCGGCATTCAACTGGGGTATGCTGATGGCCTGGTCGGAAATTGCGGGCGAGATTCCTGGCGGCGCGCTTCTGATGTGGCTAGGAGCAGTCACCTGGCAGATCGGATACGATACCGTCTATGCCTATGTCGACGTTCGCGACGACACGCAACTGGGCTTGAAATCGACTGCGATCCTGTTCGGCGAGCACGGCAAGACCTGTATCGGCCTGTTTTACGCCGTCAGCGTTGCGGCATGGTCGCTTGGAGGATGGATGGTTGGCATGTCGCTGCCCTATGCCGCCGGAATGCTTGTTGTCGCCGTGCATCTCGGCTGGCAGACTTGGCGTCTCGATCTTTCGCGCCCTGACATCAGCTACCGCCTGTTTCTGGCGAACATCCTCACAGGCATATTGCTGGCCGCGGCCGCCTTTGCTGGAACTCTATAGCCGCATCAACCATAAAGAGAGTTGGCGCGACGACACATCCATTATAGGCTGCGCCGAGTGCAAGACGCGGGATTTTCGGCACCAGATCGGGAGGCAACCGGATATGTCGTCGATAACGTCTGTCAACGAAAAGCAATATGCGGACAGCAAAAGGCTTGCGGCGCGGGGCCGCCTCAACAGCGAATATACGATTGCCGAAATCGGCTGGTTTCCGTGGGTTGCGCAGCAGCTTCCGCTGAGATCCGGAGACCGTATTCTCGACATCGGCTGCGGGCCTGCCTAGTTTTGGGCGGCAACGGCGGCATTGCTGCCGAAAAATCTCGACCTGACCCTTGCTGATCTTTCTCCGGGCATGGTTCAGGAAGCCTTCGAGCGATGCGAAGCCTTGCCTTTTGGCGGCATCACGGGCCAACAGGTAGACGCAGCAACCCTGCCCTTTGCGGACAGTTCCTTTGACGGCGTCATTGCGATGCATATGTTCTATCATCTGCCCGACCCGTTCAAAGCCATCGCAGAAATGCATCGCGTGCTCAAACCGGGCGGCTTTCTTGCCGTGACGACCAACGGCGCCGGCAACATTCGCAAACTGTACGAACTGACCACCATCTTCGGCAGCCCTCCCTACGATCCCGCCGGTGCGGCCTTCGGCTACGATACAGCTGAGCGGCTGATGCAGAGCCAATTCGGAAATGTCAGGATGACCGAGCATCCGGCCCGCCTTCGTGTGACGGAACCGAAAGACGTGTACCTCGCTCTCACCTCCTATCCTCCCGGCGACGAAGCTGACGAGGCGCAGCTAACGGCATTTCGCAAGGCGATTGCCGAGGCAGTCGAGGCTGGCGGCGGCGTGCTTGAAACCGAGAAGGAAACCGGGCTGTTCGTCAGCCGTAGGGAAGGCTGACTGAGCCGTTCCGCTACTTCGCCAGCTCCGCCAGCTGCGTCATCACAACAGCCGCGCCCTGCAGCCGCTTTTCCGGCGTCGGCAGATCGCGGGTCAGGAACACGCTGTGGTCGGGGCGGATCTTTGCCATCGTGCCCTGCTTGGCGATGTAACCAACGAGGTTGGTCGGGTTCGGGAATTCCTTGTTGCGGAACTGCACGACGACGCCCTTCGGGCCGGCATCCAGCTTTTCGACATTGGCGACGCGGCAGAGCGATTTGATATAGACGATCTTGAGGAGGTGTTGCACTTCCGTCGGCAAAGGGCCGAAGCGGTCAATCATTTCGGCACCGAAACCGTCGATCTCCTTCAGTTCGGTAATCTCACCGAGGCGGCGATAGAGCGCCATGCGCAGATGCAGGTCGGGCACATAATCATCCGGGATCATGACCGGCGTGCCGACGGAAATCTGCGGCGACCAGCCGGTATCCTGAATCTCGTCGACACCCTTGACCTCGGCAACGGCCTCCTCGAGCATCTGCTGGTAAAGCTCGAAGCCGACTTCCTTGATGTGGCCGGACTGTTCCTCGCCGAGCAGATTGCCGGCACCGCGGATATCGAGGTCATGGCTGGCGAGCTGGAAGCCGGCACCGAGCGTATCCAGCGACTGCAGCACCTTGAGCCGGCGCTCAGCCGTCGTCGTCAGCACCTTGTTGACCGGCAGGGTGAAAAGCGCAAAGGCACGAACCTTGGAGCGCCCGACGCGGCCACGCAGCTGATAGAGCTGCGCAAGGCCGAACATGTCAGCTCGATGCACGATCAGCGTGTTGGCTGTCGGCACGTCGAGGCCGGATTCGACGATGGTGGTGGACAGCAGCACGTCGTAACGGCCTTCGTAGAAGGCGTTCATGATGTCTTCCAGCTCGCCGGCCGGCATCTGGCCATG
Organism: Hyphomicrobiales bacterium; assembly: GCA_900469615.1. Classification (GTDB taxonomy): domain Bacteria; phylum Pseudomonadota; class Alphaproteobacteria; order Rhizobiales; family Rhizobiaceae; genus Rhizobium. The sequence continues at coordinate 11,387 of UBYA01000047.1, read as the reverse complement.
CGCGACGGCCACCTTCAGCTCCGGCACATCCGACTGCAGGAAGGCGTGGATATCGGCGAGGTCGGCAAGACGCGGACAGACATAGAAGCTCTGGCCGCCGCGATAGTGTTCGCGCATCAGGGTTTCGCGGATCACGAGCGAATCGAAGGGCGAGATGAAGGTGCGCACCGCCATGCGATCGACCGGCGGCGTGGTGATGAGCGACAGCTCGCGCACGCCCGTCATCGCCAGTTGCAGCGTGCGCGGGATCGGCGTCGCCGACAGCGTCAGCACATGCACGTCGCTCTTCAGCTCCTTCAGGCGCTCCTTGTGCTTGACGCCGAAATGTTGCTCCTCGTCGATGACGAGCAAGCCGAGATTGGCGAACTTGATGCCGGCGCCGAGCAGAGCATGCGTGCCGACGACGATATCGGTCTTGCCTTCGGCGACTTCCTTCTTGGTGAGCGCGAGTTCCTTGGAGCCGACGAGGCGGGATGCCTGTTGTACGCGGATCGGCAGACCACGGAAGCGCTCGGAGAAGGTTTTGAAATGCTGGCGGGCGAGCAAGGTCGTCGGCACGACGACGGCGACCTGCACGCCGTTCATGGCGGCGACGAAGGCGGCGCGGAGCGCCACTTCCGTCTTGCCGAAGCCGACATCGCCGCAGACAAGGCGGTCCATCGGCCGGCCGGCACCGAGATCCTCGCGCACCGCCTCGATGGCGTTCATCTGGTCGTCGGTCTCGTCATATGGGAAGCGCGCGGCAAATTCGTCATACAGTCCATCCGGCGTGCTGAGCACGGGCGCGTGGCGCGTCAGGCGTTCTGCCGCAACGCGGATCAAGGCGCCCGCCATATCGAGCAGGCGCTTCTTGAGCTTGGCCTTGCGCATCTGCCAGGCGCCGCCGCCGAGCTTGTCGAGCTGCGCCTCGGTGCCTTCGCCACCATAGCGCGACAGGAGATCGATGTTTTCGACAGGCAGGAAGAGCTTGGCATCGTCGGCGTAACGCAGCTCAAGGCAGGCATGCGGCGCGCCGGCGGCCTCGATGGTCCTCAGCCCGACGAAGCGACCGATACCATGCTCGGCATGAACGACGATCGAGCCTTCATCGAGCCCCGCCACTTCCGAAATGAAGTCGGCGGCGCGCTTGCGGCGCTTGGAGCGACGCACCATGCGGTCGCCTAGAATGTCCTGCTCACCGACAACGACGAGGTCGCCCGCCTCGAAACCGGCCTCCAGGCTGAGCACCGCGGCTGCCGCCTCGCCTTTCGCCAGGCCGCCGAGATCCTTGAAGGCCTCGATCGTCTTGACGCGCGCCAGACCATGTTCGGAGAGAACCTGCAGGAGACGATCGAGCGAGCCTTCCGTCCAGGCCGAAATCAGCACCTTGCCGCCCGCGGCCCGCTTGTCGGCGATATGCTTGACGACGGCGTCGAAGACATTGACGCGCTCGCTGTCGGCGCTATCGGTCGCGGAACGCGCCCAGCGCGGCCCCTGCCGGGCATCAAGCTCGATGACGCGGCGCGCCTCGCCCTCATGTTCGTTGAAGGGCGAGATGCGGATGGCGCCGAAGGCATCGAGCGCGTTGCCGAAAGCCTTGCCATCCAGATAGAGCTGGCCCGGCGTCACCGGCTTGTATGGCGTGCCCTGCGCCATCTGTCCCTTGGCGGGCTGGCCGGAATGCAGGCGGGCATCGTAATAGTCGAAGACGAGCTTGGAACGTTCCTCGGCCGCCTCGCGCACCGTATGATCCGTCACCAGCCGGAAGCCTTTGAGATAATCGAACACCGTCTCCAGCTTCTCGTAGAAGAGCGGTAGCCAGTGTTCCATGCCGGCGTAGCGGCGCCCTTCGGACACGGCGACATAAAGCGCGTCATCGCGCGTGGCGGCGCCGAAGGCGGAAAGATAGTTCTTGCGGAAGCGGCTGATCGTATCCGGCGTCAGCGTCACTTCGCTCATCGGATTGAGATCGAGCGAGCGCACCTGCCCCGTCGTGCGCTGGCTGGCCGGATCGAAGCTGCGGATGCTTTCCAGCGTATCGCCGAAGAAATCCAAGCGCACCGGCTCTTCGCTGCCCGGCACGAAGACATCGAGAATGCCGCCGCGAACCGCATATTCGCCGACCTCGCGCACGGTCGCCACGCGCTCGAAGCCGTTTCGTTCGAGGCGAGCTGCGATGTCGTCCATCCGGACCTGATTGCCCGGCCGGGCCGAAAACGCCAGGCTTTCGATGATATCCTGCGGCGCGACCTTCTGCAGCATGGCATTGACCGTTACCAGCACGATGGCAGCATGCGGCTTGCGATGGTGGGCGATCAGGCCCGACAGTGCCGCCAGACGGCGGGCCGACGTGTCGGAACTCGGCGAAACACGGTCGTAGGGAAGGCAATCCCAGGCGGGCAGGGTAAGCACCGGTATTTCGGGCGCGATGAAGCCGAGCATCTGTTCGACATCGGCCATGTGCTGGCCGTCGGACATGACATAGGCGATCGGCTGGCCAGCCTTTGCCATCTCGGCAATCAGGAAGGGCTCCAGGCCGGCCGGGACATGACCGATCGTCATCGGCTCGCTTGCGGCGAGCAGCTTCTTCGCGTCGAAACCGGGGATCATTTCGTTAGTCCGAACCTTTCGGCGATCTCTTCGAAATCGGGCTTGTAAGATGCCAGACGCTCAAACAGCGGCGTCTGCAGATGCTGCGGCGTTGGCTGGCTGCCGAGGATCCACCTGAGAAGATCATTGTCTTCCTCGGCCATGATGCGTTCGAGTTCATCGAGCTCGGCCTCGGCAAGGCCCGGCAGTTCGTTGTCGGCAAACTGGCCGAAAACCAGATCCATCTCGCGGATGCCGCGATGCCAACAGCGGAAAAGGATGCGCCGACGGCGAGGATCGAGATCGGCACTGCTGAGGGTGAGCCCAGTCATCAAAAACACCTTTATGTTGATGCGTCTCTATAAAACCAGCATTGAAAGGTGGGAACCGGTTTTTCAGAAAAAAGCGCCGGAAGCGCAATTTTCGGGGGAGTGTTGACCTCAAAGACGTCGTGCCCGGCACTGCCCCTTGCCAAACGCGCCCTGCCCGTCGCATTTTGCCCGCCATGCGTCCCGCCATCCTCGATCCGTTGTTCGCCTCCATATCTTCGCTGCCCGGCGTCGGGCCGAAGGTATCCGAGCTGCTGGTAAAACTGCTCGACCGCGAGACGATCGACGACTGCCGTGTCATCGACCTTATTTTCCATGCGCCGCATTCGATCATCGATCGGCGCGAGCAGCCGGGTATCGCCCGGGCGCCGCAAGGCGCCATCGTCACCATTACCGGCCGCGTCGATCGCCATCAGCCACCGCCGAACCCGCGCAGCAATGTGCCCTATCGCGTCTACCTGCATGACGAAACCGGCGAGCTGGCGCTGGTCTTCTTCCGTGGCAAGGCGCAATGGCTCGAAAAGCAGCTGCCGGTCGACGAGACCGTCACGGTCAGCGGCAAGGTCGACTGGTTCAATGGCCGGCCGTCCATGGTGCATCCTGACTATATCATGCGCGAGAGCGAAGCTGAAAACCTGCCGCTCGTTGAACCTGTCTACCCCCTGACCGCCGGCCTCACACCGAAATTCCTGCGCAAGACCATCGAAGGTGCGCTCCCGCGGATTCCGCAACTTCCCGAGTGGGACGATATCGCTCTGACGCAGAAGCAGGGTTTTCCCTCGATCTCCGACAGCTTCCACATGCTGCATGCGCCGAGAGATGCTTCCGATATCGATCCGCAGGCACCGGCCCGCCGCCGGCTCGCCTATGACGAGTTCCTTGCCGGGCAATTGTCGCTCTCGCTCGTGCGCCAGAGGCTGCGTAAAGTTGCCGGACAACCCGTGCATGCCACTGGAGAAATCAGCAACAAGATATTGGAATCCCTTCCCTTCTCGATGACGAACAGCCAACGCGAAGCGGTTGCGGATATTCTCAAGGACATGGCCGGCACGGAGCGCATGCTGAGGCTGCTGCAAGGCGATGTCGGCGCAGGCAAGACGCTGGTGGCGCTGATGGCAATCGCCGCCGTGATCGAAAGCGGCGGCCAGGCCGTGCTGATGGCTCCGACCGAAATTCTTGCGCGGCAACACTATGCGACAATTTCCAAATTCGCAGCCAGTGCAAACCTTTCCGTCGAAGTTCTGACAGGGCGCACGAAGGGCCGCGAGCGCGATGCGATCCTGGAGCGCATCGCCTCCGGCGAGGCGCAGATCATCATCGGCACACACGCTCTCTTTCAGGATAGCGTCGCCTATGCCAATCTGATGCTCGCCGTTGTCGACGAACAGCATCGCTTCGGCGTTCACCAGCGCCTGCGCCTGACGGCGAAGGGCATCTCGCCGCATATGCTCGTCATGACCGCAACGCCCATACCGCGAACACTGGTTCTCGCCGCTTTCGGCGACATGGATGTTTCGAAGCTCACCGAGAAGCCGGCGGGGCGCAAGCCGATCCAGACGATCACCATTCCGAACGAACGAACCGGCGATATCGTCGCTCGGCTGAAAAGCGCACTATCTGAAGGTAAAAAAGCCTATTGGATATGCCCTCTTGTAGAAGAATCCGAAGAATCCGATTTAATGTCGGTCGAAGAGCGTCATGCCACCTTGAGCAAGGCGCTCGGCCCGGGAATCGGCCTCATCCATGGCCGAATGAGCGGGCCGGAAAAAGATGCCGTGATGATGGCCTTCAAGAACGGCGAGATCCGCCTGCTGGTCGCCACGACCGTTGTCGAGGTGGGCGTCGACGTACCTGACGCGACCATCATGGTCATAGAACACGCGGAGCGTTTTGGTCTGGCTCAGCTGCATCAGCTGCGCGGCCGTGTTGGCCGTGGCGACGAAGCCTCCACCTGTATCCTGCTCTATAAAGGACCGCTCGGCGAAACCGGTCACGCTCGCCTGTCGATCATGCGCGAAACCGAAGACGGCTTCCGCATCGCCGAGGAGGATTTGAAGCTGCGCGGCGAAGGCGAGCTTCTCGGCACGCGCCAGTCCGGCACGCCCGGCTTCCGCATCGCCAGCCTCGAGGCACATGCCGACCTTCTGGAAATCGCCCGCAAGGATGCCGCCTATCTCATCGAGCGTGATCCGGAGCTGACCGGCGAACGCGGCATGGCAGTGCGTACCCTGCTCTATCTTTTCCGTCGCGACGAGGCGATCCGGTTCCTGCGGGCTGGATGAGTGGATGGACGCGATTGCCGCGTTCATCCCTATTTCCTGAACTTACTTGCCAGCGAGGCCAGGGATCGTGACCTGAAACACCTGGAACATGGTATCGACATCGGCGCCGCCATCGCCTTTATAGGCAGTGCCGACCTGATAGCCGTCCTGGGTCAGGAAGTCGTTGTCATTGGCAATGAACAGGAAGTAGTCATTCGGCAGCTTCGGGTCCTGGACGCTGGCAAGCGACATGGCCTCCCACTTCTCCGAGAGATTGTCGTGGTCGTTCGGCGCACCATTATGGAGGCCGAAGCGTGCGAGATCGGTGCTGTCGTTGATGTCGATGAACTGGCTGACCGTTGCGGGTTTTACCGAGGGATCGAGAACACCCTTGGGGGCGACCGCCGTATCGGCATCGAACTTGCTGCCTGCGATGTCGGTTGCGGCGGACACGTCGACAGCGACGATGCTGCGATAGAGCGATTTGTCACCCTTCTGGCCGTAACCGTTGTTGCTGTCGCGGGCCAGCATGAGGAATGTCTGCGCAGAAAGCGCGTAGATTTCGCTCTGGGCGGCAACCGCAGTCTTGCCCTTCTCATTCGTGAAGACCGGCAGCGGCACGACATATTCATGCACCAGCTTCAGATTTGCGGGATCGGCGGCATCATAGATCAGCGCGCGGGTGTTCTGGCGTGTGGAGCTGGAGTCGCCGCCGTCCTGGCGGGTTGCCGATTGCAGCACGGCGATCAGGAACTTGCCATCCGGCGTCAGCGACATGCCCTCCAGCCCCTGATTGTTCTGGCGGCCGCTGCTGGGGTCCTTCGGATCAGGAGCGGTTTCGCCGGGACCGGGATTATTGGAGGCGAAGTTGACGGCACCATGGCGCATCGGCAGCAGGGCTGCCGGCGGCGGCGTTGCCGACATCATGCGGCCATCGGCGGCGAAGCGATAGATATAGGGTCCATACTCGTCGCTGATAAACATCGTACCGTCGGGAAGTCGCGCAATCGCTTCGGTATCAAGCGAGATCTTGCCGTTCGGGGCCTGGGGCAAAAGCGGCATGCTGCCTTCCGCCTTTCGGGTGCCGTCGGCCGGGTCGAGGCCGGTGGCGTCGGCGCCCCTGTCGTCCTTCAACAACAGGGTATCGGCAAGCTTGGCATCGACGCCCGACTGCTCCTTGCCGGCCTCGGGCGTCGCATCGGGCGCGACCGGGCTCAAGGTAACGTCGATCGTATTCAGGCGCGGGCGGTAATCCGTGGTGCCGACGGCATTGTAGCCACGGTCGGGCAGCAGCCATAGCGAACCCTTATAAGTGCCGTCGGCGTTGCGAACCCAGCTCTTCGTATCGATCGACATGCCGGAACCGGAGCCGAAGGTTTCGCCGAACTTGTCGCGCAGATTGGAGGGAATGCGCCCCACGGCGACGCGGCCCTTGTTGACGAGCGTCACGCCCTCGACCGTTACGGAATTATCCGCAAGCGCCATTATCGGCGCGGTAAAGACAAATGTGGCGAGCGCGGCCGAAAGCAGCGGCAGGCTCCTGAAACGCATATTTTTCAAGGCAATATCCTCCTGATGAAAACCTGTGCGAAGACAACGGCGTCCATCTCCGGCGGATTGAAAGCCCCGCGGCAAAAGCCCTGCCCGGCGCTGGCGCTCCGCACATGCCGCTGGCGAGATGATCCCGATTGTCTGTTTCGAAGGACGGTCTAAGGCGTCAATATGATACGCACATGACAGCTGGCGCACGACGCGAGGATGGCCGGCCAACGGCTGGAGCTGTTCCAGAACCTTTCCGCTTTTCCTCGAATTGCGAAAACGCTCCATCCCCTTGTTTTGACGCAATTCCGGACGGAAAACCGCTGCGCACTTTTCCTGGAATTGCTCTAGGAGAGCGACTTCATGGGAACCGGCGGACGCAGGCTTTTCGTCGCGACCAGTCCCTCCTTGTAATCGGGGGATACGAGACCGCCTGATATCAGGAGCTTGGCGCCATCCTCCGGGCTCATGTCGAGGACCGTGATCTTTTCGCGGGGAACGAACACCAGAAAGCCCGCTGTGGGTACGGGCGTGGGAGGCAGGAAGACGGCCACCATGTCCTGCCCCATGGCATTGAACTTCGACGCGATCTCGCCCTTGGCATCCGTCGATATGAACACCATGGACCAGAGGCCAGCGCTTGGATATTCGATGAGGCCCACCTTCTTGAACGAGGTGCCCTGCTCTTTCAGCACGGTTTCGAAGATCTGCTTGACGCTCTTGTAGATGGTTCGCACCAACGGCACGCGATTGACGATCGACTCGCCGAAGCGGACGATGCTCTGGCCAATGAGATTCTTGGCAAGAAAGCCGACGATCGTGATGAAGATCATCGCGATCACCAGACCCGTGCCGGGAACGGCAAAATTCAGATAGCTCTCGGGATCGTAGCGTGCGGGAATATAGGGGCGCACCCAGCTATCGGCCCAATGGACGACAGACCAGGTTAGCCAGAGCGTGATGGCTATCGGAGCGCAGATAATCAGGCCGGCCAGGAAATTATTTCTGATCCGCGTGGTTACGGATATTTTGATGAGTTTTTCAGTCATTCGCCGCTCGAAAACTCCGTTCCGTCGCTACCGCTACCCGGCAAATCCTCCCCACCATCTCCATTCAAGAAACGTGCCAGAAATCGGCGCGGCATACAACCCGTCCGCTGCCGCGCAGGGCCGATCAAGCGCCCGGCTCACGACGACGTGACGACGAAGGCGAGACAGCGGGATACTTTATTCCACCGTCACCGATTTGGCGAGGTTGCGCGGCTGATCGACGTCGGTGCCCATGAAGACAGCGGTGTGATAAGCAAGCAACTGAATCGGCAGCGAAAAGATGATCGGCGCGATGATCTCGTCGACAACGGGCAAGGTAATCGTCGCCATGGTCGGCAATGTCGAGGCGGCTGCGCCCAATTCATCCGTGATGAAGATGATGCGGCCGCCACGCGCGGCTACTTCCTGCATGTTGGAAACGGTCTTGTCGAAGAAGCGGTCGTGCGGGGCGATAACGATGACGGGCATGTTTTCGTCGATGAGCGCGATAGGCCCATGCTTCAACTCGCCGGCCGCATAGCCCTCGGCATGGATATAGGAGATTTCCTTCAGCTTCAGCGCGCCTTCCATGGCCAGCGGGAAGCTGGTGCCTCGGCCGAGATAGAGCACGTCCTTGAACTTCGAAATCTCCCGCGACAGGTTTTCCATCTGCGGCTGGATGATGTTCAGGACATTCGCCATGATGCGCGGCATCTCGACGAGATGGCGCACCATCTCCTCTTCCTCCTCGGCGCTGACGGTGCCGCGGGCTATGCCCGCTCCAATCGCCAGAGACGCGAGAACGGCGAGCTGGCAGGTGAAAGCCTTGGTGGAGGCAACGCCGATTTCGGGGCCGGCCAGGATCGGAAATACCGCATCGGATTCGCGCGCGATGGTCGATTCCCTGACATTGACCACGGCGCCGATCTTCAGGCCATTGTCCTTGCAGTAACGCAGCGAAGCCAGCGTATCGGCCGTCTCGCCGGACTGCGAGATGAACAACGCCGCCTGCGAAGGCGACAAAGGCATCTCGCGGTAGCGGAATTCCGAGGCGACGTCGATTTCGACGGGAAGACGCGCATAACGCTCGAACCAGTACTTTCCGACCAGACCGGCAAGATAGGCCGTGCCGCAGGCCGAGATCGCGAGGCCGGAAACGCTGCCGAAGTCAATTGACGAAACATCCGTGCGGACGCGACGGCTGCCGAAATCGACATAGTGGCTGAGCGCATGGGAGATGACCTCCGGCTGCTCGTAGATTTCCTTTTCCATGAAGTGGCGATGATTGCCCTTGTCGACCACATAGGCCGTCGCCTGGGAAATCTGGCGGGGCCTGCTCACTTCATTGCCGTTGAAATCGAGAATGGTCACGCCGCCATGCGTGACGATGGCGCAATCGCCATCGACGAGATAGGTGATCTCGTTGGTGAACGGCGCAAGCGCAATGGCATCGGAGCCGAGGAACATCTCGCCCTTTCCGTACCCCACGGCAAGCGGTGGGCCGGAGCGTGCAGCCATCAGCGTATCGGGGTCGCTCTGGAACATCACCGCCAAGGCATAGGCGCCGGTGACGCGGTTGAGCATCTTCAGCATGGCCGCGCGCGGGTCCAGCCCTTCGCGGATATAATTGGCAAGCAGGTGTGCCACGACTTCCGTGTCCGTCTGCGATGCGAACACTTTTCCTTCGGCCTTCAGCTCCTCGCGCAGCTCGGAGAAGTTTTCAATGATGCCGTTATGGACAACGGCAACACCCTCGACGAAATGCGGATGGGCATTGGTCTCATTCGGAATGCCGTGCGTTGCCCAGCGCGTGTGGGCGATGCCTGTCGTACCTGGCAGCGGGTCTGATTCCAGCCGCTTCTCCAGGTTGAAGAGTTTGCCTTCCGCGCGGCGGCGATCCATCACGCCGTCATGGATCGTCGCAACCCCGGCCGAATCATAGCCGCGATATTCGAGGCGCCGCAGCGCATCCACCAGGCGATCCGCTACGGGCCTCGTTCCGACAATCCCAACAATGCCGCACATACAACTCTCCGTCTGGCCTCAGATATGAGGGCAAGTCCTAATCATTCCTGCAATTTTCTCAATTGCCGCAACGGTCACTTTCGATTTCCGACCGTTACGTCATTCGCCCAACGGTTTAGTGGCCGCCCTTCTTTTCCGCTTTGATGGCAAGGGCCCTTTCACGGATGATCTTGGCACGCTCCGGCTTCACCTCCTGGCGCGCACGGCCGAAGGCAAGCGCATCGGCGGGAACATCGCCTGTGATGACGCTGCCGGAAGCGATGTAGGCGCCCTCGCCGATGCGAACCGGTGCCACGAGCGAAGAGTTGGAGCCGACGAAGGCGTTGGCGCCGATATGGGTCTGGTGCTTGTTGACCCCATCATAGTTGCAGGTGATCGTGCCAGCGCCGATATTGCTGCCGGCGCCCACCGTCGCATCGCCGATATAAGTCAGGTGATTGACCTTGGCGCCCTCGCCGATTTTGCCGTTCTTGACCTCGCAGAAATTGCCGACCTTGGCGTCGCTGGCGAGATCCGCGCCCGGCCGCAGCCGAGCAAACGGGCCAACCGTCGCACCGGCGCCGACATGGGCGCCCTCTATATGGGAGAAGGCATGGATGACCGCGCCGCCCTCGATTACCGCACCGGGGCCGAACACGACATTCGGTTCGATGAGCGCGTCCTGGCCGATTACTGTGTCATACGCCAGGAACACGGTCTCCGGCGCAATCATGGTAACGCCGGACAGCATCAGCTCATGCCGGCGGCGCTCCTGCCAGAGACGCTCGATGAAGGCGAGTTCGGCCCGGTTGTTGCAGCCTGTCATCTCGATTTCCGGCGCATCGACGGCCACAGCACGGCCGCCCAGCGAGCGGGCAATCTCGACAAGATCGGTGAGATAGTATTCGCCCTTGGCATTGTTGTTGCCGATGCGATCGAGAAGATCCAGCGCCTTGCGGCCGTTGATCGCCATCAGGCCGCTGTTGCACCAGGTTATCGCCAGCTCGGCATCGGTCGCGTCCTTCGCTTCGCGGATGGCGATCAGTTCGCCGTCCTTGACCAGCAATCGGCCATAAGCATTGGGATTGTCGGTATGAAAGCCAATGACGACGACGTCGTTGCCTTCGGCCAATCCCTGGCGGGCCGCGCGAAGCGGCGCGTCGGTGAGCAGCGGCACGTCTCCATAGGCAACCAGAATGTCGTCATATCCCCTGGCGATCGCCTCGCGCGCTGCCAGTACGGCATGACCGGTGCCGAGGCGTTCCTTCTGCAGATAGGATTCGACGGCGATGCCGCCGATGCTTGCCGCCACACTGACCTCATCCGCGTTGCGCCCGACGACGAGAGCCGCCGCCGAAATATCGGTCTTGGCGATCGCCTCCATCACATGCGCGATCATCGGACGGCCGGCGATCGGATGCAGGACTTTCGACATAGACGACTTCATCCGAGTGCTGTCGCCGGCGGCGAGGATGATGGCGAGGCAGGTACGTTCCATTTCAAGCTCCGAAAATACGGTCAGGCACCGCCCGTAACCGGCGGAATCCTCTCATAGCAACAAGTCGATCGATGAACTACGACGAAATTCGAAAGAGGTATCAAGCCTCGGCAAGAGCCTCGAAAGCCCGCAGGACATATCGCCGTCCATCGTTGATGAC
>UBYA01000048.1 GCA_900469615.1 Hyphomicrobiales bacterium | reverse complement strand
GCAGGCGGCGTCCGGCAACTACTCGAAGCAGGCGGCGTCCGGCGACTCCTCGACGTTCGAAATCACTGGCCAGAATGGCGTTATCGCCTGCTCTGGCGCAAATGGCAAAGCTAAGGGTGTCATCGGCACTTGGATTTCATTGGCCGAATATGACAACAGTTCGCCGCCCAAATGCATTGGATTTGCTTCGGGTTGCATCGGCCAGGATAATCTTGATCCTGATGTCTTCTATGTCGCCAAGGGCGGCAAGCTTGTGAAGGCATAGTGCCATGCCCCGCTGCGACCTTCGCTCCCATCATGAATGCTCGTGCCGTCCCGGCGAATGCGCCGCCTCTCCGATGCTTGATCTTCGGGAGACGCCTATCATCCGGTTCAGCACAGCACAGCACTTCACCGTCGCCCTTCTCGTATCCGCCTTCTTCGCCGCTATCGGCTGGGGAGCGCTTCACAGCGCCAATGAGGGATATCGGAAGCAGGCTCTTATTGAACAGGAGAACAGCGTCGCATGGAAGCGCTGACCCTTTACGAACGCCGCGCGCGTCATGCCGACTGGGCCAAGGTTATGGCCGAACAGTACCGGCGCGACGCGGCCAACACCTCATCCGAATACTGGCGAAACAAGTGGCTCACCGACGCTCTGAAAATGGATGCTGAAGCGGAATGGGCTCAAAAGTCAACGGGGTATGTGCAGTGACCGACATCAACACAATAGCCGCTGTCAATATGATGGGCCACAATAATCCTCCGGTCGAGATTACGGCCTTTGATGCCATCAAGATCAATATCGATGACCTATATGATGAGGCGCTTCTTTGGCTCGATGGCGAACCTGTCGAGACGCAGGATCAAGCCGACGCGCTGAATACGCTGATGTCTAGGATCAAAGATGCGGCAAAAGCTGCCGAAGATCAGCGCACGGCGGAAAAGAAGCCGCTGGATGATGCGATCGATGAAATTCAGGGTCGCTACAATCCTCTCATTTCCGGTTTTTTCAGCAAGAACAAGACAGCCGGCAAAGCCACAATGGCGATGGACGCCGCCAAGAAAGCTCTCAAGCCTTACCTTGATGAGCTTGATCGGCGCCAGCAGGAAGCCGCACGGCTCGCCCGCGAAGAGGCTGAACGCAAGCAACGCGAAGCCATGGAAGCCATGCGTAAACGTGACGCCGCGAACCTTGCGCAGCGAGAAGAAGCTGAACGTCTCGTTCGCGAAGCCAAGGTTGCGGAGGAAGCCGCCCGCAAGGCCGAAAATGCCAAAGCTCACGCCAAGGGCGAAGGCCGCGCGACAGGCCTGCGCACCGTTCACCGCTGCGTCATGGTCAACCGCAAAGAAGCGGCGGCTTGGGTTTGGGTCGATCACAACGAAGAGCTGATGGCGTTCGTTCAAGAACTTGCCGACAAGGCCGCCCGCGCCGGCTCACGAAAAATTCCCGGTTTCGATATCGTTGAAGAGAAGGTGCTTTGATGTCTTGCAAGGTCTATGAGGCAATCGCCGCCGTCACGGCCGAAATGTCCAAGGAAGGTATCTCCAAGGGGCGACGTAATCAGCAGCAGGGCTACCAGTTTCGCGGCATTGACGATGTTTACAATGCTCTGTCCCCAATGCTCGCGGCGCATAAGCTCTGCATCCTCCCCCGTATTATCTCGCGTGATCTGATCGAGCGACAGACCGCCAAGGGCGGCGCGCTCTTCTATGTCACCGTGGAAGCAGAATTCGATTTTGTCAGCGCCGAAGACGGATCGAAACATACCGTACGTACCTTTGGCGAGGCGATGGACAGCGCCGACAAAGCAACGAACAAGGCCATGTCAGCCGCTTATAAGTATGCGGCGATGCAAACTTTCTGCATCCCGACAGAAGGCGACAATGACGCCGACGCGACAACTCATGAGGTGGCACCATCTGGGAATCAACAGCATCGGCCTTCGCAGCCAAAGCCGGCAAGCTCCGCCGAGCAAAAGCGGCAGCTTGCCGAGATTGATACTGATCTTCTCGATTGCCACACCGATGCTGACGTGAAGCGTTGCGCCGATGTCTGGCAGCATATTGCCACTCGCGATCAATGGTCCCGAGATTTCAAGATGATCGCGAAGGACAAATTCGACGCGAAGCGAAAGCAGATCGCGGAATCGGAAGATTTTCCCGGCGATTTTCCCGGGTCGAATGACGACGTTCGGCAACACCCACTTAACGCTGGGTGATCGCCATGGCCCAGAAGAAGCAACGCTTTATCCTCATCAACGCCCGGGTTCGCGAGAACGCAATCAATGCACTACGGTCGGCGCCCGAAGGCAGCGCCGTGACGGTTGGGCCGGCGACGCGAAGCCTCGATCAGAACGCAAAATTCCATGCGATCTGCACCGATATTGCCAAGTCCCATATGACATGGGCCGGCAAGCGTCGTGATGCGGACGAATGGAAAGTCCTTTTGGTCTCCGGTCACACCAAGGCAACCGCCGGCGAAGTCGAGTTCGTTCCCGGCCTCGAAGGTGAGTTCGTTAACGTCCGCGAAAGCACGTCGCGCATGTCGGTTGCGCGCGCTGCCAGCCTCATCACCTATGCAATCGCCTTCTGCGACACCAACGGCATTCACCTCACCGAGACGATCCGCGGCGGCTTCCATGATGGCGCGAACGATAGGAACGCAGCATGAGTGCCGTATCTCGTCATCTTCGCAAGTGGCCCCGCGCCCACGACAAAACGATTGCGGCCAAACAGCTACAGGACACGATCACCGACCGGCTCCGCGCCTACAATGCCACGCAGCGCAGGCGCAAGCGTCTTTCCTGGCTGTCTTGGATATGGAGGCGCGCGTAATGGCCTACGAAGTTCGCAAACAGCAAACCGTCGCGCATTTCCCAAAGCGGAAGCCCACGAAGAGCAAGGACTACCTGTCCTTCATTCATAAACTCCCATGCTGCGTTTCGGGAGAATATGGCGTCGAAGCAGCTCATCTGTCGTCACCAGCCCTGCAACTCGGTCACTATGGCCGCGGCAAAGGCTCGAAAGCTCCAGACCGCTGGGCGCTTCCGCTTTCGCCGACCCAACACCGAATCCAGCACTCCATGAACGAGATGGAATTCTGGAAGCGAGCCGGGATCGATCCGCACGTTCTCGCCCTGACGATATTCGGATTGTGGTCCGACATGGGCGACGACGCTGCCCCCTATGCCACGGCGATTATCAATCAAGGCTTGGCGATGGCCGGCCGTCTTCGCGAGAGGATCTAAGATGTTCCCGACACCCGAGATGATCAAAGCCGGTATAAATGCACAAAAGGCTCATAGGGCCGGAGATGCATTCGAAGGAGAAGTTCGAGATATTATCACCGCCGCCCTTCCTCTCGTGCCCGGAGAGCCGGTCGCATGGATGTGGCAAACACATGATGGCACCCGAACCGGCGTCACTGAAGTGCGCGGCGTCATGGAGACGTGGGTTTCAGAAGATGTGAAGGTCATTCCCCTCTACGCCTCCCCACCCCCACCCGCAGAAGTGCAAGAGCCGGTGGCCGTGAAGGCGAAAATAGCCGACGAAAACGAGATCGGCGCATTTGAACAGCTCTTGCGAGACGCTGTTGAACCGTTTTTGGATTGGCTTGAGCAGCGTGAAGCTGGAGCCCACATCAAGGAGGTACGTGAGGGGCTCATTGGTGTTGAGGACGTTATTCCGGATAGTCATGTTGTCCTTGGTGCGCATCTCAGGGCGGACGCTTATGAAGAGATCACGGTTGGTCATTTTCGGCGGCTCAGAGATGCATACGAGGGCAGAACCTCGCAGATGGTGAACTTACGGCCACTGCTCGACAAGGCTCTTGCAACGCTCGAAAACTATGCTGACCCTACCGGCTACATGGATGAATATGGCGAAGCGCGCCAAGCCGATGCAGAGTTGCACGAGGGATTGCTAGCCCAAACGACGGTCAATGAAATTCGTGCCGCCCTCGCCTCCCCACCAACCGAGCCAGCGCCGCAGCCGGTGAGCGTCAAGGAAGCGCGCCGCCATGCGACGGCTTTGCGTCAATGCTCCCTGTTTGCCGTCGACGTTGGTGAAAATATCGCCAAGGCAATGACAGATGCCGCTGAATATCTGTCACATATCACGGTCACTGAATCCGTGACCGACTGGGCAAGAGTTGTGGAAGAGGCCCTTCAAGCTGCTGCCGATGCTAACGCGACACAGCCCGGCTATATCAACGCCAGAGAAAAGCGCATTGTCAGCGCTGCGATATCTTGCATCCGCTCAGCTCTCTCCTCTCCGGTAGAGGGAGGGACGGAGAAGGGAGAACTGATCGCTTGCCCATGCACGACGTTCGAACAGGACGAGGATTGCCCCATTGGACAGCCGTCTTTGCTTTGCAGCGCGTGTGATGGCAAGGGCATCACCACGATTGAAGCAGTCGTGGCATTGGCTGCCGAGATGCTGAAGATCGCCGAACAGGTCGATGAACTCGAAGACCCGTTCGCCGCATGGGAGAGCATCGATTTTCTCAAGAGCCAGCGCTCTAAGATGATCGAGGCACTGCACAGCGCTGAGATCAAACTTGTTCGATACATGGAGGTCCACGGCAAGGACGGAACTTACATCGGTGGCTTGGCCGCAGAGTATGAAGCTTCCCTTGCGGTTGTCCGCTCCGCCCTCCAGCAGCAGGGGGAGGGCAAGTGAAGATCCATTTCGGAAAAACCGCCCTCCCAAGCCGTATGACGGTCGTGTTGCCGGCGATCCGCTCAGGAAGCCGTGAGTACCGATCCTATCACCACCTTCCTATCCGATCGCTGTTCGGAATCAGTATAGGCGAGCATTGGTTCTTCGGTCTGATGTTGTTTAGAGGCGCCGTTCACGAAGATTTTCGCGCCGATCTCAACCAACAGGAGCCGTCCCGATGAGCAAGCTTGAAGAGCTGATTGCCGAGCCCGACGAACAAACCAAGGCGAGCGCCGAACGGACAAAAGAGCGAATCCGCACAACTTTTGCCGCCGGCCAAAAATATCAAGCAACTCTTGCCGTCCTCCGGGCCAAGCTTGCCCAAGAGGAGACGTAGGATGGCGGATAACCCATATCTGATCACCGGCCCAGCACTGATTTCCTTCTCGGGTGGCCGCACCTCGGCATATATGCTCTACCAGATCCTGCAAGCTCATGCTGGCAAGTTGCCCGACGATGTCATTGTTGCCTTCGCCAATACCGGCAAAGAGCGCGAGGAAACGCTTCGCTTTGTCCACGAATGCCAGACGCGTTGGAACGTGAAGGTTCATTGGATCGAATGGCGCCGAGGCAAGCCGGGGTTCGAGGAAGTAGGGTTTAACAGCGCCAGTCGCGCCGGCGAACCGTTTGACGAGCTTATCGCGTGGAAGCAACGCCTTCCGAATAGCTTCGAGCGCTGGTGCACGGAATTCCTCAAGGTCAAGCCGATGTTCGCACTGGTAAAGGCGGTGCTCGGGCTCGTGCCGGGAGAGTTTACGGAAAACATCGGCCTGCGCGACGATGAGGGGCTTCGAATCTTCAAGGGCATGGAAGCCGCCCAGCGCGACGGCGGCCGTCGCTCTTATCCACTTGCGAAAGCGAAGGTTCGGAAGGCTGATGTCCTTCGGTTCTGGTTGGGCGACAACACCGATCCGCTCGACCTCAAATTCCCACTTCCTCAGGCATTTGATCTGGGCCTCAGGGATTATGAGGGCAACTGCGATTTTTGCTTTCAAAAGGGAAAAGGCATCCGCAAGCGCCTGATCCGCGATGGCAAGTCTGATCCGCGCTGGTGGGCAAACCACGAGATCGCTCGAAACGGCTGGTTCGACAAGCGCGACACCATGGCCGAGTTGATCGAGCATGTCCGCACCAATCCAAGCTTTTTCGATGAGAACGACGACATGGAATACGATGTCGAGTGCGGATCTCATTGTGCACCGGGAGAAGCAGCATGACGCTTGAGCAGGCGGCTTATGCCGTTCGGGAATACATCAAAGAAAAGGGTTTCGACGGCGGACGCTATCAGAGCGAATGGCTAGATATCGTTGACGATGCCGTTGCTGAACTCAGGACGGAACTTGCCAACGGTCCCGTCGTATTTGGCCGAGCCCCAAAATGGCCGATCGATCCGAAGGACTCCTCCCAATGACCACACCACACGATAAGGCTATTGAAGCCGCTATGGCCGCATTCACCCAAGTCATAAACGAGCCGCAGATGATCAAATGCGACCGCTGCGACGGCAAAGGATATCATCACGGATTCGGAGAGGATGGCGCGTCGCCAGATTGGTGCATCAAGTGCGGCGGCAACCAATACGACATTATGCCGGGCGAAGAGCAGCGCGCAATGCAAGCCGCCATCTCCGCCTACCTCTCCTCTATCGGCGGGGTAGTCTGTGCGAGGGAGCCGGCGGCCTACTTGTATCACCATCCAGCCTATGAGGACCGCCCATCTAAGCGACCTTTGTCCGGAAAGGACATCGCAGCCGGCTTCACGGCATCGCCCCTCCACGCCCCTATCCCAGAAGCCGGAAACGGAGATGGGTGGAACGACGATATGTCGAAAGCTCCGAGGGATGGGACGGTGATCTGGCTCGGCCATGAATGCGGATTTATGGAGCCAGCATATTTCAAGCCGGCCGGAGCATTCTGGGTTAACCGCTATCTCGGATTGC
>UBYA01000049.1 GCA_900469615.1 Hyphomicrobiales bacterium | reverse complement strand
ATGAACATCAGCTTGTAGGGCTCCAGCTCCTTGGCAAGCACCTTGGCCATCGGCCGGTGGACGCGGCCATGGAAATCGACACCGATGCCGATGTAGGGGCCGATCGCCTCGCGGATGGTGGCGATGGTCTCGACGGCCTTTTCCACCTTGTCATAGGTGTCGACGATCTGCATTTCCTCGCAGCCGTTGAGCTTGATCGCCTTGAAGCCGCGGGCAACCACGTCCCTGGCGTTGTTGGCGACGTCGGAGGGGCGGTCGCCGCCGATCCAGGAATAGACCTTGATCCGGTCGCGTACCTGGCCGCCGAGCAGCGAATGGATCGGCTGGCCGAGCGCCTTGCCCTTGATGTCCCACAGCGCCTGGTCGATGCCGGCAAGCGCCGACATGTGGATGGCGCCGCCGCGATAGAAGCCGGCGCGGTACATGACCGTCCAATGATCCTCGATCAGGAACGGGTCCTTGCCGATCAGGTAGTCCTCCAGCTCATGCACCGCCGCCTGCACGGTCAGCGCCCGGCCCTCGACCACGGGCTCGCCCCAGCCGGTGATGCCTTCGTCGGTTTCGATCTTCAGGAACATCCAGCGCGGAGGAACGATGTAGGTCGTCAGTTTGGTGATCTTCATGGGAATGCATCCAGTTGGGCTTTGAATTGTATCAGCGGCGCGGCGCCGCGGATTTCGGAGTATCGGAAATGCTTCTGCGGTCATCGCGCGCGTGCTGCCCGGCGGCGATGTCGCGGACGGCAAGATCGAGCATGCGATGGGCGCAGTCCCGCGCGGCGGCGCGGTCGCGCAGGCGCAACGCCTCGACAAGCTCGCCGTGAACCGCGATCGCCTCGTCGCGGCTATGGGCTGCGACGTTGGAGGCGTGGAGCGCATATTTCAGGCCGGCATGCATCGCGCTGGACAGGCGGCGGAACACCTGGTTGTGGCTGGCGCCGAGCAGCACCTTGTGAAAGGCCATGTCGGCCTCGGTGAAGCCTTCCGGATCGTTGCCGCTGTCGCGCATCTGCTGCCATGCGCTGTCGAGGTCGGCAATCTCCCGGGCGGTGGCGCGCTCCGCCGCATATTCGGCAGCTGCCGGCTCGATGGTGCGGCGTGCTTCCAGGATCGAGCCGAGAATGTCGAAATCGGCGAGATACGGGCCCATCCATTGCAGCACATCCTCATCGAGAATGTTCCAGTCGTCCTTGTCGCAGACAGTGGTGCCGATACGCGGCTTGCCGCGCACCAGCCCTTTCGATTCCAGCACCTTGAGGGATTCGCGGATCACCGTACGGCTGACGCCATACATTTCGCAGAGATCGTTTTCGCGCGGCAGTGTGGAGCCGGAGGGATAGCGCTCGGCACAAATGTCCTCGGCGATCGCTGCCGTCACGTTTTTGCGCACGCGGGGACGGCGCCCCGACCCGGCGGCCGTGCCATGTTCCTGCCTTTGAAGCGAATCCACGCTTTTCCTCCACTCCAGCCGGCTTTTTTTCCGCGAGCGCTTCTCGCGGAAAAAAGCCGATGCGCTTGCGCGCCGCTGTCTTTCATATTGAGGAAGATACTCTAATCATCATACATAAGCAATATCCTTGTATGATGATTTAGCGTCTTTGCGTTGCCCGCCTTGAGGAACAATCCTGCGTCCCGCGCTTTTCGAAATGGACGCTGCCGCTGTTACGGCGGCGTCGTCTTCGATCGATAGAAGGATTATGGTGTCGGTGCAGGTGGCCACGCCGCTTGCCGTCGATCATCAATGGGAAGGCGGGTTGCCGCTCTCCAAGGCTCATTCAACGACAAGGAGGACGACATGCAGATCAATCGCACAGGTTCGGCTCAATGGTCCGGCGGCTTGAAGGACGGCAAGGGGCAGATTTCGACGCAAAGCGGCGCGCTCAATCGCTATCCCTACGGCTTCGCCAGCCGCTTCGAGGGCGTTGCCGGCACCAATCCGGAAGAACTGATCGGCGCGGCGCATGCGGGGTGTTTCACGATGGCACTGTCGCTGATCCTCAACGAGGCCGGTTTCACCGCCGAAAGCATGGAGACGACGGCCAAGGTGACGTTGGAAAGCGTCGAAGGCGGCTTTGCCATCACCGCGATCCATCTGACGCTGACGGGCAAGGTTCCCGGCGCCGATGAGGCGATTTTCACGGAGCTTGCCAACAAGGCCAAGGCGGGTTGCCCGGTTTCCAAGGCGCTTGCCTCCGTTCCGATTTCGCTGGACGTTCGCATCGGCTAAAGCGCCTCTGCGACAAAATGCCGGACATGCCGACCGCGTTCAGGACAATGCGTTGTCGATGATTTAACCTTTGTTTCAGGTTGTTCGGCGCATTCTCGGTGTAATCAATAGACTTCAAAAACCGCCTGCGGTTGTGGGCGGTTTTCTTGACATCGAAACTCTGATGGTTTACGAGTGACGNNCGTCACTCGTAAACCATCAGGTTCTGCTCATGCTCGATCTCCCCGACGTTGGCGCCGACCCGGTCCGTCAGGAAAACATCACGCGGATTCTCGATGCCGCCGAGAGGCTGTTTCGCCACTATGGCTACAGCAAGACGACGGTGGCCGACATTGCCCGCGATCTCGGCATGTCCACGGCGAATATCTACCGCTTCTTCGGCTCTAAGACCGACATTCATCAGGCTCTGTGCGGGCGCATGCTGGAGCAGAGCTACCAGATGGCCTGGACGCTCCGCCATCAGCCCATCAGTGCATCCGAGCGGCTGCGGGCCTATACCATGGCCCAGTACAAGATGACGCTGGAAACCATGCTCGATGAGCAGAAGGTTCATGAAATGGTCGTCATCGCCATCGAGCGCGACTGGCACGTCATCGAAAAGCATATCGACCGCATCCAGGATCTGATTGCCGAGATCATTGCCGAGGGGATCGCCGCCGGCGAATTCGCGGAGCAGGATCCGCAGGTGGCGTCCAAGTGCTACGGCGCGGCGACCGTCAATCTCTGTCATCCGCAGATGGTGGCGCAGTGCCTTGCCAAGACGCATCAGGCCAAGCCTGAAGAACTCATCGAGTTCGCCATCCGAGCCCTGAAGAAATAGCAGCCTGCGCACCGGATGGCCGGTGTACGCCAGTTTTTGTTCGCATAGGAGAGCGACATGGTTTCGCTGACGACCACTACCATAAGGAACGTTGCCGGCGCGGCGCTTTTTGCCGCACTGGCGCTGACGCTCTCCGGCTGCAACGAGAAAAAGGAAGAGACGGCGGAGGTGATCCGGCCGGTGAAGGTCGTCGAGATCGCCCAGGCGGATACGACGCGCAAGCTGGATTATTCCGGCGCGGTGCGGGCACGGACGGAAATGAACCTCGGCTTCCGGGTCGCCGGCAAGATTATCGAGCGCAAGGTCGATATCGGCCAGAAGGTCAAGCCGGGCGATGTGCTCGCGCGCATGGATGCCACCGACTATGTGCTTGCCGTGCGCCGCTCGCAGGCCGATCTCGATGCTGCGGAAAAGCAGGTGCAGACGGCCGGGCTTGCCCGCAACCGCGCCCAGACGCTGTTCGACAAGAATGTGACCTCCAAGTCGCAGCTCGAACAGGCGGAGCTCTCCTACGAGCAGGCTGTTTCGACGCGCGATTCCGCCGTCTCGGCATTGGCCGAGGCCAAGAACCAGGTCGCCTATGCCGACCTGACGTCCGATATGAACGGCATCGTCACGACGATCAACGCCGATGTCGGCCAGGTGGTCAGCTCCGGCACGCCCGTCATCACCGTCGCCGTCGACGGCGAAAAGGAAGTGCAGGTCGCCGTGCCGGAAATGGATATCGCCCAGTTCAAGGTCGGCAAGGACGTGAAGGCGCGCTTCTGGTCCGACTCGGCGCTCGTGCTGGATGGAAAGGTGCGGGAGGTCTCCGGCAGCGCCGATCAGTCGCGTACCTTTGCCGTGCGCGTAAGCCTGCCGAACGATCCGCGCGTGCTGCTTGGCATGACGGCGACGATCGAAGCGGTTGCCGACGACACGAAGCCTTATGTTTCCATTCCGCTCAGCGCTCTTGCGCAGAAGGACGGGCAACAGATCGTCTGGCTCGTCGACCGCAATGCCGGCACCGTCCATTCCCGCGCCATCAAGGTCGCCGATTTCGCCGATGACGGCGTGCGCGTTGCCGATGGCCTGAAAACCGGCGATGTCGTGGTGGCGGCCGGCACGCAGTTCATGACCGAAAATATGAAAGTGAAGCTTCCGGGCGCCGCCGCTCAGCAGGCCTCCGCAGAAACCGACGCCGCCTCGGCGGAAATCCTACGCTGACCCGGATCGAGGGGGACGAAACCATGTCCATCAACAGCACCTCCGGCGAGAGGAAGCGTTTCAACCTGTCGCGCTGGGCGATCGCCCATCCGAGCATCGCGCGCTTCCTGTTCGGGCTCATCATCATTGCCGGCGCGCTCGGCCTGACCCATATGGGCCAGAAGGAAGACCCGGATTTCACCTTCCGCGTCATGGTCGTGCAGACCGTCTGGCCCGGCGCCTCGCTGCAGGACATGGAAGACCAGGTGGTCAACAAGATCGAGCGCAAGCTGCAGGAAACGCCGCATCTCGACTGGGTCAAATCCTATACCCGCGCCGGCTTTGCGATCACCACGGTCCAGATCAAGGGCGATACCAACACCGAACAGGTGAAGGATGCCTTCTACCAGATCCGCAAGAAGGTCGGCGATATCGGCAACGAGCTGCCGTCCGGGCTGCTCGGCCCCTATTTCAACGATGAATTCGGGGACACGTTCATCACCCTGCATTCGATCAGCGGCGACGGCTACACCTATCCGGAGCTGAAGAAATTTGCCATTCAGGCCCGCGACATGCTGCTCGCGACGCCGGGCGTCGAGAAGGCCACGATCATCGGCGACCAGGCCGAGCAGATCTATATCGACGTCTCCTCCAAGGTATTGGCCGAGCGCGGACTGACGCTCAACGACCTGAAGAACGCCATCGTCGGCCAGAACAATGTCGATCCCGCCGGCACCGTCGATACCAGCACGCGTTCGGTACGCATCTCCGTCGAGGGCGACGTCAACAAGGTCGAGGACATCAAGAACCTGCGGCTGACCGCCGGCGGCCAGGTGACGCGCCTCGGCGATATCGCCACCGTCACCGCCGGCCTTGAAGATCCTTACACCGCCAAGTTCTTGTATAACGGCCATCCGAGCGTACAGCTCGGCGTCGTCATGGCAAGCGGCTACAAGGTGACTGATGTTGGCGTCTCGGTCGAGGAAACCTACAAGCGCTTCGAGGCCTCGCTGCCGGTCGGCGTTCAGGTCGACCAGATCGCCAACCAGCCGGATGTGGTTACCGACGCGATCAGCGAGTTCATGCACGCGCTCGGCGAAGCGCTCGTCATCGTTCTGATCGTCTCGTTCCTGTCGATCGGCTGGCGTTCCGGCCTGGTGATCGCCATCGCCATTCCGCTGGTGCTGGCCGCGACCTTTGCCATCATGTACGAATTCGGCATCGATCTGCAGCGCATCTCGCTCGGCGCGCTCATCATCGCGCTCGGCCTGCTGGTGGACGACGCCATGATCGTGGTCGAACTCATGGAGCGCAAGCTGGAGGAGGGGCTGGTCAAGCTCGATGCCGCGAGCTTTGCCTATTCCTCCACCGCCTTCCCGATGCTGACCGGCACGCTGATAACGACCGCCGGCTTCATTCCGGTCGGCTTCGCGGCATCGACGGCCGGCGAATATGTCCGCACGCTGTTCTATGTCGTCGGCATCGCGCTCGTGGTCTCCTGGTTCGTGGCCGTCTATTTCACGCCATGGCTCGGCTACATGATCCTCAAGCAGCGCCACCATGCCGGCGAGCATCATGACGTATTCGACACGCGCTTCTATCGCCGTCTGCGCTCGTCCGTGACCTGGGCCGTGCGCCATCGCGTCATCGTGCTGCTTCTGACGCTCGCCGCCTTCATCGGCAGCCTGTGGTCCTTCCAGTTCATTCCGCAGAACTTCTTCCCGCAATCGTCGCGTCCGGAAATCCTCGTGGACCTGTGGCTGCCGGAAGGCACCAGCATCAAGGAAGTCGAACGGCAGGCGCAGGCGCTGGAAGCGCGCATGGCTGACGATCCCGACAAGCGCTTCATTGCCACCTATGTCGGGCAGGGCGCACCGCGCTTCTTCCTGCCGCTCGATCAGCAGCTCACCAACCCGAACTATGCCCAGATGCTGGTCATGGCCAAGGATGAGCCGGCCCGCGAGCGTCTGATTACCAAGATGCGCGGCATTCTCGCGGCAGACTTCCCCGCCGTCCGCGCCAAGGTCGACCGTCTGTTCCTCGGCCCGCCCACAGGCTGGCCCGTGCAGTTGCGCGTCATGGGCCCGGACCGGCAGGAGGTGCGCCATATTGCGGACGAGGTGAAGCAGCGCTTCGCCCGGAACCCGCTGCTCGGCGCCATCCATGACGACTGGCTCGAGCCGGTGCCGGCGATGAAGCTGGTGATCGACCAGGATCGTGCCCGTGCTCTGGGCGTGACATCGCAGCGCATCCGCCAGATGCTTCAGGCCGCGATGTCCGGCGTCACGCTCGACAACTATCGCGAGGGTGAGGAAACAGTCGGTATCGTCGCCCGCGAGCCGGAGGCAAGCCGCCATCTGCTGACGTCGGTCAACTCCGTCTATATCCCGACCGATGCGGGTGGCTTCGTGCCGCTGTCGCAGGTCGCCAAGATCGTGCCCGTGATGGAACAGAGCATCGAATGGCGCCGCGACCGTCTGCCGACCATCACCGTACGCGCGACCTTGCCCGACGACGTGCAGGCGAACGATGTGACCGCCAAACTCTACAGCGACATGGCGGATCTGAGGAACAGCCTGCCGGCCGGCTACAAGATCGAGGTGCAGGGCGGTGCCGAGGACAGCGCCGAAAGCCAGCAATCCATTGCCGCCAAGGCGCCGATCATGCTCGTCATCATCGTCGTGCTCCTGATGGCGCAGCTTCAGCACTTCGGCAAGGCGATGCTGGTGCTCGCCACCGGTCCGCTCGGCATCATCGGTGCGGCGGGAGCATTGCTGATCAGCGGTGCGCCCTTCGGCTTCGTGGCGATCCTCGGCGTTATCGCGCTGCTCGGTATCATCATCCGCAACTCGATCATCCTCGTCGACCAGATCGACCAGGACATCGCGGCGGGCATGGACCGGAAGGAGGCGATCATCGGCTCGGCCGTGCGCCGTTTCCGGCCGATCATGCTGACGGCGCTGACGGCCGTTCTCGCACTGATTCCGATCTCGCGCGGCGTCTTCTGGGGGCCGCTCGCCTACGCCATGATGGGCGGCATTCTGGTCGCGACCGTGC
Organism: Hyphomicrobiales bacterium; assembly: GCA_900469615.1. Classification (GTDB taxonomy): domain Bacteria; phylum Pseudomonadota; class Alphaproteobacteria; order Rhizobiales; family Rhizobiaceae; genus Rhizobium. The sequence continues at coordinate 3,527 of UBYA01000049.1, read as the reverse complement.
TGACCATCTTCGTCCTGCCCGCCGGTTACGCTCTGTTCTTCGGCCGCGAGCCGAAGCACAAGTCGACGGAGCCGCCGGCCAGGGATCAGGCCGACGACGACCAGAGCACGATCCAGCTTCCTCCGGCGATGGCGGCGGAGTAAGCCGTCAGAAACAAGCAAACCCCGGTTTCGTGCCGGGGTTTTCGCTATCCTTTGTTCTTACGCAATTCCGAGCGGAAAACCGCTATGCAGTTTTCCCGGAATCGCTCTAGATCGGCGGCAGGATCGTCTGTCTGCCCTCGGCGATCTTGAGGACGGTAAGGGTTCCGCCCATGGAAACGGCGGTATCGATGCCGATGCGGCTCTGGCCGAAAACCGGATGCGAGCCCGGCGTATGGCCGTGGATCACCAGAAGCGGCAATTGCGGCCCCTTCGTCAGGAATGGCTCGCGAATCCACATCAGATCCTCATCCGTCTGCTCGCTCAGGGCGATGCCCGGCCTGATGCCGGCATGGACGAAAAGGATCGAGCCGAGAGTAACCGCTCCGGCGAGCGAGCGCAGCAGTCCGACATGCGCTGCGGGCATCGCCTTGAGCGTCATGTCGCGCAATTCCTCGACGCCATAACCGAGGTCGAAAAGCACATGCCTGGCATCGATGCCATAGGAGGCAAGCGTCGGCAGCGCGCCGAATTCGAGCCAATGCATGTTGGCGTCGGGATCGTCCAGAAAGCTTAGGAAGACATCGTCGTGATTGCCGCAAAGCGCATAGCGGTCGAAGCCTTCGGGCGGCGGCGCGCAGAGATGCTCCAGCACGTCGCTCGAACGTGGGCCGCGATCGACATAATCGCCGAGAAACATCAGCAGCTTCCGGCCGGGAAGGGCGCGGGCATCCTCGACGATGCGGCGTTCGGCCGCGACCATATCGTCGTAGCAGCCATGGATATCGCTCAGCGCATAGATCGCCGCATAGTCGCGTGCGCTGAGGTCGATGCGGTCTCGCTGATGCTGCATGAAATCGGCCGTTGCCCGCCGGGCCGGAACGGCAGCGGCAGTCCAATTATTCGAAATGGTATCGAGAAACCCGCCGTCGGCGAGCCTGCGTTGAACGGTATTCCAAGCATCGGTTTGCCGCAAGCGGCCGACGGTCAGCCGCCTGCGAGCCTTTCGGCGAATTCGATCGCTTCGATCAGGCTGCGCTCGTTGGCAATCCCCTTGCCGGCGATGTCGAAAGCCGTGCCGTGGTCGACGGAGGTGCGCACGATCGGCAGGCCGAGCGTGATGTTGACGCCGGAGAGATCCATCCACTTGCCCGTCGCCGGATCGATTTCGAAGCCGAGCAGCTTGACGGGGATATGGCCCTGATCGTGATACATGGCGATGACGGCATCGTACTGGCCGGCGCGCAGCTTGACGAAAACCGTGTCGCCGGGAACGGGGCCGACAATATCCAGTCCGTCCGACACGGCCCTGGCGATGGCGGGGGTGGAGATATCGATATCCTGCCGCCCGAAGAGACCGCCTTCGCCGGCGTGCGGATTGAGCGCCGCCACCGCGATCCTCGGCCTTGCGATGCCGAGATTCCTGAGCGCCTTGTCGGTGAGGTCGATGACGAGGCGCAGCCGCTCGGGCGTCAGCCGCTTCGGCACATCCTCCAGCGCGACATGGGTGGTGACATGGCTGACGCGCATATTGCCATGGGCGAGCATCATCACCGACCCGCGCGCGCCGGTGAGTTCCGCCAGCAGCTCGGTATGGCCGGCATAATGGAAGCCGGCCTTGTTCAGCGCTTCCTTGTTGAGCGGCGCCGTGACGATGCCGCCGACCTTGCCGGCCATGGCGAGCTGCACGCCCCTTTCGACCGCCTTGAACGCCATGCGGCCGCCATCGGCGGAAAGAGCGCCGGGCAGGATCGGCTCTCCCTCGGCATCGGCCTGGATGAAGCAGAGGTCCGGCCAGTCGCCCTCCATCTGCGTTTCGGGAATCTCGATATCGAGGCCGAGCTGCCGCTCGGCCAGCCGCAGGGCCGGGCCGCTGCCGATGATCGTCAGCTTCAGGCTGCCTTCGTCCAGCCGATCCTTCAGCCGGGCCGCGGCTTTGACGATGATTTCCGGGCCGATGCCGGCGGGATCGCCCATGGTGATCGCCAGATGCCGCGTCATGGTTCTTCTCCTCCGGCAATCAGCCCGTTTTCACTCAGGAGATCGCGCCACAGGGTTGGGCCACCGAAGGCTCCCGATTTGGAGATGACCGTGGTTCCCTGCCAGGGGCCGCCGACGATCGTGGAGCGGGGCAGGCCGGGCGCGGCCTGGCCGGTAATGCTGAGGGCTGCCACGTCGAGCGCCGAGCAAAGATTTCGCAAGGTTTCGCCGCCGGCGACGATCAGTGTGGCCGGTGCCGGCAAAGCCTTGGCGATGCCGCCGAAAGTCGCCTCGATCCGCCTTGCCGCGTCATCACGTTCAAGCCCCGTCGGCAGATCGATGCTGACCATGGCGACGCCGCTTTGCTGGATTTGATGGTCGACGGCGTCGGCGTTGGCATGTTCCGCGATTTTCAGCCAATTGGGACCGCAGGCCTGGAGCTGCGCCAGCGTGATCGGCTGATCCGAGCCGAACAGGCCGAGCACCGGTCTTTTCAGCCTGCGCGAAATGGGGACGGCGGGCTTGATGCGTGTTGTGCCGGCGTTCTTTTCGGCATGAGGGCGATGATGTGTCGCCAGGTCGATATTCCGTGCCAGGGCGCGCGCCAGCCCGCCGGTGCCGCTCCATAAGACCGGCCCCTCAAGCTGCGAGGATACCCATGCGATGACGGCGTCCAGATCGTCGTCCGTATGAGCATCGAAAACATGGATGCCATCCGGAGTGGGCAGCTTTTCAGCGCCTTCGACGGTGGTCTGATCGAGCGTGGTGTTGAAGGCCGGCAATCCCTCGGCTCGTAAGTGCGTGACGAGATCGCCGCTTATGTCGCGCCAGGCGTCCTTGCCGGCAAACAGCACCTGCCGTCCGCCCCTTGTGTGCCGTCCGTGATGCGGAAAGGCCGGTGCGAGGATGCAGTGACGCCAGTGGCCGAGGCGAAAGCAGGCCGCAAGTTCCGCCGCCCAGGGTCCGCGAAACAGGCTGTCCACCTTCTTGAAGGCAAGATCGGCTCCCTCCAGCAGCGGCGCGATGCGGCCGACGATCGCCGCCGCGTCGGCCGCCGATTTTTCGCGGGTGCCGCTATCGATCGCAAGGCAATCCGGCAGGTTTGCCGGAAGCGCGTCGTCACGCTGCACCGCGATCGGGCCGTAGACGCCGACGAATTCGACCGCGGTATCGAGCGCGCCGGTGAGATCGTCAGCAATGAGGCGGAGAGTGGGCATTGGCGGAGGAGCCTTCAGCGGCCTTGCGGGCATTCGGATACGGACATGGAAGCAAGGCCTTGGCTGCTCTTGCGGCGCGCAATCTTCCGCCTTCCATGAAGGATGTCAACGGGTTGCTTTGTCACCGAGTCATGTGGGACCACGGCGTAGAGGCAGCCAGAGCGGCATGTCCCTTCTCCCCTCGGGGAGA
>UBYA01000051.1 GCA_900469615.1 Hyphomicrobiales bacterium | reverse complement strand
CCATGAAGATACTGGTTCCCGTCAAGCGGGTGGTTGACTACAACGTGAAGATCCGGGTCAAGCCGGATGGATCTGGCGTCGAGCTGTCGAACGTGAAGATGTCGATGAACCCGTTCGACGAGATTTCGGTGGAAGAGGCGCTGCGTCTGAAGGAAGCCGGCAAGGCAGAGGAAGTGGTCGTCGTGTCGATCGGACCCGCCAAGGCCGAGGAGACGCTGAGGACGGCGCTGGCCATGGGGGCTGATCGCGCCATCCTGGTCGAGACCGACGATCAAGTCGAGCCGCTGGCCGTCGCCAAGATCCTCAAGGGTGTGGCCGACGCCGAACAGCCGGGCCTCATCATCGTCGGCAAGCAGGCGATCGACGACGATTCCAACCAGACCGGCCAGATGCTGGCGGCCTTGCTCGGCACGGCGCAGGCCACCTTCGCCTCGAAGATCGAGATCGGTGACGGTTCGGCCAAGGTCACGCGCGAAGTGGATGGCGGCCTGCAGACGATCGAGGTCAAGCTTCCGGCCGTCGTCACGTCGGACCTGCGCCTGAACGAGCCGCGTTACGCCTCGCTGCCCAACATCATGAAGGCCAAGAAGAAGCCGCTCGACAAGACGTCGCCCGCAAACTTCGGCGTGTCGACGGAGCCGCGGCTGAAGGTGCTGAAGACGGAAGAGCCGTCGGGCCGCAAGGCGGGCGTCAAGGTGGGCTCGGTCGCCGAGCTGGTCGAGAAGCTTAAAGTCGAAGCCGGCGTGCTTTAATCCGGTCCGAACGAGGAGTTAGACATCATGGCCATTCTTCTTCTGGCTGATCACGACAATGAACATCTCTCCGACCAGACCGCCAAGGCGCTGACGGCGGCCTCCAAGATCGGTTCCGACGTGCATGTGCTTGTCGCAGGCGCGGGCGCCAAGGCGGCGGCTGAGCAGGCGGCCAAGCTTGCCGGCGTCTCCAAGGTGCTGGTTGCCGAGGATGCGAGCCTTGCCAACAATCTGGCCGAGCCGCTGGCGGCGCTGATCGTGTCGCTCGCCGGGTCCTACGACACCATCCTCGGCGCGGCCACCTCGGTCGGCAAGAACGTGCTGCCGCGCGTGGCCGCCCTGCTCGATGTCGCCCAGGTCTCGGAAATCATCGAAGTGGTCTCTGCCGACACCTTCAAACGGCCGATCTATGCCGGCAACGCCATCCAGACGGTGCAGTCGACCGACGCCAGGAAGGTCATCACCGTGCGCACGGCCTCGTTCGCCTCGGCCGCCGAAGGCGGCTCGGCGGCCATCGAGACGGTATCGGCTGTTGCCGATCCGGCGCTGTCCTCCTTCGTCGGCGATGCCTTGTCCTCTTCGGATCGTCCGGAGCTGACCTCGGCGAAGATCATCATCTCCGGCGGCCGTGCGCTGGGCTCTGCCGAGAAGTTCAAGGAAGTCATCCTGCCGGTTGCCGACAAGCTCGGGGCCGCCGTCGGTGCCTCGCGCGCCGCCGTCGATGCCGGCTATGCGCCGAACGACTGGCAGGTGGGGCAGACGGGCAAGGTGGTGGCACCGCAGCTCTATATCGCCTGCGGCATATCCGGCGCCATCCAGCATCTGGCGGGCATGAAGGATTCGAAGGTCATCGTCGCCATCAACAAGGACGAGGATGCCCCGATCTTCCAGATCGCAGACTACGGCCTCGTCGCAGATCTCTTCGAAGCCCTGCCGGAGCTGCAAAAGGC
>UBYA01000052.1 GCA_900469615.1 Hyphomicrobiales bacterium | reverse complement strand
TACAGAGGCCGATCAGATAATCTATCTTATGGAACTTAAATCTCTACCAGCTTCGCGCGATGAACTGCCTTATATACCTGTCTGGTGCGAGTTACGGAATAGTCTCAGCGGTCGCGGGAGCATCGTTTGCGCTCACCAGCAATTTGTCGATCCTGCGGCCGTCGAGATCCACGACCTCGAAGCGCCAGCCGCCTTTCTCGAAGCTTTCGCCCACGTCCGGAAGATGGCGCAGTTCCTGCAGGACAAAGCCTGCGACAGTCTGGTAGTCGCGATCGCCTTCGATCTGGAGGTTCATGAAGTCGGCGAACTCGTCGATGGGCATCCAGCCGGATACGAGATAGCTGCCGTCGTGACGACGGACGATCGCCTGTTCGCCGTCGGCATCTGCTTCCTGCTGAACCGCGCCGAGGATGGCCTCAAGAATATCGCCCGAAGTGATGACCCCTTCGAAGTGACCGTACTCGTCGTAGACGAGCACCATATGCGAGAAAGAGCGGCGCAACGCCTTCACTATATCCAGCGCACTCGTCAGATCCGACACGATCGGGACCTGCTTGGCCAGCGCCAGAATGTCGACATGGCCGGTGGAGGCCAGCACATCGAAGAAATCCCGCGTCGTCAGCACGCCGACGATCTCGTCGGAACTATCCTTGCGCAATGGCAGCCGCGCTTTTTGGGTGCGGCGAAGCTGCGCGCAGACATCTTCGAAACTGTCCTCGATATCGATGACTTCCACGTCACGACGCGGTGTCATCAGCGCCCGGGCATTTCGGTCGGCCAGGCGCATCACGCCGGAAATCATCGCCTGCTCTTCCGTTGCGATGACGCCGGCACTCTGCGCCTCCGCCAGAACGGTTTTGATTTCCTCGTCGCTGACCCCGTCTCCGGCCTTGCCGGATTGGCCGAGCGCGCTCAGGACCAGGCGTCCCGAAAGATCCAGCAGCCAGACGAGCGGCGCGGCCGCGCGCGACAGAAACACCATGGCCGGCGCCACCTTGCTCGCCACCGTTTCAGGGGCGCGAAGCGCGACCTGCTTCGGCACCAGTTCTCCAATGATCAGCGAGAGATAGGTAATGGCGACGACGACCGAACCGACGCCGATGGCATCGGCGGCCGCAACCGAGAGACCCTGTGCGGCAAGCCAGCCCGACAGGCGAGCGCCGAGTGTGGCGCCTGAGAAAGCGCCGGATAGAACGCCGACGAGGGTGATGCCGATCTGCACGGTCGAGAGGAAGCGGCCCGGCTCCTCCGCAAGCCTTATCGCCATGGCCGCCCCCCTGCTTCCCTGGTCCGAAAGCACTTTCAGGCGCGCGGGCCGGGATGACACGATGGCCAATTCCGACATTGCGAGCACGCCGTTCAGGAGGGTAAGAACGATGACGATTGAAATTTCGAGAAGCAAAGTCGGCCCTTTTTCGTTTCGGCAGAAAGATAGGTGGCGAGGGGCGCAAAAACCAGCATTGTCCAGCATTTCATCGACATGATTTCCATGACGCCGCCACCAAGGAGGGTTCGCTGAACCTAGCGCAAGGCCGGCAGGACATCCGCTGCGATTTCCTCCATGACCTCGCTGGCTGGCCTACCTTGCGCGATGAGGTTGAAGGCGACGTGATGAATGCCTGCGTCGCGCATTGCCGACAGGGCCTCGATCAGCCCTCGCCGGCCGGTTCTGCCACCGAGATTGATCTCCTCGTATGCCGCTTCCGGCCGAGCGAGCAGTTCCAGAACCATGGACTGGCCGAAGCCGCGGAAATCCGCGGTAACTTTTGCCTGGGCATTGTGCCAGAGCGCCAATCGATCCTTCTGGACCGACAGCGGCCGGTAATAGGTCATCCAGGCCGTTGCGTTCCGGGCGATCCATTCGAGGGATTGCGACGATGACCCCACGGCAACCATCGGAACCGAGGTTTTCAGGCGAGGTCTGATGGCGAACTCGCTGCGCACGCGGCCGTTTTCGTCGATTACCTGCTGATCCTGGCGAAGAGCGGCGGCGAGGCGATGCCAATGCGATTGAAAGAGCATCTTGCGGTTCTCGACATCCTCTCCGAACATCGCGTACTCCGTCGGTCTGTCGCCCGAACCGAGACCGAGGACGAACCGCCCTTTTGACAAGGATGTGATCGAGAGGGCTGCCTTGGCGATGTGAAGCGGATGCCGCAGAGGCAGCACGATGGCACCCGTCGCCAGCGCAATGCCGGATGTGACGGCAGCCAGAGCACTGAGGAAGACCCATGGATCGGCGTGCCCGACGGGGTCGGGATAGCTGTCGCTGTTAAGGGGAACATCCCTCACCCACAAGGCGTCGAAACCCAACCTGGCCGCCTGGGCCGCAATGGCGAGCTGTGTATCGAACTGCATGTCGGCCGACGTTCTCGTCTGCGCCGGCAGGACTATGCCGAATGAAAGCCGTTCTGGTTGAAAAAGCACGCTGAGCCCTGAAATCTATTGCCTGGGCAAGGAGATAAGGCGGCTTGCCTTCGAGAAAAAGGGGTGACGTGGCGTTGCATGGCGAGAGCACGATCTATCGACGGCATAGCCCGCCCCGTGAGGCGGACTATGATGGCACAAGCAATCAGCTCGCGCTCACGCACTGCTTTACAAAATCGCGCAAAGCCTTCTTTTCGAGACCCTTGCCGACGCCCTGATCGTGGCAGGTCTTGCGCTTCGCCAGAACCGGATATTTCTGCTGCAGGCAGCTTGTGACCGAATCCTTGCGCTTTTGCCCCTTCAGGCCCTGCCCCGTCGCATCTTGCCGGCAGGCCTGCCGCGCCGTCTTGATGTCGTCCTTCGACGGCATGGTCGAAGAAGGCGCAGAAGCGGACGGGGTCGCTGCCGGCACGGGCGTTGTCGTCGTTGCGGGTGCCGTCGTCTGTGCAAAGACCACGGTTGCCGAAGACAGGGCGAAGAGAGCGGCGGCGGCCGCACTTAGCAGCTTGCTGGTCATGGGCATATCCTTTTGCCTGAAGGCCATTCATGTTCATGCCGCCGGCCTCAGCATGAGGTCGGCGTCCTTCTTGAACGGTGGCTCGAGGATTTTCCGTCGCTTTGACTGCCAATAAATTTCCGGCCGTGGGCTGCGCAATGTCAGTACAGCACGACGCTTCTGATGCTTTCGCCTGAGTGCATGAGTTCGAAGCCCTTGTTGATGTCTTCGAGCGGCATAGTGTGGGTGATCATCGGGTC
>UBYA01000053.1 GCA_900469615.1 Hyphomicrobiales bacterium | reverse complement strand
ATTACTCGACGATGGAAGCGACGATGCCAGCGCCGACGGTACGGCCGCCTTCGCGGATAGCGAAGCGAAGCTTCTCTTCCATCGCGATCGGAACGATCAGCTCAACCGCAACCGTGACGTTGTCGCCCGGCATAACCATTTCCGTGCCTTCCGGAAGCGTCACGATGCCAGTCACGTCCGTCGTGCGGAAGTAGAACTGCGGACGGTAGTTCGTGAAGAACGGCGTATGACGGCCGCCTTCTTCCTTCGTCAGGATGTAGGCTTCGGCCATGAACTTCTTGTGCGGCTTCACAGAACCCGGCTTGCAAAGAATCTGGCCACGCTCGACGCCGTCACGGTTAACACCGCGGATCAGCGCGCCGATGTTGTCGCCGGCCTGGCCCTGATCGAGCAGCTTGCGGAACATTTCAACGCCGGTAACCGTCGTCTTCGACGTCGGACGAATGCCGACGATCTCGACTTCTTCGCCAACCTTGATGATACCGCGCTCGACGCGGCCCGTCACAACCGTACCACGGCCAGAGATCGAGAACACGTCTTCGATCGGCATCAGGAACGGCTGGTCGATCGGACGCTCGGGCGTCGGGATGTAGGCGTCAACCTGAGCCATCAGCTCGCGGATCGCGTCTTCGCCGATCTTCTTGTCCGAATCTTCAAGTGCAGCAAGAGCCGAACCCTTGACAACCGGAATGTCGTCGCCCGGGAAGTCGTAGGACGACAGAAGTTCGCGAACTTCTAGCTCGACAAGCTCCAGAAGCTCGGCGTCGTCAACCTGGTCCACCTTGTTCAGGAACACCACGATCGCCGGAACGCCGACCTGGCGGGCAAGCAGGATGTGCTCGCGCGTCTGCGGCATCGGGCCGTCGGCTGCCGAGCAAACCAGGATCGCGCCGTCCATCTGTGCCGCACCCGTGATCATGTTCTTCACATAGTCAGCGTGGCCGGGGCAGTCGACGTGCGCATAGTGACGAGCCGGAGTCTCGTATTCAACGTGCGCCGTCGAGATCGTGATGCCGCGGGCCTTTTCTTCCGGCGCAGCGTCAATCTGGTCGTACGCCTTGAACTCACCGAAGAACTTCGTGATCGCTGCCGTCAAAGACGTCTTGCCGTGGTCAACGTGCCCGATCGTGCCGATGTTAACGTGCGGCTTATTGCGCTCAAACTTACTCTTTGCCATTT
>UBYA01000054.1 GCA_900469615.1 Hyphomicrobiales bacterium | reverse complement strand
TAAGAGGATTGAAGTTTCATGCGTATCACGATGATCGGCTCTGGTTATGTGGGGCTCGTGTCGGGCGTTTGCTTTGCCGATTTCGGCCATGACGTGATCTGCGTCGACAAGGACGCCGGCAAGATCGAAGCGTTGCGCCGGGGCGAGATACCGATCTTCGAACCCGGTCTGGAGCAGCTGGTTGCCGACAATGTCCGCGCCGGCCGTCTTTCCTTTGCGACGGATGTCGAGACAAGCGTTGCCGCGAGCGACGTCGTCTTCATCGCGGTCGGCACGCCTTCCAGGCGCGGCGACGGTCATGCCGATCTTTCCTATGTCTATGCCGCCGCGCGCGAGATCGCCCGGCACGTCGACGGCTTCACCGTCATCGTCACCAAGTCGACCGTGCCTGTCGGCACCGGCGACGAGGTCGAGCGCATCGTGCGCGAAACCAATCCGGATGCCGAAGTCGCCATCGTCTCCAACCCGGAATTCCTGCGCGAGGGGGCTGCTATCGAGGATTTCAAGCGCCCGGACCGCATCGTCATCGGCCTCGACGACGAGCGCGCCCGCTCCGTCATGACCGAGGTCTACCGGCCGCTCTACCTCAACCAGGCGCCGCTGCTGTTCACCACCCGCCGCACGTCGGAACTGATCAAATACGCCGCCAACGCCTTCCTGGCCATGAAGATCACCTTCATCAACGAAATGGCCGATCTGTGCGAGAAGGTGGGCGCCAATGTGCAGGAGGTCTCGCGCGGCATCGGCCTTGACGGCCGCATCGGCTCGAAATTCCTGCATGCCGGTCCGGGCTATGGCGGCTCCTGCTTCCCGAAGGATACGATTGCGCTGGCCAAGACGGCGCAGGATTACGACAGCCCCGTGCGCCTGATCGAAACCACGATTTCGATCAACGACAACCGCAAGCGCGCCATGGGCCGCAAGGTGATTACGGCCATGGGCGGCGACATCAGGGGCAAGAGGATCGCCATCCTCGGCCTGACCTTCAAGCCGAACACCGACGACATGCGCGACAGCCCGGCGATCTCGATCATCCGGACGCTGCAGGATGCCGGCGCCGGCGTGACCGGCTACGATCCCGAAGGCATGGACAATGCCCGCCTGGTGATCGACGATATCGCCTATGCCGACGATGCCTACAGCGCCGCGCACGACGCCGACGCCCTCGTCATCGTGACGGAATGGAACCAGTTCCGCGCGCTGGACTTCGAACGGCTCAAATCCGTCATGAAGGCACCGGTTCTCGTCGACCTCAGAAACATCTATCGCCATGACGAGGTCACAAAGCACGGCTTTGCCTATA
>UBYA01000055.1 GCA_900469615.1 Hyphomicrobiales bacterium | reverse complement strand
TGCGGAGGGTTTACGACCTTTTCGTCCTTCAGCCTGCAGACGCTGGAGCTTCTCAAGGCCGGAGCGGTGGGCAGGGCGGTTCTGAATATCGCCATCTCCGTCGCGCTCTGCCTCGCATCGGTGACGGCAGGCTATCTCGCGGCCGAACGCCTGAACGGCGGTGTGGACGAGGTGGCACAGAATGCAATCGAGGAGGAAGCCTCATGACCTCCGTTGACGCGGAAGCGTGCCGAAACACGCTTCGCCATGTTCCGGTGATCAACCGGCATCCGCGATCGTTTCGTCGTCCTCGCTCTGCGGGATGATCGTCTTTTCGACGAGGTGCAGATTGCTGATGGACCAGTGCTCCAGATGCTTGAAGATGATGACCTTGTCGTGCAGCATCCCGCCATGTCTCCGGACGAAATTCTCCAGTTCATGGCGATGACCGATGATTTCGACGCACATCGTCAGCTCCGGATTGCGAATCTCGCTGCCGAAATCCTCCACTTTGCCGTGATTGCTGTAGCCATAATGGGTGTGGTGCGCCACGGCGTTCATCAGCCCGGCGTTCTTCGCTTCGAGGACCAACTCGCGATAGAGGGGGCGGGAGCTCCAGAGGCTGCGAGCTCCTTTGCTCGGCATCTTTTCGCGGGGCTTCAAATAGATCCTTATCATGCCGACGTCGCTATGGGTCAGCGCATGTGAAAACTGCATTTCCTGATCCTTGATCGATGGAGTTTTGGTTCGAGCGGCCGAGGCTTGCCGCCCGAGGCGGTCAAGCAGGCTTGTCACGGGGGCGGGCCGGCCAATTTCCCGAACCTCCCGGAGCGAGACGTCGGGCGGAATGAGCCCGGCATCGTTTTTGGGAACGCCGATGCGCTGCGACAGGTAGATGCCGGAGTGTCCGCTGAAGACGTATGCGATGAAGCAGGCGGTGGCGATGTAGACCGTGTTGCCTGCACCGAAGAGCTCAAGCCCCATGATGGTGCAGGCAAGCGGGGTATTGGAGGCCGCGGCGAATACCGCCACGAAGCCCAGGCCGGCGAACAGATCGACGGGGGCGCCGATCAGCTGCGCGATGGCGTGGCCGAGAGCCGCGCCGATGAAGAAGAGGGGCGTGACCTCTCCGCCCTTGAAGCCGGCGCTCAGCGTTATGACGGTGAAAACCAGCTTGAGCAGCCAGCTCCAGTAATCGGCCCGCGAGGGATCGAAAAAGCCGAGAATTGTCGGATCCGCCGGATTTGGCGACCAGACGCCGAGGCCGAGATAGGAACGCGTTCCAAGGGCGTAGACGAGGCCGATGACCAAAAGGCCGCCGACGACCGGGCGGAAGGGGGCGAACGGAAACAGCCGCTTCCAAAGCGTTTGAAGCCCGTGCGACGTTTCTGCGAATATCTGGCCGATCAGGCCGAATGCGATCCCGGCAACGGCAACCTCGGCGAATAGTTTGATATCGAGTTCGAAAGGGGCGCCCGACCCGAATGCAATGGGATATGCGACATGATGGATGCCCCAGAGATGGCAGACCCAGTCTCCCGTGACGGCCGCAATCAGGCAGGGTATCAGGGCTTCGTACTGGATGCGCCCGACGGTGAGCACTTCGAGGGCGAATACGGCTCCGGCGATCGGCGTGCCGAAGACTGCTCCAAATCCCGCTGCGATGCCTGCCATGAGCATCAGGCGGATTTCCGAGGAATCCAGCCGAAAAGCCTTGCCGACCGCGCTTGCCAGGCTGCCGCCGAGTTGCACCGCCGTCCCCTCGCGTCCGGCCGAGCCGCCGAACAGGTGGGTGAGAACCGTCGAAACGAGGATCAGCGGAGCCATGCGCAGCGGCACGCCTGCGCCCGGTTCATGGATTTGGTCGACGATGAGGTTGTTGCCTCCCTCGGCCGAACGTCCGATCCAGTGATAGACCAGTGCAATGAAGAAGCCGGCGACCGGCAGTGCGAAGAGCAGGAAAGGGTATTCGAAACGAGTTTCGGTGGCTCGATCGAGCGCCCAGAGGAAGAGAGCGCAGAGGGAACCGACGGCTGCAGCCATGGGGATTACCGCGGCAGCCCATTTCAACAAGGTGCCGATCTGCGAAAAACGGCCAGTCAAATAAGCAAACGACATGTCTGTCTCCGAACGCAGTCGGAGAGTTCGCCGTCATTGCTTTTGGGGGCGAATGACAGGCACAGGACTCCCACTGCGAGAAAATCACAGTTGAGTAGGAGTCATCAGCCTGTCAGGGCGGTTTGGTTGCGAAGAACCCGGCAGAATCCATTGCCGGAAACGCACTTACCGCATTGCAGCAGAACTTGTCAACGGCGGCATCGACAAATCTCCCTGCCTATCCGCAACCGATAATCTGAACCGCTTGCCGAACAGGGCGGCAGTCTCGCCGACGGGGCGGCGGAGCACGATCTCGACGTGTCATCGGAGGGGAATGGCCCCTCGCGACAATCGTACTCGACTTACGGGCCGCAGACGGTTTGTTTGATCGCGGCAACCTATGCGGTTGCCGCGCCTTGCACTCCACGCCTGCCGGTCTTGGCCTCGGTGCAAGGTCATTTTCCTGCGCCGGATCGTGGAAGGCATTCAGATGGCGGCGCGGCAGCCGACGCTAGGTCATCAGAGCGGTCTGACGTTTTCCGCCTTGGACTTGCCGGTCTTGCGATCCTGGCCCAGATCGTAGGAAACGGACTGGCCCTCTCTCAGCACGTCGCCGTATTGCAGAGCGGAGACATGGACGAATACGTCAGCTCCGCCGGTTTCCGGCGTAATGAAGCCAAAGCCCTTGTCGGTGTTGAAAAACTTAACTTTGCCTGTCGGCATGAGAATCCTCTTGTTTTGTCGCGTGATCGCGGCGCTAACCTAGCGGTCAGCCTTTGCCAGATCAAGCCGCTATGCTGCTGCACTCGATTGTACGTACTTCGGGATCTACAATATGAAAAGCCCGCTCGCCACACGCCTTTCTATCCTTTGGCCCGCGCATGTTCAATCCATGCTCTCATGGCGGCCATTGCCGCTCCGGCGCGCGGTGCCTGCCTCCATTGCCTCGCGAAAATGTTCTATCCGCCTAAAATCGCGCCCCGGATCATCCGTTGCTGGTGAAGCCGGGCCGGTCCGGATGCGTCAGGCAGCGGCAAACGCTTCAAGGACGTGACGCCGTCCATCGTTGATGAC